>NZ_JAUSVL010000001.1 GCF_030814695.1 Oligosphaera ethanolica | reverse complement strand
TCGGCTTTCCGGACTGGAGCGGCCGCATGGGCCTGCGTGCGGATAGCGACGACCAGCGGCCTTTCAGCTGGGGCGTCGATCTCTATGCCCGCATGGCGACGGAGGCCGATTCGCTCAGCCTCATCACTGGCGACATGGAACGCTACGCAGGGTGGACAACCTACAACCTCGAAGTGTCTTGCCGCTGGGTGCCGCGGCCGGAAAAGCCCCGGCAGGTCGTCCGCCTTGGCGCCGGGGTGGAAAATATCAGCGACAAGACCTACAGCTACGCCCGGGAGTGGCTCTATGCTCCAGGGAGGAATTATTTTGTGCGCCTGGCCATGAGTTTCTAAATTCCGGCTGGACAGCGCAAGCGCCTTCAGCCCGGGAACGCAAGGAGAAAGGACCTGATCATGGGTAAGACACTTCGTTGTTGGTTGGTGGCGGTGGTGCTGGCGTTGACCGGTGTAGTGTGGGGCCAGGCTGAGTTTGCTAGCAACGGCCATTTCATCTACCGTTACCATGGCGTGAATGTGATTGAAGGCGACTCGCTGCTGTTGATGGATGACGAATACCGTGGTTTTGACACCGCCAAGGGCTACGCCATGTCCATGGTTGACGGCGTGCAGACGGCGCGTTGCGAGACGGAATTCATCACTGTGGTCAAGACCGTGCAGAACCGCAATGGCTTTGCCGAGGCCACGTGGGACATCGACATCAAGGGCACGCCGAGGGGCGGCAAGGTTGAGCTGTGCCTGGGCATTCCGGCGTATGTGCTGGATCACTGGCCGCCGAAACGGCCGTCCATCGCCAGCCACGAGCAGCACGGCATCATTCACGTCGAGAGTTTTTTCGGCGATATCGAGTTCGATGTCAACGGCTCGTCGCACAGTTGGTTTTTGGACGACCTGCGGGCAGCGGAGTGGTCCAAGCGCTTCCGCCTGCGCGTAGCGCCGGACTACAGCAAGGAGGACGGCTGTAAGGTCAAGGCCGTGTTGCGCATCAAGAGCACGCCGTCGACGCTGAGCGCTTTCCGGACCTATCCGTTGGCTGGCCATGGCAATCGCGGTCTGCGGGACGACGTGGCCGACGACGGGCAGGGCGGCTGGACGGACCAAGGCACCAATGACCTGAGCTGTTTTACGCCCGGAACCATCAACGCGCAGGGCGTGCCTTTTGCCATTGGCGACAAAGTAATTGCGCTCAAAGGCGAGGCCCGGCCGGCGTTTCCGGTGGCATCGCCGGTAATTAGCCTGGACGGCGTTCAGGCTGAGCGCCTGGGCTTTGTGCACACGCTGGTGTGGAATGCGGCGTTTCGCGAGACGGTCTTGGTGTATGAGGTCACCTATGCCGACGGCCAGGTCGTGGAGATACCGGTGCGTTACGGCATGGAAGCCAACGACTGGTGGAACGAAAACGAACCGCTGGTGGCGCGCATCGCCTGGCAGGGGGACAATTCCGAGCACGCCGTGGCTTTGCAGCACCTGCAGTGGAAGAATCCTCGGCCGGACGTGGCATTGAAGAGCCTGCGGGTGCGGTCGCTGGAGACGCCGTCAGTGCCGGTGATCCTCGGGCTGACCGCGCTCAAGCGCGGCGTGCTGACGGCTGCCCAGTTGGAGGCGCTGGACAAGATTTACAACGACCGGCCACGGACGGATGTCAGCACCGACGGCTGGTATGAGTGCCCGATAGCCTGGCTGGACGGCATTGCGCCCGGCAGCGCCTTGGACGTGTCGTTCCTCAATGACGCCCCAGCGGGCAAGCACGGCTGGCTCAAAGTCGCCGCCAATGGCCATTTCGTTTTTGCCGACAAGCCTGGCGAGACAGTGAAATTCTGGGGAACGAACGCGGCCTTGTACGGGCCCTATCCCGAAAAGGCCGATGCGCCCGGGATTGCGCGTTGCCTGGCGCGACAGGGCGTCAACTTGCTGCGCATTCATCTCTACGCGGTATATCGGGACACGCTGATCGCTGAGGACGGGTCACTCAATCCCGAGGCGTTGGACAAGATGGAGTTCTTCATTGCCGAGCTGAAGAAGAACGGCGTCTACATTTTCATGGATTGGAATGACGGTATGCTCTTTGAACGCCTGCTGGGCAAGCCGCTGCCGGACGGCGGCAAGGGCGCCAAATTTGCGGCGTTGTTCAATCGCGAGTTGATTGCTGCGAGCAAGAAGCTAGCCCAGTCGTTGTTCACTCATGTCAATCCCTACACGAGCCTGCGCATGGTTGACGATCCGGCGGTGTGCATGTACGAGGTCACCAACGAGAATTCCGTGGTGATGAACTGGGGCGCACTGCGCGAGCGCGTGGCGGCCGAATGGTGCGACGAACTGGAGGTGCTGTGGCTGGACTGGCAGCGTCGGCAGGGTATTGCCGAGCTGCTGCCGCTGCCGCGGGATTTCACGGCTGTCGGCCCGACGGGCATGCGCTTTGCCGCCGAGCTGCAGCGGGCCCACCTGGAGGAAATGAAGGCATACTATCACAGTCTGGGCGGCAAGGCGCCGATCAGCGGCACCAATATCACCTTCACCCTGGGCGAGTTGTGGTCCAGCACGAACATGGACTACATGAACGACCACGCGTACGCCGACCACCCCAATGTGAGCGCCAAGCCGATGACCTACAACAACGGCTGCAGCGTGACGCAGGCGGCCTGGCAGCTGAGCATCATCCCGAGCTTCAGCCGGGCGAAGATCGCAGGCAAGCCGGTGGTGGCCAGCGAGTGGAATTACTGCTATCCCAACGACACGCGTTGCGAGGGCCTGCCATTCATGACGGCTTACAGCTCTTTCCAGGATTGGGACGCGCTGCTGTTCTACTGCGCCACGGGGTCTTTCGATTCTGGTCGCTGGTCGCGTTTTCACGACGCGCCGGGAATTTTGGTGCATTCGCAGCAGACCGACCCGGCCACCTGGGGGCTGAGCCAGGCCAGTGCGCTGGCGTTCCGGCGCGGCGACATCCGGCCGTCGGCGAAGGTCGTGTCATTGTCCTACGGGCCCGAAGCCGTGTGGGCCAATCAGAGCATTGCCGCGCGCATGCCCTTCCTGGCGGCGCTAGCACGAGTGGAGACGACGCTGACTCCCGCCGAAGCGGACGCGTGGCCGATGAATGCGCCCCGCGAACAGCAAGCCAAGAACAGCCTACTGGAAGCGGCTGCGAAGCTCGGTGTCGAGGGCGTGTCATTGGAGCGGGTGACTGGCGATACCGGCGAGGTCGTACGTTATCCTGCGGCGGGGCTGCTGGTGGTTGATACGCCGCGCAGCAAGATGGTGACGGGCCGCCTGCACACGCTGCTGGACGGTGCGCGGCAGCCACAGGATCTGCAGATCGAATCCCCGAGCAACTTTGCCACCATCACCCTCAGCAGTTTGAGCGACGAGCCCATCCGCAGTGCAAAACGGATGCTCTTATGCGCGGTAGGCAATGCTCGCAACGCCGACACCAAAATCGAGGGGCGTTTCATCATGGACATGGGCCGGAAAGGCCCCGTGCTGGCCGAGCCGGTGCTGGCGACTATCGCCATGCCGATTCTGCCCGGAAACGCGCCGCTGCGTGTCTATCGCTTGGACAGCCTCAGCGGTGAACGTCGGGCGGAGATCGCCGTTACTCGCGCTGATGGCCTGGAGCGGTTCGCGCTGGATAAGGACACCCAGAGCATCTACATCGAACTTATCCGCGAATGAGCGGCTGCGAGTGAATAAGCTGCAACAATCAGATCTTTTGGAGGATACATGGACAGACGCAATTTTCTAAAAAGTGGTGTGGCGACTGCCGCTGCCACGGCGGTGCTGGCGGATTTGTCAACTATACCGGCTCGGGCTGACGAGGCCAAGACTGACGGCGGCAATGGCGGTTCGGAGGTGGTTGCGGTACGCAACGGCAGTGCCGTGGCGATGTTCCGCAAGGGCATTGAGGCGCTGGGCGGGATGACGGCTTTTGTGAAGCCGGGGCAAAAGGTGGTGGTCAAGCCGAACATCGGTTGGGATCGCACACCCGAGCAGGCCGCCAATACGAATCCCGAGCTGGTCGCCGAAATTGTCCGCCAGGCAATCGCTGCTGGTGCCGCGCAGGTGCAGGTCTTTGATCACACCTGCAACGAATGGAAGAGTTGCTACCGCAACAGCGGCATCGAGGCGGCCGTGGTCGCTGCCGGCGGTAAGATGCTTTCCGCACACGACGAAAAACTGCACTACGTGGAAAAGAGCTGCCCGCAGGCCGTCAGCTTGAAGACCGCGAAGATTCACCAGGCGATCATTGATGCCGATGTGTTCATCAATGTGCCGGTGCTCAAACACCACGGCGGTGCCAAAATGACCGCCGCCATGAAGAACTTCCTGGGGATTTTCTGGGATCGGTCCTTCATGCACAAGAACAACTTGCCGCAGTGCATCGCCGACTGCGCGTTGTATCGCCGGCCGGACTTGAATGTGGTTGACGCGTACCGGATTGTGGTGGCCAATGGCCCGCGCGGGAAAGTGGCCGAGGACATCCGCGAGCTGCGCTATCAGCTGCTGTCGCGCGACATCGTGGCGATTGACGCCATGGCGACGAAGGTCATCGGCTACGAGCTTGCCGACGTGCCCTACATCGCGTTGGCTGCCACTGCCGGCTTGGGGGTTGCAGACTTTTCTCGCATCACTGTGAAGCGCCTGGAGGCCTAATGGCGACGTCACGGTTGCGATGGTTGCGCTACGGACGCGTCGCGCTGGCGGCATTGACCATGCTGATGCTGCTGGCGCTGATCTGCCACGGCGTTGCCGCTGGCGAGTACTGGCTGGAGGTACAGTTCGGGCCGGCGGTGGCCCGTGCCTGGCAGTTGTTTTCGCCGGCGGGCGCCGGTGTGGCCCTGCTGGTGCTGGTCTTGACGCTGGTGTTGGGGCGGGTGTACTGCAGCGTATTGTGTCCGCTGGGCATTTTGCAGGAGTTTATCGGCTGGCTCACGCGGCGGCGCGGTGCGGCGCCGGGGAATCATCCGCGACTGCGCTATGGCATCGCCGTGGTGACGATTGTGCTGCTGCTCTTTGGGTGGAGTTTGTGTTTGCGGCTTCTGGACCCGGCGTCGCGCTTTGGTGGCATGGTCGCGACCTTGGTGGCGCCATGGTACACGGCGCTCTATAACCGCCTGTTTCCCGACGACATGCTGATCGTGCGCCCGCTGGCTTTGCCGACGCTGTTCATCTTCGGCGTGCTGCCTCTGCTGCTGCTGACGGCGCTGGTGCTATGGCGCCGGCGCTGGTTCTGCACGACACTCTGCCCAGTGGGGACCGCACTGGGTCTGGTCGCCAAATGCACGCGATTGCCGCTGCGTCTCACGGACGCCTGCGTCAAATGCGGCCAATGCCAAAAAGTCTGCCCCGCTGGCTGCATCGACATTGCCCAGGGCAGCATTGACAACGAGCGCTGTCTGCGCTGCCTGAAATGCCTGGACGCCTGCTGTTTTGAGGCCGTGGCGTGGGGCCGCCGGCCAGCCAAGGCCGCCGCGGTGGCAGCTGCGGCCGGCGAAAAAGCGCTGGCCGCCGGCGAGAGCACCGCAAAGCCGGCTGCGGCAGCTGCGGCCGATGCGCGGGACGGCGCTTTGCCACAGGGGGAATTGACGCGCCGCGAGGTCTTGGTCGGTGTTGCGGGCGTTGGCGCGGCTGCCTGTGCGGGCGCGGCGTTGTTGCGTCCGGGGGGCGTTTTGCGCGCCGGCGCTGGCGCTGGGGCGATCTATCCACCGGGCGCGGGTTCAGCGGCGCGTTTTGCGGCCTTGTGCACGGGTTGTCAGCTGTGTGTGCGGAATTGCCGTGGAAATGTCCTGCGTGCGGCTGGCGATGGCCGGCCGGGATTGGTTCACCTGGTTTTTGACCGTGGCATGTGCGAGTTCAACTGCATGCGCTGCAGCTCGATTTGTCCTACGGGGGCACTGCGGCCCATGACGCTGCCAGCGAAGCAGCGCTGTCGGATTGGCATGGCGCATTTCGATCCCTCGCTATGCATCGCAGTGCAGGACGGCGTTGACTGTGGGGCCTGCGCGGAGCATTGTCCGACGGGCGCCCTGCAAATGAAGGACGACGGGCCTGGCCGGCGCATACCGTCCTTGAATCCCGATTTGTGCATTGGTTGCGGCAGTTGCGAGTATCCCTGCCCAGTGCGGCCGGTCCGGGCGATGCGCGTGGAGCCGGTGGCCATACAAGTGCAAGCGGACGATCCTGGCGAGTTTTTCCGCCAGCGGCGGGAGCACGCGCCCCTGCCGAAGCCTGCTGCGGGCGGCGATGACGGCTGGCTGTTGTGACCCGGGGCGACAAGCTGAGGTAATCATGTTGAGTACGAGCAGTTGAGGAGCAAAGCTGATGATGATTCATGACAATATCGAGTTTCACAACGTCGGCGCCTTGGAGCCGGCGGTGGGTTTGAACGGCCTTTGCCTGGCACGGCTGCCGCGGGCGCTGCGTTGGCAGCTCAATCAGCGGGCGCGCAAGACCGGCGCCGAGTCGATCGGCTGCGAGATGCGTTTTGTCACTGATGCGCCCGAGATCCGGCTCAGTCTGGCCTGTGCACCGCCGGAGTTTGCGGCGACACTGCCGTTGCGCATATTCCTGGGCAATTTTGATTTATCGCCGTTTCAGAGTCCCGTGTTGGTTCCCGGCCAGGTGAACACGGTGGTGTTGACGCCACCGGCGGAGATGCGGGCCGCTTGGGCGCAGGGTGGGCTGCGCCCGAAGGGCTTTGCGCCGAATGTGTGGCGGGTGCAGTGTTGGCGTGGGACGGCGATGTACTGCGGCATGGACTGCCTGGGCTGGCCGTGGCGGCCACCGATGGCGGATGAAAAGCCTGCGAAGACCTACTTGGCCTACGGCTCGTCGATCACCCATTCCCATTTGGATGGCTATCCCCTGGTGGCGGCGCGGCGCCTGGGCGTGCAGCTGCTGAACTTGGGCTTGAGCGGCTCCTGCCATGCCGAACACGAAATGGCCGACTACATGGCGAACATGGGCAGCTGGGACTTCGCGACCCTGGAGCTGGGCATCAACATGCTCGGCATGCCGGTGGAGACCTTCCGCGAGCGGGTGTTCTACATGGTCGACACCATGACCACCCGGCAGCCCGGCAAGCCCATCGTGCTGCTGACCATGTTCCCCTTTGCGCGCGATCTCAATTTAACCGTAGCCGACCCGCAAAATGCCGCCACGCATTTTCGCGACGTGGTCCGCGAAGCCGCGGCAAAATGGCGTGACCGCAACGTCTTCCTCATTGAAGGCGCGGACATCCTGGACGACTTCACCGGCCTGAACTGGGACTTGCTGCACCCGTCCATTTACGGCCATGGCCTCATGGGCCAGAACCTGGCCGCGAAACTGGCGGCGCTGCTGGGGTGAGCTTTGTTCGCAAAATCCAACTATCCCTTTTCATCTCAGCATCCTGCGGCAATCGCGAAGCGATTGCCGCAGGATGCTGAGCGTAAGAAGCTGCGGGCATGGGCTGGACTTTTTTCCGCCGAGGCTGCGGGCATGTCTATTTTATTGCCAAAAGAAGGCTTGGCGCAAGCGATCACGACAGACAAATATTGCCCGAGGGGGCTGAGGACCTCCCGTTCGGGTATGGATTTATTGAAAAGTAACTATTTTTGCATGGAATATATATTGAAAAGTCGTTTATTCTTCGTTATATTGTTATTGAAAAGTCAACAATAGCGAGGAGATGCAACCATGCTGTTCCGCAAAATTGAGCATCTGATCGAAGATCATATACGTTCGGGTTCATCAAAGATCCTGTTGATTGACGGCGCGCGTCAAGTTGGCAAGACGTACATCATCCGCCATGTCGGGCAGCGGTTGTTTCATAATTTTATTGAAGTCAACATGGTGGAGGATTCACTAGGGGAGCGCTTGTTTGCCAATACCAGAACTGTGGAAGATTTTTATCTTCAAATCAGTATGCTTGCTGGAAACAAGATGAAAGCCAAAGAAGATACCCTGATTTTTATTGACGAAATTCAGGCCTATCCGCACTTGCTGACATTGTTGAAATTCCTTGTGTCAGACGATAAATACACGTATATCGCCAGCGGCTCTTTGCTTGGCATCACGTTAGCGCAAACGACATCCATTCCCATGGGCAGCATCCGCAAAGTGCGGATGTTCCCTCTGGACTTTGAAGAATTCCTTTATGCTAACGGTATGAACGATATGGTTATCTCGATGCTTCAGAGCAAATTTCAGAAACTGGAATCGCTTGATGAAGAGAAACACAATAAAGTGATGGGGCTATTTAGAAAATATCTGTTAACCGGCGGTTTGCCGGATGCCGTCAATGCTTTTTTAGACAGCCACAACATTCAGCGCGTCCGGGAAATCCAAAACGAAATCCATGATTATTATGCCGCTGATGCCTCTAAATATGATGATGAGCGCAAGTTGAAAATACGCCGTATTTACGATTTGATCCCATCCAACATGGAGAATAAAAAGAAGCGCATTTTTGCACAGGATATTGAAGGTAAGCGGGGAAAGACTTTTGACAATTATCAGGACGAGTTCGAATATCTTGTCAGTGCTGGAATTGCCATGAATGTACAGGCTATATCGAATCCGGTTTTTCCTCTTGCCGAGTCGGAAGGGAAAAATTTATTGAAGATGTATCTGAACGATGTCGGAATTTTATCCAGCATTCTCTACGGCAACAATGCTCGGGCGATACTGGATGACGTACGATCAATTAACTTGGGGTCGGTTTATGAAACGGTTGTTGCGGCGGAATTGCTTGCACATGGACACAAGCTGTTTTATTATGACAACCGCAGCAAGGGTGAGGTGGATTATTTGATTGATGACTTTGACAGTTTATCGGCGATCCCGATAGAAGTAAAATCGGGCAAGGATTATTCTATTCACAGCGCATTGAATAACTTTGTTGCCAATGCGGATTATCATATAAAAAAGGCATATGTTCTGTCAAATAATCGGAAAATAACTTGCAAAGGAAAAATCATTTATTTGCCGATTTATTTTATCATGTTCTTTCAGAACTTTGTAAAAGACAATCGTAACTTGATCATATGATGGTGCCTCTTATTCGAGGACGATATCGCAGAAGCCCTGCGTGCGATGCCTGGTTGAGCCGTAGAGTGCGGCGTAGTTACTGGGGGCGATGCCTTCTTGTGGCGATGGCATGAACTGGCGGATGAAGGCGCCGCGGAGAACGGCGCCGGGCAGAGGCGGTTCTAGGCGCGCTTCGGCCCAGGTCAGCGAGAGCATGGCGCTCCACCCATCGGCGAGGATGCGGCTTTCGGCCTGCCAGGATTTTCCGGCGCGGGCGCCGGCGTAGCGGTTGCCGGCCGGATCGATGACCATCTGCACGAAGGGCGATTTTTGTTCATCCCAGTCGCCCTGTAGGAACACTTCGAAGCCCTCGCCCTGCGGGAAACGATTGCCGGCGGCGACGTCCTTGCGGTAGGGCATGTTGGCCGGGTCGGGGTGGAAACAGCGGATGCCGAAGTAGAGTCGCTCGTCGTCGTAGAGGACGCGGAGTTCCGTGCGGTTTTCGTGTGGCTTTTCGCCTCGCGACAGCACAAATGCGTCGGCCACCTTGGCTTTTAGCCATGGCTCCGTTGCGAAAGTGGGGTCGAAGGTCGGCGGCGTAGCGACTTTTGTGGCGAAGACGCGCATGGCGAGGACGTCGGCGATCATGGCATCGAATTGGTCGCGCAGGGCGCTGAGCATGCGCTGTTGCTTGGGCAGCAGCGGGTGTTGTGCGGCGCGCGTGAGGGCCTGGCGGCATGGCTCGACCAAGTCGCCGGCAATGACGACATGCTTCCAGTTGGCCTGGGCGCGGTCGTTCCAGCGCGAGTTGCCGGGCGCGGCGAGGAAGGCCTTTTCGATCATGGCGTAGAAGGCCCTGACGTCTTCGGCGGCGGGACCGTAGACGCGGCGGAAGAATTCATTGCGCAGGGCCTTGACGTCGACCTTTGGGTTCCAGTTGGCATTGGCCATCACCCAGAAGTATGGCGCGTTGACATTCCAGCTGGCGACGCCGTCCATGCGCGGGCCGACTGCGTCGCTGTACATTTCCGAGTAGGTGCGGCGGACGCCGTAGCTGTTGACGAGGCGCCAGTCGGCGATGGCGATAGCGTCCATGGGGCGTGGGAAAGGCCCGCAGAGCCCGAAGTACTCGCGCCAGGTCAGCTCGGTGGTGTTCTTCATCCAGCTCAAAAAACGGCGGTAGTAGACGTCGTTGTCGGGATCGTCGATGGCGCGCTTGGAGTTTTTGTTGATGGGGCAGAAGGAGATGCTGATGTTGGGTTCGACGGTGATGCGTGGTGGCGTTTCCGTGAAGAAGTAGCCGAAGGTCAGGAGGCGCTTGCCGGGGTAGTGGGCTTGGAAATGCCGGGCGATTTGGTTGAGCCAGAGGAAGAACTGGGTCGAGCGGAAATCCTCGTCGGCAGGCGCGACCACGGCGCCGTCGGGCAGGGTGATGGGCTTGCTGCATTCCGGGCATTCGCAGCACTGCCAGACGTCTTCGATCATGATGCGGTAGGTGCTGTAGTCGGGCGACGCGGCCACCAGTTGGTCCAGCTCGCTGATGAAAGCGCGAGTCATGTCCGCATTGGTGAAACACAGCTGGGTGCGCATGCGGATTTGCCGGGGGTCCTGGCGGGCGCCTTTGAAGAAGGGGAAGAATTCGGGGTGGTCGGCGAAGTACTTGTCGCCGCGGATGTAGAGGCCGGTGAGATTGTGGCCGCCACCGAATTCGCGGACGCAGCCGAAGTGGCTGGTCTCGGGGTCGTCGCGCATGGTGCGTGACGACCAGTTGCTGCCTTGGCGGTACTGCCAGACGTCGCTTTCCAGACCCGGGCCGATCATCTGCCAGCCGCGCAGGATGGTGGCGGGTACGTCGATGAAGTCGGTATCGGTCAGCGTCAGGTCGGCATTGGGCGTAAAGATGGTGCCGAACTCGGTGTTGGGGCGCGCCCAAATGATGTCGCTGTTGCGGAAGAGCAGCTTGTAGACGCCGGTGAGGACGCCTTTGGGCTGATTGCCCAGCACGGTCACGGTCGCGCCCTGCTGGCGGACGGCAAAGCCGTCGCTGTCGCCGATCTGCTCGCGATCGGCGGCGAAGCCCACCGGTTGCACGGCCAGTATGATGCGGCCGGCGGCGGGGCCGGGCGCCGGCAGAATCGGCAGGGTCGCGCCGGAGATCATGGCGATATGCTCCTGCAATTCCTTGGCGGCGTAGGCGAGCACCGGCCCGGCGTCGGCCGGGCAGATGATCTCGGCGACCGGCTGGCCGGCCGTTGCCAGCGGCAGCGCGGCGTGGGTGGCAAAGCCGCAAGCGAAGACCAGGACGAGGACAGGCAAAAGGCTGGCTGAGCGTAAAAATCTGGGCATGGTAGTCCTTGTGGCGCCGAGCGTCAGCAGCAGAGGGTGTGGGCTGAACGTATCTCTGCTGTATATGCAACGGGCATGTCTAAATTGTGGCCAATGATAGCCGGATGAAAACGGTCGCGGCAGGCGCATAACGCCTGAGGCATTGCGGATGAACACTATTTTTCGAGGTGCATTGGGCAGAAGCTGGCGACGGAGTGTCCGGCGCTGTTGAAGAGGGGATAATAGCGGCGGCGGTCGTTAGGTTCCTTGGAAAGACGCACGACAGTTCCACGGATGCGATCGGTGGTGGCAGGGTCATGGCCGAGGGTTGACCAGGGGACGCTGATGAGTGCGTTCCAGCCGTTTGCCGTGACGGCCGTACGCGCCTGCCATGGCGCTGTTTCATCGCTGCTGAAGCGATTTCCGGCCGGGTCAACGACGAACTGGTAGTAGGCTGGCGATTCTTTGCCGCTGGTAAGGAAGAATTCGGCGCCTTCGCCGGCCGGGAACTGATTGATGCCGTGGAGATTGCGTTCGTAGGCCATTTGTGTCGGGTCCGGGTAATTGCATTGCAGTGCGATGTGGAGATAGACGTCGTCGTACAGAAAGCGCACTGTGGTGGGATGGGGGACGGGCTTTGACTTGTTCAGTTCAATGAAGTTGGTATATGCGGGCGCTGCCTGCCAAGCAGGAGTTGAGAAGTCGAGGGACAGGTCTTGTTCTGTTGCGCAGCGGCCAACACGCAGATTGGGGACATTGTCCGCTATGGCAATCTGCTCGGCGAAGGTGTGTTGCAGAGCGTCGAGCATTTTTCTGCTGTTGGGGTGCAGTGGGTGTTGTGCGGCGCGCGTGAGGGCCTCGCGGCAGGGCTCGACTATGCCTGGTTCAACGACTGCCAGACGCCAGTTGCCCACGGCGCGGTCGTTCCAGCGCGAGTTGCCGGGCGCGGCGAGGAAGGCCTTTTCGATCATGGCGTAGAAGGCCTTGACGTCGGCGGCGGCGGGGCCGTAGACGCGGCGGAAGAATTCATCGCGCAGGGCCTTGACGTCGACCTTTGGGTTCCAGTTGGCATTGGCCATAACCCAGAAGTACGGCGCGTTGACATTCCAGCTGGCGACGCCGTCCATGCGTGGGCCGACGGCGTCGCTGTACATTTCCGAGTAGGTGCGGCGGACGCCGTAGCTGTTGACGAGGCGCCAGTCGGCGATGGCGATAGCGTCCATGGGGCGTGGGAAGGGCCCGCAGAGCCCGAAGTACTCGCGCCAGGTCAGCTCGGTGGTGTTTTTCATCCAGCTCAAAAAACGGCGGTAGTAGACGTCGTTGTCGGGATCGTCGATGGCGCGCTTGGAGTTTTTGTTGATGGGGCAGAAAGAGATGCTGATATTGGGTTCGACGGTGATGCGTGGCGGCGTTTCCGTGAAGAAGTAGCCGAAGGTCAGGAGGCGCTTGCCGGGGTAGTGGGCTTGGAAGTGCCGGGCGATCTGGTTGAGCCAGAGGAAGAACTGGGTCGAGCGGAAATCCTCGTCGGCAGGTGCGACGCTGGTGCCGTCGGGCAGGGTGATGGGCTTGCTGCATTCCGGGCATTCGCAGCACTGCCAGACGTCTTCGATCATGATGCGGTAGGTGCTGTAGTCGGGCGACGCGGCCACCAGTTGGTCCAGCTCGCTGATGAAAGCGCGAGTCATGTCCGCATTGGTGAAACACAGCTGGGTGCGCATGCGGATTTGCCGGGGGTCCTGGCGGGCGCCTTTGAAGAAGGGGAAGAATTCGGGGTGGTCGGCGAAGTACTTGTCGCCGCGGATGTAGAGGCCGGTGAGATTGTGGCCGCCACCGAATTCGCGGACGCAGCCGAAGTGGCTGGTCTCGGGGTCGTCGCGCATGGTGCGTGACGACCAGTTGCTGCCTTGGCGGTACTGCCAGACGTCGCTTTCCAGACCCGGGCCGATCATCTGCCAGCCGCGCAGGATGGTGGCGGGTACGTCGATGAAATCGGTGTCGGTCAGCGTCAGGTCGGCATTGGGCGTAAAGATGGTGCCGAACTCGGTGTTGGGGCGCGCCCAAATGATGTCGCTGTTGCGGAAGAGCAGCTTGTAGACGCCGGTGAGGACGCCTTTGGGCTGATTGCCCAGCACGGTCACGGTCGCGCCCTGCTGGCGGACGGCAAAGCCGTCGCTGTCGCCGATCTGCTCGCGATCGGCGGCGAAGCCCACCGGTTGCACGGCCAGTATGATGCGGCCGGCGGCGGGGCCGGGCGCCGGCAGAATCGGCAGGGTCGCGCCGGAGATCATGGCGATATGCTCCTGCAATTCCTTGGCGGCGTAGGCGAGCACCGGCCCGGCGTCGGCCGGGCAGATGATCTCGGCGACCGGCTGGCCGGCCGATGCCAGCGGCAGCGCGGCGTGGATAAGCGCTGATGACAGCAGCGCGGCAGAAAACAAGAGGCATCCTGGTGCTTTCAACATGGTTTTTCCTTGGGCGTGGCTGGAAAAGGCTTTCCGTTTCAGTAGATTTTGGTGTCTGATTCGCCGACGTAATGGATATGGCGTTTAACGAGTGAGAAGCGCAGATCGCCGGAGCTCATGCCTTCGGCGGACATGTCGCCCTTAAGGACGTTGCATCTGCTGTTATGGCGCGCGTGTAGGCAGCAGGCGGTATCACCGACATTTCCCATCGGGCGGATCCACACTTGCTGTGCTTGGGAGGACGGCAGTTTACTGTCGCCGACCAGGACCTGCCTGCTCGGCTCCGCCAGTGCGTGGAGATTGATTGAGATGTAGTTGTTCCAGCCCGAGTCGCTGCCGTCGCTATTGATGCCGGTTACATTCAGGCCGTACACGCCGCACTTGTCGGCGCTTTGCACGCCGGAGACGGGCACATGTGAGTAGGAGGGGCACCAGAACACGGATGCCGCTGGGGTGGCAAAGAAGCTGTTAATGTCATCGGCGTTGAAACCGGCATAGCCGGTCTGGGCCAGATATTGAGCCCACATGCGGTTTTTCGAGGTGCCGGTTGGCGCCGGGTTATTCATGACCAGCGGCAGATGCCCGACGTTGTCCGTGCTGTACATGCTCAGCATCAGGCCGATCTGCTTGAGATTGCCGATGCAGTTGATGGTTCGCGCCCGTTCACGAGCTTTGGCCAGTGCTGGTAGCAGCATGGCGGCGAGGATGGCGATGATGGCGATGACCACCAGCAATTCAATCAGCGTGAACAACCCTACTCTTTTCATTGTCGGACCTCCTTGATTAACATGTGCTGATAACGCCTCAATGTCTCTTACTAGCCTTTGCTGACCAGATACTTATTCTCTCGCAACCCGCTCATGGTGGGGCTGGCGGCGCCGCCCGTAGTAAATGTCCAACAGTCGTGGGAGGGCGATTTTTCCGAGTTCTTCTTCTGGGTACACCGTGGCGTCGACCAGGTATGGATAGAGTTCGGCGTGGCCGAGGTAATCCAGCAGCAGGAAAGGACGCCGCTGCGGTTCGACAAGGTGGTGTTCGAAGAAGTAGCGGGCGGCTTCAGGGAAGGCCCGGGCGGTCATGTAGATGATATCTGGCCGGTCTTGGTCGTTGACCAGTAGTTTTTGCAGACCGGCGTAGCCATCTTCGGCTGCGTCGGCGTAGCACCATTTCTCAGGATACTCTAGGCCAAGTTCTTTCGCCACCAGCTGTGCCCCGGCCAAATACAAGCGGGTGGACTGCAGCTGGGGGGAATTGGTGACGGTACCCAGACGGGTGAAGTGTTTCATCTGGCATGTGTGGCGGAGTGCCCCGGAAATGTCCTCGGCTAGCGCCTTTTCCAGCTGGTTGGCTGGGAGCTTGAACTGGTAGTTGCCGACAATCAGATGGGGTATGGAATGGCGTTGCAGGAGGGCGACCAGGGCGTCGTCAATGCGGCCGGTGACCAGCAGCGCGTCCAGGCGCATGCCTGCAAACCAATTCACGGGGTCCAGATCGTCGACCATGCCTTGCCAGAATATCTCGCAATTCAGAGCAGGCGCCATGCGCAGCACTTCGTTGTATACTCGCAACGAAAAGGCACCCAAGCCGGGTTGTTTTACCTGCCAATTGAGAAAGCCGATGCGCTTCGTCCGCTCACGCACCAACTCTGGTGACAAGTTCGGATTGATGTACGTGCCTTGCCGGCTTCGCTTGATGATGATCGACTCCGTGGAGAGTATCTCCGTCGCCGATAAAATTACCTGCCGCCCGACACCAAAACGCCCCGCCAACTGACGGATGCTACCCAGTTTCTCCCCAGGCAACAGCCGTCCGCTGCGCACCTCCTGGAGTATCCGGGAGGCGACCTCCTGCGAGTGCGATAATCTGTCCCGTAAGGATGCGTTCATAGGAGAATCACTTGGTGGAAAAGCGAACCAGGGAAAAGCCTGTTTTATGTCAGTCTATGTCACATTGTATGTCAGAATATGTCAAATGCAAGAGAGTGGTGAAAAATTCTTCGTGTGTGTGGAATTGGTCAGTGACTACCCCGGTGGGGAAAACCCCGGGGGCAATTTGCAGGACACCCACGGTCAGTCGCCGCCCAGCCATCCGACCTTGATTTCCGCCGACCTTTGCGGCAGCGGGTTTCATAGGAGTCATTGATATTGGTGTTTCCGCAGTTATTTGTTTTCACTGTTCGTATGCCGCCGGGACGGTGGGCAATCAGTTTCTTTGGTAATGTGCGAAATCTTGTGATAGAAAGAGAGACTTGACACAGTAGTTCCGAACCCTTTGTCTGCGTCGTGGGCTCTATCCCTGGGCTGGTATGCGTCGCGCGCCCGTCTCCCGGCCGTGGTGCGGGCGTCCCGCCCGCACCCTGGACTTTGGACAATCTTGCACGGACTCCTACGCAACGTCCGGTGCTGATTTTTTTCCCTCCGCCAGCTCGCTTTGCATTAAACGCACCAGATCGCGCAGGGATGGACGGGTGACCGGGTCGTTTCGCCACCGTTCTCGCGTTGGGAATGCCTCGTTTCGCTTGTCATCGTAGAGTCGTATGCTTGCCAGAAGCAAAGCGGCATAGCAAGCCGAGATGAAAGCGGGCACTTTAGCTACTGAATCTTTGTTCCACACCTGGGCTTTGCCAATGCCAAGTATTGCTTTCTGGTCTCGAAAGCTGACTTCGATCTCCCAGCGAAGCAAGTAAGCCCTTATAGCCTGTTCGATCGTGATCTTGTTTATGGCACCGGTTACGACCAGGAAGGCAGGCTGCCGATAGAGAGTGCGCCCATTCTTGGTCAGACGATAGGGAAAAGGCTTAATGACTATGAGATTACAGGGCTGATCGTGGGTCGCACCCGGCCACCTGACGTTTTGGACGCACTTGTAATGCACGGCAAGTTTACGTCCGTGCTTGAATACCTCCATGGTCCGCGTTTCGTAGTTGTCGCTGGCAAGAATATCCTTGGGTGAAGGCAGACGTTGGCCGTACTTGCGATTGCCTTTGCGTTGTTCGGGGCAAAGAGGCTCGACAAAGACCGTGTCCTTCCTCGCTCGCGCGACGATCACGGTGTTGTGAGGAGGATCAGTCAGGAAACAGCTGTTGGCAAAACTGCCGTCGGCGCTTTGGATAAGGACACGGTCGTAACCGCCAGGTATTGCGTCGATTGCCCCACGAAGGGAAAAAAGCTGCTGGCGACCGCGCACACTCATGTTGTGCTTTTTCTTCTCTTCCTTCAGTATCTGTTCCTCCTCCGGACTTGTCACTTTTCCAGCCTTGACCGGTGGTGCGTGTCTGAACGCCACGGGTACGGCTCGACTGGAGTTGGGATCAGAGCCGTGGCACATGATGGTCGTTTCCAGATAGCGCTGGCCAATGACCAGATTGACATGAAACGGGGGGCTGATAGGGTCCCGGGCGTAAGCAGTACCGGGGATTTTTTTGCCGGTCTTGCGCACGAGCGTATCGTCGATGGCGGAAATGATGGGGTCGTAGACTGGGCAGAGACTGACGGCCTCCTGGATAATGGGCCCGAATATGCCTTCACAGTCCCATTTACTCCGGGAGAAAAGTTTATAGAACGCGCTCCAGTGGAACACCATATCTAGAAAGTTAATGGCGCTGGTTATGGTTTTTGGATGACTGGCGCCCAAAAGGCCGATGCCTATCGTGACAAATCGCTTTCGTGACCGAACATCCTTGATGCCCACGCTCAGAGTCGCCAAAAAAGCACGCAACCACACAAGCAGCGATTTGTTTTCCATGGCTAATCGTCCTCCTCTTGGTCCAGCAGTGCAAATTCGTTGCGTCCTGTACGCCGGAACGTGTGTCCGTCGAGAACCTTCTTGGTCATCGCCGACACGATGGACTCGCGACGCAGCTTCACGCCATGGCGCTTCTGCACGCGGTCAAGGATCTCATTGATGTGAAGAGGCTCCCCCGCTTCTCGGAGTATATCGCTAACTAGTAACATGTTAGATCTTTTTCCGGCTGCCTTTCGGTTCGCTTCCAGGCGACCGTCCAAACCTTTGGCCGAGCGCAATGCCTTTAGTCCGGATTCAAGCATTGTTTCCAAGACATTACAGAGATCATTGCTGCTGATTTCTTTTGCCATACCCGTAGCCCTTCTTTGTTGTGACCAGACACGCCAGCATTCAAGCTACGGGTAGCATAATACGGAGTAGGTAGAATGCAAATTAATTTTTAGATTTATTTTTAAACAAAAAAAATTGTCCAAAGTCCAGGCCCCGGGCGCAGCCCGGGGAAAGGGCCACCACATGAGCATGCCCTGGAAGGGCATTTCAACAAATCCGCTAGTAAGTCCTAGCAGAATGACTGTTGAGGTGCCCCTCCAGGGCACTTTTTAAATCATCAACTCTTCCCCGGGCGTTGCCCGGGGCTACGATGACGACGCCCCTGCCGGGGCTTTTGTGGACGTCTCGCCCCTGCCACCGCCTGAGGTCCTGGACCACCTGCGCGACGCCTTGGCCCCAACCTGGGAGCGCCGCCGTCCCGGCGGCAAATATGCCCGCACCGTCGCCTGAGGTCGGCTCCGTGCAGGCCGTCCGAGCAGCCTTGCGCAAATTACACCCGATTGGGGCGCGGGCGTTTCTCGCGGCCGTGGTGCGGGCGTCCCGCCCGCACCCTGGACTTTGGACAATCTTGCACGGACTCCTACGCAACGTCCGGTGCTGATTTTTTTCCCTCCGCCAGCTCGCTTTGCATTAAACGCACCAGATCGCGCAGGGATGGACGGGTGACCGGGTCGTTTCGCCACCGTTCTCGCGTTGGGAATGCCTCGTTTCGCTTGTCATCGTAGAGTCGTATGCTTGCCAGAAGCAAAGCGGCATAGCAAGCCGAGATGAAAGCGGGCACTTTAGCTACTGAATCTTTGTTCCACACCTGGGCTTTGCCAATGCCAAGTATTGCTTTCTGGTCTCGAAAGCTGACTTCGATCTCCCAGCGAAGCAAGTAAGCCCTTATAGCCTGTTCGATCGTGATCTTGTTTATGGCACCGGTTACGACCAGGAAGGCAGGCTGCCGATAGAGAGTGCGCCCATTCTTGGTCAGACGATAGGGAAAAGGCTTAATGACTATGAGATTACAGGGCTGATCGTGGGTCGCACCCGGCCACCTGACGTTTTGGACGCACTTGTAATGCACGGCAAGTTTACGTCCGTGCTTGAATACCTCCATGGTCCGCGTTTCGTAGTTGTCGCTGGCAAGAATATCCTTGGGTGAAGGCAGACGTTGGCCGTACTTGCGATTGCCTTTGCGTTGTTCGGGGCAAAGAGGCTCGACAAAGACCGTGTCCTTCCTCGCTCGCGCGACGATCACGGTGTTGTGAGGAGGATCAGTCAGGAAACAGCTGTTGGCAAAACTGCCGTCGGCGCTTTGGATAAGGACACGGTCGTAACCGCCAGGTATTGCGTCGATTGCCCCACGAAGGGAAAAAAGCTGCTGGCGACCGCGCACACTCATGTTGTGCTTTTTCTTCTCTTCCTTCAGTATCTGTTCCTCCTCCGGACTTGTCACTTTTCCAGCCTTGACCGGTGGTGCGTGTCTGAACGCCACGGGTACGGCTCGACTGGAGTTGGGATCAGAGCCGTGGCACATGATGGTCGTTTCCAGATAGCGCTGGCCAATGACCAGATTGACATGAAACGGGGGGCTGATAGGGTCCCGGGCGTAAGCAGTACCGGGGATTTTTTTGCCGGTCTTGCGCACGAGCGTATCGTCGATGGCGGAAATGATGGGGTCGTAGACTGGGCAGAGACTGACGGCCTCCTGGATAATGGGCCCGAATATGCCTTCACAGTCCCATTTACTCCGGGAGAAAAGTTTATAGAACGCGCTCCAGTGGAACACCATATCTAGAAAGTTAATGGCGCTGGTTATGGTTTTTGGATGACTGGCGCCCAAAAGGCCGATGCCTATCGTGACAAATCGCTTTCGTGACCGAACATCCTTGATGCCCACGCTCAGAGTCGCCAAAAAAGCACGCAACCACACAAGCAGCGATTTGTTTTCCATGGCTAATCGTCCTCCTCTTGGTCCAGCAGTGCAAATTCGTTGCGTCCTGTACGCCGGAACGTGTGTCCGTCGAGAACCTTCTTGGTCATCGCCGACACGATGGACTCGCGACGCAGCTTCACGCCATGGCGCTTCTGCACGCGGTCAAGGATCTCATTGATGTGAAGAGGCTCCCCCGCTTCTCGGAGTATATCGCTAACTAGTAACATGTTAGATCTTTTTCCGGCTGCCTTTCGGTTCGCTTCCAGGCGACCGTCCAAACCTTTGGCCGAGCGCAATGCCTTTAGTCCGGATTCAAGCATTGTTTCCAAGACATTACAGAGATCGTTGCTGCTGATTTCTTTTGCCATACCCGTAGCCCTTCCTTGTTGTGACCAGACACGCCAGCATTCAAGCTACGGGTAGCATAATACGGAGTAGGTAGAATGCAAATTAATTTTTAGATTTATTTTTAAACAAAAAAAATTGTCCAAAGTCCAGGGTGCGGGCGTCCCGCCCGCACCGTCGCCTGGGATCATGACCTTACCCGACCTCCAAACAGCCACACGCAAACGTGCCCGCCGCAGCAATCAATGAGTTCCATTGCCTCTTTGGCCCCAGTCAGCTGCGCCGACTGGGGCCAAAGAGGCCGAGGAACACGGACCAATATGGCGCGCCACCCAGGGCGGCGCGCGCCTTCGGCGCCGCTTGCCCTGGGCTGGTATGCGTCGCGCTTTCAGCGCTTCTGCCGCTTCGCGGCGGAAATGCGCGACGAGAAAAGGCTGCCTGGCTGAACAAGTGCCATGGATACCGTAAAGTGAAGAGCATCGGTTTCATGGGAGCAGGTTAGTGTAAAAAGTTTTCTCCATAAGAAGAGAATAGTTCTTATTTGCACCTGGAATCATTGCTAGGCAACTACAAGTCTTCATCACAAGATTTCGCACATTAACGTTTCTTTAATTCGAGGCGTTGTTTTCCACGGTCCCATTCGTTCCTTGGAAATGCTGGAATCAATGGCTGACCGATTGCCAGCTAGGAGTTATTATTCCAATTAAAAATCAAATTGCACTAATCATCCAAGGCCAGCAAAACATTTGGGACACTTTATTGACCATCGTCAATGTTCCCTGTGCCAGCTTGCCCAGTTCGTGTTCAACTTTTTCCACCACATCATTCAGATTTTCAAAGTAACGATTAGCGCAGGCCTTTTCGCGAGTGTAATCCCAAAGGTGTTCAACAGGGTTCAACTCTGGGCAATAGGGAGGCAACTGTTGCAAATGGACGTTTGCTGGGATTTCCATCTCTTTTGAACGATGCGAACTGGCTCCATCGACTACCATTAACAAGTAATCATCAGGGTACTTGCGACTAATTTGCTGTAGAAACAAAATCATGTTTTCAGTATTCATCATGTCCGTCACACTCCAGTCAATGTCCCCATCAAACGGGCTTATGGCGCTGTATATGTATTTAAATTGTCGTTCAATAGCTGCTACTACTAATGGCCGGACGCCAGAGGGAACCCACGCTGCACGAATCACTGGTAATCTTCCAAAGCGAGCCTCGTCCTGGAACATTACGCGAAGATTTTTTCCCTCCAATTTGGACTGGATGGTTGCCATGTGTATCGCTTCAGGAAACGTTTTTTTTTGAATTCCTCAAGTTTTTCAGGGTCATTTTTGGGGTGCGCTTTGTCTGGAACCACTTTATGCCACCTGTGACGATAAAGAATATTGTAGACAGTTTGTTGACTCATTTTGCGGCCAGCTTTGGTTTCCAAGGCACTTTGGATGTCGCCGACTGTCACGACATGTCCTTGAATTGCTTCAGGGGTCATCTGATCGAGGACTTCATTCTCCTCTTCCCAGGTCAAAACCGATCGCCTGTCACCACCCCAAGCCGGGGCATTGATTTCTTCGTCTGCGGAACTTTTCTGTTTGAAATTCTTGATCATTCGTTTGACGGTAGATTGGGATACCCCCAAAACTTCACCGACATTCGCTTGGTCAAGCTTACCCTGAGATGTCAGTACAACGGCGAAGGCAACGAGAAGGTCATCACGATATGGCAAATTATCAATGATTTGTTTAGCCTTTGTCAATTCGGTTTCTGTAATGATAACGCGAGGCCCGGGTTTTCTCATTGTATGCTCCATGTTTTGTGTGGTGGAAAGAGACACCACACTTACCATACAGCAAGAAAACCAGGCAGCCAAGATTAATTGGGTCAATTTGATTTTTAATTGGAATTAATATTGTTGTGCGCTTGACGCTGATTTCTTCATGCGTATAATTAGTGTATGGTTCGGTTGAGTTCTTGAACGGTGACGTGTTGAGTGGAATCTGAGCAAGCGGGCCTTGGGCGGTTCAAAAGTGAAAGGGTATGGTGCGTCATGAAGAGGAATAGGCATTGCGTGCTGATGGTTGTCGCGTTTGTCTTGGCGACCGCTGGGTCTTGGGCGGGGATTGATGGGACCTGGCGGCATTTAGCCTATGAAGTGGACACCATGCTGCATTGGTCGTCTTTGATCAACGCATCAGGTGCGCTCAATGGCACAATGAATTACGAGGAAATTCTTTCTGACGATGATGATGGCAGCGGTACCGTTCCCTTGACGACGGTTTTTCATGAGCGCGGGGGGGTGACGGTTGATGTTGGCGGGGGCGAGGAAATCTGGAATTTGTACCGCAATTTGGCTGAGGACGTCATGGGCGGCATTGGTGTTGACGAGGAAGACGAGTTGGTGGCGTTGAAGCTGTTTGTGCAGCCGGCGACCAATCACAGCGCGGCGGATTTGGGGGGGCGCTGGCATGTCCGGCGTTTGCTTTTTGAGCCTGGCGCACCGGCTTTTGTTGGTTACGGCAAAGCCGAGGGCAGCCTCAATGGCATGATGACGTCGCGTTGGGAGTACAGCCCGATGGAGACGGCTGAGAAGGAGCTGGTCGTGAGCAGTACGATTACGGCTGCCGGCGTGGTGTCGTTGACGGTACGGGTGCCGGTGACGGGGGCTCGTGGCGAGCTGGAGGATTTCAGCTACACGGGTTACATGAATGCCAGTCGTGATGTCATCATCAGCACGAGCGCGCCCAATGATGCCGAGGCGAACTGGAATTTGCTGGTGTTGGTCAAGCAGGCAGCGGCATACAGCCGGGCGGATCTGGCCGGCACCTGGGCGATGGCGCAGATGTGGATCGGGCCGGATGGCATGGATGATGCTGCATTAGATCCGGAATACGCTGGCTACTCGCGGGGCATTGGCGCACTCAATGGCCGTTTTAATATTGAAGAAGGCGGCGATGTTTATTCTGGCTGGCGCGGCGAGCGTGATATCGTCGGTCTGAAATCTTTTGTGTATAGCGATGGTCAGGTCAAGATGATGCCTTTGGACGGCGGCGCGCCTCTTTCCGGGCAGATGAATGCGTCAAAGAACGTCATTGTCTGTGCTGATAACGCCGATGGCGATGTCAATTACAGTGTTTTTGTGAAAGTAAGCGAAGAGGGCTTTGGTGGTTTCACCTACTCCATTGCTGGCGGCAAGGCGACGGTGACGGGCTATGACGGCGCCGGCGTGGCGGTGGTGCCGGCGACTTACAATGGCGTGCCGGTGACGGCCATTGCCGATGGCGCTTTTGCCGACAACCAGTGGTTGTTCAACGTGGTCATGCCGCCGTCGATAACGCGCATTGGCGCGGAGGCATTCCGTGGTTGCGTGGGTCTGGAGTGGCTGGCGATGCCGGAAGGACTGGTGAGCATCGGTGTGGGGGCATTCAAGGACTGTGACCATCTCGGGGCGATCTTTTTCAAGGGTGGGCGGCCGACGGCAGATGGCGTCCTTGGCTCGTCGGCCATGGGTAGTTTTGCGGAGGGTAATCCTGGTTGGGGAAACAGTGCTAGCGAAATGCTCGGCGGCTTGGTCGTGGGAAGAATTGATTATGCCCCGGAAAGTGATTTTGAGACCTACGAGATTCCCAACGTTGGCGTGTCGCTTACCCAATACAATGGCTCTGGGGACAGTGCGTTGTATGTAAATGTGCCACCAACGATTGGCGGCAAGCCCGTGGTGATTTTGGGCAATGACCTATTTGCCTACCGGCCTGAAATCCGCCTGCTGATTTTGCCGGAGAATTTGCTTGAGATTGGCCGTGGCAGCGTGGCGACCTGCGAGAATTTGCGCACCGTGATTTTGCCGTCGACGTTGCAGAGTATTGGCGAATACGCACTGGAGGACAACGAAAGCCTTCTTTATGTAGACATTCCGGAGGGTGTTGCTCAGCTTGAACCCGAGGTCTTTCTGGACTGCTCGCGGCTGGTTTCGGTAAGCATGCCGTCGACGATCAATTACATCGGCGACTTCGCCTTTTCGGGCTGTTCACTGCTAGGCAGTATGAGCATCCCAGCGCCGGTAATGTACATTGGCGATGGTGCTTTTATGGGCTGTAATTCATTGGTGCGATTCATTGTTGACGCGGAAAATGATTTTTTTGCGTCCACGGCTGACGGCGTGTTGTGCGACAAGGCGCTGACCACGCTCATCCAATATCCGGCGGGGCGACTAGGGCCCTATGCAATACCGGCTTCGGTGACGGGCATTGCCCCCTGGGCGTTTCATTCCGCAAGACTGCAAAGTATTGACATCGGTGCCACGATCGTTGCGATTGGCGCTGGTGCCTTTGCCTTATGTGACGAGCTGCAGGTGCTCAACGTCGCAGCGACCAATGCGCAGTTCAGCAGTGTGGGCGGCGTGTTATTCAGCAAGGACGGCACGGCGCTGTTGCAGTATCCCGGCGGGGTGGCCGGTGCTTACAGCGTCCCCGCTGGCGTGACCCACATCGGGGCCTTCGCGTTTGCGGGTTGCTGGCGCTTGAGCGGCATTGAGTTGGGTAGCAGCGTGCAGACCATTGGTGTGGGGGCCTTTGCGGAGTGCATGGCCTTGCGCGAGGTGGCGCTGCCGGCGGGCTTGCAGCGTATTGAGGAAAGCACTTTTGAAAGTTGCCATTCCCTGCAAAATGTGCCCATACCGCCGAGTGTCACCGTCATTGGCGAATCGGCGTTTGAGGACTGCTACAGCCTCCGCCAAATCGTTATTCCGGAAGGTGTGCTTAGTATCGGCCCGGACGCTTTTGACAACTGCGTGCAGTTGCAGGCGATTGTGGTGCCGGACAGCGTGACCGAGCTTGGTGAAGGTGCTTTCGCTGAGTGCGAGCGATTGGCAACAGCGGTGTTGGGACGCGGCGTGACGGTCATTCCCTACGATTGCTTTTACGGCTGCTCAGCGTTGCGGGAGGTTACGATTCATGGCGCCCTGACTGAAATCGGCGAGTATGCATTTATTTATTGCCAGTCACTGCCGAATTTTGTTGTCCCGGCGACGGTGACGATGATTGATACTTTTGCGTTTTGGGACTGCCCCAGCCTGGCTAGCGTCGAGTTCATGGGGCCAGCACCCCAGATTGGCTGGCGGCCATTTCCGGTCAACCTGAGTAGCAAGCTCTATTACTGGGTCACGCAGCCCGGTTGGGATGCTCTTGATGGTTCGTGGGATGTGTACGTCAATCAGCTTGAAGGTCGGGTGCGGACCTTCCGGGTGGTGTTTGACATTGGTGCGGTTGCCCAACGCGTTGGCGGCGGCGCCTTGGAGCAGATTGTGGAGGAAAATCAGATGGCGGTCCCGCCGGACCTGCAGACAGTCGGGCCGGCATGGACTTTGCGTGAATGGGAGCCGCAGCCGGGAGTCATTACTGCCGACGCCACCTATCGAGCGCTGTACGCGTACCACTACGAATTGCCTGGCGGCTGGGATCTCATCGGCGCCCCGCTGCAGCCGCGAGCAGAGCAGGTGTATGATAATTTTGGGCAAGGTCTCACCGGCTTTGACGCCGCCGGCCGGCAATATGTCCACCCGAACATCATCGCCGTGGGCAAGGCCTACTGGATATTCACCGAGGCGGATGAGCCCGCTGACTTACTTGGCTATTCACCGAGTGATAGCGGCCTCAATGAGTTGCTGCCCGCTGGCTGGAATTTTGTTAGTCCGGCCTTGCCGGTGGCGGGCCTGCCGCAAGGAGTCGAGGCTGCCTGGGAGTGGACTGGTCAGACCTACCAGATGTGCACTCAGATCGTGCCTGGCCGTGGCTACTGGTTGTATCAGTCGCAACAGTGATGTGATTGGACGTACAAAAGGTGCGGCCCCGCCTGGCGCGATGTCAGGCGGGGCCGCGCTTTTTTGTGAGCAGGGGGGGAAGCTGGTCAACTCCCGCAGACTGGTGCACCGCTTTTCTCGGCCACGAAGAGATGCGAGTACGACTTGCTGATGGCCATGTCGTCCGGGTAAGCGACTAGGTAGGCGAACTGGCTGATGACGATAGGGTCTTGGAAGAGCGGGTTTTTGGCGGTGCTGAAGTCGATGCGTTTTTTGGTCACCAGCTTGGCCTCGCGGATGGAGAGGATATTGCAGAGGCCTTGGCCGAGGACGCGCTTGAGCGTGAAGCCGTGTGCAGCCAGCATCGCCTCGACGGCGTCGCGCGCGAAGATGTGCCGGTGATAGGGGTTGGTGGACGCGCCGTCGTCGCCGGTGCGTTCATAGCGCGGGTTGGGAACCGAGAGGAGGAGGGTGCCGGACGGTTTGAGGGCACGGGCCAGCAGGCGCAGCAGGGCGTCTGGATGGTCGACGTGCTCGAGGATTTCGAAGGCGACGGCGAGGTCGTAGTGGTCGAGCGCGCAGGGGGGCTCTGCGGCTGTACTGTTGGCGTCAAAAAGCCGGTAGGCGATATTGCGCGCGCAGTGGCTAGTCCGGGCGTCGTTAAGGTAATCGGCATTGACATCGAAGGCATCGACCTGCCGCGCGGCCTGGGCGAGGATGGCGCTGCCGTAGCCGTTGGCGCAACCGAAATCCGCTACCGTGCAGGTGCCGTTTTGGATTTGGTTGATCGTGTCTTTAGCGAAGAGATAACGCCCGAGATGCTCGATTTTGACCCAAAAGCACGGGTCTTCCTGCATAAACGGGTCGATGAATTCGCGGTCAATCCACATGTGTGTGGGTCCTATTTCGGCGCCATTGTGGGGAAGGTCGGTGGGCTGAAGTCGTGTCGTTTGCCTAAGGTAATGTCGGCAGCTGCACATGCTAGAAGCGGCGGTGAAATGGGCGCGCTAGGCTCCGCCTGCTGGCCTCTGGCGACGGCGCGGGCTGAAAGCCCGCCTGGAGTTTGGCAAAACTCGACATTGCGCCGTAGGCGCTTAACCATGCTTAACCCCAGGCTTTAGCCTGGGGAAATGGCTCCATCCCGGAATCCGTGCCTCGTAGAGGCACTACTTTGCCTGACTTTCGCCAAGGACTCTGAAAAAAGTTCTTTTTGATCTACCGACTGCGCCAGCAGTACCAACTGGCAGTATAGTCGGAGCCCCATCTTGGAACATCGAAAAAACGGCTTACTATCAGCCATTTTCTCTCTCACCCCATGAACGAAAACTGCAGCGATAGGCAACGTGGACGCCAAAACTGTAGTGCCTCTACGAGGCACTGTTTTGTGGTGGTTGTCCACCCCAGGCTGAAGCCTGGGGTTAAGCATAGTAGTGCGCCTACGGCGCACCAAAGCCAAGCCAGTTTTTCTCCGTTCCGGCTCAAAACCGACCAGAGCCTGAAGGTTTTCCCGCGCCGCAAAACGCCAAACTCCAGGCGGGCTAAAAGCCCGCACCACGGTCGGAGGACGGTGCGCCAAGGGCCGCCTGTTACTCTACGGCTCAATTATCAATGACTCCTATGAAATCCGCTGCCTGGTTAGCCACCCATGGGTAATGGTTGGGCGGCGGCGGGCCGTGGGTTTCCTGCAAATTGTCCCCGGTGTTTTCCCCACCGGGGTGGTTACTGACCGATGACTAGGCTGGCGTTATTCTGCTTGTGGGGGCATTTTGGAAACGGGGTAAAGCCCGTATATTATGCCGCTTGGTTCCGGGTGTCTTTCATGGCGAGTTCACAATAACGGCAAGGTGGCGAACATGAAGTTAACGGGAGTATTGACCATGGCGGTGACGATGACCATGAGTGGGCTGGTGGCTTCAGCGGCCTGTTATTATGTGGACAGCAGCGGCGGCAATGACGGCAATGACGGCTTGAAACCGGAGAGCGCCTGGCAATCGCTAACGCGGGTCAATAGCGCGCCCCTGGTGCCTGGCGACGAAGTGCTTTTCAAGCGTGGCGGGCTCTGGCGTGGCGTCCTCGCACCGCGTTCTGGCGAGCCTGGCAAGCCGGTCCGTTATGCGGAGTACGGCGAGGGGCCGTTGCCCATATTGCAGGGGTCTGTTGCCGCGGATGTCCCAGCCGACTGGGAGGAAGTCAGGCCCGGGGTTTGGCGGACAATACCGGTGCGCATGGCCGACTTTCAGCCCATTGAAACCGATGCGGGGACGAAGCCCTGGGGACGGCACCAGGAGGGCGGCGCCGCCGTGGCCATCAGCAATGCCGCCAATGAGCAGGGGCTGAATGTGGTGACTCTGCAGGTGGCAACGAGCGGCGTGAGCAGCAACCACGTGCAGCTGTGGGGGCCGGAAATGCCCGAGTTCGCTGAATGCATGGTATTGCACATGCGTGGGCGCAGCAGCAAGGCAACGCGGTTGGAGGGCATCAACATCTGCCAGAATAGCCTGCCGTGGACACGCTATGCCAACGGCCGCACGGACGTGAAGTTGGCTGACGAGTGGCAGGACTTCCAGATTTTCTTTGAGCGGGTGATTGGCACGGCGCCGACCATACGGCTGCTGCACATGTCGGTGGGCGGCGTGTTGCCTGAGGAAGCGACGATTGAGCTGCAGATCGTGCGGGCGGAAAGCTGCCGGCGTGTGGGCGGCATGGCCTTGCCCGTCGATGTGGGCAATGTCATCTTTGATCACGGGCGGGCCTGCGGCTGGAAGAAGTGGTCGGAGGACGATCTGGTCAATGTTGGCGATTACTATTATTCGCCGCACAGTCAGTGCGTGTATCTGCGTCATGACGGCAACCCGGGCGCGGCGAACAAGAGCATTGAGCTGGCCTTGCGCACGACCATCATCAACCAGGGGAATAAGCATGACGTGCTGTACGAAAACCTCGCCGTGCGCTACGGCGCGGCCCATGGTTTTGGCGGTGGCGACACCAAGCGCATTGTCATCCGCGGCTGCGACATCTACTACATTGGCGGCGGCCATCAATACACCAAGAACGGCCGGCCGGTGCGCTTCGGCAACGGCATTGAATTCTGGGGCAATGCCGACGAGCACCTGGTGGAAAACAACCGCCTGTGGGAAATCTACGACGCGGCGCTGACCAACCAGGGGCGCGGCGACGGCAAGAAGATCCGCTCCATTGAGACCAACATCACGTACCGCAACAACGTGATTTGGAATGCGGAGTATTCCTTCGAGTACTGGAACAACGACGTCACGGAGAACATCATCTTTGTCAACAACACCTGCGTGGATGCGGGTACGGTGTGGTCGCATGCGCAGCGGCCCAACCCCAACGGCGCACACTTGATGTTCTACAACAACTCGGCTAAGACGAAGAATTTTGTTGTTCGCGACAACATTTTTGTGAACAGTACGGAAGTGTGCATGCGCATGTGGAATGTGTGGCAGGAGCTGCCGCTGCTTGACTACAATCTCTGGCACGGCGGTGGGCAGCCGCTGGTGCGCTTCGAGAAAAAAGGCGTTTTCGGGGCGGGCGACTTTGCCGCCTACCAGCAGGAATTTGGCTTTGACCGCAACTCGGTGATTGCCGAGCCGGTCTTTGTGGACCCGGCCCGGCGCGATTACCGCCTGGCGCCGAATTCACCGGGGCTGCGTGGTGCGTCGGATGGCGGGGCTTTTGGCGCGCGGCTGCCTTGAAGTGGGCGCGCGCAAAGGCCCTACCAGGTCGTCATTGATCATTGTCGATGGCATCATTGAGATGCATTCACGAGGCGGAGCACATGGCGAGCAATACGGACTTAAGCATCATTCCTTTTTCGCATTTGGATCTCTTTTGGGCGGGTACGCGAGAGGAATGCCTGTCGCGCGGTAGCCACATCATCCGCCAGGCGCTGGCCCTGTTGGACGCGCATGACGACTACCGCTTCATGATTGAGTCGACCAATTTTCTTGAGCACCACCTGAGTTGTTTTCCCGAGGACCGCGAACGCCTGCGGCGCTATGCGCAGGCGGGACGCCTGGAGTTGGTGCCGCTGCGGTCGATCATCTATTCGCATCTGCCCAGCGGTGAGACGACCGTCCGCAATGTCCTCTATGGCTTGGACGAATGCCAGCGGCTGCTGGGGGTGAGTCCGGACATTCTGAGCATGTCCGATATTCCCGGCGCGACGCCGCAGTTACCGCAGCTGACGGCGCTGTTTGGCATGCGGGTGCTGGTGTTGTCTCGCGGTTGCCCCGTGCATACGGATTTTGCGCGGTGGCACGGACTGGATGGCACAGTGGTGGACGCGTACTATCCGCTGCACTACGCCAGTCTCGCCAACATGCTCTCGCCATTTCCGGAGGCGGAGCGGCGCGAGGCCGGTCGCAAGCGCTTCGCGGACTACTGCGCAGCCGTTGACTACCCGCAGATCATGCATTGGGGCATGGACCTCTACGCGCCGACCGAGGACATCTATCAGTTCATCAAGAGCTGGAATGCCGAAAGCACGCGGCCTCTGCGCTATGCTACCTTCAAGGAGTTCTTCGCCAAGACGACGCCCGTGGCGGTGAAAGAGCTTTACGGCGAGATACCCAGCGAGTGGCCGAATATCGAAAGCAGCTGGCCAGACCTGTGGCCGCAGGACATCGCGGCGGAGATGATGCTGCATGACGCCGAGTGGTTGGCCGCCGTCAATGTCCTCATGGGGCGGGACGATCGGCCCGAAGCGGGCTTGCGGCAGGCATGGGACTGGCTGCTGGACGGCATGGACCACAACCAGAATGGCATCGGCGGCGAAATCGCCGACGAAGACAAGCTGCGGCTGAAAACCAGCGCGCGGGACGTCGCCCGGCAGTGCTTCGAGGCCCTCAGCCGGCGTTTTGCCGCGCGGACGACGGCGCCGCGGCCGCATGCATTCCCAATCGTCATTTTCAACTCGCTGTCTTGGCGCCGCAGCGAACTCGTGCGGGCGCGCACAGCCGTGTACGGCGACAGCTTCGCCGCCTTCCGGACCACGAACGTGCCACATAACGCCGTCAGGCTGATTGACGACGCGGGGCGGGAAGTGCCCTGCCGGCTCGTGCGCCATCTCAATATGGTCGCCGATACCTTCGAGGTGGAATTTTTCGCGCAGGACATCCCGGCTTTTGGGGCTCGTGCGTACTACCTCGAAGCGGCGGCGCGCGCGGCTTTGCCGGCGCCGGCGGGTGTTATCCATGACGACCGGGACCTTGATCGCCGCCACGGCAACCGCCCGGTCGGTCGCGATGAGTTTGAAAACGACTTTTTCAAGCTCTCGGTCGACCGCATCAGCGGCGGCGTGTCGATCCACGACAAAGTCCACGGGCGGCCGCTGGTCACTGACGCGGCGATAGTGGGCGTCGAAGAGCGGCGTGGCAATTACATCAGCAGCATGCCGCTGTCGGGCCGGGTCATGCCAGCGATTATTGATGGCGTGGAGTGGCCCGTGCATGACGCGCTTAGCACCGTGGTGGAGATTACCGGGCGCATCTACAATCAGCGTTTCACGCAACGTTTGACGCTGTGGGCTGACCGGCCCTTGATTGAGCTGGAGAACCGCCTTGAATGGCGCGAGCACCGCTATGTGCGCATAGAGCAGAGCTTTCCGCTGCAGAGCACGCAAGACGTGCAGTGGTGCTATGGCGTGCCATTTGGGCAAGTGCGCTATCCCGAGAGCATTTACTACCGGTCGCATCCAGCGGAAACAGCCGCGCCTAGTCCGACGAGCCAGTTCAAGGCGATGGACGTGACCGACGTGAGCACGATCCGCCTGGCGCGCGACTGGGTCGACGGCGCGGATTCACTGAGTGGCGTGACCATCGGCGCCGACCATCGCATGTGGGTGTTCAATGGCAATACCGCGAGCTGCTGCATGTTGCGAGGCATCGGTTGCACCTCTGGTGGCGTGCAGATCAACGAAGACGGCAGCAAGACAAGCGTGCAGCGGCCGCCTTTCGGCGATTACGTCTTCCGGTTCCGGCTGGAGCCCCGTGATGCTGGGGCGCCGGTGGCGGGCCGTTGTGGCCACGAACTGAATTCGTCGTTGCGCTGCGTTGGCGTGGGCCTGTCCCAGCCGGCGGCGCCGGGCGCGGCGCCGGGCCTGTCCTTGCCGGTGTTGCCGGATTGCAGTGACACGACTGTGGTTGTGTCGTGGGTGAAGATCGCCGAGGAGAAGGCCGGCGCGGTCGTGTTGCGTTGCTATGAAAGTGCTGGAGCGGCGGCGTCTTTGCGCCTGCCGGCGCAACCGGGCTACGTCTGGCGTCTGGCGGATTTACGGGAGCGGCCCTTGGCGGAAGAACCGGGCGTGGTGTTGTCATTTAAGCCCTATGAGATCAAGACGCTGCTGCTCGTGCCGCAGGCATGACCGCGGTCCAGTGATAGATGATGTTTTTTGCCCACCGAGTTGGCATACGAAGGAGCTGTCATGAGAGACGCTGACGTACGTGACTGCAATGGTTGTCCGACCCTCCACATTGATGGCCAGCCGGTGACCGGGTTGATGCACTGGAAATGGAACGTCGAGGAAGTCGATGCGGCCAATTTTGGCCGCTGCGGTGTGCAGTTGTTCTCGTTTATCGGTCAGCTGTGGCTGGGCGCCGGTCCGGATCCATCCCAGCCGGTGGTCTATGGCGATGTGCAGACGCCTTTTCCGGCGATGACGCCCGAGGTGATTGACCGGACGATGCGGACCCTGCTGGCCGGTAATCCCGACGTGCTGGTGCTGCCGCGCATTCGCATGGTGCCACCGGAGTGGTGGAAGCAGGCGCATCCGGGCGAGTTGATGGTGCATTATTCGCTGGACAAACGCGAGTTTGTGAGGGGGCCGCTGGCGGCGGTGACGTCGTCGCGCTGGTTGGCCGATGCGACACGGGCGCTGGTGGCGGCCGTGGAGTACTTCGAGGCGCATTGGGGCGACCGGGTGATTGGCTACCACACGGGCTTTGGGCACTGCGCGGAACACGCCTATTTTTGGGGCAATGTCGTCAGTGATTACAGCACGCCGCAGCTCAGGGCATTTCGCGAGTGGCTGCGCAGCAAATACGGCAGCGTCGATGCGTTGCGTACGGCCTGGGGACAGCCTACGCTGGATTTCGCCACGGTGGAATTCCCACCGCCGGCGAGCGTGCTGGGCGCCGCCACGTCGATGTCGCCGCTGATGCTCGGTGCGGGCAGCCGTTGGCGGGTGGATTTCCAGCAGTTCACGGCCGAGGCCATGGCCGATTCGGTGATTCTGCAGGCCAAGACGGTCAAACGGACGCTGGCCAAGCTGGGGCGGCGCAAGGTCTATAGCACTTTCTACGGCTACATGAACCTCGAGGCCAATAGCGCGGCGCATTTTGGCGTTGGCCATAACGCCCAGCAGCGGGTGCTCAGCTCGCCGGATGTCGACATGATCTGCGCACCCATCAGCTATGCGGCGCGGCAGCCTGGCGGTTTCAGCACCGCGCAGGTGCTGCCCGGCAGCATCGGCCTGCACGGCAAGCTCTACTACGGCGAGGACGATACCGGCACGCACCGGGCCAGCGCCCACCACGGCTACGTCGCCAATGACGCGGACGGCGCGGTGAATAACCTCCGGCGAAATTTTCTCGACATATGGCGTTCGGGTGGGTCGCTGTGGTGGATGGATCTGCGCGGGCAGGGCTGGTTTTACGACGACGCGCTGTTGGCCGAAATCACGCGCCTGCGGCAGTTTGCTGACGAGACGCTGGCCCGGCGTGCTAGCACGGCAGCGATCGCGGTCTTTGCCAGTGACCGCAGTGAGCACGCGATGCGTGGCTATCCGCTGCGCTTTGCGGGGCTGTTCATCGAACAGCAGCTGCATGAAATTGCGGCGATTGGCGCGCCGTACGACATTTATCGCATTGAGGACCTGCCTGAGCTGGTTAAGAAGGGCCGTCTGCAGCAATACCGTTTCTGCGTGGTGCTCAACGCATTCATGGTGGACGACGCGTTGCTGCGGCTCATGCGTCAGCGGCTTTGTGCAGAGGGTCGGACCGTGCTGTGGTTCTATGCGCCGTGTATGGTCCATGACGGCAACAGCGATGTGGAACGGGTGAAGGCCCTGACCGGCATGGACTTCGCGCTTGTCAACCAGGGCCGGGCGTCCATGCTGACGGAGACCTGGCTGGACGGCCAGCGCGTCGTCTATGGCTACAGCGGCAATCTCTTCCCGCGCCTGAGCGGCAAAGACCCGTCGGCCGAAAGCCTGGGCTATTATGTCGAGGGCACGAGCATTGTCGCCCCCGGTACGGGCGATGGCGCCGCGCTGATGGCGAAACGCCTGCCCGACTGGCGTTCCATTTGGAGCAGCTCGCCGGGCATGCCGTCGGCCTTGCTGGCGCATTTTGCCGCCGAGGCCGGCGTGCATCTCTACGGCAGTCGCGGCGACCAGATACTTGCGGGACCGGGCTGGCTGAGTGTGCACGCGAAGTGCAGCGGTGACCTGGCGATTACCCTTCCTGCACCGGCGACGGTGCGCGACGCCATCAGCGGCGAGGAACTGGGCCAGAACCTCCGCACCTTCACGCTGACCACGACCCGCGGCGAAACTCGGCTATTTCAGATTGGGTAGAACGAGGCCGCGTAAGGCCGTGATGTCGTATAAGGAACACCGATGTTATTGAGTTTGGCCCTGGTGCTGATGTTGGGAATAATCGCGGCGCAGCTCTGCGAGCGGCTGCGTTTGCCGGGTTTGCTGGGTATGCTGCTGGTGGGTATGGCACTGGGGCCGCACGCGCTGGGGCTGCTCGACGAGAAGCTCATGGCCATCGCACCGGATTTGCGGCAATTGGCGTTGGTGGTGATACTGACGCGGGTGGGGCTGTCCCTGCAACTGACCGAGTTGCGGCGCGTCGGCCGGCCGGCCTTTCTCATGTGCTGGCTGCCGGCGTTGTTTGAGATCGCCGGCATTGTCTGGCTGGCGCCGTTGCTTTTGGGCGTGAGTATTCTGGAGGCGGCGATACTCGGCGCGGTGGTTGCGGCGGTGTCGCCGGCGGTGATTGTCCCGCGCATGTTGTCGCTGATGGACCGTGGCTACGGCGGGCGCAAAAGCATCCCGCAGCTTTTGGTCGCGGGCGCGTCGGTGGACGACATCTTTGTGATCGTGCTGTTTTCGTCATTTGTGGCGATGGCATCTGGCGCTGGGGTGACGCTGGGCAGCGTTGTCCGCATACCGCTGGCGGTGGCATCGGGCATTGCGGGCGGAATTGTTCTGGGATTGGCGTTGGCGGCGTTGTTTCGGCGTCTGGAGTTGCGTGATTCGCTCAAGGTACTCATTCTGTTGAGCATTGCTTTTTTCTGCATGGCCTTCGAGCAGCGTGGGGTTGCGCCATTTTCGGCCTTGCTGGCGATTATCTGCATGGGTTTGACCCTGCTGCGGCGGGAGCCGGCGGTGGCGCGGCGTCTGGCAGTGAAATTCAGCAAAGTGTGGGTGGCTGCGGAGATACTGTTGTTTGTGCTGGTCGGCGCGGCGGTGGACATCCGTTACGCGCTGGCGGCCGGGCTGCTGATCGTGCTGTTGGTGGTCTTGGCGCTGGTGTTTCGCATGGCGGGCGTGTGGTGCAGTTTGCTGGGTACGCCGCTGGCGGCGCCGGAGCGTTTTTTCTGCATGGTGTCGTACATTCCCAAGGCGACGGTGCAGGCGGCCATTGGTGCGGTGCCCTTGGGCATGGGCCTGTCCTGCGGCCCGCTGGTGTTGGCGGTAGCCGTGGTGGCTATCTTGTTGACGGCGCCTTTGGGCGCCCTGGCCGTCGATCTGAGCTACCGGGCCTGCCTGGCGCAAGATCACGTCCCAAAGGAATGAGCGCCTAGAAGGGGCGTTACACCCGCCATTCAGGCGTCGCGGCCGCTGGCCGCTTCCAGGGCGAGGAGCTGCCGTTTGATAGCCAAGCCGGCCCGGAAGCCGCCGGGGGCGCCATGGGCGGCAAGGACGCGGTGGCATGGCTGGATGATGGCGATGGGATTGCGGTTGCAGGCTTGGCCGATGGCGCGCGCCGCGGCGGGTTTGCCGATTGCTGCGGCCAGCTCGCCGTAGCTGCGGGTTTCGCCGTAGGGGATTGCGCGCATGACCGTCCACACGGCCAGCTGGAAGGGCGTGCCTGCAGGTTGGATGGGCAGGGTGAAGATGCGGCGGGCGCCGGTGAAGTACTCGTGGAGCTCCGCACACGCCTGGCGTAGCAGGGGATGCTGGTCGTCGCGAACGCCGCAGGCGTCGGGGGCGACGTCATCGCCAGGCAGGCCGAGTGCACAGATGGCGCTGTTGCTGGCGACGATGGTTAGGGTGCCGATGGGGGAGGGCATGGTGGTAAAGACTTTGGTGCTCATGCGGGGTGCTCCTGATTATGCCGGGCTGATGTCCTGGCCGTCTGCGGGGAGGCGGTGCACGAAGCGCCAAGCGAGGATTAGTGCGATGATACCGGAGAGGATATCGCTGGCCAGTCGTGCCCAGAAGAGCCCGGGGAGGCTGCCGAGGACCATGGCCAGCAGCGACAGCGGGATGTGCATGCCGATAATGCGCGTGGCCTTGAGCCACGCGTCGGTGCTGGGGCGGCCACAGCCGGTGAAGGCAAAACCCGCGAAGCGGAAAATCTCGACCATGAACAGGCCGTAGGGGATAATGCGCAGATACATGACCATGATCTCCTGAACGGACTGTTCGGGCGTGAAGAAGACGACGATCTTCGGGGCGAAGATGATGAAGACGGCGCCCATGGCGATGAGGAAGAACGCGGCGGTGCCAATGGCGAAGCGGAGGCACTGGCGCACGCGGCTGTAGAGTTTCGCGCCGTAATTCTGGGCGATCATGGGCATGAGGGTGATGCCGACGGCCATGGGGAAGACGAAGGCGACCATCTCCAGGCGGGTGGCGGCAGAAACGGCGGCGACGGCGGCATCGCCAAAGGACGCGGTGATGCGCGTGGTGACGGCGTTGCCGATGGGGAAGAGCAGCATGCCGAGAATGCCTGGGATGGCATAGCGGATGATGGTCCGCCAGGCCTCGAACAGCCTCGGCAGGGCAATGCGGCGGAAATGCAGCAGCTCGGCTTGGCGGAGGATAAAGATGATGACGACCGCAGAAACCATCTGCGACAGCACGGTGGCGATGGCCGCGCCGCGGATGCCCATGCCGGGCACGGGCCCGAAGCCGAAGATGAAGAGGGGGTCGAGGACAATGTTGACGAGCATGCCCAGGATGGTCATACTGCTGGCGCTTTTGGGCTTGCCGGCGGCAATGAGCGCTTTGTTGCCTTCCATACTCAGACCGGCGGTGAAGCAGCCGAAATACCACACGTCCATGTAACGGCGGACTTGCACGAGCGTCTCGCCCTCGGCGCCAAAGGCCGCAAAGAGCCAGTCGGCACTGAGGATGCCGATGGCTGCCAGTAGGACGGCGATGATGCTGACTAGGAGCAGGCCGGAGCTGACCAGCAGCGCGGCTTGTTTGCTGTCGTTGCGGCCCAGCGCGTGGGCCATGGTCGCCATGATGCCGCCGCCAGTGCCGTGGAAAATACAGCCGACCAACATGACGACGGGAAAGGTGAAGCCCATCGCGGCCAGTGGCGCTTCGCCACCGAGCTGGCCCACAAAAAAGGTGTCGGCGATGTTGTAGCCTGACATGGCCAGCGTGCCCGCCAACATGGCACAGGCCGTCTTCAACATGGTCGTGCCAACTGGCCCGTGAATGTATTCAGCTCGGATGGAACTCATGGGGATGTCGTTTTCGATAGGGTGGACAGGATGGACAACGAAAAACAGTTTGTTGATCCGACGGATCCGACGGATCGGACCGATCGGTCTGCGAAAAAACAGTCAGTTAAGCCAACGGATCAGACCGATCAGGTAGACGGATCAGACGGATCGGACCGACCAGGTAGACGGATCAGTCCGATCAGTCCGATCAGTCCGATCAGTCCGATCGGTCCGATCGGTCCGCGAAAAAGAAAATCAGACGGATCAGACCGATCAGAGGCTGAAAACGTCAGATCTCTCCGGTCATTTTTTCGACGGGAAGTTGGAATGCCTTGATGCCCTCGTGGGTGCCGATTTCGTCGCGGATGGTCTGTATGGTGGTCATGATTTTGTCTGCCATGGCGTCGTCGGTGACGATCATGAGGGCGGTGTTGGCGCCTGGCCAGACATTGTCGTCCATTTTCGGGCCGCTGCTGACGCCTTTGCCGACGAGTCGTGGCCACTGGGTGTAGCAGGTGACGCCGAGTTTATCGATGGCGTCGTGGACTTCTTCCTGGATGGAGATATTGAAGACAATGATGATCATTTTCATGACGGTATTTCCTTGCGTTGCCTGGTGGTTGGTCAGGCTTGGGCGGTGCTGGCGGCGGGCTGTTTGTCTTTGACCATGATGCTGTAGAGAGTGGGGATGAATACCAGGGTGACCAAGGTTGAGATAGCAAGGCCGCCGATGATGGCAACGCTGAGCGGCGACCACAGTTCGGAGCCGGTGGCTCTGGACATGGCCATGGGCAGCATGCCAAAGATGGTGGTGAGGGTGGTCATCAGCACGGGGCGGAGGCGTTGGCGGCCGGCCATGGTGATGGCGTCGCGCACGGGTATTTTGCGGGCAAGGAGGATGTTGGTGAAATCGATCAGCACGATGGCGTTGTTGACGACGGTGCCGACCAGCATGATCAGACCGATGAAAGACATGATGTTGAGGGTCATGCCGGTGATGGCCAGCGCGAAGATGGCGCCGGCAAAGGCGAAGGGGATGGAAAACATGACAATGAAAGGCGCCAGGTAGGACTCGAACTGCGCGGCCATGATCATGTAGACCAGCAGGACGCCGAGGATGAGCATTAGGGTGAGGTCGCCAAAGGCCTTGCCTTGCTCCTTGATCTGGCCGTCGTAGTCAATGGCGACGCCGGGAGGCAGAATGATATTGTCGGCGATGGCCCGTTTGAGGTCGGCGCCGACTTCGCCGAGAGAGCGGCCGTAGACATCGAGTTGGAGGTAGATCACGCGCTCCTGGCCGGTGCGGTTGATAGTGACTGGCCCGAGTTCCTCCGTGACGGTCGCGAAGGAGTCCAGGCGGATGCGGTTGCCGTTGACGCTGATTTCGCTGTTGAGGATGTCGTTGACCGTGCGGCGCTCGACTTCGCCGAGCTGCACGAAGATCTCGTATTCGTCCTCGCCTTCGCGGAACTGACTGGCTTCGTTGCCATAGAAAAGCGTGCGGATGGACGAGACAATGTTGACGACGTTCACGCCAAGCACGGCGGCGGCTTCGCGGTCAATGTTGATGACCAGTTCGCGGTTGCCGCTATCGAAGGTGATGATTGGATCTTTGCAGCCCGGGATGTCCAGGGCCAGCGAACGGATTTTCTGGGCGATATCCAGGGTGGTGTCCAGATCGTAGCCAAGGATTTGAACGACAATTGGCTTTTCGTTGTCGCCGCCCATGATGCGGCTCATCAGGCGGTTGGAGGTGGCCAGGGACACCCGGTCGAATTCGGGCCAGCCGCGCAGCTCGCTGAGCACGGCTTCGCCGAGTTCGGCGACGCCGTAGGGACGTTCTTCCAGTGGCAGGAGTTTGATGTTGACTTGGCCGATGTGGGAGCCGCGGCCGCCCCAGCCGCTGGAAGCGCGGCCGGCGCGCCAGTTGGTGAAACGCACCGCGCTGTCACGCGACTGGCCGAACTCATCTGGGGGGATCTGACCGTTGAGGGCGACGATGAGTTCTTTTTCTTTCTGGTAAATAGTGTCGACGATCTTGCGGCCGGTGTGGGCGGTGAGTTCGGCGCGGGTGGATACGGGTAGCTGAAAACGGATGGTCATCTCACCGGTGTCTTGATCGGGGGTGAATTCGGTGCCGACAAAGGGGATGGTCAGCACGCCCGCGCCAATCACCAGCGCAGCTAAAATAACGACGGCGCTGCGATGCGCCAGGCTGAAGCTAAGGAGATTGCCGTAGGCGCGCTCGAAGGCGAGAAAATAGCCTTCCGAACGCAGATAAAGCCGGCTGTTCCATGATTGCTTTTTGCTGGCTTCGTCGATTTCGCGTTTGCTTCGGGGGATGGTTTTGAGCAGTTTTGAGCTCAACATGGGGGTGAGCGTGAGCGCGCAGGCGAGGCTGGCCAGCAACGTCGCGGTGACCAGGCCGCCCAACTGCCGGAACATGATGCCCGAGGCGCCTTCGACGAAGACCAGCGGCAGGAAGACGCAGATGGTGGTTGCCGTCGAGGCCAATAGGGACAGACTCACCTCCGAGGCTGCGAACATGGACGCCTCGCGCACTTTCACGCCGCGGTTGACCTGGCTGGTGATGTTCTCCAGGACGACAATGGCGTTATCGACCACCATGCCGATGGCGATGGCCAGGGCCGACAGACTGATCATGTTGATGGTCCAGCCCATGAAGAACATGAAGCAGAAGGCAATGATCAGCGAGAAGGGGATGGTCAGGACAATCACCAGCGAGGTGCGGATGTTGCGCAGGAAGAAAAAGGACACCAGAATCACGAAAAGGCCGCCCCAGTACACCGTGCTCTTGACGTTGTTGATGGATTGCGTGATGAACGTGCTGGAGTCGTTGACAATAAAGAACTCGATGTCGCGGGGGACCACGGCTTCGAGGCGGGACAGCTCGGCAAGGACGGCCTCGCAGACTTCGACGGTGTTGGCGCCGCTGCGTTTTTGGACGATCATGATCATGCCGTCGCGCCCCATGGTCTCGACATACTGGGTGATTTCCTCGAAGGAGTCGGTGATCAGGGCGATGTCCTTGAGGCGGACGATGGCGCCGTCCTTTTGCAGGAGGGGGATCTCTTTGATTTGTTCGGGGCTGACATAGTCGCCGAGGATGCGGATGGTGTACTCGATGATGCCGATCTTGAGGTTGCCGGCGGGTAGTGTTTGGTTTTCGTTGGCGATGGCGTTCTCAATGTCGTTGAGGGTCAGGCCGTAGCCGGCGAGGCGTTCACGGGAAAGAGTGACGTTGATCTGACGCTTCAGACCGCCAAAGGCGTCAACCGCACCGACGCCCTCCAGGCGCTGCAGGGGCTGGAAGACTTCGTCGTCAATGATCTCGTAGAGTTTTTCGATGCTTTCGCGGGCAGTGACGCCAATCACCATGACGGGCATGGACGCCGAGTCAAATTTGTAGATGGCGGGATCGTCGACGTCGTCGGGAAGATTGCGTTTGACGGCGTCGATTTTTGAGCGCACGTCGTTGCTGGCCTCGTCGATATTGGTGCCCCAGGCGAACTGACAGGAGATGGTCGAGCGGCCCTCGGAGGTCGTGGAGCGGATTTCGTCGAGGTTGGCGACGGACCCGAGGCGTTTTTCGAGCACGCGGGTGACTTTTTGTTCCACGTCTTCGCAGGACGCGCCCTGCCAGGTGGTGGCGACGGTGACGCGTGTCGGCTCGATTTCGGGAGTGAGGTCCACGCCGAGTTTCATCAGGCAGATGATGCCGAGAGCGAGGACGGCGAGGAAGAGCATGGCGGTGGCAACGGGGCGGTTAACGCCGAATTCTGGTAGTTTCATAGGGATGTGGACCGTAATTCTGCTAGTTAATGCTTACAACCACGAATGGACACGAATGAACACGAATGCAGCGGTGGTGGACTGGCGTATACCACAGCGGATTTTTGGGTGGGGAGAGCTGGAGAGGAGCCACGAGTGGACACGAATGGATACGAATGCAGCGGTGGTGGACTGGCGTCCACCACAGTTATTTTTCGCCGGGGAGTTTGAGATTATTGCCTTCGATGCGGCGGATGGCGGCGCCGTCGGTGAGGCGGTGTTGGCCGACAACGACGACTTCGTCGCCCTCGTTGAGGCCGTCGAGGACTTCGACCTTGTTGGCGAAGCGGATGCCGAGTTTGGCGTCGACGGCGCGGACTTTCTCGCCGTCGACGACGTAGACGATATGTTTTTCGAGGTTGCGGATGGGCAGGCCGGTGTCAATGGCGACGACATTGTCGCGGGATTCGATGAGCATATCGACGGTGGCGTACATGCCGGGTTTGAGGCGGTAGTTGCCCTTGTCGTCCGGGGTGTTAGCGAGGACGATTTCGACCTGGGCGGTGCGGGTGGCCAAGTCGATGGCCGGGTAAATTTTACTGATGACGCAGTCGATGACGTCGCCGGGGAGTGACACCGTGCGGAGGCGGGCGCGAGTGCTGCCGGCACGGACACGCGGCAGGTGATTCATGGGCACGGAGAGAATGACCTTGACCTGGTCCATGGCTAAGATGGTAACAATGGCCGTGGTGGACGAGACCATCGCGCCGGGATCGACGTATTTTTTGCTGACGACGCCGTCCATGGGCGCGTACAGCTTGGTTTCCGAGAGGCTGATTTCTGCCTGGTGGAGTGTGGCCTCGGCCTGTTGCTGGGCGGCTTCGGCCTGTTGGACGCTGGCTTTGCTGCGCTCAATGGCTGCTTGGGCCTGTTGAATGGCGGCCTCAGCGGAGCGGATTTGGGCTTCGGCGGCTTTTTCGGCGGCCTCGACCTTGTCGTAGTCGGCGCGTGCCTGGTCGGCGGCGGTTTCGGCCTGGTCGTAGTTCTGTTGGGTGGTGGCCTGCTTTTCGAGGAGGTTCTTTTGCCGTGCCAGCTCGCGTTCCTTGTCGGTGCGGGCGGCCTTTGCGGATGCCAGCGCGGCGCTGGCGCTGAGCAGTGCGGCGCGTTGCTGTTCGGTATTGGCCTTGGCGTTGATGAGGCCGGCGTTGCTGCTGAGCACGTCGGCTTCGGCAGCGGCCAAGGATGCTTGGGCGGCGGCTAGGGCGGCCTTGGCATTTGCCAGTTGCGACTTCCATTCGCGGTCATCGATAGTCGCGATCAGCTGGCCCTTTTGGACGCGGGTGCCTTCGGAAACGAGCACTTCGTTCTCGACGGCGAGGGTGCTGAGGCGGCCAGAGATTTTTGGTTTGATATCGACGGCTTGCATGGCTTGGATATCGCCGTTGAACGTGAGCACTTCATCGATGCGGGCTCTGCCGATGCGATCGGTCTGGACGGCGATGGCGCTGTCACGGCGGCCGCCTTTGGCCTTTTGCGCTTCGTTGTGTTTTTTTTGTACGGTGATCATGCCGTAGATACTGCCGGCGAGGATGACGACCACGACCAAGGCGGTCAATACGGGAAGAATGACTTTTTTCATGTACGGATGCGTCCTTGTGCTGGGAAATGACAATGCTTAGGTGGCGATTTACTCTTGTTTGTTTTGTGGGGCGGCCGGAGCTTCGCCGAGTTCGCGGAGGTAGTCGGAGTTGAGGATCAGGCCGGTGCTGGCGGCGAGTTGTTCGAGGTTGTTAAGCACCTGAACATAGGAGCGTGAACGGGCGGCGGCGCTGATGGTGACGTCGCTTTGCACCTCGTTGAGGCGGGTGATGGTGGTGGTGCCGCCGAGGTATTCCTGGTAGACCAGGTCGCGGATGCGCGTGGCAGTGGCCAGGATATTCTCCTGCAACGCGTGCTGGCGGCGGCTGGAGTCCCAGGCGAGGACATTCTGGCGGATTTCGGCGTCGATTTCGAGCAGGAGGTCTTGTTTTGCCTGGGTGGCAGCGTCCAGCTCGGCGTAGGCGTAGCTGATGGCGGCGAGGGTCTTTTTGCCGTTGAAGAGATTCCACGTGAGATTGAGGCCGTAGCTGACATTGCGGTCGAGGTGCTCGTTGAAGCGCAGCGAGTCGTCTCTTTCAAAGCCGTAGTCGGCGAAGAAGCTGAGGCGGGGATACCAGCCGCTTCGGCCGGCTTGGATGGCGGCGCGGGCGAGGGCGATATTGTTGTCGGTGATGCGCAGGTCTGGGCGGCGGGCGAGGGCGAGGTCCAGCAGTTTGTGCAGCGAAAGCTGGTAGTGCAGGAGCTCGGCTGGCGGGGGGATGAGCTCGACCTTGGTCCAGATGTCGTCTTCGCTGACGGCCAGCAGTGACGCCAGAATGACCGTGGCTTGGCGCCAGGCGCGTTCGGCGGCGATGTAATCTACTTCGGCATTGCCGACCTGCAGTTCGAAGTTAAGCACTTCGCTGGGTGGGGCGACGCCGCCGGCGAGGCGTTTGCGGGCGTCTTCGAGGAGCACGCGGTTGAAGTCGGCGTCCTGCCGAGCGATTTCCATGCTGTCCTGGGCGAGCAGTGCGGCGTAGAAGGCGCTGGAGACGGCGTGGAGCAGCAGGCGTTGGACGTCGTGGTGGGTTTCGGTGCTCGAGTTCAGGCCGTACTTGGCGCTGAGGGTATTGAAGCGACGTTGGAAACCGTCAAAGAGTAGCCAGTCGCTGGCGAGGCCGGCGCGGTAGGTGCTGTTGTTGTCGTAGTCGCGGTTGGGCCTGGTGGCCTTGTCGCGGTTGCGCGTGGCGCTGGCGACGACATCGAGGGTCGGCCAGTAGGCGGCGTGGGCGATATCGACTTCGGCGACGGCGCGGTCGATGCGAGCCTTGGCTTGGGCGAGGGTCGGGCTGCGCTCCAGGGCGAGCTTTTTGGCCTCAGCGAGGGTCCAGCGGTAGGTCGCCGGGGGCTTGTCGCCCTGCTGTGCGGCGGCGGATGGCGCGGCGGTGGACTGCAGGGGAGAGGCCAGCGCCTGACTGTTGACGCCGGTTTGGGCCAGCAGACAGAGGCTACCAAGAAGGGCGAAAGCGAAGACGATGCTGCGGTTATTCATATGGATATGGGCCTTATGCCTGGGGTCGGGACGTTGTGGTTTCTTGTTTGGCCTTCATGTCGTCTACCGCGCGGTGGACGATGTCGAGGATGTAATTGGTCAGGAAGGTCTTGTCATGGTTGGCGCTGAGGCTGAAGCGGCCCTTGCCGTTGAAGAATCGCTGTTCGACCTGGGTCTGAATGGGCAGGAAGAGACAGAGACTGTGGTAGGTATAACGGATTAGGCTGATGTTGGCCTCCGTTGCGGCCGGGCCAAGCAGTGCCGAGAGCATGCTGGTCATGCGATCTTCGTAGCTTTTGATGAGCTTTTCGCGGTCGGGAATCTGCGGGATGAGATGGTGATTTTGGGTGTCCACCAGGTCGCGCATGTGCATCCAGTTGATCTGCGACATGGTGCTGTTGTAGGTGTTGTCCAACAAAATGTCAATGTGGATGCGCAGAGCTTGCCAGGGATCACGCTCAATGAAGTCCCAGCAGCGCTGCATGCTGTCCCGGCGGACCTGGCGGGCGTAGTCGCGCACGGCCTGGTAAAAGCCGGCCTTGTCGCCGAAATAGTAGTTGATGGCGGCAATGTTGCTGGCGGCTTCTTCACAGATCTCCCGGACGGTTGAGCCGTCGTAGCCCTTGCTGGCGAATACTTTCAAACCCGCCGCCAACAGACGCTCTTTGACATCGGGGGCTTTGTCCTCTTTGGCCATGAAACAGTCCTTTCCATCATCACGTGGGCCGGAATGGGCAGTAGAGCGCCCGGCCGGCAGTCAGCAGAGAAACGCAGGAGTGAAACAAATATTTTAAAACAAAAGTTTAAAATAGCTTTTTGAATGATTTTTTCGTGGGGCGGGTGTTTTTTTGTGGACGTATGGGACGTATGGGACGTATGGAACTGATCGGTCTGATCGGTCTGATCTTTGGTCTTTTGTCGCGGACGGATCGGACGGATCGGACGGATCGGACGGATCGTCGATTTGATCGGTCTGATCGGTCTGATCGGTCTGATCGGACGGATCGGACGGATCGGACGGATCGGTCTGATCGGTCTGATCGGTCTGATCGGTGGAGAAAAAAAGGGCTTGGTGTGAGGGCCAAGCGGGAAAGAGACAATATACTAAAGGACGGTTCTGTTCTTCCTTCTGGATTATGGCAAGAAACAGGGCTAGTTGGCCTGTCCGTCGGGTGCCGGATGCGGGTTAGTAATAAGCGGCTTGGGTTGTGTTTTTTTGGAGACCTTGATGTTTCCGTATTTGTCTGAGTATTTGCTTGAGATTTGGGGCCCCTTCCGGCTTTTCGGATCGTATTTGGTGTTGTTGAGCATGGGCGCTTTTGCGGGTGCTGTAGCCAACTGGCTGTTGCTGCCGCGCTTATGGCGTTATATGCCGCGAGATCAGGGCAAGCCCTTTGTGAAGAATTCCGAGGAGGCGAAGGGCAAGCCGACGGGTGCAGGCAGCATTGTGGTGGGCATTAGTCTGCTGCTGTGGATCTTTCTGATGCCTGGCACTTGGCGGATGTGGGGAATGGCCGTCTGCCTGTTTCTGGTCATGCTTACCGGTTTTGGCGATGATTGCAGCGAAAAGCCCTGGAGCGAAATGAAGAAGGGCCTGCTGGACTTCGTGATTTCCCTGGCGGCAGCGGCGATATACTGCCAGTGCGACAGCATGGTCATTTGGTTGCCGCTGATCAAGGGCAGCGCCGTCGGCGGCGGTTTTTTGGTGCCGGCGTGGCTGTACATTCCCGGAGCGGCGGCGTTGCTGTGGCTAAGCATCAACGCGGTCAATTGCAGCGACGGCGTGGACGGCTTGGCGGGCTCCCTGACCATGCTGGCCCTGTTCTCCATGGGCGCGTTTTTGTATGCGGTGACTGGTCATATTGACATCTCCAAGTACTTGCTTTTGCCGCATTACGCGGATGGTGCGCGCTGGGCAGTGCTGATCGCCTGCGTGGTGGGCAGTCTGGGCGGCTATCTCTGGCACAACGCCAAGCCCAGTTCGGTGCTCATGGGTGATGCCGGGTCCCGCTTCCTGGGCTTGCTGCTGGGCATGTCGGCCTTGGCGTCAGGCAACCCCGTCCTGGTGTTGGTGGCCGCGCCGATGCTCCTGATCAATGGCGGTACTGGCCTGGTCAAGCTGGTCATGCTGCGGACGCTCAAACGCCTGGGCTTCGATGTGCGGCAGCCCTTGCGCAATGTCGTCAATCCCCAGCGGGTGGAAAATTTTGCTTCGGACGACGACGTGAAGAAGCAGCTCGGGCTGGTTCGGCTGGCGCACCGGGTGCGTTTTCCGTTGCACGACCACTGCCGGAAGAACCGTAACTGGTCGGACACGCAGGTGCTGGTGCGTTTCATGCTGATTCAGGGCTTTTTGACGCCCCTCTTGATTCTCCTAATTGTGAAACTGCGATAAACGGTGCGCGTGCTGCGGCCCGGTCGCGCTGAAGAAAGAGTGATGACAATGGCAACTATGGACATCAGCCGACTGGTTCGCAGCGACTATGATCGCGTGGTGGCGGTGGAAACGGACTCGGCTGGCCGGGCGGTGCTGTTCCGCCGTGGCACGGACGACGTGGTGACCCGCGAAATCATGCCCTTTCAACCGTGGCTGCTGGTGTCGGGGCCGGAGCTGGCCCGAGCACTCAAGGACACGAGCGAAATAACGCCGCTGCGCGGCGACGGCATGCATCGCGTGCGGGTGTCCTTTCCGTCCTGGAGTGCCTATGAGGACGCGGTGAAGGATCTCAAGGATCTCACGGGCATGAATCCCAGTGCGCCGCTGGCGCCGTATCGGCTTTTTACTGACAAGGCGCAGCAGATCCTGACCATGCTGCCTGCCCGGCTGTTCCGCGGTATGGCCTTCCAGGATCTGCGCCGTATGCAGCTCGACATTGAGACGCGCACGGCCGATGGCTTTCATTTCCCCGACGCATTGCGCGCGAGCGACGAAGTGCTGCTGGTTTCACTCAAGGACAGCACGGGCTGGGAGTGCTGCCTGTCGGTGGCCCAGGCTGGTGAAGCCGCCATGCTCAAGCGCATGCTTGAGCTGATCCAGGAGCGCGACCCAGACGTCATTGAGGGCCACAATATCTTCAATTTCGACCTCGATTATCTGGACAAGCGCTGCAAGCGCCACAAGATCCCCTTTGTTCTCGGGCGCAGCCGGCGACCGACCTTTGCGCGCAGCTCGCGTTTTACGGCGGGTGAGCGCACGGCGACCTACAAGCGCTATGACATCTACGGGCGGCATGTGGTGGACACCTGGCACCTCGTGCAGCTGTACGACGTCGCCCATCGCGACATGGACGGACATGGCCTGAAGCCAGCCGCCAGGTACTTCGGCGTCGCCGCCGAAAACCGCACCTACGTCGCCGGCAATGACATCACGCGGATTTTCGAGGAAGACCCCGAAACGCTGATGAAGTACTGCATGGACGACGTCCGGGAGACCGACGCGCTCAGCCGCATCCTTTCTCCGAGCTATTTCTACCAAGCGCAGCTGGTGCCGTACAGCTATCAGAGCTGCATTACTCGCGGCAATGCCACGCGCATTGACGCCTTGCTCTGCGCCGAGTACATGCAGGCTAACGCCAGTTTGCCCATCCCGCAGCAAGCGCAGCCCCTGCAGGGCGCGCTGACGGAAGCGCAACACAGCGGCGTCTTTCAGAATGTCTGGCATGTTGACGTGCGCAGCTTGTATCCGTCCATCATTTTGGCGCGGGGCATGTGTCCGGCTGGGGACAGCGAGCGGGCTTTCGGGCGTATTCTCGGCGAGCTGCGCAATTTCCGCCTCGCAGCGAAGGACGCCATGCGCGAGGCTAGTGGCCACGAGAAGGAAAACTACAGCGCTCTGCAGGGCAGTTTCAAGATTTTGATCAATTCGTTTTATGGCTACACGGCCTTTTCGCAGGGCACCTTCAACGACTACGTCATGGCCAATGCCATCACGCGCGAGGGCCGGGAAATCCTCGGCAGCATGCGCGATTTCCTGCAGGACGCCGGTGCGATCATCGTAGAAATGGATACCGACGGCATTTACTTCACGCCGCCGCCTGGGATGACCGATCAGGCTGAAATGGAACGGCGGGTGCAGGCCATCCTGCCGCCGGGCATTGAGGTCGAACTTGATGCGTCCTATCAGGCCATGTATGGCTACAAGAGCAAGAATTACGCCCTGCTGGATTGGGATGGCCGGGTGAGTGTGACCGGCGCCGCCCTCAAATCCCGCGGCTTGGAGCCCTTCCAACGCCGCTACATGATGGAGCACCTCACTATGCTGCTGACGGGGCGCGAGGCGGAATTGCCGGCGCTCTATGAACGTTTCGAAACAGACATCCGTGAGCATCGCCTGCCGTTGAAGGACTTCGCCAAGCGCGAAATTCTGTCCATGGCGCCGCGCCTATACGCCGAAAAACTTGCAGCGAAAGCCACCAAGCGCAGCGCCGCCTACGAACTGGCGCTGCAGGCCAAAAAGGAATACCTGCAGGGCGACTCCGTCGAATTCTATGTCACCGGCGACAAAAAGAACGTGTCCGTCGTCGGTAATGCCCGGCTTCTCGAAGAGGCCGACGAGCAGCAACGGGACGAAAATATCCCCTATTATCTGGATAAACTGGCGCAGCTGAAGGCGAAATTCGCCGAAGGCTGAGCCCTTTGGGAACTGGCCGCTATGGTCATGCACGACAAAGAACAGAAAGAAGGAACATAGTCATGTCACAGCAAATTGAGTATCAGAAGCGCGTAGCGGTCCGCCACGATGTCGACGTCTTTATCGCGGGCGGTGGTCCGGCTGGCGTGGCGGCGGCGCTGGTTGCGGCGCGGCAGGGGCGCAAGGTCTTTTTGGCCGAGGGCCATTCCTGCTTGGGTGGCATGGGCACCGCCGGGCTGGTGCCGGTGTTCATGATGTTCGGCGATGGCGTCAACTTTCTCGCCGATGGCATTGGTCGTGAGGTCCGCGAAGAGCTGAGCAAGGAGAAGGGGCCGAATTTTCCTGGCGGCGACAACAGCATTCCGGCGGAGCTGCTGAAGCGGGTCTATGACCGGCTGTTGCTGGCGGCGGGTGTCGAGTTCAGTTTTCACACCCAGGTCGTGGATGTGCTTCACGATGGTGGCGTGGTACAAGCCGCGATCTGCAATGCCAAGAGCGGCTTTTTCGCGGTCAAGGCGAAAGTCTTCATTGACTGCACGGGTGACGGCGACTTGGCAGCCTGGGCTGGTGCGCCTTACGAGAAGGGCGACACGGACGGTAGCATGATGCCCGGTACCCTCTGCAGCGTCTGGACGGATATTGACGTGGATCGTTTCCGCGACTCCGGCGTGCGGGTGCAGGAAACGCTGATGAAGGTCTTTGCCGAAGACAAGCTCTTCACCGTCAACGATCCCCATCACCCGGGCATGTTCCGCGTCGGCGAGCACATCATGGGCGGCAATATCGGCCATGCTTTTGGCGTGGATGCCACTGACGAACGCTCGCTGACCAAATTCCTCATTGAAGGCCGGCAGCGCCTGCCTGAATTCGAGGCCTTCTACAAGAAGTACATTCCCGGCTACGAGAAGATGGTGCTGGTGCAGACCGGGTCGCTGCTGGGCATCCGCGAGAGCCGGCGTGTGCAGGGCGACTACGTCCTCAATGTGGACGATTTTATTGCCCGTGCGGTTTTTGCTGACGAAATCGGGCGCTACTGCTACCCGGTGGACATCCATCCGTCCAAGCCCGACACCACGAAGTACGCCGAGTTTGAAGAAGAGTTCCGCAAGACCCTGCGCTACGGCAAGGGCGAGAGTTACGGCATTCCCTATCGCTGCCTAACACCGCGTGGCATGGACAACTTGCTGGTCGCCGGCCGCTGCATCAGCAGTGACCGCAAGATCCAGGGATCCATCCGGGTAATGCCAGGCTGTTACATCACGGGCCAGGCCGCTGGCATGGCCGCGGCCATCGCCATCGAACAGCAGACGACCACGCGCGGCTTCGCGGTCGCCGAACTGCAGCGGCGCCTGCTTGGCATGGGCGCATTCCTGCCCAACGCCGCAGGCTGACGTACGCGGCAGCATGGCGGTAGCGGCAGCTGACGTGCCGGCCGCCAGCGGCGCGGCATTATCCCGGCGACATCCAATCACCCATTCAGACGAGGAGAAGACGAGATGATAACGACGACCCGTAGTCTGCTGAGTCTTTGTAGTGCCGTGGCGTTGGCGACGATCGCCGGCGCGGCTGAATACGTGGTATCGCCGCTGGGCGATGACGCGGCAGCGGGCAGTGTCGCTGCGCCGTGGCGCAGCGTTGGCCACGCTGCCACGGTGATGCAGCCCGGTGACCGCTGCCTGATTCGTGGCGGGACCTACCGCGAGGCCGTGGTGATCAAGGATGTCGCCGGTACGGCTGAGAAGCCTCTGAGCTTTGCGGCCTGGCCGGGCGAAACGCCGGTCTTCAGCGGTTGCGACGCGGTGACGGGCTGGCAGAGGGTACAGGGCGATATTTGGAAAGCGCGCTGCGACTGGTCGTTGGGCGAATTCAATCAGCTGTTGCTTAATGGCCAGCCCGGCGTGGAAGCGCGTTGGCCCAACAAGAGCAATGACGACTTGCTGGATTGGGAAGGCCAGACCTTCCAGGCCTGCAAGCAGGAAGACGCCCTTGTATGTCCCGAACTACCTGACCGTCCCGACGGCTACTGGCAGGGCGCGGTACTGTGGGTGATGGGCGGGGCCAAGTGGACATCGTGGAGCGTCGTCGTCGAAAACTACGACGCGGCCACCAAGACGCTGTCTTTTCCCAATGCCGGCAAGGCCACCCGGGGCGGTTGGCGCTTCATGGGCCTGACGCGCCCGCAGGGCGGCTATTTCTACCTCAAGGGCGGCAAGGGCGAGATTGACGCGCCTGGCGAGTGGTTCTACGACGACGGGGAGAAGGCGCTGTATCTGCAGGTGCCGGCAGGCGCCGACGCCAATGCGCTAGCCATTGAGTTCCAGCGTCGCCGCAGTGGACTGACATTGGAACGCTGTCGGCACGTCCTTATCAGCGGCATTGAGGTAGTGGCGGCGACTGTCAATGTCCTGGGCAGCGAAGATTGCGTGCTCAAGGGGCTCCGGGTGTTGCATCAGGGCAATCTGCGTGGCGGCGACACCAGCTATGGGCTGGGAGCGAAAGTGGGCAGCCAACTCAGTGGCTCGCGCAATGTCCTGCGGGACAGCGAAATAGCGTATTGCGCGGGCGATGGCGTGTCGGTGTCGGGTACCCGTAACAGTATCATCAACTGCTGGATCCATCACACGGACTACACGGGTAGCTACGACACGCCCATTCGTCTTGCCGGCCAGGAGCACCTAGTGAGCCATTGCAGTCTGCATGACACCGGTCGGGATTGCATGCTGCCAGGCGGGCAGGCCAACATCATCCAGTACAACGATATCCACCGCATGGGACGGATATGCCACGATCTCGGTGCTACCTACGTCTGCGCATCGGACGGCGGTGGCACGGAATTCCGCTACAACTGGTGTCACGACAACGCCGCCCACGGCACGCGCATGGGCATCTACCTGGATAACTTCACCAGCAACTATTTTGTGTACCGCAATGTCGTGTGGAATATCAACGGCTGCGACATCCGTTTGAACCGACCGGGGCAGAACAACCACGTGATCAACAACAGCATGCTGGGCAAGGCCGGCAATTGGGGCCGCTGGGCCAGCGACTGGCTGTACCACTGCTCGTACATCAACAACGCCGTGGTCGGCAAGATAGCCGATCACTACAACGCGATCTTCGTCGCCAACCGCTATGACATTCCCAAAGAGCAGCTGGGCATTGACACCTTCATGGGCTTCCATGCCGGGCAGGGCGCGGGGCTCGTGGTGCCGGGGATCACGGGCGACAAGCCCGGCGTCGGGGCCTATGAGCCGGGCGATACCTGGCGTGCCGGTCACGACTTTGCCAATCCGCCGAATCCAGAATACCGCTTGGCGGACACGCCCCTGCGCAATCTGGTCGCGCACGGCTCGTTCCAGTGGAGCCGTTACCACGGCAAGCTCGGCCCATGGGAGCTGACGGGCGCCAAGACCGCCAAGATTATCTGGGGGCCGGGCGGTATTACCGAAAGTTACACGACTCGCGACACCATCGTTGGCGCCGGCATGGAGCTTGCCGGCGACGAGCCCAGCGGCGTCGAACAGGCGCTGCCGGCGCTGCGGCCCAATCAGGACTACGAATACATCACTTGGCTCAAACTCGTTGACGGTGCCAAGCTGAACATCGCCCTCTACGAAGACGGCAAGCTCATTGCCCAGGCTGACGAGGCCCGCGCTGATGGCGTGTGGCGGCAGCTGTTCCTGCGCTATCGCAGCCCGGACGCTCCCGGCGCGCACCGCATCGCCATCACCAAGAGCGGTGCTGGCAAGGCCTTTGTGGACGACGTGAGCTTCGCCGGCATCGTCAAGGGCATGGAGCCGCGCCGGCCGGGGCTGGTGCCAGTGGCGGCGACGCCGCCAAAGCGCCCGCCGTTGCCCCGGCGCACGACGCCCCTGTTGGTGAAGTCGCTGCCCCAAGGCTTCCCGGCCGCAGCCGAGCTGGTGCAGGAGAACCAGGATCGCAGCAAGGCCGATGGCGCCCCCGCGCGGGCCTGGTTGGCGCATCACGATGGCGTCCTGCGCGTGAAAATCGACGTGCCCTTGACCAAGGCGCCGCAGTTGGACGGTCCGAGTCAATGGACCAAGACCGACGGCGTCGAACTCTGTTTTGCGGACGCTGACAACAACGCGCAGCACCCGACCTTCGTTCTTCATGGCTTTCCCGACGGCGGCTGCGAAAGTTCTACTGAGGCCGGCGCGCCGGAAGCCGCGTCGACAAAGCTCGCCGCGGCGGTGTCTTTCCGCGCCACAGTGAATGACCAAGGCTGGACTGCGGAATGGACGGTACCGCTGGCAGCCGTGGCCATTCCGACCGCCGCCGGCACGGACATTCGTTTCAATATCGGCGTGTTCCGGCGCGAGAAGCGCCAGTGGCTGCAGTGGGCCGGCACCGGCGCGCAGACCTGGCGCGTGGAGCAGGCCGGGACTATCCGCCTGGAATAAACCGTCTTCATTGTTATTACTGCGCCGGCGCCACCCCGGGCCGGCGCGTTCGTTTGTGTCGCAGTGAGTAGGGAGTGAGTCAATGCTTGATGAAAAGAACCTGATTTGGATTGATCTGGAGATGACGGGGTTGCGCCCCGAGCGCGATCGCATCATTGAGATCGCCACGCTGATCACGGATAACGACCTGAACGTCGTTGCCGAGGGCCCCGTCCTGGCCGTGCGCCAGCCGGAAGAGGTGCTGGCGGCGATGGACGAGTGGAATCAGACCCACCACAGCCAGTCGGGGCTGCTGGAACGGGTGCGCCAGAGCGGCGTCAGCGAAGCCGAGGCCGAGGCGCAGACGCTGGCTTTTGTCAGCCAGTACGTCCCTGCGGGCAAGAGCCCCATCTGTGGGAACAGCATTGGGCAGGACCGGCGCTTTCTCTACCAGTACATGCCGATGCTTGAGGCCTATTTCCACTACCGGAATCTCGATGTCAGCACCCTCAAGATCCTCGCAGAACGCTGGGCACCGCAAATCATGGGCGGCTTCAGCAAGCAGGAAAAACACCGCGCGCTGGACGATATCCGCGAGTCCATCGCCGAACTGCGCTACTACCGCCGCGAACTCCTGCGCTGAACATTGCCGCTGTCGGCGTTGCGCCACACTACGATATCCACAAACGAAGAGCCACCGGTGGCGCAGAAGCGTGCCGGTGGCTCTTCGTGGTATCACAGCCGCCATAACGCCAAGTGAGGTTGAGCCTGGCGCTGGCGCTGTGGGAGTGGGGCAGGGGGTAATCAGACGGCCATGAGTTCGGCTTCCTTGACTTCGAGCAGCTTGTTGACCTGCTCAATCATTTTGTCGGTGAGTTTCTGGACGTCGTCAGTCATGACTTTCTGATCGTCTTCGGTGATTTCAGAGGCCTTCTGGGCCTTCTTGATGGCTTCGTTGGCATCGCGGCGAGCATTGCGGATTTCGATGCGGCATTCTTCTGCGCGTTTTTTGACGAGCTTGGTCATGTCCTTGCGGCGTTCTTCGCTCAGTTCGGGTATGGGCAGGCGGATAATGCGGCCGTCGCTGACAGGGCTGATGCCGAGTTCGGAGCCCTGAATGGCCTTTTCAATGCTCTTGACTGCGCCCTGATCCCACGGCTGAATGACTAGCATGCGCGGCTCCGGCGCGGTGATGCTGGCGATGTCTTTCAAGCGGGTCTGGGTGCCATAGTACTCGACGATGATGCCCTCGGCCAGAGCCGGTGAGGCTTTGCCTGTGCGCACGGTGCCGAAGGCCTTCTGCATGATGTCCAACGCCTGCTGCATGGTGGCCTTGGTGTCTTCGACAATGCTGGTGATGGCCGGGGTGGCGTTGCTGGCCGGTTTGCTTTTAGCCATAGCGGATGTCCTCCAGGTTGGTGGTTGGTGAATGACAGCTCTAGCAGGACTCAGTCGTCCACGCTGACGAGTGTGGCGGCGCTGAAATTGCCGCGCATAATATCGTTCAAAACGCCCTCTTCGCCAAATTTAAACACGACAATTGGCAGGCGGTTGTCTTGGCAGAGCGAGAATGCGGTGGCGTCCATGACCTGCAGGCGCTTGGCCAGTACGGTTTGGAAGCTGACGCGTTCGTAGCGGGTGGCCGTGGGGTCTTTCATGGGGTCGGCGGAGTAGACGCCGTTGACTTTTGTGCCCTTGAAAACGGCATCGGCGTGGATTTCGCAGGCGCGCAGGGCGGCGCAAGTATCGGTAGTGAAGTAGGGATGGCCGGTGCCGGCGGCGAAGAGGACGACGACGCCCGCGTTGAGCAGCTGGTCCGCCCGGCGCTGGTCGAAGGGATCAAGCACGCCGGTGATGGCCATGGCGGATTGCACTTCGGCGCGGACGCCGATGCCCTCAAGGGCGTCGCGCATGGCCAGGGCGTTCATGCAGGTGGCGAGCATGCCGATGTTGTCGGCGCAGGAGCGGTCCATGCCCTGGCGACTGCCGGCCTGGCCGCGGAAGAGATTGCCGGCGCCGATGATGATGGCGACCTGGCTGCCGGAGGCGACGGCCTCCTTGATGCGGCTGGCGGCGGCCATGGTGGCAGTGCTGTCAATACCGAAACCGGATGGGCCCTTGAGCATTTCGCCACTGAGTTTGAGCAGAATACGCCGGAAGTGCGGTTGGGATGTCATTGTCTCTCTCCATGCTGTGATGCGTTGCGCTGAGGCGGGCGGACGGCCGCACGAAAACATTAACTACTATCGGCCGCGTGCGTCCTTGCGGGCGGTCTTGGCCTGATGCGGGCAAAAATAAGGGCAATTGCTGAGCTGTCAATGCTCGTGCAATTGCCCTGAGAGGCATGAGTCAGCCAGTTGTCAGACCGGCTGTGGCTGTTGCCGGTAATGACAGCGTGGTCAGATTTCCTCGCCGACCTGCCAACGAACCATGCGCTTCACGGTGAGTTTCGGCGCGACCTTCTCGAGGGAGGTCTTCTGGTCGTTGATCCAGGGCTGCTTGGTCAGGCAGACTTCGCTGTACCACTTGTTGATCTTGCCGTTGACGATGTTCTCAATCATGTTGGCGGGCTTGCCGGCCAACTGGGCGGCGGCAATCTCGCGTTCTTTGGCGACGATGTCCGCGGGGACATCCGCCGGCACGATGTAGCGGGGCGAGAAGGCCGTGACGTGCATGCAGATGCTGGAGAGCAATTCGTCGTCGCATTCGCCTTCGACATCGACCATCACGCCGTAGGCAACGCCGGTGTGCAGATAGCTGCCGATTTTGCCGTTGCTGACCCAGCGGACCGCGCGGCGCAGATGCATGTTCTCGCCAATCTTGGCAATGAGTTCCTTGAGTTCGTTCTGCATGGTGGTGGCCAACTTCTCGGAAATATCGCCGTTGTCGGCGAACTCATTGATGACCTTTTCGGCGACGCCGGCGCCGAAGGCCTTGAAGGCATCGGTTTTGGCGACGAAGTCGGTTTCGCAGAGGAGCTCAATAATGGTGCCGACGTTGCCTTTGACCAGTGACACGAAGATGCCCTGGGTGGCGCTGCGGCCGGCCTTCTTCTCGGCTTTCGCCATGCCGGTCTTGCGCAGGTGCTCAATGGCGCCTTCCATGTCGCCGTCGCAGGCGACAAGGGCTTTTTTGCAATCCATCATGCCAACGCCGGTTTTCTGGCGCAGCTCATTGACTTGTGATGCGGAAATGTTGGCCATTGGAAAACTCCTTCATATGCTGTGCTGTAGGTCGTGGACGGCCCGTGCGGCTCATTGTGCGGCACGGGCAGGGCGGCATGGGGTTCCGCCTCAGGCCTTGTCGGCGCTATCCTCGTCATCATCGCCTTCCTTGGCGACCGGTGCGGCCTCTTTGGTGGCCTTGTTCTCGCGTTTTTTGTTGCTCACGCTGAGACCATCGGCGACGGCGGTGGCAATGGCGTCCATAATGACCTTGATGGAGCGCAGTGCGTCGTCGTTGCCGGGGATGACGTATTCGACTTGGTCGGGATTGCAGCTGGAGTCGACGAGGGCGACGACGGGAATGCCGAGCTTGGCGGCTTCCTGCACGGCAATGTGCTCGCGGTCGACGTCAATGACGACGACGGCGTTGGGCAGGCCCTTCATGTTGGCGATGCCGCCAAGGGCGGTCTGCAGCTTGCCCAGTTCGCGGCGCAGGCCGGCGACTTCCTTCTTGGGCAGGCTGTCCAGGCTGCCGTCGGCATCCTGTGTTTGCAGTTTTTTCATATAGCTGACGCGGCTGAGAACGACTTTCTGGTTGGTGAGGGTGCCACCCAGCCAGCGGTCACACATAAAGGGCATGTTGAGGTTTTCAGCGATTTCACGGACGCATTCCTGTGCCTGGCGTTTGGCACCCACGAAAAGGATCTGGCCGCCCTGGGCAGCGATGTCGTGTAGGTAATCGCAAGCCGCTGACAGCTGCTTCATGGTGATGGTCAGGTCAAAAATGGTGATGCCATTGCGAGTACCGTAGATGTACGGCTTCATCTTGGGATTCCAGCGCTTGGTTTTGTGACCGAAATGCACGCCGGCTTCCAACAGATCAGTGATGTTAATGTTTGCCACGGAACCAGATCCTTTCTTGTGTTACCTGACGCTTTACCCACCAGCCGCCGCCTATACGGGCTGTTCCCCAGCTGGATTCGAAACGTCATGCCGTTGAGTGTTCGCGCCACGGCCCGGGAACGGGTGCTTGCCTGACCAATGCAGGCGTTGCAACGCGAAAAAGCTCCATACTATATCGTTTTTCCTCTCCTACGCAACCACGTAGAAGGAAAAAAGCCGGGCGTTTGTAATTGGTCAGTGTACACCCCGGCGCTTCGCTGGGACAATTTGCAGGAAACCCACGGCCCGCCGCCGCCCAGCCATTCGACCTTGATTTCCGCCGACCTTTGCGGCAGCGTGTTTCATAGGAGTGATGGAAAAAAGCCGCATATAGGGGACGCACGGGATCGTGGGGACTCCTTTGCGGCACTGAATGGCTTTTTCGGACCGATCGGACCGATCGGACGGATCAATCAGACGGATCCGTCCGATCCGTCCGATCAAGGTGGGCTCCCAGGCGCGTCGCTAGAAGGGGTTCCGCCGGTCTCAGGCGTCTCCTGGGACCGGCGGTTATCAATCACGGAACGATTACGGCGCTCTTTTACTGGCGGATGTGTTTGCGCCGTTTAGAAGGTCAGGACGGTTTGGAAACGCGCCCAGAGACTCTTATGGCCATTGTGGTGGTAGTCGCCGGGATCGAAATGGGCGATTTCAGTGGCGAAGCTGAGGTGTTTGTTTACCGTGTAGTAGGCGAAGGCGAAAAGCCTCATGCCGATGTTGTCGCCGTCATTGGTAGGATCGTGGGTGGCGAGGGTGGACTTGGTGGTGTCGGCCTGATAGAAGGCGGCGCCAATTTGCACCTTGAGGTCCTCAATGGGGAAGAAGATAAGCTCGCTGGAGGCCATGTGCATATTGCTCCAGAAGCCGTTGTATTGGATTGCCAGGAGGTCATCACCCCAGAGCGGCGCGGCGCTCATGAGCGGGAACCAGCCTTCGTTTTTGCCGCTGTCATTGCGGTCGCCGCTGAGGAACATGTATTCCAGCCCGATGGCGGGTTTCATCGGCGTGTCTTTGGGGGCACTGAGGGTAATGCGGGCGTCGAACATGAAGCCCTGATTGTCCTCGCCGAGATTGTTGTAACCACCCTGTTTGGCCATTTCCACGCTGTAGCCGAGTTGCGGCATGGCTTGGCCGAACAGGCGGGTGCCGATGGTGTGCAGGCTCAGGTTGCTGTCCGTCGGCCAGCTGTTAATGGCTTGCGTCGGATAGTCATCGTCCACATCGTTGTACATGTAGTACAGGTCGAGATTCAGTTTCGGATCGTGGCTGTAGGTGTAATAGGCGCCGGCCGTGAAAATGTCGCCAATCGCCAGACGGCGGTTCTGATCATTGATGAAGACCGAGTGGTCCTTCCAGGAATCGTAGAAAGAAAATAGCGTGACCTTGTGCTTCTCATGCGTGTAGCGGTAGGTGATGCCGTCGTGATAGACCGTGCGCCCCTGGTCAAATGGCGTGCCCTCGGAGAGAATCATGCCGTAACCAAACCCCAAATCCTGCCGGCCGATCTTCAAGCAGCTGTTGTCACCAAGAATGTCAATCAACTCAATATTGGCCATGTCAAGCACGACTTCATCCGGAAACTCCCAGTGCGCGGCGCCGTTTTCATTGTCGCCTGGACGACTGGACGTGAAATGCATCCGGTTCGTTAAACGCAAATTCAACTTGACATGCGGATCAAGCAATTCAAGACTGCCCCACACGCGCGGCCGAACTCGTAAATACTGAATGTCGGGGCCGTCGTCATGGACATTTGGCCGCGGAACATTGCGATCAATGATCTCCCAGCGCAGGCGCACATCGCCGCCAAGACTCAACTTCAGACCGTCGTCCAGGTCGTACACCCGATCTGCCAAAACCGGCAGGGATAGGACCAGGGCAGCCGCCACAGTCAACACGTTGCGAATAGGTAAAATCACGGTGTAAATCCTCTTCTGGTTGCGTTCTCACCCACAGTTGCTTCTTGCACCAATACCCGCCGCCCTCTGTTCCAATGAAGCGAAACGGCGATACAATACCGCCATGCTGGCCGCATGCAAGTGCGTGGCTTGGGAAAAAGGTGTGGGTTCGCATGCTGTTTGTCATATCCTGTCATCTCTTTACGTATTCTTTCCTTGCTATTTCTTGTTTGTCAAGTAGATTATAAAACATTTTTAAGGGATAAAGTGGCCGTGGCGTTCTGCCTGTGAGGGGTGATGCGCCGAGAAAATGAAGTAGTAGAGGAGCGTATGGCGCAGACAACGACTGGTGAAAGAATGGCTGATAGTGTGAAGATGGCGGGGAATCCCGCCGAACTAATCATTGATGTGCCGGATGCCTTTGCGGAGGACCCGGCTTTGGCGACGACAGCGAAGGCCGCGTCAGCGGTTGAGGTTGCAGCGAGTGCAGTTGTTTTGGATGAAAGCGAGGCCCTGGTGGCGATTGACGAAAAAGATGAGAAGACGATGTCTGAACCGACTGCGTCTGCCGATGTTGTGAGCGAAACTGATGCTGAGCTTGCGTCTGCCGGGACTGTGGTTGTGCAAAGTGGCGAGGCCGTTGCGGCCGGAGCCGTCGTGGACGAAGACGCTGCCACCGGCGAAGAGGTGGCGGTTGCGGCTGTTCCCGAGGACGGTTTTGCGCGTTTTGGTTTTTGTGACGAGCTGATGCGCGGCGTTCGCGAAGCGGGTTTCAGCGTGGCGACGCCGATTCAGGCGAAGGCCATTCCCGAGTTGCTTGCCGGTCGTGACTTGATTGGCCAGGCGTTGACGGGCACGGGCAAAACGGCGGCTTTTGGTTTGCCGGCGATGGAGAAGATCCGCGGCCAGAAGGGCCTGCAGCTGCTGGTGCTGGTGCCGACCCGCGAGCTGGCCGCTCAGGTCAGTTCGGAATTGTATCGTCTAGGACGCTATACGGGCGTCAAGACCGCGGCTTTCACAGGTGGTCAATCCTACACCCGGCAGGAGCAGATGCTGGCGCAAGGCATCAATATGCTGGTGGCGACGCCCGGACGCTTGATTGATCTGCTTGAATCGGGGCATTTTAAGGGCGTCAATCCCCAGTTCGTCGTGGTGGATGAAGCCGACGAAATGCTCGACATGGGCTTTTTGGATGACGTCAAGAAGATTTTCGAAGCGTTCCCGGGGCCGCGGCAGACCATGCTGTTCTCCGCGACCATGCCGCGACCGGTGGTGAATCTGGCGCAGACCGTCTTAATTAATCCAGTCAATATCACCATGGGGGTGAATGAAACTGCGAACAACGACATTGAGCAGCTGTTCTGCGTGATTGAAGACAGCGAGCGCGTCAATGCCATCATCCGTCTGATTGATGCGGAAAATGTGCGCAAGGCAATCATCTTCTGTCGGACACGCGAGGAAACCGACTCGCTGAATATCGTCCTCGGTGGACGTGGTTTCAGTGTGAACTGCCTCCATGGCGACATGGAACAGGCGGCTCGCAACCGGGTCATGATGGCGTTTCGCCGCAGCGAAATTGACATCCTGGTGGCGACGGATGTCGCCGCCCGCGGCTTGGACGTGGACGACGTTACGCACGTGTTCAACTTCCATATGCCCTTTGATTCCCGTGGCTACGTGCACCGCATCGGCCGGACCGGCCGCGCCGGTCGCGCCGGCACGGCGATTACCCTGGTTACCCCCCGGGAGATGCGACAGCTGGAGGCGATCCGGACGAATGTCGGCGCGCAGCTGGAAAACCGCCTGATTCCAACGCGGACCGAAGTCACCTCCCGCCGCCTCAAGACGATTTTCCGCGATCTGCTGGAGGAAGAACTGGATGTGGATATTCTCAACCAGGTCCAAACCCTGAGCACCAACCAGGACCTGTTGGTTCTGCTGGCGAAACTGCTCAGCCGGCAGCTGGCCGGTGGCGGTGATCTCGGCCCGGAGCATATCGGCATTGCGGGGCAGCGCCTGGACAGAATCTTGGCCCCTCAGCCTCGCGAACAACGCGGTGGCCGCAGCGGCCGTTACGGCGGCTCCCCACGCCGACCGGACAACCGCACTGGCAGGTTCCACCCGCGAGATGCCGAACGCTTCGCCGCTGGCGGCGAACGCAGTGGTGGGCGCCGCGATGGCGCTATGCGGCCAGCGTCGGCTCACGAGCAGGCACCGCGTCCGCAAGCCGCTGACCACGGCGCCGCCCCGCAGCGGGAGGACAGGGCGCCTGCCGGCACCACTCGCCCCCCACAACGCCCGAAGCTTCCGGCTGAATATTGGCCGCCCAAGAAACGCGACCACGCCACAGAAGGGCACGTTGATCATGCCGCCCATGGCGCCGCCCCACGACGCCCTGATAGCGCCGGCAAGGACGCCCACAAACCGGAAAATGCCAGCGATAAGAGCAAGAAACCCGCTCACAAACGCCTGATGGACGACCTGCCACCGGCGCCCCTGCCGGCCATCAAGAAGTGGTATCTGCGCAAATAAGACGCTGGACTAAGCGCTGGGTACGTGTCGTGGTGGCGTACTCAGCCTTCGAAGCTCTGCTTGAGGTAGCGGCGATAGACATTTTTGCGCAGGAAGCGCCCGAGGCGCAGATACCACGGTGGTGAACCCAGACGCTGGGTTTGTGGTCCGCTGAGCATCTCCGGATGGAATTTGGCGATTATTTTCGCCATGGCGAAGAGATCGGTTCGCCGGAAGAAGGGGAAGAGGGCCTGCTCCACGCAGGAGCAACCTGGGTTGCGGCAGACAGCGGTGGCGAAATCGATTAGGCAGGGCTCCCCATCGTGGGTGACCATGACGTTGGTGCTGCGGAAATCGCCATGGGCAAAGCCACGGCGATGCAGTTCTGTGATGATGTCGTTCAGTTTACTGAAGAACTCCTGCGGCGGCTGTCTGTCTGTACGCCAAGTGGTGTTCAAGGGCACGGCATCGGTCAGGAATTCCATGGCCAGCGTGTCCTTGTCAGGCAGAGCGACGGGCTGCGGCACGCGTACGATCCCCAGGTCGCGAAGAAATGCGAGCTTGTGGTACTCGTTGCGCAAGCAGCGACGGGCGAAGAGCCAGCGAATAAACAGGGGCCGTTGGCGGTAGCTCTTGACCAGTAACGACGTGGCACCGGGCTGTTCCGCGCGGTAGACATCGGCGTCGCCGATGGAGCGCGCAGCCTTGATCATGACCGCGTTGGCTAGCAGCCTTGCTTTGTCAAGGCCCGCAACGGCATGTGCGTCTGGGGGGTGATGGCTGTCGTTGCCGGCTGGTGTTGTCATGGCTGAGGGCAGGGGACAATGCCCGGGCTTGGGCGCTTCGCTGAATAAAATTGGGCGAGTGCGGCAATAGTGCTGGCGGTCCCGCCCACTTCCCTCGTCAAGCCGTGTTAATTTGCCGCCCGGGGGTAAAAAAACAAGGTGCACTGAGCATAAATAGACTTATATTAGTAATCGGTCAGTGTACACCCCGGCGCTTCGCTGGGACAATTTGCAGGAAACCCACGGCCAGTCGCCGCCCAGCCATCCGACCTTGATTTCCGCCGACCTTTGCGGCAGCGTGTTTCATAGGAGTCATTGATAACCAATACTGTGGTGCCTCTACGAGGCACTGTCTGTTGGCAGGCTGCGTCCCCAGGCTAAAGCCTGGGGTTAAGCATGGTTAAGCGCCTACGGCGCAAAAACATGGATAGTGAATGATGGTAGTTTTCGGCCCGAACCTGACAAAGCAAGTCGTCAGGTCGGCCAAGTTCGGCCCGGAGGGCCGTACTATGCATAGCCCCGGGTGAGGCGCCCGGAGGGCGCCGCAACCCGGGGTATGACAATAACATAGAATTGCGCCCGGAGGGCGCCACATTGGCTAGCATGTCCAATCTCACCGCGCCGGAGAGGGGAATGTCGTGCATCCGATATCAATCACTGACCGATTACTTATATTAGGCGTTTCGCCCATTTACATAGTCCGCTCCAACTGTCCCGCCACTGGTGGACCTGGTCGAGCCGGCGTGTTAGGCGCCGACAATCAGGAAACGTTAAGGCTTACAGGCGCTGCTGGCTGCCCTCATACTGGCAAGGGCAGGGCAAGGGCCGAGCACGACAGCCAGGGAACGCGACCATTTACTGAACTCCGCTACCAGCGCGGCTACCGCGTCAATGCTATGACTGAACACGACCAATCATGATACAATTTACCCAAGTAAGCAAGGCCTTCGGAACCCAGCAGGTTATTCAAGAAGCGACCTTTACCATCCATCCCGGCGAACGCGTGGGCGTGGTCGGTCCCAACGGCGCCGGCAAAAGTACGCTTTTCGAGATGCTTTCCGGCAACGTGGTTCCGGACAAGGGCGATGTGAGCTATCCGTCCAGCCTGCGCTTGGGCTACGTACATCAGCAGGTCCATGACGTCCCCGCCGGCATCTCGCTGATCAACTACACTGAGAACGCCTTGCCGGAGCTGAATGTGATGCACGACGAGATGTCGCGCCTCGAACACGCATTGACCGGAGCGACCGGTGACGAACAGACGCGCATTCTCAACCGCCTGGGGAATCTGCAGACCGAATTCGAGCATCTCGGCGGCTACGAACTGCGCAACCGCGCCGAGGCGACGCTGTCAGGCCTGGGCTTCGCGGTGTCCCGCTTTGACGACCCCTTCGCGTCCTTCAGCGGCGGCTGGAAGATCCGCTCCGAGCTGGCGCGCATCCTAGTGTCGCGCCCCGACGTGCTGCTGCTGGACGAGCCGACAAACTATCTTGACGTCCCGGCCGTGGAATGGCTGCGGGACTACCTGAAGAACTACCCGGGCACGCTGCTGCTGATTTCCCACGACCGCTATCTGCTTAATTCGCTGACCTCGGTGACGCTGGAAGTCATGGGTGGGCGGGTGACGCGCTACCCGGGCAACTATGCGCAGTACGTCCAGGATCGCGAATCGCGACACGACCAGCTCATTGCTCAAAAACGCAACCTCGACCGGCGCAAGGAACAGCTCGAACGCTTCGTGGATCGTTTCAAGGCCAAGGCCACCAAGGCCGCCCAGGCGCAGAGCCGCCAGAAGATGCTTGATAAGCTGGAAGATGTGGATATTCCGCAGATCACGGTGAAGCCGCCGCGCATTATCCTGCCGTTGCCGCCGCGCTCCGGCCAGGAAGTCGTGCGCCTGGAAAATGCCTGTTATTCCTACGATGGCAAGACCAAGGTGCTCGATAATGTCGATTTGCACCTGGACCGTGGCGAGAAGGCGGCCTTTGTCGGCCTCAATGGCATGGGCAAGACGACGCTGTTGCGGCTCATCGCCGGTCAAATGCCCCTAGGCAGCGGCAAACTGGTCATCGGCCACAATGTCACCATCGGCTATCAGTCGCAGGATTACGCGGAAACCATGGATCCGCAGCGGACAGTGTACGAGACGGTCCGGGCCGTCTCCGCCGATCGCAGCGAAGGCGAACTGCGCAGCATGCTCGGCGGCTTCGGCTTCCCAGGCGACGCCATTGAAAAGCAGGTGCAGGTCCTCAGCGGCGGCGAAAAAGTGCGGCTGGCGCTGGCCAGGCTGCTCCTGCGTCCCAATAACTTCCTCCTTCTTGACGAGCCGACCACGCACTTGGACATCTATGCCCGCGAGGCTCTCGAAGACGCCTTGCGTAATTACCAGGGCACGCTGTGCCTCGTCAGCCACGACATCACTTTCGTGCGCAATCTGGCGACCACCATCTTCGCCCTCACGCCCGGCGCCGTCACCCGTTTCTTCGGCAACTACGATTACTACCGCCAGAAACTCGCTGAACAAGACGCCGCCGAAAAACAGCAGGCCGCCGTCGCCGCGGCCGCGGCCGCGCAGGCTAAGACTGCCACGCTGGCAAAGGCGGTCAACAGCGGCGCTACCAGCGTCGCCGACCCGGCGCTCGCTGCCGCGCCGACCCTGAATCGCCGCGACCGTAAACGCGAAGAGGCGCAAGTCCGCGCCTTCTTCAGCAAGGACCGCCGTCGCTGGGAAGAGGCCGTCGCCCTCCAGGAAGGCACTATCACGGCCCTCGAAGAAGAACAGAACGGTCTCTATGAAACCCTCGCCAAAGCCGAGCCCGGGACCGACTTCGAAGCCCTCAATAAACGCCTGACCGACATCAAACGCGAAATGGATAACGCCGCCTGGGCTTGGGAAGAAGCCAGTCGTGCGCTCGATAATGTCCTCCAACGTCAGGACGAACGACTCGCCGCCCTCGGCAATAAGGACTGACAACGCTACCGCCAACAAAGGACAAACGGGACCGGATTACCAAAGCGGACATGGCCGGCTAGCAGCCCAGGCGAAGGAAGACGCCAGGCGCTGGCGGCCTGAAACCATGCCGCCTGAACCGATTTTCTGTCCGGTAGCCGGACAAGCCCGGAGGAGGGATACCATGATTCAGCTGAACGATGAACAGCAAGCCGCCCTCGACCTGATGCTGGCCGGACGCAACATTTTCCTGACCGGCGAGGCTGGCACCGGCAAATCGACTATTCTGCGGGAATTCCGCCAGCAGTGCGGGCGGGACTGCGTCTTTTTGGCGCCGACGGGCGTTGCGGCCATCAACATCAATGGCACCACCCTGCATAGTTTCTTTCTTCTGAAGCCGGGGCTGCTGACGCCAGACAACTTGGGACGCATCGGCAGCCCCCGGCGCAAGGCGCTGCTGCGCGGCGTCAAGACCATTGTCGTTGACGAGGTCTCCATGTTGCGTAGCGATGTCTTTGCCGCCATTGACAGCCGCCTGCGCTCAGTCGCCCAGGGCAACGACAGCCTCAAGCCCTTCGGCGGGAAGCAAATGATCCTGGTCGGCGATTTCTTCCAGCTGCCGCCGGTCATCAAGAATGAGACGGAACGCGATTACCTCCAGTCCTGCCTCGGCGGCGCTTACGCCTTTCAGACGCAGCTGTGGCGACAAGCGGATTTCCAAAATATCTGCTTGCACACGGCCCATCGTCAGCAAGACGATCGGCTGTTTCTGGACCTGCTCAACAACATTCGCCACGGCCGCCCCAGCGAGCCTGATATCGTCGTTGATGGCGCCAACGAGCCGCAGAGTGCTTTGGCGATTCTCAACCGTTGCTGCGTGGGCAACAATCGCCTGCCAGGCGCGCCCATTTGTCTCTGCACGACCAATCGCGAAGCCGCGACCATCAACAGCGCCATGAAAGCGCGTCTCGCGGGCAATAGCTCGCTGTTCAAGGCCGTGGTCACCGGCAGATTCAACGAGTCCGATTTTCCGACTGAAGCGCTGCTAGATCTCAAACCCGGCGCACGAGTGATGGTGCTGTGCAATAAACACCTGCCTGACGGCGAGTTCGAATACGTCAATGGCGATGTCGGCGTGATCATGGCAATCAGCCAGCTTGACAGCCCGGCGGTCACGGTCAAGCTCGATAAAGGCGTGACGGTGACCGTCGGCCTCAATACGTGGTCGAACTACGAATATGTCATTGATGCTGACCATGCGGGTGGCCAGCGCCGCATCCGCCAGCGCGAAATAGGCACTTTTGTGCAGATTCCACTGAAACTCGCCTACGCTGTGACCATCCATAAGGCGCAGGGACTGAGCCTGGATTGCGTCGATTTGCGCCTCGGCGCCGGCTGTTTTGCCCACGGTCAGCTCTATACGGCCTTGTCACGCTGCCGACGGCTGCAAACGCTGCGCGTTGACCGGCCAATCATGCCCGATGACCTCATTCTTGACCACGCTGTCATTGATTTCTACGCGTCGTTGGGCAAAACCGCGGCAGGTACCCACAACGTGACCATGGCGATTCCGCCCGAACACGAAGAGGCTGTCCGCGCTTTTCTGGCTCAACTGCAGGCAGACGGCACGGGGACAGCGGCAATAGCCAAAACGGACGCGGCACCCAGCGCGGTCCACGCCAGACATCGTCTGTAAGCCGCGCTATCCGCAGATGCTTTTGACCACTAGTTGGCGCCTCGCCTGCGCCGACAAGCGCGCGGGTAGGTTTTTCACCGCCGCGAAGCGACTATCTCGAAGTAGCGCAGGGGAAGCTACATGCCTGGGAAATCAAGTTGCGGACAAATAGCAAGGCCCGTGTTCCACACTCTTTTCTGAAGGCCTATCCGAGCGCCGTAACCAATATTCTCACACCAGATAATTTTGATCAATTTCTCCTGGATTGACCGCCTTGGCCGCCCCCCCCCCCGTTAAAATTTGCCACGGCAAATGTGCAGAAGGCGTCAACCATAAGGCATCTTCAGGAGGTATAGTGTCACCGGTGATTGCTTCTCACCCTGCCTAGCGCGACACGCTGATGTTGTCCAGCAGGGATTGCAGCGCAGCGCATTGATCGACATTGCCTGAAGATATCTTTTGCAGCTACGGAGAGCTTCATCCTGAATGCCTTCAGGGAGGTCATAAGCTACTGTCATCCTGAGGGTGCCTTGCCATGCTGCCCGCAGTCGGCTCTGCAGGCCGGACCCACGAACAACACTGAGCGCAATGTCCATTGTCCACACCCATCCCGCTTGGAGGATTTCGATGAATGTCTATCTGAAAGATTACTTGTCTTGCGGCAATCCCACGCTGGCAATGAACCAGGCACTCCACGCGTGTCAGGCGGGGGACACCTTGTATCTGGGCGGCGGCCGTATCGATTTTCACCAGGAACATGCCGCTCGTCGTGACTGGTATTACCCTTTCTATGGGCAAGAACAGAAGTACACCATTATCTCAATTGAAAACAAGAAAGATCTGACCATCGACGGCGAAGGGGCGGACCTCATCTTCCACGGCGATGTTGCCCCGATCTCGATAGAGAACAGCGAGGGAGTCGTCCTCCGCAATTTCTCCGTTGACTATGAGTATCCACTCTACGCTCAGGCGCTCATCAGTGCAGTCGGGGATGACTGGTTCGAGATCACCTTCGATCAGAAAGAGTTCTTCTGCCGGATCAGCGACAATAATTTTGTTTTCTACAGCGAGGCCGACGGCTGGGAAAACATCGTGAGCGCCCCGTTGGTCACGGAATTTTCACCCGATGGCGCCCCCACGCAAAAAAATCCCTACTTCGCCTGCCTCAATGAACCGGACAAGAACAGCTTCCTTTACAGGATGATGTGCCAGCTCGAACCGGAACAGATCAACGAGAAGACCATTCGCCTGAAAGGAAGTGTAGGCCGACTCCCCCACACCGCCGGCAACTATTGGGTCTGCGCCCACGCCAGCCGCAAAAATAGCGGCATCTTCCTTTGGCATTCAACCGACGTTCAATTGCGCAATATCGATCTGTACAACACCACTGCAATGGGCATTGTGGGGATTGGCGTGAACAATCTCATCATCGATGACGTGAACTCCGTCGTGCGCAACGGCTCCGGGCGTATGCTTGCGGTGAAAGACGATGCGGTTCACCTCGTGAATTGCAGTGGCACAGTTGAGATAGCCAACTGCACGTTCATGAACATGATCGACGATGCCGTGAATGTGCATGGCGTGTATGCCGTCGTTGAGCGGAAAATCGATGCCCGCACGCTCCTGGTGAGATTTGACTATCCCGCGAAGAAGGCCCTGCGGTTCTATCACCCGGGGGACACCATCCTCTTGATCAACCGTCAGACCCTGGTGCCGATCGCTGCCAACATGCTCACGCACGTAACGCAAGCCGATCAACATCACCTCAAACTGGAGTTTGCAGAAGGGTTGCCGGAGGGTGTTGAGGATGTCCTGCTCGAAGACCGCTCACGGATGCCGTTTCTGCATATTCACGACTGTGTAACCGGCAACAACCGCCCACGCGGATTTCTGATTGCCACGCCAAGGGCGATTGTGGAAAATTGCACGTTCTTCAATATGTCGAGCGCTATTGTGCTAACTGGGGAAACAATCAACTACTTCGAAAGCGGTCCGGTTCGCGAACTGCTCATCCGCAACAACAGGTTTCACAATAGCGCGTATACAGGCGGCCCCGTCATCTCTAACAAGACGACTATTGGGACCTACGCGGGAAAAGGCTTTCACAGCGGTATCACCATCATCAATAATGACTTCAGACTCAACGGAAAACGCTTCATCCGACTTCAGTACTGCGATGATGTCGTTTTCAAAAACAACACCTACACCCAGGATGCGTCACTGCCTTACCACGGCGAGATCGGGGATGAAGGCGGCGCCTTCACTGACTGTATTAACGTCGAATGGGAAGCCCCAAAGACGCCAAGCATGGTGTCCCCCGAAAATTGAACCAGGCCAAGCGCGTCGTCGCATGAGGCTAGCAGGCGGAGCCAAGCGCGCCCCGGTATCCCTGGCCGCGAAGCGGCAAGCGCCCCCCAGTATCCCTGGCCGCGAAGCGGCAGAAGCGCTGAAAGCGCGAAACATACCAGCCCAGGGCAAGCACGCTGAAAGCGTGCGCCGCCCTGGGTAACGCGCCATTATCGCTCGTGTTCCTCGGCCTCTTTGGTCCCAGTCGGCGAAGCTGACTGGGGCCAAAGAGGCAATGGAACTCACTTTTCTTGCTTGCACTGTCGCACCCTTTCGTATAACATCGATAAGGAAGACGTGTTCCAGGGGGTGCCACACAACGCAACCCCTGGCTGGTATGTTGCACGCTTTCAACGTGCCTGGGTATAGTTGTAAACGTAATTTTCGAACAGCCCCTAATTTCATTACCTTGTTAGAAATATAACTCTCTTGCTTACATTTTTAGCATATTTAAGTTATACACCGCCCACGATTTTATGAAAAATCGGCATGCCTATTGGCTAAAATAATTTTGGTGCTTCAGGCAATTCCGTGGGTTGCAAATCTGAGTGCGGGTGCTAGTTGGCGGCCTCTGGCAGCAGGTTAAGTTTCCCGCAATGAAACAGAATTGCATTGCGTAAAGATTCCTTGTTTTTGAAACCACAAGCACTTCTTTTGACAGCCTCAATTTTGCTGTTCAGCCCCTCGGTCGGGGCATTGCTGACCCCATGTTCGATTGCAGCCACTATGCCACAGAAGTGGTTTTTCAGCGTATGGGCGGCTTTTGCCATGTCCGGAATTTGTGAATGCGTCGCCCACCAGTACCAGTGTTTGAAATACTTCGGTGTCTCTTCTTTGTCGGGGCAAGTTGTCCACATGTCGCGAAGGTTTTCCTTGATTGCCCATGCCCGCGCCGTTTTCATGGCAATCTGTCTAACTTTTTCGAACCTGGCCTTGTTTTTGTCAGGAAGATTCTCCCTGCCATACAGAAAATCATGGCGCGCTCCGAACATGCTTTTCTTGTCCTCATCGCTCATCGTGGCCTGTTCTTGCTTTCGTGTGCTGTCCACTGCCTTTTGGACGACCTGCATCACATGGAAATGATCAAAACACAGTTCGGCATTGGGCATGAAGTTTGACGCGATACGCTCATACCCCGCACTCATGTCCATGGCCGCGATCTGGACGTTTTGCAAACTTTCCTTGCGTTTTTCAAACCAGGGGCTGATGTCATCAATGCGCCGCTTGTCCACCACGTCAAACACGCTCCCATTGCCAATGTCAGTGATAATGGTGAAATAGCGATGTCTGGAAAACACCTGCTTCTCGTCAAGTCCCATGATGACCGGCGTCGTATCGCCACGTCGCTCAAGCCCTCGCTTGACGGCCCGATCGCGGATACTTTCCAACCTGTCCCAAGACACCCTCGTTAGTCCGGACGCATCGGTCAAATTGGAGGCCTGCATGGTCTTGATGCACTTGCTTTCCATCTTGTATGTAATTGAGATCTGTGAATCAGCCAGAGGAAAGTCGCTGTTGACGATCCCATGCTTGGGGCATTGAACTCGGGGAATACGGGCATGAAGGTAGGTCTTGCACTCGCAGGTGTCCAGATGTTGCCAGGTTCTTTCCGGAGCATGGTCGTAAGTAGGTGATGGGGTGCGACAGGCATGACACGAAAAGCGATAATGCTCCTGATGGATCAGCCAGACGTCAACACGGGTACTGTCGTCGGAAATTTCGACCTTGGAGACAGTCCAGGGCGATGGCGGATTAATCACGCGTTGATAAAACGATTCCAAGTTCATGGCGGACTCCCATGGCTCAATGTGAATGACGAGGTCAGGTGATTGACTGGGCATTGCGTGGCCATGAGGTAATGAAACACAAAAATGATCGGGTGCAACAAAAGTGAAGGCATTCTTGCAATAACAAGAAACACCGAAGCGGAAGATTGCCCCGACTGCCTTCCATACAAATTGACATGGAAAGCTGGGCGGGCATCATAATTTGAACATTAATTGATCGTTGAATATCAATTAGTTACACTATTTTATGCGTACGATTAGATGGCTTTATTGCCCCATGTGACAAGGCGTTGTCGTGATTCTAAGCACAAAACGTCGAAAAATCTACCCACTAAGTTTCCTGAAGAGCCAAAAAAAAGTCGATGCAGTTGGGGCTGTCCGAGAACGAGGTGAGCTTATGAAGGGGGAGCAGTCCGAACCGCAGCTGCCTCTGACACGCAAATGCGAGTTGCTTGGCGTACCCCGTTCCAGCTTTTACGAGCAGCGCATCAAAGCCTCAACCATGCTTTCCGCCGCGGACGAGACGTTGGTATTCGAGATTGACCGTATCTATACGAAGACGCCTTTTTACGGCAGCAGGCGAATCACGGCTCAGCTCCAGCGCGAAGGCTATGTGGTCAATCGCAAGCATGTTCAGCGCCTGATGCGCATCATGGGCATCATGGGCATTGCTCCCGGAATCATGACCAGCAAGCCCCACCCGGAACACCAAGTCTACCCCTACCTGCTCAAAAACCTCGTCGTGACGCGTCCGAACCAGGTCTGGAGCACTGACATCACCTACCTCCCACACGCGCCCGGCACCATGTATATGGTTGCCATCATCGACTGGTACAGCCGCAAGGTGCTCGCCTACCGTTGCTCGAACACAATGAATGCCGACTTCTGCGTGGCCGCTTTGGAGGATGCTTTCAGGGAGCACGGGAAGCCGGATATCTTCAACACCGACCAGGGCAGCCAGTTCACCTCGGATGCCTTCATTGCCGCCCTGAAGGCGCGCGGTGTCGCCATCAGCATGGATGGCCGGGGGCGGGCCTTCGACAACATCTTCATAGAGCGCTTCTGGCGCAGCCTCAAGTACGAATGGCTGTATCTGCACTCGTTCAAGGATGTTTTCAGCATGAAAGCCAGTTTGGCCAACTACATAGACTTTTACAACCAACGCCGCCTGCATGAGGCCCTCGGCTACCAGACGCCGGACGAGTGGCACACTTCCGCCCCCTGCGGGGCGGACTTCAATTTAGGGCTGCTCAGCCGCTCTCCTGCGGAGATGCGACCTGCGGCTTCGCAGCCAAATGCCTGCGTGAATCCATGAGCCCACTGATAATTTGTTCGTTTTTGTCCTTGACTTGGGGTCCACTTCAGCTATCTGTAGCGCTTCAAGTGAAATAGGACCAGTGGCTCATTTTGAATTAGGAGACCTCCTGGTCGCGCGACGAGGGTTATCCATAGGCGGCGGCTCCGACTGCGGGTAACTCTGACTTGTTCAATGATCTGACGCCATGGCCCTCCCGGGCCAGGTTGATTTGGCGGCGGTACAATCGGCCGCGTTCGAGTTTTGCTCGCCGTTCCGCCATGCGGCGTTTGGGATCGCCACGAAAGTACTCGGCAGGCTCAATATAACGCAGACCGGCGTGCAGGCGGCGTTCATTGTAGTCGTCGACCCAGGCGGCAATGACGTCCAGGGCTGCCAGATAGTGTGGTGGCAACTCTTCGCGCAGGGCCGCGCGGGTGCTGCGGTGGTAACGCTCAATGATGCCGTTGGACTGTGGGTGGGCAACGCGACAGAGAATATGCTCCAGTTCGGAGCGTTCAAGCAGTTTCCGGTACTCACGGCTCGTGTATTGGCTGCCGTGGTCACTGACAATCTGGGGTTTGACGTCGGGGTACTTCTCCAGTGCCTCAAGCTGCACCAGAGCAACTTCTTCGGCGGTCATGTTTGGCAGCAGACGCCAGTGCACGATGTAACGGCTGTAGGCATCAATGAAGCTCACCAGAAAGTACCAGGTATTGCCCACACGCAGGTGCATGATGTCGGTGTGCCACCTCTGATGCGGCGCAGTTGGCGGTGGCGGGGCATCGCCCGTACCGCGACAGGGGGCCGCTCAGCGGCTGAGCAGGTTTTCCGAGTCAAGGATGCGGTAGACGGCCGACTCGCTCAGGTGAGCCACGCCCTGGTCGGCCATCTGCCAGTCCAGCCGCGTTATTCTTGGCCTATTCGGCCTGTAACCGCTCAATTTCGGCTTCGGCGGCCCTCTCCTTGCCCCCGCTCCTGTCCACGAGTCCGTCCTTCGCTCTTGCTCGCAGCTGAGCCTCCCAGCGATAAATCGTGCTGGCAGAAATGCCGTGTCGACGGCACAGTTCCGCGATGCTGCCCCCAGGCTGATGCGCTTTCTTGATGATACCGTACTTCACTTTGGCGCTGAATCTGCAGAGCCAGTTCAGGTGACTTCCTCTGGTTCCGCCTTTCAACATAACCGCGAGCAGGAAAGTTTCCTCATGCAAAATCCGCTTGTGGTCCTGTTTCGACTGAAGCTATACAGCATTCTCACTTCCAGAACTGCCACCACTTCTTTTCGGAATCATCTGGGCGTCCTATACCGCCTAATTGCATGTCGCGGACTTTCCTCCACTTTGCCCGTTTCGCAGGATCGTCTGGTGCAGTTGATGGACAAGCTCCAAGGAGCGGATAGGGCGCGCCGCACACGGAACACTTACCGTGGTCAGCACATTTGCCACAAAGGACCGCGTAGCATTCACCACAAATGCCCAGCGGATTCATCGTGATTACGACTTCGCCGCGCACAAACGGCCTCATGTCTTCCGGTACATTCTCAATCCCTGAGATCCGGTCAGACGAACCGCATTTGTCACACCGCAAGCCACTCATGACAACCTGCCTTCTTTCACTAGCGTCCCATAGGCGATGGCGGAACCACTCCAACATCACATCGTTGGCCATCATTGTACACGGTAGGGGCTTGAGTGTCAACCCGCGCAATCCGCAAAAGACGAGTACTGACATCGGTGCCGTCTGCCTGTAGCCTACAGGCGCAAGAATACAAACCAAGGCGCGTGACCACACTACCGCGAGGCCTGCGAGATGAGCTTTAACCCCCCTGTGGCAGATCGTCCAGTGGGGCTACCCGACCAGATCGCGCGGGAGGCGCAGGCGGACATCAGGTCGTTCGCCTGCACAATCCACGTGCTGGCCCTGCTCTATGGCCAGATCACCCGCTCGGGCAGCTTGAATGAGATATGCGACGCGTCTCGGCTGCACGAGCCCGAGTTGAACCACATACGGGCGCGCCGGAGGGGTGGATGCGTTGCTGGGGACGCTGCTGGCAGGGGCGTGAGGGACGGAGACGGTCGCCTGCGGATGGCCTTTGCTCGGACTTAGGCGTCAAAATTTAACCCAAACCGCTCATATGTCGTACGAAGCCTCTCAATGATGTCGACTCTTGAGACGCCGTTCGCATGAAGAATGCCGGCAAGGTTATCAGCAGCCGATCTCGTGCATGGATGAGAGCACCGTGCCTGACGTGAGAATTCCAACGAGGTGCACAAGGCGCGTTCAGCATAGAGTTCGGATTCGTGCGTATGTCCCGATTTGTGCAGGAGAAAGGAAAGCGGCAGCAACTTGTAGGGCATGTTCATCAGGTTCGGCGGAGATTGGCTTTCGTCCATCTTCAAGGCACGCCGAATGAGCGCTTCAGCTTCCGGCATCCTGTTCAGGGATATGAGCACAGCGCCCAGATTGTTTAACGCGATGGCCACTTTCGGATGCACAGCCCCATAGCAACTCTCCAAAACCTCAGCCGATTGCCGTAAGAGAGGCTCGGCTTCAACGACCCGGTCAGTCATCCTCAAAAGTTGGCCCAGGTTGTTTAGGGAAACCGCTGTCTGGGGGTGGTTGGGGTTCAGACGCTGCCTGTCGATCGACAAGGCTTGGCGCATCAATTTCTCCGCCTCGGGAATGCGTTTCGTAGCCTGCAACAGCTGCGCCAAGTTGGTGAGCATGATCGAAACTTTCGGATGCATGGGGCCGAAGCGCGTCTGGAGAACCGCTAAGCACTTCCTCTGCATGGGCTCCGCCTCTTCCAGACGCCCTGCCAACTTGAGGAGAACGCCTAGATTGCACAACGCACCAATAGTGACAGTGCGGTTGATCCTGTCAGACTCCGCATCGATCATGAGCGCACGACGCAACAGTGTTTCGGCATCATGGAAATGGCCTGCGCGCTGGTGTAGCTGTGCCATCGTGTTGAGTGCGCGAGAGACGTGCGGATGGACGTCACCGTATGTCTTTTTGAAGGCAGCCAACGCCGACTGAGCAAATCGCTCGGCCTCCTGGACGCGATCCACCTCAAGCAAGAGGTCCGCCATCCTCAGAAGAGCGACAGCAAGCTTGGGACTGTCGGAACCGTAGAACCGTTCATTGATCGCCAGCGCACGCTGCACGAGCGGCTCGACGTCCCGGCCACGGTTCATGTCCTGAAGAATTGTCGCGAGACGAAGAAGGTCTTCCGCGGTTCTTGGATGCTCGGTACCGAAGTTGCGTTCCGTGATCCGCAATGAGCGTCCCATCATGGCTTCGGCCTCCGTGAGGCGGAAATTATCTTGGGCCAACTGGGCGAGCGTGCCAAGCACGGTGGCGACCGAAGGATGATCGGGGCCGCAACAGACTTCGTTGATGGCCAGCGCACGCCGCGACAGATCCTCAGCGTCCGCACTTCGGTTCAGGGCTGCAAGTACCCCGGCCAAGTTGTCGAGGCGGATCGCCACGTTGGGGTGCGATAAGCCATAGTAAGCGGTCTCAATCTCCAACGCCCGGCGCATCAATGGTTCGGCATCCAAAGCGCGGTCCATTTCCAGCAACAACATCGCGAGATTGCTGACGCACCTGGCAACCGCTGGATGTGCTGGGCCATAGTTTACCTCGTCGATCGCCAAAGCCTGTCTGATGAGCGTCTCAGACTCGGCTAGACGACCGGCATCCTGCAGGATGATCGCCAGATTGTTCAAACGCAGAGAGACGTTCGGGTGCGTTGGCGAGAACTCTTGACGGTACTCCTCCAGGGATGTCCTCATCAACAATTCCGCCTCCCCATGGAACGCCAGAGAGGACAGAAACAGGGAAAGTTGATTAGCCACATAGGCAGCGCGCGTGACCGTTGGCTTGGGTGCTTTCAGCCACACGTTGAAGGCGTGAACATAGGACTGGGCGAGCGTGTTGTCGTCGTGCAAGGTTACTGTCCAGTAGCGTCGCAGTTCGTCTTCGTTGAGGTCAAACAGAAGCACGAAGCGGCCAACATCGAGAAGGCAGGTACGCAGGCGATCTCTGGCTTCGAGTTTCGACAACAGCCAGGGAAGTTCGTCGGCTTGACGGATATCCACTGGACGGGCCTCAAAAAGGTCCGCCAGACGCAAGCGCAAGGCACACACGGTTTTGGGCTTGGAAAGGTACCTGTGCTGCACAGCCGTGCGCAGGTGTTCGTGCGCGAAGGCCAGAACGCCGTCGCGGTCCACCAGGCCATCCTCCAACGCGCAGCGTAACGGCGACCAGAGCGCCGCAGGCAGCTGCATCTGTCCGGCCGGTTTCAATGCCTCCAGCAGTTCCGGTTCAGTCAGGCCGCGGCGGGCGGCCCAGAGCAGCGACAGCGCCTCGCGGACCAGCCCGGGGCGGTCGCGTTCGTAGTCGTGTTCGAAACGGGTTAGGATCTTGCCCAGCAAGGCGGGGATGTCGGCGGCTTTGAGATAATAGTCGATTTGCTGGTCGAGCTTTTGGTAGTCGCCGGTGACGCGCAGATCGTCAAGCAGGGTCTTGATATAAAGCGGGTTCGAGGCCGCCGCGACGCCGGCAATCCTGCGCGCGCGATCATTGGAAAGGCCCTGGGCGAAGTGTTTGAGGTACCGCGCGATCAACTCGACGCGTTCGTCCGGGGTGAGCGGCTCAACGGTGAACGCGGGCCAGCCGCGCGGATGGAGGGCGTCGAAGGTGTCGCCGGGCAGGGTGGAGACGATCAGTCGCAGTTCGCCGGGCAGGCGATGCGGCAGCCAGGCCAGCAGCCGGCCGCGGTCGCGGTCTTCGAGCTGGTTGAGTGCGTCGAGTACAAGGACAGCCCCAACGCCTTTCTGCTTGGCTGTTACGGCAAGGCGACCAAGGTAGTCGGGGAAGACCTTGATGATCTCATCGGCATGGGCGGGAATCTTCCTTTCTTCTTCCTCCAAAACTCGTGCCCCGGATGGATCGTCTGCACCACACCAGCGGATGATGGCCACCATCAGCCGGCGCATCAGGGCGAGGTGAGCCGCGCTCATGGCGGAGCTGCCAATGTAGTGCTGGAAAACGAAGTCGCCGGGGCGCGCCTGGCGCCAGCGCGCTACCCAGTTGGCCAGCAGCGCGGACTTGCCGCCGCCCGACGCGCCCAGAACGGTCAGGGCGCAGCCTCGCGCGCCATCGCGGGCATAGGCGTCCAGCCGGTCGAAATAGGCATCGCGCCCGACATAGAAGTCAGTGCGGCGGCTCTTGGCGTATGCTTCGTGATCGCGGTCTTCACGCGACCAGACGTCGGGCACCTGGTCGGCCGGGAACGCAGCGTTAATGGCTGCTGTGAGGTCGGTGAGCACGAGGTCCGCCAGGGCACGGGGATCGGCGTAGTTCTCGCGCAGGGGGATTTGCTTGGCCGCGCAGACCGCCTTGACCTTCTGTTTCAGCGCGTCCTGGCGGGTGGGCCGGGTGGTGTCCTCTGATAGGTAGTCGCCGCCCTTGGACGCGGCGTGTTGCGGGTCGCGGAAGTAGAAGAAGGCCCGCCCGGCCATCTCGGGGGCGTTGTGCACGCCGTGAAGGATTTCCAGTTCGGTGACGCTGTGTTTGGCGACCTCGTTCTTCAGCCAATCTTCTTCATCAAGGAGCGCCGGGGGAAAGGCTTCCGGGCCGGGAGTCCAGCCGTAGCGTTCGCCCAGCAGGCCGATGAAGAAGGGGCGGCAGCGCTTGATCTCCGCCAGGCAGTGGCGCAGGGTCTCATTGCGCTGCGACTGCTCCTCGGTCACGCCCCAGCGCAGGTCCACCTCGACGAATTCCACTGCGCGTCCTCGGCAGATCCTCCGCAGGGCCGGCCAGACCCGGGCCATGAGTTCGTTGCGGTCCTCGACCATGTCCTTGAAGGTGGAGGAGACAAACACGCGGACGACGCGGTCCTTGGCGGCCGCGGCTTTCGCTCCCGGGTCGGCGGCGGCGGCCGGGCGCGAAACCGGGGACAGGGATTGAGCTGAAGCCGGCGTTGATGGATCGGCGGGTGCCGGATTAGAACGCGGTGTAGCCGTGTCCGGTTCGTTGCGCCCGATAAAGTGTCTCCAAAGGCTCATGATTTTCTCCTTCTTTCGACAAGGCCTTTTCTATTCTGCTGGCTCTTGATGAACGCGAGCAGTTCCTGGAACAGGGCCGGATCGTCGCGTTGGAGTCGAGCGGCGATCTCCTGCAGCTTTGACTGATCGCGCATGATCTCATTAAGCACGGCGAGCAGTTTGGGCGAGGGGCCGCTTCCGGTCTGCTCGCCTGCTCCTCCAAGATCGACCCCGTAGCGCTCGGTCAATTCTGCCACTGTGGATAGAATCTCGTCCTCCGGCTTGCCCATCGCTTTAAGTAGGTTGGCGTAGTTGCCCAACGTGCCCCGCAAGTGCGGGTGTGGATGGCCCGTGGCACGGGTGAAGTTGAGGACGATCTCCACGCTACGCCGCATCAGGGGTTCGGCCTCCGCGAGCCGGTTGGTGGCCTCAAGCAACCGAGCCAGGTTGTTGAGGCTAGCGGCGACGTTCGGATGGTTCTCCCCGTAGCTTTGCTCATTGATCTTGAGGGCGCGGCGCATCAGGGGTTCGGCCTCCGCGAGCCGGTTGGTGGCCTGAAGCAACTGAGCCAGGTTGTTGAGGTCTCTGGCGACGTCCGGATGGTTCTCCCCGTAGCTCTGCTCATCGATCTTGAGGGCGCGGCGCATCAGGGGTTCGGCCTCCGCGAGCCGGTTGGTGGCCTTAAGCAACTGAGCCAGGTTGTTGAGGTCTCTGGCGACGTCCGGATGGTTCTCCCCGTAGCTCTGCTCATCGATCTTGAGGGCGCGGCGCATCAGGGGTTCGGCCTCCGCGAGCCGGTTGGTGGCCTGAAGCAACTGAGCCAGGTTGTTGAGGTCTCTGGCGACGTCCGGATGGTTCTCCCCGTAGCTCTGCTCATCGATCTTGAGGGCGCGGCGCATCAGGGGTTCGGCCTCCGCGAGCCGGTTGGTGGCCTGAAGCAACCCCGCCAAGTTGTTGAGGCGAATGGCGACGTCCGGATGGTTCTCCCCGTAGCTCGTTTCATCGATCTTGAGGGCGCGCCGCATGAGGGGTTCGGCCTCCGCGAGCCGGTTGGTGGCCTGAAGCAACTGAGCCAGGTTGTTGAGGTCTCTGGCGACGTCCGGATGGTTCTCCCCGTAGCTCTGCTCAGCGATCTTGAGGGCGCGGCGATAAAGGGGTTCGGCCTCCGCGAGCCGGTTGGTGGCCTCAAGCAACCGAGCCAGGTTGTTGAGGCTAGCGGCGACGTTCGGATGGTTCTCCCCGTAGCTTTGCTCATTGATCTTGAGGGCGCGGCGCATCAGGGGTTCGGCCTCCGCGAGCCGGTTGGTGACCTGGAGCAAAGCCGCCAGGTAGTTGAGGTCTCTGGCGACGTCCGGATGGTTCTCCCCGTAGCTCTGCTCATCGATCTTGAGGGCGCGCCGCATCAGGGGTTCGGCCTCCGCGAACCGGTTGGTGGTATGAAGCAACCCCGCCAAGTTGTTGAGGCGAATGGCGACGTCCGGATGGTTCTCCCCGTAGCTCGTTTCATCGATCTTGAGGGCGCGCCGCATGAGGGGTTCGGCCTCCGCGAGCCGGTTGGTGGCCTTAAGCAACTGAGCCAGGTTGTTGAGGCTAGCGGCGACGTCCGGATGGTTCTCCCCGTAGCTCTGCTCATCGATCTTGAGGGCGCGGCGCATCAGGGGTTCGGCCTCCGCGAGCCGGTTGGTGACCTGGAGCAAAACCGCCAGGTTGTTGAGGCTAGCGGCGACGTTCGGATGGTTCTCCCCGTAGCTCGTTTCATCGATCTTGAGGGCGCGCCGATAAAGGGGTTCGGCCTCCGCATGAAGCGCGGCTCGATGGAGGAAAAGGGCAAGTTCATTCGCGGCGTAGGAGACGGCGGTGGTTTCACCCTTGCCTCCAGCCCAAGCATCGAAGGACTGCAGGTAGGGCTGGCCCATGGCGCGTTCTTCCTTGAGCGCAACCCAGTAGCCCGAAAGCTCGGTTCCTTGCTGACCCTCGCGCTCCCGAATCAGCAGAAATCGGCCAATATTCAGCAGACAGGCGCGCAGGCGGACAAATGATTCGGTCTGGTCCAGCAGCCACGGCAGTTCGTCGCAGGTGCGGCGGGTGGGCGGCAGCGGCTCGAAGTAGTCGGCTAGCCGCAGGCGTAGGGCGTCGAGGGTGTCCAGGTCGTTGGCGAAGGCCTGCTCCACGGCCAGGCGGAGGTAGTCATGGGCGAAGGTCAGAACCTCATCGCGGCTGATGAGAAACTCATCCACCGCGGCGCGGAAGGGCGACCAGAGCGCCTGGGGGAGTTGGGGCTGGCCGGCGGGTTTGAGCAGCTCCAGCAGTTCCGATTCCGCCAATCCCCGGCGGGCGGCAAAGATCAGGCCCAGGGTCTGCCCGACCAGATTGGGGCAGTCGCGGTTGTAATCCCGTTGCCAGCGGGCCAGGACTTTGCCCAACAGCGCGGGGATGTCGGCGGCGGCCAGATATTCCCGGATGCGGGCCTCCAGCCCTTCGAAGGTGCCGGTGATGCGCAGTTCATCCAGCACGATCTTCAGATAGAGCGGATTGGCGGTCTGGGGAGCGGCGATCAGGATCCGGCGGTGACGGTCATCCAGTTTCTTGCCGTAGCGGGCGAGGTAATGGTTGATCATGCCATCGCGCTCGGTGGGGTTCAGGGGCTCGACGGTCAGTTTCTCCCACCGGCGGGCTTCGGCGGCCGCCTGAGCCGCGCCGGACAGGGTGGAGGTGAACAGCCGCAGTGGGCCGTTGAAGGAATGTTCCGGGAGACAATGAAGCGAATGGGCCTGGTCTTTGTCTTGGAGCTGGTTGAGGGCATCCAGCACGAGGATGCAACGCACGCCATCCTTCTGGGCCTTGGCCCTGGCCTTGGCGAGCCAGAGAGGAAAGTCACGCAGCAGTTCCTCGGGTTTGGCAGGGATTTCATCCGGGTCGCCCGTCCAGCGTTTGATTTCCTGCGCCAGACGGCGGACCAAGGAAATGTGGTCGGCACTGTCGGCGGTGCTGCCGATGTAGTGCTGGAAAACGAAGTCGTTTTTGTGGGCATCGCGCCAATGCTTGAGCCAGTTAGCAAGGAGCGCGGACTTGCCGCTGCCGGACTCGCCCAGCAGAATGAGCGGGCCGCCATCGCCTGCGGCATGCCGGTCCAGACGCTGGTAATACTCCGGGCGTCCGATGTAGGTGCGGCGGCGACTTTGGGCGTAGGCCTCGTGGCTGTTGGCTTCGCGGGCGAGCGAGTCGGGAAGCTGGTCGGCCGGGAATTGGGCATTGATGGCGGCGGAGAGTTGGGTCAGAACCTGGGACGCCAATTCCTTGGGCGTGGCGTAGGGTTCCAGCAGGGGGATGTTCTTCGCCGTGCAGGCGGTGCGGATGACCGCCTTTAGGTCAGTCTGTTTCTGGGCATCGGCGGGAGTCTCGGAGAGGAAGTCGGCTCCCCGGCTATGGGCATAGGCGGGATCGCGGAAGTAGAAAAAGGCCCGGCCGGCCATCTTGGGATTGTTCAGCACGCCGTGGAGAATCTCCATTTCGGTGACGCTCCGGCCCTTGAGTTTTCCGACCCAGGGCTGCTCTTCCTGCAAGTCGGGCGTGAAGGCGGCGGCGGGCGGCGTCCACCCATAGCGCTCGCCCAGGATGCCGATGAAATATGGCCGGCAGGCGCGGATCTCATCCAGGCAGAGCTTGAGCGTCTCTTTGCGGGTGCTCTGCGCTTCGGTGACGCCCCAGCGCAGATCCACCTCAACGAACTCCACCTGGCGCTCTTGGCAGAGTCGGCGGAGTTGCGGCCAGGTATGGGCCATCATTTCGTCGCGCTCCCGCATCATGTCGCGGAAAGTCGAGGAGATGAAGACGCGGATGCGGCGGTCGGTCTGGGCGTCCGCCTGAGCAGCAGATGAGAGGCTTGGCGCAGGGTGAGCCGGAGCCGGCGATGAAGGACGGCCGCCAGCGGACGACGCCTGTGAAGGCTTTGATTGTGCCGACGAAGAAGCCGGATCGCCCTTTTTGCCGAAGATTATTTCCCAGAGGCCCATCGTATTGACCTTTCTGTTTGATTACCAGGATCAGCGGATATCACCTAGACTCTGTTTCGGGGTCACGAAAAATCCGTAATAATTATACTTGTGTTGATCTCAAAAATCGTTATGTGCGAATTCCGGTGATGAAAAATGATTGTTGATAAAGTACTTCTGTGTCATGTCCTGCTTGGGGCAGCATAGACAGTGTGTTGCTGATTCTCGTCTTGGAGCTGGCGCCCCCGGCCCCTGACGCCGCTTGCCGCGGCCTTGCCGCGGCTGCTGCGCCGCCCCTGCCGCTGCTGCTGCGCCGTCCCTGCCGGGACGCGGCAAGACTGCGCAACACGGCGAAGGACGGCAAGGACTATGGAACCTCCCTCACGATCCGGAAGCCAATACTGATGTCCCCCAACAACGGCCTGCGCCCAAGTCGGGCCGCCGAGCGGTAGCACCAGGACAAATAGTTGTTGCCGCCGCCCCGGAGATAGTTGTTGCCGCCGCCCCGGAGGAGGCGGAAAGGGCCACCGGCAGCGCCTTTGGGATCGGTCTGCTTGTCCTGGCTGTATGGCCCAGCCCAGTCCTGACACCATTCCCAGACGTTGCCGTGCATGTCATAGAGCCCCCAGCGATTGGGCTTCAGCTTTCCGACCTCGTGCGTTGCGTCGCTGGCGTTCCCGCCATACCACGCATAGTCTTCGATCCCAATTTCGCCTTCGAGCTCGTCCGACCAGTGCCAGGAGAATTCCTGCTGGCTGCCGGCCCGGCAGGCGTATTCCCATTCCGCCTCAGTCGGCAAGCGGTACGTCACCCCCGTCTCTGTTGCCGACAGCCTCTCGCAGAAGGCCACTGCGTCCGCCCAACTGACGCAATCCACCGGCAGCGCCGCTCCCCGGTAAAAACTCGGATTTGTGCCCCTGACCGCCTCCCATTGCGCCTGCGTTACCTCCGTTACCCCCAGGTAGAATGGCTGGGTGATCTCTACCTCGTGCTCAGGTCTTTCGCTGAAGAAATGGGACATTGCTTCCTCGTCGACAGGCCCTTCGTTGTCGTCTCCCTTCTCCGAGCCCATGCGGAATGTCCCGGCGGGAATCAGGCGGAAACGCATCCCAATCGTGTTCACGACTTCCTCACCCGCCACTACCGCATTATGCTCCGCCGCCTGCGCGCGGTACGCCTCCCATTTGGCGATGCGCTCCAGCTGCAACGCCTCTTCGGTCCTGCGTTCCAGCTGCAACGCCTCTACGGCCCTGCGTTCCTGCTCCAACGCCTGTTCGGCTTTGCGCTTCTGCTCCAACGCCTCTTCGGCCCTGCGCTTCTGCTGCAACGCCTCATCAGCGAGGCGCTCTTCTTGCCGCTTTGCCTCTTCGGCGAGGAGCATCTTCTGCCACGCCTCTTCGGCGAGGCGCATCTTCTGCCTTGCCTCTTCGGTATCGCCCTGTACAAGGCCCATCGCTACGATCCGGTAGCCCAGATTGACGCCCCAGTAATGCGGCTCCATCCTTAGTCGGGCCACCGAACGGCAGTCTCCGGAAGGGCATAAGTAGCTACCGCCCCGAAAGACGCGTTGATCCCCACTGACAGCTCCTTTGGGATCGATTTGCCTGTCCTGGCTGCATGGCCCAGCCCAGTCCTGACACCATTCTGAAACGTTGCCGTGCATGTCATAGAGTCCCCAGCGATTGGGCTTCAGCGTCCCGACCTCGTGCGTTGCGTCGCTGGCGTTCCCGCCATACCACGCATAGTCGTCGATCCCAATCTCGTCTTCGAACTCACCCGACCAGTGCCAGGAGTATTCCTGCTGGCTGCCGGCCCGGCAGGCGTATTCCCATTCCGCCTCAGTCGGCAAGCGGTACTTCACCCACGCTTCCTTCGCCGACAGCCTCTCGCAGAAGGCCACTGCGTCCGCCCATTTGACGCATGCCACCGGCAGCGCCGCCCCCTTGCTATATCTCGGGTTTGAGCCCATAACCGCCTCCCATTGCGCCTGCGTTACCTCCGTTACCCCCAGGTAGAAGGGCTGGGTGATCTCTACCTCGTGAACGGGCATTTCATAGTCGTATCCCTTCTCCGAGCCCATGCGGAACGTCCCGGCGGGAATCAGGCGGAAACGCATCCCAATCGTGTTCACGACTTCCTCACCCGCCACTACCGCATTATGCTCCGCCGCCTGCGCGCGGAACGGCATCCATTTGGCGATGAGCTGCCTCTTCTTCTCCGCCTCTTCGGCGAGGCGCTTCGCCTGCTCTGCTTCTTCGGCAAGGCGCTCCGCCTGCTCTGCTTCTTCGGCGAGGCGCTTCTTCTGCCTCGCCTCTTGCCACGCCTCTTTGGCGATGCGTTTCATCTGCTTTGCCTCTTCAGTGTCGCCCTCGACAATGCACATCCTCACGAGGCGGAAGCCAAGATATCTCCTGCTCCACGGTTCGCGCCCGCTGCGGCTCGCCGAGCGAGAGGCAGCGTAAGAGTCGCTCCAGTCGCCACCACGGGCGACGCGGAGAGAGCCGACGGCAGCACCTTTTGGATCGGTTTCTTGGTTTTCGCTGTAAGGGGCATACCAATCCTGACACCACTCCAACACATTGCCGTGCATGTCATATAACCACCAGGGATTTGGCTTCTTCGTGCCCACCGGATTCGGACCACTATCGCTGTTATCGGCGTGCCACGCCATCTCGTCAAATTCGCGGGCATAATCGCCAGTCGTACCAGCTCGGCATGCATATTCCCACTCGGCTTCGGTCGGAAGTCTGAAGGTGCCGAGGCCCCTGCCATTGAGCTTCTCAATGAACAGCTGGCAATCCCCCCATGCGACTTCATCTACCGGCAACGTCGGCCCCTTGGACTCACTCAGTTTCCAGCCCATGACCGCTTCCCATTGCGCCTGGGTCACTTCATATTTGCCAAGATAAAAGGGTTGTGAGATCGTCACCTCGTGAACCGGTTGCTCATCATCTTCACTATATTCGGAGCCCATCAGAAACTTGCCTGGCGGTATAAGAACGAGATCAAGCATAACCCCGCCACCGAGGTCCAGGCTGCGTGCCCAGATGCCATCAACCCCGCCACCAAGGTCCACACTGATCGTCGATTTTCTACAGGAGCAGCAAAACAGGCTTGCCAAGATCATCAACAATACAGCTAACTTCTTATTCATCGTCCAGCCCCCTTTTGTTGCGTTCATTGTGATAACAGTTGATTAACTGACTGTCCCTTGAATTCGACATCAGCAACGTCGTACTGGGTAAACACTATTGCGTGCCTGGGGCTAAATCGATTGCGAGCCTGCCGCTCCTCGTCTTGGGGTGTCGTTCCTGGCCCCTGCCGCCGCTTGCCGCGGATTGCCACTGCGGCGGCTTTGCCGCCCCTGCCGGGACGCGGCAACGCCGCGCGACACGGCGAAGGACGGCAAGGACTACTGAACCATCATGACGAGGCGAAAGCCAAGAAAGTCGCTCCTGGAGCAAGGCTGAGCTGCGGCGCGGAATGCCGCACTGCAGTATATGGGAGAGAAGAACCAACAGCCGCCCCGAAGGACACAGTCGAACCCCCAAGTGCCTATGGGATCAATCTGCATTTCCTGTCTATAGTCGACGTACGAGTCCTGGCACCATTCCATGACATTTCCGAGCATATCATAGAGGCCCCATGGATTCGCCTTCTTCATACCCACCGGATGCGTCATCTTGCCGCTGTTGTTATAGTGCCAAGCCATTTCGTCAAGATCCCTTGTGTAATTATCTGTTATGCCCGCTCGGCAGGCGTACTCCCACTCGGCTTCCGTCGGCAGCCGGAAGGTGCCGAGCCCCTTGCCATTGAGCTTCTCAATGAATTCCTGACAATCGTCCCATGAGACGCATTCCACCGGCAACGTCGCCCCTTTGAACTTACTCGGGTTTGAGCCCCTAACCGCCTGCCATTGCGCCTGGGTCACTTCATACTTGCCAAGATAGAACGGCTGCGAGATTGTTACCTCGTGTTCCGGACTCCCATGAATCGCTCTCCAAGACCCCATCATAAATTTCCCCGGGCGTATGAGAACAAGAACAAGAATAACCCCGCCACCAAGGTCCAGGCTGACGGCCCCGGTGCCCTGTTCAAACTCCAACCTGACAACGGGCCTGGTGCCCTCTGCACGCTCCGAATTGACAACGGCCCCGGTGCCCTCTGCACGCTCCGAATTGACAACGACCCCGGTGCCCTCTGCACGCTCCCTAACGAGGCGGAAGCCTAAAAGGTTATCCCGCCCCGCCGGAGAGTTCCCGCAGCGGTACGTCATACGGCTGGACAGATAAGTGTCGCCCCAGCCGCCCCAGCCGCCCCGGACGACGCGGAGAGACCCAACGGCAGCACCCTTGGGATCGGTTTGCTTGTCTTGGTTGTAAGGGGCATACCAATCCTGGCACCATTCATACACATTCCCGAGCATATCGTGAAGACCCAAAATATTGGGTTCCTTCGTGCCCACCGGACTGGTAGTATCACCGATGTTCCTACGGACCCAAGCCATTTCGTCCATTTTTACGGTGTAATCCCCGGTCGTGCCGGCCCGGCAGGAATACTCCCACTCGGCTTCGGTCGGAAGTCTGAAGGTGCCGAGGCCCTTGCCATTGAGCTTCTCAATGAACACCTGGCAATCTTCCCATGAGACATTTTCCACCGGCAACGTCGCCCCCTTGAAGTAACTCGGGTTCGCCCCCATCACCGCCTCCCATTGCGCCTGTGTCACCTCCGTTACCCCCAGGTAGAAGGGCTGGGTGATCTCCACCTCGTGAACCGGTTTGCCACCATAGACATTGTTTTTAGACCCCATCAGAAACTTGCCAGGAAGTACGAAGACGAAGTCAAGCATAATCCCACCACCAAAGTCCAGTCTGCAGGCTGCGGTCCTATCTGCAAGCTCCGACTTGACGTTGGAGCGGGATAACAGGCTTTTCAAGACCATCAAGAGTTCAGCGAACTTTCTCTTCATTCATCCCCCCCTTTTTACCTTCATAATGATAACAGTTGATTAACTGGCAGTCCCTTGAATTCGACATCCACAACGTCGTACTGGGTAAACACTATTGCGTGCCTGGGGCTATATCGACTGCGAGCCTGCCGATCCTCGTCCTGGAGCTGTCGCCATGCCCCCTGCCGCCGCTTGCCGCGGATTGCCACTGCGGCGGCTTTGCCGCCCCGGCCGGAACTCGGCAACGCCGCGCGACACGGCGATAATGACAACAAGGACTACTGAACCATCATGACGAGGCGGAAGCCTTGATAGCCTCTCCGACACCAAGGCGCGAGCGTGGAGCGGCTCGCCGAAAGGCAGCGTTTGGATGAGGAAAGATAACTGCCGCCCCGGCAGACGAACCAAAAACTCCAGGAAAGCCCTATGGGATCAGTCTGCTTGCCTTGGTTGTATGGGGCATACCACCAGTCCAGACAAAATTCAGACACGTTCCCGTGCATGTCATACAGCCCCCAGGGATTTGCCTTCTTTGTGCCCACCGGATGCGTAGTGTCACCGCTGTTCTCATTGTACCAGGCTATTTCGTCAAGATTCTTTGCGAAATCATCGGTTGTGCCCGCTCGGCAGGCGTACTCCCACTCGGCTTCCGTCGGCAGCCGGAAGGTGCCAATTCCCTTGCTGTTGAGCTTCTCAATGAATTCCTGACAATCGTCCCATGAGACGCATTCCACCGGCAACGTCGCCCCCTTGCATTCACTCGGGTTCCAGCCCATGACAGCCTGCCATTGCGCTTGGGTCACTTCATACTTGCCAAGATAGAACGGCTGCGAGATCCTCACCTCGTGAACCGGCCCCTCTTCGTCGTAGCTGTATTCAGACCCCATCAGGAACTTTCCCGGGCGTATGAGAACGAGGTCAAGCATAACCCCGCCACCTGGGGCCATACTGACCTTCGATTTGCCACAGGAGCAGTATAGCAGGCTTGTCACGACCATCAGCACCGCAGCTAATTTCTTCATCGCCTCGGCTCCTGCTTTGAGCTTTCACCTGCCAGTTACCTGACTGACAATCCCATTGTGCGGGTTACTCGTGAAATGTGGTTTTAGTTTGTTTCGGGTTCTTCCCGGTTATAGGAGAAACGGAATATGTCAGGTTTTTCCCGGTTTTAGGAAAAACGGAGTGTTTCAGTCATGGCACGTGCGGTGTGGGTATCGAAAGGGTTGCTCTGGCGTGTTGCCGTACTGTGTGAATGCCTCCGGCAAGATGCCGTCTCGGCATAAACGGATTCTCCCCGCTGTTGCTGGTCTTCCCATTTCTACGCGACGTTCCTTGCCTCCGGCCATTCCTTCAGTGCAAGCCGGTCATGGTCGTGCTTGTGAAAGCAAATGACACCTTTGCTTTCATGGTACGATCCATGACGTTACCGGCGAAAGCAGTCGAAACCGGTCTGCATCGGTCCTGCGTTATTTGTTCAGTAAAACAGGTAACAAAGATGCTTTCAGAATGCAGGCCAGTGACATCTACCATACCTAGGGAAACAAGGGCTTCAAGGTGGCAACGACTCATTACAAAGGACAAGAGGCAGCATGGAGTCGGTGAATCTGATCGTCAATGGGACGCTCATGCGCGGCGAACCCAACAGCCACTTCTGCCGGAACGCCACCTTCATCAGCCCCTGCGACATCGCGGGCACGCTCTCCGACACCGGCTGGGGCTTCCCGGCCTTCGTGCCCGACGGCCAGGGCGTCGTCAAGGCGGAATTCGTGGTCCTGCCCGTTGCCGACAGGCCGGCCATTGACCGGCTGGAAAACCATCCCCACCTGTATACGCGGCGGCAGATCGAGGCCAGGCTCCCCGATGGCAGCATTGAGGTCGGGTGGGTCTACGTCATGAACACGCAGCCAGCTGGGGCCAGGGTGATGGCGGGCGGGGAGTGGAGGGCGCGGGAGTAAGTGATAATCGTCAAGCGAAAACAGTCTCCTTGGGCTGGAGGGATGTTTGAAGGAGGGCGTTGTTATTTGCATATTCGGATACTACATTTCGAGTTCCGTGTCCTGCATTACGCCATTGCCAGGCGCAGGCACCACTAGTGGGGAATGTAAAGGTTATCATCTTGATGAGGGGGCTTCCATCTCGGTGGCGTTCATGTGTGGCGGCGCCATGGGGTGAGGCGGTTCCTCTCACTGTGGGAGGCTGTCTGCTGCTTGCTTGGACTTGACGTGCGTGGCTAGGGCTGCGCTAGAGTGACCTGGGTGTGGATGTCGTAAGATCAACCACGATTTTTACTGACAATGGAAAGAGCGCCATGCAGATGATTGACAACATCAACGAGTTCGTTAAAGACGATCTCAAGAAGGAAATCAAACCATCGAGCAAGGTGTCTATTGCAGCGGCGTGCTTTTCGATGTATGCCTATCAGGAGCTGAAAAAGGAGCTGTCGGACATTGCCGAGCTGCGTTTTCTCTTTACCTCGCCGACTTTCACCACCGAGCAGGCGCCAAAGGAAAAACGTGAATTTTACATTCCGCGGCTATCCCGTGAAAGCAGCCTCTATGGTTCCGAGTTCGAGATCAGACTACGCAACGAATTGACCCAGAAGGCCATCGCTAAAGAGTGTGCGGAATGGATACGGCGCAAGGTCAAATTCAAATCGAACACCTCCGGTGACAACATCACCGGTTTCTTGAATGTGGAAGGCCCCGAGGGCTGCACCTACTATCCGCTCAACGGTTTTACGACTATCGACATCGGTTGCGAGCGGGGCAACAACTCCTTTAACTTTGTGATGAAGCATCCGCCCCAGGCAAGCAGTCGTTTCATCCAGACCTTCAACAGCCTGTGGCATGACGCCGCCAAAATGCAGGATGTGACTGACGTCGTTATCGACAACATCACCGCCGCCTACCGCGAAAATGCTCCATGGTTTATTTACTTTCTGACGCTCTACAACATCTTCAGCGAATTTCTTGAGGACATTTCTGAAGACGAGCTGCCCAATGAGGGCGTGGGCTTCCGCAACAGCCAGATATGGAAACGACTTTTTGATTTTCAGCGCGATGCAGTACTGGCGATCATCAACAAGCTGGAAAAGTACAATGGCTGCATTTTGGCTGACAGCGTCGGTCTTGGCAAGACCTTTTCCGCTTTGGCGGTAATGAAATACTACGAAGACCGCAACAAGAATGTGCTGGTGTTGTGCCCCAAGAAGTTATCAAACAACTGGAATACCTTCAAGGGCAATTACGTCAACAATCCCATTGCTGGAGATCGGCTGCGGTATGACGTCCTCTATCACACCGATCTATCCCGGCATCAGGGCGAGTCGAACGGCGTTGATTTGTCTCGTCTACGCTGGGATACCTACGACCTCGTGGTCATTGACGAATCGCATAACTTCCGTAATGGCGCTGATGTCTATGGTAATGACGAAAAACGGGAAAACCGCTATCTGCGCCTGCTTAACAAAGTCATCCGTTCCGGCGTGCGCACCAAGGTGTTGATGCTTTCGGCAACGCCGGTCAACAACCGCTTCCTCGACTTGAAAAACCAGCTGGAACTCGCTTACGAGGGCCATTCGGCTTTCTTGGAAGACAAGCTGAACACCAAACACAGCATTGATGAGATTTTCCGTCAGGCGCAGAAGGAGTTCAACATCTGGAACAAGTTGCCGCCGGACGAGCGTACCGCCGAGGCCCTGCTGGATCGCCTCGATTTTGATTTCTTCGAATTGCTTGACGCCGTCACGATTGCCCGTTCTCGCAAGCACATTGAGCGGTATTACGACATTACCGCTATAGGCAAATTTCCGGAGCGCCTGAAACCCCTGAGTCCGCGGCCGGCGCTGACGACGCTCTCGGGTGCCATCAACTACAACGAGATATTTGAGCAACTCCAGCAGCTGACCTTGATGATATACCTGCCGTCGCTCTTCATTTTTGAGAGCGCCCGAAGCAAATATGACCTGCCGTCCAGCGCCGATGACGATGACAAAGGGTCCAATCTCTCCCAGATCGGGCGCGAGAAAGGCGTCCATCGCCTAATGGGCATTGCACTGCTCAAACGTCTGGAGAGTTCCGTTCATGCCTTCCTGCTGACCTTGACGCGTATCAAGGCGCTCAATGAAAAGACCATCCGCAGCATCGACCGCTTCGACCAGTCTGGCGGTCTCGATTTATTCGAATTTTCAGAGATGATGACGGACTCCGCGCAAGACGCCGACGATGAGGATGGCGATTTTTATCTGGTCGGCAAGAAGGTCAAGATTGATTTGCGGGACATGGACTACGTGTCCTGGCGAGCGAAACTGGCCAGTGACGTCGAGACGCTAGAACTGCTGATCTCCATGATCCGTGACATCACACCCGAACACGACAACAAACTCCAGACGCTGCTCGGGCAGATTGCCGACAAAGTCAACCATCCCATCAACCCCGGGAATAAGAAGGTCATAATTTTCACGGCGTTTGCCGACACGGCCGAGTATCTTTACACGCATGTCAGTGAGTATATGCGGGCGATCTTCGGGCTACATAGCGCCATGGTAACAGGCACGACGGATGGTCTGTCTACCGTTCCCAGGTTAAAGATCGACATGAACACCGTCCTGACGCTCTTTTCGCCGATATCCAAGGAAAAACATCTGCTGTTGCCGAACAACCCCGTGGAGATAGACGTCTTGATTGCTACGGACTGTATCTCCGAAGGCCAGAACCTGCAGGACTGCGACTACCTGATCAACTACGACATCCATTGGAATCCAGTGCGCATCATTCAGCGTTTTGGTCGCATTGATCGTATAGGCAGCCATAACCACTGCATACAGCTGGTTAACTACTGGCCCGATATGACTCTAGACGACTACATCCAGCTGAAAGACCGCGTAGAAACCCGCATGAAAATTTCCATCATGACGGCCACTGGCGATGACGACCCCATCAACGAAGAGGATAACCAGGGCGATCTGGAGTACCGCCGAAAACAGCTGGAACGCCTGCAGCAGGAAGTCGTTGACATTGAAGAGATGAACACCGGGATCAGCATCATGGACCTGGGTCTGAATGAATTTCGCCTTGACTTGCTGGACTACGTCAAGCAAAATCGCGATTGCGACAAGGCGCCGCGCGGGCTCCATGCCGTTGTGCCGTCCTCGCCTGACTGCCCTCCCGGGGTACTCTACATACTCCGCAATGTCAACCAGGGCGTGAATATCGACAAGCAAAATCGCCTACATCCCTTTTACATGGTCTATCTCGCCGACGACGGTCGGGTCGTCTGCCACCACCTGGCCCCCAAGAAGCTCCTGGATACCATGCGGCTGCTCTGCAAAGGGCAACAGGAGCCGGTTCCCGGGCTTTGTCGTGCCTTCAACCAGGAGACCCATGACGGGCTCAAGATGAACCACTACTCGAAGCTCCTGGGTGAGGCCATCGCCTCCATCATTCACAAGAAACAGGAAAGCGACGTCGAGAGTCTCTTTGCGCCCGGCGGCACCACCGCGCTGGAAAATCCCATCGCGGGCCTGAACGACTTTGAGCTGATCTGCTTCCTGGTGGTGAAAGGACCGGCGTCATGATGGACTTTCCGATTTCCACGGCCGTCAACACCCCGATACACAAGAAAACCTTCGTCGAGAAGAGCCCGATGACGCCGGCGATGAAGAAGGCATTTGCCAGTGGCGTCGAGAAGATAATTTGGCGCAATAAACTGTCGGCAACGACCTTGCCCGTGCAGCCCGGGCGTCGGGTGGTGGAAGTGGAAGTCTTTGAGGTCGCCTTGAAAAGCGCCTCAGTCAACAACCAGCTTTTACACAGTATCGACAAGAGCCTGCACTACCATGTGCTTTTTTTGTTGCAGCATGGGGAGCGCTATATGGCCAGTATGGGCTACAAGGGAAGCCCGGAGCAAACCGTCCGGGAGTACTTTGCAACCGCTTGGATGGCCTATGCTGAATTGCCTCTGCAGATCATCGGGCCGACCATGGATGACGTTGTAGACAACTTTCTACGCCAAATTCACCAGGGCCTCAATGATTACGATGGGGTACCCTTAGATGATGCCATTCAGGCTCTTGCCTGGCAAAAGCGCCAGGACAACGAAATCGCCAAGCTCGAAAAACTCCTCCGCGCTGAGAAGCAGCCAAAACGCAAATTTGAACTCAAGCAGCAGATCACGACCATACAGAATTCCACTGGAGACATTCATGGACAAGCTGAACATGCATACGCCCAACGGCGTGGACAGGAATATTGAGCTGATCGGTAAGCTCTTCCCCAACGTGCTCACGGAACGCCTGGGCGAGGACGGCAAACCCGAGCGCGCCATCGACTTCGACGCACTGCGGCAGGAGCTATCCAAGAGTATCGTCGAGGGCCCCGATGAACGCTATCAGTTCACTTGGCCGGACAAACGAAAGTCCGTGCTTCTCGCCAATAGCCCCATCGCCGCTACTTTGCGGCCCTGCCGCGAGGACTCCGTCAACTTCGATAGTACCGAAAATCTCTACATCGAAGGCGATAATCTCGATGTGCTTAAGCTCCTTCAAGAGACCTACCTCGGCAAAATCAAAATGATCTACATCGACCCGCCATATAACACCGGCAACGACTTCGTCTACGAAGATGATTTTGCCCAGAGCGCCGGCGAATTCCTCGAACGCGACGGTCAATACGATGCCCAGGGAAACCGCTTGGTCCAAAATACCGACTCAAATGGACGATTCCATACCGACTGGCTTAATATGATCTATCCGCGACTCAAGCTCGCTAAAGACTTGCTTACAGATGATGGGGTGATATTCATTTCAATTGATGATAATGAAATACATAATCTTCGTAAGTGTTTAGATGAATTGTTTGGTTACAATCAATTCGTTGCACAGATAACCTTGCTGTGTAATCCAAAGGGAAGATCACAAGACAAATATGTTGCAAATTGTCACGAATATATACTAATATATTCCAAAAAAGCACTCAAAAATGGTAGTTTTTCAATTCCAAAGTCTGATGATGATATTAAAAATGACTATTCACTTATTGATTCTAATGGATGTTGTTATAGAGAATTAGAACTGCGTAATACACATCGTGATTTTGGAAAATTTAATCGTCAAAATCTATGGTATCCTATATACATTAAGCCTAGTGGTGAAGTTACACTTAATTACCAATCTGAGTACTATGAAGTATTTCCTATTTGGGACGATGGCTATGAAGGTTGTTGGACGTGGGGAAAAGAAAAAGCATCTAGTGATGCACATCTTCTTGTAGGGAAAAAAGTTAATGGAAAATGGAAAATATATCGTAAGGCATATGCCTATTGTGATATTCAAGCCCCATTGAAACAAGTTAAGTCCATATGGACAGACAAGTTATTTTTCACCGAAAAAGGACAAATCTTTTTTAGTTCACTTTTTGACTCAAAGGAGAAAATTTTTCAGGCTCCAAAATCTGTTCATATGATTAGGCAGTGCATTCAAATGAGTCAAAGTCAAGACGCCCTCATCCTCGACTTTTTTTCTGGTTCTGGTACAACGGCCCATGCAGTGATGCAGCAGAATGCCGAGGATGGTGGCAACCGCAAGTTCATCATGGTGCAGTTACCGGAGGCCTGTCCCGAAGACGGCGAGGCCTATAAGGCGGGTTACAAAACCATTTGCGAGATCGGCAAGGAACGCATACGCCGTGCGGGTGCGAAGATTGCGTCGGAAAATGCAACGACAGCAGCGGGGCTGGACATCGGCTTCCGGGTGTTGAAGCTGGACAGCACGAACATGAAAGACGTGTACTACAGTCCGGCAGCGACGTCGCAAGATGTGTTGTTTGACCGAGCCAGCAACATCAAGGACGGCCGCGGGCCGGAGGACCTGCTTTTTCAGGTCATGCTGGAACTTGGCGTACTTCTCTCCAGCAATATTACAGAGACGGTCATAGCTGGCAAAAAGATATTCAACGTGGCGGACAATTTCCTCATCGCTTGTTTTGATGAGGAGATAAGCGACGACGTCGTCACCGCGATTGCGCAGCAAAAGCCCTGCTATGCGGTCTTGCGTGACAGCTCGCTAAAAAGTGACAGCGTGGCCGCCAACTTCGAGCAGATATTCGCCACCTTCAGCCCTGATACTGTACGGAGGATTCTGTAATGGCGGACTATCAGATTCCCCCCCTGCCTCCACGCGTTGACTTGGAAAGCATCGCCATACTCAAGCAGCTGAACCGGGCCAACCGCAAACTGGCCGAATTGAAGGGACTGGTGCAGACAATCCCCAATGGGGCAATTCTCATCGACACCCTGGCCCTCCAGGAGGCCAAAGACAGTTCCGCAGTCGAGAATATCGTCACTACCCACGACGATCTCTTCAAAAGCGACTTGGATGTCACGGGCTTTATTGCGTCCGCAGCCGCAAAGGAAGTCATGTCCTATCGCCAAGCGCTGAAAGTGGGCTATGAGCGCGTGCGGCGGGACAAACTGCTCACCAACGCCGTCATTCTGGACATCCAGCGGGTGCTTATCGGCAATTTGGCAGGCTTCCGCAAGGTTCCCGGGACCGTCCTGAAAGACGCGCAGGGACACGTCGTCTATACCCCCCCGCAAGACGGACAGGTCGTCATTGAGCTGATGAGCGAGCTGGAAAAATTTATCAACACGCCAGAAACGAGTGATCTTGATCCCCTGATCAAGCTCGCGGTGATCCACCATCAGTTCGAGAGCATTCACCCTTTTTACGATGGCAACGGTCGTACCGGCCGCATCCTCTCCATATTGTACCTGGTGCTCAACGAGTTGCTGGATTTGCCGATTCTGTATTTAAGCCGTTATATCATCCAGCACAAACGCGATTACTACCACCTGTTGCAGGCAATCAGAGAAGGCGCTGACAACACTGCGTCGTGGCAGGAATGGGTGCTCTTCATGCTGCGTGGCATTGAAGAGATCGCGGATGCTACGCTCCTGCTGGTCAAGCGCATACTGCTGCTGATGCATGACGACAAGCAGCAGCTCAAAAAGCTCTTTGGCAAGAATTACCGCCATGACTTATTGAACCATCTCTTCAACTTCCCCTACACCAAAGTCGAATTCATGGAACAGGCGATGCAGGTCCGCCGCAAGACGGCAGCCAAATATCTTGACCTGATCGTAGCCAGCGGCATACTGACCAAAGTGAAAGTCGGGCGGAGTAACTACTACATTCATACGCAACTGGTTGATTTGCTGATGGATAGTCATTCAACAGCGACAAAAGAGCGCCCGCAGTGATGAGACGCCTGCTTTCAAATCGCACGGATTTCGCAAAGGAACAAGCGGACGATGACATGAACCCAACAAGGGCCTGGCGGGACTACATGGCGGCTGATATGTACCCAAAACAGAGCAAATGGGTACATCTGACGGCTGACATGTACCCGAAAAGGGAAAAATGGGTTCATGTGGTCGGCCACGTGTACCCGAAACAGCTTACCTGGGACCGCGCCAGTGACGATCTGCAGGCGCCGGCCCCTACCGCGATGGGCACAATCCGACAGTGCGGAAAACCGGCTCCGCTCCCCGTAGGCGTTGAAGCCAACCAGCTGACGAACGAAGCCTGGTTCAAATAACAATGCATGATCACCGGCCTGGCAAACACTGGTCTGAGGTATAACGATGAAGTTCAAGTTCAAGGTCCAGCAATTTCAGAGTGATGCGGTTGACAGTACGATTGCTGTTTTTGCCGGGCAGAAGAAGCGCGAACGGCTTGCCTTTCTGCGTGATCAAGGGCGAAATGTGTCACCCGTTCTCCTTAAAACGCAAGATTCAGATAGCGACGACGACCTCAGCCTCGGCTATCGCAATCACGACATTGAACTGAGTGACAGCGATTTACTGCGGAACATTCACGACGTGCAGACCCGGAACAACATCATGCTGTCGCCGTGCCTGGTTGAGCACATCGGCCGTTGCTCGCTGGATATTGAGATGGAGACAGGCACGGGCAAGACCTATGTGTATATCAAGACGATGTTCGAGATGAACAAGCACTACGGTTGGAGCAAATTCATCGTGGTGGTTCCGAGCGTCGCCATCCGCGAAGGCGTGAAAAAATCCTTTGAAATGACCCAGGAACATTTCATGGAGCATTATGGCAAAAAAGCCCGTTTCTTCATCTATGACAGCGACAACCTCAATCAGCTGGACGACTTTTCCAGCAGCTCTGGCATCAATGTGATGATCATCAACATTCAGGCGTTCAACCGGACGCTGAAAGAAGGTCAAAGGAACAAAGAGTCGAAGCGCATCTACATGCCGCAGGACGCCTTTGGCAGCCGCCGGCCCATTGACGTCATCAAGGCCAACCGCCCCATTGTCATTTTGGACGAACCGCAGAAGATGGGCGGCGACGCCACCCAGACATCCCTGAAGTATTTCAACCCGCTTTTCTGCCTGAACTACTCGGCCACGCACAAGGACATGCACAATCCCATCTATGTGCTGGATGCCTTGGACGCCTTCAACAAACGCCTGGTGAAAAAGATTGAGGTCAAGGGTTTTGAGGTCAAGAATTTTCGTGGTACGGACGGCTATCTGTACCTTGAGAACATCGTTGTCAGTCCGCAGCAACCGCCGAAAGCACGGCTTGAGTTTGAGATCGCTTATGACAAGTCCATCAATCGTGAAATCCGCAAGCTGGGCGTTGGCGACAATCTCTACCACCTCTCCAACCGCATGGAGCAGTACAAGAACGGCTATACCGTTACCGAGATCAATCCTCTTTTCGGCGGTAAAATCACGTTCCAGAATGGCGAGGAACTGACGCCGGGACAGGTTATCGGAGATATATCCGAAAGGGACCTGCGCCGTATTCAGATACGCGAAACCATCATCTCGCATTTCGACAAAGAAGAAAAGCTCTTCAATCAGGGCATCAAGACGCTTTCGCTATTCTTCATTGACGAGGTCGCCAAATACCGCCAATACGACGCCGACGGTAATGAACTGCTCGGTGAATACGGCCAGATGTTCGAGCAGGAATACCAATCCATTCTCAATGACCGCGCGTCGATCTTTCCATCGGCCTATCAGGACTACCTGCGCAATATCAGCACCAGCATTACCCACAATGGCTATTTCAGCATTGACAAAACCGGCCGGGCTATCAACAGCGAGGCCAAGCGCGGAACGGATTTTAGTGACGATATCACTGCTTACGACCTCATTCTCAAACGCAAGGAAGTGCTTCTCGACCTGAAAGAACCCACCCGCTTTATTTTCTCCCATTCCGCTTTGCGTGAAGGCTGGGACAACCCCAATGTTTTCCAAATATGTACGCTCAAGCACAGCGACAGCTCGACCCAGAAACGGCAGGAAGTCGGGCGTGGCTTGCGTCTTTGCGTCAATTCTGACGGTACTCGCATGGACGCCGATGTCTGCGGCATCGACCAGGTCCAGGAACTGAACAAGCTCACGGTGATCGCCAGCGAAAGCTACGCGCAGTTTGTCACTGACCTGCAGAAGACAATCAAGGAGGTTCTCTACGATCGTCCGACAAAGGCCTCCGAGGACTACTTCGTCAACAAGCCGGTCATTGTTGATGGCCAGCGTGTCATGATCACTGCTGAGCAGGCACATGACATCTACCGTTATTTGGTGAAGAACGACTACGTGGACCGGCATGACAAGGTGTCGGAAAAGTATCGCGCCGACCTGGCCAACAACACGCTTGAGCCGCTGCCGGAGGAAATTCAGAACCTGGCCAGCGGCGTCCATACCCTGATTCAGAGTGTGTATGATGAAAGTGTCCTCGCCAATATGGTCAGCAATGGCAAGGAAACACAAGTAGAGGACAACGGCCTGAACGACAACTTCTACCGGGAGGAATTCCAAAAGCTCTGGAGTTACATCAACCACAAATACGCCTACACGGTTTCTTTTGACTCCCGAGAACTCATTGACAAAGCTGTCGCACACATTAACAAGGAGCTCTTTGTCAGCCAACTGAAGTACACCGTCGTCGTTGGCGAACAGCATGCCATCATGGACGCGAACGCCGTTAAAAGCGGCGAATCGTTCAGCGCCGCCAAGTCGAATGACAAAGAACTCAGCCATGCGGAGAGCAGCCATGTCAAATACGATCTCATCGGCAAGATCGCCGAAGCAACGGTGATGACCCGACGCACCATCGCAGAAATTCTGCACGGCATGGCCGCAGACAAATTCGTGCTTTTCCAGGCAAACCCTGAGGAATTCATCAGCAAGGTCAGCAAACTCATCAAAGAGCAGAAGGCGACCCAGATCGTCGATTGCATTTCGTATAACCAAATCGAAGGCAGCTACGACAGCGATATCTTTACGGCCGGAACCAGTGACCGGAAATTCGACCAGGCATTTCGAGCGAATAAAAGCATCCAGGAGTTCGTTTTTACCGACGGTAGCGCGGAACAGAGCGTGGAGCGCAAATTTGTCCAGGACCTCGAAACAGCCAGTGAGGTCTGTGTATATGCCAAGCTGCCGAAAGGCTTTGCCATACCGACGCCAGTCGGCAACTACTCCCCCGACTGGGCAATCGCCTTCAACGCCGGTACGGTCAAGCACATTTTCTTTGTCGCTGAAACCAAAGGTACCATGGAAACGCTGCAGCTGAGGCCCATTGAGAAGGCCAAAATCTCCTGCGCTCGCAGGCTCTTCAATGAACTATCCACCAGTAAGGTCAAATACCACGACGTGGACAGCTATCAGACTCTGCTGGATATCATGAACAAACTCTGAGCCAGACGAGGTAAAATGACCAGTGACCTGGTTGCTCGGCCAAAATCGGACCTTGTGTGCCGCGCTGTGGCTCGTACGTTCCACTGGCGTATGCCGCGCGGGTGTCTCATCGGCTGGGACTTCAAACCACTGCCAGCGGGCTTTGTGGCGCCGGCAAGGATGGGATTGATGAAGTTGGCGGACCAGGTGGAGAGGGTGAAGTGGCAGAGTTCCTAGTATAAATTGCTTAACAAGCAGCTAGCCGAAGCCGTCCATATCCGGATTCTATGATTATGCTGATCTGTATAACACCACAATATCCGTGGTTATACAGCGCTCGTCAAGCCCTCTTCTCGCCTCCCAATCGGAGAACTTTCACCTCGAACCGCTTGGTAACGCCCGCACGAGCGGCTAAACTTACTGTGTGCCCGCCGCTCTCTGGCCTGGCAAAAGCAGATTTTCTGTAGAAAAACAAGTTCTGCAAGAAAGGATAACAACATGGGCAAGGTCACCGAGAACACCATTCCGAACAAAACCCAGAATCAGAAGCTCAAGATCCATTGCACCCAGTGCCAGCGAGAAACAAACCACATTGTAATGCAATCAGTTGACTGCGATGCATCCGAGGTCATTGGGCACGACGGCGGACATCCCGAGACGATCGACTGGGCAAACATCTATCAGATCATCCAATGCCAAGGCTGTGAAGCAATTAGCTTCCGCCATGTCAGTTGGTTCTCAGAAGCACAACAACAGATCGGATATGACGAGTGGGATGACGGCACATCAACGTGGCTCTACCCGAAGCGGTCGGATAAGACACGTGCAATCAAGGACTACTATAATGTTCCCAATACCCTTCGTCGTATCTATCGTGAAACACTTGATTGCTTCAACAATGAAGCCCTGACGCTGTGTGCGGCAGGGCTGCGGTCCATAATTGAGGGAGTATGTGCCGATCAGAAGGTAACGGGCGGTCCAGTTGAATCAAAAAAGGCAGACGGCACAGTTCAGACCAAGCGTCGCAAGACGCTTGAAGGAAAGATCGCAGGTCTAAGCGAAAAGGGCATTCTGACACAGAAGAACGCTACGCTTCTAAATGAGCATCGCTTTCTGGGTAATGAGGCCGTGCATGAACTGAATCAACCTTCACAGGATGAATTGATTCTCGCCATCGAGATCATGGAGCACATTTTGGACGCTCTTTATGAAATGCCTGACAGAGCGGATGAGTTGAGGCGAATCAAGGCGAAGAGACTGAAGAAGCAGAACAAATGAGTGCACAACTATTCCATACCGCGACAGCGGTATGGAAAGTGTGACTCTAACGTTGGGCAAGAATAGGAAGACATCATGGCAAAGCTCGAAGACGTTTTTGGCGTAAGCACACACCAAGTACTCTCGTACATTACCAGGCCAGAAGTAGACGACAAGTTCACTGCTGCGCTTGTCGGCGACAAGCAGATCGTTGTCTACGGCGCATCAAAACAGGGGAAGACGGCCCTTGTGTCGAAGTACTTGCCATACGATCAGCATCTCCCCGTTAGCGTGACGCCAAAGACCGAAATAGTGGACATTTACTCGAGTGTGTTGCGACAACTCAATGTCAAACTGGTCTCATCGCAGACGGACTCGTCAGGGAGGGAGACCCAGGCGTCGGTCGGGCTCAAAGTGAAGGCGCTCATACCCCTGTTTGGCGGCGGAGAGGGTAGCGCTACCGCTGGAGCCAAGTCGGAAGTCACGAAAACATCGCAATTTGAGGAGGTTCCATTCAATCTGGCTCTTCCTCAGGACGTATCTGAACTGCTCAAGAAGATCGGCTCTCAGAAGATCATTATCATCGAGAACTTTCACTATCTCGACGAGGATAAGCAAAAGCAACTAGCGTTCGATCTTCGAACATTTCAGGAACTTGGAGTCCGTTTCGTCATCCTCGGCGTCTGGCGAGAAAAGAATCGGCTTGCCCAATACAATGGGGACTTGCTAGACCGAGTCGTCGAAATTCCTGTGGAACCGTGGACGGAGTCAGAGTTTCAGAAAGTCGCTGACGCGGGCTCGTCAGAACTCAAGGTTCATTTCAACGACGGCGTGATCGCGAAGTGTATTCAAGCATCATTTAGCAGTATCGGGGTGTTTCAAGAACTTCTTAAGTCAATCTGTGTCTTTGCCGGTGTACGGGACACGCAGTTCGCTTGGCGTGATATTGGCGATGACCGCATGTTAACACAGGCAGTTGAGACAAAGGCTCAGGAATACGCGGCCCGCCATCAACGTGCACTTGAGTCGATTGCGGCCGGAAACCTGAGCGCCACGACAAAGGACGGGGTGACACCGCTCTTCCTGCCGTACTATCTCGTGCGGGTCGTTCTCAGCGCTGGCTACGACGGCATCGAATCGGGCATGCGGCGCGCCGCCATTCAAGAGCAGATCCAGAAGATCCATCACCGCGCTCAGGATGTACGGGCCTCTGATATGAGCAACCTCCTACACACCCTTGGTAGCCTCCAGAGTAAGAAGAACATCTCTCCTCCCATAATCGACTACGATAAGAATATGAAATTACTGCAAGCTGTTGACTCGACGTTCTACTTCTTTCTCAAACACGCCGATCTCAAGCAGATCGCTGAGGAATTGCCGAGCCCTCTGGACTAGAAAGGGAGGCCCAACCAGCGGTTGCAGGTGACGCCGCTGCCGCGGCGCACCTGAACCGCGACGTTAGATAACAAAAAAGGATGTATTGTTACACATGTATGAATTATACAAAAAAGCATTTGACGAATGCATGGCCACAATCTCAGAACAACCTAAAAGTCTTGAAGGAGGACCTGTGTCACGGGTCGCATAAACTGAGCCAGTGATGGGTCGCATCCAAACTGAGCCACCTGCGAGACAAAGCAGCCCTATGTTATCTCCTTTTTTCCCATCGGAAAACAAGGAGATAGAACATGGCCAACTACAAGCAGGTGAACGTGATAGACAGAATACAACAACTTTACCGACAAGGGAGAAGCCAGCGTGCCATCGCGGCAGAACTGGGTGTCAGTCGCAATACCGTGGCGCGATATCTGGCTTCAAACCCGGAGCCCCCGGGTCAGACAGGGTGCCACTCCACGCAAGCTGCAACCAAGGAAAAAGGAACAACCTGTCCGGTTTTGTCAGACGAAGCGACCCACGGGGTGGCTCAGTTTGAAACGGTCTCCGCCGAACCTGAAGCGACCCACGGGGTGGCTCAGTTTGAAACGGACTCCGCCGAACCTGAAGCGGCCCACGGGGTGGCTCAGTTTGAATCGGTCTCCGCCGAGCCTGAAGCGACCCACGGGTCTGCAGTTGCGCCGGCCAGCCGCCCGCCGGTTGTGGACAAGCGTTCAGGCTGTGCTCAGTATGCCTCCGAGATACTCGCCGCGCATGCCCAGGGCCTCTCGGGACGGCGTATCTACCAGGATCTGGGTGACGCGGGTTTTACGGGCAGCTATGCCAGCGTAAAGCGCTTTCTGCAGCGCAACCGCGAGACGTCGCCGCCAGTGCCATTTCGCCGGCTGATCAAGCTGGCGGGGCAGGAAATGCAGGTTGACTACGGCCAGGGAGCCTGGGTTCGCGATGAGCGTGGCCGCCGTCGCAAGACCCATCTTCTGTGCTGCGTCCTGTCCTTTAGCCGCCGCATCTATTGCGAAGTCAGCTACCGTCAGGACAGCGAGAGTTTCATCCGCGGCATGGAGAATGCGTTCAGGCATTTTTGCGGAGTGACCGCGACCGTCGTCATCGACAACCTCAAGGCAGGTGTCATCCGGCCCTGCAATTTCGATCCCGTTCTCAACCCCAAATGTCATGATTTCGCCATGCATTACGGCACGTGCATCCTTCCTTGCCGCCCCCGCATTCCTTGGCACAAGGGACGCGTTGAGAACGTCGTGGGCTACGTGCAGAACAACGCGCTCGCAGGACGCACCTTCCCGTCTGTGAACGCACAGAATACCTTTCTGTGGACCTGGCTGGACAAGGTGTCGGACCATCGTTTCCACGGCACGGAAAAGCGCCATGTGATCGACATGTTCCATGAGGAGAAGGCGTCGCTTCAGCCGCTTCCGGCGTCCATCTTCGCCGCCTTCAGCGAGGAGTTGCGCAAGGTCCACAGCGATGGCCACGTCGAGGTCCAGGGCGCCTACTACTCGGTTCCGCCAGAATACACGTCTCAGGAAGTCTGGGCCTGCCATGACGGCCGCCACGTGCGCATCATGTCAAAGGACCTGAAAGAACTCGCCCTGCACGCGCGACAGGAACGGGGACGGACCTCGACCGCCGCCGGCCATGTTCCGCCAGTGAAAGTCTATCTTCCCGAACGCGGTTCGCACTGGCTGCTCGAACAGATCGAAAAAAGCATCGGTCCCGGCGCCCGGGCATGGGGCGAAACCGTGGTCCTCAGCCGGCAGGCGGCGGCCCCCAAGGTGCTTCATGGACTGCTTCACCTGCGAAAGGCACACGCGGCCGCCACCATCGAGTTCGTCTGCAATCTGGCCATCACCCGCGGCGAAACCTGCTATCAGGCGCTTAAGGCCCTGCTTGAAGAACGAGGCGACAAAAGGCAGCCCGCCTTGCCCTTCCAAAGCGAGCACGAGCTCATCCGGCCGCTGAAAGAATACAATCACCTCATTGACTACAAGGACATCTTCCCATGAGCATAAACCGCCTTCGTGAACAACTCAAAAATCTGCGCATGCCCGGGGCCGGCGTCAAGCTTGACCTGCGGCTGAGCGAAGCGCGCTGCAACAGCCTCGAACACGGCGATTTTCTCGAACTGCTCCTGCAGGACGAGCTTCTCCACCGCGCCGGCAACAAAATCAGATCCGCCCTGAAGGCGGCCGGCTTCCGCAACCTCAAGCCGCTGGCTGACTTCGACTGGCAGTTCAACCCGAATCTGGAACGCAAACTCTTCTACGAACTGGCAGGCGGCGAGTTCATCCGCCAAGCTCAAAACATCTTGATGGTCGGGCCTTCAGGCACGGGAAAGACCTGTCTGGCTCAGGCCATCGGTTTTGAGGCCATCAAGCTCGGCTTCACCGTCATCTATCGGTCCATCTTTGACATCGTCAGCCATCTGCAACGCTTCAACGCCCTCAGCGACCGCAATCCCGAGTTCGAACGCTACCTGAAGGCCGACCTGCTCATCATTGACGACATGGGGCTCAAGCAGCTTCCGGAAAAAGCTGGCGAACTGCTGTTCGAGATCATCTTCCGCCGCCATGAGCTCAAGTCAACCATCATGACCAGCAATCGACCGCTGGACGACTGGGGCAAGCTGATTGGGGATGTGCCAACGGCCGGAGCTATTCTGGATCGCTTCCTGCAACAGGCACGGCTCATACCCTTCAAGGGGAAAACCGGACGCCCCCACTTCGGACGCCAAGGGCAGGCGGGGCCGACAGCAAACGACGCCCTCCTCGACGCGGCGGCCGCAGCCCGACTGGATCATGCCGAGGGTGGCTCACTTTGAAGTGGCTCAGTTTGAATCATGCGACCCACGGGGCAAACTGAGCCAATGCGACCCACGGGGGGATGCCAAACCGGGTGGCTCAGTTTCAAAATGGAAAGGAGGCCGCCAAACAGAGAAAAAGGCAGAAATGAACGAACACAACATCCACAATATCAACAAAAAAGGAACATCGTCGTTGCAATCCCAAACGCGGGTTGTACGGTTGTCAGGTGGCAAGGGAAGATGCGAGCCATGAGTGGCTCAGTATGAAGCGACCCGTGGCACGATACAACTTCCGTCTTTTGCTCGGAGCCTTCTTGCCGCGGGCCATGTTGATGTCACGCGCCAGGCAGACAATCGTGTCTTTCCAGCTTGGCATCCAGCCATCGGTGAACGTGACCACTCCCTGCTCCCGCAAGGTCCAAAGCTCGATGAAGGCTCGCTGCAGGCTGCGAGCGGCCAGACTGGCGTCATTGGGAAACGCCGAGTTGGCGCACACCGCCGTGCTGTCAACGCAGATTTCCTTGAAGTCGTCAAGCTCCTCGGTCAGGCAGTCCTGGAGCTGGGCATCCAGTATGGCCTGCCGCGTCGCGTTGGTCACGGCGTTGAGGTTGTCGACCAGCGCCTGACGCGATGGCAGGCGAAGACCGCGAGGCGACAGCACGGCCTCGATCGTCTTGTACTCGCAGAAGCGCTCGCAGGCGTCCTGGTCGCTGACCGAACCGTAGCGGCCGCGCATGAGCAGAAAGAGAAAGACGACCAATGCCGGCATTCTGGGGCGACCAGTCTCAAGGGTACGGGGGGCGACGCTGGGCTCCGCCTCGGGGATGTTACTCAGCAAGGCCGGCAAGGCTGGCAAGACTGCCCGTGCCGCTTGCCGCTGGCGCGCACGCTGGGCCTTCTTCCGCAAACCGTAGGCATCCAGGTCGGCGTCAATCAGCGGCAGCAACTCGCCATGGCGGTCGATGAAAGCCAGCATCTCCGCAGCGAAATCAGCCAAGTCGCTGTCGGGAGTGGTCGAAAACAACTGGTAATTTGGAAAGAGAAAAATACATTCCATGGCGTGCCCCATTATGTTTGTGCGACCTTTCTTCGCGGAATTCGATCGCGTTCAGCATAATGTGGCACTTTTTTTTGATTTGTCTCGCGCGTGCGCGCATAATGCGCGCACGCGCGAGGGCTTTTCGGATGACCTCGAGCAACACACAATCCCTGTAGGAAGGTGAAAGCCTTCAGCGTCGTCTGCGCCACGGCAAGACCGGCCGCCATGGCTTTCGCCGCCGTGCCGACAACGATCAGCGCCACGCCCAGCGCCGCCGTTCCCGCGACCGCCGCGGCCAGGGCGGTGACCGTCCCGGCGTTCGCCTCGATCCATTCGACCACGGCGAGCGTTGCGGCGGTCAGTTTGTCCACCAGCGGCTTGAGCGTCCCCTCCATGGCCTTGGCGATGGCGTTCATCGCGCCTTCGACCGCGCTCATCAATTGACGGAACGAACCGCCCAACCCATCGTCCATTTCCTTTGCGGTCGCCCGCGCCGTGCCGCCGATGTCCTGAAGTTTCGCGATAAAGGCTTCCAGTTCCTTGACGTTGCCGCCAAGGGACAGTCCGGCCAGCGAACCGCGAATGTCGAAAATCTCCTCGGCGAACGCGATCTTGTCCGCGCTCGGCATCGCCGCCATGACTTTGCCGATGTCGGCCATGATGTCGGCCATCTTGCGGAGATCGCCGTTGGCGTCGACGGTTTCCACGCCGACCGCTTTGAGCTGATCCTGAACCTTGACGCTCGCGAACTGCGAATAGCTCTTGCGGAGCGCCGTTCCGGCCAGCGAGCCTTTGATGCCCATGTTTGCGAGAATGCCGAGAGCCGCGCTGGTGTCCCGGATGTTCTCCCCGGCGGCTTTCGCCTGCGGTCCGGCCATCTTCAAGGCTTCGAAGAGATCGGTCAGCGTCTGCGCCGAACCGTTCGCCGTGGCCGTCAGCACGTCGGCGACTTCGGACATTCTGCCCGCCTCGATGCCGAAGATGCGCATGGAGTTCGCCGCGATATCGGCGGCCTCGCCAAGTTCCGTTCCGGTGGCGCGGGCCAGGTCGAGCGTCGGCTGGATGGCCTCCTCGATTTCCTTCGGGGAGAAGCCCATGCGGCCCAGCGAAACCATGCCGTCTGCCACTTCCTTCGCGGTGAAGGAGGTTTCCCGTCCGAGCTTCTCGGCGACCTTCGTCATCGATTCGAACTCGGAGGCGGTCGCTTTGGTCACCGCTTTCGCCAGGCGCATCTGGTCGTCGAACCCGGTGAAGCCTTTCACCGCCAGGACGAACGGCAGCGCCATCGCTCCGGAGAGCATCAGCAGATCCTTGCCGATGGAGTCGCTGGAACGCCCGAAGTTCTTGAGCTGCTCCTGCGCGACGCTCTGGTTGCGCTGGAGCTTGCTCGTTTCGGCGGTAACCTCGACGTAGGCCGCTCCGGCGCGGATGTTCGATGACAATGACATATGCCCTCCGGAAGTTTTTTTGAATCTTTCACGTTTTACGTCTTGCGTTTAACGCCAAATGGTGGTATATTGTTTTTACAGGAGAATGATGAACGGATGATCAAAAGCTATAAATGCCGAGAGACGCAGCATCTGAAAGAGACTGGCGAGAGCCGGAGGTTCAGGGCTTTTGAACGTATCGCCCTGCGAAAACTGGACATGCTCGAAGCGGCGGTCAATGTGGAATCGTTGCGGATTCCGCCAGGCAACCGCTTAGAGGCTTTGCACGGCAAACGCGAAGGGCAGTACAGCATCCGCATCAACGATCAATGGCGCATCTGCTTCACATGGTATGAAGGAAACGTCTATAATGTTGAAATCGTTGACTACCATTAGGAGGTGAATCATGATTAGAACAAAAAATTTGATCCATCCGGGCGAGATTCTCTCCGAGGAGTTTTTGAAACCGATGAATATCAGCCAGAACAAGCTGGCGATGGATATTCACGTGCCGACTCCGAGAATCAATGCCATCGTGAAGGGAACAAGAGCAATCACGGCGGACACCGCATTGCGGCTCGGAAAATACTTTGGAACTGGTCCGGAATTCTGGAGCAACCTACAATCCAATTATGATTTGTGTGTTGCTGCCTCGCAATCTGAAAAAGAGATTGCCGCAATTCCGCAACTAGCTTTGGCATGATACCTATGAAAGATTTTAATTTTTCAAAGATGGAACCGATTTTGCAAGGCTGGTCGGCTGATAAAAAATTTTTAGTTGAGGATCACATTGGCAATAAGTATTTTCTCCGTATTTCGTCAATCAACAAATATGACTCCAAAAAAGCCAATTTTGAGTTAATGAGGCAAACCTCTGCACTTGGCGTGCCAATGTGCGAACCTATTGAATTCGGCATCTGTCAAGATGGTTGTTATTCACTCCAATCTTGGATCGATGGTGTTGATCTAGAATCTGAAATCATAGCTTTATCGAACCCAGATCAATATGCCTATGGAATGGAGGCCGGAAGCCTTTTAAAGAAAATTCACTCTATCCCGGCTCCTAACGATTTTGAGAAATGGGAAAACCGTTTCAGCAGAAAAATCGATAAAAAAATAAGAGGGTATCATGACTGCCCTATAAAATTTGATGGTTCTGAATTGATGATTCAATATATCAATGCTCATCGGCATCTACTTGAGGGACGACCGCAATGTTATCAGCATGGTGATTATCATGTTGGTAATATGATGCTTAATCGAACAGGGCAGTTGATTATCATTGATTTTGACCGCGACGACTTTGGTGATCCATGGGAAGAATTTAACCGTATAGTATGGTCTGCACAGCAAAGCCATTTTTTTGCATGCGGCATGATCGACGGTTATTTCTCAGCATCAGCACCACATGTTTTTTGGGACTTGCTTGCTCTGTATATCGCGAGTAATACGCTTTCATCAATTCCTTGGGCTATTCCATTCGGAATGAAAGAAATTGACATTATGAAGAATCAGGCAGCGGAAATTTTAGGGTGGTACGATGGCATGAAGAATACAATTCCAACTTGGTATATGAACTGTAAGAAACATTGATTCTTTCATGTTGTTTATAATTCAACCCGAGTTATTGCCGCTTAGTACAGCAGAAACTTCCATCCAATGCCGTCGGTGAGATTCCGCTGGAGCTTCGATGTCTCGGCGGTGACTTCGACATACGCGGCTCCGGCGTAAGCGTTCGCCCAGCCCATATCCCCGCATGTGTTTCGCGTGATTACATTAGCACCTGAACGCGACAAGCCCCGGTCCGCGTGAAGCGGATCGGGGCGTCGGCGCGATAGTGTGCGGGTGGTGTCAGTTGCGTGCGGGAGTCCAGTTGTGTGGCAGCAAGGAGTCAATGTCGTCATGCCGGGTAGTGCCGAGGCGAGTGAGGACGTCTTCGAGCCAAGCCTTGAAGTCGACCTTGTTGTCTTTGCAGGTGGCCACGAGACTGGCGATGATGGCGGATTTTTCGCCGCCGCGTTCGTTGCCAACAAAGAGCCAATTTTTTCGTCCCAGTGCCCAGGGACGAATGGCGTTCTCGGCCGGATTGTTGTCGATGTTCACGCGTGGGTCAATCAGGAACACGGAGAGCTCCTGGCGTTGCTTGAGCGCGTAGACGGCGGCCCGGACGAGCATGGAGGTCGGTGGCAGACGCCGGCGGACGATGTCGTCACACAGCGCGAAGAACTGCTCGACCAGCTCTACCCAATTCCCCGCTGCTTTCATAGTCCGCCTCTGGCGGCGAGGGGCTGTGGCCATTTGCGGCGTGGTTGGATTGCGTTTCGCTGGGCAGGGGATTGCGAATGGCGATGTAAGCGTTCGCCCAGCCCATATTCCCGGGCAAGCTTCGCGTGATTACATTAGCACCTGAACGCGAAAAGCCCCGGTCCGCGTGAAGCGGATCGGGGCGGTGGCGCGATAGTGTGCGGGTGGTATTAGTTGCGTGCGGGAGTCCAGTTGTGTGGCAGCAAGGAGTCAATGTCGTCATGCCGGGTGGTGCCGAGGCGAGTGAGGACGTCTTCGAGCCAAGCCTTGAAGTCGACTTTGTTATCTTTGCAGGTGGCCACGAGGCTGGCGATGATGGCGGATTTTTCGCCGCCGCGTTCGTTGCCAACAAAGAGCCAATTTTTGCGTCCCAGTGCCCAGGGACGAATGGCGTTCTCGGCCGGATTGTTGTCGATGTTCACGCGTGGGTCAATCAGGAACACGGAGAGCTCCTGGCGTTGCTTGAGCGCGTAGACGGCGGCCCGGACGAGCATGGAGGTCGGTGGCAGACGCCGGCGGACGATGTCGTCACACAGCGCGAAGAACTGCTCGACCAGCTCTACCCAATTCCCCGCTGCTTTCATAGTCCGCCTCTGGCGGCGAGGGGCTGTGGCCATTTGCGGCGTGGTTGGATTGCGTTTCGCTGGGCAGGGGATTGCGAATGGCGATGGCGGGACTGGGCGGGGGGGAGTGTGCGTGATTTTCTGTAAATACGCGGAACGGTCGCTCTTCAGGCGACTGGTCGCGCGTAACGCCTTTTGACGCTCATGCAGGCCATGGTGCGCCTGTGGCGACCCGACGAGAATGGGACACCATCTCGTCGGAGTCGGGTCGCCACCAGTGCCTGACCGGCTTGCCTGGGCAAAAAAAAGTGGTAAGTTTCCCGAGTCGTCTAAGCTACCAACAAACACGTCTCGGAAAGGACTTACCACAATGTCTGAATGTACCACTGAAAATTCCATTCTGCAATCCATTTTGGAGCACGGACTCGACGGCATTGCCGAATCGCTTCGCGTCATGCTCAACGAGGCCATGAGACTCGAACGCGAGAACCACCTTCACGCCTCCAGCTATCAGCGTTCAGCCGAACGTGTCGGCTACGCCAATGGCTACAAAAACAAGACGGTTCATACCAGAGTTGGCAGCATCGCTCTGGATGTCCCTCAGACGCGGGATTCTGATTTTTATCCCTCCTGCCTGGAACGCGGACTCCGCAGTGAGCGAGCCCTGACGGTGGCCATGGCTGAGATGTACGTGCAGGGCGTCGCAACCAGGAACGTCACCGCGATATTGGAGAAAATGTGTGGTCTGGAGGTCAGTGCATCCCAGGTCAGCAAAGCCACGGCGACGTTGGATGCGACCCTGACCGCCTGGCGGGAATGCCCGTTGTCCGAACCGGTAGAAGTCCTTCTGGTTGACGCCCGCTACGAAAAGGTGCGCCGGGATGGCAATGTGCTGGATACGGCCCTGCTGAGTAAGCGCTCGCCCAGCCCATTAAGCAGGAAATTCTGATGCGTTTAGGTTAATTGGCAGTCCTGAAACCAACAGAGGAGACTGCCCAATGACCGACCGTGAAACTGCTTGGCGTGACGCCTTGTCCGCCCATTCGTCGTCCGGAATGCCTTTGAGTCGCTATTGTCGTGACAAGGGGCTCAACTATCATCAGGCGGTGTACTGGCGTCGCCGCCTGGCCACGATTGACGGCGCCGCCAGCTTGTCCGTCCCGGATGCGCCTGCCCCGACTTTTTCGCTCGTGGAGCTATCCGAGCCGCCGCGGCAGGTCGCGGACAGCGGCGTGGCCATTGAGTGCGGACGTTGTCGGATCAGTCTGAAAGCCGGCTTCGATCCGTCGGTGCTGTCCCGGGCGCTGGCCGTCCTGTCGGGTCTGGAGGCGGACTGATGTTGTCCCGTAAGCGTTCGCCCAGCCCATATCCCCGCATTCTGGCGAAGAAGTAGCCATCCTTCATGACCGCCATGAGGGACTCCACGGCGGAGCGTCGCGCGCGTTGCTCAATGGCCTCGGCGCTGTCCCATTCCCCGGCCGGGGTGATCTTCTTGCCCTTGGCGCCGGAGAAGGTGATCAGCTTGACGCCCAGTTTGAGCGCTGCCTCGCGGTTTTTCTGCGAGGCGTAGCCATCGTCCGTGGTGACCTTTTCCGGCACGTCGCCCACGCGGCCGGTGACGGCTTCGATCGTCTTGACCAGCACGCCGCTGTCGGCGGTATTGCCCTTGTCCAGCGCCAGGTCGACGATGAAGCCCGCGCGGCTGCGGGCCAGACCGGGACGGTAGCCAAGTACGGTTTCGCGGTCGCCTTTGATGATCAGGGCCGCGTCGGCGTCGGCCAGGCTGAGCAACTTCTCGTCCATGGGCACGGCCTCGTGATTGAACACCCGGCGCCGGATTTGATTGCCGGCCTTCCAGGCGTTGACGAGGGCCTGTACGCCATCGAGCAGGTGTCGCTCCCGCTTGGCCTGAAGCTGCGGAGCCAGCCGGGCCGCGTCTTCTGCGAACAAGGTCTTGTAGAGCTCTTTCATGGGTGCCATGGCCTTGTCCATCGTGTCAAGCATCTTGCGATACAACTTCCGTCTTTTGCTCGGAGCCTTCTTGCCGCGGGCCATGTTGATGTCACGCGCCAGGCAGACAATCGTGTCTTTCCAGCTTGGCATCCAGCCATCGGTGAACGTGACCACTCCCTGCTCCCGCAAGGTCCAAAGCTCGATGAAGGCTCGCTGCAGGCTGCGAGCGGCCAAGCTGGCGTCATTGGGAAACGCCGAGTTGGCGCACACCGCCGTGCTGTCAACGCAGATTTCCTTGAAGTCGTCAAGCTCCTCGGTCAGGCAGTCCTGGAGCTGGGCATCCAGTATGGCCTGCCGCGTCGCGTTGGTCACGGCGTTGAGGTTGTCGACCAGCGCCTGACGCGATGGCAGGCGAAGACCGCGAGGCGACAGCACGGCCTCGATCGTCTTGTACTCGCAGAAGCGCTCGCAGGCGTCCTGGTCGCTGACCGAACCGTAGCGGCCGCGCATGAGCAGAAAGAGAAAGACGACCAATGCCGGCATTCTGGGGCGACCAGTCTCAAGGGTACGGGGGGCGACGCTGGGCTCCGCCTCGGGGATGTTACTCAGCAAGGCCGGCAAGGCTGGCAAGACTGCCCGTGCCGCTTGCCGCTGGCGCGCACGCTGGGCCTTCTTCCGCAAACCGTAGGCATCCAGGTCGGCGTCAATCAGCGGCAGCAACTCGCCATGGCGGTCGATGAAAGCCAGCATCTCCGCAGCGAAATCAGCCAAGTCGCTGTCGGGAGTGGTCGAAAACAACTGGTAATTTGGAAAGAGAAAAATACATTCCATGGCGTGCCCCATTATGTTTGTGCGACCTTTCTTCGCGGAATTCGATCGCGTTCAGCATAATGTGGCACTTTTTTTTGATTTGTCTCTCGCGTGCGCGCATAATGCGCGCACGCGAGAGGGCTTTTCGGATGACCTCGTGCTAAGTCAATGTGGCGCCCTCCAGGCGCAATCCTATGTTGTTGTCCTACCCCGGGTTGCGGCGCCCTTCGGGCACCTCACCCGGGGATATGCATGGTACGGCCCTCCGGGCCGAACTTGGCCGATCAGATGATGTGATTTGTTCGCGATTCGGGCCATATCTGCCATGCGTAGGACAATTATCTGAATTTTTCGATCATCTCAAAAAATCTTGCTTATACGCCAAGGTATTTCTGCACAAAATGCCATAATATTTTACGGCCTGTTCAATACAGGAATCATGCAAAAAAGCCATGGAGATGCGAGAAATGCGGTTGTCCTGGCCCGAAGACTATAGACGTTAGCTATTGGGACTAAAAAACGGGCTGGCCTTTCATCGCTACGGGGGCAACAGATGGCAAGAAGTTACATAACGATTCAGTCGGAAAGCGACGTGGAAGACTTCTTCATACCCAAGAATTTATCACCTTCTGAACTGCAGCAGCTGATTTTGTGGAAGAAAGCCATTGATTATGGCGATCTGAAACAGGCGAAGAAACTGTATTCATGGATGGATACAGATTATTCAGAATCTTTACAACTGGCAATTTTTTGGCACATCTTTTGTCGATGCAAAATGGATTTTCTACGTTTTTGCATTGAATCCTGCCACTTCAACGCAAACTTATTTAATGCTGACGGCAGTTCTACCTTGCATATTGCTGCGGATAATGGTTGGCTGGAAGGCGTGCGTTACCTGGTTGAAGAGTGTCACTGTGACCCCAATGCCAAAGATTGCCGGGGGAATATTCCGCTTCATGGCGCGATATATGATGGTGATCTCCCCACTGTCCGATACTTCATTGAAACGTGTCAATGCAATCCGGAAGCAATGGAAAATGGTGATTCAACCGCCCTCATCACTGCGTCCGATGCCCATCTTGCGGATATGGATATCATGGAATATCTCGTTGAAGTTTGCCATGTCGATGTCAATGCGCGAAAGAAGGGGGGGTACCCAGCATTGTTTTACGCTGCTAACAGTGGCCAAGATGACAAAGTGCAATACTTGTGTGAGCATGGAGCAAATGTTAACGTAAAAAATGACCAGGGAGTGTCGATGCTGCGTGCCCTGTATTCCCGCTATGACGAATTAGATGCCGACATCGGTGATGGGGTAACGCATGAAATTCTTTATTATCTTCGGGGTCAGGGGGCGGTCGATTATCCTGAATGAACCAGTATTGTATAACGAGACGCCCTGCCACAGCATGCCGCAGTCTCCCAGGCTACTTAAGGCTTGAGAGTATCTTCCCCTGCAGGAGCAAGTATACATAATGTGAGCATAAGGCTTCCGCGATGTTATTCCTTGTCCTCATTTTCCTGTATATCGGCTTGCATGCCTTGGCGGCAGTCATGGCAGATTGCAGGCCGGCCGGAACAAAATCCAAACCAAAACTCATCCTGTTCATTCTTGCCCAAGGAATTCTTGTTTTTCTGTTGATTCGATTGTTGATTTATCTGTTCTGAACGCGAAAAACGGCATTGCCCTTGAAGCGACCACCGAAATCAGACCTTGTGTGCCGCGCTGTGGCCCGTACTTTCCGCTGGCGCATGCCGCGCGGGCGGTTTCATCGGCTGGGACTTCAAACCGCTTCCAGCGGGCTTTGTGGCACCAGCAAGGATGGGGCTGGAGGAGATGGCGGAAACGGTGAAGGGGCAGATAGGCAATAGTGGGAGAATAGGTACATGTCTGTAAAGACCGCTGCCATTGAAGTGCTCAGAAAAGCACAATCATCCTTGCACGCGAAAGCCATCACGGAACAAATCGTCGCTGCCGGTCTTTGGCAGCCCAGTGGCAAGACCCCCGAAGCCACGGTGAGCGCGCAACTCTATTCCGACATCAAGAAGAACGGCGACAAGTCACCCTTTGTCAAGGTCGCTCATCAGACCTTTGCGCTTCGTGAGCCTGTTTGTGTGGCGACTGCAGCGACCAAAGATGAGCCTGTCCCAGTGAAGGTCGGCAAAAAGCCTTCGCCCCCAGTCGTGAAGACAGGCTTATCCTTCACCACTTGCGCCCAGAAGGTTCTGGAACAATTTGGTAATAAAAAGCCAATGCATTATCGGGTGATCACCGAAAAGGCCATTGCTGGAGGTTGGCTGCAGTCCAGCGGCAAAACGCCTGAAGCCACCATGTACGCCCAGCTGATCACCGATATCAAGCGTCAGCAAAAGCGCGGTGAGCGTCCTCGCTTTGTCCAGCACGGGCGTGGCTATGTAGGCTTGAGCCAATGGATGCGGCAGGGGTTGGCCTTTCAGATCGAGCAGCACAACGAGCAGATTCGCAAAAAGCTACGAGAACGCTTGATGGCGATGACGCCCGGCGAGTTTGAAGAGCTTGTTGCTGAGCTGTTGGCTGAAATGGGCTTCGACATGATTGAGGCAACCAGACTATCTGGAGACGGTGGCATTGACGTCCGGGGCACCTTGGTGGTGGGAGACGTTGTGCGCATCAAGATGGCCGTCCAAGTCAAGAAATGGAAACTCAAAAACAACATCCAGGCCCCCGTCGTGCAGCAGGTGCGGGGCAGCCTGGGCGCACATGAACACGGCCTAATCATCACCACCAGCGATTTCAGTCCCGGGGCTGCCAGGGAAGCCGCCCAAGCGGACAAAACGCCTATCGCCCTGATGAACGGCGAACAACTCGTGGTACTCCTTATGGAGCACGACATCGGCGTCCGTCGCATTGCTTCTGACCTCTTCGAGCTTGACGACGAGACCGCTCCTTCGGAGGTTGTGCCCCTCGGCGACGATTGACATGCGCAGCCAGCGGCTGGGACTTCAAGCCGCTGCCAGCGGGCGTTGTGGCACCAGCACGGGTGGGGCTGGTTGAACTGGCGGAGAGGTTTTGAGGCAGAAGAGCGAGAACGAATCGTTGAACAAAATTATGACTCAACCCCAACCAAGGCCGTCGTCAGCAAAAACAGCAGCAGTAACAGATGACACATCATTTTCGGCATCGGTTGGCCCCCCTTTGGCGTAAAACTTGTTTGTTTATTTCAATCATCGTATCTAAGGCGTTTTTTAGTCAGGCCGCGCTTCTTCATCAGGCGGTCGCGAATGGGGCAAAAGCGTTCAGCCGGGACGCGGCTGAAGTTGCAAAAAAAGTAATTTCCGAGGCGAGCATCGATGTCCTGGTCAACCAACACCTCAAGAATGTCGTCGGGGGTAACGGCAAGGACATAACGATAACCCAGTTCATCACTTTCATCTTCAAGCCAGTCAAGCCATTTGTTTCCTTTGAGATCATCGTAAATCATCTTGTCATCCTTTCATTTGTGCTTGTGGGAGTTTTGCAAGAAGCTCAATAAGCTCCTTCGACAATCGCGGCTTTGTCTGCTGCGCTACAAACGCCTCCGTAATAAATTCAGCTGGTCTCAGCTCCGCAAACCTGCTCAGCATGGTAATGTCAAATTTTCGCAGCAGTTTGCGATCATCTTCCGGCCAATCACGCTCGTTAACGTGGACCATAACATAAATCCTGCGAGTTACCATGAAGGAACGCCACGGCATACCGCCATCGCTGAACTCACGATTACCGTTTGTCACGAGGCCGGCCACCTGCTGATGCTGTGGCTGCCGGAGCGATATGCCGTCGCCTAATTGCCGGCGGCTGGGGCTTTACCCAGGCGCTTGGGCGAGATGGCGGAAAGGCGTTGTTGCAGCAGTCCGCCTTTGCCTGAGCGGCGAGGGGCGGCGGCCATTTGCGGCGTGGTTGGATGGCGTTTCGCTGGGCAGATGATTGCGAATGGCGATGGCGGGATTGGGAGGGACGGGGGGATTTTGTGGCTGAATGGCGGGGGCGGTGATTCGCCGTTGGCGGCGCGGGGCACAAAACGCGGAGGTCACGGCGAATGGCCAAAACGGAGAATGGCCAGAAACGGCAAAAATGTGTTTCTGGAAGTATCTTTTCTCCATATGGTTATGGATGTGCCACGCATAGCGGAGTCCCGGGATTCTACTTGGCGGAGAATTTGGCCGGGGCGGGCCGGAAAAGGCGGCCGGGGGGGGCGGGAAAGGGCCTTCTCTGTTGGCGAACGGAGAAGGACGGAGAGTTGCAAAAGCCTGTGGGACAAGGGGCTTTGCGCGTGGAACCAAGAAGCCTCCCGGTGGAGTCCGGGAGGCTTCTTGGATATTGGCTGGTGCGCGCAACAGGATTCGAACCTGTGACCTCTACCGTGTGAAGATAGCGTTCTAACCAGCTGAACTATGCGCGCAGGGTAGCAGTAATGGAACAAGCTTTAAACTATCCGCATTTCGGGTGTTTGCAACCTCAAACACGCAATGGGGAGTGTTTTTTGTCCGCAGATTCCGCAGATTGACGCAGATTTTTCTCACGCGAAGGCGCGAAGGCGCGAAGAAGACAGGGAAGATGGCGGCATGTCTTGCCGCTGCGCGTCAAGCCACGCCGCCGGGAGGAAGATTTTTATCTCACGCGAAGGCGCGAGGGCGCGGTGTAGGGGCGGACCTGCGTGTCCGCCCTCTTTTTTTCTCACGCGAAGGCGCGAAGGCGCGAAGAAGACAGGGAAGATGGCGGCATGTCTTGCCGCTGCGCGTCAAGTCACGCCGCCGGGAGGAAGATTTTTATCTCACGCGAAGGCGCGAGGGCGCGGTGTAGGGGCGGACCTGCGTGTCCGCCCTCTTTTTTTCTCACGCGAAGGCGCGAAGGCGCGAAGAAGACAGGGAAGATGGCGGCATGTCTTGCCGCTGCGCGTCAAGTCACGCCGCCGGGAGGAAGGCAAGGAAGATTTTTCTCACGCGAAGGCGCGAAGGCGCGAAGAAGAAGGCAAGGAAGATTTTTCTCACGCGAAGGCGCGAAGGCGCGAAGAAGACAGGGAAGATGGCGGCATGTCTTGCCGCTGCGCGTCAAGCCACGCCGCCGGGAGGAAGATTTTTATCTCACGCGAGGGCGCGAGGGCGCGGTGTAGGGGCGGACCTGCGTGTCCGCCCTCTTTTTTATCTCACGCGAAGGCGCGAAGGCGCGAAGAAGACAGGGAAGATGGCGGCATGTCTTGCCGCTGCGCGTCAAGCCACGCCGCCGGGAGGAAGATTTTTATCTCACGCGAAGGCGCGGGGGCGCGGTGTAGGGGCGGACCTGCGTGTCCGCCCTCTTTTTTTCTCACGCGAAGGCGCGAAGGCGCGAAGAAGACAGGGAAGATGGCGGCATGTCTTGCCGCTGCGCGTCAAGTCACGCCGCCGGGAGGAAGGCAAGGAAGATTTTTCTCACGCGAAGGCGCGAAGGCGCGAAGAGGAAGGCGAGGAAGATTTTTCTCACGCGAAGGCGCGAAGGCGCGAATCTGTAGGGGCGACCGGCTGCTCGCCCCTTTGTAAGTAAGGCGGCGCGCTGTGTTTACCAGCGGTAGTAGCGGTATGGGTCGTCGCTGGCCTGCGGGGTTTGCAGGTAGTAGCTATCGAGCCAGGGTCCGCGGATTTGCAGGGCGGGTTTGCCGAGGATGCCGCCACGTTGATAGGTGTCATTGACCAGAATGGTGAGGACATTTTCGCCGTCGGTCTTGAGCATGCCGGGTTTGAGTTGGTAGAGGCGGGGGAAGCTCCAGTAGTTGTCGGGGTTGGTGGTTTTGGTGACTTCGCCGAGGAAGGTGTCGTTGAGCCAGACCCACGATTCGTCATCGACGGGTCCGATGTAGAGTTCGAGGCCGTCGAATTTGAGGTTTGCGGGCGTCTGGAAGCGTTTGCGGTACCAGAAATGGCCGTCGTAGTTGGAAAGTTCGGGGCGGAGAGTGTCGAACGTCCCGGGGACCTCAATGGGCGGCCAGGCGGCGCTGTCGGAGTCGCTTTTGAACCAGCCTTGATCGCGGCCGGTGTTTTTGGGGTCGTCGATGCCGATCCAGCCATCGCTGAGGTCGATTTTGCGTGGTGACGGTACTTGGGCGATGAGATTTGGCAGTGGGTTATGCATGGCGGCGCCGAGATTAGCGAGGAGTCGCGCCGTGAGGTACAGCGAGCGGCGGTAGCTGGTGCGCAGGTATGGCTTGGCCACGTAGTCGAAGAGCCACGGCGGGGCCTGTTGGATGGCGCCTTGGCCATTGCCGTGGGGCATGGCGAGGACGGCGTGGGTGGCGTATTCGAAACCGTCAAGGCGCAGGGCGGTGAAGGTCAGTTTGGTATGCCAGTAGGTTTCGGCGGCGCTGACGCCGCGCAGGGCTGGCGCGAGTACGGCGGGAAGTGGCTGGGCGTAGTCCTGGACGCCGTCTTCGGCGACGAGTTCGGGATCGATGCTAGCTAGTTCCGCGGCATTGAGGCCGAGAGCAAGGGTGTTGCAGCCGTTGTCGACGGCGCTGGCGAGACGTCCTGACAAGGCAGGCGCGGCCTGGAAGGCGCCGGGGCCGAGGACGACGAGGGAGTCGGCGTCAAGGGACTGGTCAGCGTAGGGTGCGAAGGCGACACCGAGTTGCTGGAGGAGTTCGCGGCCCTGGTCATTGCCGGCGTAGAAGGTTTTGCGGGCGGGCTTGGGGGCGGGCGCCTTGTCCAGGTAATTGATAAGCGCCTGGGTGAGTTGGGTAGCGCTGAAGTCGTCCTCGCTGCGGGCGGTGACATCGAGTTGGCAGAAGATAGTGCGGCCGTGTTCGAGTTCGCATTCCAGGAGCGGGGCGTATTGGAGATCGAAGCCGCCGTCGATGAGTGCGGTCCAGTTGCCGGCGCTGGGTTTTTCGATGAGTACGGAGGCGACGGCGTTGCGGTTGCCGGCGCGCCAGACGCGGGTATTGCGGAAGTCGTGCCAGTTCCAGTGCGGGTCGCTGGTTTCGAAGTGCGGCAGGTCTTCGAGGAACGGCGTGGTCATGGTGGCGTGGCCGCGCCAGTATTTGAAGAGCGCGTCGGGATTGCGGCCGAGGGCGCGGATGGCCGGGTGGTCGGGGGTGCGGACGAAGAGTTCGCGCAGGCCGTGGATGTTGGTGCGGAAGCCCAGGCGTTCGCTGAGGACCTCCTGGGTTTGCTCGAAGACCAGCACCCGGCCGGTGCGGACGGCATCGCCGAGCCACGGCAGGGCGGGCGCCGCGCTGAGGGCCTCGCGGCCGATGATGATCGTGCGGGAAAGATCGGGCGTGCTGTCGGCAGTGATCATATCGATTTGGCGCAGACCGATGCGTGTGAGCCAGTCGCGGGTTTTGCCGGCGGGATCGAAGAGTTGCGGTGTGGCGCTGAGTTCGAGGCGGGGCTGGGCGGGCTGGGCGCGGAGGGTGAGACTGTCGGTGAAAATCACGCCGTTGTCAAAACTGCAGCCGAAGGCCACGGCGAGGGTGCGGGGCGTATCGACCCGTGGCATGCGCAGGGTGATGGGGATGATCTTGATTTCGCCGACGGCGAGTTTGACGCTGTCTTTGGTGGATTGGCCGTCGAACGACCACTGATAGTCGCAGACGCGTACGGCGCGGGAATCATTGATGATGACGATGGACTTGGCGACTTTTTCGCGCGGGGCGTAGACGCTGGTTTTGTCGGTAGGTTCATCGGCTTTGCCGCCGATGTAGGCGCAGAGTGGCTGATTCCAGCGGAGGAATTCCTTGCCCAGCTCGGTGGGGTAGAAATCGTTGGCATCGCCGCGGTCGTTGAGGTAGCTCCAGGTTGCGGTGATGCGTTCGGGGACGATGCCGGGGGTCTTGAGGCCCTGGTAGGCGTTGGGATTCAGGTAGTTGGTGGTGGTGCCGGGTTTGCGGCGCCAGAGGGTGTCCTGATCCCAGGGGAGCATGGCGGAGACGCCGTGGGTGCGGTGTGAGCGCCAGTTGTCCCGGGCGTATTTGGCCATGATGGGCACGTAGAACGGGTAGTTGCCGACGGCGTGGCAGAGACTGCTCCAGTGGAATGGCTCGCCGGTGGCCCAGAGTTTTTCTTCGCGGTCGATGGCGGATGAGCCGGCCATGGCCTGGGTGTAGGCGTCATTGCCGAGTTCGGCGGCGGCGAATTCGGCGGCCCAGAGGCTTTGGAAGGCGGGAGTGCGCCAGATGAAGGCTGGTCCGCGGTAGCTGGACCAGGTAGAGACATGGGGCAGGCCCCATTCCACGAAGAAGACGGGCTTAGTGCCGGTGCGGGACCAGGTTTCCATCCAGTCGGAGCGTTCCTGGAGGGGCGACCAGTTAAGGTAGATATTGATGCAGAAGACATCGCCGAGATTGCCGGACTCGTGGTGGTAGACGGGGCGGGTGGAGTCGAAGGACTTGGCGATATTTTCGGAGTGCTTGGCCTGGACGCGGCGGTTCCAGCGTTCGAAGCCCTTATCGGGGACGAGTTTTGACCAATCGAGGTCTTTGGGCTCGGGCTGATAGACGCCGTCGAGTTTGAGCGGATTTTGGTCGCCGTGATAGCCGGTGGCATTGTGGTTCATGGCGTACATGACGACGGCTGGGTTGTTCTGGACGCGGCGGATGAGCCAGCGGGTCATGTCGGTGTAGCGTTTGGCGACGTCGGGCTCGTGTAGTTTCCAGTTGAAGTGGCTGACGTGGGGGAGACTGAAGGACATGAGCATGCCGCTTTCCTGGCAGCCGTCGAGCAAGCCGTCGATGTAGGACATATCGCCGGCGCGGAAGTTGTAGTTGCCGGTGATGAGGAAGTTGAAGCCGTAGCGGCGCATGCGCTCGATAGTATTGAGGGCGCCTTCCTTGGCTGCCGCGCTGGCATTGCTGTTGCTATTGGTGTTGTGGAGGGCGCGGAGGCGGATGACGCTGCCATTGAGCATGAAGTCGCGGCCATTGACCCAGAATTCGCGGAAGCCGAAGGTGACTGGGGTGAATTGATCGACGACCTGGCCGTCGGTGGTGGCGAGAGTGACTTTGGCGGTGAGGAGCGTGGGTGAGTCGATATCCCAGCGTGGGGCGTCGCGCCAGGGCGCGGTGAAGGCGATGGTGTTGGTGTTGGCGTCTGAGGCGCGCAGGGGCTGGGAGCGGAAGCTCTTGAGGAGCTGGTTGTCGGCGGCGAAGACCTCGGCACTGAGGACGAGGTTGCGATCATCGTTCTGGCTGAGATCGGCCTGGAAGCTGATGCTGTTGTTGCGCACGGAGGGGACGATGGCGACGTGGTCGAGGCGCTGCGCGGCAGGGCGGGCGTGGAGGAAGACATCGCCGGTAATGCCTTTTAGTTTCAAAGAGGCCTTACTTTCGATGACGCGGTCGGGGGCCATGAAGTCGAGGCGTTCGTTATCCAGCGGCATGGCTTTGACGAGTAGGGCGATGGACTGTTCCTGGCCGGGTATGAGCCACTTGCTGAGATTGACTTCGCCGCCGGGGAACCAGACTTCGCCGGCGGGGGCGCCGTCGACGAAGACTTTGGCGTAGGTATTGACGAGAGTGAAGTCGATGGCGACATCGCGGTTTTGCCAGTCGGCGGGGACGGTGAAGCGGCGTTGGAACCACGCCTGGGTGCTGAGGGCCTCGTCTTTGCCCAGTTCGGTTTCGAGGTAGGGCGAGAGGATGGCGTTTTGGGTGCTTTCGTCGGTCCAGCGGGTGGTCGGCCAAACGGCGGGTATGCGGAACCAGCCCCAGCTGTCACCGGCGGCGGGGACTTTGTCTTCGCTGTCGGCGTTCAAGACGGGGCGGAACTGCCAGAGGCCATTGAGGCAGACTTTTTCGCGGGTGGGAGTTTGCTGGCGCCAGGCGTCGGCGATGGCCATGGCGTTGCCGGCTTCGGGCGGGCAGGCGGCGTCAACGGGGGCAGTGATGCGTTCAGCGACGACGGTGAAGGAAATGTCCTTGAATTCGACGGTGCCGGACTTACCGAAGTTCGAGGCACTGAAATCGAGGAAGGCGGCGCCTTTGGGTATGAGGTAGGTTCGTTCGCAGTAGGTCCAGTCGGTTGTACCGACCATGCCAAAGACATCGGGCCAGGGGCCGACCATCTTGCGATTTTCGTCCTGGAACGTCATGGCGAGGCGGCCGGTCTGCCAGCCTTCCTTGCCGCGGACCACGTCGGTGACTTTCATCCACATTTTGAGTTGGATTTTCGCGTCTTCGGGTTTGAGTTTGAGTGTCTGGCTGGCGCTGAGATCAGGGCCTGGGATGACGAGTTTGTTTTTGCCGTCGCTGTCCTGGGCGGCGAGGGCATTGGTGGATGCTCGCCAGCCTTTGAGGGACGGGTTGCCATTGTCATCGCTGAAGTTGCTGTTGACGACGAGCTGCCGGGCGAAGGCGCCGGCGGCGCAGAGGACGAGGGCGGTAATGAGTTTGCGCATGGGGTGACTCTCCTGGTGGTGGTGGGCTGAGGGTTTAAAATGATGGCACAGCAGGTTGGTAACGTACCACGCCGGGCGGTGATTGGTAATACCCCAGCCATTGATATTGGATGCGCGACATGCCTCGCGCTGGCGCGCGGGATGCGACGTGTCTTGCCAATGTGGCGCCCTCCGGGCGCAATTCTAACTTGCTATCATACCCCGGGTTGCGGCGCCCTCCGGGCGCCTCACCCGGGGTTATGCATGGTGCGGCCCTCCGGGCCGAACTTGGCCCATCTGACGACTTGCTTTGTCCGGTTCGGGACGAAAACCGCCATCATTCAATATCCATGTTTTTGCGCCGTAGGCGCTTAACCATGCTTAACCCCAGGCTTTAGCCTGGGGACGCAGCCTGCCAACAGACAGTGCCTCGTAGAGGCACCACAGTTTTGGTTATCAATGACTGATTGATTACGGAAATTGGCCTGTAGGGTGGGCGGTGGCCGTTGTAAAGCGTGGTGGCGCCGGCAATATTAGCGCCTGACGGTACGGCGGGGGAAGACGGCGCTAGCGCGCAGGTCGCGTAGTGATGACAACGAGCACGGAGAATGGCGATGACAATGCGGAACATGACGATGGCCTTTTTGGCTATGGTGGCGATGGCGTTTGCGCAGGTGAGCAGCGACACGCCGGGCTGGGTGCATTTTCCGGTGCCGGGGCTGGAGTTGCCGGCCGCAAGCGCGGTGGACATGGGTTTTCTCAATGCGGCGCCGGCGGGGCAGAACGGCTTTGTGCGGGCGGCGGGCGAGAATTTTGTGGATGACCGCGGCGTGCCGTTGCGTTTTTACGGCACGAACGTGACGGGCACGTCATGTTTTCCCAGCGTTGAGGATGGGCGCAAACTGGCGAAGCGGCTGCGGCAGTACGGCTTCAACTGCCTGCGCTTGCATTTCATGGACCCGGAGTACAACAAGGAGGTGATCTGGGAGGACGCCAATGCGGGAACTTTGTCCGCCGAGCGGTTGGCGCTGCTGGATCATTTCGTTGACGCGCTGGGTCGCGAAGGCGTGTATGCGAACATCAATTTGCACGTGTACCGGCGTTATCCGGGGCAGCCGGTTCCCGATGGTGATCGTACTTTCCATGCCGGCAAGAATATTGATCGCTGGTATGACGAGTATCTGGCCCATCAGGAAGACTACGCGCGGCGGCTGCTCGGTCGGGTGAACAGCGTCAATGGCCGGCGCTACGCGGAAGACCCGGCGATCATGTGTGTGGAACTCAATAATGAGAACACGATGATTGCCGATGTGCGCAAATCGATCGCGTTGTTGCCGGAGTCATTCCAGACCGCATACCGGCGTCTGTGGACCGCGTGGCTCATGAAAAAATATGGCAGCAGCGACGCGCTGCGGGCGGCCTGGTCGCGCGGCGTGGAGCCGTTGGGCGAGGTGCTGGTGTCGGAAAAGATGGGCTGGTACAATGAAAACGGCGAAGGTGCCGAGTCGACTCTGAGTCCCGGGCCGGAAGGCGGCTGGCGCTGGTTGGCGACCAAGAGCGGCAAGAGCGGCTGGAATCTGCAGCTGCTGATCCGTAATTTCAAGCTGGCGCCGGGGCTGTACACCGTGCGCTTTCAGGCGCGCAGCGCCACGGTGAGCAGCATCAGTCACAGCATTATCCTCAATGGCGAGCCGTGGCAGACGCTGGGCCTGTCAAGGAATATTGCGCTGACGCCAGAGTGGCAGGACTTCGAGTTCTTCGGGCCGATTGTCGAGGCTGTGAGTGACACGCCATATCGGGTCAATGTGAGTTTGGGCAACAAGCCCGGCGATGTGGAGATTCGCGGCTACAGCATTCAGCGTGGAGGTGGCGTGGGGCTGCCGGACGGCGAGAGCCTTGAGGCGGGCGTGAGACTGCCAGGCGACCGCAGTTGCAGCGAGGTCCTGACGGACTACTGGGCGTTTATGATTGATACGGAGATGGCCGGCACGCGTCGCCTGGTCAAATACCTCAAAGAGGAGATTGGCTGTCGCATGGTGGTGACGGATACCCAGGTGAGCTATGGCCGCATGGGCGGCCTGCAGCGCGAGTCCGAGCTGAGCGATTACATCGACATCCACAGCTACTGGGAACACCCGCATTTTCTACGCGACGAGAAGGGGCGTTCGACGGGCTTCCGCATTCGCAACAGCGCGGCGTTGGCCAACGCCAATGGCGGGTCGGTGCCGCTGCTGGCCAGCTGGCGGGTCGCGGGCAAGCCCTTTAGTGTGTCGGAGTACAACATTCCGGCGCCCAACGACCACAGCGCGGACCTCTTTCCCATGTTCAGCGTGGTCGCGGCGCTGCAGGACTGGGACGCCTTCTTCAGCTACAGCTACCGCGATTTCGGCAAAGACTACGCCAACACGGCGTTGCAGAGTTATTTCCATTTGATCGGCCGCTCCAATCTGCTGGTGCACGTGCCTTTTGCGACGCTGCTGTACCGGCAAGGGCGCCTGGCGCCGGCCACGCGGCGCACGACCATCGCGCTGCCGACGGCGATGGTGCCGGAGTATGCCCGGCAGGGCCTGCGGCCCGGGCAGATCCTCGAACAACTCGGCGGCAAGGAAAGCGCGGTGTTTACGCAGCAGCTGGCGGTCATGCTCGACGGTGGCATCAGCGACCCGGTGCTGCGTGGCGGCGACGGCTTGCCGCGTGTGGCTGACGACGGCGCGATTGTCAGCGACGACGGCGCGCTGCGCTTCCGTCATGACGATCCGGCGGGGGCGTACGTAAGCCTCAATCTGCCATCGGCGCGCATGCTCACGGGGCATGTCGCCGGTCGCGAGTTCAGCCTGGGCGACGTGACGATCACCGTGGCGGCGCGGCCGTGGCCGCGACCGTTGCCGGCCTTCAGCTGCGTGACGCTGGTGGCACTGGACGGCATGCCGATTGCCGAGAGTCGGAAGATGCTCCTGGCGGCGTCAGGCCGTACCGAGAACCAAGGCATGAAGTGGAATGACGACCGCACGGGCCTGAGCGGCCCGAAAGCCTGGGGCGAGGGCCCGGAGTTGTCGGAGATTGTGCCCATGAGCGTCGTCATTCCCGGCGGTGCGTTGACCCTGCGCGTGCTTGATGGCGACGGCGTGCCGCAGGCCAGCCGTGTCGTTCCTGATGGCCGCTTCAGCATCGGCAATGAGGAAAGAAGCCTGTGGTTCCTCCTCGAACGCCCCGCCACGGCCACGCCGTAAAGGGTTTATTTATGGTGGGTAACGCCCTGCCGTTATTCGGGAGTCAGTCCCAAACATATTTTTCGTCGTATTTGATTCCGTGTTTTCGGAGAAAAGCCCGGTATTCATCTTGAAACGTGTGCGTGCGGTGGTGTTCCATCTGGCCATCGATGTAGTGCTGGAGGACTTCTTTTTGACTTACGCCAATAGAAAAAATGCCATAGCCATTCTGCCAGGCAAAGACTTTCAACGACGGGTCCTGTCTTTTTAACCATCTGCTTGATGAGATTTTTATATCCTGGACCAAATCCGCTACTGCTATGGTGCGGGCGAGCAGTATGGCCATGTGTACGTGATCCTCCGTGCCACCTACCCGATAGGCCTCGCAATCGCGTTGACGAACGGTGCCGGCAAGTAATGCGTGAGCCTTGCAGCGAAGGTCGTTTACAAGCCATGGTTGGCGATCTTTGGTGCTGAAGATCAGGTGCAACAGGATGTTGGATAACGATTGCGGCATGATGCGGCCCTTTCAGAAGTTATGCCTGGGGGAACGGTAGTATTTGAACGAGGTAACGGATTGCGGTAGGGTTAGGTGTGCCAGTTAGGGAAAGGCGCAAAGTATGTGTCGCGATCTTGCCCCAACGGGGCAAGGCATACCAGCCCAGGGCAACGCCCTGGGAAGTATCCGCCTCAGGATCGAAGCGTTCTGAAGGAACGCGGCATGGAATGGACCTCTGGGGGCAGAATGACGGTATGCGGCGTTCTTTCAGAACGCCATTTTTAACGATACTCTTACCCAGGGCGACGCGCGCTTTCAGCGCGCTTGCCCTGGGCTGGTATGCACGCGCCGCGTTGGGGCTTGAATGCGGTCGCCGCGTTGGGGCGCGAATGCGGTCGCCGCGTTGGGGCGCGAATGCGGTCGCCGCGTTGGGCTGCAGAACATACAAGGAACTGTGTTGTTCGGTATTGCTGATTATGTGTGGTACCAACGCCTTTTTGGGGCAATGGGGCTACGTTATGGCCTGGTAGCGGGCGGGTGGTCGTGCGCCGTGAATGGCGAAGGCAATCGTTGGTGGCGGTTGGTTGAACACCGGTGGTGTTGGGTCGGGTTTGGTTATGATAGTCGAAGAGCATTCGTACATCTTGCCGAGTTATATGGGTCGCGCGGTGATCTGTCGCTACTCAGGTTTCTCCACTTCTCATAGTGTGCATCAGCATGCGACCTTTCAGTTTGTGTATGTGTTGGAAGGGGAGTTTGTCTTTGAGATTGGTGAGGAGCGCGAGCGCCTGCAGGCGGGTGAGCTTTGCGTATTGTCACCGGAATTGAGCCACCAGTGGTACCATCCATCGGGGATGCATTCGCGGCTATACATTTTTTTTTGCGGGGTAGCCGACCACGAACAGCTGGGCGGACTGGCGGATTTTTTGGCGCCGTGGGTGCGCGGGCAGTTTCGGCGGGTGACGCTGCCGTTGGGGGAGATTGAGCCGTTGGTGTCGCAGCTGACGGCGTCGGCGGCGCGACCGGAAACCGTGCGGCAGGCCGTGCAACTGGCGTTGAATCTGCTGATTATCACGGCATTCTGCGAGCGGATTGAGGCGACGGTGCCTTTTCAGCCGCGCAGCGACGTTCCGGAAGGCGTTATGAAGGCCGTGGCATTCATTGAGAAGAACTACGCGGACGCGTTGCATCTGGAGCAGCTGGCCGGGCTTGCGGCGTTGTCGCCGGGGCGATTTTCGGTCCTGTTCAACCAGATCATGGGTCTGCCGCCCATGCAGTATGTCAATTTTTATCGTTTAAGCAAGGCGCAGGACCTGCTGCTTTATTCCTCGCTGACGCTTGAGGCGATTGCGGAGAAAACGGGCTTTCGCTCGCTGCACTATTTTTGCCGGGCGTTTCGGCAGGCGTTGGGCGAGCCGCCGGGAATTTTCCGCAAGAAGTACTGGGAGAAATACCGCGAGGACAAGGAGTCGCGGGTGACGGGGGATGAGAGCATGCTGCATTCCGGTTGCGGCAATACGCTATATGACCAGCAGCAAAAACAGTGGAAACGGCAAGACGACCACGCGGATTTTTTGTAATTCGGGCGATTGATGCCCGGTGGATGGAGTTCATAACCCAAAGGACAGGCGATGAAAACAAGGACCATGCTGGCAATGTTGTGTGTAGTTGCGCTGAGCGCCGTGTCGTTCGGTGCCGATCTGGCAGCGGGCTTTCGGGAGCCCCCGGTGCCCGCGTGGCCGCAAGCGTGGTGGCATTGGATGGACGGCAACATCAGCCGCGAGGGCATCAAGGCCGATTTGGAGGCCATGAAGGCCGCCGGTGTCGGCGGCGCGACCATTTTGGACATTTCCGGGGGGCTACCGCCGGGGCCGGTGAAGACCCTGTCGCCAGAGTGGTTTGAGATGGTTCAGTACGCGCTGGAAGAGGCGGCGCGGCTGGGTTTGGAAATCAGCCTGCACAACTGCCCGGGTTGGTCGTCCAGCGGCGGGCCCTGGATTGAGCCGGAGCACGCCATGAAGAAGCTGGTGTGGACGGGCTCGGTGGTGGCGGGCGGTCGTCGGGTCAGCGAAAAGTTGCCGCAGCCGAGCGCGACGATGGGTTTTTACCGCGACATCGCGGTGCATGCCTATCCAAGCATCGCGGGTGACGACTTCCGTTTTGCGGCGAGTAAGCCGTCGGTGACGGCGTCCTTTGCGCCTCCCGAGGAAGCTGCGAAAGTCCTGGACTGGAAGGACGCCGTGCGGGTGCCGCGGCCGACTACAGAGGCGCCGCAGTACATCACCTTTGCCTTTGCGGAGCCGCTGACGGCGTCACTGCTGAGCATTCATTTTGGTGGCAATCAATGGCATAGTCTGCGCGTGGCCTTGTTGGTATCCGATGATGGCGAGACCTTCCGTGAGCATGTCCGGCCGGGGACGCTGCGGCCGCCACAGGGCCAAGTGACCTTCCCGACTTTGCATAGTCGTTTTGTGCGCGTGCAGTTCCTGTCCACCAGCGAGGACATTTGCCGCGTGAGCAACATCAGTTTTTCGCCCGGGTTCCGCATTCCGAATATCGCTGGCAAGAGCTTTGCCAGCCTCGATAGCAACATGGAGACCGGCCCCGCGCCCGACGCGGCGTCGATCATTGCCCGCGAGGGCATCATTGACATCAGCGACAAGATGGCCGCTGACGGCACGCTTGACTGGGAGGCCCCAGCAGGGCAGTGGACGATCCTGCGCTTTGGCTATACCCTCACTGGTCGCCGAAATCACCCCACGACTCCAGAAGGGCGCGGTCTGGAATGCGACAAGATGTCCAAGACTGCCGTCAAGGTCGCCTGGGATGGCATGATGGGCAAGATCGTTGCCAGCGCCGGGCCCTTGGCTGGCAAGTCGCTCATTGGCGCCTTAATTGACAGCTATGAGGTTGGTCCACAGAATTGGACGGACAGTTTTCGGGACGACTTCATCAGACTGCGTGGCTATGACCCGCTGCCCTTGCTGTGCATTGTCACCGGCCGCTATGTGGAGAGCGCCGAGTACTCCGAGCGTTTTCTGCAGGACTTCCGGCGGACCATATCCGATCTCTTCGCTGAATGTTACGCCGATTATTTTGCGGAGTTGGCGCATGGCAGCGGCATGCAGTTTGCGTCCGAGCCCTACGGCGGGCCCTTTGACAACCTCTTGCAGGGGCGTTCGGCGGATGTGCCCATGGGCGAATTCTGGGGCGGGAGCAACAACACTGGCAACGCCAATCTGGCGGGCAATATCGCCCACGTCAATGGCCGGGTGTATGCCGGCGCGGAGAGTTTCACGGCGACGCCGCGCAACGGCCGTTGGCAGAGCCATCCGGCGCTGCACAAGGCCCAGGGTGACAACGTCTTTTCCCAGGGCGTCAACCGCTACATTTTCCACAGTTACGCGCATCAGCCGTGGACGGTGAAGACGCCGGGGATGACCATGGGCCAGTGGGGCTTCCATTTCAACCGGCACAACACCCTGTGGAACAGCTATAGCGCCTGGCTGGACTACGTCAAGCGTGCGCAGTTCATGTTGCAGCAGGGGCGTTTTGTGGCTGACGCGCTCTATGTCGCCCGGGAGAACACGCCGTCCTCGGCGACGTGGTCGCCGGGGCTTCCGGCTGGCTATCGTGGTGACTGCTGCGATGCGCGGTCGCTGATCGAGCAGGTGACGGTGCGCGACGGCCGCGTGGTCTTCCCACATGGCATGTCTTATGCGATGCTGATCGCCTCGCAGACCAGTGAGGTGTCGCCGGCGTTGCTGCGGAAGCTGTTGGTGCTGGCGCAAGACGGCGCGGTCATCCTCTTGGGCGAACGGCCGTTGTCCCCGCTGGGGCTGAGCAACTATCCGGCGGTTGACGCGGAGGTCGCGGGGCTGGTTGCGGAACTCTGGGGCGACCTTGATGGTAAGGAGCGCGCTAGCCGGGCGTTGGGCCGTGGCCGCGTCTACTATGGCGTGCCGCCGCAGCTTGTGCTCAATGACCTGGCGTTGCCGCCCGATGTGTCTTTTGAATTTGCGGGGCGGTCGGGCCGGATGGTGTCACTGCATCGGCGAACGGACGACGGCGCGGACCTTTATTTTGTCAGCAATCAGCAGGATCGTTTTGTGGAGTTTACCGGCGTGTTCCGGGTGTCCGGGCTGTTGCCGGAGCTGTGGGATGCGGAGACGGGTACGATGCAGCCAGCGTCGGCCTTCAGTGAGCAGGGAGGCTTGACGCGGGTGCAGCTGCGATTGGAAGCGGCCGAGTCGGTTTTCGTCGTCTTCCGGCAGAAGCGTCCGGCGCAGTATGTTGCGGCCAGCAGCTGGACGACTGCTGCCGGGGAGAAGATTGACCGTCCCGAGTTGATCATTGACAAGGCCGAGTACAATGCTGTTGAGGGTGGCGGCGGCCGTGACGTCACCGAGCGTTTGCGCGCTCAGATCAAGGACGGCTTTATCGCCATGGAGGCAAGCAACAGCAATCTTGGTGGCGATCCCACGCCCATGCGCGTCAAACAGCTTGTCGTTGACTATCGCGTGGATGGCAAGCCGTTTAGCAAGGTCATTCCCGAGCACGGTTACTTCGAGTTGCCGGAAAGCAGCGGCACGAAGGGCCGCCTGGACTACCGAGTTGTGACGCGTGATGGCCGGAAGCAACTGCTGGCATGGGAAGCAGGCAGCTACACGGAAGTTGACAGCCTCGGTCGCGAGAAGAAGACAGTGGTGCCCGCCGTGCCGGCGAAGATGGAGCTTGCTGGGCCGTGGGAGGTCCATTTCCCGGCTGGACTGGGCGCGCCGGCAAGCGTCGTTTTTCCGGAATTGATGTCCTATACGCGGCATGACGATCCCGGAGTGAAGTATTTTTCCGGCACGGCGAGTTATCGCAAAACGGTGACCTTGCCGGCCGGGTATGCCGGCGGCGTAGTGACCTTGGAACTCGGCACAGTGCAGGTGATCGCGCGGGTGCTGGTCAATGGGCGGGACATGGGCATTGCTTGGCGACCGCCCTACAGGGTGGAGATCGGCGATGCCCTTAAGGCCGGTGAGAACAGTTTGGAGATACAGGTCAGCAACCGCTGGGTCAATCGGCTTATCGGCGACGAACAGCTGCCTGATGACGCCGAGTGGAAAAACGAAGGCTCCATGGGCGGACGGGCCCTCAATGCCTGGCCGCAGTGGTTCCTTGATGGCCAGCCCAGCCCCAGTGGTCGCATCGCCTTCACGACTTACAAACATTGGTATAAGGACGATCCGCTGCTCGATGCCGGTTTGCTGGGACCCGTTGTACTCTGCCCAGCCGTGACCACCACCTTGGAGTGAATCAGCGTGTGTTGGGGGGGGCGCTGACACAGTCGCAACCCCAGGCAGGCGTCACCTTCCCACACGGGTGAAAGCACCCGGCATGGGTGCGACATAGCAAGCAAGTGAGTTCCATTGCCCATTCGGCCCCAGTCAGTTGCGCCGACTGGGGCCGAATGGGCCGAGGAACACGGCCATAATGGGCGCGCTACCCAGGGCGGCGCTCCGCCTTCGGCGTCGCTTGCCCTGGGCTGGTATGTTTCGCGCTTTCAGCGCTTAAATGCCGCCGGGACGGCGGCGCTCCCAGGAGTCGAATCAGTCCCCAATCAGTCCAAGGCGTCGGGAGTCAATCCCCACGGTCCAATTCGTCCCCACGGTCCAATCCATGGGATCATGCCTCATGAGTCCGTGAGTCCTCGCCCCAGTGCGCCGCGCCAATTAGTCCGCACGGTCCCTGGCGTTCCTTGGAACCGCCAGTATCAATGAGTGAGGCATTACCGCTGGTTTTGAGATGAATTATCATGTAGTTGCTTAGGGGGTTTTGGGGTATATACTACAAGATGCTTCGGTTATTTTATCGAATAGTTTGGGTTTTGGGTGAAGGGGAGAAACGGCCATGGCATTAGATCACTATTTTTTGATGTTGCGGCAGGTTGACGAAGTGGTTCGTCAATGCATGGTTGATTTCAACCTTCAGCGGCGGGATGAGAATCCCTTGTCGCAGTTGCGGGGGCGTCAGATCAACCTGTTGTTGACGATCACTCGCCATGAGCCCTGTTCGCTCAATGACGTCATGCGTTTGCAGGGGCTGTCGGCGTCAGCGGCATCGACGGCGGTGGACAAACTGGTGCGGGGCGGCTTGGTCAAGCGCGAGATCAACGCGGCCAATCGTCGTAGTGTGCTGATTACGACCAAGCCGGAAATACACGATTTTCTGGCTGAAATTGAGCGTAATGTGCAGGCTCGTCTGATGGAATTGCTCAAGAGTTGTCCCCAGGACGAATTGGATCGCATGGACAGGGCCAGCGAGAGTTTCACCCGGCATTTGGAGACCGGACTGACGAAGGATGCGAGCATGTGCCGGTTCTGCATGAACGTGGCCAGCAGCGCTCAGTGAGCATAAGCACATTTCAGCGGATTGAAGTAGCAGCCAGCAAAGGGCTAGTGATTATGAGCAAGAACACGGGGATTACCCGACGGCGTTTTCTGGGCGGTTCCGCCGCGGTAGGCGCGGCGTTGCAGATTGTTCCGAGCAGCTATGTGTTTGGTGGACCGACGGCGCCGAGTAATGTCATCACCCGGGCGGTCATTGGCACGGGCGGCATGGGCATGGGCCACGTCACCAAATATCCCCAGACGCTGGCGGTCTGTGATGTGGACAAAGCGCGGCTGCAACGGGCTGTGGATAAGGCCGGCGGCGATGTCAGCGCTTACAGCGACTGGCGCGAAATACTTGATCGCGACGACATTGACACGGTGCATATTCCGACGCCGCCACATTGGCACGCGCAAATCGCCATTGCCGCGGCGAAGGCCGGCAAGGATATCTATTCGGAGAAGCCGGCAACGCACACGCTGGCGGAGAGCCGGGCGTTGGTTGAGGCCGTGGAGCGCGCCGGCGTGGTGTATCAGGCAAACACCTGGGGTCGCGGCAGTGGTCATTTCATGCGCAAGCTGGTGGCCAGCGGGCTGCTTGGCACGCCGCTAGCGGTGTGTCTCAATCCGCGCTATTGCCCGACGGGCTTCAAGATTCGCCAGTGGAGTGGCCGGCCAAATCTGCAGCCGCAGGCGGTGCCGGAGGTGCTTGATTATGACATGTGGCTGGGGCCGGCGCCCTACAAGCCCTACAATGCCCATCGCGTGCACGGCAGTTTTCGCGGCTACTGGGACTACGATGAAGGCGGTTTTGGCGACATGGGGCAGCATCATATCGATCCCATTCAGTACGCATTGGGCAAAGACGACACTGGCCCCGTCGAGGTTGAAGCGGTCGCGCCGTGGCCGCAGCATCCCGACGCCTGTGGGCTGTGGGGGACGATCTACCTTAAGTACGCCGACGGCACGACCATGATCATTGAAAGCTGGGAGTGGGGCGAAAAGACCACCGAGGGCCGGCCGCTGCTGGAAGGCCCCAACGGCAAATACTGGGGCGGCAACCGCCTTGAGCCAGCCAATTTGCTGGAAGAGCTGCGGCATTTTCCCGACCCGCCTAGGCTGCAAAGCTGGGAACACGCGGTGCGCACCCGCGAGAATGTCCACGGCGCCAAGCCCAATGTCTGGCAGGCGACGCGGTCGGCGGACATTCTACACCTCGCCTCGCTGGCCGTGCGCCTTGGCCGGAAAATCACCTGGGACCCCGTCAAGCAGAACTTCCCGGACGATGCCGACGCCATGCGGCTGGCCAGTCCGCCGCGCCGCGCACCGTGGCTGCTGTGAGGATGTCTGGCCCAGCCGCGCGTCGTTGCGCGCAACGCGGGTGAACACATGGGTGACATACGGCCGGAATAGGCCGATCAATCGTAGGGATGACTATGCTTACAAAACATTTTTGCCGGGTGATCGTGGGTTGCGCGGTGTGGTGGAGCGCGGCTGTTTTTTGCCAGACGGTGGATGAGATGTTTGCCGGTGGTTTGCCGGCGATCCGCGCCTGCTGCCAGCAGTTGGTTGACGCAGCGGAGCGGCCGGGGAAGGACGACACGGTTGCACGCGTGGCGCTGCATGGCCTGTGCGTCAAGGCACGCAAGGGCGCTGCGGCCCAGCCCGTCGAGATGGCTTTGCTGGAAACGCTGACGGCGGCCAAGGGCCCCGAACTGCGCAATTTTGTTCTCGAACAGCTTTTTCTGGTGGCTAGTGACGCGTCATTGCCGGTGCTTTTGCCGCTGGTTGCCGAGGCTGATTACAGCGATGCGGCTCTCCGCGTGCTGCTGGGCATGGACGGCGCCCGTGAGCGCGTTGCCGCTGAGCTTGTGCGCTTGTTTCCGGCCCTGACGGGCGTGTGTCGCGACGGCGTGGTGCAGGCATTGGGCGAGCTCAGCGCTGCGGCTGCCGCACCTGCGCTGGTGCCTGATGCGTTGGGTACGGACCGCCACCGCCGGCAGCTGGCCATCACGGCGTTGGCGCGCATGAATGACCCCGCCGCCGACCAGGCCTTCGCGGCACTGCTGGCGCGGCGTGGGGAACTGGGCGGCTACGATGGCGCCATGTTTGACGGCGCCTACGCGGAATACCTCGGCAATCTCGCCGCCTGGGGCCGCAGTGCCGACGCGCTGCGGCTAGGCCAAGAATGGGCCCAGCGCGGGCCGGCGGTCATTCAGAGCATGGCCCTGGCCGTCTATGACCGCGTTGACAGCGATGAGGCCCGGGCGCAGCTCCTCACCGGCTTGGAAGCGGCGACTTTGGCTGTGCGCTTGAGCGCGGCCAGGATTCTAGGTCAGCCGCAGTACGCATCACTCGCGCCGGCCGCCGCGGGCATGCTTGATCCGGCGCGGCCCGAGATCGCCATGCATGTCTTGCCGTTGCTGGCGTTCTGGGGCAATGCCGCGGCGTTGCCAACAGTGGAAAAGGCCATGGCCTGGGAGGACGCGGCGGCGCGCGCGGAAGCCGTCGCCACGGTCGTGACACTGCTAGGCGACAAGGCGTTGGCGCGCTTGCAGAGCCTGTTTGCGGATGAGCGGCCCGGCGTGGCCGACGCGGCGACGCGCGCTGTGGTGGCGCTGCCTTTGCCCATTGGCGGCGCGTTGGTGGACATGGCTCTCGCCGCGCCCCCGGCGCTGCGGCCGGCCCTGCTGAGCATTTTGCAGCAGCGTCGTGAGCGCACTCAGATTGCTCGTCTTGCCGTACTGGCTGACCAGGGCGACACGGCCACCCGCCAGGCACTCTGCCAGCTCTATGGTGTGCTTTGTGCGCCGGAGCAGCTGAGTTTCCTCTTTGAGCAGATTGTTGCTGCCGGCGCGGCAGGTGACGACGACTGGCTGGGCGCGGCTGAAAAAGGTTGCGCGCAGGCCTGCCGGCGTTTTGCCGATCCGGTGGCGTGCATGACTTTGTTGCGCCGCGCATACGAGAAAAGCGGCAGCAAGGCCCGCGCCGCGTTGTTGCGGGTTGCCGCTGTGCCCGCCAATGACGACGCCATGGCGTTGCTGCGTTCGGCGTGGCAGGAAGACGACACTGTCGTTAGCGAAGCGGCCCTGCGCGTGGCTGCGGACTGGCCGACGGTTGCGGCACTGCCGTTTTTGCGGACGATTGTCCAGGCCGAAGCTGGCAATGCTCTTTGGCAGATATTGGCGTTTCGCGGTTGTGTGCGGCTGATCCCGCGGCAGAGCATCGGTCGTGGTGAGCAGCTTGCCGAGTTGTCGGCTTTGCTTCCGGTGGCGCGGCGGGTTGAAGAAAAACGCCTGGTGATTGGCGCGATGGGTGGCATTGAGGACAGCGCGGCCTTCGCGCCACTGCAGGGCTTCCTCACCGACGATGCGCTGAAGCGCGATGCGGCCATGGCCATACTGACGCTGAGCGAAAAACTGCGCAGCGGCGAATGCATCCGGCCTCTGCGTGCGGCACTGCCACTGTTCCGTGAGGGCAAGGAGCAGGAACGCGCCAAGGCCTGCATGGACTTGTTAGGCAAAAATGCCGGCCGGGTGCTGCGCTGGCAGGTTGCTGGGCCCTATCGCGAAGCCGGTAAGAGCTTCACGGCGTTGCATGATATGGCCTTTGATCCGGAGCTGGTTGACAAGGCTGGCGCCGTCGAGTGGCGGGTGACCGACACTGATGACAAGGGCCGGCTGGACTTGCGTAAGGTCTTTGGCGCCGGTTCGGCCCAGGCCGCCTGCTATGTGCGCTGCATCGTCAGGGTTCCTGAAGACCAGGCGGCGGTGGTTTCGCTGGGTAGTGATGACGGTGCCAAGGCCTGGCTGAATGGTAAAGTCATTGGCGAAAAGAATGTCCCCAGGGCCTATGTGGTTGACGAGGATCAACTGCCAGTGACTTTGCAGGCCGGTGACAATGTCCTCTTGATCAAGGTGGGGCAGGGCGGTGGCGACTGGTGCGTCGGTGCCGCTGTGCGCGCCGGCGATGGCGGGCCCATTGCCGAGCTCGTGCTGGCTCTGCCTTGATGACTCAATAAATTCTCTCTAGTTTGATGCAACAAGCGAAAAGGACGATGACGATGGATGTTACTCGACGGGATTTTGTCAAGGGCGCCGGCGCGGCCGGGCTGGGCTCTGTGATGCTGGGTGGCAAGCTCTTTGCGCAGGCGGCGCCGGCAGCGGCCAGTACGGAAGCCAATAGCGCCATACGCGTCGGCTTGATTGGCGCCGGCGTGCAGGGGCGCGTGTTGGCCGAGTGCATCCGCAAGATACCCGGCGTGCGTTTTCAGGCCATCTGTGACATCTGGGACTACAACCGCAATTACACCGCTCGGCGTCTCAAGGCCTACAAACAGCCCGTCAACGCCTACGAGGACTACCGCGAGATGCTTGAGAAGGAAAGCGGGCTGGACGCAATTGTGGTCGCCACGCCCGACTGGGTACACGCGGAGCACAGCGTTGCCGCGTTGCAGGCCGGCAAGCACGTCTATTGCGAAAAGGAGATGGCCCACGACTTGTCTGCGGCGGCCGCGATGTGTAAAGCCGCCGTTGTGAGCGGCAAGGTCATGCAGATCGGCCACCAGCGCCGCAGCAATCCCGTCTATCAGCAGGCGTACAAGATGATCCACGAGGAAAATCTCTGCGGGCGGCTGACCCAGCTCTATGGCCAGTGGAACCGCACGCCCGAAGCAAAGCTCACCTGGCCCGAGAACCAGCCGATGACGCCGGAGATGCTCAGTAAATACGGCTATGCCAATATGGACGAGTTCAAGAACTGGCGTTGGTACCGCCGTTACTCTGCCGGCCCGATCGCCGACCTCGGCAGTCACCAGATTGACATCTTCAGCTGGTTCCTCAACGCCGAGCCGTCGCACCTGCTCGCCATGGGTGGCCAGGATTATTTTGATGACCGCGAATGGCATGAGGATGTCGTCACCATCTACGAATACCAGACGCAGTTTGCCGGCAAGAAGGGCTCTGCCCGCGCATACTACCAGGTGCTCAACACTAGCGGTTGGCAGGACTATTTCGAGCGCTTTAATGGCGATCGCGGGTCCATCAACTTGTCGGAAAACGGCCGCAAGTGCTATTACATCCCAGGCGCCAATGTGGATGTGCCCGACTGGATGAAAAGCGTGGAGCGCATTCAGGTCGACGGGCTGTCAGCCGTGCCGTTGATTCCCGCCCTGAAGGCCAAGAGCCCCGAAATGGCCGCCGTCATGGACGAGTTTGACGCCAAGCAGGGCCACCATCTGCACCTGGAGAATTTCTTCCAGGCCGTGGCCAAGAATGACGCCAAGGCCGTGAATTGTCCGCCTGCGGTGGGCTACGCCACGGCCGTCGCGGTGCTCAATGTCGTGCCGGCGATCGAACGCGGCGGCGGGGTGAGCTTCCAGGACAGCGACTTTGTTGCCCAGTAAAGGGCACTTCCGGGCGTAATCGGGCGGCCATTGATATTGGCTGCCCGACATGCCTCATTCTGGCGCGGTGGGATGCGACGTACCTAACCAATGTGGCGCCCTCCAGGCGCGATTTTATGTGTGTTGCCACACCCCGGGTTGCGGCGCCCTCTGGGCGCCTCACCCGGGGTTATGCATGGTGCGGCCCTCCGGGCCGAACTTGGCCGATCTGGCGACTTGATTTGTCCGATTCGGGTCGAAAACCACCATCGTTTAATATCCATGTTTTGCGCCGTAGGCGCTTAACTATGCTTAATCCCAGGCTGTAGCCTGGGGACGCCGCCTGCCAACCGACAGTGCCTCGTAGAGGCACCACAGTTTTGGTTATCAATCACTCCTATGAAACCTGCTGCCGCAAAGGTCGGCCATTGATATTGGCTGCCCGACATGCCTCATTCTGGCGCGGTGGGATGCGACGTGCCTGGCCAATGTGGCGCCCTCCAGGCGCAATTCCAAGTTGTTGTCACACCCCTGGTTGCGGCGCCCTCCGGGCGCCTCACCAGGGGTTATGCATGGTACGGCCCTCCGGGCCGAACTTGGCCGATCAGACGACTTGCTTTGTCCGATTCGGGTCGAAAACCACCATCGTTTAATATCCATGTTTTGCGCCGTAGGCGCTTAACTATGCTTAACCCCAGGCTTTAGCCTGGGGACGCCGCCTGCCAACAGACAGTGCCTCGTAGAGGCACCACAGTTTTGGTTATCAATCACTCCTATGAAACACGCTGCCGCAAAGGTAGGTGGAAATCAAGGTCGGATGGCTGGACGGCGGCGGGCCGTGGGTTTCCTGCAAATTGTCCCAGCGAAGCGCAGGGGGTGTACACTGACCGGTTACATTTCCGGGCTAAAAAAATTGTATTTTTGCCGTAACTTTTTCATGCGCAGGGGCTATATTTGGATTCACTATGAAAAGCCTCTGTGGACAGACCGTTCTTGTGCTTGGCGCGGGTGCCAGCGGCCTTGCTGCGGCGCGGCTGGCGCAGACTGTCGGGGCGCGGGTCATATTGCTTGACAGTGGCAGTGGCGAAGCGCTGCAGCGTGAGGCAGAGGTCTTGCGTTCCGAGGGCATAGATGTCCGCCTTGGCTGGCTGGATCCGTTTTGGAACGCCGCCGGTGATTTGGCGGTCATCAGCCCAGGGATTACCGCCGATGGTGTTTTGGGGCGTTTAGCGTCATCGCTATCCTGTCCGGTTCAGAGTGAATTGGCGTTTGGCGCGGGTTATTGCCCCTGGCCGATGCTAGCCGTAACGGGTACGAATGGCAAGACGACGACGGTTGAGATGCTCACCCACGCATTGGCTGCGGGTGGCTTCTGCGTGGCTGCTGGCGGGAACATCGGCATGCCCTTGTCGGCTTTAGCCCTATCGCGGCCGGCGCTGGATTGGCTGGTGGTCGAGGTTAGTTCCTTTCAGCTGGAGCGACCGGCGGGCTTTGCGCCTCGCGCTGCGGCTTTGCTCAATATCACCCCGGACCACCTCAACCGGCATGGCAACATGGACGCTTATGTGGCGCTGAAGATGTCGCTGCTGGAACTCCTGCAGCCCGGCCAGCCGGCCGTGCTTAACTATGACTTGCTTACTGACGAGCGCGTAAAACGTGCTCTTAACGGGCGGGCCTGCGTGACGTTTAGTGCCGATGCAGCGGCTGGCGCCGATTTTTATGCGCACGCTGGTCAGCTTTGGCGTCGTGGCCTGAACGAGCCCCTTCTGGCGCTCAGTGAGGTGTCTTGGCAGGGCCGACACAATGTTGAAAATGCATTGGCTACGTTGGCTTTGGCAGATAGCGCCGGCATAGACTGCCGGCGGCTTGTTCCTGGCCTGCGCAGCTTTCGCACCGGCGCCCACCGCATGAGCGTGGTTGCCGAAAAAGGCGGTGTGCGTTTTGTTGATGATTCGAAGGCGACGAATGTCGACGCGCTGATCCAGGCCTTGGACGTTTTTGGCGGCACGCCACCGGCCATTGCCCTTATCGCCGGCGGTGTTGACAAGGGCTGCAGCTTGGACGAGGCTCGGCCCCAGCTGCGCCGCTATGTTAAAAAGGTCTTTCTGATTGGCGCCTGTAAGGGGCGCCTCGCCGCAAGCTGGGGCACTGATGTGCCCTGCGAGCAGTGCGCCGACCTGCCCGAGGCCGTGCACAAGGCCGCGCGGTGCGCGTCGCCGCAAGGCACGGTCCTGTTGTCGCCAGCCTGCGCCAGCCAGGATATGTTTACTGATTATGCTCATCGCGGCCGCGTCTTTGCCGACGCAGCGGCCACGTGGTCCGCAATATGAATTTGGTGATAGTCACCCACAAGTCCAGGGAGCTCCAAGGAGAAAAAGAATGAAAAAACATGCCACACACACCAGTCGCTTGATTGTCGGGACCTGCGCCGGTCTCTCCGCAGTGATGCTTTGCTGCAGCGGTTGCACAGCCAAAAAAGAGAAGATCGCCACGGGCAACTTCCTGATGGACAACCGCGGCATCATTCCGCCGCCGCATGCCAAGCCGGTCACTGCTGCAGTCGTGTCGCCGGTGAAGGCTGAGCAACCCCCGGCGGTATCCGAGCCACGGGAGTTGCTGTTGCCGCTGGAGCAAGAGGGCGATATCGAGCAAGCATTTGTACCCGCCGAAGCGCCTACCGCTGGCTTGGCCCAGCCGAAGCCGCTTGTGGACGATACGGCTGTGCCTGTGTTGGCTGATGCGCCGCCTGCTGCTGTGAAATCCACGCCTAAGTCGGCTCCCCAAAAGCCGGCGGCGCCAAAGCGTAGTTACACCGTGGCCAAGGGCGATACGCTATCGGGCATCGGCTATCGCTATCGGGTCGACTGGCGTGACATCGCTGCCGCCAATGGCCTGACCGAAAAGAGCGTCATCCGGGAAGGCCAGGTGCTCGCTCTGCCTGACCATGCCGCGACCACGCCGCGGGCAGCCCAGGTGAAAAAGACGACGTCCAAAGCCGCTTCGGCAAGCAAGAGCAGCGCCAGCGGCACGAGCAAAGCGGCCAGCAGCAGCTCCGGCAGCAAGGCGGCCGCCGTATCCATGCCGGCCGATGGCGTTTACGAAGTCAAGAGCGGCGATAGCCTGTGGCTGATTGCCCGTCGTTTCAATCTTAAGAGCGAAGACATTCGCCGCATCAACAACCTCAAGACTGACGTCCTGCAGGTTGGGCAGAAGCTTCGCCTGAAAGACGGCGCTGCGGTTGACACAGCGAAGCCCGCGCCCGCCGCCACTTCGCTTGCGCCTGTTGCGCCTGTGGTGGCTCCGGTCGTGACTCTTGATAATGCCGCTCCTGTCCCGGCGGATTTGGCGCCGGCCAATGCGGCTGAGCCGACCGTGCTGCTGGGGCCGGTTATGCCCGTTGACCCAGCCGCGCCTGCTGGCGGCGATTTGCTGCCGGTGCCGCCTGTCGGTGCGGCGCTGGCGCCGGCGCCAGCGGTTGGCGGGGCGGCTGCGCCCGCGCCGGTGGTCGATCCCGCGCCGGCTCCGGAGGCCGCGAAGACCTTGCCGCACGCAGTTGCGGCTGGCGACAGCATCAAACAGCTGGTGGCCATGTATGGCTGCGCTGAAGACGAATTGCTCAAGGCCAACCCCGGCGTCAAGAGCGACGCCGATCTGAAACCCGGCATGACCCTGCAGATTCCCTTCAAATAAGGGCCTAGATCTGGAAGCATCTGATAACAGAATCCGGCGGTGACGGCAACATGCTGTCACCGCCGGATTTTACTTATGGGACGGTGTCGGCGTCGCGTTAGGTGGCGCCGAGGGGATATGGCGACTGGAATCTCAGAGTGTCTTGAGGTAATTGATGGCGCGGGTGATATCGCCGACGGGATCTTGGCCGACTTCGCGTTCGATGGCGAAGTAGCCGTTGTAGCCGATATCGCGGAGGTTCTGGACGTAGTGCGGCCAGTCGATCCAGCCGCTGCCGAGGGGAACCTCAAGGCGTTTGCCATCGGGCTGCACTAGTGCGTCCTTGGCGTGAGTGTGGATAATACGGTCGCCGAGGACTTTGACGCCTTCCATGGGCTGGTATTCGGCGAAGGCCTGGTCGCGGTCGTAGGGCTGGCCTGCTTGCTGCATGTACTTGGCCGGCCAGAGAATGAGATTGGCCGGGTCGTAGTTCACGCAGAGGGCGCTGCTACCGACATCGTTGATCATGTCCATGAGCACTTCCGGCGGTTCGGGGCCGGTCTCGACCGCCAGACGCGCGCCAACTTTCTCGCCGTGACGGCAGATTTCACCAAAAGAGTCGGCAAAACGCTGCCATTTGGGGTCTTGACGGCTGTGGGGAATGACGCCGCAGTGGCCCTGCCAGATGCCGCATTCCAGGTCGGCTGCGTACTGGAGAATCTCCTTGGCGTCGTCGATGTGCTGGCGGAGATTGTCGGGCACGCCGAGATCGACTTCGCCGCCCCAGGCGCAGATGGCCGATATTTCCAGGCCGAGTTCACGGATGTGACGAAGGAGCTGTTTGCGGCCGGCGGCGTCGAGGTCGCGGTAGGAAAAGCCCTTGACGCAGGCAAGGTGTACGCCGGGCACTTCCATGCGGGCCGCGAAGGCCATGCCGTCGTAAATGCCCATTTTCAGGTTGTGGACCATGATCGCGATCTTCAAAGCGGACATGCCGGGGACCTTTCTGTTGTCGGGTTGAACGATGTGTGCAGGGGAAAACGAAGCACGCCGGGCAATATAACCCGGTGACGACGGACTGAAAGAGGGGAAAGCGAGGAATGACGGACGGGTGGTGTTGGGGACTCCGCGGCGGCGCTGGGGTGAGGACTCACTGACTCATGAGGCATGATCCCATGGATTGGACCGTGGAGACTTTTTGGACCGTGGGGATTGACTCGTTGGACTCCGGGGACTGATTGGGGACTTCTTGGACTCCGGGGACTCCTGGCCGATTACGAAAAAAGGCATGCATTCTCGCATGACGGCGGGTGTAAAATGGCTGTTGGCCATTATGCTTAACGAATGTCCGGGTGTGAATATGTTTTCATGAAATGTTCTTGGTGCTATTTGCTTGAAAGACGTCGCAACGATGCCTGATAAACTCGACATATGCCATGTCATTACCCGCATGATCATCGGCGGGGCGCAGGAGAACACGCTATACACCTGCGCAGGGCATCTGGCGAAGGGACATCGGGTGACACTGGTGACGGGGCCGTCGCCTGGGCCGGAAGGTGAGCTATTGCAGGAGGGCTGTCCAGATGGGCTGGAGGTGATTGTGATGCCCGAGCTGGTGCGCGAGTTGTCGCCGCTGACGGATTGGCGCGCGTACCGGGCGTTGTTGCGGCTGTTTCGCGAACGGCGTTTTTCGGTAGTACACACGCATGCGTCGAAGGCCGGCATAGTGGGCCGAGTAGCGGCGCGGCGTGCTGGCGTGCCTTTCGTGGTTCATACGGTGCATGGCCAGGCCTTTCACGCGTATCAGTCGGCATTGGCGAACCGGCTGTATATCGCTGCTGAGCGCTGGGCGGCGCGGCATTGCGACCGTATTTACGCCGTGGCGCAGGCCATGATTGAGCAATGCGTGGCGGCGGGAGTGGCGCCGCGGGAGAAGTACCAGGTCGTGTACAGCGGCATGGACCTCGACTGCTACGTCAACGCCACGCGGGACGACGCGTTGCGAGTGGAGTTGGGCATCCCGGCTGACGCGTTGGTGGTTGGCAAGATCGCGCGGCTCTTCGAGCTCAAAGGGCATCAGGATCTGCTGGCGGCGGCACCTAAGGTGCTGGCGGCGGTGCCCAACGCGTATTTTCTGTTGGTGGGCGACGGCATTTTACGTGACGCCCTGGCTGCACAGGCTTTGGCGTTGGGCATCCGCGACCGGGTGATCTTTGCGGGGCTGGTGCCACCGCGGGACATCTGCCGTTACACGGCGCAGATGGACGTGCTGGTGCACCTGTCCTTGCGTGAAGGGCTGCCGCGCGCCGTCGTGCAGGGGCTTGCCACTGGCATCCCCGCCGTGGCCTATCCCCTGGATGGCACGCCTGAAGTCGTAATACACGGCGAGACGGGGCTGCTTTGCCCCGTGCGGCAAATAGACGCCATTGCCGCGGCGTTGACTGAACTGTTGCTTGATCCCGAAAAACGGCGGGCGATGGGCCAGCGCGGGCAGGACGAGGTCCGCAAGCGCTTTCCCTGGCAGCGCATGGCCGATATACTGGAAGACGAATACAGTCGCGGCGTGGCCGCATACATGTCGGCGCACAACTAGCCGGCGACATAGCCTTGGCGCAGCGACTGCCTCATGAATGCTGTTGATTTCCGAAGTGCGAGAAGCCAATAAAGGAGAAACCCAGATGACGAAATTCACACTCTTGGGCGGAATGCTGTCGGGCCTGTGCTTAAGTGTCGCGTTGGTGTCTTGCCAGAAAACTGGCGGCGACGTCGCCGGTTTTGGTAAGGACGGGGATATTCGATCTGTCGTACCGGCAGCGGGCCTGGAGAAGGGCCGCCGGACCACGCCACCCGGGTTGCATTTTTTCGTTTCGACAGAGGGCAATGACGACTGGACGGGCTTGGAGCCGGCGTGGGTCAAAGAGACGCCGAATGGCCCGTTCCGGACTTTGGCGAAGGCCCAGGCGGTCGTTCGTGGTCTGCCGCGGCTGCCGGGGCTGCCGGTGACCGTGCATGTGCGTGGTGGTGTGTACCGCATTGAGGACGCCTGGCGTTTCGAGCCCAAGGACAGTGGTCTGGCCGATGCGCCAGTGGTGTGGCAGGCTTACAAGGACGAAAAGCCCGTGGTCAGTGGCGCCAGGGTCATTGACCAATGGACGCTTGCTGCGGACGGCACCTGGATGGCTGAGCTGCCGGCAGTCGCCGCTGGCAGCTGGGATGTCAATCAGCTCTTCGTCAACGGCCAGCGTCGTCAGCGCTGCCGACTGCCGAAGAAGGGCTTTTTCCGCATGGCTGGACCAGCCGTCATCTGGAAAAACCGCGATGAGGCCAATCGCAACCCGCGCAGCAAGGACAGTTTTCTGTACAACGAGGGCGATGTGGAAGCCTGGGACGACATTCGCAACGGCGTGGTGTGGATGTACAATTCCTGGACGGCGTCAATCCACCACCTCGCGGAAATCACTCCGGCTGAGAAGACCCTGCGTTTCACCAAGGGCATGCAGTGGCCGATTGGCCATTGGGACCGCAAGCAGCGTTATCATGTGGAAAATGTCCGTGCGGCGTTGACGGATCCGGGCGAGTGGTACATGGATTACGCCACGGGGATTTTGAGTTACCTGCCCATGCCGGGTGAAACGCCGGCAAGTTGCGTGGTCGAGGCGCCGGTGGCGCAGCAGCTGCTGGTATTGCAGGGCGACAGCGAGGTCGGTCAGTTTGTTGAGAATTTGGTCTTCTCGGGCATTGCCTTTCATCACAACGCGTTTGTGATGCCCCAGGACGCCATGCACGACGGGCAGGCGGCAGTGGGCCTGACGGGCGCCGTCTACACCAACAGCGCGCGCAACTGCCGTTTTGAGGACCTGAACATTGCCCACACGGGCACCTACGGCCTGTGGTTTGCCAAAGGCAGCCAGGACAATGTGCTGATCCGCTCCGAACTGCATGACCTCGGGGGCGGTGGCGTGAAGATCGGCGAGTCTGGCGGCGAAAGCAATGAGGCGACGGCTTGCCGCGGCAACACGGTGGAGAACTGCTTCATCCACGACGGCGGCGTCATCGCGCAAGCGGGCGTTGGCGTGCTGATACTGCGCAGCAGCTACAACACGCTTCGGCACAACGAGATTTGCGATTTGTACTACAGTGCGGTGTCGGTGGGCTGGTCCTGGGGCTACGCGCCGTCGAGCGCGAATCACAACGTCGTGGAGTACAATCACCTGCATCATATCGGCTATGGCGTGCTCAGCGATATGGGCGCAATCTACACTTTGGGCATCTCTCCGGGAACGGTCCTGCGCGGCAATCACATCCACGACATCTTCTCCTACAGCTACGGCGGTTGGGGGCTCTATACCGACGAAGGCAGTACGGAGGTGTTGATGGAACACAACGTAGTGTACAACACCAAGTCGGGCGGTTTCCACCAACATTATGGTCGCGAGAATATCGTGCGCAACAACATTTTGGCCTTTTCGCACGAGGGGCAGATCATCCGTTCGCGGCAGGAAGCGCATTCTTCTTTTACGGTCGAGAACAACGTGGTGATCTTTGACAATGGTCGGCCTTACGGCGGCAACTGGGGCAATGGCAATTACCTCATGCGCAATAACCTTTACTGGGATGTCACCCGCGAGCCCTTTGAATTTTCCGGTTATCCCTTGGCGGAATTCCAGCGCGAGGAAGGGCAGGAGCTGGGGTCGGTCATTGCCGAGCCGGGCTTCGTCAATGCCGCAAAATTCAATTTTCACCTCAAGGAAGGCGCTGCGGCATATCCCTACGTAAAGGACGCCGTTGCGGCCATGGCCAAGGCGGGCTTGTACGGACCGTCGTGGTGGACGCGCAAGCCGGCGCAGAAGCAGTACAAGGAGGTCATCCCAGAGATGATCCCGCCCAAATCTGAGCGGCCGCGCCTGGGCTTCCTGCGTGAGCTCAAGCTGGACTTCGCGGATGTCGCCGTCGGCGAAAAGTCGCCCGTGGGCTCGACTAGCGGCGAAGATGAGATACTGGGCTCGTCCATCCGGGTGAGCGAAGAACAGCCGGCCCCCGGCGGCAAGCGCGCGTTGAAATTCGTTGATGCGGATGGTTTGAAATTCGAGTGGGAGCCCCACCTCGTATACAATTTCCACTGGCGCAAGGGCGTGCTGACGGGCTCTTTTGCTGTCTTTCTGAAGGACGACCAGGCGATCTGCTGGCACGAATGGCGCGACAGCTCCGCGCCCTACAAGGTGGGTCCGAGCATACGCTTCTACGGCGACGGCCGGCTCACCGTCCTCGACCAAGAACTGGCGCGCTTTCCCAAGCAGACCTGGCTGCAGGTCAAGATCGTCTGCAGCGTCAATCCCGATGCGCCGGCGACCTACGATCTGGAAGTCACTCCCGCCGGTGACGAAACCAAGGTCTTCAAGGGGTTAGAATACGGCTCCAAGGATTGGAAGGAGCTCACTTGGGTCGGCTTTGTCAGCGAAGCCAAAGTGCGCTCGGAATTCTTCCTGGGCAATGTGGATTTTACCCGGAAGTGAGCAGGGGAGTAGGGACGTTGGTGAGTGCCCTTGCGCAGCCACCAGAAAGTAATGAGCGCATAGTGTGAGAGGGTCATGCATGGAGTCGCATGGAAGCCAGAAGAAAATTGCCGTACTCATCGACGCGGAAAATACCGCGTTGTCAACCTTGAAAGCCGTTTTGGAGGTGATTGCTGGAAAAGGGCACATCACGTTACAGCGAGCGTATGGCGACTGGTCTAAAGATGGGCTGAAAAGGTGGCGAGATGTCTTGAATGAAATGGCCATTGAGTCCGTACATCATTTTGCCTGCACAAAGGGTAAAAACGCCAGCGACGGCTTGATGATTATTGACGCCATGGACTTGCTTTATTCCAAGGAGTTCGACGCGTTTGCGCTGGTTACCAGCGATAGTGATTTCACTGTTCTTGCCAAGCGGCTACGGGCATCGGGACTGTGGGTCATTGGCTTAGGTGAAAAAAAGACACCTGAATCATTCAAGCTTGCTTGCGATGATTTCGTGCGTACCGACAGTTTGGCAGCGGCAGCGACGCCTGCGGCCGAGACCGCTGAGGCCAAAAACAGCAACACTGCGAAAAACAAGACGGCCTCGCCGGCTGCCAAAACGGCCTCACCGGCTGCCAAAACGGCCTCGCCGGCTGCCAAAACGGCCTCGCCGGCTGCCAAGACGCCCTCGCCGGCTGCCAAGACGCCCTCGCCGGCTGCCTCGCCGCCCTCGCCGGCCTCGCCGGCAAAAACTACTGCAAATGCCGAATCCAAGAATGAAGTCATAGCGCCGCCACAGCCTCCTCCTCCGGCCAGTCCATCGCAGAATAAAAGCGATGCTAGCAAGGTCGTAAGCGCGGCGGCTCAGAGTGGCGTGGCCGATGTTTCAGAGATTATTCTGCTGCTGAAGGCGGCGTGGAAAGAACGCCAGCGGGATGGTTGGATTGATTGTTGTGGTGCCGCAGCCTTTGTGAAAAAAGCCAAGCCCGACTTCATCCCAAAAACATACGGGGCGCGTAAATTTACCGACCTAATCACGTCTCTCCCAGACGTATTTGAGTTCCATAAAAGCCCTGGTACTCCTGCAGGCAGGTTTCTTTTCCGACCAAAAGAATAAGCCTTGGGGACGGCCCGTATGCGCTACTTGTCGGCAGTATGAGGAGGACTGGCTTGCTGGTCCTCCTCGTCGAAGGCGTTAACCAGATGCCAATGCCGGCAATGCGGGCAGCGCTCATAGTTCTTGTGGAGAAGGCTGAGGCCGAGAAGTGGATGGGTGTAGAGTTGTCCACATTCGGGGCACCTGACCTTGCCGCGGATGAGCTTTTGGAACCATCTTATGCCGTAGGTGATGTAGGCAAGCAGCCCTCCCATGGCCGCAAAATAGAGCAGCACCCACAGTTGCAGGACGATTGCCCACACGCCGGTGCCGAGGCCGAACGTGTTCTTTTTTGCCAGGAAAATGGGCAGATTTCCCAGCAAGTGCAGAGCCATGCAGGCAAGCATACCGCGAGCGACTCGCCTGTGCTTGACGATGAGCACCAGCGCCGTCGCGGTGAACGCTGCGTGCATGATGCACACCATTACTCGCTCGCCAATGTAGCCATTGAGCATGTACCATGGGTATTTGGCTATTTCCGGTGACTTTGCCAGCAGGCAGGCGACCGTCCACGCCTCGCCGACTCCGAAGCCCAGCCCGATCGCCAACGCGGAACGATGCACTGGCAAGGATTTCAGGCGGAGGTAACAGTACGGGATCAGCAGGGGCCAGAGTTTGGCAGGCTCCTCCGTGATTGGGGCGTACAGAAGACTGAGGGCGTGGTAGACCTCGTTCTGTCTCCCCAGCGCTGAGGCCAGCCAGGCATCAAGGGGCATGCGGATAAGATGGAATGCCAGCGCGTTCATCGGCAGCATGAGCAAAACCAGCATGCCCAGAAAGGGCCGTTCTTCGCCTGGCGCACGCAGAAACAGTACGCCACCGACGAGCGTGAGTGACAGCACGCTGACAATCATGGCGGCAATGGTGATGTCTGCTGGCATGGTCGTGTTCTCGCAATATGTGCGTGGAGGAGTTGGAACCAAGGCGAGGGACGGCAAGCGACGTTACGTGGGCGTGTTGGCCTGGATGGTGTTCACGTCAATGCCTGCAGCAACGTCGTTACGCGTTTGTCCACGATAGTGGTCAGTAGTTTGTACATCTCGTCATCGCCGGTTGCCTGTCGCAATGATTGGCTCGGCAACGCTGCCTGCAGTGCTTGACAGAAGCTAACGAGGCGCTCGCGCAGTGGGGGCCAGCTGAGCGAGGCTTCCTGCGTCATCTTCTGCCAGTGGGCGGGCGTGATGGCGTCAATAGAGTCGCATTGGCCGATTTTCATAGCCGGTTTTTTAGACAGTTCGGGCCATGCCAGGGTGCAGACGATGTCGTAAGCTGGTGCGAGGCGGCGGGAGCCATTCTGGTATAGCAGCGAGTAGTTCTTGCCGTGTGCATCAGCGTTTCCGACCAGCATATTGAAGATCACTGCGTTCAGGAAGTCGCGGATGTCCAAAACCGGCGCTGACGACCAGCTTCTGATCATGGCGATGCAATCACGTAGCAGGGGGCCGCCTTCCTGCTGGTATTTCCTTTCGGGGGGGTAGCCCATCGCTTGGCAAAAATCTTCTTGATGAATACGCTGGACCGTTCCAGCAGAGTCAATCATTCGGTCATAGCGCTTGATGAGCAGGCAGGGTTTGCCGGCAATGGTTAGCCTGAACAGGTCTGGTACGGCCAACCCTAGCGCTTTTGCCAGTGTCATGCAGAAAACCTCAGCAGCAACCAAGCCAGGAAAGCGCTCCGGTTCGGGCTTGAGGATGTGTGTGCTTGCAGAACTACCCAGAGGCAGGAAAAACGTGTCTTTGTCGAGGATGATTGGCAGTTTTCCCTGGGCGCCAGCCAGCGACAAGCGCACGCCTTCGCGTCCTGCCAGGAGGGGCCGGCGTGGCAACTCAGCAATGATCTCATTGAGTTCGGTGGTCGTGAGCCGCCGCCGTGGCTGGGTGTCGTTTTCTGGCAGTGCCGTGTCTGTTGGCAGTAGACAGATGGCGCCGGCGCATTCGCCCCCAATGCGTTCAAGGATGGCGAAATCGTTGCGCTCACTGACTCCGAGAATTGCCGCTATCTGCTGTCGGGGGCCTTCGTCAGGAAGGACGCCAGCGAAGAATGGCCGGGCTTCTTTGCCGCGAAAAGCCTCGTTGCGTAGTGGCAAGGACCGCGATATGGGTATGGCGTCAGGATTTTGCAGCCAGGTGGGAGCGTAGCGAAATCCCAGTAGGCCGTTGGCGTCCTGGCTGAGCGTCCCGACGAGATTGCGGTTCAGATATACGGTCAGCTGTTTCATGGCGTCTCGTTTGGCCTGATCATATCGCTGGCGCACAGGGTCAGGGAAAGGCCCAGTGCCTGGAGAACAAGGAGCATTTTGCCGGTTTGGCAGCTGGGTTTGCCCCTTTCGAGGTCGATGATGAAGCGCAGACCGGTGCCGGCGGCCATGGCCAGGTCTTTCTGGGTCGCCCCGAGTTCCTGCCGTCGCGCCCGGATCGCCTCGCCGAGTTCGCTGGATGTGGTGGGTGTGTTCATGATTACCGATCGGTAATATTATCCACCTGGAGCGCACTGTCAAGAAGATTATTACCGATCGGGAATGCGGTGGTTGCCAAGCCGGAATAAGCAGAGCGTTATTCCCGATCGGGAGTGACACTAGTTCTCAATAGGGTAGTAATCGACGCTTGCAAAGCTACTCAGCCGTATGGGCTAAGGGGGGCGGGGAAACTCAACCCGGGATCAGAATGGGAATAGCGTCAATGCCTGAGCCGGCCAGCATTGCTGCTAGGCAGAGATCATAGTTTGACTGAAGATTGCACCAGAATTCTGGGCCGGTTCCGAAGTACCTGCCCAGGCGTAGAGCGGTATCGGCGGTGATAGCGCGGGTACCCCGGCTAATGGCGTTGATGCGTGGAGTTGGCACACCGATGTCCATTGCCAGCTTGTTTTGGCTGATACCCATTGGTTTCAGAAACTCCTCAAGGAGGATTTCGCCGGGATGAATCAGATTTGCAGTTCTGATCATGGTTTTCTCCTAATGGTAATCGACGATTTCAACGTCGAAGGCATGTCCTTCATACCACGTAAAGCAGATGCGCCATTGGTCATTGACGCGAATACTGTATTGGCCTTTGCGTTTGCCACTGAGGGCCTTGAAATGATTGCCGGGTGGAATTCGCAACGTTTCCACTTGGGTAACTGCTTCGAGCATATCAAGTTTTCGCAGAGCAATGCGTTCGATGCCACGGAACTTCCGGCTATTACCGGTCCTCTTCAAGAGCTCTGTGTCATGACACTTGTAACTTTTTATCATCACTATGCCCCCGTTTCCCTTATACCATATAACGCCATGCGTTAAACGCAAGGCGTTATTAAATTTTAAGCGGCCTTCTTCGTAAGTGTTCCGCCATTGCTGCCAGGCTTTTCTGCGGCCATTTGTTTTCAGCGTTAAAGGCGCGGCCTAAGAAAGCCCGGGGCAAGCACCCGGAGGGCGTGTCGCCCTGGGTAAGAGTCCTATCCGAAAGGAGCCCGGTAGGGGCGACCTAAAAAACACACCGTGGAGGGCGCTTAGGTACAGCATAGGGAAGACACATCGTTCCATTGCCTCTCTGGCTCCAGTCAGCTTCGCCGACTGGAGCCAGAGAGGCAATGGAACACGAGCAATACAGGCGCTCTACCCAAGGCGTCGCTCCGCCTTCGGCGTCGCTTGCCCTGGGCTGGTATGTGTCGCGCTTTCAGCGCTTCTGCCGCTTCGCGGCAATACAATGTCAGACCGTCCACCGCGTTCACCGCTGGCATCCGTGTTTGCGGGCGCCGTTTACTTGTATTCCGGGAGCATATTGTCTCTGTCGTGGGCTTCGAAGAGATCGTCGCACATGCTGCGGATATCGTCGAGGGAGAGTTCGGCGCGGGTATGGGGGTCGAGCATGGCCGCTTGATAGACGAGGTCGCGGGAATGGGTGGCGGCGGCCTCGATAGTTAGCAGGTGGACATTGATATGGGTCATGTTGAGGGCGGCGCATTGGAGGGGCAGTTTGCCGACGTGGCAGCCCTGGACGCCGTTGCGGTTGACGAGGCAAGGCACTTCGACGACGGCTTCGGCGGGCAGGTTGCTGATCAGGCCGTTGTTGAGGACATTGCCGCCGATTTCGTAGGGCTTGTCGCAGAGGATGGACTCCATGATGTAGGAGCCGTACTCGTGGGTGCGCTGGTGTCCGAGTTTCTTGTTGTGGACGATTTCATCGCGTTGTTTGCGCCAGCTGGCGATCTGGTTGATGCAGCGGCGGGGGTATTCGTCCAGCGGGATATTGAATTCCTGGACGAGTTCGGGGTATTGGCGTTTGATGAAGTAGGGGTGGTATTCGGCGGTGTGTTCGGACGACTCCGTGTTGTAGAAGCCGAAGTTGCGCATCATCTCGTAGCGGACCATGTCGTTGTGTTTAGTGCCGTCTTTTTTGCGGGCGCTGCGGTTTTTCTTTTCGGCGGCCTTTTTGATTTCGGGGTAGAGGTCCTTGCCGTCCTTGGTGATATCGAGTAGCCACGCCATGTGGTTGATGCCGGCGATGCGCCAGGTGACGGGCTGGTATTTGTCCCACAGCTCAAGGGATTTGAGCAAGTGGCTAGCGCAGACTTGCACCGAGTGGCAGAGACCGACGACTTTAATGCCGCAGTGACGCAGGAGATAGCCGGTGAGAGTGGACATCGGGTTGGTGTAGTTCAGCAGCCATGCGTCCGGGCAGACCGCGCGCATGTCGTTGGCGAAGCCTTCGAGGACCGGGATGGTGCGCAGCGCGCGGAATATGCCGCCGATGCCCAAGGTGTCGGCGATGGTCTGCTCCAGGCCGTACTTTTTGGGAATTTCAAAGTCGACGACAGTGGAGGGCTCGTAGCCGCCGACCTGGATGGCGTTGATGACAAAATCGGCGCCGCGCAGGGCCGCCCGGCGGTTGCGGAGGCCGAGGTAGGTGTTGATGCTGGCGCGACTGCCGTTGATGTTGGCATTGAGATTGTCCAGCATCATCTTGGACTCTTTGAGGCGTTCGGCATCAATGTCATAGAGGGCGAACTGGGCGTCGCGGAGGCAGTCGGTGAGGAGACTGTCGCCGATGATGTTTTTGGCGAAGACGGTACTGCCGGCGCCCATGAAGGTAATTTTCGTCATGTCTGCGTTCTTTCTGGTGGCTAATGCGGTTCTACGTTAGGCGAGTCGCCGCAGTGAGGCGGCGACTCGCGGGCTTCATGTCGTGTTATTTGGCGGCTTGGCCGTCAGAAGTCGATGGTTTTGAATTGCGGCAGCCAGGGCTGGTTGAAAGCGAGCATGGCCTTGACCATGTCTTTGATTTCAGCCAGTGACAGACAGGCGGCGGTAAGCGGGTCGTAGCAGATTGCCTGGTAGATCATGCGGGCGTCGCCGATGAGTGAGCCGGTCACGGCCATTTCCTCGATGGCGACGCTGAGATTGTTGAGCGCGGCCAGTTGAGGCGGCAGGGCGCCGACATGGATGGGGTTGAGGCGGTTGCGGGTGACCAGCACGGGCACTTCCACGCAGGCGTTTTCAGGCAGATTGGTGATCAGGCCGGTGTTGGGGATATTGCCGTTGAAGACGTAGGTGTCGCCGCCGAGGTAGGCGTTGATGATGTAGGCGGCATATTCGGCGCCGCGCTGGAGCTTGAGGGGCTCGGGGTTGTTGAGCCATTTCTCAATCTCGTCCTTCCAGTTCTTCTGGCGGTCCTCGTAGGACTTGACGATGAATGCGTGGGCGCCGGGATTCCAGCCTGTGCCGTTGGTGCAGTACTTCTCGATGAGCTCGGGGCGTTTGCGGAACCACCAGTTGTATTCGGAGTTGTGGCCGCTGGACTCGGTGACGTAGTAGTCCATGGCGAGGAACATCTCATTGCGGACCTGCTCCTCGTTGTACACCTCGGGGCGCTTCATGGCTTCGCGGATCAGCGGATAGGCGTCCTGGCCCTTCCACTTGTATTCGAGGTAGAACGCCTGGTGATTGATGCCGGCGCAGACGTAGTCGATTTCGCTCATGGGGGCGCCGATCCATTTGGCGAGCATGCTGGCCGTGCCTTGGACGCTGTGGCAGAGACCGCTGACCTGGATCTTCGACTGGCTTTGCATCGCGCGGCAGAGCATGGCCATCGGGTTGGTGTAGTTGAGCAGGATTGCGTTCGGGCAGAGCTCTTCCATGTCCTTGCAGATGCTCAGCATCACCGGCGCCGTGCGCAGAAAACGGAAGATGCCGGAGGGACCGCGCGTGTCGCCGACATTGATGTCAACGCCGAACTGCTTGGGGATCTCAATGTCCTTGCGCCAGATATCCAGGCCGCCATTGAGAATGGTGCAGAGTACGGCGTCGGCGCCAGCAAGGGCTTCGCGGCGGTCTTTGGTGACGACGATTTTGGCGGGGTAGTTGCCTTCTTTGACGATGCGGTTGACGGCCTTGTGAATGTAGGCGAGGCGTTCGTCATCAACGTCCATCAGGGCGATGGTGGCATCCTGCAGGCGTGAGAAAGTCAGGACGTCATTGACCAGTTTGCGGGTGAAACCGAAGCTGCCGGCGCCAATAAACGCAATTTTCGTCATGAGGCGACTCCTGGGGCTGTGGGCTATGTTTGGGGGTGGGATTTTGCCGGCAAGAATTGCTGGCTGTTGATAATGAGTAATATAAGCCAAGGGGACTTAACCGCAACTCGGGCGGCGTGCTGCAGGCGGGACTCGGCGGGACTCGGTGGACTCGGTGGACTCGGTGGACTCGGTGGACTCGGTGGACTCGGTGGACTCGGTCAGCGAGTGAAACCAGCCGGTTCTGGGGTCTTTTGTATTCAGCGCCAACGGCGCGACCTAATTCCAATTAAAAATCAAATTGCACTAATCATCCAAGGCCAGCAAAACATTTGGGACACTTTATTGACCATTGTCAATGTTCCCTGTGCCAGTTTGCCCAGTTCGTGTTCAACTTTTTCCACCACATCATTCAGATTTTCAAAGTAACGATTAGCGCAGGCCTTTTCGCGAGTGTAATCCCAAAGGTGTTCAACAGGGTTCAACTCTGGGCAATAGGGAGGCAACTGTAGCAAATGGACGTTTGCTGGGATTTCCATCTCTTTTGAACGATGCGAACTGGCTCCATCGACTACCATTAACAAGTAATCATCAGGGTACTTGCGACTAATTTGCTGTAGAAACAAAATCATGTTTTCAGTATTCATCATGTCCGTCACACTCCAGTCAATGTCCCCATCAAACGGGCTTATGGCGCTGTATATGTATTTAAATTGTCGTTCAATAGCTGCTACTACTAATGGCCGGACGCCAGAGGGAACCCACGCTGCACGAATCACCGGTAATCTTCCAAAGCGAGCCTCGTCCTGGAACATTATGCGAAGATTTTTTCCCTCCAATTTGGACTGGATGGTTGCCATGTGTATCGCTTCAGGAAACGTTTTTTTTTGAATTCCTCAAGTTTTTCAGGGTCATTTTTGGGGTGCGCTTTGTCTGGAACCACTTTATGCCACCTGTGACGATAAAGAATATTGTAGACAGTTTGTTGACTCATTTTGCGGCCAGCTTTGGTTTCCAAGGCACTTTGGATGTCGCCGACTGTCACGACATGTCCTTGAATTGCTTCAGGGGTCATCTGATCGAGGACTTCATTCTCCTCTTCCCAGGTCAAAACCGATCGCCTGTCACCACCCCAAGCCGGGGCATTGATTTCTTCGTCTGCGGAACTTTTCTGTTTGAAATTCTTGATCATTCGTTTGACGGTAGATTGGGATACCCCCAAAACTTCACCGACATTCGCTTGGTCAAGCTTACCCTGAGATGTCAGCACAACGGCGAAGGCAACGAGAAGGTCATCACGATATGGCAAATTATCAATGATTTGTTTAGCCTTTGTCAATTCGGTTTCTGTAATGATAACGCGAGGCCCGGGTTTTCTCATTGTATGCTCCATGTTTTGTGTGGTGGAAAGAGACACCACACTTACCATACAGCAAGAAAACCAGGCAGCCAAGATTAATTGGGTCAATTTGATTTTTAATTGGAATAAGATAGCCCAGGGCAAGCGCTCGCAGGGCGCGCCGCCCTGGGTAGGGAACCCACCCGAAATGAGCCCTGAAAGGGCGACTTAACAACACTGCGAAGGTCGTTATGCACATGACGGGCAAGACGTTATATGGGGTTCCATTGCCTCTTTGGCTCCAGTCAGCTTCGCCGACTGGAGCCAAAGAGGCAGAGGAACACGAACAAAAGATGCGCGTTACCCAGGGCGGCGCTCCGCCTTCGGCGCCGCTTGCCCTGGGCTATCTTAGGCCGCGCTTTCAGCGCTTCTGCCGCTTCGCGACGGAAATGCACGACGAGAAAAGGCTGCTTGGTTGAAACAACAAGTGCCATGGATACCGTTAAATGCAGAGCATCGGTTTCATAGGAGTCATTGATAACCAAAACTGTGGTGCCTCTACGAGGCACTATCAGATGGCAGGCTGCGTCCCCAGGCTAAAGCCTGGGGTTAAGCATGGTTAAGCGCCTACGGCGCAAAAACATGGCCCTCGAATGATGGTTGTTTTTGGCCCAGATCGGACAAGGTAAGTCGCCAGATCGGCCAAGTTCGGCCCGGAGGGCCGTACCATGCGTAACACGGTGTTTGACAGTAAGTTAGAATTGCGCCTGGAGGGCGCCACATTTACTTGACACGTCACGTCTCACCGCGCCAGCGATAGGCATGCCGTGCATCCATTATCCATGGCTGACCGATTACTGCGCCCCGTAATCGCTTTCGTTGTGCGAAGATCGGGCAGGAAGCCGTGACATGGAAGCTACCGCGTGGCGGGGTCATTCTTCGGCGACTTTGAAGAGACCGGCTTCGCGGAAGCTGAAATAGTCCGCGCGGTCGCTCCGTGGCAGGCCGCTGATGATGATATGGTCGATGATGCGGATGCCGATGATATCGCCGGACTGTACCAGCATCTTGGTGACGGCGATGTCTTCTGGCGACGGCGACGGGTCGCCGCTGGGATGATTGTGGCAGATGATGATGGCCGAGCAGGCCTCACGAATGGCGCTGCGGAAGACTTCGCGCGCGTGGACCAGACTGCGATCAACCAGGCCCGTGGTGATCATTTCATTGCGGATGACCCGCAGGCGTTTGTCCAACAGCAGGATGTGAAATTCCTCCTTGACGGTGCCGCGGAAGAGCCCACGCATGAAATCGACGACGAGTTCCGGGTTGTTCGCGTAGGGCTGCGGGGTCAAGCGCTGCTTGGCCAGGCGCCTGGCCAAAGCAAAAGCCGCGCAGAGTTCCAGCGCCTTGGTCTCACCCATGCCGGGCACGCAACAGAGCTCCTTGATTGACGCCACGCTCAAGCCCAGCAGACTGCCCTTGAAGGCTTCAAGCAGTTCCGTCGACATTTGCAGCACTGGCTTGCCTCTGGTGCCCGTACGCAACAGCACTGCCATGAGCTCGGCGTCCGTTAATGCGTCAGGCCCAAGGCGTTTCAAACGCTCGCGCGGCAAGTCAACAATCAACAGTTGTTCAGCAGAATCAGCCATGGTTCACCACGTTGTTTGTGATCGGCGCGCCGGAAGTAGCGTATTGCCGAGAAAACTCTCCGACAGGGAGCTTGCAGCCAAATTACTGCGGTTGCGAGCTGTTTAATATGAAATACTGTTATTTCTAAGTCTTTGCAAATAAGATAAATACAACATAATTCAGCGCGCGTTTTTTGCGAAAAGATTTCGCCGCTTTTTTTTACGGGTGTCACAGATTGATATAAAGCCCACCACAAAAATGAAATCTGCGTTAATCTGCGTCGGCCGCGGAAAAAATAACTCTGCGGATAGTTGGAGTTTCAGCTGCATACGAAATCATACATATTCACAATTTGTTATCATTCAGATACTTGCCGCTTGATTTTGCGATGGTTTAATCTACCTTTGCGGAGTTGCACTAGAATGCATTTAATGCAACCAAGCAAGGAGATCGCCGATGCGTTTTTGTCGAGTAGAGGTCATTTTGGCGGTGTTATTATTGTGCAGCCGAGTAAGTGCGGCACTCGTGCCGGCGGCGGCGCGCGGCGTTGACTATATCGTTGGCTGTCAGCGGGCGGATGGCCTGTGGTCGGCAACGGCAGTGGAAGAGGACGGCCTTGCGGCCATTACTGCGCTGTGGGGACTAGCGGAGCCAAGGGCGTCGTCGTCGCGGCTGTTGGGGCAAAGTGCGCTGCTGTTGCAAAATGGCTTGCCAGCAGACGAGCTGCCAGGCGCCTTGACAGTCTATATCTGTGGTGGTTGTGTCAGTCCGTCTTTGTTGCAACCATTTGCAGTTCAGGGAGACGGTGGCTGGTGCATGGCGCTGGGTGCCCGCGCCGATGTCCTCAGCACGGTATTGGTGGCAGAGGCGCTGCTGCTAGCGCCAGAGCTGGATTTGCCGGCGTTGACGGCTGCTCGCGGCTATCTTCTTGCCCAGCGCCGTGCGGACGGCTGCTGGCGTTTGTGCAGCCAGGCCGCAGCTGGCGATCTGCGCCTGACGGCGCGGGTCGCAAGGCTGCTGGCACACATTGACGCGTTGTCGCCGGCGAGGAGTGACGATGGCGCCGCCGCCGAACTCCACCGTGATCTGGCTGCGCTGCTCGTTGCCACCGGCGGGCAGCTTGTTGCCAGCGTAGATGCGTCTGGTGCAACTGCGTCGGCGCTCGTTGATATGGCGTGGGTGCTGCAGGCACTTTGTCACTTTGGCAGCTGGGCAGAGGCGCAGACGCTTTATCGCGCATTGGTATCCGCCCAGCATCTTGATGGTTCATGGGGCGATGGCGGTGCATCGCGAGTCCTGCGCACGACCAGCGCTGTTGTTGGTGCCTTGCGCTGTTTTGCCATCAACAGCGCCCGGCTGGTGCCCGATCTGGTCGTGCCGTCGTCGTCGTTGCGCTTGCAGACGCCTGCGGGGGATGCCGCGTGGGGGCTTTCGGCAACGGTTTTCAATGACGGCAAGGCCGAGTCGCTGCCTTGCGGTTGGGAGTTGCATTGTGGTCCGCCGGGAGAGAACACGCTCCTGGAGCAGGGGCACGTGCCCGCTCTGGTGCCGAGAGACAGCTGCAAGATCCAAGCGGAAATTACCCCCGTGTCAGAACCGTCCGTGCTTTACGTGCTCATTGATCCGGAGGGTGAGTCTGGCGATGGCTGTCGCGCCAACAATGTGGCTCGTCTAGAGTACCTGCCGGCGCCGGCGGCAGGCAAGATGTCGCTGTGGCTGTCGCCACTGGTCATAGGTTCGGAAGGCGCACCCGAGATGCTGCTGTTGCGTCCCGGCTGCGGCGCGATGATCAGCGCGTTGCTCGTGGCAGATGGCCTGCCGCTGGCGAAGAACCTGCGCGTGGTTCTGTTGGACAACGGCCGTGAATATCTCAGTGATGATATTGCACTCGGGGACGACGGCGCAGGCGAGTACCACTGCGAGTGGTTTCCCGATGAAGGTTGTCATGACCTTGCGTTGCGGGTTATACAGGACGATGACGTCGTCGCCGAGCGGACGGCGTGCGTTGAGGTGAGCTACGATGAGATGCTGCTGAGGATCATTCCCGGCGCGGTGGGAGAGTCGGCGGGGCTGCCGCAGTTCGGCGCCGCTGAGTATGTCAGTGTACGACTGTACGCCGCCGCGACTGACGCCGCCGTGGAGTTGTGGGTCGCCAATGAGCACGACGAGCGGCTGGACACGCCGCTCGTCAGCGCTTCTCTGGAAGGCCGCTATACTTGGCATACAGGCGTGCAGCCGCCCGGACGCTATCGGGTGTATGCGCAGATGGCCGGCGGGACGGGCGTCGTCTCGGCCGATTTCGCCATCGTGGCCAGCTGCGAGCTGCGTGATCTGAGCGTGCTGCAGCCGGAGTTCGCTGCGCGCATCGGCGTCGGGGATACGGTGCAGACGCCGGTCGTCGTCAGCTGGGCGCAGGTGTGTAATAGCGCTCAACGCCTGCAGTTGTCCTGGACCTGGTCGGGCCCGGATGGCGTGGAGCTAGCTGCAACGGACGCGGCGCACGAGATAGACTGTGTTCAGGGAGCGCTGACGCAGCAGGCGGCCATGCCTGAGCCGGCGGCCTTGTCTTTTCCCCAGGCGGGCAAGTACGACTTTACCGCTGTGGTCACGGATGGCGAGACGATGTTGACGGCGGAACGAACAGCGCGGGCGATAGCGCTGCCATCACTGTCCGTCGAGCAGACAGTTCAGCCTGAAAGTCTCGGCTGGGAAGCCTGCGAAGTCGCGGTCTGTACCACTGTGAAGTTGCATGCGGGCGCTGGTGGCGTGGGTGGTCTGCGTATCCTGGAGCAGGAGCCATTGTCGACACAGGTCGATGATCCCGGTGGCGAGATTGACATCGTCCTCAAGGGTATCTGCGATGACGATGGGCAGATAATCGTAAAAGGGGCGCTCGCAGCCCGGGTGCTTTATGGTCGCTGCGGGCAGGAAACGTCTGCCGCCGATGATATGGCCGGGGGCTTGTTTGCCATCCTCGATGGCATCTGCCACATCAGCTACTCACCGGGCGGCAGCGCCTTGTCGGCGGGGATGTCGGCGCCGGTCATCATAGCCTTATTTGATCCGCAGACTGACCAAGGAGTCGGCTGTATTGAAGTGCACGTGGAGGGCGGCGATGAAACGAATCCGTGAACTGAGATTGGCGTGTCTGTGTTCTATCCTGCATATCCTTGGCTGCTGTCTTTATGCCGCCGATACACCGATAATTATTTTTGCGCCGCGTGACAGCGTGTACGCGACCGACAATGTCCAGCTCTGGGCGGTTCTTCCGGGACCACGCCAGCAGTTGCATGACTGGCAGTACCGCTGGGAGCTGACACCTGGCGAGGGCGTCGCGGTCAGTACTCCGGCAGGAACGGCTGTTTATGCAGATTTTATCGACGATTCACGGAATCTGTGCTGCCCAACCGACGTTGTGCTTGAGGAGGGGCGACACAGCGGCGCTCTTGACCTGCGACTGCAGGTGACCAATGCCGAAGGGCAGGTCATCACGCAGGAAAAAACGTTGCGGGTTCTGGCTGACTCGCCGCCGGGCACGAGTGCCGAGCTCGAAGAACGCCGCCAGGATGCGATCTGTCGTGGCTTGCATTGGCTGATGCTGGTGCAGACGGCGGATGGCTGCTGGTGCCCGTTTCTGTTGGATGAAAGCCAGAGTGGCCAGCATCGGACTTCGTCTACTGCCTGCGCCCTGTGGGCATTCGGCAACTGTGGCTATGGGCTAAGCCGACAGCAAAACAATCCCTTTGTGGACGTGGTGCTTGAAGGCATCGAATTCCTCCTGCGTGAATCAGACATCGTGCATCTGACGCCGGTCGCCGGCAGGGATTGCGATCGTAACGGCAATGGCATTGCCAGGGTGCTGGGGCGCCACAATACCTTTGAAAATTACACCCAGCCGATGGCTATTGCCGGCATTATCGCCGCCGGTCTGCCGAATTGCGCCATCACCCGCGAGGGGCAGCGGCGGCTTCTCCGTGATGAAATCAATGACGCCTGTGATTACACGCTGTGGCAGCTTTTTCGTGAGCCCTACGGGAACTGGCCCTACAACATTACGGGGATTGAGGGCGGCAACGATTTATCGACCGCAGGCTGGAATTACCTGGGCATGGACGCCATGGCCGCCTGGGATATGCCAGTGACGCCCGAGGCGTTCCGCCATTGCCAGAAATTATTAGCGGAAACTTATCGGCCCGCTGCGGGGCGTTTTGTCTATCGTTTTTGGGAGGAAACCATGTCGCTGTCGCTGGACGCGTCAGGTATCTTTGGCGTCTATGTGGTCGCCCAGGCGGCAAGCAAGCCGGAATATCGGCGCTATGAGAATCTTGATCTTACCGCTGGTGAGATCATCACTCGGGCGCTGGCGGTGTTCAATAAGACAGTCAGTGACAGCGGCAATCTCGGTTGCGGCTATTTCTACTGGCTGGTGGCCAAGACCTTGCAGAAACTGCAGATACGCTATCTGCATGTCAACGGGCAATGGCTGGACTGGCGCCGTCATCTTGCCGCTGGCGAGCATGATTGGGCCGGCTTCTGGCAGCAGATCTTGTCTCTTCAAGAACCTTGCGGCAAGTGGGTGTTTGTCTGGGATAAGTTCCGCTACTCGGTTTACAGCGATGAGCTGGAAACCGCTTTGATGCTACTGACGCTCTCTGACCAGCTGGTTAATCCCATGCCGCCAGTGGCCAATGTCGCGCTGAAGGCGACGGTTCAGGAAAAACACGTCGATATCCTCCACAGCGAGGATTTCAGCAGACCAGACACGGCCGGGCAGGGGCCGTTGACGCTCTATCGTGCGCTCAGCGAGGACGAACTAGTGGACGCCGATGCTACTCTCTGGTTTCGTTTCACACTCCCTGAATGTAGCCAGGATGAGTTGATTACCTTGCAAAATGACTTGACCCTGACTTACGTCGACCGGTGGGGCCGAGATCAATCGCGGCAATACGGGCCTTTGGCGATTATGCGCCAAAAGACGACGCAAAACGAAGAGACCGAGGAACCCGAGGAGCCCGAGGAACCCGAAGAGCCCGAGGAGCCCGAAGAGCCCGAGGAACCCGAAGAGCCTGAGGAGCCCGAAGAGCCCGAGGAGCCCGAAGAGCCCGAAGAGCCCGAGGAACCCGAGGAACCCGAGGAGCCTGAGGAGCCCGAGGAACCCGAAGAGCCCGAGGAACCCGAAGAGCCCGAGGAGCCCGAAGAGCCCGAGGAGCCACCCGTGCCCGAGGAACCACCCGTGCCGGAAGAGCCGCCAGCGCCCGAAGAGCCACCAGCGCCGGAGGAACCTCCAGCGCCAGAAGAGCCACCAGCGCCGGAAGAACCACCAGCGCCGGAAGACCCGCCGGCGCCCGAGGAACCACCAGCGCCCGAAGAACCGCCTGTGCACGAGGAACCACCCGTGCCGGAAGAACCACCCGTGCCGGAAGAGCCGCCGGCGCCCGAAGAACCACCCGTGCCCGAGGAACCGCCCGTGCCCGAGGAACCGCCCGTGCCCGAGGAACCACCCGTGCCCGAGGAACCGCCCGTGCCCGAGGAACCGCCCGTGCCCGAGGAACCACCCGTGCCCGAGGAACCGCCTGTGCACGAGGAACCACCCGTGCCGGAAGAGCCGCCGGCGCCCGAAGAACCACCAGCGCCCGAGGAACCGCCCGTGCCCGAGGAACCACCCGTGCCCGAGGAACCGCCTGTGGATGAAGACGATTCATCCAATGATGCCAATAAGCCAGTCTACTGGTGGGGTGGCGGTGGTCGTTTGGCTGCCGATCTTCGGGAGCAAGTGCCTGCGGCCGAAGACAAGTTGGCATCAGTACCGTTGGATATTTCCTTGCGGGCTGCCCCCAAGCAGCCGGAGCGTTACTGGCGTCCGATGGTGCTTGAGCCGGCACCTGCTTTGCCAGCGGCGTGGACGGTGATTGCTGGCGACTCACGCGATATTCATGGAGAGCTTCGGACCATATCCTCTTCATCTACAGTTGCTTCGACGTTGTTGCCGGGTGGCTCGGGGAGCACTTCTGCAGATGCGCTGACCGCTGAGACGACGTTGGCAGCCCTGCCGGAGTTAGCCAAAGGTGTTTCTACGGCATCATCAGACATAGCTCCTGCTAGCCGCTCACGGGGTGTTGCTGCAGCCGGGGCAGTTTCTGAATCCTTTACTCGTGACGGTCAAGACGTTGCGCTGAATGATGGTGCGGAGAAAGGCGTGGTGCTCTTCAGCGTGGATGATGTCGTTGCTGGCGAGGCCAGGGACCTGATTGAGCTGCCGACAGAGCAAACAAGTAACAGCGAAATCTCTCTCCAATTCATTGTTCATCAGTCGATTGGTGGTAACACGAACAGTGATTTTGATGTCATTTTGCGTGACAGAGACGATGCAAGTGGCGTCAGCGTGCAAGTGTCGCGCGCATCGGCGCACCAGCCTTACGTGATCGCGGCCCGGCAGTACATCGTCCTTGGTGGCAACGGCCACGACTTTTCGCCAGATCTGCAGTGGCATGCCGCCAGAGTGCTGCCGGCTTCTGCTGTAACGTCCTGTCGCTCTCTCAGTGCAGCCGAGTGGTCGGCGGATTTGGCCAGGCGTTGGCTGGCGCTAGCGGAAAGAGCGACCATTCATCATGGCGACCTTCGGATCACAGCACCAGTGGAACTTCCTGCAGGTGTGTTGTTGGTGGTCGGGGATGTCGAACTGAGCGTGACGGGTCAGCTGCAGTGCAGCATCCTGGCGACAGGGCGCATTCGCGTTCGCAGTCGGCACGCATTCTTTAAGCCGCTGGTCGATAACGTCCTCTTTCTTAGCGAAAGTGACATCGATATTGGCGGCGGCGACAATGGATATCGTGGTGACATCGCCGCACTGGATAGCCGGCTGCGCATTCAGGGGCGACGGCAGCGCTTTGCCTCAGGCAGCCTGTGGGGCCGACATGTGCTCATCCGTGGTGAAAACCACGCATTCATCAGTGACTAGCCAATCGGAGGCGTTTCGCCTGATTAACTCGTTGGCAAGTGGCTGGCAACTCAGAGGAGGACACTAGCATGAAAAACAAATGGGGCATTTGGGATTGGGTGTATGTGATTTGGACTCTGGTGGTCTGCCTGCTGGCTATGTGGGCATGCGACGCCGCGGCTGGCGAAATCGCCTTGCGTGACGCACTCAATGACTTTCGTCAAGATATAACTCACATGCCAGGTCGCGGTATTGGCCGCGGCGATCGGCAGCTCCGCGAGGAACGAGTCGGCAATGCCGTAGAATTGACCAGTGCCTGCATGGAGCATTTGACGCGCCAGGGGTATGACTGTCGAGTGGTCTTCGGCCGCGTCGTTCTCAGCCCTGCACAAGCCGCAGCGTGGGCGGCGTTGCCCCGCGAGGGGATACAGCAGGCGTTGGGCGATGAAAGCCACCCCGTCGTGTGGACTGAAGCCGGTTTGTCGTTCGATATGCCTTGGCTGCAGGTGCTTAGTCATGACCTCTGGGGATTTGGCGCCGCCGATGACACTGCCGCCATCTGGGTCAATGTTTTTCCGGCGCTGATTGCCCATGACTGCGCGCCGAGTGTGGAATGCGATGCCATCATCGCCGCAGCGACGCGGCTAACGCAGGGCGTGGGCGCAATCACCACCCTCGACTATGGCGTCGACGGTATCGCAGCGGCGCTGGGCATCCAGCGCTTCCCAGCGACCATGGTCGCCGAGCAGCTGGCGCAATGTCTGGTTGTGGATGAAGTCGCGGCGTCACACACGATGCTAACGGCTGCGACATCTTTACCGGGCTACCGTGGCGTCAGCTGCCTATCGCCGGCGCCAGTGGCCATTCTGGAGGAATACGGCAGTTATGCGATCATGCCGCCTGAGCTGCGGGCCTGTGTCGTTTTCCGCCTGTTAGCAGATGGCGAGGAGGTACTGCGCTGGCAATGTCCACAGGAAGACATTGGTGCGCAAACGTTTGCCTTGCAATGGCTTGATGATTGCGAGGAACCAAGCGAGGCAGCTGCACGTGGCGATTCACGAGGCGCCTGGCGGCCTTTACTCAGGATGGACGGTCATGTTGTCGTAGAAGGAAAGATGGTTTCTGAGGGGGGCGTTCTGTCTCTCGTTTGTTGCCGCTACGCCGATGCCGCTGCGACAACACTCAGCGACCAGGTCCGTTTTGCTATTGAGCCCCGCCGCGAATGTCGTTGGGTGGTCAGCTCCGGCACGATGGCGCCGCCGGAGCCAGACGGCGACGCTGACGCCGTGGCGCAGCAGCTGCGCCGTTGCGCGTATCTGCAGGATTGTCAACGCCGCATTGCGGGTGCGGAATTCGGCTGGCAGGACTGCGCCTGGCTGCGGGTGCTGCTCCTGGAGCGCAATGACGCTGCGCCAGTTGCCACAACCGCCGATGATGCCAACGCGGCTGGTATTGCGGTGTCATGGCGTTTGGTCCTTCCCGAGGAAGAGCCAGCCGCCTATGCGTGTACGGCAGCCGGCGTGAATCCTGACGCGTGCCGTCGTGCCTGGTCCATGGCCATGGCGTTTGCGCCCATGCTGGCGCTGGAATGGCTGGCCAATACCAGTGACGGCATAACCATTACGTCGTCGCTGAACGCCTTTCGCGTTGCGTTTCAGCGCCAGTCGCAGTGGCTGTGGCTTCCTAAGGAAGCTGGCGCAGTGGCAAACAGCGACGAAATGATTGTGCCCTGGCTGGCACTGGCGGCAGCCGCGCCGCAAGCCGAATGGTTTGGCGCTTGCGCAATGGGTGGCGAAACGCCATTGCCAGTATGTTCATGGCCCGAGGCGCAAAACAGTTGCCAGCTGCATATCATGGCAAACGCTGGCGGAGTGGTATCGCCGGCAGCCGTGGTCAGCCTGGATGACGTCTGCGGCGATGACAGCAACGCGGCCGCACTGGACTTTTTCTGCCGCGTGTATCAGCGGGTTTTGGCGTTGATCAGGCACCTGTATGACGCTCAGTGCGGAACCGTTCCGCAATGTCTCAAGGATTTGACGGCGATGGCGTTGCTGGTCGGGTTGACGGACGAGGCTGCCGCTTTGCCGCAGATAGAATCCATCACCGTTCCAACTTGCTGGTCCAGGGCATCGGGCGAATGCCCCATTCGGCTGCAGCTGGCGCGAAGCACGTGGTGGGCGCTGTGCATCGAAAACGCGGTTGGTGAACCGCAGTGGCGGCAGCGCGGAACGGATTGCACTGCCGAGTTACGCTGGCCTTTGCACGATTTGCGACAGCATCTCTGCGCGGACGGTAGCTACGTCCTGCGGCTGCGCGCCGGTGATGGACAGCACGTGGAAGAGCAATGCCGCAACGTGGTGCTGGATTCGCAGGCGCCGGCGTTGAGCCTTGAACTGCTGGGCGGCATGTCATTGCCCGGTGTGCGCTATAGCGTGAACGACGCGTCGCCGGCAACTGCGGAACTGGTTTTGACTGATGACGCCGGCACTGTCATTCGACGCTGGGACGCCCTGCCCATCAACGCACCAGCCGAATTGCTCGTCGACAGTGCCGATGTGGCTGTTGGCAATTATCTGTTAACGCTTTATGCCAAGGATGCCGCCGGCAATTGCGCCAGCAAAGAACTCGCGCTGGACCTCCTTGGCGGGCCGGGTGTCCTCCCCGAGCTGCGCTTGCGCATAGTCGGGCATGAAGCCCTCGAACCGGTTCTGACGACCGACGCGCGCCTGGAAGTGCTTGCCAAAGGCATAGACGATTTGCAGGAGTGCGCGCTGTTTCTGGATGACGACATTTTGCTGGCGACTGGTCCCGGTCCCTTGCTGGCGGAGACCTTGTATGTCTCGCAATGGCCGGCGGGCCGCCATGTCCTGCAGGCCGTGGCCTGGGATGAAGCCGGCGATGAGTATTTGTCAGCAAGCATCGCCTGTTATATCCGGCCTGAAGAAGGTGACGACAATCTGCCGCCCATGTTGGACGTTGCCCTCGATGGCTGGCCGCCTGACGCGAACTCGACCCTCGCCGTCAGCGCTTGGGACAACCGCGACCTGCAGTGCATGCGCGTTTGGCTGGATGGCGAGCTCATGTGCGATGAAAGCTTTATGCCGGGCACCCAGGAGGGTAGGCTAGAAAATCTGCCGATCTCGGCTTCGGTGCTTGTGCGTGGGCTGTGGCTGCAGGCGAGTGATCGCGTCGGCAATCTGCGACAACGGCTGCTGCGCTATCCCGATGCCAGTGCGGCGGGTGATGAAAAGCCCATCGTCGTGTTCTGCAGTCCCCAGCTCAATGGCGGGCCTCTGCAAGACGATATTGAGTATCAGCTGTACAAGGAAAGCGCCGGCGAGCTGGCGTATATCTTCTTGCGGCTCAATGGCGAGCTGCTGAGCGAGCACTTTTTCCCATGGGAAACCGAGTTTGCGGGCACCATACCGCTGGCGTCATGCCGTGGAGGCGAAAATCTCCTGGAATTGCAGGCTGTGGGCGTCAATGGCATCGCTGCGGATACCGTCGTCGCGCGCTTCACTGTGCCGGTCATTGTCGATATGACTTTGACGCCAGACGTCGTCTGCGGTTGGGCTGGAGATGACCCGACAGTGACGCTCACGGCGACGCTGCGACAGGAATGCGCCTGGACGGCGTCCGTGCCGTCCGTGCCGGCAGTCGTCCCGCAGCATGGCTATGGCAGCGTGGTGCAGTGGTCGTTCTCCAGCGCGGATTTTGCCGACGGCAGCTACCAGGTGCGCATTGACTTGCCGGATTTGGGCTTGTGGCGCGAACGCAGTCTGGAGGTTGATCATCAGCGTGGCGAGGTCATCGCCCAGATCACCCAGCCTGTCACCGGCGTGCTCAAGGAGGGCGTGGTCAGGGTCATGGGGAGTGCTTGCTATAGCGAAGAAGGGCGCGAGGTCAGCTATCAGCTCGCGGTCAGGGACGAGCATGGCGAATGGCTGATCGTTTGTCCGCGGCAGAACGATCCGCATTGCGCGGCGATGCTGCCCGCGCGGGCACGACCCGCGGCTGAGGACGAACGCCGGCTTTGCGTAAACGGTGCTGTGACTGCCGCCGAGTTGGCGTTGCTGGACTTGAGCGGCTTGCCCGACAGCCGCTATGAGCTGTACCTGGAGGTCGCCGCAGCGGGGCAGCGCGCGGCTGACCAAGTCGTTTTCCAGCTGGCCAGCGACCTGAAGAGCGGGCCATTTACCTGGCAAGAACAGGATTTGCGCGTCCCGGCTGGAGCAATGATGATCAAAGCCACTCGCAATTACGCGTCAGATTCATTGCAAGATGGCGATTTCGGGCCGGGCTGGTCCTTGAATCTGTCGGCGATGGACGTCGTCATTCCCGAAGAACGCGCGGAGCTCACCGATGTCTTTGGCGGGACCATGTCAATTCGCCAGGGCGGCAGTCGCGATGTCTGCGTAATGCTGCCTGACGGGCGGCGAGCGACTTTTGCGTATGAACTCGTGCCCGGCGGTGGCATGTCTTTTTGCTACTACGCGCAATGGCGAGCGCCGGACGCCGTGGCGGCGACGCTGGCACCGACGGTGTCCAACAAGCTGATGGCGCTGCCGGGCTTGGAACCCTACTGGGAAGCCGCCGGCATGGCGACGCCGTGGGAAAACTATGATTTTCCGGGGTTCGTGCTGAGTTGCCAAGACGGCAATAAATACCTGCTGGAGAGAAAATTCCTTGGCGATGCCGAGCTGCTTGTCGGCGGTGCTGGCGGTTCCGACGACGGCGAGAGTTACGCCCATGTCGCCGCCTACGGCCAGGCGCGATTGCGCGAAATAACGACCAGCGAAGGCGAGCGCATCGTCTTCGCTGCAGACAGTATCAGCAGCCAGTCGCTTGCTGGTCGCCTGAAGGACATTATGAAGATTGAACGCGGGCATGAGGGTGACAACCGCATTACGGCCATTGACTCCTTGCAAGGCGAGCAGCTACGCATAGAATATGCGTATGATGAACTCGGTCGGCTGGTTCAGGTGTGGCATGGCCGTCTTGGTCAGGATCGGCAGTTGTGGCGCAGCTACGCCTATGACGACGAACGTTTTCCCTTCCACCTCACGGCGATCCGCGACGGCCGTGGCGCGTTGCTCTTCGCTCAGCGTTTTGACGCGTTGGGACGGATCTGCGCCACGACTAACGCCGACGGCGCCGAAACGACTGTCCTGCGGGACTGCATCGCTGGCGTCGAACTGCGCACGGATCCGCTCGGTCATGAAACGACCATTCTACACGACGCCCGGGGCAACATTAGTGCCGTCGTCGCACCCGATGGCGCCTTGACCAGCTATGATTATGACGCCGCCGGTCGTGAAAGCGCTGTCACCAACCCGCTGGGCGAAAAGAACTTGGCAGTCTATGACGACTTGGGTCGGCTGCAGGCGCGGATTGAGCCGCTCGGCCAGCGCACGGACTATGTGTACGCCGACAACGGCCGTTGCCGGCGCATTGTCGATCCACTGGGGCGACTGACCGATTACACCATGGACACGCAAGGGCGGAATACCAGCATCACGACGGCGACGGGCGATGTGGTAACCATGAGCTACGATGCGCAGGGACGCGTGAGCAGTTTCACGGGCGGTGAGGGGTTGGAGCCCATTCTTGTGACCTACGATGAACGAGGACGGCCGCAGGCCATTACCGATATGCGCGGCTTGCAGATACAGTCTGAGTACGATGACAGTAATAATCTGGCAGTGAAGACCTTGCATTTTTTTGCTGATGATAGTTCTCAGATCAGTGAGCTTAGCGTCGCCGCCGACTATGACGTTGAGGGACGGCCGACAAGCGTCTACGATTCACTCAACAATTGGCAGAAAACGACTTATGACTATCGCGGGCGGGCTGTACAGGAGGCCGCGAGCAGCGGCCAATGCATGAACCGGCGCTTCGACGCCATGGACCGCGTGGTCGAAACCTGGGATGACGCCGGCGTTCTCTGGCGTTTTGTCTACGATGCCGCCGGGCAGCAGGTGCTGGCGGCCGGCCCCTTCACACTTCCCGAGAACCAGCGGGAGCAGCCGCCGGAGATACTGATCTTTCCCCAGGCCGAACGCAGGCATTTTGACGCCTGCGGGCGGCTCATCAGCCTGGTGCTGCTTAATGACGTCGCTGTGATCCGTGATGATCTTGGCGCCGGGCAGTACCGCTGTCAGTCGCTGGCCAGTGGCGGCAGCGCCGCAAGCGCCACCAGGGACTACGATGCCGCCGGCCGGCTGCGTTTTTTGCGCTCGCTCGCCGGCGTCGAACAGTATTTTGAGTACGATGCCAATGGCCGCTGCGTTGGCATGAGTGATGGTGCTGGGCGAGGGCGGCGCTGGGAATATGACGCCATTGGCAATGTCACGGCAGTGTTTGATGCCGCCGGCAACCAGACGCTGTGCAGCTACGATGATCGCGGGTTGCCGACGGTGGTCATTGGTCCCGGCGGCGGTATCACGTTGACCGAATACGATGCGCAGGGCCGGCTGCGCCTGACACATAACCCAACTGGACTACTTGCCAGCAACAGCTTCACGACCGCCGGCCAGCTGGCGTCGGTGCGGTTTTGCGCTGGCGACGGCGATGATCAGGATGGTGGTGGAGATGATGCAGCCCGCCGACTAGGGCAGGGCAGCAAGGCCAGAAGCGACGGCGGCGGCGACAGCGACGCACTGGCCGAGTACAGCTACGAGTACAATGCGACGCTGGGGCTGGCGGCCATTATCGACCCACTGGGGCGGCGGCATGATTTCGAGGTGGACGAATTTGGCCGCGAATGCCTTCAGCGCCTGCCCCTGGGGCAGGAATGCACGGCGATCTACGACAGCGGCGGCCGGCTGCCTTCGCGTCGCAGCGATTTTTTGGGCAACCGCATTGCTTACAGCTATGACGCGCATGGGCATCTACGCGAGAAACGGGTCGCGGCTGCGGGCGATGCCGCCTGCGAGTTGCTGTATCGCTATCGCTATGATGCCTTTGGCCGCTGCGAGTCCATCACGCTGGCTGCCGGCGACGACGATGTCGCCGAGCAATTGCTGGCTTGTGAATACAACGCCGCCGGGCGCATGGTGCGTCAGGACAACGCTGGGGTGGTCTTGCAGCGCGAATACGATGCCGATACGCGGGTGATCAGACAATGGACTGATAATACGGACCTGCGTTATACCTACGATGCAGGCGGAGCCCTGTCCACGATGGTCGTGCACAAGGCGGCCGGTCGCGAGCTGAGCCAACCAGACGAGTACGGCTTCGAGTACGACAAAGCCGGCCATCTTAGCCGGCTCAGCCGTCCGGATGGTTCCGTGAGCAGTTTCACCGTGGACGGGCGGGGATTGGTCACGGCCATCCACCACGACGCTGGCAGCCAGGCATTGCAGCAGGAAAGCAGCTACGAGCATGACGCTGCCGGCCGTTGCGTCAGCGCCTTGGATAGCTGGAGCGATGACGGCAGGCAACGCCACGAACGGCGGCAGAGCTACCGCTATGATGCGCTGGGACGGCTCTGCCGGGAAGAGTCCTGGTGCGAGGGGCTGGCCGCTTTCTGCTACAGTGAAGAGAGCAGTTACGACGCAACGGGCAATCGCGTCAGGTCTGTTCACACCGACGAACGCGGCGCCATGACCGTCAGGGCCTTTGAGTACGACGCCAATGACCGCCTGCTTAAAGAAGAGGTGCAGAATAGCTCCGAGAGCTACCAGATTCTCTACAGTTGGGACGCCAATGGGTCGCTGCTCAGCCGCGTCGCCGGTGGAGCGTATCCCGATGAACGGCGCTACACTTGGGACGCCGAGAACCGGTTGGTCGCCGTGCATATTGACCAGCCCAATGCGGCGTCGGGGGCAGTGCACTGGTCGATATTCTACGATTACGATGTCCGGGGAATACTCAGCGGCTGCACCCGCGAACGGCGGCAGAACCAGCTAGTCGAGCGCAGTCGCTATCGCTTGGTGATGACGCCGTCCGAGCCGGACGGCATGCCAGTGTTGCTCGAATGCCAGTTGCTGGAGGGAACGGCGGACGATTCGTTGCAGTCCTTTGTGCAGAACGGGCAGTTGGTGGCGCGCTACGGCGCCGATGGCGAGGCGTGGCAATGCGCCGGTGACCGTCTTGGCACGGTGAGCAGTGAGCGATCCGGCGCTACGCGAGTCCGCCAGGGCTACGACGCGCGTGGCGTGCCGCTGCTGCCCTCGCGTGAGACGCCCGGTCATGGCTTTGCGGGCGAATGGCAGGACCCCGTCACGGGGCTGGTCTATCTGCGCAGCCGCTTTTATGCGCCCGAACTGGGGGCATTTATCTCCCGCGATGCCCATCCCGGCCAGCTCAGCCAGCCCATGAGTCTGCACAAGTACGCTTATTGCCTGAACGACCCGGTGAACCGCTGCGATCCCGGTGGTTGTTTTTCCATGCTCAGCTGTATGTCGGCCATGTGGTCGCAAGTAAGCAGTGCCTGCAACACCTTCATTCGCTATCGCGTGCCGTTGCAGATTGCGACCGAGTTGTCTTGGGGCGTCTTTTCCTTGTCCGATTTCATGACTCGCGAGGCGGAAAAGACCAACGCGACAGTCGTCGTGCATGGCGTCATGCCGCATTTTCCGGGCTACTCTAAGGACCTGACCAGCGGTCTTGACGGCCGCATCGACAACCAGGACTACTACGAATTTCTCTGGTCGGGGTTCTCAATGGCCATTTTCCCGTGGCTGCCCAACCCGCTCCAGCACGGCATCGCCAAGGCAAGCCTGCGCAGTTGCCTGCTGGCGATTGAGCAGAAGGGCTACCGTCATCTGTCGCTGATCGGGCACAGCTGGGGCACAGTGTTGTCGCTGGACGCCCTTGAGCAGCGCGATGTGCCCATTCACACCTGGGTGACCATGGGATCGCCGCTGCCGAGAGTCACGCCGCGTTTTCCCTTTCGCAACTGGCTTAATGTCTTTTCTGCCTCTGATCCCATCGTCTATCTGGAGATTCAGCCGTTCTTTCGCTTCGCCAGCGAGCCCATGGAGCCGCTTTTTGCGCAGGAGAGCCCGCCCGAACAACACGGCGTCGGCAATCAACCGCTCCTCGATGCCCACAGCTGCTACTGGACGGACTACATGACCATCAAGCTGATCGCAAACCTCCTGAAAGCACAGTAGCCTGAGTGCTCCGCGGCTTGCCCAATTTTCTATCCGCAGATTCCGCAGATAACGCAGATTGGTTTTTCCGCAGCTAACGCCGCACTGACCTTGCTCTATTGACGCATTGGCATGCGCATTAACGATGAAATTCTCAAGGGAAACAGGGCCGAGTATGGTGAGAAGATTTTGCCGACACTGTCGGAAAAATTGATCCGCGAATATGGTCGGGGGTGGAGCGAACGCAATCTTGCTTGCATGCTTCGCTTCGTCCAGGTGTTTCCTGAAGTGACGATTTTGCCGACACTGTGTGCAAAATTGATGTGGTATTGGCGGGGGGCGGCACTGGGCAGATGATGTGTAATCAGTTCTTTGGCAATATGTCAGCCTGAGAAGTCAGGCATCTGCTTCAACGCGACGAATGCGAGAAGCAGCCGAGGGTTGATGGCGTGTTTGCCGCTCGCGCGAAATTTCCACACTGCCAGGCGGGGCCTTGTTCCCCTTGATTTGGCGGGCGAATATCGGGCACTGGCGGTCAGGTCATCGCTGGTGAGATTGTATGCCAGTAGGCCTGTGGACGTGATGGTGCCAAATGGCTTGCCGTCTAGGTCGGTGCAGGTGAACTCAGGGTGCAGCCATGCATGGACATGGCGAATAAAGCCTACGGTTTTTCCATTCGGATCAAGAAATTCCAGCGGGAAACTGGCCTTGAGCGCTATTCTGCAAGCAGGAGTTGGTACGTCGTCAAGATGCAACTGCAAGATATCGCGACCTGCGAGCCACATGCCCAGAAAACGGTGACGATATTCGACGCTGCGGGTGATAGTGCCAACGAGTCTGCCGTCAGCGGAGTGGAGCAGCGCACTGCGCGATCGCGTCCAGTACAATGGTATTGAGATGTCAATGTCCATAACGACATCAATCATGGTCGTGATCATGTCCGCATTTGGGTGTGGTCGGTATGCAATACGTAGCTGCGACTAGGGTTAGGCCAATGACGATGCTCCAGCCCGTTGCTCGCAGTAGGCGCGAGTGTCGGTCTACAAAGGGAATATAGGGGGAACTATGCTCAAAATCACACGTCATGGTTGTGATGTTGAAGCTACCACCCAGGTCAAGACAGTTGTCGACAGCAATCTGTTCGGATAGAAATAGTAGCGAGGTACGAAGCGGCGTGTAAAGGCATGCGATCACCACGGTGATTCTGATGACTGCCATGATTTTCGGGATAACAGCGTATTTCATCAGCTGCCCTTGGTTACTGGGAACGTGAAGTATCTGCTACAGCATGGACACTGTAACCCGAGGTTCATGCTGAAGCAAGATGTCAATACGGGGTGCCTGTGGCCGCAACGTAATCGGTCAGTGTACACCCCGGCGCTTCGCTGGGACAATTTGCAGGAAACCCACGGCCCGCCGCCGTCCAGCCATCCGACCTTGATTTCCGCCGACCTTTGCGGCAGCGTGTTTCATAGGAGTAACCACCCCGGTGGGGAAAACACCGGGGACAATTTGCAGGAAACCCACGGCCCGCCGCCGCCCAACCATTACACATGGGTGGCTAACCAAGCAGCGGATTTCATAGGAGCAATGCTCTTCACATAGCATGCGGCAATCGCCGGCGATGAGTTGATTGGTAACCATGCACAAGATCATTCGCCGAGGTTTTGAGCACCGAAGGTGCGCCCTAAGATAGCCCAGGGCAAGCGCCCGCAGGGCGCGTCGCCCTGGGTAAGGTGCCCCATCCCAAAAGAGCCCTGAAGGGGCGGCCTAAAAGACCTGCGACGAAGGGTCACAGCGCAAAATTGCCGCAGCAATCAATGAGTTCCATTGCCTCTTTGGCTCCAGTCAGCTTCGCCGACTGAAGCCAAAGAGGCTGAGGAACACGGACCAATATGGCGCGCTACCCAGGGCGGCGCGCGCCTTCGGCGCCGCTTGCCCTGGGCTGGTATGTTTCGCGCTTTCAGCGCTGCTGCCGCTTCGCGGCGGAAATGCACGACGAGAAAAGGCTGCTTGGTTGAAACAACAAGTGCCATGGATACCGTTAAATGCAGAGCATCGGTTTCATAGGAGTCATTGATAACTACCGTCCACGCTTTGTAGTGTTCTCCGCGTCCACATAACGACAGACGAGGCGGGACGACATCAAGCAGAGTGGCGTGTGGCGGTTTGGTGATTGGTTGAGGTCCTCATGCGACGGCGCGGGCGAGACGACCGCACCACTATCGAAAGGGGGCAGGCGGGGTATTCGGAAGGCAGACGGCGGCGACACAATTGGCCCGACATGTGGCGAGGCGACAACAAACCTCCCCTAATTCAAAATGTGATTTTAATTTGGAGGAAGTCGTTGGGTTTTGCGACGTTACTCTGCGCAAGTTATGGAGAACGCACGGATGGGGTTGTAGCACGTAACCGAGGGCAGTGATTGAGAACAGGCGGCTGCCAGCGCTGCCCACTGGCGGGGCACCGGGCTTTTCTATGGACGCCATCTTGGCCGCCGCCAGTCAGTCCCGGTGTCCAAGTAGTCCACAACCGGTCTGCGGCGTCCAAGGCGTCATTCCCCATGGTCTAGAAAGTCCCAACGGTCCAATCCATGAGATCATGCCTCATGAGTCGTGAGTCCTCGCCCCAGCGCACGCAGTCGCCAAGGAGAGTCCCGCCGGTCCTAGTCGTCCCCTGGGACTGGCTGTTATCAATCACAGACCGGTTACGTGTCTCCTGGAAAACTGTGCTGGTTGTTCTCGCAAAGCGGCGGAGTCGGGGTACAGTTTTTGGTTTACGACTTACGCACGGGGCGTACAGCCATTGAGTGACCGATTGAGCAGCAAAATGATTGAGGAGCAGAGACAACGATGCGTATTCACGACACGTACGAGTGGCGTCGCCTGACGCCGGCGGATGGTCATTATTACTTCGGGTATTACGATCGCTGTCCCTGGAATCACGATCAGAGCCTGCATTTGGCGTTGCGGATTGACCAATGCGAGCGGCTGCCGGAGCGGGGCGAGCGGGCTGAGATCGGCGTGGTGGATCGGGCCGGGACCTACACGCCCCTGACGTCCACGCGCGCCTGGTGTCATCAGCAGGGCTGCATGAGCCTGTGGTTGAAACACCGCCCGGACTGCTTCATCTACAACGATTTCGACATGGATTCGCAGCGGCTGGTGTCGCGGATTTACCAGCTGGGCACGGGCGTGGTCGGTGAGTATGCGGTGCCGATTTACGCGATGTCGCCGGACGGCCATTGGGGCGTTTCGCTCAACTTCAGCCGCATACCGCGCCGAGGCTATAGCTATGCGGACGCGGTGTTGCCCTGGGAGCCCCAGCCGGACTTGGACCAGGAAGGCCTGTTTTTGGTGGACCTGCACACGGGCGCGGTGAAGCTGATTGTGAGTTATCGGCAGATGATCGCGCTGCATCCGGTGCCCTTTGATCTGGAGGACATGTACATCTGGCTGAACCACGCGATTTTCAACTGTGATTCCAGCCGGCTGCTGTGGTTGTTCCGGCAGTGCAGCAATCCGCTGGATCCCAGCTGGCGCACGCATATGTACACGGCGAATATCGATGGCAGTGACCTGATGTGCCCCCTACCGCACTTCTACTGGAATGGCATGATCTCTCACCAGATATGGGGGCGGACGCCGCGGGAGGTGCTCATTGACGCGACTTGGCGCGGCAAGGGCGCCGAATACGTCGTCTTCGACGAACGCACCATGCCTCTGCAAGCGACGCGGATTTCGCGCGGCATGGGCCCGATGGCCCATCTCATCTTCTCGCCCGACGGCACCAAGATGCTGGCGGACAGCTATCCGGACAGCTTTGGCTTCCAGCAGCTTGGGCTGGTGGACGTGGCTACGGGCGGTATCACGCGCCTGGGGCACTTCCGGCACTTCCGCGGCAAGGGCTACTGCGTCGACACGCGCTGCGACCTGCATCCGCGCTGGTCGCCCGATGGTAAGACCGTGACGGTGGACAGCATCCATGACGGGCGGCGCGGCATTTACATGCTGGAACTCTGAGGACGGATGGCGTTTCTTTTATCCGCAGATTGCGCAGATTGACGCAAATGATGGCGGCCTGTCTTGCCGCTACGCGGTAATTCACGCCGCCGGCATTAAGGCGCTATTTAGGCCTCACGCGAAGACGCGAAGGCGCGAAGAAGACAGGGAAGAGGCGGCCTGTCTTGCCGCTACGCGGTAATTCACGCCGCCGGCATTAAGGCGCTATTTAGGCCTCACGCGAAGACGCGAAGGCGCGAAGAAGACAGGGAAGAGGCGGCCTGTCTTGCCGCTGCGCGGCAATTCACGCCGCCGGCATTAAGGCGCTATTTAGGCCTCACGCGAAGACGCGAAGGCGCGAAGAAGACACGCCGCCGGCATTAAGGCGCTATTTAGGCCTCACGCGAAGACGCGAAGGCGCGAAGAAGACAGGGAAGAGGCGGCCTGTCTTGCCGCTGCGCGGTAATTCACGCCGCCGGCATTAAGGCGCTATTTAGGCCTCACGCGAAGACGCGAAGGCGGGAAGAGGGCTTTTTTATCCGCGGATTACGCATATTTACGCGGATTTCATTGTGGCGGCGTGGTTTGTGCCACGCCGCCCGTATTTATGGGGGAGGGTGTGTTGCTTATTCTTCGGGGAGGGCGAGCAGCGGCTGGATGATGCTGGCGAAGGCCTTGGCCATGGCTGACTCGGGGTATTTGTGGACCATGGGGACGCCGGCGTCGGAGCATTCGGCGACCAGCGGGTCGATGGGAATGCGGCCGAGGAAGGGCACTTTGGCCTTGGCGGCCAGGGTCTCGCCGCCGCCCTGCTTGAAGATGTTGGTGATGGTGCCACAGTGCGGGCAAGCGAAGCCGCTCATGTTCTCAATCACGCCGATGACGGGCAGGTCAAGCTTCTCACAGAAGTTGATGGACTTGCGGACGTCGGCTGCGGCGACCTCCTGAGGCGTGGTGACCACGACGGCGCGGGTATCGCCCTTGAGAATCTGGCGGACGGAGAGGGGCTCATCGCCGGTGCCGGGAGGGCAGTCGATGATCAGGAAGTCCAGTTCGCCCCACTCGACGTCTTCGAGGAACTGCTGGATGGCGCCCTGCTTCATGGGGCCGCGCCAGATGAGGGCGTCGTCAGTGTTTTCCAGGAAAAAATCTACCGAGATAACTTTGATGCCGGCGACTTCCGGGGGAATGATGCAGTCGTTGGCGAATTCGGTATGGGAGCCCTTGAGTCCCATCATGGTCGGGATGCTCGGGCCGTGGATATCGACGTCGAGGAGGCCAACGCGGCGGCCCTCCATGGCCAGACTGATGGCGAGATTGACCGCGACGGTGCTTTTGCCGACGCCGCCTTTGCCAGAGAGAACGAGGATTTTGTGCTTGATATTGGCCATTTGGGCGAGGAAGCGGATTTCTTTGGCGGTGGGTTCGTGGCAGCTACCGTCATTGCATGATGAGCAGCTGGAGCACTTGTGGTCGCAGGATTGGGATTTGTCTGCCATGGGAACGATTTTCCTTTGGGGTTAATGGGGATAGTGGGACGAATAACGGTGATGGTTGTTGCGGTGGCTATGCGGGTGGCATGCCGCGGGTGAGATCGGCGAAGAAGGGCGGTCGCAGCCATGAGTAAAGCTCCTGCCAGAGCTCATTCGGGCTGGCCTTGTCGATGTTGAAGCGGAAGCGGAAGTGGTGTTCGCCGCGGTCGCTGCTGACGCCGTCGAGGGTGCCGCCGGGGTGTGGTGCGTGATGGGCCATGAGCGGGCTGCGCAGGAGCGTGAAGCGGAGGCGCTGGGGGGTGGCGTCGAGCGCGAAGACGTCCGGGCAGATGACGGTGAGCCGCTGTTGTGGGGCGACGGGCACGGCGGTCCAGCCCTGGATAGGGTATTCGCGGCCGTCGAGCGGGCGCTTGCTGGCGCCGCCGCAGATGGCGTCCAGGCGGTTGTCGCCGTTGCCGGCGATAGGCAGGACGAGCTTAAGGACGCGGCGTTTTTCCTGCCAAGACACGCGGATGGTCATTTCCATGGCGTCGCTGTCGTGGTGGAGGCGGAAGGTTCGGATGACATCGCTGTTGCCGATGCGGCCGGCCTGGGCGATCTGCGTAAGGAGTGGCCCGGTGAAGCTGAGTTCGGGGGCACCCCAGGTGGCAAGGGCGGCGGGAGTGTCGGCGTAGCGGTCGATGCCGTGTGACCAAGTGTCGCTGCCATCGTCAATGAGGGCAAGTTCGGGCAGAAGGTGGTCCATGCCGCCGAAGTGGCAGCGGGCCTGGCTCAGGTCCAGGGCGGCGCTATGGCTGTGGTTGCACATGCGCCATGGCGGGGCTGGGAAGGCACTGGTGTCGTTGTCGCCAGCTGCAGTGGTCGCCGGCTGCTGTTCGTCGGTGCTTGGCACGAGCCGCAGCGCTTTGATTTCGCCGGGTGCGAGCTGCAGTTTGATGGCGATGCGGGTGAGCCAGCGCCAGCCGATGACGGCTTCGCAGGGAATGGCTTGGGTAGGGACGGCCTGGCCATGGTCGTCGATGACGCGGAAGTGCCACGGTTTGCCAGCCAGCCACGGCTCGCATTCGGCCCAGCCGGCGAAAGGCCGGTCGGAGGCGTTGAAGAAGATCAGGCGCTGGCAGGGATCGTCGGGGAGGGCTGTCAGGCGTTGGCGCAGTTCGTAGTGGATGCGTTCTTCGGCCCAGGCTTCGGCGGCGCCGAGCTGGTTGTGGACATGTTTGTATGCCGAAGCCAGGCACGTGCCACCGAGAGTGTCGTGGAATTGATGGAAGACGACATTTTGCCAGTGGCTTTGGTGGCAGCGCGCCTGGTCGTCGGACAGCGTCGGCATGACGCTGTCCAGCTGGGTCAGGCGCTGGGTGGCATCGCGCAGGGCCAGTTTGCCCTGGCGGTGGACACTGTAGCAGCCGATGGCGTGGTACTGCAGTTCGCCGGTGACCACGGGCAGTGTTGGCACAGCGTTAGCGATGGCGGCGAAGAAACGGCTGGGCGTAGAGAAGACCAGGCGCATACCGGGGAAGGCGTCGGCGTGTTCGCGTAACCAGGCGATGGCTTTTTCGCTGGGGCCGCCGCCGTGGTCGCCGATGCCGGCGAAGCACAGCGTGTGGGTGACGCCGGCGGGCAGGCCGTTACAGCAGGCGCGAAGCCGCGCCTCGATCTTTGCCGGGTCGGCGATTTCCTGGTCGAGATTGTAGCTCTGGGCAATACGGAAGGTGGTGAGCTCGGGGCCGCCGTCGTCGCCGCGCCAGCGGAAGAGCCGTGCGGGCAGGGCCATTTCGTGTTCCTGCGGGCGCATCATGACGTAGTGCTTTTGGCCGGCGGCGCGCATAAGCGCGGGCAGGGACGCATTGTGGCCGAAGGAGTCCGGGCAGAAGCCGCTGTCGGGGAAGCACCCGAAGTGCTGCTGGAAGTAGTCCTTGCCGAGCTGGATTTGCTGGCGGAAGCCGTCGCCGTCGGGCGCATTGCAATCCGGTTGCGTCCACCAGCCGCCGGTGATTTCCCAGCGGCCGGCGCGGACCAGCTGTTGGATGCGGGCGAAGAGTGCCGGATCGCAGTCCTGAATTTGCTTATAGACCCAGGCTTCACCCTGGGTGAAGAAGATATCGGGATTATTATCGAGGCGATCGGCGGCGCTGCGGCAGGTAGCGATGGCCTCGTCGAGGCCGGCGGACCATTGCCAGAGCCAGATGGGGTCGAGGTGGGCGTGGAAGACCAGATGGACGGTGATGGTCGCGGACATGATGGCACCTTGGCAAAACGGCCGGGATTGAGGGCTGGTGGGGTCAGGACTTGTTGGCTCGTTCGGCCATCTTGGCTTCTTCCCAGGCGTCGATGAGTTCTTCGGGGGCGCAGTCGCTGGTCTGCCGGCCCTGGTCGGCGATGAGTTGTTCCATGGCGGTGAAGCGGCGGATAAATTTGCCCACGGCCTGCTGCATGACTTCTTCGGCCTGGACCTTCTGCCAGCGGCAGAGATTGACCATGGTGAAGAGCAGATCGCCGAGTTCCTCTTCGATGTCTGCGGGGGTGCCATTGCGGGCGGCATCGCGCACTTCGCCGAGTTCTTCTTCGATTTTGTTGATGGCGTCGGCGATGTCGGGCCAGGCGAAGCCGGCCTTATCGGCCTTGTCGAGGGCCTTTTGGGCGCGGGCGAGGGCGGGGAGACTACGGGGCAGCTGGTCGAGGGTGTAGGCGCTGGCGGCGGGGCCCTTTTCGACCTTCTTGATCTCGTCCCAGAGCTTGACCACATCGCCTGCGTCATTGACGGTGACCGTGTCGAAGACATGGGGGTGGCGGCGCAGCATCTTGTCGGCCTCGGATTTGGCGACATCCTGGAAGTCGAAGTGGCCGTTTTCGCTGGCGATCTGGGCATGAAGGACGACCTGCAGGAGCAGGTCGCCGAGTTCATCGCGCATGGCGTCGTGATCGCCGTCCTCGACGGCATCAAGGAACTCGCCGGCTTCCTCGACGAGGAAGCGGCGCAGTGACTGGTGGGTCTGCTTGCAGTCCCAAGGGCAGCCGCCCTCGGGGGCGCGCAGCTTGGCAACGATATCGACTAGGCGCTGGAGTTGGTCCATGGTGTGCAGTACGGCCTGACGGCCGCGTTTCTCAGAAGATGGAGTCTGGGTAGTAGAAGTCGCGGGCATTGTCCCGGGTGATGATTTCGGCGGGGATGATGATGGTTTTTTCGTCGTCGGCCAGTTCGCCGCGGAGGCCCTTGATGGCGTAGTCGACGCCGTCGGCGATCATCTTGGGCGGGTAGGTGACATTGAAGGGAATGAGCGGGTCGCCGTCGAGGATGCGCTTGACGATGGCCTTGCTGCCGGCGCCGCCGACGAAGCATTTGATGTCCTTGCGGCCGGATTCCTCGTAGGCCTTGAGGGCGCCGAGGAGCACGTCGTCATCGCCGGTCCAGACGGCATCGATCTGTGGGTATTTCTGGAGGTAGTTCTCCATGAGCTTCAGGCCTTTTTCGGTATCCCAGTAGGCGGATTGGGATTCGAGGATTTCGATGCCGGGGTGTTGTTTGATGACCTCGTTGAAGGCATCGACGCGGATGCTGTTGACCGTGCAGGGAATGCCTTCCATGACGAGGATTTTGCCTGTGCCGGCGAGGGCTTTGACGACCGATTCGGCGCCGCCGCGGCCGAAGCCGGCGTTGTCGCCGGCGAGGTAGAGGTTTTGGACGGGCTTGTCGAGGCCGCGATCGACGACGACGAGGTACACGCCGGCCTTGGCGGCTTGTTCGCAGATGCCGGTGAGGGGGCTGGGATCGTGCGGGAGAATGACGAGGGCGTCAATGCCTTGGACCATGAGGTTTTCGACTTTGTCGACCTGCTCGCTGGCGTCTTTGGCGGTGGAGACGATGACTTTGATGCCGGGGTCTTTGGCTTCCCAGTTCTTCTTGGCCTGCTCGGCCCACCAGACGACGCCGCCGGTCCAGCCGTGGTCGGCGCTGGGGATGGAAATGCCGATGGTGAGCTGGTCGCTCGTCTTCTTGCCGCAACCGGCAAAGGACAGGGCCGTCAGGGCGGCAATGGCCAGGCACATGCTCAGACGCAACAGGGACTTCATGGTGGAATTCCTTTCGTTGATGATGGATCAACACACAATGAATGATGGGAGAACTAAGAGCGGTAGTGGCGCGCATACCGCGCCGTGCTCAGCGCTGGCGCTGGATCAGCACGGCGATGATAATGACGACGCCCTTTACTGTACCCTGTAAATTGACGGAAACGCCCCACATGTCAAGAACATTGGAGACGATGCCGAGGATTAGCGCGCCAGCGAGGGTGCCGATCACTGACCCGCGGCCGCCAGCCATGGCCGTGCCGCCGATGATGGCGGCGGCAATGGCGTCGAGTTCGTAGGACAGGCCGGCGGTGGTCGAACTCAGTGACGACAGGCGCCCACCCAGCATCACCGCGCTGATGCCGGCGAGAAAACCGGCGATGACGTAGGTGCTGAATTTGATCAGGTTGGTGTTGATGGCTGCGTAACGGGCGACCCGTTCGTTGGAGCCGACGGCGCAGATGTAGCGACCGAGCCGCGTTTGCTGGAGGATAATGGCGCCAATGATGGCCAACACCAGCAGCAGCCAGGCGGGCAGGGGAATGCCAAGGATGATCGCGCCGCCAAAACGGGCGAAGAGATCGTGCTTGCTGGTCAGCAGCCCGGCGTTGGCAATGTACAGCGTCAGCGACCGGAAAATGGACAGCGTGCCCAGCGTGACGATGAAGGGCGGGATCTTGCCGACGGTGATCAGCGCGCCATTGAGTGCGCCGCAGGACGCGCCAACGGCGATGGACACGACGATGGCCACCGCGACGGCCAGAGCCGGGTTGTCGCAGTGATTCATGGCGATGATGCCGACGCTGCCCGCAAAGGCCAGCAGCGAGCCGACGGAGAGGTCAATGCCGCCGCCAATGATGACGAAGGTCATGCCGATGGCGATGATGCCGCTGTAGGAGATCTGCCGCGTGATGTTGATCAGATTCTGCGGGCGGCGGAACGACGGGCTGGATATGGCGCAGGCGACGAGCAGCACCGCCAGCGCGATGTAGGGCCCGTAATCGCTGAGCCAGCCGAGCGCGCGCTGGCGCCAAACGGCAGATGCTGCGGACGCTGAAGATGGCTTGGCAGTGGTCATGGCTTACTTGACTCCCGTCGCCAGATACATGATTTCTTCTTCGTTGATGTGGTCGCCGCTGACTTCGCCGGCGATGCTGCCGGCGCGCATGACGGCGATGCGGCTGCACATGCCGATGACTTCTTCGAGGTCCGATGAGATGAGCAGGCAGGATATGCCCTGGTCCACCAGTCGGCGAATGAAAGCGTAGACTTCGCTCTTGGCGTTGATATCGATGCCGCGAGTGGGCTCGTCGAAGATGAAGAGCTTTGGCGCGGTATCAAGGCCCTTGGCAATGGCGACTTTCTGTTGGTTGCCGCCGCTGAGACTGCGCAGTGGCGCGTCGTAGCCGGGCGCCTTGATGTGGAAAGCGTCGATGTAATGCCGCGCCCGGGCATTTTCGCGGCTTTTGCTGATGAAAGGCCGGCAGTACTGTCGCAGAGAGGAGAGTGTGACGTTGTTGGCGACAGAGAAGTCCACCAGGACACCGCTGCCCTGGCGGTCTTCGGATAGATAGGCCAGGCCGGCGGCGATGGCCTGCGCCGGCGATGCTGGTCGGTAGGGCCGCCCGAAGAGGGTGATGCTGCCCGACTGCACGGGATGCAGGCCATAGAGCGTCTCGGCCAATTCTGTGCGGCCGGAGCCGACCAGACCGGCAAAGCCGAGGATTTCGCCGCGGCGCAGGCTGAAGGAGACGTCGTGGAGCAGTCCGGTGACCCGGAGGCCGCGCACGTCCAGAATGCATTCGGCGTCGGCTGGCGGGGCGCCTTTGGGTGGGAAGAGCTGGCTCATATCGCGGCCGACCATGCGGCGGGCCATTTCGGCTTCGTCGAGGGCGCTGGCCGGGTCGTGGCTGATGAACTGGCCATCGCGGAGGACGACGACCTCGTCGCAGATATCGCGGACTTCCTTGAGCTTGTGGGAGATATAGAGAATGCTGGTGCCCTGGTTGCGGAGGCGTCGCATGACGGTGAAGAGCGTAGCGACTTCGCGCTGGTTGAGGACGGTGGTTGGCTCGTCCATGATCAGCAGCCGGCAGGGGCTGGTGAGGGCCTTGGCGATCTCGACCATTTGTTTTTCGGCGACGCTGAGGGTGGCAATGCGCCGTTCGGGGTCGAGCTGGGCGTTGAGGGTGCTGAGGAGCTCGCGGGCCTTGGCGCGCATAGCCGGGCGGTCAAGCAGCCCCCAGGCGTAGCGTGGCTCGTGTCCGAGAAAGATATTCTCGTAGACATTGAGATCGCTGACCAGGTTGAATTCCTGAGGGATGGTGACGATGCCCTTGGCGATGGCACCGGCGACGCTGAGATCGCGCAGCTCCTCGCCCAGGAAGACAACACGGCCGCCGCTGGGCTGCGTCATGCCGTTGAGGCACTTGGTGAAGGTGGACTTGCCGGCGCCATTTTCGCCGATGATGCCGAGGATGATCCCCGGCCTCACCTGGATTGAGATGCCGCTGAGCACCGGCACGCCGTCATAGGCCTTGGCCAGGCTATCCGTTTCGAGTAGTATGGCAGCGGCTTTTTCCGGCATGACGCAATATGGGCCCTGGGGCCGCGAATACTGGCGGGCAGCGTGAGTGGTTAGAGAACGACCTTGTTGAGGGCGTATTCGACCAGGCCTTCAGCGCCGGCCTGCATGAGCTGCGGAATGATATCCCGCGCGACATACTCGTCAATGACGGTGGTCAGTGAGAACCAGTCCTTGTCCGACAGATTGGCGACCGTCGGCCGCTGCAGGGCGGGGAGGATGTTGAGCACTGCGTCGAGATTGTCCTTGTGGACATTGAGCATGAGCCCGATGCGCGATTCGGCGGCGAGGACGGCCTTGAGCAACAGCGCCAGCTTGTCCATCTTGGCGCGTTTGAATTCGTCTTTGGCGGCGTCCTTGTTGGCGATAAAGCGCGTGGTGGTCTCGCAGAGTGTATCGACGATGCGGAGGTTATTGGCGCGCAGGCTGGAGCCGGTCTCGGTGATCTCGACGATGGCGTCGGCCAAGTGTGGTGGCTTGACTTCGGTCGCGCCCCAGCTGAATTCGACGGTGGCTTCGACGCCGTGCTTGGCCAAGTAACGCTTGGTCATGCCGACAGCCTCGGTGGCGATGCGTTTGCCGGCCAGGTCCTTGGGGCCGTGAATGTCGGAGTCGTTGGGCGCGGCCAGCACCCAACGCAGGGGCTTGCGGCCGACTTTGCCGTAAACGAGTTCGGCGATTTCCACGACGTCGGAGCCATTTTCGACGATCCAGTCATGGCCGGTGAGGCCGCAGTCAAGCAGGCCTTCCTCGACGTAGCGGGACATCTCCTGGGCGCGGATGAGCACGCATTCGATTTCCTTGTCGTCGATGGACGGGTAGTAGGAGCGGGACTGGATGTCGATTTTGTAGCCGGCGCGGCGGAACATATCGACGGTGGTTTCTTCCAAGCTGCCTTTGGGTAGGCCTAAGCGAAGCACTGCCATGGTGTGGTCCTCGGGGTGAAGTGACGGCGGCGGGTAGGGTAGCCCGTGCTTATTTCTTGTAGACTTTTTCGGGATCGAAAACGCGTTTGCCAACGACGCTCAGGCTGCCATCGGCCTCGACTTTACGGAAGAAGCAGCTGCGGTAGCCCTCATGGCAGGCGGCGTCACCGACCTGTTCGATTTTGAAGATGACGGTGTCCAGATCGCAGTCGACGAGGATTTCCTTGACCTTCTGGATATTGCCGGAGGTCTCGCCCTTGATCCAGAGTTTTTTGCGTGAGCGGGTCCAGTAGGTGGCCACGCCGGTTTCGAGGGTCTTGTGCCAGGCTTCTTCGTTGATGTACGCGAGCATGAGCACGTCGCCAGTCTGCCAGTCCTGGGCAATGGCGGGGATGAGGCCGTCGGCACTTTTGGAAAAATCGAGTTGCAACATCGGGGTATTTCCAGTTTGGAGGTTGGATTTGGGAATGAGAAACAAGTAATGTATTGTTTTTCAGTGAAAGTGCAACTGGCGCGACGGCTGATTTCAGGTCGTCGCCTCACTTCGTTTGGGGTGGATTGGCCTTATGGACATACGACAATTGCGGCTCGTGGCAGTGCGCGAGCATCCGGAGTTGGCCACGTTGGCGATAGATGCTTTCAGCGCCTGGTGGTCAGACGAGCAGCGTCGCGACCTCTATGACGATTGCATTCGCCACAGCTTGGACACGCCGTCGCCACTGCCGCGCTGGTATCTGTTGCTTGCTGGCGACGAGGCCATTGGCGGCGCTGGCATGATCAGCAACGACTTTGTCAGCCGGATGGACTTGTGGCCCTGGCTGTGCGCGGTCTATGTGGCCGAGCCCTATCGCGGCCGGCGTCTGGCGGGCCGGCTGATATGCCGCATCAAGGCCGACGCGCAGGCAGCGGGCTATGATGCGTTGTACGTCGCCACGGACTTGCGGGGCTTCTACGAGCGCTATGGCTTCACGGAGATCGGCGTGGGTTATCATCCCTGGGGCGAGCAGTCGCGGCTGTTCAAGGCGGCGTTGCCGACGCTCTCCGAGCGGGTGCAGCGGGTACTTGCCGACGACGTGGCCGTCTGCGATTACGACCTGCGCTGGCCAGACCTGTTCGCCGCCGAGAAAGCGCATCTGGAGAGTCTGGTGCCCGAGGGCTATTTCCGGCGCATTGAGCATTTTGGCAGCACGGCCGTGCCGGGTCTGGCGGCCAAGCCGGTGATTGACCTGCTGCTTGAGGTTGAGTCGCTGGCGGAAGCACGGGAGCTGCTGCCACCCATCCTGGAGGCCGAAGGCTACGACTATTTCTGGCGGCCGACCTTTGGCAACGACGGCGGCCCCTGGTATTGCTGGTTTATCAAGCGCGGTGAGAATGGCGAACGCCTGGCGCATCTCCACGTCGTCGAAAAGAGTTTCGCTGGCCACTGGCAGCGCCTGCAATTCCGTGATTATCTGCGGGAGCATCCCGCCGTGGCGCAGGACTATGCGGACTTGAAACGCCGCCTGGCAGCCGATAATGGCCACGACCGGGTGGCATACACGGACGCCAAGGGCGATTTTATTCGCCGCATTACGGCATTGGCTTGCGGCGTGAATCCGCAGGCGGAGGATATTGACAAGCGCCGGCCGGCGCAGAAGGACGACGATGAAAAGCGCTGAAGAGATCTTGCAGGAACTCGGCGACACCAGCCAGCTGGCCAATGTCGCCCTGCATTGGGACGAGGCCATGGCCGAGTATCCTGCCGGCGGGCCGCATTTTCTGGCGGCGGATTTTATCCGCCGCTGCTGCGCGGCGACGGGTATGGATGCCGGCGTGGAGGCCGAGCTGCTTGCGGTCGCTGCGGTGGTGCGTGCGGATGAGTCGCTGGCGCAATTGGCTTGGCATTGCCATTGGCGGGTATTTCGCGCACTGGCGCCCTGTCCGCCACAGCAATGGCCGGAGCCGGCGTGTCTCGGGGAGCGGCGCGGGCTGTTGTTTTTGCTGGCGGCGATTGCTTACGTGCCCATGGTATACGACCACCATCAGCGGCTGGGGGTGCCGGAGGCGACTACTCGCGAAACTCTGCAGCAGGTCGCCCATTTCTGCAATTACAACTACCGCAGAGGCTACGGTGGCCGGCCGGGCATCTATCTCAACCAGATGAGCTGGATGCGCCATTACACGCGTGAGCCGTATTTCCGCCTGGGCCGGCTGGAATTCTGGCTGGAGCCGATGAAGCGCGATATGACTGTCTATCGCCACCGCCAGACGGGGCAGGTGGTCGCTTTCCCGCCGGCCGGCACTCGTTTCAGCGCCGATGGCTACCGCTATGCCCGCGAAGAAGACTACGCCGGCGAGGACAGCTGGCTCTCGGAACTGAGTTTCGCGAATGGCTGCGTCTGCGGCACGCCCATTTCGCCGCACGGTTACGCCCGCCGTGAGAAAGTCGCGCTGTCCCTGGCGGACTGGGAGCTGGTGCTGAGCAAAGGCGACGACAGTCTCAGCATGCACATTCCCTCCGGCGGCAATATGAGTCTGGATGCCTGCCGGGACTCGCTGCTGCGTGCCCGCGATTTCTTCCGCAAGTATTTTCCCGACCGGCCGGTTCGAGCCGTCAATTGCGCGTCGTGGATTTTCAATAATCAGCTGCAGGAGATCCTGCCAGCGACCGCCAACCTGGTGCAATTCCAGCGTGAGCTCTACTTGTGTCCCGTGCCCAGTTCCGCCTGGGACGGTCTGTGGTTCGTTTTCCTCAAAAATGGCCCTTTCGATCTCAAGGACGCGCCACGGGACACCGACCTGCAACGGCGCATCCTCGACTTCCTTGCCACCGGCCGCCGCTGGCGTGCCGGCGGCATGTTCTTCCTCCTTGACGACCTCGACCGCTTCGGTAGTCAGCCCTATTGCGCCGACGCCGAGGCATTCCCGACATAACGACGACGCGGCAATTCACGCCGCCGATCGAAGATTTTTTTATCCGCAGATTACGCAGATTAGCGCAGATTTTGGCGGCCTGTCTTGCCGCTGCGCAGCAATTCACGCCGCCGGTAAGAAGGCGCAAAAGTTCCGTGGCCCACGGCTTGCCGTGGGCTTTTTGCTCCACATGCGAAGCCGCGAAGACGCGAAGAAAGCTTTTTTATCCGCAGATTGCGCCGATTTACGCAGATGGCGGCCTGTCTTGCCGCTGCGCGGCAATTCACGCCGCCGGTAAGAAGACGCGACAGTTCCGTGGCCCACGGCTTGCCGTGGGGCATTTGCCTCACGCGAAGCCGCGAAGGCGCAAATTTGTCGGGCGACCGGCTGGTCGCCCCTTTGCTGGCGGCATGTCTTGCCGCCGCGCGAGAGCGATCAATACTGGGCGCTCTGGATCGACGCCATCGCCCTGGTGCCCGTGCGCTAAATCCCAAACGCTGCCGGCACGGCTACACCCTGGCCGCGCCAGCAGCGTTCGGCTTGCACCCCTGAACAGGAACGCACGAGGCGCTGAACGACCATGCCCTGACCAAATACGATCTCATTGTGCCTTGGAGCGTTTATCTGGTCATACAGAACCGGTGCTGTTCAACCGCCGGATGCGGAAAACCGCATGTCCGGTGGAGTGGAAGGGCGCGGGGGGCAATCCCCGTTGCCCCATCCGATCGCCGCCGGTAAGAAGGCGCGCAGGTTCCGTGGCCCCACGGCTTGCAGTGGTAACATTGACAACAATCCAGCCGAGAACGCCATCCGCCCATGGGCACTCTGAAGCAAAACTGGCTCTTCGTCGGCAACGAACGCGGCGGCGAAAAATCCGCCATCATCGCCAGCCTCGTGGCCACCTGCAAAGACAACCAGGTCGACTTCAAGGCCTGGCTCGAAGACGTCCTCACTCGCCTCGGCACCACCCGGCATGACGACATTGACTCCTTGCTGCCACACAACTGGACTCCCGCACGCAACTGACACTACCCGCACACTATCGCGCCACCGCCCCGATCCGCCTCACGCGGAACGGGGCTTTTCGCGTTCAGGTGCTAATGACATCACGCGAAACACATGCGGGGATATGGGCTGGGCGAGCACTTACCTTTCAGATGACCTCTCCTTATTTCGTTCCTATGTCTTTATGAAAGGGAGTATTTTCACCTATTACGCGTTCCACTTTTCCATCGAGATCAAAACAAACCGCTATAGACTGTTGGTTAACCTCGTTTCGGCTGCCAGATTTTTTGTCTTGTCGCAATAAATAAAAATAAAATGATCCCGTTATAGTTCCATTCTTTATCGTGTTGTAGACAGGAGATATAAGATCAGGTTGTCCCAACAACTTGACAACTTCTTCTTGACCCATACCTAATTTTACTTTGGAAGAATTACACTTTATACGCTCCGATCGCTGTTTGTTCGCTTCATATGGATAAGTAATTTTTTCAAACTCAGAACGCTTTGCATCAATTTCGTTCGCAAAACTCATAGATTCTACACCTCTACCAATTCCGTATACAATTATTAACCATCCGCAACATGTACCAATAAATTTTAGATTAGTATTCAGCGTTTTACTCATGGCAACTCATCCTCCTTAAGTAAGTTAACATCATTTACCATTGAATTTTGAAAACTATGACAATTCTGCCCGAATGGCCACGACCACGTGCCAGAATAGCCATTTGCGAAATCACGAACATCGGCTAAAACCTCCGCAATAGTTCTCACATGAGATATGATGTATGTTTGGATACATTCTTCAGCTGTATTCCCGTGATGTGGATCCATAGTCGTCGTTCCGCCAAACGGTGCAGGGAATCGGCCGTTTAATATGCCAGGTACGGATGTTAGAGTGTCCAATATATTTACATATCTGTCAGGCCACCATCCATAGCTTTCGGTTCCATTAAGTTCTGCCCACCAGTGTCCATACTTATCATCACCGTTTTTGAGGCTTATATTCTTTCGCTTAAGAACGACAGTAACCTTCAGATAAGCCACAATTTTCAATGTGAAACTATCTGAACATGATGGAACAACATTATGTGTTGCTGTAACGGTATAAGTGCCTTCACTTTCTGAATCGTACTTATAAGTATCTGAAAAAGTTACTGTTCCACTGCTAGTATCCAAAGCAGCAGTGGGAAAACCGGTAATTGTCCATGTGAGATTATTCGTAGTACTATCAGAAGTTAATAGACCACTCGCGTCATATGAACCTTCTTCCTCCCATTTGACTTTTTTCTCTACCTCTGTGAAGGCAACCTTAATGATAATCACTCTTGTCGTCTTCTGGGATGCGCCGCAGGTGCAAGTCAAGGTATGGACTGCGGGAATAGTTAGGTCGATGGTTCGAGACAGTTTACTGTTTCCTGTACCTCCGGTCAAGGTCCAGCTATTGGGGAGGTCGGCCTCGGCGACAGCTGGCTCAGGGGTGGCATTGACGGTCACGACGCCGGTGTCTGCGACAGCAACCACGAAGGTCCGTGTGTCGGGGTTGTCGTCGCCATCGTCTATTTCCTCGCCGATGTCTGGCTCCAGGCTTGTAACAGAGAGAACAATCACCTCCGTCGTCTTTTTGGATGTGCCGCATTCGCAGGTGATGGTATGAATACCTGGCGCGGCGCGGTTGATGGTCCTTAAGAGTTTACCAGTTCCAGTGCCTCCAGTCAAGGACCAGCCGGCGGGCAGATCGGCTTCTGCGACACTTGGATTAGGGGTGGCATTGACGGTCACGACGCCGGTGTCGGCGACAGCGAGCACGAAAGTCCGGGTGTCGGGGTCATCGTCGCCGTCGTCAATTTCCTCGCCGAAGTCCGGCACAAGACTGTCGACAGCGACGATGGTGATCTGGATTGCGTCAAGAGGATAGGGATCGTCGTCGGTGGTTCCGCGCTCATTGGGTGGTTTGGGATAGGGACTGTCATCGATCACAACCGATATCTCAGCCGGCTCTGTCGTTGGCGTATCTGATGCTGTCCAGGTCACGCTGTCGCCGACAACCCCTTCGCCAAGCAAAGCCTCGGGACGATTCCAGCGTGGGCTGTTTGGCCCCTTGAGATCGTCAAGGTAAGTCTTGACGTCGACTCCTTGGCGCCGGTCGTATTCGGAGTCATTGGGAAGCTGGACAGAGAACGTGACATCTTCGCCAACGGCAGCACATCGCGGCGCTTCGATGGTGGCGCTTTCGGCGTACATCGAGATTGAGTGATAGGTATCCCAAACAGGCGAGTGGATTTTGAACGTACTACTGTCGTGCGTGCCCACCCCGTTCCCCGCCGTGCATTCCACTGTCACCTCGACTTTCAACACAACATCCTCTGTGTTGCCTACAATAAACTCAATTGTTACGGAGGATGACGTTGGGTCGCAGCCCTCGGCGAACCTGGCTCCGCTCCCAGATAGAGACCATTCGATAGTTGTCGCAAAAGTGACGCCCCCGTCTTCTTCGTCTTCGCCTTCGCCATCGCCTTCGCCATCTTCCTGCTCGACCTCCTCATCTTCTGGCGGAGGGTCATCCGGCACCTCAATATCCAGCGTGTACGAACCTTCGTCATAGGTGCACGTGTACGACTGCGTATAGGAGGGATAATCGGGCGGAATGACAAGAGTGTGTTCAGAAGCGCCGGCAATGACCACATTTGACAATGTCGCGTATGTGTATGTAACGATTTTCGCCCACGATAAAACCGGAATGAAAAGCAACAGCAGCAATAATGTCCTCATGGCTTTCTCCCTTCCTGTGGATTCAGTTGCGCTTCCATTGTTTGCCAACGCTTAAGCAGGATATTTCGCCCTTTTGCGGATATGGCCGCAGCTGGCACTTTGTCGAGCCAGACTTTTGCCTCCTTGAATTTTCTCTTTTTTTCAAATGCCTTCGCCGTGCGCAAAGCCGCCACGCCGCAATCGGCCTCTGAGGCTCCGGCGGCCACAAGCCTCTCATGAAGCCGGATAAGCTGGTCAGGCGCGAAATCTATTCGTCCCGAAAGAGCAAGAAGACAGTTTCTGGCACGACTGGCCACGGCTTCGTCACCGGCTTGGCGGGCATCATCCTCCAGTGAGTCGAGTTCAGCGATGGCATCTTCGGACTTTGCTTCGCTCATGATTTTCATTGCCATACAAAGCCTGGTGGCCAGATGGACGGCGGGCGGCAGTTGTTTGAGCTTCGCCAATCTTTGGGCTGCTTCGCGCATGGCCGTGGATGTCACCCGCCAGTCGTCAGCTTGGGACAACGCGAGCAGTTCCGCGGCGGATGGCGGTTTGGCTTGCTGGTCAAGGAGAGCAAAATAACGACGCCAAAGGATGTCGAGTTCATGGTTGCCGGGCTGGTGCCAGGCCAGTGATGGCTGACTGGCGGCCCTATCTGCGAAAGAGTCCATGACAAGCCGGTAAACATCCTCGGGATTGGCATAGTTGGCCAGGGCAGCCTCCAGGGCCTTGACCCCATGAACAGGCATTCCGGTCAAACGCAGGAGCTGGGATTTCATCCAGTGCCGCGCTGTGCTTTCTGGCGACACGACCGCTGTTGTTGCGGAAAGAGAGTCCAGCAACGCGTCGCTTTCCGCAAGCAACGCTGGAAAGTCCGTTGGCGTGGCGGATGCGAGGGCAAGTCTCAGAGATGCGTAGCGAGTCGCCAAAGTCTCGTTCTGTCCGGCAGCAGATAAACAAGCAGGCGGATCAGGCAGGGACGGGGTATCCAGAAACACTCCCGATAGAAGCACATTGATGCTCATGTTTCGCCATATCCGAAATTGAAGACTGGCGGGCCCGCTGACTGCGAAGCGCTTATACAATCCACCGCCAAAGTTGCGGACATGCGTTACGCAAAGAAGCCGCTGCTCGGCATCGGCGACAGTGACGGTGTAAGCTCTGTTTTGTTCGTAGTAGTGGTAGTCATTGACGAAATACAGTGAGAGGAGATGAACGCCTTCTGGGATGCGGCAGGTGAGTAGCAGGTCGGGGCCCGTCCCCAGTGGGTGTTGCTCGCCATAGTCGTCGCGGTTGGCGGCCATTCGCGTCCGGCGCTGCGGATTCCACAGCGCGGCGGCATCGTTCACTGACTTGCTGGTCACCCACAGCCTGCCTTTTTCCGAAGGACTTCCAGTTCTGAAACGGTATTTCAGTTTGTCGCCGAGCCCGCCGCAATAATCCGTGCGAAAATTATGGGCGGCGAGGAGGTGGAAATCCATGCCGTAGCCAAGGGGCCAGTTTCCTCGGGTGGATCGGTCATCATGCAGCGGAACAATCGGCCTTTGTTCCTGTGGGGCACGTTCCATGTCCCTCAATACCGCCAATCTCTTTAGGGCATATTCGGCTTCTTTCCGGTGCCAGAGAACGGGGGTATTGGTGAGTTTGCGAAAAGCCTCTCCTGCCTGGATCAGCTCAAGGGAGGCCTCCAGGCTTTCGGCCAGGGCCAGCAGCACTGTTGAGGCCAAGACTGGGCAGGCGGAGGGATGGCAATTTTGCAGGCGCGAGGCGGCTTCGCGAAAATTTCCTTCACCCATGCAAGCCAGACCATCAATGTAGGAAAAATACTCGGCAAGAGGAATTGTGTTGACTGGCGGCAACGCACGGATGAGCCCTTTTGCTTCGCGATAATTTCCTTCACGGAGAAAGGCGCTGGCCGTCTGCCAATGACATAATAGACGCCAGGAAGTGGGCAGACCGGACTCGCTTAATGCGATGAAAGGTGCCGCCGTGCCGATGTCCGGGCGGTAGGTGGCGGCCAGGGCTTGGTTCCAGGCGGCGCTCAGCGTCTCGAGCTTTTCGGGCGGGCGGGCGTCGGCGGGAACGAGCGAAACGAGGCATTGGTTGATGCCGGCCAACGCGCGCTTGGTGACGTCCGCTGCAGGCGGCTTGGCGACCAGATTGAGCTGGCGCTGGTTTTCCGCCAGGCGGGCGGTGGTGGAAAAGCAGCGGTCGAGACCGCTGTCGAGAGCGCGGAGAAAAAGTGCGAACGCCTCGCGCGGCTGCTTCTCGGCCAGCAGCAGATCGGCGGTGTGCACTGCGGTTTCACGCATGCCGGGAAAATCGACGGCCAGATTAAGCCGTCGCCGGTTTGCGGCGATGACCTCGGCCGGGTTTCCCGCGGCGGCCTGCGCGGCGGCTGCTTTCGCATGGGCGTGCTGGAGGGCATCGGTGGCGCCGTCCATCTCCACCCGATTGCGTGAATAGTGGCTGGCCTTTTTCTGAGCTAGCGCCGCCATGCTGGCTGCGGGTGCCATGTCCGCCGCTTTGAGCCACTGTTCGGCGGCCTCGTCCAGGCGACCCAATGCGGCCAGGGCATCGCCAAGGAGATTGCCGGCAGCCATGGCGGCATCATCGGTGGTTTCTGGGGCCATGGCCTCCATGGCGCGCAATGCCGCAAGGGCTTCGGCGTGGCGTTCCAGCCCCAGTAGGCAGCGACCGAGCAAAAGAAGACGCTGGCGTTCGCTGAGGCCGTCGGGCGGGGCGTCTCGCCACGATTCGAGCACCGGCAGGGCTTGGGCGAAGTGCCGGTCCTGGAGCAGCTGCTCAAGCTCGGCTAGGGCGTGAGCGCTGCCGGTGACGGGAACTTGGAGCGATGCTTGGACGGGGGGGGGGCACGGCACCGGCGCCTTGGCCGGTTGGTTCGGCCCAGGCCAGCGCAACCAGCGGCAGAACGGCCAAGTGGGACAGCCAGGCGGCCCGCAGCGCGCAGTGCGTCGTCCGTCGCGTCATGTGCCTCTCCTCCAGAACGATAGTGGCCGTGAACGGAAAACGATTAACAGGAATGTGGACGCGTTGTCGCGAAAAGACAATTTTCCCAACTAAAAAAATAATCGGGTGTGGGTCCATCGCGTCGGCCAACGCGGCCAATTTTTCTCACGCGAAGCCGCGAAGGCGCGAGGAAGGCTTTTTTATCCACAGATTCCGCAGATTAGCGCAGATTATGGCGGCCTGTCTTGCCGCTGGCGCGGCAATCCACGCCGCCGATTCTAAGTCGCAAAGGGGAGTCTTTTTCCCTCACGCGAAGGCGCGAAGACGCGAAGAAAATTTTTCTATCCACAGATTCCGCAGATTGCCGCAGATTATGGCGGCCTGTCTTGCCGCTGCGCGGCAATCCACGCCGCCGATTCTAAGTCGCAAAGGGGAGTCTTTTTCCCTCACGCGAAGCCGCGAAGAAAATTTTTCTATCCACAGATTCCGCAGATTAGCGCAGATTTTGGCGGCCTGTCTTGCCGCTGCCCAGCGATTTATGCCGCCGGCTTTAAGGCGCTATTGTTGCCTCACGCGAAGCCGCGATTTTATTTAGTTCGTTCTGGGTTGGGACTCTACTTGCTGAGTCACTGGCAAATGAGTATGCTATTCATGTTACGTGTTGGTGCTAGGTATTGCCTGTTGAATGAGTGATTGACGCGAGTCGCGACGATTGGGCTAGCTGACGCAGGAGGAGTTTCCATGTGGCGAGCGAACCGTTTTTGGCGAATAGCAATGTGCGTCCCTTGCCTGTTGTTGGCTTGTGTCTTGGCAGCGCCGGCACTGCTGGCGCAGGAGCGGCCGACGGGCGTATTGGACTTGTCAGAGGCGGAGAAGGCGCAGGTGCTGTCGGGGTTTTTGGAATGGACGCCGCCAGCGGGGGGCACTCGCGCCGAATTGCCAGACAAGGTCATGAATCTGGCGCATTTGCCGACGGTGAACAGCCAGGGCCAGCTGGGTATTTGCGGATCTTTTGCGGTGTATTACTACCTCAAGACCTACTATGAAGCCAAGGCCAAGGGCTGGGGCGGTCGGCCGAATCCGGCGACGACGCCGGAGCGGGTGTTCAGCCCGGCCTGGGGGGTGTTGTCGGCGCCCCATGGTGTAAAAGGCACGGGTGAGACGTCGGAGCCCGAGGGTGCGTCGCCCCTGCGGGCCATTGAGGCCATCAGCGCCAGTGGCGCTCTGACGTGGGCGGAAATGCCCTATAGCGATAATGCCAGCGTGGCCTCCGAGGACAAGTTCTACCGTCAGCTGCCGTCGGTGGCGCAGATGAAGCAGGCCTTGCGTTACAAGGGCCAGCCGGGCGTGATCCTCAACAACATCAATTCGACCGGCGGCTTGCAGGCCCTGAAGCAATTCTTGGCCGATGGCAATATCGCCGTGGCGATCTGGAACAGCCCGCTGACGGTGAACTTTGACAGTTATCCTGATGCCAGCTCCCACGTTGAGGTTGGTGGTGAACAGATCGGCGATGTGAACAATGGCGTGTATGCCTGGCCGAGTGACGAGGGTGGCCGGGCGCCCTCGCACGCGGTGAACATCGTGGGCTATGACGACACCAAGAGCTATCGGAATCGCGCCGGGGAAGAGCGGCAGGGTGCGCTGTTGATTGTGAATTCCTGGGGGACGAATTGGGGGCTGAGTCCGGCTGCTGGCGTGGAAAGAGGCTTCATGTGGTTGGGCTACGATGCGGTGGAGGAATACGGCAAACTGGGGTCGCAGGTGTACTCGCTGGGTGCGCGGGCCGAGTTGTACCAGCCGGAGCTTTTAGGCACGATCAGACTTGAGGACAGCACTGGCGATAATTGGCTGACAGCTATTATGGGGTACAAGGCATACTGGCCGGGGCTGCTATCTTTTACGGCTAATGGCCGGCCGCTGGCGATGCGCATCAGCGGCAACAACTACATCACCAAGAGCAACACGGCCCTGGCCACGACGATGGATTATGTGCTTGATCTGTCCGCCATGGCGGCGGAGCCATTTCCCAGCTTGGGTCTGCAAGCGGGGATGGCGACGGCGGATGCGGTGGGCAAAGTCGTTGGCCTGGCGGTTGAGCGTTACCGCGTTGAAGCGGGTGGGGTGATCGCGGAGGAAATGGCCGTGCCGGAGGTGGACTTCACCGTGCAGCGCTTCAGCGCCAGTTATCCGAGCTTCAAAGCGACCATCGCGATGCTGCAGCGGCGTGAGGACAGCGGCCTGGAGGCGCTCCATCCCCAAAGCGGCAGCGCCGCCTGGGGTGACGCGGACGGTGATGGCTTTCCGGACCTGGCGTTGTCGGTGATACAGAAGAATGCCGAGGGCAGTCTGGAACTGCTGCATCGTTTGTATCGCAATAACGGTCGTGGGCAGATGGCGAGTTATGAGCCACTGCCCATTCCTGCTACAGACCCGACGGTGTTGCGCGCTGGCCTGGCGGCAGTGGCCTGGGCGGATATGGATAATGACGGCGACCTTGACCTGGTCGTCGGCAATGCCGCTGGCTGTTATGTGCTGAGCAACGACGGCCACGGGAACTTCCTTCTGAAGCAGACCTTGGATTATCCCATCGTTCCGGGTGCCATGGCTTTGGCTGATATTGATTGCGATGGCCAGGTAGATATCGTTTTTGCTAATAGCGACGGCGCGGGCGTATTGCGCCAGAATGCCGACGGTAGCTTTACGCATTTTCCCATCAGCGCGCGGCGGGTGAGTAATTTTGGGTATGGCATTTATGCGCCGGCGTTGGCCTGCGGTGATGTGAATGGCGATGGCCTGGTGGACGTGGTGGCTAGCGGCGCGGCTTCGGCATCGGCGTTGCCGGCGTTGATCTGGTACGAGAATCTTGGCGGCATGAGCTTTGCGCCGCGGCAACTGCCCTTATCGCGATCAAACCATTTTGCCGTGGACATGGCTGATGTGGACGCTGACGGCTGTGATGACATCCTCTACAGCGGTGACAGTGGCTCGGGCATGCGCCTGGGGGTCTTGCGGGGACAAACCGATGGCTTGCCGGTGCCCGTTGCCATGCCGTCCGGCTTGACGGGTATCTGGGGTGGGCGGGCGCTTTGGGCGGATTTGGACAACGACGGTCGGCCCGAGGCGTTGGTCACTGGTGTGAGCAACAACGGGCTGAGCTCCAGCGGCGGCATGACGTCCTTCAGTTATGGTGAACTGGACCGCTTTCCGGTCCAGGATTACTATGACAACCACCTCTGGGTTTTGCGCTGGGACCATGACCAAGCCTCCTTTTCCGAGGCAGCCATGGGGCTGCCAGGCACCGTGGGCTTTGCCGGACCGGCCCTGTTGACGGCAGCCGACGTGGATGCCGATGGCGACATAGACCTGTGGACGGCCGGTGTCTTGACGACGCTGTCCAATGTTTTCTATGCTCAAGGACCTGGTGATGATGTGGCCGGGGCGTATTTCTATGAGAATCGCGCCCGGGGCTTTTTTAGCGTACAGCGGCTGAATGCGGCGCCGACCGCGCCGACGGGTTTGACGGCGGCGGTCTTGGGTTCTGGCGAAGTCCGTTTCAGCTGGACGGCAGCCAGCGACGCCGAGACGCCGGGTGATGGTTTGCGCTACATCCTGCAGCTGGGCACGAGCTCCGGTGCGGGTGACCTCTGTAGTGGCGTGCTGCCCGTGCGTGGCCAGGGATTGCTGAAGCAGCCCGGCGTGGTGATGACGCAGCTGCCAGCGCAGACGCTATTCTGGCGGGTACGGGCGGTGGACGCCACGGGCCGCTTGTCTGCCTGGAGCACTGAGACGACGCTGGTCTCGCAGGGGCAGGGCGTGTTGCCCACGCCGGGCGAGCCTTTGGCAGAGCAGGGCCTGCCGAAGGTGGTTATCTCTGTCACTGGTCTGGACAGTCAGGGCAGTACTGCCGGTGGTTATGCGTACGGCAGTGGCTACACATCTGCTAGCGGGGGAATCTTTGTCAGTGAGGCGACGTACGGCAGCACAGTGCTATTGCTGGCGACGCCGCGGGCTGGGTGGCGTTTTTCGCATTGGGAGGGGCCGGTGATGTCGCCACTGGCGCGCAAGACGACCATGCTAGCCAGCGGGGATATGACCGTCACGGCGCGCTTCATTCCCGACGACAGCGTCCTGCGCACGGCGGCGACCCACTCGGCCCTGCGCGATCGCGCCGGGCAGGTGTGGGCATGGGGCGATGAGGAGGCTAGTGCGGCCAAGGTCGGTGATATTTGGCGCCGCGGCGCTGACGGCATGGCCGCGTTGGCCGCGGCAAGCAACGCCTACTGCCTGGAGCTGACCACTTCGGCGACCTACTATGGCGAGCGCTACGGCTACGCCAACAGCTCGGATGACGATGGCAAGAATTTTATGCGTGACAGCATGATGGCGGTACGGGATCTAACTGGCGCGAGTTGGTGGCCCTGGCCCGCGTATCCTGAGAAAAGCATTGGCTTTTGGGCTGGTGGCGATGGCTACGTGGCCAGTCATTTGGGCACTTATACGCAGGAATGGAACAGCCTGTCCTTTGGTGGAACGGCTTCGGCGCTGTATCCGTACACGACCTGGACGGTATCGCAGTACGATCCCAATGTGGTCAATCGCGGCGTAGTGCAGGTGGCGGTGGGTGAGCTGACGGCGCTGATCCTTGGGCAACAGGGAGAGCTCTACGCTATTGGTGACAACCTGTCGGGGCAGATCGGCGACGGCACGACCACGACCTACACGGATATCGCGCTAGTGCCCGGCACGCTTCGTTTCAAGGCAATAGCGTTGGGTGAAGACCGGGCGTTGGGCACGGCATTCGCGTTGGGGTTGGATTTCCATGGGCGGCTGTGGGCATGGGGCAGCAATGCGTCTGGGCAATTGGGCACGGGCAGTTACGACCAGCAATCATCGCAGCCGCAGCTGGTGGCGGGCATAGCCTCGCCGGTGCGGGCGATGGCGGCGGGCGCCAGCCACGCGCTGGCGGTGACCGAGGACGGCCTGCTTTACGCCTGGGGCGCTAATGCCAATGGCCAGGTCGGTGCCGGTGATGCTGATGGCGATGGTGTGCTCGATGACCTGGTCGTGCGTGCACCGCGGCAACTGCCGGGATTCACCAACGTGACCAGCATTGCCGCCGCGAAGAACCACTCGCTGGCATTGACCGCGGATGACGAGCTTTACGGCTGGGGCGACAATGGCGTTGGCCAGCTCGACGGCGTGCCTGGTGACGACCGCTGGACCCCGCAGTTGATTGTCAATGCGCCCAAACGTAGCAATGGTGCCGTAGCGCTGACAATGGCGGTGCGCGCGGCCAGCGATGCGCCGGGCGCTGTGAGTGACTATCCCGGCATGGGCACGGTGTCACCGCCGGCCGGCGAATACCAGGCGCGACTTGGCGCCACGCTGGCGATAGCGGCCATTGACGGCGAGCGCTACGCTTTTGATCATTGGGAAGGCCCGGTGGCCGCGCCGACGGCGCGAGAAACCACCGTGCTGATGGCGGAGGCCACGAACGTAACGGCGGTCTTTGTGTCTAGTGTCACTGATCTGACTCTGACCATGGCGGTTACGCCAGCGGGCGCGGGCACAACCGCACCGGCGCCGGGGGTGCATACTCGTACAGCCGGGCAGACGACGGCGGTGGCGGCGGTTCCCGCCTTCCAGTATAGCTTTGCGGAGTGGGAGTCGGTCAGTGATCTGGGCGATCACGCCGGTGACGCGGCTTTTGACCTGTTGATGAACAACGACACGCAGCTGACGGCGCATTTTGCGGCGCGGCCGTTCACGACCACGGCGAAGCTTGCGGTCGATGGCGGTTCGACCAATCTCAATGCCGATGGCACAGTGAGCTGGACCGTTCGTGAGCAATATTTCAATGGGAAGTTTTATGAGTATCGCTATGTCACCTACCGTGACACTCTCGGCGGCATTGGCGTGCGGGCGGTGGATGTGGTCGGCGACTACTTGGCCCTGGGCAACGACGGGCGGCTTTACACATGGGGGCGTAACAGCAAGGGGCAGTATGGCATTGGCACCGTAAGCAATGAGAACAGGACCCCCAATCAGTGCGTGACCGTGTTGGGGCCGGATGGCCGCGAGGCTTTTACAGACGCCGTGGCCATCTATTCCTTTGGGGCGACCCGTTTTGCCCGCCGGGCCAATGGCCGTCTCTATTATTGGGGTGAAACGCCCGTGAGCGGCGTGACGCAGAGCCGCCCCATTGAGGTGCCGGGGCTGCGCGAGGACAGCGCGATCATCAATATCGCGCTAGCGACAAGCAACGAATGGATCGACGATGGTAGCTGGTTTGGCACGACTGTAACCCACAGCACCTATCTACTCCTCTACGCCGACGGCACAGTTGACGCCTGGGGACAGCGCCTCTTCACGGGCAGCGGTGAGGACCACGACCGGGCTCAGCCAGTGCCCGGCCTGGCCGGCATCACGGCTATCCAAGGCGGCAGTAATGTCGCTCTGGCCCTGAGGAACGACGGCAAGGTGCTCGTGTGGGGTCGCAGTGACCCGTATTATAGCTACCAGGGCGAATTGGGGCTGGGTGAAGACATTCGGGAGCAGGTCGTGCCCACGCCCATTCCTGGTTTGGCAGCCATTGAGCGCATCTTTGTCATGAGTTCCTGCTGTTACGCCGTGGACGCAAGCGGCCAGCTGTGGGCCTGGGGAAACAACGGCGGTACGATGGCGGCATTGGGGCTCACGGAGCCGGCAGACGCACCGCCCGGTGCAGTATTCAGCCCGCTGGCGCATCCGACGGCGCCGAAGGACATTGTCCGTATGTCGGGCTTTAGCAGCAATGTTACGGCGATCACCGCGGCGGGCGTGGTGTGGAACTGGGGGCGCAACGCGAATACATTTGAGCCCTGGCCGGTGGAAAATACCGCTGCCGGCATTGTTGATCTGACTCCTCCCGCGCACTGTCGTTTGACGCTGGTGGTGGACGACCGGGTCGAACCCTTGCTCAGCCTGGCGGCGGGCATCAAGGTCTTCATGGCCGGTGATATACTGCAGATTATGGCCAGCTCGACGGCCGAGAGCCGCTTCGGTGGCTGGTATCTGAACGGGGCGCTGCACAGCGGGAGTGCCTATCTCGAGTATGAGATCACGGGCGACGTCGTGGTGGAGGCCCGCTATGACATCACACCGCCGGTGCTGATGCTGCCGGGGACGACGGTTGCGGCGGGCACGACGGTGTCGTTGCCGTTGCTGCTGACGCAGGCGATCACGGCCTTTGAGGGCCTTGATCTGCTGGTGACTTTTCCCGACGAACTGCAATTCCATGGTGTAGACGGCCAGGATGCCCAAATCAGCGAAGACGGCGTACTGTCCTACTGGGCGGCGCCCGCGTTCGCCGAGGCGGCCGGTCGGGCGGCGGTGCGGGTGACGGCGCGTGAACGTACGGCGGTGTTCAGTGTCAGCGACGTGCCGCTGCTCAACCTGCGTTTTCAGCTGCCCTTGACGGCGCAGGGTAGCTATGAGATCGTGGTTAGCGGCATTCGCGGCGGCGCGGGCCTGTCGCGTAACCTTGGTCTGGCTGTTGATGTGGCGGCGACGACAGCGAGCGTGCTGACGATCGACACGGAGGCGCAGGTTTTCGCAAGTGGCTGGATGTGCTTCACTCCTTTTGGCGAAGGCCCAGCAACCATTGGCGCACTGCTTGATACGCTAACGATGGCGGGTGCGACGGTAAGCATCAGCGAACCAGGCTGGTATTGGGACGCGACTGCCGGCATATGGCGCGCAACACGGGAGCTACTGCCGAACCGACCACTGTGGCTCTACGTGGAGAGCAGCGGTGCGGCAGTATTGGATTTGGCGCCGCTGCCCTACGGCAGCACTCTGCGGCGTGGCTGGAATATGTTGTCGGTGCCGACGGCGACGCCCGTGCCGGCTGGCGCGCTGGCGCTGTGCCGTCTCGGTCGCTACGCCTACGTGCAAGAGTCCTCGGGCGAACTGCTGCCTGGACGGACCTACTGGCTGCTGTGGGGCGGGGAGCCCACGTCGTTCCCGTGATGAAACAAACCTTGGAGCGGTGTTGCCGCCGTGAAGACATACAACAGAACAAGCTGCGGGTGAGGTCGCTATGAAAACCACAAAAATCAGATATTATGCATGGTACTTCCTAGGTATGGCGTTGTTTGCGGCGTCACTTCACGCCCTTTCTGGCGATATCAATGGTGATGGCGTGCTGGACGTCGCCGACGTGGTGCGTGTGCAGGGCATGATTGATGCGACGGTATCTGCCGACAGCCGGGCCGATTTCAATTTTGATGGCACTGTCAATGCGGTTGATCTGCGCATGTTGGAGGACGCCTTGCGTGGCGTGGCCCTGCCGGCGTTGCTGGCAAAGGCGACGATCGGCGCCGCCGGCGGCACGCTGGAGCACGCAGCCAGCGGCTTCCGCCTGGAACTGCCCGCCGGGGCGCTGGCGACGGCGCAGTCGCTGGCCCTAGCTGAATGGGACCGCGGCGAGACCGCGCGTTATGGCATGGCCAGCGTTGGCGCGGCGCCATTGATGCTGTATGGCTTGCCGGCGGTGGCAGAAGCCGAGATCAGCTTCGCGCTGCCTCCTGGCGGGACTCGCAATGGCGAGAGCTACTCCCTGGCTGTTGGCGTCTACGAGCTAGCACGCAATTCCTTGGAGCCCCGCTGGCATTTCCAGCTGATGACGGCTGAGGACGGCGTCAGCGTCAGCAACGGCCGGCTGACTTGGCGACCGGAGCTGATTCCGCAGAGCGGCGGGCTGCGCCGCAGCGATGCCCGCCCCGGTGGCATCGCCTTTGAGATCGTGCGGGACTGGCTGGGCGGCACGACCTACCAAAGCACGAATTTTCGCCTGCAACCGGTGAGTACCGAGACGACCAATGCGGAAATGGATCGCCTGCAGGGGCTGCTGCAGGATCTTGAGTACGCTTATACTCGCGCTGTCGCCCTGGGCTTTCCAATGTCAAACCGGACGACGTTGTGGGGAGATGACGCCCAGCGAGTGAAAATCGTGATCAAAAAAACCGACCGGGAGAGGCTCTATGGCCTAATCGGGTCCAACGAAGGGGCTGAAGACGCCTGGTGCCTCCCGCCCGGATATTTCTCTGCGCCCTACCTAGAACTCAATACCGGCGTGGTTACTAGCGCCAGCCGCCGGGAAATCGTCGCCCACGAATTCGTCCATTATGTGCAATACATGTACGCGAACAACACGACGACGATGTGGTTGGACGAGATGAGCGCGACGTGGATGGAAGGCCATGTGAGTCCACAAGGTAGAAATTACACGCCGAGCACCTACAAGAATCCCCGTGCCCCCATCAATGGGCTCTACCGTCGCAGTTCGCGTTTCAATGTGAACTATACGGGTTTTCATGGCTACAGCTTGTCGGTGTTTGCGGCCTATCTGTCGCAGCAGGGTAATTTCCCAGCAGATTTCTGGCATCGGGTGTTCAATCACGATATGTACAAATACGGCGAAGGCGTCGCGCCCTTCGCCGCTGCGGCCGGTGACATGGGCGTCTTGGGCTTGGAGACCATGTACCAGCGTTTTTTGCGTGATTATCTGAGTGGCAAGTCGCCATATAGCACAAGTATGTACCGTTCAATAACGATTTTCGGCAATACCGATCAGAATGAGGGCGACTGGCAGCGCTTTGCGCAGAACGGCAAGGTCAGTAAAATAACCAAACCGGCTGATATCAGTGGCAAGCTTGAGCAGGCGTTCAGCATCCAGGACATGGGCGCTGCGACCTGGCTATTTACCTTCCCCAAGCCAAAGGAGTTGGTTCGTGACGGCGATTACGCACGCCTCGAGGTGGACGACGTCTGTAGTGATCTCTTTGCAGTGCTGTTTCAAGGGCCAGAGGCCATCGGCGTCAGTAGTTTTGAAAACATAAAACGCGATGACGAGCGCAAGAAACTCATTTTGGACATCAGTCTTAACGCCTTGAAGGACAGCGACCGGCCTATGAGCATCGGCGTCGTCGCGGTGAATGCCAATGATAATACGGGCGACGCCCCGGAGCTGCGGCCGGTGACCCTGTCCATGCAGTTCCTAGGCGTGGTGACCCTGCCGGTTAGCACGACGCATGCTGGGGTTTTCGATATGCGCCTCATGCAAGCGTCGGCTGATCTGGAAATACGCAGCGAGACTCTCGGCGTGCTGGGACTGTATACGGTGGATATGTGGCCGGGGGTGGGGGAGGAATTGGGCCCTTTTCCAGTGGTCACCGTGCAGATGAACAAAGTCTTTCCGCAGACGCTGCGGGTGCGTTCGACGATTTCGCTGGTGGATTTCGGCGAAGTGCATGGTAAGGACAACCTTGGTTACGATTTCAGCAGCCACATGGTGCCGACGCAGCGGGTGAAGATCCTGGTGGGGGAACGCACGGCAGCCGGGGAGGAGCTACTCTTGCTTGATACGGTCGAGACGACCCTTGACGTGCTCGCCAGCAAGGATGGCGTACCAGTGGAGTTGTCCCCGAACAACATCGGCAATTCCGTGGCAATCGAACTGATACCGATCTATGAGGGCACGGGCATCACCAGCGGTATGGGCGAAAATTTGCGCGTGGCGTGGTGCGAATTTTTCCCCTACGAGGGTGCCGAATAGCAGCCATGACGACGGCAGCAGCCCATCACTGGTTGAAACACAGCGATAGGCTCTGACCTGACACGTCTTTGCTTGTCAGGCGGTGTGCGGGGCTTCCTAGCCACCCCAACTTTACAACCGTAATCAGCACGTGGCGACGCCTGCTAGCCTCTGGCGACGGCGCGGGCTGAAAGCCCGCACCACGGCCGGGAGACGGGCGCGCTTGGCTCAGCATACTGCGGGAAAGGCTGGTATCAATGGCTCTTATGAAACACGCTGCCGCAAAGGTCGGCGGAAATCAAGGTCGGATGGCTGGACGGCGGCGGGCCGTGGGTTTCCTGCAAATTGTCCCAGCGAAGCGCCGGGGTGTACACTGACCGATTACACGCAGCGCCTAGAAATCGGTCAGCCATTGATACCAGCCTTTTCTGCGGCCATTTGTTTTCAGCGCCAAAGGCGCGGACTAAGATAGCCCAGGGCAAGTGCCCGCAGGGCGCGCCGCCCTGGGTAAGGGCCCGACCAGAAAGGAGCCCTGTAGGGGCGACCTAAAAAAACACCGCGCAGGGCGCTTAGGTACAGCAAAGGGAAGACACATCGTTCCATTGCCTCTTTGGCTCCAGTCAGCTTCGCCGACTGAAGCCAAAGAGGCTGAGGAACACGGACCAATATGGCGCCCTACCCAGGGCGACGCTCCGCCTTTGGCGTCGCTTGCCCTGGGCTATCTTAGGCCGCGCTTTCAGCGCTTCTGCCGCTTCGCGGCGGAAATGCACGACGAGAAAAGGCTGCTTGGTTGAAACAACAAGTGCCATGGATACCGTTAAATGAAGAGCATCGGTTTCATAGGAGTGATTGATAACCAAAACGGTGGTGCCTCTACGAGGCACTGTCTGTTGGCAGGCTGCTTCCCCAGGCTAAAGCCTGGGGTTAAGCATGGTTAAGCGCCTACGGCGAAAAAACATGGATATTGAATGATGGTGGTTTTCGGCCCGAACCGGACAAAGCACGTCGTCTGATCGGCCAAGTTCGGCCCGGAGGGCCGCACCATGCATAGCTCCGGGTGAGGCGCCCGGAGGGCGCCGCAACCCGGGGGATGATAGCACGTTAGAATTGCGCCCGGAGGGCGCCACATTGGCAAGACACGCCGCGTCCCCCGCGCCAGCCAGAGGCATGCCGTGCATCCGTTATCAATCACTGACCGATTGCACGCTGAGCCTGCGACACGCTCCAGCTTGGTTTGCATGCAGGGCATTTCGTGATATTTTGTACTGCGATCGGTGCCGGTCACGGCAGGGGCCACGTGGTGGCCAGTCATTGTCAACAAGGGGGCTAACTTTTATGCGCTGGCGCGTTCCCTGGAAAAACGAAAAAGTGGTCAGGCAGAATGGCGGCGAGGTGACGCCATTCTTCTTCAAAGGCCGCTACTATCTGCTGGAAAATTTTTTTGCGTCGTCGTTTTTGTATCCTGGTCACGAGGTGAAGTACCGTTATCACGAAGACGGCTTTTTGATTCGTGACATGGACAGCGACCGCATCATCAGCATTCCGTTGCTGAATCATTATTTTGCCTCGGCGATTGTCCACGGCGATCGGGTGCATGTTTTTGCGGCTGATTACGGTGTTGATCAGGCCTGGTGGGAGATCAAGCGGTTGGTTCGCATCAGCTCAGACGACCTGGTGTCCTGGACTGCGCCGGAGGAAGTCGTGCACAGCGATGGCAAAGAGCATCTCTTCAACAGCGCGGTGGACTTTGACGGCAAGCGTTATGTGATGCTCTACGAAACCGACGATCGTCGCTGGACGCCATTTACCTTCAAGTTCATTGAGTCGACCGACCTGCGTACCTGGCGTCCGGTAGCCAATGCCATCTACGGCACGGACCGTTATGTGGGTGGCCCGTCGCTGTATTATGTCAATGGCTTCTTTTATGTCCTGTATCTCGAACAGCGCAAGGGCTTCTATGAAACGCGAGTCACACGATCGCGAGACCTTGTTAGCTGGGAAGACGCCGCCGATGACCGGCCCTTCCTCACGCCCGACATGACCCATAAGACCAACCCGGCGCTTTATCCGGATGTGGTCGAGATCAATGCCTCCGATCCAGAAATGATTGAGCGGGACGGTATGGTCTGGGTGTGGTGGAATGGCGGCAACCAGGCAGGCTGTTCGGACCTCAAATTTGCCCAGTATCACGGCACTATGCAGCAGCTTTTGGAAAGTTTTTATCGTTAAATCAGTTCACTGGCCGGTATTCGCGGCCAGCCGAAACGGCCAGATCGCCAGAGTCCGGAAAACAGGGACTGCCGGAGCTCTCGGGGCCGTTTCCTTTTTTCAGGCAGCAAAGCCCCCGAAATGAGTCGCGCATATGGAATACTCGCGAGCAAGCCTCAATCCCGTCTCACCCATGGGCGGCACCGGCGTCTGCCAAAAGGAAAAGCGCATCCGCGAGATTCTTGCCGAGCGCAATCCCTACGGGTTGGATCTTGGCGGCAAATGGCTGGATCGCGTTTTTGCCGCGTATCGTCAGCCCCACCGCTATTTCCACACCCTTGATCACTTGTTATCCATCTGCGAGCAAATCCGCGAGACGGTGTGGGAGCGGGAGGAACTGGCCGCACAGTTGCTGCTCACCGCGCTTTTCCATGACGTGGTGTGGTTCCCTCAGGGCGGTGACAGCGAAGAGCGCTCCGAGGCCGCGTATCTGTACATCCTGGCCGCGCTTGGCGAGCCCCTACCCGCCGAGGCTAAGGAAAGCATCCGCCGCACCATCTTGTCGACGAAGTATCAAGATGACGTCAGCGAGCTGGCGGCGCTTTTCCACGGCTATGATTGCCGGGTGATTATCCATGGCGATTACGTGGACTTGCTGGCCTACGAATTTCAGATTTTCCGCGAATTCCAGTATCTGAATATGATTGACTATCGCAAGGGCCGCAGCGCGTTTTTCCAGCGCTTTGCCAAACGCTACCCGCAATGTCGCAGCACCATGAATTTCCTCATTGAGTACCTTGAGCGCCGCCGACCACGGGTGGGTATTTACGCCGGTACTTTCAGCCCCTTCCATATCGGGCATCTCTCTATCCTCGAAAAAGCCGAAATGATGTTTGACAAGGTCATCGTTGCCGTCGGTATTAACCCCCAGAAGCATGTCGAGCGCGACGAACGGTTGGATGTCTCCCTGCCGTTTCACGAAGTGGTCTATTTCGACACCCTGATGGTTGATCTTCTCGAAAAAGAGTCCGCCTTCTGTGATGTGACGCTGGTGCGCGGTTTGCGCAATGGTTACGACCTCGACTACGAGATGAACCAGCTTTGCTTCATGCAGCAAATGCGTCCCGATACCCACGCGGTCTATATACCCTGCGACAAAAAACTTGAGCACGTCAGCAGCTCGGCACTCAAGGGCATGTCGCGCTTCCCCAATCTCCATGGTCGTGACAGTTTCTACTACCCCAAAAAGTTCGATTATTTCCGGCAGCCTCTCCAGGAGCTCTTCGGCTTCTGAGGCTCCTGACTGTTGAGCCGCCACGCAATCAATCTTACTTGTAGATTCCTGGCATTACAAAAGGACAACCCGACGATGAAAAACGGCTACCAGCACATGGTTATCGATCATTACATCCACAAGTTGCGGGCCATGCGGGCCGTTCGTAGCCGTGAACTGGCCGCGTTGCGCACCCGCGAAGATGCCATGGCCTATCGCGATAAGCTTCGCAAGGCTATTGACGCTGCCTTTGGCCCCTGGCCGGAGTGGACACCGCTGGATATGCGCATCACCGGCGTCAACCAATTCGACGGCTACCGCATCGAGAACATCATCTACAACAGCCGGCCGGATTTCTGGGTGACGGCGAATCTCTATGTGCCCGATGGGTTGACGGCTCCGGCACCGGGCGTCATCGGTTGCTGCGGCCATAGCAAAGAAGGCAAGGCAGCCGGGGTGTACCAGTCTTTCGCGCTGCGGCTGGTCCATGACGGTTTTGTTGTCCTCATGGTCGATCCCATTCATCAGGGCGAGCGCGATCAGTACCCCAAGCTCGCACGCTTGGGTAGCGGCAAACAACTCTGCGATGCCCACAACGTCATGGGCCGGCAGCTGGAACTGCTTGGAGATTTCTTCGGCAGCTGGCGCGTCTGGGACGGCCGCCGCGCCATTGATGTTCTCGCCGCCCGGCCGGAAGTCGATCCCAAACGTCTGGGGATCACTGGCAACTCCGGCGGTGGCACGCTCACCGAATGGATATGGGCCAACGACGAGCGCCTCAGCATGGCCGCGCCGAGCTGCCATGTCACCAGCTTTCTCACCAACCTCGAAAACGAGCTGCCCACCGACAGCGAGCAGTGCCCGCCCGGCATCATCGGCGCCGGCCTGGAAATGGTCGACCTCATGATCGCGCGTGCCCCGCAACCGGCCATACTCCTCGGTCAGCAGTACGATTTCTTTGAACGGCGCGGCCTGAAAGAGGCGTATGGAGAACTCAAGCGTTTCTACGAGCTCCTCGGTGCTGGCGATCAGGTCGAGCTCTTTATCGGCCCCTGCACGCACGGCTACTCGCCACACAATCAACAGGCGATGCTGGCGTTCTTCCACAAGCACGCCGGGATACCTGGCGTGCCCGCAGAAATTGACCCCAAGCCCGTAGCAGAAGCCGTCCTCGCCTGTTGCCCGGAGGCCAATGTGGTCAAAGCCGGCTCCAGGCCCATCTATGACCTCATGGCCGAAACCGCCGAGGCGTGGGCGAGGTGCCGTCAGGCACCGAAAAATGCCGGCGAATGGCGTAGTACGCTCGCCAAGCTGCTGAAGTTCCCCGAGGCCACTGGCGTGCCGCACTACCGCGTTCTCCGCTCGCAGCGCATCGGCAACGACGTCTGGCAGCGCAGCGGCATCGAAACCGAGGGCGACATTCTGGCCATTATGCGCAAGCGTCTGCGCAGCAAGGATCGCGGTGAGACGCTTGACGTCGAGGAAGACGTCCATCTCTATCTGCCGCACCTCGGCTCCGAGCTTGACTACCAGGACTGCTCCTTGGTGGCTGGAATAAACCCGGGAGGCGAGTTGTACACGCTGGACGTCCGTGGCCTAGGTGAGTCCATGCCCGAAGACCACCTCAGCATGTACCGTTCCTACGGCATGGACTACATGATGCACGCCACCGCTTTGATGTTCGGCGAAAGCATGTTCGGCCGCCGGGTATACGATATCATCCGCACGCTTGATCTGCTCAAAGCCGAGGGGACCAAGAGCGTCCATCTCTACGGCCGTGGCCAAGGCGCGCTGCTGGCGGCCTTTGTGGCCATGCTGCGCGACGAGGTCGTTGACGTCACGCTCTATAACGCCCCCACCAGCTTCCAGCAGTGGCTCAAAGCCGGCGTGTCGGACTGGCCGGCGGCAAGCACGCCCAAAAACGTGCTGCGCTATTTCGATCTGCCGGATCTCTACGCAGCCCTTGGCCAACGGTTGACCATGATTGACCCCTGGGACGAACGCATGGGCAAGGAATAAACAGCGACAAGAGGGGGCGCGCCTAGTAGAGGCGGACTTCTTGATATGGGGTCCGCCATACCAGACGCTATTGGGCTTGCGCGGCATCACATTATGCCCTAAATAAAAGTGCATTTTTTTACAAAATTTACATGGTTTTATGCGTGGAGGCGCTTGTAAAGCGAGTGACGGGGAATACAGTAGAGGCACCTTGGACCTGGTCGACCACAACGTCCCTGGAACCGCTGGAAGTAAATGCAAGGATAAGGAAAAACGTGTTTTTGGAAAGGACACACAGATGAAGAGCATTTTGTCCGCATTAGGGTTCACTGCATTAGGCACAATGATGCTACTAAGCGTTGAACTCAAGGCACAGGACAGCACTGCCACGCCGGAAACGTCTCCTGGTGGGTCTGTCGCAGTGGTCGAGACACAAGAGGAGAGCACTATGCCAACGCTCTCAGCGACTGTCACCTACGCATCCGCGTATATGTACCATGGTTTTATTTTCAATTCCGGGAATGTCCTGCAACCTGACATCAGCATCGCGTGGAAAGGCTTCTACGCCGGGGTGTGGGCCAACTGGGATTTCATGGACGACAATGGCACCCAGAACAATGACTTCGAAGAGTGGGACTACTACGCTGGTTACGGCCACACCTTCGCAGACGTTCCGGCCCTCGGCGCACTCAGCCTGGAAGCGACCTACACCTACTACGACTATCCGAGCTTTTCTGACTTGGATACGCAGGAAATAAGCCTGGCGGCGACGCTGGACGACCTTTTCCTACAGCCGTCGCTGACGGTCGCCTGGGATTTTGAAAACGACATGTTCTGGGCCAGCATTGGTGGCAGCCACAGCGTGGCGTTGTCGGCCATCAGCGAGAAGCTCAGCTTGGACATGGAAGGCGCGCTTTACTGGGCCAACACCAAGTACAACGACTACAATTACGATGTGGCCAAGAACGCCCTTACGGCCATCCAGTTTACGGCCGGCCTGAATTACGCCGTTTGTGATTATTGCAGTTTTGGACCCTTTGTCATCTGCGCTTGGGCCTTGGATCACGATCTGCGCGAAGTCTGGAAAGATGACGCGATGAACAGTGCTTTCAATGTCCTCTGGGGGTTTGCGCTCAACGCAGAATTCTAAGACGAGGCTGCCTTTGGGCAGCGATCCATATGGAGGCATGACACAGCTTGAAGGACCTGGCACCAATGCCGGCATGGCGTGACATCCTCCAAAAATGGGCACGGCAGGCGCGGATTCCATCCGGCGCCTGCCGTTTTGCGTTGCATGATGACGAGCTGCTGCCGCTGGCGATCGGGCAGCTTTGCCTGGCCAGGGCGACGCGCCTGGTCGTCGTCGCCGCTGACAGCGGCCGCGCTGATAATCTGGCTGCCACGCTGGGCTCTCTGCTGCAGCTTTTGGGGGAAACGCGGCCGGTCATTCCGTTGCCGGAGGTCGCGCCAGGGCGGCGGCAATGGGTGCCCGAGAACGAAGCCGGCCGTTGCGCCGCGTTGGACGCGGCCTTGAGCGGCCGCAACGCGATTTTCGTGACGACAGCCGCCGTGCTGATGTCCGAGACCATCACGCCGAAAAACTACCGCGAGCAGAGTTTCACTCTGCGCAAGGGTATGACTATCTCTCCCGACGCGTTGGCCAAGAAGCTCGTGGAGCTGGATTACGACAACGAATTTGAGGTTCAGAGCCCCGGTGAATTTGCCCGTCGCGGTGGCATCATGGACATCTACTCGCCGCTCTACGACGCGCCCGTGCGCCTGGAATTCTGGGGCGACGACATTGACAGCATGCGTTTTTTCCTGCCGGACACGCAGCGATCCTTCCGTGACGCGCCGGAGTTGTGCGTCGTGCCGCGGGGCATGGCGATGCTAGAGGATAATGCCGGTGCCAAGGCGCGCGTGCACGACTTTTTTGCGGATGACCTGCCGCTGGTGCTCTGCGCGCCTGATTTGATTGCGCGGCACCTGGGCAGCTACGCCGACACCGATACCCAGATTGGCTGGCAGGACCTGGTTGCGTCGGCAGGCAACTGCGTGCAGCTGCTCACCGATGGTGGCGATCCGGCCTTGCTTGCCGATGGCGGCGGCAGCATTGTCCACACCGACGCGATCAGCCTCGGCGCTGAACTGGCGTCTCTGCTGCCCGAGTTGGGCGACGGCGCGGCCTTGTGGCATTGGCAGCAGTTGCGGGACAATCTCCTGCGTTGGCAACGCGGTGGCTACAAGCTGGTCGCCTGCTGCGCCGGCGCTGGCGAAGTCGATCGCTTCCGGGAAATCCTCCATGACGATCCGCTGACGCGCGAGCTGCCCATTGTGGTGGAGCAACACGAGTTGGACGGCGGGCTGCTCCTGCCCACCGCCAGGCTGGTGCTGCTGAGCGATCACGAGATTTTTGGTCGCAAGGGCCCGCGGCGACGCCATCGCCATGTCGCCTACCATCAAGACGCGGCCATGCACGACACTATTGACCTGGAAGATGGCGCTCTGGCGGTGCATGTCACCCAGGGCATTTGCATCTTCCATGGCATTCGCAGCCTGGAATCCGGTGGCGAAGTTCAGGACGTCATTGACCTGGAATTTGCTGATGACGCGCGACTCTACGTGCCCCTGCAGCAGGCGCACCTGATCAGCCGCTATCTAGGCGCCGGCAAGAGCACGCCGAGCTTGAGCCGTATTGGCGGCGTGTCTTGGCGCAATGCCAAGAAGCAGGCGGCGGACGCGGCTTGGGACCTGGCGGCGGAACTCCTGCGCATTGAGGCGATGCGAGAGCATGCCGCCGGCATGGCCTTCAAACCGCAGGTGGAATGGGAGCGGTCTTTTGCGGGGTCTTTCCCCTACGATGAAACGGCAGACCAGCACGACGCGATTGCCGCCGTGCTCGCTGACATGGAAAATCCCAAGCCCATGGACCGCCTTCTCTGCGGCGACGTCGGCTATGGCAAGACCGAAGTGGCCATGCGTGCGGCCTTCCGTGCCGTGCTCAATGGCAAGCAGGTCGCCGTGCTGGTGCCCACTACCGTGCTCGCCCAGCAGCACTTTGAGAATTTCCGCGAGCGCATGGCCGAGTACCCCGTCCGCCTGGAAATGCTCAGCCGTTTCCGCAGCAAAGGCGAGCAGAATGACATTGTCAGAAAACTCGCCCTCGGCGAAATCGACATCGTCATTGGCACCCACCGGCTATTGCAGGCCGACGTGCAGTTCTCGGCTCTGGGTTTGCTGGTTATTGACGAGGAGCAGCGCTTCGGTGTCAAGGACAAACAGCGTTTCAAGGCCCTGCGCGCCAACTTGGATATCCTGACCATGACTGCAACGCCTATTCCGCGCACGCTGTACTTCAGCTTATCGGGCATCCGCAATCTCAGCACGATCATGACCGCGCCGGTGGACCGTCTGCCCGTGACGACCGTCGTGGCGAACTTCGACAAGGAGCTGATCAAAGAAGCGGTGCGCCGCGAGATGGAGCGCGAGGGCCAGGTGTTCTTCCTCTACAATCGCGTTCAGACCATCGCCAAGATGCTGGACGTCATGAAAGAGCTGGTGCCTGATGCGCGCTGCGCCATCGCGCACGGCCAGATGTCCGCCGGCAAGCTCGAAGACGTCATCGTCCGCTTTATCCGCAAGGAAATCGACGTGCTCATCTGTACGACCATCATTGAAAGCGGCATTGACATACCCAACGCCAACACCATCATTATTGATCGCTCTGACCGCTTCGGGCTTTCCGAACTCTACCAGCTGCGCGGCCGTGTCGGCCGGCATCATCGCCAGGCCTACGCGTATCTGCTGTTGCCGCCCATGGGCATGCTGCCTGAAAATGCCCGACAGCGTCTTGCCGCGATCCGCCGCTACACGCACCTCGGTGCGGGCTTCAAGCTCGCGCTGCGCGACCTGGAAATCCGCGGCGCGGGCAACATCCTGGGCACTGAACAAAGCGGCCACATAGCAGCCGTGGGTTTCGATCTCTACTGCCAGCTGCTCAAAGAGGCCGTTCAGCGCCTGGAGAAAAACAGCAGCGCCGACGCACCCAAAGACATCGACATCAGCTTCGATCGCCTGTCCTTCGCCACGGTCGCGGCTCCCGGCAAGGCCGCCGTGGCGATTCCCGCCGCCTACGTTGGCGATGAAGGCGCCCGCGTCGATTGCTACAAGCGCCTGCAAAACATGACATCGCTGTCGGAATTAGCGGTCTTCCAGCAGGAATTGCGCGATCGCTTCGGCCAGCTGCCCACGTCCAGCGAGGCGCTGCTGTTGCTGACGAAAGTGCGCATCCTCGCCCGCAAAAAGAACGTCATTCGCCTGCAGGTCCGCGATCGCCGCCTGGTCATCGAAACCCCGCGCGGCCTAGTGAAAGACGCCAAACGACAAGTCCCGACCCTGGCCAGCGACAACGGCCACGAACAACTCCAAGACGTCGTCGATGCCCTGACGCGTTTGTGAAACGCTGCTGGCGCAATCTGCGGATATATATTGAGGGCAATCCCTGAATAAGTTCACCCACAAGGAGATTTACTGCGATGGACATTCCACGCATCTTCAACGTCACCGAGAGCGCACACCGCATCCACAATCCGTTCACTCCAGAGAAGCTCACCGCTCTTGGCGCGGCGTTGCGCCTGGAGCCAGGCACTCGCGTGCTTGACTTGGGCTGCGGTTCGGGTGAGATGCTCTGCACCTGGGCGCGTGATTATGGCATCGTCGGCACGGGTGTCGATTTGAGCCAGCTGTTTTCCGAGCAGGCGAAGCTGCGCGCGCAAGAGCTCGGCGTGGCGGATCGGGTCACCTTCGTGCATGCTGACGCCGCCGGTTATGTCGCTGAGGACAAAGTCGGCGTGGCGGCCTGCATTGGCGCCACCTGGATTGGCGGTGGCGTGGCCGGCACTATCGAGCTGCTGACGCGCAGCCTCAAGCCCGGCGGAATCATCCTCATTGGCGAGCCCTACTGGCGGCAGGTACCGCCGAGCGAAGAGGTCGCCAAGGGCTGCCAAGCCGAGGCCATCGCGGACTTTCTCCCGCTTCCTGAGCTCATCGCTTCATTTGGGCACTTGGGCTACGATGTTGTGGAAATGGTCTTGGCTGATCAGGACAGCTGGGATCGCTACGAAGCCGCCAAATGGCTCACCATGCGCCGGTGGCTCGAAGCCAATCCCAACGACGAATTTGCGAAAACGGTTCGTGCCGAGCTGAGCTCGGAGCCCCTGCGCTACACCACCTATACCCGCGAATACCTGGGCTGGGGCGTCTTCGCCTTGATCGCGCGCTAGAGCCTGTCCGAAAAGCATAGTTTGGTTTTGCGAGGGGGAGGAAAGGGCCAATGGCCCTTTCCTCCCCCTCGCGCTCCCCCACCTATCCCTTTTCGGCTCAGCGCCTTGCGGCAATCGCTTCGCGTTTGCCGCAAGGCGCTGAGCGTCAGCAGCAGAGGGCTCGGTCGGGCTTTTCACCGCTGATTTCGCCGAAGTCATCGCAATTTTGTGGCTGAAGAAAGGCTGCAAGCACGCTTACGCCAGGTCAATATCGTTTTCGGACGACCTCGCGCTAGTGCGAGAGGCCATGTCGGCGGCAGTGGTTGTGTTCGGAATGCGGAACGGGGGCGATTACGGCCGCTACCGGCGTTTTCCCCAAGGCAGCGCGCGTTTTCGCGCTTCTGCCGCGTCGCGACGATGACATGTCAACTCTGCCGCTTGCCGCCGAATGCGTTCGCCCCCTGCAGTCACAATGACAGCAGGGGGCGAATCCAAGCAATTCACTTCACCACACTTTCACGCCCAAGGTGATGGTCAGGGTCATGCTCATGCCGACTAGGAGAAAAATCACGCCGGTGAGGCGCTGCGCCCAGACTTCGAATTGGGCAATTTTGTTGTAGGCCTTGGCGACGTGATTGGCGCTGAAGGCCAGCAGAAAGGCGAAGACAAGGACGGGCAGTCCGGTTGCTATGCCGAAAACGCCGGGCAAGACAAGCCCCGACTCCATCTTGATCGCCAGGGGCAGGAGGCTGCCGAAGAACAGCGCTGCTGAGGTCGGACAGAAACTCAGGGCGAAAATCACGCCGAGTCCAAATGCGCCCAGGACTCCGAGCTGCTCTGCCTTCTTGCGCATGACATCGCCAAGGCCGGAGCCGGACGGCAGGCGCAGGTTCAGCAAATTCAGCAGGATCATCGCCACGACAATGAGCAGCGGCCCCATCAGCAGATTCATGTATTTTTGCAGCACATGCGACAATTCTGGGGCGGCAGTCAAGCCACTGACCAGCAGCATGCCCAACACCGCATAGGTCAAAGTCCGCCCCAGCGTATAGAGAAGGCCCGCGCCTAAAACGACGGCGACCTTGCCCACCTTACGCGAAACGAAGCTGATCGCGGCGATGTTGGCTGCCAACGGGCACGGGCTGATGGCGCACAGGAATCCGAGCCATGCCGCTGTGGCAAGCGCAAGCAGCATATCGTTCATTGCGCCTCCGCCATGCCTTTGATTTCTCTTTCAAGGTACGCCATGAACTCGTCGTCGGACTGCCGGATGATCGTCCAGATTTCCTCGAGATTCTTGACTTGGTCGCCTTTTTGCAGAACCACGCTTTTGGTGGTCAGCTGGAAATCCTTGACGAAGTGCTCGTTTTCCGCCACGTCCGTGTTGATGATCTTCAGGGCCATATCGCCATTGGCGAGCTGGTCGGCAAAACGTTTTTGGAGCGTTTCAATAGTCAGTTTCTCGAATTTATTGCAGGTCATACAGCGCATATTGCCATGAAAGTAATAGACGGTCAAGATATCTTTGTTCACCGGGATTGCCGCCGCGGTTTGCGCTGTGTTAGTATCGGAAGCCGCTGCTGCTTTTCCTCTGGACTCGCGGATCACCATCATGGCCACGCTTAACAGAACGAAGAGCAGCAGGACCGCGGTCAGTACTTTTTTGCCGCCGCTGCCGCTGCCGCAGCCACAACCGCAGCCACAGGACGGTTCTTGCGGTTTTGGGGCGCTGTCACAGCAGCAGGCACCGGCTTTGGCGCCGCCTTCCTGTTGGCCCTTCTGCTTGTCGGTTTCGCCGGCGCTGGCGACAGAGCTGCCTGCTGCAAGCAGATATTTTGGTGCTTCAGGCAATTCCGTGGGTTGCAAATTTGAGTGCAAGTGCTAGTTGGCGGCCTCTGGCAGCAGGTTAAGTTTCCCGCAATGAAACAGAATTGCATTGCGTAAAGATTCTTTGTTTTTGAAACCACATGCACTTCTCTTGACAGCCTCAATTTTGCTGTTCAGCCCCTCGGTCAGGGCATTGCTGACCCCATGTTCGATTGCAGCCACTATGCCATAGAAGTGGTTTTTCAGCGTATGGGCGGCTTTTGCCATGTCCGGAATTTGTGAATGCGTCGCCCACCAGTACCAGTGTTTGAAATACTTCGGCGTCTCTTCTTTGTCGGGGCAAGTTGTCCACATGTCGCGAAGGTTTTCCTTGATTGCCCATGCCCGCGCCGTTTTCTTGGCAATCTGTCTAACTTTTTCGAACCTGGCCTTGTTTTTGTCAGGAAGATTCTCCCTGCCATACAGAAAATCATGGCGCGCTCCGAACATGCTTTTCTTGTCCTCATCGCTCATCGTGGCCTGTTCTTGCTTTCGTGTGCTGTCCACTGCCTTTTGGACGACCTGCATCACATGGAAATGATCAAAACACAGTTCGGCATTGGGCATGAAGTTTGACGCAATACGCTCATACCCCGCACTCATGTCCATGGCCGCGATCTGGACGTTTTTCAAACTTTCCTTGCGTTTTTCAAACCAGGGGCTGATGTCATCAATGCGCCGCTTGTCCACCACGTCAAACACGCTCCCATTGCCAATGTCAGTGATAATGGTGAAATAGCGATGTCTGGAAAACACCTGCTTCTCGTCAAGTCCCATGATGACCGGCGTCGTATCGCCACGTCGCTCAAGCCCTCGCTTGACGGCCCGATCGCGGATACTTTCCAACATGTCCCAAGACACCCTCGTTAGTTCGGACGCATCGGTCAAATTGGAGGCCTGGATGGTCTTGATGCACTTGCTTTCCATCTTGTATGTAATTGAGATCTGTGAATCAGCCAGAGGAAAGTCGCTGTTGACGATCCCATGCTTGGGGCATTGAACTCGGGGAATACGGGCATGAAGGTAGGTCTTGCACTCGCAGGTGTCCAGATGTTGCCAGGTTCTTTCCGGAGCATGGTCGTAAGTAGGTGATGGGGTGTGACAGGCATGACACGAAAAGCGATAATGCTCCTGATGGATCAGCCAGACGTCAACACGGGTACTGTCGTCGGAAATTTCGACCTTGGAGACAGTCCAGGGCGATGGCGGATTAATCACGCGTTGATAAAACGACTCCAAGTTCATGGCGGACTCCCATGGCTCAATGTGAATGACGAGGTCAGGTGATTGACTGGGCATTGCGTGGCCATGAGGTAATGAAACACAAAAATGATCGGGTGCAACAAAAGTGAAGGCATTCTTGCAATAACAAGAAACACCGAAGCGGAAGATTGCTCCGACTGCCTTCCATACAAATTGACATGGAAAGCTGGGCGGGCATCATAATTTGAACATTAATTGATCGTTGAATATCAACAAGTTACACTATTTTATGCGTACGATTAGCTGGCTTTTTTCCCCCCATGTGACAAGGCGTTGTCTTGGTTCTGAGCACAAAACGTCGAAAAATCTACCCACTAAGTTTCCTGAAGAGCCGATATTTTTCCGCTTCATCGGGGCTTAATAGCTTGCCGGTGCAGAGCACCTTGCCGTTGATGCCAAGGGCCGGGGTCATCATAATTCCGGCATCGGTAATGGCATTGATGTCAGTAACTTTCTCCAGTTCGAATTCAAGGCCGAGCTTTTTTGCCGCGGCATCCACATTGGCTGCGAGTTGTTTGCACTTGTCACAGCCGCTTCCATAAATTTGGATCTTCAGCATCGGGGTCTCCTAGTTTGGTGGCTTGTGTGGACCGAATGAGTTCGACAACGAGGGTTATTGCTGGTTCGCCTATACTGCCGCATGGCGTTCGGCATTACAGCATTCCGAAAACATATCCGCCGATGGTGGAAAAGAGAACGACGAGGGCCACAAAAGCCGCCGTCTTCTGCAGTCCGAGCACCTGATTGATGACCAGCATTGAAGGCAGCGACAGGGCCGGTCCCGCCAAGAGCAGGGCCAGTGCCGGACCTTTACCCATGCCCGCTCCCAGCAAGCCTTCGAGGATCGGTACTTCCGTCAGCGTGGCAAAATACATAAACGCGCCGGCAAAGGAGGCGAAGAAATTGGCCAGCAGAGAGTTGCCGCCGACGGCCTTCGCCACGTAGTCGCTTGGAATCAGCCCCTCGTGGCCAACTCGCCCCAACAAGAGCCCGGCAATCAGCACGCCGAACAACAACAGCGGCATGATTTTTTTCGCAAAATCCCAGCTTGCTGCGAACCAGCCATTGAGGTCACTGTTTTTTGACGTGCTGGTGAAAAATCCCAATCCCAGAAAGCCCGCCGTGAATGCCAGTATCGGATAGTTGGGGAAGCCCAAGGCCAGGAGCGCCACAGGACACGCCGTTGTCAGCACCTGCCATAAGGGCATGGCAAAATAGCGAACCAGCATGACGCCAAGCAGCATTGCCGCAGCGCCAGTCAAATACCACTTGATGTTCCAGATCGCCGCCCAGATACCGCTGCTGCCAGCGGGCTTGCCCCAATTGGCAAAAACGAGGATCGCCGCCATGCTGCCGAAATAAAGCACGTTTTGCCACAGCGGCCGCACCTCTTCCAGTGTCGCATCGTTGCCGGCGGCGGCGGCTTTGGCTTGTTCTTCCTTCCGAAACAGCCAATGCATGCCGATGCCGATAAGAATGCTCATGCCGATGGCACCGAACGCCCGGGCGACGCCGATTTCAACGCCAAGCACCCGTGCTGTCAAGGTGATCGCCATGATGTTGATCGCCGGGCCGGAATAGAGAAACGCCGCCGCTGGCCCAAGCCCGGCTCCTCGCTTGTAGATACCCGCAAACAACGGCAGAATGGTGCAGGAGCAGACCGCCAGAATGGACCCGGAAACCGACGCAACCGCATAGGCGAGAGTTTTCTTTGCCGTCGGGCCCAGATATTTCATGACTGCGCCCTGACTCACGAAAACGCCGATTGCCCCAGCTATGAACAGGGCTGGGATCAGGCAGAGCAGCACATGTTCTTGGGCGTACCATTTCACCAGTTCCAGTGACTCCAACACGGCATTGTTGAACCGAGCCGTGCCGACAGGCAGCCAGTAGCAGAGCGCAAACACACTCGTCAAACCAAGCAGCCAACGCCATTGGGTTTTCCACATCGTTAGGGTCTCCCGTATTTAGTTTAATGCCTAAATATATGACAAAAAAATATTACTTGCGGTTTTGCATGCAGGTTACCACGTCGAGAATACAGGGGCAACGCAAGCGGTAGAAGACCGACTGTCCGCGCTTGTCGCTCTCCACGATGCCGGCCTGCCTGAGGATGGTCAAATGCTGGCTGATCGTGGCAAATTGGACGCCAATGGCGTCAACAAACTCACACACACAGTGTTCTTGACCGTCGGCCAGCTGTTTGACGATCCATAGTCGCGTGGGATGCCCAAGGGCCTTGAATACCTCGGCTTCCTCTTGGCACGTTTTTTTCTCAAACTTCAGCATCACCGCTCCTTTGTTATTTAGTAATATGCCATAATGTCAGCAGGATGCAAGAGTGCCAGGGAGCTTTATAGTAAAAGGTTGTAATCGGTCAGCCATTGATAACCAAAACTGTGGTGCCTCTACGAGGCACTGCCTGTTGGCAGGCAGCGTCCCCAGGCAAAAGCCTGGGGGTAAGCATGGTTAAGCGCCTACGGCGCAAAAACATAACCATTGAATGATGGTGGCTTTCGGCTCGGATCGGACAAATCACGTCGTCAGGTCGGGCAAGTTCGGCCCGGAGGGCCGTACCATGCGTAGCCCCGGGTGAGGCGCCCGGAGGGCGCCGCAACCCGGGGTATGATAACAAGTTAAAATTGCGCCTGAAGGGCGCCACATTGGCTTGGTACGTCTCGTCCCACCACGCCAGAGAGGCAAGGTGTGCCGCCATTCTCAATGGCTGACCGCTTACCATAATAGTAATCGGTCAGTGTACACCCCGGCGCTTCGCAGGGACAATTTGCAGGAAACCCACGGCCCGCCGCCGCCCAGCCATCCGACCTTGATTTCCGCCGACCTTTGCGGCAGCGTGTTTCATAGGAGTAACCACCCCGGTGAATTCCCTGCCGGGGTGGTTACTGACTGATTACATGGAAATGGACTGCAGCATAGCTGCTGGTTTGTCAGTGGCGGTGTCGCTGGTTACATTGGCCTTGGTGAAGGTTCTTAATCGTCCCGTTGAAACAGTACACATTACTGATTGTCGAGAGCAGGGCCATGGATCATCGCGAGGTTGGCAGGTACTGGAATGGCAATGCGGAGGCTTGGACGCAGTTGGCGCGCGCCGGTTATGACGTGTATCGGGACTACCTGAACACGCCGGCATTTTTAGACATGCTGCCTGACGTGCGGGGGCTGTCAGGGCTTGATATTGGCTGCGGTGAGGGGCACAACACCCGCCTGATGGCGCAGAAGGGCGCGCAGCTGGTCGGCTTGGATATTGCTGAGGTTTTCATTGAGCACGCGGCCAAGACGGAACGGGACGCCCCGCTGGGGATTGAGTACTGCGTTGCCAGCGCGGTCGAAATGCCGTTTGCGGACGGGCGTTTCGATTTCGCCACGGCCGTGATGAGTCTGATGGATATTCCCGAGACGGGTCGCGTGCTGGCCGAGGCGTTCCGCGTCCTCAAGCCTGGCGGCTTTATGCAGTTTTCCATTTGCCACCCATGCTTTGACACGCCTCACCGGCGGAACCTTCGGAATGAGCAGGGATTGACCTACGCCATTGAGGTGGGCGACTACTTCCGGAGCCTGGATGGCGAGCTGTCGGAATGGCTTTTCGGGTCCGCCCCCAGCGAACTGAAGCAGAAGTACCCGAAGTTCAAGGTCCCCAGGTTTACGCGGACGGTCAGCCAGTGGTTGAATATGCTGGTCGAGACCGGCTTCGTCATTGAGCGGGTTGAGGAGCCCCGGCCCTCAGATGAAACCGTGCAGCAATGCCCCGCTGTGCAGGACGCCCAGGTCGTGGCCTATTTCCTGCATGTCAGGGCGAGGAAACCGCAGGTGAAAACATAATACGCAGCAACGATTCGTGACGCGCCTGTTGTGGGCGATCTCTGGCGGAAGGCAGCGACTTCGGGGTGGCAACGATTACAGCACGGCAAGGATGGCATCCGTCATTTCCGTGGTGCTGGCCTTGCCACCGATATCCTGTGTAACGGCTTTGCCCTCTCTGAGAACGTGCTGCATAGCCGTCATGATTTGGTCGGCTTCTTCTTTACAGTCGAGATGCTCCAGCATCATTGAGATGGCCCAGAAGGTGCCCATCGGGTTGGCTATGCCCTTACCGGCAATGTCCGGTGCCGAACCGTGGATTGGCTCAAACATTGAGGGGTACTTTCTCGCCGGATTGATGTTGCCGGAAGGAGAGATGCCGATGCTGCCCAGCATGGCGGAACCCAGATCGGTGAGGATGTCGCCAAACAGATTGCTGGCGACGACGACCTGCAGGCGATCCGGATGCATGATGAAATATCCAGCCAAGGCGTCCACGTGCATCTTGGCGGACGTCATGTCTGGATAGTCCTGGCGCACCTCATCATATATTTGATCCCAGAACACCATGGAGTAGTTCAGGGCATTTGATTTGGTGGCCGAGAGAAGATGGTTCTTGCCATTTTTCTTTGCATACTCGAAGGCATAGCGCAGAATGCGTTCAGTGCCCTTGCGGGTGAAGATGCTATGCTGCATCACCATTTCGTCAGCCTGTCCGTGGTTTTTCCATTCGCCTTTGCCGCAGTATTCGCCTTCGGAGTTTTCTCTGATGCAGACAAAGTCCATGGTTTCGTTTTTCAGGGGGGAGTTCAATCCAGGCAGCATTTTGACTGGGCGCATGTTCACATACTGGTCAAATTCCACGCGGATCGGCAGGAGCAGCTGGCGCAGGGAAATATGATCCGGAACTCCGGGAAAGCCCACGGCACCCAGGAGGATCGCATCGCAGTCGCGGAGGATAGCCATACCATCAGCGGGCATCATTTTTCCATGTTTCAGGTAATATTCGCAGCTCCATGGCAACTCGTGGTACTGAAAAGAGATGCCGCCGCTGACTTCGGCAATGCGGTCGAGTACCCGCCGTCCTTCTCGTATGACATCTACACCAATACCATCACCCGGAATAACGTTCAATCTGAAAGTCTTCATTGAGTTTCCTATGAGTGTCGTCTTGCCTCATTGGGCCGGTCGGAGTTTGATGGGTGCGCGACTTAAGACAGTTCCAGCCATTCGAGTACCGGCAGTTCGTTGCCAGTCAGGTCGGGTAAGGCCGTCTTGAGCCTGATATAATCATCTCGCAGGGCGAATTCCCGTAGCGGGTGAACGAAATCATCATGGTGAGTTGGATAGAAATGGCGGAATGTAATATGTCCCAGTAGTTCGGGGAAACCGGGCTTCCAGCGGCTGATGCCACAGAAGAAGTGGTCGCAGTGCTGCTGATCCAAAGCCGGAAGATGGAAATTGGCCGAGCCGATATTCAAGATGCGTTGTCCTTCCACTTCGATAAGGAAGGCGAAGACTTCGCCGCATAGCCAATGGGCTCTTTCCTGCATGGAGACAGTCGGCACTGACTGATAGTAGCCAGGAGCGCCAGTCGGCTCCATGTGCCTGGATTCGAGGGCTGTTACTCGTACCTCACCGGGAAGATTCAGCACTTCGCCATAGGTCAATTCGTGCAGATGCTGTTCCGGTACTCCGACCTTGCGCATGATGGCGCAGGCCGTTTTTGACGCGTAGAGCGTCGCGCCCGAATGGGCAATGACCCGTGGGACATCGGGCAGATGATCCCAGTGGGAATGGGTCATGAGTATAAAGTCGGCCGGACCATGCAAGTAGCGGTCGACCTCGTCGGGCACGGTTAATTGCACCGGATTGCGGCTCACGTAGGGGGCAATCATAAATGATCCACGTGAATGACGGAATTCCAGCGCATTGATTCCTAGCCAACGAACGGCAACACTCATTGTCCTGCTCCGATGTGTTCAGTAATTGTGAGCCCAAGAGGGGAACGTGTCTGTTTTTTCGGGTGAAAAACGTAATGGCTCAATCACGGAATACACTGTCTGGGAAACGAATGTTCGGGCTGAACGGGTAATCGGTCACCCATTGAGAATGGATGCACACCTTGCCCCTCTCTGGCGCGGTGGGACGAGACGTGCCAAGCCAATGTGGCGCCCTCCAGGCGAAATTCTAACTTGTTATCATACCCCGGGTTGCGGCGCCCTCCGGGCGCCTCACCCGGGGCTATGCATGGTACGGCCCTCCGGGCCGAACGTGGCCGACCTGACGCCGTGCTTGGTCCGATCCGAGCCGAAAACCACCATTATTCAATGGTTATGTTTTTGCGCCGTAGGCGCTGAGAAAGGCTTCAGAACGACTGTGTCAAGTCTCTTTTTTTATCACAAAATTTCGCACATTACCGTTAAATGAAGAGCACCGGGTTTCATAGGAGCCACGTTGTCGTGCCTCTACCAGAACAGTATAACTTTTCCTCCAAAAAGATCGCGGCCATGAATGCCCCCCTGGACGTATTCAAGGCTGTCAGGCATGGCCGCGTACCGGCGTTGTTTGCGTGGGCGTCGCGCTTATTTTACCCAGAAGGGGTTGCCGCCGGTGGAGTTGAGATTGTAGGGGATCTGGCGGAGGGCGAGGGCTTCGGCATGGCCGTCGATAAAGGACACATTGACGCCGGCGTAGTTGCCGTGGCGCATGGGCGCGCCGTTGGTGTACATCTGGGAGACGCTTTCGCAGTATGGGCCGGTGTCATTGCGATTTTTGGCATCGCCGTCAATGATGGCCATTTTTTGGGACGGTGCAGTGACCTGAGTGCGGCTCAGGGTGGCCAGGGCGCTGTACCAGCCTTGTTGGGCGCCTTCGTAGTTACTGATGTAGCCGTTGATGAGATAATGGCCCATGAAGCCATAAGTGCCACTGCCACTGTTCCAGGGCAGGTTGTCCTGACTCGGGCAGCTGAAGACGTCCTGGGGACGCGAGAGCGACTTATTCTTGTCGCTGAGGCCGCTGGTTTTCCAGTGGATTTGATTAGCCATGGTCTGGCCGGAGAGGAGTGCAAAGAGACCGTCCTGCCAGCGACCGGAGCCATTCCAGCATGATGATCCGGAGTTCATCATGCCGGCGTATTTGGGGAACATGTCGTTGTTGTCATCGCAGTATTGGATGAGTAGCAGGCTGACTTGTTTGTGGTTTGAGAGGCAGCTGATGTCGCGTGCCTTGGCCCGGGCCTTGGCGAGGGCGGGAAGGAGCATGGCGGCGAGGATGGCGATAATCGCGATTACCACCAGCAGTTCGATCAGCGTGAAGAATATGAACTTCGTTTTCATCCTGTGGTCACTCCATGTTGTTCTTTAAGGTGCGGGCTTCTCTATAGTGGTACATGTTGCTGCCGACCTGGCGGGCGGCGGTGGTCATTTCGGGGTATGGCGTGTCACAGACATCGACGAAGCCTATCTGGTAGCCCTCGCCGTCGTGCCGGCCGGTTAGGGGCTGATCGCGGAATTGGAAATAGTGGGCACCGACGAAGTTGGGGTGGGCGAGAGCGCCTTGGACGAGCCTGATGTAGCTGGTGGCGCGTTCGTTTTGTGAGACGACGGGGCAGAGACCGGGACTGAACATGCCGCGGTCGTAGGTGCCGAAATGGAATTCACCCAGCAAGAGCGGCTTGTCGCGCAGGTCTTGTTGGCTGACATTGGCGACGCTGTTGCTGTAGGCATTGACGCTGAGGACATCGCAATGCCTGGCGGCGGCATCCCAGATATAGTCTGCCTGGCGGAAGCCGATGAAGCGGCAGCCGAGATAGAGGCGGTGTGGCGCAGCGGCTTTGATGGCCTGGCGGCAGACGGCGAAGTAGCGGTCCGCGTAGGCGCGGGCGTGGCTGCGGAAATCCGCGCGGAAGGCGTTATTGGCGATGCTGGCGCGGATAGCGGCGACCTTGTCCCAGGTGGTAAAGTCGCTTCCCCACGCTTGATTCAGTGCTTGGACGCTCGGGTAGCTGTCTTGAAGTTGGCGGATAAATGCCTGCCGGGCCGGCTGGTCGGGTGCGGCTTGGAGAAGTGCTTCGGAGAGTTTGTTAAAGGGGAGTTCGTTGTCAATGAAGTAGCCGATGCACATGGGGTCGTCCAAGGACTTTTTGACCAGCGGGTCGGCTGCGGCCCGGTCGCGGAGTAGATTGCCCATGGTAGCGGCGAAATCTGCCGCAAAGACGTCGTAGAGCCGGTGCTTTGGCAGCCGGGTGATGCCTTTGGTGAAATCGCCGAGGGATAGAGTGTAGGGCATTGTGCCGGAAGCCATGAGTTCTTTGGCGCCCCAGTTGCCGATGGTGTTGATGCCCCAAGACCGCAGGCGGCGCAGGAGCACGGCGTAGAACTCATCGGCGTAGTCATCCCGACCGTATTTTTTCTGCAGATTCCAGTGGGTGAAGGGGAGAATGCCGTTGTCTGGAAGTGGCGTGGTGAACCACTCTGGGTTTTTGCTGGCGTTAGTGGCGTCGGTGTAGGACCGGAGGACGTCGATGCCCAGCGACCAGAAGAGCGTGCCGGCGGGGCTAACGAAATACCAGCGGTCGTGGTATTTGGCGGTGCGGAAGGCGCCGGTGCTCTCAAGGCGTGGCCCGGCTAGCCAGCCGCCGTACTGGTCCCAACTGGCCGGGGCATCATGCAATTCAGCTAATTCCGCCGCATGGGCGGCAGGTAATTGCGCGTCATGGCGGATTTTTTCTGGCCAATAGGCATGTCGGTATTGGCCGTAGGCATCGACAAAGGGCAGGTAGTGTTCGGAGGCGATTTGGGCCTCGTGGTCGGCCTGGCCTTCCAGACGCAAGGCGGAGAGACGGCAGTATACCAAGCCATCACGCGGCGGCTCGAAAGGCCATTGCATTTCAAAATCAATGGCGTTGATGTGGTTGCTGTCGAGAGACCGGCGCCCATAGCTGTCGGGGTGTTCATAGATGGCGGTGTGTGGCAGTTCCAGGCGCAGGGTGCGTTTTTCTCCGGGATTCAGGCCGATGCCGCTGTAACAACTGCGGAATCGCCTGGCGGCGATAGGGGTGTCGGTGGTGTGATCCTGGTTTTGGGTGGCGGCATTGCTGCGCCGGCTGCCGCTGGCGAGATGCATGGTCAGGCGCAGCTGGTGGTCTGGGGAGAGGTTTTCGACATCGACGGCGAGGAAGCGCGCCTGGGAAAAGTCCCATGTCGTTTGCTGCGGGGGTGGTAGAATGCGCACGCCGGCGCTCCATTCGGGGCTATTGAAGCGTAAGCATATGCTTTGGTCGTGGACGGTGGCTTGGGCGTGGTGGCGTGGTTGCAGTTGTTCCTGGCTGACAGGCAGCTCCTGTGCGTCCAGGAGTGCGCAACAAATCGTCGCGATGATGACGAGTGATGGCATTTTCACTTTGCGGCCTCGTTAGTGTTGCGGTGGGCGTTCGTAGACTGACGCGCGTTCAATGAGCTGCTCGGGTATTTCGATGCATTGGCGGCTGTCTTGAAGTGCGTCGTCCAAGACTAGTGCCACTGCCCGCTCGGCGATGTCTTGCAGGGGGCTGAAGACGGTTGTCAGCGACGGCCGGAGAAATTCGGAGATGCCGGGGTTTTCGAAGCCGATGAGCGATATGTCGTCCGGGACTTTTTTCCCGGCCAGTTCCTGGAGTAGCCAATTGACTTCGAGGACTTTCATGTCGACGCCGGTGACCCAGACGGCGGTGCAGCCGTTATCAATGATCTGCTTAACCGATAGGTGCAGTTGTTGGGTATTGGCAATGGCCAGGACTACTGCGGTAGCGTCCTGTTCAAGGGCTGCTCGCAGGCCCTCCGAGCGTTTGTTGCCAGTGAAATCGGGGTCGTGAATGACGGCAACGCGGTGGTGTCCCTTGTTTCTGAGGTAATCGCCGACCATGCGGCCGGTTTTGTGCCCGTCTGAATACACCACGTGAAAAAAATCGCGGTGGTTTTCACTCAACCACACGACGGGGAGATTCTTTATGCTTCTAAGTGCATCAACGGTTTTGTTTTCCCAGGCAATGCCAATGATGCCGTCAAACCAGCAGGCCGAAATATCCTCAAGGCGGTCCTCGGTGATGAGCGCAATGCCCGCGCCGGCAGTGGCAAGGGCGTAGGAGATGTACTGGGTCATGGAACTGACATAACCGCCCATGGGCGATTTGCCGGGCGCTTCGGTCACTAGCGCAATTTGACGACTGCGCACCCCGACCCGTGGCCGAAAACCTAACTCGCGAGCCGCTGCCATGACCCGGCTGCGCGTCGCCACTGGAATGCGTGGACTGTTGTTGAAAACACGACTGACGGTGCCTGTCGATACCCCGGCCTGGCGCGATATTCGCGCAAGTACGTTCGTACCGCCGTTGTCCTGCTGTGATTGCGCTGCCATACGCTGACCCTTTCTCTGTCCACTTGGAAGAGGTAAATGAGTTAACATGCAAAAAATAATGGAAGAATAAGCAATTGCCAGTGAATGGGGATAATATTTAGCACTTTATGCAAAAATTGCGCGGTAGACCGGTGAGAAGCGGCCACAGTGGGGGGCGAAACTTCTGTTATCGCGGACGGATCGGACGGAGCGGACGAATCGGCCGGATCGGACGGAGCGGACGGAGCGGACGGAGCGGACGGAGCGGACGGAGCCGCTGGGACGGACACATAGGTCCGCCCCTACGAGGTTAGATCGGTCAGATCGGGCTGATCAACAGACAGCGGCTGGGCAATTGGCGATAGCAGGCATGTGGTGTGCGGGCGTGGGCGTTATATTGGCGGGGCGTGCGCAAGGCGTTCTTCCATATTAGTAGGCGGGTGCGCGGCGGGTGCTATGTGTCTACGCACCAACGAACAGAGGGCAGATGACAATGAACATGAGCGACAGTAGCGTTTCGGTGATGGATCAGCAGCCGTCGGGTCCGCGTTTTGATGTACGGGAATTTGGCGCCAAGGGCGATGGCGTGACGCCGGACAGCGTTGCCATTCAGGCCGCGCTCGACGCGGCGGGCGCGGTCAATGGCACGGTGTATTTTCCGGCTGGGCACTATCCCTGCCATGGCTTGCGGGTGGCAGCGCATGTCACGTTGCTTGGCGATCCGGCCTGGATATTCAAAGCGGATTGCGTGGGCGCCGTGCTGGAACTCGATGCCGAGGATTGCGATTGCCTGCTGGACATTACGGGGGCTTTTGGTGTTCGTGTCCGCGGCATGATGCTCAGTGGCGCGCGTTATCGCAAATCCGCCCGGCCGATACATGGCATTTTCCTGAACAACCGCGAGGCCTTCAGCAAGAAGGAAGACAGCATCGTGATTGACGACTGCAAGATCGCGGAGTTTTCCGGCCATGGCATTTATTTACTGCGCATTTGGTTGTTCATCATTCGCCACAGTCACTGCTATGGCAATGGTGGCAGCGGCGTGCAGATTTATGGCTGGGATGGCTTTGTGACCGATAATCAACTCTCGGGTAATGGCGGCCACGGCTTCGGCTGCGAGACTTGCGGGGCGACGGTGATGTTCACTGCCAATCGCGTCGAGTGGAACCGCGGCTACGGGCTGTATCTCTGCGGCGGCGACGCGTGGAATGTCACCGGCAACAGCTTTGATCGCAACTGGGGTGCGGGACTATGCGCGCTGGGCATGAGCGCAACGACTGTCACCGGCAATCTTTTCCGGCGCTGCGGCAAGGACAGCCACCAGCTCGCGGAGGGCGAACGGTCCTGCCATGTGCGACTGGAAAACTGCAACGGCCTGACGCTCTGCGCGAATGTCTTTCGAGCCGGCCGCGACGACGGCGGCAAGGGTATTTTCACGCCGCAAATCGGCATGATCATCAAGGGCATGTCTTACTCGGTGGTTTCCGGTAACGCGCTGTCACGCGGCTACATGGACCAGATGATCATTGATCAGGGCGAACACGGCCCGGATTTCCTCTTGAAGGACAATGTCGGCTGCCCAGCCCAGTAGGGGCGGACTGGCGTGTCCGCCTGCTTTTTTTGCACGCGAAGACGCGAAGGCGCGAAGAAGACAAAAACAAAGGCAAAGAAGGGCGGCCTGTCTTGCCGCTGCGCGGCAATTCACGCCGCCGGTTGGAAGGCGCGAGGTCGGGGCGGATGATACGCGTTGGTGGTATTAGTTGCTGCCAGCGACGCCGGCGTTGGCGGTTTTGACGCTGGACTCCCGGTGGACGAGCTCGACGGGTATCTTCATTTGCACGGGCGGGCTGTTTTTGGGGAGATCGCCGCGAATGAGGTCGTCAAGCAGTGCTGCCGCACGATAGCCGATCATGGTGAAGTCCTGGCGGACGCTGCTCAGGGATGGGCGCAGGCGTCGGGCAAAGGTCAGGTCATCGTAGCCGACCAGAAACAGGTCGTGGCCGACGATGGCGCCCAACTCCTGGGCAGCGTCATAGACGCCCTGGGCGACGTAGTCATTTTGGCAAAAGATGCAGGTCGGCAGTTCGATGTGCCTTAGGATCTGCAGCACGGGCTGCTGGTGCAGTCGCCGAAGATCGTCGGGCTGCCAAGTGCTGCAGGTGAAATCAATGTTGATGCGGTGGACGAGGCTGGCGATGTCCGCTTGGGTGAAGCCGGCACGGCTCATGGCATCGCGATAGCCGGCTTGGCGTTCGGTAGCGGCGCTGCTTTCGTCTTCGACGCCGAGGTAATGTACGGCCATGCCGGCATGGCGCAGCAAATGCGCGGTGGCCAGCAGGGCGCCGCCGTAATGGTCCGATGCGACGACGTGGAGGGGCAGGGCGTCAATACTGCGGTCGACGCTGACAAAATGGAAGCCATGGCGGATCAGCGCTTGGAGGCTCTCCACATAGCTCGGATGGCTGTTGCCGAAGATGACGGCGCCGGGGATGCCGCGCGCAGCCATTTGTTGCAGGGGGAGCAGTTCGTCGGGATTGCCGGTGTACAACTCAATGCCCATGCCCTTTTCGCTGGCGAAGCGGGCCATGCCTTCCTGGATGTGGACGATGTTTTCGTCGATCACGGCATTCCAGACGCCGATGATGACCCTGTCCGCCTGTGCGGGCGTTGCCGTGTGTCGGGCGGTGGCAACGGGCATGTTCTGCACGAAGACGCCACGGCCATTTTCGCCACGCAGGACGCCTTCTTTGCTGAGGTCCTTGACGGCGCGGCGGACGGATACCAGGCTGGCGCTGTGTACCTCGCACAATTCACGGGTTGAGGGTATGCGGTCGCCGGGCGCATAACGCCCGGAACGGATGGCGTCCCGGATATCGTCCTTAATTGTTTCGTATAGAGGTTGCGTCCTCTGAGCCATGTTCGCTATGCCTTTCAAGCCGCATTATGCTGGGACGCGAGCGCCGCCACGGGGCTGGCGGCGCCCAGTTAAGTCGTATCGGGCCATGCACGCGTAATGCCGGTTTTGGCCGGCTGATTTATGCTATTCGACCGTCAACTCAAAATACAGCGTCTTGCAGCTGTTATCCAGCGTGAGGGTCAGGGTGCCGTTGTCAGCCTGGGACGCCAGTTTTTGCCGTCTTGCGCCGCTGAGGGGATCGACAGCATAGACTTTGAGGTCGGCGGCGTGGCGGTTGTTGATGCTGATAGTCGCGTAGACATTTTCCGCCAAGACGGGCACGCCGCCCATTTCCATGAGCAGGCCGGCCTCGTTGCTCTGGCCGGTATTGGCGGCGTTGGCGACGGCGCAGAGGAGGAGCCGGTGCGAGTCGGCGATGGGTGCGTTGTCCAGTGTGGTCAGGGCGATGGTCGCCCAGCGCATGGTGCTATCTACGGCCAGGTTGCGGGGGCGGTCGCCGATTTCCGGCAGATCGCAGAGACGGCCGGTGATGCATTGGCTCTTTGGGGTGTCGATCAAGAACAGGCCTGGTTTGGGATAGCGGCGTAGCTCGTTGGTGTCCGAGCAGAGCCGGCGGTCGCTGCTGCGCCGATCGCCTAGTATCTTCAGGACCTGGTCGTAGAGATCTTCTTTTTTCGCGTCGATCTGCATGGCCAGTTCGCCCAGCCAGTTTGTGTTCTCATCGGCTGCGAATTCGAAGCTGAAACGGCCCAGCGATGGTAGAAAGGGCAGGGCGCTGGCTGCCAGTTGTGTCGAGTAGAGGGCCGACTGGGGGAGAACGACGCGCAGATCGCGTTGCGCCGGCTGGACGTCACCGCGCCGGTACAGATTGGCCGCGAAGTGGGTCAGGCCCCAGGTCGCCGGGTCCGTCTGCTGAGAGTGTATCTGGATGTTCGGGTTGTTGCGGAAGCGGTTCCAGTCGCCGTCGTCGCAGGAGCCCGTCGCCCCATAGAAAATCATGCCGTCCCAGCCCTGGTAGGCAGCGTAGGCCGTAGCCAAGGGCAGGCCTTCGCAGCGGTAGGAATTGGGATAGCAGTAATTCCACTCCGAGTGCACCACCGGATAGCCTACCAAGGACGATTTGGGCAGGCCCGGAATGATTGTCGCCGTGACTGGTCGAGTCAGGGAAGGTTCAATGGGGTAGCTCTTGGGTTGCGCGCGGAAATTGGGGTGGGCCCAATAGAAGTGATCGCCGAAGTAATCCACGTATGGCGCCGCCGCGAAGTTACCGTTGGCAAAGGTGATATTGGTGGCACTGATCGGCGCACGGACGCCCAGGTTGCGGAGGAACGCTGCCATTTCGCTGATGTAGGCGTTGTCGAGCTCAATGGCGAAGCGGCGGCCGGACTCGCTGAGGCTGAAATTGGTCGGCAGGTCGCAGAGGTCGTGGCCATTTTTGCGCAGCCAGTCGTGCCAGAGTTTTTCCAGTTTGGGGAGCATGGTTTTGGGCGGCCGCACGGCTTCGCGCAGATCATGCCAGTTGGAGAGCATACTGACCTCGTTCATGATTTCGTAGCAGGCGATGCCGGGGTCATCCACCGGGCGTTTGCCGGTGTATGGATTGACGGTGGCGAAGAGTAGTTCGGCCATGCGTTTGGTTGCCCGGATTAGATCGCGGTCGAAGAGCGACGACAGTTTCAGGCGTTCTTCGACCGGGAAGGTCGAAGGTCTTGCGAGCAGCTGGTCATAGCACATGCCGTCATTGAGGTCCATGTAGATATAGACGCCGTTTTTGATCAGTTCGGCCATGAGGAACTGCATGCGGTCGAGCATATCGGGTTTGAGGGTGCCGTCGGGTGAGTTGATCAGAACCGGCCTGGCCGCGTAGAGGTGCATGCGCACCATATTGACGCCCTGCGCCGCCATGCATTTGGCGATACCAGGCGCGAGGTCCTTCTCCGGGAATGGCCCGGTGATGGCGAAATTGGTGCCCCAGAAACGCACGTCTTCGCCGGGGCGATCGGCGAATTCGAAGTGGTCGCCGACCCGCCGGAGGAAGCCGTATTTGCCGGCAGGGCGGTGGTTCAGGCCGCTGAAGTCGAGGGCGCTGCCGGGCTGGACGCTGTCCTGCCAGGGGATTGGGCAGGGGAACCAGTCGGCCGTGATGTCCGGGTTGACGTTGTTTTCCCAGGTGCCGGCTTGCCGTTCCAGTTCTTCGGCCATGGCGGGCGTCAGCAGCGCTTGGCGGACGCCGGTGGCGGCGATGACCGACACGGTCGTGACCGAGTCGGTCGAGATGAATTCGAGGGCGGTGACGGGGCGTTCGGGGTGCGGGTTGTTCTTGCGGGACATGAATACCGCGACGTTGCGGCCGCCGCCGTTGTCGCCTGTCCAGGCCACCAGGGCATTGTGCATATTGCGCACATTCCACCAGTCTTCCACGTCGATGAGAAAGCGTAGTGGCAGGTCAGCGTGGCTGCCGTCGGCGTAGTGGACTCGGTAGTTGGCGACCGCCGCGCCGGCATCTGAGTTGCTCCACGCGGCGGTATGGAGGAAACCGAAGGACGCGAAGCGCTCCGGCTTGGGCAGCTGCACGCGGCCGCTGTTCATGGGGAAGTTTGGCGTGTTGCGGCTCCGCAGGATCAGGGCTTTAGTCGCGGGTTGGAATACGTAGCCGCCGGCGGTAATGGGCTGGTCGGCGGGAAAACTGGCCAGGCAATTTTGCGGGCCCTGTCCCGTCCAGCCGTTGCCGGCGACGTCGTCTGCGTAGCTGCGGTTGGCAACGCCGTCCAGGGCGATGGGCGCGAAGAGAGGACTCCAAGGCGACTCCTGACTAATGGTATAGGCTACCTTGCCACGATAGCCTGTCGCGGGGTCGTACGTTGCGGCAAAGTGCAGGCGGAAGCGTTGGCACCAGGACACATCGCGCATGTCCTGCAGGGCCAGGGTGCCGACAGCCGTCGTGCCAGCCGGGTCGATGCGGATGTTCCCGCCGAGAGTCGGCACGCGTATGGGGCCGGTCAGGGGGCCGATGGGCAAGTCTGCCGCAGGGAAATCCATGGGCGCGACGCGGAAATGCATGGTGAGCTCTATGGCCTTACCGCCCGCAATGCCCGGCAGCAACTCCAGGTCGTATTCAATGCGGTAGGCATTGTCCGGCAGGCGTCGCACGCGGCGTTCGATGACGAGGCCGTCGTCGCGTTGCTCCCAGCGATGGACAAAGCCGTTGTCATCGCGTTTGACGGTGAAAGGCGTTTTCTGGAGGTTGCGGATGATCTGCCAGGTGTCTGTCTGAAGGACTAGATTGTCGTTGTCCATCAGCGTGACGCCATTACTGACAATACGCAGCAAATGCCGCGACTCCGACACCTTCAGGCCCTCGCCGGCATACGCAACCAGGCAAGCCAGGAACATGATCACTGCCAGTCGTTTCATGGTCATTTCTCCGTTGTCGTTGATTTATGTGTGGTGGCTTGGCGCGGGCGCGTTGTCTTATTTTGGCTGGTAGTTGTCGTCAAATTTATCGCCGCCATAGCGGGACATCTGGACATGGCCGTCGACAAAGAGGAAATTGGATGACTGGCTGTGTATCCAGTTGGGCGCGTGGGCGCTGGTGTAGCTGTGGTCGGCGCTGCCGAAGGCCTGCCCACAGCGATTGAAATCAATGCCACTGGCTGAGTTATTCCACGCCCAAGCCATTTCAACCATCAGTACGTTGTTGGATGGCAGACTGTCCAGCGGCGGGCAAAGAATGTGTTTGCTGGCGCTGCTGTCGTACATGTGCCAGGCAGTGCCGATGCCGCCGGCGCAGCTGCGTTGCGTCGGCATGTAGGTCGTGTGATAATATGGATTTACCGCGCTGCCTGTCCAGCGTGGGGAAGAGCTTGCTGTTGGCAGGCTTGGACAGTGCATGATGGTGTTGGTGTTCTTGAAGCCGACCACTGAGCCGCTGACTTTGTCTGGCGTGATGCCCAGGTAGTTGCAGAGGTGGATGATGTGATAGGACAGCCAGTCGTTCGTTGGCGGCAGACGGCCATCCGCGTCGCCGGCGTACATGATCACTGCCTGGCCCAGATTGCGCATGTTGCTGGTGCAGTTGATGGCGCGGGCCTTCTCCCGCGCCTTGGTCAAAGCCGGCAGGAGCATTGCCGCCAGGATGGCGATGATGGCGATCACAACTAATAACTCAATCAGCGTAAAGGCGTTGTGGCGATGTCGTGTAACCATGGGAATGCTCCTTTTTGTTGGGAACTGTGGGGATGCAAAACTCACGATGGTGCAGGGATACCGACAGAATGCACGTAACCTTAATTAAAGCTTGATTAAAATATGATTAAGGTAAAGCTAGCATAAGTGCAGGATGATGCAAATAAGGTTCGAGAAAAAAAGCAAGCTTGTTGTGAAGTCTTGCGGTGCGCCTGCCGTTTTGCAGCAATTGAAAATCTGGCAGTCGATTTTCGTAGGGCGGACTGGCGTGTCCGCCTTTTTTTTCGCACGCGAAGACGCGAAGGCGCGAAGAAGACAAAGGCAAAGGCGAAGGCAAAGAAAGGCGGCCTGTCTTGCCGCTGCGCGGCAATTCACGCCGCCGGCTTGGGCTTTTTGTCTCACGCGAAGGCGCGAAGGCCGTCGTCCAGTGGCCGCACGCTTGCGTGCGGCAGTTGGGCCGGCGCGGGGGTGGTGGGTGCAGGCACCTTGCGCCGTCTACTGGGTTTGTGTGGCGGCGAGGGCGATGCGGGCGGCGCCGATGGCGCCGGCGGCGGCGCTGCCGACGCTGATAGCGAGGCCAGTTTTTTGGGCGACGATCTGTGGCCAGACGGTGCTTTTGGCGGGGCCGCCGACCATGACGGCGTGTTGAAAGGTGAGGCCGTGGGCTTTTAGGCGGGTGAGTTCGCGCGCCAGACCTTCGGCGGCGGCTTCCATGAGGGCGCGAGCGGCTTCGCCGGGAGTGCCATTGGGCTGTGCGTATGGCGTGGTCAGATCGATGCGGCAGGCGCCGGCGCAGTGGGCTCTTGCCAGCTCGTCGAAGCGTTGGAAGGGATCGTGACAGACTGGCGCGATGTAGCGGTGGACGTACTCGTCGATGAGCGGTCCGATGCCGGGGATGGAGAACATGCCGGCCCAAGTGCCGTTTTCGTGGCGCCGAAAGGGATCGATCAGCAGTCTGGCCGTCAGCAGCTTTTGGCGATCGCGGCAGGGCAGGAAGCCCACCCACGACGTGCCGCAGGAGAGCAGCAGGTCGCCTTCGTGCTGGACGGCTGAGGCGCGTGCCGCTGCCGGGTGGTCGAAGCAGCCGGCGTAGATGCGGGTGGTCGGCGGCAGGCCGGTTGCAGCAGCTGCTGCTGGCAAAACGGTTCCCGCGAAGGCGCCCACTGGGATGAGCTGCGGGAGCTGTTCAGGGCGCAGGGCGAAGCGGCGCAGCAAAGCTGGGTCGTAACATTCGTTGAGCTGATCGACCACGCGGAAAGGCACCGCCGCCGAGAAATCCACCAGGTGCTTGCCCGTCAGTCGGCAAAGCAGATAGGCCTGATTCTGCGACACTATGGCGCGGTCGAGGATGTCCGCAGCGTGTTTGCGGAAGAAGGCCAGGTGGGCGAGGGTCATGCGGGTGATAGTCGGCCAGCCGGTGAGGGCGCGGAGTTTCTCGGGGTCCAGGCCGTGAAGCGCGGGCAGGTCGTCGCTATCGACGCGTTGGTCAAGCCAGCTGATGATGTTGGTCAGCGGCGTGCCGGTCTGCGGGTCGAGAAGCAGCGTGTTGCCGGCGGCGGCGGCGAAGCAGAGAGCGATGTCGCTGTCGCCGTGGGCGGCGGCAACCAGTTCCCGCAGGAGTGACGTGAAGGACTGCCAGTGATCTTCCGGGTCGATCTCCACGCGTGGACCGTCCTTGATGAAACGCAGTTCACGTTCGGCGGCAGCGAGGACGGCCCGGCCATTGGCGGCCAGAATGACGCCTTTGAAACGGGACGTGCCCAGATCGAGACCAATTACATGCATTGCTGCAGGCCCTCGCGCATGACGTCAATGAGTTGGGTGATCATTGATTCCGATACCACGAGCGGCAATTTGGTGAGTGCCACCGGCGGGCAATTGGCTTTGTACGTCTGCGCGCTGACATCGTAGCAGCGATCATTCATGAAGCGGACAAAGGCCTGCGTCGTCGCCGAATCTCGGAAGACAAAGCTGGTCAGCAGGCCGTCGCCAGCGATTTTCTCGAGGACGGTGGGGAATTCTGCGGCCAGTGCGTGAGCGGCTTGTTGGTAGAATTTGCCCACGGTCGCGGTATGGTCGCGATTGTGTTCGGCGAAAGCCATGGTCACCAAGTAGGCCAAGGAGGCCAGTTCTTCCTGGCCGTTGGTCACGAGGGCACCAAACTGGTTGAGGGTGTCCATCTTCGCGTTGGTGATGATCTTGCTGGCCGGGTATTCGCCGCCGGGGAAGCCCTTGCCAACGGAGACGAAGTCGGGCGTGATGCCGTACTCTTTGAAAAGAAAGAGCTCAGGCGACCACATGCAGGACTGGATTTCGTCGACCATGGTTGGGATGTCGTGCTCTCTGGCCAGCGCGTGGCAGCGTTGGACGTAGTTTTCGGTGAGGCGGATGCCGCCGTAATTCATCAGCACCAGTTCGTGGAAGAAACCGGCGACTTTGTAGGGGCCGGCGTCGAATTTGGCGACTTTGGTGGCGAAGTCGGCGAAGTCGTTGATGGCCACGGGCACGACCTGGTAGAGGCCGTCCTGGGCGAGTTGTTGTTTGAGTTCCGGCCACATGCCGCGCAGAATTTGGGTAAGGATGGTCGTGCCGTGATAGTTTGCCTCGCAGTTGCCATTGAAGTCCGCCATGACCAGAAAGACGGGCGTCCGGCCGGCGTAGGGCGGCTCGGAGTAGGTCTGGTCGAGCCGGTAGAAGCGGGCCAAGAGCATTTTGAGGGCGCTTTCGACGGCGAGACTGCCGGTTTCAAGATTGATGACGCGATTAAGGGCACGCTCGTCGGGCGAGGCGATGACGGCCGTGAGGGCAGCCTGGTCGCCCAGTGCGATGCCGTTGGCCACGCGCACGAGCTCCTGCTCCAGTTTGCGGGTGATGAAGCCCCGGGTGTTGTTGTGGGTCGCGTTGACAATGCCCAGCTGCGAAGCCAGCGTCAGGAGTTCGTAGCCGGGGAATTTGTGTCCGAGGGAGATGTGGTAGTGCTCGCTTTTGGCGGTGAAATAGGCTCGGCCGTCTTCGCCGATGCGGGTGCAGCCCAGGCAGGCCAGCGGCGCCATGGCCGAATGCTGGGCAGCGGCAAAGGCCTTGGTCGCCGCGCCGGCCGGTGCATTGACCATGGGTGGGCAGAGCTGCTGGCCGGTGAGCTTGGCGAGGCGTTCGGCGTGGGCGGCGTAGGCCGGCGGGTAGAATTCGACCTTGCGGTCGGCGATTGCCCAAAGCGCGGCCTCGCTGGTGCCGGTCAGCGCCGCCTGCGCGGCGACGACGGCTGACAAGTAGTCCTTCCCCAGCAGATCGGTTAGGGACAGAGTGAGATTTGCGAGCATAATGAGGCCTCTTTTGCTTATTTGACGACAGCAAACTGCCAGTTCATGAGCTTGCTGAAGTTGCGCAGCACGTCCAGATCGGCGTCATAGGTCGCCGCGAGATGATGGGTGCCGCCCAGCTCGCTGTATTGCTTGAGGAAGGCGGCGATGTCGCCACCGGCGGGCCGGAACCAGCCGGTGATGGTTGGGGTCGAGGGCGTGTCGGGCGCGAAAAACTCGACTGGCGCGGCAATGAGGGTAAAGGCGCCATCCGAGCCCGGGGCGAGATTGACCAGCGCGGCTTTGCCCGCCTGCAGTGAGCCGGTGGCAATGACGGGATTGCCTGTGTCACTAAAAATGTAGTTGCGCTCGGAGAGCAGCGGCTTTGCCGCCGTCAGCGCCGGGTTGATTTCGCCCATGTGGCTGGTGAAAATGCGCTGGCCGCGCCAGTCTGGGCAGAACATCTCGGTGAATGTCGTTTGCGGATAGACGCGTAGGAGGGCGCCGACCAGGGCGGCCGTCAGCATGTCGCCTTCACCGGCGTAGCCGATGCCGCGCGCCATCGCCTTGGAGCATTCCAAGAAGGGCACGGTGGCAAAATGGTTGGCGCGAGTAATGCCCGGAAAGCAGATCGTGAAGGCGTCGAGCCGCTCCTTTTCCAGCCAGTGGCGGATGGCCAGCGAGGCGTGGAGCGTATTGCGGTAGGCATCGGCGCTGAACTCGCCGAAAACGAAGCGCTTGCGATCGCGCTCTTCTTCGGCGGCGATGTCCTCGGCGCTGACGTCCGCAAAGCTGAAGTCGATTTTCGCCATGGGGAAGGCGCCGTCGGGGACGAGAAAGTCGCCCATGCCGGGGAAATTGCCGCCGACGCTGCCGATGCGCGGATAAGTCATCTTATGCGCCATGGCGGCGCTTTTGAGCAGCTGCGTCAGATCGTCGAGGACATTGGACAGCTCGCAGTGGCCGCAGGCGATGCGGAAAGGCTTTTTGCGGCGCAAGAGGAGATTGCAGAGGTCCTGGACGCCGTGGATGCCGTGATTGGCCATGACCTTGTCGCCGAAGTCAAAACCGAAGTCGGTGTCGGGCGTGGTATCGAAAATCACCAGGGGCAGGGCGGTGGCGGCGAGGGCGTCGATGGATTCCAGCGATGGCGAGTAGGCCAGATGCAGGGTAACAATCGCCTCGGCGCCGGCGGTTTCGCAGAGGCGGACGCTGGCGGTAAATTCAGCGGCGAGGCGGGAAATGGGCGCCTGCACGACGTCAAAGCCTCTGGCAATGAGGAGCTCGCCGACTTTGTCCGCCCACTGTTGCATAGACGGGCGGCGTTGTGGGGCGACGCGGTCGTAGAGTTCTACGTAGAGAGGGAGGAGGCCAATTTTCATGCGTTGTACCTCGCCGTGGTGTTACGGAAGAGATTGTAGGCGTTGTGGAAGAAGACGTTTTCGCGTTCTGCGGGCGGCAGGACATCGAGGAGGGCGCGGAGCTGCTCGTAGAAGAAGGTGGAGAAGCTTACGGTGCATTGCGGATCGTAGAGGGTGGTGCCGATCCGGTATGGCTCGCCCATGAGATAGGCGTACTGGTTGTTGATTTCGACGGATTTTCCGCGCAGGAAGGCGATGGGGGCGTCGCTGCCGAAGACAAGGCGTGAGAGGGGGAAGCGCTCGCAGGTATTGGCGAGCACCCACGCGTGATTGATCATGGCTGTGTCGAACCAGGCGTTGGGGTAGTCGGCCAGTTCCTCAAGATTAGCGGCGAGGATATTTTGGCGGTAGTAGGCTCGGCCGATGTGCGCGAAAATGAAGGTTACGCGCGGGTAGTTTCGGCAGAGCTCGACCATCTGTCGCTGGTTGAGTGGGTCGGCAAAACGCCGCGCGCGTGGAATATGTAGAGTGACGATCAGGCCGGCGGCGTTGAGGTAGTCCAGCTGGGCCGGCGTGAACATGTCGGCGATCTCGACGTCGTTCGGTGCTTTCTGGCAATGCGCCGCCGCGAAGTTGAGGTAGGGTTTGACGCCGGCGAGGTGATTCATTTCGATTCGGGCCTTCAGGTCGTCAACGGAGTCCGCCGGTGACAGCAGGGCCATACCGAAGGCGTGATGATTATCGACGGCGGGGACGACGTTGCGATCTGCGGCTAAGTGCGGTGTGCCAAAGCAGTTGAGGAAGCACTCCTGCTGCGGGAGCAGCTCGGCCATGATATCTTGCCAGCGTGCGAGGGAGAAGTCGCTGTCGAAACGTCGGTGGTAGGAGTCCGGCGGGAACTGGAAATCCGGCGGGAAATCGCCGGCGCTGCGGATATGGACGTGGGCGTCGAAGATACGGGCCGGGAGGCGGCCGAGGAGCTCTTCCTGGTAGACCTTGCGGTCGTCGCTGGTGGCGAATGTCGTCATGGCGTGTGTTTGTCCAAAGTAGAGTGCGCGTTTCAGGGCGCCTGGCGGTAGCGTTCGAGGTTTGCGATCCACTCTAGGAAAGGCGGCTGCAGCCACTTCTCGGGTTCGGCTAGTAATTTCGCCAGGGTGATTTCCACCAGTGGCCGGGTGCGGATGGCGCGCAGGGTTGCGGAGCCCAGCTTGGTCTGATGCAGGAGCCCGGCGGCGGCGAGTTCGTCCTGCATGGCTTCGCTGTTGTAGTAGGGCCAGAGCCGCTGGACGCAGTCCATGCTCAACGTGGCGCGGGCTTCGGAGCGTCGCGCGGCGGGGATGCTCGCCAGATGTCGCATGACCAAGGCGCCCTCGATGGCGTGCTTGATAGTGCAGACGCGCATGGTCACGCCGATAAAGGCGTAGAGGGCGTTCCACTCGTAGAAGCGCCACCACGGGCTGCGCGTGGCAAAGGCCGTGTCGCTCCAGGGGGCCGGGCGCCTCAAGCCGGCACTGTGCCGTGCCGTAAGTTCCTGGGCGCGGGCGCCGATGGCGGCCACGGCGTGTGACCAGTGGTTGCTGCGGTGGCTGCGCGGGTCCAAGCGCAGGGCCTCGGCCAGCGCGCCCACGTAGGTCGGCGAGGTCTTCACGTCAAAGCGATCGGGTGTTTCTTCCGGCTTGCCGCTGTACCAGAGACTGGGCATGGCCACCGTCCCGCCGGGAGAAGTGGCCGCCAGGACGCCGTCAAAGACCGTCGAGGCACCGCCGCTGACATGGCCCATGCTCTTGAAGGACGCGTGGAAAATGACGGTGTCGCCCGGCTCGGCGCCGACCGCGCGAAAGGCGGCGCAGACGTGCTTCGCATCGACTTCGACTGAAGGATCACCTGGTTCCGGGACCATCGCATTGCGCCTTTCATAGGGTGGAGCTATCGAGGGGCGGCGGCCGTTAGGCGCCATTTGAAAATTACGTTGCTGCTATAGCAAAGCGCGCTACCAGCGTGGAACCTAGCATGTAAGAGGAACGAGTTCCATTGCCCTTTCGCCCCCAGTCGGCGCAGCCGATTGGGAGCGAAAGGGCTGAGGAACACGGACATATCGTGCATTGCACCCAGGGCGGCGCGCGCTTTCAGCGCTGCTTGCCCTGGGCTGGTATGTTTCGCGCTTTCAGCGCTGCTGCCGCTTCGCGGCTAGCCCGTCTTTCGCACTTTCGCCCGTTTTTGAGGTGGAAAAGGCACAACCAACGTTTCACATCTGCACCTTGGATCATGAATGAACGAGTCGTTCAGGCCTCGCCAGCTTGTGCCGGCTCCACGACGTCGCCGGCCAACATTTCCCCGGCCGCGAAGCGGCAAGCGCCCTGGAGGGGCGCTGTCATCGTAGCCCAGGGCAAGCGCGCTGAAGGCGCGCGCCGCCCTGGGTACAACGGTAATTATGTGGGTGTTCCTCGGCCCCTCTTGCCCCAGTCGGCGAAGCTGACTGGGGCAAAAGGGGCAATGGAACTCTCATTCGTGTTTGCTATGTGGCACCTTACAGGGAGCTTTTTGGAGGGATCGCTCACCTGGGGTTGCGCCGGAGGCGCAACCCCAGGCTGGTAAACCGCACGCTTACGGCGTGCTAATCAGTCCAGTTGCATGACGGGCCAGTCTGCGGGTGGCTCGCCGAGGTCCGGCACGTCCATGAGTTGGCCGCCATTGATGGCGGATTTGTGGGCGACGAGTCCGGGCAGGTTATAGCGCGCGGCGGTCCAGATGTTGGTCGGTGAAAGCATGCCGGTGGCTGCGGCCTGGCAGAAGTCATCGACCATGAAATGGTGGGTGCCGTTGTGGCCATTCTTTTCATGGCGGTATTCAATGGGGATGCGGGCGGTGTTCTGGACGGGCGCGCTGTCCCAGAAGCCGGCGCCGTCGCTGATGCGTTGCGGGAAATCCGGGTCGTTGATTTTTTCGTAGACGCCGGCGGGGAGGAGGTCTTTGGTGACTTCGTCCATGAGCAGCTTGTTGGTATTTTTGCTGTCCCAGTGAGTGAAGTAGTGATGAGCGACCGAGAATTCGTAGCAGGCGTCGGAGCCGTAGAATTGCGAGATGTAGGTATTGGGGCCGGCGAAAGCCACGCGGCGGTTTTCGCTGATACGGGCAACCCCGCCGTTGGAAAGCTGCGCCAGCATGGCGGTGTTGGAAAAGGGATTGTTCCAGAGATTAACGCCGTTGGTGCCGAAGATGTCCGGCAGCTTTTCTTCGACCCAGCCGAAGGCGGCGACTTTCTTGACGTAGACGCCTTTCATGGCGCCGAGGATCATGGCGGTGGAGTGGGTGGGGTAGAGCATGGGCGGGATGCCGGCGACCTTGCGCCAGTCGGGGCCGTTGCTTTCGTAGTGGAAATGGCGCTGGTCGTGATTGTACTGGGCCTCGCCGTAGACGAAGTCGCCGAATTCGCCGGCGAGCATTTTGTTGCGGCAGAAGACGGTTGGCGCGCGGTAGTAGCCGGTTTCGCCCATGGAGTAGGTCAGGCGGGTCTTGCGCACAAGCTCTTCGATTTCGTAGATTTCCTCGATGGTGCTGGCGCAGGGCACGGCGCTGTAGACGTTTTTGCCGGCTTTCAGGGCCGCGATGACCAGCGGGCCGTGGGTGTGGCGCTGGGTGAAGATGGCCACCGCGTCGATCTTGTCGCTGGCGATGGCCTCTTCAAAGCTGGCAATGATGGGCACGTCGAACTTCTGTGAGTAGTCGGCGGCGCGTTCCGGAATGAGGTCGCAGACGGCGACGCTTTCGACATCGGGGTGCTTTTGGAACAATGGCACAAAAGCTTTGCAGAATGCCCCGCAACCGATAAAACACAAGTTGATGCGCTTTCTCATGACCTTCTCTTGTTTTGGTGTTTACGGAATTTGTGCCGGGGTGAAGCCGGCGTGAATCAAAACTATCTCAACTTATTTGATTGTGGCCTGCCAGCGGGCGGTCACTTCGGGCCAGTTGATGACGTGCCAGAAGGCGTCGATGTATGATCCACGCTGGTTTTGGTATTTGAGGTAGTAGGCGTGTTCCCAGACATCCAGGCCGAGGATGGGCGTGCCCTGTTTGTCGGCGACGTCCATGAGCGGGTTGTCCTGATTGGCGGTTGAGGTGATGAAGAGCGAGCCGTCTTTGGCGACACAGAGCCAAGCCCAGCCACTGCCGAAGCGGGTCAGCGCGGCTTGTTTGAACTGCTCTTTGAACTGGTCGAAGGAGCCGAAGGCGGCGGTGATCTGGTCAGCAAGGGCGCCTTGGGGGGCGCCACCGGCCTTGGGGGCCATGACGGACCAGAACAGCGTGTGGTTGTAGTGGCCGCCGGCGTTGTTACGCAGGGCGGCGGGCAGAGTGCTGATGCGGGCGAAGAGCGCGGTGGCGTCCTGTGGCGCGTCAGGCATGGCTTCCAGGGCTTTCTGGAGGTTGTTGAAGTAGCCGCGATGGTGACGGCTGTAGTGTATTTCCATCGTCTGGGCGTCGATATGGGGTTCCAGCGCGTCATAGGCGTAAGGCATGGGATCTAAGCGCTTGAGGTCGAATTTATCTTGCGCGAGCAGGCTGAGAGTGCAGAGGGCCAGCAAGGCGGTGGTAAGAAGCTTCTTCATCGTGTCCTCCGTGGGGTTATGGTGTTCATTGTGAAGGCTGCGTGCTGATGGCCAGCATAGTTCGGACTACAGTAGGCCAGAAGGCATATAAATCTACTGCCGGCACTCCCTTTTATCACGCCTGCAGCAAAAAAGTTTCCAGGCAGCGGGTAGTCGGTCAGTAACCACCCCGGTGGGGAAAACACCGGGGACAATTTGCTGGCAACCCACGGCCAGTCGCCGCCCAATCATCCGGCCTTAATTTCCGCTGACCTTTGCAACAGCGGGTTTCATAGGAGTCATTGATACCGTGTGGACCACGGCTTAAGCGCAGCCCACTTCGTGCGCGCGACCATAGGATGGGGGCCCCCTACGGTGGGGGGGCTGATTTCAAGAACCGCAGGAAAAATATTCAAAAACTCGCCCATTGACAAGCAAAAAAACGCCGAATAACAGCAAATTGTGGATCAGTATGATTTGAGCTGTCTTGTTCGTGTGATTTGGGTCTTCATCGTTGTGAGTTCTGGTGAACCAATCGCGTCGCTCAGATGCCCGCTTTATCGCGGCTGCGAGCGATATTCCACCTGAGTCATGTCCCTCTTGTGCGTAGGTGGGCGGCGCTGGCAATAACGGCGTATCAATGACTGCCCGACGACGCGAAAAGGTACTCGGTCAGTAACCACTCCGTTGGGGAAAACACCGGGGACAATTTGCTGGCAACCCACGGCCAGTCGCCGCCCAGCCATTACCCATAGGTGGCTAACCAGGCAGCGGATTTCATAGGAGCAATGCTCTCCACATAGCATGCGGCAGTCGCCGGCGATGAGTTGATTGGTAACCATGCACAAGGATCATTCGCCGAGGTTTTGAGCACCGAAGGTGCGCCCTAAGATAGCCCACGGCAAGCGCCCGCAGGGCGCGTCGCCCTGGGTAAGGTGCCCCATCCGAAAAGAGCCCTAAAGGGCGGCCTAAAAGACCTGCGACGAAGGGTCACAGCGCAAAATTGCCGCGGCAATCAATGAGTTCCATTGCCTCTTTGGCTCCAGTCAGCTTCGCCGACTGAAGCCAAAGAGGCTGAGGAACACGGACCAATATGGTGCGCTACCCAGGGCGGCGCGCGCCTTCGGCGCCGCTTGCCCTGGGCTGGTATGCTTCGCGCTTTCAGCGCTTCTGCCGCTTCGCGGCGGAAATGCACGACGAGAAAAGGCAGCTTGGTTGAAGCAACAAGTGCCATGGATACCGTTAAATGAAGAGCATCGGTTCCGTGGGGGTGCCTGTGGTTCAGGCTTTGTCGTCGTGTCTGCAGAGGGCGATGCCGCAGATGCCGACGGTGGCGAAGAAGAGCGGGCCGATGAGGAGGAGCTGGCGCAGCGTGGCCAGCTGCTGCTGGAGGGCCCAGCCGATAGCGGTGCTGGCGCCGGTGGTAATGAGTCCCGAACTGATCATGACGACGGCCAGGCCGAGCCCGAACCAGCGTTGGCTGTTGGTGGACAGCACGGCCATAAAGGCGGGGAATTCGCAGGCCCAGAGGAAGGCAGCGGCCAGGTAGCAGAGCACGCCGGCTTCACCGCCATTGAGGAGGGCGACGAGGAGCATGGCGCAGCCGAAGAAGCCCGGCACGCAGAGGAAGAGTCGTCGCCCCCGGGACTCAGGCAGCAGGGCCAGGCAGCTTCGGGAGACGACGTAGCAGAGCGAGTAGGCGCTCATGATGTAGCCGGGTTTGAAGAAGCCGCTCATAGCGCTTTCTTCCCAGAGACGTGGCAGCCAGAGCATGAGGACATTGTCGGCGCTGGCATGGATGGTCATGGCGAGAATACACAGGAGGGCCCGGCGGCGCTGCGTGAGGTTGGGCGTGCTTGCGGCCGGCGTTTGCGCCTGGAGCTGGCTTGTGCGTTCGCGGCGGGCGAAGGCCCGCAGCGCTGGGATGAGCGCCAGGTAGAGCATGGCGATGCCCAGGTAGGGCAGGCGCAGCGCCAGGTGGAAGCGCGTGGCATCGCCGCGGGCTGACCAACCGAGCAGCCATTCGGCCAAGAGGGTGAAGAGCGCGGCGGCGCAGCTGCCGACGACCATCTGCAGGGTCAGGAGCCGTCGGCGCGCGTCCGGGAAGAGAGCGACAACGCCATTTTGGGTCATGACCGTCATGACGTGGCTGCCGATTGCGCAGAGAACGAGGCTGACGAGCAGCCAGGGGAAGCCACGCGTCGCGGCAATAAGGCCGTAGGCGGCGGCAACAGCGATGGCCAGCACGGGCGGCAGGCGCTGCCAGCCACTGCTGCGGGTAAGCAGGCCGCCCAGGAGGGTGCCCATGGCGCCGGGGACCATACCGATGCTCAGTAGCAAGCCGTACTGCGTTTCCTGGAGCTGGAGCTGATCGCGCAGGAGACTGCGAAAGACGGGCATGGTCATGCCGGCGTAGGAGCCCAAGGCGGATACGGCCATCAGAGACAGCGCCAGGCGCGCACGCGGTGACAGGTTCATTAAGCGCAGATGACTTGGCGACAGCTTGCTTGGCATGGCCGATGGCGTTTGGTGGGTGGAGGTCAGAAACGCCGGGTGTAGATGAGGCGGTCGTCGCCGGCGGCGTAGAAGTCCTTGATGCGCGCTTCGACGATGTAGCCGTTGCCGGTGTAGAAGTGCTGGGTGGGTTGGTATTTTGGCTGGGACGAGGTTTCAATGATAATCAGCTTGGCGCCCATGTTCCGGCATTGTTCTTCGGCAAAGCGGAGGAGCTGGCGGCCGATGCCGCGGCCCTGTTGTTTGGGATCGACGGCGATCCAGTACAGGTCCCAGGTCGATTCGGTGGCTGGCGTCGGCCCGAAACAGACATAGCCGACGGGCGCGCCGCTGTCCTGGTCGACTGCGCTGTGCATGATGTAGTCTTTTTGGCCGGCTTTGTGCAGGAAGATGTCGATCAGTTCGTCAGCGACCTCAACTTCGGCGTCGGTGAACATCGCCGTGTCGACAAGGATGGCGTGGATGCTTGGCGCGTCGGTTTCATGGGTAGGCCTGATAACGATGTCGCTCATCGGGTGCTGCTCCTGGCGCGGGACTGAGCCTCCCGCAGGGCTTTGCTGACGAAATCCCGGTAGCTCAGGCCTGCGGCCTGCAAGGCCTTGCTGAAGCCCGCGCCGGGAGTGATATCGGGGTTGGGGTTGAATTCGAGGACGTAGAGTCGCTCTTGAGCGTCGACGCGGAAATCCACGCGGCCATAGGCATTGGCGTCAAGGCAATGGAAGACGGCCAAAGCGCAGTCATGGAGGCGCTGGCGCAGCTGCGGCGTGATGTCGGCCGGGCAGCGCGACGGCGTCGCTTGGTATAGCGGGTGGTCTTCGAGCCATTTGGCCTCGTAGGAGGTAATACGGTCCTGTCCGGCGGGCACGGCGCTGAAATCCAGTTCGGAGGGCGGCAGGGCGGTCACGGTGTCGCCATCGGGCAGCAAGGCGACGTTGAATTCGCGGCCGGCGATGAATTCTTCCACCAGGGCGGCGCTGCCGGGATATTTAGCCAGCAGGGTCTGGACATTGCGGCGCAGGGCTGGCAGGTCGCGGACGACGGCGTCCTTGAAGATGCCGAGGCTGGCGTCTTCGCAGGCGGGTTTGACGATGAGGGGGAAATGCAGGCCGTCGGGAATGGCGTCGGGGACGGTGCGACAGGCGACCCAGCGCGGTGTGCTGATGCCGGCAGCTGCGAAGAGCTGCTTGGCGAGGACTTTGTTTCGGGAGAGGCCGAGGGTCAGGGCGTTATTGCCGGTGAAAGGCGTGCCCGACAGTTCCAGCAAGGCCGCGAGGTGCATCTCGAAAGCCGAGTCACCGTTGAGGCCCTCGCAGAGATTGAAGACGATCGTGTTGGGCTGGGCGGCGATGAGGCCGGCCGCGTCGGCGGCGTTGCGCAGGGGGCGGTGATGGACGGCGATGCCCATGGCGACCAAGGTCGATTGCACGGCGGCGACTTCGTCGGCCACGGCCTGTTCCGAAATGACCTCGACGCCATCGCTCTGTGCGCCCGGCGCGTTGCTGATGATGAGGACCTGGTAGGGAAAGTCGCTAGGCATGACACTCTCAAGGCTGCGTGGGTGAAGGGGAGGAACGGAGAGCCGGTGCGGGCATGACGCCATAATATAGCGGTGACGTGCGGGAGGGAAAGCAGGGGCGGGGGGAAGATCAAAGGAGTTTGTAATCGGTCTGTCATTGATACTGGATGCCAGTCATGCCTCACTCTAGCGCGGTGGAATGCGACGTGCCAGGCCAATGTGGCGCCCTCCGGGCGCCTCACCCGGGGATATGCATGGTGCGGCCCTCCGGGCCGAACTTGGCCGATCAGACCGATCCAGGCTACAGGGACAACAAATATCAATGACTGAGCGATTACAGGAGTTGTGCGTATTCGCGGAAAAGCCTGAGGTACAGGCGGTAGTCGTCCAGGGACACGGCTGGCGGCGTCTGGTGATCGACGCTGATGATGAAGCCGCCCTGGCGGGCGACGGGCAAGAGCCGTTCAAATTCCTCGCGGATGGCCTTTTCGCCCCGGTGCATGACCATTTTATTGAAAGCGCCGACCATGAGCAGGCTTGGATGCCGCTGGCGGATGGCGGCGACATCGACGCCGGCCTGGCGTTCCAGGGGCAGGACGCCTTCGATGCCGGCGCGTTCGAACCAAGGCAGGCATTCGCTAACGTCGCCGTCGGAATCAATGAGGACCTTGGTGCCGCGCTGTTTGATGTAATCGACGAGTTCGCGGTAGTAGGGCAGCATGAATTCGTCGAACTGCGGTTCTGAGATCATGGAGCCGTGGTTATAGCTCATATCTTCAGCGAAGGTCATGAAATCGGGCTGGCATTGATCGAACAGCCATGGCAGGAGCTTCTTGTAGAAGTCGACGAGATCGCGGTTGATGCGGTGTATGAATGCTGGTTCGTCATAGAAGGCCAGCAGGTGACGTTCGATGCCTAGCAGCGTCCGCGGGAACCAGAAGAAGCCTTCGAGGGTGAACCAGTGCGCGGCGTTGCCGGCGTCTATCTCGCTTTTGTAGCGGGTGAAATTGGGCACGGCCAGGATTGTCTCGTCGTAAAGCGCGCGTTGGGCGATGAGTTCGGCGTAGTGTTGTTCATCGCGGACGATACCGACGCCGTGCGCGGCCGGACGCGGGCAACGGCCGTTCCGGGGATAGAACCATTCCTGGACCAGCAGGTCGAGCCCGAAATAGCGCATCAGTTCGACATTGTTTTCGTAGGGTGGCATACCCTCGTCCAGCCAGCGGGCGGTACTGTCCTTCCACCAGGTGGCCCATTCGATAATGGGTAGGGACGGCACGGGCTGGAAGGACAGAAGTTGGCGGACGGTTTCACGGGTGTTCATGCTGCTCCTTGCGTGAAGTATGCTGGTGACGCGAAGTATTATATCTGACATTTGGCTTGCCGTGAATGGGCGCCGCAAAAAATGGTGGCGCATATGCAATCGGTCAGTGTACACCCCGGCGCTTCGCTGGGGCAATTTGCAGGACACCCACGGCCAGTCGCCGCCCAGCCATTCGGCCTTGATTTCCGCCGACCTTTGCGGCAGCGGGTATCATAGGAGTCATTGATATTGGATGCCCGACATGCCGCCGACGTTAACCCCAGGCAAGCCAGTGAGTTCCATTGCCCCTTTGGCTCCAGTCAGCTTCGCCGACTGGGGCCAAAGGGGCCGAGGAACACGAGCGTAGAGGGCGCGCTACCCAGGGCGGCGCGCGCCTTCGGCGCCGCTTGCCCTGGGCTGGTATGTTTCGCGCTTTCAGCGCTTCTGCCGCTTCGCGGCGGAAATGCACGACGAGAAAAGGTTGCTTGGTTGAACAAGTGCCATGGATACCGTTAAATGAAGAGCATCGGGTTCATAGGAGTGTACACCCCGGTGGGGAAAGCACCGGGGACAAGTTGCAGGACACCCACGGCCAGTCGCCGCCCAGCCATTCGGCCTTGATTTCCGCCGACCTTTGCGGCAGCGGGTTTCATAGGAGCCCGTATATCTTGTCCGTCCGGCGGCGCGGCCATTATAGTACGGGCTGATGTGGGCAGGGCAGGTGGATATGACAATAAGGAGACAGCGGACAATGGATGACCGGAGCATCTTGCGGGATTTGGCGCGGCAGTACCTGGAGCTCTGCCGGCAGGAGCGGCAGGGCGAGCTGCGGCAGCTGTGGCGCCGTCATAACAGCCTCCGGCCAGGCGGGCGGCCACTGATTTATGTGCGGGCCTTTGCCTGGCAGGAAATGCCTGAGTCGCAGTGCCAGTGCAGCGACCGCTTTTTGCGTGGCTGGGAAGACTATTTGCGCCGACAGCTCTTTTGGGGCAGTCTGGTTGACGATGCCATTTTTGAGCCTTGGTTGCCGCTGCCGGCCGCGTACGGCTGCACGGGCTGGGGACTGGCCGGCACGCGCCATGTCAGCGACGATCCCCGCGGCTCCTACAAAGTGGATTATCCGCTGAAGGAGCTCGCGGATTGGGTGAATCTGCGCCGGCCACGGCATAGTATTGACGAGGAGAAGACCCGGCAGCGGCGGGAACGGCTGGAGGACGTCCTGGGGGACATCTTGCCCGTGGCGGTGGACCGTTCGCCGGCCTATCGCATGTGGGAAGGCGACCTGGCGACGGCGCTGGGGGCCCTGCGGGGTATGGAGAATATCATGCTGGATATGATGGACCAGCCAGCACTGCTGCACGAACTGCTGGCGTTTATGCGTGACGGTATTCTCGCAGTTCACCAGGAGGCCGAAGAGCGCGGCGATTGGGGGTTGATCGGGCATCAGAATCAGGCCATGCCCTACGCCGAGGAGCTGCCGGCACCGGCGGCGAATGTCCATGGCGTGCCACGGCGGCAATTATGGGGCTACATGGCGGCGCAGGAACTGGCATTGGTGTCGCCGGCCATGCACGACGAGTTCATGCTGCAATACCAGCTGCCCATCCTCAGCCATTTTGGGCTGACGGCTTACGGCTGCTGTGAAGACCTGACGCGCAAAATTCCTATTCTGCGGCAAATTCCCAACCTCCGTCGAGTGGCGGTGTCGCCTTTTGCCGACGTGCGCAGTTGTGCTGAGCAAATCGGGCGCGACTACGTGTTGAGCTACCGGCCGAGCCCGACGGATATGGTCGGCTACGGCTTCTCGGCGGAACGCATCCGCAGTATTCTGCGCCGGGACCTGGGCTACTGCCGTGATTGCCAAGTGGACATCACGCTCAAGGACGTCGAAACGGTGGCAGGCGACCCACAGCGCGTGCGCCAGTGGGTGGAGATTACCCGCAGCGTCATTGCCGAACTGTGGGGATGAGGACGACGCTGGCGCCTTGCGACAGGCGCCGCGGCTGTCTTGTCCGTGCTGTTATAAGACAATTCTCTTCACTTAGGGGCTGTTCGCTAATTACGTTTACAATTATACCCAGGCACGCTGAAAGCGTGCAACATCGCAAACAAAAAAAGGTGAGGTTCCATTCCCTCTTTGGCCCCAGTCAGCTGCGCCGACTGGGGCCAAAGAGGCCGAGGAACACGAGCGCAATTGGCACTGTACCCAGGGCGCCGCTCCGCCTGCGGCGTCGCTTGCCCTGGGCTACGATGACAGCGCCCTTCCAGGGCGCTTACCGCTTCGCGGGCAGGGAAATGTTGTGTGAAGAGCATTGTGTTATTGGGGGTCGGTCCTCGTCAGCCAGCGGCTGAGGACGGTGCGCAGGGCGTCTGGGGTGATGGGCTTGCTGATGTAGTCATTCATGCCGGCGTCGAGGCATTGCTGTTGGTAGCCGCTGACGGCGTGGGCGGTCATGGCGATGATGGGAATGTCGTGCTGCCGGACGGTCGAGGACGGATCGCGGATGGCTGCCGTGGCCTCGAATCCGTCCATGTCGGGCATCTGTACGTCCATCAGCACCGCTTGGTAGTCGTGTTTGCTAAGCATCGCGACGGCTTCGCGGCCATTGGCGGCGACATCAGCCGCGATGCCCATCCGTTTGAGTATCGCCAGGGCGACTTTTTGGTTGACGACGTTGTCTTCCGCGAGGAGCACCTTCACCGCTGAGTTAGCTGGCAGTGCGCTTGGGCTGGCGCTGGCGGCCCCGTCGTTGTGATTTGCATCGTTGGTGGCTGTGGTTGAGACTGATGTGTGTACCCCAAGTTCATCACAGATGAAGGTTTCGACAATACGGGTACCACGATGTGTGGGCGCCGGCTGGCTGAGCAAAGCGTGTAGTTCACGGCTGCGGATGGGGGCGTGGAGGAATTCGCCGATGGCCAACGCCTGCAGCCGTTGCGTGGCCGCCTGGTCGCTCAGGGGGACGATGGCAATGATGCGGCTGGCACGCCAGGCATCTGGCAGCGAGGTGAGTTCTTTTGGCGCGTTGTTACTCATATCCAGGAAAAGCAGCGAAAATGGTTGCTGTTTTTCGCGGGCTTGTCTGATTGCGTCGTTGGCGGCGGCTAACGACGATATCGTCTTACAGGAGATGCTGCAGTACTGCAGGCGAGCAGCAAGGTCATCAGCGCAGGCCTGGTGATGATGAACGATGAGGGCGCGGACGTTTCCGCGCAGAGCCAGTTCGGTGGGCGTTTCCAGCGCGGGCGATTGTTTTTGCATAGGCACTGCGAAGGAGAATTCGGCGCCTTGTCCGGGCTCGCTGACGCAACTGAGAGTGCCGCCGAGGGCTTCGACCAGGTGTTTGGCGATGCTCAGGCCCAAGCCAGCGCCGCCAAAGCGCCGTTTGATGGACGAGTCGGCCTGGAAGAAAGTGTCGAAGATGCGCGCCTGTTGTTCTTTGGGGATGCCGATGCCAGTGTCGCGGACGCTGAAGCGCAGACGTATTTGCTCGTTGTCTTCATTTTCGCGATTAACACTGAACACGACGCTGCCCTTCTCGGTGAATTTGATGGCATTGCTGCCGAGGTTCATGAGAATCTGCATGAGGTGGAAGTCGTCGCCAGAGAGCAGCACGGGCAAATCAGGGGGCATGACGCATAGCAGGTCGAGTTTTTTCGCGTGTGCGGCCATGGCGAGGCCGCCGCCCAGATTTTCCAGCCGGTCGCGAAGATTGAAGTCCTGGCGCTGGATGGTGACTTGGCCGGCTTCGATGAGGGAGAAGTCCAGGAGTTCATTGACCAGCTGGAGGAGCAGCTGGCCGCTGGTGTTGACGATGGTGACGTATTCGGCCAGCTCGTGGTTCAGGGACATCTGCCGCATAAGGTCGGTCAGGCCGATGATGCCATTGATGGGCGTGCGGATTTCGTGGCTCATGTTGGTCAAAAAATCGCTTTTGGCGCGGTTGGCGGCTTCGGCTTCCTGCTGACTGCGCCGGAGGCGGCGGGTCATTTCCTCGCGTTCGGTGACATCGCGGTCGGTACCGTAGAAGCCCTTAATGCTGCCATCAGGATTGAGGATCGGCACGGCGCTGGTTGACACGAGAATAATGGTGCCGGAGGCCGTTTCGACGGGGTTGACGAAGTCCAGTAAGGACTGCTTGGCAGCCAGCAGTCGACTCATTTCTGCTTTGAATTCATTGCGGCCCTCGGCGGGGTGGATGTCATAGAAATGTTTTCGGCCGACGAGTTCTTCCGGGCCATAGCCGAAGACGGCTTTGGACACGGGACTGACGTAGGTGTAGAGGCCCTCGGCATTGCATTCCCAGATGACGGTCCTGCTTTCGAAGGCGAGCTGTTCCATGCGGCCTTCGCTGAGGGACAGCAGGGCATTGCGGTCCTTCACCATGCCTTCGAGGCGGCGGCGTTGCTGGGTAATGTTACCGACGCCGAAGGCCATGGCGCCACAGATGGCTAGGCCGGCAAGGCCGGCGACCAATGCTTTGTAAGGCGGGTTGGCGCGGCAAAACGCCTTGGTCGGGTGTATTTCTATAGCCAGGGTCAATCCGCCGAAGGAAACGGGGCGGACAAGCGGGGCTTTGGCGAGACGTTCTTTGGCATTGGCGATAGGGGTTAGGTATTCGACAATGCCGTTGTCGCGTTTGTGGCTGAGATGGACAGCAACGATGGGGTCATCGAAGGCATCGCTGCCGACGAGGGTGGAGAATTGCAGCGCGGCAATGGCCAGCCCACGGATGGTGCGCGGTTCGCTTAAGTGGAAAACGGGCTTGACGAGAGTACATCCCTTGGGGCCATGGGGAGCGACACCGAGGCGTAGAGGCTGGCTAGCCGTGGGCAGGCCGCTGCGGATGGCCTCCTCAATGGCGGCAAGGCGACGCGGGTCGTGACCTAGATCGAAACCGCGGAGAAAAGCGAGTTTGGGGTCTGGTGCCATAAAAATCAACGGGTAGTGCAGCGGTCGCGTCGCAGATGGTTGGAGTTGGCCACTCTCATCCATGTCCTTGAAAGTGGTGTCGTTGCCAAAGATATCGTGGAGTTCCTTTTCTTTCATTGGGCGGGCTTCGGCGCTCACGGGCTCGGCCCAGCCCCAGGCGGTGACAAAGGAGTTTTTGACTAGGAACTGCGCGTAGGCGCTAAATTCTTCTGGGGTGACGTGCTCACTGCACTCGACGAATTTGGACATGCCTTCCAGTTCGGAGTTGGCGATGGCTTCCAGTGCTCGCACGTGCAGGTCGGTGCGACTGATAGCCAGTTGGGTGAAGCGTTGTTGGCGCTGGTGACTTTCGAGGATGTGCGTGCGCCAGGCGACGAAGGCGGTGATGACCAAGCCGATGGCAGCCGTGAAGATTCGCTCAGGGACTTTGATACGTCCTTTGCCAGTTGGGGTGGCGGCGTAGGGCTGAGGCATGAGGCGGCGACCGAAGAAGACGACGAGAAGGAGTGCGGCGACTAGGATTGAGCTGGGCAAGAGTGTCCAGAGCAGACGTTGCAGCCAGGTACTGACGGCAATGTCAATGCCTAGCGAGGCGACGACGTGGCCGTTTTGGAGATCGCGGATGGGCACCATGGCCGTGAACCAGTAGCCCCACTGGTCTTTGGTGGGGCCTTCCAAAAGATCGTGCTCGGTTTTCACGGCGGCACGGAAGGCAGGCGTGGCTTCGTCGTAGATCAGGCCTGGGGGATCGAAGTCCTCGTCATCAATGGGGGTGTTGTCCAGATAGAAAAAGACCGAGCCGTCGGGATTTTTACCCATGATATAGATGAAGCGGATTTCGTCGTAGAGGCTTTTAATAGCGATAAGCTGATTAAGGAGGCGGTGGTAGGTTGGGCTTTCCATGTCGGCGGCCGTGCCTTGAAAATCGGCGACGACATTGGCGTCGATGGCGGCGGCGATGATGCGCGCCTTGGTGAGCATGTCCTGATTCATCTGCCGCTGGTAGAACAGGACAGCCAGGCAGTTGTAGCCGAAGGCCAAGGCCAGGATAAGCGCGACCAGCTTCAGTTCGAGGTGGTGGCGGAAGCGGCGCAGTGGGCGATGGCCCGATGGTGGGGTGGCGATGACTGGTATCGGCGCTTGGGTCATGTGATTCCTGCGAAGGGCCTACGGCCTCGGTGTGGTAGCGTATTGATGGTGCAGGTGCTGGTTTTAGGTCTGCTGCTTGCCAGTGAGCCACCGCGTGATGCATTCACGCAGGGTTTTGGCAGTGATGGGCTTACAAATATAATCGTTCATGCCGGCATCATGGCATTGTTGTTGATAATTTTCGGCGCTGTGGGCGGTCATGGCAATGATGGGCACGTCCTGGTTGCGTGCGGTGGCGTCCTGTTCGCGGAGGAGGCGCGTGGCCTGCAGGCCATCCATGTCGGGCATCTGCACATCCATCAAAACCAGGCGGTAGTTTTTGCTGGCCAGCAGATCAAGAGCCTGTTGGCCGCTGCTGGCGACATCGACGTCTAGTCTCATTTTTCTGATGATGGCCAGTGCGACTTTCTGATTAACCTCATTGTCATCAACAAGGAGGATGGCGGGGGCTTCCTCTAGGGCAACAGGGGGTGTTGGGGTCTCAGGAGTTGCCGCCGCGTGGTTTTGCGGGGTAGCGTCGGCGGGGCAGTCGGTGTTGGCGGCGGGGGCGGGCTTGGCTTGCGTTTCTAAAGCGAGAGTGAGGGCCTTGAGCAGATCGCTGCTTTTGATGGGCTTGTGGACAAATGCGGCTAGTGCCGGCGAATTGCGATAGCTCGCGGCCTGGGGGCTGCCAACGTGAGCCACGCCGACAATCCTACTTTCTGTCCACGGACTGCCCTGCAAATCCACCAGTGGCTGGTTGCCCTGTCGGGTATCAATGAGTTCCAAGTCGAGAAGGACCAGATCAAATGGCGATTGGAAATCGCCCAGTTGCATGATTTCCAAGGCGTCGGCTAAAGTTGCCGCTGGGGTGGACGAGATGCCCCAGTTGCGCAGACGGCTTTTCAGGCTCGAGCGCAGACCGCGATGGCTTTCGACGACGAGGGCCTGGCAGTGCCGGAAGGCTTCGGGCAGAGCCGGTGGGGGGGATTGCAGAGGCTGAGGAGTCAGGGGAACTACGAAGTAGAATTCCGAGCCCACGCCGCTTTGGCTTTGGAGTTTGATTTCGCCGCCCATGAGTTCGACGAGTCGTTTGACGATGGCCAATCCCAGGCCGGTGCCGCCGTAGCGGCGTTTGATGGACGAATCGGCTTGGGAGAAGGTCTCGAAGATGCGGGCTTGTTGTTCGTCAGGAATGCCGATGCCGGTGTCGCGCACAGAAAAACGGATAAGTTCCTTGCCATCGCGCTGGCCATCGGAGCGGGCGCTGATACATACTTCACCGTTTTCGGTGAATTTGATGGCGTTGCCGCAGAGATTGACCAGGACTTGGCGGAGGTGGAAGTCGTCGCCATGGAGAATGAGCGGCGTGTGCGGGTCGATGTGGCAGTACAGTTCGATGTTCTTGTTGTGGGCGATCAGCGCCAGCGAGCTGCAGATGTCCTCCAGCAGCCGTTCAAGAGAGAAATCCTCAGGCATGAGGGTGAGGCGGCCGGCCTCGATGCGCGAAAAGTCCAAAATCTCATTAATGAGTTCGAGCAGTAGTTGGCTGCTGGTGTTGATGATATCGACGTATTCACTTTGTTCTTCAGAAAGGCCGGATTCCCTGAGCAGGTCGGCAACGCCCACGATGCCATTGATTGGGGTGCGGATTTCGTGGCTCATGTTGGTGAGGAATTCGCTTTTGGCGTGGCTGGCGGCTTCAGCGGCGCCGCGGCTTTTTTCCAATTCAGCGGTCATGTTTTCGCGTTCGGTGACATCGCGGTCGGAGCCATAGTAGCCGATGAGGCTGCCATTGTCAGCGATGATGGGCATGCAGCTGGTGGACATGATGATGGTCCGCCCGTCCTTGGTGACGAGCGGATTGAGAACCTCATTGAAAGTCTCTTTTTTGGCGAAAGCGGCGAGTATCTTTTCTTTGAACTGTTCGCGCTGTGCCTCGGGGTAAAGATCGAAGACGTGCATTTTGCCGACGACCTCAGCGGGGGCGTAGCCGACGATGGTTTGGCATTCGTAGCCGACGGCGGTGATGAGTCCGGTTGCATCGCATTCCCAGTGCAGGGTGTGGGTTTGTTCGGCGAGCTGGTGGAAGCGTTCCTCACTGCGGCTGAGCTCGGCGCTGCGTTTTTGCACCAGCGTGGTTAGTTCCTCACTGCGGTGGCTGAGGAGGGCGACGATGGCGGTGACGGCAATGCTCAGGCCAATGCCGCAGAATAACACGATCGGGCCTTTGCGCAGCGGGTAGGCGGCGATGAAATCATCGCAGGGCTGCGCGCTAATCGTCAGGACTTGACCAAAGGCAAAGAGCGGCCGCATGACCTTGGTGCCGCGAGCGCAGGTGGATTCAATCATGGATTGCGCCAGCAGTTCGGGTTCGCGGTCGGGGCGCATGAAAGATATGCTGAGCTGCGCCAGGCGGAATTTTTCCGGATCGTGGCCCAGGAGTGATTCCATGCGGATGGCTGCCAGGGCGAAGCCACGAATATTCTGGCTGTTTGCTGCGCAGACGGGGTGTAGTGCCAGAATGCTTTTTTGGGCGGCCCATTCTTGGATGAGGACGAGTGGTTCGGTCGCGGTAGGTAGGCCCGTGGCCAGAGTTGTTTCGACAACGGCGAGGCGCAGTGGCTCGGAGGCCAGATCGTAGCCGAGGACGGTTTCGTTGCCTGCCTCAGGGGCGAAGAAGACCACGGGGTAGTAACAGGGGCGATCGGCGGCGGGGACTTTCTGTCCGTCGGGGCCGTATTCCCAAATGCGGAAATCGCTGACGCCCTGGCGATGCATTTTTTCTTCAAAGGCGCGGCGTTCGTCGTGGGGGACGATGCCAATGAGGTCCCATGCCTGCACCAGAGAATTTTTGATCAGGTGGCCGGCGTAGAGATGGAATTCTTCTCGGGTAATGTCCGGGTTGTGTTGGAGGAAGCTAGCGAGGCCTTCGAGTTCGGCGAAACGGATAAGGTTGATGTTTTTGGCAATGAGGCTGGTGAAGCCTTCGGCGACCTGATTGAAGATTTGCTCGCGTTGACAGCGTTCGCCGACATGGACGCGCCAGGCCGTAAAGACGCTCAGAACCACTCCGATGAGCGCGACCAAGCCTGGTTCAATAAGGTGTTGGTGCCTGGACGCGGGAGTGTTCTGGTTACGGCTGTGTTCGTGGAGGGAACCGCCGATGCCGATGATCAGGAGGATCAGCAGGGTGATGCCGGCGCCTGGCAGCGCCGCGCCAAACAAGCGCTGGTACCAGGTCGTGGCGGCGATATCGGCGCCAAGCATGGCTAAGGGGTCGCCGGTGAGGGGATCACGCATGGGCACCAGCGCGGAAAACCAGGTGCCCCATTGGTCGTTGATAGGACCGTCGACCACTTCCAGCCACTGGGCGAGGCCCTGGCGAAAAAGCGGCGATGCCTCGGGGTAGGGCTGTCCCGGCAACACGACGTCTGGCGAATCGGTGGCTTCGTTGTCAATGAAGAAGAAGATGTCGCCGTTGGCAGTTCTGCCCATGATATAAATGAAACGGATGTCGGCGTAGGCCTGCTTGAGGGTGTAAAGCTGTGTTTTGAGGCGCTGATACGGGGCCGTGTTGAGGTCACTAGCCGAGCCGCTGAGGCTCTTGACGCGGTCGGCGTTGACGGCTGAGGCGATGACCCGGGTTCGCGTCAGCAGGTCACTGCGCATCTTGCGATTGCAGGTATGAACAGCCATGCCGGTGTAGAGGCAGCCGGCAATGGTGACAATCAGCGCCAAGACGACATGGACATAGAAGAGCGCATCGCGACCTTGAGGTCGCGATGCGTTACCCGCGCCTGATGGATTACCTATATTTTTCGGTGCTTCAGGCAATTCCGTGGGTTGCAAATTTGAGTGCAAGTGCTAGTTGGCGGCCTCTGGCAGCAGGTTAAGTTTCCCGCAATGAAACAGAATTGCATTGCGTAAAGATTCTTTGTTTTTGAAACCACATGCACTTCTCTTGACAGCCTCAATTTTGCTGTTCAGCCCCTCGGTCAGGGCATTGCTGACCCCATGTTCGATTGCAGCCACTATGCCATAGAAGTGGTTTTTCAGCGTATGGGCGGCTTTTGCCATGTCCGGAATTTGTGAATGCGTCGCCCACCAGTACCAGTGTTTGAAATACTTCGGCGTCTCTTCTTTGTCGGGGCAAGTTGTCCACATGTCGCGAAGGTTTTCCTTGATTGCCCATGCCCGCGCCGTTTTCTTGGCAATCTGTCTAACTTTTTCGAACCTGGCCTTGTTTTTGTCAGGAAGATTCTCCCTGCCATACAGAAAATCATGGCGCGCTCCGAACATGCTTTTCTTGTCCTCATCGCTCATCGTGGCCTGTTCTTGCTTTCGTGTGCTGTCCACTGCCTTTTGGACGACCTGCATCACATGGAAATGATCAAAACACAGTTCGGCATTGGGCATGAAGTTTGACGCAATACGCTCATACCCCGCACTCATGTCCATGGCCGCGATCTGGACGTTTTTCAAACTTTCCTTGCGTTTTTCAAACCAGGGGCTGATGTCATCAATGCGCCGCTTGTCCACCACGTCAAACACGCTCCCATTGCCAATGTCAGTGATAATGGTGAAATAGCGATGTCTGGAAAACACCTGCTTCTCGTCAAGTCCCATGATGACCGGCGTCGTATCGCCACGTCGCTCAAGCCCTCGCTTGACGGCCCGATCGCGGATACTTTCCAACATGTCCCAAGACACCCTCGTTAGTTCGGACGCATCGGTCAAATTGGAGGCCTGGATGGTCTTGATGCACTTGCTTTCCATCTTGTATGTAATTGAGATCTGTGAATCAGCCAGAGGAAAGTCGCTGTTGACGATCCCATGCTTGGGGCATTGAACTCGGGGAATACGGGCATGAAGGTAGGTCTTGCACTCGCAGGTGTCCAGATGTTGCCAGGTTCTTTCCGGAGCATGGTCGTAAGTAGGTGATGGGGTGTGACAGGCATGACACGAAAAGCGATAATGCTCCTGATGGATCAGCCAGACGTCAACACGGGTACTGTCGTCGGAAATTTCGACCTTGGAGACAGTCCAGGGCGATGGCGGATTAATCACGCGTTGATAAAACGACTCCAAGTTCATGGCGGACTCCCATGGCTCAATGTGAATGACGAGGTCAGGTGATTGACTGGGCATTGCGTGGCCATGAGGTAATGAAACACAAAAATGATCGGGTGCAACAAAAGTGAAGGCATTCTTGCAATAACAAGAAACACCGAAGCGGAAGATTGCTCCGACTGCCTTCCATACAAATTGACATGGAAAGCTGGGCGGGCATCATAATTTGAACATTAATTGATCGTTGAATATCAACAAGTTACACTATTTTATGCGTACGATTAGCTGGCTTTTTTCCCCCCATGTGACAAGGCGTTGTCTTGGTTCTGAGCACAAAACGTCGAAAAATCTACCCACTAAGTTTCCTGAAGAGCCTATTTTTCTTCACCCACCCGCCCCTTGTTCCGTTGAAAAGACGTGCCCCCACAAAATTATAACACTCTCAAGCTGGAATAGCCTACCTTTTTGCTGGTCAGTTCTGATTCTACTATTTTTCTTTGTCGATTACAAGTGGTAGCGGCTAATTGATCGTAATGGTGCCGTTCACAAATTACGTTTACACATAGCAGTGCAAACGCTCTTTCATGTCATACCTTGTCGCCGGCCAACATTTCCCTGGCCGCGAAGCGGCAAGCGCCCCAGAGGGGCGCTGTCATCGTAGCCCAGGGCAAGCGACGCCGCAGGCGGAGCGCCGCCCTGGGTACAGCGCCTATTGCGCTCGTGTTCATCGGCCTCTTTGGCCCCAGTCGGCGCAGCTGACTGGGGCCAAAGAGGCAATGGAACCTCACCTTTTTTTGTTTGCGATGTCGCACGCTTTCAGCGTGCCTGGGTATAGTTGTAAGCGTAATTATCGAACAACCCCAATGGACCGCTGATGTTGTCCATGCGCGCGGGGTGGGCGCATCGTGGGGGTAGTGGGGGGGAGGCCGTACGGAGTTGCGCTGGGTTCAGGCGAAGAGTGCGGCGGCGCCGACGAGGGCCGCATCGGGCAAGCTGGCCGCGACTACAGGCAAGTCGCCTAGCACTTCACGAAACAGTGGCAGAGCGCCGGCAATGGGGCCGCCGAGGACGATCCGGTCCGGCAGGAGGTCAGCCTGCCAGGTCTGCAGGGTCTCGGCGAGATCCAGGCCGAAGTCGGTCCAGAGGCGCTGGCAGCGAAAGTCGCCAGTGCGGGCGCGGGCCTCGAGTTCGGCGAGGCTGTGGACGTCTGGCATTCGCGCCAGCAACGCTTGGCCGCAGAGCTCGTCGGCGACGCGGCCGACGCGGCATGGGCGGTCGGCGATGCGGACGATGGCTGCCGGGGCCCCGAGCGGGTCGCAGAGTAGCTGGCCGTCAATGATCATGGCGCTGTCAACGCCGCCATGGCCGATGATGACGGCGGCGGCGCGCCGGCGTCCCTGCGCGGCGCCGGCGTGGACTTCGCCGAGGAGCACGGCGTTGCTGTAGTGGATGACCCGTAGGGGTAACGCACAGGCCAGCTTGGCACGGAGTTCGCATTCTTGGAGAGCAGCCAGCGCCGCGCTGTAGGTGCCGCCGGTGCTGGCGGATGCGGCGGCGGCTGGGCTGGGCAGAATGATACCGACGGCGTCAACGTTGCCGGCGGCGGCGATGACGGCGCGCAAGGCGTTGACAATATCGGTGACGTCGGCATGGAGGGGACAGTACCGGGGGGGGAGAGCGCTGACGCAATTGGCGCGGTCGATGACGGCGGCGCGGATGGCCTTGTCGCCAATGGCCATGGCGAGAATCATTTCTGCCTGTGGATGATGCTGAAGCATGTGTTTGGAGATGTGATGTGATGCTGGCGGCGAAGGATGGGTGACGACTGAGGCAGGCGTGGCGCCGTGGCAGGCGCGCATGCCGTGTAAGTCCTGGTCGCTCGCCACAGCTGGTGAAGCCTTGGGTTGTCTGGTTCGCCAATAGAGGTCTGCACGGGTGAAAGTATTGAATGCTCGCGGCTGCTGGCGCGGCCGGTCGTCGTCAGTCTTCGATGGCGAAGTAGAGTGAGGCGTCGGCTTCGCTGATGGTAAAGGTGAGCTTGCCATCGGCCCACTGGGCGGGGATGGGTGCCAGTTTATGGCCATTGGCGGCTATGGGCTTGACTTTGAGGCCCTGCTGCTGGGTGGTGATGCTGATCTGGGCGCAGATGGGGTCCATGAGAATGGGGCCTTTGCCGGTGCTGAGGCGGCGGTTACGCATGAGATTATAGGCAAAGTCGGTGTTTTCGGCGCGACCGACCGTGGTCAACAGGAGTTGCCGAGACTGGTTGATGGGCGCGCCGCTGAGCGAGCTCAGGCCGATGGTCGCATAGCGGTTGCGGCTGCTGACCTTCAGCGCGCTGGTGCTTAAAACGGGGAGTTTGTCACTGAAAAAGGCCTGGATGACCTGCGTCCGCGGCGTGTCGATGGTCAGCGTGGCCTTGGCGCGGTCGCGGATGATTTCGCCGCTGCTGCTGCGGCGGATATCCTCGGCGATGCTCGGCGCGTCGGGGCCGAGGGCGCCAGCGGGTATCTCGCCGCTCGCCACGAGTTGGGTGTGGAAGGGGCGCAGTTCGGCGAGGCCGCGGTAAGCTGGGACGTTGTAGCTGGCGGGGCTTTTGGCGCTGGCGGCGAGGGTCATGGGGATGGCTACGGCCTGGCGGTCAGTGCTGGCGCCGCGGCGGACATCTTCGCGGCGATAGATCAGCGCGGCAATGGGCATGAGGCCGAAGCGTGCTGGGTCATTGAAAGTTTCGAAGGCGCCATTGATGTGTTCCATGGGAACATTACTGGAGTGGCGGTAGGTGTAGACGGTGAGGCCATGCCAGTCCTGGAAGGCCGCGACGGCGGCCAGCCACAGGGGCAGTTCCGCGCGGTATTCGTAGGGCCAGGGCGCGTCCCATTCGCTGACGAAGAAGGGCTTGTCGGCGACGCGCATAAAACCGAGGCCATCCATGATGCTGCCCTGGCTGCGCAGCATGCTGCTGGTGCCGAATGAGCCATCGCGGTTGGGGTGGTTCCAGTAGCTGTGCGAGTCGGTATAGTCGGTTTTGGCAACCGATGCCAGGAGGGCGGCGTTGCGGCTCCAGTTGCTGCCGGTCATGGGCACTTTGACGCCGATGCTGCGGAGGAATTCGCCCATGGTGCGGTGGTATTCGTCAGTCACGTGGATGAAGAACTGCATCATGGGGTCGGTGGTGACGGTGAAGTCGATGGCCCCTTCGGGGAGGGCGATTTGCCGTTCGGCTGCCCAGGCGCGGTACATGGCTTCGAAGCGCGTGCGGTAGGGCTCCAGGGTGACCTTCTGGGTGAAGAGGTCATTTTCGTTGGCGAATTCCATCAGGGCGATGGCCGGGTCGTCCTTGTAGGCCAGTTTCGTGTAGGGATTGACGTGGTTCCAGAGATTGGCGGAGAATTCCTTCTGCAGCTCAATCAGGCGCGGGTCGAAATTGGAGTATGGCTTGGCGCAGGCGCCGAGCTGATCGACGGCGTCGACGCCGTCGCCGGGTTTGAAGTAGCGATTAACGAGCTGGTCGAGGTAGATGTAGATGCCTTCGCGTTTGAGGCAGTAGACCAGGTAGTCAAAGCGGTCTAGGCTTTCGGGGTCGAAGCTGCGGGTGTTGTCGGCGTCTTTGGGGAAGAAATGTCGTTCGGCCCATTTGGCGTCGGCGTGGTGGGTGCGGACCATGTTGATGCCGGAGGCCGCCAGGCGTTTGGCGATTTTTTCGGCTTGGTCGTGGCTGGGGAAGTTTGCGCCGGCGGAAAAACAGGTGCCCCAGAAGCGGATGGGCTCGTTGCTGTTGCTGAAGACGAAGCGGCCGTCGGTCACCTTGACGAAACCGAATTTGCCGGCGGGCTGGTGATTGAGGAAGGACAGATCGACGGGCGCGCTGTCCCAGGGCAGGGTGTAGGGTTTCCAATTGCTGGTGTTGGTGCGGGAGGGCTGGCCCTGGTCAATGACGGGGCGCAGTGGCGTTGGGGCATCGGGCATGACAAAGACTAGCGTGCGCGCTACGCGGGCGCCGGCGGCAATTTTGCCGCCATCGTCGTTGCGGGCGAAGCAGAGTCGGACATCGATAGTGTTGCCACCCCAGCCGCGGTTGTCCTGGAGGAGCAGCTGGGTGGGCTTATCGAGGGTGATGTCAACATTGTTTTGCGGGTTGGCGGCCTTGACGTGGAGGGCGGTGAAGGGGCCGCGGTAGATGAAGCGTTCGCCGAGTTCCTCGGGGATGACGAAGGACTGGGGACCGTCCGTTGTTATCAGGTCAAAAGTGGCGTTGGTATAGGCAGAGAGGGCGAAGTCCATGGAGAGCTGGTAGCCATTGAGCTGCACGTCATCCAGCATGGTCAGGTCGTAGTTCAAGGAAACGCCTTTGGGGATGCTTCTTATGTGCTCAAAGACCTCAAGGGCTTTGTTGTCGCTGCCAGGGACGGTCATAACGCCTTGGAAGACGCTGCTGCCATCCGGGAGGGCACTGAGCGCGAAGTTATCGGCGTGCTGTTGCTGGCTGGTGTATTGCCACTCCAGGCCATGAATGGCCAGGCCCAGGGTGATGATGCTGGCGCTGTCCAGCGAACGAACGGACGCGTTGCCGGCCTTACTGAAGAACATCAGGCGCTCGTCGGTGCTGATGGGCGCCGCACCGGCTTGCGCGGTGGCGACTTGGCGGTCGAGTTCGTCGGCCGAAAGCAGAGCGAAGGACAGGGTGTCGCGCAGTGTTCGTCCGCCAATGATTTTTTCGCCGGCGGCGTGGTAGCGCAGCTGGACGTTCTTGGGCCAGCTGTGGCGGAAATCCTGTAGGCCGAGACAGAGCAGTTTCGATCCGTTGATCAGCAAAAAGTGCCCGTCATTGAGTTCAATGGCGATGCTGCTGCAGCGGTCGCCGGGTATGCCTTCCTTGACATCGACGGCGGGAAAAACGCCGCGCTTGCCTGCTGGCAAGGTGACGTAACGTTTGCCGGCGAGTTCGGCGGGATTGAGGGCGATGCTGTATTGCAAGCCCCTGATGGTGGTGCTCTCCGAACAGCGCGACTCAATATCGGCTACGTTGAAGTCACCGTCGGCAACGGTGTGGATGGCGAAGGATAGTTCGCCCTGGCTGCCCACAGGCATGGCAAAGCTGCCCGTGGCCTGCGATACTTTTTCTGGTGCAGCCGCGATGGCCGCGTTACCGGCGAATTCCCAGTTTGGCCCGTAGGCGTGGATGAGGACGTCGTTGACTAGCGCAATGCCGGGCAGGGTGATGCGGCCATTGCTCTGCAGATGCAATTCTGGCCCGGCGGCGATGGCAGCGGCACTGCTGAGCATCAGGGCGAGGGCGAGTAACTGCTGTTTCATGAGGAACCTCCACGGATGTCGGGGTGCATATATGGGGTGAGGTAAGGTGTTCGATGCATGAGGACAGGTCATTAGTGTAGCCTGCTTTTGCGTCGATTGCGCACTGCCGGTGCGCTTTTCCTGGGATGGCAGGTCACTTCGACGATGGGGCGCAGTGCGAAATACCGCAGCTGTCAATGAGTTCCTCAGCCTCTTTGGCTCCAGTCAGCTTCGCCGACTGAAGCCAAAGAGGCTGAGGAACACGGACCAATATGGCGCGTTACCCAGGGCGGCGCGCGCCTTCGGCGCCGCTTGCCCTGGGCTATCATATTTCGCGCTTTCAGCGCTTCTGCCGCTTCGCGGCGATGAAATGCCGCGATGACAAAAGGCTGTTTTGGTTGAAACAACTGGCGCATCGGATCGTTTGTCTTTTTCGCGGACCGATCGGACGGATCGGACCGATCGGACGGATCGTCGATTTGATCAGTCGGATCAGTCGGATCAGTCGGATCAGTCGGATCAGTCGGATCAGTCGGATCAGTCGGATCAGTCGGATCAGTCGGATCAGTCGGATCAACTGTCTTTTATCGCGGACGGATCGGACCGATCGGACCGATCGGACGGATCGTCGATTTGATCAGACGGATCAGTCGGATCGTCGATTTGATCAGTCGGATCAGTCGGATCAGTCGGATCAGTCGGATCAGTCGGATCAGTCGGATCAGTCAGTCGCGAGATGATCTATATTGGCATGGTGATAGTATTCTGGCTAAAAATGTCAGTATTTTTATAGATGTTTTTTCAGTAAACCCTTGAAATCGTGCGTTAATGTTGCGATACTAGGCACAATAGCCTTGTAAGTATTATTAATAGCGTATTGCCTTCTTGGCATAGACAGAGGAGCAGAGAGATGACCACACAAAGACGCCATTTTACGCTGATCGAGCTGCTGGTGGTGATCGCGATCATCGCCATTTTGGCGGCCATGCTGTTGCCGGCATTGAGTAAAGCGCGGGAGAAAGCGCGGAGCATCTCCTGCGTGAACAACCTGAAGCAATTTGGTCTGGCCGACGCCATGTACATTGGCGATTTCGACGACATGATTGTGCCGGTGGCCAATGGCAACTACCCGACGTCGACAAGTTGGATGGCGCCGTATTGTTACCCCTTGTTGCATGCCTACATTGGCGACTGGAAGACGTTTCTATGTCCATCGGACAACACGCCGTTGGCGAACAACAGCTTCACGCCCGGCAACAAGCTTAGTTACATCGCCAGTTACAGCTTGCACAAGCAGGGCAACACCAGCCTGGCAGTGATTAAGATCAACGCCTGCCTGGAGCCAAGCAAGAGCATTTCCTTTGGGCCTAATCAGCGTACATCGGGCGGCAATGCCGGTGCCAACTCCGGGCACATCATAGCGAGTCTGACGGACCCCTCGCGGGTGAACACGTCCCGGCATGGCGGGACATCCGCGAACTACGTCATGATGGACGGCCATGTGGAGAATATTGGTGGAGTCAAGATGTATGCGGAGCGGGCAGCTTACTGGAAAGACTGGAAGTAAGCCCCTGTTGGGCGGTAGGTACTGGCGCTATATAGGAGACGTATGAAACAAGCACGTGAAAGTGGAGCAAATCGGCCAATGCGACGACAGAAAAGACATTTTACGCTGATCGAGCTGCTGGTGGTGATCGCGATCATCGCCATTTTGGCGGCCATGCTCTTGCCGGCCTTGAGTAAAGCGCGGGAGAAAGCGCGGAGCATCTCCTGCGTGAACAATTTGAAGCAGTTCGGGCTTGCAGACGCGATGTATCTGGCGGATTTTGACGACATGATCGTGCCGTCGGCCAGCGGCAATTATCCGACGTCGACGGGCTGGCTGCCGCCCTACTGGTTTCCGCTGGTGCAGGGTTACATCGGCGACTGGAAGACCTTCATGTGCCCATCGGACAGCACGCCGTGGTCCAACGCCACTCAGACCCTGGGCAACAAAGTGAGTTATATTGCCCATTATGGCGTGCATCATCAGGGCAATACCGCGATCAAGGCGATCAAGATCAACCTCTGTAAAGAGCCGACGGTCACCGTGTCCTTCGGGCCGAACCAGCGCACATCCGGCGGCAATATCGGGGCGCGGGCGAACAACATCATCGCCAGCCTGACGGATGCCGCGCGCGTAAACACGGCTCGCCATGGCGGCAATTCCGCGAACTACGTCATGCTGGACGGCCATGTGGAAAGCATTGGCGCGGCGAAGATGTACGCGGAGCGGACGATCTTCTGGAAAGATTGGAACTGATCGCCGAGGCAGATGGCACAAGACACGCTTACGGTCGTGTCTTTTTTTTTGCACAGATTATGGTTAAGTCGGTGTTTGACAACAGTAGCAAGACTTTTAGGAGAGTGCGATGTTGAGCAAAATGCGGGTGGTTCTGGTGCTGGCGGTCCTGGGCATGGTGTTGAGCGTTTACGCGCAAAGTCGTGGCAAGCGCGACAGTCTGAAGGGCCTGGTCTTCGAAGTGGAGGACTGGAGCGAGCCCAAGGATGCGTGGGTGGTCGACGTTTTTCCGCCGAATAAATGGGCTTTGTGGACCCAGGAAGAGGACGTGTGGTCCAAACGCTCCATGGGGCAGGCGCTGCGCACACCGCATATCACTAAGGATCGAGCCACTCCCGAGGACGGTGCCCCCGTGCTGCACACGAAGATCACCGGCATTCCCACGGGCGTGTACGAAGTCTACATGAACGGCACCAACCGGTTGCTGGCGCTGTCACTTGATGGCGGCCAGACCTGGTTTCCCGGCGAACGCCATGGCGAAAATTTTTTGGGTCTTTACGACATTCGTGACGGCGTTTTTGAGTTGTGGGTCGATGACCGCTATGAAAATCCCGATGGGCACGGCGTAGCCTACTACGACTACATTCGTATGGTTCCGGGCGCGGTACCCAGCCTGTCGGAGTTTCGCTCATTCACGCTGCCCAATGGCGACACCCAGCTCAGCTGGCTCAGCACCAGCCCGACCATGGCGGCGACGGTGCATTTCGGCCGCAACGGCCAGTTTGATCAGCAGATCACCGAGGTAAACGACCGTATGCGCAACCACGCCGTGGTCCTCAGCGGCCTGGAGCAGGGTGCGCGCTACACGGCGAAAGTCGTCTGTAAGATGAACATCCGGGAGTCCGTCGAGTCGGCGCCCTTTAGTTTCATCGCTGGCGAGAAGCCGGTGCCACCGGCAACCGTAGCGGCGACCATCCCGCTGCGGGTCAGCGAGCCGACGGCGTTTGCCCGTCGTGGCTGGCCGGTGACCTCCGGCGTGCCGTTTGCCCAGGGCCAGCTTGCCTCGGCAGATGACGTGCGCGTGCGCAATCCGCAGGGCCAGATCATCCCGGCGCAGTTTGCAGTGCTGAGTCGCTGGCACGACGGCAGTGTCAAATGGCTGCTCTGCGACTTTTTGGCCGACACCGACACTGCACAGGCGCAGGTCTACACCCTAGTCACCGGCGCGAAGCTCCCACCGCCGCCGCCGGCAGTGCCGGAAGCGGCGGACAGGCTGACGGCTATTTCGCAGGAATTGCTGGAAGAAGGCCGCTCGGAGATCATCTTGGCCGATGGCACACGCCTGCAGAAAGGCCCGGCGGATGACGTGCGCGTGGTTGATGCCGGGACCATTCGCTATGGCCTCGTCGCCGCCGGTGATTATGTGGATCAAGACGGCAACAAGCGCTTCCGCTGGCGGGCGCAAGTCAACTGCTACGGCGCAGAGCCGCTGATGACATCACTGCGCTGGGGCATCAGCAACAATGACCGCCGACAAACGCACGCGTTGGTCAAGAGCGCGACGTGGTCACTCCAATATGATGACGATAATCCCCCGATGACCCTGAGCGATGGCAGTAAGATGCCTGCGCAGTTTCGCGTGCTGCAAGATCAGGAAAGGCATGCGACCATCACGCCGCTGGCCGGCGATGGCCCGGTCGTCACTCGTGAACGCATGGATGGCGTGTTTGCCATAGTGGGCGATGGGGGTAATGGCCTGATCTGGATGCGCGATTTCTGGCAGACTTGGCCGAAGGGCTTCAGGGTCAACGAGGACGAGCTGCTGGTTGAGTTCCTGCCGGAGCTGCCGGCCACGGGCTATCCGCCGCCGGCCACGGACAATCCTCAGGACGATCTCTTTATTCACTACTACTGGCACAAGGACGGCTGCTATCAGTTCAAGGTCGGCATGGAAGTGGCCAATGACGTGTGGATCGTAGGGGGCATCAAAGGCCCAATGGCCCCAGCACAGTGGGCAGCCTGGCTGGACAAGCCGCTGTTCGCCGTGGCCGACAGCGCCTACTACTGCGCCAGCGGCGCCTTCGGCGCAATCAACCCCGTGCGTGAGCGCGAATTCCCCGAATACGAAGAGACTTTCGCCAAGTCCTTCCAGCAACTCGAAGAAGGCCGCGTCAAGCGTGGCGAATACGGCTGGATGAATTTTGGTGACTGGTTCGGCGAGCGGCGTTGGAACTGGGGCAACAACGAGTACGATCTGTCCTACGTGGCGGCCGTGCACTTTGCCCGTTCTGGCAACTTGGACTACTTGCGGCGCGGCCTGGAGATGGCGCGGCATTACACCACGGTGGACACCGTGCAGCACCCCACGCAGGGCCAGCGCGAGCTGGTGTACGCGCACAGCACGGGCCATGTCGGCGGATTCATACCCGAAGACAATCCCCTGCGGCAGGCCATCGGCAAGACCCAGGCGAATTTTCGCGGTGGGCAGGACGGCTCCGGCGGGCACGCCCATCACCCCGGCAATTTCTACCTGGCTTGCCTGAGCGGCGACCGGCGCTTCTTTGAGGTCGCCGAGACCGCCTGCTGGAACCAGGCCACGCGCTACACCCCGAACTTCAATTTCAGTATTGAGCGCGCGGCAGGCTGGGCACTGATGAATGCCGTGTACGCCTACAATTTCACCGGCAATCCCTATTACCTCAACGCCGCCAAGCTCTATTTTGAAGTGATCAAATCTAAGCAAAATCCCGACACGGGCTGCTTTGACTTGCCGCAGGATCAGAGCGAATGCGAGTGCCCTGACAAGAAGGAGCACCGCGGTGGCAAGGCCTTTGCGACGGGCGTGTTGCTGCACAGCTTGGCGCGACTCTACGAAGTCGACCAGGACCCCGCCGTCAAGGACGTGATTGTGAATTGCGCGGATTGGTTGCTGGATCATTCGTGGAACGAGAAGGCGCGTGGCTTCCGCTATAAGACTGGCTGTCCCAAATTCGCTAATGGTGGCTGGTATTCTATCATTGTCACCGAGGGCATTGCCTATGCCGGCGAGCTGACCGGCGACCCGCGCTACGTCGAGTTTCTGGCGCGGACCGTCGGCCCGCAGTTGCGCAAGGCCACCGGCAGCGGCTACAGCGCCGGCAAGAATTTCGCGCAGTATCATCGCCAACTGCCGCATTTGCTCTATTACCTGCGCAAGCACGGCATCACCGAGACCTCGCCGACCTTCGCCGGTAAGGCGCTCTTTGACCGCAGTATGGTCGTGATCAATGCGCAGGGCGCCGCAGTGGTGACCCTCCCCGTGGAAAATGGCATGAGCAAGGACCTCGCCTGCGAAGTCGTCATCGACGAGCTCAGCGCCGGCCAGGCCGCGACCATGCGTGCCAGCTGGCAGGCGCCGGTGGGCGTGTCCTATAGCCCCGAAATCGCATTGACGGGCCTGACGCCTGGCGCGACCATCCGTGGCCGCGTGCTGATGGGCGGCGACAACTTCCCCTTCGCGTTGCAGGCCGTGGCGCTGCCGCCGCCGCCGGCCATCGGCAAGAAGATCGGCTTCCTTGGTGGCGAGAAGCATTTCACGCTGGCAGCGCTGCGTGACGCCGGTCTGCAGCCGGCGTTGCTCGAAGACCTGGCCAAGGACTCGCTGGATGGCTTTGGCGCGGTGATGGTCGGCGGCGACGCCTTGGGTGTGAGTACACCGACACTGACCACGGCGACGGCCGCCGCGCTGCTGGCCTTTGTCGAAGCCGGTGGCAAGGTGGTGTTTTTCCAGCTCAACGACAGTTTTTGGGATGGCGGCTGGCTGGACGCGACCCTCGAAGTGGTCGAGCCCGACGATCTGGCCGCTGAGATCGCGGTGCCGTCGCACCCGCTGTTTGCGGGCGTGCCGGACATTGCCGGTGCGAAGTGCTTTGACAGCATTCACGCCGTGGACCCCGGCTGGACGGTGCTGGCGCGCGATCGCAGCAAACGGCCCTGCATCTGCGAGTTGCGGCGTGGCAAAGGCGCCGTGCTGGTGATCAATCCGGCCTTTGACCGCGTGCTCCATCCCAAGGACGCTAAGACGATAGGCGTGCCGGAAAATGTCAGTCGGCAGCTGTTGCGGAATTTGGCCGCGTGGGTACAGTAGGCCGGCGACGGATTTACCGACCATGAAATACGACAAAAACACCTGGCGCGGTTGGTGGTCTTGGGCGGGGACGGCATTGACCGTTCTTTGCTCAATGACTGTGGTCTTGGCTGCGCCGGCAACCCCCAACGCACAACGAGGACCTATGAGCGCATTTACCCTGACTCCCTTGAACGCAACGAAACTGGATGGCTATCTTGGCGACAAATTGGCGTTGTGCCTTGAACGGCGCATCAAGGCCGAGGATGTCGATGGTCTGGTGGAGCCCTTCCGGCATCGCGAGGAACGCAATCTGTGGCACACGGAATTCTGGGGCAAGTGGATGCTCGCCGCCGTGCCCGCCTACGAATACAGTGGCGACAAGGCCCTCTACGAGCAGATCCGCAGTTCGTCGCTGGCCATGATGGCCACCCAGAGCGCGGACGGCTACATCGGCAATTATCCCGACGACGGCCGGCTGAAGGGCTGGGATATCTGGGGCCGCAAGTACACGCTACTAGGGCTGATGGGCTACTACGACCTCAGCAAGGACCCGCAGGCTTTGCAGGCGGCCTGCCGGCTGGCCGATCTGTGCATCAAGGAGCTCGGCCCGGGCGCCGAGGTGAACATCGCCAAGACGGGCATGCACCACGGCATGGCCAGCTGTTCCATTTTGGAACCCATCGTGCGCCTGTACCGCCGCACGCGCGAAGAGCGTTACCTTGAGATGGCTCGGCATATCATCGCCTGCATTGAAGGTCCAGACGGCCCGCAGCTGATCAAAAAAGGCCTGGCTGGCGTACCCGTGGGCGAGCGTTTTCCGTTGCCGGAAAAATGGTGGAGCTGGTACAACGGCCAGAAGTCCTACGAGATGATGTCCTGCTATCAAGGCATGCTGGAGATGTACGAGGAGCTCGGCGAAGAACGGCTGCTGCGCGCCTGCGATCTGGTCGCCAAGGACATCATCGCCACAGAAATCAATATCGCCGGTTCCGGCGCGTCCTGTGAATGCTGGTACTACGGCAAGAAATGGCAGACTGAGCCGGCCATGCATATGCAAGAGACCTGCGTAACCGTCACGTGGATGAAGTTTTGTCAGACGCTACTGCGTCTGACTGGCGATGTCACCTACGCCGAAGAGCTGGAAAAGACCACCTACAATGCCTTCCTGGCGTCCTTGAATCCCGATGTGTCGTCCTTTTCCAAATACTGCCCGCTGGAGGGCATTCGCGGCGCTGGCGTCGGCCAGTGCGGCATGACCATCAACTGCTGTATCGCCAACGGCCCCCGGGGTTTCTTCATGCTGCCTGAAGCCGCCGTGATGAGCAACGCTGGCGAGCTGGCGGTCAATCTCTATGAGGACCTGCAGGCCCAGGCCACCCTCAAGGATGGCCTGGATGTGGCGCTGGCCATCAGCGGCAACTATCCGGCCAACAATCGCGTGTGCATTGCCGTGACGCCGTCGGCGAAGGCGACTTGGTCGCTGCTGCTGCGTATTCCGGCATGGAGCGCGGTGACGTCGGTGACCATCAATGGCGCGGCGTTGGACGGCGTCAACGCCGGCAGCTACTGCCGTATTGAGCGCGCCTGGCAGGTCGGCGACGTAGTCGAGCTGGTCTTCGATTTCAGCTGCCGGGTCGCGGAGTTGAACCGCTGTCTGGCGCTGCAACGCGGGCCGTTGGTGTTGGCTCGTGACGCTCGTTTCAACGATGGCGATATCGACGCTGCCGTGCTCGTGCCCGGCGACCAGCGTCTGGAACTGGCGACGACTGCCGACGCTGCGACCGCAGCCGGTGTGTGGCAGGCTTTCACCACTAAGCTGGTCAATGATCTCAACGCCGAAGGCCCCGCCGGTGGTCCGCAGCAGATTCACTTCTGCGACTATGCGTCGGCCGGCAATACTTGGACCGCTGCCTCGCGTTATCGTGTTTGGTTGCGCAAGGGCCTGCGCGTCACCATTGGCGAACATCTGCGCTAGAACTAGCTTGAAAAGCCTAGTTGGGTTTTGCGAGGGGGAGGAAAAGGCCGCTGGCCCTTTCCTCCCCCTCGCGCTCCCTTACCTATCCCTTTTCGGCTCAGCGTCAGCAGCTGATTGCATAGACTGAGCTTTTCTCACTGTCTTCGCGGCAGTCATGGCTATTTCATTGCAAAAGAAAAGGTTACGAACATGCTTACGGCAGGCGAAAATCGCTTGGTGCCCCTTTTGGGATAACCTCACTCTGAGGACAGTCTGGCTGCGTTGGGGCGAATGCCGTTGGCGAGGTCATCACGAGGAGGACGAACGATGAGCGAAGAAGCCCTGCGGCAAGCCCAGGCCAGCGTTCACGCCGGCGAAGCGCGGGCGCTGGCTAGCGTGGAACGGCCTCGCTGGCATTTCACGGCGCCGGCCTACTGGATGAACGACCCCAATGGCGTCATGTACTATGGCGGCTACTATCATCTGTTCTATCAGCACAATCCCTTCGCGGATAGCTGGGGGCACATGCACTGGGGCCATGCGCGCAGTCGCGACCTGTTGCATTGGGAGCATCTGCCCATCGCCTTCGGCCCGTCAGCGGAGCAGGGCGAGGAACATTGCTACTCCGGCTGTGCGGTCTTTCCGGCCACCGGCCGGCCCATGCTTCTATATACCATGGTGCCGCCCAAAGGCAGTCCGCGCGGTCATGAACAATGGGTAGCGCTTGCCGAGGACGACGAGCTCAGCCACTGGCGCAAGGACCCGACTAATCCCATACTCTGCCGCGGGCGAGACGGCACGCCGGAGTTCGAGGCGTCATGGCGCGATCCTTTTGTGTTCAGCGCAGCCGGCCGGCAATTCATGGTCCTCGGCGCGGCCATGCCCGGCGAAAAGGGCCGGCGTGGGGTCGCACTATGGGAGAGTACCGACGCACAGCTAAAGCACTGGCGCTACCGTGGTTGGCTCTTCGCGCCCGAAGACACGACCATTCGTTTCTTTGAATGCCCGAATTTCTTCCCCGTGGGCGACCAATGGTTGCTCTTGGCATCACCCTACGGGCCTGTGCAGTACTGGCTGGGTGATTTCTCGCCGGACCAGGGACGCTTCACGCCGCGTAGCAGTGGCCTGCTCGATGGCAGCCCGGATTTCTACGCGACAAACGTCCTTATGAACGATCCCAAAGGGCGTCTGTCACTGTTGGCTTGGGGACGGGGCTTCCCCGCCGGCATGGGCTGGAACGGCTGCCTGGCCATGCCGCGCGAAGTCGCGCTGGATGACGCTGGGCGACTGAAGGTACGGCCCCTCTCTGAAATGACCGCCCTGCGCGGGCCGGAATGGTCGCTGGCAAACGCTGGCGACGTCAGCGGCATTGAATTGCCCACCGGCGAATGCGAGATTGAGCTCCGTGGCGCCATGCCCGCCAGCGGTCTGGCCATGACCCTGACCAGCGCGGCTGAGCCGCAGAAGAGCGTGTTCTTGCGCATCGCCGATGGCTGCTGGTCCTGCTTGGACAAAAGCGCCGCGCTGCCCGATAGTACCACTGGCGACTTTGCTCTGCGACTCTTCCTCGACCGCAGTTTTCTCGAATGCTGCTGGGGCGACGGCAATGCCTGGCTGACCAAAGCCATTCCCTACCTGCCAGCGCCCATTAGGCTGAGCATCGGTGCAGGGGGAAACGGTAACACCATGCCGACGCCCGATGCCCAAGCTGCTCTGGGCGCTCTGACTTTGCGCGCCTGGCCCCTGAGTTTGTAGCCGTGCGGCTACGGAGGTCGCGTCTTCGCGTGAGAAAAAGCCCCCCCACCGGCTACCGCGTCCGCCCCTACGTCTTCGCGTCTTCGCGTGAGAAAAAGCCCTCTCCTTCGCGCCATCGCGTCAGCTGATGGCTATTGGGGCTGTTGTGGTGCGTACCACTCGGCCATTTTGCCGGCGATGAAGGCGACGATGGCCGCGTGTTCATCGCGACCGTTGCCGGTGACAGCCATGGGCGCACCAAAAGCGAAGTGCACGGCTTTTTCGGGATGCAACGGCCCGAATTCGCTGAAGAGCAGCCCGGGCGTCATGAAGTCAGTCTTAAGGGCGAATGGCAGTACTTTCACGCCGGCGCTTTTCGCTAGCTTAGTGCCGATGCTGTTGAAGTTCTCGGCCTTGAACTGGAGTTGCCGGGTGGCTTCGGGAAAAATCAGCACCGACTGTCCGGCGGCCAGGCGTTGCTTGCCTTCTTCGAGAATGGTCTTGAAGTCTTCGCGAGGATTGTCGCGATCGACACCAATGGCGTTGACTGCGTGCATGGCAGCGCCAAGGCAGGGCACCTTGAACAGACTCCGCTTGATGACGTAGGTGAAATCCAGACGTGGCGAGATCATCGCGTTAAGGACCGCCGTTTCAACCGAACTCATGTGGTTACCCACGAGCACATAAGGGCCGTCCTCGCTGCGCAGATTGTCCAGGCCGCGAACATGTAATTGTGCGCCAAAAGACTCCAGAATCCGCAGATTGCGCTCACTGAAATACGCCTGCTGCACGCGATCAAATTCGCCGCGCCGCGCGCATTTACCCAAAAGGTAGAAATTGCGCATCAGGCTGAAGAAAAGCGCCGCGCGGGAATTGCCCGTCCAACGGGCAAGAGCGCAGCGGGTTTGGGGCGCAGTGTCGTAGCTGTCCTGGTTCAGCACGTAGTCCATTGCTCATCTATCTTCTCCGTGCCTTGCACGGTCAACGTGGCTTGTGGTTGTTTCCGCGGGGAGAGCAATAATATACCCGACGAAGCGCGCTCCTTGGCGGCAAACCGAATCATGTCAGGGAAAATGCGCTTTTTCTTCCGCGAAAGGGGATGCTTTTTCTCACGCGAAGGCGCGAAGGGGGATACTTTTTATCGCGGACGGATCGGACGGATCGGACCGATCGGACGGATCGTCGACTTGATCGGTCCGATCAGTCCGATCAGTCCGACGACGAAAGACGACGACGAAAGACGACGACGAAAGAATGCGGGCCGTCTGCGCCGGGAGTTCTGGCGACTTGCCCGCGCGCGGCAACCGTGGTATACTTTGGGCTTTCTGGCACTGCTGGCCGGTTTTGGCGGTCGCGGTGTCGGTTATTGCCATCAGAAAATGACTACCAAGAAAGAATTTTTCTCGTCAAAGGTCTTTTTTGTTCCACGCGGAGCAAAAGATGTATTATGTTAAAAGTTTCACAAAGCGCGCGGCGGCATTTTTTCGTCGTGTGCCGGATGACCTGATGCTACAAGAACGACGGAGGTAACATGAGCTGCGATTGTTGCGGTAAGAAGGAAAAGGCTCTGGAGAAGCTGATGAAGCTTGAGCCCAAGAAGACGACAGAGCTGGTAGCCTTTATTGACAGCCTGCCGCTAGGTAACGACATTGATGCCAATCGGGGCTGCCTGATTGAGACCTTGCACCGGGCCCAGACGATCTTTGGCTATCTGCCTGCCGAAGTGCAGCAGCTGGTTTCCGAACGTCTGAAGATCACGCGGTCGGAGATATACGGCGTGATCAGCTTCTACTCCTATTTTACTGACAAGCCGATTGGCCGTCACAAGATCAACGTCTGCTGCGGCACGGCCTGTTTTGTCAAGGGTGCGACGCGCATTGTTGACGAGTTCAAGAGCAAGTTGGGCATCAAGGAAGGCGAAACCACGCCGGACAAGAAGTTCTTCCTTGGCGTTCTGCGTTGTGTTGGCGCTTGCAGTCTCGCCCCGGTCGTTATGGTTGATGATCACGTCTATGGTAAAGTCACGCCGGAAATGGTCAGCACCATTCTTGCCGATTACCAGGATTAACCTTGAAGGAATATGCCAACATGACAATCACTTCACTATCCGATCTTAAGGCATTAAAGGCGCGTCTTGACCAGAGCGCGTCTGATAAAGTGAAAATTCTGATGTCGCTGGGCACCTGCGGTTTGGCCGCGGGCGGTTCCAAGGTGGTTGATGCCATCGAGGAGACGATGGCCAGCCAGAACCTCGGCGACAAGTACGAGGCGGTGCCCGTCGGCTGCATGGGCCTGTGCTACTGCGAACCGACCATCGAACTGCGCGACAACAGCGGCAAGTCGATCATCTACGGCGACGTCACGGCTGAGCAGATTCCGGCTATTCTCAAAGCCGGTATGAGCGGCGCGCCGGCCGGGACCACCGTGGTGGAACGGACCTGGTACTATCCTGAAGACGAAGCCAATACCCATAAGGCGTTGCAGGCCCGAATTGCGCTACGCAACACCGGCTGTATCAATCCCGAGCTGATCGAAGACTACATCCGCCAGGATGGCTATCAGGCCTTGGGCAAGGTGCTCAGCGGCATGAAGCCCGCCGAGGTGTCGCAGCTGGTGCTGGAAGCCAATTTGCGTGGCCGTGGCGGCGCGGGCTTCCCGACTGGCAAGAAGTGGCAGTTTGCGGCGGCGCAACCCAAGGGCAAGAAGTACATGATTTGCAATGCGGACGAGGGCGACCCCGGCGCGTTCATGGATCGCGCCGTGCTGGAGGGCGACCCCCATTCCGTGTTGGAAGCCATGACCATCGGCGGTTATGCGATTGGTTCTGACATTGGCATCATCTACATCCGAGCCGAATATCCGCTGGCGATCACTCGCTTGCGCATTGCCATCGACCAAGCGCACGAAATGGGCTTCCTCGGCAAGAACATCCTCAACAGCGGCTTTGATTTTGATATCGAGCTCAAGTATGGCGCCGGTGCTTTCGTCTGTGGCGAAGAGACCGCGTTGATTCACTCGGTGGAAGGCCGGCGTGGCGAGCCGACGTTCAAGCCGCCGTTTCCTGCGGTTCAGGGTTTGTGGAAGCACCCGACGGTGGTGAACAACGTCGAGACCTACGCGAACGTGGCGGCAATCATCCGCAAGGGCGCCGCGTGGTTCCGGACGGTTGGCACGGCGGGTTCCCCCGGCACGAAAGTCTTCGCCCTGGCGGGCAAAGTCAATCACGTTGGTCTGGTGGAAGTGCCCATGGGCACAACCCTGCGCGACATCATCTTTAGCTTGGGCGGCGGCATCAGCAAGGGCCGCGCCTTCAAGGCTGTGCAGACGGGCGGCCCGTCCGGCGGCTGCATCACCACCAAGAATCTTGACACGCCGATTGATTACGAGACCCTCAAGGCCATCGGCTCCATGATGGGCTCTGGCGGCATGATCGTTATGGACGAGGACGACTGCATGGTCAACATCGCCCGCTTCTTCCTCGAATTCACCTGTGACGAGTCCTGCGGCAAATGCACTCCGTGCCGCATTGGCAATCGCCGGCTTTATGAAATGCTCACGGACATCTGCCACGGCAAGGGCACGCCCCAGACCTTGGTCGAATTGCGCAATCTCGCGCTGGTCATCAAAGACACCGCGCTCTGCGGTCTCGGCCAGACATCACCCAACCCCGTGCTGTCCACGCTGACCAATTTCGCTGACGAGTACGAGGCGCATGTGAACGAAAAGCGCTGCCCGGCGGGCGTCTGCGAGCGGCTGGTGCGCTTCACCATCAATGAGAAATGCGTGGGCTGCGGTGTTTGCGCCCGGAATTGCCCCGTGACGGCGATTACCGGCGCGACCAAGAAACGCCACGTCATCAATCAAGACAAATGCATCAAATGCGGCATTTGCTTCGAGAAGTGCATGTTCAAAGCCATTGATAAGCAATAATATAGGAGCCGTAATGACAATGGTTAACCTGAAGATTAACGATATGCCCGTTTCAGTGCCGGAAGGCACGACCATTTTGGACGCGGCTCGGACCCTCGGGATCAAGATTCCCACCCTGTGCCATATCAAGATGGACTGTCTTGGCGTTGAACACAAAGCCGGCTCCTGTCGTATTTGCGTGGTAGAGATTGCCAATCGGCCGAATTTGGCTCCGTCCTGCTGTACGCCGGTTGCCGAGGGTATGGTCGTCAAGACCAACTCGTTGCGGGCGATCAGCGCCCGTCGGACCGTGCTGGGCCTGCTGCTGTCCAACCACCCGAAGGACTGCCTCATCTGCGCCATGAACCAACAGTGCGAACTGCAGAGCTTGGCTCATGAATTCGACATGCACGAAATCAAATACCAAGGCGCGCAGACCGAGTTTCCGATCGACATCAGCAGCGGCGCCATTCGCCGCGATCTGAACAAATGCGTGATGTGCCGCCGTTGTGAAACGGCTTGTAACGTCGTGCAGACAGTCGGCGTCCTCTCCGGCATCAACCGCGGTTTTGAAGCCACGGTCGGGCCGGAAGAGCTCAAGCCCTTGCTTGAGACTAGCTGCACATTCTGCGGCCAGTGCGTCTTGGCTTGCCCGGTTGGCGCGTTGACGGAAATCGGCTATAAGGACGATGTCTGGCGCGAAATCAACGACCCGACCAAGCACGTCGTGGTGCAGACGGCGCCGTCCGTGCGCGTGGCTCTCGGCGAAGAGTTCGACATGCCTGCCGGTAGCATCACCACGGGCAAGATGGTCGCGGCCCTGCGTCGCCTGGGCTTCGCAAAAGTGTTCGACACCGACTTTTCGGCGGATCTGACCATCATGGAAGAAGGTACTGAGCTGATCAACCGCATCAAGACTGGCAAGAATCTGCCGATTCTGACCAGCTGCTGCCCCGGCTGGGTGAATTTCTTCGAGCATCAGTTCCCCGAGTTGATGCACATGCCCTCGACCGCCAAGTCGCCGCAGCAGATGTTCGGTTCCATCGCCAAGTCGTACTATGCCGAGAAGGTCGGTGTCAAGCCGAAAGACTTGATCGTCGTATCGATCATGCCTTGCCTGGCCAAGAAGTACGAAGCGGCCCGGCCTGAGTTTGCGCCTGATGGCGTGCGCGACGTGGACTACGTCCTTTCGACCCGCGAATTGGCCGCCATGATCAAGGAAGCCGGCGTGATGTTCAGTGCCCTCAAGGACGAAGAATACGACAATCCGCTTGGCGAATCCACCGGCGCCGGCGTCATCTTTGGTGCTTCCGGCGGCGTTCTCGAGGCCGCCCTGCGTACTGCCAATGACATTCTCAGCGGCAAGGACATCAAGGACATCGACTTCGTGGCTATTCGTGGCTTGGAAGGTATCAAGGAAGCCACGGTGCAGGTTGGCGGCATGGACCTGCAGGTCGCCGTCTGTTCAGGCTTGGGCAACGCCCGCAAGCTACTGACCAAGATCCGCAACGGCGAAGCGAAATACCACGCCATCGAAATCATGGCCTGCCCCGGCGGCTGTATCAACGGCGGTGGCCAGCCCTACACCGGCAGCAACCTCAAGACCTTGGAAGAACGCAAAAACGCGATCTACCAGGTGGACAAGAATCTGCCCATCCGCAAGTCGCATCAGAATCCGAGTATCATCAAGCTCTACAATGATTATCTGGGCGAACCCGGCAGCCAGCTTGCCCACAAGCTGCTGCATACGCACTACTTCGCCCGCTAAATGCAGCGTGGCTGAGTAGAAACGCCGCGCCGCCATAGATGAGGGACGCGGCTATCCGTCAGGGGCGGGAATGGGTGAAAAGCCTGTTCCCGCCCCTCGTTTTTGGCGCGGACGGAGCGGATGGAGCGGTCTGATCTTCTGTCGTTTATCGCGGACGGATCGGACGGATCGGACGGATCGGACGGATCGGGCTAGGGCGGACACATAGGTCCGCCCCTACGCGGTCTGATCGGTCTGATCGGTCTGATTGGTCAAGGCGCTGAAAATGGCCTCGTTCGATTGATTGTCGCGTGTTGTCGCCTATCTTTATCAGGTTGGAATTACTCATCAGGAACTTACGTGCAAAGGAGCGTCGAGATATGACTAGGCTGCTTATGATTTGGCAATATTTTGGTCGTGTTGCGGTGATTGGTGCTGTGTGTGCGTTGGGGCAGTCGTGCACATCGCCAACAACAGAAGGAGGCAATGCGCTGTTAAGTCATCTTGTTGGGCAGGCGGGCACTGCGGCCAAAGTCGCGCTGCGGATGAATTCCGAACTCAATGGTCTGGGCATTGATGGCACGTCCGTTTTGCTCAAAGCAAAATCCACGCCAGCGGCATTTCATGTGGTTGTGCCGGAGCATAGTCGCAAACGGGTCATTCTCCTGAGTCGCGAAGACGAAAAGCGTATTGGCGAGGCTGTGATTGCCGACATGAAGGCCCAGGGCGCTTTCTACAGCGACGCCACGCAGGAAAAACGGGTACGGGCGATTGCCCAGCGCGTCAACGCGGTGCTGCCGGAGCCTTTTCCGCTGAATATCTACCTTGAGAAGGACGAGCAGGTCAATGCGTCATGCTTACTTGACGGCAGCGTCTTCGTCACCTCTGGCTTGCTCAAGACGATCAGCGACGACCAGCAGCTCGCAGCCGTTCTTGCCCACGAATACGGCCATGCGGCGGCGCGGCATGGCTCGGAAAACGTCACCAAGATGCTCATGCAGTCTGCCGGCAGCATGTACCTCGCCGAGGCGCTGGCGGCGAGTAGCGGCGGCGTCGGCCAGGCCGGGACGCTTCTCAAGGCCGGCTATGGCCTGGGTAGCAAGTATGGCGTGTTGCTGCCCTACAGCCGCACCATGGAGCACGAGGCTGATCGCCTGGGGGCGCTGTATATGGCCCGGGCCGGCTACGATCCCAACGCGATGGTCAAAGTGTTCGAGCTGTTCCAGAAGATGTCGCCGGATAGCGGCATCTTCAGCGAATTTCTCTCGACCCACCCGATGAACCAGAAACGCATCGACAACGTCAAGCTGGTCATCGCTACCGAAATCCGCTAAAAGCGACAGCAACGACAACTGAAACGCCATCGGCCCGCAGCGCTTGCCGCAGGCCAATGGCTTATTTGTGAACCTGTTGCTGAACGGGGCCTTACAGGCCTTTTTGCTGGATGTACTTGTCCATGTTGGCGCTGGTGGCACCGCCGTCGCCCCAGGAGAAATCTTTGGGGAGGGTGCGGAGTTCCTTTTCGAGGCCGTCGCGCAGGGTTGTGAAATCGGCCTGTTTCAGGCCGGTGACGCGGAGGACCTTCGAGTTATCGACGATGCGTTCGAAGAGCCGGTCATATGCGAGCTGGTAGAAGGCGCCCTTGCTACCGCCGAGAATTTGCAGATAATCTTCGGTGCTGACGGGGATGTATTTCAGGCCGATGATTTCCTTGTAGTATTCGGCGACTTCTCCCCACGGGCGATGTTCGGCGGTCGCCAGCGTGAAGCGCTCGCAGAGCGCCCCCGGGTTGAAGAGCAGGTGAGCGAAGAGATTGGCGACGTCGCCCGCCCAACTCATGGTCGCCTGGACTTTCAAGGCTGCTTCCGGGACAATCACCGGCAGGCCACGCATGGTCCGGCCGACGACGATGGGCGCTTCGAGGGTTACGAGCTGGAAACGGCGCTTGCTGTAGGTGATGGCCGGCCGTACAATCGTCCAGTTCTTATGACCGGATTTCACGACGATGTCTTCCGCGCGGGCCTTGCTCAGCGAGTAGTCGTCGGTAGCCAGGTATTCCGTGTCCTGTGAGGCATCCACCAGCCGCGGGCATTCTTCCGTGATCGGCACGCTGTGGCCGTCGTAAATGCGGTAAGACGACAGCAGGAAATAGTGGTCGGTGTTCCGGAGCAGGACCTCATGACGCTCGTGGAATTCCACCGTGGAGTAGATCAGGAAATCGATGATGCCGTCGTAGTGCTCTTTCAGGAGTTCCCGCTGGTAATTGACGTCCTTGGCATTCGCCTTGACGTAGTGAATGCGGGGATTGTCGGAAACCACGTCGTCCAGTGACACCACAGTGACGTCGTAGCCCATGGCGGCCAGCTGCGGAACCAGATACACGCCCATGGCGCCCGTGCCGCCGAGAACCAACACCTTCTTGCCAGTCATAACAGCATTCCTCGTCAATGTTTGCGGTCAGTGAGTTGAGTTGCGCCGGTGCTGCCTTGATGAAATCCGCCAGCGACCACGAAAGATACTGGGCGCGCGGGCTCTTGCAAGGCGCGCCCACCAGAGAAATTGTCAGTAGGGGGAATCGGCCAGCCATTGATATTGTGTGATCACCTGCCCGAGCGAAGTCTGTTTCGCGCGCGCGGCCATAGAGGATGGGGGCCCCCTACGGTGGGGGGGCTGATTTCAAGAACCGCAGGAAAAATAGCCAAAAAATCACCCATTGACAAGTAAAAAATTACTGAATGACAGCAAATTGTGGATCAGGATGATTTCAGCTGTCTTGTTCGTGTGATTTGGGTGTTCGTTGTTGTGAGTTCCGACGTGCCAATCGCGTCGCTGGGATGTCCACTTTTTCGCAGTTGAGAGCGTTAATTCACTTTATTCATCTCCCACTCGGGCGTTGGTGGGCGACGTTGGTGATAACGGCGTATCCATGATTGATCGATTTCCAGTAGGGATGCGCGAATCAGGCGCCGGCGGCTGCCAGGGCCTTCGGCGCGGTGTCTTCGGGGCTGATCTTATACCAGGCCTCAATGACCTTGCCGTCCTCGCCGATAAGAAACGACGAGCGCAGCACACCGAAGTATGTCTTGCCGTACATGGATTTTTCCACCCATACGTCATAGGCTTCGGCAGTGGCGTGGTCCTCGTCGGCGAGCAGGGCGAAATTCAGCCCGAACTTATCGGCGAATTTCTTCTGTTGGGCGACGGTGTCGGGGCTGATGCCGAGGACGGTGACGCCGGCGTCCTTGAGCTGCTGCCAGGCGTCGCGGAGGGCGCATGCCTGCTTGGTGCAGCCGGGGGTGTCGGCTTTGGGGTAGAAATAAACCAGGACCTTCCGGCCCTTGAAGTCTTGCAGGCTGACTGCCTTGCCGTCATGATCCTTCAGCGTAAAAAGCGGCGCAAGCGAACCTTTTTGCAGTTGCATAACGGACGGTCCTTTCATTGAGCAGATGAATTGGGCGCCGGAACGGGCTGGGAATAAGTATACCCGTCTATCCGCATAAAAAAAGCCCGCATCGTACGGTGAGCTGTGAAGCGCCTCCGACTCGGCTCCGCAAGCTAACGCTCTGGGCGAAGGGTGAGCGGAAGAATAGAGGGTGTAAAACCCCTGGAATCACACGACACAATCCAAAAATACACCATGCTTCCTGGTAACACCTTCTTTTTTATTCTTGACTTTTTACTTTTTTTATGGTATATAATAAAAAGTTGAAAGATGCACATAGGATTTCTGCTTAGTATTGGTGTTTGGGCGTGGTGTTGGTGCTACATTCAAAGGAGGACTTCCGATGAAGGCTGCAAACGTGCGATTCGTTGATTGGTGTAGCAGGAAGCGCTGGCGTGGTTTGTTCACGCTGATTGAGCTATTGGTGGTGATAGCGATTATCGCGATCTTGGCGGCGATGTTGTTGCCGGCCTTAGCGAAGGCCCGCAACAAGGCCCACAGCATCGCCTGCGTGAACAATGAGAAACAGCTGATGCTCTCGACGCAGCTTTACGTGAATGATTTCGAAGGGATGATCTGTGATCGGATGATCCTTGGCAGCAACAACGTCCACTACACGTGGACGTCCGTGATGCTTGACAACGGTTATGTCGATAAGGCGGCTTTGCGCTGCCCGACTGCGCGTCAGGGCGGCAACTCTAGTTGTGATTACGGGATCATCCATTTTGCCCATGCGGCCTGGTACTACCCTGGTGCGTTCGCTGCTTTGGGCAAATTCTACGAAAGGCGTCAGCTCCTTGGCAGTACCAGCTACTCTGGGGTCATTGATTTCAAGCAGATGACGCAGCCAGGGAAAACCCATCTTTTTGCCGAGACCCGCACGCCGCTGAGTTATGGAGGCGGCACCGCACCGACCAGGAGTACGGGGCAGGGCTATTATCTTTATCATCCGCGCTACACTGACACTAATTATGGCGTGCTCAGCCTGGTCCATGGCAGTGCTCGTGCCGCCTTTGCCGATGGCCATGTGGAGAGTTGGCAGGCTCACGACTTGGTTCGCTGGTGCATTCGCTATGCGGCCGATGAGCGAGACGAGTTTTGGGAGGTACCCGGTACCGGCACCCAGCCTTATCCCTGGAATCCCTGAAAGGACGTACTGAGCAATGCTAAAACATGTCATAGTAAGCGGTATTTTGTGGGCCTTGGTCTGCGTGGCGGTCGTGGCTGAACCGGCGTTCAAGGTGAAGGGCTCGGTATTTGGTAATCTTGAGTTCACGGGGGCGCCGCAGCGGATTGAACTGGAGTTTCTGAATAACGGCAGTTTTTCGGGGCCAGTGGACGAGGTGATCCGCCTCACCGACGCATTAGGGTACGGCGCGGCGCCGACAATTGTCACCGTGGCGATGACACCGGAGCTCAAGCGCGAGCATGTGATCACCATACCCGCTTCCTGGGATGGCCCTTTTCAGTTGCGTTATTCCCTGCTGTCCCGTGGGCAGGTGCTGTTTTCCCGGGAGATTCGCGGTGCCAATTACACGCCCGTAGTATGGCAGGATACTGATCACTCGCTGTTGGGCTGCTACGTCTGGGGGATTCACTGGCATGGTGAACAGCTGTTGCCGGTTTTGAAAAACATCGGTGTGCCCTGGGTGCGGACGATTGTCAACTGGGGGAATATGGAGCGCGAGCAGGGCAACATGAACTTCGCGTCCATGGGTAAGAGCATTGGCCTTTTGGACCAGCTGGGCTTTTGCATCTTTGTCAATTACGAGTACACCCCCAGTTGGGCATCACGCCTTTTTGAGGTAGAAGGGGGCTGGCAACTCTTTGCAGACCGCGCGGAAGAACTGGCTCGGCGCTACCCGACAGTACGGGTATGGGAAGTGTGGAACGAGCCGGATTTCAAGCAAAATATCTTCGGCTTCGACACGGGCAAAGGCGTCGCCGAGATGCTCAAGGCCTTCTATCCGGCGGTGAAACGGGGCAACCCCAAGGCTTTGGTTGCTGGCTGCGGTACCGCCGGCGACGATCCCAAACGTATCCACAGTTTTTTGGATTCACTCTTCGCGAATGGCGGCGGCGAGTATTTTGACATCTACACCTACCACTACACCAGTGCGCGGGAGGCCAATCTGGAAAAACTCCGGGAGTACAAATGGTCGGGGCCGGTATGGAACACAGAGGATTCCGTCGGGGGTGCTTCCCAAGCCAGCTTTGCCCACGAGCGCTCGCTGGGTTTTGTCCGCAACACCCTGGCCAGCGCCGCGCGTGGGGTAGAGCGCAACTTCTATTTTATTTGCTACATCCCCACCAAGTCCCTCTCGTCAAAGGAAGAGTTTGACCATAATCGGCTTTTTGACAACGACTTCCTTCCCACCTCCAATCTGTGGATGCTGCAGACCATGGGCGATCAGCTCAACGGCTACAGTTTTGCGCGTGAGCTGTCCTTGGGCGATGGCATTCAAGGAGTGCTGCTGCGGAATGCCGCCAGCGGAGAAGCTCGCAGCGTGATCTGGCGGCATGCCGATGGTCCTCGCGCGCTGCTGCTGTCGGCAGCGGCGCCATTGGCGGCCGTGGGCGTTTTTGGTGATGACCTGGAGTTTACGCCTGTGGGCGGCTACTGTTCCGTGCCCTTGAGCATGCCCCTCTACCTCCCTGGCGAGATTCAGGCAGCGGCGGGCCAGCCGATGCTGGCGATCAGTCCACCTGCCGCCTGCTTCTTGTTGGGTGAAAAGCGGCCGGTGGACATTGTCTTGCACAATCCATCGCAGCAGGAGCTGGCGGGGAGTTTGGTCGTCACTGTCCCCAGTGGCTGGCAGGCCCCGACGCCCGTGCCCATCAAGCTCGGGGCAGGGGAAAGCAGCAGCGTCACGGTTCTGCTGGTGCCGGGTGACTTGCCGGACGAGACCAGCTATGTCATCACTGCCAAGTTGCTCGTCGACGGTAACCTGGTGGCAGCCGATCAGCTTGGTGGCCGGGTTTTGCCGCCCATTGCTGGCGAGTTGACGGCTGCGTTTCGCGATGGCGAAAAGCGCGTCGTTCTCCAGCTGCGCAACCTGGGCAGTTCCGCAATAAAGGGCAAGGCCCGGCTATTGGGAACCACGGGCGGGGAACGTGCTTTCGTAGTGGAAGCGGGGAACACCGTTCCGGTGGAGTTTGCGCCTGAGCTGGCTGGCGACAGCGGCAAGGTTGCCGTCGAGGTTACCGCGGGCAAACTAACCCGTGTTTGGGAAAAGGAGCTCGCGTGGCGGCGTTTGCCACCCCTGGGCCAGGAGGGCGAGCCGCTCGTGCTGGCGACCCGAGATCACTTCAAGAGCAGTTCCCCCGTCCTTTGGCGTTGGGATGGCCCGCAAGACCTGTCAAGCCGTTCCACGTTGTCCTGGAATCCTGAAGGTATCCGCTTCCGCGCGGAGGTCACTGACGATCTACACCATCATCCCTCTGCAGAGCCATCATGGCAGGAAGACTCACTGCAATTCTTCTTGGACGGACAAATGTACATTACCGCCTTGACGCCGCAGGGCGCCAGGCTGGCGGCGGATAAAGGCGAAGTGCCAGCGAATTTTGTGTCAACGGTGGAACGGCAAGGAACCATAACAGTATACGAGCTTCTTTTGCCCAAACCCGATGGCGGCACCTGGCAAGCTAATGACCGGGTCCGTTTCGCTTTTTTGGTCAACGACGCCGATGCCAATCAGGATCGCGAAGGGTGGATCTTCTCGCCACCGGTCAATATCGGTGCGCCCCTGGAACGCAAGCAGGTACCCGAGCTGATATTGGCCGCGCCTGGCGTTGTCGCTCCCGAAGCACCGGTTGCGTCTGAGGCGATACCGGCCAGTCTCAATCCGGCGCGCTGGCAGCCCAATGCCGCTACCATGGACAAGACCGTCTGCTATGATGCGGAGGAGGAGGCACTGGTGTTTCGCAGCATTTTTGCGCCCGATTGCAAAGACCGTTGGTTCTACCCCATCTACACACTTACCGAAGAAGACCGCGCCTGTCGCTATCTGACCTTCCAGGTCAAAGCTATCCAGGCGCCGATGCAATCCGGATACCATAATGTCCAGTTCTGGCTTAAAGGCGGGGTGGCGTCCGGAGGCAACTTCATATACCGGCATATTGATGACACATATCGGACACACACCATTGATTTGTATACCCGCCAACCCGGGCCACTGCTGCCCGAAAAACTTTTCTTCGGCCTCAATAACCGTAATGACGACGAAGTGACCCTGTATATTAAAGAGTTACGTTTTCATAATAACCAGCAATAGCGGGCTGGCAGGCTGTATATTGCTTGGCAGTTGGCGTTGTTTACCGAGTCGTTGTGTAGTGCCGAAGGCGTGTAGCAGCAGGTGCGCAACTTCTTCTGTCATTGCTGGTTACATCCAAATCGCGACATCTTGCCGCCGGTGCGGAAGACTGGCTACAAACTCAGTCCCAGTTGCGCAGTTGAGAGAATTGAGTGACAACACGTGAAAGTACAACGCATAACCGACGATCTCCGTAACCGCATCGTTGCGGGGGAATTCCCTCCGGGCGGTATCTTGCCGACCCGGCGTATTCTGCTTGAGCATTATGATGTGAGCGTGGCGGCTTTTCAGAAGACCATTAACACTCTGATTGCCGAGGGTTTTTTGGAATCCAAAAACAGCACCGGCGTCTTTGTCCGGTCTGATCCGCCGCACCTTTACCGCTTGGGTCTGGCGCTACCGATCTATTCCCCGGCGGAAATCCAGGCGGACTCCCTTTGGAGTGCCTTGATCCTGTCGGTGGACAAGTTTCAGTTCGAGGGCCAGCCCGTCACGCTGGTGCCCTACTACGTCAACACTCCGAACAATCAGGGAAAAGGGGTGGCTACTCTTCAGAAAGACGCTGCCAAAAAACGCCTATGCGGGGCTATGTTTTTTGCCCACAACTCCACAGTCGTCTTACCGGAAGGCTTCCCGCGCATCAGCTTTGACTATGACCCCGAGAAAACCCCGGAAGATCATATCCGCATGGCCACCGACTATGTACAGCAGTTTTCCCTGGCGATGGAGGAAATTTTGGTGCGGGGCGCGCGTAAAGTCGCCGTGATCTTTCAGGAAACTCAGAAATCCCCGGCGCTGCTGCGTTTTCGCGAAATCGCTGAGGCGTCCGGATGCGCGGTGCCCATTGAGTGGATGCTGCCGTTGAATATCTCTCTCGTCGATAACATCGCCCAGCAGTGGCTGATTGCCGGACTTTTTTCCGATAACCGCAAGGAGAAGCCCGATGGGATCATCGTCATGAACGACAATCTGCTGCCCACGGTGAACAACCAGCTGCTCGCGCTGGGAATGATCCCCGGCGAGACGATTCAGGTGGTCAGCCATTGCAACCGGCCGTCGTTGCAGAGGATTTTGGGTGGGGTGAGCTACATCGGCTATCACGCCGAGGAGATTCTCACGAGCAGCATGACCTGCATCAGGAATTACCGGCCGGGGCCTCAACCCATCACCCTCATCTCAGCCCAAAAGATATAACTACGGCTGGTATGAGCTAACCAGGCGGACTGGTAATAGCGAAAAAAGCCCAAAACGGTACTGAACGGTACTGTTTTGGGCTTTTGTGTACGAAAACTGGCGGAGAGGCAGGGATTCGAACCCTGGGTACCTTGCGGTACACAGCATTTCCAGTGCTGCACAATCGACCACTCTGTCACCTCTCCGGCGCTGTGGTGTCCTGCATACGGACGAGGCAATAATTTATCTGCCAGAGGTGGAAATGCAACGGCGCGCGTGGGAAAAAAGGGAAAATCGGTGTAATCGGTCACCCATTGAGAACGGACGCACAGACATATCGCCGACGTCAACCCCGGGTATGTAAGTGAGTTCCATTGCCTCTTTGGCCCCAGTCAGCTGCGCCGACTGGGGCCAAAGAGGCCGAGGAACACGGACGTAGACGTCGTTGTACCCAGGGCGGCGCGCGCTTTCAGCGCTGCTTGCCCTGGGCTGGTATGTTTCGCGCTTTCAGCGCTTCTGCCGCTTTGCGGCCAGGGAAACGGGCGCGTTTGACTCAGCCAGAAGCTCTATGGCTTAATTATCCATGACTCCTATGAAACACGCTGCCGCAAAGGTCGGCGGAAATCAAGGTCGAATGGCTGGGCGGCGGCGGGCCGTGGGTTTCCTGCAAATTGTCCCAGCGATGCGCCGGGGTGTACACTGACCGATTACAAATCGGTCAGTCATGGATATTGGCCGGGGACCGTGGGGACTAATTGTCGGCTGCGCGCTGGGGCGAGGACTCACAGACTTATGAGGCATGGTCCCATGGATTAGACCGTGGGACTTTCTGGACCGTGGGGAATGACGCATTGGACGCCGGGGACTCCTGTGGAATACTGTGGGGGCGGACACGCAGGTCTGCCCCTACGGCATTCGTTGGCATCTCGTTCAGGGATTTCACCCTGCGCACGCCCCTCACCCGCCAGGGCGGGCCCCTACGGCATTCGTTGGCATCTCGTTCAGGGATTTCACCCTGCGCCCGTCCCTCCCCCGTCAGGGCGGGCCCCTACGGCATTCGTTGGCATCTCGTTCAGGGGTTACGTTTCCAGATGCCGATGATTTGGCCGACGTATTGGCAGTGGTAGCTGTTTTCGCCGTATTTGAAGCCGATATCGCCGGTGATGAGGTCCTGGGTGAGGGGTACTTTGGCAATGCGTTTGCAGACGATAACGAGGCGTGCCTGCTGGTAGGTGACACCGCCTTCGGGCGTGGCGATGGGGGTAACGCCGGCCTCGGTGACCTTGTCGGTGTCGCGACCGGATTTGCGGCCGAAGATATTGGCAAGGGCTGGCCTGGCGTCGCGGTCCATGAAGGACATGGTGAACATGTCGCTTTGTTCCATGAACTGGTAGGTAAAGCGGTCGGTGTGGACGAAGACGAAAGCGACTTGTTTTCCCCAGAGGATGCCGGTGCCGCCCCAGCCGGCGGTCATGCTATTGTAGCTCTCGGGCGTGCCGCCGGTGAGCAGGAACCACTCGTCGCGGATGTACGCATTGAGGTTACCGGGGAGCTGATCAAAACTGATTTTGCTGAAGAGCTTTTCGCATTCGCTGGCAGGCTGGGGTGTAACTCGTGCCGGCGGCAGCGGGTCCTGCGCAAACAACGACATAGTGGAAAGCATGGCCAGAGAACTGAGCAGGATGGGGAAGCGGGGCATAGGCGGAAGGTCCTTTCCGGGATGGGGTGAGATCAGGGATGATGCGGGCTTTGCGTGGGGCTATTTCACTTTGGCCTTGAGGCAGACAACAGAAGCGGGAGGAATGGCCAGGGTGGTCGCGACGCCCTCATGCTCTGTAGGGCAGACGCAGTCTGGGGCGGCGAAGGTGTTGCAGGCGCGGACGTTGTTGCTGGTCAGAGTGGTGATTTCGGCGTCGCGACCGAGCTGGAAGCCGACGGGCTCCAGAACGATACCCGCGTTTTCGGTCAGGCTCAAATTAGCAATGGTGAGCGTGAGGACCTTGTTGCGGATGGATGCCGAATGGGACAGACTGGCCAGCGTTGCCGGCTGGCGCGGGTCGCTGGACGCGATGACGCTGTCGTCGTCATCGCCGATGCAGCGGATGGTGTTGCCGCCCTGATGCTGCTGATACATGTCGAAGACGTGGTAGGTTGGCGTGGTGATGCAGTTTTTTTCGTTGGCGAGGAAGAGACAGTGGAGATTATTGGCCAGTTGGGCGATGTTGGCCATGCGGACCTTGTCACAGTGGTTGTTGAAGACATTGAGAGTCAGCGCGGCCACGAGCGCATCGCGCATGGTGCTTTGCTGTTCGAAGAGATTGCGGCCCTGGCTGGGGCCGGAGCCTTCGGGGTGCCAGCAGCCCCATTCGTCCACAACCAGACGGGCGTAGTTTTGCATGCCAAAGCCCGAGATGAGCTGCCAGTTGCGTTCAATGACCGTTTCGATGCCGGCGGCCTTGACGAGCATCTGGTAGTATTCGAGGTCGGTGAATTCGGTGGCGTGGCCGCAGGCAGAGCAGTAGTAGTGCACGGAATAGCCCTGCATGTGGTGTTCGGATGGTTCGAAGTGCTGAAGGAATTTTTCCGTCCAGCGCCAGTCGCCGCCATTGGGGCCGCAGCCGATGAGTTCGAGACCGTTGCCGCTATTGGCCATGATGGCCGCGTACTTGCGGAATTCATGGGCGTAGACTTCGGGCGTCATATTGCCGCCGCCGCCCCAGCATTCATTGCCCACGCCCCAAAAATGCACTCGGAACGGCTCGGCCGAGCCATTTTGTTCGCGCAGTCGGGCCATGGAGGTGGAGCCTGCCGGCGAGTTGCAGTAGTCAATCCAGTCCCGCACGACCATCGGCGACTGCGAGGTGATGTTGGCGGCAAAATACGGCTCGGCGCCGACCAGGCGGCAGAAATCAATGAACTCGTGGGTGCCCACGGCGTTGGACTCCAAGCGCTGATCGCGCTGATGCCACCAGTTGAGGCGCACCGGCCGTTCATCGCGGGGACCAATCCCGTCACGCCAGTCGTAGGTCTCGGCAAAACAGCCGCCCGGCCAGCGTAGCACCGTCGGGCGGATCGCACGAAATTTCTCCACGAGGCTTTTACGGAAGCCGCGGATATTGGGCACGGGCGAGTCTTCGCCGACCCACAGGCCGTCGTAGAAGACGCCGCCGATGTGTTCGCTGAAGTGGCCGTAGATCATGGGATTGATGGTGCCAATGGCCAGCGGTTTGACGAGGTAGAGTTTTTTCATGGTGCTGGGGAGGGGCTAGTGTTGGAATGGCTTTGGCTACTGCGGTGCAGGGTGGCAGTGCGTCGTCATCACGGGGGCGCTCGTGGCGTGCGCGACGCAGGAAGCTAAAACAATACACTCATGGGCTCAGATTTGCCACGGCGCATGGTGTTGTTGGGCTTTGTTCAAGTAGCCACACACTCACCGACATTGGCTGTTCCTGGAGCCTTTTAGTGTCAGCGCCCAGGGGGCGGGTTAAAGTCCTGCTCACACGACCGGGAGATGGTCGTGCGGTTGGTCGGTCTGCAGGTGTCGTAGTCTGTGCAGGTTAAAAGCCCGTGCGTATGGTTGGGATGCTGAGGCGAATGGGGGCTTCCGTGCGTCAGAGTTTATCCACAATGTGGGATTATTCGCCCAAAGTGGGGCTTGTGGGAACGTGTTGCGTTGATTCTTGATAGCTATGCTATACAGGCCGTTAGTGCCGAGTTCAATAATCGCCGACAGCTGTACGTTTACAGGGCAGTTTCGGGCATTGGCATAGTGCCATAGGCAGGTAATGTGGGTGCCTGCGTATAAAAAATGACAGTTACACCCGTCATATTTTGGTGTCGAGTGGCGATAATGAAGGATGACGTTGTGAAGCAGGGCCGGCATGAGTATACTTGAGCAGAGTGGTTTTATTGACGTATCAGGGCGGGCCATCTACGGCACGCATTATCTACCGGCCGACGCGCCACCGCGCGCGGCCTTGCTGTTGGTCGAGCCCTTTGGCGAAGAGAAGCGCTGCGCGTTTCGCATGCTCGTACGCCTGGCGCGGCAGCTGGCCACACGGGGCGTGGCCGTCATGCGCTACGACGCTAGCGGCACCGGCGACAGCGCCGGCAAGCACGGCGAGGCCGAATGGCGGCACTGGCAGGACGAACTGGCCGCACAAATCGCCCTGGCGCGTGAGCTGCCTGGCAAGCCGCCGCTGATGCTCGCTGGTGCGCGCGCCGGCGCCTTGCTGGCGGCCGAGGCCGCTGCGCGCATTGCCGCCGCCGGCGGCGCCCTGCGCGCGCTGATTCTGCTTGAGCCGCTCTTGAGCGGCGACGAGCTTCTGCGTGACCTCGAACGGCGCCAGAAAATCAAGGACATGATGAGTGGCGGCGCCAAGAATGCCGCTTCCGCCGAGCTGTGGTCGGCGGGCCAACCGGCTGATTTCGGCGGCTTCCTGGTGGGCTCGGCCATGGCCGAGCAACTCTGGGCCGCGCAGCTGCAGACGAGCTTGGCCGCTACGCCGGTGGATTGCGCGCTGCAGCTGCTGCGGGTGTCCGGCGCCAAGAATTTTCCCCCGGCCTGGCAGGACCTGGTCGCAGCGGTAACGGCCCGCGCAGGCAGTTCTGCGCAAGTGATAGCGGACAAGCCCTTTTGGGGCCAGCTTGACTATTACGAGTCGGACGTCGTGATCGACGCCGTCACGGATTTTGTTGTAAGTCACATTGGTTAATATGCATGAGGTGATGATGTTACGTTCTTGTACTGCGTGTGTTGTTTCCATATTGGCAGTGTTGTCCTTGCTGGTGCCGGTGCTCTATGCGGGCGATACGGTTCGTCCGGGCCTTGAGGACATGGAATCCTGGTCAGTGCAGGTGGCCCCTGAGGAAACCGCGCTGGTCACGGCGCTGAAGGAGCCGCTGCTTTCTGGGTTGGATGTGGCAGCGGCCTTGCAGGATTGGTTTGACGGCCGGCTGCTGGACAGCCAGGGCAAGAAGACCGAGGCGCAGAGCAAATGGCAGCAAGGGCTGGGCAAATTGTCTGGCCTGCAGCCATTGCCGCCGCCGCAGTGGGGCGGCATTCCCGATGCGAGTTTCACGGTCCTGGCCGATCTGCGCATGGGCTCTTTCCCCAATGTGGGCTTGCGGGTCGTGCAGTGGACGGTGGACAATCTCAAACAGTACGGCGTGCTGCTGTTCCCGAGGGAGCGGCCGGCAGACGCTGAATACCCGCTGATTCTGTATTGCCACGGTGCCGCCTTCGGCATTCCCAATAATTTTTGTCTGTGGTTGGCGGAGCTGGTGGAGCAGGGTTACGTGGTCATTGGCCCGGCCATGCGCGGCGAGGATCTCTTCCAGATGCAGATGGCAATCAATGGCCAGATGCTCAAATGCGAAGGCGAGATTGAGAACCTCGATGGCGAGGTCAATGACTGCCTCTCCATGCTGAGTGCGGCCTGGAAATTGCCCTATGTGCGCAAAAACGAGTTCGCCATGATCGGTCACAGCTTCGGCTCTGGTGCCGGGCTGCTGACGGCGGCGCGCGCGGGTGACAAGGCCAAGGCGGTGGTAAGCTACGACGCATGGCTGGTCAACCCGCAACGCTACTACTGGGATCGCATGGCGCGCGGCGCCAACAACTGGCTGTCGTGGGCGGACTTCTGCAACCAGCCCGTGGCCGATCAGCTGCGCGGACTGATGACGCGCAGCATCGTTCACAACGCCTGGCGCCTGCAGTGTCCGTTGCTGCTCTTCATGGGTGATGCCTATGACGGCAGCGTCTTTCACCTCAGTCACGCCGATCTGCGCCGCGAACTGGACAAGCATGGCAAGAAATACGTGTACGAGCCGGTGCCCGACGGCGACCACAATTTCGTCCTCCGCATCGGCAGCGAACCGGCACTCTACGCACTGAAAAAGCAACACGCGTTCCTCAACACACATTATCCGCCATTGGCAAGCAAGAATGACGCTGCGGTTGCGCAGCCCGCTGCGGAAGCCCAGGGCGCGGCTGCCGCCGGCGCCGAGGAGAATGCCGCGGGCGAGGTGGAGCAATGACGACGATGCTGCAAAGCGACATCCAGATCAGCCCGGAGGTCCGGGAAGAGGCCGTGTTTTTCGAGGTCAACGGCGAGACGCTGCGGGGCATTCTCTGTTTGCCGGCGACGGGCAAGGCCCGTACGGGGCTCATTTTTGCGCACGGCTGGAGCGGCAATCGCCATGGACCGGCCGGCATGCTCTGCACTCTGGCGCGCACTTTCGCCGCCAGCGGCGTCGCGTCCTTGCGCTTTGACTTCCGCGGCCGTGGCGAAAGCGGCGGCGACGGTCTCAATGCGACATTGACGACCATGGCGGACGATCTGGTCGCGGCGACGGCTTTCTTCAGTGAGCACACGCAACTGGCGCGACCGTGGTATCTCGGCTTGTGTTCGGGTGGCAACGTGACGATTGGCACCCTCAATCGCCTGCCGCAGGCACAGGGCCTGATCATGTTGTCGGTCTATCCTTTTTCCGATGGTGACGCCTTCGGTCGCGATGTGCACCGCACGCTGCATTACGTCAAGGTGTACTGGCATAAGGCATGCCGGGGCGAGACCTGGCGGCGCCTTTTCCAGGGCGATGTCCACCTTAAGCAGGTAGGCAATGTGCTCTTTGGGCATCTTCTCAAACGCGGTGCCAATAAACGTAAGGAAGGCGAAGACGCCAAGGGCACAAACGCCGGCGCGGCCAAGGACGCCGGCGACAACGCCGCTGCGTCAGGTGCATCGCGCGTGAAAGGGCAGGTCGCCAAGGCGGCGGCCTCAGAGAGCCGTCTGCAGGGCAAAGACGCGCCGAAGAAGCACCTCGCCAAGCTCCGCGCGGATCTGCCGGGACTGATGTTCTACGGCACGGCTGATCCCGATGCGCCCGCGGCCATGGCCTATTTTGGCGACTACATCCGCGAGCACAAACTGCCTATGCGCATCGAAGTTTTGGATGGCGCCAACCATAACTTCTCCTCGCAGGCATGGCTGGACGCCATCGCCCGCCAGACACTCGAATTCATGAAGGGGTGAGAAGAGGGTGAGGTAATCCGTCAGTGTACACCCCGGCGCTTCGCTGGGACAATTTGCAGGAAACCCACGGCCAGTCGCCGCCCAGCCATCCGACCTTGATTTCCGCCGACCTTTGCGGCAGCGTGTTTCATAGGAGTAACTATTCATGCGGCGGGGGAGACGGGCCGGGTACGGTCGGCGTGGATGACGAGGACGGTTTATTGAGCCGTCTTGTCGGAGTGGGCGAGACGCCCACTCCACGGCCGCGAGACGTAATCGGTAAGTAACCCCTCCGGTGGGGAAAACACCGGGGACAATTTGCAGGAAACCCACGGTCCGCCGCCGCCCAGCCATCCGACCTTGATTTCCGCCGACCTTTGCGGCAGCGTGTTTCATAGGAGTAACTATTCATGCGGCGGGGGAGACGGGCCGGGTACGGTCGGCGTGAATGACTAGGACGGTTTATTGAGCCGTCTTGTCGGAGTGGGCGAGACGCCCACTCCACGGCCGCGAGACGTAATCGGTCAGTGTACACCCCAGCGAAGCGCCGGGGTGTACACTGACCGATTAGAGGGCGAGGCGGAGCCGCCAATGCGGCAGCTCTGGTCAGTGCATCGCCGTTCCAGTGAGGGTTGGCCAGGGCTTGCCGAAGAAGACGAAGTTGGCCTTGTGTTCGAACTGGGCGCTGCCATCGTCGTTGAAATGGCAGATGAAGCGGACGACGAAGGGCGCTTCCACGTAGCAAAGGCGCAGTTCGAGCTCGTTCTCGGCGAGCCATGCCATGGTGGCGGCGCAGGGCTCGTATGGCTCGGGGGCGAAGCCCTGGGCATTCCAATGCCAGCGGCCTACGGCGCCATGGACGCGGCGGCGGTCCTTTTGCGAAAAATGCATGACGACGTCCGCGCCGTGCTCATCGGTAGTGATGTCGATCTGCTTGACCCCGGCGTCATTTTTGGCGATGGTGAAGGAGTAGTTGCGAACAGGCAGTTGGGGTAGCGCCGAACGTTGCGGCGTGGGCAGGTGGAGGTTGTTGAGGTGTTCGTGCAAGGCACGTTGCGCGGCCGGGGCGTCACGCAGTGCCTCCTTATGGCAAGCGGGGAGGATCTTCTCCCAGACGACATCGAGGACGCCTTGGAGATTGCCGACGCCGCTGGTGGTGGCCACGACCAACTCGCTGGCTGGGTGGACGATGCAGTTTTGCCCGTAGGCACCATCGCCACGGTAGGCGTTATGTCGGCAACGCCAGAATTGGAAGCCGTAGCCCTGTTTCCAGTCGGGTTCCTTGTTCATGTCATTGCTGATTTGTTTGCTGGTAGCCATGGCGACCCATTCGGCGGGGACGATTTGCTGGCCCTGCCACTGGCCCTGCTGGAGGTACAGCTGGCCGAATTTGGCGATGTCTTCGGTGCACAGCTTCAGTCCCCAGCCGCCGATGTTGATGCCCGCCGGGCAGCAATCCCAAGTCGGCTGGGCGATGCCGAGGGGCGCAAACAGCCGCGGCATGAGATAGTCGAGCACGTTCATGCCCGCGCGGCGGTATATCAGCGCAGCGAGCATGTAGGTGGCCGTGCTGTTGTAGGCAAAACGGCTGCCGGGGTCGTAGGCGAGAGGCATGGCGAAAAAGCCGCGCTGCCAATCGCGACGATACTCGCTGTGAACGATAGCCGCTAGAGGACAGCAGGCATGGCCGCTGCTCATGGTCAAGAGATGGCGGACCGTCATAGCTTCGAGGCGCGGTGTGAGCTCGGCGGGCATTTTGTCCCGGAAATAGCGACTCAGCGGGTCGTCAAGAGTGAACAGGCCCTCGGCGATGGCCATGCCGATGGCGGTGGATGTGAAGCTCTTGCTCAGCGAGAACAGTTTGTGCGGATACTGCGGGGCATAGGGATGCCACCAGCCTTCGGCAAGCACGACGCCGTGCCGCATGATCATGACGCTGTTGATGGAACTGAAACCCTCAAGTGCTGAGATGGCGGCCGCAAGGCCCTTGCTGCTGACACCGTGGGCTTCGGGAACACCGCGTTCCAAACGACTGAATGACATGACCAGGCCTTTCGTGAACAGGAATAAGTGTTGGGGAAAATCGTGAATATGGCGGGACTTTCGCGCGGCCCATAATAAAACCCGACAGAGCACGCCTGTAAAGCCGAAGATGGCAAGGCCGGCTTTTTGCGGTCTGATTGTTCTGATCTTCCTTCTGGTTTTCGCGGACCGATCGGTCCGATCGGACGGATCGGACCGATCAGGTCGATGACCAGTCGGACCAGTCGGATCAGTCGGATCAGTCGGATCAGTCGGATCAGTCGGATCAGTCGGATCAGTCGGATCAGTCGGATCAGTCGGATCAGTCGGATCAGTCGGATCAGTCGGATCAGTCGGATGATCGGTCCGCTCTCCTGTGCATTTTGCGGGTTGTGGCCGTGGCCAAATGGTGTTGGCGGGTTATGTTGAAAAGCGCTGTTTCGGCGTTCTTTTCGGGCATCTTGAGGCCAACCCATTGCAGAGGAGCGGACATGAACAAGTCTATAGTAGCGAGACTTCGGCGCAGCATGTTGATTTTGGCGGTCGCCTGTAGTGCCGCGTGGGCGGATGTTCGTCTGCCGGGTTTTTTCTCGGACCACATGGTTTTTCAGCGTGAGATGGCCATACCGATCTGGGGGTGGGCGGATGCGGGCGAAGCCGTCGCCGTGAGTCTGGGCGACGCCAAGGGTGAGGCCACGGCCGCTGCGGATGGTAAATGGCAGCTGCGCCTGCCCGAGCTGCCAGCGGGGGGGCCGTATGCCCTCGTCGTCAGCGGCAAAAACAGCATCACGTTGAATGACGTCATGGTCGGCGAGGTGTGGCTGTGCTCCGGCCAGTCCAATATGGAATGGGTGGTGCAAAACTCCAATGACTTCGAGAACGAGAAGCTGGCGGCGGCGGAAAATGGCCACATCCGCCACGTGAAGATTGGGAAAGCGACGGCGGGTTTCCCGGAGGAGGACGTCAAGGCCGAGTGGCGCGTATGCAGTCCCGACACAGTCGGCGGTTTCACCGCCGCCGGGTACTTCTTTGCGCGGGAGCTCAAGGATGCGTTGCCGGGCATTGCCATCGGCTTGATCAATTCGTCCTGGGGCGGCACCCGCATTGAGCCGTGGACGCCGCCAGTGGGCTTTGCGAGCGTGCCAGCACTCAAGGACATCAACGACAAGCTCGTCCTCAAGGACCCCACCAGCGAGCCCTACAAAGAGGCCTTGAACAAGTATCTTGCCGAGTTGCAGGCGTGGACGGACGAGGCTCGTGGTTCGCTACAGAACCAGAGCGCGCTGAAGCCCGCGCCGGCCTATCCCGAGGCGCTGCGGCCGTATCACCTGAGCGCCAGTCCGCAGCAACAGCCGGCGACATTGTACAACGCCATGATCAGCCCCCTGGTGCCCTACGCCTTTCGCGGCGCTTTGTGGTATCAGGGCGAATCCAACCTCGGCGATGGCATGATGTACTACGAAAAGAAGAAGGCGCTGGTGCAGGGCTGGCGCGAGATCTGGCAGCAGGGCGACTTTCCCTTCTATTTTGTGCAGCTGGCGCCCTACAACTATGGCGATCCCAAGAAGGGCTCCGATGTCATGGGCAGGATCTGGGAAGCCCAGGCCGCCTGCGAAAACATCCCCGGCGTGGGCATGGCCGTGATCAACGACATTGGCAATCCAACGGACATTCATCCCCGCAACAAGCAGGATGTCGGCAAACGCCTTGCCTTGATTGCGAAGGCCAAGACCTACGGCATGCCCGACGTTGTTTATTCCGGACCGACCTTTGACCGCATGGCCCTCGAAGACAATGCCATTCGCGTGTTCTTCAAGAACGCCGATGGCCTGAGCACTCGCGATGGCCAAGTTCCGAATTGTTTCGAGATCGCCGGTCCGGAGAACGACTTCACGGTCGCCAATGCCGTCATTGACGGCCAGAGTGTCGTGCTCAGCCACCCGGAAGTCAAGGCGCCCTGCGCCATGCGTTTCAGCTGGCACAAGTACTCCGTGCCGAATCTAGTCAATGCCGCCGGGCTGCCCGCTGGGGCGTTCCGCGCCGGCGACGTGCCCAAGGTCGACTACCTGGCCATCAAGGTGGCCGAAGTCAAGGACTACCAACTGATCTATGATCTTGATATCGGTAAGGGCGGCAGCAAAATCGTCTATGACGTCGATGAGTCCAAGGCCTTCACCGGGAAATTCGACCGCGTGGCGTATTTTTTGGAGCTGCAGAAGGCCGAGGAGGGCGTCCGTTACGCCTATGCGTCCATGGATGCGTTTACCGACGACATCACTCTGATCGGCGTGCCAACGCCGGAGAACAAGGCCAATTTCACCCTGAAGGTCAATAACCTGACGGTGATATCCAACGTTGACGGCATCGTCAATGGTGAGATGCTGCAGGACAGCGGCTGCATTGAATTTTACCCGAACAACTACGGCCCGCCCAATGCTTCGAACATACCCAACGCGTCTAACGACGTGTGGGATTTTGGTGATCAGGCATCAGCGGACGTGCCGATCGGCCACGGCGCCATGCAGGTGCATAACTACGCGGCCAAGCAGACCATCTTCGCCTACAACTGCATGCGTTCGGGCACTAGTGCCGATCTGGGCATTGGCAACAGCTCCCCGAAGGCCGGCGTTGAGAACACCAAGCGCACCCGCGACTGGACATTCCACAACAACGCGGGTGAGTACCGCGTCAAGCGCCTGCGGGTGCTCGTCCGTCCCGTGAAATGACCTCGCGCTAGCTGAACAGCGCCGCGTTGCCCATCATGATTGTGGCCTCGCGGCGCGATTGGATTCACGTCACCCATGAGGAGGACCTTGCCATGTCGGAACAAGCCATTGCCTTGCTGTTAGCGCCGGGATTTGAGGAGATTGAGGCGGTAACGCCGATAGACGTCCTGCGTCGCGCCGGCTTCACCGTGAAAGTCGCCGCCGTTGGCGGCAACAAGGGAACGGTCGTCGGCGCCCACGGCATCCCGGTCGTCTGCGATTGCGAAGTGGGCGACCTGAAGGCCGAAGCGCTGCAGATGGTCATTCTCCCCGGTGGTCTACCCGGCGCGACCAATCTGGCAGCCAGTGCGGCCGTCTGTTCGCTGGTTAAAGCCGTTCACGACCAAGGCGGCTGGGCCACGGCCATCTGCGCGGCGCCGTTGGCGTTGCAGGCGGCTGGGGTGTTGACTGACCACGCGTACACCTGCTACCCGTCGGTCGAGCAGAAAATCGGTGGAAAGTACAGCGGCAAGCGCATTGAGAAAGACCGGCGGGTCGTCACCGGTTGTGGTCCTGGCGCGTCGCTGGAATTCGCGTTGGAGCTCGTGCGCTGCCTGGGCAAGCGCGACATCGCCGACCAGCTCGCCAAGGGCATGCTCGTTGGCTGAAACGACCGTCAGCTTTCGCCGCGGCGTGAGAGAGGCAGGGGGCGGAGGATGGTCTCAATAGCTTCGGCGGCACAGCGGAGGCCGAAAAGCGCTGGCATGAAGGAGATGGTGCCCAGCGGCCGCCGCTCGCCGACCTCTTCGCGGTCGCTGCCGATGAACTCGCCATTTTCCAGTCGCACGGGGCCTTCCGGCGAAAAAACCACGCGGATGCCGTGGTCGATGCCCAGCTTTTTCAGCTGTTTGCGAATCACCTTCGCCAGCGGACAGCCGTAGCTGTCGGCGATATCCGCCACGCGGATGTCGCCAGCGAGCAGCTTGTTGGCGGCGCCCATGCTGGAGATGACTGGTATGCCGACGTGCAAGCATGCCGCGAGCAGCGCCAGTTTTGGCGGTCGTTCATCGATGGCGTCAATAACCACGTCCCAGGGGCCGTCGGCGACGCATTGCGCGGCCGTGGCAGCGTCCAGGCGTTCACTGCGCACGCGGAGATCGGCGTCCGGAGCGATATCGCGCAGTCGCGCGGCCATGGTCAGGGCTTTTTCCTGGCCGACGGTGCTATGGAGCGCGTGGAGCTGCCGGTTGATATTGCTGGGGCGGATGAGGTCATAGTCGATCATCGTGAGGTGTCCGACGCCGCCGCGCACGAGCGCCTCGGCAGCCCAGGAACCGACGCCGCCGACGCCGGCAAGCAGCACCCGCGCCTGCCGCAGCAGCGCGACGCCGTCTTCGCCGACCAACAGGCGCAGCCGCGAGAACTCTTCGCAGGGGCTGTCATCGCTCATATCATCTTCTCTTTCCAACCTACGAAATGGGCGACGGTCGCGGTGAACGCAACCGCCGCCCTGGCGTATTTCCTGGCGCTAATAGACGCCGTTTTAACTCACTTCTCAGGCGTGTTCGAGGGCGAGGGTTTCGGTGACGCGGTCGCAGACTTCGGTCGGCCCGAAGTATTGGATTGGGCCGGGATAGACGTATTCGACACCGGCGCCCCAAGCGTCGCGGTTGGTGGCGAAGGTCTTGAAGGGCTTGCCGTCGAGCTCAACGAGGGCCTTGCGGATGACTGGGACGTCCTTGCCGTGGCGGCGTTCGATGTTCATCATCATGGTCAACGGAATGCCGCCGGCGGCCCATTCGCTGGCTGGCGCATAGACATTGCGTACCGATGCCATGTAGCCAGTCTTGCCCGCGCCCAGCAGCGCCGCCGCCGTGTAGCCAAGGCTGTAGCAGTAGTCGGCATCAAAATTCGACGGCGCGGCGCAACGGCCTTCGTAGCCGAAGAAATGCGCCTGCGAACTGAATTTGACGGCCTTTTCGCGGCCGGCGTTGATTATCGCCAGCTGTTCTTCGATCATGACGATGAGCAGCTTCTCGGTTTCGATTTTCGAGACCTGGACATTGCCATGGGGATCGCGGTCACCCAGCAGCTGCGCCTTGATCATGGCCGGCAGGGACTTGAAGGCGCCAGCCGCGGCCGCGCTGAGGCGCTGGGCCACAAAGTCAATCTTTGCGCTCATGTCGGCCTGGGCATTGAAAGCGGCCTCTTCCTTGGCGAGGAGGTCGTTCAATTCCGCGATCAGCACGTTCATTTCGGGGATGAATTCGATGAGGCCTTCTGGGATGAGCACCACGCCGAAGTTCATCTTGGCATCAGCGCGCTTCACCACCAGCTTGGTGAGGTCGGTCACGATTTCTTGCAGGGACATTTTTTTGGCGGCGACTTCCTCGGAGACGATGCAGGCGTTGGGGTGGGTCTGCAAGGCGCATTCCAGGGCGATGTGCGAGGCCGAACGGCCCATCAGCTTGATGAAATGCCAGTACTTGCGGGCCGAGTTGGCATCGCGCATGATATTGCCGATCAGCTCGGCATAGACCTTGGTGGCGGTGTCAAAACCGAAGGACACTTCGATCCACTCGTTCTTCAGATCGCCGTCGATGGTCTTCGGGCAGCCGATGACGCGAATGCCGGTCTTTTCTGTCAGCATGTATTGCGCGAGCGTGCAGGCGTTGGTGTTGGAGTCGTCGCCGCCGATGACGATGATGGCGGTGATGCCGTGCTTCTTGCAGTTGGTGGCCACTTGCGCAAACTGCTCGGTCTTTTCCAGCTTGGTGCGGCCGGAGCAGATCATGTCAAAACCGCCGGTGTTGCGATAGCTGTCCACCAGCTCTTCGGTGATCATGATGTACTTGTCGTCGATGAGGCCGCTGGGGCCGCCCAGGAAACCGAAGAGTTGGCTGTCGGGATTGAGGCCCTTCAGGCCGTCGAAAAGTCCGGCAATCACGTTGTGGCCGCCGGGGGCCTGGCCGCCGGAAAGAATCACGCCGGCCTTGATCGGCTCGCAGTCAAAACTCTCGCCGCAGGCGAAGGTCACCGCAGGCATGCCGTAGGTGTCCGGGAACAGACGGCGAATGGCGTCCTGATCCGCGACGGACTGCGTCGGCTCGCCCAAACGCGCGGTCGCAAAAGGACCGCATTCCTGCAAAACCGGCGGCAGCTTCGGGCTGTACTCGGAACGGGCCTTCTGGAGGGGAGAAATCTTGCTCATGATACGCTTTTCCTCATGATTTCAGGGCTGTAATCAACCACGCCGGCGGTCGCCGCCGGCATGACGCTGGCTGGGGCATGACAAAACACTTAAAATAAGGCCAAAAAGGCCCTTTTTCAACGGCGAAAGCACGGATGCAGCGGGCGAACGCGCGGTCTGATCGGCCCGGGAAGCGCCTCTTTTTGTGCGTGTGGTCGTTGCAAATACTGGCGATGGGTTATACTTGAGGGAAGACATCGCGTGGTTCTACCGTTGTTGTGTTTGGTTTACACCGCTTCGGGCGTGCAAATGAAGGAGGTGCGTTTGTGAGGGACATGATGTTTTTTGATGCCAATTGCCAGGTCGGTCTGCCGATGAATGGCGGCGCCGCGACGGCGACCATCCCGGCCTTGCTGGCAGAGATGGACCGCAATGGCGTAGACCGGGCGCTGGTGCGGCATATCAATATCGATCCTGACGGCGCGGTCGTCACCAACGAGGAGCTGGCGGTGATGCTAGCCAATGAGGATCCCGCCGCGCGACTCTGTGGGGTCTGGTGCATCCTCCCGGAGCAATGCCACGAACTGCCACCGCCAGACGAATTCTTTGCGGCGATGAAACGGCAGCGGATTGGGGCGCTGACCTTATCGCCCGGGGCGCATCGCTGGGTGCCGAGCCGGCTCTGCATTGGCAAGCTGATGGACGCCGCAGCGGAACGGCGGGTGCCCGTCATACTGCCAAATTATTCATCGCGCTGGTCGGACCTGTACCAGTTCATGGCAGATTTCCCCCGCAATACCTGCATACTAGCGAACACGGGCCGCTGGGGCGCCGACCGGGCCATCCGGCCGCTGCTTGAGCATTACGAGCACTTTCACGTGGAGTTGTCCACCTACTGGGTGCCGGAGGGCATTAAGGATCTCGCCGAGCTCTACGGGCCGGAGCGGTTGCTCTATGGCAGCGGCTTTCCGGAGTTGAACCATGGCAGCACCATGCTGTCCATTCGTCACGCGAATATCGCCGATGCGTGGTCGCGACTGATCGCCGGTGGTAATCTGGCCCGCCTGCTGGAAGGAGCGCAGTTATCATGAGCAGAACGCAAGCATTGTGGGAACAGCCGGGTTCCGTTGCCGAGCAATTCTGGCGGCATGGCCGCGCGGACTTCCCCATTTACGACATGCATGGCCACATGGGGGCGCATAACGCAATCTATTTTGCGCGTTGCGAAGCGCCGGCGATGGACGCCCACCTGGCGCGCATCGGCGTCCGCCGGCTCGTCTTTTCCCATCATTCGGCACTCATGGGCTCCATGCGTAACGCGGCGGTGCATCGGATTGTGGAAGGCTGCAGCGAACGCCTGCGCATGTACGTGGCCATCAATCCGCATTACCCGGAATTCATCAAAGAGGACCTGGCGCTGTTCGACAAATGGCCCTTTGCGATTGGCCTGAAGATGCTGTCGGCCTACCACCAGGTGGCGGTGACGGACCGCCGCTACGAATACGCGCTCAAATTCGCCAGTGAGCGGCATCTGCCGGTGCTGAATCACACCTGGGGCGGCGTGCCCTATTGCGGCGGCCCACAGCTGCTGGAGCTTTCGCAGCGCTATCCCAACGTGATCTTTTTTCATGGCCATAGCATCTTCGGCGACTGGGACTGGTCGCGGCGCTGCATCGTCGAAGCCCCCGGCAACTGCTATCTGGAGTTGACGGCGGTGCCGGGATTGCGTGGCATCATCGAACGGCTGGTGCGCGATGTCGGTAGCGAGCGCATCATCTACGGCACGGACCTGCCGTGGTTTGATGAATACCAAGTCACCGGCGGCGTGATATCAGCCGACATTGGCGACGACGATATCAAGAACATCCTCTACCGCAACGTTGAACGCGTGCTTGGAACGGACTGGTAATTACACCTGAAAAGCCAGTGACAGACGATCAATAAAAGAAAGGACTGAGCCATGTTCGAAATTGGTGAAGCAGAAATCAACGCCGTGGCCGATACCATTCGCCGAGGCATCCTGACGCGTTTTCAAGGCAAGACCGATGGCTATCTGGCCCGGTCGGAACGGGCGTTGGCCGAGATGGTTGGCGTCAAGCATGCGCTGATGGTCAATTCCGGCACCAGTGCGCTGATCTGCGATATGGTCGCGCTGGGGATCGGCAAAGGCGACGAAGTGCTAGTGTCGGCATACACCTGGATTTCGACGCCGCTGGCGCCGATGCTGCTGGGGGCGGTCCCGCGGCTGGTGGAAATCGACGAGTCGCTGACCATGGACCCCGACGACCTCGAACGCAAGATCACGCCGCGTACGAAGGCAATCATGGTCATCCACATGAACAACCGGCCCTGCAATATGGACCGCATCATGGCGATTGCCGACAAACACGGCATTCCGGTGGTGGAAGATGCCTGCCAGGCCGTCGGCGGGATCTACAAGGGCCGCCGCCTGGGCAGCATCGGCCGCATCGGCGCCTTCAGTTTCAACAACTACAAGAATATCACCTGTGGCGAGGGCGGCGCGGTGCTGACGGACGACGACGAGCTGTTCGATCGCGCCAGGCTTTGGCATGACGCCGGTACCTTCGTGCAATCCTACGACGCGGCCATCAAAATACCCTATTTTGCGGGCCAGGATTACCGCGCTTCGGAGATCGAGGGCGCGCTTATTTTCGAACAGCTCAAGCGCCTGGACCCATGCATGGCGATGTGGCGCGAACGCGTGGCGCTGGCGACGAAGGTCATCCAGGAGCAGGGCCGCTACCGCATAGCGCCGCATCACGATCCGGCCAATGCCGTGTCCATGGCGCTGGTCTTCCCCAGTGAGCAGGACTTTCAGGCGTTCTCGGCGCGTTCGGGCGTCAAAAACATCTTCGATACCGCCGGCCGGCACATCTACACCAACTGGCCGCCGCTGGTGGAGAAACGCGCCTATCGCGATGACGTCAATCCTTTCCTGACGCCCGAGGGCCGCGACGCCTGCTATGACGCGACGGCGGCGCCAAAAACCTTGGATATCCTCAAGCGCAGCGCGCACTTGGGCGTGGCGTGGAACGCGCCGCTGGATGATGTGGCGGCTTGGGCGAAGAATCTGTAAGAGGCGACCGCTTGACGGCGGCGCTGGGACGAGGACTCACTGACCCATGAGGCATGATCCCATGGATTGGACCGTGGGGACTTTCTGGACCGTGGGGATTGACGCATTGGACTCAGGGGACTGATTGGGGACTTCTTGGACTCCTGGGAGCGCTCCGTCCCGGCGGCGGTCGAGAGCGGTCGATGGCAGTCGAGTGCAGTCGAGAGCAGTCGAGAGCAGTCGAGAGCAGTCGAGAGCAGTCGAGAGCAGTCGAGAGCAGTCGAGAGCGGGCGAGAGCGGGCGATTGCAGTCGATTGCAGTCGATAGCAGTCGATAGCGGGCGATTGCAGTCGATTGCAGTCGATAGCGGTCGAGTTCGCACATTGACAGCACTTCGGTTATGAGGAGACGTGGCCATGCGACCGGACATCATGATGACCCGAGACGCCGCGACTGGCAAGGTGCAATGCCTGGCCTGTGCGCATCATTGCCGGCTTGGCGAAGGCCAGGCCGGCATTTGTGGCGTGCGGCGCGTGGTCCATGGCGACCTGCAGGTGCCGTGGGGCGAGGTCTCCGGCCTGGCCTTGGACCCGATGGAAAAGAAGCCGCTGTTTCATTTTCTGCCGGAGGAACGCGTTCTGAGCTTTGGTACCCTGGGTTGCAATTTCAGTTGTGCTTTCTGTCAGAACTGGCATTGTTCGCAGGTCGGCAAGGACCCGCTGGCCGATGCGCGGATGCAGCCTTGCAGCGCCGAACGTATGATCGAACTGGCAAAAAACCACAACGTCCGGGCCATCGCCTCAACCTACAACGAGCCGCTGGTGAGCATCGAATGGACCGCCTACGTGCTGACACTGGCCAAGGCCGAGGGCATCCACGGCTGTCTGGTCAGCAATGGCTTCTTCTCCGAAGAGGCGTTGGCCTGCTTGACGCCGCTGGTCAGCGCCGCTAATCTCGATCTCAAATGCTTCAGCGACGAGGGCTATCGCTCGCTCGGCGGACGTCTGGCACCGGTGCTCGCCGGCATCCGCGCCATGCATGCCGCCGGCGTGTGGATTGAAGTGACCACCCTCGTCGTGCCGGGTTTCAATGACAGCGACTCCGAGCTGCGCCAGATCGCCGACTTCATTGCCGGGGTGTCGCCGGACATCCCCTGGCATGTCTCCGCGTACTTCAGCACTTACAAGATGCCGGCCGAGCCGGAGCGGACACCGCCCGAGCGCATCGCCGCCGCCGTGGAGCGGGGCAGGCAGGCAGGTCTCCGTTTCGTCTATACCGGCAATGATTGCGGCGGTGTCCGGCAGGAAGACACCCTCTGCCCACAATGCGGACAGCTGCTCATCGCCCGCAGGGGCTTCCTGGTGCGCCAGAAGCACCTCGATAACGGCCGCTGCCCCCGCTGCCAACACCCCCTGCCGGGCGTCTTCGCATAATGGCCTCTTCTTCTCGCGACGGCTGTAGCCGAGCGGTGGGGCTACTAGATCATTTTTTCTCCCGCGAAGGCGCGAATCTTTTTTTCTCACGCGAAGACGCGAAGGCGCGAAGGCATTATCTCCCGCGAAGGCGCGAATCTGTCGGGGGGGACCTGTGTGTCTGCCTGCTGTTGGCGGCATGTCTTGCCGCTGCGCGGCAATTCAAGCCGCCGGTGTAAGGCGCGAATCTTATTTTTTCTCCCGCGAAGGCGCGAAGGCGCGAAGGCATTATCTCCCGCGAAGGCGCGAAGGCGCGAATCTTATTTTCTCCCGCGAAGGCGCGAAGGCGCGAATCTTTATTTCTCACGCGAGGCGCGAATTTGTCGGGGCGGGCTTGTTTGTCCGCCCGTTGCTGGCGGCGTGTGTGTGGTGTCAGTTGATGACGGGAATGAATTCGATTTTGTCGATATAGACGGCTTTGATGGCGCTGCTTTCTTTCTCTTTATCGAATTGGCCGGGGCCGAACCAGACGTACTGGTCTTTGGCGGGAATCCAGGCGTTGTTGGCGGGGCCGATGTCATACCAGTGGTAGTTGTCGTCGGCAATGGCCAGGTTGGTGAAAATGTGATGACTGACGGACTGTTTTTTGCCGGCGTCGTAGATGCCGGCCCAGAATGCCAGGCCGTCGGGGCGGGCTTTTTCAATGCGGACGCGAGCGCGGATTCGGTAGGGCTGTTGGGGGGCAAAGAGGGTCAGGTCGGGTTTGAGTTGCGAGCACCATTCGTAGTGGGTGTTGGTGAGGATCAGTGCGGCGCCGTCTTCGGCGCGGGCATCGCTGCCGTGGTCGCCCCAGGAGCCGGGGTGGCCGATGGGCAGGAAGCAGTCCTCCAAGACAATGCGTTGCTGTTCGGGGGGCAAAAGCGTGACGGCGATGGGTGCCGGCAAGCCGGTGATGGTGGCCATGGGCAGGAGGGTGTAGCTGCAGCTGTGGGTGGCGGCGCCGGCGAGGGCCTGTGCTGACTGCACGAAGGAGACGGTGGCGCTGTCGCGGTCGGCGCGGGTCTGGATGACGATGCGGTCGTGTCCTGCGGCCATGGCGAAGCGCATGCCGCGGCCGCTGTGGGGTGAAGCAACGGTGAAGGACCGGGCAGTGGTGAGCTTGTCGCTGCGGATGGCGTTCATGGCGAAACGGGCGTCGCCGGGGCTGACGAGATTCTGCCAGGGGCCGTCGTCGAGTCGCCAGCAGAGGTGGCTGCTGCCGCCGAGGGCCAGGGCGAAACCCGTGACGGGCTCGAGTGGCAGCGCCCGTTCGTGGCTGAGATTGCTGACGCTGTTTTGGACGCTAAGGCCGTCGGCGTCTAACGTGAAGACGCGGTCGATGCGGTACTGGTTGCGCAGGGTGAAGGATAGATTCAGGTGCTCAGGGCGTTCGTCCTTGACGCTGAACAACTGGGGTGCTGCTTGCCATGGCAACGTGATGCCTTTCAGGGAGAAAGACGTGCCGTAGTCGCTGTCGAGGTAGTTCTCGCTGTTGCCGTCTTTGAAAATGCCGGCGCAGCCGTTCATGGCGGGGGCGATGCTGACGCGGAAAGGGCCGCTGCTGATGGTGTTGACAGCGATGCCTTTGACGGCGCGGCGCCATTTGGCGAGGAGCGCGGCGTGGTTATCGGCGTTTTCACAGACGCGAATAGGGCGTTTGCCGTCCATACGGTCCAGGAGGGCGCTGACCAGCTGGCGGTAGTCCTCGGGGACATCCCGGGGCAGAACCTGTTCGTCTTGCCAGCGGAAGGAGATAGCCGGGGCCGTCATGCGTTCGACGCGCGCATAATAGACGGGTATGGCGCCTTTGCGGACATTGTCGAGAAAAGCCGGCTGGTCTTTGACGGCTTCTTCGGCCTGCAGCCAGATGTCGGTGGCCCAGAGGAAAAATTCGTCGCTGTACCAGGGCATGGTCAGGGGATGGAATATCTTGACCTTGTTTTCGGGTGGATCGACCAGTGCCTGAAGGGCGTCGAAGTACTGGCGGACGAGGGGGGCGGCGGGGCCGTAGTAGCCGTTGAAGAAGTCGTCCAGGAGCGCGGCCATGTCCGCGTCGGGATTCCATAGCAGCTTGGCGAGGAGCCAGCCGCGCAGCTCGGCGAATTCGGCGTGGTAGCCCTGGTAGGCGCCCTGTTCCATGACGCCGATGACGTGGTTGTCGCGGAAAAATTTGACGTTGCCCTGCAGCGCCTTGAAGTTGGGGTGTGGGCCGAGGTAGTGGCGGAAGTTGGTGACGTAGTCCCAGATGAAGAGTTGTTCGGTGATGGCGCTCCAGCCTTTGATGTCGGTGACGAATTTCTGGTTTTGCGGGTCATCGCTCTGGTCGATGGGTCGGGCAAAATCGCATTCGATGGTGCAGAGCCGATGCATGACATTGTGGCGGGGGCGGATGTTTTGGGGCGGCTCGCGGGTGTATTGGTAGGCTAGGGTCTCAATGAGTACATTCGGGAATTCATTTTCGACTGCTTCGGCGACTTGGTTGACAAACCACAGTAGCACGCCGGCTTCGTTGCCGTACTGCTCGCGCAAGGCCAGGCAGTTGGCGCAGGCGCAGGGATTGCGCCAGTCGTTCTGGCTGACGCTGAACATGGACGCGTCGGGATCTTTGCGGATGTTCGCGAGAGTCCGTTCGGTGACAATGCGGAGGACGTCGGGATTGGACAGACAGAGCTGGCTGTGATCGCGGAGGCGTTTGCCGCCGATTTCGCTGAAGTATTCCGGGTGGCTGGCGAAGAATTCGTCGGGTGGCATGAGTCGGTCGAAGGTATGGCAGAACATGCCGGCGCCGAAGCGGACGCGGCCACCGTGCTCGGGGCCGAGGCGCATGGCGTTGCCATTGCACTTGTTGCGCAGCGCCTGGAAGGTATTGAACATATCGAACCAGAAGGGTTCGCGCATGCGGAAGGCCGGCCGTTCGGTGACGTTCAGGTCGTCAGTGATCGCCCATTGATCGAGGTGGGGGATATGGCTGTGCCAGGATGCGTACCAGCGGCAGCCGGCGCGCTCCAGCAGCTCGTACACGCCGTAGAGCGTGCCGCGTTCGTCGCCGAGGATGAGCAGGTGCGGGCCGCTGCGGCGCAGGAGAAAGCCGTCGGCGCCGAGAGTGGCCATGGCGCCAGCAGCGCCTGGTACGCCGGTGCTGTGGCGGCTGGTGCCGACGAGGATGGCCTGTGCGGGGAGTTCGACTGCATCGCTGATGATGGGCAGTTCCACGCCGGTCATCTGGCGGGCGAAGTCCTGTAGTTCCTTGGCGGCCAGGACGATGGGCGGCGGCGCGTCGTCTGCGTGGACGATGCTGCAGGCGGCGGGATGGCCGCGACGCGCGACAATCATGTCGGCCATGCTTGGCGTGGCGACGGCGAGGCAAAGTCCGGCGATGAGCGATCGGGTGACTGTGATCATGGCGCGGTTCCTTTGGTTAGCGGGGTTGTTCAAGGCTGTTCGGGGATATTGGCGAGGCGGAGTTCCTGGATGGCGATGCCCTGGATTTTGCCGGCGTCGTCACCGAGGAGCCACTGGCCGTAGCAGAAGCTGACGCGATTGATGTTTTGCACGCGGAGGCCATCGTTTTCCCCGCCGCGGTCGGGTGGGCAGCTGGGCTGCCAGTGTTTGAAGAAAGTCAGGCTTTTGATGGGGATGTGGATATCCTGCCAGTCGGTGCCGAGGGTGATGGCTTGAGTGCCCCAGGGGGTGCCGTCCAGCTCATTAATGACCAGCTCTAGGCGCTTGGACCACGGGTAGACAGCGCGGGCGACAAGAATGAGGGTGTTGAAGTCTTGGTGGTCCTGCAGGATGGCCCGGGCGCATTCGGGCACGGACACATTGATGGATACATGGGAGCCGGCTGCGTTGAAGCCCTGGGAGCCAAGCAGGGTGGCGAAGCTGTCCTGGTCGCGACCGACAATGTGCGTGCTGTGGCCCGCGCGGACCTCGCGATGGCGCGGGGCAGAGAACTCGGCGATGATTGGCTGCAGGGGCTCGTCAAGGACGACCATGCTGAGGTTGGGCAGGCTGTAGATGAGCGAGCAGTCCTTGATTTCGATGCTGTGTGGCTGGTCGGCGGCGTCTTTATAGAGCCATTTGCCGGCGATGAGCCGCAGCTGGTTCACCTTATCCAGGCTGATTTCTTTGGCGGTGGCGCTGACATGGGGTCGGAGATCGGCGATGAGCACGGTATGGGTGCTCCAGGTGCTGCCCACGGGCAGGATGGTGCAGAAACTCTGGCCGTCATCCTGGGTGAGCGACAGCTCCACGCGGTTGCTTTGGGGGCCGCCACGCAGGGTGACGCGGAGGGCATTGGCGCTGGCCGCGGCGGTGGGCATGGCTGCGATGGCTGCGGGCGTGAAGGGAACGAAGAGACTGGAATGATCGGGCTTGGCGGCGTAGGTCCGGGCGTCCATGCGGAGGACGCCGGCCTGGGTATCTTGGCTGTTTTGGAAGAGCGGGCCCTGCTCATCAGTGACGGTTTCTGGCAGCTTGACGGGCTGGGTGAGGTCGATGAGGGGCAGCGGGTCGGTCATGGCGCGCGGATCGGTGGGCAGGGGCAGGCCGCCCGGGAAGCTGGTGACGCCGTCTTTGCCGCTGACTTCGATGCGGACCTGGTAGCGGCCGGCGCCGCCGAGGCCCTTGCCATTGACGCTGGCTAGCCAGTGGTTGCGGCGGCTCGGATCGGGCTCCATGGGCATGCGGGTAATATTACCACTGCGGCCCTGGGTGAGCACGAGGGTGAGGCGGTCGTCGTCATGAGCGAGGACGCCTTCGGCGACCACGGGCAGGGCGCGTTCATCGGCGAGTGTCTGGATTGGCAGGGTGATCCGCAGGGCCACGTCGTTCTTGGTCGTCGGCTGCGGGGGCAGCACGAAATCGGCGCGGATGCTTGGGGGAATGGTGGGCGATTGCGTGCTGCGGTCTTGGCGGCAGAGCCGGTAGCAGCCGGGGCTGACCGGGAAGGGCGCGTCGCCGGCGATGGCGCGAGATGTTCCGGGGATGGCGGTGGGCTGGCGTTTCGGCCCGGCAAGCTGCTGCAAGATCAAGTCGCCTTTGAGGTCTGGGAGGCTGAGCTGCATGCTATTGTCGCGAAATACCAGTCGGACTTTTTCGGTGGGGCTGCCTTGATGTGTTTGGCTGCCGCTGTAGGGATCGCGGAGCATGACGGTGTCGGGATAGACTTCCAGCAGCCAATCGCCGTCGGCGACCTTGTCCAGGAAGTAGGCGCCGTTGCCCTGGTAGCGGACGACGGGCGAGGAGCCGACGCCCCAGACGCGGGTGAGTTTGTGTGGTGCCGGCGGGGCGCTGCTGGTTGAATTGGAATGCAAGAAGCTGTTGTCGCTGAGCCATTCGCTGAGGTCGGCGTCGGGATCAAGGCGGGCGTTGGCGAAGCGCTGGTTTTCGGGTAGCGTGCCGTAGTCTTGACCGCAGGGGATAGAGCGGAAAGCCTCGGCGGCGATGGCGAAGCTCAGGGCTTTGCTGGGGGTGTAGGCAAGATTGAGGTAGTGCGTTTTCCAGTTGCAATTGCTGTCGGCGAGGGCCATGGCGTCATACTGGAATTGCGTGGCGATCTGCACGCCGGAATGGCGGAATTCGCGGGCGATGGCCGGGTACAGGTAGCTGGTGTGGACGTCCGCCGCGTCGAATTCGTAGATGATTTTGGCTTTTTTGGCGAGGCGTTCGTCGCGCAGGGACGGATAGTCATTGACGCGGGCGAGGTGATTGCCACTGAGCATGCGACCGGCGACCAGGCCGGTGGGGTACCAGACATTGGAGACGCCGTCGATGTCGGCATTGGCACAGGCCTGGATGCGATTTGCCCAGGTGTTGTAGAAGATGCCCTTGCGGGTGCCGGTTTTGCGGACGGCGTTGGCGAGGGTGTTGATGTAGTCGGTGACCAGGTCGTCGCTGGTGCCGTCGGGATAGAGGGGTTCGTTAATGAGCTCGAAGACGGCGACGGCTTCGTCGTCGGCATAGCGTTTGCCGCGGTAGCGGTTCACGTGGTTGGCGAACTGCTCGAGGTAGCGCGCCTGTTTCTCCCAGGCGTCTTTTTGCGTGGTCATTTCGCGGATGGTTTGGTATTGGGTGGCGAAGCCTTTGTACTCCTGCGCGGTGCCCCACCAAGCAATGGGCGTGAGTACGGTGTAGATGCCGTGTTTGGCGCATTCGTCGATGAGAAAATCGAGGAGGCGCAGGTGTTCGTTATCGACGAGATTGCCGTCGAGGTCGCTGATTTCGCGGTCCCAGCAGTGGAGGCGGATGGCGTCCAGGCCGAGGCGGGCGAAGTGGGCGACGTCTTGGCGGATGATGTCTTCGTGATTGAGGCCGAGTGCCTTGATGGCACGGTAGTCCACTGAGAAGGGCGGGTAGTAGTTGACGCCGAAGAGCGCGACCTCGCTCTTGTCGTCGTCCCAGCGGAGAACGCCGTCGCGGCGATCGACGCTCATACTGCGCATGGTCGATGCGGCGCACAGGCAGGCAGAACAGCAAATGAATAAGGACAGGGACAGGGTAAGGTGTTTCATAAAAGGGGCTCCCGGGTGAAAATAGTGGGGGTAGAGTGGGAAATGGACGTGGCGCTCCGTAGTGGCTTAGTATAATTAGACGCGCGGCATTGTCTACGGCTTGGCCAGTTATTGCTATAGTATGGCGCAAACGGCGGATTTTGGGCGGACGGAGCGGTCTGATCGGTGTTTGGTTGCGTTTTTAGTGCCCAAAGTTACCGCAGGCCGTTGTTGGTTGCTCGGACGTTTGGTGAGTGTGGCGCCCTCCGGGCGCAGGTCTTTTTTATTCCTTTTACCCTGGGTTGCGGCGCCCTTCGGGCACCTCACCCAGGGTTATGCATGGTGCGGCCCTCCGGGCCGAATCTGGCTGTCTTTTATCGCGGACGGATCGGACGGATCGGGCTGGGGCGGACACATCGGTCCGCCCCTACGCGGTATGATCGGACGGATCGGACGGATCGGACGGATCGGCTGTCTTTTATCGCGGGCGGATCGGGCGGATCGGACGGATCGGGCTGGGGCGGACACATCGGTCCGCCCCTACGCGGAATGATCGGACGGATCGGTCGGATCGAAAGTTGGTTTCCTTTTTCAGGAGAGTCATTTGGAACAGGGTAGTATAGCGGATGAGTTTGGCATCGCGACCTGGGTACCGGCGTTGTTGCGTTGGTATGCGTCGCATCAGCGGGTCTTGCCGTGGCGGTCGGCGCCGACGCCGTACCGGGTGCTGGTGAGCGAGTTCATGCTGCAGCAGACGCAGGTGGCGACGGTGCTGCCTTATTTTGAGCGTTTTCTGCGCGCCTTTCCCGACCTGGCATCACTTGCCGCCGCCGACAGCGATGCGGTACTGAAGCAGTGGGAGGGCCTGGGCTATTATTCCCGGGCACGGCGTCTGCAGGAATGCGCCCGGATCATCGTGGCGCAAGGCGGTGGCGTGCCTGATGACTTTGACGCTCTGGCGGCCCTGCCGGGCATTGGCGCCTATACCGCGGCGGCGATAGCCAGCATCGCTTTCGGACGGCATTTTCCCGTGGTGGATGGCAATGTCCTGCGCGTGCAGGCGCGGCTGCGGGCGTTGCCGGACGACATTGGCAACGCGGCGGTGAAAAAGCGTCTATACGAGTCGCTGCTGGAGACAATTCGGCGGGTGGCTGATCCATCGGCGTTCAATCAGGCGCAGATGGAACTGGGCGCGCTGATTTGCCTGCCCCGGCAGCCGCGCTGCTTGGAATGCCCGCTGCGCGAGTGGTGCCGGGCGCTGGCCTTGGGGGCGACGACGGACTATCCGCGCAAACGCGCGCGGCAGGCCTTGCCGACAGTCGAGGTGGCCGTGGGACTGATTTTCCAGCGTGGGCGATTGCTGATCATGCAACGTTCGGCGGAACAGATGCTGGGTGGCCTGTGGGAGTTCCCCGGCGGGAAGATTGAGGCGGGGGAAACCCCCGAGGAGACTGTGGCGCGGGAAGTGCGGGAGGAGACGGGGCTGCGTGTACAGGCCGGGCAGGCACTGGGCGTGATCAAGCATGACTACAGCCATTTTCACCTACGCCTGCACGTTTTTGTCTGCGAGTCAGCATGCGTGCGGCAGTCGCGTCTGCGCTGCGAGCGTCCGCATGTGTGGGTAACGCGGGAAGCACTGGCAGAATATGCGTTTCCCAAGGCCAACCACAAACTCTTTGCCCTGCCGGCTTTTGCGGCGCTGCCCTGGGAGGACTCGCCGCCGGCGAAAAGCTGACGGCGCGTAATCGGTCAGTGTACACCCCGGCGCTTCGCTGGGACAATTTGCAGGAAACCCACGGCCCGCCGCCACCCAGCCATTACACATAGGTGGCTAACCAGGCAGCGGATTTCATAGGAGCAATGCTCTTCACATAGCATGCGGCAATCGCCGGCCATGAGTTGATTGGTAACCATGCACAAGATCATTCGCCGAGGTTTTGAGCACCGAAGGTGCGCCCTAAGATAGCCCAGGGCAAGCGGCGCCGAAGGCGCGCGCCGCCCTGGGTAAGGTGCCCCATCCCAAGAGAGCCCTGAAGATGGTATGCTTTTGTCAACTCAATCAGCGTCATTTTCGGGTGAAAAACTCCTTTTTTTTCTTTCCCGCTTAATCCGACGTTTGGTTGCTGCCGGTGCTTCATAGGGAACCAACTTCTTGCTTGAAGGCTGATACTCCATGTAATTTTCCGTGCCGCATAGCACCGACCAGCAGATCATCAGCAACTTGCGCATGACGGCGCAGCGCTTCTGCATGGGGGTAAGATTCGTCAAACGCTTGGACAATGCATCCAAGATGGGTATTCTCGCCTGGGCGGTGAGGGTGGCCATGTAGAGCATCTGCCTAATGACCGGCGCTCCTTGCTTGGACAAGCGGGTGGATTTCACAGACGTGCCGGAACACTTGTTCTTCGGGTTCATGCCGGCAAAGCTCACGACCTGCCGGATGTTTTGGAAACGGTCTTCCGGCCCGTATTCGGCGATGAGAGTAGCCGCTATGATCATTCCTATCCCGGGAATCGAATCCAGCTTGGTGACGCGTTCCTGCAGGGCGGCGTGGCTCCGCAGGTATTCCCTTATTTTCACCACGAGACAGTCCAGTTGTTCTTCCACGCTCTTCAAAAGATTTTGAAAGATCTGACGTTCGCCCGGATCATCCAGGTTCGTCAGCTGATTCTTGAGTATCGTGCTTATTTTGGTCAAACTGGCATTCATTCTGGTTAAACGCTTGAGCCCCGCGTAGTCTGCCGGCATTTCATACATGGCGTCCGGCTTTTGCGTGGTACCCAACCTCGCCAGGCATTGGGCGTCCAGCTTGTCCGTCTTGCTTTCGATATCGTTGAACTTCTTGAAGGCAGGCACTTTGGCTGGATTGATGAGCGCAATATAACTATCGGGCTTCGCCGCCTTTAACTGTTTGATCAGACGGTATGAATAACATCCCGTCGATTCCATCACCAGCCGGTACACAACCTTGCGCTGCGGATGCAACCGTTCCTCAATATGCTTTCGATTCGCCTTCAACCAGGTGAAGAAATCTTTCACGCCTTCACGCGTGTTGGTGATGTGCTTGACCGCCAGGGAGGTCAACCCCTTGTTCCTGTTCAATTCCTGGTTATCGTCAAGCCAGTCTATGGCGCAGACGGTATCTTTTTTGCCGACATCAAGACCGACCCAGATTATATGTTCGCTAAGCATGGCTTACTTCTCCGCTTGCTGCTATAGTGTTGGAAGTGTGCGTGCAAGGCCAACCTTGTCTATGCGGGGAGTTTCCCCAAAGATGGTGAATACGGCCATTATTGCACTGCACGGTAACGGTCGTGCCGCCTAATCTTCAGGCTGAGGAACTGAATAGTTACTCATGGGCCACAGGCAGGCACGGCCGTGCTTTTTTGTGTGCGAAACACAAAAAAGCGCCTGATAACACGACTCCAAAGGCGGAACAGAAGAGAAGAGAAGAGAAGAGAAGACAACATACACCGGAAAAAAGAAAGAGGTACCACAACCTTCAGGACGCATAGAGACTATGCATAGGGCGCCTCGTGGATAACCTCTTTGATACTTATACGTAGCCATTTGCCGCTCCTTGTTACTTGGTTCTCCCAAGAGAATTACGGGGAAAATCGCAGTGGCTATCGACACACAGGTGTCAATGACGCCACTATACAAGGGGCGGCCTAAAAGACCTGCGACGAAGGGTCACAGCGCAAAATTGCCGCAGCAATTAATGAGTTCCATTGCCTCTTTGGCTCCAGTCAGCTTCGCCGACTGAAGCCAAAGAGGCTGAGGAACACGGACCAATATGGCGCGCTACCCAGGGCGGCGCGCGCCTTCGGCGCCGCTTGCCCTGGGCTGGTATGTTTCGCGCTTTCAGCGCTTCTGCCGCTTCGCGGCGGAAATGCACGACGAGAAAAGGCTGCTTGGTTGGAACAACAAGTGCCATGGATACCGTTAAATGAAGAGCATCGGTTTCATAGGAGTAACCACCCCGGCGGGGAAAAACAGCGGGGACAATTTGCCGGAAACCCACGGCCCGCCGCCGCCCAGCCATTCGACCTTGATTTCCGCCGACCTTTGCGGCAGCGTGTTTCATAGGAGCTATTGATACTGTGTGGTCCCCAGCTCAAGCGAAGTCTGTTTCGCGCGCGCGACCATAGGATGGGGGCCCCCTACGGTGGGGGGGCTGATTTCAAGAACCGCAGGCAAAATAGCCAAAAAATCGTCTATTGGCAAGCATAAAAAGCACCGAATGACAGCAAATTGTGGATCAGGATGATTTCAGCTGTCTTGCCGGTGTGATTTGGGTGTTCATCGTTGTGAATTTCGGCGAACCGATTTCGTTACTGGGATGCCCGCTTTGTCGCCGCAGTGAGCGACAATCCCTCGGAGTCATGTCCCCTCTCGGGCGTAGGTGGGGGCGCTGGCGATAACTGCGTATCCATAAGTGACCGATTACGACGGCGCTGTTGTGAACTGGTCGCGCAGCCGTGTGTTTCAGCGTTCAATTGTTCTCGCTTTCGTTGAATGGATGCTGTGAGAACGAGCGCGGATTGACGATGAACGTCTGCTGCAGGCATTCGGCGAGCAGCGCGTCAATGTCGATGTTTTGTTCATCTTCGCGGATGCGGTCGAGTTCGGTGGCGGTAGCGGGATCGTCGGGGGCGAATACCGTGCAGCTGTCGGGGACGTCTTCGATGGAGAGGGCGAAGGTGCCGATGCGCTGAGCGATGTCGGTGGTTTCGAGTTTTTCAAAGGTGAGCAGGGGCCTGAGGACCATCATGTCGGTGGCGGCATTGATGACCGCCATATTGCTGAGGGTCTGGCTGGCGACCTGGCCGATGTTGTCGCCGGTGACCAGCGCCTCGGCGTTGAAGGCCCGCGCGACAATGCTGGCGATGCGGAGCATGAAGCGTCGGTAGAGCACCGTGCGGTGGCGGCTGCGGCAGTGGTCGCGGATGGCCAGCTGCGCTGGTAGGAGGTTCACCGTGACCAAGCGGCCGCGGCGCTGGTAGTCATTGAGCTTGCGGGCGATGCCGCAGAGTTTGGTGATGTAGGCCGGCGGCGTGTAGGGCTCGCTGTGGAAGGTGATGTAATCGACCATGCAGCCGCGCCGCATCATCTGAAAACAGGCCACCGGCGAGTCGATGCCGCCCGACAAGAGTGCCAGCACTCGGCCGCTGCTGCCAGCGGGAAGGCCGCCGGGGCCGTCAATGCGCTCATAACTCACAAAGGCGCGCAGTTTGCGGATTTCGACCTCGACGACGAAATTGGCGTTTTTGAGATCAAGATGCAACTGCGGGTAGCGCGGCAGGAGCGTGCGGGCGAAGTGCGTTTCCACCTGCTGGCAGTCCATCGGAAAGCGTTTGTCGCTGCGGCGCGCGCGCATGGCGTAGCTCGGTACGGGTGGCGGGTCTTGGGCGAGAAAGGCTTCGCATACAGCCGGAAAAGAGTTTTCAATGACCTCCTCGATGGCTGCGAGCGTGGGTTTGACGAGGAAGCCCGGCGAGATGGACGACACGCCGGCGATGCCGGGGACGCGCTGGCGCAGCAGGGCTAGTCCCGCCGCGTCTAGTGGCTCGCGGCCATCCTTGGGCTGGAGGATGATGCGTCCGTGTTCGAAGATGACGCGTAGTGGGCCGATGGGCGCCAGACTGCGCTGCAAGCCGTCGGCGAGTTGTTCTTCGAAACGGACGCGGTTGCGGCCCTTGGTGCCGATTTCGTTGTAGCGGCAGAGAAAGGCGTTGTATGGAAGGCTGGGTTGCCAAAACGACATGATCACAAATCACTTTCGGGGCGGAAGGCGGGTGAAGATAGTGGGCAAATGAGTCGCCAGGCAAACGGTTACCGCCTGGTTGCACGAGGGGATAATATATGCCGTTGGCAGTCGCCCGTGCTGTTCATTGCGGAGTTATATCAGAATTATCAGAATTGCGGCAAAAAATATGGCAAGACTGGCCTTGTTTTCACCAGTGGCATTTGATATACTAGCAAAGATACAGTGTGTAGGCCAACAGACGCCTTCCCATAATCGACTCATGTGGGGCAGTATAGTGGAATCCAACAATAGTAGGGCTAAGGCAAATGAAAAAAACACGGACATTTACTCTGATTGAGCTCCTGGTGGTGATTGCGATCATAGCGATTTTGGCGGCGATGCTGTTGCCGGCTCTGACGAAAGCACGGGACAAGGCGCGGACGATATCGTGCACCAGCCAGCTCAAGCAGATCGGTCTGTCCTGGCAGATTTACAACGGCGACCACAATAACATGACCATGGCCCATGATATTGACGCGGCGCGGTGGCTGAGTGAGTTTGGCAGCACCAACACCAACACGAATAAGTGGCGGATGCTGTTGATTCCCTATATTGGTGATAAGAAGACCTTGTTGTGTCCCAATGGCAATCTGACCGTGACGTCTGCGGACACGATGAGCAACCAGCTGACGCATCACTATGGTTACAACAGCAAGATACAAAGCAAGATTGATTCGTCGATTACCAAGCCGTCAAACACCATAGCTTTTTCCGACTGTGTGTTTTGGCTTTGCGATGGCGGTACGAATTACATGCCTTACGCGGGCAATGCGGCACACCGTGGTACCTGGCCGAGTTTTTCGAGTGAGCCCTATCCGAGTCCGGCGTGGTATCGCCATGCCAACGGCTCGAATCTGCTGTTTTCCGACGGTCATGTTGAATTTCACAATTATCTGACGATTTTAGCTCAACAGGCGGTGTGGCTGACTTACCAGCAATGAAGACCGTGGCGCCGGCGCTGTATTGTAGGTGCCATCGCCCGGCCGAGTGAATCCCAAGCAAACAAAGGGGGTCCTTATGCGCAGCGGCGGCAAAACTCTGGTGATGTTCACGTTGATTGAGTTACTGGTAGTGATTGCGATCATAGCGATCCTGGCGGCGATGCTCTTGCCAGCTTTGGCGAAGGCGCGGGACAAGGCACGGAGCATTACTTGTACGAGCCAGATGAAGCAGATCGGCCTTGGCTGGCAGATGTACAATGGCGACAACAGCAACATGACAATGGCGTCGTCGGTGGACCTGGCCTACTGGCTGTCTATTGGCGGTTATGCGCCTGAAAATGGTAATGCGAACCGCTGGCGGGTGCTGATCAAAGACTACATCGGCGACATGAAGATGCTCAACTGTCCGACCGGCAAGAACAACGACAAGGCTGAAAATCTGAACAACCAGCTCATCACCCAGTACGGCTACAATTCCAACGTGTCGAACCGGGTGGACTCGTCCTTCAAAGAGCCGGCGCAGACTGTGTCCTTTGCTGATTGCCGGCATTGGATCGCCACGGGGACCAACGATGTCGCTTACGCGTGCAATGCGGGCATGCCGGGATGGTACAACTACGGTACCATCACCTTTGCGACCCCGAGCTATACCCGTCATGGCCAGAAGGGCTCCAACCTGCTGTTCGTTGATGGTCATGTGGAATTCTGGGCTGCGGAGGGCATCCGTGCCAGCTATGCGACTCTGGCGGCATACCGCTAGAGCTTGTCCAAAATGCATAGCTAGGATTTGCGAGGGGGAGGAAAGGAGCATTGCTCCTTTCCTCCCCCTCGCGCTCCCCTACCTATCCATTTTTCAGCTCAGCGCCTTGCGGCTGTCGCTTCGCGACAGCCGCAAGGCGCTGAGCGTCAGCAGGCAGTAGAATGGGCTGTACATTTTCTACGTTGTTTTTTTGGCAGTTATAGCCTATTTATGGTCAAAAAAAACGCCGGTTTATAAACAGAGGAACGCCGGATGAAGGCTGTCTTGACAGGCAAAAGTTGTCTGGGGCCTTTTCGGATAGCCTTCCGCCAGAGTAGGAGCGGCTGGAAGCCGCTGTGCGCACGGCTCGTGCAGCGGGGGAGAGACGGGCCGGGTACGGTCGGCGTGGATGACGAGGACGGTTTAATGAGCCGTCTTGTCGGAGTGGGCGAGACGCCCACTCCACGGCCGCGAGACGAAATCGGTAAGGAACCACCCCGGAGGGGAAAACACCGGGTGGTTACTGACCGGTAGCACGTAAAGTAGCAGTGGCTTCCAGCCGCTGCATCGCGCGGAACTGCGCCGGCAAGAATAGTTGCGGTTGCAGTGTACAACGGCGGCTTTATTGAGCGGTGCTCGCGATGGTCACGGTGTTTTATGTTGGTTGCGAGCGGCGGCTTCCAGCCGCTGTATCGCGTGATGCGGGGGTGTTGTGAGCAGCGGGTGCGGGTTCAGGTCCAGAGTTTCCAGTTGCTGGTGGAGACGGCGGCGGCACCGGCGTTTATGGCGCGTTGCACGTCTTGGGCGTCTTCGATGAGGCCGCCGGCGATGACGGGGACGGCAAATTGGCTGGCGGCCAGGCGGATGATCTTTTCCGATACGCCTGGGAGGACTTCGACGGAGTCCGGGTGGCAGAGCTGGGCGTGCTGCAGGCCGTTGCGCAGGGCGGATGAGTCCAGCACGAAGACGCGCAGGATGGCATGCAGTCCTGCTTCGCGTGCCAGCTTGATGCATGCCGCCTTGGTGCTGATGATGCCGGTGAGGTGGAAGCGCTGCGCGGCGAAGCGGATGCCGCTGGCGTCGCTTTTGAGTCCCTCGACCAAGTCCATGTGAAGAAACACCTGCTTGTTGGCCTCACGGAGGGCCTGGCATTGTTCTTCGAGCACGCAGAGATCACCCGAGAGCAGGAAGACCACGCTGACCTTGCTCTTAAGAACGCGGCCGATATCGCCGTCATTGCGCACGGCGGCGATTAGGTACTGCAGGGGATTGGGGCTGGACGTGGTGCTCATGAATAAGAGGGGGCTTGCGGTGGTGAATATCCAGACAAGACAACGGGCGTTCCGACATGGCATCGGAACGCCCGTAGTGTATACGTTCAGGTAATTGAAATCAACCGAGGGCGCAGAGAAGCACACCAGCGGCGACGGCCGAGCCGATGACGCCGGCGACATTCGGGCCCATGGCATGCATGAGCAGGAAGTTCTGCGGGTCTTCTTCCAGGCCAATCTTGTTGACGACGCGAGCGGCCATGGGGACGGCCGACACGCCAGCGGCGCCGATCATGGGATTGATCTTGCCGCCGCTGAGTCTGCACATGACTTTGCCCATCACGACGCCTCCGGCGGTGCCGATGGCGAAGGCGATGAGGCCGAGAAGGAGGATGCCGAGGGTCTCGAAGTTGAGGAACTTGTCCGCCGAGAGTTTTGAGCCCACGGTAAGGCCGAGGAAGATGGTGACGATATTGATGAGGGCGTTCTGAGCGGTGTCGCTGAGGCGGTCCACGCACATGCTTTCCCGCATGAGATTACCCAGCATGAGCATGCCAATCAGCGGTGCAGCCGAGGGCAGCAGCAGGCAGCAGAGCAGGGTGATGACGATGGGGAAGACGACCTTCTCCAGTTTGGAGACCTTGCGCAGCTGCGACATGCGGATCAAACGCTCTTTCTTGGTGGTGAGGAGGCGGATGATGGGCGGCTGGATGATCGGCACCAGTGCCATGTAGGAGTAGGCGGCGACCGCAATGGAGCCCAGCAGGTTTGGTGACAGGCGGCTGGACAGGAAGATTGCGGTCGGGCCGTCGGCGCCACCGATGATGCCGATGGAAGCGGCGTCCTTGATGCTGAAGTAGACGAAGGAATCCGGGGTGACGGCACTGATCAGCACGGCGCCCAAGAGCGCGGCAAAAATGCCCAACTGGGCAGCGCCGCCGAGGAGGGCGGTCTTGGGATTGGCGATCAGCGGGCCGAAGTCGGTCATGGCGCCGATGCCGAGGAAGATCAGCAGCGGGTAGATGCCGAGGTTGACGCCCTGGAAGAGAATGCCCAAGATGCCGTCGGGACCAGCGACGTCAGCCAGCGGGATGTTGCTGAGAATGGCGCCAAAGCCGATAGGCAGGAGCAGCAGGGGTTCGAAACCGCGGAAGATGGCCAGATAGATCAGCACCAGGCCGACGCAGATCATGATGGCTTTGCCGAGGCCGAGGGTCCAGTCCAGTTGTGTCTGCTGGATAAACGCATAGATGCCCGTGCTGTACCAGAGTTGGTTGGCCATCTCGCCGATGGATAGTTTCTTGTTTTCGCTGGGAGTCACGGAGTCGTGGGCAAGCGCCAGTGGGACGGCTTCGAGAAGCAGATCGCCAGGCATGACGGTCTCGCCCATGGTGTGGCCGACGTGGGCGATTTTCATACCGATGGCGCTCTTGAGCTCGGCTTTGCTGCGCGAAGGCACGGGGTTGCCGTTGGCGTCCACGACATGCTTGTCCGTCTTGATCTTCAGGATGGCCATGGAGCGGCCGGGGAAGACGTCCTGGGTGTCGCGAATGGACAGTTGATAGACGATGGCGGGGGTCGGCCAGACGTAACGCACGCTGATCATGCCGGTTGCTGGATCCTGCGTAGTCTGAAAAACGCCATCGTTGGTTTGCAAGCGAATGGCATCGGTGGCTAAGGGCGCTGCAACAGCCGATTTTTTGACCGGTGCAGTGACCTCGAAGGCGCAGCAGGCCGAAACGCTTTTTACGGCGGGGTCCTGAGCAGTGGCTGCCATGGTCATGAGGCCAAGGACAGCCAGGAAGGCGGAAAACATATTTTTCATAGGGTAGGTACCTCCAGAGCTAAACACCAGGCCCTTCCCGACGGCTGTCGGAAAGGGCACTTTATACAGGCAATGATTACCCGATGACGGCCACTATCTGGCCGGATTCGACGGTGTCGCCCTGGTTGACGGTGATGGCACTGACCGTGCCGTCGACCGTGGCTTTGATTTCCTGTTCCATCTTCATAGCCTCGATGACGATGAGGTTGTCACCGCGCTTCACGGCCTGGCCGACGCTGGCTTCAACTCGCAGGACGGTGCCGGGCATGGGCGCCGGAATGTCCGTGCCACCGGGTGCCGGGGCGGCGGCGGGTGCCGGGGCGGCGGCGGGTGCTGGGGCGGCGGCAACCGGCTGGACGTTGGTGACGACTGGTGCGGCGCCGGCAGCACTGGGCATGACATCGACGTGATAGGCTTTGCCGTTGACGACGACGGTGTAGGACGACGGTGCGGAACTGCTGGCGCTCATGGCTTTGTCTTCTTTCTTCGGGGCTTCCTTGGGGGTTTCTGTCTTCTTTTCATCGGCTACCATGCGGCAACCCATGGGGCGCGCGCCCTTGAGGAAGGCCAGGCCTTTTTCTTCGCAGGTGGCGACGATGAAGATATTTTCTTCCGTGATGGGCAGTTTGTTTTCTTCGAGCTGCTTGGTGCAGAAGGCCACGCCGAGTTTGGGGTTCTTGTCGTTCAGCAGGCGCGGGTCTTCGGTGGTCGGCTCCAGGCCGAGCTGCTGCGAGGCCAGTTTGACGATTTCGGGGTCGGGCTTGGAGGGAGTGCGGCCGAAGTAGCCGAGGACCATCTTGCCATAGCCGTCGGTGATCTTTTTCCAGGGGCCCTGGGTGACGTTGGCGAAGGCCTGTTGGAAGTAGAACTGTGAGATGGGCGTCACGGAGGTGCCGAAACCGCCGCGTTCGACGACTTCGCGCATAGCCTTGACGACATCGGGGAAGAGATGCAGGCAGTTGTTGTCGCGCATCATCTGGGTGTTGGCGGTGAGGGCGCCGCCAGGCAGGGGGGACAGGGTCACCAGCGGGTTGGTGGCCTTGGCTTCCGGCGGCAGCATGTATTTGCTCATGCACTCTTCGAAGACTTCTTCGGCCTTGAGAATCTTCTGATAATCGACATCGAGGGTGAAGTTGGTGCCTTTGAAGGCGTGCCACATGCTGAGAACGTCGGGCTGGCCGGTGCCGCCGGACATGGGCGTCATGCTCAGGTCGATGATGTCGGCGCCGGCTTCGACGGCGGCCATGTAGCAGGACACCGACATGTCGGCGGTGTCGTGGGTGTGCATCTCAATCGGGCAGTCCTTGAGGCCAGCGGCGTCGAGGATTTCGCGGGCGCGTTTGATGGTGGCGCCGACGATGGAGGGCGGGCAGGTGCCGGAGGCGTCCTTGAAGCAGAGACTGTGGAAGGGCAGCTTGTTTTCAAGGATCTGTTCCAGCGTGTCGCAGTAGAATTTGGCGCTGTGGGCGTAGGTGTCACTCATGCCCGGAGGCAGGCCCATGAGGGTAATGACGACCTGGTGCTGCAGGCCATTGTTATAGACGCAGCGGCCGGAATATTCCAGGTTGCGCACATCGTTCAGGGCGTCAAAGTTGCGAATGGTGGTCACGCCGTGCTTCTTGAAGAGTTTGGCGTGCAGGTCGATGATATCACTGGACTGTGAGCTCAGGCCGACGACGTTGATGCCGCGGGCGAGGGTCTGCAGGTTGATGTCGGGTCCGACGGTCTTGCGGATTAGGTCCATGGAATCAAAGGCATCTTCGCCGCAATAGAAGAAGGGGCTTTGGAAACGTGCGCCGCCGCCAATCTCCAGGTGGTCAATACCGGCTTCAACGGCGGCCTGCATCGCGGGGATGAAATCTGCAGTGATCACGCGGGCGCCGATGACGGACTGGAAGCCATCGCGGAACGAGGTGTCCATAAAACGGATTTTTTTCATCACGGTGTTCCTGTGGGGTTGTGAGGTTGCGTTCTGGGTGCAGGGATGTGTATATAACGAGGTACTGATGGGATCAAGAAAAGGAGTTATTTCCCCAGGCGGTGTTGGATGGCAGCGCTGATTACGGCGATGAGTTCGCCGTCATCACTGGCGTTGGTTGCGGCGGCCGGGGCTTTGGCAGCGGCCTTGGCCGGGGCTTTCTTCGGCGTGGGGTCTGGCAGCAGATGACTGAAATGCGCCGTGACCTTGGAGCTGATGTTGGTGCACCAGACCAAGACAATCAGAAAAACAAAGGTCATGCCCATGCCGGCAACGAGGAGAATGAGGCTGCTGATGATAAGATTCAGATCATTGGCGTTCATGGGGGACGTCCTTTGCTGTTGTTATGTTGGGTTGCCGGCGGATGAAATGGCAGATTGATCTCATAACGGTAAAAAAAGTCCCAACAAATATAAGCCGGAATAGCGACTTTGCGACACAAAAGGGATGCTTTTGCCAGGTTTTTTTGTAATTGGTCAGCAACCACCCCGGTGGGGAAAACACCGGGGACAATTTGCCGGAAACCCACGGCCCGCCACCGCACATATGGGAGGCTAACTAGGCGGCTAGTTTCATAGAAGTAACCACTCATGCGGCGGGGGAGACGGGCCGGGTACGGTCGGCGTGGATGACGAGGACGGTTTACTGAGCCGTCTTGTCGGAGTGGGCGAGACGCCCACTCCACGGCCGCGAGACGTAATCAGTCAGTGTACACCCCGGCGCTTCGCTGGGACAATTTGCCGGAAACCCACGGCCAGTCGCCGCACATATGGGAGGCTAACCAGGCAGCAAGTTTCATAGGAGTGTACAACCCGGCGCTCCGCTGGGACAATTTGCCGGAAACCCACGGCCAGTCGCCGCACATATGGGAGGCTAACCAGGCAGCAAGTTTCATAGGAGTCGTTGATAACAGGCTTTCCTGCAGCCTTTTGCTTTCAGCGCTTCTGCCGCTTCGCGGCCTGGGATGTCGGGCGCGCGAGTGGACGTTTGCTGGCTTCTTGCGACGGCGCGGGCTGGAAGCCCGCGCCCTGGACTTTGGACAATTTTTTTTGTTTAAAAATAAATCTAAAAATTAATTTGCATTCTACCTACTCCGTATTATGCTACCCGTAGCTTGAATGCTGGCGTGTCTGGTCACAACAAGGAAGGGCTACGGGTATGGCAAAAGAAATCAGCAGCAACGATCTCTGTAATGTCTTGGAAACAATGCTTGAATCCGGACTAAAGGCATTGCGCTCGGCCAAAGGTTTGGACGGTCGCCTGGAAGCGAACCGAAAGGCAGCCGGAAAAAGATCTAACATGTTACTAGTTAGCGATATACTCCGAGAAGCGGGGGAGCCTCTTCACATCAATGAGATCCTTGACCGCGTGCAGAAGCGCCATGGCGTGAAGCTGCGTCGCGAGTCCATCGTGTCGGCGATGACCAAGAAGGTTCTCGACGGACACACGTTCCGGCGTACAGGACGCAACGAATTTGCACTGCTGGACCAAGAGGAGGACGATTAGCCATGGAAAACAAATCGCTGCTTGTGTGGTTGCGTGCTTTTTTGGCGACTCTGAGCGTGGGCATCAAGGATGTTCGGTCACGAAAGCGATTTGTCACGATAGGCATCGGCCTTTTGGGCGCCAGTCATCCAAAAACCATAACCAGCGCCATTAACTTTCTAGATATGGTGTTCCACTGGAGCGCGTTCTATAAACTTTTCTCCCGGAGTAAATGGGACTGTGAAGGCATATTCGGGCCCATTATCCAGGAGGCCGTCAGTCTCTGCCCAGTCTACGACCCCATCATTTCCGCCATCGACGATACGCTCGTGCGCAAGACCGGCAAAAAAATCCCCGGTACTGCTTACGCCCGGGACCCTATCAGCCCCCCGTTTCATGTCAATCTGGTCATTGGCCAGCGCTATCTGGAAACGACCATCATGTGCCACGGCTCTGATCCCAACTCCAGTCGAGCCGTACCCGTGGCGTTCAGACACGCACCACCGGTCAAGGCTGGAAAAGTGACAAGTCCGGAGGAGGAACAGATACTGAAGGAAGAGAAGAAAAAGCACAACATGAGTGTGCGCGGTCGCCAGCAGCTTTTTTCCCTTCGTGGGGCAATCGACGCAATACCTGGCGGTTACGACCGTGTCCTTATCCAAAGCGCCGACGGCAGTTTTGCCAACAGCTGTTTCCTGACTGATCCTCCTCACAACACCGTGATCGTCGCGCGAGCGAGGAAGGACACGGTCTTTGTCGAGCCTCTTTGCCCCGAACAACGCAAAGGCAATCGCAAGTACGGCCAACGTCTGCCTTCACCCAAGGATATTCTTGCCAGCGACAACTACGAAACGCGGACCATGGAGGTATTCAAGCACGGACGTAAACTTGCCGTGCATTACAAGTGCGTCCAAAACGTCAGGTGGCCGGGTGCGACCCACGATCAGCCCTGTAATCTCATAGTCATTAAGCCTTTTCCCTATCGTCTGACCAAGAATGGGCGCACTCTCTATCGGCAGCCTGCCTTCCTGGTCGTAACCGGTGCCATAAACAAGATCACGATCGAACAGGCTATAAGGGCTTACTTGCTTCGCTGGGAGATCGAAGTCAGCTTTCGAGACCAGAAAGCAATACTTGGCATTGGCAAAGCCCAGGTGTGGAACAAAGATTCAGTAGCTAAAGTGCCCGCTTTCATCTCGGCTTGCTATGCCGCTTTGCTTCTGGCAAGCATACGACTCTACGATGACAAGCGAAACGAGGCATTCCCAACGCGAGAACGGTGGCGAAACGACCCGGTCACCCGTCCATCCCTGCGCGATCTGGTGCGTTTAATGCAAAGCGAGCTGGCGGAGGGAAAAAAATCAGCACCGGACGTTGCGTAGGAGTCCGTGCAAGATTGTCCAAAGTCCAGGGCGCGGGCTGGAAGCCCGCGCCACGGCTGGGAGACGGGCGCGCCTAGGGCCGCATGTTGCTCTACCGTTTAATTATCAATGGCTGAGCGATGACAGTATTTTCTCCCGAGGCGCGGCGATCGGAGACGTGTGCTTGGACCAAGCTGGTGGCGCGCTGGTTTCGCATTCTTAAAGGATAACTGCCAGATAGTAAAGATTTTCACCAACGACAGCAAGCCGCGAAAAAGAGCACAGTCAAGGCGGCTGGCGGTGCGGGGTGGGGGCGCTGTCATTTGCGGATTAGGCAGTTGGTTCCTGTCCGGGTCACGGGGTGATGATGTAGAAGCGGGCCATGACGGCGGCCTTGGCGTTGTTGGCATTGTCGGCATTGTCGGTGATAATGAACGCGCAGCGGAATTCGCAGCTGCCGGCGGGGAGGGTCAGCGAACCGTGGAAGGCGGGCGACTGGGCGGTGGGGTTGCTGCCGTCGAGGGTGTAATGGATAGGCAGGCCGCTGGGGTTATCGATGCTGACTGAGGTGCCGGCAGGGTAGCTACCCGATGGTGGGCTGATTTGGGTGTGCCAGCAGGCTGGGGGGAGGGTGGTGGTGATGGCGATGTCATCGACGAGGACAGCGATGTCGCCGCTGCCTTGACGGGAGTCGTAGGCGAGCATGATTTTGTCAATGACGAGACCGCAGGCGCTGGACTGGCCGAGATTGACGCTGACCTGGGTCCATTGGTTGATGGGGCCCTTGGGGGTGGAGACGTGGGTACTGCGGCCGAGGCTGTCTTTGACACCCATATCGCGCAGGACCATGCCGTTGGTGAAGCTCAGATCGATGCCACTGCAGAGGCCGAGCTGGCTGAGGGGCTTGATCCAGTAGCTGAGGACGGTGTCGGGCATAACGGCGATGGGGCCGTTGTAGAGCTGGCAGTAGGCGAAGGCGTAGTCGGGGCTGTCGGCGACGCCCTGGAGGATGATAGCGTGGCGGCCGGATTGGGCGTCATCGCGGGCGACGATGCGGCAGTTCAGGTCGCGGACATTGCGCCGCCCGCCGCCGGGAGTGGCGATCGTGTCGGCGGTAAAAGGCGGCTGGTCGGCATTTTCGCAGTCACTGTGGAAACTAGTGGGGAGCGCGTCGGCATTTTCGGGTAGTATTGGCGGCAGCTGATTGGACATGGCGAAGACGCGCAGGGGGCTGCCGGCGGGGACCTCGTAGGGGAAGGCTCCGCGTGAAGATATTGGTGCGAGCATGGACAGTGATTGTTGTTGGCCGCTGGCGACGACCTTGCCTTTGACGCTGTTGTTGAGCAGTGCCGTGCTCAAGTGGCAGTGGCCGTTGTTCACCACGACTGGTCCGGTGAGGCTGTTAAACTGCTCCAGGCGGATGCGTCCCGGGCCGTCAAGTTGGGCCGTGCCATTGCCGGCCCAGAACTGCGAATTGAGGAAGATTGCCTCGCCGGCGAAGTCGCTGGTGCTGACGATGGCGGCGATATTCTGGTTGCCGAGGGGCACGAGCTGGGCAAGTGCGAAGCGCAGGCTGGTATCAGCGGAGTCGTTGGCGAGCACGGCGGCGTGCCAGGCCGTATCGACGCCCTGCATGAGAATGTCGGCTTGGCAGTGGCCGCGGAAGGCGATGCCGTCCTTGGCGGCGTAGAGGAAATTGCCGCGCAGGAGCAGGTCGCGGCTGTCGCGAATGGTGATTCCTTCGAGGTTGGCGCGCTGGAAGTCGATGCAGGCCTGGATGGTTTCGCGATTGGGCTGTTCGGCGCGCGGGAGTGATGCGTGCAGGCGGTTGGCGTAGTGGGGATTGAATTGGAGGTCGCGGATCTGCGTGTTGTCGGCGCTGGCGATGGCGATACCGCGGCGGAACATGGCACCGGCGAGGTAGTCGACGATAGTGCCGGTGGCGTCATGGCTGGCCATGTCGGCGGCTTGCCAGGCGTTGCCGACGGTGACATCGACAAGCCAGCACTGCGGGCCGAGGGTGCGGATGGTCCACGGGTAGGGCACGGGTGCGCTGGCGCGCTGCTGGGGATACCAGCAGGTCAGGCCGCGCAAACCGGCCTGGCTTTGCAGGGATAGGAAGGGCCGGCCGGCATCGTCGCCCTGACCATGGTTAATCATCAAGACCGTGCCGGCGGAGACCGTGTGATGTGGCACGGCAAAAGAGCCGCGCAATTCGACCTGGCTGGGAATCAGCAGGTCGCTACGGAAGGCGTAGAGGCCGGCCGGAGCATAGACCACTACTGGTCGACCAAGGCTGCCGGCGTGGTCGAGAGCGCGTTGGAAGGCCGGGCCGTTGTCCTCAAGAGCGCTGTCGGCGCCGAAATCCGTGACGAGGACCAGCGGCGTGTCCGCCGGGAAGCTCATGTGGCGGTCGTGTCCGGGCGGGCAGAGTGGTGGCAGGGCCGGCGTCTGCAAGGCGTCGGGGATGGGCGCGAGAACCCAGTCGGCTTGCGCAGCAAGGTTCTGGACTTGGCCGGACAGGGCAAGAGTGCCGCCGAGGACGCGCCAGCGCTTCACGGCGGCGCCGAAGGTGATTTGTGGCTTGTAAGCGTCGGCGTCGCATTGGATCATCACGAGCTGGCCGGCGTCGGCCTGGCAAGAGCCGCTGAGGAGCTGGCAGCGCTGGTTGGAGAGCGTACCGCCGCCGCTGAGCTGGATGGCGCGAGCCGGGCTGGAGAAACGGCAGGAGTGGAATTGCACGACAGTCGTGAAGCGCTCACTGCCCAGAACGGCGTGTTTGCGGCCACTGAAGTCGCAGTTGTAGGCGGAGAGACCGACGCCATTGAGCTCGTTGAGTTCCAGGGCGGTGTCGCAGTCGTCGATACGGCAGTAAGCCATCACGGCGTTGGTGCTGCCGCGCAAGCCCTTGCGGAAGCGCAGGCCGGTGGCCACGCCGCGTATCTGCAGGTCGTAGATGTACTCCCAGTCGGAACGGCCAATGTCCACGCCGGTCACGCCAAGACGTGCGAGCGGCGGCTCGGTGGCGTTGTCGGCGGTCGGTGGTGCGCCGGGCAGGCCGGAGGCCGTCCAGACGGCGAGATCGATGCGGACATTGTCGAGGCGGCCGATGTCAGTGACGCTATCGATTTCGATACCGGTATGAAGCGGACTGAGGCGGACATTGCGGATGGTATGCAGTTCGTTGAAATGGTCGCCGATTTTGATGGCGCGGTAGGGGTTGACCAGCGTACAGTTGATGATGCTCTGGTTGTTGCCGGCATGCGCCGCCGTGGTGGCGATGGTCCACGGGTAGGGCCGGGGCGTATCCAAACGTTGTTCGGGATACCAGAAGACCAGTTCGCGCAGGCCGCTGCCGCGCTGGAGGCCGAAGGTTGGCGGGGTGGCCTCGCCGGCTTGCTCGTGGCGGATCACGAAGAGAGTGCCGAATTCGGCCGCTGCCGGCCGGGGATTGTCACCGCGCAGGACAACGCCTTCCTTCACCACGATCGGCGAGTTGATTGCGTACCGCGCCGCAGGCAGGAAAAGCGTGCCGCCGCCGCGCGCGGCGAGGTCGTCAATGGCGCGCTGTAGAGCCGGCGCGCAGTCGCTGCCGGCTGCGACTTCGGCCGGGGGCACGAAGACGGCGTCGGCCACCGGTAAGTCCGGTGCGGCAAAACGCGTGGCGACGACCCGTGGCTGCGCGGACAGACTTAAGGCGGCAATAAATAGGGCGCCGAGGACGGTTTTCAGCATAGTAGGACTCCTGTATGGGCGACGCGACATGGCGGCAAGTTGTTTTATCCGCAGATTTCTTAATTTAACTGCAGATTACGCAGATTAGCGCAGAAAAATGCAGATTCCTTGGTGATCTGCAGATTAGGCAGTGTATTACCGATTTGTTTCGGGGACGGGGCGGCAAAGCAAAAAGCCACGGTGATTGGCCGTGGCTTTGCTGTCGATGATAGTGCTTCAGCTCTCGGGCTTCAGCATTGTTCAGGGCATAAGTGGCAGTTTGGTGATGCCTGCGCTGACGAATGCCTTGACCATGCATTTGCCGCTGCGCAGTTCGCCCTGGTTGTGGCTGCCGACATGACCGTCGGCGTAGGCGCAGTTAGCGCGGTCGCCATGGCGGAGGCCGATGGCGGCGTCTTCGGCGAAGTTGTCGCAGCGGAAGTACCAGAGACCGCGGCCTTCGACGCCGGCGCGGGTGCTGGCGGTGTCGGCGACAGTGATGGTTTCCGATGGTACTTTCATACCCTTGAGGTTATACATGAGGGTTAGGGTCGTGTAGGTGTAGATATCGCCAAGCTCGGTTTTCTTGTTGTTGGTATTGTTGTTGTAATTGCTGTCCTGTTGGAAATTGGGCATACCGTAGGTCCGGAAGTAATCGGTGGGGTTGGCAACCTTGGCGCCGCTCGGGCAGTAGAGAGTTGGGTCGTTGGTCTTAAAGCCGAGCAGCTTTTGCCAAGTGTCATAGGATGTGCCGCTACGAAGCTGATTGAAGGCGAGGAAGTCTTCGTTTTCCGATGCGTACATGACTTGGTTGAGGGCTACCTGCTTGAGGTTGTTGACGCAGGAGATGCTGCGCGCTTTCTCCCGGGCTTTGCTGAGGGCGGGCAGGAGCATGGCGGCCAGGATGGCGATGATAGCGATGACGACCAGGAGTTCGATCAGGGTGAAAAGGCGATTTTTCAAGGTGTTCTCCTTTGTTTGGGGAATGCCATACACGTATAAGAATCAAGACTATTCGGAGAGTCGATGGCGTGGTTTTTTTGTGGCTAAACCACGATCATGCAAAAAAGGAATTATTACTATAGTGCACTTTTCGTCCGTGGATAGGGTTATTGGCGAATAAAGGGATAACCCCCTACGGGGTGGCGGTTTGGGCGATAGCGAGGAAGTGCCTTGGCTTTGCTGGCAGGTGTTCAAGCCGTCACCGCGTCCATCCAGTGCGATCAGCGCGGCCGCGTCAGTACCGTTGCTGTGAGGCTATTTTGGGTGATTTTTAGCTGAAAAAAAGGCTGAAGGTATTTGCAAACGGGATTTTCTTCATTAATGTAATGACCCGTTGCAGACAGAGCGCGGGCGTAGCTCAGTTGGTAGAGCGCCACCTTGCCAAGGTGGCTGTCGACGGTTCGAGTCCGTTCGCCCGCTCCATTTTATTTTTTGTGTCTGCGGGCGTAGCTCAGTTGGTAGAGCGCCACCTTGCCAAGGTGGCTGTCGACGGTTCGAGTCCGTTCGCCCGCTCCATTTTTGTTATTTTGTCTGCGGGCGTAGCTCAGTTGGTAGAGCGCCACCTTGCCAAGGTGGCTGTCGACGGTTCGAGTCCGTTCGCCCGCTCCAGATCAAGCCGGGATCCTAGTGATTCCGGCTTTTTTTTATTTTCGGCCGGTTATATTTCACAGCGTTGCTGGCAGTCGGCCTGCAGTTGTTCGTGTTGTAACTCACCCCTGACCGAGGAATCTTGCATGCGTCCCAAAGCTTTGTTTGTGCTCAATGCGTCGAGTTATGATTTGATCTATGGTCCTGAGGAGCGCGCGGCGATAGCCGAGCTTTGCGAGGTGATGGCGCCACCGCAGACGAAGGAGAGTCTGGCGGCGGCGCCGTCGCTGTTGCGTGAGGCCGAGGTAATCTTTTCCGGTTGGGGCGCGCCGCACATGGACGCGGCGTTTTTGGCGGCGGCGCCGGCCTTGCGGGCGGTATTTTATGGTGCTGGGTCGGTGAAGGCGATGGTCAGTGAGGCGTTGTGGCAGCGGGGGATTGTGGTGACCAGCTCCTGGGGGGCCAACGGCATACCGGTGGCGGAGTTCACGGTGGCGGAGATTGTCTTTTCGCTGAAGCTGGGCTGGCATTACGTGTTGGCCGGGAAGCGCGAGGGTCGTCTGCCGGCGAAGCGGGCGGTGCCGGGGCTGTACGGCAGCACAGTTGGTCTGGTATCGCTGGGGATGATCGGCCGCATGGTTGCCGAGCGCCTGCGGGCTTACGAGGTGAAAGTCATCGCCTATGATCCATTTGTGAAAGCCGAGGCGGCGGCGGCGCTCGGCGTCGAGTTGGTTGGGCTGGACGAGGTCTTCGCGCGGGCAGACGTCGTGTCCTTGCACACGCCTTGGCTAAAAGAGACTGAGAAGATGATTCAGGGCCGGCATTTTGCCTTGATGAAGCGTGATGCGACCTTCATCAATACGGCTCGCGGCGCGGTGGTTGACGAAGCGGGGATGATTGAGGTGCTGCAGGAACGCACGGATCTCATGGCGGTGTTGGATGTGACCTATCCGGAACCGCCGAAGCCCGGTTCGCCGCTGTACACGTTGCCGAATGTGGTACTCACGCCGCATATTGCGGGGTCGCTCAACCAAGAATGCCGGCGCATGGGCCGTTATGCGGTGGAAGAATGCCGGCGTTACGTGCGTGGCGAGAAACTGCAATGGCAGGTCACTGAGGCTATGGCGGCGACGCTGGCATAAGGCAGGACGGATGACGTCGGCCACCCTTTTCGCGATTAGTCACTGCTACGGGTATGCTCCATCCCCGTGGCTCAAGCCACCATGAACCCGGCGGCGCGCTAGTTTTCTAGCGCAATGCTCCGGTGTTCCAGCCAAAAAGGACCTTATCAGCCATGCGTTTTGCTCTCCTCAGTATCATTGGCGGCGTCAGCTTGTCTCTGGCCGCATCGGCCCAACAGCCTTTATTGAGCTTCAGCGACGCGAGACGCCAGCAGCTCCGCGAGCACCCCGAGTATGTGAATTTGCTCAAGAAGGCCGATGGCTATCTCAAGGCCCGACCGATGACGGTTGACGACCTCAAGCCCAGTGGTCGCGATACCAAGCACTCGACGACGGCTTTCCCGCACGTGGTCGGTCGGCGTCTGAATGACTGGAGTGAGGCGCTGGGCTTCGCGTGGGTGGGCAGCGGCGACGAACGCTATGCGGAGAAGGGCATTGAGTTGCTTTGCGGGACGCTGGCGAATTTTCCGGTTGCGCAGCCGTATGTGCTCAAGGGCTTTGCCGGTGGTCGCGGGGACATCATGCGCGGCATCGCTATCGGCTACGGCTTTTTTGCTGGTGCGATGACGCCTGAGCAGCGCGATCAGGTTGCAGTTGTGTCTGAAGCCTACGTGGACAATTTTCTCAGCGAGGCGGACAATCCGAAGATCTGGTGGCATGGCATCCACAACTACAACGGCGTCTGTGGTGGTGCGGCGGGTTTGCTGACCATGGCCTTTGCGGACTATCCGGGCATTGCGTCGAAGCAGGGCGAGTGCATTCGCATCATGAAGCGCTGGTTTGATGTGAGCATCGACAGCGAGGGTGCCTACGTGGAGGGCGCGGGTTATTCACAGTACGGCCTGAGCAACAGCCTGCTTTTCGCTTGGCTGTTGCGGGAGCGTGGTGGCGAGGATCTTTTCAAGCATCCGCATGTCAAGCAGCTGCCGCGTTTTTATGCGCAGTCGTTGCTGCCGGGCACGAATATCATGGATGCCCGCAACGACAGTAATTACGGGCGGGTAAACCGCGAATGCTTGCTGCTGGCCTTGGCGAATCGCGATGGTCTAGCGGCTTGGCTGTGGGAGACATCGGGCGTGGACGCCTATCCCTACTCGGTTATTTTTGGTGATGATTTGCCGCCGTCGACGCCGCCGACGGGGCTGTTGCCCTTGCATCAGCATTTTCCGGATCGCGGGCTTTGCGTCTGGCGCAGTGGCTGGTCGGATCGCGACGTGATGTTCAGCACCGAAGCCGGGCCGTATTATCCGACCACGCATAATCAAGGTGACAAGGGCCATTTCACGCTGTACGCCTATGGTCAGAATTGGGCCGTGGACACCGGCTATGGCAACGACAGCCATTTTGAGGACAGCCGCTGCCACACCCAGGCGCACAACTGCGTGCTGATTGACGGCAAGGGCCAGGCGCGCAGCGGCAACGGCCACGGCACCAACGGCACGATCGTGGCCTATAACGGTGAAGCGCCAGGCGGCTACGCCTTGGCGGATTGCACCGAGGCGTACCAGAAAAACAACCGCGGCATGCCCGGCGCTGGCGCCGAGCTGGCGTTGCGGCATCATTTGTATGTGCAGCCGGAACAAGGCGCACCGGCCTACGCGGTGGTCTTTGACGATATCCGCAAGGACGCTGCCGAGCACCGTTACACTTGGCAGATGCTGACCTGGGGCAATGTGGCGATCGACACGCGGCCCAACGGCGCGTTGTTCCGGAATAAACACCGGCCGGAGGGTGAGAGCTACGCGTGGACGCCCGTAGGCAAGCTTGATCCGAGCAAGCCGCTGTCGGCAAGCGCGGCCGCCGCAACCGGCAGCTGCAGTTGGGAGTTTGAGACGGCGGCGGCCGGCGACTGGTATCTGTGGGGTTTAGTCCGCGCCATGGGTGTAGACAACGGCAAGAGCGATTCCTTTGTGGTGCAGATTGACGAGCAAGCGCCAATAGACTGGCACATGCCGGGTAACCGCACCTGGAATTGGGCGCAGGTGACGACTGGCGTCACTGATAAGACGCCATGGCGGGTCACGCTGCCTGCTGGCAAGCATCGCCTGCGTTTCATGACTCGCGAGCCCGAAGCCGCGCTGAGCATGGTCGTGCTTACGCGTGACGCCGAAGCGTTGCTGCCGCCGCAGGACGGTGACAGTGAGCATATCGGTCTGCGCGTGGACCACGCGGAGGTCGCCGGCGGCATGGTCCGGCGGCAGGTGGCGGACGAATCGGCGGCTTTGTCGCGGCTACTGCTGGCTGTTGATGCTGCTGCGCCACTGGCGGCACCGGTTGTGGACGCATTCCGGCCGACGGATGGCCGGCAACCGGCACACTTTCCCCGCTTTGGCATCGACACGACGGCGGTCAATCCGCTTTTTGTGGCGGTGCTGGTGCCGCTGCCGGGGGAGCAGGCCGAGCCGGCGGTGGGCTTCGCGCGCAGCGCCGACGCGGTGGAGATCACGGTGACCTGGCCAACGCATCGCGATGTCATTCGCTGGCACCCAGCAAACCGCGAAAAGCCTTCGTTCACGCGGCAATAAGCACCATCTGCAGAATGCTTTTTATATCCGCAGATGACGCAGATTAGCGCAGATTGCTTTTGGCGGCATGTCTTGCTGCTGCGCAGCAAGTCACGCCGCCGGTAGGAAGTCGCGAATTTGTAGGGGCGATCGGCAGGTCGCCCCTTTTTTTCTCACGCGAAGGCGCGAAGGCGCGAAGAAGACGTTTTTTCTCACGCGAAGGCGCGAAGGCGCGAAGAAGACGTTTTTTTATCCGCAGATGACGCCGATTAGCGCAGATTGCTTTTGGCGGCATGTCTTGCTGCTGCGCAGCAAGTCACACCGCCGGTAGGAAGTCGCGAATTTGTAGGGGCGATCGGCAGGTCGCCCCTTTTTTTTCTCACGCGAAGGCGCGAAGGCGCGCAGAAGACGTTTTTTCTCACGCGAAGGCGCGAAGGCGCGCAGAAGACGTTTTTTTATCCGCAGATGACGTCGATTAGCGCAGATTGTTTTTGGCGGCATGTCTTGCTGCTGCGCAGCAATTCACGCCGCCGGTAGGAAGTCGCGAGGTAGTGGCGATCGGCAGATCGCCCCATAGATTACGCATATTGTGCGGAATGGCGTTTAGAGTTGGAACCTTGGCAGGTCTTTGTCCTCGTCCCATAGCACGCGCAGGCGTGAGATAAACCATGTCTTGCCCATGTCGTTGTTGCCTTGGAAGAAGAGATGGACGCTGCCGTCGTCGTCGGTGAAGGCGAAGGGGTGTCCTGATTCGCAGGCGTTCCAGGTTCCGGGGGCGCCGTTCGGGAGCACCGGCTTGTCCGAGAGGCGTTGCCAGTGTACACCATCGAGGCTGCGGGCGCAACCGATTTGCTGTGGCCAGTTGTTGTAGGCGCCGGCGTAGAACATGTGCAGGACGCTGTTGTGACGGAAGAGCGCTGGGCCTTCGATGCAATCGCCTTCCCACGGCAGTTCTGGACGCAGGATACTCTGGTCACAGAGCTGTTGCCAGTCGTTAGGACCGAAAGAGGAGGACAGCGGTGCGGCTGCGACTCCTATGAGTTGCTGTTTGAAATCCGGATCGCGCGTGGCCCAGTAGAGCAGTAGCTGATCGCCGTTGACGACGACGTCGGCGTCAATGGCGCGGCCACAGTTCCAGTTGCCAGAGGCTTTGAAGACGGGATTGCCGGGATTGCGTTCGAAGGTCACGCCGTCGCTGGAACTGGCGTGGCAGATGGCGTCATGGCGGCCATTGCCGTAGGTCTGGTAGAAGAGATGAACGCGGCCGTTGAGAACGATGGCGCCGGGGGCGCAGAAGCCTTTTTTCTCGTAGAGGCCGAAGGGCGACAGGGCAGCGATGGGCTGCCAATTGTCCAGGTCGTGGCTTTCAGCGACGCCGATGCCCCAGCCATCGTCGGTACGGCCATCCCCGTGCGGCGGTATGGAATAATACAGCAGATAGCGGCCGTGAAGGCGGACGACGGCCGGGTCTTTGCTGAAATTGGGTCGGCGGCTGCTATCGGCATAACGCATCATGTGGCGGTTCTCCTCCAGAGGAAATGGGACGGGCATAGCGCGGACGGAGCGGACGGATATTCTTTCTGGTTATCGCGGACGGATCGGACGGATCGTCTTTCTGGTTATCGCGGACGGATCGGACGGATCTTCTTTCTGGTTATCGCGGACGGATCGGACGGATCGGACCGATCGGACGGATCGTCGACTTGATCGGTCTGATCGGTCTGATCGGTCTGATGATCAGCCAGATCAGTCTGATCGGGCGTCTTCAGCGTTTTTTTCCGGCCTTATGGTGCGGTCTCATCGAGATCATCGAGGTCATCGAGATCATCGAGATCATCGAGATCATCGAGATCGTCGTCATCCTCGTTGTCATCATCCACGTCATGCCAGTCTGCGTCGACGACGTGGTCGACGCCTTCGATGTCTTCTTCTTCATCATCATCGTCATAGTCGTTTTTTTTGGTGCTTCAGGCAATTCCGTGGGTTGCAAATTTGAGTGCAAGTGCTAGTTGGCGGCCTCTGGCAGCAGGTTAAGTTTCCCGCAATGAAACAGAATTGCATTGCGTAAAGATTCTTTGTTTTTGAAACCACATGCACTTCTCTTGACAGCCTCAATTTTGCTGTTCAGCCCCTCGGTCAGGGCATTGCTGACCCCATGTTCGATTGCAGCCACTATGCCATAGAAGTGGTTTTTCAGCGTATGGGCGGCTTTTGCCATGTCCGGAATTTGTGAATGCGTCGCCCACCAGTACCAGTGTTTGAAATACTTCGGCGTCTCTTCTTTGTCGGGGCAAGTTGTCCACATGTCGCGAAGGTTTTCCTTGATTGCCCATGCCCGCGCCGTTTTCTTGGCAATCTGTCTAACTTTTTCGAACCTGGCCTTGTTTTTGTCAGGAAGATTCTCCCTGCCATACAGAAAATCATGGCGCGCTCCGAACATGCTTTTCTTGTCCTCATCGCTCATCGTGGCCTGTTCTTGCTTTCGTGTGCTGTCCACTGCCTTTTGGACGACCTGCATCACATGGAAATGATCAAAACACAGTTCGGCATTGGGCATGAAGTTTGACGCAATACGCTCATACCCCGCACTCATGTCCATGGCCGCGATCTGGACGTTTTTCAAACTTTCCTTGCGTTTTTCAAACCAGGGGCTGATGTCATCAATGCGCCGCTTGTCCACCACGTCAAACACGCTCCCATTGCCAATGTCAGTGATAATGGTGAAATAGCGATGTCTGGAAAACACCTGCTTCTCGTCAAGTCCCATGATGACCGGCGTCGTATCGCCACGTCGCTCAAGCCCTCGCTTGACGGCCCGATCGCGGATACTTTCCAACATGTCCCAAGACACCCTCGTTAGTTCGGACGCATCGGTCAAATTGGAGGCCTGGATGGTCTTGATGCACTTGCTTTCCATCTTGTATGTAATTGAGATCTGTGAATCAGCCAGAGGAAAGTCGCTGTTGACGATCCCATGCTTGGGGCATTGAACTCGGGGAATACGGGCATGAAGGTAGGTCTTGCACTCGCAGGTGTCCAGATGTTGCCAGGTTCTTTCCGGAGCATGGTCGTAAGTAGGTGATGGGGTGTGACAGGCATGACACGAAAAGCGATAATGCTCCTGATGGATCAGCCAGACGTCAACACGGGTACTGTCGTCGGAAATTTCGACCTTGGAGACAGTCCAGGGCGATGGCGGATTAATCACGCGTTGATAAAACGACTCCAAGTTCATGGCGGACTCCCATGGCTCAATGTGAATGACGAGGTCAGGTGATTGACTGGGCATTGCGTGGCCATGAGGTAATGAAACACAAAAATGATCGGGTGCAACAAAAGTGAAGGCATTCTTGCAATAACAAGAAACACCGAAGCGGAAGATTGCTCCGACTGCCTTCCATACAAATTGACATGGAAAGCTGGGCGGGCATCATAATTTGAACATTAATTGATCGTTGAATATCAACAAGTTACACTATTTTATGCGTACGATTAGCTGGCTTTTTTCCCCCCATGTGACAAGGCGTTGTCTTGGTTCTGAGCACAAAACGTCGAAAAATCTACCCACTAAGTTTCCTGAAGAGCCTTTTTTTTGTGCTTGGGGCGTGGTAGTGGCGCTTCTTTGACGGCGGGGCTTACCAGTTCCAGTGCTTCCTCGGAGAGGACTTTGAAGCTATGCACGGTGAGGATGTCGAGGCCGCTGTGGTCTTTGCTGATGGTTCCCTGGAAAAGAATATCGACTTCTTCGCCAGCGAAGGGCATGAGCCTCTTGACCATTTTTCTCGTGGTGACGATGTATTCATTGCCGTCCTGGCAGAGGATGGAAATGGCATCGGCGTCGGCTCCGGGCATATCTTCGAAGATATCGACTTGGCCGGTGATGGTGACTACTCGTTGTTCTTTGTCTTCTTTCATGGCGGGATTCCGTCTGGCTGGTTCTATTTATTGGCTAATAGACAAAAAAACCGCGCATAATCTACCGATGTTGGACGCCCGTGCTAGCGCAGCGGCAAGATTTTGTGCAGTCGGAGAAAGTTTATGAAAAAAATGGGCGTTTGGCAATATCTCCCGCAAGATTTTTTATGCGTGCCTTGGACTGTCTGGACGCTCTGGTTTGTTGCGGGAGGGTATCGCGGTATATTTGGGATCACTTTTTGCACGCCTGGTAGCAGGCGCTACGGCAACCTACAGAGGAGAGAACGACATGAGGTTCATGGGACCAGCGGCGGTGATGTTATTGGCCTTGGCGGTGCATGGCGATGGCGTGGTGCCAGGGAAAACGGCGGCGCAAGCCGACAGGGTGTTGATTTTGGGCAACAGCATTACCTTGCATGGTCCCAAGGCGGATATTGGCTGGCACGACAACTGGGGCATGGCTGCCAGCGCCTTGGCGAAGGACTACGCGCATCTGCTGGTGCAGAAATTTACGACGGCCCGGCAAGGGCAGGCGCCCGAGTTCATGATTGGCAACATCGCCGGTTTTGAACGCGGCTATGCCAGCGCGGATGTGAACGAGGTGCTGAAGAAATACTTGGAGTTCAAGCCCGACCTCGTGGTGTTAGCCATTGGCGAGAACATTCCGGCGCCGGGTGATCCCGAGCAGGAAGCGGCCTTGCTCAAGGCCCTGCAGGCCTTGATGACGGCTTTGCGGGCGGATGGGACGAACCGGCTCTTCGTGCGTGGCAGCTTCTGGCCGCATGCGGTGAAAGACCGCCTGTTGCGCGAAGCCTGCGTGGCCACGGGCGGCATCTATGTCGATCTCAGCAATTTTGCCGGCAAGGAAGAGTATTTCGCCCGTTCTGAGCGGCAGTTTGAGCACAAAGGCGTGGCTGGGCATCCGGGTGATCGCGGCATGGCCGCCATCGCTGATGCCATCTGGGAAGTCATCAGCGCGCATAAATAAGGGTGCCGGCAAATCCGGGACACTCATAAAAATGCAATGGGGCGGGAAAGACCGATGGACTTTTCCGCCCCGTATGCGTTGGGGCCGTTATTATTGTGGGCTCGCCTTACTCCACAGACAGGGATTCGCCGGGCAGTGGGGCGACGGTATTGGGGAAGATAGCGCGGGCGGCGGCGGTGGTGGCAGCGCGTGACGACGGGTTGTAGTGGACGAGGGCGAGGCGCTTGGCGTTGGCCAGTTTGGCGATGGCGGCGGCGTCCGGTGCGCCGGAGTGGCCGTTGACGCCGTTGGGGTCGTGGTGGCTCGGGCCGTAGCTGGCCTCGTGGACCAGCAGATCGCAGTCTTGGGCGTGTTGAGCCAGTGATTCGAGGTAGGCCGTGTCGCCGGTGAAGACCACGCTTTTGCCGCTGTCGTGCTCCGTGAAGCGATAGCACAGGCCGGACACGGGGTGGATAGTCGGGCAGGTCGTTACCGTGAAGCGTGGCGTTTCGAAGCTGCTGCCGGGCCGCAGAGGCACGACGACGGGTGTTGGGGCGACATCGTCATAGACATCGGTGCGCAGGAAGTACAGTGCGCGTTCGACCACGAGCTTGATTTCGGGCAGTGGGCCGAGGATGACCAACGGCTCCTTATTGACCTTGGCGCGATTGCGGAAGACTTGGCTGAAGAGCAGTCCTGGCAGGCCCATGTAGTGATCTTGGTGGCAGTGGGTGATGAAGAGGAAATTGATGAAGTTGGGGTCCTCGCCGTGGGCGAGCATGTTGATGGCGCCATTCCAGCCGGTGTCGATCATGATGGAATGATCCAGAACCATGCAGGTGCTGTCCTGGTCGGGCCCGCTGGGAACGCAGGTGCAGGTACCGATGAAGCGGACTGAGAAGGGGGCCATGTGCATACTCCTGGTTGGACCGGCCGGTGGCTTGTTGTCAAGGTGTTGTGGGGGTGCAGCCGATGGCTTCGCCGACGCGCACCAGGCATTCCATGCCGGTGGTGCTGCGGGCGACCAAGTCGTCGTCAAAACGGATGCTGCCGGGGCGGAAGATCATGATGATGGTCGAGCCGCCGAAGGCGAAGAGGCCTTTTTCGTCACCCCGGGCGAAAGCCTCTTGCGTGTGTGTCTGGACGATTGAGGCCACGCCGAAGGCACCGACTTCGATAAAGGCCGTCAGGCCAAAATGCTCGAGGTCCAGTAACGACACCGTGCGGACATTTTCGCTGAACACGCGCAGTTGGCTGCGCAGAGCCAGTGGGTGTACTGAGTGGTAGCGGCCCTTGATGCGCCAGCGTCGTCGTTCTCGGCCGTCGTCGGGGTAGTGGTAGCGGTGGTAGTCGGCCGGGCAGAGGCGGCAGATGCAGAGGGCGCCGCCGCGGAATTGGCCGGCGACGTCCGCGCCTTCGTGGCCGAGCAGTTCGCTGACGGTGAAGGTGGCGCCTTTGACGGGTATGCAGCAGTCGTCGTTGAGTTCAGGCCAGACGGTAAGGCGGCAATCGGCAGGCGAGCAGAGCCGCGTGGGGTCGGGGCAGAACTCGCGGGCGCCGGGGTGGAGCTTACGGCAGAAGAAGTCGTTGAAGCAGCGGAAACCCTCATCGGGGATGACGAAGTCGTCCATATCGATATTTAGATCGACGATGGTCTGGGGAATGCGTAGGCGCGAGGCCGGCCGGTCGGCGTAGTAGCCCATGAGGCGGGAGAGCAGGACGTTGCCGAAGAGCGGCCAGGAGAGCAGGTGTCGGGCGGGGCTGCAGTAGGCCAGGCGCAGCAACCGGTCGCCGAGGATGGTCTCCGTGGCGACGCGGCCGTGCCTGCGGTCGTAATACTGGCAGTGCTCGGGGGGAGCTTGGTCGGATGCGGCGTCGCTGCTCATGCGGTGGATCTTTCGTGTCAGGACAGTTCGAAGGCGAAAAGCTTGCAGGTGTCGGCGCCCCAAGTTGCTTCGGGGACGATGCGCACGGCGCTGGCCTGAATGGCCAGTGGCACGCGCACCAGGCGCTGGTAGTTGTTGTCTTCGCGATGGACGCAGCGCCATTGGCCGTCGGCGCCTTTGGCTTCGAGGCGGAAGGCCTTGACAAGTGTGGGCGGGGTTTCCCGTGGTGGCTGGTTGAGGGGGAAATTGGACAGGATGTTCTTTTCGCCCTGTTTGGCGCAAGCGCCCTTACCGCAGCGGTTGAGATCGCTATCGAAAGTCATGCGGGCCTGGCTGACGGTGACGACGCAGCCGAAGTCGTATTCGACCCAAGCTTCGGCGGGGCCCTGCCAGGAGTTGTCGTCCCAGGCGCCCTGGTCGTTTTTGCTGGGGCGGTCGAGGCCGTTGCGCAGTGGCTCGGGATCGTTGACGGACGCCTTGAGCGCGGCTGAGGTGCTCAACTCAGCGACAACGCGGCGTTGCCAGGGCAGGAAGCAGTCATCGTCCAGCAAGGCCTGCTGCAGTTGGGTGATGTAGTTTTGGCCGACATCGCGCGGGGTACAGCCCTTGGCGACGGCGATGGCGGCGGCGGTGCCGACGGCCTGGCCGAGGAGCCCGCAGGTCGCCATGACGCGGGTGGAACTCATGGCGGCGTGGGTGGTGCTGATATTGCGGCCGGCGAAGAAGAGATTGGGCACGTTGGCCGAATAGAGGCAGCGGTAGGGGATGCCGAAAGGCGATGGCGCCGGGTGGAAGATGGTGGGTGCGCCGGGGTGGTTGAAGCCGGCGGGGTGGTGGTCGTCCATGCTCCAGCCGCCGTAGGCGATCATATCGGCGAAGCGGCCTTCAGCGCGGACGTCGTTTTGGGTGAGGACGTGGTCGCCGAGGTAACGGCGGCTTTCGCGCTTGCCGGGGAGGAAGCCGACCCAGTTGAGCTCCCAGTTGGCGGCGCCGTGGTCGCCGTGGTTTTTGATGTGGTCCCAGACGCCGAAGGCGATGGCCAGCAGCTGGTCGCGGAGTTCTTCGCTGTCGTGAATGGAGTCGTTTTCGCCGCCGAGTTCGATCCACCAGAAGTTGTTGGTGCCGGTGTAGCCGTGGCCGCGGTTGGGCAGCGACGCGTCGTCGGGGAATTTGCGTGCCCACTTGGGTGGGGTGTAGGACTTTGGCGAGTCGGTTTCGCGGGCCTGGAGGAGGCAGCTCATGCCCATGGTTTTGCGGTCGGCGACGGGTGGTTCGATGTCTTCGTTGTATTCATCGCGGGCTTCGCGGCCGAGGCGGAATTTGGCGTTGGTCAGTGGTGCGAGGATGCTGTCACCGGAGCAGTCAGCGAAGAGTTTGGCGGTGACGACATGCCAAGTCTCGGTGGTGGTTTGCCAGCCTTTGACGCTGACGATGCGGCCGTTGGCCATGGTGGCGTCATTGACGGAACAGTTGAGCATCAAGTCGATATTGGGTTCGAAGCGCACGGCCTGGTAGAGGACGCTGTCCCAGATGGAGAAATTGGAGCCGGGGTTGCGGTAGTTGTTTTCGAGGTTGATTTCTTCGAGGAGGCCAGTTTCGCGGTTGTTGAGGCCATGGGCGCCGCAAATCCACATGCGGATTTCGCTGGAGGCGTTGCCGCCGAGCACGGGCCGGTCCTGGATGAGGGCGACTTTGGCGCCGCGACGGGCGGCGGCGATGGCCGCGAACATGCCGGCGATACCGCCGCCGACGACACAGAAATCTACTTGGTGATGAAGATGGCGCATGCTTGTCCTCTGGGTGCGATGGTGGTAGTTACATGACCTTGAATTTGGGCAGGTCCTGGATATCGACGAGGCCGGCGAGGCGGCCTTGTTCGTCCACGGCGATGATGTCGTCGATCTTGCGTTTTTCCAGCAGCTTCATGATTTCGACGGCGAGGGCGTTGACGGAGATGGTGATGGGCTTGGGGGTCATGACGCTTTCGATGGCAGCTTCGAGGACGGCGGCATTGCGGGTGATCTGGCGGCGGAAGTCGCCGTCGGTGAAGATGCCGAGGACGACGTCGTCGGCGTCGACGATGGCGACGGCGCCGCAGCGGGCGTTGGTCATGGCCAGCAGTGCGTCGCGGACGCTGGTGCCGGGGGTGACGCGCGGTGCTTGCTGGCCGCTACGCATGAGGTCTCTGACGGTAAGGCTGATGCTGCGGCCGATGGCGCCGGCGGGATGGAGTTTGGCGTAGTCGTTGATGCCGAAGCGGCGGCAGTCGAGGAGGACCATGGCGAGGGCATCGCCGAGGGCGGCGAGCGCGGTGGTCGTCGTAGTTGGGGCCAGGTTGAAGGGACAGGCTTCGCGTGGCACTGGCATGGGCACGACCATGTCGGCGACGTTGCCGAGGCGCGAGTCGCCTGTGGCGGTGATGGCGATGATGTCGACCCCCAGGCGTTTGACTGCCGGCAGCACGGCGAGCAGCTCGTCGGTCTCGCCGCTGTAGCTGACGGCCAGCAGAATGTCCAGCGGCGAAATGATGCCGAGGTCGCCGTGCATGGCTTCGACGGGGTGCATGAAGACGGCACGGGAGCCCGTGCTCGCCAGCGTCGCCGCAATCTTCTGGCTGATGTGACCGCTCTTGCCAATGCCGCTGAGGACGATTTTGCCGCCGGCGCCGAGGATTTCCAGGCAGCGGTGCACCAGATCGACAAAGGGCTGGCCAAGGCCATCCCGGATGGCCGTCAGGCCATTGATTTCAATGTCCAAGACGTCGGTGGCGCGCTGCAGAATTTTCTGGGTGTCGGGCTTGGGATTCAGATTCATGATGACAGGACTTCGTGTTTGACAAGGTGGAGTGGGAGCAGGGGATAAAAATGCTGCCCAAATATAATGACCTTAGACTAAAAGGAAACAGCCGAGGTGGCCAGAAGGGGCTTGTTCGCCGGGAAAAGTGCAGCGGCGGTGTATTTAGGCACGGCTTCTATTTGCTAACTATTCGTAAAAGGAGTAAACTAGGCGTTATGCTTTATTGCCTGCGGTCTGGCTCAGCCCGCGGGATTTTTTGTGGTGGCGCAAAGCCCAGGTTGTAGGATTCATTTGTGATTTATTACTGATTCACAAGGAGGTGTTTGGCCAGCAGCACGCCCGCGTTTGTCTTCGTAGGGAGCCCTGACAGAACAGAGTCCAAATCAAAGCAAATCAAATCAAAGCAAGGAATGACCGAACATGAAAAAAGACAAGTTGACGACCAATTTTGGTGCGCCGGTAGCTGACAATCAGAATTCGCGTACGGCTGGGCCGCGTGGTCCGGTGTTGCTGGAGGATGTTTGGCTGCTGGAGAAACTGGCCAATTTCAATCGCGAAGTCATTCCGGAGCGTCGCATGCATGCGAAGGGCTCTGGCGCTTTTGGGACCTTTACGGTGACGCATGACGTGACCAAATACAGCCGGGCGAAGCTTTTTGAGAAGATCGGCAAGAAGACCGAGGTTTTTGCGCGTTTCTCGACGGTGGCGGGTTTTCGTGGCGCGGCGGATGCCGAGCGCGACATCCGTGGTTTTGCGGTAAAATTCTACACAGAGGAAGGCAATTGGGATTTGGTTGGCAACAACACGCCGGTTTTTTTCCTGCGTGACGGCCAGCATTTTTCCGATTTGAATCACGTGGTGAAGAAGGACCCGCGGACGCATTTGCATTCGCCGACGAGCAACTGGGATTTCTGGACGAGTCTGCCGGAGGCGCTCAACCAAGTCACCATCACCATGAGTGACGATGGTCTGCCGGCGTCTTACCGGAACATGCACGGCTTTGGCAGCCACACCTTCAGCCTCTACAACAAGAAGAATCAGCGCACGTGGGTGAAATTTCACTGGGTGTGCCAGCAGCCGATTAAGTACTTGACGGACGCAGAGGCCGAGATGCTGGTTGGCAAGGATCGTGACAGCCACCAGCGCGATTTGTACGAGCATATTGAAGCCGGCGACTTCCCGCGTTGGAAGCTGTGTTTCCAGCTGATGACGGAAGAGCAGGCACGGAAGTTGCCATACAATCCCTTCGATTTGACCAAAGACTGGTCGACGGACGACTATCCGCTGATCGACGTCGGCATGATGGAGCTCAACCGCAATCCCGAGAATTACTTTGCGGAGGTTGAGCAGGCGGCCTTCAATCCCGGCAGCGTCGTGCCGGGCGTTGGTTTTTCGCCGGACAAGATGCTCCAGGCGCGTCTCTTTGGCTATGGTGATGCCCAGCGTTACCGCCTCGGCGTCAATCATCACCTGATACCGGTGAATAAGGCACGCTGCCCGGTGACGGGTTATTCGCGCGACGGCATGATGCGTGTTGACGGCAACTACGGCAGCAAGACCAGTTATGAGCCGAACAGCTTCGGCGCCTGGCAGGAACAGCCCGAGTACCGCCAGCCGGCCACGCCGGTCAATGGCGATGGCGATAACTGGAATTTCCGGGAGGATGACGACGACTACTTCACGCAGCCCGGCATTCGCTTTCGCAAGATGACCGATGGCCAAAAGCAGCGCCTCTTTGAGAACACGGCGCGCGCGATGTGTGGCGTGCCGGACTTCATCAAGCAGCGTCACATTGAGCATTGCACCAAGGCCGATCCGGCATACGGCGCCGGCGTTGCCAAGGCCTTCAAGGAACGCGAAAAGATGATGATGGGCATGAAGAAGATGGAGATGGGCCACATCGCCGATGGCGATCCCGCTGCCAAGGGTTGCGGCTGCAACTGCGATATGGCAGAGAAGGCGCCGAAGGGCAAGAAGGCATGCGCCAAACCCAAGAAAGACATGGGCAAAGCCAAGAAGAAATAACGTGTGAAAGGCGGCGTCCGCACATTGCGGGCGCCACCACGCACGGGCTGATTATGGGCCATGTTACCCGCGTCAGCGTTTCGTAGGCACACAAGTAGCGCGCCCGCCATCCTCGACTGGACAGTCGGTGGTGGCGGGCGTGTAGTTTTTTGGGCGGGGCGGTGTCGGCGTGGGGTAATCGGTCAGTGCACAACCCGGTGGGGAAAACACCGGGTACAATTTGCAGGAAACCCACGGCCTGCCGCCGCCCAGCCATTCGACCTTGATTTCCGCCGACCTTTGCGGCAGCGGAGTCATAGCTGGCCAGAGTAGCAGCGGCTTCCAGCCGCTGTTGCGCACGGTTCGTGCGGCGGGGGAGACGGGCCGGGTACGGTCGGCGTGGATGACGAGGACGGTTTAATGAGCCGTCTTGTCGGAGTGGGCGAGACGCCCACTCCACGGCCGCGAGACAGAATCGGTCAGTAACCGCCCCGGTATTTTCCCTACCGGGGTGGTTACTGATTGATTACCTACTGCGGTTGGCCGGGGGGACGGCCTTCGGCGCATTTATCGCGTGGTGTACTTAGGCTTCGATGCGGATGATGCTGGCGAAGCCGGTCATGGTGAAGATGTCCATGACGGCCTTGGTGACGTGGACGATTTTCATGCTGCCTTGCTTGGCCATGCGTTTTTGGGTGGAGAGGATGACGCGCAGTCCAGCCGATGAGATATAGACGAGGTCTTTGAGGTCGAGGACGAGGCTTTCAACGCCCTCGCAGGCGCTTTGCATTTCAGTTTCGAGGACGGGGGCGGTAGTGGTATCCAGGCGGCCGTCGAGGGTGATGACCAACTCCTTGTCGTTGAGGGTCTTGGTGATGTTCATGCGAGTTCCTTGTTTGTGTGTTTTTTTTCTGTATGGCTGATCGTGTTGGTTACAACAACTGAGTTTGTGCAGCCGGTGTGAGACTGCCTAGCGCAGGGTCATTTTGAGCGTAGCGCGGTTGTGTTCCCGGTTGAAGTGCTGTTCCCGGGTGAGATTGCTGACGATTGTCCTGGAGAGCATGGTATCGTCGTCGTCATTGGCGAGGGGATTGCCTTCGCCGCTTTGGTAGTTGAAGCTGAGATCGACCTGGCCGTTTTCTTCGGAGCAGGCGATGCTCAGATTGACCATGGTGGTACTGGGCAGGAGGATATTGCAGAGCATTTCCTCACAGATCAGCTGGGTATTGAGGATGCTTTGCTGGTTGAGCAGGTGTTTGATGCTGAAGGCCTCCAGTTCGGCGTTGAACTGGTAGATGTCGAAGTCGTCGCGCCGAACCAGGTATTCGAAGAGGCTGATTTTGTGGATGAAGGCGCGGGTTTTCTCCCGTTTGGGGTGATTGAAGATCTGTTCGGGGCTGCCGTCTTCATAGATAGTGCCGTCGTCCATGTAGAAGATCCGTGATGAAACATCCCTAGCGAAGCGCATTTCGTGGGTGACGATCATCATGGTCATGCCCTGGCTGGCGAGTTTGCGGATGACGGCGAGGACCTCGCTGACCATGGTGGGGTCAAGAGCGGAGGTCGGTTCATCGAAGAGGACGATCTCGGGTTTCATGGCGAGGGTGCGGGCGATGGCCACGCGCTGCTTCTGGCCGCCGGAAAGTTCATCGGGGAATGCGTGGGCTTTGGCGGCCAGGCCGACGCTGTCGAGCAGCTCCATGCCGCGGGCGACGGCCGTTTTCCGGTCCAGGTGCAGCAGGTGCATGGGGCCGAGGATGACGTTTTCAATGACCATCAGATGCGAGAAGAGATTGAAGGACTGGAAGACCATGCCCATTTTCTGGCGGAGCAGCCGCACGTCGGTGTCTGGTGCAAGGACGTCTATGCCGTCAATGCGGATTTCGCCGGCGCTGGGCCTTTCCAGGAGATTGAGACAGCGTAGGAAAGTGCTTTTGCCGGTGCCGGACGGGCCGATGACGGAGATGACTTCGCCGGCGTTGATTTCGGCATTGACGTCACTGAGGACGGCCAGGCCGTCGAAGGATTTGGCAAGATGCTTGACGCTGATCATGACTGTGCCTCCATCTGGGTCAGGGCGCGGCGGCGGGCCTGGGGCTGGAGTCGGCGTTCCAGGAAGGCGAGCAGAGCCGCCACAGCGTAGGCCAGCAGGAAATAAAGAATGGCGGTGGCGATAAGGGGGAAGAACGCCTCGTATGTTCGGCTGCGGATGATGTCGCTGACCTTGGTGAGGTCCTGGATGGCGATGTAGCCGACAATGGAGGTCATTTTGATGTTGGCGATGGCTTCGCCGCGGTAGACTGGCAGGACGTGTCGGGCGGCCTGAGGGATGACGATGAGGCGGAAGCTCTGCCAGCGGCTGAAGCCAATGGCGTCGGCGGCCTCGAGCTGGCCGCGGTCCACTGCGTCGATGCCGGTGCGGAACATCTCGGAACAGTAGGCGGAGAAATTGACGGCGAAGGCGAAGATGGCGACGGCAATGGCGTTGACATTGACGCTGCCGAAGATGACGTAGTAGATGATCATCAGGATGACCAGGATGGGTGTGCCCTGGACGGTGCGGATGTAGAGCTTGGCCGGCCCGGCTAGGAGGGGGTGGGCGGAACGGCGCAGCCAGCAGACGCCGAAGCCCATGAGCGTGCCGAGGAGAATGGAGCAGACGGCGATGACGATGGTCACGCTCAGGCCACGCAGCACCAGTCGCCAGCGGTTTTCGGTCACGAAGGTGCCGCGGAAGCTCTTCAGGAGCTTTTGCGCGCGACGCGTCAGCCAGCCGTCGTCGTCGGCGTCGGCGATGCCTTCGGTGGTTGCAAGTAAGACCACGCCGCCCTCGTAGTACGAGTCGGAGAAGAGGACGTTTTTCTTGCGTTCATCGGTGACGGTGATGCCGCCGATGCCGATGTCGGCCTTGCCGCTGACGACGGCGGGAATCAGTGCCGGGAAGTCAACGGTCATGACCTCAATGCCCATGCCCATTTTTTTGGCCAGGCGGATGATGATTTCTATGTCGTAGCCGACGGGCCTGCCGTCCTTGATGTAGGAGAAAGGCTCCAGGACCGGGTCCATGACAATGCGCAGGGTGCCATTGGGGCCGGTGGCGGGAAAATCGTCGACGACCTTTTCTTTTTCATTGGCGCCGAGCCACTTGCTGGCTAATTGGTCCAGGGTGCCATTCTGCCGCAATTCAGCGAGGAGTTGATTGATTGCGCTGCAGAGATCGTCCTGTTTCTGGCTGAGGACCATGGCGTAAGAGCAGCCGACGATGGGGTCTCCCCAGATGGCGAAGTTGGGTTTTTGGGCACTGTAGATGCGGGCGATGGGTTCGTCGAGTAAGATGCCGTCGAGTTTGCCTTGGGCGAGGGCGATGAACATGTCCGTGGCGGCATTGAAGTACTGCGGGATGGCGTTGGGCAGCTCGTCCTTTTGGATTTTATCGTAGGATGAGCCGGTCATGATGCCGATTAGTTTGCCCGCAAAGGCTGTGGCGGCGGTGTTGTTGCTGGTGCTGACCGCCGCATGGTCAGTGCGTTCGAGCAGGTAAATACCGCCGGTGTAGTAGCCTTCGATGAAGTCCACGTTTTTCTGGCGTTCGGGGGTGATGGACATGGCGCCGCCGACCATGTCGGCTTTGCCAGCCATGAGGCTTTCCAGCAGCGACCCGAAGCCGGAAGGTGTGGGCTGGAAGACCATATTCAGTTCGTAGGCGATATGCGCGGCCAGTTCGACGTCGAAGCCCAAGGAAACGCCGTCGGGGCCGACGTAGCTCATGGGTTCGTTGACATTGTCGTGATGGAATCTGAGGACGCCGGCGGAGCCGTCGAAATCCGGCCGGTGGGTGAATTGGGGCATGGCCTTGTTGGTGTCCTGGGCGTTGAACCAGCGTTCGGCCATGGCCTTGAGGGTGCCGTCGGCGCGGAGTTTGCGGACGACGCCGCTGGCTTTGGCGGTCAGCGGGCTGCCCTTGGCGATGGCGAAGCCGTATTCGTCAATACTTAGGGGCACAGGCACAAGGGACAGCTCGGGGAAGCGCGATACGGCCAGGCGGCCGATGGGCTCGTCGACGCCGACGGCGACGACTTTGCCCGTCTGCAGGGCCGTGATCATCGAGCTCATGTCTTGATAATACTGGTGTTGGACATTGGCGATTTTGCGGTCGATATGCAGATCGAAGACCGTGCCGGCCAGTGAGGCGATCTTTTGGCCATGGAAGCGGTCCAGGGGCGAACGCTTAGGCGGCAGGCGGTCTTTGCGGACGAGGGCGACGATCTCCGAGTCCACATAGGTGTCCGAGAAGAGCATTTTCAGGCCGCGTTCGGGGGTGTAATTGAGGTTAGCGATCAGCAGGTCGATTTTGCCGCTTTCGGCGGCGGGGATCAGTGCCGGGAAAGTCATGGCGCTGACCTCCAGGCGGGCATTAAGGAAGAGGGCGAGACGGCGGATGAATTCGATGTCGAAGCCCGTGAGCTGGCCGTTGGCGCCGTAGTAATTCATGGGCTCATTGAGGCCTTCGGTGCCGACGCGAAGCGTCCGCGTTGGTTGCTGGGGCTCGGCAATGTCGGGCAGGGTGGTATTGGTACCCTTGAGCCAGCGTTCGTACATGTCCGCGTAGGTCCCGTCCTGGCGGTACTGGGCGATGAAGCGGTTGACCTCGTCCATGAGGTCGCGGTGGGTGGGTGGCGCGCCGATGACGATGTGTTCGTCGGCGATCTTTTCGTCCAGCACGGCCAGGTCATCGCGGGTGGCCTGGACGTATTCGAGGCTGTGGCGATCGAAAATAAAGGCGTCGATCTTGCCGGTGCTGACGGCGGTGTAGGCGTCGGATAGCGAGTTGAAGTAGAGCAACTTGGCCTGCGGAAAGTACTTTTCGCCGGCGGTCATGGCCGCCGCGCCTTCGGGCAGACCAATACGGTACTGCGGTGCATTGAGCAGCGCGGTGTTGCTGATGATCTTCGCGGGCGGCGGGGGCTTTTCACCGGAACAGCCGCTGAAGCAGAAGATGAGGGTGGCGGTAGCGGCGAGAGCGGACAGGTAGCGACGACACATGGTACCAGCTCCGTTGACGAGGGCTTGCGGCGTGATTGCCTGGACCCCGGGGGGGCGACGCGGACAACACTCGGGGAAAACCCGGCTAATATACAGCCTGCATGCGTAATCTTGGCCGGCCGCAGGGCTTTTTTTTCGCGGAGCGGACGGATCGGACGGATCGGTCGGATTGTCTTTCTTGTTCTCGCGGACGGATCGGACGGATCGGACGGATCGGATTGCTGATCGGTCTGATCGGTCGGATCGGTCGGATCGGTCTGATCGGTCGGATTGTCTTTCTTGTTATCGCGGACGGATCGGACGGATCGGACGGATCGGATTGCTGATCGGTCTGATCGGTCTGATCGGTCTGATCGGTCTGATCGGTCTGATCGGTCTGGTTATTTGAAAGTGCTTTGCGAGGCTGTCTTTATTAGTAAAGCTGGTATATTATCCGTTGAGTTGTTTGTTCATGAGTGTCCTTTGTATCTGCCACGCCAAGACAGAGAGAGAACGATGTACAAAGATCGCGACCCCCTGATACGCCTCGCCACATATAACGTCCGCTGTCCGGTTGACAAAGAGCCCAACGACTGGGCGCACCGCCTGCCGCGTTTGCTGGCGCTGATGGAGAAGCACCGTTTTGGGATTGTGGGGCTGCAGGAGGCCACCAAGGGACAGATTGAGGACCTCTGCGGCGATGGCTGGGCATACGTCGGTCAGGCTCGCGAGGACGGTCTGGAGAAGGGCGAGTACTCGTGCATCATTTATCGTCCCGAGCGTTTTGAGGTAGAGGAGACGGGGACCTTCTGGCTATCCGAGACGCCGGACGTTGCCGGGAGCCGTTCCTGGGAGAGCGTGTGTACGCGGATTTGCACCTGGGGGCGTTTTCGTGATCGGCAGACGGATAGCTGCTTTACCCATTTCAACACTCATCTGGATCATCGCAGCAAGGCTGCTCAGCTCAATGGTATGAAGCTCATCCTGGACCAGATCAAGACCATTGCGCCCGAGGGCGCGGTGATTCTCAGCGGCGACTTCAACGTTTTTCCCGACAGTCCGGTGATTGCCTTGGTTGACGCCATTATGCACAACGTGTGGGATATCTCGTTGACGCCGGTCGAGGGCCCGCATTACACGTTCAACGCCTTCACCTACCGTGACGAGCCCACGCCGACGCATCCGCAGCCGATTGATTACATCTATGTAAACTCGTCCGTGCGGGTGCAGGGTGTGCGGGTGCTCAACGATTCGGATCACGGGCTGTATCCGTCGGATCACTTCCCCGTCATGGCGTGTCTGAATATCTGATGAGCCGGCGAGGACGCGCGCGGTAGTGGGGGGCGAATGGCCATGGCGTTACCAGTGGTGATAGAGGTCAACGACCTGATGCAGAGCGGCTACCGCTATGTGCTGAGCGCGGAAACTGGGCGGGATTTCGATCCGGAGTTCCGGCCGGAGCTGACGCCGAAGGAGATGCTGGAACTCGGGGTTTTTGGCGGCAAGTACATGACGGACTGCCGTGAGGAGTTTCCCGCGGCGTGGTTTCAGCGGGCAAAGCTGAGTCCGGCAAAGACCGACCCGTCTTTGAACTGCTTTGGCGTGCTGGCGTCGCAGCCCTTGGCCGAATGGCGCCGCAAAGGTTGGATTTACCACGAAGACCCCCGTGGCTGGTTCCAATGGTATTGCCGCTATTATTACGGCCGGCGTTGTCCCGACGATCTGCGGCAGATAAAGCGCTGGAAGGCCATTGTGCGCCATATTGCGCAGATTCGCGCCAACTGCCGCCCCGGCGACCTGGAATGCCGCGCCCGGCAGCGCCAGGCCGTGCTGCAATGGGCCTACGACAGCCGCCGCATCTGACGCGCGCATCGCGGTCACGGCTCGCCAGGCGGCCCAGACTGCGCCTTAAGCGCTATCGCTGCGCTTTCCTGACTTCCCACTTCACAACGGCAGATTGATTTTGAACGTGCAGCCTTTACCGGGGGTGCTTTCCAGTTCGGCATAGCCGTGGTGGAGCTGGGCGATGTGCTTGACGATGGCCAGGCCGAGGCCAGTGCCGCCGAGTTGTCGGCTGCGTTCCTTGTGCACGAGGTAGAAGCGTTCGAAGATGCGCGGGTGGTGTTCCGGGGCGATGCCAATGCCGAAATCCTTGACGCTGATTGTGGCCAGGCCATTGTGTTGGGTCAACGACAATTCGACGCGGGGGCTGCCACTGTAGACTAGCGCGTTGTTGATGAGATTCACCACGGCTTGTTCCAGCAGCTGGCAATCGCCCTGGATGTTCGTGGGCGTATTCTCCGTAATGACTAGCTCGATGTGCGCATCGTCTGCTTTGGGCAGGCAAAGATTCATGGCGTTAATGAGAGTCGAGTCGAGCTTGATCTCGGTGAAGTCCTGTTTTTTGCTGTTTTGTTTGCGTTCCAGGGCCGCGAGGCTGAGAATGTCTTGCACCAGCAGATTGAGGCGGCGGGACTGTTGGGCGAGGATGGCCAGCAGCTTGGCTTTCGCCTCCGGGGTCATGTCTTCTTCTTCCTGGAGGGTTTCGACGGCGCCGACGATGCAGGTCAGCGGCGTTTTGATCTCGTGGGAGACATTGGCGATGAAATCGCTGCGGAAGGACTCCATGCGGCGCTGCTGGGTGAGATCGCTGATGGTGAGCAGCAGCAGCTTGTCTTCGTCCTGGTGGATGACGTAGCCCTTGACCAAGAGCTGCAGGGTGGCTTCGGGACGGCGGAAGGCGACTTCGCTTTCGAATGGCACACCATCTTTGATGGCCTGATGGGCTTTGGCAATGAGTTCGGGCATGCCGGAGCGCGCGAGATTGAAGCGGGCATCGGGGGTGAAAAGACCGAAGAGGACGGCGGCGGCACGGTTATACTTGATCGCATCGCCGTTGGGGAGCAGCAGCAACACGGCTTCGTTCATGGCGTTGAAAATGGCGTCCTTCTGATTGCGTTCATGCATGACTCTGGCCAGCTGGATTTTGAGTTGGTCGGTCATGGTCGCCAGGCTGATGGCCAGGTCGCGAAGCACGCCGCGCGGCGGAATGGCGATGCTGGTGCTCAGATCGCCCGCGGAGATGGCCATGGCGGCTTCCTGCAGGGCCAGGATGGGTTTGCGCACGCGGTGGAGGATGTAGAGGGTGAGCATGAACACCAGGGCGCCACCGAAGAGCAGCGAGAGCACCATGTTTTGTTTGGCGAGCACGACCATCTGTCGGGCGCGGTCGGTGGGCACAGCCGTCCGCAGCACGTAGTCGCCATGGTTGCTTGGCAGCAGCAGCGCGTGATAGATCATCCACTGATTGAGACTCTCGCTGTAGCGCTCGATTGTGCTGGGTTGGCCGCGGAACGCCGCGCGGATTTCGACGCGGTCGCTGTGGTCACCGAGAATGCCGACGCGTTCGGCGGAGTCGGCCGCGACCTTGCCGCTGGCGTCGATCAGACTCAGGCGCAGCGTGTCGCTGGAGAAAGAATCACAGAAACTGCGCGCGTCGTCAAGCCGTCCCTGGTCCAAGAGCGGGCGGACGATGTGTTCCACGAGCTGGGCTTCCTGCTCGATGTTGCGGCGGGCGTCCTGCATGTACGACGCTTCGAAGAGTCGCAGCTGCCAGTAGAAGAGCATGCCGAAGAGGACAACGCCGCAACCGATGACGATGGGCAGACCGAAGAGGATTCGGTCGCGTGATTTCATAGTCAGATCCCTGATTTCAGGCGGTAGCCGACGCCGCGGACGGTGTCGATATTGGCGCCCCACTCGCCGAGTTTGCGGCGCAGATTGACGATTTGGACATCGATGGCGCGTTCGGTGACGGGGTAGCCATCGCCTTTGACGCGGTTGATGATCTGGTTTCTGGTGAAGACTCTGCCGGGGTGGGCGGCGAAGAGCTTCATGATTGCGAATTCGCTGTAGGTAAGTTCGAGATTTTCGCCGTTGAGTTTGGCGCTGTGGAGTTCGTCATTGATGACCAGGCCATTATGGCGTTTTTCACTGCTGTCTTCCTGTTCGCTGAGCTGTCGCAGTTGGGCGCGGACGCGGGCAACGAGGATTTTGCGGCTGAAGGGCTTGGTGACATAGTCGGCGGCGCCGAGTTCGAGGCCGAGGACGACGTCGCTTTCGTCGCTTTTGGCGCTGAGGATGATGACGGGTATAGCTTTGGTCAGCTCGTTGTTTTTGAGCTGGCGGCAGACGTCAAGGCCGTCTATGCCCGGCAGCATCAAGTCGAGAATGACGAGGTCGGGCAGGTGCACCTGCGCCAACTTGAGACCGTCTTCGCCATTGGCGGCGCTCATGACCGTGTGGTAGCCGGCGCTTTCCAGCGCGAGCACCACCAGTTCGCGGATGGCTTCTTCGTCTTCAATGACCAGAATGCGTTCATTTGCCATTGTTGATGTCCTCGTGGCAGTGGCGGACGATGCGTCCGTGTTCCAGGTAGATGATGTCTTCACAGATGTTGGTGGCGATGTCGGCGACGCGTTCCAGGCAGCGGGAGACCGTGAGGCAGTCCATGTAGTAGCTGGCCTCGGCGGGGTGTTTGAGGATCATCTCGCGGACCAGCTCGTAGTTGTTTTTATGGATGAGGTCCACTTCGTCGTCGCGGCGGATGACCACGGCGGCGGTGGCCACGTCGTGGTAGCTCATGGCGTCCAGCGCTTTCTTCAACATATCGCAAGCTTTGGCGACCATTTCGCTGAAGTCGAATTTTTCCACGCGATCTTCGGCGAAGCGTGCCATATCGGCGACGCGTTCTGAGATATTGACGGCGAGGTCGGCGGCGCGTTCGAGTTCGTTGTTTATTTTGAGGACGGTGATGACTTGTCGCAGGTCGCCGGCGACGGGTTGGTAGAGGGCGAGGATTTTGAGGCATTCTTCCTCAATGCGGATTTCGGTGTCGTCAATGGCGGCGTCGCCGGCGATGACCTTCTGAGCGTCGTCCAAGTTATGGTTTTCGACGGCGCTGATAGCCAGGAGCACGGCGTGTTCGGCGAGGGCGGCCATATCACCAATCATGATTTGGAGAGTGATAAAAGCCTGTCGGAAATGTTCTTTCATGGTGCTGTTCTCCGTGCGGGCGATACGAGGTGGTGGCAGCCGGCGCGGCTGTTTTCAGCCGAAGCGGCCGGTGATGTATTCTTCAGTTTTCTTTTGCTTGGGGTTGGTGAAGATGCGCGCGGTGGGGCCGTCTTCAATAATATGGCCTTTGAAAAAGAATGCGGTGTTGTCGCTGACGCGTGCGGCCTGTTGCATGTTGTGGGTGACGACGACGATGGTGTATTTTTCCTTCAGGTCGAGCATGAGCTCCTCAATTTTGAGGGTGGCGACGGGGTCGATGGCGCTGGTGGGCTCGTCCATGAGCAGGATTTCGGGTTCGACGGCGATAGCGCGGGCGATGCAGAGGCGCTGTTGCTGGCCGCCGGAGAGTGCCAGGCCGCTGTTTTTGAGTTTGTCTTTGACTTCGTCCCAAAGCGATGCCGCACGCAGGGCTTGTTCGACGCGTTGCTGGAGTTCCTTGCGCGGGAGTTTGAAATGCAGCTTGAGCGCGTAGGCGATGTTTTCAAAGACGGACATGGGAAATGGCGTAGGTTTCTGGAAGATCATGCCGACCTTACGGCGCAGTTCGAGCACGTCGATCTGGGGGTCGAGGATATTGACGCCGTCGATGAGCAGTTCGCCGCTGGCGCGCTGATCGCGGTAGAGTTCAAAGATGCGGTTATAGATGCGCAGGTGGGTGGATTTGCCGCAGCCGGACGGGCCGATGACGGCGGTGACGCGCCGTTCCTCGATGTCGAGGCAGTTATCGAAGAGTGCCTGGTGGCTGCCGTAGAAGAAGCTGAGATTTCTGGCGCTGATTTTAGTGGCCATCGTTTTGTCCTCGGAAAAGCAAACGCGTAGCGATATTGATAGTAAGAACGAGCATCATGACGACCAGAGCGGCGCCCCAGCCGGCCTGGTGCATTTCAGCGAAAGGGGAGTTGGTGGCATACTCGGTGATGAGCACGGGCATGTTTGCGGTGGGGCCGCCGAAGTAGTTGGTTGGCCAGCTGTCGGCGAAGAGCGCGGTGAAGAGTAGTGGCGCAGTTTCGCCGGAGACGCGGGCGAGGGCCAGGAGGACGCCGGTGAGCAGGCCCTTGCGGGCGGCGAAGGAGATGATGCGTAGGGTGGTGCGGGTTCGGGTCATGCCCAGGGCGAGTGCGGATTCGCGCAGGGTGTAGGGCACCATGCCGAGCATGTCTTCGGTACTGCGCATGATCACCGGGTACATGATGATCGCCAGTGCGACCGAGCCGGCCAGGCCGGAGAAATGCCCGCTGGGTACGACCATGATCATGTACACGAAGAGGCCGATGATGACCGACGGCATGCCCATCATCACCGTTGCCGAAAAGCGCAGGACGCTCGTGATGGCGCGGTTGTCTTTGTACTCGGAGAGGTAGATGCCGCCGAGAAGCGCCGGCGGCACGGCGATTGCCGCGGCACCGAAGGTGATGGCGATGGTTCCCAGCAGCGCATTGGCGATGCCGCCGTTGGCAATGCCGTAGGGGCGCGATGGATTGATCAGAAAGCTCGGGCGCAGTGCGTGGTGGCCGTAGGCGATGACCGTGCCGATGATCCACAGCATGGTCAGCACCGCCAAGGCCACCGCCAGGGCGGAAAAGGCCCGCACCAGGCGGTCGGTCCACTTGCGGGTGGTGATGCTGCGTTTGCTTTTCATGAGCGGCTCTCCCCGCGCCGGGCGCTGGTGGCGTGCAGGTAGTACTGGGCGGCGACCTGGATGGCGAACGACATCAGCAACAGGACGAGCCCGAGCGCAAAGAGCGCACTGCGCTGGAGGCCGTCGGCCTCAGCGAAGTTGTTGGCCAGGGTGGCGGCGATGGTGGTCGCCCCCGAGAAGATGTCTTCGGGCATATCCATGAGATTGCCGATGACGAAGAGCACGGCCATGGTTTCGCCGAGGGCGCGACCCAGGCCAATGAAGATGCCGCCGAGGACGCCGCGGATGCCGTAGCGCAGCACGATGTCCTTGGCGGTTTCCCAGCGGGTGCAGCCAATGCCGTAGGCGGCTTCGCGCAACATCGGCGGGGTCATTCTGATGACATCGCGCAAGATGGCGCAGATGTAGGGCAGTACCATGATGGCCAAGATGAGTCCGGCGGTGAGAATGCCGAAGCCGTTGTAATACTCGCCGACATAGCGGCCGAGCAGGGGCAGCTGGTGCAGGCGCAGGACATCGACCATGAAAGGCTGGACATGCGCCTGCATAATGGGTGCCAGTACGAAGAGCCCCCACATGCCGTAGATAACGCTGGGGATGGCCGCCAGCAGATCAATGGCGTGGCTGAGGACGCCAGCGATCAGCGGCGGCGCATCAACCAGAAACAGCGCGGCGGCAAAGGCCAGCGGGATGGCAATCAGGAGAGCAATGACGGTGGTGCAGAGGGTGCCGACGATGCTCGGCAGCGCCCCAAAGTGATTGGCGACCGGATCCCAGTCGCGCGAAAACAGAAAGCCCAGGCCGAACTCGCGCCAGGTCGCCGCCGAACTCAGCGACAACTGCACAAAAAAGCCCAGCATGAGCAGGCCGGCAAGAGCGGCGCAGATCAGGCAGAGCCAGTAGAAAATGCTGTCAGTGCGAACGGTGATCATAGGGTAGACGTTGTGGACCTGGTGGACGTTGTGGACGCTATGAACGCTATGTTGCCGCCGGGGAACGCGTTATGGGCGTTCCCGGCGGCGCTGTTGTCTGGTCAGTTCAGGACCGTACTTTGAATGAGCTTGACGACATTCTCGGGTATGGGCACGTAATTGAGGCGTTTGGCGGCGGTGGCGCCGGTAGCGAAGCACCAGTTGACGTAGGCTTTGATGGCCTCGCGGGTTTCGGCGGGGCTGTCTTTGCGGAGGAGGATGTAGGTCACGCCGGTGATCGGCCAGGAATCCGCGCCGTCCTGGTCAGTGAGAATCATATAGTAGCCGGGGGCGTTTTTCCAGTCGGCGTTGGCCGCCGAGGCCATGAACGACTCGACCGTGGGTTTGACGAAGACGCCTGCGCGGTTTTCGAGCTGGGAGGTGGTGATTTTCGCTTCGACGGCGTAAGTGTATTCCGTGTAGCCGATGCTGCCACGGATCTTGGCGACGTTGTTGCAGACGCCGGGGTTCTTTTGGCCGCCCAGGCCCACTGGCCACTGCACGGAAGCGGCGGCGCCGACTTTTTCCGCCCACTCTGTCGAGATTTTGCTGAGGTAGTTGGTGAAGATGAAGGAGGTGCCGCTGGCGTCCGCCCGGCGCACGACGGTGATTTTCATGCTGGGCAGTTTCATGCCGGGATTGGTGGCGCTGATGGCCGGGTCATTCCAGGCGGTGATCTTGCCCAGGTAGATGTCTGCGAGGGCTTTGCGGCTGAGTTTGAGCTCGCCATCGGCGACGCCGGGCAGGTTGACGATGATGACCACGCCGCCAGTGAGCATGGGGAACTGCACGAGGCCTTCGCTTTCCTGTTCTTCGATGGTGAGTGGATTGTCGGTGCCGGCGAAATCGACCGTTTTGGCCTTGATCTGGTTGAGGCCGGCGCCGGAACCCACGCTCTGGTAGTTCACCGTGATGCCCTTGCTGCTTTGGCTGAAAGTGTAGGTCCAGTTCTGGTACACGGGCGCTGGGAAGGACGCGCCCGCGCCGTTGATGGTCTGTTGGGCAAAGGCCGAGCCAAGAAGGGTGGTCAAACCGGCAAGCGCTGTGCACATTGTTTTCTTCATCATTGCCTACTCCTGTGTTGGTGTTGGTTCTGTTCTCCCGCGTCGGGCGGGGAGACATTCGTCGCATCGTCTGCTGTACTGACCATTACGATAAGGAGTTTTCTTGTGTCAATGATGATGACGAGGTTAGGATTGCGTTAAGCAGGGAAAAAAGAAACGCCGGTAATTGGCAGGGAATGCCAAGTACCGGCGGCGGTGATAAATCGGGGTTTACTGGTCGCTCATTTCACGCCGCCGGGACGGCAGCGCGGCCAGGGCCGTTCACCCTTTTTTGAGCTTGCTGAGGAAGACCGCGCGGATGTCTTCGATTTCAGGGCTGGCGCTCAAGGCCTGGACGTTCTTTTCGTTGCCGAGGACGGAGGCGACGTGCGCCACAAACTGTAGATAGGGCCCTTCGGCGAATTTTGGGCAGAGACTGAGGACGAAGATTCTTGTTTTGGGGCCGTTGTCGCCAGGGGTGTCACAGCCATTGCGGCTGATGCCGATGGCGGTGACCAGCTCGCTGACGCCGTTGGTGCGGGCGTGGGGCAGGGCGATGCCGCCGGCGATGCAGGTGTGGACGACGGCCTCGCGGGCGAGGACGTCGCGCTGGCAGAGCTCGATGTCCAGCAGGCGGCCGGAGCGAGCCAGGACCTGTACCAGCTCGCAGATGGCCGCCTCGTGGGTCGTGGCCTTGAGGTCGTTGACCACGCAATCATGGCTGATGATTTTGTCCAAGTCCAGGGGGACGCGTTTCCTCGGCGCCTCACTGCCATTGATGATGCCTTCGCTCATGCCCACCGGGCAGGCCATGCGTTTGAGCTCTTCCATGTTTTTGTGCAGTTCGACGAAGGTCTCATACATCGCTGTGCGGATGAGGCGGACGTTGTCACTAGATGATTCAAAGTCGAAACCGTTGTTGTCGATCAGCAGGGTGAACGTGACATTTTCTTTACGGAAGTTGATGATGTTTTCGTCGCGAGTGAATTCCGAATGGCGGAAGCCCTCGAGGCGGAGGTTTTCCATAAGGGTGCGCAGGACAAAATCGCGGACGACTTCGGAGGGCAGTGTGAAGTGGGTGAAGACGAGCGTGGCGTCGGCGACATCTTTTTTGACGCCTTTGCCGGGGATGCCGAGCATCATTGACAGCATCGGCGGCGCGACAATGGTGGTCATCAAGGTCATGATGATGGCGACGCCGAAGAGTTTCGGGTCGATGATCGGCGTGGGTTGGCCGCCGACCATCATGGTGGTGGTTGCGCCAATGCCGGCGATGATCAGGGCGACTTCGCCGCGGGGGATCATGCCGGCGCCAATGCGTAGGGCGCCTAACATATTGAAGTTCAGGAATAGCGCGGGCAGGGCGCAGCCAATGATTTTGCTGATTATCGCCAGGGCGCTGTAGAGCAGGCCGAAGGTGAGCACATCCATGTCACCCAGTACGCGGACGTCAACCAGCATGCCCATAACCACGAAGAAGACTGGCACGAGAAAATCATAGATGCCACGCAGTGAACGTTGCAGGGAAAAGGCAATGTCGGTCTTGGACAAGCTCAGGCCCATGACGTAGGCACCGACAATCATCGCCAGGCCGGCCTGCTCAAAGAGCCCCGCCAGCAGTAAGGCCAGGCCAAAGGCCAAAATGGAATACACCGCCGAGGGCCGGAACAGCTTCAGAAATTTTGCGATGTGGTGTGCCGTTACCAGGCCCAGGGCCGTGACGCCCAGCCAGATGCCGACACTTTTCACCGCGATGATCTCAATCCTTGTCCAGTCGACCCCGCCGCCGTCGCCCGTGGAAACGGCGACGATGCCCATGACCACGGCCAGGCAGATGATGCCCAGCACGTCGTCAATCACTGCTGCGGCCAGGATGGTCGTACCCTCCGGCGAATCAATGCTTTTCTTTTCGGACAAGATGCGCGCGGTGATGCCCACGGATGTCGCTGTGCTCAGGATGCCGAGGAAGAGACAACGCGGGTCCATGAAGCCGACGTCGAGCATGAGCATGCCCAAGCCGGCACCAAAGCCGAACGAGAAGATGACGCCGCCCAAGCCGATGACCGTACCGGCAACCGAGTAGCGAAAGAACAGGCGCAGGTCGGTTTCCAGGCCGGACATAAACAGCAGAATGATCGACCCCAGCGTCGCGATGCCGTACAGAGGCGTTGATACCGGCAGGCCACCGCTGGCTGGTAACGCGAAAAGGCCCTGGGCAAAATGACCGGCGCCAAAGCCAATGCCACCCAGCAAATAGGGGCCAATGATAACACCAGCCAGGAGTTCGCCCAACACCGGCGGAATGTGAAAACGCTGCGCGGCTTTGCCGCAGAAGCGCGCCGCAAAGATAATCACGCCAATCTGAATCGCCAAAATCGAAATCTGCGCAACAACCGACATTTCTTCGTGCATACCGTCCTCACTTTGTTCTGTTGCCCATCCGGCAGCAATGCTGCGGCCGGTGGCATGTCTGGACCTGGGCTGTCAACGCTCGTGAAGCGTGACATAAATTTGTGTGCTAATATATACTGAGTTGTCAGTTTTTCGAGGCTTGGCGTGGAGAAGCGCGATGATATGTCATGTTTTGTCATGTTTTATGGAGGTAGCGGGGAGCCTCGACTGCATTTTGATGATCGGGCGCATCAGACGACGTGATCAGTCTGATCAGTCTGATCAGTCTGATCAGTCTGATTGACTGTCTTTTTCGCGGACGGATCGGACCGATCCGACCGATCCGACCGATCCGACGACTTGATCAGTCCGATCCGTCCGATCCGTCTGATCCGTCCGAGAAAAAAGAACAAATAAGACAATAACGCCGGCGCCTCGGCGTTAAGCTGCATATGGAACTGCCCGGTCAGTTTTTGTGGTATTTGGGTTCATGTTTTTAGTTGCAGTAATCATGGGGGAGTTTTGTCATGCGGAAGACGGATGCGAAGCGTCGGCAGATCATGTCTGCTGGCGAGGGTTTATTTGCGGCTCAGCGATATGATGAGATCACGATGGACGCGGTGGCGTGTGCGGCTGGTGTGGGCAAAGGGACGATTTACCGTTATTTCAGTAGCAAGGAAGCGTTATTGCTGGCGATAGTCGAGGCTGCGCGTGAGGATTTATTGCAGGCGGTGGTGGAGACCTCGCAGGCGCCTGGTGATTTTCATCGTGTATTGTTGACGACGTGTCGGCGGATTGTTGATTTTCACGAGCAGCGTCATCACATACTGCAGCAGGTATTTTTGATTGGCAAGCGTCTTGCGGGGGAGAGCAAGGGCGAGTTTCATCGGCGCTGGCATGACGACTACATGCGATTATTGCGGGCATTTGCGCAGGTTTTCGAGCGTGGGATTGCTGCTGGCGTCATGCGCGAAGGGGTGAAGGCCGAGACAATGGCGGGAATACTGCTCAACCAGTTGTATGGCTGGGGGGCGATGCGCATGCATGGCCGTAACAGCGATTTAAGTTTGGAGAGCTTGGTGGAGCTATTCTGCTTGGGTGCCTATCGTCGCAGTGCCGACGAGGTCCTCAGCCGGGCGCAATCATGATACAGTAGTAATTTTCATATATTCGATCGGGTATCAGGGGTTGTTAGCATTCAGGACAAGAAGGACTATGTCAGGAAAACACGTCACACAGAAACTCCATGGGGCTGAGTTCGGCGGTACAACGGGCCGTTATGGGCAAGTGCCGCCGGCGCGGTCATGCCGGTCTTTGACCAGGTTGGCATCGTTAGGCATCGGCATTGTTATGCTGATCACTGGCTGTCGTACGAGCCAGCAATGGCGCGAGCAGGCCGATGAACGCGCCACGGCCTTGCTCAGCAAAGCGCAGGAGCTGGAGAATGGCCGCAGTGAGCCCATCATCGTGGAGAGTGCGGCAGACAGCCTGCGTCGGCGTCTGCTCATTGATCAGCGGCTGCAGACGTCCTCGCCGGCGTCGCAGAGCATCCGCGATTTGGCAGACGATGACCGTTGGCAGACAGCCCGTCATGTGCGGGATGGCTCGGCCTATCAGGAGCAGTGGCGCGGCAGCGAGCCGATACAGCCGACCTTGGTGGAAGCCCTGCAGATCGCTGCGCACAACAGTCGCGAGTTTCAGGATCGCAAGGACCAGCTGTTTCAGACGGCGTTGGCCCTGGACCTGGAAGACGACGCCTTCCGCAATACGTTCACGGGCATGTTTGACAGCACGTTGAGCAGCACTCACGATGGCACCCGCCGCAATACTGGCTTGGTCCATGATGGCGGCCTGGGCTTTGTGCGGACCTTCAAGAACGGCGTCGAGCTGGCCAGCAGTATCAGCGTGGACTTGGTAAAAATGCTTACTGGTGAGCGCAAATCCAGCTGGGGCATTACGGGTGATGCTTCTGTCACCGTGCCCTTGTTGCGGGGCAGCGGCGAGTTCATCGTTAGCGAGCCACTGACGCAGGCCGAGCGGAATCTGGTGTATGCCGTGCGGGAATTTGAGCAGTACAAGCGCGATTTTGTCGTACGCATTGCCAGTTCGTATCTGAGTGTCCTGCAGACAGCCCAGCGGGTGGTCAATCAGGAGGAAAATTACAAACGCGTGGTGCTTTCCACGCGGCGCTCACGGCGCATGGCCGATGCCGGTCTGATGCCAGAATACCAGTTTGACCAGGCCGTGCAGGACGAACTCAACGCTCGCAATAACTGGATCAACGCCCGCGAATCTTACGCCAATTCCCTGGACAGCTTTCGCATCCTCCTGGGGCTGCCGCCGGATGCCGAGGTCATACCCCGGCAGGACGAATTGCAGGGCTTGCAGCAGCGCTTTGCGGATATGATGTCCACTGCCGATATCACGGACTACTCGGGGAAAGTACCTGACGCCGAGGCGCCGGTGGAGCTTCGGGATTTGGATAACAGCAACGCCGGTCCCAACGAAATTGAACTCGAACGCGCTGTTCGCATTGCCTTGACAACGCGGCCGGATTTGCGCAACTACCTCGATCGTATTGAGGACGCGCAGCGCAAAGTGCTGATTGCCGAAGACGCGTTACGGGCGGAGTTGACGCTGGGCGGTCGAGCGGCCGTGGGCGAGGGCCGTTCGCTGGGCCAAGCTGGCATGGACAATGGCGATTTCCGGCCATCCGTCGGCAGCTACTCATCGTTCCTTTACCTCGATTTGCCATTTGAACGGACTCGTGAACGGAACAATTACCGCAATAGCCTGATCAGCCTGGAAAAGGCCGTGCGCAGTTTTCAAGGCTTTGAAGATGGCATCAAGCAAAGTGTGCGCGCGAAACTGCGCAGCTTGCAGTCGAATCGCTCCAGCGTGATCATTCAGCGGCAGGCCGTGACTCTGGCTGAACGCCGGGTGAAAAGCACCGACCTGCTGCTCAAGGCCGGCCGCGCGGAAATCCGCGACGTCCTGGAAGCGCAGAACGCGCTGTTGTCAGCTCAGAATTCGCTTAATTCGGCCATTGTCTCCTACCGCACCAACGAGTTGGAATTCCAGCGCGAGCTCGGCGTCCTCGCCGTCGATGTCGACGGCCGCTGGCAGGAGCTCGAGTTTAGCACGCCTTGAGCGGATTATTGCCAGTAATAGCTTGATAATAAATGGTATAGACACAAGAAACAACAGGGGCAAGAGATGAAAAAAACGCGTGGCAAGAAATGGTTTGTGCTGCTGCTGGTGGTGGTGGTGGCGGTGTTCGGCGGGAAGTGGTATTTGCGTTGGCAAGAGCAGCGGACGAAGGCTGGCGAGCAGGCCAAGCAGATCTTCGCCAAAGTGGAAGAGGGGCCGCTGGTGATCAATCTGACGGAGTCAGGCAGCATCAAGCCTCGCGAACAGCTCGTGATCAAAAGTCAGGTCGAGGGCCGCGTGTCCATCCTCTTTATCGTGCCGGAAGGCCAGCGGGTCAAGGAAGGCGATCTGCTGGTCGAATTGGATTCGTCGACCCAGAAGGACAATCTCGTCAACCAGGAAATCACTGTGCAGAATGCACAGGCGTCTCATGTTCAAGCGGTGGAGAATCTCGAAGTGGTGAAAAACCAGGCCAAGGCCGATGTGGACAAGGCCGAGCTGGACCTGCGCTTTGCCAAAGAGGATTTGATCAAATATCAAGAAGGCGAGTATCCTAAGACTCTCAATGAACTGGAAAGCCGCGTGACCCTCGCTGCCGAAGAGCTGGAGCGGGCGCAGTACAAACTCGAGTGGTCTAAGACGCTGTATGAGGAAAAATACCTGTCGGAAACCGAATTCCGTTCGGATAAGTTGGCTGGCAAGCGTTACGAACTGGAATTGAAGACAGCCCAGAACAATCTGGCGCTATCGAAAAATTACACCTATAAACGGCAGGTGGCCCAGCTGGAAAGCGATGTCAGCCAGCGCACCATGGCCTTGGAGCGCATTCAACGCAGCAGCCGCGCCAATGTGGTGCAGGCCGAGGCGCAGCTACGCGCGCGTGAATTGGAGCTCAATCGTCAGAAAAGCAAGCTGGTCAAAATCCAGGAGCAGATTGAAAAATCGCAGATTTACGCGCCGGCGGACGGCCTGGTCATCTACGCGACCAGCTCCCGCGGGCCGTGGCGCTCCAACACCCAGCCGCTCGAAGAAGGCCAGGAAGTCTTTGAACGCCAGGAGCTCATTTATCTGCCGACGGCGGACACCTTCGACGCCGAGATCAAAGTCCACGAGACCAACCTGAAGAAGATTTTCATTGGTCTGCCGGTGCGCATTCGCATTGACGCTCTGCCGGGCCGGGTATTCCTGGGCAAGATCACCAAGGTCGCGCCTTTGCCGGACGCGCAGAGCATGTTTATGAATCCCGATCTGAAAATTTACAACACGACAGTGAGCATTGATGGCGGCGACGGCGTGCTCAAATCCGGCATGAACTGCGAAGCCGAGATAATCATCGAGCAGTACACCAAGGCCATGTTCGTGCCCGTGCAGTGCGTCGTGCGCGCCGCCGGCACGCCTGTTGTCTATGTCCGGCAAGGCGACAGCGTCGAGCGTCGCGACGTGGAAATCGGCATGGACAACAACCGCATGGTGCGCATTCTGTCTGGTCTGAAAGTCGGCGATGAGGTGCTGGTGACGCCGCCCCTGCACGAGGCCGTGTCACTCCGCGCCAGCGAAGAAGTCGTCGATATGAAAATACCGACCCGCGAAGAAGCCGAAAACAACGAGGCGGCCCGGCAGGCAGCCAACAACCGCCGCCGGCCCCACAACGGCGGCGGGGGTGATGCCGTCGCGCCGGCCGACGGCGCTGCCGAAAACGTCGCGCCGGCCGACGGCGCCCGTCGCGAGGGCGGCCGCCGGCGTTTTGAAAACATGAGCGCCGAAGAACGTGAAGCCATGCGCAAGCGCTTCGAAAGCATGACGCCCGAGGAACGCGAAGCCATGGGCCGCCGCATGCGCGAACAACGCGGCGAAGGTGCGGCACCCGCAGGCGATGGCGCTGAGGGCGGCGAACGCCGGCGCCGGCCACGCCGCACGGAAGGCGGCGGTGCCGAAGCTGCGCCCCCGCCGCCCGCTGATGATGCCGCCCCGCCGCCCGCTGGTGATGCGCTCCCGCCGCCCGCTGGTGATGCGCCGCCGCCGCCCGCTGGTGATGCGCCGCCGCCGCCCGCTGGTGATGCCGCCCCGCCGCCGCCGGTCCAGCCATGAGAAGGGGGACCTCAGCATGACAGAAGCAATAAAACAACCGGGCGATTACGCCGTCCAGCTGGTGGATCTTTACAAGATCTACAAAATGGGCACGCAGGAAGTGCGGGCGCTTGATGGCGTCAGTGCCGATTTTGACAAGGGCAGTTTTTGGGCGATCATGGGCCCCAGTGGTTCAGGCAAGAGTACGATGCTCAATCTGCTGGGCTGCCTGGACCGGCCGACCTCGGGGAGTTATTACCTCTCAGGGCGGGACGTGAGCATACTGGACGACAATGAGCTCAGCGACATTCGCCTAAAGTACCTGGGCTTCATTTTCCAGAGTTTCAATCTGATTCCGCAGTTGACGGTAGAAGAGAACATCGCCTTGCCGCTGTATTACCTGGGCTGGTCGGCAAAGGAGCGTACGGATCGCGCGCACAGTCTGGCCAAGTTGGTGGGACTGGAGGACCGCCTGCGGCACCGCCCGACGGAGTTGTCCGGCGGGCAGCAGCAGCGCGTGGCTATTGCGCGGGCGCTGTCCAACGACCCGGTTTTCTTGCTGGCGGATGAGCCGACCGGCAATCTCGATTCGGCCACCAGCATGGAAATCATTGAGCTATTGCAGAAACTCAACCAGGAAGGCAAGACCATCATCATGGTCACCCACGAGCCAGATATCGCCAAGTTCGCCCGGAAGCGCCTGTATATGCGCGATGGCAAGATCCAGAAAGTGGAGGGCTGAGCCATGAAGCTATCACCGGGGCGATTTTATCGCGATGTGCAGCTGGGTATCAAGAACCTCATGCTGCACAAGCTGCGTTCGTGTCTGACCATGTTGGGCTTGGTCTTCGGCGTGGGCAGCGTGATTGCCATGCTGGCTGTTGGTGAGGGCGCCAGTGCTGAAGCGCTGGAACAAATCCGCCGCCTGGGCAGCCGCAATATCATCATCACTGCGCAAAAGCCCGCTGACGAGCAGGACGCGGCCAATGTGCGGGTGCGCATCAGCATCTACGGACTGCTCTATGAGGACGAGCAACGGCTCAGCGAGACTATCCCGACGGTTTCGCGCATTGTGCCGGTGAAGATGGTACAGAAAAGCGCGCGCATGGGCAAGCGTACGTTGGAGATGCGCATCGTCGGCACCAACCATGTGTGGTTCGACCTGGTTCAGCGGCCAAAAATCGCCGGTCGTTTGCTGGAACGGCGGGACATTGATGAGCGCAGCAATGTCGCCGTGCTTACCGAACATGGCGCGCGGCGACTCATGGCAACCGAAGCAGTCATTGGCGAGAGCCTGCGCATCGGCTCGAATTACTACGAGATTATTGGTATTGTGCGCAGTGAGGGTGCCAGCGAGGGTGCCATGCAAACGCCTGATCAGCAGACCGATGCGTATATTCCATTTACCGCCGCTCGCGATCACTTTGGCGACTTCTTTACCCAAAACAAGGCCGGCACCAACATTCGCGAGCTGGTGGAATTGCACCAGCTGATCGTTGAAGTTGATAAGGAAGAGCACGTCGAGGCTACGGCGGCAGCCATTGAGCGGATGCTGGGGATGTTCCACAAGAAAAAAGACTACGGCATCAGCGTGCCCCTGGCGTTACTGCGGCAGGCAGAGGCGACCAAACGCACCTTTAATATCGTCCTTGGTGCGATTGCCGGCATCAGTCTGCTGGTTGGCGGTATCGGCATCATGAATATCATGCTGGCCAGTGTGACCGAACGCACCCGGGAAATCGGCATCCGCAGGGCCATTGGTGCCAAGCAACGGCAAATTATCGCACAATTCCTGATTGAGACTGTCGTTTTATCCTTTACGGGGGGCTTGGTGGGCATCGGCGTCGGACTCTTCATCCCCTGGGTGATCACGCTGGTCGCCGGCATGCCGACGATGGTCAGCATGTACAGCCTGGTGCTCTCGCTGGGCATCAGTGTCACCGTGGGTATGGTCTTCGGGATCTACCCGGCGATGAGAGCTGCCAGACTCGACCCCATCGAGGCGCTGCGACACGAGTAGAAGATAAAGTGGAACCGGTGGACCGGGTGGACCGGGTGGACCGGGTGGACCGGGTGGACCGGGTGGACCGGGTGGACCGGGTGGACCGGGTGGACCGGGTGGACCGGGTGGACCGGGTGGACCGGGTGGACCGGGTGGACCGGGTGGACCGGGTGGACGCCAAGGGCCGAGGAGCACGACTATGGCGGGCGTTTCACCCAGGGCGGCGCGTGCTTTCAGTGCGCATGCTTATTGCACGACGGCGGTTTTGGCGAGAGCGCCGTTGGCGTCGAAGGTCTTGACGCTGACGGCGCTGATGGCGTCTTTGCCGATGGTGACGGTGGCGACGATTTTGCGGCCGTCGTTGAGAGTGATGCTGCAGCTGTTGTTCGCCTGGTCGAATTCGATGGCGGCAACGGGTGATTTTTCATTGGCTCGCAGAGGGTAGAGCAGCCATGGTTCGAGCCACTGGCCAGTAGCCTGGCGGTGGTAGATGGGCGTAGGCACGGGTGCGACGTCTTCGTCGCGGGTGGAGTTGGCTACCCATCCTTGCACCTCGGGTTCGGTCTGGCCCTTGATGACGTCCACTGCGAGGCCCTCACGGCGCAGGGGCACAATCACCAGATTGGCTAGGTCGGGATCGGCGCCGACGACAGCGAGGGACTCGTCGTCCAGGGTGGCGTCCTGGTTATTGAGGTGAAAGACCGTGTCATAGCGGTGGTCGCCGTCGTCGGTCGGGGTGAAGAGGTCCCACACCAGCCAGCATTCGGGTTTGAGGAAGAGCACGGCGCGGTAGTGGGTGACGGTCTGGTCATTTTGCGGGCCAAAGCCCTCGTTGTACCAGCCCTCGGCAAAATCAAAGAGGTCATTCGTGAGCCAGCGGTTAGTCATGGGTTCGGTGCTCAGATAGGTCTCGCGCTTGCTGCGGCGATGCTGCTCCATGTTATCGACCATGACAAGGTTGTGGGCGCGGGCGGAGAGCACGTAGCGGCGCCAGGCTGAGCTGTCGTAGGCGTAGATGCCGCCCTCGGTGAGAAGTCGCCGGCCGTAGGCCGACGCGATCATGGACAGTTTGTCTTCGTGTTGGTGGCCGGCGCCGAAGGGGCCGACTTCGAAGTGCATGTACAGATCGTCGGCTTCCCAGCCGCTGCGCATGATGGCCCAGCCGGCATAAGGCATCCAGTGGGATGTGAAGGCCGGCGCAGTGCCTTGGCTGCCACTGGTGGCCAGGTACTGGAAATCTGTGCGTTCGGGAAAGTGCGAGAAGCCGTTGGCCAGGGATCCCCGGACGTTGCCCCAGCCGGCATCGTTGAGGGCCGGCATGCGCCCGTCAGGCATCATGATGTACATGTAGTAGGCGTACTGCCGTTCCATGCGCTGCATGTAGTCGCCGGGCAACTCTATGTTGTTGTGTTTGGCGATGTTATAGGTTCCCAGGAAGTTAATCAGGCTGACGCCGTGGTAGCCGGTGGCCAGTTCGACTTGCGCACCGTCCGGATAGACCTGCAGTTCCATTTCTTCATAGAGCCGTCCGGATGAATAGCTCTGCCATTCGGCGGCTTCGCGGAATTCGGGAAAGAGCACACTAGTGTGGAAGAGGCCGTTCATTTCCATGGCCAGCCAGTTGTTGCCGGTTGGGTGGGCGCGCAGATGGCGCGCGTGCTCACAGAAGGACTTAAGCATGGTGATGACCGCGTCGTCGGTGAAGACCGGCGAACCCAGCATGCGGAAAAAGCATTCCGGCCAGACGCCGCCCGTCCGGATGCCGGCCTCGATAGTCCGCCAGCGTGAGCCGCCCCCGTTCCCCGAGCTGTTCACGGGCACCGGGTTGTCCTCGACCCATGCCGTCATCTGCGCGACAAATTCCTGGCCGTAGATTTCCTTGCCGGTTTGCCAGTAGGCGTCGACCAGCGTCCGCCAGAAGGGATGGCGGCTGAGCTGCCAGGTCCACTCTTTGTACTGGATTTTGGTGGGGTTGATGGACCAGTCAATGCGCTCGCCAAACTGATGCGCCACGCCGCAGCTGCTCAGCAGGTGGGCGACGACCTTGTCGGCGGCACTGGTGTTGTAGGATGCGGGGCGCTGATCCTCTGCTGGCCGGTCGGCCCAGCTGCGGTAGTGGCGCGGACTCTGTCGCGCCTCATAGTAGCGCACCAGCGCGGCGCGGGCGGCCGCGTAGTCGGCGACGACAACGGCGGTTTTGACGGCTTCCAAGCCGGGGCGGTCAAGGTCCAGCGCTGCGAAGAAATCCTCGTCGTTCAGGCGCGGGCCTTTGAGCGGCGGCAGATAGACCAGTTGGATGTTGCTGATGCGGACCACGGCCTCGGCATGGGGCGTGTTGCCCCAGCCATCAGCGTTCAAGCGGAAGCTGGTGATTTTGTCGAAGCCTAGCGGAGAGCGGGTCTTGCCCAAGCCTTTTAGGTGCAGCTGATAGTGCCGCCAGCCCGTGAAATCCAGCGTGATGTTGGCGCTGTAGTAGTCCGGGCCCGGCTCGTTGGGGTCTTCGGAGCCGATGTAAATAAGGAATCTGCTGCCGGTGGCCTTTTCGCTGTGCAGCCAGAAGTCCAGGGCGTTCTGCTCGCCGGTCCAGTCCGTTGGGTAACCACGAAAATCCAGTGCCGCGCTGTCGGCATGCGCCCAGCGGATGGACGACTGTTCACCTTCGGCGACGATGTCACGGTCCTGGCTGCCGCCGCGCCATTGTTCTGGTTTTTCCGCGCTGATCAGCAGGCGCGGCGGGATTGTCGGCGCAACAGCGGCCGGTCCTGCCGGCTGGGCATAGAGTGAAAGGGCGCTGAGGGCCAGCAGGCCGAGGCAGTGGCTGGGGCGTATCATCAGAATTTCTCCTTGGCTTGACACGGGCCGGCTGGCCGGTGATGCTTAGCGTGATGGCAAGACGCTGTCGCGCTATTTGCGTTTGACGCGTGGGCCTTTCGGGGTGTCCTCGACGACCCAGCCGAGGCTGTCGAGCTCTTTGCGGAGCGCGTCGGCGGTGGCGAAGTCCTTGGCTTTGCGGGCGGCCTGGCGGGCGTCGGCCTTGGCTTGGATCTCTGCGGGGACGTCGTCACTGGCGTCGGGCGTGCAGACGGCCAGGACGCTATCAAAGCGCTCCAGCAGCGCGCGGGCGTCCCGAGCGGCGGCGCCGGCGCATTTGCCGTCGTCCATAAGGCGGTTGAGATCGCGGATATAATCGAAGAGGGCGGCCAGGGCCATAGAGATGTTCAGGTCGTCGGCCAGGCCGGCCTGGAAGCCGGCGTCGGCGGTGGCCAGGGGCGCCTTGACATCGTCACAGCCACTGTCGGGGGCATTGCTGAGCTCGTCCAGGCGCGTGCGGAATGCGTCGATGCGCTGGAGGGCGGTGCGGGCTTCTTCGAGTGCCTTGAACGAGAAGTTGAGCGACTGGCGGTAGTGCGTGCCGATGAGCACCCAGCGGATTTCGCGGCCACTGTAGCCCTTGTCCAGCAGGTCCCTGAGGGTGAAGAAATTGCCGAGGGACTTGGACATTTTCTGGCCCTCGACCATAAGGTGCGCGCAATGCAGCCAGTAATTGACAAAGCGGCAGCCGTTGGCGGCTTCACTTTGGGCAATCTCGTCCTCGTGGTGCGGGAACATATTGTCAATGCCGCCGCAGTGGATATCGAAGGTTTTGCCGAGGTACTTGCTGCTCATGGCTGAGCATTCGAGGTGCCAGCCGGGGCGGCCTTTGCCCCAGGGGCTGTCCCAGCAGACATCGCCGTCTTCGCTGTCGTAGGCTTTCCAGAGGGCGAAGTCGGCGACGGATTCTTTGGCGTATTCGTCGAGCTTGACGCGGGTGCCGGAGCGCATCTGCTCGTGGTCGATGTGGACGAGCTGGCCGTACTTGGGCCATTTGGCGATGGAGAAGTACACGGACTTGTCCTCGGCCTGGTAGGCAATGCCCTTGTCAAAGAGCACAGTGATGATGTCGATCATCTCCTGGATGTGCTCGGTGGCGGCGGGATATGCGTCAGCCGGGATGATGCGCAGCACGGCGATGTCTTGGAAGAACGCGTCCTTGAATTTTCGGGTGAAATCATTGAGAGGCAGTCCTGCGGCCTGTGAGCCGCGGATGGTCTTGTCGTCCACATCGGTAAGATTCATGATGTGTTTGACCTTGTAGCCGTGGTAGAGCAGGGCGCGTTTGAGAAGGTCTTCGAAGATGTAGGCGCGGAAGTTGCCGATGTGCGCGTAGTTGTACACAGTCGGTCCGCAGGTGTAGAGGCCTACTTCCTGTTCCTTGATGGGCTTGAATACCTGCTCGGAATGGGTCAGGGTGTTGTAGAAAGACAGAGGCATGGGCGGTAAGACCTTATGTGACTGCTGCTGGGAGGGTGCAGGTGTGGTGATTGGCTCAGAAGCCGATGCTCTTGAGCCAGTTGCCACAGAGACTGGGCCACTGACCGACGCTGGGGTTGTTGCTGGCCAGGCCGAGGCCGTGGGGGCCGTGGGGGAAGACGTGGAGCGCGAAGGGGACTTTGTTGATGCGTAGAGCGGTGGCAAACAGCAGGCTGTTTTCCACGGGCACGCCGCCATCGTCCGCCGTGTGCCAGAGGAAAGTCGGCGGGGTTTCCGGGGTGACGCGTTTTTCGAGGCTGAGGTAGTCCTGCATGGCTGGATCGACCTGGCCGTCCTTGTCCTTGAGGAGATTGCGCATGGAGCCGTCGTGGCGTTTTTCGCCAAAGGTGATGACGGGGTAGCAGGCGATCAGGGCGTCGGGGCGGGAGCTTTCGCGGTCGACGGGATCGTCGTCGTTGAGGTTGCTGGCCGCGAAAATGGTCGCGGCGGTGGTGGCGCAATGGCCGCCGGCGCTGAAGCCGAGGATGCCGATGTGCTTGGGATCGATGCTCCAGTCGCCGGCTTTGGCGCGCAACAGGCGGATGGCGCGGCGGGCGTCGTCGGCCGGAACAGGATAACGATAGGGTGACACGCGGTACTGCACGACTGCGCCGGCAATGCCAATGCTGTTCAGCCAGAGAGCGATGGGCTCGCCTTCATGTGCGGCCTTGGCGCCGTAGCCGCCACCGGGACAGATGACCACGCAGGAGAAGGGACCATCGCCCTCGGGGACATACAGGGTCAGGTCGGGCTTGTCGGCGACGGCGTCGCCCATGGCGCCGGGGGCGCCGTCACGCCAGAGCAGAACAGTCATTTTCTTTGCCATGCGGGAGTCCTTTGCGTGTGTGGATGGACAGAAGAACAGGCTTGCTGCGAGCAAGACCAGAGTGATTGTTAATGCAGCCGATAAAAGTAATGGTCTTTTGGCTCGGCGCAAGGACTTGACGAGGGGGCTAGGCATGATTATCGAGTTCCGGTCCAGAGGTGATTTCATGGCAGAGGCACGTAGGTGAAACGCTTGACGGTCATGGCGTCGGGGACATCGACGATGCGGCCGTCAGGAAAGATGTCGCAACGGTCGAAGACGGCGCCTTGTTCGTCGCGGGAGGTGACGCTGAGCGTGTCGGCGCTGACGGCGACGCTGATGCAGGACGTGTCGAGGGTGCCGGGGCCGCCGGGGCCGTCGGTGGTGATGACGGGAAAGACGTAGTCGTTGCCGCTGAAGAGCTTGCGGTGTGGCGCGACGAAGGCGTAAAGGTCGTTGCTGCAGGGGATGCTGCGGGTGTACACGTGGGTGTGTCCGGCCAGCCAGAGATGAATGCGATGGCGCGGTTCCAGGCCTTTGAACTGCTCGCCGATGATTAGCTCAAGATTTTGCACCATGAATTTGCCACCGTGGGTATAGGGCGCCGAGTGACACAACACGATACGGTACTTGGCATTGAGAAACTCCTTGCGGGTGACGACCTCGGCCAGCCAGTCGCGCTGCTCGGCCATGTAGGTTGCCTCGCTTGCGTTGTTGCCGCTGAAATGATGCGTCAGCGCTGCCGCGGGGCGGTCTTCGCCGGAGTCCATGACGATGTAGTAGGCGTCACCGCAGCGGAAGCTGAAGAAGCTGCTGCCGGTGGGTGCGGGCAGAAAATCGCCCCAGCGCGGCGCGTCCACGCCGCGCCATTCGTGATTGCCGCGCACAAAGAGCCATGGCTGCGTCGTTGCGCCAAGGCCAACGGCGTGGTTGAGGACACCGGCGACATAATCACGTTCGAAGACGTTGATCTCATTCAAGGCGTCGCCAAGGAGGACATTGAAGCGACTCTGGGCCATGGCGCCCCGCTCGTGGTAACTGGTCAGTATCCGCTTGCGCATATCGTTGCTGAATTGCAGGTCGGCGGTGAGGGAAAAGACATAGTCATCGGCGGCAGCGCCGAAGGCCGTGAAGTGGAAACGGTCGGCGGCGATAATCGTCAGCTGCGGATCGCGAAAGGCTGGCTCTTTGGGAAAATTCCGGTCGTGGAATTGTTTTGCGGCTGGGTTGACCAGCACAATCCGGTACTCGTAGGTTTCGCCTGGCGTGAGGTCCTGCAGGCGGATGAGGTGCTGCGGGTACTGATTTTGGAGCTGGCCGCCACGGCTGTGCCAGACGCGCTGCCAGTCGTCTTCCGAACTGCGCCGGCGATAGTCCACACCAGCGCCGACCCGGCCGCCGCCAGTGACAAAACCGACGCTCACCGCGCCGACATCTGGATAGGTCAACCACGGGCCGTGCTCAAGCCACGCTAGCGGAGTCGGCTGCTGGGCAGGTGCGGGGAGATGGGTAGGAGCTGGAGCCGGCGGTTGCTGGGATAGCAGCAGCAGGGGCAGGAAAAGCAACGACAAACACAAGGCGACGGCACGACGACAAAACGAGATTCTCATGATCTTTCCTCTTTTACCTGAGCGTAATATGGAAGGACGGGAAACCGACATAGACTACAGCACCGACACAAAAGGACAAATGCGTAAAAGGACAAAAGGACGAAAAACGCGACTGCTCGTGACTACGCGGTGGCTGGGGCGGACACATTGGTCCAACCCTCGCTTCGCGGCCAGGGATATCGTTGGCGCGCTAGGCTTCGTCTGCTGGCCTCATGCGACGGCGCGGGCTAAAAGCCCGCACCACGGCCGGGAGACGGGCGCGCCTAGGGCCGCCTGTTGCTCTACCGCTCAATTATCAATGACTCCAATGTTACATGACCGGATAACCTCGGACAAATCACGTCGTCAGGTCGGCCAAGTACGGCCCGGAGGGCCGTACCATGCATAGCCCCGGATGAGGCGCCCGGAGGGCGCCGCAACCCGGGGTGTGACAGCAACTCCTATGAAACCCGTTGCCGTATAGGTCGGCGGAAATCAAGGTCGAATGGTTGGGCGGCGACTAGCCGTGGGTTTCCTGCAAATTGTCCCCGGTGTTTTCCCCACCAAGATAGTTACTTACCGATTACGTCTCGCGGCCGTGGAGTGGGCGTCTCGCCCACTCCGACAAGACGGCTCATTAAACCGTCCTCGTCATCCACGCCGATCGTACCCGGCCCGTCTCCGCCGCCCGCACGAGCCGCTGCTACTCTGGGCCCGCTATGACTTCGCAGCCGTAAAGGTCGGCGGAAATCAAGGTCGAATGGTTGGGCGGCGGTTGGCCGTGGGTTTCCTGCAAATTGTCCCCGGTGTTTTCTCCACCGGGGTGGTTACTGATCGATTGCTGTATATCAATAATTCTTATTGTTTTTCTGATATCAGGGGGTATTTTAAAAAATATTATAATGTTAATTGCAATAAATGACTTTCTCAGGTTTACCTAAATTACACCATGAAAGGATCTATCTGATGATCATGTGTCATGACAGAAATCGTTCACGCCAGCGTTTTTTTACTTTGATTGAATTACTGGTAGTAATTGCAATTATTGCGATATTAGCGGCGATGTTGTTGCCGGCGTTGGCTAAGGCCCGTGCCCGTGCGCGCAATATCAGTTGTGCGTCAAATCTCAAGCAGGTGGCCTTGGGCGGTGTGATGTATGCCAATGACAACAGCGACATCCTTGCTCGCGCCGTGCAGGTCATCAATGGCAGCGACTGGCAGAAACCCTACTGGGGCGATCTGCTGATTTCCTACGTTGGCGACGACAAGGCTTTCCAGTGTCCCGGTGGTCTCCTGAAGATGAATAAGCGCAGCGACGGCACCTTTATTCGCTATAATGACAGCGACCGCGGTACGGCCATGGTCGGCTACTCCTACGGCATCAACCAGTGGCGCAGCTCCGGCAGCATTTATGGCCCCGGTGGCTATGCCATGTCAGAGATCACCATGTCCTCGGGTGTTGCCTACATCATGGATGCGGCGGGTGCCTCGCCCAGCGAAATCAACGCTGGCGTTTGGTCAATGGCAGAAGTCCGCGGGCAGCTTTTCGCAAGCTCTCAAAACCCTATGCACAACAGCGACTTGGCTGTGAATTGCGCTTTTGTCGATGGCCATGTCGAAAACGTCAAATACCAGAACTTCTACGCAGACTCGCCTGATCAATGCGCTTTCCATTACAAGCGCACGAAATAACGCCGTAACGCCAGCTTCGTTAGGCCGCCATCATGCCTTTGCCGGCATGAGGCGGCCTTTAATTTGCCTTGATTTGAGCATGGCGTTTGGGGTAAAATAACGGGTGTAGGCGTAGGGCATGTTGGGTCGCTTCCCTTTGGCGGCCGTAATTAGTAATCGGTCAGTAACCACCCCGGTGGGGAAAACACCGGGGACAATTTGCAGGAAACCCACGGCCAGTCGCCGCCCAGTCATTACACATGGGTGGCTAACCAGGCAGCGGGTTTCATAGGAGCAATGCTCTTCACATAGCATGCGGCAATCGCCGGCCATGAGTTGATTGGTAACCATGCACAAGATCATTCGCCGAGGTTTTGAGCACCGAAGGTGCGCCCTAAGATAGCCCAGGGCAAGCGCCCGCGCGCGTCGCCCTGGGTAAGGTGCCCCATCCCAAAAGAGCCCTGAAGGGGCGGCCTAAAAGACCTGCGACGAAGGGTCACAGCGCAAAATTGCCGCAGCAATCAATGAGTTCCATTGCCTCTTTGGCTCCAGTCAGCTTCGCCGACTGAAGCCAAAGAGGCTGAGGAACACGGACCAATATGGCGCGCTACCCAGGGCGGCGCGCGCCTTCGGCGCCGCTTGCCCTGGGCTGGTATGTTTCGCGCTTTCAGCGCTTCTGCCGCTTCGCGGCCAGGGATACCGGTGGCGCGCTAGGCTTCGCCTGCTGGCCTCTTGCGCCGGCGCGGGCTAAAAGCCCGCACCACGGCTGGAAGACGGGCGCGCCTAGGGCCGCCTGTTGCTCTACCGCTCAAATATCAATGGCTGACCGATAACCGTAGTTATGAGCATAGACGGTCCTTGTGGTTTGCATGAGCCTGTGCAGCCAATACATTAGCGGCTTGGCACGAGCGAAGGAGGCTCAGGCGCGTTTCACCAGGGCGGTGCCGGGGTAGTACGGCCTGCTGGCCAATGCGGGGTGGTTTCCTCAAGACAAGTGACGACAAGCTGAAAGAGACTGTTTGCATGGATGACGAGAAGGTATTTGCCACCGAGATTGATTTTGACGACATTGCGCCGGGCCGGCGCTGGCTGCCCATCTACACTCAGCCCCTGCATGAGCGGCGTTTGCGCGATTATCTCCTGGAGAAGAGCATTCCCGTGTATCTGCCGATGGTACGCAAGGCCCGCTACAAGAATGTCCGCAGCAACAAGCAGACCTATAGCTATTTACAGGAGGTGTTGCGGCCGATGTTTTCGGGCTATGCCTTTGCTTGTCTGAGTTTTGATGAGGAACTTGTCGCCTGGCGCTCGCGGTCCATCGTGCGGGTGCTGAAGACCGACTTGAGCGATCCGGGCTTGCTGGTGTCCGAACTCAAAACGATCCGGCAGATTGAAATACACAGCCAGGAACAGCCGTTCGAGGTGCTCACGGAACTTAAGCCGGGCCGGCGCGTCACGATCGCCTCGGGGCCATGGAATGGCATCGAAGGCGTGGTCGAAAAGCGGGAGAAAAAGACGGTATTCGTGGTCAACCTTGATATCATGGGCCAGGCCGTCGCGACCGAAATCGACATCGCTACCACCAAGCTCATCGAAATGAACTAGCGCGACGAAGGCGTTTTTATCCGCAGAGGGCTTTTATATCCGCAGCTGACGCAGATTAGCGCAGATTTTTTGGTGGCGGCAGGTCTTGCCGCTTTGTCAGAAGTTCTTTTCCCAAGCGGGAGTCGTCCATGCATTTCTGGTGGTTTTGGGCTCGGAAGATGCTATCGCGGGTTGTTTTTCCGGTGCCGGTGGTTTTGGAGCTGATAGTGTTGTCTTTTGTGCTGCAGCACTTCAAGCGGACGCGTCGCGCGGGCCGTATTGTGTTGTGGGTGGCGGTGGCTTTGCTAGTGTTGCTGTCCCTGCCTATTTGCAGCAACTGGGCTTTTGCGCGTCTGGAACGGCAGTGCCCGCCGTTGACCGAGGCGCGCATCAGCGACCTCTTGCGCGAGGATGAAACAGCCACCGTGAATATCGCCGTTGCGGGCAGCGGGTTCTATCTTCGTGAGGGCTTGGCCGCCGCGGAGGGCGTGGTGCCTGACGCCGACTTGGTGCACGGCTTGAACGAGCCTTTCCTGCTGCGCTTGCAGGAGGCCGGACGAATCGCCAGCCTGGTGGAGCGCCATGGTGGCCGCTGCCGGTTACTGGTGGCGTCTTTTTCGACTGCCAGCACGGCGGAACGCCAGCGCGCCTTTGCGGCCTATTTCAGTGTCTTTGGGATTGCGCCGGAAGACGTCGTGCTCATTGACGGCGCTTTCAATTCCAAGCGGGAAGTCGAGCGTTTTGGCGAAAATGGGCGGCGTTTTGTCATGGTGTCGTCTGCGGCGCACATGCCGCGGCTCATGGGTTTTGCGCGTCGCCGAGGGCTTGACGCCATTGCGGCGCCGGCGGGCTATCGCTGTCGGCCGGGGAACGCCGTGAGCAGTGTTGACTTCATTCCATCGGCTGAGGGGCTGTATAACGTTCGCATCCTCACCTACGAGTTGCTTGGCCGCCTGGAACGCTGACACGTCGGGCAAGTGCCCAAGAGGGGCGCCGTGGCGCGCGATCAGCCGGCAGTGGCCGTTGTGCTTAGAACTGACAGCGGACGCTGTCGCCGTCGAGCAGGTCCAAGGGAAGTGCGGCCGGGAGGCCATTGCTGCTGAGTGCTTTGACGGGGCGGTCCAGTTCGATGGCCGTGAGGTGGAGCGATCCAGCCATGACGCTGATGATGGCGTTGTCCTTGTTTTGGGTGTAGCTGCCCCAGGTGTCGCCGAGCGACCAGAAGCAGGTGAAGGGTGGTGGCAGAACAGGGTGGAAGCCGATGATGCCGGCGGCGCGGTCGAAACGGAAGCCGCTGTAGCTGAGAAGCAGGCCGTAACTGGCCATGCTGCGGGCGTAGTTGTTGCCGCACTCGATTTCGTTCCAGGGGTTGCGTTTGCGGCCGTCGTAGCGGTCGCGCACGGCTTGGACCACGCGGAGGCCCTCGTTGAGCATGCCGCAGCCAATCATGTGTGCGGCGGCGGCGTATTCAAAGCCATCCATGGTTTCGGACGCGTAAGGCAGGGGAATGACGGGTCGTTCCGTGCCTTCGGGCCAGGTGCAGATGATCAGACCGGCCTCGTCATTGAGCGAGTAAATGCGCCATTGGTTGGCGTGGTCGCGCATGCAGGCACGGAAATTGTGGCGGAAGAGGGCCGCGAGTGCCTGGCGATTGCGCTCGGGGGCGAATATCTGGCCGATGCCGTAGATGCTGGCGTACCACTGGGCGAGCTGCATGTCGATTTCGCAGCCGTCGCCGATCTGGTATTTGAGTTGTGCGTGTTCGTCGTCCCAGTAATGCGCGGCGTGCTGATAGCGGCTGAGGACGGCGCGGTCGCGGATGTCGATGCGCTGCTGGTAGTAATCGCCGTTGAAGAGATGGTCTTCGGTCCACTTTTGGCCCTTGGCGAAGAGATCGCGGCATTGCGTGGCGAAATCATTGTCGCCGACGGCGTCGGCCATTTGGGCGGCAGCGAGGAGTGCGCCGAGGTAGTGCCCCTGCAGCCAGGCGTTGGGGCCGAAGAGCTCCATGTCGAGCGTGTGGTGCTGGCGGCCGCTGATGACGCCGGACTGCTCCGGGTCCCACTGATCGGGATTGTGCTCGCTCCACGCATATTCGATGGTCTTGCGGATGGTCGGGTACCAGGTTTTGAGCCACGCGTCATCGCCAGAGATTTTCCAGTCGCGGAAGGCCTTCATGACATCGCCCATCTGGCCGTCGACGCAGGGCCGCATCCACTCGCGCGTGGCGTGTATGCCCAGGGGCAGCACCAGGCGGAAGTGACTGCCGCCGACCTCATCGACGCTGTGGCGCCAGTGCGCTTCGCGCATGGACCGCTCCAGTTTTGGGAAGAGGAATGCCAGCGCCTGCTGGTAGTTCCAGACGTGTGCACAGGAGCCCTCGCAGGAGCCCCAGGCCGTGCCGACGCCTTCCCAGCCGTAGAAGCTGCCGTCTTCCAAGCGCAGGCAAGTGGGGCTTTTGAGGATAGACAGATTGGCCGAGATGGCGTCCAGTACGGCTGCCGGCAGGGACGAGGCGAAGAGTGCGTCGTGGAAACGCCTGGTGGCGCTGTGCAGATCCCTGTAGTTGTCCATGGCGTAACGGCAGGACGCGACGGCGTCGGGCCATACCGTGGCATACCAATTGCGCCAGCGATTTTCGACGCCATTGGCTGCGCAGAGCGCGTCGATATCCTTGCGCCAGTCATTTTTGCGGTTGGGCACGTGCCAGGTGATCACGAAGCGCACGCTGCGGCGGGTGCCGGGGGCAATGGTGACGTGGCTGGCGATCAGCGCGCTGTCGGTACCGCTGGCGGGGTGATCGTCGTAAACGCGGTTCCGGAAACGGCCGGGCGTGTTGAGGTCCTGCCAGTAGCTTTCGACGCGGTCGCGCCAGCCACCGCGATAGAGGTACTGCTGATAGGACAGTGTGGCGGGATCTTCGAGGCAGCCGAGGGCGAGTTCGCCGTAGTTGAAATCGTCGGGCTCCAGGCCGCTGCAGCAGTGCATGAGGCCATCGCGCCAATGATTGCGGGCAGCGCTGCTCCCCCAGGGGTTTTGGATGACGCCGATGACGCGTGCATCAACGGGCTCGCTGCTCGTATTGGCGATCTCCACGCTGAAAAATGCCGCTGGCAGCGACGAATCCTGGTCATTGCCGGGGATCAAGACCGTCCAGGCATTGAGGGCGACGCGCAAGGGGAAATCTTCGCCGCCGAAGTCGATGCGAGCGAAGGGGAACTGGCCGTGGAATTCGTGGTGGCGGAAATGGGGCAGGCCGCAGAGCGAATCGGCGTCGGGGCCCCAGCCGAAGCCGCGGTAGCTGTTGTCGTCGCCGCGGCGGTAGACGCCGCTGTAGTTGTGTTCGGGGACATCGCCGTGGAGGATGCGGCAGGCCGTGACCTGGTCGGATTTTTCGCAGCTGACGGCGAAGTGGCTCAAGCCGTTGCTGCTGCCTTTATTGGCGCGATTGAATATCTCCCAATCGACCAGCTGGCCATTGCCGGCCAGGCCGATGCAACCCGAGCCGATGCCGCCAAGAGGAAAGGAGATTTGGGACGAATGATCTTTGTCGTACTTCATGCCGGTGGTCCTTTTAACCGCAGAATATGCAGAGTTTTTCTTATCCGCAGATGCTGCAGATTAACGCAGCTTTTTTTTGGGGGGGCTTGACGTTTTTTCTGCGGAACCTGCGGATCGACAGGTGTTATTTGTCGTCGCTAGAGGATTTTTTTATCCACAGATTACGCAGATTAACGCAGATTTTTTTTGGGGGGGGCTCTTTTTTATCCGCAGATTCTGCATAATAACGCAGATTGGTGCGGGTTTCTTTGGCGGCATGTCTTGCCGCTGCGCGTCAAGCCACGCCGCCGGTAGGAAGGCAAGGAAGATTTTTTCTCACGCGAAGGCGCGAAGGCGCGAAGAAGAAGGCAAGGAAGATTTTTTCTCACGCGAAGGCGCGAAGAAGACAGGGAAGATGGCGGCATGTCTTGCCGCTGCGCGTCAAGCCACGCCGCCGGCAGGGATGTTTATTTTTCGTCGATTTTGAGTTTTAGTTTGAGGTATATGCCTTTGCCGTGGTAGCTTTCGCCGGTGAGGTCGGAGTCGAAGGCATCGAAAGAGTATCCGGCGCCGCACCAGAGGTTTTTGACGACGCGGTAGCCGATTTCGGCGAAGCCGCCGTGGCTGATGGCATTGACATCGTGGCTATTGAGGACGCGGTAGCCGACGCCGGCGTCCCAGCGGCTGGTGATATCCCAGGAGATGCGGGCGGCGACGAGGTCGGTGTAGCTGTTCTGGGTGTCAGCGATGAGTTTGCCGGCGTATTTGGTGGCGACCTGGACGGATTGGGTTAGTTGGTAGATCAGTTCGATGGACGCGATATAGCTGTCTTGGTCGGTGGTAAAGGCGTTGGTATCGTCGGTCTCATGTTTGTATTCGAATTTGCTGATGGCGTTGAAGCGGTTGTGCTTGGCGGGTCGGTAAGCGAAGCCGGTGAGGTATCGCGAGGTAACGCGGCAGCCCTCGTCTTTGAAGTCATCGCGGAAGTAGCGGACGCGGTTGAGCCAGGTGAGATCGTGGTGGAGCTTGGTGGCGGCGCCGAGTTCGCCGAGGATTGAGGTTTCGTCGGTGGCATCGCGGTATTCGGCGCGGGAGGTGATTTTGATGGCGTCGTTGGGATTGTAGGCGAGGCTGCCGGCGACGGCGAAGGCGTCGGGTTGGTTTGAGCGTTCCTTGCCGCTGGTGGTGCTGGCGTTTTCGGCGCTGATGTTGCCGGAGAGTTCATCGCTGAGGCGCCAGGTATTGCGCAGGCCGATGCACTGCTGGATGCCGGCGCCGTCTTTGCCATCGGCGACGCGGTATTCATTATAGGCGGTGGTATTTTTGGTGACATCGGCTTCGGCGCCGAAGACCAGGCGCGATTCGGAGCGGTCGGCGTAATCGGCCCATTCCTGCTTGACGTAGAGCGAGGTTGTTTTCAGGAAGCGGTAGCGGAGACCGACCTGGCTGATATTGTTGTCGTCATAGCGCAGTTCTTGGCGGTGGCTGCCCATGAGGGACAGATTTTTCCACAGTTGGGTTTCGGCGCTGACGGTCAAAGCGAGGGAGTCCTGGACGGTTTCGTCACTGATATCAAAGGACGAGCGGTCCACGGATTGGAAGGGGCGGTTCTGCTGGATGGCAATCGGGCCGTCGCTGGAGTTTTCATAGCTCAGGTCCATGCCCAGTTGAGTTTGGCGGATTTTCTTTTCGACGCCGACGGCGCTCTTTTGGTAGAAGTGGTCGTTGATGTTGTCGCGTTCGTCGAGGACTTGTGCCTTGAAGGCGGTTTGGTCGTCGAGGTCGTAGCGGGCGTCGATGCCGACTTCGCGGCGGCCGCCCTGGGTGTTGGTGGCTGAGTCGTTGCTGAAGTCATCGCCGGTATTTTTGATGTAAGGGCGGAGGAAGAGCCCGTCGATCGGCCGGCTTTCGATTTCGGCGAGCCAGGCGGAGTCTTTACGGGCGATCTGCTGGTTGTTGGTATCGAAGAGAGAGTCAGACCAGGCGATTTCGGATTTGAAGACGCTGTTGGCGGGCAGTTTGACGCTCATGTCGGCGCCGTAGAGGGACTCGTTGTGGGTGTCATTTTCCTCGACGACGGCGGTGAGGCCGAGTGTGATGGCCTTGGTGGCGGCAAAGGTCGCGCGGCTGCCGTAGGTGTAGTTTTCCTTGGCGGCGGCGGCGGTTTCGTAGGTCACGACGATGTAGATGGGGTTGAGGTCGCTGTCGTGGCTGGGGATGGGGCTTTTGAAGAGGATAGTGCCGTCGTCGTAATCCATCTCGTAGTCCGTGCTGCGGGCCTTGCTTTCGGTTTTGACGATGACGCTGGGGCGGTGGCGTTCGCGGGTTTCAATGACGATGCGTTCGCTGCCATCGACGACGTCGCCGTGGGTCAGGCGGTAGAGACCGGAGAGGCCGCGGCCGGGAATGGTGTCGACGACCTGAATTTGGTCGGAGTGGGCGACGAAGGTGGCGACTTTCAGGCGCTCGCTATCGACATTGGCTTTGAGGCCGGTGAAGGTGCGGTTGTAGCGGGCGAGAGTGGTGTCGGAAAAATCGGTTTCGAAGTCGCCGTAGAGGACACTGGAGCGGCCGCGATCGAGTCGCAGGTAGAGTTTGTCGCGGGATTGGGCGTCGTTGCCCTGGCGGCTTTCGTCGCCAAGGACGGGGTAGTTGTCTTCGGCATCGGCGTCATTGATGTTTTCATCGAAGAAGTCGTCTTGTTTGGGCTTGTGGGTATCGTAGGCGGCGGTGAGAAGAGTCTTGTCGCCGATTTTGCCTTTGGCGAAGAAGGCGGTGCGGCCGCCGGCGTAAAGCCCGTCGTCAAGCCAGTCGTTGCTGTTGTTGCGCGGTCCGAAGAAGTTCTTGCTGCTGCTGCCCTGGCCGAGGGTGAGTTCGCCGACACCGACGAAGATCATGTCGCTAAGTTGTGGCGCGAAGAAGATTTCTTTTTTATCTTCGACGGCATCGAACTGGGCGGTGATGGTGACATCGCCGCTGACGCGTGGAGCGCGGAGGGTGAAGGTCGCCTGGCCGTCCTTGAGGGGAAGTTGCATCCCGGCTTCGGCGGGTGCGGCGTCTTTGTCGATGATATCGCCGGCGCTGGCGTCGATGGTGATGCTGCCTTGGGCGGGGATGGTCATGCCTTTGCTGTCGAGGACGGTGATGCGGATAGGCAGCAGCGTGGCGCCGTCGGCGCTGACGCCGTCTTTTTCCGGCGTGATGGCGAGCTTAGCGGTTTTGCCGGGGCAGCGGACGCTGAGGCGCTGGTTGCCGCGGACATTGCCGAAGCCGTCTAGCATATCGACGCTGATGACATTGTCTGCGCCGCGCTGGAGATCGACGCCGATGTATTCGAGGAGCATGACCCGGTTTTTGGGGTTGGTGATCCTGCGGCCGATGCGCTTTTCCGGGATGACCTGGCCGTTGACGCTGAGGACGACAGTGACGCCCTGGGGAGCCTTTACCAGCACGTTCGTGTGGCTGGCGGCGATGACGCTGTCGGCTGCGGGGCTGAGGATGGCCAGGCCGGAGCTCATGTTTTCAATCTGCTCTTCCAGGCTGAGTGGCGCGGGCGCGGGCGACGGCGCTCGCGGCGAGGTGTTTTCGGCTGGCGTGGCAGTCGGCGTGGCTTTGTCGGCGGCGGTTTTTTCGGCGATGCCGCTGACGGCGAAGTCGGCCTGGTAGAGCATACCCGGCATGGTGATATCGACGATTTGCGAGGAGTTGCTGCCCATGAAGGCGTTTTTGGGGTTGCGGACGGCGGCGTCTGGTCCGAGTGGCTTGAGGACGGCGCGGAGGACGTGGGTGCCGGGGGCGACGTGGCCAAAGGAGAATTTGCCAGCGGGGTCGGTAACGGCCCAGCGGCCGGTTTCCATGTAGATAGTGACATCTGGGATGCCGGCTTCGTCTTCGTCCTGCTGGCCATTTTGGTTCTGGTCGTGGAAGACCTTGCCGATGATGGTGGACTGGCTGGTAAAGACGCCGGCGTTGATTTGGATATCGCAGGTGGCGGTGACGGAGGTGGTCATGCCGGCGCTGCCGCTGCCCTGGGCGAAAGTGCGGTTGGTGGCCTTGCCAATTTTCACGGTGGGGCCGATGACGACCTTGAAGCGCAGTTCGACGCTGTCGCCCTCGGCCATATCGCCTATGGGCCAGCGGAGGGCGCGGCCCGTGCCGATGGCGGGGTCGTCGGCTTTTTCGCGTGCGGCGGCCTTATCGCCGTCGGCGGTATTTTTGCGGCTGATGCGGCTGCTTTTGGCGAGGTACTCCATGCCTTTGGGCAGGGTGTCGGTGACGATGACATCGCGGCTGGGGCCGCCGCTGGCGTTGACGGTGAGGCGGTATTCGACGATATCGCCGATGCTGGCGCTGGCGGTGTTGACTTCCTTGGTCATCGTGAGCTGACCGGCTGGTGGGTCCAGCGGCAGGTCAATGACGACGATGTCATTGGTCATGGTGAAGACTTCGGCGCGGCTGCCGGTGTGGACCTGGCCGTTGGGCTTGGGGTTTTTGCTGGCGTAGCTAAGTCCGGTGCCAGCAGTATCGACCCAGATACGGTAGGAGCCGTTGCTGACCAGCGGCCAGTCGTAGCGGCCCTTGCTATCCGGGCTCAGAAGCAGGGGATTGTCTTTGATGGTTGCGGTGTCGGGCAAGACGGCCTTGTCGCTATCCGCAGGCAGTGTGCCGGGAGCGGGGAGGCTGGCGCTGTCCTTGAGGAGCCAGACGGCGACATTGGTGATGGGCAGGCCGCTGACAGAGTCATAAACCTTGCCGCTCAGGCCGCTGTTTTCGCCGATGACGGTTGCGACAACGGTGTTTGAGGGCAGTGCCGGCGTGTTGTCATCGTGGACTTGGGCGCTGGCGGTGATGGTCTGCTGGTGGACGGCATTGGGTGATATCGTCACTGTGAAGGTGAGGGTGGAGGTGGCGCCGGCGGCGAGATCGCCCAGGGGCCAGCTGAGGGCGCTGCCGTCAAAGGTGGCGTTGCTGCTGGCGGAGCCGGCGAGGTAGCTGCTGAAGTCAGGAATGGGCGCGGTGACCACGGCATTGGCGGCGGGAGCGGTGCCGGTGTTGCTGACGGTGACGGTATAGACGATGGCGCTGCCGGGGGTGCCGGTGCTTGTGTCGGCCTCAATGCTGATGCCGAGTTGGGCGCTGCCGCTGACCGTGGTGGCGACGGTCGCCGTGAGGGCTTGCACGAGGCTGCTGCAGCGCAGGGTAGCGGTATTGGGGATGATGGCGCCGGAGAAGATGGCAGTGGGGTCGCCGGGCGGATAATCGGCGGGGGTGCGGACGCGGGTGGTGACGCTGCGGATGCCGCTTTCGCCCGGGGCGAGGTCGCCTAGGGTCCAGGTGATGCTGCCGCCGCCGCTATTGCCGTTGCGGGTTGTGGTGCTGAAGACGCCGTTGTCGCTGGCGCTGACGAAGGTGACGTAGTCGGAGAGTTCGTCGGTGAGGGTCACGGCGATGGCCGGCGCGCTGCCGACGTTCTGGTATTCGATGGTGTAGATGAGCGGCCCGCCCATAGTGACGGGTTCGGAGGCGACTAGGCGGACAATGCGCAGGGCCGGGGCACCGGTGACGGTGGTGCTGACGCTGGCGCTGGCCTGGCCAAGAAGGGTGCCGGCTAGGTTGGAGTAGGTGACATTGACAGTGTTGACGATCTCGTGGCCGGCGGGGGCGCTGGCAGCGAACGCCGTCAATCGCGCCAGCAGGCAGACGGCAAGACAGAGCCGGCGCCAAGCGCTGGCCTGGCTACGACGCGGTCCCCGTCGGGGAGTGCTGCTGGTGATTGACGGCGTGCTGAACATTGCTATGAGGCGTTACCTAAATTGCTTCTGGAGCGTATGAAAAAAGAAAGTTGGCGGCTGGCCCGCCCGTGACGGGCTGTCCCGGGCGGGCCGCCGGACGCGCAGACTTATCAGTTGTCGATGGTGACCTTGAACTGGATGATGAAGACGCCGCCGGCGCCGAGGGATACGGCGGTGTTGACGACGGCGTTGTTGCCAGTGTCGTAGTGGGCGCCATCAGCATCAGCGGCGTCGCTTCTGGCGACGAGGGTGGCTAGGGAGGAACCGGTCTTGATGGAAGCGGGCACATAGGTGGTGAACTGGGGTACGAAGTCGGAGATGATGACGGACGTGGCCACGCCAGTGCCGTTGTTGGTGGCGGTGACGGTGTAGGTCAGTTCGGTGCCGGGAGGCTGATTGCCCAGCGGTGCTACTTCCTTGATGACCGCGAGTATCGGTGCGGTGATGGTGGTCGTATAGCTCTGGGTGTCGCTGACGTTGGTGTCGTTGCTGGACGTGCCGGTGATGGTCAAGGTGTCGGTGGACTGGTCCAGACTGCCGGCGGGAATGGTCGTTTTGACCAGGATGCTTAGGCTCTGATTCTGGTTGAGTGAGCCGGTGTCGATCTTGCCGTCGCCGTCGGTATCGGTAAGCAGGTAGTCGCCATTGTCGCCGGCGATGCCGCCGCCGTCGGTATCGACCCAGTACTGCCACACCAGGCCGCTGCTGGACGTGTAGGTCAAGTCGATGACATCGGCGGCGTTACCGGTGTTGGTGATGACCAGCGGGTAGGTGACCACGTCGCCGGGATTGGCGGACTTGGCAATGACCGTGGTGGACAGATCGACGCCGGGGAGGTTTTCGACGTTGAAGGACGCCGAGGTGGACTGGATGGGCGGCTGGGCGTTGCCGCCGATGCTGTAGTCGATCTGGGCGATATTGCTGACGCCGGTGCCGATAGGGACGTTGGCATTGATGGTCACCTGGAAATAGATACGGCCAGAGCTGGAGGCATCAGGCGCGGGCTTGGCTTCGCCCCAGGTCATGGTGACTTTGCCGGGGTTGGTGATGTTGAAGTCGCAGCCATCGGCGTCAACGGCGTCGGTCATAGCAGCGGCGGTGGCGTAGGTGCTGGCGACGGTGCCGAAGCGGATACTGCCGGGGACGTAGGTGGTGTTGGCGGGAATGGCGTCGGTAATGACGACATTCTGAGCGGGAGCGGTACCGGTGTTGGCACCTTCAATGGCGTAGGTGATGACATCGCCGGGCTTGTAGGCCGGTGAGTCAACGACGAACTTGGTGACGGTAAGGGCGGCGTCCTGGGTAGTGGCGGTGTAGACGCCGGCGTCGGAGACCGTGCCATCGAATTGGGATGTGGCGGTGAGCGTGGAGATGCCGGCGGTGTTGATGGGCGTCAGGGCGGGTATGTCCACTTCGAGAATGAGCTGGAAGGTGGCGTCGGCGGCGAGCAGCGTGGTACTGGTGACAAGGGTGTCCTCGCCGGCGTCGCGAATGCCGTTGCCGTTGGCGTCCAGGTACATGCGGGTGGTCCAGGTCCTGTCGTTGACGGTGGCCAAGTCGAAGGTGTCCGGGCCATTGCCGTTGTTGACGACGCTGACGCTGAAGGACACGGTGGTGCCTTGCGGGCCGGTGGCGTTGGAGGTGTCCGGGGTGACATCGACGGCGGCGACCTGGCTGACGATGGTGGTCACGGTGTTGGAATAGACCGTGGGCAGGGCGTTGCCGTTGGCGTCATTGTAGTCGGCCTGGGCGCGGTTGGTGATGGCGGTACCGGCGGGGGTGCCGACGGCCATGGCAAAGGGGCTGAGGCAGGCCATGACCAGCATGGCGATGAGGACGCGAATGGACGGACGAATTTTCATGGTTCCTCCTGGGGGTTGAGTGAGCTTACGGATGACGATGGTAGACATGGTTGACATGGTGTTTACTCCTTCTAATACTGGTTGTTAGGGGCTTGTGAAAAAATGGGTTATGCTTTGTTGGTGATGGTTGTGGCCTTTCTTTTTCTCGTTGGTTTGTTAGGATGGATGAAGAGAAGTTTGAGAGATAAGTAAAAATGGGCTTGGGCCTTATTTGACTTTGACTTTGTAGCTGACTTTGCCGCCAGTGCCGGGGGGCAGCGGCGTGGTGAATTGCCATTTGAGGTGCGTGAAGAGGTCGGCGGGAGCGGGTTCGCGGAAGATTTTGCCGTCGTCTTTTTTGACGGGGATGGTAATGGGCAGGGGCAGGAAGGACTCGCCGCCATTGATGCTGAAGACGACGTCGAGGTCGCTGGCCTGCTGCTGGCTGCCCAGGATGAGGCGCGTGCCTTCAGGGATGACGCCGGTGATGCTGGCACCGTCGGCGGCGGTGGCGCCGTTGTTGACGTAGGCGATGGTGTAGAGGAGGACATCACCGCCTTGAGTGCTGGTGACGGGAAGGAGCTCAATGACTTCCTTGCCGTCTTTCATGGTACGGACCTCCTTGGCGTCGCTGAGGGTCAAGTCCAGCTTGGGCTTGGCGGCGTCCTGGGCGGAGAGGAAGGTCGTGAGGAGGAGGCAGAGGCTGATGACGAGGCGGGGGAGACTCTGGGTGAGACGGGCGGAGGTGAGTTTCGTGGACATGGTTTGGGTCCTTTCTGGCGCATTGGCGCCGTGGGTGCTGGGAATAAGCTGCGATTGCAGTTGGAAATAGGTGCGGGTTGTTAGGGTGATGCTGTTCATTCAATCACCACCTTGAAGAAGACTTTGCCCTCGTCGGTACCGGACAGGTCGACGCCGTCGTTGGCGGCGACGCTGTGGATGAGGAACATGATGAGGGTGCCATTGAGGGTGCCGGCGTCGGCATCGGCGACATCCGTGAGGACGGCGGCAGCGTCGTAGCTGCTGTTGGCGAGGCCGAGGCGCATGGAGCCGGGGACATAGCGGGTGAAAGCGGGTACGGCGTCCATGATGACCACGGTGTGTGCGGCGGCGGCGCCGGCATTGCGGAAGGCGATGCTGTAGATGATTTCGCTACCGGGGGGAGCACTGTCATGGCTGACGGCTTTGGTCAGCGCCATCATCGGCGCGGCGTTGGCGACGCTGTCCGTGCGGGCTTGATTGCGGAGGAGATTGGCGTCAATGCCGTCGATGTAACTGGCCGTGACGGTGGTGGCGCTGGTGACCTGGATAGTGCCGTCATTGAGAACGACGGCGGGGGCGCTGACGGTCATGATGGAGCCGGTGAAGACGCCGGTGTTGACGCCGGTTTCCGTCAGCACGATGTTCTCGACATCGCCGCCAAGGCTGGTGAGAGTGACGGCGACCGAGTTGATGCCCGTGGTGTTGGAATTCTGGTCGGCGTCATCGACGCGGAGGTACAGGCGGTCGCCGGCGGAGAAGACCGTGACATCGCCATTGCCGGTGAGGTCGGCGACGAAACGGAGGGTGCCTGTGGTCGGCGTGGTCCCCAGGAAGGTGGTGTAGTCGGAAAACCCGTTGAGGAGATCGGCGGCGCTGAGGAGGTCGCCGCCATTTTCCGTAAGGCTATTGGCGCTGCTGGAGGCGCCACCGAAGATGCGTAGCGGCGAGTTGTCCAGGAGGCCAGTGTACTGCTAGAGGACGTCGTAGGGGAGACGCCAGTCGAGGAAGTAGTCCTGGTCGCCGTTGAAGGCGGTGTCGGCAACGCTGATCTGGTAGTTGCCCGCGAGGCCCAGGGTATAGACGATCGCTGCGGTTTTGTCGCCGGGGTCGTTGATGGTTCCCTGGACGGTGTTGTGTTCAAGGAGGATCGACTCGTTCTTGTCGATGCAGTCCACCATGATCAGCCACTCGAAGTCGGTGGCGACCATGTTGGTATCGAAGATGACGCCCCAGCCAAAGGACTGCAGGAGGCCCTGACCGCCAGTACCGGCGGGACTAGAGTCCAGGCGCAAGCGAAAATAGAGGTTGATGCCGTCGTTGAAGAGGTAGAGGGATGGGGACGCGGTGGAGCCGACGATATTGCGCGAGCCATTGGTGTCGGTATTACTGTCATAGACAATGGCACCACCGCGATAGACGGGCAGCCACTGGGCAGTGGTTGGCCAGGCGTGGAGGGAGGCGCCTACCGTGAACAGGGCAAAGAAAAAAACAACGAAAAACTTTACTCCTGGGCGCCGTTGCGGCTGGCGCGGGAGTGTGGTGGCGCTGGGCAACGCCGACATAGTGTGGTCAAGCCCACAGACGTGGTCAAGATCAGTAGTGGGTATCACCGATAGGCATTTCTTCGTGTGGTGAACGGGGGGCTCACCATAGGAATTGGAGTTTGGCCCGTGGGATAATGTCCGCACGGGAGATGACAATAACGAACAAAACCAACACAGACGCTGCCTTCGAACGCATTGCCAAGGTGCGGGGGCTCTTCGGTGATAGCAGGCCCTGTGGCCTTGTCAGCACCCGCGCGAGCTTGTGTTCCGTTCCACTGGAATGTGGATGTAATGACTCCCTTGATTGTGTCGTGGGATAGTAAAGTGATGCGCAAGGCGGAAAACAAGAGATAGGAATGATTCGCAGAAAATATATTTGTGATTGGTCAGTAACCGCCCCGGTGTGGAAGACACCCGGGACAATTTGCCGGAAACTCACGGCCCGCCGCCGCCCAACCATCCGACCTTGATTTCCGCCGACCTTTGCGGCAGCGGAGTCATAGCGGGCCCAGAGTAGCAGCGGCTTCCAGCCGCTGTGCGCACGGCTCGTGCGGCGGGGGAGACAGGCCGGGTACGATCGGCGTGGATGACGAGGACGGTTCAATGAGCCGTCTTGTCGGAGTGGGCGAGACGCCCACTCCACGGCCGCGAGACGACATCGGCAAGTAACCACCCCGGTGTGGAAAACACCCGGGACAATTTGCAGGAAACCCACAGCCAACCGCCGCCCAGCCATTCGATCTTGATTTCCGCCGACCTTTGCGGCAGCGTGTTTCATAGGAGTGATTGATGTTGGATGCACGATATGCCTCTCTCCGGTGCGGTGAGTCTGGACGTGCCTGGCCAATGTGGCGCCCTCCGGGCGCAATTCCAAGTTGCTGTCACACCCCGGGTTGCGGCGCCCTCCGGGCGCCTCACCCGGGGATATGCATGGTACGGCCCTCCGGGCCGAACTTGGCCGATCTGGCATTTTATTGCCGCGAAGCGGCAGAAGCGCTGAAAGCGCGAAACATACCAGCCCAGGGCAAGCACGCTGAAAGCGTGCGCCGCCCTGGGTGCAACGGCGACTATAGTCGTGTTCCTCGGCCCCTTTGGCCCTAGTCGGCGAAGCTGACTGGGGCCAAAGGGGCAATGGAACTCACTTGCATACCCGGGGGTGACGTCGGCGGCATGCCTGGCATCCGTTATCAATCGCTGACCGATTTTCGCCGACCTTTGCGCCAGCGGGTTTCATAGGAGTAACCACCACGGTGTGGAAAACACCGGGGACAATTTGCCGGAAACTCACGGCCAGTCGCCGCCCAACCATCCGACCTTGATTTCCGCCGACCTTTGCGGCAGCGGAGTCATAGCGGGCCCAGAGTAGCAGCGGCTTCCAGCCGCTGTGCGCACGGCTCGTGCGGCGGGGGAGACAGGCCGGGTACGATCGGCGTGGATGACGAGGACGGTTCAATGAGCCGTTTTGTCGGAGTGGGCGAGACGCCCACTCCACGGCCGCGAGACGACATCGGCAAGTAACCACCACGGTGTGGAAAACACCCGGGACAATTTGCCGGAAACCCACGGCCCGCCGCCGCCCAGCCATCCGACCTTGATTTCTGCCGACCTTTGCGGCAGCGTGTTTCATAGGAGTGATTGATGTTGGATGCACGATATGCCTCTCTCCGGTGCGGTGAGTCTGGACGTGCCTGGCCAATGTGGCGCCCTCCGGGCGCAATTCCAAGTTGCTGTCACACCCCGGGTTGCGGCGCCCTCCGGGCGCCTCACCCGGGGATATGCATGGTACGGCCCTCCGGGCCGAACTTGGCCGATCTGGCATTTTATTGCCGCGAAGCGGCAGAAGCGCTGAAAGCGCGAAACATACCAGCCCAGGGCAAGCACGCTGAAAGCGTGCGCCGCCCTGGGTGCAACGGCGACTATAGTCGTGTTCCTCGGCCCCTTTGGCCCTAGTCGGCGAAGCTGACTGGGGCCAAAGGGGCAATGGAACTCACTTGCATACCCGGGGGTGACGTCGGCGGCATGCCTGGCATCCGTTATCAATCGCTGACCGATTTTCGCCGACATTTGCGCCAGCGGGTTTCATCGGTTAGCCAGTGATAGCAGCCGGAGCGCAGCATTTTGTTTTCAGCGCCTTCCCGCCGCCGGGACGGCGGCGCTCCCAGGATCAATGCCGCCGGGACGGCCTTTGGCCCCCGTGAGGGTGTGCGGCCGATTTAGCCGCAATCTGCGGATAGCACTTAGTATTCATCCATCCGGAGGAGGCGGTGTGGGTTGGTCCAGACGACCTTGGTGATGTCTTCTTCGGTCAGCAGTTTTTCCTGGCGGAGGAAATCCGCGCATTGTGGCAGGAGTGAGGCGCTGCCGACCAGGCACTGCTTACTGTCGTTGTAGAGCAGGCCATTGTCGTGGAGGGTGGCGTCATTGCTGCCCATCAGGTGGTATTTCCCGGGCGGCAGCCCGGTGACGGACGATGCGTCGCTGGTCACCACCAACTTGTCCACGCCTTTGCAACGAATGATGCAGTGGATAAGTTCTGCGGGCAGGTGATGGCCGTCCGAAATGATCATTGCAGTCAGCTCATCGTCGGCCAGGCCGCTCCAGATGGGATTGTGATGGCGGTGGATCATATTGGGCAGGCCATTGCCCAAATGCGTCAGCGCGTCAGCATGAATGGCGGCCATTTGCGCTGATGTTGCCAGCTGGTGCCCCAGCGATACGGTGATGCCCAGGTTATGCGCGCAAGCCGCTGTCTCGGGTGCGCCTGGCAATTCCGCCGCCAGCGTCAGCAGCCGCAGCCGCCCTCCGGCCATTGTCTGTAATTCGCGCAGCGCCGTCGGGGTCGGCAGACGCGTCTTGCTCGGATCATGCGCCCCGACCGCTCCCGGCTCCGATGAGATGAATGGTCCTTCCAAATGAAATCCAGGGACTGCGTAGTCCAGGCCATGCGCACTAATCGCCTTGGCCAGCAATGGCAGATTGCGTTGGTAGAGTTCCCATGACGACGTGATCAGCGTCGGCAAAAAACGCGTCACGCCGGCCGCCAGCACGCGCTCGGCACAGCGGCAAAAGTCGTCCGCAGTCAGTCCTGGCGCCGAAAAGTCCACCCCGAAGGCGCCATTGACTTGCAAATCAAAGTACTTCATAGTGTTACCTTTTTCACCATCACTAGATAAGCAAGGGTTCCAGTGCCCGCTTGGCCCCAGTCAGCTTCGCCGACTGGGGCCAAGCGGGCCGAGGAACACGGCCAGAGTTGGCGTTGTACCCAGGGCGGCGCACGCTTTCAGCGTGCTTGCCCTGGGCTGGTATGTTTCGCGCTTTCAGCGCTTCTGCCGCTTCGCGGCGAGGAAAACGGGCACGTTTGGCTCAGCCTGACGCTCTATGGTTCACGTATTGATGACTCCTATGAAACCCGCTGCCGCAATCGGTCAGCCATTGATATTGGATGCACGACATGCCCCCTCTGACGCGGTGAGACGGGACGTGCCTAACCAATGTGGCGCCCTCCAGGCGCAATTCCAAGTTGTTGTCACACCCCTGGTTGCGGCGCCCTCCGGGCGCCTCGCCAGGGGTTATGCATGGTACGGCCCTCCGGGCAGAACTTGGCCGATCAGACGACTTGCTTTATCTGCTTAGCGGCGGCAGAATTTGCGGGTGATGGCCGAGAGTTCGGCGGCGGCGGCCTCATCGCAGAACGTGCTGCAGTCCGGGTGCAGGCGAATGACCGACGCCGGGTGATTGGGACACATGTCGCCCTCGATGCTGATTTTGACGGCATGTGCCTTGCGGGTGTCCGGGACCGTGTTGACGATGCACTGACTCTGCAGGATCTGCCACACACTCATGGAAATGGCCTGTCTCGGCACGGCATCCAGGTTAGGAAACCACCCCTCGCCCAATTGCTGGCGGCGGCATTTTTCGTCCAGTTCGACCACGAGATACGGCTCCTCGGTGGTGAAATCAGCTGGCGGGTCGTTGAATGCCACGTGGCCATTTTCACCGATGCCGATAAAGCACACATCGATAGGCCGCGCCTTGATGGCCGCGCCCAATTCCGCGCAGACTCGCGACGGATCCGCCGCGCTGCCATCGACATAGTGTGCCTTTTTCAGTGCCGTCGGCAGCTTGGCCACAAAGCGCTCCTTAATGTACTTGCGAAAGCTCGCCGGATGTGTCTCGGGCAGTCCCACGTATTCGTCCAGATGGAACAGGGTGACCTTCGACCAGTCGATACCCGGCGCTGCCGCCAAGGTCGCCAGCATCACAAACTGGCTGGCGCCGGTCGCCACAATGATGTTCGCCTCGCCGCGTCGCGCCTGGACTTCCCGCAGACGCTGCGCGCCGTACTGTCCCGCCGCTACACCGCATTGCTCCGCATTCGCATAAATCGCCAGACTCATCACACACCTCGTTTTCGTCCTTGATACTGCGCAATCCCGCGTTGCCTGTCTCTATCCTCCCTGGAGTACACCAGGGACATACCATACCAGCCCGCACACCCTTCGCCACGTAAGCGCAGAACAATTTACGCAACCAGCAGACGATCCGCAGATATTGGCTGCGGGTCGTTTATATCCGCAGATTAGGCCGATTAACGCCAATTATGGCTGCGGGTCTTGTTTTATCCACAGATTACGCAGATTATCGCAGATTTTTTTTGCGAGTGTCTTTTGTCATCTGCGTCATCTGCGGATAGGGCCAACTTATCGCGGGTCGGTAATGCGGGGGACGACATCGGCGGTTTCGACGAGCCAGCGCAGGGTTCGTTCGCGGAGGGTAGCGATGGCGTCGCGGTATGCCGGGTTGTCGATGGCATTGTGGAGTTCGGCGGGGTCCTTGGTCAGGTCGTAGAATTCGTCGTCTTCGTAGAGTCGGTAGACGTATTTGGCGTTGGCGGTACGGCACATGACGGCCTTGCTGTGCCAAGGGTGGTCGTCGAGGACCTGCAGGGAGCAGCGTGGCCAGTAGAGGCCTTCAGGGTCGAATGCCGACGAACTTTCGGTTTCGGCGGACTGCATTTCGCCTTTGCGGCGGCCGCCTTCGCAGAAGACGGCGTCGCGCAGGGGCGTGGCGGGGTCGGCCAGGCTGGGCAGGAGTGACATGCCAAAGCGGTCGTAGCCGGGATCAATGTGAGTCAGATCGTAGACTGTTTCGGTGAAATCGACGAGTTCCACCAAGCCATCGCGGATGCCCGGGGAAAGCGGCTGGTCTTTGGGTGGCTTGACGATCAGCGGCACGCGGGTGAGACAGTCTTCGAAGGTATTTTGCGTTTTTTCGACCAGGCCGTAATCGCCGGTGAAGTCGCCGTGGTCGGCGAAGAGGAAGAGGGCGCTGTCGTCGTAATGGCCGTGGTCTTTGAGGGCATCGACGAGCAGTTCGAGCTGGCGGTCGAGACGCGTGCACATGCCGTAGTAAGTCGCGCGGAGTTCGTTCCAGCGTTCTTCGGGCCAGTTGCGGAGACCCTGGCGATCGCGGATGCCCTGAAGCAGGCGGGGCTTGGCCGGGTCGTCGATCCCTGGAATACGCGGGGGGAGCTTTTGGCGGTCGGTGCAGCTGTAGTAGGGCTCTTCCACGGCGTATGGCGGGTGCGGGTTGGCCAGGGGCAGGTAGAGACAGAAGGGCTGTTCGGAGCGGTAGTCGCGGATGAAGTCGATGGCGGCGAGCACATGAGCCCAGTCGCCATCGCAATAGAGCTCTTCGTTGCCGGCGTCGAGTTTACCACAGAAGAAGCTGTAGTAGTTGTCGCCGTCTTTGGGGCCGCGCCATTGCGGGGCGGTGCCGTGGGTGCCGGGGCGGAGGGTGAGGCCGCGGGCTTTGAGTGCGGCGCGGTCAGGGCGGTGATGGACATCGCAGTGCTCGCTGAAGGTGCTGCCGCCGGGAATGAGGTCGTTTTTGCCGCCCCACCAGACCGTGTAGCCGTGGCTTTTCAGTTCGCGCAGGAGATTGGTTTCGTCATGTTCGGCGTGGAGCATGTGGTGCATGGTGCGATGTCCGCGGACATGGGGATACCAGCCCGTCATGAAGCTGCAACGGCTGGGCGTGCAGACGGGATTCTGGCAGTAAGCGTGGCGGAAGGACACGGCGTCATCCGCCACCAGGCGATCAAGGAAGGGCGTCACGGCGGCGGGATTGCCCAAGTGACCCATGACGTCGCCGCGCCACTGGTCGGGATTGAAAATGATGATGTTGGGTTGTCGTGGCATAATGAGAGCCTTGTTTGCTGGCGAAGGACGTCTTCGCGGGCGTGTTGTCAGTCCTGCTGGTAGCCATCCGGGAAGCAGATTTTATGCAGGTGGTGGTCTTGGAAGAGCAGACGTGCGTCGGGGTCACGGCGGAAACTGTCATCATAGCGTGGGTTGGCCTTCCAGTCGAGCAGGCCATTTTTTTCGACGTAGGCGTGGTCGAGCTGGTTGTCCTTGAGTCTTTGCAGAAGGGCGGTCTTGAGGGTCTTTTTGACCTCGGCGAGGCTGCTGAGGGCGCTGCGATTGCGGCGTTCAAGAGGATCGACCTGGCGGTCGAAGAGGAATTCGCGCTGATCGCCGGCGGACCAGACGTACTTATAGCGGTCGTCAGCGACCATGTAGAGCGCGGTGTTGTCGTTACTGTACTGCGAGAAGACGAATCGCCGCTGGCACTTGCCGGCGGCGATGGCGGCCAGATCGCAGCCGTCGAGGCCGCGGCCGGCGCAGATGCCGCCGGCGGCATTGATGAGGGTGGGGAAGATATCCACCAGCGAGGTCGCGGTCGCGCAGCGCGCATCAGCGGTGAAGGCGCGGGGATAGCGGACAAGGAGGGGTACTCTTGCCGAGGCATCGTGCATGCCGCGTTTGCCAAAGCAGTCGTAATCGCCGAGATACTCGCCGTGATCGGAGGCGAAGACGATGACCGTGTTGTCCAGCTCGCCGTGCTTGGCCAGCTCCGCCATGACGCGGCCGACCTGGTAGTCCACGAAGGAGATGGTGGCGTAGTAGTAGGCTTTCATGTTGCGCAGGAGATTGTCGTCAATGCCCTGGTCGCGGTATTTGTAGCGGTTCTGGAAGTGATTGACCCAGACGAGGAGCGATTCGGCGTCCTGCGGCACTTCTGGCAGGGGCATGTCCGGCGAGCGGTAGAGTTTGTGCCAGGGCTTTGGCGGCGCAAAGGGCGGGTGGGGATGAATGAAGCTGGAGAAGAGGAACCAGGGCTGGTCGCTGGCGTTGGCGCGGCGCTGGCGGATGAAGTCGATACTGCGGTCGCCGATCCATTGGCTGGGATGCTCGGCGGCCGGGTGCAGCGATATCTGTGGCACATAGTACATCTCGCCGCGGGTGCCGTGGGGCTCGTCGTGATCCGCGCCTTTGTCGGCCAGCCAGCGACAGTAGTCGTCTTTGTCCGGATCGGAGCAGCATTCTTCCTGGATCAGCCGTTCGGCGAAGCCGCGCATGGCGGCCTTGTCGGGCGTGAAATGACATTTGCCGATGGCGGCGCAGTGGTAGCCCAGTTCGGCGAGAGCGGCCGGCAGCGAACGGCCGTTGTCATCGGGCATGCGCGTGTTTTCAGCTAGGCCAGTGCGGAAAGGATAAAGGCCGTAGTGCATAGCGAAGCGCGCGGGAATGCACACCGGCGATGGCGAGTAACAGCTGGTGAAGGCCGTGCCTTCGCGCACCAGCCGGTCGAGATTGGGCGTGCGGATGACCTCGTTGCCAAGTGCGTGGATGGTGTCATGCCGTTGCATGTCCGTGAAAAATAACAGAATGTTGGGCTGTTTGCTCATGCGGTCCTCGGACTGGTGTAGGGTGGGGGAGTGGGAAAGTGGGCACGATCGGATAACGTCGCCAACAGGCCCAATGTAATACCCATCGCCAAAGCCGCGAACAGTTTTTTGCGGACGGATCGGGCGGATCGTAACCGGTCAGTGTACACCCCGGCGCTTCGCTGGGACAATTTGCAGGAAACCCACGGCCCGCCGCCGCCCAGCCATCCGACCTTGATTTCCGCCGACCTTTGCGGCAACGTGTTTCATAGGAGTAACCGCCCCGGTGGGGAAAACACCGGGGACAATTTGCAGGAAACCCACGGCCCGCCGCCGTCCAGCCATTTCACAAGGGGCGCGCAACAAAGGGTCACAGCGCAAAATTGCCGCCGCAAGCCAGTGAGTTCCATTGCCCCTTTGGCTCCAGTCAGCTGCGCCGACTGGGGCCAAAGGGGCCGAGGAACACGAGCGTAGAGGGCGCGCTACCCAGGGCGGCGCGCGCCTTCGGCGCCGCTTGCCCTGGGCTGGTATGTTTCGCGCTTTCAGCGCTTCTGCCGCTTCGCGGCGGAAATGCACGACGAGAAAAGGTTGCTTGGTTGAACAAGTGCCATGGATACCGTTACATGAAGAGCATCGGTTTCATAGGAGTAACCGCCCCGGTGTTTTCCCCACCGGGGTGGTTACTGATCGATTACCAGCCATCGCGTCATGCTGACGGATGGAGCTGGCGGGCTAGGGCGAGAGAATGAGCAAGAGGCAATAATATCGGCCAAAAACTGCCGGCAGCATTGCGCAGATGCGCTATAGTAGCAAAAATGCTAATAGCGATTGGAGGCCGCACAAGAGGCAGTGGGTGTTTCTTGAAAGCAAGTACAGATGTCGTGCGCAGGCGCGAGTTGGAGAGAACGATGAGCACGTTACGGATAGTGGTAGACAATTTGACGCGGCGGGACTTGGCCGTCGAGCACGGCTTTGCCGCAGTAATTGACACCAGCGGCGAGCGGCTTTTATTGGACACGGGCGCGGGCGCGGCGCTGCTAGGCAACCTGTCGGCGTTGGGTGTTGACCCGGCCAGCATTAAACAGCTGGTGTTAAGCCATGGTCATTGGGACCACACGGGTGGGCTGGCGGAGCTACTGACGGTGGTGCCGGAATTGCCCATTTATGCAGCGCGGGGCGTGTCACAGGATCGTTTTAGCTGCCATGCTGACCGACCCGTGCGGGACGTATCCATGCCGGCGGGATGCCGCCGTGCCTATGCGGGGGCTCTGGTTCACGAGGTGACAGAATTCACGCAGATCAGTCCGGGCGTCTATGCGACGGGACCGATACCGCGGTTGAGCGGCGAGGACTGCGGCGGGCCGTTCTATTTGGATTCGGCGAAAGGTCAGCCGGATCTGCTGGTGGACGACCAGTCGTTGCTGCTGGCGGCGGGCGTGCTCATACCGGGTTGTTGCCACAGCGGCATCATCAACACCATTGAGTACTGTCGCCGTTGCGCGCCCGAGGTGAAGATCCATACCATTATCGGCGGGCTGCATCTGGTTCATGCCGACGACGAGCGCCTGGAGCGCACGGCGACATATCTGCAGCAACTAGGCCTGCGGCGGCTTGTCGCCTGCCATTGCACGGGCGAGGTGGCTATCGCTCGGCTGAGTGACAGGCTGTCCTGTGAAGTACTTGCCGGCGCCTCGGGAGATGTCTATGAGTGCTGAGAAGGCAAAAAGAACGAAAGGCGCTGTGGCGGCGGCGGCGCCATCTAGGGATGACGCGCGTTCGGCCATGGCCGACCGTGCCATCTTGGAGAGCATCTCCGACGGCGTGTTCACGGTGGATCGCGATTTTCGCATCACGTATTTGAACCGCTCAGCCGAGGACATTATCCAGGTCCGGCGTGAAGACGCCATGGGCCGCATGTGCTGCGAGGTCTTCCGCTCTAACCTGTGCGAAGGCGCTTGCGCCCTGCGGCAGACCCTCGAGCAGGGGCGGCCCATCATCGACCTCAGCTGCTTTATCGTGAACAATGCGGGCCAACGCGTGCCGGTGAGCATCTCGACGGCGGTGTTGCGCGACGCGTCCGGCACCGTCATTGGTGGCGCCGAGACCTTCCGCAATCTGAGCGATATCGAGCAACTGCGGGAGGAAATCAGCGCCACACGCAAAATCGGCGACTTTGGCAGTCATAGTCCGTCAATGCGGACGATTTTCAGCCAGCTGACGGCCATAGCCGAGACCTGTTCGACGGTGCTGATACGTGGTGAAACCGGCAGCGGCAAGGAGCTTCTAGCCAGGACCATACACGCCAACGGCCCGCGGCGCGACGGGCCCTTTGTGGCGATCAACTGCGGCGCGTTTCCGGAAACGTTGCTGGAGTCGGAGCTGTTCGGCTACAAGAAAGGCGCGTTTACGGGTGCCGACCGTGACAAGCCCGGGCGCTTCGCTCTCGCCGAGGGCGGCACACTACTGCTGGACGAGATCGGCGAGATATCGCCGGCCATGCAGGTGCGACTGCTGCGGGTGTTGCAGGAACGCAGCTATGAGCCGCTGGGGGCGGTCAAGAGCGTGCGCAGCAATGCCCGGATCATCGCTGCGACGCATCGGCGGCTGGAGGATCTGGTGGCCTCGGGCGCTTTCCGGCAGGACTTGTTCTACCGCATCAATGTCGTGCAGTTGGCGCTGCCGCCGTTGCGTGAGCGGCGGGAAGACATACCGTTTTTGGTCGAGCAGTTCATCCGCCGTTTCAACCTGGTGATGAAACGGCAGGTCGCCGGCGTCAGCCGCAGCGCCCTGCGCATGCTGAGCGATTGTCCCTGGCCGGGGAATATCCGCCAGCTGGAAAACTGCATCGAGCGCTCCATGGTCTTCTGCCGCGGCAATATGATCGAGGTCGACGACCTGCCGGATGAGGTCCGCACCAGTGGCAATGCCGTTGGGTCGCCGGCGCTGCCGGCGGCGTCCATGCAAGAAGCCGTGAGTCTTTCCGAACGCCAGGCGATACAGGCCGCCTTGGCGCAGTGCGGGGGCAACCGCCGCCTGGCAGCCGAAAAATTGGGACTGCATCCCACGACCTTCTACCGCAAACTCAAACGCTTGGGATTGCGCGTCGACCTGCCCGATGGCAGGCATAAGCGGGACTAGCCCAAAAGCGTGGCCGGCGGTAATGAGAGGGAGGACATTGTGCGTAAGCAGTGCGAGTTCCATTGCCCTTTCGTCCCCAGTCAGCTTCGCCGACTGAGGACGAAAGGGCCGAGGAACACGAACATAGTTGCCGTCTTACCCAGGGCGGCGCGCGCCTTCAGCGCACTTGCCCTGGGCTGGTATGTTTCGCGCTTTCAGCGCTTCTGCCGCTTCGCGGCGATAAATGCAGGGTGAACCTGCCGTCTTTCGCAAACGGATCGGACAGATCGGATTAGGGCGGACACATAGGTCCGCCCCGACGCGGTCTGCTTGGTCAGCTGGGTCTGTTAGATAAAAAAATACCGTACTCGGGCATTGTACTATTGCAGAGGATGGTTTGAGAAAATATAGTAAGAGCTTTTCTCGGGTTTTTTGACGGTATCAGACGACATGGTAGCCCGCGCCGTTATGACCGCAGAGTCGATGTTAGCTACTAAGGAGTGATCTACATGCAGGAAAAAACCGTGTACAATTTCAATGCTGGTCCGGCGACCTTGCCGAAAGCGGTGATGTTGAAGGCTCAGGAAGAGTTTGTGAACTACCGTGGTTGTGGTTACGGCATTGTCGAGGAGAGCCATCGGGCGGCGCCGTTTGAGGAGATCATCCAGGCTGCTGAGGCGAACATTCGCAAGTTGATGGGCATCAGTGCGGATTACGACGTGTTGTTTTTGCAGGGCGGTGCGAGCCTGCAGTTTGCGATGGTGCCGATGAATTTGATGGTTCCGGGCAAGAAGATCGCGTTTTGCGACACCGGCGAGTGGGCGCACAAGGCCATGAAAGAAGCGAAGATACTTGGCGCGGGCATCAACCTGGTCTATGACGGCGCCAAGGAAAAGTACTCCTGCATCGGCGATGTGAGCAGCTGGCAGTTTGACCAGAACGACGCCTACGCGCATATTTGCAGCAACAACACGATATACGGCACGGCCTACAATCAATATCCTGACACGGGCGCGTTGCCGTTGATTGCGGACATGTCCAGCGACATCATGTCGAAGGTTGTTGACGTGAACCGTTTCGCGCTGATTTTTGCCGGTGCGCAGAAGAACATGGGGCCGTCCGGGGTGACGCTGGTGATCATGCGCAAGGGCTTGGCCGAGCGTTGTCCGGAAACGGTACCGACGATGCTGCGTTTCAGCACCCACATCAAGGCCCAGTCGCTGTACAACACGCCGTCCACCTTCTCAATTTACATGGTTCGGCTGGTGACGGACTGGATGCTTGAGCAGGGCGGCGTGCCGGCGATCCAAAAGCTCAATGAGACCAAGGCCGCAAAGCTTTACGCGGCGATTGATGAGTCCGGTTTCTTCCGCGGCACCTGTGCCAAGGCGGATCGTTCGAAGATGAACGTGTGCTTCCGCATCGGCGAGGGCAATGAAGAGCTGGAGAAGAAATTTGTGTCCGAGTCCAAGGCGGCCGGCATGATCGGCCTGAAGGGCCATCGTGCGGTTGGTGGTCTGCGCGCCAGTATCTACAACGCCATGCCGATGGCGGGCATTGACGCCTTGGTGGCGTTCATGAAGGCCTTCGCCGCCAAAAACGGCTGAGGTTAGAGAGATGCAGCAGGGTGGAGCCGTGGCCCTGTTTTGAGTACGATAAAGGAAGGATCGGGCGCTGCTCGGTCCTTCCTTTTGTATTGTGCGGGCTGGGGCGTTTTTTGCTGACGGTCACGTTTTTTTGTGATCTCGTCCCGGGGGCAGCTGGTCAGGGGGTATATTATGCGTTTACCTTTTCGGCGTGGAACCAATTGTGTGTTTACAGAGATTGACATGCCTTTGTCGCCATGATGGGCTGACCGGGGCTGGGAGATTGAATGGATTTTCTTGAACAGACCGTAGTGGATTACCTTGGCAGCAACGAGATGTGCCTGGGAGTCGTGGTGAAGAGCGGCACGGACCGTGTGCAGGTCCGTGGTGCGACTCAGCAGCAGGAGAAGGTCAAAGTCGCGAACATCGTTGCCGAGCACGGCATGGTTTATGGCAATGATGTGCTGGGCAAGCTGGCGACGGTGCAAAACGCGATTCGCGACGCGATGGCCGACGTCGATCTGGAGCTGCTTTGGGAGGACGTCCTGGCCAACGGCTGCGAGCCGGAGCTGTCCGCGTTAGCGGCGCATTATTTCGGCGAGGCCACCGCCGTGCAGATTTCCGCGCTGGCGCGAAAACTGCTTGAGGACGGGACGCTTTTCCAGCGCAAGCAGCTGCAATTCACGGCTCGGACGCGTGAAGAGATTGACGAGCTGGAACGCCTGCGTGCCATGCGGGCCGAACGCGCCGCCGCTAAGGAACGCACTCGCCAATGGCTGGACGGCGTGCTTGACCACCAAGGCGAGACGCCCGCGCCGGTGCCCGAGGAACAAGAAGGCTTCCTGCGCTTGGCGACGGACTACCTCCTCTGCGGTTTCAACTCCGACGCGGTCAATATCCTCAGCGCTGCCCGGGAGAAGATCAACGCGCGTGAAGTCGCCCTGCGACTGCTGCGCGTTACCGACCGGATGCCAGCAGGGGTGGACGAATTTCTGCTCGCCAACGGCATTCATGCCGGCTTTTCCAGCGCGGTGCTGGAACATGCCGACACCTTGACGCCCTACGACGGCAACAGCCACCGCGAAGACCTTAGCGGCCTTGAGCTATTCAGTATTGACGACGAAGAGACGCGCGAGATCGACGACGCGTTGTCCTGCAGCCGTGACGACGAGCAGAACTACCTCGTTGGCATCCATATTGCCGACCCGGCCTGCTTCGTCGGCAAGGACGACCCGCTGGACGCGGCGGCCGTCGAGCGGCCCTTGTCGTTGTACTTGCCGACGACGACGGTGATGATGTTTCCAGAACGCATCGGCTGTAATCTGGCCAGCCTGGTCGCCGGAGAGCTACGGCCGGCATTGAGCTTCCAGGTGAAATTTTCATCTGAGGGCGCGTTGTTGGACTGGCGCTTTGTGCCGGCGGCGGTGCGGGTTCGGCATCGCCTGGACTACCACGGCGCCGACGAGCGCCTAGCGTCGCCGGATGGTGACGGCGACAGCGTTACCGTCGCCTTGCGCGATCTGTTGTTTTTGGCTGGCAAGCTCCGTGCCGGGCGCGAGACCGCTGGTGCGGTGCAGTTGAATGGCCCCGAGTTGAAGATACGGGTTCGCGGTAGCGTGGTTACGGTGACGCCGGAGGATTCCGACAGCCCCAGCCACCAACTGGTGAGTGAGTTCATGATTCTGGCCAATCACCTGGCGGCTAAATACGCCCTGCATCACGACCTGCCGGTGATTTACCGCACGCAGGACCAGCCGTCGTCGCCGGTGACGTCGGTCAAGGAGTACGATCCCTATCTTTTTGAGCAGCAGGTGAAGAAGATGAAGCGGACGCGGCTGTCGACTCACCCGCAGGCGCATTACGGGCTCGGGCTGGACCTCTACACGCAGATCAGTTCGCCCTTGCGCCGCTATGCCGATCTGGTGATCCAACGGCAGCTCTCGGCGCATTTCCTGGGTAAGGAACTGCCCTACAGTCATGAGGAGCTCTTTGGCGTGCTGGACAATGTCGACCGCACCGCCAGTCAGAATCGCTCGCTGGAGCGCGAGGCGAACAAGTACTGGCTGCTGGAGTACCTGCGGCGGGAGAAAGTCGGCACGGAAGTCGGGGCGACCATCGTTCGCGCCGAGGGCAGTCTGATTCTGGCGGAGATCGACGGTTTTGCTGAGCGCGGCGTGGTGATGACCCGTAGTCGCATGACACCTGGTGAGCACGTGCGGCTGCGCATCAGGGACGCCATACCCAACGCCGGGCGCCTGGTCCTCGAGCCGCTCGCCGAGGGGTGAGGCCGAGACGAGGAACATCAGTGTGGGGCCATTGGGGCGTGCTTGGCCGAATGCTGACCGCAGGCGACGCTGCGGGCTGAAAGCCCGCAGCACGGCCGGGATAAGGGCGAGGTGCTCCGTTTACCGATGTCAGGCGACGCTGGGGGCTGAAAGCCCGCAGGACGGCCGGGATAAGGGCGTTGTGCGCGATCGGGGTACGCAGCCGTTTGTCCAAGCTCAGAACTGGTGGAGGAAGCGCACGTCGTTGTCGTAGAGCAAGCGCAGGTCATTGATGGCGTAGCGGATCATGGCCATGCGTTCGATGCCCAGTCCGAAGGCGAAGCCGGTAGTGGTATCGGGGTCGTAGCCGACGTTCTGGAAGACGGCTGGGTTGACCATGCCGGCGCCGGCGATTTCGATCCAGCCGGAGCCTTTGCAGACGCGGCAGCCTTTGCCCCCGCAGACGATGCACGACGCATCGCATTCCACGCTGGGTTCGGTGAAGGGGAAGAAATGTGGGCGGAAGCGCACTTTGGTGTGGGTGCCGAACATTTCGCGGGCGAAAGCGGCGAGGGTGCCCTTGAGGTCGGCTAGCGATACGCATTGGTCGACATAGAGGCCTTCGATCTGATGGAAGCTCATGCCGTGAGTGGCGTCAGGCGTATCGCGGCGGTAGCAGCGGCCGGGGCAGATAATGCGCACTGGCGGCTTTTGTGCTTTCATGGCGCGGATTTGCACGGGTGAAGTCTGCGTGCGCAGGATGAGGGCTTCGGGGTCTAGCCAGTGGTGCTGGTCGAGGTCGAAGTAGAACGTGTCGTCCGGCGTGCGCGACGGGTGGTCTTGCGGGGAGTTGAGCGCGTCGAAGTTGTTCGCGACCGTTTCGATGTCCGGGCCGTCGGCGACAATAAAGCCCATGCGGCGGAAGATGGCCACGGCGCTGTCCATGACGAGATTGATGGGGTGCTTGTGGCCGATGGCGCGTTGGCGGCCGGGAAGGGTGACGTCAAGGGCGCTGGCGGTTTTCTGGTCTTGGTTTAGTCTGGCACCGCAGTCGTCGAAGGCCTGCTGTATTTCCTGCTTGACGAGATTGACGGTTTTGCCGACAGCGGGTTTCTGGTCCTGGGGGACCTTTCCCAGCTGGGCCATCAATGCCGGCATGAGGCCTTTGCGGCCGAGAAAGCGCACGCGGCATTCTTCCAGCGCATTCATGTCACTAACTGCTGCCAGCGCGGTTTTGACCTGCGCGAGGGCATCCTGAAGCTCTTTTTCCAAATCCGTCATACAAGCACCTTGAAAGATAGGATAACGTCGGGGGATGGTGGGAAAATGAGAATATAAGCCGGCTGGCGGTGACTACAATACTGCGGCGAAGATATCCGGGGCGGTAAAGGCCATGGCTGCGCGGGTCACGGGGTGACTGATGCGCAGAGTGGCGTGTTGCAGGGCGATGCCATCGGCGCTGAGCCAGCGTTCGGGTGAACCGTATTTGTGGTCGCCCACAATGGGACAACCGGCCTGCGCCAGCTGGGCGCGGATTTGGTGATAACGGCCGCTGCCCAGGACGATGCGCAAGAGGCTGCGGCCTGCGCTCCGGCGCAGGACCGTGTAGGTCAGGACGGCGGCTTTGGCGCCGGGAGTGCCGGCGGGGACGACGTCGGCGCGGTGGTCGCCGTGCAGCAGCCAGTCGTTGAGGGCGCCGTCTGGGCCGGGGAGGTCGCCCGTGACCAGCGCGAGGTAGATTTTCTCGCAGTCGCCTCGGCGCATGGCTTCATTGAGGCGGCTGAGCGCCTTGCTGGTGCGGGCGAAGAGGACGACGCCGGCTACGGGCCGGTCAATGCGGTGTACGGCCTCCAGGAACACCGCGCCGGGCTTGTGGTACTCGGCTTTGACCCAGGCTTTGGCGCGGTCTTCGAGGTTGTCTTCGCTGGTTCCCGACGGCTGGGTGAGCAGCCCTGCCGGCTTGTTGAGGGCCAGCAGGTGATTGTCCACGTACAGCACATCCATGGCTGGCATGCTTAGATGTCTTCGACGAAGGTCTTGTGGAGGGCGCGGATGGCCGCTTCATAATCGGAGCGGGAGACGATGAATTGCATGTTGACCTGCCGGGTTGACTGGGCCAGTGCGAGGACGTTGATACCGGCCTGGTGCAGGGCGCTGGCGGCTTTGGAGAGGAAGCCGGGGATGCTCATGTTGCTGCCGATGACCGACACGATGGCCACGGAGTTGCGGCTGACGGTGGCGTTGGGCATGCGCTGGTGGATGAGGTCAATACACTCTTCCAGGCGGCGATTTTTCTGGGGAACGAAATGGGTGATGGTATTGGCGTTGGTGGTCTTGGTGATGTAGCTGATGCCGGTATCGACCAGGCTCTGCATGAGATAGTAGTCGTAACCGACATGGCCAACCATTTCGGGGTCCATGACTTCGATGGCTTCGAGGTCGTTGCGCCCGCAGATCATCTCGACGCGCGGCTCCGGCGAGACGTAGTCGCAGCTGATGATGGTGCCGGGATGGTCGGGCTCGAATGCGTTTTTGACGCGGATGGGAATCCCGCAGAGCTCCATTTCCTTGGAGGCCTTGGAGTGGATGGCTTCCATGTCGAGATCGGAGAGCTGATCGGCGATATCGAAGTTGGTATGGCCGATAACCTTGACCTTGTCCGAGCCGATGATGGCGGGGTCGCCGGTGCTCAGGTGGTATTCCTTGTGGATAATGCCTTCGCGGGCCTCGGTGATGACGGCGATTTTGCTGAAGGAAATTTCGCTGTAGCCGCGGTCGAAGCGGGTCATGATGCCTTCGTCATATTTGACATAGCCAGTGATAATGGGCATGACCTTGCTGAAATCAATGCCGGCGAAGGCCTGGGTGACGACCTCGTCAAAGGATAGCAGCTCGTCTTTTTTCCAGCCGGTGAGGTCAATAAGCTGGGCGTTGATGTCGTGGCGCTGGAGGATGAGCGTGGAGTTGAAGGCGCTGTGCGCCTCGCCGACGGCGCTGAGCATTTCGCGGGTCGGCGGCAGATAGGTCTTGATGTTGAAGTGGCCGTAGGTGCGCAGGCGCACCAGGTCGTGCAGGCAGTCGCGGATGCCGTCCATGCGCTCATTGACAAAGTTGTCGGCTTCGCGCTGGTCGAGGCCAATCGTCTCAAAGGAGTGATTGAATTCGAGCATTTTGGCGCGGGCCTGTTCCAGACTGGCGATCCACGTGTCGTCGCCGGCGGCGAATTTGCCGTAGACGCCTGGCGCGCCGCTTTTTTTGTTTTCCAGCAGGAGGTTGGTGATGCCGCCATAGGCAGAGACGACAAAGAGACGGTTGTAAAGATCGGCGCCCTTGCGGTTGCCGATGATGACATTACGGAGCACTTCGCCAAAACGGCTCATGGACGTGCCGCCGATTTTTTCTACCGTGTGTTGTCTGGGCATGCGATTATTTCCTGCTTGCTGTGGCTGATGACAAGTGGCCTGGAAAGCGGCGGGGCGGGGGAAAACACGAAACAAATAATGTAAAATCCAATACCCCGATTGCAAGCACGGCGGCGGCTGGCAATCGGGGTAGAGGGTAATCGGTCAGTAACCACCCTGGTGGGGAAAACACCGGGGACAATTTGCAGAAAACCCACGGCCAGTCGCCGCCCCGCCATCCGACCTTGATTTCCGCCGACCTTTGCGGCAGCGGAGTCATAGCGGGCCCAGAGTAGCAGCGGCTTCCAGCCGCTGTGCGCACGGCTCGTGCGGCGGGGGAGACGGGCCGGGTACGGGCGGCGTGGATGACGAGGACGGTTTAATGAGCCGTCTTGTCGGAGTGGGCGAGACGCCCACTCCACGGCCGCGAGACGTAATTGGCAAGTAACCACCCCGGTGGGGAAAACACCGGGGTGGTTACTGACCGACTACGGTCGAGTTCTGTGTGGACAGGCGTGTTATATCATCAGGGTTGTTCGGGCGTGGTCTCGTTGTTGCTGGGGTTACTGCCGCCGCCGAGGGCGGCGTAGAGTTGCACTTTGCTGCTGGCTTTGGCCAGTTTGAGGGCGATGAGGCCGTGTTGGGCGGCGAAGAGATTGCGTTGGGCGTCAAGGACGGGGAGGAAGCTGTCGACGCCGTTTTCGAAGCGGAGGGTTGCCAAGCGGTGGGTTTCGCTGAGGGTATCGACGAGTGCCTGTTGGGCGTCGAGTTGTTCATTGATGGTGCCGCGGAGAGCGAGCACGTCGTTGACTTCGCGAAATGCCTGTTGGATGGCCCGTTCATATTCGACGACGGCGATTTCGCGGTGGGCCTTGCTGACGCGGTAGCCGGACCAGGTGCGCGCGTCGAAGATGGGCAGGGCCAGTTGCGGGGCGAAGCTCCAGGTGCCGGCGCCGCCTTCGAAGAGGCCGGACAGTTCATTGCTGGCGCTGCCGAAGATCGCCGTGATGGCGATGCTGGGAAAGAACGCGGCGCGGGCGACGCCGATGAGGGCGTTGGCGGCTTTGAGTTGCTGCTCAGCGGCGATGATATCCGGCCGGTTGAGAAGCAGCTCGGAGGGCAGGCCGGCCTGGACCTCGCCGTCCAGCTGGATATCGTTGAGGCGCTGTGCGGGGAGTTCTGCGGGAAGAGCTGAGCCGAGGAGGAGCTGGAGGGCATTGAGGTCCTGGGCGACGACGCGAGTGAGTCGGGCGGTATCGCCGCGGGCGCTTTCGACTGGCGTCTGTGCCTGGCGCAGAGCCAGTTCAGTGACCAGGCCCTGCTCGTACTGTTTTTTGACCAGCGCCAAGGCGTCCTGCTGATTTTTGAGGGTATCTTTGGCCAGAGCCAGAGCCTCGCGGTCGGCAGCGAGGTTCAGGTAGGCGTTGACGACCGACGACACGACAAGAATCTCGACGCTGCGTTTTGCCTCCAGTGATGCGAAGTATTTGGCCAGCGCTTCGTCGCTATAGCTGCGCACGCGGCCGAAAAAGTCCGGCTCCCATGACAGAATGCCGGCATTGACGCTGTAGTTTTCTACGCGGCGGGACTGTCCCTCGCCGGTCAGATGGGCGGAGTTTTTCTGCTTGACGGCGTTGGCGGTGGCGTAGAGTGCGGGGTAGAGGGCGTCGCGTTCGACGCCGTAGAGGGCCCGGGCCATCTCGGTGTTGAGGGCGGCTAGGCGCAGGTCGCGGTTGTTGGCCAGCGCGCTGTCGATGAGCGTCTGCAGGGTCGGGTCCTGGAAGAACTCCCGCCAAGGGAGAATGACTGCGGGGGCCTCGCCGGTGGCGTTCTGGTAGGCATCGCCGGCGGACCACTGGGCGGGCATGGGGGCTTCGGGCCGTTCGTAGTCCGGCGCCATACTTTTGCAGCCGCTGCAGCAGACCGTGGCGCCCAGTGACAGGGCGATCAGGATGCTAGTGGCCTTGGCGAGTTTGGCGGGCTGCAGATTGCTGCGAATCTTTTTCTTATGGGTGCCGAAGAGACCTTCGATGAGCACGTAGAAGAGCGGCGCGAAGATGACGACGAGGATGGTGCCGCTGATCATGCCGCCGAGGACGACGGTGCCGATGGCGTTCATGGCGCCGGCGCCGGCGCCGCTGCTTAGGGCCATGGGCAGCACGGACAGGCCGGTGGTCATGGAGGTCATGACGATGGCTCGCAGGCGCAGGCGGACGGCGTGCAACGCGGCTTCGATCAGGCCGTGCCCCTGGGCGACGTTGCTCATGGCGAACTGCACAATGAGAATGGCGTTCTTGGTGGCCAAGCCAAGGGTGTTAAGCATGCCGATCTGGAAATAGACGTCGCTGGGCATGCCGCGGGACATGGTGGCAATGAAGCCACCGATGACGCCCAAGGGTAGGATCAGCAGCACGGAGATGGGGATGTCCCATTTACCGTAAAGGGCCGCCAGGAAGAGAAAGACCACGATGATGGAGAAGGCATAAAGCAAGCCAGTCTGTGAGGTCGACTGGCGTTCCTGGTAGGACAGACCGGTCCAGTCGTAGTCGAACCCCTGCGGCAGTCGCCGGGTGAGTTCTTCCATGGCCTGCATGGCATCGCCGGAGCTGTAGCCCGGCGCGGCCTGGCCCCAGAGATTGACGGATGGTGCGGCGTTGAAGCGCTCCAGCTGTGGCGAGCCGCTGCTCCAGCGCCCTTTGGCGAAGGCGCGGTAAGGCACCATTTGGCCGGAGACATTGCGCACATAGAGCTCGTCCAGGTTCTCGGGCAGCATGCGGTAGGGCGCGTCGGCCTGGACGAACACGCGTTTGATGCGGCCGTTCAGGATGAAGTCATTGACGTAGGCGCTGCCGAAGGCGGCTGAGATGGTGTTGTGGATGGCGCTGATGGGCAAGCCGAGCGCGCCGGCTTTTTCCCAATCGACGTCCACGCGGTATTCGGGGACGTCTTCGAGGCCGTTGGGGCGGATGCTGGCCAGTCGCGGGTCTTGCATGGCCATGCCCATGAGCTGATTGCGGGCATTGTACAGTGCCTCATGGCCGTGGCCGGCGCGGTCGACGAGCATGAAGTCGAAGCCCTGTGACGTGCCAAGTTCGGCGATTGCGGGTGGCGGGAAGGTGAAGACCATGGCGTTGCGCAGGCTGGACAGGCCTACCATCGCGCGGCCGGCGATGGCTTCGGCGTGCATGCTGGGATCGCGGCGCAGGTGCCAGTCCTTGAGCTTGACGAAGATCATGCCATTATTCTGGGCTTGGCCGGAGAAGCCTACGCCGGCGATAGTTGCGCAGGACTCGATGGCATCGGCTTCGTTGGCCATGTAGTAGTCATACACTTTTTTGAGCACGTCCTGGGTTTGTTCGAGGGTGGCGCCGGTCTGCAACATAACCTGGGTGAAGAGGATGCCCTGGTCTTCATCGGGCAGGTAGCTGGTGGAAATACGCTTGGCCAGGAAGACACCGATGCAGATGATGACCAGGTAGACCAGGACGAAGCGGACCATGCGGGCCAAGCCGTAGCCGACCACGGCGACAATGGCGTCGCGGAAGCGGTTGAAAGCGCGGTCGAACCAGAGGAGGAAGGGCCGCAGGAACCACACGGTGCCCTCGGCGGCTTCGTGGCCTTTGGCGACCGGTTTGAGGATGCTGGCGCAGAGTACCGGCGTGAGGATGAGCGCGATGGTGACGGAGAAAAACATGGAGGTGACTACGGTGATGGAGAACTGCCGGTAGATGATGCCGGTGGAACCGCTGAAGAAGGCCATGGGGCCGAAGAGGGCGCAGAGCACCAGCGCGAAGCCGATGAGGGCGCTGGTCACTTCCGACATGGATTTGGCGGTGGCTTCGCGTGGCGACAGTCCCTCTTCACTCATAAGGCGTTCGACATTTTCGACCACGACGATGGTGTCATCAACCAGCAGGCCGATGGCGATGACCATGGCGAACATGGTGAGCATGTTGATGGAAAAGCCAAAGACCGCCAAGGCGCCGCAAGTACCCAAAAGCACCACCGGGATGGCGATGGTCGGAATCAGGGTGGCGCGGACATTGCCCATGAAGATCAGCATGACCAGAAAGACGAGGAAAATGGCTTGGAACAGCGACTTGACGGCTTCCATGATGGCGACTCGTACGAAGGGCGTGGTATCGAAGGGATAAACGACTTCAATGCCAGGCGGAAAATTCCGCTGGAGTTCCTTCATCTTGGCTTTGATGGCGTTGGCGGTGGTCAAGGCATTGGCGCCGGGAGTCTGGCGGATGGCCAGCATGGCGGCGGGGTTGCCATTAAAGAGAACGTTGACGTCATAGAACGCCGTGCCCAATTCGGTGCGGCCGATATCGCGAACGCGGACCACGGCGCCGTCGCTGTTGGTGCGTACGGGGATGTTGGCGAAATCCTCTGGCGTGCGTAGGAGGTTCTGGACGACGATAGACGCATTGAGGCGCTGGCCAGCCACGGCGGGCAGGGAGCCGAACTGGCCGGCGGATACTTCCACGTTGTAGCTGCGGAGGGCGGCGACAACGTCTTCGATGCTGAGATTGAAGTCGTTGAGTCGTTCCACGTCCAGCCACACGCGCATGGCGTATTCCTTGGCAAAGCGCTCGACTTCGCCGACGCCGGGGACGCGGGCGAGGATGTCCTCGATATTGGTGGCGGCGTAGTCACCGATATCGATGTCGTTCATGCTGCCGTCTTTGTTGACCAGGCCGACCATGATCAGCCAGTTGCGGGTGGACTTATTGACGAGGACGCCGCTGCGCTGGACGACATCGGGCAGGCTGGCCAGAGCCGGCTGCAGGCGGTTCTGGACCTTGGTCCAGGCCAGGTCTGGGTCCGTGCCGGGAGCAAAAGTCAGTTCGATACGGGACTGGCCGGCAGAGTCACTGTTGGATGACAGGTAGAGCATGCCGTCCAGGCCGGTCATTTTCTGTTCAATGACCTGCGTGACGCTGTTTTCGACAGTTTCGGCCGAGGCGCCGGGGTAGCTGGCGGTGACGGCGATGGATGGCGGCGCTAGATTGGGGTACTGCGCCACGGGCAGATTGTAGATGGCCAGGCCGCCCAGGAGCATGATGAAAATTGCGACAACCCAGGCGAAGACAGGTCGTTCAAGGAAGAATTTGGATAACATGGTGCCTCCGCTTATTTCGTGGTCGTCGGGCTGTCGGCGTTCGCCGGTGTGGTCGTTGCGCTGTCAGCGGCCGCAGGTGCTGCTGGGGCGGTGGTCGCTGCTGGGGCGGTGGTCGCTGCTGGGGCGGTGGTTGCTGCTGGGGCTTGGCCATCGGGGACGGGATTGACGACAGCGCCGGGGCGGGCGCGCAGTAGCCCTTCGCGGATGACGCGGTCGCCGACCTTAAGGCCCTCGCTGACGAGCCATGTATTGCCGATGGCGCGGTCAATGTGGATCATTTTGGCCTCTACGGTGTTGTCGGCACCGACTGTCATGACCAACGCGTCGCCGCTGGCATTGCGGCTGACGCACTGTTGGGGGACGAGAATGGCGTTGTTGTTGGCGCCTTCGTCAATGATGGCGCGGACGAACATGCCGGGCAGGAGGTCATTTTTGGGGTTAGCGAAGACCAGGCGGAGGATGAAGGAGCCGGTGGTGGGGTCGACACTCACTTCGCGGAACTGAACCACGCCTTTGAGCTCGTATTCGCTGTTGTCTTCCAATAGGAGACTGGCCTGGCCGCTATAGCTGCCGTTCTGGCTGAGGCGGCCATCGGCGAGGCGCCGGCGGAGCTGCAGGAGTTCGGCGGTGGCTTGGGGCACATCGACGTAAATAGGATTGAGTTGCTGAATAGTGGCCAAGGCCAGCGGCTGGTGGGCCGTGACAAGCGCGCCGGTGGTGATCGCCGAGCGGCCGATGCGGCCGGAGATGGGCGCCGTGATCTTGGTGTAGGCCAGGTTGATTTCCGCGCTGGCGAGGGCGGCCTCGGCCGTTTGGATGGCGGCTTCAGCGGCCTTGACGGCGGCCTCGGCGCGCTGGATGTCGGCCTCGGCGCTGACGACAGCAGCGGCGGCGCTGTCGATGCCGGCTTCAGATTGTTTGAGGGCGGCGGCGCTGTCGTCGTAGTCCTGCTGGCTAACGGCCTTACTGCTGAGCAGTTCCTGGAAGCGGGCGGTGCGTAATCGCAGTGGTTCGGCATTGGCGACAGCGCGGGTCTGGGCGGCCTTGGCGGCAGTGAAGGCGGCGCGGGCGGCGCTCAGCGCGGCGATGCTGGTACTGTGGTTGGCTTTGGCGACATTGACTGCGGCTTCGGCGCTGTCTTTGGCGGCTTCGTAGCTGCTCGGGTCTATTTCATAGAGCACGTCGCCCATTTGTACGTCGGTGCCTTCGGTGAAGAGTCGTTTGGTGATAATGCCGCTGGCCTGGGGGCGAATTTCGGCGATCTGGTAGGGGGTGGTGCGGCCGGGCAGCTCATTTTTGAGCACGGTCGACTCGGTCTTGATTTCAATGAAGCTCACTTCGGCGGGCGGCATTGGTGCCGGCCCGGCTTGTTGTTTTTTGTTGCAGCTGGCGAGGAGGATGACGGCTGGCAGCAGCGCCGGCGCCATGATGCGCAGAGGAAGACTGGAGCGTTTGCTGTGGGACATGGGTGGTTCCTTGGCTTGGGTGGTGGGGGAATGGATGTATTATGGTGAAACCGTGCGTTCTTCACAGCCGAGGGCCCTGAAGACGACGCGTTTTAGATCACGGACCAGATGGGGTGACAGCTGTCCTGAGCGTTTTTTCGACCAGTAGGCGACAAAGGTGTTGATGACGCCTTCGAAGATCAAAGCCAGCGACAGCGGCGCCTCGTCACTGAACAGGCCTTGGGCGCGACCACGGGCAAAAATGTCGCAGAGGGATTGGAAGTAGTTCTCATGATACTTCCGGCAATCCTCGGGCAACACATTGGCGGGGTTGAAATGCCCCGTCGGCAAGGACTCCAAGACGATGTGGAAGAGCCCCTGGTGCTGTTCATACTGCTGGACTCGTAGATCAATCAGCAGGTTGATTGCGGTCTGCGGGTCGTTTTCTGGCAGCACCAGGCGGGTGAAGTCGTTATGGCAGCTCTCAACAATGAAGCGGATGACTTCTTCGTACAAGGCGTCTTTACCGCTGAAGAAATTGTAGATGGTGCCTACCGAAAATTCCGCTTCGCGGGCGATCTCTTCGATCGTTGCCAGATGAAAGCCCTTGCTGGCAAAAACGCGCTCGCCGGCCGCGAGGATGTCTGCGCGGTGTAGCAGGCGTTCGCGCTCCTTGCGGCTGAGGCCATCAGACTGTTCATCGGCGATGGTGGTGGTCATGATATGAAAGGGGGGAATTAGGAGAGTAGCAGGGTGGCTAGAGGGGCGGAAAAGGAGGCGCCGAGGAGGTTGATATGAGTGGTAATTCAGCCCGTGAATATACATTCATGAACCGGTTATGCAAGGAAAACTGTTTGTAAACCGCAATTATTTCGAAAATAGAATTGTCTGAGTTATATCCTGCGATTTTGCGAGAGAGAAGACGTCAGCTGCGAGGGTGACACCAGCACCGAAAAATCTGCGCGCTTCGCAGTCGCGTGGCCAAATTTTGGTCATGTGCGAAATCTTGTGATAGAAAGAGAGACTTGACACAGTAGTTCTGAAGGGGCGGCCGAAAAGGCCGGCGACGAAGGGTCACAGCGCAAAATTGCCGCAGCAATCAATGAGTTTTATTGCCTCTTTGGCTTCAGTCAGCTTCGCCGACTGAAGTCAAAGAGGCTGAGGAACACGGACCAATATGGTGCGCTACCCAGGGCGGCGCGCGCCTTCGGCGCCGCTTGCCCTGGGCTGGTATGTATCGCGCTTTCAGCGCTTCTGCCGCTTCGCGGCGGAAATGCATGACGAGAAAAGGCTGCTTGGTTGAAACAACAAGTGCCATGGATACCGTTAAATGAAGAGCAGCGGGTATCATAGGAGTAACCGCTCCGGCAGGGAAAACACCGGGGACAATTTCTAGGACACCCACGGCCAGTCGCCGCCCAGCCATTTCACATGGGTGGCTAGCCAGGTAGCGGATTTCATTTGACTTGGCGGTCCTGCCGGTGGTCCGCACGACCTCACTGCCCGACACGGAGGCAAAAAAAGGACTGTAGTGCCTTTTTGAGCGTAGCTATACCCCCAAATGCGAAAGTTGGGCTAGGTCGGCCCCAACGGAATTGCCGGCGCGTGCTGGTGCGTAATACTGGCGTCAGTAGTGCCAGTTTTTGAAGACTTGTGCGGCTGGTTTGCCTTTGATGGTGAAGCCCTTGTCGCCGGCGGGGTCGTCGTGGAATTGTGGGCGGAAGTTCTGTTCGTCCCATTTCCACCAGAAGAGTCCTTTCCACCATGGTTCGGCGGAGAAGGCCTTGATGACAGCGCGGAGGTAGTTGGCCTGTTCTTCGCCGTCGTAGCCGCCGCCGTTGGCCCAGAAGGCGGGTCGGCGGCTGGCGTTTTTCATGGCGCTGCAGCTGGTTTCGCCGAAGTAGAAGTCCTTGCCGTAGGTCTGGGCGAAGGCGCGGCATTTTTCGACGTGCGGTTGGAGGTAGGCGGCCATATCATCGACGTTGCCGCCGCCGGTTTCGGAGGTCGGGTGGTACATGCTGGTGCCGACGGAGTCGAGGGCATAGAACCAGTGATTTTTGTTTTGGAGCTGATCGATGCTGTTTTCGGTGTTGATCATAGAGGTGGTGAGCGGGCCTTGGTAGAGACTACGGGCGCAATCGATGACCTTCAGCCAGTAGCTGGATTTGGCGATCATGCGGTTGAGTTCGCTGTCGAAGCAGTAGGCTTCGCAGCCGCGGCGGGAGGCAATGCGCAGGTAGTGGCGGGTGAGTTCAGTGTAGTGTCCAAACCAGTCTCGCCAGTACGTGAAAGGTCGGCCGGGGATGATTTCGCCATCGTCGGGGAAGACGATCTGGCTGCGCTGGGTGCCGTCCCAGCATTCGAGCATGGGGCGGAGCATGACTTTGATATTGCGCTGGTGGAGTGCGTCGATGATATCGACGATTTCGTCGTCGCCGGGCGTGTGGTAGTAATCGCGGAACATCCTGGTGCTGGAGAATTGTTCCTGCATGACAGTGACGATGAGACAGACCCATTCGACGTTGTGGTCGGCCATGGCGTCGACCTCGGCCAGCGCTTCGGGTGACGAGAAATAGCCATTGCGGGCGTAGTAGCCGAAATTGATGCCTTTGTAGAAATCGCCCATGAGAGGTACTCCCAGTTGTGATTGGCGGTGGTGCCGGGCGCGGTCTGGATTGGCCGGCCGGCGCGGGGTGGGGTGGGGGCTGGTTATTGGACGTCGAACTCGATGCGGGCGGTGGTCAGGCCCGGCGCGGTGGCGTAAACGCTGACGTTGCCGGGGGCGAGGCAGCGGATGGCGGCGGCGCAGAGGCCGGCACGCATACGCCGTTCGGGGATATGCGGGGGCACGTGGTCGCAGATATCCGACCCGGTGCCGGCGATGGCGGCGAGTTTATTGCAGTCGAAGGTGATGGTCGCGGCGGCATCGGGGACGGCGCGGCCATCGGCATCCACGGCGTAGCAGGTAATGACGGCGAGATCGCGGCCATTGCTGCGGATGTCGTCGCCATTTTCCAGGCGGAGCTTGAGGGCGACGGCCGGGCCGGTGGTCTTGGCGCAGTCGGAGGCGACTTCCTTGCCGGCGTTGTAGGCGACCACGCGGAGATCGCCGGGGCAGTAGGGCACGAGCCACTCACCGTGGCCAAAGCGCTCAATGGCCTTGCGGCCCAGGGACTTGCCGTTGAGGAATAGCTCGGCTTCCTGGCAGTTGGTGTAGGCCCAGACGCTGATGAGTTCGCCTTCGCGGCCCTGGAAATTCCAGTGTGGGAGGAGGTGAACCATCGGCTGGTCGGTCCAGAGCGACTGGTTCTGGAAGAACGCGTCTTTTTTCTGCAGATAGAGGTCCAGGGCGCCGGACTGCGAGCAGAGACGCGGCCAGACGGTTTCGCCACGGTGTTCGATACCGGCCCACTGATAGCCACCGGCGACCCAGTCGCGCGCCATGATGAACTTCCAAGTGTCTTCTCGGGACGTCTGCCAGCCGCTGAACGTGCGGTCCTTGGCATTGTACATGGACTTGAGGTCGTTGTCATCGAAAAAGAAGCCGCGGGTGGAAGGCACGGCGCAGTTCTCCGAGGAGACGAAGCACTTGTGCGGATACTTCAGGCGCAGCGGTTCGTAAGTCGGCAGGTTGTAGTTGATGCCGACGAGGTCGGCGACGGCGAAGATGGGCGCGATCTCCGGGGAGTTGGAGACCGCGGCCATGATGGGGCGGACGGGGTCGAGGCGCTTGGCGTAGGCATAGAGCGTTTCGAAGATGCGCTTGCCTTCGGGTTTGGCGAAAAGCGGTTCTTCGTTGCCGACGCTCCACATGATGATGCCGGGATGGTTGCGGTCGCGTTTGAACAGCGTTTCGAGTTGTTCACGGCCTTCCTTGGTTGATTCGAACCAGCGGGTTTCGGCCATGACCAGGAAGCCATTGTCGTCGAGGGCGTCCAGGGTCGCTTCGGCCTGTGGATAATGAGCACAGCGGTAGCCGTTGGCGCCCATCTCGCGCAGGAGGCGGACGCGATAGCGTTGGATATTGTCTGGCACGGCTTTGCCAGTGAGGCCGTAGTCGCCATGGCAGCACACACCTTTGATTTTGACGGCTTTGCCATTGAGGATGAGGCCTTTGTCGGGATCGAAGACGACGTCGCGGAAACCGAAGCGGGCACTAAGCTCGTCGTCGCCGGCGGGCGAGCTGACCTTGACGCGCATGGTGTAGAGCGTCGGGTTTTCGGTGTCCCATAGAGCTGGCGCGGCGACGGCGATGTTTTGGCAGAGGACGGCCTTGGCTTTGCGGTCGATGTCGGTGCTGGCGGTAGCGGTGGCGCGGGCTTGGCCCTGTTTGTCTTCGAGGGTGGCCGTGACGGTCGCGGTATGGGCGGCGAAGGCGTCGTTGCGCAGAGTGGTTTCGACGTGGCAGGTCCAGCTGCCGTCGTCGTCGCGTTCCGGCCGCACGTAAAGGCCGTAGAGATCGACGGCCAGCAGTGGCGTTTTGTTGAGCCAGACGTGTCGGTAGATGCCGCCGCCTTCGTACCACCAGCCTTCGTGTTCGTCGGTTTCGACGTAGACCGTCACCGAGTTATTGCCGTCGAGATTGGCCACGTCGGTGAAATCGATTTCGAAGGGCGTGTAGCCGGTGAAGCTATGGCCCATGAGGCAGCCGTTGACCCACACGGTCGCGTGGGTGGCGACGCCGTCGAAGAGCAGCGTCAGGCGTTTGTTCTGGTCGTCGGCAGTAAGTTTGAAGTCCTTGCGGTACCAGGCATTGTGGTAGGGAAAGAAGCCGAGGGTTTCGTTGTTCTGCTTTTTTGGCCTGTGGCGGATGACGTAGTCGTGCGGGAGAGACACCGTCTGCCAGTCGTCGCTGTTGATCCACGTGGAGGGCGTGTTGTTGGGCGCGGCGGGGCCAGTGATGGCCCGTACCGTCTTGGCATGGACGTACATGTAGCCCTTGTAGGCCGATTGCGGCACCGGCATCTCGCCTTCGTGAAAATGCCAGCCAGAATCAAAACAGATTTTTTCGCGCATGGGGTGCTTTTCCTGGTATGAACGTGGGTGAAATATGGTGCCGCCCTGAGCTCGCGCGGCGCAATGAAAAAAACAGCCTAACAACGTAATCTGCCACCCGGGTGATGCAAGGACTGAAGTGGACAGTGTGGACAGTGTGGACAGTGTGGACAGTGTGGACAGTGTGGACAGTGTGGACAGTGTGGACAGTGTGGACAGTGTGGACAGTGTGGACAGTGTGGACAGTGTGGACAGTGTGGACAGTGTGGACAGTGTGGACAGTGTGGACAGTGCAGTGTGGACAGTGTGGACAGTGTGGACAGTGTGGACAGTGTGGACAGTGTGGACAGTGTGGACAGTGTGGACAGTGTGGACAGTGTGGACAGTGTGGACAGTGTGGACAGTGTGGACAGTGTGGACAGTGTGGACAGTGTGGACAGTGTGGACAGTGTGGACAGTGTGGACAGTGTGGACAGTGTGGACAGTGTGGACAGTGTGGACAGTGTGGACAGTGTGGACAGTGTGGACAGTGTGGACAGTGTGGACAGTGTGGACAGTGTGGACAGTGTGGACAGTGTGGACAGTGTGGACAGTGTGGACAAAAACGACTGGGTCCACTGGGTCCACTGGGTCCACTGGGTCCACTGGGTCCACTGGGTCCACTGGGTGCGCCTATCGTTTTTACCCGTCTTGTTTTTTTCGCATGTTGCTTCTGACGCGGTAGAGGTGTTCGGTGAAGCCGCCATTTGCTTCAAAGTCGGCAGCCAGCCGAGAGACTTGCCGATTGAGGAGTGAACACGCTACTGCCAGCAGGACTAGTGCGGCGTTTGCGGAAAATTCGGGATAAAGTGCAATGTAGCCAGGGAACACAGTGCAAGGTTGAAAACTATTTTGTCCTTTCAGGTCACTGTGTTTGGCGGCCTCGACAATCCATTGTGCAACCTCATCAGCGTTTTGGCATCGTTTGTCGATTAGAGCCTGTCGCAGCGGGTTATCCAGTGTCCATTGTGGCAATCCGCGTTGCCGCAGGTAATCCTCATAGTCTAGTTTGAGTTCCTCCAGGCTGGCCCGAGCAACTTGAGTGAGCTTAAGCTCCGTTTTTTTGGATGTCGCTGAAGCTTGCGATCCTTCAGCAATATTTTGCACTCCCGAACGAGCTGCTTGTACCATTTGATCATGGGTACGACTGCGGCGATCGATGTATGTGTTGCAGAAGCGCAAGGTCAGATCGTAGACTAGTTGCGCTACCTGGAAACTTATCAGCCGGCGGTAGCCGCCATGCATTGGAATCATCTCAGACATTATTTCCTCCCTGTTACCTATTTCATCAAGCACTACAACGGTAGTGCTTGATAATTATGTTAACGTAATAGAGAGGAGTTTTAAAGCAATCCTTCAATGCAATATATTTGCGTTAAGTTGCAATTTTGCAATCCTCTTCTTGTTTTACACAAATTTTAGGGATTCCAGGGGAATTTATCGCTGAGGACGTCGTACGTGTTGGTGATGCTGACGCTATCGCCGGGGGCGGCTGCCTTGTGTGGTGCGCCCCATTGTTCGAGGTTGACGCGGCGTTCGTCGGGGCTGGCATTGACGTAGCAGAAATCGACGTCCTGGCGCGGAAAGCGGTTGCTGATGGCGAGGCCGCTGGCCTGGTCGTAGAGCGCCCACTGGCCATTGGGTACGAGTGGGCCTTTGAACCAGATATTTTCGCCCTTGTCGGGGGCGAGTTTCTGGCTTTGCCATTGGCGTTGGTCGTCAAGTCGGAATAGCGTGCAGTTACCGGTTGCGGTGACGTGGAAGGCCGGGTGACTGCGCAGGGCGAGGGTTTCACATGGCAGGAGCGCCAGGAGGGTCGACTGGACCTCGAATGCCGGTCGGTCGGGCAGGAGGCTGATGCGGCGAGTGAGGCGGCGGCCGTTGGGAAGATCGGCCTGGAGGACGATCTGGCTGTCGCTTGCCGACAGGACTGCGTAGGGCTCGCGCCAGCCGGCAGACTGATACTCGTGGGTGCTGTACTCTTCGTAGCCGCCGGCGTCAATATCGTAGCCCTTGCTGTCGTCGCCAAAGAGGGCGATGAGATCGCGGTCGCGGTAGCGCAGGCGCCAGATGCGGCCACCGCGCGCGGGGATGATTTGCATGGCCAGATGGTCGTTTTTGAGGGTGACGACGTCGACTTGCGTTGGCCCCTGTTCCATCTGCTGGAGCCATTCGGCGTAAGGACGCTTGCGGCTTTCGCTGATTTTGGTGAGGCCGACGTCTTTGGCGGTGGTGACGAAGTTTGCCAGCGTTCCCTGGCGCGCAGCGGCGTCTTGGTTGACGAGCTGGGTACCTTGGGGGACGTAGCGGTTCTGGGCGAGCATTAGCTCAGTGTACCATAGCGGCATGCAGGCGACGGCGCAGCGTTTGGCGTAGAGCGGGTCGCCGGCGGCGGCGGCCTGTGCCTGGGCGAGGATATCGCGCAAGGCAGCGAGCAGTTCAGGCTGGTTGAGGTAGGCAGTAGGCGCTGCGTAGATGCCGACGTGCGCGGCGGGGTTTTGGGTGAAATGGTCATGGAGCAGTGCGATGTAAGCGCGGATATGCTCGGCGGCGGGGCCGTAGTAGGCATCAGTGAACTCACGGACGAGCCGGGCGACATCTTCATCGGGATTCCACAGGAGTTTCGCAATGACGTAGCCGCGCAGGTCTTGGAATTCGCCGCCCTTGGTGAAGCGGTTGCCCTGTTCGAGCATGCCACGGACCTGATTGCGACGGAAGAATTGCAGATTGGGCTGCAGGACGCGCAGGTTGGGGAAGGGCATGGTGCTGTGGGCGAAGTTGATTGTGTAGTCCCAAATGTCCAGGCGCGGGCTGATAGCCGCCCAGGCCTCGATGTCGGTCACGAAGCTGCGGTTGCGCTCGCAGTCCTCCAGAGAGTGGGCGAAGCAGCACTCAATGGAACAAAGGCGGACAATGACATTTTTTTCGGGCCGGACGACTTTGGGGGCTTTGCGCGTGTACTGGTAGGCGAGGGTGTCGATGCTGATGTGCGGGTAGTCGGCGGCGATATCGCGGGCAATGGCGTTGACGAAATGCAGCAGCGGCCCCGACTGGCTTTCTTCGCGATCGGCGAGCGCTTGGCAGGGCGGGCAGCGGCAGTAGTTATGCCAGTCATTCTGGGAGACGCTGACGATGGACACGTCGGGCGCGGCGTCTTTCAGCCAAGAACGGACAGTCGCAGTGGCGATACGGAGCACGTCGGGGTTGGTGAGGCAGAGTTGCGTCCGTTCGAGGACGCGTTTGCCGTTGATTTCCGAGTAGTACTCGGGGTGCTCGGCGGCGTATTTTGACTGCGGCACGAGGCTGCCGAACGTATGAACAAAGCCTTTGTAGTTGATGCGGCCGCCCCAGCTTTCATCGGCGTTGACCCGGAAGCCGTTGAGCTTGAGCGGCACACAGATTTCGGGATCGGAAAACTGGATATAGCTGGTGTAGCGGGAGTCAAACGGCGGAATGTAGCGTTGCTGGAATGGTAGCGGCGCAAAACGGCCTGCGAGCGGGTGGGTGATGCAGTCGTCGGTGAACCAGCGCCAGCCGAGCTGCTCTTCTAGGAAACTGTACACAGCGTAGAGAACGCCGCGTTTGTTGCCGCAGAGCGCCAGGGCGTTAGGGGTGAGCTCAGTGTGGGTGCCGTCATCGCCCAGCGCGGGCAAATCGATGACGATGCCGCGTGCAGGCAGGGCGGCGTTGCGGCCGATGAAGAGCGGGAAGCGGCCGCCGAGGTCGCCGAGGCCAATTACGGGCAACGCCTGGCCACTGCTGAGCTCCAGGCAGCGACGCAGTTCGCTGGCGGCGCGCAGCTCGGATGGCGTCGCCTCTGTCGGAAGGACGATGGCGTGGCTGGCGGGAGCGACGGCCTTGCCGCCGAGGATAATCTCGCATGAGCCGATGTCGGCTAGGACGGCCTTGATGGCGGCGGTGGCGCCGGCGTACTGCTCATCCCAGCTGCTTTGCGCCGCGCGCCAGTCCAGCTTGGAGAAGCGCTCTTTGAGGGCGATGAACTGCTGGTTGAGCGCGTCTTTGCGCTGGAGGTCTTCGCGGTAGGCGTCCATGTTGTCGTGGGGGTGTTTTATGAAGACGAACGAGAATGGCATGAGTACCTTGGCGCTGTTGCCTGGGTAGCGTTCGAGACCGCTGACGCAGATGGCGAAGCGCTCTTCTTCGGTGAAATTGGCGAAGAGCTCCTGGATGCGTTTATGGGCGTCGGGGAACTGCCCGCAGTTTTTGGCGATCATGTCGCCGAGGTAGCGCGTTCGGTCTTCTTTGGTGGTTGCGCGTTGGGCCATGAGGCACGCATATTCGCAGGCGTCGCGGGTGTCGCTGAAGTCGGCGGCGGCTTTGGCGGCGGCCTCGTCATTGCGACTGAAGTGGTAGCGCATGAGGATCTGCCGGTCGGTGGTGTTTTTATCTGCCTTCGCCTGGAGGGCGGCGATAGTTTCTTCCGGGCCGAGGATGGCAGTGATGCTCAGATCGTCAATCCAGGCGGAGCCGGGGCCGGCGTCGAGGAAGACCAGTGGCGCGAAGTAAATGCTGTCGCTGATGGCGATGAATTGCCTGCTGACGGGCGTCCAGCTGTCGCCGCTGCGGACGGGTATGCCACCGGAGCCGAACCACCCGTAGCAGTTGTAGGAGTAGCTGAAGAGCGCTTGCGCGGGCCCACTCCCTGCGGCAAGATCGGCTTTGGCGACGGCTCGAGCTTCGTAGGTGGTAAAGGGCGTGACAGCAAGGCGTTGGTGGAAAGCGTGCTGCCAATGGACTTTTTTGTCGACGCTGAGGACGCCGGCTCGTTCGCCAGAGTGGGCATTGCCGGCGACGCCCATGGCTTCGAAGCCCGGGTCGGCCCAGAGATTGTCGGTGTTGGCCGCAGCGGTGACGCAGAAGCTGGACAAGAGAAGGGTGACGGCGACGGCATGCGTGTTCATGATGCTGACTCCTGAGTAGGCTGCCACAAGGTCGGGAGGAGGCGTTGAGACGCTGTCAATATACCGGCCAAAAAGCCGCGCGAAAGGGCGTTGCGAAGCGGGCAAATGCGAACGACGCCCGGTACGTGGCATTGTGCGTGCGTACCGGGCGTCGTGATGTCAGGTTTTGTGGTTAGCGCTTTGCGTGATGTCAGCAGGCGGCGTAGACGGCCTCAACGCACTTGCGCAGTTTTGGCACGGGGTTTTCCACATCGCCTTCGAATTCGAGGGCGGCATAGCCGTTGTAGTCGATTTCTTTGAGGGCGGCGATGAGTGCCGGCAGGTCGATATTGCCTTCGCCGACGATGACGTCCTGCGGTTGGCGCGCGGGTGAGTAGAGGAAGTCTTTGAAGTGCAGGCCATAGAGGCGCTTGGCAAAGGACTTGACGGCGTCGATGGGGTCCATTTTGGCGTCAAGTGCCCAAGCAGTATCGAGACAGAGACCGATGCGTTCGGAGGTATTGGCGAAAACAAAGGCCAGCATGGGTTTTGGCCCGAGCCAGTGGTAGCCGCCGTGGTTGTGAATGGCCAGATTGACGCCGTGTTCCTCGGCGAGTTTGGCGGCGACATCGAAGGGCTTCCAGAAATCGCGCTGTGGCGCGAAGTTGCACATGACGCTTTTGACGCCGCAGAATTGGGCGAAGGCCAGGCCATTGCGTTCGGCGTCGGGATTGCCGCTGAAAGCGACGGGGAGGGATACTGAGCCGATGGTGACGCCTTCGTCATTGAAGGCCTTCTTGGTTTCGGCGAAAAGCGCCGGGTCGGTGGGGGCAGTGACCTCGCAGTGGGTCAGGCCGCATTCGCGGACCTTGCGGGCGATGGCGCTGGGGCCCTGCGGCTTGAAATGACGGAAGCAGTAGTTCTGGACGGACAGTTCTTTTTTCAGGTCGATCATGATTTTCCCCTGCTTTACGGTGGTTGCGGGTGGGATGGGCGGGCGCCCGGTTGGAAGGAGAGAGAGTGACTGGTTCACGTGGTTATTGGAATCAATAAACAGGCCGGCCATAACATATTTGCCACCCGGGGAAATGCGACTGCGGCGACGTCAATGCCGAGAAGAAAAAGGTAATCGGTCAGTAACCACCCCGGTGGGGAAAACACCGGGGACAATATGCAGGAAACCCACGGCCAGTCGCCGCCCAGCCATTCGACCTTGATTTCCACCGACCTTTGCGGCAGCGGGTTTCATAGAAGTCATTGATATTGGATGCCCGACATGCCGCTGACGTCAACCCCAGGCAAGCTAGTGAGTTCCATTGCCCCTTTGGCCCCAGTCAGCTTCGCCGACTGGGGCCAAAGGGGCCGAGGAACACGAGCGTAGAGGGCGCGCTACCCAGGGCGGCGCGCGCCTTCGGCGCCGCTTGCCCTGGGCTGGTATGTTTCGCGCTTTCAGCGCTTCTGCCGCTTCGCGGCGGAAATGCGCGACGAGAAAAGGCTGCTTGGTTGAACAAGTGCCATGGATAGCGTTAAATGAAGAGCATCGGTTTCATAGGAGTGATTGAGAATAGCCGGCTGCCAGTGCCGCCTCTTGACTGGCGGGACACTGGGCGTTTTTTGGGACACCATGGACGCTATGGACACCGCCGGTCAGTCCACGGCGTCCAAGCAGTCCACAACCGGTCCCCGGTGTCCAAGGCGTCCTTCCCCATGGTCCAGAAAGTCCTCACGGTCCAATCCATGGGACCATGCCTCATGAGTCCGTGAGTCCTCGCCCCAGTGTGCGCAGTCGCCAAGTCGTCCCCATAGTCCCAGTCGTCCTCTGAGACCGGCTATTATCAACCACTGACCGATTAAGGCGTAAATGTGGAAAATTTGTTGGGGAGGTGGCAATGCGGTGGCGGTGCGATACACTTATGATCTGTGTGTTTCAGCCATGCGATGGCATACTGGCGGCGGCGCCTTGCGTAGGTGACGGCCGAGTGAAATGTGTAACGAGGAGCGAGTCGATGCTGAGCAGCGAGATGGTAAAGAAAGCGGCGCTGGCGGCCGGTGCCGATGTGTGCGGTATTGGCGATCTGGCGCGCTTTGAGGGTGCGCCGAAGGAGATGGACCCGCGCTATATCTTTCCCGAAGCCACGCGGGTGATTGGCTTGGTCTTCCGGATTCCGCGTGGTGTTCAGCGCGGGATTGAGGAAGGCACGCAGTTCTACCAGTATCCGTCCATGGCCTACGGTGGCATCAACGAGATATTTGCGCCGTCGGTGCTGTATCATGTTGGTAAGCTGATCGAAGATCACGGCTACGAGGCGGCGCTCTATCGCAATACGGGGGCGCGCGGGGTGGTTTCGGATATGGACGGTACGCCGGGGAATACGCTGTCGCCTGAAGAACAGATTGAGGTGAATGAGCGTTCCAAGACCAAGACGGCGCATCATCGGACGGTGCAGTTTACGCGGCCCGTGCGGCCGGATGGTGTAGCGCCGGATCTGCAGTTTCATTTTCGCCTGGCGGGGGTTGCCTGCGGGCTTGGCGAGATTGGCTGGAGCAAGATGTTTCTGACGCCGCAGTTTGGGCCTCTGCAGCGCTTGGCCTTTATCTTCACGGACGCGCCATTGGAGCCCGATCCCATGTATGATGGCCCGGCCTTGTGTCGCCGGTGCATGGCTTGCGTGCGCGAATGTCCGGGGCAGTGTCTGAGCGCAACCGAGAGCATCAAGGTGCGCGTCGGTGGCAAGGACTGCGAGTGGGGCAAATTGGACGAGTGGAAATGCTATGCGTTCTACACCCATGCGGGGCGCAAATTCAACCCCTTCGTGCCCAAAGAGGTCTTTGACGCCAATGAAAACGGCGACCTGAATGTGCTGGAGGGCAAGGGGCCGGCGACGGAAGCGGAGATCGTCAAGGTGTACAAGGCGCTGGCCAAGTACTTTCCGTCGTGGGTGGGCTACAATATGGCCAAGTGCGGCGGTTGCATCCGTGCCTGTGTGAGCATGCTGGAGAAAAAAGGCGGCTGCATGGAACAGCGTTTCCGTCGGCCCTTGCGCCAGGGAAAGCCGTGGTCACTGGAACGCTGAAGAACAAGCAGACAGATTTTTTTTTGAGGGTAGCATGATGTTGACAGCAGAACTGATAAAAGAGAAGGCTCGTGAATACGGCGCGGACCTCGTGGGCATCGGCGATATCGCCGGCTTTGCCGACGAAATTCCGCAGCGCGATCCGCGGCAGATCTTGCCATGGGCGACCTGCGTGATTGGCTGTGGCTTCCGGGTGCCACGGGCGCTGTACCAGAGCATGGCCGACGGTTCGCAGCACTTCAATTATACGCAGTTGGGCGTAAAGACCATTGACGAGGAATTATCCGAGGTTTTCCTGCTCAAGATGGCCGGGTTGATAGAGAATGAGGGCTACGACGCCTGTGTGCAGCGCAATATCTCCAACCTGCGCATCAAGGGCGACAAGACGACGAATCCGGAGGTGTCGGACACGTACGAGCTGGTCCATGCCGAGCCGGTGGCGCCGGGCAAGCCCGCTCCGGACGTAATCATGGACTTCACGCGCGCCGCGCAGGTGTGCGGACTGGGTTCACGCAGTCTGCGCGGCGGGGTGTTAACGCCGCAGTTTGGGCCCTTCGTGCGCTTTGTCTTTATTGTGACGGATGCGCCGCTGGCCTGCGACGAGCCTTTCAAGCGGGAACTCTGCGACCAATGCGGCGCCTGCGTGCGTGCCTGCCCTGGTCATGCGCTGAGCAGCAAGGATGGCGGTTTGGACAGTTGGCAGTGCGCGGTGTACTATCGCGGCGCCCATCGATCCAATCCGTTTATGACTGACGACATACTCAAGGGCCACCCTGAACGCGAGGCCATTCTCAACGGCGACAAGCGTTTTGACGCGGAGAGCGCCAGGGCGATTTACCCCTCGTTGCGTTTTTTGCCGATGGCCCAGACGGGTTACGCGCCCTGTCTTTGCGGCCGTCGTTGCGATGTGGCCTGTTATGAGCACTTGCGGGAGGCGAAGATACTATGAGTACCATGGCGACATTGAAGGACAGCCTGATAGCGACCCTGCGGAAATACGGCGCGGACATTGTCTGCTGCGGCGCTGTCGGGCGCATGCGTGACACGGCGGTGACCAAGATCTATCCGGGTACCAAGAGCGTGGTCTGTGCGGCATTCCGGCAGCTGCGCGGTGCGCGGCGGGGGATTGAAGAGGGCTCGACCTACTATCAGTACACGACGAATGCCGTGGAAACCTTGGAGGAGACGGTCATGCCCATGGCGTTACTAAAAGCTGCAGCGGTACTGGAAGACCACGGCTATATGGCTCTACCGCAACGGCGCAACCAGACTGTTATGCAGGAAAAGGATTCGACCAATCCAGAGATCGACTACCGGCAGATATTCCGCGGCTGCGAAAAAGAGCCGCAGTTGGATTTCGAGCAGTGCGCGGTGGACTGCGGCCTTGGCGAACGGGGCTGTTCCGGCAGCATTCTCACGGACGACTTTGGGCCTTTCCAGCGCTATGTGTTTATACTCACCGACGCGGAGTTGCCGGCTGATCCGGTGGTCGCGCCGCATCTCTGCGACCGCTGCGGCGTCTGCGCTGCTGCCTGCCCCGGCAAGGCCATCGACATGGCAAAGGGCGTGGATAAATGGCAGTGCGCGGTGTATTATGCCGGCGCCAATATGAGCAAAAATCCCTTTATGCCGCCCGAGGCATTTCTTGATGATCCGGAACGCCTGCAGTTGATTTCTGGCGAAGCGCGGCTGACGCCGGAGCGGGCGCGGGCGGTGTTGGACCAGCTCTATTTTTATCCCGGCATAAAACACGGCTATAAGACCAGTATTTGTGGTCGGGCCTGCGATATTGCCTGTTATATTCATCTGGAAGAGCTTGGCGCGCTGAAGCGCCAATTCCATACGCCATTCCGCAAGCGCGAACCGTGGGCGCTGCCATTGATTTGAGCGACGCGGTGAGCGCGGGGGATGGGCTGGGGGCAGTGTCGCGTGTGACGCCGTGCGTACTGTGGTCAAACGACGACGGCGCAGCCCGAGCGCCAGGCCTTGCCGGCGCGGATATGTGCGAGGACGGCGCGTTGCAGGGAACTGCGTTGGGGCACGGCGTCCAGCGACAACATCGGGTCACCGAAGACGCGTTCGCGGATTTGCCAGTCGTTGCCGCCCAGGGCCGGAAAGAGCTGAAAAAGCGTCTGGAATTGCATGATGTTGCTGTCGGGGGGGAGGTAGCCACCGAGCTGTGGGTCAAAGAGCCACGAACCGCAGCAGAAGCCCTTGAAGCGAAAGTCAGGAAAATGCCGTGGGAAGAATAGGCGGGCTTGACGCAGGGCGTCCTTGCAGGCATCGGGGGCAAGTGCTTCGCCGGCAGGAATGTGCATTGCGAGCATGAGGTCATTGGGGGCGATGGCGCAACACCAGTCGCTGGCTGGCAGCGTGCTTGGTTCCAGGTTGATGATGCCGTTGGGGGTGACGGCGTTACCGCAGATGGTCGTGGTGTCGGCCTGGAAGCGCGTGGTGACGGCGGCGGCTTCGTGCTCTTGGCAGAAAAAGCCTTCGGCATTGACTGGCAGGCCGGCGTTGGGGAAGATCGCCAGTTGTTGCGGCTCCAGTCGGTGTTGGTACACTCGGTAGGGGTATTTCCAGCGTGAAAACTGGAATTGCAGGCGGCCGAGGCGGAAAAGATCGGGCTTGAGGTGGTGTGTGAGCCACTGCCAAGTGCTGCAGCCGTAGCGGCCATTTTTATGGAAGAAATCGTCGGTCCAGATGGCAAAGTCGTGGATAGTGTCAGCCAGGACCTGATCGTCGATATGGTGGTGGCGATAGTAGCGGCGCAGGCGTGGCAGGTCGCCGAGGACGGCGAGGGCGTAAAGGAAGGCATTGTCGGCGGGCTGGTCGGCGCTGCTGGGTGGCAGCGCCTTGCCGCGTCGGCGTTGTTCGGGGCTGGCCAGATAGAGCAGCCAATGCACCTGCCAGGCCAGGCGTGCCAGGCAGGGCTCGCGGCGGATTTGCGCGGCGGCACAACGCAGTGCGGCGCGGGCGTCGTCACCGAGGCCGCTCAACGTGCACAGGTCGTCAATGAAGTCGTCTTGGACGAATGCCGGGGCGCCCCTTGGCATGGCTACACTGGATTCGTCCCAGGTCGCCTCCCAGTGTTCGGCGGCGCTGGCTGGTAGACTCAGGCGTTGGGCGCATTCGGCATAGGTGATCATTGGCAGGTCCCAATGGGCCGCTCATGGCAGGAAAAGTGAGGAGACGGCAGGGGGTCGATTGAGGTTGGTAGGTATTTGAAGAGGTAGATATGACGCCCGTAACGTCCCCTGAACATAAGCAGGCATGCATGTAAGTGGTAGGATGCCTGCGTGTGTCGTGTCAGCATTGAGCTGAGTTGCGGCATGAATGTGTTATTCACCGGTTGTAAGGTAGTACCAGTATCCTTTGGTTTTTTCCAGTGGTATTCCCACCTCGGGGTGTGTTAGTCGTAGGCCATTCCATGTCCAGATCGTGGAATAATCGTCGGCGTTTGGCCCGCCGGCGAGGAGATTCCACCCGGGCTGGCGTTGGATGAAGTGGTTGTCCTGCTCTCCGCTGAAGCGCAGATTAAGACCGTCTGGGTAGTGGCAGAAGACCCAGAAGCCCTGGCCGGCCATGAGGTCGGCGAATGCGGCTTGGGAGTAGGCGTGCATTTCTTGATCATAGATGAAGACCTTGGGTGGGACGCCGTTGCCTTCATAGTTGATCTTATTGTAGGGTGTTGCAAGCAGATTCCAGCCGGGAACGAGTTCGTATGCAAAGGGCTTGCGGAAAATGGGGCGGATAGCCACGTCGTTGGCCGGCATGATGAAGAAGTCACCGGTGAGTTCATCTGTCAGTCCACGAATATCAAGACGGTAGTCCCAGGCGTCGTCGGGGAGGATGACCGCAAAAGACACCAAGCTACCTGGAGCGTACTGACCACTACCATGGCCATCGCTGATAGTGAAGTTGTAGAGGTCGGTTGGTGTCGTTGCCGGTGTCCAAGTTATGCCGCCGAGGTAGGCGACATCGACTTTACTACGATCAGCAGCTGGCTGGTGTACCCAGGTGATAGTGTGTGTGCCGCTTTCACTTAGTGTCAGGTTGACTTTATCCCAGTCGTGATAACCGGTGATATCAGCGACCCTGGGATCGCCGAGATGGCAGGAAAAAGCGGCATCGTAGGAATCAAGTTTCCACCAGAAGCTGAGGGTGCCGGGGCCATTGAGAGTGATTTGGAAATGGTGTGGTAGGGCGTTATAGGGCGTTTGGCGGGCCCAGTCGCCATCTGGCGTGGTGATATCAGCTAATGGCCAAGGAGCAAAGATGGTTTCTTCTTCGTACTCTGGTTCGATGGTGATTCGGGTTGTGGCGCTGACTTGCTGGCCATCGCGGTAGGCGATAGCCATGACTGTTGTGGGGCGGCCGGGGATGAAGAACGCTTCGGTGTAGGGGGTACTTAACGGTCCCGGGTGGGAACCATCGAGTGAATAGTAGATATTCAAGTTGGGGATAGGCGTGCCTTGCTCGTCGACGCAGCTGATTTCAACGCGGTTATTGGCGTCGCAGGTGACGACGGGTGGGAGGACGCCGGCAATGATGATGTCGGCGGCGTTGAAGAAGGTCCAGTCGTTGTGCGACGAGCGCCATTCGTCCCATTCCAGGTCGGTCATAGTGCCACGTAGCAGTTCGCAGCGTTTGAGCCAGCGGTTGCGGAGTTCTTCCCAGCCGCAGCCGGGAAATGCATGGACAACGCATTCGGGCGCATTCAAGTCCCACAGCCATTGCGGGAAGACATCTGAGGAGGTAAAATAGGGTGGCGCGCCGAGGAAGGTAATCGCTTGCAGTGAATATATGTCGGCCAAGGCATCACCCAATTCGGTGACTGAGTCGGGAATAACGAGGTGATCAAGCGCGGGAGGGTTTCTCCACCAGTTAATGCCGAAGGCATTTGAGCCGATTTCGGTTGTGTTTTGAGGTATGACATAGATGTTTTCGGGGCGTTGTGTTGGATAGCCAATAAGAGTGTTTTGGTAAAAGAGCACGCCGTTGTCAGTCCAATAGGCATCGGGGGTCGGTGTCTTGACATAGAATTGTTCGAGGTAGGGCAGGTCCCATTCAACGTCGTCATCGGGCCATTCGTAGTTCCAAAGCGTGAAGTTGTCTGAGAGCACGGCCATTCGGGCTGGGCCGTAATATTCGGTTTCAGGTGAGTCGGTCATATCAATAGCGCTCAGGTAGCAGGCATAGACCGGGGGCTGTAAGCTACTGACAGTTGTGAACAAATTGATTCTGTAAAGACCATTGTCATAGCTGCACGATGATTCGCTTGCGGCGAGTGGGTCCAGAGGGGCGTCGAAAGCAGTCAGCATCAGTTGACTGACATCGCTGATGGGAACGCCGTTGTGGAATACTTGGGCTTGCAACAGGAGCGGGAGTTCGTCTTGGGTAAAATTTAGGTAGCTCCAGAAGGGCAGATATGGTGCGTTGCCATCGGTAGCATAGCGAAACTCTAAAACGCCATAGTAATGCCAGTTGTCGATATTGAGCAAGTCACAATTGATTTGGTAGGAGATTGCGCCTGGGTCATTCTCATAGGCATAGACTCGCACGATTGGTTTTTGGATGTGCGGGGGCAGACCAGCCAAAGTAACGAAAGTGAAGGGGAAGTATGCGTCATCTGGCCAATCCCACCCGAAGAAGCATGTGGTGATGACCTGCTGTGCTTCTTCGAAATGGCTGTGAATGACCAGCGGCTTGAGCAAGTAGTTGCCATCGTCGTCACAGTACTCGTGGTTGCCGTAGAAATATGGGATATTGCCCGCGAAGGTCAGTGCCAGGTCGGGTTGGCAGGCGAAGAAGGCCGAGATGGCGACGTGTTCGATGGTGTATGGGATGGACAACTCGCTGAGGGCGGCGCAGCCGCGGAATGCCTCTGAGGAAATGGCATGCAGATGATCGGGCAGGGTGACAGCATTGAGCATAGTGCAGTTGAGGAAGAGCTGTTTGGCGAGAAAGGTCACGCCGTTGGGCAACGCGATATGCTGAAGTGAGAAGCAGTTGGCGAAAGCCTGATCGCCGATATGCTCAAGAGTGACTGGCAGTACGATATCTTCCAGACGGTACGCGTAGGCGAAAGCGCCAGCGGCTATCCAGCGAACGGACGCGGGAACAGTGAAGGTGTTGCCTGTTTTGGCAGGGGGGTATGCCAGCAGCGTCGTGCAATGCTGATCATAGAGAATGCCGTCCACGGCGCAGTAGAAGGGATTGTCGGGATGTACCTCGACGGCTTGCAGTCCGGCATGGCCTTGGAAGGGATTGACGGCATCGGCGCCAGTGGTCGGGTATGCTGCCGGAGTGAGGAACTGCACGGCATTGCCAATGAAGACCTCTTGCAGAACGCTGTCACTGCCGCTTTCGTAGCGCAGGCCATCAATGCCGGTGATAGCGATGCCTTTGACAGTGGCTGGTATGGACATGAATGAGGAAACACCGCCGAAAGAGAGAGAGCCGTCCTCGGGATTGAAACTTGCAGCCAGGGGGATCTCGTCCTGGCGTTGAAACGTACGACAAGCGAGGGTGCTGACGATCTGTTCGTTGACGAAGCACAGCGCGGATACGCAGGTGCTGCTGTCGATCTGGATGGGGGCGCTGAAGGTAGGCGAATCAGCGATGGGGACGCTGCCATCCAGGGAATATTTGACGGTGCTGCCTGGGTTGGGGTTAGCGATGCTGACGGCGATCGCGCCTGTAAAGAAGGACGACGCGACGCCATCCTGACGTTGGATCACGGGCGGGGGCATGGTGTTCAATATCTCGACCCTAGCGCCAGCGAAGCTGCCGTTGTAGGCTTCCCAGCCGCAATTAGCGGGGACGAACAGCGTGGTTGAGGCCAAAAAAGCAGTGTGGCCGGCCGGAACGTGCGGTGGCTTGCCGGCGAAATACACGCTGGCAAGCGCCGTGCAGCCGGCAAAGACGTTGCTGCCAAGGTGCACGAGCTGGGGAGAAATGACCAGCGATGTCAAGCCGCGGCAATTCGCGAATGCTTCATCGCCGATGCGGCGGAGCTGTCCAGGGAGGCTGACATTGCTAAGCAGGGGGCAGTTGGCAAAGGCACGTTGGTCGATGTCCTGAATGCTTGGTGGAATGACCACTTGGCGGAGTCTTGGGCAGCCTTCGGCCAGTGAGGGCGTCAGGCGGTGGAGGCCGGTGGCAAGGTCGAGATATTCCAGGTTGGCGCTGCCCGCAAAGCTGTTGCCGCAGAAGCCGATGTTGGCGGGCATGATCACTGCCAGGCAGTTGTCGCTCCACTGGCCTTGGCCGCAGAGGTTGAAAACGTCTTTGCCATCAAGGCGCTGGGGTATTTTGACAACAGGTTCTATGCCATGATAGCCTTCGATTTCCAAGCGCCCCAGGGAATCCTGGCAGTAACAGGCAACGAGGTCAAAGGTGCTTTGGGGTTGTTCAGGCGCATTGAGATTGCCATAGAGGATTTGTTTGATGCCGCTGGCGGCGACGCCATCGGCGGTAAACCAGCGAATAGCTGCGGAAAGGCTACTGGTGATGGGTAAAACGCCTGCTGCCAGCGGCAGTGCCGGTGCGTCTTTGTCAGGTTCGCCACCCTGATCGTTGTAACGCAGGACAAGCCCTGGTGGAAGGCCCGCGACATCAATGCCGAGGACGAGCTGGTCATGGAAGAGCCGTCCGGCGAGGCCATCAAGGCGATTGAATTCCGGTAGTGGCTGGCCCTCTCTGAAGGAAATAGCATGGCCCTGGTATTCGGTGCCGAGTTGTTCCCAGCCCATGCCGGGCCATACTTCGAGCGTGAGTGTTGGCGGTAGACCGGCGGTGGCAAAATAGACGGGCTTTTCGCCGGTAAACGACAGTTGGGCGAGATTCTTGCAGCCGTAAAAGGCCTTGTCAGCGATACGGGTGACGGTGAAGGGGATGGTGATCCGCTCGAGGTCTTTGTCGCCGAATGCCCAAGCGGCAATTTTACGGACGGGGAGGCCATCGATGTACGACGGAATGACGATGTCTGACTCATCCCCGCAATACTGGGTAATGGCGAGGCCGTCTTTGTAGGCATGGACGACAAAATCGTCCGCCCGAGCAGCGAATGCCGCAATTAGGACGATGAACAACGAACGAATGCGCAGTGAATTCATGGCTATGCTCCCTTGGCTTTGAGTTTTTTGCAGACAATAACGGGCAACTTGCATGGTCGCGTGAGAAAACCACGCTAGCAGTCAGCCGTTATTTTGCCTCATTGGCGCCTTGGGGAGCTCGCAGCGCAGCGCCTTCCGTGCCGTCGTCCACGTCATCGTCGCTACGCCACTGGTCGATCAGGTCTTCCCATTCCTGTTTTTTGACTTTCCACTCGTCGGCGTTTTCGCGGTAGGTCTCGCGCAGGTCCTTCCAGCGTGATTCCGATTCGTTTCTGATGTTGTCCGCTTTTTCTTCGAGTTCTTTTCCTAGTGAGGAAAAGCGCGCCAGGGCGTCTTTGGCGCGGCTTTTTTTCTTCCGCTTGTCGGATTTTACGTCAGCAGTCGTTTTTTCGTCAGTTTTGATGAGCTCTTCTGAGCCGGAAGCGATGGCGTCTTCGATATTTCTATAGAGATCGCCGTCGAGGAGTTCATCTTTGGTAGCCTTGAGGTCGTTGATGTAGTTGCGGAAAAAATCGGCTTCGTTATCGGCGTCCTGCCTAAGTTTTGACATGTCGATTTTTTCAAACCAGTCATAGGCCTCGCTGGCGATGGTTTTGCTGTCGTTGGCGACCTTTTGGACGTCGACTTTATCGATTTCATCACGGAAGTCATCTTTGATTTCCATGACGTCTTCCTGGATGGATGCGTCTGAGACTTCCTGGTCATTAAGCCATTCGCTGAATTCATCAAGGTGCTCGTCCTTGAAAGTGCGAAGTTCGTCTTCGGCGTCGAAATAGTCATCGTTGATGATATTTTTGGCGGCATCTCTGACCAGCGGTTCTGCCAGTTGGCATTTTGCGGGGCAGGCGACTTCCGATGGAATGTCAGCGGACTGTCCCCATAGTGCAGCAGCAGATATGAAGATTGACATCGGCAGCAGGACTTTTTTCATTGCAACTCTCCCACGTTGGACTGTTATGAAACCAGGACCACGAAAGAAGGAAACAAGCATAAAGGCACAGGCACCGCGTCATTGCTGGGGTCTTGTTGGTGGCCGTATTCTCATCGATAGAACACGATATCATGCCTGCACGCAGGCAGCAAACAACCTCTCGTGTACATCTAGTGGAAAACAATCATCCGACATTGGCAAAAAACAAGGGCCACACAATGGGTTATGTGTGCCGTTCGGGAAGTATTTGCCTCATACTGGCGGTCAGTTGGTGGGGATTTGCAGGAGGTCGAGGGGGGGGCGGCGGGGCTTGATGTGCTGGGCGACATCCATTTGGGGTTGGGTATGAGTGGTTGTTGGCTTGTTGCGCTGGGATTGCTGGTAGAAGAAGGCGCTGGCGACCAGGACGAGGATGGCCACCACTAGGATGCCGATGAACAGACCCGGCAGGCTGTAGAGGGAGTGGGCGCTATCTTCTTCTGTGGCAAGGCCCATGGGCGCGAGGACGTTGCGGCCGGCGGCGCTGTCCGCGCGGCTGGCGGGTGTCGCCAGCAACGAGCCGGTTTCGCGGCCGGCCGCGCGGCTTTCCTGTTCAAAGAGTTCTTTGATGGGCTCGGGGTCGATGTCGTATTCGAAGCAGAGGCGTTCGATTTCCCACAGGCAGAATTGATCGGCCGGCAATTTGGCGTAATTGCCTTCTTCGAGATTGACGATGAAATCTCTGGAGACGCGGGTCCGTCTGGCGATTTCCTCCACTGTGACGTGCGCATTCGCGCGATGTTGCAGGAGTTGCATGCCGACGGTGTCGCTGTCGCCAGTGATAGTGTAGACAGAGACTTCGCTGGGTGGGGTGGGCTTTGCCGGGATTTTTCCCTTGGTGGGTGCGGTTGACGCAGATTGCGGATGGGTCGTTTGTGGCGGTGCCGGCGGGCGTTGTCGCTGCGACGGGGGGGCGGTTGGGGCTGGCAGGTCGGGGCTGGCAGCAGCAGCTAGGTTCGCTATGGGCTGTGCCTGGGGGGTGCTGGCGTTTGCAGCCGGCCTTGCACGGGGGATGGCGTCCGGCGTAATGGCGGCGGTTTCGGCAGATTGGGCGCCTGGGGCGTCGTCTGGCGCGGTGTTGTCGCGAGAAGACGATGTCGGCAGGACAACTGGTGGAGAGGACATGACTGCTGTCGCTGCAGTTGCCAGACGGGGTGCTGTCGCAGGCATAGCAGCGTTTGTTGGCGGCGAGTCGGTAGCGCGAGCCGAGGCCGTGCTGCTCATGTGGGACGCGCTGGCATCGTCTGAGGGTGTGAGCTTGTCGCCTGTGGACGTGCAACTGCTTGTCGGTTCAGCTGGGGAGGCGCACCCGGCGGTGCCATTACCAGCGGCGGTGAAGTCGGTCTCGTCAGCCATGTCGTGCTGTTTTTTTGCTGTGACCAGTTGGCTGCCAGTGGGGGGCTGGGCGCTATCAGTCGCGGTGGCGGCGTGGCCAACTGCCTGGGCCATTGCCACATCAGCGGCGTGCGGCGGCGGCGTTGCCGCGCGGTCGTGGTTGGCGTCTGAGACTGTCGGCGCTGGCTGTTGGGACGCCGCCGCCTGGGGAGTTAGTGCGTTTGCGTTGGGCTCGGGTATGCTGCGGGGAGTTAGCGTGGGGGCTTGCGTGGCGGTATCATCGCTATCGCTTCTGGGCATGCTGGTTGACGCGCTCCAAGTGAGGGGCAGCTTGGGTACGGCGGTGCTTTCTGCTCTGTTGCGGATTTTCAGCATGGTGGTCAAAGGTGGGCCGTGGGGTGTCCAGTGGCGGGCTTAGTCAGCGGGTGGCATCGTCCTCGTCGTCGTCATCGTCGTGGGTTGGTTTTGGCTTTTTGTCGCCGAAGGCATTGGGAGCGACCATGAGGATTTCGCGTTTGCCGGAGCCGATTTGTGGCCCGACGACGCCACGGCGTTCGAGTTCTTCGATGAGGGTCGCGGCTTTGTTGTAGCCGATGCCCATGGTTCGTTGCAGGTAGCTGATGGTGGGGCGGCGATCGCGGAGGACAATTTCCTGCGCCTGGCGGACGAGCGAGTCATCTTCGCCGCCGTCGTCGTCGGCAACGCCGGGGAGTTTACTGGCGCCGGGGATGGTGCCATCGGTGGCGCCGTTGTCCTCGTCGTCAGCGCTGCGGAAGACGGATTCATCGAAGTCCTGCGGCGCTTGCGCGGAGACGAATTCGACGACGCGGTCGCGTTCGGCGTCGCTGGCCATGCCGCCCTGCAGTCTTTCGATGCTGGGTGCGCCTGGCGGTTTGAAGAGCATATCGCCCTGGCCGAGGAGAGATTCGGCGCCCTTGGTGTCCATGATGGTACGCGCGTCGATGTGCGAAGACGTCTGGAAAGCGATGCGGACGGGGTAGTTGGCTTTGATGGTGCCGGTAATAACGCGCACATCGGGGCGTTGGGTGGCGATGATGGTGTGAATACCGACGGCGCGGGATTTGGCGGCAATTTTGGCCAGGCCCTGCTCGACTTCGGCCTTGGCGCTGGCCATGATGTCAGCGAGCTCGTCGATGATGAGGACGATAAAGGGCATGGTGTCGGGAATGACATTACCCAGGTCGTCGAGTGGTTCGGGGTGTGCCGGGTTGCGCTGGCGAGCATTGAAGCTGGTCAGATCGCGCACGCCGACTTTGGCGAGGACGCGGTAGCGGCGTTCCATTTCATTGATGGCCCAACGTAGGGCCAGAGCGACCTTGTTGACTTCGGTGATGACTGGCACGATGAGGTGCGGCAGTTGGTGGTAGGCCTGGAACTCGACGACTTTGGGGTCGACCATGATCATGCGCAGCTGATCTGGGCGGAAGCGGAAGAGCATGGAGGTGATCAGCAGATTCATACACACGGATTTGCCGCTGCCGGTGGCGCCGGCGATAAGTAGGTGCGGCGCTCGGGAGAGGTCAAGAATGACCGTCTTGCCGCTGATGTTCTTGCCCAACAGGAGGGGTATTTGCATGCGTGACATTTCCCACTGCGGGTCCTGCATCAGATTGCGCACCGTGACGGTTACGCGACTCAAGTTTGGCACTTCGATGCCGACCAGGTTCTTGCCGGGAATGGGCGTGAGAATGCGCAGACTGGCGGCCTGCAGGTCCATGCGCATGTTGGTCTCAAGGCTGCTGATGCGGCTGAGTTTCACGCCCGGGGCCGGGGATATCTCGAAGAGAGTGACTTGGGGGCCGGGGACGGCGTTGACCACGGTGGCCTCAATGCCAAAATTGTCCAGAGTATTTTGCAGAATGGCCTTGTTGCGTTCGATTTCCTTGGCTTTGACGCTGTTCTGGCTTTCGTCGCGTTGGTCGAGCAGGTCCAGGCTGGGCAGGACATAGTCACCATCCGCGACGGGAGCGGGTGCTGGGCGAGGGACTGGCGGCCGGGCGGCGGCGGCCGCGGCGGCGGCTGGTTCGGGATGGCGTGGAGGGAGTGGTCGACTAGGCGCAGCGGCGGGCTCTTGGACGGGCGAGGGCGGCATGGGCAGGTCCACTTCAGTAGGGCGTGATGCGGCCTTGGGTGGGTGGGCCTGGAGCATTTCCTCGACGGTGGGTTCCTTGTGGAATTTGCCGGTCAGGCCGGCAGTCATGCGTGCCAGCGGATTGCCGCAGAGCAGCTGCCAGTCGAAGAACCAGATGATGCCAAGGGGAATGACGATGAGCGATGATGCGACGATTGCTGAGCCGGTGGAGTTCATCAGCAGGTGCAGCCAGCCGCTGCCGGGGGCGCAGAGACGTTGACCGAGAACGCCGCCGGGTATGGTTGCGATGTTCAGGCGTTCCGTGAGGGCGGCGCCGGCGCCGGGCCAGATGCCCAGAAGCATGGCGCAGCCCAAAAGCAGGAGCAGGAACGCCGTCGGGTATTCCCAGGATGCCGGTCGTACGCCACGGCGCCACAACAGCCGGCGCAGGCTGCAGAGCAGGGCCAAAACCGTGAAGGGATATGCCGAGAGGCCGAAGCTGAGCAGCATGAAAGACGCGACATGGGCGCCAACATAGCCGATCAAGTTGTGTGGGTAGGCGCTGCCCTGCAGGCCGCCGGCGTAAAAATCCAGGTCAGCGGCATGATATGAGCCGACGGGCCAAAGGGCAAGAAAAAGGAGCAGGAAGAACAGCAGCGCCAAGTAGCGGCTGAAACGAAAACCCGCGGCTGCGGGCGGCGTGTCGCTTGAGTTGTAAAGTGCTGGCGCGGTCATGTCGTTGCTTTGCTGCTGCTGGCATTGCGGCGGGCGGCGGGCTTGTGGCCGCGCCGCGTCGCATTGCGGGCACCTATTGTTCGAGTTCTTCCAAGCGGAAGAGTACGGGTTTTTCAAAGACTTCGGGGAGGGCGCCGATGGCGGCCATGGCGTCAAGGATGGACCGTTCCGGCGCTTTGTGGGTGAGGATGATCATGGGCACGGCGGGCATGGCCAATTCCTTTTGGGCGACTGTCGCGATGCTGATGCCGTGGGTGCCCAGTAGGCCGCTGACCTTTGCCAGCACGCCGGGCTTGTCCTCAATCTGCAGGCGGATGTAGTAGCGCGAGACGATCTGCTCCGAAGCCATCAAGCCGTCGTATTGCTTGTAGGTCTTGAAGGCCGGCAGACGCTGGGTGCAATTGCGCAGCAGATTGAAACCAATATCGACAATGTCGGCAATGACGGCACTGGCGGTGGCCTGGCGGCCGGCGCCGCGGCCGTAGTACATGGTGTTGCCGACGATGTCGCCCTGTACCCATACGGCATTGAACACGCCGTTGACGTTACCGATGAGCGAATTGGCAGGTACCAGCGCGGGTTGCACGCCGAGTTCAATACGGTTGTTGATTTCCTTGATGATGGCCAGCAATTTGATGCGGTAGCCCATTTCGGCGGCGTAGTCGATATCATTGACGGTCACCGAGCGGATGCCCTGAACGTGCACGTCCTTGGCTTGGAACCACTGCCCGAAGGCCAGGCTGGCCAGTACGGCGGCTTTGTGGGCCGTGTCAATGCCGTCGACATCAAGTGCCGGGTCGGCTTCGGCGTAGCCGGCGGCTTGGGCGGCGCTGAGGACATCGGCGAAATCCGCATGTTCATTTTCCATGCGGGTGAGGATGTAGTTGCAGGTGCCGTTGAGGATGCCCAGGACGGTCTTGATGTGGTTACCGACCAGGCCTTCGCGAAGCGCCTTGATGCAAGGGATGCCACCGCCGACGCTGGCTTCAAAACCGATGTCGCAGCCGTGTTCACTGGCGACGCGGAACAGCTCTTCACCGTGGGTGGCTAGCAGTGCCTTGTTAGCGGTGACGACGGATTTGCCGCACTGCAACGCTCGGAGGATGAATTCGCGGGCGATGGTAGTACCGCCAATGAGTTCGACGACGATGTGGATATCCGGGTCGTCAAGGATTTCCATGCTACTGGTGGTGAGCACGCCCTCGGGCAGGACAACGCCGCGGTCGGTGGTGATATCGAGGTCGGCGACGCGTTTGAGTACCGGCATGAACCCCGTGCGGTCGGCGATGAGCTTGCCATTGTTGAGGATTGTCTCGGCAACGCCGGCACCGACCGTCCCAAAACCGATTATGCCAATATTGACTGTTTTCATACTGATGTGATCCACGCCTTTCTGCTGAAAAAAAGAAACCCTTGCCGCCTGGTTTGGCGGGAAGGGCTTCCTAAGAAGAATGCGGAAAGCTCATATTCCCAAATAATGCCAAAGACCATGCGCGGCGATCTGTCGTTGATTCTGCGTAGTTGTCATGTCCTGTGCAAAGCCTCATGTTGAAACGGAAGATAACTGAAGCAATATAACCGTCAAGGCTGGCAACTCAATGACCTGAGGGTGAAAAACAGCGTTGAATAATGGGTTTCTCCGTTCGGGTCTTCCGGTGGCCGTTCTCTTGATCTGGCAGAATGTGGGCGTAGATTAGCGTTGACCTGTCCGCACAGTTTGTTAGCCCTGTGATTTCGCTTGGAGCTTTTATACTGTGGAACGGGTCTTTTTTGTGTCCACCTATGTTGAAGTCAGTATCTGGGGCGAAGGCATCGAGCACGGGAAGCATTCACGCGGCACCCTTTTGCTATCCCGTCAGCCATCTGATGCGCCAGGACGAATAGTCTTCGAGCAGGCGCAGCGCCTGGTTCTTCAGGTTGTTCAGGAACGCCCTGGCTGTCGCCGCCAGGCTTTTGAAGATGATTCGCAAGCTTCCGCTCACGTTGCCGCCGCCGTTCACGTCCCGTGCGACCAGCTCGATGAGGTTGGTCTTCCCCGCCAGTTGCATGATGCAGAAGGCGATCATCTGTAGTGTGAAGTGGTTTTTCAGCGCCTCGCCCTTGGTGCCGTATGCGTGCTCGATGTTCAGCCCCAGATTCTTCATTTCGTTGAAGCCTTGGTTTTCCTCCACCCAGCGTGTGCATCCAATGTCCTCAAAGAAGGTCACCATTTGATTGGGTGTCTTGATGACGTGGCTTGTCACGCGCGAGTATTTTTTGCTTTCCACCTCCTGGTTGTTGTCGTCGAGGATGACTCTTTTCATCTCGACGTAGGTCACCGGCACGGCGATGGCCCCTGGCTCTCTGCCTTTGCCGAAGGCGTATTTGATATCTACGGCCCGGTACGTTTGTATCGTTTTGCCGTTTTTGCCAGGGATTTCTTGCACGGTCGTGCGAAACTCTCCCGCGGCGAGTTTTTTCGCCAGCTGGTCTCTGAGCCCCGGCACCTTGTCCTCGGCGTGGCTGATGCAGAAGTGCCAGCCGTAGTGCCGGAACATGTCCATCATGTCGTAGTTCAAGGACAAGGCGTCAAGAAGCACGGTGAGCCTGAGCATGGGATGGTTCTTTTTCAGCAGCGCGAAGGCCTTGGTCTGCGCCTTGAGCTCGCAGTCCTGCTTCTGAAATTCGGGTTCGTAGTCATCGCCGTTTTCCACGAACTCCCGCATGAACGGAAGGATGATGCCATGAGGTGACACGAAGGACAGCAGCAGGACGTAGGCGTGATACGCCAACGTCCCGTCGCCATGATGTCGGGTGGTGCTATGGGCGATGGGGCGCGTCGTGCTTGTCAGTCCGGTGCCGTCCGCGGCCACGAGGATGGTGTCTGCCAGTCTCTCCCTGCATACCTCCAGTCGCTTGGCCTTGAGGAGGTTAAACACCGTATGTTCCAGCACGTCGGCCAGCCAATGCTCGGCCAGTCCAGCCAAGTAGTAATTGATGGTTTCTCCGCGAGCGACCGCGGGCGCCGGGCTGCCGCACAGGCTGCCGATGTTGTCCATGACGTTGGGATCCCCGCCCAGCGCGCGATCGATCTGGCGAAAAGAGGGCAGCGACGACAAGTAGCCCATCAGCGCGGTGGCTATCAGATTTGGCGCGCTGTATAGGCAGCACTGCGGTTTGCGTTGGTCCGCAAACTGCCTGATCATGTCCCACAAATCTGGCATGAAGTAGGCTATGGCGTTGGCATAGAGGTCCATAACCTGGCCGGAAGGAAGCGGGGGCGACTGTGGTCTGCTCATGGTGGGCTCCGTCCCGTTGCCGCCTTACGAGTCTAGGTGATCCTTGACCTGCTTTACCCGCGCCTGATTGGTCTTGCGGCGCTCCCGCGCCGCGACATGAATCCGGATCAGTCGCTCCCCCAGTTCGTCGATGTCCTTGAGCAGACGCTTCAGTCGCTTGTGCTCGGCCACCCACGCCTCAACCTCCTCGGCCATGTCGACCGGGACATAGACCGATTTCGTCTTGCCGGCCACTTTGCTGGTCAGCAGACAACAGGGATGCTTCGGACCACCGCTGGCGCAGGCGCAGGTTTTGCTGCCGCACTTGCGTTCCGTGTGAACAAACGAGCCCGAAATGAACAGGCCCATCTCGCCTAGTTCCCGGATCCTGGCCTGGATGTGAGAACGCAGCGTCGCTTCCGATACCAATTTCAGTTCTTTTCCCATGGTCGCCTCCTGTTGTTAATTGTAGCTAAGAAATTTATGCTAATATTGATTAGTATAAACACTTAGCAAATAAAAGGTATCACGCGCTGGGCAAGATTGCAAGAGGCGGGGGTGAAAAGAATGAATAAGTAACAAGGCTTATCAATTTCGCGGCGACAAAAAAAGCCGCGAAGACTTTTTCTTCACGGCTTCAAATTGGGCTGGTTTACAGGCTGTGCTCGCGAACTGTTTGTTGATTATTCATCGCTGGGTGAAAAAAGCGTCGGTTGCGGTAATCGGTCAGCCATTGAGAATGGCGGCCTGACATGCCGCCGATGTCAATCCCAGGTAAGCAAGTGAGTTCCATTGCCCCTTTTGCCCCAGTCAGCTTCGCCGACTGGGGCAAAAGGGGCCGAGGAACACGAACATGGTCGCCGTTGTACCCAGGGCGGCGCGCGCCTTCGGCGCCGCTTGCCCTGGGCTGGTATGTTTCGCGCTTTCAGCGCTTCTGCCGCTTCGCGGCCAGGGAAACGGGCGCGTTTGACTCAGCCAGAAGCTCTATGGCTCAATTCTCAATGGGTGACCGATTACTCGGTTGCGTAATCGGTTAGCCATTGATAACCAAAACTGTGGGGTGCCTCTACGAGGCACTGTCTGTTGGCAGGCTGCGTCCCCAGGCTAAAGCCTGGGGTTAAGCATGGTTAAGCGCCTACGGCGCAAAAACATGGATGTTAAATGATGGAGGTTTTCGGCCCGAACCGGACAAAGCAAGTCGTCTGGTCGGCCAAGTTCGGCCCGGAGGGCCGTACCATGCATAACCCCTGGTGAGGCGCCCGGAGGGCGCCGCAACCAGGGGTGTGACAACAACTTGGAATTGCGCCTGGATGGCGCCACATTGGTTAGGCACGTCCCGTCTCACTGCGTCGGAGGGGGCATGTCGTGCATCCAATATCAATGGCCGACCTTTGCGGCAGTGGGTTTCATAGGAGTCATTGATAGTGGCCGGGACCGTGGGGACGCCTGAGACCGATGGGGCGAATTGGCGGCGCGGCGCTGGGACGAGGACTCACGGACTCATGAGGCATAGTCCCATGGATTGGACCTCTGGGACGCTCGGGACCGTGTAGAATGACGCATTGGACGCGGGGGACTGCTTGAGGACCTCTTGGACTCCTGGGATCGCCGCCGTCCCGGCGGCGACCATCCAGGGCAAGCGAGACGGCGGGGGGGCGGGTACAAAAAAATCCCGCGGCGGTCGCGTTTGACCGTCGCGGGATGACTTCTTCCCTGTCGGCGTGGCGTAGTTGGCCCTGCCGTGTCAGGTATGGCTGAAGGGGTTTATTTGCGGCCGTAGCCGAGGCCGGTTTTGACCATGTAGTCGTAGCTGCGGCGGATGGACTCGGTCATATCGAAGGGCGAGTTGTCCAGCTCGACGACGACGTGATCGACTTCGGCCGGTGCGGCGGCGAGGATTTCGGCGATGTTGAGTTTGCCTTCGCCGAGGGGGCGGAGGTTGACCTTCTTCTCGTAGGTGCCGTTGACCATCTTGAGGTCGCTGTTGGGGTCTTCGAGGATGCCGTCCTTCATGTGGAGGAGGACGATGCGGTGGTAGAATTTTTCGACCATTTCGGCGGCGTTGTTAGCGCCGAAGTTGGCTGACCAGTAGGCGTCGAGTTCGAATTTGATTTTGGGGCAGAGTTCGGCGTAGATTTCGTATTTGAGCTTGCCGTCGATTTTCTCGAATTCCCAGTAGTGGTTATGCTGGAAGAGGCTGATGCCTTCGGCGGCGAGTTTATCGAGCATGGTGTTGGTTTGGTCGGCGGTGCGTTTGATGGCGTCGAGATTTTCGTAATCCTTGGGGCCGAAGCCGCAGACGACGCGGTTAAGGCCGAGTTCGTGGGCCGTCTTGATGGTCTCGTCGATAGTGTCGATACGGCACCACGGGCGATGGGACGAGTACATTTCGAGGCCGAGGTCAGTCATGATCTTCACGAAGTCTTTTGGCGACAGATCAAAAAAGCCGGCCGGTTCGACGGCGACGTAGCCGATGTCGGCGACGGTTTTCAACACGCTGGCCATGCCATCTTTTTCGGCTTCGGCGCGCAGGGAATACAATTGTACCGCAAGTTTCCGTTTCATGATACCTCCAGGCTGGGATAAGGCGATTTTGACTTTTCGGGCTATGCGCACACTGCGCGCACCCACTACGAACAAAAAAAGACCTGCCTACTTTAATCACAACGGGCTCAATCTCAATCAGCCAGCGGAAAAAATCTACTGGTGGCGGTGGCATGGGTTGTGTTTGTAGATCGGCCCAGGGATTCGCCTGCGGGCTTCAGTTGAGACCCACATTTCTCACTTTTTCATGCACCGAAACCACGCATTTTTCCCTTCTCACGATCGCTCTTTCAGAACTGGTTTGCACGCATAGCCTGGCGTCGTAAACACTTCCATCGTAAGGCCCAATGCTTCCAGGTAGGCGGTGACGTCATCGCTCAAGTCCCGCGCCAGCATTCGCGTTCCTTGCACGAGCATGATCTGTAGCCCTCTGAACTTGGTTGACATTGCGTAGGCCGTTGGCCTTTTGGTTAGTTGCTGGTTGAGTCCCACGAGGGTGCCACCGGTATTTGCCAAGTGATTGCGCATGGAACGCTCGATCAAGCGCCAGATCAGCAGTGATAGAATGAGGATGATTCCGAGCACGTCGATGCGTTCGGCCTTCTTCAAGAACATGTCGTTGACGATAAGCGGGTCTTTCAGGAAGGCAAAGTTGTTTTCCACGCCATATTGTCCCTTGTAGGCAAGGAACAGGCTTTTCGCGTCCATCGCTCCATCTCCTGCCAATGGGATGTTCGTCAACAGGACGAAGCAGCCGGCACGTTCTTCCTCGCGTTTCACTCCCTCCTCTTTTTTTCGGATGGTCGTCTTGAGCGTGTATTTGGGGCGAGTCTGAATGTTTCCGTTCTTCGGTGGACGCCCGCGCTTATTCGCCTCAGTCTGTATGACTTCAACATCCAAGGCATGCATGGGGTCCGATGTTTTGCGCAACGCTTCGGCCGCTTTCTCAGCGTCGGCCTGGCAGAAAAACTCACGTTCCTGCTTCTTGAGCTGCTTCTCCAGATTCTGCCGCGAGGCATTGACAGCTTTCTCCAGGCGCTTCTGCATTCTGCGATCATGCGAGTCGGAATGGACGATGACGGCGCGGTATTTCATCCCGTAAAGAGTGACGTGGCTTTCGGCCACGCGATAGTCGGAACAAGGCCTGCTTACGGGTGACGGCAGCTCGGACAAGGTGCCAAGCTCAACCCATTTCCCCGCGTCGACAGCCTCGCCGACGACCCGGTCGCATTCCCGGTATACGCCTGGAAGACGAGTGACAAAGGGCGTCGACGAAAGAAGCTCCAGGTTGGGCTCGGTGACCAGCGCGGAGTCGGCCACATAGGTGAAGGCGCCCTGGCTAAGTCCATGTTTGGCCATCAGCGAGGAGATTTTCGTCAGCATCTTGTTGTTGTTCGTCTTATCGGAGGCGTTGCCGTCTATGCACCTGCCGAAAATCGGCACGCCACGCTCGACGCAGAGAAGTTCAGCCATCACCTGCTTCAAGTCGGGGTTGTGGTCCTTGCTGTGACCGTAGGTGACACAGGGGGCTCTGGGCGTTCCGTCGTCGGCAGGCGCATCGTCGCTCTTGTCATAGTTGGCGTATTCGCCCCACACGCTTATGGACGTCGTGTCGAAGCTCAGACGGGAACAGTTGATGTGGAAGGTCTTGCAGGCCGAGATGGCTATCTGCGTCAACATATTCGAGGACCCCGCCGCGAAGATGGCGTCAAGAGCGCGGCCAATGTTGGTATCGGAAAAATTGTGGGCGTCGTGCTTCTCACCAAGCAGCAGTTCACTATCCTGCTCCTCCATGAATGACTCCAAGTGGTAGAGAGGGGAGCGACCGCTGAGGGTGTCCAGCACCATCGCCTGGACAATGGCCCCGGGCCTTACGTCCATCCTGGTGTCCACGAAGCCATTGACGATGTCCTGCAGATGAATCGCGTTGCAGAACGCCGCCACAACCGGAAGATGGTCAACGCCACGCACCTCCATGCTGCGAATGGCGGCAAGAAGCTCCGGGGACAACGTGGTGTCAGCCATTGTTTTTCTCCTGAAGAAGTTGCACGTTGATGGCGCTGATGCGGTCCAAAAGCGTCAGCGCGCGTTTGTATTCATCCACATACTGCACGGCCAGCTCCCGCATCTCCTTGGGGATGTACTTCTGCCGCTGCTTCCCGTTCTCATTGACCACGATGCACATGACCGGACCATGCTTCCGCCCCTGGTGGCATTTGCAGTTCGCCCGTGAACAGACGGTGTACCGCTCAACGATGGAACCATGGACCACGTGTGGAAGGCGGGCAAGTTCCGCCAATAGGGCGGAGCGTTCAGCAAGCAGTTGTTGGTGAGTGGCGTTTGACATGCCTATAATGTCGTATATAATATGCGACATGCAAGTGGGCAAATAAAAAAACCGCGAGAAAATAGACGTTTTTTTCACGGTTTTGTGTGAGAAATGTGGGTTGAGATGGAAGAGTCTGGTAGCGCAGGCCTGCAGGGTGAGGTCGAGGTGGTCGGCTTGGTGCCCATCGTCGTTGTCGAGCAATGGCGTGATGCGGCGGGGGCGGTCAAGCAGCAGGTGTTTCGTGCCCGCGGAGTTGGCGTGGATGGCGATGTAGCTGTCGTTGACGTAGATGACGTCGTCGCTGGCGCAGTAGCAATGCAGGCCGTGTTGCCGGCAGAATTGCCGCAGCAGGGTGGTGCTCAGATCGGGCTGGTCGGCGTCGGCGACGAGCAGCGGCTGCTGCTGCTGGCGGCAGCCGGCGATGGCGTCGGCCATGGCTGGGGTCAGGTGGGGGCAGAGGAAGACAAAGGCCCGGTAGCGGTCGGCGATGGCTGGGAAGTCCGCGACGTCGTAGATGTCGTAAGGCGTGCCACAGAGGCCGAGCGGCCGGCGGTTGTCGTAGCAGCAGCGTCGTGCCAGGGCGTTGTCGTTGGTGAGCGCGTAGGCATTTTCATCGACGACGACGGCGAGCTGAGCGATGCTCTGGCGCTGGGGATTGGCGAGATCCTGCTGGGCGATGCGGACGAATTCAGCCATATCGCGCATGATGTCGGGATCGGCGAACCAGCCGCCCCACATATCGAACCACCAGGAGGCGTGGCCGTGGGTGAGTTGGCGGGCGAAATTGGCGCGGATGACGCCGCGGGAGACTGCGGGCGAGGCCGGTCCGAGCCAGACGCCGCGGTCGTAGGTGTCTGGTTTGCAGGCGTTCTCGCGGCATTCGGCCAGGGGCCTGGTCAGGTGGGTACGGCTGTCGTATTCGGTGAAATAGAGTTTGCCGTGGAGCTTGAGTGAGTCGAGGACGGTCATGTTGGGCCAGTCGTAACCGGGCTCGCGCTGATTCATGTAGGAGGCCGGCGAGCAGAGAAAATCGATATCGGGCGAGGCGAGGACTTTTTTGAGGGCATGATGGCAGGCGGTCCAGAAGGGCACTTCGAGGGTGTAGCCGTAGAAACTGCCCACGACCAGATGGCGGTTGGTGCATTCCTTGGCGACGGTGGCGAGGTAGCAGATCGCTTCGGCGACGACGTCGTTGAGGAACTGGCGGAATGCGTGTTCGCCGGCGTCCTGGCCGTGGCGTTGCGCGAAGAGGGCGCGGGCGGCGGGGCCGACGCTGCCCTTCTGGTCAAAGGAGAACCATTCTTCGGTGTTACCGCCGCCGATTTGGTAGCCGATGACGTGGTCGCGCCAGGGGCTGTTTTCGACGTAGCTGATGAGCTGGCGGAGGAAGTCGGCGCTTTGTTCGCGCCAGGCGTTTGCGGCAAAGCACGATCGTTTGGGGCCGTCGTTGTAGCCGCTGTCGTTGCAGTCGTCGGGGTGTTCGTCTTCCCACCAGCGGGGCAGGGCCATGTTCACGCGAGGGAAGATGAAGGCATCGGGGCGGGCGGCGAGGATGGCCTTGAAGCCCTCGTCGAGAGGCGTGAAGTCGTGCTGACCCTTGGTGCTGAAGATGCCCGGGGCGAAGGGGCTGATGCCGCTGACGACGTTGATGCCCTGGTCGCCAAAGTAGCAGGTGAAGGAATAGAGCCGGTAGTCGGCCTTGGCGAAATCCTCATAGCAGTGGCGTTCCTGCAGGTAGGTGATGTAGGCCAGTCCGGGCTGTGGCTGGTTGTTGACAAAGAGGGTCGGGACGCCCCCGAGACTGGCAATGTGCGAGGTGATCATGGGCAATGCCTGATGAATGAGGGTGAAAGAATAGGGACGCGGTGATAGACGAGGAAATATAGAACGTCATGGCCTGATTAGAACGGCGACGTATAGAATTCTGCTGTGGAACAGGAAATCGGTCAGTCATTGATAACGGATGCACGACATGCCTCGTTCTGGCATCGTGGGAAGCGACTAGCCTTGCCAATGTGGCGCCCTCCGGGCGCAATTCTATGTTGTTGTTCTACCCCGGGGTGCGGCCCTCCGGGCCGAACTTGGCCGACCTGACGACGTGATCCGTACGATCTGGGCCGAAAACCACCATCATTCGCTGGCGATGTTTTTGCGCCGTAGGCGCTTAACTATGCTTAACCCCAGGCTTTAGCCTGAGGACGCAGCCTGCCAACAGGCAGTGCCGCGTAGAGGCACCACAGTTTTGGTTATCAATCACTGATCGATTCCCCTGGCTGTCCGTCCATTTTGGGAGGCTGTTTCGCTGGTATGGTAAGATGGGTTATATTGCGCCGTCACGCATTGGCTGTTAATTGGCGAGCAAGGTTCAGATAACATGGAGGTTTGGCGATGTCATTGCAGGCGGAGTATGGCGAAGTCGCGTTGGCGGCCTGGGAACGCTACAAGAGCTTTTCGCCCTTTCGGTCGTATTGTTCGATCTTGGCGATGACGGGCGCCGCGCGTTTGGGGAAGATCATTGGCAGTGAGGCGTTGTTGGACGACGTGCGCGGTTGCCTGCGGCCCTTTTTGGCGGGCCAGGTCGAGAAAGTCGGCGGTAGCTACGGCGCGACGGTGTACCGTTTTGGGGGCAATGCGGCGGCGTGGCTATTGGTGCGGGGGCTGCTGCCTGAGGCGAAGGACGTCATGGTCGCCTCGGCTGAGCTGTTGTGTCGGAACTACCCGCGTGATGTGGACGGTTGTTTTGGCAAGAGTGAGGCGATGCCGAGCTTCATCTGGATTGACACGGTTTTTGGCGTCTGTCCATTTTTGTTGTGGACGGGCAAGGCCGCCAGTCGGCGGGATTTCATTGACGAGAGTGTGCTTCAGATGCTGCGGCATCACGACAGGCTGTTTGATCCCGTGCTGAAGCTCTATCACCAGGCCAGCAATGCGCGGGGTAGTGGCTGTTTGACGCCGGCGCATTGGAGTCGTGGCGTGGGCTGGGGGCTGTTGGCGCTGGCCGAATTGGTCTATGATTTGCCCAAGGAACATCCCGGCTACGAAAAGATACTGACGGCCTATCGCCAGGTGCTGGAAGGTTGTCTAGCCACGCAGGACAGCGACGGCATGTGGCATCAGGCGATGGAAGCGCCGGACAGCTATGTGGAAAGTTCCGGCAGCGCGCTGATTCTTTACGCCATTGGCCGTGGGCTCAAGAATGGCTCCATTGACCGCGAGCGGTTCCTGGGGCCATATATGCGAGGCCTGCGTGGCCTGAGCCGTTATGTGTCCATCGACGGCTCGGTGTTCAATGCCTGCTGCGGCTGTCTGGCGCCCGGCGCTGGCACGGTGGCTGACTACGCCGCGCATCCGCACAAGGTCAACGACGAGCATTCCTCGGGGCCGGTGATCTACGCATTCAGCCAGGCCGAGCAGCTGCGGCAGAAGGGCGCGATACCGCCTTTGGCTGAACTGCTGCGGGGGTGAAGGGGCGACGGCCTTGATAGATTTCTGATAAACGAGAAAGGGCAGATCATGCTGAAATTACTGTCATTGTGCAAGATAGCCGATGCGGCCGCCAAGGCGCGCATTGCGAAGGACTACGACATTGCCGAGGTGGACGGCCCGGTCAAAGAAGAGGACGTCCTGCGGCAGATCGCCGGTTACGACGCTGTGATGGTGCCGTTTACGGCTGACAAGCTGGTCAGCGAACGGGTGATTGACGCCGCGCCGGATCTCAAGCTGATTGCATCGACCTATGGCGGCGCCCGGCAGAACATCGCGGATGTCTATGCGATCAAAAAGGGCATTACCGTCATCCACAGTGGCGCATCGCGGGAGCGGCCCATGGCCGAGTATACCTTGGCGCTGATACTGTCGTCGCTGTTGCGGGTGCACTGTTATCATCACGACATGGTTTCTGGTGAGGATTGGCCGCGTTTCAAGTATGAGCGCACACGCATTTTGCGTGGTCGGTCACTGGCGGTGATTGGCCTCGGTCGCATCGGCCGGGCGATACTGGAGCTCTGCCGGTGTTTTACGGACGATTTGGCGGTGGTCAGCCGGCACCTGACGGCGGCGGACGCTGCGACGCTCGGCGTCAAGCTGCTGACGCTCAATGATGCCTTTCGCAGTTGCGAGGTCATCGTGCTGGCGGGCGGCAGCACGGCGGATACCTACCACATGATCGGCGCCGAACAATTCGCGCTGATGCGCGAGCAGGCGTTGTTTGTGAACATCGCCCGCGGCAAAATGGTCGATGAACAGGCGATGATCGCCGCCGTGCAGACCAAGCCGATTTTTCTGGCGCTGGATGTCTTTGAGGAGGAACCGTTGGCGGCAGATTCGCCGCTACGTGCCTGCGATCGAGTACTGCTGACGCCCCATCGCGCGAACAACTCTATTGAATTCGAAGAGCGCTGGGGCTGCTTGGCCGAGGGTTTGGAGTGCTTTGCCCGCGGTGAGACGCCCGAGTCGGCGCTAACCTTGGCACGCGCTGCGGTCATGAGCGAGTCGTGAGCAAGACCGGGGCGAAGGCAAGCTATATAGCCGTGTATTTTGGTTTCGCATGCAGACCATCGTCGGTCTGGCTGTAGTGTTTTTATGAGATGTTGCCTGTCAGTACCAGTCGCTCTTGTTGCGTCGGGGTGGGTGGGGTGCACCTATCAAGAAAAGCGTACTGTATAGCCATGCGTAGAATTAGTTTGGCTGCTATCCGTACGTTGCGACGGTCTCTTTCGCTTGCGTTTATTACAGCGCGGTACGGAAGACGAGAAAAGCGTAGAAGACGGGTGCCATGGGGATGAGACTGTCGAGGGTGTCGAGCACGCCGCCGATGCCGGGGATGTGTCCGGAGTCCTTGACATTAGCGGCGCGTTTGATGGCTGATTCGGCCAGGTCGCCGACCAGTCCAAGCAGTGAAGCGATGATGCCGAAGATGACAGCGTCGGCGAGGCCAAAGGGGGTCTGGCCATTGATGCTGATGGCATTTACGCCCCAATAGTAGCAACCCACGGACGCGGCTAGGGATGTCACCGTGCCGCCGATGAGGCCTTCCCAGCTCTTTTTCGGGCTGATGATTTTGGAAAGTTTGTGGTTGCCCTTGGGGAGCTTGGCGGTGAGAGTGCCGGCGACATAGGCGCCGGTGTCGGCCAGCTTGGTGATGGCGATCATGTAGAGCAGCAGCAGCCGGCCGTGGCCGTTGCTGTCCATAAAATAGATTTTTGGGATGAAACCCAGTGACCAGCAGAAATAGAGGAAGACGCCGAGGGACACGAGCAGACTGTGGACATTCTGGATGCTCGGGCCGTAGTGCAAGACCACGGCAAAGGCGGTGGTGCAGAATAGTGCCAGCAGCAGGGTGTCGATCAGATACTGCAGGCCGACTGCCGGGAACATGGCGCCGAGGATGAAGCCGGCGCCGCAGATGAACGCCAGGCCGTTGAAGACCTTGCCATGCGCGAGATTGAGCATGGTGAAAAGTTCGTGACAGCCGAAGAAAAGCATGCCGAAGGCGAAGACCAGAAAAAAGAGACTGCCGTAGCCGCCGGGGAGAAAGAAGGCCAGGGCGACCAGAACCAGCAGGGGCAGGGCGCTTTGCAGGCGTTGGATCATGACGGGACTCCTCCATACCGGCGCTGCCGCCGGGCGTATTCCGCGATGGCCGCGGCGAATTCGTCGTCACCGAAATCGGGCCAAAAGGCGGTTGTGAAATAGAATTCGGCGTAGGATGCCTGCCAGAGCAGGAAATTGCTGAGGCGTTGTTCGCCGGCGCTGCGGATAATGAGGTCGGGGTCTGGCAGATCGGCAGTTTGCAAGTGCTCCGTGATGGTCTCTTCGCTAACGTCGGCGGCTTTGAGCTGGCCGTCCTGGACTTTCTGAGCAATGGCCTTGACGGCGGCGGTGATTTCGTTGCGGCTGCCGTAGCTCAAGGCGATGGTCAGTACTCCGGCGTCATAATGGGCGCTTTTAGCGATGGCTTCCTGGAGTTTTTTGCGGACAGGGGCGGGCAGGCGTTCCATTTCGCCGATGATTTTGAGGCGGATGCGATACTTGTCCAGCATGGGCGACTGCTTGTCAAGGAATTCGCCGAGCAGCTGCATGAGTGCGGCGATTTCGCTGGGGGAGCGTTTCCAGTTTTCAGTACTGAATGCGTAAAGCGTGAGGTATTTGACGCCGAACTTCTGGCAGTTTTCGATGGTGCGCACGACGGCGTCGGCGCCGGCGCGATGGCCTGCTGAGCGGCCCAAGCCCCGTTGCTGTGCCCAGCGGCCATTGCCGTCCATGATGATGGCAATGTGCTGTGGCGTGGCCGCTGATGTTGTCGTGGCGTGGTCGCTCATGGGCAAAAAGCAAGGCTAGGGAAAGGGCGGCGAAATAGGAGGGGCTAGGCTGTGGTGGTCGCGGCAGAAAAAGCCGCATACTCTAACCCGCCGCAGGCAGAAAAACAAGCAGCAGAGGCGCAGGCAGTGAAGACGGATCGGTCTGATCGACTGTCTTTTATCGCGGACGGATCGGACGGATCGGACGGATCGGACGGAACGGATTAAGGCGGACACATAGGTCCGCCCCTGATCGGTCTGATCGGTCTGATCGGTCTGATCGACGCGTCAGCGTTGTTGCCGGGACCGAGTTCTTGGCGGAACTTTTGGGGCTGGTCACGGTCACAAACGCCGGTTTTGCCGAGTGGCATTTTGCATACTTTTCACATAGAACAGAAAGGCAGTTGATTATGATCATGAAGAGTATTTCTGGGTTGATGCTAGGTGTTTTTATTGCGGTAACGGGCGGTGGCGCGCTTTTGGCTGTTGCTGACGAATCACCGGCGCTGCGTGCGGCGATGCTGGTTGAGGACGCCTTTGCGGAGGTGGTTGAGCGGGCAAAGCCGGCGGTGGTGGTGATCACCAACAAGCAGCGTGCGCCGGCGCCACGGGAGATACCACCGGAGTTTTATTATTTTTTCGGGCAGCCCATGCCACCGCGGCGGGGGCCTGGGACGGATCGTCCGAACAAGCCGGTGCCAGCGGGGAAGGGCTCCGGGGTGCTAGTCAGTGCGGAGGGACATCTTGTCACCAACTTCCACGTTATTGAGAACTATGAGTTTCTCGAGGTGAAGACTGCAGATGGCACGGTATATGATAGTGAGAAGGATCCGGAAGCGGTGACGGTTATTGGCGTGGATCCGGAGACAGACTTGGCCGTACTGCAGCTGCGCAATGGCAAGAAGACGAAATATCCCTTCCTGCGTTTTACGGAAGCGGAGAAAGTTCGGGTTGGCCAGTGGGTGATTGCCATCGGTGCGCCATTCAACTTGGATTATTCGGTGACGGTTGGTTGTGTGAGTCAGAAGGGCCGCTATGACATGGGCATGAGCACCTACGACAACTACATTCAGACGGATGCGTCGATCAATCCCGGTAACAGCGGCGGGCCTTTGCTGAACATCCATGGCGAGATAGTCGGCATTAATCAGTTTATCATGACAGGCGGTAGAGCATCGCAAGGCAGCGTTGGCATTGGTTTTGCTATTGCCTGTGATTTGGTGAAGCAGGTTGTTGATGTATTGGTGGAGGACGGCGAGGTCATCCGGCCGTTCTTAGGTATCAGCATGCAGGAACTGACCGGTGATCTCAAAGATCAGTTTGCTGCCGACTTTGGCGTTATTGTCAGCGGCTTGGTGCCTGGCGAGGCCGCAGAAAAAGCAGGTATTGGTGCCGGTGATGTTATTCAGAAGATCGGTGAGAAGACTGTTCATACCATGCATGACCTACGACTGGCCGTGACGTCCTACCGTCCTGGGGACACGATAAAAGTCACGCTGTTGCGTAATGGCAAGGAAATGACCTACGAGGTCGTGGCCAGTCGTCGCGGTACTGATGGTGGCGTTGCGGGCTTGGGGCAGTCGCCGTCTCGGCGCAGCCAGCAACGCGATTTGAGCAAATTAGGTCTGCGTTTGAACGAGCAAGACGGCCAAATTGTGGTATTGGAAGTCTTGCCTGATGGCGCGGTCGCCAATGCCGAAAATGGGGACATGCGCATTATGCCTGGCGATATTATCCACGAAGTCAACCGGCAGAGTGTCAAGACCGTTGCTGAGTTGGCAGAGGCGGTCAATGCCAGCGTCAAGAACAACATTGTGCTTAGGATTGAGCGGAAGCTTCCCAATCAAGCCAATGCGTATTATTTCTACTTTGCCGTGCCAATGGCCGACGACGACAAAAAATGACGCGCTGTGGTGCTGGTGTTAGCCATCGCAGATACGACGACGCATTGCCCGCCAGTGGCTATTAGCCTTGGCGGGCGGTATCGTATACGAAGCAAAATGCTGTTTGCCTTGAGGCACGATTCGGTATGTTTCTGCTTGGATTGCGCATTGTAAAGTCGCCAGGAAACATTAGCATAATGCCCGTTCTTGAAGAGCCATCGATGTAATTGAACTTATTTCTTAGGTTATTGGAGAAAGCCCGATGACTGCAGCTGCCTTGTGGGGCCATTACGACGCAGTGCGCGATATGCTAGAGAAGCAGTATCGTCTGCCAATGAATCCAGCCACTGGCTTGGGGCCGGACGCGTTGCTGGCGAAAGTCCGGCAGTATCTGGCCACGACTGGCGCCGGTCAGCCGCGGATTAGCCAGCGGGCGGAGATGCTGCGCATAGTCCTTACGGACGCGGCCATTCGCGTGGATCCCGACGACTGGTTCGCGGATCATATCGACAGCGGCCGCGTCCTGTGGAAGATCCAGCAGGAATGGATGAATGAAGCCGGAAAGAAACTTGGTTTAAGTGACTGGCGACTGGGTGACTGCGCCTATGGCCGGCTCGACCTGAGCCACACATCGCCCGGTTGGCGCAATGTTCTCAAGTATGGCGCGGCGGGCCTGCGCGACCGCGCTAACGCCGCGCTGGCGACAGCGCCAGACGATGAAGCCACGGACTTCTTTCGCGCGGTGGCGATTGTCGGCGAGGCCATGCGCACGTATATCTTGCGTTTGGCTGCGGAGGCCGAACGCCTGGGGGCGCAACGGGTAATTGCGACGTTGCAGGCACTCGCTGAACGGCCCCCGCAGAGTTTTCACGAGGCGCTGCAGTGGGCATTTCTCTTCAATCAAGTGCAGGAGATTGAGGGCGAGTACGTCCGTTCGCAGGGCGTTTTTGACCAACTGTTCTTTCCCTACTACGATGCCGATCTGCGTAGCGGCCGGCTGACGCGTGAGCAGGCCAAAGAGCTCATCCACTGCTTTTTTGACAAACTTGCCGCGCAGCATTTTGGCGCGGGCAACAACATTTGTTTTGGCGGTCGTGATGCCGTTGGCAACGACCTCTGCAACGACCTGACGCGGCTGTGCCTCGAGGTCTTTGCCGAGCGCAAGACGATTGACCCCAAATTGTCGTTGCGGGTGCATCGCAACAGCCCGCCGGACATTTTGGCGCAGGCGGTGGATGCTGTGCGCAACGGCGCCAATGCCATTGTTTTTGCCAACGACGACATTGCCTTTGAGATGTTTATGCGTCATGGCAAACGACCGGACGACATTGTTGATTTTGTGCCCATCGGGTGTTATGAGCCGGCGATCATGGGCAAGGAATTGTGCTGCAGTATGAGCGCCCTGTGCAATATGGTCAAGCCCTTTGAGGAGCTGATGGCGGCCCTGCCGGCACCGCAGAGCATGGACGAGGTACTGCGTGGTTACGAGTCCATCTTGGCTGGGCATTTGCGGCAGGCGATGGCCGAGACCTGCGCTTGGGAGTTGGAGTGGCCGCGGGTGAACCCCTCGCCGGTGTTGTCGGCCAGCATGGACTCGTGCTTTGCTAAGGGGCGGGATGTCTCTGCCGCAGGCACTGAATACAGCACCTCCGGCGTGATGTGCGCCGGCATTGGCACGGTGGCGGATTCACTGGCCGCTATTGAGTATCTGGTTTTTACGGAAAAGCTATGCAGCTGGGACGAGTTGCGGCAGGCGCTACAGGACGACTGGCAGGGCCACGACGAGCTGCAGCTGCTTGCGCGTCGGCGGGCGCCAAAATGGGGCAACAACGAGGCTAGGGCTGACCGTTTTGCCGTGGCGGTCTGTCATGCGACGGCGGAGCTGATCAACAACACGCCGAACAGTCGTGGCGGTCATTTCCAGATGGGTTGCTGGTCCATTGACCACTCGGTGAACATGGGTGAGCGCAGTGCCGCCACCCCTGACGGCCGGCGCAATGGCGAGCCTCTGGCGAAAAATGCCGGCGCGACGATTGGCATGGACAAGAAGGGCGTCACCGGACTGCTGAACAGCGTGACCAAACTCGATGCCACCGACTTTCCCGACGGTTCGGTGCTGGACATTACTCTCCATCCCACGCTGGTGCGGGGAGCCACCGGCGGCAAATGCCTGCAGGATATTTTGGCGACTTTCTGCCACAAAGGCGGTTTTTTCATCCATTTCAATGTGTTTGATGCCGAGACGCTCAAAGCCGCACAGGCCAGCCCTGAGAAATATGCGAACTTACAAGTGCGCGTATGCGGCTGGAACGCCCGTTTTATTGACCTGTCGCGCAAAATGCAGGACTGCTTCATCCGTGAAGCCGAAGCGAAAGCATAGTAATTATGACGACGGGGCTGGTATCAGGCGTCAAGAATCTCGAAACTCACGACGGCCCGGGCATTCGTACGACGCTGTTTTTGCAGGGCTGCTCGCTGCGTTGCCGGTGGTGTCATAATCCCGAGAGCATCAGCCGCAAGCCACTGTTGCTTTATACGGACATCCGTTGCGTGTCCTGTGGCCGCTGTGTGGCAGTTTGCCCGAGTGGCGCGCAGGCGCTGGATGCGGCGGGCAGGCATGTCTTTGATCGCAGCAAATGCCGGCGCTGTGGTCGCTGCGTTGACGCCTGCCTGCTGGACGTGCTGCGCTTCTCGGCGCGGGAAGTCAGCGTCGACGATGCCTTGGCGCTGCTTTTAGAAGACCGCGATTTCTATGAGCAATCCGGTGGCGGCGTGACCATCTCCGGTGGTGAGCCACTGTGCCAGACAGATTTTTGCGCGGAGCTCCTGCGGCGGTTGCGTGCCGAGGGCGTGCATACGGCGGTCGATACCTGCGGGAATGTGCCTTGGGACGCATTTGCGCGCGTGTTGCCACATACGTCACTGTTTCTCTACGATCTCAAGGTGATGGACTGTGAGCGACATCGGGCCTTGACGGGCTGTGGTAACGAGCTAATTCTGGCAAATCTGCAACGCCTGGCGGGGGAAGGCGTGCCCATTGAAGTGCGTATGCCGTTGGTACCGACGTTGACCCTGTCGCCGGCGGAGGGCCGCGCTGCCGGTGAGTTTCTTGCGGCGCTGCCGCAAGCCGTAACGGTGCGGCTGTTGGCCTATCACGATTATGCGCGGGACGAGTACCGTTATGCCGGCATGGTTGACAGCATGCCGAGAGTGTCCAGACCGTCGGTTGGCGACCTGGAAGAGGCCGCCGGAATACTGCGCGGATATGGCCTGCGGGTGATCAACTCGCTGGCAGAATAAGTCAGGGGCGCGTCAAGACCACTTGCTCAGCCAATGCATGGCTGATGCCAGGGCGGCGATGCGGGCGCGTGGGGATTCGCCGGGTACCGACACCTCGAAGTTGAAGGGGCCACCGTAGCCAATGCCGCGCAGGGCAGCCATGAAGGCCGGCCAGTCAATGACACCCTTGCCGGGGAGCCAGTGTTTTTCGTCAATGCCGTCGTAGTCGCTCAGATGCAGCGTGATGAGATTCTTCCCCAGCGCCTTGACCCATTGGTGCAGGTGAGCGTACTGGTCCATGCCGTGATTGACGTCCAGACAGACACCACAGACATCATTGCCGAGGCGTTCGACGAAGCGTTCGAGTTCAACCAGGCAGTTGCCAATGCAGCTGCGGGGGAGGAGTTCAATGGCCATTTTCACGCCGGCCTGGCGGAATTCGGCGCTGAGTTCGGTGAGAGTCTGCAGGCTGCATTCCAAGCGCGCGGGGCGATCGGCGGCACTGATGGGCTCGGAACTGGCGTGGATGACGACCATAGGCGCCTTGAAGAAGCGTGCGTCGGCCAATGCCTGGCGCAGGCTGGCCAGAGCTGCGGCAGTTGTTGCCGGGTTGGACGGGTCGATGCCGGCACCGAAATCGGCGTGGATGGTCATGGGGCGGATGCCGGCCTGCTGCATGGCTGCAGCGAGGCGCTCGTGGCCGCGGTCAACGCCCTTCAGTAGCGGCGTGGTGTAGATTTCGGCGGTGCGGATGCCCGAGTCCGACAAGGCCGCAAGCATGTCGTCATTGACGGGCTTGGCAAGGGAGTGGAGGGATACACCGAGAGCTGGGCTGAACATAGCGGCAGGGCTCCTCTTGGGCGAACGCGCAATCGTGGATTGACAGCAAGCCGGCTCAGTGTCGGCGGGCTGATTACTGAACAACGGGTGCTGCGATTTCGCCGGCCTCGGGGATGAATTTCTCGCCGGCTTTGGGCAGGCGTTCTTCCAGACGTTTGGCCATCGGCGCGGGGATGCGCTGCTTGGTCATTTCCAGCGAGGTGATCTGCATCTGCTTCCAGGGCGGCAGCGCGCGGCGTTTTTCCGTGCCGGTGACGAATTTGCGGTAGCGGTCGTAGAGCTGCTGGGCGATGGTGAGGTAACCTTCGGCGACCTCGTCTTCGTCGATGGCGAGCTGGTAGTAGGCGTTCATGAGGTAGCTCTGCACCGTGCCTTGGGCGACGGGGTAGGACGCGGCCTCCATGTCATCGGCGAGTTCCTTGAGGACGAATTCGTCCAGCGGCTTGGCAAAACGCGTGCCGTAGCGCTCGTAGGTGTTGCCGAGGGCGAGGATTTCGGCGGCCTTCTTCTTTTCGCCGAATTTGTAGAGAGTGACGACGGCATTGACCAGGAAGTTGCCGTAGGCGCCGCCGATGGTATTTTCGTCATAGAGGGCCCAGGCGTCCTGGTAGCTCTTGTTGACGGCGTCGATGATGTGGATATTCGGGGTCATTTCCAGGTGCTGGATGTCTTTGAGGTACACCAGGCGACCGGTTTCGAAGGCTGCGGCCAGGGATTGGAAGATCATGCGGTCGCAGCTGAGGCGTTTGAAGGTGTCCTTGTCGTCGGTCCATTTTTCGCGGCCGCGTTCGGCCCAGTAGATGGCATGTGCCTCGGCGAGGCGCCAGTCGAGGTCGCCGTATTTGGCATTGAGTTTTTTGAGCCAGTCCGGGAGCAGGCGGTACTTCATGACCATCCAGCGGCGGCGCAGGGATGCTTCGACGATGCGTTCGCTGCCCAGTTCGCGGAGTTCGGCTGCGACCTCGGGGGGGATGACGGCCAGCTCGCGGAAATGTCGTTCGAAGTCAGCGAAGTCCTTGTAGCCATGGCTGGCAAGGATGCCCCAGACGTCATTTTTGCCGCCGAGGGCAGCGCGGAGCTTCTGTTCATTTTCGGGCGCCTTGATCAGTTCGTCCCATTCGCCGTAGAAATCGCCGAAGAGGCGGATCATTTCCTTGGCGAACTCGGTTTTGTAGTAGCGGTTGGCGTCATCGAGGTCTTTGCCGAGTTTATGCTGGTATATCCAGCCCAGTTGGCGGAAGAGTTCGGGGTCGCCGGGGTTGTATTCGAGGGCTTCATCGCGGATGAGTTCGATGCCGCGTTTGACCCAGCGCCAGCGGTCTTCGAAGCTGGTGAAGGTAACAGAGACATTGTAGGCCATGTTCCAGGCCAGGAAGGCGTGTGAGCCAGTGAAACGGGGCTGGAGTTTGACGATCCAGTCAGCAAGCTGCACCATTTCGAAGTAATTGCCTTCGTCCTGCATTTTGCTGGAACGCAGCCAGAGGTAGTCGGCAACCAGGCCGCGGAAGCCGCCGAGAGCGACGCTGGTGAAGGCCACCAGTGGCGGGGCGTTTTCCAGCGGGTCGTCATCGGTGAGGCGCTCATTGTAGCGGATGGCGTTCATGCGGCCTTGGATGGCCGAGAGCGCGGCGCCGAGGATAAAGAAGGCGACGATAAAAATGAGGATGCTGCTGGCTAGTTTTTTCATGTGACGCTATGGCTATGGTGTTCGTATATAGTGGTCGTGAATGAGTCGCGGCGGGGGCTATTTTCTGATGACGGTGCCCAATTCCCGGCGGGTAAGAATCCAGATGCCGACGCCGGCGATGAGGCCGGTACGCAGACAGAAAAGGGTGGCGAAGGCCATGCCGATGCGGCGGCCTTCGACGAGGCGGCCGCGGGCCAAGTCCGACGTGGCGTCAAGGTCATCGACGGAGACGACGAGTTGGCCGACGACCTGGGCGAATTTATGCGCGGCCATATCGCTGAAGCCCTTGTATTTCCATGACCCGTCGTCGTTCTGCAGGGGCGCGGTGATGGCTGCCTGGACGGACAGGCCGATGACGAGGTATGCCACGGCGACGAATGCAGCCACCGGCGTGGAGAAGGCCGCGCTGACGGTGCAGCCCAGTGCGGCCAGGAAGGCCAGTTGCAGGACAGCGAGGACCATCGCCCGCCAGTAGTTGGCGGCAAAGCCGGCTACGGCGACGAGGATGGCGGGGCCGTCCTGGGCCTGGAAGACTGCGGAGGTCGGTTCGGCGCCTTCCCAGTATTCCACCGGTGGGTTGATGTAACGCAGCACGACGCGGTTGTCGTTGTCTTTGTCAATGGTGAGGTTGGAAATGGGCATTTCCTGGAAGCTGCCGCCCATGACTTTCAGTTGTTGATAGACGAAGGGATCGGCGATGGTCGCGGCGGCGGTGGGGTCTTTCAGGCCCCACAGACAGGGCATGAGCTGCTGGTTGGTGCTGGACGTGGAACCGGAAAACAGCCGATAGCGGATAAAGAGCGGGTCGTCTGCGGATTTGGTCTGGACGCCGGTGAAGGACCAGTTTTTCATGTGGCCGGGCTGGATGTCGCCGCTTTTGGCGACCAGTTGGCGGCGGAGTTCGGCCTTGACGGTGGCGGGATCCTGGCCGGCGAATTCGTCTTGGCGGCGTTCGTAATCGGCGTCGACCTGGGTGTCGAACTGCTCGGGGTCGGGAAAGAAGGCCCGGCGGCCGACGCGGATTTCCTTGTCGAGGCGGGTAAGTTCGACCTCGGAGAAATTGCCTCTGGCGACTCGCCATTGGATGAGTGCGAAGACGATGGCGGCCGAGACCAGGAGGATGACGCTGTGCATGGCGAAGATGCCGAACCACTTGCCGAGCCAGAGCAGCCAGCGTGGGCAGGGCTTGGACACGACCAGGTGGATGTTGTAGGCCTCGATTTCGTGGGATAGTTGCGAGCAGGCCAGCCACAGCGTGGTAGTGGAAATGAGGGTGACGACAATGCCCAGTGAGTAGGTGAGTGATATCTGTACCAGGCCCACGGCGGTGCCGTCGCCGGACACAGTCATGGGCAGGAGAAAGACCGCTAGGAGGATGAGGACGAAGAGGATGTGGAACACTTTTGAACGTATGGCAGAACGCATGGTCTGCTGGACGATGGCAATGAAGGCTTTCACGTTGGACACCTACCCGTTATTTCATGCTTAGATGAGCGTTCTGCTACAGTTTCCATCACAGTAGTCGCTTCAGACAACAATTCCACCGGCATGTGCCATGGCTCGTGCTACGTGCTGTTGCCTGTCGACCTGGGGCCGTTGGCAACTGGCGCATTGAGGCAAATCATTGCACGGCATGCCTGCCACGGGAGTGTGGTAGAGCGAATCGTGGGATTCGCCTCCAGCGCCCGTCGCGGGCCGGGCCACCGGTGGAAAAAGACATCTGCGGCGAAGCCCTAGTATAGCGAATCAGCGGGGCCTTTTCAATGGCTGGCGAGGTTTTTCTGCCCGTAGGCGAACGGCGGTGGCGGGCGGTGAAAAACGAGGCGCGTTGAGCAAGACTGGCGCCTCAGGCGTTGCTGGGGTGCAGGGGGCTGCAGTGCCATTGTCCTACTGGTTGTTAGCACCCAGCTTCACGAAACAGCGGGTGTTTTTTTGCATGGTTGTTGATGCTTGTATTTGTGATGCTTTGTTGTTATCATGTATGTAGTTGTGCGCTTTTGCGGGTTTTTACGCTTCTTGTGCTGACGAAACAATGAAAAGGAGGCTGATTATGTCCAGGCTCGCACGTGTGTTTACGCTGATTGAGTTGTTGGTGGTGATAGCGATCATTGCCATTTTGGCGGCGATGCTGCTGCCGGCGTTGAGCAAGGCGCGGGAGAAAGCGCGGACGATTGGCTGCGTGTCCAACCTCAAGCAGCTGGGGCTGGCCAACACCATGTACGCCAATGACAGCGAGGATTTTTTGCCGCCGGTGTACACGGCATTGGACGGTGCGACTCACGCGCCGTGGTGGTGGGAACGGCTGCAGCCTTATGTGGGCGACTGGAAGACCTACGGCTGCCCGTCAAACTCGACCATTTGCGACACGTGGGCCTGCAAGTTGGATGGCGGGGCGCTGGCGCCGACGCGGAAATTTCATTATTGCGCGTTGCAGACGCATATATGGGTTGGTGACGGCAAACAGAAATCGCGACGTTTGGCGGATTTCAAAGAGCCGTCGGCGCTGCTGGTATATGCCGAGCGTAATTACGCCTATACGCATTTCTGTCCCAGTTGCAACGCTTCTTCTGAACCTCCACGCACGGACTTGCACAACAACACCATGAACGGCATCTTTGCCGATGGCCACGCGGCGGGCCATAACGCCAATCAGGTGCTGAGCACGTCCACGGGCGGCAAGCTTTTTGGCCACGGTCAATTCTGAGGACAAGTCGGTTTTTCAACTCAATGTAAAACGCCTGACGGTGATGACATCGTCAGGCGTTTCCTTTATTTGCGCGGTGCACTGGGGGCTGTAGGGGGCTGTAGGGGGCTGGCGCAAGGCGCAGTATGTTGGCCGGTGCATGGGTTGTCGGGGCGTTTGTTTCGCCGCCATCGTCGCGCTTGCTGGTCGCCTCTTTGATGTCCGGACGGAGGGTGGAATCAGCGCCGAGGCGGTTAAGCCCGGTAGACGTTTATTTCACGCCGGCGCGGAGAACGGCTCGCAGTTCGAAGGCGTGGCCATCGCTGTCGGGATGTTTCTCGGTCAGGACGTCGATGGTCACGACATGGCGTCCGGGCTTGTTTTTGCAGATCAGTTGGTATGGCGTGTAGCCGCCCCAGGTTTGTGCGAACCAGGCGTCGACGACGGTGACTGGTTCGCCGTCGATGCTGATGCGGGCTTTGCCCATGGGGCCTTTGATGCGCCAGAAGAGCATGGCGATGGTGGAGCCGTCCATGGTGAAGGAGATGCTTGCACCGGGGGTGGTTGTTATCCATGGCTGGCCCCAGCGGCGGTCGGCGGCGCCGAGGGTGAAGCCCTTGTTGCTGATGATGTCGAGGCTTCCCGGATCGATGACCTCGCCGGAATCGAAGGCGGTGCCTACCAGTGGCGCCGGCAGCGTCGCGGTGCTGATGGCGACAGGGGGTGCGGCGGGCGTTTCGGCGAGACAGTCGGCGAGGAACTGATTGACAAGTGCGGCGCAGTAGGTATGGCCGATGTCATTGGGGTGAACGGTGTCGGGTGAGAGATCGCTCCATTCCAGTTTGTCGGCGGCGATCAGTGGCCAGAGGGCGTCGCGGTAACTAATTGCAGGCACCTGGTAGTGTTTAGCGACATCAAGGTGGAACTGCTGGGCATTGCCGCCGTTGCTGTTCATAGTGTGGAGCATGACAACTGCCGGCTGCTGCTCCTGGCTGAGGATTTGGCGCAGCAGGCCTTCCATGGTTTCAATGGCGTCGGCATTGGCGGTGTCATTGACGGAGAATTCGACACCGACGACGTCGGGTCGCTGGCTAAGCAGATCGCGCTGGGCGCGGTGGATGGCCAGGGCCGTGCCGGTCGCGCCAATGCCCGCGTTGACGAAGACGACCTCGCTCTGCGGGAAATTCTTTTCCCACCAGGCGGCGAATTGCCGTCCCCAGCTGTAGTCGCTCTTGCTGGTTTTGGCGCCGGCGGTGATGGAGCCGCCGATGACGCCGACGACGATTTTTTCGCCGTTGCGGGCGCGTTGGCAGGCGCGTTGCAGGCGGCTGGTGTCGCCGTGGTTGGCGATGGCCTGGGGGTAGATATCCGCCAGCGGCGGGTAGGGCTTGCCGCTGGGGGCGCTGCCGGCGAGGGCCATGGCGAGACCGAGGCTTAGGATTTCGGACATGGGTTGCTCCTGTATTGGGTGACGACAATTGGGCGGGTGGGCGACGTGTTGCGCTAATGTAGAATCCTGGCGTGACAAAGCAAGGCTGAGGCGTGTGCACAAATAACAAGGGAGGTAGTGCCTCACCGGTTGGCGCTAACCGGTCTCCGGGGACGCCTGGGACCGAGGGGACTGGTTGGTGCTGCGCTGGGGTGAGGACTCACGACGCATAAGGCATGGTCCCATGGATTGGACGGTGGGGACTTTCTGGACCGTGGGGAATGACGCATTGGCCTCAAGGGACTGATAGGCCGACGTCTGGGATGCTTGGGCGCGCCGCCGTCCCGGCGGCATTCATCCTGTTGTGTGGACGCAAAAGAAATTTTGCATGGCATGATGGGTGTCGGACAATAGGTGTCCGGTGGCGGTAGCGATAGTAATGGCAGCGAAGAGAACGCGTCGGGGGGGGGCTTCCCGGCCAGCAGTCTTTGGGGTATCACACACAGCCAGAAAGGGACACATGCCATGACGACCATAAGCGAGCAACTGCAAGGGGAACTGGAAGATCTGCGTCGGGATGAGGACTTCATGCTACAGCACATGAAAAAAATGACCATCAGCCGTGCTCTGGGATTTGGCAATAACCTGGGCATTCAATGGATGCGCACCACGAAAACCATGGTGGACGGCAAGAGCCAGTGGCGTTCGGAATACCTGTCGTGCGCCGACGTTTTTCGCAGTGTTGATATGCGGGAGTTGCTGGTAGCCGTGTTCTGGCTCATGCAAGGGCGTGGCCCCATGAAAAAGGCAGCGATGGCCGAGATAGCCCCGCCGTCTTTCTGGCTGGAGTTTCTTCATGTTGCCCGCGAGGCCAAATGGCAGGGGCAGAAGGTGCATTTGGCGTTGGTGAGCACGGCGTCATGTGCGGTGCCGGCTCATATTCGGCTTGCGTCGTGGATATATCTGTTGGAAAGAAGTCCGCGGGCTCTGAGTCGTGCCGGTCTTGATGCGGAGGGCTTTGAGTTGGAACAGGTCCGATTCGATGCCAGGCATGAGAAACGTTGGCGGGAACTGACGGCGATGGGCGTCGAGGCGATGTTCGAAAAGCGTTGTTATCAGGCCAGTTTTGCGTCGGACATCTCGCCGGTGAAGAAAGCAGACTGGTTTTCCTTTGCCATATTGAAGCACTGTCTGGAGATTGTATGCATGTGGCTGGAGAACTTTAGTGAGGCCGAGTTGGGCATGACCTATCGTGATATTCTCATATATGCCGTAGGTCATTATCGCGGTGTTGACGCAGCCATCCTGGTAAAAAAGCTTGAAGAGTTGCGGCCGGGGCTTTGCACGGGTTTTCGCGATCGCCACGGCAACAATCTGCTTTGGTACACGGCGACGTGCTGGCAGCCACGGAAAAAAAGGCCGAAGGGATTAACCACCGCGCAAGCATACCAGCTGTACCTGCAGAGCGGGAAGTCGCCGCTGCCGCCGGCAAAGTGGGTGGTATCCAGGCAGGCCCCATGGGAGGAAGTGGCCCAGAATTATACCCATCTGGCAAAGGAGCGCGAGGGCAGTCGCAATCTGTTGAAGTTGCTTTGTGCGCTTGGCGTATCGCCGCAGGCGCCCAATGCGCTGGGATTTTCCTTCCAGGATCTCGATGACTACGCCAGCATGGTGGGGAAGCGGTGGCAGATACTGCGCATCAACACGCGACTGCCGGGCTTTGCCGACAGTAAGGCGTGGAAACGCCCGCGGTGTCTGACGGTGTGAGCGAGGGAGGCGACAGGAGTTGGCTCAGCTTTGCAGGCGCAGGACAGTTTTGGCGATGCCGACAACAGCCTGGCGGAGCGAGTCGGGGCTGAGGACTTTGACCTGGCCGCGGGCCCAGAAGATCAGATCGATAGCTTCGTGTTCGGCGACATCGTGCAGGGTCAGCAGTAGGGAGCCATCGCTCTTTTCCTGCAGGCAACTCGGCTTGTTGGCATAGCGTTCGCGGAAGGGTTTGGCGGAATCGGCTTGGACGTGCAGGCGGACTTCCGCCAGGCGCGGGAAATTGAACAGCTTGCCATCGTTGATACCGTCCAGGAGATGCTTGTCACTGGCGAAGGACTCGTCAGTCATCTCGGCGGCGCTGATGCGATGCAGGGCGAGAATGGTGTTGAGGGGTTTGCTGTAGCGGTATTTCGGTGTGCCGACCAGACGTCCTTTGAGATACCAGACGCCGGCCTGCCAGGCGATCACATGGGGTTCAAAGATTTTGTCGCTTTCCTTGCCCTTGGCGGTGCTGTAACTCAGACGCAGCCGCCGCCGTTTTTCCCATGCTTTGAAGACGGTGCAAAAGATATCTGGTGAGAGCGGCAGTTGCACTGGGTTGATGACCTGCATCATGTCAAGTTCAGCCGAATCGCCAAAGCCCGTTTTATTGCGGGTCAGCAGTGCCTGCACGGCCTTATTGATTTCTGAGCGCAGGGGTTCGGGCATCAGGGACTGCGCAGCCATTTGGCCAAGAACGGCGCTCTTCATCTCAAAGGGCTCGACCATGAGTTTTTCTGAGTACCAGTCGAGGTCGGTCAGAAAAAAGCCGTGTTCAGTCGGCTCGTAGTCGACTGGTGCCCCAAATTCCGTGCGCAAGACGGCAATGTCGCGCTGAAACGTCTTGTCTGACAGATTGTATGCTCCGGCAGGGTCACGCCGCTTCATTTCGGCCATGAAGAGGTTGTAATTGGGGAAGCTGTTCTTGCGCAACAACTCAACAATGACCTGGAGGCGCAACAGCTGATTTTTGTTTGCTGGCATGAGTACAGACCTCCCGAAATTCTGTTATCAGAACTACTCCCCGTTGCCCAAGGCGGTGTGCGCGGGGCAAGACCGGGCGAACAATAACCCCGGCGGCGCCAAGTGCAAACGACGCGTGTGGTGACCAGTGTCGCCGAAGGTAATCGGTCAGTGTACACCCCGGCGCTTCGCTGGGACAATTTGCAGGAAACCTGCGGCCCGCCGCCGTCCAGCCATCCGACCTTGATTTCCGCCGACCTTTGCGGCAGCGTGTTTCATAGGAGTAACCACCCCGGTGGGGAAAACACCGGGGACAATTTGCAGGAAACCCACGGCCCGCCGCCGCCCAGTCATTCAACCTTGATTACCGCCGACCTTTGCGGCAGCAGGTTACATAGGAGTGATTGATATTTGCCGGTGCCGGAGGACCACTGGGACCGGGGAGACACCTTGGCGACTGCGCGCTGGGGCGAGGACTCACGGACTCATGAGGCATGGTCCCATGGATTGGACTGTGGGGACTTTCTGGACCATGGGGAATGACGCCTTGGACGCTGGGGACCGGTTGTGGACTGCCGGGACACCGGGGACTCACTGGCGCGACGGCCAGGATGTGTCCATTGCGTCCATAAAAACGCTCAGTGTCCCGCCCGGAAAGAGGCGGCGCTGGTGGCCGGCTGTTATCAATGGCGTCCCGGTTATGATTTTTCCTGGAAATGGGCTTGTTTTTCGTTGCAGTTCATGCTTTTGGGGCTATATTTGATAATCTTTGTTGCTAAGTCATGCTTTGATCAAGGCATAGTCATCATATATGAACGTCGAATGGAGGTACTATTATGGCACATAAGAAGGGTCAATCCTCAAGCCGCAACGGTCGTGACAGCAATCCGAAATACCGTGGTGTGAAGGCCTACGGCGGCCAGACCGTCAGCGCCGGCAGCATCATCGTCCGCCAGTGCGGCACCGTCTTCCGGCCGGGCAAGAACGTCGGCTTGGGCCGTGATTTCACTCTGTTCGCGCTGTGCGACGGCGTGGTGCAGTTTGGCAAGACCAACCGCAGCGTCAACATTCTGCCCATCGTGGAAACCGTGACTGCGGGCTGAAGCGAGCAAGAACGCTAGCAACAGACATTGTAGCCCCTCGGATCAGCAATGACCCGGGGGGCTTTTTGCGCTTGTGAGGGTGGGGGCGCAGGCAGAGTGGACTCAGTGGACGCGGCGGACAGCCGGTCTATGGCTAGTTCATCAAGTCCATGGCGGTTACACTTCAGGCCAGCGGTTTGATGGCGCGTTGGAGGATGCCGTTGACGTGTGCGATAACGAGCCCGTAGTTGGTCATAGGCACGCCTTGGTCGGCGGCACATTGGTAGCGGTAGCGCACTTCGCGTTCGTTGAGCATGCACGAGCCGCAGTGGATGATGACTTTGTAGGGCCGGAGGTCTTCGGGGAATTGCGTTCCGGAGCTGGTTTCGATGACGATGTTCTTGCCGCTGAACTGCTTGAGCCAGCGGGGGATTTTGACGGTTCCGATATCGTCGCATTGACGGTGGTGGGTGCAGCCTTCGGAGATGAGGACGCGGTCGCCGTCGGCGAGGGCTTCGATGGCCTTGGCGGCGGCGATGGCGGCGGGCAGAATGCCTTTGTAGCGTGCGAAGAGGATGGAGAAGGACGTCAGGGGAATGTCGTCGGGCACGACGGTGCCGACTTCGGCGAATGCCTGGCTGTCGGTGATGACCAGACGGATGTCTTGGCCGTAGCGGCGCATGATGTCGGGCAATGCCGGCAGCTGGCAGGCCATGGCGACGGCGTCGGCATCGAGGATGTCCCGCATGACCTGCTGTTGTGGCAGAATCAGCCGGCCTTTGGGCGCGGCAGCATCCACGGGAATCACCAGCAGCACCAGATCCTGAGGCTGCAGCAGGTCGGCGACCAGCGGCGCGCTGTGCTCCTGTTTATGCAGGGTGGCGATGAGCTCTTTCAACGCGTGGATATTTTCGCCGCTGCGGGCGCTGACGGCGATGGCGGGAACGCCGGCAACTGCTGGCGCCGGTGCAGGCGCCAGGTCGCTCTTGTTAAAGACAACGACGGCGGGGATATTCTTGGCTTGGAAGAGCGCGAGCAGGTCCCGGTCGTCGCTGTTGAGGCCCTCGGCAGCGTCGACGACTAGAACGGCCACGTCGCTTTTGTTGATGACTTGGCGAGTTTTGCTGACGCGCAGGGCACCGAGCTCGCTATCGTCGTCGGTGCCGGCGGTATCGATAAGCACGACGGGGCCAATGGGCAGGATTTCCATGGTCTTGAAAACGGGGTCGGTGGTGGTGCCTTTGACTGCCGAGACGATAGCGAGGTCCTGGCCAGTGATTGCGTTGATCAGACTGGACTTACCGGCATTGCGGCGGCCGAAAATGCCGATGTGGACGCGATTGGCGAGGGGCGTGTCATTCATACCCATTGGGTGGATCCTCCGAGGGCGTTGTCTGTCAGTGGTGCTGGTCGATGCGGCATGCAGTGCGCTTTGCGGCGGGTTCAGAAGCGGAAGTCGCGCTGGCCATCGTTGATGGCGGCCAGATTGCGCTTGGCGATGTCGCGGACTTTTTCCCGCGGGACCTTCTCGATTTCCCGGGCGATGAGCTCTTCGCCGATGCGGCGGGTTTCTGGCGATGCGTAGTCCATGAGGTATTCCTTGAGGGTCATGAGCGCATTGGGGTGGCAGCAGTTGAGGATCTGGCCGCTTTTGCAGAGTGACATGAAGCGGTCGCCGGTGCGTCCTTCGCGGTAACAGGCGGTGCAGAAGCTGGGTATGTAGCCCATGTTCATCAGCCAGTGGACGATTTCATCGAGGGTGCGGCGGTCGCTGAGCTCGAACTGTTCGGATTTGGCGTCGTCGGGTTCAGGATCGGCGTAGCCGCCGACGCTGGTGCGCGAAGCGCCGCTGATCTGCGATACGCCGAGGTGCAGCACGCGTTCGCGGCAGGACTGGCTTTCACGGGTCGAGATGATGATGCCGGTGTAGGGCACGGCGATGCGGATGCAGGCGACGATCTTGGCGAAGGTGTCTTCGTTGATGCCGTTGTCGAAACTGCTGGGGTCGACATCGTCTGCGGCCTTGATGCGCGGGACGCTGATGGTGTGTGGGCCGACGCCCATGGCGGCTTCGAGGTGCTCGGCGTGCATGAGCAGGCCGGCGTATTCATAGCGGTAGCGTTCCAGGCCGAAGAGCACGCCGATGCCGACGTCGTCAATGCCGCCCTGCATGGCGCGGTCCATGGCTTCGGTGTGCCATTTGTAATCGTGCTTGGGGCCAGTCGGGTGGAGTTTTTCGTAGCTGTCTTTATGGTAGGTTTCCTGGAAGAGAATGTAGGTGCCGATGCCGGCGTCTTTGAGCTTGCGGTAGTCATCGACGGTGGTGGCTGCAATATTGACATTGACGCGGCGGATGACGCCATTTTTGTGCTTGACGCTGTAGATGGTCTTGATGCTTTCGAGGATGTATTCGAGCGGGTTGTTGACGGGGTCTTCGCCGGCTTCGAGGGCGAGGCGTTTATGGCCCATGTCTTGGAGGGCGATGACCTCGCGGCGGATTTCGTCCTGGCTGAGTTTGATGCGCGGTATGCGCTTGTTCTTCAGGTGATATGGGCAGTAGACGCAGCCGTTGATGCAGTAGTTGGATAGGTACAGCGGCGCGAACATGACAATGCGGTTGCCGTAGAAGTCTTTTTTGATCTGCTCGGCCAGTGCGTAGATTTTCTGGTTGCGGTCTTCGAGGGTGCAGGCCAGCAGGACGGACGCTTCGCGGTGGCTGAGGCCTTTGCGCAACTCGGCCTTGGTGATGATGGTGTCGATCAGTTCGGCATTGGTGGCGTTGGCGTCGGCATACGCGAGGGTGGCCAAAATTTCATCGTGGTTGATGAAGTCTTCGGCATGCGGTGATTTGGGATCGTACATGGTGTTTTTCTTTCTGTGGGTGGTGGTCAAATATTGCGCAAATGAAAGTTGTTATTTGATGTGGTGATTGGCGCGTGGCTGTCTGTTGTCAGATTTGCAGTGGCGGCTGGTCACCGCGGGCAACGACGACCTCGTAGCCGGCTGCAGCCATGCGTTGTCGCAGGGTATCCAGCCCCTCGGCGGCCTCGCTGCCGAAGGACATTTTGTTGTCGTAGAGGAGGTATTTGCCGCGGACGTCGGCGGGCGAGAGATTAGGCATGACGACGTTGGCGCCGGCGCGCATGCCCTTGGCGTGTCCCTGTGGGTCCATGGTGCCCAGGGCGGTGGTTGCTGGCAAGAGCACATTGGGCAGCATGATGCGGATGAGGCTGAGCAGAATCAGCGTGAGATCGACGCTGCCGGCCGGCTCGTGGGCGTAACGCGTGGCATGCTGGGGGATGAAGGGGCCGATGCCGACCATGGCCGGCCGGAAGTCGCCCAAAAACACCATGTCTTCGGCGATATGCGCCAGTGTTTGGCCGGGCGCGCCAACCATGAAACCCGCGCCGGTTTGAAAGCCGATGGCCTGCAGATTGCGCAGGCAGTCCAGGCGAGTGGCCAGGCGTTGCCGGGCGGGATGCAGGGACGCATAAAGCTCGGTATTGACCGCTTCGTGCCGCAGCAGATAACGGTTGGCGCCGGCGGCAAAAAGCCGCTCGTAACTCTCGCGGCTGCGCTCGCCCAGGGACAGCGTAATCGCCGAGTCCGGATGATGCGTGCGGATGGCCGCGACGAGTTCGGCAAGGCGATCGTCGTTGAACCAGGCGTCTTCGCCGCCCTGGAGGACGAACGTGCGGAAGCCGAGGTCGTAGCCGACCTGGCAGCAGCCGAGGATTTCGTCTAGGCTGAGGCGATAGCGGCTGACCTCGCCGTTGCTTTTGCGGATGCCGCAGTAGAAGCAGTCGTTCCGACAGTAGTTGCTGAGCTCAATCAGGCCGCGAATGTACACCGTGCGGCCGAAATAGCGTTCGCGGATGGCGTGGGCGCAGACGCGGATTTCCTCCGCGAAGGCCGGGTTGTTTTGAGCGGCAATGAGCAGTACCAGCCACTGCTGATGGCTGAGGCGGCCGTGCGCGCGTAATTCGTCGATATAGGTGCTGTTCGTGCTGGCCATGTGCTATTCCTGGGGGAGTTTGGCGTAGATGGTTTTGGAATTGACGCCGGGGATCATACCGAGCTTGCCGGCCAGAGCGCTGATGACATCGGCCGGGGCGTCGACGGCGACGCTGATGATGGACACGCCGCGCTGAGGATAGGGCAGGCCCATGCGGCCAATGATGTACTCGCCGTAGCAGTGCAGCAGGGCGTTGAGGGGCTCTGCAGACTCTTTGTTGTCAACGACGATGCCGATGAGTGCTACGCGTTTGTTCATGCTTGTTTGTCCTGTCCTTGGCGGGCTGTAATCTGGAAAACAACAAAAAAGGCACTTTCCGGGTAAGGGAAAGTGCCTTGACATGATCGGCAGAAGACGGTGGCGGCGGTTAAGCCGGCCGAGTTTTCCGAAATGGCTTGCGTTGGCTTCGCTTGGGTGAAGCTTGGGCGCGCCGGTGTAATGTTGTCAGACTGCTTGCCTTACCCTCAGAACGGATCTTCGGGGTCAGTACAGGATATGGTCGCGGGAGCAGGTGAGCCGAAAGGGCTTCGTGTCGCCGCGGAAATACAGTGGTGTGACGCGCCGTCAGCGCCCGCAAGGCGGGGCTTTTGACTTATCACGAGTCATTACTATATAGCTGCAGGGCAAAGATGCAATGAGAAAAACCACAGGTGGACGTGGACAAAGTGGACAGCGTGGACAGCGTGGACAGCGTGGACAGCGTGGACAGCTTGGACAGCGTGGACAGCTTGGACAGGGTGGACAGCGTGGACAGCGTGGACAGCGTGGACAGCGTGGACAGCGTGGACAGCGTGGACAGCGTGGACAGCGTGGACAGCGTGGACAGCGTGGACGAGGATGACTTGGTTAAGTTTGCGTGTTTCTGTGGTTAACAACTTGCATAACGTTTTGTTAGGTGGTAGCTTGGTAGCATTGTCAGGTCGACGCTGCCGGGATGACGGCGTTGGTTTTGCGTGCAGGAAAACAAGGAGGGTTAGCCATGTTGAAGAGAGTGATATGCTTCACGCTGATTGAGCTGTTGGTGGTGATTGCGATTATAGCGATATTGGCGGCGATGCTATTACCGGCGTTAAGCAAGGCGCGGGAGAAGGCGCGGCAAATATCCTGTACGTCCAATCACAAGCAGCTGGCCCTGGCCGATCTGATGTACCACGACGACTACGATCGTTTGCTGACATCGCGTTACACGGTTGATCCCGCGCAGACGTCGTGGGACAAGCAGGCGTCATGGCGGGTGTTTGCCTACCAGTATTGCTCGGATCTCAAGATGTTCGAATGTCCGTCTTACTCGGGTGGCAAGTACTCCACCTATAGCAATGCGGGCAAGTTTGTCGTTGGTGAAGCGACGCTTGGCAGCGGAACCGGCGTCAACCACATTCACTGGGATGGCGGCGCGCCCGATGCGACTCTGGGCTGTTCGCTGGGGAGTGTGACCATGCCATCGGTGGCGATCATCATGGGCGACAGCACAGCGCACGAGTTCAATATCCAGAGTAATGACGCTGGTTTCAGTCGACGGATGGCAAGCAGTCTGGGCGCTTTCCAGCCAGAAGCGGCCATTCGTCATAACAACGGCTGCAACTATGCCTTTGCTGATGGCCGTGCCGCCTGGTACAAGCCCGAGACCATACCCTGCAAACAGAGTGAATGCTGGTGGTCTCGTACCAACAAACATTGATGGCGTAGCGAGACTGAGGCATTGGTCGGCGCGCGACGCGAAGCATCTTTCGGCACCCTGGGGGACGATATTCCCCGGGTGCCGTTTTTTTTGCTGGGCAAATTAGCCTGCGGTGTCTCGCCAGGTGGGATTCAGGCTAGTATGGTAGGGGCGAACGTAGTTTTTTGGCGTCGTTGTTAGGCTGATGGTGTCGCGACGCGACTATTGCCGCAGTTGATATTCGACGGCAGCGGCTGTGTGTTTTTGGTGCACAAAGAGAGGTTAGTATGGAACTGCGTAGTATGAACCGGCGGGATTTTCTGAAGGCTTCGGGGTTGAGCGCGTTGGCTGCGGGCCTGTTGCCGCGGGCCGTGATGGGTCAGGATGGCGGCAAAAAGCCGGCTCGGATTGCGTTGCAGCTGTATTCCTTGCGGGAGGACAGCAAGAAGGACTTTGACGCCGTGCTGGCTGAGGTTGGCAAGTTGGGCATCGCCGGCGTGGAGTTTGCCGGCTACCATGGTTACGGCGGCAAGGCCAAGGAGTTGCGGCAGCGCCTGGATGACCTCGGGCTGGTCGCTGCGGGCACGCACATCGGCACGGGCAGTTTTCGCGGCGATAATCTCCAGCGCACGATTGATTTCCACCAGGCGATTGGCTGCAAGTACTTGATTGTGCCTGGTGACAAGGACTTCACCAATCCGGAGAAATGGCGTGCGCTGGCTGAGCTGTACAGCGCCACGGCGGAAAAACTGAAGCCCCTGGGGATGGCCTGTGGTTACCACAATCACACGGCGGAATTCAAACAGCACGAGGGCAAGAGCTTCTTCGAGCTTTTTGCCGACAACACGCCTGCGGACGTCGTCTTGCAACAGGACTGCGGCTGGTCCTTCCATGCCGGACAGGACCCGGTGGCGCTGATCAAGAAGTATCCCGGGCGCTTTGGCACTGTGCACATCAAACCGATGGCGCGCCGTGGCGACGCGGGCAAGAAAGCGATCATCGGTCTGGACTCCGTGCCATGGTCGGACGTGGTCGCTGCCTGTAATCAGGTCGGCGGTACTGAATGGCTGACCATTGAGCAGGAGAGTTATCCCGATGGCAAGAGCCCGCTGGAGTGCGTGAAGGCGTCCGTTGCTGGGCTGAAGGCAATCGTGGCCGGCTGACAAGAACGCAGGCATTCAAACGAAAATAACACCGGCGCTCCGAGGCAGAAAAGCCGTTTCGGAGCGCCGTTTATTTTGTATCCAAGCGCCTTGTTTTGCCGCACCGGTGGCGACCATGGGATTGCCTGCGGCGACCACTGCGGGCGATGGCAGTGCGCGGTTTCGTACCGGACGGCGAATGACGTTAGTCAGCGGATGTCTTTGGCGGCTATGACGCGGATTTCGTCTGCCTGGAGATTGATGGGGGTGGCTTTGCCCTGCCAGTGCAGGGTGCCGACCTGGGCTGATTTCGTGGCATTGACCAGCACCACGGCTTCTTCGCCGTTGGCGGCGCGGAAGCGATTATGGAAGATGACCGGCGGCTGCCAGCGTTGGTAGTTGGTGGTCTCGCAGTCCAGCTTGGGTGGCGGGAGCATTTCGCCGTGCTGCAGCCAGGCGCTGTAGTCGCGGTAAGCGCGAACCCAGTTTTGCTGGAATTGTTGACTGGTGGCGAGGCGGCTAGAGGCGACGTCCTGCCAGCTGCCGTCGGGCTGACGGGCTTCGAGGCGGACATCGTCGACGTAGGTGCGTGAGTCGTCTCGGGTGTTGATCATAATGCGGATCATCTCGGCGCCTTCGGGTACGGTGAATTCCTGTTGGCGCAGGACCCAGCCCTCTTCGGGTGTTGGGAAGATCAGGCTGCCGCCGACGCCGGTGCTGCCCAGGCCCGGTGCGAAGAGTGCGAAGCCGATGTGATTGGGTTCTTGATGGCGTTCGGTTTTGAGCCAGGCGCTCAGGCGGTACTGGCCGTTGGCGACGAAGGTATCCTGGTTGATGTTGATATTGCGGGACACTTGGACAATTTGGTCGGGCGTGGTGTCCAGACGCAACGCCTGTTGGCCGCTATGGACGCCTTCGCTGACGATGTCAGCCGCGCCGTCCCAGGTGACGCCTTTGTAGCCGTTGACCTTTTCCCAGCCGGGCTGGATGAGCGTCTCGGTGCTCAGTTCGAAGCCGCCGTTGTCCAGCAGCATGCCGTCGGCGGAGGGCTTTCTGGCGTTGATGTGGGGTATCTGGCCATCGGCGGCGCAGAAGGCCTGCCAGACGATGTCGCCGTGCCTGGGGTTGCTTTGGAAGCAGGGCAGGTACTCGTGGTAGATGTAGTTGAAGACGGATGCCCATGGATAATCGACTTGGCAGTTGCGGTAGTCCTGGAGGCCGACGAGGTGGTTGAAGACCTCGTTGGGTTCTTCGATGCAGACCACGGGATCGGCGATGTCCTCGCCCATTGTCTTGTACATGGACTTGAGCTGATCGGTGAAGACGTCGGTCATCCAGCGGCCGTAGCCTTTGGGATGGGCGTGATCGGGGTGGTAGCAGGCAGGGAAGTTGCCGCCAACGACCTGGTCGACCTGGATGATATCGCAGCCGAGCTTGACCAGCGGTCGGCAGATTTCTTCATTCCACCAGCGGCGGGTCCATTCTTCGCCGGGGCACATGCAGGCATTGACGCCGCCGCGGAGCCAGCCGGCGCGGCGTTCGTAAAGCGTGCCGTCGATGTTGTGGATGGCGTATTTGCGGGCGCGCTGATCGAAGCGTTCCTGATCGACCCACTCGAAACTGCCGTCGGCACGCTTGTTGAAGGACAGCGTCCAGTGATAGCCGGAGGGCCAAGGGAAGGGATGGGCATTGAGGGGACGGATGGCGCTGGTCATGGCGGCGAAGCGCTCGTTGTCTGGAAAGACCGGGAAGTAATCCGGGGTGATCCAGGTGTGGACTTTTTCCCAGCCCCAGAGGGCGACGATGAGGTGCGTGTCAGCGAATTCATTTTTCCAGGTTGTGCGGACCCACTCGCTGATCATTTCGGGCTTGGCGAGCCAGTCGCGGTGGAAGCGGATGAGGGTTGGGCCCTGTTTGAGCCAGGCGGGGATATTGTCGCGCTCAAGGAAAGTCTGGCGGCACCAGTATTGTTTTTTCGCCCAGGTTTTGTAGAGTTCGGCGGCGTCATGCCAGGTGATGTCGCGGCCATCGGGTGTTTGCCAGCAGCGGGTCAGGATGGGGTAGGGATTGCTCCAGTCGCCGCCTTCGAGGGTGCAGTGGATGTTCCAGAACCAGCGCCAGGCATTCGCCTGGCGAATCAAGTGGTTGCTTTTGGGCCAGGCGGCGGTATCGGGCGTCATGGTGTAGAACATGTCCTTGGTGTAGAGCTGGGCGGAGAATTGCGCGGCCAGGCTGCCGGGCTGTCTGACGCGCGAGGACCCGCCTTCCTTCATCAGCGCAGGCGTGAACAGCCCGCCCTTGGTTGAGCCCTGGAGGGCGACGGATTTTGCCTCGTCGTCAAAGGCCAGGTTTAGCACGGGGTAATTGAAGTTGAGGACGAAGAGGTTATTCGGCGTGGTGGCGCGGAGGTCCCAGCGGAGGTCGTCGCCAGCGGCGCTGATGACGCAGGTGACGACCAGCCCGGGGTAGTCGGTGAAGTCGCTGTAGGTGATTTCGAGGCGATTGTCCACCATGGCGCTGGTGACGGTTTTGGCGTCACTGGCAGGGAGCCAGATGACTTTGTCGCCGGGGCTGCTCTTGGGCACGAAGCCGACCATGAAGAGCGTTGCGTCGGATGGCTGGAGGAGCTCGCGGCCACTTTGGTTGCGCAGGCTGACAATGCGGCCTTGTTCGAAAGTGGCGCTGAGACTGCCGGCGGCGATGCTTTGGCCGCGGGCGGCCGAGGCGCTCAGGACGACGGCGGCCACGGCGATGATGCTGGTGAGGAGCTGTTTCATTGCTTGTTCTCCCGGAGCAGTGGTGGGTGACGAAACGGTGGCGGATGTCGCTGGTCTGGTGAGCGGCGCTTATTCTTTCTTGGCGCTGCTGTCGGCTTTGAACATGGGGAAGCAGCTGAAGGTCTCGGTTTGCAATTCGTAATAAGGTTGGACCTTGTAGCCGGGGCAGCCGTTGATGGCGAAGGACAGGGTCTTTTTGCCGGCCTTGAGGCGGCCGATGAGATCGGCGGCTTTGCCAGGCAGGACGATGCCTTTGTCGTGATTGCGTTTGCCGACGACGGCCATGAGCAGCGGTCCGTAGGTGTAGGAACAGCGATCGAAGCCCTCGACGGCGTTGTCGCCCTTGTAGGGGATGGCGGCGAAGCCCATGGGGATGTCGAAGCTGATGGCATCGCCTTCACGCCATTGGCGGTAAATGACCACGTAGCTGCCGGGTTTGCCGACGCAGTGTTTTTTGCCGTTGAGCTTGATGGGCACGTCGGCGGTGGCGTAGCGCGGAATGCGCAGGCGGAGGGTGAATTCCTGTGGCTGCGCCATGCTGAAGCGCAGAGCGACCTTGCCGTCGTCGGGGAAGCCGCTTTCCTGGTCGAGGGTGATGAGCTGCTGGGCACTTTCCCATTGCAGTTGCGAAGGGGCGTAGATATCGCAGCTGAGCGTGTCTTTGGTCATGGTGTAGAGGTATTCAGGCAGGGAGCCGAAGATGCGGGTGCCGACGCCTGAACAGCAGTGGTTGGGGCGCACTGGGGGCGCCTTGGTGTCGTCGAGGAAGGCGAAGTAGCGGATGTCCTCGTCGCCATTCTGGTTGGCGATGGCGATGTTGTAGAGGCTCTGCTCGACTTCGAAGACGTAGCGTTCGTCGTCAGGGAAGAGCCGGTGCAGGCGCTGATTGAGGTGGAGCCAGAAGGACGAGCAGCACAGTTCGTTGTATTTGTAGTTCTTGTAGAAGTAGTTGCAGCCGGGGTGGGCGTCCGGTGACGCTTCGCACATGACGATGCCGCCGCCGGGATGCTGCCAGTCTTGCACGTAGAGGTCCCAGCAACCCTTGACGGCATTGAGCAAGTATGGCGCGCCGAAGAAGCGATAGAGATCAAGGTAGCCCTCGAAGGCTTCTAGTTCGCTGCCGTGGGGATGGGGCTCGCGGCCGGGCTGCCGGCGGATGTGCACGGCGTCGCGCTCGTGGCCGATGAATTGCGCCAGGCGCCAGGTCTCTTCATAGACTTCCCGGCAGATGTGCATGTCCTGTGGACAGCCGATTTCGGTGACGAAGACGCTGGGCGAGGCGACAACGCCCTGGAAAGCCAGCATCAGATACTTGATCACCGGCAGATCGGGGCAGCGGTTGAACCAGTCCTGCCAGCGGCGCAGCAGCGGGAAGGCGCGCTTGTCGCCACCGCGGGCGGCGGCGATCAGGCCGTAGGTCAGCCAGATGCGGACGTAATGGGGGTATTCCTTACGGGCGAAGTCGTTTTTGTCGAAGGGCATGAGCCAGCCGTCATCTTCGGCGGCTTCGGTGATGAAGTCAATGACTTCGCTGACGCCCTTGCGCAGGCCTTTGTGTTCTTCCCAGCGCAGGGCGTTGCCGGCGCCCATGAGATACTGCGAGGCGGTCTGGCCCTTGAGATTGTCTTCGAAGTGTCCGCTGTAGCGTTCGGCTTTGGGCGTGCGGCCTTGTTTGATGTCGAACCAGTAGCGCATGCGGTCCATGTCCAGGCGTTTAAGATTGAACTGGACATTGTTGTCGAAGACCTTGCGGAAGAGCCCGCCGGTGAGTTTGACACCGTGGAGGGGCGTGAAGAGCTGGTCAGGTACGGCCATGCGAGCGTTGTAGTCGAAGTACTGGGCCATGTGCGTTCTCCTTGTTCACGACGGGGCGGGTGGTGGGATATCCGACGATGAAACGGGCTAAGGGGTCAGCGTGTACTTACAGTTTGAGTCGCCATTCGGCGGGGGCGTGGATGAGTGGACGGTCGTCGGCGAACTGAATCGGCAGCCAGAGATAGCGGCCGTCGATGGCGTTTTCGGGCGTCCAGCGGTCGGCCATGAAGATGTACTGATCGTTGGCTAGTGGCAGGACGAAGGTGCTTTGGCTACGGTAGGTGGTATCGCCGTCTTCGTCGCAGGCGGGATTGCCCAGTTCCTCCCAGGGGCCGAAGAGCGACTCAGCGACGGCCGAGCGAGCGGCGTTGGGTTTCCAACCGGTGCAGCCCGAGCCGATGAAGTAGTACTTGCCATGGCGTTTGAAGATACAGGGCGCCTCCATGAAGCGCTTGACGAAGATGCGGCAGAAGCGGCCGGTGTAGCCGAGGAGGTCCGGGGTGAGCTCGGCAATGTGGGTAGTGCTGTTCATTTCTGACGAATAGACCTGATAGGCCGTGCCGTCGTCGTCAACAAAGACGCCCATGTCCCGTGATTCCTGGCCGCGCTCAATGCAGGCGCCGAGGAGATTGGCGTCGTTAGCGTGCGCCCGGATGGCCTTGCCGCCCTGGGCGTAAATCTCTTTGGCCTGTTTGATGGACTCGGAGTCCTTGAGCTCCGGTGGGGTGTTTACTGGCCAGTGGCCGGGAACGGGCCGTTGCACGTGGTGAAAGACGAAGGGGCCGAGGGGATGGTCTGCGACCGCAAAGCCGATAGCCGCGTCGTCGTAGCGCTTGTCGGACTCAAAATGAAAATGCATGACGAATTGGCCCGTTGTGCGCGACCGGAGGACTTTCGGGCGTTCGAGGACGCAGCCGGTAGGCAGCTCGGGCACGCGGTTGTCGCGAATATCCAAGGCGATGCCGCCATCGCGCCAGTTGTAGAGGTCGTCGGAAACATAGACGTGTACGCCGACTTGCGCGGAATTGCCGGCCGTGCCCTCGATCTTGTGCTCGCCATACCAGTAGTAGGAGCCATTGTGCTGAAGAATGCCGCCGCCGTGGGCGTTGATGTGCACGCCGTGGTCATCGGGCCAGAGCTCGCCGGGGATAAAGGAGGTGCGCATGGTCGGTGGAAATCCTGGGTGGTGGAGGGTGTGGGTGGGGTATCATTGCATGCCAGAAGGCAAATTCCGAGGACAGGCAAAAAACTATCGTGTAGTCACGGGGTTTTCAACCAGAATGACGCAAAATGCAGTCGATGGCAGTCGAGGCCAGTCGAGGGCAGTCGATGGCAGTCGAGAGCAGTCGATGGCAGTCGAGAGCAGTCGAGAGCAGTCGAGAGCAGTCGAGAGCAGTCGAGGGCAGTCGAGGGCAGTCGAGGGCAGTCGATGGCAGTCGAGGGCAGTCGAGAGCAGTCGAGAGCAGTCGAGGGCAGTCGAGAGCAGTCGAGGGCAGTCGAGAGCAGTCGATGGCAGTCGAGAGCAGTCGAGGCCAGTCGAGAGCAGTCGAGAGCAGTCGATGGCAGTCGATGGCAGTCGAGAGCAGTCGAGAGCAGTCGATGGCAGTCGAGAGCAGTCGATTTTTACTGGGGCGACCGGCGGTCCCCCCAGTCGAGAGCCATCGAAAGCAGTCGCCATGCGTCGGTGCTTTACTCGGCGATGACGGTGGCGGGGTGTTTGGCGCGCTGGTAGTCTTTGCTGGCGAAAGCGAAGTCGGCTTGTTGGCTGTGGATGAAGTAGGTGTAGTGGAGCTGGTCGGTTTTGGCGGTAGTGAAGCCGATCTGGCCTTTATTGGTATCGCCTTTGGAGTCCCAGAAGGCGATGTTGTCGAAAGCCGTGGTGGTTGCCACGCAGGAATGTGCCCAGCCGTCGCCGCGGAGGGCAAACCACTGCGGGTCTTTGTTGGCGTTGTAGATGCCCTGGGCGCCTTCGCCGAGGCCCATGCGGGTGCGGTTGCCTTTATCGTCAAGGAAATCGGCATCGGCGCAATAGAAGCCGCGCGAGTAGAGACCGCCGGCGGATTTGTCTAGCGACACGATAACCGTGAAGCGCCCTGGCCAGAGTTTGTAGGTCTTCGTGTAGTTGACGCCATTGCGCAGCGTTTTGGCCACCACGAGTTCGGTCAGCGCCGGGCCGTTTTTGAGCAGTTCGAAACGCTTCAGATCGGCTTGCTCTTCGCGAGACCAGCCGGTGCTTTCAGATGAGACCACGAGGGAGGACAGGAAGTCGGGGCCGGGTCCTTGGGGGGTGACGGGCATCAGGTCCATGATAACGCCGTCGCGGAAGGCCAGCGCATAGTTGTCGCCCTGGTAGCTGCCCTCGCCGTGCCTGATGGTGGACAGCTGGAAGCCGGTGCCCTGGCTCGTAAGGGGCTGCGAGGTTGTCTGGTTGGCGGCGATGACGAAGATGCTGCTGCCACCTGCCGGCGTCGAGTAGCAGAAGTCGATGTCGCCGGCGGCGTTCTTGAGGCCGTCGAAGCCCTCTGCGGGCGTGAATTGCGCGTAATCGACCAAGCAGTGGCTGCCGTCGGCGAGTTGTTGGAAGACGCGGACGTTGTCAGCCAGGATGGGCGCGGCCTGGTTGTCCAGCAGCGGAGCAAAATCGACCTTGAGAGAAACCGGTTCGAGGACGCGATCGACATCGCCATTCTGAATGGTGATGGTCTTTTGCAGGGGGAAGTCCTTGAGATCGAGATTGATTTTGCAGGGCCAGTGGCTGCGGTTGTTGCGTGGCATGAGGTCCTGATATTTATCGGGCGTGGTCAGTTCGGCGATCAGGTGGTGTCGGCCGGCCAAGTGGCTGAGATCGAGGGCGAGCGACTGTGTCACGCTGCCGCCGACGGGGATTTTGGCGAGGGCGGCTTGGGCGATCATACGTTCGGGCGCTACGGCGTCCGCATAGACGCGCAGGGTTGCTGTGCTGGCTTGCTGGCCGACGTTGCTGATGGCGAAGGCGACGGTCGGCGTTTCCGTGGCGAGATAGTGGCCTTTGGCTGTGCTGGTGCCAAAGACGAGATCGGGCTGACGGGCGGCGTCGTCCCAAAGCAGGAGGAAAGTGCCATCATCTGGGAGGACGACGCCGGCGTCGGTGACGGTGACAGCAACGAGTGCCTCGGGGCTGCCGGCGGCATCGAGGCGGTAGGCGGTCAGGCCGGACAGTTCGGGACGGCCGAAGAGTTTGGCGAAGAATGAGCGCTTGCCGAAATGGCTTGTGGGCAGTGTCATGCCTTTGCCCATGATGGTCAACTGCAGCCGGCCGGGAGCGAGTTTTGTGGCCTGCATGACACTGAGCTCGCCGCTGCCGTCGGCGGTCATGGCGCTGCGGAAGAGGAAATCGCCACAGCTGACTTCCGAGAATTGCATGCCGTTGCGCGCGACCAATGACTGGCGTAGCGCGGGGCCGACGACGGCGAAGCCGTTTTGCGGCAGGGCGTAACTTTCACCGGCGATGTCGATGGTGCGGACTTCCGGGGCGAAATTGACCACGGCGATAGTGCCGTCGCTGAAGGTTGTGCGTTGCAGGGCGCGATCGGGGCTGAGGAATTCATGGGTGAGCATTTCGGCCATGCCGACGGTTTCGTGCATCTTGCTCACGTGGAAATAGCTTCTGAGGAAAGCCCGGCGGTCGCGCTGCCAGAGGCCGTGTTGATTGACCCAGTAGAGTGGCATGCTGCCATAGAGGATGTTGAAGGCATCTTTTTTGGCGGTGACTTCGGGTGCGGCGTCGATGAGGAAGTCGGTCGCGTCGCCCCAGTACCAGGTAGTGGAAATACAGTCGTGGAAGACCAGTTCCCACAAGGGCAGGCGTGTTTCGTGGCCAATACCGTATTTTTCGTAGAGCGGGAAGCGGTCAGTGGGCTTTTCAGGTTCCCAGAGATTGTGGTCTTTGGTTTTGGGGCGGAGGAGGTGCCCGGCCGGCCAGGAGTAGGAGCCGCCGGACATCATTCCCTCGACGTAATGCAGCGACTTGACGCCCCACCAGCGGCCGTGTTCGCCGCCGGCGACCAGATTGAGGGTTTCGCCGACGTAGGCCAGCAGGTCTTCGCCGCAACGTCGTTTGGCCGTGCGGTCCAAGGGATGTTCCGGGTCGTAGCATTCATAGAGGCTTTCGGCGGTAGTTACGTCGATGAAACGGGTGTTGTAGGGCATTTTAGCCAGGTCTTTGGGCATGACGATCTGGGCGGCGGGCAGCCATAGGGCTGGGCAGCGCTTCATGTACTGCGTCTTTTTGTCGAAAGTCAGCCAGGCCTTCTTGCGGCTTTGGTCTTGCTCCATGACGCAGTCTTCGGGGATGCGGCCGCGGGCGCTGTCGACGCCTTCGTTTTCCCGCAGGGGGAGGATATCCGTGTAGTTGTCATAGCGGCCGGTGAGATAGCCCAGATCGTTCATGGCCGCGGTGACTTCGGGCGAAGACGGGCCATTGATCAGCAGCTTGTCAATGCCGTGGGCTTTGGCTTCCTGCGCGAAGGAGAGTGATCCGCCGCCCCAGATATCGGCCGCGCCCATGAGTTTATGGACATTGGGGTTGCGGGTGGCTTTTTCCTTGAGGGTGACCAGGTAGCCCGTGTTTTTGGCGATGCCGCGCCAGTGTTTGGCCAGATCGACATAGCCGCCACGGTCGGTGAAGTAGAAGCGGTAGCTGCGTGCGTCCGGTCCGAACTGGCCTTTGCGGGCAGCCCAGGAGAGTTGCGGTACGTGGGTACAGCCGGTGGCCAGGTCGATTTTGGCCATGTTGATATTGACGTCGTCTGGCGAATCGAAAATGACCGCATAGCCGCCGCCGCTGGTCATGTCCAAGATGCCGATCCATGGCATGTCGAGGGTGCTGCCGCCGCTCATGGCTGAGCGGCGGAAGGGCGTTTCGTTGAGGGGATAGAAGTGACCGTTGCTGTAATCGGCTACAAGCAGTGCGCCGTCAGGGCTGTCGAGGAGGAAGCCCCGCGTGCTGGGGATGCTGCGTTTCATAGCGTCTTCGCCGATGGCGCTTTCGCTGAACTGCAGTTCGGCGCCGACCAGGCGGCAACGCACGGCGCGGGTAGGGCCGTCGCTGCTGGTGGCCTGCCATGACCAGCCGTCCTCATCGGGCAGCGTGGCGAAATTCTGGAATGCTGGCGTCAGTGCGGTTTTTGCGGTCGTGGCGCTTTCGGGCGCCGGTGCCAGGAGCAGCGGCAGGAAAGTGGCGGGTTGCGAATGGACCCAGGTGCGCGGATAGTAGAGCTGGCCCTCCCGGCCGGAGGGGCTGTCGCAGTCGTTGATGCCCAGGGCGAAGGGTATGGTCAGACCGGCCTTGATCGGCAGTTTGACGGCGAGTGTGAGGGGCAGGGCGGCGGCGACGTGGTAGCCGTCTTTGAGTCGTTTGACCTCGGCGAAAATGCCCATCGCCGTCCCATTGGCGTTCACGATTTCGACCTGACCGGGCTCGATGCGGATGGCATACTGGGTGCTGCCTAGCCAGAATTCGACGGAGTCGCGTTCCCACCAGTCGCGGCGGTCGGCTTCGGGGGGCATGAGCACGTCGTCCGTCACGGATAGTGTGAGGAGGAGGGTATCGCCAGTGCGACCGAGGTGGAGTGTGGCGGAGCAGTCCGCCGGGCCGTCGATCTTTTTGGCATCGGCGGTCATGGCCGGCGTGATGTCAATGCGGTTGCCCGCGCTGGCGACGTCTTTAGTCTGGCTGCTAAGGTCCGCAAGTGTCAATGGCGGGGTGCTTTGCAGGGCCGCAGTTGCCGGCTGTTGCCAGCGTTGCCCGTTGCGTTTGTCGACAACGTCGATACGACCGTTTTGGGGATCGGCCGTGACGCGTAGGAAGGCGTTTTCGATGACCTCGCCGTAGCCGACACAGGCCGCAATGAAAGCCGCGAAAAAGCATGATTTCAGCATAAGTCACTCCTTTTCTGGTGGTTGACGGCTTTGCCGTAGTAGATCCGGGGAAAAACGCACAGTGACATAATAACCCCGGGGTGAATAAGTGCACGCGAGAACACCTATGACGGGACAAAAAAAGGTAATCAGTCAGCCATTGATATTGGATGCACGATATGCATCTGTCTGGCGCATGGGACGCGACGTGCCTCGCCAATGTGGCGCCCTCCGGGCGCAATTCTAACCTGCTATCATACCCCGGGTTGCGGCGCCCTCCGGGCACCTCACCCGGGGTTATGCATGGTGCGGCCCTCCGGGCCGAACTTGGCCGATCTGACGACTTGCTTTGTCCGGTTCGGGTCGAAAACCACCACCATTAAATATCCATGTTTTTGCGCCGTAGGCGCTTAACCATGCTTAACCCCAGGCTTTAGCCTGGGGACGCAGCCTGCCAACAGACAGTGCCTCGTAGAGGCACCACAGTTTTGGTTATCAATCCCTAACCGGTTACAAAAAAAAGCGGCTGGGTGTGTTATCACTCAGCCGCCAGGTGTATTCGTCGCCGGATGCGTGGCTTATTTGTTGTCCCAGTGGTTGTCAGCGGAGCCGTAGGCGTGGCCGTTGAGCAGCGGGCCGTAGAAGTTGCGCCAGTTCATCCAGGCCACGTGGCCATCAAGGAAAGATACGTTCATGCCTTCGTTATGGCGGGGGACAGCGCGGCGGTTGTTGTCATCGGAGGCAGACCCGAAAGGCGAGGTGCCTTGGCTAGTGAAGCCGCCGGGGCACATCCACTGCCAGTGGGTGACGGCATCGGCCAGAGGTGGCCAGGTGGCGGCGTTGGTATTGCCGGCAACGGCGTTGGTGCAGCGCTGAGCGTCGGCAAAGAACGAGGTGAAGGCTGGGTTGGGGATTTGCGTTTGGTGTATGGAGGTGTAGTTGCCACCGGTGTTGCGGCTGGCGCCGTAGCCGCGTGAATAGTCGCTCTTGCTGGGGCAGATGAGCACTTTGCTGTCGCCATAATAAGAGGGGAGGAATTGCCACCAGGCCTTGGCGATGACGCCGCCCCACCAGCCGGGGGTGATGTTGCCTTCGTGGTCGTCCGTGTACATCGCATTGGCCAGCGCCAGCTGTTTCAGGTTGCTGGTGCAGGAGATACTGCGGGCTTTTTCGCGCGCTTTGCTCAAGGCCGGCAGCAGCATGGCCGCCAAGATCGCAATAATGGCAATCACGACAAGTAATTCGATGAGGGTGAAAACTTTGCGCATGAGTTTCCTTTGTGTATTGGGGATGTGTTTGCAGGCTGCAATTCTCATTGCCGGAATCTTGGCTAGTATATCATTTTTGTTTCGTCAAGACAAGGGACGAAGTGCAATTTGCCGCAGGATAATGGTAATCGGTCAGTAACTGCCCCGGCAGGGAATTCACCGGGGTGGTTACTGACTGCTTGCTGCGAAAAAGTGGTATGGCTGTTTGCAGACCCATGAATGGCGTATACACTTGATGGCATGGGTGTTTTGTTCGGCTTATCAACTCGCCATGGAGTCCGACATTCAGGAGGGTATTGCCATGTTGCCGCAGGTGGAATTTTTGGGCAAGCGCGTGTCGCGTCTGATCATTGGTGACAATCCGGTCAATGGCCACAGCTACATCCCGGAGTTGATTTCCAAGGACGACATGCTGGACTACTACACGGAGGCGACGGTGCATGCGGCGATGGACGAGGGTCTGCGGCTGGGCTACAACACGTGGTTGCCGCTGGCCTGCGACTTCATGCTGCGGGCGCTGCGGCACTACCGTAACTGCGGCAAGGAGCTGGAGATTATCTTCCAGCCCTATCCGGCTCTGGATTTCGCGGTCAACCTGCGGCAGATGTTGGAACTCAAGCCGTTGGGGATTTACCACCAGGGCACCACGACCGACGGTCTGATGGAGCAAGGCAAGGCGCAGGTCATCAAGGACCGCATCAAGATGGTCAAGGACAGCGGGGTGCATATTGGCCTGGGCACCCACGTGCCGGAAACGATTCTGCAGGCCGAAGAGGAAGAGTGGGGCTGCGATTTCTACGTGGGTTGCCTGCATAACACCCGCAAGCGCGGTGACGGCCAGCTCAGCTCGTTCATCACCGGCAAGCCCAAACACATGAAATTTTATGCTGAAGATCGGCCGCTGATGCTGTCGGCGATGCGGCAGGTCAGCAAGCCCTGCATCGCCTTCAAGGTCTTGGCTGGTGGCCAGTTGTTTTACCATCACCGCGCGGAGGAGACGCCGGCGATTGTGGAAGAGGCTTTTCGCGAGGCCTTCAGCCAGCTCAAGGCTGGCGATATTGCCGCCGTCGGCTGTTTCCAGCGGGACAAGAATCAGCTGGCGGAGAACGCCGCCGCGCTGACGCGGGCGCTGACCGCCATGGGCAAGGCCTGAGCAGCCGCCAGTAACAAGCATTGTTGTTGATCGCTGTCGTTGCGACAGCATTGAAAAAAGTCACAAACACTATTCGGAACACGACGTGATGTTGAACAAAACCCGACTTATTGAAGAAGTCCTGACCATTCCGACCTATGGCATTGGCGTGTCGCCGACGGTGCCGATTTTTTATGAAGGGCGCGGCAATCAAGGCGCGCAGGGGCATGTCTATCCCTACGCGTTGCAAGACAAGCTTACGGCAGAGCGCCGCGACCGACAATGGCGTTGTCTCACCCTGGAAAATGACTATGTGAGCTACTGTGTCCTGCCCGATTTGGGCGGGCGCCTGTTTCGCGCGGTGGACAAGGTGAACGGCTACGACTTTTTCTACCGGCAGGACGTCATCAAACCGGCGCTGATTGGCGTGCTGGGGGCGTGGTTTTCCGGCGGCGTCGAGTGGAATTTTCCCCATCACCACCGCACGACCACCTTTACGCCGATTGACTATCGGCTGGAAGAGAGCGCTGACGGCTCGGCGACCATCTGGCTGGCCGAGACAGAGCGGCGCCACCGTTTGCGTTCGGAAGTGGGTCTGACCCTGTCGCCGGGCAGCTCCTGCCTGCGGGTGCGTTTGCGTTTCTGCAATTACACGGCCCTGCCGCATTCCTTCCTCTACTGGGCGAATGCGGCTGTGCATGCCAACGAGGACTACCAGGTCATATTTCCGCCCGACACGACCTACGCGATCTACCACGCGAAGGACCAGGCATGCGCCTGGCCAGTATTCAACGGCGATTTCAAGGGCATTCACTTCGAACAGACCGATCTGAGCTTCTGGAAAAACCATCCGGCACCGAGCTCGTTCTTCTGCGGCAAGAGCCGCGAAAATTTCTTTGGCGGTTACGACCACGGGCGGCGCAGCGGCGTGATCATCTGCGCGGACCGGCATTTTGCCGAGGGCAAGAAGTTCTTTCTCTGGGGCAACAATGAGCATGCCCGCACCTGGGACAAGAATCTTACTGACGACAATGGCCCGTACCTGGAGCTCATGGCCGGCGCCTATTCGGACAACCAGCCGGACTACACGTGGCTGCAGCCCGGCGAGGAGAAGTGCGCCGAGCAGTTCTTTTATCCCATTCGCGAGATCGGGGTGGTCAAGCGTGCCAATCCGCTGGTCGCGATCAACTTGTCGGCGACGGCTCAAGGCCTCTTCATCGGCGTGCAGGCCACGCAGATTTTTGCCGGCGCGTGGGTGGCGCTGTGGGACAGCGCGGGGAAAGCCATCAAGGACTGGACGGTCGATCTGTCGCCGACCAAGGTATTCACTGCCGAATTGCCGCTGGCACTGACGCCGGGCATGACCTTGATCTTGAGGACGGGAGATGGCAAGCACATTATCAGCTACAGCGAGCCGCTCACCAAGCCCGCCGCCGTCACGCCGACGCTCACCAGGCCGCCAGCGAAGCCCGAGGATTTTGCGACCGTCGAGGAGCTCTACTATGCCGCGCAGCGCCTGGAGCAGTTCCACAACTCCGTGATCAGCTCGGAGCCGTATTACGCCGAGGCGCTGAAGCGAGACCCGAACGACTATCGGACGACCATTGCGGTGGCCATTCGCCGCGCCAAACAGGGCCTTTGGCAGGACGCCGAAGAGCTGCTGCGCCGGGCAGTCGGCCGCGCAACAGCTAATAACACCACGCCGCAGAATGGCGATGTGTTCTACTACCTCGGCGTAGTCTTGCAGGCGCAGGAGAAGAACGCCGAGGCGGAAGATTGCCTGTATCAGGCGTGCTGGTACCCCGCCTGGCAGCAAGCCGCCAGCTACGCCCTGGCGGAAATCGCCATAGCGACGAGACGGCCGGTGGAAGCCGGGGCATTGTTGCAGGAACGCCCTGGCGATCGGGCGCGGCGGCTGGAAAAGATCCTCACCAGCGATGTGTTCAACGACGACTATCGCCTGGCTGACCCGGTGCAGATGCGGCTGGAAAATGCCTGCGTGGCCATAGGCGCTGGGAGTTGGCAGAGGGCGCTGCTGCAGCTGGGTGATGACGGCAGCTATCCGTTGCTGCATTATTACCGCGCGTATTGCCTCAGTCGGCTGGGGCGGACGAACGAAGCGCAGGCCGCGTGCAAACTGGGCGCGGCCGCACCGGCCGATTACTGCTTTCCCTTCCGTTGGGAAAGCGAGAAGGTGCTGCGCAATGCGCTGGCACTGAACGCTGACGACAGCCATGCCTGGTATTACCTCGGCTGTCTGCTGCGCTACTTGGAACGGCCTGCTGAGGCACTGGCGGCGTGGGAGAAGGCTCGCGAACTCGGTCTGCGTATGGGCAATCTCTGCTTCTGTTTGAGTCAGGCCTACGCCAAGGCCAATCGGCATGATGAAGCCGACCGGGCCATGCAGGACGCCATGGCCTGCGAGCCCGCCAATCCGATCTTTCTGCGCGAGCTCGACCGCATTGCCGAACGGCAGAAGGTGCCAGCAGAGAAGCGCCTGGAATTTCTGCAGGCCCGGCAGGACGTGGCCAAGGAACGAGACGATCTGCTGCTGCGCGAAATAGTCCTCCTCAATCAATGCGGCCGTTACGACGACGCGCTGGCGTTGATCGGCAATCGGCGTTTCTATGTCTGGGAGGGCAACGAAGTGATTGTCCACGATGCTTTTGTCGATGCCCATCTCAGTCGCGGCAAGCTGCGCCTGGCGGCTGGCGACGCGGCTTTGGCCAAGGAGGACTTTGTCACGGCCTTGGAATACCCGTTGAACCTCGGTGTCGGGCGTCCCTATCATGACGTGCGCAGTCACCAGTTACACTACTACATCGGCATGGCCTGCAAGGCGCTGGGCGATACGAGTGGCGCGACCGCGGCTTTCGCGCAGGCTGTGGCGAAGACCTATCCGGAAAGCATCCTCAATCAGCGCCTGAATTATCTCGACGTGCCCTACTGCCAGGTTCTGGCCTTCCAGGAACTCGGCCGGGACGCCGAAGCGCAGACGCTCCTCGACGCTACCCGCAAATACTACCGGGGCATTCTCGGCGACGACGGGAAGCAGGACTTTTTCGCCAAATTTGGCGATGCCCAGCCCGCCGCGCCGCGGCAGCAGGCCGCGTTGCGCCTGCTCAAGGCCATCGAGGGTAGGAAATAACCGCAGCGCCCGGGCTGAAATTGTCAGGCCCGCAACGTAATCGGTCACCCATTGATAATGGCGGCCAAACATGCCGCCGATGTCAATCCCAGGTAAGCAAGTGAGTTTCATTGCCCCTTTTGCTCCAGTCAGCTTCGCCGACTGGGGCAAAAGGGGCCGAGGAACACGAACATGGTCGCCGTTGTACCCAGGGCGGCGCACGCTTTCAGCGTGCTTGCCCTGGGCTGGTATGTTTCGCGCTTTCAGCGCTTCTGCCGCTTCGCGGCCAGGGAAACGGGCACGTTTGACTCAGCCAGAAGCTCTATGGCTCAATTCTCAATGGGTGACCGATTACCCCGCAACACCAAGCACCGCCAGCAACCGTGAGGCGCCGTGGGCGGTCGGGGTACTGGCGGTGTTTTGCTGTTTGCGTCGGAAAACCCGTCGTCGTTTATTTGGGGCGCTGGGCGTTTTATCTCCTGTCGCTATTCGGCGGTGTGGAAAATCCAGTGTGCGTAGCCGGGGATGACATTGTTGCAGCGGGTAAATCGGCCCTGTTGCCAGCGCCAGACGACCCAGTCGGGCGGCAGCTCGGTGGCGGTGGTGTTAGTGTAGACGACCCAGCGATGGGCGGGGATGTCGGCGGGGGCATCGGCAGCGATGAAGGCGCCGCGGATAGCCACGGCGTTGGCGGTGCTAGGATCGGCGCAGAAAACCCACAACGGCGCGTTCAAAGGCAGCTGGCCGTTGTCGATAACGACCTGTTTGGGCATGATTTTGTGTCGCGGCATGCCTGCGATGGCCTGCGTTGTTGCCGGCACGAGATAGGAAAGGGGCAGCTGGATGGCATTCCAGCCTTGTTCCCAGACGAAACCGGCGTTCAGGGCGTCGAAGGTGAACTGCCATTCACTGCTAGCGTTGCCGGTGCCGGGGAGACCTGACTGCAGTTTATGGAGGGCGGCGAGATTGAGAGTCAGCTTTAAGGCGCTGTCGTCAAGGATTTGTGGTTTGATGTTGCCGATGGTGAACTCGCTGTCGGAGATGCGGCTGATAATCAGGTCCGGCAGTGGCAGGTCATTGGCAAGGACGGTTAGGACGCTGGTGGTGAGCTCGGCGCTGACGATGGGCGCGGAGAAGGAGATGGTCAAAGCGTCTGCTGAAGCCGGCGAGGTAATAAGGTTGCTGATAGCGGCTGTGAACGGCTCGGCGTCAATGTCGATGGCGAAGATGGCGGGAGGCGAGACGTTGCCGGCGAGGTCGGTATGAATCGCCTGAATGGCGTATTGCCCTGCCTCGCGATAGGGCAAGGTGATGACGATTGCGGGGGCGGTGCCAAGTGGCAGCGCCTTGGTCAGCAGCGGCGTGAAGTCGCCGGCAGTGCCGATGTGGCCGCTCAGGGAGAGGGTTGACGGTATTTCGCTAGGTGTTACGTGCAGGCTGAGGTTTTCCTGCGGGGGCAGGTAGGTCAGGCCGTCTTCGGCGGAGACGCCGTAGTCCGGCGTGATGCGCAACGGGGTTGGGGCTGGCGGCGGCGTGTTGTCAATGACCATGCGGTGGGTTATGGCATTGCTGTTACCGGCCCGATCGGTGCAGGTGATAGTCACATCATGGCTGCCCTCGGCAAGCGGCAGCTGCTCGGCCAAGGTGAAGTCGTCGCCATTGTTGACGTGGACGACATCGCCGGCGCTGGTGCTGCTGATGGCAATCTGCAGGTGTTTTTCCGGCAACTCAGCCTGGATGGCCAATGGCGTGTCGGCGGGGAGCATGGTGATGAAGTCGTTGGGCACGCCGCTGTCCGGGGCGATGGCGAGATTCTGTGGTGGCAATGGCGGCGTGTTGTCGATAACCAGATCGATGAGATTGTCGCAACTGTTGCCAGCGGCATCGCGGAATTGGAGATTGAGCTGGTAGCTGCCTTCGGGCAGAGTGAAGGGGATGGCGACCTGCGGGTCGGCATCGGCTGCCAGCGCGGTTGCGGTCGTGATGGCGATGGGCACTTGCGAGCTGAGCTTGGTGTAGAAGAGTTGATAGGAACAGGGCAGTTCCGGGGCGGTGCCGCTGATGGTCAGCGTGGCGTCGGCTGGCAGTTGGGTGATGCCGTCGGTGGCGGAGGCGCCGCTGTCAGGGGCGAGCACGAGGTCGTCGCAGGGGGCAGGGGGAATGCTGTCCAGACTCCAGCTGATGCTGGCTTCGCCGACGCAGGGCGTGCCGCGGATGTCCTTGACGCTGGTGGCATCAAAACGGAGAGTGAGAAGACGGTTTTCGGCAGGAATCTGGCCGACGTTTTGGATATGGAACAGCGTGGCGTCGCTGGCGTCGGCGACAATGGTGATGAATTCCGGGAGCGGCTCCGGCGCGCCATTGGCCAGTAGGGTGCAGGCCGCGGTGCTTACTGTCGTCGGATTGATATGACCGCTGAAGCGGAGTCTCGCCGTGAAATCATCGCTCATGCCGGCGATTGGCGCAGTTCGTTCCATGCTGAGGAGACGTGGCGCGGGCGGTTCGGGGTTCGCTGAGCCATCGCCGTGCCTGAGCCAGAGTAGCTGTCGGCCGTCCCAGCCGGCGAAGCCCTGGCGGTCGCTGATGCCGGCACACTGAATGGTGAGAATGTAGAAACCGTCGCTGTTGGTGAAGGTCGCCAAGCCGCTGATAATGGTGCTGAGCTTGGTCGGATCGGCTGGGTCGACGGCGAAGTTGAGGGTGGCGGCGAGTTGTTCGCTGGGAATGAGCGCGCCTTCCCGGCGCAGGGTGATGTCGTCGCTGTTGAAGGTGGTGATATCAACGGGGGTGGTAAAGGTGACGGTGATGCGGTCGATATCGCCGGTGATAAGGTAGTCGGTGACTGTTTCGGCGTTGCTGCTAATGGCGTCGATGGTATCGATTTCCAGGCGTTCGTCGGGCATTTTGACGAGGGCGATAGAGTAGCTGTAGGTGCCTGCTTCGAGATAGTCGAGCAGGTGAAGCCGATTATCATTGACCGGGTCGAGGCCATCTCTGAGCGTCAGATCGCTGAGCCAGCAGTTGCGGACGGGCAGTTCGATGCCGCTGGCGACGCCATTGCCTTGGCGTGTGACGCTGGCCAGTTCGTAAGCGCGTCTGCCGGGTAGGCGGCCGAGATTGCCCGGGTCGGGCATGGCGAGATAATGCCAGCCGGGCACGAGCGCTTCTACCTCGAAGACATAGCGGCTACTGGTGTCGTCTTCCTGGAGCGTTGCCGCACTGGTGATGCGGTGATTGATGGTCAGCACGGGCTCGCTGTGGGCGTCGTCGGCAAACCAGAGCGTATCCGGCGCGTCGTCAAAGTCCATGATGTCATTAACCAAGAAGGCGGTTGTTTGGCCATCAAGACTGCTACAGTTATGAATGAGCTCGTGGATGGCGATATTGTCGATGAGGCTGAGTTCGGGGTTGCCCAGGCTATTGAGATGGCTGTAACGCGCTTCCATGCCGACGAAATGGCCGAGGAGTGACGACGTCAGCCACCACTGTGCCAGGCCCGTGCTCTTGGGAGCGATGTCACCGAGATTGATTTGACCGACGGGCGCGTGGTTGGGAATGCCATTGAGCAGACATGCCGTGGTCTGGTAGTCCCAGAGGGCGAAGTCAATCAACAGGCCCTTGCTGTTCTCAATGATCTGCGGCTGACCGGAATCCATGCGGACATTGCGGGCGGTGCCGTAGCCGTCGTTGTAGATCAGCGCGGAGAGTTCGGCGGGCCAGGATGGTTCGACGATGTTTTCGGTCAGGGGATCGTCCCCAAGGATGTCTCGTTCCAGGAAATAGTGCAGTTGCAGGCTGGGGCTGGGATTGACCGTGAGAGTGCAGGGGATGAGTGGCACCGTAGCGACACTGTCCGAGAAGGGATTGAGGTAAGTGAGCATGCCGCCAAAGTTATAGCTAGTGGGTGTAAGCGGCGCCGCTGCGCGTTCGGGAATGAAGCGGATGACTGCGGTGCCGCTGTTGTCGGCGGCGAGGGTGCCGGTGCCGTCAACGGCGTTGATGGCGGTGAAACGGTCGGTCAGATAGTCGATGGCAAAGAGGTGCGTGCAGTCTTCGCCGGCGGCATTGGTGATTTTGGGGTGCAGGCCGATCGCCGTAATGGGTTTTGTGAGGTGGCCGTTGTGAAGGGTGAGGGTGCCCTCAAAGGCCTCACGAGTCATCGCAAGTTGCTGTTTGATCTCGAGGGTGACACTGGCGCAGACGCTGCCGGAATCCTGGATTGTGTCCAGTGCAAGCTGATATTGGGCCATGAGCATGGTTTCGGTGTTAGGATAGCCGTATTCGCGGGCCTTGGCCTCGCAGAGCTTGATGTCGTCGTTGAGTTCCGCCAGGCGCTGCGCGTTGATGACGGCCTCGCCATTCTGGTCCACGGCGGCGGGGTCGTCGCCTTCAGCGAGACTTAGCCAGTACGCCATGCTGCGATTCCAGCGGGCGACAAAGGCTGACAACTGGGCCATGGTGATATTTTCGGGCAGCACGGCCAGGAGCTCCGGGGTGTTGGCGGCGACCAGGGGTGCGCTGCCGTCGGGTTGTTCTGGCGCCAGGGATTTGAAGGCTTTGGCAAAGGCGAGGTACTGCGTCATTTCGCAGTTCAGCCATTCAGTATCGCCGTAGAGCTCAACCAGGATGGCGGCGTGGTCCTGTTGTTGACGGTAGCCCCAGCCGACCTTTTCTTGCATGACCAGGACCCAGCTCGGCGCAGTATCCTCGCGTAGGGACGCGTGGCGAGTGTCGCTGCCGGCACCGCCGCCGTCGCTGCCGCCACCGCTTCCGGCGCTGCCGCCGCCATCGCATGCTTCCGCGAAGCCCTTGCCGCAGCTGAGGGCATTGGCTAGGTTGCCCAATCCGGGCACGAATCCCAGGCCAGTCAGACCTACGTCCGCTGCGGCGCTGGCGGCACTTTTTTTGCCGGCGATGGCATCGAGCACGCTGTTGATGGCGTCAACGACGCTAGCGGCATTGCCGATGACGGGAACAAAGGACAGCGCGCATTTGGCGGCGGCGATGGCGAGATCATCCAGGCATTCATTGCAGTTCGTCGGTACCGAAGCCGCTGAGCTGGGGCCGAAGGAGCCGATGGGCATGCCGGGGTGGGCGCCCAGGCCGGGGTCACCGTCAATCTGGAAATCAACTTCGGGGGCTATACCTTCGCACTTGTTGAGTGCGACATTGGTTGCGGCGGCGACGACCATTTTTTCGTCTTGGCATTCGTAGCTGTAGATAGTTTTTTGGGTCGTGGTGCATTCGCCGCCGCGGGTCGTGGGGTGATGTCGGGAGACGACGACGGGCACGACCACGGATTGTTTGGCGAGCAGGTTGATGCCTTCACGGGGGAATGCGTACGCGAAGGTGAATTCGCTGGTGTCGTCGATACTGAAGCCGACGTCAAGGGCGGTGATCAGGCCTTCATTGACGAGGATGGCGCTGATATGGCGGGTTTCGCCGGGGACCATGCTGATGAAATCGCTGGGCATGATGGTCTTGACCACTGGCACGGGGACGTTGGTCTCGTAATGAATAGTGAGGGTGATTTCATATTCGTCGGCGATGTCGGTGGGCACGACATTCCAGCTGTAACTGATGGCCTGGAATTGGAGGTAAGCGGTGATGGCGGCGGTGGCGCCAGGGGCGATGTCGACTAGTTGTTCGTTGCTGCTGTGCTTTTCGCAGCTAGTGAGCACCAGGCATTTGCCGACGGGAAGGTCGTTGATGGTGCAGATGCCGCTATCGCCAGTAGTCCTCGTAGCCAGAATTTCGCCGGTGTAGGGATTTTTGACGGTGACGGTGGCGTTTTTGAGGAGGGGCTTGTCGTCGGTGAAGAAGCTGTATTCGTCGCAGGCGGTCACCTGCAGGGCGCCTTTGTCGGCGGAAACGGCGGTGATTCGGAAAGGCAGGATAATGGGCTCGGAGACATTTTCGGCGCTGATGGCGATGGTACCGCTGAGGGGCATGCCGAGGGGGGCGCTGTCATCACCACAGAGTTCGAGGACGATGGTGGCGCTGCCGCCAGCGGGGATAGCGGCGATGCTTGGGCCGGCGGGCAGTTTTAGCCAACTGACTGCAGGAGTGCTGATGCTGACGCGGCCGGTGTCAGCAGCGCCTTTATTGCTTAGCACAACCTCATAGTGGCGTGCCACGCCGATCTGCATGGTGGTGTCGATGCTGACGGGGGCGATGTCAAGGCGGGCGTTTTGGTTGATGACGTGGAGGTAGGCAGGGATATTGAGGACAACGCCTTCACTGGAACTGATGCGCAGGTCCAGGCGTTCGTAGTTGATCTGTGGTGATGGCGATGCCGCGGTGATGTCGTAGTTGACGGTGACCGAGCCTTGTCCGGGAATACTGTCGGGCAGATCCATGGCGGTCATGGCGATTCCGGCGCGGGCATTGATGAGAACGGCATTGAGGCCCTTGAGGGCTGTAGTGCTCTGGTTTTTGAGCACGAAGCTGAAGCTGCGGGGCGTGCCAGTGACCAAGTCCCAGCGCAAGTAATCCACGTCGCCTGCTTCATAGGTCAGCCCGAGGATATCAAGGCTATGCTGCGCGGGGCTGATTTCGGTTCCCGGGTAGCAGGCCATGACGGTGACCAGGCCGCGTTCGCCAAGCATGGGGGTGAAAACGGCGTTGAAGCGGCCGTCGGCATCGCTGGTAACGGGCAAGCTGCGGAGGAAGGCTCCGTTTTGGCAGCGGATGTCCACGGCGGCGTAGGGCACGGGGGTGTCGTCGGTTAGTGACCGCTGGACCTTGCCGCTGAGGGTGAGGCTCTGGTTCGGGAGGATGCTCGCCTGCGGCGGGGCGTCCAGCAGCGGCAGGTAGGAAGGCCTGAGCGTGAAAGCGCCTGAGAAAAGCTGGTTGTTGTGGCTGTTGAGTTCACGGAGGGCATTTGTGTGGTTGACGACGGCGACGAAGCGCCAGTCGTCGGCGACGCCAAGGCCGCCCAAGGGCACCTCGAGAGTGACTGTGATGTCCTGTCCTGGAGCCAGTGGCTGGTCGGCGGTCACGGCAATGCTGCTCTCCAGGAGCAGCGTGTTTGTAGAAGTGACGCTGTTCCGTGACGCGTGGATGGCCAGGGGAACACGCAGGCCGGTTGGGGTGGCCAGGCTACCGACGTTGCGGATGGTGACGGCCAGCGGGAAAAGATCACTGCTGGTGAGTTCGGTCGTGGGCGTGGTGATTGCGGCGACTGTGTAATCGGGGAAAGGCAGGTCGCTGGTCATGACCCAGGCAGAGCCCGGCGCATACCCTGTGGCGTCGGCGTAGACGGCGACGATGCGGCTGCCGTCATCGCGGCCGTCGGCGCAGGCGAGAACATCGACGTTGCTGCTGCTTTGGCCGGCGGGAATGACGAAGAGGGCGATGCCGGGTTCGGCAGGGTTCTTCCACGGCAGTGCCTGGCCGTCCTGCCAGAACTGAATCTCGGTGCCGGCGTCGAGCTGGTGATCGCCGGCGATAACTGCTGAGAGCTCGACCGTGAGCGCCTGGTCGGCGGCGGCGGCGCCGCGGCGGCTGATGGTCATAGCCTGCGGGTAGGGCTGGGCGCTTTCGGGCAGAGTCGTGGGGGACATCGTCACCTGCAGCGTGGGGCTGTCGTCATCCCAGACAACAAGTTCGGCGGCGAGTGCGTCTTCGCTGTAACCGCTGAAGGGATTGTCATTGCAGTCGCAGCCTTCGGCGATGGCCAGTGTTCCGGAGATAATCACCTGGCGGCCGCGGCCGAGCTCGTTTTCCTGATCATCGTGGATGGCCTCATCTATGACATCGTTGTCCAGGACAGTGATGGGGAAGGTCGTGTGGTCTTGGCCAGCGGGGATGAGTACGGGTTCGGCGGGTAGGATGATGGTTTTGTCATCACTGCAGCTGAGGGTAATTGCCAAGGTGCTGTTGGCGCCTGCGGCATTATTTTCCGGCAGCAGACGGCGGAGGATGCCGATGATGGCGTTGTTGCCGGCGTTCTCGGTTATTTCGGTGGGTGCCAGAACAATGTCGACGCCGATGGCGATGGGCGTGTAGCTGGCGGTGATGCTGCTATTGCGGTTGGCCGTGATAGTCACTGTTTGTTCGGCGGGAGCGGTCCAACCTTCAACTGCGGCGAATTCGACGTTGTACTGGCCTTCGTTGGGGCTGAGTGTGTGTCTGCTGTCGTACCAGTCGTCGGTGCCCTTGAGGCGCCATTGGCCGCTGATGCCCGAGGGGGCCAGGAAGCAGTTAAGGGTGCCTTGAGCGATGCGGGTGAAGGTTTTGCTCAAGGTGACGGCATCGCCGGGTGCAATGGTCAGTTCGTGGCTGGCGGGTGCAGTCCAATCGCCCTCGGTGTCGTAACTCACTTGGTAGCTGCCTGCATCCAGTACGTGAGCATTGGCGCCGGGCTCGCCCGGAACAAAGGCATAGCTGTCATTGCCGATGCGGCAGCGCATGGGTGGCAGTTCGACGCCGTCGGGCAAGACCGCCGGGTCGGTACTGAAATCAAGGGTGATGCTGCCGGTGCGGACGAATTCGGCCGTGAGCGCCAGCGGGCTGTCCACGACGCGGATTTTGCGGGTGGGGGCGGTGGCGCCGTCGGACCAGCTTTTGAAGCGCAGCGCGCCTGGAGTGCGTGCCTCAATGGTCAGAACGCTGCCGGCGGGGAAGGTCCCCTCGCTGAACAACGAGCCATCGTCTTCATTGAGGATGCCGGCCTGGGCGCCCCAGCCTTCCTGGCCCTCGGCGATACCAATTTGCACCAGGTAGCTGGCAAGGAAGTCGATCTGGATCTCGGCATGATCGTCGATGGTGATAGTGAAGCTGAGTTCGCCAGCGTGTGCTGGGGCGTCATTGATGAGCCAGTGGACGACGGTATTTGGCGCGTTTGGCGTGGCTGTGATGGTGAGCTGGCTGCCGAGGGGGAGTCGTTGGCCGGCCTGCAATTCTGACAGGGACATGGCCTGCCCGTCCTGGTCACTGACTTGGATTTGGCCCAGTTGGGCGTCGCTGGCTTGGGCGAAAGCAACCCTGACGAGGGCGCTTTTTTGGAAGAGTGCGGTGCAAGCAAAAGCGTAGTCGTCCACTGCCAGGGCCTGCCAATCGAGGGTGATGTTGCGTGACAGTGCGCGCGATTCATCGGGATCAATCTTGTCGTTGCCATTGTCGTCCCAGCCGAGAAATTCGGCCAGCGGTGATTCGGGGGTGGCCGTGAGAGTGACTTGCACGGTGGGATTGTCGTCGCTGATATCAATGCTGCCGGCGCCGTTGACGCTGCCCCCGCCGGGCAGCCAGGAATTATCGGCATCGCGATACAGTGCCTCGGCGAAGACGTGGATAACCCGGGTGAAGTGAGCGGTGTAGACTTTGTCACGATCTGCCACGGCGCACACGATGGGGCGGTTTTGGGGCAGCACGGGATTAGTGACATCGTCGTCATCCCAGCGGACGAAGCGCCAGCCCCCAGTCCTGTTTTGCGGGAGCAGCACGACTTCGGTGCCAAGCCTGTAGGTCTCATTGCCGCCTTGGACAAGGATGTCGTCATGTGCCGGTACGGTTTGGGTGCTGATAGTGGCACCTTCGCTGAAGGTGGCGGTGTAGGTATTGGCAGTGGCACCGGCTGTTTCCGGGTCGGCGATGGTGATGATGCGGGTTTGGGCGCTGACGTCGTCCAGCCAGTGATCAAACAGGAAATGCTTGTTGGCCTGGGCGGCAATGGTGACATTGTCGCCGATGAGGAATGAGAACTGCGAGCCGTCGCTGCCGTTGGCGCTGAGGCTGCCGGCGTTGGCCGGCTCGCAGCGGAGAGTCAGCGTTTCGTTGTCGTGACCAAGTTTGCAGCCGGCGATGGCGACTGCGTGGCCTTCGCTGGAACTGCCCGGAATGTAGAACCCTATTTTGCACTGTCCTGGCGGGAGGCTGTCTTCAAGGAGCATCCAGCCATTGGCGAGCGGGGTTGAGGTAAAAGCGAGGAATTGGTTTTCTCCGTCGCAGGTGACGATGATGGCGGTGGATTGTTGCCCGTCGCCGCCGCTTTCACGCATGTTGAAGGACAGCTTAGTCCTGCCGGCAAGGGTGAAGGACGCTGTGAATTCGGAAAATTGCCCGGGGAACAGGAGGCCCGAGCTGACGGCCATGCCGGTTGTACCATCGGCGAGGGTCGTCTGCAGGGGATACCAAGGCGCATCGCCGCTGGTCAGGACGTCGACGCCGGCGGGAGCGGCGGTGAAGGCGTTGCGCAGTTCGTCGATCTTGACCAAGCGTCGGCTGGCGATGACGCTGCAGGGCCGCAGAACGCCGGCGATATCCCGGAAAGCTCTGGCCTCGAGAAGGGTGGAGGTGGTAATGGTCACGGGGGCTGTTGACGCGCTTCCGGCCGCTGGGGCAGTGCCATCGGTGGTGTACCTGAAGACGCAATCCTCCTCAACGCTGAGCGCGATGGCAAGACTGTCCGTGAAGCAGTCCGGGTTCTCAGTCGGCTCGCCTTCGCTGCGAACGATATCCGGTGGTGGGACGATGGGGTAGGCAATTGGCAGGTAGCGTCGCGCGGCCGAATAGCTGTGTTCAATGCGATAGGCCCAGGTCGCTTGCGGGTTCGGCGCAGAGGCATCGGCATCGCTAGGGTAATAAACGATGCAACGGGCATTGACGTGGGGTAGCTGTGCCGGTGCCTGGCCACGGAAGAAGAGCGCGGTGACAAAGTCGCAGTCGCGGAAATACTGGTCGAGTTGGTCGGCGGCAAAACTGATAAGCGGCGGGAAGCTGACGCTTAGGACAAAGGGGGCGGCCCCGAACAAATCCGGGGCGATGGCGGTAATTGGGTGCCCTTCGGGGTCTTGGTCGGGAATGATGATATCCACCGAGTACAAGAGGCTCTCGTTGCTGACCGTGGCCGTGCCTGTAGTGGGATTGACTTCGTACTGGAAGATAGCTCCGGGATCGTCGGCGCGGCGGGCAGGGGTGGCGCTGGGCTGCACGAGCTGGGCGGGGGGAGTGGCCTTTGCTGGCACATCCTGGTCTTGTGCCGCCAAGGGGAATGACGGCAGAACTCCAAAAATCATGCAGAAACACCAGAAAAACACACGCATCCAAGTACCGGCATTTGTACGCATCATGCTCCTCCATTCCTTTGTCCCTTAATCCGTCTTTATGCACGTTGCTATCAGCGAGATGTCACTGAATAACGGACTCGCACGTACTTGATGGTGTTCCCGTTCTTCCGCTTGATGACCTTGCTAACGTAGCGCAAGAAGTTGCTAATGTCATCAAGAGAAATGACGACTTGTCGGCGGGTGAGTAGTCGGTCAGTCATTGATAACCGGCTCGCCTGCGCCTTTTGTTTTCAGCGCCAAAGGGCGACCTATAAAACAGCAAGGAATGTGCAAGGAACAAGACGGTAAGACGTTATATCGGGTTCCATTGCCTCTTTGGCCCCAGTCGGCCTCGCCGACTGGGGCCAAAGAGGCCGAGGAACCCGAGCTATAATGGCGCGTTACCCAGGGCGACGCTCCGCCTTCGGCGTCGCTTGCCCTGGGTTATCATAGATCGCGCTTTCAGCGCTCAAATACCACCGGGATGACGGTATGCGGCGGACGATCAAAAAGGCCGCAGGGACAACAAATATCAATGACTGACCGATTGCGGTGGGTGAGTAGTCGGTCAGCGATTGAGAATAGCCAGCTGCCGGCGCCGCCTCTTTACTGGCGGAACACTGGGCGTTTTTATGGACACCATGGACACTATGGACACTATCCTGGCCGCCGCCAGTCAGTCCCCGGAGTCCCCGTAGTCCACAACCGGTCCTCGGCGTCCAAGGCGTCATTCCCCATGGTCCAGAAAGTCCCCATAGTCCAATCCATGGGATCATGCCTCATGAGTCCGTGAGTCCTCGCTCCAGTACGCGCAGTCGCCAAGGCGTCCCCACGGTCCCAGTGGTCCTCTGGTACCGGTCATTATCAATGGCTGACCGATTACTTGGGTGGGGACGCAAACGGGGAGTGGCTGAAGATAGTCCAGCCGCTCCCCGTTGCTTAAGCAGTGCTTATTGGCGGGTGGTATTACCAGCGCATGGTTGCGTAGGGGTCGTCGCGGAGACGGCGTGTGTCGCTGTAGCAGTCGGTTTCGCGGCGGCTGTCAGCGTTGGCGGATTTTTCCAGAGCGTCGGCCCAACTGCGGCCGCATTGGACGTCGAGATTGCCGAGGACAGTGGTGATCAGGCGCTCGGTTTTGACGCGGCTGAAGACCAGGTCGGGGCGCTGTTCGGCGTCGAAATCCGCCGGGGTGGCTGCCAGCCAGACGATGTGGCCTTTGCCGACGGGTATGGTGGCCAGCACGCCGCTGTCATTGCGCCAGCCCTTGGTAGGGACGGTGTTGACGACGGTGCATTCCAGTTTCAGGCGCCAGCGGATGGCTGCGGGAGAGACGCCGTGGAAGGTCGTGGGTGTCGCGCCATGCAGGCGATTGAGCCAGTGGGTTTCGCGGCTGACGCTGAACGCGTCGCCGACGGCGGCGCTAAGCGCCTGGCCTTCGGCGAGAGTGAGGCCGACGGCGAGGACTCTGCCGCCGCGCGTCAGGTAGTCGGCCAGGGCATTGCCGTGCTGCTCCAGCCAGGCGGCGGCGCCGCGCGGGATGACCAGCACGTGTCCGGGGCCGGCATCGGCCAGGGCGGGCGCGGCGCTGTTCACAGACAGGGCCGACAGTGGGGCATCGGCACAAGGTGCGACGAGTTGCGTGGTGGCTGCGGTGAAGGCGCGTGTGGGCTGGTCGAGATCGCCGACGATGTTATGCAGCAGCGTATAGACGACGGGATCTTTGCCGGCGCGGTCGCTGACGTCCAGGAGGCAGAAGACCATGCGGCCCATGCCCTCGTGGTTTTCCCACAGGGCGCTGTAGCGCAGATCGAAGCCGGTGTCGACGATGGGGCTGAAGCCGGCGACGTGGGGCATTTCGACGATGGTTGAGGCGACGACGCCGGACTGCGAGCAGCGCCAGGTGCGTTTGGGGCGCTGATCGTCGGTGAGACTCTTGGGTGGGCCGTCAAGCGGTCCGAGGGTGGTCTGGCCGCGCCAGTCGGCGAGGTCGTCATTGCTGATGTCACGGAGGAATGGGTGGTCGCCCTGGCGCACCCAGACTTGGCGGACGCCGGGCGTGAAAGCGCGCAGACCGAAACGGGCGTTCATGGTCTCGGCTGTTTGTTCGAGGACCAGTACCTGCAGGCCCTTGCGGACGCGTTCGGCGAGGCCGGCGAGCGCCGCGTCGGCGGTCTGGGCGTCGTCAAGCGCGCCGCAGCCGACGACCAGCACGCGTGCTGAGGCTGGTAGAGCGGCCACGTCGTTGATGGCGGGCAGTACGTAACCCAGGCGGGCGAAGGCCGCCGTGCTCTTGCCGGTGGGATCGTAGATGGCCCACTGCGCCAGGTTGCGTTGCGCGGCGCGGGCGGCGGGTGGATAGACCTGCAAGGTCATGGGCTTGACTGGCACGTCGTCGTCGCCGGCAAGGACTTTGGCGGTGATGCTGATGACGCTGCGGGCCGTCACGGTCGGCGCCGCGAAACGGATCTGCAGGTGTGAGGTCTCTGCCGGGGGAATGTCCAGCGTAGCGCTGTCGCTGGCGAAGACCTTGCCGTCCCGGGATGCCTGCCAGCTGACTTGGAAGGACTGGGCTTGGCGGCGGTCGTTGATGACGATAAGGGATTTCCCGATGGTCTCGCCACTGCGGAAGGCGTGGTCCTGGGTGTACCAGAGATCGTCCGGTCCGCCGAGGTAGGCAAAGAGCGGGGCGATGAGCGTGGGATAAACTTTGCCGCGCCGGGTCGGCGCGTAGTACTCCATTTCTTCGGGTCGGCCGAGGTCGAAGAGCGAACGAATTTCGCCGCCGCCACCACCGTCGTACACCCACTCGTCAGCGGATATGCCGGGGCGCTGCAGGGCGGCCCAGTCGGTGTCGAGGGGCAGATTGGGGGGCGTCTGGCGGAAGACGCTGCCGGGATTGGGCTTGATCAGCCGTCGCCAGGCATTTTCCCAGGCATTGACGCCGCCGGAGATGCCCCAGGTGCGCCAGGCGGGCAGGGTCTCTTCGTAGTAACGCGTCGCCGCTTCATCCAGGATGGGCGGGTAGTTGTTGCAGAAGTAGCCGTAGGACGAATTCCACTTGCGTTCCTTGGGGCGCCAGCACCAGCTGAGGTAATCGACGTAGTCTGCTTCTTCGAGCTCGTAGCTCTTTTCGCCGAGGGCGATGGCGCCATATTCAGTCATGACGGGCTCGTTGGCCCACCAGACGGACGGATCGCGCATCTGGAAATCGCCGGGGTAGGGCGTGGCCTGTTCGGCCATGTAGAGGGGCTTGTCGCCTTGGGTAGCCCAGACGCGCAGCCATTCGCGGTGGTCCTGAATTTCCGGCCAGCCGAGGTAGTTGTTGAGATTGTAGATGTCGCCAGTTTTGCCGCATGCGTGGTTGTAGGTGTGGCGGGTTGGGTCGATGGACCGCACGAAGGCGTTGGAGGTGAGCATGGCCTCTTCTCGGAGGGCGGCGAGGGTGCCGGGCTCGAAGTCCATTTTGCCGTCGAGCAGGAGCGGGTTTTGGTCTTGTGCGTAGCACTGCATGTTCATGTTCATACGCCACAGCACCAGCGACGGGTGATTGAGGTGCTCGTTGACGCAGGCGCTGGCCAGTTTCGTCCACTGCTTCCAAATGGCTGGCTCGTCCAGGCGGCGATAGATCGAATTGACCGCCGCTGGCGTGATGGCGGCGAGCATGCCGAGTTCGTCGCAGGCTTCGAGGAAGGGCCGGTTGGCGGGGAACAGGCCGGGAGTGTCGATGCCGGCGACATAGACGAAAGTGTAGCCGGCGGCCTTGGCGCCCTCGAGCCAGTGGCGGATGGCCTCGGGGGTGTGCCAGTTGCCTTTGCGCGTCCAGTAGGAGCAGGACGCGAGGTTGATCTTGACACCGTTGAGGTAGAAGTATTTGCCGCGGATGACGAAGTCGCGGAAGCCGAAACGCTGCGGCAGACTCTGGTCGAGTACGGCGTCGCCGCGAAGGAGTGTGATGGTGAGCGTGTAGAGCTTGGGATTATCGATGTCCCACAATTCTACGTCGGACCACTGCGTTTCAGCAACGATTTCGCTGGCAGCTGCGGGCGCGTTGCCGGTGAAAGACTTGACGACACGATCGCCGTCACGGATGTCGCAGCGCCAACTGAGGTCGGCGGCGCTGAGGTCGGTGGCGGTGATGATGGGTGCCTGGACGCGGAGGCGGTGGTCGGCGACGGTGGTGACGATGCGGCAGGGGCCTAGGCGGGTACCGGTTGGTTCAGCCTCCAGGAAGACATCGCCGAGGATGCCGGCGGCGCTTAGCCGCTGCGCCCAGACTTTGTTTGGCTTGGTAAAAAGGTCCGGCATGACGCGCCAGCTGTTGCGCGCTTCGACGAGCACGGCGATGCTGGCAGTCTTGCCGAATTCGGCCCACGGGGTGATATCGACGCTGCCGCCCATGAAGGGCACGGCGCCGGCGTCGTGGCCGTTGCAATAGACGCGGGCATCGGTGGCGACGCGGTCGAGGCGGACGCTGACGTGGCGGCCGGACCAGTCGGCGGGGATGCTGACGTCGCGGCGGTACCAGGCGAAGCGCAGGTCATTGGCCTTGCTGCGAGCGGGATCGTCGTCATGCCAATAGACGCGACCGTACCAGGAGCCGGGGACCTTGCTGAAGCCCCAGGCGTCGTCGGCAGGCAAGGCGATGCCGGGCGAGGGGAGGTGTTCGACCTGGACGATGCGGAGATTGTCCAGCCAAAATTGGCCTTTGAGGCCGGAGGTGGAGCCGTGGTTGCGGGGAATGAGGATTTTGACGCCGGGAGAATCTTTTGGCAGCATGAATTCGCATTCGATGGTTTGCCAGGCGGCCTTGGGGGCGATGGTGGATCCGGCGGTGGTGTGGAAGGTGTAATCGCGGGAGTCCTGTACCTCGATGTGGACATCGCCGCGTTCCATTTCAGACCAGACGTCAACGCGAGCGACGAGTTTGACACCGGTGGGTATGCCCGGAATGATGCGGGTGACGTGGTAGAAGTTGGTTGCTGGCGGCACCTCGAGGTCGATACGGGTACTGGCTTCGCCGTGGGTTTTGCGGCTGCTGTCGCGACTGCCGGTGACGGTCGCGTTAGTCATGCTGGTGATGTCCCAGCTGGTGTCGGGGGCGCCGTCCTCGCTGTAGAAGGGGGTGATTTTTTCGACGGGCTGGAGTCGCGGTTCGGAGCGGAATTGCCAGAGGCCGTTGATGCAGATTTTGCTGCGGGTGTCGGAGTGTTGCTGCCAGGCTTTGGCGCTGTCCCACTCGGCGTAGGCGCCGGGCGGCAGCGGCGGCGTGGTGGCGACGAGGCCGTGGGTAGCGACAATGGTCAAGATGGCCAGACACAGACATTTGTACATGATTTCCTCCTGGGTGGTGGTGCTTGTATGACTTTCACAACGACGTGTTTAGCAAGCACTTGGTGGCGTTGGCAGCTGTTTGCCCTTGAGGTCGTCGACGATCATTTTGAGCATGACCATCTTGCCAATGAGATGCGGCGGGTAGGCAAAATCGGTGATGTCAGGCGCAAAACGGCGCATGAAGACATTCAGGGCGGCTTTCTGCTCGGCCTGGTCGCTGATGATGCTGATGGTGCCGCTGGCGACGACGGACTGGAAGTGGGTCGTCCACAAGCAGTTATCCGGCGGCGTCGGGACGATGAGCTTGACGCCGGTTTCGACCATGAAACAGCCACGCGGATTGGCGCGGAGACAGTCGATTTTGCGGCCGGCGGGGGCGCTGTGGAAGAAGAAGACATCTCGGCCATTTTCTTCGACCCAGGTGTAATTGAGGGCGACGACGTAGGGTTCGTTGCCGTCGCAGAGCGCGAGGTGGCCGTATTCGCAGGCATTGAGGATAGCGGCGAGATGCTGGCGGTCGTGGATTTGCCGTTTGTGCCGGCGCATGGGATGGTTGCTCATGGCTGTGCGTCCTCGGGGGGCAGGAGTTCGAAAAGTGCGGTTTGGCCGTGGGGTAGAGGAAAACTGATGCTGGCTGTTGGGGGGTGGACGGTGCCGTCGATGAGGTTTCGCCACCCGCGGGGCTTGGGCAGCGTGATGGACTTCGGGGCGTCGTCGCGGCTGTGGAGCATGACGAAGCGCGCATTGGCCTGGAAGACGTCGTTACTGCGGCTGTAGACATGGATGGCGAGCAGGTCGCAGAGTGCGCGTAGAAATTCGGCACTGGGTGGCACCAGGCAGTACACGCTGCGGCCCCAGGGGAGCTCCTTGCTGGCGGCGACGACGGCACCGGTCCCTGCGAGGCGCGCCAGCGGGGTGGCGGCGGCGTCATTCACGGCGAAAGCAGGCGTCAGCGCGGGGCAGCGCTTGAGCTGGCGGAGCGGATCGCCGGGCCAGCCGCCGGCGGCATCAAGCCAGTCGACGCTGGCGTCCTGGCCGAGTTCCTGGCGGGTGAAGCTGATGCCGGTGAGTTCGGCCATGGTTTGGCAGTCATTGCCGGTGGGGCTGAGGTAGCCTGGGGCGTAGAACCACAGGGCGGTGGCGCCGTCGCGGGCGAGGCGGTCGTGGATGGCCTGGCGGCGTTCGGGGGTGATGTAAAAGGCGTTGAGGAAGATATAGAGCTTGTAGCGGGGCAGGGCCGGGTGGGCGATGTCGTCAAGCAGGTAGCAGTCGCTGGGCGCGCCCAGGCGTGCCAGTTCCGTGAAGGCGTCGCGGCTGTAGTTGCGCAACCGAGGCTGCGTGGAGTTGAGGTAGTGCAGGCTGAGTTCATCGGAGAAGACGGCGATGTCGGCGACGGAACGGCGCGGCTGGTCAATCAGTTCGCGGTCGAGACGGGCCATGGCGCTGACGTCGTTCATGATGCGTTCGGTGTGGAAGGACGCGTTGCCTGAAAGCAGGAACCACCAGAGGTAGGTGCCTTTGGTCAGTGAATGGCCGAAACTGCGCCAGAGAATGGCGGCGGTTTCGTCGGGGCTGGTGGCTTTGTGTGATTCATTGCCGTCGGCCAGGTGGGTGCGGATGTCGGCTTCGTCCCAGTAGAGCTTGTTGTGCAACTGCAGGCTGGCGGTTGGGGCGACGATGAAATCGCCTTCCTGGCCGCCGCGGCGGCGGTCGTAGGCGGTGGGCGCGCAGAGGAAGTCCAGTTCGGGGTCTGCAAGCACTTTGTGCAGGTTCTGGAAGCCGAGATTGTCGAGGCGCTGCCAGGTGTTTCCAGCCAGATAATGCGCATAGCCGTAGAAAGTGCCAACGAGCTTGCGGGTAGTCAGACCGGCGCGGACGGCACGGACCGCGCGGCCGATGGCCGCGCTGGTGACGTCGCTCATGAAGAGCCGGTAGTCGGTGACGGCCTGCGTGGCGCGGACATCGCGGAAGACGCCGTCTTCGCTGGCATTGCGCAGGTCTGGTGAGGGCACGGTGGCGTTTGCCAGGGTCACGGCGGGATTACGCCAGGCGCGTTGCAGGGCATCGTCCGTACCGTATTTGCCCATGAGCCAGCGGCGGAAGACGGCGGTGTTGGCGGGCGAATAATCCTGCAGGCCTTTTTCGTAGTTCCACCAGAACCACTCGGAGGTGCCGCCGCCGGCGGGGAGGTAGCCGATGATGTGCTTGGCCAGGGGCGATTGCTCAAGGTGCCTGACGACGTCGGTGAGCATGCCGCAGGCGTCATTGAGCCAGCGTTCGGAGCTCATGGCGGGCTGCTGGGAGCGCGCGCCGCGCTCGTTGACGGACAGCTCCTCGGGGTAGCGTTCAAGCCACCAGTTGGGGACGTTCATCTTGATGCGGACGATGATGCGGGCGTTGGGGTTGCCGGCCGTCATGGCGCGCAGGCGGTCTTCGATTCTGGCAAAGTCGTACTCGCCTGGCGCGAGCCACCAGCCGCTGCAGTTATCCCCCCATTTCATCCAGGGGAAGAAGATATCGCTGACGGTATCGACGCCGGCAGCGGCGAAGTCCCGGCAGGCCATAGTCACGCCGTGGTTGTCGGTGCTGCACTGGGGCATCAGGCACATCATGGACTCAACGACGCCATCTCGCGCCGCCATGGGCACGCCGTGCTGCCGGACGATGCTCATGCTCGGCGACTGGGCGCTGACGGACGGCGGCGGCGGATTGGCTTCGTAGGCCTTGACGATGGCCAGCTTGCGCGCGAAGGTCGGGTCGAATTCGGCCTTGAACTGCTCGCTGGGGTCTTGGAAACGGATCTTGCCGGCACTGTATTTGCCCTTGCTGTCAGCAACGAGCTGCTTGATCTGGGCACTGTCGAGCGCCTGCGGGTAGAGCCTGAGATCGTCCAGCAAACCATTGAGGACAAAGGCATTGGCGCCGCCGGATGCCTCGCCGCAGCCGATGCGCATAAGGGTGTCCTGGATCAGCAGCGCGTCGTGTGGGGTGCGGCCTTCCAGGCGGCATTCGCCGTTGATGTAAAGTGCAATGTGACCGTGATTGAATACGGCGGCGACGTGCTCCCAGTGGTCTTCTCGCAGACGCGGGCAGTCCGCGAGAGGCACGCGGCGGTTTGGTGCAATGGCCAAGTCGTTGCCATTGCGCATGATGCCGTGCCACTTGCCGTCCTCATGGATGTAGGCGAATTCCGGCACTGCACCCCAGAAGCCGAATTTGAAGTCGACGCGCTGGGGGCTGTCGTTGCGTCGGGATTTGAAGACGACCTGGCGGTAGTCGTGTTGTTTTTGCGCTTTGAGCACGACCCAGGCACAGATGCTGAGCTCGTGGGGATTGAAGAGCGCCGGGGGCAGGTCCACTGAGGAGCCGTGGGGATTGGCTGCCGTGCAGAGCAGGACGTCGTGATCCGGTGCGAACAGCGCATGGCGCAGGCTCGGTGCAGAACGGCCCGACAGGTGGTAGAAAGGAGTGGCTGGTTGGGCAAACAACGACAGGCTTGTCAGTAAGACGACAGCGGCGCTACAGGTGCGGCAAAACGGCATGGCACGTCTCCTTAAGCAAAGGTGGCAGACCAAGGGGCGGACAACGCGCTGAATATAGCGCCACAATGCTGGCTTGGACGAGCGTAGAACGAGCTGATCCACCTGAAAAGGTAATAGTTCAGTCATTGCTAGCAGCCGGTCTTGCGGCCTTTTGTTTTCAGCGCCAAAGGCGCGGCCTAAGATAGCCCAGGGCAAGCGCCCGCAGGGCGCGCCGCCCTGGGTAGGAGCCCCACCCGAAATGAGCCATGAAAGGGCGACCTAAATAAATAGTGCCGGGCGCCATGGTCCAAGAAGGGAAAGCCGTTACCTGATTCCATTGCCTCTTTGGCCCCAGTCAGCGAAGCCGACTGGGGCCAAAGAGGCCGAGGAACACGAACATAGTCGCCGTTGTACCCAGGGCGGCGCTCCGCCTTCGGCGTCGCTTGCCCTGGGCTACGATGACAGCGCCACTTCATGGCGCTCGCCGCTTCGCGGCCAAGGATACCGGTGGCGCGCTAGGCTCTGCGGGTGGCGTTATTTTTGCGTGGCTTGTTTCAGGGGCGTGGGGACGATGTCCGTGCTTTCGCAGAAGGGGCAGATTTTCTGTTGTTGTTCAAATTTGGCGCATTCCTCGTCGGTCATGTGCCGGCGGATCCACGCTGGCAGTCCGAAAACGGCTTTGCATTTGCGGCAGGTGTATGATGGCGTGGTGTGTTCGCCGCAGGTAGGGCACTTGACATTGCGTAGGTCCAGGGTGCGGATTTCCTCGGTGTGGCCGTCAAGGCAGGTAAAGACTTGCAATGGCCCGCCTTGGAATTGGGTGGGGCGGAGGCGTTTCACGGCGCGGCGATAGCCGGCGTTGAAGGCAATACTGAGGATGATCAACGCGGCGATACCGGCGATGGCTGCCCGCAGCTGGGCTTTGCGGTCGTGACGCCAGTCGATTTTTTTGCTGGCGGCTGGTGCGGGTGATCCTGCCGGTGTGCGCATGGTAGGGATGCGGCCGGTGCTAGCGGCGGATGGAGCGTTCTTGCCATGGCGCAACGGTGCCGCGTCCAGGCCATCGGCAAAGCCGGCGTTGGGTGGTTTGGCGCCGATGGCCTCGGTGTTGTTGCCTGGCGTTGGTGGCGCGGCATTGCCCTCACCGAGGATTTTGTTGCCTTGGAAGAAGATTGTTTCCAGTTCCCGGAGGCGGGGCCTCACGTCGGGATCGACGTCGGTCATGCCATCTATGGTGACCGCCAGTGCCGGTGAGCATTTGCCCAGGTCGTTGTCGGAGAATTTGATGACGTTTTCATTGATGCGGCGTTTGATGTCAGTATCACTCGGGTGGCCAAGGAATGGGTTATTCCTGGTGATGCAGGTGTAGAGGAGTAGGCCAAGGGCGTAGATATCGCTGCGGGCGGTGAGCCAGCTGGCCTGGGCAAAGACCTCCGGGCTGGTATAGGCCGCTTCCGACCAGAAACAGAAGCCGCTGCTGTCAGGGGCTTCAAAGGGCGTTAGTAAACCGAATTCGCTGAGGATGTAGGTCTTGCTTTTGGGGTCGTAGAGGACATTTTCGGGCTTGATGTCAAAATGAATAACGCCGCACTTCTTGACGGCCATGAGCGCGCGGGTGAGCGACAGGCCGATCTTGATAATTTCGCCTTCCGGGAGGGGATGTTTGTCCAGCAAAGCGTATAGGTTTTCGCATGGGCCGATGTCGCTGGCCAGGTATCCATAGCCTTTCCAGGAGCCGGCGTCAATGACGCGGGCAAAATTTTCGCAGGACGCCTTTTTGAGTTTTTCGGCGTTGGTCATGAATTCGGTCATGAAGTCGGCGGCGGAGCTAATGGACTTGCGCAGCAACTTGACGGTCACGACCTTGTTGGCATTCTGCTGGTCTTTAGCCAGGACCATGACGGAATGCTGTCCGGCGCCAAGGATGCTGAGGTAGAGATAGCGGTTGGCGATGGCGGGGTTGGCTTTAAGCAACTCGGCGGTGTCGACCAGTCGGCGGAAGACCGTGCATTCGTCGTAGATGGCCCGTTGTAGCAGCTCAGCAGGGAAGGGCGTGATCATGCAGACATTGGCGCCGGCAATGCGGGCGCTGGTTGCCTGTACGGCGAGGTCTTCGGGGAGGACGACGAGGATGCGCAGGTTGGGATGTTTGTCCGCCGCTGCTGCACGCAGGGTCTTGGTGTGGAGGACGGCCTGCGGGTGGGTCAAAACGATAAGGGCGGGGCCAACCTCAAGCAGCTCTTTGTCCGGATACTGCTTGTAGTTGGAGATCACGGCATCCGGGTAATCCAGGGCAATCTGCTGCGAGTGCGGGCAGTCAGCGTCGCTCTTTTTAATCACCAGGATGATCATGGATTCAGTTCGACCTTAAGCGAAAACGGCACAAAGAAACCTCACGTTAAGCATGACCAGGAAAATGTGACAGCAAGACGTGGGCGTGATCAGCGGGTAGGGAAAGCTGTGCCGTCATTTTTTAGATTGATTTCGCCCTTGTGGTTGAGGGTCCAGAGATTGTTCATGTCTTTCTGGATGCCGACGTGGCCATCGGCGATAAAGGCGATGTTAATACGGTCGTCATTGTGGGCAGGGCCGCAATAATCGTAAATCACTGGCACCTTGATCTTGGTAGCGAGAATTTTAGCGAATTTTGGGTTGCTTGGATCGATCTTGTAGGGGCTGACGTTGTTGCCATGCCCGTTGTTGTCTTTGCCATTTTTCTCAATATCTTCGAAGGCCGTGCCATTCCAGATCATGTAGTCAGTCTTGCCGTTGAGGGCGGCTTCGTTGGGGACTTTTCCTACGGATAATGGGTTGCCTGGGCAGACAAAGACCTCTAGTTCATTGAGGTATTCGTAGATGGGGGTGAAATCGTCCAGGAAGCGGTAGGGCATGGGCAGCTGCCGGCGGTTGTCGTTTGAGTAGAGGATGGTCGCATGTGCCAGTTGCCGGAGGTTATTGCTGCAGTAGCTCTGCAAGGCGCGGTCACGACTGCCCTGTAAGGCGGGCAGGAGCATGGAAGAGAGAACGGCAATAATGGCAATGACGACCAGCAGCTCAATGAGGGTGAAATTGCGGCATGCTGTCGGCGGCCGGTGCTGAATGCGATGTGCTTTGATCGGTATCATCGTCCTCACTCGCTTGTTGTTGGATGGGGACACGTTTAGGCAGGAACTCAGCACGCTGACTCTTGTCATTTGTGGGGCTACTATAGAACGCTAAATATGCCTGTCAATAAAACAGTTCGCAGAATTGTTAAGCTGAAAAGGCTAGACAGTTTTTGTTCTTAAACGGGATTGTTCCAACAGGAAAATAAGAACCAAGCGCGTCGCGGGCCATGTTGCTGCGCAGCTCGCGACGCGCCTGGTCTAGACTAGGCGGTTTGCTGTTGGCAGCAATTTGCGTTGACTTGTGCGATCATGTTGATGAAATAGCTGTGCACTCTGAGGTCATCGGTCAATTCCGGGTGGAAGGCAGTCGCCAGCATATTCTGTTGGCGGGCGGCGACGACATGGCCGTCGACGGTGGCGAGCACGTGGGCTTTAGGGCCGACGCTGCTGATGAAAGGTGCGCGGATAAAGACCATGGGGTACGGCCCGATGCCGGCGATGTCGGTGGTGGTGCGGAAGCTGCCGAGCTGGCGACCGTAGGCGTTGCGGCGGACGGTGATGTCCATGAGGGCGAAGTAGGTCTTCTCGTTGTTTTCGGCGCGTTCGGCGAGGAGGATGAGGCCAGCGCAGGTGCTGAGGACGGGCATGCCGGCGGCGATGGCGTCACGGATGGGCGCGTAGAGCTCGAGCTCGCGCAGGAGCTTACCCATGACCGTGCTTTCGCCGCCGGGAAGGATGATGCCGTCGAGGCCGGCGTGGAAATCGGCACGTTGGCGTATTTCCACGCCGTTGGCGCCGAGTTTCCTGAGTGCCGCGAGGTGTTCAGCAAAGGCCCCTTGCAGTGCTAGGACGCCGATGTTCATGGCTTACTTGCCCCTCTCGGCCATCAGCAGTTTGATTTCCTGTTCGTTGATGCCGACCATGGCTTCGCCGAGGTCTTCGGAGAGTTCCGCGAGCATCTTGGCATCCTGGTAGTTGGTCACGGCCTTGACGATGGCCGCCGCCCGTTTGGCGGGGTTGCCGGATTTGAAGATGCCGGAGCCGACGAAGACGCCTTCAGCGCCAAGCTGCATCATCAGTGCTGCGTCAGCGGGCGTGGCGACGCCGCCGGCGGCAAAGTTGACCACGGGTAATTTCCCGTTTTCGTGGACGTAGTTGACCAGGGCGACATCGACTTGCAGTGCCTTGGCGGCCTGGAATAGCTCGTCTTGGCGCATGGACTGGATACGGCGGATATCGCTCATGATCATACGCAGGTGACGTACGGCCTGGATGACGTCGCCAGTACCGGGTTCGCCCTTGGTGCGGATCATGGCCGCGCCTTCGCTGATGCGGCGGAGGGCCTCGCCGAGGTCCTTGGCACCGCAAACGAAGGGCACGGTGAACTGCGTCTTGTCAATATGGTAGACGTCGTCGGCGGGCGACAGCACTTCACTTTCGTCAATGAAATCAATCTCAATGGCCTGGAGGATCTGCGCTTCGCAGATGTGGCCGATACGGACTTTGGCCATGACGGGAATGGACACCGCCTCCTGGATGCTGCGGATCATTTTCGGGTCGCTCATGCGCGAAACACCGCCAGCCGCACGGATGTCTGCCGGAATGCGTTCCAGCGCCATGACGGCACAGGCGCCGGCGGCCTCGGCAATGCGGGCCTGTTCGGGGTTGCTGACGTCCATGATGACGCCGCCCTTGAGCATCTGGGCGAGATTTTTGTTGAGGTCGTAACGATTGTCCATGGCCTTGTCCTTGTTGCGGTTGTGGATGGTCCTTGCCTGCAGGCAGGCGGGGTGAGTGTGGCCGGCGTTGTTGCCGGCTTTTCTTTCACGTTTGGGTAGGGCTATAGTATAGACTGTTTTGGCATTATTACAATGCCATCATAACTGAATTTTGATAATGCCAGTTGCAGGGGGACAATGATGACTTGGCAACGACTTGACAATCCAAACGGCTTGCCACTCAACGAGGCCGTTTACGAGCATATCCGCAATGAAATCTGCCGTGGTGCCTTGCGCGGTCGCCTACCATCGAAAAACCAAGCTGCGGAAGCCTTTGGCGTGAGCAAAGTGACCATTGAGAAAGCCTATGAGCAGTTGAAGGCCGAAGGCTATATCTACGCCAAAGAGCGCTCCGGATATTTTGTGGAGCTCGATAGCGCTTTGGCCTGGCGCGCGGAACGTAAGCCGGATCGGCCGGATCGGAGTGATCAGCCGGAGCGGCCGGATCGAATTGATGATAGCAGTTCAGTTGTTTACGACCTGAACACCTACGCAGTGTCTGCGGATTCCTTTCCCTTTGCGGTGTGGAGCCGGCTGATGCGGCGAGTGATGTCAGAGGAGGGGCCGGCGATTGTTGGCAATACGCCGCCGAAGGGCATTTTGGCCTTGCGGGAGGCGATAGTGTCGTATTTGCTGAAGTATCGGGGGATCCGCGCGGAGCCGGAGCAGGTCGTTATCGGTGCCGGCAGCGAGTGGATATGGAGTCTGTTCATCCAGCTGTTGGGTACGCAACGGCGCTATGCCATTGAGAATCCCGGCTATGGCAAGGTTTCAAGCATACTCGGAGCCTACGGCGTTGCCGTGTCGCGCGTTGGCATGGGGGAGGATGGTATCGACCTGCGGGCGTTGCGTGGATCGTTGGCGGACGTGGTGCATATCACTCCTTCGCATCATTTTCCCCTGGGAATCATCATGCCCATACAGAAACGGCTGGAGCTGTTGGCGCTGGCCGCCGAGAAAGACATGGTGATTATTGAAGACGATTACGACAGCGAGTTTCGCTTTGCGGGGCGACCGATCCCGGCGTTGACGGGGCTGGACAACCATGGCCGAGTCATTTACGTGAATACCTTTGCGAAAAGCCTGGCGCCGTCCTTGCGGATCAGTTACATGGTGCTGCCGCCGGCCTTGCTGAGGCGCTATGAACGCGTGTTGTCTTTTTATGCGTGCACGGTGCCGGGCTTCGAACAGCACGTCATGGCGCGCTTTCTGAGTGAGGGGCACTTTGCCCGGCACTTTACGCGCATGAAAGCAACGTATAAAGCCAAACACGACGCATTGCTTGAGGCACTTGCAGCAAGCCGTCTGGCGCCCGATGTCGACATCAGCGGCAAATCCGTCGGCCTGCACATACTGCTCAAGCTGAAACGCGGCCTTAGCGAAAGCGACATGGTGCGGCGTGCGGCGCAGCAAGGCGTTGCCCTGCGGGGGCTGTCGGCGTTTTGCAATGCGCCATGCAATATACCTACAAGCACCGTGGTCATGGGCTTTGCATCAATGGAAATGGCGGGGATCCCTGATCTGCTGCGCCGACTCGAACGCGCATGGTTGGGATGACGGTGAAACGAGCAGGCGGCTCTGCCGCCGGGTATCGCGGACGGAGCGGGCAAAGCGTCGGTCTTTATTCGCGGACGGATCGGACGGATCGGACGGATCCGACGGATCGTCGACCTGATCGGTCTGATCGGTCCAATGCTCTTAACTTAACGATTTCCCTGGCGCGAGTTGTTTCAACCAAAAAGCCTTTTGTCATCGCGGCATTTCATCGCCGCGAAGCGGCAGAAGCGCTGAAAGCGCGAAATATGACAGCCCAGGGCAAGCACGCTGAAAGCGTGCGCCGCCCTGGGTAAAGCGCCAACTAAGGCCGTGTTCCTCGGCCTCTTTGGCCCCAGTCGGCGCAGCTGACTGGGGCCAAAGAGGCAATGGAACTCATTGACTGCTGCAGTATTGCGCGCTGCGCCCCATCGTCGATGGTCTTTTAGGTCGCCCCTACAGGGCTCATAATGGTTGAGGCCTCTTACCCAGGGCGTCGCGCCGCCTTCGGCGTCGCTTGCCCTGGGCTATCTTAGGTCGCGCCTTCGGCGCTCAAAACTTCTGCGAATGATCTTGCGCATGGTTACCAATCAACTCCTCGCCAACCATTGCCAGTACACTAAGTGAAGAGCATTGGGATCGGTCTGATCGGGGGAACGAATGCGGGCAGGCCCGTGTAGGTGCCTGCCCGCTGGAAGCAATGGTGTGTGGTCGCTGCCGATCTGAGTTGAGCTCAGCTCAAGCTCTAGCGCAAGCGCAAGCGCAATCTCAAGCTCAGCCGTAGAGTTGTTTGAGGGTATTTTCGTCTACGGCGCGGCGGCGGCGTTTGGGGGCGTCGACTTTGCCGGGGGTGCCGGACATGGCTGGGCCAGAGGGGCCGCCTGACATGGCTGGGCCGGAGGGGCCGCCGGACATGGCCGGGCCGGAGGGGCCGCCTGACATGGCCGGGCCGGAGGGGCCGGCTACGGGGGTGGTCGGAGCCGCGACGCGTTTGCGGCGGCTGGCTTTTTCATCAGAGGCAAACAGAAAATCGTCATTCTGTTTTTTGCGGGAAGTAGCCATTTGGTACACTCCTATATCACGATTTACTATGCGAATGGGCTGTTGCCCCATTGTCGCTGGTCTCGGATGGCGTCAGGGGCATAATATCCACCATTTTTGTGAACATTCCAGACGAAATCGAAATATGCGGCGTATGCGGGGGCGACGGCTTCGATGCTGTAGTGGTCGCAGGCGTATTTGCGGATGGCCTGCCGGTTGAGAGACGGCGCGAGGGCGACGGCGCGGTTGAATTCGGCGGCGGTGCGGCAACGGAAGCCGGTGACGCCGTGGACGATGGTTTCGGTGAAGGCGCCCCAGTCGGTGGTGATGACGGGTGTGCCGCAAAATTGGGCTTCGATGGCGACATAGCCGAAGGGCTCCACGTAGAGGGTGGGCATGAGCACGGCGCGGGCGCGGGCGATGAGCTCGGATTTGTCGGCGCCGAAGCAGTTGTCATGGACGCATTGGAGGGGCAGCTTGCAGGCGTCGGCGCATTGGCGAGCGATGTCGATGCCCTTGTCGGCGGCATCGCGGCCGAGGTAGAGCAGGTAGTCGTCGCTGTGGGCGGCGATCCAGTAGTCGTCAGCATTGACGAAGTGTGGGATGACCGTATCGAAGAAGCGGTTGTTTTTGGTGAAGTCCTCTTGTTTGGCGTAGATGACATGCTGGTGGGCGTAGGATGGGAAGACGCGGTATGGCGTCCAGCAGTGGTCATAGCCGAGGAGGGGTTCGCTGACGGGGCGGCCAGCGGGATCAATGTCGGCTTGGGCAGCGCCATAGAGCGAGCAGATGATTTCTGGGGTGCGGTCGTTGCTGAGGCGCTTGGCGAGTTGCCGGTTGAGGCGTTGGGTGTAGGTCTTGTGCCAGCGGTTGCCGTAGCGCCAGGGGCCGGTGGGGCGGCCGCAGTCCGCAAAATTGCCTTCGCCTGGCACCTGCGAGCCGCTGATGCCGTAGTAGGTGAAGGGGATGCCCAAATAGTCGAGGAGCAGACAGAAGTTATGGCAGGTGAAGACCTGCGCGTCTGCGGGAGCATCTTCGACGGACAGGGGCAGAAGGGGGTGCCCGAGGACGTGTATATGACCGATGCCGCAGGAGGACGCGGCGCGCCGTTGCTGTTTCTTGGCTGAGGCGAGGGCGCGAAAGCCAGCGCAGAGCTGCTGGTATTCCGGTGGAACGTTCCATTTTTCCGGAAAGCCCCGGCATTGCTCGGGCTTGACGGGGTTGATGCGGCAGCGGTTTGCCGCGTCAAGAAAGATGCAGGCGCCGCCGGGGGCCTCGGTGAGAATGAGCGACGTGCGGTCAGGCGCGAGGCGCGTATACTGATCGCGAAAGTCGTCCTCACTCAGGCTGAGGTGAGCGGCGATGGCGCGAATTTCGTCAGTGTTGACGCGGACGATGCCCGGCCAGCGGCAGCAGGCGCCGCAGCATTTGCACACGAAGGGTATGGGATTGGACGTCATGACGACAACTCCTGGTTCAGGCGCGGCGGCCACGGTGTGGCTGCGGGCATTGGCCGCGTCATAAGATACATGCGATTATGCCGGCGGCAGCGCCGTCCGGGCGCTATGAGGTCAGCGCAGCAGCTCCTTGAGTTCGACGAGACTGAGGCGGCTGGACGCCGCGTGTTCCTGGGCGCCGTCCATGACGGCGTTGAACAGCTCGCGCTTTTTCTCCACCAGGGCGAGGACTTTTTCTTCGACGGAGTCTTGGACGATGAGTTTGTAGGCGATGACGGTTTTGTCCTGGCCGATACGGTGGGTGCGGTCGATGGCCTGGCGTTCGACGGCGGGGTTCCACCACGGATCGTAGAGGAAGACGTAGTCGGCCTTGGTGAGCGTCAGGCCCGTGCCGGCGGCCTTGAGGCTGAGGAGGAACACCGCTGGTTCCGGCGAAGAGCTGAAGGCTTCGACGCGTTTTGCGCGCTGCTCCACCGGCGTTTCGCCGGTGATGACGTAGTAGGGAATGGACAGCTTGTCCAGCTCGCGGGCGATGATGTCGAGCATGGAGGTGAATTGACTGAAGACCAGCGCAGAATGGCCGCTACCATGGAGTTCCTGCAGGTGTTCAAGGAGCAAGTCGAGCTTTGCCGACGGCGTATCGCTGGGCGTTTTGTGCAGAAGCTCAGCGTGGCAGCAGATCTGGCGCAGGCGGGTGAGGGACGCCAGCACATCGGCAGCGCCGTGTTCCTGGAGTTTTTCCCGGGCGAAGAGCAGCGCGCGGTTGTAGAGTTCGAGCTGTTCGGGGGGCATTTCAACGCGGAGGACTTCTTCGATGCGTGGCGGCAGTTCGGTGGCGACCTGTTCTTTGGTACGGCGGAGCATGACGGGTGCCAGGCGTCGGCTGAGACGGGCGTGGCCGTCGCTGCCGCCGTTGTAGGCGTCGTTGAAATGATCGAGATCGCCGAAGAGGCCGGGGTTGAGGAAGTCCATGATGGACCAGAGGTCGCTGAGCTGGTTTTCCAGCGGCGTGCCGGTGAGCGCCAGGCGCTGGCTGGTCTGGAGGGCCTTGACGGCCTGGGTGACCTGCGCCGCGGGGTTCTTGATGTTCTGCGCTTCGTCAAGAATGACAAAATCGAAGGGCGTGGCGGCGAGGATGTCGATGTCTTGGCGGACCAGCCCATAGTTGGTGACGAGGACGCGGCTGCCTTTCTCGGCGAGGATGGCTTCGCGGCCGCGGCGAGTGCCGCGCAGTGCCTGCACGGGCAGGTCAGGGCAGAATTGCTGTGACTGCTGCAGCCAGACGCCGATGACCGATGCCGGGCAGACCACCAGCGCGGTGAAAGATTTGCCGCTGGTCTGAGCTTGGCGTTGCCAGGCACCAAGGAGGGAGATGATCTGAAGAGTCTTGCCCAGGCCCATGTCGTCAGCGAGAATCGCGCCGGCGCCGCAGAGACAGCGGTCAGCGAGGAAGCGCACGCCATCGCGCTGATAGGCGCGCAGAATCGGTTCGAGTTCGGGGGGCAGTGACGGCTGTTCGGGGATGACTTCGGTGCGCAGTTGCTCATAGAACGACCGGCTGGCTGGCGCGACGTTGAAGCGCGGGTCCTTGACCAGCTGCTGGAGTTTTGCCTGGGCGTCGCGGCGGAGCATGGTGCCTTGGAAGTCGGCGAAGTCGTCCTGGCGGCAGGCGACGAGCAGTGCGGCGGCTTTCTGCGGGTCGATGCTGAGCCATTCGCCCGAACTGATGCGGAAGGCGGGCTGTTGACTGCGGCTGATGCGGGCGAGCTCGGTCGCGCTGATGCGGGCGCCACCGACGGCAAAGGAAATATCGACGCTGACGAAGGCGCGCTGGTCGCGCATTTCCACCATGGGTAGTAGCTCGGCAGCGTTGTCGCCAAGGAGCTGGCGCAGCGGCGCGGCGTTGAGCTTGCCGATTGCTGCCGGCAGCTGTCGCCAGAAGGCCCGCAGAGCCATGGCGTTTTCGCCCGTGGCCGGCAGGCGTACCGCGTCATTGCTGACGCTGCCGTGCGCGGCCAGTTCGCGCAGACTCTGCTGCAGGGCCTGCACCAGGGCACCGCCGCTGCTACGGATGACGAAGCGGCCCTGGCGCTCAATGATGTCAGCGGGGAGGGCCTGGGTGGCGTCCGGCGACAGGGCGGCGCCGGCCAGGGTCGCCGAGATCACGAAGGCATCGCCTTCCTGGCGGGCGTTGACGCGGATGTCCCTGGCGTCGCTTTCTTCCTTGCTGACGCAGTCGCCGCTGACAATGTCCAGACGTTCGTTGATGAGCTCTTTGAGGTGGCTGCTGATGGCCTCGCGGCGCATGCGCGGGGACTTTTTGGCGAAGTACTCGTTGAGGATGGCCCAGGGCACGGGTGGTTGAAAGCTGAATATCTGACGTCTGGTGATACTGGCGGCCGGGCTGTCGGCGGGGAATTCCTGGAGAAGTTCGTGGCAGCGCAGGTGACGGCCGTCGCTGAGATGGAACAGAGCTTCGATGAGCACCCACTCGCCCTGATCCTGCAGCTCAATGCTGAAATCCACCGGCGTGCTGAAACCACCGGGCTTGACGAATTCCTGGGTGGCGCGGTCGAGGAAGCGTCCGGGGACGTCGCGCCAGCGGCTGAGCCAGGCGCGGAATTCTTCTTCGTCGAGCTTGTGCATCTTGAGATTGAGGTCGTTGAAGCGGAGTTTTTTGAGGATGGGGAAGAGCCAGCGCAGGAACAGCTGGTCTTTGTCGGGCCAGAGTCGCGATGGCGGTTGATGTTGGGTGAGTTGGAAGCCGGCGTTGCGCAGGGCGCTGAGGGACAACAGCTGGCGCATGCCCTCGTCTTTGGCATAGAAGCGCATGCCGACTTTGCCGGGCTCGTGGAGGAAGTCCGCTTCGATTTCGAGCTCGCAGGGGCGACCGCTGCGGGGCCGCTGATCCTGATCTTGGAAGAAGTTGCCGAAGGATTCCTGTCGCAGCCGCTGCGTGGTGGCGCCGATGCGTGTTAGGGGAGCGTTGCCGCCGGTGTTGGCGGCGGCGGTGGCTTTGGCGCCATCAGGCCCGGGCAGTGGCCATTGTTCGCGGCGGCAGATGATTTTGAGCAGGACGTGGGTGGCGAAGGCGTGGATGCAGGTCGGATTGATGTATCCGCAGCTGCATTTTTGTTGCCACTGGCCGTTGGCGAGAGTCCAGGAGGTGGACTGATTGCCGAGGCGCATACGCAGCTGATGGTCGTCCCACTGAAAATCCGCATCGTCTTCGCGGTTGAGGGAGCTTAGACTGGCGCGTTGGATGCCCGTGCTGAAGAGGGCGTTGATAGCCGTTTCGGAAGGCCACCGCGCCAACCACGGCGGCGGAGATGGCGGATAACTGAGTCGTGAAAAATTCATTTTGGCAGATCACTCATGGGGGCGAGAAACGACTGGATAACTGCGCTTGGTTGTGCGCGGTCACGATTTGGGGTGGCGGCGCAGGTTGCGCCAGTCGGCGAGAACGACTAGCCGGCCCAGCATTCTGGAGCCAAAATTGCACAGCGCGTTGAGGTGGAAAATGCGGTCCAGGAGACTGCGTTTGAGGTCGATGGCCTTGACGGGGCAGAATTCATGGCAGCAGTAGCAGCGGATGCAGCTGCGGTCGTTCAGCGATTGTTCTGGGGGAAGCATGGGGTTGATGGCCGGCGGGGTGACGGGACAACCATCGCGGCAACGGCCGCAACGGATGCAGCGGTCGGCATTAATCACGGGCTTGGGGGCGACTTGCCGGCGCAGCCAGTGCAGGACAAAACGGGGCAGAGGCAGAATGCGCATGATGTTGCTGGGGGCGCGCACGAGGTCGAAATCTGGCACCCGCATGGACTCAATGCTGGCGCCGTGGATGGTGATACTTTCGAGCTCACAGACGCCGTAGCCCGCGCGGCGGGCGGCGTTGGTGACCGGCACGCTTTGGGAATGCAGGCCAATGAGTGCGCAGCAGACGACGTCCACCGCCGTAAGGTCCGTGCCGACGATCAGCGCGCCGATTTTGCGGGGCGTGCCGCCGCTTGGGCCGGGGCCTTCCATGCCGATGACGGCGTCCATCACGGCCAGTGCAGGCCGTGCCGTGCGATTGATGTCAATCATCAAATCCGCGAGGTGATCGCGGTTCTGAAAACGGAAGTGGAACTGGCCTTTGGCCGAGCCGGGGATGAGGCCGAATTGGTTTTTCAGGGCGCCGGTGTAGGCCATTTGAGCGTGGGTTTTGAGTTTTGGCAGGGTGATAAGTACATCGGTATCCAGGAGCTGACTGGTGAGGTCGATGCGCTTGGCCAGGCGATTGTGTTCGTTGTAAAATGCGTGGGTGGCCGAGAATTCGCGTAGTTCGGCGCCTTCGGCGTTGATGACGTCCAGCAGCCCGGAGCCCTTGGCGGCGCTGCGGGTATCGCCGACGCCTGGGCCGTCGCCCACGCCGACCGTGCCGCCGGCTTCTTTGACCAGGCGGATGACGGCGCGGAGAATTTCGGGGTGGGTGGTGACGGCCAGGTGGGGCTTTGCGGGGGCGACCAAATTGGGCTTGAGCAGCACGCGTTGTCCGGGTTGCACGATGCCGGCCATGCCACCGAAGGGCTGCAGGCCATCGCGCAAGGCGGCCTGGACGGCTGCCGGGTCGTCGTAGCTGTCGAGGGGAATGATGCTGACTGTGCTGGTGGTCGTATTGGGCATGATGATGGGCGTAAAGAGGCCGCTGCGCCGCTTATTTCTTGCCGCCGGGCTTGGGGTGATAGGCCAGGCGCATGATCAGCGACGTGACCATATAGCAGAGGACAAAACTTAGGCCCAGGGCGAGGTGCCGCGTCGTGACTACTCCGAAGAGCGGCGTGCTGATGTACTGGTCAAGACGCGAGGTGAACAGCGGCGACAAGATCAGCGAGCCGAGCAGGCTGATCAGCAGGCAGGCCAGGCTTAACACCAGCGAAAAAAGCATGCGCGCCAGCAACAAAAAAAGAAACAGGGCCAGCAAGGACGCAAACACCATGATCAGATATTTCCACCAGTCGTGGCGCCAGTCAAAACCCTCGTCGCCAAACTCCAGCGCCTCCAAATCCATGGCCGAGAGCTTTTCCAGCGCGGCGGGGGGCTTGGCCGACTCACGGCTGTTGGCAGGCGCCACAGGCGCGGGGGTAGGTGAAGGCGCTGTTGGTGCCGCGGTCACAGCGGGGTCTTCGTTTGGCGCGCTGCCGGCGCGCAGGAATGGCACGGCGGTGAACAGGAGCGCCAAGAGCAAGAAGAGACGTGATGCGGCACAGAAACGGCTGGTGTAAGGTCGATATGATGAAGGTGCTGTCATGTGTAGATGCAGGATATTTGTGCGAATAAGCTCGGAAGCCATGTGGTCATCGGCGTGTCTCAGAGCCAGACGACGGGACGAAAAATGCAAGCTGCAAATATAACACGCAAAACAGCGCTGTGGGATTGGCTCGCGAGGGTTTATGTTACTTCGCGTAGAAATCGGACGGATCGGACGGATCGGACGGATCGGACGGATCGGACGGATCGGATTGCTGATCGGTCTGATCTTCTGTCCTTTATCGCTGACGGATCGGACGGATCGGACGGATCGGACGGATCGGACGGATCGGATTGCTGATCGGTCTGATCGGTCTGATCGGTCTGATCATAATGGAAATAGGAGCGGTGAAGGTGTTTTGGTTGTGGCTGATCATCGTGTTGTTGCTGGCGGCGTTGTTGGAGTTGCTTGCGGGCGGCAGCGGCTTTGCCATGCCGGTATTGGCGGTGGCAGGGTTTTATTTTGCGGTATTGCGGCATTGGCGTCCGCTGTTGTTGCCCTATATGGCGGCGGGTCTGGCTCTTGACCTTTGTTTTGCGCGGGTTGTGCCGCCGCATGTGCTGATCATGCCGCTGGTGTTGTTTGGTGGGCGGATGTGGTGTTTTTCGGGCGAGTTGAAGACGCCGCTGGTTCAGGCCTTGCCTGGCGCGGGCGTTGGTCTGCTGGCCAGCCTGGCGGTGGTTGGCGGGCAATTACTGCAGGGGCACGCGGTTTTGTCACAGCCTGGCCAAGTGTTGTTTTATGTTCTGGAGAATGTGCTGTGGGGGATGATATTGCTGCCGCTGTCCTGTCTGGTTTTGGATGGCGTGGCGCGGTTCTTGGCATTACGCCGTTATTCGCGGGTAACACCGCATGACCATGTTTTAGAAGAGGACGGCAAGGATGCGCTCAGCGATGAACAATGAGGATCGGCAGAGCCTGCTGCGCCGCCGGGTTCTCCAGGGCGCGGGTCTGATGGTCTTTCCTCTGCTGCTCCTGGTGCTGCGCTTGTGGCAGGTGCAGGTGCGGCAGGGCCCTGAGCATCTCCGGCAAACTCAGCGGCAATGCGTGCGGCCGATATGGGACAATCCCGTGCGTGGTCGGATTTTTGCTGCCGACGGCAAGGTTCTGACCGACAACACCAGCCACTACGACGTCGTTTTCCACCTGGCCGAAATGCGTCAGCCGGGTCGCAGCCGGCGGACGAAGGCCCACGTCCTGGCGACCGCTATGCGGCTGGCCGCGCTGATGGAATGCGAGAATCCCCTGACTGCGGACATGCTGGCCCAGCACGTTCGCATGACGCCGGCCTTGCCGTTGCGGGTATTTACGGACCTGAACGCTCTTGAACGCGCCCGGCTGGCCGAGCTCATGCCGCTCATTTCCGGCGTGGAGCTGGTGCCCCGCATTGAACGGAGCTATCCTTTCCCGGCGGTGGCCTCGCAGATTCTCGGGGTCGCGGTGTGGGAGAAGCCGCGCACTATCGACCTCAACGACATGTATTCGCGCAGTTATGCGAAGGACGAATTGCGGGGCCTGTCCGGTCTGGAGGCCGCCTACGACCAGGCGCTTGCCGGTAAACCCGGCATGCGTCTGGTGCGGGTGGACACCATGGGCTACATTCACGACGATATCGGTGAGGCACAGCCGGCGCTAAATGGCCACGATCTGCATCTGAGCATTGATTCCCGGGCGCAGCGCGTTGCTGATCGGGCGCTGCGAGGCTACAGCGGCGCGCTGGTGGTGGTCGACATTCATACTGGGGGCGTGCTGGCCATGGCGTCGGCGCCGACCTATGACCTGTCCGTAACTGACCGCAACCACTATGCGCTGTTGTCCGTTGACGAGGAGAATCTGCCCCTGCTCAATCGCGCGGTGAATGGGTTGTATACGCCGGGGTCCATCGTCAAGCCGCTGGTGGCGCTGGCAGCGCTGGCGAAGGGGGCAATCACGCCGGATGAGATATATGATTGCACAGGCCGCTACATGGTAGGTGATCACCCCATTCGTTGCGCCCGGCGTTATGGTCATGGCCCGCTGGATTTGCTGGAGGCCATCACCGTCTCCTGCAACCCGTACTTCATCCACGCAGGCGTTGAAACCGGCATTGACGTACTCAATCCCATGTATGCAGCCGCAGGCGTGGGCGAAAAGAGCGGGTTTGACCTGGCGGAGCGCTACGCTGGCATCATTCCATCGCGGGACATGGCTTTGCGGCACTGGCGGCGGCCATGGGTGGTGATTGACACGGCTTTTGTGTCCATCGGGCAGGGCGGCATTGAAATAACGCCCTTGCAGGCGGCGATGTTCACCGCGGCGCTGGCCAACGGCGGTAAGCTCCTGCGGCCATACTTGGTGCAGAACGTCGTCAGTGCGGACGGCAAGGTCGTGAACAACACGCCAGTGGTGATCCGCCATCGCCTGCCGGCTTCTCCGGAACACCTGCGGCTGGTGCAGCAGGGCATGGAAAATGCGGTTGCCGCCGACTATGGTTCAGCCAAGGAATTGCGCGACGCGGGCATACCCCTGGCGGGTAAGACTGGCACAGCCGAAGTCGGGCCGAAAGCCAATCGCCATCACAACACCTGGATCATCTGCTATGGGCCTCTGCCGGAGCCACGTTATGCGCTGGCTTGTCTGATCGAAAAAGGCGATTCAGGCGGCCGTACCGCCGCGCCCATCGCGGCGCGCTTCTTCCGCGAATGGCTGAGCGCTGGCGAGGACCTGGACTGACCCGGCTGGCGCCGGCTCGGACGTGCGTGGCGATATTCGACACTGCAAAGAGGATTGATATCATGAGTGACATTGGCTTGCTTGAGCGCTATCCCTGCCTGGAAAGCGTGTTTCTCGACCGCGAAGCGATTGCCGGACGGGTCGCGGCGCTGGCTGTGGCGATTCGCCGCGACTACGATGCTGCGACGCGTTTGTGCCTGGTGGCCATTCTGAAAGGCGCCTGCTTCTTCGCCAGTGACCTGGCGCGGGCGTTGCAGGCGGCTGGCATGAATGACGTCCGGGTCGACTTCATTCGCGCTAGCACCTACGGCAGCGGCATGAAAGGCCCAGATGATGCTGAACGCGCCGTGCGTATTGAGAGCTTTACCGGCAAGGTTGCTGGCGAACAGGTGTTGCTGGTGGATGATGTGCTCGACCAGGGCTTCACCCTCTCGGCGCTTAAACGCTATTTTCTCGCCGAAGCCGGCGCGGCGTCCGTGCGCACGGCGGTTTTTCTGGAGAAGGAGCTTGTGCATCCTTCGGCGGCGGTGCGGTCCTTGCGGGCGTCGTTTCGGGTGGATTACGTTGGCGTTCGGGCGCCTGATCGCTGGCTGGTGGGCTACGGCCTGGATGTAGGTGAGCGTTTTCGCGAACTGCCTTTTATCGCCATAGCCCGAGAAGAGTGCTTCCGTTGAGGTGGGGCGAACGGCGATGGCCATCGCACCTTCCAGTAATCGGTCAGTGTACACCCCGGTGGGAAAAACACCGGGGACAATTTGCAGGAAACCCACGGCCCGCTGCCGCCCAGCCATTCGAACTTGATTTCCGCCGACCTTTGCGGCAGCGGGTTTCATAGGAGTAACTATTCATGCGGCGGGGGAGACGGGCCGGGTACGGTCGGCGTGGATGACGAGGACGGTTTATTGAGCCGTCTTGTCGGAGTGGGCGAGACGCCCACTCCACGGCCGCGAGACGTAATCGGTAAGTAACCACTCCGGTGGGGTAAACACCGGGGACAATTTGCAGGAAACCCACGGCCCGCCGCCGCCCAGCCATTCGAACTTGATTTCCGCCGACCTTTGCGGCAGCATGTTTCATAGGAGTAACCACTCCGGTGGGGTAAACACCGGGGACAATTTGCAGGAAACCCACGGCCCGCTGCCGCCCAGCCATTCGAACTTGATTTCCGCCGACCTTTGCGGCAGCGGGTTTCATAGGAGCAATGCTCTTCACATAGCATGCGGCAATCGCCGGCGATGAGTTGATTGGTAACCATGCACAAGATCATTCGCTGAGGTTTTGAGCACCGAAAGCGCTCAAATGCCGCCGGGACGGCGGCGCTCCCAGGAGTCCCACAAGTCGGCCAATCAGTCCCACAAGTCGGGAGTCATTCCCCGTGGTCCCGAAAGTCCCCACGGTCCAATCCATGGGATCATGCCTCATGAGTCCGTGAGTCCTCGCCACAGTGCGCGCCGCCGCCAACTGGTCCCCACGGTCCCTGGCGTCCCTTGGACCGGCCGGTATCAATGAGTGAGGCATTACGCTTTTTGGGCTTTTCGGGGTGTGGGTCATGGCAGCTTGGCGATGGCTAATTATATTAAGCGTGCCGACCGCCCGGACGCATACGGCTTGATGGCCGGCCGTCCATTTATGTTTTTCCATCCCATTCACTGGCAATGCCGTGGCGATGTTTGGCGTTGCGCTTGAGCAAGGAGTGTGCATCATGAAAGTAGTGTTGGCTTATTCCGGTGGTCTGGATACGTCCTGCATTCTGACTTGGTTGCGTGAGAAGTACGATGCCGAAGTGGTGACTTTCTGTGCCGATCTTGGCCAGGAAGACGAGCTCACGGGGTTGCACGAGAAAGCCTACGCCACGGGCGCAGTCAAATCGTACATTGAGGACCTCACCGAGCCTTTCGCGCGTGATTTCATCTTCCCGATGTTCCAGGCGAACGCCATTTACGAGAACATGTACCTGCTGGGCACGTCAATCGCCCGGCCGCTGATTGCCAAACGCCTGGTGGAAATTGCTGCCGCCGAGAACGCCGAGTTCATTTGCCATGGCGCGACGGGCAAGGGCAATGACCAGGTGCGGTTTGAGCTGACGGCTTACGCGCTCAATCCGTCCATCAAGATCATCGCGCCCTGGCGCAGCCCGGACTGGACCTTCAAGTCGCGGACGGACTTGATCAACTACGCCAAGGACCGCAAGATTCCGATCACGGTCAGCGCTGCCAAACCCTATTCGATGGACCGCAATTTGCTGCACATCAGTTTTGAGGGCGGTGTGTTGGAGGATCCGTGGGTGGAGTCGCCCGTGGAAACCCACGTGCTGACCACGCCAGTGGAACAGGCGCCGGACGAGGCCGAGTACGTTGTCGTCGAATTTGAGAAGGGCATACCGGTTGCCGTCAATGGCAAGCGTCTGAGCCCGGCGAATCTCATGCGCGAGCTGAACCGCCTTGGCGGCAAGCATGGCGTGGGTCGCATCGACATCGTCGAGACCCGTTTCACCGGTATGAAAGACCGCGGTATTTACGAAACGCCCGGCGGGACGATACTCTTCCACGCTCACCGCGCGCTGGAGTCGATCTGCATGGACCGCGAGGTGATGCACCTGCGTGACCAGCTGATCCCGCAGTATTCCACCATGGTGTACAACGGCTTCTGGTTTGCCCCCGAGCGCGAATTCCTGCAGGCGGCCATTACTGAGAGTCAGAAGCGGGTCACTGGTGAAGTGCGCTGCAAACTTTACAAGGGCAACTGTTTCGTCGTTGGCCGGCGCTCGCCCTACACCCTGTATGATCCCGAGATCGTCACCTTCGAGGCCGACAGCGTTTACAACCAGAGTGATGCGACGGGTTTCATCAAGCTCAACGCGCTGCGTTTGCGCGTTGCCGCCAGCGCCCGTCAGCCAGAATAAATCAATCGTCGCGTCCCACGCGGGACGCGAACGCACCTGTTCACCCTTGGCGCCGGCAACGTCGCCACCATCAACACCGGCTTCGTTATCATGCACATTCAGATATTGAAAAGCAAACTTCAGCCAGAATAAATCAATCGTCGCGTCCCACGCGGGACGCGAACGCACCTGTTCACCCTTGGCGCCGGCAACGTCGCCACCATCAACACCGGCTTCGTTATCATGCACATTCAGATATTGAAAAGCAAACTTCATCGGGCGATGCTGACGGCCTGTGAGCTCAATTATCAGGGCAGTCTGTCCATTGACCGTGATTTGCTTGACCTTGCCGGGATCTTCCCTTACGAGAAGATTCTGGTTGTCAATCAGAACAACGGCCTGCGGCTGGAGACCTACGCGATTGAGGCGCCGCGGGGTAGCCGCGAGTTCTGCCTCAATGGCGCGGCTGCTCGTCTTGGCCTGCCCGGGGACATGGTGACCATCATGGCCTTTGCCAGTATTGAGCCGGCCGATGCCGCCGACTGGAAGCCGACGGTGGTCGTCCTCTCCGAGCAGAACAAGCAGGCAACGGTGCTCTGAGAGTTCTGCAGCAGCAATGTAAAGCCCGGACCGACGCATCATAGCAGCGTCGGCCCGGGCTTTTTAGTTGTGTGCGTCTGCGCGCACGGAGGCAAGGCGCATGGCGGGGGCGCTGTGTGGCGCTCAGGCGTTGTCGTCGCTAAAGGCGACCAGGGTCAGATCGTATTCGAGGGTCTCGCCGGCGAGGGGGTGGTTGCAATCGACCAGGACGGAGTCTTCGCCGACCTCGACGATACGGCCAAGCATGGGCTCGTTGTCACCGTCGGCGACTTCGACTTGCATGCCGGGCTGGGGGATGATTTTCAGGTCGAGCTGGTTGATGGGTACGTAAGCAACCAATTCCTCGTAATAGGGGCCAAAAGCCTGTTTGGGCGTCAGGCGTAGCTGTTTGCTGTCACCGGCGCACATGCCGACTAGGGCTTTTTCCAAGGCTGGGAGGACGTCCTGCGCGCCCAGGCGTATCAAGGGCGGCGGTGTTTCGTGGGTGGTTTCCAGCAGCACGCCATCGGCTGAATGGCAGATGTAATGGATCAGCAGGGCATCGCCCATGCGGGCTTTTCTATCTGTGCTCATGGTCTGATTCTCCTTTCCAGTCCTTGCCCAGTGCCACGGTGGGTCGGCGATCATGCGACTTTGCGCGCGCTGTCGTGTTTTGACCCGTGCCGGGCGAAGTAGTCGCAGTGCTCGGCGGGGTTGGCCGCTGCGGCTGGGCACCGGGGGCGCCTGTCTGCTCGGGGTAGGCCCTAGCGCAGGTTTCCCGGGTGCTGTCGTTGTCGCGTGCCTAGGGCTGTGATCAGCCGTTGCCCCACTTGCGCAGGTGGCGTTTGCGCAGGCGGATATTTGCCGGCGTGACTTCTACCAGTTCGTCTTCGTTAATATAGGCGATGCAGTCTTCGAGGCTCATATTCTGCACCGGGGTAAGAATCACGGCTTCATCCGAGCCGGAGGCGCGCATATTGGTTAATTTCTTGCTTTTGGCGGGATTTACAATCAGATCGCCTTCGCGGCAATGCTCGCCGACGATTTGGCCTTCGTAGACATCGACGCCGGGGTCGAGGAAGAGCCTGCCCCGGTCCTGGAGATTGAAGAGTGCGTAGGCGACGGTCTTGCAGGTCTGCATGCAGACCATGGCGCCGCGGGTGCGGTAGCGGATTTCGCCGACGTAATTATCGTAACTGTGGAAGACGTAATTCATCACGCCCATGCCCCTGGTATCGGTGAGGAATTCCGAGCGATAGCCGAGGAGGCCGCGGGTGGGGACGAAGTAGATGAGGCGGGCCATGCCATTGCCGGTGTCCATGGTCTGGATGCGGGCTTTGCGCTGGCCGAGTTTTTCCATCACCACGCCGACGTAATTTTCATCGACATCGATGGTCAGTTCTTCGAAGGGCTCAAGTTTCTTGCCGTTCTTTTCCTGGAAGATGACCTGCGGGCGGGTGACCTGGAATTCGTAGCCCTCGCGCCGCATTTTTTCAATGAGAATGGACAGATGCAGTTCGCCGCGGCCGGCGACCTGGAAGCCCATGCTTTCGCCCAGCGGGGTGACCTGTAAGGCGACGTCGGCCATGATTTCCTTGGCCAGTCGATCCGCCAAGTGCCGCGAGGTGACGAATTGGCCTTCGCGGCCAGCGAATGGTGAGTCGTTGGGGATGAAGCTCATGGAGATAGTCGGCGGGTCGATCTCCATCGGCGGCAGTGGACGGACGTTGAGGGGGTCGGTGTAGGTACAGCCGACAGTGACTTCGTCCATGCCGGAGATGGCCACGATGTCGCCGCAGCAGGCAGTATCCACCGCCACCTTTTGGTTGATTTCAAAGCGGAACACCTTGGTGATGCGGGCGGGCTTGATGCTGCCGTCACGCATGACCACGACGATGTCCTTGTTGATGTTCAGGTGGCCGCCGGTGATCTTGCCGATGCCCAGGCGCCCCAGGTAGGGCGAGTAGTCGATGGAGTTGACCAGGACCTGCAGTGGATCGTCACCGGAACCCGAAGGTGCCGGGATGCGCTTGATGATGTGTTCGCAGAGTGGCGAGAGGTCTTTGTGCTCGTCGTCAAGATTGTCAATCGCGTAGCCATCGCGGCCCGATGCATAGACCACAGGGAAGTCCAGAATGTGATCCGGAGCGTTGAGGCGCACGAAGAGGTCAAAGACCTGGTCCACGGCCCAGTGCGGTCGCGCGGCCGGTTTGTCGATCTTATTGATGACGACGATGATCGGCAGTGCCAGGGCCAGTGCCTTTTTGAGGACGAAGAAGGTTTGGGGCATGGGGCCTTCCTGGGCATCGACCAGCAGGAGGGCACCGTCGGCCATTTTCAACACGCGTTCGACCTGGCCGCCGAAATCAGCGTGGCCGGGAGTGTCGATGATGTTGATCCGGTAGTCCTTGTAGTGGAAGGAGCCGTTCTTGGCCGTGATGGTGATGCCTCGCTCACGCTCAAGTTCGTTGGAGTCCATCAGGCGCTCGGCGACCTTCTGGTTGTCCCGGAACATGCCACCGAATTTAAATAACTCATCAACCAGGGTGGTTTTGCCGTGGTCTACGTGGGCGATAATCGCGATATTACGGATCTTGCTCTGTTCCATACCTGGGAGCGTCTTTCTGGCAGCTTTTGCCTATCGTCAGGAGAAAATCACAATGCTGCTTTAATTTACCTTGTTGTCAGGAAATTGCACGAAATCGACGCTCTTTTCTTTCAATGTCCTTAATTGGGTGGAAAGAGGTGGTGCGGAAAACACACAGGCCCGCGCGGTGGCGTGCGGGCCTGGCAGAGTGTCTGGGCAAGACTGTGCAAGGGAGTGTCGCGGCAGCGGCTTACTTTGAGAGCCGGTTGAAACCAGCGTCGCGGTAATAGATGGTCTTGGTCTGGTCTTCCCAGACGTCGCGGAGGACATTGGCCCAGCCGCCGGCATTTTCGGAGGAGACATGGCCATCGACGAAGGAGACGCTGCCGCGGTCGCCATGGATGGTGACGAAGTCTGCCTTGTCGCCTTGGGCAACGCCGCCGTTGACGACCCATTTCTGGGCGCCGGTGCTATCGGTGCAGCAGCCGTAAATGGGGAACGCCGAAGGCTGGGTGACCGAGGTGAGATTGAGGGTGTTGCTGGCGTTGGTGCCCCCGACATAGGTGCGGTACTTGGAAGGCAGGGTTGCCGAGGTGGCACTTTCGTAAGGCAGGCAGATGCCGAAGGTGTTCCAATTGACGGTGCCGGTGGTCGAGGGGACGGTTAGAGATGGGCAGAAGAGCATTTTGTCTGCCCCGACGGGATTACGCCCCAGCACCTGGTAGGCCCAGCCGCGGCCCGGGGTAGCGCCCCAGTAGGTGATCTGCTCGCCGCTGTCTTCCATGTACATGCGGGTGAGGACCATGACCTGTTTGTGGTTGTTAACGCAGCTGATGGAGCGGGCCTTTTCGCGGGCTTTGGCCAGGGCAGGCAACAACATGGCCGCTAAAATGGCTATGATGGCAATGACCACCAGAAGTTCGATGAGCGTGAAACGTACCAGCTGACGAAGAGGCGTGGACATATGGGCTCCTTGGGTTGTTGTGGGGAATAGCGGTCGGATCTTCTGTCTGGGTGCAATTCCCAAAAGTGGGTCATTGCGCGATGGGGTAAACATTACCCCCCCCCCTTTTTTTGCAAGTACTCGACTTGCTTTTTTTTGTTGTTGATTTATGGTATGCTAAACCGCATATACACAGGGAGTTACGACGATGACGATGGAAAAACAACGCGATTTGGCAAAGGAACTGGTGAAGCTGTGTGGTCTGGTGCGCGGGTCGATTGTCCATACGACGCGCAAGTGCGGGCGCGCGCAATGCGAATGTGCGAAAGGCAAGCCGCATGCGTTCTGCTACCTGTCACGGTCTTCAGCCGGGTCGAAAAACAAGATCCAGTATGTGAAGCCGTCCGAGGAAAAGGCGTTTGGGCGTGCCGTGGCCATGTACGAGCGCGCATGGGCAATCATCGAGGAACTGACTGAACTCAACATCAAGGAGATCAAGGACAATGGCAATGACGGACGAAGAACTGAACGCCCTGGTGGAAAAAAAGCTTCTCGCTCGCAAAGCCGGGATCGTCCAGGCGCTGAAAACATTCAACCGGAGCCCGTCGGCGAAGACCTTCAAGGATGCGGAAAACATACCGGACCGCCTGTTGGGACAGGCGATGGACGATATCGTGGCGGAGGTGCTGCAAAAGACGGCGGGAGACGTCAGCATGGAAAGGCCCGCTAAAAAAAACTCCGGTACCACGGGCAAAGGCTGACCAGCATTCAGCTCAAGCATGGGAAGTATACCTCGATTACCGCGGCCTACTATCTGCCCGTCAAAGAGAAGCGTCGCGGGCGCAAGCGCGGCACGGGTAGACGCGGCGTGGCGGGCACAGGCATGTTTCCCGCTTTGCTTTTGTTAGGCGTCCTTGCCGGCGCTTCGCCTGCCTTGTGCGAGGATGTCACGCTGGAAGGGCTGAGAGACTCCTACGACGAGGCGGCCAATGCGTTGCGCTTACGGGGCCGGGACATTTCGGCCAAGCGCGTCGGCACGATCAGCCGGGCTGTCGGCCATGCTTCCCTGGAAGCGAGGGAACGATGGCTCGCCTGCCTTCGTGTGAGCAACGAGGCCGAGGGAAAAAGACTCGCGGTCGCCATGGACGGGGGACGCGTCCTCATACGCACGAACAGGCGCGGGCGCAAGACCGCCAAAGGGCATCATACCTATGCCGCCGACTGGCGTGAACCGAAGCTGTTCATCATCTATGAACTGGACGCCGAGGGCCGGAAGAAGCGCAAGGGACTTGAACGCTGCGACGGCACCATCGGCGGCCCGGAGGACATCATTCGGCTGCTGGTGGCGGAGCTCAGGACGATGGGCGCGCAGAACGCAAAATCAATCACGTTCCTGGGCGACGGCGCAAAATGGATATGGAACAGGATTGACCAGATTATCGAAGAAGTCGGCATCGACAGGGCGCGCGTGTCAACGTGCCTTGACTACTACCATGCGGTCGAGCATCTTGCAAGCGTCGCGGAGGCTAAGACGTTTGCAAGCCAGATCGAGAAGCGCGCGTGGCTCGACAACATGAAAAAACTGCTCAAGAAGGCTCCTCCCGCAGTGTTCCTGGCTGAACTGGCGAAATCAAGACGGCGTGGCAATGCGGTCATCAGGCGGGAATATGCGTATTTCAAAACCAACATGTCGGCAATTGACTATGCCAGGCTCAGAAGTGAGAAACAGCCGATTGGCTCTGGAGCGATTGAAAGCGCCGTGCGCAGAATCGTGAACCTGAGAATCAAAGGTGCGGGCACGTTCTGGAAGCAGGAGAACGCGGAGGCGGCACTCCACCTGAGGTGTCAGCTTAAAACCAACAACTGGAGCACGTTCTACGCCGATTTACTCAATGGCCTGGCTGCATAGGCGTTACCCACTTTTGGGAATTGCACCCTCCAGCAGAGCCGTCTTCCGTTTCGCAGTGTGCGGTTAAACTAACGTTGTATTCCTGGAACGCCATCCGCCTCCTTTCCCTGGCGTCCTTCAGCTTCTGGCTGCGCAGAGCCTGAATAGCCGGCGCACGCCCCTCCAGCATGTCTCGCGGCGTGACATAGCCAATAGCGCTGTGAAGCCGGACATTGTTGTAGTAGTCAACGTAGTCATCAATGACTTTCTCCGCGTAGTCAAAATCATTAAGATGCTTATGGTTGAGACGCTCACTTTTGAGTGAGCCGTGAAAGCGTTCCTGCTTGCCATTCGACTGTGGATAGTATGGCGACGTGATGCAATAGGTGAAGCCACTCAAGGTGAGAAGTTCCCTGTATTTCTTGCAGACGAACTGCTTGCCGTTGTTACTGATCACTCTGCCTTTCGCCTCGGGAAAGCGTTCGACGCCTTGCTGGAACACGGCCTCGACGTCACGGCCGGCGGCACGCGCAGGTCCGCGCAGATTGAGGATAGCGGCTCGCCATCTTGAAAGTGGCGGGGCATGGCTTGGACTTTGAGATTGGTCTGGTACTTCAATTTTGGCATCCTGGTGTTCCTTGAGGCTGGGCGATTGGGTGAATGTAATCGCGGTTAAGGGATGATGCCAAAATTTCGATTCACCGATGGGCAGAACACGGCAAGGGCCGCCAGCCATAGCGGTCGCCGAACAAGACGAGAAAATTGGGCTCCGGCGAGATCTCCTGGCTGCGTCGCAGCTCCTCGAAGCATATCCGCATCGCTCGGTGATCCAGCCCGACCTCGGTCGAGACACCCCAGCGCAGATCAATCGCCTGAAACTGAAACCCGTTCTTCTGGCAAAGCTCCTCCAGCTTGGTAAAGACATGTTCCTGCAACGCATTGCGCTCGTGCTTCATGTCGCTGAACGTCGAACTGACAAAAACCCGAATGACCGGTCGGAGGCGGGGTGAGGAGGACTGCTGCGTCATGAGGTGTTATCCTTTCAATTCAGCATTTGTGCCGCAGTTCGGGGAACACCCACTTCACCAGCAGATCCCGCTCCCGCATCATGTCGCGGAAGGTCGAGGAGATGAAGACGCGGATGCGGCGGTCGGCTTGGGTTGTAGGATTGTTCATATTTATTGCTTCGTGCATTCTCCGAGTTCGGAAATGCGGGCGTAGTCGCGTTTGGGGAATGGTTTTTGGTATTCGGCCATGAGGGCGTGGAGGGCGGGCGGGAAGACGCAGCAGCCGTGGTTGGAACAGCGCTTTTGGCGCGCTTCGGCTTCGGTGTCCCGCGTGGAGGACCAGTCGCAGATGGTTTTGCCGGAGACCCCGAGCCGGCCCACGCCAGCCAGTTCGCCGGTGCCGGCGGCTTTGATGACGGTGCCAAGGCCCTCCGGAGTGAGCCAGGCGGCGAAGTGGCAGTTGAGGGGTTCGACCTCGGCCCAGTCGCCGGGTTCGAGGGTCTTGTGACACCAGACGCAGACGCCGCGGGCGTTCATCGGCTTCCACCAGAGCTGGAGGCGGCCTTCGATCACACCGTAGATTTCCACGGCGGGAAGCCCGTGGACATGCAGGTCCTGGCGGTCCTTGGGGGTAAAAAAGCTCCAGGTAAAGCCCAAGCCCTGCCGGTGATAGGGCAGATAGGGGTCGGCCACGCGCAGGTTGAAGGCGCGGTCGCCGGAACCGAGGATGTTCTTCACCGATTCCCCGCGGACGATGCGGACGCCGCCTTCGTGAAAGCGCGCCCAATGGTTGGCGCGGGCTTCCATCGTGGGCTGCTCGGGCGCGTTGGAGAGATGGTCGGCGCCCTCGCCCAGAAGCCAGCCGATGATCGCCCGGGTGTTGGGTTCGGCGCTGGCGGCGGCGAGTTCGTCAAGCGTGAGCCAGGCGGCGTTGGGCGCGCTTTCCAGGGCCTGGCGGGCGTCAGCGGTGAGCGAGACGATCACTGGATAAAGCAACCAGCGGTCCGGCAGGCCGTCGTAATGGGGACCGGCCGGGGCGTTGTCGAGTGTGGGTAGCTCGCGTTCCGGATAGTAGGACCGGCGCGGCAGGCCGAAGTCGCCCTCGAAGATGCGGTCGAGATTCTGATAGAGATCTCCGCCGTCCTTGAGTTTGGTGGGCGGAAAGGTGGGACCGTCGGCGCCGGTGCGAACCAGATAGCGGGGGGCACCACCGCTATTGCGACGGACGACGATGGAATAGAGGACCATGGGGCAGTCAGGGTGCATAGGATGACAGGGGTTAGAGGTTAGAGGTTAGAGGTCAGGACGGTGGGTGGAGAGAGACAGGCCGTTCGATCCACGATCTTCTATCCGCTATCCACCACAAACGGGTTGTACTTCAAGGCGCCGCCGCAGTGCGGGCAGGGGGCGAGGAGGCGCGGATTGGCGTAGGCGGAGGCGGGGAGCCAGAGGCCCTTGCGGATATCCTGAGCGCCTTCCCTTCCGATCTCCACAACTGGCTCAGTTGGCTCGAACAGCTTGCCGCAATGAAGGCAGCGGCAGGTGAGATGGTCGTCCCAGCGGCCGGGGGCGGAGAGGACGGTGCCGTCGGGCTGTTTTGTAGCCTCGCCGAAGCGCCAGAGCCGGACGGCGGTGATCAGCGGCGGACCGGACGGCGGGAAGTTGACCGGCGTGAGGAAGTGCATCTGGCCGTCTTTTGTGCCGCAGATGATGCGCTCGCCGTCGGGAGAGAAAGCCACCGATGATACGGAAGCCCCGGCTTGATAGACCGCCAGGCATTGGCCGGTCTCCAGGTCCCAGACCCGGACGGTCTTGTCAAAACTCCCCGAGACCGCGCGGCGGCCATCCGGGCTGACGCTCACGCTCAAGACCCAGTCCGCGTGGCCTTCGAGCGTGCGCAGGCATTGGCCGGTCTCCAGGTCCCAGACCCGGACGGTCTGGTCACCACTCCCCGAGACCGCGCGGCGGCCATCCGGGCTGACGCTCACGCTACTGACCCCGACGCTGTGGCCTTCGAGCGTGCGCAGGCACGCGCCGGTCTCCAGGTCCCAGACCCGGACGGTATCGTCCCAACTCCCCGAGACCGCGTGGCGGCCATCCGGGCTGAAGCTCACGCTCAAGACCTCGTCCGTGTGGCCTTCGAGTGTGCGCAGGCACGCGCCGGTCTCCAGGTCCCAGACCCGGACGGTATGGTCACGACTCCCCGAGACCGCGCGGCGGCCATCCGGACTGACGCTCACGCTTGCGACTTGCTCCGTGTGGCCTTCGAGGGTGCGCAGGCACGCACCGGTCTCCAGGTCCCAGACCCGGACGGTCTTGTCAACACTCCCCGAGACCGCGCGGCGGCCATCCAGGCTGACGCTCATGCTCTTGACCCCGCTGCTGTGGCCTTCGAGGGTGCGCAGGCACGCGCCGGTCTCCAGATCCCAGACCCGCAGGGTCTTGTCAAAACTCCCCGAGACCGCGCGGCGGCCATCCGGGCTGAAGCTCACGCTCCAGACTTGGTCCGTGTGGCCTTCGAGCGTGCGCAGGCACGCGCCGGTCTCCAGGTCCCAGACCCGGACGGTATGGTCACGACTCCCCGAGACCGCGCGGCGGCCATCCAGGCTGACGCTCACGCTTGCGACTTGCTCCGTGTGGCCTTCGAGCGTGCGCAGGCACGCGCCGGTCTCCAGGTCCCAGACCCGGACGGTCTCGTCCCAACTCCCCGAGACCGCGCGGCGGCCATCCAGGCTGACGCTCACGCTTGCGACTTGCTCCGTGTGGCCTTCGAGGGTGCGCAGGCACGCGCCGGTCTCCAGGTCCCAGACCCGGACGGTCTCGTCCCAACTCCCCGAGACCGCGCGGCGGCCATCCGGGCTGACGCTCACGCTTGCGACTGGCTCCGTGTGGCCTTCGAGCGTGAGCAGGCACGCGCCGGTCTCCAGGTCCCAGACCCGGACGGTCTCGTCCCAACTCCCCGAGACCGCGCGGCGGCCATCCAGGCTGACGCTCACGCTTGCGACTTGCTCCGTGTGGCCTTCGAGCGTGCGCAGGCACGCACCGGTCTCCAGGTCCCAGACCCGGACGGTCTTGTCAACACTCCCCGAGACCGCGCGGCGGCCATCCAGGCTGACGCTCACGCTCCCGACCCAGCCGCTGTGGCCTTCGAGCGTGCGCAGGCACGCACCGGTCTCCAGGTCCCAGACCCGGACGGTCTGGTCATTACTCCCCGAGACCGCGCGGCGGCCATCCGGGCTGAAGCTCACGCTCAAGACCTCGCCGCTGTGGCCTTCGAGCGTGCGCAGGCATTGTGGACGAAGAGGCGCGGGCGGGCGAGGCGAGCGGCGGAGGCAAGGTTCCGTGGTGGTCGCAATCTGATTCTCGGCTTGAGCGGACACCGGCCCCGAATCCGCCCAGTTGTAGGCGAGTGGCAAGGTGTCTTGTCCAGATTGCGACAAAAGCGCGAGATTCCCCGACACGAAGTTCGCGAAGTGCCGGAGGCGGGCGGCGCGCGGGGAGGAGTCCTCGGGAATCGCCCCTTCGATTTGCTCCCGCAACGCCTCCGGCAGCGGTGGATAGGGCGGTTCGGGGCGTGTCTCGCCGCGTTCTTTCGCAAACCACCAGTCGCAGCGGGCGACGGCATATTCGCGCAACGCCTGGTGGTAGGCAGCCATGGCCGCATCGCGCTGCCGGTTGCGTTCATTCTCCTCGCGGAACTCGGGCAGGGCAGCCAGCGCGGCGTTGTAGTCGGTCATCAGGTCATGGACCAATCCCGCCTCGCATTTGGCCTGGATGAAGAGCAGATCGGTCAGCGGGCCGGGGGTGGCTTCGTCGCCGATGAGATCGTCCCAGCGTTTGTCGGCAAGGAGATGGCCTACGACATGCCGCAGCGCATAGTTATTCATTTTCAAGGGGCCGCGCCGGTATTCGCTTAGGCACCACTCCGCAAACCGGTGGTTCCCCTTGGCGACCGAGACCCAGTGCAGTTGAACTTCGCGTTCGGGATCGGTGAGCCATTCGGCGAAGGATTTGTGGTAGACCGCGAAGAGCGGGCGACCCTGGGCGTCGCTGCGGCGGGCGAGATAACCGGCCATGCGGACCAGACGGCGCTCGACGGCACGTTCGTCGTCCAACCCGGCCACAGCGGCGAGCACCGCCCGGCCCACCGGTTCGCGCGCCGCGCAGATCGCCTCCAGAAGGGGAATCAGGGGCTCGAAGGACGCCTCGGTGGGGAAAAGACTGCCGAAGCGCAACGCATAGAGCCCGGAGAGTCCGGGAGGCAGATCCCGCAGCCCGGCGAAGGAGGCGTCCTGCGTCCGGATGGCCTCCAGGGCCTGGCGCACGTAGAGGAAGTTGCCGCCGCTCTTGTCGACAAGCTGGGCGACGAGGGTTTCCGGAGGGAGGCCGCTCGCGCGGGCTTGCCCGGCGAAGTCGGGGCTGCCAAGCTCCGCCCGGATGAACACCTTCAAGTCGGCGAGATTGTCCTCGGACTGGGCCTCGATCTCCTCCGCCCGCAGGCCCTGGAGCTTGTCGAGCACGCGCGGGTCCTTGCGCGTGGTGGCCACGATGCGCAGCCAAGGCGGGAGCCGGTCGAGACGGCTAGCCAGCAGTTGGACGATGGTCTTCTCGCCCTCCGGGAGCCCCAGCGCTTCGTCGAGCGCGTCCACCAGCAGGTACCGGGTGCTCGATTCGGGCGCGTGCAGGCGCTGAAGCGGATCGAGCACGCCGCGCTCGAAGGCGCTTTCCGGGTCGCGCCGGCACGATTCCTCCGAGAGGGTGTCGCGGATCGCCGGATCGGCCAGCAGAGCGGCGTAATCCTCCGACTTGCTCGCCAGCATCGCCGCGATGCTGCGGACGAAGCGCCACGGTTCGAGGGTATCGCCCACATCCCACTGGCAGCAGTGGTAGGCCAGCACCTGGCCGCCGGGGTTGCGGTGCACCAGTTCCGCCACCACGGCGCTCTTGCCCGTGCCGGGGTCGCCTTTGATGAGCAAGGCGCGTCCTTGCCCGGCCTGACGCCAGGCATCGATCTTGTCGAAGAGCCACTGCCGGCCGGTGAAACGGTCCCGCTTGGCGTGCAGGAAGCCCGCAAAATCAAAGGGGGCGAGCAGGTGATGCCACGACCGGTATCGCTTCTCGCCGCGCCGGGCGGCCTCGATGCCGTCGATCAGCCGTTGGAGACCGGCTTGGTACTGATCCTCGCTGTCCTGCCAGCGGCGGAGGTCCACGTAGTCGAGGTGAAAGATCGACAGCGGCGGCTCGCAGGTTTGCGCCATAACCGGCACCACCGGGTGCGGGGGCGGGTTGAAGAGCGCGTAGGCCAGTTCGCCCAGGCAGACGCTGTCCACGGAATCCGGGCTATCCGCGTCCCTCGTGGTGCGCGTGGAATGGGGCGTCATCAGGGCGATGACGATCTGCGCGCTGCGCAGGCCGTCGAGAATCTCTGCCCCAAAGTCCGTACCCGGCTTGATTTTCCGAATATCACGCCACACCTTGTAACCCTTGTCCTTCAGGTCCTTCTCCAGCCTCTGGGCGAGGTCGGCGGCATCGCGGCGGCCGTAGCTGAGGAAGAGCCTGACCGGTCCGGCGCCCGTCGCCGGCGTCGCGGCGGGGCCGGTGTAGCGCAGGCCGAGCCCATGGACATCCTCGGCCAGTTCCTCGAACAGCAGATCCTCGCGGATCTTGCCGAACAAGTCCTGTCGGCCTCCGAGCAAAGCGAGCACCTCGCTGTTCCTAACCTTGCCCTGCCGGCGCAAGAGGGCAAGGACGGCGTTTCGTGATTCCTCGTCGTTCATGATGACCTCACTTGCTCAAGTCTGCAACCCCCTTGGGATAGTCGTAAATCTTCTTCCAGACGGCTCGTTCCGTCTTCGCAAAGCTACGCCGAGACAAGAGCGCCCGCTGTACTTGTTCGCCACTATAGCCAAGGATCAGGTCGTTTATGCATCCACGATCTTCATCCCGGCGGCGTCCGCGAAATCAGGATAGTGCCGGATGCAATTGCGGTCCTTGTTGCGCTCCTCGTCACTCAGTTCGGAGTAAGGTATCAGGCACGGGTGTGTCTTGATCTCAGGCTCTTCGGTCAATTTCGCCGGATCCTTCTGCTCTCCCCAGCGCCAATTTTGTGACAGATGCCACTCCATCCAGCGGTCGTGCTCGTTCTCGGCCATGAGTTCGAGGTGGTACTCCATTTTGCAGCAGATGCGTTCGCGTTCGTCCGGCGTGTTCTTTCCGTCCACCAGTTTGAGCGAGGCAAACGCGAGAACGGCGGGGATCCGCTTGGCCGCGGCGATGTTGGAGCCGTGGTAGAATGCGGACAGGTCGGAGAAGGAAACGGCATCCGCCGGTTTTCGCCAGCCTTCGGCCACGCCCAGATTCTCCCATGTGTCGTGGATGGCCTTGGCGACTTTCTCCAGTTTGGCAGGATCCGTCAGCAAGGGATCAACAGGTCGGTGCGGCGGAACCGAACGGCATAAACGCATAAACTCGTCCGCGTTCGTGTACAAGTTCAGAAGATCGCGCGGCGGAATCAGCGAGCGGAGGAGCCGGCCACCGGCTTGCTTGAGATGCGACTTGAGAGGATCGAGGACCTTGCTGAGCGAGCGCGAACCATGCCGGTATCCGTCTGCCCTGATCAGGGCTTCCAGCAAGCCGTCGTCCAGATCGAGCTTCTGCGCCGGCTTGGTCCGGAACTCACCCCTTATGATAAACGCCCGGCGAAGCGGGAAGAAGATATCGCAGGGATCCGTAACCTGTTTGTCCCGCTCTTCGGGCAAGACGCGCCGATTGGGGCCATTGACGTTGATGAACCCATCCAATCGGCTCTGGAAGTCGGGGCCCTTGGCGAATTTGAACTGGCTGTAGGCCTCTTCTTCCTCTGGCGTTGGTTTTGTTTTGAGGGTGTCCGGATCGGGAGGACCGAAGGTCTGGAACGACAGACTTGTGCCACCCGCGAAGATGAAGATGCTCTTGCCTATCGGATGCGTGAGTTGGCCATCCTGGAAAGAGCCGTCCTGCATCGGAGCCAGAAGGTACTGCAGCCACTTGTACTGCTGTGCGTCAAACTCGTCGAAAAAGGCCACCGGTGTCTCGCCCTTGAGCACCTCATCACGCACCTGATGAAAAGCCCCGATCAGATCCTCCGCATCGTTGAACTGCGAGAGGTTGAATTCGAGAAACGGCACCTTTTCACCCAGCTCGGCCTTGACAATCTCTTCGACAGCGAATGACTTCCCGGAACCCGGAGGGCCAAACACGCCAATGGAAAGCGGTTTCTTGGCCCCCTTCTTGTCGCGGTACTCCTGGACGATCCCGGAGATGCCGCGCATCCCCTCGATCTCCCGCCTGTCCACACTGAACAGCAAGCCTTTGCGCAGATGCGGAACATTCGCCAACGCAATCATACCGTCTTCCACCACGCGCTTTGCGAGGTCATCTGCTGGGTCGGTGCAGGCTGAGCCGCTGGACAACAGCATCGTGCGCAACAGACTCCAGCATCCCTGAGGTTGGGGTGCAGCTCCGGCTGCAGAGGCACCCATTGGGCATGTCAGGCCATGACACACATCGGTTAGTTGGAACACGGCCCGCGAGTAGGCGCAGGTGACGTTCTTGATACACTTGGCAAGCCGCTCGACAGGGAAACCGTTCCCCGGTCGGCTGCTCGGTCCATGCCCATCCAGCAGAAGTCTGGACATTGCCGAAAGGCCTCCCTCCATAGCGCGCGGCATGTCCAGCGATGCACCCTTGGCGAGATGCCAGGCAACGGCCGCCGTGATGCAGGACAGGAAGCCGAATGCTGTTCCCTTGGTGTTCTTCCGCTGTTCGCCTTCGATGCTGTCGGTCCGGTAGACAAACTGGCAGCGGACCCTGTCTAGGGTATCGGTGTTCACACCGGGGGGCCCGCCGATGTCAATCCAGAGGGCACCCTCGGATTCGAACGCGATGACCAGGTGCCGGCACTTCGTAAGGGCTTCGAGATCGCCTCCCGGCGCCAGCTCCGACGCCAGGCTCTCGAGGGTATCCTCCCAGGACATGCCCCTATTCACCAGCGCATCAGATCGACGCAGATCCGACGCGCCAACCGTGATCACCAGCTTCCCGGCATACTCCGGCTGGACCAGCTTCTCCCAGAGCGCACCTCTCTGTAGGGGCGCGGTGGACTTGAGCACGATGAACTCCGCAGCATCCAGGTCCCGCGTTGACCAGTTCTCACTACTGTCACGGAACCCGAGCCCGCCATCGCACAATACCAGCACCTCGGGCGCTTGCTCTGCGACCTTGTAGGGAGGCCATTTGACATCCGGAGCACCCTTCGAGCAATCCCCCCCGAACCCCATCCCCGACTCCGTACGCCATACCTTGTCAAATGGCTTCCAAAATGCATAGGCTTGGCATGTGTCCGGCACCAGCTCCGGTCGAATCTTGTCCACGCCGGTTGGCAGCTTGACGCCAAGGTCCAGGCTTGTCTTCGCACCTTCCCCGAGAAGCGCCGAAAGCAGATCATGGACAAGCGCCGCGCCCCCAAGCTGACGCACCACTCGAACCCCTACCTGTTTATCACAGAAGTTCTGCCGCTGCCCCTCGTAAACATGGTTATCCAGAACAAAGTCACCCGTCACCAGAATTCGCTTTGCCATACGCTTCATCTCCTTCTTCGTATCGCTGTCATACATGCTTAATTCCGCGACTGACATGACTGAAAACCAATTTGCAGTGCTTGAGCAGAAATGGAACTGATATGAAACCAGCATGAATGTCCGTTGCAGCGAACGGGCAGTTCCTCTGCATGTACGTGTTGACCGATAGCATCATTTGCTGAAAAGTATTACAGCCGTCCCATAACTTGACGGTGAGTTAGTAAAAAATGGATTCACGGCATCTTAATGGTAGCCTTGCAAGCAACCATAGGATGTAACATGAATCCACTGAAAAGTACTGTGTCAGTCCTCGCGCAAAATGCAAGTTTGGATACCTGTCTGGATTATCGACAGCTGAAGTGGACCCCAAGTCAAGGACAAAAACTAACGAATTATCAGTGGACTCAGAGATTCACGCAGGCATTTGGCTGCGAAGCCGCCGGCCGCATCTCCGCAGGAGAGCGGCTGAGCAGCCCTAAATTGAAGTCCGCCCCGCAGGGGGCGGAAGTGTAGCACTCATCCGGCGTCCGGTAGCCGAGGGCCTCGTGCGGCCGCCTTTTGTTGTATGCGTCGATGTATTCAGCCAGGCTGGCCTTCATGCTGAAGACGTTGTCAAACGAGTGAAGGTACATCCATTCATACTTGAGACTGCGCCAGAAGCGCTCGATAAAGATGATGTCGAAAGCCCGACCCCGGCTGTCCATGCTGATGGCGATGCCATGCGCTTAGGATCGCCTCAGCCGCATCCAGGTGGTTTGCGTGAATATGGTTCCAAGCCTGAACCAATTTGTTTTGTGTGTTCGCATCAATGCTGTGACTTGCCAGATACGGGTTGTAGAACATCGGGGTGAGGCCTTCTCTACGACTTGGGGAATCCTGCGGGAAATTTCCATTTCAGCTGGTCTTCCCAAACGGTGTTCAAATGCGGTTGGTCTTCGACTTCTGCAAGGGCTACATTCAGCATGTCGGTGAGGCTGGCGATAGCCTGCTCGTTGAGCTGTTTTGTTGAAAGCTTTTTGCCTGCGCTGATGTCGTTGAGGTAATCGTTGAAAAAGTGGTCAAACGCGTCAATCTCCTTGAGGACGGTGGGCGCACGCCGGGTGAACGAGGTGTGCTCGTAGCCGCCTGTCGCCGAGACCGGGACGACCGCTTCCGCCGAAAACCAATCGCCCACGATGATTAAGTTCGTGTTGCGCAGGCAGATGTTGTTCCTGTCTACCACGATTACGCGAAGCTTGTCGGGCGTTATACTGCGGATGAAGTCGATCAGGAGCTGCAACCGAATCGCGCGTTGGAGCGGCGGGTGTTTCATTTCCACGCCGTTCGGCTCGCGCGTGGGCGCCCAAGGGTCAATAAACAGGTCGCAGCCGAAACGCTGGGCGTATTTCTCAAGCAGTTGGCGTTCGGTGCGCAAGAGCGCCCTCTCGGATGAGGACTGGAATCTTCCGGGATCGCGTTCCCGCCAGACGGTGTGGCCCAACGGCCTGTCAGGGATGCTGAAGGAGCCATAGGCGGCAGAAATGCGGAGTTTCCACGGGTTCTCGTCGAAACGATTAGTATTCGGCATGCCTTTTTTGCAAAGGAAACGACAGCTGTCCCTATAAGCGGATTGGGTAAGCCCCAGAAGGAGTTGTTGACGGTCAAGGAAGTAGCTTGCCTGCTTGACGCGCGCCATCTGGTGTTTGGCGCTGTCGACGATGCTGTCTATGACAGAATAGGTTAGTCGGTTCTCCAATAATGTGCGGAACTCGCTGTCCCGCTTGGCGGATGAGCAGATGTGGAACGGGACAACAACGCCTTGGACTTGGCTGGTCATTCCGCTGGCTTCGGCGTTTCCCTTCTGATCCTGAAACAGGATGGGGCAATAGGGAACATGCAGGGCCGAGGCGTAGCCAATTTCCTGCTGGACCCACAGCCGCCTGTTGGCCGCACTGGTAATCAGGGGCATGAAAACGTGAGAGCACTCGATCATCTCTTTGATTTCATCTGCGAAGGGTTCACCGATTCGGATTTGATGGTCGACGACGGGAAAAACGCCGATCGAACGGAGATGGGGAATCAATATGTCCAGCCAATGCGAGTCGCTGTGGTTATAGCTGATGAAAACGCGATAAGGTTGGTTGATAATCTGATCGCGCATGCAAGGAACATGAGGATTCGGCGCCGTGACTGGTGCTTTGTTGTTATCGGTTTTTGCTGTTTTCGTTCGGGGGGTTGATTGCATGATACGTTCATTCCTTTCGCAATGCCTCAATCCGCTGCTTGAATTCCGTGATTCGCCCACATGCGTTGTCCCGGCGAGAGTAAGCGATGAAAAGGTCGTAGGGCATGGCTATCTGTAGCGCTTCAAGTGAAATAGGACCAGTGGCTCATTTTGAATTAGGAGACCTCCTGGTCGCGCGACGAGGGTTATCCATAGGCGGCGGCTCCGACTGTGGGTAACTCTGACTTGTTCAATGATCTGACGTCCCGGCCCTCTCGGGCCAGGTTGATTTGGCGGCGGTACAATCGCCCGCGTTCGAGTTTTGCTCGCCGTTCCGCCATGCGGCGTTTGGGATCGCCACGAAAGTACTCGGCAGGCTCAATATAACGCAGACCGGCGTGCAGGCGGCGTTCATTGTAGTCGTCGACCCAGGCGGCAATGACGTCCAGGGCTGCCAGATAGTGTGGTGGCAACTCTTCGCGCAGGGCCGCGCGGGTGCTGCGGTGGTAACGCTCAATGATGCCGTTGGACTGTGGGTGGGCAACGCGACAGAGAATATGCTCCAGTTCGGAGCGTTCAAGCAGTTTCCGGTACTCACGGCTCGTGTATTGGCTGCCGTGGTCACTGACAATCTGGGGTTTGACGTCGGGGTACTTCTCCAGTGCCTCAAGCTGCACCAGAGCAACTTCTTCGGCGGTCATGTTTGGCAGCAGACGCCAGTGCACGATGTAACGGCTGTAGGCATCAATGAAGCTCACCAGAAAGTACCAGGTATTGCCCACACGCAGGTGCATGATGTCGGTGTGCCACCTCTGATGCGGCGCAGTTGGCGGTGGCGGGGCATCGCCCGTACCGCGACAGGGGGCCGCTCAGCGGCTGAGCAGGTTTTCCGAGTCAAGGATGCGGTAGACGGCCGACTCGCTCAGGTGAGCCACGCCCTGGTCGGCCATCTGCCAGTCCAGCCGCGTTATTCTTGGCCTATTCGGCCTGTAACCGCTCAATTTCGGCTTCGGCGGCCCTCTCCTTGCCCCCGCTCCTGTCCACGAGTCCGTCCTTCGCTCTTGCTCGCAGCTGAGCCTCCCAGCGATAAATCGTGCTGGCAGAAATGCCGTGTCGACGGCACAGTTCCGCGATGCTGCCCCAGGCTGATGCGCTTTCTTGATGATACCGTACTTCACTTTGGCGCTGAATCTGCAGAGCCAGTTCAGGTGACTTCCTCTGGTTCCGCCTTTCAACATAACCGCGAGCAGGAAAGTTTCCTCATGCAAAATCCGCTTGTGGTCCTGTTTCGACTGAAGCTATACAGCATTCTCACTTCCAGAACTGCCACCACTTCTTTTCGGAATCATCTGGGCGTCCTATACCGCCTAATTGCATGTCGCGGACTTTCCTCCACTTTGCCCGTTTCGCAGGATCGTCTGGTGCAGTTGATGGACAAGCTCCAAGGAGCGGATAGGGCGCGCCGCACACGGAACACTTACCGTGGTCAGCACATTTGCCACAAAGGACCGCGTAGCATTCACCACAAATGCCCAGCGGATTCATCGTGATTACGACTTCGCCGCGCACAAACGGCCTCATGTCTTCTGGTACATTCTCAATCCCTGAGATCCGGTCAGACGAACCGCATTTGTCACACCGCAAGCCACTCATGACAACCTGCCTTCTTTCACTAGCGTCCCATAGGCGATGGCGGAACCACTCCAACATCACATCGTTGGCCATCATTGTACACGGTAGGGGCTTGAGTGTCAACCCGCGCAATCCGCAAAAGACGAGTACTGACATCGGTGCCGTCTGCCTGTAGCCTACAGGCGCAAGAATACAAACCAAGGCGCGTGACCACACTACCGCGAGGCCTGCGAGATGAGCTTTAACCCCCCTGTGGCAGATCGTCCAGTGGGGCTACCCGACCAGATCGCGCGGGAGGCGCAGGCGGACATCAGGTCGTTCGCCTGCACAATCCACGTGCTGGCCCTGCTCTATGGCCAGATCACCCGCTCGGGCAGCTTGAATGAGATATGCGACGCGTCTCGGCTGCACGAGCCCGAGTTGAACCACATACGGGCGCGCCGGAGGGGTGGATGCGTTGCTGGGGACGCTGCTGGCAGGGGCGTGAGGGACGGAGACGGTCGCCTGCGGATGGCCTTTGCTCGGACTTAGGCGTCAAAATTTAACCCAAACCGCTCATATGTCGTACGAAGCCTCTCAATGATGTCGACTCTTGAGACGCCGTTCGCATGAAGAATGCCGGCAAGGTTATCAGCAGCCGATCTCGTGCATGGATGAGAGCACCGTGCCTGACGTGAGAATTCCAACGAGGTGCACAAGGCGCGTTCAGCATAGAGTTCGGATTCGTGCGTATGTCCCGATTTGTGCAGGAGAAAGGAAAGCGGCAGCAACTTGTAGGGCATGTTCATCAGGTTCGGCGGAGATTGGCTTTCGTCCATCTTCAAGGCACGCCGAATGAGCGCTTCAGCTTCCGGCATCCTGTTCAGGGATATGAGCACAGCGCCCAGATTGTTTAACGCGATGGCCACTTTCGGATGCACAGCCCCATAGCAACTCTCCAAAACCTCAGCCGATTGCCGTAAGAGAGGCTCGGCTTCAACGACCCGGTCAGTCATCCTCAAAAGTTGGCCCAGGTTGTTTAGGGAAACCGCTGTCTGGGGGTGGTTGGGGTTCAGACGCTGCCTGTCGATCGACAAGGCTTGGCGCATCAATTTCTCCGCCTCGGGAATGCGTTTCGTAGCCTGCAACAGCTGCGCCAAGTTGGTGAGCATGATCGAAACTTTCGGATGCATGGGGCCGAAGCGCGTCTGGAGAACCGCTAAGCACTTCCTCTGCATGGGCTCCGCCTCTTCCAGACGCCCTGCCAACTTGAGGAGAACGCCTAGATTGCACAACGCACCAATAGTGACAGTGCGGTTGATCCTGTCAGACTCCGCATCGATCATGAGCGCACGACGCAACAGTGTTTCGGCATCATGGAAATGGCCTGCGCGCTGGTGTAGCTGTGCCATCGTGTTGAGTGCGCGAGAGACGTGCGGATGGACGTCACCGTATGTCTTTTTGAAGGCAGCCAACGCCGACTGAGCAAATCGCTCGGCCTCCTGGACGCGATCCACCTCAAGCAAGAGGTCCGCCATCCTCAGAAGAGCGACAGCAAGCTTGGGACTGTCGGAACCGTAGAACCGTTCATTGATCGCCAGCGCACGCTGCACGAGCGGCTCGACGTCCCGGCCACGGTTCATGTCCTGAAGAATTGTCGCGAGACGAAGAAGGTCTTCCGCGGTTCTTGGATGCTCGGTACCGAAGTTGCGTTCCGTGATCCGCAATGAGCGTCCCATCATGGCTTCGGCCTCCGTGAGGCGGAAATTATCTTGGGCCAACTGGGCGAGCGTGCCAAGCACGGTGGCGACCGAAGGATGATCGGGGCCGCAACAGACTTCGTTGATGGCCAGCGCACGCCGCGACAGATCCTCAGCGTCCGCACTTCGGTTCAGGGCTGCAAGTACCCCGGCCAAGTTGTCGAGGCGGATCGCCACGTTGGGGTGCGATAAGCCATAGTAAGCGGTCTCAATCTCCAACGCCCGGCGCATCAATGGTTCGGCATCCAAAGCGCGGTCCATTTCCAGCAACAACATCGCGAGATTGCTGACGCACCTGGCAACCGCTGGATGTGCTGGGCCATAGTTTACCTCGTCGATCGCCAAAGCCTGTCTGATGAGCGTCTCAGACTCGGCTAGACGACCGGCATCCTGCAGGATGATCGCCAGATTGTTCAAACGCAGAGAGACGTTCGGGTGCGTTGGCGAGAACTCTTGACGGTACTCCTCCAGGGATGTCCTCATCAACAATTCCGCCTCCCCATGGAACGCCAGAGAGGACAGAAACAGGGAAAGTTGATTAGCCACATAGGCAGCGCGCGTGACCGTTGGCTTGGGTGCTTTCAGCCACACGTTGAAGGCGTGAACATAGGACTGGGCGAGCGTGTTGTCGTCGTGCAAGGTTACTGTCCAGTAGCGTCGCAGTTCGTCTTCGTTGAGGTCAAACAGAAGCACGAAGCGGCCAACATCGAGAAGGCAGGTACGCAGGCGATCTCTGGCTTCGAGTTTCGACAACAGCCAGGGAAGTTCGTCGGCTTGACGGATATCCACTGGACGGGCCTCAAAAAGGTCCGCCAGACGCAAGCGCAAGGCACACACGGTTTTGGGCTTGGAAAGGTACCTGTGCTGCACAGCCGTGCGCAGGTGTTCGTGCGCGAAGGCCAGAACGCCGTCGCGGTCCACCAGGCCATCCTCCAACGCGCAGCGTAACGGCGACCAGAGCGCCGCAGGCAGCTGCATCTGTCCGGCCGGTTTCAATGCCTCCAGCAGTTCCGGTTCAGTCAGGCCGCGGCGGGCGGCCCAGAGCAGCGACAGCGCCTCGCGGACCAGCCCGGGGCGGTCGCGTTCGTAGTCGTGTTCGAAACGGGTTAGGATCTTGCCCAGCAAGGCGGGGATGTCGGCGGCTTTGAGATAATAGTCGATTTGCTGGTCGAGCTTTTGGTAGTCGCCGGTGACGCGCAGATCGTCAAGCAGGGTCTTGATATAAAGCGGGTTCGAGGCCGCCGCGACGCCGGCAATCCTGCGCGCGCGATCATTGGAAAGGCCCTGGGCGAAGTGTTTGAGGTACCGCGCGATCAACTCGACGCGTTCGTCCGGGGTGAGCGGCTCAACGGTGAACGCGGGCCAGCCGCGCGGATGGAGGGCGTCGAAGGTGTCGCCGGGCAGGGTGGAGACGATCAGTCGCAGTTCGCCGGGCAGGCGATGCGGCAGCCAGGCCAGCAGCCGGCCGCGGTCGCGGTCTTCGAGCTGGTTGAGTGCGTCGAGTACAAGGACAGCCCCAACGCCTTTCTGCTTGGCTGTTACGGCAAGGCGACCAAGGTAGTCGGGGAAGACCTTGATGATCTCATCGGCATGGGCGGGAATCTTCCTTTCTTCTTCCTCCAAAACTCGTGCCCCGGATGGATCGTCTGCACCACACCAGCGGATGATGGCCACCATCAGCCGGCGCATCAGGGCGAGGTGAGCCGCGCTCATGGCGGAGCTGCCAATGTAGTGCTGGAAAACGAAGTCGCCGGGGCGCGCCTGGCGCCAGCGCGCTACCCAGTTGGCCAGCAGCGCGGACTTGCCGCCGCCCGACGCGCCCAGAACGGTCAGGGCGCAGCCTCGCGCGCCATCGCGGGCATAGGCGTCCAGCCGGTCGAAATAGGCATCGCGCCCGACATAGAAGTCAGTGCGGCGGCTCTTGGCGTATGCTTCGTGATCGCGGTCTTCACGCGACCAGACGTCGGGCACCTGGTCGGCCGGGAACGCAGCGTTAATGGCTGCTGTGAGGTCGGTGAGCACGAGGTCCGCCAGGGCACGGGGATCGGCGTAGTTCTCGCGCAGGGGGATTTGCTTGGCCGCGCAGACCGCCTTGACCTTCTGTTTCAGCGCGTCCTGGCGGGTGGGCCGGGTGGTGTCCTCTGATAGGTAGTCGCCGCCCTTGGACGCGGCGTGTTGCGGGTCGCGGAAGTAGAAGAAGGCCCGCCCGGCCATCTCGGGGGCGTTGTGCACGCCGTGAAGGATTTCCAGTTCGGTGACGCTGTGTTTGGCGACCTCGTTCTTCAGCCAATCTTCTTCATCAAGGAGCGCCGGGGGAAAGGCTTCCGGGCCGGGAGTCCAGCCGTAGCGTTCGCCCAGCAGGCCGATGAAGAAGGGGCGGCAGCGCTTGATCTCCGCCAGGCAGTGGCGCAGGGTCTCATTGCGCTGCGACTGCTCCTCGGTCACGCCCCAGCGCAGGTCCACCTCGACGAATTCCACTGCGCGTCCTCGGCAGATCCTCCGCAGGGCCGGCCAGACCCGGGCCATGAGTTCGTTGCGGTCCTCGACCATGTCCTTGAAGGTGGAGGAGACAAACACGCGGACGACGCGGTCCTTGGCGGCCGCGGCTTTCGCTCCCGGGTCGGCGGCGGCGGCCGGGCGCGAAACCGGGGACAGGGATTGAGCTGAAGCCGGCGTTGATGGATCGGCGGGTGCCGGATTAGAACGCGGTGTAGCCGTGTCCGGTTCGTTGCGCCCGATAAAGTGTCTCCAAAGGCTCATGATTTTCTCCTTCTTTCGACAAGGCCTTTTCTATTCTGCTGGCTCTTGAAGAACGCGAGCAGTTTCTGGAACAGGGCCGGATCGTCGCGTTGGAGTCGAGCGGCGATCTCCTGCAACTTCGACTGATCGCGCATGATCTCTTCAAGCACGGCGAGCCGTTTAGGCGAGGGGGCGTTTCCGGTTTGCCCCCCCGCCCCTCCGATAACGACCCCGTAGCGGCCGGCCAAATCTGCCAGTGTGCCGCGGATATCGTCCTCCGGCTTGCCCATCGCTTTAAGTAGGTTGGCGTAGTTGCCCAACGTGCCCCGCAAGTGCGGGTGTGGATGGCCCGTGGCACGGGTGAAGTTGAGGACGATCTCCACGCTACGCCGCATCAGGGGGGCGGCCTCCGCGAGCCGGTTGGTGGCCTGAAGCAACAGAGCCAGGTTGTTGTGGCGAATGGCGACGTCCGGATGGTTCTCCCCGTAGCTTTGCTCAGCGATCTTGAGGGCGCGGCGATAAAGGGGTTCGGCCTCCGCGAACCGGTTGGTGGCCTGAAGCAACTGAGCCAAGTTGTTGAGGTCTCTGGCGACGTCCGGATGGTTCTCCCCGTAGCTCTGCTCATCGATCTTGAGGGCGCGGCGCATGAGGGGTTCGGCCTCCGCGAACCGGTTGGTGGTATGAAGCAACCCCGCCAAGTTGTTGAGGTCTCTGGCGACGTCCGGATGGTTCTCCCCGTAGCTCGTTTCATCGATCTTGAGGGCGCGGCGCATCAGGGGTTCGGCCTCCGCGAGCCGGTTGGTGGCCTGAAGCAACTGAGCCAGGTTGTTGAGGCTAGTGGCGACGTCCGGATGGTTCTCCCCGTAGCTCGTTTCATTGATCTTGAGGGCGCGCTGCATCAGGGGTTCGGCCTCCGCGAGCCGGTTGGTGGCCTGAAGCAACTGAGCCAGGTTGTTGAGGCTAGCGGCGACGTTCGGATGGTTCTCCCCGTAGCTTTGCTCAGCGATCTTGAGGGCGCGGCGCATCAGGGGTTCGGCCTCCGCGAGCCGGTTGGTGGCCTTAAGCAACATAGCCAGGTTGTTGAGGTCTATGGCGACGGAGGGATGGTTCTCCCCGTAGCTTTGCTCATCGATCTTGAGGGCGCGGCGCATCAGGGGTTCGGCCTCCGCATGAAGCGCGGCTCGATGGAGGAAAAGGGCAAGTTTATTCGCGGCGTAGGAGACGGCGGTGGTTTCACCCTTGCCTCCAGCCCAAGCATCGAAGGACTGCAGGTAGGGCTGGCCCATGGCGCGTTCTTCCTTGAGCGCAACCCAGTAGCCCGAAAGCTCGGTTCCTTGCTGACCCTCGCGCTCCCGAATCAGCAGAAATCGGCCAATATTCAGCAGACAGGCGCGCAGGCGGACAAATGATTCGGTCTGGTCCAGCAGCCACGGCAGTTCGTCGCAGGTGCGGCGGGTGGGCGGCAGCGGCTCGAAGTAGTCGGCTAGCCGCAGGCGTAGGGCGTCGAGGGTGTCCAGGTCGTTGGCGAAGGCCTGCTCCACGGCCAGGCGGAGGTAGTCATGGGCGAAGGTCAGAACCTCATCGCGGCTGATGAGAAACTCATCCACCGCGGCGCGGAAGGGCGACCAGAGCGCCTGGGGGAGTTGGGGCTGGCCGGCGGGTTTGAGCAGCTCCAGCAGTTCCGATTCCGCCAATCCCCGGCGGGCGGCAAAGATCAGGCCCAGGGTCTGGCCGACCAGATTGGGGCAGTCGCGGTTGTAATCCCGTTGCCAGCGGGCCAGGACTTTGCCCAACAGCGCGGGGATGTCGGCGGCGGCCAGATATTCCCGGATGCGGGCCTCCAGCCCTTCGAAGGTGCCGGTGATGCGCAGTTCATCCAGCACGATCTTCAGATAGAGCGGATTGGCGGTCTGGGGAGCGGCGATCAGGATCCGGCGGTGACGGTCATCCAGTTTCTTGCCGTAGCGGGCGAGGTAATGGTTGATCATGCCATCGCGCTCGGTGGGGTTCAGGGGCTCGACGGTCAGTTTCTCCCACCGGCGGGCTTCGGCGGCCGCCTGAGCCGCGCCGGACAGGGTGGAGGTGAACAGCCGCAGTGGGCCGTTGAAGGAATGTTCCGGGAGCCAATGAAGCGAATGGGCCTGGTCTTTGTCTTGGAGCTGGTTGAGGGCATCCAGCACGAGGATGCAACGCACGCCATCCTTCTGGGCCTTGGCCCTGGCCTTGGCGAGCCAGAGAGGAAAGTCACGCAGCAGTTCCTCGGGTTTGGCAGGGATTTCATCCGGGTCGCCCGTCCAGCGTTTGATTTCCTGCGCCAGACGGCGGACCAAGGAAATGTGGTCGGCACTGTCGGCGGTGCTGCCGATGTAGTGCTGGAAAACGAAGTCGTTTTTGTGGGCATCGCGCCAATGCTTGAGCCAGTTAGCAAGGAGCGCGGACTTGCCGCTGCCGGACTCGCCCAGCAGAATGAGCGGGCCGCCATCGCCTGCGGCATGCCGGTCCAGACGCTGGTAATACTCCGGGCGTCCGATGTAGGTGCGGCGGCGACTTTGGGCGTAGGCCTCGTGGCTGTTGGCTTCGCGGGCGAGCGAGTCGGGAAGCTGGTCGGCCGGGAATTGGGCATTGATGGCGGCGGAGAGTTGGGTCAGAACCTGGGACGCCAATTCCTTGGGCGTGGCGTAGGGTTCCAGCAGGGGGATGTTCTTCGCCGTGCAGGCGGTGCGGATGACCGCCTTTAGGTCAGTCTGTTTCTGGGCATCGGCGGGAGTCTCGGAGAGGAAGTCGGCTCCCCGGCTATGGGCATAGGCGGGATCGCGGAAGTAGAAAAAGGCCCGGCCGGCCATCTTGGGATTGTTCAGCACGCCGTGGAGAATCTCCATTTCGGTGACGCTCCGGCCCTTGAGTTTTCCGACCCAGGGCTGCTCTTCCTGCAAGTCGGGCGTGAAGGCGGCGGCGGGCGGCGTCCACCCATAGCGCTCGCCCAGGATGCCGATGAAATATGGCCGGCAGGCGCGGATCTCATCCAGGCAGAGCTTGAGCGTCTCTTTGCGGGTGCTCTGCGCTTCGGTGACGCCCCAGCGCAGATCCACCTCAACGAACTCCACCTGGCGCTCTTGGCAGAGTCGGCGGAGTTGCGGCCAGGTATAAGCCATCATTTCGTCGCGCTCCCGCATCATGTCGCGGAAAGTCGAGGAGATGAAGACGCGGATGCGGCGGTCGGTCTGGGCGTCCGCCTGAGCAGCAGATGAGAGGCTTGGCGCAGGGTGAGCCGGAGCCGGCGATGAAGGACGGCCGCCAGCGGACGACGCCTGTGAAGGCTTTGATTGTGCCGACGAAGAAGCCGGATCGCCCTTTTTGCCGAAGATTATTTCCCAGAGGCCCATCGTATTGACCTTTCTGTTTGATTACCAGGATCAGCGGATATCACCTAGACTCTGTTTCGGGGTCACGAAAAATCCGGGTTAATTATATAGAACTTTCCCAATGGGTGAGACTATATCACGGCTTTTCGCGGCCGACCACGTTTCCTTTTGGGTGGCTCCTCCGGTTTGGGAAGGAGCCCAAGTTTCCTAAGCAGCTCCACATGTGTCGGGTTAAGTTTGACAAGACGCCATTCCTCGCCGGGCAGCCTAGTCTTCTTGGCGCGCCTTAAGACTGACATGATCTTACTGAAGGTCATCTTCTCGAACAGTCCAGCCCTGTCAAAGGCATTTATCAGACGGAACGTCAGCACCGTTGCAAGAAAGTCACAGAACTCGCTTCCGATTACGGAATAGTCATCCTGCACCCTTGTCTCGTCAAATTTACAGGCAGACTTGTAATATCTCATCACGATTTCTATTTCCCATCGGTCCTCGTAGGCCTTGTAGATTATCTCTGGGGCGAGGTCAAGGTCACTTTCCAGCACCACTGTGCCAAAAGACTTCTGCTTTTCCCTGAAGCTGTCCAGATCATACGTGCTGTTTTTCCGGGCGCGATGCAGCCAGTCTTTCTCCTCTTTCGCCGCCCTTGCCGCATCCCTGAACGAGTAAAGCCACTTGCTCTTCCCTATGCACTTTTCCTTCCTGAAGGTCACACCCTCGCGGCCCATGAGGATTGCGCTGAACGCAAGCAGGTGGTGCGTTTCTATCAGCTTGGAATTTCTCTTGATGGGATTCAGGTAATGGAGCTCGGGCCTTTCGCTGAAGCATGGCTCTGCCGCATCCGCCGGGAAGCCCTTGTCTGCGACGATGATTCCGCTGGTGATGCCATTCTCCCTTATGAACGACTCATAGGCGGTGAGATCAAGCATATTGCCCGGGAAACACTTGGAGCAGACCGGCTCCATCTTTTCAAGGTCAAACGCATAGAGGACGGAAATGTCCCGCGTGCCCTTGGTGATGGCTTTTCTGGAATAATCCGAAAGCGAATTGACCCGCGACTCGTCAGATTTCAGTGTTCCGTCCACGAGCAGATGATGGTCCATTCCGACTTTTGCCGTGCGGTTCCTCATGAAAAGTGTTATCCTCGAGCAGGCCTTGCCAAGGTTGTTCAGAAAACGTGAAACTGTATTCCTTGAAAGTGCGATGCCGGGATGCAGTTCAGACAGAAAACTGTCGTCGTAGGCCTCCTTCAGTTCAAAGTCCTTTATTCCGGGCGTGCACACGCGCAGCATTGAAATGGCGTAGATAGCGAGGGAATCGTCAGCTGAATACACTGCCTGCAATTCCTGAAGGATGTCAGAAAACACCGTTTCAGAAAAAATGATGCCTGCCCAGTCCTTCATGTCAACGCAGGAAAACGCCACATCATGTATTGCATCGGACGAAAGCGGAACATAGTGTCCGTCCACGATATGCCCGATAGTCGGGCCATTCACCGGAATATGCCTGCCTTCGACATTTTTGCATCCTATCCGCTGCCTTACGGCGAACAGCCTCTTGTCTTTCCCATAGGCGATCACTACCGTGTTGACGGGCCTCTTCACCGACAGTATTGCTTGGGGTATTGGCATGGTGCGATCCTTTCTATATAGTCTAAATATAGCATATATTAGACTATAAAAAAAGCGCGCATTCAAGCAATATGTCGATTATTTTGTTGCAAAAACAGTACTTGGGTGGTGCCACACTGGGTGAAATTAGGGCGAAAAGTGACTTGAAACCCTAAATCAACCGCCATCCGTGGGTAAACACGTTGTTTGGTGTATAGTCTCACCCGTTGGGAAAGTTCTAATTCAGCTCAAGCATGGGAAGTATACCTCGATTACCGCGGCCTACTATCTGCCCGTAAATGAGAAGCGTCGCGGGCGCAAGCGCGGCACGGGTAGACGCGGCGTGGCGAGCACAGGCAGGTTTCCCGCTTTGCTTTTGTTAGGCGTCCTTGCCGGCGCTTCGCCCGCTTTGTGCGAGGATGTCACGCTGGAAGGGCTGCGAGACTCCTACGAAGAGGCGTCCAATGCGTTGCGCTTACGGGGCCGGGACATTTCGGCCAAGCGCGTCGGCACGATCAGCCGGGCTGTCAGTCATGCTTCCCTGAAAGCGAGGGAACGACGGCTCGCTTGTCTTCGTGTGAGCAACGAGGCCGATGGAAAAAGACTCGCGGTCGCCATGGACGGGGGGCGCGTCCTCATACGAACGAACAAGCGCGGGCGCAAGACCGCCAAGGGCTATCATACCTATGTCGCCGACTGGCGTGAACCGAAGCTGTTCATCATCTACGAACTGGACGCCGAGGGCCGGAAAATGCGCAAGGGACTTGAACGCTGCGACGGCACCATCGGCGGCCCGGAGGACATCACTCGGCTGCTGGTGGCGGAGCTCAGGGCGATGGGCGCGCAGGACGCAAAGTCAATCACGTTCCTGGGCGACGGCGCAAAATGGATATGGAACAGGATCGACCAGATTATCGAAGAAGTCGGCATCGACAGGGCGCGCGTGTCAACGTGCCTTGACTACTACCACGCGGTCGAGCATCTTGCAAGCGTCGCGGAGGCTAAGACGTTTGCAAGCCTGATCGAGAAGCGCGCGTGCTCGACAACATGAAAAAACTGCTCAAGAAGGCTCCTCCCGCAGTGTTCCTTGCTGAACTGGCCAAATCAAGACGGCGTGGCAACGCGGTCATCAGGCGAGAATATGCGTATTTCAAAACCAACATGTCGGCAATTGACTATGCCAGGCTCAGCAGAGAGAAACAGCCGATTGGCTCTGGAGCGATTGAAAGCGCCGTGCGCAGAATCGTGAACCTGAGAATCAAAGGTGCGGGCACGTTCTGGAAGCTGGAGAACGCGGAGGCGGCACTCCACCTGCGGTGTCAGCTTAAAACCAACAACTGGAACATGTTCTACGCCGATTTACTCAATGGCCTGGCTGCAGAGGCGCTACCCACTTTTGGGAATTGCACCCTTTTGTCGCGGACTGATCGGACTGATCGGTCGGATCGGACTGATCAAGTCGGTCGGATCGGTCGGATCGGACAGATCGGACTGATCAAGTCGTCGGATCGGTCGGATCGGTCGGATCGGTCGGATCGGTCGGATCAGATTTCGTTGGCGGCGCGGAAGAGTGCCTGGTGGCGGAGGCCGACGCTGAGGCCGATGTTTTCGACGGCGATCTGCAGGCTGCGTTTGAGTTTGCCGACGTCGCTGTTTTCCGGCAGGCTGACCAGGAACATCATGGTGTACTGGCCGTTGGCGGACTTGGTGCTGAGATCGACGATGTTGATATTTTTTTGGCGGAGGTACTCGGCGAGGGTATCGACCAGGCCGATGCTGTCCGGGCCGGAGGCGGTGAGGACGTAAAGATTGTCGCCGCTGCTGTCGGCGTTTTCATCTTCGTCGACGATGAAAGGCTTGATGCCGATTTCACAGTCGCGGAGGGAAGTGATGGCGCGGAAGGCTTTGCGGAGGGCGTCTTCGCCCGTGCCGTCGGGAAACTGCGCCAGGAGGATCATGGTGAAGTAGCCGCGAATCACGGTTTGACTCATGTCTTCGAGATTGCCTTGCAGCGAGCGGACGGCGTGGGTGACGTCGGCGACGATGCCGACGCGGTCGTGGGACATGACGGTGATGATGTAGGGTGTGGGCATGATGGTGATTCGGCTGCAGAAGATCAAGGGTGAGGGAAAAATGCCCCGCTGCGTCACGGCTGTGATTGGTCACCAGTGAAACGGCGGGGCGCCACTAACGACGCGATGCGGGTGGTGCTTAGCGTTTGCGGATGACGTCGCGATCGTAGCTGGTCATGCTGTTGATCCAGCTACTACCGGCGGGCATGCCATATTTGAGGCAGAACATATCCCAAACGGCACCGACCGGGTAGGTCTTGAGCTCTTCGAGCATGGCCAGCTTCATGGCGCCGTCGCCATTGTTTTCGAAGTCGTTGAGCATGGCCGTGGGCTCCAGGAGGGCGCAGAGCAGGCCCTTCTTGGCGGCGCGGGTGCCAACCACCCAGGCGCCGATGCGGTTGATGCTGGCGTCAAAGAAGTCCAACGCGATGTTGGTCTTGCTCAGGTAGTCGCCGCGGACAATCTGCTGGAAGAGGTTGCGGATGTCGTCATTGAGGATGACGACGTGGTCGCTGTCCCAGCGGATGGCGCGGCTGACGTGGAGCAGCAGCTCGTTCTTGAAGCAGAAGATGGACGAGATCTTGTCATGTATGGTCTCGGTGGGGTGGAAATGGCCCATGTCGAGGCAGAGCATGATCTTGCGGGTGAGGGCGTAGCCCATGTAGAATTCGTGCGAGCCGACGACGTAGTCTTCACTGCCGATACCGAAGAGTTTGCATTCAACGGCATCTTTGCAGAAGGCCGGGTCGATGGACTCGGCGAAAATGTCGTCCAAGGATTGCATGAGGCGCTGACGGGGTCCTTTGCGGTCGACGGGCTGGTCTTTGTGACCATCGGGCGCCCAGTGGTTGACCACACAGGGCGTGCCTTGATTGCGGCCCATGGCTTCGGCGATGCGGCGGCAGGCCTTGTCGTGGTTGATCCAGAAGCGGCGAATGCCGGCGTCGGCGTGGGACAGCGTGTAGCCGTCATTGGCTTTGGGGTGGGCGAAGAAGGTCGGGTTGAAATCCAGGGGAATGTTGCGTTTTTTGGACCAGTCCATCCAGCGGGCGAAATGCTCGGGGCCGATCTGATCGCGATCGACAACCTTACCGTTGGTTTCGGCGTAGATAGCGTGGAGATTGAAGCGGTTCTTGCCGGGGATGAGGCTCATGGCCTTTTCTGCGTCCTGGCGGAGCATGGTGGCGTCGGTGGCGGGCCCGGGGTAATTGCCGGTGGCCATGATGCCGCCGCCGCTGACGCTGCTGTCGTGGACTTCGAAGCCGCGAACGTCGTCGCCCTGCCAGCAATGCAGGGAAATGGGCACGTTGCTGAGAGTGTCGAGGGCCTTGTCCGTGTCCACGCCGATGGCGCGGAATTGGCTGCGGGCGTCGTCATAGCGTTTTTCGATCTGTTCGCGGGGCAGTTCGGGAAGCATGGTTACTCCTTGGCTCTGATGAATGAAAGTGAAGGAACTATCGGCAGGGTACGGGTTTTGTACGTTGAAACGGCGTTGTCTCGTCAGCGTCCGTTTAGCGCCATTGGCCGGCCTTGGCGCTGTCCTGAAGGTAGGCGAAGGCTTTGCTGGCGCCCATGGCGGTCAGTTTGTTGCGGGTGGCGGCGTCGGGAGCGGGCAGGGCGCCGACAGCGGCGAAGAGGCGGTTCCGGCAGGCCTGGCAGGCGAAGAGGCCCTGGGTGTCGGGGTCAATGTAGGAGAAGTCGGCATAGCGCAGTAGTCGGGTGTGGCCGACGATGATCTGGGCGCCTTCCAGGAAAGTCTGGTGGAAGGGCTTGAGGGCCTCGCTGGCGAAATCGTCAACCAGGCGTTGGCCGGGCTTGTTGCCTTCGGTGCCGACATTGATGGGCATGTTGAGTGCCTGTGCGGCCTCGACATAACGTTTCAGTGCGGCGACCTTCTCGGCCTTGACGGCCGGGTCTTTGAAGTTCCAGTTACGGTCGGGGATGATGTTAACTGCGGCGACGCCTTTGGCGGCGAGGCATGCGAGCTGTTCTTCGGGCTTGCTTTCGCCAGCGCTGCTGCCGTCCAGCCAGGCGCTCATGGGAATGGCGCGACATTCTTTGATCATGGCGATGACGCTGTCCAGGGCGGGGAAGGTCTTGTCCGTCGGTTGTTCATAGCCGATGCCACCCCGCTTGATGAGTTTGCCGCGCAGGTACTCGTTGAAGGCATTGCGGTCCTGGATTTTCAGGGCGAGCTCCTGCTGGTCGGCGTTGAAGAGTGCGGCCCAGAAGGCGGCGGCGGCGGTGGCGCTGCCAAAGTGGTCCAGGGCCTTCTGGTTGAAGGCGGCGATGATATGGCGCTCGGTGGCATTTTTGTCCGGCGTCAGGGGCAGGACGTCACGATCATAGTCGAGTTGCCAAGAGCCGAGCTTGCGGTTGACGCGGTCGATGACGGCGCGATTGCGTGCGTGGGACTGCTTGAGCATGTCGGCAAACACCGCAGCGGCATTGCTGCCGGTCGGTGGCTGACGGACAAAGCCCATGCCCATGAAGTAGAAGACGCCGGGTTCGCCGGGCGAGTTGATTTCTTGCGTGGCGTATTCGCGGAAGAAGACGCGGCTTTCAAAGCCGACGGCGGCGCGCAGGCGCAATAGGTCACTGGCGGCGAGGTATTCGTCCAGCGCCTGAAGGACATCGAAATCGCAGACGGCGGCGGCGTAGATGCCCAGCTTCTTCATTTCGTAGGCCACGCGTGATGGCGACCAGCCCTCGCCGTTGTAGGAGAAGAAAGTGTGGATGTGCATGTTCACCCAGTCGCGTTCCGCCGGGAAGGCCGTCTGGCCGCTCAGCTGCTGCAGGGCCGCGACGCGTTCAGTGGCGGCAAAAGAGGACAAAGAGGCAAGGTAATCCGTCATCGGGCTCTCCAATAACAGCTCGTGGGGCTAATCATTCGGAATACATACAGAATACATAAAAGAAAAGAAACTGTATTGTAAAAACGGTATTTTGCAACAGCGTCAGCGAGGTAGTCAGGCATTTCGGCGGGGTGATGTCGCGTCCGATTTTGCTGGCAGCGCCAGTACAAGCATGTACTGCGCTTGCCTGTATGGGTCTTGTTTTTCCTAGGCTGTCGGTTATTGTTCTAGGCATTGCCCGAGAGCCGACACAGTTGCAGCCAGCAGGGACCAGACGCATGAGCGACGACAAGCAGCCCGCACGAAATTTCGCCAGAGATGTTGCCAGGACCATCGAAATCGAATCTGCCGAAACGTCGGTGAGCGAGCAGCATGAGGCGATCGCGGAGCCGGCCGAGACGCCAAAACCACTGACACGTGTGCAAGGCATCAAGAAGACTGTCCTGCGCCTGATGACGTTGCGACCCTTTGCCCGCACGAGCACCAGCCTGCCGCGGCGCGATCTGAGCAACAAAACGCCCGTGACCCAATTTGCGACGACGGACTACCGCGCCGCTGTCGCCAATGACCAGATTGACGCGGATACAACGCTGGACGACCTCTACGATGTCGAAGCCAATTTCCAGCTTGAGGAGGAGATTGCTACCGGCGGGCAGGGCAGCATCAGTCGCGCTCGCGACCGCAAGTTTGCCCGCGTGGTGGCGGTGAAGTCCCTGCACGACGAGCTCAAAGTGCGCCCGGAATACCGTCGGGCTTTCATTACGGAAGCGAAGATCACGGCGCAGCTGGAGCACCCCTCGATCATCCCGGTGTACGGGATCTACGGCGATGCCGACAAGGGCCTGCACCTGGCCATGAAGCTGGTTCGGGGCAAGACCCTGTCGCAGTATCTGGCGATGCTGCGCGAGCAGTACGAGATCATGTCCCGCCGGCTGATCATCCGCAGCGAAAACACCATACTGAAACAGCGCCTGGAGTATTTTCAGCGGGTGTGCGAGGCCATCGCTTACGTCCATCACAATCAAGTCATTCACCGCGATCTTAAGCCCGACAACATCATGATCGGAAATTTCAACGAGACCTACGTGATGGACTGGGGGATTGCCGAGCAGGTCGAGACCGACCCGGCGGCCTTCCATCGCAAGCGGCCGTCGGGCACCCTGCAGTATATCTCGCCGGAAGTTATCAATCGTCAGCCTTACGATTGCCGTTCGGACATCTACTTACTGGGACTGATACTGTTTGAAATCGTCTTTCTCAAACCCGCCTATGTCTCTAAGGACACGAAAGAGGCGTTGGCCAAAGCCAAGCATGCCGAGGTGGAGCCCTATGTTCATGCCTTCGGTTGCGCGGTGGACGAGGACCTCGTCATGATCATCCGCAAGGCGCTGGCGATCCCCCCCGACGAACGGTACTCGACGGTCGAGGCACTCCTGGACGATGTGCGGGCCTTCCTGCAGGCCGAGCGTGTTGCCGCCAATCCGCACCGATTCTGGGTCGAGATGCGCTATCAGTTCCGGCGCCACTACAAGGGCGCGACGCTCGCTGGCGGCCTCATGGCGTTATTGCTGCTGTCGCTGTCGTCTTATTCACTCTACCGGGAGAATCGAAACCAGCTCCGGCAGAAACAGACCGAAGCAGTGTTTTCGGAGGTCTTTACCAACGGCTTGCTCTGTGGTTCGCGTTTCGATCGTCGCATGAAGGACTACGAAAAGCTTGTGGCGGATTTGGCCAATGAGGCGACGTGGCGGCTGGAAGACGCGCGGACGCGACCCGTGCCGCCGGTGCGCGCCTACGGTCCACAGGACAGCCAGAAGCCCTTCACGGCGCCACCCGGCCTTGGCTACGCCGATGGCTATATGCAGCAAATATCCCTGGAACACCCGGTCTGCGTGGTGGCGCCGGGGGAAAAACTTGCTGATTTTGCAGGCGCGGTTGCTGCGTTGGCGACCCTGCGGCATTCTTTCCTGCGGCTTCTCAGCGTTGAGCTTGGCGATGCTTTTTGCGAGAGTGACGACGCGATCTGCAAAGCGCTCTTCGCGGGTCAGCCGCCCCTGTTCAATTGGGTGTACATCAGTCTGGCCGATGGTCTGCATGTCAGTTTTCCCTATCATGGCGACTACCCGGCGGAGTATGATGGTCGGGAACGTCCTTGGTACAACGCGGCGCTGGCGGTGCCGGCGGGACAGGCCGTGTGGGGTGATCCCTACGTGGATATTAGCATGCACCAGCGCGGCATGGTGACCTGCAGTCAGGCCATGTACAACAGCCAGGGCGAGCCCATTGGCGTGGTCGGCGCCGACATCAGTGTGGACACGCTGGTGGCAATGCTATCGCGAACCGGCAATAGAGGGCGCTTCGTGAAAAACAAATACTTGGTCAACAGCACCGGTACGGTAGTCGCCCAAAGTGGCCAGCAGATACTGCCCGGCCGGCGGCAAGGCCCAGAGAGCCTGAACAAGACATTCCACAACCAGTCGCTGCTCAGAGCAATGTGGCTGACGCGCAACGGCCGCATTTTCACTACCGAAAACGAACGGCAGTATTTCTACTTTTTTATGCACATCGAAACCCTCAACTGGCTCTATATCGAACGCATGGACTACCTGCAGCTGCTGGCGGGAAGGCCGCGACTGTGATCGACACGCGAGGTGAGCGGACGGAGCGGATGGGGCCGGCGAGTTGATCGGTCTGATCGGTCCAATGCTCTTCACTGAGTGTGCTGGCAATGGTTGACGGGGAGTTGATTTGTGACCATTCGCCGAGGTTTTGAGCGATGAAATGCCGCGATGACAATAGGCTGTTTTGGTTGAAACAACTGGTGCCAGGGAAATCGTTAAGTTAAGAGCATTGGTCTGATCGGTCTGATCTTCTTTTGTTTTTTATCGCGGACGGATCGGACGTATCCGGCGATTTGATCGGTCTGATCGGTCCGATCGGTTTGCGAGTTTCTTGGAAAAGCATTGTGCATCACCGTGTCGGCAGTTGTTTTTGAGCTGACTTGTCACTATACTAAGAGGTCTTTTCCGGCGTTGCCTTGCGGCGCTGCTGCTCCAACTAGTCACCCTCACTACATGATCAAAACCAGCGGGTTTTCAAGGAAGGTATTTTGGCATGAAGCGACAGATTGTCATGGCGCTTTTGGTTCTGTTGGTGTGTTCAATGATGCGGGTGGTTGCACAGGCACCGGACCCCGCCATCGATTTTCAGGCGTTGTTGGCAACGGAGGGCGCTGCCGCTAATCCCGACGCGACTACGGCGGCGCCAGCCGAGCCGGTCGCAATGGAGCCCGAGGTGTCTGCCACCGGCCGAGTGGTGCTCTATGGCAAGGATCGTGTTGACAATTTGTGGGTGCCCGATCGGCGCGGACAGCTTCTGCCAGCGCCCGATGCTGGTTTCTGGCGCTGTTTCATGCACGGTCAGACTGATATTTTCACTCGGATCGTGCCGTGGCAGATCGTACTGGCCTCCGAACAGGTGGAGGGGCTTGACGGCAACATTACGGTCGACAACAAATTCAAGAAATCCACGCTCCCCTCGCTGTGTGTGGCTGGCGGTGCCAATGTGGTGCCGGCCAAGCCAATCATCGGTCTGGAGCAGCTGGAGAAGCTGCGCGGCCGGATGATTCGTGTTTTTATCTGGATTAAAGGGAAGGATACTGGTGCCGGGGCAGCGCTGTGGCATGCCGCACCCACCGTCAGTCTGCACCTCAAAGACGCCAACGACAAGCTCGTTCACGAGGCCACCGGCATCTTCCGTACGCGGGGGACCTTCCCGTGGTTCTGCTACTACGTGGATATGCCCATTTATGTTGCACTGAAGACGACACCTGATGTCGTGGCGACCACGACAGATGACGCCGCCGCCCCGGCTGAAGAAGCCCCCGCAGATAACCTCGGCTCTTTTGCCGACCTGCTCAAGAATGATGACGGTGGTAATGGTGATCCCGAGCAGATTGACGATTTTCAGCTCGCTCTGCCAACGGGAGGCGGCCTGTACATCAATCTCAACAATCCCCAGTCCGGCACGGCGTGGTTTGCGGACCTGTCCTGGAAAGAGATTAACCCCCGCGACACGTTCGCTAATGTGATGATGAAAGAACAGCGCGTGGATCCACAAACGGGTAGTCTGGCCCCAAACCCGGACTATGACGAATTGCCCATGCATATTTTCTTCGGACTGAGCAAAAACACCCCGTGGAATTTTCTGGGGGGAACGGTGTCTTTGCCCAATCTGTCCCGCAACCAGCAGTTGGAAGCCTACATGGAAATGGTCGAGGGCGACTGGATGCACATGCTGCATGCCGTGCCTTATCTGGTGTACATCTACAACACTGGCCGGATTCTCAAATGCAGCCCGGCATTCGAAGATGGCTGGTCACAGCGTCTTCTGCAGCGCCTGCAGAGCCTGCAGGATCCTCGCACCGGCCTGTGGACGGTGAACGACCGACCGAACCTGCTGGTCACCCGGCGCATCATCGAGAACAGCTTCCGCACCCGCAATATCCAGCGCAGTGACCGCCCGGAACATCTCACGCCGTGGTTATGCGTGGACAACACGCCGGTGCCGATGGCAACACAGCTCTGCGAAAATATTCTCAAAGTCCAGCGGCGCGACATGGGGGGCGCAAAATTGGCAGGCTGGAATATCTACGCGTTTCAGCCAGATGATTTGGCCGCACCCGGACAGGACAACCGCGGCGACCTCTGCGCCACGGACGCGGCTGTAAACACCCTCCGCCTGGCCTTGCCTCTCCTGCCATCCACGCAGCAAAAAGAGGTCCAGGACGCCATTTACGGCGCCTGGGAATTTGTCATGGGGCGGCTGGTGCAGCCCAATGGGCTCTGGCGTCAGCAGGACGGCGATGTCCGCGTCAGCCATCCACGCTTTTTCTATTCGTTCATTGAGGCGACGCCATGGCTGGAATTCCGTCAGAATGGCGATGCGGCACCGACGTTGAGCATTGACTACATCACGTCAAACCATCTTCGCATCGGCTGGCCAAAGCCGCCATCGCGTTATGTGGCGGTACGAGTGTACATGGCTCCCGGCGACCTGCCGCAAAGTGACCTGCGGGAAGAGCACATTGTGGCGATCATCCAGCCCAACAGCAGTAGCCTGCTGGCCTTTGATCCGCTGCTGGCCATGCAAAATATTGTTAAGGCTGGCCGCGAAAGATGGGGTGTGACGCCGGAAAGTGAAGACGCGCAGTACACGGCTGAGAAACTTCGCCTGCTCTCACCCAAGGTGCAGGTCGTTCCCCGTGGCAAGCAGGCCGACATCACCATTCCTGCGCCGGAGGATGGGAAGGCAGCCAATAAGCTCTATGCTGCGGCCATCACCCGCTATGGTGAAATGACCACTTGGTTCGTGGTGCCGGATGCCCCGCCGCCAGCCCCGGTCGCCCCGGTCGGTGGTGATATGATGATGCCGCCAGGCGACATGGCACCGCCACCCGCCGATATGCCGCCGCCCATGTAAGTTGACGTATTGCCCCATGCGCCCTGGCTGCAGCATCAAGGCGCAACGCCGCCGCCTGGCGCGCCCCTTGTCGCTAGGCCACCAGCGCTACGTCGCTTCAGTCGTTGAAATTGCCGGTGACGAGGTTTTCGATGACATCGCCGGTGAGTTCCCGCCGCCATCCCTGCAGCAGCTGATGGTGCACCGGCCATTTGCCGGCCTGCGCGGCGAAGACCAGCGCTTCGGCATCTTTGCGGGCTGCGACCAGTTGTGGGTCGATCTGCCGTTCATTGGCGCGCTTCTGGACCACCTGGAGGATGCGGTTGCTGCGTTGCTTGATGACAGCGCTGGGCAGGCGCATGCCCGGCAAGACTGGCCAGGCATGCTGGGGCATGGCCAGGCCTCGCTGCACAGCGGCAAGCACGCCCTCGCCAAATTTCTCGATGAGCTTCGGCCAATAGTCGGGAATCTTTTTCAGGTCGGCGAGTGTTTTGGGGTGAAGGCGGGCGGCGACGACGAGCTGTTCGTCTTTCATGACTCGCGGGCGGGCCTTGTCAAGCTCCTGTGCGGTTTGTTCACGCCATGCTGCAAGTGACTTGAGTACGGCCAGGTCGATGCCGCTGAGACTGCCCATGCCGCTGACCCGCCGCCAGCACTCGTCGGGCTTGGTTTCACCGTAGTAGCCGTTATGGCTGTAGCTGGCCATTTCTTCCTTGAACCAGGGGAGATTACCGAGCTGGTCGATTTTGTGTTCTAGGGTGCGGTAGAGTTTTGGCAGCAGGGCGACGTCGCTGGCGGCGTACTGCAATTGTGCATCGCTGAGGGGCCGTTGCAGCCAATCGGTGCGCGTTTCGGTCTTGGGTAGGGTGATGCCGAGTTCGCTGGTGAGCAGTCGGTTGAGCGACATGGTCGCCGTCAGGCCGCAGAAGCCTGCCGCAATGCGGGTATCCACGAGCGGTGCCGTCAAGGCGCCGCACCAGCGGCGCAGGATGGGTAGATCACTGGCCGCTTCATGGAAGACCTTGGTGACCGTGGCGTTATCCAGCAGTATCTGCAGGGGCGTCGGATCATTGATGGCCAGGACATCAAGCAGGTGGCTGTGCTGTTCATCCCATGCCAGCTGGATGAGTCCCAGGCGTGGATGGTAGGTGTTGGTCCAGACAAATTCGGTATCGATAGCGACCAGGTCTTGCTTTGCGGCTTCTTCACAAATGGCGGTTAGCGCCCTGGTGTCGGCAATCAGAGGGGACATGGAGATTCCTTAGCTGGAGGTTCTGGGAGGCGGGGTGGCTATTGCCGCGCGGGAGTCGTCCGTGCGACCAGGCGGTACACCTCGTCGTTGGCGCGGACGGCCGTGTCCAAGGCGATGGTGATGGTTTGAGGCGGGTTTCGCGCCGGGTCGTTTTCACAACGGATGTTCCCGGCAACTTGTTTGACGACGCCAGTGGTCGGGCCCATAATGAGGATTTGGTCGCCCTCATGGATGGTGTAATTCTGCACCCAGATGTGGGCCGCGCCGGCTTTGCGGTAATAGTTAATGACCTTGCCGACGCGTTCCTTCTGTTCCGTAGACTTGCTGCCATCGGTGTCGGTGAAGTCGCTGATGGGGCGCCCAAGAAAGAAGCCGCTGGAGAAATCGCGGTTGAAGACCGTGCGGCATTCTTCCATCAGAGCCGCCTTGAGTTCTTGGTCGAGAGCGCCCCGAGCCCATGCGTCAATGGCCCGCCGGTAGGAGCTAGTGATGCAGGCGACGTAATCTGCCGGCCGATTGCGTCCCTCGATTTTGAGCGCATCAATCCCGGCGTCAAGCAGCTGGTCAAGAAAGGGCAGGGTGCAGAGGTCCTTGGCGGAAAAGAGATAGTGGTCTTCGACTTCGTAATCGCCTTCGCCGTCGCTGCAGATGGCGCGGAAGGGCCGGCGGCAATTCTGCCGGCATTCCCCGCGGTTGCCGGACTTGCCGTAGCTGTCCTGGGATAGATAACAGCGGCCGGAAACACTGACACACATGGCGCCATGGGCAAAGACTTCGATCTCAATGCCTGCTTGCCGACGCAGGCGACGCAGTTCCGGCAAGGTGCATTCGCGGGCCGGGACGATGCGCGTCGCCCCCAGCCCGCGGTAGAAACGCGCGGCGGCGGCGTTGGCGACCGAAGCCTGCGTCGAAATGTGGATGGCTATACCGTGGCGCCGGCAGGCTTCAATCACGGCTGGGTCCCAGCAAATCACCGCATCAACCAAGCCGGCGACCGCGGCCAAACGGGCATCAAGACGGCGCAGTTCCTGCTGGTACACTTGCGTATTTACTGCGAGATAGAGTCTGACGCCGCGGCTACGGCACAGCGCCGATGCTCGTCGCAGCGCTGGCTGGCTGAAATTGGCCGCAGCACTGCGCATGCTGAAATCTTTGAGGCCGACGTACACGGCGTCGCAGCCGGCGTCAAGAGCCGCTTTGAGGCAGGTGGCGTCGCTGGCCGGTGAAAGCAATTCGGGCTTTTTACGGGGCATGAGAAAAAAGGTACCGTTGGGGGACGGCTGGAAGCCTGGTTGCGAATGGGGTGGCATGCCGGTGAGTTGGCCGGGCAACGCCAAGACAAGTGTGATGCCATAATGTAACCTGAAAAAAGGAGCTTGGGCTCCGGCAAGGGCAAAATTGGCCGTGGGGGGAATGCCTCAGTCATTGATACCAGCCGTTTCCAGGGGACGCCTGGGACCGTGGGGACCGGTTGGCTCGGCGCCGGGGCGAGGACTCACGACGCATAAGGCATGGTCCCATGAATTGGACGGTGGGGACTTTCGGGACCGTGGGGAATGACGCATAGGGCTCAAGGGACTGATTGACCGCCGTCCCGGCGGCCTGGGAGCGATGAAAACAAAAGGCTGTGATAACTAGTGTCAACGAGTGACCGATTACCCTCAGGGAATATCTTTGCTTCGCGCAGAGGGCGCTTGGGATAACAACGACTATATTTGGGTTCGTTGTGCGTGGCGAGACGCGCTAGTTTCTATCGTGCCTGCCGCCTGCTTGCCACATTGTCACCTCATCGGTTCCGGTCATCACGTAGAGGAGTACTGCCATGAGCGAATACACACTTGCCAATGCCGCCCTGGAAATACGTTTCGGGGATGATGGCCAGGTTCTGTCTTTCAAGGACAAACGCCAAGACTGGACATACGGCGGCGGCGGCGACCTCTGGCGGGTCATCTACGCACGCGGCCTCTGCAAGGAAAACTACGCTCGGCGCGGTTGCGACCGGCCGCTCATCAGTGTGATTGACAATCGCGAGATCAGCCTGGTGTACAACGCTCTTGCGGGCGACGACGGCCCGCTGGCGGCGAAGCTGATCATTCATGCGATTCTGCATGACGACCATGTCGCCTGGCACATCAGCCTGGAGAACAACGACCCCGGCGCTGTGATACGCGAGTATCACTTTCCCCTGCTGGGTGACTGTCGCCTGCCGGAGAACGCGCGGTTGATCCGTACTGCTGCCGGCGGCCAAGTCACCGGGAACATCAAGGCTTCCATCCGCGCCTGCCATTCGCAGTACATGGCGTCAGATGAACGCTTTATTCAGATGGACAACCTTTATCCTGGGCGTTCAGCGAGCAACTGCTACATTTTCGATTGCGGCGACCGTGGGCTGTACATCGGCAGTCACGACGTGAGTTTTCAGAACACTCTGCATCTTTTCCGGCTCAGCGGCGACGTGCTCGAGGCCGGCATAGTCAAGTATCCCTTCATCAGCGCTGGCGAGAAAGTCGCCTGTGATGGCTTCGTCTGGAAGCCCTACAACGGCACTTGGCATGTTGGTGCCGATTTCTATCGCGCCTGGGCCGACAGCTGGTTCAAGCCCCAGCCGCGACCGGAACATGTCGACGCCATGCGCGGCTGGCAGCGCATCATCATGCGCCATCAGTACGGCGAGACTTTCTATCGCTATGATGAGATGGAGACAATCCTCAAGGACGGCTTGGCTGCGGGCATTGATACCTTACTGATGTTTGGCTGGCACACGGCCGGCCACGATGCCGGCTACCCGGAATACGAGGCCGATCCCGCCCAGGGCGGCCAGGACGCCATGCGCGAGCAGGTCCGGCGTTTTCAGGCCGGCGGTGGCAAAGTGCTGTTCTATTTCAACGGCCAGCTAATCGACATGGACACTGCCTACTATCGCGGGCCGGGGCGGCGCCTGTCCGTCAAGAACGAAAATGGCGTCGAGCATCAGGAGTGGTATAAATTCGGCAGCATTGGCACGGCCTTGCGCACTTTTGGCAACAAGTCCTTTGTGACGGCTTGCCCGTACTGCGAGGAATGGCTGGAGCATCTCAAGAGCCTGGCGGACCTGGCCATGGATATGGGTGCCGACGGTGTTTTCTTCGACCAGCTGGGCTATATCTCCCAGCCCTGCTACGATCCGAACCACGGCCATCGCGTGCCGATGATGGATCCCATGGCCGCGAAAATGCGCATGGTCAAGGCCTTGCGTGAACACATCAAAAGCCGCAATCCCAAGGTGTCCCTGGGCATTGAGTGGTTCTCGGATGTCACCACTCAGCACGTGGACTACATTCACAATATCACCGGCGGCGCCAACCCCGGCTGGTTCCAGGAGTGGTCCCGATACGTCTTCCCGGAAATCGTCCTTAGTGACCGCGAAATTCGCGATGACTACTGCGGCGTGGAACGCCGGGTGAACCACGCGCTCCTGCTGGGCATGGTTAGCGATGTCGAGATCTTCCGCTGCCGCAAGACCGTGGCTGCCGCGCCGAAATACGCCGCCTGGCTCAAGGAGGCCAACGGCCTGCGCGAGCGCTGCGGCGACTTCCTCCTGCGCGGCCGCTATCGCGATACGCTGGGCTTCACGCTGGACAACGCCGGCATCCAGGCCCGCTCCTTCATTGCCCGCGATGGCCGCATGGCGGTGGTGGCCACCCAGAGCGAGATTGATGAGGCCGATGGCGTCATCACAGTGCCGGGCTTCAGCTACGAGTCATGCGATGGCTACGGCGACTACGGCGTCATTGCCACCGGCGACCAGGTCAAAGTCACCCTGAAACGGTACGGCTTCGTCCTGCTGATGTACCGCAAAGGATAATGCGGGTAGGCAAGGAGCAGGCAAGACTGATACCCACGCGCACGCGACAGACTGGTGACGCCATGCTCTCCGCTTAACGATTTCCATGCGCTTGTTGCGCCAACACTACAACCTGATGTCGCCGCGGCATTTCATCGCCGCGAAGCGGCAGAAGCGCTGAAAGCGCGAAACATATCAGCCCAGGGCAAGCACGCTGAAGGCGTGCGCCGCCCTGGGTAAAACGGCAACTATATTCGCGTTCTTCGGCCCCTTTGGCCTCAGTCGGCGAAGCTGACTGAAGCCAAAGGGGCAATGGAACTCATTAACCACAGCGGCATTTTGCCCAGTTCCCCCGCAATAAAGATCACACTGGTCGCTCTTTCTGCATGTCTCAGCGGCGTGCGGCGGGCTGGGGGGCGCGCGCGGCGATTTTCTCGGTGATGCTCAGGCACATGGCATCCAGCGCCAGGCGTTCCTCGACATTGCCGCGGAGAGCGCGGACAAATTCTTCGACCATGCGCACGTCCTGTTCGGCTTCCCATGGGTTGGGCCGCTGCCGGAGTAGTTCCGGTGCGGCACTGACCATTTCGGGGTGTGGCAGGTGCTGTTCGTCAGCGCCGTTGGCGATGATCAGCCGTTGCAGGAACCACGCCTGCATGGCGTCGAGAAGATTTTCGCGGCAGCGGATGTACTCGGCTTCGACCTTGGCGGTCTGTTCCTCTTCGAGCTGCTTTTTGATTTTGGGGTCGTCGGCGTCCTTCCAGCGCGGGTCGTCGTCAGTCTTGGCCGTTGCCTCGGCGGCGGCGTGCAGCCCAGCGAGGATTGCGCTGATTCTGCTGGCGGCGCGCACCGCGACGCTGGCGCCGGCGTTACGGCGCAGGCCGGCCAGCACTGGGAAGAGGCCTTGCTCAACGGCAATGGCGTAGTCCTGGCGATTGCGTAGGAGCGAGAGCAACTGGCAGCGCGAACGGATGGTCGGCAAGAGCTGGCGGCTGTTCACCGTCAGCAAAAGCAGCATGGTGTGGCTGGGCGGCTCTTCGAGGGTTTTCAGGAAGGCGTTTTGCGCTTCGGCGCCCATGCATTCGGCTTCGACGATGATGCCGACCTTCAGGCGGCCTGGCGCGGCGGCCAAGGACAGATCGTGGTCGAACTGCCGCATGCTGTCCACAGTAATCGTCCGCGATTTGGATTGCGGCCGGAGGATGAAGCATTCCGGGTAGGCTTTCATCTGGAAGAGACGGCATGGCTGGCACTTGCCGCAGGCGGCGCCGTCCGTGCGGCCGCCGGTGCAGGCGGCCGTTTGCGCCCAGGCCATGGCGAAGTCTTCGAGCAGGCCCGGCGTGTCGCCGACCAGCAGGTACGCCTGACCGCTGCGGTCGTTGGCCTTGGCTTGTTGCAGGCACTGGCAGAGTCGCGGATAGCGTTCAGCAAAGTCAGCGAAGGACATGACTGACCTCTTCGCGGATGCGGGCGGCGACATCGTCTACGGGCAGATCCGCTGATATGACCCGGAAGCGCTTCTGGTTGTGCCTGGCGAGATCGAGGAAGCCCTCGCGCACGGCGAAATGGAACGCGCGGTTTTCACTGGCGAAGCGATCGACGGGCGTGTCGCCGTCCCGTTGCTGCGTGCGTCGCTCGCTTTCATCAACGGAGATATCCAACAGCAGCGTCAGGTCGGGCCAACGGCCGTAGAGGGTCAGCTCGTGCATGCGCTGAATGAAGTCCATGTTGAGTTTGCGGGCGTAGCCCTGGTAGGCGGTGGTAGAGTCGGCGAAGCGGTCGCAGAGGACCACGCCGCCCTTTTCCAGATGGGGCAGTATCACATTGCACATGTGCTGTGCGCGGCTGGCGCCAAAGAGCAAGAGCTCGCTTTCAGGGGCGACTTTTTCGTTCCGGAGCTCCATGAGAATGCGGCGGAGCTCTTCGCCCATGGGCGTGCCACCGGGTTCGCGCGTGACCAGGACCTCATAGCCGAGTTCGCACAAGTGTTTTTCCAGCAGGCCGATCTGCGTGGATTTGCCACTGCCTTCCGGGCCCTCAAAGGTCACAAACAAACCGTGGGGTAAATAAGGATGCTGCATGATATCGTCCACAATAGGATAATGGGGGAAAAGACCGGCTCGTGGTGCGCTGGGAGTGGGCCCCACGTTCGCGCGGCCGCAGAAAAAAAGAATATAAGGCCGGCAGGGCGCGGCGCAAGCCGTCGCCAAGCGCAGAACGACTCGCAGGGTAATCGGTCAGTAACCACCCCGGTGTTTTCCCCACCGGGGCGGTTACTTGCCGATTACGTCTCGCGGCCGTGGAGTGGGCGTCTCGCCCACTCCGACAAGACGGCTCATTAAACCGTCCTCGTCATCCACGCCGACCGTACCCGACCCGTCTCCCCCGCCGCACGAGCCGTGCGCACAGCGGCTGGAAGCCGCTGCTACTCTGGGCCCGCTATGACTCCGCTGCCGCAAAGGTCGGCGGAAAATCAAGGTCGGATGGCTGGGCGGCGGTTGGCCGTGGGTTTCCTGCAAATTGTCCTCGGTGAATTCCCTGCCGGGGTGGTTACTGACCGATTACTCTGCGGGGATGGTCCACTGCGAAAAGTTATGCTGTACGCGCGCGCAGAAGTGCAACTACGGCTGTTTGGCCAGCGCGCGGAGACGGTCGGCGATTTCGTCGAAGACCGCCGGCGACACAATTTCGTCGAGGGTCATGAATTTGATACGGTCGCGCAGGTCAGCGGGGAGCTCCTTGGGGAAGGGCAGGACTTCCGGCGGCACAAAGTCGTCGTGGCGGAAGTAAATCGGCGACGCGGCAGCGGCAATTTCCTGTTTGCCAGGGGGTGTCATGATGGCCAGGTACCAGCAATTCTCCTGCTCGGCCAGGGGCCATTCCAGGCGGACGTGGCCGTCGTCAGGAAAGCGCAGCGTCTTTTCTGCAAAGACGTTGCCGTTGCGCATGATGCGCAGATGGCCTTCGCGACCGGGGACATTATAGGCATCGACGCTGAGCTGGTGTTTGCCGGCGGGGCGGATGATATCACCGCTACTTTTGCCGTCGATGTCGATAATCAGTGCGGCGCTGTTCCAGCTGACCATCGTTCGGCGTTCCTGGAAGGCGCGGACGATGGCGGCCTCGGTCAGTGCGTCGGCTTTGACGAAAGTCGCGCCGCGGCCACTGGCGGGCGTGCGGCCGACGTCGTAGGCCGCGTCGCTGCTGGCGCTGCAGGCGATGCGGTAGCCGCGATTGAGCAGCGAATACCAGTATTTTTCCGTGCGGGACAAGCTGCCGCTCATGTAAAAGAGGTCGAGGCATGGCATCATGTCGGGTTCGCAGAGGAGCCACAGCGCGTTGTCGCGGCCGCTCATCCAAGACAGTTCCCGGCCACTGTCTTTATCCTTGCGCATCGCGCCGGTGTAGAGCGGATGCACGGGTATGGCCACACCGCCGGCCTGGTAGATGTACTCGCGGGCCTGCGCGAAGTTGCTGCGTTTTTCGGGGTCAAAAGGCATGGTCAGCGGGGGGACGCCGACATTGCCGACATGGCCGTAGATGGTCTTGGGGTACTCCATGTTGAGGCGCAGCAGGAAGCGCTCGTGTGACAGCGCTTCGGCAATGCCCTGGTAGTCGGCGATGGCGCGGTCATTGGCGAAACTGCCGGCCAGGTACATCCAGTCATAGCCTTCGGCTTGGCAGATGGCTGCAAGGTGTTGGACGTTGCTTTTGTAGATATTCTCGCCGTGGATGATGTGCGCGTGGAAATCGCCCTTGTACCAGCCGCGTTCACGCAGCAACGGGTGCTCGTGCATGTGCGATATCTTCACTTCGCCGCGCGCGGAAAACGCATATTCGCCCATGGTCCAATAATGGCGGTTGTTCTGGTGCCACATGCCGGGCTTGGGCGGCGTTAGGCCGCCGTAAGGATTGCCAGCCAGGTCGAAGCTGCGCACTGGCTGGCCGTCGTCCGTAATGGTCAGTTGTGCGGGGGAAGCGAGAATGCCGTGCACCACGCGCCGGCCGGGTTCTGGTGTCATCGCGAAGTGCAGCTCCTCGGCGACGGGCAGCTGCAGCATGGGCAGATAGGCGTCGGCCATGCCATCAGCGACGGCCTTGAGGCAGTAGACGCCGGGCAGAGCCAGCGTCAGGCTGAAACTGCCGTCGTTGCCAGCTTTGGTGATTTCGCCCGTGTTGGCCATGACATAGGCGCCCGGCACGGCGTGGCCGCGGACAAGCACCGGTGCGAAATCGTAGGGATGGGCGTAGTCGCTTTCCGCGCCGATGCCGCGAATGTCCAGGCGATCCTGGTACATGCTGACGACGCAGGCCGTGGGCTCGCTGGCATTCACCAACGCCTTCACGGTTTTGTGCAGCACGCGTCGCCGTGGCGACAGGCCACCGCGGTGGTTGTGGCCGGCGAAGAATCCCCGCAGGCGCGGGCAGCCGTCCAGCACGGCCAGCATCTCCATGTGATCCCACATCAGGTCGCGGCTGCTGCTGGCCAGATACCACACTGGCGCGTGGGAGAAGACCACGACGTCTTCGCCAGCCGTGTTGGCCGCTTCCAGCTTGTCCCGCAGCCACTGCTTCCGTTCGGCGGAGAGCATCCCGTCGTAGCTGTTGAATTGCACACCATTGTGGGCCGCGAGGAAGTCCTTGGCGGCCTGCTGGCGGCCGCTGGCTTCGTCGGCGACGAGACTGACGTCCTGGCTGTTGATGACCACAAAACGCACGCCGCCTGCGGCAAAGTCATAGAACAGATCGTCCACGCCGAAAAAAGCCTTGAGCTGCTCTTCGCTGTGGCGTTGCAGATCGTGATTGCCGGCGAGAAACTTCACGGGGACGCGGCTGTCGGCGGCAAGCGCAAGCATTTGCGCCATGTCGTCGTCTTTAGCACCGTCAATGATGTCACCGAGAACCATGATGAATGCCAGGTCCGGCTCCTGGTTCAGTCGCGCCAAGGTCTGGCGGTACATATCCTTTGCCTGGCGATAATTGCGGCCGAGCTTGCTGTCCTGATCGGCGTACTGCGGGTCGGCAATCAGACCAAAGCGCACAAGGGGCTTATCCACCTGCGCCAATGCACAAACAGCACTCAGCAACAAGGCCGCGACGACAAGGATGGCTCGGCGTGATGGCATATCGAGATACTCCTCGGTTGGCAGGGGAAATGAGACTTCGTCTCGCTATAAACCCGGCTTCGATCAAGATTGGGCCTTGTGGCAGAATGTGCCTCGGCCGGTGGGTGAACGACTGCGCTAATATAGGGCGGATTCACGCACGCGCACAGGAGCCCGGCTAGATCACGCGGACGGAGCGGACAGATCGTCTGGCTTTTTTCGCGGACCGATCAGACCGATCGGACCGATCAGACCGATCAGTCGGATCAGCCGGATCAGTCGGATCAGTCGGATCAGTCGGATCAGTCGGATCAGTCGGATCAGTCGGATCAGTCGGATCAATCGGATCAGTCGGATCAGTCGGATCAGTCGGATGCTTTTCACTTAACGATTTCCCAGTGGCCAGTTGTTTCAACCAAAACAGCCTTTTGTCATCGCGGCATTTCATTGCCGCGAAGCGGCAGAAGCGCTGCAAGCGCGAAACAGACCAGCCCAGGGCAAGCACGCTGAAAGCGGGCGCCGCCCTGGGTACAATGGCGACTATGTTCGTATTCCTCGGCCCCTTTGGCCCCAGTCGGCGCAGCTGACTGGGGCCAAAGGGGCAATGGAACTCACTTGCTTACCTGGGGCTGACGTCGGCGGCATGCCTGGCATCCGTTATCAATGGCTGACCGATTTCTGCCGTGCGGATTTTTTTTGCCTTTTTTTATTTGACAAGCTATTACGGCGGGTTATCGTTAGCCTTGTTTGAGTTAAACTTAATTAACCAGGAGTTAATAATGCTATGTCTTCATCGCCGATACAGTCTGTCGAACATGCCTTTCGGTTATTGGATTTGCTGGCGCATGGCGGGGCGAATCTGAGTTCGCTGAGTCAGTCATTGGGTCTGAGTGCACCGGGCACGTTGAAGATTGTGAAGACGCTGGAGTCCTTGGGGATGATCTGCCAGGGCGCGGATAAGCGTTATGAGCTATCGGTGGGCTGCGGGAAATACGCGCGGGCCTATTGTGCGCAGCATCCGTTGCGGGAATTAGCCCGGCCGGTGTTGGAGCGGCTGTCGTTGTTGGTGAATGACCGGGTGGTGCTGTCGGTTTTGCAGGGCAGCCTGCAGTCGACACTGTTGGTGATTGATCCCCGGCAGGGCCTGCGTCATCCCGAGCTGGAGATACCGCACGGGCCGCATCCAAGTCTGCAGCTGGCGACGGGACGAGTGCTGCTGGCGAATGCGCCTTGGGAATGCGCTCTTGAGCAGCTTGCGCTTTATCCGGCGGCGTACTTGCCGGCGGATATTCGCGACGAGGAGGGTCTGAAGGCGCTGTTGGCGGCAGTTCGCCGTGAAGGCTTCGCGCTGGTGCCGACTTCGCAACTGCAGGTGACCTACCTGGCGGTGCCAGTGCATAGCCACGGCGGCGCCGTGGTTGCGGCCTTGGGCATGCATATTACGGCGCCCAAAAACATAGATGATTCACTAGCGTTGGCGCGGCAGGCCGCCGCGGAACTTGCCAACGTGATGGTTCCATAAAAAAAGCAGGAAAGGCAGTAGCGACATGAGCACGATTATCGAAGCAGCGAGAGAATTACCAGTCATTGATGAGGTCGATGTGGTGGTTGCTGGCGGCGGGCCTGGCGGTTTTCCCGCGGCGGTGGCGGCAGCGCGGCGCGGTGCGCGCGTGTTGCTGATTGAGCGTTACGGCATTCTCGGCGGCCTGGCCAGCGGCGGCATGATGGGGCCGCTCTTCGGCTATGCTTTCCGCAAGACCAACTTGATTCTCGGTGGCATACCGGTTGAAATCCTTGAACGGCTTAAGGCCCTCGGTGGCGTGCGCCCGGACTATATCAAGCAAAAAGGCGCCGTTCAATTCTTCCCGGAGATGGTCAAGCACGTCGCTGACCACATGGTGGTAGAATCCGGCGCCAAACTGCTGCTGCATGCGTGGGTAGTGGACGTCGTTCGCCAGGGCGATCACATTGACGCCGTAATTATTGAGAGTAAATCCGGCCGCCAGGCCGTCCGCGCCAAGTACTTCATTGATGCGACCGGCGATGGCGATCTGGCGTATCGCCTGGGCTGCGACTACAGCAAGGGCCGCCCTGCCGATGGCAAAACACAGCCCATGGGGACCAAATTCCGCATCGGCGGTGTCGATATGGCAAAGGCCAAGGAACACGACAAGGCAAGCCGCGAGTTCATCGCCAAGGCCATTGATGAAGGACGCATTCCGTCCTACCACACTTTCGCCGGCGAAGTCAGTGACCAAGGCATAACGCTGCGTCCAGATGAATCGACACCGACTGTCACGCGCTGCGCCGGCGATGCGACCAACGTGCACGACCTCACGCGCGCGGAGGTCAAAATCCGGCGCGACACGCTGGCCATCGTGGATTTCTACCGGCAGTTCGTCCCTGGCTACGAAAACTGCTATCTGATGGAGACGCCGTTTGCGGTCGGCGTGCGCGAAACCCGGCAGATCATTGGCGACTACGTCCTGACTGGTGACGACGTGCTCAGCAGCCGCCGTTTTGACGACACGGTCGCCCGCGGCTGCTGGTTCCTCGACATTCACTGTCCGCTCGGGCGCTACAACGGCCACAGCAATCTCTGTGACAAGAAGTGTAGCATCAAGCCGGATTGCATCATGAAAACCAAATACTCAGATCAGCTCTTCGACAATATGTTCGGGTTCAAGGTGAATGACGAAAACATGTGGTATGACATTCCCTATCGCTGCTTCGTGCCGAATAAGTCGTCGAATCTGCTAGTGTCGGGCCGTTGTCTGTCAGCGGACAGTGGTGGCATGTCGTCAGTGCGGGTGATCGCCACTTGCTTCGCCATGGGCGAGGCCGTCGGCGCCGCCGCTGCGCAGTGTGTAAAGAAGGGCATCGCGCCGCGAAAGGTCGATGTTAAGGCCTTGCAAGACGATCTCCGCAGCGCTAATGTGCCGTTGTAAACAAACACGCGCACGCTAAGGCGTTTGTTCCGCAGATTTTGTGGCCGCACGGCTTGCCGTGGGCTTGTTTTGCCTCACGCGAAGGCGCGAAGGCGCGAAGGAGAAGAGGAAGAAGAATGGCGGCATGTCTTGCCGCTGCGTGGCAATCCAAGCCGCCGGGTGGAAGGCGCGACCGTTCCGTAGCCGCACGGCATGCCGTGCGGCTTTTTTACCTCACGCGAAGGCGCGAAGGCGCGAAGAGGAAGAGGAAGAGGAAGAAGAAGAATGGCGGCATGTCTTGCCGCTGCGCGGCAAGACATGCCGCCGGGTGGAAGGCGCGACCGTTCCGTGGCCGCACGGCTTGCCGTGCGGCTTTTTTTTCCTCACGCGAAGGCGCGAAGGCGCGAAGAAGACAAGGGATGGCGTCACTCGGTAACGCGGATGCACTCGATGCCGAAGGAGTCGGCGATTTTGACGAGAGTCGATGCGTGGTGGCCGATGCCGAGGGCGAAATGGTGCGTCGGTCCGCTGAGGCACCAGCGTTTGAGAAAAGTGCGCACGTCGGGGGCGAAGCGGCCGTGAGTGTTGGTGTTGCCGGTGGGGGGGATCGGCCCGGGCATGGACTCGCCTTCGGCGACGATGAAGCGCAGACGGCCGTGGTCATTCACGCTCACGCTGAGCATGGTGATCGGGCCGGTCTTGATATTGAATTCCACGCCGGCACCGGAGCCGGGCTTGCCGTGGTATTTCTTCAGACTGCGGATGACGGGCTTGCCTTCGGCGATATTGAGGTGATGGGGGCCGTCGTGACCGACAAGGACGCTGTCGCGCTCAAAGTCAATGGGGTGGAATTCGGCGAAGCTGCCGCCAATTTCGAGGCGGTCCATGATAAGCATGGCCACGCAGGTCTTGATGTCGAATTCGCCGCACATGGGAAAGCCGGCGGCGGTGAGCAGCGAGTTGCCGACGATAAAGTTGGTGACGAGCTTGCGGGTGACCGAGTCCGGCTCACCTTCGTAGTAGTAAGCCAGGCCGTCGAGGGACTTCTCGGTGATGTATTTTTCGAGGGTGACGGCGACGACGGCAGCGGTCTCCAGATCGGCGTCGGTGAGTTTTTCGGTGAGGGGGTCGGAGACGGGCACAGGCGTGTCGAAGAAGGCGAGGATGCGCTTTTTCATGTCGATGACGTCTTTGCCGGCGGGATCGACGCTGCGGTAGGTGGGTAGCATCTGATCGGCTTCGCATTGGACGATGTGGCAGCCGAGCTGCGCCGTGAGTGAGCTGGGGTCAGTCTGCATGTCGAGCATGGCTTCGAGGACGTGGCCCATGTGCCCAAGGCGCGCCCGGCGCAGATCGTGGCGCACGTGGGCGATGCGGCACCACTCGGCAAGCGCAGTGTCGGCCTCGGGGTCGCCATCGAGCTGGCCGATAATGACATCGGCGACGGGGTGGCCCATGCGCAAGGCCACGCCGGTGAATTCCGGCACGGAGCAATAGTCGTCGTTGCAGAGCTGCATGTAGGTCGTGCCGCGCGCGTAATCCATGGCTCTGAGGGGCTGCAGCGCCACCAGCACCACCGGGCAATTCATCTCGCGGACGATGGCGCCGAAGGTCGCGCTGGTGCCATAGGTGACCATGTCCACAAAGAGCACGTCAGGATCGGCTGCCTTGATTTTGGGCAGCGCCTCGTAGGCGCGCTGGGCGCAATCGACCATGCCGAAGTCACTGACGGTGACTTGGTTGGCTTCGAGTTTCTGCACCAACCGGGCACTTTTGCCCAGCAGCTCATCGAGCAGTCCCGGGAACTGCTGCCAGTAGGTGTCCAGGCCAATCGAAAACATGGCCACATTGGCGCGAAGGGGCTTGCGGCGGGGTATGACGGGATTGATCATGATATCTGTCTCCAAATGGATGCTTGACGGTAAAATACGGCGTGGTGCGGGAGGCAACGGCCCTTACCACTCGGCGTGGAAGACGCCGTTGACGCCTTTGAAGACGGCGCAGCGACCATATGGCGTGTCTTCCCAGGTGGGGGTGAGGAAGTTTTCGCTGAGCATGCTCCAGCCGCCATTTTTGCTGGTGGTGAAGGCCAGTTTTGCGCCGGCGTCCGTGGGCGGGAAGAAGCGCACTTCGGCATCAATCAGGCCGGTGTAGTGCCGGCGGCTGTGGTAGCCCTGGTAAGCCGGGAAGATGATTTTGGCGCCAATCACCGACGGCGCGTCCTGGCGGACAAAGCAGCGGCATTCCTGGTGCACGCATTTGGCGGGCTGCCAAAGGGCGCAGCCGTCTTCGAGGCGCGTTTCCTGCTCGGTGAGGATCGGTGCGCCCATGGGCGTTTTGGCCAGGACGGTCGCGGTGGTGTCCGGTGCAAAGATTGCGAAGCGGAAGCCGTTGTCGTGGCGGGACAGATTGATGCGCGGCAGCAAGGTGTCGGGCCGGTAGCCTTTTTCGCGGAACTGCCAGCCGAAGCAGGGCAGCATGTAGCGCATCAGGCGTTCGCTGGGATAAGCGACGGAGGGCTGCTGCAGGCGCAAATCGCGGCCCTTGCCGATGTCTGGCGAGCAGGGCGACAGCGACCGCACATAGCCGATCTTGGCGCCATTAGCGAGCGTGCTGAGTTGCGCCAGGACGCGTTTGGCGCCGTCTTGGCAGGCGCTGGCCAGCACCTGTGCGTTGCTGCCCGCCGCCGGTACTTCCACCAGGCCACCGCCATTGAACTGCGGCACGACCTGCAGGACCCGCGCGACAGTGCCGTTCTCGCAGAGGTCTTCGGCCAGGCTGGTCTCGATGCTTACTTCGCCGCTGAGCGGTTCCGCGAGGGCCAAGCCGAGCCATTGGCGCAGCTCTGAGATGGCCGCGACGGCCGGGCCGTAGAAGAGGACGCTGCCGCCGATGGCATTGACCTGCTTCAAGGCTGCCAGCAGCTCGGGGGTGACGCCGGAGATCGGCACGACCAACAGCTGTGTGGCTAATAGCGCGGGCTGGGTGGCGGCGATGGCTTTGAAGCTGTCGCTGCTGACGACGGTGTTCAGCGGCAGGCCATTCTGGATGGCCGCGCCCAGGAACCAGTCTTCGCTGAAGATCGGCGCCGGGTCGGGATTGGCGCCGTGAACGCGCTCGTCGTATTCGGTGAAGGGATAGAGCCACAGGAAAGGCGCGATGGCGTCTGGAGCGTTGTCAAATGCCTCCATGAGGTGCGGGATGACTTCATTGGGGACTTGATCGGGCAGGCGGCCCAGCGTGTCATCGACGGACAGGAAGGAGATCGTGTCGGGAACTTCTACTTTGCCCTGGCGGTTGACGCGGCTGATGGACAGCGGCAGAAAGATATCCCAGGGCTCGCGGCCATAGCGGTCCAGCCAGGGGCTATTGAAGAACCACGGGTCGTGCGTGTAAAAACGGAAGGGGAATTTGCCGCTGGGCACTTCGCAGATGTGGCTCATCCACGCAGCCAGCTCCACGCCGGTGTTGAAGTTGAGCGCCGCCCAGGGCGAGTTCACCGGCGGTGCGACATTGTAGCTGTTATAGATCTGCCGCAGCGGACAGCTGTCCGAAGCGATTTCCAGGCCAGCGGAGAAATTGCTGCCGCGGGTTTCGATGACCACGCCGGGGGCGTTGTTGGTGAAGTCGTTCCAGAAATCGATCATATCCTGGGCGGCCTGCGGGGCTTTTTCGGGGAAGAACTGCTGTTTGTCAAAGAGTGCGCCGGTGATGCCCCAGGTTTCGTGGCCAAAGCCCATGCCATTGGAGAGCCAGATGTAGTCGAACCCGAGATCGTTGGCGAAGCAGTGGAACTGCCGGCCGAGGAAGGCCCCGAGGGTGATGCCTTCGGGAATGCCGTCTGGGAAGCCCGCGTAGGGCTTGGGATCGGCGTGGAGCTTCGCGGTGCAGACCACGAAGCTGTTGGGGTACATGGTGTGGGCCTGGGCAATCTCTTTGTGCCGCGAGTATTTGAAATCGGAGATGGAGAATTCCGGTCCGTTGTCAAACGTCGCGCCAATGCGTATGGGCTTGCCGGTGATGCGGCCGCCGACCTCCTTGAGCACGGCCGTGAGCTGCTTCAGCCAGGCGTAGGTGCGCGGGCCGGCGTCCGGGCGGTATTTCTTCGGGAAGAGATGGCTGTTTTCGCGTGTTCGCGGGCTGGGATTCTCTGGCACTAGCGGGCCGGGGTTGGCGACCCCGATCCAGTAGGCCCACTCCATGGACTGTTGCAGGTCGCCGCTGTACTGGAGAATCTCGCTACCGTCGGCATTCCACAGCATGACCGACACCATGTCGGCGTGCATGGTCAGCGGCAGCCACTGCCGGAACATGATTTCCGCGACGCGGATCATCTCGGCTTCGCTGTCGTTGTAAAAAGGCTTACTGCTCAATTCCAAGGTGACATTCTTCAGATGCATGACGGGCCTCCAAGTTCAGTGGATGACGTCTCAACGCGCCGCAAAAAACGCGCGCTTTAAGCAAACAACGGCTACCATAACCGCACAATCAGACCGCGCTTGGTGAATCCATCAGCAGGGGGACGATTTTTGTAAAAAGTTTCACCCAGTCCAAAAGATTGTTGGGGATAGGTCGTAGCTGCGCCACAGGTATCGGGACGGTTTGTATGCGGGGAGACAGCGCTTAAGAGAATATCATACAGCAATAACGAGGGGTGGTAGTTGATCACCCATATCCCTGCGGCCTTTTTGATCGCCCACCGCTAACCGTCTTGCTGTTGGCATTTGAGCGCTGAAAATAAATGACCGTAGGAATGGCTGGTATCAATGAGTGAGCCATTACAGGGTCTGAGGTAATCGGTCAGCCATTGATATTGGCCGGCCCCAGGAGACGCCTTGACGCTGGGGACCGGTTGGCGCGGCGCTGGGGCGAGGACTCACGACTCATAAGGCATGGTCCCATGGATTGGACCGTGGGGACTCAAGGGACGCTGGGGATTGACGCCTTGACGCTGGGGACCGGTTAGGGACGTCTTGACGCTGGGGACCGGTTGGGGACGTCTTGACGCTGGGGACCGGTTGGGGACGTCTTGACGCTGGGGACCGGTTGGCGCGGCTCTGGGGCGAGGACTCACGACTCATAAGGCATGGTCCCATGGATTGGACCGTGGGGACTCAAGGGACGCTGGGGACCGGTTGGGGACGTCTTGACGCTGGGGACCGGTTAGGGACGTCTTGACGCTGGGGACCGGTTGGCGCGGCGCTGGGGATTGATGGGACCGGTTGGGCTCAGACGAATGAGGAGATGAAGTCGATGTGGACGGAGAGTTTGGGGTCGTGAGCCTGGAGGGTCTCGGTGAGCTTGGCGTTGATGGCGTCCTGTGAGAGCGGGTAGTTGCGGGGAATGAGCAGGTGGAAGTGCAGAACGGGGCCGGCGCCGGGGGCTGTTGCAGCAGCATTGGCGTTGGCACCGTTTGCGGCGGTGCTGTTTGCGGCAATACCGTTGGCCGTGGCATCGTCGGCTGGGGCTTTGGTGGCGATATCGAGATTGAGGTCGTAGACGACGAAATGGCGGTCAATGGCGCGGACGGCGTCTTCGCAGCGCTGGCGCCAGAGTCGCGTCTGGGGATCGGCGGTGACGTAGGGATCGCAGTGGAGGATGACGCGCACGGGCATGCAGCGGGCGATTTCGAGCTCGGCGGCTTCGAGGATGTTGTGCATGGCGACCAGATCACCATCGCGGTCGACTTCGGCATGGGCGGAGGCGAAGTAGGTGCTCGGGCCGTAGTTGTGGACGATGACGTCGTGAACGCCACGAATGCCTGCGCAGGCGAGGAGGCGCCGGCGCAATTCGTCCACCAGGGCCGGATCGGGCCGTTCGCCGAGGAGGGGATTGATGATTTTGCGTAGACTGTTGATGCCGCCGGCGATGACGATAATGGCGACGAGAGTGCCGGCGCAGCCATCGATGGGCAGACTGCTGTAATGGGCGGCGACGACGGAGATGAGGACGATGCCAGTGATGAGGATGTCCGACAAGCAGTCGAAGGCGACGGCGCCGATGGCTTCGGAGTGGATGGCGCGGCCAACGCGGCGGGTGAAGAACAGCAGCCAGAGTTTGGCGGCGACGGTGGCGCCGTAAAGGTAGGCGAGGGCGTGGGGCATGTCCACCGGCTGGGGCCGGATGATGCGGACGATGGACTCTTTGAGGAAATTGCCGCCAACGGCGATGATGATGACCGCGATCAGCAGGCCGGCGACGTATTCCATGCGGCCGTGCCCAAAAGGATGTTCGGCGTCGGCGCGTTTGGCGGCTAGTTTGAAGCCGACGACGGTGATCATTGCCGAGCCGGCGTCAGAGAGGTTGTTGATGGCGTCGGTGGCGATGGCGATGCTGCCGCTGATAATGCCGATGGCCAGCTTGAAACCGAAGAGCAGGATATTGACGGCGAGGGTGATCAGGCCGCAGAGCATGCCGTAGGCGAGGCGGCTGGGCGGATCCTCAGGCTGTTCCGGGTTGGGCACAAAGACCTTGATGAGCAATGTCGTCAGCATCGGGCGCTGCTTTCGGGTTGGCGAGGAGGCGGGACAATAGGGGGCTGATGGCGATAAAGACAGACCGCCCCGGGCGGCAATGCTGCCCGGGGCGGTGCGGGGGCGATGACTGCCGCGCAGTAACTCGCTACAGTTTAACCGCTGCGGCGACTTCTTCAATGGCGAGGACCTTCAGTTCCGGCGCGTAGGTCGTCAAGGCATGCTTGACGAAGGGCGACGGGGTGACGATGGTCTCGACTTTGAAGCGCTTGGCCATATCGGCGACGTGGGCGACCATCTTCCGGGTCAATTCCGGGAAGAGACGGATGCCGGGCATGGAGCCCTCGCCGCAGGCGTAGGAGTCTTCGCCGTTGGTGCCGAAGCGTTCGACCTCGCAGCCGAGTTTGGCCAGCAGGTCCATGGGGGCATTGCATTCCTGGTAGTTGCGCAGGAAGTCGCTGTTGATGAAAGTCAGCTTGCCGAGTTTGGCGGCCGAGCCGAGATTGCTGTTCAGCAGCACTTCCGAGCTATGCAGGACCGTGATGCCGTCCATGGCGCCATCAGATTTGAGGAAATCGTAGGCGGCTGGGTTGGAAACCACGACTGTCTTGCAACCGGAGGCCTTCACCGCGGCCTGGAAGCGCGCCGCGACCGCCTGGGATTCCTTGGCGAAGCCGAGGAGTTTAAGGACCTTGCCGCAATCGCCGCCGTCAATGACCTTGACATTGGGGACGACGCTCAGGAAGGCCTGGGCGATTTCTGGCTGGTGGGCTTCGATGCAGGGATGGGGATAGTACAGCATGTCGCCGTTGCCGCTGACTTTGAACTGCACGTCCGTGAATTCCTTGGCCAAGGCGCTAACGGCCGCCGGGGCGAGGCCGGCTTCGACGAAGTCCTGGCGCAGGGCCAGCTTGAGGCCGATTTCGTCGTATGAGCTCACGCAGTGCTTGCGGCAGGAGCCGCTGAGGTCGGCCTGATAGATCGTGCGAATGTAATCGGCATTGGCCAGCTCGGTTTTGTCCATGCGGATGCGGTCGGCGATGAGGGCGTGGCCGCGAGCGGTGTCGGCTTCCTTGCCGGTGACGGCGGCGAGTGTGGCCAGATGCCGGCACATGAAGCAGAAACGGCAGGCATTGATGACATCGAGGTATTTGTCCATATTCATAGTGATCACACTCCTTGGAAGCCCATTTTGCCGGGGTTCATGATGTTGTTGGGGTCGAGGGTCTTTTTGATGCCTTCGAGGACATTGAAGGCCGGCCCGTAGAGGTCTTTCATGATGCGGCCGAGTTTGAGCCCGACGCCGTGGTGTTCGTTGATGACGCCGCCGTTTTTGATGGCGGCGCGGATGGCAACGTCCCAGATGCGGTTATAGAGGGCGATGGCTTCGGCGGCATCCTGCGGCGGGTTGTCGATGATGAAGCGTGCGTAGAGCATGCAGCCCCAGTCGTACCAGTGGGAGAAGTGGCCGATGAAGGTGGCCTGCGGGAATTGCTCCTTGACGGCGTTTTTCATGCCCCAGTAGACATTTTCGATATTGGCGAAGGTGGCCACGGTATCGAGGGTGCCGAAGGCCTGGGGGAGCTGGAACATGTATGGCGGGTAGAAGAATTTATAGCGGTGGTCCCACCAGGCCTGGCCCATGTCGGTGCCGAGGTCTTCGATGGCGGTTTCCTTGCAGATTTCGACGGCTTTTTTCATTTGCAGGTCAACGATGGCCTCTTCGCCGTCGAAACCGAAGACGAGGTATGAGCCATTGCGTTCGATGCCGAGGACGCGTTTGATGAGCTTGGCGGTTTCGGCGTTGTCATAGAGGCGGATGACGCAGGGCTGGAGGCGGCTGGTCATAAGTTTGGCGCCAGCGACCATGGCGCCGTGCATGTCTTCAAAGAGGAACGCGTGGAATTTGCGGGCGGCGGGAATCGGGTGGATTTTCATGGTCGCCTTGGTGACGACGCCGAGGGTGCCTTCGCTGCCGCAGAACATCTGGGTGAGGTCTGGTCCGGAGGCATGGCGCGGCACGGGCAGGGTCTTGATGATCTCGCCGGTGGGCGTAACGACTTCCATTGACATGATCATGTCTTCGATCTTGCCGTATTTGGTGCTGAGCACGCCAGTGCCGCGGTGGGCGATGAAGCCGCCGAGGGTGGCGCAGCCGATGGAGGCGGGGTAATGCATGGTGCTATAGCCGGCTTTTTCCACTTCCCATTCGAGTTGCTGCATGATGATGCCGGTTTCGGCGGTGACCGTCATGGACACCGGGTCGATTTCCAGAACCTTGTTGAGGCGTTTGGTATCCAGGCTGATGCCGCCGTACATGGGCAGGGCGCCGCCCTGTGAGCCCGAGCCGCCGCCCCAGGGGGTGACGGGGATTTTGTAGGTGTTGGCGATCTGGAGGATTTTGGAGACTTCCTCGGCGCTGGCGGGGTGGACGACGAAGGTCGGCACCTGCGGTTTGAGGCCGCGGTCGTGCCAGACTTCGGGGACCCAGTAGTAGTCGATGGAGTGGGCGAGTTTTTCGGAGCAGTCGGTCTGAACGTGGTCGTCGCCGACCACCCAGGTGAGCTCGCTGCGGATCATCTCGTAGGAATACGATTCGCGTTGCGGTAGCATGGCGGTGGTTCCTTTGGGTTGCTGGTTGCGGATATAGGGGACAAGAGGGAAAAATAGCGTAGAAAATGGTTCAGGGCAGGTCGCGGTAGAGCTTTTGGATGGCCCAGTAGGAAAGTTTTGGTCGGCGGTATTCATCGACGAGGCCGGCGCAGTTGAAGCCGCGGGGCTTGCTGCGCACGCCGGGCGCGGCGTTGACGTAGGAGCGCGTATCGCAGAACTGCCAGATGGCCAGGCCCATGAAGCGGCCGTTGCCGAAGACCTGGCGGCAGACCTCGCTGACGTAGTCGGCCTGGTATTCCTCCGCCCACTGGGCATTGGCCATGTCGTGGAAGCCGTAGAGGGCGCAACAGCCCATTTCGGACATAATAGCGGGCTTGCCTTTGAGGGCTGGCTGTTGGGCAAGCGCGGCGATGCGGATGATTTCGGGGGCGATGAGACTGGCGCTTTCGTCGAGCCAGGTGCATTTGCCGCCGATCCAGCCGGGGTAGGTATTGAAGGCGACGACATCGCAGAGATCGAAGCAGATGTCGGCGGGGGTGCCGTCGGGATTGGCGTGGGTGCGATTACAGGCGTAGGTCACGAGGAATTTCGGGTCGCGCTGGCGGATAGTGTCGGCAAGCGTCTGGTAGAGGACGCGGCCACCGGCGGTTTCCGAGCAACATTCATTGAGGAAGCCCCAAAGGATGATGGACGGGTGGTTCATGCCATTGTTGACCATGAGGCGGGTCTGTTCGACCTGCAGCGCGAAGAAATGGGGATCTTTGGTGCTTGGCTCGGTGTTGTTCCAGCCCATGCTTTCCTGCCAGGCGAGCATGCCGACTTCGTCGCAGATATCGAAGAACATCTGGTCCTGCGGGTAGTGGACGCAGCGGACGAAATTGGCGCCCATGTTTTTGAGCAGGAGGAGGTCGCCCATGATCAAGTGGGGATTTTGCACGGGGCCGAATTCTGGGTGTGACTCGTGGCGGTTGGCGCCTTTGAGGGTCAGTGGCTTACCGTTGAGAACGATGCGTTCGCCGTTGGTGACCAGCGTGCGCAGACCGAAGCGCTCGGTGATGCAGTCTGTATCGTTGCTGATGGTGACGGTGTGGAGATTGGGGCTGTCGGGCGACCAGAGGCGGGCATTGGGCACGAGTAGGTCGGTGACGGCGCGGCCGTCCTGCACGGGAAGGGACAGGCCTTGCGCAGCACTGCCGTCAAAGGCGACCGTGCCGTTGAAAGTGGCTGGCACGGCGCCGCCCAGTTCGATGCTCAGGCGGATCTTGCCGGCGGTGGCGTCGAGGGTGGTGACCTGCGCCCGCTCGATGAAGGCGGCTGGCAGCGCCTGGAGTTCGACGGAGCGGTAAATGCCGCCGTAGCCATAGAAATCAAAGAATGGCGCGAAGATTGGCGTGGCCTGGGGCTTGAAGCGGTTGTCCACGGCGATGATCAGCTCGTGGGTGCTGCCGGCGAGGCTGGCGTTGAAATCAATGTTGAACGAGGAGTATGCCAGTTCGCTGCTGGCGATGAGCTGGCCATCGAACCAGAATTTGGCCGCGAGGCCCAGTCCACCAATGCGGAGACGCAGGGGCTGGCCGGCAGCGCAGGCGAAGGCGAGCTGTTTGCGGTAGAAGCCGACGCCGCGTTTGCCGTAGCGTTTGACATCGGTATCGAAGACGCCGGGGACGGCCTGATGCTCATTGAAGACGATACCGGTAGCGTCGATATCGGCAAGGGGCTTCTGGTCGTCGCTGAGCCAGGCGAAATCCCAGACGCCGTCGAGGCAGAGCGACGGCCTGGTGGGGAAGAGTGGGTAGGTGTTCATAGTGTTGGTTCCTGGGAACGGTGATTGATGTCGCTGACTTAACGGGCTTTTTTGGGCATGAAGCGGTAGAAGTGATAGACGAGCATGTCTTCGGGAATGTCCTTGCCGTGGGCGCCGCGGGTGCCGGTGTCGTCGGTGGCATGGCCGCCGTGATCGGGGCAGAAAACGACGGCGCGATTGTAGTCCGCCCAGACCTCGTCCACCAGCGCGCAGAGCTTTTGGAAGGCGACGAGGTTCTGCTCGAAGGCCGCGAGGGCCTGGTCGGAAAATGGACCGGTGCTGTGGAGATTCTTGTCGTAGTTGGTGGCATAACTGAGGAGGAGATCGACAGGGCGCTGCTTGAGGAGCAGTTCGCTGTAGGCGAGGGACTCGTCGTCACCGGTGGTGCTGATGTAGGTCGCTTTGCGCTTGCGGAAGATCTTGTCGATACTGCATTCCTGGACGGCGGCGATGGCGGTGTTCCAGCCGGCTTCGGGGAAAGCGTTGAAGATGGTCTCGCAGGTCAGGACGGGCTTGGCATATTCCTGGATGCCGTGGACTTCGGGCAGTGCGCCGCTGAACATGGACGCGAAACACACCGGCGTCACGCTGGGCATCACGACCCGCGTCGGTACCCGCACCGGCGCCAGCGCTTCGACAGCAGCGAGTTTTTCAGGAAAGCGCTCCCAGAGATGGATGCCGACGGCGTCCGGCGCGAAGAGGAGTAGCTTTTCGACTTTTTGGCCAGCGAGGGCCTTGGTGGCAGCGGCCATGACGGCGGCGATGGGTTCGTCAGCGCATTGGGCGGGCCGGCCGACGCCGCAGAGATCGCAGACGGTCGGCGTCAAGGCGGTGACGCAGCGGAAGTCGTCGGGCTTTTCCGGGAAATTCATGACCATGGTCCTTGTGAGGTAATTAGCCTGGCGCTGGTGTTTACATAACGGCGTAGACGGGAGCGAGGGCGTCGTGCAGGCGCCGGTAGAGCGCGAACTGTTGTTCGTAGAATGCCGCCTGGCTGCGATCGGGTTCGAGCTGGCGGGCGATTTTCAGGCAGCGGCGGATGGCGGTTTCCTCATCGGGGAAGACGCCGACGCCGACGCCGGCGAGGAGGGCGCTGCCGAAGGACGCGTCGCAGGATGCCGGGACGGTGCAGGGCGCCTGGAAGAGATCGCAGATGATGCGGCTCCAGATGCTGCTTTTGGCGCCGCCGCCAATGAGGATGTACTCCTTTACGGGCAGCTGCATTTCGGTGATAGTGCGGTGGCAGTCTTTGAGCGAGTAGGCGACGCCTTCGAGGAGAGCCCGGGCGAGGTCGCCGCGGGTGGTGCCCATGCTCATGCCGGTGAAACTGCCGCGCAGTTTGGGATCCCAATAGGGCGAGCGTTCGCCGCTGAGGTAGGGGTGGAAGAACACGCCGTTGGAGCCGGGTGGCGAGGTCTTGGCCTTGCGGTCGATGATCTCATAGACATTGACGCCGGTGGTTTCGGCTTCGAGTTTTTCTTCGGCGCAGACCAGCTCGCGGAACCAGCGCTGGCAGATGGCGGCGGCGTTGGTGGCTGTGACGGTATACCACATGCCGGGGATGACGTGTGCGTAGGTGAGCGTGGCGGGATGGGGGTGGGCCTCGGCGGTCATGACATTGACATTGCCGGCGGTGGCCAGCTTGAGGATGCACTGGCCGGGCTCAATGGCGCCGGCGGCGTAGTCCTCGACAGCCGAATCGCTGGTGCCCATGACGACGGGCGTGCCGATGGGCAGGCCCGTGGCCTTGGCGGCTTCGGCCGTGACCTTGCCGGCGATGTCGGTGATGCCGGCGATGGGTGGCAGCATGGCGCTGCTGAAGCCGCCGAGCTCGCAGAGTTCGTCGGACCAGCGATGCTGTTTCATGTCGTAAAAGAGGGTGCCCTGGCATTCAATGCGGTCGGTGGCCAATTCGCCGCAGAGAAGAAAACGGATGTAGTCCTTGACGAAGGATATGTGCCGCAGGCGCTGCATGTTTTCGGGCTCGTGGCGTTTGAGCCAGAGCATTTGCGGCAGTGTCCAGGTCGGCGTGGGCATCTGGTAGCCCGTGGCGAAAATCATGTCGCCGGTTTTTTCCTTGAGTTCGCGGCTTTCGGCGGCGCTGCGCTGGTCGGTCCAGATGATGGTCGGGCGGATGACCTGCAGTTGCTCATCGAGGAGAACGGCGCCGTGGGTGTAGCTGTCCATGGCGACGGCGGCGACGCGGGCGTTCTGCCAGACGGGGCGCTGTTGGAGCCGCGCGAGGGTCTCGCACATGACGCGCCACCAGTCGGCAGGATGCTGCTCCGACCAGCCCGGATGGGGATGGGAGCTGGGATATTCGCCGGAGAGACTGTCCAGGACTTCGCCCTGGCAGTCCGTGATGGTGATCTTGCAGCCGCCGGTGCCGAAGTCGATGCCGATGAGAATGTCGTGCGTCATGATGCTGTGCTCTGGGGGGAGGGATCAAATACGGGAAAGGAAGAAGAATAATGGCTCCCGCCGCCGGCGCGGCTGGATAGCGCGCGCCGGCGGGGGAGGGGCCTGAAGCCGTGTCGGCTTACATAGCGACCCAGCGATGGGCCGGATCCTGCACGGACACGAATTTGCGGTTGACTTCACCGGCCATGACCCACAGGTAGTACATGTCGTAGCCAGGAGCGCCGATGACCGGGTGGTAGCCGCGGGGAATCAGCGTGGTGTCATTTTCCTCGACCGTGTAGGTCACGTCGATGCTGCGGTCGTCGGTGTAGATCTTCTGGATGCCGTAGCCCTGGAAGGGCTTGAAGCGGAAGAAGTACACCTCTTCCATATCGACCTCGACGGGCGGATTGTCGAAGTCATGGCGGTGGGGCGGGAAGCTCGCGTGACGGCCGTCCTTGACAAAGGCCTCGCCAATGTAGAAATGCGCCGAGGGAAATTTCTCGGTAAGCATGAGGTACGCGTCGCGTTCATAGCTGCCCTTGCCGATATGGCAGTCGATGACCTGGTCGGGGCCGATGACGTAGGCGTCGGTCTTGAGGGTGGATGGGCTGGCGGCCCAGGCGATGTCCACGGGGCCCAGCGCAGTAATTTCGTAGGCGGTGTTGCAGGGGATATACACCGTGTAGGGCTTGCCCGAGAAAACGTCCGGGCGTTCGCCGACGGTGGCGAATTCGAAGCCGTCGCCCTTCACGGCGCATTTGCCGCCGAGGACGACCAGTGCGACCTCGAAGCCGCCGGTATTGGCGGCGAAGCGCTGTTTGTCAGCCAGATTGATGATGGCGAATTCGGTGAGTTTGAGCTCGCCGTCGCCGATGCTGGAGATTTTGTTAAAGCCGGGCTTCAGAGCGCAGCTGACTTTGTATTCCATGATGCTGTCCTTTGGGTTGGTGGTTGAGTGATATGCCGGCCGCTGCTCAGATGTATTTGGGCAGGCGGTCGCCGTGGGCGGCTATCATCTCGTCGACCATCTTGATAATGTCGTCGAGGGAGAGTTCGGCGGCGGTATGGGGGTCGAGCATGGCCGCGTGGTAGATAGCTTCTTTTTTGCGCGAGACAATGGCGTCGACCGTGAGCAGCTGGGTGTTGATGTTGGTCATGTTCAGCGCAGCGCATTGGGTGGGCAGCGGCCCGAAGTAGGTGCCTTGGACGCCATTGCGGTCCACCAGGCAGGGCACTTCGACGACGGCGTTGCTCGGCAGATTCTCAATGAAGCCGTGGTTGAGCACGTTGCCGGCGATGCGGTAGGGCTGGTTGGTGACTATGGCATTCATGATGCCGCAGCCGAATTCGTTGCTCATCTTGTGCGTCAGCACCGGATTGTCGCAGATTTCCTTGTACTGCTTGTTCCAGCCGGCGACGATTTTGCGGCAGCGGTCCGGCGAGGCATCCAGGGGGATGTTGTACTCATCGACCAGCTCGGGGTACTGGCGTTTGATCCAGTAGGGCTGGTATTCCGAACTGTGCTCGCTGGATTCGGTGATGTAATAGCCGAACTTGCGCATGATTTCCAGCCGGACCATGTTGTCGCTTTTTTCGCCCTTGGGGGCTTGGCGCCAGGCATCGAGCTTCTGGAAAGCGATGTCCCTGATCTCGGGATAAATATCCCGGCCATTTTCCTTGAGTTCGAGGAGCCACGCCTGGTGGTTGATGCCACCGATGCGGGCCTTGATCTTGTCCTGGTCGTACTTGTCCGTGAGATCAAGGGTCTTGAGGAGGCTCCTGACGCATGCCTGCACGGAGTGGCAGAGGCCGACGGTGCGGATGGGCGTGTGACGGAGCATAAAGCCGGTCAGGGCGCACATGGGGTTGGTGTAGTTCAAGAACCACACATCGGGACAGACTTCGGCCATGTCTTCGGCGAAGCCCTGCATGGCATAGCCGCTGCCGAGGGCACGGAAAAGCCCGCCGATGCCGAGGGTGTCCGCGATGGTCTGACGCAGGCCATACTTCGTCGGGATGGCGAAATCAATGGCCTCGGAGATGGTGAAGTCCCAGACGCGGATGGCGTTGATGGCAAAGTCAGCGCCGCGCAGGGCCTCCTTGCGGTTTTCAACGCCGCAGTGAGTGGTGATGGTTGCGCGGTTCTCGTTGATATTCTTGTTGAGAGTGCGCAGCATCACCTCCGATTCACGGAGACGCTGGGGATTGATGTCGTAGAGGGCGATGTGGGCGTCCTGCAAAGCCGGAGTACAAAAGGCGTCGCCGATGATGTTCTTGACGAAGATCGTACTGCCGGCGCCCATGAACGTAATTTTAGTCATTGATCCGCTAGTGCCTTCTCTTGAAGCGCTTGTGCTTTCGCTATCTGCTGCGGTGATGGTCTGCCGTGTCGCTGTGCAGGGAGGGGGCGCAGCGGCACGGCAGATCTTAGTCGGCTCTTAGAATTCGAGCAGCTCGATGTTCATGAGGCGGGCAAATTCGCGCAGATGTTGGGCGATGTCGCCATAGGAGACGACGTAGTGGTGTTCAAAGCCATTGTAGACGATCTTGTTGATCAGATCGCGCACTTTGCCGTTGAACTTGACCTTCAGGGGGTTCGAGCGCAGGCACTGCTCGGTTTCGACGGCCTCGCCGCTGAACATCATCAGGCGGAAGGTGCCATCGGGCTTCTCACCGAGGCGGCAAATGGTGACTTTGCCGGGCTTCAGCGGGAATTCGACCGCGACGCCTTTTTTGCCGCCGCCGTCAATCACCGGGTGCTTGCGAATGCAGGGCTCAAAGCCGGGACGGCAGAGGCAGGCCGGCGCCGCGCCGCAATGCCAGAAGATGCCCGAGTTGTCCTTCTCGTCAAAGATGACCAAGTCGGCAAAGAAGGTCTTGCCGCCGGAGAAATTCTCGCCGATGGTCATAGCGACGGCGCCATAGACATCGCCTTCGCAGGCGGCGGCGCAATCATGGCCGGTGAGGCAGCCGAGGATATGGCAGACGCCGATGCCGTAGATGTCGCTGAATTCGGGCCAGCAGCGGACGGCCCAGGCATTGAGGCGGTACTTTTTGCGCAGCTGGCAGAAGGCAGCGTAGAGTGCCACGGCCAGGTCGAGTTCTTCATCGCTGATATCGCCCTGCTTGGCGTTGTCGAGCACGACTTTGCGGGCTTCGGGGAGGTCCTTGCCCTTGAGGCTGCGGGCGACTTCAACCAGCTCGAGCATGGTGATGTTTTCGACTTCGACGCCGAATTTCTCGCGCAGCATCATTTCATTGAAGGTCGAGGTGAAGAAACCGGGAACGCGGCCGCCGACGGAGCCGACGCGGAAGCCCTTCATCTGTTCGATGCTGGCGAAGACTTTGAGCTCTTCTTTCATTTCGGCCATGGCCTGGTCAAGCTCGCCATAGACAAAGGCGAAGGGATGATTGACGCGCCAGAGGTGATTGGCGGTCATGTTGCTGGCGCAGAAGCTGTTGGCTTCCAGGCGGTAGGCGGGATTCCGGTAGGGCTGCTCAGGCGTGGACCACAGAATCACCGGCACGCCCAGGCGGCGGGCCAAAGACGGGGTGATGGCGCCCAGCGGGAAGGCAAGGTGGTGCACGACCAGGACGTCTATGTTGGCTTTCTGGAAAAGCTCGCAGGCCTCATCAGCATCCGTATCGGTGGTGATCAGCTTGCCGCAGTCGACGACGTCATGGCCGAGACTCTTCAGAGCGGCCAGGGAGTCCTTCAGCTCTTTGTCCAGGCGGTCGTTGATCCAGCTGCCTTTGCACAGGGGGAGGTAACCAAGTTTCAGGGTCTTCATGATGTTCTTCTTTCTCCGGGTTGTTGTGTTTAGGGAAACGACGTTGGGGAAACAAAAAATGATCAGCAGCCGGGCTTGCGCCCGGTAACGGCATCATTAAAATTTATTGGACTTGTATTTCATACCAAAGTGTCTTGTATTCAGGACTTATTCTTATTAACGAGGATTCGCCGTCGGCTTTGATGACCACTGCCTGCATGCGTTCGCCATTGCCATCCAGCGCGAAGGCCTGGACGCGGGTTGGGGCGACGCCTTTGAGGACGAGATCGGCGCTGATGCCCTCGGCCAGGATGGGTGCCTCGCCATTGCTGCCGCCGTAGAATTTGCTGACGGCGATGCGGTCGCCGCCAATAGCGCGGACGAGGGCGTTGCTGTTGTGGTTGAGGCCGGTGGCAGCCAGGAGATAGCGACCGGGGGCGATGGCGTTGGCGTCGCCGGTGCGGCTGGCGGGCGGCGTACTGTTGGTGAGCGACAGACTGAACCAGTCCAGGCGGTTCTTGCCGGGGATGATGCTCAGGCCCGTGAATTCGAAACGGCGGCCGCGGACAAAGCCGGTGAAGGCCTTGGTGTTGGGCGTGTCGACGGTGAAGAAGCCACCGTCATTCTGTTGGTAGTCCCAGACGAGCTCGCCCGTATCATTAAGTATGCACTTCTGGTCGAACATCGCGCGTTGGGCGTCGGACAGGGATTTCCAGCTGTCGACGACCCGGATGCCGGCGGGCATCTGCAGCGGGCCGTTTTCGGTGATATGCTGGCCGCTGAAGAAGGCCAGCGCCAGCCCCATGTTGTCTTCATTTTCGGGGCGACCGACGGCGCGGGCGTTCTTGGCACGGGCGACGGCGGTGACTTCGCCGCTGAGCCGCGAGGGCAGGGCGTAGGCGGTGGTGACGGGGCCGGCCTGGACATCGCCGCGCACGAACATGGCATAACAGGCCGGCAGGTGCGCCAGCTTGGCATTGGCCGAGCACATGTCGAAGGTCGGCGGGATGGCATCGCGGACGTAAGCACGGCTGTGAGTCCAGGCGAACTGGTAGAAGCCTGCCCAATCCTGGAAGGCCGCGTTGGCCGTGAGGATAAGGTTGCCCTCGGCGGAGTAGAAATTGGTGTTGGGATGGTCGTATTCGCTGACGGTCAGTGGTTTGCCATGGACGCGGGCGTTGGCCAGGCTGGCAAGCGTACGGCCAGGGAGGGTTTGCAGATTGTTCACCAGCGCGGTGTTATTCAGATACCAGTGGTTGCTGTCCCAGGCTTTGACGGGGAAAGCCGGGTGGTTCCAGTAGTTGTGGTTGTCGCAGTAGTCCATGCGGGCCTGCACGGAACTGAAGCCGTATTGCAACTGGGTGCCGGCGACCAGCTGCCGCACCCCAATGTCATTCTTGAGATGGCTGTAGAGATCCTGGTAATAGCTGTTTTCGATGTCATGCAGGAAGGCCGTGAAATCCTCGACACAGCGCGGGAAGAGGCCAAGCTCGCCGTCTTTGGGCAGTGGCACGCCGCGCTGCTCAAGCGCGACGCCCGCAGGCCAGGTGAAGCGGGCGCCGGGACGGAAGCTGACGTCGGCGATGTCGATGACGCCGGGCGTGAAATTGGCGAAGACCAGGCGGACCGCGTCGTCGTCCATATTGGCCAGGAAGGTGTAGCGGTAGTCCTGCCAGGCGCTGGTGGCGTTGGTGATGCGGGTGCTGAAGCCGGCGACATGCCAGGGATTGTGGTCCTGGCTGAGGCGCACGGCAAGCGGCGCGGGCTTCTCGACTCGCAGTTTGAAGCTGAGGGTGTAGGGCTGGTCCTTACGCACAGCGAGATTGCCGCGATAGAACTGCGGCATGTTCGGCGTGAAGCCGATCTTGTCAACCGTCAAGCGGGCGAAGCGGGCCGGGCCGGTGTCGCCGGCGGGGGCGTCGAAAACGTCCCAGGTGGAAACGGAGCCGCCGTCCTGCTGGAAGCCCCAGGTGGTCCCCTCGGCGTTCTTGACGTCAGTGGCCATGGCGCCATCGGCGATCATCTCGTCGCCGAGATCGACATTGACCATCTGCCAGGCGGTTTTCATGGCGTCGGTACTGGCGTATTTTTTCGCCAGCCAGTCATTCCACAGGCCACGGAAGAGGCTGCCGTATGGCTCGGGAAGGTTGGGCAAGTCGTATTTGCTGCTGTACCAAGCGTTGACAATGCTGTTCTCGTTGGCGATTTCCAGCGTGGCGATGCCTGGGTCGTCCTTGTAGGCACGGCCGCTGTAGGGATTGACATGGGTCATGAAGTCACGGTGAAATTTCTTTTGGAGGGCGATCATCCGCGGTTCAAAATGATCCAGGCCGTTGTTATACCAGGGGAGCTGGTCGGCATTTTCAAAGCCGGCTGCCGCGCCGAATTTGCGGGCGATATTGAGCTGCATGTAGATATATATGCCGTGCTTCTGCAGCTGATGGATCAGGTAGTCGAACTGGTCGAGCTGTACAGGCTCGATAAAGGAATCCGGACTGCTGTACTCGCGCTTCGGCGGATATGCGTGGTGGACATAGTGCATGCGCACGCTGTTGATGCCAAAACGCGCCAGCGCTGCCGCGACGGCGTCCGCATCGGCCTTACTTTCCGGAAAGCAACCGGAAAAGCAGATGTTGGTGCCCAGGAGGCGCCGGCGCTGGCCGCGGCCGTCCACAAAATGGATACCCTTGGCCGCCAGAAAGCCGTCGCTGCCGGCCGGCTGCCACGGGCCGCCGGTCCAGGTCTGGACGTTGCTGACGTTGTCCGGCAAGCCCAGCTGGATCTGGAAGGGGAATTTTGGCGCGTAATCGCCACTGGCTTCAATCTGCGCCAGGAGCTCGGGATACTCCGCCGTTTTGTCGGCTTGAGCGAAAGCGACTCCGCTGCAAAACAACGCCATGGTGGTCGTCATGATCAATTTCATCGTCATGTTGTCGTCCCTTTTTCTCATGGTCGCTGGGTTATTGCCTAGGGAAGCGCTGGCCTAATCAGCTTTATTTGTGCGCTGCCAGCGCTTGGCGCAGGGTCTCGGCGTCGGGAATACCGGTACGCCCGCCGAGCTTGGTGCATTTGATGGCTGAGGTCATGGACGCCTGCCGCATGCACTCCTGCCAGTCGCGGCCGAGCTTGATGACGCTGGCCGCGAAGGCGCCGTGAAAGACATCGCCGGCACCGGTGGTGTCACGCACGGTAGTTGGGAATGCCGGCTGGAAGTAGTCTTGCTGGCCGTCGTAGCCGACGCTGCCTTGGCTGCCGAGGGTCACACCCGCAAAAAGCGTCTTGCCCAGACCAAAAAAATGCCGGGCGGCCGCCTGCGGCGTCACTCCCGGACAAAGCCGCTGGGCAAATTTCTCCGAACTGATAACGATATCAGCGAGTTCGAGCAGGGTCTCGATGCCGGGGACGACCGTGCCGGCGTCGAGGGACACGAGCACGCCGTGTTCGCGGGCAAAACGGGCGGCGGCGATGGCGGCTTGCGTCTGATGGCCGTCGAGATGGAGGACCTTAGCCGTGGCCAACTGGTCGAGGGGGAGCTCGGACGGGCTCAGCGGCACCACTTCGCCGCTGGACCAGGCGATGCTGCGCTTGCCACTCTCGCGCTCAATCCAGCAGTAGGCGATGGGCGAGGCGCAGTTGGCGCGGCGGCGAATCCCGCTGGCGTCAATGCCGATTGCTTCCAGCGCGGCGATGATCTGGCCGCCCTGGGCGTCGTCGCCAACGGCGCTCCAGAAGGCGCTGGACACCCCCAGCCGAGCAGCAGCGTAGGTCGCGGTCGCTGCAGGACCGCCGCCTTGCTCCATGCGTTCGTCAATCTTGACTTTGTCATCCAGAGGAATGTGCGGCAACACGCACAAATGATCCCAGCCGCAATAACCTAAACCAATAAACGATACTGACATGGAGACGGCACCTCTACTCGCTCGGCGATAGGACGATAATGGATAGGTAAAATCATCGCATGGACAGAAATATGCCATGAAAATAAGCGCTGGCAAGCATAAAAATGAGAAAAAAGCATAAAAATTAGCTTTTTCTGATTGAAAATCTTCATTGCCTGACGATTTTATCTCACAGAAAAGTTTTTCTCAGTATGAAAACCACGGCAACGGGTGAGACAATGGGTGCGAATGACGATCGGCAATTGGCCTTGAGCGCGTATTTGCGCACGGTGCGCTACAGCAGCATCGAAGATCTAGTGACGCGCTTTGGCGTCTCGGTGGCGACAGTGCACCGCGACATCGCGGCGCTGGTGCGCACGGGATCGGCGCGAAAAGTGCACGGGGGCGCCATCAGCACCTTGCCGGAGGAAACGCCGGTCAAGGCGCCGGCGTCGGCCAATCAGCGCGACAGCCATTTCATCCAGCGCCTGGAGACCAACCGGGCGGCGAAGATGCTCATCGCCGAGCGAGCCGAGCGCAGCATTGTCGACGGCGATATTGTCTTTTTGGATTCATCGACGACGTGCCTGTGCCTGGCGCGGCGCCTGCAGTCGTCGCGTCTGAACAATCTGAGCATCGTGACCAACTCGGTACTGATCGCGCAGGAATTTTTCCGTTTTCCACCGCATTTCATCATGATGAGTCTCGGCGGCAATTTTAAGTGTCAGCTCAACTCGTTTTTAGGCAAGATCACGCTGGAGAATCTGCATCGTCTACGCATCACGCGGGCCTTTTATTCCGGCGTGGGGCTGGATGCGGCCGGCCTGAGTACCTATCACGAAGCCCACGCCGACTTTCTCCGCGAGGTCCTGGCTTTGTCTGAGCACAATACGCTGCTGCTGGACTCCAGCAAGTTCAATCGCGCTGGGCTGTTCCTGATTTGCGGACTGGACGAGATTGAGGCGCTGATTTCAGACCAGCCGCCGCCAGTACCCCTAGATCGCTGGCACGACACCGGCGCCAGCACCAAGGGCGCCAAGGCCTGAACCAGCGGCAGAAGCGAGAGTTTTTATCATCGCGGACCTCCGCGACGCATGAATAAGCCCCAAAAAACAGAGCACAGAGCAGGGAAAAGAACATGAGCAGAGTCATCAAGTACGGTATTATCGGTAATGGTCGTATCGGTCGCAGCCATGCGCAGGAGATGGCGGGCTATCCGGGTAAATTCGAGTTGGTAGCCTGTGCTGACCACGCGCCGGAGCGGCGGGAGAATCTGCCGAAGGAATACGCCAACGCAGTGAAGTACGCGTCGTTGGAAGAGATGCTCAAGAATGACGCCATCGAGATGGTGACTATCGCCACCCGTCACCCGGATCACGTGCCGATGGCGCTGCAGATCATGGCTGCCGGCAAGATCGCCGTGGTAGAGAAGCCCGTTGCCTGCAGCACGGCGGAGATGGAACTGCTGCGCCAGGCGTCGGCCAAGCATCCGGGCAAGCTGTTTTTCCGTCACAACCGTCGTTTTGAGGCCGCGTTCATCAAAGTACGCGAGCTTTGCGACAGCGGTTTGATTGGCGACGTGCAGTACATCAAGCTCTATCGCAGCGTCGGCTATTGCCGTCGTAATGATTGGATGACCATGACGGAGTTCTTCGGTGGTCTGCTGAGCAACTGGGGCCCGCACCTTATTGATCAGGCGTTGTGCTTCCTCGACTCGCCGGTGACCGAAGTGTGGGCCGATGTGCGTCGGGTCATCTCCATCGGCGACGGTGACGACATTTTCAAGATCATCCTGCGCGGTGCCAATGGTCGTCTCGCCGACGTGGAAGTCGCCGGCTGCAATGCCATGCCGGGCCGCGAGATGGAAATTGTCGGCAGCAAGGGCACCATCGTTTTCAATGGCGGACCAGTCATTGACGTGCGTCATCTGGACCCGGCAACGAAGCTGGTTTCTACCACGCCCCATCCGGAAAATGCCGGCCTGTCCTACGGTAATTTCGAGGAGAAGTTGTACTTTGTCGAAGCCAAGTACCAGGTGCCAGCCATTCCCATGAGCATCATCTGGTCGCACCTCTACGACGCCGTGGTCAATGGCGTGCCTTTCCCTGTGACCTTCGACCAGGCCTATAACGTCGTCAAGGTCACTGAACAGGCCTTTGCTAAGAGCGGCTTTGCCGCCATCAAGAATTTCAAATCCAAGGCGTAAAGACAGACAGTGTTAGCCCCGCCGCATCTTATTCGACGGTGCCTGACTGGGCAAGAACTGGGGCGGACACATCGGTCCGTCATTGATAATGCTGGCCGGTTGCCTCACTCCGCCGCGATGTGACGCGACAAGCCTGGTCAATGTGGCGCCCTCCAGGCGCAATTACAGGTTGCTGTCACACCCCTGGTTGCGGCGCCCTTCGGGCGCCTCACCAGGGGTTATGCATGGTCCGGCCCTCCGGGCCGAACTTGGCCGATCAGACGACTTGCTTTGTCCGATTCGGCTCGAAAACCACCATCATTCAATGGCTATATTTCTGTGCCGTAGGCGCTTAACTATGCTTAACCCGAGGCTTTAGCCTGGGGACGCAGCCTGCCAACAGGCGGTGCCTCGTAGAGGCACCACAGTTTTGGTTATCAACGGCTGACAGATTACGCCCCAGCATCGTTTCCGGTCGGCACTAGTCAGGCTTGCGCCTACTCGAACCAAATTTCGGGTTTGAGGGGCCGGCGCAGGATGGTGTCCTTGCCGGCCAGGTCGCTGTTGGCGACGGGGTAGTCAAGGTTGTAATGCAGCCCACGGCTTTCGTGGCGGGCGATCGCGCTGTCGATGATCATCTCGGCTACCGATGCTAAGTTGCGCAGTTCCACCAGGTCAGGCGTCAACAGGAAGTTCCAGTAGTACTTCTCAATCTCTTTGCGCAGCATGCGGATGCGGTTCTTGGCGCGCTCCAGGCGCTTGTCTGTGCGCACGATGCCGACGTAGTCCCACATGAAACGGCGGATTTCGTCCCAGTTGTGACTGATGACGACCTGCTCGTCCGAGTTGACCGCATCGCCATGTTGCCAGTCGGGGATCATCTCGTCATCGATGTTCGGAACATCCTCCGGGCACTCATGGCTATGCTTAACGGCATTATAGCCCACGACCATCGCCTCCAGTAAGCTATTGCTGGCCAAGCGATTGGCGCCATGCAGGCCCGTGCAGCCCACTTCGCCGATGGCATAGAGGCCCTTGACCGTGCTGACGCCGTTGACATCGGTCCGCACGCCGCCGCAGCAATAGTGCGCCGCCGGCACGACGGGAATGAGGTCGGTGGCCATGTCCACGCCGAAGCGCAGACATTCCTGATAAATGTTCGGAAAGCGCTTGCGCAGAAAATCCTCTGATTTGTGGCGGATGTCCAGCCAAGCGCATTCCTGGCCGGTGCGTTTGAGCTCGTTGTCAATGGCTCGGGCGACAATGTCTCTGGGTGCGAGGCTCTTGAGCTCGTGATAGTCCTGCATAAATTCCACATAATCGCCATTGCGCTTGACTTTGAGGATGGCGCCTTCGCCGCGTACGGCCTCGCTGATGAGGAAGGATTTGGCTTTGGGGTGGAACAGAATGGTCGGATGAAACTGGTAGAATTCCATATTGGCGATCTCGGCGCTGGCGCGGTAGGCCATGGCCACGCCGTCGCCGCAGGCGATGTCCGGATTGCAGGTGCATAAATACACCTTGCCAGCACCGCCGGTGGCCAAGAAGGTAAAGCGACTGATAAAGGTCTTGATCTCGTGCGAGCCAATGTCCATCACATAGGCGCCCAGGCAGCAGTTCTCGCCACGCCAAGTGAAATGCCGGGTCGTGATGAGGTCCACTGCCAGATGATTTTCCAGAATGGTGATGTTCCGGTTGGCGCGGCAACGAGCCAGCAGCACTTCGCTCACTTCCCGGCCGGTGATGTCGCCGGCGTGCAGAACTCGCCGTGCGGAATGGCCGCCCTCGCGGCCCAGGTCGAATTGTTGCGCCTGTTCCGGCGAGACGCTGTCGTGAATGTCGCCTTGGCGGGTGAAGTTGAGGCCGTACTGCTCCAAGTCGCGGACGCGGGCAGGGCCGGCCATGACGATCTCCCGCACCACATCCGGATGGCAAAGCCCGGCGCCAGCGGTGATGGTGTCGGCCACATGGGCGTCAAAGGTGTCATTTTCATCTATTACGCAGGCAATGCCGCCCTGCGCATAGCGCGTATTGCAGTCTTCAGCTTTGTACTTGGTGATGACCATCACCTGGCCGAATTTGGCGGCTTCCAGCGCCGCTGTCAGGCCAGCCAGGCCAGAGCCGATGATCAGATACTCGCTGTGAATGCGTTGATTTTTAGCTGATGACGTCTGCATGGGGAGCATATCTCCTGAAATCCCGTCCAGGGCCTCTGCAGTGAGCGGCTCGTGGTGTTGCCTGCGAATAATGCCGGATGATACTCATACGGCCTGAGCCGTGCGTGAAGTCGAAGCGTTAAGGGCTATAACATAAGCCATGCCTATCTGAGCGCGAGTTAACGAACGTGCTTTTTACCACGACGGAAAGCGCACGTGCCTTGGAAACTGCGCTATCTTATGCCGTTTTGGCCGCGGTGGGCAGCCTACCAGCCGCTTAGTCTTAATCTGTCTTTCTCCCAAAAAAAACAATGCCCTAATAAAAGAGGTGGACGATGTTTTTCCGGCATCTATGCGCATGCGGTATTTTTTTCTGCTGTCTCTCGTCTCTGCGGGCACAGGCCGCGCCACCGCCCGCGTCTTTGCTCTACCAGGAAGGAGAGCCCGTGGCTATGTATGACGGCTGGAGCAATTATGACAATGCTTTGACCTTTCAAGCCGCAAGTGACGCACTTACCCTCGAAGTCGTTGCTGAGCATCGCTGGGACTCCAGTCTCGAGCGTCTGGTCACTGGCCTGGCCCCGGCCCAGGAATACAGCTTTCTGGCGCAGGTCGAGACCAGCCGCGGCGGCCTGGTGTACCTGCAGGTGAAACGCTACAAGGACGGGAAGGAAATCTCGCGCAAAAGTTCCAAAAGAAACTGGCGACGCAAAGAAAGCCTCCAGGTGGATTTCACCCCCGGCGAGGCCGATCGCATTCAGCTGCTGATCCGCACGCCGACCAGCAAGGACTACTTCGGTGCCACCGCGAAAATCACCGCCATGACCTTGAAGAAGTTCGCGCCGCCCCAGCCGGCGGAATTGCCGCGCTTCGAGATCGTCCCCGGCTACCAGGTCGCCAGTCTTTACCTCAATCACCTGCTGGCGGAAAAACCCGAGGAATTCAGCAGCAGTGTCCAGTATCGCGTCCAGGGTAGCGAACAGTGGCTCGACGCACTGCCCATGGTGTACATCTGGAAGGAACAGCGCACGGCAGCGAGCATCCTCAAACTCCAGGAAAACACCGCCTACGACGTCCGTATCTCCTTTACTGACAAGGGCCAAGAAGGCAAGGTTGCGGGCCGTTTCCATACTCTCACTCCCGCAGTGCCCATCGCCAAGACCATTGAACTTGGGCCAGATAACTTCCACGGCAGTTTGGATATCAGCGCTGAGGGCGCTCCTGACGGCTATATCCGTTACGTCGCCAAACCCGGTTTCGTGCTCCAGGGCGACATGGCCAGCGGCAACGCCATCACCATCACCGGCGCCCGCTACGTCATTCTTGAAGGCCTGACCATTCTTGGTGCCAAGGTCAACGGCATCAGCATCCTAGGCTCGGAGTGGATACAGATTCGCAACTGCGACATCGCTGGTTTTGCGCGCGTCGGTGTACAGCGCCCGGACATCAATGGGACGTATTACGAAAATGACCGCCGGCTCAACAACGACGCTGGTATTCGCATCATGGGCTCCAATAATGTCCTACTTGAGGGCAACTACATCCATGACCCCCGCGGCACCGCCAACAGCTGGTTCCACTCACACCCGGCCGGCCCGAACGCGGTGTATGTCGGCGAGTGCACGGCCGTGGCCATACGCTACAACGACTTTGTCGGTTGCGATGCTCACCGTTGGAACGACGTCATCGAAGGAGCGGGCAATGGCAGCCGCAGCGGCAGCATCTACCAGGACGCCGAGGTCTGCGGCAACTACTTGGCCTTTGGCAACGACGACGGCATAGAGCTCGATGGCGGCCAGAGCAACGCCCGCTTTTTCTACAACAAGTCAGAAGGGCTGCTCTGCGGTGTCAGTACGGCGCCATGCTTGATTGGCCCGAGTTACCTGTACCAGAACCTGATCTGCGACTTGGGCGATGTGTACGGCCTCAGCGGGGCCTCCGTCAAAAATGTCTATAGCGATCCGGGCAAAGGCACCATCTTCTTCTTCAACAACACCATCGCGGGCCCCGGCGGCGGTTTCAGCAGTTACAGCGGTGGCAGCGAAGCCAACGATATGCTCAATGGCCCACTGAAGGGCTACGCCCGCAATAACGTCATCGCCTCAACCGGCGGCCCCATGAGCAGCGCGCTGTTTACTCACTTCCGCAGTGATTTTGATTACAGCCTTATCGGTCGCCCCGGCGACAATGAGACCGCTGCCAAGCGCCTGCGGGAGCAGTATGGCCAGGAAATGAATAGCGTGGCCGCGCCAGCGCAGTTCGTCGCTGAAGACCGGGCCGACTATCGCCTGCAGGAGAACAGCCCGGGCTGGCAGGCCGGCTATGCGCTGCCCAATGTCATGCCGCAGGCCACGCCCAACATGGGCGCCTATCAACCCGGGGGTATTGATGCCCTGCCGTACCGCCCGCTGTCGCTACAGACGGATACGCAACGGCTGCAATTTACCTGGACGCCGGAGGGCATCGCGCCGCAGCGCGTCGAGCTATCCCTGCGTGAACCCGGCGAGGCAGTATCCTTCACTATCCGTAAAAACGACAGCTTGGACTTTCTGCAGGTGGAGCCCACCGCCGGCGTGGTCACCTACGGCCAGCCACTGACTCTGAACGTGCGCATTGACGCAGCGAAAATACCCTTCGCCAAGCAAAACAGCGGGTCCTTCCTGGTGCGCACGGCCAATGGCCTGTCCCGGCCCGTGTCGGTCTATGTCGACGCGACGGCCCACCGAGCGCTCGCCGAACGCGATCGCGCCCAAGGCGTCATCCGCGCCGATGTCAAAGCCCAGGACGATGGCAGCTATGTCCTGCGCTTCAATGTGCCGCAGGATGGTAGCTATTATCTCTTTGCGCATTTTACGGCCCGGCCGTCTTCGAGCATCAAGGAAAGCTACAATGGCCAATCCGAACGCGCTCAGCTGTATTGCAGCCGCGGTAGTCGGCCATTGTGGGCGCTCGTCGGCCGTAATAGCTACTCAGGGCAGGCGAACCGCCCGCGGAAATTGACCGCCGGCGTGCATGAATTCGTCATTGGCGCCTGGAGCCGCAATGGTACCCTCCCGTCCATCAGTGCCGCCGCCCTCGCCGAAGATCATAACGCCTTCGCGCTCAGCCCCTTTGTGGAATAATCCTGTTGGTTGCAGCGACAAACGCCTGTCATGCAACAGCAGCCTGTTGCAGCGGCTGTTCGTCTTCATTCGCAACCCGATGGGCTCTAGGTGTTAATAAGGCGCAGGAGGGTAGGGCGGGGTGCAATGCCCCGCAGCCATGCAACCACTGCGCAGGGATAGTTTGAGATCGTCCGAAAAGCCCCCAGACGACTTTTGCCTGTCAAGACGGCCTTCTTCCGGCGTTCTTCTATTCATAAACCGGCACTTTTTTGACCATAAATTGGCTATAACTGCCAAAAAATAACGTAGAAACGTACAGCCCATTCTACTGTCTGCTGACGCTCAGCGCCTTGCGGCTGTCGCGAAGCGAAGGCCGCAAGGCGCTGAGCCGAAAAGGGATAGGTGGGGGAGCGCGAGGGGGAGGAAAGGGCCAATGGGCCGCAGACCTGCACCGCAGGTGCAGGGATAGTCTGATAGCCGCGCAGCGGCGGCCCGAGCGAAGCGAAGGGTATTTTCCTCCCCCTCGCAAAACCCAACTATGCTTTTCGGACAGGCTCTAGTTTGTTGGGCGCGAAGCAGCGCCAGGAATGACGAGTGGTGCGTTACGGCATCCTCATAGACCAGAACCCGACAACGATTATAGAGCGAGGGCAATTATGGCGTGTTGCGCTGGCGCGCGAGCTCAGCCAACTCTTCCCGGAGCACTCGGCTCATTTGGTCCTGATCGTAGCTGTTTGGCTCGACAAAACTGCCGACCACGAAGTCGTTCCAGGAATCAACGCAGACGATGGCCGCACCGGCGGCAAACGCCCTGCGCAGGCCCATCCGGAAGAAGTCGCCGTGTTTATCCCTGGGCTGTGGCCATTGCGCCATGGCTTTTTTCTGTGTGCTGCGTTGTTCACCGCTGAAGCCGGCACAAACCCAGATAAATGACTCATGGGCGGACACTTGGTCGTAATCGCCATTACGGGGACGCACGTGCCATTCATTGCCCCATTGCCGGATGCTGACATCAGAAATGGGCCGATCCGTCAGGGTGATGTCCTCGGAAAAGCCTAGAAAAGGCCGGCCACTGAGACGCAGGACGCATTCCGCATCAAAGATGCCTTGCTTGCGCATATACGACACGACATTCTGCCTGCTGATGGCCATCTTCTGCGCCGGCACTATCGTCAAGGCAACACTGAATCCGGGATAGGTGGTCTGCACAAGGTCGTAAAAGCGGCTAATACGCTCAATCACAAAGGGATCGGCGAGGCTTTCCGGCCGCAGACACAGAAACAGGCCATGTAAGCCAATGGCGCGCATGCGGTTAAGATCGCGCGTCATGCGTTCGTCAGTCCATCCTTGATAAGAAGGCACGGGCACGACGCCTTCCAGCCAAGCCAGCGTCTGGGGGTAGGGCTCGTATAAGACAAAAACCTGCGGAGCGTAATCCACAGGATAGGCCAGTAGGGGCGGTCCTTCATGACGAATACCAGGCAACGTGGTACAAGAACTGACCAAAAATGCCAGGATAAGCGCGGCCGAAAAAGCGGTAAAACACCTGTTTCTCGCTACAAAACACATGCTATGTAGTACTCCCCTTCATTGTCATAACGCTACTAGGCAGCCTACACGTTAAGCAAGTACGCAACCGCACACTGCCCATTAATTACATCCCCCCCCAAAAAAAGAAACCCCATTGCTGGCAGCGCCTGCCAGCGCCTGCTGATATCAGCATATTGGTGGCAGGATTAGTCGGCCGTACCGCTCTGTTTTCTCGCTTTCGCGCGGAAGGATGGACAGTCATCCATGGGCTCAACTGTCCGATTGTGAAACGAACAACGACTCAAAAAGGGATGGTGAATGTAGTAGTAACAATCACGGCAAAATGGCTTGGTGGTATCAGATGCCGCGCCTGCCGAGTCAGCAAGCAAACCCGACAACGAGGCTTTTTCGATACCATCATCGCTGTCCAACTGCAACAGCGAACTCAATGCCGAGGTGCTGTCCGGCACCGCCACGAGCGACGTCGCGTCGGCCGACGCGCTAGTTGGCTCACTAGGATTGAGGATTGCACCGACAATCTCGGCCTTGCAGAAAGCACAAATTGCTTTCTCAGACACAATCCGAAATCCCTGTATATCATGAACAACTTGCACGACGGAATCACTCTTGCAGTGCTGGCAATAAAAACGCTGGCCAGCATGGAATTGCTGGGGTTTGCCGTCTTTGTCGCTCATCGTCATGCCTCCTAATGGTCACCAGTACGTCCGAAAACAAGTAACAAATCTAATGCCAAAGCGCAGTTTGTCATTGTGTTTATGGCATTTTTCAAAACGACACAGTAATCGGTCAGTGTACACCCCGGCGCTTCGCTGGGACAATTTGCAGGAAACCCACGGCCCGCCGCCGCCCAGCCATCCGACCTTGATTTCCGCCGACCTTTGCGGCAGCGTGTTTCATAGGAGTGATTGATAATGGCCGGGACCGTGAGGACGTCAGGGACCGTGGGGACCGGTTGGCGGCGGCGCTGTGGCGAGGACTCACGACTCATAAGGCATGATCCCATGGATTGGACTGTGGGGACTTTCGGGACTGTGGGGAATGACGTATGGGACGCCGGGGACTGCTTGGCGGACGCCGGGGACGCCGGGGACTCAGTGGACTCGGTGACAAAGATGCAGTGCTTGACACCGTAATGCTGAAACCGACGAATGGCACTCCCAACACCCAAACCGACGCTTAACGACGTCAATACCACAGCAGGGCGTTTTCTCAGCATTTCACCCCCTGCCACCCCTTGGCCGTTGATCTCTATATAACGTCGCATAATCAATATTATGTATAATTGACTATGGCAAAAGTAAAGGTTGTTGACTGTCATAGTTCGCTGCCTTGGAATTACTTAAGCTATGTGACTCTGTGGCCTGTTAATAAGTTCGGCATAACTTTTGCCATTTTCCGGCTGGTTAGGATTGCACTTGTGCGCCCCAATAAATTGGCTGCCATCAGCTCCCGTTGTGGTTGTCCTGGGCTCCCGTTGTCGTTGTCCTGGGCTCCCGTTGTGGTTGTCCTGGGCTCCCGTTGTGGTTGTCCTGGGCTCCCGTTGTGGTTGTCCTGGGCTCCCGTTGTGGTTGTCCTGGGCTCCCGTTGTGGTTGTCCTGGGCTCCCGTTGTGGTTGTCCTGGGCTCCCGTTGTGGTTGTCCTGTGGGGGCGCACTTGTGCGCCCCAATAAAATTGCTACCTTATTAGGTGTTTGTGTTGTCGGGTATTCGCGGCATCTTTGCCTCTATCCTTTTTTCTTTCAGCAAAATAGTTAATGTGCGAAATCTTGTGATGAACACTTGTAGTTGCCAAGCAATGATTCCAGGTATAAATAAGAACTATTCTCTTCTTATGGAGAAAACTTTTTACACTAACCTGCTCCCATGAAACCGATGCTCTTCACTTTACGGTATCCATGGCACTTGTTCAGCCAGACAGCCTTTTCTCGTCGCGCATTTCCGCCGCGAAGCGGCAGAAGCGCTGAAAGCGCGACGCATACCAGCCCAGGGCAAGCGGCGCCGAAGGCGCGCGCCGCCCTGGGTGGCGCGCCATATTGGTCCGTGTTCCTCGGCCTCTTTGGCCCCAGTCGGCGCAGCTGACTGGGGCCAAAGAGGCAATGGAACTCATTGATTGCTGCGGCGGGCACGTTTGCGTGTGGCTGTTTGGAGGTCGGGTAAGGTCATGATCCCAGGCGACGGTGCGGGCGGGACGCCCGCACCACGGCCGGGAGACGGGCGCGCGACGCATACCAGCCCAGGGATAGCGCCCACGGCGCAGACAAAGGGTTCGGAACTACTGTGTCAAGTCTCTCTTTCTATCACAAGATTTCGCACATTACCGCAAAATAAGGCATCATGCTCCCATCAACTTCCTCCACAATTCCGGCACCATTTTTTGCCTATCGTACACCCCAGGGTCATTTTGCCACTCGTGAATTTCCGGTCATTGCCAAGATGCACGACATTGGCATTGACTGGGTGTGTTTGACGGCTGGCAACACGGTCAATTCTCTGGCGCTGCCTTATTGTCCCTACGATCCGTTATGGCTGTGGGATGAAGTATACGACTTCGCGCCGTGGGACAAGCAGATAAGCGACGCTTTAGCGCAGAATCCGGCGGCGGAGCTCATGGCAATTGTCGATCTGAATACGCCAATGTGGCTCATGCGCCGTCTGGACAAGGACAGCTTCAATCACTTGGGGCATCTCGTTCACATGCAGAGCTGGCTAGATTTGACCAGCAATTATCTACGGGCTTTCCTACGGCACACCGAGGCCAAATGGGGCGATCGCTTCCGGTACTATCAGCTCTGTGCGGGGTCGACGCACGAGTGGTTTGATCGCAGTCGCGGCGAGGCCGGCAATGCCCGTGAAGCGGCCTTTTTCGCCTGGTGCCAGCGGCACGGCCATGACGATATTGAGCATTTACCCACCGCCGCGGAGCGGCACCACTGGAGCCACGGGCTGCTGCGCGATCCGCAGGCGGATCGTCTCGCGCTCCTGCATTGGCGTTTTTGCAGTGAGGCCATTGCTGACGCCATCGCCCATTTTACCGGCGTGGCCCGTGAGGTCGTCCCGCCGGAACGCAAACTGGGTGTTTTTTATGGCTACATTTACTCGCCGGGTGTCGGGGGCAATTCCATGCTGCATCACGCCAATGTGGCCTATGAGCGAGTCTACGCCCTCCCCGGCCTGGATTACGTCACTGTGCCCACTGGCGCGGCCGTGAGCGCCGGGGAGCGCGGCGGTGGCTGGAAATTTCCCCACGCGAGCGTCGTTCGCGCCGGCAAATGCGCGGTCATGGAGATGGACGAACAGACGCACTCGTCAAATATCGCTGTATCGCCGTATGTGAATTTTCCCCGGCCGAAGTGGCGGGATGCCACGGACACCGTCGCCTGTCTCAAGCGCGATTTTTGCCAGTGTTTGCTTGGCCATGACGCGCTGTGGCTCTACAACATCTTCGGTGATTTCTTTGTTGAAGATGCTGTCTGGTCGGCACTTGGCCAATGTAAGCGGCTCTGGGACCAGTGGCGTGACCTGCCGTGCAACGACGTCAGCGAGATTCTTTTGGTCGCTGATCCCGAGAGCCTTTATTACTTGGGCGATGCGCGCACGGAATTCGTCCCTAATTCTCTTTTTGTGCGCCCCAAGAGCATCTTGTCTGCCTGTGGCGCGCCCTATGCGACCTGTTCATTTAATGACCTGAAGCACATGGACTTGTCAGCGGTCAAACTGGTGATTTTCTGCAACCAATTCGTGTTGCCGCCGGACGACCTGGCTTTCCTGCGCACGCATGTCTGCACGTCGCAGCGCTCGGTGCTCTGGCTGTACGCGGCCGGCGTCATTGATGGCGACAGCTATGACGCGCGGCGCATGGAGTCTCTCTGTGGAATGCCGTTTGGGCCCGGCCCGCTGCGCCACTGCGACATGGGCAGCTGGCAATCCTACTACTTGTATAATCCCGAAACCTTGGACGGCCCTGCCCTCACCAACATTCTGGAGGCAGCGCAGGTGCATCGTTATTGTGACGAACAATGCAACCTATACGCCAACGACAGGATGCTCGCCATTACGGTGGCGGGCGCCAAAGACGTTCACATTGCCCTGCCCAGGCGTTACCAGCGCATCGTGGAATTGTTTGCCAACACGGTCGTTGCTGAAAACACCGCGAAGTTCAATTTTTCCTGCAATGGGCGCGACACCAAGCTGTTTTATTTTGCCGATGAGGCTGGAATGGGGTGATTCCCCGCATCACTTGTCAAGCCGATGCTTTTTGTGTATACTGCCTTCGTCGTGTTTTATTCAGTCTTTTCATTAAAAAAAGGAGTATCTGATCATGACAAAGCGGGCATTTACGTTGATCGAATTGCTAGTCGTCATCGCGATAATCGCCATTTTGGCGGCCATGCTGCTGCCGGCTTTGGCGAAAGCGCGGGAGAAAGCCCGGGCGATCTCCTGCACCTCCAACTTGAAACAGTTTGGCACGGGCCAGACCATGTATTTTGATGACAACAACGGCCAGTTTCCCATCAACGAGCCGCACCGCACTTACCCGGATTATCTGACGACCCATGCCACCGGTGCAGTCTATCCCTACATCGGCGACAAGAAAGTCTATCTGTGCCCATCCGACAGTGTGCCCGGCCAATACTGCACCTACCAGATGAATGTCAGTGTGTCCAACTGGAACACCTCCGCCAATCTCTCACAGGTACAGTTTCCGTCGACGACCATCACCTTCGCTGACAATGCCAAATGCGAAAAGTTTAATTTCCGCGTTCAGATCAACGAGGTCGTTGGCGACTGGCCGATGCACACGCCCTACACGACGTCGGGTGATTATGGCTTCTACCCGCCAATCAATCGCCATAACAACATGGGCAACTTTACCTTGGTTGATGGCCATGTGCAGACGATGAAAGTCGAAGCCACCTACGACTCCGGCTCGCGCATGTCCATGTACACCCTCACCAATAAGTACTGAGAACTCCCAAGCACTAGCGCAGACGAGGAACACGGACATTGTTAGCGTTGAACCCAGGGCAAGCAGCGCTGAAAGCGCGCTTGCCTTGGTTTTTTTTCGCGCTTTCAGTGCTGCTGCCGCTTCGCGGCGATGGTCTGATCGACTGTCTTTCGCGGACCGATCGGACGGATCGGACGGATCGGACGGATCAAGTCGACGATCGGTCTGATCGGTCTGATCGGTCTGATCGGTCTGATCCGTCTGAGAAAAAACAGTAAATCGGACGGATCGGGCGGATCGTCGGTCTGATTGGTCTGCTCTATTTCATCAGCCGTTTTTCTCGCAGCGGAGATTCCAGGTGACGGCGGCATTTTGCGGGGTGGTGAGGACGACTTTGAGCGGCGCGCCATTGTCGTATGCGCTGACCATTTCCGCAGTGGCATTGGTGGCCTGTGCGGCCACAGCACGGAGCCCTTCGGGCATGACGATGCTGATGCGGCTGGGTTCATTGGCGACACATTGGCTGACGCCGGAGAGCGACAAGGTCTTTTCATCCCAGCTTAGGTTAGCCAGTTCGTAGCCACCCTGAGTGATATGGCGTGAGCTGGAGACGACGGTGGGCCGGTCGTCGGCCAGCGGTGTCAAGCGCAGCACGACGCTGTCTTGGGCGGCGATATCCAGTTGCAGGGCTTCATCGACAACGCCCAGGTAGCGGTCTTGCCAGAAATCGTAGGCGGCGTAGCGTTGGCCATCGTTGGTGTCGATATCCAGATCGGCGGCAAGGCTTAGTGAGACGCTGAGCGGTTCTTCCTTAAGATTCATGACGGCCACGACGTTCCAGAATCCGAAGGGCTTGTTGATCAGCAGGTTGGTGACGACGCAGTCCTTGCCCCGGGTTTTCTGTGCCAGTTCCATAGGGTGGACATCCACGACGGGCATGATACGGCGAAGCATGTCCACGCGGTCCGCATCGAGGTCGTCCATGGGGTCACCAATGGTCAACGGCAGGCCAGTCAGGCCATAGAATGATACACGGGAACGGGCCTGGTTGAGATTGTTAAATTCCTTGCGCAGGACCAAGTTATCGCCATCGGCGTAGAAGACTACGTTGTGCCAGGCGAAGAAGCGGAAGACCCGCTCAATGCTGTTGCGGATGAATTCCTCCCAGCCGAAGATATCGCCGCCGATACGGGCCGCATCGAAGATGTCCATGGCGAAAGTGATATCCCGTTCCGTGCTTCCCGCACAGGAAAGCATATAGACATCGGGTCCGACGGTGTCGCGGGCGGCCTGGATGACCTGACGCATGGCCACGTGCGGCGGTACCTCGGGCCGTTTCAGATGGTCGCAGAAGAGCTCGCACATGTCGAACGTCATTGGCAAGCAGTCCCATTTGATGCCTTTGAACCCCCAGTCCATGATCTGCTTGAAGATGGCGGGGATGTAGGTCTTGACCACCTCGGGGTTGGTGGGGTCCACCCAGTACTGGCCGCACCAACTGGTTTTCTGGCCGATCACCCAGTCGGGATGCTCTTTGAGCATCGGGTTGATCTGACCGTCGTTGGTTGCGCCGACCCAGAGAATAGGAATGAGGCCCATGTCGCTGATTTGTTTGGCGACAACGGCCAGGCCGTTGGGATAGGGCTCTTTGCGCGGCGTAAAGGTGTTGACGCCCTCTTCTCCCAGGCCGTCAAAGGCTTTGTGGTTCCATTCCCAGTCCACCCACAGACAGAGCTTGTCCGCGTGGTTGCCGAAGCGCTCCTGGAGCTTGCGGGCATTGTCGAGCACGACCTCTTCGCTGGCCTTGAACTGCACGGCATACCAGGTCATCCAGCCAATTGGCGGCGTCGTGAAGCCGTGGGTCTTGCGGATCGGCGCGTAGGGGATGGCGAATTTGTCCCGGCAGTAGTGCTCGTGGATGCGGAAGGCGAAATTGCGCCCGAAGTCAATGCCATTTTCGAAGCTGAAGCCGTAGGCGTTTTTGGCCCAGTCGAAGGCGACGCGGAATCTATCCGGTGCGCGGATTTCGAGGACGCGGTCGTGTTGGCGGTCGAAGAGTGCGTTTTCATGGCGGCTGAATGCCGGTCCACTGGCGGCGCGGAGAATGTTGTCATGGGATTGCAGGCGGATGCCGAAGGTACTCTGCCCGGGAGCGTCGCCCCAGTGGAAATCGCCGTCGATGTGGACGACGCCACGGGAGAAAGTCTTGATTTCAATGGCGTCGTTGGTGAGGATGAATTGTAGATTGGCGTTGACGACGCCGTCGTTGCCGCCTTCGTAGTAGACGTTGATTTGCTGGCAGGCGATGCCGCTGCCCTGGCGGCTGTAGTTGACCTTGGCAAATGACGACGGCAGTACTACCGCGCCGGCGGCATTGCGGAAGGACACGCGGGCGTTGCTTACGAAGGCCCACTCCGTCTCTTCGTGATCGCCGTGGTACAAGCAGGCGAAGCAGTGGTCTTTTTCGTTGAAATCGACGGAGAACTTCTTGTAATTGCTGTACATGATCGCTCCTGTCTTTGTAAATCCTGCTAGTGATTTAACGCTGCGACTGGCTTATGCCATCTTTACATTCTGAGCATGGGCCGTATAGTTTCACTTTACCTTCAGCCGACCTAGTCTGCAGCTACGGCCTCGCTTTTGCAGGCATCGCCAACGGCTCTGGTTTCGGTCACGCATTCACCATACACCATTGAGCTATTAGGTAAACCGGCATTGCCCGGAAAAATCAGAGGAAAAGCAGCACGCGTTATGGACACACAAGAAGCAAGTGCCCCCCAGGCCATTGATGTTGCAGCGTATATCTGGCCTGCCTACACTGGCGACGACCCCCGTTCGCTGATGTTTTGGGGCGAAGGCATGGGCGAATGGCAGTCGGTAAAAAATTCGGTAAAGAAGACTCCCGAGCACAACTGGCCACGGCGGCCGTTGTGGGGCTATGTGAATGAAGCCGATCCCTACGTGATGGAGATGCAGATTGCCGCCGCTGCGGACCACGGCGTCAATGTCTTTATCTACGACTGGTACTGGTATGACCGCCGGCCTTTTCTGGAGCAGTGTCTTAACAACGGCTACCTCAAGGCGCGCAATAACGACCGAGTCAAATTCTACCTCATGTGGGCCAATCACGACGCCAATCACGTCTGGAACATTGAGCAGTCGGACCGCAACCACCAGACGGTGATCTGGGGCGGCGCCGTCGACCGGCACGAATTTGAGATCGTCGTGCACCGGGTCATTGAGCGCTATTTCAGCCAGCCATCGTATTATTGCATCGACGGCAAGCCGGTCTTTATGATCTATGAGCTGCAGAATCTCATCAATGGCCTGGGCGGTATCGACGGCTGTTGCCGCGCACTGGAATTCTTCCGCGAAGAAACGGTCAAGGCCGGTTTTCCGGGATTGCATCTGCAGGCTGCGGCCTGGCGAAAAAATGGCAATAACCTCAGTGGCGTTGACGCCAACGTCGGCGGCGTGACCCGGCAGGATTTCGATCGCCTGGCCTTTGACAGCCTCACCCACTATCAATTCGTGCATTTCACCAACATGAACCGCGATTATCTGGACGTCCTGCCCGACGTACAGAAGGAGTGGGAAAAGATCGACCAAAATTACCAGCAGCCGTACTTTCCCCACGTGTCCATCGGCTGGGATAACAACCCGCGCTTCAAAAAATTCGCCCCGACGGTCTGCCGCAATAACACGCCGGAGAATTTTTCTCGGGCGTTGGCGATGGCCAAGGACTTTTTAGCGCAGCGTCCCGATCGTCATCCGTTGGTGACCATCAACAGCTGGAATGAGTGGACTGAAACGAGCTATCTTGAGCCCGACGATCTCTACGGCTATGGCTATCTCAAGGCCGTCAAGGAGATCTTTGGGAGTCACTAATTGACTTTTGGACAATTTGTTGCGTCTGACTATACATCATTAACCAAAAGGGATCCGACATGATTAGCTCTCTGCGAAGACTGTGTGTCCTTGCCGTCCTCCCCGGCCTCCTGACCGCTGCGACCTTCAATGGCCACATCTTCCTGGATCAGAACCGCAATGGCCGGCTTGACGCCGGCGAGAACGGCCTGGCCGGCGTCGTCGTTAGCGACGGGCACGCCGTGGTGCAGAGCGCTGCCGACGGCCGTTTCAGCCTTGACAGCACTGAGGCCAAGCCGCTGCTGTGGTATTGCCGGCCGAGCGACCACGAGCCCGTTGGCGCTTTCTGGTGCTGGGGTGATGCCGGCAAAGAGCACGACTTTGGCTTGGCGGCAGCGCCGCAGGACCGCGAATTCAACATTGTGCAGTTCACGGATACGCACCTTACGGCCGGGAAGATACCGGCACTGAAGGGCTTTATAGAGCAGCTCGGCGCCCTGCCCGCCCCTTTTGCCTTTGCCATCAACACGGGCGATCTAGTGGGCAATTCCGACACTTTGCCGGTAGACAAGGGCATTGAGCAGTTCGACGCCTACGAACAGGGAATTGCGGACAGGACTTTTCCGCTCTTTCACGTCATTGGCAATCATGAGCACGCTATGAGCAACAATCCCGAGCGGGACCTCAACCACGAGTTTTACGGCAAAGGCCTTTTTCGCCATCGCTTTGGGCCGACCTATTACAGCTTTGACTGGGCCGGCGTGCGTTTCTACGCTCTGGATGGCACCCAGATGCATAAGGGCCTGGGCTATCGCGAAGCACTTGGGGACGAACAGCTTGCCTGGCTGGAAAAAGACCTCGCGCTGCTCAAGCCTGGTACGCCCATCATCCTCTTCTGCCATGAACCGCAGGCGGGAATACCCGGCCACAGTGGCGGCCTGCGTGACCAGGACCGACTGGCGAAACTGCTGCAGGGGCACAATCTCCAGGCGGCATTCTGCGGGCATCTCCACAACAACTATGAAGCGCGGCTCAATGACGCGCCGATCTTTGTCACCGGCGCTCTCTCCGGCGCCTGGTGGGGCGGTCCCAACAGCGATGGGTCGCCGCAGGGCTACCGGCTGATCAGCGTCAACGACGGCGTTTTTCAACGCACGGCGTACTTCAATCGCGAAGGGCACAACGCCATTGCCCGCATTGCGCCATCAGCGGGAGATATCGGCAGCGGCGAGCAGACGCTGACAGTAAGCGTGCTCGACTACGGCAAGCCGGTGGAGTTGACGGCGTCGGTCCGCAATTACGACGTCGCGCTGGCACCGGTTATGAGCAGTCGCGAGCCGCTGTGGTCATTCTGGACCCTGTCATTTGATAGTGCCACCTGGCCGGACAATCTCTACACCATTGATTTCAAGGCGCTTCAGGACGGCAAAGAGAGCACCAGCAGCACCCGCTGCCTGCTGATCAACGGCAACGGCGACAAGGCATTTGCGGCCGAACACGACTATGTCCTGCATTTTATCTACGTCCGCGCGGATGCTGACGCCGAGCTGCTCGTCAACGACCAGGTCATCGGCAGCATTGCCAAGGGGCGCCCGTGTGGCCGCAGTGAAAAAGGCAGCGTCGCCATCCCCCGGAATATCATGCGCCGGCTGAACGCCTTGAGCATCCGCCCCGCGCCCGGTCAGACGGGCCGCGTTGCCATCAGCCACGTCACCATCAAGTATCAGCGTGAAGACAAAAAGACCGTGACCGTCAGCGATCCGCGCTATTACAGCCACAGCTCTTTCAGCGTCAACGCTGAAAAGCCCGCAAGCGCTGGCAAGCGTTATTTTGCCGTGACGGATTGATGTCTGCGCTCACTGCTATCCTCATCCTTTATTAATTGCTCATTACGCCAGGAGTCACCATGCGAAAAAAAACGCTCATAGTAGCCACCCTCGCCACCTGCCTTGCCTTGGGTTCTTTGTGCTTCGCCCAACAGAGCTTTCCGCCGGAGGGCTGGCAGGACGTCATCGTCAGCAAGGCCGACGATGGCAATGGCGCCAATGTCACTATGCCAGGCCAAAGAGCGGCGACGTTTAGGGTGTATGCGGACAATGCCCAGGCCGGCCAGTTGTTGCAGGTCAGCCTGGCAGACGACCATCTGCTCATTGATACCCGAGCGGCCTTTGAGCAGGGATCGGGAAAAGTCCACATCATGACCTACGGTTTGGATATCAGTGCTGCCATCGGCAAGGATTACACGTTAAGTGTTGATATCGATGGCGTGCCGAGCAGTAAAATGCACCTTTATTTCGAAGGCCGCGCCACCAGTCGCAATCACTACTACACCCACAAAAGCATCACCCTCCAGGGACGTCGGCGGGTCTTTCAGTATTCGCAGGAATTGCCCAGCGACCTTCTCGACCTCCATTTGCGCTATGATGTCCTTACTGCTGGCGTCTTCAAATTCTACGGCGCGGCCATCTATCCGACGCCACCCGTGCCGCCCATACCCCGTCCCGAGCCTGAATTGCTTTTCCATGCCAGCTTCGACGACGGCGCCGCGGCGACCTTCGCCAAAGGCCAGGCGCAGCCCCTGCGTGCGGACAATGTCAACTTTGAGGACGGCATCAAGGGGCGTGCCATCAAAATGAGCTACCAGGACAAGTCCTCGCTGGAATACAGCCTGCCCGCAAACGTTGATCCCATTAGAGGTACTATCTCCTTGTGGTACAAACCATTATGGAAAGAAGGCGATCGCATTCGCACAAATGACGCCGACTGGCGCAACCTCTTTGGTTTCGCTCGCCCCGAGAACCGTATTGGCTCGGGCGCTATCTGGCTGTGGTATTGGAACACGCGGCTGCGCGGCGATCTTGCCGACGATTTCGACGGCTATCTCACCATCAATCCGCCTCTGCTAAGCGGCTCCTGGCGGCATATTGCCTTCACCTGGAATGAAGAGGGTGCCAAGCTGTATTACAACGGCCGCCCTGCTGGCAGCGCTTCGCTTAGCGACGGTTATAGCCCAATCAAACAGGCTATGCAGGGCGCCCGCAAAGAATATACCCGCGGCGATCCCTTCTCGTCTTTCTTTGTGGGATCCATGTTCAACGAAGAGCAGGCCGACGGCCTGATTGATGATCTGAAGATCTTCTCTGCGCCGCTAAATGCCGACGCTGTCCGTAACCTAAGTATGGAAATGATCCAAGTGACGACGTCGCTGGATACGCTGTACGTCCTGGCCGGAAAAGCGACGCCAGTGACTTGCACGGTCAACAACCACTTGTCGGAGCCCCTGCCCTTCAGTTGGTTACTGCAGGACAGCAACAGCAAGACCGTGGCCGTTGGCCAACAGAGCTTAGCGCCCACAATGGGCAGCAAGGCAATTGTGGTTGACCTGCCCGCCAGCGCGCCGGGAAAACACCAGCTGCTCATCCGTTCTGAGAAGCTTGCCGAGCCAGTCAGCCAGGACCTGTGGGTGCTCGCCGCCGAGAACCCGGAAATCGCCGCCGGCAGTGACCTGCAGCTGGATCTCGTCGACACCTTGGTGCTGGACGCCGTGCCGGACGCCGACCGCTTTGTCAGCGTCGGCCAGTGCGACATCGGCGAACTTGCGGGCGTGAAGTACCTTGAAGCCGCGACCGCCAAGGGCAGTCGTTTCGCTCTGCGTTTTCAGCTTCCCGACGACCATCACCTTTACTGTTTTGAGATCGACTATCCCGACGACAAAGTCCGCACAGCGGACATCCTGGTGCAGACCTCTGCTCATCGCGGCAGTGAGTATGAGTTGCAGACGGGCTATGCCGCGGGTGACGAATACCCCAACCAGCACCAGATCCTGACGTCTCGCTGCCTGTACTGGGCCAATGCTCGCGATGTCAGTGTCATTTTCATGACGGCGCGGGAGAATGCCCCAGCAGCGGTATCGGCCATCCGGGTGTACAAAGTTGCTTCAGGGTTGCCGGCGGCGCCGGTTGTCAAGCCGCCGGCCATTGACGGCTGGGAGCGCGTGGTGGCGCTGTACTACGAAGACCCGGCCATTAACTACGACTTTGCGGTATCCGGCGGATCCATGCCGGGCCTGGAATCCATGATCAACCGGACGGCTGCGTACATGAAGTACTCCGGTCAGAACCTCCTTGCCTATCCCGGTTCGTGGTACCACGGTCCCATTGGCGAGCGCTACAATCCTCGCGGGCACGCGCAGCAGTTCCTCAAGGCGTTTTATACCAAATTTGACGCCGAGGGCCTGTATTTCATGCCGACGATCAATCAGAACACCATACCGGTGCCAGATGGCTATGTGACCAAAGCAAGCCTCTCCGACGGCAGTCTGCATCCCAAGGCCATATCCATCCTGGACACTGGCAAGCCCAATCCCGGTGGCTGGCACAACTCGCCCCCCAATTTCAATATTGCGCATCCCGACGTGATGAATCAGATCACGGCCGATATTGACGCCATGATCGCCGACGGCAAGGATCATCCATCCTTCAAGGGCGTAGTGTTTCACCTCACCCGCCATTGTGTGTTGTGGTTTGGCGATATCCAGGCCGGCTATAACGACTACGTCATTGACGCCTTTACCCGTGAAACGGGCATCACTGTACCGGCTGATCGCCAGAATCCCCTGCGCGGCAAAGAGTACGCCACGTGGCTCAATGCGAACGCTCGTGACGAGTGGATAGCTTGGCGTTGCCGCACGCTGGCGCGCTGGTACAAGGACATCGCGGCACGGCTGGCTGCCGCCCGACCGGACCTGCGGCTGGTCGTCAACAGTTTCATGCCTGCCGATAACAAACATCCCAATTTCACCCAGGAGGATTTTCTGGACAGCATGAACCGCGAGGCCGGTCTGGACGCGCGGCTTTTTGCCGACACGCCGAACGTCGTCATCTGCCAGGCGCTGGTACCGGCGGACTACCGCTGGCGCGAAGTGCATGCCTACGGCAGTCCCGAATCACAGGCGCATCAGCGGATACTGGACACCCTCCCCGGCTTCTATAACGCGCTCAACACGGCTCGCTGGCCGTGGATACACATGCACGACCGCTACTGGGAATCTGCCATCGGCAGCGTCAACAAGGGCGACAAGGCCAATTCGCTGTCGGCGCCCTGGCTGAACGAGCACACGTGGCGGGTGACCACCATCAATCCGGCGTCCTACCACGCCATGCGCCACTACGTGCTGCCTCTGCGCTACCACGACCTGGTCGGCTTCAGCAAAGGCGGCTTCCTCATTGGCACCTACGGTATGGAGGACTATCTCGTGCCTTTCGCGCGGGCATTCCGCGCCCTGCCGGCCAAAGTCTTCAGCGATGTCGAAAGTAACAGCGCTGTTGTCAAAGTGCGCCAGACGGAGTATGCCGGCAAGACCTGGTTCTACGTCGTCAATACTGATCACCAGCCGGCGACCATCACCCTCACTATCGCTGCCCCGCAGATCACCGACCTGCTAACCAACAGTCCAGCCGTCGAACACGCCGCCGGCAAAGCCGCGTTGTCTCTGGCGCCCTACCAACTGCGTTCATTCAGCGCTCCCGTTGGAACCAGCATCAGCGTGGCGCAGTAAGCAACATTATCACCCAGCGATGAGTATCGGCCCGCCGGCGCCTTGTGCGAAGAGCACAGGGCGCCGATTGACCTTACTCACTCCACTAATCCATTGAATGCGAGCGTATCATGGTCGATTATCCAACGGACGACGAACTCGGCGAAAAACTTCAGAAGGGCGAAATCACCCGCGAAGAAGTCATCGAGATTATGAGCGAACGCGCCCGCCAGCGCGCCTTCGCCACGCTCTTCAATCCCGGCGCGCCCCTCGGCCAAGCCGCAAAAGACGGTCAACCGCCCAGTGCTGGCGGCTCCCCCGGCTCCGGCGTCGCTGCCCGGCCCTGGTATCGCCAGCGCGGACTGTGGCTCGTCATTGCCCTCTGCGCTGCGCTAGTGATCCTGGCCATCCTCTTGGGCTGACCGCCCTGCCGATAGTGTTCAAAGCGTAGCCGCTCTCAACAAGCTATTTAGTCTCGACGAGTTTGAGTTCCCATGGCTTGAGGGTGTGCGTGGATTCCTGGCCCTGCCAGTGGAGGGTGCCGCTTTGGGCGACGTCGCTGATATTGATCATCAGGACCGCGCTGTCGCCGTCCGGGGCCTGGAAGGCGTTGTGGAGGATGGCCGGGAAGTCGTGTTTGACTTCGATGGGCAGCCAGCGCGCAAGATTGCGCATCTTGACCCAGAAGCTCAGGCGGTAGCTCTTGCCAACGGCCAGCATGCTGCCGTCAATGGGCAGGACCTGTTTGAGGTGCGCCAGATCGTCGTTGGCAGCACTGGCCAGTCGAATGGCGTAGTTGCCGCTGCGGACGTCCTTTTCCTCGCGGTGGAAGGTCCCCTTGAATACTCGCCCCTGATACTCGGCGATATGCTGCCAGCTGGCCGGGGCCTGCGTGGGGTCCGCCCAGTCCTCGAAGCCGGGGTTGGGCAGGAGATTGTCGCCATTGCCGCCGATTTCCGTCAGTTTGAAGTCGTCAAGAAGCATTTCTCCCTTTTGGCGCAGGCTGATGGGAACGTGGAATTCGACGGCGCCGGCGGTGATCGTGATGTCCATGCTATGCTGCTGCCACGTGCTCTCGCCGGAGACGATGTCAATGGTACAGGACGCGCTGTCGACCAGCTTGCTGGCGTCTTTCATCATGGTGTAGAGCTGGCCATTGAGTTTGGCCGCCTTGCCGGATGTCATCTGATGTTCGAACCGCGCCGTCGTCAGCGGTGGCGGATGCAGCAACTTACCCTGCATGAAGTACTTGCCGGCACCGGCAGTGGCGAGGGCTGCCCACTGCGACATGATCGTGAAGACGGCATTGCCGGGCCGCGTCAGTTCAGCGTAACTGCCGTCGGCATGCAGTTCATCAAGGACGATCTGATCGAAAGTGATGCTGCCTTTTCCCTTGAGGCGCAGGGTGATACGCATGGCCTTGGTGTCGGCTGGAATCGTAAAGGGCTGCTCGTAGGACTGCCAGCCCTGGCTGCTTAGCGCATTGGTATGCCAGGCGTCAAGCTCTTTCCAGAACTGCCAATTGCTGTCGCTCATGGCCGACAGACTGACGGCGCCCGTGCCGCTGAGGGCGTCAGACTTCATCATAAAGCGCAGGCGGTACTTCCCACCCACCGCCAAGTGCGCCTCGGCCAGCGCCAGGACTTGATAGACGTGTACGTCCTCGCTGTCGTCAGTGCCGACAACACGCAGGGCGGCGGCACCCTGCCCCGGCGTGGCGCTGTCGTAGTCAACTATAGCAGGCCCATATGGCTGACTGCGCCAGATCCGCCAATTTGCCGGCGGCATGCTGGGGACATCAAAATCGCCATTTTTGACTAGTGGCTCGCCGGGGAATTCCATCTGGTGTTGTTTGCATGACGGCATTTCGCCGCTGACGACGGCCTGGGCGAGGATCAGTCCTACCGGCTCGCTGTGTGGGGGGATTTGGAATACCGGCATGTACTCGTGGTAAAGATAGGGGAAAATCGCCGCGTGCTGGCGCGGATACTGCTCCCATTGGTTGATGATGAACACCGATCGAGCATGGCGGTAGTCATAGAGTCCAAACTCTTGGGCGAAAAGCTCCTGTGGCGACTCCATGCTGAAGACCATCCTGGGATATTTTGCGTTGGCCCGTGCGCGCAGTAGCGCCATTTGTTCGTGGAAGGCGTCCACATCCCAGCGCCCGAAGCCCGGCGCGTGGCCGTGGTCGGGGCTGAAGCAGGCCGTGCGGCCATCGCTGGGCCAGGCGCCGCCTACGACTTGGTCGAGCTGCACGACATCGACGCCGCGCGCGGCCATGTCGTTCACGGCGGCGCGGAAGAATTCGCGGGTCCAAGCATCGCCGCGGCAGAGCGCCGCCGTCTGGCCACCGTAGAGCCACGATGGTTTTTTGAGCATCACGTTGCCCTGGCGGTCTTTGATTGCGTGTTTTTCGCCGATGGCAGCGAAGTCCTTACGGTCATCCCAGTCGCAGCTGCCGTCGGGTTTCGGCCTAAGGGTCAGCGTCCATTGGTAGGTGGAGGGGAAAAGACAGACGTGGCCGCCCATATCGGCAATGCGTCGGGTCATGGCGGTAAAGGCTTCGTCAGAGGGATAAAATGGCGTGTACTTCGGTGCCACCCACGAGGCAATCCGCTCATAGCCTAAGAAGGTCATGAATGGCGGCAGATTTGGAAAGTGCTTGGACCACTTGTTGTCCAGCCAGTCGCAAACGGCGTCGGGCTCGCCATCGCTGCGCAACTCCCACTGCACGCGGATGCAGCCGCGCTTGATCCAGTCGGGAATGTCCTGCCGTGCGGCAACCGTTTGCGCGCACCACGGCTGCGTCACGGCCCAGCGTTTGTGGATATCCGCAGCGTCGCGCCAATCGCAGGGGCGCGCGGGATCGGCGCTGCGGAAGGTGGTACAGACCACGTCGTAGGGTAGTTCGTAGGGCGCCGTCAGGGGATGAAAACATTGATGCGACCAACTGTACTCAACGCCGCGGTTCTGGCGGGCGATGGCGACAGTCTTGTGGTAACCCACGGCGTCTTGCGTGGCAGTGAAGACGCCGCCAGCAGGATCGTGGAAGCTGGCGAACTGCGCCGCCAGCGATCCCGGCTGGATATAACGGCGTTGAAAGCCCTGCTTCCAGTCGCCGGGTGCCATGAAAGCGCCGCCTTCGGTGGCGCCGGCCAAGGCCATATCGTCGGCACGACTGTCACCTAGACGGTCCTTAAGCAACAGCAGCGGATACTGACTATCTTCGAGCACCAGCGTTGGTGCGCCGCTCACGCGCAAGCGCCAGCGCAACAGTGCGTCGCCGGCCTGCACGGCGATGCGGCAGTGGACTGCCAGCTGCGGCCAGTCAGCAAAGCCGCTGTAATGCAGCTCGACGGCGTCTTGACCGCCGTCTTTAGGCAAGACTGTCACAGTCATGCGGGCGGCATCGTTGCTGCTGAGGGTGATGGTCTCGCCGGACTGGTCGCCAGCGCGCGTCAACAGCAGCTGGAACAGCGGCGTGTCATTACCGTCGGCGAGGTATTCCCGGCCGCTCTGCCGGTCTTGGAAGGACAGGATGGCGCCGGCGCCGGTTTTGCTCAGCCGCAGTATGTTGCCCGTGTTTTGGATGATGACGACGTCGCCCTCTTCGCGTATGGCGCCCTGACCCCATAGTGGTGCCAGCAAAGTGAGGGATAACATGATAATCAAGCCGGAAATGATGGAACGGGCCATGATCGTCTCCTATGATAGTGAGTTGTGCGTTCCTGACCACGATGTCCGCAGTCTCTGCTGTCTCCACCAAGTCCACCAAGTCTATTCTATCCCGTGTTCAGATAAACTGTATTCGGGTTTCCTTGAGGTACTTTTCTTCCAGGAGTCTAGCGAGTCGTTTCATGAGGGTCCGGCGCAGGTCAAGTTCCATGGGCACATTGGGATCTTGATGCGCTTCATTGATGCGGGTGCCGACAAGGAACTGGATGATGTCGCTGTTGCGGAAGAGCTCAAGGATCATGGTCGCACCATTTTTGGGCAGGCGTTCAATCATGGCGCCGCGCTCGAGCATTTCGGTAACCTTGGCGAGGGTGATGGTACCTTCGGTAACCAAGTCGACGCCTTTCATGTGAGAGATGGGCGGTACTTCGGGGTCCAGCAAGTCCAGGTTTATGCGCACATCGACGTCGAGTTCGCGGGCGACAATGCCCGCCGTGGTCCCGCCCGAGACAATGATCCGGCCATTGAAATTGCGCACGAAGTCGGCCATAACCTTGTCATTTTCCTGCGAGAACGGTGGGCCAGTGACGACGAGGAGGCGACGGGGATGGCGGAAATAGACCACACCGCAGGTGATGTCATCCTTGGGGCGATTCTCGTCGTTTAGCGCCGCATGTTCGACCAGCTGACGGGCCAGTTCGCGGGCAGATATGGCGGGATTCTGCTTGATCAACGTCATGGCGAAGGCACGGACGGCGTCAATGCCCCAGCCAAGGGGAAAGGCGTCCCGGCCCATGCCGGATTGCGAAACGCCATCGGAGAAGAAGATGACGCGGTCGCCCTCTTCCGCCTGGAACTGCGAGAACACCACGGTGCGGTTGCCTTGGACATTGCCGGTGCCGGGCGCCATTTCGTAGGAGTCTTTTTCGCGTTTGAGGATTTCGCCGCGGCGTAGGACGAGGCACGGCGGGTTGTCGTGCTCGATAATGCGGACGCTGTTGTCGTGTTCGATGTCGACGATGGTGAAGGTCGAGTAGGCCACCTTACGCTGACTGCAGACCGGGAGCGTGTCCATGATGACCTGCGCGGTGCTGCGTAAATCGGTGTCGTTGGTGGCGAATTCGAGTGCCATGCTACTGGTGAGCGTGGCCAGCACGTTGGCTTTCACGCCGCTGCCAAGACCATCGGAGAGGACGGACACGATACGCCGCGCGCCCTTGATTTTACGGGACAGAAAGACGTCACCCCCGACGGGCTGGCGGTATTTGAAGAGCTGGTGGTGATCGACCTCAATGAAAAAGTCATCGGCGTGAGTCTGCATTGTCCCGTCCTGCCAAGCGCTTGCTGCTGTATGAATCGATGATGTCATTGAGGCTAACTTGTGATTCCGCGGCATTTTCACCGAGGAGGTAGGCGATTTTTTGCACGGTTTCCATCTGCCGGCGGATAACCTCCTGGGCTTTGCGGATGACCTGCTCTTTTTCTACGGCGGGTTCGGTAATATCGCGCATAATGCAGCCGACAATGCGGTGCGGCTCGATGGTGAAGATGGTGACGTTGTACACCGAGCCGTTGTTTTCAATGTCGCGGTAAGAGATATCACAGCCGGTCTCCAGCACCTGGTCGAAGTACTTGGTGAGGAATGGTACGAGTTTCTGAGCGCTGGCGCCTTCTAGGCCGGGCGAGACCTCAAAGGCGTCCTTGATGTCGTCGCCGAGCATTTCGGCAAAGCGCCGGTTGCATTCGACTACGTTCATGTTTTCCTGTACGATGATGACGCCGGAAGGCATGGTCTGGATGAGCGTGTTGGCCTTTTTGTTCGCCAGTTTGCGCATGTAGGACACGCACATCGACGGCTCGGCCTTGCCCTCCAGCAACGCGACGGCGAAATCCCGGCAGCTGTTGTAGCCGCAGCCAGAGCAGTTCAACTCGTCCTCAAAACTCTGTTTGCCGATGGACAGCAGCGCGTCGTTGATTTCCTTGGCGGAGAACTCGCGTTTGAGCACCGGCGTTTTCGGGTGTGTAAGCGTGGCGTCGACGCGGGCCTGACGGGGGACGACGGCGGGATCGTAGTCGACGGCGTTGACAATCTGCTGGCGTTTGATGATGGTCGCTTCGGTGTCATGGCCGATGGGACCGTTGACGCAGCCGCCCTCACAGGCGAGAAGTTCCAGGAATAGCGGTCTCTTGAGGTGCGTCTTGTCCAGATCGTGTAGGGCGCTGACCACATTGTTCACGCCTGAGAAGGCCATGAAATCCGCGTCGTGGATGGAGCAATTGGCCTTGATGCCGGCGATCATGCCACCATCGACCGGGTAGAGCGCGCCTTCGGCGGCGCGGTCGGGGCAGAACACGTCGCGTTCAGTCGGTTGCATGGCGAGCGGGTCGATGCTTTCGGACTGGAACCACTCGCGGAGATTGTTGTAGCTCAGCGCCAGGGTCAGTAATTCGGGATGCTCGTCGGCCTCGACTTTCTTGCCGATGCAGGGGCCGATGAAGACCACCCGGATGTGGTCGCCGTAGTGCTTTTTGAGCAGCCGGGCATGGGCCTGCGCCGGTGAACAGAAATCAGTGATACTGGCTGCCATGGACGGAATGTACTTGCCGATCAGATCTACGACGACCGGACAGGCCGAGGAGATGTACACGCGCGGCGTCGGATCGCGTTTAAGCAGCTCGGCGACGGATGCGGACACTTCCTGGGCGCCCAGGGCGGTTTCGGACACGCCGGCAAAGCCCAGTCGGCGCAAGGCTGCAATGAGCTTGTTCTCGGGAATGTCGGCGAACTCCGTGCGGAAGGACGGCGCGATGGACACGTACACGGGCGCTGGGTCTTTGAGCAGCTGTTTGGCGCGGCCGATGTCCGAGCGCACGCGTTTGGCATTGAAGGGGCAAACTTTGGTACAGCGGCCGCAGGCTATGCACAACTGCGGAATGATGTTCGCGCTGCCATTTTCGATTTTAATGGCCTTTACGGGGCACATACGTACGCAACGGCAGCAGTCCTGGCATTCGTTTTTTTCTGTATAGATTGGGTGTTGCTGGGAATTGTCCATTCACGTCACCTGCCTGTCAGGGGGGCTGAAATCAGCGCTTGCGCCATACTCGCGCCATGGCGGTATGCGGCACACTTTCGGGCATCATTACTGTGGCCTTAGACACGGCTTTTGCGCCTTTGGCTCATGCTCGGCGCAGCCTATACGGTTATTCGGGGCGTGCTGCGGCGCGAGCCATCATGCCTTGGCTGGTTGATCGGGCGCGAAGTGCTTCTTGAGGATATCCAGACAGGCATTGGCGTCGACCTCGGTGTAGCGGACGCCATCAATCACCAGATTCGGTCCTTCTTTGCAGTTGCCATGGCAAAGATCGCCGCGCAGTTTGACGCGATCGCTGAGGCCGTTGCGCTTCAAAAAGTCCTGAATCACCGTCAAGTTGCGGTTATTGCCTCTGGCAAAGCATGAGCTGCCCATACAAATCAAGATTTCAGACATCCTCAGTCACCTCATTTTATGCATGGGGACAGGCGTGAATACATTACCAGCCACGAATTATTCTGATGCTCGTGGCGACGGCGAAAGCTAATGGTTTTTACCCTGAATACAAGATGGACGCAGGCAAAAATAAGCCGGCAGCCCAAAAAGTAGCACGCAAAGATGCCTCATCACGCGAAGACGCGAAGAGGAAGGCCTTTGGGCTCACGCGAAGCCGCGATCTCTGTAGCCGCACGGCATGCCGTGCGGCAAAGCCGCGATCTCTGTAGCCGCACGGCATGCCGTGCGGCGTGCATGGTGTTATCGCCAGTCGATGGCGTAGCAGAAGTTATTTTCGGGGTCGTTGCTCAGCTTTTGGTATGCGGCCGTGATGGCGCCCAAATCGGCCTTGACGACGCCATTGAGCAAGGGCGTGATGTGCACATGGCCATCCATGAGCCACTGGACGCCGCGTTGGAGGTTGCGTTCGGTGAGTGCCATGGGGTTTTTCATTTCCCAGCCGGAACGGAAGAGTAGATTTTTATTCCAGATTTGCTTACAGAGCGCGTATGCGGTCAATGGCCCGTCCTTGACAATGCCGACCATGCTGCAGGCGCCGCCTTCTTTGAGGGCTTTGGCTGCGGCGGTGAGGGTCGTCGAGCCGGCAACGGTGTCGATGACGAAATCGAGGGTGTTGTCGATTTGGGTGAAATCGTCGGGCGAGAGTGTCGTGGTAATACCGCAGGCATTGGCGATCCGGCGGCGGTTAGGCGAGGGATCGACACCGATGACATCGCAGCCCAGCACGCGGCCGATCTGCGCGGCGATATTGCCAACCGGGCCGAGGCCGATGACAGCCATGCGCATGGGCAGTACGCCCTGGTTGTTGTAGGCGTGCATGCCGATGTTGATGAAGCGGAGAAAACCGGCGCATTCCAGCGGCAGCTCATCCGGTAGGGGTAGTAGCAGCGATTGCGGGCTCAGGGCGCGGACATTGCAGTGGGCACCAGAGCTCTCAGCCATGGTTGGGAAGACGAAGCAGCGCCGGCCCTGTTCATCACGACCAGTCATGATGTAGCCCGGTTGATTGGGGCGGCCGCTGCGAACGCCACCAAGTTCGGTGCCGGGGCTGACCGTGGTCATTTCCATGGTAATGACGCGATAACCATCTGGAATGACAAGGTCCTCTTCAGTCCAGTAAGCCTTGTCCAAGCCAGCAAAAGTGAGGGTGCGATGCAACATGGCGTGAGTCCTTCTTCGCTATATAGACTGACCTGAGTGTTCAGGCCTTGTTTTGTATTGAGGCGACATTTGCTCGCACCTGGTCAAGGATAGCCATGGTTTTGAGACTGTCGGCGAGGGTCGTGGTATCGGCGGGCTGGGTGCCTTTGCGAACGCAGTCCAGGAAGCTGGCCACTTCGGTCTCGTAGCCCATTTTGACGTTATTGCTGCCGAAGGTGGCGAACTGCCAGCGAGCAGCGTTGCCGTTGCTGGCCGGGAAATAGCTTTTCTGTGGTTCTGGCGGGTAGTAGTCGAGGGCGTGGAAAGCGTCAGTAAAAATCATCGTCCGATTGGCAAAGAACAGTTCGGTATTGAACTGCAGATTGCCATAACCGGGGGCAACCAGGGTGTGCAAGAGTACCCGCATACGGCCGCCAGCGCGGTCACGCAGCCGGATTTCAATGACGATGTTCTCGCCAGAAAACTGCACGTCGGGCGCCACTTCGACGATGTCACCCAGGAAGGACGCAGCCAAATTGACGGGATGAACCGCCTGCACCATCAAGTAGCGCCAGAGGAAGGACAGATCATCGGTGCCCTCGAGGCCGTAGGTGCTGTTAGCGCGATAGGGGCCACTGGTAAAGTACTTGACGGTGCCATAGAGGAGTTCCCCGGTGTTTTCGGTCGCGCAGATGGCGCGGACCTGCTTGATCACTGCGCTGTGACGCATCATGTAGCCGACTTGGCCAAAGCAGCCGGAGGACGCCGCCTTGTCAGCCAGCTCCTGCGCCTGGGCGAGGTTTTCGCCGGAGGGCTTTTCAATGAAGAATGGCACGCGCTTTTCCAGGCAATACCGGCCGGCTTCGAAATGCAGCCTCGGCGGCCCCACGATCAGCAGCGCATCGGGTTTCTCGCGGTCGATCATCAGACGGTAGTCGCTGTAGGCCCTGTCGGCCCCATGGCGTTGTCGCGTGGCCTCGGCCGTTTCGGGCGAACGCGTGCACACGGCCGCCAGATCGACGTCGCGCGCACTGGCCAACGACGGGTAAATAAAACGATTGGCATGATTGCCGCCACCAATGAAACACAGCTTAAGTCGTGACATGTTGCTTTCTTTCTCTTGTGGCAAAACACATTGACGAGACCATCCGCCCAGCTCGGCTCACCAAGCTGCTGCAGGTGTTTACTCTTTTTTCGTCGCCCACACCGGCCAGGTTTCACTGAAACGAAATTCCTTCTGGAGGCCGCGAGCATCGCGCACGAGCAAGGACTCGGCGGAAATGGACAGAATGCGGATGCCCTCAATTTCGTCGCCGACGGCCAGCGAGCGCGATATGGCCGGGGTACCCGGGCGCTTCACGGATACCACTGCGGTTGCTTTGCCACTTGAAGTGGTGAACTGGTACGTAAAGGTCATGTCGCAGCTCTCGACGTTTTGGCCGGCAGCTGCAGTTGCGGCTTGTTCATGGCCGGGCTCGGGGCGATCGCCAACGCTGGGCAGGGCTCCCAGGCTTACCCGGGGAGCAGTCGGTACGGGCGACGGTTTGGGCGGTGGCGCCTCAACCCGGGGGTCCGGGCGTCGGCGTGGCGGCCGTGGCGGCTCAGGCGGCGGTTTGGGGGCCGGCGGCTGAATGTCCTTGATGGCAAAGGGGCTGCGTTCGCTGGCCCATGACAGGCCGTCCCGCTGCAGGAACGCGTAGGCGCTGGGCGTAACAATGTTATCGTACTCCAACTGGCCGCCGCCGCCGCCCAGTGGCACGTTGTCTTCACTCGCGCTCAGCGCGTAGACCATCACCGACAGCGCAGTAAGCAAGACGCAGCTGATGCAGGTGACGATTTCCCACTCCTGCTTGCAGTATGTCGACCATTGGTTCATGCTTAACCCCGGGGCATTTTCGCGTGACGGTTACTGTCGTTGGCGCGGGCCGCTCTTATCTTCGAGGACAAAAAAGGCCGCGCAGGTAATATCAATGTGCAGCTGGGCGAGTTCGCCGGCTTTTGGCGGTCGGAGCTGGCATTCGAAATTCCGGACAGGCATAAACACCTGGTCACTGTCAAGGCTTTGCAGGAAGGCCATGAACTGCTCCTGTTGGCCGACGAGGGTAAGGCGGACGGGGAATTCGAGCAAGTAGGGCTTTTCGGCCTTGGTGTCAGCGAAATAGGCTTGCATTGGCTGCATGGCCACAAGTGCGGCCGGATGTTTCACACCGTCGATCACACTAAACAGCTGCGGGTGTTTGGCAATGCTCATGCCGCTGGCTTGAACGATGTCGAGCAGCGAATCAAGGGCCCATATTTGCAACAAAGCCTGATAAATGTGCTGAATGGCGGTGTCTTCGGCAAGATTGAGGACCTCTGGCGAGAAGTATATGCCCTGCCCGGCCGCGCGCCGCTGCACGCGGTTGAATTCCTCCTGGTAGTCGAGGCGGGACACTCCCCGCATGAAGCCGGCGGCGTGTTCGTGGTTGCGGGCGATGCGTCCCTGGAAAGTCACGGCGGCACGCCGCATGAGTTGAGTAGAGTGCGCTTGGATGCCGTCGGGGCCTTCGAGTTTAGCCACCAGTGCCGAATGGTATTTATTGAGGATTTCCGCTTGCAAGGGCCATTCTGTCCCGGTCAGCCGCTGGCGTTTTTTGACGATGCCTGCCCGCTGCTCGGCGATCTCGTTTTTCTGTGGCCGCAGAACCAAGATATAGACCAGCAGCTGCAGACCAATCGTGGCGACCGCGACACCGAAAAGGAGGCGGTGGATGTAGAGCCAGTTTTTCATTTGCGGCGCCCTCCCTTCTTAGGGGCCGGTGGCATTGGCGGGCGGACGTGGCGTTCGGCAAAGGGCATGCGGATAGTAAAATTCCGGTAACTCACCGGACCGTTTTGCGCCGCCAGGCGTTTATTGTAGTCCAGCCACGGGGCGAAGATATCTTCTCGGCCATCGCAGTCCACCTCCGGCAAAATGTCCACCCGGTCGAAACGGCCGTTCTGATTGAGTGTCTGCACCAGCTCGCGGACGGATTCATACACCTGCTCTTCTTCCTGTCGTTGGGTATAGCCGGCAGCGATGAAGGCCTCGGTGTATTTGCTCTCGGCGGGCAGGCAACGGTTGGGAAATTCGGTTGCCAGCAATGCGTTGGCAGTTTGGCCTGCCTTGGCGGCGGCGGTGGGCGTACCGAACATCGCGCCGGGGGCAGCTGCTGGCGACTGGATGGCGCTGGCACTGGTTGTTTTGCGTTGCGTGCGCTGAGCGATTGCCGCCGCGCGGGTAGCTTGGAAGCTCATCTCGTCGCCCAGGTAGACCAGCCAGTCATTATCGCCGCGGGTCCGGCCTAGTTCGGCAATGACCATGGCAATTCGGTTGGCTTGATTGCCCGCTGCCACTAGCGGTACGAGTTTGCTTTCCTGACTCTGCAAGGTCGCTCGGGTGCTTTCCAGTCTGGAAACGAGTAGGCCGCACTGATCCAGCTGGGAGTTGACGGTTGTGAGCTTAGCCAGCACCTCTGCCCCGCGACGCCAGCATGCCAATTCCAGACCAAAACCCGCGAGCGCAAACAGCAACAGGGCCACAGCCAGAAAGGGCACGCGTTCAAGCCGCTTCTTCCGCCAACGAGTATCCTGTGGCAACAGCGTGAGTTTGAGTGGGGCGCAAGAAGCACCCTGCAGTGCCAGGCCGTAGGCGACCGTCAATTCGGGGCGGATTTTTCCGTCAAGCTGCGGTCCGAGGTGTTCCACGGGGCATTCCAGGCGGTTCTGCAGCCATTCGGCGAGGCCATTAAGGCGGCTGGCGCCGCCGCAGAGCAATACTTTTTCGATAGGCTTGTCGCTCAGTTCCGGTACTTCCTGATTGCGCCAGTGTTCGACCGTGGCGTGGATCTCATTTTCCAGCAGTCTAGCCGCGGCGATGAATGGCGAATGCGGCGCTTCCTCGGCGAGATTAATCTCGGCCAGCGAGCCGCCTTGGTGGTCTTTTGCGGCCAGAGCCTGTTCGAAACGCTCGCCGGCAAAGAGCAACGAGGCCAAAAAAAGGGGCTGGCCGGCATACCACACGGCGGCAGTAGCATTGTCGTGCCCAAGATCTAGCAGTAGCGTCGGTGATTTTGCCTGGGCGGCATCGGGTTGGAGATGGGCAAAGGCATTGACCATGGCCAGGCCGGTCATGGCCAGATCATCGACACGCAGCCCCACGGCCTGCATACGCCCCAGGCGTTCGCGCACGGCGCTCTCCCGGCAAAGTGCCATGAGCACCGGGTGATTGCGGCCACCGCCGGCGGGCAGTGGCTGGAAATCCAGCACAAAGGCCTCGTCGGAAAGCCCCGCCAGCTGTTTTGCCTCCATGCGGACTAGATTTTCGAGCGCGGCGTGGTTCACGCCCGGGAGGTCCCGCACCAGGGTGGTCGTGAGGTATTGAGGCATGCCGACGGTGACGCGGCCGCTATCCAAACCATGGGATTTCAGCCAGTCGCGGATACTGCTGTATAATTCGTCGTCGCTGAGAATGCCCTCGGCGCGGGCATTGAAGACCTCAGCGCTCAGCAGCTGGGCTTTCTTGCCGCTGCCACTGAACACTAATGCTTTGACGCTGGCGCAGCCGATGTCCAGACCGATAATTGTTTTGACTGGCATGTTCATGGGAGGTTAAATTTGGAAAGATGTGGGGCGATTTTCGCGACAGATTACCAGGCGTTTACCGGCCAGGACGCGGGTTTGCTGATGGCGGTCTTGTCGGCATCGGCGACGCCCAAGCTAATGAGGACGTTCGCAGTTCCCCGCTCGCGTGTGGGCGCAAACAGCGGCATGCCCGGGAAACAGACTCGGAGGGCGTCGGCACGCATGTCAAGGTCGCTACCGGCAAGCAGCATAAAGTACGGCTGTTGCTGCCCGGATGGGGCAACCAGCACCCACACTTCACTGGGTTTTGCTTCGACAAAAACTGGCTGTAGCGCGCCGGCTGGGCCAGCTTGCATACTGCCAACGCAGCGGGGCTTGGCATTCAGGGCTTCTTGCAGAACCCGCAATGATTTCACCATCCGCGCCGCGAAGGGTGAAAACTCCGGCAGCTCGCTGAGCTTGCGGCTGATTCTGGCATTGGCATCTTTGGTGGGTGGATAATTCGGATTCATCCACGGGGTGCTACTGTCGACGCCGTCGAGAATGTCTAACCAGCCGGCGGATTCGGGCAATTGCGTGCGGCAATTTGCCTGCAGGACGTCAATAATAGCCCGAAGCAGCCACAATTTCGGTATCAGCTCGATGTCCTGACTGGCGATCAAGGTATCCAAGTTATTGAGAAGGTGCACAGCTGGCAATGGCGCTTCGTTGGCTTCAGCGACCATCTGGTAGAGGAAGCGCGCATGGGCGCAGAGATTATCCTGCGCCTGGCGTCTGATATCAATTTCGAAGTCCCGCACGTTGAGCCGGTTTGGAAAGACGTCCTTGGTATGCATCAATACTGGCGGGCCGTCAATTTCGCGGAAGAAGTAGATATTGCCGAAATAGATATTTTGTTCGTTGCCTTCGGCGTCCCGTTCTTTGCCTTCGATGAGCGGTTTAGGCGAGTAGAGCAGTTGCCACTGCCTGGGTTCCGGGCCGACCCGTGGGCGGTAGCGCAGGGTTGTGACGTTGAGCATATCGGGATTGAGTGCCAGCATGGCGTTGATCTGCCCGAGCATAGCCTGACGCTCATCAGCCATGATCAGGCAGCGCTGCAGGTCGGGTTCCCAGACCGAGCCTTGCGCTTGTTGAGTGAGAACTTGTTGCAGGATGTGGATTTGATCCGCTGGTAGTGGCAGCGCGCCCACTGTGATGCTGCTCAGGGCGGCGACCTTCTCGTAGTGTTGGCGCTGATCAAGAATGCGCCGGTAATGGAGGGTTTCTGCTGCCGTTGGGGCCATCTCGCAGTATTCCTGCAGCAGCGTGAAGTAGCGTTGCAGATCCGGCAGCGCCAGGGGTATATCCTCTTGCAGCACCTGCAGTTTCTGCCGTCGGGCGGCATCGTCGTCTCGGCGTTTGGCCCAGTCGCGTTCCCAGACACCGAGGTCTTCACTGGCCTCATGGAAAGCCTGGGCAACAGCCTCGCTCGCAGCCGGCAAGCGCAGAGCGCCCTGCTTGAAAGCCAGAGTCAGTTCGCTGATTTTTTCGTATTCGCGGGCGAAGTCTGCATAAGGCTGTTTTTTTGCATCCTGACGGGCCGTGTTATACATGCCGGTCAGCCTCAGCAGTTCATTATCGGCGTCACGGCGCTGGCGTTGCTGCCAGCTTTGCCAGGTGCGACGCCAGATATCGACCTGGTTCTTTTCTTCGTCGCCATAGGCCATTTCTGCGGCTTCAGCGAGAAGTTGTTCGATGATTTCGGCGCTCGTGCCCTCATAGGCGTTTTGCCGGATGGCTTCAAGGGCAGTCATTGCGCGCGCATAGCGTTCACCGGCCTTGTTGAGTTCGCGGAGGGCGAGAATGAGATTCTGGTGCATGGTCCGCACCTGCGGGCTCTGCATAAAGTTGGGATCGATATGGCCGATATGCTCCATGTACTTATCAAGCTGCTCATATTGTGCCGAGCTGTGCATGCGTTCCATCTCGGTGAAAATAGCGGCGCGCCGGCGCTGAACAATGCGGAAGTGCAGGAACGCCCCCAGCAGCCCCAGCACGATCAGGACGCCGATCACGATGGCGGCGGTGACGCGACGCTCTCGGCGCAAGCGCTTGACCTGCATATCGGCCAGGGTCTCCATCACTTGTTTGCGGAGGATCTCTGGCACGGGCATTTCCCAGGCGCTGAGGCGTTCCCACTCATGGCGGAGTGACAGTTCGCTGAGTTTGTTCGCTGCCAGTTGATCCTGCAGTTCAGCCAGGGCTTGGCCGAATTCAGCCTTTTTTTCGTTCCGTTTGGCAATAGCCGCCAGCATATCACGAGCGGCAGCGAGGGTAGTTTCCCAGTTTTCGGGCATGCGCAGAAAGGCATCGTCTGCGGCGAGCTTTTCAGCGGCGGCGGTCACGACTGCAAGCTCTTCGGCCTCGTCATTTGCCAAGGCGCTTTGGAGGCGCTGAAGGATGGCAACGCCTTCCTTGCAGAGTGCTTCGGCGCGATCGTGCATCAGCAGTTTGCGCATGTTTCGCAGGACGTCTTCGGGCGCAGTCGCCACGCGGTAGGGGCTGGTCAAGTCGTCATAGAGGGCTTTCAGGCTGGTCAAGTCGCGTGTCCTAATCGCCTCTTCGGCGGCTGCCACTGTATCTGCCATGGCCTCTTCTTCCAGCGGTCGCAAGTTATTTGCCCAGCTGGGGTTGGTTGGATCTTTTTCGCGGATCATACGCAAGACGCTGATGCAGCCGTGGTGGTCGCCCTGGTAAACCAGGCGGCGGTATTCCTTCAGCAGCGGGGTCAGTTCTTGCTCGCGGGCGCACTCGCTGCGGAGTTTGGCGAGCAGTTCGTCGTTGAGGGGCTGAAAGACGACCAGCTCCATGTCGGCGCAGATATTGCGCCATTTTTTCAGCCCTGCAAACTGCAGCTGCTCGCCCAGAACGAGCAGGTCCGGTGCAGTGTGGGCTTCATGCACGGCCTCGGAACGCATACCCTTGTCGATATAATCCTGACAACGCAACAATCGTTCGTTGGCCAGGCGGCATAACTCGGCGAATTGTTCAGCGTAGTCCTCGACCAAGGGATTGCGGTCGATCTGGCCGCTCTCGATCAATTGGCAGATCTGCTGAATGAGTTGCTGTTCCGGTGTCATGGTCGTCACCTGTTGTTTTCTGTAGCGAAGCCCCTGCGCTGGGTGCTGCGTGAAGGTGCCTGGGGTGCGGCAGTCGTCGGCTGCAGCTATAAATTATCGGGTTTACGGGGCTTCATATTCAACATGTTAATATTGCGGTTGGGCAAGGTCACGAAACGGGGTTTGGCGGCGGCTTCGCCGTGTTCCTTCTTGACCTCATCCGGCGGTAGCGCGCCGCCATCGCGGGCGAGGGTAACGAGCGGGTCGTCCGGCGGCACTGGCAGTGCTGCGGTGAGGTCGATGATTTGGGCGCGGGGATTGCGGCGGGCGTCGCGGAGGATTTCCGAGTCGTGCAAACAGCAGCGCCAGCAGCAGGTCGCTCCAGCCGGCAGGCTGGTGAAATAGCTGTTGTAGGTGACTTGCCAGCGTTCGCGCCTTGGCAGTAGCGCCAGCGACTCGCCCAGCAGGGGAAGCATATCCATGCCGGGTTCAAAGACAATGAGTTGCACGGCGCTGGGATCAGCGCGAAAGGCCATCGCTAGTCGGGCGGCATTGCCGGCATCGCCAGTCAGGGCTTCCCAGGCTTGAGCGTGGCAGTCGTCGCTATCGCCTGCGGGAATGACCTTTGGGCTCTCAAAATGATGTGGCGCTTCGTTCCAACTGCTGAGGAAAAAGCCGTCGCGGGTGCTGACCCACACGGGCCCGCCCGCGCAGTTCTCCCGTTCGTGGACAAGCACGTGGTGTGCCAGCTTGTTGGAACGGCTGGTGTGGTCGGCGGAGACTGCCGCCACCCGCGAGAGAATGCTGGTATTGCGACCGGTCAGGTTGCTGCGATAGTGACTCCAGGACACCGGCTCCTGCGCGATGTTTTCTTCATGGACAGCGTAGACATTCTTGTAGGCGCTGATCGCTTCCAGCAGCTGGATGAGCTGCGGCGGCATGCCACGGGTGTAGGCGACCGTGCAGAAGCCGCGCGTACCGGGACGCAACCCTCGTTCGGCTGACGTATAGACCAACTCGTAAGCCATATCAGCAGGCGCCTCCGTGCTCAGACTCTGCCGCTGCCCCAGGGGTGATGCTGAACCACATGTCCGTCCCCGGACAGCGCAACTGGCTGCCCGCATAGGACAGCGGGACCTGCAGAGGCTTCTTCAGCCCCGGCAGAGTGACAAAGTAAATGTCGCCCGACAGCTTGCAGGTCGCCGGTGTCTCGGCGTGGCGCACGCGGTTTTCCGGTCGGACGTTCTGGATGAAACCGCGCTCGTAGAAGAAATACAGCATGGGCACCGCCACCCAGTAGGGATCGACATCCTGTGGACGGATGCCAATCATGCCCGTCGTATCGTTGAGCTCCGGACTGTGGCCAAGCGCACTGTTGGGCAGGTAAAGAACTTCGCCCGCAAAGGACTCTGCCGTGGAAACGACCTCCGGGCAGACCTGCTCCAGAAGCTGGCGCAGGGCAAAGGACACGTTTTTGATCAGCGCGACGTCGAGGGCGCAGGTGTTGCTAGCGGCATCCCAGTGCCAAGGTTCGCGGGGCACGTCGGCGTCTAAAAGCTGTTTCCAGACATCGAATTTTGACACGAGGATAATCAGTGTCTTTGCCGTCTTGCGGCCAGTGCGCATGCCAGAGTACTTCTTGATGCGGTTGATCATCTCGGTGAGGATAATTTCTTGCCGTTGCACTCGTGAGCTTACTGACAACTGCGGGTCGTTGCCGCCGCTGAGTTTTCGGCGAAAACGGACATCCTTGGTGGGGTCGAAGAGGAAAAAGATGGTATCAGAATGGAGCAGGTGCTGAGTGGTCGGGTTATCGACCGAGTCCATGCCGGGTTCGAAATGCTCACCGGCGTTGTCGTAGAGCACCAGCGTGCGCGACATGCTTTGGCGGACCTGGTCGTACTGGGGGTGGTGTTCTGCCGGGGTGATGGTGAACATGAAGGGCTTGGGCAGATTGATCAGCATGTTGTCCATCAGCACCTGGTTGTAGAGCTCGCCCTGCAGTTCGGTTTTGCGCAGAGCCACCAGTTCCTGTTCGTCGGAATGCAGGAAGACCGTTTCCTCGAAGTCGTTTAATATTTGATTGTTGACGGCATCAGTATCGGTAAAAGAAATAGCGAAGTTGCGCGAGAGGGTATTACGCAAATCCCACGTCATGCTGGTGAGAAAATAAGACTTGCCGCTGGCGGTGGCGCCGACGATGGAGAGAAAGAGCGGCGGCATCTCACTGGCGGCCTGAGGAATGCGCAGGTGGCAGCGTGGGCAGGCCATGTCTGGGCAACTCATGCCGGCGACGTCCAGAGCGTTGCCCTCCTTAGTGAAACGGGATGGCAGGAAGCGCTGGGCTGCATCCGCGCCGAGCACGGGGTCGCCAATGAGGCTCTGGTGCCTGGCGATGAAGAGAAATTCATCCACGTCAAAACGATGCCAGCAGTGAGGGCAGATGATGCCCTGGCGGCCGCTGCCGGTGAGCTTGGTGATAGTGGCGGCGGGGGTGCCAGCGATGGGTTCTGCCGGCAAAGGCACGCGGTAGCCGACGGCACTGGCGGCGGCGCCGTCGGGCGGGCTGGTGGCTGCGCTATGAGCGCCGGTACTAGCTGCGCCGGGCTGGATGCTGATTTTGCGGAAGGTCGGTGCTGGCGCAGCTATGTCGGGTTCTGGGGCGGTCATAGTGTCCAGGTCGGCCATGTCAAGAGCGAGGTCTAGTTTCACCCGGCCCATGACCAGCTGCAACGACCTGTCGATGGCTAGTTGACTGACCCGCTGAGTACCCAGGTAGATGCCGTTGGTGCTCCACTGATCTTCTAGGACGATGCTATTCTGAGGGCCCAGGGCAAAGACCGCATGGAGACTCGATACGGAATTGTCTGGTATGACGATGTCATTATTGGCTGCCCGGCCGATGCGGCAGGGGAAACGGCTGACGGTATAGCAGACCGGTTCCATTCCCTGAACACGAATCCGTACGTAGCAAACTGGGGCGTTGGTAGTCGCTGTCATTCCTGTACCTAAACCTTCGCTTTATGTATGATCCGGCCATGTCAAAATGCTGCTTGAGCAATATAGCCAGCCTTTATCCGAAAAAAACAGCTAAAAGGAGGAAAGCCCCAAGCTTTCGGTAATCGGTCAGTAACCACCCCGGTGGGGAAAACACCGGGGACAATTTGCAGGTTACATGCTCCTTGGGTAGGCGGCGGCGTATGTAGTTCAGGCTTTAGCCTGCTCCCCATTCCCCGGTTATCCGGTCATGTAACATAGGAGTCATTGATATTGGATGCCAGTAATTCCCCTTTCTGGCGCGTTGGGGACGCGACGCGCTAGGCCAATGTGGCGCCCTCCGGGCGCAGTTCCAAGTTGCTGTCACACCCCGGGTTGCGGCGCCCTCCGGGCGCCTCACCCAGTTGCCATGGTAAAAGGTGAGACAGCCGTTTGCGCCATGGTCATGCCGCTGTTGACAACAAAAAAAGGCTGATTCTCGAAAGATGTGTTACATTCGTCGGCACGACCTACGCTCAATAGTTCGTGCCATGTTTCACACCCCAACAGAGGAGAAATCAGCCATGGTTGAACGTACCACCCTTTCCTTCATTGGTCAAGAAATCTACTGCGGATTTGATGTCCACAAGAATTTGTGGTCGGTGTGCGTCCGGCACTGCGGACGTGAACTTGCCTGTTATTCCATGCCGGCAAACGCAAGGGAGGTTGGCAGAAAGCTGCGAAAAGATTATCCCGACGCGAGTATTCACAGCGTTTATGAAGCCGGTTTCAGTGGTTTTGAGGCCCATCGCATCCTGGTCGATGAGTTTGGCATCCACAACATCGTCGTCAATCCGGCCGATGTCCCAACCAACGGCAAGGAACGCGTGCACAAGAGCGACCGCATTGATTGCCGGAAACTGGCCAAATCCCTGGAAGCCGGCCTGCTGGAGCCCATTTATGTGCCAAGCCGTGAACACCTGCTGCTTCGCAACCTCCTGCGCCGGGAGACTCAGACATCCGGCGCGATAGTCAGGACCATCAACCAGCTCAAGTCCCACTGGTATTTCAACGGCGAACCGATACCCCACAGGGCCGGTAAAACTGTCCTGGGTTCCCGCCGGGAGCAAGCGCGCGCGCGCGGCGATTACGTCGCGGTCAACCTGATTGACCAGTGGCACTCCCTCACCGAGTCGCGCCAGCGGATTGTGAAATGCGAACATGAAACCATCGCGAAGTTGAGTCTCACAAAAGAAATCAAGCACGTGGCGAGCGCCCCTGGCATTGGCATGCGCAGCGCCATTGTCCTTTTGTCCGAACTTTGGGACATGCATCGTTTCCCCGACAAGAATCATCTGGCCTCCTATGTCGGCCTCGCCCCTCACCTGGTCGGCAGCGGCGACAAGGAGGAAACGGTGAGCGGCGGCAACCGGAAGCAAAAACAGCTGCACTACATTCTGATCCAGGCAGCCTGGAGGGCGTCAAGAAGCGATCCTCAAATGATAAGCCTCTTCGGAAGATTGCGGCTACGGCACCTTGCCTCTCAGAGGATAGTCTGCATCATCGCGAAAAAAATCCTGTTCATCATCAGGGCGCTGCTGCTTGAGGATCGCGATTACCAGGCTATTTTCCCCAATAGGGAAATCACTTGCAAGCAAACCAAGGCCACCCGGAACGAAACACCACCTGAGAATGGACGCTGACAGCGGCGGGTCTTCCGGAAACCAACCTGATCCGATTACCGCCTAGACAATCCCCAACGAAGGAGGCGAACGCCACAACGATAGCGAGTGGCCGCGCGATTGCTGTTCGTCGCGAGAGACGTTTTGCGGCAAGTCGTTTGCATAACCCCTGGAAGAAAGTTCCACGAACCCAGTTTGCGATTGCCGCTTTCAAGGAATGAATGGCAAAATGCGCGCGACAGTCACCGTTCTGAAAACCACGGCGAACGCGCCGGCGACCAGTGCATGCACGCCATGCCCCGTCACCGGCCGGAAAACGAGGAGAATACCCTCATCGCCGAAAGGCCGCAGGCTCAAGCACCCTTGAGGAAAACACGGCCCTACAATCAGAAAACCGAAGACTGTCCAACAAGGCGCGAATAACAGTGTGCGCTAATTGCAGCGGATACGGTCGCCGCGAAAGCTCCCTATCAAAAAAAGAAACAATCCCATGTTTCCCCAACAACGTCTTCAATAAGGCGTCAGGTTTTTTTTGTCTTTTTTTTGCTCTCAAAAAGGCAAAAACAAAAACATGGGATTAGACCTAATTCCTACCTGAAAAGCACTTTTTCAGCCGAAAAACAGTCCAATCTCGGGCGGCAATTTCCAACAGAAGCATGTGAAAAATGCATTTTTCAGCAATTGGCGTCGCTTGACTTTTACATAACGGGGTTATGCATGGTGCGGCCCTCCGGGCCGAACTTGGCCGACCTGACGACGTGATTTGTCCGAGGTTATCCGGTCATGTAACATAGGAGTCATTGATATTGGCCGGGACCGTAGGGACGCTTGGGACCGGTGGGACTAATTGGCGGTGGCGCGCACTGGGGCGAGGACTCACGACTCATAAGGCATGATCCCATGGATTGGACCACTGGGACACTCGGGACCGTGGGGAATGACGCATTGGACGCGGGGGACTGCTTGAGGACCTTTTGGACTCCTGGGAGCGCCGCCGTCCCTGGGTTATCGATCCGGGCCGAAAAACGCCGTTATTCGCTGGCGATATTATTGCGCCGTAGGCGCTTAACCATGCTTAACCCCAGGCTTTAGCCTGGGGACGCAGCCTGCCAACAGACAGTGCCTCGTAGAGGCACCACAGTTTTGGTTATCAATGACTGAGCGGTAGAGCAACGGGCGGCCCTAGGTGCGCCCGTCTCCCAGCCGTGGTGCGGGCTTTCAGCCCGCGCCGTCGCCAGAGGCCAGCAGGCGTCCACTGGCGCGCCCGGCATCCCAGGCCGCGAAGCGGCAGAAGCGCTGAAAGCGCGATCTATGATAGCCCAGGGCAAGCGACGCCATGGGTAACGCGCCATTTTTGTGCGTGTTCTTCGGCCTCTTTGGCTCCAGTCGGCGAAGCTGACTGGGGCCAAAGAGGCCGAGGAACCCATTGTAACGTCTTCACCGTTTTGTTCCTTGCGCCTTCATCGCTGTTTATTTTAAGTCGCCCCTACAGGGCTCATTTCGAGTGGGGCCTTTTCTGAGGGCGACGCACCCTGCGGGCGCTTGCCACAGGCTATCTTAGGCCGCGCTTGCCCATGCGCCCGCCGTGTGCACGGCGGGTTGCACAGCCGTCTTCGCGTCATCGCGTGAGTAAAATGGTGTTCGGGGATGAGTGTGTCGGGGTGACATTCTGCTCAGCTATCGCGATGGCTGGGCGCGTTCATGGCGCCCATGCGATAACCGGCTAGATCGAGGACAACGTCGCTGAAGCCTAGGTCGCGCAGTGCCGCCAGTAGTTCTTCGCGCATGGTCAAAATGGCCGCGAATGACTCCGGCGGCGCCTCGATTTTTGCCATGCCGCCGAGGTGCCGCAGGCGGATGCCGCGCAGGCCATGGCGATGGAGGATAGCTTCGCCCTGCTCCACCTGGCGTAGCATCGCCGCCGCAATGGGGGTGCCCGTCGGGATACGCGAAGCCAGACACGCCGCTGCCGGCAAGTCCCAGTTCGGAAGCCTGAGCTGCCGCGCCAGGGCGCGGATGTCCGCCTTGTCCATGCCGGCGTCTTCGAGGGGATGGCGCACGCCCAATTCGTCGGCCGCGCGCCGGCCGGGTCGGTAATCGCCGCGATCGTCGACATTGCTGCCATCGGCCAGGACGGCAAAGCCGCGCTTGCGGGCCGCGTCCAGCAAGGTACTCATGATTAGCTTTTTGCAGTAGTAACAGCGTTCCGGGTCATTGCAACGGATGGACCCATTGGCGAGCATATCGACTGTCACCGTGACCAACGTGATGTCCGCCGCTGCGGCCCAGGCCGCCGCACGCGTGCTTTCATCGCCGGCAATAAAGGGCCCCTGCACATGCAGGGCGAGAACGTGGTCGCGGCCGAGGCAGCGCCGCGCCACTGCGGCCAGCAAGGTGCTGTCGACACCCCCGGAGAGAGCGATGGCGAGCTGTCCCAAGTCGCGCATAGCGTCTTCCAGACGATTCAGTTTGTCTTGCATGCGTTCATCTTCCAGCGGTGTTTTGGCGTCAGCGTTAGCGTCAGAGCCCCGGATCATCATGGTGCAAAACCGCGTTTCACAAAAGGCTGCAGCTGCTTGTGTTTCGGGTAGAGCTCCCAGGCATCGGCAAATCGTTCCTGGGCTTCCTGGCGGAAATTCAACGCGTCGGCACAGTTGATGTAATTGGTGTAGAACTGCAGGTCGCGAATGTCCTTGCGTTCGCGGCGCAGGTCACGCAGGAGTGACAGCATGGCTTCGCGGCCAGCTTTGAGGGCATCGGCATTGCCATAGTCATATTGCTTGGTAATGACGCGGTCGACTTCGGACCACAGCCGGTGGCCGCCGTCGCTGGCCTTGCCGTCAAGCACGAGTACCAGCCCTTCTTTGAATACGACGGCGGCCTCGGTAAAGTCATGTTCGAGGATCAGGTGATGACCGAGGTCCGCATAGTGATGGGGACTGTTGGGCTCGTCTTTGATCTTGTTGCGGTAGAAGGCCACTGTCTGGCTGGGTAGTTTCACATGAATGGCCTGCGAAACCCCTCCCGAAGACAAATCGACCTGCCTGGTCACCGCCTCGCGGTCCTTCATGCGGAAGATAAGTTCGATGGCGCGAGGCTCCAAACCATTGATGATGACTGGAGTGCGACCCTGAAATTCGCCATCCAGAAACAGCTCCGCGCCGGCCGGAGTGGACTGGCAGCGCAGGCTAACGCCAAGTTTTTCCGCCTGGGCCAGCTTGACCAGCAGACGGCCAGCGGGCGCAATCATGCCGGCGGGGATGCTCAGAACGCTGTCTTTGCACCCCGGAGCAGTCAGCATGAGCGACAGTTCGCCCTGAGCTGGCGGGGTTATGCGGCAAGGCGTCGTGCCGATGATGTCATCGCCCTGCCAAACTGCCGCCGGCGAGGGCTGACTTTCCAGCAGCAGCGTGTGGTCGCGTTGGCAGGACGCAGCGCCAAGCAGCAACAGCAGCAGGGCGAACAGCGGCAAGAGGCTACGGCAATGCGGGCCTTGGGCATAACGCTGGTCAGTCATCACGGCCTCCATTTTCCATGCGGCCAAGGTTATTTCTTCCTGGTAAAACGCAATTTGACGACGCGGTGGCGGCGCACTTCCAAGACATCGATGAACCAGTTTTCGTAGGGGAAGCGGTCGCCGGCCTTGGGGATGCGCCCGGCTAGTTTGAGTACCAGTCCAGCAGCAGTCTCGAAGCCTTGATTGGCGATGTTGAAGCCCAGATGTTCCTCGATGTCCCGGATATCGGCCTTGCCATCGCATTCGAAAAGCTGCGGGCTGACGACCCGGATCATCACCGACTCCTGATTGCGGGCGTCATGGATGCCGCCGACGATTTCGGCCACGAGGTCTTCGACGGTGATCAGCCCGACCACGCCGCCGTGTTCATCGACCACGACCGCCATCGGTATGTGCTGGTAGCGCAGTTCGTAGAGCAGCTCGCTCACCGACTTGGACTCCGGTACGAAAAGCACGTTGCGGTTCACGTAAGGCGTGATTTTCTGGGCGTCCATGCGGGCGGTGTTTTCGTTCATACGCACGGGCTGGTCGTAGAGGCATTGCCGCAGACTGACGATGCCCACGATCTCGTCCACCCGGCCATCGAAAACGGGAAAACGGCTGAAGCCGGTCTGGGCGCCCAGTGCTTCCAGCTCGGCGACCGTGGCCGTGAGCGGTACAGAACGCACATCGACCAGTGGCACCATCACCGTCTCGATGGGCTTGGTGTCCAGCCCCAGGACCATCTGCAGCATATCACCGGCCTCTTTGCGCACCAGACCCTGCTCGGTGGCGACTTCGGCCAAGATGCGCAGGTCGTCCCTGGTGACCCGGCCGCGGTGCACTTCGAGTTCACGGCCCGTTAGGAAGCGCGCCAGCCGGCCGGATATCCAGTCAAGGCTGACCACAAAGGGCTTGAACAGCCGGTTGGCGATGGTCAGGGGGCGGACCAGGACCAGAGCCAGCTTGTCGGCGTGGTTGCGCCCGATGGCCTTGGGCAGCATTTCACCAAAGAGCAACATGGTCGGCGTCACAATCAAGGTGGTCAGCCAGTCTTCCCAGCCGGACCACACCCGCAAGGACGACGGCAGCAGCGCCAGCAAATCCGCATTGAGGATTGCCAGCGCCAACATGGTGCGAAACAGGGTCGTGATAGTGATGTTGACCAGGTTGTTGCCAAAGAGCACCGTGCCCAGAAAGGCCCCGGCCTGGTCCATCAGACGGCAGGCCTGCGCGCCGCAGGGGTCGCCGCGCTCGGCCCGTTCCTTGAGCCACGCATAGCTGGCTGAAGTGAAGACCGTCTCCATACAGCTGAAAAGCGCTGATAGAACGTACAGCAACAGCAGAAAAAGCAGACTGAGGAGTAACGCCGTCATTCGCGCCCTCCTTCGCCGGTTTCGCTGTCCGGCAAGGCGATCGCCGTGATGGCAACCGAGCCGACGCGACGACCGGCCATGCGGTTCACTCGCACCAGGAAGCCTGGCAGAGCCACGGTGTCGCCCGTCCGCGGCAGACGACCGAGTTTCTCCATCACCAGACCGCCGATAGTGTCGGCGCTGCCCTCGTCATTGGCGAAAGCATCGCCGAAGCGCTCCTGCAGTACCCGCAAGTGCGCACGCCCGTCCGCGAGAATCACGCCGTTGTTTTCGCGTAGCACGTCTTCATTGAAGCCGTTGCGCGAATAGCGGCCAATGACCTCTTCGAGGATATCATTGAGGGTGACGATGCCGGATGTCCCGCCGTATTCACCGACGACCACCGCGAATTGCGCGCTGCGCTTGCGCATAGTGGTCAGTAGACGGTCGATCTTGACGGTCTCCGGAACCATGTACACGGGGTAGACCGGGCTATACATGGTAAGCTGGGCGTCTTGTTCGTCAGCAACGCCTATGCGTTCGCGGAAATCACCCAAGGGCATGGCCATTTCCGGCTGGTTGCGCCAGCGCGGATAGTCCCCAAAGGAAAGTACGCCCCAGATGTCGTCAAGATCGCCGTGATAGACTGGCATGCGGGAAATGCGATTGGCGCGGGCCTTGTCAAAGGCTTCCTGCAGCGTCATCGTGTCACTGACCGCAACCAGTTCGGTGCGGGGCACCATGATTTCCTTGACGTCGATGGCGCCGAGGCGCAGGATGCGTTGGAGAAGCTCGCGTTCGCGTTCATTGGTGGCGCCACCGGCCGCGCCAGCGGAGAGGGATGCCACCAGCTCGTCGCTGGTCAGGGCTTCCCAGCTGTTGCCCGAATTATGCCCCAGCAGCCGCAGCAAAAAAACCGACAGGCTGTGCAGGCACCAGATACCCGGCGCCAACACAACGCCGAGGAAGCGTAGGGGATAGGCGGCCGCGCAAGCCAGCTGTGGCGCATAGGCGTAGGCTATCACCTTGGGCGTCTGCTCACCGAATATCATCAGCAGCGGCGTCACGATGATCACGTTCAAGAGGGCACCGGCGATTTCGTCTACCCCAGCAAGGGTCTGAGCCGACAGCCCCATGTCGAAGCGAGCCGCGGCGCTTTCGCAGAACTGCGCCGGGCCGCCGCCGATGGCCAGTAGCCGCGCCAGCAACGCCGCGCATAAACTAGCCAGCAGAACATTGACAAACATGTTGCCAACCAGGATGGTCGCCAGCAGTCGTTCAGGGCGTTTAAGCAGTTTTGCGGCGACCTGTTCCGCGCGGCCGCCATTGCCCATGCGCTTGACCTCCGCGCGTTTCAGCGACAGCAGGGCCGTTTCGGAAGAGGAGAAGAAAGCCGAAAAGAACAACAGGACAACAATGCCCAGAAGGATTGGCAGAAATGAGAGGATGATCGCCATCAGCCTGTCCTCCCTTGCCGTGCAGACACATACCGGGGGGCGTATCGCCTGCGCGCCCTACATAGTCGCCGAGTTGCCTGTCTTGTTTGTCTACTGCCCCCGGGAGGTTCGTCGCTGCTCAAATCGTCTTTCATGGGCTTTCTATGGGTTGTGGGAAGTTCATCCCCGTCAAATTGTGATCGTGAATCAATTGCATACCATAATAGCCACGGGGCTAAGTGCAATCAGGAAACGCTCACCGGAGCGGTTGCGCGACATGGCACTGCCGCGGCTAGCGCAGACGACGGTCGTAATTGAAGAGACGGGATGGTCCGTCGGCGGCGCCGGGAGTTTGTGGCCAGCGCAAGGTTGGCGCGGCACGCAGGTCCGCGACTAGCCTGGCGGCAGCGATCTTAGGGTTGCGCAGGCTGCGCCAATCCAGGGGCGTTTCGCCGTAGAGGACAGTCAGTGCGCCCTCTCGGCGCGGCAAGAGCGCTGTCTGGCGCTTGTCTTGCAGGATGACGTGATCTTCGGGCCGGTACCCAGCCGGCAGTTCGGCGCGGGTGAGCATCAGCGGCAGATGGGCAAAGACGGTTAGACTCATAGGCACGGCGATGGCGCCGCAGAGCTCTTCCATCTGTTCGCAGTCAAGCTCGCAGGACGCCGTAACCATGCGGCAGCCAAGGTTGCAGAGCTGTTGTGCCGCGACGCTGTTCATCACCGCCATGCCCGGCCCGGCTTCCATGACGCAACCGGCTTCTCTCGCGAGTTGCCAGCCGTCCCAACTGTTGACCTCCACCGGCACGGTCGCTGCCGCCAGCAGCGGCAACAACGCGCGCCAGGCTGGCAGTTCGGCTTCATATAGCACGGCCGGCATGGCAACCGCCGCTAGGCGATTGGCTCGAGCACTGATTTTGGCGAACAGCTCCGGCACGGTGGTGGCGGCTGTTGGCGAACAGCATAGCAGGAGCGGCGCAGTCTGGTCCGAATTGGTCGCCAAAAAGGCATCGGCCTGGTCGGCGTTGATCCGTATACAGTCGATGCCGTCGCCCAGATGCCGCGTGTTCGCCGGGTGCGCCGCGCCACGCGCCGCGAGCAATGTCTGCAAGTTTGGCGGCAGCGACACGCCGCGGACAATGCCGTCACTTTCTTTGCGAATCAACCGCAGATAGCTGACGATGTCGTCGACCACGCCATTGCCGGCACTGCGCGGAAGAAGTATCTCCGGCAAATCGCTGTCCACGCACACGGTCGCCAGCGTTGCGCCATCGGCCGCCACGGCGGTGGCAAGTTGCTCCAGCACAGCGGCGATGCTCGTAGCGCGTTTGGCCTTTGCTACGCGTTGCGGGGCAATACGGAAACAGCGTTCTTGAAAGCCGTGGCTGATGGCCCACAGGGTGCCGCCGCGATCGTCGCGCGATAAGGTCAGGCGCGGGCTCTCGTCATCGCCGTCGGCGACATTCGGTGACGCCACCGCGTCGGCGGCAGCAACGGTGGCGGCAGGGGTATCCGTGCGCGAGGCGACTCGGCCGGAGTCGCCGGTGAGATTGTCACGCCTGCCGGTGAAATAGCCGTTGGTCATTTGGCGGCCGGTGTAGGCGCCTAACTGGGCAGCCTGATCGAGGTCAGTTGCCAGAGCCTCGGGATGTTCGGTCGCTGCCAGAGCCCGCCGGTAGAGCGTGACGGCATCACGGACCCACGCGGCACTTTTCAGGCGCCCTTCGATTTTTAGTGACGCCACGCCCAGGCGCCGTAGCTCGGCCAGGTCGCCGGCCAGACAAAGGTCATGCATGGATAGCCATGAGCCGCCGTTGCCAGCCAGGTCTGTCCACGGCACCCGACAGGGACTGGCGCAGGCGCCGCGATTGCCGCTGCGGCCGCCGACCCAGCTGGAGAGCAAGCAACGGCCCGAACAGCAGAAACAGAGCGCGCCCTGCACGAACACTTCCAATTCGACACCGGGCACAGCCGCCGCCGCAATCTCGCCGGCGCTCATTTCTCGCGCCAGGACAACCCGGCTGACTCCTAGCGCCTTGGCCGCCTGAACGCCGGCCGAGCTGCTTACCGCCGCTTGTGTGCTGAAGTGAAAAGGGAGCGCTGGGAAGGCCCCGCGCGCCGCCAACAGCGCCGGATCGCGCAGCAGCACGGCATCCACACCGGCAGCACTAGCCAGCTGCAGGGTGCGCATAGCCAAGCCGAGTTCGCGTTGCACCAGATCAATATTCAGCGTGAGGTAGGCCTTGGCGCCAGCGGCGTGGATCGTCTCTACCACGCTCTTGAGGTCCTCCGGAGCAAAATTAGCCGCGCCGCGGCGGGCATTGAGGCGTTTGAGGCCGAAGTACACGGCGTCGGCGCCGGCAGCAAGCGCGGCCTGCAATGCCTCGGGGCTGCCGGCGGGTGCCAGTATTTCCATATCGTGACGGCTTTGGTCGGGTGCTGTTTGCGGCATGAATACGCTTTCGTGGTCAGTGATCAATCTTCGTAGAGGAGCACGGTGCCCAACGTCGCGTTGGGCTGTTCAATGTGGGCTGTGACGGCGATGTCGATGTCCTTGAGGGGCAGCCGGTGTGTCGTCAGGGCATCGACGTTGATTTTGCCTTCTGCCATATAGCGCAGAGCGAGTTTGAGATGCGTCTGGGTGGTCCAACGCATGAAAACCGCCGGGTAATCGACGTCGCCGCGTTCCCAGGCGGCGTCGTGGTAACCCGGGCCCGAACGGGCGCTACAGCGCAGATCAAGATTGCCGAGGCCGGCGCCCCAGGCGCACTGGGTTTTCAGCCCACCGACCAGCGCGATACGGCCCATGCGATGGCCATCGGGGCTCAGTTGCATGACCTTGGTAACCTGCTCCAGGGCGCTAGTGCCGTCGCCACCAAAGGCCATGATGGCCATATCGAAGCCCTCGCCATGGGTGAATTCTTTGGCCTTGGCCTCAAAGTCATCCTGACCGATTTGGGTGACACCGTTAATGCCCCATTGCTGGGCGACACTGAGGCGGAATGGGCTCATGTCCCAGCCCATAACGTAGGTTCCGGCGATTTGTCCCAGCCGGGCGGCCAGCTGGCCGACCAGGCCCATGCCGACGACCAGCAGGTTTTCGCCATATGCCGGCGTCGCCCGCCGCAGTGCCTGCATGGAGGTCACCGTCAGATGAGCGTAGGCGCCCTGCTCGTAGCTGACCTTGTCCGGCAGCAGACAGCACAAATTCTGCGGCACGACGACAAAATTGCTGTGTTGGGCGAAGCCCGCGCCCATGCAGGCCACGCGATCACCGGCCTTGAATCTGCTGACGCTGTCATGCACCGCTAGGACCTCCCCGGCGTTCTGATAGCCAAAGGCGTGTGGGGTGCCGGGATCGGTCTTGCCTTCTTGTCGTGCAGTCTTGGCACCGGAGAGTTCCGTGCCGGGGCTGATCAGTGACGCGTGGACTTTCACCAGCACCATGCCCTTCGTCAATTCCGGAATATCCTGGCTGATGACGCAGCCATGACCAGTGCCGTCCAAAGCTCCAACCAAACGCTGTTTGTTCATCGGGTCGTTCCTTTTCTGCTGCCGTCCGGGCCACTTCAATCACGACGCGTCCCACTGGGGACGCTGATTCACGTGGAGATGATGCTATAATGCCTGAAAGTTGTAAACATCGCTGCCTGCGCTGCGATCGTCGTCGGAGGCAGGAGAATTTAGCCTGCCCCGCCCCACTGTCCACCTTCATGCCAACAATGGCCACATAATACGTAATGCCTCACTCATTGACACCAACCGAAACACATTAGGCGGACCCCGGCGCGCCCGTCTCCCGGCCGTGGTCATGCGCGCTCATCTCCCGATCGTGAGGGCGGGATTTCAGCTGGCCCCGTCAGATGACACCATCAGGCGGAGCCAGGCGCGCCTCTGGCATTCCATGCCACAGAGCGGCAAGCGCCCTGGAAGGGCGCTGTCATCGTAGCCCAGGGCAAGCGACGCCGAAGGCGGCGCGACGCCCTGGGTAGAGCGCCAACTATGTTCGTGTTCCTCGGCCTCTTTGGTCCCAGTCGGCGAAGCTGACTGGGACCAAAGAGGCAATGGAACCCATTGTAACGACTTCGCCGTCGTTTACCTTGCGCCCCCGGCGCCGATTTTTAGGTCGCCCCTACTGGGCTCTCATTTCGGGTGGGGCCTTTACCCAGGGCGACGCGCCCTGTGGGCGCTTGCCCTGGGCTATCTTAGTCCGCGCCTTTGGCGCTGAAAACATAAGACTGCAGGAAAGGCTGGTATCAATGGGTTAGGGATTACCATAACACCACAAACGTTCTGAGCTACCGTCTCTGCCCCCAGTGGCTGGACGTTGGCGTAAGGTCAGAACTTCGGCCATGACTGGCGCCCCGGCACGACAGGCGCCGCCGGCACTGCCGTTCAGCTGTCGCTCCGCGCCGCCGGCAATTAACCATTGTCCTCCGCACCAGGCGCCACGTTTTCCGCGTCGGCGCTGTCGCTGCCCTGCTCCAACTTTTCCGCGTCGTCATCGTTATTGTCATCATCGTCACTGTCAGCCAGGAGCGCGGCTGGTATGGACCGCTGTTTTTTCAATCGGACGCCGAGCTTTTCGATTTTTTTGCCAGCGTTGAGCATGCTTTGCGTGCGTCCATCACCCCGCAGGCGTTTGCATGCCGCATCGTAGGCCTTGTGGGTATTCTCAATGCACTTGCCGACTTCGGCAAAATCGTCATAGAAGCTCATTGCGCGGTCGAGCAGGATTTGGGCGGCGGCGATGATATCCTGCTGATTGCGCTCCTGTTCCGCGCGTGTCCAGGCAATGCGGATCATGTACAACAAGGCCATCAAGTTGACGGGGCTGACCAGCAGCACGCGCTTTTCAAAGGCCCGTTGCCATAAGGACGGCTCGCTGCACATCGCCAGGTGATAGGACGCCTCGTTGGGCATGAACATGATCACGTAATCCACCGCATTGCAGTCAGCCGGCAAATACTGTGGGTAGTTTTTCCTGGCCAGTTCGTCCACATGCTGACGGACGCTGCGCAAGTGGCGTTCCAGCGCGGCCCTGGCTTCATCGCTGTCAGGCTCGGCATTCATATAGTCCAAATAGGCCGTGAGACTGACTTTGCTGTCAATGACGACCGCCTTCTTGTCTGGATAGCGCACAATCACGTCTGGCCGCAGCAGCCGATCGCTGTCGTCATGCCGCACGGGCGCGCCGGCGTTGTCGCGAATGGTCTCCTGGGTATTGAAGTGCACGCGGGCCTGCAAGCCCGAGCGCAACAGAATGTCCTCCAAAACCATTTCGCCCCAGTCGCCCTGGATTTTGCTGTTGCCGCGCAGGGCCGCCGCCAGTTTGCTCGCGTCCTGGCCGACATTCTGCGTTACTCTGAACATGTCATCGAGGCTGCTCTTGAGCGATGCGTTCATCTCGATGCCTTTGTCCCGCGCCAGGTCCACGGCAGTGCGAAAACGGCCAATATTCTCATTTAGGGGCGTCAGAATTGCGCCAATCTGCTCGCGACTGAGGTTGACCATGGCAGTTGCCCGTTCATGCAGGATCTGCTCGGAGAGTGCCTTGAATTCGTCTTTGAGAGCGGCGATTTTGGCGGCAAAGTGTTGTTCCTGTTCGGCTTTGCTTGCCGCGAAATGCTTCTGCAAAGCCTCGGCGGCCTCGCGCTGGGCCTGGGCCTGCGCATCTGCTTCGCGCTGTCTGGCGAGGCACTCTTTGGCGTGTTGATCAACGAGCTGTTTTTTGTGTGCTTCCCAGCTCTGCTGGCGTTCCTGCCAGAGCGTTTCCTGTTGGCGTAGCTGCTCATCGTGCTGTTGGCGCAATGCCTGTTGTTCGGCCATGGCGCTGTCCCTGGTGTGCTGCAGATCGCGTTGCCAGCCATCGCGGCGTTCCTGCCAGAGCAGCTCCTGCGCCGCCAATTCCTGCTGGTGCTGCGCTTGGACAGCATCAAGCTGCCGCTGCCGTTCTGCCGTGAGCAGTCGTAGTTCCTGTCGTTTGTACCACTGCCAGATGATAACCAGAAGCGCCAGAACGATCAGTCCGGTGAATATCCACGTTGTCACACCAAGTCCTCCGCAGCTGTTTCTCGCTTGTATTTGCGCCCCCCCCCCAGGCGAGGATTCCGGCACTACCATAGCTCATGCCGGCACGTGGACAATACTCGCAGGGCTTTTTTCCCAGCATGAGTTACGTGTCGCTGTCAGTTCATGCATTATTTCGGCATGCAGCCTTTTTCACTGTGGTCATAAAGCATGGAATGCGATATAGTACCGCATTGTCGGATTGCATAAACAGCGGGCGCGGGCGGTCTGCTGGTCGCTGTTCACTACAGCCTTTTGCCCGCCCGCTGCATTGTGCTCCCGGCATGGCCTGAAGCCACAACTCCCCCCAAACATCATTTAAGAAGGATTTACGAACCACCGCTGTTTCGGCGGTGGCCCGGTGATTTTTGCTATCGGCGCCGACACCAGTTTTTGCCTCCTGTTTTCACTGCCCTGCCCGCCGGAGTATCGCCACCGCTGCCACCTACACGGCCAGTTCAGGCATCTGCCAGACAGCGCGAAGCCAAGGGAAGCCCCCCACAATGGATCAGTTTCTGTCCATGTCCTGCAACCCCATCGTCAATAAACTCCAAAAAGCCCCGAGCGCCTTCACCCGCCAGGACATTATCACGTATATCCAGCAGGAAGGCATTCGCCACGTCAATTTCATGTATCCGGCGGGTGACGGCCGTCTCAAGACCCTCAATTTCGTCATCAACAATGCCGCCTATCTCGAAGAGATTCTCTGTTGTGGCGAACGCGTTGACGGCTCCAGCCTCTTTCCTTTCATCGAGGCCAGCAGTAGCGACCTCTATGTCGTGCCGCGTTACCGCACGGCCTTTGTCGATCCCTTTGCTGAATTGCCGACGCTCAGCATGCTCTGCTCCTTCTTCAACAAGGACGGCGAGCCCCTGGAGAGCTCTCCAGAACACACCCTACATAAGGCATGCAAAGCCTTCCATGACACGACTGGCATGGACTTCGAAGCCATGGGCGAACTTGAGTACTACGTCATCGCCGATGATCCCGGCTTCTATCCAGCATCTGATCAGCGCGGTTACCACGAGTCGGCGCCCTACGCCAAATTCAATGCCTTCCGCCAAGAATGCATGCTTTTCATCGCCCAAGCGGGTGGTCAGATCAAATATGGCCATTCGGAAGTCGGCAACTTCACGCTGCAGGGCAAAATCTACGAGCAGAACGAAATTGAATTTCTGCCGGTGCCGGCCTTTGAGGCCGCCGAACAGCTGCTGGTCGCCAAGTGGATTATCCGCAATTTGGCTCACAGCTACGATCTCGACGTGACTTTTGCTCCGAAAATTACCATTGGCAAAGCCGGCTCGGGTATGCATGTGCACATGCGCATCATGAAGGACGGCAAGAACCAAATGCTGCAGAACGGCGTGATCTCCGACATTGCCCGCCGCGCCATCGCCGGGATGATGACTCTTGCGCCGTCGCTGACGGCCTTTGGTAATACCAATCCGACGTCTTACTTCCGTTTGGTGCCCCACCAGGAAGCACCGACTAACGTCTGTTGGGGCGACCGCAACCGTTCCGTGCTGGTGCGTGTGCCGCTGGGCTGGAACAGCTCCAAAAACCTCAGCACTATCGCTAATCCCGCCGAAGCCGCAACCGCCTACGACACCAGCCAGAAGCAGACCGTGGAAATGCGCTCGCCAGACGGCTCCGCTGATGTTTACCTCCTGCTCGCCGGCCTCGCCGTCGCCTGTCGCCATGGCTTCACCATGCCCAACGCGCTTGATCTGGCGAGCAAGACCTACGTCAATGTCAATATTCACCGCCAGGAACACGAGCAGCTCATGAATGGTCTGGCAAAATTACCTGACAGCTGCGCCGCCTCCGCCGACTGCCTCGCCAGTCAACGCGCTTTCTACGAAGAACAGCACGTCTTCAGCCCCGCCATGATTGATGGCATCATCAGCCGCCTCCAGGCATTCAATGACCGCACCCTGCGCCATGACCTGCACGGCGATAACGAGGCCATGCTCCGCCTGGTCTGCACCTACTTCCACTGCGGCTGAACGCAAAGCCCGCAGCAAAACGCCCTTACCGAACGCCGCCAACCATCGCCGCCACCAGCGGCCGTTCGGCGGCGCACCAGGTGGCATGTGCGTTAGTCTGCTGCGGCCGCCGCGGAGGGGGCGACCGGGAAAGCGACGGACCAGCTGGCATCGCGTAGCTTTTCGATGCGCTGGGTCCATTCCGCTTTGGGCTCGGGCTGGGGCTTGGGCTTGAAATGGTCGCGGAGCTGCAACGTGAAGTCGGCGCCGTCCGGCTTGATCCTGACGACGACGTAGCCGATGTCGCCCCAGTGGCCCGTCGATGGCAGGCACAGCGTGTTGACGCCATTGGTCTTCTTGGCCTGCCAGTGATGATGATGGCCAAAGATGTACGCCGCGACCATGGGCGATGCCGCCAACAGCTCCGCGAGCTTGCTTTCGCCAAGGGGATGATGCGCGCAGACAAAGACCGGCTTTTTCTGCGTCGGCAGATACGCGCTAAGCCATGCCCGCTGCTCGTCATTGAGCTCGCCATTGACCTTGCCCGCCAGCAGGGTGTCGAGAAGGACAAGTTGCGCATGCGGCGTGTCGACTATGCTCACATGGCGGCCAGGAACCGGTGGCTGCGCCGGTAGTTGCTCAGGAAAGTGCTGCCAAAAAGTCTCCCGACGATCGTGGTTGCCCATCGCCGCCGACCACGCAATGCCCGCGTCGCTCAGGCGCTGCAGTATGGGCTTGAGCGCCACGTAGTCGTCGTCCAGGCCATTGAGATAAGCCACATCGCCCATGATCAAGACATTGGCCGGCAGGGGCGCCATCGCCAGTACCTCATCCAAAATCGCCATGAGTTTCGGGCCCTGGTACGTGCTTTTGCCGCCGGTATGCAGGTCGGAAAGCAGCACGACCAGATTGGAATCGTGGCGCCTGCCGGCAGCGTCCTGGGCGAATGCGGCCAAGACGGTCATGGCTACAACCAGGGCCAGCAGTAGTCGTTTGCGCAGCATGATGTCAATCCTTTCGCATGGGAAAACGTTATGGTAACGGCTTTGCTTCGGTAATGCGGGTGACCGCAACGCGCCAATATATCACCGTTGCCCCAGATGGCTCAGTTCCACTGCGACCATTCACGCTGGCAGGGTAATCGGTCAGTCATTGATAACCAAAACTGTGGTGCCTCTACGAGGCACTGTCTGTTGGTAGGCTGCGTCCCCAGGCTAAAGCCTGGGGTTAAGCATGGTTAAGCGCCTACGGCGCAAAAACATGGATATTGAATGATGGTGGTTTTCGGCCCGAACCGGACAAAGCACGTCGTCTGATCGGCCAAGTTCGGCCCGGAGGGCCGCACCATGCATACCCCCGGGTTGCGGCGCCCGGAGGGCGCCGCAACCCGGGGTATGACAGCAGTTTGAATTGCGCCCGGAGGGCGCCACATTGGCGAGGCACGCCGCGTCCCACGCGCCAGCGAGAGGCATGCCGTGCATCCGTTATCAATCACTGACCGATTATCTGGCAGGGCCCAGCGACGGCGCCAATACTATTATCAGACGCCGTCTTGATGATGGCAAAATGCCCATGGCTTTGGCAAGCCCTGTCTCCATCGCCTATAGTACCCGCCTGTCACCGATACGCAGCGCGCATAAGCCGTTTCATTACCCAGCCATGTCTACCAAAAACCTGCCAATACAAGATTCATTTCTCACTGAAGCCGGCCCGAAGGCCGCAGGCGCAAGTGACAACGACAGCCACAACGACGCGCCATTGCCACCGCCGCCGGCAGACCTGCAGGCGTTTTACGCCGAAGCCATCCGCGAACTTGGCCTCCACCTTGATATCCAGGAACCCGCGCTGAGCGCGGTGGAATACCTCGACTCCGGCAGCACCAGCACCGTCAACGTCGCGGTGGACGACACGCTCTGCCGCGTCGTCGCCGTGAAATCCCTGCTGGCCAAGCACCGTTATGACATGGACTTCATTGAGCGCGTTGCCCGCGAGGCACAAGCCACCGCGCAGCTCGAACACCCCAATATCGTCCCGGTGCACACCCTCGGCATCAGCCCCAGCAAGGGCATCTATTTCACTATGAAACGCCTGCGCGGGGACTCGCTGCGGCAGATCATCACCCAACTGGCGCTGCGCAATCCGGCCTATTTGCGCGAGTATACCCACTCACGCCGCATCAGCATCTTCATCAAGATTTGCCAGGGCGTCGCCTACGCACACAGCAAGGGCGTGCTGCACCGAGACCTCAAGCCTGAGAATATCCGCATCGGTAATTTCGGTGAAGTGACGCTGATTGACTGGGGACTGGTGCGCAAACTCGGTATGACCAGCGCCATCGCAACTCAGGTAAAAAAGAAAAAAACGCGATCACAGCCCAGGGACCCGCAGGCTCGGGTGGCGGCGGCACAGATGGAGATCTTCGCCCGCAATCTAACCACCGACGGCCATCTCTGCGGCACCCCGCGCTTCATGTCGCCCGAGCAGGTAGAGGGCCAGATATCCGAACTCGACGTACGCAGCGACATTTATTCGCTGGGGGTCATCCTCTACGAATTGCTGACCTTCACCAATCCCTTTGCTGAGTATGCCGACGAGATGGCCGTGCTCAACGCCGTCTGCACCGGCAATTATCTCAATCCCCGCCAGACGGCCATGCGCGCGCACATCTCGCGGGAGGAAGAGGCCATCTGCCTCAAGGCCATGGCGCTGAATCGCGCCAACCGCTACCAGACGGTCAGTGAAATGATCCGCGACATCTTCGCCCACCAGGAGGGCCGGGAAGTCAAGGCCTATGCGGCGCCAATCCATGTCCGCATCGGCAAAATGCTGCAGCGCAATCCCATCAAAACGGCGGCGTTCTTCAGCGCCCTGCTGGCGATCGCCACCTTCTGCGCCACCCTGTACGTCCTCGAACAAGTCTCCTATACCAAAATCATCAAGCAGGTCCAGCACAATCTCAAACTCGCTGAAGTCAAGGAGCGACTGCTGGAGAAAATGACCTCCGAATGGGTCGCGGCACCAGCCCCGCTAGCGCCCCCCACGCTGGCGCCGACGGGGGTCAATGCCGTCACCGGCGCCACGCCCATTCCATATGCGTCCGCCACTCTTGGTGTGCCAACGGCGAGCGACTACACCCAGCGGGAAAATCTCATCAAGGAACGCCGCAACGACATCGACAATCTCTACGACGCCGCCAATCTGCTACTAAGCTCCATCTCCTCGCTGTCGAGCTGGCGGGCTGAGACGCGGCAACTGCAGGAAACCAGCATCAAACGCCGCATGCTTTTTGCTCTCCGCAACGGCCAGTACGCCGAAGTCGATCGCCTGCTCAAACAACTGCCGTCAATCTTCGGCGCCAACCTGGAACGCTGCAGCGCCGACATGCTCGCCGTCATTCGCAGCCTGCATATCTCGCAACGGGGCGACTGCCTGCTCAATATCCGCACCAACACGCCCGGCTCCAGCATCAGCATCCAGCCCATTGTCAGCTCAGTAGACAAGGCGCTGCTGGATATCGGCTCGCGTATCGACCTCGAAAACAGTTTTCCGCCCATAAAAGCCATGGTTTTTCCCAAAGGCCATTACCTCCTGACCGTTGTTACCGACGGTTATCCCGATGTCCTCTACCCGCTAGCCCTTGAGCACGGCGAAAATTACGATTTGGAGATCGTGGTTCCCCTGGCCATACCGGCGCGTACGGCCTACGTGCCCGCCGGCCGGGCGCAGGTCGGCGGTGCGGCCATTGCCATCAACCCACCGCGCCGCGCGGACCTCGCCGGTTATTTCATCAGCACCAGCGAAGTCACCTTTGGCGAGTATCTGCTGTTTTGGCAAAGTCTGCCCACGCCAGTAGAACAGCAGGCTTTCATGAGCCGCGTGCAGGTCACCAGCGGCAACTCTTTTCCCATCAATGCCTGGGATGTCACCGGCCAGCTTATCCCGCAGCTGTCTCCAGACCGGCCGGTTGTCGGTATCTCGGTGGCGGCAGCGACTGCATATTGCTCGTGGCTGGGCAGCAAACTCAACCGGCCCTGCCGCCTGCCTACAGCCGAAGAATGGGAAAAGGCCGGCCGCGGCAGCGATGGCCGCCTTTATCCCTGGGGCAACGCCTTCCGCGCGGATTTCGCCTACACCTATGAAAACACCGTTGCGCGGCAAACCCACGGCAACTGGGCGCCGCCCATGTCCATGCCTATGGATAAATCGATCTTCGGCGTCTACGACCTCGCCGGCAATGTCCGCGAATGGACCGAAAGTCCCTTTCCGGACAGCAGTGGCTTCTTCCAGATCAAGGGCGCCAGCAGCGCCACTACCCAACGCTACCTGCCCCTGGATTACGCCAGCGACACCCCGGCAGCGCCCTCCGATGTCGGTTTCCGCTATGTGCTGCCGATGGTCCCCGGCGACGCCCTGCCCTACACCGAGCCCGTACCGCCGACCTGGGAGACTGTACCGCTCTAATGAACTGGAGTATAATCTTTTGCACAGTTTTGACACTGCAAGCTGACACGAGGTAAGCACCATGACCGAATGGCTTCAGGAATCCGACTCGTTCTTTGCGATCGCCGCACTTAACCCACTTGACTGCATGCGCTTGGACGACTCCATCGTCTGGTGCGGCAGCATGGTCCGCAGCGACGAAGGCCGCTGCCATCTCTTCTTGTCCATCTGGCCCCGTGAACAGGGCTTTGAGGCCTGGGTGACGCACTCGCGCATCGGCTACGCCATTGCCGACACGCCTGACGGCGTCTTCCACTACCAGGGCGAAATCTTCACCGGCAGCGGCGTGCCGGACGGCTGGGATCGCGATGTCATTCACAATCCCAACGTGCTCTACGAAAATGGCCTGTTCTACCTGTACTACAACGGCAATTACGGCAACGGCCAGTACTGGGATCACCGTAACCACCAGCGCGTCGGCGTCGCTGTCGCCAGCGATCCCCGAGGGCCCTGGCAGCGCTTTGACCAGCCCCTGCTTGACGCCAGTCCCGACAGCTGGGACTGCGTGTTGACCACCAACCCCAGCGTCACCCGCATGCCCGATGGCCGCTACATCATGATCTACAAGGGCGTGGGCAATCAGAAGCCACACCCGATGCTCGGACCCGTCCTGCATGGCGTGGCCTTTGCCGATGCGCCCACCGGACCATTCCACAAAGTCCCCGAACCAATTTTCCGCGCCGGCGAGATCAATTTCCCCGGTGAAGACCCGTACGTCTTTGCCGCCAAGGGCAAGCTCTTCTGTATCCTCAAGGACAACGGTGGGGCCTACTACCCGAAAGCCAGCCGTAGCCTCGTGCTCTTCGAGTCCGGTGACGGCATCAACTGGTCGCTGGCCGATAAACCGCTGGTCATGACCCGCAACGTCCGCTGGCAGGATGGATGCACCCAGGAAATGACTCGCCTCGAAAGACCGCAACTCTTCTGCGAAAACGGCCAGCCGCGTTTCCTCTTCGTCGCCGTCAAACCCGACCGCGACAGCCACGACGCCTTCAACATCCACCTCGCCGTCGATATGAGGCTGTGAGTAAACCCAGGCCGGCCAGGCAACTCATTTGTGTTACCACATCGATAACGATCGTTAGAAAACAGGCAACAACTTACTTCAAGTCTGGATAATCTTTCCGCAAACGGCCCAAGACTTCTACTCGCAACTCCTTAGCATAATTCAGCAGTTCATCCGCTTCAGTGGAAGAAACTCCACCAATACTGTCATATTCGACGGTATTTCTTTTGGCGCGACAGGCATCCAAATACACCGCATCATCTTGCCGGTGAATGCCCAGCGTATATTTAATTGACATAAGCGTTCGATAGTGCGCGAGCGTTTTTTCCGGTCGAAATCCTGCCGCATAGAGCAACATCGTACAAAGCTTCAAGGCCGCATTGTAGGCTATGCCGAATTTCCAGTCAGCCGAGATATCGCTGGCACCCGCATCGGCAATATCACGGTTGACTATTGCCAAGAGATTAGCAAGCTCCTGCCGATCCGTCTGGTGTGGACGAAGCCAGCCGCTATTGAACCATTGCGTCAAACTCATCGGCCGTACCCTTAAGAAAAACTTTCGGCGTCGTCAAAATCTCGCTGATAAAATGGTCTTGTTTTTGTTTCCGTGCCAGGAAATCATGAGCGGTAATCACATAGGGATTAATTTCCTGCGGCACGTTGTCGGCGACGGTATGAATCCGTCTGCTTACCTCACGCAAACCGCAATCACCGATGACGAACAAATCGATGTCGCTTTCCTGCCTTGCCGTCCCTTGGGCATATGAACCGAACAGGAAGACAAAACGCGCATCACAATCCTGAAACGCAGCCCGGAGCAACGCTTCCTCGCCATCAGTTTTTTTGACCAGTTCGCACAGTACCGGATAGAGAGTGCTTTTTCGGTTCGCGGAGAAATTGATGCGATTGCCATCTTTCTCCGAAATAATGATGCCAAAACCGACCAACTGGCGCAACTCTCGCTGCAAGACAGGGGCGCTCAAACCAGTCATTCGACTCAATTCACGCAGAAACGCCGTTTTCAGCTCAGGCGTGAAAAGTTTTTTTAAGATTTCAGCTCTGGCTTGCGAGCCAAGTAGTTCCTGCAACATCGTCTGCCTCCATGATTATTGTTATCCATAAAATAACGATTGTAATCAGAAAAGCAACAGTTAGCTCTGTGATAATGTTACCGGTCAGTGATTGATAACGGTCGGTCCCAGGCGTCCCCTTGGACCGACTGTTAACAATGGCTGACCGATTGCGAGATAATCCCCAACTTTCGCAGATGTCGCAGATATCAGGTTAGGTTTCGTGTAAAAAAACAGCGGCATCGTTGGGCACTATGCCTGCGGCTGGTGTGTCAGGCCGTGGCGGATGATGCGCAGCATCCAGGCGAGATTCTGCCTGGCCATGGCGGGGTCCATTTCGGTGCGTCCACGCAGGAAGCTGCGGATCAGGAGTCGGAGCATATCCTCGCGCTTTTCGGTATCACCATCACGGCAGGCGATTTCCATCTGGAAGACGCCCTGTTCATCGCGGCAGCCGCCGATGTCGTAGAGTTGGTCATTGAGCTGCACTTGCCTAACGTTTTTTGGCTCGGTGTCGGTATGGAAGGTGTGGATATGGCAGCGCAGAGGCTTGGTCTTGGCGCGGAAAACGGTGAACTCCGCTTCGGCCAAGTGGTCTTCGAAACGGGTCTTGAGAGTCCCCCAGTCGGGTTCGGCGCCGCCAGCGATTACCTGACACATGCCGAGCATGTGCGGGGCCAGGTCCACCCAGGTCCATTCCGGCACCGGCGGGCGATTGCGTGTCGGTGAAACTAAACGGCCGTGGAAATGCTCGATATCAGCCACGTCATGGCCGTTTTTCCATAGCTTGAGGCACTCCTTGACGGCCATGACGTACTGCGTGCAGACGCCGAGCATGCAGCGCTGAACCCGGGCCAGCTCAGTCAGTTCGTCTACTTGCGCCAGTAACTCTTCGGCGGGCAACGTGTCGTCAAAGACAAAGGGCTTTTCGCAGAGGACATGACAGCCGGCCAGCAGAGACTCTTTGACGGCGGCGTAATGCAGGGCCGGTGGCAGGCAGACGTCCACAACATCGGGCTTTTCCGTGGCCAGTAGTTCCGCAAGCGAGCAATAGCCACGGCCATCGCAGCCGCAGTGTTCCCGCAATGTCGCCGCCGTGCGTTCGACGCTCGCTTCACTGCTGCCGAGAAAGGCGCAGACGTTGGCGCCCTCCAACCGCCACCAGTTTGCGTGGTGTCGGCCGATACCGGATGCGCCCAACACCGCCACGCGGGGCTGGGGCAGTAGCACGCCGCCGTTGGCGACCCGGCGCACTTGCCAGGGCTTGAGCATCCCCTGCAGTTTCGTGCTTAATGACGAACGCCGGAAACCGACAATTTTTGTGCCGGTGTAGCCAAATAGCCGCTCAATGTCCGTCATGTTGAAATGCCGATAGATTGGGCAGTCGAAGTCCTCAATCATTTTTTTCAGGCTATTGGCGCTGAGGTCGTCCGTCACCAGCAGGCAAAGAAGCTGTTTGCGTACCTGTGCCAGCCTATCTCGGCCTATTTCGATTTGACCGGAACGACGCATGAAGGGCGCCAATTTACTGAAATCATCCATAGTTATTTCTATCTCGCTTCTGTCCAAGGTGTTAATTGAAGTATCATTTGTCGTCCTGTTGCGGCATTCAGCCTTGCCGGAGCGCATCCGGCCAGGCGTCAAGCCAGCCGATTTGGCGGGCGGCCCAGAGCCCGCAGAGCACGGCTTCGGCGGCGTCATGACGCAGCGGGCCGACGCGGCTCATGCCGGACCAGTCCATGACTCTTGCGGCCAGCATCTCGGCGTGTTCCTTGGCCTGCTGGCCGCTGCGACGCTCACGTTTGAAAAGCAAATCATCGCGCCATTGTTCGGCACTCACGACCATGACCGCAATGCCGCGGCGTTCGGCGCTGTGGCGCCAAGTGTCCGCCAAGTCGCCACCGCCTTCGAGGACGACCTGGCGGAGGTCCGGCACTTCCTGCCATAGCGCTGGCAAAGCCCGTCGCAGCATGCCGCGATTGGCAAAATGTGCAGAGCGGCAACGAATGAGCCGCCCGTCATCGCGATACCACGCCAGGCCCGTGCGCAAGCCCAGATCCACCGCCAGCAGCACCGCCACGTCGTTACTCGTTGGCGGCGTAACTGTCGACCAAACTGCGGACTAGCAGTTTCTTGTGCAATTCCTCCAACCTCAGCGGCTCTTTCGGCCGCACCGTCACCCGGCGCTCGCGGCTGCCATCAAGCGCGAAAAAGTTGTCCGAGAACTGCGCGTCCACGCCGGCAATCTGCAAGCGCACGAACAGCGCCGGGTAGTTCGCGTTGAGGAAGATCGTGAACTCGCCGTCCTGGTCGCCGGCGGCGACATCGACGTGAATCTGCGGGTCGAGCAATTCCAGGTGCTTCGGTTTGACAAAAGTCTGGAAGTTTGCCGAAACGATGTCGTCGCCGTCAAAGAGATAAGCCCAGAAGATGATATCGCGTTCGCCGTGCTTCTTGATTTGGTCGGCGCAGTCGAAAATATCGACCTGCATATCACTCTGTGGCTCGGCTTCGACTTTCATTTCGCCGCCGCCAAGCATAGTCCCGTCCACCCGCGTGGCCCACCATTGGCATAGCAGTTGTTTCTTGACCAGCAGGTGGTTGGAGACGTGCACAGCCATAGTCTGCAGGATGCGATCCTCAACGATGGACACCATCAGCGGCGCGAAGAAGCGCTTGGCCAGATAATGGAGGGCTTTCCAGCGGCCGAACACGTCAATGGACGACCAGCTGGCGCAAGGCCACAGGTCGTTGATCTGCCAGTAGAGGGTGCCCATCATGCGCGGCTGGGCGCGTCGCGCATGTTCGCAGGCGTACTGGATCGCGACAGCCTGGGTGACCTGGGTGAGCCACAGGGTTTCATCCAGCCCGCTAGGCATGCGGAACCAGTCCAGCAGATAGGCAAAAATTTTGCGGTTGCCGCCAGCGCTGCGCTGGTGATAGTCCATGATGTAACTGGTGAGATTGCGGTCGCGAGGCTCGGTGAAGCTCTCGATTGTCCGCAGTTCGGGGAAGGACTGGAAACCGAATTCGCTCATGAAGCGGTGCTTCCACTCGCGTTGAAATTCGAAAGGCCGACCGCCGAACCACACGTCCCAGCAGTGGGCGTCGCCGCAGGTCGGGTCGTTGAAAACGCGGCGGTCGCCGATGGGCGTATGCGGACTGCAGGGCCAGTAGGGAATCTGCGGCGCCAGGCGCGCGATCAGTTTGGGCATGAGGTGGTCGAAGAGCCGACCGTAGTCCGACCAGCTCATACTGCGCTCGTTCCAGCTGTCGGCAACCAGGCCCTGCTCCAATTCATTGTTACCGCAGAACAAGGCGATGCAGGGATGGTGACGCAGCCGGCGGATGTTGTCTTCAAGTTCGGCTTCGACGCTGTCCATGAAGTCGTCATCGAAGGTCGGGTAGGTGCTGCAAGCGAAGATGAAGTCCTGCCAGACGAGAACGCCCAGTTCGTCGCAGCACTCGTAGAATTCGTCCTGTTCGTAGATGCCGCCGCCCCAGGCGCGGATCATGTTCATATTGGCGTCGGCGGCCGCCCCGATGAGCCGGCGGTAGTCGTCGCGAGTCAAGCGCGGGATGAGAATGTCCGCCGGCACCCAGTTGGCGCCCTTGGCGAAGAATGGCACCCCGTTGATCTTAAACTGGAAGCTCTCGCCCCACTGATCGTGATGCCGGTCCAGCTCAAGTTTGCGCAGACCGATGCGCTTTTGCCACACGTCAATGATTTCGTTGCTGTCACCGTCGACCAGCTCAACGGTGAGCGTGTAGAGGTGCTGTTTGCCGAGGCCGTTGGGCCACCAGAGTTCAGGTTCTTCCAGCACCAGCGGCAGGGTGGCGTCAGTGTAGGGCAATTCGACGTCGTTGGCGATGATGCGGTCGTTGCCGTTGCGGCCAATGCGGGCCACGAGATGCAGATTCTGCCCTTTTACCCGGGAAATACGCGCGGTGACATCAATGGCGACGTCGCCGTTGCAGTGTTTCTGGGTGAAGGCCACGTCAGTGATACGGGCGCGGTGGACGCCGACAAGGCTAATGTCCCGCCAGATGCCGCAGGTCACGGCCATCAGTCCCCAGTCCCAGCCAAAACTGCAGGGCATTTTCCGCAGCCAGCTCTTACCGCGATAACGCGGATCGTAGGAATTCCAGCACGGCAGCGACCGTTCCTTCTGCCGTTCGGTCATATAGGGCACCGGCGAGTAAAAGTGCACTTCGAGGCGGTTGACGCCGACGTGCAGGTAGTCCTTGACATCGACTTCCCAGGTGCGGAACATGTTGTCAGCGTGCAGGACTTTCTGCCCATTGACCAGGATGTCCGCTAGCGTGTCCAGGCCCTCGCAGCGCAACAGGATGGACTGACAGCCGAAAAAGTCTTCTTCGATATTGAATTGCCGGCTGTAGAGCCAGTCGGTTTCGGCGATCCACTGCTGCTTCTGCTCGTTATCCCGCCAGTTCATATCTTCCAGTAGACCGGCGCGTAATAGATCCATATGAACAACGCCCGGCACTGTCGCCGAAATTACCTGCTCAGTACCGCAACGACGACATTCCCATTGACCATTCAATGTCAACTTATGCATGGCTAGGCCTTTCCTGTTTTCCGGCGGAATCTGAATCTTCTCGACTGAATAAATACGCTTCGGTGCTTACAATACCCGCCAGCTCCGCCGGCGCAAACACGCAGCGCCAGAAGCAAGACAAAAAAAGACAGCGCCGGCACTTCCCGTAACAGGGAATGCCGACGCTGAAGAATAACACTGATCAGACCGATCAGACCGATCCGACCGATCAAGTCGACGATCCGTCCGATCCGTCCGATCCGTCCGATCCGTCCGCGATAAAAGACAGCCGATCAGACCGATCAGACCGATCAGACCGATCCGACCGATCAAGTCGACGATCCGTCCGATCCGTCCGATCCGTCCGATCCGTCCGCGATAAAAGACAGCCGATCCATCCGCAATATGAGCCTGGCGATCGGTCTTGGTTACGTTCGTCGCCTAGTGGTCGCAGGTGTTGGCGCCCAGTTCGAGCTTGTCGGCGAAGAACGCCGCGACGATGTCTTCCGGCGCGCCCGTGGGTTTTTCGTGTCCGGGAACAAATCGCCGTGGTTGACTTCCGACGGGCACCAACAACAAATTGCCGGACTCGCGCCTGGCGATACCAATCTCGTGCATAGAAAGTCGCATGACTCAGTAGTCGCCGGTTTGATTTTTAGGCATTCCAGCTTAGCTTTGGCAAGGCGCGTGACCATATACAGCCATGGCGCCTGACTGTATATGGGCGGAGCGTGGGAGGAGGCGCCCTGCCGATGTCGCGAACAGTTTGCCAGAGGCCAGGCGCAGCCCTACGAACCACGCCGGAAATTGCCGTGACATCCCTTTGCCTCCCAGGCGACACGCGTGTTCTGTCCGCTCATTGCCTGCGCGACCTTTGGACGCCGAGGAGAGACGAGGCGAATGGAGGGGTGAATACTGGCGGGGCGGCGGAACAAAACAAAACGAAATCCCAGACCAAGAATGAGTAACGACAGATACAGCATGTCATTTACAACGGGCAGTCTATTTCACCGTGAATCGGTGGAGCTGGTTGCGCTGTATCTTGATCTTGGCGACTGGAACTCTGTTCGAGACAAGGTCATCGCAGAAAATCTACTGCAGACCAGAACACTGAATACGCGCAAGCGAGTCTGCAGCGAGATCATCTCTCGACTTAGGACGTTGAGCCCAGTCGAACGTGAATTCCTGGTTGCGGGCAGCCACCAGGAGCAGGCTTATCTCCTATGGCTCGCCGTCTGCCGCCGGTACAGATTCATTGCTGATTTTGCCGTCGAAGTGCTTCGAGAGCGCTACATCACATTGAAATGCGATCTGACCCACGAGGATTATGATTCCTTCTTCAACCGGAAATCCGAGTGGCATATGGAACTGGATGAGATCACCCCGGCGACACGAGGCAAATTGCGGCAGGTCCTGTTCAAGATTCTTCGCGAAGCAGACCTCATATCGGCCAACAACATGATCCACGCTGCCATGCTCAGTCCGAGACTATTGGCTCTGATCCATCAAGGCAGCCGCAGTGATATTTTGCACTTCCCTGTATTTGAATCAGAACTGAAGGGGATGGCGTAGTGAAAGCAGATAGTGCCAGAATGCCGATGCAGAACAGATTTCAGCATCTCTTTGCCGTGATCTCAGGCCAGCGTTTTCTCAATAAGCAAGGGCTCGGCAACGAGGTCCCGTTCTTTATCTGCCCCTACAAGCCGGAAGAGTCCGTCGAAATGGAGCGGCTCCTGCGTCTGCTGGTCAATAGCCTTGAGCAGGCCGGTGTCCGAATTCTGGAGATCAATCTGTATGACCTTTCGATAGAAATCCTCAAAGAGGAAGACACCTGGAACCGGATTATCGAAGTTGAGGATTCTGTCCCCAAAGAGGAGTTCAAAGAGTTATTGCAAGGCATGCTGGACCCCGAAACGCATCTTGTTCCGGCCATTGCCGCCAAGCTGGCAAGCACGGATTTCCAGGTTCTGTTTCTGTCCGGTGTTGGCGAGGTATTCCCCTACATCCGCTCGCATAACGTGTTGAACAATTTGCAGAGCACGGCAAAAGAAAAGCCGACCGTCATGTTTTTCCCGGGAGCCTACACCTACTCCCCGGAATCTGGAACGTCGCTCGATCTCTTCGGCAGGCTGCGTGACGATAAGTACTATCGGGCATTCAACATCTTTCACTGCGAAGCATAAACGAGGGAAGCGTGATGACACTTAAGACCATTTTTAACAAGCCAGTAGACCGCCCGATTGAAGGGGTCATCAAAGCTGACGATGAAGCCTGCCTTCGCCTCGAGATTGAAGAATACGTGCTGACCAACGAAGTCGAGAAGCGGCTTGAATCCTTTCTGGACGCCTACAACAACTATGAAGGTGCCAATGGTGTTTGGGTTTCCGGCTTCTTCGGTTCAGGTAAATCCCACCTGTTGAAGATGCTGGCGCTCTTGCTCGAAAACCGGCAGATCGACGGGGCCTCCGCACTTGACTTGTTCCTGCCCAAGTGTGGCGACAACGAAATCCTGCGCGGTGATCTCAAACGAGCCGTCGCCATCCCGTCGAAGAGCATCCTGTTCAACATCGACCAGAAAGCGGACGTCATCAGCAAGACCCAGATCGATGCGCTCCTCGCAGTTTTTGTCAAGGTCTTTGACGAGATGTGCGGTTACTACGGCAAGCAGGGGCACATTGCCCAGTTTGAGCGCGACCTCGACAGCCGTGGCCTCTACGAACAGTTCAAATCGGCCTATGAATCCTCTGCCGGCAGACTATGGCAAAAAGGCCGCGAGCAGGCTCTACTGGAGGCGAAAAACATTGCCAGAGCCTATGCCCGGACAACCGGTGGTGACGAGGCTTCGACCATAGGGATACTTGATAAATATCGCAGCCAGTACCGTGTCTCCATCGAAGATTTTGCCGAACAGGTGAATGCCTTTATCGAGCGGCAATCACCCGATTTCCGCCTGAACTTCTTTGTCGATGAGGTCGGTCAGTACATCGCTGAAAACGTCAAGCTGATGACCAACCTCCAGACCATCGCCGAGAGCCTGGCCACCAAATGCCGGGGCCGCGCCTGGGTCATCGTGACTGCTCAGGAGGACATGGGGACGGTTGTCGGCGAGATGGGCAAACAGCAAGGCAACGACTTCTCGAAAATCCAGGCCCGGTTCGCCAACCGCATGAAGCTGACCAGCGCCGACGTGGCAGAGGTTATTCAGAAGCGTCTGCTGACGAAAAACGAAGAAGGCATCCGCCTGCTGTCGGACATTTATCACGCGCAGTCCAACAATTTTAAGACCCTGTTTGACTTTGCCGACGGCTCGCAGACCTACCGGAATTATCGGGATAGGGAGCACTTCATTCAGAGCTATCCGTTTATCCCGTACCAGTTTGCGCTGTTTCAGTCGGTCATTCAGAATCTGTCGCAGCATAGCGCCTTCGAGGGCAAGCACAGCTCGGTTGGCGAACGCTCCATGCTTGGGGTGTTTCAGCAGGTTGCGATCCTGATCGGGAATCATGAAATCGGTCAATTGGCGACCTTCGACTTGATGTTCGAGGGGATTCGTACCGCGCTGAAGTCCAACATCCAGCGCGCCATCATCCAGGCAGAAAACCACCTTGATGGTCCCTTCGCGATCCGGCTGTTGAAAACGCTCTTTCTGGTCAAATACGTCAAGGAGTTCAAGCCGACTCTTCGCAACCTGTGCGTCCTGATGCTCGACGGCTTCAATCAGGATCTGCCCGCGCTGCGAAAACAGGTAGAAGAAGCCCTCAGTCTCCTGGAACAGCAGACCTATGTGCAGCGCAATGGCGAGCTCTACGAATACCTGACCGACGAGGAAAAAGACATCGAGCAGGAGATCAAAAACACCGAGGTGGAATCATCGGATGTTGCCGACGAACTTGAGAAGATTGTTTTCGACCACGTCATCAAGCATCGGAAGATTCGCTACGACGAGAATGGCCAGGACTACCCGTTCTCCAGAAAGCTCGATGACCGACTGCACGGGCGCGAGTACGAGCTGGCCATCCATGTGATCAGTCCGTTCCATGAAAACGCCGAAAGCGAGTCCATCCTGCGGATGCAGAGCATGGGCCGGGACGAGTTGCTGGTCCTGATGCCTGCGGATGAACGCCTCGTTCGCGACATCCTCATGTACAAGCGGACGGAGAAATACATCCGCCAGAATATCTCGATCACGCAACAGGAGGCGGTCAAACGCATCCTGACCGACAAGGGCTTCCAGAACGGGGAACGGTATGCCGAGCTGCAGCAGCGCGTGCAAAGCCTGATGGGCAAGGCCAAATTGTTCGTGGCTGGAGCCGACATCGAAATCGGTTCTGAGGATGCGCAGACCCGGGTGCTGCGCGGATTCCACGAGCTCATCTCCCGTGCCTATCCAAACCTGCGCATGCTGCGCGGCATCACCTACACCGAAAACGACATCGCCAAATGCCTCAAGCATTCACAACAAGGGCTGTTCGGCAATGACGCCACCTCCCTGGCCGAGTCCGAGCAGGAGCTGTTGGCGTTCATTCAGAGCAATAACCGGGGAGGCGTGCGTACCACGCTGAAAAACCTGCTGGAGAAATTCGAGCGCAAACCCTACGGCTGGTACTACGCCGCCGTGCTTTGCACCCTGGCCAACCTCTGCGCTCGCGGCAAGGTTGAGGTTCGCGCCGACGGCAATCTGCTGGAAGAGGACGAGTTGGAACGGGCGCTGCGCAACAACCATGGCCACGGCAATGTGGTGCTGGAACCCCAGGTCGAATTTACCGCGTCGCAGGTCCGCGCCCTCAAGGGGTTCTTTGCGGACTTCTTCGACGCCCCGCCCCCCGCCAGTGAAGCGAAGGCGCTCGGCAAGGAGACAGGTACTGCGTTCCAGGCACTCATGCATCAGCTCACCCCGCTGGCGGCACAGGCAGCCCAGTATCCATTCCTGAATGCGCTGACACCGGTGCTTGAGAAGCTCAAGGAGCTGACCGGCAAGCCCTACACCTGGTTTCTGACCGAACTCACCCGCCAGGAAGACGCGCTGCTCGATATGAAGGAAAATGTCATTGATCCTGTCCGCAAATTCATGAGCGGCCCGCAGAAAGGCATTTTCGATAACGCCCGCGCGTTCGTGCAAAACCAGGAGCCCAACTTTGCCTACATCGACGGCGATGAAACCGCTCAGGTGCTCGCCCACTTGACCGATCCGGAGTGCTTCAAGAGCAACCGCATGCAGCAGCTGAAGACGCAAGTCGATACCCTGCAGGCGAAGGTTACGGCCCAACTCGAGGCCGAGATTGCCTCGGCCAAGGAGACGGTCGCCGCTCTTAAAGGCCGCCTCTGCGGCATGGCTGAATTCGGCGCACTGAACGGCGATCAGCAGGAGCAGATCACCCGCCCATTCAACGAATTCAACGCGGCCATCGAACGCCAGAAGCTGATGGCCGTTATCCGCGACACCCTGCGCCGGTTTGAGGAAAGCGACTACCAGCACCTCCTTTCGCAGATGACCTCCTGGGCACAACCGGCACCAACACCCGAACTTGCACCGGAACCCGGCGAAACCGCCTCGCCGGAGGAAGCTACGAAACCCACGCCACCCGTCAAGCCGGAACCGCGCATCGAGTATGTGCCCAGCCGCTCGCTGAAGGTCTCTTTCGATAAAGCCTGGCTGGCCGACGAAACCGACGTGGAACGCTACCTGGAATCCATGCGCGAGGCACTGCTGGATGAAATCCGCAAGGGAAAGAGAATCCAGATATAAGGGCCACGAATGGACACGAATGAACACCAAATTGAGAAGCTGATTCAGCAGGGCGAGAGCCTGATGCTGGAGTTCAAGAGCGATCTGAAATGCCTGCCGGACCGCGATTTGGTGGCTACGGTCGTTTCATTAGCCAATACCGAAGGCGGCAACCTGTTGCTTGGCGTGGAGGATGATAGCACGGTGACCGGCTTGCATGCCAACCATCTGAACGTGTCGGGCATTCCTTCGCTGATCGCCAACAAGACCAATCCCGCCATATCGGTTCGCATCGAGCGGTGTGAGTTGCAGGGCAAATTCATCGCCCGTATCTCCGTGCCCAAATCACGGCAATTGGTTTCAACCTCCGATGGCTTGCTGGTAAGAAGACGCCTCAAACTGGATGGCACACCGGAATCGGTGCCATTCTACCCGCATGAGTTTATTCAACGTCAATCTTCAATGGGGCTGGTCGATCCCTCAGCCATGGTGCTTGAGGAAGTGGACGCCAGCCAGTTCGATCCGTTGCAACGGCTTCGGATTCGCAATGCCATCAAGAAATACGGAGGAGAACAATCTCTGCAGACGCTGGCAGATGACGAACTGGATGGTGCCTTGGGCCTGTGTCGAGAGGTGGACGGCATCAGGCGGCCAACCGTCGCCGGATTGCTGTTATTGGGGACAGAAAATCTGTTGCAACAACATCTGCCCGCCTACGAAGTCGCCTTTCAGGTGTTGCAAGGCACAGACGTCAAGGTGAATGAATTTTATCGCAAGCCTCTATTGGAAGCCTTCGAGGAAGTCGAATTGCTCTTTAAGGCTCGCGTCGAGGAAGAGGAGATTCAAGTTGGCCTGTTTCGAGTGCCGGTTCCCAACTACGATCGCCGCGCCTTCCGAGAAGCCTTTGTCAACGCCCTGGTGCACCGTGATTTCAGCCGTTTAGGTGCTGTGCATGTCAAGATTGCAAGCGATGGCCTCTCCATCAGCAATCCCGGTGGATTTGTCGAAGGCGTTACATTAGACAATCTGCTCGTCGCCGACCCCCGTTCCCGTAACCCCCTGCTTGCTGACGTGATCAAGCGGATCGGACTGGCCGAGCGCACTGGTCGCGGGATTGACCGCATTTATGAAGGCATGCTCCGCTACGGACGACCCGCACCGGATTACTTCATGTCCAATGAGTTCACGGTTTCCGTGCAAATGGCCAATGCAGCCGCCGATCTCGATTTTCTCAAGATGGTCGTCGAACAGGAGGACAAGCTGGGAAATATGCCCATTGACTCCCTGATCATCCTTTCCCGTCTCCGCGAAGAGCGACGCTTGACCACCGCCGACCTAACGCCATCCGTCCAGAAGCCGGAGGCCAATGTGCGGGCGACTTTGGAAAAACTGGTCGAATCCGGCTTTCTGGAACCTCACGGAACAGGCAGAGGCCGTACCTATACACTCAGCGCGAATATGTACCAGAAGGCGGGAAAGAAATCGGAATACATTCGCCAGGCCGGGTTTGCACCCATTCAGCAGGAGCAGATGGTACTCAACTACATCGATAAGCACGGAAGCATCAAACGTGCGGATGTCATGGACTTGTGTCATCTCTCTCAGGATCAGGCCTATAAGTTGCTCTCGCGCCTCAAGAGGAGTGAAAAAATCGTTCAAATTGGCGACCGGAAGGGGGCGATTTATGAGCGTAAGCGTTAATATATGCGACAGGCGCAAATATATGCGCCCTCTTATGCGCCAGCGTATAAATGCCTGTGCAATCGCTATGCACTCGTGCATAAGACCGTGCTTAGCTGGCTCATATCATTATTCATGTGGATTCGTGTCCATTCGTGGTTCAAAGGATTCTTAGATGGAAACCGCAAAACTAAAAAAATTCGCCCAGTTCGCCCGGCGCAGCCTGCTGGAGCAGGTCTCCGCCAAGCTGAAACTGGTGCTCGCTGAAAACAGCGCCGCCCGCCGGGAAAGCACCGAGGCCATCAAAAAACTCGAAGAGGCGATCAAGGGGCACGGCAAGGAACAGGTCATCGAACGGGTGGCCTACATCTGGTTCAACCGCTTCTGCGCCCTGCGCTTCATGGATGTGAACCGCTATACACGCATCGGTGTGGTGTCGCCCGACGAAGGGCAGTTCCAGCCCGAGATTTTGGCCGAGGCCAAGATGGGCCATATCGACGAAGAGATGGTCCACGACAAGGTCCGGCAGCAGATCTTCGCTCTGCTCGATGGCAAAGCCCCGAGCCGCGACCCGCAGGGGGAGGCTTACCGCTTGCTGGTAGTGGCCGCCTGCAACTTCTGGAACAAGGCGATGCCGTTCCTGTTTCAGCGCATCGATGACTACACCGAACTGCTGATGCCCGACGACCTGCTCTCGGGCAACTCCATCCTCGCCTATACCCGCGAGGCGATGACGCCGGATGCCTGCGGAGCAGAGCCAGTGGGAAGTGGGAAGTGGATAGTGGATAGTAATAGCGATTCTTCCCACTCTCCACTTTCCACTCTGCACTCCAACGCCGGAGGCGTTGAAGTCATCGGCTGGCTCTACCAGTTCTACATCTCCGAGAAAAAAGACGAGGTGTTCGACGGCCTGAATAAGAACAAGAAGATCACGCCCGAGAACATCCCGGCCGCCACCCAGCTCTTCACCCCGCACTGGATCGTCCGCTATCTGGTGGAAAACTCCCTTGGCCGCCTCTGGCTGCTCAACCGTCCCGGCTCGAAGCTGATTGAGCAGATGGACTACTACATCAAACCCGAACAGGCCGAGACCGATTTCCTGCGCATCACCAAGCCGGAGGAGATCAAGATCTGCGACCCGGCCTGCGGCTCCGGCCACATGCTCACCTATGCCTTTGACCTGCTCTATGCCATCTACGAGGAGGAAGGCTACGAGCCCGCCGAGATCCCGGAGAAGATCCTTAATAATAACCTCTACGGCATCGAGATCGACGAACGCGCCGGGGAACTGGCGGCCTTTGCGCTGACCATGAAAGCCCGCGCCAAACAGCGCCGCTTCTTCAGCAAGGGCGTCAAGCCGAACATTTGCGTGTTGGAGAATGTGCACTTCGACGGCAATGAGTTGAAGGACTACATGGATTTTGTCGGTCGCGACCTGTTCACCGCGCCGCTGCAAACCACCCTGCGCCAGTTCGAAGAGGCCGACAACTTCGGTTCCCTGATCCGTCCCGATGTCACCGACGTGGATGGCATGCTCAGGATTCTGGAGTCAAAGAATGTCTCCGGGCAGCTGTTTATCAGCATGACACATCAGAAAGTGCTGCAAGCCCTGCGACAGGCCGATTACCTGAGCCCGAAATACCATGTGGTGATTGCCAATCCGCCGTATATGGGCAAGCGCAGCATGAATGGTCGTTTGCAGGTATTAGCAAAAGACAGCTACCAAAGAAGCAAGACTGACCTGTTTGCAATGTTTATCGAACGCAATGTGGACTTAGCTAAAGATTCCGCATACGTCGCTATGATCACAATGCAGTCGTGGATGTTTCTTTCTACATTCGAGAATTTAAGGTCGAATATTTTATCCAACAGCTCCATAGTGAGCATGGCGCATCTTGGCGCTCGTGCCTTTGATTCAATCGGTGGCGAAGTGGTTTCTACAACGGCTTTCATCTGTAAGAATATTGCTGATAGAGAATATAAAGGAACATATCTTCGGCTCGTTGATGGAGAGGATGAGCAAGAAAAGTCAAATCAGCTAAAAGAATTAAAGGGCCGACCTTACTTAGCTTCGTCGGACGATTTTGACACAATACCTGGCCGCCCAATTGCATATTGGATCAGTGAAAAAGTTAGGAACGCTTTTGCGCAAGGAACTCCATTTGGCGACGTTGGTTTTCCAAAAGTCGGTATGCAAACGTCAAACAACGACAAGTATTTGCGACTCTGGCCCGAGGTCTCATTTCATGAATTCAAAGATGAAGAGATGCCTCCAAAATGGATCAAATATCTTAAAGGGGGAGCCTTTAGGAGGTGGTATGGCAATCTTGACTACCTCTTGAGGTATAACAAGAACCCTCAGTTTATAAAGCAGCAGCCAAACGCTACAGTTCTGCCAGAGACAAAGCTTAAAGAGGCAAAATGCACATGGACGGATCTTACGTCTGGACCATTTAACGCCAGATATGCGCCTGACGACACATTTCACGATATTTCTGGTCACTGTTTCTATCCACCGAGAAACAAGCAAATGGTATTGCTTGCCTACAGCAATACACGGCTTTTTGACTATCTTCTATCGCTTATCAATGCATCATTCCATTTTCAGGTGGGCGATGTTGCGAAGATTCCTGTTCTCGAAGTAGACCCAAGCGCTTCAAATAACGCATCAACGTTAGTTTCGTTATCAAAAAATGACTGGGATTCCTATGAAACTTCTTGGGACTTCACCAGCCTTCCAGTGCTAAATCCCGACTACCGCCAGCCAACTCTAAAGGCTACCTACCAAAAGCTCCGCGCCCACTGGCGAGAGATGACCCTGGAGATGCAACGACTGGAGGAAGAGAACAACCGCATCTTTATTGACGCCTACGGTCTGCAGGATGAGCTGGATGAAAAGATTGAACTTAACGAGATCACCCTGACCTGCAACCCGCACTACCGCTACGGCAACGACAAGAGCGAGGACGAGTTGGAGGCGCTGCTGCTGGCCGACACCATGCGCGAGCTGGTCTCCTATGCCGTGGGCTGCATGTTCGGCCGTTACGCGCTGGACAAGCCGGGGCTGATCCTTGCCAATCAGGGCGAGACGCTTGCGGACTTTGTCCGCAAAGTGTGTAGTGAAGAGTGGGTAGTGGATAGTGAAGGAGAAAACAATGGCGACCGTTCGCAATTACAGAGAGTTAATAGTCTGGCAGAAGGCGATGGACTTGGTGGAACTGGTTTATCAGGCCACCAAGCAGTTCCCGAAGGAGGAACTTTACGGGTTAACCAGTCAAGTCAGGCGGTCAGCGGTTTCCATTCCATCGAACATAGCGGAAGGTCAGGCCAGAAAATCGACGGCGGAGTTTCTGAATTTCTTGTCCATTGCGAACGGTTCAAGAGCAGAGATGGAGACCCAAATCCTGCTTGCCCAGCGCTTGAATTATGTAACGACCGATACAGCGCAACCAATTCTCAATCTGTCAGAGGAAGTGAACCGCCTGCTGAACGGGCTGATGAACAGCCTGAAGTAACTACCCACTGCCCACTATCCACTATCCACTTTCTTCCAGATGACGACAACGTCATCCCCATGCTCGACGGCGACTGGTTCACCGACGACATCGCCGAGCGTTTCCGCAAGTTCCTGCGTGTGGCCTTTGGCGAGGAGCACTATGAGGAGAATCTCCGGTTCGTCGAGCAGGCGCTGAACATTAAGGGCAAGCGCAATTACACCATCCGCGATTACTTCCTCGGCGAGTTCTACACGGACCATGTGAAGCGCTATAAAAAGCGCCCCATCTACTGGCTGTTCTCCAGCCCCAAGGGGAGCTTCAACGCGCTGATCTACATGCACCGCTACCGCCCGGATACCGTCAGCGTGGTGCTCAACGACTATCTGCGCGAGTTCCGCACCAAGCTTACCTCCCACAAGAACCATTTGGAAGCGGTCAGCATCAGCGGAAGCGCAAGCCAGGGCGAGAAGACCAAAGCCCTGAAAGAGATCGAGAAGATCACCAAGATGATCGCCGAGATGGAGGAGTACGAACGCGAGGTGCTGTACCCGCTGGCCACCGAGCAGGTGGAGATCGACCTCGACGACGGCGTGAAGGTCAACTACCTCAAACTCGGCGCGGCCTTGAAGAAGATTGTCGGCCTGGATGCGAAGGAAGAAGATTGAATCACGCGGAACCCAGATATGACGAAACACGGCCGGACACTGAAAGACACGGACTCATTAGGAGCGTGGTATGAAACTAAAGCAAATTCACCTACGTGGTTACAAATCCATTGACGGGGAAAGCGGGCAAAAGATTCCACTCGGAGACGTGACTGTCCTTCTGGGCGCCAACGGCTCCGGCAAGAGCAATCTGGTGTCGTTCTTCACGATGCTGAACTTCATGACGACTGGCGCCCTGCAGCAGTACGTTGGCAAGCAAGGAGTGAGCCGGCTGCTTTTCTATGGCCCCAAGCAAACCGAATCAATGTCTTTCATTCTTTGCTTTGAATCGGAAACGGCCCAGGACACCACGGCTCGGGACACCTATGAAGTCAGCTTGTCTTATGGCGTGCCGGATCGATTGTACGTCAGCGAGGAGAGGATTTTTCTCCACAAAAAGAGAGGTTACCTCCTACCGCTGGAATACTTTTTGGCCAGTGGCAGTGCTGAGCTGGAGTTGAAAAAGAACAAGAACCCAGCCAGCAAAGACCTCTATGGATGGCTATCCGGCATCCGTACCTATCAGTTTCATGATACGTCAGACACCGCCAAGATCAAAGATCGGGGCTATGTCGACGATGCGACGTACCTGCGCAGCGACGCGGGGAATTTGGCCGCATTTTTGAAAATGTTGAAGGAACATGACGATTACCACAAATACTACGAGCGCATTGTCCGGCATATTCAACGCGTGATGCCTCAATTCGGAGACTTTAATTTGGAGTCGATACCGGGTAAGAAGGACTATGTTCGCCTGAATTGGACGGACAACACGGGCAGCGACTATCTGTTTGATCCAGACCAGCTTTCTGACGGTTCGTTGCGATTCATGGCGCTGGCCACTTTGCTGCTGCAACCCCCAGAGCTTTTACCCAGGTTTATCGTTCTGGACGAACCCGAGTTGGGGCTTCACCCCGCCGCCATCGCCGAGTTGGCCGGAATTATCCGCTCTGCTTCACAAAGGACTCAGGTGTTGCTGGCCACCCAATCCATGCGACTGGTTGACGAATTCTCTCCCGAACAGCTGGTCATCGTCGAGCGTGACGAGGAGAAGCGTTGTTCGGTATTCACAAAACTGGATTCGGAACAGTTGAAAGACTGGCTTGGCCGCTACAGTCTTTCCGAATTATGGGAAAAGAATGTGCTGGGAGGTCAGCCATGATCCGCCTGCACATTACCGCAGAGGGGCAAACGGAACAGGAGTTTGCCAAAAAAGTCCTCAATCCGCACTTGGCGCTATTCGATGTTTATGTGGATGCCCGCTGTGTGTTGACCAGCAAAGACAAACGGGCATCTAGGGAATACCGTGGCGGCTTATTGAGTTATGAGAAGGCGAAGAAGGATATTCAGAATTGGCTGAAGGAGGACAATCATTCTGAATGCCGATTCACTACAATGTTTGACCTGTATGCACTGCCGGATGATTTCCCCGGCTATGAGGAATCGCTGCGCGAGGCTGATAAATACAAACGCGTCGAGGTCCTCGAACGGGCCATGCAGCAGGACATCAAGGACCCGCGCTTTATCCCCTATATCCAGCTCCATGAGTTCGAGGCACTGATTCTTGCCGATCCCCAACAGTTGGACTGGGAGTACCTGGAGCATGACCGGCCAATCAATAACCTCAAATCCATGATTGACGGCCAGAACCCTGAACTGATCAACGATGGACCAACGACGGCGCCATCAAAACGTATTCTCGCCGAAATCCCGGAATACGACAAAGTTACCGCCGGTGCAGCCGTTGCGTGTAAAATCGGGCTGGAAACGCTTCGGCAAAAATGCCAGCATTTTAATGTTTGGCTCACTGCTCTGGAGCAACTTGCAGGAGTGAAATCATGATAGCCGCCTTTCCCATCTGTGTTTATCAGTGTTCATCTGTGGTTCTAAAGGCTTTTCTTCTATGAACGATCGCATAGCCCAAGCCCTGACCAAACTCTTTGACCGGCACCGGATCGTCTTCTGGTACGACGCCAAGCAGGAGTTGCGTGACGACTTCGAGGCGCTGCAGCTGCTTGGCGTCGAGAAGCTGGAGTTGATCAACAACGAGTATGGCGTCAAATACAAAATCCTGCGCGAGCAGCCGGAACAGAAATTCCTGCTCTACAGCGAAGGCCCTCAGCCCGCCGATCTGGATAATTGGTTGCTGGACGTGCAGCTAGCCCACGGCGAGTTCCGCACCGACCTGGTGGCCCTCTGGCTGTCTGAACTGGAACTCGGCCTGGAGTTCACGGATGTGGTGCAGACCCACGCGCCGTTCTTTGAGGCGGGTAAGCGCAAGGACGCCCTCAAGAAGCTGCAGAAAACCGACGACACCGCCGGACAGATTCGCCTGAAGATGCTGGCGGTATGCACCGGCAGTGAGCCGCGCATGGATGCGGTGGTGGAAAACCTGCTGCAGGAACTGGCCGACGGCCGGGACGAGAAGATCAAGCTGATAGGCCGATGCAGCCTGGACGGCTTCCTCTGGGAACAGATGACCCGCTGCTATGGCTACAAGTCCGACGAGCCGGGCATCCGCGACTTCGTAGTTTCCCTTTTCAAATATTGTTATCTTAAGAATTTTCAGTCCTCTTCAATCTGTGTTGATCAGTGTTCATCTGGGGTTCCCAAAATGTCTTCCGACGCCCAGGTGTTTCTCAAGCGCTGGAAGGACAGCCGTCAGTTCGAAGGCGCCTTCGAGACCCTCTCGGGAGAATGCGCCGAGGTCCTCGGCATTGAGCAGGATCTGGCCAAGCGGGATTTCCGGGAGTTGATCGAGTTGGATTACTTCCGCCTGATTGACCAGAAGATCATCAGCGACTTGGTGCGGGCGGTGGCAACCCGCACGGCCTCTAGCGGTGACGTGGCGATCTGGGTTCGCCAGCGGCGGCAAGGCCACTGGTATCGCGAATACCGGCATCTGTACGCGGCGGTCGATTACGCCGCCAAGTTCACCCACGCCCTGGGCGAGGCCAAGCTCGAAATGGAAAGTCTGGCCGAAGGCGTGCAGCTTTACTGTCGAAGCTGGTACCGACTGGACCAGCTCTACCGCAAGTTCACCTACCATATGCGCATGTCGGGACAAGCGTCGCTGATGGCCAGCCTGACCGACCAGGTCGAAAAACTCTACGCCAACAACTACCTGCTCAAGCTGGGCGACCGTTTCCAGACCTTTGTGGATGCAGCATCGAAGTGGGAAGCCTTCCCCGTGCGCAAGCAGAAGGAGTTTTTCGAGCACTGGGTACAGCCGTTCTTGAACAAGAACAACAAGGTTTGCGTGATTATCTCCGACGCCATGCGCTACGAGATCGGCGATGAATTGCTGAGTCTGATCCGCCAGGAGGACCGTTACAGCGCCGAACTGGAACCGGCCCTTTCAATGCTGCCCAGCTACACCCAGCTCGGCATGGCGGCGCTTCTGCCCAACAAGGAGCTGGCGATTGCCGACAACGAAACCGGCACCGTGCTGGTGGATGGACAAAGTTCCCAGGGTACGGCCAATCGCATCAAGATCCTCGGCCAGGCGATCAGTCAACGGGCTACCGCCTGTAAGGCCGACGAGTTGATGACCATGAAGGGTGACGACTGTCGGGCGCTAGTGCGCGATCACGACGTGATCTACGTCTACCACAACCGCATCGATGCCACCGGCGACAAGCGGGAATCCGAGGAGCGGGTTTTCGAGGCGGTGGAAGAAACCCTGCAAGAGCTGATTCGGCTGATTAAGAAGCTGACCGGGGCCAACGCCAACAACGTGCTGGTGACCTCGGACCATGGCTTCATCTACCAGAACCGCGCCATCGACGAGAGCGACTTTTCAGGGGGCGACGCCGAGGGCGATCAGATTCTGTTCCGGGACCGCCGCTTCGTGCTCGGCAAGGGGCTTGCCGAGACATCCAGCCTGCGCAAGTTCACCCCCGAGCAACTTGGCCTGGCCGGTGAGGTGGAGGTGCAGATTCCCAAGTCGATCAACCGCCTGCGGCTAAAGGGCTCCGGCAGCCGCTTTGTGCATGGCGGTGCGTCGTTGCAGGAAGTGGTGATCCCGGTGCTCAAGATCAACAAGAAGCGCCAGAGCGATGTCACCGCCGTCGAGGTGGACATCCTGCGCGGAGCCAACTCGGTGATTAGCTCCGGGCAACTGGCGGTGACCATGTACCAGGCCGGGCCGGTGACGGACAAGATTCAGCCGCGTGTGCTGCGGGCTGGCATCTACACCGAAGCAGGTGACCTCATCTCCGACAGCCACGACCTGACCTTTGACCAGCGCTCGGACAATCCCCGGGAGCGGGAGCAGCTGGTACGCTTCGTGCTGACCCGCAAGGCCGACGAGGCCAATAACCAGGAGGTCATTCTACGGCTGGAGGAACGGCACGCCGGGACTTCACATTACAAGGAATACAAGTCGCTCCGCTATCAGATGCGACGCTCATTTACCAACGACTTCGACATCTGAGCTGTCAGCTGTCAGTTTTCAGTTTTCAACTGGCAGTAATCAGCTGTCAGTTTTCAGTAAAGGGATTTGCCATGAAATTTGAGAATATGGAAATCTGGAAACGGTCGGCGAGACTTTCGGCGGAGCTGTACAAGGCACTTGCTGATTGCAAGGATTTTGGGTTCAAAGACCAAATAACTCGCTCTGGACTTTCTGTTCCAAGCAATATTGCCGAAGGTTCAGAGAGAAGCTCGGTAAAAGACTTTATACGGTTCCTGCAATACGCCAAAGGATCGTGTGGGGAACTGAGAACACAAATTTACATTGGCATAGACATTGGCTATATCGAACAGACTCAGGGCAATGCTTGGGTAAACGAAACTCGCGAAATCTCCGCAATGCTGGTGGGTTTTATCAACTCGCTAGAAAAAAACTGACAACTGAAGGCTGACAACTGATGACTCCCCTTGACCAGAAAATCAACACACACTTCACGGGGCTCGTTGTCCGTAAGGATCTCGTTAAGACTGTCAAGGGTAACGCCATCGTTCCCTCCTACGTGTTGGAATACCTGCTGGGGCAGTATTGCGCCACCAGCGATGAGCCGACCATCCAGACCGGCATCGAGACGGTCAAGGAAATCCTGGCCAGGCATTATGTTCACCGCAACGAAGCCGGGCTGGTGCGCTCAAACATCAAAGAAAAGGGGCGCTACAAGGTCATCGACAAAATCAGTGTCGATCTCAACGACAAGCGGGATGTCTATCAGGCGCAGTTTACCAACCTCGGGATCAAAGAGGTTCTGGTTGATTCTGACACAGTAAAAAAGCACCCCAAGCTCCTGGTCGGCGGAGTGTGGTGCATTGCTGATCTGGAATATGAGTTTACCGAAGACAAGAGCGTCAGCCCCTGGATCTTGTCGACCCTCAAGCCGATCCAGCTCTCCCATTTCGATTTCGACAGATATGTTGAGGCCCGTAAGCAATTCACCACCGACGAGTGGATCGACCTGGTGGTGCAAAGCATCGGCTTCAACCCGGAGAAGTTCGGCAAGCGCAGCAAGTTGACCCAACTGGTCCGCCTGATCCCGTTTTGCGAGCGCAATTACAACCTGATCGAACTTGGCCCCAAGGGAACCGGCAAATCACACCTCTATTCGGAGTTTTCGCCTCACGGCATCCTGATCTCTGGCGGCGAGGTTTCGGTCCCCAAGCTGTTCGTGAACAACTCTTCCGGAAAGGTCGGCCTAGTCGGCTACTGGGATTGTGTCGCCTTCGATGAGTTTGCCGGCAAGCAGAAGCGCGTGGACAAGGCCCTGGTTGACATTATGAAGAACTACATGGCCAACAAGTCCTTCTCGCGAGGAGTCGAGACCCTAGGCGCGGAGGCCTCCATGGTGTTCGTGGGCAACACCCAGCACACCGTGCCCTACATGCTCAAGCATGCCGACCTGTTTTGCGAGCTGCCCGACCACTTCCACGACTCCGCGTTTCTGGACCGCATCCATTTCTACATCCCCGGCTGGGAGGTGGACATCATTCGTGGCGAGATGTTCTCCAGTGGTTACGGTTTCGTGGTGGATTACCTGGCCGAGATCCTTCGCTCGCTGCGCAATCACGATTACTCAGACCGTTACAAGGACCACTTCATCCTCTCCTCCGATATCTCGACGCGGGACCGCGATGGCATCAACAAGACCTTTTCCGGCTTGATGAAGATCCTCTTTCCGCAGGGGGGAGCGACCAAGGATGAGGTCGAGGAACTGCTGCGGTTTGCGATTGAGGGCCGCAAGCGCGTCAAAGACCAACTGATGCGCATGGACTCCACCTACCACAAAGTCAGCTTCTCCTATCAAGGCAGTGATGGCCAAGCCAAGCCAGTCACCACGCTCGAAGAGGAGGAACACCCCGGCTGCTACCACAAGACCATAGCCGAGGGTGAAGACGGGATCGTTTCAGTCGCCGCGCAGCCGGACGTGCCCCAGGGGCCGTCCACATCGCTGGCAGCGGCCGAGCCTGTGCTCAAGGAAAAGCATCTTACATTCCAAGAGAACCAGAAGGGCCTTTCCTTCGATACGCTGCTCGGCCCCTACCTCAAGGGCGCGACCACAATCACAATCACTGATCCGTACATCCGCCTGTTTTACCAGGTGCGTAACTTCATGGAGTTCCTGGAGACCGTGGTCAAGCACAAGGCTCCGGATGAGGAAGTGTCCGTGCATCTGGTCACAACCGAAGACGAGTTCAAAGGCGAACAGCAGAAGGACTGCTTCGAGAAGATGAGGGAGTCCGCCAGCAGCGTGGGCGTGAATTTCACCTGGGAGTTCGATGGCACTGGCACGATCCACGCCCGCCATATCGTGACTGACCACGGCTGGAAAATAACCATGGATCGCGGACTCGACCTCTTCCAGCACTACGAAATGAACGATGCGTTTACCTTCGCCAATCGTCTGCAGCAATACCGCCCATGCAAGGCATTCGAGGTGACCTTCATTAAAACCGGTGAATCTGACTGAAGGGGCCCCAAGTCAAGGACATAAACGAACGTATTATCAGTGGGCTCGTGGATTCGCGCAGGCATTTGACTACGAAGCCGCAGGCCATATCTACGCAGGAGAGCGGCTAAGCAGCCCTAAATTGAAGTCCGCCCCGCAGGGGGCGGAAGTGTGCCACTCGTCCGGCGTCCGGTAGCCGAGGGCGTCAAGCTTGGCAGACCCATCGGCTCAAAAAATCGCAGCCGAAAATGGGATGGCCAAAAATCGCAAATCAGGCTGATGTTCGAACAGGGGCATTCAATATCAGCCATCGCTAGGCATGCCAGAATCAGTCGCCAGACGGTCGCTAATTATCTGGCCAGCATCCAGGATAGCAGGTAATGCCCCCAAGGGAGTGACCGCAGCCCCCCGGTCGGAGAACCGACCAGGAGGCGCGGTCACAACACCACACAGACGACCTTATTTGGCAAGCAGCGCCCGAACACGATGCTGTGGTCGCCATGGCCGCTGTGGCTGCGAGAAGGCCGTCGGTTGGCCTGAAGCCGTTCGTCGCCTAGTGGTCGCAGGTGTTGGCGCCCAGTTCGAGCTTGTCGGCGAAGAACGCCGCTATCAGTTTTTCCGGCGCGCCCACGGGGGCGCCGGTGAGGACTTTGATGTTCTGCGCGGCAAAGAGATCCTGCGCGCGTCCGCCCATGCCGCCGGCGATAATAAGGTTCACGCCTTTGGCGCCCAGCCAGCGCGGCAGCAGTCCCGGCTCGTGTGGCGGCGGCGTGACCAATTCGGTCTTGACGATCTTCTTGGCCTGCTCGTCGGCGTCGATAATCGCGAACTGTTCGCAGTGGCCGAAATGCATGCATAGCTCGTTGTTCGCCAGAGGAATTGCAATTTTGATCATGATGATGGGTCCTTTTGGGAGGTTTCTGGTTTTGGTTTACTGGATCTTGTCCTGGATATGCTGCCATATCCGTTTGATAGCCTGTGCGGGTACGCTTTCGGGATAGTCCATGATGGTTCTGCCCTGCCGCAGCGCCGTCGTAAACAACGGGTCATACGGAATTGTGCCGGCAATGCCGATGCCATTGCGCTGACAAAATGCCGCGATCTCATCGCTCTTCTCGGGATTGATATCCGCCTTGTTGATCACAACCTGGAAATCGACTTCAAAATTCCGGGCGAGCTCGGCTATGCGTTTCATGTCATGCATGCCCGACACGCTGGGTTCGGTGACGATCAGCGCCGCGTCCACGCCAGTCATGGCCGATATCACCGGGCAGCCAATGCCGGGCGGGCCGTCGGACAGGAGCAACGAGCGCCCTTCGGCCTCGGCGACGGCCTTGGCCGCCTGGCGGACTGCCGACACCAGCTTGCCGGAATTTTCCGCACCGGGCAGCAATTTTGCGTGCACCATGGTGCCGCAGGGCGTACTGGACACGTACCATTCGCCGCAATGCCGGTCACGCATGACAATGGCCTCTTCGGGGCATTGGTCAGCGCAGACGCCGCAGCCTTCGCAGGCCCCCGCAATGAAACGCGGATGGGTGGTCAGGATGCTGATGGCACCATAGCGACACAGCGAATAGCAGCGGTAGCAGTCCACGCAGCGGTCGTAGATGATCTCAGGCATGACGCCTGAATAAAAAGGCACGCTCTGCTGGATTTCGGGTTTGAGCAGCAAATGCAAGTCCGCCGCGTCCACGTCACAGTCGGCCAGTACGCATGGCGAGGCCAGGCTGGCCAGCGCGGCCGTCAGGCTGGTCTTGCCGGCACCGCCCTTGCCACTGATAATCAACAACTCTTTCATAGTCGGCCCTCCGCCTGCAAAATAGCTGGAATCTGCGTGTTCAGCAGTGTTCGGAATGACTCACGCAAATCCGGACAGACCGCCAGCAATCCACCGCCGCGGGAATAACCCTCCGCAATATCGCGCCGATAGGGTATTTCGAGCAACACCGGCAGGCCCGCTTCTTGGCAATAGTCCCGGATCAGCGCCACGCCGTCATCGGCGCGGTTGATGACCACGCCACAAGGCAGATCAATTTCCCGGAGAGTTTCCACGGCCAGCTTGAGATCGTGCAGCCCAAATGGCGTTGGCTCCGTCACCAAGATAACGAAGTCGTTGTTGCGCACAGTCATGACCATCGAACAAGCCGTGCCCGGCGGCGCGTCCATAATCACCAGCCCTTCAGGCGGAATGTGCTCTTTCAGCTGCCGGATCAAGGGCGGGGCCATGGCGTGGCCGACGTCCATGACGCCGGAAATCAGCTCGAAACCCCGCCCGTGACGGAATTCGAGCTTGCCGATACCGAAAGGCACTTCTCGCAGGACCTTGTGTGGACAGGCCAACACACAGCCACCGCAGGAATGGCACATTTCCGGAAACACCAGCACGCGCTTGCCCAAACGCGCCAAAGCCTGAAAACGGCATGCGCGCACGCAACGCCCACAACCGTCGCAGCCGTCGTTCGTGAACTCAGGGACGGTCACCTCGACGGGAAGCTGCCGCCAGGGCTCGCCAGCCACAAACAAATGGCAATTGGGCTCTTCGACATCGCAGTCCAGTAACGTGCAACCGCCGGTGATCGCTTCAGCCAAAGCCAGCGACAGCGTCGTCTTGCCCGTACCGCCCTTACCTGATGCCACCGCAATTTTCATGCCCAGTGTCCTTCCACATCCGCCGCATCGGCTTCTTTGAGCTCGCCGGCCTGGAACAGGCGTATAGCCTCGTGGCCGTCGAGAGCCTTGGTCAAATAGACCTTCACCCCGGCTTCCTTCAGGACTCGGAAGGCCTTCGGGCCGCAATGGCCGGTAATGACCGCTTCCGCGCCGCTCTCCACAACGTGCATCGCCGCCTGTATGCCCGCGCCCTGCGCCGCATTCAAACTCTGGGTGTTTGCCAACACCTCGACAGCGCCAGTGGCAGCATCCCACAACAGAAAATTGGCCGCACGGCCAAAACGGGAGTCCAAAAGGACGTCCAAACTGTCACCACGACTCGTCAATGCAACTTTCATGATTGCCTCCTTGCATGTTGATGACAACAACGCCGATGCTGCTGACAGCAGCCCGGCATGAGATGGCACTCCCGCAAACGCTGATGAGAACGCCAGTCAGTCAGGACGTCACGCCACGCACCCGCAGCGAAGGAAAACACCCGCAAATTGCGCTGCTGGGCCAGGGCCATGCTGTCATTGGCAATCGCCCCGCAGAGCAGCGTGTCGACGCCCTCACCTTGCAGGGCGTCAAGCTTGCCGGCGACATCGCCAGGGAGACTTAGCTCGGTCTCGCTCACAATCTGCCCCCGACAACAGTCCACGACGACCGCCAGCTCGGCGGCCTCAAACAGCGGTGAGATCCGCTCCGTGTTCTTCATGATGGTTACAGCAATGCGCATGGTCCTGCCTTTCGTCTTGAATGACAGTTGCACTACAGCAATGAGCATGCCAAGATGAGTTAACAGGCGGAACGCATTGCCGTCGAGTCGCTTGCTGCAGTCTGGCCACGACTTCTTAGTAATGCGCAAACGCCACACTGCTGGTAACAGTGTGGCGTTTGTGCTAAACTAGTTTTGCTCCGGACTGAGCGGCCGGAGAGCGTCTACTTGACCAGGCCCATGCGGACCTCAATGCGCAGGGCGCCGTCGTCGGGCGCGACGCAATGCAGTTCGAGGCGCTGGCAATTGGCATTGCGCGAGTCGCCGCGGAATTCCGGTTGTGGCTGGCTGACATCGACCACGCGCCACTGGCCTTCGCCGGCGAGCCGGCTGATGCGGAATTGCTGCTTGCCGTCGCTAAGCGTTACGCTCTCGGCGTCCTGCGCGTGGATTTTCTGATCGGTAGTCATTCCCCAGCTGACGGTCACGCCGGGTTTCAAGCCGCTAAGCTCGTCAGTCACAAACACAGTGCCGTCGGCGTCCAGTCTGACCGTGCGCAGCGCGCGGGTGCAGTCGTTGGCATAGGCGGGGGTAAGGTCCATGACGGCTACGGCGGGATCGCTTTGCACGCTGACGAACGTGCTGTTGCTGGCGGCAATTTGCAGTTGTCCATCAATGGCGAGAGTATTATGACTGAAATTATTGAGGCGGAAGAGCCGCCAGCGTTCACCGTCCTGCTTGCTGTTCCAGAGGTCGACGCCCATGGCTTCCAGGCGGTGGTAGCTCTCTGCTCCCAGGTCCAGCGCCCAGCGGGTGCGGCCAGCGTCGAGGACGAAAGAGCCGATGTCCATGTGGCCATGGGAGGCTCGGGGGCTGCCGGCTTTGAGGCCGAGGTAAGTCGCCGTATCGTCATCCCAGCTGTTGCGCATGATGACAATGGGCACGGGCCCCTTGCCGTCCCAAACCAGCGGCAACTGACTGGCGCTGCTGTGCTCAGCGGCGCTTTCCGGGAAGACCCACAGAAACTCGTAAGCCCGGAACCAGCCGTTGTTCCGACTAGCATTGAGTTTTTTGCGATCGGCGCTCTTGGCTTCCATTGCCGCGCGCTCGAAACTGGCCACCAGTTCCGGCTCCTTGAAATAGCTGGCGAACCACCACACGGCGCTCTGGCTGTGACGGCGGCCGCGGCCACCATCGGCATAATTGAACATGTAGCCAGAGGGGCCCGACAGATAGTCGTTGTAGCGCCCAGTCTCGCGGAAGCCTGGCAGCTCGGCGAGTCCAAAATCTGTGCCGAGAGCCGTCGTGATCATTGCCAATGCCAGCACGTTGAAGGTCGTGCCATATTCCCAATAGCCCGGTCCTTCGGGATAATTGCCGTTGGGAGCGTAGGCACGCATGGGTATGGCCAAGTTGGTGAGCGCACTGTAGAGACGCTTTTCGGCGATGTCATTGTCCAGCTCGGCGACGGCCAGCGCACCGGCGATCATGCCAGCGTGGCAGACCTGCCCCCAGTTGTTGCTGGATTGCGTCCAACCGGCGGTCAGACTGGTGGATTTCAGGCCTTTAGTGATGATGGCGTCTGCGCAGAGCGTGCGGTCCTCAGGCGTCATGTCGTCATAGAGCCAGTCGTAACCGGTCGCCAGCGCCAGGGTCATTTCGCCGACGTCAAGGAAGTGGCTTGGGTTCCAGTCGCTGAAGGACGCCACGGCGCGCATTTCGGCCAGGCAGCGGTCACGATACAACACGTTGCCGCTGAGGCGATAACTCAAGGCCAGGGTGCTGATGCGGTACACGGCGAGCCGGGAGATGTCCAGTAAGCGTCTGCCGGTCATGATGCGCTCGCAGGGCGGGACGTCCAGCAGGCCGTCTGCCAGGAAGAGGTAGCGGTCGCGAACGCGCTGATGGATGCCCTCTTCCATCGCTAACGCCCGCAGTTCGGCAAAACGCTCGGCACTGGCGAAGAGCCGTGGATGGGGCGACACAGTCACCCGCGCTAGCCTGGCGAGAAAATCGTCGCGAGCAATCTGCTGCCGCATGGCGTCCAGTGAGGCCTGCGGCTGGGGTTCGGAGACCATGATGCTCCCGCGTGGCACGGCAGCGACCTCGTTGTCACTGAGTTCATGCAGCACGAAGTCGTCCAGATCGGCCTGGCCGACTTTGGCATTGAAAGAGTGGATGCGCACCGCGAAGGCTACGGCCTTCTTGGGCGCCCGGACGTGAACACTGAACGGCTGCCAGTCCGCCCCGGCAGTGAAGGCGTAGATGACTTCGGCGCGGTCCCGCTGGGTCGTCAGGCAGGCGCCCTGTCCGTCAAAAAACTGCAGGTAAATGCCGACGCCCGCCGAATTGCCGGTGCTGCGGGCCATGAAATCAAGCCGGTACACCTTGTCGGTTTCGACCGGAACCGGCGCGGACTGCATCTCACTGCCTGTACTCCCGCTATCGTCAACGACCCGCAGGCCGTATTTGCCGTGGCAGGCCGCCTCGGGAATGATTCGGGACATGCCAGTGTCGCGAATCTGCCACTGTTCTCCCTGGCGTTCAAAATCGCCATTTGGGATTTCGATTCTAGTTGCTGCGGATGCCAGTGTGCAAGTGGCTAGCAGGCTACAAGCAAATACTCTCATGTTTCTCCTGGGAGGTGTCGGCCGTGGCGGCAGGGGCCACGGCTCGGCAGATTACTCGTTTTCTTCGGTCACGACCATGACGTTGATGGCCGTCCCTTTATCCTCGGGGTTCAGCGACACCGTTGCCACCCGCTTGTCTTTTCTGAAGATGGCCAGGGTCTGGGCTTCGGCCTTGAAAAAAGACTCTTCCTTCCAACCTTGGGCCTTCATCTCGCGCTGATACTCAGCCGCGATGGCATCTAGAGCGTCGTCGCTTTGCAGACTGACCAGGCGGCCTTCCGGACCCGTCATGGCGCTGACAACTTTCGCGGGCTTGTACACCAGCACATCCTTGGGAAAGTCGTCCGGAACCTTGGCCTTGTCGCCCGATACAAAGGTCGACTTGCCATCGGCACTAACGATGCTGACGTCGTCTCCTGATGCCTGGACGGAGGTCTTGGCCCCGTCCTTATCAGTCACCGTGTAGCTGATTTCGTCATCGTTGACTTTGACGTCGCTGACGGCTGAGCCGTCCCCGGCGCTTTGCTCAAGGATCTTTTCCGTGATGCTCTCGGTAATTTTGTCCGACACCTTCTTGCCGCAACCAAGTGTGAATACGAGCGCAGTGATCGTCAGCAGTAGCAATGTTTTGTTCATGTGCATTCTCCCTTTCGATTGATTTCCCCACAAGATTCACTGCCATTGCCCATGGCCGGGTGTAACGCCGGCGTAGCTCAGGCAAATAGCTTTGCGGCCACTTCGGCGACGTGCCGGCCCTGATAACGGGCAATGGCCAGCTCGTTGGCGGATGGCTGCCGGCTGCCATCATGGTCGGCCAGGGTGGTGGCGCCGTAGGGCGTGCCGCCGGAGATTTCTTTCATGTTCAGAAGCTCGGCGCAGGCGTAAGGCACGCCCACGATGATCATGCCGTGGTGGATCAAAGTGTTGTGAAAAGACGTGATGGTCGTTTCCTGGCCGCCATGCTGGGAGCTGGTGGATACAAAGACGCTGCCAATCTTGCCGACAAGCTTGCCGCCCGCCCAGAGGCCGCCAGTCTGGTCAAGGAAATTGCGCATCTGTGAGCACATGTTGCCGAAACGCGTCGGCGTGCCGAAAATGATTGCGTCGTAGTCGGCCAGTTCGGCTGGCGTGGCAATTGGTGCGGCCTGGTCCAGCTTGGCGCCGGCCTTGCGGGCCACGTCCTCGGGCATGAGTTCAGGCACCCGCTTCACACAGACTTCGGCGCCCTTGACGCCGCAGGCACCCTCAGCGACAGCCTTGGCCATGGTCTCGACGTGGCCATACATGCTGTAATACACTACCAATATCTTCGCCATACTCCGCTCCTTTTCTTCCCCGTGGAAAAATTGTCTGATTCGTTTCCACCAACGCCAGCGCCAGCGTCAGCGTCAGTACCTGCTGACAGCCACCCGCAGCACCAGTGCCAATATATCACGCCTGCAACGTTCCTGCCGGCGGCAATAGACGAGAGATCGTGCCAGGCATGATCGTGGAAATAACCAGGGCGTTGTGAATGGCCGCGCCACACCGGCACATCTTAGCTAAAACGCATGACGCCCAGTGGTTATTTATACCACCGGGCGCCGTGAAATAACGCGCCGGACATGATCAGGCCGCAATGACTGTCATGCCCGCCCGGCCTGGCCGGATATTTCGGGCAGGCCTGGACTTATTCGTCTTCTTCCGCCTGGAGACGTGCGGCCTCGGCCTGGATTTGCGCCATGAGCTGACTGGGCACGGGGTCGTAGCGGTCGAATTTCATTTCAAAGCTGCCGCGGCCCTGGGTCATCGAGCGCAGCTGGGTCGGATAGCTGTACACCTCAGCCAGGGGCAGTTCGGCGTTGAGCACCTGCATGCCGTCCTCGCGGTCCATGCCGAGGATGCGACCGCGGCGGGAATTGAGATCGCCGCTGATGGCGCCCATGTATTCATCCGGAAACACGATCTTGAGACTCAGGATCGGCTCAAGCAGCATCGGCTTGGCTTTGGCCATGGCTTCACGGAAAGCGCCGCGGGTGGCGATTTTGAACGCCATTTCGGACGAGTCGACATCGTGGTACTTGCCGTCAAAGACCGTCGCTTTGAAATTAATGACTTTGGAACGGGAAAGCGGCCCGACCAAGCGAGTTTCGACCACGCCCTTTTCGACTGCGGGAATGTAGTTTTTCGGGATATTGCCGCCGACGACTTCGTTGGCAAAGAGGAAGTCATCGCCGCCCTCTTCCGGCTGGTACGGTTCAATGCGCAAGTGCACTTCTGCGAACTGGCCATGTCCCCCGGACTGTTTCTTATGGCGGAACTGCGCGGTGCCGACGCTGGTGACCGTTTCGCGGTAGGGGATGCGGGGCGTTTCCAGGTTGACGCCAACTTTGGATTCGGACTTCAGTCGGGCAACCATCAGATTGATGTGCTGATCGCCCATGCCGCTGATCACGGTCTGGTGTGTTTCGGGATTGCGTTCAACCTTAAAAGTCGGGTCTTCCGCCGCGAAACGCTGCAGGCCCGTGCCCAGCTTGTCGTCCTCGCCCTTGGCAGTGGCGGATACCGCATAGGACGTGGTCGGCTGTGGGTATTTCACCGCCGCCAGCCGGCAATCCACATGTTTGCTGCCGAGGATGTCATTGAGACCCGTGTTTTTCAGCTTGGCGATGGCGACTATTTCGCCGGGGCCGGCTTCTTCAACAACGGTCTGTTCCTTGCCTTGGACCAGCAGGAGATTGGCCACGCGTTCTTTGCCGTTCTTGCTACTGTTCACCAGTTCGGAGTCCGACTTGAAAGTTCCGCTGAGGACGCGGATGTAATTCATCTGGCCGATGAAGGAGTCATTAACGGATTTGAAGACGTAGCCCACGGCGTCCTTGCTGCTGCGGTCAATCTCGCCTTCAGCCATTGGCAGCGGTACGGCGTCAAAAGGCGACGGGCCGTAGCTCATGACGGCATCCAGCAACTCGGCAACGCCGACGTCCTTGCCGGCGCTGCCGGCGAAAATCGGGATGAGTGAGCCGGCTAGCACGGCCTTGCGGAAACCACTGGCCATCTCTTCCGGAGACAGTTCGCCGTTTTCGAAGTACTTGTTCATCAAGTCTTCGTCGCTTTCAGCAACGGCGTCAACCAAGGCCTGCTTGTATTCGGCGACTTGGTCGGCCAGCTCGGCGGGAATCTTGTCGGCCAGAACAGACACCACAGCGCTCAAGGCCGCTTTGTCGCCGACGGGCACCGTGCAAGGAATGCAGCTGGTGGCGCCATAGGCGTGCCGGACCGCGTCAAGAACCCCCTCGTAATTGGCCTGGTCACGATCACAACCATTGATGAAAATCATCCGCGGCAACTTGCGTTCCACAGCCTGTTTCCAAGCACGAATGGTACCCGGGCCGATGCCCAGCAGCGCGTCAACCACCAATATCATCATGTCTGCCATGTGCACCGCGTTCATGGCTTCGCCGCAGAAATCCGAGTTGCCGGGCGTGTCGGTGATAAACAAATGCCCATCCTGCCAGGGACTGTGGAGAATAGCGCTGAAAATACTGCTCTTCTTGTCCTGCTCTTCCTGGCGAAAATCCGACACACTGGTGCCATGGTCAACACTGCCGCGACGGCCGACGACGCCGCCCTTGAACAAGATCAGGTCCGCCAAGCTCGTCTTGCCCGCTCCGGCGTGACCTGCCAATACCACATTGCGAATTTTTTCCGGTGCACAATTTTTCACAGGTTATTCTCCATTGGGTTGCTTTCGAATTGACGGTGAAAAAGGCGAAAAAACTGAGCTAGGTACTTTAGTGTGCATCCATCAATTGTAAACTGGTGAAAAAATAAAAAACCATCCGTAAGCCACTGTCAGCAGCTGATATACAGAACAAAACGGGTAAATCTGGTTCAATTGACGACAAAACAAGACAATCTTTTTGGCGACCAGATGATTAGTGGCTGCGCCTCATTCCGCCGGGCATGCTTTGCGGAAGACGCGTCATGTCGTTGACCAGTCCCATGTCCCGCGATGGCAAGGCGGCGCGGCGCCTGTTCCGGGCTCGTGCCCTGCTGTCTCAGATGAGCTCGAATTCCGCTTCTTGCGTATGGAAAAAGGCCTTGGTTGACTCAATCTGTTCGGTAGAGCCGAGGACGAAGAGGCGGTCTTCGGCGCACACCAGATCGTCGGGTCCGGGTGGACCGGGCAGTGCCTGGCCCTGGCGTTCAATGCGTACGACAGTCACGCCGGTGTGATTGCGCAGCCGCAAATCGGCCAGTTTTTTTTGCGCGTAGGGCGAATCCCGCGGAATGGTTATGGTCTCCACATGGAGATCAATGATCTGTGAGAGAACGGGCATGGTATGCACCGCAAGCTCGGTCTGAAGGAGCAAATCTTGGGTGTTCTGGAATTGTTTTTCCGTGCCGCGGACGGTCAGGACATCGCCTGCCAGGAGCACAGTGTCAGGGCCTGGGTAATCGACGCTTTCCTGATTTTCTCTGACAATGCGGGTGATGGTTGCCCCGGTGCGATGGCGCAGATGCAACTGCGCCAGGGTCAGGCCAATGGCTGCGGACTGTTTCGGCAGCTGCAAGGAGCGGCTTGGTGCCTCAACCGGAGCGGCGGCAGTATCAGCAACAGTTTCCTCACCCTCGAGAACGGCTTTGAGAGCGGTTTGTCCTTCCAAAGCCAGGCGCTTTACCTTCGTCCAGGCGATCAGACAGGCAACGATGTAAAATATGATCATAACCAGCCAGCCTATGGGCGCCAATCCCAGTACGGTCACGCTCAGCACGCCCAGTTCCCAAGCCACGACAGCCGCACAGAAAATCATCACCCCGCCTCGGGTAAAGCGCCGCAGAGGGCCGGCCCAGCGTTCATCAAGAAGGGCCGGCACTGTCGCCGCCGCCAGGTCGTCGGCGGCTTTGCGGCCATGCAGAAAGGCGCTGACCGCGATGGGAAAACAGAAAAAGCACGCCGCCAACCACAGCAGGTGATTCTTCAGCTCGCCGCGGACAAAGTCCGGGAAGATGGCCCACCAGGCGTCCTGTTCTTTGAAAAAGGCCGCGACCCAGAAGATGACCGCGATGAGCATGATATCAATGAGCAGGAACAGGCCGTGCCTGGCGAGGACGCCGCGTTCTCGGCTGTCCGCGACTTGATGCCTGGCCCGATTCACCCAGGAGTGGTAATTGTCTAGGACCTTCTGCCAGCTCGGCGGCAGCGACCGCTGGAAGAGCTCGCTGGCGGCCATGGTTTTTCGCAGCAGGAAGGGATTGAGCAAGGTGGTGACGACAGAAACGCCGACGGCGAGCTGATAGAGCTGTTGGTACGGCTCGGCACCGGCGGCAAGATCAATGGCCAGCAGGGCCACGAGGTAGGAAAAATCACCAAGTTGCGCCAGGCCCACGCCAATGAGTAGGGATTCACGAAAGGTCTGGCCGCTGATCAACGCCCCCATAAAGCAGTTGAGGGTCTTGCAGACCAGCACCAACAACGTCAGCAGGAGAATTTGCCAGGCGTTGTCCCACATCTGTTCAAGATTGACCATCAACCCGACGGTGACAAAAAACACCGCGCTGAACATGCTGCGCAACGCGCCGCTGTGCTCATGCACGCGTTTGCGCACCTTTGATTCGGAGACCACCGCGCCGACCAGGAAGGCCCCCAGCGCCAGACTGAAATTGAGCTTCTCGGCCACAAAGGCGATGCCAAAACAAATTCCCAGCACGATCAGCTGCAGCGTCTCGTTGTCCTTGAGACGGCTCAGGCGGTCCAGAAAACGCGGCAGCAGGAGGAGACCAAAAACCATCACCCCCACCAGAAAAAGACTGAGGTAGCCAAGCTGACGAACCAGCTCCGCAGCCTGGAATTGGCCAGTCAGGAAAAGACCGGTGAGAATGGCCATCACCCCGATGGTCAAGACGTCTTCGGTGAGAGTGGTGCCAAAAATGATGGCGGCGAATTTGGATCGTGAGCAGCCCATCTCTTCCAGGCTTTTGGCCAGCAGCGTCGTCGACGAGTCACAAATCATGACGCCCAACACCAGACTGGGCAGCCACGACCAGCCGAAGATGTGCCGTCCCAACGCGTAGCCCAGGAGGATCATCATGGTCATGTCAAAGACCGCCGTGGGAAAGACGGTCGTGCCGATTTTGCGCAGGCGCCGGATATTGAGCTCCAGGCCAAGAGTGAACATCAGAAAAATGATGCCCAGGCTGGCCAGCACGTTGATGCTGGCTTCGTTGCTGATCATGAAATGTTTGAATGGCGGCAGGCCCATCAGCACGCCGGCACTGATGTAGCCAATGACTTTCGGCCAGCCGACATAATGGAAGAAGGCCGCCACCAGACCGGCCGCCAGCATGACCGCCGCCAGGTCCTGAACCAGACCAACCTTGGTCAGTTCCGCCGCAGTGGCCGCCGCAGCGGCGGAGACCGGCGTGAGAGTATCCGAATTCACAGCCATAATACTAAACATGTCGTGGTCATCCTATCGAGTCAGTCACAATGATGTCAGGTGGCACTGCCGGAAGGCTTCCTGGCAATGGTCCGGAGCGCGTTCATTTCCGCGGCGCTGAGCTCACGCCACTGACCAGGCGGCAACGTCCCGAGTTCCAGCGTGGCGAAGCCAGTGCGAATGAGGCGAACGACGTCCAGACCGGCCTGGCGACAGAGCCGGCGCACTTCGCGTTTTTTGCCCTCCGTGAGGACAATGACCAGCGTCACCTGCGTGGATGTCTGCTGTTTGACGCTCACCGCTCGCGCTTGGAGGAACTCACCCTCGTCAACACAGCCGTCGAGGAAGAGCTTGATCATGTCCGGGTGAAATGCGCCGGTGCATTCAGCGATGTAGCGTTTTGTCACTTCATGGGATGGGTGGGTGAGGCGATGGGCGAGGTCGCCGTCGTTGGTGAGGATCAGCAGGCCTTCGCTGTCACGGTCGAGTCGGCCGACACTGTAGATGCGGCCGAAACGTTCCGGGATGAGTTCATAGACCAGGCGTTCGGCGTGATCGTCCTGCGCCGAGCAGGTGTATCCCGCTGGCTTATGGAGTGCCAAGCAGACCTTCTTTTGCATCTGCACGGGACGACCTTCAAAGCGCACGGCATCGCGGTCGGGGTCGACCACACAAGCCGGTGTCAAAACTGGCTTGCCATTGACCGTCACACGACCCTCGGCGATGAGTTCTTCGCAACGGCGGCGCGAGGCAATCCCGGCGTTGGCCAAGACTTTCGCCAGACGCATGCCACCACCCGCAGACGGCACTGGCGTGACAACAGGAACGGACGGCGCCGCCGGCCTTGGTGGCGCGGCGGGCCTAGGCGGGGCGGCGGGCCTAGGCGGGGCGGCGGGCCTTGGTGGCGCGGTGGGCCTTGGCGGCGCGGCGGGCTTCGGCGGCGCGGCAGGCCTTGGCGGGGCGGGCTTGCGATGTGTTGTTTTTGCTTCCGAAGAATCGGGTGTTCGGCCAGTAGGTGGGGTGTTATTGTGCTTTCTGCTCATGACTTGCCCGTATCGTCCAGGATGCCGCGGATTTTGCTGGCCAGGTCAGCCATGCGGTACGGTTTGCGGAGAAAGCCCAGCGCGCCGGCGTTGAGCACGTCCTGGGCATCTTCCTCGGACACATAACCGCTGGACAACAGCACCTTGACCTCGGGGTCTATTTTCTTCAGTAGGAAGAACGCTTCCCGGGCGTTCATTTCGGGCATGATCATATCCAGCAGAATCAGGTCGATTTCTCCGGGGTTGTTCTGGTAAATTTCGACTGCCTCGCGGCCATTTTCAGCCAGAATGATTTTGTAGCCGAGAGTGTCGAGCATATCGCTGATGACGTCCCAGATCATCTCCTCGTCATCCACCAGCAGGATGGTCTCGCCGTGTCCGCAGCTTTTGATGCCACCTATTTCGCCTTCGCCATTTTCGATTTCTGGGAAGAGGAACATGACGCCATGATCGGGGCCGTTCTGATTCACCAGCAGGTTGCCGCCATGGAGGTGCATCACGCCCAGCCAATACATGAAACGCAAGAGCGGCAGGCTTGAATCGCTCTGCTGACCGAGAATTTCGGCTGCTGACTGGTAGTCGCCAAGACTGATGTCGCTTTCGTCGCCCGGGACAATGCTGACGATGGAAAAGACGCCGCCCTGTCCTTCCAGGCGGATCATGCCCAGTTCCTTCTCGGTCAGGGACAGTTCCATGCCACCGACACTCAGGCCGCCGCAGGATGCGTTGCGCTGACAGAGCCAATGAATGACCTCGTAAAAAACTTGCTGCAGCTGAAAGGCGTCGCCGGACAAGTACAGCGCTTCGCTTTTGCGCAGCTTGATGGCGCAACTCTCGGCCATGATTTTGCTGAAGCGGCTGACTACGCCTTCCAACAGCGGATTCAGAGCCAGGCGATCGTAGCCCATGCGCGTAGGCAGGGTTTGGGCCAGTCGCCGGGAATTATCCCTAAGCTGGGTGATGATGCCGCTGGCTTTTTGCAGGTGGGCTTCAGCCTGGGCATTGGCGAAAACGTCATCAACCAGCAGGTCATGGTAGGCCTGCAGGCGGTTGGCGCTGCGGTTCATTACCAACGAATAACCGGTCACTATGCCCAGCAGCTCCTGGAATTTTTCCGTATCACTAAGAGTTGCGTCTAAAAAATCAAATAGATTATCTGACATGCTTACCTCGAATCGTGTTTTTCCGTCGGACACTGCGCTGCAGGCGTCACGATGGCTTGAGTTTCAGTTCCCGGTCAGCCATATCCATGTGGCAATCCCAGTCATAGAGGCTATAGGTATGGCTGCCCTCGCGGACATGATAGGCCACGCCATCGCCCAACAGCGGCGTATTGAGGTCTGGCATGGCGCCGTCGTTGCCAAGGCCCTTGCGCGCAAAGAGCGCGTAGGCCGGTGTGGCGGCTTGCGCAGCCAGGAATTCGCCGCGGGGGTCCGCCCACAGATCCTGGTCGGCACTGGATATGTACACCGCTCGCGGCGCCATCAAGGCGACGAGCAGGTGCTGATCAAGCGGCAGGGCCTCCTCGCGCCCGTTGTAGTCATGGAAACGGCTACAGAACCAATGCGGCATCGCCTTATTGATGATAGACAGCGTTTCGCCGTAGCAACGCCGACTCAGGGCGGCGCCACCACAACCAGACTCATTGGACACGGCCATGGCGAAGCGGGTGTCCTCAGCACCGGCCCAAAGGGCCGTCTTGCCGCCGCGGGAATGGCCAGTGACCACGCAACGCGTGTCGTCAACATCCGGATCGGTAACCCAGTAGTCCATCACTCGCGCGGCGCCCCAGGCCCAGGCAGCAAGCGTGCCCCAGGACGACGGCGTGCGCGCCTCGGGGCGCTCCAACAGGCCGTGAATGCCGTTGACAAAGCCGTCATGCTTGTCAGGGTCGATATCGCCGTTGAAGAATGCCGCCGCGACATAGCCGCGTTCGACAATGCGCTCGGCTGGCCAGAAGTCGCTTTTGATCTTCCGCGTGTAGTCGATGTTTTCGACCCCGCGATTGCAGATGAGCAGGAATGCCGGTGCCGGTGCGGTGCGCTGATTCGGCACGAACATGACCAGACGCAAAACTGGCGCGTCGGCCTGTTCGGAAAAATGGATATTGATGCGTTTGAGAGTCGCCGCGCCATTCATGGCTTTGGGATCAATCTCGACGGTTTCAAAGCGCATGCCCGCCGGCGCCGCCGGTGAACGGCCGTACACGTGCTCCCGGAAAAGTTCAAGGATTTCCTGGCGCCGCGCCGGCCAGTCGGCAGCACTGTGGACAGCCCGGCCGTCCGCGCAGCTCAGGATGTCCGGCAACACATAATTGGGCACCCGTTCCTCGCGGTAATTGACCCCGGGTTGCTTGCTGCTGAGGGTTTCGACCAGTTCCTTATTTGCTTGCCAGCCCATAGTGAGTCCTCGTTGGTTGTGAAAACGCCGTCCTGCCAAAGCCAGCGGGCCACGCTTGTGTTGCGCAAGGCCGGAGCACTGTATTGAAGAATGTAACAAGGCAGAATATAACCCGGTTTTAGCGCCCTGCCCCGCCACTGCTGCTGCTTGCGGCCAGGTGGCGTTCGGCGACCGCCAGGGCAACGGCATTACGGACAATTTGTTCGGCTGGCAGCGTCGCCAACAGCTCGTCCGGGAAGGGCGCGATGTCTTGTAGCGCCGCCGACAAGGCGCTGAAAACCCGCACTTGCGCCTCGGCGCTGAGTTCGTCCCGGCGCAGCAGCGACTGATAGCACAGCACGAGCAGTTCCGCCGGCAGGCGCTGACGCAGGCGCAACGCCAGCTGGGGGTAATCTCGTAAGGCGTTGCGATGGACTTGGATGGCACTACTGTTGCTCGGTTGCCAGGTCGTCTGTTGGCTGACAACCAGCGTCCGCGCCGCCAGATCGCCTAGGCGCCGGCCGTGGGAATCCACGCCGGCGCAAATCATCCCGACCAGATAAGCTCCGGGCAAAAAATCCACGGCGCGGAAGAGATTGCGCACCAGCACCTGCGACAAGGCCAGCTGCCCACCATCGACATCACAGACGTATATGCCCATCAGCCATTTACCCACGGTCTGGCCCCGCCACAGCCACTCGCAAGCCACATGATAAACCAAAGGCAGCACAAAGCCCAGGACAATACGCAAGGCCAGGCCGACATAGGCAAAAACCGCCAACAGCATGGCGAGCTGGCTCAGGAGCAGCGCCAGCAGAAAAAAATCCACCACGAGAGCCAGAAAACGCCGGTAGAGCCCCGCCGGATAGAGCCGGAACAGCAGCCCCTCTGGACTGCGGATGGCCACGGCCTGTGCTTCATTGATCATGGCTCGTCAGCTCCTGCGGTATTGTTGAGCGACGCCACTGGCGTGCTGCGCTGCCACAAAAAAACCATCAGAAACAGCAGCTGGGCCAGGCCAAAAAGGCTTTTGACCACATAGGGCAAGGCCGGCTCGTGATGCTGCGAGAAGAACGCCTCGACCAGCCCCGCCCAGATCAGCAACACCGCGCAGCCGCCGGCGATGTGAAGGAAGTCCGGCAACGCCGCGCGCAATCGCCGGTGGCGCCGACTGTCGCGCCCGAGCAATGCCGCGCCGAGGACGAAACCGGCCTGGCCGGCCAGCAGGACGCAAGGTATTTCGATCGAGCCGTGTGGCAGCAACCATCCGGCCAGAAAGGCCCCTTCGCCAGCAGCCAGGTAGTCTGCACAGACGGCACCGAGCAGCACGCCGTTGCTCAGCAGCATGATGGCCGTGCCGAGCCCAAATGTCACCCCCAGCGCGGCCGACAAGATGCACACACGGGTGTTATGAGTCATCAACTGGGAAGCGAAAATGCCCTCTTGAGGCAGTGTCAGTGGTCGTTCCCGGCGCTCTTCCTGCTGGACTCGTTCGGATGGATCCATGCGCAGATGCCCGAAGGGAATCAGCACGGGCTTGCTCGCCGGTAGGAGCAGCAGCAAACCACCGCCAAGGACTGCGCCCAAGCCAAAAAACAGCAGCGCCAGCGCCAGCGCGCGAAAATGCTGGCGCACTGCGCCTGGGAAGTGTCGCGAGAACCAGCGCCAGGGTGCGAAGGCTGGCCGGGACCGCAGCTGATATATCGCCAGATACGAATGTGAGATGAGCCCTTCCAGGTAGCGGGTCAGTTCCGGTACCGCCGCGAAGGTCCGCAGGCGAGACAAATCTGCCGACGCCTGCACGTAGAGAGCATAAAGACATTCGGCTTCAGCCACGCTCAAATGCTCGCCGGGCCGGCTGCGCCGCTCCAAAAGCTCGCTGAGTTCATCCCATTGCGGCCGGCACCGGGCGATATACTTATCAACGTCAATGATCATGCTGCTCCCGCAATTATCTCCGTTCCCATGCGTCAGACCAGCTGCCGTTGTTTGATGGCCAGGTACTGCCTGCTGAGCTGGCCGGCGATGGGACCGGGCGCAAGCAGCGCCAGGCGTACGCCATCCCGTCGCAAGGTCAGCATCAGGGACCGCAGCTGTCGCCAGCGCAGATGACCGGCCAAGGCGTGGTACACAGCCGCGGGCTCGACGACCTTCGTCGTGAACAGCGGCTCGGCGCCGGCCGGCCGGTACATGTCGGCCATGACAATATGCTGCCGGCTCAGCAGGCGGGCTTGGCGGGTGAAGTCCGCCGCCAGAACCGGATCATCCAGATTCGTCAGAAACACCAGCAGCGCGCGCTGGCGAATACGCGTGCGCAGTTCGTTGCCGATTTCCTCGAAATCAGGGCTGTCCTCGCTTTGTTCAACGGCGCCGAGGAGCTCGCGGCAGCGTTGGACGTGGTCGCGGCCGTGCTTGGCGGGCAAGAACGCTCGAATGCGATCCGTGAAAACCACCAGTCCGCAGTCGTCCTGGACGCGATCGGTGGTCAGCAGCAGCCCCAGAGCCGCCTGAATGAAGCGTTCGAGAATGCTTTCCGGCGTACCACCACCCTCGGCGGGCCGACCGCTGAGGCGTGACGCGTCGACGACGACGTAGACAGCCTGGCGACGCTCCATCTGATATTCTTTCGTTATCAGCCGTTGGTGTTTGGCGGTGGCCTTCCAGTGAATATCCTCGAAGCTGTCTCCGGGCTGGTATTCGCGCAATTTTTCATATTCGCGACCACGCCCCAAGAGCCGCATGCGCGCCTGCCCGACCATAGTCCGCCGCTGCATGAGCAGGCAATCCTTGTAAACAGTGCGGATATCCGGTAACACGCGTATAGTCAGCTCCGGGCGGTAGTGCCGTTGCAGCGTCCATAGTGACCATGGCGATGCCATCGCCAGTACGACCTCGCGCGCCTGCCAGGAGCCGCGTCGACGTGGCCGCAACGCCCAGCACAGGGTGACGTCGCCAGCGGCGGCGCTGGCCGGCGCTGGCGCTGGCGCAGCGGCCCGGATCCACATTTCATTGCATCCCAGACACGGCGGCAGCCCCAGAAATGCCCGCAGGTCAACGGGTGGTGCCTGCTGTAGCGACAGTACGATGCGTCCGTACTGACTCCTGGCCAACATGACGTCGTCCTTGCAGGCCAGGGTCATCTCTTTGCCCAGGGCAGCGCAGCCCATGCCGTCCGCGATCAACACGAGCATAATAAGCATCAGGCCAATCAGCGCCGCCAGGCCCGCGATACTGCCGGCCATGGCGATAGCCACCGCCAGCAGCGGCACGCAAACCAGCCCCGCCCACCACAGCAAACGCTGCGACGGCAGCAGGACCCACGATGCAGAACTGTAGCTGTGCTCGCTGGACATGCCGGCTTCCATTCACCTTGCCTCATTGTCGTCACTGCCACGCTCAACAGCCGGCGTAATACACCTTTGCCAGGCTGCTTTGACGCTCAGAACTGTACGATTCGATAAGCGTAAATACAACCATCGCTGCGGCTTTTTCGCCGGGCAACGAATCGCTTCACGGCCGTGTTTTTTTCCTGTCCCGCAGGTTTGGTCTTTCGCGTCGCGCCTATATCTTAAGTGGTTTTGACTACGACGCTCGAATAGTACCAACACACTCCAACCGAGGACCACCATCATGGCAGTCATCACCCTCGACACTCTGAACAAGAAAGACGGCGGCACCTACGTCATTCCGCCCCTGCCCCAGCCGGCCTGCGCCAAGGGCGAGTTTGTTTTCGCCGCGACGGGCCTTGAACACGGCCACATCAACGGCATGTGCGCCGATCTCTGCAAGGCCGGCGCGGTCTTGAAATGGGTCTACGACCGCGATCCACAAAAACAAGCCAAGCTGCTGGAAAAATATCCCGACGCCAAACCCGCGCGCTGTCTGCAAGAGATTCTCGACGACCCGGCCGTGCAGCTGGTCGCCGCCGCGGACGTCCCGAACCTCCGCGGGCCGCTCGGTCTGCAGGTCATGGACGCCGGCAAGGACTACTTTACCGACAAGACGCCCTTCACCAGCATGGACCAGCTTGACGCCGCCCGTAAGCAAGTGGAAGCCACCGGTCGCAAATACATGGTGTACTTCGGCGAACGTCTCTGCTGTGAATGCGCCATGCTTGCCGGCGATCTCATCAGCCAGGGCGCCATCGGCAAGGTCATGCAGGTCATCGGCCTCGGCCCGCACCGCCTCGGTCCGCCCAGCGGCCGGCCTGACTGGTTCTTCAAGAAAGAACAGTACGGCGGCATCCTCTGCGATATCGGCAGCCACCAGTGTGAGCAGTTCCTCAGCTATACCGGCGCCAAAGACGCACAGGTCAATTTCGCCCGCGTCGCCAATTTCGGCCACCAGGAATTTCCCGAGCTGGAAGACTTCGGCGAGGCGTCACTGATCGGCGATAACGGCACGTCTTTCTACTTCCGCGTCGACTGGTTCACGCCCGACGGCCTCCGCACCTGGGGAGACGGCCGCACCATGATCCTCGGCAGCGAAGGAACCATTGAGCTGCGCAAGTACGTCGATATCGGCAATGACCGCCCCGGCAATCAGCTCTATCTCTTCGACCAGAAACAGGAAGTGCGCATTGACGCCAAAGGCACGGTCGGACACCGCTTCTTCAGCCAGTTCATCCGCGACTGCCTGGACCGCACGGAACTGGCGATGAGCCAGGAACACGCTTTCAAAGCCGCCGAACTCTGCCTCAAAATCCAGCAGGTCGCTGACGCCTAATCCGTCCACCGTCTCGGTGACCAAACACGCCGTCGCACTACGACCTCATCCGGCGCGACGGCAGTGCTTCCGTTCCCTACCCTGAACCATGTTGCCATGTATCGGAATCGCCTGTGGGATCATTTTCTGCCAATCCGCTGGTGCTGAGCGCCAGCAAACTCCATGTTCAAATCGCCGGCCAAGTCCTGATCGACAATCAGGACCTGCTTATCCATGAGGGCGAACGCGTCGGCCTCGTCGGCCGCAACGGTTGCGGCAAGTCCACCCTGATGAAAATCCTCGCCGGTCAAGAGCATTTTTTCGCCGGCGAAGTCAGCTGCAAAAAGAACATCCGCGCGGCATATATGCCACAGGAAGTGGATTTAACGCCGGGCAAGACGGTGCGCGACTGCATCCTTGATGGCGCGGCGGACATCCTGACCGTCCTGCACGACTACGAGCACAGCGCGCCAGGCAAGCACCTGCACGAGCTCGAAGCGATCATCAACGCGCGCGATGGCTGGAACCTCGAAAGCCGCCTAACCATGCTCATCGACGCGCTGGCCGCGCCGGCGCCCGACCGCGTGGTCGACACCCTCTCCGGCGGCGAAAAGCGCCGTGTCGGTCTCTGTCGCGTACTGCTTGACATGCCGGACCTGCTTCTGCTCGATGAGCCAACCAACCATCTTGACGCCGAGACTATCGAATGGATGGAGGATTATTTTCAGCGCTCAAGCTGCACCTGCCTCTTCGTCACTCACGACCGCTACTTTCTCGACAAAGTCAGCACCCGCATCCTCGAATTATCCGGCGGTGGGCTCTATTCGCATGACGGTAATTACCAGGACTTTCTGCGCAAAAAAGCTGAACGCGAGGCCGATGCCGAAGCCAACGATCAACGCCGCCTGGCCTTCATCCGCCGCGAGATCGACTGGATCCGCCGCGGCCCGCAGGCCCGCAGCACCAAGTCATGGAGCCGTATCCAGCGCTTCAACAACGCTGCCAACCAAGAGGGCATCGCTGCCGAGCGCGATATCGCCCTGCTCATCCCGCCGGCGCCGCCCATGGGCAACATCGTCGTGTCGCTCAAGGACGTGTCGCTGACCCTCGGTGAACGCCAGCTCTTTGCGCACCTCAACCTGGATTTCGAACCCGGCATGCGCCTGGGCATCGTCGGGCGCAACGGCCTGGGCAAGACCAGCCTGCTGCGGCTCATCTTGGGCGAGCTCCAGCCAAGCACTGGTACCGTCCGCAGCGGCGAACGCACGCAGTTCAACTACATCGCCCAGCACCGCATTACCCTCCATGACGACAAGACCGTCTTCGAGGAAATCGGCGAAGGCAACGAATTCGTCCTCTTCAACGGCCGCAAAATCAACATCTGGACCTACCTGCACAACTTCCTCTTCCAGGACGAGGAGATCAACACCCAGGTCGGCAAGCTCTCCGGCGGTGAACGCAATCGCCTGGTCCTCGCCCAAATCATCAAAAAAGGCGGGAATTTCCTGCTTATGGACGAGCCCACCAACGACCTCGATCTGCCGACGCTGCGCGTCCTCGAAGAGGCCATCAATGACTTCGCCGGCTGCGTCGCCGTCGTCAGCCATGACCGTTACTTTCTCAATCGCGTCTGTACCCATGTTCTGGCCTTTCAGGACGACGGCGAGCTCTTTTTCCAACCCGGCAATTTCAGCTACTACGCCGAAAAACGCGCCGAGAAGCTCCAGGCCATTCTAGCCGCACAAGCCGCGCAGGCCGCTGAAAACAAACCGGCCAGCACTGCTACCGTTGCTGCCAGCGACAACGCGGGCGACAACGCTGCGGCCCGCCCGCGCAAGCTCAAGTGGGCCGAACAGCGCGAGCTCGACGCCATGGAAGCGGCCATCGCCGCCGCCGAAGCGGCCGTCGCCGAAACCGAAGCGCTGTTTGCGGACCCAAATTTTCATGCCCGCCACGGGCGGCAAAGTGTCGACATCACTGCTAAATTGGATGCCCAGCGAGCAGAAGTCGAGCGACTCTACGCCCGCTGGGCGGAACTTGAAGAGCTCAGCCAGGGACAATAACCCCGGCCCGGCAATCGTGTCAGTTAACAGAAAGGCACCATGATGAAGACGTTACGCGTAGGGATCATCGGTCAGGGCCGCAGCGGGCGGGACATCCATGCGGAATATCTCAAGACCTGTCCGGAACAATATAAAATCGTCGCCGTCTGCGATCTGCTCCAAGACCGCTGCGAACGGGCTGAGAAGGAATACGGCTGCGCGACCTACCAAGACTACCGCGAGATGATCAACGACAAGAGTCTGCAGCTGGACTTCGTCGTCAACTCCAGCTTCAGCCATCTCCACGCGCCCATCAGCAAAGAGATCATGCTCGCCGGCCACAACGTCCTCAGCGAAAAGCCCTTTGCCAAAACTGCCGACGAGGTCCGCGAGCTCATCGGCGTTGCCAAACGCACCGGCCGGATGCTGGCCGTCTACCAACAATCCCGTTTTGCCCCCTACTACCGCAAGGTCAACGACGTGCTTCTTTCCGGCGTTCTCGGCCCGATCCGCATGGTCAAAATCGCCTTCAATGGCTTTGCCCGCCGTTATGACTGGCAGACTCTCCAGTCCTACAACGCCGGCAATCTCTACAACACCGGCCCCCATCCGCTGGACCAGGCGCTGGGCTTCATCGGCCGCGATGTCATGCCGGACGTGTGGTGCCGCATGGACCTGGTCAACGCCCAAGGCGACGCCGAGGACTTCTGCAAGGTCTTGCTGTCCTATCCCGGCCGGCCGGTCATTGACCTGGAAATCTGCTCCAACAACCACTTCAATCCTTTCACCTATCAGGTCTACGGCACCTACGGCAGCCTCGCCGGCACCCAAACCCAGCTCGACTGGAAATACTACCTCCCCGAAGAAGCCCCGCCAATCCGCCTCATCAAAGAGCCCCTCCCCGGACCGTCCTATTGCTCTGAAAAACTCGTCTTCCATGAAGAAAAATGGACCGTCCCCGAAGAAGACAAGAACCTCTTCAACTCCATGGCCCGGCGCTTCTACAACAACTTCTATGACGCCCTCACCGCCGGCACCGCTCTGGCCATCCCGCCCGAACAGGTGCTCCAGCAAATCGCCGTCATCGAAGAATGCCACCGCCAAAACCCCATGCCACGAAAATTCTGACGATTATCACTCTGTTGTCGCCGTCGCTAGGCCAGGGCTTCTCCGGCCTTGGCGACGGCAAGCAGCATCTCGGCATGCATCTTGCAGAAAAGTAGCAATTATTGGCATCTGTTATTATATTTGTTGCAGAAACTTTCCTTGTCATCTGCGCATGCTTGATGCGTATTTGGATTGTTATTCACTAGGAGGTCCACCATGAAAATGCTGCTTCGCTTCACCTTGATCGAGTTGTTGGTTGTCATTGCCATCATCGCCATTCTCGCCGCCATGCTTTTGCCGGCATTGAGTAAAGCGCGGGAGAAAGCCCGGCAAATATCCTGCACCAGCAATCTCAAGCAGATTGCGCTGGGGGTTATCATGTACGCCGGTGACAACACCGATTCCTTCCCGGCGACCTACTGGACTGGCCAGCCGTCGGTGACGTTCCCCTACAAGGATATCAACGGCGCCACCATGACCCGTACTGACCGCCCCTACCACTATCCCATTTATGAATATGTCGGCGACGTGAAGACTTTCGTCTGCCCATCCCAAAGCACCACCCATTCACCGGCCATCAACGCTCAATATGGCTATAGCGTCATGCTCTCCAGCTACTTCAAAGTCATGACCTCCGTAGACAAGCCGACTCAATATATGCTCGGTGGCGATGGCACCTGGTTCTATTGGGACGACTACGCGTGCTATTCACGTATCGCCCGTCGTCACAACAGCACCACCACCTGCAATTTCTACACGCCCGACGGGCACGTTGAATCCCTCAAAAAAGAGGTTATCTTCGCTGACTCACCACGGAACCGCTTCAGCCCAAATTGCGCGACGTGGAAGAAAGATGCGGTGGCTGCTGTTGTCACCGACTAATCAGCCACCTTTGACCGTACGCCATATATGCTTGCGTAGCAGGGCTTGTCATCCGTGACAGGCCCTTGCTGTTTATGGTACAAATCGTGAGGTAAGCATGCACCTTATCGGATCACTCTGCAGCCTCAGCAATGCCAATACCAGCGCAACGCTACTGGCCCTGGCCATGACCGCCGGCACAGCCATGGCGCAGACTGCCACCGCACCGCCATCGACGACGATTCCGGAGTTCGCCGTGCCTGCCTGGGTGGACCAACAGATCGGCGAGGCCCGCGCCCGCTTTGACGCCTGGCGAGGCGACGACGAGGTCGTGGTTTTTCCCATCGTCACCGACATCCACGCCGCCAGGCCGCTGTTCGCCAACCCACCGGATTTCCGCGATACCAAGCACCACGTGCTCTTCGCCCAGCGCGCAGCACATGCCTTCCAGGCTGATTTCTTGGCCGAGCTGGGCGACATCGGCTTTGATCGCGACCTCAAATGGCAGCCGTCCATAAAGGCAGACGCCGAATTGCGCCTGGAAGCTCAGCGCAATCTCTTCAAGGATTTTGCCTTGCCCGCGCTTTTCTGCATGGGCAATCACGACAATGGCCGCGCCAACGGCGCCCTCTGCTCCGAACTCCGCCTCACCCCGAAGGAATACGGTACCATGTTCAACGGCATGACCAAAAAGAAGGGCGTGCCGCTGGTTACCAGTCCTGGCGAAGACTACGGCTACTACGACCTGCCCGGCAAGAAATGCCGCGTGTTCTTCCTCAATTCCAGCGACGCGTCCGAAGCCGGCTTCTCAGTACCGCAAGTACAATTTCTGGCCGACAATTTGCGCCTGCCCCCCGGCACCTGCGCGGTCGTGCTGCAACACCGCTGCATCCATCCGACCATCGGTAAATGGCGTGGCAACAAACCGGGCAGCATCAAAAACGGCGAACTGGCCATCAAGGTCCTCGCAGCCTTCCGCACCGGCGAAAAAGGCGAGGCCGACGGCGTGCAATGGGATTTCACGAGCAACCGCGATTGCAGCCTGGCAGGTTCCATATCCGGCGACAGCCATTTCAACAACCAAGCGCTGTATCACGATATCCATTTTATCATCACGCAGGGCTACGGTACGGTCTCCACCAAGGACCTGCCCGACAACGTGGACTACGTCACGCCAGTAAACCGCACGCAAAGCATGCTGGTCGATATGGTCGCCATCAAACCGGCCCAGCGCGCCATGATGTTCTTCCGCATCGGCGCCGGCGGCCCCGAACGCGACCGCGCCTTCCAATTCTAATACGTTAATGTGCGAAGTTTTGTGATGAAACCTGTAGTTGCCAATCAATGATTCCTGGTGCAAATATGATCTAAACTCTTCTTATGCAAAAAGAACTTTTTACAATAACCTGCTTGTCAAGCATTTGTGCGTGAATTTGCCCCGTAGGGGCAGACAAAGGATTCAGAACCACTGAGTCAAGTTTCTCTTTCTATCACAAGATTTCGCACATTACCACTAATTCACCCCAGTGGAACGCTGCCATCAGTGCCAACACGCACAGGAGCGTTCATTTATCCCATATCATAACAACTTACGAGAACAAGGATCACCATGAACGACCAAGCCAAAGAACTGTGCAAATACCTCCTCGCCAAGGACGCCGAGACAGATTTTCGCATTGAATACGGCACGGAAATGTACCGCAAGGGCTTTGGACACCTGCAACTGAAGGATCGCGACGGTAAGCCCGTCCAGCGCGCGACTATCCGCTTAAAGCAGAAAAGCCACGAATACCTCTTCGGGTGCAATGCCTTTATGCAGGGACAGTTCCCCAGCGAGGAACAGAACCGCCAATACGAAGAGGCTTTCGCCAGTCTCTTCAATGAGGCCGTCGTCCCCTTCTACTGGTCCGACCTCGAACCCGAAGACGGCAAGCCGCGCTTCGCACATGGCGCCAAGCCAGACCTCTATCGCCGGCCACCCACTGACGACGTCCTCGCCTTCTGCAAGCGCTACGGCATCACGCCGAAGGGCCATCCGCTCTGCTGGCACCTCTTCGTGCCGTCGTGGGCGCCAAACAACCGCGTCGCCATGATGCGCCGCCTTGAACAGCGCATCGCTGAAATTGCCGACCGCTATGGCAAAGACATTTTCATTTGGGACTGCGTCAACGAAGCGCAGAGCCGCAATCCCCTTACCCGCAACAATCCACCGGCCTACCCGGCTGACCACGTCGAACAGGTCTTTCGGATGGCCGAGCGCCTCCTGCCCCAAGCGCAGCTCATCTACAACGACGATAATCGTTGGTGGAACGCCCAGGGCGATTACTCGCCGGTATATCTCCTCGCCAGCCGCCTCATCGAACACGGCTGTCGCCTCGGCGGCCTAGGCCTGCAGTATCACATGTTCTCAAACCTGCTCAAGGAAGCGTCCCTCTTCATGAATCCCAGCGTACTTTACGCCGTGCTGGATCAGTACCAAAAACTCGCCGTGCCAGTCAATTTCAGCGAAGTCAGCATCATTAGCCGCCGTGACCTCGGCGATGGCGACCGCTTCCAGGAGCTGGTAACCGAACGCCTCTACCGCATTTGGTTCAGCCACCCCGCCACCGAGTCCATCGTCTGGTGGAACATGGTCGATGGCACCGCCGCCTACGCGCCAATGGGCAGCGAACAAGGCGAAAATGCCCTCCGCGCCGGCCTCGTCAACTACGATATGAGCCCCAAACCTGCCTTCACAGCCCTCGATCGCCTCATTAATCACGAGTGGCGCACCACCACCAGCATCGAATATGAACACGGCGCCGATAACGTCTTCCGCGGCTTCTACGGCGACTACGACGCGGAAATAAGCACCGACGCCGGCACCGTCAAGACCGCCCTCACCCTCAGCAAGCACGCCGACAAACACATCACTCTGGCGCTCTGATCCAGCTACATCTACGCATGGGGCCACGTGCCCGGCAAGCATAACTCCAGTGACTTGCCGGATAGTGGCCAATCCCCCCAAAATCCCTCATACACGGACACAACACCATAGTAGCACAGTTGCATTAACAGCAGAATACAATCTTATCCTGCATTCGTTTACTTTCTTGTTTTTTATCTGACAAACGTGTATAATGGCACTATTGACAGATTTTTAGCACGACACCAAGCGGGACCTCACAGGCTATGAGAAGCGTGGTTCGCAAAGAATAAAACAATCAGTGCTTTTTGTTGCTTTAAAACAAAGGCACTAAAAGGAGACAACACCCATGAAAATCAACAGAATTCTCACTTTCACCCTCATTGAGTTGCTCGTGGTGATTGCCATCATAGCCATTTTGGCCGCCATGCTCCTCCCGGCTTTAAGTAAGGCCCGCGAGAAAGCCCGGCAGATCTCCTGCGCCAGCAATCTCAAGCAGATCGCCCTGGGCTGTACCATGTACTCCGGCGACAACGACGACACACTACCGCTCAACGCATGGTATGCTTCCGGCTCTGGTACGACCATCACCTATCCATTCAAAAATATCAACGGTAGCACCATCAGCAGCAATCAGCGACCCTACTTTTATCACATCATGGATTATGTCGGCGACATCAAGACGTTCGACTGTCCATCTGCTGTCTACACCAGCGCTTTTGATGAATACGGCTACAACACGTGGCTCTATGCGTCTGGCAGCGAAACCAAGCTGACCTCGGTTGTCGATCCGTCTTACACGATTCAAGGCGGCGACGGCAGCTGGATCTGGGACTCCTACAGCAACTACGGCCGTATGCGCCGCGCTCATAACTCCCAGACGGTGGTGAACTTCTATTTCTACGACGGCCACGTCGAGTCGATGAAGAAAGAAAATATCTTTGGCACACCCAAGCGCCTCGGATCACGCAATACCAGATGGCTGCACAATGGTGCCGATGCCGTGGTCACCAACTGACCACGCTACCCGCAACGCAAACAGACATCTCCGGGCCGCCGACGCGTCACCATACGCATCGGCGGCCTTCGTCATTTCCGGCGACGGCGCTTTTCGCCACGGACAGGGTTCCGCATGGGCTTAGCGTGCTTCTGCCAAGAAGCCGATAGCGTTTTGCGTTCTGCCGGTGTAAAGATCACCGCCGAGTGTTACACTATACCCGCCGTACTCACCAAGCGGTGGCCCGGCCGGATTTCCCCGGCAATCCCCGACCAGCCAGCAGTCCTTTATCGTCATGTGTCTTGCCCCCCATATTTAGGAGAAGCGATCATGGTTCGTGCCCTATGCTGGAGTTTGCTAACCACGGTCCTGTTATCCGGCATGGTCAGCGCTGAGGCTGTCGGCAAACGGCCATATGAATTGGACTGGGCGGGGCGCGTGGCGGACGACCACGCGCCGCTGATCGATTTTGAGCGCGATGAGGCGTGGATTGTCACCACCCATCACGTCAAGGCGACCTTCACACGCAGCCGCGAACAGCAACTCTGGGGCGACTACGTGTACAAGCTCAGCTACCAGGGCACGGGCGAAGCCGCGCCGAAAATCACGCTGGCGCCACCGCAGCCGGTGCCGCTGCCAGCCGCCTTCGATATGGCCGGCTGCTGGATCTATGGCAACAACTGGGGTTGGTCACGCGACAAGACCACGCCGCAGGTGCAGATCAAGCTGCTCTTTCAGACCGCCGAGGGCGAAACTCTCGCCCTACCCCTGATCACCGTCAACTGGAAAGAGTGGTTTCTGCCATTGCTCCGCCTCACTCCCGATGAAATCGGCAAGCTCAATCTGCCCGGGCGCCTGCTTCGCCGGTTTCGAGATCAGCAACTGCAGCAACACCGCCGAACGCGTGCTCTATTTTGACAACCTGCAGGTCTTCTCGGACGAACTCAAACCGCTCAGCTTTGAGCCCCGGCCGGAACGCAACTTGACGCTATTCCCAGGACAGGATCCCGGCGCCAATCGCGGCCCCGGTCGGCTGCCCTTCCCCACCAGAGAAGAAACCATCTGGCCCGACAACGCCGCTCCCGGAGCCAAAACCACCATCAGCGAGACTGCCGGCGTCTACACCTTCCGTTACGACGGGTTGGACGGCGTGCTGGAATACCGCTACACGCCCGCGACCGGCACGTGGAACGACATCAGCGCCCATTGGCAGGGCCGACCCGCTATTCGTCCTCTGGAAGACGGCGGCCTGCGCCTCGCCAGCAACGGCGCTTCCGCTGGTGAGGTCCCCGAGCAGGCCGACCTGATCAGCTGCGACCACACGGCTGACGCCGTCACCGCCCGCTGGCACCTGCGCCGGGGCGACGTAACCGTGGAGGCGACCTACGTGCTGCGCCTGTGGGGCAAGAGCCTGGTGCTGGACAGCGTGGCCCCTGGCGGCGCGGTCGCCGCCGTGGTCTATGGCCAGGTCAGTGGCCTCGCTGGCGCCCGCTCCGTAACCATGCCCTATTACGACTACGGCAAAAGCCGACCGGCGCTGGTCGTTGCCGGCAGCACCGCTGCTAATCGCCTCTTTGTCTCCGCGCATACGGACTGGTACCGCTCCAACGGCAGCGAGCTCTACGGCATTGGCGCCGTCCCGGACGGCACGGCCGCGGCCAATGGCGGCGTCAACTACATCTCCAAGACCGATGGCCGGCGCAATGACTGCTTTGAGCGCTTTTTCATCACCGTGTCGCCACGCGTTGAAGATCACCTACCGACCATCGCCAATCCACCATCGCCGCACAAGCCTATCACTGGCACCAAGGTGTGGCGCTCACACGGCGCCAGCGCCGACCGCGATCGCGATTACAAGTACTGGTACAACATCACTCGGCATGGCATGACCGAACTACTGGTCACTGACCACGAAGTCGGCTGGCGCGACGGCGGCGAAAGCTTCACCTTCCGTACCCGCTCGGCACCCGGCAAAGGCGGCGACGACGCCTGGCGCAAGTACTCGCGCTATATGCAGGACACCCTCGGCATTGTCTATGGCCCCTACAACAACTTCACCGATTTTGCCCCAGTCAATGAGTTCTGGAGCACCGACCTGATCACCCGCAGTCGCAGCAACCAGCTGCTGCGCTCCTGGATGCGCTGCTACGCGCCCAAGCCCCTCCGCGCAGTCGAATTCTGCGCAAAGCAAGCGCCCCGCAACCAGCAGAGCTTCGGCTTCAGCGCTGGCTATTGCGATGTACACACCTGCGTCACACCGTCAGACCGCTGCGACTTCGACCACCGTGTGCCCGGCGCCGGCACCTTCGCCCAGACCTACTACGCCTTCGGTGAAATCATGCTCCATCAGAAAAAAGCCTGGGGCGGGCCGGTCTATTCCGAAGGCGGCCAGCACTGTTTCTACAGCGGCCTCACTGACGGCAATTACGCGCAGGACCAACGCTACGACCTCAATCACAATCCCTGGATCGTCGATTTTGATCTGCGCCGCATGCACGACCTCGAATGCAATTTCGGGGTCGGCCGGCCAGACATGTTCTACGGCCGCAGCGTCTCGCTCGGTAGCACCGACGACGAAATTGACACGAGTACCGACCGCTTTTTCTGCGCGACGTTGGCCTTCGGCCACCCGTCCTTCCTGCTCAATGTCGGCGGTATGCGCCGAACCATCCGCGGCTACTTCATGCTGCAGCAACTCCACGCGCGCTATACCCAGGCCAGCATCGCTGAAATCAACTACGTCGATGCCGACGGTCAGCTCTGGGACATCTCGGCGGCGCTGCTCAATCGCGCTTACGAGCGCAATCAACTCGCACTGCGCTACCAGGATGGCAGCTGCGTGGTCGTCAATGGCCATCGCGACGAACCGCTCTGCATCCGTTTCGCCGGCCGCGAAATCAGCCTCCCGCCCCACGGCTACGCCGGTTGGACCGAAGACGGCAGCATCGAGGTTAGCAGCACACTTGTTGACGGCAAGCGCTGCGATGCCGCCGTGACCCCGGAATACATCTTCATGGACTCGCGCAACAACGGCTTCGTGCGCTCGCCCATGGTCGCCGTCAACGGCGCTGCGCTTTGCCGGCGCCTTGACGACACTCGCTGGGAAGTCATACCCTACGATAACGCCGACTGCGCCTTCGCCATCAATGCGACCAGCGCCCGTGCCATCGACTTCGACGGCAAGGACATGGGGCCGGCCGAACTCCGCCACGCCCGCGGCCTGACCACGGTCATGCCCGTCGCCGGCGCCTTCAGCTACTACCTCAGCGTTCCCGCCGGCACCAAGCCCATCGCCGGCGTCGCCAGCGAGCAGCCCCGCGACGCTTTTCCCGGCCAGACGCTTCGCGTCGGCGAACAAGACATCAGCATACCCATGGACACGCACTGCAACAGCCGCTACTGGCAGCAAATCGCCGATGGCACTTGGCTTGATTTCGATATCTGCGAACCGCTGGACATTATCGGCCGCATTGATGGCGATCGCCTCCAGCTGGAGATCACGACCGTGCCCTACGACCTGGACAAGCTCTGCGTCTTCACGGCATGGGGGCAAGAACAGTCGGTCGATTTCAGTAAGGGCCTGCGCCAGTTCGTCAGCTTCGCGGTGCCGACAGCCATGGACCGCCCTGGCATGTACCCTTTCGACATTCACTACACGCGCTTCGGTGACCGCGTCTGGAGCAGCGGCATCATTGCCGAACTCAAACCACGACCATACGCCTGCGATTTCAGCAAGAACTTCCGCGTGGGTATGCAGTTGCGCGGCCAGGAGCCCACCTTCGAACTCGGCGGCAGCGGCGCCGTAAGCAAAGCACAGGCCGTCAGTTGCGCCGGCGTCGAAAAAGATGGCTTCTTCGTCCATCCGCCGTGGAAAGACGGCACCGGCAATGTCTTTATGCTCTACTCCCTGGCCGTACCACCAAGCGACGATGTGGCCTTCCGCGCCCGCGTCGGCAAAATCGACGCCAGCGCCTACGGCGACGGCACGGTCTTCAAAATCGTCGTCATCGACGGCGACGGCAAAGAACACCAGCTGGCCGAGCAAGCCGCAGTCAAGTACCAGTGGTACGACATCGAAGCCGATCTGGCACCCTGGGCCGGACAGGACATCGGCCTCAAAATCATCTCCGACATTGGCCCCGATGACAATTCCTATGGCGACTGGTCAGCGCTGGCCGACCTGCGCCTGGAAACGCGCCAAAGCCACTTCTTCTTCACGCTTGACCCCATTCGCGAACGCTACGCCTTCACAAAGACCACCGACAGCGCGCCGTGGGCGGAGGATACCGTCGGGCGCATTGCCAAGGCCTGGCTCTGCTACCAAGCGCAGGGCTTCAGCAGCAACGCCGAACGCATGCCTAGCTACGGCATCCTCAATGGCGAGGACATCGGTCTGCTCATCGGCGCCGGCGGTAACGAAAGCAAAAATATCTGGTCCGACGAAGTCCGCGTGCCCATCAACTCTCCCGCCGCCATCCGTTCCATCAGCGCCATCAACACCTTCGCCATCAACAATCGCGATGTCGATTGCTGCAAGTTATGCAACTTCCGCCTGGAACTGGAGCTCGCCGATGGCCGAAAACTCTCATCATGGCTGTCCACGGCCATCTTCAGCCAGCCGCCAACCTGGGCCTACGCCGACGGCATTCGCGTGCCACCCAATGAACGCATAGCCGTGCCCATCGTCTTCCGCTAAAACGGCCCAACAATAGTGGCCGGCGCCGGCTTTTTTTTCGCGGAAAGCATAATACACTATCCCCTTGTACATAGCCAGGCACCAACGCCAGGTGCGCAAACTTGCATCTGGCGCCTGCTGCCGTAGGCGCCGCCTCGTAGGTTCCTGGACGACAATAGTCGTTTGCATTGCCTCTACCAGGCATGAGTCCACCCCAACAAAGGAAGCGCATCATGGGAAAGAAGATCAAAATCGGCATTATCGGTGCTGGTACCATCGGCTCCGTTCACGCGGAGGCCTACACCAAAGTTGCTGACGCGGAACTGGTTGCACTCTGTGATATCCTGCCGGACCGCCTGAAGGAGAAGGCCGCTCGGCACCACGTCGCCAAGACCTACGCCACCCACCAGGAACTGCTCGCCGATCCGGAAATCGACGCCGTGAGCATCTGCGTGCCCAACGCCATGCACGCGCCCATCGCCATTGACGCCCTTAACGCCGGCAAAAACGTCATGCTGGAAAAACCCATGGCGCTCAACGCCAAGCTCGGCATGGACATCTGCGCCGCGCGGGACAAGTCCGGCAAGCTCCTACAAATGGGCATGGTCCGCCGTCAAAGTCCCGACGCCGAGCTGGTCCGCGAGCTCATCGACAGCGGCCGTTTGGGCGAAATCTACCACATCGGCATCAAGCAGATCCGTCGCCGCGGCATTCCCGGCATGGGCGGCTGGTTCACCACCAAGGAACAGTCTGGCGGCGGCTGCCTGATCGACATCGCCGTGCATTCGCTGGACTTGGCCATGTGGGTCACCAACCTCTGGAATCCCACCAAGGCCAGCGCCAAGACTTACTCGAAATTCGGCTCGCCCATGAAAGATTACCACTACGTCAGCATGTGGGCCGGCCCACCAAAATACGACGGCACCTTCAACGTCGATGACTACGCCACCGGCATGGTCCGCTTCGGCAACCAGGCTACCATGGTCTTTGAAGTCGCCTGGGCCGCCAACGCCCAACCCGAAAACTACGTCGAAATCCTCGGCACCAAGGGCGGCGTCAAACTCGCCGGCGCCGATACCGTCCTGCTCACCGAATTCGACAACCGCCTCGCCGACATCAAACTCGACTACGAAAAGAAGAATGATGGCTTCGCCGTCGAATTGACCAAGTTCGTCGCCGCCATCAACGGCGAGGGACAAATCCCGGCCACCGGCGACCAGGGCGTCATCGTCATGCGCCTGCTCGACGCCATCTACAAGTCCTGCGCCAACAACCAGGAAGTCGATGTCTAAAATTATGTAAATGAGCTTGTTACGGGGAAAGGCAGCACACGCGCCTTTCCCCGTTTTTTCATGATGCAAAGATGCGGCCAAATGCGGTCGCATAGGTGACGGAGAGCAGCAGCAGGGGAGCAGCAGCAATGTCCAGTCAGTCCATTGTCATTCGTGGTAAAGACATCGTCATCAATGGCCAACCGACACAGATACGTTCCGGCGCTATGCATTACTTCCGGAGTCTGCCGGAACAATGGCACGACCGCCTGCTGAATCTCAAGCGCTGCGGCCTCAATACCGTCGAGACCTATCTGGCCTGGAATGTCCACGAACCCCGGGAAGGCCACTACGACTTCAGCGGCCGCTGGGACGTGGCGGCATTCCTCCGCGAAGCACAAGCGCTGGGGCTTATGGCGATTGTCCGCCCCGGCCCCTTCATCTGCTCGGAATGGGATTTTGGCGGCCTGCCGGCATGGCTGCTCACCAAGCCCGACATGCGCATCCGCTGCATGAACAAAGACTTTCTCACCGCCGCCGACCGCTTCCTCGAAAACGCCCTTGACATCCTAACGCCGCTGCAATGGCCCGCCGGCGGGCCCGTCATCATGATGCAGATCGACAACGAATACGGCAGCGTCGGCAACGACAGCGAGTACCTGCAGCATCTTTACGATCTCTTCCGCCAGCAGGGCGTCACCGTGCCGCTCTTCATCTCTGACAGCCCCTCCGAGGCCATCTATCGCTGCGGGGCCCTGCCCTCGACGCTCCTCACCGTCAACTGCCGCAATCACCCCTGTCACGGCCTGGACCTGGTGCAGCGACTGCGGCCGGATAACCCGGACTTCGTCATGGAACTATGGTCCGGCGTATCGCACCGCTGGGGCGAGCCATACCACAAGCACGCCGTTGCGGAAGTCGCCGCTGATGTCGAGTCCCTGCTCAAACGCCGCTCGTCATTCAATTTCTACATGTTCCACGGCGGGACCTCGTTCGGCTTCATGCCCGGCGCCAAAATGGCCAGCGAGAAGGAGTACTATCCCTACCTGAACAGCTATGAGGTCGATGCGCCCATGGACGAGGCCGGCAATCCCACGCCCAAATACGCCATGATTCGCGACCTTATCAAAAAATACTGCCCAGACGCCGAGGTCGGCGAACCGATCGTCCACCCTGCGCGCGATTTCGGCCGGGTGCAGCTCAGCGAGCACGCGTCCTTGTGGGACACCCTGCCCGCCCTGTCCAGCCGTCATGAGTCAGTGACCGCCGAAAGCATGGAGCACTACGGCCAAAGCTATGGCCTCATCCTCTACCGCACGCAGCTGGACTTGCCGCGCGGCGTCTATCCCCTGCGCATTGAAAAGCTTGGCGACCGCGCACAGGTCTACAGCAATGGCCAATTCTGCGGGGACTTCTTCCGCAACGACAGCGACCAGACCGCGCAGGTCCATCCCGGGCAAATCGATATTCTGGTGGAAAATCTCGGCCGCGTGAATACCGGCATGGGCCTGCAGAACGACTGGCGCAAGGGCATGACTGGCGCCCACGTGCAGGCCCGCCGGCTCTACCACTGGGACGTCTATCCCCTGCCCCTGGACGACCTTAGCGGCCTGGTCTTCCGTCCCGGTGCGCCGACCTGCAGCGCCCCGACCTTCTATCGCGGCCGTCTCAAGATCGACAGCCCCGCCGATACCTATCTGCGCGTGCCTTACGGCAGCAAGGGCATCGTCTGGGTCAACGGCTTCAACCTCGGCCGCTACTGGCATATCGGCCCGCAATTCGCACTTTACCTGCCGGCGCCACTGCTCCACCAAGGCGACAACGACATCGTTATCCTCGAACTGGCCGGCCTCCGCGAAGCCGTCGTCGAATGCATCGACCATCCGGACTTCGCACCACCACAGGCATTGATGCTCTGAGCCAGCAAGAACGCCAGCAAATATCGCCAAACGCCAATAACCCAGCTCGCTGGGGCAGGCTTCTGCGCACCGAGATGGACAAAACGGCCGCGCCGGGCAATAGAAGCGGATCTCCTGCGTTACCTCCTGTAGTAACCAACCAAGGAGATAACGATTGATGGTGAAGTATTTTGAGATTCTGCAGACCGCTCTTGAGCCCTATCCCGGCAGTTACGCACTGGTTGTTTTCGTTTTTCTGGCGCTGCTTGCCTGGTTGGCCAACTGGCTGACCAAGAATGTGTTGCTGCGCAACGCTCAGCGGCTCCTTACCGCCGTCACCATGGCCGCGCCGGAAGACAAAGCCGTGCGTATGGAAGTGATTCCGCTGCTGGCGCACATCATTCCGGCGCTGGTTTTGACCTGGGGCGTACAGATCATCCCCGGCTTGCCAGACGCCATGATTGTACTGGTCAGCAACTGCTGTCGTGCCTGGATTGTTCTGACCATTGCCATGGCTCTTGTCAAGGCCCTCGACCTCCTCGAATGTTCCTATCGCCGCCGCCCCGCTGCGAAGACCAAGCCCATTAAGGGCTATGTGCAGGTCCTGAAAATCGTTATCGGCGTAGTGGCCTTGATCCTGATGATTGCATCGCTGGTAGACCGCAGCCCGCTGATGCTGCTTTCCGGCCTTGGCGCCATGGCGGCCGTGCTAATGCTGGTCTTTCAGGACACCATCCTGTCGCTGGTCGCCAGTGTGCAGTTGAGCAGCAACGACATGGTCCGCGTCGGCGACTGGATCGAAATGCCCAGCCAAAATGCCGACGGCGACGTCATTGACATCGCCTTGCATACCGTCAAAGTCCAGAACTGGGACAAGACCATCACCACTCTGCCCACGCGGAAACTCATCACTGACTCGTTCAAAAACTGGCGCGGTATGACCGAATGGGGCGGCCGCCGCATCATGCGCTCACTCTACCTCGACCAACGCAGTGTGCGCTTCCTCAATGACGACGATGTCGAAAAGCTCAAGGACTTCGTTATTCTCGACGACTACCTCGAGGAAAAGCGGCGGGAGCTGGCCGAATGGAATGCCCGCCTGGCCGAGCGCGGCGCCAAACCCATTAACGCCCGCCGGGTAACCAACATCGGTACTTTCCGCGCCTATATCGAGCAATACCTGCGACACAATCCGCGCATCAATCAGGACATGATCATTATGGTACGGCAGTTGCAGCCTGGCGTCACCGGCCTGCCACTGCAAATCTACTGCTTCACCAACGACACCCGCTGGGTCATCTACGAAGCAATTCAGGCCGACATCTTCGACCACCTGCTGGCCATCCTGCCCGCTTTCGACCTGCGCGTCTTCCAGCAATGCAGCGATACATCCGGACTAGTCATCGCCAACGCCAATGCCAGCCTGCCCCTAGCCGGAACTGCAATAACAACGCCGCCTGGTGGTGCTCAGCAGGGCGACAGCTGCTCGCCGCCATCGACGCGAATGCACTGACCAGAGATGTATGCTCCGCCAGGCCCACAGAGGAAACTGACCAGCCCAGCGATGTCAGCCGGCACGCCAAGGCCCTCCAGGCGACTCTGCCCGGGCTTTGTCAGCCCCTGGCCATAATGAAAACGGATGGCCGTCGACGGCGTGTGGATGTTGCCTGGAATGACGCAGTTCACTGGAATGCCGTCGTGGCGCAATTCCGCCGCCAAAAGCCGCGTGTACTGGTGCACAGCGGCTTTGGCCAGGGAGTACGGCGCAAAATGCCCGCCAGTCTTATTGCCGCCGCAACCCGCTATTGAGCCAATGGTGACAATGCGCGGCGCCGATGATTGCTTCAGCAACGGCACGGCCTCGCGACAGCATAACGCCGTCGTCGCCAGATTATGCTGAAGGCGCTTCTCCAAGGACTCCAAGTCGAAGTTGCTCGCCGTATCCCTGCCCGCGTTCATGTCGAGCTCGCCAGTGAGATTGGCGCCGCCAGCATTACAGACCAGAATGTCTAAGCCGCCAAGCTGCGAAACGACTTCTTCGCAGCAGCGCTTCACCTCGCCCTCATCGGTCAGTTCGCCGCAAATCGCCACGACCTTCACGCCATGCCGATGCGCCATCTCGCTCGCGACCTCCACGAGGTCATCGCCCTCGCCCGAACTGCGTAGATTGCTGCGATTGCGCCCGTGTATCGTCACGTCGCAGCCCGCCTGTGCCAGCTGCTCGGCAATGCATCGGCCAATGCCACGGGACGACCCCGTCACCCACGCCTTCCGACCACTCAAGGACTTTGCCATAACACCACTCCGTCAGCTTAATTATGCCCAGTATTACATCCGCCTGATCGTCCGTACCGGAAAATTGACCATCCATACGTCACCAAACATACGACTATCCAAGCCGGCGGCGGCCACAAATCACTCCGTAAACGCAAATGCGCCCGGCGCATTTGCCGCCGGGCGCGATATCAGGGCAGGTAGACAACGAAGACGGTCAACGCTCAGAACTTGGTCACGATGTTCAGGCCATCGAAGGAACAGGACGTATAGCCCGCGGCGGACAACTCGCCCTTGCCGCAGGACTGCACATGGCCATCGAAGAAACCCACGTTCGACCGGCCACCGTGGTGCGCCGATGCGGAGTACTCGTTGCCTTCCGCGTGGCCGATATTGAAAGTCCAGCGGCTGTAGGTGGTATTGGCCAAGGAAATGCTGTCGCCGCAGTAAGGCACCGACGACGGCATCTTGCAGGCGTTGACAATGAAGTAGGCGTTGTCTTTGCTGGCCTTGCCGCAATCCGCGTCACGCACGGTAAAGTCGCCCCAGGTATCCCGCTTGGTATAGAAAGAGCTCAGCGTGTACTGCATATCTGGACGGATGACGCCGTAGGTATAGGATGAGCTGTAGTTCACTAGTTCGTGCGACGGGCAGAAGAACACTTCCTTGCTGATGTACTTACCGCGGGTCACGTACATGGTGTAAGCACTGTAGGTGGTCACAGCGTCTTGAGCCATACCCACCCAATAGCTCTCATTTTCGTCGCCATACAGCGCCGCTGCCAGAAGGATCTGCTTGGCATTCGACGCGCAGGAGATCGCTCGGGCCTTCTCCCGCGCCTTTGCCAGGGCCGGCAATAACATGGCAGCCAGAATGGCAATGATGGCAATCACGACCAGCAATTCAATCAAGGTGAACAAACGCGATTTCATGACCGTACTCTCCTCTAAACAAGAGCTTAAAAAACATCGGCACGCACTTCATAACACTGTTTGCTGCTAGTATAGCGATTTTGCGCGCGACTGACAAGACGCCTGCGCACTTTCATCACGTCAGCGATGCGTTTTTTGGTCTCGGGGGGCTATATTGAGCGCTTCTTCTTCCTGATGTGTCGCTTGCTCCCCTAACATGACCCATTCTCAACCCAGTTCAGCCATGCACAACGACTACCGCGATCTCCTGCCCGACTACTGTCCGGCGGCCGTCCTGGCCGCCTATGATGCCGGCGAGGCCATCATGGCCATCTACGACGGCGATCTCGACATCGAGTACAAGGCCGACCAGTCGCCGCTGACGGCCGCCGACAAGGCGTCTCACGAGCTCATCATGGCCCGCTTGCAGGCACATTGGGATCTACCAGTACTTTCCGAGGAAAGCCGTGAAGTGCCCTACGACACCCGCCGCGACTGGCAGGACTTCTGGCTCGTCGATCCCCTCGACGGCACCAAGGAATTCATCAAACACAACGGCGAGTTCACCGTAAACATCGCCCTGATTCACGACGGTCGGCCCGTGCTGGGCATCGTTTACAGCCCTGCCCTTGGGCTCTTCTACCTCGGCGCCGAAGGCGCTGGCGCCCGCATGCTCCGCCGCGGCGAGCATTTCCAGGACCGCGACGATCTTGTCCACGCTTTGGCCACCGCCAGCGCGCTCCCAGCACTGCCGCTGCCGCCAGCGCCCGGCCGCCCGCTGAGCGTGGTCGCGTCCCGCTCACACAGCAATAACGCCACGGAGGCGTTCATCGCCGACCTCGAGAAACGCTATGGCCGCGTGGAGCTCTTGTCCATCGGCAGCTCCCTAAAGCTCTGTTTGGTAGCCGACGGCTCTGCGGATGTCTATCCGCGCATCGCGCCGACTATGGAGTGGGATACCGCCGCCGCGCAGGCCGTCGCCGTCGCCGCCGGCTGCCGCGTGGTGGATTTCGGCAGCGACGAGCCATTGCGCTATAACAAAGTGAACCTCACCAATCCCTTTTTTGTCGTCTACGGCCCAAGCTGGCCGCGGCCCACAACGGAATCGATCTGATGGAAAGCTACCTCTTAACACACCTGCAACAGCTCGAAGCCGAGAGCATCCACATCATCCGCGAAGTCGCCGCTGAATTCCAGCATCCAGTCATGCTGTATTCCATTGGCAAGGATTCGTCGGTGATGCTGCGCTTGGCCCAAAAAGCATTCTACCCGGGAAAGATCCCCTTCCCGCTCATGCACGTCGATACGCGCTGGAAATTCCGCGAGATGATCAGCTTCCGCGAACGCATGGCGAAGGAAATCGGCTTCCAGTTGCTGGTGTGGACTAATCCCGACGGCATCGCCCAGGATATCAGCCCCATCATCCACGGGTCGGAAAAACACACCCAGATTATGAAGACCGACGCACTCAAACAGGCGTTGGACCACTACCACTTCGACGCGGCTTTCGGCGGCGCCCGCCGCGACGAAGAGAAGTCACGCGCCAAGGAACGCATCTACAGCTTCCGCAATCGCTATCATCAGTGGGACCCCAAGAACCAGCGTCCCGAGCTGTGGAACATCTACAACAGCCGCGTCAATCCCGGCGAGTCCATTCGCGTCTTCCCCCTCTCGAACTGGACTGAGCTGGATATCTGGCTCTACATCCGCCTGGAGAAGATTCCCATCGTCCCGCTGTATTATGCCAAGGAGCGTCCCGTGGTCGAACGCTCGGGGAACCTCATTCTGGTAGATGACGAGCGCCTGCCCATGCTGCCCGGCGAAAAACCGCTGCTAAAGAAGGTCCGTTTCCGCACGCTGGGCTGCTACCCGCTGACCGGCGCCATCGAGTCTGAGGCCGACACCCTCGAAAAGATCGTCCAGGAGATGCTCTTGGCCACCAGTTCCGAACGCCAAGGCCGCGTTATTGACTACGACGGCGCCGCATCTATGGAAGAGAAAAAGAAAGACGGCTATTTCTAGGCGCTCATTCGCCACGCGTGGCATACGTTGCCACGCCACCGTTCACCGCCTCAGCCAGTGTCCCCATCACCCACGAATAGCATGACCATGAGCAGCAGCAAGAAACCATCCATGATCATTCCCGATGAAGAGCTTATCGCCCGGGATGTCGAAGCCTATCTGGAGCAACACAAACACAAGGACCTGCTGCGCCTCCTCACCTGCGGCAGCGTCGACGACGGCAAGTCCACCCTCATCGGCCGACTGCTCTACGACGCCAAGATGATCTACGAAGACCAGCTCGCCGCCGTCCACCGCGACTCACGCATTCACGGCACCACGGGCGACGACTTCGACCCGGCGCTGCTCACCGACGGCCTCAAGGCCGAACGCGAGCAGGGCATCACCATTGATGTCGCCTACCGTTATTTTTCCACCAGCAAGCGCAAATTCATCATTGCCGATACGCCCGGCCACGAGCAATACACGCGCAACATGGCCACGGGCGCGTCCAACTGCCAGCTGGCGATCATCCTCATTGACGCGCGACACGGCGTCACCGTTCAAACCAAACGCCACAGCTTCATCGCGTCCCTGCTGGGCATCAGCCACGTGGTCGTCGCCGTCAATAAAATGGACTTGGCCGACTGGTCTGAAAAGGTCTATGAGGATATCCGCCAGGCCTACAATGCAGTCTGCGCGCGCCTGGCCTTCAAGGACGTCCATTTCATCCCCATGTCGGCGCTACATGGCGACAACGTGGTCGACAGCAGCCCGCATTCACCGTGGTACAAAGGCCCGACGCTCCTGCACCACCTGGAAAACGTCACCATCACCAGCAACCGCAATCTCATCGATATGCGTTTCCCGGTGCAGTATGTCCTGCGCCCAGACCTGAATTTCCGTGGCTTTGCGGGCACTGTCGCCTCCGGCGTCATGCGTCCCGGTGACGAGGTGATGGTGCTGCCGGCGCGGACGACGACGAAGATCGCCGAAATCGTCAGCTGGGACGGCCCCCTTAACCACGCGTTTCCCCCCATGTCTGTCGTCGTCAGACTCCAAGACGAAGTGGACGCCTCCCGCGGCGACATGATCGTGCCGGTCAATAACATCCCCCGCGTCGAAAGCGAATTCGACGCCATGCTGGTGTGGATGAATGAAAGCGCCGGCCGCGAGGGCAAGAAATACCTGGTCAAGCACGCCTGCGCGCAATTGCCTGGCACGCTGGAAAAAGTCCGCTACGAGGTGGACATCAACAGCATGCGCAAAAAAGACCCCGCCTGCGACGAACAGGGCGCAACCGTCCTCAACCTCAACAGCATCAGCCGGGTACGCATGGTGTTACACCGGCCGCTCATCTTCGACGCCTACGAACGCAATCACGACACCGGCTCGTTCATCCTCATCGACCGCATGAGCAACGCCACCGTCGCCGCCGGCATGATCCTCGACCGCACTAGCGCCGCCGATAGTGCGGACAGCGCGGCACCCAGCAGTGACCACGCCGCCAACATCACCCGCGAGTCGTCACTGGTCAGCCGTCATGAACGGGAACTGCTGCTCGGCCAACGCGCCCAGACGCTGTGGTTCACCGGCCTCAGCGGCTCGGGCAAATCCACCATCGCCAAACTCCTCGAACGCGAACTGACCGACGACGGCAGGCTCTGCTATATCCTCGACGGCGACAATATCCGCCACGGCCTGAACCGCGACCTGGGCTTCTCCGCTGATGACCGTAAGGAGAACATCCGCCGCATTGCCGAGGTGGCGCGACTGCTCAATGACGCCGGCGTCATCGTCATCACGGCCTTCATTTCGCCCTACCGCAACGACCGCGCCATGGCGCGCGACATCATCGGCATCGACAGCTTCAGCGAACTCTACGTCAATACGCCGGTCGAAGTCTGCGAAGCGCGCGACCCGAAAGGTCTCTATAAAAAAGCCCGCCTCGGTCAAATCACCGATTTCACTGGCATCGACGCGCCATACGAAGCGCCCAAGGAACCCGCCTTCGTCGTCGAAACCGCCCAAGATACGCCCGAAACTTGTGTCGACAAAATCATGGCTTTTATGAAAGCCCGTGAAAGCACCCGCGCCAAAAAATGAGGCGCAACCGTAACTGTCCGTTCCAGGAAAGGTAACGCCCATGCCCTGCTGCTCAACCTCATTCATCAAATTTTCGGCCTGGGCGCAAGTTATTTTGGCCGTCTTTCTGGCCATTGCGGCCATCTACATCTACCTACTGAACCGGCGGGCGACAAAATCGGACGTCTTTGAATCGTCCGCAGCCCTCCTCAATCACTACGCCGGCGTCCTGAAAACGCAACGGAAGGTCTATGAGGGCTTCTATGAAGTCCTGCCGCCCTTGCGCAATAACCTCCAGAGCATCGGCGCTTTCTCAGCGGACATAGACAAACTTGCCGACAATCTCCTCGGTATCAGCAAACTGCAATTGCCGCTGGTGGATGTAGCACCATTCGCCTCCTTGGCAACGCCCGCCCAGCGCCTGAAGGAACTGGCCAAAGACAATTTGTCGACCATGGCCGCCGCCGACAAAGCCCTCGGCGCCTTCGATGTCAATGCGCACCAGCAGGTGCTTGATGCGATAGACAACACTATCCTCGAACTGCAGCACAACGCCATTCGCCTCCAAGAGCATGGTCGGCAAGTCCTTCTGACTATGCGCGTACTGCTTTTCATCAGCCTCGTGATGTCACTGCTGTTCTTTCTGAACGGCATCAGCAACCTCGTGCAGAACAACGCGTTGGTGACGAATAAAAGCTGTTGTGTCAGCAGTGGCACGGCGACGCCACCCGAGTCCTGATCCCCCATGCGCACGTTTCACTGCAAACAGCCGCAGCAGTGACGTCCAGCACAGCTCGTATGCGCCACCTTCAACACTTTTAGCCAGGAGCGTGACGCCATGTCCGACCATCAGCCAGCCGAAACGCCGGACAATGCCCTGCCGCCGTTGATGAGCGATGCGGTCGCAGCAGGCTTTCCCTCGCCTGCCGAACAGTATGTCGAAGGCCCGCTTGACCTCAATGAACTGCTGGTGCACCGGCCGGCGGCAACTTTTTTCGTGCGCGCCATTGGTGATTCGATGGTCGGCGCCGGCATTCGCCCGGGCGACGTCCTGGTGGTCGATCGCAGTCTTGAAGCCACCGACCGCGCGATAGTCATTGCAGCCGTCAATGGCGAGCTCACGGTGAAGTTCCTTCGTCGCGACCAGCGCGGCGTCCGGCTTGAGGCCGCCAACCCCGCGTATCGCCCTATCTTTCTGCAGGACGACATGGACACGCGCATCTTCGGCGTCGTCACGGCGGTCATCCACCAGTTTGTCAGAACGTGATTTCGGGTGAGCGCAGCATGATTGGCCTCGTTGACGGCAATAATTTCTACGTATCCTGCGAGCGGATTTTTGACCCGTCGCTTGAAGGCAAGCCCGTGGCGGTGCTGTCAAACAACGATGGCTGCGTCATTTCCCGCTCCCAGGAGTTCAAGAATCTGCAGATTCCCATGGGTACGCCCTATTTTCAGCTGCGCGAAGCCGAAAAGTACTACGGGCTGATTTTCCGCTCCAGCAATTACGAACTCTACGGCGACATCTCGCGCCGGGTCATTGCGGTCTTGCAGGAGTTTTCCCAGGACGTCGAGCAGTACTCCATTGACGAGGCCTTTGTCCAGGTGCCGCTGGACGATCTGGAGGAATGCCACCGCTTCGGCCTGTCCTTGCGCCAGCGGGTGCTGCGCTGGGTGGGCATTCCCTGCGGTGTGGGCTTCGCCAAGACCAAAACCCTGGCCAAAATCGCCAATCACATCGGCAAAAAACGCCCCGACGGCGTCTTTGTCATGCCCGCCGACCCGTCGACTGTCTTGGCCACGGTACCGGTGGCCGAGGTCTGGGGCGTTGGCCGGCGTCTAGCGCCAAAACTGGAACGGCTGGGCATCCGCAACGCCCAACAACTGGCAGAAAAAGACGACGACTTCCTTCTGAAGCGCTTTAGCATCATGCTTGCCAGGACGGCCTTGGAACTACGCGGCATACCAGCCGTCGCTGCCGACACTCTCCACGACATTGCCCAGAGCGTGACCTGCTCACGCTCCTTCGGCCACCCCGTCGTGGATTTTACCGATCTGGCCGAATCCGTCGCGCACTACGCGGCGCAGGCCGCAGAACACCTGCGGCGGGACGGCTTGGTAGCCGCCGGTGCCAACGTCTACTTCCAGTACCACCCCGAACAGGGCCCGCCGCCACGCGATGGCGGCTTCACCGGCACGACGCTGACCTTCCCAACACCGACAGCCAGCACCGGGGATATCATCAAGGCCATTTCGCCCAAGCTGCCCGCCATGTTCATCCCCGGCCGCCGCTACAAGAAGAGCGGCGTGGTCTTCTTCGGCCTGGAAAGCACCAGCCACCAGCAGCTGCAACTTTTCAGCAGCCACCAGGACGACTCCCGCAAAGAACGCCTAGCCGCCGCCATGGACGACATCAACCGCCACTACGGCCATGGCACACTCTTCAATCTCGCCGAGGGCATCAATCGCCCCTGGAGTATGAAACGTGAACGCCTCACCCCGAGCTATACCACCAGCTGGGAACAGCTCCTGCAGGTGAAGTAGCTGCCAGAACAACCATGGCAACACGACCTTGGCGCGGCCTTGGCGCGCAGCGTCAGCCGTCTTCCAGGGGGCAGTCAGCACAGAACTCCCGGCGACCGCAGGCACCGCAGTGGGCGCCGCGCCAGACGCGGTCAAATTGCTCGGCCAACGGCGCCAAGATAGCCGGCTCATCACTGATGATGCCATTCTCAAAGTTGCGCCGGCGCGCGCTTTTGGCGCCCATGCCGGCGCCGGTCAGATTGGCGCTGCCCATGTAGGCGATGCGGCCGTCGCTGATCACGCATTTGAAATGCACGCGCGGGCAAAGTACCCGTTCCAGACCCGCCCACAGGCCAGGATAACGATCAAAGTCCTGACGAAAATTTGGCCCGGGTTCCTTCGCGTGGATGAGCCGCAGCTCGACGCCGCGATCAAGCAACCCCGCCAGCACCGCCAAAAACGGTATCATGTCCCGGCGGCTCGCACCGGATGTTGACACATAGAGGTCCTTGAGGTCCGCCGTCGCCAGCCATAAGCGCCGCCGGCTCTGCGGCACGATCCCACAGATCACCTTCTCATAGATGTCGCTGTCGGCAATGAACTCTATCACGGCGGCTCCCGGCACTGGACGAGACTGGCTGCTCACAACACTAGTAACGCCAAAAATGTAGCGCCCGAAAACGCGTTTGTGAAGAGAAGATAACCCGGCGTTCGCCGGAAGGCCTCCGTCGATTGCACTCGATTGCACTCGCTTGCCCACGAGGCCTCGCCCCAGCGCACAGTCGCCAATTAGTCCATCGGTCCCAGGCGTCACCACGGTCCCGGCTATTATCTATGGCTCCTATGAAACCGATGCCCTTCATTTAACGGTATCCATGGCACTTGTTGTTTCAACCAAGCAGCCTTTTCTCGTCGTGCATTTCCGCCGCGAAGCGGCAGAAGCGCTGAAAGCGCGGCCTAAGATAGCCCAGGGCAAGCGGCGCCGAAGGCGCGCGCCGCCCTGGGTAGCGCGCCATATTGGTCCGTGTTCCTCAGCCTCTTTGGCTTCAGTCGGCGAAGCTGACTGGAGCCAAAGAGGCAATGGAACTCATTGATTGCTGCGGCAATTTTGCGCTGTGACCCTTCGTCGCAGGTCTTTTAGGCCGCCCCTTCAGGGCTCTTTTGGGATGGGGCACCTTACCCAGGGCGACGCGCCCTGCGGGCGCTTGCCCTGGGCTATCTTAGGGCGCACCTTCGGTGCTGAAAACCAAAGGCCGCAGGAATGGCTGGTATCAATGGCTGACCAATTACGGGAAAGACATGTCAGGCCGCCTTTGTCGCTTTGAAAAGGGGACTTTTGGATAAAAAATCGAAAAAAAAGAACAACTTAACGCATATGGGCTGAAGCCTGGGGTTAAGCATGGTTAAGCGCCTACGGCGCAAAAACATCGCCATCGCATGGCAGCGGTTTTCGGCCCGGATCAGTAACCCAGGGCCGGCGGCGCTCCCAAGAGTCCAAGAGGTCCTCAAGCAGTCCCCGGCGTCCAAGGCGTCATTCCCCACAGTCCCAAAAGTCCCCACAGTCCAATCCATGGGATCATGCCTCATGAGTCCACGAGTCCTCACCCCAGCGCACAGTCGCCAATTAGTCCATCGGTCCCAGGCGTCACCACGGTCCCGGCTATTATCTATGGCTGACCGATTACTTGCCGTCTCGACTTTTCGCGTCGCTGCGGCCGTCGCGGTGCGGTCCTGGCGTTACATTAAGGCGCAAGACCGTCCGCGTTAAGCAGAAAATTCCGCCGTTATCCCCCCAGGTCCAATCATGATCCAAATCAGCAGCGTCCAGAATCCCAAGATCAAGCAGATCGTCAAATGGCGCGATCGCCGTGATCGTGACCGCGATCAGAAGGTGCTGGTTGAAGGCTATCGTGCCCTCACCCGCGCCATCGCCGGCAATTACCCCATTGACGAACTCTACGTCTGCCCCGAGCTCTTCCAGGGTAAAAATGAAGGCACGCTGATCGCCGAACTCGAACAGCGTGGGGCGACGGCCTACGAGGTCTCGGCGCCGGCCTTCCACAAAATGGCCTATCGCGACAGACCCGAGGGGCTCCTCGGCATCGGTCCGCAACGTCATCGCGGACTAGCCGACCTTGAGGCAATTGTTCGCAGCGACCGGCCGGAATTCTACCTGGTTTGCGAACAGATCGAAAAACCCGGTAATCTCGGCACCATCCTCCGTTCGGCAGATGCGGCCGGCGTCAGCGCCATCATTCTCTGCGATTCGCGCACGGACCTCTTCAACCCCAACGTCGTGCGCGCCAGCACCGGCAATCTCTTTACCATGCCCATTGCGGAAACGACGTCGGCCGCTGCCGCCGCGTGGCTAAAGCAACGCGGCGTCAGTGTCATCGCGTCGTCGCCCCACGTCGACACGATCTACACCGCCGTGGCCATGACCGGGCCAGTCGCCATCGTCGTCGGCGCCGAGGAATTCGGCCTCAGCGACTTTTGGCTGAATGCCGCTGATGTCTGCGCCAGGCTGCCCATGATGGGCGAGGCCGACTCACTCAACGTCGCCACCGCCACGACCATCATGCTCTACGAAGTCCTCCGCCAACGCCTCGCCGCCGGTGCCGTCAGCGACACCGGCGCCGTACCCGACAGCGCCGACTGCTGACAGCAGCCGGCGGAAACGCCAGTGCCGGCTCATTTCCCGTCTCTGTGGCGCGACATTCCTGTCGCCTGGACGAGATGTGCCCGCCGCCCTTCGCCCGCCAATTCAGTCGCCGATATCTTGCTGTTGCAGGTAGTCGAGAGCGTCTATGGCGTGGGTATTGCCAAGTTTGGCCCCCTTTTGCAGCCATTTTACGGCGGCATGGCGGTCAACGGAGTTGCTGTCGGGATCATCAAGCCCGAGGCAGATGCAGCCCATCTTCATGCAGAAGTTCCCGTAGTGTTTTTCCGCCTGTTCCGAGCCTTTGGCACAAGCTGACTGGTACCACTTTTCGGCTTCTTCAGGATCAAAATCAACGCCGGCGCCGCAGCAGAACATGTCGGCCAATTCGCATTGGGCGGCCGCATCACCTTTTTCGGCGCGTTCACGAAAAGTCGCGGCGGCTTTTTTGAACCACATTTTGGCCATGGCGTCATCCTGTCTGACGCCTTTGCCATCTTCGTAGAGGCACGCCAGATCACGCTGGGCGTAGGGGTTGCCACCGTTGGCAAGGCGTTGATTCTGAATGGCGGCCTTGCTATACCAGAACTCGGCCAGCGCCAAATCTGGCGTACCACAATGGCCGGACTCATACAGCTGGGCCAGACTGACCTGGGCCGAGACGTCATCCGCATTGGCCGCGACGCTGTACCATTCGATCGCCAGCCGGCAGCTTTCCTCGGTGACCTCTTTGCGCCATTCGTAGTCAGCTCCGCGCCGAATCGCGTAGTCACAGAGCATGTCGACGGCGTCAAAATTGTGGAGTTTACCAGCGCGGTCGATCCAGATAGCGACTTGCAGCGGCGTCATGCCCGTCACGCGGTCGTGATCCAGCAGCAGGAGCGCAAGGTCGGTGAAGGCCATAAAATTGCCCGCCTCGCCGGCCTTGGCGAACCACTCAGCGGCCTTGGCGTAGTCCTTGGCCGTGCCCTGGCCAAAGAGATAGCACTGCGCCAGGCTGTGCGCGGCATCGCCTTCGGGATCGTCATGCTGCGCCTTGAACAAGAAGCCGCGGAAGGACTCCTCAAACCACTTGGCTGCCATGGCGGCATCAGCCTCGACGCCCTCGCCCCGTTCGTAGCGCAAAGCCAGGAGTAATTGAGCGTCGGCATCGCCACTTTGGGCGCGATCTTCCTCGTCATGCAGCCGGTGTTTCTCCCAATAACGCTGCCGTTCCTGCTCCGCTGCCGTCAGTGAGCAATCAGGATAGTCGTGCATCGCCATGACTTCTGCAGCCTCGGGATGGCCCAATTGTGCAGCCAGATCGAACCACCGCCGCGAGCGGGAATGATCCTTTTCGACTCCGTGCCCCATCAGGTAGCGCACGCCCAGCGAGTAGATGTACTGCAAAACGAGCGGCGAGCCCCATTCGGCCGCCAGCCGGAACCACTTTTCGGCTTCGCTGTCGCTTTGCGGTAGTTCATGGCCTTCCCAGCAGAACACGCCCATTTCGTAGGCCGCATCGGCGTGACCGGCTTCGGCGGCGGCACGCAGACGGGTGACGGCATGGCCACTGTCGGCCTGCCGCCCCCAGCCCGCCTGGCACAGCAAAGCCATTCTGAACAGCGCCTCGACATCCTGCCGGTTTTCGTAATGGTCAGCGCATTCCCGGCACCATTCCTGCGCCAAGTCATGGTCGGGACGATGCGAACTGGAGAAAAAAAGCAAGGCGATTTCAAAGAGCCGATCGGCATCGCCAGCAGCAGCCTGCTCCCAACTCCGGCGCAGACCGCTGCGCAGACACTCGCGCTCATTGTCCGCGTCGGCGCCAATTTCCAGCCAGTGCTCGCAATAACGCGTCAACAGATCGCCATAAAGACGATCTTCAAGTGTCACGGCTACGCACAACATGCCCTTCATCGGCGCAGGCCGCTGGGATTCTTGCCGCTTTACCTCGTCCCTGAAACGCATAGCCAGGCGCATAGCCCGACGCAACGAAAATTTCTTTGCCGGCGACCATTTGTTCATCCGTGTCCTCCTCGCGTACAGACATCATCAGTGCGGTCCCGACACCTGCCGGAATCCGCCATAAAACTAGCGGGGAAAACGCTTATATTCAATGTGTAATTATCTGAATGATAGCAAATTATGACATATTATGCATTGGCGTTCTTTGCTATTCGGCGCGCGTTATTTTTCATGCTTACAGATTCTTTCGTTCAGCGGTGGGTGCCATTACCCACGCTGGTAGTCGAGAGCAGATATTATTTCCATCCTCGTGACAGCGGGCCAAGTATTCAGCGCCTAAGGCGCGACCTAAGTGCCCATGGCAAGCGGCCGCCGGGCGCCTCTGCGTGGTGCACGACCTGGTCATCCCGGCCCTGCTGGCTCGTGGCGCTACAGCAGACGACATCGAACAGATAACGCAGCGCAATCCCCTGGCGCTGCTGGCCATCCCGGCGTAAGACATTCCCCAGACCACTCGCTTAGTGCACGTCGTAGAGATATTCGCCGCGTGGGAAGATTGCCGGCACGACGACCAGGAACATGGCGGCGAAGGCAATCGCCACCGCATAGAGTAGAAAGAGGCTCTGGTAGTGGCAGACATGCATACTGCCGATATACCAACTCGGCGCCAAAATGCCCGACCCCAGCAACAGCGACGAAAAGAGTCGCGACAGGCCTGAGCCGCTGGAGTAAAAGGTCACGCAAAAGGCCATGGCCATCGCCTTGTTGCCGGGTGTAGCCAAAGCTAGCATCTCGTAGGTCGTGGCAATGGACGCCATCGCGAAGGTGACGCTGTAAAGCAGCAGCAGCAGCGTCACCAGCGCAAAGGTCACCGGCCGCCCTTCGCTGATGAAAAACAGGGCCCCGTTCACAAACGCATAGGTAATGTGGATGAATAACAGGGTGTTCTTGATGCCCCAGCGCTTAATCACCCGACCGGCAACCAATGACCCCAACAGCATGCCCACCAAAGTCACCGCTGAAATCATCACAATGACGTTATCAGGCGCTATCAAATACTTCTTGAGATAAATCGTCGTCAGGGGCAAGGTCCCGTATGCCGCCAGATTAAGCACGAAAAGATATACCGAGAATCCCACTAGTGGCTTGTTGGCCAGTGCCCGGCGCAAGCCATCGGCAAAACCAAAACTGTCCTTGCGCTGGACCACGAATTCCGGGATGGCGGCAATGAAAAAAATGCGGCCGGCAAAAACCAGCGCTCCGCATAACAGCACGACCTGCAGTTTCCACAAGGGCGGCTCTTTGCCGATGAATAGCCCCGCCAAAAACAAAAATGTGGCGGCCGATAGCTGCCACGAGAAACGCATCGTGCTCAGGTAAGGCCCGCGACGTTCTTTGGTGAGAAAGGTGTCAAGCAGCGGAAACCACCCCGCCACATAGGCCGTGTGCAGCACCGAAAATATCAACAGCAGGCCGATCAACATGACTACCGGTACCGAGCCACTGCCAAAAAACGGCGTGAAGACCACCAGGATGTAGGCGATGACGCTCAAGGAGCAGGAGCGGATGATCAGCCGGCGGTAGCCCATGCGCTCCGCCAACCACGCCATCAGGATCACGCACAGACCATTGAATAGCGGCATCAATGATGTCGTCAACATGGAAAACATGTCGCCGGCACCGATCATCTGGGCAAACAGAATGATGATGGCGCTGTCGGTCAAGGTGACATCGCCCATGGCCCCAAATACCGCCGAGCCTGTTGCCTTGTGCTCAGCGCGGCGCCGCAAGGCCGGCGTTGGCTCAACCGGCGCGCTGTTCAGGTTGAACATGTCGTAACTCCATGAATGGATAATAGGGAACGGGATGATCAAGCCGTGAATGTGCTACAGCGACCGCCTTTTACAAGCAGGCAACATCGCATTTCGTTCGCCCCGTTCCCGCGATTGCCAAGCAGGCAAGACGTGGTAGTGTATTGGCCTTCACATTTCCGCGCTCACATCAGCTGGAGGACCATGGACACGCGTTTGGCAACAAGCATTACTTATTTATCGGACATGATTCGCATCGATAGCCGCAACACCCTCGCGCTTGGCGCGCCAGGCCTCCGGGAAGCGAATGAAGAGGACATGGCGGACTACCTGACCGGCAAGCTGAATGCGCTGGGATTCAGTGTCGCGCGGCAGTACCCGGCGCCGAAGCGCCCGAATTTGATTGCCAGACATCACGTTGACGACGGTTTGCCCACACTGGCCTTCAATGCCCACATGGACACGGTCGGCACCGCCGGCATGAGTATAGATCCCTTCGATCCGCAAGTCCGCGACGGGCGCCTGTACGGCCGCGGCTCCTGCGATACCAAGGGCAGCCTCGCTGCCATGCTCACCGCCTGCGAAACGCTCATCGCCACCAAGACGCCTATTAACTTGCTCTACATCGCCACCTGCGCCGAAGAAACGGGCTGCCAGGGCTCGGCTCTGCTCGACCTCAGTGGCTATACGGTCGACGGCGTCATTGTTGGCGAGCCGACGCGGAATCATCTGGTGGTCGCCCACAAATGCCACGCCACGATCGAACTCCATTGCCGCGGCAAGGCCGCTCACGGCTCACGTCCACACCTGGGCGACAACGCCATTTACAAGGCCGGACACCTGCTCAACTACCTAGAAACGGTCACCATCCCTGAGCTGGCGCGCATCAAAGACGAGGTCTTCCGCGACGGTTGCACGCTGTCAGTCGGTATCATCGCCGGCGGCGTCAAGAACAATATCGTACCGGATTTTTGCCGGCTGGTTTGCGATTTTCGCCTGGTGCCATGCGTCACTGCGCCCAATGAGTTCTTTGCGGATATGACTGCGCGCGCATCGGCAGCGCTGGGTTTCACAGTGGAATTACAGGTGGTGGACATCTCGCCGGCCATGCACACCGCCGCAGAACATCCCCTGCCGGCAAGCATCCGCACGACTCTACGCCAACACGGGCTGGACGACACGCCCAGCGGCGTAGCCTACTGCACCGATGGTGGCCAGCTCTCAGCCATGGGCTTCCCCTGCGTGGTTATGGGACCGGGCGACATCGCCGTAGCCCACAGTGCAGTGGAGTACCTGGAACTGGATCAGTTCCAGCAGGCCTACGAGCTCTATGTCGATGTCGCCACTGAATTTGCCAAACAAGGCCCGCAGCACTCCCCCCCGCCCGGCTCGAATTAGTTTCCTAGCACCGCAAACCACAGAATGATGAGCACGCCCAGGACGATGCGGTACCAGCCAAAGACCTTGAAATCCCGGCGGCGGATGTAATCCATCAAGAAGGCGATCACCGCCCAGGACACTAAGAAGGCCACCACGAAACCCACCGCCGTGGCCAGCCATTGCTCACCCGTCAGCGACGCCCCTTCCTTCAGTATGCTGTAGGCCGATGCCGCAAACATGGTCGGTATCGACAGCAAAAACGAGTACTCGACGGCCACGCTGCGCGATGTCCCCAGCAACAACGACCCTAAAATAGTCGACGCCGAACGCGATACGCCCGGTATCATCGCCAGGCACTGGATGCAACCAATCGCGAAGGCCCGGGCATAGGACAAGGCGTCAATGCTCTCGACCTTCACCTGCAAACGCCGGCTTTCGATCGCCAGCAGCGCAATGCCGCCCAAAAACAAGGCGATGCCCACGCCGATCGCCGAATCATACAGCTGGCTTTTGATCCAACTGCCCCAAAGTCCCCCGACCACAATCGCGGGTATGACGCCCACCGCCGTCTTCAGCCACAGAAAGAAAGTCTGGCACCGCAGCTCACGGTCACGCAATGCGGCTACCGGCAGGAGTTTCCGGTGAAAATACACCAGCACCGCCAAGATGGAACCCAGCTGCACAATGACAAAAAAAGACTCCTTGAAGACCGAGTCGATCTGCATGAACTCGTCGACCAATATCATGTGGCCAGTGCTGCTGATGGGCAGAAATTCCGTGATTCCCTGGATGATGCCCAGCAGGGCCGTCTTGAGTGACAATAACATGAACGCTCCATATACGTAGGAAAAATGAAAAAGGCCGTGACAACACGGCCGCAATCCGGCAGGCCATAAATGTGGCAGGCTGCCGTTAACCGGCCTTTAATCTAAGCACCCGACCCCATTCTGCAATGTCACCGGCATTCACCCGACAGTAAGTGCGCGTAGGACATGATCAGACCGATCAGACCGATCAGACCGATCAGACCGATCAAGTCGTCCGATCCGTCCGATCCGTCCGATCCGTCCGATCCGTCCGCGATAACCAAAAAGATCAGACCGATCAGACCGCGTAGTGGCGGACCTATGTGTCCGCCCTAATCCGATCGGTCCGCTCCCCCAAATTACCAAACATTGCCAGTCTTGTCATAATTTGTCATTATTAATCTTTCAAATACGGCATCAAGCAATACATTACGAGCTCGTCGATTTGATCGGTGCCCTATTGTCTACTCGTTCACCTTTCGGCGGAGAAGCCCGTGACACACCTTTTTGCTTGCTTAGCGCTATTGCTTTTTGGTGGCTTATTATCCCTGTTGTTATCCTCGCGGCCTTCTCTGGCGATGAAGATCGGCAGCTGCAGTGCAATCGTAAGCATGTCGGCTCTGTTGTTGACTCTGCTGGTGCTAGTGCGGACGATGGGGTTTACGGGTGGCCCCTGGGATGAAACTCAGCTGCTATTTCATGGCATCGGTGTTGCGTACGACCTCTTATCCCTCTTGTTTCTGTTGCCGGTGGCCTTACTGGGGTTAGTTGCGGCGATACACAGCATTGGCTATCTGCATGGCCACGGCGCCGCCCGCAGCGGCCTCTACTGGTTCTTCTACAACCTGACGCTGGCGGCCATGCTCATGGTCCCCCTAATGCGCTCCGCGCCGCTCTTTCTGCTGACCTGGGAAGTCATGGGCATCGCCAGTTTCGCGCTGGTGATCTTCGACTGGGACGCCGCCGCCAGCCGTCGCGCGGGCTGGATATACCTCCTCGCTTGCCACGCCGGGGCGGCCTTTCTCATCATGATGTTCGTTGCCGACAGCAGCCCCCTCAGCCCGGGCATGCTATGGTTGCCAGCGGTGCTGGGCATTATCGGCTTTGGCCTAAAGGCCGGTTTTCCGCTGCTGCATGTATGGCTGCCGTCGGCTCACCCGGCAGCGCCGGCGCCGGTGTCGGCAGTCATGTCCGGGGCCATGATCAAACTGGGCCTCTATGGCATCCTGCGTTTTGTGCTGTTTTCGGGTGACACGCTGCTTCTCTGCGGCTGGTTGCTGGCCATACTCGGCCTTATTGGTGCCCTCCTGGGCATCGTCCTCGCCCTACCCCAGCGCAACATCAAGACCCTCCTGGCCTATTCAAGCATTGAGAACATTGGCATTATGACCATGGCCTACGGCCTGGGCGTGCTCGGCGTAGCATACGACGTCCCCGGCATGGCCATACTGGGCTTCTCCGGCGCATTGCTGCACATGTTCAACCACGCGGCCCTCAAGGGCGCCCTCTTCCTTGGCGCCGGCGCCGTCTATCGCGCTACCGGCACGCTTAACATGGAAAAACTCGGCGGGCTGATGAAACGCATGCCGTGGACCGGCGGTGCTTTCGCCGCCAACGCGCTATCGTTGAGCGGCTTGCCGCCGGGCAACGCCTTCCTCGGCGAATTCCTCATCTACGCAGCGGCCTTCAATGGCGTCATCAACGGCCACGGCCCGCTGCGGGCACTGTCGTTGCTGTGCATCATCACCCTGGCCACCGTCGGCGGCCTGGCCGTCGCCGCCTATGCCAAAGTCATCTCGGCCGTGTTTTTGGGCGAGCCCCGCAGCGACTGCGCAGCAAAAGCCCGCGAAGTCAGCTGGACGATGTGCGGCTGCACCCTCGCGCTCCTGCTCGTCAATCTGTGCTTACTCTTCCTGGCACCGTACATCCTGCCGATGTTTACGCCGCTGCTCACACGTCTGGCGGGCGAAAGTGCTGCCGGCTTCACGGTGCCTGACATCGCCTTGCTGCTAAGCATGCCGAGCATCCTGTCGCTATTTTTGATCGGCGTGTCAGCTACGGCCATCCGCTGGCGGCAACGACTGGGTGCACGCCGGCAGGACGTCGAAGGCGTGACGTGGGACTGCGGCTACGCAGCGCCTTCCGCACGTATGGAGTACACCGGCACGGCCTTCGCCCAGCCACTGCTCGACGCCTTTGCCAGCGTCCTCAAGTTGCGCCGGCAACTGCAGCGGCCAGAAGCGCTCTTCCCCCGTGAAATCCGTGCGGACTTGAACTCGCAGGACCGGGCGCTAAGCAGCGTTTGGCAACCGCTCTTCGGGCGTTTCGGTCGCCTGGCGATCAAGACGCACAGCATGCAGTCGGGCTTCCTCCACGCCTACATCCTGACCATGGTACTGGCGCTGGTGGTCATGCTCGTCTGGGGAATGTTCTGCCATCGCGTGGACCGGCCGACGCCGCCAACAGCCGTCACGGAGGAGATCAGCAAATGATGTACAACGTCAATCACGGCTTCTGGTGGGCGATGTTCTTGGCGTCGCTGTTGCTGGCACCGTTACTCTTCGGCATTATCAATAAGGTCAAGGCCTTCTTTGCGGGCCGACGCGGACCGCGGCTTCTGCAGCTGTATTACGACATGTTCAAGCTCAGCCGTAAGGCCGGCATCTTCAGCCGCACGACCTCCGGCGTGCTACAACTGGCGCCCATTATGTCGTTGCTAGCCACGATCATGGCGATGCTCTTCGTTCCCGGTGGGCTCTTCCGCTCGCCGCTGGCCTTTGGCGGCGACGTCATCTTCTTCTGCTACCTGCTGGGCTTGTCCCGCATGCTGACCATCCTCGCCGCCATGGACACCGGCTCCAGTTTCGCCGGCATGGGCGCCAGTCGCGAGGCGCATTTCTCGGTGCTGGCCGAGGCCGTGTTGTTTGCCATCGTGATCTTCCTGGCGATCGTCGCCCGCAGCATCTGCCTGTCGGACCTGCTCAGCCCACTGAGCCTGGTCACTCCGGGCATTAGCGTGCCGGCCGTCTTGCTGGTCGCCGGCGCTTTTTTCATTGTCATCCTGGTGGAGAACTGCCGTCTACCCTTCGACGATCCCGAGACCCACCTGGAACTCACCATGATCCACGAGGCCATGATTCTCGACTATGCCGGCCCCGAACTGGCCATGATCCACTACACTGCCAGCCTGAAGCTGTGGTCCTTCTGCGCCGTGCTGACCCTGCTGCTGCTGCCACAACGCGTCGCTGGCCCGCTCACCGGCATGCTGCTGTACCTGGCCCTAATCATGGTCTTTGCAGTCGGCATTGGCGTGGTCGAGTCCATCATGGCCCGCTATCGCTTCCTGAAAGTGCCGCATCTACTGGTTGGTTCACTAGCCGCCGTCCTCACGGCAGTCCTGCTGCTTCTTTTTTTCTAGTGGTCGCGGTTCGGAACGAAAGGACCTGCCCTCATGTCATCTCTGCCTGAAATCATCTTGATTATGTTTCTGCTCAGCAGCATCGTGCTGGTGTCGTCAAGCCGGCTCGTGCACTGCATCCAGCTGGTGGCCCTGCAGGGCGTGTTGTTGGGCATCATGCCGCTGATCTTCTGGGATTGGCAGAGCTCGGCCCCCCACGGCGAACTAGTGTTCCTCGCGATCGTGAACATCGCCGTCAAAGGCGTTGCCTTGCCCATGCTGCTGATTTTGGCCATGCGCCGGGCGCAGGTCCGCCGCGAGCTCGAACCACTGGTGGGTTACGCATTATCACAGCTCATCGCCATGCTGATCATCGCCGGCTGTTTCGCGGGCTATCGCCATCTCATTGGCGCCGCCGCCACCAATTCCGCGCTGCTGGCCATACCGGTGGCGGCCGCAACCATGCTCATTGGCCTTTTCGTCATCATTGCCCGCCGCAAGGCCATCACTCAGGTGATCGGCTTCCTGGTCTTCGAAAATGGCATCGCGGTCTTCGCCAGCGGCCTGATGGTCCACCACGGCGCCATCGTCGAACTGGGCATTCTTCTCGATGTCTTCGCCCTTGTCTTTATCATGGGCATCGCCGTCTTCAAAATCAGTCGGGAATTTCAGCACATTGACGCCGACCGCCTCAACACCCTCCGCGACCGCCGCGACCCAGAAAGCCCGGCGACGCCGGCGGGATATACAGGGGAATAACTACCGTAAGTCTGCACCGGTACTCCGAGCGACCGCCTCCGGTCGCCTACCAGAAACACGCATGGAGCCATCATGGAACTAGTGCTGATCATTTTACTGCCGCTACTGTTTGCCGTCCTGGCGCTCGGTCTTTGCCGCCACGGCCAGTGGCCCCTGCGGTTGTTGCAGCTGGGCGCGGTCTGTCATCTCTTACTGGTATGTTATGTGACGCTCCCGGGGCGTGCACCCGACCTCGTCAGTTTCCACGGCATTGACCTCTTTGGCCTTGACCACGTCAGTAGGCTGCTGCTCACCCTCACCTCACTGCTCTTCGCCTGTGTCGCCGCCCATAGCGCCCGGTGGTACCCAGCCGACCGGCTTTTGGGCATGAAGCGCGGACACGGCCATTCCTTGCGGCCGGGGCTCTTTGTCGCCTGTATGTTGTCTTTCCTCAGCATGATGAGCATGGTACTGGTAGCCCGCAATCTCGGGGTGTTGTGGATTGCCGTCGAGGCGACAACGCTGGCCAGCGCACCGCTGATCATCTTCCACCAAGGACCGCGCTCGCTGGAGGCCATGTGGAAATACCTGCTGATTTGCTCCGTGGGCATTGGCCTGGCGCTCTTCGGTACCCTCCTGCTGGCAAGTGCCTTCACCGGCGCGCACGAGCTATCGCCCGGCCTCAACCTCAGCGCCCTCATGGCCGCACGTCATGAGCTCAACAGCACCTGGTTCAAGGCCGCGTTCATCTTCATCCTCGCCGGCTACGGCACCAAAATGGGCTTAGCCCCCTTCCACACCTGGTTGCCGGACGCACACAGCGAAGCGCCAGCGACCGTCTCAGCCCTCTTGTCGGCCGCGTTGCTGAACTGCTCATTCCTCGGCATCTTCCGTTTTGTGCAGATCGCGCCGCCGGAACTGACCGGGTTTTGCCGGACTTTGCTGATTGCCCTTGGCCTCTGCTCGCTCGTGGTCGCGGCCTTCTTTATCATCCGCCAGCGCGACTACAAGCGCATGCTGGCGTTTTCCAGCGTCGAGCACATGGGCCTGGCTACGATCATCCTCGGCCTGGGCATGAACAACGTGGCCTACGTGCACCTCTGCGGCCATTCCCTCACCAAGATGATGCTCTTCCTCGTCGCCGGCAATATTTACCTGACCTACGACACCCGGGTTGTCCACGACATCAAAGGCATGTTCGGCGCCATCCCACGAACAGCGACGCTGTGGGTGATCGGGGTGTTGCTGATCTGCGGCACGCCACCATCGCCGCTCTTCATCACCGAGCTTCTGCTCGTGACGCAGGCCCCACTGTGGCTAGGCGCCACTGTGCTGACGCTGCTCTTTGTCGTCTTCTGCGGCATGGCCAGCATCTGCCTGGACATGGTCATGGGCCCACGGCCTGAAACACCACCCGACAGCGAAGCCGTCAAGGCCGCTGAGTCACTCTGTAGCATTCCCGCCTTGGCAGTAGTCACCGTGCTGGCCATGGGTACAGCACTAATCTTCTTCATCGAAAGCAGTCAGTGGGTATGAACATGGACACAACATTCCTGGCACTGCCCAACGGCGCCGCCGCGCCCATCGCCGACCTACCGGTGCTGCCCTTTGACGACTTCCGCGCGCAGCTCATCCAAGCCGTCATGCAAGACGGCCTGCGCGTGTCAAGTTTCTTCGCTACGCCCGCAGACAATCAGCCTGGTGACTTCGAGCTCATCGCCGTCCTCGCCGACGACCGCGCGCATCTACTCCGACTCGCCGCCAGCCGCGTCAGCAAAAGCTACTTGGCGCTAAGTGCGGACTGCCCGGCCTTTCACTGGTTTGAACGCGAAATCGCCGAAGTCACCGGCCTGGTCTGCGAAAACCACCCATGGCCCAAGCCCATACGCTTCACCCGGCCACCGGTCGGCAAAGGCGCCGATGTCCTGCCCGGCGTTACCGACTACCTGCGCATTGCGGACGAAGCCGCCCACGAGGTCGCCGTCGGCCCCGTACACGCCGGCGTCATCGAGCCGGGCCATTTCCGTTTCCAATGCCTGGGCGAAGAAGTGATCTTCCTGGAAATTTCCCTGGGCTACCAGCATCGGGGTATTGAGAAGATGCTCGTGGGCGGCCCTGATGTCCGCAGCGCCCAGCTCATTGAGTGCGCGGCGGGCGACACATCCATCGCATCGGCGTGGTGCTATGCGCGCTTGCTGGCGGCCCTGTCGCCGGCCTGCCAGGCCAGTCCGGCTGCCGAGCTCTGGCGGGGCATCGCCCTGGAGTTCGAACGTAGTGCCAACCACACCGGTGACCTCGGCGCCTTGGCTGGCGACGTCGCCTTCCTACCCACACAGTCGTTCTGCGGCCGGATTCGCGGCGAGTACCTCAATATGACCGCCGCGCTCTGCGGCAATCGCTTTGGCCGCGGTTATGTGCTGCCCGGTGGTCTGCGCTACCTCGCCGACAACAAGAAGGTCGCCGACCTGCAGGCCTGGCGCAAACGCGTCCACGCCGACCTGACTAACGCCCTCGATCTGCTCTTCGACACCCCGTCCGTGCTGGACCGCTTTGAGAACACCGGCGTACTCGCCCCGGCCGATGCGGCCGCAGTGGGCATTGTCGGCGTGGCGGGACGTGCCTCGGGGCTAAACAACGACATCCGCCTCAGCCATCCCTACGGCCCTTACACCGACCGGCCGCTGTCCCTCTGCGCCGAAGGCGCCGGCGATGTTCTCGCGCGGGCGATGGTCCGCCGCCGCGAACTCGACGCCTCCAACCAATGGCTCAATGAGGCGCTGAATGCCGCCACCGAGCTTAGTGCTGACGAACAGACGTCCGCACTGTCCTCGCAACACTCCCCGGCAAGAGCACTGGCGCCATCAATGATCGCGGTGTCCCTGCAGGAAGCCTGGCGCGGCGAACTCTGTCATGTCGCCCTGACGGACAGTCACGGCCGTTTCCGCCACTACAAGATCGTCGATCCATCCTTCCACAACTGGTACGGCCTGGCGCTGACTCTGCGTGGTGAACAGATATCGCATTTTCCGATCTGCAACAAGAGTTTCAATCTGTCCTACTGCGGACATGATCTGTAAGGAGGAGCCCACGTCATGTACAAGGCACTCAAGGCAAGGCTGTTCCAGGGTCATCGCACGGGCCGTTTTCCCGCTGTGGCACCTACGCTACCAGATCATTTCCAGGGCCGGCCGCAACTCCTCGCCGGCCCCTGCCCCAAGGACTGCTCAGCCTGCCTGGACATCTGCCCCGCCAAGGCCGTCAGCGTCAGCGCCAACGGCCCGCAGATCGACACTGGCCGCTGTCTCTTCTGCGGCAAATGCGCCGCCATCTGCCCACGCCAGGCCATTGCCTTCGGCCAGGAGTACCGCCTGGCCGCCTTCGCGCGTGAGCAGCTCGTAGCGGGCGCCAGCGCTGCGGCCTGGGCGCCGCCCACTGCCGGCAACGCCCAATGCCGCGATTTCTGCGGCCAGTCGCTGAAAATCCGCCAGGTATCCGCTGGCGGCTGTGCGGCCTGTGAACTGGATTTCAACGTATTGGGCACCCTTGCCTGGGACATGGGCCGCTTCGGCATCCAAGTCGTGGCATCGCCGCGACACGCCGACTGCATCCTAGTCACCGGCCCCGTCACGCGTAATATGCTGCTGGCCCTGCGGAAGACCCACGATGCCATGCCCCGCCCGGCCTGGGTCATCGCCTGCGGCGCCTGCGCCATCTCCGGCGGCGTCTTTGCCGACAGCCCCGAGACCCACGGCGGCCTGGAGGCTATCTTCAAGCCAGACCTGTACATTCCCGGCTGCCCGCCACACCCCACGACCATCCTCGAAGGCCTACTCCGACTCATGGGCCGCAGCTGAGGTCAGCATGACGCATGCACGTCTCCAAAATACTCTCCAGAACGCCTTGACGGCGCTGCTGCCGAAAAACATCGGTCGCTTCGCCAAACGCCGCGCCAAACACCTTCGCTTCGGCGCCCGTGGCGAAAACATGGCCTGCCGTGCTCTGCAGGAGATCGGCCTGGATATCATCTGCCGCAACTACCGCGTCACCAGCGGCGAAATCGACATCGTCGCCCGGGACGGCTGCAATCTCTGTTTCGTCGAAGTCAAAACGCGCCACAAACGCCCCTTTTCACGCCCGGCCGACGCCGTCAACAACCGCAAACGCCAACGGCTGATCCGAGCGGCACAGCAGTACCTGCGCGGTATCGGCCAACCGCCCCTGCACTACACGTTCGGCATCGTCGAGGTCATTTTCAGCTCCTGGCGCTTGACCGAAATCCGCTATTGGCCGGCAGTCTTTGACGAACGCAGCGTCGCCGTCGCCAGCGGCCGCGCCGCACGCGATGCCAACGACGCCAAGCCGCTGTATATTCCCCGTCATGTTTGACTCTCTCTATATCCACGTGCCCTTCTGCGCCGGCAAATGCGCCTACTGCGCCTTCTTTTCGCTGGGCGCAGCCACGCCGGCACAGCACCGCTGCTACTTGACGGCACTGGCGGCTGAATGCCGTCGCCGGGCGCCAAATTGCGAACCACTGCAAACGATCTTCGTGGGCGGTGGCACTCCGAACATTCTGTCACCAGATGAACTGCAAGAGTTTCTTGCAATCATTGGCAACAACTTCGTCCTCGCAGCAGACTGCGAATGGACCGTCGAGGCCAACCCGGAGTCGTTGACGCCGGAAAAAATCGCCCTTCTCGCCGCCGCCGGCGTCAATCGCCTGAGCATCGGCATTCAAAGCTTCAAGGCGCAACTGCGCGAACGCATCGGCCGCCGTGGCAGCCTGGCACAGTTGCCGGCGATCATGCGCGCGGCACGCGATGCCGGCATCTCGCGCATCAACTTCGATCTGATCTTCGCCATCCCCGGCCAGACGCTCGCTGACTGGCGCGACGACCTCGCCCAAGCCCTGTCCTGGCAGCCATCCCATCTCTCGGCATACGCGCTGACACTCGAAGAAGGCACGGCCCTGGCGCAATCGCTGCAAAACGACCTGTACGACGACGACTTCGTTGCGTTCTGGGACACCAGTGACGAACTACTCGGCCAACAGGGCCTGCGTCGTTACGAGATATCCAATTTTGCCCGTCCCGGAGACGAATGTCGCCACAATCAACGCATCTGGCATGGCGCCAGCTACTTGGGCTGCGGACCGGCCGCGACGTCTTTCGACGGTCAGGACCGCTGGACCAACCCGGCCCAATTCCAGCAGTGGCTCAATGGCCGACCCCCCGAAGTCGACCACATTGACGCCGACGCCCGTGCCGCCGAAATCCTCGCCTTCGGCATGCGCTGCGTCACCGGCTGGCAGTGGGATGAATACCGCCAGCGCTGCCAGCGCGAACCCATGGCATTTCGCGGCGACGCTCTGCGCCGCCTGCAAAAACTCGGCCTGATTACCCTAGACGCCAATGGCGCCCGACCAACCCGCCAGGGGCTACTCTTCAACGACGACCTCGTCGCCGAACTGCTTTGAGGTCGAGGTCTGGCGCGGCGTCACGCCTGGGTGTTGCCGCCGTCCGCTTCGGCCAGCGCCTCGGCCTCGGCCTGCGCCACCGCCTGCTGATCACTGACCTTGCGGCGGCTGCGTTGCTGCCACCACAGACCGACCATGACGATGGCGCTGATCAGTGATACCCAACGCGTCAGTCGCTGCAGAGCCGTGCCGCGATACCACACCCGAATGACCCCTGCACCGCTGTCTTCAGGAATGAGTACCGTCACGCAATGGCGTGAACTACTGCTGACCTGGGTGGTGCGTTTACCACGCTGGTCCTTGAGTTCCGCGCCAAAGCCCTTGTACCACACCAGCGGCAATTCCACCTCACAGTCACTGCGGTTGCCCTCGTAGGTCAGCTCAATCATGCCCGGCCGCGGCCGCGTGAAACTCAGCGGTATTTCCGGCACAGCCAGCAGCTTCTCGCCACGTTCGGCGAGGTCTTCGGGCAACACGCCCTTCGGCAAATAGACCAAGCCACTGGCCTCCTGCTTGACCCCGGGCGTGAATGTGCGGAAGATGTTCTTTTCGTGGATCTTCGCCGCATACTGGTAGCAAATATTCAGCCACCATGGCGAGGCGCAGCCGACAATGAGTAGCCACAGCCAACGCCGGCGGGCAGACGCCGTGCCGTTCACAATCGTCCCCAAAGTCAGGGCCCCGCCGAGCGCCAAGCCAGCTGTCGCCGGCAAGTAAAACCGCCAGGGGAACTGAATAACCGCAAGAGTGCGCAGGGCTCCCTCCCAGGGCACAAAATGGCTGGCGCACAAGAGGCAGACTACGCCCATAAGCAACAGTGCGTCACGAAAATGCTGGGCGTTGCTGTCGCCACCACGAAAACGCAGTCGCTGGCAAAGCACCACCAGCAGGATCACGCCAATGCCCGGCGGTATCCAATGCTCAAGTTTCATAAAAGGGAATTCTAGAAAAAGACGCGGAAACGCCACGGCGCGATCCGCAATCGACCCCGTGGCTACATTACTCAGAATAAACGTGTTTGACGCCATTTGCTCCAGCAACGTCACCAGATAAAAACCGCTCAGTAGCCAGGTGAGCAACACCGCCCCAAGCACCGCGGCGATACGGCGCGGCTCGCACAAGAGTCGCACATGCCAAAAAGCCAGCAGCGCGGCGGTCACCAACGCCATAATGACCAACGACAGATTGTGCGACAGCGTCAGGCCCGCAAAACCCAATGCGAGATAGTAAAATTTGCGCCAGTCGCGATAGACGATCTCGTAAAGCCCCAGCAGTATCCACGGAAAGAACGGAAAAGCGGTCATCTCGCCCACCGCCGCACGTAGAAAGACATCCACCACAAAGTAGCTGCTCCAGGTGTAGAGCAACCCGGCAGCAAAAGCCACAAAGTGATCACGGCCAATCTTCCACGCCACCGCATAGGCACTGAAAGCATTGGCCAAGACCAACACGATCAGGAAGACTTTGTACGCGTTGACCAAACTCATGCCGCAGACGCCCAGCAACGCCACGGGATACAAAAAGAAATCGGGATAAAACAAGCCACTGGCATAGCCATAGCCCTGCAGAGCCGACGCGTTGATCATCACCGGGAACACGCCATGCCGCAATCCCTCGCACATGGCGTGAAGACGCGAAAAATGATAGTACATGTCGTGCCCCATCGGCAAGCCCGGCATCAGTAAGGGTAGAAGGCCAGCAACGCACAACACGGCCAGCAACAGCGGATAAAACCGCGCCGGACTTAGCCGCTCCAAAAGCCGATCGTGATACGAAGCAAGCACAGACACGATGTTCATAACGGACTTTCCCCACTTTGCGTGGCAACAATCAGATCACAGGCGGAAGAGGCGGAAGCATGGCTGGGCTTGTCAGCGGCGGGCGACGCCGATGCGGCAATTTACGGCCTCGCTGGGAACATGTGCGACCAGTCAATGTCTTTACAGTAGTTTTTGACGCCATGAAAACAATAGCCACGGCGCCAAGGCATAACGAAAAAAACGGCCGCCAATCCGGCCACAATACCTGAGGAGAGTATAACTATGGCAAGCGTAAAACTCTACAACAAAACTGGCGACGCCAAAGCCCAGCAAATCCAAGAAAACGTCGAGAAGAAATTCGGCTTTGTCCCGGAAGTCTTTCAGGCCATGGGCCGCAATGGCGATTTTCTTGGCTCCTTGATGCAGCTGTCGGATGTGGCTGGCAAGGGCCTCGACCCCAAGACCAAAGAGCTTATCTGCATTGCGGTCTCGGCCGTCAATGGCTGTGAATACTGCCTCAGCGCTCACCGCGCCATCGCCAAGGGCGCCGGCGCCACGGACGAGGAAATCACCGCCGCCGTTGAAGTCGCCGCCGCGATGAGCGCTTTCAACAACTTCAACAAGGCCATTGGCCTCACTATCGACATCAAATAAGTTCAACGAAGATCTTAAATAGCGAAAAACGCCCGGGACGGGCTCAGCTTGCACTTACCCGCCCCGGGCGTTTGCGTTTCCTCATGGCCTGCCATGAGGTAATACTCTGACTTTATGGCGCTGCTGGTATCCCCAGTTCTTCGCGGACGGCCTGCCAGCGGGCGGCCATTTCCTCGTCATCAATGACGGGCTGCCATCCCTGCCGCAGATAGGTCACCAGCGCCGGCTTGCGGAAGTCATCCGTGTGCAGGGCGACGTGTCGGACGCCGGCCTGGCGGTAGAAGATCAGCACCGCGGCGCAGATTTTCGTGCCGAGTTGTTTGCCGCGGTAGTCGGGATGGGCCGCGACCCACCCCAATTCGTAGTCATCGGGTGTTTCCGGGCGGAATTTGTTGGCCATGGCCGTAGCGGCGATCCGTCCCGTCTTGGCGTCGCAGGCAAAGAGAATGCCACCGGGCATGGCCTTGCCTTGCACCGTCTGTATCATGTCATCAGCCCAAGGAAAGCCTGCTGCGCGCATCAAGGCGAGATACCCGGCCTCGTCGCCATCGCGAAAGGGCCTGAGCACAAAGTCAGGCGCAAAGACCGGATCACTCAGGGCCTCTAGGCGTTCAACGGGATAACGCATCATCAACTGCCGTGCTGCCATGCTCGTTTGTCCTATTGCTAGGGTTTCATCGTGCCGCGGCGGAAAACCTGCCGCCGCCATCCAGTAACGCGGCAAAATATAGCACGGCCGCCGGCGCACAACGTCTACAAACGAAATATGCAAGGGCGCAGGTAATCGGTCACCCATTGATAATTAAGCCACAGAGCTTCTGGCTGAGTCAAACGCGCCCGTTTCCCCGGCCGCAAAGCGGCAGAAGCGCTGAAAGCGCGAAACATACCAGCCCAGGGCAAGCAGCGCTGAAAGCGCGCGCCGCCCTGGGTACAACGGCGACTACGTCCGTGTTCCTCGGCCTCTTTGGCCCCAGTCGGCGCAGCTGACTGGGGCCAAAGAGGCAATGGAACTCACTTACATCCCCGGGGTTGACGTCGGCGATATGTCTGTGCGTCCGTTCTCAATGGGTGACCGATTACCGGGCAAGCGTTTTTTTCGCCTGCCGCTGCTTGCAAAAGCGACCGTGGCGGGTAATTTAAACACGTTTTCAGATACGCCGGGGCTATAGCTCAGTTGGCTAGAGCGATACGTTCGCAACGTATAGGCCAGGGGTTCGAATCCCCTTAGCTCCACCAGTTACCAAAATCACAAGCCTGTCAGTTATTGCTGGCAGGCTTGTTTTTTTATATGCGCTAGTGTCGCGAAACAAGATGCCTGAGCCCGCTATCCTGCCCGGCTCTGCGAAAGTGCCCAAAACGTGCCTTGCTTATGCCTTGATGCTTCTTCTGGCAAGGCCTACAATTGGCGGATTTCTGCAAGGAAGGATTTGATTTCGCTCCAGAAATCATCTCCGAGGCAGTCAAACAAATCGTTATGGCTTGCATTTGGAACTGTCACCAGGTGTTTGGGCCCAAGGGAGTTGTCATACAGCAGTTTGCCATTCCGATATGGAATGACATCGTCTTTTTCGCCATGAAAAATCAGCACCGGTATTTTTTGGGTGGATAGCTTGTCGATGTTTTTGAATTTGTCTCCCGGGAGTGAAAATGGCAGTACCACGCGTATAGCTGAAGCAAGTGGCGCGCATAGCACAAGGGCCTTTGCGTCGTGCATTGACGCCAAGTGGCAGCTTGGGCCACTGCCAACAGAATAGCCGACAATGAGGATATTTGCAGGCGGCACTCCTTTCTCGTGTATCAAAAAATCATAAGCCGACTCAATATCGCTATATGCCTGCTTTGCCGACGGTTTTCCCGAAGAAGAACCGTATCCGGCATAATCATACGCCAAAACGCCATATCCCTGTAAGCGGAACTCATAACAAAGAGGCCGTATATCTTTAAGCGTTTCATAATTGCCATGACTGTAGAGGATAACTGGATAGTCCTTTTTTCCTTCCAGCCACAGGGCATCAAGTACTGCAGTCTCTGAACGAAGTTGGCAATTACCAGATGCTGAGGTGGCATCGGGAATTGGAAACAAGAGCTTGTCCATGTTGATAATGGCTATAATGGTAAAGACAGGAACAATAATCAGGACGTAACAGAGGCATCTGAAATACCATCTGGCCCAAAGCGTTTTGAAGGTTATTCTTAGCATATTACCTGTCTGTAAAGACGTGAGATCGGAAAGATGCAGAAGAGCCCGATAAGGTTCTGCATGCTGTTACTGACTCACGGTTGGGGGATGATGTGGAGGACATTTTCGGCTGTGGCTTCCAGGCATGGTGGGTTGGTGTTGAGTTCGAAGTAACCGGGGTGTTTGCTGGCAATGCCGAGTTTTTCGCCGGGGCTTCTTTTGGCGGCGTGAAGTTCTTTGGCGGCGAAGCGCTGGCCGGTGGCTTCGGCCCATAATTCGCCGCTGGTGATGATTCTGCAGGGATCGCCGGCGCGGCCGTTGTCCAGGACCACGGCGTCGATTTTGCCATCGCTGGCTCGTGCTTTACGGAAGCCGTTGGGGCCCATGAAGACCACGCCCATGCCGGCGAGGACCTCCGAGTCGTCGCGGTTTATTTTCGTGGTCAGACCGGCGAATTCGGGGTAATAGTCGCTGCCGGGGTTGCAGGTGGCCACCTCGGCGACCTTGCCGATAGCGGCGTTCATATCGGCAATGATGGCGGCGTTGTCGTATGCGGGGGGATGAAATGGGTCTGTGCCATCGTAGTTTTTTGCGAAAATGATGTCATGGTGTTTGCCGTTGATGGTGACGCCCAGCGCCTTGTGGTTTTGCGAGCAGTCGCCGAGTCTTTTGCCGAGGGCGGTGATGACTTTGCCCTTATGGTAGCTGTAGGGATTTTCCTGGATGGAACAGAGGCCGACGGCGTAGCCTGGGAGGGCGTTACCGCCGTCGCGATAGTCGTAGTCCGTTTGTTCGCCGTTGGCTATCAGGCAGTGGAAGGCCGAGGATGTCTCATCGAAGCGGACTGATGAGCCAGGGCCGGTGGTTTTGGACGTAATTTTCAGCGCCGTTCCCTTGGCGTTATACAGGTATGGGCGTGGTGGCGTGTCTCGCATGATCAGCCGGAATTCATTGTGACAAGCCGGCTGCTCGCTGATTTTGCTGAGCGTCCATTGTCCCTCGCCGATGCGGACCATGCCTTTGCCACTGACGCCTTTGAGCTCAATGGTGTTGATGGTGGCGGATCCCTGCGAGTAGAGGTAGACCAGGTCACTGACTGCTGGGCCAGCGCTAACGGCCACATTCTCATAGAGAACGTAGGCTGGTTTGGTAAAACGGTGGTTCGAACCGTGAGTGATCGGCACGAGGTTGTGGCTGTACAACGTAGAATTTTTGACCATGAAAGTCATGCCGCTTGAGAGGCCCACGCCGAGGGGGCGCGGATGGGGCCAGCGTTTCCACGATAGGCCTGAGCTGCCGTTGTGGCGAAGCATGCAGCCGTCAATGACGATGTGGGCATTGGTGGCGCTACCGCCGTACACATGGAGCACGTAGCGGATGTTTTTGGCTGTGAAGGTGAGGTCCTTCAGCGTCATGGACACGCGCGTGGTCAGTACGCAGTACTGCTGATAGGCAATATCGAGGTCGTCAGGCAGCACTGCGACAATGCCGTCTTTATCCGGATCAGTGCCGCTGATGACGAGGTGTTTTTTGGGCGGAATGATCGTTTTGTCCGAATTGATTCCGCAGGGAAGGTAATCAGCCAGCGTGGCGTGGAACATTCCGCAGAGCCTGATTTCGGCAGGATTGTCCGGCAACAATTCAGGCAGGTCCCGGATGGCTTTTTGCAGGCCGGATAGGCCATAATAATCGGCATCGGCCATTTGTGCCTGGTTTGCGGCCACTGTGATCATCCTCATTCCAGGGAGCTTTCCTAAAGTTGTGACTTGTTCGGCAAGGGCTGTTATATGGCAGCAACCAAGCAGTGCAACCAATAGGGGTAGCGATGGATTGTATCCAGTCATGGTGTCCTCAGGGGGCGGGGGAATCGACATTGCCGTTTGAACGTTTTAGCATTACGATTTAATATTGGGTATCAAGCGTTGCTTGTCGAGCCGAAGGTTGCTTGTGGCAATCCCTTACTCATTGATACCAGGACCAGCTCACAAAAACATTACGCGTCACCAGCACACTTTTATGCGAGACCTCGTCGTCGACTAACATTCACCTCGCTGCGAAGCGGCAGAAGCGCTGAAAGCGCGAAGCATACCAGCCCTGGTCAGACGAGCTCAGCAGGCTTTCCCGCCTCACCCTGGTGAGGCGGGATGCGACGTGTCATGCCTCCGGCGCAATCACTGATGTTTTTGGTCACCTGGGATGCTGCGCCCGTAATCGGTCACCCATTGAGAACGGACGCACAGACATATCGCCGACGTCAACCCCGGGTATGTAAGTGAGTTCCATTGCCTCTTTGGCCCCAGTCAGCTGCGCCGACTGGGGCCAAAGAGGCCGAGGAACACGGACGTAGTCGCCGTTGTATCCAGGGCGGCGCGCGCTTTCAGCGCTGCTTGCCCTGGGCTGGTATGTTTCGCGCTTTCAGCGCTTCTGCCGCTTCGCGGCCAGGGAAACGGGCGCGTTTGACTCAGCCAGAAGCTCTGTGGCTTAATTCTCAATGGGTGACCGATTACCTTGCCCGTCAAACTGGCGATGGCGGACATTAGTCCGCTCCGACTGCTCCGACTGCTCCGACTGCTCCGACTGCTCCGACTGCTCCGACTGCTCCGACTGCTCCGACTGCTCCGACGATTGATCGGTCCGATCGGTCCGATCGGTCCGCTCCGTCGTAATCGGTCAGTAACCACCCCGGCGCTTCGCTGGGACAATTTGCAGGAAACCCACGGCCAGTCGCCGCCCAGCCATCCGACCTTGATTTCCGCCGACCTTTGCGGCAGCGTGTTTCATAGGAGTAACCACCCCGGTGTTTTCCCCACCGGGATGGTTACTGACCGATTACCACGGCATGCCGTGCGGCTACGGAGATCTTCATCAGGGGGGCCGACACACCAGTCCGCCCCTACCCCTCGCGGCTTTGCTTTTTCGCGTGAGAAACAAAGCCTTTTTTGCGTGTGGCCCCCAATGCGGCGGCGAGACAGGCAAGCCAGGCCAGGTAGGTAACGATGAGCAGCTTCTGGCAAGTGGGCACGTAGGGCGCGAAAGGGCAGACGCGCAGTTTATGCAAGAGGAGGAACGTGCAGAATACGTCGGTCAGCGCCAGCATCCAGGCACAAGCGCCAACGCGCACTTTCACGCCCAATCGTCGACTGTAGCGGCAGATGACCAATGCGGTGACGGCCGCGCCGGCGACCGCCAGACTGCAGCCGGCATTATGCTGGAGCATGGACAGGTCTTCCGGCACAAAAAAGATGATCAGCAAGCCCGCGCAGTGCACTGCGCCAGACCAGCTGATCAGCTCCTTCTGCCAGCGTCGCCGCACCAACACGCCCAGCGCCGGATAAAAGATCGCGACGGCCAGCACAGCGATAATTAGGCCAAAGCCGAAAAGAAAATGGCTGGGTGCGTAGTGCTGGCCATTGAGGGTAATCCGTCCCAAATAGCTCAGCATGCGACGAGTCGGCTGATAGGGCCCACCGGGCATACGCCAGGCAGCGGCGACAAAGCAGGCCAGCGCGCCCAGCGCACCCGCGAAGATCACATAGGGACTCCAGCATAAGTAGCGACGCCGACGGGCATGGCCACAGGATGTCCCACGCGCACCCTGCACTAGGGCCAACGTGACGGCCACCAGCGCCAGCAGGTACGTACCGCCAATCCAGCGCCCCCAATAGCGGATCTTGAGAATGGCGCCCAGGCCAATCATCACATCGGAAAACAGCAGCGCGCCAATACCCACGATCCACGCGCTCTTACCGGACAGGCGATCGCTCAACCCGCAGGCACTGCTGAAGCTGACGATCGACAGCAGCGAATACAGACCAATGAAAAATACCAGCAGCGCCCCGGGCGTCGCCGGCACTAGCCGCGCGATATAGAGCAGACCGATGCCCAGCGCCAGGCCCAACGCGCATTTCCACGATATGCGGCCATGAGCGCGAAAGAAGCCAATCCAGCAGCACTGCGCCAGCGAAAACCCGCAGATGCCAAAGATGAACTGCACGGAGTCCAGACGCGCACCGCGATAGGCCAGGAAGTAGTCGCCGATCATGGTCGCCGCCAAGCCACCAAAGGCCAGGCCCCAGCCACGCGGCACCGGCCGCCGTCCAAAGGCCATCGCCAGACCGACCAGCAGCAGCGACGGCGTAAAGCCGGCCAGGTAGATGAAGCGACCGCTGCTGACGCTCAGCCCAAGAAACAACGCCGGTAACAGCCACAGAGCATGAATGAGATGCGCCATGTTGTCACCGACCTCCTGTTGTCCCTTTGGCTGAACGCGCCCTCAGGGATTTGCGAGCACGTACTTGGCGTGGCGAGCGTAGATACCACGGCCGTCCTGGGCATAGCGTTCGAGGATGGCCTTGCCCATGCCGTCCACATCGCCACAGCGATAGAGTGCCGCCGCGAGGAAAATCTCGCGGAGTTCTTCGGTCCGACGGTAGTCGGGATTGGCCATTTCGGCGAAGCTGCGAGGATCGGATGTGATCGGCTGATCGTGTCCACTCATGTCAGGCTGCTTGAGCAGCTCGGCCAGCACGGCCGCCGCGCGGTGGTCGCCGACCTGCGTCAAGGCTAGAGACACCGCCCGGAAGTGCGAGAACTTGTGGCTGGTCGTAAGCTTCTTCGTCTTGGCAAGGATGGCGTCCTGCGCACGACGATCGCCAATGCGCCCCAGAGCGATGATCATACTGTCTTGCAAGGATAAACTCGGGCCGAATTGGCCCATGCCGCGGTAATTCCAGCCGTCATCCCAGTCGGTAGCGGCTTGCACGGCAGCCAGTAGCGTATCGAAGCCGGTGTTATCGCCCAGCATGCCCAGCATGTGCGCATAGCGCAGCTTCTGCTCGGGCAGTTCGGCGCTGCGCCAGGCATCGCGCAAAAGCGGCAACGAGCGTTCGGGCTCAGCCAGCACAACGCTCAGCCGGCGCCAGTCGTCATCAAGCTGTTCGATGGCGGCGGTGAGCGTCGCCTGCGGCAACGGATAGTTATCCACGTCCGTCAGCACGCGTTCCGGCAGATTGCCGATGTCGACCAAATGCCGCTGCAGAGCCTTGAGGTCAATATCCCGTAGAGACTTCTTGCTGGCTGCGGCCATGGCGGCGGCTACACCGGCGGCGTAGCCGTGGTTCTGCACGTCGGGCTGCATGCGCAAGATCGGCATGGCATCGCGGTGGCCGCTGATGCCCAGGCCGGTCACCAACAAGCCGTCGACCCCACGCGGCAACAGCGACCGGAAAGGCAGGTCCGCGAAGACTGCGTCATGATCCGGCCCCTTGATGGTGAACAGAGGGTGGACGGTGTAGCCGTGCGAGTCGAAGTTACTGCGCGAGACGCAAATGGTGTCGGGATAGGTCCGCTGGTTGAAGATGTCCAGCGGCGAGACGATGAAGTCGCCGACGATGCGCCGGCGCTCCCGGGTCGCGATGAGCTGCCCAAGATCATAGGCGTGCTTGAAGCGCTCGCGGCCGAGAATGAAGGTCCGCCAGAGGTCGATGATATCGCTGTCGTCACTGAACATGTAGTCGGTATTGACGTAGTGCTCGCCGGGTTTGAGGGGCGACAGGCCCGTGCCCTGCACGCCGAGTTCCATCTCCTGGTCTTGGCATGCGGCGCCAGCCGCGGCGGCGATGTCGGAGTTGCCGGTGGAGTCAATGACGCTGTTAGCCAGGACGATGCCGGGCCCAAATGGCGTCGCCACGCAGACGCCGCTGAGCTTGCCAGCCGGGTCCAGCACGGCCCCGAAGACCAGCGACGAGGTCCAGATGTCGCCGCCCTGCTTGCGGATTTCCTTGCGATACCACTCGCCCTTGTCGATGCGATTCCAGTCCGGCGTACCAGGCACTTTGCCGATGGCGGCGTCCATCTCCGCCGTGAAACCGCAGATATGACCGTAGTAGTAGCGGGTGATGCCGCCAGCCGTGCTGATGCCACCGAGTTCATTGAGGTATTCGAGCAGCAGCGTCTTGGCGCCATGGCGCAACGCGCCGATGGCCGCCGGCCCGCCGCCCGTGCCGCCGCCAACCACCACGACGTCCCAGTTGCCCAGCACCGGCAGGTCCATGGCCACGGCCGGGCCGCCTTCGCCAAAACGATGCGGCGTCCGCAAAGGCTGCACGCGATAGCGCGTCGTCGTCGTCGGCAGGCCCGCACCAGTCGCCAGCACCTCGGCTTGCGCCCGACCCTTCGCCAACGTCGCTGCGTGCTCGCCAACGCGCATGCCAATGCGCAATGACGTCTCGATATTCAGCATGGCTTCCTGCATGTCATCGCAGAGGTCCGCACTGTGGCTCAACACCAGCACGTTGCTCAGCGCCGCCGGCTGGAACGCCGCCAGGTCCAGTTCGTCCACCACCACCTTACGCTCATTCGCCTGCTGGGAGAAAATGCGATTCGCCACGCGATGCTTCAGCCGGCCCGTGTACTCGACGATGTTCGAGCTCCAGCTCCAGTCGCGACACTGCTGCTCGACGGCCATCACGGCCTGCACGTTGAGCTCCTTGAGCGGCAGTGTGAAACGGTATTCCCACACCGGCTGCAGCGGCTCCAGACGACCATGGCCGCCGGTAATCTGGATATCATGCGGCCAGCGCCTGACACTGCCTTGCGCCGGCGCCGGGCCACTGCCGCCCAGGACGTAGCGAGTGAACTCGTAATCACCAGCCGGCAGGGGCTGCAGGGCAACGTCAGCCAGCTGCACCAGCATGGCGTTCTCCGTCGCGTCAATGAGCACCTTGGCGGCAATGCTCTGCAACCCCGAGCGGTTGGCAATAACCGCACCACTGATAACGCCTGCCTGGTCTTTGAGCACGCCCACGAGCTGCGAGTTGTACAGATACTGCACGCCGTTGTCCAGCAACTCGGCATCCAAAGCCCGCTTGATCTGCATGGGGTACGGCGGCAACGCCTTCTCGGGACGGGGCTCATCGCCGGCCGCCATCGCTGGCGTCTGCACACAAATTTCGCTCAGCAACAGGCGCTTGACGCCAGCTGGCCGCTGCAAACGCAGACGCAGCTGACGCGCGCGCAACCCCGGCGCCGATACCCGCAACGCCTTCGGCTTGTCAAAAAATTTCTCATCCAGCAGGCTGTTTTCAAAGCTGCTAACCACGCGGTAGCTGCCGTCGTCCTGGCGTACTGACAGCGTGGCGGTCTTGACGATAAAGTCCTCGCGCTGATAGGCGAAGACCGTGACGTTGTCCAGCTCAGTTTCTTTTTCCAAAGTGATATCGATATCGACATCGCCATCGTATTGCACGCTGCCTTGCGCGGCACCGAGGAGCTTGCGGTTGCGCAGCACGCTCTGGTCCTTGGTGTCGGCATGAGTCGCTGCCGAGGGCATACTGGCCGCATAGGTGAAGGGCAGTGTCGGCAGCAGGCCGCTAACGGGCTCCGGCGGGCGGCACATTGCGCACAACAGGGGCAGCTCGGACTGCGCGTAGTCGACCATTTCGACATAGCGGGACGTCTCGCAGAGGTCCTCACCCACGTAAGGCCGCGAGGAAATCAAGGCCACGCGCATGCCGCGCTTCGCCGCGGCTGCGGCCGCCACGACGGCGCGACTGCTGCCGCCGAGAACCAGCACATCCACGGCATTAAAGACCGGCGGCACCGCCGGTTGCTGCAGCGGAATGCTCTCCGCCACCAAGCCAACACCCGCACTCAGACAGCACGCGGTCGTACACATCACTTTTGTCATGGAAATCATCCTTTGTAACCCTGTTTATTGCTCAGTTAATGACTGCTTGCACCCAATTACGCATTGTTTGCCGCGCCGGCGGCGAAAGCGCCCTAGTCCTTCTCGCTGACGATGCGATTGCCCGCAAAGACCAGGCCCTTGACTGTGTCTGGATCGCTAAACACCCCCGGCGCCGGCACCAGCGACGATGCCACATAGCGGTTGTTGACAATGCGCACATCGGTAGCGTGGGTCACAAAGAAGCTCGCCCGGAACGGCAAGGGCTTGCGCCGCGGCGTGTTGTTCACAAAGACGTTGTCCTGGAAGGTCACATTGCCGGCGGAACTGATAAAGGCGATCAGGCCGAACGTGTCCACGAAGGTGTTGCCTGCAAAGAGCAGATCGGACAGTATCGGGTACAGCGTGCGTTCCGCCGACGGGTCGCTCTTCATGTACACGCCGATGTAGATGTCGCGCGCCTTGCCGTCATTGCCCACGTCCCGGGGATTGACCGTGTCAAAACGATTGTTGCGAATGACGACGTTGGACACGCCGTAGCCCTCGCTCCACACGTTGAAAGTGTAGCCGGTCTCAATCTTGATCGCGCCCATCTCGTTATGGCGGAAGGTGTTGTTCTCAACCGTGATGTCCCTCCCAAGCAGCAGCAGCCCCCGTGCCCGGTTGTCGTGAAAGAAGCAGTTGCGGATGATCACGTTGCGTGAGTCGTAGGTCCAGTTGAACATCACGAAGCCGTCAAAAAGCTGCTCCGGAACGGGATCCACAAAGCTGATTTCGTGTATGCCCTTGCTGGCGTCCACTGGTTTCGTGCCCGTGACCGCCGAACGGAAGCCCGACGGCGAATAATCGCCCTGGCGCAATTCCACGATGGTCCCCGGCGAATATGCGCCAATGCCGCGCACATTCTGCGTCGTGACCGTATGCGTGCCAGTCTTGCGCGCAAAACCCGAGTTGTCATGGACGTTCAGGCAGTCATCGGCACCCAGGCTGAACTCGCAGTCTTCCATCTTGAAAAAACCACGCGACTGGGCAATGTGGCAATGGTCGGCGGTGCAGGTGATCACGCGGCGCGGGTCGTCTGCCGGCGCGGCAATGCGCACACGTAGGAACTGCCAGTACTGCTGGGTGCCGCTGACGACGAAGGCGTGGCCAGTGCAAGAATAGATGTGCACGTCCTCAATCGTCAGATGGCGATTGCTGCTCATGGCAATGCCGTTGCGATCGTAGTAATAATGCTGCATACGAAATAACTGGCCCGGCTGAAAGGGATTACTGCCGCTGACGGCAACCCGCAGCACGTTGTCGCTGAGCCATGCCGTCTCAGGCTTGGCATTGCGGCCGACGATGAACTCAAAACCGCGATCAAAACCACCCTCAATGCCCACCGACCGCGTCGTCGGATCAAAGCTGCTGACGATGGCCACGCGTACATCGCGCCGCGGAAAACGCTCGTACTCCACAAACTTGAAATCGACGGCGTTCTCGCCGACACCAACCACTTCGACGACGCTGGCCAGCGGGTCCACCGCCCAGTCCCAGTCAAAACTGAAATCGCGCAACACCACCCGCTCGCAAAACCGCAGCACGAAATTGGACCCGCGCTTCTTCAGGAAGACCAGCTTGGCGCCCTTGCCGTCCAGCGTGAAATCGCTCATCTTATCGAAGACGACTTCCTCATCAGCCGTCATGCGGTAGGTCCCAGGCGCCAGCTCCAGCACGGCCGCGCCAATCTCCTGGCAGTGTTTGATGGCCTTGTTCAGCGCGGCAGTGTTGTCCGCGGCGTCTTCGCTGAAACCAAAATCGGTGGCGCGGACCGTGGCGGCGCCGGCCTTGGGCTGCGGGCGTTCCACGGTGAACTCCTTGGCACCAGTAGGCAGCACGCCCATGTCGCCGGTGTAGGGCACGGCATCGGCTGTCACCGCCGTGAAGTCCTCGCCGGTGCCCTCCTCAATACTGAAATCGCTAATTTCGGCCTGGATGCGTCGCAGGGTGTGCATCTGAAAAGCGTAGTCGTCTATCGCCGTGCCGGTGCGGAAAGCCATCTTCTGCATTTGCTCGGGCTGCGCGGCGAAGATATTCCGGCGCAAGGTATCGTGTTCGGGGCCTTCATAGCTGAATGGCCGGCTGAGAAAATGCAAACAGCGCTCTTCCGGCAGCGGGTCAATGATCCGGCAACGGAAGCGCACCACGTAGTTCGTGCCGGGTTTCAGCAACCCCGGCGTCGTCCGCAACTGCCAGGTCCACACGGCATCAGCCGACAGCCCCCGGCTGTCTATCAGCAGCGTCTTGCCGTCAGCGGCAAGCTTGCTGTGCTCGCTGTTGAGTACGAACTGCGTGCTGTCCGTAAAATCCGTCATGATTCTGGTGTCCGCCGCCGCCGGCAAGGCCGACAAACAGACCGAGGTCATCGCCATCAGACAAAATGTACGCATGAAAAAACCTTCGTTGGCTGAGATTGTGGACACAAAAACTCCTCACGGCGGCAGTTTCACCACCGCCCGGAGGGCATCGGCGGAAACGAGTAATGTAGGCCGCCGCGCAGGCTTTTTCGAGCATCAATCTGGAATTATCCGCAGGAAGCGTTACACTTTCGCGCACGCTAAGGCCGCCTCAAAACAAGCAGATATTTTCTGGAATAAACGCCCTCATGACCAGCATACTATTGAAGAATGTCATCCACGAGCAGCGTCCCTGCGATGTGCACATCGTCAATAACCGCATCGCCACCATTGCGCCGGCAGTGGCGGCAGCGACGACGACACCAGCGGATCAGGTGATTGACGGCCATGGCCGCCTGGCGGTCATGCCGGCGTTCTACAACAGCCACACCCACGCAGCCATGACGGTCTTGCGCGGCTACGCCGACGACCTCGAGCTCTTCACTTGGCTGAGCAAGTACATCTGGCCAGCCGAAGAACGCCTCAGCGCCGAAGATATCTACGCGGGCACCCGCTTGGCCAACCTCGAAATGATCAAGTCCGGCACGGTCTTCTACAACGACATGTACTGGCTACCGGAAGCCACGCTGCGTGCCGTAGACGAAATGGGCATGCGCGCCATGATCGGCATGCTCATGATCTGCGGCGAGGACGGCGAGATTCTTCCACGCAATCTCAATGCCAGCCGCCCACTGCTGGAAAGGGCCGACAGTTTACCCGAGCGCATCCGCATTTCCTACGCGCCACATGCTGTTTACACCGTCAGCGAGAAGACCCTGCGCCGCCTGGCCGACGACGCCCGCGAACAGGGCCGCTACGTGCATATCCACGCATCAGAAACCCGCCGCGAAGTGCAGGATTGCCAGAACGCCCACGGCGGCCTCTCGCCCATCGCCTACCTCGACCAGCTCGGTGTCCTCAGCGAACGAACCATCCTGGCGCATTGCGTCCACCTCAGCGAGGACGACATCGCCATCATCCGCGAACGCGGTGCCGTCATCTCGCACATGCCAGCCTCAAACATGAAACTCAGCAATGGCAACTTCAATTTTCAGGCCGTGGTGGAAAAAGGCCGCTGCCGCGTGACCATCGGCACCGACGGCTGCGCTTCCAATAACAATCTGTCCATGCTCGAAGAAATGAAGCTGGTCGCCCTTCTGGGCAAGGCCACGTCCGGCGATCCCACCGTGGCCAAAGACGGCCTGGTGTACGACATGGCCACCCGCAACGCCGCCGAGGCCTTCGGGCTGGACGCCGGCGTCGTCGCCGAAGGCAAACTGGCCGATCTCATCCTGGTGGAGCTCGACCACCCCGCCATGGTCGGCGACTACAACATCGTCGCCAACCTGGTGTACGCCGCCGATACCAGCGTCGTCCACAGCGTCATCTGTGATGGCCGGGTCCTTATGGAAAATCATCACGTGCCCGGCGAAGACGAAATCGTCGCCAAGGCCCGCGAGGCATGCCGACGCATCAAACCCTGAGTAGAACGGGCAGGACAAAGGTTCAGCACATATCTTTATCTAGAGGTCGTCCGAAAACGATATTTCCCCGCCGTAAGCGTGCTTTCGACCTTTCTTTAGCCACAAAATAGCCATAACTTCTGCGAAAACAGCGGTAAAAATCCCGGCCCGAGCCCTCTGCTGCTGACGCTCAGCGCGTGGCGGCAAACGCGAAGCGAATGCCGCAAGGTGTTGTCTACCACGATAAGTGGTCGCGTTGCTGCCAACTACGATGACCGAAAAGACGACACGACCATCACCAACGAGGCGCTCAATGGTCGCGTTGCTGCCAACTACGATGACCGAAAAGACGTTTTTTCGAACCTCGCCACGGCCCAGCTGGTCCAGCTGTCCCTCGCCGCGAAGCGGCAGAAGCGCTGAAAGCGCGAAACATACCAGCCCAGGGCAAGCGGCGCCGAAGGCGCGCGCCGCCCTGGGTAGCGCGCCCATTATGGCCGTGTTCCTCGGCCCATTCGGCCCCAGTCGGCGCAGCTGACTGGGGCCGAATGGGCAATGGAACCCACCTTTTGGCTGGCACTGTCGCACCCATTCAGGGTGACTGGTATAGCAGGAAAGGTATTTATCGAAAAGCCCCTCGGCCCTTTCCTCCCCCTCGCAAAACCTAACTATTCCTTGTTTCGGCTCAGGCGTCGACGCCGTCAATGACCACGCCCTTGGGCGCGTGGATGATGCTTGGGCGGCCCCGTTCGAGACTGACCTCGATGGGCCCGAGTGGCGTCGGATAGCGTCCCTTGGCGTAGTCCAGGTCCACCAAGTCCGGCGCAAAGGCCATGCGTCGGCAGCCGGGTTCCAGGACGCTCAACCCCAGCACGCGGTGCATCAGCCACGCCGCCGGACCGGACGCCCAGCCATGGCAGAGACTATGCCGCAGCCCCTTGTAGCAGTAGTTGCCGAAATCAGCATGGAGGTCCGCCTTGCCGGGCTGCGGCAGTTCGTCAATGCGCGACGCATTCTCGACCCAGCTCAGATCGAAGTCCTCCCAGAATGTCGTCGCGCCGTAATCGAGCATGGCGCCCCAGTAGGTCCGCAGAACCTGCAATGCCGTGACGTTCTTCTGCGCCAACAGCGTGTACAAGCCCATGAAAGTGCTGTTGCCAGCACAGGGATTCGCTTCCATGACCGCGCTGCGATCGGCCAAGCCGCTGAGCATCTGCAGTGCCGCCGCAGGCTTGCACTGCCCGCAATCCGGTACGTGCCGCCGCAGCTTGGCGATGATCTCGCGCTGCGCCGTGCCGTCTTCACCGAGGGCCACCAGCAATTTTTCCGCCGAGATCATGGTCATGAGCATCAGCCCTTGCAGGCCGGCATGAGTGCCGGCGGGATTATCCCGCGTCGGCCAGTCGAGGAAGCGCGCGCCGGTGAGCTTCTCGCTGCCATCCTCGCCCACGCAGCCGGCAAAGACCTGCAACAGCCCCAGCAGGTAGTCACGCTGCTTAGTCAGGTAAGCCAGATCGCCGCTGTGCATAAAGTAGTCGTACTGGTTCTGTATCCACCACAACGAATAGGAGCTGAAGCCGTGCATGAATTGCGGCAAGGGCGTCTGGTCCCGCACGTAGTCCAGGCTCTTGGGAATCAGCGATAAATCCGTGAACAACGTCAACATCGTGCGGACTTCCGGATTGAGGTCGCCCATCCATACCAACCGATCGCGTTTGATGCCGTCGTAGATGTAGTCCTGCATGTTCAGGTGGACGGTGTATGCCGCCGTCTGCCACACCCGGTTCAGACGCTCGTCACTGCACTCGAACTGCCCGACGTATTCCAGGTCGTGATACAAGGCCACCGCCTGGATGTTCTGCAGGCGCAGATTGCCTTCAAGGACATCCACACGCACAAAGCGGAAGCCGGTATTGCCGTATTCCTGCGCGCCCATTTTTGGCAAAATCAGTTCCGTGTCGTGAATGCTATGGTCCTGATTGGGCTCGGCCATGACTTCGCTCACCGACTCGCCAAAACGCAGCCGGATGCGCACAATCTCCTTGCCCTGCGAGATTATCTTCACGCCGCCGTGGAGTTCCCGCCCGAAATCCAGTACCAGATAGCTGCCGGCCGTTGGTATCTCTAGTGCCGGCGTATTCCAGATGTTGCATTGCGTCGCCGGATTGCCCACCAGCTGCTCGGGCCGATCAACGCCCTGCGAACAAACTACCCGCTGCACACTCACATACTCCCGCACCCGCGGATCCACCACGCCATCATACATCGTCATCGCCACCCACCTTTTTCTAACTTCGACAATACATCAAGCCGGTTGGCACCATCATTGGCCGCCCACCCATAAAAACGCACATGGCCTTCCGGCGGCAACCCATGTCACAGCCGGAAGGCCATACTATAACCACAACGGCGGCGCTTGGTACCACGCCTCGCTTGTCGTTTTTAGTCCATTTTGTTTGAGGTCGTCCGAAAAGCCTCGCGCGAGAGCATTGCGCGCGCACGCTAGAGACAAATCGAAAAAGTGCCACATTATGCTGAACGCGATCAGATTCCGCAACGAAAGGTCGCACAAACATTACGGGGAACGTCATGGATGTGTTCTTTTCTCTATCCGAATTACCAGTTGTTTGCGACCACTGCCAACAGCGACTTGACTGATTACGCCGCCGAGCTGCTGGCCGTCATTGAGCGTTTCTGCGAGTACTAGACGATCGATGTCTTGCTCTCGCCTCGCGATCCTCGCCTGTCATCGCCCCAGACGCTGGTCGACCACCTCAACGCCGTGTTCAACGCGACTTGGCAGGCCATACTGGATGCTCAGCTTCAGGATTGCCTGACCGAGAAGCTCGACGATTTCATGGAGTCCAAGCCCCCCGAGCTTTCCTGGTAGTCGGTGGTACCTCATTTCGTCCATACAACGGCAGCAGAAATTCGCGCAGTTGTATGATGCAGTCAAGAAGGCTGTCGGGATACCTTGACGGAGAGACCTTTTTCATGAACGCCTGCCATTGATAAAACTGCGTCAATTATATAACCTCTGAAGCTGTCTTGAAAGTGCTCCTCCCTGTTTTCTGATATGTCGACGTAACCCCTCAATTAGTGCCACTGGCCGTTCCCACAGTCTTTTGTTGTCAGCGCCAACATGCCACTAAGATAGCTATTTTGGGGGCACAGGGGGGCACCATGCATATACCTGAATAAGGCGCCCGGATGGCGACGCAACTAAGGTGCCATTCATAAATTACGTTTACACATTGCAGTGCAAACGCTCTATCATGTCATACCTTGTCGCCGGCCAACATTTCCCTGGCCGCGAAGCGGCAAGCGCCCTGGAGGGGCGCTGTCATCGTAGCCCAGATCGGATGGGGCAACGGGGATTGCGCCCCGCGCCCTTCCACACCACCGGACATGCGGTTTTCCGCATCCGGCGGTTGAACAGCACCGGTTCTGTTATGACCGGTTAAACGCTCCAAGGCACAATAAGACCGTATTTGTCCATGGTTTTGTTGCTCAGCGCCGTTTGCATCAGCTGTGATTTCGCCATGCACCAGGCTCCTCGTGATGTTTTTGCCCATTGTAGCATCCTTCCCGTTATTCCGAGTGCAACCAACGCCTTTCTTCGACCGGCGTCTGAGTGCCAGCGTATCCAGAAGCACTTTCTGATGTGCCTCCTTATCCAGCCCGCCGTATTGGCGACGTTGCGTCTTTGCGTGGCGATTTGGAAATAGTTCCACCAGCCCGTGGCGTATTTCCGCCATTGGCCTCGCAGCTGTTCGCTCGTCAGGTTCTGCCTGGCGTCCCACAGCCTGCGGACCTCGGCCTTCATGCGCTCAAGCCGTTTGGTCTCCACTTCCATCTTGCCATCGGAATGTATGGTAATTCCCAGGTAGGCCGTGTCATCACTTTTCCCGCTTCTGCTCTTGTCCCGATTGACAGGTATTTTCAGCTTCGTCTCGATCCACTCGACAATATCTGACAGAATGCGTTCGGCCGCGCGGCGGCTTCCGGCATAGATGGCCACGTCGTCCGCGTATCGGGTAAACGGCAGCTGCCGCTTCTCCAGTTCTTGGTCCAACGGGGTCAGATAGATGTTCGCCAGCAGTGGCGACAGAGGGCCGCCTTGCGGCGTGCCTTTCGTTCGTTTGGTCCGAGTGCCGTCTTTTTCAACCATCGGGGCGGTCAGGTATCGGCCGATCAGTTTCAGTATTCGTTTGTCGGTAACCTCTTTACGCAGCTCTCGCATCAGGATGTCGTGGTTGACTTCGTCGAAGAAGCTCTTCAAGTCGATGTCCACCACCCAAATCCGTCCTGACATGATGATCTCCTGGGCCCGGCGAATCGCGTCATGCGCGCTCCGATTGGGCCGGAAGCCGTAGCTGCTGTTGCTGAAAAGAGGTTCCCACCGTAAGCTCAGCACTTGGTGAAGTGCCTGTTGGATCAGTCGATCCTGTACGTTGGGAATGCCTAGTTTGCGCGTACCGCCGTTCGCCTTTGGTATTTCCACAGCCAGGATGGCTCCCGGAATGTATGTCCCTTGTCGGACCTTTTCCCATATCTCCTGACCATGTTTCCGCAGGTGTTCGGCAGTCTTCTGCACATCCATCCCATCGACTCCGGGCGCGCCGTCGTTGGCTTTGACCGCCTTCCACGCCGCCCATACGTTCTCGTTGTTCAACACCTCCTCCAGGCTCGGGCCTGGTGCTGTTGCTTGGATTGGTTCGTTACGCACGTCTGACATGTTCATTCTCCGCCTCGAAAACTACGGTTGATACCCGTCTTGGTTCCACACATCCATTGCTTCGCCGCCACCGGCCCGCCGTCCCAGCCAGTCGTCCCAGCCGTTTCAGTGGTTGCATCTTCCTTATTCGCTTCCTTGGCGAGTTTGTCCATCGTTGCGTTTCCTGTTCTTCGGCCCTTCGCTCCACTGCCTTTCAACAGCTTCTACGCTACTATGGCCTCTGCTGACTTCTCCAGCGCTCTCACGCTGGAGATCTCCCCGGGTAAGGTGCGAGAACGTAATTGGCCCGTGCCGCCGGACTCTACACTGCGTGTCTTTCGGTGACTGTTGGATTTCGCGTTTAGCCGCACGCTCATCGCCCACGCCATGCCTCACTGTCCGTTCGTATCCCTGCGGTCGTGCCGTTGCCAGGGCTTCTTTCGCCTGACGCCCTCGCGGGCGCCTACTTGCCTTTCGCTACTCTTGTTGTCACTCAATGAGTCCCCAAGCCTCCTCTAATCCGCAGATTTTATGGGAGTGGGGGATCGTTCTCGCCCATGCCGGGCACACGGCAAGCGACGCCGAAGGCGGCGCGCCACCCTGGGTACAGCGCCTATTGCGCTCGTGTTCCTCGGCCTCTTTGGCCCCAGTCGGCGCAGCTGACTGGGGCCAAAGAGGCAATGGAACCTCACCTTTTTTTGTTTGCGATGTCGCACGCTTTCAGCGTGCCTGGGTATAGCTGTCAATGTAATTATCGAACGGCCCCTAAGGTGGGTCAACGACATAGAATTGCTCCCACAGGGCGCCACATCATCAAGAAAGCGACCTGGAATGCCGTGCAGCGGCTGCTCCAGGAGCATGCGCGCTTCAACGGCCGCCAGCAGAAACGCCTTTCGCCCCTGCGGGGGCTGGTCTTCTGCGGCTGCTGCGGGGGGATCATGAAGGAAAGTTTCACTCGGAAGGCGCCCGCCAAAAGCTACCGGTATTATCTCTGCCAGAAGGATACCCGGCGCATTCGCAGCACCTGCCCGCTGAAGCGCGTGCCGGCTGCTGAACTGGAGTCCCTCCTGCTTTCGGAAATCGGCGTCATGCTGGCCAAGCCGGAAACGCTGGCGGGAGTCATGCAGGCAGCAAAGGAACTCGACGCGAACGGCGGGCGCTTGCAGTCCAGGCAGGTCCTGAGCGCCTGCGGCGACCTGGCCAAGGTCTGGGACCTCATGTTCCCGGTCGAGCAGTACAAATTCATGCGGACGGTCATCGCCAAGGTCACCGTCCACCCGGACAAGGTCGCCATCGAATATGACACCCATGGCCTGGAGCATGTCATCGCTGAAACAAAGGAGGTGAGCGCGTGAGAAACGTGAAGAAGCTGGTCAATGGCAATATCGAGGTGACCATCGACACCCGCTTGAAGTACGACGGCCACAAAACCGTCATCGTGCAGCCCGACACCGAACTCACAGCCCTTGACCCGGACACCATGACGGCCTTGCAGAAAGCCGTCGTCCAGGGCTTTCAGTACCGCGACGCTCTGGAGTCCGGCCAGGTCCGCTCCGTCTCCGAACTGGCCCGCAAAGAAGGCCAGGAACGCGCCTTAAGCGCAAAGTGGTGGACGTATCTCGTTTGCAGTATTACCTTTGCGAGTGATGCAACCGGACATTCCATTCCTGTCCATGCCTATTTGGATTCCCAAATCATTTTTTTGACGGTGTTTTCACACCAGACGACGAAAAGCGTTTATCCGCCAGCGTAACTTTGCTTGAGGCTCTTTCGCCCGTCAAGCATCCGCCCCTGAAAATCACTGCACGTGCCAAGGCAATGGGAGCAGCACCGTGATCTTTCGCTACTGGGCATCTCTATGGCCGTCTGTCCGCTCTATGTGGGCAATGCTGCATAACGCTGTCGGGCAGCTGCCCCTGCATCCCGATTCGACCGTGGCCGAGCAGGAGACCAGCGTCAACGGTCTGGTGACCGCCGTGCGCTCCCGCTCCAATCTGACCACGACCGTCGGCTACGACGGCCTGCGCCGTCAGACTTCCGTCACCGCTCCCCGCACGGGAACCGCGACTGTCACCTATCACACGGCCGCCGGCAAGATTGGTCTGGTCGCTTCGGAAAGCGATGCCGCCGGCAATACCACGAGTTACGAGTACGACGAGAGCTCCGGCCGCCTGCTCTGGAAGAAAAACGCCCTGAATCAATACACCCGCTATGCCTACAACGCCCGTGGCCAGCAGACCCGCGTCTGGGGCGACGCCGACTATCCGGTCGAGTACGGCTACGACGCCTACGGCCAAAGAATCACGATGACCACCTTCCGCAGTGGCACTGCCTGGAACGGCGTCGCTTGGCCCGATCCCGCCCCAACCGGCGACACCACCACCTGGACATTCGACGCCGCCTCGGGCCTGGTCACGGCCAAGACCTACGCCGACGGCCATGGGCCGACCTACGCCTACACGGTGGACGGAAAACTCGCGACCCGCACTTGGGCGCGTACCGACGCCAACGACAACCCGCTGACAACGACCTATTCCTACGACGTCGCCACCGGCGAACTCCTCGGCATCGACTATTCCGACGCCACTCCCGACATCGCCTACGCCTACACCCGCGCCGGGCAGCCAGCCACGGTCACGGATGTCGTCGGCACCCGCACCTTCACCTACGACGCCCAGCTCCAGGACGTCTCCGAGGCCATCGTGGGCCTGTACAACAAAACCTTGACCCGCAGCTACACGACCACCGGCATGAAGGGCCGGAGACTTGGCCTGGCCGTAGGCGGCGTTTCGAATTACAGCTATGGTTATGACATGTACGGTCGCCTGAACCAGATCACCACCCCCGCCGGGGATTTCGACTACACCCGCCTGGCCAACAGCGATCTGGTCTCGCAAATGACCCGCCCCAACGGCGTCACCACCGCCTGGACCTATGAGGCAAACCGCAATCTCATCACCCAAGTGCAGAACGGCGCGATCTCCACCTACGGCTACACGAATGACGCCATCGGCCGGCGGACCTCCATGTCCCGCGCCGGCTCGGCCCACCCGACGCCCGACACCATCACCTACAGCTACAACGACCGCTCCGAAGTCACTGGCGCGTTGTCCAACGTGGACGCGTCCTACAGCTACGCCTATTCCTACGACCCCATCGGCAACCGCATCTCCGCCAGCGAAGCCGGCGTACCCTGGACCTACACCACGAACAATCTCAACCAGTACACTTCCGCCACGGAGAACAACGTCCAGTTGAATTTCACCTACGATCTCGACGGCTCCATGACCTACCGACCCGTCAATGCCGCCACCGGCTGGACCCAGGTCTGGAACGGCGAAAACCGCATGGTCGAGACCACCAAGGGCGACGACCGCCTGACCTTCCAATACGACTACATGGGCCGCCGCGTGGAAAAGAAGGTCTACGACGGCCAGACTCTCACCACCCACCTCAAATTCGTCTACGACGGCTTCAAACTCATAGAGGAACTGGATGCCCTCAATCCCGATTCATCCCTGCGCCGCTACACCTGGCAGCCCGATGATGCCGGCTTGGACGTGCTACTACAGATGACCGACGTCCCCAACGCGGCGCACTCCTTCCACCTCCATGATGCAAATAAGAATGTGGTGCAAATCGCGAGTGCTAATGGTCTCGCCAGTGCTTGGTACGCGTTTTCACCGTTTGGGGTGGCAATCCAAGCAAAACCACTGATATTTGGATTTAGTTCAGAATATTTCACAGATGAAACAAAGACTGTTTCGTATAATTATAGATGTTTATTACCCCGTTTTGGGAAGTGGATATCCAGAGACCCAATCAACGAACTCGGCTTCCAGTGTGCCGCGGGATATGCGCAGGCTCCAGATGCCGAAACGTCTGAATTTGACCGGACGAGGCAGATGCTCGTTCAGTTTCAGTTTCTGGAACAAGTGTTATCGATACCTGCTGGCAGTCTGTCAGATCCACTTGAACACTTTGTTTGGGAGTATGAAGCAGCCATCGCAAGTGGACGTTCAGGCGTTCCTGAGTTTTCCGCTGAATGGAATCTCTATCTCATGATCAGCAATGATCCGCTCAACTCCATCGATATTCACGGACTGAGTAGCTGGGCGATTGGGCTCCCTGCGGCTGGCACTTGCGCTGCATTAGACGGCCCTCTCCCGATTGGTGATATTATCGCCATTGGCATTCTCGGATGTTGCGCCCTCGCAGAGCTTGACAAACCTCACGGTTGCTACCCGTGTATTCCTTCCGTTGGATCAACGGCGTTCGAAGTGCATACGGTTCCCCCGGCAAGACCTCATAAACCCCATAGAGGAACGCATACGCACCATTTCCAGATGCACCAGAGTCCTTGGCCGATATGCAGGTGTTTCTGGAAGCGTGACTACGTTCCGCCCACCGGTGGTGCTTCTCCATTGCCAAGTGAAGGTCCCGTGGTTCCGGCAGGAGGAGGTGGAGCTTACTGATATGAGTAACAATCGCTTACTTTACTCGGACGGTGTTGAAATCCGTTCTGGGGATCGCGTTCTTGTGAACGGCTGGCGGCAAGGCCTCATAGTCAAAGTGTTTCAACCTGGGGAAATCGAAGCTGCGCACTACGCCTTGTCTGAAGGGGGATTCCTCGTTGAGTTCGATACCGGAGAACTTCAGGCGTGGCCACAGGCTGACGAAGACATAGAGAAGCTGTAGAAGTTGAACTGACCTCTGAATCCGTGAAGTAAATGTGTATAGGCATCTTCCCGGTTTTGCGAAAAGGACTTACTGGGAGTTTTCGTGGCTCAAAAATTTTGATTTAATAGCCCTCTTGTGGACGTCTGAAAGAAGCCAATTCATTTCCAACCAAGGGCTTGCACGACCTATAGATATCACTCTGTTTTCGTATTTCTTCATTCCTTGGCGCCGACACCTCGCACCATTATCCATGACTGGTAGAAGCCGTCTGTTTTCTGAGCCTCATCACCGACAAACGTTCACTATTTCAAACAGCAAAACCATGCGTCGCCTCTTGCCCATCCTTTTCCACTTGTAACGGAAGTTTGAGGGGTTTTCAACACAATCGTGCCTAATTTTCTTTTTTTTGCTCGAAATGTAGTCTAGATACTTGACAAAAATTTGTGTTATATTATTTTCTATCTGTACTTAAGTATTGTAGGCTAGTTAAAATGGGGCAGACTATGAAATACCGGGTTCAGCAATTCAAGAAGACGCAGCACGGGAAAATCTACCATTATTCTTGGATCGGGTACAGCTACCGGACAGCGAAGGGCACGCCTACCTTCAAGCGTGTGGCCAGTTTGGCTGGGCTTCCTCCCGAAGCGGTCAAGGCCATCAGCAACTCTCTTTCGTCAAATGGCGAATCCAGTGACACCAATCTCAAGGTCGAGTTTTTGTCGGCCATTCCGCTTGGCGCGGAGGCCGTGGCGCATCACTTTGCTGATGAACTAGGCATCCTTGACGCGCTGGCTTGCCTGCCCGAACGGGATCGAAAAGTGGTTCTCGCCTTGATCCTTGATCGAGTCGTGGAGGCCTTTCCGCATTCCCGGAAGTCGCTGTTTGAAAACCTGCCAGGCAGCGGTCTGTCCCGGGTATGCGGTTTGGACGACGAGGATATCAAGCTGGAGCAGATGTATTATGCTCTGGATCATTTGTTTCCCTGCCAGGATACCATCGAACACTATCTGTTCAAACGGAATCATCCGAACCAATCGCGCATGTTCCTGTACGACATCACCAGCAGTTATTTTGAGGGCAATGCGTGCCCGCTGGAGGCTTTCGGCTACAATCGTGATCACAAGCAAGGCAAGAAGCAAATCGTCATCGGCATGCTCACCGACCAGGCTGGCTGTCCCGTAAGTGTGGAGGTCTTCGAAGGAAACACCAGCGACCAAAGCACCGTCATGGACAGAATTGACTCGATGAGGAAAAAGTTCGGGATCGAGGAAATGGTCTTCATTGGAGATCGGGGCATGCTGACGCGGGCGAGACGCAACGACCTGACTGCCAGGGAATATGAGAAAATCAAGTACATCACGGCCTTGAGTCGCGACGAGTTCACCCGCTTTGTCGAGGATGACGATCACCCGTTGCAGCTGTCTTTGTTTGACCGCACCAGGCTGGTGCAAGTGTCGCATGACGGAATCAACTATGTGCTATCCTACAACCCCGAGTTGGAGGAACGCAACTGCGCCGACCGCGATAGAATGCTCGAAAAAACGGAGGCCGTCCTCAAAGGTATTGAAGCCAGTGTGCAAAAAGGGCGTCTGCGTCAGGAAAAACTCATCGCCAAAAGGTTGTTCTCCAAGTTCGACAAATGGAAATGCGCGCGCTTCTTCGATGTCGACTATGGCGAAGGACGTTTCAGCTATCGCCGCAAGGACGAACTCATTGAGTCCTACCGCGCCATGGACGGCTTCTATGTGTTTACCACCGATATCCTGGACATAAGCGCCGAGCAGACACGGGATGAATACCGTGGACTTCAGCAAGTGGAACAGACCTTTCGAACCATGAAGACGACGGATATCTTCATGCGCCCCATTCGTCTGTGGAATCCGGAGCGGGTCAAGGCGCACATTTTTGTCTGCATGCTGGCATACATGATCATCTGGAAGGCCCGCCACAAACTGGCGGAATTCACGGAGCCGCAAGGAGACCTGCGTGTTTCATTGCAAACGGCCTGGAGCAAGCTGGGCGAGCTGCAAATAGGGAAAATCAAGTTGGGAGACGAAGTCCATGAGCAGTTGAGCCAGCCGGAGGCTCAATGCCGGCAGCTACTCAAGCTGGCCGGATTGAGCGCATCCGCCATCAGCAAAAGTTTCCTACGTGGGTAGAGCGAAATTTCGCTGAAATTTCCCCGACCCACGCAGGAAATCACGGCGAGGCCCTCAAACTTCCGTTGTAAGCGTTCGCCCAGCCCATATCTCCGCATGTGTTTCGCGTGGTTACATTAGCACCTGAACGCGAAAAGCCCCGGTCCGCGTGAAGCGGATCGGGGCGGTGGCGCGATAGTGTGCGGGTAGTGTCAGTTGCGTGCGGGAGTCCAGTTGTGTGGCAGCAAGGAGTCAATGTCGTTATGCCGGGTGGTGCCGAGGCGGGTGACTATAGTGTACCCACAAAATCGGCCAAGGACATAAGCGCAGAAGACATTGGCCATTGGCTTCCAGCAAGAGCCCATCCGAAAAGTCCCCAGACGACTTTTGCCTGTCAAGACAGCCTTCATCCGGCGTTCTTTTGATCATAATCCGGCGTTCTTTTGACCGTAAAATAAATATGACTGCCGAAAAACAACGGAGAAAAGTTCAGCACATACTATCGCCTGCTGACGCTCAGCACATTGCGGCTGTCGCGAAGCGAAAGCCGCAATGTGCTGAGCCGAAAAGGGATAGGTGGGGGAGCGCGAGGGGGAGGAAAGGAGCAATGCTCCTTTCCTCCCCCTCGCAAAACCTACCTATGCATTTCGGACGGCCTCGAGCAAGGGGGCCGGCGTGGTTGTGAAGGCTGTCACAGATGTCGTTCAGGCTTAATGAATGCGCCAGATGCGCATAAAGCATAGCCATCACATGGCTGTTGGCGCTGAAGGCTCGCGTCTGGATTTTATACTTTTTGGCGAGGTTGTCGATAATCCGGTCAGGTATCCAACTTGCAATTTGCGCAAGGACTGACACAGTACTTTTCAGTGGATTCATGGTACCTCCTATGGTTGCTTGCAAGGCTACCATTAAGATGCTGTGAATCCATTTTTTACTAACTCACCGTCAAGTTATGGGACGGCTGTGAACCGAATCAGTATAAGATATTAGCTTCAACCAATTGCACGATAAAGGTAAAATATCCTGGTACAGGACAAGAATTGAGCTGGGATAAAAAAACAACAATTGCTGAACACGAGACGTTCCATGTTAAGGAATCGGAAACTAATTTTAGCGATGTGATTAAATTATACGAGGCTGCAGATGGTAAGGTGGTTTGTGGGGAGAAATGTGCTAGAGCTAGAGCCCATCCGAAAAGTCCCCAGACGACTTTTTCCTGTCAAAACAGCCTTCATCCGGCATTCTTTTGACAATAAACCGGCCTTCTTTTGACCATAAAATAGATATGACTGCCGAAAAACAACGGAGAAAAGTTCAGCACATGCCCTTATCCGCTGACGCTCAGCACATTGCGGATGTCGCGAAGCGATAGCCGCAATGTGCTGAGCCGAAAAGGGATAGGTGGGGGAGCGCGAGGGGGAGGGAAGGGTCAATGACCCTTCCCTCCCCCTCGCAAAAACCGACTGTGCTTTTCGGACGGCCTCGAGCTATAACAGATTACCTCGATTGTTATTGCAGAATGAAAAAAGAATATAACCTTTATAAAAATAAAAAATATGATTGCGAAAAATATGCTCCAGGGTTGCAAATGGATAGAGTTTGTAATGAAGAAAAAAGGAAAGAAGAAGTATATATGAATAAAGTGAAAGAGTGTGAACATTCTATGAACGCTATACGTAACGCCTGCACACAATAGGCTTTTTGTATGATATGTATGCTGGCCTAGTGATCTCCTATTAATATTTCAAATGAGAGGAAATCAATAGCATGAGGACGAACAGAAAATCGTTGTATGCTAACGTATTTTATATATGTGCTCTTGTATTGTTATATTCAACTAACTTTTCCTGTATAAATCGTGCGAAAGAAATATCACCATCATATACATACGATGATGCTGAGATTGTAATCAAAGACTCATGGGAACTTATGCGCAAAATAATCGAAAACTTAGTGGAAGTAGATGATAACCCTACGATTGTGGGTTATGATTTATATTACAAATCAAGAGAAGAAATATATAAAACATTGGGAAAATATGGATTTTCAGAAAAAACAACTAATCAAGAAATGGAATCCTTTCTTAATCATATCAAGGAGGGCGACTATTCAGGAGAAATATTTACTTATGATGTCGTAACCTCTGCCAAATCTGATATTTATATTTGTCAAAGAGTCAATTATATCTTTGTATTGATGATATTTAAGGAGGCTAATGACGATATTAGTCTTTTTGGTTTCATAAGAGATGACAGGCCAGGAGTGACGATTAGGTGGCAAAAAACATGGAGTAACTATATGAATATTTTTTACTGACGCTGCGGATTCTAATCAGTGGATTCTTGACCGCTTGTACGCATAGTATTCTCGGAGGTTGGAGGCAAGACTAGGGCTATATGCTCATGTTTGAATCAGTTTTAGAACAATATGGCTGGCAAGCTGGGTCTGATGGCCATATTCGTTAGGGAAACGAGGTGGGAACACATCCAATTTCCAATATCTTGAAATGTCCCATACCGGTGAATTTTCGGGGATGCAAAAAAATAATAGAGAAATGATTTCCGAGAATATTTTCAAACTACCTGACGCCTTATTTTAAACGCTCTCCTGTGCCACCTGCGATACTATGAAACGGATAAAACGCCACTTGCCCATCCTTTTCTGCTTCGCCCTCCTGCTCTTCCCGGCGTTTTCGCTCCGGGCTCTTGAACTGCTGCCCTCGGCGGCTTCTCTGGGGCGTTTTCCTGCCAACCAGGCGCAGGAGCGGGTCTTCACGCTGCGCAATTCCTCCGAGGCGGCCGTGGTGGTCGACGCGCTGCGCACGAGTTGCGGCTGCCTGACGGCCGACCTGTCAAACCGGGAGATTCCGGCGCGCGGCCAGGCCTCTCTGACGGTGCGGCTTCCGGCCGAGGGCGTTTCCGGGCCGTTCACGCACATGGTGTTTTTGGAGACCGGCGGGGAAGTCCGCGCTGTCCGGCTTACGGGCGAGGCGGTGCCGCTGGTCGCGGTCAGTCCGCAACGCATTCTCGCTGTCGGGACGCTGCCCGCCGGTCAGTCCTGCCATCAGGAGTTTTTGCTGACCACCGTGGCGCCGGCGGAGTTCGGCGAACCCGAGACGGTCGGGACCGGCGTCGCAGCCAGGCTGGAACGGCAGTCCGACACCCGCTGGACCCTGGCCGTGACCTTCACTCCCGAGCGTGAGGAAACTTTGTTCCACCACCGCGTCAAGCTGCCGATGCTTTCGCCGGCGGGCTGGCGGCCGGTTGAAATCATCCTTCACGGCAGAGTGCACCCCCAAGCCGGAGCCGGGCCATGAAAGTTCTTGTCTTTGTCCTTGTCGCCGTCAGTCTCTTTTCCCTCCCCGTCCGGGGTCAGGCGCCATCGTCAGCCGTCCTGCCGAAAAGTCTCCAGCTGGTGTTCGGCCAGGCGGCGGAGACGCGCTATGTTCCCCGCGTGCGGGCCATACATGAACTGCCGGCGAACCTGACGGCAGAACAGGTGAGCGCCTGCTATGAGTTTTTGAATCGGAAACTGGCGAGCCAGCCACTGCCCGATCTGGAGTTCAACGGCCTCAAGAACGAGCTGGTGTTCGCCCTGATGCGGCAACGCCGGCGGCCGGAAGAGCTGGCCGCGCGCCTGGTCGCCATGTATCGCGAGCAAAGCCACGACGAGACGTGGCGCGACTATTGCGTGCAGTTCTTCGGCAAGTGGTATGCGGACGCGCCGCGCAACGCGGGGCGGGAAGCCATGGCTGCGGCGCTGTGGGAAGTGCTCCGGACCGAGCGGGCGAACCGTTTCGCCGTAAGCGTTCGCCCAGCCCATATCCCCGCATGTGTTTCGCGTGATTACATTAGCACCTGAACGCGAAAAGCCCCGTTCCGCGTGAAGCGGATCGGGGCGGTGGCGCGATAGTGTGCGGGTGGTGTCAGTTGCGTGCGGGAGTCCAGTTGTGTGGCAGCAAGGAGTCAATGTCGTCATGCCGGGTAGTGCCGAGGCGAGTGAGGACGTCTTCGAGCCAAGCCTTGAAGTCGACCTTGTTGTCTTTGCAGGTGGCCACGAGGCTGGCGATGATGGCGGATTTTTCGCCGCCGCGTTCGTTGCCAACAAAGAGCCAATTTTTTCGTCCCAGTGCCCAGGGGCGGATCGCGTTCTCGGCCGGATTGTTGTCGATGTTCACGCGTGGGTCATTCAGGAACACGGAGAGCTCCTGGCGTTGCTTGAGCGCGTAGACGGCGGCCCGGACGAGCATGGAGGTCGGTGGCAGACGCCGGCGGACGATGTCGTCGCACAGCGCGAAGAACTGCTCGACCAGCTCCGCCGAATTGGCCCGCTGCTTCCGGCGCGTCTCGACCAGGGCCGGGACGACGATGGCGATCTCGCCGCCGGCCCGCGCGGCCTCGGCGTCCTTGACCTCGTCAGCGGCCCGCGCCTCGTTGTCATACATGATCCGGATCAGCTTCAGGGCCGTCAGACGCTGCTCGTTGTCCAGTTCGGGCACCTCGTAGAACTTGCGGCGCACGTGCGCCCAGCAGGCGGCGCGGGTTCCGGGCAGCTTGTCGTAGCCCGTATAGGCATCACTGATGAATATACCGGCGTAATTTCCGAGGATTTTTTGCGCTTCGCCCTGACCTCGCCCGGGCGAAAAATGAAAGAGGGTGATCGGCGGGCCGACGCCGGTCTTGCGCACCCAGAGGTAACACTTCTGACATTTTCCTTTCGCCAACATTCGCGCGGAGGTTTCATCGGCGTGAATGACGTCGCTTTTCAGCAGCAGGTCGGACATGCGATCTATGATGGGTTGCACCAGAAAGGCGATCTTGTCCGCCCAGTCGCACATGGTGCCGCGGCTCAGAATGATGCCCTCGCGTTTGAGGTCTTCACTCTGGCGGTAGAAGGGCATGTGGTTGACGAATTTCTCGTGGAGGACGTGAACGGGCACGCTGATGTCGAAGTGGCTGCGGTCGGAGTCTTCGGACAGGACGTTCGGCAGCGGCGGCGCCATCACGACGCCCAGCTCAGGCTGGCCCGGCACCACATACTTGGCGCGCTTGATGACCAGGACGTAGAAGGGAGGACGGTACTTGAGCATTTTCGAGATGTCAAAGCCAATGAACTCCTTCCCGAGTTTATCGGCTTCGGGGATATCAAGAACGAGTTCCTCGCTCTCGAGTTTATCGGAAAAAGGAACGCTCTTGGCATCCTTGTCGGCGGCCTTTTGCGAGCGATCATGGCCCTGGACTTTGATCGTGGCCGGTTCCGGCTTGGGGGCCGTTTCCGACAATACCAGGCCCGGCAGCAGCGGGGTCTTCTCGTCGACCACGCGCTCGGAACTCCTGCCGAAGAGCCGCTTGTTCAGCCAGGCCAACTGCAGTTCCAGTTCAGCCAGGCGCTGGAGGGATTTTTTCAGCGCATCGCGCAACTCGCCCGTCTCGGCAGTGGCGATCTGCTGGATTTTCTGCAGCGTTTCACCCAGCTGGACGTTCTCGGCAGTGGCCTGCAGAAGCTGTTCACGCAGGCGGTCGTTCTCGGCGGCAAGTCGCGCGGCGCCGCCGCCAGAAAAGTTGCTAAAATGAAACGTATCATTTTGCATGCCAATAACTTACATCAAAAACAAATACATGCAAGCAGGCACGCAAAAAAAGATGGCGAAAATCACATTTTTTTTGAGAATCTTTTGTAGTACGCGCCCGGCTTCACGCCATCAAGCATGGCGTGAAGATCGCGCAAATCAAGCAGCAGACGGTCGCCGACGGCTTTGGGCAGGTTGAATTGCCCCTGCTCAAGGCGCTTGCTCCAGATGGTGTAGCCGTCGCCGTCCCAGTTGAGGATTTTGATCAGCGTGCGCCGGGCGTTGAGAAAAACGAAGAAGTGCCCGGAATCCGGACTCTGGGCGAGCAGCTGGCTGGAGGCCGCCGCCAGGCCGTCAAACGACTTGCGCATGTCCACGGCCTGGTGGCAAATATAGATGCGTGCGGATGGCGGCAGGGACAACATCAGTCCGCCTCCAGACCCGACAGGACGGCCAGCGCCCGGGACAGCACCGACGGATCGAAGCCGGCTTTCAGACTGATCCGACAACGTCCGCACTCAATGGCCACGCCGCTGTCCGCGACCTGCCGCGGCGGCTCGGATAGCTCCACGAGCGAAAAAGTCGGGGCAGGCGCATCCGGGACGGACAAGCCGGCGGCGCCGTCAATCGTGGCCAGGCGGCGACGCCAGTACACCGCCTGATGATAGTTGAGCCCCTTGTCGCGACAATAGCGACTCAAAGGCATTCCGGACGACGAATGGGCGGACAAGGCGTCACGCCAGGCAGTTTCACGGTCGGTCATTGGGCAGTCTCCTTGCTTGGTTTCAGGACTGCCAATTAACCTAAACGCATCAGAATTTCCTGCTTAATGGGCTGGGCGAGCGCTTACGTTTCGCCGGCGCCGCCGCCACCCAGCTGGGCTTTCTGGCCGGCAAGTACCCGGAATTCACCCGCGATGAAGTCGCCGCCGCCTGCCTGGAAGCTCTGCTTGATCCGGTCTGTTCGGAGACCGCCAAAGTCGCTCTGCTGCAGGTCTGCGCCACCTTGGGCGCCGTCGGCGCGCTGCCGGAAGCCCGCCGTCTGGCCGCGGTGAAGACCAATCCGGTTTTGCGCGCCTCCGCATACCCTTCGTCGCTGCGCTCCTCGGGCCGCCGCTTCGCGGCTATCAGACTGTCCTTGCTTCGCAAGTCCGCAATTGCCGCCGTGGGCTTTCTCGGTGACCGAAGCGATCTGGCCTGGCTGACGCCGCTGGCGACATCATCCATACCCTTCGTCGCTGCGCTCCTCGGGCCGCCGCTTCGCGGCTATCAGACTATCCTCTTCGGCCTTGCCTCGGGTCTGCGGCATGCGTCTCCGAATCCCCGCCCAGGCCGCCATCCGCCGACTGCAGGAGAAACCATGAAAAACACGTTGTCCTTGCCGCGCACCTCCGCATACCCTTCGGCGTTGCCTCGGGTCTGCGAGACGCGTCTCCGGATACCTGCCCGGGCCGCCATCAGCCGACTGCAGGAGAAACTATGAAAAACACGTTGTGCCTTTTCCTGCTTCTTCTTGTCTGTGCGCCGTCTTTGCTGCGTGCGAATCTGCCCTGTGGCGGCGGCGGCTGCACCAGCGGGTGTCCCTGCCTGGCGAACAACGGCGCTGGTCCTGGCGGTCCTGGCGGTCCTGGCGCCCCCGGTCCAAACGGAATTAGAATGCGCTGCTGCCGTGGCCGAACCACTTTTCGCTGGTGCTGGAACTGCGGATTTGCGATGCCTTGAAGCCACCGACGTGGCCATCGCAGTGCACGGCATTCATGGTATCGCCATGCAATGTCGTCTCGGGATTACGAGCACCATCAGCACCCACAACTTTGCAGGGACAAGTACAAGGGTTGTTGTCATTGCGGCAATTCGGGCACCAATGGCTGTAGATTCTCGATGCCTCGACGTACACGAAGGTTTCCGATGGCGCCTTGAATTGCCCCAGCGTCCGCGATGCTTTACTGCCATCGCTGACCCACACATGCGTCAGCAAGGCCGCATAACACAAGTGCTGCGACAATAGCGAACTGTTTGCGTTGCCCAGGGGATACAGGCTCGATTTATTGGCCTTGGTGGACGGGCAGATCATCGTCTTGTAGTCGCCAAAGTACTCGTGCAGCAAGCCCACCCACCACACGCGTTCATTGTGCGTAGGACCGTTGTACACCGGCGGCAAGTAGTCCGCGAAGTCAGTCGTGTACATGCCGTTGGCCAGCCCGAGTTGCTTGAGGTTGCTCACGCAGGAAATCGTCCGCGCTTTCTCGCGCGCCTTGCTTAACGCCGGCAGCAACATGGCTGCCAAAATGGCGATGATCGCAATCACAACCAACAGTTCAATTAAGGTGAAGCATTTCTTTCCCATTGTCGCCGCTCCTTTTTATCACACCGTACACCCCAAACAATTTCCCCCCCTGCACAAAATGGGGTTTAGCATTTCCATTGCCAAGGTCGTATACTAAGTATCCGTCTTTTCCCGCTCATTGTCAAGGCCTTCGCAAAAGGAATTATTCATGATCCCCAAACGCATGATCAACCGCACCGATATCAGCGCCTCCGTTCTTTGTTTTGGCCTCAGTGGCCTCGGTATTGACGGCAGCGAGCAGGAGTCTTTCGCACTCATCGACCATTTTCTCGCCCAGGGCGGCAATTTTGTCGACACCGCCCGCGTGTACAGCGACTGGTTTCCCGGCGAGCGCAGCCGCAGCGAACGTATCCTCGGCGACTACATGGCCTCGCGCAAGAATCGCGATCAGATCGTGTTGTGCACCAAAGGCGTCCATCCCGCGCTGGACAACATGGATCAAACCCGCGTCAATCCCCGCGAGATCATGGCCGACCTCGAAGCCAGCCTCATGACCCTGCGCACCGACCACGTCGATCTCTACCTCCTGCACCGCGACGGCATCGAAAACCCCGTCGCCGATATCCTCGGCACCCTTGACAAAGCCCGCCAGCAAGGCAAACTCCGCGAATACGGCGTCTCCAACTGGACCGCGCCGCGCCTGGACGAAGCCATTGATCTCGAAAAGAGCGGTCAGATTCACGGCATCCGCATGGACCAGGAGCAGATCAATGTCGGTAGCGGCCAAATGAACCCGCCCAGCGACCACACCATGCGCGACTGGTCACTCGACATGGCCAAGGTCCTGGCCGAAGCCAACACCGCCGTGATGTCGTACTCCTGCCAGGCCGGCGGCTTCTTCCAAAAAATCGCCGCAGGCCGCGCCGTCGATGGCGCCTGCAAACGCTATGACACGCCGCGCAACCACGAACGCGCCAAACGCCTGCTTGCCCTGTCGCAACAAACCGGCATCGGCATCACCCAGCTGGCCCTGCTCTATCTCCTCCAGGCCAAAAAACTCCAGGTGTTCCCCATCTTCCGCTGCCGTACCATGACGCAGCTCGACGACGTCATCAAGACCTGCCAGTATATCGACCAGTCCATCGACTTCGCCGACCTCCGCGACTTCGAATAACGCCCCGCCAATAAATGCGGATATTAGTTTTTTTAACCCCACCAGATGGGATCGCCCCATGTCACCCCGCCCCCCCACGCAGCCCGTTCTTCGCCGGCGCGCCGACCGCCCCGGCGCGGACGACTGGCCGGCGTTGCTGGCGACAGCCCGTGAGCTGGAAAATCCCTGCAACTGCTGCTGCCGGCACTGCGGTGCCCGCCGCCATGAGGGCGAACGCGGCTATTGCGGCGCAACCAGCTCGGCGCGCGTGACCAAGGCCTTCGTCACCTACGGCGAAGAGGCCTTTCTCAATCCCGCGTCTATGCTGTATTTCGCCCACTGCGATCTCCGCTGCGCCTACTGCTCCAATGCCGACGCCATCCGCGACGACTTCACGGGCGGTGCCCCCGCCGACCCCACAGTGCTGGCTGCAGCCATTGATGACGCCTTTCGCGCCGGAAAAATCACCTCGCTGCAAATCCTTGGCGGCGAGCCGACCTGCTCCCTGTCCAGCGCCCTCGCCGTCATCGCCGGCCTGCGCAGCGCAGTGCCCGTGGTCTGGAACAGCAATTTCTGCTTCACGCCAGCGGCGCTGGCGCTGTTGGATCGCGTCGTCGATTTTTATGTGGCTGACCTCAAATTCGGCAATGACCGCTGCGCCCGCGAGCTCTGCGACCTCGACCACTACTGGCCGACGGTCACGGCCAACCTGCGCCGCGTGGACCCCGCGCGGCTCCTGGTCAGACACCTGCCCCTGGGTGGCCACGGCGACTGCTGCTGCAAGCCCGTCATTGACTTCTTGCGGCGAGAGCTGCCCCGAGTCCCCGTCAGTTTCCACCAGCTCATCCCCGATGCCGCCGGTCGCACCCGCTGTCTCCGCGACGACGAGTGGCACCGCCTGGACCAGCTCGTCGCCCAGGCCGGCCTCAAGCGTCTCTACGCGGATTTCTGTCTGCGCGACGACGAAAGCGCCGCGCACGCCTTCGTCAGCGAAATTGTCATCCGCAAAGACGGCTCGGTGATGGTGCAAGACCTCTCCGCGCCCCTGCGCAACCTCCTGAAGACACTCCATGACACAAACTGAGCACAGTACTTGCGGCACCTGCCAGCCGCGCATGAGCCGCATCAGCATCGGCATCTGCACCCGCCTCCTCATCGGGCTGTTGCTCTCGGGCTTCATCTTCCAGTCTTTCGCCGGCGAATGGACTGCCGCCAAGCTGGCCCTGCGGCCGGACAGACTCCCGGTCCACCTCTACACCCTGTGGACGGCGGCGCTGCTGCCCAGCACGTCCATCACCCGCGTGCTTTTTCGTCTCCTGGCAGTTGCCGTGTTCTTCAGAATGATTGAACAGGACCTGACCCGCCGCGGCTTCGCGCTCTTTTGGCTGGTCGTGGCAGGCGTCGGCAGCGCCGCCGCCGCCGTCCTCGCGCCAAGCACCATCACCACGGCATACGGGCCCATCGCCGGCGCCTTTGGCGCTCTCTGGCACCTCCAACGCCAATGCTCATGGTCCATCTTCTTCGCCATGCTGCCCGCGCGAACCATTCTGGCGGTATTTTGGGGCTTGTCGGCGTTGCAGTATATTCTCTCCGGCCAATGGCATTGCCTGGCCGCGATCACGGCGGCGGCCCTCGCCGGCTACGCCTTCATGCGGTTCAACGACATCGTCGCCTTCCGTCGCCGCCTCGCCGCGCCCGCCGCGAAAAAACACCACCTCGAACTGGACTGACCATGAATAACAGCAACGGCAGTGCCGACGACCTCGAAATGCTGATTCGCTCGCGCTATCCGGTCATCAACATCATCTCCTTCGAGGAAGAGCGCGTCCTGCGCCATCTCCACACCATCGCCGAACGTCGCAACAAGAAAATCTACACGTGGAGTTTCAACACCGGCATTGTCCCCAGCGGCCTCACTGACCAGTCGGTCAAGAAGGTCGACTCGGCCACGCGCGATCCGCTGCAGGCCCTCGACCGCGTCATCAGCAATATCGAGCCGGCGATCTTTGTCTTCTACGACTTCCATCCTTTCATGGGCAACCGTAACTTCTCGGTCATCCGCCGCTTGCGCGAAGTCGCCGCCGCCCTCAAAAACAGCTACAAGACCCTGGTGATCATCACGCCCACCATGTGCATCTGCGAGGACCTCAGCAAGGACGTCACCGTCATCGACTACCCACTGCCCGACACCGCCGTCATCGGCGATATGCTCAACCAAATCATCGAACAGGTCAAGGACAATCCTCAGATCAAGATCAATCTCGACGACGAATCCCGCGAGCTGCTCCTCCAAGCCGCGCTGGGACTGACCCTCAACGAAGCCGAAAATGTCTTCGCCCGCGCACTCGTCCTCCACAGTGGCCTCTCCGCCGAAAGCATACCCGTCGTCCTTGATGAAAAACGCCAGATCATCCGCAAATCCGGCATCCTCGAATACTACGAAGCACAGGACGATTTCGCGCAAATCGGCGGCCTCGATCTCCTCAAAGACTGGCTCTGGAAACGTTCCTTCGCGTTCTCGGACAACGCCCGCGAATTCGGCCTCCCGCCCCCCAAAGGCGCGCTCTTCCTCGGCATTCAGGGCTGCGGCAAAAGCCTCTGCGCCAAAGCCGTCGCCGCCGCCTGGAAAATGCCCCTACTGCGCTTTGACGCCGGACGCCTCTTCGAAAGCGCCCTGGGCTCCACTGAAGCCAATCTGCGCCGGTCGCTGCTCACCGCCGAGTCGGTTTCGCCATGCATTCTTTGGATTGACGAAATCGAAAAGGCCTTCGGCAGCGGCGGCTCCTCCGCGAATACCGACGGCGGCACCTCCGCCCGCATCTTCGGCACTCTGCTGACTTGGCTGGCCGAAAAACGCGCACCGGTCTTCGTCATCGCCACCGCCAACAACATCGAACGCCTGCCGCCCGAACTCCTGCGCAAAGGCCGCTTCGATGAGATTTTCTTCGTGGACCTCCCGAACTGCGTCGAGCGCGAAGACATCTTCCGCCTGAAAATCGCCGGCCGCAGCCGCGAACCTGAGCTTTTCGACCTCAAGCAGCTCGCGGTAGCCAGCGACGGCTTCAGCGGCGCTGAAATCGAAGAGGCGGTCATCTCGGCGCTCTACGACAGCTACTACGCCGGCCACGACCTCGCCCAGGATGAGCTGGTCGCCGCCATCAAGAACACCGTGCCGCTGTCACGCACTCTCGGCGAGGAAATCAGCCGCCTGCGCGAATGGTGCAGCGGCCGCGCCCGGCCAGCATCGACACCCGAAGCCGGTTCGGTTGGTCCCGCCTCCAAACTCGAGATGTAAGGAAAGGAGCACAGCATGAGCGGAGTCGTCGTCATCGCCCCCATTGTCGCCACCGCCGCCTGGCCAGTCCTTTGCAGCGCGGCCGCAGCCGTCATGGGCGCAGTCGGTCTCACCGCTGTCAATGCCCAAACGAACAACACCACCGACGTGGCAACCGAAACCAACACGCGCGTGGAACTCGACCTGGCCAACAGCGAAGAGGTCGGCACGACCATCCGCCGCGACGAAGAACTCGTCTTCGCCAACGACAGCCTCAAAGTCATTTTCTCACGCGACGCCCGCGGCAAACTGAAAATCTGCGTGGAAGGCAGCGGCTACAGCAAGGCCGAACTCGAGCAGTTCGGCCGCGACATCGCCGGCCGCGTCGTCCAGCAATACGCCTACCAGCGCATCGTCCAGGAAATGCAGGCACGGCACCTCAGCGTCGTCGATCAATCCGTCGATGCCGACGACAATATCCACATCAAACTGCGCGGATGGGAGGACTGAACGATGCCAGCACGCGAAATCGACATCCAAATCGCGCCGGACGGCACTGTCCGCGCCACGGTCAGCGGCATCAAGGGCCCAGCCTGCCAGGAACTGGCCAAGGAACTCGCCCAAATCATCGGCCAAGAGCTGTCTTTCGCTCCCACCGCCGAATTCTATGAGTGCGAAGAACACCGCGACGTCGATATCGAGGATCAGAGCCGCACATGATCTGCCCACAATACGGTCTGCCAAACCTCGATCAGGCCAAGCGCTGTCTGCGCTGTAATGCACTGCTAAACAGCCAGTCTGCTGCGGCAGCAGCGCCCGCCGACCGGACGCCCCCGCGTGCCACGTCGCGCCGGCGCTGGCAAAAGTTGCTCATGGCCTGGAAACGCCGCCAGGGCTTCGTCTGGCCCAGCTACCCACGGCCAGACACACCCGGCGACAATGACGCCAGCTCTTTCCGCGAGACGCTGGCTTTTCGCGCGGCAGTCGCCATTCTCTGTGGCTTCTTCCTGCCCTCCTGGCGGCAATTCCGCCTGGGGCGTCGCGCCCGCGGCCGCGCGTTTTTGTACGCAGCCGTGCTGGCTTTTGTCGCGCTCGTCATCACCCTGGGCACGCCGCACTGGCGGCTCTGTCTGTGGCTGTTAGCCACCGTCCAGTCCTGGTCGATGATCGATGCTCTGCAACGCCCCGGCGCGCCCCTTGGCGAAACCCTCCGCATCTGCCTGCTCAGTTTTTTCCTGTTCTTTGCCGCTGGCTTGGCAGACCGCATGCTGGTGCACAGTGCCATCGCCGCCGCTGGCTGGGAGATCATTCCCGCTTATTATCAGCATGGCGACCTGCGTGCCGGTATGCTCGTTCGCGTCGTACCACAGGATCACTATCAGCCCGGCGACCTCGTCGCCGCCCGCTTCGGCGCCTACTATGACGCCCGCTTCGGCAGCTATTACGACCGCGTCATCGCCACCGGCAGCCACCACGTTGCAATCAAAGACGCGCACGTATACATTGACGGCCACACTGCCGAACAGCAGCCACTGAATCATGAATGGAGGGGCATGAACTGGCAACCTTTCACCATGCAGGACAATGAGGTATTGGTGTATGCGTCGTGGCTGCAGATCAATGCCGATTGGGGTGACCCATACCCAGATCAGCTAGCCGCGACCAGGCCGAACCTACCACCCGAGCGCGTGCGCGGCAAGGTCATTGTCCGCTGGCCACTCTGGCACCGCCAGGCCATGCCGTAGCAACCCACACAGTCAAACCGTCACCGCTTCCGAATGGCTTCTATGACACACCGCTTCAATGCATTGGAAATCAACGACGCGCCGACCGCCGCCAAGCCTGCCGCACCGGCCAGCCGTGGCGAACAGATCAAGGACGCACAGTTCTTCCTCGACGCCGCCAACACGCATTTCTACCGCCTCGAATGGGAGCCAGCGCTCAAAAGCTACTCGCAGGCCGCCAGCATCGACGCCGGCTCCGCCCAGGCTTGGCTCGGACAAATCTTCTGCCTCGTTAATCTCCAGGAATACCGCGAGGCCGAATTGTGGTACGGCAAGGCCATCGACATCGTCGGCGAAGGCGCCGACCTCCTCGCCGTCCGGGCCATTTTGGCCGCCCGCTGCGCAGATTTCGAGCGCGCCTGCGGCTTCTCGGACTCGTCACTGGAGAGCGCCGGCACCAGCGCCCTGCCCTTTATTGCCCGCGGTGAAATCTTCCTCTACGCACGCCGCAATGCCGAATACTGCTTTGAACAAGCCTGCAGCTGCCAGCCGCAGGATTGGCGACCACGCGTGCTCATCGCCGAGAGCTGCCTCTTCAACGGCAAGGACGCCGCCGTCATGCTCGGCATGAAATTTGTCCAGTCAATGCTGGCCACCCAAGGCCAACAGGCCGAATTGCACCTGGCCCTGGGGCGGCTCTGCCTGGCCCTGGGTCGAAACGCCGAGGCGCACCAGGCCCTCGAAGAGGCCAGCGTCCTCGCTCCGGACATGACCAGCGTCGCGCAATACCTCGCCCAGTCCCGCGCGCGCCGGGGCTTCTTTGCCCGCCTCTTCGGCGCCAAAAAATAGTCTTGACGCGCCCCCTCGCGTCGCAGCCACGGGTTAAGCGACCATGAACATGACTCTGAAAGAGATTCTGCTGACGGCCCGGCATTACGACGCGTCGGACATCCATCTCATCGCCGGTCTCCCCCCGGCCTGGCGCGTCAATGGCGATATCATCCTCGGCGAGGCCGAACCACTTTCCGGCGACGACTTGCAACAGCTCGTCGACAAAGCCATCAACGACGAACAACGCAAGGTCCTCAAGAACGAACTCGCTCTCTGTTTTTCCCTCACCGACGGCGAGCTCGGCCGTTTCCGGGTGTCGGTCTATCACCGCAATGGCTCGCCCGAACTGGCCATCCGCGCTTGCTCGACCACCATGCGCACTAGAAAGGACCTGGGGCTGCCCGAAGCCATTGACAAGCTACTGGAACGCCCCAGTGGCCTCATCCTCGTCACCGGCGCCACCGGCTCAGGCAAGACCACCACCCTTAACTACATGATTGATCAGATCAACAGCCGGCGTTGCGGGAAGATCATCACCATCGAAGACCCCATCGAGTACGTCCACAGCCACAAACAGTCCATCATCATTCAACAGGAATTGTTCACCGACGTCCTCAGTTTCGAGTCCGGTCTACATCACATCCTGCGCCAGGACCCCAATGTCATCTGCGTCGGCGAAATGCGTAATCACGACACCATCGAAACCACGCTGACCGCTGCCGAAACCGGCCATCTCGTCCTAGCGACGCTGCACACCTCCAGCGCCATCAACACCCTCGAACGCATCGTTGGCGTCTTCCCGCCGTCCCAGCAGACGCAGGTCGTCCTCCAGTTGGCCAACACCCTGCTCGGTGTCATCTCGCAGCAGCTGCTGCCCACGGTGGGCAATCGCGGCCGCGTCCTCGCCTACGAATTGCTCCTCGTCGATGCCCCCGAACGCAATATCATCCGCGAAAATGCCCCCCATAAGCTCGTCACCCAGCTCGAAATGGGCAGCCGCCGCGGTATGTGCACCATGGACAGTACTCTCCAAGACCTCCACGAACGCGGCATCATCAGCTACGACACCCTCCTCAGCCACGCCGCTAATCCCGACGCCATCCGCGCCAAATATTCCCGCAAAAAAATCGACCCGTAGGCAGAAATGGTCCCTTTTTCATCCGCCGTTGACGCAAATTCTTTATCCGCGCTAATCTGCGTCATCTGCGGATAAAAAAGAATGGGGCCTGCCCCCGGTATGTAGTCGGTCAGGAACCACCCCGGTGTTTTCCCCACCGGGGTGGTTCCTGACCGATTACGTCTCGCGGCTGTGGAGTGGGCGTCTCGCCCACTCCGACAAGACGGCTCATTAAACCGTCCTCGTCATCCACGCCGACCGTACCCGGCCCGTCTCCCCCGCCGCACGAGCCGTGCGCACAGCGGCTGGAAGCCGCTGCTACTCTGGGCCCGCTATGACTCCGCTGCCGCAAAGGTCGGCGGAAATCAACGTCGAATGGCTGGGCGGCGGCGGGCCGTGGGTTTCCTGCAAATTGTCCCAGCGAAGCGCCGGGGTGTACACTGACCGATTACCCGGTTTGGACGGAATACATCCATTACGTTTGACAAGAGCAAAAACCGGGTGACATTAGCGCCCCGTCGTTTGGTGGGGCCTGCCTGAAGTCGTACCGCGGCGTGTCGCCGCCCCCTCCTTCGGCCAGGCCGCCCGAGTCCTTTTCGGCCATTTCTCGGCGACCAGCCGCATTCATTCCCCAATCTCTCGCCTCCCACTCCCCCCCTCCTTTCCTCCAATTTCCCCTGGTTGCTCGTCACCCCCAAGGACAGGTTTTTCTCCATGGACATGGAATTGACCCTCACCATGTTGTTAGTGGTTGTGGCGTTGGCCTTCGTCGGCGAATACGTTGATTCGACGCTCGGCATGGGCTACGGCACCACCCTCACGCCGGTGCTCTTGTGCATGGGTTTTTCGCCATTGCAGATCATCCCGGCGGTCCTGCTGTCGGAGTTGTTCACGGGCTTGCTTGCCGGCTTCACCCACCACGCCATGGGCAATGTCACGCTTTTACCCAAGACCATGTCGTTGCGCCTGATCGGCAGGCGCATGCGCGAAGCGGGACTGGTAAGCAGCTTGAGCCAGAGCTTGCCATTGCACCTGAAAGTTACCCTGGTCATCGCTTCCTGCTCCATCGTCGGCACCGTGTCGTCCGTCATGCTCGCCTTGAACCTGCCCAAATTCTATCTCAAGCTGTATATCGGCGTGCTGGTCTTCGTGATCGGCGTTGTTATCCTCGCCACCATCAACCGCAGCTTCGCCTTCTCCTGGAAACGGATCGTCGGCCTAGGCCTGCTGGCGTCCTTCAACAAGGGCATCAGCGGTGGCGGCTACGGCCCGGTGGTCACAGGCGGACAGCTCCTGGCCGGCGTCGACGGCAAGAACGCCATCGGCATCACCTCCCTGGCCGAAGGCCTCACCTGCGTCGTCGGCGTCCTGATGTACTGGATTCATCCCCAGGACATCGACTGGCGACTGGCACCGTGGCTCTGCATTGGCGCCCTGCTCTCCGTGCCATTCTCGGCGTGGACGGTACGCGTCATCAAAACCACCCGCCTGCGCCTGGCCATCGGCGTCATCACTCTCATCCTCGGCATCACCACCATCTGGCAGACCCTCGCCCACTAAAGCCCGCCAACGCCGCCCCGCCCAGGCAAAAGTAGTAGAATTTCTCCGCAGAGGTCGCTGATTTCTTTTTTATGCAGTTAGCTTATTAAGTCTGCAGCAAAAACAGCAGCGGCGAACCGTGCCGCCATTAGCATTCTGTACTAATCTGCGTTTATCTGCGCCACCTGCGGATAAAAAAAGCGCCATCTGCGGATAAAAAAAGAAATCTGCGGATACAAGCGGGAGCCAGCATGACTAATCGCCTGCCAGGCAGTTACATCGCCGTCGGGAACATCCCCAACGGCGCCACCGCCTACCACACCGAACAACTGTCGCACCTTTTCGGCTTCTGCGAAGGCGCGATGAAATTCAACAACCGCGTGTTCATCTACGGCGAGCGCCTCATCCGCGTCAATCTCCACTGGATCCGCGATTACGTCCTGACCGTGAAGGGCTTCCGCTACACCGAGAAAGACCTCCGCACCTTCCCCGATCTCCTGCTGGAAAAGCAGCACGCCAAGGGCTTCTTCTACGAAATCATCGCCCCCGTGAGCGACATGCACTCCGGTCGCCCCTGGGTCAAAGACGGCGTGACCACGCGAATATCGTCGCCCGAATGCTGCTATTACGAAGAGGGCATGGCCTTCGGTCTTTGCCGCCTGGAGCTCGAAGCCGACATTGAATACCTGATGGTCGAAGGCGTCCACATGATCTGGCAGGCCACCGGCGACGACCAGTGGCTCGCCCAGGCCATGCCCAAACTCGAAAAGGGCCTCGACTACATCTGCAGCGACCCGCTCCGCTGGGACAGCCACTACCAACTCGCCAAACGCCCGCGCACCCTCGATACCTGGGACTTTCTGGACAACATGCGCTCCAGCCACGACCGTGCCATCCACCCCGATGACCCCATGGGCATCTTCCACGGCGACAACACCGGCCTCTTCAACGCCAGGCTCATCATGGCCAAACTCCACCGCTACCTCGGCAATACCGCCGCCGCCAAGCGCCACGAAGAGCTGGCCGCAGCCCTCCGCGAACGCGTCATGACCCACCTCTGGAATGGCGATTTCTTCCGCCACTTCCTTGCCATCGACCCCGTCGACTACGGCGTCGACGAAGCTCGGCAGATGAGTCTCTCCAATGCCTACGCCCTCAACCGCAATATCCTCACCTTCGCTGAGAAAAAGCGCGTCATCGCCGCCTATCGCGCCATGCGCGACAAATACCACGGCGAGTACGACGACTTCCGCAATCTCGAACCGCCCTACCCGATATTCCACGGCCGCAAAGCTGGCCAGTACGTCAATGGCGCCATCGCCCCATTCGTCGCCGGCCAGCTCGCCCTCGGCGCCTTCGAGACCGGCGAGGAAAGCTACGGCGTGGACATCCTCAAGCGCATGGCCCGCAAAATCAGCGGCGATGGCAAGGTCGCCTTCCTCTACGACTGGGATGGCAAGGACATCGGCGGCGGTCCCCGCTGCTGGTGCGGCGCCGAACTCATGCATGCCGAATGCGCCGGCCTCGCCGGCGTCGTCGACAACGGCAAGCTCTTCGCCAACGTCACGCTGTCGCCGCGCTTCGCTGCCGCCCGCGAACCCCGCGCCTGCGTCAGACTCGAATACGCCTGCAGCGGCAAGGCCGTCGAATACGACTTCGCCGCCGATTACCAGGCACGAACCCTGAGCGTCCAGCTGCTCTCCGACCATCACCACGCCAAGCTGCGCCTCTATCTGCCCGACAGCGCCACCGCCACCGCCGTGTCCCGCAACGGCCAGCCCGCTGCCTGGCACGACGAACAGGTCGGCCAAAGCCACTACGCCTGCGTTGACACACTCGCCGCCGGCGACACCGTCACCGTGCAATACTGACCGCGCGACGTAGTCCAACAACCGAGGGGGACCCGATGACCTACGACGGTTTTTTCTACCGGGACTCAAAACGGCCGCATATACCGAAGGCCATTCCGGCCGACATCTTCAAGGCTCTCTGGCGAGGCCTGAAAACCTGCCACATCGTCCGCATTGACTACAGCGACGACAAGGGCCAGGTCAGTCACCGCAAAGTCCTCCCCGAAGTCATCTTCAGCTGGAGCAACCAGTGGTATCTGGCCGGGTATTGCTACTTCCGTCAGCAGGAACGACACTTCCGCATGGACCGCATCAGCAAAGCCCACTGCAGCGAGGCCAAAGGCCGCCCACGCGGTATCGCCGAAATATACCAAGAGCGCGATCTGCCGCCTTGGGAACATGGCTTAATTGTCTACGATCAGCACGACAACGCACCCGGCGAGGACAACACCGCTGACCGCCAACTGCCCCGCATGTGCCCCGACGACGCCCCCAGCCATTGCTACGACATTAACGCCACCCTGTCCCAGGTCTCGGCCTGCTTCCTCAATGACCTTGCCGGCGTCCTCAAGGCCATCGCCGCCGGCGCCGATGTCAATGCGGAAGGCAAATACGGCGTCAGCCCACTTCACGTCGCCGCCAGTTACAGCGGCCTATACGTCGTGAAAACCCTGGTCAAATACGGCGCGGACGTCCTGGCCGTGGACGACGTTGGCCGAACCATCCTGCACGCAGGCGCCCAGGGCGGTGACGCCGCTGTCGTGCACTTCCTGCTCACGCCCTGCCGCGATCTGGTCAACAAGACGGACAACGACGGCCGCACGGCGCTGTATTACGCCGTCCGGGCAAATTCCCTCGCCGCGGTCAAGACCCTGGTCGCCGCCGGCGCCGACGTCGAGTTGCGGCCCGCCAACAAAGAATCACTGATCATGGCTGCGATCAAATACAACGACGAGCTGGATGATGACGCCATCCCCATGGTGGAGTACTTCATTGAGCAGGGCGTGCTGGTCAATATCCACGACGCGCAAGGCCGCACCGCGCTGTTCCATGCCGTTTTGCGCGGCAATCTCCCCGCAGTCCAGCTCCTGCTGCGGCACCACGCCATACCGCATTTCTGCGACCACACTGGCCGAACGCCCCTCCTGCAGGCCGTCTTGCTGGAAGATGACGACATCGCCATGCTGCTGCTGGAACACGGCGCACCGCCCGACTATGCCGAAGAGAACAGCGGCTTGGCGCCCATTCTGGTCAAGTCCATCAGCCCCGAACTCTGCGAATGCCTGCTGGCGCACGGCGCCAATCCCGACGTGGTGGACAATCAGGGCCGCTGCGCGCTGGTCATCCACCTCACGCGGCCGGAAATTCTGCGCGTGTTACTGGCCCACGGCGCCAACACCCAACTGCGCACGAGCAACGGCAACACCCTGCTCCATGACGCCGTGCTGTCCAAACACCCCTGCGAAATCTGGCAGGTGCTGGCGCCCAAGATGTCATGGGCCACCAGCGTCAACAACGACGGCGTCACGCCGCAGATGCTCGCCGTACAACGCGGGCTACTGCCATTGCTGCCGGATATCCTCGCGAAGCCAAGCGCCCTTAAACAGCGCGATTACGCCGGCCACAGTCTGCTTGATTACGCCAGCGACGCTCTCAGTTGCTGCGATGAGCGGGCGGTCCGCGAAGAGATCCGCCACCTCATCAGGGACGCCATGGCCATGGCCGCGCGGCGCCGAATGGCAACACGAAAAGCCCCCCAGCAATGATTGTCCGTCCTGACCGCCTTCACCTGCTTTTCCTGAGCCATATATCAGACATCAGCGCCACATCAATAGCGGGAGATGAATCCTCCCCTCGCAAAACTCACTTACTCCCTTCCCTCCCACCCACAAAACCTCACTCCTCCCGCCCTCGCCTTCCCCACATCCCGGCGCTTGGCGGCAGCCGCGACAGCGGCAACGACAAGCGCCAGAAATGGGATAGGTAGGGGAGCGCGAGGGGAAGGAAATGGCTAACAGCCATTTCCTTCCCCTCGCAAAACAAACCTCCCTCTACTTCTGCGCGCGAGCGTAGGGGCACACCAGCACACAGGGCTCGCAGGCCACCGGGCGGTATTTCTTGATCGGGTCGTGCTTCTTGAGGGCCGTCGCCAACTTCTCGGCGTCGATATCGCCCTCGGGTACTTCGTCCAATTTGGACCCGAGGAATTTGAAGCCGCTGTCGCCGGCCAGCGCGTAGCGCTTGCTCCAGTCGCAGCGTCTGTTGTCGATGCGATTGTATGCGTAGGTCACGCCCTCGCACTGGAATTGCACGACATCGCTGCTAATGGCGGCCGTCGGGCAGGCCTTGACGCAGAGATCGTCGCAGCTCTTGCAGAGCTCGGCGGTGGCATCCTGCAGGGCATCGGGCGTCAGCGCGGCGTCCGTGACAATGGCGATGAAGCGCTGGCGGATGCCGAAATCGCGGGTGACCACGCGTCCGGCGCGGCTGATGGTGCCCAGACCGGCGGCCACTGCGGCGAAGCGGTTACAGAACTGGTCCTCGATATAACCGCGCGGGCTGGCGATGGCGCTGCCCAGGCCCATCAGATCGGCCGTCATGACCGCCTGATAGCCCAGTTGCTGGAGCTTCTGCACGATCTTTGCGGCCATCAAGCCGCCCTGCCAACGGGTGACGTAGCTCTGGAAAGCATAGGGACCCACCGCCTCGGCCGGTGGCTTGGTGGCGAACTCCACGACCTTCTCGTGGTAGCGCAGACCAATGACCAGCACCGACTTGGCATTGGGCACATAATCCGCTGCCGTCAGGACTTTCAGCGGCTCTTCGCTGATCTGGGGATTCCACTCCGTGAAGGGATGGGCCTTATCCACAGCCTTGAGACTGATCTGGCCGTCGTAAATCGGTTTGAGCTGGGCTGCGATCGACACAATGCGCGCCGCCGAGGCGACGCCCACCAGGTCGGCACCAACCGACTTCGCGTAGTCCTTCAGCACGCCAGTCAGGTCGGCGCCATGCCGGTACGCCGTCGGCACACAGGCCCGCGACGCCGACGCCGGCGGCGCAAAAGGACGTTCGGCAAATTTCTTGCGCGTGAAGACGGTGTTGAAACGCCAGGCCTTGCCGGCTTCGGCACCAAAGAGCTTGTCGCCAATCTGGCGATTGACTGGCGTGAGACCCATTGGGTCGTAATGCGAGGCACTGGCGGCAATGGTCATCAGCGAACGGAAGCCATAAAACTCGATGTCGCGGGTCAAATCGTAACCAACCGAGTCGATATGATAATCCGTCGCGCTGCAAAACGCCGCCCGCGCGGCCTCATCGCGCGTGGCGCCGAGCGCCGTCGGCACCGACCGCACCAGCGTGATGGCGCTTTCCGCGCCCGGCAGCATATCGGCAATGTCGATGCCTTGCGCTTTCAGGCTGGCGGCAGACTGCACGACCACGTATTCAATGTCTTTCTTGTAGCAGTCATTGATCAGCTTGTCGGTAACGGCCCGCGACTCAATCGTCTCATCCCACTGTATCGCATAGCGACGCATTGGCGTCTTCGAATAGCTCTTGTCGAAGCTGCGCACTGCCCGCGGCACGCAGAACTTCAGGCACTGCCCCATCTCGCCACTGCGCACGCCGTATTTCTTCACGTTATCGACAATCACTTCTTCGGTAACTTTCTCAGGAATCTCCAGATCAAGATCGAGATCAAAATGCTCGCCCCAGGCACAGCGCCAGAGATTCTTGTTGGCGAAGCGGTACTCGTAGTCGTCAATGCGCAGCACCTTCTCGCCGTCGAGTTCTTTGGACAGGGCCAGGCTCGGGCAGTGCTTGCGGCAGAGCATGCACTTGTCGCAGATCGTCCCCGGCGGAATCAACGGGTCGGGCGCGATCTCCATGTCGGTAATCACGGTCACAAAGCGGTTGCGCGCGCCGTACTCGGGCGTCAACGCCAAGCCGTTGTAGCCCATGTCGGACAAGCCGGCGACCACCGACATGTAAATGTGGCTGACGTCCGGTGCAAAAACCGCCTTGAGGTCCTTGTACTGGTTGTAACGCCAGATGTTACTCGAACAAATCGGAATCGCGCCATATCCGAGCTCTTCAATCCGCGTCGCCAAGCGATAGGACAACTCGTCCAACCGCGAATTCATCAGATACTGCACCGAATAGGCGCCGATCTTTTGCGGATGCTCTTCGCCACCAAGCTCAATACACGCATCCGGATGGTGAATCCCCATCACGATCACCGTCTTGGCACCGGGAAACAGCCCCTGCGGGCTCATCATCGGCGGAGCATGCCGGCAACGCCCGATGTCGCCAAAACCAATTAGATCCGCACCTAGCCCATACGCATAACTCTTGATCGCTTCCTTAACATCCATCTGTCGTCTCCCAAGTCGTTCTTTTCTTACTGGCCAAGACACGCAAAACACAAGTTTATTTAAACAATAATGAACGTCGTTAATTATAGATGAACTTTTGCCGCTGTCAAACACCCCGAAATTGTCCGCAGGCGACACCGGCAATCGGTCAGTACCCCCCCGGTGGGGAAAACACCGGGGACAATTTGCAGGAAACCCACACGGCCAACCGCCGCCCAGCCATTCGACCTTGATTTCCGCCGACCTTTGCGGCAGCGGAGTCATGGCGGGCCCAGAGTAGCAGCGGCTTCTAGCCGCTGTGCGCACGGCTCGTGCGGCGGGGGAGACGGGCCGGGTACGGTCGGCGTGGATGACGAGGACGGTTTAATGAGCCGTCTTGTCGGAGTGGGCGAGACGCCCACTCCACGGCCGAGAGACGTAATCGGTAAGTCCCCCCCCAGTGGGGAAAACTCCGAGGACAATTTGCAGGAAACCCACGGCCAACCGCTGCCCAACCATTTGACCTTGATTTCCGCCGACCTTTGCGGCTGCGGGTTTCATAGGAGTCCAAGAGGTCCTCAAGCAGTCCCCAGCGTCCAAGGCGTCATTCCCCACAGTCCCAAAAGTCCCCACAGTCCAATCCATGGGATCATGCCTCATGAGTCCGTGAGTCCTCGCCACAGCGCACAGTCGCCAATTAGTCCCATCGGTCCCAGGCGTCACCACGGTCCCAGCTATTATCAATGGCTGACCGATTCCCGACACCGAGTATAAAAATGAAATCTGCGTGAATCTGCGTCATCTGCGGACAAAAAAAGGGGATACAATCAGAGCGTCTTGTGGGTGGTGGCGGCCAGTTGTTTGAGCGCGGCGACGAGTTGCTCTTCGCTTTGCGCCGTCATGCGGAACGTTGGCGCGTAGGCGCCGGCGGCACCGAGCAGCGCGCCATTGGCGTCCTGCAGGGCGACGGCGAACGCGCAGAACGAGCTGTTTTTTTCCACCGCGAAGCCCGCCGAGCGCAGATTGGCGAGGGCGCTGTCGAGATGTCCCCGGCAGGCGTCAGGCCACTCTTGTCCGGGCTCGCCGTGGCGTTGCCGGAAGAGGTCGAGTTCCGTCGGCGTCGCCTGCGCCAGCATAATGCGGGTCGTGACCAGCGAATACTCGGTTTTGTACTCGGCGACGCCAATGTTCACGCTGACGGGATTGGAGCCCGGATAGCGCCCGAGCAACACGCGCTGCCCATGGATGAAGGTGCACAGCACCAGCGATTCGCCTATTTTGGCCGCGAGTGCTCGTAACTGCGGATCCAGGGTCGCCAGCAGTTTCCTGCTCTGGGCGCTGCGGTAGATATCGCTGCATTTCGCCCCAGGAACGTAACGCCGGCCATCCCGGGCGACGTACTCGCAGTGCTCCATAGTCTTGAGGATATTACGCAAGGTGGGCATTTTCTCGTCCAACACCGCCGCGATGTCACTGAGACCAACGCCCTCGCCCGATACCGCGCCTTCGACAATCACATCGAGGGCATCCAGGGCCTTCTTTACTGAGCGCACGAGTACTTCTGCCATTTCAAAACCGCCATCCTGCTTGCATATCCTATACACGATCTCGGAAAATAGTGTTTTTCGCGCCCGTAGTGTAATCCTTTTTTCGGCAAAAACACGACATGCGGCATGCGACTGCTAGCCGCTAAGTAAGTCCTTGCTCATTGATACCAGCCTTTCCCGCTGTATGCGGAGCCAAGCGCGCCCGTTTTCCGATGCGTCCCGCGCCCGTCTCTCGGCCGTGGTGCGGGCTTTCAGCCCGCGCCGTCTCATGACGCCAGCAGGCGGAGCCAAGCGCGCCCCGGCATCCCTGGCCGCGAAGCGGCAAACTCCTCACCAGGTGCCTCACCCGGGATTATGCATGGCGCGGCCCTCGGGGCCGAACTTGGCCGATCTGACGACTTGCTTTGTCCGGTTCGGGCCGAAAACCACCGTCATTCAATATCCATGTTTTTGCGCCGTAGGCACTTAACCATGCTTAACCCCAGGCTTTAGCCTGGGGACGCAGCCGCCAACAGACAGTGCCTCGTAGAGGCATCACAGTTTTGGTTATCAATCACAGACCGATTACGGCGTACGCACAATTTCTGCCCTGGCTACTTTGCATGCCGGCGTCTTGGCCCTATGTTCAAGGGCGGCCAAAAACCACCGCTTTCGCCGCGACCAATGTACGGGTCAATAGCCCCCCCCTTCAGCCAATCAGGAAAGGACCATCCATGTCAGAGGAAGCGAAGATATTCGCAGGCGTGTTATTCAGCCCCGGCGACCCAGAACTCAAGGCGATCAAGTTGCGTTCACACAAACTCAGCGCCGAGTACAGCCGGACCAACGAAGACGACGTGGAAGTCCGCCAACATCTGACCAAGCTCATCCTGGCCGAATTTGGCGAGGGTAGTTTCATGCAGGGGCCGATCTTCTTCCACTACGGCCGCCATACGCGAATTGGCAAACGCTGCTTTTTCAATTACAACTTGACGGTGCAGGACGACGCGCCGGTCAGCATTGGCGACGACTGCAATTTCGGCCCGAACGTGACCATTGTCACCCCCGTGCATCCGCTGCTGCCCAATGAGCGCCGGGTCATGTACGACCAAGCCGGCAACCCAAAACACCTCTGCTACGCCAAGCCGGTGAACATCGGCAAGGACTGCTGGCTGGGCGCAAACGTCGTGGTCTGCCCCGGCGTCAGCATCGGCGACAACTGCGTGATCGGCGCCGGCAGCGTCGTCACCCGCGATATTCCCGCCAATTCCCTCGCCGCCGGCGTGCCCTGCAAGGTCATTCGTGAAATCAGCGACGCCGACAGCATGGTCAACAAGCCGGAAATCTGTGCCGGCTATCGACCAACCATCTAATTAGCAACACTCGGCGTCCACCATAGCCACAACGCTTGACGGCGGAATATCATGTCCACCGCCAAGCGCGCGAAGCGTCATTTCAGGTCATAGGCCATGGCGACATCGCCGCGACGCAGATAGAGGACGCCACCGGCGACCACCGGGTGGCACCAGTGTTGCTGCTCGCCATCACGGATGACAAAACGGCAGATTTCCGCGAGGGCGCCGGTCTCGGCTTTGGCAAGAATGACATTGCCGCGCTCAGAGTCATAGACCAGTAGCCGACCGTCCACGGCAATCACCTGCGCCTGCCCCAGTTGCGGCACCCGCTCGGAAAACAGGGTCCGTCCCGTCGCGGCATCAACACAGGTCCACTTGCGATTGTGCGAAGCGCCGTATATGACGTCGCCCAGCCAGACAAAGCCATGGTGCTGCGAGCTGAGGTCCTGGTTCGTCCACAGCGTTTCCACAGCGCTGGCATCGTCATTGAGCTTGAACATCGCCGTGCCATGGCCGTAGCCGTTGGACAAGAGTAGCCGGCCGTCGCGATAGACGATGGAGTTGGCGATGATGTCGTAGCGCTTGATGGTCCGGCCCCCGTCCAGTATCTGGCCAAAATTACAGGACCACGCCAGTTCGCCACTCTCGGGTTTGATGCCGAAGAGCATATTGGTCGTTGCCCCGACGATTTGCCGCTGACCGTTGTGGATAATTTCGGTGGGACTGACGTAGCTGGCCTTATCGTTGAACGAGCGGCTTTGCCAGAGCGCACTGCCGTCCAGGCGATTGAGCGCGACCATGGTCGTCTGTGAACCGCCGGCGGTAAAATACACCGCGCGATCATCAACCAGCGGCGATTCGGCGCTGCCCCAGCCGCCATTGACGCCCTTGTACAGCTGCTTGGCGTTGACCTTCCAGAGCAGCGCGCCGCTAGCCGCATCGAGCTTCGCCACCTCCCCGGAACCGCTGATGGCAAAAATTTCGCCCTTGCTGAAGGTCGGCGTGCTGCGCGAACCGGGGTAGTCCTTACTCCACGCTTGGCCGTAATCGCTCTGCCACAGCACGGCGCCGGTATCGCGGTCGAGGCAGCAGAGCATTTCCACCCGCTGCCCATCACGTTCTTTGTAGCCAGTGACATAGACCCGTCGGCCTACTACGACGGGCGAGGAATAACCCGCGCCGACACCCGGCGTCTTCCACTGCTGCGCCGGACCACCCTCGGGCCACGTTGAACGCGTGCCCTGCTCAGTGTAAATACCATGATGCCCTTGGCCACGCCAGTACGGGACGTCGTCAGCTGCCACGCCGCGCGCCGCCAACAGCACCAGCGCAGCGCCAAGAATGCTCTTGGCAACAGAGCGTGACATAAACTCTACACAGAAAGAACGTGTAGTTGTCATAGGCAAGGGTCCTCAGGGCTTTTGGGGGTGAATGCTTACAAACCGGCTATTGACGTTCGGGAAAGCCATAGCGGCAGATCGTCTTTTGACCCGCACCGCCGGCAATGGCTGCATGCCAGCACAAACAAAACACGACACAATGCAAACACCGCGCGCGGTCTGGCGGCCAGCACCGCGCGCGCCCTCGCGCCAAATTCACGGTTGAGGTGCCGTTCGCGCGCCGTAACGCACGTCATTGCAGTCGGATGGCGCCGGCATTGGCCAGCTTCCAGGTCGCGCCGCCAGTGCCAATCCAGTTGATCCACTGCCGGTCCTGCTGGCGGAACACGCCGATATTGAAGGGCACGGGCTTCGTACTGTCAAGACCCAGTGCTGCGATCGGCAGCCGCCATTCGGCCTGCCAATTGCCGGCGTTGACTGTAGCCTGAAACTGCAGCTGCGGTCGCTGGGCGTCGCCGGCCGCAGGGGGCGCGCCGGCCTCGTCGCTGAGCTCCAGCTGGCCATTTGCGTAACCGCGTATCACCCACACGACGGCCTTGCCATCGGCGGTCTTGCCAGCCAGGCATACTTCCGCGCCGTCATCCTGGCGCCAGGTGGCGCCCTTGGTCACCTGCGCCGTTGGCACGACCACGCGTACCAACAGTGTATCGCCACTGCGCGCCAACAGCGCTTGCGCCGGCGTCGCCGACAACGGCACCCCCGCTGGCGTCTGCGCCAGCTCCAGCGCCAGGCCTTTCCAGTCGGCAGCGATGGCGCCGGTCAAGGCCGGCACCAACGGCGTGTCTTTCGCCGCTTGGGCTGCGGGCGCGTCCCAATTGAGCATCAGCACCGCGCCGCGTTCCAGATCCCAAGTCTCCCCCATGGTGCCGGCGAGCTGGGCAAAGACATCGTCTTCACTGCGGTATGCCGTCATGTTAAAGCGGAGCGTGGTCTTTTCGCCAGGCGTGAGCCCCAACGCCTTGGTGGGCACCCCCCACTCGCTGCGCCAAACCAGCCTGTCAACGCCTGCCGCGTACTGCACGCCGCTACGGAACGCTTCGGCCTGCTCCTGCGTTACTCCCGCAAGCGTCAGGGACTGCAACGTACCATCGCTAAATCCACGCAGCACGTAGCAGTGGCGCTTGTCGCCATCGCGGCTTTCAAGCACCAGTTCGACGCCCTCGTCAACACCCCAGGTCGTCCCGAGTTTGCGTTGATCAGGGAACATGGTGACGATGTTGCTGAAGAAATACAGGAACTCGTCGTCGGCCAGGATTTTCACGCTGGTGGGCGCGCCGCGGACGCCGCGCTGGTTAATCCGTTCATTGAAAGCCAGGCCGCCATTGGGCCACTCGCCATCACCCAGTTTGCCGTCCACCACGGGCACGCTGTCGTGATTTTGGGGCCGGAAGTAGCGCGGTTTGTCCCGAACAGCCTTTTCAGGCTGCGGGACTTCCGCCATGATGCGCCCTTCGGTCTCATTGCGCACGAAAATAACGTTGTCGGCCCAGGTGCTGATAGCATCCGGTTCGGTGACATTGAGCTTGCCGCCAATATGGAAGGTATTGCCGCTGACCACGTGGCCGTTACAGCGGCTGAAGGCGATTTTCATGTCGCCCTCGCTGATGAAAACGTTGTCCCGCAACTCGCAATTCAAGGTCATGTGATTCTGCGAGGGATGCGGGATATTGATAGCGACGTTTTCACTCACGACGCAATTGCGGCATTTCTCGTCCAGGTAATAGGCCGACACGCCGTAGCCTTGACCGATCTGCACCATGTCCCGGGCAAGATTCCGGCGAATGATGCAGTCCGTAGAGCTGCTGACATAGATGGCCGCGCCGTCGCGATGCACCTGCATGCAACGATAGAGAAGATTCTCTTCGATGATGGTGCTGACACCGCCGACGCTCATGCCCGAATACGGCGTGTCGTGAATGACATTGCGGCGGATTAGCGCTTTTTCACAGCGGCCCGATAGGGCGATGGCACTGGCGCTGACCAAGCCGATATGGTAAATACGGTTGTTGTCAATGCGTTCGGCGCTGCCGAAGCGGATGCCGCCGCCGCCGAGGTGATGGAACAAACTGTTGCTCACAACCAGTCCCTGACCGTTCCACTCGCGCACACCCCAGCCGCCAGCATTGCAGACCGCGATGGCGTCAACCAACACCTTGTCCGCGTAGGTGAGTTGCACGGCGCCGGGCCAGCTGGCAGCGCCAAAGCCAGCTGGACGCATGGGGGCATGGGTGGCCGACATGGTCATCCCACTGATGCTCAAGCCATTGACGCGCTCCTTCGCCGTGCCCTGGACGTCAAAAATGCTCTCCACGGTGGGAGCCACAATCATCGCGGTCGCCATGTCCACGCCCTCGGCCGGCCAGTAATACACGGCCCTTTCCGTGCGGTCCAAGTACCACTGCCCCGGCCGCGTCATGCCTTCGCGGATATTCCACAGCGCGTAGCGATGGACACCATAGGACCCGACGGGATACTCAGTCCGGGACGCAAAAGTCAAGGTCCGCGTCGCTGGGTCATGCCCCGCCAGGAGCACCGTCGATTCACTCCACATGTGGCAGACTGTCACTTCGGCATTGGCAACCGCCAGCGTCGCCGGAATGTCGCCCTGGCGGTACTGCAGCTGGATGCATTCTTTCTCCGTCGGTTTGCGCTCCCAGCCGCCGCCGGCCGTGCTCATCCAGCGCACTTTGAACTCCGTTTCGTGCTCCAGATAGCCCTCCTCCGGAAAACGCGCGCGCGCCTGCAGCTGGTCGTTGACCAACAGCACCCGGAATGACCAGTCGGGCAGGTCCTTCGGTAGCTCCGCCCGCCAGAAATGCTCACCTGCCTGGCGCCAGCCCTCAATACGGCGACCACCATAGACGATGGTCTTGTCCACGCCGGCGCCGGCAATCACCAGCCCGCTGTCGCGACTGTCCAGCTGCAAAGGCTGGTTTTGGAAGAAGCGACCTTCACCAAGGACAATGCGTCGCTCCAGCCCCGCCATGACCCGGCTGGCGTCACGAGCAGCCGCCAGGCTGGCCTTGGGGCCGTCATTGCCGGTGGCGTTGGGCGCCGGCAAAGTCCCGCTCCAGGCGTCCTTGCCATTGACCGCCACGTAATAGAGTCCCTGTCCCTGGCAATAGCCAGTAGCGGCCAAGACCGCATAGACCAACACCGTCATCACTCGCTTGATTGTGGACATGAGCGCACTCCTTGTCTTTGCATTTCGCGCTAGTCTCGCCGTCAGAAAATAGTGTCTGGAAATTATCGCCACGACCGATCATTCTGCGTCAACCGTGCTACTTTACTGCCGCTTCCCGCGTCCTGCCCGATATTTTTTGTTGTATAGAGCCCCCACGCCTGCCCTGCCACGGTGCAGGCGCCGACACCTGCAGGGTCACCTGCCTGGTCCCAGGCTCTGGCGCCCTGCCTATGCCGCCTGGCACGGCAGTTGCTGAAGGTTTCCAGCATAGCCAGCACGACACCCATTCACCTCCATTGTGAGAGCAACACAGTATGAGCACGACACCTCTGGCCGTCCAGCAACTTGCCAAGAGCTTCCAGCAGGGAAACAAACAGATTCAGGTTCTTAAAGGCCTGTCCATGCACGCCAACAGCGGCGAGATGGTCGCTATCATGGGCCCGAGCGGCTCCGGCAAAAGCACCCTCCTGCACGTCATCGCCGGCCTCACCCCCGCCAGCGCCGGCAAGGTCGAGATTGACGGGGACGACATCGCCGGGCTTAGTGACCGGCGCCTGACTGCCATGCGCCGGCGCAACATCGGTCTCATCTTCCAGGCCTTCAATCTGATCCCCACCCTCAATGTCCATGACAACATCGCCTTGCCCATGCTGGCCGATGGCCGCCAAGCCAGGCATGATGACATTGTCCAACTTGCTGAACGACTGGGTATTGGTGATAAATTGGGCGTCTACCCCAATCAGCTTAGTGGCGGTGAACAACAGCGCGTGGCCATTGCCCGCGCCCTGCTGCCCCACCCGGCCCTGATCCTTGCCGACGAACCCACCGGCAACCTCGACAGCGACAACGGCCAGGCCCTCTGCCAGCTGCTCCGCAACTGCTGCCGCAACGACCAGCATTGCATCGTCCTAGTCACGCACGAGCCAGCTGTCGCCATCTGGTCCGATCGCGTCCTCGTCATGCGCGATGGTAATTTCACTCGTGAGATTTCTGTCACTAACGAAATGACAGCCATGGACTTAGCGCGCGCATACCAGGAAGCCTGACGGCCGGCCACGTCGCAGCCACAGCGCCCCCGCAGCAGGAAGCAAGGGAAACAAGTACATGATGATGACCTGTAAACTGGCATGGGCCAACATGGTCCGCAACCCCGTCCGTGCCATCTTGACAGCAAGCGCCATGGTTGCCTCGGCAGCTATCGTCGCCTGGATGGTCGCCGGCTACGACAGCATCCTCGCCGAAACCGCCGACAAACCAGAAGACGTCATCGGCCGCTACGATCTCCTGCTCTCCGCCAGCGGCAGCTTCAAACCGACCATCTCTAGCCAGATCATCGAACGCCTCAACGCCTCGCCCTCCGTACACACCATCGCTACCTTCGCCCCTGTCGATGTCAATCTCCAAGCAGAAGGACAACGCCCCGACAACGGCCGCCCCCGCGGAGCCACACGATCAGAAAGACGCAAGCCAGACGGAGGACGCCACGATGGCGGACGGCCCGACGACGGGGCTTCCGGGGCAGCGCCAATAGCCCCACCGACCTACGGCCTGCCAACGCGCGGCGCCGTCGTTGTCGCCTGCAAGGCGGAAATACCACCATTGGCCATGGACAGCGGTCGCTGGCTGGACAGCGATGCACAGGCGTTGGCCGTGGCTTCAACCACGCGGGCAATTCCCTGCGTTTTGGGCGAAGCACTGGCCAAGCGCCTGGGCGTGCAGGTCGGGAAGCGTTTTCCGCTTGGTTCCAGCGCCGGTAGCTTCACGCTGCAGGTGCAGGGTATTATGGGCGACGGTCCCAATCCACGCAAGCTGCACACGCTGGCAGCGAAAGGCGAACAGCTGGTGTTGCCGAGACCGGACAGCATCTTTGTGTCGTGGATCGATGGCGAACGTATCGCCGGCGGCCCCCTCCAGGCATCCTATGCGCTGATTATGCTCACCGATCAACAACGCCAGTCAAGCAACTTCGCGACCATCTGGCGCGAACAACTCGACGCTGCCCAGGCTCGCCTGTTCAACGACGACGACGTCGCCCAGGCCCTCCGCGCTGGTGATTCCCACAGCCACTTACGCATGCAGGCCTATTCGGCAACGGGCATCACCATGCTCGTGTCTTTTTTTATCATCTTCAGCAGCCTGAGCATGGGCGTCGAAGAACGGGTCCGGCACTTCGCCATTCTCCGCGCCGTCGCCCTGGCGCGTTCGCAACTGGCCAAGGTCGTTCTCGTCGAAGGGCTGTTCTACGGGCTGATCGGCTGGCTGGGCGGACTGATATCGGGTCGCCTGCTGCTGCTGTGGCTGCCGTCGCTGACCAGCGAATCAGGGCGCAACAGCACCGCTGCGGACTGGCATATCGGCTTCTGGACCATCTTCCTCACGGGTTTCTGTGCCCTCGCTGGCTCGCTCGCAGCCTCGCTGTACCCGGCCTGGCGCGCCACCCGGGTCAAACCGCTTGACGCCATCACACCACCGCTCGCCACTAGGCAGCGCGCGCTGCCTGGTCGCCTGCTGCTGCTGGCCGTGATCTTGCTGACCGTCAATCCCCTGATTGTATTTTTACCCGGCATGCCGGAAGAACTGCGCATCCGTCTCTACGGCTTTGCCGGCTGCCCAGCCATGACCCTGGCCTTCGTCCTGCTGGCGCCAGCCATGTACAGCCTGACGCAACGCCTGTTTGCCGGACCGCTGGCGCGATTGCTCTGTCTCCAACCACCCTTCCTCGTTTCGCAATGCCGGGCCAATCTCTGGCGAGGTGCCGGTACCGTCATGGCCATCAGCGTCGGTCTGGGACTGTACATGACAGCAATCATCTGGAGCGCATCCATGCTCAAACCGTTTCTGCCCGGCGACTGGCTGCCCGATATGTTCGCCACCATTATCCCCGGCGGCCTGAAAGACGACGACATGGGCGCCGTGCTGGCCATCACCGGCATTGACAGCGAACGCTGCCTGCCCGTCGCCGTCGAACAGGCACAGCTGGCCAAAGATCTCACCGGCAGCCGCCAACGCCAAAATGTCGTCCGTCAGGACAACGTGGTCTTCTTCGGTCTGGACAGTACCCGCGCCTACGCCGGCGACGCTCCTCTCCTGCCCTTCTCTTTCAGCCGCGGCAGCAATCCCCAGAAAGCCATCGCGGACCTCCGTTCCGGCACCAATGCCTGTCTCATCCCCCGTCATTTCGCCGACAGTGCCCAGCTCGCCATCGGCGACATCTTCGCCGTCATCCCGCCAGACGCGCCGACAACCCTGGTGGAATACCGCGTCGCCGGCATTATCGACCTTAAAGGCTGGCATTGGTTCTCCAAATTCTCTGGAACCAGGCGCCATAGCGCGCGTACTGCGGCAATGATTTTCGCCGACAGCCGTTCCGTCCGCCGCGATTTCAATCTGTCGCGGGTGAATTACCTGTGGTTTGATATCCAGTCCAACGCGGATCAGCAGCAGATAGCCAAGGCGTTGGAGCGCATTGCCAGCGGCAACGCCGGCCAGCTCTACCACATCCCCGGCCGAGGCGACGTGCCCAGCCAGCGTGATTTCATCCGCCTCACCAGCACCACGGACCTGCGCCAGTCGATCCTCAGTCGCACCGAGACGATAGTCGCCGGCATGCTGCGCCTACCCATGCTACTCCTGCTGGTCACCGCCTTGGCCGTGGCCAACACCGCCGCCGCCGCCCTGCGCTCACGCCGTTGGGAAATGGGCGTCATGCGCGCCGTCGGCCTGAGCGGCGGTGCCATGGCCCGGCTAATCCTCGGCGAAGCCCTCATGATCGGCCTGGCCGCCAGCGTGCTCAGTCTGTCCTTCGGCATCTTCTCCGGCCTCTGCAGCGCCCAGATGGCCACGCACCTCAGCTTCTTCGGCGGTATGGGCTGGAACCTCGCTCTGCCCTGGCTCAAACTCGGCAAGGGACTGGCTATCACCCTCGGCCTATCCTTCGCGGCCGCACTCATCCCCGCACTCTGCGTCATCCGCACCTGGCCATTGGCTCTCCTCCAAGACGGGCCCAAAGACTAAACCGTCCGCGAAAAAAATAGCCGATCATCCGGACGGCACGGCGCCGGTCACATATATCCCCCCCGGTGTCTTGTTCGGCAGGTCAAAAAGCGCTATAATACTAATGATGACATGAGTGTCATCTTTTCACCCATACATCAGGTGCAACGCCTGTAACAATAGTGGCACCGAGAGCCTCCTAGCCACTCGGAGGTATACTGACCATGGACATATCGCCAACACAATCCAGCGCCCTGCAGCCGATCACCTACAAGACATTCGCTCGACTGATTGCGTCACGTTCCGCAAAAATCCTGCACATCTCCCAGCACTTTCAGAAAACTGACTCTGACAGCTTTGTTCTCACCCGCCCCCTGCTGAGCATCATCCAGGCGGAATCGACGCACCTGGAAGAATTTCTTGACGCGTACGGCGCCCGCACCAACCAGCTCTGGCTGCCCTTCCGGGTACAGATCGCCGTGCTGAAGAACTTCAGCATCGCGGGCTACGAACTGCTACACATCTACCACAGCAGTCCCCATTACCAACTGTCCAGCCAGCAACAAAATTTTGCTAGCGACACGCGTGATGCGATCAACTACGTGACTTGCACGATCTCCTGCGGCCTGCGGCTGCTGCTGGTCCAGGCAGAAAAGCTCGGCATCGCCCCTACGCCCATCAAACGCCAGCTCAACTTCAACGAACGGCTCCCCAAAGGCCGTCTGCCACGCGATCGCCAGAGCCGCCGCGCCGAAAGTATCAAGGAACGCATTACCCACCTGGCCACGAGCTTTCTCCATCGCACCGAAGACGCCCGCTTCCTGGCCAAAATCGCCGCCTGCAATCCCACCGATTTTGAGTCGCTCAACTTCGAGCTGCTCAACGAGGCTTCGCTGCGCGAAATGGAGAGCAAAATCCATAATCTGCAGTCGCTCTACGACACGTTCATCGGCGATAGCCGCACGGAAGACGCCGATCCCGACCTGCGGCGTTTCCGCGGCCACAGCAGCGCCGCGCTGCATCTCACCCGCGTCACCACCATCTTCATTCATTTCTACGAACGCCATGTGAAAAACAACCGCGAATTCCTTTACTGCCGGCAAAGCGGCTGCTGCCTGGAAGGCGAGTGGTTTTTCACCATTCTAACCAAGTATCTCGCCTATTATTCCCACACCTTCCTTGAAACTGCGCGAGATTTGTGCAAGCAGATGCTCGCCCGCTATGCGGAAGTGGAAATGCGCGACATTGCCGTGCCGCCCTTCATTGGTTTCCACGTCCGCCCCTCGTCGCTCGTGGCCGCCATCGTTCGCCATTACGGCAGCGACGTGACCATCATCAGCGAAGACGACAGCGTCATTGATGCGCGTTTCCCCTTCGAAATCCAGCGCACCAACGAACGCATCAACCAGCTCAAGCGCGAGCACATCTTTGCCAAGCTCCACGACATCGACTTCAGTCACCAGTCCGACTCCTTCACCCATGGTGGGAAAGATCGCGTTGCGGCAGTGCGCTCGGCCATCATGCAGCTGGCAACGCTGAATCTGCTGCGCATCTACTCCTTCTCCATGCCCATTGAGGAGGAACTCAAGACCTTCAACGGCAGTTTTATTGAAGCCCTGCGCGCCGTCATTACGGCTTTCCAGCGCATTCGCGTCGTCGATGTCAACTACAATGTCACCGTGTGCTTCCGAGGCGATCGCCGAGTGCTCAAGGACATTGAGATCCTGGCCAAGAATGGCTACGGTGAAACTGATCAGGGAGTGAATATCCCCCTGCCCAAGGAACTTGAGTACCTCAGCCACTGCCGCGGCTAACCCAAACCGACCCCAAAGCCCCGGGTAATCTTCGGCTGTCGTGACCGTTTTCGCTCGGCCTTCTTTGGCTATACAGCAGACAAGCTCGCCACATACACAGCAGAGACAAGTTCTGCCCATGCCCTTTAGCTACCGTTCACAAATTACGTTTACACATTGCAGTGCAAACGCTCTTTCATGTCATACCTTGTCGCCGGCCAACATTTCCCTGGCCGCGAAGCGGCAAGCGCCCCAGAGGGGCGCGTGTCATCGTAGCCCAAGGCAAGCGACGCCGCAGGCGGAGCGCCGCCCTGGGTACAGCGCCTATTGCGCTCGTGTTCCTCGGCCTCTTTGGCCCCAGTCGGCGCAGCTGACTGAGGCCAAAGAGGCAATGGAACCTCACCTTTTTTGTTTGCGATGTCGCACGCTTTCAGCGTGCCTGGGTATAGTTGTAAACGTAATTATCGAACAACCCTTTTGCTACTGACGTTGAGCCGAGATGGGATAGGTGGGGGAGCGCGAGGGGGCGGAAAGGGTCTGCGACCCGCAGACCTGCACCACCGGTGCAGGGATAGTCGGATAGCCGCGTAGCGGCGGCCCGAGCGAAGCGAAGGGTATTTTCCTCCCCCTCGCAAAAACCAGCTTTACTTCTCGCTCGGCGCCTATTTGTCGCGGCCGACCCAGATGTAGTCCACGCGACAACTGCCGGTGACCGGGGTGCCATCAGCCGAGAAGTCAAGCCGCAGTTGCTTGAGCGTGCCGCGCCAGGCGGCGTTCTGCGTCAGGTCGATGGTATAGAGCCGCGTTTCGTTGTCGGAAGGCACGACCTCAAAGACCTGGCTGGCCTGGTCGGACCATTCCGGCGATGCCTCCGTGGTGAAGCGCAGGCGCATACGTGTAGCCGGTGTGCTGTTCATGAAACGGATGCCCACGCAGCGGTTCGCGGCGAGCTCCACGGCAAGATTGTCGGCAGACACGATATGGGCATCGCCGGCCTCCAATAGGGCCAAGACGTAATGCCCGCCGCCCACGTGATGCACGGGCCTGGAAATGCAACCCGTAAAGCCCTCGCCGAAAGCCTCGTCTTTGGTGCCTAGATTCGCTTCGCTCCAGCCTTCCTTGTCCAACGGCGTGGCAAAGGACCAGGCGCGGGCGACGGCGCTGCCGGCAGGCAGGACGTGCACGGTGGTCATGGCGCTACGCCAATGCTCGCCGTCGTCGGCCTTCAAGCGCAGCAGATAATCGCCAGGCGCGCTGAATTCGGCTGTGGTCGTGGTCGCGGCGGCATTGGCAAAGACGACTCTGCCCGGGCCATGAATCTGCTCCCAGACGCATACCAGCTGGCCACCCACCGGCCGGCCGTCGTCCTTTACCTCGGCACTTATCGTCACCTGCCGCTGGTCGGTCCAGATTTCCGGATCAATGCTGATGACCGGCGGGTTGTTGAACGGCATGGCCGCGTCCAGTTCTTCCCAGCTGGCGTATTCCGTGTTGTCCGCCAGCGCCCAGCGCGTGAGCTTTGGCGCTTGGTTGACAAAGAACGACACGTCCGGCGTCAGGACGTAGCCGTTGTTGCGAATGATGCCATTGCTGCAGCAAACGACGGGATTCTGCGAGCCGCCCCAGATGAAGATTTCCGACGGCCCGAGCTTGTGGGCGACGTTGTTGCGGTCAAAACGGCTGTTGGCGATCTCGACATTGCGGGTCTGCGGCGTCCGCAAACCGAGCACTTCAATGGCCGCGCCAGCGTTGTTGCGGAAGGTGCAACGGTCAATCAGATTACCGTCGCCGCCAGCCTCAAAGTCGATGCCGCCCTGATCGTGAGAGCCCGAATCCGGCTGGTTCAGGAAGTGGCTGTTGCGGATGATCAGACCGTTGGTGCCGCCCAGCATGATGCCCATGGTGCCGGCGTGAGCATGCCAGCCCGACGCGTCAAATATGCTGTTCAGCAAATACGCCCGGCTGACGCTGGTCAGAAACGGATGCGGCGAGGTGTTGTGCGTAAAGTTGTCGTGGCAAAACACGCGGTCGATAAACACATTCTGGCCTGAAGCGCGGAAGCCCGATGAACACTGGAACATTTCGCAGTCCCGGAAAACGATGTCTGAACCCGGCGCGCCGCCGAAGCCAATGCCGCCAGTGACGCCGCCAGGCGCTCCACGACCATCGCGCCATTCAGGTATGCCATGCGCATTGAAACGGTACAGGCCCTCGATGTGGTGGGCAATGCAGTCTTCAATCAGCAATCCGCGATGCCCCGTGCCGGAGTAGTTTACGGTCAGACCTTTGCCGGCATAGCAGACCGTCAGGCCACGTATCGCCAAATAATCGGGATTGCTGATGAGCACGCAGCGGTCGTTGATATGCCAATCCCGGCGAATAACCGGCCGGGGCCCCTCGCCATACGTGCTGATTTCCGCCCACGCCTCGGCCGTTCCCTGCGCGGACACCTGCAACTCCTGCCGTAACACGCTGCCGCGACGAATCAACAGCCGTTCGCCCGGCCCCAGCGTCCGCCCATTCACCGGCGTGAAATCACGCCAGGCCGTCTCGGGCGCCGTGCCATCGCGGCTGTTGTCGCCAGCAATCGCGTCGACGTAATAGCTGCGGGCGCCCGCCACGTTGCCGACTGGCGGATTCCACACGCGCGCCGAGAAGTCCGGATCAGTCTCTGGCAAAAATGCCAGCATTTTGCTTGCGGACTCAACCGTGCCATCCGGCGTGACCATGCGAATGGCGGCCGTGGCGCTCTTGCTCTCAATGCTTCTCAAAGTCCATTCGACGGGTACGGCGGCGTTGCTGTCCAGCGGCCCCAACGTCAGCGTGGTGGCACTCTCACAGACGACGCTTTCCGGCAGACTCAGGGTGACCTCGCAACCAGCTAATGGCCGGCCATAGTTGCGGATCACGCCACTCAAGCGTTCCTGGCGGCCGCTGCGTAACAGCATATTGTCAGTCGTCAAATCGGTCATGCGAATAACCGCTGGCCGAGGATTTTCAATCAGCAGCTCGTCGACCTGCCCATTGAAGGTCCCGAGCGTCAGCGGCTCGTCACCCGGCTCGGCAAAACCCGAACGCATAATGGTGCTCACGTCGCCATTGACCTCGATATTCTGGCTGAGGCCGTCCCAAGAAGCGGCAAGATAGTACCACATACCCGGCTGCGGCTTCACTTTCGACGACACCCGCGGCTCCCACTTGCCATTCATAAACACAAAAAAGGCGAAGTTGCTGCCTTCGGACTTCGGGTTCACCCGCAGCATGTATTCATTTTCCTTAAGCACAATTGGCGTGGGCTCTTCGGGAATCTCATTGAAGAGCACGGCACAGGCGATGCGCAAGCCCGGTGCCAGCTGCAAGTCTTTGTTACTGGCCACGCTGAATTCCGCCGCGCCCAGCTCAAGCGCCTGACCGGCAGCGACCGACGCAAAACGCGCCTCGGCCGTACTGACAAAATCGTGACCGAGGCCGGACGCGTCCTTCAAGTCGCCAGCAAAATGCCAGCAGCCCACGCCCGTACTCTTCATGGGGCTGCTGATGCTCAGTTCGTCCAACAAACCATCAAAAGCGCCTAGCTGAATTGGCTCGTAGGTCACCTTGACATCGCCCTGACGGGCTGTCCGAGTCGTCTCGCCATTGACCGTCAGCCAAATGTCCTGGCCATCCCAGCCGGCCTCAAGGTCGTACCACACGCCCACCTCGGCCTTGATATTGGAGCGCACGCGCGGCTCCCACTTGCCACCGCCGTTGATGAAGAAAGCAAAACTCTGGCCTTCATTGGCCGGATCGACCCGCAAATAGTACTCGCCCTTGCTATGACTGCCTTTGATCGCAAGCGTCGACCAGGAATTGCCCTCGGGAAGTCTTTCCAGACGCACTCGGCAAGCCAGACGAAAACCCGGAGCCAAGCGCAACTCCGGCGCGTCCATGATCGTCGCCGTGTTGGCAGTGAAGCGCAATGCCTGACCGGAAGCGCTCGCCGCATACTCGGGCGTGGCCATGTACACATGCCGGCTGTGACCGCTCTGATCGGCCAACACGCCATCGAAAGTCCAATGCCCCGACCACGCCGGCTCCTGCGCCGACACCACGGCCATACCTGCCACCGCCATAACCCACATGACACAGGAATAACGCGTTTTCATGCTGGCCCTTTCTGTTGTCGTGTTCATCAGACCGATCAGACCGATCAGACCGATCAGACCGATCTGACCGATCAGACCGATCAGCTATCCGATCCGTCCGATCCGTCCGATCCGTCCGATCCGTCCGATCCGTCCGCGATAAAAGACTGTCGATCAGACCACTCCGTCCGCTCAGCGCACGATGTCGATGACGTCGATCCACTGCACGTCGGGTTCGGCGGACAAGCGGGCTATTTTCGCATCAAAATCGGCCCACTTGGCCTCGTCGTTCTTCAGCTCATAGCTGTGTCCCCAGAAGTAAAAGACGCCGCTGGGACGGGCTTTGGCAAAGATGTCCCAGAAGTTCGGGTTGAGGAAATGGCAGTTGGAGTGCAGTCGCAGCGGTTCCGCCACGGGCAGTACTGACTCGACGTTTTTGGTGGTGCGGCCATAGGCAAAGCCGCAATCGCTCAGGGCCTTGACCGTGTCGTCCGTCGTCACGCCACAGGGCCAGGCGAAGCCGGGCGCTTCCTGCTGGAAATGATCTTCGATGTATTTGCGGGCGTCCACCGCTTCGCGGACGAAATCGGCCACGGGGATTTTGTCGGCATTCGGATGACGCATGGTATGCGACGCGACCTTGAAACCCTTGTAGACCGACGGCATTTCCGCCAGCGACAGCCCCTGTACCTCGAAGTCCTGATATTTCCACTTGTTGGTCCGCGTATTTGGTTCCCGCAGACCGGGGTTGATATTGAAGGTTGCCTTGGCCTGGTATTTGCGGAAGATATCAGCCAGTCGGGCGTCATTGAGGACGCCGTCATCCCAACATTGTGCTACACGAATCATTGCCGGTCCTTCTGTTTGCCGCATACGCGCCACGGCGGGATTAATAGTGCATGACCACCATCTGGTGGCAGGTGAACTGATCCAGTTTGAAACTGATGCGGCCATCTTCGGCGACGCTGAAAAGCACGCCCGTGCCCTGCGGCTCCAAGGTCAGCTTCTTCACCGACTTGCGGGGCTTGATGGTGACTTTCACATCATGCAACGGCAGCAGTTCCTCAATCACCTCAATGGCACCACGGCTGGTCACGCCATTGACATTGAGGGGACCGCCACGATTGATGGTGTTAGCGTAGAGCAAATGCAGCACAGCGCGTTTCTCTGCTGGCTGCTCCATCAAGCTCACCCGCGCTGTCGACGGCAAATTGGTCTCCAGCTGGGTCTCGCCCAACAGCAGCCGAATGGCATTGCGCGCGTACTCCGCCAGCGGGACGTTGCCCCAGCCGCGGTAGATACTGAACACCGGATGCGCCAAATACAGGATGTTGCCGTGCTTGACACCAGCCGCATAGCCCGACTCCTGCGGCTGATTCGGCGTGTGCTGGTGGCTACAGAAATGTCCGTGGTCCGTGCGGTTGAAATAGGGATCGTAGATATCGCCCAAGCTCGTGCCTTCGGTGACTTTCAAACGGCGGCTCGGCAGATACATCACCATCGGCGAACGCACGCTCGCCGGACGAACCAAGTCGTTCAGCAACACATAATCCGGCCGGTAGGGACTGATACCGTCCGTCTTGGCGCCGATATCGAACATAAACGCGCCATCGGCGTCGACACCGCTGGCGCCGGACAGCAGGAGCTTGCCGCCCTTGGCCAAATAGGTATCCAGCCGCTTCTTCAAAGCCGGGGTGATGGCAACTTCGTCAGGCAAAATCAGTACGCGGTATTTCTTGAAATCGGCATCGCCGTCAATCACGTCAAAAAGGAAGTGACCTTCAAGGAGTATCCGGCCGGCGCCAATGTCGCCGGGGATGTCCCGCGCGCTGGAGCCGTTGACGGCCGCCGCCGTGAGTAGGCCGATTTCCGCCACATTGCTCACATTGTCGCACCACGGCTCTTTCGCCTCTACTTCGGCGTAAGCGGCGCCAATAAGATCGTAGGTGCTCTCGTCAAGCTTTCCTGACGGATGCAGCTGGTCGCCGACGCTGCACTTCGCCCCGAAGGCCATCATCGCGGCGCATTCGTAGCGCAGGGCGTTGGGATGCTTGAAGCCGCCAAACTCGCCCCAGGTGGTGTGGAATTTGCCCGTCATGCCCAGAAAATCGAAATCGAGGGTCTGCACGTACTTGGCGGACAGCGGGAAGTGATCGTAGCCCCAGCCGCCCGTCGGCAGCGACTCCAGCTCCAGGTGCGAGAAGTACTTCTTGAGCTGCTCGCGGCGCCCAGGCGTGATGTGCCCGGAATTGTGAAACACCGGCATGTCGGGATTGTCCGCCGTAACAGCCTGCGTCGTCAGCTGATAATAGTGCTCCAGAGCCATGCGCGAGCACTTCTGCCGATCAGCCGCCACCAGGGGATTGAGGCCGTTTTCATGCATGATCCGCATGCAATTCACGCAGCAGCAATCCGGTTGCGAGATGATATCAAGGAAGATGCCGTCGCAGTTCGGGAAAAGACTGAGCGTCTCCTTGATCTGCTCCACCAGGTAGTCCGTGTAGGGCGAGTTGAAACACACCCGATGGAAGCCCGGCCGCAGAGGGCTGGCCACGGAAGCCGACAGCGTCGTGCCGTCCACATACTGGCACTGCCATTCGGGGTGATCTTCGAGGATCGCATCGTCCAGCCCAGCCGAGAGGTAAATCGGTGCGTTGATGTTGATTTCCTTGCAGGCGTCGAATTGCGCCCGCAGCAGATCGAAGCTGAGGTTCGGGTGCAGCTTGCCGACCTGCGTGAGGTGGTAGTGCCAGCCGTGGTGGCATTTGGCGAAGAGCGTGATAGAATCGACATGGCCGGCACGCAGCGTCGCCTGCCATTCATCCTTGTCAAAACCCAGGCCAATACAGGGAATGACCGGCGAGGTGTGAAAGTCCAGGTGAACTTGGCGGAAACGCAGATGGTGCATAGTCGTACCTTTCTGTTGCTGTCTTCTTCGGCCCGATGGCCAGCCGCTCATATTCAACGATGGCGGTGATTGCTGTTCAATACGGTGCGGATGGACTTTTCAGGACGCGCCCAGAGCCGCGCGCAGTGCCGGTTCAATACCGTCGGCCATGCGCACAAAGCCGAGGTCGTTGGGGTGGCAGCCGTCAACCGTACAGGCGTCACGGTCGCTGCGGCCAAAAAGCGTAAAGCCGTCCACAAAATACACGCGGCTATCACCCGCCGCGCAAGCTTCATCATAGGTCTGCCGCACAACGGCCCGCCGGCGTTCGGACTCCTGCGGCGCCAAATCGACATCCGGCCGAGTGACCAGCACCACCGGCAAATCCGGCCGGCGTTCGCGAATAGTGCGGAAAAAGGACTGGTGCGTCGCGACCAGATGGTCTACATTCGGCGCGTTGTGGTCGTAGTCAAGAACCAGCGCGCTCAAATCCAGGCTGGCAATGATCGCTGCCATCGGCAGCTCACCGCGGGCATTGCCGCTGAAACCGAAGTTGATGATCGGCGCGTCAAGGCGCCGACCCAAGTGGTGGCAATAGCAGTTGCCGGGACGACTAGCACAACCGCCCTGGGTGATCGACGACCCATAAAACAACACCGGTTTGCCGACCTTGAACGGCGTCGGCGCACTGACCCGCGACTGCGGACTGAAACCGACCTCCAGGCGCTTGACGCCGTTATAGAGCGGAAAATTCAGGGTCACGTCCCGCTCGCCACCCGCAACGCCCTTCGCCAGCAATGCGCAGTAGCGGCTCTGGCCAGCCACCGGCATCGCCGTCTTCGCATAATGCTTAGCCGCGCCAGCGCCGATGTACATGTCCACCCCCGAATGGCCGCTGGATGGCATGTGATTCATGTGCGCCACCGAGCTGAGCTCAACCCGCACCGCCAACGCCGACGAGTCCGTGCGAAAACGCACCTGCCCGCCTGAACAATGCCAGGCCAGCCCACGCACACCGGCACTCTGCTCCGGCAGCGACGACACCGGCAACCGGCAATACACCCGGTCATGAGCCCAAAACGGAAAACCACCGAGTTCCATCGGCGCCGTAAACGCATCCAGAAAAAACAGATCGACGCCGTCAATGGACTCACTCGCAAAATTCTTGTCGATGTCTTCGATCCGCATTACATTGTCCCGCACGCTGTTTCCGGAAACACTCCCCTCTTACCCAGTTCTACCACAACCTCATCAAGATAAACCGCCAAACGCTGGCGGCTACCAGCTCAAGCACAGAAAAGGCCCCTTCATGTCACTTTCTTCCTCCAAGGGCCGCGCCCTTGCCTACAGCGGTCATTGCCGCGTGATCATCTCCGATATTGATGGCACCTTCCTCAACAATCAAAAACAGCTGCAGCAGCCCGTCATTGACGCGGTACGCGGTGCCCTGTCTGCAGGTATTCCCTTCCTCTTTGCCAGCGGCCGCATGTACAGCGCCATCGCCGGCTGGATTGACGACCTCGGCCTGAGCGCGCCGCAAGTCGTCAACAATGGCGCCGAAGTCATCCTGCCGGCGGGGCGGCGCCATCTGTCCCATCAGCGCCTCAGCCCCGATCTCGTTAACTGGCTCATGGACCAGGGCTTGCAGGCCGGCTTCGAACCCGTGCTCTTCTCGGCCGACCACGTGCTCTGCCATACCCAACCGCAGGCCGCGTGGCTCATCGAACGCAATAACGAGTGGGTAAATACCAGGCCAGAGGCAGAACTGCGCTGTCCCGAACTCGTCGTCGATAAACTTATTTTCCTCGCCGACACCCGCGCCGATGAACTCGTCGTCTTTCGCGATCACCTCGCCCAAGAAGCCAAACGCGCCGGCATCGACATCATCGCCGCCTTCTCAGAACGCGGCATCCTCAATGTCTCCAACCCCCAGGCGTCCAAAATCATCGCCGCCAAAATCGCCTGCGATTACCTCGGCTGCTCGCTGGCCGACGCTATGGCCATAGGCGATGGCGACAACGACGCTGAGCTCCTCGCCGGTGTCGGCCTCGGCGTCGCTATGGGCAACGCCACCGACAACGCCCGCAATGCCGCCCTCACTCAAGTCGCCGATAACGAACACGACGGCCTCGCCGAAGCTATCCGACGCTTCGCCATCGCCGGCGAAGTGCCGTGACCAATGATGATCGGACGGATCAGACGGATCCGACTGATCCGACTGATCCGACTGATCCGACGATTGATCGGTCCGATCGGTCCGATCGGTCCGATCGGTCCGCGACAGAAGACAGACGACCAGACCCAGGCAGATTTTTCCCCACCTGCGTTTTATTCCTAGTTTCCGGTGTATATTTGGCCAGCTAACAACATTATTGTTCACCTCAATCACCCAGGTGTCTATGCTGAACATACATGAGCCGGTACATGGCGCGTTGCTTAACCATCGCGACGGCGTTGCCGCTGGCGACGCGTTGCTTATCACCGTCCGGGGCACGGCGCCCTTAGCATGCAACGTGACAGTAAACGGCGTCGCCGCGCAACGCCAAGGCGATGGCTTTACGGCGCAGATACCACTACGCCAGCGCTGCAACGACATTGTCGCCACCGCCAGCGGCCACCAAGGCCAGAGCGAACAGCGCATCAGCGTCATCTGGGACCAGTCAACGCAAAAGCGCTACCGCTTCGCCATTGACGACAACTGTTTTTTCCTGCGCGAGCTCTGCCGGCAACAGCCTGCGGACATCTTCAGCAACCACTATCTGGCCATCCTCAAACGCCTGCATGACAACTACGGCACCCGCTTCAGCCTCAATCTCTTCTACGAAAGCCCGGAAAAAGACTTCACCCTGAAGATGCTGCCCGATCGCTGGCGCGCGCAATTCGCAGCCGCCAGCCCCTGGCTGCGCATGACGTGGCACGCCTACGCGGAATTCCCCGATCGCCCCTACCAATACGCCCGCGCGGAAAAAGTCCTGGCCGACATCGATCTCATCCACGACGAAATTGTGCGCTTCGCCGGCCCGGCCAGCTGGTGCCCGCCAACCATCGTGCATTGGGGCGAGCTGCTCCCGTCAGTCCTGCCCGCTATAGCCAAACGCGGCACGACTGCCCTCAGCGGCTACTTCCGCCGCCAGGAGCAGCACTACGCAGTCAGCTACGGCTTAGACGACTGGCGCTGTGCCCAGGTCGAAAGCCGCGGCCGCCTCATGGAATTCGCCAGCGGCATCATGCTCAGCCAAATCGACCTGGTCCTCAACAGCACACCACTGGCCGACATTCTTCCTTGCCTGTCGGCCGCCATCGCCGCCGGATCCCGCTCGGAGGTCATTGACCTGTTGACCCACGAACAGTACTTTTGGCCCTTCTACCATCATTTCGTTCCTGATCACGCTGAACGCCTGGACTGCGCCCTGCGTTTTCTCACCGACCACGGTTACGAGCCCGTGTGGTTCCACGAGGGCCTGCTCGGCGCTCCCCAACCGTGAAGTCTGCCAACCATAACCGTTGAAGGAGTTCTTCATCATGGAATTTGCCATCAGTTTTTATGGCGCCACGCAAAATGTCACCGGCTCGCGTTATCTGCTGCGGGCAAACAATAAAAACATCATGATCGACTGCGGTCTCTACCAGGAACGATCACTGAAAGAGCGGAACTGGCAGGACTTCCCCTTCCCGCCGGCAAAGGTCGATGCGGTCGTCCTCACCCACGCCCATCTTGACCACTGTGGACTGCTCCCGCGACTGGTCAAAGCCGGCTTCACCGGCAGCATCTACGCCACCCGCGCCAGCGTCGATATCGCTAAGATCATCATGCTTGACTGCGCCAAGATCAACGAGGAAGACGCCGAATTCAAACGCAAACGCCATCTGCGCGAAGGCCGCCAAGGCCCCTTTCCCGATGTGCCGCTCTACACCGTCGAAGACGCCGAAGCCGTCTTCCCCAAACTCGTGCCATGGGATTTCAACAAGCCCATTGATCTCGACGAGGGCATCCAGGCCGAATTCCTCGAAGTCGGCCACATCCTCGGCGCCGCTTGCGTGCGCTTCACCGTCACCCAGGGCCAGGAAAGCCGCAGCGTCATCTTTTCCGGCGACGTCGGCCGCTGGGATATGCCAATCCTGCGCGACCCGGAGGCCCTCGGACCCGCCGACTACGTCGTCTGCGAATCAACCTACGGCGACCGTCGCCACGGCGAACAGGCGGACATCCCCGAAGAACTCGCCGAGGTCATCAATGACACCGACCAACGCGGCGGTAACATCATCATTCCCAGCTTCGCCGTCGAACGCACCCAAGAACTGATCTACTATCTGGCCCAGCTACTCAAAGCCAACCGCATCCCGCACCTGCGCATCTTCGTGGACAGCCCCATGGCGATCAAAGTCACCGAAGTCTTCAAGCGTCACCCGTACCTCTTTGATACCGACACCACCAAGCTGATGCGTTCCTTCCGTATGCCCGGCGTCACCATGGTCCGCTCGGTAGCCGAGTCCAAATCCATCAACCACATCCGCGGCTCGGCCATCGTCATCGCCGGCTCGGGCATGTGCACCGGCGGCCGTATCAAACACCACCTCGGCCATAATATCTCCCGGCCCGAAAGCACCGTGCTCTTTGTGGGCTATCAAGCCGAAGGCACCCTCGGCCGCATCATCCTTGATGGCGCCCCGAAGGTCCGCATCCTCGGCGAAGAATACGACGTCAAAGCCCGTATCACCAAGATCACCGGCTTCTCCGCCCATGCCGACCAGCAGGAACTCTGCCGCTGGCTGAAAACCCTCAGCAATAAACCCCGCAAAGTCTTCGTGACTCACGGCGAAGTCAACGCGTCCAAAACCTTCGCCAAGCTGCTCAAAGACGATTTCGGCTGGAACAGCGTCGTGCCCCAATACAACACGACCGTCAAACTGGATTGATTAACCGGGCAAAAACACGGTGTATTATAAAAACACAAAAACATTTGCAGAGGGGAGAGTCCAACCATGAAGTTCGCACGCTACGGCAAATCGTACCAGATGGTCATTGAAAATGGCCAAGACCTGTCCGAAGTCCTCCAACTTGACGAGGCCCTCTGGGGCGCCACCAGCGCCCCGTCCCATGTCTTCCACTGCGACCCGCAACTCATCACCGCCCTGGACCAGGGCGCCAAGGGCCGCGTCACCTGCGAAGACATCAAGGCCGCCATTACCTGGCTGCTCAAACAACTCCCCGACAAGAGCAAAATCACCAGCGACTTCGACGGCAAGCTCGCTTTGGCCGACATCAACGCCGGTGATGACAGCGGCAAGGCCCTCACCGCATCAGCCAAGTACATTCACAAAGAACTGGCCAGCAGCGACGCCAGCACCATCTCCCTGGCGCAAATTCGCTCCTTCCTCAGTACTGTGCAGGCTCGCGCCCTCAATGGCGACGGCGTCCTCACCGCCAAATCCGCCGGCGACAACGCCGCGGTCAAGGAAATCCTCGCCGATATCGTCGCCGCCACCGGCGGCACCAAAGACATCGACGGCTCCATGGGCGCCAGCGAGAAAGAACTCAACGACTTCCTGGCGGCCATCCCGCCCTTCCTCGAATGGCTCGCCCAAGGCGAGATTCCCGCCGGCTGCGATACCACGGCCATCATGACCTGCGGCGCCGACACGCCCGCCCTCAGCGCCCTGCTGCAGACTCACAGCGCCAAGATCGACAAGGTCTTCGAACTCAGCCGCCTGCTGGCTTTTGACGGCCGCCTGCAAACCAAGGCCATGGCCCCCGACGCCAAGGTTGCCGCCTTCGACCCGGCCAATCAAGACGAGGTCAACGCCTACCTCCAGGCACTGCCCTTCGCGCCACCCAACGCCGAATCGCTGCTGCCCCTCGATATAACCAAGATCAACCCGCTCTACCAAGGCTGGTGGCAAGACGTCGTCAACAAGATCATCAAGCCGCTTCTCGGCGATCAGACCACGACCCTCACTCCCGCCGACTGGCAGAAAATCAAAGACCTCTTCGCGCCTTATATGGCCTACCTCGCCGCAAAAAAAGGCGGCATCGTCGAGAAAATTCCTGCGGACAAGCTCCGCGCCTACCTCGCGAACGACGCCCTCATCGCGGAAGTCCGTAAACTCCTGGTGATGGACAAGGCCGTGGCCGAAACCGTCCGCGCCGCCAAGGAAGTCGAGAAACTCCTGCTCTATCGCAGCTACCTCATCCGTTTCGTCAACAACTTCGTCTGCTTCCGCGATCTCTACGCTGAAAACAGCCACGCGCTCTTTGAGTGCGGGTCGCTGGTCATTGATGGTCGCTGGTTCAATGTCGCCTTGAAGATCGACACCATCGCTAACCACCAGCTGCTGGCCAAGAGCAGCCAGATGTTTACTCTCTACGTTGAAGTCGAAAAGAGCCCGACCGACAAGATGATCGTGGTCGTCCCTGTCACCTCCGGCAGCAAGGGCAATCTCGTCGCCGGTAAACGCGGCGTCTTCTACGATATCAACAAAAAAGACTACGACGCCAAGGTCCTCCAGGTGGTCGAAAATCCCGTCTGTATCCGCGAAGCAATGTACGCGCCCTTCAGTCGTCTGTGGGGACTAATCGAAGGCAAGATCGAAGGCTTGTCAGGCGCTGCGGAAAAAAATCTCCAAGGCAGCCTCAACAAGGCGCTCACCCCTGGCGCCGCGCCCGCCCCCGCACCGGCGGCGACGACGCCCAAAAGTGACAGCAAGATGCCCGGCGGTACGATGCTCATTGGCGCCAGCGTTGCCTTCGCTGCCTTGGGGTCGGCACTGGCCTTCATCACCAAAACAGTGTCCGGCATGACCGGCCTGCAAATCTGGATTGGCGTGCTCTGCGCCATTCTGGCGCTGATGCTGCCGGTGATCCTCATCGCCGTCATCAAACTGAACCGCCAGGACCTCAGCTCCATCCTCGAAGGCTGCGGCTGGGCCATCAACCTGCGCATGCGCCTGGACTCCAAACTGCGCAATCAGTTCAGTAACTTCGGTATCTTCCCCAAAGACGCCGTAGGCACGCCCCGCAGCTTCTGGCTGCGCAATACCCTGATCGCCATCCTCATCATCCTCCTCTGCGCCGGCGGCTGCCACTACCGCAATGTCCGTAAACAACAGGCCGCTGAACGCGAAAAGGCCGCCCAAATCGAGGCCGAAGCAAAAGCAAAAGTAGAGGTCATCGAACAAGCCAAAGTTGAGGCCGAGGCAAAGGTTGCCGCCGAAGCAAAGGCCGCTGCCGCTCCCGCCGCTTCCGCCGCGCCCGCCGCCAGTAAATAACGACACGAACCAGCCCAGGGGCACCGCGCCCTGCCAGGACGGCGTAACCGGCCACGCTCCCGCGCGGGTTACGCCGTCCTGTTGTCCAAGTTCGAGGCCATCCGAAAAGCCCCAGGCGATTTATGTCTGTCGTAATCGCTTTCACCAAGCTATCTTTTGGCTTTAAATATAGACATATTCGCCGCATAAACGGTGGTGAAAAGTTCAGGCCATGCTCGGAGCCGAAAAGGGATAGGTAGGAGAGCGCGAGGGGGCGAAAAGGGGCAATGCCTCTTTCCTCCCCCTCGAAAACCTAACTATGCTTTTCGGTTAACCTCGAGTTCATCGCGGAGTCCCGCCCATGTCATCGCCCATCGACCTGCCCATTGTCCGCCTGACTGCCAGTCAATTCTGGAAAGACGACTTTCCCTTCAGCATCTTCACTATCCGGCACAACAGCGAGAGCTACCCCCATCAGTACTGCCGGAATTTCTGGAAGATCATCTACGTCATCGCCGGCCATGGCGCCGAAGTCATCGACGGTGTCGCCTACGACCTCCAGCCCGACACGCTCTTTGTCATCCATCCCGACGACGTCACCAGCTTCAGCATCGCCCCCAGCGACTGCATCGAAATCTGCAATATCATCTTCCTGCCCGAGCTTATCGCCTTCGGTACCGACCTGCTCGATAAACCGGCGGATTTCCTGCAAATTCTCCAGCCCGACGCCAAACCCGCTGCCCAACGCGAACTGCGCGAACGGCTCTACATCCAGAAAGCCGACAGCAGTACCGCCGCGCTTATCCGTGCCATGCTCAAGGAATTCAACCAGGCCAAGACCAACTACCAAGCCGTTCTGCGCTTGCAGTTGCTGGAACTGCTCTGTCTCATCGCCAGACAGAGCGACCAGAAAAGCCACCGTGGCCACGGCAAGGCCATCGCCGACCAGGCCGCGCAATTCATCCGCGAACATTTTCGCGACGACATCAGCGGCGACGCCCTCGCCAACCGCCTCGGTGTCAGCCGGCAATATCTCAGCCGGGTCTTCAATCGGCATTACCACTGCTCGCTCGGCGAGGCCATGCGCAATCAACGCCTCGGCGTCGCCCGCCAGCTGATCATCCACGACCAGTCGCTGACCATTTCCGAAATCTGCTACGCCTGCGGCTTCAATGACCTCAGCTTCTTCTACCGTCTCTTCAAAGCCGCCTACGGCTGCCACCCCGGCGCCCTCCGCAAATAAGTCAATACTATCCGCCGAGAAAATGGCCTTCGTCGCGCCTCGCGTGAGATAATTCAAGGGGCGGACACATGGGTCCGCCCCTACATCGCGCCTTCGCGCCTTCGCGTGAGATATAATCTCATCGTCTTTCTACCGGCGGCGTTAATCGGCGCCATCTATGGGGCGGACACATGGGTCCGCCCTTTCATCGCGCCTTCGCGCCTTCGCGTGAGATATAATCTGCATCGTCTTTCTACCGGCGGCGTTAATCGGCGCCATCTGCGGATAGAAAAGAGTCAGTCCCCGAGGTGCCGGCCGTCGCGCAGGTACGCCACGTAGTCGGCCACGGCGTCTTCCAGGCTCAGCATGGGCCGCTTGTAGCCGGCCTGGCGGATCTTGTCGATCTCCAGACAAGTGTAGTACTGGTAGCGCGCGCGCAGGGCCTCGGGCATGTCGATGTAGTGGATGTCCTCTGGCAGCGCCATGGCCGCAAAGACCGCCCGGGCCAAGTCGTTCCACGACCGGGTCGCCCCAAAGCCGATATTGAAGATGCCGCAGGTGTCGCGGCCGTCCTGCAAAAAGAACAGCGTCATCAACGCGGCGTCTTTGACGTAGAGAAAATCCCGCACCTGTTCGCCATCGGCATAATCCGGCCGGTAGGACTTGAAGAGCCCGACGCGCCCCGTCGCGCTGATCTGCTCATAGGCGCGCAGGATCATGCTGCGCATGTGAGCCTTATGGTACTCGTTGGGCCCGAATACGTTAGAGTACTTCAGCCCAACAAAGGACGCGCCATTGCCCGTGAACTTGCCCAGCCAGCCCCGTTGATACAGCCACTGATCGAACAACAGCTTCGAATAGCCGTATTTGTTCAGTGGGCGCAGCGCAAACATGCCGGCTTCGTCATCCTTAAACCCGCTTTCGCCATCGCCGTAGGTCGCCGCACTGGACGCGTAGACCATGCGGCTGCCCTTGGCCACCGCATATTCAGCCAGGAGCTTCCCATACGCGAAGTTATTGTCGGCCAGATAGCTGGCGTTGACTTCCGTGGTATCTGAGCAGGCGCCGAGATGCACAATCGCCTCGACGGGCCGCTGCCAGCGCCCGCTGAGCAACAGCTGTCTGAACTCATCCTTCTCCAGGTAGTCCTGAAAGCGCAACGCGCGCAGATTCTGCCATTTCTCGCTCTCGCCGAGATGGTCAACAATGACGATGTCATCCCGGCCCTGCTGATTCAATGTCCACACCAGTGCACTGCCAATCAGCCCTGCGCCGCCTGTTACTACGATCATAAGCTCGTCCTCGTTAGTATCCTGCTCTCAATTACCCTGCCAGAGCGCCGCCGCACATGGCGCGGCGCGCCGGCCTCATTCGCGTTTACTGGCGCGCACATTGTCCAGCCAGCACGCCGCCTTGACATCGCCGTCAGCGACGAAGCCTAGCCAGGTCACAGCCTGCCAATCGTCATCGACATGCCGAACATGCCAACGCTGCTCCTGGCCATCCGGCCCGATCATCACCAGCGTGCTGCCCTGCGCAGCCGCATTACCCAGGGGCGTTTCCAGTTGTATGCGGAACCAGCTATCAATCGGCAGTGTCGTCAGTTCGCGATATTCGCCTTCCGCTGCGCCGGCTTCGCGCACGGACAGCACGCCCTCGCGGAACTGCAGACTCGGTCCCGTGCGATAGGGCTGCTCGTTGTCACGCAGCTCCACATAGAGCACCATCGTCGCCTCCAGATTGATGTCAAAAGACAGCAGCAACGTGCCGCTCTGCCAGCGGTCCAGCAAACACCAGTGGGGATTGAAGCGGTGCTTCAATCCCGGCACGTCCTGTATCTTCAGGCAATGCCGCCCGTATTTCGCGCGCTCAGTGGTTACTACGATCGAGTCACCGCGATTCTCCGTGAAAACCTGCCCGTCGGGCTCGGCCCCCGGCGCCACATCCTCGAAGTCGTGAACAGCGGGACTAAGGCGTTCCGGCGGCCGCGCCGTGAACTCGAAGGGAGCCACCTCTAGAGACGCCGCGATGGCTTTCCAGGCATCATCGCCATAGACTCCCGCACGCGTGTAGTCAAAGGGCTTGAAGCCGATCTTCGCCGCTGGCGAACCCGGTCGCAAGCGATAATCGCCAGCAGCGGGATCGACAAAGAGCGGGTCGGCGATGACATCGCCCTCCCCGCGTCCCAGCGCTTGCCATTCCGCAAAGCTCTTGCCATTGAAGGTCACGTCGCCAGCGGTGTTCCAGTAGAGGTTGCTGCGGAATTCCACCATATCGTCCAGCGTCGGCCGAGTGAACAGCGGGCTGTCATTGTCCCAGTAGACAATGTTGTTGCTGAAGAGGAAGCTGCGGTGGTCTTCCTTGCGCGACCGCTGAATCTGGCCATCGAGACCGAATGCGAAGATGTTGTTGCGCAGGATGTTGTCCCGACCGTAATGCTGATGGAAGCCGCTCTTGCGCGTGTGGTGCACCAGGTTGTTCTCCATGACCATCTCGGCGCTGCCCTCGTCCGTGTACAGCCCCGAACTGCCGGCGCCATAGTAGTCGTAGGAATAAATGTGGTGGATGTGGTTGTTGCTCACCGTCGTGCCGGGCGAATGCCCGAGCGAATAGACGCCACCAAGATCGCTGAGAATACCCTGGCCAATATGGTGAATGTGGTTGAAGTCAATGACGTTGCGATGTGCGACCGTCGGACGATAGCCCCAGGTCCAGCCCACCGACACGCCGGTGTAGATGAAGTCACCGATGTCATTGTGGGTCACGCGGTTGTCACTGGCATGGCCGATCCACACGCCAATGGCGCCGTGGTGAATGCGCCCGCCACGCTGGATGATGCAGTTGTCCACTACCGTGAACTGGGTGACGTCGCCCGGCCGGAAATCCGCATTGGCTTGCGCCAAACCGATCTTCACGCCGCCAGCGCCCAAATCGTGAATATAACAGCGGGACAGCTCATTGCGGAAACAGCGGTCGCGCCACCAGAACGCATAGCCGCCAATGGACGACACTTCGCAGTCGACAAAGCGGATACCCTCCGCACCATCGGCCTCAATCGCCGCGCCAATGTCCGTTTCAGCTTGTCCGGAGCTGTGCCCTTCCGGCGGCAAGGTGTAGCCGCTATGGCCGAAACGCAGGCCACGGAAATGGATATTACCGACCCACTGCCCGACTTCGGCGTCGCCCCGAAAACGCAGGAATGCCGTGCCCAGCGGCGCGACCACCTTGGTATTGTCCGGCGTCTGTCCCAGCAGGGGAATGTAGCTCAACAGTCCATCACGACTCAGAAACCACTCGCCCGGCGCATCCAGCGCCTCGGCGTAATTCTCCAGATGGTAGCGCTGCCGGGCATTCCAACGCATAAAGGGCCAGCGGGCATTGCCAGTTGTGTGCACATTGCCGCTGTCGCCCTCAACTGCGTAAAGACGGTGCCGGCTTGATTCCCAAGCGTGATAGGCTACCGCGACCACGTCCTGCAGCTCCGTCGCCGACCGACCGGCCAACACCGCCACGTCGTCCTTCTCGGCTTGAAAAGAGCGACTGGCCAAACTGTCCATCTTGCCACTACGTGGATCCATCGCGTATTTCAGCGGCCGCACCATGTAAAAATACTCGTGCTGCAACGCCACGTTAGGCGTCCGCGCCCGCACTGCATGACGGTCATTAACGTACAGCTGCTCAAAATACCACGCGCCGGAAGCGACCTCAGGCAGTCGTAGACGCCACACGCCGCGATCATCCACCACGAAGCCGCTGAGCTCGCGCCCCGCGCAGAAATGCGGCTTCGCGCCTGCCGCCGCCGCGTAAGTCACCGGCGCGTCGGGCGTGCCGCTGTCCGCCGGCATAAACCGCACCGGCTCAGTCAATGGATAGCGCCCGTCCTGAAACAGCACGTCGACGGCATCGCTGCGCGACAGACCACCTGCCCGCGCCGCAGCCACCGCCCGCCGCGCGCCGTCCAAACTCGCCAATGGCCCGTCGCTGCGCGCAGCGTTGGGCCGTTCCAACCGACCGCTCCACGCGTCATCGCCATCCACCGCCACGTGCAGCGTCAGCGCGCCAGCTTGGCCCGACCACATCGCCAACAGACACATTCCCATCAACGTCGTTTTGTGAGTCATCAAGTCCTGCCTTCCTCGCGGACATGCTAAGGGCTGACTGGCATTACCGACACCGCACAAAAACATCACGCCCGGCGCCGATGTAGCCACGAAAAACACGACCCCGGAATGTAATGCCCAAAACCACCCCCTGCCACTGAACTGGTAACGCTCACCGCCCCCCAGTGGCCCTTTGCTTTGCTAGGCGTTGGCAGCGATGGCTCCGGGCGGTATATTGGCCGTCGTGTAAGAATTCTGCCAAAACCACGACTGCCGACGTGAACCCACGCACGACTAGTCGGATGTTTGGCCGCGCCGACACGCGCAGCTCACAATCTACATTATCTGCCGCAAAGCCACCGCAACAGAACAGCGAAGTACCTTTCACATGGCCCAGAATCGCGCTTTTATCTTCGACATGGACGGCACGCTCATCGACTCGGAGCGGGTGTGGATTGAGGCCATTCATGACGCGCTGCGCGCCCGGGGCGTGCCGGTTGCTTTTGCCGAAGTCGAACGTCTGGAATACGGCCGGTCGTGGCAAGACATCTATACGGACGTCAAGGCGCGCTGGCCCGACGCCTATGCCGACCGTCAGGCGATGGAAGCCGTCACCGAAAAGCGCTACAACGAAATCACCGCCGCGCGTGACATCCGCATCCCAGGCTCCATCGCCCTGCTGCGGCGGCTGGTTGACGCCGGGCGGGTGGTGACTATCGTCTCTGGATCGACGCGCCGACGCATAAACGAGTTCATCGAGCAGTCGGGGCTGCAGGACGCCATCGGCCATTTTGTCGGCTGCGAAGACTACCACCGCGGCAAGCCGGCGCCGGACTGTTTCCTGCTTGGCGCCGAACGCCTCGGTGTCGAGCCGGCGCGCTGCGTGGTCTTCGAAGACGCCACGGCTGGCGTGCGCGCCGCCAAAGCCGCCGGCATGTTCTGCGTCGCCCTGCGGCGCCCGGAATGCCCACCGCAGGTGCTTAAGGACGCCGATCTCATTCTGCCAGATCTGTCGCTGTTCGCGGAAGAGCAGCTGGACTTACTTTCTGAGCTTCAATCCCAAACCGAGCCTGCTTGTCAGTGCTGCCAGTCACGTCATCAGCAAATACAGGAGAGACCATGAAAAAGATCGCCCTCGTCGGTTGCGCACACATCCACACGCCCAATTTCGTCAAGAAACTCGTCGCACGGCCGGACATCCAAGTCGTATCGGTGTGGGATCACGACGACGCCCGCGCGCAGAAGAACGCCGCCGAGCTCAAGAGCAGCTGCGTGGCCACGCCAGACGCCATCTGGCAGGACAAGAGCATCGACGCCGTCGTGATCTGCTCGGAGACCAACCGCCACGGCGATCTGGTCATTCAGGCCGCCCAAGCCGGCAAACATCTCTTCGTGGAAAAGCCCCTGGGCTTTTCGGCTGCCGATGGCTGGGCCATGGCGGCGGCTATCAAAAAGGCCGGCGTGCTGTTCCAGACGGGCTATTTCATGCGTGGCCTGCCCATTCACCAATTCATCAAACAGCAACTCCAGGCCGGCGCTTTCGGTAAAGTCACCCGCATCCGCCATTCCAATTGCCACGGCGGCTCTCTTGGCGGCTGGTTTGACAAGGACTGGCGCTGGATGGCCGACCCGGCCATCGCCGGCTGCGGCGCCTTTGGCGACCTCGGCACCCACTCGCTGGACATTATCCTCTGGTGGTTAGGCGTCGCCCCCGACCGCGTCACCGCCAATATCGAAGTCGTCACCAAGCGTTACGGCGACTGCGACGAATCCGGCGAAGGCCTGCTGCGCTTCCCCGACGGCTGCACCGCCACCCTCGCCGCCGGCTGGGTGGACGTGGCCAACCCCGTCACCTTCCTGGTCAGCGGCACCGAGGGCCACGCCCACATCAGCAACGGCCAGCTCTTTTTCACCAGCAAGCACGTCGAAGGCGCCGATGGTAAGTCGCCGTGGACCGCCCTGCCCGAGGCGCAGCCGCACGCCTTCGATCTCTTCCTCGACGCCGTCAATGGTAAGAAGACCGCGCTGGTCAGCGCTAGCGAGGCCGCGTTGCGCAGCGCCGTCATGGAAGCCATGTATGCCAGCGCCAAAGACCAGCGCTGGCATAAGCCCGTCATGGCCTGAACAACAAGCTGCGCAGTCCACGCAGAGCCGCACCCGGCAACGCTTCCCCCATAAAACAATCCGAAACGCATCCAGTACAGGTCCACATCCAGCATGGCGGCCACGCGACAACGACGGCACTTATCCGACCGTCATCGTGTGGCCGCCGGCACCACCAGGAGAACACGCCGATGCTTACCCGCCTGACTGCCCTCCCCTTGTGCCTGGCTCTGCTTGCCTGCTGTGCCGAACTACCCGTCCCCACCGGCGACTTGGCCCTGTGGGCGCCACACAACGATGGTGGCGCCGCTCCGGCCATGAGCGTCGTCAATGACGAGCAGAAGCAGCCAGTCATGCGTTTCGCCTATACGAGTAAGCCCGGCAACAACTGGGGCAGCGCCAGCCTCAAGCCTTTCCGCATCGACCCCAATGCCACGGCGCTGGCCTTCGAGCTTTTCGTGGAATCCGCCGCGCCAGCGGCAGTCATGCACATCTGGTTCTTTGAGGAGGATGGCGATGCCTGGATGACCCGGATCGTACCGGAAGACCAAAAGAACATCCCAGCCATTCAGAACCAATGGCGAGACGTCACGGTGTCACTGGCACAGCTGAGCTTTCAGCCGCGCGGCAATGGCCAGCGGGGCTTTTTGAGTACGGCCCATGTGGTCATGAACTTCAATTTCGGCGACCAGGTCGTCCGCCTGCGCAATATGCGGCAGATTATCAGCGCCGGGCCAGCTGTAGAACTTCCCCGCCAAGCTATCGCCACGCCAGTCGACCCGCCTGGCCGGCGCATCGCCATCTTCAGCGACGACGCCTTCCCGCGCGAACCCGGCCACGCCGACCCGCAGCGCCTCGCCGAACTCCTCCGCCGCCGCGGCTTCCAACCCGTCATCATCAGCGACAGCGAATTAGCCGAGGAAAAGACTCTCGCCAAAGGCACCATCGATCTGCTTATTCTTCCCCAAGCGCCGTATTTCCCGCGTGAAGCCGCCGATTCGTTCCGCAACTACCTGCGTCAGGGCGGCGCCTTCTTCTCCATTGGCGGCTATCCCTTCGACACCCTCTTGAGCTACTACGGCCCCGGTCAGTGGCAGCCGCTACCCAGGGCCGTGTTAGCCGCGCAGATCGACACGCTGGCGAACAGCGCAGCCGCTTTCGGCCTCAACACGCGCTATGGCCAGGCCGGCGACACCATGAAGCTCTCACCCTATCAGATCGGCGTCTGCGACCCGTCCTTCATCCTTGAGCATGTCCACAGCCTGCGCCTGTCGCCGGAGCAGGAGCTGGTGTCCACGACCTGGGACAACATCGGTCCGCTGGCAGGCCCGGCAGCCGTCGCCATGACGGGCTCGAACAACCCCGTCTTTCCCCGCGTCCACGGCCGCTACCTGCCGCTGCTGCAGGCGCGGGATATCTACGGCCGCAATCGCGGCCCAGTCGCGGCGGCCGTCTTCAATCACGGCAATCCCTGGAACGGCTCCAACTGGGCCTTTGTGACCGCCACCAACCGCAATCTCTTCGATGGCACGCAGCCCGCGCTCGACGAGCTCTTTGTCGCCACCTGCGAACGCCTGCTGGCTGCCGCCTACGTCGTCCACAGCGACTGCGACAAGCCCTGCGCCCGCCCCGGCGAAACCGTGGAGCTCACGGCGCACTTCCGCATTCACGATAGTCTCAAGGACGGCCTAAGCGTCCAATGGCTGCTTGACGGCAAGGCCATCCACGAAGCTGCGTTAAGCGCCATCACGCCCATTGACACCCTGCCCGCCTATGGCGCGGCCGACCAGAGTGCGACCTGGACCGTTCCGGCCGACAGCACGCAGGACTTCCATCGCTTCGAGGTCGTCCTCCGCCGCAATGGCCAAACCCTCGACCGCGTCAGCAACGGTTTGGCAGTCTGGCAGGAAGAAAGCATCAAGCAGGGCCTCAGCGTCAGCCAGAAAGACAACTACTTCTACCTCAATGACCGGCCCTGCTTCTTCACCGGCACTAACACCACCGGCATGATGTGGTTCTCGGACAACGAGAATCCCCTCGTCTGGCAACAGGACTTTCAAGGCATGCGCGACTACGCACTCAACACTCTGCGCATTCTGCACTTCTCACCCTTCTGCAAAGTCCCCGGCGCGCACAGCCACGGCCCACTGGACTTGCGCGAACGCCCGGAACGGACCCAGCGCCAGACCGACGCCATCGTCCAGATCGCCCAGACCAAGCAGGTCACGGTCTTCCTCACCCTCCATGACTGGCAGGGCCTGGACCTCTCCGACGAAGAACTCGCTGTCCAGCAAGACTGGAATGCGTTCTGGACCCGCCGTTATCGCGATGTGCCCGGCATTTTCTACGACACCCAGAACGAGCCCAGCACCCGCCTCACCAACAACGACGTCCTTCAGCCGCTTTTCCGCCAGTGGCTCGCCGAGCAATACGGGTCTTTCGCCAAGGCACAGGAGGCATGGCGGCAACGCGGCGGCGAAGACGGTATCGATTTCGCCGCCAAGGCCAGCGGTTGGGACGATCTTCGCGCCCGCGATAATGAAATCTTCCGCGCCCATATCTTCCGCCGCTGGGTCGCCAAAAACCGCGACGGCGTCAAGGCCGGCGACGGTGACGCACTCAACACAGTGGGCTATCTGCAGAATCTCACCTCGTCAGACAAATACTGGGGCTCCCAGGAGCAGGACTTCACCAACGTCCATCACTACGGCGCCCTGGCAAACCTCCGCTCCGTCCTCAAAATGATGGACCGGCGCTACGCCGGCAAAAGCTTCTCCCTCGGCGAGTTCGGTTCGCGGGTGGCCCATAGCGCGCGCACTACCGGCCAGTGGGGCGACCCCGCCGACGCGTCAGTCAAGCATTTTCTCGCGGTGGGACACTGTGCCTTCGGCATGGGCGCGGCTTTCATCGCCAACTGGTCGTGGAAGGACTTCCAAGACTGCGTCTTCCCCTGGGGCATCACCCACGCCGACCTCACCGCCAAACCCGTCCTGCAGGCCTACCGCAACTTCGCATTGCTCTGCCGCAATGCAGAACCAGTCTATACCGCGCCCAAACTCTACCTGCTCGTGCCTGACGGCTGCCGCTACGGTTATCGTCAGAACGACATCCACGAAGCCCTGCGCCTCGCTGTCGATGCCCTCCTGACGCTCAACGTGCCCTTCTCCGTCATCCACGAGTGGGACCTGGCGCGACTCCCCAAAGAAGCCACGGCGCTGATCTGGCCGATGGCCTATGCCGCCAAGGACGAGAGTTTCGCACAAGTGCGCGACTTCGTCCGCAATGGCGGGCAACTCCTCTTCAGCGGTGATGTCCGCTACGGTTACGACCGCCAGGCCAACCGGCTGGAGCGCCTTGAGCAACTGGGCATCCTCAGCTCGACGATGCCCGTCCCACTCACCGACGACGGCCCGGCTGCCACGAAACTCGTCTTCAGCCAGGACCGCAAGGTCGCCTGGCTTCCCGGCGCCTTCGAACTGAACAATATGAAAGCGCCAGACGCCATCCGCGACGCCTACCGCGATTTCCTCGACTCGCAGAGCACAGTCAAACGCCTCGTCCTCAATATTGACGACGGCACCGTCCTGGCGTCGTACGTGCCCTTGCGCAATGGCCAGGCGCTCACCGTGGTCAATATGTCCCCCGAACGTCGCACAATCGTTGTGCCCGCGCAAGACGGCACGCCCGAAATCGCGGTCGCCGTCGCTGGCGACCGCACGGCATTTGTGATGCTGAACCGTGATGGCGCGGTCATCGCCGCGGCCGCACAAGGCAACATCAGCGTCGCCGACCGGCAAATCTGCCACGGCGAAGGCGACGTGGCCTTCGTCGCTCTGGACAATATCGACCTCACCGGGTCGCAACGCATCCTCTGCCTGCCCTTTGCCACCGGCAACGCCACCCTGAACCGCCAAAACGACGCGGCAGGTCTCTCAGGCGCCATCGGCGAATTCCGCAACGCCCACTGGACCGAGCTGGCGCCCTGCCCAGACACGCCGGCCGGCAAGGCCCTCACCATGAATATCGACGCCGTCTCAGCATACGATCTGCGCATACTGGCCGCCGCAGGCGAAGAGCAACGCGCTATCGCCGACCTCACCACCATTCTGCTGCTGAAACCAATGCCATGACGCCTGAAACCGGAGCCATTAACACAACATCATTCACAATACCTTGCCGCCTCCTGAGCGTTGTTTCTTCCCACTGATGCATAACAGTTTCACCCACTTGCATTTATTTTCGCTCAAACCGCTTGAACCCACTTATTCCTATTCTACATTAACTGCACGTTTGGGAGAGAATTCCCTCCCTGTTGGTCCCAGAAATACAGTCTTAGAATTAAGGAATGGACACATGAAAAAACTGATGTTCCTCGCTCTCATCGCCGCCCTGGTTCTCCCCGTTGTTGGCTGCAAGAAAAAAGAACCCACCTTGGAATCCATCGCTGCTGACGCGCAGAAGGCCGGCGAAGACCTCAAAAAAGACGCTGAGAAGATCAAAGTCGAACTGCCCAAGGAGTGATGATTTATCATCACGTCTTGTGACTGAAAAGAACGCCGCCATTTCCGATGGCGGCGTTCTTTTTTTTGTCTAGGCAGTCCAAATTACCAGCAGTGGCTTTTTCGCCTCAGGCCAGCGGCACTATAGTACCTTCATTCCGTGCCGCGATCATCGCGCTTTTATTGAGTGTATGTAGTCCACCACCCCATTCTGCGAGCAACCATGAATTACCCCCGCCCCACCACCAGCCTCGACAATCTCAACCAGGTCATGAGCGACGCCTACTGGCAGCTCTGGAATGACGACGTGCAGCGCCAGATTGACCGTGATATCGACGCCCACCGCAAAGCCAATGCCGATTTCGCCCCGCAGGGCCTCTGCCCCGGCTGCGACGTCAAGGTCGAGCAGCTCAGCCACGACTTCATCTTCGGCGCCCATATCTTCAACTTCAATCAGCTCGGTAGTGACGAACGCAACCGCCGCCACCAGGACCTCTTCGGCGAGCTCTTCAATTCGGCCACCATACCTTTTTACTGGAAAAAATTTGAGCTGGAAGAGGGCCATCCGCGTTTTGCGGCCGAATACCGCGACAGCGCGGAGTACTGGAACAGCATCAGCGACCCGAAGAACGAGCCGCATTGGCGCCGGCCAGCCACAGACCCCATCGTGGCATTCTGCGAGGGCAAGGGCATCCGCCTGCACGGCCACACCCTCAGCTGGGGTAATTACAAGTGGCAATTCCCCGCCTGGCTGCTCAAGAAGCTCCCGGCGCGCTATCACGGCGCTCTCGCCAATGACGGCAACAGCGACCGCAATCCCACGACGGAAATCTTCAAGGACTTCAGCGCCGAACAACTCGAAGTGCTGCTGCCGGAATTCACCAGCGAAATCAACAGCGCTTTTGCCAAGCGCATCATGGACATCGCTCTGCGCTACAAAGGCCGCCTCCACAGCTGGGACGTGGTCAATGAAAGCGCCACGGATTTCAGCAAGGGCCTGATGCAGCCCAACAGTGGTCTCTGCAAAAGTACCTACGGCCTCATGCCCGGTGACTACACCTACCGTTCCTTCAAGGTCGCCGACGGCGTCTTCCCCAAAGGCGTCAAACTGAACATCAACGACTATTTCCTCAATCAGCACTACCGCGACCAGGTGCAAGACCTGCTGGCCCGCGGCTGCAAGATTGACATCGTTGGTGCCCAGATGCACCTCTTCAACCCCCAGCAGTGCCTGGACATCGCCGCCGGCAAGCCGATCCAGGCACCGCAGGCCGTGTGGGACACCATGAAGACCATCAGCGAACCCGGCCGGCCCCTCCATCTGAGCGAAATCACCATCACCGCGCCCAACAACGACGCGCAGGGCCAGGCCATCCAGGCCGTCATCACCCGCAATCTCTACCGCCTGTGGTTCAGCATCAAGGCCATGATGGGCGTCACCTGGTGGAACACCGTCGATGACTGCGGCGCACCCGGCGAACCGTCCGTGTCCGGCATCTTCTCACGGGACATGGAGCCCAAGCTGGCGTACTTCGTGCTGGACGATCTGATCAACCACGAATGGCGCAGTAACCTGGTTGTCAAGGCCGACAAGGACGGCCACGTGGCCTTCCGCGGCTTCCGCGGCAACTACCGCCTCAGCTGGCAAGACGCCGCCGGCAAAGACCACAACACCGTCTGTGCCCTGCACTGACACGGAGCCATTCGCCATGCCATTTTGTTGCCATATGCTGAAAAATCTGGTCGCCTGCCACAGCACGCCCGGCGATGAAGACGACGTCGCCAAGCTGCTGCTTGGCCAATGGTCACAAGCCGGCTGGACCTGCCAACACCACGGCCGCTACGCCATCAGCGCTACATCGCCAAAATGGCATGACGACTGGCTTACCGTGATGATCTGCGCCCACATGGACTCGCCGGGATTCATCGTCCAAAGTGTCAATGCCGGCAGGATTGTCGCCGTCACTCTCGGCGGCATCAGCGCCGATAGCGCCGACGGGGCAGCCGTCACCGTCAAGACGGCGTCTGGGACCGTCCCGGCGCGGGTGTGGGCAATGCCCGATCGTCCCGGCAACTTCCAGGTGATATGCCACCCCCCGATCTCCCGCGGCGACCGCATCTGTTTCACGCCGTCGTTCAAGGCAACGCCGGAGGACATTACGGCGCCCTTTCTCGACAACCGCCTGGGCTGTCATCAGCTCGTTTTGCTGGCCGAGGCTTTTTCCAGCATGGCGTCTGCCAATAGCCCGCAGGCAGTCAATATCGTCCTGGCAGCGACAGCCCAGGAGGAGTTCACCGGCTTTGGCGCCGCCGTGCTGGCCAATGCCTGCAAAGCCGACCTGGTGATCTGCCTCGATGCCACCTATGCCGACGAAGAACAAGGCGTTCTCCTCGGCAACGGCCCGGTCTTGACCATCAGCGACAAGTCGGTCATCCTCGGCCAGCAGCAGGCCGAATGCATCCTTGAGCTATGCCGGCGCTGGTGCTTGCCTCTGCAAACCGAAGTCTACAACTACAGCGGCACGGACGCCCGGGCCTTTCCCCAGCAGGGCTGCGACACACCGGTGTATCCCATCCTGTTGCCGACCACGGGCAACCACAGCCCGAATGAGACGGTGCGCAGCAACGACATTCACACCCTGCAGAAGCTGCTGGCCAATCTCTGCAATGATCCAGAAGCCGTCAAGGCCCTGTGTTCACAAACCTTCGCATAGTCGTATCCGGTCAATCATTGATAACCATAGCAGTAGTGCCTCTACGAGGCACTGCCTGTTGGCAGGATGCGTCCCCAGGCTAAAGCCTGAGGTTAAGCATAGTTAAGCGCCTACGGCGCAAAAAGATAGCCATTGAATAAAGGTGGCTTTCGGCCCGGATCAGACAAAGTAAGTCGCCTGGTCAGCCAAGTTCGGCCCGGAGGGCCGTACCATGCATAGCCCCGGGTGAGGCGCCCGGAGGGCGCCGCAACCCGGGGTGTGACAGCAACTTGGAATTGCGCCTGAAGGGCGCCACATTTGCTTGACACGTCACGTCTTACTGAGCCAGAGTGAGGCAGTCGTACCGACATTATCAATGGCTCCTATGAAACCGATGCTCTTCATTTAACGGTATCCATGGCACTTGTTCAACCAAGCAACCTTTTCTCGTCGTGCATTTCCGCCGCGAAGCGGCAGAAGCGCTGAAAGCGCGAAACATACCAGCCCAGGGCAAGCGGCGCCGAAGGCGCGCGCCGCCCTGGGAAGCGCGCCCTCTACGCTCGTGTTCCTCGGCCCCTTTGGCCCCAGTCGGCGAAGCTGACTGGGGCCAAAGGGGCAATGGAACTCACTTGCTTACCTGGGGGTAACGGCGGCAACATATCTGGCATCCAATATCAATGACTCCTATGAAACCCGCTGCCGCGAAGGTCGGCGGAAATCAAGGTCGAATGGCTGGGCGGCGGCGGGCCGTGGGTTTCCTGCAAATTGTCCCCGGTGTTTTCCCCACCGGGGTGTACACTGACCTATTACGCTTAATCCTGAGGGACCGCGCAGTCGCTCTGCAGGAGCAGGCCCTTGCACCAGGCAAAAATATCCTGCCAGTTGCGTTCGGTCAGCGCCGGCGCCTCAGCTTCGCCCATGGCCATGTCGATCAGCCGCTGGCATTGTTGGACGGTCTGCGGCGAGTCCTGGTAGTCGCTTAGCCAGCCCGCTTCATAGAGATACACCAGACAGGCCCCGCTGAGTATCGCCGCCGGCGGCAGCGCCCGCGCCGCCAAAGCCCGGCAGGCATTGCACGACGCCCGAAAAAAATGCTCGTGGGGAACACCAGGCAGGACATTGTCCAGCGCGAAGCGCGCCAGCCAACACGCCGCCTGGAAATTGCCATAGTCGGCCGACACCCCGCTGAAATCCTCCAGCAAGTCGCTGTCCTGGCATTTCTGCAGCTCGTTTTTACCCGGCGCATAGCGCACCTGTAGGCACCGGAAAAGATCGAAATGCGGGAAGCGGCGTTTGCCGCTGTCCAGGGCATGGTAGATCAGAAAGGCCACTTTGCCCTGCCCTGGCGTTATGCCGTTGACGATGAGATCGCCCTCGCCAAAGGGGACTTTCCGCAGCACCAGATACTCTGTCTCAATGGCGTCGCTCATGGCTGCGTCACACTGCCCCGGCTGGCCACGATATAGGCTGCGGTAGTCGTCCAAGTCACTGGTCCAGCCACAAAGACTCGCTGCAGTAGCTGCCGGCTAGTCAGCAGATCGTCGTCGCTCAGGCCATGCCGCTGCAGACGGTCGCCGTAGCTGCCAGGCGTCCCGTCAAACCAGCGCGCAAGTTGCTGCATACTGACGGGCTGCTCGCGATGGAAATGTGTCAGTTCCACATGCACTTTCAGTCCGGCCGCCGCCAATGCCGCTTCGAGTTCAGCAACGTCCCAATTCACCACGGGGTCCTGCGCGTCGTTGTACACGGCCTCCTCGGCCCGGCGATAGCGTTCCACAAGAGCCGCCGGAACGACAGCACCGGGCACAGCGCCCGCGCCCGCGACGCCCCCCACGAGAAACTCGCTCAGGCGCTGGCTGCGCCGCGGCAAATTCTCGCAGAGGCTGATACTGCCAGCGGACCGCAGCAGGCCCGCCAAAACACTTGCCAGCGCTTCGCGTTCGGACACATTGGCGAAGAGATTCCGCCCAACCACGAAATCGAAGGTGATCGCCTCGCCGGTGCTGGCAGCGAGCATCGCCGGCAAGACCATGGGCTGACCGACTACGATCTGGGGCCGCAGCAGATCCGGCAGGTTGTCCGCTTGATCCCGAAGCACGCCGGCGGCCTGCTCGTTGCCTACCAGCGACCACACCCCGCCCTCGGGCACCTGCCGCAAGGCCTCCCAGGTGAAGGCGCCGCTGTCAGCCGTGATATCCAGCACCAACTCGTGGCGCTGCAGTCGCCGCACGGCGAAAAGCCGTTCGCGGATGCCCGCCAACTGCGGCCCCAGGGCGTCCACTGCCCGAGCCAGCCAGCGCTCGGTCGCCTTGTCCACCGGACTAAAGCTGAGGATTTCCGGCGGCGCCAGCGACTGCTCATTTTCACGGAGGGCCGCCAGCTGAATCTCCCGGCGCCGGCGCACGACGTCCGCCAGGTCCTTTTCAAAACCGATGACGCCGGGCTCGTAGAAGATCTTCCCCTGCAGCGAACTGGGCAGGTACTGCTGGGCTACCCAGTGATCGCGGTAGGCATGGGGATACTGATAGCCGACGCCATGACCGAAGCCCTCCTTGTCCCGGCTGGCATCACGCAGGTGATTGGGCACTTCGCCCTCGCGCTCGTTGGCGACCATCTTCATGGCGTCAAAAAAGCCCATCACGGAATTGGACTTCGGCGCCGTCGCGCAGTACAGCGCGGCATGCGAAAGCGGGAAATGGCCCTCCGGCAGGCCAATGCGGTCGAAGGACTCCGCCGCCGCCATCACAAAAGGCAACGCGTGTGGATCAGCCAGGCCGATGTCCTCACTGGCGAAGATGATCATGCGCCGGAAGATGAAACGCGGGTCTTCACCGGCATAGACCATCTTGGCCAGCCAGTACAGCGTCGCATCGGGATCCGATCCGCGCATGGATTTGATGAAGGCGCTGATGGTGTCAAAATGATAGTCGCCCTCTTTGTCATACAGCACCGCCCGGCGCTGGATGGACTCTTCAGCAACGGCCATGTCAATATGCACCTTGCCCTCGGCGTCAGGCTCGGTAGTCTCCACGGCCAACTCAATGGCGTTCAACGCCGCCCGCGCATCGCCATTGGCGACACCGGCCAGATGCGCCAGCGCTTCCTCGGCTATATCGACCCGCCTAGTGCCATAGCCGCGTTCGGGATCAAGCAGCGCCTGGTGGACAATCGCTTTGATGTGCTCCTCGGTCAGCGGCTTGAGCTGAAAAATCCGGCTCCGGCTGACCAGTGCCCGATTGACGGTGAAATACGGGTTCTCAGTGGTCGCGCCAATGAGGATCACCGTGCCATTTTCCACCCACGGCAACAGCGCGTCCTGCTGCGCCTTGTTCCAGCGGTGAACTTCGTCAATGAACAAGATGGTCCGCTGCTGAAACTCGCCTAGCCGCCGCTGCGCGGCAGTGGTGATATCCCGCAGGTCGGCGATGCCCGCCATGACGGCGTTGAGAGTCACGAAGCTGCTGCGGGTCGTGTTGGCAATCACGCTGGCCAGCGTGGTCTTGCCCGTACCCGGCGGCCCGTAGAAAATCAGTGACGACATCTGATCGGCCTGGATCGCCCGCCGCAGCAGCCGCCCCGGGGCCAAGATGTGCTCCTGGCCGATGTACTCATCCAGCGTCCGCGGGCGCATCCGGGCAGCCAAGGGCTGCTCGTCTTTCATCTTTTTTTCACGGACGTGATCAAAAAGGCTCTTCATAATCGTGTCAGTCCACTTGCCTGCCCTAAGGCGTTTGCCGCTTGCATAGTGCCACCCCGCGCGGCCTGCCGCCCCCTGCTCGCGCTGCAACCCGATTAAGGTAAAGGCCCGCAGGCGCTTTGCAATGACCGCCAGCCGATAAGAGCTGGTACCATCACGATGATGCGCCGCCGGCCGACGCCGCTGCGACGGCGGCGTTGATACCGCTGAGCAACGAAAGAAATATTCTTGGAGCAAGTCGCCCGCAGACGGTTCTTAATAGCACGTTCTTTTCATGGCCGCTACTACGCTCTACGCAAGAACGTCGGCCGCGAATGGACTCCCGGTTACGAAAAAAGTCATCTTGGAGGTGCATCATGAAAGCAACATTATGTGGATTACTCGTCATGACCTGTCTTCTCTCGGTTGCGCTCTATGCCCAGGAAGCCGACCAAGCACAAAACAAGACCGAAGACATTAGCCTTGCCGATCTCAAAAAAGCCATCGCCGACAAAGCCGTGGTCCTTCTTGATTGCAACGGCAGTCAGACCTACGCCAAGGGCCATCTGCCCGGTGCCATCGACTTCGAAGCATCAGTAGAGAAGCTGGCGACCCTTCTGCCAGCAGACAAAGGCGCGCTGATCGTCGCCTATTGCGGCAGCCCCCGCTGCCTGGCCTACCGCGGTGGCGTCAACGCCGCACGCAAACTCGGCTACACCAACATCAAGCACTTCTCCGGTGGTCTCTCAGGCTGGAAAGAAGCCGGCGAACCGTTGGAAAAATAACCGGCTTTGACCAGCAATAACTCCGCGTGATGATTATCCTTTGCGCATCACGCATTCCCCCCGTGGCGGACACCTAAGTGCCCGCCACGTTTGTTTGCCTTGGTTTGTAGTCACCTGCCAGGCGCGCCGATCAACGCAGTACGTCTGCACAGCTGACTCGGTAGTCGCCCAACCGCTATGGACACAGTGCATTCGCCCTGAAGTCCATCAACTGATATAATGACCAACGCCCGCCGCAAGTCTGTTACCTGCGGCGGGCGTTGGCGATTATGAACCCATCACCTCATTACATGAGAGTTTGAGTATGGGTGCATGCGCTTCCCGGCAATGCTGCCAAGGGAGCACAAAACGTCTCTCAGAAGCCCCAGTTGACGAAGATCATGCCAGGCGCCAACTCCTCGGGCAGGGCCTTGAACCACTCGTCGTTGCTGTGGATGATGTTCACCAAGCCGATCTGCACACTGGAATCGGCGGTTTCAGCAATATTCACTATCCCTAATTGCAGTCCCGTGACAGTCACCGCGTAGTTCACAATGCCCGACTGCAGTCCCTTCATCCTGCCGCCAGTGTAGTTGACCCAGCCGTCCTGCCAGCCAATGAAATTCCCCTTGGTGTAATTAACCGGCGCCCACTGCACGCCCGTGTAATTGTCGGCGTAATTGAGCATAAACGCCCAGCTGAAGCCAGAACTGCTGCCCTTCGTCCCGTTGACGATACCCAGCGCCAAAGAGGACTGCTCATTCTCACCCCAGATGCTCAAGGTCAGGCCCTTGATGAATGTGCTGCTGTCATGCACGGCAATTTCCGGGGTGAGACTGAGATTGATTGGCTTGGTCTCAGCCATGACGCAGGTCGATACCAAAATTGCGGCTAGCGATGCGAGTAATGTCTTCATCGTGTTTCTCCTTCTTAATGCAGGGATTATCCCTATTCCACAATTCGTTCTCTCGCTCCGACAGAAGACCGCGCCAGGCAGCCGTCATTGCCGGAATACTCAAAGATAGCCCCCATACCCCGGAATTGAAAACGGCCGTAACAATCCTCCACCGTCTTCATGTGCCCCCTCACTCATTGATACCAACCGGAGCGCATCAAGCAGACCCAGGCGCGCCCGGCATCCCTGACCGCGAAGCGGCAGAAGCCTAATGTGAATGGCAATGGGAAAAGTGCCCATATGTGGCATTCGCTTGGCCCCGGCTGAGTGGCATTGGAAGAAGAGGAAGTAACGGCTTTTTTACCTCAGAAAGCCGAGAAGAAGACGTGTCGAGTGGGGGCCAGAAAAAATGTCGCTAATGGTATACTTTCAACTTGGCGTCGACACCTGCATGCGCGCAATTGCCGCTGGGGCGATGCGCACCCAGGATAAATGCCGCCGTGACGGCGGTTTTCGCCCCAAAGGGCTGCACTATGCATAACTCTGGGTGAGGCACCCGAAGGGCGCCGCAACCAGGGGGTGTGGCAACAAACTAGAAATGCTCCAGGAGGGCACCACATTGGTCAGGCACATCGCGCTCCAATGCGCCGGACAGAGACATGTCGTGCATCCAATATCAATGGCTGGCCGATGACAGCATACGCTTGTCACCGCGCTGGCCCCAACACTTACTTCACCACGGCCGCCAGTGCCTTTTCAATGTCCTTAGCGATGTCCTGCGGCTTGGTTGTCGGCGCATAGCGGTCAATGACTGTCCCATCAGCCCCCACCAGGAATTTGGTGAAATTCCATTTGATGGCCCGGCCGAGGACGCCGCCTTTCTGTTCCTTGAGGTACTTGAACAGCGGATGCGCAGAGTCGCCATTGACGTCAATCTTGGCGTAGACCGGGAAACTCACGCCGTAATTCAGCCGGCAGAACTCCTGAATATCGGCGTCACTGCCGGGTTCCTGCGACTTGAACTGGTTGCAGGGAAAGCCCAGTACCACCAGTCCGCGCTCGCCGTAGATCTTGTAGAGTTCTTCCAGCCCTTGGTACTGGGGCGTGAAACCGCATTTGCTGGCCACGTTGACAATGAGCAGCACCTTGCCCTTGTAAATACCCAGTGATTCATCTTCGCCCGCAGCCGTTTTCACCGTATAATCGTATATGGACATGGTCTCGCCCTTTGCTGTTTCTGCGCCGGTGCCGCCGGCGCGAGTTTTGCTTTTCAGGCCCAGTTCCGCCGCCAGCGCCACAATCTCATCATTGCTGAAGCGCTGCTGCCACGCGTGGCAGTACGGTTGTTTGCCGTTTTTTGCGTAGTAGTCCTGGTGGTAGGTCTCGGCATTCCAGAAACGCCCCAGCGGCTCCAGGGCAGTTTGCACGGCGACGCCGCGCTTCTTCAGTACACTCAGCAGCGCAGCAGCGGTGCGTTTCTGCTCTTCGTCCGCATAAAAGATCGCCGAACGGTATTGCGAGCCAATGTCTGGTCCCTGCCGTTCGAATTGCGTCGGGTCGTGTATTTCCAGAAAATATCGGCAGAGGCTAAGAAAGTCCGTCCGCGCGGGATCATAGAAGACCTGCACGGCCTCGGCATGGCCCGTGTTGCCGGCGCAGACCTGTCGGTAACTCGGATTGGCCAGAGCGCCGCCCGTGTAGCCGCTCACTGCCGCCAGTACGCCCGGCTGAGACGCCAGCAGCGTCTCAACGCCCCAGAAACAGCCGCCGGCGAATACCGCCCGGCGAATCCGCACACTGTCAGCGCCCTCGTGGACCAGCGACACCGAGTTGACACAATGACGCGTGTCCTTGGCCGTCATGGCTTCGCCCGTGAAAACGTGGCCGAGGTGGCCGCCACAACGCACACAGGTGATCTCCACGCGGCGGCCATCGGCGTCACGGCTGCGGCGCACTTGGCCAGGTATCTCGTCGTCAAAGGCCGGCCAACCGCATTCAGACTGAAATTTGTCATCAGCGCTGTAGAGCGGCGCACCGCAATTCCGGCAGGCATAGACACCCTGCTCACTACTTTTGTAGTACTTGCCGGTGAAGGGCCGTTCCGTGCCTTTATTCAGTATCACCTCGCGTTCAAAATCGGCAAGCGCGCCATATGGCGAGCTCAATTCCTGCGGTTCCTGCTTGTCTTGTTTGTCCATGGCCATGACTCCCATACCGGTGAAAAGAAGCAGCCAACGCCTAAGCGATTGGGATACCTTACGTCTCTTACCATAGCACCTGCTATCGTTGTTCATCGTCGCTCCTTGCCGGGCTGCTCTGTTCTCAGTGTTTTTTGCTGCTACACTATTCGCAAATGCCAACCACTCGTTCCTCAGACTCTTTCCATAATCATGCAGTTCCAAGCTTTTCAGGACGTGCAAAAGAACCAGTGGAAACAGCGGTGACGCAGATGGAACGGCTGCCAACACCGCAAATAGTATCTGCGGCCATATTATCTGCGGCCAATGGGATAATCAACGCCACCAGCATAGCTTCCTCCGCATGCCCTCGACCCACCGCGGCCATCGCGTGAGCTGCAGCCAGCACCGGTCTTCTTTCGCTGTCGCGCCATTATTCGCCAGGGCAAGGCGTTACCGTCTTGTGCATGTCGCCGGTGTATCAACTGCGGAAGCACGGCGGCTCTCCAGCCACGAAATGTCGCACAACTGTCAGCATGAGGTGCCTTCATGAAGATGCCGTTCCTGTTCCTCGCCCTGTCCGTGGCCGCATCGGCGGCGACCTACTACGTCGATTCTCATGGCGGCAATGACGACGCTGACGGCCTGAGCCCGCAGGCAGCCTGGAAAAGCCTGGAAAAAGTTAACAAAAACCCGGCCCAGCCGGGCGATCAGGTGCTGTTCAAACGCGGCGGCCTCTGGCGCGGCACGCTGCAGCCTGGCACGGGCGACGACGAGCAGCCCCTGCGCTATGCCGACTACGGCGACGGCCCGCTACCCATCTTCCAAGGCTCCATCGCCGCCGACAACCCGGCGCTCTGGGAGCAGATCCGGCCGGGCCTCTGGCGTACTACAACACCAACCATCGGCGCCCGCGAGCCCCTCGACCGCGAATTCCGCACCGGACATTGGGCCTGCTACTTCGAGGCCGACGCCCGCGCCCACGCCTTCAACCACGGCGGCGACAAAGGCCATGTGGTCGTCACCCTCAATGTCAGCAAAGCCGGCACCCACCGCAATCACATCCAACTGTGGGGACCGGTCATCCCCAGCTTTGACGACACGCTGATCATCACCCTCCGCGGTCGCAGCAAAATGCCCATCCGCCTCAAAAACATCGATGTCCTCCAGGAACAGACGCCATGGCGCCGCTTCGCCAATGGCCGCTGCGATGCCGAACTGCGCGACGAATGGCAGGACATCGAAATCGTCCTCAATCGCATCAGCGAAATCGCCCCCGAACCCATGAAACTCCACTTTGGTCTCGGCGACCAGTTCCGCGACGGCGAGGAAATCCAACTGCAGGTCGTTCGCGCCGAAGTCGCCACGAAAGTCGGCGGGCTCGAACTGCCCGTCGATGTCGGCAACATCATCTTCGACCACGGCAAAACCTGCGGCTGGAAAAAGTGGTCCGTGGACAGCCTTGACAAGGTCGGCGACTACTATTACGCCCCCGACGAGCAGTGCGTCTATCTGCGCTACGACGGCAACCCCGCGGAACTCCACCAGAGCATCGAACTGGCCATGAAGGGCCACGTCGTCGAACACGGTGGCCGCAAGAACATCCTCTTCGAAAACTTCGCCATCCGCTACGGCGCCAGCCATGGCTTCGGCGGCGGCTCCGCCGAGGGCGTCACCATTCGCGGCTGCGACATCTACTTCATCGGCGGCGCCCACCAGTTCACTCACCCCAATGGGGTCCCCGTACGCTTCGGCAACGGCATCGAATTCTGGAATAACGCCAAGGACTGCCTGGTCGAAAACTGCCGCGTCTGGGAAATTTACGACGCGGCGCTCACCAACCAGGGCCGCGGCGACGGCAATCCGGTCCACTCCATACAGACCAACATCACCTACCGCAACAATGTCATCTGGAACTCGGAGTTCTCCTTCGAATACTGGAACCGCCAACTTACCGAAAATATCGCCTTCATCAACAACACCTGCGTCGACTCCGGCTACGGTTGGGCCCATGCCCAACGCCCCAACCCCAATGGCGCCCACTTGATGTTCTACTCAAATCGCGCCGAAACCCGCAACTTCGTCGTCAGAGACAATCTCTTCGTGCAGACAACGGAAGCCGGTATGCGCATGGACATTGACTGGCTCGACACGATCACCATGGACCACAATCTCTGGTACGTCGGCGACAAGCCACTCTACCGCCTCGCCAAGAACAACCGTATCATGCTCGAACAGCTCCCCGAACTGCAGAAGCAATTCCCGGTCGATGTCCACTCGCAATTCGGCCTGCCGGTATTCATGGACGCCGCCAAGCGCGACTACCGCCTGGCACCGGACTCCATCGGCCACAGCGGCGCCTCCGACGGCGGCCCCTTCGGCGCCCGCGCCCGCCTCAAAGACTGATTCGCCATAACGCTTTTTGTGCTATCACCATCGTTATTCGTTTGTACTGTTACCTCATGTGTCGGCGTTGGTGCCATCTGTGCCATCAAGCACGTGACCGAAAAATACGTGCTGGCCATGCCCGATGCATATGCATCCACGGACAGTACTTCCAACAAATCCAACGATCGCCTGCATGTTTACTGCTACGATCTGATGTCTGATACCATACCTCGGCACTTGCGTTACTGCACCGTGAAAGCAGTAGTGCTAGTCTTTCCAGAAATAAAGTCTGCAGCCGTCACCTGCCAAATTCCCGTTTTATCATTCAATGCCGTCCGAAAAACCAGCGTCGCCAATCCCTCATGCCCATAGATAACATCGGAATACAACTCGTTCTTGACGCCATCCGGATCGAAAACATCGACCTGAAATGAGTGACCACAGGAAGCTGTACCGTGTTTTTCCACGGCAACCGTGAAACGCAACTCATCACCAGACCGACACCATGATGACCCGGTGATGCTGACTCCTGTAATCTCATAGGGCATGAGGGCAAAAAAAACCGCTTCGGCATTAGCCAACGTCACCTTGAAACTATCACTTTTGCCAATATAAGCTTTCTGTCGCATGTCGTAGAGGTGTGCGGGGGACGCCGACCTGATAGCCACTGTCGTTGCTGCCCCTGGCGCAGCCACCTCACGAACAAGCCCGACAAAGCGGGCGCCGCCATCACTGGCTAGCTGATGATAGACAAAGCTGCGAACATATGTGAAGGCATCACCATGAATTTCCACCCCGGGTAACACGCGAAAAGGCTTAAAAAGCCCCTCAAGCAAACGCCGGTAGGCCAGCGCACCGGCATTTTTCCCCGACTGCGAGCGAACAGTGGTGTACTGCGGCCAATGTAGGTTGAGATAAAGCGCCTTGCCCTTCCCTACTGGGTTGAGATACAGCGCCCGACCCGCAAGCTGAGGATTGGGACCTGACGTCATGCCGACAGTACCCAGAATATTCGTGCGACTTATCTCCATCTCAACATTTTCGCCTTTGTCACGATCGGGTCGCACCAAACCAAAAAGACCGTCCAAAAGTCCCTGGCTCTGCATACTGCAATGCTTGTTCATGATACCCACATACCGGTCCGCCACTACCAGACCGCCTTCCCGCGCAAAGCGCTCAATGGCTTCGGCCTCCGCCACCGATAGTGCCGACGAGTGCGGCAAAATCAATATCCGGGCGCTGTTGCGGCTTAACTCGCCGTTCTCAATTTCCTCGTAGGACACAAAACGGTAGTGTATCGCCATGTCATCCAAAAGCTGACACCAAAGCTCACGCGCAGCCGTGAAATCAGCATAGCGGTCTTCAATCACCGCAGCATGTATGGAATGGTGCGAATAATGAATCAGCACCTCCGGCGTGTCTTCCAGGTGTTTCAGCAACAACGCGCCGCCCTCCCGGAGATCGCGTGCGTGCTCGCCAAGCTCCTGAACCTGCCGCGGCAGACGATAATCCGGTAACAGCAAGTTCGTCGAGGTGTAGTAGGATATGCCGTAGTTTTTGAAGCGGAAAGCGTCATACCACACACGGTAGGCAACGCCTATGCCGTCATTGCCATAACCATACCACGGCTTGATCAGAGGACGACCAAACGAACGGATGATTTCAGCCAAATTCTCCCGGTCATATGCCGCTGGGATGTCAATTACCTTGCTAAGCAGCCACATGTCCATGCCTGTATAACCATTGGGAGGCTGGGTGCCTGACATGTCAAGAGGAATGCCCGGGGCCTTCTCATGGATGATGTCCTTGACGATCTGAAATGCGCCACAGAAGGTCAATTCCATAAAACGTCGGTGATCCGCCCAGGCTGCGTATCGACGCGTAATGCTGGCGCGCTGGCGGCTTTCCAATGTCGTATCCGGCGTCACCTCAGACCAGTCAGCAAAGGCAGTACCCCATTCATGATTGAGACGCTCAAGAGTCCTATAGTCCTCCTGCAACCATTGCCTAAAGGCCCGCAATGTGTGCTCTGAAAAGCAAAAATCAAAGGGCGTGCTCCACAATGTCAAAGAGTTTTCATCTCCGACGTCAAAACTGCCGGGCGAATAGCGTAGCAGTCTGTCCACTGAGGCGGCAATGCCTTCGCGGTAGCTCGCCAGATAGTCAGGATCATTCAGACAAGGACGCCGGCAGAGATAGCGTTTGTCCCTGGTTGCCGAATAGGGCTCGGCAAAATCTTTGGTGAAGCTCCACAGGTGATGGCCGGCCAGCGGAAAGTCGAAAGGAAAGGCATAACGCAAGTGGTCCCGATAGGCGGCATCAACACTATTGTGCCAAAAGCGTATTTCGTTGACCCCGGCAGCGCGAAATTGGGCAAAGCGCAGGGGATTGAGATATCGTCGGAGATTATATTTGTAGCCCATGTCGCCCGTGGCAAAAGGCATGGCGTTGTGAATACGCAGGGACGGCGACAGCACATCGACCTGTTTGCGGTCAAGCAGGATGTTGCCGGCAAAAAGTTTTGCCGTGACAGAGAGGATGCCGGTGGCGGCCTCGCGCACCCGCAGGCTGAAAGTAGTCGTTCCCATGCCCTCGGCGGCAACGGCGTCGATCAGGCGGCCATAGGCGTCTGTCAGCTCAAAACGCATCTGGTAGTTCTTCTCACCGGAATGCGTGGCGTGGCCACTAATGCTGCCGCCGACAGCAACCATTTCATCGGCAAGCGTCAGGGACGTCCACTTCGCCGGCTGCTCCTCGGTGAAACACGTGCTGCCCCAGTCAATGACACCATTTTCTCCCACAAGCATGACATCGATGATGCATTCACCAGGCCAGAAGTGCTCAGGCAAGGGTAGGCTGATTTCGGGTCCAAGCGACAAGGCACTTTCCCATTCCTGACGATGGCCTAGGGCTGGATTGGACATGATCAGCCTGACTTTGGCTCCAGGCAACTCGCCGCTTAGGAAAAAGACGACGCGATGACCGTCGCAGGCCAAGTCACGCATGACAACCTGAGGCTCTCTGCGTGACGCCCAGATCATGGCTCTGGCCAGCAAGCCCAGTGAGTAATCCTGATAACGGTGCGGGGGTTCCGGGTCAGACCAAGGTATCACTGGCGTCAGGCCTGCGGACGCAACATAAGAAAATACCACGCAGCGATGTGATGCATTCTCGCCGGCCGCAGCGAGAGGGGATATCGTCCGCATCCATGGCGCCAACCGCAGCCCCCCGGAAAGCCGGTGTGGCAGCAACGACAAAGGTATGCCGGTGCAGATGTAATGCGGGCTATACTCGGACACCTCAGCGTCATGGCCCGACATCATGCCGGCAGCGGTCATGACGTCGGCCGGCAGGGCACCCGGTTCAATCAGCACCAGGCCAGTCCCCCGAGCCAGCTGCGATAGCAGAGTGGCGGTGTTGCCAGCATCAAGGTGTTTCCATAAGCCGCCGCTGACAACAATCACATCATAGGGCGTGGCAAGCTCTTTTTTCAAGCTCAGATTGGCGTCAGCATAGGAAAACACATTGTAGCGATCACACATGCCCCACTTCATGATATTCTCATTCATGCTGATTCGAATCACCCGGCATTCCATGTCCAGTCTCTGACTGAGTTCGACGACTTCGCGCTGGTGCAGGATATCAACAAGAAGCAAGGCCCGCAGCTTTCCTCCCGTGTAAGGTCGCGCCCAAGCCGTGTGCCTGCTGGGCACGGAGTCTGTCAACTCAATGCTGAAAGGGAGAATTTCGGCCGGCTTAGCCTTGGGCTGTTTGGGCCTGAAGACATACCCCGCTATCAGGGGGTGCTCCGACTCATAGACCATTGTCTTGCCATCGTAAAGCGCGTAGCGGATCATCGCTGGTTTGGGCCCGGCAGCCGGCAATGTCAGCGATGTGCGCTTGCCTGGCAGGAGATTTATGTAGGCTGTCAAGGTCTGCTGGCTGCCGTCCTGGGCTACGATAGCAGCTTGGCAACGCAGTAGATAGGAGCGCGAAGCCACAAAATCAAGTCGATATTGGTCACCCTCACCCAGTATGACCTCCGAGGCAATGCCATTCTCAGCATTGCCAACCGCAGTCAAGGGCGTCACGGGATAAAACGTGAGCAACGTCGAAAAACGCTGGCCCGCTGGAATGCTCACTGGCGAAAAAGCCCATTCAGCGGTCGTCTTGTCCTGCCCGCCACGCCAGAGATAAAACATCGCGGCGCGAGTATAGTCAAATTCGCACACCATGCCCCGGCCTTGGCCATCCACCGCGGCAATCCAGCCAGCGACCGGCTCCGCCAAGTAGGTATCGCCTCCCTGGCAGCCATAGGCCTGAACGCCGTCGGCCAACGGCACCAAATACTGCTGCCCTGGGCTACTCTGAAGATTCCAGCCATTGCGAAAATAAGGCTCAATGATTAAGTCCCCCATGGCTTCGGGACGATTGTAATACTCGTAGCGAACCTCCAGCGCACTGGAATATTTCGTCAGGCGCAGAGTCTTGATAATGTCTAGAAAAGGATAGCCATCGGGACCAGCAACAGTCAAGCGCAATTCCGCCGCCGCCGCCGTGTTCTTGATTATCTCCGCCGTGTACACGCGGTCGAAACAAGAGCCACCTACCCGCAGACGATCCGTAAACATGCGATAATCGTGATGCTGCTCGCCACTAAAACGACTGCTATCGGCCTTGACGACAAAATCACGGCAGGTGCCGCCGCGGCCGGGGTCCAAAACCAGGCGCACAAAGTCATTCTCCAGCACTATCTCGTCACCAATCTCTTGCACAGAACAACCCGCCATCGCCTCGCCGACAAGTGAACCAACCTCGTACAATATAAAATCGTCAAACCACACCGTGCCTTCGTGACGCAAACGGCAGTAAAAAGTCACCGCCTTGATGGCTCGCGGAGGAACATAAGCCGACGATAACTCCTCCCACGAATGGGTCCCATATGAAAATTTCTCCTCTGGAGAAATCCAGGCCCGCGAACCATCCTGAAAGTCAACGCAGAGTTCCACCCCATACAAGGCATGCGAAGGCGCAACGTCGGCTCGGAGTCCCTCGGCCTTGCTGGCACAACCAAAGACAATCGCTTTCGGGGTGTCCTGATTCAGCGTGAGCGTCTGATGCGCTATGGCTTGCCCAGTGGCGGGCGGTCCGGGAAAACGCAGACGCAAACTGCCGCCGCCGCCTTCGCGGGACACCCCGGCATCAACCTCACCAAGATGTATCTGCCAGCCGTCGGCGCCAGCAGCAAAGGTCGGGTTGCGCAGGCGATGCACGTCCTCGCCGATAAGACCTGAACAAGTAAGAGCAAGAAACAAAAAACGACCCAGCAGTTCATAAAAACGCATGCCACGCCCCTTTTTCTGTGTGCCTTAGAAACTGTCTGGAATCTCACTGTGATCAGCAAATAATTCTTCCTTATCGTATGTACGGTAGGCCCAGTTGTTTTGCGGGGGACACGAAGGAACGGCGAAATAACGCCTGCTCTCGACATGACCGTCGGCAAAAGCGATGTTAGTCGCGTCAGTGCCATGGCGAAAGGCAATGTTTTCACGATGGCGTTTGCTGCCCCCGTACGCCAACTTCTCGCTGCTCGAACTCTCAACAAGCGGCTTGCCAATCTCAAACAAAATACCCCGGCCAGACGCTTTCTTGATGGATGTGAAGCGCAATATCTTGCCGTTTTCCTTTAGATAATAACCATTGCCGCCATAGCTGAAATTTGGCATGCCCCCACTAGGGGTCGTGTTGGTTCTTTCGTAGCCATCCGCCCAGCAGCGACGGCCATTTGGGCAGGTCATAACAGGGGCCAGCGCGTATTTGTTTGCAGCTCCTAAATATGCGCCATATCCACTATCACTCGCCGTTGGCAGGTAGTTGGCGACGTTAATGCCGTAACACGCCCATTCATCATTGTCATCATTGTAGAACATGATACACATCATGTTCTGCTTCATGTTGTTGACGCATTGCGTAGCCATTGCTTTCTCTCGTGCCTTGCTTAATGCCGGCAGCAACATCGCCGCCAGTATTGCAATGATTGCGATCACAACCAGCAACTCAATGAGCGTGAATGGCGATACATCGGTTTTTCTCGCAGCGGATTTCTTCATGGCTCTTTCCTCCTTGGCTTCATGCATGTGACTTGATCGACACCCCGGGCTATCATCTCATTGGCAATCTTGCTCTCAAGCAAGCAATCGTTTCTGTTACTGTTGCCGTCGGTGCTTCTTACCCAGCACGAACGTTTCCATGCCTACATGGCTGGTGAACAGAAACGCCTCGTCATACTCTCAGCCAATGATCCTTTCTAGCATCCTTACTGAATCCCATTCGTCGACGGACACTCAAGTAGACTCACGAACGATCAATTTCGGGCGTACCCTTTTTTGCCGACACTCAATCGGCAAATCGGGGTCTTGAATCAAAGCTACCAGCATGGTAACTAGTGACTCCGCAATGACGTCACTGCGGTCATCAAAGGTGGTCAGGGAAGGCGTCAATAATTTCGCAAAATCGACATTGTCAAAACCCATAAGCGCCACGTCTTCCGGCACCCTCACTTTCAGCTTCAACAAGGCCCGAAGCAAGGCACCGGCAATATGATCGTTAGCGGCAATAAACGCGTCAGGGCGATCAGTGCACAGCAGGCTGCGGACACGTTCCTGTAGCACAAGCGAACACGCCTCGTCCTCCGGTTGAAGCATGATCACTCGTGAATAATTCAGGCCACTCCCCGCTAAACCGGATAGATACCCTTGTTGCCGAAGATCCATGCCATAATTCGTCTGCAAATTGCCTTTCAAAAACAAAACCGGACGCGTGCGCCCACGAGCAGCCATGTGCTGTACGGCATCGCAAAAGGCGTCCTCTACCGCTAAACTGACATAACAAGGACGCGCCATACCCTCCGGCTTCTCCATAAACACCGTCTTGTCCGCTGGATAGGCACTGGCAATGCAAGATGAATAGCCGGGATAATTATGCGCTAGGCAGATGATCCCAGCTACATTGTAAGATTCAAAATCACGCGCAAAGGATACCATTTTGTCAATCGTATCATGCGCCTGACCAACCAAAAAACGATAGCCCAGTGACGACGCGACCTGCTCCATCATCGCCAGCCGCGTATGAAATATCGCCGGTGCGTAGCTGTCCATGGCAACCCCGATGATGTCACTGGATTTACCCGCCAACTGCCGCGCTAATTGGTTGGGCTGATAGCCCAAACGACGCTCGCAAGCACGTATCTTCTCCGCTACCCGGTCGCTGACCCGAGTGTTCTTACCACCCGTGTTGTTCAGTACTTTCGCAACTGTGACAACAGATACCCCGACCTCAAGAGCAATATCCTGCAACCGAACCTGTCCATGCTTACCAGCCACAAACAATCTCCACTCTATTTTTTTTGATTTAACGCTAAGTTAAACGAATCTATTCTAGTCTATCTTTACCGATAGTCAAATGTGAAAAAGAGGCACCGACGCCATGGCTATATGTATCAGTGATTGACACTAGCCGTAGCCGCCACCACTATTTTGAGCGCTGCAGGCTTAGCTTGCGATAGCCTCGTTCAAACTGGAGCCACTTTGCGACGCACAAATGCCACAGGGGACGGTTTTCACCACTTTGGGCAAAAAAGCACGGGACTTCCCGGTGGCAGCTGAGTATGAGTGAGGCATTACCCTTGCCTGGTAATCGATCAGTAACCACCCCGGAGGGGAAAACACCGGGGACAATTTGCAGGAAACCCACGGCCAACCGCCACCCAACCATCCGACCCTGATTTCCGCCGATGTTTGCGGCAGCGGGTTTCATAGGAGTGATTGATAACCAAAACTGTGGTGCCTCTACGAGGCACTGTCTGTTGGCAGGCGGCGTCCCCAGGCTAAAGCCTGGGGTTAAGCATGGTTATGCGCCTACGGCGCAAAAACATGGATATTAAACGATGGTGGTTTTCGACCCGAATCGGACAAAGCAAGTCGTCTGATCGGCCAAGTTCGGCCCGGAGGGCCGTACCATGCATAAACCCTGGTGAGGCGCCCGGAGGGCGCCGCAACCAGGGGTGTGACAACAACTTGGAATTGCGCCTGGAGGGCGCCACATTGGTTAGGCACGTCCCGTCTCACCGCGTCGGAGGGGGCATGCCGTGCATCCAATATCAATGGCTGACCTTTGCGGCAGCGTGTTTCATAGGAGTAACCACCCCGGAGGGGAAAACACCGGGGACAAGTTGCAGGAAACCCACGGCCAACCGCCGCCCAACCATCCGCCCCTGATTTCCGCCGATGTTTGCGGCAGCGGAGTCATAGCGGGCCCAGAATAGCAGCGGCCTCCAGCCACTGTGCGCACGGCTCGAGGTCATCCGAAAACTATATTTGCCTGCCATAAGCGTGCTTTCGGCCTTTCATTAGCCACAAAATAGCCATGACTTCTGCGAAAACAGCGGTAAAAAGCCCGACACGAGCCCTCTGCCGCAAGGCGCTGAGCCGAAATGGGATAGGTGGAGGAGCGCGAGGGGGAGACGGGCCGGGTACGGTCGGCGTGGATGACGAGGATGGTTTAATGAGCCGTATTGTCGGAGTGGGCGAGACGCCCACTCCACGGCCGCGAGACGCCATCGGTCAGTAACCACCCCGGAGGGGAAAACAGCGGGGACAATTTGCAGGACACCCACTGCCAGCCGCTGCCCAGCCATGCGACCTTGATTTCCGCCGACCTTTGCGGCAGCAGGTTTCATAGGAGTCAATGCTATTGGATGCACGACATGCCTCTGTCGGGCACGGTGAGACGCGACGTGCCCGGCCAATATGGCGTTCTCCAAGCGAAATATTAAGTCACTGTCACACAATGGTATACGTTGTCCCCTTCGGCGCCCGCGCCCGCCTCAAAGACTGATTCGCCTAAAACGCCCCCTGCGTTTTCATCGCCGCCGCCCTGCCTGGCATGCTGCTCAACTCAGCGCCAGCAGGGCCTTTTTCTTTAGAAAATTTCTGCGGAACGCCCCCAGTCGTAAGCCGTTTCCTTAAGGCTGTCGCGGCTTGGCATAGGCCAGAACAGACACTGTTGGCCCCGACAGAGGTAGACGCCGTTCTTGATCAGGCCATAGGAAAAACGCGATGCGTAGCTGCGGTCGACAATCTTCGCGCCTTTGTCCCGCCGCTGCTGCACTTCTTCAATACAACTTTTCAGATGCTCCATGCGCCGGTCGAAGAGCGTACCGACGCGGCTGCCCACCTGGCTTTGTTCGGGCGTTGTGACAATACGCAAATCCGCAAACAGCAGACTCGGCACCGACACGCGATTGTCCGGCGACGTCATATACGCGCCGAAGTCACCGGGTGGTCGACAACTCACCACCAGGGGATGTACTGGGCATAGTTCCTTGTAGAGGCCAATGCCGTCCCAATCCTCCGGCATTTGGCATTCGCCACCGCCAATGCCCGGCCGCTGCAAGGCCAGGCAACGACCATCGCGCGTCACCAAATATAAGTCGCCCATGGTCTCCAAATCGAGGTTTTCCAGTACGCGATGAATGGACAGATAAAACGAGCGCTTGGGCCGCCCATCCGCATGCGGTACGCATTTCTGCCGCGCTTCCTCCCAGCAAAACGGGCCATTTTCTTTATTGATGCAGATGAATATCAGCGCTTCAGCCGACCCCTTGCGCGCACCGACCGACATATACGCGGCGAAGGCCTCCGGAGACAGCTGCGAGGCAATCAGCGCCTCCATGGGAAATACTGTCAGATACAGATTCGTCTGCATGGGGCACCTCCTGGCTTTAGCGCATGAATGACGTCAACCAATCGTAAATGTTATACTTGGCAAAAATCGACACCGAAATCAGCGACACCACCGACATGATCTTGATCAGGATGTCCAGAGAGGGCCCAACAGTGTCCTTCAAAGGATCGCCGACTGTGTCGCCGATCACCGCCGCCTTGTGCGCTTCCGAGCCCTTGCCGCCAAAATGTCCACTTTCAATGTACTTCTTGCCGTTGTCCCAGGCGCCGCCGGCATTCGCCGTGTATAAGGCCAACATGATCGCCGACAAGGTCGTGCCAATCAACAACCCGCCCACAAATTCCGCACCGAAAATAAAGCCGAAGACCAATGGCGACAACACCGCAATCAGCGCCGGTATCTTCATCTCCCGCAAGGCGCCGGCAGACGATATCTCCACGCACTGGCGGTAGTTCGGCAAGACTTCGCCGGTCATGATTCCCGGATTGCGCGCGAACTGCTCGCGGACCTCCTGCACCATGCGTCGCGCGGCTTTGGCTACCGCCTCAATCAGTATGCCAGAAAACAAATAGGGCAAGCCCGCCCCCACTACCGCGCCTGAAAGCGTCAGGGTGTTAATCATGTTCAGGATGAGCGAAAAATCCGGCGCTGCGGCTCGATCACCGGCTTGGGCGTAGATATACGACGCAAACAGCGACAACGCCGCCAGTGCCGCACTACCAATGGCGAAGCCCTTGCCGATGGCCGCCGTGGTATTGCCCACGGCATCCAGATTGTCGGTAATCTCGCGCACGTGATGATTGAGCTGGGCCATCTCGCTGATACCACCGGCATTGTCGGCAATCGGCCCGTAGGTATCGACCGACACTGTCACGGTCACGAAGGACAGCATGCCAATCGCGGCCATCGCCACGCCATAGAGCCCACCGAAGGTATGCGCCAGTATAATCGTGGTGCCCAGCACCAGAACTGGCCCGATCACCGAATTCATGCCGCAAGCCATGCCCTGCGTAATCGTCAACGCCGCACCCTCGCGGGACGCTTCGGCGACCGCCTTGGTCGGCCGAAAGTCAAAACTCGTGTAGTACTCCGCAATTTTGCCAATGACGATGCCAGCCAAAATGCCCAGTACGGCGCAAGCCCAAGGCGACATCCAGCCGACGCTGAAGCCCATCGACGCCATGTCCTCGCCGCTAAAAAACACCCGGCCGGCGATGCCGGTGAACACAATGGTCAACACCGCCGAAAGCATGGTCACGCCATTGAGCTCGCGATGCGGCCGATTGGACATCTTGCGCACGAGCATCGTCGTTATGCCCACCACACAGGACAAAAGCCCCAGCGCGCCAAACAGCAGCGGATAAGCAATGAGCTTCTCCAATTGCATCGCCGTCATGGGCGAAGCGCTCTGCGCCCGACTGAAGAATTGGCAGGAAACCAGCACCAACGCTGAAATCATCGCGCCGACGTAGCTCTCAAGCAGGTCCGAACCAAGTCCAGCGACATCGCCGACATTGTCGCCCACGTTGTCGGCGATGGTTGCTGGATTGCGCGGATCGTCCTCAGGTATGCCGGCTTCCATTTTGCCGACGAGGTCGGCGCCCATGTCAGCCGCCTTCGTGTAGATGCCACCGCCTACGCGGTTGAACATGGCAATGATGGAGCAGCCAAGAGCGTAGCCAGACACCGTCATGGTGAAGGGAATGTCGCGAATACCTGGAATGCCCAGCCAATTGCCATGCACGGTCAGCATCTCCGGTCGCATCTGCCCCATGAGATGGCCAAAGACGTAAACAACCACGCCCAGGCCCAACAAGGCGAAGCCGCCCACCGCCAGGCCCATCACACTCCCGCCGAGGAAGGCCACTTTTAGCGTCTCGCCCAGGCTCTCAGTCTCCCGAGCTTTGTTGGCCACGCGCACGTTCGCCAGCGTCGCCGTCTTCATGCCGATCCAGCCTGCAGTCGCGCTCATACTCGCACCGATGACGAAGGCAACCGCGGCCTGCCAGGATACCACCACCGCCAGTACCAACAGAATCAGCACTGCAATGACTGCGATCTTCCGGTACTGCAGGCGCAAAAAGGCGTCGGCGCCTTCCTGAATGGCCTTGGCAATGGCCTGCATCTTGTCCGTTCCCGGTTGCTGGCCGCAAACGATGCGGAAGTTCACCCACGCCAGTCCCAACGCCGCCACCACCGCCGCTATCAGCCATACGTTCATCGCAACCTCCTGGACAGTTTTCTGCCTGTGTTCACGCTTCCCCAACGGGCATCATACTCATGATGATTTAAGGGAGTTATAACACGTTCCATGACTTTTTTCAACCTAGCTTTGTTTACCATACATGAAAGACCGTAACCGTGGCAAATTGCCGGCTACGTCCAGTAACCACTTGTTCAGCCCACACTTTTTTACGCAGTTTCCAGGGACTACATTAGCCTCTGTCACGCTGGGCGGCGCCGCCCAGCACCATCCAGACACAACGGGAGCACTCGGCGATGCATGATCAGCAGAAGAAATACGAATCAGCCATCAGCGAACTGGTTGCGGCAGCAGTCCGTCTGGGCGAATTGGGCTATGTGAGTTCTCACGGCGGCAATCTCTCCAGCCGAGTCGATGCCGAGACCGTGCTGATCACGCCGACCAAAGTCGCCAAGCGCGCGTTGACCTTTGACGACATCGTCATCATCGGCATGGACGGCACTACGCGCTACGCCGGCAATAGCCGCAAGCCAACTGGCGAAACGCCTATTCACCTAAATATCCTGCGGCAGCGACCGGACATCAAAGGCCTGGTGCATGCCCATCCGCCGGTCCTCACTGGCTTTTCGCTGATTGATGAGCCGCTGCTTTCCGCGCCACTCTTGCCCGAGCCGATCATAGAACTTGGCCCCCTGCTCTACGTGCCCTACGCCGAGCCGTTGTCCGCTGAGCTAGCGGCCGCCTTTGACAGCGTCATCCGCCGTTCCAACGCGTTCATCATGCGCAATCACGGTGTCATGATCTGCAGTCCAGACGGCCCCTGGCGCGCCCTCGAACTGCTGGAAATGGTCGAAGCCATGGCCCAGTCGCTCTTTGTCGCCAAATCACTGGGTACGGTCACCCGCATACCCGACCGTGAAGTGGACAAGCTGAGCCGGACCATCCAGACCCGCGGCCTGCCCATGCCCGGTGCGCCTGGCGTCATCAGTAAACTCAGCGATGCCTACCCGCACTGACCTAGCCACACGTCACAAATACCGTTCCTCAACGACCACCTAATAGGCAGGCTCACCATGACAAACCGTTTCCAGAAAGTGCCCGTCGGCTCCGTTACGGTCGGCGGCGAAATCGGCCAGCGCCTGGCCATCAGCGCCGACAAGATTCTCCATCACCTCGATCTCGAAGGGAAATTCGCCCGGCACTTCAAACAGCGCCGAAGCGAGCCGGAGGTCCCCGGCGGCTTTGTCGGCTATGGCATGCTCATGGACGGCATCGTCAAGGCCGCCGCGCGGAGCATTGGCGGCGAGGAACTGCGGCTCCTGAAGGACGAACGCATCGCTGAACTGATCGCCACCCAGTCTGCAGACGGCGCAATCACGGCCTTCGCCGACAAGATCGGCTTCTGGGACAACCACGAGCAGGCCTACATGATTCAGGCATTCGTCCTCGATCACCGCCACGCCGGCAACAACGCCGCTCTCGCGGCGGCACTGCGCCTTGGCGACTTCCTGATCAAGCGCCATACCGGCCTGAACCTCGGCTTGGAAACAGCTTTTCTCATGCTCTACCAGGAATCCGGCGACAAGCGTTTCCTGGACTATTGCGTCAATCAGTTCAAGCTCTGCAGCAATCTTGATGTTTACAACCGCATGCTCACCGTCAACGGCATTGCCCATGTCTACACCTGGATCGCCCGCGTCCTCGCCCAACTCCAGTACGCGCAAATCACCGGCGACGACAAAGACGAGCTCTTCGCCGGCGCCCGCGAACTCTACACCCGCGTTCTCCACGGCGGCTACACATCCATCACGGGCTCCTGCTCTGGCGGCATCAACTGGGGCGAAATCTGGGACAACACCCAGACTGGCCTCGGCAAATGGGGCGAGACCTGCGTGTCCGCATACCTCCTGCGCTGCAGCCTCACCATGCTCGAACTCGACGCCGACAGCGTCTATGGCGATCTCTGCGAACGCGTGCTCTACAACGCCTTCTTCGGCGCCCAGTCGGCCGACGGCCTCCGCCAGCGCTATTTCATCCCCTTCAATGAAGCCGGCCAGTGGTACGAAAATGAAACCTACTGCTGCCCCAATAACTTGCGTCGGATGATGTTCGAGCTACCGGACGCGTTCTTCTTCCAGACCCCCGACGGCTATGCCGTCAATTTCTACGGCGACGCCACCCTCAACCTCCCCAATGTCCACATCGCCCAGCGCGGCAATTACCCCGAAGACGACTGCATCACGATGAGTATCACCGCCAATCGGGATATGACGCTGCAACTGCGCATCCCGGCGTGGTGCCGCCAGGCAGAAATATGCCTCGACGACGAGTCTTTCAGCGCGCCGGGCGGCGGCTGGTTCAGCCTGCGCCGACGTTGGTCCGGCACCCACCAGCTGCGCCTGAGCATGCCCATGACGCCACGCCTCGTCCGCGGCACTATGGCACAACAAGGCCGGGCAGCGCTCATGCGCGGCCCGCTGGTCTATGGCGTGGAACTTGAACGCAACCAGCTCAACGGCCACGCCATGGACTTGCTAGCCATCAATGGCCACCCCGAGTATCTCGCCGACAGCGGTCTCATCCGCGTCCCCTGCATGATCCCCAATCAGAGCTACCGTGAATTCGACGTTCTCTTCAGCCGTTTCGCCAGCGACAAACGGGCACGTACCTTCTTCCCCTTGACTGCGCCCTGCTCCCTCGTTGAGGACGAGCTGTTCCACAACGACCAGCGTTAAGCAACACCTGCAGTATTACTGCCGGTTTCTGAGCCGTGTCAACAGAGATCCGCAACGACCTGCGCCAAACAACTCCAAGAGTATCACTACCGGTTTCAGAGCCGTGTCAACAGAGATCCGCAACTATCCTGCGCCAAACAACTCCAGGAGGTCCGTCATGAACTACCGCACGCGCACACGGTCCATCCGCATCCGCTCGTCCCGCACCTTCTGCGGCCAGCACCTCTACGACATCGCCATGGGGCCGGACTCGGAGCACAACGAAATGCGCGGCGTCGCCCGTGGTTTTATCGCCATCGGCGACATCGCCGTGGGCTTCCTGGCCCTGGGCGGCCTCGCCCGCGGCGTCTTCGCTCTTGGCGGCGTCAGCATCGGTGCCTTCGCCTTCGGCGGCGTGTCGCTGGGGCTACTCTCCCTCGGCGGCATGGCCATCGGCGCTGTCGCCATCGGTGGCATGGCTGTCGGCGGCGTCGCCATCGGCGGCCTGGCTGTCGGTTACTATGCCCTCGGTGGCAACGCCGTCGGCAAGTACGTTTTCTCGGCCGCCCAGCGCAGCGATGAAGCCGTCGCCTTCTTCAACCGCTTACTCCCAGGCACCAAATAAAGCGCCCTCAACGCGCCTGACGCCCTCCCGTGGACTGAGCCCCCCCTGTTCACAGCGCCGATTACCCGCGATTGCCCGCGATTGCCCGCGATTGCCGTCGAATTCTGTAGGGGCGGACCTATGCGTCCGCCACATCCCCCCGTCTTCCCAGCCCCCAGAAAATAATTCTTAAGTTAATCGCTTGTATTACATCACAACCAAACGATAGTAATGCCGGTTTTAAACTTTACGCGTCCCCATATTCGTCACGAAGGAGGCACCGCTCATGACAAGAATTCACGACAGCATCTTATCGTTGATTGGCAACACGCCGCTGGTCCGCATTGGTCGTTTGAATGCTGGCTCAGCGGAGGTCTTGGCGAAGATTGAGTATTTCAACCCTGGTGGCAGCGTCAAGGACCGCATCGGGTTGGCGATGATTGAGGACGCCGAGGCTCGCGGCCTGCTCAAACCCGGCGGCACGATTGTTGAGCCGACGAGTGGCAATACCGGCATTGGCTTGGCGCTGGCTGCGGCAGTCAAGGGCTACAAGCTCATTTTGGCCATGCCTGAGACCATGAGCATTGAACGTCGCAAACTCCTCCTGGCCTTTGGCGCCGAGTTGGTCCTAACCGACGGCACACGCGGCATGAAGGGCGCCATTGCCAAGGCACAGGAAATCCTGGATGCCACGCCGGGCGCATTCATGCCCCAGCAGTTTGAAAACGCGGCCAATCCGGCCGTGCACCGTCGCACGACCGCCGAGGAGATCTGGCGTGACTGCGATGGCCGCATTGATGCACTGGTCGCCGGCGTCGGCACCGGCGGCACCATCACCGGCGTGGCCGAAGTCCTCAAGCAGCGCAATCCGGCCATGAAGGCCTTCGCCGTCGAGCCGGACGCCAGCCCAGTCCTCTCCGGTGGTGCGCCCGGCCCGCATAAACTTCAGGGCCTCGGCGCGGGTTTCGTGCCGGGCACGCTCAACACGGACATTGTTGACGAGATCATCCAAGTCGGTGCCGATGTCGCCGGCGCCACCGCCCGCGCCGCGGCAAAGCAGGAGGGTCTGCTCATTGGCATTTCGTCCGGTGCGGCATTGTACGCCGCGCTGCAGCTGAGCAAAAAGCCGGAATGGTCCGGCAAACGCATCGTCACCGTCCTGCCCGACAATGGCGAGCGATATCTGTCAACCTGGTTGTATGAGTAATAATGGAGGGCCCTGCATGATCAAAAACCCATCGTATCGCTTCGAAACTCTCGCCCTCCATGCCGGCCAAGTGCCGGACCCCGCCACCCTGAGCCGCGCCGTGCCGGTCTATCGCACCACGGCCTATTCCTTCCGTGATTCACAGCACGGCGCGGACCTCTTCGCCCTCAAAGAATCAGGCAATATCTACTCCCGCCTGATGAATCCCACCAACGACGTGCTCGAAAAACGCCTGGCCGCCCTCGACGGCGGCGCCGCCGCCCTGACCCTCGCCAGCGGCACCGCTGCCATCTATTTCACCATCACCAACATCCTCCGCCAAGGCGACGAGCTGGTCTCGGCAAACAATCTCTACGGCGGCACCTACACGCAGTTCGACGCTATCCTCCCCCAACAGGGCATCAAGGTCAATTTCACCGCGGTCAACGACTTTGCCGCTGTGCGCGCCGCCATCAATGAGCGCACCCGCGCCATCTACATTGAGGCCGTTGGCAATCCCACTCTCGACGTTGCCGACATCCCCGGCTACGCGGCCATCGCCCGCGAATATCACCTGCCACTGATTGTCGACGCGACCTTCACCACCCCAAGCCTCCTCCGCCCCATCGCCCACGGCGCTAACATCGTCATCCACTCGCTCTCAAAATGGATCGGCGGACACGGCACCGGCATCGGCGGCGTGGTCATTGACGCCGGCAATTTCGACTGGAGTGACCCCAAATTCGCCCTCTTCAATGAACCCGACCGCGGCTACCACGGTTTGCGCTTCGCCCATGACCTCGGCGACCTCAATCCCCTCGCCTTTATCCTCCGCCTGCGCATCGTCGGCCTGCGCAACCAGGGCGCGACCCTCGCGCCCGACGCGGCTTGGATTTTCCTCCAGGGCGTGGAGTCGCTCGTCCTGCGCATGCAGAAACATAGCGAAAATGCCCGCGCGGTCGCCCGCTTCCTGCAGAAACACCCGAAAGTCGCCTGGGTGCGCTACCCCGGCCTCAACGAGGACCCGGGCCACGCCCTGGCCAAACACCTCTTCACTGGCGACGCCTTCGGCGGTATGGTCGTCTTCGGCGTCCACGGCGGCGCTGAACGTGCCAGGCAGCTCGTGGACAACATCGGCCTCTTCAGCATCATCGCCAATGTCGGCGACGCCAAAAGCCTCATCATCCACCCCGCCAGCACCACCCACTCACAACTCAGCGACGACGACCAACGCGCCGCCGGCGTCGCCCCAGAACTCATCCGCCTCTCCATCGGCCTCGAACATATCGACGATATCACCAGCGCCCTCGCCGACGCCCTCGATAACCTATAAGCATCTCCTCCCCACAGAAACCTACTCCCGCTCCTCCTTCCGATCCACGTCACTCTTGGCAGATCGGAGGGGAAGCGCATCACTTACGAGCAGTAAGTACTAAGTGACCACCCCAGGAACGCGGCAGCGATAAAAGCCAACACACAGCACAGCCGCAGCACTTTTTCCGCGCGGGTGAAAGAAGGCTGAAAAGCCGCCCGCTCCAAGCGCTTATACCAGAATGGACAACAAAGCAACGGATAGGCCACTAGGCTTGCCGAAAACAAGGATATCGCCAACGCAGAAATCATCGGCGAAGCAAGCAGAAAAGTCCGCATGCTATACTCGAAAGCGTGAGCTTTCGCCATCCCGAAAAGCCATGACGCCGCCGAACAAATTGTGATCAGTCGCTCGTCAAAACCGCCGTGCAGAGAACTGACCGCAAAAAAAGTCAACGCCATACCGCCCTCCAGATAGAGCAAGGTCCGCCGTTGCGATGGGCACAACAGCAAATTGATGATCATAAATGGTACCAGCAACAGCACCCACTGGCCATGCCAGGGAATCAACAACATGAACAGTGAATACACAACCAATGGAATGTACGCTATCAGGCGACGCCGAGTGGCGACATCCGGCGGGATGTACGCATAGACCAAAATGCACAGCAGGGCCAAAAACGCCGCAAAAACACTGCCATAATAGCCGGAACCCATCGGATACGACACCGCAAACAACTTGCTCAGCATCCGCGACGTAAAATCACTGGTGACGTCACGACCAGGCAAACGCCAGGATACCAAAACAAAAAATAGGATCGGTACGAGACTCTTTACAACTGCCTTGAACAACCACCAGAAACGCTTCTCGCATAGCAACAACAACGGCACGAAGGTAAAAAACGAAAAGAATTTATAGCAGTTCGCCAAAGCAAACATGATGACAAAAAGCCGTTTGTTGCCCCGCAGCAGGTGATGAACCCCCAAAAGCATAAAAAAAACGCAGAAGACATCGTAACAACCCAACAGAACGATGCAGAAGAACGCCAGCGGCGCGGTCAAAAAAAGATCAAAGGCGTCTTCGCCGGTCTTTTCCTCAGCTTGGAAATCGTGATGGATAATGCGTTCAAGCACAGCGCCAAGGAGCAGAAACATCAGGAATAACAGCAAACGACACCAATAGGTGACCACGCCGTAATTCAAGGCCAGGCCAAAGACCTTGTTGATAATGAAGAGCGGCAGATTCCACAAGGCGAAGGTCATATACATCGGCAGCTCGTAACAGACAATATCCAAGCCCTCATAGGCACCGGCAATTTCGTAAAATGACAGTAGCCGGCCATCCCAGGCGCACTCCAGTAAGACATAGCCGTGATTGCCAACCGTCACCAAATCGCCGAGCTGGAAAAAAAAAGCGACCAACGCTGCAAACAGGCAGTACAATGCCGCCGGCCAACACATAAAACGGCGACGCCACGATGCTAAAACGAATGCGGTGTCCATATATGTCACCTTTCGTTTACAAGGGTACGATGTCTTACGGCGAAGACAGCAAGCTGAATAATCGACAACAAGGTGGTCTTCAGCAGCTTCCAATTTCGTAGCGTGACCACCCCGGTGCTTCGTCCCCAATGCTGAACAGGCAGCTGATAACAGCGAAGACGCGCAGTCATCGCCCAGCCCGAGATAATGAGATTGGGTGAGTAGGTTCCAACGGGCATCCGCGCTATCAACGGCGCGAATGCCTCACAGCGCAGCAGACGATACGGGCAGTTGACATCGTGAATCCCACCATTGAAGCAAGTTCGGACAACCAACTGCGCCCCCCAGCTCACCAGTTTGCGGCTCAAAGTTTGCCGGCGACCGGTTCGAATGCCAATCAGGAAATCAAAATTTTGCCGCATAGTCCACAGGGTTTTAAACTCCTCTGGGCCCATTTCGTCATCTGAATCAATCTGTAACAGCCACGAAAAACAACCAATGTTCTCCCGGTATCCCTGCAGCACCGTCATGCCATGGCCGGTGTTAGCTTTGTGATGAACTACAACCCGGGAATCTTTCGTTGCGTAATCCGCCAATATCGCCGCCGATGCGTCGCGCGAACCGTCATCATAAAGATGCATTACAAATTCACAGCCGCAGGCCGTAAGCGCAGCGAGCCAACTGTCCAGCACTACCGACAATGCGCCCTCTTCGTTGTAAACGGGGATGACAACCCCGAGGCGATCCTTGCCACGCGACTTCTTCTCTTCACCCTCAGACATAATATGCCTATTTCCCCTTAACCACCACTCATGCCCAGGTCAAAGCCACCCACAACCTATACATTGATCCGCGAATATACAGCCAGGTAATTTCATTGTCTAGAGCCCTACGCAGGCATCCTGCTAAAGAAGTAATCGGTCAGTGTACACTCCCAGCGCTTCGCTGGGACAATTTGCAGGAAACCCACGGCCCGCCGCCGCCCAGCCATCCGACCTTGATTTCCGCCGACCTTTGCGGTAGCGTGTTTCATAGGAGTGTACACCCTGGCGAAGCGCCGGGGGGTACACTGACCGATTACCTAAAGACATCTGACAGCGTCTTTTTTCAGGGAAAGGCCGCCGCGCCCCCCAAAGCGTCACCGCATTGAACTGAGTGAGGAGACGTGATGTCACAGTACACCGCGCCAATGGAAAGCGACTCGCCGAGACGAATAACAAGCGCTTTGCCGCAACTTCATGCACGAAGACCTATCGCCGCCGTAATCGGTCACCCATTGATAATGACAGCCAAACATGCCGCCGATGTCAATTCCAGGTAAGCAAGTGAGTTCCATTGCCCCTTTTGCCCAGTCAGCTTCGCCGACTGGGCAAAAGGGGCCGAGGAACACGAACAGTGTCACCGTTGTACCCAGGGCGGCGCGCGCTTTCAGCGCCGCTTGCCCTGGGCTGGTATGTTTCGCGCTTTCAGCGCTTCTGCCGCTTCGCGGCCAGGGAAACGGGCGCGTTTGACTCAGCTAGAAGCTCTATGGCTTAATTATCAATGGGTGACCGATTACTCCCCGCCGGTGCTATCTCCTACCAGTAACGCCAGCACCTCCGCCACGACGTCGGCCAGGGGCTTCGTCGTGACGATTTCGTGGGTAGCGCGGCGGCGCAGCAACGGCTCGATTTCCTTGCGGTTCGCCATGACCTCCGCCAGCTCGTCGGGGCGCTTGCCATAGGGATTGTTGCTCCGTTCAGCTAATCGCCGGCGAATGACCGCCGCCGGTGCGCTCAGCAGGACAATGTGATCAAACTGGGCATAGAATTGCCGCTGATTTTCTGCGCAGCCACTCACCACCAGCGCCTGGCCGGCGTGAGCGTCCAGCCAGCGCTGCAGCCGCTCTTCATGCCAAAGCTGGTGACCAAGTTCGTTGCAGGTAGACCAGCCCGGTTCGTCCATATCCACGGCAGCAACGCCCCGCTGCCGTAAGGCGTCAATGACACTGCTCTTGCCGGTGCCGGACATACCCGTAAGCAGAATGCGCTGCTGGGCCATGTTCAGACCACCTAACTACGCTGAGTGCATCCACCGTTCACCGCCATCAGGGCATCAGCTCAAGTTTTTTGACGGCGATTTCGCCTTCGCCATTATCGCCCGTCGCCGAGCCGTGGCAACCGATGGTGATACTCTTGATGTTGCTCACATCGAGGTCGCTCCCGCTGAGCTTTTTGCTCCAGGATGCCATCATGAAGCTGTCAAAAGGCAGCTCGATACTCCGCCAGTCCGCGCTAGGAGGAACCGCGACCGTCGTGTAGAATGACCCGCCACCCTCGCCAAGCATAATGAGGAGGCCCTTGATACCTGCAGGCACTTTCGCCTTGTAGGTTAGACGCAGGCCCTTGTAGGACGCGTATTCCGCCTCCGGCAATGGCATCACCGGCGTCACGAACATGTGACGGTTCAACGGAAAACGGAAGGACACCGTCGGCACGTCCACGTCTCCGTCCTTAACCATCGCCGTGCTCTGCGTGGCGGCCTTGTCAATGCCCAGCGACCACTTCTGAATCGGCAACAACGCTATCTCCAGAGGCGCCGTTGGCACATAGGGCCTGCTCGTCAAGCTTGCATTGCTGAGCTCGACCCGGCCAGCGCCTTCGCCATCGGCCAGAAAACCAACCCAAAAATGACTCAGCCCCGACCAGTCCAGCTCTTTGCCAGCACCGCTGCTGAAATTCGTCCGCCGCAGACTGACCAAGTTCATGCGCAACGTCGCGGCCTTGCCGTCGGTGCCCACTGGCGTGCCATAGCGATACCACGCATCCCCATTCTTGTCGAAGAACATGATGGCCGGTCGGATGGCAACTGCCTCATCTGCGTTGGCGGCGACCGTCACTTCCAAAGCCTTGAAAGCCGGCATGGCGGCCGGAGCCTCAATCGTCAGCGGCACAAAACGCCGTTCGGCACCTTTTTTCGTAAACGCGATGCGCCAGAGGGGCCCGCCTGCCTCGCCGGCGGGAAGCGCTGCCAAGCTGGCGTCCACGCCCACCGCCGGCTGCAGCGCGGCCTTGACCACGCCGCCATCGGCACACAAAGGCATGAACGCATCCTGGGCCATGAGCACACTCAGCATGGCGGGCAAGGCAAGTAGAAAAAGTCGCGTCGTCCTGGCATTCAGCATGGCGGGCTCCTCGGAGTTCAGGGTGAGTCATTGTTAGCGTGAAAACAACGAATCACTTTACTACGATTATCAGCCGAGAACAACCCGCCGCGCAGAGAAAAGAAAGCCTGCGCCTTGGCGTCGGAACAACTCAGCCGAACGACCGGCCACCGCGAGAGCGCATCCCCGAGCCACCACGGCCACCGGCCGCACCCGAAGAGGCACCGTAACTCGGCCGCGCCGGACGACCTGAACCGCCAGCACGATGGGCACCAACGCCCGCTGATGCCGACGCGCCCTGCGGACGCGGCGATGACGAAGACGAAGACGACGGCCGACCCGAACGACCACCACGGGGCGGCAGCGGCGGCCGTGAAAAGGCCTCGCGATGCTGCTGGCTCGGCGCCTCGTTGTAGTCGAAGCCGGGCATGAGCTGGCGTTTGATATAATAGCCCAGCAGCCGTTCAATGGCGGCAATCTCGCCGCGGTCTTCCTCGGTCACCAAGGTAAAGGCCTGACCAGTCTGCAACGCCCGGCCGGTACGGCCAATGCGGTGCGTATAGGCATCAACAGTGTCCGGAATGTCAAAATTGATGACATGCGACACACAGCTCACATCAATGCCGCGCGCGGCAATATCCGTAGCCACCAGGATGTGGTAGTCGCCTTTGCGAAAACCGTCCAGCGAGTCCTGTCGCTTGTTCTGAGACATGTTGCCCTGTAGCTGCGCTGCGCGCATCCCGCGCTTCACCAGCTGCTCGCTCAAGCGCTTCGCGCGAAACTTCGTCCGCGTAAACACGATCACTGAGTCGCTCTTCAGATCATCAAGAATATGGAAAAGCAACTGCGGCTTGAGATGTTGCGCGACGGGGTATAACGCGTGCGTCACAGTGTCAACCGGCGCTGCGTGGCCAATCTCCACCGTCTCGGGATTGTGCAGCACTTCCATGGCCAGATGACGAATCTCACTCGGCATGGTCGCCGAAAACAGCATGGTCTGACGCTGACGGGGCAAATAGCTGATGATGCGACGGATGTTCGGCAGGAAGCCCATATCGAACATGTGATCCGCTTCATCCAACACCAGGGTCTCAACATGGCTGAGATCAACACTCTTCTGCTGCAAATGATCCAGCAGCCGACCGGGACAGGCCACGATGATCTCCGTGCCACGCCGGAAATGATCCAGCTGCGGCTTGGCGCCCACACCGCCGTAAACCGCGCATGAACGCAGGCCAAAAGGCCCCGCAAACTGCTCGAAGACGCCCTCAATCTGCGCCGCTAACTCACGCGTCGGCGCAATCACCAGACAACGGACCTGCCGACGCGGCCCCGCCTCTAGGCGATGCAAAATGGGAAGGACAAAGGCAGCGGTCTTACCCGTGCCGGTCTGAGCCAGCCCAAGGACGTCCCGGCCAGCTAACACATGCGGAATGGCTTGTTCTTGAATCGGAGTCGGATTGCTGTAACCAGCGGCGGATATGAGCGGGAGAAGCTGCGAATGAAGGCCGAAATTTGTAAAATCCATGAGTCTCTCAAAAAGGGTTGCTACAACGTAAAACGCTCCAGCAGCCAGTCTTGGCGCATCATCGCGTTCCTACGCGCAGCGTTTTGCAGAATGAATACTATATCCAACAATGGCATTTTCGCAAGTCACTGATAGACAATTTGCTAGAAAATACGTAATCGATCCGTGATTGTGAATAGCCGGTACCATCGGTCTCAAGTGTCCCCTGGGGCCAGCCGTTATCCATCACCAAGCGCCAACCTCATTCCGGCCAACTCACCCTGCGTGTTTCGGCAAAACGCCGCAGTGGTATTAAGTTAGCCGTCGCTCGTAACGCTCTTCGCGATCTTGCCCACCGCCCGATAACCTCGCCAGCTGCCGTCACCATACAGGGTTCCCACCATGCTATTGCTTTCACGTTTATGCAGTCTCTTCGCCCTCTTCGGCATTGCATTATCGCTCCATGCCCAGGAACGCCGCGGCATCACCTGGCATCACGGCAGCTCGCCATACCGCGCGATCTTTGCGATCAAGGACGTGGGCAATCACCCACGCGCCGGCGTAGCCATCGCCGTGCCGGTCTGCGGCCTGGGTGACGCCGACGGCAAGGACGTCTTCTGCTTCGACCAGCGCGGCCGGCAACTCCCCGCCGCCAATCTCGGTCCAGCCACCAACAACTGCGCCCTCATGCTGGTCCAGACCGAAAAGGAGAGCAAGAGTATTCTGGCCTACTTCGGCTCCCCGCAACGCGCTCCGACGGCCAAATTCGTAGTCATGCCGCTTATCTGTTCTGTCTATGCCGTCAACGACCTCAAAAACACCGGCTGGGCTGATCTCTCCGGCCGCCTCCAAGCTGGCCGCCTGATCGGCCAGTTCGTCACTGACCGCATGGAGCAAGTCTGCAATCCCATCGACTCCCGCAGCAGCTTTGTCATGGTCCAGGAAGGCAGCATCCTCGCTGAACAGCAACAGAACCAATCGCTGTTTATCGCCAGCGACGAAAACAGCTTTCTCTTCCTTGACGACGTGCTGGTCATCGACCGCCAGGGCGCCACCAGCGTGCACAATTCCCTGCGCGGTGAAAACCGCAAGGAGCTCAGCCTGAAGCCCGGCGCCCATTCACTGCGGCTCATCGCTGTCAACACTCGCAATCCCTTCACTGCTGCGCTGGGGCGCTGGGTCAACGCCAAAAAGGTCGAGCCCGTGCCGCCGTCCGCCTTCGTGCGCTTCGGCAACGGCACCCTCAGCGCCGTCGAAGCTCGCCAAAACGCGCCTAACCCGGCCTTCACCTACACCCATCTCTCCTACATGAATCTCCCCGAAGGCGCACCGCTCACCGAAACCGAGCTAAGCACCTACAGCGGCGACGAAGCTACCTGGCGTTTCGCCGACGGCGTCACCCTCAAGGGCGCCAAAATCCGCCGCGTCTTCGCCACCCTCGCATCCTGCGATGTCGAAGTCCGCAGCGGCCGCGCCACCGCCAGCGGCGCCGTGATGTTCCCGGAAGCAGCCCCGCCAAAACGCCTGCTCTCCGAACGCCAACAGGACTACAAGCACTACGAACAGCTCATCCTGGCCGCCGGCGTCGATAAACTCAAGGACCGCGACAGCATTCGCAACTTCCTCGAATTCTATATGCTCGTGGACCTCCATCCCGCGCAGGTGCCGCTCTGCGAAGCGCTGCTTCAGGCGCGTGGCGGCAACCGCGAAGAACGCGCCATAACCAACCTCACCCTCGCTCGCGCCGCCGCCAGAGACGAGCCCCAAAAAGCCGTCAAGGCGTACGCCGACGCGCTCAAGGACAGCCCCAATGACGACAGCAGCGAACTCATCCAGGAACTGATCGAATTCGTCGTCTTTCGCCTGCGCGACCTCCCCCTCGCCCAGGAAATGCTCGACCGACACGGCCGCAATCTGCGCAACAAGGACAAAACTCGCCTCGCCCTCCAACTCGATATCGCCCTCCAGGCCGGCAAGATCGACGACGCCCGCAAACACTACGCGGCGCTCCTCCGCGGCCGCAGCAACCGCGACGACCAACGCATCGCCGCCGTCCAGGGTAACGCCTTCGCCGAAAGTGCCCGACGCGCCCGGGAGGAAAATCGCCTGCTCGATGCCATTGTCGCCCTCCGCGCTTGGGACGAAATTGCCCCCATGGCCCGCGGCGATGGCAGTTTCAGTCTGGAACGAGCCCGCATCTTCCGCCAGCGCGGCTGGCTCGAAGGCGCTATCGGCGAACTCAACGCGGCCATTCTCGCCGAGCCCCTCCTGCCCAATCTCCCCGAAGTCGAATTCGAACAGGCCGGCATTTACGACGACATGGGCCGCAAGGACGACGCCCACAAGCTCTACCAGAAAATAGCCACCGAATACCCCAACCACCCCCTCGCCGACAGCGCCAGAACAAAAATCAAATAAAACAGCGTCAGCCTTGTATCTCACTTTTACTCAGCCTTGAGGTCATTCAGCCATGCCAAAGCAACTCATCGCCAGCGCCTTCGTCCTGCTCGTCCTCGCCGGCATGCCAGCGCTGTTCGCCGGCGGCAGCGTCGTGCCCGTCGGGACCTACCTCTATGCCGACCTCGAAAAAGTCCCCGACGCCACCGGCAGTCTCGAGCTGCGCTTCACCACGCCCGGCCCTCATCGCCTCGTCATCGCCTTCGGCCGCAAGTACCGCAAGGACAGCAAAGGCCGCGAGGGCACCACCGAGCCCGAACGCGAAGCCTTCAAGCCGCGCCTAGCCGAACTGCGCGAAGACGGCCGCTGCGCCTTCTTCGCCAAACTCCCGCCCGATTACTACGATGTTATGGTCATTGATGCTAGCACCATGACCTTCCACGAGGGCATATCACTCATCAAAAACGCCCTCGCCGACAGCATCGACAGCGAACGCGAAAAACTCTACATCGACGAAATCCGCAAGAGCCTCGGCCTCCGCGACGACCGCATCGGCGGCTGGGAAGGCTTCTTTGACAACAAACAGATCGAACGCATCGACGTGGCCGACAACCGCGCCGGCGTCCTCATGCAGCAGATGCGCCTGGGCACCGCCCTGGCCGAAAGCGGCGCCGTCCTTAAAGGCTGCATCCACAGCATCGATGTCATCTGGGTCGAACGAGCCATCGCCGAAGGCGCCGGCTGGCAGGTCATCAACCGCCAACAGGTCTATCGCGACGAAATACTCGCACGAACTTTCTTCAAACATAGCCTGCTGCCAACACTCTCCGGCATCCGCGTCGGCACCAAAGCAAAAAAACTCGCCGATATCGCCCTGCCGTGAAATTCCCGGCAGGCACCACCCCTGTCCACGCTGTCCACGCTGTCCACGCTGGCCACCTCCCCGCCCGCGCGCATTGATTTCCCCGTAGCGGGTTATACCTTATTGCTCCTCGACTCAGCACCTTCCCCCGTAGTCTTTATCCGCAACGCAGGAGCATGTGTTTCATGAGTGCGACAACGGCCCAGCCTGAGATTCCATGGGTGACCAGCGACATTGAAATCACCAGCAGCATTGATCACAACGTCCAGCCCGCTCGGGCCTACTTGGCGCCCGACAGCGCCAAGCGTCCCATGATTGTCTTCCTGCATGCGTGGAGCGCGACCTACCAGCAGCGGCTGGCGCCCGATGTCGAGCAGTGGGCTCACGACCAGCACTGGCATATCATGGCGCCCGATTTCCGCGGCCCATCATGGAATGCATCGTCCTGCGCCTCGGACTTGGCGATTCAAGACGTCCTCGACGCCGTCGCCTACGCCCGTCAGCATGCCGCCGTTGACGACTCGCGCATCTATTTGGTCGGCTGTTCCGGCGGCGGCCATTTCGCCATGATGATGGCCGCGCGCCATCCTCTGCTCTGGGCCGGCGTCAGCGCCTGGGTGGGCATATCCGATCTGGCCAAATGGCATGCGCACTGCTGCCAGAGCGACGTCGAGTACATCGCCAACTACGCAAAGCACATCGCGAGCGCCTGCGGTGGCAAACCGGGCTCGTCACCGGCGGTCGATGCCCAGCTGGCCCGCCGTTCGCCCATTACCTGGCTCAAGCCCGGCCTGCCCTGCATCCTCGACATCAACGCTGGTATCCACGACGGCCACACCGGCTCAGTGCCCATCTCACACAGCCTCGAAGCCTTCAACGCCGTCGCCGATCCCGCCGATCGGATCGCCCCCGCCGATATCGCAATCATGACCAGCGAACGGCGCATTCCCGACCACCTCCAAGCCGCCCCCGAAGACCCCGCCTACGGCGCCAAGCCCGTGCTGTTCCGACGCAGCTCCGGCAGGGCCCGCGTGACTATCTTCGCAGGCGGCCACGAACTGCTGCAGAAGCCCCTGCGCTGCTGGCTGGAAAAACTCAACGACCAACGATAATTCACCGGCAACAGGGGCACAATGCCTTTTTTTCTCTTCAATGGCTTCCTCCTCTTTGGCCTCGCGGCGCTCATTCCCGTGGCGCTGCATCTGCTCCACAAGCGCAAGCCCCAGCCGTATTTCTTCGCTGCCGTACGCTTCATCCAGGACGCCACCGCCAAATCCCGCCGCTCACGCCGCGTCACCCAATGCGTGACGCTGCTCATGCGCGTGCTCATCATCATCATCCTGGCCATGGCCTTCGCCCAGCCGCTGGTCCGCAGCAACAAATACCTCTCAGAGGGGCAACGCGTGGCCGTCATCGTCATCGACAGCAGTGCCAGCATGCAGGCAGCCGGCGGCGACAAGAGTCTCTTCGAACTCGCCCAGACCTGGGCAGCCCTGCTCGTTGACGGCCTCGCCGAGGGCGACCGCGTGGCCATTCTCGCCCCCGGTCGCGATGATCCACGCGTCGTCTTCCCGCCCGTCTCCGACCACCAGGCCGTCAAAAGCGCGCTGCTCGAACTCAAAGCCGGCACCGGCCAGGCCGACGTCGCCGAAAGCATCCGCGATCAACTGCAACGCCAAGACGGCGGCCTCGCTAATGTCGAAATTCACGTCTTCAGTGATTTCCAACGCGCGTCATGGAACAACGACGCCCTCCAGCCCATGCTTGACAGCATCGCGGAACACCGCGGCGCGCTGTTCTTCAATCAACTCGTGAGCGCCGGCGGCGGTGACAGCGGCATCGCCAGTGCGCTCTTCATGCCGCCGGCCATCCTCGGCGACGGCACCATCGCCACCGTCGCCACCATCAGCACCAACGAACAATTCGTCGGCACCAGCATCCTCCGCCTGCAGGGCGCCACCGGCGAGGAAATCAACCACGTCGCCTTGGACCTCCTCCCCAAGGACAAGCGCGAAACACGCCTGCAGGGCATGGGCAGCGGCGCCGCACCCGACTGGACCGGCGTCCTCGAACTGAGTGACGACGTCTTCGCGCTCAACAACCGCCACTACTTCTCTCTGCCGAGGCTGTCCGGCGCGCCGGCCCTGCTGGTCAATGGCGGCAGCGACCGCGATTCGTTTTTCCTGGAACGGGCGTTGCGCCCCGGCGGCCAGGCCGCGTCACTGATGCTGCCGCAAGTCGTTGATTGGGCCGGCTTCATGGCCGGTGACATCAGCGCCAACGCCGCCATCTTCATCTGCAATCCACCCGTGCTTGACGACGCTGTGCGCCAGAAGCTCGACGGCTATCTCCAGGGCGGCGGCGTAGTCATGTTCTTCCCAGGCGAAGAACAGGGCCTCAGCGAAAGCACCCTGCGTGCCTTCGCACCCTGGGAGCAGCTGCGCGCCGCGCCTGCCGACCAGGGCGACATTCAGCGCCTGCCGGTCGCCGTCGGCAACGCCCACGATCCCCTCGTGCAGAAACTCCAGGCGCTGCTGCCGCCACCATGGGCCGTGCCCATCCGCAAATACCTCAACATTCACCCGCCGACGGCTGATGAAGCCGTCCTGAGCTTCCGCGGCGGCAACGCCTTCGTGATGCGTTCCAGCCGCGGCGCAGGCTGGCTCTGGCTCTGCGCCACCAGCGCCAACCGCGACTGGTCCGACTGGCCAATGACGCCGTTCTTCTTCATTTTCATGCAGGAGCTGTGCAAGGAAGCCGCTGGCCTGCGCCAGCCACGCTTGGCGGCCGAAGTCGGCGGCGCCATCGCCATTCCCTGGCCCGGCCAGATCACCAGCGCCGAATTCAGTATCACCGCGCCAGACGGCGCCGAACGCCGCCTGACCGTGCAGCGCCAGAACGCCAACGAGCCCTTCGTGCTCGGCGGCTTCAGCCTACCAGGCATCCACAGCGTCCAATATGGCGGCATGACCCGCAAACTCGCCGTGAACATCCCCGCCGCCGAAAGCGACCTCAGTTACTGGCGTGGCAACGAACTGGTCGCGGGCGCCAAGGGCATACCGGCAGCGCATTGCCTCAGCCACGAACAGCTCCGACAAGAAATCACCACCCTCCGCCAGGGCAGCCCCCTCTGGCCATTGCTGCTGATCATGGCCTTTGCCCTCAGCATGATCGAAGTCATCTTCGCCAATCTCCGCAGCCGGCCGCAAGACCAGCCGAGCTTCCTGGCCAAAATCCTCAAACAGGGAGGCGCGGTATCATGACCTCCCCCGCCGTCATCCTCTGGAACCCCGTGCTGCCACCCGTGGTCATGCTGCTCTGCGGCGCCGTCTTCGCCTGGCTCGCCTGGCGGACCTACCGCGACTGCCGCATCGAACGCCGCAAACGCCTGCTGCTCTGGTCGCTGCGCATGGCCGCATTCGTCATCCTCTGCTTCATCCTCGCCCAGCCTTCGCGACGCGATACCCGCCGCGAAAGCGAAAAACCCGCCCTCGCCGTCCTCGTCGATGTCTCCGCCAGCATGGACGACAATCCCACCCGCGCCACCCAGACCCGCGCCGTCCGCGCCGCGTCATTCCTCCGCTCGAAGGCCATCAAACAGGCAGAAGAGGACTTCCGAGTGCTCTATTTCGCGGTCGGTAACGACCTCGATGAGGGCTTCGCTCCCACGGCTGACCTGTCCTTCCATGCCCCGCGCACCTTTTTGCTCAACGCCCTCCAGCGCCTCAATGCCCGCCTCCGCGCCGAAAACCTCGCCGGCGTCGTCCTCCTCAGCGATGGCCTCGACCAGTCCATGCTTGACCTCGACGGCATCGCCTTCACCGCGCCGCTGCTCATTCCCGAACTCGAAGACCCAGCGCCCATCGCCGACAGCGATCAAATCGATTTCGCCATCGCCGACTTGGCCTACCCCAAACGCGTCATCGTCAAATGGGACACCCGCATCGAACTGTCTGTCCAACGCAAGACCGGCAGCGGCAACGCCGCTTTCCCCGTGCACCTGCGCCACAACGGCACAACCATCCAAAGCGAACAGGCCGAATTCGCCGACAACGAACGCTTCCGCAAAATCGCCTTCACCATCACCCCCGACCAAATCGGCAGTCAACTCTACGAGGTCGTTATCGAACCCGAAGGCGACCAGGACAGCAGCAACAACCGCAAAGAACTCCTCATCGAAGTCACCGACGCCAAACAACGCGTGCTGTACCTCGAAGGCGTCCCGCGCTGGGAATTCAAATTCCTCAAACGCGCCCTCCTGGCCGAAAAAAGCTACCAACTCAGCGCTTTCGTCCAAGGCGGCGACGGCGCTTTCATCAACTTCGATGAACAGAGCGGCTTCGCCGGCGGCGCCCTGCCCACGCTCGACGCCGAAAATCTCAAGGCCTACAAGGCCATCATCATCGGCGATATGCCCGGCAGCGCCATCGACGCCGACGCCGCCAAGCACATCCAGGACTTCGTCGATAAGGGCGGCGGCCTGCTCATCCTCGGCGCCGCCCGCGCCTACGGCCGCGACGGCATCATCGGCAACGAGCATATCCAGGCCATGATGCCCGCCAAATCCGGCCCCGACGCCGCCATGCGCGAAGGCCGCTTCATGGTCGATTTCACCGCCGCCGGCCGGGCCGTCCCCGCCTTGTCCAGCCTCGCTGACGAAATGCGCCTGCCGCCCATCCTCAGCCTCTGGTCGCCCGTCGAAACCGGCTCTTTCACCACCGTCGTCCTCACCAGCAGCGACAACACGCCCGTGGTCGTCACCCGCCGCTACGGCCAAGGCCGCGTCGCCATGATCCTCAGCGACTCACTCTGGCGCTGGCAGATGGGCAGCGGCGACGACAACGGCGGCAAGGGCATCTACGGCCGCTTCGTCACTCAGCTGCTCACCTGGCTCTGCCCCAGCCAAGACGACCGCGACGACAGCGGCCTCATGCAAATTCTCCTCGCCGACGGCGAAGTCGATCTCCGCGCCCGCGTGGTCATCGGCCTCAGCGGCCTTAAGCAGAGCGGCGTCAACAGCGTGACCTGCCGCATCCGTACCCCCGACGGCAAAGAACTGGCCATTCCCATGGCCCCCGCACGCCTGGAAGGCGACGTCGGTCTTAGCCAACCCAGCGACGGCTTCCGTTGCGAATTCGTCCCCGACGAAGTCGGCCCCTACCGCGTCACCGTCACCAGCCCCGACGGCACCCAGGACGCCGGCACCGTCTTCCTCGCCCGCTTCCCCGAACACGAACGCACCGGCCAGCCCGCCAATCGCGGCCTCCTCCAGCGCCTCGCCAGCATGAGCAACGGCAAATACGTCCCCTGGGCCGAACAGCAAGACCTGCTCGCCAAACTCGACCACAGCCCCCGCGAAAGCGAATCGTCCACCGAATACCCCATCTGGAACCACTGGCTCGCACTGGCCGCACTCATCGCCCTCTTCTGCCTCGAATGGTGGCTACGACGACGCGCAGATATGGTGTGAGGGCCAATGAAATGGGAATACTTCTCCGCAGATTTCGCAGATTAACACAGATTACTTTGTTTGCTGAGAACCAAAAATCTGGGTAATGTGCGAAATCTTGTGATAGAAAGAGAGACTTGACACAGTCGTTCTGAAGCCTTTCTCAGCGCCTACGGGGCAAATTCATGCATAAACACCTGATAAGGAGTCTATTGTCAAAAAGCCTTTCGCAAAAGAAGAGTTTCGGTCACATTGGCGCAACTACAAGTTTCATCACATAACTTCGCACATTAACAAAATCTGGGTAATGTGCGAAATCTTGTGATAGAAAGAGAAACTTGGCGCAGTGGTTCTGAATCCCTTGCCTGCGACTACAGGGCAAATCCATGCACAACTGATTGATAAACAGCCAATTGTAAAAATCCTTTTTGCACAATAAGAGTATCGGTCACATTGGCACAAGGAATTACCGATTGGCAACCACAAGTTTCATCACAAAACTTCGCACATCAACAAAATCTGCGACATCTGCGGATAGAAGTCCCTCTTGTCCGTCGTGGGCGATCATGCAAAGCGACGCTGGACAATGTCCCGGAGCATGGGCGCGCGGTCGTCGCCGTTCAAACCGCAATGGAGGACGAAGGGCCGCTGCGACCACTGCCGCAAGCGCGCCGCCAGCCCCGCCGGGTGATAGCGGTCATTGATGGCCGCCAAAGCGAAGAGCGCGTAGGACAGCGCGTTGTTGACGTGATTTGCCTGCGCGTAGGGCCCACCGTCGCCTGCGAGGTCGGCACAGAAAGCCGCCGCGTAGTCCTCCACCAGCGCCAGCAGCAATGGCACGGCTTCGCCATCGCCCAGGCGTCCCAGCAGGCACAACGCCTTGATGCGATTGGGATAGGCACCCGCCGGCACCGGCCGCGGCGATGCAAGCGACTGCCGCAGCTGCGCGCAGGCCCGGCCGTCGCCGGCAAGGCCCAACGCAATGGCGAGATTCTCCACATAAGGACCGTCCTTGCTCAATTCAGCATAAATACCATCGCAAATGGCCTTGCGTACCGCTGCAGGCTGCCGGCGCAGTTCCCGTGCGGCCCACAGCGCCAGCGCCGGACTCTGCTCTTCCGCTGGCAAACGCACATCGGAATTATGCCAGCGGTAGGCGACGATGTCCCTACTCAGCGCGGCAATGTATTCGGCGGCCGTCTGCGGCAACTGCGCCGGCACCGGCACGCCGTTGGGTCGGCGCGTGCCATGCAGGTCGGCTATGCCGCAGTGCCATTCTTCATTCAGACAACCACTGGCGCGCAGTTCCGCAGCCAATTCGTCGTAGGGGACATCCCGGGGGGCCACGCCGTGCTTTTTAGCCAGCGCCGCTGCTACGGCCGCCGCTTCGCCAGCTTTGCGGAAGTCCCGTTCCATGCGCAGCCCGCCACCGAGATCGTGGTCCAAACCCATGATTTTGCCAGCCACCAACAGGCCGTCGAGCCCCTTGGGCAAGAGCGCGTCGTAGGACAGCGCCGCTGAGAAGCCGTAGCGCTGCATGCCACAGAGTACCCGCCAATCGACCATCGTGTCGCTTTCGTAGGCGTAATCGCCATTCATGTTGGTCAGGTCTTGCGGCGTAAAGGTGTAGAACAGCGGCTTGGCGGGAGTTTTGCCGGCAAGTGCGTCATCCCAAGTCAGCATGTCCTCGCACAATGCGTGGCCTTCCTCGCGTTGTCCCAGCACCGCGCCGTTGTAGAGCAGCCGCGTGCCGTTGCCGTATTTGCGTTTCAGCGGCCCCTTGGTAGACGCAGCGAGGATGGCGCGGCTGAGCTCCTCCGCGCTGGGATCGCTGAGAAAGCCGCAGAAAGCCCAGCAGCCGCGCGCCAGGCCATTGTTCAGATCACCGATGGTCTTGGAAAAGGCCATTTGCGCGCCGTCCCACTCGCGACCATAGATCATGGTGCCGCCGGCCAGGCGCAGGACCGCGCCCTCGGCCGAGGCGTCAATGACCACGGCGACAGCGACGTCACGCACCACGCCACGCCGCAGGAGCCGCAGGCCGCAGACTATGTTGCCGTCAAGCCACACGCCGCAGGGCGTCGTCTCGTAAGCCAGCTCGGCACCGGCCCTGAGTGCGGCCTGTTCCAGCACAGCCGTACGAACAATGCCGGGGATGCAGCGGCCCTCGTCGGGATGGCTCTGGCACTGAGTGTAATTGCCGACACGGCTGAGGAGCATGGCCTGCCGGTCGAGTTCCTGCCAGCGCCCGCCGCAGCTGCCGTAGTAATAATCCCAGACGCAGCCGAGGGTCATCAGGCCGCCGGGGCCGTGCTGGCGCTCAACGCCGAGGCAACTGAGGCCCAGTTGCGCACCGGTAATCAGCGCGTCAGCGCCGGCCGTGCCCAGACCGACCACTGCCAGATCGACACTCGCCTGGGGAGCAAAAACATCGTCGAGCACGATGTGCCGGCGTTCACTAAGCGTATGCAATGTTGCTGTCATCAGGCGGTCCTCCCTTCGTAAGCCGCCATCAGCGACCCGTAGGATGCCGACGGCCGCCAGCGCCAAGATGGCCCGACCGCCCGGTTGATCGGCGCGATGTACTCGTGCGCAATCGCGCCAGCCTCGGCGCCCAACTGCCAGGACCGCGCCAGACCACGCCCACGCAATTCCGCCCAAGTGTCATGCAACGCCTGGCGGGCCTGTGGCCAGCCCGCGTCTGCCAGCAGCGCGACCTTGAGGATCAACTCGTCGGGCAACGCTCCGCGCAGACAGCACCAGCGCTCGGGCTCGATGGACTCCGGCGCCGGCGCGCCAGCCGCTGTCGCCACCATAGCGCCACAGAAACTCTTGCGCAGTGGCACGCCCTGAGCAAGCGCATGGCCGACCCCCTCGCTAGTGGTGTCGACAATTTGCTCGGCCGCAACTGTGCTCATGCCATCGCGATTCCACAGCGTGACCGCCCAGCCACCGTCGTTGTGTGCCTCGATCTTCAAGACCTCAGTATAGAGCAGCACCCGGCAATTCCGCTCATGGAGTCTCGCCGCGAGCAGATCAGCCACGGGCGGCAAATGCACCCGGCCGTCATGGAGCAGGCCCCATTCGACCATAGCGTCGGCGAGTTCGCGGCCGGCGGGCGTGGTCGCTTCCGGGCAAGCCGGTTCATGCAGCGCGGCGCTATAATCGTAGCCGAGGACCATGCCCCGTTCCACCAGCAGGGTGCCCGCCGAATCTGCCATCGCCAGACCACAGCCAAGAACCGTACCACCTATCACCAATCTATTGGCCTGCAACATGTTAGTGAGTGTCCTTCCCGCAGTCTTTGTCCAGCCCCTGCTGGTCGCGTTCGTCAAAGACCTCTTTGGCCGTGAAAACAGCGTTCACCGCCGCCGGGAAACCCGCATAGACTGCCAGCTGGATGAAGACTTCGAGAATCTCGGCGCGAGTTACGCCAACATTCAGGGCCATGTTGATGTGGCTCTTGAGCTCCACTGGCGCATAGCCCAGCGTCGCAATCGCCGACAGAATCACCAGCTCGTGCTCGCGTTTGCTCAAGCCCGGACGCGAATGCACGTCGCCAAAAGCAAACTCGCGGATATAGTCGTTGAGATCGGGACAAACTTCCAGCAGCCGTGAACCAATGGGGCTGTTGTTGCCCATGTCCTGCAGGCGCGCTGCGCCCTGCTGAAAACGCTCGGATTTGCTCATCAATAATCCCTTCACCTGGCTTTCAGACAAAAGCCAAGGAGCTGTTCACTCATTAAGTTTACACATTGCAGTGCAAACGCTCTTTCATGTCATACCTTGTCGCCGGCCAACATTTCCCTGGCCGCGAAGCGGCAAGCGCCCTGGAGGGGCGCTGTTATCGTAGCCCAGGGCAAGCGCCGCCGCAGGCGGAGCGCCGCCCTGGGTACAGCGCCTATTACGCTCGTGTTCCTCGGCCTCTTTGGCCCCAGTCGGCGCAGCTGACTGGGGCCAAAGAGGCAATGGAACCTAACCTTTTTATGTTTGCGCTGTCGCACGCTTTCAGCGTGCCTGGGTATAGCTGTAAACGTAATTAGTAAACGGCTCCTAACCTCGGTGATCCGAGATCACGCTCTTCTGGATCAAGAAGATTGGCCGCAGCCGGGTCAGTCCCGGATATTTTCCGCGCGGAAAATATAGGCGTCCTGCTCCTTCTTTGCCATGTTATTGAAGAGAACATTCCAGCCGCAGACGCGCACTTGCAGTCCTTGATATTTGTCAGGATGTTCCTGGGCATCGTGAAGTACAGACGCGTCGAAGACGTTGAAGTGCATGGCGATACCATTGCGCTGCATATAGGTGAACAGCAAGGCGCGCATGGCCGCAAGGCCCTCGTCGCCGGCAACAGTCGTCGGATGCAGCATGACATCAAGGGGAAAATCACCTGGGAAGAGCGCCGAGTCGATGCTGGTGATGGACGAGATCATGGCGGTGACGCCCGCGCGGTCCATGCCCATGGTCGGCGAGATGTTCTTGGACATCTCGTCGCCAGCCAAGCGCCCATCCGGCGTCGCGCCCGTCTTCACCCCCATGTCGAGGAATTGCTTGGCCGAGTGCGCCGAGGCCACGTAGATGCCACCGCGGCTATTGGGGCGGCCGTTGATCTTGTCGCCGATAAAGCGAGCAATATCCTGTGCGAGGGCATCCACCTCAGCGATGCCATTGCCGTACTTCCGACGGCCGTGCAGCACCCGCTGGCGCAGTTTTTCCTGCCCCTGCCAGTTGTTGGCGAGAATGTCGCGCAGCTGGTCGAGGCTGAGCAGGTTCATCTCGTAGACGAGTTCCTTGACGGCCATGAGCGCGTCGACAGCGGTGCCTAGTCCTGCCTGGAGAATGGCCGAGAGGTTGTGCACCGAGCCATTGCTGAAGGCGTCACGGCCGGTTTCCAGGCTGTTGCTGATGGTCGCTGAGAAGACCTGCGCGGGGCTGATGATGTGCAGGTCCTTTTCAAAATCCGTGGAGCAGGTAATGATGTTCTCGATGATGCCTTCGAGCTGCATGAGGTACGCCTGGTAGAAATCCTCAAAACGACGCAGCTCACTGAGCAGGCCAGTCTTGCGGCCACAGGCCAGGCCGCTGTGCGGGTCGAGGCCGTTGTTGAAGATGAACTCCAGCGGCTTGAGCATGTTTATGTGGCCGGCGGCAGTGCCGTTGGAGCGGCCCAGCGCGCCAAATTCGTAGCAGCCGGAGATGAAACAGGTGCGGGCCTCCTCGTCGCTGAAGCCCTTGCTCTTCAGTGCGCGCCACATGCCTGGCTCGCAGAGGAAGACGATGCTGTTGTGGCCGCGGCGGATCATGTCCAGAGCCAGGTCTATGAAGACCTGCGGCGTATTAGGCGAGACCTTCAGCTGCAGCTTCGGCGTCCAGATGCCGAGCTGGTCATAGACTTGCAGGATGAGGTACGACAACTCGTTGATCTCACTCTCGCCATCAGCGCGGGTCCCGCCGAAGTAGAAGGGATGGCCCCAGTAGTTGTCAATGCCCGCCCACTGCATCAGGAAGTACGCGAAGAACTCGCGAATCTGCGCCTCGCTGTAGCGCCCCGAGTCAATGTCACGGCGATAGTAAGGCATGACCGTGCGGTCAAGATTGCCCAGGGAGCGCACCTGGAAACGGTCTATGTGCTCACCGAACATGAAAAACAAATAAACCAGCTGCAGGACCTGATAGGTGTCTTGCGGCGGGCCGTCATGCAGGGCCTGCAGGCAAGCAGCAACCGCCTCCGCGCGCGGATTGTCACCACGCTGAGCCAACGCGAAATCCCGGAAGCGCAGAATCATGTCCAGCATGGCCGTGTAGGTGATGTCGATGCCGTCAAAATAGGCGGCGACGTCCGGCGTGAGTGTGCCCCGTTCCTCATGTTGGCGGCGGTACTGCCGGGCACGTTCACGCAGACCGGGGAAACCCAGCGTATACACCGCGTCCCAGTCCGGCACCGAGTGGTCGAAGTCCTTCCACATGATGCCGGCGCCGCTCTTTTGCATAGCGTCCCACAGCTGGCGACACTGCAAACGCGTGGCATTGACCTCGCGATCCCAGCGCTGCACCAGTACACTCAGCGGCCGATCGTTGCGATCGTAGCAACCGAAGGCGGGATACCAGTCGTGCTTGCTCACGTCAATCTGGATTTCACGGGTGATCAGCTCGAAAGCCCGCCCCTTGACCACCGGATGCGACGCGTCGGGCATGCTGTCGGCAAGCTCCAGAATGCGCCGCTTCACCGTCGCATTATCCACGCCACTGCCGGCTGCAAAACTCGGCGTCTTGAATTTGGTCTGCAAATACGACTTGTCAGCAGCGAAGGTATTGAACATGAAGAGGGCTCCCGGGATTGCCTGATCACCACACCGGACCACTGCATCGCACCTGATAACGCGCCGTCGTCACAACGACCGGGCAATACTATACCCATCCCCCCCAACGCCCCAATGCCCCGTGTCAGCGAATGAATACCAAATTGTGACCGGACAGCTAATCGGTCAGCCATTGATGATGTCTGATCCTTGGAAACGACGGATCAGGATACCTTCACAGAAACTTTATGGCGCTTGTTGCTTCTGCAAATAAACTTATTCCAATTAAAAATCAAATTGACCCAATTAATCTTGGCTGCCTGGTTTTCTTGCTGTATGGTAAGTGTGGTGTCTCTTTCCACCACACAAAACATGGAGCATACAATGAGAAAACCCGGGCCTCGCGTTATCATTACAGAAACCGAATTGACAAAGGCTAAACAAATCATTGATAATTTGCCATATCGTGATGACCTTCTCGTTGCCTTCGCCGTTGTGCTGACATCTCAGGGTAAGCTTGACCAAGCGAATGTCGGTGAAGTTTTGGGGGTATCCCAATCTACCGTCAAACGAATGATCAAGAATTTCAAACAGAAAAGTTCCGCAGACGAAGAAATCAATGCCCCGGCTTGGGGTGGTGACAGGCGATCGGTTTTGACCTGGGAAGAGGAGAATGAAGTCCTCGATCAGATGACCCCTGAAGCAATTCAAGGACATGTCGTGACAGTCGGCGACATCCAAAGTGCCTTGGAAACCAAAGCTGGCCGCAAAATGAGTCAACAAACTGTCTACAATATTCTTTATCGTCACAGGTGGCATAAAGTGGTTCCAGACAAAGCGCACCCCAAAAATGACCCTGAAAAACTTGAGGAATTCAAAAAAAAACGTTTCCTGAAGCGATACACATGGCAACCATCCAGTCCAAATTGGAGGGAAAAAATCTTCGCATAATGTTCCAGGACGAGGCTCGCTTTGGAAGATTACCGGTGATTCGTGCAGCGTGGGTTCCCTCTGGCGTCCGGCCATTAGTAGTAGCAGCTATTGAACGACAATTTAAATACATATACAGCGCCATAAGCCCGTTTGATGGGGACATTGACTGGAGTGTGACGGACATGATGAATACTGAAAACATGATTTTGTTTCTACAGCAAATTAGTCGCAAGTACCCTGATGATTACTTGTTAATGGTAGTCGATGGAGCCAGTTCGCATCGTTCAAAAGAGATGGAAATCCCAGCAAACGTCCATTTGCTACAGTTGCCTCCCTATTGCCCAGAGTTGAACCCTGTTGAACACCTTTGGGATTACACTCGCGAAAAGGCCTGCGCTAATCGTTACTTTGAAAATCTGAATGATGTGGTGGAAAAAGTTGAACACGAACTGGGCAAACTGGCACAGGGAACATTGACAATGGTCAATAAAGTGTCCCAAATGTTTTGCTGGCCTTGGATGATTAGTGCAATTTGATTTTTAATTGGAATTATGACGTCACGGCATTTTATCGCCGCGAAGCGGCAGAAGCGCTGTAAGCGCGATCTCTGACAGCCCAGCGCAAGCAGCGCTGAAAGCGCGCGCCGCCCTGGGCTATCTTAGGCCGCGCCTTCGGCGCTGAAAACCAAAGGCTGCAGGAATGGCTGTTATCAATGGCTGACCGATTACTTTCGCCCCGTCATCGGTCAGCCATTGCTATTGGATGCACGACATGCCCCCTCCGACGCGGTGAGACGGGACGTGCCTAACCAATGTGGCGCCCTCCAGGCGCAATTCCAAGTTGTTGTCACACCCCTGGTTGCGGCGCCCTCCGGGCGCCTCACCAGGGGTTATGCATGGTACGGCCCTCCGGGCCGAACTTGGCCGATCAGACGACTTGCTTTGTCCGATTCGGGCCGAAAACCACCATCATTAAATATCCATGTTTTTGCGCCGTAGGCGCATAACCATGCTTAACCCCAGGCTTTAGCCCATAAGCGTTAAGTTGTTTCTAGCAATCTCAACTTCGCCACCCAAAACTCAGAATTAATGGAGGGAAAAAAGTCATCGGTCAGTCATTGATATCTGTTGTCCCTGCGGCCTTTTTGACCGTCCTACCGCATACCGTCATCCCGGTGGCATTTGAGCGCTGAAAGCGCGATCTATGATAGCCCAGGGCAAGCGACGCCGAAGGCGGAGCGTCGCCCTGGGTAGAGCGCCAGTATTGATCGTGTTCCTCGGCCCCTTTTGCCCCAGTCGGCGAAGCTGACTGGGGCAAAAGGGGCAATGGAACGATGTCTTTTTCCTTTCCAGTACCTTTGCGCAGCACAGTGTTTTTTTAGGTCGCCCCTTCAGGGCTCCGATAGAATAGGACTCTTACCCGGGGCGACGCGCCCTGACGGGCGCTTGCCCTGGGCTATCTTAGGGCGCGCCTTCGGCGCTGAAAACCAAAGGCCGCAAGGCCAGCTATTCTCAACAACTTACCGATTACTCGGGAAGTCACTGCGGCTCCAACAATACCGCCGGGTCTCACCCGGCCTGGTGGGAAGCAGGCAGGCGGCTGCTAGTGATCTTCAGCGGGGATGCTTGAGATCATACAGCAGCTTCCTCAGCCCCTGCAATTCCTTATTCAGCTCACGAAGCCGCTGCCCCGATGCCTTGATCTTTTCTTTTCGTTCCATCTGAGCGCGAATCTGCTTGTCGCGTTCCGCCTGCGCACCAGGTATCTCCAGATCAAAAATGGGCGTCTGGGGCAAGGGCTTGAGCAATTGGCGGTGAACAATATCCTCTTCGGTAATCTTGGCTTGCATGTCCGCAATCTGTTTTTCAAGGTCGCTGATAGCCGCCGCATTCTCCTCGTTCTTTTGATTGCTCTGGAACTTTTCTTCGATTTTTTCTTCAACCGCAATCACGCGGTCGATCCCTGTTTGCACGGTATCGGAATTGATAACATCTCCCGCAATACTGGCCTGGTCGGGTTCAGTCCTGCCGTTCGCCGTCACGCCCGGCCCGGCAGTGGCTGCAGTGTCGTCAAGCTCTACGGCCGCATTGTCCGTCCTCGCTCCGTCCTGCAGATAAAAATGCTTGTAACCAAGGTAAGCCAGGGTCAGAACGACCAACACAAACAGTGTCGAAACAAAAAAACTCCTCATTTGTCACTCCCTCTCTGCTGTTGCTTTCTACTCGTCAACAACGCGATAGCAAAGATGATTGACTTCTTTGCCCATGGCGTTCCACTGTAGTTCGAAATCCGTTTTGAGGTCGCGGATGTCGTCAATGCCCTCCGTTGACGGCTGATAGAACGGCACTGCAGCAAGCAATTGCAGCCAGTCGTCGTAATAAGGCCGGTGATCGGTTGACAGGTGTAGTATGGCCCCCGGTTTGAGGATGCGCCGCAACCGACAGAGAAATTCCGTGCAGACCAGCCGACGCACCTGATGCCGCGCTTTGGGCCACGGGTCCGGGCACAACAGATGCAATCGGTCCACGGACGCCGGCGGCAGCTGGAAAGACACCAGCTGGCCGCTCTCCGCTCGCAGCAGCGACAGGTTGTCCAACCCGAGTTTTTCGCGTTTGGCTTCCAGGCGCCGCAGTCGCCCGAACATCACGTCGCTGCCTAGAACGACGCGTTCGGGGTAGCGCTGAGCCAACGCGAGGGTAAAGCGGCCCTTGCCGCAGCCCATGTCCAACTCCACCCGCGCCGCAGCGGGCACGGGGTGGAGGTGGTAGGTGTTGGTCAGGACGTGGATCATGACAACGCGGACACTAATTCCTGGATGCGAGTCATGGCGATCTCAATTTCCTCCAGCGATGTCGCATAGGAACAACGGACAAAGCCCTCGCCGCAGCTGCCAAAGGCCGTTCCCGGCACAACCGCGACATGTTTTTCCTGCAGGAGGCGCTTGGCAAACGTCGCCGAATCCAGCCCGGTACTGCTGATGCGGGGAAAGACGTAGAAAGCGCCACGCGGCATAAAGCACGGCAGGCCGATTTCATTCAGGCGTTTGACGATGACATTGCGGCGCTGTTCGTATTCCCGGCGCATATCTTCCCGCGGCCCTTGCCCATTCTGCAAAGCCTCAATGGCGGCGGCCTGGGCGATGCTCGACGCGCAGAGCATGGAATACTGGTGAATCTTCATCATCGCTTCGATGAGATCAACCGGCCCGCATGCGTAACCAATGCGGAAGCCCGTCATGGCGAAGGCCTTGCTGAAGCCGTTGAGCGTCACCGTGCGCTCCTTCATCCCCGGCAGCGACGCGATGGACGGCGTCCGGGGGATGTAACTGAGCTCTTCGTAAATCTCGTCACTGAGCACCAGCAGGTCGTGACGAATGGCAAAATCCGCCATGAGCTGCTTGTCCGCCAGCGTCATGCCGGCACCAGTGGGGTTGTTGGGGTAGTTCAACAGCAGCACCTTGCTGCGCGGGGTCACCGCCTTTTCCAGGTCCTCGACCTGCAGTACGAAATCGTTTTCCTCGCGAGTCAGCACCGGCACCGGCACGGCGTGGGTCATGCGCACGCTGGGCGCATAGGACACATAGCAGGGCTCGTGGTACAACACTTCGTCGCCAGGACTGAGTACGGCCCGCAAAACGATATCCAGCGCCTCGCTGACGCCAACGGTGACGATGCACTCATTCTCTGGCTTGTATTCAAGACCGAAATTCTCGGCGCTATACTTGCAGATGGCCTTGCGCAGGCGTGGATCGCCCAAATTCGACGTGTAGCTGGTGTAGCCGTGATTGATGGCGTAAATGCAGGCCTCGCGAATATGCCACGGAGTGACGAAATCCGGCTCGCCAATGCCCAGCGAGATCACGTCGTCCATCGTCTTGACCAGCTCGAAAAAATCACGTATCCCGCTGCGTGGGAGGCCCGCAATGTGCGGCGCCACCCACTGCTTAGGGGACAATTTTGAGTCGCTCATAATGCTCATCCTTACTTATTTGCACGCCGGCTTCCTTGTACTTCTTCAGCAAGAAGTAGGTCGCCGTCGATTTTACGCCCGGTTGCGAAGCCAATTTACTCGACACGAAAGACGCAACGTCCTGCATGGACTGCCCAACGACTTCCAGGCGGAGGTCGTAGTGACCCGACACCAGATAGACCGAGTGCACTTCGGGAAATTTCCCCAAGCGTTCGGCGATGGTATCGAAGCCGGTATCACGTTCAGGCTGCACGCCAACTTCAATGATGGCGCGCACTTCGCCATTTTCGGCTTCCTGGTTGATAATGGCGGCGTAGCCCATGATCACGCGGTCCTTCTCCAACTCGCGGATGAGCGCGGCGATCTTTTCGGCGGAGCTGTTCAGTCTGTCCGCAAGTTCCTTTTCAGGTATGCGAGCATTCCGCCGCAGCAGGGCCACGATTTCCTTTTTCAACGCATCGTCGTTCATGATCTGTCCTCTGTGTTACGCATGCGGTCCGCATGCTTGGCGTCGCCTGAGCATGCATCGCCGCTTATTTCGTCGGTATCTTCAACACCTGCCCTACCCGGATGACATCGCTTTTGAGCCCATTGGCCTCGCGGATGCTCTCAATAGACACGCCGGCCAAAGACGATATGCCGCTGAGCGTGTCGCCCTTCTGCACCACGAGCTCTTTGTACTTGCCGGAATAGGCCGACGGCGCCGACGGCTTGGCTGCCGCCGCAGCACTTTTTTCGACACGGACAATTTCAGCGGCCATGGCCTTGCCGACGGCCTGTATTTCCTGGCTGCGGCTGGCCCGTTCCTGTTCCAGAGCGGCATTGAGGGCATCGAAACGCTGACGCCATTCGCGGTCGAGGGCCTCAAAGCGATTGTCAGTAGCTGTAAGCAGATTCTGCAGTTCTTTGACGCGTTCGTCGCGATTCTGAATCTCCTGTTCGAGACCCATGATCCGCGCCAGCAGCATCTTCTGGTCTTCCTGGAGGACCCGCATGTCGGCCTGCATGGCGGCGACGTCGCGCTGGATTCGGGTTGCGTCATTGACCACAACCGTCGGGCGACCAGCCTGGGCGTAGAGCCGACCCGTGGTCGCAGCGCCGGCCAGACTGACGCTCTGTGTGGCAAGAAATGCCGCCAGGCTGGCGACGGGTAGGACGTAATATGTAAAAATGCCCATGGCGGCACCTCCGTTGGTACATGGTTCCGCGGCGATAATTGCCCTGCAGCATTGCAAGAGCCATAAAAGATCTTACTTTATCGGTCAAACGCTAAAAAATCCACAAGGGCCGCCGTTGTGCTGGCGATTTTCCGAGCCAACGGGCGGCTTTTCTGTTCACGTGACTTCACCCATCATCCATAGGGCTGCCACCATGCCCACTGCCGCCCACGGCCCCCGCAATCACGACAGTGTTTTGAGCCAGTCGCTCGCCGACGTCACGGCCATGCTCAACGACTCTGCCCCTGGGGGGACAAAAACCTCAGAACAGCCCGTCAGCAAACTCGCGCAGCACCTGCTGCTGGCGATACACCGACACCGCGCCAGCATGGACTGGCTCATCACTGAGTTCAGCCAGGGCCGCGTCCGTCCACGCACCCGCCGCGTCCTGTGGTGGGCTATGGCCGAAATTCTGTGGTCGGACGGCGTCGCCGCGCCAGTCGTCGCCGATGTCGCGACCGCCTATGTCAAAAAACGCCATGCGGCCGCCGAAGCCGGTTTCGTCAACGCCTTTCTACGCCAGCTCTGCGCGCGGCAGGCCGAGGCGGGCCGCGATGGCCTGACCGCCGGCGCGCCCGCCTGGGTACAGCTGGAACTGCCCGAAACGCTTTGGAAGCGCTGGCGTCGGCAATTCACGCCAGACGATCTGTCAGCCATGGCAGCCGTGCTGCAACAGCCTGCGCCCACGGTATTTCGGCGCCGCCGCTGGCCAGAAATCGCCCTACCCGAGGCCACCGCTGCACTGCTGCAGCCGTTGCCGCCTCTGCCCTGGGCGCCCGACCAAGAGCTCTTCGTGCTGAAGAGTGCCGACGGCGTGCCGCTGTCGCAGATCATGGGCCGCGGCACACCCTTTTACATCCAGGACCCATCGACCCTGCTGGCGCCGTCGCTGCTGGCGCCCAGCCCCGGCGAACAGGTCGCCGATCTCTGCTGCGCGCCGGGCGGCAAATCCCTGCTGCTGGCCGAAGCCCTGCGCGGCCAAGGCCACCTTCATTGCTTCGACCGCGCGGAAGCAAAGCTGCCCCGCGTGCGGGAAAACCTCGCCGGCTTCACCAACGTCAGCTTCGCCGCCGCCGATGCGAGCAGCCCGGTGCTGCCGGCAGCGACCATTGATGCACTCATGCTCGACGTTCCCTGCAGCAACAGCGGCGTCATCCGCCGCCGGCCCGATGTGCGCTGGGCTTTCAGCGAGGCGTCCCTGCGGGAACTGTCGGCGCTGCAGGCGCAGATTCTCCACGCCGGCGTAGTGCTACTCAAGCCCGGCGGCCGCGTCGTTTACAGCACCTGCAGCATCGAAAAAGAGGAAAACCACGACCAGATCCGGGCCTTTCTGGACTCGCATTCTGACTTCGTCCTGCTCGCCGAACGCCAGCTCCTGCCCACGGCAAGCCACGACGGCGCCTACGCCGCCCTCCTCCGGCGCTCCTGACGTTGATTTCAGCAACAAGGCGGTTATTTTTTGAGGCCGTTCTGAGGAAAAAAGCAATTCATAACCCGGGGAGTTCATCCGATGTACGCCAAGATGCTTTGTTGTGCCATGCTGTTAGGCTGTTCCGCTTTGCTGGCCGAGGAGTTTCTCCTGCGCATTGTCCTGGTCAATTCTCACACCGAAGACGTCTGGCTCGGCTGTAAGGCCGGCGCATCAAAGAAATACGACCGCGGCGAGGATATTTTTGCGCCCCCGCCCGGCATGCAGACCGGCATGGTCACCATGCCCTCGCCCGGCGGCAAACTGCCCACCCTCTACAAGGACGTCCGTGCGCCGGAACTGCCACAGTCCTGGGAACTCAACTGCCAGCCTTTCACCGGCAAGCCCATCGAGCTAAGCTGGGATACCGCTGACCTGCCAGCAGGCATGGCGCTGACCATGGTCTATCGCGGCAAAACGCTCGACATGCGAGAAACCACCACGCTGAGCATCGCCCAGTCCACCACCGTCGTCGTCACCGCCAACACCAAAGCCCCCGCAGAAGCCGCCGCGCCAACCGGCAACGCTGAAAAGAATCAATAATGGCGGCTTGAGAACATGTGAAGGCGCCATCACTCTTCGCTATTGAGCCCTTCAGGCCGTCCTTGCCACCCATAAACGTCGCATATCGTGCGTCCCTCACTACGACCTTACGACCACCATCATCGAGAGAATCATGAAAGAACAGGCAGTCATCTTCGGGGCCGGCAACATCGGCCGGGGCTTTATCGGCCAGCTGTTTTCCGAATCGGGCTACGAGGTCATTTTTGTGGACGTCGACCAGGACTTGATCGCCGCCCTCAATCGCGACCACCGCTACCACCTGCAGACCGTGAGCAACACCGGCGTGGAAGACTACCACATCGGGCCGGTGTCGGCCGTGAATGGCGCGAATAGCGCGGCCGTCGCCCAGGCCATTGCCGGCGCGAGCATCGCCGCGACGGCGGTCGGCGCCAACGCGCTGCGCTTTGTCGCCCCGAATCTCGCTGCCGGCCTGGCTCTGCGCTCAGCAGCCAACGCCGGACCGCTCAACATCATCGTCTGCGAGAATCTCCACGGCGCCGCGCAGCACCTGCGGGACTTGACGGCAGCGCGCAGCAGCGAGCCGGCTGCGCGCGACTATCTTGCAAACAGCGTGGGCTTCGTGGACACAGTCATCGGCCGTATGGTCCCGGCCCCCACGCCGGACATGCGCGCGGCGGACGTCAGTTTCATCAAGGTCGAGCCCTACAAGGAACTGCCGGTGGACCGCAGCGGCTTCGTCGGCACCATTCCGACCATCAGCGCCATGCACGCGGAAGACAACTTCGGCATCTACACCGCCCGCAAACTCTACGTCCACAACTGCGGCCACGCACTGCTGGCCTACGTGGGCTATCAGCGCGGCTACACCTTCAGCTATGAAGCCATGGCTGACGACGAAATCCGCGCTTTCATGCTCGCCGGCCTGCGCGAAAGCGTCGACGGCATTTGCGCCGAGTTCGGCGCCGATCCCGCCTGGCTCTACAGCCACGTCGACGACCTCCTGCTGCGTTTCGCCAACCGCCAGCTCGGCGACACGCTCTACCGCCTGGGACGCGACCCGCTGCGCAAACTGGCCGCCGAGGACCGCCTCACCGGCGCGGCCAATCTCGCCTGCGCCGCCGGCCTGCGCCCGCGGCATCTCGCCTGGGGCATCGCCGCCGCCCTCCTCTTCGCACCCACCGACGACAATAGCGCCCAGGAACTCCAACGGCAACTGCGCGAACAAGGCGTGGCCGCAACCATCGCCACCGTCGCCGGCATCGCCCCGGAAAACGCCCTCAGCGCGCTGGTGCAGGAGGCCTATGCCGTCCTGCGCGCGACGCCCACCGCCCTGCCCAAAGTCTGACCGCACAGGCGCTAAAGCAGCCACGGATTTCCAGGGAGCACGCAGCAACATGATCATCGGCATTGATATCGGCGGCACCAAATGCGCGGTGGTCGCCGCGGACGACCAGGGCAATATGGGCCGGGTCATACGTTTTCCGACCACGAACGTCCACGACACGCTGGCGGCGATCTTCGCCGCCGTGCACGATCTCCGGCCGGACGGCCAGCAGACCTTCGGCATCGCCTGCGGCGGCCCCCTCGACGCCAAAGCCGGCGTGGTCCTCTCGCCGCCCAATCTGCCCGATTGGGACCGCATCGCCATCTGCCAGCTACTCCAAGAGCGCTTCGGCGGCCGCGCCTACCTGATGAATGACGCCAACGCCTGCGCGCTGGCCGAATGGCAGTTCGGCGCCGGCAAAGGCACACGCAATATGGCCTTCCTCACCCACGGCACCGGCATGGGCGGCGGACTCATCCTCAACGGCGCGCTTTACGAAGGCAGCTCGGGCGACGCCGGCGAACTCGGCCACGTCCGGCTCGCCGAAAACGGCCCCGTGGGCTATCACAAAGCCGGGTCCTTCGAGGGCTTCTGCAGCGGCGGCGGCATCGCCCAACTCGCCGCCGGGCGGCTCCCCGGCATGGACAAGCCCAGCGCCAAGGACGTCGCCGAAGCCGCCGACCGCGGCGTGCCCGAGGCCCTCACGATCATGACCGAAAGCGGCCGCTACCTGGGCCGCGCCCTGGCAATCCTCATTGACATCATCAATCCCGAAGTGATTGCCCTGGGCAGCATCTACACCCGCTCCGGACATCTACTCGAACAGGCCATGCGCGCCGAACTCGCACGCGAAGCCCTCCCCAGTGCCCTGGCCGTGTGCCGCATCGTCCCCGCCGCCCTCGGCGAAAACACCGGCTGCATGTCCGCCATCGCCGTCGCCGCCTACCGCGCCAAGGAACGCTAGTCGCCAGCAAGGTCCGACAAGCAATTCACGCTCGTAAGCGCAACAGCCTGCAACCGCTAAACGAGTGAATTACCTACATGCTATTGCCTGGCAAAATCTTCCAGTTTACTGATCCAGGCGGCGAAGTGTGGGCACTCAGCCCGCAGCCGTTCCAGACCAATACGCTTGGCCACCAGTGGGCCATGCAGGGCCTTCCGATACGCCCGGAACAAAGAGACAATGCGCTTTGACGGCCAATTGACCTCGTCGATATCTTCCGGCGTCGGGTAGCTCTCCCGGATGGCCTGGAATTGTGCCTGTTTGCTCATGTCAGTCATGGCCTTGGGCAATTCGTCGGGCGATGCAAAAAGCAGCGCTTCAAACTCGTGGAACGCCAGATAGGGCAGGAAACGTGGATCGGCAAAATGCGCCGCGATAGCTTGCTCAATCTGTGCGACGTGAGCACCGGCCTTGTCTGCCGGTCGAGTCGCCATGCCAGGAAAATCTACCGGCAGGCCATCGTAATCAAGACATGTCGTCACCAACGCATCCCCAGCGCCTTGAAGCAACCGCCGGACATCATTGGCGAACTTCTTGAAAGTGGTCACGCCTCCCCGGAAGTCGGCGCCGTCCTTGACCGTCTTCGTCACCAGCAGAGTAGGGGTCAGACTAAGGTTCAGCGTCCAAAAATGTTCCTGAAGAACGTCTTTGACAAAGCGTTCCTCGGTATAGCCCTCAACCAGTACCAGCGCCCTTTTCATTACGGTCGCGCTCCCAGCAGGTTTTTCTCCCACATATCCCCCAGACCATAGCCTTCAGCTCCGGCAAAAGATTCCAGCCAGGTCGTTAAGTCGCTCTTGGCAAGACGTTGGAAGACGGTTTCACCGTTTTTGCGTTCGGTGGTCCACACCTGTTCCGGCGCCAGATGATTAACCAGCGTCACGGACTGCGTCGCCACTAGCAGCTGGGTGCGCATGGACGCCGCAATCAGCAAGTCAGCCAACACTCCAATTGCCGCCGGATGCAGCCCCAGTTCCGGCTCATCAAGCAGGATGATGGCCGGAAGGTCCGGTTGCAACAACAGTGTGGCCAAACACAGGAAGCGCAGTGAACCATCCGACAAGGCAACGCCGTTGAAATAGGAATCACTGCCCTTTTCACGCCACTCAAGCCGGATTTTGTCGGGATTGATCTTGGCTGGGGCGAGATTGAAGCCATCGAAGTACGGCGCAATCTGCCTAAAGACATCCTGGATGTTGCGGAAATGCTCCGGGTGGGCCTGTTGCAATCCGTACAGGAACGCCGCCAGATTGCCCGCGTCCGGACGCAGAAAGCGGTTGTCGTGGACCTCCGCCGGCCCTCGCAGCGCCGCCGTGGCGCCGGTGTCGTGAAAATGATAGACTCGATAGCTCTCCAAGTCTGTTCGGATAATCTGCGCTATCTTCTCTTCACTGGTAGCCAGACGGGCTTCGCGGCTGGCGCCACCAAGCTCTACCGTGCGCGGGCCATTCTTGGGCTGGTGGTCGTAGACGTACGCCGTTTCGTGATCAACGGCCAGCGTATTCTCGTCAGTAGGAATGAGAGCAAGGCGATAGCCGTTGCGACGGCCCTTCTCGCCAAACTCCACGGCAACCCTCATCGCTGGCGACACTTTGCGGCCACGGTACAACAACGCATCGGCGCCCCGTTCAAGCGAATAACGCGCCAGATTCTGCAGACGAATCTCCCGCAGAAAACGGAAAACCTGCATGAGATTGGACTTGCCAGCACCGTTGGCGCCGATGAGTACATTCAGGTCGCCCAATTCCAGCGTTTGCTGACGGATTGATTTGAAGTTCTCAATCTGTAGCTTCTCCAATTTCCTCATTGGTCACACTCCTTGGCGAACCTGCGGCCATCCCGGCACCCGGTTGCTTGATCGGCATCATCCTCCAGCTCGACCACAATACCAGCACTGGCCAAGAACCTGCTGTTCCCAAAAACATTGTGGCAGCAACTCCAGCAGGACGTGATGGAAGACGCACAGAGCCTTAATCTAGTTCGTAACAAGTCTTTTCGCCTACACGTCGTGGTGGATCAGCAGCCAGAGGAAGAATGGCCCGCCGACCAGCGAGGTGATGACGCCGACAGGGATTTCCACGGGCGCGACGACGCTGCGACCGAAGGTATCGCAGATCACCAGGAAGGCGCCGCCGAAGAGCACGCTGGCGGGCGCCAGCACGCGGTGGTTGGCCCCGAACAGCAGCCGGCAGATGTGGGGACAGACCATGCCGACAAAGCCAATCGGGCCGCAGATCGCCACCACACCGCCAACCAGCAGCGACACGCAGAAGAAAAACAGCAGCTTGCTGCGCTCGCGGTTCACGCCACGGCTGGCTGCGAAATCCTCGCCGACGGCCAGCAGGTTGAGCGCCTCGACCTGGCTGATGACCACGGCCGTGGTCACCAGGCACAGCGCGGCCATGGCGCCGAGCGTGGGATAGTCCACCGCGTCCAGGCCGCCCATCAACCAGCGCATGACCCGGAACATGTCGTTGGCATCGCCCAAATACTGCACGAAAAGGATGAGGCTGGAAAAGAAGGCGCTGACGGCCACGCCGGCCAGCAGCATGACCGCCGTGGAGCTGTTGCCGCGCAGGCGCGTCAGGCCATAGACCAAGGCGATGGCGCACAACGCGCCCAGGAAAGCCGCTGTGCTCATGCCGGAAACGCCGATGATGCCCACGCTGACCCCGAAACGGACGTAGATCGCCACGCCCAAAGACGCGCCGCCGGATACCCCGAGCGTAAAGGGCGTCGCCAGTACATTGCGGAACAGGCCTTGGAAACACATGCCGCTCAGAGACAGTGCCGCACCGGCAATGAACGCAGTAAGCACGCGCGGCACCCGCATCTGCCAGAAGATGCGGTGCTCCAGGGGCAGACCGCCGTCGGCAAACACCGCCCGCAGCGGTATCGTGCGGATACCGGCAAACGGCGCCAGCACCAGCACCACCAGCACCAGGGCCGCCAGCGCACCGTAAAGCAGCCAGGGAGAAACGCGAGGGCGGCTCATGCGAGGCTCCCTTCCCCGGCGCCAGCCCGGCCAGCGCCGGCCCGCCGGAGCTGGATGCCGCCGGCGTCGGCAAGCGTCAGCACCACGTCCGCCCCCACCGGCAGGCTGATGCTGGGAAAGACATGGCCGAAGGGCAAGCCACAGGCCACCGGACCGTCGATCTCGGAGGCGACTTCGCGCAGAATATCGGGGATGTAGTCACGGTCGTCGGCCTGACTGAACTGGCCGAAGAGCAGCCCCCGCAGGCGCCGCAGGTAGCCCGCCGAGCGTAGCTGCGTGAGATAGCGGTCAATGCGGTAAGCAGCCTCACCAATGTCCTCAAGGACCAAGATGGGATTATCAACCCGCGTGGGAAAATGCGCTGTGCCCAACAGCGAATTGAGCAGCGAGAGATTGGTGGGCAGCAGCTGCCCGCACGCCATGCCCGGCTTGAGTATCTCCACGCCGCTGGTCGCCCAAGCCGGCAGGAGTTCCTCACGGCCGTTCATGCAGTCAAGCAGTGACGACCAGACCTGGTCCAGCGACCGGCCCTGCTCGGGCGTGCTCAATTCGCGGCCGAATTCACTGCAGAGCATCGGGCCGTGGATATGCCCGCGACAGCCGTGTTGAAGCGCGGCCAGATGCAAGGCGCAGACGTCGCTGTAGCCGATGACGGGCTTGCGATTGCGGCGCAGGCGCTCCCAGTCCATGGCGTCCAGCAGCCTGGCGGCGCCAAAACCGCCGCGGACGGCCATGCAGGCGTCGCAGTCGTCCCGCGTCAATGCGGCATAAAAGCTCGCCAGGCGCTCGTGGTCGTCACCCGCCAAATAGCGGCGGGGCGTTGTCGGCACGGGTGCAAGGACGGTCACCCCGAAATCCCGCAGGCGCGCCTGGCCGCGCTCGGCGCGCACAGGGTCTGGCGCGCCCGACAACGCAAATAATCCGAGTCTTTTTATTGCGCACGGCGCGGGATGTTCTGCCAAGGGGACCATGAAGCGCGGCTCCGAGGTGATCAGCTGCAAGACGAAAAGCTATAAACGTAACCCGGCAGCGGTCTTTTTCCACGCCCCAAAGCAGCAAACGCCGCATTCCGAGTAATGTCTCACCCATTGACACTCGTTGTCCCTGCGGCCTTTTTGATCGCCCAGCCGCAAACCATCTGACACTCGTTGTCCCTGCGGCCTTTTTGATCGCCCAGCCGCAAACCATCAGACTGATCGGCCAAGTTCGGCCCGAAGGGCCGTACCATGCACAGCCCCGGGTGAGGCGCCCGGAGGGCGCCGCAACCCGGGGTCTGAAAGCAACTTGGATTTGCGCCCGGAGGGCGCCACATTGGCCCGGCACGTCTTCTCCCGCCGCGCCGGAGGGGGGCATGTCGGTCACCCATTGATAATTGAGCCGTAGAGCAACCGGGAGCCCTAGGCGCGCTCGTCTTTCGGCCGTGGGGCGGGCTTTCAGCCCGCCTGGAGTTTGGCTTTTTGCGGCACGGGAAAACCTTCCGGCTCTGGTCGGTTTTGAGCCGGAACGGAGAAAAACTGGCTTGGCTTTGGTGCGCCGTAGGCGCACTACTATGCTTAACCCCAGGCTTCAGCCTGGGGTGGACAACCATCAAAAGACAGTGCCTCGTAGAGGCACTACAGTTTTGGCGTCCACGTCGCCTATCGCTGCAGTTTTCGTTCATGGGGAGAGAGAGAAAATGGCTGATAACAAGCCGTTTTTTCGATGTCCCAAGATGGGGTTCCAACTATACTGCCAGTTGGTACTGCCAGCGCAGTCGGTAGATCAAAAAGAACATTTTTCAGAGTCCTTGGCGAAAGTCAGGCAAAGTGGTGCCTCTACGAGGCACGGATTCCGGGAGTGAGCCATTTCCCCAGGCTAAAGCCTGGGGTTAAGCATGGTTAAGCGCCTACGGCGCAATGTCGAGTTTTGCCAAACTCCAAGCGGACTTTCAGCCCGCGCCGTCGCATGAGGCCGAGGAACCATGTAACGTTTTCCCCGTTTTGTGCCTTGCGACCTTCGCAGTGTTTTTTAGGTCGCCCTTTCAGGGCTCCTTTCGGATAGGACTCTTACCCAGGGCGACGCGCCCTGCGGGCGCTTGCCCTGGGCTATCTTAGGCCGCGCCTTTGGCGTTGAAAACAAAAGGCCGCCGGGACGGCGGCGCTCCCAAGCATCCCAGACGTCGGCCAATCGGTCCCTTGAGTCCAAAGCGTCATTCCCCACGGTCCCGAAAGTCCCCACGGTCCAATCCATGAGACCATGCCTTATGACCTGGATTCCCGGGAAATATAACTATGCCTCCGGGGCGGGGGTGGCGGTCGCCGTCTCCGGCTTGTAGGTCTTGGACGGCTTGCCATCGGGGGCCAGGATGCCGAAGGCCTCATAGATTTGCCGTTGTCTTTCAGTGATTTCGCTGTATCGTGCGCGTTGCCCCTGATAGTCGAAACGCTCAATGACGTCGAGTTCATCCAGCAGGCTCTGGATGGAATAGTTGCGGTACAGATTCCTGCTTTTCATGACCTTGTGGATGTAGGAGATGTAGATCAGAGCGACAAATTCCACGAACAGCTTACCTTCGAGGTTTTCAACCGAACTGACCAGCGTACGGTTGAAATCCAGGCGGTTCTTCAGATTGTTGAAGGTCTTTTCCACCAGGTCCTTGTTCCGGTAGCACTCCAGAGCCTTGTCTCCTTCTTTCACGTCATTGGACAACAGCACGAAGTAGCCAAAATCGTTCGTGTGCTGCTTGATAGCCTCATCATTGTACTCGACTCGAGTTCCCTTGACTGGTGTGGTTTTGATGGTCAGCAGCCGTTGCGCCCTCTTCAGCTGCGCGTCCGTGGCTTTGCCACTTTGCACGGCGGTCTTGAGTTCCGTCAGATCGTGGTTGAACTGGGCCCTTTCCGCTGCCGCGCGCTGTTCATTATAGTACACGTGGACGTACATGCGGCGCTTTCCCCGTTCTTCACCGCCATTACGCATGCTCCAGGCATAGTCCCAGTTGATCATGGTGCTGATGCAATAGACATCGTCAGCCTCAATATAGTTGGCGTAGTGAACCAGCCTGTCCCTAACCGCTTTCACGCTGCTGCAGGCCAGGGTCGTGTCCGGGTGCAGGCCGCCGATGAATTTGTAGTGTGCGTGATACAGGGCGTTGACATTCCTCGCGCTGAAGAAGCCCATATCCCAGACCAGTTTCACCTTGGCGAACTCAAGAAACGCCGCGTCGGCAATCATGTTTTCCATGGTGCTGATGTCGCTGATGTTACCCGGCAGCAAGCGGTAGTACACGGGGAGTCCCGACTCCTCCCCAAACACCATGGCCAGATTGATCTGCGGCAGGCGCTCGCCGTCCTTGTTGTGGCCGTACTTGACCTGCTTGATCAGTTCGGAATACGACGAGATGCTGGTCGTGTCATAGGCAAGGTATTCCCGTTCCAGGCGGCGCTTCGCCTGCAGGCGGAAGAAGTCCAGCTTGGCTTCCTCGGTGATACTCCCGAACAGTCGACTGATGCCCTGTGATCCCAAGGCATGGGTGAGGCGATGCCAGTGGGAGAGCATCCAGCGCGGAAAACGATAGACGGCGCTTTCTCCCTCCTGTACCAGAAAGTAGGCCAAGGAGATGATCTGATCTTTCATGGAGGGGAAGCTCTGGGCGATATCCTCCTCCACGCCAGTCACTTTGCCGATATGATCCAACAGGTAGCCGGCGCCGTAAAAACGCCGCTCAGCCGATTTGACCGCATCCACAGCCGACAATGCTTGGCCGGCCAAGTAGGACTTGCTGGGAATGAAAGCGCCTTGCTCGTCCAGACGGCCAATGTATGTGCGCCGATGACGGCATTGTTTTTTATCCGTGTCCCAGTAAGGGTAGTCCTCATAGACCCGCGGAACGCCATTGATCACCTGAACCCGCCGTTTCGGCGCTGCGCCTTCAGAATCTGCCATGGTCTTGCCTCCGTGAACCAGTGATAAGCAACAACAAGATGAAACTAGTTATATAGTATAACAATGAATAGCAAAAAACAAGCCGGGCAAGAGCCCGGCAGACGTTTTTTTCAGCTCAAAATGAAAGGCGCGAGGCGCGCCTTGTTATATTTCCCGGGAATCCAGGTTATGAGTCGTGAGTCCTCGCCCCAGTGCAGCGCCAACCAGTCCCCACGGTCCCAGGCGTCCATCCTGTCCACCCTTGCCCCCGCCGTAGCCTCGCGCGGCCAGGGTTTTGTGCCTGCCGGCGCGGCTTAGTTCGCGTTGGCGCCGGTTTGTTCGCGTGCCATCGCTTCGTATTTCTTGATCTTTGCGCTGAGCTCGCCGCTGTTTTTGAGCTCGGTGATGACCTCGTTAACCGCGCTGAGCAGCTCGGGATTGCTCGGCGCCACGGCCACGCCGTATTGCTCGGAGAGCATGGCGCCGCTTTGTGAAAACAACGGCGTGGCGCTGAGGGCGGCGTGGCCGGCGGTGAGCTGCAGGGCCACCGTGTCGTCTACAACCACGGCATCCAGCTCGCCGTTGAGGACTTTCGCCACGGCCTCGGCCGGATCGGCCAGCGCCAGCAGCTGACAACCGGTCTTGCGCAGCGGCCCGTCCGCGATCGCTTTAGCGATGATCTCTTCGCCGGTGCTGCCGGCCTGGGCGCCGACCGTTTTGCCGCCGAGGTCTTCCAGCACCTTGATGTTCTCAGTGCTGGGGATGATCAGGTACTGCATGGCGTCAATGTAGGGCAGCGAAAATGACGCCTGTTTGAGACGCTCGTCGTTGATAGTCAGGCCGGCCAGCACCATATCGGCCTCACCGGCAGCCAGCGCCGGCAGCAGCTCGTCAAAGGGCCTGATGCTCACGGTCAATTCCACGCCGAGGTGGCGGGCGATCCGGCGCGCAATGTCAATATCGACGCCAATGAGATCGCCGTCGGCAGCGTAAAACTCATAGGGCGGAAACGGCGCGTTGGTCAGCATCAGCAGCTGGCCGCTGGCCTTGATGTCGTCAAGGCCGCGCTGCGGCGCTTTTTTGCAGGAGCCACCGAGGACGACCGCAATGACAAGGGCAAAGACACACAAGGGGCGAATGACCGGACATTTCATGGGCATACTCATAGCGTGGGATTACTGCAATCAAGCGGCACTTCGTGCCAGGCTGCTTGCTGGCTGCCTGAACTGCCGGAAGTATATCACCGCGCAGGCCATAAAACAACACCGCCGGCCATGCGCCAGAGGCATGCTCTGGCGCATGGCCGGCGGTGTGACAACAGCTGAGAACAATCCCTTACTTCTTGTACCAGAATTCGCCGTCCGCGGCATCCTTGTTGACGGGTATGTTGCTGAATTTCATGGTCGCGGCGTGGCCGTCGCAGAAGACGGCGTTCATGGCGCTCATGGAGTTATGCCTGACGGTGCCGGTGTTCTGCACGATAACTGACCGCTGATCGCAATGGGGATCGGGATAGCTGCCGCCACGGCGGTCAATGTCCATCACGCACATGCGACTGGAGGGATTGCCAAATTTCAACAAACCCAAATCTTTGCCCCAGTAGTCACTGCCGCCGGCAGTATTCAGACCGTAGTGCCGGCTGTCAGTCGTGACGCTGTAAGGGAAGGACGTCGGACACGCGTATGGGTCTATGGGCAGGCGACCACCGCTGACCGTAGTCAAATAGCGTTCGTTGCCATAGGTCGCACCCGGATGGCTGTATTTCATCAAGGCGTCCTGCCATTTGCCACTCCACTGCGCAGTAACATTGTAGGCATTGAAATTCTGGTTGGATTTGGGGTACGTGTCGTTGTGATCGTCGGCATAGAGGCTCATAAAGAGCCCGATTTGCTTGAGGTTATTGACGCAGCTGATGGTCCGCGCCTTGTCACGCGCCTTCGCCAACGCCGGCAGCAGCATGGCCGCCAAGATGGCGATGATCGCAATGACTACCAGCAATTCAATCAGAGTAAAGCGGATAAGTCGGTTCTTCATGATGGGGTCACTCTCTCGTCTGTTGGGTTTTAGAGATACTCGCAACCTGTTGCGTATTCGAGGGCCACCTATGGATAGATCCTGTGTAAACCGCATTATACCAATTGTCCAAGAACGAATCCAAACTAAAACTGCGAAAATCTGCCCTGCTCAGTTGACAAAATACCGACATTGTGCCAGAGAACGCCGGCAAACCCGCTGATATTTACGCTGGGATCGTTTTTCCACGTCGTAGCCACGCCCATTGCATAGCTCTCTGCCAAGCAACGCCGTGCCACAGTAGCTTTTCCCTTCATTGCGCCGAGCGGCGGCGGGGGGTATCTTAAGGAAGACCATGGCGACGGCAGGCACGCCCTGAGTCGTGCCCGAAAGCGGCACCAAAGAGCAGCGACAACGACCTGCTGTGAAATCAACCAGGGGCGGCGATGCGGTGATACGTCCTCTGCACATTATACTTGGTTTTCTAATGACGGGAGTGTGTGCCGTGAGTAATTCTATGACTGGTGGAAATTCGGCGGCCGTACGGCCGGCGGCGGTGGCGGGCTCGTTCTATCCCGGCAAGGCCGATGCCTTGCGCAAGGAAGTCCAGCGCCTACTGGATGGTGCCGGCGACATCCACCCAGGCGGGAAAGTCCTGGGCGCCATGGCACCACATGCGGGTTACGTGTATTCAGCGCGCTTTTCGGCACCGGTCTTCAAGGCACTGGGCGCATGTGAGATCGACACCGTGGTCATCATCGGCCACGACCTGGGTGCCAACGCCCCAGGCATTCTCGCAGTGCTCAGCGATGTCGACGCCTACGAAACGCCGCTCGGACAAGTGCCCGTGGATGTCGCCATGGTCAAGGCCCTGCGGGACGTGCCGGGCATCATGATCCACAACGGCATCCACGCCCGCGAGCACAGCATCGAAGTCCAGTTGCCCTTTTTGCAGGTGGTCAAGCCCGGCGTCAAAATCGTTCCGGCATTCATGGGCGAGGTGTCGGTCGAGAACTGCCGCCGCTTTGTCGAGGCACTGGAGAAAGCCGCTGGCGGGAGCCGGCTCTTCATCCTCGCCAGCACCGACTTATCGCATTACCCCGCCTATGACGACGCCATCGCGCTGGACAAGACGACCATGGCGCTGGTCAGCGCCATGGACCTGCAGGGACTCTGCGACTGCCAGACCGGCAAGGGCGTCGATGCACCCAACACCCAGACCGCTATCTGCGCCGCCGGCGGCGTCATCACCGCACTGACTTTCGCCCAAAAACACGGCGCTAACGAGGTGAAAATTCTCGCCCGCGGCAATTCCGGCGACGCGCGTGGCGGCGACCTCGCCAGCGTGGTCGGCTACGCGTCGGCAATCTTTGTCGATACGCGCACAACCAACGCCGGAAAACAGTCCGCCGGCGACGCCGCCGCCGCCGCCGCCAAGGCGACGCCAAACGCAACGCCAGCGGCCGGGCCCGCGCCGGAGTTCGCCTTGAGCGCGGCGGCGCAGGCCGAGCTGCTGAGCTTGGCGCGCAACCGCATCAGCGCCGAGACCCGCCGCGAGACTTGGGCTTATCGGCCGCCGGTGGCGTTGACAGAGTTGCAGGAGCCGGCAGCGGTCTTCGTCACGCTGACCAAAGACGGCCAGCTCCGCGGCTGCATCGGCACGACCATGGCTCGCGAGCCCCTCTGGGCCGCCGTGGAAGACGCCGCCTGCGCCGCGGCCTTTGAAGACAACCGCTTTACGCCCGTGCAGGAGGACGAACTGAAGCGGCTCCGCGTGGAGATATCGGTGCTGTCGCCCATGCAGCCAGTGGCTTCCGCCGACGCCGTGCAGCCGTTCAAGCACGGCGTGCTGATCCGCGCGGGCTATCACAGCGGCTTGTTCCTGCCACAGGTGTGGGAACAACTGCCAGACAAAGAGCAGTTCCTCAGCGTCCTCTGCGAACACAAGGCCGGCCTCCCCGGCAACGCCTGGCGCCGCCAGGACGTCAAACTCTTCATCTTCACCGTCTTCGCCTTCCACGAACAACAGTGATGTGACGCATATCCTTTTTCATCCGTGGATGGCACTGGGTTTATGTCTCTTAAAAAAGAAATCGGCGACAATCTGCGCAATCTGTGGATAGATTTTATTGATCTCCAGCGAATGCCCGCGCAATCAGCGCCAAGCGCGATTCGACCAGCCATTCCCGCATACGGTCCTCGAAATCGCCCTTTTTGAGGCAGCCATCAAGAATACGGCACTGCCGCTGGACGTTGTTTTCCAAGCGTTCGCGCCATGCCAGCAGGTCCACGTGCGGCTGCACAAACGCATCGGCGTTGGCGCGACTCGCGGCGGCCAGTACCACGTTGGCGCGGGGATTGGCGGCAATCAGCTCCACCCGGAGAGACGCCAAGGCCTCGCCTGCGTGGGGATTGCGCACACAGGCCAAGCCAATGCATCCAGGATTGCACATGAAATTTGCCCCGGTGGCCACGGGTGTGTTATTGCGGCCGAAGCTCGGCATGCCATACCAGTCGGGTATATCGTCGGTTCCGCAAAGGACCTGCGTGTGTTCGCTGCCATTCTGATAACGGATGACGCATTTGAGCATGGGTACGCCTTTCGCCGCGTAGGTGCCGGACAACGCCAATTGAAACTCATTGCAGCGACCAGCCAGCGGCAGGTCCACCGCGCGGCAGTGCTCACGATCCAAATTGACCACGTGATCGGGATCAATCACCAACGCAATCGCCCCCAGGCAATAACGGCCCGGCGGCAGCAGAAATGGATTCTGCTCGGAAGCAAGCGCATCGCGCAAACGCGCATTAGCCACAGGCATGAGGTCGAGCTGGGCAAAGTCCGTCGTCTGGCGATTGGCAATTCTGGCGCGGGCCAACGACCGCAGTTCGCTGTCAATGGCGCCCAGCTCCAGGTTGGCCGCTAGCAACCGCTGAAAACGCGGCGCCGCGGGGGCGTCTTGTGCCGCGACGGCGGTAAAGGCCTCGGTCCTGCCATAGATAAAGTCATACATGCGATCGGCGAGCACGATGGGGTCGTCATTGGCGGCGGCGTGGAGGATGTCGCGGTTGAAAAGCCGGCGAATGTCGTCGTGCCGCGCCGGTTCTGTCCGCCAGGCGTATTCCCCGCCGGCGAAGGCGCTGTACATGCAGTATTCGACGCCGCCAGTGTTGCCCCATATCGTGTGGAGATAGCCCAGACTGTCCTGCCGGCGCAAGGCGTTGAGAACGCCGTACTGGTTGCGCACGCTAAGCGTCTGGTGCGGCAAGTAGTAGCTGCTTGGGCCGATGCTGCCCGCGCCCGAGCCAATGACGGTGAAGCCCTGCTCGTGGAAAAAATCGAATGACGGAAATGACCGGTAGCTGCCATCGGGCTGCGCGTCGGCAGCGCGGGCGAAGAGCGCCTCGTGTTCGTTGCTGCCGTTGTGCCGCGGGTTCATCTGCGTCAAAGCATTGAATGGCCAGCGTGCGTCGTCGTTGCACACGTACTGCCAGTCACAGATAATCACCTCACGCGGAAACTTGTGAATCTGTTGGGGGTACTTGAGCAGCATGTCGCCCCAGATGATCGGTGTCTTGCCGCGGGCAAGGATAAAGCGGGACAAGCGGCTGACGTAGTCGCAGTACAGTTCGGCCAGACGCCCCGACTCGGCATAGGGCCGGCAACGGGGGCAAAAATGCTCCACCAGAAACACCTCATCGCAGCCAAGATGCACATAGGAGCCATTCGCATGGCAAGCGATCACCTCGGACCATATCTCTTCCATCAGCGCCAGCGTCTGCGGGTTTTGCGGACACATCTCGTGTGTCTTACCAGGCTCCTCCGCCAGATGGGCGTAATCCGGATGGCTGAGATAGTGTTTCACATGGCCGAGGGAATCCAACTCCGGCACGACCTCCATAAAATGGTCTTCAGCAAAAGCGATCAGCGCCTTGAGTTCGCCCAGCGACCATGCGTTGGGATGCACCAGCTCGGGATGGCAACTCAGCGGGAAACGATTGTCGTACTCAATCACCAGCTTGTTGTAACGCCATTCGGCCAACTGCTCGATGAGCTCCCGCATCCGCGTCATGCTGGGAGCCATGCCGCCATCAAGCGTGAAATGGTAGCCGCGAAAAGCGCAGTCCGGCCAGTCGGCAAAAACGCCACCGGGGAAAGCGCCGTCATCGCGGCGGAGGCGCTTGAGGGTCTGCAGGCCATAGAAGGCCCCGGCGGCGGTGGACGCGTACAAGCGCACCGGCCCCGTCGCGGCAATGGCGATGCGGCACGCCTCGGGCCCCTGGGCGGAGTCATGCACCAGCGACAAACTCGGCCACGAGCCTGCACGCAAAGCCTGGTCAATGACCGGACTGGTCAAAACCTGTTCACAGGACATCGCGCCGGCGGGAATGCTGCGATACGTGCCGTCGGCCTCGGCGTGGGCTATGGAATCATACATGCAACAAGTCCTTTCAGTAAACACATTCAACACAAAGAATTACATACGCGCCAAGCGCCGGCCGCAGGCCCCCGCGCCCATTTACCAACCCGCTTAGGGGCTGTTCGATAATTACATTTACAGCTATACCCAAGCACGCTTTCAGCGCTTCTGCCGCTTCGCGGCGAGGGAAATACTGGCTGGTGGCAAGGCATTACACCAAAGAGCGTTTGCCCTGCAAAGTGTAAACGTAATTTGTGAACGACTCCTTAATCCAAGGGCAGTGATGCCCGCCAGACAAAGCTGATTTCTTTTTTGCTGCCCGCCGGAAAATGGCGGTATTCCCAGGTCCAGATGCCATCAGGCATAATCGACAACAACATGCGGTTTTCCCCCCACGCCCGGCAGTCCTGTAGGCTCCAAGAGCTTTTGCTGCAGGCCAGATCAAGGAGCACGCCGTCAGACCACAGCTGCATGCGGCGGCCATTGCCGCGAAAGCTCTTGCTGTAGCGGTCAGGAATGACCAAATACTGCTCGACATCGGCCATGCCGACCGCCTTCAGGCCGCAGTCAAAGAACGCTCCGAGAGGCATGTAACAGCGGCTCTTGACGTAGTTGTCGCTCTGCGCATACAGGTCGATAACGTTGACAAACGTAACCTCGATAGCGATCGCGTCGGGACTGAATGTCGCCTCCAGGGTGTAATCCACAGCGCGGGTGACCTCGTCGTTACCCAGGCAGCCACTGGCACGCATCAGTAGCGTGTCGCCCTCACGCTCATAGACGCACGTGTTGCTTGGTAACGCCCCGGGCGTCAATCTGACCATCGCCGTGGCATCCGGCGCCAGCCGGGCTTCGGCAAAGGGGACGATGGTATCAAGCACGGGCCGCCCCCGAAAGGCAATGGCCCGTATGCCGCCAGCACCGTCCATGGTGGCACTGATGCCCTCGCTGCGATAGTCTTCAGCATGGAGCGCGAAGGCCAGGAACAGCCCCGCCAGCGCCAGGCACAGGGTCCAGGTCCGCACAATCATGGCTTGGCGCCCCCCTGTGCGGTCGTAGCTTCGGCCGACAGACCGATCAGGCCGATCATGGCGTTGCCGAAACTGCGCGCGGTAATGCTGACCACAAGCTGCTCCGGCCGGGGATTCTGCCAGGCAAAAAGATAGACCCCGACCACATTTCCGGCATTGGACGTACTCCACGCACAGACGGCGTTGCGCATAGTCTTCGAGGGCGCTCCCCACCAGTCGTCAAAGTTGTCTCCCGGCGTCAGCGGTATGCTCAGCGTACTGCCATCGGCATAGCTGACAAGGTATTCCCCGACGGGCTCCTTACCGCGAATCCACGCCCCTGAATGAAGGAAGAACAGCCGTTCCAGTGCCATGCCGATGGCGATCGGCCGGCTCTCGGGCTTGAAGGGCAAGTCAGAATTGGCAGAGACAATCACGCAGCTGCGACCAGCATTGCTAGCTGGGTCCACTATGCCAAAGCCGATACCGGCAAATTCCTGCTCGCCGATGGGGAACGCATGGATATCATTATCCGGCCCTTGGTCGCTCCAGCCGCCCTGCCCGTCTTTGGCCACCGGGTCGGCGAAGCCCATGGTCGCCGCAGCGGCCAACGACAGCCGCCGCAGCCGCGCGGGCTCGACCGGCGCAATATCCACCACGGCATGCCCGCTATACTCTGCCGCCCATGAACGCGTAGCGTCATCCAGCACGACCAGCAGCGCATTGCGCGCCATTTGCGCCGCCGCAGAATCGACCGCGCTGAGCTTGCTCAGCTCCATCTGCGTGAGGATGGCGTCCCCAGCGCCAACCCGGACGTGGGCGTTGGTCATGCCGAAGTTGTCCGATCCCCAGGTCGTCGAGTCGCCGCCGTGGGTAATGGCGGCTTCTGACACCGGGCTGATGAAGTAGTGGTATATCGCCATGTCACGCTGATTCCAGCAGTGGAAATCGCGCTGCGACAGCGTGGCCAACAGCGGATGCTTGAAACGCAATATCTCGCTGAATTGGACGGCGCCGGCCTGACGGTACTCGAGGCCCGGCAGGAAGGCGACGCCGCCCGGGGCGCTCTGCTCAAAGACCAGGCAGCGACCGCCGCGGCGCAAGAACTCGCGAATGCGGTCACGGCCACGCCGTACTGCAGCGTCCATAGAGTCACTGCCGATGATTAGCACGTCGACTGCCGCCAGAGCCGAAAAATCCTCCAGCAGCGTGTACTGCAGCCCGAAGGCGTCCAGCAGGGTGCGGGTGTTGTTGCTTTTCAGCGGTCCGAATTTATCCGACCGATCGTAGAGGGCTATGGCCTTGGTCGTGGGAATGGGCGCAAACACGGCGGCGCGCGCGCGCAGATTGATCTCTAGTGCAGATGTTGACAGGGCCTTGTCGCCGTCCAGCAGCGTGTAGCGCAGCTCATAATAACCGGGTTCAGCCGGCAGCCGCAGAGCCAGCGTCACCGCGTGTTTTTCACCGCGTTTGACGGCGCCGACCGCGACCCGAGCTTCGGCCACTTGCCGCTCATCCAAGACCATCTGCACCCTCAGCACGGCAGCGGCAATATCGCTTTCGGAGTTGTTGATGACGTGCGCGGACAGCGGCAGTTCATCACCACCAAAGCGATTCGGGGCCACGTAGTCAAAAATAGCGATACTGGGGGCGCTGGCCCTCTGCAGTGCTTTGCCGCGTGGTGCCGTCTGCCAGCCGCCGTCGTAGGGAAAAAGCGGTCCGCTCGCGGAATTGACCACCAGGGGCTTCTGCAGGGCCTCAAAGCCGTCGAGTTCGGGCCAGGCCTTGCGGTTGGCACTCAGGATGAACTCAATGTCCCGCGTGCATGATTCCTCGCGTCGGAAGCGGTAGCTCTTGACGCCGGCATTGCGGATGGGGCAAAAACAGCACTGGGCGCAGTCGCGGTGCTCCTCATGGAAGGTATTCAAGACCTTGAGTAGCACCGGCCAGTTGGGCTCGTCAGCGTCTTCGCTGGCCCACGTGTCGTCAAACGCCCACGGGTAGTAGTTGTTCATGATGCACAACAATTCGCCATTGACAATCGGCGGCAAGGGCGAAAAATGCTCCTTGGCTTTGCCAATGAAATTCTGCAGGGAATACTCCACGTAGCCCAGCGGCAGATTGTTGATGGTGCCCGTATAGTCGTGGGTGTCGATATAGTCGAGCTTGTCGCCGGCGGCGCATTCCGCCATATTCGACGTCTCTTTCCAGAAGCGCCCCGACGACGGCGTGCAAGGCCGGTTCTGCTTGTCTAAGCCGTGATACAAATCGTAGAGCCGGTTGAACATCCTCCCCACGCGACCATCGGGATAGTCGTCGCCCTGACGGATTTCATTGCCAAAACTGAAAGTAGCCGCTGCGGGGTGGGAATAGAGATAGCGCAAGCGCCAGGACAGATAGTCCCGGAATTCGTCACTCAATTCGCCCTGGTCGTCGCAGAATTCGGCAAACAGCTTGGTGTCGATTTTATCCGAGCGTTTGGGCGCCTTGATGGCCTGCTGGGGAAAGCTCAGTTCATCGCAACAGAGTATGCCCATTTCGTCCAAGAGATCGTAGGTCAGGGTGTTCATCAAGGTGCTGTGAAAGCGGATGTGATTCACATTGAGGTCGCGAATGGCCTGCCAATAACGCCGCTGGAGCTGGTGCTGGTTGGTCTTGAAGCCAAAGAGATTGCCCGGAGTCATGAACCCGAACAGTGCCTGATCAAGCACGATGCCGCGCAAAAACACTGGCTGGCCATTGAGGAGAAATTCGCCGCCACGGACACCGAAGCTACGCATGCCGAAGCGCTTCACACCCACTGTCGCACCACTGTGATCGCGGAGTTTAACGCCGTACAAGAAAGGCGATTCGCAACTCCACAGCTTCGCTTGGTCAATGCGGGCCTCGCCGGACAACTGGGGGCCGTCGCCAGCGCGTGCCGTGGCCGCCAACGCCAACTGCGCGACCACCTTGCCGCTGTCCCACTCGAAGACCTCGCCGGTCCAGCCAGCGGCGGCGCCTTCGCCTTCGCCGCCCGTCGTGCACTCCACCAGCACGTGCGCCAAGTCCGCCTGCGGCGTTACCAGGATATCGCGGGCAAACTGCGCTGGACGGACATCCAAATACACCGGCCCCAAAATGCCGATCGTGTTACCGTAGCCCCACGGCTTAACCGGCTTCCCCGAGTGATAGAAGCGTATCGCGACCTGGTTTCTGCCACCGGGGATGACCGCCGCAGTGACATCAATATCATGTGTGGCAGTCGGTCCCTTGTACTCGCTGATGTCCATGCGCGACACCGTTGTCGACACCATGTGCTTGCCGTTGACGTACACCGCCATGTTGCCATTGACATCATCAAAGTGCAAAAAGTATCGTTCGCCAGGACGCTGCGCCGGCGCCACGAAGTCACGGCGAAAATAGGCGACACCGCCCCAGGCCAGCGATTCTTTGCTCCTGGTCTTCACCTCGGACAGGAAGGGACTCTGCAAATTCCCCGGCACCAAATCGCGATCCCACCCCGAGTCGTCACAATCAGGATCGGTATAGCCGCGCTGGCGCCCTTCGTCATCCGCATGATCAATGCGATCAGCCGACACCCGCCGTATTCGCCACCAGCCCGACAGCGGCAGGCGCTGCAAATGCCCGAGGTAGATATCCGAATACGCCATATCCGGCACATAATTGCTCTTGTCATCTGCCTCCTGCGCCATCGTCATACCTCCCACGCATAATAGTAGCGTCGCCAGTAGTAGCCGCCGCCGCAACCCCGGCCCAACCGCCCGCCAGGCCATATCGCACCGTCCGGAAGCCATCCCCTGCGGTTGCCATTTTATCACTGTCATCACCTGCTTCTCCATGTGCTGCTTTTGCCTGTCCTATTCGTCCGCGCCATCGCCGGCACCACCGCCCGGCGTGACGAAAAACCCTTGCGTCTTGTATCCGCCGCTATCCCCGATATGAGCATTCCGCGCCAATCGGCGTCCTTGGCATCCCCGCTGTCCCCGCCGTCAATAGCATGGCGCGGGCTGTCTGGTCAGAGCCGATATGTAGCGCAGTTTCGAATTCACGCCGGTCTGTTCCTGCGCCGCGAACATCTCCAGATAGGCATTCTTGAACTCCCCGGGCCGCAAGCATTCCGCGTGGCCATCATGTAACAGGATGTTCATACGGCCATTGTGATTGTCAGAGATACCGCGGGTAATCGGGTCGTCGGTACTCACTTGGAGTACGCAGTGCATCCGGTCTTGATCTTGCTCCCGGGAATCAGCCAAGAACAGCGTTTTGGAAAAGGACTTGATGGCCTTGGTGCAGATGAAATTCGCCGTGGACCACCCAGGAATCACTGCGGAAGTTTTCAAGCTCGACGGTATGGCGTAGTTGTTGGCATAAAAGGCCCCGTAGGTATAGAGGCACTTCTGGGAGTCCGACCAGCTGTCGCTGTATTCCATCGACGGGCATTTCACGATGTCGCGATAGCCCGGCTCGATATAATTCCACGTTTTTCCGCCACCAAGGATATACGGCGCCCAAAAACCGTACTTGTTGTACATGGACAGATAGCCGTCGTTCTCATCCGCATAGTGCATCGTTGCCACGCCAATCTGCTTGAGATTGTTCGTGCAGCTGATGGCGCGGGCCTTCTCCCGAGCCTTGCTCAACGCCGGCAACAGCATGGCGGCGAGAATCGCAATGATCGCTATCACCACCAGCAGTTCGATCAGGGTGAAATCCGTCTTCTTCATGACCACTCTCCCATTTTTTTCAGCTATTGCGCCGGATGGTAATCTCCTCCTGGCCGCCGGCATCACTCAGGCCAGGAAAAATCCCCAGTTTGCTGATTATTGCCCGCACCGCCGGCGCAAAGGGTATGTCGTACATAATACCCGGGGGCTCGGGGGCGCCGTACATAACTAGCGAACTCTGAACCAAACGGCATTGCTGATGCAAATCCACCCCGGCCGCCGTCAACACGGCCTGCAACGCCGAGTAGGGAAGATGGGGGTTGATGATCGCATCTATGGGCGCGCCATCCGCAAAACATTGCCGAAGACGCGCGAAGACGTCCTGATCCGCCAGCAAAAAGTACCGTCGGTCAAGGTCAAGCCCCGCCGCCTCGTAGGCGTCCTGAATGCCCCGCATCAGCATCGCGGTCATATCCCGCTGCCAGTATAGATAAGCCACCTGCCGCCGCCCCTCCGCCAGCAACATCGTCCCCAGCCGCCGCCCAACTACCCTGCTGTCGCCAAAAAAATCGCCTTTGGAGGTGGATACCGGATAGCGCTCCGCACGCAGGCGCTCAATGACCGGCAACATGCGCTCCGGCGGTTGCAACCAGATCAAACCCTGAAGATGCTCAAGCCGCAACTGCTGCAAGGCCGCATCCGGATCCGTACCATGCAAATCAATGACGCGCGTCAAAGACGGAATGGTCACCAGCTGCCGCAGCATCTCCGCCAAAAATTGCCCGTAAAAAACATCCATATAGGCCAGCAGGCCGTCACGCAAAATGATCCCCACCACCGGCAACATCCGGTTGCCACTCTGCCCAGTGTGCTGCCAACTGTGCGCGGGATTCGTAAAGGTGCCATGACCACGACGCGCAAGCAAATAACCGTCAGCAATCAACTCCCGCAAGGCCCGACAGACCGTCGGCCGACTCACCCCGAACAGCGTCATCAACTCACTCAAGGACGGAATCTGGCGCTGTGAATCGCCCGCCTCATTCAGCAAGTCAATCACATAGCGGCGAATCTGTAGGTAATCCGACGTGCCACCAGCACCCATCGACCCCTTATCTGATTTCTGCACCATGAGCAGACCCCCTTGGTTTTACTATCTGTTTACCACTGGAGGCAAAAAAAAAGGCGGCAACTGCCAAATACCGATTATCACCTTGAAAACCGCCTACCAGCCCGTTCCACCTCACTTGTTTTACTATCTGTTTACCACTGATTGTACACTACTACGGCGCGTATTTCAAGGCCTGAACGAAAAAAATCTCTACCGGCGGCGCATAGGCGGGGGCAAACGATTGGTTGAAACAACAAGCGCAAAGGAAATCGTTTAGTTAAGAGTATGGGACGTATGGGACGTATGGGACGTATGGGACGTATGGGACGTATGATCCGTCCGATCAACGCCTGGCCAGCTAGGACTGCGCCGATCCACGCAGGAAAAAGGCCATGAGCATAATCTGCGTTAATCTGCGTTAATCAGCGGATCAGTCGGCACTGGCCTGGCTGCAGGCGGCGCCGCGGAGGGTGAGATACTGCGGGCCGGGGATGAGCCCGGGGACATTGTCGCAGAAGAACGCGGCATCGCCGCCCACCGCCCAGCAGAGTGCATCGGCTGCGCCCATTTCCAGGCGGCATTGTTCCAATAGGTACTGGACGGCGCCGACGGCGCCGAGGTCCATGCCGGCCTCCATGGCTTCACGGGTACAGCGCCCCAGCGCGGCGGGCCGTTGCTGCTGCAGGGGCAGCATGGGCAGCTGCGCGGTATACGCGGCCAAGCTGCGACGCGCAAGCATACGGCCCGGCAGGATGGCGCCGCCCAGGAAACACCCGGCGGCATCCACGGCCTCCAGGGTGATGGCCGTGCCGCAATCGACGACCACCACCGCCCTGCCCGCCAAGGCGTGCGCCGCCGCCGCGTTGGCGATGCGGTCCATGCCCAGCGTGGACGTGTCCACGCGCTGGAAATCCAGTTGTGGAAAATCCGCCGGGGCGAGGACGCGCAGGGCATCGCCATAGCGGTTGTGGAGCAGCCCGGTCAGCGCCGGCACCACGGAGACGGCTAGGCCGCGCCAGCCGGCCGGGAGGGCATCCAGCACGGCAACGGCGCCTTGCGCGGCGATGACTGCGGGGCTCTCGACCTGCGCCAGGAGTTCAGGCTGGCCGTTTGCGGTCGTCTTGGCGATCTGGGTGTGGGTGTTGCCGATATTGAGCAGAATCTGCATGGTTCATTGCCTTTGCCAGAGGTCGTGGTACTTGGCTGGATTATTCACGCGTAGCTGTGGAGGGTGTTGGCGAATTTCGGCAACAAATTAACCACCAGGAAGGTAATTAGCAAGGCGGCGAAGGCCAGGATTTGCGCCCAGGGCGCCAGGCGCCGTTTGGCTGGCACACTCTGGCAATGGAAATAGACCAGGTAGAGCGTCCAGGTGATCAGCGACCAGGTTTCCTTCGGGTCCCAGGACCAGTAAATGCCCCATGCTTCTTCCGCCCACAGCGCGCCGCTCCACAGGCCGAAGGTCATGAAGGGAAAAGCCACGCGCATGATCTGCAAGCTGGCATCCGACCAGCGCTGGCGACAGTCGACGCGCTGCCAGAGACCGATGACCATGAGCAGGAAGGCCACGGCCGCCGTCGCGTAGGCGATCATGTAACTGAGCACGTGCGGCACGAACCACGGCGACTGCAGCGCCGGAATGCGCTGCCAAGCCAAATCGCGCTCCAGAAAGAAAGTGCCGATCAGCGGTATCACCGACGCAAAACTGAAGTAGCGCATGGTCCACCCAAGACCATGACGGCGCTCAACAAAGAGGTAAAAGGGCAGAAAGCACAGCGACAAAAAGCACAGCACGTGATACATGTTGCCGAAGGGCGGGTGGCCGCAGAGCAGATAATTGCCGGCAATGACCATGGCGTTGACCAGCCAGGCGGCGGCAAACACCCGGAAGGACAGCCGGTCATGCCCCGCCAGCGCGGTCACAAAACTCACGGCGTAGAGCAAGGCCGACAGTACGATCAGCATCAGCATGAGTTCTTCGTGCAAATTCATAGGGCAGCGTCCTCGGTGGTGCCGAAGCTCGGCGTGATCTGCGGGCGCAAGGGCGTGGCGGGATCATCGTCAGCCATAGGAGCCTCTGCATCCGGCGGCATCGCGGGCAGCGCGGGCGGCGGCGGCGGCAGCGGGCGTTTTTGCCAGCACAACCCCGCGCAGCCGACAATCATCAGCCACAGTCCGGCAATGACCATGGGCCGGCCGGGATCACGCCGGGCGCTGAGCACGACATAGCGCTCATCCTGCGTGTCGTAGGACATCAGGTAGAAACGCCAGTCGCCATAACACAACGGCCAGTTGACGCCAAAGGCCATTTCCTGCTTCTCGTCAGGCCGGGCGGGATCAATGATCTGCGCCGTGGCGCTAAAATGGCTGGGGGCGGCGCTGCCGCGATGGAGCAGCTGGCCACTGGCCAAAATCATCTGGCTGCTCCAGACACCATTTTCGTCGCAAAGCTCGTCGTCGGACAGTTCCTGCATGTCGGGCAGCACCATGCGGCCCTTATGGTCAAAACGGTAGGTACCCAGGAGCACGTAGTCATCGCCAGCCGTCGCCGCCGGCTCATAGAGATGGTAACTCGGGGGATAGTGCTCTGCCCGGAACGAGGTGATGGCCAGCGAAAAAGGCAGCGGAATGACCTGATCATCTGGCCCCGGCAGGGCACTTTCCGGCGCGGCGCCAACCGTGGCGGCGAATTGCGTGCGCTCACCGCGAAAGGTGCCCAACGCCGCACCGGCCAGCAACGACGCCACCCCGAGATGCACCGCCAGAAAAAACAGCGTACGGCTGGTCCAGCGCCGGCCCAGATAGCAGGCGCTCCAAACTAGACAAAGCAACGCCACTAACACCAGCAGGACGAAAAACACCGGCGTGTGAAAGACCGCCAAAACATCCACGGCTGGCCGTGGGATGGCGCCAGCCAGGAAAAACAGGCAGAGAATCAGCAGCAGGTTGATGGCAATGATCATGGTTCGCTTTGTCTCGGATGCGGGTTAGGTGCCGTTCACAAATTACGTTTACACATTGCAGTGCAAACGCTCTTTCATGTCATACCTTGTCGCCGGCCAACATTTCCCTGGCCACGAAGCGGCAAGCGCCCCAGAGGGGCGCTGTCATCGTAGCCCAGGGCAAGCGACGCCGAAGGCGGAGCGCCGCCCTGGGTACAACGCCTATTGCGCTCGTGTTCATCGGCCTCTTTGGCCCCAGTCGGCGCAGCTGACTGGGGCCAAAGAGGCAATGGAACCTCACCTTTTTTTGTTTGCGATGTCGCACGCTTTCAGCGTCCCTGGGTATAGTTGAAAACGCAATTATCGAACAACCCCTTAGCGACCTCAGTGGGAAAGAATGTAGGCTTCGAGGTCGGCCAGTTCCTGCTCGGAGAGTTTGGAGGTGCGGCCGTGGACATCGCCGGGATTGTGCGTGGTCAGAAGCTCGCGGATAGTCTTGGAGCGGCCGTCAAAGAGATACGGCGCGGTCCGCCAGATTTCCACCAGCGTGGGCGTATCCCAGGCCTTGCCCTTGTCCATGTCGTCCTGCATGCCGAGGTCGTACTGACGGCGGTCGGTGAAAAGCTGGTCGCTGGGATGGCAGGCGGCGCAGCCGGCCTGGCCAAAGAGCTTCTCGCCACGGCGGGCGGCCTTGCTGAGCTTGCCTTTTACCAGGAACGGGCTGGGCACGGGCGTCATGGCCCGACAATAGGCGTCAATGGCGGCGGCGTCTTCAGGTGGCCGGATGGCGAACTGGATGTAGCGAATGCCGGCGGCCACGCAGGTCTCGGCGTCTTTGCGGATGCCACTGATCATGGTCGGCGGCGTCACGTGTGAATGCAGCAGGCTTTTTGTCTGCTTAGGATTGCCCATGCCGTCGTTGAGCAGATCCCAGTTGATGCCGTCCGCGCGGCCATCGGGATGGCAGCTGCCGCAGGACTGCCATTGCTGAAAGCAGATGTCGCCGGAGTTGAAGAGCATTTCGCCACGGCGCTCGGCGGTCATCGGCAATGCCGGCCCGAGGGGAATGGACTGCACCCGTTCCGGCGCCAACGCCACCGTGTCAACCACGGCCAGGCAGTCGCTGAAATACTCCGTCACCCAGAATCGGCCATTGACCACGGCGACGTCACGCGGGCCCTTACCCGGCAGCGCATAACGCTGGCGAATGTCCACCAGGAAGCTCAGGTCGTTGGGAACCATGGCGGCCTCAGCTGTCACACTGGTCACCTTTTCGTTGCGAGCGGCGCGTTCAAGACGATCATGCAGGGCTTCGCGGTCAATCACGCTGAGCTCCTGGCTACCGGCACTGACTACCGCCAGCATCTTGCCGTCCATTGAACAACGGATGCCCCAGGGATTGGCGGCGCCGAGTTCGACGTCGTCCAGCAAAAAGGTGTTGAGCAGCGCATGGGCAGCGACGTCGATGACCGACACCGCGTTGGTGTTCATCCAGCCGCGTTCGAGCTGCGTCGTCGGCAGCTGGTAGCGCGCCAGGCCGTGCGTGACATAGACATAACGCCCGTCCGGCGAAGCGCAGGCGCCACGACCGACGACCGAGCCATTCGGCAGACGGATTGGCGGCAACGCCTTGAGCTCCGGCAGCGAAAAGACTTCGACCTGCAGGGAGTTGTAGTCGCCATCGGCTGCCCCCATGGGCATATGATTCAGCGCAAAGAGCTTCGTGCCGTCGGCCGCCAACGCCAACGCGTGGGGTTCACGACCGCAGGGAACCCGCTGAATTTCTTTGCCTCTGGCAACATCAATCACGGACAGATCGTTGCTGAAGCGATTGCAAACGTAGGCCCAGCTGCCATCGGGTGAAAAAACCAGCGACTGCGGTGTGTGGCCGACGCTGACCGTCCGCGCTTTCCCGCCGGGCAATGCCAGCAGGGACACGCTGCCGTCAGGGCCACCCACGGCGCCGCCCAGCGTCGCGCCATCCGGCGACAGGGCCAAGTTCTGCACTCGACCAGGTAGATTGTACACCTTGGTGACCTTACGCGTCTGGCAATCGACCACGGCAATCTGCTTGCCACTGTCTTCAGCCACGTACAGTGTCTTCCCGTCCTTGGCAGGCACCAGCGCGGTGGGCGACAAATAAGCCGGGGCCGCCCAGGCCACCACATTCACCAACCAGGCCACCGCAAGTACATACTGCCGCAATGTCTTCGTCATGACTCCATCTCTCTCCGTATTACACTGACGTCATCGCTGCTAACCCGGCACTGGCAGCCTTTTGGTGACTATACTGGCCCACCAGCAACACGCCATTCGGCATGGCCACAGGAACATAGCTATTACGCTCGAACAAATGCCATTATTGCCCGCCGCAGGCTTTTTTACTTTTCGTCTATCAGACCGATCAGTAATCCGATCCGTCCGATCCGTCGGATCCGTCCGCGACAACAAGAAAAACGATCCGTCCGATCCGTCCGATCCGTCGGATCCGTCCGCGATAACCAGAAAGACGATCCGACCGCTTCGTCCGTTCAGAACAAATCCTGCCAGCGGATTTTCAGGCGTCTTTTTTCGATGGGCAGTGGCGGCAGCTGTTTGACGCAGAAGATGCCGGGCAGCATGATGATGCCACTGACGATGAAATACACGCGGTAGCGATGGATGGCCGCGACGTCGGCGAAGCTGGCGTTGACCCAGCGCAACAGCGCGCCGGAAAGCAGCATACCAACCAGGCCGGCCAGCGCACCCGTCAGCACGGCGATGGCGATGGAGGCGACCACGCGGTTGCTTTCCGGTATCGTCTGCAGAAAATAATGCATGGTGGCATTGTTTTCAGACACATATGCGCCGCCAATGAGGAAAAAGGGCAGCCAGACAAAAGCGGGGTGCAGCTGCATGGGACAGACCGCCCACAACAGGGTGGTCAGCAGGAACGCGCAGTAGCAGTATATCAGGACTTTGCGCGGGCCGATGCGCGAGGCCAATTTACCGACTGCCCGGGACATGATCACCGCCCCGACCAGCTGGATCAGCGAAAAAAACAGCGCGTTGCGGTCCGACACGCCGTAGCCCCGCTTCAGCGCCAGCATGGTCGTCGGCATGGTCATGATCACCGCCATATTGACTACAAAACCGGATAGTAGCTGCCGGACGAACAGCGGGTTGGCCAGGCTGGCGCGCAACTCGCTGCCCACCGGCCGCCGCGCGGACTCCCGTGGCGCTGAGGTCTCGTCCATCCGCCGGATGAAGTGCGTGGACGTCAGGCCAAAGGCCGAACCTACAATCACCACGGCCATCAGGCTCCAGCTGTCTTCGTGAATGTGCAGCAGCGCAATGATGCCGAGCATGGCCCCAAACGACGCAATGTTAAACAGCATGGCGTTGGTGGCAATGAACAAAGGTCGCTCCGACTCGGTGGCGATGTCGCCCAACAGAGGCTGGATCATCACTACGCCGGCAGCCCGAAAGCCATAGAAGAGAAAGGCCCCGCAGAGCAGCATCGTCGTCGCCACTTCGGGATGCCCCAGGTAGGTCACCGGAACCGACGCCGCCACGATCAACGCGGCGCAATTGCGTAATATCCAAAAGATACTCTGGCACCGCACCGCACCGACCCGCGCCGCCACGAGTTTACCAACGGGCAACACCAGATAGCTGGAAAAAAGCATCGCGCCAAGCGTCGACACCACGTGATCCGCACAACCCAGATTGAGCGCCAGCAGGATGATCACCGTGTCACCAAGGCACATGTAGGAAAAACCATTCAGAAAACTGAACAGATGGTAGTATTTTTGCGAGCGATGCTGGCGCTCGACCGAAAGGGGACCGTCAATGATCATAATTGGCTATTCTATTTCGTTTGGACAGCAGCGAAGAGCATCGCCGCCACGTTATCCGTGTGTTGCCTGGGGTGAAATGGCGCTGCGCGGCGATCAATCGCCGTAGAGCCAATATGGCCGCGACCGCTCGCGGAAGTCCTCACTCTCGCGCTCGGCTCGCGCCAATATCGCCGGGATGTCCTCGCGGCCGCTGCGCAGCGCGTCGTCGCCGAAGAGCCGATCGGCGTGCTCCGGCGCCGTCCAGGCAAAATCGCGGCACTGTTCGCGGATTTCGTGGAGGAGCCACATGCCGGCGCAGAAAGGCCGCAGGGCCTCGCTGTCGCAGATGTGGGCCTGGACGCCATGACAGAGTTCGCCAGCGTACTTGCCACTGGTAGGAATGAAATGCGTCGCCCGCCAGATGACGCCGGGTAGCTCGTGCCGCGCCAAGCGTTCCTGCAGGCGGCGGGCGTCGATAAAGGGCGCGCCGATCTGCTCGAAAGGCCTGGTCGTGCCGCGGCCTTCGGAAACATTCGTGCCCTCGAAAATGCAGGTGCCGATATAGAGCAAGGCGCTGTCGGGCGTCGGAATATTGGGCGATGGCGACACCCACGGCAACCCGCAGGCCGAAAAACTCATGCCACGCCGATAGTTGCGGCATGGCGCGACGTGCAGTTCGCAGCCGATGCCGAACTCGGCATTGATCCAGCGCGCGTACTCGCCCACGGTCAACCCGTAGCGTACCGGCATGGGGTACATGCCCACAAAAGACCGGCACTGGTCACGCAACAAAGGCCCTTCCACCACCGCGCAGCCCAGGGGGTTGAACCGGTCGAGGACCAGCAACGGCACGCCTTGCCGCGCACAATCTTCCATCGCGTAGCTCAGGGTGTACAGGTAGGTGTAAAAACGCGCGCCAACATCCTGCAGGTCGTAAACCAATAGATCAATGGCCGACAGCTGCGCGGAAGCAATCCTTTTGCGCTGACCGTGGAGGCTGTACACCGGCACCTGCAACGCCTCGTCGATGTCGTCGGCGATGGCCTGGCCGGCCTGGCGATCGCCGCGTATGCCGTGCTCCGGCGCAAACAGCGCCGTCAGCCGAAAATCCCTGGCGAGAATATCTATCGACGCCGTCAGGCCCCGGTCAACGCCCGACGGGTTGCTGATGACGCCCAGACGCCAGCCGCTCAGCAGCGCGCGGTAATCACGGATCGTGTCAATGCCATTGTAGACTGCATTCACTGCCCAGCCAGCCCCTGTTCTAAAAGAATTTTCGCGGCTTCGTACTGGCACGAAAGCAGCGCTATGACAACGAGCCCGTTAGTATAATGCCATACGCGAAATAATCTCGCAAGCGGCGCTATATTAAGCTTCTTTGCACTCCCGGCATTGTCATCCTGACGCCGTCGTTCCACCTCCCGGCGCCACTACCGCGCGGAATCCCCTCATGCCCCGCACTACCTGCATCCTCCGCCCATGGCCCTTGCTTCTGGCAATCGCCGTGCTACTTGCCGCCATCGGCGCCCCTGCCGCCGGTGCGGGAGAAACACCCGCGTCCAGGCCCTCCCCAGATCGCCGCGTCCTTATCGTCGCGTCATTCCATTTTACCCATCAGTGGAGCCAGGACATCATCCGGGCCATCCGCCACAAGCTGGCCACTGACTTGAACGGCTGCATCATCGACTACCTCGAACTCAATGCCGTCCGTAACAGCCCCGACGAGATCGACGAGCGCTTCCAGTCTTTTCTGCCAGGCATCAAGGCCGGCAAATACGACTGCGTCATCGCCATTCTCGACGACGCCATCAAGCTCCTCCGCAAACACCACGAGGCTATCCCCCAGACTGTCCCCCTGGTCGTCTACAGCAACCACGGCATCGTGGACCAGATCCGCGCCGTCCATGCCAACAGCACGGGCATCAATGGCCAAATCGACCTGGAAAAAAATGTCGAGTTGGGACTGCTGGTCCTGCCGGACAGCCAGGAGGCACTGATCATTGTCGATCCTGCCGACGCCAGTGCCGACCTGACCCGTAGCATCCAGCAAAAGACGGCGGCGTTCACTAGCTGCCGGGTCCGCGTGGTCAATGGCGGCTCCTTCAGTTATCTGGAACTGCTGGCGATGACCAGGCAGCTGCCGGCAAAATCCTTCGTCGTCCTCGGCTTTTATCGCGATTATAGCCGCGACGGCTATGGCTCCATGGTCGATTTCGCCCGCAACTTTTTTGCCGAATGCCCGCGGCCCTGCCTGGTCCCCACCAGTCTGTCCCTAACCAACGGCTCACTTGGTGGCTCGACCTCCAAAGGCACCAACAACGGCGAAACCCTCGCCGAAATGGTCCTGCAGACAATCAAAAACGGCCAGGCGGACAAGATCCGCATCGCCAAGGAGCACACCAACTTCGTCATCGACATCGCCATCGCCAAACGCTTCAATGTCAGCATCGACGATTTGCCAGACAACGTGCTGCTGATCAACAAGACCTATAGCCTGTGGGAGACCAACAAGGCCGAAATCATCCTGCTGACCGGGATTGTCCTCTCCCTTTCGGCGCTCACCGCCTGCTTGATCGTCATCAGCAGCCGCAGTCGCCGCAATGCCGAGCTGTCGCAACTGAACCGCCAGCTCAGTCAGGCCGTAGCCGACGCGCAGCAGGCCGCTCAGGCCAAAACAATGTTTCTGGCGACCATGAGCCACGAGATCCGCACGCCGCTCAATGCCGTCATCGGCTTCAGCGAGCTGCTGCAGCACGACCACATCCCCCCGGCGCAGCAGAAAGAATACCTGCAGGCCATCAATGTCGCCGGCGTGTCTCTGCTCAACCTGATCAACGACATCCTCGATCTGTCCAAAATCGAGTCCAATCAAATGTACTTCGCGACCGCCAGAACCGACTTCCGTGCCCTCTGCCGAGACATCGCCTTGATCTTCCGCCACCGGCTTGACGAAACGGGCCTGGCGCTGTCCATCCGCGATGCGGCCGACTTCCCCTGGGTCTATGTCGATGCCCGCCGCCTGCGGCAAATACTTCTCAACCTGGTCGGCAACGCCGTCAAATTCACCCATCGCGGCGGCATCATCATCGACTGCCAGTTTTCCCCCAGCGACGACAATCGCGGGACCCTGATCATCAAAGTCAGCGACACCGGCATCGGCATCCCCAAAGACAACCAGAGCAAAATATTCGAGCCCTTTATCCAGGACGAGTCCATACGCGGCACGCGCGCCGAGGAAAACAGCACCGGCCTGGGCCTGCCCATCGTCAAACGACTGATCGAACGCATGGGCGGCACCCTCACGCTGAATAGCGAAAAGGACCTCGGCAGCTGCTTTACCATCGAACTGCCCAACGTGGCCTTCAGTCGCCGGCAGCCAACGGATCACGACGGCGATGAAAATCAGGCAAGCAGCGACAAAACGGGTACGGGTACGGTTACGGATACGACAAAGGGCAACCCGCCCCCGGAACTGTCGCTGCTGCTGGTGGACGACGTCGCCATGAACCTCAAGGTCCTCGCCATGATGGCCAAACGACTTGGCTGCCAAACCCACAGCTCGTCATCGGGACTGAAAGCCCTCACCATGCTTGAAGAAGGCCTCCGGCCAGACATTGTCCTCACGGACATCTGGATGCCTGGTATGGACGGCTTCGAGCTGGCCAGGCGCATCCGGGCCAATGACGACTGGTCGAGTATCCGCCTCATCGCCATCTCTGCTGGCAGCATGAGTGACGGCGAAGCCGAACAATGCCTCTTTGACGTCTTTTTACAGAAGCCCGTAACGCTCGCCTGCTTGAGAGCAGCGCTCTTCCGCTGAGGGCGCCGCCACCAGAGAACCGCTCCCCCCACGACCGATATGCCACCACCCTTGGTTTCTCAACCGGATTCGGGCATGAAGGTCGGAAATGCCCAGCCATTGATCTTGGGAGTGTCGCCAATAATCTGCGCAAAATGCAATTCCTTGTTCTTGGCGCCGAGGTGATAGCCCAGATCAACCATCTCGCGGCAGGCGCTGGGGATCAAGCCGACAATGGCGTGGTTAGGGAAGTGGTTGAGCTCGGCCAGCAATACGGCTGAACCCGATTCGGCGTCGCGCGCACAGCCTGGACCAAGCATGGTTGTCGCCGGGTTGCACACCGACACCATCACCGCGTCAATACCGCCGTCCATGGAATCACATACTGACACATGCCAGCAGCCATCGGGATTGGTGAGGAAATGCTCGTAGTCGCCAGGCCGCTCAATGCCTGACACCTCCCGCTCCAGAGCCACAATCTCATCCAGGTCGGCCAAAGTACCCTGACGGGTCCGCGGCGTCGCCTGCAAGTTCACCTCATAACCACCCTGCGGCACCGTGAATTCCATGTCCTGGTACACGCAATACGGCACAAAGCCCTGCTTGTTGTACAACGAAAACGAATCCAAATTCAAGGCGCTGGAAACCAGCCGGAGGGGCTTCTCAATTTTCTTCGCTTGCGCAATGATCGTCCGCAACAACGCCGAGGCAATACCGCGATTGGCGTAGCTGGGATGCACATTCATGATCCCCAACGACATGTGCGTCGGACGCTCATGCACAAAACAGGAACCCAAAACGTCATGACTGACATCGTCATCGGCAACAATGCCGTAGCTGCCCGGCAGGGTGTGATAGATGTCGTAGAAAAACTCCGTGGTCTTCGGCCCGCCCACAAAACGCAGACCCATGTTGTGCGTCTGGTACCACGTACTCGTCGACAAACAAATAATCTTCGCCACCGGCCACTTGTCACGATCACGCATGTGACGAATTGTGAAAGTTGACATAGTCGCTCCTTTCGGCAGGCTTGCCAGCTTGTAGTGCTTCCATCAGATACCCACGACGGCTACCAGAGACCATGCGGCAGCGCAACGTGCCCATATGCCATTAGAATAGGTCATCGCCTGCCCTTGTCAATCACTCTTTTGCACTTTTTGCTCCATAAGAACAGCGGGCTTTCACCTGCCGAGCAACGATAAGCAGCTGAAGTGCATGCATTCTATTCTTTTTTCGAAATGTCCGCCCGCAATAAACATCACGGCGGCGCTCCCAGGGTCAATGCCGCCGGGACGGCGGCGCTCCCAGAAGTCCAAGAAGTCCTCAAGCAGTCCCCGGCGTCCAAGGCGTCATTCCCCAAAGTCCCCAAAGTCCCCATAGTCCAATCCATGAGATCATGCCTCATGAGTCCGTGAGTCCTCGCCCCAGCGCACAGTCGTCAATTAGTCCCATCGGTCCCAGGCGTCACCACGGTCCCGGCTGTTATCAATCACTCCTATGAAATCCGCTGCCTGGTTAGCCACCCATGGGTAATGGCAGGGCGGCGACTGGCCGTGGGTTTCCTGCAAATTGTCCACGGTGCTTTCCCCACCGGGGTGGTTACTCCTATGAAACACGCTGCCGCAAAGGTCGGCGGAAATCAAGGTCGGATGGCTGGGCGGCGGCGGGCCGTGGGTTTCCGGCAAATTGTCCCTGCGAAGCGCCGGGGTGGTTACTGACCGAATACGCGGATAATTCGTTTTTTTGCTGCCTGGCGTGGACATGCTTCTGGCTGGGTGTTATGCTATGGTTTCATGTTTTTCGCCGCCCCAGCCTGCCACCCCCCACTAAGCGAGACGCGCGATGAAGTTTTCCCCTGCCCTGTTGGTGTCTATTTGTGCCCTGTTCTGCCCGCTGACTTACGGCGTGGTTATTGACCTCACCGCTCCGGCTATCAAGAGCAGCATTACCAAGGCTGGTGACCGCCGGCAGGAAGTATCCCTGGCGACCACGCCGGATAGCCGGCAGGCCCTGCGCCTAGCCTGGAACGACACGAGCAGTGGCTACGGCGAGCTGACCATGACACCGGCCGCGCCCCTGCCCATACAGCGCCGCCTGGACCTGCGCGCGCAGCTCTACGTGCCAGCAGGAAGCGGCCTGCGCGCCTTCCAGCTCCGCGTCATTGATGCCGCAGGCGAGACCTTTCAGATACCCGGGGAACTGCCCGCCGACCGCCACGGCTGGCTGCCTCTGACCTTCACGATAGACCTGGCCAACCCGCCAGCCGACAGCTGGGGCGGTAATGACAACAATGTCATGGAAGTGCCCCTGGCCGTGCAGGGCGCCGGCTTTGACTTTCGCCGCGAACCCGCACAGGGCCATTTTTTCCTCAGCCACCTGGTCTACGAGCCCCAGACCGTCGCCGGCGACACGGTGACACTGATCGACTTCGCCAGCCAGCAGCCGACCATCAACCTGCACCGCGCCGCCGATCTCCGGCACGACTACGCCTATGGCAATGTCGACGATGGCTCCCAGACGGCACTCAAGCTCAGCTGGGAAAAAACGCCCGCCAATCACTACGAATTCACCATCAACGAACGCATGCCCCTGCCGACTTTCAGCAACGCCGTCTTCCGGGTCAGCGCCTTCTTTCCCGCCAACAACGACGTGTCGTTGCTGAATCTGCGCCTCAGGGACAAGGACGGCGAAATCCTGCAATACCGCGTGCCCCTGCCCGCGGCCAGCAGCGGCTGGCAAGACGTCGTCTTCCCCGTGAATGCAACCATCGCCAACAGCAGCTCCTGGGGTGGCGCCGTCACCAACCAGCGCCTTGACTTCCCCGCCAGCTTTATCGGCATCGCCGGCGATTTTCGCAGTCGCGAGAGCACAGGCGCAATGGCCATCGGCAAGGTCGCCGTCGAAGTGCTAACGGACTTCCGGCCGCTCACGCCGACGCTGGAAACCGGCAATCCCATCCATGTCCTCGTGCCAGGCGATGCAAGCAAACTCGGCCTGCGCATCAACAACCACAAACCCCACGGCGTCAAAGCCCGCGTCAGCTACACCATCCGCAATGGCCGCAATGTGGAAATTGCCGCCGAAGAGCAGTCCATGGCCATCACCGCTGGCACGGATTTCCTCCTGCCGCTGCCGGCACCCAAGGAACACGGTGTGTACTACGTCGACGTCGTCTACCAGGAAGACGACCCGCGCGTGGAGCCCCTCAATGTCAGCTACAGCTACGCCGCCATGCAGCCCGCCGGGCCGACCGCCGGCCGCGGCAAGGGCTTCCTCTTCGGCGTCTGCTCGCACCCACAGCGCCATCCCCGCGAACACCAGGAACTCGAAGCTATGGCCGCCGCCTGGTGCGGCGCCAAAATCATCCGCGAAGACATCGACTGGAACCGCATGCAGCCCGCCGAAAACCAGTGGCATTTCGACAGCTTCGACTTCACCGTCGACGCCTTCGCCAAATATGACATTGAATTGGAGGCCATTTACAGCTATTGCGCCCGCTGGGCCGTCGCCAAAGAGTGGCAGCCGCTCAAGCCCGACCTCAAACGCGGCGCCCGCCCCGACTACCAGCACTGGGCGGCTTTCATCCGCGGCTTCGCGGAACGCTATCGCGGCAAGGTCCATTATGTCGAAGTGTGGAATGAACCCGACCTGCACGGCTTCGCCAACTTCAGCGCCGAAGAGTACATCGAACTGATGAAAATCGCCTACACCGAGACCAAAAAGGCCGCGCCGGAAATGACCGTGATGACCGCCGGCTTCACCTGCATGCCGCCCTACGCGCGCCTCAATGACGAAAAGCATATGGAAAAAACCCTCACTCTCGGCCGCGGCTATTATGACCTCCACGCCTTCCACGGCCACGGACCCTACGTCCACTACCGCAACCAGATCGAACGCATGCTGCCTTTCCGCGAAAAACTCGGCGTCACCGCGCCGTGGTACGCCAATGAAACCGCCATTTCCTCCGTGCACATCGGCGATTACCGCCAGGCCGTCACCCTCTTCCAAAAATTCCTCTACAGCTGGGCCCGGGGCTCCATCGGCTACAACTGGTACGACCTGCGCAATGACGGCTATGACCCCAAGGACGGCGAACACAATTTCGGCCTCATCACCAAGGACTTCTATCCCAAAGCCGCCTACGTGGCCTACAACGCCCTCGCCAATGCCTACCGCGAAGCCACCTACATCCGCGACATGACTCTGCCCGAACACCTCGATGGCTTCCTCTTCAAAAGCCGCGACGGCGACTTCCTGCTGGCAAACTGGAACCTCGACAGCCAAAAACCATCCCGACTCATCGTCCTCACCGGCATCAGCGGCAAGGCGTCGCACATTGATCTTTTCGGCAACGAACGGCCACTCAACGTCGTCAACCAGGCCGTGGTCATCAACATCGACCGCGAGCCCGGTACCATTCGCGTCAGCGGCCAGGCAAACGAGCCGGTCGTTGCCGGCGATTTTCTCGAACAGGTCGATGAACTCACGGTCATCGCCGGCGAGCCAAAACAGCTGGCCTTCAACATCCGCAATCCCACCGCCTTCGCCCTCGCCACCGACATCAGCTTGATCGTGCCCGATGGGCTGAACTGCAGCAACCAGCGACAGAACATCGAGCTGCCACCCGGCGCCGAAGCCCTCTGCGTGTTTGATATCGCCGTCGCCAAGGACTTCCGCTCGGTTCCCGGCGCCCAAAAGGACATCACGGTCGACGCCCGTTTCGGCGCGCTCTGGCAGGGGCGCTTTGCCTGCCCCGTCAATTCGGTAACCGTCCTGGAGAACAACGCGAAACTCTCGGGCGACGCCCATTTCGTGCTCGACGACGCCGCCCAGAACACCATGCTCGTACCAAATGCGCCCGACATGGCCAAGCTGCGCTGGAGCGGCCCCGACGATCTCAGCGCCAAGATCTGGCTCGGACAGGACGGACAACAGCTGCTCATCCGCGTCGTCGCCATCGACGATATCCACCAGCAGCCCTTCAGCGGCGGCGATGTCTGGAAAGGCGACAATGTCCAGATCGCCATCGCCGTGCCCGGGCAACTCCCCTTCTGGGAAATCGGCTTCAGCGTCACCAACGACGGCCGCAACGAAGTCCATGCCTGGCAGGCCCCCAGTGGTTTTGACGCCGCTGCCGCAACCGCCACCATAACGCTGCGCGGCGAGCGCGACGAAGCCAACAAAGTTACCCGCTACGACGCGGCTATCCCCTGGACCACCATCGGCCTCAACGCTGAAAATGCCGCACAGGGCTTCCGCTTCAATCTCCTGGTCAACGACAATGACGGCGATGTCCGCGAGGGCTTTCACGCCGTCGCCCCGGGCCTAGGCACCGGCAAGAACGCCCGGCTTTTTCCCCATCTTATCCTGCGCTGACGCCACCCGGCGCGCCTGGATGCAAGCCACCGCAAGCAGAGGACTGCGTCAATGATTGCCAAAGAGGTCTTCAGTTCGGAGGAAAAAGCACGCATCCGCGATTGGTCCGGCAGAGTCCGTGCGGCCCTGCTGGCCAATCGTCGCCAGTTCGAGCAATATCCCGTGCCGCTGCTGCTGGCGGGCGATGTCTATCGCGGCATCTGGCTGGAACACAACCAGGACAATATCTTCCTGGCCGACTACGACCCGGAGTCCGCCTGGGCATCACAGCGGGCGTTCATGCGCTACCAGCGCGAGGACGGGCTCCTGCCCTTCGTTCTACCGCTGGATACCAAGACCGGCTATTTCCAATGTGAGGCCGGCTACGGGCAGGTCCAGTGCATCTTCCCTTTCACCCGCTGCGCCATGACCATCGCCCAAAAGACCGGCCAGGGCGAAGAGGCCCTCACCGCCATCTACCAGGCCGGCTCGCGCTATGACCGGTGGTTCGGCAAATACCGCAACCGCCGCGGCACCGGCCTCGCCGAAATGTTCTGCGAATGGGACACCGGCCATGACAACGACCCCCGCGTGACCGACGATGGCATCCCCCACGGCTGCCCCGGCAAGGACGCCGTAAACATGCCCAACCTGCCCATCATGCCTGTGCTCTCCGTCGATCTCTCCGCCATGCTCTACGGCAATCGCATGGCCCTGGCCGAACTGGCCACGGCCCTCGGCAAAGACCACGAGGCCGCCCTCTGGCACGAACAGGCAGCCGAAATCAAAGCCAAAATCGACGCGTGGCTCTACTGCGCCGAAGACGATTTTTACTACGACCGCGACAGCCGTGACCTGCGCAAATACCGCACCGAGCACATCACCCGGCTCTTCCTCAACCGCGTTCTTGATCAAGACGTCTTCGACCGCATTTATACGCGCTACTTCCACGATCCCAAGGAGTTCATGCCGGCCTACCCCATTCCGGCCGTCGCCATCTCCGACCCGCATTTCGTCAAGACATGCCCGAAGAATTCCTGGGGCGCCAACACCCAGGCTCTCACGACCTTGCGCGCCATCTTCTGGATGAAGGAGTATGGTCGTCAGGACGACCTTAAGCGCCTCCTCCTGCGCTGGCTGCGCGCCTTCATCGCCTACGACAGCAAATTCCCCCAGGAAATCAACCCCTTCACTGGTGCTCCCATCGGCACCGGCGTCAATTATACCCCGAGCCTCATCATCTTCCTCGAAGCCGCCAAGATCATCAGCGGCAAAAACTAAGAGCGGCACGCCGCACCACTGAGCAGGAACAGCATCATGAAAAAGATCAAAATCGGTCAAATTGGCATCGGTCACAACCACGCATCGGAAAAGATGGCGGCCTTCCGTCGCCTCAGCGACTTCTACGAGGTCGTCGGCGTCGTGGAAAGCGACCCGGAGTGGAAAGAGCGCCGGGGCAACCTGCCCCAATACCAAGGCCTGCCTTGGCTGACGGAGGAAGAGCTCTTCCAGACTCCCGGCCTGGAAGCCGTCGCCGTCGAAACCGACGGTTTTGATCTGCTCAGTACCGCCCAGCGCTGCGTCGACCACGGCATGCATATCCACATGGACAAACCCGGCGGCGAGGAGCTCGAGCCCTTCCGCAGGCTGCTCGATTGTTTCCGCCAGAAACACCTGTGCATCCAACTTGGCTACATGTACCGCAACAACCCGGCCGTCAATTTCTGCTTCAAGGCCGCCCGCAGCGGCTGGCTCGGCGACATCTTCGAGGTCCATGCCGTCATGAGTCGCTATGACGGCGATGACTACCGCCGCTGGCTGTCCGGCTTCAAGGGCGGCGCCATGTACATCTTCGGCGGTCATCTCATCGACCTGGTAATATCCCTCCTGGGCCGCCCTCAGAAGGTCACGCCCTATCAACGCAAAACCCGCGATGACAACCTTTACGACAACGGCTTCGCCGTCATGGAATACCCGCGCGCGACGGCGTCCATCCGCACCTCCGTAGTGGAAATCGACGGTATGAAGCACCGCCGGCTCATCGTCTGCGGCACCAAGGGCACCGTGGATATCTGCCCCCTCGAACATCACAGCAGCCGCTACCATCTCGACCCGCTCCATGTCCGCCTCACCCTCAAAGAGGACAACGCGGAATTCAAGGCCGGTACCCACGACGTGGTCATGCCCGTCATGCAGGGCCGCTACGACCTGCAACTGACCGAACTCGCCCGCATCATCCGCGGCGAAATCACCAACCCCTACCCCGTCCTTCACGAACTCCTCGTGCAGGAAGCACTCCTCCAAGCCGCCGGATACTACCAGTAAATACAGACAGACGCCGCCGCTTCGGCCGAGCCTTACTCCTAAGAAACCGATGCTCTTCATGTAACGGTATCCATGGCACTTGTTCAACCAAGCAGCCTTTTCTCGTCGTGCATTTCCGCCGCGAAGCGGCAGAAGCGCTGAAGGTGCTCAAAACCTCGGCGAATGATCTTGTGCATGGTTACCAATCAACTCATCGCCGGCGATTGCCGCATGCTATGTGAAGAACATTGCTCCTAAGAAATCCGCTGCCTGGTTAGCCACCCATGTGTAATGGTTGGACGGCGGCGGGCCGCAGGCTTCCTGCAAATTGTCCCCGGTGTTTTCCCCACCGGGGTGGTTACTGACCGATGCAGCTGCCGATGACGAAGCCTCGCGGCGGCAGGCGCAGCCGCCGGTGGCCGTCGGCGGTCGTCGGCCATTCCACGCCGGCACTGGCGGCAATGACCTCCCGCGGCTGCAACGCACTATCCCAGGCCGTCTCGGCTGTCTCGCCGGCGACATTGACCGCCAGGAAAACGTTGCCCTCCGGTAGTGAGCGCGAAAACGCGAAGACCTGCTCCGGCGCGCCGCTTTCCAGCCAGCGCAAGGGCGCATCAAAGAGCGCCGGCAGGCGATGTCGGAAAGCCGTGAGTTTGCGCAGCAAGTCCATGCGGTCCTTGCCGGCCTGGGTCAGCGCGCGTGACCAGTTGATGAACAAGCGGCCGTACTCGCGATTGGCGTAGATGCTGTGCGGAGCATCATCGGCCACTTCCTGGCCATTATAGACCATGGGCATGCCATTGAGCGTGAAGATCAGAGCAAGCATGGCGTCGCAGCTGTCCTTGCCGCAGCTGGCCTCGTAGCGGCCGCCGTGCATGGTCGTGTCCATAGCGTAGTCGTGGTTGTCAAAACAGCGCATCCAATGAAAGCCCCGAGGGTAATCAAGCTGTTCCTGGTCCCAGGCGGTCTGGAGTTCACGAGCTCCGCTCTTGCCGCGCAGCATGTCACGGATGGCCCACTGCGTATAGAAGCCATAACTGAGATCAAAAGCCTCGTGCTGATCGTCACCACGCAGGCCCTCACACATCATGATGCAATCGGCCTTGATCGCCCGGCAGCGGCGGTAGCCCTCCTCCCAAAAATCCACCGGCAGCTTGTCCGCGACGTCACAGCGAAAGCCATCGACAGCGTAATCCCGCAGAAAAAACGCCATGTTGCGATAAAAGTATTCGCGCACGGCCGGATTGGCCAGGTTCATCTCCGGAAAACGCCACTCGCCAATGCGCATCGCGCCATGCTCGTCACGCAGCACATAATCCGGGTGCTCGTCCAGAAAGACCGCTGTCGGCCCGCAATGGAAGTACACCAAGTCAAAAATGATCCGCATGCCCAGGCGATGCACTTCATCAACAAAACGCCGCAGATCCTCGGCGCTGCCGTATTCAGGATCGACGGCAAAGAAGTCCTTCACGCGATAGGGATTGCGCGGGTTGTTCAAGCCACTGCCGCGCTGCCGGCCGCTCCAAAAATCCTGGCGCGGATCGTCATCCGCCAACATCACCGGACACAGATAGACGATGTCCACCCCGAGCGACGCCACGTGCGGCAACAGCGCCTGCGCCGCCGCCAGCGTGCCCTCAGGCGTGAAAGGCCGCAGAAAAATCTGGTACATCACCGCTGAGTGCAAAAAAGCCGGTACCGGCCGAGCACGATCGACCAACGGATCACGGACGGACGCATACGTGGGTTTGTAACGCAAAACGACACCTCTTGATCAAGCTGCCAAATGGAAACAACCAGCCCGGCCCCTTCCCGCCGCAACAACGCGGCAACGCCGAATTTCGCGCCTGAATATACCCCCGCCCACCAGAATAAAAAGACCGGTCAGACCGATCAGACCGCGTAGGGGCGGACCTATGTGTCCGCCCCAGCCGGTCCCTGGGCACGCCGGGGACCGTGAGGACCGGATGGCACTGCGCTGGGGTCTCTCGTCTCTCGTCTCACGGTCGTGAGGGCGACCTTTTAGCCCGCAGCGTCGCATGAGCTCAGCGGGCGTCCACTCGCGCGCCGATATCCCGGCCGATCGGATGGGGCAATGGTGATTTCACCCCGTCCATCCACGCCGACCGTAAAGCATGCGTCTCACAGTTAGGGAAAAACCTGGCTGGCGGTTGTCTTTCGTAATGATCTTGCCATAGTAACGAGGTCATTAGCCAATGTATACAGCTGAGGTAGCCACAACCGCACACTGGGCACAGCCAGACTTGTCGGCGCCAGAGCCCGCATAGACAGGTTAGGCGCCAACGCTCAGCGCGAGCAGCCCATCCAAACGACACAAAGGGAATCCAGCATGAAGCGCAAGTCTATTTTCGGGACGCTGATGGTATCGTTGTTGGCCGCAGCAGCGTTCGCGGCCGAGACAGTCACGCTTTTTGACTTTAGTGGCTCGCAGTTGCATGGGTGGGTAGGCAACCCGCGGGTAAAGTCCATCACCCCAGGCCCCGAGGGCCTGCATGTTATTTGCAGCGGGCAGGAAGATCCATGGATCGAAGGACCGCCGTGCGACACACTTCCCGAAGGCGAGTACGAGCTGCTCAAACTCGAAGTGACCTTTGCCAATCGTGTTGCTTCAGCCATTGAGGTTTTCTACGGCCCACGTTTCGTCGCCGGCAGCAGCGTGCGCATTGCCGCCACTGGTGATGGCACCTGGCAGACTGGCAGTGCCCTCATCCCCCGGCTGCAGCCTGGCGACCGCCTGCGCATAGACCCGGCACAGAACGAAGGCGAATTCACCCTAGCAAGCATTAAGGTCACGCCCATGGTGCCCCTCTTCAACACCCGCTTTAGCAAGCCCGCCGTGCCGCAGACGGAGCAGTCGACGCAGTCTTTATTGGCAGGCGACTTGGTCCTGCGTCACCATCCGCGTCGCTGGGGCGACTTCATCCTCGAACGCAAAGGGCTGCGCTTGGCCAGTGGCCAGGCCAACGACGACATCGTTGTGCTCAATGCTGCCGGGCAGCCGACAACTATCGCTCTCAGTGACCTCGAACTGAACTGGGAACGCCAGGACAATGCGTTGCTCTGCGTGGCCAGCCACCGGGACGCCGATGGCCGCGCATGGCGCATCAGCCGTAGCTTCCAAGCTCAGAACGGCAACGCCATCGCCATCAACACCACCATCATGCTTTCTGCCGCCGCGGACATGATCAACGTGCCGTGGCTGACGCTTTTCCCCGGCCTGGGCTCCTTCGGCAGCGCCAAAGACCAGGCACTCTTCGCCGGTGTCGAGTACCTAATGGACGAACCATCGTCGGACACTAAGGACATCGAGGGCCCCAACGCCATTCGCCGGCTGGTGTCCAATCACAAAGTCTGCTTTCCGCTGATGGCCATTCTCCAGGATCGCCAGTGGCTCGCCCTCAGTTGGGACGAAAGCCTGAAGCCCGGCCCAATCTTCGACAGCCCCGACCGCATCTATAACTCCGGCGCCCATCTCTTCGCGTTGTGGTCGCCCGGCGTCTGCCAGGGACGCATTGAAAATGACTTCAATGTCTATGAGCCCATGCACTGGGAAGGAAATCGCGACTACAGCATGACCACACTGATCAGCGCCGGCGATGGCGACAGCGTCATTGCTGCCGTCAAAGACTACCTCCAACGCAAGCAGCTGCCGCCCTTGCCGGAGTACGCCGGTGGCTACCAGGCCGCTCTTGCGCTGCTTGCCAAAGGCTGGCTGGACTCAAGCTCCTATGCCGACGGCAAATGGCGGCACGCCGTCGTTCCCAACCCTGAAAAATTCGCTGCCCAGCCCGCCGCGGACGCGCTGGTCTTTCTCGCCTGGCTCGCCGGTGAAACCACCGACGCGGCCTTAGCCACTCGCATCCGCCAGCGCCTTGCCGAGGTATTGCCCAAATACCAGGAGCTGGGTTATTCCTCAGGTGTTTCGCATGGCCGCCATGAGCTATTTGTACGGATGTACTTCAACCAATCCTTGTCCTGGCTGGATCGGGCCGCCGGCGGCGCGCGCGACATCTTGGCCAAGCTGCGTTCGGATGGCAGTTCGCCGTACGTTGCCAATCCCACCGCCAAGCATGACTACGGCGTCACTCACTGGACGGACCATGCCAACGGCCTCACCGCGAACCGCCTCACCCTTCCCGCCTACTATGCGCAGGCCGCCGGCGATCCGGCGTTCCGGGCGGATTTCCTCGGTGCTGTCGACCGCGTTCTCGACCTGTACCGGCACGACGCGCCGCGCGGCGCTCAGACCTGGGAGATCGCCCTCCACACGCCGGATATTCTTGGTGCGGCCTACATGCTCAAACTCTGCGTCGCGGCATACCGCATCAGCGGTGATGAAAAATACCTCAGTGAGGCCGAGTACTGGGCTTTGAGTGGCGTGCCCTTCGTGTATTTAATTGATCCGGTTCTGGAACATGGCCCCGTCGGCCGTTACGGCACCATCGCGGTACTGGGCGCCACCAGCTGGAAAGCGCCCTTCTGGATTGGCCTGCCGGTGCAATGGTGCGGACTGGTCTATCGCAACGAGCTGCTCCACTATCTGGACGAACTGCCCAATCGCGAAAAGCGCCAATTCTGGCAGCAGCTGGCCGATGGCATCACCATCGCCGGCCTGCAAATGACCCACCCCCTAAGCGACAGTAAACTCCAGGGCCTACTGCCAGATTTCTTCATCCTCGCCCAACAGCAAGGCAATGGCCCGGCCATCAACCCCGGCACTGTTCAGCATGGCCTGCCCCAGGCTTTCGGCAAAACACCGATATTCAGCACCAAAGCCGTCGTTCCTGGTGTCATCGTGCACGCACTGGGCGACATCAGCAACTGGCGTGGCGCCGACGGCCGCTGCGAGCTTGATCTGGCGTTGTGGCCAGAAGGCCCCAGCGAGGTCGTCATCTCCGGCCTGAGCAAAGAGCCAGCCATCCTGCGCTGGCAAAACGCACCAGTAACCGGCCAATGGTCAGAAACGCACCGGACGCTCATTGTCAGCATCGCCGGCAAAGGCCGGCTGACCATCGAGTAAGTCTGGCGTTGCCCTGGTGTCCCGTAACGCCACCACCACGGACATCTCGTGCCGGTTCCGACGACAGTGATGGCAATCTATTTGATAACAGCCGGTATCAAGGGACGCTCCTATGAAACCGATGCTCTTCATTTAACGGTATCCATGGCACTTGTTCAACCAAGCAGCCTTTTCTCGTCGTGCATTTCCGCCGCGAAGCGGCAGAAGCGCTGAAAGCGCGAAACATACCAGCCCAGGGCAAGCGGCGCCGAAGGCGCGCGCCGCCCTGGGCAGCGCGCCCTCTACGCTCGTGTTCCTCGGCCCCTTTGGCCCCAGTCGGCGAAGCTGACTGGGGCCAAAGGGGCAATGGAACTCACTAGCTTGCCTGGGGTTGACGTCGGCGGCATGTCGGGCATCCAATATCAATGACTCCTATGAAACACGCTGCCGCAAAGGTCGGCGGAAATCAAGGTCGAATGGTTGGGCGGCGACTGACCGTGGGTTTCCTGCAAATTGTCCCAGCGAAGCGCCGGGGTGTACACTGACCGCTTACGCATACTTGCGCGCCTTCTCACATATCACTTTGTTTTTGAACAAATTTTGTCTATACTATCCGTTAGCTAGGTTACCGGCATGCAAACAAAATGCATCATATCGCAGGAGGGGCACCCCATGAAACAACGCTGCTTCACCTTGATCGAACTCCTTGTAGGTTCCTGCCGCAAGTTTTAGTGTTTAAGCGTTCGTTGCATGCCTAAGAGCCGCGTTGCGGCTCTTTTTTTTGCTTTTTTTCTTCGTCCTACCGCTGGGCGTAAATTTTCATTACTTCCAGGTCTACCACCAAATTTTTATTAGCATGTTTTCCATAGACGTAGGTGACATTGATTTTGGTTTTTCGGATGTCACGTTTGAAGCCATCGACAGGGATGATTTTGTAGGTGAATCTCGGAAAATTACGGAATTTCCCCTTCATGAAGCGTTCGAGGGTGAAATCGCCATAGACGGTTTTCAGCTCAAGGTGATCATTAAAACAGTCAATGCGCGTTACGGCTCCGCGGAGGAGTTCCTCAAAGACGTGGTCTTCCAGTCTATCAGCCATGAGGTCATCAATTTTCAAGAGGAACTGCCGTGCTCTTTCCTCGACCTTGTTCTGGCTGGCGCAGGCATTTTCTATCTGCGCGATTTCCTTTTTGGTCTTGAGTATTTTGCCGTTCAGCAGCGCCTCAACCTTCTGAAAACTTGCCAGAGACAGCTCGCCGGCGCCATAGGCAGAGGCGGCGGCGTCCAGGCGCGACACACACGCGACGAGGTCGGTTTTGAGCTTTTCCAGCTCATGTCCTTTCATTCTCATGACGTCATGCTGTTCAATTTCTTTATAGAGGGCCAGTGCCAGTAGGGGAGCCACGCTGGCCTTCAGACCGACGAACTCATCCGAGTGTCTGATGAGATTGATGGTGACTCGCGCTGAACGGCAATTGGCGTCAGTATTGATGTTGGCGCCTCGGAAGCAGTGATAAAACTCCTTGTTGCCGTCCTGCCCGACGATCATCTTCGCGCCGCAGTAGCCACAATGCAGTAGATGCGAAAAGGGATGCGGCAGGCTTTTTCTCCTCTGCGGCTCCGCACGACGCCGGCTCATAATGCGTTGGACTTTCTCCCAGGTTTCGTACGTTATTATTTCTTTCCCCTGCATTTGCTTGGCCTTGATCAGGGCGCCCTGCGTATCGTACATGTAGCCACAGTAGAAAGGCTGCGAAGCGATATGCCGGAAGGACGAGTCATAGAAGCCCTTCCCCGCACAGCGCCCGGCAAATCGGCTGTTCATCTGGCGAACGATCTGGTTGTAGGGCTTCAGCAAGATGATTTGGTCGAAGACGAAGCGGATGACCTCCACGCACTCGGGAATCACTTCAACCGCCCGATCCTTACCACCAAGGTAGCGGATGCCGTACATTTTGGGCCCAGTGGCATAGTAGCCGTCGTCCTTCAATTTGCTCATCGCGGCTTTTGACTTTTCGCTGGTCAACTTGATCTGATTGTCGTTGACATGGGACTTGATAGTGGTCACCAGGCTGTCTGAAAAGTCCGACGGATTACTCTCACCCTCCTTGAGGGTCAGAAGCTTGACGCTGTTCGCAATAAGCTGATTGTCAACGTAATTCTGCAGATAGCTGCGCTGGATGGGACGGTAAAGTCGCGTCGTATCGTAGACAATGACATAATCAATTCTTGACAGCTGCTCCAGAACTTGACGCAAGCCGGGGCGATACTTTTTTTCGGCCGTGTTTTTCCGGTACCAATCCTGAAAGACGCTGTCCTGATCGGCAATACTCTCTGCACCAGATGGATAGAGGCGGCCCGATGCATTTGCGTCGTTATACGTGGCGATGACCTCAATTTTGCGTTTCCTTGCCAACTCCATGCATTTCTCAATCTGCATGGCAATCGATTCGCTTTCTTCTTCCTTGCCACTGGACTGACGGGCATAGATCACTGCGTTGACTTTTGACATGGTCGGCACTCCTGAAAAAAGGGAATTACTCAGACGAATAAAGCTCCCTGTATATAATATATATTCGCTAAAATTCAAGGTAGGAACCAGTCGTCATCGCGATCATCGCCATCCTGGCGGCAATGCTGCTGCCGGCCTTGAGCAAAGCCCGCGAGAAAGCGCGCGCAATCAGCTGCACCAGCAATCTCAAGCAGATCGGCATAGCGACCACCATGTACTTGGATGACAATGCCAGTACACTGCCCGTTATGTACTGGGACCCAGCAATACCTGCATGGCAACCAACCAACACCTACCGCGCACAGATGGACCTCTATGTCGGCGATGCCAAAACTTGGCTCTGCCCAAGCAAGCCACTGACCTCAGCAATTACCGCCGCCAGTGCGAACTATATTTACAATGTCACCGGGCGGGCGCAGACCACGCGTTTTCCACCGACGGAATTCATCGTCTTTCTCGATAGCATCTACACAACCGTCAGCGGCCTTGACGGCGTTACGCAAATCTGGCCGAACACCACCAGCAACGGGAACTTGCGGATTGCTTTCCGCCACAACGAGCTGGCCAATGCCCTGTACTTGGATGGCCATGTCGATGCCCGCCAGCGGGGGTCGGTCCTGCCCAGTAATCTGGCGATTCACTCCACTTTTGTGCCCTGATACGCAGCTACAGGCGCCTGCCCCGGGAACACCCGCGACGGTTTTACGCAAACACTCGATCCGTAGGCATGCCTGGTTAAGGGAAAAGAACAAGAGCCCCGTAACTCAGTTGAGTTACGGGGCTCTGTTTAATGGTACCGGGCATCGGACTCGAACCAATGACACGTGGATTATGATTCCACTGCTCTACCAACTGAGCTAGCCCGGCAAAAATAACAACTTTATCAACTACCGGCGCCTAGGCGTCGGACACCTCATTACAATAGCGAACGGCGGTCGAAAAGCAAGCCCGGGCCTGGCAATTTTGTGGTTCTTTCGATATTTTTTTCAGACCAGCTGAAGGCCATGACCCGGGGGGCAAAAAGGTGGCCGAATGCTCAAACACTGAGTTTGGGCATTTTCTCCATGACGATCTTTTCTGCCTCGAGATTCCACATGTCCTTGTTGCGCGCACAGGCAGCGGCCAATTCGGCGAACACGGGATTGTTCTTGCCCAGTTCGGCGAAGTCAGCGATGGCGGTGAGCGGGAAATCCACGTGGTTGTAGATCAGCTTCTTGCCGCCGGGGATGTTGGGCAGGTTCAAGGTGGTGTCCTTCGCTGCGGTAAGTCCGCCGACGTGGGTGATCATCATCGCCGGGTTGATCTTGCCCTTGCCCATCAGGTCCAGCGCCTCGCGAATATCGTCCGTCGTCCCACCGCTGGTGCCGACAATATGCGTGCCCGCATAGTGGACATTGTAGAAATTCATTTTGGCAGAAAAAGTCGGATCGGTCGGGCCAGCAAAGAAGTCCAGGCAGCCGCCAAAACCGAGGATGGCGTCGCCCTGCTCCACCAATGGCGCCACTGGGGCGAGGACAAAGACGTCGTCGTAGCCAGTACCGCCGCTTATGGCCATCAGTTTCTCGACCGCATCCGGGCATTTGGTATTGAGATACACCAGCTCAACGCCGTTGGCCTTGGCATCCGCAGGGGTAAGGATGGACGCAGCGCGATTGAGCCGGGCATCATCAATATCCGTGACTACGATGAGCTTCGGGCGGCGCGGGCCATGGATCAGGTAATCGATCAGGCCGAGCCCCATGGGACCAGCACTGGCCAGACAGGCACACTTGCCGCCTTCGACAATGCCCATGACGTGCTTGTAGGTCCCGGCGGGTATGTGGTAATGCGCGTGGCAGGCCCCGATCAGGCAGCTCATGGGTTCGCTCAAGGACGCCATGAAGAACGCTTCGCCAGTGTATTTGAGCAGGCAGTTCATCTCCATCACGCAAGAGGGAATGCGCACGTAGGTCGCATCGCCGCCAATGGTGGTGAAGGAATAGCCCGGAGCATCTAGGGAGCCTTTGTACATCAGCGCCGGCTGAATGCCAAAACGATCGCCAGGCTTGAACTGGTCAGCCCATTTCGCGCCGACTTCCAGTATCCGGCCAGAAAACTCATGGCCGAGAATAGTCGGATTCGTCGCACAGTCGTTGGGCACGCGCTTGTGATCCGCCCCCTGCTTGGCGGCCTTGTAGCTGGACATGCAGATCGAATCGCTCACGACTTCTGCGATAATACCGTCGTCGCCACAGGGCGGCAACTCAAAAGTCTCAAGCCGGAGATCACACTTACCGTAAATACGCAACGCAGTCGTTTTCATCGCTTTGTCCTCTGGTATGGTGGTTTGCCTTCACCCGCCGGCTGGCAGCAGGTAAACACAGGTCGAAGCAGTACTACCTGACTGGATCCTCGCTAGACGCAAGCCACGTAATGTAACCCCCTTCGTCTCCAGATCAAAATGAGTTCAATATGTCACAGTTGTTAACAAGTAATCAGTCAGTCATTGTTACCAGGCTTTCTTGCGGCCTGTAGTTTTCAGCGCCAAAGGCGCGGCCTAAGAAAGCCCAGGGCAAGCGCCTGCAGGGCGCGTCGCCCTGGGTAAGAGTCCCACCTGAAAGGAGCCCTGAATGGGCGACCTAAAATAACACTGCAAAAGACGCAAGGTACAAGAAAGAGAAGCTGTTACATCGTTCCATTGCCTCTTCGGCCCCAGTCAGCTTTGCCGACTGCGGCCAAAGAGGCCGAGGAACTCGAACCATAATCACACTCTACCCAGGGCGTCGCTCCGCCTTCGGCGCCGCTTGCCCTAGGCTGGTATGTTTCGCGCTTTCAGCGCTTCTGCCGCTTCGCGGCCTGGGATGCCGGGCGCGCGAGTGGACGCTTGCTAGCCTCATGCGACGGCGCGGGCTAAAAGCCCGCACCACGGCCGGAAGACGGCGCGCGCTCCAGGAGTCCCTGGCTTCAGCCAATCAGGCCCACCGTTCCCTGGCGTCGGTAAATCAGTCCCCTGAGTCCAATGCGTCATTCCCCACGGTCCAAAAGTACCCACGGGCCAATCCATGGGACCATGCCTGATGAGTCGTGAGTCCTCGCCTCAGCACAGCGCCAACCGGTCCCCACGGTCCCAAGCGTCCCCAGGGACCGGTTGGCATTTTTGCTGCAGTCCTAACGACATGTGGGCGCGGAAAACAAATGTGACTCTGCGGGAACGGCTGGCTGCAATGCGTGAGGCATTACCAGAAACATGACTGCCAATGTAGCAAGCATCATTGCGATGTGACCTGCACGCCGACGACTGCGAAAATCAGCCCAGCATGACCAATGAATTTGCAAAATAAAGAAGTGAAATTGCTTTTATTGCTATTTATAACAAGCAATTGGATTGTTCTATATGAGGCTTCGCATGCCTAGCACTAAAACAAAGCGCACTGTTATATTCTAAAAATGATTGATTTTAGAAATGTTTAAGAATGTGCAAAATAAAATCTGTTTTTCAGTGACATTAAGGAACTTGTATATTCTTTTTTTTGCTTCTACATTAGCCGTGTAGACGATATTGCCCATGATAATGCATTCTGTCTTTTTCATTATGTTGTTGTCGACGAGTCACTAAGCAACAAGTGAAAGAATATTGTCAGCGTTGTTACAGTCCCGACCATTTTCCCCCCGCCGGACTGATTTATCTCTCTATGCACGACGACCACTTTTCAAATATCATTCATTTATTCGACCCATGGGCGCATCACGAAGGGAGTCAAAACCATGAAAAAGACCTTACAACGTAACCGTGGACCGGCCTCGACCTTACTTACGACACTCATGGCCTTGGTTCTTGTCTTCAGCGCGTTTGCCCACGCTCAGGACGCTCCCGATCCGGAAGATGATTACGATTATGAGCCCTACACCTACGGTTCCACCAGTGGCGTAATCATCACGGCCTATTGGGGCCAGGAGCAGACCGTAACCACCCCGACGACACTGGGTGGGCTGCCCGTCATTGCCATTGGACCAGGAGTTACCAGGCCAATTATTAATTTAGGCATGGGCCCCCAGGGGCCCAGCGACTGGAATCCCAAAGGCTTCAGTAACACCGGCGTCTCTACCCTCACTGTATCAGAGGGCGTACTCTTTATCGGCGAGGCGAGCCTAGCCAGCTATAGCTTGACCAATGTGTCTCTTCCGGCCTCCCTGCAAGACTGTGACGGTAATCCCTTCTTCGGCCGGGATGAACCCAACACCGAGTTGGTTATCACCGTAGCGGCGGGTAACGCCAACTTCGCCGTTGACCCGACCAGCGGCGCCCTAATCAAAAACGGCACCCACTTGATTTTCTGGCCCACGCAGGCCGCCAAAGCAGCGGCTGTAGACGGCGTTCTCACCATACCCAATGGTGTAACCCACATCGGCACCCGGGTCTTGGCTTGGAATCAGTACTATGATGCTAACACGCAGCAATACCTGTTCTACTTTGACAGTATCGCCCTCCCTGAGGGGGTCACTCACATCGCGGATTGCGCCTTTTACGAATGCCAACTTCAGTCCCTCACCTTGCCGGCATCGTTGACCACCCTGGGCCTTTGGGTAGCCGGCACCGCGCTGCACTTGCCGGCCAATCTTTCCAGTCTTGCCGGCCATCCCTGCCCGGATAACGTCATCACCGTTGACGCCGGCAACACGAATTTCCACGTTGACGAGTCTGGCTATCTCCTGAACACCGCCGGTGATGTCCTCTATGCCTTCGCGCACCTGCCGACAAGAGCGACCTCGGAATCACAAATGCCTGACACAGTCAAGCGAATAGCCCCCTTGGCCATGTATCAAGAAGACGTTCGGGCTATAATTTTGCCGACAGGCCTGGTGACCATTGATACCGGTGCCTTTGCCGGTAGCTATGGCTGGTTTAGCACACAGCAAATGCGTTCGCCAGTACTCCCTGACAGCGTCACCACTATCGGCGATTACGCGTTTTTCAACACGGATTTCGAAGACGCCCTGCCTGCCAACCTTACCACCTTGGGCAAATACGCCTTTGCCTATAGCTACAACCTTGCGAATGTAGTCACCCCACCGGGGCTCAAGGTCATTCCCGAAGGCTGTTTTGCACGACACCCCGAAAGCCTCACAATGAGTGTTACCTTGAGCGAGGGACTGGAAACTATTGGCAAAAATGCTTTCCAGTCATCTGGCGTAGCGACAGTCTTGTTACCAGCTTCCTTGCAAAGCATTCACCCTACGGCATTCTCGGGATTCCCCCATTGGAACTACATCTCACTGCTCACCGCCTATGAGGTCGCCGCAGGCAACGCCTATCTGAAAGCCGTCGATGGCGTTCTGTTCAGCGCCGATGGCAAGACCCTCGTTGCCTGGCCCGCCAGTAAAACACCCAACTATCGCATTCCCGATGGCACCGAGCAGATCGGGCCCTACGCGTTTGCCAATTCGTACCTGGCCGGCTTTGACGACGAACGGCTCACGCCCAGCCTGCTAATTGTGCCCGCATCGGTGACTTCCCTCTATGTCACCTCACTCCAATGCGAAGGGTGGCTTTTCAAGGAAGCCAACGCCTATTTCCTCGGCGCCGCACCGGACCTCATCGAAACAGACGAACAGGGCGGCCCCATGGTGATCAATTACAGTTCGACCTTCCAGCAGTCGTGGGAAGACAAATTGGACTACGATGACGACCCACCCACCTACGGCGGCTATGCCGTAAATATGATCAATGGCGCTGTCGTCCTTCCGACTCTAGGCCGCCAGGACGGCGTCAGCGGCGATGACGAACCCTTCTTCCGCAACCAACTCATCCTCGTTGCAGGCATGGAGAGCGACGACACCAGCGGTGTCACCCTCCGCTATACCCTGGATGGCAGCGAGCCGACACCGGTCAGCCCCGCCGTCGAAAATGGCATCATCACCCTCACCGGCGGCAACGCCACGGTATCGCTGACGCCCTACCGCGCCCTCACCCGCGAAGAAACCCCCTGCGGCCCGACTATCGTCAGACAATATCTCGACACTGCCGCCATCAATGCCGCTCTGAACAACGACGATTTGGTCTTCACAACCAACGCTGCCCTACCCTGGTCGCCCCTCAGTACCAGCGATTACGCCGCTGCAACCAACGATGTCATGCAATCCTTTGTTGACGACGGCCGCATCGAAGGGTCATGGCTGCGAACAACCGTCACCGGCCCTGGACTGCTTAGCTTCTGGTGGCGGGGCAACGATCGCTGGAGCGACCTTGATTTCACATTTGCCATTGACGAGGTCAGTAAGCTCACCTATAGCGGCACGAGCAGCTGGATAAAAGCGTACTTTCTTATCGGCGAGGGCCAGCACAACCTTTCCTGGACAGTCGACTACATCACTAGCTATGCCGACACTCAAAGCTTTTATTTGGACCGCGTCACCTGGACTCCTGCCGGCGAAACCAGTTTCCAATACGAGATTCTTGGCGAAGTGCCTTCCCAAACCCTCAGACTAGTCAATTATATAGGCAGCGATACACATGTTGTCATCCCTAGCCAAGGCGATGGCGGCCTGAGCGTTATTTCCCTTGACATTACCGCCTTCGCGTGGAATCCCTTCGTCCAAAGCATCACTTTCCCGTCGCACTACTTCACCACATATAACTTCTACAGCGAAAACGGCTTGGATACCTGTTTGAACCTGACAAGTTTATTCTACACCGGCACGCCACCCAACCAAGTCCCCCAAGTTCCCTTCTGGACCACCGTCTACTATCCCTACAACCACGATGACACCTATGGTACCGGCTATGGCAGCTGGACCTTCTACCAAAACAACTATGCCAGCTATTACAACAGCGGCACGCCATTCCTTCCCATCGCCTATCCTGCCGTGGGCGCACCGGTCATCACCCGCCAAGACGTGACCCGCGAAGCATCACCAGACAGTTTCACTGGGACCGTCGAAGTCAGTTTCACCAGTGATACCGACACCATCGTTCTCTACACCACCGACGAGACCTACCCCACGGCCGCAAGCCTCTCCGAAAATCCCCTGACCATCACCACGACAACGACTTTCACCGCCCGCGCCTTCCGCGACATTGACGGCGTGTACGTCCCCTGCAGCCCCATCGCCCGCCGCACGCTTGTCAATACCGATGAGTTCAATGCCGCCGTTGGCCTGGGCATGGAGGGCTTCAGCTTCCTTACCGAAGGTGACCAGCCATGGATGAATAAAAACATATACGACAGCACAGACAAATACTCGCCGGCCGTCGGCACCGACCGCCTGCACCCTGGACAAACATCATCCCTGTTCCTCGACTTTACCATGGAGGAAGAAGGCGTAGTCAGTTTCAAGCAATATTACTCCTATTACAACCAGACCGACAGCCGCGCCACGCTGCACATCTTTGATGCAAACGATGACGAATACCCATACCAAAAAACCTCGACTTACTTGAAGAACAACTGGTGGCGGCATACTATCACACTGCCCGCCGGGACCTATACCGCCGTATGGACACTGACACCCCCTGAATCCGACTTCAGCGGCCCGTATATCGCCATAGATGACTTCCGCGCCGGCAGTAACCGTTGTACCCTTACGTTGCTCAGCGATCCCACAGTCGGCGGCGTGATGTACGCCGACAATGTCGTAGGCAGCATCTTTAACGTCATCGTCGGCCAAGACGTCGTGATCAGAGCCCAGGAGAACAGCAACTACCTCTTCTCCAGATGGAGCGACAACGGCACCAACTACACCAGTACCTCCCGCACCGTCACCATCCAAGACCCCACCGATCTGCCCGAAGACCCAAATACCTACACCGCGCAGTTCGTCGAAGCAGCCTATATCACCACCATCGTCGATCCCTACGGCGCCGGCACAATCTATTACGGCAACCGGAAATATGCCCTTGGCCAAGACGTGACTCTTTCCGCCTACAGCAACTACGGCTGGCGCTTTAACCGCTGGCTTGACGATGACGACGACCCCGAAACCGCACCCATTCCCGACAGCCGCAGCTTCACCTGTTCCGCCGCCGACCGCGACAGAACCTACACGGCGCAATTTTCACGCATCATCAGAGTCAATACTACGGCGCGTTACCTCGTCGCCAGCAGTACCAGCAGTCTCTACGGCGGCGGCACAATCACCGGTGGTGGCGTCTATGACGTCGCTGATCCCGATACCGCCATTGACATTCCCCTGACGGCTACACCCGAAAGTGATGACTTTGTCTTCCTCGGTTGGGATGACAATCGCAACAACGTTATCGATGAAGACGAAGACCGCAATCCCGCACGGAATCTACAGCTGACTTGGGCAAATCTTGCCAACGACAGCTACTATTTCTACACCAACGCCCTCTTCGCCAGATGGTCAACGGTCACGGTGGATTTCTACGAAGAAGGCGACGAAACCCTCGGCAACATCGTGGTCACTGACAGCGATGGCAACGAAATACCCCTCGCCGATCTCCAAGCCGGCAAGCGCTTCCCCGTCGGCACGGCTCTTACCCTTACGGCCACAGCCAATGCCAATGCACGACTGCACAGCTGGAGTCAATATTACTGGGTATATAATAATACCGACGCAACCATTAACATTACTGTCAGTGATAACACTGACTACAATCGTTACTACGCCAATTTCATCCGCGTCAGCAGCTATCAGGCCTCACTGGCGCCAGACAGCCCCGAAGGCACCACTATCGTCTTAACTAACCGGTACACCGGCGCGGAACTGCCCATCACCGGCAACTTTGATGTCGGTCAAACCATCGTCGTCACCGTCACCCCACCCCAGCACTACCGGGCCGTCTGGCACGACGACGTCAGCCAAAACACCCGCTACTTCACCATCAGCGAAAATCCCGAGGAAAATAACTTTTCCGTGCGCTTCGTGCCCACCTACACGGTCATTCTCAACAAAGAACCGGCTGATTGCCAGGGCTGTTATCTCTACGGCGCCGGCACCTACGACCTCGGCACCGAAGCGTCCTTGTCCCTATACACCTACTCAGGCTATTACTGGCGCTTCGTCCAATGGACGGACGGCAACACCCAATACAACCGCACCTTCAATCCGGAAACCAGCGGCACTTACACCTTCACCGCCGAATTCGAACGCTATATCCGCATTAGGGCCTTCCGCAGTGGTAACTATTACTGGGCCAACAGCTTCACCGGCACTGGCGATTACGCCGTCACTGACACTCCCAGGCAAGTCACCATCACCGCTGTCCCAGCGCAAGGCTACCGCTTCGACCGCTGGACCGACGATGGCGCCACCGCCCTCGCCGATCCAACCAACCCCGTTCGCGTCGTCAGCATCAGCACCGCCGATACGTTAATCGACCTGTACGGGAGTTTCGTACTAACCCACCAAGTATCGGTGGGTATCTACCCCGGGTCAGAAAACTTCGGCGCCATCACCCAGGGCGCCCTCAACAACGCCACCATTGACTCCGGCACCCAAATCACCTTCACGGCCACGCCACACGCCGGCGCCCAATTCATCAAATGGTGGCGTAATGGCTACGCCTATACCGCCAACACCGACGCGACCCAAACCATCACCGTCGACCGCGACCTGAATTTCCAGGCCGAATTCTCCAGCGAAGCCGACATCACCATCGGCATTGCCGAAGGCCAAGGCGACTGGGGCTGCCAGGCCGGCGTGGTCAAGAACGACAACAGCCTCGCAACCACTGGCACCTATGCCGTTGGCTACCGCTACACCATTGAGGCCCGGCCTGCCGCCAACCACCGTTTCGTCAGCTGGTCTGACGGCTACGCCGGAGCTAGCCGCTCCATCGCCCTGACCGACGCAGGCATCGCCCTCACCGCCACCTTCGCCCAGACCGCTACCGTCACCATGGATTTTAGTACCAATCCGGCGATACTGCCCGATGGCATCCCCTTCCCTTACCTGTACTACCACCTCAACAATGGCTACCAAGTCTGGTTTCAGCCAGACAACCCACAGGCAAACACTCGCACCCTGGATGTCGGCACCTACAATGTCGGCTACAGCGTGTACGGCGACTGGATTGCCCCCGCGGGCGAAGCTATTACCCTCAATGTCGGCGACGCAATTACCTTGTCCAAAACCTTCAATCTGATCACCAAGGGCAATCTCACCGGCTACCTCAGTCCCTCGGAAATTGCTGGCGCCTGGCGCGTCAAAGGCACGCTCGACTGGCAAAGCAGCGCCACTACCCAAAACCTCGAAGCCGGCGACTACACCATTGAATTCCAAGCCGTTGCCGGCTGGCTCACCCCCGCCGATCGCCAGGTCACCGTCATCGCCAACCGTAGCGTCAACTTCACTGGCATCTACTCGGCTGTCGTTCCCGGTGTGCAATTAAGTTTCTCACCCATTGAGGTATCTGAAGCCGCCGGCCCCAACGCCACCATTGCCACCCTGCGCCGTATCGCCCTCGACGGCAATCCCATCGACCTCACCAAACCCCTCACCGTCTACCTCAGTGTTAGCGAAGCGCAGGCCCTCCTGCTCCCAGCCAACTCCATCCTTATTCCCGCCGGCCGCGAATTCACCCAGTTCCCCGTCGGCGTCATAGACAATGCCGTCCTGGAAGATTACCTCGTTGACGAGAATCAAAATCAGCTCTCCCGTGGCCGCTTGGTCACCCTCTCCGGCACCGTTGCCATGAGCGCATCCTGCAACTGCAACGGCAAACCCACCGATGGCCTCGGTGAACGCCCCATTGCGGCCGATCTGATCCTTTGGGACAACGACGGCCAAGCACTTGCCGTCGTCATTTCACCCTCGACTCTCCCAGAACGGGATGAACTCCACCTTCAGGCCCTCACCATCAGCCGCAACGACGAGGTGCCAACGGGTGACCTTCCCATCACTATCACGGCCTATGTCAGCGGCTCCGCTACGGCCGACGACGGCGGCGAAATCCAGTTCTGGCTGGACGGCGCGCGCCTGCCCTTCGTCACCGAAAATGACCCCACGGCGTCTCTGGTCACCATTCCTGACGGCCAGCACAGCGTCAAAATCGACGTCCTCGCCTGCAACGACGGCAAGGTTGATGGCAATCAAGTCATCTCCATCTTCGCCGATGCAAACGGCTACTCCCCAGGTACCGGCTGGGCCATGGTCAGCGACCTGAGTTTCCCTGACTACTCCATCAAAAACCTGAGTACCCCCGCGCAGGCGCTTGAATCCGACAGCGTCCACCAGCTGCCCTTCACCCTCTTCAATGGCGGCAATATGGACGCGCCCATCGGCATGCAAATACCCATCGCCGTCCACGCGTCGCGTACAAGCAGCATCAGCAACAATACCCTGCTCATGTCCTCCCATATCGTCGTCAGCAACGACCATCCGCTCCCCAAGGGTGGCAGCATCGACACCATCTTCAACGTCCCCCTGGACGACCTCGCCCCCGCCAACGACTGGCGTTTCTGCGTCGTCGTCAATCCCAATGGCTCGCTGCGCGAAGTAAGCACCTTTGACAACCAGACCTGGAGCGGCCAATTCAGCATCGACGCGTCCTACAACCCGGTCCTTGACCCCATCGCCGAGGGCACCTGGATTCTTCCCAGCGAGACCCTCGAACTGACCGGCACGGTCACCAAGTCCGCCACTAATGCTACGCCCGTTGCCGACGTCGACCTTGATGTCTACGTGGTCATCGGCGACTACCGCCGCGTCATCACTGCCACCAGTGACGCCAATGGCAATTTCAGCGTCACCTACACGCCCGCCCAGGCCGAACGCGGCCATGTCATCGCCGGCGCCTGCTACCCCGGCACCGACACCAAGGCCAAACAGCAGGAATTCGACGTCCTCAGCTTCGGCTACCGTGCCGGCGGCAACTCCTATATCTTCTGGAATGTCACCACCGACACGCCCAGCAACTTCAGCATGACCATCAGCAACCCCAATACCACCCCGCTCACCGGCATCCAGGCCAGCGTAGCTTTGCCCGATCCCGAGCTCATGCTACCCGTGCCAGCCCTCGACAGCATCCTGACCAGCTTCCCAGACCTGCCTGACACCCTCGCCGGCGGCGAAAGCATCGTCATCAACTACAGCGTCACCGCAACCGCAGCAACGCCCGGCCGCGATTATCAACGACCGCTCCTGCGCTTCACCAGCGCCGAGGGCGCAGAGCTGAACATCCCCATCTACTTCTTCGCCATTCCGCAATTTGCCAAACTCAGTGTCAATCCCGTCAGCATTGACACCACCATGCAGATTGGCGTCAGTCGCCTGGTTGACGTCACTATCAGCAACACTGGCGCTATCGAAACCGGCCCCATCACCATTACCGCGCCCACGCTGTCATGGCTGACCATCGCCTCTGGCACCACCATGGCCAGCATCCCCGCCGGCGGCTCTGCCACCATGTCCCTCCAGCTGCGCGGCGATGACAATACCGCCCTCGGCATGCCGCTGAGCGGCGCCATCGCCATCAACGCCGCCAATGCCCAGGACGGCGTCCGCCTGCCCTTCCGTGCCATGGCCGTCTCCGAAGACAAGGGCTCCATCCGCGTCTCAGCCGTCGACGAATACACCTACTTCGAGGAAGGCAACGAACCCCGCCTTAAAAATGCCACCGTCACCGTCAAAAATCCCTATACCGGCGCTATCCTCGGCTCCGGCAATACCGGCGAAGACGCGTTCTGCATCATCGAAAACATCCCCGTCGGCAAAGCCCTGATCGTCATCAGCGCCGATCAGCATGAAAGCGCCACGGACATCATTGACATCGCCCCGGGACAACAGGCCACCGTCGAGCTCTTCCTCAGCTTCCAGGCCATCTCCTACAAATGGGACGTCGTCCCCACCGAAATCGAAGACGAATACGAGGTCGTGCTCACCGTCGTCTATGAAACCAATGTGCCCATGCCAGTCGTACGCACGGACATGCCCACCAACTTCACCGACATGCTCCCCGGCACCACTCGCATGGTCAACGCCGTGCTCACTAACGAAGGCCTCATCGCCGCCCATAACGTCCGCCTCGACTTCTATAACGCCGGCAGCTTCACCTTCGAATGCACCCAGCCAGACGATGGCCAGACGCTGCTGCCACAGCAGGCGACCGTTCTGCCCGTCATCGTCCGCCGCGCCGCATCCGCAACTCGCGCCGAAGACCCCTGCACCACCAGCTCTGTCACCGTGTACTACTACGAGTGTGGCAAGGACTTCAAATGGCACCGCTATGAAAAACAAATGCAGCTGCGCATTTGCCCGCCCGCAAACTGGGGCGGCGGTGGCATTGGCGGTGGCGGCTTCTCACCGGGCGTGCCTTACGTTGGCACCGCCTGGGTTACCCAACCCAGCATTCCCTCGCTGCCCTCTCTGCCTGAAAGCTGCATACCCTGCCAAAACGGCCTACTCAGCTCCGCCCTGAAATGCGGCCTGGGCTTCCTGCCCATCGGCTGCGTTCTTGGCGTCGTCGACGCCATCATCAGTCTGGTCAGCAACTACGATAAGGGCGTCGAGGGATGGGTCAACATTGGCACCGATGCAACGCTGGCCGGCCTCGGCTGCGTCGCTGAAGGCACCTATGGCAAATTTGCCAATATTCTCGGCTGTATCCGCGGCTTTATGAGTGCCTGCGACGGCCTCGACGGTAAGCCGCCAACACCCTGGCCCGTCCCCGGCATGGGCGTTGGCTTCAGCGAATCCGGCACCCGTGGCACGCGCGCCACCGGCGCTCCCAGCTGGGTGGAAGAAGCCCAGGACATCGCCTTCATCGGCTACCGCCAGGCCGGACACCACGCCGCCGCCCTCATCGAATACTACGGCGACGACATCTGGCTGGAAGCTGAAAACGCCCAACTCAGCGCCTTCAACAAAGTCTTCAAGCTACTCACCATCGCCGGCCCAGACGGCACAGCGCCGGTCATCGCCGAAAACGCCCCAGAGCTCATTGCGGTGCTGCCTGACAACGTGACCCTTGAAGATCTTGCCGCCTTCGTCGCTCGCTGGAACCGCACCATGGCCTACTGGCAAAGTCTGCCCGGTGGGCCCGGCGCCGACCTGCCCGGCGATACCGACGGCAATGGCGATCCCATCATCAGCCTGGCAAAACTCCTCGGCATCAATAATGAAATTGAGCAGTGCGAAGAAGACGCCAAGGCCGCCGGTTACGAAAACGTGCACGAACTGGTCCGGACCCAATACGCCTACACCGAAGAACAGTCGAAAAACTCACCCTCGGTCTGCGCCAAGGTTACTCTGGAAATCAAGCAGAAGATCAGCATGACCCGCGAGGCTTTTGACGGCACCCTGACCATGACCAACGGTCATGAAACCCTGCCGATCACCGCCCTCGGCCTGACGGTCAAGGTCACCAACACCGCCGGCGAAGACTGCACCGAACTCTTCGAGGTCCTTACCCTCAGCGACAAGTTCAACGGCATCACCGCCATTGACGGCACCGGCACCCTCGCCGCCAAGGCCACTGGCTCCGCCATGGTGCGCTTCATTCCCGAACGCGGCGCGGCGCCAGAAACGCCCGTCGTCTACAATTTCGGCGGCACCCTCACCTACATCAATCCCTTCTCCGGCGCGACGGCGACCATCGAACTCACGCCCAGCACCCTCACCGTCAACCCGAGCCCCAGCCTGCAAATACACTACTTCCTGCAGCGCGACGTGCTTGGCGACGACCCGCTCACCAGGACCGTCATTGAGCCGTCCTACCCCGCCGAACTCTCCGCGCTGGTCTACAACGACGGCTACGGCATCGCCAAGAACTTCCGCATCGACTCTGGTCAGCCCAAGATCATCGACAACGAAAAGGACTCGCTCATTGAATTTGCCCTGTGGGATTACAACACCGAGGCATCCATGCTCAACGGCCAACCCAACAATGCTCCCCTGGGCCAAGTCAACCTTGGGGACATTCAGGCCAAAACCACCGGACTCGCCCAATGGTGGCTCACCAGCTCATTGCTCGGGCACTTCATCGACATGGAAGCCAAGTACTCCCACCTTAACAGCAACGGCAACCCCGAGCTCAGCCTGATCGAATCCGTTGACATCCACGAGCTCATCCGCAGCGGCAAAGCACTCGACCGCGATACCACAATCTTCCTGGTCAATGACTTTGTTGATGCCGCGGATACGCCGGACACCATCTGGTTCCAGGACAACGCCCAAAGCGCCGAAGTCCTCACCAGCAACCACACAATCCTCAGCGGACCAACCTTCAACCTCAACGGGGATACGGCCACAGTGACCTTCGAGATTGAAGCGCTCCTGGCCGGCTGGCATTACCTCGCCATGGACGACCCGGCCAACACCGGCTCCATGCCTGGCGAACGCCGCTACGAAGTCGCCGTGACCAGCCGCAACGACACCCCCACTCGCGCCGTCATTGAACTGCCCTTCCGCAACTGCTGGCAGACTGACCGCACCATCCCCGACGGCGCCGACCCCATCAATGAAAACAAACTGCACGTGATGGACTACCTCAGCGTGGGCACTTACAGCTACACCATCGCGCTGACCAAGCTCCCCGATGCTGCCATCAGAGTCACCCAATTCGCCGCTTTCAGCTCCAACAACGAAGATGTCAGCAACTACATTGTCGCGGGTGATGTTGATGAAGTCACGGTCATGTTCAATACCAAGATCGACCCGGCCACTTTCACCACCGACGACATGACGCTCCGCCGCCAGGGCGTGCTCATCACCCCCGCTGAACTCGCCGCCGAACTGACCATCACTGCCGATACCGAAGATGAGTTCGAGCTCAGCTATATCATCTCCGGCCTGAGCGCCTTCACCAGCCAGGACGGCTTCTTCGTCCTCACCGTCCAATGCGCTGGTATTGCCGATCCCGAAGGCTTCTTCGGCGCCGTCGGCAAGCAGCTCATGTGGGTCCGTCAACACGACTTTGGTGGCAGCAACGGCGCCGCCCCCAGTCTCTTCAGTATGGAACGTATCGTCCCCGAAGCCGGCATGGAAGGCGAATTCGACGTCAAACTCAGCTTCCTGGGCAATGTCGATCCCGAAACCGTCACCGCCGCCGGCCTGCGCCTCAAGAAAAACGGCCAGGTCATCGTTCTCCCCGCCGGCGTCACCATTGAACAGGATCCCGTCAACCTCGGCGAATTCTTCATCAAAGGCCTAGGCATTCTGCCAGCTCTGGTGGACTTCTATTCCCTGCGCTTTGACGCCACCACTATCAAGGACATTCTCGGCACCAGCGGTACCGGCCTACGCTCCATCGCCTGGGGCAATGACGTCACGCCGCCTGCGGCTATCGCCAACCTTACCTTGACACCAGACACCGGCCTGTCCGCCAGCGACCGCGTTACCCAGCTGGCCGTGGACGAGGACCTCACCCTCGCAGGCAACCTGCCGGAGCTCCCTTGCAGCTACCAGCTCTTCGTAGAGCCCGCCGCTGGCGGCGACCGCACCGCCCTCTCCGACGACATCTTCGTCCCTGAAGACGGCAGCACCGCCCTAAGCATCGCCTTCAACCTGGCCGAGGGAAGCTATACTCTCATCCTCCTGGTCAAGGACGAAGCCGGCAACAGCACCGAGCAAGAGCTCTCGCTGGTCATCGACAACACAGCGCCCCTTGCCCTCATCGACAGCAGCATCGAACCCGACACCGGTGACAACACCAGCGACCGCATCACCAAACTAGCCTTGGACGAAACCCTGACCTTCAGCGCCCAAGTCACGGAAACGCCCAGCCGCATCACCGTCAGCTGCGTTGCCAGCGCCAATCGCGCCGCTACTGACCTCGGCGGTTCCAAAACCTTCGCTGCTGATGACCTCACTGGCTTCACCTTCGGCGCCACCGGTATCGGCGAAGGCCGTTATATCATCACCGCCGTCACCACCGACCTGGCCGGCAACAGCACCAGCGAAGAACTGCCCTTCGTCATTGACAACACCGCCCCGACTTTTGTCACCTTCACCATGACACCCGATACCGGCGGTGCCAACAGTGACTTCATCTCCCAAGACAACACGTTTGCATTCCGCATCGAAAGCAGCGAAGTGCCCGTCACCGTCCTGATTGATCTGAACGGCTCCGCCCAAACTCCTGCCAATCTCACCGCGGTGCCTTTTCACACGTTCAACGTTGATCTGGTTGACGGCAACCATGTCATAGCGGTTACCCTCAGCGACCCAGCCGGCAACAGCACGGTCCTCAACCAGACGGTGATCGTTGACAATACCGCCCCGGCCGCCATCAGCGCCTTGGCCATCACGCCCGACACCGGCACCGCCGGCGACTTCATCACTCAACTCGCGGCCGATGCCCAATTGACTCTCAGCGGCACGCTGCCAGAGAAGCTCCTGACTGTCACCGTCGCCGAAGGCGCGACCATCCTGGGTACCAAGACTTGCGTCGGTGACGACCAGGCCTTCGCTTTGGCCTTCAACCTCGCCGAAGGCACCCATGACTTAACCATCACCACCACGGACGCCGCCGGCAACCAAACCATCCTCAACCAAACAGTGGTCATCGACAACACGGCGCCAGCTGCTCCCGCGAATCTGGCCCTCACACCCGACCACGGGCTGTCCGCTACCGATGGCATCACCTCCCTTTCGGATAACGAAGAGCTCGCGCTGGCCTTCCTGCTCCCGGAACGCCCCGTGCATATTGCGTTGGCCTATCGTGTGGAAGGCTCGGAAACGTTGCTTGATCTGTTCGCACACGACCGGCCCGCCGAAGAGCCCCTCCAAACGCTTATACCCGTCGACCTGCGTGACGAGGGCCGCTACACGCTCGTGCTCACCATCAGCGACCCGGCCGGCAACAGTACCACTGTCAGTCTTGACATCGCCGTCGACAACAGTACCCCGGCCCTCATGACCGACTTGGCCATCGCTCCCGACACCGGCCGCTCCGATAGCGATCTCATCACCAGCCAGAATGCACCGCCACTCGGTATGTTCTTCCGCTCCGAACCCCGCGAAGGCGAAGAACCCGTACTCACCATCGTCGGCACTCTGCCCGAGAAGGGCCTCAAAGCCGAGTGGTTCCGCAAGACCGCCGAAGGACTCCTGGACGAACTCGGCACTCACCAGTACGGCCAGGACGACGACACGGCCTTCAGCGCCGCATTGCCATACCTGCCAGACGAAACCTACACCTTCGTCGTCCGCCTCACTGACGCAGCCGGCAACAGCAGCGACAACGAACTAGCCAATGTCGTGGTTGATAACACCGCGCCGGCCGCCACCACCGATCTGGCTATCGCCCCCGACACTGGCACCGCCGGTGACTTCATCACCCAGCTCGCGGCCGATGCCCAAATCACCCTCAGCGGAACTCTACCCGAAACTCTGCTCATCGTCACCGTCAGCGAAGGCCAGACCGTCCTGGCCACCAAGACCTGCGCGGACGATAACCAGGCCTTCGCCTTTACCTTCCCGCTTGCCGAAGGCACGCACGACCTGGTTATCACCACCATCGACGTCGCCGGTAACAGCACGGTCCTCAACCAGGCAGTCGCCATCGACAACACCGCGCCAGAAGCCACCACCGATCTGGCAATCACACCGGACACTGGCGCCACCGGCGACTTCATCACCCAACTCGCCGACGACGCCCATCTCACCCTCAGCGGCACCCTGCCTGAGACGTTCCTGACCGTCACCGTCGCCGAGGGCGACGCCATCCTGGGCACCAAGACCTGCGAGGGCGACGACCAGGCCTTCGCACTGGCCTTCCCGCTCGCCGAAGGCAGCCATACCATCGTCGTCACCACCACGGACGCAGCCGGCAACGCCATCATCCTTGAGCAAACCGTGGTCATCGACAACACGTTGCCCACCGTAGCCAATCTCACCATGACTCCTGACACCGGCACCACCACCGACTTTATCACCCAGCTAGCCGCCGATGCCAACCTTACCCTCTCTGGTGATCTCTCAGAGAAGCTACTGACCATCACCATCGCCGAAGGCACGACTCCTCTCGGCGAAAAAACCTGCGCCGGCGATGTCCAGGTCTTCGCTTTGGCCTTTAACTTGGCCGAAGGCACCCACGCCCTGGTCATCACCACCACAGACCAGGCCGGTAACAGCACCGCCCTCAACCAAACAGTCGTCATTGACAACACCGCCCCCACCGTTACCAATCCGATTGTCACTCCCGACCACGGCAAATTCGCCGACGACGGTATCACCTGGCTGGCTGACAACGAGGAGTTTGCGCTGGGCTTCCTGCTGTCTGAAGCGCCCGTACATATCGATCTGTCATACAGCTTGCCTGGCTCAGATGCTCCGACGAATCTCTATCAAGCCGACCGGCCAGCCGAAGAGCCCCTCCAAACGCTCATCCCCGTTGACCTGCGTGATGCGGGACTTTACACACTCATACTCACCATCAGCGATCCGGCTGGCAACCAGTCCACCACAGTCACCCTGCCCCTGCTAATTGACACCATACCACTTACAGTCGCCATCACCGACAAGCCGACCAAGCCCGGTGATGACGACAGTCTCACCATCACTTTCAGCGATGAAATCGTCGATGGCGAATTCACCATTGAGGACATTGCCCTGAACTTCGCCGGCAAACCCTGCCCGCAACTCGTGATGACCCGCATGAACGCCAACAGCTACATCGTCCACAACCTCCTCGAACTGGTCGACGATGATGGCGACTTCAACCTCACCATCACCCTCGACGGCCTCCACAAGGCCCTCTCCGGCCTCCCTGGCGCCGGCACCCATGCGCAAACCTGGACCTTTGCCTTCGACAACCCCGGCTACGCCTGGCAGCCCGGCTGGAACGCCATCTTCCTGCCATTCGACGCCATCACCCCAAGCACCCAGGTCGGCCTCACCAACATGCCACGCTCCAAGGTCGTCAACGGCGCCACAGTCATCACCAATGGCGAGCCACCAATGTGTACCGCACTCTGGGTCTTCTGCGCTGATCCGGCCGCCGCTCCACAGCTGCGCGGACTCTTCTGCGCCAACCAGGAACCGGCAATCCCACAGCTCACCCCCGGCGAGTGGACCTTCACCGGACCACTACACGAAATATCGGTTCCAGAAACCATCACCGCCTGGGAATGGCAAAACGGCAAATACGTCCGTGCACAGACACTCCTCCCCGGCCGCGCCTACTGGCTCTTCCTCAACCCTGAAGAATAGCCAAGCCCAAGCCCACCCGGGCAGTACTCCATCATAAACCACCAGGGCATCCGCCGAATCCTCGGCGGATGCCCTGCTTTTTGCTGGCAGCTAGCCCAACACCCGCCGGCTACCGTCTAGCCATCACTAAAGGTCATAATAACCCCATGCCTAAAATTCTTGGCTAATTTGCACAAAAATTCAAAAATCAAAAATATCCAAATGCAAAAGATTGCATAAGAGGTGATAAAAAAAGCAGCAGAAAACAACATAAGTCACTTGAAAACAGAATGCTTAAACGATATGCTACGTATCATCGAGTCGAAACAAAAAAACGGGATGTCTTGCTCTTGATTTCACTTTAAGTGAAATCATAAAATTAGCCATGGGTATCCCTGTTTCCTGCGCGAGTGTGAGCTAATCTTAGCGGCTGCCATTGATGGTTCACCTGTCAGGTACGCTCAATCGCGCTTGGTCTTCGGCATGAGCCGCACGGTAGCTAATCATGGAAACCCACAGACGAAAAAAAGGCAGTGAATCTGATTAACCAACCAACTACTGTTCAGCATGGTCTTGTCATTGTTCAGCGGTCTGTGACAACAACCATGTTTATTGCCCGTTGCATTGGCAGCTGACGACGGACAGCGGGTGCCAGTGCATGCGCATCGCGCCCCAAGGCTGTTTTACCGCATGCGCCGGCTCGTTCCATCCCTTGAGTTTCCCACTCCTACTCGTCAGTAGCGATATCAGGCACAAAAACACCATATCGGGCAACGAATTACAGCCAATAATCCACAACAATCACGATACGACGGTGTGGATGCACCGCCTATCAAAACGCCAACGTGGTCACCGGGAAAGACCTGGCACTGGAGAACAAAACGACGTCTATCTCGACAATGTGAAAAATCGTTAAAATCATCATCACAAAATTCTTATCACCACCACCAATGATTGGGAAGAAAGGCTCAGGTCATGAACACCCACACAGTCTTCTCAGGTGAAAAAGCCAGTGACACCGCCATGGTCACGCGCAAGCCAACACTCCAGGCTCGCCCTCGCCGCAGTCTTCCCCGAATTATGCTGGCCATGGCGGCAATACTAGCCATGGCGTGGCCACCACTCTACGCGCTTGAAGCCAATCCCGACACGGACTTCGTCGTCAAAGAATATCGCATTGGCGATACTGTCGGCGTCATGATCACCGACTACGTCGGCAACAGTGAGACAGTCGTCATCCCCCAAGCCATCGGTGGCAAACCGGTTCTGGCCATTGGCCCCGGGAGCGGCCTAACCAACTTGAACGCCATGGGCTACGACTCCCGGGACGCTTTCAGTCAATCAGCGGCAACCAGCATTATTGTCCCAGAGGGAGTGCGCGAAATCCACGACGGCGCCTTCAATAACTGGGAACTGGAAGCCGTGCAGCTGCCGGCGTCGCTGACGACCGTCGTTGGCAATCCCTTTGTCGGCATGAGTTCCATGGAAAATCTGGTCACGATCGAGATAGCCAGTGGCAACCCAGTCTTTTCAGTCGATGCGGCTAGTGGCATGCTTTTGGCCAATGGCAATGAACTGGTCTTCTGGCCCATGGCTAACCTGGAAAATCACGTCCAGGACGGCATTCTGACCATCCCGGCAAGCGTCACCCGCATTGGCCCGGCGGCTTTCGACTACAATATGGTCTTTACCGGCACCCGCAGCACCGGCTATGCCCCCGTCTTCACTGGCGTGGATTTTCCACCTAGCCTCAACGTCATCGGCAATTTTGCCTTCGCCAACTGCGACCTCAATCCGGTGACGGTGCCCGAGGGCGTCGGCACATTAGGCACGATGGCCTTCAACTGCCGCTTGCATCTGCCGGCATCTCTGGACACTCTCTTCGGCAATCCCGCCTACGGCAACCCGATCGGCCTTGCCGAAGGCAATCCCAACTTCCGCATTGATGATAATGGTAATCTACTCAACACCACCGGCGACACAGTCTTCGCCTTCGCCCCAGGCGCGGAGCAGGATGACACCCCATTAGAACGCCGTCGCGGCACGCGCGAAGCAACGCAAGTCGTCATACCCGACACCGTGCGGCACATCGCCCCCCAGGCCTTCGTCAATATGCCCATGGAGACAGTGCAACTGCCAGATAATCTGCAAAGTATCGGCGAACGCGCCTTCTGGGGCTGTAGCGAATTGGAAACACTCGTCATGCCTGACAGCGTCAGCTCCGTTGGTGCCGGGGCTTTCGCGGATTGCCGGGGATTGACCAACGTAGTCCTGGGGCCGTCCATCAGCGCCATACCTGACGATATGTTTCTTAACTGCTGGTTGCTACCTGCAGTCATCCTCCCTCCAGGCACCACTGCCATTGGTGCGGGCGCCTTCTTCGGCTGCAACGATCTCAATGCCCTGATCATCCCCGACGGCGTGACCGCCGTTGGCGACCACGCTTTTGGCTACTGTTATTCGCTAACCGAACTCAACCTTCCCGCCGGCCTCAGTCATCTCGGCAGCCACGCCTTCTACAACTGCAGCAACCTCACCGCCATGACAATTCCCAATGGTATCACCGCCATTGACGACTTTACATTCTACGGCTGTGGCAGCATGATGAGCATATCCCTTCCCGACGCCCTCACGCACATCGGCGAAAGAGCATTCATGTACTGCTACGACTTGGCTGCATTGGCCATTCCCAAAACAGTCAGCAACATCGGTCCTGACGCCTTCAACTCCTGCACCTCCCTACAAGATTTGCTTTTCCCCGACTCAGTCACCAGTATTGGCCCAGGCGCCTGCATGAACTGCAACCGGCTCCGCTCAGTGACGCTCAGCCAAAATATGTCCCAAATCAGTGACATGCTCTTCCAAGGCTGTTCACAGTTGCGCGCTCTCGACATCCCCAACAGCGTCACCAGTATTGGCAACGCCGCCGGTAAAAATTGTACCCTGTTGAGCTCGGTAACCATACCGTCCACAGTAATCAGCATTGGTGAGGAAGCGTTCGCCGCCTGCCGGGGCCTGACCGACCTCACCATCCCCGACAGCGTCGCCAACATCGGTACAGCCGCCTTCCGCGCCTGCCAGAACCTGGCGACCATACAGCTGCCGGCCGCACTCACCGCTGTTTCCCCCAGTCTCTTCGAGTCTTGCCAGAAGCTAACTGCAGTGGCCATCCCACATATCGTCACCAACATCGGCGAAAAAGCCTTTTTCGCCTGCTCCAGCATGGAGAACATTGAGTTACCGAACGACCTGCTCAGCATAGGCCAGGAGGCCTTCAGTGGCTGCACGGCTCTTGGCAGCATCGACCTGCCAGTAGCCCTCACCAATATTGGCCCCAAGGCCTTCTACAGTTGTAACGCACTGCCTGCGGCGGCCATTCCCGCCAACGTCACGGATATCGGCCTCCAGGCTTTCAGCCGTTGTGATCTCCTCACGGCTTTCACCGTCGATGGCGCCAACAGCGCCTACGCTCACAGTGGCAGCGGTATTCTTACCAACAAGGCCGGCACCACCATCATCCAGTTCCCAGCTGGGCTTGGCGGCAGCATCGATCTGCCTGACACGACCACGACCATCGCCGACTTCGCTTTCCACGGCAGCGGCACCCTCAATATCGTGAATATGCCCAACAGCGTCACCAGCATCGGCAATGACGCCTTCAGCTTCTGCCCCCAGCTCGGTACAGTCAACGTCGGTAGCGGCCTCATCTGCATCGGCAACAATGCGTTTATGAACTGCCCCCAGCTCAGTACCTTTGGCTTCCCAAACGGCCTGACCAGTATCGGTAATTCAGCCTTTGCCGGCTGTGCCGCCCTAATCGCGATCAGTCTCCCTGACTCAGTCAACAGCTTAGGCACTAACGCCTTTGCCAACTGCGGCGCCATGCAGAGTGTCACTCTTGGCAACGGCATTCTCAGCGTACCCGAAGGCTGCTTCACCACCTGCAACAGCCTCACGTCGCTCAACCTCGGTCAAAACATCACCACGATCGGCCCCAACGCCTGCCAAAATTGTTCCGCACTGCTCGCCGTCGTCATCCCCGAAGGAGTGACAAGCATTGAAGATGGGGCGTTCATGAATTGCACCCGGCTCGCCGAGGTCACCCTGCCCAGCACCCTGACGACCATCGCCCCAAACGCCTTCTTCAATTGCCAAGCGCTTACAGCAATCAGCATCCCCGGCGGCGTCAGCACCATCGGTGCCAATGCGTTTAGTCAATGCGCCGCGCTGGGGCTGATCAATCTCGCGGATGGCATCCAAAGTATCGGCAATGACGCATTCAGCCAATGCCCAAGCCTGGGCAGCATCACTCTCCCGGACAGTCTCACCATCATTGGCAGCAACGCCTTTGCCGGCGACACCGCCCTGCAGAGTGTCTTCTTTGGCCAAGGCCTGACCACCATTGGCACCAACGCCTTTGCCGACTGCCCACAGCTGAACACCTACACCGTCGCTGCGGACAATCCGTCATTCGCCCATTCCGCCGCCGGCGTCCTTTTCAGCAAGGACCTCAGTGAGCTGGTCATGGCGCCACAGGCTCTGCAGGGGCAATTTCAGGTCCCCGATGGCGTCACTCACATCGGCCCCTGGGCTTTCGCCGGCTGTACGGCCCTCACCGGCATCATCTTCCCAGACAGTCTGACCGACATTGGTGAAGGCGCCTTTGCCGCCTGCGCCGCACTGGCCCAAATTAGCTTCGGCAACGGCCTGGCCACCATGGACGACAACGCCTTCAACGGCTGTTCAGCCTTGACCGCCGTCGGCTTGCCGGACAGCCTGACCAACCTCGGCGAAAACGCCTTTAGGGGCTGCCAAGCGCTGAGTTCAGTCACCCTGGGCAGTGGTCTGGCTCAAATCAGTAGCGGCGCTTTTCAGAACTGCGTGACATTGCCAGCCATTATCCTACCGTCACAAATACGGCAGATAGGCGACACCGCCTTCGCCAACTGCTCCGCGCTGCAGAGTATCGCCTTCAATGAAGGTTTGGCAAGCATCGGCAACAGCGCTTTCGAATCTTGTGCGCTCCTCGCTAACATTGCCTTGCCTAGCACCTTAGCCACCATCGGCAACCATGCTTTCGCCTACTGCAACAGCCTCGCCTCAGTGGTCATTCCCGACAGCGTCACGTCATTGGGCTATTACGTATTCAGTTCCTGTCAGAGTCTCACCAATGCCACCATTGGCAGCGGCATCAGCGCCATCAGTGACGGCTTGTTCAACAACTGCGCAGCCCTATACAGCATAAACCTGCCAGCGACCACTACCAGCATTGGCTACTACAGCTTCGCCAACTGCCAAAGCCTCAGCAGCTTCACCTTCCCCGATGCCGTGACCACACTAAGCGCCAATGCCTTTGCCGACTGCGAGTCACTAAGCAGTGTCGTTTTCAACAACGCGCTCGTCAGCATCGGCAACAGCGCCTTCACGAACTGCGAGGCGCTGGGGGCCGTTTCCATTCCTGACAGTGTCAACACCATCGGCAACTACGCATTCAGTGGGTGCAGCAACCTTGCCAACGTCCAACTCGGCACCGCACTGACCACCATCGGCAGCAGTGCCTTCCGCTACTGCGATATGCTTATCACCATCACTATTCCCGATAGTGTCGTCAGCATCGGCGACAGCGCGTTCTATTCCTGCGAACAACTGCGCAACGTCACCCTGAGCAATCACCTCGCCAGCCTTGGCAATAACGCTTTTTACGACTGTTATGAACTGCAAAGTATTGCCCTGCCGCCATCGCTGACCAGCATCGGCCAGTACGTCTTTGCCTACTGCGAAGCATTATCCGCTGTGGTCATTCCGGAAGGCATTTCCAGCATCGGCAATTCTGCTTTCTACTACTGCGACAGTTTGACCAGCATCACCATTCCCACATCCGTCACCAGCATCGGCAACTATGCCTTTGCCAACTGCTACGCCCTCAGCACCCTCACTCTGCAACCGGGCTTGACCAGCATCGGCAATTACACTTTCAGCTACTGTGAGTCTCTGCTCGCCGTAATCATCCCGGATACTGTCACCAGCATTGGCGAAGGCGCTTTCGCGGGTTGCAATAACCTGCAAACGATTTATTTGGGCAGCTCCCTGGCAAACATCGGCCCACAGGCTTTTGAAGACTGCCACAACCTGCAAGGGTTTACTGTTGCTGAAACCAACCCATACTATTCACATGACGAACGTGGCATTCTTTTTGACAAGGACCAAACCGAACTCATCGCCTTCCCGCCGAGCTTCAGTGGCAACTACGTCCTGCCGAATACCGTCACCAGCATCGCCGACTACGCGTTCTATTATTGCCAGGGCCTGACTGGCATCGTCATCCCTGATAGCGTCACCACCATCGGCGAGGGCGCTTTTTATCAATGCGAAAACCTGCAGAATGTCACCCTGGGCGAAGGCATCACCACCATCAGCGACTTTGCCTTCTACAGCTGTAACATGCTAATCGGCATCAGCATCCCCGGCACAGTCCAGCGCATCGGCAACAGCGCCTTCGAAAACTGCAGCGCCATCACGACCATAATTATACCTGACAATGTCACCAGCATGGGCAGCGCGGTTTTCGCCAACTGCCAGTCACTGCAAAGCGTCACCCTCAGCAACGCGCTGACGGAGATCAGCGACAATGCCTTCAACTACTGCCGCGCCCTAACCACCATCAACTTCCCCGACGGCATCACCAGCATTGGCAACAACGCCTTTTATTACTGCCACAAACTCACCGACATCAATCTTCCCATTGCCACGACCACCATCGGCAGCTACGCCTTTTACTACTGCATCGGTATAACCACCTTGGCCATGCCCGGCGTCACCACCATCGGCGATACGGCCTTTTACAACTGCACGGCTCTTACCAACCTGGTCCTGCCAGCGTCGCTGACTAGTATCGGTCGGCAGGCGTTCTATTACTGCCAGGCTTTAACTAGCCTACAGATACCCGACGCGGTCACCAGTATAGGCAGCTACGCCTTCGCCTACTGCAGTGGCTTGACCGATGTCAACTTGGGCAACGGCCTCACAGAACTCAGCGACTACCTCTTCTACCACTGCCAGGCGCTGCAAAACGTCACCTTTGGTAATCACAGCCGCAACGCTGGCAATCTCATCCGCAGTGTTGGCAATAGCTGCTTCTATCAATGCACCGCTTTGGAAACCATCGCCCTGCCCAACGGCCTGACGACTATCGGCAACAACGCCTTCCAAAACTGCAATAAGCTGCATACCCTTGCGCTGCCGGACAGCGTCACCAGCATCGGCAATAATGCCTTCCAATACTGCAGCGCTCTGCGAGAGCTCAGCCTTGGCAACAGCCTCCTCAGCATCGGCCACTACGCATTCAGCCGCTGCTCGGCCATCACCAACGTCATCTTTCCCAACAGCCTACTTTCTATTGGCAACTACGCTTTCATGGGCTGCTCCTCCCTGCAGAACGTGACCATACCCGACAGCGTCACCAACATTGGCGAGCAGGCCTTTGCCGATTGTACTGCCCTTACCGATTTCACCTTCGGCGATGGCGTCACCGCCATCAGCAGCAATCTCTTTAGGGGCTGCCGCAGCCTCGCCCAAATCGTCATCAGCAGCAATATCAGCACCATTCAAGACAACGCCTTTGCCGGCTGCTCCAGCCTCCTGCAGTTCTATGTCGAGGACGGCAATACGTCCTTCACCGTATCCGCCGACGGTTCAATTCTCAACGCCGCCGAGGACCATCTCTTGCTCGTGCCAACAGGCCGTTCCGGCGCCTACGTCGTCCCCGAGGGCATTACGGCCATTGCTCCCTATGCCTTTGCCAGTTGCGTGAACCTCACGTCGATCGTCCTCCCCAACAGCTTGCTCACTATTGGTCAGCATGCCTTCGACAGCTGCACCGGCCTCACGACTCTGACCATCCCCGCAACTGTCACCAGCATTGGCGACTACGCCTTCGCCAACTGCACCGGCCTCACCACCATGATTATCCCCGACGCCGTATCCAGTATCGGCACTGGCCTTTTCGACAACTGCAACGGTCTTGGCTCCGCTCACATCGGCGCGGGAATCACCGCCATTCCCGATCTTTGTTTCAACAACTGCACAACGCTAGCCGAAGTCACTTTGCCCAACTCGATCACCAGTATTGGCAACGGTGCTTTCGCCTACTGCTATGCGCTAACCAGCATGATCCTGCCACCAGCGCTGCTCAGCATTGACGACGACGCTTTCAGCTCCTGCACCGCCCTTGCGTCAGTCACTTTCCCTGAGACCCTCACCACCATTGGCAGCAGTGCCTTTGATGACTGCACCGCGCTCAATAATCTCACTCTGCCCAGTTCCCTCCGAACCATAGGCAGCGGGGCCTTCTACGGTTGCAACGCCCTAGGCACCATCGTCATTCCCGAAGGCGTCACCGCACTGGGTGCCAGCGCGTTCAACAGCTGCAACAACTTGACCAGCGCCACGCTGCCAAACTCCCTCGTTACCCTGGCCGACAGCACTTTCAGATACTGCAGCAAACTCTATAGCATAAGCTTTGGCAACGCCCTGCAGACCATCGGCAACTACGCCTTCTACGGCTGCCAGCTTCTCGACAATGTCGTCATCCCCAACAGCGTCACCAGCTTGGGCGATTACGCATTCTTCGAATGCAGCGCCCTCAGAGCGATTGTCCTGCCCTATGCCTTGGCGCGAATCCCCCGCTACTGTTTCTACAGATGCCGCAGCCTCAACAGCATCAACCTGCCCAACACCATCACCAACATTGGCAACCAGGCGTTCTATGACTGCACGGCTTTGGGTTCCCTGCAGATTCCCGACAGCGTCGACAGCATCGGCTACGCCGCCTTCTACGGCTGCACGGCCCTTGACAACGTCATTTTCGGCGCGGGCCTCACCCTCATCAGCGAATATGCTTTCTACTACTGCGAAGCCTTGGCAGAATTGGTCATTCCCGACAATGTCATCATCATCGGCGAATACGCCTTTGCCTACTGTTACAGCCTGACCAGCGCCACTATCGGCAATGGCGTTACCCAGCTGCCAGCAAGCGTCTTTTACGACTGCGAGTCCCTCACCAACGTCCATCTGGGCAGTGGCATCAACAGCATTCATGACGATGCTTTCACCGGCTGCGAGCAACTCGAAGCATTCACGGTGGTTGCCGACAACCCAACCTACGTCCATTCCGACGACGGCGTGCTCTTCTCCAAAGATGGTAGCATACTGCTTAGGTATCCCCCGGGCAAAAGTGGTCCGGCGGTCGTTCCCGAGGGCGTCACCAGCATCGCCGATTACGCATTCTACTATTGCACTGGCCTCACCGGGGTCACCCTGCCCAACAGCTTGCTCAGTATCGGCGAATGTGCATTTTGCAGCTGCGAAGTCCTTGCCCAAATAAACATCCCCAACAGCGTCACCGGCATCGGCGACTACGCCTTCGCCGACTGCTACGAACTGACCACCCTCTCCCTCGGCAACGGCCTGACCAGCATTGGCCACTATGCCTTCAGCAACAACTGGGAACTCACCGACGTGACTGTCCCTGACAGCGTCACCAAAATGGGCGAATACGCCTTCAGCTCCTGCTACGCCATGAGCGACGTCGTCATCGGCAACGGCCTGACGACTATCGCCCCCTACGCATTCTATTCATGCTCGACAATCACCAACCTCACTTTGGGCACGGCCATCACCAGCATCGGCTCCGATGCATTCTACGACTGCGAGTCGCTCCAGGCACTGCAGCTGCCTCCCGCGCTCACCAGCATTGCTAATTATGCCTTTGCCTACTGCGATAATCTACAAACCGTGCACTTCAATGACGCCCTGAAGACCATTGGTGAATACGCTTTCTACAATTGCCAGAAGATTGACGCCATCGGCTTTCCGAACAGCCTCGAAACGATCGCCGCTTATGCCTTCTACAATTGCCGCGCCCTAGCCGCAATTACCTTCGGCACGGGCCTGAAAAACATTGGCCGCTATGCGTTTTATGGCTGTTACGCGCTGACCGAACTGGCCCTGCCGGACTGCCTCGGCAGCATCGGCGACCACGCTTTCGCCTACTGCACCGCCCTCGTCAGCGTCAACACCGGTAACGGCCTGAGCGAACTACCGCAGGAGCTGTTTGCAAACTGCAGCGCCCTCAAATACGTCACCATCGGCAGCGCCGTCAACGCGATCGATACCACTGCCTTCAACAACTGCCCGCAGCTCCTGGCCTTTACCGTCGCTGAAGGCAACACGACCTACGCCAACACCGAGGACGGCGTTCTCTACAACCAGGATTTCACCGTGCTCATTCAGACGCCCATCGGCAAGACCGGCGATGTCGTCATCCCCAACGGCGTCACCAGCATCAACCCTAGCGCCTTTGCCAATTGCAGTGGGATCAATTCTATCACACTGCCCAATACCATCACCAGCATCGGCGACCGCGCTTTCCAAAACTGCAACGGCTTGACCGCAATCGTCATTCCCGACAGCGTCACCAGCATCGGCGAATACGCTTTCAGTAACTGCAGTAACCTTGCAGAAGTAACCCTCAGCAACGCCCTGACCAGTCTGGGCCGCTATGCCTTCCAAAGCTGCAGCAAACTCACCGAAATCATCCTCCCGAATTCCCTGACCGCCCTTGCGGATTATGTCTTCAACTCCTGCAGCGCCCTGACCACTATCACCTTGGGCAACCAACTCCTGACCATCGGCGCCTACACCTTCGGCAATTGCAGCGCCTTAACCAGCGTCGCTTTCCCCGACAGCCTGACGAGCATTGGCGACAACGCCTTCAGGAGCTGCACGGCACTAAGCTCCATCACCTTCGGCAGCGGCCTCAACACCATCGGTCACTACGCTTTTTACAATTGCTATGGCCTTACCGAATTGCTTCTCCCGCAAAACCTGACCAGTATCGGCGCCTATGCCTTTTACTCCTGCAACAAAATCAGTGGTCTGGACATTCCCGATAGCGTCACCAGTATCGGCAACAACGCATTCTATTCCTGCTCATCCCTACTCAGCGTCACCATCGGCAACGGCCTCACCAGCGTTAGCGACTATTGTTTCCGCTACTGCAGCAAACTGAATACCCTCACCTTGGGCGAAAATGTCACCAGCATTGGCAACTACGCTTTCAGCAGCTGCTCACTACTGAACACCATCCACTTCAACACCGCCCTTACTAGCATCGGCAGCTACGCCTTTGACAGCTGCAACGCCTTGACAACGCTGACTATTCCCGACAGCGTCACCAGCGTTGGTGAACGTGCATTCAGCTACTGTGGCAACCTCACCAGCGTCGTCATTGGCGACGGCTTGGCCACTCTCAATGACAATCTTTTCAACAACTGCGGCAAACTCCAGACCGTCCACCTCGGCGCGGCCGTCAGAACCATCAGCAACAGCGCCTTCCAATACTGCAACAGCCTCATTTCCTTCACCGTTTCGCCGAACAATCCCTACTACCGAAGCGAGGATGGCCTGCTTCTTGATAAAAGCGGCGACAGCATTGTCCGCATGCCCCCCGCCAAAACCGGCGACATCGTTATACCGGAAGGCATCACCCATATCGCCAGCTACGCCTTCCACTCCTGCGCCAACATCAGCAACATCATCCTACCCCAAAGCCTGGTTGCCATCGGCGACTACGCATTCTACGGCTGCACCAGTCTTAGCGGCATTGACATCCCCGCAAGCGTTCAAACCATCGGCAACTACGCGTTCTACAACTGCAACCAGATGACTTCCGTCACTCTGCACGATGGCCTGGCCACCATCGGCCATTACGCGTTCGCATCCTGCTCGGCCCTCGTGGACGTGGTCCTACCCGACACCACCAGCAGCATTGGCGACTACATCTTCTACTCCTGCACCAACCTACTCAGCGCCCGCATCGGTGCTGGCATCGGCACCATCAGCCAGTACGCCTTCAGCTACTGTGGTAGTCTCCGAGACGTCCTTATCCCCCCAAGCGTCACCAGCATCGGCTATCAGGCGTTTAGCAACTGCAGCAGCCTCAACAGCATCGAGTTGCCCGAAAGCGTCACCAGCATCGGCAATTACGCCTTCAACTATTGCCGGAATCTCAGTAGCATCACCTTCGGCAATGGCCTCGTCAGCATCGGTAGCAACGCGTTTTACAACTGCAATGCCTTAACTGCCATCACCCTGCCAGAGTCACTGACTATACTGGGCGCATACGCCTTTTACGGCTGCACTGGTCTCACTCACATCACCATCCCTGACGGGGTCAAGGCCATCAACAGCTACACGTTCTACAACTGTAGCAACCTCACCACCATCGACCTCGGCCAAGGCCTTGTCGACATCAATGACTACGCCTTCTACTACGCCCTCGGACTGACCAGCATCACCATTCCCGACAGCGTCACCAGCATTGGCAACTACGCCTTCTACTACTGCACGGCTTTGACCAGCGTTCATCTTGGTGCCGGCGTCACCACTCTCGGCAACTACGCATTCTACAACTGCAGTTCACTGGCCGCCATAGACATCCCAGACAATGTCCGCAGCCTGGGCGAACGCGTATTTCGCGCCTGCGGCTCCCTGGCCACCGTCAGCATCGGCAGCGGTGTCACCAACATCGGCTACCGGGCCTTCGAAAACTGCAGTGCCCTCACCAACATCGTCATTCCCGACAACGTCACCACCCTTGGCAACGAGCTGTTCCGCTCCTGCACTAATCTCGTTTCGGTGACTATCGGTAATGGTATGACCAGCATCCCCAACAATCTCTTCTATGATTGCAACAGTCTCACGACCCTGTCCATCGGCAATGGCATCGCCGCCATCACCGATGCTCTGTTCAACTACACGCCGCAACTCACCACGCTACACATCGGCACCGGGGTCAACAGCATCACCGCCAATGCCTTTGCCAACTGCCCGTTGCTGGCGACCATCGCCATTGCCCCAGCCAACCCGACTCTCAAAACCGGCGAAGACGGTGTCATCTTCAATCACGATGGCACCGTCATCGTGCACTATCCCACCGGCAAGGCCGGGCCGTACGTCATCCCCGATGGCGTCACCGACATCGCCGATGGCGCCTTCGCTTACGCACGTTTGCTCAATGCCCTTACCGTGCCCGGCTCACTCAAGACCATCCCGGGCCAGGCATTCCACGTCTGGAGCTTTAACAGCAGCCTCAGCGAAGTTATTCTCCGCGAAGGCATTGAACACATCGACTGCCAGGCATTCCTGGGCTGCCCCATTGGCCAGGTTACCCTGCCGGCATCGCTCATCAGCTGCGACCCCGAGGCCTTCACCAACACCAGTGGCGCCGGCCCTCTCTCGCCACTGGCCGCCTACGACGTCGCGCCAGGCAATACCCATCTCAAAACGATTGACGGCGTGCTCTTCTCCGCTGACGGCACAACCCTCCTCTCCTATCCACAGGCGCGCACCGGCGCTTACACCATCCCCGACGGCACCACCACCATCGGCCCCTACGCCTTCGCCGCCACCGCCATCGCCGGCATGATCATCGACGATGATGACAACCCCGTCTCAGGCGTCCTCGTCGTGCCACAATCACTCACCACCATTCACGACAGCTCCTTCTCGCTCTTCGTTGACTGGCACAACGACGCCGACGCCTTCTTCCTCGGCGCCCCACCAGCCATCGTCCTCACCGACGAGGTGGTCGGCCCCATCGTCTTTAACTACGGCAGCGATCAAGCCGCCGCCTGGCAAACCGCCATTGACAACGACGGTACCCTGCACGGCTATGCCACCAACGCCCTCCCCGGAGCCGTCGTTATACCCACCCTCGAACGCGAAGATGGCGTCACCGGCGCTAATGCCGCGCTCTACTACGGCACGCTCGTGCTCCTTGCTGGCTCTGAGAGCGCCGACCTCGATAACATCACCCTGCGCTACACGACCGACGGCACCTACCCGAGCCCCGATAGCACGGCCGTCACCAATGATCGCATCAATCTGAACGGCGGCGACTGCACGGTTGTGCTCGCGCCCTTCCGCGGTGAACAGGGCGAACTCCTTTGCGGGCCGGTCATTAGTCAGTCCTTCCTGGATATGGGCTCCCTCGCCGATGCCGTCAACGACGACAGCCTGGTTTTCACCACCAACGTGGACTACCCATGGCGCCCGATCGATACCACCGACCCATGGGGCAACTCCAGCGCCGTCCTTACCGACGGCAGCTCCTTCACCGCAAATGAGCCGTCATGGTTGCAGACCACCGTCCAAGGCCCCGGCTGCCTGAGCTTCTTCTGGGCCAGCAACTCAAACAGCTCACCAGGCATCTTCACCGTCCTTGTCGATGACGATGTCGTCTTCACCCACAGCGGCCCCAGCCAGGGCTGGCGCAAACAACGCCTGCAGATCGCCGAGGGCAACCACAGCATCACCTGGCAGGCAGTCCGCGACCTCAGCGCCACCCGTAGCAACGGCCCCTATTTCATTGACCATGTCATTTGGACCCCCGGCAGCGACCTCAGCTTCATTTTCACTCCCGATGCAAATAACCAGACCGCCGTCCTCATGGACTACGTCGGTCTGAGCCCATTGGTTGAGATACCTGACAGTGATAACGACGGCAACACTGTCGTCGCCATTGACCGCTTCGCATTCACGGACAACACGACCATTAACTGCGTCAGCATCCCCGCCGGCGCCGCCATGTTCAGCTCCACGAACGCCTTCAGTGGTTGCTACAAACTCACAGACGCCCTCTTCCGTGGCGATCCACCCAACGTCATGCCTTCCTTGCCTCCATGGGCGACCATCTACTATCCCCATGACAGCGCCGCCTGGGATGGCTACGGCAGTAACTTGCCCTATACCTTCCTGCCTTTGGCCTTCCCGGCCGTGTCCGCGCCGGTCATCTCCCGCGAAGGAGGCGAACCCAATTCCTTCGCCGACTGCTTCAGCGGCTCCCTCCTGCCTACGTTCGCCGTCCCAGCCGGCTCCACGGTCAGATACACTCTCGACGGCTCCGCCCCCTCGGCAGACAGTCTCAGCGACAGCGGCGAAGCAATCACCACCGGCGTCCGCATTGCCGCCCGGGCCTTCCGCGATGTCGCTGGCGTCCAGCTGCCCTGCAGTCCCCTCGCCCGCCGAACCTTCGTCAATAGCGATGAACTCAGTGATGCCGCCGGCCCATCCAAGGTACCCATCGCCTTCCTCACCGATGGCGACTGCCCATGGCACGTTAAAAACACCCGCTACAACGACGCCGAGGACGCCGTCATCGCCTCAGAGCAGATGCTGCCCGGCACCAGCTCCGCTCTCTACGCGGCCTTCGTCCTGCCCGCTGACGGGCTCTTTGCCTACACGGAAAAGGCCCCCGCTGGCGACATTCCCGCACTATTCACCTGCGTGATTGTCGATGACCAGCAAAACACCGTCGCGGCCACCCCCACCCGCCAAGCACTCGGTGTCTTCACCGATGCCATCAGCAACAGCCAGGACCTCCTAACCCGCGTCACCTTCAAGTTACCCGCCGGCAGCTATACCGCTATCTGGACCATCACCGCCAACACACTTGACTACAGCCGCCAGCACGCACATCTCAACAACATCACCGCCGTGGCTGAAAAAGTTGTACTGACCCTCGTCGCCGACCCGGCTGCCGCCGGCACCTTCAGCGCCAACGGCGGCCAAGGCAGCTCGTTCCAGTTCCTCATTGGCGATACGGTCGCGATCACCACCACGCCCGGAAACGACTATTTCTTCACCCAATGGCAGGACGGCATTGAAACAGCCACCCGCAGCGTCGTCATCGCCGACCCGGATGGCCTTTCTGCCGACCCCAACACCTACACGGCGTCCTTCACGCCCGCCATTCAAATCAATACCGCCGTCGACCCATCCGGTGTCGGCTACGTCAACGGCGGGAACCGCCGAGTCCCGCTCGGCACCAGTGTCACTCTAGACGCCTATCCGCCCAACTACGGCTGGCGCTTCAATCGCTGGGCCGATGACGACGACGATCCTGCGACCGACCCCATCCCCGCCAGCAGAACCTTCACGTGCACCCAAGAACACCACAACCAGACTTTCACCGCCATCTTCTCCAGACAATTCTACGTCTATGCCTACCCGAGCGGTGGCAATGTCACCGGCGCCAACCACTACTACGATGTCGACTACGCCAGCCAGGCCGTCGTCGTCACCCTCACCGCCGTACCAAGAGACGAAAATTACGCCTTCGTCTGCTGGGACGACAACAACAACGGCGTCCTTGATCCCGGCGAAAACACCAATCCCACCCGCGACTTCAGTGTCATCTGGTCAACACTCAACAGCTACTTCCGCTTCTACCCATACGCGCTCTTCAAACAGTCCGCCATCGTCAAAGTCAATTTCGCCGACGCCAGCGACGCCCTTCTCGGCTCCTACACTGTCACCGATGCCAACGGCCAGGTCATCCCCCTGGCTGACATCCAGGCCGGTGTGCGCCTCGCCGTCGGCACGCCTCTCACCCTCAGCGCCCAAGCCGGCGACAACTGCCGCTTCAAACGCTGGATGCAGAATTACTACACTTACTCCGAAAGCGCAACCCTGGACATCAGCGTCAGCTCCTCCAGCTACTACAACACCTACTATGCCGATTTCGTCCGCGTCATCCCCTACCAAGTCGCCCTTGCCGACGGCAGTCCCGACGGGGCCGGCATCCGCATCCACCGGCCATACAGCGATGTCGATCTGCCCGCCAGCGGCCTGGCCGACGCCGGCGAAACCCTCGTCCTCGAAGCTATCTGCCCAGAATACTACCGCCCACGCTGGCAAGATGACAACAGCTACACAACACGCAATGTCGTCATTAGCGAAAACCCCGCGCAGAACAGCTATGTCCTCACCCTAATCCCGACCTACACCGTCGTCCTCACGGTCAGCCCCGACGACTGCCCCGCCAACTATGTCAATTTCAACTCCCGCAGTTTCGATGTGGGCGCCGCCGCCCAAATCACTGCCAACCCACAGCCCAACGATGGCCGTTACTGGCGCTTCCGCAGATGGTCCGACGGCGATACCAACGCTAACCGCAGCGTCAACTCCGACACCAGCACCACCCTGACCTTCACTGCCGACTATGAACGCTACGCCCGCATCAATGCCAGCGTCGCACCTGGCAATGCCTACAACGCCGGCTATTTCGAAGGCACCGGCGATTACGCCGTCAGCGACACGGCGCGGGACGTCACCATCACCGCTAAGGCCAACGACGGCTATCGCTTCGACCGCTGGACCGATGACGCCGCCAACAGTCTCCCCGATCCAACCAACCCAGAACGCGTCGTCTCCATCACTACGGCAGATAAACTCCTACAGCTGCGCGGCAACTTCATCCGCACTTACCAGGTCAGCATCGGCGTCTACCCCGGTACCGAAAACTACGGCAGCATCACCGCCGGCGCCCTGAACAACGCCACTCTTGACACGGGCACTGAAATATCCTTCACCGCCACCCCCAACGCCGACAGCCAGTTCATCCGCTGGTGGCTCAACGGCTACCAAGAAAGCGACACCAGCCCAAATCGCACTGTCACCATCACCCGCAACTCCACCTACCTGGCCGAATTCACCAGCGAAGCCCAAATAACCATCAATATCGCCGCCGGGCAGGAAAACTGGGGCTGCCAGGCCGGCGTTGTCAATGCCGACAATTCTCTCACCCCCAGCGGCAAATTCCCCGTCGGCATCCGCCAGACCATTGAGGCCCGACCCGCCGCCAACCACCGCTTTGTCCGCTGGTCCGATGGCAACACCAGCAGTCGGCGCTCCATCTCCCTCACCAGCGAAGGCTTCGCCATCACCGCCGAATTTGCCCAAACCACCACGCTCACCATGGACTTTACCACCATCCCGACCGAACTCCCCGACGGCATCAGCGCCCCGACCATGAGCTGCCGCGTCGGCGGCAGCTCCATGACCTTCTCGACCACCACCTCGGCCAACAACACCAGAACTTTCGACGTCGGCCAATACAACGTGAGTTACAGCGTCTATGGCGACTGGACTGCCCCAGCCGCCGAAATGATCGACCTCGTGTTCGGCCAGCCATTCGTCCTTTCCCGCAGTTTTACCCTCATCACCAAAGGCAATCTCACCGGCTACCTCAGCCCCTCCGAAATCACCGGCGCTTGGCGTATCAAAGACACGGCCGACTGGCTGGGTAGCGCCACCACCCTCGCGATCGAAGCTGGCGACTACATTATTGAATTCCAACCCGTCGATGGCTGGCTGACTCCCGCCGACCGCCAAGTCACCGTCATCGCCAACCGCAGCGTAAACTTCAATGCGCCTTACTCAGCCATCGTCCCCGGCGTCGAGCTGAGCTTCTCGCCCGTGGAAATCTCCGAAGCAGCCGGGCCCAATGCCGCCATCGCCACCCTCCGCCGTGTCGCCCTTGATGGCAATCCCATCAATCTCAACCAGGCGCTGGCCATCACCCTCACCGTCAGCGAAGCCAACGCGCTCATCCTGCCCAACACCACCATTCAGATTCCTGCCGGCAAGCCTGAAACTCAGTTCCCCATCGGTGTCATCAACAACACCATCGTCGAAGACGTCATCAACGACGATAACGGCAACCCGCTGGCCCCCGGGCGACTCGTCCACATCAACGGCAAGGTCGTCATGAGCCCGTCCTGCAATTGCACCGGCCTGCCCACCGACGGCAACTCCGAACGCGCAATCCAGGCCGGAGTCATTCTTTGGGATGACGACAGCCCCGCACTCAGCCTAACCGTCGCTCCGTCCACCCTGCCCGAACGCGATGACCTCTACCCACAAGCGCTCACCATTAGTCGCAATGACGAAAGCCCCGATGATCTCGTAACCGTAGCGATCTCCGCATACGTCAGCGGCAGCCAAACACCCGATGACGGCTCCGAAATCCAGTTCTGGCAAAACGGCGTCAGACTGCCTTTCGCCACCGAAAACGACCCGACCGTATCCCTCGTCACCATTCCTGCCGGGCAACGCAACGTCAAGGTCGACGTCCTCGCCTGCAACGATGGCAAAGTCGACGGCAACCAGGTCATCTCCGTCTTCGCTGACGCCAACGACTACGCCTCCGGATCAGCCTGGCTGATGGTCAGTGACTTAAGCTTCCCCGACTACACGATCAGCAGCATCGTCACCCCACCAGCCGCCCTCGAGTCGGGCGCCAGCTACCAGCTGCAACTCACCCTCAGCAATGTCGGCAATATGGACGCCCCCATCGGCTTGCAAATACCCATCGCCATCCATATTTCCCGCAGCGGCAGCACCACCGCCGCCAACCGCCTCCTGCATACGCACGTCGATATTACTGCCGACCAACCCCTACCCAAAAATGGCAGCATCAACCTCGAACTCACTGTCGATCTGCGCAATCCCGCCGATCAAACGGACATCGCCCCCGCCAACAACTGGCAGTTCGGCGCCGTCGTCAACCCCGACCAGGCCCTACGCGAAGTCAGCACCTTCAACAACATCCGCTGGTCCGGCCAGTTCACCCTCGACGCGTCGTACATTGCACAGCTGACTCCATTGCCCGAAAATACCTGGATTTTGCCCGACGGCGAACTCACCCTCAGCGGCCTGGCCGTCAAGTCTGTCAACAACCCCACCCCCGTGCCCGGCGTCGATGTCGATGTCTATGTCATCTGCAAAGGCTACCGCCGCGTCATCAAAACCACCAGCGGCGCCGACGGCAGCTTCAGCGTCCTCTTCACGCCCAATGTGGCCGAACGCGGCCACGTCACTGCTGGCGCCTGCTACCCGAACATCAACAGCAGCGCCGTCCAACAGGAATTCGACGTGCTGGCCTTCGCCCGCGGTGACGGCCCGCCCTACGTGCGCTGGGACGTCACCGTCAATACCCCAAAACAATACAGCTTCAAGCTCATCAACCCATGCCAAACCACTCTCACCGGCCTGGACTTCGGCGTCAGTAACGTCAGCGATCGGGTTGTGCTTGACTTTCCCGATATTCCCGACTCCCTGGCCGGTGGCGACTCCATCACCATGGACTACACAGTCACCGCCACCGAGCCCAGCGCGGGGCGTGACTACGAACGCTTCCAGCTCTTCTTCACCAGCGCCGAAGGCGCGCGTCTCGACGTCCCCGTCTACTTCTTCGCCATTCCCCAATATGCCACTCTCGCACTTGAACCTACCAGCATCAACACCACCATGCAGGTCGGCGTCAGCCGCGACATCGAAGTCACCATCAAAAACACCGGCGCCGCCGACAGCGGCCCCGTGTCCATTAGCACGCCAACCCTCAGCTGGCTCAGCCTCCCCGCCGGCAACAGCATTCCCAACATCGCCCCTGGCGAAAGCGTGCCCTTCATCATTCAACTCTGCGGCGACGACACAACGCCATTGGGCATGCCGCTTAGCGGCGCCATCGCCGTCAACGCCGAAAACGCCACCAACGGCGTCCGCCTGCCCTTCCGTGCTACCGCCGTTTCCGACGACCGCGGCTCATTGGCCGTCACCGTCGTCGACGAATACACCTACTACGAAGCCAATGAACCCAAAGTCAAAAACGCCAACGTCACGGTGAAAAACCCCTATACCGGCGCCATTCTCGCCACCGGCAGTACGGGCGACAGCGGCGTCTGCCTGATCACCGACCTCCCCGTCGGCAAGGCGCAAGTCCTCATCAGCGCCGACAAACACGACAGCGGCGTCAAGCTGGTCGATATCGCCCCCGGCTTCGAAGCCGCCCTCGAGGTCTTCCTCAGCTATCAGGCCATCACCTACAACTGGGACGTCGTGGCTACGGAAATCGAAGATGAGTACGAGGTCGTCCTTACGGTCGTCTACGAAACCAACGTGCCCATGCCCGTTGTCAAAACCGAACTGCCCACCGACTTCCGCGATATGCTCCCAGGCAGCACCCGACTGATCAACGCCGTCGTCACCAACGAGGGCCTCATCAACGCCAATAATGTCCGTCTTGACTTCGAAGACGCCGGCAGCTTCACCTTCGAATGCATGCAGCCTGACGACGGCTTCACCCTCTTCCCACAACAAGCCGCCGTCGCACCTGTCATTGTCCGCCGACAGGAAGCCGGCACCCGCACCGCCGATCCCTGCCGCACCTACGTCGCCACCGTGTACTACTACGAATGCGGCACGGACTTCAGATGGCATAAATTCTCCAAGCAAATCACCCTCAGAGATTGTAGCTACTCCAGTAACGGCGGGGGCGACAACCTGAGCCTACTGCCCTCAAGCAGTGGCGGCGGCAGCGGCAGCGGCCTTCTCGACTTCCTTCTCTCGCCCGGCACGCCATACAACTCCACCGCCAATGTCAGTACGCCCACCTTCCCATCCCTGCCGTCCATACCCATCAGCTGTATTCCCTGTCAAAATGGCATCTTCACCTCGGCCTTCAAATGCGCTATGGGCTTCCTGCCCATCGGCTGTATCTGGGGTATTATCGACACCATTGGCAGTATCGTGGGTAACTACGACCAGGGGCTCGAAGGATGGGCCAATATCACCGCTGATACCTCCTTGACCACCGTCGGCTGCGTCGCCGAAGGCGTCGCCGCCCCAGTCGCCGGCGTCCTCACATGCATCAAGGGCTTTATGAGCGCCTGCGACGGCCTTAATGGTAAACCACCTCTGCCCGTGCCATGGCCCAGCGACAGCGGCTTCTCCGAAAACGGCGGCACCCGCAGCAACACCCGCAGCGACAACCCCAGCTGGATGCAGGATGCCCAGAACAAAGCCTTCGTCGCCTACAAGCAGGGAGCCGCGCACGCGGCAATCACCGTCGAGTACTACGGCAGCGAAGCCTGGCTCGACTGCGAAGCCGTCCAGCTCAAGGCATTCAACGACGCCTTCCAAAATCTCTCCCAACCGAACGACGACGGCAGCACGTCCGTCGTCCCGGAAGACTCGCCGGAACTCATCGCCGTTCTGCCCCAAAACCTCAGCACGGACGACCTCGCAACCTTCGTCGCCCGCTGGAACCGCACCATCGCCTATTGGCAGAGCCTCCCCGGCGGCGAAAACCAGCCACTGCCCGGCAGCACCGACAACAATGGCGACGACATCATTGACCTCAGCAAACTGAGCGAATACCGCAACGTCATGGTTGACTGCGAAGAAGAGGCACACGACCTCGGTTATGACAACGTCCGCGCCCTTATTGAAGCGCAGTATAAGATCGCCCAAGAGCAGTCATCGTCCTCGCCATCGGTCTGCGCCAAGGTCACCCTGGAAATCAAGCAAAAAATCACCATGACCCGCGAAGCCTTTGACGGCACGCTGACCATGACCAACGGCCACGAAACCAAAGCCATCACCGCCCTCGGCCTAAAGGTCAAAGTCACTGACCTGGATGGCAACGACTGCACAGACCTCTTCGAAGTCGTCCCTCTCGAAGACCAATTCGACGGCATCAGCGCCATCAATGGCACCGGCACTATCGCCGCCAAGGCTACCGGCAAAGCCATTGTCCGCTTCATCCCCGAGCGCGGCGCCGCGCCCGAAACCCCCATCGCCTACAATTTCGGCGGTACTCTCACCTACATCAATCCCTTCTCCGACGCCACCGCCGTCATCGAACTCACCCCCTGTACTCTCACCGTCAACCCAAGCCCAAACCTCCAAATTCACTACTTCCTGCAACGAGATATCTTCGGCGACGACCCGCTTACCAAGGCCATCATCGAACCATCATACCCCGCCGAACTCTCCGTCTTGATCTACAACGACGGCTTTGGCGAGGCCAAGAACGTCCGCATCGACTCCGGACAGCCACAAATCATCGACAACGAAAAAGGACTGCTCGTCGATTTCGCCCTCTGGGACTACGAAACCACGGAGTCCATGCTCAACGGCACCCCAAACTACGCGCCACTAGGCCAAGTCAATCTCGGCAATATCCAGCCCAAGACCACCGGTCTGGCACAGTGGTGGCTGACCTGTTCGCTGTTGGGACACTTCATCGGCATGGAAGCCCGTTTCACCCACCTCAACAGCCACGGCAACCCCGAACTCAGCCTCATCGAGTCCGTCGATATCCATGAACTAATCCGCAGCGGCAGACACCTCACCCGCGATGCGACCATCTTTCTGGTCAATGACCTCGAAGATGCCGAGGACACGCCCGATACCATCTGGTTTAGTGACGACGCCCTCACTACCGAAGTCATGAGCGTCAATTACAACCTCCTCAGCCCCCCGCAGCTGCATTTGGATACAACGCCAGTGAGCTACACCATCCAGATTGAAACCCTGCTGCCCGGCTGGCATTATTTCAAACTCGACGACCCCGGCAACGTCGGCTGCCTGCCTGGCGAACGGCGCTTTGAAATCACCGGCATCAGCCGCAATGACACCGCGACACGCGCCATCATTGCTCTGCCAACCCAAAATTGCTGGCAGACCGACCGGACGCTCCCCGACGGCAATGACCCCATCAATGAAAACAAACTTCACCTCGTCGATTATCTCGCCGCCGGCATCTACAACTACACCATCACCGTCGCCCGGCGCCCCGAAGCCGCCGTCAAGGTCAACCGCTTCACCGCAGTGAGCTCAAACTTCGAGAATGTCGACGATTATGTCCTCACTGGCGATATTGACAGCGTCACCGTCATCTTCAATACCGAAATTGATCCGGCCACCTTCACTGCCAGCGATTTCACCCTGCGCAGACAAGGCGTCATCATCCCCCCCGCCGACCTGGCGGCCGCCATCAGCATCGCACCCGACCCCAATGACGAATTCAAGCTCAGTCACGTCATCTCAGGCCTCGGAACCTTCACCAACCAGGACGGCTTCTACGTCTTCACGGTCCAATGCGCCGGCATCGCCGACCCGGAAGGCTTCTACGGCAGCACCGGCAAGCAACTCATGTGGGCCCGTCAGCACGACTTCATCAGCGCCGGCACCAACCCAACCCCAATCTTCTACGCCATGGAACGCATTGTTCCCGAAGCTGGCATGGAGGGCGAATTCGATGTCAAGTTGACCTTCATGGGCAACATTGACCCTGACACCGTCACCTTGGCAGCCTGCACCTTGAAAAAGAACGGCCAGATCATCGCCCTCCCAGCAAATGTCAGTATCGTCGAGGATGACTCGGAAGCCGGCGTTTTCTATATCTACGGCCTGGACCAACTGCCGGCCGAAGTGGATTTCTACTCCTTGCGCTTTGATGCCGCCATCGTCAAAGACATCGTCGGCAACGCTGGCAGCGGCACCCGCTCCGTCGCTTGGGGCAATGATATCACCCCGCCGGCCGAAATCGCCGACCTTAGCGTCACCCCGGATACCGGCTTCTCAAACACTGACCGCATCACCCAGCTAGCCGCCGAAGACGATCTCACACTCGCCGGCACCCTGCCGGAACTGCCCTGCAGCTACCAGCTCTTCGCACTGCCCGCTGGCGGCAATGACCGCAACACCCTCAGTGACAAAACCTTCGTACCAGAAGAAGGCAACCGCGCCTTCAGCATCAGCTTTAGTCTCCCGGAAGGCGCCTATACGCTCATCCTAGCGTTGCAGGACGAGGCCGGCAACACCCGCGAGCAAAGCCTTTCCCTCATCATCGACAACACCGCACCGCCACCGGTCACCGAGGGCGTCATCGAACCAGACACCGGCCATAGCGACAATGACCGGATTACCACCTTGGCTGCCGATGCGTCGCTTACCTTCAGCGGCAAAGTGCCCGAAACGCCCGGCTCCGTGCTCGTTGGCTGCGCCACCAGTGACAGCCGCGCCGCCACCGATCTGGCTGGCGCCAAGGTCTTCGCTGCCCAGGACGATCCGTCCTTTAGCTTCAGCGCCACCGGCATCGGCGAAGGCCGCTACATAGTCACCTGTGTCTTTAGTGACGCCGCCGGCAACAGCAGTACCGAGCTGTTCCCCTTGGTCGTCGACAACGGCGCACCGGCCATTGAATCGTTCTCGATGAAGCCTGATACCGGCCGCTCGGCTGCAGACCTCATTTCCCGAGGTGCAGCCTTTGAACTCATTTCCCGCAGCAGTGAGGTGCCCTTTGTCATTGGTGTTGACGTCAACGGCGTCGCCTCTGATTCAGTGCTGGTCACTGCTGTGCCTTATCATTCACACCTGGCTGAACTCACTGCAGGGAATCACGAAGTCACAATCACGATTCACGACCTCGCCGGAAACAGCAACAGCAGCAATTACCAGATTGTCGTTGATAACACATCGCCGGCATCCCCTGGCGCCATCGCCATCAGCCCCGACTCAGGTACCACCGGGGACTTCATTACCAAGCTACCCACCGGCGAAAATCTCACCCTCAGCGGCACCCTCCCGGAAAAACTCCTCAATGTGATCATCGAAAAAGGCGGCGTCAATCTCGCCGAAACGACTTGTGAAGGCGACCAGCAAAGCTTCGCCCTGGCAATCCCACTTGAAGCCGGAACGCACATTCTCACTATCATCACCACCGATCAGGCCGGCAACAGCACCATCATTGAACAGACGGTCATCATCGACAATTCCTTCCCCGCCGCCACAACCGGCCTGGCTATCGCGCCCAACACCGGCACCGCCGGCGATTTCATCACCCAACTCGCCGCCGATGCCCAACTCACCCTCAGCGGCACCCTGCCCGAGAAGCTACTGACAGTCACTATCAGCGAGGGCGACACCGTCCTGGGCACCAAGACCTGCGCAGGCGACGACCAGGTATTCGCCCTGGCACTCCTCCTTGCCGAAGGCACGCACGCCCTCACCATCACCACCACCGACGTCGCCGGCAACCGCACGGCCCTCAACCAAACGGTCGTCATTGACAACACGGCGCCAGCAGCCGTCACTAATCTAGCCATTGTCCCCACTACCGGCGCCGCCGGCGATTTCATCACCCAGCTGGCGGCAGACGCTCAGCTCACCATCAGTGGTACATTGCCCGAAAAACTGCTGACCGTCACCATCAGCGAAGGCGAAACCGTCCTGGGCACGAAAGTCTGCACCGGCGATGACCAGGCCTTCTCCTTGGCCTTCCCACTGGCCGAAGGTACGCACGTCCTCACGATCACTACCACGGATCAGGCCGGCAACAGCACGATCCTCAACCAGACGGTGATCGTTGACAATACCGCCCCGGCCGCCATCAGCGCCTTGGCCATCACGCCCGACACCGGCGTCGCCGGCAACTTCATCAGCCAACTTGCGACCGATGCCCAATTGACTCTCAGCGGCACGCTGCCAGAGAAGCTCCTGACTGTCACCGTCGCCGAAGGCGCGACCATCCTGGGTACCAAGACTTGCGTCGGTGACGACCAGGCCTTCGCTTTGGCCTTCAACCTCGCCGAAGGCACGCACGACCTCACTATCACCACCACGGACCGCGCCGGCAACAGCACGGTCCTCAACCAGACGGTGGTCATTGACAACACGGCGCCAGTTGCCGCCACCGATCTGGCCATCACCCCGGACAGCGGCGGCGCCGGCGATTTCATCACCCAGCTGGCAGTCGGAACCGACATCGGTCTAATTGGCGCGCTGCCCGAGAAGCTCCTGACCGTCACCGTCCGTGAAGGTGCTACCATCCTGGCGACAAAAGTCTGCACCGGCGACGACCAGGTCTTCGCCTTGGCCTTCCCCCTTGCCGAAGGCAGCCACGACCTTGTCATTACCACCACCGACCTGGCCGGCAACAGCATGGATCTCAACCAGACGGTGGTCATCGACAACAGCGCGCCGGCCCTCATGACCGACCTGGCCATCGCCCCCGATACCGGCCGCTCCGATAGCGATCTCATCACCAGCCAGAATGCACCGCCACTCGGCATGTTCTTCCGGTCCGAAACCCGCGAGGGCGAAGAACCCGTGCTCGCCCTCACCGGCACTCTACCCGAGAAGGGCCTCAAAGCCGAGTGGTTCCGTGAAACCGACGAGGGATACCTCTCACTCGGCACTCACCAGTACAGCCAGGACGACGACACGGCCTTCAGCGCCGCGCTGCCATACCTGCCAGACGGAACCTACACCTTTATCGTCCGACTCACCGACGCCGCTGACAACAGCCGTGACACCGCGCTGGTCTTTGTCGTAGTCGACAACACCGCGCCGGCAGCCACTACCGGCTTGGCCATCGCGCCCGACACCGGCGCCGCCGGCGACTTCATCACCCAGCTGGCGGCCGACGCCCAGCTCACTCTCAGTGGCACGCTGCCCGAAACACTACTGATCGTCACCGTCGCCAAAGGCGAGACTGTTTTGGCCACCAAGACCTGCGCAGGCGACGACCAGGCCTTCGCCCTGGCCTTCGCGCTTGCCGAAGGCACGCACGCACTCACCATCATCACGACCGACGTCGCTGGCAACAGCACGGCCCTGAACCAGACGGTGGTCATTGACAACACGGCGCCAGCAGCCATTACCGGCCTGGACTTCACGCCAGACCTCGGTCTTTCCGCTGAAGATTTCATCACCTACCTGCCCGACGGCGCCATCCAAACACTATACGGAACCCTCCCCGAGACGCTGCTGACCGTCACCATCAGCGAAGGCGAGACCATCCTGGCTACCAAGACCTGCGAGGGCGACGACCAGTCCTTCGCCCTCGTCATAGCATTGGCCGAAGGCAGTCATGACCTCGTTATCACCACCACCGATCAGGCCGGCAACAGCACGGTCCTTAACCAAACGGTGGTCATTGACAACACCGCTCCAGACGCCACGACCAACCTAGCCATCACACCCGACACCGGCATCGCCGGCGACTTCCTTACCCAGCTCGCCGCCGCTGCCCAGCTCACCCTCAACGGCACCCTGCCTGAGAAGCTGCTCAGCGTCACCATCAACGAAGGACAAACCGTCCTGGGCACCAAGACCTGCACCGGCGATGATCAAGCCTTCGCCCTGGCATTCCTCCTTGCCGAAGGCAGCCATGATCTCACCATCACCACCACGGATCTCGCCGGCAACAGCACGGTCCTCAACCAGACGGTGGTCATCGACAACACCGCGCCAGCCACCACCACCGATCTGGCCATCGCGCCCGACACCGGCACCGCCGGCGACTTCGTCACCCAACTCGCTGCCGAAGCTCAACTTACCCTCAGCGGCACGCTGCCCGAAAAACTGCTGACCGTCACCGTCAGCGAAGGCGCCGCCGTCCTGGGCACGAAAGTCTGCGCCGGCGACGACCAGGCCTTCGCCCTGGCCTTCCCGCTTGCCGAAGGCACGCACGCTCTCGTCATCACCACCACCGACCTGGCCGGCAACCAAACCGTCATCAACCAGACTGTCGTTGTCGACAACAGCGCGCCGGCCGCCATCACGGGCCTGAATATCGCCCCTGACCGTGGCACGCCAGGCGACTTCGTCACCTACCTCCAGACGGCTGAGCCTATCACCATCGGCGGCAATCTCCCCGAAAAACTCCTCAAGGTGACCGTCAGCGAGGACCAGACCATCCTGGGTGAAAAACTCTGCCAGGGCGACGAACAGGCCTTTGGCATCGGCTTCCAGCTCGCCGAGGGCACGCACGTCCTCACGATCACTACCACCGATCAGGCCGGCAACAGCACGGTCCTCGAACAAACGGTGGTCATCGACAACACGGCCCCCGCTCCCGCCGCCAATCTGACCATCGCGCCGGACAGCGGCACCGCCGGCGATTTCATCACCCAGCTCGCGGCTGACGCCCAGCTCACCCTTAGCGGCACCCTGCCCGAAAAACTGCTGTCCGTCACCGTCAGCGAGGGCGAAACCGTCTTGGCCACCAAGACCTGCGAGGGGGACGACCAAGCCTTCGCCCTGGCCTTCAACCTGGCCGAAGGCACGCACGCCCTGGCCATCACCACCACGGACGTCGCCGGCAACCAGACCGTCCTCAACCAGACGGTCGTCATCGACAACACCGCGCCGGCTGTTCCCACCAACCTCGTTCTGGCCCCCGACCACGGGCAATCCGCCACCGACGGCATCACCTGGCTGGCGGACAACGAGGAGCTCGCGCTGGCCTTCCTGCTGCCCGAGCGCCCCGTGCATATCAATCTGTCTTATCGCCTGGAAGGCTCCGAAACCATGACTGACCTCTTTGCAGCCGACCGACCGGCCGAAGAGCCACTCCAGGCACTCATACCCGTCGACCTGCGCGACGGCGGCACCTACACGCTCGTGCTCAGCATCGCTGACCCGGCCGGCAATCAGTCCGCCGCAGTCACTCTGCCCCTGCAGATCGACGCCACGCCACTGGCCGTCGCCATCAGCGACCTGCCGGTCAAGCCCGGCGACGACGACAGCCTCACCATAACCTTTAGTGACGACATCGTCGATGGCGAGTTCACCCTCGCCAATATCGCCCTGACCTTCGCCGGCACGCCTTGCCCGCAACTGGCCTTGACTCGCGTCGACGCCAAAACCTACACCCTCAGCAATCTTCTTGAACTGGTCGACGACGATGGCGACTTCAACCTCACCATCACCCGCGACGGCCTCCACAAGGCCCTCTCCGGTCTCCCCGACGCCGGCGATCACCCCGAAACCTGGTCCTTCGCCTACGACAACCCCGCCTACGCCTGGCAGCCCGGCTGGAACGCCGTCTTCCTACCCTTCGACGAGATCACCCCAAGCACCCAGAACGGCCTCACGGCGATGCCCCGCTTCAAGGTCGTCAACGGCGCCACAGTCATCACCAATGGCGTGCCACAAATATGCAGCGCCCTCTGGATCTTCTGCGCTGATCCGGCCACCGCGCCACAACTGCGAGGCATCTTCTGCGACAACCAAGAACCGGCAATCCCGACGCTCGCCCCCGGCGAGTGGACCTTCACCGGACCACGACACGAAATACCGGTCCCCGAAGCCATCACCGCCTGGGAATGGCAAAACGGCAAATATGTCCGTGCACAGACTCTCCTCCCTGGCCGCGCCTACTGGCTGTTCCTCGCCCCTGAAGAATAGCCACACCCAAGCCTACCCTGGCTGCACTCCATCATAACCCACCACCAAAGCATCCGTCGCCGCAGCGACGGATGCCTTGGCTTTCTTGCTTGGAAGGACAGCACCCCTTGTCCGTCCGTCCCTAGCACAAACTCAATGCTGAGAGACTCCGCGTACTCTTAATCCCCTTTCAATAAGATTCAATTTTAATAATATTTTATTTCAATATTATTCAAAGAAAAACGCCTGTAGCAAAACACAAAAACATGTCCCCGCTACTTGAAACGGAAGTTTGAGGGCCTCGCCGTGATTTCCTGCGTGGGTCGGGGAAATTTCAGCGAAATTTCGCTCTACCCACGTAGGAAACTTTTGCTGATGGCGGATGCGCTCAATCCGGCCAGCTTGAGTAGCTGCCGGCATTGAGCCTCCGGCTGGCTCAACTGCTCATGGACTTCGTCTCCCAACTTGATTTTCCCTATTTGCAGCTCGCCCAGCTTGCTCCAGGCCGTTTGCAATGAAACACGCAGGTCTCCTTGCGGCTCCGTGAATTCCGCCAGTTTGTGGCGGGCCTTCCAGATGATCATGTATGCCAGCATGCAGACAAAAATGTGCGCCTTGACCCGCTCCGGATTCCACAGACGAATGGGGCGCATGAAGATATCCGTCGTCTTCATGGTTCGAAAGGTCTGTTCCACTTGCTGAAGTCCACGGTATTCATCCCGTGTCTGCTCGGCGCTTATGTCCAGGATATCGGTGGTAAACACATAGAAGCCGTCCATGGCGCGGTAGGACTCAATGAGTTCGTCCTTGCGGCGATAGCTGAAACGTCCTTCGCCATAGTCGACATCGAAGAAGCGCGCGCATTTCCATTTGTCGAACTTGGAGAACAACCTTTTGGCGATGAGTTTTTCCTGACGCAGACGCCCTTTTTGCACACTGGCTTCAATACCTTTGAGGACGGCCTCCGTTTTTTCGAGCATTCTATCGCGGTCGGCGCAGTTGCGTTCCTCCAACTCGGGGTTGTAGGATAGCACATAGTTGATTCCGTCATGCGACACTTGCACCAGCCTGGTGCGGTCAAACAAAGACAGCTGCAACGGGTGATCGTCATCCTCGACAAAGCGGGTGAACTCGTCGCGACTCAAGGCCGTGATGTACTTGATTTTCTCATATTCCCTGGCAGTCAGGTCGTTGCGTCTCGCCCGCGTCAGCATGCCCCGATCTCCAATGAAGACCATTTCCTCGATCCCGAACTTTTTCCTCATCGAGTCAATTCTGTCCATGACGGTGCTTTGGTCGCTGGTGTTTCCTTCGAAGACCTCCACACTTACGGGACAGCCAGCCTGGTCGGTGAGCATGCCGATGACGATTTGCTTCTTGCCTTGCTTGTGATCACGATTGTAGCCGAAAGCCTCCAGCGGGCACGCATTGCCCTCAAAATAACTGCTGGTGATGTCGTACAGGAACATGCGCGATTGGTTCGGATGATTCCGTTTGAACAGATAGTGTTCGATGGTATCCTGGCAGGGAAACAAATGATCCAGAGCATAATACATCTGCTCCAGCTTGATATCCTCGTCGTCCAAACCGCATACCCGGGACAGACCGCTGCCTGGCAGGTTTTCAAACAGCGACTTCCGGGAATGCGGAAAGGCCTCCACGACTCGATCAAGGATCAAGGCGAGAACCACTTTTCGATCCCGTTCGGGCAGGCAAGCCAGCGCGTCAAGGATGCCTAGTTCATCAGCAAAGTGATGCGCCACGGCCTCCGCGCCAAGCGGAATGGCCGACAAAAACTCGACCTTGAGATTGGTGTCACTGGATTCGCCATTTGACGAAAGAGAGTTGCTGATGGCCTTGACCGCTTCGGGAGGAAGCCCAGCCAAACTGGCCACACGCTTGAAGGTAGGCGTGCCCTTCGCTGTCCGGTAGCTGTACCCGATCCAAGAATAATGGTAGATTTTCCCGTGCTGCGTCTTCTTGAATTGCTGAACCCGGTATTTCATAGTCTGCCCCATTTTAACTAGCCTACAATACTTAAGTACAGATAGAAAATAATATAACACAAATTTTTGTCAAGTATCTAGACTACATTTCGAGCAAAAAAAAGAAAATTAGGCACGATTGTGTTGAAAACCCCTCAAACTTCCGTTGAAAGTAACGAGTATGCTATTAAACTATATTAAGCTTGAAAAAAAATGACAGCCACGGCAAACACACCGCTTTCACTTATAGTGAAACCAGATGAATAGACATCGAGGTGGCGGTGTGCTAATACAGCTGCCCGGCAAGGCAATCAGCGACAGCGCTGCGGCGTGCCATGAATATCGCTTCACGCCCCATCTTTTGTACACGAGAGTACGGGAGTGCCGATCATGGAAACAGAGGGCCACGACGCAGCGGTGACAACGGGATATTGTCGCCACACCCCCCTTCGGTCTGCACTCCTTCCCAACGACACCCTTGGTAGGGTTCTGTATCTGTCCCCTTCCGGCTGCAGCGGATACATATCTTCTCGCAGCCACCAAGTATCTCACCCTAAACGAGCGCTTTTCGCACCATTAACTTGCGCATTTCACGACCTATCGCGCAGTCAAACATCGGCCTGAACAGCTGAGGATTCAGCGACAACACACCCGGTGGCATACCTCTGGGCCTCCCAGTGCCCCACCCCATGGTGTCTTTACGCACAGTTTGCCCCAAACCAGCCTAACGCCAAGCAGTGCGATGACACTGGCGTTCAACGCCCACATGATGATCTTGGCAATGGCGGCAAGAATGACAGCACACGGTTTATAAAAGCAACACGCTCGCATCATCGGCAGAAACGATTGAGAAGAAAGGATCTCGCCATGAACACCCGAACAGACTTCTCAGATGGAAAAAACATGACAGCCATCGCCACGTGCCCGACAGCCGTCATTAAAACGCCATACCACCGACGTTCGCGAATACTGCTGGCCATGGCCGCTGTCATAGCTATGGCCTGGCCACCTCTCTACGCGTTGGACGCCAATCCCGATACGGACTTCGTCGTCAAAGACTACCGCATCGGCGATGCGGTCGGCGTCATGATCATCGACTACGTCGGCGACAACGAAACCGTCGTCATCCCCCAAACCATCGGCGGCAAAACGGTTCTCGCCATCGGCCCAGGTGATGGCTTGCTCACCATGAATGCCTTGATGTACAACGCGCGCGACGCTTTCAGCCAGTCGCCAGCACGAGACATCTATGTCCCTGAAGGCGTCAAAGAAATCCATGATGGCGCCTTCAACAACACCGAGCTGGAAGCCGTGCACCTGCCGGCGTCCCTGACGACCTTTGTCGGCAACCCCTTCGTCGGGATGAATTTCGAGCAGAATCTGGCCACGATAGACATTGCCAGCGGCAACCCCGTCTTTTCGATCGACGCCGCCACTGGCATACTCCTGGCCAACGGCAATGAACTGGTCTTCTGGCCCTGCAATGACATGCTTAACCACATTCAGGACGGCATTCTCAGCATCCCCGCAGGCATCACCAGTATCGGTCACGCTGCCTTCGACTACAACCTCATGTTCACCGACACCCGCAGTTCGGGCTATGCACCCAGCTTCACCGGAATCAATTTCCCCAGTAGCCTGGGCAGTATTGGCAACGGAGCCTTTGCCAACTGCGACCTCGACCCGGTGACCATCCCTGAGGGCGTCCACACCATCGGCGCAATAGCCTTCAACTGCCCGCTGCAGCTGCCGGCCTCGCTGGGCACTCTCCGCGGCAATCCCACCTACGGCAACCCCATTGTCATCGACGTCACCAATCCCAATTTCACACTAGACAGCAACGGCTATCTGCTTGGCTCCGGCGGGCTAACCCTTTTTGCCTACGCGCCCGGGCCATGGCCGCAAGACACGCCCGATAATCGCCGCGACGGCACCCGGGACGTACCGCAACTGGTCATACCAGAGGGCGTGACCCAGATCGCCCCGGCTGCCTTTGTCAATATGCCCTTTGAGGCACTGCAATTGCCAGACACTCTGCAAAGCATCGGTGATCGCGCGTTCTGGGGATGCCATTCCCTGGGGACACTGGTCGTCCCCAACAGCGTCACGGATATCGGCAGCGGCGCGTTTGCCGAATGTACCAGCCTGACCAACATCGTCCTGGGACAACAGCTCACCGCCATCTCAGACTTCATGTTCTTCGGCTGTTACATGCTGCCGACGGTTGTCCTGCCAGCCGCCACGACCAGCATTGGCCAGGCCGCGTTCAACGGCTGCAACCAACTCAATGCCCTGCTGTTGCCCCAAGGCGTCACCGCCATTGGCGATCATGCCTTTGACAACTGTTACTCCCTTCCCGAAATTAAATTGCCCGCCGGACTCAGCCAGCTCGGAACCTATGCCTTCTACAACTGCGATAATCTGACGGCCATGACAATCCCAGCCGGCATCACCAGCATCGGCGAATACTGCTTTTTCAGCTGTGGCGGCTTGACAGACATCGCACTGCCCGGAGCGCTGCAAACGATCGGCGACAACGCCTTCATGTACTGCTCCTCACTTGCGGCCATGGTTATCCCCGCGACGGTGAGTGCCATTGGCCGGAATGCCTTCGCGTCCTGCAGATTGTTGACTGAGCTTGTGTTTCCCGATTCAGTCACCAGCATCGGCCCCTACGCCTGCGCAGACTGCGAAAGTCTTGACAGCGTAACCCTCAGCCAAAACATCATCCAAATCAGCGAGGCACTTTTCGCGAACTGCACCCAGCTGCGCTCGCTGAACATACCCCATGCCGTGACCAGCATCGGCGACGATGCCTTCAACAACTGCGGGCTTCTCACGAATATCACCCTACCCTCCGCTGTCATCAGCATTGGCCAGGAAGCCTTTGCCAACTGCGGCGGCCTGACTACCATCGCCATCCCGGATGGCGTAACCAGCATCGGCGACGGCGCCTTCTCGTTCTGCCAAAATCTTGCTAGCATCCTCCTGCCCAGCTCCCTCACCGCGATCAGCCCGAGCCTCTTTGAGTCCTGCCAAAAGCTGACCTCGCTAGGCATTCCCGATGGCGTCACCAGCATCGGCGACAATGCCTTGTTCTACTGCACGAACCTCCAAGGCATCGAGCTGCCCAACGGCCTGCTCAGCATCGGCCAGAGTGCCTGCGAAGGCTGTTCGGCCCTCGGTAACATCGCCCTGCCCGACACTCTCACCAGCATTGGCGAACGAGCCTTCTTCGGCTGCGGCGCCCTACCTTCGGCAGCCATCCCCGCCAACGTCAATGCCATCGGCGTCCTGGCCTTCGGCCGTTGCACCAACCTCGCGGCCTTCACAGTCGCCGGCGCCAACAACACCTACGCCCATAACAGTGACGGCATGCTCACCAATAAGGCAGCCACGACCATCATCCAGTGCCCGCCCAAGAAGGGTGGCAGCATCGACCTGCCTGCCACGACGACGACCGTTGCCGATTACGCCTTCTACGCCTGCGATAACCTCAGCGCAGTAAATATGCCCGATTCTGTCACCAGCATTGGCGACGACGCTTTCAGTTCCTGCTCCAACCTCGTCACCGTCATCTTCGGCAATAACCTCACCAGCATCGGCAACAGCGCGTTCGAGAACTGCCCGCGGCTCAACGGCGTCACTTTCCCCAACAGCCTCACCAGCATCGGCGATTGGGCCTTTCTCGGCTGCGATGCCCTGACCACAATCACCGTCCCCGACCAGGTCGCGACGCTGGGAAAATTTGTCTTCGCCAACTGCTCCGCTCTTGGAAGCGCCTTGTTGGGTTCGGGCATCCTGAGCGTCCCCGAAGGCTGTTTTGCCGACTGCGAAAACCTCAGCGCCGTCACCCTCGGCCCAGGCGTCACCAGCATTGGCCCCCTGGCCTTCAGAAATTGCACCAAACTTGCACAACTTCCCCTGCCCAATACGCTGGCCATGATTGCTGAGAAAGCCTTCCAAAACTGCCAGGCGCTGGACTCAATCAGCATCCCCGGCGGCGTCACCGCCATCGGCGACAGGGCCTTCTTCAATTGTGCGGCGCTGGCTCAAGTTGAGCTGGCCGAAGGCATCCAGGGCATCGGCATGGGTTCCTTCGCTCACTGCACAAGCCTCAGTAGCATCACCATCCCCGATAGTGTCACCACCGTTGGCGAAGACGCCTTCCTTGGCGCTGCGGTTCTCCAGAACGTCTTCATCGGTCAAGGCCTGGCCGCTATTGGCAACAACGCCTTTGCCAACTGTCCCCTGCTCAGTACCTACACCGTCGATCCTGACAATCCGTTCTACGTCCATTCCGCCGATGGTCTGCTTTTCAACAAGGACCTGAGCCAGCTTATCCTGGCTCCCCAGGCTCTGTCGGGGCAATACCAGATACCCGATGGCGCCACCAGCATCGCCCCATGGGCCTTTTATGGCTGCAACGACCTCACTGGCATCGGCGTCCCAGGCAGCCTGACCGAAATTGGCGAAGGCGCCTTTGCCGACTGTACTGCCCTGGCCCAGGTCAACTTCGGGACTGGCCTGGTCAGCGTTGGCAACAATGCCTTCAACGGCTGTACTGCCTTGACCAGCGTGGCCCTGCCGGACAGCCTGACCGGCCTCGGCGAAAGCGCCTTCGCCGGTTGTCAGTCTCTTAACTCAGTGACTTTCGGCAACGGCTTGACCACAATCAGCAATGATTGCTTCGCCTATTGCCCCTCCCTGCCCACGCTGGTCTTGCCGCCGAACATCACGACCATCGGCAATAACGCCTTTGCCAATTGTGGGGCGCTCAGTTCGGTACAGTTCAACGAGGGCCTGAAACGCATCGGCAACGAGGGTCTGGAACACATCGGCAACAGCGCCTTTAGCTACTGTTCCAGTCTTAGCAATCTCGTCCTTCCAAATACCCTTACCACCATCGGCAACAGCGCTTTCGCTCACTGCGATGATCTTGCTGCCGTAGTCATTCCCAACCAGGTCACCTCGCTTGGCAACTACGCCTTCAGCGACTGTGGCGCCCTCGCGGACGTTACCATCGGCAGCGGCATCAGCGTGATCAACGATGGCCTGTTCTCCAACTGCCCGGCTCTGGTTAACGTGACTCTCCCCCAAACCATCAGCAGCATCGGCAACTCCAGCTTCGCCGACTGCAGCAGCCTCAGCAGCTTCACCTTGCCAAACTCGGTCAAAACCCTTGGTGCCTATGCCTTCGCCTACTGCGAGTCACTAGGCAGCATTGTTTTCAACAACACCCTCGAGTACATCGGCAACTACGCTTTCAACGATTGCCTGGCACTAGTAACCGTGACGCTTCCCGACAGCCTCAAAACTCTCGGCAGTTACGCGTTCAATTCCTGCGACAGCCTCACAAACGTCCATCTCGGCTCGGGCTTGACCGCCATCGGCAGCGGCGCCTTCCGGTATTGCGACATGCTCAGAAACATCACCGTTCCTGACAGCGTCGTCAGCATCGGCGACCGCGCCTTCTATTCCTGCGGACAACTGCGCAACGTCACCCTGGGCAACAAGCTCGCCAGCCTGGGCAATTACACCTTCTACGACTGCATCGCGCTCGCAACCATTAACTTGCCACCATCGCTGACCAGCATCGGCCAGTACGTCTTCGGACACTGTGGTTCCTTGACGCAGGTCGATATCCCTGACAGCATCAGAAGCATTGGCAATTACGCTTTCTACAACTGCTATGGGCTCGAAAGCATCGGTATACCCGGCAGCGTCACCAGCATCGGCGACTACGCCTTTTCAAACTGCAATGCCATGAGTGCCCTCACGCTGCATTCCGGCCTTACCACCATTGGCAACTTCGCCTTCAGCTACTGCACCACACTGACCTCGCTGGCCATCCCCGATACCGTTACCAGCATCGGCGATAGTGCCTTCTCCAACTGCTCCAATCTGGAAACCATCCATTTCGGCAGCTCCCTGGCAAGCATCGGCCAACATGTTTTTGAATACTGCCCCTTGCTCCAAGGCTTTACAGTATCGGCAGGCAGTCAGCATTTTTCCCATGACGCCCAGGGTATCCTCTACAACAAAGACCAGAGCCAGCTGATTGCGTTCCCGCCAAGCTTCAGCGGCAGCTATGTCTTACCCGATACTGTCACCAGCATCGCTGACTACGCGTTCTATTACTGCCAGAACGTGACTGATATCGTCATTCCTGACAGCGTCACCAGCATCGGCTATGCGGCCTTTTATCAGTGCAGCAGCTTGCGCAGTGTCACGTTGGGAGCAGGCGTGACCAGTATCAATGACTATGCCTTCTATGGCTGCGACAGGTTGCTTGACATCAGCTTACCCAGTGGCCTGCAGCAGATCGGGGCCTATGCTTTTGCCTACTGCAGCAACCTGGAGACGATGGTCATTCCCAACAGTGTCACCAGCGTGGGGGAATCGGCCTTTTTCGACTGCGAAACGTTGCGAACGGTCACCCTCAGCAATGCGCTGACGGCAATCAGCAACGGCGTCTTCGCAGACTGCCGGAGTTTATTGGCCATTAGCTTCCCGGCTGGCATCACCAGCATTGGCAACAACGCCTTTTCATACTGTCAGTCGCTCAAGACGATCACCCTGCCCACGGCCACCACCCACATCGGTGCCAGCGCATTTGCTAACTGCAGCGGCATGACCAGCCTGGCCATGCCAGGCGTCATCACCATCGGCGACTCGGCATTCTACTACTGCACGGCCCTCGCCACCCTCAACCTGCCGGCAACGCTCACCAGCATGGGCTACCAGGCCTTCTCCAACTGCCGGGCGTTACAAAGTCTACAAATTCCCAACAGCGTCACCAGCATCGGCGACTACGCCTTCGCCTACTGCAATGCGTTGACCGAAGCCCGCATCGGCAACGGCGTCAGCAAGCTGAGCAACTACCTCTTCTATAGCTGCCAGCAACTGCGCACCGTGCTCATGGGCGACGACCTCACACCGCTCAGAGGGGAGAAGATCAGAAAGAACGGGCAGCTGCGCAGCGTGCTCAGGGGCAACAACCTCACAGCCATTGGCGAAGGCTGCTTCTACGAATGCAAAGCATTGGAAACCATTGACTTGCCTAACGGCATAACCAGCATCGGCAATTACGCCTTCCGAAATTGCAGCAAGCTCCACAGCATCGTCCTCCCGGACAGCGTCACCAGCATCGGCTTCTACGCTTTCCAAAATTGCACTGCGCTGCGCAACCTCGCCCTCGGCAACAGCCTCGTGAGCATCGACCAATACGCATTCCAGGGCTGCACGGCCCTAACCAGCGTTGTCTTCCCCGACAGCCTGGTCTCCATCGGTTACTCTGCCTTTGCTTCATGCCGCTCGTTGCACAGCGTCGTGATACCGGACAGCGTCACCACGATTGGCGAACTGGCTTTTGCTGAATGCACCGCCCTGGCTCACTTCAACTTCGGTGCGGGCGTAACCGCCATCAGCAGCAAGCTCTTCCAAAATTGCAGTTCGTTAACCGAGATCGTCATCAACAGCCAGATCAACACAATCGCCACCAACGCCTTCATCGGCTGCTCCGGCCTCCTGCAGTTCCTTGTCCAGGCTGGCAACACCTCCTTCACCGTCACGGCCGATGGCACCCTCCTTGACGCCACGCAGAGCCAGCTCATGCTCATGCCGCCGGGCCGTTCCGGCATCTATGTCGTTCCTCAGGGCATCACCGCTATCGGTCCCTACGCCTTTGCCAATAATACGGCCATAACGGGCATCACCCTTCCCGATGGGCTCCTGAGCATCGGCCAACACGCCTTCGACCGCTGCTCGGGCCTTACCGCCATCACCATCCCCGGCAGCGTCACCAGCATCGGCGACTTTGCTTTCTACTACTGCTCAGCCTTGAAGGACATCACCATCCCAGACAGCGTCACTACTCTCGGCTCGAACCTGTTTGAAAACTGCAGCAGCCTGCGTTCGGCTCATGTCGGCACCGGCGCCACCAGCATTCCCGACCGTATGTTCAACAACTGCCAGACACTGACGCAAATCACTCTGCCAAACACAATCACGGCCATCGGTAGCTATGCCTTTGCCTACTGCTACCAGCTGACCAGCATGACCCTGCCGACAGCCCTGCTCAGCCTGAACTACGGCGCTTTCCAATCCTGCACCAAACTGACGACAATCACCCTTCCCAACACGTTGACAGTCATTGCCGACGCCGTCTTCAGTAACTGCACCGCTCTTGTCAACATCACCTTGCCAAATTCACTGCAGAGCGTTGGCGCCAGTGCTTTCTACGGCTGTACCGCCTTGAGAACCATGGTCATCCCAGAGGGCGTCAGCACCCTGGGCAACAGCGCCTTCGCCAACTGTAGTGAACTGACCACCGTCACCCTGCCGGACTCCCTCAGCACCATCGCCACAGAGACCTTCTATTACTGCCGCAAACTCAAGACAATCACCTTCGGGGATGACCTGCAGTCCATCGGCGATGAGGCCTTCTACAGCTGCCAGGTGCTCGATAACGTCGTCATCCCCAACAGCGTCTCCAGCATCGGCAACTACGCTTTCTATGAATGCATTGGCATGAAAAACCTGACCTTGCCCAATGCGTTGACGCGCATTGCCGACTACTGCTTCTCTTACTGCCGCAGCTTAAGCGCCATCACCCTGCCCGACGCCATCACCAGCATCGGCAACCAGGCGTTCTACGAATGCTCAGCTCTCACCTCGCTACGTATTCCCGATAGCGTCGGCAGCATCGGCTACGCAGCCTTTTATGGCTGCGAAGCCATCCAAGACATCGTCTTTGGGGCGGGACTGACCAGCATCGGCGACAATGCCTTCTACGGCTGCAGCGCCCTGACCGAACTGTCAATCCCGGATAACGTCATCGCGATCGGCTACCAGGCCTTTGCCGATTGCAGCAGCCTGACCAGCGCGATTATCGGCAACGGCGTCACCGAGTTACCGCCCGGTGTCTTTGCCAATTGTGGTCTCCTGACCAGCGTCACTCTTGGCAGCAGCCTCGCCAGCATCGCCGCCGATGCCTTCACCGGTTGCGATAGCCTCGGCAGCTTCACGGTCGCACTTGACAACCAAACCTACGCCCACTCGAACGACGGCGTGCTTTTTTCTACTGATGGGATCAAACTACTCAGGTATCCGCCCGGTAAAATCGGTACTGCGGTCGTCCCAGAGGGCGTCACCAGCATCGACGATTACGCGTTCTATTCTTGCCGAGGTCTGACGGCAGTCACCCTCCCGAACAGCCTGCTCAGGATCGGGGACCATGCCTTTTACTTCTGCGATTCCCTGGCTGAGCTGCTCATACCCAACAGCGTCACCAGCATCGGCAACAGCACCTTCGCCGGCTGTTATGCGTTGGCCACGCTCACACTTGGCAATGGCCTCACCAGCATCGGCCCCGAAGCTTTCAGCAGCGATTGGAGCCTGACCAGCCTGACCATTCCTGACAGCGTCACCAGCATGGGCGAATACGCGTTCAGCTCCTGCTCCGGCCTCAACAAGGTCGTCATCGGCAACGGCCTGACCGCTATTCCCTATTGCGCCTTCTATTACTGCTCCGAAATCAATGACCTCACCCTGGGCAACGCCATCACCAGCATCGGCAGCTCGGCCTTCTACGGCTGCAACGCACTGCCAACCCTGCAGCTTCCCCCCGCCCTCGCCAGCATCGGCAGTTATGCCTTCGCCTACTGCAGCAAATTGGCTAACCTGCAATGCAACGCCGCGCTCACCAGCATCGGCAACAACGCTTTCACCTCCTGCAGCGCGCTCAACACCATCACCTTCCCCAACAGCCTGGCCAGCATCGGCAACGAGGCCTTCTACAACTGCCGGGCGCTAACCGCGATCGTTTTCGGCACCGGTCTCAAAACCATTGGCCAATCCGCCTTCGCCAACTGCCAGGCCCTTACCGACCTGGCCATCCCAGACAGCGTCACCAACATCGGTACCCGAGCTTTTTACTACTGTACGGCCCTCGTCAACGCCAATACCGGCAACGGCCTCACCACATTGCCCCAGGAGCTCTTCGCGAACTGCAGCGGCCTCAAATACGTCACCATCGGCAGCGCCGTCACCAGCATCGACAGTACGGCCTTCGCCAACTGCCCGCTGCTCCTGGCCTTTACCGTCGCCGACGGCAACAACACCTTTGCCAATAGCGCCGACGGCAGTCTCTACAGCAACGACTTCAGCGTGCTCATTCAGACCCCCGTCGGCAAAACCGGCGATGTCGTCATCCCCGATGGTGTCACCGCCATCAGCAACAGCGCCTTCTCCGGCTGTAGCGGCGTCACCTCCGTCACGCTGCCAAATTCCATCACCAGCATTGGCAATCGGGCCTTCCAAAACTGCAGCGGGCTGACCGCTATCGTCATCCCCGACAGCGTCACCAGCATCGGCGAATTCGCGTTCGCCAACTGCAGCAAACTGAACAGCGTCATCATCGGCAACGGTCTTGCCAACCTGGGCCGCAATGCCTTCCAAAACTGCGCCGCACTCACGACAATCACGTTGCCAAACAGCCTCAAGGTCATCAACGACTACACCTTCAGTGCCTGTTCCGCGTTGAGCACCGTCACCCTGGGCAATCAGCTCCTCAGCATCGGCAACTATGCCTTCAGCAACTGCAACGCTCTGACCGGTATCGTCTGCCCAAACAGCCTGACCAGCATCGGCGACTACGCCTTCAACAGCTGCTCGGCGCTTGCCAGCATCACCTTCGGCGACGGCCTCGTCAGCATTGGCAATTACGCCTTCAACTGGTGCAGCAGCCTTGACAATCTGGTGTTCCCCGCCCAGCTCACCACCATCGGTAACTACGCCTTTTACTCCTGCAGCAAAATCAGCGGCGTCATCCTGCCCGACAGCGTCACCAACCTCGGTAACAACGCCTTTTACTCCTGCTCGTCACTGCTCACCGTTAGCATCGGCGACGGCCTCACAACCATCAGCGAAGGCTGCTTCCGCTACTGCAGTAAGCTGAACGCCATCACCTTGGGCGACAATGTCACCACCATCGGCAACTACGCCTTCTACGGCTGCTCTCTGCTGAACACCATCCAGTTCAGCCCCGCGTTAACGACCATCGGCTACAACGCCTTTGAAAACTGCGATACCTTGGCAACACTGAACATCCCCGACAGCGTCACCAGCATCGGCAATCGCGCCTTCGGCTCTTGCGATAATCTTCTCAGCGTGAGTATCGGCGATGGCCTGGCCACCCTCAATGATTACCTCTTCTCAGGCTGCGGCAAACTCCAGAGCGTCCATCTTGGTGCCGCCGTCACCACCATCAGCAATACCGCCTTCGAAAATTGCCCCAACCTCAGCTCCTTCACGGTCGCGGCTGACAATCCTTATTACTGCCATTCCGATGATGGCCTGCTCCTGGATAAAAACGGCAGCAGCATCGTCCGTTTCCCCCCCGCCAGAACAGGCGACATCGTCATTCCCGAAGGCATCACCCACATCGCCAGTTACGCCTTCTATGCCTGCGCCAATATCACTGGCGTGGTCTTCCCCCAGAGCCTGGTCAGCATTGGCGACTACGCGTTCTACAACTGCACGAACCTCGGCGCCATGGATATCCCCGCCAACGTCAATAGCATTGGCAACTACGCATTCTACAACTGCCGAATTATGACTACCGTCACCCTGCATGAGGGCCTGACCAGCATCGGCAACAACGCTTTCGCATCCTGCTCGGCCCTCGTGGACATCGTTATTCCCGACACGGTCAGCACCATGGGCGGTCAAGCATTCTACGCCTGCACCAACCTGCTCAGCGCGCATATCGGCGCCGGACTTGGCACCATCAGCGCAAGCGCCTTCAACAACTGTCAAAACCTCCAGAATGTCCAGATCCCCCCGGGCGTCACCAGCATCGGCAACCAGGCTTTTGCCAGCTGTTCACGCCTCGCCACGATCGACCTGCCGGAGAGCATCGTCAGCATCGGCGAAAATGCGTTTGCCTACTGCAGCAGATTGACTGCCATCACCCTGGGCAACGGCCTGACTGCCATCGGCAATTACGCCTTCTACAGCTGCGGCGCATTGACCGACATTGTCCTGCCCGTATCCCTGACCACCTTGGGCAGCGGCGCCTTCTATGGTTGTTCCAGCCTGGCTGCAATCAGCATCCCGGATCAAGTCACGACCATCCAGTCCTACACTTTCTACAATTGTCCTCTTCTGGCTACCATCAACCTCGGTCAGGGCCTCACCAACATTAACGACTACGCCTTCTACTACGCCACCGGCCTGACCGGCATCACCATTCCCGACAGCGTGGTCACCATCGGCAACAACGCCTTCTACAACTGCACGGCCCTGGCCAGCGTTCATATTGGCCTCGGCGTCACTGGCATCGGCTACTACGCATTCTACAACTGCGATTCACTAGCCGCAATTGTCATCCCGGACAACGTCCGCAGCCTGGGCGAAAGCGCTTTTGCCAACTGTGGCTCTCTCGCCACCGTCAACATCGGCAGCGGCGTCACCAGCATCGGCCAGCGGACCTTTGATGCCTGCCCCGCCCTCACCACGATCGTCATTCCCGACAACGTCACCACCCTTGGCAACGAGCTGTTCCGCGCCTGCGCCAATCTCGTTTCGGCGACCATCGGCAACGGCGTCACCAGCATCCCGAATAATCTCTTCTATGACTGCTACAAGCTCACGACCCTGTCCATCGGCAATGGCATCGCCACCATCACCGCTGCTCTGTTCAACTACACGCCGCAACTCACCACGCTATACCTCGGCACTGGCATCAACACCATCGCCGCCAATGCCTTTGCCAACTGTCCGCTGCTGGCTAATATCATCATCGATCCGGCCAACCCCACGCTCAAAACCGGCGCCGACGGCGTCATCTTCAACCTTGATGGCACCGTCCTTGTGCACTACCCCACCGGCAAGGCCGGTCCCTACGTCATCCCCGATGGCGTCACGGGCATTGCTGATGGCGCTTTCGCTTACGCCCATTTACTGAGCGCTATCACCGTCCCCGGCTCACTCAAGACCATCCCCGACCAGGCCTTTCACGTCTGGGATTATTACAGTTACCTCAGCGAGGTCAATCTCCGCGAGGGCATTGAACACATTGGCTGCCAGGCCTTCCTGGGCGCCTTCATCAGCAACGTCACCCTGCCGGCATCGCTCATCAGCTGCGACCCCGAAGCATTCACCAACACCACCACCAGCGGCAGCAGCGTGCTCTCGCCACTGCGCGCCTACGCCGTCGCGCCGGGCAATACCCATCTCAAAGCCATCGACGGCGTGCTCTTCGCCGCTGACGGCACAACCCTCATCTCCTACCCGCAAGGAAGGCCCGGTGCTTACACCATCCCTGACGGCACCACCACCATCGGGCCCTATGCCTTCGCCGCCACGGCCGTCGCCGGCATGATCATCGACGATGTCGATACGACCCCCGGCGTACTCATCCTGCCAGGCTCGGTCACCACCATCCACGACAGCTCCTTCTCGCTGTTCGTTGACTGGCACAACCCCGCCGACGCCTTCTTCCCCGGCGCACCACCGGCCATCATCGTCACCGCTGAAGCGGTCGGCCCCATCGTCTTTAACTACGGCAGCGATCACGCCGCCGCCTGGGAGGCCGCCCTTGACAACAATGGCACCCTGCATGGCTACGCCACCAACGCGCTGCCCGGAGCCGTGGTCATCCCCACCCTCGCGCGCGAAGACGGCGTCAGCGGCGACAATGCCGCACTCTATTACGGCACGCTTGTCCTCCTTGCCGGCTTTGAGAGCAGCGACCCAACTGGCGTCACTCTGCGCTACACGACCGATGGCAACATCCCCGGCCCCGAAAGCACCGCCGTCGCCAGCCAGCAGATATCCCTCACCGGCGGCAACTGCACGGTCGTACTCGCGCCCTTCCGCGGTGAACAGGGCGAGCTCCTTTGCGGGCCCGTCATCCGTCAGTCCTTCCTGGACATGAGCCCCCTCGCCGACGCCGTCAACGACGCCAGCCTGGCTTTCACCACCAGCGTCGACTACCCATGGAGCCCAATGGACACCACAGACCCATGGGGCTTTTCCAGCGCCGTCCTTACCGATGGCAGCGACGGCAGCACTGAGCCGTCATGGCTGCAGACCACCGTCCAGGGCCCAGGCTGCCTGAGTTTCTTCTGGGCGAGCAACCAAAACAGTTCACCCGGTTTCTTCACCGTTCTTGTCGACGACAACGCCGCCTTCACCCACAACGGCTCCAGCCAGGGCTGGCGCAAACAACGCCTGCAGATCGCCGAGGGCAGCCATCGCATCATCTGGCAGGCCGTCCGCGACGTCAGCGCCACCCGCGGTAACGGTCCCTATTTCATAGACCATGTCGTCTGGACGCCCGGCAGTGATCTCAGCTTCATTTTCGCCTCCGACGCCGACAACCATAGCGCCGTCCTCATGGACTACGTCGGCCAGAACGCTGTGGTGACCATTCCCGACAACGATGACGAAGGCAACCCCGTTGTCGCCATTGACCGCTTCGCATTCACGGACAACGGCACCGTCAACTGCCTCAGCATTCCTGCCGGCGCCGCCATGTTCAACGCCGCTGACGCCTTCAGTGGCTGCTACCGGCTCGGGGACATCCTCTTCCGTGGCGACCCGCCCAACGTCCTTCCCTCTTTCAACGCCTGGGCGACCATCTACTATCCCCATGACAACGCCGCCTGGGACGGCTACGGCAATAGCCTGCCTTACGCATTCCTCCCCCTGGCCTACCCCGCCGTTGCCGCACCGGTCATCTCCCGCGAAGGCGGCGAGCCCGACACCTTCGCCGACTGCTTCAGCGCCTCTCACGTGCCCACTTTTGCCGTCCCCGCCGGCACCACGGTCAGGTACACCCTGGATGGCTCCGCGCCACAGGCCGACAGTCTCAGCGACAGCGGCGCGGCTATCACCACCGGCGCCCGCATCGCCGCCCGAGCTTTCCGCAACGTCGGCGGCATCCAGCTGCCTTGCAGCCCCCTCGCCCGCCGAACCTTCGTCAACAGCGACGAACTCAGCGATGCCGCCGGCGCGTCCAAAGTCCCCATCGCCTTCCTGACCGACGGCGACTCCCCATGGCACATCAAAAACACCCGCTATGACGACGTCGCTGACGCCGTCATCGCCTCCGAAAACATGCTGCCCGGCACCAGCTCAACCCTCTACGCGGCCTTCGTCCTCCCTACCGACGGTCTCTTTGCCTACACCGAAAAGGCCCCCGCCGGCGAGACGACCGCGCAGTTCACCTGCGTGATTGTCGATGACCAGCAAAACGAAATCGCCGTCGTCCCGGAAAGAAAGGATCTCGGTGTCTTCACCGACGCCCTCAGCAACAGCCAGGACCTCCTGACCCGCGTCGTCTACAAGTTGCCCGCCGGCAGCTACGGCGTCGCCTGGACCCTCGCCGTCCACACGCTAGACTACAGCCGCCCCCAGGCGTATGTCAATGACCTCGCCGCCGTCGCCGAAAAAGCCGCACTCACCCTCGTCGCCGACCCCGCCGGCGCCGGCACCTTTGCCGCCAACGGCGTCCCGGGCAGCTCCTTCCAGTTCCTGATCGGCGACACGGTCAGCATCAATACCACCGCCAACAGCGACTATTTCTTCTCAGAATGGCTGGATGGCGTCAAGGATGCCACCCGCTCCGTCGTCATCGCCGATCCGGCCGGCTTGCCCGCCAACCCCAATACCTACACCGCGTCCTTCACGCCAGCTATTCAGATCAACACTGCCAGCGAACCCTCCGGCATCGGCTCCGTCAGCGGCGGCAACCGCAAAGTCCCGCTCGGAACCAATATCGCCCTCGACGCCTATCCGCCCAGCTACGGCTGGCGCTTCAACCGCTGGGCCGATGACGATGACGACCCCGCCACCAACCCCATCCCCGCCAGCCGAACCTTCACCACGACCACGGCGCATCACAACCAGACTTTCACCGCCATCTTCTCCAGGCAATTCTACGTCTATGCCTACCCCAGCGGCGGCAACGTCACCGGCGCCAACCAGTACTACGACGTCGATTCGCCCGGTGATGCCGTCCTCGTCACCCTCACCGCCGTGCCCTACAATGAAAATTACGCCTTCGTCTGCTGGGACGACAACAACAACGGCGTCTTCGACCCCGGCGAATCAACCAATCCCACCCGGGACTTCAGTGTCATCTGGTCAACGCTGAACAGCTATTACCGCTTCTACCCCTACGCGCTATTCAAACAATCCGCCATCATCAAGGTCAATTTCGCCGATGTCGCTGACGCCCAACTCGGCAGCTACACCGTCAGAGACGCCAACGGTCAGGTCATTCCCCTGGCGGACATCCAAGCCGGCGTGCGCCTTGCCGTCGGCACCCCGCTCACCCTCAGTGCTCAGGCGGCCGATAACTGCCGGCTCAAACGCTGGATACAGGGTGGGTACAACTACTACGACAGCGCAACCCTGGACATCAGCGTCAGCTCCTCCGAATACTACAATACCTACTACGCCGATTTCGTCCGCAGCGTGCAATACCTGGTCGCTCTCGCCGATGGCAGCCCCGCCGGCGCCGGCTTCCGCATCCACCGGCCGAATAGTGCCGACGATCTGCCCGCCAGCGGCTTGGCCGACACCGGCGAAACCCTCGTCCTCGAGGCCATCTGCCCTGAATATTACCGCCCGCGCTGGCAGGACGACAACAGCAGCGCTTCTCGCAACATCGTCACCAGTGACGTTCCCGCGCAAAACAGCTATGTCCTCTCCCTGATCCCGACCTACACGGTCGTCCTCACCGTCAGCCCCGACGGCTGCCCCGCCAACTATGTCAATTTCAGCACCCGCAACGTCGACGTCGGCACCGCCGCCCAAATCACCGCCACCCCTCAGCCCAACGATGGCCAGTACTGGCGCTTCCGCACATGGTCAGACGGCGACACCAACGCCAACCGCAGCGTCAACTCTGACACCAGTACGACCCTGACCTTCACCGCCCAATATGAGCGCTATGCCCGCATCAATGCCAGCGTCGCCACCGGCAATGCCTACAACGCCGGCTATTTCGAAGGCACCGGCGACTACAGCGTCAGCGACACAACACGGGACGTCACCGTCACCGCCAAGGCCAACGACGGCTATCGCTTCGACCGCTGGACCGATGACGCCGCCACCAATCTCCCCGACCCGACCAACCCTGCCCGCACGGTCGCCATCAGCACCGCCGACAAACTCCTCCAACTGCGCGCCAACTTCATCCGCACTTACCAAGTCAGCATCGGCGTCTACCCCGGCACCGAAAATTACGGCAGCATCACCGCCGGCGCACTGGACAACGCTACCATTGACTCTGGCACCGAAATATCCTTCACTGCGACACCCAACGCCAACAGTCAGTTCATCCGCTGGTGGCTCAACGGCTACCAGGAAAACGATCCGAACCCCGGCCGTACCGTCACCATCACCCGCAACGCTACGTATCTGGCCGAATTCGCCAGCCAAGCCAACATCACTGTCAGCCTTGCTGCCGGACAGGAAAACTGGGGCTGCCAGGCCGGCGTCGTCAACGGCGACAACTCCCTCACCACCAGCGGGAATTTCCCGGTCGGTATCCGTCAGACCATCGAGGCCCGCCCCGCCGCCAACCACCGTTTCGTCCGCTGGTCCGACGGCAATACCAGCAGCCGGCGTTCCATCTCCCTCACCATTGCGGGATTCGCCATCTCTGCCGAATTCGCCCAAACCACCACCCTCACTCTGGACTTCACCACCGCCCCCGCCGTCCTCCCCGACGGCGTCAGCGCCCCAACCATGAACTGCCGCATCGGCAGTACGTCCATGACCTTCTCGGCCACCACCCCGGCCAACAACACCCGGACCTTTGACGTCGGCCAGTACAGCGTGGGTTACAGCACCAATGGCGACTGGACCGCGCCGGCGGCCGATAACATCGATCTCGTGTTCGGCCAGCCATTCGTCCTCTCCCGCAGTTTCACCCTAATCACCAAGGGCAATCTCACCGGCTACCTCAGCCCCTCCGAAATCGCCGGCGCCTGGCGCATCAAGAGCACGGCCGACTGGCTTGCCAGCGCCACCACCATCAACGTTGAAGCCGGCACCTACACCATTGAATTCCAACCCGTCGCCGGCTGGCTCACCCCCGCCGAGCGCCAGGTCACCGTCATCGCCAACCGCAACGTGTCCTTCAACGCCCCCTACTCCGCCATCGTCCCCGGCGTCGAACTGAGTTTCTCACCCGCGGAAATTTCCGAAGCCGCCGGCCCCAATGCCGCCATCGCCACCCTCCGCCGCGTCGCCCTGGACGGCAATCCCATTGACAAAACCAAAACCCTGACCATCTACCTGAGCGTCAGTGAAGCCAACGCCTTGATTCTCCCCAGCACCACCATCGTCATCCCCGCCGGCCGCGACTTCACCCAATTCCCCCTCGGCGTCATTGACAACGCCACCCTCGAAGAAATGCTGAAAGATGACACCGGCAACGACATCGCCCGCGGCCGCCAGATCACCCTCTCCGGCACCGTCGCCATGAGCGCGTCCTGCAACTGCAACGGCAAGCCCACCGACGGCGTCGGCGAACGCCCCATTGCGGCCGATTTGATCCTCTGGGACAACGACAGCCCCGCCCTTGGCGTTGTCATTTCGCCCGCAACCCTCCCAGAACGCGACGATCTCTACCCGCAGGCCCTCACCATCAGCCGCAATGACGAAGTCCCAGCCGGCGACCTCCCCATCACCCTCACCGCCTACGTCAGCGGCACTGCCACGCCTGACGACGGCACCGAAATCCAGTTCTGGCTCGATGGCGCGCGCCTGCCCTTCGCCACCGAAAACGACTCCACGGCCTCACTGGTCACCATTCCTGACGGCCAACGCAGCGTCAAAGTCGATGTCCTCGCCTGCAATGACGGCAAGGTCGACGGCAATCAAGTCATTTCCATCTTCGCCGACGCGGCCAACTACGCCCCGGGTTCCGGCTGGGCCATGGTCAGCGACCTCAGCTTCCCTGACTACTCCATCAAGAATCTGACCACGCCCGCGCAAGCGCTGGAATCCGACAGCGTCCACCAGCTGCCCTTCACCCTCTTCAATGGCGGCAACATGGACGCGCCCGTCGGTCTGCAGATTCCCATCGCCGTCCACGCGTCGCGCACGAACAGCATCGGCAACGACACCTTGCTCATGTCCTCCCACATCGTCGTCAGCAACGACCATCCGCTACCCAAGGGCGGCAGCATCGACACCGTCTTCAATGTTCCGCTAGCTAACCTCACGCCCGCCAACAACTGGCGTTTCTGCGTCGTCGTCAACCCCAATGGCTCACTGCGCGAAGTGAGCACCTTGGACAACCAGACCTGGAGCGGCCAGTTCCCGATCGACGCATCCTACAACCCATTGCTCGACCCCATCGCCGAGGGCACCTGGATTCTCCCCAACGGCAACCTCGAACTGACCGGCACGGTCACCAAATCCGCCACCAACGCCACCCCGGTGGCCGGCGTCGACCTTGATGTCTATGTGGTCATCGGCGACTACCGCCGCGTCATCCCCGCCACCAGCGACGCCAACGGCGCCTTCAGCGTTGCCTACACGCCCACCCTGGCCGAACGCGGCCATGTCATCGCCGGCGCCTGCTATCCCGGCACGGAAACCTCGGCCAAACAGCAGGAGTTCGACGTCCTCAGCTTCAATTATCTTGCTGGTGGTCGCCCATACATCTTCTGGAATGTCACCACCGACACGCCCAGCAATTTCAGCCTGACCATCAGCAACCCCAACGCTACCGCCCTCACCGGCATCCAGGCCAGCGTGACCCTCCCCGATCCCGAACTCAAGTTGCCCGTGCCAGACCTGAACACCATTCAGACCAGCTTCCCGGATCTGCCAGACACCCTCGCCGGCGGCGCCAGCGTCGTCATCAACTACAGCGTCACGGCAACGGCGGCCACCCCCGGCCGCGATTACCGCCGGCCGATCCTGCGCTTCACCAGCGCCGAAGGAGCCGTGCTGAACATACCCATCTACTTCTTTGCGATCCCGCAGTTTGCCGAACTCGCGGTGACTCCCGTGAGCATCGATACCACCATGCAAATTGGTGTCAGCCGCACGATCGACATCACCATCAGCAATACTGGCGCCATTGAAACCGGCCCCATCACCATCTCGGCCCCTTCGCTGACCTGGTTGACCATCGCCTCCGGCGCCACCATGACCAGCATTCCCGCCGGCGGTTCGGCAACCCTCACCCTGCAGCTGCGCGGGGACAACACCACCGAGCTGGGCATGCCGCTGAGCGGCGCCATCGCCATCAATGCCGCCAATGCCCAAAACGGCGTGCGTCTGCCTTTCCGCGCCATGGCCGTCTCCGAAGACAAGGGCACCATCCGCGCTTCCGCCGTGGATGAGTTCACCTACTTCGAGAAAGGCAACGAACCACGCGTGAAAAACGCCACCGTCACCGTCAAAAATCCCTACACCGGCGCCGTCCTCGGCACCGGCAATACCGGCGAGGACGCCTTCTGCATCATCGAGAACATCCCCGTCGGCAAAGCCCAGATCGTCATCAGCGCCGATAAACATGAAAGCGCCACGACCCTCATCGACATCGCCCCCGGCCAGCAGGCCAACGTCGAACTCTTCCTCAGTTTCCAGGCCATCTCCTACAAGTGGGACGTCGTCCCCACCGAAATTGAGGACGAATACGAAGTAGTGCTCACCGTCGTCTATGAAACCAACGTGCCCATGCCCGTCGTGCGCACCGATATGCCAACTGACTTCCGCGACATGCTCCCCGGCACCACCCGCCTGGTCAACGCCGTGCTCACCAACGAAGGCCTGATCGCCGCCCACAACGTCCGCCTCGATATCTACAACGCCGGCAGCTTCACCTTCGAGTGCACCCAGCCAGACGATGGCCAGACGCTGCTGCCACAACAGGCGACCGTCCTGCCCGTCATCGTCCGCCGAGCCGCAGCCACAACCCGCGTCGAAGACCCCTGCACCACGCGAACCGTCACCGTCTACTACTACGAATGCGGCATGGACTTCAAATGGCACCGCTATGAAAAACAAGTCCAGCTGCGCGTCTGCCCACCGTCAATCGGCGACGGTGGCTCACCCGGCGGCGGCGGCGGCGGCGGCGATTTCTCCCCCGGCGTGCCTTCGACCGGCACCGCAGCTTTCACCTCCCCCAGCATTCCGCCCCTGCCATCCATTCCCGACAGCTGCATTCCCTGCCAGAACGGCATCCTCAATGCCGCCCTCAAATGCGGCCTGGGCTTCCTCCCCATCGGCTGCGTCCTCGGCGTGGTTGACGCAATAGCCAGCGTGGCGACGAATTATAACCAGGGACTGGCGGGATGGAGCAATATCGTCGCCGACGGCGCTCTGGCCGGCCTCGGCTGCGTCGCCGAAGGCACCTACGGCAAATTCGCTAATATCCTCGGCTGCATCAAGGGCTTTCTGGGAGCCTGCGACGGCCTGGACGGCAAGCCGCCAACCCCCTTCCCCATCCCCGGCTACATGGACGGCTTCACTGAAGCCAAGTCCCGCGGCCCCAGCGAGCTTGGCGCCCCCAGCTGGGTCGAAGAAGCCCAGAACATTGCCTTCATCGGCTACCGCCAGGCCGGCCATCACGCCGAGGCCCTCATCGAATACTATGGCGATGACCTCTGGCTGGAAGCCGAAAACGCCCAGCTCAGCGCCTTCAACAAGGTCTTCAAGCAACTCACTGTCACCACCAACGGCGTGGCGCCGGTCATTGCCGAAAACGCCCCCGAGCTCATTGCGGTGTTGCCAGACAACCTGTCCCTTGACGACTTGGCCGCCTTTGTCGCCCGCTGGAACCGCACCATGGCCTACTGGCAGAGTCTGCCCGGCGGCCCCGATACCGAACTGCCCGGCGACACCGACGGCAACGGCGCCCCCATCATCAGCCTGACCAAACTCATTGGCATCAGCGATAACATCGAACAGTGCGAAGAGGATGCCCACGCGCTCGGTTATACGAATGTGCAAGAACTGGTCAAAGCCCAATACGCCTACGCGTTGGAAATGGCATCAAGCTCGGCTTCCGTCTGCGCCAAAGTCACCCTGGAGATCAAGCAGAAGATCAGCATGACCCGCGAGGCTTTTGACGGCACCCTGACCATGACCAACGGCCACGAAACAGAAGCCATCACCGCTCTGGGACTGCAAGTCAGGGTCACCAACGCCGCCGGCGAAGATTGCACCGACCTCTTCGAAGTCCTCACCCTCACCGACAAGTTCAACGGCATCACCGCCATTGACGGCACTGGCACCCTCGCCGCCAAAACCACCGGCTCCGCCATGCTGCGCTTCATCCCCGAACGCGGCGCCGCGCCCGAATCGCCCGTCGTCTATAACTTCGGCGGCACCCTCACCTACATCAACCCCTTCTCCGGTGCCACGGCCACCATCGAACTCACGCCTAGCACCCTCACCGTCAACCCCAGCCCCAGCCTGCAGATACACTACTTCCTGCAGCGCGACGTGCTCGGCGACGACCCCCTCACCAAAACCGTCATTGAGCCGTCCTATCCCGCCGAACTCTCCGCGCTGGTCTACAATGACGGCTTCGGCGTCGCCAAGAACTTCCGCATCGACTCCGGCCAGCCCAAGATCATCGACAACGACAAGGGCCTGCTCATTGACTTCGCCCTCTGGGACTACAACACCGAAGCGTCCATGCTCAACGGCCAGCCCAATAACGCGCCACTGGGCCAGGTCAACCTCGGTGACATCCAGCCCAAGACCACCGGCCTCGCCCAATGGTGGCTTACCAGCTCCCTGCTCGGACACTTCATCGACATGGAAGCCAAGTACTCCCACCTTAACAGCAACGGCAACCCCGAGCTCAGCCTGATCGAGTCCGTTGACATCCACGAGCTCATCCGCAGCGGCAAAGCCCTCGACCGCGATACCACCATCTTCCTGGTCAACGATGTCCTGGACGGCTTCGACGAGCCGGACACGATCTGGTTCCAGGACAACGCCCAAAACACCGTCGCGCTCACCGACAGCCACCTCATCCTTAGCGGGCCGACTCTCAACCTCAACGTCAATCCGCCGACGGTGACCTTCGAGATCGAGGCCCTCCAGGATGGCTGGCACTATATCGCCATGGACGACCCAGCCAACACCGGCTCCATGCCTGGCGAAAGACGCTATGAAGTCGCCGCGACCTTCCGCAACGACACCCCCACTCGCGCCGACATTGAACTGCCCTTCCGTAACTGCTGGCAGACCGACCGGACCATCCCCGACGGCGCCGACCCCATCAACGAGAACAAACTGCACCTGATGGATTCCCTCACGGCCGGCATCTACACCTACACCGTCACCCTGACCAAGCTCCCCGAGGCTACTCTCCGCGTTTCGCGCTTCGCCGCCATGAGCTCCAAGAACGAAGATGTCAGCAACTACATTGTTACCGGCGATGTTGACAAAGTCACGGTCATGTTCAATACCAAGATCGACCCGGCCACCTTCACCACCGACGACATGACGCTCCGCCGCCAAGGCGTGCTCATACCCGCCTCCGAACTGGCCGCCGCACTCACCATCACCGCCGATCCCGAGGATGAGTTCGAGCTCAGCTACGTCATCTCCGGCCTGAGCGCCTTCACCAACCAGAATGGCTTCTTCGTCCTCACTGTCCAATGCGCGGGCATTGCCGATCCCGAAGGCTTCTTCGGCGCCGTCGGCAAACAGCTCATGTGGGTCCGCCAGCACGATTATGTCAGCGGCATTCCACCGGCGCCCAGCCTCTACAGCATGGAACGCATCGTCCCCGAAGCCGGCATGGATGGCGAGTTCGACGTCAAACTCAGCTTCCTGGGCAATATCGACCCTGAAACCGTCACCACCACCGGCCTGCGCCTCAAGAAGAATGGCCAGATCATCGTCCTGCCCGCCGGCGTCACTATTGCACAGGATCCCGTCAATCTCGGCGAGTTCTTCATCAAAGGCCTGGGCGTCCTGCCGGCCGTCGTGGACTTCTACTCTCTGCGCTTTGACGCCTCGGGCGTCAAGGACGTTCTCGGCACCAGCGGCACCGGCCTGCGCTCCGTGGCCTGGGGCAATGACGTCACGGCGCCTACAGCTATCGCCAACCTGACCCTGACGCCTGACACCGGTCTCTCCGCGACCGACCGCGTCACCCAGCTGGCCGCTAACGCAAATCTCACCCTCGCTGGCACCCTGCCGGAGCTGCCCTGCAGATACCAGCTCTTCGTTCAACCCGCCGCCGGCGGCAAAAGTAGCGTCCTCACCGACGACATCTTCGTCCCCGAGGACGGCAGCACCGCCATGAGCATCCCCTTCAACCTGGCCGAAGGCAGCTACACGCTAATCCTCCTGATCAAGGACGAAGCCGGCAACAGCACCGAACAGCCTCTCTCGCTGGTCATTGACAACACCGCGCCACAAGCTCTCGTCAATAGCGGCATCGCTCCCGACACCGGCGACAACGCCAACGACTTCATTACCCAACTCGCATTGGCCGAAACCCTGACCTTCAACGCCCAGGCCAGCGAAGTTCCCTGCCGCGTTGATGGCAGCTGCCTTGCCAGCGCCACCCGCGCCGCCACCGACCTCGGCGGCAGCAAGACCTTCGCCGCCGATGATGATCCCGCCTTCCACTTCGACGCCACCGGCATCGGTGAAGGCAGCTACGTCATCACCACCGTCACTACCGACCTGGCTGGCAACAGCACCACCAGTCAATATCCATTCCAGGTCGACAATACGGTGCCGGTTTTTGCCGCCTTCACCATGACGCCCGACTCTGGCTACGCCAGCGACGACTTCCTGACCCGGGGCAACTCCTTCGAGTTCCAAATCCAAAGCAGCGAAACACCTGTCACTGTTCAAGCCAACATTGATGGTAACGCCCAGAGCGAGGTGCGTCTCGACGCCGTGCCCAATCACAAATTCTCACTCAACTTGAGTGAGGGTACCCACGATCTCGCAGTCACTCTCCGCGACCCGGCCGGCAATACGACCGCTAAGCAGCAGACTGTCGTCATCGACAACACCGCGCCAGCCGCCATCACCGACCTGGCCATCGCGCCCGACACCGGCGCCGCCGGTGACTTCATCACCCAGCTCGCGGCCGCCGCCCAGCTCACCCTCAGCGGCACCCTGCCCGAGAAGCTCTTGACCGTCACCGTCGCCGAAGGCGCAAACGTCCTGGCCACCAAGACCTGCGTCGGTGACGACCAGGCCTTCGCCCTGGCCTTCCTCCTCGCTGAAGGCAGCCACGCCCTGGTCATCACCACCACGGACCGCGCCGGCAACAGCACGGTCCTCAACCAGACCGTCGTCATCGACAACACCGCGCCGGCTGCCGCCACCAACCTGGCCATCACCCCGGACACCGGCACCGCTGGCGACTTCATCACCCAGCTCGCGGCCGACACCGACATCGGTCTCGTTGGCGCGCTGCCCGAAAAACTCCTCACCGTCACCGTTGCCGAAGGTGCCACCGTCCTGGCCACCAAGACCGGCGCCGGCGACGACCAGGCCTTCGCCCTGGCTTTCCCGCTCGCCGAGGGCACGCACGCCCTGGCCATCAGCACCACCGACCAGGCCGGCAACCGCACGCTCCTTAACCAGGTGGTCGTCATCGACAACTCCGCGCCGGCCGCTATGGCTGACCTGGCCATCGCTCCCGACACCGGTCGCTCCGACAGCGACCGCATCACCAGCCAGAATGCCACGCCCGCACTCGGCATGCTCCTGCGGGCCGAAACCCGCGAGTTTGGCGTGGCGCCCACTCTCTCCCTCACCGGCACCCTGCCCGAAAAGGGCCTCAAGGCCGAGTGGTTCCGCAATACCGACGCGGGCTACCTCGCCCTCGGCAACCGCCAGTTCACCCAGGATGACGACACGGCCTTCAACGCCGCGCTGCCCGACCTGCCCGACGGCGTCTACTCCTTCCTCGTCCGTCTTACCGACACGGCCGGCAACGGCAGCGACAACGAACTGGCCAATGTCGTGGTCGACAACACCGCGCCAGCCGCCATCACCGATCTGGCCATCGCGCCCGACAGCGGCGCCGCCGGCGACTTCATCACCCAGCTGGCCGCCGATGCCCAGCTCACCCTCAGCGGCACGCTGCCCGAGAAGCTCCTCGCCGTCGTCATCACCGAGGGCAACCAAACTTTGGCAACGAAGATCTGCGCGGGCGACGACCAGGCCTTCGTCTTGGCCTTCCCGCTTGCCGAAGGCACCCACGACCTCACCATCACCACCATAGACGTCGCCGGCAACAGCACCAACCTTGAACAAACGGTCGTCATTGACAACACCACACCAGCAGCCGTCACCGCTCTGGCCATCGCCCCCAATACCGGCACCGCCGGCGACTTCATCACCCAACTGGCGGCCGACGCCGAACTCACCCTCAGCGGCACGCTCCCTGAAACGCTGCTGACCGTCACCATCAGCGAAGGCGAGACCGTCCTAGCTACCAAGACCTGCGTGGGCGACGACCAGGCCTTCGCACTGGCCTTCCCGCTTGCCGAAGGCTCTCACGATCTCGTGGTCACCACCACCGATCAGGCTGGCAACAGCACGGCCCTCAACCAGACGGTCGTCATCGACAACACGGCGCCAGCCGCCATCACCAACCTGGCCATCGCGCCAAATACTGGCGCCGCCGGTGACTTCATCACCCAGCTCGCGGCCGCCGCCCAGCTCACCCTCAGCGGCACGCTGCCCGAAAAACTCCTCACCGTCACCATCGCCGAAGGCCAAACCGTCCTAGGCACCAAGACCTGCACCGGCGACGACCAGGCCTTCGCCCTGGCCTTCCTCCTCGCCGAAGGCACTCACGCCCTCGTCATCACCACCACCGACGTCGCCGGCAACAGCACGGTCCTCAACCAGACCGTCGTCATCGACAACACCGCGCCGGCCGCCATCACCAACCTGGCCATCGCGCCCGACACCGGTACCGCTGGCGACTTCATCACCCAGCTCGCGGCCGGCGCCAACCTCACCCTCAGCGGCACCCTGCCCGAAAAACTCCTCACCGTCACCATCCGCGAAGGCGCCACCGTCCTGGCCACCAAGACCTGCGCCGGCGACGACCAGGCCTTCGCCCTGGCCTTCCCGCTCGCCGAGGGCGCGCACACCCTCGCCGTCACCACCACCGACCAGGCCGGCAACAACATCGTCCTCAACCAGGTGGTCGTCATCGACAACTCCGCGCCGGCCGCTATGGCTGACTTGGCCATCGCTCCCGACACCGGCCGCTCCGACAGCGACCGCATCACCAGCCAGAATGCCACGCCCGCACTCGGTGTGCTCTTCCGGGCCGAAACCCGCGAGTTTGGCGTGGCGCCCACTCTCTCCCTCACCGGCACCCTGCCCGAAAAGGGCCTCAAGGCCGAGTGGTTCCGCAATACCGACGCGGGCTACCTCGCCCTCGGCAACCGCCAGTTCACCCAGGATGACGACACGGCCTTCAACGCCGCGCTGCCCGACCTGCCCGACGGCGTCTACTCCTTCCTCGTCCGCCTCACCGACGCCGCCGGCAACAGCAGCGACAACGCGCTGGCCAATGTCATGGTCGACAACACGGCGCCAGCCGCCATCACCGATCTGGCCATCGCGCCCGACACCGGCGCCGTCGGCGACTTCCTCACCCAACTGGCAGCCGCCGCCCAGCTCACCCTCAGCGGCAACCTGCCCGAAAAACTGCTGACGGTCACCGTCAGCGAAAGCGAGACCGTCCTGGCCACCAAGACCTGCGAAGGCGACGACCAGGCCTTCGCCCTGGCCTTCAACCTCGCCGAAGGCACGCACGCCCTCACCATCACCACCACCGACCTCGCCGGCAACCGCACGACCCTCAACCAGGTGGTCGTCATCGACAACACCGCGCCGGCGCCGGCCGCCGGCCTCGGCCTCACCCCCGACCACGGCCTCTCCGCCACCGACGGCATCACCTGGCTGGCAAATACCGAGGAGCTCACCCTGACCTTCCTCCTCCCGGAACGCCCTGTGCACGTCGACCTGTCATATCGCGTCGATGGCTCGGAAACCTTGCACGCACTCAATCAGGCCGAGCGCACGGCCGAAGAGCCTCTCCAGGCGTCCTTACCCGTCACCCTCCGCGATGGCGGCAGCTACACGCTGGTAATGACCATCAGCGACCCGGCTGGCAACACGTCCACCGAGGCAACCCTGCCCCTCACCATCGACGCCACGCCGCTTACCGTCGCCGTCAGCGACATGCCCGTCAAGCCCGGCGATGCCGACAGTCTCACCATCACCTTCAGTGACGACATCGTCGACGGCGAGTTCACTCCCGCCAACATCGCCCTGAGCTTCGCCGGACAGCCCTGCCCGCTGTTCGCCCTGACCCGCGTGAACGCCAGGACCTACACCCTCAGCAACCTCCTCGAACTCGTCAATGACGACGGCGACTTCAACCTCACCATCACCCTCGACGGCCTCCACAAGGCCCTCTCCGGACTCCCCGGCGCCGGCACCCACCAGGAAACCTGGTCCTTTGCCTTCGACAACCCCGCCTACGCCTGGCAGCCCGGCTGGAACGCCATCTTCCTGCCCTTCGACGAGATCACCCCAAGCACCCGGGACGGCCTCACCGCCATGCTCCGCTTCAAGGTCATCACTTTCGCGGCTGCAACCAACAACGCGAATGACGCCAATGGCGCCATGGTCATCACCCATGACGAGCCCCTCATGGCCACTGCCCTCTGGGTCTTCTGCGCCGATCCGGCCACCGCACCACAACTGCGCGGTGTCTTCGGCGCCAACCAGGAACCAGCAATACCGGCGCTCACCCCCGGCGAATGGACCTTCACCGGGCCACGGCACGAAATGCCGGTTCCTGAGGCCATCACCGCCTGGGAATGGCGCAACGGTATCTACGTCCGCGCACAGACACTCCTGCCCGGACACGCCTACTGGCTGTTCCTCGCCCCTGAAGAATAGCCACACCCAGGCGCCGCCGTCCCGGCGGCGCTTTTTGGCGGCGGCCTGGGGCGAAGACTCACGACTCACGACCCACGACCCATGGCCTGGACTGTGGGGACTTTCGGGACTATGGGGAATGACGATTTGGACTTTGGGGACCGGTTGGTTGACACGTGGGACTACTGAGAGCGCTAATCGTTCCGACGGTTTTCGGCCCGGAGGGCCGCACCATGCATAACCCCGGGTGAGGCGCCCGGAGGGCGACGCAACCCGGGGTAGGATAGCACGTTATAGTTGCGCCCGGAGGGCGCCACATTCGCTTGGCACGTCGCGTCCCACCGCGCCAGAGAGAAGCATGACTGGCAGCCGATATCATTGGGTGACCGATTACACGGAGTGCAGCAAAGCCAACTCCCCGCCCATAGCAAAACAGCGGCAGAAGGCTAGATTATGAGCTCTCGCGCCTGCATCGTCCCGCGGCGGTCCCTATCACCCGCGACGACGTTGCCCACATCGCCATGGCTACCGTGTGTGTCTCCATTGAAAGAATACCCAATGATAAAAAAATGCGCCCTTCTTTGTGCCGTCCTCTGCTGCCTTGCCATACCGTCCTTTGCGCAGGGTAGTTTCGGCGATGCCCTGCTGGCTATCGTTGGCGATGAGGTCATCACCGCCCTTGATGTCCAAATGCGCTCCGCCAACAGTGAAAAAAGACTCCAGCAGGAGTTCAGCGGCGATGAACTCCGTCGCCGTGTTATCGCATTGCGCAAACAAATCCTTGATGATATGATCGACCGCGAACTGGTCTATCTTGATTTCAAACGTATCGAGGCCAAAATCCCCCAGACCTTCCTACAATCTCGCATTGATGAAATCGTCAAGGATACCACCGGCGGCAATCTCAAACAATTTGAAGAACGTCTCTTCGCCGAAGGCCTCAGCATGAAAGACTTCCAGGAAAAAGTCACCAAAGACCTCGCCGTCGAACTGCTTCTACGCGAACGCGTCACCAAGGGCCTACAGATATCCGACCTGCAAATCGACAACTACTACCGCGAATACCCCGAAAAACTCAGCACCCCCACCCGCTACCGCCTGGCAGTCATCCAACTCAAGAAAGATGGCCGGTTCCTCAACCGCTTTGACGATGTCTGCAAAGAAGTCGCCAGCAAAATCGCCCAGGGGACGCCCTTCGCAGATCTCGCCAAAGAGTATTCGGAAGGAGCCAACGCGACCGGCGGCGGCGATCAGGGCTGGCTCAGCGATATCGACCAGCGGCTCGTCAACGCCGTAACCAACATGGAAAGAGGTCAAGTCGCCACCAAGCCCATCGATTTCGAAAAAAGCGTCTTCTTCGTCCAACTCATCGACTACGAAAAAGGCGGCGTCCCAGAGCTGACCAGCCAGCTGCGCGATGACATCCGCAAGACCCTCGAAAAGGCCGAGGAAAAACGCCGCTACGACGACTATATGCGTGATCTGCGTATGCGCTTCCCCGTCCGCCGCATGGACGGCAATGACTGACCAGACCGCGATGCCTTACCAGGCCAAGCCAATACCTCTGCCAGCCCTTGGGCGATAACAAGCCCTCTTCTCCTGGCTGTAGGCTCCGATAAGCAAAATGCCCGCATGAACCGATGGTCCATGCGGGCTTTTTGCTTATTTGTTACTGTCGCACTGGCACAACAGTAGGCGGCATTATTCCCACTCAATGGTGCCCGGCGGTTTCGCCGTGATGTCATAAACCACGCGATTCACCCCATTGACTTCGTGCACAATCCGCTCGGACATCTTTTCCAGCAGTTCCCATGGCAGGCGCACAACCTGCGCCGTCACCGCATCCACGCTGTTGATGGAACGAATGGCTATCACGTAGTCGTAGCTGCGCTGGTGATTCTTGATGCCGACGGTCTTGACCGGAACAAAAATAGCAAAGGTCTGCCAGGTCTTGTGATACCAGTCAGCCTTGATCAGCTCGTCCGTCACAATCGCATCGGCCTCACGTAGCATCGCGAGAGTATCCCGGCAGATGGGCCCCACATGGCGAACACCCAACGAGGGCCCCGGGAATGGATGACGATCAATCAACTCGCTAGGCAAACCCAGCAACCGACCTACCACACGCACTTCGTCCTTAAACAGGCGCTCCAACGGCTCGACCAGCTTGAAATGCAAATCTTCCGGCAGCCCACCGACATTGTGATGACTCTTGATCACCCCGGCGGGATTGCCATCCATCGGAATGCTCTCCAAAATATCCGGATAGATCGTGCCCTGGCCAAGGAATGGCGCGCCAATCTCGCGGGCGGCCTCGGCAAAGACATCAATGAACTCCTTGCCAATAATCTTGCGCTTCTGCTCCGGGTCAGCTACGCCAGCCAATTTGTCCAAAAAGCGCTTCGATGCGTCCACATAACACAGATTCATGCTGAAGTTGCGCGCAAAAATCTCCTGCACCATCTCGGCTTCGTTCTTACGCAGCAAGCCATGATTGACAAACACACAGGTCAGGCGGTCGCCAATGGCACGATGAACCAGCGCCGCAACAACGGAGGAGTCTACACCACCAGAAAGGCCCAATACCACCCGGCTGTCACCCACTTGCTCACGAATGTCCTTGACCGCATCATCGATAAAGGACGCCATCCGCCAGCTGCCATGACAGCCGCAACGCTCCTTGCAGAACGCCGTCAACTCGGCGACCGGAGTCCGGCTGCTCGCAGTCGTCGTCGGTAGACCCAGCGCCGCCAAGGGCGCCGTCGCCGCAGCCGGCTCCCCATCGTGACAGAATATCAGCCCGGACGGCTTCTCAGCCATGATCCGCTCTTTGCTCACAGTGTAGGGCATGACCATCGTGTAGATGCCCTCACTACGAATGCCACGCGCCAACAACTGAATGTCCGCACAGGCAAAATTCACAAGTATAATGGTTTCCGGCGTCTGTTTCATGTAGCCTCTTTCTCGTCGTCGGGTACGTGCGTTGCGGTCAGGAAAGAATGAGCCTTCTACTATAAAATCCGCAAGGGCATTTACAAGATCGGCCACCACCACTCACGACTGGCGTCGCTTTACCTGACGCAAACTGCCGCGTTGTGTTTCTTAGCCCTTGCTAATCCTTAGACGCGTCTTATATTTAGCCTCGTTCCGCATCCCGCACCCTCAATTCCCGGAGCTGATATGCCCAACGACACTCGCACTTCACCGCCCATTTCCAGCAGCCTTGAAGACTACCTGGAAGCCATCGCGGAAATCATCGCGGAAAATGATCACGCCCACACCAAAGACATCGCGGAAAAGCTGCACGTGACCATGCCATCGGTGACCAATGCGCTGCAAACCCTCTACGCACGCGACCTCATCGTCTACCAGCCGCACATGCCCGTCAGTCTCACCGCGCGCGGCGCCGAACAGGCAGCCGTCATCAGACACCGACATGTCGCCATGAAAAAATTCTTCCAGGACGTCTTGAAGCTGGATGCGCAGGAAGCCGACGAAGCCGCCTGCCGCATCGAACACGTCATCGGTGAAAAGGTCATGTCGCGCTTTATCGTCTTGGCCAAGACCATCGCCAATCGCGAGGACTGCAAACCCCTCCGCGATTTCCTTAACCAGACCATGCCCCAGCTCTGCGTCGAGGATGGCGTTGATCTCATCAGTCTCAGTGAATTGCCCATCGGCAGGCAGGGCGTAGTCGTCCATGTAGACGAAAATCTGCGCGCGCTGAAAAAATTTGCCGACCTCGGCCTGGTCCGCGGCACGCTGCTGCAGATGGAAGGCCACGCGCCCTTTGGCGACCTGCTGCGCGTCAAAGTCATGTGCAGCAGCCTGTCCCTACGCCGTAAAGACGCCGCCCACATTTGGCTGAAACAGATGAGTTGAGCCACCGCCCGTCACTTTATCCGCCACCACTCACCCACTCCCGCTCATATCCAGAGGTGTCCGTCCCATGAAGGATCTCTATCGCATTGCCTTGGCCGGCAATCCCAACTGCGGTAAAACAACCATTTTCAACGCCCTGACTGGTACCCGCCAGCACGTCGGCAATTACCCCGGCGTCACCGTTGAGCGCAAGTGCGGCAGCTGCCGCATCGGTAATGTCAACATTGAGATCATCGACCTGCCTGGCATCTACAGCCTGTCATCGTCATCCCCCGAAGAAAAAGTCGCCATTCGCGAGCTACTCAAAACGCCGATCGACCTCGTCATGAACGTCGTCGATGCGGCCAATCTGCAGCGCAATCTCTACCTCAGCACGCAATTGGCTGAACTCGGCGTGCCTATGCTGCTGGTCTTCAATATGGTCGATGACGCCCGCAACCGCGGTTTCGTCTTTGACCTGCCCAAATTCGAACACTACTTCGGGGCGCCCATCGTTGAAACCGTCGGTTCCAGGGAAGAAGGCATCGACCAGCTCAAAGCGCTCACCGCCAAACTCCTGGTCGGTGAAGCGCAAAAACCCGCGATCATCCGCTACGGCGAGCACATCGACCAAGCCATCAACAGCCTCACCACAGCCGTCAAGGACAAACAGGACTTCGCCACGCAAGCGATCCCACCGCGTTATTTCGCCATCAAGCTGCTGGAAAACGACCCCGAGATCTGCGCCCTGCCAGCCTTCGCACCGCTCTTGCCCGTGGCTGCAGAACTGCGCGAACGCCTGGCCGTCCGCCATGGCATCAGCAGCGCCACGCTCATGGCCGACTGTCGTTATGGCGTCATCGCCGGCGCCTGCCGGGAGGCTATCACCCTCAACAACGAGCAACGCCGGCTGGTGTCCGACAGCATTGACAAGGTCGTCACCAACCGCTATGTCGGCCTGCCCATCTTCCTGCTGATCATGCTCTTCGTCTTTGCCTTCACCTTCATCTGCAGCGAGCCTCTGGTCGAGATCGTCGCTTTCCTGCTTGACCGCGTGAGCGCTCTGATCGACAGCGCCTGGCCTGCTGCCGCCCTGCCCTATTTCAAGGCGCTGGTGCTTGAAGGCATCATCGGCGGCGTTGGCGGCGTCCTTATGTTCATCCCCAATATCCTCCTCCTCTTCCTGGCCATCGCCTTCCTCGAAGGCACCGGCTACATGGCCCGCGCCGCTTTTGTCATGGACGGCTTCATGCACAAATTCGGCCTCCACGGCAAGAGTTTCATCCCCATGCTGCTGGGCTTCGGCTGTACCGTACCAGCCGTCATGGCCACCCGAACCATTGAGTCCGAACGTGACCGCCTCACTACCATCCTCATCCTGCCCCTGATGAGCTGCGGCGCCCGCCTGCCCATCTACTCCTTGCTCATCCCCATCTTCTTCCCACTCCGGATGCAGGCCGTCACCATGTGGATCATCTACATCATTGGCGCATCGTTGGCCCTGGGCATCGCCGCCATCCTCAAAGCCACCATCTTCAAAGGCGAGGACGAAGTCTTTGTCATGGAATTGCCCCCCTACCGCATGCCCACCATGAAAAGCCTGCTCATCCACATGGGCGAACGCGCTATGGTGTATCTCCACAAGGCCGGCACCATTATCCTCGGCGCATCCATCGTCCTCTTCTTCATCAACACCTTTCCCCAAAAACAGGTCTTTGATCATGACTACAAGGCCTTGGCCGAAACCATCGACAACAGCACAACCATGAGCCAGGAAGAGAAATCTCGCGCGCAGGACGAACTCGTCAGCCAACACCAGGCCGAAAAGCTCAATTATTCGCTCGCCGGACGCATCGGCAAAAAACTCGCCGTCCCTATGCGCTACGCCGGCTTTGACTGGAAAGCCAGCTCGGCCCTCATCGGCGCGTTCGCCGCCAAGGAGCTCTTCGTCTCACAGCTGGCCATCCTCCATTCCGTCGGCCAGGGCGAAGACGCCGCTCAGGCGCTGCGACAAAAACTGCGCGACAGCTACAACCCCCTACAGGCTTTCTGCCTCATGCTCTTCTGCCTCATCTCCATTCCTTGCGTCGGCACCGTCGCTGTCGTCTACAAGGAAACTCAGTCCTGGAAAATCACCATTGGGCAACTTGGCGGGCTCACCACCCTCGCCTACGTCATCACCACCATCGTCTACCAAATCGGCCGCGCTCTCAACATCGGCTTGGCATAAATCAACACGATGGCAAGTTCACTAACTTCTTTAATGTGCTACAAATCAATATACTACGATTCTCATCGTGACATATTAACCTTTTTTGTCATTTTTCCAGTGACTGAGTAGCTTTTCCGCATCCAGCGCGTTATTTTATGCGCCCATGCGGCAAAGACCGCAGGCAAGGTCATGAGTCAGGAAATGTTCATACGGAAGGAAACAAGCATGTTTCGCAAACAACGTCTTCGGTCCCTAGTTGTCTTCGCAGTGATGTTGGCAGCAATGGGTACGCCAGCATGGAGTGCCGGTTTTTCCATTCTTGAGCAGAGTGTACCAGGCGCCGGCCGCGCGCTGGCTGGTATGACGGCTGATATCGAAGATCCTTCCGCCCTGTACTTCAACGCCGCTGCTCCTGCCTGGTTTGAGAAGGGCAAGATCATTATTGGCAATCATTTCCTGCGCGCCAAGGCCGAATTTGAGGACAAGGGCAGCACGGCCGCTGGCGAAGACAATGGCAGTTTCGGTGGTTGGTCGGTCATTCCCAACATCTACTGGGTGCAACCAATTTCCAGCACCGTCAGCGTCGGCCTGGGCATGTCCGCTACCTCCGGCACCAGCACGGGCTACAACACCCATTGGCGCGGCAAGTACATCGCCCTGGATACCGAGATTGCCGTCGTCAGCATCAACCCCACCATTTCCTGGAAGGCCCTCGACACCCTCTCCATCGGTGCCGGCCCCGTCATCGAATACGCCGACGTCTGCCTCTCGCAGGCACTGCCGTATTCGAAGTACCCCGCTAACCTTGGGGGACCCTACCCAAATGGCCAGCTCAAACTCAAAGGCGACTCGGTTGCTCTGGGCTTTGCCATTGGTGCGCTCTATATTCCCGTCGAAGGCACCCGCCTTGGTATTGGCTATCGCTCCCGCATCACCCACGACCTCGACCTCGAAGCCCGCGTACGCGGCTCAGTACCCACTGGAGCCCGAGTCACCGACGATGCCCAAGCCGACCTGGACCTCCCTGCCATGCTGAACCTCGGCGTACAACAGGACATCACCGAACGCTGGACGGTCATGGCCGATGTCTGCTGGTCCGAATGGAGCGTCATGGAAGAACTGAAAGTCAATTTCGACCCTGAAGTAGCCAAGGCCCTTGGCTGGCCTCGCGGTCCCAAGAATGACGAAACCATAAAAATGAATTGGCGCGACTGCTGGCGCGTCGGTCTGGGTACCGAATATGACCTCAATGACAAATGGACCGTCCGCTGCGGCGTCGCCTACGACCAGACCCCCGTTGAAGACGTCGAAGATCGCACGCCCCGCCTGCCTGACGCCGACCGCTACTGGCTCACCTGCGGTGCTCAGTACCGCTACAGCGAAAACATCACCCTCGACTTAGGCTACGTCCACATCTTCTTCAAGGACGTCAAGATGGACTATCGTGATGTGCTCGGGCAAACAGTCAAGGGCGACATCACAGGCTCTGCTGACATCTTCAGCATGGGGATGACTTACACCTTCTGAGGCACTTTCGTCTCAACCTGATTTTCAGCACGGCAAGGGTTGCAACTGCGGCCCTTGCCGTTATTGTTTTCCCGTTGGCTGCCAGGCCAGCCACAGACAATTCCGCTTCTCCTCCGTCAACCTCAGCCAAACCCGCAGCGAGGGCAGCATGCAGCCACAACCACACTGGTTTCGCGGCATCTTTGCCATGACTCTCGGCATGGCTGGCGCCGCTCTGAGTCAAAACAAGCCCACCGCAGCCGCAGCCCCCAACCAGGAAGCACCCATGTCAAACAGCCCGGTATCCATCATCCGCCATGGCATCGTTTGTTCCTTGCCCCAGGAAAAGTTCGGCTATTTCGGCTGGCCCAGCGTCACCCGCCAAGACGACGGCACCCTCTGCGCCGTCGCCTCCGGCCTGCGTTTCCAGCATGTCTGCCCCTGGGGACGCACCACCATCTGCAAAAGCCGCGACAACGGCAAGACCTGGACCTATCCCCAGGTCGTTAACAACACGCCCCTTGATGACCGCGACGCCGGCATCGTCAGCCTCGGTGGCCAACGCCTCCTCGTCACCTGGTTTACCTCCAATACCTCCCATTATTTTTCACGCGACCCCAACAACTGGCTGAAAAAGTCCTTCCCGCCAGATGATTTCGAGGCCATGGGCAAGCTTCTGGACACCTGGACGGACGAGATGCGCGCCAAGTGGATCGGCTCCTGGTTCCGCATCAGCGAAGACGGTGAGTACTGGGGCGACTTCCAGCGCGCACCCGTGAACACCCCCCACGGTCCCATCGTCCTGGCCGACAACAGCTGGCTCTACCTGGGCAAGCGCTGGGACCTCAATGATAAAAAGACCATGCACGCAGGCGGCGGCCCCATCCAGGCCGCCAGTAGCGACGACGAGGGCAAAACCTGGCGCCTGCTCGGTGAGATTCCCCTCCCCGAAGGCATGGTCAATCAACACGCCCATGAACCACACGTCGCCGCGCTGCCAGACGGCCGGCTCTTCGCCGCCGTCCGCTACGAAAAGCCCTTCCAGGTCCTCTTCAGCGAATCCAGCGACGGCGGCGCGACCTGGTCCGTGGCTCGCCCCAGCGGCGCCATGGGCTCGCCACCGCACCTGCTCCTCCACTCGTCGGGCGCCTTAATCTGCGTCTACGGCTACAGAATGCAGCCCTTTGGTCAACGCGCCCTAATCAGCCGCGATCTTGGCAAGACCTGGCTCCAGGACATCGTCCTGCGGGACGACGCCCCCGACGGCGACCTCGGCTACCCCTGCTCCGTCGAGCTGGCCGATAAAAGCATCCTAACGGTTTATTACCAGAAATGCCGCGCCGGCGAAAAATGCTCCATCCTCTACACGCTTTGGAAACTCAACCTGGACTGATCCGCTCACGCAATGGAATCCCGCCTCATGACTGACCCCCTTGCCGTCATACCAACCCTGCGATCCTTCGGGATCTGTCTCTTTGATGACATCTGGCGCAAGCGTTTCCACGTCAATGCACACTGGGAATTCCACTTCATCCGCCACGGTCGCCTGGAATTGCACTTCGAAAAAAGCCATTTTCACGCCGGCCCGGGCGACCTTGTGCTCGTTCCGGCAGAAACTCTTCACTGCGACCAGTTCGACAGCAGCGGCGAATTCGAGGTCTATATGGCCTCCTTCGACTGGCCGCAGGCCGCCGACGCCTTCTACAAGGCCGTCGGCGGACCCGTCGTCAGCAAACTGACCGAAACCCAACGGGCGGACCTCCGCCTGCAACTTGACCTGCTCTACAACGACAACCAGGCCGAAACGGACTACGACCAACTCTTGAGCCAAGCTCGCTTTCATGCCGTACTTCTGCTCGTCCTCAAATACCTGGCGCTCAACCAGGCCGCGCCAGCCATTCGCGAACAGCAACAAAACCGCCAAAAACGCAACCAATGGCTGATCAAAGAAGTTAAAAACTACATCAGCAAGCATTATGCCCAACCGCTGTCGCTGGAAATGCTCGCCGAGTTCCTCTCCGTCAGCCCATTCTTCCTCTCACGCGTGTTCAACAGCGAAAGCGGTTTCTCCCTCTCCGAATATCTCACCATGGTCCGCATGAACCAGGCCAAAACACTGCTGCTCGACGGCCGTATGAACGTCTCGGAAATCGCCGACGCCGTTGGCTACGAGGATAGCGGCTATTTCTCAAAGGTCTTCAAGCGCCACTTCGGCTGCAGCCCAAGCAGCATGTCCTGCAAACGACCGCCCGCACATACCTGAGGACTTGCCCAGTAATGCATCACTCGTTGATGCCAGACGCAGCTGAGCTGCCGGCGCCAATGCGCGCCCGTCTCCCGGCCGTGGTGCGGACTGACCGATGTCGTCTCGCGGCCGTGGAGTGGGCGTCTCGCCCACTCCGACAAGACGGCTCATTAAACCGTCCTCGTCATCCACGCCGACCGTACCCGGCCCGTCTCCCCCGCCGCACGAGCCGTGCACACAGCGGCTGGAAGCCGCTGCTACTCTGGGCCCGCTATGACTCCGCTGCCGCAAAGGTCGGCGGAAATCAAGTTCGAATGACTGGGCGGCGACTGGCCGTGGGTTTCCTGCAAATTGTCCCCGGTGCTTTCCCCTCCGGGATGGTTACTGACCGATGTCGTCTCGCGGCCGTGGAGTGGGCGTCTCGCCCACTCCGACAAGACGGCTCATTAAACCGTCCTCGTCATCCACGCCGACCGTACCCGGCCCGTCTCCCCCGCCGCACGAGCCGTGCACACAGCGGCTGGAAGCCGCTGCTACTCTGGGCCCGCTATGACTCCGCTGCCGCAAAGGTCGGCGGAAATCAAGGTCGGATGGTTGGGCGGCGGCGGGCCGTGGGTTTCCTGCAAATTGTCCCAGCGAAGCGCCGGGGTGTACACTGACCGCTTACGACCGATTACGCGCTGACAGTACTGCTAGCCTTGCCAGCATAGGCTAAGAGGCTATATTCTAAGGCCTGCGGCCAGCAGAAAACTACCACCTGCACATGGCCACTACAGAGAAGCCGGCCGTCTGCCGGCAGCACGAAAGGATCTTGTTCCCCATGGCGCAACAAAACCGGCAGTTGGACATGAGCTTCGACGGCGATCAACGCCTGGCCGAAGCATTCAAGCTGGGTCACTTCATAACCCTCCTGGAAGTGACCACGCCAGCCGCCAGCCAGCCCATCGACTCCGCCGCGGCTGTGCTCCAGCCACTGCTCAAACAGGCCAGCGCCTTGGATGAAATCAATGGCATCACCCTAACCGACCGCATTCCTGATGAGCAACGCCACGACCCGGCCGAATTCGCCCAAATCCTCCTCAGCAGTTTTGATAAAAGTGCCGTCCTGACTATATCCGGCATGGGCAGCAGTCTTGACCGCGCCAAGACCATCTGCGCAGCGGCGCATGGCCGCGGCCTGCGCAACGTCCTTGCCGTCACTGGCGACCTCCCCACCCAGGCGGCTGACACAACGCCGGCACCGCCAACGCCGCGTCCCTTCCTGGACAGCGCCGAGGCCTTGCGTGCCCTCTACGACTTCAATCGCCAGCTCTGTCTCGGCGCGGTAGTCAATCCCTACAAGTACACAGCTCAGGACCAGTGCCTCCAGTATGCAAAGATGCTCCGCAAACTGCGCAGCGGCGCGACCTTCCTCGTCGCCCAAGCCGGCTGGGATATGAAGAAAAGCCAGGAACTGCAGTGGTTCATGCAAATGCGGGAAATGCACGAGCCCATTATCGCTCGCGTCATCATGTTCTCACGAGAAGAAGCGCTGCGGCTCGGCGAGTGGCGCCAGCCCGGCATCACGCTGCCCGTGCCCCTCGCAGCGCAGATCATGCGCGAAGCGACACTGCAACCCAGTGACTACATCGCCGCCCAAATCCATCGCTGCGCCCTGCAAATCATTGGCTATCGCGTCCTCGGCTACAGCGGCGTCCAAATAGCTGGCTGCCGGGACCCGAAAACCCTCGCGCAACTCGCCGCCCATTGCCGCGAATTGACCGCCACCTGCGATAACTACCCGTCATGGCTCAAGCAATGGCAGGACCTCCACGGCGCCATTTCCTTCGCCCCGGCACCGACTGAACATAACGCCGGACCACCCCACTATCTTTTCCGACAACTACTCAACCCACAACGCCGGGACTATGTCCCCGAAGACCGTTTCCTCGGCCAGTTCCTCGAAAAGCCTGACTTTGCCGATCAATGGCGCTTTTTCATGGCTAAATGGGGTAGGCGCGACAACGGCTGCTTCGGCCTGCCATACGAAACGGCTTGCCCCAAACAACTCCGCTACGGCCCCTGTGGCGGCTCGCAATGCGACGGCTTCTGTGAAGCAGGACATCAACCATGCTTCTTCCAGCGCGTATTGAGGCTCCTGGCCAGCCATAACGCCATTCAGCGCCTCGAAGAAGGACTGCCTGAGAATGACTGAAGACAGCTTCTTCCAATGGCTCTTTCAACGCCTGCCGGCAGCAGGCAAAGACGTCGTTATCCCCCCCGGCGATGACTGCGCCGCCATCCGCTGGCATGATGACAAGCTGCTGCTCGTCGCCGTCGACCAGGTCGTCGGCGGCCGTCATTATGTTGACCAAGGGCCCGACGCCACCCCTCCAGCCCTCGCGGGCCGCAAACTCCTCGCCCGCAATGTCAGCGATGTTGCCGCCATGGGCGGCACCCCTCTGTTCTGTCTCCTCGCCGGCGCCTTCCACCAGGGCTGCCCAGAAGCATGGCTCAAGGAATTTTATGGCGGCATCGTTGACGCCGCGCGCGACTTCCAGCTGCAGATGATCGGCGGCGACTTGGCCAGCACCAGCCTGGACGATGTCGCTAGCCTCACCATTCTTGGCGAAGTTCCTGCAAACGAGGTCATCACCCGCGGCGGCGCCCTTGCCGGCGATGCACTTTTCGCCACCGGCACCTTTGGCAATTCCTTCGCTAGCGGGCACCACCTGCATTTCAGCCCCCGCTGTGCCGAAGGCCGCTGGCTCGCCCAGCAGGGCCTGGCCAAGGCCATGATGGATGTCAGCGACGGTCTGTTGCTCGACCTGTCCCGCATCTGCAGCATGTCCCACTGCGGCGCCTGCATCGACCTCACTGCCGTTCCTCGCCGCAGTGCCGCCACCAGTATCGCCCAGGCCTGCAGCGAGGGCGAGGATTTCGAACTCATTTTCGCCGTGGCACCAGACAAAATCGCCGAACTGCAACAACGCTGGCCCTTTGCCAACACCCCACTGACCCGCCTGGGAACCTTCGACAACAGCGGTCTGCTCCGCGACCAGCAAGGCAATACTCTTGCTGCCCGCGGCTGGGACCACCTCTCACCACCACCTGCCGGAGAATGACCGATATGCGCCTCCTCAGCAAACAGGACGACGCCACCCTAACCCTCGGCCGCATGCTGGCCGCATGCCTGCCGCCCGCCAGCGTCGTCGCCCTCTATGGCGATCTCGGCGCGGGCAAGACCGTCCTCAGCCGCGGCGTTGCTCGTGGCCTGGGCATCGCAGAACCCGTTACCAGCCCGACTTTCACCGTCGTCCAGGAATACCGCCGGCCGAATGGCCAGTGGTTCTACCACTTAGATATGTACCGCATCAGCGATGAACAAGCCGCGCTGGCCTTCGGCATTGAGGAGTTCCTGTATGCCACCAACGCCATTACCTTGGTAGAATGGCCGGAGCGCATCGCCGCCCTCCTGGCGCCAACAGCCACCATCGCCATCACTCTCACCCATGTCGGCGAATCGCAGCGAGAAATAGTTCTTCCCGACCACATCGGGCGGCAACTGCTCGCCACGGGCCTGCCTGCCGGCATCAGCCAACTCGCGGACGCCTAACGCACGCGCAGCCCGGGCTCAGTCGCCGCGCCCCAGAGTCGCCCGCAGGCATTGCTCCGCCGCCGCCAAACGCGCCAGCCACTCCGCCCGACAGCGTTCGTTTGCCCGGCGAAACTCGTCTGGTGAAGCCAGCAGCTCCTCGACATCGGCGCGCAGCCGCGTCACATCGCAGTCGTTCACATTGCCAACCGAGCGCCGCCCCAACGCCGCCAGAAAATTGTCAATCTTGCTGCCGCGGGCAATGCCGATCACTGGCGTGCCCACATTCGACGCCAGGATCAGTAAATGCAGCCTGCTGCTGATAATCACGGCGCAACGGCTCGCTATCAGCTGCACTACCGCCGGATCGTCCTGTCCCGTCAACAAAGTCGTTTGTTCGCAGCGGGCCATGCCACGACGAAAATCAGCCATCCAGGCGTGGTCTGTGACCGGATTCATCGGTATGAACAGCACCTGCCGGCCCGGTTCAGCCAACATGTCATCCAGACAAGCCTGCAAGCGTTTCGGATCACGCAACGGCGACTGTGCTGAAATGCACACGCCAATCAAGCAGCGATCAGCCAGGACACTCAACTCCGGCGGCACTGCCTCCTCCGGGGCAGTCGGCAGGAGCAAAGCGCTGTCCGCTCCAACCACCGCTGCCGGATAGCCCGACCGGCACAATTCATCCCGTGATTGCTGATCGCGAACGATGACTGCAGCACACTTCGCCAAAACCTGACAGAGCTGTTGTCGCATCCGACGATCCAACACTTTTTCATAATAGCGCACGGCATCAAAAGTCTCAAAACTGCAACGACTAAGCGCGCGCAACAGCAGCCTCTTTTTGCCGCGCACCTCGAAGAAGGCCGGGTTGAGCACGCTATTCATCCCCACGTTCCACAGCAGCGTCTTCACGCCTGCCGCTTGGGCGATCTCCAGCATCCGCGCGCCAGTAGCCGGGTAGTCCGACAACCCCGTGGCCCCTGCCCAGACATAGCAGTCGTAATCACCAATATCGCGGCGAAAGGCCCGGCACTTGGCATCCGCACCAAATCCGTAGAGCATGACACATCGCAACTGGAGCTTCCGAGCCGTTTCCTCCGGCTGAGCCGTACTCACAGTCAGTTCAGCCTGTGGCAAGACCCGGCGGAATATCGCCGCCACGCAGGCGATAATGGCTTCGTCGCCAATATTATCACAGCCGAGGGGAATGCCCCCCAAGAGTATCTTCATGCTGTCACCGTACCTTCAGATCAACACGTATGTGAGGTTAGCTGCCCGCCCATCACCAAACCTTGCCGCTGCTTTTTCCCGTCAATGCCCAGACCCCTGCGGGGACTGCGCGGGACGAGAACGTGGCGGAGTCGACGGCCTGGTGCGCTCGCCGCGAAGAGGGCGAACCTGCCCCGGCAGCGGCTCCGACAAGGGTATTTCCCCGCCAATCACTGACATGATCATGCTCACTGCAGAGATAATGGCAAAGATCATCATGAGTTCATAAAACGTTGGCGACTGCTTCAACACCCACTCCAGCATGGACTGCCCATACACCGACAAAAGTCCACCGCAAATGCCGGCCGCCAGGTAGTTGATGTTTGTTCGATAAGTCCGGAACCAATTCACCACATTGATGAACCAGAAACCGCCAAAACACAGAATCAGGAAACCCAGACCAACCCAGCCGCACTCAGCAGCGGTCATCAGGTAGATGGTTTCAACCAGGCCGTCCTTGAAATCTTCGTCGTAGTTGAGTTCCTCTCGGTACTCGGCGTAAGTAAAAGGCGGATTGATCTTGATCCCCCAGTTGTTAATGCCCACCCCGACGAACTTCTTGTCGTTGGCCATGTTGATCGCCGCTTTGGCCAAACGCAGTCGCGTCAGTTTGGATGATTCCGGCGCCCGCTCAAAGCGGGCAATTATCCGCGGCGCCATCTTCAGCAACCCCAACGTGGCACAAGTGCCAATGAACAACACGATCAACACTTTTCGTTTGCATATCCGGTGCCCCAACGACAACAGTAGCGCCACCGCACAGCCAATGGGGTAAAACAACATCGCCCCGCGGGAAAAGGTGAAGAAGGCGATGGCACCGCTAAACACAAAAGCCGTGGCGTAAAACACGCTGTCCCACAAGGTGTTGCGTTCCTCAAGCCAACGAGTCAGAAATAAGGGTCCAATCATCCCCATGTACATCCCGGCGGTGTTCTGGTGGGCAAAAATGCCCGGCGTCTGAAAACGGCCCTGCAAATACTTCTGATTGATGACCACCACGAAAGCCCACATCACCACCGCGCCAATGCCCTTCAGTATGGGCTCGATATCGCGGGTGAAATATAGATAGTTGGCAATCACCAGGAAGCATATCCACATCATCAGCATCTTCCATAACTCGAAAATGGAATACAGCTGATTAACAGCGTTGCTGAGCGACAGCGAACACCAGAAAAAATACAACAGATAGAGCCAGCCCCCGCGCGGCAAGAACCGGAAACGCTGGCGGTAAATCAAGAGCAGCGCTAACATAAGCGACCACAGCAGCATGTCCGCAACGGTAATTTCCATGCCGCGAGCGGTGCCCCGGTAGGTCTCCGCTGGAAAAAAATTCAGCGACAGGCGAAAGTTTTCATGGCTCAGGAAGACGGCGGTAAAGACGAGCCAACGCAGAACAAAGCGTTTGACATACGCCAGCCCAGCCAAGACCGGCACGCCTGCAAACAGCGCAATGCCAAACAGGATGTATTTGAGGCTCTCCATGTGCAGTTGCGTTCGTCTCCTGTCGCCGCCGTTGTACCCATCTTCCGGATATGCATTGACCGCTGGATCAGGCCCTACCCCCTTCGTGTCCGCCGGCCGGCCATGTGGATCAGCGTCATCATGACCAGATGAAAGTAGAACAAGCGTCACGCAACGGCAATTGTTCCTGCTCTCGCTAGCGATTGTCCATCCAAATGACCGGGCTGAGCAGGGCGTTCATCAACTGTGCGGTCGGCATGAGTTTGCGCACAAAAACATTGTAGGCCGACATCTTGTCCTTTGGCACGTAAATGATGTCACCCGGCAGCAAGGACGCATTGGCAACCGTGCCGCGAAAAACGCCGTCGACATTGACCTTATAAAAGTTGATGCCCTCAACCCCACGCCGAATCACCACCGCATCGTGATAATACTCATCCTTGAGCCCCCGGGCATTGGTGATCGCCTCTATCAACCCCATGTTTTCATACCAAACAATGAAACAAGGCAGGTGCACTTCGCCCAGCACGCTCACCAGCTTGTCCGCCCGGCTTGAAATATACACGTAATCACCAGGATGGACCTCGATATTGTGCAAAGGATCGCCGGTCTGAAAGGCGCGATCGAAATCAATAGGTATGACCCGATCACCCCGGATATAAATGGACGTGCTGAAATCGGCGACTTCGAACCCCTGGCCGTTGAACAGCTCCGTCGGCGTACCCCGAGCCGACGCCAGCAAATCCCGCAGCCGAAATCCCTTGCTTACCGGGTAGAGGCCGGCGTTGTTCACCTTGCCCGCAATCGTCGCACTCTGGCTGGCAATGCTGATGATGAACATGGCGACTTTCGGATACTTGATATAATGCTGGTAACAACGCTCCAACTCTGCCGTCGCCTCCTTCAAGGTCATGCCGCCGATCTTTACCGGGCCAAGCAGCGTTACCGATAACTCGCCGTCCGGGGACACCATCACGTCCTTGGTTTCCAAATCCAGATAGCCATAGACGGACACGCGGTAGACATCACCAGGGTTGACGCGGTATTCCGGATAGGGCTGGTTGTAAATCTCTTCCAGCAACTTCTGCCGTTCCACCACTTCCTGTTCAGAACGCGGCGCCTTCTCGGCTATGGCCGGCAGCGGCACCATTTCATCATACTCCTTATTGATCTTACAGCTGCTCAGCATGATCAGCGGCAACAACAGCAACCGCAATAGCTGGAGGTATGTCCTGGCTTGTGTGTTCATAGTCTTCTTCACCCTTATTCTCAGTCAAGGCCAGCAAATCCCGCCGGAAACCAATCGCAACCGCATTATGCCACCTTTGCCGAGGAGTCAGCGCCGATGACCTGCGCGCCACGCAGCTGCCTCGGCGTCGGCAACCCACCAGTGTCACAACACCCAGCCGGCAGCCGTAACAACACCACTTTTTCATGGCCATGCCAGCCAGTCACAACAACACCACACTGCACTATGCACGATGAGAGCACCCCAGAAGCCGCACTGCCACAACCATCAGCCGCCGCTATTTTCACCCATGAAGACACGCCAATATTTCTTCTTCACGCCAGTCAGTATGCCACCAATCGGAATGCCGCTGAGCCGCTCGTCACTGAGCAAACGCCGTAACGACATCTTCTTCTCAACCCCAAAAGACGCCAATACAACCGTGTAGTCAACCATGCGGCAGAACTGCTCGGAAAGAACCCCAACCGACAACTTGGGCATTTCCCGTTCAATCACGACCACACCATACTGCCTCTCCAGTTCAGTCAAATCAGCATTGAGTAACTCCCACTCCGCCGGCGTCAACACCAGGGGATTTTCGCAGTAAAAGTACCCGTGATTGCCAAATTTCTCAATGGCAACCATGCCTTCATCAGGAATGCGCTCCTTACCCTGGCCAGTCCTTTCCTTCTGCTCCTCGCGCGCTGACATAGACAGGCATTTCAGCCAGAAGACCTGCAGGCCGTTCGTGCCAAAATTCATGTTCCAGCTCGCCCGCAACTGATTGATCATGGGATTGGGTGACATCTGGCAGAGGAAAATCCGCCGTCCCTCGCCAAAACGCTGACGCATCTGAATGAAGACATTGTGGAGGGCAGCGTCTAACACGTAAGCGCCCACTTCGCTGTCCACGGGGAGCATGCCCAATTCATCCATATCACTCACATAGTGGAAATCACGCGGGCTCTTGATTGTGCCAAGGATAACCTCGTGCGCTATCAACATAGCCATCAGAAAAAACAGCATAAAGCTGGCACCCGCCAATGACAATACCATGGTCTTTTTGGTGTTGATGGACGGGGCGCGCGGCACCGATGCCGTATCCAGTATGGACAAATCCGGCACCGCCGAGTTGAGCAACAGTTCCATGTCGTTGATCGTCCCATCCAATTGGGTGATGCTCTGGGTAATGGACATCATCTTGCGCTGCACTTCCTGATATCCGGCAGACATGTCCTGCTGAAGTTTGACCACCTTGCGCAACTCGTCCAGACGCGCCTTTTCCACATCGATGCGCTTCTGCAGGGCAACGCGATCAATTTGCGCCTGGAGCAACCGCTGTTCCAAGGTGGTATATACCGTGTTGATGGTGAAGACTTCCTCGTCTAGGCCCTTCTCTTTGTTCGCGGCCTCTTCGAGCAAGCGCTGCCGGCCATCAATCTCATCCTGTAAAACCCGAATCTGGGGGTTGTTTTCAGTGTACTGCTGCTGCATCGTCACCAGACGCCCACGCAGACGGCTGAGCTCGGTATCGCTCCCGCCCACTATCCTGCTGAGCATCCTGACTTCCTTGTCAATACCGGCCATCGCCTTTACCGTTTCTTCACAGGCCACACCAAGGCGCACCACCTCAGTCTCGTCGACCGCCAATTGCATCATCAGCGCGGTGATTTCATTGCTGAGGCGGTCCAACTCCTTATCAGGCCGCAGAAGACTGCCAGGTACAGAAAAATTCGCCAAGGATTTTTCCAGCTCATAGAGTGAATCCTGAAGGCGGATGCGACGCTGTCGCCGCTCCATCAGCATGCCCTGGAGAGTGCCGTTCTGCAACTCAATGTAGGCATTGAGCCCTTCTTCCGCCACGGCATTGGCCAGAGCAGCTGCCATCTTGGCATCGCTGTAGGACGCCCGCACGGTGATGACGCTCGGGCGATTTTTCACCAGCTCGACTTCAATCAGACCGCCAAGGGCCGCCGCCTGATCGCCAGAAAGCTGCATGCGCTCAGCCGCCTTGCGCAATTGCGTGCTGTTGCCGATGATCTCCGCGATAACTTTCGTGTCAATCTGCTTGTAAAAGCTCGGTACACGCTCGGAGCGTATCTGGTGGAACAGCTTGACTTCAGCCTGCCAGCGGCGCATGGAATGGAGGCTCCGGCGCTGCATCGCGACGTGACTGGTCAGCGCAATCGCGATAAACACCGCCAAGAGCACCAGTGACCAGCGTTTCAGCAGCAGGGCCACCACCCGCCAATCGAAACGCCAAAAAAAATCCAGACTCGGGGAGCCTTGGACTGCGATCTCGTTGGTGACAAATTGGTCCATATCTTCCGCTTACTGGCTTGTCAGCCCTTATGCCCTCAAACGGCGCCCCCACGCACAAGAATCAACCTGATAATGTACTGCGTGTTCATGATTTTCCTACTCAACACATGCACTAATCCCGTGCCTTGAGGTCAATTGAAACGCTGCCAGCGGCGGAAATACCAGTCCAGTCCACCGTCTGACACCCAACAGGGGCCAAGCTCCCCGTTGAGGATACCCGTCAAGGTCAGCAGCAGCCAGCATTGCGGCGGCATGAAACAACCCGTACCCACGCCGCCAGAAAGCCCATATGCCACATTCTGCAGCCAGTTTATCCACCAGCGCTGCCTACCACCGACAGCCGCCAGCGCCCGGCGCAAGCCCTGACCATCCTGGCCCGTGGCGGGGCTGCCACTGAGTTCCATTCCCCGCTCAAGACTGGCCTGCCACAACTGTCGCAAGACGGGCAGCAGCTCGCTGGCAGCCCGCAGCGAGTCACCATGCGGTTGCGCCTTGAACGCCGCTGCCCGCCGATAATGCTCGGCCAGCTGTTCGCCCCTGACACCGGGCCAATAGCGCCGGGCCCAAGCCACCAAGTCCGCCTCCCGGCGGTTCAGCGAGTAGTCGTAGCTATGCGACATGATGAGCAACGCGTCGCCGCAACCCAAAGCACATTTGTGCAGATTCCGCCAGATGAAATCGCGACTTGCATCGTCGTCGCGTTTCTCCGCCAGGCGCCTTTCCGCCAACAGCAGCCCCGTGCCACGATTGAGGAGCAGGCGCAAACCCTCCAACGCCGGCAGGTCCTGCGCAGCGCACACCGGTATTCGCTCTAGCGCCCGGCCATCCCCCCATACCAGCACATGCCCAACGCGTAATTCCTGAAACATCAAGGTCACGGGCATGGATGACAGAGTACTCAACTCCCGCACCGGCGCAAAATCCACCTCAATGCCCAGACGCGCCGACCAAGTCTCTGCCAGGCCGGCCAGTGACGCGTCCAAAGAGCCCCGGGACTTTCTATTCAGGCCATCGCTGAAAACAAAAAAATCAAGATCATTGTAGGGCAGACGCCGGCCGCCTCGCTCCAGGACCCCGCCATCACCGCGGCCGTACCCGCCACCGAGAAACACCCCAGTCAGCCCCGGCCCCGGCGATAGGGCCGCAATATCCTGCCGCAAGCTGACGAGCATCTCGGCGATAAGCGCGTCAACCGCCGGATCACGAGTCATCGTGAAACTGCTGCGGGCATCATCCAGACGCTCGTTGCCAAGTAAGCTGCTCATACCGGGCTTGCTCCTCGCCAGCGGACTTCATTAATAGCCGCGGCCAACAAAAAAACGGCCAACCATTATCTTCATGAGACACTCCAGAACCATCAGTGAACTGCGATTATGACGGAAATAACGGTCGTCCAGCGCCCGCTGCATGGTGCTGGTGACCTTGTTACGGGTATCCGAAAAACAAAACACCCCTGGACGATAGGCCGTCTCGCCGTCATCCGGAACCCGGTCCACTGAGTCGCCCATCAGTCGTAAATCGCCGGTCACGACCATCCACAACATCCAGTATTTGTCCAAACTGCATTTATAAAAATACAGATCACGGCGATTGCCCATGTTCAACTGGTACTGGCGAAAGTAACGACCGCGGTGACGCTGGCTGTAGAAAAAACATGGCTCGGAAGGCATTTTCTTCAAAAGACGCAAACATGCGTACGCCGGCGACAGCAGGATGATCAGCAACGCCGCAGCTAGGGCATCCATGACCCAGCGCATATAAAAATCCCAGGTAAAACGACGCATGTCCATGGACAAGGATTCATCGCCAAGGTTGAGGACGACGCCGATGCGCGGGTCGATGATACGGTCGCGACAGACGATCTTGTGCTCAAGCTCAAGGTCACGCCCGATGTAGGTGCTGTCAAAAACAATCGTTTCCCGCAGATGCGACCCGCTGTCAATCATGACCTCGTCGCCAATACTTACCAGTCCGTCTAAGTACACGCCGTCCCCCAAACGCACGTTGTTGCCCATAAGTACAGGCGCCTTGACCCGGGCGCTCGCCGGTATCACCACATTCATGCCGGTGCATATGCCCTTTTCCACGTGGTAGCCCGGTATCGGAAACATCCCCTCTTCCGCAGCCAACACCCGACAGTTGCAGCTGTGATAGTCGGCAAAGGTGCGAATCTGCATCACCTCGCCAGCCAGGCGTTGGCAATGATCTTTGCCCAGAAAGAACAACCCGCTCGGTAGCGGTGTACTTGCCCAGGAAACCTCGTCTTCAATGGTCAGCTGCGCAGCTGATAGCGAACGAAAATCGACAAATGGGAAGATTGTGCCGTTGAACCACAATACGGGCTCGGTTTCCAGAAACGCCGCATGACGCCGACTCAGCTCACCCAGACTGGAATAGCTCTTGGCGCCAATGTAGCTCAGCGACACCGACCAGCGTTCGCCGCTGCCCAGAAAGCTGGCCATCTCCGGCGCAAAATCACTATCCAGTATTAAGATGGACCTAATACCCACGCTGCAACAAAAATCAATGTAATATTCGACCAGCGGCTTGTTGGCAACGGGCAACATCGCGGAAGATATCCCGCTGAAGCCATCACTCAGCCCTTGCTCTTCAAGATTGCCAAGGCATATCAATGCTTTCATCGGCTTTCACACGTCCTTTGCCCAATCACTCACCACCCCGCCGCCAGTCTGATCACCTGCAGTCAAAGTCAACTGGCACCTCAATAAGCACCCTTGCCAAAAATCACCGCTGGTATCGTTTTGAGCAATATCCACAGATCCTTGCGCAAACTTTGACTATGTATATACTCCTTGTCGAGCTGCACCTGCTGCTTGAAAGGAATGTCACTGCGACCAGACACCTGCCAGATGCAGGTGATGCCCGGCATCACATGCAGCCGCTTGCGATCTTCCAGCGTGTACTGCGTCACCTCATCGGGCAACGGTGGGCGCGGACCAACCAGACTCATGTCACCAGCCAGTACATTGAACAGTTGCGGCATCTCGTCAATACTGTAGCGACGGATAAAACGACCTATGCGCGTCACCCGTGGATCGCGTTTCATCTTGAAAATCACCCCGTCAGCAGACTGGTTCTGCTGGTTCAAGGCGGCTTTGATCCGGTCGGCATTCTCATGCATCGAACGGAATTTGTAAAACTGGAAGTGGCGACCGTCCTTGCCCACCCGCACCTGGCGGTAAATGATGCTGCCGCCATCCTCCAACTTGATCAGCATGGCCACGACAAGCAACAGCGGCGAAAGGACGACCAACGCGGCGAGCGACCCCATAATATCAATGAAGCGCTTCAGCCCGCGAGCAAAGGCCAGCGTGCTATCCCATAGCACCAGTTTCATGGTGTTGGGACGAGGCTGCTTCTCACGAGCAAAAATCTCAGCCACAATGGCCTGACGCCGCCGCTGCTCCTCTGCTGTGGCGGTGGCACTCGCAACCAGGGCTGATGCCTTTTTTTTCATTTTTTGGGGCGACTTCCGATCGGTCAACACACAACACTCAAACTACAGCGTTTCCTGCAAAAAAACCTCACGCAGTACCAACAGCTCGCCCAAAAGCTTCTTGCCCGCAGCGACATCGCCCCCTTTCAAGGCATACTCAATGCCGCGACAAACTTCAAAAAAGGGCTGGGCACCGATGTTGGCCGAAGCGCCTTTCATGGCATGCGCCACCCCGGCGGCCTCCGCTATGTGGCCACTTTGCAGACTCTTCTGCAGCAAGGCCGTATTATCGTTGAGTGACTCGGTATAAGAGTCTATGAGCATGACAATAGTCTCATCGTCATCAAGCTCAAGTTTCTCTATGATATACTGACGAATCTCAGCCTTCATCACAACTCCTTTGCCTTCCACCCAGGAATCTGGCCTACTGGGTCGTCTTCAGCTTTGGACCGACCATGGCTGGGCGCTCCGTATCAAAAACTCGGTCTGATTCAAGCCATTAAAATGCTTGCGCATGATATTGCTGCTGATCGTACGAATGATGGCCAGACCGCGGCCCGAACTGGCCATGGCCTTGTTCTGCTGCTCAAAGACATCGGCGGCGTCCCTTGAGAGCTGCAACTTGTCCTGGTCGCTTTTCGGCTCCCGGTCCAGCACTGTGACAAACACCGTGTCGGGCTCCCGTAGGCAGATCTGAACCAAAATGCCCGAACGCAAACCGGGCCTGTTCGCGCATTCATACTCAATGACGTTGTTGAGAAACTCGCTCAACAGCAACTCAACCCTGGTCGCCAGCTCGTTGTCATGCGTCCGTTCTTCCACAAAACGCCAAAAATGCTCCACGCCGCGACTGACATCGCCCTTGCTCAGGTTGATCAGTTGCAATATGTTGTCGTCCCCCTTCGGCACGCCACGAACCTCCACGATGCAGACATCGTCAGGAACGATGTTGTAGCCGATCTGGTCAAGCGCGCTGCGGAGCAGATACGGCAGCGGCAAAAAAGTCGATTTTTCCATGAGTGAGGTCAACAAACTAAGCAGCAACGGCGTCGCCACCGTCTCTTCCCGATCGTTCTTCAAGTCAATCAAGCCGTCCGTATAGCCGAGAATGATATCGCCCGGGTCCAATTCGTAATAGACGTTGTCCTCTTCTTGATAAACTGTACGAGCAAACCAGCCGACGGGGACGCCGCCCTTGTCGCCCATGTCAATCTCATAGGCTCGCTGCTCACGCCGAGAACAGCAGATCAGCCCTGGATGGCCGGCGCTCTGAAACACCAGACGCTGCTTGGGATAATCGAAAATCGCCACCAGGCAGGTCATGTAACTGCCACCACTGAGGTCGTTACAGAAAAACTGGTTGATGCGATTGAGAATCACATTGGGCAGCCACGCCTGCTCGACCATCTCCAGGCGCAAGGCCTTCAGAAACGACTGGATCGCACTCATATACAACGCCGACTGGATGCCATGGCCGGCAATGTCAGCCAGAAACAGCAGGTACTTGCCCGAGCCCAGCTCAACCAGATCAAGACTGTCACCCGATATCCTAAAACAAGGCTCGTACAGATAGGTCGTCAGCATGTGCTTATTCAGAGAACACCAGGGCGGCAACAACACCCGCTGCACCTCGCGCGCCAACAGTAGGTCCACATTGAGCTGCTTGTAAAAACGCGCCGCGTCACTCTCCTCGCGATACACCCGCACCGCATGCTCAATCTTCTCCATTAGCTGTTTTTTCTGAAACGACTTGTTCAAATAGTACGAATACTGGTCATCGGAAATACGGTTGATCAAAGAGCTGTTGATGTCGTCAAGCAAAGACGTCAAAAAAATGATCGGGATCTTCTGATTGTATTCCCGAATCAACTTGCGCACTTCAAAGCCGTCAATGGACCCAAGCATGACATCCAGCAAAATCACGTCAAAGTCATGCGTCTTGAACTCCTTAACCGCCTGCAGCGCGTTGTCGCAAGTCGTCAGATTGTAATTCTCATTGCGCAGGCAGGATTGCAGCAACACCAAGGAAAACTTTTCGTCATCGACTGCCAGAACGTTGTAGGTCTGATTTGTCATGTGTCGCTGCTATGCCTTTGCTGCTGTTTGCCAATGACACCATTGCTGACCCAGTGGCCTACGCGTCCCCCTCGAATCACTGCCTGCTCACCGCCGACAAGGTTACCAGTCTAATGTATCCGTTCGCGCATCAGTATACAACAATTCCTGCCTCAGTCCAAGCAGCAGCAACGCGTTTCCACACTGTTTTCGCCGCCCGCGCTTTTTTCCTCCAAACGACCGCCGTGACGGGCTTTCCGGATTACATTGTTCGGCACGCCTCCTATCAGCGCCCGCCCGCCCGCGTCGCCGGAGCCTCCGACCATCACAAGCAAGCAAACAGGGGCAGTTACCATGCCTAATTCTCTCTCGCCATCACTGCTGGAATTGATCTACGATGCCGCCAGCATCCGCCGCTGGAATGACCAGATCAACCCCATGGACTTCACTGAACTGGACAAGCAGGCCCATAAGATGATCATCGCCTACGTCCTGGCTAAATTCGAAGAAGAACAGGCACCCGGCTCCATCTCCTGGCTGCGACTCATCGAAGGCGGCATCTTCGAAATGTTTCATCGCATCGTGCTCACTGACATCAAACCACCGGTCTTCCACAAAATGATGGCCGAGAAGGGCCACGAACTCAACTGCTGGGTCCTGCAGCACCTCGAAAAACAGACCGCGCCCATCCCCGGCGGCTTCCGCGACCGCATGGAAAAACACTTCTTCGATCCAACCTACGCATCACGGGAAAAACGCGTCCTCAAGGCCGCCCACTTCCTAGCCACCCAGTGGGAATTCAACATCCTCTACAAAATGTGCCCGTTTATCAAAGGCATCGAACAAATCCGCCAGGAAATTGAAGACCAGATCGAAGACCACTATGACCTCCTCGGCGTGCAGAAAATTTCCCTGGGGCGCAAGACCGCCGGCTTTGTCGATCTCTGTGGTCAATTGCGTTTTCAGAAACGCTGGTCGCAATCACCGCGCATTCCCGCCACGTCCGTACTAGGCCACATGCTCGTCGTCGCCCTGCTCTCGTATCTGGCCCTCAACGAAGTCGCCGCCTGTGAACAACGCCTGATCAACGGCTTCCTGGCCGCACTGTTTCACGACTTGCCCGAAGTCCTCACCCGCGACATCACCTCGCCCATCAAGGAAGCCGTCGAAGGCCTTGATGGCATCATCAAGGAATACGAACGACGACAGATGGAAGACCGGCTCCTGCCCCTGCTCCCCAACGCCTGGCATGCCGAAATCCGCTATTACACCTTGGACGAGTTCAGCAACCGCGTCAAAAATGCCCAGGGCATTCGCAGCAACCTGAGCTTCGCCGACCTCGAACGCGACTACAATGATGGCCACGACATGCCTGTCGACGGCGAAATCATCCGCTGCTGCGACCACTTGGCAGCCTTTATCGAAGCGTCCTTGTCTATCCGCCACGGCGTCAGTTCAAAGCACCTCCTCGAAGGCTCCGAACGCCTCTACGCCATGTACGAACAGCGCCAGGTCGGCACCATGAATTTCGGTGAGGTGTTCAGACATTTTGCCCCGAGAAAAAACCACGCCTGAACCCTAGTGCCTGTATCCACCACGCCACGTTACGCTCATCCATGTCAAAACGACTAGCCATCCTCGGATCCACCGGCTCCATCGGCACCAATACCCTCAAAGTCGTCGCCGCCCATGCCGACCGCCTACAGGTCACCGGCCTGGCCGCCGGCCGCCAGGGCGACATGCTGGCGGCACAGGCTCGCTCCTGCGCGCCAAGCTGGGTTTATGCCGCGTCGCCTGACGCCCTTGCGGGCAAGGATCTCCCACCACACTGCCGCGTTCTCACGTCGCCGGACGAGCTGGTCGCCGCCGTCTGCGCCGACGATGTGGACACCGTGCTCTGCGCCATCGTCGGCACCGCCGGCCTGCGCCCCGTCCTGGAAGCCATCAAGGCCGGCAAGGACATCGCCCTGGCCAGCAAGGAAATCCTCGTCATGGCCGGCGCCCTGGTCAGCGCCGCGGCCGCCAAATCCGGCAGCCGCATCCTGCCGGTGGACAGCGAACACTGCGCCGTCTTCCAATGCCTGGATCTGCACCCGCGACACGAACTCGCACGCGTCATCCTCACGGCCAGCGGCGGGCCATTTCACAATCGCCCCGAGGTCGATCTCAGCCGCGTCAGCGTTGATCAGGCGCTGGCTCACCCAACCTGGTCCATGGGACGAAAAATTACCATCGACTCGGCGACGCTCATGAACAAGGGCCTGGAGCTCATTGAGGCTGGGTGGCTCTTCAACATCCCGGAAGACCGCATTGACGTCGTCATTCACCCACAGTCCATCATCCACTCCATGGTGGAATTCCGGGATAACAGCGTCCTTGCCCAAATGGGCTATCCAGATATGGCCCTGCCCATCCAGTACTGCTTGACCTATCCGGAACGCCTGCCCAGCCCTACCGTCGCAATGGATTTCAGCAAGTCCCTGCAACTGTCCTTTGCTCCGCCGGACAACGAACGCTTCCCGGCTCTCACCCTCGCCCGGCGCGCTATGCGGGCGGGCGGCGCCATGGGCGCCGTCTTCAACGCCGCCAACGAAGTCGCCGTCGAACGCTTCTGCCAACGGAATATCGCCTTCTCCCGCATCGCTGACATCGTCGCCAAAACTATGGACGCCTGCGCCAATGCCCCTGGCAAAAATCTCGCGGAAATCCTTGCGGCTGATCAACGGGCACGGGCTTGCGCCGCCACCGCGTAACACCACCGCACAGAAAACCCGTCCGCAGCGATCCCAACTCACCAGTCGATCACACTTCCATCATGCCTCGGCGTGTCCAGGCAACCCAGGGCTGAAAACGCTCAACCAGGCATCACCACAGACTGCAACCGCCTCCCAGACCCGGTGCCGGGCACAATACGGCCCAACCGCTCTCCGGCCAACCCCGCAGAGCTGACGCGATAGTCTGTCCGCTCAGGCCGTGTATACGCCATTCTCATCCTTGCCGAAGATGCCTTCCGGCGTCTCGACCTGGATGCTAATACCCTCTTCGTTGACGTCAATGCCCGTCAGGAAGGACATGGCAGCATCCTTGGTCTCAGCACGATATTTGTAACAGCGGATGAAACCCTTCTCGCCGGCAAGTTCTTCCACGCCGAGATTCTCAATGTGCAGGTCAGATTCAGAAGCCAATTTCTCAACGTCGGGTATGTCAAGAGACACAAACGGCTCCGTACTCACCTTGAAATAAACCGCCCCTGGCTCCTCGGGCATCACCGCTGACGCCTCCCGCCACAACGCATAGCCGAATTTCGTCCCGCCAACAAAAGCAACCGCACCCTCTAAGTGAGGATAAACACCAAAAAGAATGTCCCGCGCGCATTTCAAATCGCCACTGCCCGATACCTGGATGTAAGACAACTTCTGCAACGCACGATTCGCATCAGCTATGCTCGGAAACATGTAGGCGACATACTTGAAATGATCTGGATCGGCATCCGCCTGCTCCCAAAAATCCTTCTGTAACTTGCCCTTGCCTTCAAAAAATTTCTTGAAGGTGTCATTTTTCTCCCGGCTTTGTTTGCGGTTGTGGAAAAACCAGCCGCCTAAGGCCAGCAGAACAACGACCAGAAAGACTCCCAAAACGACCTGGGGAGACATCAGCGTGATCTCCTTTTCCTCCACCACCGCTCCTTGGTTCGGTGTCGCCGCCTGGGTCGCCGCCTGCCGCCGGGCTTCGGCTTCCGCTGCCAGACGGGCCTCATCGGCAGCCTTTTGCCGTGCTTCATCCAAAGCCGCCTGCTTGCGGGCCTCCTCCTCAGCTTTCGCTCGCTGTTCCCTCTCCGTCCGCTCTTTGTTGGACTGCTCAAAAGCCAGCAGGGTCTCCTCCGGGTTGGGGCGTTCGTGGCTTGGCGAGAAAAGACCCTTCAGAAACTCCGAGACTGCCTGGTCCTCCATTGTCTTTATCGCCTGCTGCCGCGCACGCTGCGTCGCCAGCGCCAGAACACGCTGCTTCTCACTGCGCATCTGCGTCGCTACGCGTTGCAACAACGCCATGGGCTCAAGCCATTCGTCCTGGTAGAACGTGTACCCAGCGCGCTCGTTACGAGATATAAAGAGATTGCGCTGCTGCATTTTCACCACCGAGCCATTTTCTTCCTCATAGCGCTGGCGGCTGTCGTACAGCTCGTTCCGGCGCCGCAGTATCCACTCCTTGCGCAGACGTCCAGTCGCTTCGGGATCGAACTTGAGCACCTCCGCTTCATTATTCTCAACCCGCATCATGTCATGAATGCGTATCCGGGCATTGCCAACACGGATAAACGCGCCCATTTTACCTTGGTAAATACCCTCAACTGCCGCCGGATACTGAGGATTGGGCATGTAGACAACAACCACTTTGTCACCCGGCCGGTACAGCGGATATGCTTTTTCTGCTTCCTTTTCCAAGTCCTTGTCGGAAGGAAACGGTATCGCTTTCTGGCTCATCTCCAGGAGAATCTTTTCGCTGGCCACCAGCACATCCTGTTCGGTCAAGAGCTCACCGGTCGCCCGCGCCGCCAGACGCCCACACTGGCTGGAAAAATCCTTGAACACCGCCGCCGCTGCCTGCTCGCTGCTCTGCTTCAGCCCTATGTGCTGGAAATAGTCGTCAAGCAGAGACTGAGCAATCCGCACCCGCTGCTGAGATATCTCACCAGCCTCCCAGAATGCCCCCCACGCCGGCAACGCCACCACCAGCAGGAAACTACAGGACAACCAAAGCCAAGTCTTTTTTGCACAAGCGGACATAGCTACCCTATCTCTTTCGTTCACATCGTCGTGGCTTACCCATATCGACAGGTTTTTCGACATTATTTATAGTGTACGCCCTGACGAGTATTTTTTCTCGCCACAACCAGTCCTTTTTCACACAGATCAACGACCCGGTCACCTCAGCTCAGACAGATGCGGGTGATACACTTGTGAAACGCATCCAAGCCACTGAGGATCTTGATCTCGACCCGCAAAAAATAAAATGGCGGAATGTCCACCGGCAACGGCGGCAGCCGAACCGCGTCCTTCTCCGTCGTTACCAGGTATTCCGCTCCCTGACGTACCGCCTCGGCACAAAAATCCAGCAACTCGCGCTCATGGTAGCGGTGATGGTCAACAAAACGCTTGCGATACACAATCTCACCACCCAGCGCCGTTAAATAATTCTCAAAACTCTCAGGCACCGCTATCGCGCTGATCGCCGCCACCCGCCGACCTGACAGAACCGCCAATTCCTGCCGCTCATCTGTCAACACATGTTGGAGATAACAAGGTTCATGATTGCATTCAATGATCTCGGCTCTGGGATTGCAGCGCCGAAAAAAACGCCGCAAATGCCGCAAGTGCGTCCCGCCGTTGGATTTCGTCAGAAATATATAGTCCGCCCGCCGCAGATTCTTGATGGGCTCGCGCAACAAGCCGCAGGGCAGCGCCTCGTGGTTATGAAAGGGATTGGTCGAATCGACCAGCAGGATGTTGATCCAAGGGCGAAGACGCAGGTACTGGAAGCCGTCGTCCAAGATCAACGTATCAGCCTGAAAATGGTTGATGGCGTACTTGCCACCCTTGACGCGATCCTTGTCTACAACCACCGCAACGCCCATGCTGCCATTCCTGGCCACCAGGTTCCTCGCCAGCATGTAGGGCTCGTCGCCCGCCTGGCTGGAGTCAAGCAGCACCCCCCGACCATCAGAGACGACCTTCGGCGGCACGCCATCCTGTTCATTCAGTAAACGCGCCCGCAGGCGCTCCCAAAAAGGCCGGGGCTTGCTGCGATAGCCGCGACTCAGTATCGCCACCCGTCGCCCACGACCGGCCAAGGTTCGCGATAACAGTTCGACAACCGGAGTTTTACCGGTACCGCCAACCGTCAGATTGCCGACACTAACCACAAAACAGCCTAGGACATGCTGCCGCAGCAACAAATTGTCAAACAGGGTGAGACGCAACTGTACCACATTGCGGTACGCCCGAGACAGCAAAAACAGAAAAACACGGTAACAGCGATCAAGACGGTTGCGATTGCGACCATTGATGATCTCTACCGTGTACTGCTCAGTCCGTTCCAGGATGTCCCGCAAACTCATTATCTTTACACCGGGGCTCTTTGTCTTCAGCACTGCTCACAATAGGCAGTGATCCATTGTTTCTTCTCAGGCGCGAAGCTCCGTAATGTATCCCCTGCCAGCCAGAGCGCCAACAGCCACACCCCGCATTCAGCAGACAGCCAGTAATCGTTCACTCATTGATAATTGAGCCGTAGAGCATCAGGCGACCCTCGGCGCGCCCGTCTCCCAGCCGTGGGGCGGGTTTTCAGCCCGCGACGTCGCCAGAGCCCAGCCTGCGTCCCGTCGCGCGCCCGTCCCCCAATGCGTCGCGCGTCCGTCTCTCTGCCGTGGTGCGGGCGTCCCGCCCGCACCGTCACGAGAGGTTAGCTCCTCGCACGACACCCGAACAGCCCCACGCTGACGTTCCCGACCTCCTATGAAACCTGCTGCCGCAAAGGTCGGCGGAAATCAAGGTCGAATGGCTGGGCGGCGGCGGGCCGTGGGTTTCCTGCAAATTGTCCCCGGTGTTTTCCCCACCGGGGTGGTTACTCCTATGAAACACGCTGCCGCAAAGGTCGGCGGAAATCAAGGTCGGATGGCTGGACGGCGGCGGGCCGTGGGTTTCCTGCAAATTGTCCCAGCGAAGCGCCGGGGTGTACACTGACCGATTACCCGCCGTACCTGCCAGCGCTATATCACCTTGGCCTTTTGCAGCCACACGTTGTAATAACGCGCACGAACCAATCCGGGTGGTTCTTCCGAATATGGGAGAAAAACGACCATGCGGCAAGACGAGTGATTTTCCCGGCACAACGCAATCGTGCTTGCAATGCTGCTGCGCAGCAAAGATATTAGGCAAAAAACACCGCTTCACCACTTACCTTCCTCTCATGCAGATACTGTTCTCCAGCGAAACCGACCCGACCTTGAATGCCGCCATCGAAGAGCGGCTCTTTCGCGCCGCCCCGCTGAAACCTACCCTGCTATTCTACCGCAATGCGCCCGCCGTGCTACTGGGGCGAAACCAAAACCCCTGGCAAGAATGCAATATCCGTTGGTGCCGCAGCAACGGCGTCGCCATAATTCGCCGCCTCTCCGGCGGCGGCACAGTCTTTCACGACCTTGGCAATCTCAATTATGCCTTCATCGTCGCCCGCAGCGACTACGATCAGCAGCGCTACCTGCAGTGCATCAGCGACGCCCTGCAGGCCGCAGGCATAAATGGCGCCCGCCTCTGCGAACACTTCAGCATCTGGGTCGGCGACCACAAAGTCGCCGGTTCCGCTTTCGCCCTCAGCGGCCGCGCCGCACTACTTCACGGCTGCTTGCTGGTCAACACCAACCTCGAACAGCTCCATCAGGCGCTTCACCAGGACCCGCGCGACCATTTCATCGCCGCAACCGTCGCGTCGGTCCGCGTGCCGGTCAAAAACCTCTGCGACATCAACGACGCGATTAACAGCACGACTATCCAGAACGCCATCTGCGTGACTGCACGGACCTTGGGCTTCACAGGCGAGGTCGCCACTATCGCCGCCCGCGACTTCAGCGACGACAGCGCCTTCGCAACCGCTGTCAGAAACTTCGCCAGCGACACCTGGACTTTCAGCCGCACAGCCGATTTCACCCTCGAACGCCAATGCCCCAGCGGCAGCGCGAGCCTCGATGTGTCCCTGGGACGAATCAGACAAGCAATTCTGCGCAGCCCCGATGGCTGCCATAATCTGCCCCAACTGCAGGGACTCAGCATGGAAGACGCGCTCGACACCCTCGAACTCCTGCACGCTACCGACGACACGGAAAACACAACACCACAAAACTTCGCCGCGTTCCCTTGACCAGGGCTATCGCCACCAGCCCCGGCATGGCCGCGACCGGACGGACGCGGAAGTTGGCGGCATCGCCCTCCCGGGCGAAATTCAGGCTGTATCACCACTAGACATTGCCCTCGCGTGCCTGCGCTCATGAAATTAACGTCGCACCGCATCATAAGCCATCCCCCGGCGAGCAACGTCGGCTCTCGCCGGCACGCTTGACAAGCAGCCATGAATTGGATACACTATCCGCTGCCTCTTTTCCCTCGCCGGCACATCGCCATGGCGACTACAGTAACCCTTACCGACTTTCGACCCAGCCAAGGAGATCAGCATGATTATCGGCGTCAGTTCCTACAGCTTCAGTAGACTGGTCAAAAACGGCCAGATGAAACAAATCGATGTCATCGCCAAAGCCAAGGAAATGGGCTTCGATGCCATTGAATTCTCAACCCTGGCCCTCCCCGAAGGCAAAAGTCTGCCCGATTTCGCCGCCGAATTGCGCGCTGAAGCCGACAAGGTCGGCATACCCATCGTCAACTATACCATCGGCGCCGACCTCCTCGCCGGCTCCGGCGGCGACCTGCAAAAGGAAATTGACCGCGTCAAGGGCGAAGTCGATGTCGCCGAAATCCTCGGCGTCCCCGGCATGCGCCATGACTGCAGCGGTGGCCGCTTCCCTGACAACTGGCAAGGCGCCAAAAGCTTCGACGCCGCGCTGCCGCGCCTCGCCGAAGGCTGCCGTGCCATTAGCGAATACGCCGCTGGCAAAGGCATCAAAACCATGATCGAAAACCACGGCTATTTCTGCCAGGACAGCATCCGCGTCGAAAAACTGGTCACGGCCGTCGCCTACCCCAACTTCGGGCTGCTTATTGACATGGGCAATTTCATCTGTGTCGATGACGACCCGGCCATCGCGGTCGGCCGGCTCCTGCCCTACGCGTTCCACTGCCACGCCAAAGACTTCCACCTCAAGCCCGGCACCATGCCCCACCCCGGCAGGGGCTGGAATCAATCCCGCGGCGGCAACTGGTGGCGCGGCGCCATCATCGGCCACGGCAACGTACCCGTCCATCAATGCGTGCGCATCCTGGCCGCCAAGGGCTACCAGGGTGTCCTGTCCATTGAATTCGAAGGCATGGAAGACGTCCTCACCGGCATTGCCATCGGCCAGGAAAACCTCCGCCGCTTCGTCGCCATGGCGCAAAACTAAGCTGCTAGCAAGCGCCACGGGCAGCCGGCCCCCCCACCTGCCCGCCACTTCTGTAGTCGCTCCCCGCCGGCCGCCGCCGTCACGACACTCACCGCCATGACGGCGCGGCCGTTGTGATATTCTGCCAAGACGGACCACCTATGCGCAACCCATTCGTAAAACGCCTTTCGTACATCGCCGGCATCATCATCTTCGCCCTCATCGCCTACGGTATTGGCAGCGCACGCGCGCAAAAAGCCCGCAATGCCGGCGATAACAAGCAACCGCCACCAAAGGCACCCAGAGTCTGCTCCGTCCGCCAGGCCCGCCGCTATGCCGATTGGCTGCGTGCGCTATCCCGGGCCGAGCGCTGCCGCGCCTGGCAAGACCGTTCCGCAGGCGCCCGTCAAGCCGCCTGGATCATGTCCAAAGCACAGTACGCTCTGGAACAGGCCACAGTTGACAGCGACCCAAAGGCCCTCCTGGATCCCAAGAAACGCCAGCTGCTGGAAGACTACTACCTGCTGCTGCTGCGGGCGGCGCACCAGAGCCGCCAGGGCGTCTCAGCCATCGCTGAAGAAAAAGGCTCGCGGCTACGCGCATACATCTCGCCCATCGACCACAGCATCCAAACCTACTCCGTCAGCATCCCCGGCGCCTACGACCCGGCAGTGGCCTGGCCGCTCATCGTGTCCATGCACGGCCATGGCTGGTTTCGCCCTTTCCAGGGCCATCCGGCACCCAGCTACAGCGGGGCTTTCTGCCTCTCCCCGCAAGGCCGCGGCTCCACCGACTACAAAGACCTCGGCGAAGATGACGTCCTCAGCGCCATCGAGGAAATCAAGCGCGACTACAACATCGACCCCGACCGCGTGTACCTCACCGGCGGCTCCATGGGCGGCACCGGCGCCTTGCACCTCGGCGTGCATTACGCCGACCAGTTCGCCGGCATCTTCCCCATCGTCGGCAACGCCGACAACCTCGCCTGGTCTCTGCGCTGGAGCTGGAACCGACCTTTCCCCGGGCGTTTCCACAGCCTCCGCCACTGGCTGCAGGAGGGCCACACCGCCCGCGCCTTCGCGCAAAACCTCTTCAATCTGCCCACCTACATCCTCTCCGGCTCCGGTGACACCATCGTCCCCCCCGAGCATTCCCGCTTCATGACCCGGGAACTCCGCGCCCGCGGCTACCGCGTCGAATACCGCGAATATCCCGGCAACGGCCATGGCGGTTTCCCGGGCAGCGCCACCGGCGAAGGCCTCGCCTGGACCTGCAGCTGGACGCGCGAGCCCTTCCCGCGCACGGTCACCTGGAAGGCCGCTCAACTCAAACACGGCAAAGCCTACTGGCTGCGCATGGAACAGTTCGCCAGACCAGTCGAATTCGCCACCATCGACGCCAAAGTCGATGCGCAGAACCACCTGACCATCAACACCAGCAATCTCCTCGCCCTGTCCTGCCAACGACCGACGACGCTGTTCAGCCACGGCAAAGACATCACCCTCAGCATTGACGGCCAGACCCTGCGCATCGCCAACGACCTCGCCCCCGACCACTGGCTCACGCTGCGCCGAGATCCTACCCACGGCTGGCAGGAGCAAATCAAGGTCAGCATGCCCACTCTCAGCAAAAAACGCGGTTGCGAAGGCCCCATTCATGAGGCGGTCCTCGCCCCATTCGTCCTCGTCGTCGGCACGCAATCGCCTTATCCCGCCATGAACGATGCCTGGCAACGCGAAGCCAACAGCTTCGCCAACGAGTGGAAACGACGCAATGGCGCCCCCTGTCTCAGTATCAAGGACACGGATTGCAGCGCCGAAATTATGCAGAGCCGCAACCTCATCCTCTTCGGCGGCACCAGCGACAACGCCATCAGCAACCAGCTCGGACCATTTTTCCCCCTCGCTGACATCACCACGCCGCTGCGCGCACAAAATATCGACCTCGACCGCGACGACATCGGCTTCATGCTCATCTACCCTAATGTCAGCTACGCGCCACACCGCAGCGTGGTCATGCTCTCAGCACAGTCGCCACAAGCCGCCTTCCAGTGCTGGGGACGCTTCGGCAACTGGTTCAACTGGGGCGTCTTCGATTCCAAAAAATACTTCGACTACGCCATCTATGACGCCCGCTCCGCCTCGCCGGAGACCATGCTCCTCGTCGGTTGGTTCGGCAGCGACTGGCAAGTCGAATCCGGCAGCTGGTTCACCGGCGTCAATGACCTGCGCGAACTCATGGCACCGCAGCTCTTCCCACAGTGGCAAGACGCCAGCCTAGTTCACGATACCACGCTGGCGTTGGTCGATCTCATGCCCAAGCGCATCGACCAGATGCGCGGCGCCATCGGACTGGGACGCTCCTTCTGGGGAGACAAGCTCCAGACCGACAAAAGCATCGGCCTCCGCGCCCCCGCCACCATCGAATATGACCTGCAAGGCCGTTTCCAAAAATTCAGTTCCGGCATCACTCTCCTCAACCCCCGCGAAAGCGGTATCAGCCAGAGCCGCAAAAAAGACGAAGCGGTCCGTTTCACCGTCTATGGCGATGGCAAGAAGCTTGCCGAAAAAAGCGTCCGCTGGTCTGACCTGAACGTCATGCTGGAGGCCGACATCATCGGCGTCAAGCAGCTGAAGCTGGAAGCCAGCCCGGCCGGCGGCCCCGCCTGGCTCCACATGGGCTCGGCCTGGCTCAAGCCTAGCGTCAGTCGCGCCCTTGCTGGCGCGCCGATCAGCAGCAGCAGCACCGCTGCGGAGTAGTCCACCATGACCAACCATCCACGCGCAGCACAGCAAACCACCATTCTGTTCTGCCTGGATTTTTACTACCCGCACGTCGGCGGCGCCGAGATTCTCTTTCAGAGCCTCGCCGAGGGTCTTGCCGCACAGTCATACCGGGTGCTGGTCATTACCCAGGCCATAGCCGGCGCGCCGTTGCAGGAAGAACACAACGGCGTTAGCATTATCCGCGTCCGCACGGGCGGCTGCCGCTACCTCTTTCCCCTCCTCGGCCTGTCCAGCATCCTACGCTTCGCCCGCCAGGCCGACATCATTCACGCGACGACCTTCGCCGCCGCCCCGGCCGCCTGGCTCGCCGCCCGCATCTGCAAACGCCCAGTGGTCCTCACCGTCCACGAGCTCTGGATCGGCAAATGGCAGCGCGTGTCCGATGCCGGCGCGCTGTCCAACTGGCTCAATGACATCATTGAACGAGCCCTGTATCTGTGCCGCTATGACCACATCGTCGCCGTCTCCGCGGCGACAGCCCGCGATCTGCGTCAACACGGCATCGCTCCCGAACGCATTCACACCATTCACAACGGCATTGACGACGCCTTCTGGAACCCCGCCCGGCATCACCGCGACCCAGCGCTGCGCGCTAAGCTCGGACTCGATAATGTCTTCGTCTTCTTTTTCTCCGGCCGCCCCGGCCGCTCCAAAGGCCTGCCCCTGCTGCTCCGAGCACTGGCCCGGCTGCGCGACGAAGGGCGGCCGGCCCGGCTGCTGGCCATCGTCAGCACCGCCGCAGCTTGCCGCGAGGGCTATCGCGACATGCTCAGTCTGCGTGACGAACTCCGGCTCCAAGACGCCATGATCCTGCTGCCACCGCAGCCCTACGCCGAACTGCCAAGCTACGTCATGCTGGCCGACACCGTCGTGGTGCCGTCGCTCTCGGAAGGCTTCGGCTTCGCCGCCGCCGAGGCCTGCGCCCTGCAACGCCCTGTCATCGTCACCGACAACGCCTCCCTGCCCGAAGTCGCCAGCGGCAAGGTCATCACCATTCCCCCCAACGACGTCGACGCGCTGGCCAACGCCATGCGCCAGGCTATGGCCGGTCAGTTCCAGCAGGTCCCCCCACGCCAGTTCCCACGCCAGGCCATGATCGACGCCCATATCGATCTCTACCAGTCCATCCTTGCCCGTAACCCAGGCAAAGGGGCACCCGCCGCCCATACCGCCACCGACCAGGCTCATACCAACAACGACAAGCACCCCGCCGCCCAGGCCGCCACCGACGATACTAGAGGGCCGCAGTCATGACCCAGACCCGACAACACATCACCAGCACCGTCATCCTGGCTTACATCGCCCTGCTCTTCCTCTACATTCCCCTGCGCGGTCAATTCTTCGCCGCCGACTTCCTGGCGCCGGTCATCGCCATCATGCTCCTCGAACGCCGCGTCCTCCTGGCATTGCGGCGGCGACCCTACCCGGCCTTGCTGGCCTTCCTGGCCATCGCCGCCATCTCCACGCTCTGCCACGCCATCAGCCCCAGCGGCGACAATGGCTACAACCTCGCCGTCTTTCTCTACCTGGCAGGCCTGTTCGTTTTCGTGCGCGAAAACCCGCCACCGCCAGCTCTCCTGCTGCGTTGTGGCGTCATCCTCTGCGGGCTGATTCTGCTGGCTTGGCTAGCCGAACTCACGGCATTCATCGCCTGCGGCCGCGGCAGCCTGGGCTTCGCCTTCATCAGTACGCAGATGGACGGCACCGCCATGAGCTTTCTCGCCCGCCGCTTCGCCTTCACTTTCCAAAACCCCAATACGCTCGGTTCCTTCTATGTCCTGCCGGTCGCCATGGTGCTGTCCGGCCTGGCCCCCCGCGCGCGACATTTCACGCTGCGGCAATGGCTGCTCTGTCTGCTTGGGCTTGGCCTGTGCCTCCTCCCGCTCGTCCACAGCTTCAGCAAACACGCTGTCCTCACCGGCGCCGTTATGCTGGGCTTTCTGGCGGACGCCTGCCGCCCGCGTTGGCCGCGGCTCAGCCGCTGGTCTTGGCTGCTCATCATCGCCGTCGGCCTCATCTGCACAGCCACCGTGCTTTGGGTGGTCTTTCCCCTCAAACCGCAATGGCCCGTCATCAATACCACCAGCGGTATGTACATGATCCACCAGAATATCTACGCCAAGATGGCCACGCACACGCCACGTGGCTTCCTCATCGGCCACAGCCCAGCCGAAATCGCCCGGCTCTACCCCCAGCTCGCCGATCACAACGCCATTCGCAACACCCTCGAACACTACAACGCCGTCGCCGTCCTCGACAGCTTCGCGGCCTTCATGGACCCCCACCAGGAATACCTCAATATCCTCAGTCTCTTCGGCGCTGGCGCCCTCGCCGCCATGATCGCCTTCTGGATCAGCAGCGGCGTCAAAGCAACCACCATGGCGAGATATTTTCTCCTCGCCCTGGCCTTCTGCTGTCTCTGGGACGACCTCCTCAGTAAACGCTGGCTCTGGCTCGCCGCTGCCATTCTCCTGCAGAATAACAGCGACGATAAAAATGAAATGCCCCCGGCAGCAACAACGCTCCCGGAGGCGTAAGCAAAATTCACTCGCTTCTCTGGCGCGCTCCTATTCCGGATCCGCCAGACGCCAGGCCGGTTTCTTCCGGAAAGGCTCCTTGAAGCGGTTCGTGATCCGGCCAGTCTGTTCCAGGTGCATCATGCAGGCGCGAATACAGCCCGACGATCCTTCCAGCGCCCGCGCATACCAGTACTGCGACGGCAGCTTGTACTGCTGCGCACGACCCACCACATCCGCAAAGCCCTTCTGGTCCTCTTCAGTCACCGCGAAGGGATTGTGCTGCGGCGACGCCCCGCAGAAATAGCGGCTGCATTTGCTGTAGTCGATGTTGGCCCACTCAATGACCTGGCCGTCAATCTCCACCCGCACGCAGTCCTTGCTGTCCACCGGCATGGCATGGCCAGTGCAAGCCCGCGCGCACTGCTTGCAGCGGTCGCAGATCGTCCCGGGCTTGACCACCGGGTCGTACTCGAACTCGGCGTCCGTCAACAACAACGCCAAACGCTGCCGCGGACCAAATTCCTTGGACAGGAACATCTTGCTCCAACCTATCTCGCCCAGCCCCGCTATCACCGCGCCCAAACGCATGTGATGCGCCACGTTCGGGTAAGGATAGCCCGCCTGCACCGGCCGGCTGAAATTAGGATTCGGAGTATCCACGGCACCCGGTCGCTGCCCGGCCATGTCGTTGTTCGTCCACCCCAGATGATTGGGTATGGGCATCGTGTCATAGCCCTGGTCTTCAATCCAGCGGCAGATATCGCGTAGCGCCAGCGGCTGCCGAATGCAGTTGATGCTCGCATAGCCCACGCCCGAGTAGTTCGTGAAAAACGTCCCCTCTTCCGTCCCGCGGAATACTCCGCGGAAATGCCGGAAGCCCAAAGCAATCACCGACTTGCAGCCCGGCAGGGCATAGCGAATATCCATCTGTTTGGGACAGCCTTCGTAACGGCTGGTCGGTCCAACCGCCACAATGTCCGCGCCCGCTTCCAGAGCGCATTGTTTGAGCAGTTTTGCACTTAACATCAGCAGTCTCCAAAGGCTTTGTTGAAGGTGTTCTTGAGCACGCCGCGTTCTTCCAGATGCGCCATGCAGGCTTGGTGACAGCCTTCCATGCCGCCCAGGGCACGGCCACTCCACACAATCGGCGACAATTTGTAATTGCGCGCCGCCGTATAGGGCTGCTGATTGAATCCAACCTGGTCTTTCTCCGTCACCATGAAGGGATTGTGCGATTTCTCACCACCACCATGATAGGCCACGCTGCATTTCGCAAAATCAAGCTTGTTCCAGCTCAGTTCGCGCCCAGCAATTTTCACTGACACCTTCTCTGTCGCCGAGATGGCGCAGCCCGGACATTTGGCCACACAGAGCCCGCAGTGGTCGCAAAGCCCACCCGCATACAGCGGATCGGGATCAAGCTCGGCATCCGTGAGCACCACTGCAAACATCTGCCGCGGACCAAATTCAGGCGTCAGAAATACGCCGCTGTCACCAATCTCGCCCATGCCCGCGCAGTAGGCCGCCAGACGCATCTGAAAATAAATGTCCGGCGCCGGCCGACCATCGTCTTTCACCGGCCGACTGAACTGCGAACTGTCCTTGCCGTAAAATGACGGGTTGACGTCAATGAAGTCCTGCCCCATCTCATCCGGATTGATGCCGTCCAGATTGCTCCAGGGAAAGTTGTCCGGTATGGGCGATGCCTCATACCCGGCGTCTTCAAAAATGGTGCAGAAATGCCAGAGAGTAACCGGCTGGAACACCCACTTGTTGCCCGCATAGCCCATCATACTGAATGACGCATACTGCGTGCCGGCCTTCATGCCCCGATAGAGCCCCCGAAACAACCGGAAACCCAACACCACTACCGACTTGGCCTCCGGAAAGGCCGAAAGCGGGTTGTAGCGTGCCGGCAACTCGGCAAAACGGTCCGCCGAGGCGATGCCCACTATGTCCGCGCCCGAACGCAGGGCATGACTCTTCACCATCGTACTGGTCAGCATCGTAGGGTCCTTTCTGTTATCCGGGGAAATCTCGTTTCCCCCAATGACGGGCCGCCACCGGCGGCACCATAAACACCTGAAATCACCATGAAAAGCCCGCACCCGCCTCTACAATACGTGATCATTCAGCGGCGACTTTGGGCTTTTCTGCTTTTTTTTGCATTTTCATGCTGATCTTCGCCTTGCTCTTCACTCCCCCGCCACTACATTCGATGCAAAAAGTGCATTGGAGGATCGCATGGGAAAAGTCATCACCGTTGCTTACGAGCGCATCCTTTACCCACCCTTCAAAATGCTCGCATGGGTTCGCTACCCCAGCCAGCCACGCCGCTTCGGCACCCACGTGCACGATGACTTCCAAACCGTCATCGTCCTCAGCGGCACCTTGAGCTTCACCGCCGCCAGCGTCACCACCACCGCCACAGCCGGTGATATGCTGGTCGTCCCGCCGGAAATGCTCCACGAAAGCGCCAGCAGCGACGCTTGCCAGGCCATCCAGCTCCTCCACAGCCCCATGACACTACAGCTCTATGGCGAACTCTTCCCGCTCTTCGGTCAGCAGAATGAACTCATCCGCAAAATCACCCTCCCCACCGAAGACTCCACCGCCCTCTGCCACGCCATCATCGACGAACTCCAAACACCGTCTGCCATGAGTAGCGTCAACCTCCATGCCGCGCTGATGGAACTCTTCGTCACCGCCGCCCGACACCTGCCACCGCCAACCGGCTCCGACCTCTACTCCGAACAGGCCGTGCAACGCGCCATCCGCTACATCGAAAAACACTACATGGAGAAAATTACCCTCACTGACCTGGCCGCACAGTGCAATCTTTCCGTCAGCCGCTTCGCTCACCTCTTCCGCCGCTGCACCGGCCAGACGCCCATGCACTACATCATCGAACGAAAACTCGTCCAGGCCGAAATCCTCCTCGGCTTCTCAGACAATTCCATGTCACAGATCGCTGAAAAACTCGGCTTCTCCTCCATCCACTACTTCAGCCGCAGCTTCAAAATCCATAAACACCTCTCACCACTGGTATTCCGACGCCTCAGCCGCGGCCAGCCCGACTGAAATCACCACCACCAGCAGCATCGGCCACAGCCGCCCGGTCTCAACGGTATCCAGTCCCATCTTTCCCCCACCGTCAATGCGTTCCTCACACGGGGCAGAGCGCTGTGACTGAGCTTGTCATCTCTTTACACTGTATGTATACTATATTAATATCGTCAACAAAGTGTGAACATGAAATACGAATGGGACTTGCGCAAGGCCGCGAGCAATGTCCAAAAACATGGCATCAGCTTCGAAGAGGCAGCCACGGTATTTGATGACGAAGAAGCGCTGGTGATCTTCGATGCAGGGCACTCTCAAGCCGAGGATCGTTTCGTCATTCTGGGAATGAGTGCGTCACTGCGGCTGCTGGTGGTGTGCCACTGCTATCGCTCCACGGAGGACCTTATCCGGATTTTCTCTGCCCGCAAGGCTTCCAGCCATGAAAGCCACACTTATCTGCAAAGGAAACAGCCATGAAAGCCGAATACGACTTCTCCGAGGCAATCAAAAACCCATACGTCCGCACTCGGAAAAATACGGTTACCATTCGTCTGGATGCCGCAACCATCGACTATTTCAAAAAATTGGCGGGCGAGGTATCGTTGCCCTACCAGACGCTAATCAACGCCTATTTGACCGACTGCGCCAAACGCAAGCTGAAACCCGACATCAGCTGGAAATAAGCACCAGCATGGCCAGCCGGCCAAGGTGCTTTCAAGCGCAGTCCCGTCTCTGCCCGCCTCTCTCCGCTCAGCCCAGCTGGACGCCGATGAGGTGGCCGATGCCAAAGGTCACCGCCGAGGCTATCATGCCGAAAATCGCCTGGCGGGAACCAGCATACCACAGCGACTGGCCAGTCAACAACGTGGTCGCCGCGCCAAGCCCGAACAACCCCAGCAGGCTCAAAATCGCGCTTACACCAATCGCCAACAGATTCTGCGGCATGAAGATGAACGGCAGCACGGGTATGATCGCCCCCACCGCAAAAAGCAAAAAGGACGTGTAGGCGGCCTCCCAGGCCGACCCGCCGAGTTCCTGCGGGTTGATGCCCAGCTCTTCCCGAGCCAGCGTATCCAGCATCGCCTTGGGATTCGCCGCCAGCTTCTGCGCCAGCTTGCGCGCGTCGTCCTCGTCCATGCCCTTAGCCTGGTAAATCAAGGACAGCTCTTCGATCTCTTCCTCGGGATTAGCCTTAAGTTCGTCGCGCTCCACTGCTATTTGCCGCTCGTACAGCTCCCGCGAGCTCTGTACGGACAGCCATTCACCAAGCGCCATGGAAATCGCGCCGGCCAGCAGCCCGGCAATGCCCGTCACCAGCAAGGTCCGCCCGCCGGTGCCAGCTGCCGCCTCCGTCGCCCCAGCCATCCCCATCACCAGGCAAAAGTTGGACACCAGGCCGTCGTTGGCGCCCATCACCCCCGCCCGCAAGGCATTGCCGCCAGACGCTTTGTGCTCGGTCTCCACACTGGCGATGCTCGATCCGTCAATATGTTCCGCAGCAAGCGCCTGGAAGGCCCGGGCGTGGGCGCGCTCGTCAGCGGCCATCTGCAACGCCTCCGGCGCGCCCTGCGCGACGTAGTCTCGCCCGGCATCCATCTCGGTGTTGTTCAACGCCTCAATCACGGTCTCGTTGCCCAAACGCCCAGCCACGCCGGACAATATCCGCACCCGCAGCGACGGCTTGAACGCCGGCAGCGTCCCGCCCGCAGTCCGCAGCTTCTCTTCCCAGGTCTGTGCGTGCCTGAGCTCAATATCGGCCATGCGCCGATAGAGTTCGGCCAATTTCGCCGACTTTTCATTGGCGGCAAGCTGCTGATAAAGGTAGGCCGCTTCGCGTTCTTCACGCCAAAACCGGCGCCATTGTTTCTGTGTGTCGTCCATCGTCCTGTCCTTAAGCCCCCGGCTGCGCCCAACGCGCAATCCGGCCTCTTCGTCTAGCTGCGCATATACATGCCGCCATTGACATCAATGCAGGTGCCGGTGATGTAGCGCCCGCCCTCGCCAGCCAAAAAGGCCACGCTCAAGCCAATGTCACGCGGCTCGCCCAAGCCCAGCGGAATACCGTCAGCCAGCTTCTTGACACCGGCCTCGCCGTGGGTCGCAAACAACAATTCGGTATTGATGATGCCCGGCGCCACCGCATTCACCGTGATGCCCAGTGGTGCGCCCGTGCGCGCCAGAGTCTTGGTAAAGCCCAGTATGCCGCTCTTGGTCGCCGCGTAATGAACATGGCCGAAAAGCGCGCCCTGATGCCCGACCACCGAACTCATGTTGATGATCCGGCCGTCATGCTGCTCACGCATGCGCAGCATCGCAGCCTTGCTGCACAAGAACATGCTCTTCAAATTCGTACTGAGAATAAAATCCCAGCTCTCCTCAGTCATCTCGAAGATGGTCTCGGCGCGGCTCGTGCCGGCGTTATTCACCAGGATGTCAATGCGGCCAAAGACCTCATCAATCTTTGCAAACATCGCGTCGACGGCGGCACCCGTCCCCACGTCGGCCTGCAAGGCCAATGCGCGCACGCCCATGGCGCGGACATCGCGGCAGACCTCTTCGGCCTCCTCGGCCTGGCTGCGGTAGTTCACCACCACATCCGCGCCCTGCTCTGCCAGCACCAAGGCTACACCTTTGCCCAAACCACGGGACGCACCCGTCACCACCGCCACTTTTCCCTGCAAAGGCCCCATTGTCACTCCTTTTCTTTATCAGTCATCGTCATGCAGCATTAATCACCAGCCAGTGGCATGGCGCCGCAGACAGCTCTGCCTCACCGCACGACGCGGGTATCGCAGATATGATCATGCAAGGCCCGCCTCTCGTCGTCAAAGGCCACCATGAGATAGCCAATACCCAAAATCATGCCCGATAGGCCCGACGCCAACGACCGACAGACAGCGCGCATAAAACTCAGCTGGCTGCCATCTGGCCGCAACACCTTTAGCCCCAAGGCCTTCTTGCCAGGCGTCGCCGCGTAACGACTCAAGAAAAAGCCCTGGTAGAGCATGGGCACGATAATCTGCACCAGATACGTGACGCCTACCGACACCACCGTAGCAGCCGTCTCAGCCGTTTCTCCCAAAGCACCACTCATCGCACTGCCCATGCCCAGCGGCAAGAGAACCACAAACTGCAGCATGGCCAAAATCACACCGTCAATCAGCACAGCAACCACCCGGATCCAAAAACCTGCGTACTCATAGCCACCGTCCTGTGGCTTCAAGCCCTCGCGCAAACGCTGAAAAAAGGCCTCTTTGCAGTTGGGACAGACCAACTTACCCTGGTAGTCAATGAGGTCGGCCGAACTGAAGCCCTGACCACACTGCGAACAACAGGCCCGCAACTCCGGCGCTGGCTCCGTTGGCAAGGCCCGCAGGGACGGCAACGGCGCGTCGGCATCGCCAGTTGCCGCAGTCTGCAAGCCGGACGTCAACTGCAATTCGGCCACCGTCCTGGCCGGCGCCCATTCTGCCATGCCCTCACGCCACACCAGCGTGTCGGCACCCAAATGCCCGCTCCGAAACATCGCCTGCAGGGCGTCCAGTGACACTGGACCCTGCTGCTGGCCATTCATTGCGTAGTACCACATGACGCACTCCTTCCAGAATGTTCACCCTCGCGCTACCCCGTACTGCGGGCACTAAATGCTGAAGTCCTTCTTCAACGGCAGATGCGTAAAATGCCGCCGGCCATCAGCGTAGTCGGCCACAATCTGGCCACTGCCTTTCAGCAGCCACTTGTAAATCACCAGGCCCTCAAGACCCACCGGCCCGCGAGCGTGGATCTTGTTCGTGCTAATGCCGACCTCCGCGCCCAGACCGTAGCGGAAACCGTCACTGAAACGACTGCTGCAGTTCCAAAAAACATTGCCCGAGTCAACCAGACTCATAAAGCGACTCGCCACCCCCGCATCAGCCGTCACAATCACGTCCGTATGACCCGAACCATGCTCGTTGATGTGATCGACCGCCATGTCAAAGTCGTCAACCACCCGCACCGACAGCACGTAGTCCAAATACTCCGTGTCCCAGTCCGCCGCAGTCGCTTCTTTCAGGGACGGCACAATGGCCCGACTGCGCTCGCAACCGAGCACCCGTACGCCGCGTGCCTGCAAATCGGACACCACCCGCGGCAAAAATGCCGGCGCCACCGACTGGTGCACCAAAAGCGTCTCCAACGCGTTGCACACCGACACGTACTGGCACTTGGAATCACATACCACCCGCGACGCCATCGCCAAGTCCGCTGCCGCGTCAACATAGACATGGCAGATGCCATCCGCATGCCCCAGCACTGGGATGTTCGAATGATCCATGATGTACTTCACAAAAGCATTGGAACCACGGGGAATGATCAGGTCAATGCAGTCGTCCAAAGCAAGCATCTCGTTGACATCCGAACGCGTCTCAAGCAGCTGCAGCCACCCAGACGCAATCCCGGCCGCCTCCGACGCGCCCCGAATCACCGCCGCCAATACCCGATTGGTGTGCAACGCCTCGCTGCCACCCTTGAGCAACGCCGCATTGCCACTCTTCAAACAGAGACTCGATATCTGCACCAAGGCGTCTGGACGCGATTCGAAGATCACCCCGATCACGCCGATGGGACAGGCGACCTGATAGAGCTCCAGCCCCTCGTCCAACTCCGTGGCCCGCAAGGTCGTGCCAACCGGATCGGGCAAGCCGAGAAGACTCTCGACGCCCGCAATCACTTCCGCTAATTTCGTTTCGTCAAATTTCAGGCGCTTGAGCAACGGCGCCGCCAAACCTGACGTCTCCGCCGCCGCCATGTCCTCACGATTCGCCGCTATGATCGCCGCAGCATGCGCCCGTAGCGCATCCGCCACCGCCTGCAAAGCGTCATTTTTCTCTGCGGTCTTCACCGCAGCCAGTTTCACTGCCGCGCTCTTGGCGGCCATCGCCATCTGACGTATATCCATGGGCTGCTCCCAGTGCTGCCCCGCAGGGCCTGCTGCTGCATTCACGCCGACCCGGCCGGCCGGCACACAAAAACTACTAAAATATCCCGCTGCAGCCCGTAAATCAACGGCCGCGACAGGCGCCATTGCCGAATTGCCCGCCAGCCATTGCATTTCATTGCCCGCCAATTACAGTTCTAGGCCATCGTCATGCCGTCACATCATTTTCAGCTTTGGGGAGTCGACCTGCAATGCGTATGATCATGTTTTCCAAGATGCTCAAGGGCAAAAGCATTCCTGAACTGGCCGAGCTGGCCAAGCAGTGGGGCCTTGGTGGCTTCGATCTCTGCGTCCGCCCCGACTACCCCGTGACGCCTGACAACGCCGGCGATAAGCTGCCCGAGGCCGTCGCCTGCTTTCGCCAGCAGGGCCTGGATATCCCCATGGTCACCGGCAACTTCGATCTGCTCGGACCCGACCATCCCACCGCCACACCACTGCTCCGCGCCATGGATCGCGCCGATGTCCGCCTCCTCAAACTCGGCTACTTTCATTTCGACCCGGCAACCATGGACTACCAGCAGGAACTGGCCAAAACCCGCGCCACCCTCCGCGCCTGGGAGCCCCTCGCCAAACAATACGGCGTCAAAATCTGCTACCACACCCACAGCAACAAATGCATGGGCCTTAATGCCGCCGCTCTCGCCCATCTCTTTGCCGACCTCGACCCGGCACTCTTCGGCGCCTACCTCGACCCCGGTCACCAACGCGTCGAAGGCGAAGACTTCGCCGTCGCCCTCGCCATGGTCAAACCATGGCTCAGCATCGTCGCCGTCAAAGACGTGCTCATCGAACGACAAGAATACAACGGCCACGGCAAAACCATCAACCGCTGGGTCACCGCCGGCAAAGGCATGGTCGACTGGACTTATGTCTTCGCCTGCCTCAACAAAATCAACTTCCAAGGACCGGTAAGCGTCCATTGCGAATTCAAGGCCGAACCCGATCTGTTCCTTGATCTCGCCCGCCAGGAAGTCGCCTTCTTCCGCAATTTCGCTTGAAACCGACCGGGCCGACAACGCGTCGGCGCACTTCTGTCACGCACCGCGCCGACCAGCGGCCAGCCACGGACAATCATGCACGACGCACATTCAGCAGCCCCCTGCCCTAATCACGATGCCACGCAACCCGCAGTCCCGGCCACCGCGCCCCGACAGCTCTTCTGGCGAGCCCAAAAAAATGGCGCGCTACCACTCTTTTTCTTCGGCGCCCTGCACTTCGGTACCCCAGAAATGTACCCGCTGCCCCAGATCGTCGAAGACGCCTTCAGCGACTGCGGCGTCACCGCCTTCGAAACCGACCTCGGCACCATCGCCTCACCCGCATTCCACGCCCTCATGGCCAAGGCCGGCACTATGCCCGAAGGACATAGCCTCGCCGGGCAACTCAGCGCCGATACCTGGCAGGGTCTGTGCCAGCGCGCACAATCCCTCGGCTATCACGACAGCACCATCAGCCGCCTCCGCAGTTGGTACTGCGCGTCCCTGCTCACCTCCAGCGCCCTCCAACTCTCCGGCATGGCATCACAACTCGGCGTCGACAGCTATCTCTTCGCCCGCGCCAAAGCACAGGACAAAATCATCCTCTGCCTCGAACAGCCCGACGAACAACTGCAGCTGCTCAGCAGCATCAACTCCGCCAGCGATGACGAGTTCATCCAAAATACCCTCGCCGAAATCGATAACATGCCCGCCTTCACCCAGCACATGCTGCAAATCTGGCTGCGCGGCGACGCCGCCGAACTGGCCGCACTCATCAGCTCAGGCTTCGAAGGCAACAACGCCCTGCAAAAACGCATGCTGCAAACCCGCAATCGCAGCTGGTTCCAGCAACTCCACGCAGCCAACCACGAAGGCAAGGCCGTCCTCAGCGTCGTCGGCGCCGGACATCTCGTCGGCGACAACTCCCTGCTGGAGTTCTTCCGCCATCACGGCTACGACGTCGCTCAGCTATAAACCTGCCACACCTGCCTGATACGGCCGCACCAACATCGCTGCCAGGCCCCGCACCCGCCCACCTGCCATTGCGCCGCGACAACGCCACGAAAAGGGGACATGCATCCCGCCCTTTCCGGCTTCCGCAGTTGCATGCGGCCCCAAGAAGGTTATTTTTACTGTCCTAACTTTTTTGCGCGGCTCCGCCTCACTTTTTGTAGCAGTATCACTCAACCACAAGGACGAACCATGCAGGTTCCTCTGCTTGACCTCAAGCCCCAATACGAACAGATTCGCGGTGAAATACAAACAGCCATCGCCGAGCTCTGCGCCAGCCAACAGTTCATCCTCGGACAACACGTCGAAGACCTCGAAAAGAAGATTGCCGCCTACTGCCAATGCCGCTTCGCCTGCGCGGTTTCCTCTGGCTCCGACGCGCTGCTCATGGCCCTCATGACCGAAAACATCGGCCCCGGCGACGAGGTCATCACCAGCCCCTACACCTTCTTCGCCACCGCCGGCGCTATCTCACGGGTCGGCGCCCGGCCCGTCTTTGTCGATATCCAGCCCGACACCTGCAATCTCAACACCGACCTTATCGAAGCGGCCATCACCCCACGCACCAAGGCCATCATACCCGTCCATCTCTACGGCCAGATGGTCGACATGGACAGCGTCATGGCGCTCGCTGAACGCTATCAGCTCGTCGTCATTGAAGACGCCGCTCAGGCCATCGGCGCCGAATACATGCACCGCCAGGCTTGCAGCATGGGCCACTACGGCTGCCTGTCCTTCTTCCCCAGCAAGAACCTCGGTGCCTTCGGTGACGCCGGCATGATTCTCTGCAATGACCCCGAACGCGCAGAAAAACTCAAAATCTACCGCAGTCACGGCAGCAGCCCCAAATACTACCATCAGTACATCGGCGGCAACTTCCGCATGGACGCCATGCAGGCCGTCGTCCTCCTGGTCAAACTCAAATTCCTCGACTCCTGGACCAGCAGCCGGCAAAAGAACGCTGATGACTACCAGACTCTCCTGGCTAAAGTCCCCAATCTGACCCTGCCTGTCACTGCCACCAAAAACAACCGGCACGTCTTCAATCAGTACGTGATCCGCATCCTTGGCGGCCGCCGCCAGGCCGTTTGGGACGGCCTCAAGGCCGCTGGCATCGGCTGCGATGTCTACTATCCCGTGCCCCTGCACCTGCAACAATGCTACGCGTCGCTGGGTTACAGCAAAGGCGATTTTCCGGAGAGTGAGCGGGCCGCCGCCGAAACCCTCGCCCTGCCCATCTACCCAGAACTCAGCCATATTCAGAAACGCTATGTCGCCGACACGCTCGCGTCGTTGTGTAAATAGCTAGGGAGCAGATACTTGAAACCGCAACCGGCTGGCAAACCTAGCTCTAACGCACTCATCATCTATTGGCGACTCCTGCGTAGCTTCGCCAGACCCTACTGGTTTCGACTGCTTATTGGCGTCTCGGCCGGCATTCTCATGGGCAGCGCCATGTCCGCTTACCTCCGCTTTATGGACCTTGGCATCAACGCCCTCGAAAGCGGTTACGCCCAAAAAATGCACCAGGACAAGACCGGCACCCAGTCCATCAAGGACAAGCTCCTGCAGAGCAGCACCATCCGCTGGCTGATGGAGGTCACCGACACATCCATCACCAGCGCAGCCAACGAGACAAGCCAAAAACCTATACCAGCCACAACCCCACCTTCACTGATGGGGGAACCAGCGGCCAGCCAGACAACAGCACCAAGCCCCCAGGCAACCAAGAAGAAGCCCGACGGCATCTTCGCCCAAATCAACGCCGTTACCACCCGCCTGGGCTTCGATGTCAGCGAAGACGAACAACTTACCTTCCCGCTGGTCTGCACCCTCATCGCCGTCATGTTCTTCTACTTCCTCCTCAAGTCCTTCGGCGAATTCATCAACCGCTACTTCCTGCGCTGGGTCGGCGCCAGAGTCGTCACCGATATCCGCCAGGCACTCTTTGACACCCTGCAAAAACAATCCTTGACCTTCTTTTCCAAAAATGACGTCGGCCAGCTCATCAGCCGCTGCACCTACGACACCGCCGCCATCGAATCGGCCTTTGCCAACTCCATCGCCGAAATGTGCACGGCCCCAATCCTCATCCTCGTCGCCTTCCAGTTCATGCTGCAAAAAGCCATCGCCATCAATCTGCTCCAGCCAACGATATTCCTCCTGCTCGCCATGCCACTCTGCGTCATTCCCGTCTTCATGATCTCACGCTTCGTCCGCAAGTACCAACGCCGGGTCCTCGCTAGAGTCTCCGACCTGGTCGCCCGCATGCAGGAAAATTTCAGCGGCATCCGCGTCGTCAAGGCCTTCAATACCGAAAAAGACGAATCGCGACGCTTTAAGGAACAGAACCGCAGCTACTTCAAGTCGGTAGTCAAGGCCCTCCTGGCCGATGTCTTCATGCAGCCCACCATGCAGATGACCGCCATCGGCCTGGGCAGTCTCTTTCTCATCATCTGCTATCACTACCGCGTGTCCCTCGGCAGCCTAGCCGTCATCGGCTACGCCGCCCAGCAGGCCTACAAGCCCATCAAGGAACTGGCCAAACTCAACAGTAACCTCCAACGCAGCGCCGCCGCCACCGAACGAGTCTTCGAACTTCTCGACACCGACACCAGCCTGCCACTGAACCCGAACCCAGTCTTCCTCGCTGACTTCAACCAGCACATCCAGATTGATCACCTGACTTTCGCCTACGATGTGGCCGGCCCCGTCGTCCTCAAGGATTTTACCGCCACCATTCCCAAGGGACACCTGGTCGCCCTGGTCGGCCAGACCGGCTCCGGCAAATCCACCATCGCCAACCTCATCGCCCGCTTCTATGACCCCAGCCAAGGCGCCATCCGCATAGACGGCCACGACCTCCGCGATCTTGATCTGCCCTCCTTCCGCCGCATGGTCGGTATCGTCGCCCAGGACACTTTCCTCTTCAATACCACCATCACCGAAAATATCCGCTACGGCTCGCCCAACGCCAGCATGGACGACGTCATCGCCGCCGCCAAGCAGGCCAACGCCCACGAGTTCATCATCGCCGACCCCCTCGGCTACGACCGCCCCGTCGGCGAACGCGGTGCGCTCCTCAGCGGCGGCCAGAAACAACGCCTCGCCATTGCCCGCGCACTGCTCAAAAACCCGCCAATTCTCATCCTCGACGAGGCTACCAGCGCCCTTGACTCGGCCACCGAAAAGCTCGTGCAGGAAGCCATCGCCAAACTGATGGCCAACCGTACGGTCATCGCCATCGCCCACCGTCTCAGCACCATCCTCAAGGCCGATACCATCATCGTCCTGGACCACGGCCAAATCATCGAACAAGGCACCCACACCGAGCTCTACGCCCGAAACGGCGCCTACCACACACTCTATGACCTGCAGCTGAGCAAAGATAACAACACCGAATTCAAAGCCTAACCCCAAGGAGAGTGAGACATGGCTGATGACAAACTGACCCGCAATACCTACCTGTCCAAAAACGCCGGCAACTACCCACAGGAAATCAACATCCTCGGCAAGACCCTCAGCAAGGTCGACGACCTCCGCTATGGCACCAACCCACATCAAACCGCCGCTTTCTACAAAATCGCCGGCAAAAATAACGTCATCGGCGACATGAAAGTCCTCAAAACCGGCAAAAGCGGCCTGTCGCAAACCAACCTCGAAGACATCAGCTTCTCGCTCAATATCGTCAAATTCTTCAACTGTCCGGCCTGTGCCTGCATGAAACACGTCAACCCCTGCGGCGCCGCTACCGGCAGCCCCCAGGACAGCCTCAAGGACATCTACCTCAAAGCCCGCGACTGCGACCCGCGAGCCGCCTTCGGCAGCGTCATCGCCTTCAACACCTGCGTGGATGCTGACACCGCCGCCGCTATCATGGAAAGCTTCGTTGAATGCGTCGTCGCCCCCGCCTACAGCCCCGAAGCCCTCGCCATCTTCTGCAATCCCGACAACAAGCTGAACAAGCACGTCCGTATCCTTGAGTGCGGTGACCTCAGTCAGCTGCCCAAATTCATTGGCGACGACATCGTCGGCTACCAGACCTTCAAGGTGCTCGCCGACGGCTCATTGGTCATCGCCGATCCCCTGATGACCCACGTCCGCAGCATCGCAGACCTCAAACCCGCGAGCGCCGAAAACCGCAACACCGGCATCGTCACGAGTACCGTCACGGCCAGTCCCGCCCAGCTGCAGGACCTGCTCTGCGCCTGGTACATCAATATCAGCGTGCGCTCCAACGGCGTCGTCATCGTCAAAAACGGCGGCACGCTCGCCGTCGGCACCGGCGAACAAGACCGCGTCGGCGCCGTCGAACAGGCCATTGAAAAGTTCAAGCAGAAATACGCGGGCAAAGAAGTCATCCACGACGCCGTCATGGCCAGCGATGGCTTCTTCCCCTTCCCCGACGGCGTCGAAGTCGCTGCCAAAGCCGGCATCACCGCCATCATCGCCCCGTCGGGCTCCCTCAAAGACGCCGACGTCATCCTGCGCGCCAACGAACTCGGCGTGGCCCTCTACCACGCGCCGGAACGGGTCTTCTCACACCACTAAGTCGCGCCCTGCCGACATCAGGCCGCCGGCAACGCCTCACTAGACATGGCGCCCGGCGGCTTTTTCATGACGGCCTTTGCCGCAACGAAAATCGCTTTTCGACGCAGAAAGAGCATATGGTCCTCGTCGAACGGGGCCAGAAAATCAATTATGGCCGCCTTTTCCTGACACCATCATCGCCGAACTCGGCAATGATGATGCCGGCGACGTTCTTACCGACCAGGCTTTACCCCTCGGCGGCTACATCAGCGTACGCCCCACGCACTTGGCCAGATGATCGCCAATGCCAACTTCCGCCTTCTACAGGCACTCGCCAAACTGGAATAAGCAAATGTGGCACCGAGAACTGCCGTCATGGGATCTTTTCCAATTTGGCGCTGTCACTCGACAGTAACGCCACCAGCAGGCAGCGACCAATTCCGTGCCTACCCCAATGCATTGCCAAATACGCCTTGGTCAACTATAGTTTTCATTCTGTTTTACCGTTCTACCCGAGATAACACGCGTGAAGGTATCGCCTATGCTCATACTCACTAGAAAGCCGTGGCTGCGCGCCGCTATGTGCCTGGCTCTCTGCGCCGGAAATCTGGCCCGTTGCCAGGAAAAGCCCAAAATCAGCGTTGAAGATATCACCAACGGCAAAATCGCCGTCGCCAAAATCACCCCCCTAGGCAAAGACTTCCAAAATATCGAAAGCATCGCCTGGAGCAGCGATGGCAAGTCCCTCATCGTCGACCGCCAAGGCATTAATCAATTCTACCAAGTCTTCGTGGTGCCTCTCGCCGCAGACGGCGAACGCAACCCGGCCGTCACCGCCAATCGCAGCAGCAGCAGCCGCAGCCATAATGGCAACGCGTCCTGGCATCCCGACAACCAGCACATTATCTTCTGCGGACAAAACACAGACAGCTCAGAATTCACCCGCTCGGTACCGAGCTACGGACTGCAATGCAATCTCTGGCTCACCACCAGCACAGGGTCGCGCTTCTGGCAGCTAACCCATATGCTGACATCCTTCAACAGCCCCAAAGGCGTCAGCATGCCGAAATTCTCTCCCGATGGCAAGCTGCTTTTCTGGACCGGCTGCCTCGGCGCCACCACCAGAGGGTCCATCTGGGGCGAACGCGCACTCTTCCTGGCCGACTTCAGCTTCGCTGGCGACCGCCCACAACTGACCAATCAACAAAACTTCCAGCCCGGCACCCAGCATGACTTCTATGAAAGCTACGGCTTTTCACCCGATGGCAAATCGCTGCTCTTCGCCGGCAATATGACCCCGGACCAACAGTGGTTCGGCATGGACATCTGCATGATGGAGCTGGCCAGCGTCTATCCCAGCCAAGCTAAAATGACGCCTGTCATGCTCACCAACACCCCATACGTCTGGGATCGCTATGCGTCCTTCTCACCAAACGGCAAGAAAATCATCTGGAGCTCAAGCGAGGGCAATACCGTCCCGTACCTCGGCATCGGCGGCGCCCGCTGGCAACAGTTCATGCAATCCGACCTGTGGATCATGAACAGCGACGGCAAGGAAAAACGCCGTCTCACCGGCTTCAACAACCGCCGGGCACCCGAATACGCCAAACGCAAGTGCTACGTTGGCATGAGCGCCTGGCACCCAAGCGAAGACAAAATCGCCATCGTGCTGCATTATGAAGTCAGAAACGCCAATATGGAATCAGTGGCGTATATCATCGAACTCGACAATAGCGACAACCTCATCAATCAACCCAGTCACTGATCAACACGCATACGGCCCGTTGTCTATCCTCACAAAGCTCTATGACTTGACGAGCTAAGATCCAACCAGGGCCGGCAAGAAGCAACTCCGGAAACATACTTACCGCAGCCCACCGCATCAAGGTCAACTCGATAAATAACAAAACCGCCGGACGACGTTCGCCGTCCGGCGGTTCAATTTTGTTCAGAACAAATTCGACCGGTACTTACTGCTTGTCTACCACCGGGCTTTCCGTGTAGTCGGCGAAGCCGTCAATCAAACCGTCTTCTTCCAGCATGGCCCGCAGCTTGTCCAACGCCTGGTTCTGAATTTGCCGCACGCGCTCACGGGTGCGGCCAATTTTTTGACTGACTTCTTCCAGCGTCTTGGCGCGCTCACCATTGAGGCCAAAACGCAGATTGAGAATCGTCCGCTCGCGGTCCTCCAGGCGGTCCGTCAACCGCAACATGTGCGTCAGCGTCTCTTCGTCCTGAACTAGCTCGTCGGGAGCGGTCGTCTTGTCGTCGGCAATAATATCACGAAATTCACCGTCCTCGCCGTGCTGAATCGGATCATGCAACGAAATCGTCGTGGTCCGGCCCAAACGCAGCCCGGTCACGGTACGCTCGGTCAAATTGACCTCAACGGCGATCTCTTTGTCCGATGGCTCCCGGCCGAGGTCTTCAGTCAACTTGGTCCGCGCCGCCTGTATCTTGCTGATCTTGGTTGCCGACTGCACCGGAATACGAATCGTCCGCGCCTGATTCGCCAAAGCCCGCCGCATGGACTGCTTGATCCACCATGCGGCATAGCTACTCAATTTCGCCCCCTTGGACGGGTCAAACTTTTCCACCGCCCGCATCAGGCCGATGTTGCCCTCGGAGATCAAATCCAGCAGGGGCAGGCCCAATCCCTTGAAATCGTGGGCAATCTTCACTACCAAACGCAGATTGCTGCGAATTAACTTGGCACGCGCCTCGGCGTCCCCAGCGGCAATCTTGGCCGCTAACTCGACTTCTTCCTTCGGGCTCACCAGCGGATACTGCCCGATATTCTGCATGTACAACTTCATGGTATCATTGTCTGAAAGCATAACTGCAAACGCCTCCATTAGATCATAAAAAACTACGCAATCCACCCAACCGCCAATACCCGTCGGCCTAGTACCTGCCACCCAATTCATATCATAGACAACTAAGCCGAGCTTCGCTGCGATTTTGCCGTGTGTTTGGCTTTTTGGTGCAATTGGTTACTATATAGCCGCATGTACTTCATTCAAACCACGACGAGCTATCGCCACTGCAGACGCTAACCAGATGCCACCATATGTCCGAGGCAATATCATCAGCCGTAGCTACAACGCAAAGCCTGCACCCGTTATTGGCACTGTTTGACAAGGCCCACAACTTGCCCAGGCGCCAGCGCTCCACAAACCGCTTCACCGTGCCAAGGCTCACAACGCCCCACCTGCACGGACGGGTATGCCGCCAGCCGCAGTGCCGGCTGGACGCTTCCAATCGCCGGCGCCGCTAATCGTCCGTGCTCAGCGCAACTGCACCAGCACTGTCAGGCGCCGCAAGCTGTACTGGCCGGCGTTGCTGGTAAACGTCCAATCAAGGTTGCCCTGCGGGCTGTTGCCTAGACCGAGTTCGCAGGTGCCGCCGCCCCAGCGATTGAAGGCAATCAACGTACATTTCTTCTCGTAGTTGTGAATCTGCAGGCAGCCGTAGCCCTTCTCCTTAGCCTTGCCGCCACCATCGCCAAAATCAAACGCCGACGCGCTCGCGTTGGGCACATTGGCTTGATTCTGTGGGCCGTAATTGCTGGGCCAAAACTCAATATTGCCGCCGTTCAGGTTCATCCCCGTCGGGACCCCCGGCACATTGGCGGCAATGGTCATACCCGTGACATTCTGCTGGAAGAAGGCCTCACTCTGCGCCGTCGGCACACCCATCTGCGCCAGATTCTGCGTAAAGGCATCCATGGACACAAAGACGTACTGCAAGGGCTGGCCTTCCTTCTGTAACTCCAGGCAGTAGGCAATGCGCTCAACCGCCATCCCGCCGAAATCCTTGCTCCGATCCACCACATACGGCACCGGCTCGTTGTGATAATTGGGCTTTTCCGCTATGTCCAAGACGTACAACGGATGATAGCCCGCCGCTTCCGGTATGCGTTCCTGTAAATCATTAGTCACTGGAACCTCGCCCACCACGAAGGGGCCCGCCGGCCAGCCTTCGCGATTCATCAGATTCGGCTCGGCCAACTGCTCCCAGGCAAAACGCACCGCGTGAACCACGTCCACACCCGCCGCCGATACCTCCAGCTCGGCCGCGCCCACGATTGCGGCCTCCGCCGGTACGAAAATGCCCTTCGCACCACAGAGTTCGAAATGACTCAGAGGTTTGTCGTCCCGCGCAACCAACCCACTGCCCACATGCTCGAAACGCAGGCGAGCCTTGCCGGCGGCCACCGTCATGTCGACGCATACCGGACCACTCCACACTGCGACATCCCGGTCGTAGTGCTTCTTCAGCGCCAGAGTCGCCAGGCGCTTGCCCACCGTCACCTTGTCGCGTGGATGGATATCCTTGATATTGCCCACGTCATTGATCACCACCTGCCCCGTGTTGGCAATGGCCTCGCAACTGGTCTGCGTCACCTGCATGCGTGGGAGAACATACGGCTGACTCGCGCCGTAATTGTAGGGCGCCAGCTGCACCCAGTAGAAGGGGAAGTCGCCCTGCCCCCACAGCTGCCGCCAGCCGCCAATCAACGCCTGCTTCTTGTAAAAATACAGCGGCCCATCATGCCGGTTCGATTCGCCTTGATACCAGATCGCACCACAAATCGCGTAGGGAACCATCGGCGCAATCATGGCATTGAAAAGCGTCGTCGGCTCACGATTGCCGGTCAGTGGCACGAGCTCTTGGGGATAGTCCGGCTTCGTCAAAATGGGCTTTTCCGCCGCCAGCGCCTGCCGGGCCTCCGTCAGCCACAGCTCGGTGTCGGCCAGGTACTGCCGCAACCGCGCCTGATACGGCGCGCTGGCCGGATTGGCTAAGGCCACTTTCTGACGAATATCCGTCAACTCCGCGATGTCCGCAAAACCGCATTCCGGTGTCCAAGGCTCAATACGGGTACCGCCCCATGAACTGCTGATCAGGCCAATCGGCACGCCGAGCTCGCGCTGCAGCTCCGCACCGAAGAAATAACCCACTGCGCTGAATTCAGCGACGCTCTCCGGCGTGCATTCCAGCCAACGCGGCGACTTCTCGAACTCCGTCAGCGGCAGGGGCGCCACCGCTTTGTTGTTCGTTACGTCAAAAAGCCGTATCTGGGGCTGCAGTGCCGCCGGCAGCGCCTCGGCGGCATTGTGGCTGTTCTTGGTGCGCCATTCCATATTAGACTGCCCCGAGCACACCCACACGTCGCCAAAGAGGATGTTCTCGCAACGAACGGTCGCCGTGGCACCGCTAACGACCATCTCCGCTGGCCCGCCAGCCTCCTGGGCAGGCAAGCGCAGCTGCCAGCGGCCTTGCGCATCCGCCGTCGCACTCGCACTCTGACCACCTAACTCCACGGTGATCTTCTCGCCCGGCGCGGCAGTACCCCACACCGGCAGAGGCCGGCCACGCTGCATCACCATGTTGCTGGAAAAAATTTTCGGTAGGATCGGGTCAGCCCACAAGGCCCCGCTCACGCCCACCACCACCGCCATGACCATCATGCGCGTCAACCACCACTGTACCATGCTGTCACTCCTTCCTCGTCCGTACTCATTTCATTACAACCAAGCAGCGTTACGATTAGAATTAGCCAGGCGTACCCGGTCTTATTTGATCACCACCACACCGTGAATGCGTACGCTGTCGATCTCCACCGTCACGGTGCCGTCTTCGCCCTCCTCGTGGCAGCCGCAGTCGCAATCGTCGTCATGCTCCTCCTCGCAGCCGCAATCACAGCTGTGCTGGTGACCATGGTCCTTCTTCGGCTCGGAAGTCCACTCCCACAGCATCTCGCTGTCGTCTTCAAAATGCCACGCGACGCTCTCGGGGCGCCACCCCATGCGTACGGTCAGCTTCAGCGGTCCAACGGCCGGTATTTCGTCCACCATGCCATTATTGGGCTGATTCGGGATGCCCGACGAACGGTTGATGAAATGGAACTGCAGCGCGTCGTTCTTGAAACGCAAGGCGACATCCACCGCCAGTGGCGCCTCAATGGACACTACCGGATCCGGATACAACCGCCGCATCAGTTCCTGCACGAACTGCCGCGTCAGCGGATAGCGATTGTGCTCAAAGTCGCGGAAAATATCCGCCGCCACAAACATCACCCGGCCATACCCCACTCGCGTCGTCACCGCCGCCGGCGTTGCCAGCAGCCGTTCGTCGCACAATGGCGTCGTGCCCAGCCGGCCAATGCCGCGGCCTTTCTTGCCCACCTGCAACAACCCCCACGGTTCGCTGTGCAACGGCACGCTGGCCTCGCCCTTGTTCACTGGCAGATGATAGGTCGCTTTGTCTTCCATGCTCAGGCCGTCCAAGCCCAGGAAAGACATCCCAAAACGCTCGGCCATGCCCGCACCCGTCAGGAACAACAGCCCGCCGCCACGAACATAGCGTTTCAGCGCCTCGACCATCTCGTCTGACAGCCGCAACTGCTCCGGAACCACTACCACCGGGAAGGCATCCAGCGTCTGCAGCAGCGCCCACTCGTCCATAATGTCCACGCCATAATGGCACTCCGACAGCGCGAATACCGCGCCACGAACCGGATTGGCGTCGTAGCCATGCATGAGATTCTTGCCCGTCGGCCGCGAGTAATAATGCGCCTCCGAATGCAGTACCGCGACCTGCGGCAAGCCCAGCGTGCCCTGGCACAGACGCCGGCGCTTGGATATAAATTTTCCCACTTCGCGCATGCGCTTCAGCCGCCACGGCACCAGCTGGCCCGTGCGTACGCCCGGACTCTCGTAGATCTGCACATTGCCACCCGTGGCCATGAGCATCGCGGCCTCCTGCGCCAACATGTCCACCGGCTTCATCGTCCAGGGCGAATTCGGCTGCCCCATGCCGTGCGAGCAACTGAACGCCCACAGCATGATGTCCCAGGGCTTGCCGCGATTGCACAGCCAGCGCGCCTCGCAACGGCTGCCGTCGAGTCCCCACACCCAGCTGTTGTCGCCACTGATCCAATCCGTGGCAACGTCGTCCGGACAGCCCGGATTCCTAAAGGTCTGCAGCCAATTCGAACATACCAGCACTTCCGGACGATGCTCGTGTACCGCCGTCACATAGCGGGAAACGTATTCCTTGAAGCTGTCCAGCGTAAACTGCTGCCACTCGGGCCAGTGCGGATCGTCCATGCTCGTTGGCGCTTCCGCCAGGCCGCTGCGCTCCCGGAAAGCCGCCAGGCAGAGCGGACAATAGCAAGGCTCGGCCGCCCACAACTCGCCGTCCACCCAAAAACCGTCAACCTCATAGCGGTCAATCAGCTCTTTCATCTGCGGAATCAACAGCTTATCCAGATAGGGCCCGCGCGGGCACATCTTCTCAGAAGGTTTCGCCGGATCCGAGCCGGGCGCCGGCACCACGGCCCATTCGGGGTGCTTCTGCGACGCCGCGCGATCCCAGATGCCCGAGTAATGGCAATGCAGCGGCATCTTCAGCTGCCGCGTCGCCTCGCGCCACTGCCTAAGCGCGTCCTTGACCACGCCCGGCGACGTCGTGCCGTCAGGCACCGTCGTCGGCCAGCTGGTCATGCCGGGATGGCCCTTGCAGTCCGTCTGGACAAAATCCGGCCGCAGCAATTTCAGCGCCGGCACCAGCTCGTTCAGGCCGCAGCGCGTGCCCAATTCCGTGTCGTTGTCACTGGCATGCAGATCATAATGCAGCCCAAAGTAATACCGGTTGCCGTGCCATCTGCCATTTTCAAAACTCATACTGCCCACCTGGCTTTTTTTGTGCTCAACTATTCCGCGCTGCGCGCAGCCTCCCGACCACCTCGCCTTACCGTACCGCCAAAGACGTATTTGACAACAGCCCCCTTGGGATTGATTTTAGGTAGAAGTCATCCGAAAACTATATTTGCCTGCCGGAAGCGTGCTTTCCGTCTTTCTCTAGCCAAAAATAGCCATGACTTCTGCGAAAACAGCGGTGAAAAGCCCGGTCCGAACTCTCAGCTGCTGACGCTCAGTGCGTTGCGGCAAACGCAAAGCGTTTGCCGCAACGCACTGAGCCAAAAAGGGATAGGTGGGGGAGCGCGAGGGGGAGGAAAGGGCCAATGGGCCGCAGACCTGCACCGCAGGTGCAGGGATAGTCGAATAGCCGCGAAGCGGCGGCCCGAGCGAAGCAAAGGGTATTTTCCTCCCCCTCGCAAAACCCAACTAGGCTTTTCGGACAGGCTCTAGGCGTCGCCCGCTCTCCGACACTCACCCCAGCCCCAGGTATTTCCCCACCTATGAAAATCGCCATCAGCCGTTGCGGCCAGTCTTTGACCCAAGCCGTCACTCTGCCCAAACCATACAGCTGGGACCTACGCTGCGCCGGCCGCGGCACCTGTGGCCGCTGCCGCATCACCCTCCTCGCCGGGCGCTACCTCGTTGCCGGCAAAGAACTCTGCGTCACCGCGCCCACCAGCGCCCTGGCCTGCCAGACCACCCTGCTCAGCACCGAGGGCCTCATCGACGTTCCCCCTCGCGCCATGTGCGTCCCCAATGGCCAGATACACGCCCTCTGGGACGGCCCGCCACTGCTCAAGCGCGACGAATGCGTCGTCGCCGTCGATCTCGGCACCACCACTGTCGCCGCCGTTAAAATCCGCAATGGCGAGGTCCTTGCGTCGGCCTCCTGCTACAACCAGCAAAGCCGTTTTGGCGACAATGTGATCAGCCGCATTAGCCAGGCCGCGACTCCCGCCACTCTCGCCGCCATGCAACAGGCCGCAGTTACCTCCATCAACGACCTGCTCGCCGAACTGGTCGCTGACGACGCCCAGCGCCTCGCCATCGCCGGCAACACCGTCATGACCACCCTCCTCTGGGGCATCGACCCCGCGCCCATCGGCGTCATGCCATTCACACCGCCACTCCGCGTCTTCCCTCAGCGCCGCGCCGACGAGCTCGGCATCGCCCTCCCCGGCGCCACGCCCGTCCTGGCCCTGCCCGCCATCGCCGGCTACGTCGGCGGCGATCTCACCGCCGGCATCCACGAATGCCAGCTGGCGCCCTTCGAAATGCTCATCGACATTGGCACCAACTGCGAAATCGTCCTCCGCACCAACGACGGGCTCTTCTGCACCGCCGCCGCCGCCGGCCCAGCCTTCGAAGGCGCCGCCATCCCCAGCGGCTCCCGGGCCGTCGCCGGCGCCATCGACCACGTCCAGCCCGACTGGTCTTACAGCGTCATTGGCGGCGGCGCCCCCAACGGCCTCTGCGGCTCCGCCATGGTCGATGTTCTCTACGCGGGCCGCCATGCCGGCTGGCTTAATGCCTGCGGACGACTGCAGGCCGATGTCCTCGGTAAACGCTACCGTCGCGACGGCAACCTGCAACTAGTCGCTATCGCCCCCGGCGTGGCGCTCTCCGAAGCCGACATCGAACAGCTCCTCAAAGCCAAAGCCGCCGTCTACGCCGGCATCCTGTCCCTCCTGGAGTACTGCCACTGCCCCGTCGAGCAGCTGCAACGCATCATCCTCGCCGGCGGTTTCGCCCGCTATCTTGATCTCGATCACGCCATCGCCATCGCCATGCTGCCCCGCGCCAAAACGCACATCGCCGGCAATACCAGCCTTGCTGGTGCCGCCCGCCTCGCCGTCAATCCCAACATCATGGACGAATTGCTAGCCATCATCGCCGAGCCCAAAGACGTGCCCCTCAACATGATCGATGGCTTCGAAAACAACTACATCGACGCCCTCTTCCTCCCCTGACCAATCCCCTCAATGGACGCGATGGACGCGATGGACGCTTTTTGTAATCGGTCACCCATTGATAATTAAGCCACAGAGCTTCTGGCTGAGTCAAACGCGCCCGTTTCCCTGGCCGCGAAGCGGCAGAAGCGCTGAAAGCGCGAAACATACCAGCCCAGGGCAAGCAGCGCTGAAAGCGCGCGCCGCCCTGGGTACAACGGCGACTACGTCCGTGTTCCTCGGCCTCTTTGGCCCCAGTCGGCGCAGCTGACTGGGGCCAAAGAGGCAATGGAACTCACTTACTTACCCGGGGTTGACGTCGCGACATGCCTGGGCGTCCGTTCTCAATGGGTGACCGATTACCGCTTTTTTCATTTTCACCAGCAGAATTCCTTTGCAATAATGGCGAAAGGCTTTACAGTATTGCTTCGATTTTTGTCTGCTTGTTGTCAGTTAAAACCCCGTGGCTCCCCGCGGGCATAGAGTGAACGGAGGAAAGACCATGTCCATTCATCCCAGTCTGAAAACCAAGGGTGCGGTCAGCGAACGCCGCAACGTCCTCAAACGCTATGAGCGCATCGACCTGCTGAAAAAAGAAGGCCGCTACAAAGATGGCGACCGCGCTTGGGGCCTGCCCAAGACCAAGCCCGAACTGTAAGAACAGCCAACGTTCTTCCGGCCGCAACCTTGTACCTTGGGGTTGCGGTCTTTTTTTTCGCGCAAAACCTCGCCCCGGGAACATAGCCGCGCGCAGTGACGACTAAGGATCTGCCATCTAGTCATTCGCATATCAACAACGTTCCTGCCGCAGGACCCCAGCCAAGGAGGCAATCATGTGGGACTATACTGAAAAAGTCATGGATTATTTTCTGCACCCCCGCAATATAGGCGAAATTGCCGATGCCGAGGGCATTGGCGAAGTCGGCAACATCGTCTGCGGCGACGCTATGAAACTCTACGTCAAACTCGCCGACGATAAAAAGACCATCGCCGACGTCAAATTCCAGACCTTCGGCTGCGCATCGGCCATTGCCAGCTCGTCCGCACTCACCGAAATGCTCAAGGGCAAGACGCTCGCCGATGCCGCCAAGCTCACCAACCAGGACATCGCCGACTTCCTCGGCGAACTCCCCGAAGAAAAAATGCACTGCTCCGTCATGGGCATGGAGGCCTTCCAGGCCGCGCTGATCGACATGCACAAGAAACACCCGGACTGGAACGTGCCAGTCGTCATCGAAGAAGAAGGCGAAAACCGCATTGTCTGCCAGTGTTTCAGCGTCACCGAGGCGCGCATCCGCGAGGCCATCAAGACCAACCACCTCACCACCGTCGAACAAGTCACCCACTACACCAAGGCCGGCGGGGGCTGCGGCGGCTGCAAACCCGATATCCAGGAAATCCTTGACGATATCAACGGCAACAAGAAAAAGAGCAGCGACGACAGCGCGGCCGCCCGCCCCCCGTCCCAGCTCACCAACCTGCAGAAGATCGCCCTCATCCAATCCACCTTCGATGACATCATCCGGCCCGGCCTGAAAGCCGATGGCGGCGACGCCCAACTCATCGACATTGACGGCAACAACGTAATGGTGAAGCTAGCCGGCCGTTGCGCCAGCTGCCCGTCGGCCATCCAAACCCTTAAACACTGGGTCGAAGCCAAGCTCCGTGAAAAAGTCTCCGGAGCCCTGAACGTCGTTGAAGTGAAATAAGGCCCAGCCAGCAGTCAAAGGCGCCCGCCATGAATGAGCAGGATATCATCTACGTCGATAACAATGCCACCACCGCCATCGCCCCGGAAGTCTTCGCGGCGATGGAGCCCTTTTTGACCACGTGGTACGGCAATCCCTCCAGCCCCCACCCCTTCGGTAGCCGCTGCGCCAAAGTCATGGTCCAGTCCCGCAAAGCCGTCGCCGAACTCATCGGCGCCGAGCCCGAAGAGATCATCTTCACCAGCTGCGGCACCGAGTCCGACAACGCCGCCATCATGAGCGCCCTGGAAACCCAAAAGGGCCGCCGCAAAATTGTCACCTGCGCCGTCGAACACCCCGCCGTCCTCAGCACTTGCCATTTCCTGCAGAAACAGGGCATCCACGTGGACTTCCTCTCAGTGGACCACCAGGGCCGCATCAACCTCGACGAGGCCCGCGCCGTCATTGACGACGACACCGCCCTCGTCACCGTCATGTGGGCCAACAACGAAATCGGCAATCTCTACCCCGTCGAAGAACTCGCCGCCATCGCCCACGAACACGGCGCGCTGTTCCACACGGACGCCGTCCAGGCCGTCGGCAAGATTCCCATTAATCTGCGCCAGAGCCAGATTGACTTCCTGTCCCTCAGCGGCCACAAGCTCCACGCGCCCAAGGGCGTCGGCGTTCTCTACCGGCGTCGTTTCACGCCATTCCTGCCCTACCTCATCGGCGGACACCAGGAACACGGCCAGCGCGCCGGCACGGAAAACGTCGCCAGCATCGCCGCCCTTGGCAAAGCCGCCGAACTAGCCATGGAACACCTCCGCGACGAACAATCCACGGTCAAAGCCCTGCGCGACCGCTTGGAACAGGGCCTACTCGCCAGCTGCATGGACCCCGTCGTCAACGGCGATCCCGAACACCGCTTGCCCAACACCAGCAGCATCTGCTTCAAATACATCGAGGGCGAAGCCATCCTCCTGCGTATGTACCAGGCCGCGCACATCTGCGCATCCTCGGGCTCGGCCTGCACCTCCGGCTCCCTGGAGCCTTCCCATGTCCTGCGCGCCATGGGCCTGGACTACCAGTCCCTCCACGGCTCCATCCGTTTCAGCTTTTCACGCTATAACACCCAAGACGAAGTCGACACCATCATCCGCGTCGTGCCACCCATCATCAGTGCCCTCCGCGACCTGTCGCCCTTCGGACGAAAATAAACAGCTTCGCCAGCCAACACTCCCAAGCCGCGAAGCAACAACCGCGAAGCAACTACTGTAGACCTGCGCCGCGAAGCGGCAGAAGCGCTGAAAGCGCGAAACATACCAGCCCAGGGCAAGCGCGCTGAAGGCGCGCGCCGCCCTGGGTACAACGCCAAATATGCCCGTGTTCCTCGGCCCCTTTGGTCCCCGTCGGCGAAGCTGACGGAGACCAAAGGGGCAATGGAACTCGCTTTTCTTGCTTGCTATGTTACACACTATCAGCGTGTTCATGTTACGCTATACATGAAATAATCGTAGGTCTCCAAAGTACCTATCCTCAGAAAGGCCCCCGCCGTGGAATGCATCCATGTCGTCGTCATTGAATCCGCTGCCGCGGACGTGCCCATGATCGAAGAAGCCCTTGCCGCCGCCGACTTCGTCGTCTCTTCCTACAGCAGCCGCGAAACCGGCCGCGCCAGCACCTACGTCATGGCCGATGACGACAACGACGCCAACGACAAACTCAAACGCGTCAGTGACGCGCTCATTCCCTGGCAGGACGCCTTCACGGGCCCCAGCGCCGTCAAAACCGCCTGCATGCAGCAGGAAGACTGGTCGGAAAGCTGGAAAAAGCACTTCCACAGCTTCCGCGCCTCCGCGCGCCTGGTTGTCAAACCCAGCTGGGAAGACGTCGAACCACAGGCCGGCGACATCATTCTCTCGCTTGATCCCGGCATGTGCTTCGGCACCGGCTACCACGGCACCACCAAAGCCTGCCTGCAATTCCTCGACGACCTCGAAGCCCAGCAAGGCCCGCGCTCTTTCCTCGACGCCGGCTGCGGCTCGGGCATCCTCTCCCTCGGTGCGCGCCTCCTCGGCTACGAGCCCGTCTATGCCTTCGACAACGACCCGCAGGCCGTCGACACCGCCTATGACAACCTCGCTCTCGCCGGCGTCCATGACGTCGCCATCCACTGCGCCGAACTCGGCGCCTACCAGCCGCCACAACCATGCCAGGTCGTCGCCGCCAACATCCTCGCCGTCGTCCTCCTCAAATACGCCGAAGATGTCTGCAAACTCGTCGACCGCAAACACGGCGATGGCTACCTCATCCTCTCCGGCATCCTCACCGAACAGTACCCCGAAGTTCTCCAGCGCTACCAGGCACTCGGCGCCCGCGAACTCAAACGCACCACCATCGACGAATGGACCAGCGGCTGCTTCGCACTACCCCAGCAGAAATAACCCGACCAGCTCTCGCAAAAAGACCATCGCTCAGACCGATCAGTAATCCGATCCGTCCGCGATAAAAGACCGTCGATCAGACCGATCAGATCGACGATCCGCCAAGTTCGGCCCGGAGGGCCGGACCATGCATAACCCCGGGTGAGGCGCCCGGAGGGCGCCGCAACCCGGGGTAGGACAACACCTTGGCATTGCGCCCGGAGGGCGCCACATTGGCCGGGCACCTCGCGTCCAACTGCCCCAGAGAGAGTTGTTTGCCTGCCGCAGTCATACGACTCCGGAAACAGGCGTTGGATACCCAGTGCCCACTCAGTGCGCGTGCCCTTTCAGAAAAACGGCTATCTCCGGCTTTTTCATCCCGCCGCTGGCGACCGCGAGAACCACCTCGGTGAGTTCGTCGTTACTCGCCGCAAAGTCCACACCGTTGAGATCAAGAAAGATCAACGCGGCCATGGCACCAACGCGCTTGTTGCCATCAACAAAGGGATGATTGGCAACCAAGTGGTAGAGATATGCAGCCGCCATCTCGAAGATGTCCGTATGCAGATACTGACCACCATACGTCGCCGGCGGCATGGCCAACGCCGATTTGAGCAACTCGACATCGCGAATCCCCAACGCACCGCCGAAGTGCCCAATCTGATACGCGTGCATCGCCATGACGTCCGCAAAAGTCAGAAATTCCAGCTCGCCATTCACTTGGCCAGTTCCTCAAAAGTGCCGGCGTATTTTTTCCCGACCTTTTCCAGCGAAGCGCGAAAACGCTCCGCCCGGGCGGCATCCCTGACCGGTGTCAAAATCAGCGCATTGCCATCAGTCGTCACCTCGAAGGGCGTGTCAATGCCCGCGCCAAGAAGCTCCAAAATGGGCCGCTCAATCACCAGCGCGAGGCTGTTGCCGTGACGGGTGAGGGTCTTGAACATAAATACCTCCTGGTTGTTGTATCATTGTTGCAACAACAATATAACAACAGTTTTCCAGCACGCTCCCCACTAGCTCGAGGTCATCCGAAAACTATATTTGCCTGCCGTAAGCGTGCTTTCCGTCTTTCTTTAGCCATAAAATAGCCATGACTTCAGCGAAAACAGCGGTAAAAAGCCCAGTCCGAACCCTCAGCTGCTGACGCTCAGCGTCTTGCGGCAAACGCGAAGCGATTGCCGCAAGGCGCTGAGCCGAAAAGGGATAGGTGGGGGAGCGCGAGGGGGAGGAAAGGGCCAATGGGCCGCAGACCTGCACCGCAGGTGCAGGGATAGTCTGATAGCCGCGCAGCGGCGGCCCGAGCGAAGCGAAGGGTATTTTCCTCCCCCTCGCAAAACCCAACTATGCTTTTCGGACAGGCACTAGCTCTCTGAAATCGGCGCCAATCTGCGCAATCTGCGGATAGAAAAAACTCCTGGTAATCCCGTCACCGCCAGTCGGCGTGGTCGATGGCGCCGAAGAGCATGGCCGACTGCGGCAGCGCCGGCAGATCACTGAGCACGGCCTCGGCCCAGCTTTCCGGCTGGTCTATCAACTCGCAAGCCACGACGCACTCCGCGAACATGGCGGCCAATTGCGCCGGCACGCAGCCCTGCCCGCGCGCAACCAGCCGCACCCGCGCACCACCCCGGCCGAGCAACGCCAGCGCGCCGAGAATGTCCCGCACCTTCCCCCCCAGGTAGGGCCGGTCAAGCATCATCCCCAAGGCCGCGTAGTTGTAATCAAAGCCGTTGCTGCGGAAAAAATTCTCCCGTGGGCGATCCTGATAGCAGCCCGCCGGCGTGAGTTCGCCGACACCGCGCAGGTCCAGACCCCACAGCGGTCCATCGTCGGGCATCGCGGCCATCTCGTCCTTGGCATCCACATGCGGAATGTACAGCGTGATATCGCCCTGCTCTTCCGGCAGATGATAGAACACGCTGCGGTCCCGCCGCAGCAGTAGCGCCATGACCCGCTCCGGCTCAGTCTCAAGACCAAAGCGCGAAAAGGCCCACCCGCCCAAGCGCGTCTCGCGCAACACGCGATAGGCCGGCGCCATCACGGGCAGCTCCAGCCGCAAGGCGTCGCGGAAATATGTCTGCCGCTCGTCAGCGCTGAGCGAGGGCCGCAGCGCAATACGCCGGCGGGCGTCCTCGGCGAACAGCTCGCGCGCCACTCGCGGCGCCGTCTCAGCACAGCATAACTCGTCAGGCGTCGATACCGGAATGTCCGCCGGCTCCTGCCGCATTTCCGGCAAGCCCGCGTGGCGGGTGACAAAGCTGTACAGCGCCTCGCGCAGATTTACGCAAAGCGTGTGATGGCTCGGCCCGATCACCAGCTCAACGGCACCTGGCGCGCCCAGCATGTCGTAAATGTGCGCGACGTCCTCGTAGGCCTCACGAGTACCGCGCGCATCAAAGAAGTCGTTTTTCTGGCCCATAATCAGCGTCGGCCGCGGCGCCTGGGCGATCAGGAAGTCGGCGATTTCGAGTCCGGCCGCCAGCGCTCCAGGCGGCATCTGCTCATTGTCAGTGGGCCGTTCATTGCTGACATTACGCAGCCAGCTGGTGATATAGCAACTCGGTGCCAGCATGCTGATACGATCATCCAGAGCGCCAACAAAAGTCGTCGCCGTGCCGCCGCCAGAAGTGCCGGTGACCGCAATGCGGGTCGCGTCCACCTCGGGCCGCGACAGCAACAGGTCGATCGCGCGAATACCATCCCACGCCATCCAGCTGCCCAGCCAGTCGCCGAGGGGTATCAGCTGCCTGCCGATGATGGAATGCTCGTCCCAGCAAGCGCCCTCGAAACCCGGTACCCGCAGAAATTGCCGACGGTCGCCCTGGCCAATCGGATCAATCACCAGCGCGACACAGCCCGCCAGGGCCAGTCCCCGCGCTGCCTGCTGGTAAATCGGCCCGGCTTTGCCCTCCGCCGTGTGGCCGCACTGCTCAAGAACGGCCGGCGCCGGCGCCGACAGCCCATCCGGCACATAGAGATTGGCCGTCACCGCAAAGCCCGGCCGGCTGTAATAGCGCAGCTTCTCCATCCGAAAGCCGTCAAAACGCAACTCGCCCAAGGTCTCCACCGCCAAGGGGCATTTTTCCGCCGGCAGACGAAACAGCGGCCGTATCTTCTCCCGGACCTGCCGCACATAGGCCAAGGCGTCAGCAGCGTTCCGCACAGCCCGCAGGCGCTCCTGCCGTTCGCGGTAATTCAGTCGCAGCTGCTCCAGATAAAAGTCCTGCACCGCCTGCCCAAATGTCGCTTCCATGATCATCTCCCAAGCCAAAACAACAGCGGCCGGCACCACACCGGCCGCATGGACTCAACTGTAGTTCCTGCTGACTAGTCTGCCAAGCAGATACCTCATCCAGCGGCCGTCCATGCCTGTTGCAGCGTTTCCTGCGCGGCCTTGGCGTTGTCTGCCGTCAGGGGGAATGTCGCCTCAATGGACATGCTGTGGTCATAGCCGGCCTGACGTAAAATCCGCATAAAGGGCACGTAATCGCAAGCGACGGTACCGGGTATTTCGCGGCTCTTGCCGGAGACATGACTGTGCCGCAGCAGGTCGGCATTCCAGCACAGCGACAGCACATCGTGGTCGGTCTTGTGGAAGTGATAAAAGTCCACCAGCAGGGCCATGCCCGGCCGATTGATTTTGCGCACCATGGCCGCGCTGGCGGCGATGGTCGTGAAGGTGTTGGTGCATTCGGCATGCAGGGGCTCGATCACAAATTGCACGCCGCGGTCCTCGGCCGGGCCAACAATCGCCAGCAAGTAATCTTCCAGCTGCCGCGCCGCCACCGCGTGATCAAAGCCCTCCGGGATGGTGCGCGATTTATTCGAGCCGAAGACCAGCTTGCGGATACCCGCCGCCGCCGCCCGGTCAAGCAGGCGTTCCATGTACGACACATTGGCAGCCATATCGACGCCATCCCCGACCAATTGCACCGTCGCCGGCAATATCGCCGCCATGGCCAGTACCGGCAACGGCGCGCCCTTGATCCGCCGCAGATTCTCCCGCCAGGTCTCTTCCGGAATGCTCAGAGCCAAATTGCCTGCCGCAAAAATTTCGAGGTAATCGAAGCCGGCGGCGGCAACGATTTCAGCATTCTTGATGGACGTACCCACACCGAATTTCATGATCAGCTCCCCAGTTGGTTGTGTTCTCCGTTGCGAGGCCAATTGCGGCCCGCAGAGATCATTATGCATGCTCATCTTCCCGTCGCCGGCGACCTTCGCCAGCGGCGGCCCGGTCAGTTTTCTTGGCTGGCCGCGCATTGCGGGCCAGCAAATTCGATCAGTGTCATGGCCATATCGGGCAGCAGCTGGACCTCGCCGGCCGATGCCGCCACGAAGAACTGGTCGCCCTTGCAGGCAGTCTGCCGTTCGCCGTCGGCGGCGATCACGCCTTGGCCCGACAGCACAAACAGCCCGCGGAAAGCCCCGGTAGCCGGCAGCGTACGCGCCTGCTCGCAGTCGTGGATCGTCATGGCGAAACAGCCCGATTGCTCGTGGCTGATCAGCGTGTCGCCCTGGCGTTCCACGCGCCAGTGCCGCAGTAGCTCGTCACGCGACACGCCGTCGTAGTGGAAACAATCGAACATCCGCGTGAAGCCCAGGCCCTGGTGGCAGCTCTCGTCAGGCACGACCATGCCCGACGGCGTGGTCCGCTCGGTGCGGATCGTGAAATCTGTGGGCTCCTGGACCTCCAGCAGGAAGCACCCCGCGCCAATCGCATGGGGAATGCCGCCCGGAATCAGATAGGTTTCGCCGGCGCGGACATCCAGCCGATGCAGACAGTCGAGCATGGCTGGAATGTCCTGCGCCGCGAAAACCCCTTCCCATCGGGCGCGAGTAACGCCCGGTTTGAAACCAAAATAGATGCAAGGGCGCTCGCCGTTAATGTCGCGCCCGCCGAGGATATGCCAGCATTCGGTCTTGCCGAAAGGCGAGTTGAACAACGCGGCGGCCGTCGCGCGATCCGGATGGACTTGGATGGTCAGGCGTTCCGCTGCGTCAATGATCTTGAGCAGCACGCCCGGCGATGCACCCCAGCGCCGAACATGCACATCGCCCAGCAACCGCGCCGGCTCGGCGGCCAGCAAGTCCCGCAACGACACGCCCGGATCGTCCTTGAGCATACTCAGGCCCTCGGGCGGGTCCGTTGCCGGCCGCCCGGCATTGCGCGCCGGCACCACCGAGGCAATCCATTCTTCCGGATAATGCCCGTCACGCACGCCATCTTCACCAAAGAACGCGCCGATCATGGCGCCACCGAGGTAACTTCGCCAAGCCTTTGCGCGTTGCAGTGGATAGATGTTTTTCATGCTTAGTCCTACTTGAAACTGCGCATGGTCCCGGTCGGTTTATGACTGCGGTCCAGGCGCTCCAAGCCGGCCTGACCGAGGAAGAAATCAATCCAGATGTAGTGCATGTGCTTGTCGCCGTGCACTTCAACGCCGTGATTCGACCCCAGCGGTATGTGCAGCAGCGTGTCGCCCTGCATGGGCACTTTGAAGTCGTCAATGAGCACATCGACGTCATTTTCCGGAAAACTGAAGAAGAACTGGTCGAGCATAGGATGCGGATGCTGCGCGACTTTGTCATAGCCATAGGACTCGACCGACCCCATGCAGAAACCCGGGACCACCCGCTGCCGCACCAGCTCGCGGCTGATCGTCTTGTCGCTCTTGTTGGGATCGCGATACTGCACGGCGGCGAAATACTCCTGCACGTAGGGGAACTCCCGTTCCGGCGTCGCCCAGGCCGCACGGCCAGCGGCGGGTATCTCCCACTGTATTTCCAGCATGCGCGTCGCGGTTTGCGCCTGCACGTCGGCGTCCCGGCCGCAGCCCGGCACAAAGACATAGCGGCCTTCGGCGGCGACGGTCTTGCCGCCGGAACTGAAGCAGTAGGCGCCATCAACGGACATGAGGATCACCGCGCGGTCCGCCAGCGCCGCGAAGGTCTTGCGTTCGCCCGCCCCCAGCGCATGCAGATATACCGTCGCGCCGGGTATCTCACCGGGCAGCATCACGCGGCTTTCGCCCGCCTTGAGCGCGTCATTGACACTAACCATCTTCACGTCGTCCATCAGGCACTCCTTTTGCTCAAAATCCGATCGACCACCAGCTGTCGGAAATCCTTCGACAACATCGAAAAATACGCGGTGAAGCCCGTCACCCGCACCACCAGGTCCGGATACTTCGACGGGTCTTCATGTGCGGCCAATATCTTGTCTTCGTCAATGATATTGATGTTCAGCAGGGTATTGCCGCTGTTGAGCAGCGTGCGCACCATGCTCACCAACTTGTCGAGCGACTCGGGCGTATCGCCCAGCGCGGGATCGAGCTCCAGCTGCACGGGCGCGGTATTGCCGTAACCCGGCTGTATCGCCGCAATCGAATTGGCCATCGCCGTCACCGCGCCGTCACGCCGGAAGCCCGGGTGCGGATTGGCGCCGTGGTTGATCGGCTCGCCAGCTTGCCGGCCATTGGGCGTCGCGCCCACTTTCTTCCCGAACTCAATCGTGTTCGCCCACGAAAACCACCCCGGAATGAAATTCAACCCCGGGTGCTCGTCGTTCGCGGCGCGGACCAGCCCCGTGAACAGCTCTGTGATCTTCACAGCCCAAGCATCGCCCAGCGACTCGCCCTGGCAGAAGCGCTCGGAATGCTGCAGCATCTGCCGGCGGTACTCGCCCTCCACGCCGGCGAAATTCGTCTGCAGCAGCTCGGTCAGTTCGGCGAAGCTCAGGCGTTTTTCGCGCTCGATGCGTTGTTCGCAAGCGGCGAAGCTATCGGCGATGGTGGCCATACCGGAGCCGTCCACACACATATTGAAGAACGTCGCGCCCTTGGTCAGATCGAGCCCTTTTTCGATGGGGCCGTGGCTGAGCAGGTTCAGGATCAACTCAGGCTCGTTCTTGTCCTGGTACTTGAGATGGAAGGCAATGCCGTCAGTCGTGGCTTTCACCGCCGCCTTGAGGTGCTTGGTGAAAAGCTCGTAGAGCTTGTCCACGCTCTGCTCGGCTCCGGCCGCCATCTCTTGGTAGGCGACCTCGAACACCTTCGCGATATTGATTTTAACGACGTCATTGAGGGTGTATTCCATGCCCGGTATGCTCATCCAATGGCAGCCCGACGCCAGTCGCCGGCGAGCCAGATCCCGCGAGAAACCGCAACGCATGAAGCCCTCGACCAACGCGCGATCGCCCGTGAAGCGCGGCCAGCCATTCTTGTTGCTGAACAGGTAGCCGACGGCCTTGCGCATGAAGACCGGGTCGGTCTTGTCGTGCACGCGCACCGTCAGGTTGCAGGCGATATTGACCATGTCTGCTGCTTCCAAGATCAGGTAAGACAGGTGATTGGTGGTGTCGTTGCCGTCCTTGTCCGGCCCGCCCAGCTGATAATAGCGGCTGTCGTTGAAGAACAGGCAGCCCAGGTAGAAGCGTGCGTCGTCGTCATCGATGATACCCGCCGCGATGTCGTGCTCGTAGTACGGCAACAGCATCTGGTCAAGCTGCCCGCCCGCCGATCCGCGATTGTAGAGCCGCGAGAAGAAACTGAACCAGCACATCCACTGGATCGCCTCACGCATGGTCTGCGGCGCGCCGTCGGCCATGCGCAAATTGATGTCGGCCATCTCGGACAGATTCAGCCGCAGCGTCGGGTTGCGCTCAATCAGCGCCAACTCCGCCAGCTGCCCGGCAATGCGCCGCAAGAAGGTGATGATCGCCTTCACCACCGCAATCTCGCTGTCGTAAAACTCATAATGCTCAGCCGTGTGCGTCCCGCGATAATGCTCCAGCTTCTGCAGAATGCCGCCCCAGCCTAGCTGCATGCCCATCGTGATGTCGGGATTCAAATGGTGGTCGCGGCCAATGCCCGAGATGATGTTGTACTTGTCAAAGGCCTTCTGCAACTCATCGTAGGGATAATCCGGATGCCAACCGAAGCCACGCAACCAAATCAGAAAGAAAAAGCCGCGGCCCACAAAGGCGTCCAGCGGATCGCAGTACAGCGGGTGCTCGCCCAACAGGCGCGTGTAGTTCTCCGTCCAACCCGAATAACCATAAAATTTACCGTCGGGATGGTTCGGCGTGATCTGAAATTGGAAGTAGTCCGGCGGCACCACCAGGCCGTAGTCGTCCTGATTCAACTCGCCCTGCTTCTCGACCTTCTCCTGCGTCTGCGCCAACTTGCGCTCGCGCAACAAACGCAGGCGCTTCTCGTAGCTGAATTCTTCGTCCGCCGGATACTGATTGATAAATTGTATCATCATGCCGTCACCCCACTCGCACTTCGACACCACGACCTGACAAGGCCCGCTGATAATCGCTCATCTGCTGGTCGCTGTAAGGCCGCGCCGTCACAAAAGGATTGTCCAGCGCCAGGCAACGGTACTTCGCCTCGCCCAGGGGATTGAAATTCAATAGCTCCAGGTACCGCAAGTTCTTGAGCGTGGCCAGGAAATCCACCGTTGCCGCCAGATTCGCCATGTCGTCGGTGGCGCCCGGTATCAAGGGCACGCGCGCAATCATGGGCCGAGCAAAGCCGTCCATGCGCTTGGCATTGGCCAGGATGGTCTCATTGCCGGCGCCCGTCCACCGCTTGTGCTGGGCCGAGTCCATCTGTTTGATGTCGAACATAATCAGATCGAAGTCCCGCAGCACGGCCTCGCAGGGCGCAAGGTCGTAGGCCAGATTGGTCTCCACCGCGCACTCAATGCCGTGCTCGTGGCAGGCGGCAGTGATTTCGGCCGCAAAATCGGTCTGGAGCATCGCCTCGCCGCCCGACAGCGTGACGCCGCCACCGGAATCCAGGTAGTAGGCCTTGTCCTGCAGGACTTCCCGCATGACGTCGTCGCAAGTCATCACTTTGGCGGTGTGCTCCAGCGCGCCCGGGAAACAGACGTCTGCGCAGGCACCACAGTGCGTGCACAGATCGCGCTGAAACGCGTGCTTGCCGTCGATTTCGCGCTGCGCGCCACTGGGACAGACTTTCACGCAATGCAGACAGCCGATGCATTTCGACGCATCGACCATGATGTCGTCCGCCAGCGAGAAGGTCTCGGGATTGTGGCACCAGGCACAGCGCAAGTTGCAGCCTTTGAAAAAGACTGTCGTGCGAATGCCTGGGCCGTCATTCAGGGAAAAGCGCTGTATGCTGGTGATGACGCCGTCCATGCCTCAGAGCTCCACCCACGCGCCATTGCGCTTGTATGCCGACTCGTACATCGCGTTGATCAGCTGCACAGCCCGCCGGCCGTCCGCCGGTGCCGTCAGCAGATCGCCGCCCTGTCGGATCACTTTGGCAAAATTATCCATGGAATTAAGCCACTCGCACTCCCGTGGATAGGGCGCCGTGTCGCTCCACTGGCCGTTCTTGAAGAACTTGGTCACCGGCGTGCTTTCGATGCCGCCTTCGCGGTGGATGTAGGCGCCGTCGGTGCCGTGCAGTTCCATCTGGTAGTACCAAGTGGCCTGCGGATAGCAGGTCGTCGCAAAGATGTTCACGACCAGGCCATTGGCATAACGCCAGGTCGCCACACCGAGGTCTTCCATCTCAATGGCGTGATTCTGCGTCCAGGTGTGGCAAGACACCGCTTCAGGCAGGCCGAACATGAAAATCACTTCGTCCAAGTGATGAATGCTCTGATTGCAGAGAACGCCGCCGTCGAGCTCGCGCGTGCCGCGCCAGCCGCCATTCTCCTGGAAATAGGGCATTTCGCGTTTGACCCGGAGGCTGACGCTCAGCCCCAACGGCCGGCCGAAGTAGCCGTTCTCGACCGCCGCGCGCAAGGACTGCACCGACGGCCGCAAGCGCCGACAGTGATCCAAGCCCAGCACCAGCCCCTTGCTCTTGGCCAAAGCAATGATCTGGTCGCATTTGGCCACGGTCATCTCCAAGGGCTTGGTGACCAGCACGTGCTTGCCGGCCTCGAGCGCCTGGATGGCCAGCTCGCCGTGGCGGCCGGTCTCATTCATCACCATCACGGCCTCAATCTCTGGATTGGCCAGCATCTCGGCGAAGTCCTGCGTATAGGCGGTCTTGCAGGCCTCGGCCGTGCGCTGACAGCGGTCCAGGCGCTTGTCGCAGACCTGCACCACCTTGATGCCCGAGGTCTTCGCCATTTCCTGCGCCCGCACATGGCCCATGCCCAGGCCGACAATGCCAAAACGCACCGGGTTGTCAGCCCATTCCCGCACCAGCGTCGCCGCGTCAATGGAGCACGACTCCTGCTGGGCGCCGGCCGCCGCAGTGGGCCAGGCCTTGTTGACCACGTCCAACACCCGCTTCGTCGCTTCCGCATCCGATATGGTCTTGTCGTAATTGTGCGTTTCTAGACTCACCGGGCCATCAAAGCCCGCAGCCTCCAGCGCTTTGAAGATCTTCGCGTAAGGAACGGCCTCGAATGCGCCGTCCTCAAACCAGATGCTGCCCGTGGATTTGACGTGCACGCATATGGCGCGCTCCGCCAGGCGCTTCAGGTAGGCATTGAGGTCCTTGTCGCGCTCAGCCTTGTCCGTCATCCAGGAGTTCTTCGGGTCCCAGGCAAAGCCCCAGCCCTGGACATCAAAAGCGTCGATGATCTTGAAACACTCTTCCTTGGTGCAGCCGCAGTTCTCAAAGGCCAGACGCAAACCAGCGGCCTTCGCCTTCTCGGCAAAAGGCCGGAAGACCTCCATCACCTGCGCCAGCACATCCGGCCGCACGGCCAGCTCGCCAACCGTCTGCTCCTGGCCCTTTGGCGGCTGCCAGAAAAAGAAGGTCCGCACCAGCTTGCAGTCCAATATCTCACTCGCCCGTATAATCCGCTCCAACTTGTGCATCTCGGCATCCAAACGCTCCTGATTGGGTAAATGCACTTTCGCCAACGACGACTGGATGCAGCCGACCTTCAAGCCATTGGCGTCCAACAGCGCCTTCACCTCGCGCAGCTGATCGTCACTCAAGCCCTCAACCGGACGCTGAAAAATCCGCGCCCGTAAATCGCAGTACGTCAATCCCCATTCTTTCAAATACGGAATGGTCTTCGCAAAATCCAACGACAATTCGTCCGTAAATACCGACTTGTACATGAGTTATAGCTCCTTGGATCAATTTTGATGATTCACAAATCAAATTGATTTTGTATATCTAAATCGATTATAGCACCAAAACCCCCGAAAAGCAATAGCAAAAGGAGAAAAAAAGACAGTCGATCGGACTGATCAAGTCATCGGATCGGTCCGATCCGTCCGATCCGTCCGATCCGTCCGCGAAGAAGACAAAAGACAGAAGCCAGAAGACCCGACAACTCCGCGAAGAAGACAAAAGACAGAAGCCAGAAGACCCGACAACTCCGCGAAGAAGACAGTCGATCGGACTGATCCGACTGATCGGACTGATCAAGTCATCGGATCGGTCCGATCCGTCCGATCCGTCCGATCCGTCCGCGAAGAAGACAACAGACAGAAGATCCGACGGATCCGACGGATCCGACTGATCAAGTCTTCGGATCGGTCCGATCGGTCCGATCCGTCCGATCCGTCCGCGATAAAAGACAGTCGATCGGACCGGGCCTACTCCCCGGTGCCGTGTCCGCGGAGGCTTCTGCCCTTGATATAGCGCATGGCAATGCGGTAGTCATTGCAGGTGTAGTCGTTGCTGTCCACGGAATTTTTCATTTCCAGGAGGAATTTGCGGATGATGGCAGCGCGGTCGCGCATCATGCAATCGAGCTGGAAGGTACTGCCTTCCATGATCTGCAGGCGGTCGACGGCCAGCAGCCGGTAGTCCTTGCCCGGAAAATATCCCTGGTCGAACATCGCCCCGACAAAGAATTCCGTGAGGTTCCTGGTGGCGGTGAAGTACAGCTTATGCGGCGCCAGACCGACAAAATAGTCCTGTGGGAATGGCCGGACCTGCGCCAGCCGGTAGGGCACCAGCAGCTTGTTATCAATAGTCACGCCATGACAAGCACAGCCGGCCTCAAAGCCCTTCAACTTCAACACGTTCTGCTCGGCGTCTTCATAGCCGATGTAGGTCACCGGCATGGCCAGCCCGGACAATACCGTCGCCGCCGTGAAACAGGAACTGAAGTGGTCAACGCCAACCGCCGGGAATATGCCCGGAAAGGGACTGTAGTCCCAGAATATCAATGGTATGCCCAACTTACGCAGTTCGCTGAACACCGGCAGATACTCGTGCAGCAAATGCGGAAAACAGAAAATGCCCTCGAAGCCCTCATTGATCAACTGCAGAAAAAGCTCGTTCTGCTCTTCTGCAGTATCGGGCACCGAAAAGATATTGAGGCTCAGCGCGTATTCGCTCGCCATGCCCACCAGCAGGTCGGTGTAAAAATTCTCGTTCACCGCCAACGAATTGGTCGACTCCCAGCAAAACGCAATCTTATGCGCCTTGTCCGTACGCGGTTTGCCCGCGCGCACAAAGTAGCCATTGCCGCGAAAGCAATCCAAAAAGCCATCGCGCACTAACTCCTGCAGCTTCCGGTGCACTTGACTCTGCGGCACGCCGTATTCATCCGCCAGCTTGCGCTCGCTGGGCAAGCGCTCCCCCGCCGGATAAGCTCCGGACTCTATCCGGTCTTGTAAGATCTCAAGCATGTGTGCGTCCCATGGTGATTGGTGTACCTAAAAGCCCCACAATATAGCATCACCACCCAAATCACCGCAAAATCACCGCTGTAATCCGTCCCATCGTCCCATCGTCCCATACCCCTACGTCCCATACGTCCCATACGTCCCATACGTCCCATACGTCCCCAACTTCCCCCCCCCCAATAAACTTGACGGCGTCCAGTTGCAGTGTTACCATAAATACAGCATTATTTCGTTATGTACATTATTGTTTTATCTTGTCCCGCGTTTTCACTCCCCATCCCCAGTCACAACTCTCAGAAAGGACGCCTCTCATGACGATCAGCGCACAACAGGTCAAAGTCTTGTGTCGGAGTCTCGGTGCGGATTTGGTCGGCATCTCGCCGATTGAGCGCTTCAAGCACGCGCCCTTGCGGATCAGTCCGCAAGGCCATTTACCGTCGGCGAAGTCGGTGATTGTGGCGGCGGTGCACACGCCGGACAGCGCCTGGGAGCTCGGTGGCGAGCCGATTCACAACTGGGGTCCGGCGAGCTGCGTGACCGCGGTGAATTCCCGTCTGGAGCGCATTGGCATGAATGTCGCGAAGTTTCTTGAGGGCTACGGCTTTGCCAGCGTGCCGATACCGCAGACGGCCATCTGGCGTTATCGTCCCTTCAAGGATTTGGACATCACCTTCTCGCCTGATCTCTCGCACATCCATGCGGCAGCGGCGGCCGGTCTGGGCGAAATTGGCTTTCACGGCCTGCTGATGACGCCGGAATACGGCGCCCGCCAGCGTTTCATGACCATCATCACTGAAGCCGACCTGGAGCCCGATCCGCTTTACAACGGCCCGTCGCTGTGCGACAAATGCATGCGCTGCGTCAAGACCTGCGCGCCGTCCTGCGGCCTGCGCAAAGAAGTCCAAGGCACGACCAAAGTGGACATCGGCGGCAAGATCTTCTCCTACATGAACAAGAATAAATGCCGCTGCGCCTGGGCCGAGCGTTTCCAGCTCAGTTTTGACGCCGACATTCCCGACACAGTCGATGAGAGCGTGATTGTCTCCCGGCTGCCTGATCAACGCGAAGGCTACGGGGCTTCGCTGGAGCCCTGCTGGCGCAACTGCGTGCCGGCCTACAGCCGTGGCCAGAATCCCAACCGCAATGTGCCATCACGCAACAGCATGTGGCTGGAACGGGACTTTAATGGCGCCGAATGGCCCAATGGCCTCTCCCCGGTGTCACGACTACTCAGCATCGAGGTCGAAAAGATCCTCTTCGACAAGGGCGTTGATATCTTCGGCGTCTGCTCGGCCGACAAGGTCCGCAACACCCCCGCCGACGAGAAGCTCTACAAGCTCAACCTGATTCCCATGCCCTTCAATGAAAAATGGGGCAAGCTCTCCATGGAGCCGACGAACTACCTCAAGGAAGCCACCCGTGTCATCTCCTTCGGCTTTTCCTTCCCTGAAGAATGCCGCATGCGCGATGAAGGCCAACGCCCCAAAGTCAACAAGGACAAAAAGTCCAATCACCTCATCGTCGCCGGCATTGGCTTCATGAATGAATACGACAGCTCCAAAGCCGCACCACTGGTGGAATCGGCCATGAAGGAAAAGATCATGGACGCCATTCTCGACGTCACCCGGCACCTGGAGGAAAAAGGCTACCTGGCCATCGGCTTGAGTTATCTGCCCGACAACTACGTGGCGCAGGCCTGCGGCATCGGCAAAGTCGCCGCCAACGGCGAGCTGATCACCGACGCCTACGGCAACCGCCAGCTGGTCACCAGCATCATCACCAACGCCCCGCTGGAAGAAGTCCCCGGAACGCCACGCGACAACGGCCCCGCCGGCTCCGTCAAGGTCAAGGCGCCCAGCGCGGAAGATATCACCCGCAAGATCAAGGCCTACGCCCTCGACCACGGCGCCGACATGATCGGCGTCGCTCCCGCCAAGGTCTTCAAGGACTTCAAGAAGCAGCTCCGCGCCAACCTGGACGAGAAGGCCCTCGGGCTGTCTGTGCAGGACCTGCAAGGACGCATGGGCGGCACCCGCTTCGATCCCGTTGTCGAACAACGCGAGTCCGTCTTCAAAGACCCGTGGGACTACCTGGACGACGCGCAGTCCGTCGTGGTCATCGGCATCAGCTGGCCGGAAGGCATCATGAAACGCGCAGAGCAGCCGCCGGCGGAAGCCGTCGGCCCGCATTCCATGTTCGCTCAGCACTGCACCTGGATGCTGCTCAATAATCTGTCCTTTGAACTGACCCGCCAGCTCAACCAGTTCGGCTACCAGGCCGTCCCCACCGAAGACCTCAACGGCAGCGCCTCCAAGGTCGCACATACCTTCGGCGAAATCGTCGATCTGCGCGCCAACGGCTTTGCCGCCGTCGCCGCCGGCCTGGCCGAAATCGGCTGGTGCGGCTACCCACTCACTCGCGAGTACGGCAAACGCCAGCGCTTCTACGCCATCGTCACCAACGCCAAACTCGTGCCCGACAGCATGGACAACGGCAAGCCACTCTGCAAACAGTGCATGAAGTGCGCCAAGGCCTGCCCCGTCAACGCCATCGGCGGCGACGATCTGCAGTTCACTCTCGGCGAACGCACTTGGAAACAGGGACGCATTGACAGCCTCCGCTGCGACTGGGCCAAACGCTACGGCCTCGTCGGCGCCGAAGGACCCGAATTCATGGGCAGCCAGACCAATATCATGCCGCCGGCAAAAATCAACGCCGACGCCCTGGTCGAAGCCATGAAGCATATGGACCCCCTGCAGAAGCGCATCCCCTGCATTGTCGAACGCTGCCTGCTCAAGTGCGCCGCCGGCAAATAAATTGAATGATGGTGGTTTTCGGCCCGAACCGGACAAAGCAAGTCGTCTGATCGGCCAAGTTCGGCCCGGAGGGCCGAACCCTGGACTTTGGACAATTTTTTTTGTTAAAAAATAAATCTAAAAATGAATTTGCATTCTACCTACTCCGTATTATGCTACCCGTAGCTTGAATGCTGGCGTGTCTGGTCACAACAAGGAAAGGCTATGGGTATGGCAAAAGAAATCAGCAGCAACGATCTCTGTAATGTCTTGGAAACAATGCTTGAATCCGGACTAAAGGCATTGCGCTCGGCCAAAGGTTTGGACGGTCGCCTGGAAGCGAACCGAAAGGCAGCCGGAAAAATATCTAACATGTTACTAGTTAGCGATATACTCCGAGAAGCGGGGGAGCCTCTTCACATCAATGAGATCCTTGACCGCGTGCAGAAGCGCCATGGCGTGAAGCTGCGTCGCGAGTCCATCGTGTCGGCGATGACCAAGAAGGTTCTCGACGGACACACGTTCCGGCGTACAGGACGCAACGAATTTGCACTGCTGGACCAAGAGGAGGACGAGTAACCATGGAAAACAAATCGCTGCTTGTGTGGTTGCGTGCCTTTTTGGCGACACTGAGCGTGGGCATCAAGGATGTTCGGTCACGAAAGCGATTTGTCACGATAGGCATCGGCCTTTTGGGCGCCAGTCATCCAAAAACCATAACCAGCGCCATTAACTTTCTAGATATGGTGTTCCACTGGAGCGCGTTCTATAAACTTTTCTCCCGGAGTAAATGGGACTGTGAAGGCATATTCGGGCCCATTATCCAGGAGGCCGTCAGTCTCTGCCCAGTCTACGACCCCATCATTTCCGCCATCGACGATACGCTCGTGCGCAAGACCGGCAAAAAAATCCCCGGTACTGCTTACGCCCGGGACCCTATCAGCCCCCCGTTTCATGTCAATCTGGTCATTGGCCAGCGCTATCTGGAAACGACCATCATGTGCCACGGCTCTGATCCCAACTCCAGTCGAGCCGTACCCGTGGCGTTCAGACACGCACCACCGGTCAAGGCTGGAAAAGTGACAAGTCCGGAGGAGGAACAGATACTGAAGGAAGAGAAGAAAAAGCACAACATGAGTGTGCGCGGTCGCCAGCAGCTTTTTTCCCTTCGTGGGGCAATCGACGCAATACCTGGCGGTTACGACCGTGTCCTTATCCAAAGCGCCGACGGCAGTTTTGCCAACAGCTGTTTCCTGACTGATCCTCCTCACAACACCGTGATCGTCGCGCGAGCGAGGAAGGACACGGTCTTTGTCGAGCCTCTTTGCCCCGAACAACGCAAAGGCAATCGCAAGTACGGCCAACGTCTGCCTTCACCCAAGGATATTCTTGCCAGCGACAACTACGCAACGCGGACCATGGAGGTATTCAAGCACGGACGTAAACTTGCCGTGCATTACAAGTGCGTCCAAAACGTCAGGTGGCCGGGTGCGACCCACGATCAGCCCTGTAATCTCATAGTCATTAAGCCTTTTCCCTATCGTCTGACCAAGAATGGGCGCACTCTCTATCGGCAGCCTGCCTTCCTGGTCGTAACCGGTGCCATAAACAAGATCACGATCGAACAGGCTATAAGGGCTTACTTGCTTCGCTGGGAGATCGAAGTCAGCTTTCGAGACCAGAAAGCAATACTTGGCATTGGCAAAGCCCAGGTGTGGAACAAAGATTCAGTAGCTAAAGTGCCCGCTTTCATCTCGGCTTGCTATGCCGCTTTGCTTCTGGCAAGCATACGACTCTACGATGACAAGCGAAACGAGGCATTCCCAACGCGAGAACGGTGGCGAAACGACCAGGTCACCCGTCCATCCCTGCGCGATCTGGTGCGTTTAATGCAAAGCGAGCTGGCGGAGGAAAAAAAATCAGCACCGGACGTTGCGTAGGAGTCCGTGCAAGATTGTCCAAAGTCCAGAGTTCGGCCCGGAGGGCCGAACCATGCATAACCCTGGCTGAGGCGCCCGGAGGGCGCCGCAACCCAGGGTGGACGAAGCCAAGAAAGCCAGCGCCCGGAGGGCGCCGCAACCCAGGGTGTGACAGCAAGTTGGAATTGCGCCCGGAGGGCGCCACATTGTCTTGCCCGTCACGTCTCACCGCGTCGGAGGGGGGTATGTCGTGCATCCAATAGCAATGGCTCCTATGAAACCGATGCTCTTCATTTAACGGTATCCATGGCACTTGTTGTTTCAACCAAGCAGCCTTTTCTCGTCGCGCATTTCCGCCGCGAAGCGGCAGAAGCGCTGAAAGCGCGAAATATGATAGCCCAGGGCAAGCGGCGCCGAAGGCGCGCGCCGCCCTGGGTAGCGCGCCATATTGGTCCGTGTTCCTCAGCCTCTTTGGCTTCAGTCGGCGAAGCTGACTGGAGCCAAAGAGGCAATGGAACTCATTGATTGCGGCGGCAATTTTGCGCTGTGACCCTTCGTCGCAGGTCTTTTAGGCCGCCCCTTCAGGGCTCTTTTGGGATGGGGCACCTTACCCAGGGCGACGCGCCCTGCGGGCGCTTGCCCTGGGCTATCTTAGGGCGCACCTTCGGTGCTCAAAACCTCGGCGAATGATCTTGTGCATGGTTACCAATCAACTCATCGCCGGCGATTGCCGCATGCTATGTGAAGAGCATTGCTTCTATGAAATCCACTGCCTGGTTAGCCACCTATGGGTAATGGCTGGACGGCGACTGGCCGTGGGTTTCCTGCAAATTGTCCCCGGTGTTTTCCCCACCGGGGTGGTTACTCCTATGAAACACGCTGCCGCACAAGTCGGCGGAAATCAAGGTCGGATGGCTGGGCGGCGGCGGGCCGTGGGTTTCCTGCAAATTGTCCCAGCGAAGCGCCGGGGTGTACACTGACCGATTACGTCTCGCGGCCGTGGAGTGGGCGTCTCGCCCACTCCGACAAGACGGCTCATTAAACCGTCCTCGTCATCCACGCCGACCGTACCCGGCCCGTCTCCCCCGCCGCACGAACCGTGCGCACAGCGGCTGGAAGCCGCTGCTACTCTGGGCCCGCCATGACTCCGCTGCCGCAAAGGTCGGCGAAATTCAAGGTCGAATGGCTGGACGGCGACTGGCCGTGGGTTTCCTGCAAATTGTCCCCGGTGTTTTCCCCACCGGGGTGGTTACTGACCGATTACCGTTCCGCCCGGATATGTTTCCGCGCGGGGTGATTTTTGGCATTTTGGCGTTATTGTTGTCACTTCTTTGAACGGAGTGTCCACGCCATGCCCAAGCCCACGCGCAAAAGTCTCATTCAGTCCGTCGAACGCGCGCTGAATATCCTCGAAGTCGTTCGCGACAGCACGAAATCCGTGCGTGCCATTGATATCGCACGGGCAGTCGGCCTGAGCCCGGCGGCGGCCAACAACATTGTCCGCACTCTCTTCATCCGCGGCTATCTCACGCAAGACGACCACGGCCATTATCTGCTGGGCGGCAAGTCCTACCTGCTGGGCGGCGCGGCCGACAGCTGGGGCGACTTGCGCAGCGTAGCCCGCGAGCCCATGCTCGGCGTCAGCAAAAAGAGCAAATCGCTGTGTTTTCTTGGCGTCGAATGCCAGTCGCAACTGATTGCGGTCAGCATCGCCGAGGGCAATGGCCCGCTCATCGTGCCCCGCAATCAGGACTGGCTCGAACAGCTGCACTGCACCGCCGCCGGCAAAATACTCCTCGCGGCCATGCCCCCCGATCGCTACGACGATTTCAAGCAATGCGTCCCCCTGCAGCGCTTCACCAATAAGACCATCACCGACTGGCAGGAGCTCGACAGCGAGATCAATGCCGTCCGCGACAAGGGCTTTGCCCTCTGCCGCGACGAAAGCGTCTTCGGCCTCTGCTCCTTGGGCGTGCCCGTGATGGACAGCGCCCGCCAGCATGTCGTTGCAGCCCTCGCCGTCGTCTTTTCCAGCTACTACCTCAATGACGACTATCAGGACCAGATGGTCCGCCTACTCCTGGACGCCGCCGCGACCATCTGCACCAACCTGAAATAACGCCGGCACACGCCCCTCCTCCCCAGCGCCTTCGCAAAGCCCTGCCGCGCCCACGCGCGCCGGGGCTATCGCTCTTCCCCGCCGGCTAGCGTAAGGTCACCCCCAAAAGGAGCACCAAGCGTTTTTCGCCTGCCGGAGGCGTTTAATCTGCCTTTCTTTAGTCATAAAATAGACATGACTGCCGCGTATACAGCGGAGTAAAGTTCCAGCCCATGCCCTCAGCTGCTGAGCCGAAAAGGGATAGGTGGGGCAGCGCGAGGGGGAGGAAAGGGCCAACTGGCCGCAGACCTGCACCGCAGGCGCAGGGATAGTCGGATAGCCGCGAAGCGGCGGCCCGAGCGAAGCGAAGGGTATTTTCCTCCCCCTGGCAAAACCAAACTATGCTTTTCGGTCAAGTTCTAGCGCGGCGCATTGAACGCCACAGCCCCTTTTGCGGCACGAGTCTTTGCAGAGCTGTACCAGCAGCGCGTGGTACTCGTTGTACACCCGCGTGTCCTTCGGCAGCGCCGCCATAAAATGCGCCTGCAGGTCTTCATAGCGCATGCGAGTTGCATCGTCTATTTCCAGATGTCGTTCGCTCACCCGCCGCGTGTAGGCGTCGATGACAAAAATCGGCTGACCAAAAGCGTACAGCAGAATAGAATCGGCCGTCTCCTGCCCCACGCCGCGCAACGCCAACAGCTCCCGGCGCCGCCGCCGCAGCTCCACCGGCGAACAGGCCGCTGCGTACTCGACATCATGCTCAAGATAAAATGCCGCCAGGCTATGCAGATACGCGCTTTTCTGCTGGAAGAAGCCCGCCGGGCGGATGAGGTCCTGCAACGCCGGCAGCGGCGTAGCCAGCACGGCGGCGGCGCTGTCCACGCCCGCCGCGTAGAGATTGGCCAGGGCCCGCTCCACATTGCACCAGGCGCAATTCTGGGTCAGTACCGCCCCCGCCACAATTTCCCAGCGGCCGCCATGCCGGCAGGGCCACCAGTGCTGCGGGCCGTAATGCGCATACAGGCGCTCATACAGCGCCATAATCGTCGTCGTGCTCATCGTTTGTTCATCCGCCGGTCCTCGCCGTTCACGGCCCTATTCCAAGGCAAATTTCATAAACACGTAAGGATTTTTCGCCTCGACGATGCCCGGCGTCAGCCCCATACAAAAGCGCTGGCCGTGCCCATCGTTGTCATTGGCGGTGATATTCATTGCGAAGATCATACCGGTGCGCGGCACCAACTTCAGCGCCGTCCAGGGAATGGCGATGCGGTAACAGGTGATATCATCCCGGCGCTCAACGCAAGTGGTTATCGCCGCCTGCACGTCGGCCAGCCGCCCGACTTCATAGAGCTGGGTGACTTCGGCAGCCGGCCCTGCCGGCGTCAAGCCGAAGCCGAACTCGTAGTCGTCCTGGCCGTAGCCGTGGACATACGGCAGCGCGTTGGCCAGCGAATCAATGCCCACCTGCACGGCGTCCTGCGACCAGAGCTTGCCCGGCTTCTGCTGCTGGAAATGGATGTCGTCGCGCACATTCAGCAGCAGGTAGAGCCTCTCGTCGTCATAGGCGACCGCGCCTTCCAGGCTGAGGTCCTGTGGGCCGGCCCAGCCATTGCCCGGGTCGTTGGGCAGCAGGTAGTCCCGCGTTGATAACGACGGCAGCCGGCCGGCCATTGCCGGCAACCCCGCGTCGGCCAGGAGCTGTGCGCCCGCCGCCGTCCTGGGGCAAGCCATGATCTCGGCGCGATAGTTGCCAGCCAGATCCCCCAACGTGGTCTGCGCGGTCATGGTCAGCGCACGCTGATTCAGCGAGGCTGGCGACGCAAAGGTCAGCAGCACGGTCTCACCAGGGCCGAGCGTCAATTCCCGCACTGGCTCCGCAAACTCCGCGCCATCAAGACGGCAACGACCGCTCAACGCCTGCTGGCGGAGGTTGCTAACCAGCACCGCTAGGCAATCCGAACGCTGCAGCTGCCAGGCAAAACTCAGCGGCGGACAGTCGTAACGCATGTCGCGCAGCGCGGCATGAAACACCTCCGCACTCAGCTCCGCCCCGCAGAAGACGTACTGCGGCTGGCCGGACAGTGTCAGCTTCACCCTGTCGCCCGCCGGGCAGTCCAGCGGACGATTGAACATGTCGCGCAATTCGACCGACCCCGGAGGCAGCCCTATCTCAGCGGCAAAGCCGTTGGGCAGGCTCGTCCATAGCGCGGCAAAAAGCCGCCCGTCGCGATGGCGGTAGGTGAAGCAGTGCAGGTCGCTGTTGGCGATCAGGCGTTCGCCCTTGGCACCGTCCAGCACCTGCGCCGTGGCCGCATAGACGGCCGCCACCGGCAGGGGCCGGCCAGCTCGCCACAGCCCGTAGTAGTAGCGTTGGCGCTCAATGCAGGAATCCGTAAGGAAATACATCACCCGCTCAACCCCGGCGCTCATGCCCAGCAGCATGAGCCGCGCGCAATAGGACGCATGACGCATGGCCGCCGCTGACAAGTAGTCCTCCTCCACCGACAGGCCCCAGCCGATCTCGCCATACCAGATCGGCTGCTGCCCGCCATGGCTGGCAATGATCTCGCGCAAACGCATGGTCTTCTCGTACACGCCGTTCTGTTCCGGGCCAATGTCGGCACCGTCGACGCTGATGTAACGCGCATCGGCGTAGGGATGCACCGCAAGCACGTCGATGTGCTGCCCGGCGCGAGCCAGCACCCCGTCCAAAAAATGGAAACCGCGGGTGAAATCCACGCCGGACACGCCAGCGGCGAGAACCTTCATCTCCGGTCGCTGCTGGCGGATCAGCGGCACAATGCGCTCCAGCATCTCGCAGTAGCGCTCTACGGCGAACTCACGGCCTTTCTGATAGAGATTCACAACGCTCAGGTCCGGCTCGTTGATCAGTTCGACGCAAGCGCTGTCCTTGGCCGCAAGCACAAATTCGCGCACAAAGCGCTCTTGCTCGACGGGATCGGCCAGGCCGGGCGGATCGCTGTCCTTGAGCCGATACTTCGGCGGCGGGGAACAAACGCCGAGGCACTCCAGCTCGGACATGCCGTAGTCCCGCGCACTCCGGCCAAGCAGCTCCGCCAGCGCATAATGGCCGTCGCTTTCCTTCAGCCAGCGCCAATCGCGAAAATGCCGCAGCCACGACGCGCCAATGCGCCGTCCGTACGCCACCGGCCCAGGATGCAGCCCGAAATACGAATCCGCCCGCGGTGGCAGGGGCTCGTCCATCACCACAAAAGGCAGATCGTATGCCGCCGTACCCGACGGCGACGTCGCCCGCAGCCGCACGACATAATAACCGCGTTCGCAGGCCGACATGACCGCCAGCGCTTCTTCATGTAACGCACCGGCCGGCAACGTGATGTCACGCGTCAAGAGGCTCTGGTCCTTGCCATCCTGACTGGACAACTGCGCCTCAATCCGCACGGATTGCGCCTCGCCGGCATTGTTGCGCAGCCGCAGTGTCCCGCGCAAAGGCTCAGCCGCTGGCGCCAGGAAGCCGGCGGCGTCACCGATATCGTCCATGCCCACGCTCAACACGCCAGGCATCGTGAACTCGGGCAATTCCTCGCCCTCGCTGATCTGCATGGCGTCAATCCAGAGAGTCTGGTCGCTGTCTTTGGCGATGCCGACCGTCGGGCTGGTCATGGTCTTGCTCACTGGAAACGCGAAGCTCACCCGCCGCCATTCGCTATCCACGTTGAAGCGCTGGTGAATGATCATGCTGTACGACTGGTTCCAGGAACTGAAGACGCACTCGCCCGCCCGATCACCACGAACATAGAAGCTCACGCGATAGTGCCGGCCAGGCCGCAGCAGCTGAAACAGGTATTTGGTCTGGACGCTCTTCTCGCCGGCCGCAAAAAGCAGGCTGTAGTCACCATGCCAAGCCGGGACGCTGTTGTCCCGCGGCAGCCGCAAGTGCTCGCTGCCAGTCTCAAAAGACGCGTCACCCGGCCAGATATTCGCCGGCTCTTCTGGCATGGCAGCGCTTGCTGCCGCCCCGACGGCCACAGCCGCCGTCGGCCGTTCGCCCAGCGGCGGCGCCGGCCTCAGCGCCCGCACATTGAGTGGCTCCGGCCGGCTGTCACGCACCGAGACCTCGTCGATCCACAGCCGCCCCTGATTGTTGGGCGCGTGATAAATGTACAGATGCGCCCGTGTCGTACCCGCAGGAAAATGCTCCGGCAGGACTTCCGCCGCGAAGAGCTGCCAGGGGAATATCCCGCCCGCCTGAATGAGATTGTTGCGGCCGCCGGGATACATGGCAAAGGGCAGCACTTTCTCCTTGCCCTCGGCGTCCCGACCAAAGCACAGCACCCGCACAAAAGCACCTTTTTCCGCCAGGCCCTCGCCCTTCATGGCCAGCTGGATGCGGTAACTCTCGCCCGGCGTGTAGGTGAAGGAACGCAGCAGGTAATTCGTCTTGCCGCAATCGGCGTTGTGCAGGCAGTAGGCGTGACCACCGCCATAGACGTCGTCGCCCACCACCTGCCCCGGCGACGGCAGGCCACTCCAATGCGAATACGCCCACCCACGCGCCAAGTCCTCAAAATCACCATTGACCAGGCACTCCGCAGCAGACGCGACACCAGCCACAAGCAGCAGCCAGGCAATCAGCCACGACGCCACCCACGCACGAACGCATGTCGCCGCCAGCCCAGCAAAACGCATCCCCCCCCCCACACCAAGGCTTCCACCGCCATCACTATGCCCGCTCATAGCCACCACCTTGCTGTCTCGTTAATGTATGCCGTTGTTAATGATAAGCCCCCAAAGGGCATTGCCAGAAGTGATGCACATTTTACTGGGCGTTGCCATGGACGATGTTGACGACGCCCCGGCGGGGCTTAGCTGATGTGGAGGACACCTTCTCAAAGGAGTTCTCGAAAGCAACCGTGATAAACTCTGACATCATTCCGTAACCATTGAGACCGCACCAATGCAGTAATCATCCACGCCGTGCCGGTATCTTTCCACCGACCCTCCGCAGGCATTCAATGACGGCCTGAGTCCCACCCTCAATATCACATTCCCACACCACCAGGACTTGCCAACCCAGCTTCTTCAACAGGTCGAGTACAAAGTGGTCGCGTTCGACATTGCGACGAAACTTTTCTTCCCAAAATGAGGAATTTTGCTTGGGAGACGCAGCCAAGCGACATCCTGGATGCCGATGCCAAAAACAGCCATTGACCAGCACAATAGTTTTGTACTTGGGCAAAACTATGTCGGGCTTCCCAGGCAATCCACTGCCATGCAACCTAAACCGAAATCCGCATCGGTGCAGCTCAGAGCGAACCATCTTTTCAGGACGCGTATCCTTGGATTTCACCTTGGACATGATCTGGGAACGCCGCGCCTTGCTCACGGTATCAGCCATCGTCACCCTTGAGATGATCATCAATCCGTTTCATGATACGCTCTTTGGATACGGAGGATGCCGGCAGACGTTCCGCCCAAAGTCGTCCTCGGTGCAACGAATCCCAGGCCGAACGCCGCTGATTATATCGGCCACTGCCTGGATCGTGATTGCCAAAACCGTCAACGACTCGATTCCACAGCGGCGCATACATCTCAATGAGCAGAGACTCGCCAAGTGGAATCCAAATGTCATCAACCACAAGATATCGACACCAAAAGTCGTCTATCGACAAATCGTTGGCAAGCTGCAGTGATTTGGCATGTTCATCCAGTCGCTTGTACAACGCTTGTCCAGGGTCTTCACCTAGACCAAAGCCGCCCTTGCGTGCACCGGGAGGAACCGCCTTGCCGACATATATTGGCAAGGCAAACTTATCACCCCGATTAGCTTGGGCTATCTTGGTATAAAACGGATGCGGCCCTACGTAGTATATGGCATATATCCCGGCACCAACAAAAGGCTTGGGCGGCAACACGCTCACCGCTTGCTTTATCAGCGCGGCAGCGACACTCTTCCCGAGATTTCTCTTGTCAAGCGGATTGAATGGAGGCACTTTTCGCGGAACATCATTCGTCGAACTCATCAGCCCCTCTCCTGCATCACTTGCTCAACAATGCTCCGTCCAACGACCTCAGCTAGTCGCACGGGCACGGCATTCCCAATCTGGCGCATGGCCTCGGTCCACGACCGGCAGAAAATATAATCATCTGGAAACGTCTGTATGCGGGCCGCCTCGCGAGCCGTATAATATCGACAGCGCCCATCCGCATAGACAATCATGTTCTCCCCGCCTGGTACGCCATGCGCGCCAGCCTTCAAGGTTTTTGATGGCTCATCCAGCAAACTCCCGGTATGACCTGGATAGGGCTTCGCACCGCCTCGAAACTCATGATTGGGAATGTCATTGGGCGACAGAGGGTCCGGAAGCCCGGCCAAAGCATCACGGACCGTTTGATAACGCTCGCCATCTGGCGGAAATAAACCATACTGATCCAATAGACGTCTCACCCTCATTTGGGCGTAGGGCGAGCATTCAGGCCGTTCACGCAACGGCACGGCATGCAAATCCCAATACTCTCCGGTAACCCATTGCTCCCAAAGCAGACGATCAAGATTGTGAGTGGCTTTGGGAAAATTCCACTCCAAGCCCGAATCCGAGCGAAAACCAACCATGAAAACGCGATGCCGATGTTGCGGAACGCCAAAATCCGACGCGTCCAACAATCTGAATACCACCCTGTACGACAAATCGCTGAAATGACAGCCAGTATGAATTTTTTCCAAGCGGGACAGATGATCACTCCAATCCTCGTTGTCAAGCATGGACACTGTCGGATAGGTCAATTGCAGAAGCACGTAATTCAAATAGGTCGAGAAGCTTCCACGCAGAAGCCCTTTGACGTTTTCAAAGACAAAGCACTGGGGAGTCAGTTCACGAACAGCGCGAACGGCTTCCGGAAACATGTCGCGGGCATCCATGCGCCCCAACGCTTTCCCCCCAAGAGAAAAAGGCTGGCAGGGCGGCCCCCCCGCGACCAGATCAACAGACTTCGCGATGTTCCCGTAGTTGATGCTTCGGACATCTCTCTGATGTAACACCCACCCTTTTGCCAGATCCTGGCCACGGTTGACATTGGCTCGTATGGTGTCACACGCTTGAGCATTGTATTCAACCATCGCTAAATGACGACAGCCGACCTTCTCCAAACCAAGCGCCAGGCCACCAGCGCCTGTAAACAATTCAATTGATCGCAAAGTACTCATTTTTCCATGCAAGCCCATTCACACCGCCGCCTGAATCACGCCCCAACAACTATTTGGAAATACGCAACATGAATAGTATATAGTCAATAATTACGGATTCCACGGCGCGCAACCTCGCTTTTGTTCCGCATTTGTAATCCCTCGCTCATTGATAATCGTTGTCCCTGCGTCTTTTTTGGCCGGCCAGCCGCAAACCGTCATCCCGGTGGTATTTGAGAGCCGAAAGCGCTGAAAACAAAAGACTGCAGGAAAGGCTGGTACCAATGAGTGAGGCATGACCCACATTTCGTTCGTTACTTTTGCCCGGCGGCCCCCCTATAGCCCCCCTGCACCCTCTCCCCCTCCTGCCCATTTTGGGGGCTTGGGCCATTGTTTTTCGGGGCGCAGGCAGTATCTTTTTCGCCGCTTGTTTGTCACCTCCCGACACGCCTTGTCCACGCCTAACCACAGAGGTTATTCCACCCATGCTGACGCCGGACACCCCCTTGGCCATTTTCATGGAAGACACTTTCGGTAAACCCTTTGGCAAGATGGGCTACGGCGTTCTGAGATTCTCCGCCAATCCCGTCGTCTGCATCGTGGACAGCACCCAGGCCGGCAAGCGCGCCGGCGAGGTCATGCCCGCAACCCCGCGGCCAGACTGCCCGATCGTCGCCAGCGTCGCGGACGCGGCAGCCTTGGGCGCCAAGGCGCTGCTACTGGGCAGCGCGCCTTCCGGCGGTCGCCTTCCCGACGCGTGGCTGCCCGCCCTGGACCAGGCCATCGCCCTGGGACTCTGCATCATCAACGGCCTGCACCAGCGTCTCAATGACCGCTACCACAGCCTCGCGCCCGGCCAATGGATATGGGACATCCGCCAGGAACCCGCCAATATCGGTGTCGGCAAAGGCCGCGCCCGCGAACTCACCAACAAACGCCTGCTCATCGTCGGCAGCGACATGGCCAACGGCAAAATGACCAGCGGCCTGCTCATTGCCGAAGCAGCACGACGCCACGGCGTCAAGACCGAGTTTCTGGCCACCGGCCAGATCGGCATCGTCATCAGCGGCCGCGGTGTACCCCTGGACGCCATCAAGCTCGACTACGCATGCGGCGCCATCGAGCAAGGCGTGATGGAACTGGCCGACGCCGATCTCATCGTTGTCGAAGGCCAGGGCTCCATCCTCCATCCCGGCAGCACCGCGACCCTGCCGCTGCTGCGCGGGTCCTGCCCGACACACCTCATCCTCAATCACCGCGCTGACATGCTTACCCTGCGGGACTTCCCGTGGCTGAAGATACCGCCGCTCAAAGAGCTGGCGGCGCTTTACGAAGCCATCGCGTCGGCCTGCGGTACCCTCGTACCCGCAAAAGTCGTCGGCATCACCCTCAATACCTCCCTGCTCAACGAAGAACAGGCAAAAGACGCCATCGCCCGTACTGAAGACGAAACACAACTGCCAACCACCGACTGCGTCCGCTATGGCGCCGAAAAACTCATCCCGCCCCTGGCACTCTGCTGAACTTGGCCACGCCGCTCACGCGGCGGCTTTCTCGGCTGTTGCCCCCCCAGCAACCAACAACAACCCAAACTCGAATCGATCTGCTTCCATGTACCCCACCGAAGTCATCATCGACCGCAGCGCCCTGCGGCAGAATTTTCGCGCCATTGCGTCGTTGGCTGAGCCCAGCCAACTCGTGCCCGTGATCAAATCCGACGGCTACGGCCACGGCATTGTTGAAGTCGCCAGGGCCTTCGCCGACGCCGGCGCCCGGCAGTTCGCCGTATTCCGCCTGGAAGAAGCGCTGACCCTGCGCCGGGCCGGCATCACCCAGGATCTGTGGATCATGATGGGTCTCCTACCGGAAGAAGCCGAAGAGGCCAACGACGCCGGCTTCCGCATCGCCTGCCCGGACCTCGCCAACGCCCGGATGCTCTCACAGATCGCCACCGCCCGCAAGCGACACTTCGATATCCACGTCAAGGTCGATACCGGCATGGGCCGGCTGGGCATTCTGCCGGAAACAGTGACCGACGCCGTGCGGGAGCTCACCGCCCTACCGGGCTTACGCATCCGCGGCATCTTCTCCCATCTGGCCAACGCTGACAGCCCGGAGCACCCCGTAACCCGCCAGCAGCTCGATTGCTTCCGCACGCTGTTGCCCGTTCTGCCGGACAGTTGTTGCGAGAATCACCTCTGCGCCTCGAGGGCGATCCTCCACCGCTACTTGCCAGAACTGCCCTACATCCGTCCCGGCATCTGCGTTTACGGCGCACCAGAATTCCCCGGCCTACAGCTGGACCTCCGGCCAGCGATGTCCCTGCGCAGCCGCATCATCTCCTGCAAGCCCCTCCCGGCTGGCGCAAATGTCTCCTACAACTGCATCTGCACTCTCAAGCGCCCCTCGCTGGTCGGCGTCCTGCCCGTGGGCTATGCCGACGGCTACCTGCGCGAGCTCTCCAACCGCGGCGAAGCGCTGGTGCGCGGCCACCGCGTGCCCATTCTCGGCACTGTCTGCATGGGCATGGTCATGGTCGATCTCACCGATCTGCCGGACGCACAGGTCGGCGACGAAGCCGTGCTCCTCGGCAAACAGGGCGACCAGGAAATCACCGTCTGGGAACTCTGCGACAAAGCCCACACCATCGCCCACGTCGTCTACTGCGGCATCGGCACCGCCGCCGCCGCCGCCGGCCAACGCCATTACCAAAACTGAGCAACCAAAAGCGTTGGCCGAGCTCACCCCGTACGCAAAGAGACTGGCGCCGGATAAACCGCCGCCAGTCTCTGCGTTTATAGCCACCACCTGCGTTTAGCGAGCGGCAAATTCCTGGATGAGGTCAATGACCGTCCGGTACTCCATCGCCACCGGAAACTGGGGAAATTCGCGGCGGACATTGTCCGACGGCCGGAACAGAATGCCCAGATCGGCTTCGGCCAGCATGGCCGTGTCGTTATAGGAATCGCCCATAGCGACGACGTCGAAGTTGAGCTGTTTGAAGCCAAGGGTCGCGTGCCGCTTGCCATCCTGCAGGCGCATACGATAGCCTACCACTTGGCCGTCGCCAGCAACCTGCAGTGAATTGCAGAAGAGGGTCGGCCAACCGAGTTTGCGCATGAACGGCGAGGCAAATTCGTAGAAAGTATCAGAGAGAATGACGTTCTGGTAGCGCTCCCGCAGCCAGTCCATGTACTCCAGAGCGCCCGGCAGGGGCTCCATGGTGTCGATCACGTCCTGGATGTCTCGCAGGCTCAGGCGGTGCTCATGCAAAATGCCCAGGCGATGCTTCATGAGCTGGTCGTAATCCGATATGTCGCGGGTCGTCAGCCGCAGTTCGGGTATGCCCGTTTTTTCCGCCACTGAAATCCACACCTCCGGAACCAGAACGCCCTCGAGGTCCATCGCCACCAGAACAGGTCTTTTCGCCATTGCTTGCCTTATGTCGTTACTTGCCACCAATAGAATGCATTGTCATTAGCACCGGGCCGCGCCCGGATTCATTTTCTACAGGACTATTATCGTCATCGGCCCGCATCAATAAGGGACGAAGACATTGTGCTCCGCCGCCACCCGCCGAATCTCGCGTTGCAACTGCACGCGGGCCTGCGGCTCAACGATTAGCGTGCGCTCGGCCAATAGATGCAGGATCTTCTGCCCAGCCCACTGCTGAGGCAGCTCCGGCCCCGCAGGCAGGCAGTCCCGATAGCGGCGACGGAATACCAAATCGCGCCTGGCGCCAGATGCGTCGCGTCCCGACAGCGTCAGCACCAGCTCGTCATCCAACGGCCCGAAACGACCGAAAATCAACAGGGTCTCGCGCCGGTACAAATGCGGTATCGCCTTGGGATACAGCTCCTTGCCGACATCACCGGCCGCCATGTACTTCAAGTCGTTGATGATCAAACTCGAATGCGTCGCAATGTAATCAACCAGTTGCGCACGAAAATTCGCCAGCTCGGCCACGTGATAATTGTAGCCGCGATTCAGGTAGCCAAGAAAATCCAGCAGTTCGCGGTTGGCCTCGCTGCCCACGCTGAAGGGATAGATGGACACATTGCCCGGATTGATCCCCACCATCCGCCGCAAAAAGTCGTCGGCTTGATAGATGTTCACCGTCGACTGGCCATCGGAAAGAAGAAAGATGTTCAGCGGCCGGCTCATCTCGCCATTACTGGCCTGCACAAACGGCGCAATGCTGCCAAACACGTCGGTCATGCCGCCGCGACGCAATTTGCGCACGAACTGCTGGCCTTCCTGCACCGGCTGCGCTAGCGCCGGCGCGAAAGACTCAAAGAGCGGCTGAGGACGGTCATTGAAGGCCACGACATTGAATCGGTCCTTGGGATTCAAATACGCCAGCGCCTCAATTACCGCCGACTGAAACTGCTTGAACTTGTCGTTGCTGATACTCAGCGAATGGTCAATGATCAACAACGTGTCCTTGGGAATGTCCCGTAGGGAATCACTCTCCAGTTTCGGCGTGATCGATATCTTGAAATAGCCGCCACCACGCAACGCGTCGTTGTGCACCAACACGTCGACATTGACAAAGGCATCAAAGGGCTGGGACAACTCAATCAAGCCACTTTCAAGATCGCCCGGCATAAACCGCTCGGTCTGCATGGGCGAGGTCGTCGCCAGGAATGGCACCGGCTGATCCAGCTGGCTGCCTGTGCCCTCTGGAATGGCCACATCGGCCTCGCCCAAAGTCGGCACCCGGAATTTGGGTACATTGCCCTGCCGCGCCGCAACACTGTACTCCCCGCCTTGGCTGCTGGTCAAAGGACCGTGCGGCAACAAACTGGGCAACTTCAGATCCGTCACGTCCAACCGATCCAGCTTCGGCGACAAATCAGACGGCCGAGCCTGACGCTCCGGCGGTAAATCCTTGAAGTCGAGTTCGACAATTTTCGGCCGCGGCGCCGTCGCCTCAGGCTCCGGCGGCGCCGAATCCGGCAACTTCGGCGCCAGCACCGCCGGCGCAATGCCCGCAAAGCGCAGCTTGGGCAGCGGCGGTGGCTCCAGCAGCTGTTCTTTCTCCAGAACTTTCCGGATCAACTCAGCGCCCGCCTCGCGAGTGGCATCAGCCAGCGACGGGTCGTCCTGCGGGCGGTTGCGGTCGTCCGGCAGCCGGTTGGACCGCTGGGTGAGGTCGCGAAAGTCAATGACCTGCACCGTCGGCCGTATTGGCGTCTGCTCTTCCTCATGGAACTGCTTGCCCGGTTCCCGGAAGGGTATGCGTCCTAATGCCATGATCACCACGTAGTGAAACAGGCAGGATAACAGCAGAGACGCCAACATGTATTTGTATAGTTTCATGCTCAATCCACGCTCACTCTGGCAACAGCGCCACAGTCTTCGCGCTTGTTTACGAATTCCGCCGCCGCGCAGTACTGAAATAATGTAACACCACAAAGCTAAAAAAGGACCGCAGCCCGCTATATTATCACCCTCAATTTCCGCTCCTTGCCCCCGCCGTCCCCCCCGTCAGGACCACGCCGTCATGCCCGTACCTTCTTCAACCCCCGACGCCGTCAATAGTTCCCTCAACAAGTCCATGTGGACAACCAGCGCGGGCATCTTCGGCAGCCGTATCACCGGCTTGTTGCGCGACATCGTCATGGCCGGCTACTGGGGCGGCACCGGCGTTATGCAGGCAGCCTTCCAGGTGGCCTTTGCCATCCCCAACATGCTCCGCTCGCTCTTCGGCGAAGGCGCTTTCACGGCGGCGTTCGTGCCTATGCTCTCCGCCAAGTCCGCGACGGCCAGTCCGGCGGAGGCGTGGCGCCTGACCGAACGCACCATATCAGCCCAGGCAGTGATTCTGGGCCTCTTCGTCATCCTCGGTTCCATCGCCAGCATGGTCATCCACGCGTTTCTGCCCGCGGACATCGCCGCGCACGTCCGCGTGACCTTTCTGATTTTGCCTCTGCTCATGCCCTACGCGCTGCTGATCTGCATGGTCGGCGCCTTCTCGTCCTTTCTCAACTGCCAGCGCCGTTTTGCGCTGCCGGCCGTCGTGCCGGTGATCTTCAACGTGGTACAGATCGCGACCATCCTGCTGGTCTGCATCCACTGGTCCATCACCGAGCTCACGCCCCTGCTGATATTCTGCGGCAGCATCATCCTCGCAGGTCTGCTGCAGCTGCTCGCCGTCATTGTCGCCTGCCGCCGTCAGGGCTTCATCTTCCATTTCCGCCTGGACTGGCGCGATCCCGACATCAACACCCTCGGCCGCCGCATCGCCCCGGGACTCCTTGGCGCCGGCGTCGCCCAGGTGAACAATCTCATCGACAAGGCCCTGGCCATGATCCTCGGCCCGGCTGCCATCGGCGCCTTGAACTACAGCCAGCACCTCGTCTACCTGCCAACGGGCATCTTCGGCGTCGCCATGAGCGTCGTCTGTCTCCCCAGCCTCTCCCGTGCCTTCGCTCGCAAAGACTACGACGAAATGGCCGGCAGCCTGGATTTTGCCCTGCGACAAATGCTCTTCCTCACCCTGCCCTGCGCCGTGTTCTTCGGCGTGCTCGCCGAGCCGCTCATCCGCATGCTCTTCTTCCGCGGTGCCTTCACTGACGAAGCCGTCCGCGAATGCGCCTGGGCGCTGTATTTCTACCTCCTCGGCCTACCCGCATTCAGCTGCGCCAAGATCGCCGCCAACGCCCACCACGCCCAACAGGACACCACCACGCCCGTCAAAATCGCCCTGATCTGCGTCGCCGTGAACTTGCCACTGAACATCATTCTCATGCTATTCCTCCGCCAAGGCGGCCTGGCGCTGTCAACCAGCATCTGCTCCTGGCTCAACGTCGTGCTGCTGCTGCGCCTGGCGCGACGCTCGCTCCCCGCCTGGGAGCCCATGCGGACCGTCCAGGCCGGCGCGACTCTCGCCGCGCTCACCGGCATCGCCGGCGTCACCGCCTGGGGCGCAGCGCGCGCCATCGCCACCATCGCCTGGCCTGGCGCCTTTTGGACAAACGCCGCCATGACCATCGGCGGCACCGCTGCCGGCGGCCTCTGCTACCTCGCCCTCTGCCTCCTCTGCCGCCGCCACGAACTCAACACCATCTCCGCCATCCTCCACCGCCGGCGACGGCGCTAGCAGCACCATAATCCGAATGATGCCCGGCGGTGATGAAGAGATGTGCCGCTCTTATGGACTCGATGGACTCAATGGACGGCCCGGTCCACCCGGTCCACCCGGTCCATCTCTTTTCCCTCTGCGCCCCCTTCTCTTTTTTCACCGTCGGCCATGGCTTTATTGCCGTCTCGGGATACATTTCATGGTTTATGCACCGCCGCGCCGCGCGACGCCGGCGCTACACGTCCACGTCTCTGCCAACAGGAGTCGCCATGCCCATCTACGAATACAGCTGTCCCGACTGCGGCAACCAGTTCAGCCACCTCCACAAGCGCTTGGGCGAAACCGCCCCGGCCTGCCCGAAATGCCAGGGCGCCAATGCCCGCAAGCGCATCTCGACCTTCAGTGCCCGCGTGGCCGCGCCGGCGTCGGCCTGCGCTGCGGCCGGTAGCTGTCCTGCTGCTGCCGCCAGCGGCCACCAGTGCTGTGCCGGCTGCCGCCATCACTAATTCCGTGTGCCAGGAGTGCGGCCGGCCAACGGGCCCCAGACGGGACTTTATCCATGAGTATTCCACGCATCCTGCCTAACGACCCCCACTGGCTTGACCAGCGGCTGCTGACTGTACACCACAACAACTTCGCCTACCGCGCGGATGTGCCGCCGGACGTCGAACGCTGGAAACGCCGCCGGGACTTCACCCGCAACCAGGTTGCCCTGGCCGCCGGCCTGCGCCCCATGCCCCAGGCCATGCCGCTCAATCCGCGCATCTGGGGCCACACCAGCCACGAAGGCAGCGTCATCGCCAAAATCAGCGTCGAGACACTCCCCGGGCTGGTCCTTACTGGCAATATCTTCTACCCGGAAAAGATCAAGAATCCCGCGCCGGGCATTCTCTGCCCGCACGGCCACTGGCCGCAGGGCCGCATTCACCACGACCAGCGCGGCTCCGTGCCCATGCGCTGCCTCATGCTCGCCCGCCTCGGCTTTGTCGTCCTCTGCTACGACATGATCGGCAAGAACGACAACGACCAGCTGCTGCATGCCTGGCCGCTGGATATCGCCAACGATGCCTACCTCGCGGGCGTCAGCCCCTTCGGCCTGCAGACCTGGAACAGCCTCCGCGCCCTTGATGTCCTCTGCGATCTCCCCGAGGTCGATCCCCGCCGCATCGGCTGCACCGGCACCTCCGGCGGCGCGTCCCAGACCTGGACCGTCGCGCTACTGGACGAACGCATCAAGGTCATCGCCCCCGTCTGCATGCTGTCGTCCCATTTCCAGGGCGGCTGCCAATGCGAAGAAGGACCGTTGCTGCGGCTCTGCGGCGTCACCAGCTTCGACATCCTCGCCGCCATCGCCCCCAGGCCCCTGCTGCTGCCCTCCGTCACCAGCGACTGGACCAACCTCAACCTGCGCTACGAAGTTCAGGAACTGCGCAAGGTCTATGACCTCTTCCACGCCGGCGACGCCATCAAGGCCTTCCAGCTCGACGCGCCACACAATTACAACCAGGAAACCCGCGAACACGTCTACCCCTGGTTCACCCACTGGCTCCTTAATCAGTCCCTCCGCAACGCCATCCCCGAAGACGACGTCGCCGTGCCACCGGCTAACATTCTCCTCCACTGCACAAACCCCGCCGCGCCGACCGAGGAATCCACCCGCCAAGCCATCAGCCAACTCAAAACCGCTTACTGCGCCAACGCCCTGCCGCACCCGCAGGAAAAACGGCAGCTCGCCGACCTGCGCGACCAACAGGTCGCCCTGCTCAGCGATGTCATCAACGACGACCTTGATCTCCACGACGTGGTCGTCCGCGTCACGTGCCCGCAATGGCGCCTCCCGCACGCCAAGGCCGCCGGCCAGCTCATCTCCCGCCGCGAAGAGGGCGATGTCATTCCCGCCATCCGCGTCACGCCAGACGAATGCCGGGACAACACGCCCGTCTGCCTGCTCATCGCCCCCGACGGCAAGCAGGAATTCTTTGACGATGGGCAGCACAGTGCCGTCCTCAACACCGTCACCAAACACGGCTGCCCCGCTCTGACCATCGATCTCATGGGCAGCGGCGACAGCGCCGATATGCCCGCGCGCTCACCACGCAACGAGCAGGACCCGAGTTTTTTCGCCTTCAACCCCAGTCTCTTTTCCATGCGCGTGCAGGACATCCTCACGACGCTCACCCTGCTGCGCGAGGAAGGCACCCGCCCCATCGTCGTCATCGCCATGGGCGAAGCGGCCCGCCCCACCCTCTGCGCCTTGGCGCTAACCACGCCCGTACAGGCCGCAGCGCTACATCTTGGCAGCGTCGGCGACGACAGCGCCGCCTGGCTCGCCCCAGAGGCCTTCCAACCTATGATCCACAAATGCGGCGGCCTCAAAGGCACCATGCTCGCGCTTGCACCACAACAACCGCTCTTTCTCTTCAACCCCGCGCCGGACCTGCGCGACTACGCCGAAAACTGCTACCGCGTCGCCGGTAACCCGCAGGCACTCCGCACCAGCAAGGACAATTTCCTCTCCCTCGTTCTCCAGACGGTCGGCGCCTGACGCCGCCAGCCCAACAATTTGCGTGCCGAACTTCTTTCACATCAACTCGTAACCACAAAGGACAACACATGGACATTGCCTCTCTCAACGCTAAGTACGCCATTCCCGGTCAGGTCGAAATCGTCGCCGGCCGCGGCGGTCTTCCGACCATCAACGTCAACAACAACGCCGCGAAGTCGGAAATCAGCATCATGGGCGGCCACGTCCTGACCTACCAGCCCAAAGGCGAAGACGAGATGCTCTGGCTCAGCAAAAAATCTGATTTTGCCGACGGCCTGCCCATCCGCGGCGGCATTCCCATCTGCTGGCCCTGGTTTGGCCCCCACCCGACGGACAAGAGCCAGCCCCTCCACGGCTTCGTCCGCACCATGATGTGGGACATCTGCTCCATCTGCGCGCCTACGCCGGAACGCACCATCGTCGTCCTCGTCATCAAAGACAACGACCATACCCGCGCCATCTGGAACTTCCCCTTCAAGCTCGAACTGGAAGTCAGCATCGGCGAACGCCTTGAAGTAACTCTCCGCACCTACAATTCGGGTTGCACGCCCTTCCACATCACCCAGGGCATCCACACCTACTTCGGCGTCAAAGACGTCAGCGCCATCACCATCCACGGCTTCGACGGCGTGAGCTACTTCAATAAGGTCGGCGGCGCCAACAATACCCTCATCCAGCAGGGCCCCATCAAAGTCGATAAGGAAATCGACGCGGTGTTCCTCAACTGCGCCGGCGCCGCCGAACTCGAAGATCACGCCGGCAAACGCCACATCCGCATCGACAAGGAGGGCAGCAACTCCGCCGTCGTCTGGAATCCCTGGATCGAACGCTCGAAGAATCTGCCCGGCTACGAGCCGACCTCCTACCAGACCATGGTCTGCATCGAAACTTGCAACGCCCTCGCCGACGGCCGCGATATCGCCCCCGGCGGTACCCACGCCCTCAAAGCCAATATCTCCCGCCTGTAAGCAATAACACCACCTTTGCCAACCGGGCCGCCACCACCGCAGCGGCGCGCCCGGCCATCACCTAGGAAAGACCACCATGAAAATTGCCGTCAGTGAATTGGTCGCCGCCCCAGCCAGTCTGTCCATGGCCGATTTCATGCAGAAGGCCAAAGACTGCGGCTACGATGGCGTCGAACTTAGTCTCCGCCCCAAAGACGACGTGCCCCTGAACTATCGCAGCAGCGACGCCGATCTGGCCGCCTTCGTGCAACAAGCTCGCGCCCTCAACCTGGACATTCCCTCCATCACCATCTCCACCGGCAAGGGCAATCTCCTCGATAGCGGCAGCGAAGCCCAGGACTGCATCGACCAGACGCTCTGGGGCCTGGAATGCGCCAGCAAACTCGGCGCCGCCGTCGCCCTCCACACCCTCGGCCGTTTCAGCGCCGACCTCTTCTACGAAGACGCCTACAACAACGCCGTCGCCAACCTGAAGAAAATCGCCATCAGCGCCGCAAAACTCAAAGTCACCCTCGCCGTCGAATTCATCTGGAACGGCTTCCTCTTCAGCCCCCTGGAAATGCGCCGCTTCCTCGACGAAGTCGGCAGCCCCTACGTCGGTTTCTATTTCGACCCGGGTAACATGGCCGTCTTCCAGTTCCCGCAGCACTGGGTCCGCGCACTGGGCAAACGCGTCCGCCACGTCCACCTCAAAGACTGGCAGGGCAATGCTCTCAATGGCAAGTGGACGCCGCTCACCCAAGGCGCCGTCAATTTCCCCGCCGTCATGCACGAACTGCGCAACGCCGGCTACGCCGGACCGCTGGTCAGCGAAGTGCCCGAAAGCCTCGCGCCTTGGCAAGACACCGCCGCCGCTATGCGCAAAATCGCCGACCTGTAACCCACAGGACAATACCAGAACCACCAAGGGCAACCCGCCAGAGCACATACTCAGGCCACAGGTGACGACGGGTTGCCCAGAATAGCCAGATATTGCCCGATTCTCGGCCCAAGCAGTCCGAGCAACAAACTGCTCGGACTGAAGCGGACGAATCACGTGACCGAGCAAGTTTCGCTCGGAGAGCCGCACGATGAATTTTCCCAAGTGGGATGGAACGCTCGCAGGGCGCCACAAATGGGAATATGTCAACCGCCTCGACTTGCTCCAGGAGGGCGCCACGAGGATTCACCGCGGCTAGACATCAATACCGATCATAACCAGCGGTACCGCCGGCACTCCCCGTCCCTGCCGAAGAACGTTGTAGAGCTCACCCTCATAATATCCCGGGCCAGAACTCATCTGTGCCTGCAGGGATTTCATGGGCAAGATTTCAATCCCGACATCAATTTTGTCGCTAACAAAAAAAGCCAGATGTTTGACAAACAAGTCATAGGCGACAAAAGCGTACTTGCCAAACTGCACTTCCATCGCCACGCGTTCTTTGACAAAGTCAGTCTGGTTGTAACTCAGGATGGGAACATGTCCGTTATCCTCAATATGCCGCTTTTGATCATCGGGTGGCATGGTTAGGGTCTGCTGAATCAATTTCCGGTCACTGGTCACCCAATAGTTGACGCGACTTTCATCCCAAGATCGAGCAGACAGTCTTATCTTGAATTGCCGGTTCATTTCAACCGGACTGTACAGAAGCCTATCACGACTGCGCTTCTCCTTTGAAACTTTGATCTTGCATTGCTCGCCGTCAATATCACGAATGACGTCTTGGATTTCCTTCCAGAGTTTTCGTTTATGAACAAGGAGGAACTCCCAGCCGTTCAAATGGGAATACGTCTCAACGATCTTCATGCAACGCCTCACATCAAAGTTCTGGAGGAAGGAAATCATCTGCCAGCAGCCAAGGGCCATTCACAGGTTTTATCCCAGCACCGGGCTCATATTTCGGCTTGTTCATGGGGCGCACCTTCAACGTGCCGTCAAAGGCGGCGCGAATGCGTGTTCTGGCGATGTCCACATACTTAGGCTCAATTTCGGCACCAGCGCCGCGCCTGCCGTGCCGGATCGCCGCGATGATGGACGTGCCGGTGCCCACAAAGGGATCAAACACCCAGTCGCCTTCGTTGCTCATGGACAGCACAAGGCGTTCAATGAGCTCGACAGGAAATTGGCAGGGATGGTCCGTCTTCTCAACATGATTGTTTTTGACGTTTGGAATATCCCAGATGTCGCCTGGATTCTTACCCAGTGGGTTGCAGGAATATTGACCGGCCTTGGGGCCCTTGAAATACTTTTTACCGGGGTATTTTTGCGGCACGCGAACTGGATCAAGGTTGAATATATAGTTGTCCGTTTTCCGAGTAAACCAGAGGATGGTTTCGTATCTGCCGGAGAAACGGTTTGAACAGTGCAGGCCGTGTTCAAAACTCCAGATGATCCGGTTGCGCATGACCAGATCAAGAGCATTGAAGATCGGGTACAGGGCAATGTCCAACGGGATGATGGCACCATTCGCGACATAATTACCCACTTCCCAGCACAGACTGCCGTTATCCGCCAATACCCGCACACATTCTCGAATCACCTGCTCCTGAAATTGGATATAGTCTTGCAGCTGGCGTTTCTTCTCGTATTCTTTTCCAATGTTATAGGGTGGAGATGTCACCACCAGTTGAATGCTGCGATCTGGTATCTGCTTGAGTAAATCAAGACAGTGACCACAAAACAATACCGAATCGGCATCAAGACCGAAGGTCTCCGATATATCACCAGTATTGCTGAATAAATCTATGTTTTTCATGGCACCCAATCATCGTTCACGTTTCCATCCTCAAAGACGAAGTTTACTATAAGCCAATAATTAATTGGCGATTGAAAACACCTTCATAGCATCTGACAATTACTGCTCACTTCCATGAGGGAACGGAGCCATCTCGGTGTGCCTCACGGTGCCAGTTCGAGGTAGCCGACGGAGTCGCAGTCGGTGCTGTCACCGTGGGTGGCCAGCCACATGACGAAGTGGTTGCTGGCCGTGCGGCGCACGGTCACATTGGCCCAGACACGGTCGCCGGCCGAGAAGGCCATGGCCTTGAGCGGCACGGCCCAGCGGCAGCTCCAGGCCGCGTCCTCGACCTTCGCACTGTACAAGGTGCCGGCCGCAAGATCGTCAGCCGGCTGCTGGCTGCCATTGCCGACGATCTTGAACACGGTCTTCGCGCCGGACGTGAAACCGCGGAGGACGTACGTGTCGGCGTTGGGGCCGTCAGCACCCTTGAAGGACAGCTCGACGGCATCGTTGCCGGCCCAGCCATCGCCGAGAGAGCGCTTCTCCGCCAGAGGGGTCGCGACGGTCACGTAGAGCATGGTGCCATCGTGCGAGAAACGCGCCTGCGCTGGCGGCTTGACCTTCTCGCCGCTGTAGTTGTAGGCCAATTCCATGACCTCGCTGCTCGGACTGCTGCCGCGCGGGACTTTCAGCGTCGGCGTCGGCCGGGCCTTGATCTTCGCCGCGGCGCTGACTTCGGCGGCCTTGCCATCATGCGGCAGCACCACCTGGTCAATGCGCCGCGCCACGGGCCAACTCGCCCGCCGCGGATCCTTGTACAAGCCGATCTTCTGTACTGGTATGGGCTCGAAACCGATGGCTGCGACGGCTTCCGGGTCCTTAAAACGAAGGTCGGTAATGCGGCCATACTTGTCCCGGCGCAGCTGCGCGAAATCCTTGTCGTCCTCGTGGACGATATTGTCCTCGACGGTCTGCAGATGCAGCGTCTGTTTGTTAAGGGAGTCCCATGGGCCGCCGCTGTGCACATTGCGTGCAAAGACATTGCGCTTGGGCACGCCGGGATCATCGTCGAGCACATTCACCAGTTCGGGGTAGGCCTTCGCCCATAGCTCGCCCTGGTAGGGCATGGCATGCAGCGCCTTGTGAATGGAGCTGGTCGTGTCGTCCGTGAATTTCTTCTGCCAGCCCATGCCGCGATTGTCCAAATGGGCCGAACGATGCGAGTCAATGAAGACATTGTTGAGCACCTTGTTGTCGTCACCGCCACCGATAAACACCGGCTTGTTGCAGCGATAAAAGATGTTGCCGTAGATCGTGTGGCCACAATGCTGATCGTCAAGGTAGATGGTCATTCCGCCGAAGCTACTGGAGCCCATGATGTTGTGCCAGAAATTATAGAGGAGGATATTTCCGCGCTGCGTCCAGTCGCGCCCGACGTAGTAGGCGCCGGCATCGCCGCTTTCGTAGACGACGTTATGCACCTCATTGAATTCCAGTATGTGGTTGTTGCCCGGGGCGGACAAGGCCATGTGCGGGCCGTGATGCACTAGGTTGTGCGCCATACGATTGCCGCAGCCCGACACCGTGATGCCGGTCTTGTACGTCCGCGCCCGCCGCGAATAGTCATGGACGTGGTTGTTCTCGACGTTGTTCTCGCCAGCCGTGAGGGTCGTGCGATCGCCGCCGTTGACGTGAATGCCGCCCTCGCCGGTGTCGAAGACATCACAGCCGTAGACCTCGTTATGGCTGCCGTTCATGCTGATGGCGTTGAAGGCCGTGGCACGAATGGTGCAACCGACGACCGCACAGCCGACCGCGTTGTCAAAATGGAGCGCGCGACCACGCACGCCATCAAACTCAATGCCTTCAAAGCGCAGATAGGAGCAGTCCTTGGCGCTGATCAAGCCGCTGGCCAGGGTTAATTCCGTGGCACCGCTGGCGTGGGGCGGAATGAAGTAGATCAAGCCGGCTTCGCGATCAAGGTAGTACTCGCCGGGTTTTTCCAGCTCAGAGAGCAGGTTGAGGGCGTACCAGCGCACGCGGCCGGGGCTGATCTTGTCCGCGTAGGGCTTGTACTGCACGGCGCGTTGCAGGCGTTCGTTGGCCGGATCCAGGCCCACAATGGGCTCGTAAGCCTCGGCCCAGTCAACATGCCAGTAGGAGAAAATCCACGGGTCTTTTTCAGCAACCCAGCGGGCCATGCGGCCCTCGCTGTTGACCTGCACCCACTCGTTCTTCTCATCCGCGTCGTCCACGCCAAGCCAGCCGGTCTTAGGCCAGCGGGACAAAGCCATGGGCACACGGTCACAGAGCAGTTCGGCTTCAGAGAGCTGGCTGGCCTTGCCAAAGCCCCGCGGCGTCAACTGGCCGTAATCCGTAATGCCCTGCTCCTGTAGATTCGCTACCAGCACCTGTTTGCGCGCCGCTTCAGGCAACTGTGCCAGCACGGCCTTGTCCGTGACCTTTTGCCAGTCGGCGATGGGCACTGCGCCCGTGAAACGTACGCGGGCGCCCTTGGCGGCACGGTAGATCACCGGTGCGTCCTCACTGCCGCCATCGCGTTTTTCGAACAGCGTCGGTTCCGTAAAGCGGTACGTCCCCTCGGCAAATTCAATCACGATCGGGCCGCTCATGATGGCGCGGCTCTTGCGCAGATAATCCCGGGCGCCAGCCAGGGTCGCCATGGGCTGGTGCTTCATGCCGAGGCGACCGTCGTCGCCATCCGGCGCAACGTAAATCGCCGGCGAAACAGCAAACATCGATTCGTCAGCGTGCCGGCCGCTCTGACAGCCGCACAGGCCCGCCAAAGCCATCGTCACAAACAGTGCTTTTTTCATGGTTGGTCAATCCTCCGGTAAAAGTGATTGTTAGTCGTCCAAGATGCTGATTTACGTGAAAAATGTGCTCATGGCGTCAGTTCGAGGAAGCCGACGCGTTCGCAGTGGGTGCTGTCGCCGTGCGTGGGGCGCCACATGATGAACTCGCCGGTGCCACTGCGCCGCACGGTCACATTCGCCCGCAGGCGGTCACCCGCCGCCACGCCCAACAGCGACAGCGGCAGCGACCACTCGCTGCGCCAGGACGAGGCCGTCACCCCGGCACGATGCGTCGCGGCACCCGCCGCTTCGCCCGCGACTTTCTGGCCGGCACGTATCACAAAGTGCTCGAAGGCGCCCGTGCCATAGCCGCGGAAGACGTGCACATCGTCATTGGCACCATCCGACGCCATCAGCGACAACTCCACCGCGTCCGACGGCCCCCATTTCTCGCCTAGATCACGCTTCGCCGGCAAGGGACTCTCCACCAGCACGCGCAACACCGCGCCGTCGTGCGCAAAGCGCGCCGACGCCGCCGGCTCCGCCACCACACCATCAAAATTTACCGACAAGACCATCAGCTCGCTCGCCGGCGTCGCGCCACGCGGCACCACCAGCGTCGGCAGCTTGGACAAGTTCGCCATCTTCTTGGCCGGCCCTGCGGACTTCTTGGCCTCGCCGGAACCGATTTTAACCAGGTCGATGCGGCGCTGCATCGGCCAGTTTGCCCGGCGCACATCGCGCTGCAGGCCCATTTTCTCGTAGGGAATGGGCTCGAAGTTGATGGCCTTAAGCTCGGCCTCGTCCTTGAAGGTGATGCCGCTGATACGGCCGAGACTGTCTTTCCTGAGCGTGATCCAGCTAGGGTCGTCGTCATAGACCACATTGCGTTCCACGGTCTGGAACTCCAGCGTGCCGCGATGGACGTCGTACCACAAGCCGCCGCTGCTGACATTGCGGGTGAAGACATTGCGCTTCGGCACACCAGGATCGTCGGCGAGGATATTCACCAGTTGCGGGTATGCCTTGGCCCACAGCTCGCTCTGGTAGGGCATAGCCCGCAGACGCGTGCGCAGCTCGCCCTGCTCGTTATCCGTCGCAGCTTTTTGCCACCCCATGCCGCGGTTATCCAAGTGCGCCGCTTTCCAGCAGTTGACGAAGATATTGTTGTCCACCACGTTGTCATCGCCGCCGCCGATGAACACCGCCTGATTGCAGTTCTCGAAGATATTGCCGAAGATGGTATGACCGCTGTGCTGGTCGTCCAGGTAAATGGTCATGCCGCCGTAAGTGCTGCTGCCCTTGATATTATGCCAGTAGTTGTAGCGCAGGATGTTCCCGCGTTGCGTCCAATCGCGACCGACGTAATAAGCGCCGGCGTCGCCGCTTTCCTGCACGGTATTGTGTATTTCGTTGTATTCGACGATGTGGTTGTTGCCGCTGGCCGATATCGCCATGTGCGGGCCGTGATGCACCAGGTTGTGCGCCAGGCGATTGCCGCAGCCGCTCACGGACACGCCAGGGCGGTAGCAGCGAGTGCGCCGTGAATAATGGTGGACGTGATTGTTCTCGATGTTGTTGTGACCATCCGTGAGAGTCTTGCGGTCGCCGCCACTGGCGCTGATGCCACCCTCGCCCGTCTCGTACACGTCGCAGCCGTACACCGTGTGATGCGAGCCACTCATGGCCACCGCACTGTGACCGGCATTGCGCAGAAAACAGCCGACCACCTGGCAGTACTGCCCGCCACTGATGGACAGCAGCGTGCCGCGCGTCGCCTCCATGGTGAAGCCATCAAACAACACGTAGGAAAGGTCCTTGCCGCGAATTATCCCCTCGGACAGCGACAACACCGCGTCACCGCCCTCATGCGGCGGCACGAAATACAGCTTACCCTCCTCGCGGTCAAGATAGTAGTCGCCGGGTGCGGACAGCTCGCTGAAGAGATTGAAGGCGTACCAACGCGTCCGCGCCGGTGTCAGTCCGTAATGGGGTTTCTGGGCGGGATCGCGCAGAATCTCGTCTGCTTTGTCGCCAAAGCCCACGATAGGCTCGAAGAGGTCCGCCCAGTCGTGATGCCAGTAGGCGAGAATCCACGGCTCCTTCTCGTCTCGCCAGCGGGCGACGCGCCCCTCGGCATCCAGCACCACACGGTTGTTGCCGTCGTCCTTGGCGAGAGCTTTGCGAAAGCCCTCCTTGGGCCAGCGGGCCAGCGTCATGGGCTTGGCGTCGTAAAAAAACTCGGCCTCCGCCAATGGCTTACCTTTGGTCTGACCGCGCACGCCGAGTTTGCCGTAGTCGGCAATGCCCTGCGCCCGCAGGTCCGCCACGAGCACCTTGCCGCGGGCTTCCTCTGGCAGCCGCGCCAGCAAAGCCGCGTCAGTCAGTGGCTGGAAGTCCCTCACCGGTACGCCACCACTCAAGATCACCTCGGCACCGTGCATGGCGCGGTAGATGACACAGGCGTCCACGCGACCGGAGTCCGCTGCCTCGAACTGCACCGGCCGCGCAAAACGATAGGTGCCGGCCATGAACTCAATGACAATGGTGCCGACATGGCCGCTGTCACGCAGCGCCCTGGCACGCAGGCGGGCGCCATCTAAGCTGGCCAGTGGCGCGCCGAAGCTGCCGTCAGCGGCGTCGTTACCCGTAGGACTCACATAGATATCGGCAATCATAGCGGCATGGAAGGTCTTACGTACCCACCCGTGATTGGCCTGCCCCTGCAAACACCCGACACCAAGCGCCAACATCGCCAGCGCTACCAGGGCATTCCGACTATGATAGTTCATCTGCAGACTCCTTTGCTTACATGGATGAATATGCCGTCCTGACCACGCCAGCGCTGACCAGCGGCCTTACCGGCGCAACCCGCCGGCGCGTGACGGCAGTCAATATGCAAGCCTAGTGTCCGCGTTCAGTTTTTCAAATGCTGGCGGAGATAATCCACGATTTTCTGCGCGGTTTCCATGCCGATGCCCGCCGCGCCGGCGGCGAGTTCCTCAGGCGTTAGCCGCGCCATGGCGCGCACGGAACCAAAAGTCTGCAGCAGCTGTTGGCGGCGGACGGCGCCGATGCCGGGAATGTCCGACAGAATGGAGTCCACAATGCGCTTGTTGCGCAATTCGCGGTGGTAGCCGTTGGCGAAGCGGTGCGCTTCGTCGCGAATGGCCTGCAGCAATTTCAACGCCGCGCCATCGCGCGCCAGCGCCAACGGCTCGTCCCGGCCGGGCAGTATCACTAGTTCGTCGCGCTTGGCCAGCCCGAGCATGGGCAACGGCGGCATGCCGATTTCCGCGAAAACCCGCAGCGCCGCATTGAGCTGGCCCTGGCCGCCGTCGAGGATGATCAGATCCGGCAGCGGCAGACTTTCCCGCAGGAGGCGCCCGTAGCGGCGGGTGAGCACTTCGGACATATAAGCCGTGTCGTCCGCGGCGGCTTCCGAGCGGATGCGGAAGCGCCGGTAATCCGCGCTGGCTGGTCGGCCATTGCGAAAACACACCATGCTGCCCACCGCCATGCGGCCAGAGATATTCGACATGTCGAAACACTCCATGACCAGCGGCGGCATGGCCAAACCCAGCGCCTCCTGCAGGGCCTCGACAGATGCCATATCCGCCGGCTGCGAACGCCGCGCGATGGTCTGGCTGCGAAAACGCCGTGTGGGCTCCAACACGACCTTGAGGTTGCTGATCATGTCCCGCAGCGCCGCCGCTTCCTCGTACCTCATCTCAGCGGCAAGGGCCTGCATTTCGACGCTGAGCTCGGCGACCATTGCGCCGGCGGCGCCCTCGCCGCGCAGCACGGCCAGCACTTCGTCAAAACGCGCGCGGTACTCCTCCGGCGAAATGGCGCCGATGCAGGGACTGCTGCACTCGCGCAGCACGTGCTCCAGGCAGTGCCGGCGCGTCTCTTCGTTGGGCTCCGTCGCCAGGCAGCTGCGCAAATGCCAGCGCTTGGTGAGAAATTCGATGGTCGCGCGCAGTGCCGCCGCCTGTGGAAAGGGCCCGAAGTACAGGCAGTTGTCGTCCCGCCGGATGCGCGCCACGCCCAGCCGCGGATAGGTCTCGCTCATGTCAATGCAGATGTGCAGGAAACGCTTGTCGTCGCGCAACAGCACGTTGTAGCGGGGGGTGTACTCCTTGATAAAGCGCTCTTCGAGCAGCAGCGCCTCCGAGTCGGAGGACACTTGGAAAACCTCGTAGGACGCGATGCTATGAATCAGCGCCCGCCGCCGCGGATCGCTGCGCATGATGCCCGAGGGTCGGAAGTACGAGCTCATGCGTGAGCGCAGATTTCGCGCCTTGCCCACGTAGATCACCTCGCCCGCGCGATTGCGATAGACGTACACGCCCGGCTCGCGCGGCACGTCCTGCGAACGAAAAATGGGCTGGGCTGGCTGTTCCGTCATGTCACCACTATCCTCATGCGCCACGGAGCATCGCCCCGCCACGCCAGTTGTTCATTTCCAGCCGCCCGCACATGGCGGGCCGGCATTTGGCATATAAAGTAAGACCCACCGCCGGCCCGGACAACCCGCGCCGCCCGGCTCGCACGCACTTTGACCGGCCCTTCCCCCTACAGGTGGCATCAGCATGGCAGAATCCGACGGCATCAGCCAACTTCTCTCCGCCAGCGACCTCGCGCGGCTCAGCCGGCTGCACCTCAGTTCCCGCTTCACCGTGGAGGGGTCCATCGCCGGCGCCCACCGCAGCCAGCTCAAAGGCGTCAGTGTCGAATTCGCCGATTATCGCCAATACGTAGCCGGCGACGACCCGAAGCACATCGACTGGCGCGTCTTCGGCCGCAATGAACGGCTGTACCTGCGCCAATACGAGGAAGAAACCAGCCTGCGCGTGCATCTCATCGTCGACGGCTCCAATTCCATGTCCTACGCGCACGGCAAGGTCAGCAAATACCGCTTCGCGGCGTCCTGCGCCGCCGCGCTGGCCTACATCACCGTCCACCAGCAGGACGCCGTCGGCCTGGCGCTCTTCGATGAAAGCTGCCGCGCGGTCATCCCGCCCCACGGCGGCGCCGAGCAGCTGCGCATCATCTGCCGGCAGCTCGCCCAACACCAGCCCGCTGCCAAAACCGACATGGCCGCGACCCTGCATCACCTCGCCGAACAGGCCAAACGCCGTGGCGTCGTCATCATCTTCAGCGATCTCTTCGACGACTGCGACAAACTCAAGGCCGCCCTCGCCCATTTCCGTCGCCGCCGCCATGACGTAATCGTTTACCAGGTCCTCGACCGCGCTGAACTCGACTTCCCTTTCCGCGAAGTCGGCGCCTTCGAAGACCTCGAAAGCGGCGAACGCATCGTCACCTCCCCCAAAGACATCCGCGCCAGCTACCAGGAGGCCATAGAGGAATTTCTCTACCGCTGCCGACAGGTCTGCGCCGGCCTGGACGTCGAGCACGTCATGGCCCTCAGCGACCAAGAGCCCGTCGATCTCGTGGTCAGACACCTCCACCAACGGGCACTGGCCGGACGCTGAATACGACGGGCGCCGCACAAACGACACGGCGCCGACGCGCTTGTGCAACGCGCCGGCGCCGACTTGATCACTACATACGTCAGCGGACCTCGTATTTGTACTCGCCGTCGCGATAGTCCACGTGTATGGCCCGGCCTTCGCCGAGTTCGCCCGCGATGAGCTTGCGCGAAATCGGCGTTTCGAGCTGCCGCGTAATCACCCGCTTCAGCGGCCGCGCACCATACACGGGGTCGTAGCCCTCGTCGGCCAGGGCCACCCGCGCCGCGTCGCTGACCTCCAGGCCGATGCGCTGCGCTGCCAACCGCGCTTTGAAGTCCCGCAACTGCAGGGTGACGATGTCCAAGATGTGCCGAGCGTCCAGGCGATGGAAGACCACCACGTCGTCCACGCGGTTGAGGAATTCCGGCCGGAACATCCCGCGCAGCTCATTCATCACCCGTTCGCGCATGGCCTCGTAGTCGCCGCCGGCGAAATCGACAATGTCCTTGCTGCCGATGTTCGAGGTCATGATGATGATGGTGTTCTTGAAGTCCACCACTCGGCCATGCGAGTCGGTCAGCCGGCCGTCGTCTAGCACCTGCAGCAGGACGTTAAAGACGTCCGGGTGGGCCTTTTCGATCTCATCGAACAAGAGTACGCAGTAGGGCCGGCGCCGTACGGCCTCAGTCAGCTGGCCGCCCTCGTCATGACCAATGTAGCCGGGAGGCGCGCCAATGAGTCGCGACACCGAGTACTTCTCCATGTACTCGGACATATCGATGCGTACCATCGCGCGCTCGTCGTCAAACATCGCGGCCGCGAGGGTCTTGGCCAGCTCGGTCTTGCCTACGCCAGTCGGGCCCAGGAAGATGAAACTGCCATTGGGCCGCCGCGGGTCCTTCAAGCCCGCTCGGGCGCGCAGAATCGCTTCCGCGACAGCCTGCACGGCCTCGTCCTGGCCGACCACGCGTTCGTGGAGCTGTTCGTCCAGCCGCAACAACTTCTCGCGCTCGCCTTCCATGAGCTTCGCCACGGGGATGTGCGTCCAGCGGCTGATGATATCAGCAATGTCCTCTTCGTCGACTTCTTCCTTCAGCAGCCGCTCGCCATCTTTCTGTTGCACCCGCGCTTCGGCATCCCGCATCTGCTGTTCCAGGCCCGGAATGGTGCCGTACTTGAGTTCGGAAGCCCTACCGAGATCGCCTTCGCGCTCGGCCTTGGCCATGCTGCTCTTGGCCAGCTCCATGGCTTCCTTCAACTCGCGAATCTTGGCAATGCCGCCCTTTTCAGCTTCCCAGCGCGCCTGCAGCGCGCCGGCTTTCTCCCGCAGGGCGCCCAGCTCCTTCTCAAGCTTCTCGGCGCGTTCCCGCGAGGCATCGTCCTTTTCTTTGCGCAGGCCCGTGAGTTCGATTTCCACCTGCATCTTGCGGCGCATGGCTTCGTCGAGCTCAACGGGGCTGCTGTCGATCTCCGTGCGTAGTTTCGCTGCAGCCTCGTCAATCAAGTCGATGGCCTTGTCCGGCAGAAAGCGGTCGGAGATGTAACGGTCGGACAGCACGGCGGCGCTCACCAGCGCGGCATCACGAATGCTCACGCCGTGGTGGATTTCGTAGCGCTCGCGCAGACCACGCAGTATGGAGATGGTGTCTTCCACGCTGGGCTGTTCCACTAGTACGGTCTGGAAACGGCGCTCCAGCGCGGCGTCCTTCTCGATGTGCTTGCGGTACTCGTTGAGCGTGGTCGCACCAACGCAATGCAGCTCGCCCCGCGCCAGCATCGGCTTGAGCAGATTGCCGGCGTCCATGGCGCCTTCAGCCGCGCCGGCACCGACGACCGTGTGCAACTCGTCAATGAAGAGAATGACCTCGCCTTTCGCCGATGTCACTTCCTTGAGCACGGCCTTCAGCCGCTCCTCAAATTCACCGCGGTACTTCGCGCCGGCGATCAGCGCGCCCATGTCCAGCGCGATCAGTCGGCGGTTCTTCAAGCCCTCCGGCACGTCGCCATTGGTGATGCGCAACGCCAGGCCCTCGACAATCGCCGTCTTGCCCACGCCGGGCTCGCCAATCAGCACCGGGTTGTTCTTCGTGCGCCGGGACAAAATCTGCACCACGCGACGAATCTCTTCGTCGCGGCCAATCACCGGATCGAGCTTGTCCTGCGCCGCCAGCGCGGTCAGGTCCTTGCCGTACTTCTCGAGCGCTTGGAAGGTCGCTTCCGGCGTCGCCGATGTCACCCGCTGGTTGCCGCGCACGCTCTGCAATGCCTGCATAAGGCTGTCATCGCTGACGCCATGGCGCTTCAGGATTGCCGCAGCCTCGCGGCCCTTGCTGACAATGCCGTAGAGCAAATGCTCGACGCTGATGTACTCGTCCTTGAGCTGGCCGGCCTTCTCTTCGGCGACCTGCAATATCTTCGCGCCGTCGCGACCCATATAGACCTGCGTGACGCCGTCGCCAGTCACCTGCGGAATGCGCGCCAAGGCCTGGTCGATCTCCTGATTGACCTGCTTGGGATCCTGCTTCATCTTCTGCAACAATGCCGACGCCATGCCCTCGCTGTCTTTGAGCAGGGCCGCCAACAGATGCAGATCCGTCAACTCCTGGTGATTCATGGTCGCCGCAATCTGCTGCGCCACACCCAGAGCCTCACGGGATTTCTCGGTAAACTTGTCGTAATTCATCGCTGTCCTCCTTGGCCCGCTCGCGCTAGGCCGGTTATGTAATGTACTGCAACATGTCATGCTCTATTCAGCAGAAAACATGCCAAGGAGAAAAATAGGCTGCACTACCCACGCGCTACCCACGCGCTACCCACGCGCCACGCGACCTCGCCGCACAACTGCGCCATTTTGGCACAGCCTCAGCCTTACGGCCGTCACAGTGGGACGACCGTAAGGCTTCACTCCCGCAAACCCTCATCGCGTTGGCATTTGAGCGCTGAAAGCGCGAACTATGACAGCCCAGGGCAAGCGACGCCGAAGGCGGAGCGCCGAAGGCGGAGCGCCGAAGGCGGAGCGCCGAAGGCGGAGCGCCGCCCTGGGTAACGCGCATCTTTTGTTCGTGTTCCTCTGCCTCTTTGGCTCCAGTCGGCGAAGCTGACTGGAGCCAAAGAGGCAATGGAACCCCATATAACGTCTTGCCCGTCATGTGCATAACGACCTTCGCAGTGTTGTTAGGTCGCCCTTTGTATAGTGGCGTCATTGACACCTGTGTGTCGATAGCCACTGCGATTTTCCCCGTAATTCTCTTGGGAGAACCAAGTAACAAGGAGCGGCAAATGGCTACGTATAAGTATCAAAGAGGTTATCCACGAGACGCCCTATGCATAGTCTCTATGCGTCCTGAAGGTTGTGGTACCTCTTTCTTTTTTCCGGTGTATGTTCTCTTCTCTTCTCTTCTCTTCTGCCTTTGGAGTCGTGTTATCAGGCGCTTTTTTGTGTTTCGCACACAAAAAAGCACGGCCGTGCCTGCCTGTGGCCCATGAGTAACTATTCAGTTCCTCAGCCTGAAGATTAGGCGGCACGACCGTTACCGTGCAGTGCAATAATGGCCGTATTCACCATCTTTGGGGAAACTCCCCGCATAGACAAGGTTGGCCTTGCACGCACACTTCCAACACTATAGCAGCAAGCGGAGAAGTAAGCCATGCTTAGCGAACATATAATCTGGGTCGGTCTTGATGTCGGCAAAAGAGATACCGTCTGCGCCATAGACTGGCTTGACGATAACCAGGAATTGAACAGGAACAAGGGGTTGACCTCCCTGGCGGTCAAGCACATCACCAACACGCGTGAAGGCGTGAAAGATTTCTTCACCTGGTTGAAGGCGAATCAAAAGCATATTGAGGAACGGCTGCATCCGCAGCGCAAGGTTGTGTACCGGCTGGTGATGGAATCGACGGGATGTTATTCATACCGTCTGATCAAACAGTTAAAGGCGGCGAAGCCCGATAGTTATATTGCGCTCATCAATCCAGCCAAAGTGCCTGCCTTCAAGAAGTTCAACGATATCGAAAGCAAGACGGACAAGCTGGACGCCCAATGCCTGGCGAGGTTGGGTACCACGCAAAAGCCGGACGCCATGTATGAAATGCCGGCAGACTACGCGGGGCTCAAGCGTTTAACCAGAATGAATGCCAGTTTGACCAAAATAAGCACGATACTCAAGAATCAGCTGACGAACCTGGATGATCCGGGCGAACGTCAGATTTTTCAAAATCTGTTGAAGAGCGTGGAAGAACAACTGGACGGTCTCGTGGTGAAAATAAGGGAATACCTGCGGAGCCACGCCGCCCTGCAGGAACGCGTCACCAAGCTGGATTCGATTCCCGGGATAGGAATGATCATAGCGGCTACTCTCATCGCCGAATACGGGCCGGAAGACCGTTTCCAAAACATCCGGCAGGTCGTGAGCTTTGCCGGCATGAACCCGAAGAACAAGTGTTCCGGCACGTCTGTGAAATCCACCCGCTTGTCCAAGCAAGGAGCGCCGGTCATAAGGCAGATGCTCTACATGGCCACCCTCACCGCCCAAGCGAGAATACCCATCTTGGAGCGTTTGACGAATCTTACCCCCATGCAGAAGCGCTGCGCCGTCATGCGCAAGTTGCTGATGATCTGCTGGTCGGTGCTATGCGGCACGGAAAATTACAAGGAGTATCAGCCTTCAAGCAAGAAGTTGGTTCCCTATGAAGCACCGGCAACAACCAAACGTCGGATTAAGCGGGAAAGAAAAAAAAGGAGTTTTTCACCCGAAAATGACGCTGATTGAGTTGACAAAAGCATACCATCTACAGAGCTCTTTTCGGGTGGGACTTTTACCCAGGGCGACGCGCCCTGCGGGCGCTTGCCCTGGACTATCTTAGGCCGCGCCTTCGGTGCTCAAAACCTCGGCGAATGATCTTGTGCATGGTTACCAATCAACACATGGACGGCGATTGCCGCATGCTATGTGAAGAGCATTGCTCCTATGAAATCCGCTGCCTGGTTAGCCACCTATGTGTAATGACTGGGCGGCGGCGGGCCGTGGGTTTCCTGCAAATTGTCCCCGGTGTTTTCCCCACCGGGGTGGTTACTGACCGATTCCGGGGCGCAAATCATTTTTTCGGCCCCGTCTTTGACAGCGTGAGATCTGGCATTATGGTGATGCCGTTGTTTTCAAATCATAAAACATGGTTTTCAGATATGAAAAATACCATCCCTGCCGTTGAGAAGGCCATGGCCACGCTGGTGCTACTGGCCAGCGCGCGTAATGGCGCGTCGCAGGCGGCGTTGCAGCAGGGCACAGCGACGACGGCGAGCACGGCCTACCGCATCTTGCAGACCTTTCTGAAGCACGACTGGGTCCGCAAACGCCAGGATGGCCATTACGAACTGAGCCACGGCCTGCTGCCCCTGTTGCTGGCCTTCCGTCAGCGCCTGGAGCATTTTGACCATGCTCAGGGCATCCTTGACCGCCTGGCCAGCGAGAACGACATCGCCTGCAAACTCTCCATCCGCCAGGACAATGAACAGCTCACGCTACTGCGCGCCGAACCCGACGCCCCCATAGCGCTTACGGGCCGTAGCGGCTCGCGTTTCCCGCTGATTGAGGGCACAGTCGGCGCCGCCCTGCTCTCGCGGGAAGACGACGAGCGCATCGCCGAGCTGATCCACGACTGCCCCACGGCCATCGCCGAAAAAGAGCAGCCCGAACTGGTCTTTAATGCCGTCCGCGATATCCGTCGCCGCGGCTACGCGGTGAACATCCGCAAGAACCGCTGGAACATCGCCGCGATGTCCGCACCAGTCAGCAATGCCGACGGCGCGGTCATTGCCGCCCTGACGATCATTGGCCTCGAAGCGGATTTCCAGGGGAAGAAGCGCCAGGCGCTGGCGCGCTGTCTGTTACACGCCGCGGCCGAGTGCCGCGACTCTGTCGCCTTGACCTGACAACCTCCAAGCACGGGAACGAACTATGGCTCCACAGATTGATCCCTCCACGCTGAAGATCACCGACATGCGCTTCGCCGACATTGACGGCGCGCCCAAACGCTGTACGCTCATCAAGCTCTATACCAACCAGGGCCTGGTCGGCTACGGCGAAGTCCGCGACGCGTCCAGTCGCAGCTACGCCGCCATGCTGAAAAGCCGCATTCTGGGCGAAAATCCCTGCAATGTCGAGAAGATATTCCGGCGCATCAAGCAGTTTGGCGGCCATTCGCGGCAGGCCGGCGGCGTCTGTGGCATTGAAGTCGCACTGTGGGACCTGGCCGGCAAGGCCTGGGGCGTCCCCATCTGGCAGCTCCTCGGCGGCAAATTTCGTGACCGCATCCGCATTTACTGCGACACCGACTCCGCCGGCGGTGGTCGCGACATGGGCAAGGCGCTCAAAGAACGCATGGACCAAGGCTATACCTTTCTGAAAATGGACCTCGGCATTGAGCTGCTCATGAACGTCAAGGGGGCCCTCAGTGCACCGCTCGGTTTTCTGGAGAAGATGCGCGAGTACAAGAAGACGGTGTTTTCCACTCCCCACGGCTCCATTGATCCGCGAGCGATGCGCGGCGAGGCCTACGATCTCTTCAACACCGCCCACGCCTTCACCGGCATCCACCTGACCGACGTCGGCCTGGACTACCTGGAGCAATACATGGCCGACTGCCGGGCAGTCACCGGCTACGAGATTCCCATCGCCATCGACCACCTCGGCCACATTCCCCTCGAAGACTGCATCAAACTGGCCAAGCGCCTGGAGCGCTTCAATCTGGCCTGGATGGAAGACCCCGTGCCATGGCAGTGGACCGACCAGTACGTCCGCCTCGCCCAGTCCACCACCACGCCCATCGGCACCGGCGAAGACATCTACCTCAAAGAAAGCTTCATGCCGCTGTTCAAATCCGGCGCGCTGGCCGTCGTCCACCCGGACGTCCTCACCGCCGGTGGCATCATGGAAACCAAGAAAATCGGCGACCTCGCCGAAGACCACGGCGTGCAAATGTCCATCCACATGGCCGAAAGCCCCATCGCCTGCATGGCCGCCGTCCACGTCGCCGCCGCCACGCGCAATTTCATGTCGCTGGAAGTCCACTCGGTGGACGTGCCCTGGTGGGACCAGCTGGTCAAGGGCCTGCCCCAGCCGCTCATCCAGAACGGCTATATCGACGTGCCCAACGCACCCGGCCTGGGCATCACCGAACTCAATGAAGAGCTCATCGCCGAAAAGCTCCACCGGGACTTCCCCATCGCCTGGCAGCCCACCGACGAGTGGGACAAGGAATGGGCCAACGACCGCCAATGGTCCTAAGCAATAACCAGAACAACAAGATCAGCAGTCTTTTCTCTCGCACCCCTAAGTGCCACCTCAACCCCAAGGAACAGTCATGCCCGCACGCGACAACAACACGCCCATCACCATGAAAGAAGCCGGCCTCATGAACCTGGGACAGCTCGTGCAAACCCGCGAGCGCATCCCCAACTGCGAACTGCCCATTCCCATCCGCGAACTCTGCGAACGCTACGAAAAGCTCTACACCGGCTGCATCAACGACGTCATGCGCGAACTCTGCCTCCTCGACCAGAATCTGCCATCGTCCATCATGCCGCTGCGCGACGAAATGGTCGTCTGCGGCGAGGCCTTCACTGTCAAGAGCGCCCCGAACGTCCTTATCCAGGGAGAAATGACCTTCCGCGCCAAAATGCTCGACGACATGAAGCCCGAGGGTCTCGTGGTTTGGGATACCTCAGAGGACGTCGAAGCGTCCCTCTGGGGCGGCGTCATGACCGCTACCGCCAAAAGCAAGCAAATCCGCGGCGCGGTCATCGCCGGCGGCATTCGCGACACCAAACAGATTCTTGAGCAGGACTTTCCCGTCTTTTACAAGTACCGCACCAGCAACGGCTCCCTCGGCCGCTGTATGATCACCCACTACCAGGTGCCTATCCGCATTGGCAAGGTCACTGTCCGTCCCGGCGACATCATCTTCGGCGATATCGACGGCGTGCTCTGCATCCCCCGCGAAATCGCCTACGACGTGCTCCTGCGCGCCGAAGGCATCGAACGCAACGAAATCGACATCTTCTCCTGGGTGCGCCAGGGCGACTCAATCGCTGAAATCATTGCCAAAGGCGGCTATTTCTAGGCCTGAAAGCGAGCCACTATGCTCAACGAACTCTTCACTCTCAAAGGCAAACGGGCGCTGATCACCGGCTCCAGCCGCGGCATCGGCCGCGCCATCGCCATGCTCTATGCGGAAGCCGGCGCGCACGTAATAATCCACGGCAGCAAGCCATCCGCCAAACTCGACGAGGCACTCGCCGAAGCCCGGGCCCTTGGCGCCAGCGCCGAAGCCGTCAGCGCCGACATCGGCGATATCAACGCCGTCAAGGGCCTCATCCAGGCCGTCGGCGACGTGGATATCCTCGTGCTCAACGCGTCCATGCAGCACTACCAGACCGTCCCGGATTTCGATCCGGAGACTTTCGCACTGGACGTCAATGCTAACCTGCGGTCGTGCTTCCTGCTGCTGCAGGGATTTCTTCCCGGCATGCAACAGCGGCGCTTCGGGCGCATCATCAGCATCGGCAGCGTCAACCAGTGGCGCCCCGGCGCGCGGTTGGCGATCTACGCCAGCACCAAGGCCGCGCAGTTCAATCTCGTGCTGAATTGCGCCCGTGCCTACGCCGCCGACGGCATCACTGCCAATTCCATCTCGCCCGGCGTCATCGACACCGACCGCAACGCGGAGGCGCTGGCCGACCCGGCCATCGTCGAAAAACTCCGGTCGCTCGTGCCCGCCAGGCGTTTCGGCAGCGCCATGGACTGCGCCGGCGCCGCGCTCCTGCTGGCGTCGCCCGCCGGCGCCTACATCAACGGCGCCGATATCGCCATCGATGGCGGCATGAAACTCTGAGTGACCGCATAAGAAAAACTCCAAAACGCCTACGGGCCGCCGGTACCATGTGCCGGCGGACCGTTTGGGTTGAATGACTTGCTGTTACGCGTCATCAGTCACGGCTGATGCGCAGCTCCTGGCCGGCGCGCATGGGCCGGTCAATGAGGCCGCTGCCGCTAAACTGCTCGTCGCCTAGCCGCGCCACGAGAGTCCCCGGCAGGTGCGTGACCAAGCGCAACCGCGCGTCGCGCGTCGCCTTGACCGTGATTGCCAGCGGCCCCCGCTTCTGATAGTCCACGCTGACGCGGAACCCGCCCGGCGCGGGCATGTCCGTACAGCGCAGCTGCCGCCAGCGCGGCGGCATGCCCGCCAGCAGCTGCAGCACGCCCTGGCGGCTATGCAAAATCATGTCCTGGATTGCGGTGACGGCGCCCATAGTGGCGTCCATCTGCATAATGCGGGGATTGCCCGCGTGCAGACTGAAGCCGGTGAACGCCGCGTCGTGCAGAGTCCCGCCGCCGGCATTGGTGAAGACCCGCTGCCAGATTTCCAGGATCAGCTCGGCCATGTGGCCGTTGTTGAAGCGACTGTTGAGCATGGACGCCCAGGTCATGCACCAGCCAGTCCAACGGCTCATGCCCTTCTCAATCCAGCGATGGCGGCTGCGGGCAACAATGTCCCGCCATTCCGGCGCATCGGCATCAATAGTGTCAAATGGGCACAAGGCCGCCAAATGGGAATGATGCCGATGACTTTCTTCCAGCGTCAAGCCATCCCAGAGCCCAATCTCCTGCTTGCCGTCGGCACCCACCAACGCCGCCATTGGCAACTTGGCGCGAATTTCCAGCCAAGCCGACGCGGGCTTCTCGCCCAGCCATTCGGCCGCCGTCAGCAGATTCATCGCCAGACGGTGTATTGCCGCCAGCTGGAAACTGGCGTTGGCACCCCAGGCATTCATGGCCGCACCGCGATACTCTGGCGAGACGCTCACCGGCAAGACCAGCTGGCCATCCGCGCCGCGCTCCAGCATCGCCTCGAAGACGCGCATGGTCCCGCGCATGAAATCAAAAGCGACATCGCGGAGAAATTTTTGGTCGCCGCTGTAATCGACGTAGTCGAACATCATTTGTGCGATCCAGGCGGCGCAGGCGTGGTCGATGGTGCCGGTCCAGAACGCGCCCATGCACGTACAGTGATCGTCAACGGCGTGGGGCAGCATGTAGCCGTCGTCAATGCCGATGAAATGCCGGGCGTTGCGCCGCAGCAAGTCCCGCCAGGACCAGACGAGATCGAACAAGGGCCGCAGATGCTCCAGGCGGTTGGCACGATAGGCAGGCCAGTAACACATCTGAACGTTGATATTGAAATGGTAATCGCCGGACCATGGCGGTAACGCGTGGTCCTCAATCCACGGTCCCTGCAAGCCAGCGGCAACGCCATCGGGCGCCGTCATACCCGCGAATTTGAACAGCCCGAGGTAATACAGGTCCTCCAGGCGCTCGTTATCCAGCGCGACCTGCGGGACATCCCGCCAGTAGTCATCCCACCAACGCTGATTCGCGGCGCTCAAGTCGTCCCAGAACCAGCCGTTGTCCAGAGCGTCCAGTCGGGCCTGCAGGGCCGGCACGTCCGCCGCGCGGACAAACTGACCGCTGAGCTGATTGTAGTAGTGCTTCACCACCAGCGCGTAGGGCTCGTCGGCGGGCATCGGTTGCAGAAAGCCCGTCCAGCCCGTTGCGGTGGCCACGGCCGCTGGCGCTGCAAATGATATGGCCGCCATGGCGCCCCTGGTCAGCTCGAAGGCGGAAATCACCCGGAACTGCTCAAGGTCGTTGCATTGACAGGCGAAACGCCCCTTGTCGCTCATGTCCAGGCGCAGGAGACAGGCATTTTCCACGCCGTCCCGGCTATACACCGCCCGCAACAGACCATCGCCAAGCTGCACCTCGCAGCGTTCAAGACGGCAGCCATCCTGCAAGGTGATTTCCAGGCGCCCGACGGGGATCAACGACGGCCGCGCCGGCTGGCCGGCGATCTGTTCGGTGTCCGTAGCAAAAATCGCCTTGATTGCTCCGGCATCGCCCTTGTCAAGCGCCGCCCGGATGTCCGCCAGATTCTGCTTGGCAGTCCAGTTCATACCGCCGCGGTGGTCCCACAGCGCGGCGCTGCCCACCGTGACGCTCAGCGTGCGCTCCGCACCCCACAGCATCAGGCCACAGCTACCGTTGCCCAACAAAGTGCCCTCGTGGACAAAGGCCAGGGGAAAATCATGGGAAATCACTCGTTCCATGTTCAGTTGTCTCCTTCGCCGGCGCTTTGCACACTCATAGACGCCCAACACCTGCCCATCCGGCGAGAATGGCTCCGGAACGGGCCCCATATCACCATCACAACGCGGCCCAAAGGTGCCCAGCCAGGGCTTCATCGACTCTCAGGCTAACAGATAGCGGTTCACTATCGCCACGCCGCTCAACATCGCTCCGACAATCCCCAGGAAGCCCTGGTCTGTCCCGCAGAGGTATAGCCCGTCCTGCGAGGTCTGCCCGCTGGTCAGTTTGTCGCTACTGCCATAGATCGCCCCGTTGATACGGCCCGTGTAGCGGCTGATGGTCTTGGGCGTAAACATGTCGCAGGATTGCAGCGCCGCCTTGAAGCCAGGCTTCCACGCATCCATCATGGCAACATGCTGCGCCATCAACTCGTCTTTCGCGCGACGATAGTCGGCTGGCGACAAGGCATGCCACCAGCCCGGCGCCGCCAGATGCGTCAAGCGCACCAGCCGGGCGCAGTCCGTGTCTTCACAACCGACATAGTTGCCAGGCATACACACGACGTGGCTGTCGGGATCAACACCCGCAGCCGGCGGCCGAAAACGGAAACTGGTCGTCGTATTACGGAAGATCACGCAAGCGTCCAAACCAAGCTCCCGCGGATGGCAGTTCAGCTGGCATAGCGTCTCGGTAAAGCCCTGCTGACCCGGCGACATCGCCGACAGCTCCGGCGGCGGCGCCTCGGCACAAAGTCGCGCTGTCTCCACGCCGCCGGCGCTGGAGAGCAGCGCCGACGCCGTGTAGCTCGCACCGTCGTCCGTGGTCACCACTTGCCGGCCGTCAGCCCTCCGGGAAATGGCCCGCACGCCGACGCCCAGCGACAACTCGCCGCCCTGGGCGGCGAAGCGGTCGAGAAGCACCTGCAAAAAGGGCCGCATGCCATGCCGCGGCCGGGCAAAGCCCTCAAGAATCACACTCTGGAAGATGATGCAGAACTGGTTGAAGTCCATGTCATCAACCTGGGCGTTACCGTAATACATGACTGGACAAAACAGCATGTCCTGAAGCTGTGTCGAGTCGATGTACTCGCCGACGACCTGCCGCGCCGAAAGACGCAGCGCCCCTGGCGACAGCGCGTCCGTCGCCCGAATGCGCGCCACTAGGGCATTGAATCCCGCCGTCTGCGCCGGGAAAAGTTTGCCAACCTGGGCCGCAAAAGCCGCAAAGTCGTTGTTTAGTCGCAGCGTGCCAAAGGGAAAATCAATGAGGGAGAAGCTCTGTGGACACAGGTCGAGCTCCTCGCGACGAATGCGCAGCTGCCGCAGCAAGGTATTCAAGGGCGCGCCACGCTGCCCCGCCGGCACAAAGTTGGTGAGAGCATGCAGTCCCGTGTCCATGGCGACGCCGGAACGCAGATAGTAGGAGTTCATCCCGCCAGGCAGGCGATGACGCTCAAAGATCCGCACGCGCTTGCCATAATACGTCAGGCGCAGGCCGGCCGACAACCCCGACATGCCCGCGCCAATGATGATGACGTCATAGCTGTCCATGCCAAACCGTTACGAGCGCTTGTCTGTAGTGTCAGCGTTACTGTCGGAACCAGACACCGGCACCGTTGCCTCCGGCGCCTTGCTTGCATCCGTGGCTCCGACAGTGGCAGCCGCCACCTCATCAGTGTGTGCATCTGTCTCGGCCGGCTTCTCGGCATTGCTGCCATCGGGCGTGGCGTCGGGCAAATCGTCCGTCAGACTCTTGGATTCGGGCTCCGGCATACCCAGGAGTTCGTAGACTTCAGCGCCCTGCATGGTTTCGCGATTGAGCAGCGTCTCCGCTAGCAGTTCCAGTTGCTCGCGATGCTTCGTCAGCAAGGCGGTAACCCGAGCTTCGCCCTCTTCCACCAGGCGGCGGATTTCCAAGTCAATCTCCCGCGCCGTCTCGGGGCTATAATCTTCGCTGCGGGTAATGTCGCGACCGATGAAGATATGTTCTTCGCGACCGATGTAGCTCAGCGGGCCCATCTTTTCGCTCATGCCCCACTGGCAGACCATCTTCTTGGCAATGTCCGTCGCATGGCGGATGTCCATGGACGCGCCGCTGGTCAGTTCGTTGAAAATGAGTTTTTCGGCTACCCGCCCGCCCATGGACACGGCAATGTCGTCAAGCAATTCGCCGCAGGACATGGTGTAGCGATCCTGCTGCGGCAACTGCATGGTGGCCCCCAGATAGGCGACGCCACGCGGTATGATCGTCACTTTGTGCAACGGCTCGCTGTGCTCACTCAGAAGGCCAACCAGCGCATGGCCGGCCTCGTGATAAGCCGTGATCCGGCGGTCCTTCTCGTCAATCTTGCGACTGCGGCGCTCCTTGCCCCAGCGGACTTTGTCCCGCGATTCCTCCAACTCGACCATGCCAACGGTGTCCTTGTTCATCCGGGTGGCCAAGAGCGCCGCTTCATTAATCAGATTGGCCAGGTCCGCACCGCTGAAGCCCGGCGTGCCGCGTGCAATCACCCGCATATCCACCGCCGGATCCAGGGCGACTTTCTTCGCGTGGATGCAGAGAATGTCGTAACGGCCACGTAAATCCGGCAGGTCGATGGCGATCTGACGATCAAAACGACCGGGACGCAGCAAGGCCGGATCAAGAACGTCCGGGCGGTTGGTAGCCGCCAGCACGATCACGCCGGAATTGGCTTCGAAGCCGTCCATCTCCACCAACAACGCATTCAGGGTCTGCTCGCGCTCATCGTGCCCACCGCCAATGCCGCTGAAACGGGAACGGCCAACGGCGTCAATCTCGTCAATGAAAATTAGGCAGGGCGCGTGCTTCTTGCCCTCTTCGAACATATCGCGAACACGGCTGGCGCCAACACCAACGAACATCTCGACGAAATCCGAGCCGCTAATGGAAAAAAACGGCACGTCGGCTTCGCCGGCAATGGCCTTGGCCAGCAGGGTCTTGCCCGTGCCGGGCGGTCCGACCATCAGCACACCACGAGGAATGCGGCCGCCCAAACGCTGAAAACGCTGCGGCGCTTTGAGGTACTCCACAATCTCCTGCATCTCATCTTTGGCCTCGGTGATGCCAGCAACGTCCTTGAAAGTCACTTTTTCCAAGGACGGATTGAGCATCCGCGCCCGGCTCTTGCCAAATTGCATGGCGCCACGATTCGCCGAGCGAATCTGCCTGGTGAACAGAAAATAAAAAACGCCAACCAGCAGCACAATCGGTAACAGCGACAGGATGATATTCAACAGCAGGTTGTTCGAAGAACGCACATCGCGCATCACGCCCGACTCACGCAGCATCTTGTCAAAGGAATCCGTGTAGATCACTTTGCTGCGATAAGCCCGCAGCCCCTCGGCGCTGCCCAGGGGCACGTCCTCAGGCCAAAATTCGCCCACCAGCAGCTGCACACTGCTGGACTGTTGCTCTTCCAACGTCACGCTGTGAATACGGCGCCCCCGCAACAGCTCTTCAAACTCGGCCGCCTTCAGATCCACGACCTTGGCCGCAGCGCCGCCACGGAAGGTCATGATCATCAGCAGCGGTCCCAAAAACAACAATACGGCCCAAAAGGCCAGGTGCTTCATCGGCGTGGGTAGCTTCTTGCCCGATTTTGGGCGTCGGTCCCGCGGGGTCTCAGTATCATCAGCCATGTGCGTGCTATCCTGAACTTTCTTCTATACCTAGATCGACTTCAACTCATTCATGCAACCGAATCCACAAAAAAAGGCCTTCAACCCCTTCAGGCTGAAAGCCCTGATTGTCCTGCCAGCAGCCAACTGCCAAAGTCATGCCTGCACCTGCCAAATAAATATCCGGTGCGGCTTTTCTCCCCCTGCAGTTGAACCATCACTTACTCATTTTGATCAACATGTACACCAGCAGGGCCAAAACGACAACGCCCAATCCCGCAATGAGCGCAATGAAAAGCATTGTATGCTTCTTGTTCTCACGCAAGGCGCCATTGCGCTTCATCTTCGAACGACCGGCCAAATTCTTCATGGCCGTGACCGATACGTCAACCGTGCCTGTCTCCTCCAGGTTGATCACCGTCGTCGCCCGCATATCCGAGCGGCGTTCCTCACTGTTGTCATAGAGTATCTCAACGCCGCCAACCTGAAGAATGTCACCGTTATTCAAGGGTACGATCTCAGTCTGGACTTTTTCACCATTGACACGAGTGCCATTGGTGCTGCCTTCATCGCGAATGGCGAATGAGCCAGGAGCCTGCTGAATCAGAGTACAGTGGTGGCCACTGATGGTCGGGTCAGCAATACATATATCCGCACTCTCTGAACGACCGATGGTATACTGCTCGTTCGTCAAAGAAAATGACGCGCCACGCATCTGCTCTGACAAGATCAATATTTTTGCAGCAGCCATGTTTTTTCCTTCTTTTCTCCTGAAAGTCCTTTGACCCAGGCTCTCCGCACCCGCACTATCACACACTTTCACAAGCCCGTGCGAGCATCAGTACTCATTCCACAGCCAGACAACGGATAAATATAGCCGAAATTGCCACTTTGTGTAATTTTCTTACAAAAGCAATGCATTTAACTTATTGAAACGCTGATTGCTTCCGAGCCGTTGGCCATGTTTGCCAGATGACTGACACTCACCTGAAAAACCCGTCAGGCCTTCACTGTTGGTGCTTGCCGTCCCCGTGCTTTTCTGAGGCGAGCAACTCCTTAATGTAGTCTTGTGAACGCTGCGCGGCCGCCCATGACGGGTATTTCGCCGCCAATTCCTGCCAGGTCGCCAAGGCATCGCGCCGACGCCCCAAAGCCAGGAAGATTCGCGTGGCCAAAAGCATCGCCCGAGGGCTGTACACGTCGTCCTCGGCCAAAATAAAACACTTGACCGCGTACGGCAAGGCCTGTGACGGGCTGTTTTCGTCTTCAAACAGGACTTTAGCCGTTACCCAGCGCGCGCGGGTAAGCTGGCGGGCATCGTCCCCACCGTCAGTTTTCAACGCCTTGCGGGCACAGAGCAACGCCTGGTCATTGTTCCCCAGCTGCAACTCAATCTCCGCCAACAGCGAGTAGAGTTCCGGCCCGTACAGTGCCATGGCCTCATTGTCGTCGGCAAAACCCTTCTCCAACTCCCAAAGCATTTTCGCAGCCTGCTCCGGCTGACCTTTCAGGCTAAGCGTCTGCGCCAGCCGCAGTCGCGCCCGCGTCGTCCAGGCCGAATCCTGGCGCGCGCTGATCGCCTGCCAGGCCTGCTCAGCCAAGGCGTATTCCTGCAGTTTGTCCGCACTATCACCGAGTTGGTAAAGAATGCTGGGGCCAAGCAACTCCCGCAACGCCGCCTCAGGCGCCGAACTCAGCAGCTCGCTGAAGATCACCAAGGACTCCCGCTGGCGATCCGTTTCAAGCAGGATGCGGCCTAAAAACACCTTCATGGGCAAAATCGTGTGTTCGGGAAGTCCCGATTTGGACAGCATATCCTGCAACACCCGAATGGCTGCAGCGCTATCGCCCTGATTGTAGTGCAGGACTGCGAGCGTCTGGGTCAAGAGCACCTGTTCATCACGTGGTGCGCCGACCAGCAGCTCTTCGGCATAGCGTTTCGCACTCGCAAAGTCCTTGTTGTCCAAGCCGATGCGCAGCAAATAATTTTTAGCAGCTCGCACCAATTCGTCTTCCTGGGGATAGTTCTCCACCAGAAACAAACAGTCGGTTTTCGCCTTGTCAAAATCCTTCGCTTTGTAGGCGATCTCCGCTGCCCGCAGGCGCAGGCGCGCGGGATCAGGCACGCCGTCACGGCTAGCCAGACTTCGCAGCACCGCTGCCGCCTCCGACCACTTTTCCTGTTTACCGAGGATAACCACCAGCAACTCAGTAGCCGGCAGGGTCTGTTTCACATCGTCATGGAAAAAAGCCACTGCTGCCTTGCCAGCCACTTCGGCATCATTGAGCCGGTTGCTCTCCAGGGCCGCGCGCGCCCGCCACAACAGGACATTGCCACTCTCTGCCGCCGCCGGAAAATCCGTTAGAAAGGCCCGGGCATAGTCTTCCACCACGGCGTACTGGCCAGCCATGAACAAGCAGTTGATGGTGTAGGCGCGAGCAACCCGGCGCAGGTCTGCCGCCACTGCCGGCTCGTTGCCTAGGCGCTCAAAATAATACTGTGCCCGCTCGTAGTCGCCCGTTTCCAACAGTGCTTGGGCAAAAATGAAGAGCAGGCCGTGGTCAGCCGTGTCCGGGTAAAGCAGCAGCCATTCGTTGCCTAAGGCAACCACGCGAGCATGCTCACCGGCACGGCCAAGCAATTCAATTCGCCGCCGCCGCGCCTCCTGGCCGAACTGCCCGTTGGGAAAACTGGCGATGTATTTTTCGTAAGCCGCCAGCGCCTCAGCCTCCCGGCCCGCCCCCAACAGCGCTTCGGCCAAGCGATAGGACGCATTTTCAACCAGCCCGTCAGCTATGCCTGTGCCAGCCTGCAGACGGGTGAAAGTGGCCACCGCTTCACTGTAGTGACCGCGCTGTAAGGCCAGCCAGCCAAGATAATACACCGCGTAGGGACGGTATAAATAGCCGTCGGCAAACGGCTGCGCCGACAAAACTCGGAAGGCCGCCATCGCCTCGTCCTGCTTGTTCAATTTCAACTGGCACTGCCCCCAGAAATAACGCCCCTGTTCCGCGCGCAGAGCGTCTTTGCTGGCGAACAAACTGGCAAACAGAGCCGCTGCCGCGTCGTAGTTCCCGTTGCTGAAATGCGTGTCCGCTTCCAACAGGGTCAGACTTTCGTGATTGCCATTGGCCGGATAGCTCTGCTTGAACTCGGCGATTTCCTGGAGCATGGCATCTTTTTTGCCCTGCCCGCGCAGGCACTCAATCAAATAAAGACGGGCCTGCTGCACCAGCGCGTCGTTAGGATAACGGGCAACGAAAAGTCGGAACTGCGGCTCGGCCAAGTCGTAAAATTCACGCCGCAGGAGCCCCGTCGCGTGAGCGTACTGCGTGCGGGCATCGGTAATGTCTTCGACGACTTGCTGGGAATGCACTTTCCCCACTGCCAAGAACAGCAGCGCACACCCGCACATCATCAATAGACGCGACGAAAACCAGACGGCATTAACTACTTTGTGACTGGCACCACACCGGGTCATTCAGGCCGCCCCTCTGCCGGTATGGACGCAAAGGCCACATTGTGTATCTTCACCCGCGTGCAGATATCCAGCACGGTCATGACCGACTGGTGCCGGGAGTTGCGGTCCGCACGAATGACCACGGGATATTCCTGAAAGGCATCCGCAATCTCCGCCAACAGCGATTCGAGGCGTTCCACCGACATTTCCTGGCTGTTGATGTAGATCTTGCCGACTTCGTCCACATTGATAATCACTTCGCCGCGCTGCCGTATCCCCCGCGTGCCGCTGTCCGCCGTCGGTACCGTAATGCCAAGCTTGTGCTCCCAATGGGCAAATATCGTCGCCGCCATGAAGTGAATGAGCAAAATGAAAATAATATCCAGCATCGGGGCCATCTGAAACCCCACTGAGTTCTCCTGGACTTTGTTTCGGAAATTCATCGGTGGACTCCGTATCGTTTAGCGCATCGGGCGATTGCCATTGCCATTACCACCGCCAACCGGCACCAGATGCTGCAGCACCGAATTGCAGGCAGTCTCCAACGCGCTGATCTGGCGGCTGAGGCGACCGCGGAGAATGTCGTAGGCCGTCATGGCAAAAATACCAACAATCAAGCCACCGAAGGTCGTATTCATGGCCTGGGACACACCACTGGCCAGCGCGTCGGCCTTGTTGATGATGCTCACGCCGCTCTCCAACCCGGAGAAAGAGACCATCATGCCCCATACCGTGCCCAACAGTCCCACCATCGGCGCAATTACACTCAAATCCAGCAGGTACTGCAGACGAGACCAAAGCAAAGTAGCCTGACGACCGCCCTCGTCCTCCATCGCGTCACGCAACCGGCCATAATCCAGCGACTTACTGTCAGGGCAATTCTCCAAGGTCGTCAAAATAATCTTCGCAGCCGTGGAATTATTCTCCCGGCAGAGATCCCGCAGGGTAGCAAGGTCGCCTATCTCAGCGGCATCCTGCGCCTCCAGAATGAACTGTTTGGGATACAATAGGCCGGCCCGAAAAGTGAGGATGTAAAAAATAATCAGGGCAACCGCAAGTAAGGACAACAGTACCAGAATCTTCATGATGTCACCGCCGCGGGACATGATGTCCGTCATAGTCAATGCCGGCACTGCGCCAGTAGCCTCCGCCGCTGCCTGGGTGGCGGTGTTGGCGATGTCCTGGGCCCGCAAACAGGTCGTTGCCGCTGCTGTCCACAGCACGGTCAGCCAAGTTGTTTTCATGTTCATGTCGTTGTTATCCAAGAGTTGCTGTTAATGCCCGCTACCATACCGGCCTGGACACCCTGTTCAGACAGCGCAAATGTCGCTGTAGCATCCGATCCATCATGTTATTTCACAAGGTGTTCGATACAGTAGCCGGCCCATGCGGTTAATCAAGAATCTATCGGCGACGTGCCCGTTTCGACCCGCCGTCGCCCGCGCAGTTCCATGGCCCCACGCAGGCGACGGCTTCTGAGGCCGCTCAGCCGTGGGCCAGGCGTTTGACCAACGCGGCCTCGTAGGCGTCAAAATCAGCGATCGGCGCATCGGCGTTGCCCTGGGCCACCGCAGCCTCGGCCACGCGGCGCGCGACGTGCGGTACAACACGCGGATCAAAGGGCTTCGGAATGACATAGCTCGGCTTCACCGGGCACTCGCCATCAAAAACGCCTGCTGCCGCATCAGCCGGATAGGCCTTCGCCAACTGGGCCTTGACTTCGGCCGGTATCGTCGCCCGAGCGACTTCTGCCAAAGCACGCGACGCCGCCAACTTCATCTCTTCGGTGATATCACGCGCCCGCACATCCAAGGCACCACGGAAGATCCCCGGGAAGCCCAGGACGTTGTTGACCTGGTTCGGAAAATCCGTGCGCCCCGTGCCAACCACGTAGGCGCCGGCAGCCAACGCATCTTCGGGAAAAATCTCGGGAACGGGATTGGCCATGGCCAGCACGATGGGTTTCGCGGCCATACTGCGAACCATATCCTGCGTCACACAACGGCCAACGGAACAGCCCAGGAACATATCGGCGCCCACCAACGCCTCGGCCAAGGTCCGGCAGGGCTTACTGGTCGCGAGGCGTTCCTTCGCTGGATTCATGCCCTTTTCGCGGCCTTGATAAACCACGCCATGACTGTCGCAGATGACCACGTTTTCACGCCGCACACCGGCGAGTATGTAAAATTCCGCACAGGCGATGCCGGCGGCGCCGGCACCGTTGACCACGACCTGCAGCGTGTCCAGGCTGCGGTCAGTCAGGGGCACCGCATTCAGCAGGGCCGCCAGGGAGATGATGGCTGTGCCGTGCTGGTCGTCATGAAAAACCGGTATGCCCATGCGTTCCTTGAGCACGGTCTCGACCTTGAAACAGGCCGGCGCGGCAATATCCTCAAGATTGATGCCACCAAAGGTCGGCTCCAGAGTTTCCGCTACGGCAATGAGCTTGTCGGCATCGGTGTGGCCATCGGCGGTAAACACTTTGCTCAGGCAGATCGGAATCGCATCAATATCTGCAAAGCGTTTGAAGAGCACGGCCTTGCCCTCCATTACGGGCAGGCCTGCCGCCGGACCGATATTGCCCAGCCCCAGCACCGCCGTGCCATCACTGACCACCGCAACGGTATTGCCTTTGCTGGTATAACGATAGACGCTGGCAGGATCATCCTTGATCGCCAGACAGGGCTCGGCAACACCGGGCGTGTAGGCCAAGGACAGATCCTGCTGAGTCTCACAGGGCTTGCTCGAGATAACGCTGATCTTGCCGGGAACCGGCTCCTCGTGATAACTCAGACTCCTGCTCTTCAGACTGTCGTTGCTGCTCATGGCCGTCACTTTCTTTGTTCCTTGCCTAGATAACTGCGGGCCGCATCACCGACCCGGCTTCCAAATACCAAACCGTGAAATATAAACCCGATTCAGACGCCGACACCCCCGCCGCGGAGATTTTGCCACAAATATCGTCATCGGCCAGATGTATGGAACCGGTGAGGCTGTTTGCCAATGGTCGCCGTCGATTGCCGTCGATTGCCGTCGATTGCCGTCGATTGCCGTCGATTGCCGTCGATTGCCAAGAAGTCTCACCGGTTCCAGGCGTCCCATCGAACTGGCTGTTATCTATGGCTGGCTTGTTACCAAGTGTCCTCATGGCTGACCATTTACCAGCAACCAAATCCGGGAGGAGCAATCGCGGCCCCGGTGGGCCCGCTTGCCTTTTGTCCCCGATGTCCATTGTGTCCTTTGCCGCCGATGGTATATTCACGCGTTTCTCGGTTATCCTACTGTAGCTTGTCACCAAATGAGGTCGTTGTCATGATTTTCTCCGATCACACGCTGCCCTTACAGAAAATCGGCTCACTACGCCGCCTGCCATCACGAGACATCCGTCAATCAGCCATTAGTGTCGGCATGGAATGCCTCGACCGCGATGTCTTTAATTTCGACCGCTGCTATGAACAGCTCGGCGCCATCGGCGTCAAATGGGCGCGAGTACAAACCGGCTGGTGCAAATGCGAAACCCGCAAGGGCGAATACGACTTTGCCTGGCTGGACCATATTGTCGACAGATTGCTGGCTGTTGGCGTCCAGCCATGGTTCAATCTCGGTTTCGGCAACAAGCTGTACATGCCCGACGTGTACACCGACGCCGCCGTCGGCTTCGTGCCACTCTACTACCCCGAAGGACTCGTCGCCTGGAAAAAATTTGTCAGCGCTGTCGCCAAGCACTTCCACGGCCGAGTCCGCCGCTGGGAAATCTGGAACGAGCCCGAGGGCAAGAATTTCTGGCAACCGAGCAATCCTGATCCCCGCGAATATGCCCGACTCATCCGAGAGACCGCGCCGTTGATCCGCGCCGAGATCTCCGATGCAGAAATCGGTTCCTGTCTCGCCGGCATGGTCAATCTCCATTACTTCCCGGGCTTTGTGGCTACCGGTATCGCTTCCGAGTTAGACTTCCATTGCTTCCACAACTACAACATCCTCCCCGAATTGAATCTGCACTGCGCGGTCCAGGCTCAGCGCCGCAGTTTTGCGGCCCACGGCGGCAGCCACCTCAAACTCGCCATGGGCGAAGGCGGCTACGCGTCCTATTTCCCCGCCGGCCACTGGATGGGCACCCACGTCATGGCCAGCGAAAAGAACCAGGCCAAGTGGCTCCTACGCCGCATTGTCGCCGATCTCGGCGAAGACCTCATGATGACGTCCTTCTTCCAGATGGCCGACATGATGGAAAAGCCCTACTCCATGGGCGACGTCACCCGCAAGGACCCCGCCCGCCACGGCCTGCTCAATGGCTTGAGCTACACCCCGAAAATGTCCTACTACGCCATGGCCAGCGCCGCCGCCCTCTTCGACGACGAGACCCTCCATACCGACCTCTACGCCCAGCCCGACACCACCGCCAGCATCCCCCGCGGCACACCCGTGTCCCGGCTTTTTGACCTGGCCCTGAGCGTCGTCACCTTTACCCGCAAGGGCTTCCCTATCTACGCCTACCACATCCCCGAGGATGTCCAGTGCGACTTCCCCGGCTACCGCAATTTCCAGCTGCATTTTCTCCCGGGTGAAGCTGGTCGGCCCATCTGCAATCCCGTCCTCATCGACATGCTCGCCGGCACGGTCTACGCCGTCACCAACACCGCCAGCGTCGCCTCTGGCATACACTGTTGCCAGGGACTGCCCATAGTCGATTACCCGCTGCTGCTGACAGATCGAGACGCCATCAGTGACCGCATTGACGATAAATGATTCCCACCCCCAGTCGTCGCCGGCGGGAAGTCACCACTACGCGTCGAGGGTACTCCTCATAACCACAAGTCACACCCCCCATGACCGTCATTCCAAACATCGTCTACAATCCCAGCTACGGCGAACGCGGCCTGGGTGATCTCTACCTGCCCGAACACGCCGACCAGCACACGCCCATCGCCCTCGCCATTCACGGCGGCGGCTGGTCAGCAATGGACAAAAGCAGCTTCGCCGGCGTCGCCCAATTCCTCTGCGAACTCGGCTTCGCCACCTTCAACACTCACTACCGCCTCTGTGGTACCGCTCCCTGGCCCGCCTGCGGCGATGACTGCATCGAGGCGGCACGCTTCGTCCTCAACGGCGCGCACGACGCCATCAGCACGCTAGATCGCCGCCGCATTGTCATCATCGGCGCCTCCGCCGGTGGGCATTTGGCCCTGATGACCGGCCTGCGCCTGCCAGCCAGCCGCGTCCGCGCGGCCATTTCCATCTCAGGCATCGCCGATCCCCGCCCCGACGCAGCGGCCTTCCCCGACCGTTACCGCACTCTCTTCGGCCACGACGCCACCCCGGCTGATCTCGATAGTATCTCGCCCATGCCCTTCCTGCGCCCCGATGGCCCCCGCCTGCTGCTCACCCATAGCCATCACGACACCGTCGTGCCCATCGCCTCCGCCATCAACCTTGTCGCCGCCGCCAAACAGGTCGGCGCTCCCGTCGAAAGCTACTTTTATCACCGCCAAAATGATGGCCACTGCATTTGGCTTCCGGACAGCAATCCCCACAAGCTCCACCCGGATATCGAAGACGCAATCCGCACCTTCCTTCTCTGATCTATTTTCCCCAATCGTGCCCACCGGCATCTAACCCAGCAACCAAGGAGTACCCCCGCATGATTCATGTCACCATCTGGAACGAGTTCGTCCACGAACGCGAACAAAACAACCTCGGCGAGCTCATTCGCCAATTCTACCCCATCGGCATTCACGCCTATCTGCGTGATGCCCTCAAGGCCGACGATCTCGACATCCGCATCGCCAGCCTGGACGAAGCCGAGCAGGGCCTGCCCGCTGACATCCTCAACAGCACCGACGTGCTCGTCTGGTGGGGCCACTGCGCCCACGACAAAGTCGACAACGCCCTCATTGACCGCATCCAGCTGCGCGTCCAGGCCGGCATGGGCCTCATCGTCCTCCACTCCGGTCACTACTCCAAGGTTTTCCGCCGCATGATGGGCACCAGCTGCCGCCTGCGTTGGCGCGAAGTCGGCGAAAAAGAACGCCTGTGGGTCGTCGCCGGCAACCACCCCATCACCCAGGGCGTCCCCGAAACCTTCACCCTGCCCCATTCTGAGATGTACGGCGAACCCTTTGACATTCCCGACGACGGCAAGCTCATCCTCGCCTCCTGGTTCGAAGGCGGCAACGTCTTCCGCAGCGGCGTCACCTTCTACCGCGACAACGGCAAGATCTTCTACTTCTCTCCCGGTCACGAAACCTACCCCATCTACCACGACCCGAACGTCCAGCGCGTCATCGCCAACGCCATCCGCTGGGCCGCCCCCATCCAGATCATGCCACCACGTACCACGCCGCGCCCCAAGGCCGACGAACCCATTAGCACCCCCAATCCGCTCGCCAAACACGACACCGCCAGCATACACCAGAAGGCCTGATCACCCCAGAGCCGCAACCAATTGCCCAGAGAAAACCACGGGCCGCCAACGCTTTCCCAGCACTGGCGGCCCGTGGTCTTTATTCAGCTAGGTAGCGAGCAAATGCCTCGCTACTGACGCATCAGCGACGCTCTTCGCGCAGCTTCTTGCGTTTGATAACCACTTCTTCAGCAATGGCATTCGGCACGGGCTCGTAAAACTCAAACTGCATGTTGAAGCCCGCTCGTCCCTGAGTCATATTCCGCAGCTCGCTGGTGTAACCAAAGAGGTTGGACAACGGCGCCAGCGCCTTGACCACCTGGATCTTCTCGCCCATGGCCTCCATGCCCATCACCCGGCCACGACGACCACAGAGGTTGCCCGTGATGCTGCCCGAATAATCCGGCGGCGTGGTGATAGCCAAGCGCATCACCGGCTCCAGCAACTGCGGGCCGCCCTTGAGGAAGGCCGCTTTGAAGGCCATCGAGCCACAAAGACGGAACGCCATTTCCGAACTGTCCACCTCATGGTACGACCCGTCAACCAATGTCACCTTGAGGTCCACCACCGGATAACCGGCCTTCGGGCCTTCTTCCATGGCGTCCTTAACACCCTTCTCAATCGCCGGGATGTACTCTTTGGGAATGTTGCCGCCCTTGACTTCGTTGACAAACTCGTAGCCAACACCGGGTTCCTGCGGCTCCAGCTTGATGATCACATGCGCAAACTGACCATGACCGCCAGACTGCTTCTTGTAGCGCTCTTCATGCTCAACCACACGCGTGCAGGTCTCACGATAGGCCACTTCCGGCGCCCCACTATCCACCCCGACACTAAACTCACGACGCAAGCGATCGACAATAATGTCCAAATGCAGCTCGCCCATGCCCGAAATAATCGTGTCCTCAGTCTCCTTGTCAACTCGTACCGTAAAGGTCGGATCTTCCTCGGCCAGCTTCATGAGAGCCGTCATCAGCTTGTCACGATCGCCACGGCTCTGCGGCTTTACCGCCACGCTGATCACCGGCGCCGGGAAATCAATCGATTCCAATACCACCGGCTGCGCTTCGGCACAAAGCGTATCGCCCGTAACCGTGTCCGGTAGGCCAATCGCCGCACCTATCTCACCCGTATACAAGCGCTCGACGATCTCCTGGTGATTGGCGTGCATCCGAAACAAACGGCCAATGCGCTGCTGTTTGCCCTTGGTCGAATTGTACACGTATGAGCCAGACTCCAAAATACCCGAGTACACCCGGACGTAGATCAGCTTGCCAACGTGCTTGTCCGTCGCCACTTTGAACGCCAAAGCCGAAAACGGCTCTTCATCCGAGGCATGACGCACAACAACCGTATCCTCGTCCGGCAGAGTACCTTCCGCCGGCGGAACATCCAAGGGGCTGGGCAGATAATCAATCACCGCATCCAGCAGCCGCTGGATGCCCTTGTTACGAAACGCGCTGCCACACAGCACCGGACAGATCAACTGCGACTCCGTCGCCTTGCGGATCGCCGCACGAACTTCCTCGACATCAATCGGTTGATCCGCGCAGTACTTGTCAAACAAAGCCTCGTCGACTTCGGCCACCGCCTCAATCAGATTCTTGCGCCAGGGCTCGGCGTACTCCTTGAGCTCGTCGGTCAACGGCTCGTCAACCGGATAGGTCCCCTTGGGATCCTCAACGTAGCGGACATGACACATCTGCACCAAGTCAATAATGCCCTCAAACTCAGCCCCCTCGCGAATCGGTATCGCCAACGGCACCGCATTCGCACCAAGAATCTCACGAATCTGCTTCAATACCGAAAAGAAATCCGCGCCAACGCGATCCATCTTGTTCACAAAACAAATCCGCGGCACGTGATATTTCTCCGCCTGGCGCCATACCGTCTCGGACTGCGGCTCAACACCGCCAACCGCGCAGAACAGGCCAATCGCACCATCCAAAATACGCAGACTGCGCTCAACCTCAACCGTGAAGTCCACGTGTCCGGGAGTGTCAATCACGTTGATCTGATGATCACGCCACACGCAGGTCGTCGCCGCACTCATGATCGTGATGCCGCGCTCCTGCTCCTGGACCATGAAGTCCATCGTCGCCGCACCGTCATGTACCTCTCCTAATTTGTGCGTGCGTCCCGTGTAATACAAAACACGCTCCGTACAGGTCGTCTTGCCAGCATCAATATGGGCCATGATGCCAATATTACGTACTCTTGACAAAGGGTACTTACGGTCCATTCTTCTTTCCTTTCACACGCCAACAGTACTGCTCTCGGCAACCGTTTGGCTAACACCACTTGCATTCACTAATACATTGATAAGAACTGACAAAACAAGACATACATCGCCGATCCTAGACAAATAGCGCGCATCTTGAGACCGCAGCGAAAACATATAATATCGTGCCTAAACGCTAAAAAACAAACAATAACTGACATCATGGTATAATTATGCACATTTTTTGCCAACAACGCAATAACGTCCGGCGGATCACAATTCATACGAGTCCGCAATATCGCGCCGACGCCTTGTAGTCAGGAACAACTACCACCAATACCAGTGAACTGCCGCAACGCTCGGTCCCGCCTGGGTGAGGGAAATTGAGAAAGAGTCCATCTCACAATCCCCAACCATTTGAATACCAGCATTGTTATGGCAGATTTTCTGCTCGCCCGACAATGGAGTTAGCATGAATCACCTGAATACACCCAACCAAAGCAGCCACGCCGCCATGGCGCTGGCGTTGTTTGCCGCTCTGCTCTTCGGCTTGAACGCGCCACTGTCAAAATTGCTTCTTCCCATTATCACCCCATTGTACATGGTTGCGTTCCTGTACCTTGGCGCCGGCATCGGCATGCTTCTGCTGTATGTCCTCTCAAACAAAGATAAAACAGAGGCGGCGCTGTCGCGCCATGACCTGCCCTGGGTCGTCACCATGGTCGTCCTGGATGTCATCGCCCCCTTTCTCCTTATGCTGGGCCTCACACTGACGACGGCGGCGAACGCCGCCCTCCTCTTCAACTTTGAAATGGTCGCCACCGCTGTGATTGCATTGGTGTTTTTTCACGAAGCCGTTGGCAAACGCATGTGGCTGTCACTGGGAATCATCACCCTGGCAAGCATCTTCGTATGCGTTGATTTTGCCGACGCTGCTACCTGGCAAATATCCCCCGGCTCATTACTCGTGCTTGCCGCCTGCGCCTGTTGGGGCCTGGAGAACAATTGTACGCGAAACCTCTCCGCAAAATCACCGATGGAAATTGTTATCGTTAAGGGCTTGGGATCGGGAACCACGGCATTGGCCATCGCCTTGCTCTCCACAACGCCCTTCCCGCAATCGGCATTGGCGATCGTCGCGACCGCCCTGCTCGGCTTCATCGCCTACGGTCTGAGCATTTTCTTCTACGTCAAGGCACAACGCCACCTCGGAGCGGCGCGAACCAGCGCATACTACGCGGCTGCGCCCTTCATGGGCGTGCTGCTGTCCCTGCTGATCCTCAAGGACGTTCCCTCATGGACCTTTGCCGCGGCCGCCGCCATCATGCTCTGCGGCGTCTGGCTCGCAATCCAGGAAAACCACGCCCATCACCATAGGCACCAACCACTAACCCATGACCATGCTCACGCCCATGAAGACCAGCATCACCTTCACCGCCACAACCCGCCTGTCACCGCCTCGCATAGCCATGAACACACCCACGAAACTTGCAACCACGAACATCAGCATACCCCCGATATCCACCACCGACACCACCATTGAGCCCGCACAGATAAGTTTATCCGGTTTATATCCCCTATTCGTAACAAATATACCGGAAAATGGGGGGAAACAGGATACACCAGAAAACAAAAAAAGACCTACGATTTTAGTCGTAAGTCTTTGCTAATCAATGGTACCCGAGGCGGGATTCGAACCCGCAAACGCTTGCGCGTGACAGATTTTAAGTCTGTTGTGTATGCCATTCCACCACTCGGGCGCATAAAGCGGAGGCGTAATGTATTCCAGCCACAGAGCGAAAACAACTCTTTTAGCCAAAAAGAGGAGATTTCGCGGTAATCGCTCAGTGATTGATACTGACTACCAGTATTATCACTCTCAGGCGCGGTGTGACCCGGCATGCCACGCGCCAGCGCGAGGCATGCCGGGCATCCGTTATCAATCACTCCTATGAAACACGCTGCCGCAAAGGTCGGCGGAAATCAAGGTCGGATGGCTGGGCGGCGACTGGCCGTGGGTTTCCTGCAAATTGTCCCAGCGAAGCGCCGGGGTGTACACTCCTATGAAACCGATGCTCTTCATTTAACGGTATCCATGGCACTTGTTCAACCAAGCAACCTTTTCTCGTCGTGCATTTCCGCCGCGAAGCGGCAGCAGCGCTGAAAGCGCGCCCTAAGATAGCCCAGGGCGGCGCGCGCCTTCGGCGCCGCTTGCCCTGGGCTATCTTAGGGCGCACCTTCGGTGCTCAAAACCTCGGCGAATGATCTTGTGCATGGTTACCAATCAACTCATGGCCGGCGATTGTCGCATGCTATGTGAGGAGCATTGCTCCTATGAAGTCCGCTGCTTGGTTAGCCACCCATGGGTAATGGCTGGGCGGCGACTGGCCGTGGGTTTCCTGCAAATTGTCCCAGCGAAGCGCCGGGGTGTACACTGACCGATTACTCCGCGATAATGCCAGTTGACCTTGCAAATGCCCTGTTCCGGTTCACATTGTTATGTTTACCCCTTACGAGCACAACTCTTGCCGAGGCAAAGGGCGTCTTTCCATGCCAGAGACCTTCTACTGCGATTTTGAACCGGCCAGCCGCGAAGCGCTGCCAGTGCCATATCTTAGCGCGCCGTCGGCAGCGCCCATCGCGTTGCGGCCTGGTCGGCAACTCTTGGTGGACGACGCGCTCATTGAGTTCAGCAGCTGCGTCCGCCGTTGGCACCAGGCGCAGCCCTACGCCGGCAATCCCGTCCTCCAGCCCGAGACACCACACGAGCTCGGCAACGGCGAATGCCCCGTGGCCGCACCCTTCAACGACGGCGTCTGGTACGACCCGCAGGACGGCCTCTACAAGCTCTTCTACCACGCCGGCTGGTTCCACGGCACCGCCTTGGCCACCAGTCACGACGGCATTCACTGGCAACGACCCGATTTCGGCATCGTCGGCCACTCCAATCTGCTGCTGCCCATACGCGACAGCTACGAACGCGATGGCGCTCTGGTGTGGCTGGATCAACACGCCAATACCCCCGACGAACGCTGGAAGATGTTCATCTACAACCGCCACCGCCAAGGCGCTGGCGCCGAGCTGCTGGCCTCGCCCGATGGCATACACTGGCATTACCGCTGTCCCAGTGGGCCCTGCGGCGATAATTCCAGCTTCTTCTACGATCCCTTCCAGCAGCGCTGGATCTTCAGCATCCGCGTGGGGTTCCCCGGCACCGGCCGCGCCCGCGCCTACCTCGCCCGCGAAAACTTTTTTGCGCCCCCATGGCACGAAGCCCGCATGGCCAAAGGCGCCGTTGGCGACGACCTGACGCCCATCGCCTGGGCCCGCAGCGACCAGCACGACCGCTGCGAAGAAGCCACGCAATTCCAGCCTCAGCTCTACGACCTCAACGCCACCCCCTACGAAAGCGTCATGCTTGGGCTCTTCGCGATCTTCCACGGCCCCGAAAACAACCACTGCGAAATCCTCGGCTGCCCCAAGCGCATTGATCTCCATCCCGCTTTCAGCCGCGACGGCTTCCACTGGTCCCGCTGCGACAACCGCCAGCCCCTGCTCGCCTGCTCGCGGCAGCGCGGCAGCTGGGACCGCGGCTATCTCCACGCCGCCGGTGGCGGCTGCCTGGTCTACAAAGACAAAATACGCTTCTACTACGGCGCCTGGAGCGGCCAGTCAACACTGGGCCCCGGCCAAAAGGGCCACAGCAGCCGCGGCGCCTTCGCCATGTACGCCGGCGCCGCCACCGGCTTCGCCGAACTGCGCCGCGATGGCTTCGCCTCCATGCACACGGACAGCGAAGCGCTCATCCACACCCGCTGCCTCGCGCCCGGCGCCAGGCCCTACCTCTTCATCAATGCCGCCGCCGAGGCACTGCGTGTCGAAGTCCTCGACGAAAACAACCGCGTCGTCCCCGGCTACGCCATTGCTGACGCCCTGCCCTTCCGCGGCGACAGCTGCGCGGCGCCCATCCGCTGGCACGAGCACCAGACCATGCCGGCGCTCCCCCACTGCAAACTGCGCATCACCATCGATTCCGGCGACATCTATTCATTCTGGTTCAGCGAACACCCGGACGGCCGCAGTGGCGGCTACCTGGCCGCCGGCAGCCCGGACTACGGCAGCGACCGCGATTGCTAACATCCCGCCACCCGTCGTTCTTCCACCCCCAGAAAAGCGAGGCCCCACATGACACATCGACGCCTTCTCACCGCTGCGTTGCTGCTCTGTTCCACGATGGGCGCCTTTGCCGAAATCATCAAGCCCGTGCTGAGCACCGCATCCCACGCAGCGATGGACATCAGCGCCCTGCCATGGCAGCCGTGGGAAGTGGGTTTCAGCAGCGGCCCAGAGGGTGTTATCGTCTGCGACAATGGTGACGACCAGCAGCTCCGCCGCGGCGCCGGCAAGGCCGTGGAACTCAAGCAAAGCACGCCAACGCCCATCGTCGTCAAGGCCAAAAGCCGCGCCAGCAAGATCAGCGGCTCCCCTGACAGCAATTACTCCCTCTATCTGGACATCGTCTACGACGACGGCACCCCCCTATGGGGCCGCCAAACGCCGTTCCAGACCGGCACCCACGACTGGGAGGAACAGCAGGTGCTCGTCGTGCCGGACAAGCCGATCAAAAGCGTCCAATGCTGGCTGCTCATGCGCGCTCACAGCGGCAAGGCCGAATTCAAAGACCTCGAAATCTACCAGCTGGCCGTGCCCGATGGCAGCGCGGTCTTTGATGGCGTGCCCGTCGGCAGCACCACGAGCTACCATGGCTTCATCCTCCGCGATGTCGCCGCCAATTCCGACTTTCTGTCCTTCAGCGACGGCCAGGCCCACGGCGTACGCATCAGCACCAAAAGCTCCACGCGCCACGGCGCCCAATGCGTCGAAGCGGAAATCAGCGACGACAGCGGTAAAGACCGCATCCTCCAGCTGGTCTACACCCTGCCTCTCCCCGCTGCCGCCTGGCAGTGGCTGACCATGTCACGGCCAACCAACGCGCAAAACGCGCCCGACCAGCCCGCGCCGCAGCAGGAATACCTCAATACGGTCAATTTCCCCTGTGGCAGCAGCGGCCGTCTCTCGCTCTATCCTCTGGCAGCCGTCAGCGCCGGCGCTACCGGCCGCGCCATCGCCATGGATCTCTTCACACCAGCCTTTGGCCGTTGCGCCTACAACAGCCGCAGCAACGAACTCTACGTCGCTTGGGACATCGCTCTGACCCCGGAAAAAAACAGCGCCACCGTCAAGCTCTTCTCCTTCGACTTTGCGCCTACCTGGGGCTTCCGTTCCGCAGTTGACGCACTCTATCGCATTTTTCCCGAAGCTTTTACTGCCCGCAGCAAACGCCATGGACTGTGGATGCCCTTCGCCAAAATCAGCGAGGTACAGGGCTGGGAAGACTTTGGCTTCGCCATTAAAGAAGGCGACAACGAATGCGCGTGGGACGACCAGCACAACATCCTCACCTTCCGCTATACCGAACCCATGACCTGGTGGCTGCGCATGCCCGACGACATGCCCCGCGATCTGCCCAGCGCCAACGCCGAAATCGAACGCCTGGCCGCCGGGGGAGATCGCCGGGCCAAGTCCTTCGCCAGTAGCGTGTTCCACAACCAGTACGGCGAAGCACCGGCGCGCTGGCTTGACACGCCCTGGTGCAAAGGCGCCGTCTGGAGCATGGCGTCCATGCCCGGCATCAAAAGTCCCGACAGCCATTTCCGCATCGCCTGGAATCCCGAACTGCGCCAGCGCCTCTACGGCCCCGAGCGCAAGGCCGATCTCGATGGCGAGTACATCGACTCCAGCGAAGGCTATGTCACCGACGTCATGAATTACCGCCGTGAGCACTTCTCAGCCGCCTCGACGCCATTGACTTTCTCGCAGATCGGCCAACGTCCCGTCATCTTCCGCGGCCTCATCGCTTGGGAATACGCCCGCGCTATCGCCGACGACGTGCACGGCATGGACAAGCTCATGATGGCCAACAGCACGCCACACAACCTCTGGTGGCTGACGCCGCTCTTGGACGTCCTTGGCACGGAAAGCAACTGGAATCCCAAAAACAACTGGCGCCCGCCTGCCGATAGCACCATGCTCTTCCGCCGCGCCATGTGCGGGCCCAAGCCCTTCTGTTTCCTCCAGAACACCAACTTCGACGATTTTGACGGGAAGAAGGTCGAAAAGTACATGCGCCGCTGCGTGTTCTACGGTATGTACCCGGGCTTTTTCAGCGCGGACGCTTGTACCAAGCACTACTTCCGCAATCCCGACCTGTACAATCGCGACCGCGAACTTTTTCGCAAGTACGTGCCGCTGTGCAAACGTGCCGGTGAAGCGGGCTGGCAGCCCGTCACCAACGCCCGCAGCGACAACGCCGCCCTGTGGCTGGAGCGTTTCGGCACCAACATCATCACGGTCTTCAATCCTGGCGAACAGCGCCAGGAAGGCCGCCTCAGCACCAGCATCAGCGCCACCAGCGCTTACGACCACGTCCACCAGCAGGAACTGCCCGTGCAGCCCGGTGCCACCGGCGGCACGACCTTCAGCGTCGCCCTCGACCCCGAGGATGTCGCCCTCATTGAACTACGCCCCTGAGCAACGCGTTGCCAGCCCATGGAGAAGCCCCCATGAATTCCTTTCCCGCACTAATCAACTCCTACAGCGACACCCACGTGGCCATGGGTGACGACGCCTGGCCGGCCTTCCACCAGCTTCTGGCACGAGACAAGCCCCGCGTCATCGCCGTCTTCACTGGCAAACACTCGGCCGATGTGTCCGGCGCCTGGCAGGACTTGTGCAGCCACTGCCGCAACTCGCGCGTACAGCGTTTTTCCGCCATCAACCCCGAGCCCGATCTGGAATGCGTCCGCCACATGCGCGTCTTTCTGCAGCAGCAGAAGCCCGACTGGGTCATCGCCATCGGCGGCGGCAGCGTCATGGACGCCGCCAAAGCCGCCTACCTATCCTACCAGACCAGGCAGCCCACGCGGGTGTTCTTCGGCGCCAACCGCTTCAGCGCCAGCAACGCCGGCAAGCGCCTCAAGACGGTTATCTGCTTCCCTACGACCTCCGGCACGGGCTCGGAAGTCACGCCCTACGCTAATATCGTCGACACTGAAGCCGGCGTGAAAAAACTCATCTCCGACCCGGTCATCATCCCCGATTACGCCTTTTGCGTGCCGGCCTACACCAAGAGCATGCCCGAGAACGTGGTGCGCGCCACGGGCTGCGATGCCCTGGCCCATCTCTTGGAGGGCTTCCTCAATGTCGGCGCCGACAACAACGATCGCTACGCCAACCGCCGGGCCATTGCCGGCATCAAGTTGGTCAGCGACGCCCTGCCCAAGGCCTTGCGCCGCCGTGGCGGCTTCGGCAAGATGGCAGTGGCCGCGACCCTGGGCGGCATGGTCATCCGCCACAAATCCACGGGCCTACCGCACCTGTGCAGCTTCTCTTGGTACGGCCGTATTGACCACGGCCTGGCAGCAATCATGCTGTTGCCGCATTGCTGGGAATACTATCTTGGCAACCCCACCGTCGCCGAACGCACCATGCTCCTGCGGGACATCTTCCCCGGCGACACGCCCATGGCGGTCATCTCGTCATTCCGGGAGTTTCTCACCGCCTGCGGCGTCCCCCAGGCCCTGCGGGATATCCCGGGCATCACCCCGGCTCTCCTGGATCAGACCGCCCGCAGCGCCGGCGAAAACCGCATGAAGCTCGAACTGGCACCGCGCCCCGTCAGTCCCGACGACAGCTACGCCGTGCTCATGGACATCCTCACCCGAGCATACTGAAAGACACGACGCGAAACGGCGCTCACGCATCCCACCTGCCCCATCACCCCGCCTGCAGGTTGGCGCGGCGCAGCCAGGCGCCGCTGCGATAGCGCAGATAGAAGCAGCTGATGCGGCAGACCCAATCCAAAATCATGGCGATCCACACGCCGATGGCGCCCCAGCCCAGATTGTAGCCCAGCACATAGCTGAAGCCGACCCGCAGAATCAGCATCGACAGCACGGATGACAGCATGGTGTAGGTGACGTCGTTCGCTGCCCGCAGCGCGTTGGGAAAAACAAACGACGCCGGCCACATGAACAGCGAAAAGATGTTGTGGATCAGCACCAGGATGAGCGCCAAACGCATGGTCTCCGGCGACAATGCGTAGAGTTTGAGCACCAGCGGCACCGCCGCCAGTACCACCAGCCCCCACAGTACATGCACCACGTAGGCCATGCGCATCATCTTGCGCACATAAAAGTACAGTTGCTCGCGATTGCCATTGCCCACGCATTGACCAACAACCGTGATCATGGCCAGACAAAAGCCGCCACCCGTGATGCAGCTCATGTAACCCAGGTTACCGGCCACCGCCACCGCCGCTATCTGCACCGTGCCGAACAACGATATCACACTGAGCACCAAGATCCGCCCAAGCTGAAAAAAGCTGTTCTCAATGCCGTTGGGAATGCCGATGTACAGGATCTTGCGAATCGTCGGCCAGTGCGGCCGAAAGCCGTCCCGCCAGGACAGATACAGCGCATGCCGGCGATTGCTGAGCAAAAACAGCAACAGCAGCATCGCCACCACTCGCGACAGCGCCGTCGCCCACGCCGCGCCGGCAACGCCCATCTGGAAGACATATATCAGCAGCGCGTTGCCGCAGACATTCACGACATTGCACAGCAACGACCCAAACATGGACACTTTCGAATTGCCCATCGCCCGGAATATCGCCGCGCAGGCATTGAACAGCGCTATCGCCGGAAAAGCCAGCGACGTGATGCGGAAATAAGTCTGGGACGCACTCATCACCTCGGCATCAATGCTGCCGAAAAGCAGCCGGATGAGCTGCCGATTAAAGACCTGCGCCAACAACAGTAGCAGCAAGGACGTTGCCAGCGTCACCAGCAGCAGCTGCTTGGTACTCCCCTGCGCATCCCGCACCCTCTTTGCCCCCAAAAACTGCGAGGCCACCACCGCGCCGCCCGTCGACAGAGCTGAAAAGATATTGATGATCAGGATGTTAAAAAGGTCGACCAGCGACACGCCTGATACCGCCGCTTCCCCCAGCGACGATATCATCATGGTGTCAATCATGCCCACCATGCAGCTGAGAAACTGCTCAATGATCAGCGGTATAATCAGACGCGAAAGATCGAGATTGGAGAAAATGCGTTGCGGCTCTTGCGGACTCATGCGCTGGACTTGCCTTATGGCAAAAAGGCATGGCCATCCTCACAGACGGCCATGTCGTAGGATGGTATGATGACTGACAGCAGCGCCAGATGAGTGGCTCCTTGGGACGGCAGCACAAAGATCAGTAACGCCGCACCCATTGTCAAAACCATACTGTATTGCGCCGGCCGTCGAATACACCCGCAACACCCCATTTCTTCGGCAGCAAAGCATTGGCATGGTCCACCGCAGCAAGCTATGGTAGGACTTTCGTTCACCCACAAAACGCTGCTGGCCAAGCATGCCGCAAGCCGCTCGCCAAGACAATCACCATCAGCCCGCCAGGAGATAACCCGCCATGCGCTACCACGCCCTATTCTCTCTTGCCGCCATCGGCGCCAGTATGCTTGGTGCCCAGCCCATCCATTGCCCCGGCCAATACCGCGGCCATCTCCAGGGCATCGCTACCGACGGCCAACACATCTACTGGAGCTTCACGGCCAATATCGTCACCACCGACCTGTCCGGTAATCTCCTTGCCAACATGCCCGTGCGCAGCCACCACGGCGATCTCTGCTACCACGACGGCAAACTCTACGTCGCGGTCAATTTCGGCCGCTTCAATACCGAAGCTGGTGCCGATAGCCACGTTTACGTCTACCAAGCCGACAACCTCGCGCTTCTTGCCAAACACCCCGTCCCCGAACTCGTCCACGGCGCCGGCGGCATGGACTGCCGCGATGGCCGCTTTTACGTCATTGGCGGCCTGCCCAAAGATCACCAGCAAAATTACGTCTATGAATACGACAACGCCTTCACCTTCATCAAGCGCCATGTGATCGAAAGCGGCCAGACCCTGATGGGCATCCAGACCGCCTGCTTCGCCCACGGCTCGTGGTGGTTCGGTTGCTACGGCAAACCCGCACTGCTGCAATGCGACTCCGACTTCAAACTCCTCGCCAAACACAGCTTCAACACGGCCGTCGGTCTCGCCGTCCTACCCGATGGCAGCCTCATCGCTGGCCGCACCCCAAAACACGACGACCCCGAGAAAGAAGGCCGCTTCCTCTACACCGGGCACGTCCTCCCCGCCGTCCTCGACCCCGCACAAGGCATCCGCGCCGTCACACCACCACCAAAACAGTGATCAGACCGCGATAATCGACGATCCGTCCGATCCGTCCGATCCGTCCGATCCGTCCGCGACAAAAGCCAGTTGATCAGGCCGATGCTCCTTGGGTAACGTTTCCAGAGTGCTTTGGGCTCCTGGAACCGCGGCATCATTTTCTGTCCATATACTCGCGGCATTTCATCGCCGCAAAGCGGCAGAAGCGCTGAAGGCGCGAAACATACCAGCCCAGGGCAAGCCGCGCTGAAGGCGCGCGCAGCCGTGGGTAAGACGGCAACTATGTTCGTGTTCCTCGGCCCATTCGGCCTCAGTCGGCGAAGCTGACTGAAGCCGAATGGGCAATGGAACCCCATGGTATGTCTTCCTTGTTTCCTATCCACCCGCCCCGTCCGCGACCCTGCCTGGCCAGGCTCGCTCCAGTATGGGCAGAATGGACTATCGCAGTCGGGTTTTACCCCATCGGCTATGGGTGGATTACCCCGTGGCACATACTCCCTCTGAAACCTAAGGTAAGGATACGACTAATCGAATTCACAAAGAGAAGAAGCGACTTGGGCATATACCCTCGGCTCATACTGCTCTGGAAATGACCAACCGAACCGGGAGAAACCAGAATATGCGTTGCCGACAAGCCCAAGCCCTTCAAGACAAGCTAGCAAAATGCTCGACACCTGCACACGCCTCACCAGGAGCAGCCACCATGACATCGTACTCGAAACGAAGCGTCAAGAGCATCGTCATCACACTGGCACTTTTACTGCCTGGTCTAGTCTTGTCTGCGGCAGGCCCCGCTCCAGTCGACCTGGGCGCGGCAGCACATTTTGTGATCCTCGGGGCCTCCGAAATCACCGTGGCTGCCGGGAGCAGCATCGTGACGGGAGATGTGGGGCTAAGTCCCGCTGGCGGGGCTTTTATCGGCGTGACCGATGCGCAGGTAAACGGGATAATCTACAAAACCGATGCCGGTGGTCCACTGGGAGCGGGCGTAGTGGTGGACCCGATATTGTTAGGCGTGGCCAAGGATGCCCTTGACACGGCGTACTATGACGCCCAGAACCGGCTTCTGCCAACAGCCATTGACCCCGGCGCCGGTGAACTCGGCTCGGCTAACCTCAGCCCGGGCCTCTACAAATTCACGACGACGGCGTACATATCGACGGGAAACCTCACCCTCACCGGCACAGGTGACCCCAACGATGTCTGGATTTTTCAGATAGGAACCGGGCTGACCGTGGGCGATAGCGGAATTCAAGTCATCTTGGCTAATGGCGCTCAAGCACGAAACGTCTTCTGGCAAGTCGGCTCTTCAGCGACGATTGGCGCAGCAGCTGTGTTCAAGGGAACCATATTGGCCGATCAGTCCATTACCTTGAATGCGACCAGCGTACTGGAAGGCAGAGCGTTAGCGCGAATCGGCCAAGTAACATTCAACGGCACCAGCAGCATCCTGCCGCCACCAAACCACGCCCCGGATGGTGCAGATCATACGGTGACCATGGACGAAGACACGGCGTACGGCTTTGTGGTGAGTGACTTCGGATTCACAGATTTGAACGATGAACCGACTCCGAATACCCTTCTGGCCATCAAGATTACCACAGTACCCCTTGCTGGCAGCCTGAAACTGGGCTTTGCGATGGTGAACGCAGGCACGTTTGTGGCAGTCGCGGACATCCCCTTCCTGACCTTCAATCCGGTAGCCAATGCCAACGGCGTTGCTTACGCGAGCTTCACCTTTCAGGTACAGGACGACGGCGGTTCCTTGAACGGCGGGGTTGACCTTGACCAAACGCCGAACACCATGACAATCAATGTCACGGCCGTCAACGACGCGCCGGTAGCGCTGAACAACGCGTATTTGCTTTCCGAAGGCGGCACACTGAGCCCCGCCGCGCCAGGCGTCTTGGACAATGACACGGATAGAGACAGCGCCATTCTTACTGCAGTACTGGTCAGCGACCCGGTAAACGGCACCTTGACACTGAATGCGGACGGATCCTTCACTTACATCCACGACGGCGGCGAAACCAGCGCCGACGGCTTTACCTACATGGCCTCCGACGGGGCGCTCAACTCAAATATCGCCACGGTCGCCCTCACGATCACGGCCGTCAACGACGCGCCAATAGCGCTCAATGACGCCTACGCGGCAACCCAGGGCGGCACGCTGAGCCCGGCTACGCCCGGCGTCCTGGGCAATGACACCGACGCCGAAGGCAGCGCCCTCTCCGCAGTATTGGTGTCCGGCCCCCAACATGGCGCCCTCACCTTCCACGCCGATGGCTCCTTCACCTATACGCACGACAACAGTCTCACCACTGCCGATAGCTTCACTTACCTGGCCAACGACGGCGCCCTCGACTCGAATGTGGCAACAGTAGATCTAAGTGTAACGCTAACCGTCATCCCAGTCTACGCACTAACCATCGTCGGTGGAACGGGCAGTGGCGATTACATTGCCGGGATAATTATCCCAGTCATCGCCACCGTGCCAGCTGGGAAAGTGTTCGACAGCTGGGCGGGCGACATTGACATCCTTGTTGACCCGACGGCGCCCGCGACCATCGCAACCATGCCCGCCGTTGCCGCCACAATCACCGCCGTGTTTGTGAACGCGCCGCCAGCGACCTACACGCTGACCGTAGTCAATGGCACGGGCAGTGGCGCCTACGAAGAAGGACAAGTCGTCCCGGCCATCGCCACGGTTCCAGCCGGAAAAGTGTTTGACAGTTGGGCAGGCGACATCGGCATCTTAGCCGACCCGACGGCGCCCGCAACCATCGCGACCATGCCTGCCGTTGCCGCCACGATTACCGCCGTGTTTGTGGATGCGCCGCCAGCGACTTACACGCTGACGGTGGTCAACGGCACGGGCAGTGGCGCCTACGAAGAAGGAGAAGTCGTCCCGGTCATCGCCACGGTTCCAGCCGGAAAAGTGTTCGACAGCTGGGCAGGCGACATTGACATCCTTGTTGACCCGACGGCGCCCTCGACCATCGCCACCATGCCCGCCGATGCCGCGACAATCACCGCCGTGTTTGTGAACGCACCGCCAGCGACTTACACGCTGACGGTGGTCAACGGCACGGGCAGTGGCGCCTACGAAGAAGGACAAGTCGTCCCGATCATCGCTACCGTGCCGATCGGGAAAGTGTTCGACAGCTGGGCGGGAGATACTGCCTACATCGCCGACCCCACGGCGCCCGCGACCATCGCGACAATGCCGGCCTTCCCCATCACCGTGTCGGCGTTATTTGTGGACGTGCCTCCCGACACCTACACATTGACCGTGATCAACGGTACCGGCGGCGGCGCCTATGAAGCCGGGACGGCAGTCCAAATCATCGCCACGGTTCCGACTGGAAAAGTATTTGACAGTTGGGCTGGGAACACCTCGCATCTGGCCGACCCAACCGAGGGCACCACCATCGCGACAATGCCGGCCTTCGCCATCACCGTGTCGGCATTATTTGTGGACGCCCCGCCAGCAACCTACACGCTGACCGTGGTCAACGGCACCGGCGGCGGTGCGTACACTGCCGGGACGATCGTTAGCATTAACGCCAACATCCCGCCTGGTCGCGGTTTCGCCAGCTGGGCAGGCAGCATCGCCCATGTTGCGGAGACAACATCGGCATCCACCAAAGTTACCATGCCTGCTTTTGCAATCACAGTCGCAGCAGTGTTCCTAGCCGAGCCGCCATGGTATCCACGCATACCTTGGGCGCCGGTGGCAGACTTCGAGTGGTATAATTTCGGTTCTTCCGGAAATTTTGTGGGTAGATTTTTCGACGTTTTGTGCTTAGAATCACGACAACGCCTTGTCACATGGGGCAAAAAAGCCATCTAATCGTACGCATAAAATAGTGTAACTAGTTGATATTCAACGATCAATTAATGTTCAAATTATGATGCCCGCCCAGCTTTCCATGTCAATTTGTATGGAAGGCAGTCGGGGTAATCTTCCGCTTCGGTGTTTCTTGTTATTGCAAGAATGCCTTCACTTTTGTTGCACCCGATCATTTTTGTGTTTCATTACCTCATGGCCACGCAATGCCCAGTCAATCACCTGACCTCGTCATTCACATTGAGCCATGGGAGTCCGCCATGAACTTGGAATCGTTTTATCAACGCGTGATTAATCCGCCATCGCCCTGGACTGTCTCCAAGGTCGAAATTTCCGACGACAGTACCCGTGTTGACGTCTGGCTGATCCATCAGGAGCATTATCGCTTTTCGTGTCATGCCTGTCGCACCCCATCACCTACTTACGACCATGCTCCGGAAAGAACCTGGCAACATCTGGACACCTGCGAGTGCAAGACCTACCTTCATGCCCGTATTCCCCGAGTTCAATGCCCCAAGCATGGGATCGTCAACAGCGACTTTCCTCTGGCTGATTCACAGATCTCAATTACATACAAGATGGAAAGCAAGTGCATCAAGACCATGCAGGCCTCCAATTTGACCGATGCGTCCGGACTAACGAGGGTGTCTTGGGACAGGTTGGAAAGTATCCGCGATCGGGCCGTCAAGCGAGGGCTTGAGCGACGTGGCGATACGACGCCGGTCATCATGGGACTTGACGAGAAGCAGGTGTTTTCCAGACATCGCTATTTCACCATTATCACTGACATTGGCAATGGGAGCGTGTTTGACGTGGTGGACAAGCGGCGCATTGATGACATCAGCCCCTGGTTTGAAAAACGCAAGGAAAGTTTGCAAAACGTCCAGATCGCGGCCATGGACATGAGTGCGGGGTATGAGCGTATCGCGTCAAACTTCATGCCCAATGCCGAACTGTGTTTTGATCATTTCCATGTGATGCAGGTCGTCCAAAAGGCAGTGGACAGCACACGAAAGCAAGAACAGGCCACGATGAGCGATGAGGACAAGAAAAGCATGTTCGGAGCGCGCCATGATTTTCTGTATGGCAGGGAGAATCTTCCTGACAAAAACAAGGCCAGGTTCGAAAAAGTTAGACAGATTGCCAAGAAAACGGCGCGGGCATGGGCAATCAAGGAAAACCTTCGCGACATGTGGACAACTTGCCCCGACAAAGAAGAGACACCGAAGTATTTCAAACACTGGTACTGGTGGGCGACGCATTCACAAATTCCGGACATGGCAAAAGCCGCCCATACGCTGAAAAACCACTTCTGTGGCATAGTGGCTGCAATCGAACATGGGGTCAGCAATGCCCTGACCGAGGGGCTGAACAGCAAAATTGAGGCTGTCAAAAGAAGTGCTTGTGGTTTCAAAAACAAGGAATCTTTACGCAATGCAATTCTGTTTCATTGCGGGAAACTTAACCTGCTGCCAGAGGCCGCCAACTAGCACCCGCACTCAGATTTGCAACCCACGGAATTGCCTGAAGCACCATAATTTTCCAGATATGGGATGCCGCACCAGGTACAATCGGTGCCGACATTATCCTAGAGACCAACGTCCTGCGCTCGGAATTGAGCCCCGCACGGGAGTATCTGCTGATGACCCACTACGGACTCCTGCCTGGTACCTATTTTTGGCGCTACCGCACCTGGCATCCGAATACTGACACCTACGGCAACACCTGGCTGCCGGCAGCTGGTGCGCGCCCACTGACGGTCGACTACCGGAATCCACCCGTCAATGACACCCAGTATCCAGTCGTCCCGAGCGCTTTGAGCTGCACGCCCAATCCGGGCGCCCCCGGCAATTTCAGCCTCAGCTTCTATGCCGCTAATGCCCAAGGCTATGATGTGGAAATCAAGGGCACCTTGCCAAAGAACAACCAGGTGTTGCACAATGCCTACTTCATGCCCGGTGCCGACAAGGTGGTTCCCTTTAATGTGCCGACAACGCGGCCGATCACCCTGGTTGGTCCCGACACCTGTACGTGGCGGGTACGCGGATTCAATCCCTACGGCGATTCCGAATGGAGTTCCGGCCCCGCCATTGTCGTGACTACGGGGACGGCAATCCCGGCCGCCGGTGTGCCAGACTACAAGCACATGCGACCGACGGATGGCTGGTGGGTGGCCACTGCGGCCAGCGGCACGGCGCCACTGGCCTTTGAGTGGGACCCAGTCCCGGGCGCAACCGGCTACATGATGTATCTTTCTTCAGCTGCTGGCGTGCCGATTCTGAACTACGTGGACATCGGCAATGTGACCTGGGTCGACTCCATCAACGGCGTGCGCATCGAGCTGCCGGTAGGAACCTACCTGTGGTGCTTGGTCGCCTACAACGGGGCTAGTCCGCGCGAGTATGGCGGCTGGAACCATTCGCCGCGAACGCCGGATCACGAGTCGCCTATTTACTTCCAGGTGATTGCGGACTTGACTGCGCCAACGATCAGCATGGCTGAAAAAGTCAAAGGCGCCGATCCCGACACGGTCAAGATCACCTGGGTCGGAATTGCGCCAAAGTCTGTCGATGTGCTCCTGTTCTATCCCGGCGCCCCCGACTGGCTGGAGTCCCGCAATCGGCCAGTGACCGTCACCGGCGATTTGACCGGCACGGTGCCACTGGGGATCGCTTGGGGACCGGGAACGAGTTACATTTTGCTGACGGGTAAAACCGCAACCGGACTGGCCGGTCCCAGAAGCCGTATGTTTGTAATTCCTTAGGACAATGACTCCCCCCTGGCAAAAGCCAAGGGGGGAGCTGTCCACGACTGGGTATGTCCCCGCCTCACGGCTTCAGTTCGTCTTCGGATAAGCCCAGTTGACGTGCCTTTTTCTGTAGCCAGGCCAGCTCCACACGAAGACGGTCGACTTCATCGTGTGCAGCAGCTGCCTCTGTTTTCGACCTCTTGCCACGATGGCTACGACCAGCTCCGCTACTAAACACTGCGGTGGCAGATGCTTGCATCTGCTCTTTCCACTGACTGACTTCCTGGGGCCGCACGCCATACTCAAGGGCAAGCTCAGCCAGCGTCTTTTCCCCTTTGAGCGCGGCCATGGCGACTTTGGCCTTGAACTCAGATGTATAATCGCGCTCCTTATTGTCCATGGGTATAACCTTCTGATGTGTGGCTAAGCATTGTGGCGTGCTCTACGACTTTGTTGAAATTCCAGCGAGAAGACTGTAGCCGCCTATTTTTTGGGGGGCAACACGTGGAAGAAGCGTTATTGCTGCAGCCACCAGAGTTGGCGCCAGCTGCAGCCGCCGTAGTTTCCCTGTGCCTCGCCAGGCGTACTGCGGCCGTTGACGACGTATTGGGTAAGCAGATCCTGCAGATCGGCGACGACTTCCGGGTACTCGGCCAGGCGGTTGCGCCGCTCGCCGACATCGTCCTGCAGGTCATAGAGCTGCATTGGCGGCAGCCCTTCGCATTCCTTGCCGGGTCGCGGCGAACTCCAGCCGCCGGATCCCGGACACATCTCAAGCTTCCAGCGGCCTTTGCGAATGGAAAAAGATCCATCAATGGAGTGGTGCACAGTCGCTTCGCGCAGGCTTCGGTCAAGGGGCTGACCGCGCCACAGCGGCAGATTGCTGACACTGTCCTCGCCAGCGTCAGCCGGCAGTTTTTCGCCGAGGATATCCGCGCATGTAGCCAGCAGATCAACGAGACACACCGTGTCATCGCAACGCTGTCCGGGGGCGATGGTGTCGGGCCAGCGCACAATCAAGGGCACGCGATGGCCGCCTTCGTAGATGTCGGCCTTGTGGCCGCGGAAATGGTAGCTGGGGAAATGCCCCGCGGCGGCGAGTTCCTGCAGGTCCGCCATAGGCGCGCAGCCGTTGTCGGACGCGAATATCAGCACGGTGTTGTCGCGCAGGCCGAGGCGGTCGATGCTGTCGGCGATCTCGCCGACCACGGCATCCACCTGCAGGCAGAAATCACCATAGGCGTTAGTGCCAGAACAGCCTCGGAATAGCTCGGCAGGGAGTATCGGCGTATGCGGTGCCGGTAGCGGAAAATAGAGAAAGAATGGCTGTGCGCCGGCGGCCTGTTTTTCCAGCCATTGCACCGCGCGACGACAGAGCGTGGGCAGTACCTCGGCGTGTTCAAAATCCGGCGCGATGGGCCCTTCGCGCCAGAATGCCTTGCCGCTGCAACCCGGCGTATCACGGTCCGGGATGGCCGTCGCCCGGTCATTTTCGACATAGACGTAGGGCGGCATATCCAGCGACGCGCTGATGCCGAAGAAGCTATCGAAGCCACGCGCGGTGGGCCCGTCCGTAATGGCCTGGCTGAAATCGACGGGGCTGTCAGCGCTGCCATTCTCGCGCTGCCAGGACCAGCCCAGGTGCCATTTGCCGAAGCAGGCCGTAGCGTAGCCATGGCTCTTTAGGAAGGACGCGACGGTCATGCGCCCCGCTTCGATCACCGGCCGATCGTAACCAAAGGTCACGCCTTCCTTGAGCCACGACCGCCAGTTGTAACGGCCGGTGAGGAGGCTGTAGCGCGACGGCGTACACACCGCCGAACTGGCATGAGCGTCGCTAAACGCCATGCCCGCGCCAGCCAGGCGGTCCAGGCACGGCGTGCGGATCTTGCCCGCGGGATTGAGGCAGGACACGTCGCCATAGCCCATGTCGTCGGCCAGGATAAATACCACGTTGGGGCGTTTGCTGCTCATGGCGCTACTCCCTGATTATTGCTGCCGGTCCCCGGCGCTGCGCGGCGCCGCGCGGTCAGTCCTTGTCTTTGTTCTTGTCGCGGATGTCGTACATGGCCAAGACATTGCCGCGGCGGATGTACAAACGGCCGCTGCTGACCACCGGATGCGACCAGTGTTCTTTGGCGCCGAGGCGGAACTGGAAGGAACTTATAATGTCCAGTTTGGCGGGATTGGGCCGCGCCAGGGCGACCGTGCCGCGCTTCTCTTCGTACATAATCAGCAGGTCGTCATCCAGAGCGATGATGGAGCCCTTGCCGAGGTTATCCCACGGCGTATCGTACAAGGTCTTGCCGGTAGCCCAGTCCACGCAGGCCCAAGTGCCGCTGCTGTTATTCAGCCAAGTCGAGCTGTAGATCTTGCCGTCCACCAGCACGGCGCCACCGTGGTGCGGGTCCAGTATCTCGTTGGTCCACACCATCTTGGCGCTGTTGCCATTGGGGGCGATCTCGAACATCAGCGCCGGGTCGTTATAGCCGCTGATCACCAGCACGCGATTGTCCTCCAGCAGCACGTTGTTGCAGTTGATGTCGTTGCGACCCTTGCTGCCCTCGGCGCTCGCCGGCATTTTCCAGCGGATGGCGCCGTTCCGGATGTCCACGCCGAAGACATTCTTGCCGCTAACTTGGATGAGCTGATCTTTCCACTGCACCGGCGCGGCGTAGCTGCTGCTGTCGCCCATCGGCTCAGCTTCCCAAATGACCTTGCCGCTCAGGCGATGAAACGCCACCATGGACGCCTTGCGGCCGCCGGGGCTGACAAACACCTTGTCGTCCACCACCACCGGCGATTCGGCATAGCCCCAGTTGCCAGGACGACCTTCGTAGGTCCCGCTGACATCCTGCCGCCATAGCACCTTGCCGTCCTTCTCCGCCACACACAGTAGCGTACCGCCGCCCGTATGCACGTAGATCAGACCTTCGCCACGCGCAGCGCCAGGAACCACCGTCGGCGTACTTCGGGCGCTGGAATGGGATTTTGCCCACACCGGCCCGGTCTTGACTTGCCAGATCACCTCACCCTTGCGCCCCAGATGCGTGAGCGTCTCCATCGTCGGGTCCGACGGGTCCGTGCCGTTGATAAAGACACGGCGGCTGACCACCGCCGGCGACCCCCAGCCCGCCCCCAGGCCATCGTAAACCCACACGGGCTCCAAACCGCCCTCCGGCCAGCTTTTGAGAACGTCGTCAGCGTCATAGCGCCCCTGGCGATTCTCGCCACGGAAGCTCAGAACGTCGTCAGCATACACACTCCACGGCAAGGCACACAACGCGGCAGTAAGAATGGCTTTGCATAGATGTTTCATAGGCAGTTTTCTTTCTGGTTGAGGGGTGGCTTTTGGGTTCAGGAGGCAATTACGATACACGATTCGTGATGCGGCGCACAAGGACCAACACTTCCATGACCACGCCCACTGACCACAACAGCACGAGCAGGGACAGGACCAGGAAGACAAGGCGCAAAGATAGGGCGCTGAACAGCGCCAAAATGCCCAGCAGGATCAGCGACAGCGCCAGGCTGGCGCCCAGCAAGACCAGCTGCTCAACAAAAAATATGGCGGCAAGGCGGTGGTTTGCAAAACCCATTTCCGCCAGCAGAACGATTTCATCCCGGCGTTCTTCCATGGCCCGTGCCAAGGCCAACGCCATAGCGCCAACACCAAGCAGCAAGGCCAACACGCCCAGCGCTAGAAACAGCAACAGATAGCGGTTCTGAATGGCGTCAAAGCGCGCCATGCGTTCGCGGCTGCTCTCCAGGCTGACGCCGTGGTCCGCTAGCGCCGCCGTCAGCGCCGGCAGATCGGCATCGGCACGCAGCAGCCACATGGCCGCGCCGTGCTCATCGGGAAACAGCCGCTGGAAAGTGTCCGCCCCAACCACAATGCCGCCTTGGAAAACCGACCCGGCAAAGGCGTGTTCAAGGACGACGCTGCCGCCAGCGTATTCCAGGCTGTCGCCGAGGCGGGCCTTGAGAATCCACTGCAGCACACCGCGATCGGCGGCGGCGCCAGCGGGCGTCAGTTTTGGCGCGTTCTCGCCCAGGCACTGCAGAGGCACGCCAAAGACATTTGGGGTGCTGACCCGGCTGAGGTTACTGCAGTCAGCCGGACTGGCAAGGTGCACGCGTATGGGCAGCACCTTGCCGCTGTCCTGACCCGGCAACGGCCCCGTAAAAGGCAGTGCCGTACTGAGCAGCCACTGGTAGCCGAAGCCCTCTTCGCCACGCGTGCGAATGGCATTGGCGCCGACAGCAAGAGTGAGCGTAATGCCCAGCGTCAGCAAAGCCACCAGCGGCCGGCTCTGGGACTGCCGCCGGCAGACAGTCCGCCAGGACAGATCGGCGATGCCGCTCATAGGCCGCGACCACTGGCGCCGCCAAAACGCCGGCCGCCCTTCCCGCCACAACAGCAGCAGCAGCGCGCCCAGGCCCAACAACGCCGATGCGGCGAAAGCACCGGCAATGGACGACGTTTCGCAGCGCCATATCATCCGGCTTAGGCCGTACAAGTCGCCCCACACCCAGCCGAGCACCTGCAGAAGCAGTGCACTGACGGCCATGCCAGCCAGCACGCCCAGCGCGCTGCCAAGGACTAGCGCCAGCCCCAGCTCCACCGCCAGCTCCCAGCGCAGCCAGTTCGCCGGAAAGCCCAAGGCCGCAAAGAGCTCGCTTTCGCCATGCCGCTCCAGCAGCTGCAGGCGCAGCATCAGCATCAGCACCAGCAAGGCCGACGCCATCACCAGCGAACTCAGGCCGAGAAACAGCGCGGCGAAGTCCACGCCGGCAAGCGCGTTGGCGAGGGCATCCGCCCGCGGCTCAAAGCAATGCAGCAGGCCCGGCTCATCGCGCAGCAAGGCCGTCAGCCGGACGCGCAGCACATCCTCCTCGGCCCCGGCGGGAAACAACAGGCCACTGAGAGCATCGGCGCCAAAGAGCTCCTGAGCGCGACTGAGCGCGATGTACGCTTTGGGTTTGGCGCCATGCTCGCGCCAGTACGCCTCGTCGTCATCGCGGATGCGCTTGAGGTCCACCGGCAAGGGTGCGTCCCATTGCGAGCAGCTCGCCGAGTCCGTCAGGCCGGGTATGTCCGCGCTCAAGGCGCGCGTGATGGCGCGGTCATCAACCAGCCGCAGACGCGCAAAGGACGCGTCGCTAACCATGATGTCCCGAAACGCGCCGGTCTGGAAATAACGCAAGCGCGCCGGCCCCGCGCCGGGCTGCAAGCCGAGCTGCGCAGGCAACCAGCACTCGTCCGCCGGTATCGGCATCAGCCCCTCCGGCACACCCGCGATGAAGCTGTAGACCAAACTGGCCGCATCGTCAGCCAACTCGGCAAAAAACCAGCTGAGCACGGGTTGGGCTTCCGGAAAGGCCGGCGCGACGAACTCCGGCAAGAAGTAGCGCCGACTTTTGAGGATTGGTCGGCCGCCCATATCGGCAAAGAAGAGGCCGAGGTCCTCAGGCGTCAGCGCATTCTGCAACTCGTGCTGCAACGCATCGGCGCTTTTTTCGCTGACGGCGAGATTGCCGCCGTTCGCGCATTCCAGACTGCTGGCCAGGTACGACCGCCGCAGAAAGAGATTGAGCGGGGCGTTCTGGCTGTCCTCCAGCGAAAAATCCCGGAACGGCGTCGGCAACAGGCCTTTCAGATTGACCCGCAGCTGACGGATCCGGCCAGGTCGGCCGGGCATGCTCTCCGCAGCGATTTCGGGCATGGTCTGCACGCGTATGACCAGGTCGCCGGCAGCGGTGGCCGCCTCGCCACCGAGGAAATCCAGCAGGGCTTGGTTGGCCAAGGCCTCGCGGTCAGCCAGGCCGGCGGCGGCCTGGTCGTCAAGACCATAGACCGCAATCGCTCTGGCCCGACCAGCCGCTGTCTGCACGAAGCCGCGCGTGTGCAGAATCGCCCCCGGCGCCAGACGGACGCCGTCCCACTGCGCGACCGACCGCACCCCTGCCAGGCGCTGTTCGACGCGCTGCCGCAACGTCCACTCCACCGAATCGCCCAGGTACAGCGCCGTGCTTATTACCCCAGACACCAGCATGGCGCCAAGCACCAGCAGCAGGCACTGCCGGCCATAATATCGCACATTGCGGATGAAGAGGGTAAATCGGGTCATAAGTTGAGTAAAAAAGACTTGGGATAAGGAGCTGTTCGATAATAACATTTACAACTATACCCACGGCCGCTGAAGGCGTCTATCCTCGCGAAAGCAGCCTGCAAGGGTGCGATAGTGCAAGCAAGAAAAGTGAGTTCCATTGCCCCTTTGGCCCCAGTCAGCTTCGCCGACTGGGGCCAAAGGGGCCTAGGAACACGAACATTGTCGCCGTTATACCCAGGGCGGCGCACGCTTTCAGCGTGCTTGCCCTGGGCTGGTATGTTTCGCGCTTTCAGCGCTTCTGCCGCTTCGCGGCGAGGGAAATATTGACCGATGGCAAGGCATTTCGGCAAAGAGCGTTTGCGTTGACCAATGGCACGGCATTTCGGCAAAGAGCGTTTGCATTGAAAAGTGTAAACGTAATTAATGAACGACTCCTAAGTGATTAGTTGACAAAGGTCTAAAAGGAATAATATGAACTGTGACACCGTGGGCTCCTCTTTTAGCAGCCCCGGAGGGGCTTCTTCATCGTAGCCCCGGCCGTAGGCCGGGGGACAACGCCGTTACCTTCAGTGCCCTGTAAGGGCACCTCAAGGACAGTCCCGCAATGCATGATGATTGTTGTTGAAATGCCCTGCCAGGGCATACGTTTTATTGCTTCTCATTCCCCGGGCCGCGCCCGGGGCTACGTTGACGGCGCCCCGCCAGGGCGCCCGGGGGCTTCTGTTTGCTGCTATTCGCTCCTATTTTCCCCTATTTTCTGCCATCGTCCTGGCGGAGGACGACCTGTTCTTTCATGAAATTCATGGCCTGGCGGCTGTGGGTGGCCATGACAATGGTCACGCCTTCGTCGCGGTTAATCTGCTGAAACAGCGCCAGGAGCTGCTCCACGCGCGCCGCATCAAGCTGGCCAGTCGGCTCGTCGGCCAGCAACAGCGTCGGCCGCAGGATCAAAGCCCGCGCCAGCGCCACCCGCTGGCATTCGCCACCGGACATCTCACCAGGGAAAAATGTCTCGCGTGGCGACATGCCCACAGCCGCGAGGAGCCGCCGGGCCTCGTCGCAAAAGTCGCTGGCCTTGCGTGCGGTCTTCTCCGCCAGGGTCGGCAGCAACACATTCTCCAGCGCGGTGAGTTGCGGTAGCAGCCGGTGTTCCTGGTAAACAAAACCGATGTTCTGCCGGCGGAAGCGCCGGGCGGCCTCACCACGCAGGGCGGTGACATCCTGGCCATTGACGACGATGCTGCCCGCGCTGGGCGTTTCCAGCGCGGCGATCAGGCGCAGCAGCGTGGTCTTGCCGCTGCCGGATGGCCCGACCAAGGCGACGCTGCCGCCGTCCGGCACACTGAAACACAGGTTGCTAAACAGCTGCACATCGCCGCCGGCATGCGAAAAAACTTTGGCCAAGTGTTTGACTTCGAGTGCCATGGGGTCAGTCCTTGTCGTTTCCGCCGCCGCTCAGCACCGTGCGCACAAATGCCGGGGGCAGTTCTAGTCGCCAGACGCCGCCGTGGTCATCGGCGAAGGCAATGACGCCCTCAGCGGCGACAGGCGCGTTCTCCACGTCGCATTGAAAGTCTTCCAGCGGCAACGTGTCATACTTGTGCACGGCCGGAAAGAGATAGAGTTTGCCGCGTTTGCTCAGGCCGCAGGCCACGTCGGCGCTGAATGCCGCCAGCGGCGCCAGCCGCAGGTCAGCCGGTAGGCGTTTTTGCTCTTGCCCGCTCTCGCGGTCAAAGACCGCCACCTCGCCGGCGGATGAGCAGGTCAGCACGGCGTTTTTGAGCAACAGCGGCGCCGACGTCGCGTCGCCGCCGGTAGCGCTGCGCCAGCGGGTGCTCATGGTCGCGCCGTCCACGCAGAGCAAATCACCGTCGTGAGTAAGCAGGTAACAGTGGCCGTCGGCATAGACCACGCTGGCGGGGATGGGCGATTCCAAGTCGATCTCCGCCAGGACGCTGCCATCAGCGGCACTGATTTTGCGCAAGACGCCATCGCAGTTGCCCAAGAATATCCATCCTTGCTCTTCATCCAGCGTCGCGCTGCCGTGGATGAAGCCCTTGGTCTCGCAACGCCAGCGCACGCCGCCATCGGCGGCCGCCAAAGCGTAAAGCACCTGGTCGTAGGAGCCAACAAGGATCAGGTCGCGCCAGGCCACGACTGCGCCCATGATCTTCCCGTCCGTCTTGAAGCGCCAGAGGATCGTCCCGTCAGCAGCAAAACAGTGCAGGACGCCGTCTTCGTCGCCGACAAAATAACGATCGTCAACGCGCCGCACCGCGCTAGTAATGGCGAAATCACTTAGCTTCAGATAGATACCATCGCCGCGCATGAAGAACACCCGGCCATCGGCGGTACCGACGACGACCTCGTCGGCAATGAGCGCAGGCGGCCCCAGCACCTGGCCGGTCTGGACGCTCTGCACCCGCATGCGCGCCGCGTCATCGCCCGCACTGCCCCCATCGGCAGCCGGCCGGCAAGACGACAATAGCAGACTGACGGAAATGACTGCTAAAACAACGATTTTCGTTGTCACTAATTTACTGCAGTTCAACATATTGATGGTCATTCAACGCCGTCCTTTCCGGCGGCTTTGGCCATGTGCAGCGCGCCGACGGGGCAGATGTCCGCCAGCGCCCGTGCGGAAGCCGTGTCACAGACTGCATCATCCCAGGCGACGCCGAGGGCGGCGGCGACATGGGTGCGCACACCGCGTTGCTGGAAGCCCATGGGCAGGCCCAGTTGCGCGGCCAGGCCCACGCAGCGGCCGCAGAGCACGCACTTGTCCGGCTCAATCACCAGCCCGCTGGCCAACTCAACACGCTCATTGGTCAATTGCGGCCGATGGCGTTTTTTGGCGCCATAGCGCTTAACCAGATCCAGAAGCACGCAACTCTGGCGTTTGGCGCAGCTGCCGCAACGGAAATCATGGCGGTTCAACAGCAACTCCAGTGCCCGGCGGCGGAAGCGCGCCACCCGCTCGCAGTCGCTCTCGTAGGCGTGACCGGCAACGGCCCTGGTCTCGCAGGCCGGCACAAAACGGCTGAGCTGCAAATCGTATACCGCGCAGACCATGCAGCGCGCCTGCGGCTGGCATTCCCCGTGGTGGCACAGTGTCGGCAGCGACACGCCGGCGTGTTGGGCATGCGACAAAATGGTCCCGCCAGTAACGAAGGGCAGCTCGCGGCCATCCAGCACAATCACCGCGTGCGATACACTCGCCGGTGAGGACGGGGGCAAGGACGATGAGGATGATGCAGCGGCAATCGCTTCCGGAGCCGCTGCCGCCGGCGTTGCCACCGCCGCGGCATTGACCGTCGCCGCGCGCACGGCTATGGCGTGCTGTGGGCAGATGTCCCGGCAGACGCCGCATTTCACGCAGCGTTCCTGGTCGATGACGTGTTTTTCCAAGGGCGCGAAGGCAATGGCGTCGGCCGCGCAGTGCTGCGCGCACTTGGTGCAGCCAATGCAGTCGTCGCCGATCTCGAACTGCGTGAGCTCCACGCATTTGCCTGCCGGACACTGTCCAGCCAGGTGGGCGACAAATTCCGCGCGGAAGTAGCGCAGAGCAGTCAGCACGACATTGGGCGCCGTGCGGCCGAGACCGCAGAGCGAGCCGCGCTGGATGTCTTCGGCCAGGGCCTGGATCTCGTCCAGAAATGCCTCCGGGTGCGGGCTGTCGCTCTTGCGGGTCAGTTCTTCGACCATGTCGCAGAGCTGGTTGAGGCCCTCGCGGCAGAACGTGCATTTACCGCAGGATTCGTCGCGCACGAAGCGGAGGAAGTACGCGGCGATATCGACGATGCAGTCCCGTTCATCAAGCACGACCAGCCCGCCCGACCCCATGATGGCGCCGGCCTGGGTGAGCGCCTCGTAGTCCACCGGCAGGTCCAGCAGTGCTTCGGGCAGACAGCCGCCGGAGGGGCCGCCGATAAGCACGGCTTTGAAGTCATGGCCATCAGCAACGCCACCACCGATCGCGAAGACCAGCTCCCGCAGGGAGATGCCCATGGGCACTTCGATCAGTCCACCGCGCTGGATTTTGCCAGCCAGCGCAAAGGTCTTGCTGCCGGCGGAATGGCTCGTGCCCAGGGCGGCGAATGCCGCCGGGCCATGCCGCATGATCCAGGGCACGCAGGCAAAAGTCTCCACGTTGTTGATCAGCGTGGGCAGGCCATTGAGGCCCGCGTGGGTGGGAAACGGCGGCCGCGCGCGCGGTATGCCCGGAAAGCCCTCGATGGACGCCAGCAACGCCGTTTCTTCACCGCAGACGAAGGCGCCGGCACCCGTGAACAGCCTGAGTTGGAAATCCCCACCCAAAAGGCGCAAAAGGCCCTCGGCTTCACAGCAGGCAATGGCCTTTTCCAGAATACGAATGGCCTGGGCGTACTCCTCGCGAATGTACATGATGGCCATTTTCGCTGGCAACAGCGCCGCAGCGATGAGCATGCCCTCAATGACCCGGTAGGGGAATGACTCCAGCAGCATGCGGTCCATGAATGCCCCGGGATCGCCCTCGTCGGCATTGCAGATGAGCACTTTACAGTCGCCAGGCGCGTCGTGCGCCAGACGCCATTTCATGCCCGTCGGGAAACCGCCGCCACCGCGACCACGCAGCCCAGATTGCACCAGGCGGTCAATCACCTCGTCCGGCGACTGCGCCAGGCTCTGTATAAAGGCTTCGAAACCGCCGTGGCGGCGGTACTCGGCGAGATCGGCTGGGGAATTTTCCGCGCTGCCCTCGGTGACCACGCGGCACTGTTTTTCAGCGAAGGCGTCCGGCTTGCTTTCCTGGCAGGGACAGCGGTCGCCGCGGTAGATTGCGTCAATAGCGCCATGGGCTTGCCAGCGCCATTTGGCCAGAGCCCCGTCGGGACTGAAATGGCCGTGGAGGATGGCCGGGACATCCGCCGGTTGCACCCGGTTGTAATGAAAGGTCATGCCGGCGGCGGCTACCGTCAGCTGCACCGCCGAGTAAGACTGGCCCGTGCAGCTGACGTCCTTGAGGCGCACCTGGAGGCCATGCGCCGAAATGTCCTCAGAAAGCGCCGCCCAGACGGCCCCCGCACCCGATGCCCGGCACGACGAACAACGGCAGACGCGGATCTCCGCCGCGTCCGCCGCCGTCACCGCAGCCGCGACGGCGCGGGGCTTGCGCGCCTGCTCCGCAAGAAAATCGCGGATGACCTGCTCGACATCGGCGGGCTCGACCCAGCCGTAGATGTGGTCGTCAATCTGCACGGCCACTGCCAGCATGCAGCAGCCCAGGCAGGCGACTTTATCGACCGTGAAGAGCCGGTCGGCGTCGGTGTCGTTCGTGCCCGTGATCCCCAGAGCGCGGCGAAACGCGGCGTAGACCCTCTCGGCGCCTTTGACATGACAGGCCGCGCCAACGCAGACGTTGATGCGGTGACGCCCCTGCGGCTGCAACCGAAAGCGCGAAAAGAAGGTCGCCACGGCAGAAATGCGCGCCATGGACAGGCCGCTCGCAGCCGCATAGCGCTGCATGGCGGCCAGCGGCAGATAGCCGTGTTCGCGCTGCAGGGCATTCAGTGTCGGCAAGAGCTCATGGACCATTGGCGGCCTCCAGGCAGACAAGCTCGTTGTCCATGCTGCGGATAATGAGCCGCTGCTGCGCAAACGCCGGCGTCGCCAGCACTTTTTTGCCGATCTCGTAGCGACCCACAACCTTGAAGCTCTCCCGTGATGGCTCGACTACCAGCAGCAAGCCATCCATGTTCACCGCGACAATCCGGCCGTCAACAAGCACCGGCGACGCATAAAAGCCGTTGTCAAAATTCTCCTCGTAGAGTTCCTCGCCGTTCTTGGCATCAAGAGTGATAACGCTGCCACCGCTGGTGAAGAGGTACATGACGCCGGCGGCGACCACCGGCGAGGCCACGTCAGGCATAGGCACGTTGTCGTTGCGCCAGAGTATGTCGCCGCTGTCGGCAGCGAAAGCCGCGGCCAGGGCGCCGCTGTTGGCAAAGTAAAATGTGCCGTCGGCGGCGACAGCCGAACAGGCCACTTCGCCCCCCATGCCGGAATTTTCCCACAGCAGGCGGCCGCTGGCCAGGTCGAAGCCGCCGGCCTTGCGGTTGCCGGCGACGAAAATCACCTGCCGTTGCTCGTCGGCCAGCAGCACCGGGCTGGACCACGACGACGCGGCCTGCCATGGCGTCGCCCAGCGGTCTTTGCCCGTCGTCACGTCCAGGCAGTACAAAGTCTGTTCTTCTTCCATGTCGTACTGCACAATCAGGTCCGGTCCGGCCAGCAGGAGCGACGACGCGTAGCCGTAGAGTATCTTCGGTTCAGGCAGGCTGCGTTCCCAGAGCACCGCGCCCTCGTGATCCGTGCAGAGGACCTGCCCGGTGGCAAAAACGGCATAGGCGCGCTGGCCATCGACAGCCATGGTCGGCGCCGCGTAGCCCGTGTCGGCAGTGACCTCCGGCACGACCGCCGGCGCCCCGGCGGCCACGCGCCACAATAACGCGCCGTCGGCCAGGCTGAAGCAGAAGATCGCCCGCTCGCGACGATCCGCGCCCGACACAAAAATGCGGTCGCCCCAGACCACCGGCGAATTATAGCCCGTCAGCGGCACTTTGCTCGCCCAGGCGCGCTGCAGCCGGAAATGCGGCGGCAGGCGATTCGCATTGGGCACTAGCGACCCGCGGAAGCCCGGCCAATGCCCCGCACCCGCCGCCAGGGCCGCCGGTAGAGCCAGCGGCGGCGCCGCCGCCGGCACGGCGATGGTTGGCGTGGCGACCAGGACCGCGACCGTTCCTAATTCCCCAGCGCCACCAACCTCACCCATTGCGTCGCCAACAGCAGTGGCGGCGTTTTGCCGCGTGGCCCGCCAGGCGAGCAAGCCCAGGCAAAGCAGCAGCGCGACGCTGGCGGCGGTGGCCAGCTGCAAACGGCGCAGCTGCAGCGAGCGCTCCTTGCTGTCGTCAGCGGGCCGCTTGAGTTCCACGGGTGCCGACAACGTCATCGCCACGGCGCAAACGGCGAGAATCAGCAGCGCGCAGCCGCCCAGGCCAATCCCCAGACGCAGGCGCCGTTCGTTGCTGAAGTAGCCATCGCGATAAAGATAATCGAGATCGCGGACGACTTTCAGCGCCGCCTCGTCATCCGGCAGGCTCTTGACCTGCTCGCGCATGGTCGTCAGCACCGCGTCGGCTTCCAGCAGCAACACGTGGTTGCGCCGCTGTTCGCTGACGACCAGCGCCGTCAGCAGCAGCAGAAATGCCGCGGCGATGCCGGCGGCGTTGCGCGCCAACAAATAGATCAGTGGTCGGTCTTTTCTCATGCGTCAGATTTTGCCGCAGACGGGCAGGCCTTTCTAAGTTTCACGGTCATGTGTTCCACGGGGCAGACATCGTAGCAGCGACCGCAGGCCACGCAGAGGCCCGCGTCCACTTCGTAGGTCCGTCCCGGCGAGCGGCGACGACTCAAGGCCATCAGTTCGAGCATCATGGCCAAGCCGACGATCGCACCGGAGATGGTCAGGCCTATGCGCATCCGCCGGCGCTGTTGCGCAACGCTGTCGCGCAACTCGCTCAGCGGCCGACCTGATGACGCAAAGGCCACGGTGGCATCACTGCGCAGATTCCCGTCAAGGCTCTGCAGCAACTTCACGTCGTGATGCACAGCGCACAGCGGTCCGGCAAGGCTGTAGCCAGCCCAAGCGCAGAGGATAATCACGTAGGGTGTCAACGCCAGCAGCCAGCCCAGGCGCCGTCGCCCCTGCTCAGGACTCTCCGCAGCCTTCAGTGGCTCCGGCGCGACGATCGCGCCGTTGGGGCAGCTCTGCTCGCACAACCGGCAGGAAATACAGTCGCCGCCGGTGATGGCGATCTTCCGCGGTGCCGCCAGCGCGCAAAGCCGCAGCAGCACGCCGTAGGGGCACATGTAGCGGCAGTAGGGCCGGCAAACAAAAACGCCGAGTAAAATCATCAGGCCGGCGACGGCCAGATGCGTCCACGATACGCCGAAACTGAAGATCACGAAGTACGGATCGCCATGACAGAGATGAAAGCCCCCGCCGCTGGCCGCCGTTACGCCACCAACCAGGAGTAGCGCCAACGCGAGCTGCCGGCCAATACGGTCCAGCCACAACGGCACCTGCAAGGTCTTGAAATGCAACAGCTCCTGCATCGCCCCCAGCGGACAGCCGCCCATGCAGAAAAGCCGGCCGTAATACAAGGCCACCGCCAAAGGCAGCACAAACAGCAGCAGCACGCCCAAAGTCAGCGGATAATCCGTAAACCACCCGGCGAGCACATTTTGGACCATGCCCACCGGACAGGGGCAGGCCGAAAACACAAAACCCAGCAGCAACAACGACAGCGCCGACAGCAGCAGCAGCACCCGCCGGGACCGCCAGCGATACGCCGCCAAGCCCGTGAACAACAGCAGGATAGCCAACACCGCCAGTCGCAGGTAGATGTCGTCGGCGACCTGCGTTTCAAGGTTTATCGCCGGCTCGACGTAGTCCTCGAAGTCCGGCCGCGGAAATCGCATTTGCGCAAAGAAAATCATGTGGCCGGCTCCTTTGGAGCGTGTTTGTAGAGGTAGGGCTGATCGTGGGGCACGCGCACAAAGGCCTGGCTCGGGCAGGCCATCGCGATGCCGCACTGGTTGCAGTTGACGCAGAGGTCCCGGCGCACCTGCAAAAACAGCGACCCGTTGCCAAAGTCCGCGCAGCCCTTGACGCAGCGCCCGCAGCCATTGCAGAGCTGCTCGTCAATGGTGTACTCGAAGTAGGGCCCTTCCACATAGCGGCGCTTCAGCGCGCCCGTCGGGCAGCGCTGATTTTCCGCGCCGGTATCCAGCTGCCGATACTGATTATGAAAGAAGCCGCTGCAGAATTCGCAGTAGCCGCAGCTGGCGTACTGATGGACGCATTTGACCGCGGAGGGTTTCAACACACACTCCGTTGCACAGCGACCACACTGGATACACTTTTTGGGATCAATCTGCCATAGCAGCGGCCCGCCCGCGCTTTTGCCACGCCGCAGCCAACCGACAAAGGGCAGCGCCAACAGCACCGCCAGGGCTTTTTGGAAGAAATCGCGTCGTTCCATACTCGTCACCCTCCCCTGCCCGCAGAACGCTGGCGGAGACAGCGCGCCGCCAGCCGGCAACGGCCACAGGCACCCGGTGCCTCACAGCCGCGACGCGCGCCGTCTTTCGCCGGCTCCGTCGCCGCCTGCCGCAAGGCCCGAGCAACGCCGATGCTCATCAGCGCGAGCAAGCCCGCGCGCACGCCACTCTTGAGTAGTTCCCGTCTAGTCATGGACATTGATCTCCCACTGGCGCACGCGGCCATTAAGTGGCTGCAAATCAGACATATAAACACGGTCGTCATTATGTATCAGCACGTAGTTGTGTTCCGATGCGGACAAATTGGCCACCAGCACATTAAGTACGTCACCCGACGGCGCATACAGCCGCGCCTGCCGGCGCCCCTTTTCCATGGTAAGAAAACGCCCGCCACTCATGGCCGCGAAGCGTACGGGGTTACAGCAGCCCGGCAGGGGTTCCCGCGGCTCCCACGACGCGATGTAGTCGCCCGTTTCCGGATTGAGCTGTTCCAAGCGCCGCCGCCCCGGGTTGAGCACCCACAACTCGCTCTCCGGACTGACATCAAGCATGAAGGCCGCGCCGGGAACAAGCCAACCGCTTTCACCATAAGACACCCATGCGATCTCACCGGTGTCGGCCTTCACCGCATACACCCGGCGATTCTCCCGATCGCAGTGGTACTCCAGGCCGTTGATGGTCGGCGCCTGCGGCGCGGGAAAATCACGCGGCGGCGGCGTGGGCGGCGGTGGCGGCACTACCGACGTCAGCGGTGGCGGCGGCGCGGTCGCCGCCCGCCACAGCTGCCTGGCGCCGCCGGCGAGCACGAGACAGCCCAGTAGCAGCGCCGTCATTTGCAGTTTGCTCAATTTTACCATCGTCGTCCTCTGTTGGCCGCGAGTGCGGCGTCACTGGGCGCTTTGGGTCGCCAATCGGGTTTCGCGGCGGAGGTCTATGCACGCCATGGCCTTGTCATCGCGCACAAGCATCAGGCCGTCAGCCATGGCAATGGGCCCCCACGAGTCCACGCCAGACAGAACACGATGGCTGGCGATCTGCTCAAAAGCCCCCTGGCGGTAGCGGAAGACCGACAGCCGCCCGTCGTCATCAACAATCCACAGGCAGCCATCGGCCACCAGAAAAGGCCCAATGCCAAAACGCTGCTCGCGACCGGAACTGGCACTTACCGCCGGCAACTGCGCCGGGTCGGCCGCCACCAGCTGCGCCCGCAGCGCTCCGGCATCCTTCGGCTGAATCGTGAACAGCATGCCCTGGTAATATATCGGCGTCTGCTGTTCGCAGGCGGGCGCCTGCGTGGCCTTCCACTGGCCGAGTTGCCGCGTGCTCCACGCACCATCCTGCAAATCGATCTCCAGCAGCGCGGAACCGGCGCCGTAGCCGGCGGTAAGGAAGATGCGGTTGTCGGCGACCTGCACGGGCGACGGCGCCCACACGGGCGGCTGCCACTCGCGCGAAAACCACAGCAGCTCGCCCGCCTCCGAAACGCCGACCACCCCGCCAATGCCCGCATAGACATACTGGCGGACGCCGTGGAGGCGCATGGGCACCACAGAACCATGGGACATCTTCAGGCCCGGCACATTGGCCAACTGCCAGCGCACCTCGCCGCTGCGCAAGTCCCGAGCCAGCAGCAGCTGTTCCGGCCCCGCCGGCGCCAGAATGACCGCACCGTGATCGATCAGCGGGCATTGACCGGCGTACCACTGCGGCACTTCTGTGCCGTATTCGCGCACCAGGTCGCTGCCCCAGAGGAACTCGCCGCTGCTGGCGTCGGTGGCCATAACATGCGCTTGGGGGCCGAGGGTCACCACGGTGTTTGCCGCCACAGCGGGGATAGTGCGCGACTTGCCGTGGTTTCGGCGCATAGGATTGCGATAGCTGCGTCGCCAAAGCTCGCGACCATCGGCGAGCACGAAGCAGCGCAACGCGTCGGCCTCTTCCTCTTCAAGGTAATCCAGCACGTACACCCGGCCATAGGCAACCGCTGGCGCGGCATAGCCCTCGCCCAGTCTCTGCCGCCAGAGCACCCTTGGGCCGTCGGTGCCCCAGTCAGTCTGCAGCGACGGCGCCGCGGCGGCAATGTTGTCACGCGCCGGTCCGCGAAAGCCCGGCCAGGGCTCGCCATCGCTGAAGGCAATGCCGTCGTCGGCCAACAGGCGTTCGAAATGCTCGCCGATGGTTACGGCGACCGTCGCCGTCTGGCGCTGGTCGGAGTTATCCAGGCCGGGCTCGGCATAGACCAGGCCGAGGTCGGGGCTGTAGTTGACGTAGGCATGGATGCCCACGACGGCTGTCAGCAGACACAAGCCGGTAAAAATGACGAGTATGCTATGGGCAATTGTGCTCACAGGTCCCTTCGACACGCTCGCGCGTGCAGTTGCTCCAAAGCCCGGACCAAAAAAACCAGCGGGTAGAGTTCCTCGGAATACCACAGCTGCGAGAAATATAGCCCCACGGGCTCCACCGGGAGTGGCTGGCGCTCCTGCAGATACGGGCGCAGGTAGGCCACGCCGCGGCATAGCGCCTCATCGCAGCCCGGGGAGCCGGCCAGGGCCGCCAGGGCCCGCGCGGTGAAAATCAGCTTTGTGTGCGTGCCCTGCGCGGTGCCCCAGCCGCCATCGGCGCCCTGCGTCTGCAGCAAGTAGTCACGGGCGCGCGTTGTCATCGCGCTGTCCATACCGACAAGATGTTCGAGCACGACGGCCGTGCCGTAGACGGGCGCCAGCAGGTCGTCGGCCTGCTGGTCGCCAAACCACAACGGCACAAAAGAACCGTCCGCGCCCTGTTGCGCCGACAGGTAGGTCAGCAGGCGTCCACGCGAACGCGCCACGCGGCGGCGCAGCGCCACCGGCAAAGCGTCCTGCCAACAGCTCAGGGCCCGATAGGCGTGCGCGCTCAAATCCGGACAGCTGCGGTCAAAGGGCAATTTGCCCCAGCCGCGACAAAAGGTCGGGATGCCGCCATCGCGATTCTGCAAGGCCAGCAGCCACTCACAGCCACGGACGACCACCGGCGCCAGCGGCCCGCCGCCGGCGGCGACAAAATCATGGAGCGCGATGAGCGCGGCGGCGCTGTCGTCGGCATCGGGCACGGCGCCACTCAACGGCGTCCAGCCCCAGCCGCCCGGCCGCGCCGCCGTGAAGGGATGCACGTCGGCAAACTGCCGCTGGCGAATGAGTTCCGCCAGCGCCTGGCGCTCCGCCTCCGGAAGAACGCCGGCCAGCGCCCGCCCGGCCAGCGCGGTCACCCACTGATCGAGATTGCTGTCAATGGGCCACGACCCGTCGTCCCGACAGGTCCGCTCCAGAAAATTCTCCGCCGCCGCCGCCACGGGATGGCCGCCCCGCCCGGCCGCGCAGAGGCAGAGCAGGCAGAACGCCGTCAGCGGCGCGGCTTCCAAAAAGCCGCCAGACGCCGGCTGTTTGGCCGCCAAAACCCGCAGCGCCGGCGCAATCGATGGCCGCCGCAGCTGCCAGGTCAACCCGCCGTGACAGGCCTCGTGCTGCGCCAGCCCCACTGCTATCAGCGCCGGTATGGCATAGCTGACCACCTGCACATTCATCACGCTCAGCAGTCGCTGCGGCAACACCGCCAACTCAAAGGGCAGCCGCGGTATGCCCGACCAGGCTGCCCGGCCGCTGCCAAACAGGCCACTGGCCGCGCATAAGGCCAATATCGGCACGGAAAAGGTGCGGTCGCGACCATATTTGGCCAGGATGCCCGCGCGAATCGCCGCCGGCGTGACGCCGCCAAGCTGCGCCGTCAGCCACTGCGCGGCGCGTTGCGCGGCATCGGCCTGCGCCGGCGCGTTGTGTAGCGCAGCGTAGGCCAGCAGCGTCGCGGTGACATTCGCTGGCGACTCCGGGCTATCGCCCCAGCCGCCATCACCGAGCTGCGTCTGCGCCAGCCAGGCGCGCGCACGGCCGATGAGCGCGCCGTGCCGCTCGGGCGCCTTGCGGCACAGCGCCACTACGGCAGTCGCCGTCGACACCGCCGATGAGGACAGCACGCTGTGCCAGGCACCATCGTCGCCCCGGCGCACCAACAGTTTCTCCTGCCAGTGCTGGCGGTAGTCCCGCAGCTCGTCGCGCAGCTCGTGGATGCTCGCGCTATGCGTCATCTCAGAGCACCCCCATGGTCAACAGGCCATAGGTCGTATATTCGAGGTCGGCGACGTCGTCGCCCGGGCCGGCACTGAAGCCACCGCTGGCCGTGAAGGCATCGTAGAGAAAAGCCCGCGGCGAATGCGGCGGCCGGCGGTCGTAGAGCGACAGCGCGAAGCACGCCGTCGCCGTGGAAAGCAGGTCGCCCGCAGGCGCCGCCACAACGGCTGGAAAAGAACCGTCGGGCCGCTGCAGAGCCGCAAAGGCATCGAGGGCCGACGCTGCGACGGCGACGCCGCCCTGGCCATAGCGCGCCAAAACCAGCGCCGCGCTAGTGGCATTTACGCTCGCTATGGCACCACCGCGTTCGTTGCTGAACAGGCCACTGGCCAGCTGGTAGGGCCGCAGGTCGGCGACCGCCCAGGGCAGCCCGGCGTCCTGCGCCAGACTCAGCGCCAGAAATTGCGAATATGGCGACTGCGCGTCGTGATTGGGAAAACGCCCGGGATCGCCCGTGGCCAGCAGGTCGCGCGCCGCATCCCGCCAGTCCTTGGGCAGCGCCCGCGCTGCCGGCAGGAGCGCCGCCACGCCACGCAGGCCCGGCGCCACACGCAGAAAGGCCGCGAGCAGCCGCGAACGCAGCAGGCACAGCAGATGCACCAGGTCGAGCGCGCGGGGGTCTTGCCTAGCCAGCGCGGTGTCCAGCCGCCCGAGGTCAATGCGCGCGTCAAGAACACTCGCCAGCAGCAGCCCGAACATGCCGTAATAGCCGTCAGCCACGCCGGCGCGATTGACAAAACCACCATCGCCATGCTGTTGACCGGCCACAAACTCCGCCATGGCACTCAGCGCCTCCGGCGCGCAGAGCTCGCGGCCGCGTCGCAGCGCCTGATAGAGTTGTTGGGTGATGCTGTCCGGCTTGCTCATCGTCAGTCCTGTCACTCCAATGCAATTCATTTACAGCCCGCAGGGCTTTGGGTTCCCGCAACAACCACATGAATCCTTGCAACCGCCACGGGCATGTCATCGTCGCGAAACGACGGGCTACACCACGGGGCATTTCATCGCCGCGAAGCGATGGGCTACCCTACAGGGCATTTCATCGTCGCGAAACGACGGGCTACACCACGGAGCATTTCATCGCCGCGAAGCGATGGGCTACCCTACGGGGCATTTCATCGCCGCGAAGCGATGGGCTACCCTACGGGGCATTTCATCGCCGCGAAACGACGGGCTACCCTACGGGGCATTTCATCGCCGCGAAGCGGCAGAAGCGCTGAAGGCGCGAAACATACCAGCCCAGGGCCAGCGCGCTGAAAGCGCGCGCCGCCCTGGGTAAAGCGCCTCTATGTTCGTGTTCCTCGGCCTCTTCGGCCCCAGTCGGCGAAGCTGACTGGGGCCGAAGGGGCAATGGAACTCCCTTTCCTTGTTTGCTATGTCACGATCCTTTTAGGGCGGCGTGGGCAAGGTCGCCGGCGGCGGTGGCAGGAGCTTGCCGACCATGCGGAAGAGCAGGCTTTTGAGCGGCTGGCTGCTGACGCCTTCCAGCGCCGCGTAGGCATCCTCGCGTTGCGCGTCAGCGAGTTCGCGTAGGGCCCGCCGCGCATCGGCGAGCTCAACCTGCCTTTCGCGCGCGTACACGAACACAGCCGATGCCGGGTCGTCTTCCTGGTCATCAATATCGTCCTGTAGCTGATAGGCGATGCCCATGGCTTCGGAAAGTTTCTGGAAGCATTCGTGCAGGCCATCCAGCCGTCCGGCGGCCAGCGCGCCCATGGCCAAAGCGACGCGGAAAGCCGGGGCGGTCTTGAGCCGGAAAGTGTCCAGCACCATCTCCATGTTCTGAACGCCATCGCGCCATTCGAGTTCTTGCGCCTGGCCGAGCGCCAGTTCGCAGTGGCCCTCGGCGGCAATGGCGGCGAGCTGCCCGCGCAATTTTACCGGCACGGGATCACTACAGAGGAGCCGGTAGCCCTCGCCCTGCAGATAATCGCCGAGATTGATGGCCACCCCGACGCCCTGCCGGGCGTGTGCGGTCGGCTCGCCATAGCGGCTATCGTCGTTGTCCTCAATGTCGTCATGCACCAGCGAGGCCTTATGGAAGCATTCCACCGCCAGCGCGACCTGCTCCAGCCAGGGCGGTATCGCCGTGGTCTCGGCCAGCGCCAGGTAGGTCATGATGCTCAGCATGGGCCGGTAATGCTTACCGTGCTCGCACAGCGCCAGACGGGCTTCCTGCGCAAACACCCGCGCGCGATGACGGTTGAAAAGCATAGCGCGGTCGAGTCGCTCCGACGTGAACAGCGCCTGGACCTGCGCCTTGACCTCGTCGTAGCCCGGCAGCTCCATGACCTCCGCCTCGCCCAACGCCAGGGCATCGGCGAGCACGTCGTCATCGAAATCAGTGTCCTTGCAGCCGTCGTGATTCAGCGGTATGGCAATGCCCGGCACGGCATTTCTGAGCATGGCTGGAAAGGCCCGCTCCAGCGATGCCAGGCACGACACGCCAATCACCGCCTGGATCTCGCCGCTCTCGACCCACTCGGCCACCCGCGACGACGACTCGGCCACCAGCGTCACCAGGCCCAGCGCATCCGCGCGTTCACGCAAACCGGCAATGCGGCAGCGCCCGCAATCGGCGCAAATCAGCCCGAGCTCGTCGTAGCTGCCCTCGCAACGTGTGGCGTGCCGCAGGCAAAACGGCAACAGTAACAGGCGCTTCTGCACGGGAATGCGCCGGATGACATCGCGCCAGAGGATGTTGTTGATGAAGATCATGCACCAGTGGCCGTAGGCGCTGTCAACGCCCGTCGCGGCCAGAAATTCCCCCACTAGCGCACGCAGGCGGCTCAGCGGCAGGGGCGGCAACAGCTTGCGCCCAGCCAGGAACTGCTCCAAGCGCCCGCGCAGATCCCGACGCAGGCCAGGGCTTTCAGGCACACGCTGTATCACCGCTATTGTGCTGTTGTTGCTGTTCACCCGTAGGCTCCAAACCCGAAGAAGTAGTATTTTTTGGCCAGGCGGTACGCCCAGGATTTTTCCGGCAGCAGCGGCTCGGCGTGGTCGTGGCCGGGCAGCTGCGGCAAAGCCGCCAGCTCCGCCAGGGCGTCGCGGCAGGAACTGTCCTCGGCGCCCTGCTCCCGCATGAATGCCGCCAGGCCCGCCGGGTCTTTCAATAGGATGCAGCCGCGCGTACGGCCCGACACGTATTCGCGCAGGGCCGGCAGCAACCCCGGCTGCTGAAATAACGCTTCGAGGTTGCCGCCATGCTCATCGAGGCGCCCCGAACAGAATTGCACTGGCGGGCAGAACTCAATCGCGCCGCCCGGGCTAATGTGGTGGGACAGCCCCGTCGCCGCCGGACACAGCGCCCGCCCGAGGTGATCCCAGTACGCGTCGATGATCAGTATCTTCGCCGTCTGGCGCCGGTCGACGATAAAGCGCCGCAGCTCCACGATCTGCTCGGCGCTGAGCGCGTTCTCGGGCTCGGGCACGCGCCCCGCCGGCCGGTAGATGTAGTACCAGATGTAATGCACGCCGTGCTCAATGAGGAAATCCAGATAGTCGTCACTGACCAGTTCGGCAAAATTGCTGCGGGTAATGCTGGCCGACACGCCCACGAAGAGCCCCGCCCGCACCGCCTCGTCCACGCCGGCCAGCGCCCGCGCGAAGACGTCGTCGCGCCCGCGGCGCCGCCGTGATTCGTTTTCCAGGCCCTCTATGCTGATCAGCGGCGTGACATTGCCCATCGCGGCGAGCTTTTCCGCGACCTCGCGCGTCATGCCCACGCCATTGCTGAACAGCTGGAAATAAGCCCACGGATGGGCCGCCATGAACTCAAACAAGCCGTCGTGCAACAGCGGCTCGCCACCGAGGATGCCGAAGAAATTCGATCCGTAGCGACGGGCCGTAGTGACCACGCCATTGAGCTGCTCGACACTCAGGGCCTGCGCCGGCTTGGTCTGCTCCACCCAGCAGCCGCGGCACTGCAGATTGCAGCGGTTGGTCAGCGATATCATGGTGAAGGCCGGGAAAAACGGCCGGCCCTGTTTGCGCCGACGCTCAAACGCCCGCACGGCCCGCGCGCCACCCAGGGCAAAATTGAACAAGAGCTGACGCTGCACTTTCCAGGTGCAACCACTTACAATGCGTGTCAATGCCCGTATTTTCATGATGGCATGTCGTCCTTGAACAGGCGTTTCTTGACGGCATTGCGCGTACGCAGGGTGTCCATCAGCCCGCCAGGACGAGACGCCGCTGCGGGCTTCGCCGTGCCAACCGGCTCGGCACCATTGATGGGCTCTTCTGTGATCTTCGGAAACATGATCGCCCGCGCTGGACACATCCGCGCACAGGCCGGACAGTTCGTCTTGCAGGCATCCGGCTGCGTGACATGCACACCCCGCTCATCGCGGGTGTAAACCCCGAACATGCAGAAATCCACGCACTGGCCGCAATTCACGCAGCGGCCGTAATCCAGCACGGGATACCACGCAATCCAACCGTCCGCAGCAACGACGGCAGGCGACGACGGGAGAACAGTGGCAGTGGCAGTGGCAGGCAGCTCGCCCAAGCCCAGCGCAGTCGCCATGGCCGCCGGGGAATCACAGCGGGCATTGAGCAGCTGTGCCGGCACGGCGCAGCCACAGCGCGCAAAAAGCCCGCGCACGGCCCGCGGATGACAGGCCACCACCGCGTCGGCAGTGGCCAGACTCGCCAGCCGCGCTGCATCCTTGGCCGCACAGTGGCAGAGGTCGTCAAGAACCTCAATGTCGTGCCCGGCCGCGCCCGCCGCCGCCACCAGCCGAGCCAAGTTTTCCGCCGGGATATGGCCGTACTCGCGACAGGCACAAAAAGCTATCCTTGCCATAAACGCGGGGCTCCCTTCGCGTTGCATCTCAAAAAATCGGAAAGGCGCGGTACATCACGCCGCGACCAGCTATCAGACCGCTGCCGCAGTAGACAACACATAACCCAGCACTCAGTTTGCTGGCGCGGGACATCACGCAGCGGTCCGGCTTCAGACAGCTCCTGACTTGCAGTCGTTCCGGCTTCTTAAGAATATATCGCAATTAGCCCCGCCTGCACGCGAACAGCGGCTGGAGGCGTCGCGCCCACACGTGCCACGCGAACAGCGGCCAGAGTAGCAGCGGCTTCCAGCCGCTGCCGGACAGGCCCCGCGGCGGCCCGAAAACAACAACCGAAGTCGGTGCCAAATTCTCACGCCACACGTGCCACGCGAACAGCGGCTGGAAGCCGCTGCTACTTTGAAGCCGCTGCCGGACAGGCCCCGCGCACTCATCTCCTGGTCGTGAGAGCGAGCTTGTAGTCCGCCCCGTCAGATGACACCATCAGGCGGAGCCAAGCGTGTCCGTTTCCCCGGCCGCGAAGCGGCAAGCGCCCTGGAGGGGCGCGGTCATCGTAACCCAGGGCAAGCGACGCCAAAGGCGGAGCGCCGCCCTGGGTAGAGCGCCAGTATTGTTCGTGTTCCTCGGCCTCTTTGGCCCCAGTCGGCGAAGCTGACTGGGGCCAAAGAGGCAATGGAACTCATTGATTGCTGCGGCAACTTTGCGCTGTGCCCCTTCGTCGCAGGTCTTTTAGGTCGCCCCTACAGGGCTCCTTTCGGATAGGGCACCTTACCCAGGGCGACGCGCCCTGCGGGCGCTTGCCCTGGGCTATCTTAGGGCGCACCTTCGGTGCTCAAAACCTCGGCGAATGATCTTGTGCATGGTTACCAATCAGCTCATCGCCGGCGATTGCCGCATGCAAGGTGAAGGGTATTGCTCCTATGAAATCCGCTGCCTGGTTAGCCACCCATGGGTAATGGCTGGGCGGCGGTTGCCCGTGGGTTTCCTGCAAATTGTCCCCGGTGTTTTCCCCGCCGGGGTGGTTACTCCTATGAAACACGCTGCCGCAAAGGTCGGCGGAAATCAAGGTCGGATGGTTGGGCGGCGACTGCCCGTGGGTTTCCTGCAAATTGTCCCCGGTGTTTTCCCCGCCGGGGTGGTTACTGACCGATTACGTCTCGCGGCCGTGGAGTGGGCGTCTCGCCCACTCCGACAAGACGGCTCATTAAACCGTCCTCGTCATCCACGCCGACCGTACCCGGCCCGTCTCCCCTGCCGCACGAGCCGTGCGCACAGCGGCTGGAAGCCGCTGCTACCTTGGAGCCGCTGCCGGACAGGCCCCGCAGCGGCCCGAAAACAACTACCGAAGTCGGTGCCAAATTCTCACGCCAACACGTACCACGCGAACAGCGGCTGGAAGCCGCTGCTACCTTGGGGCCGCTCATTCTTCCCGCAGGCCGAGGCGCTGCTACCTTGGGGCGGCAGCTACTCGGTATCGCAAGCGTCTTCCGCCCCGCATCTCCCCGCGTCAGGCCTTGATCTTCACCTCGGCGTTTTTCTCGGCAGACTTATAGAGCGCGTTGATGATTTCCATGATGAGCACGCATTCGTCGGGTCGGGCGATGGGTTCTTTGTTCTTGCGGATGCACTCGGTGTAGTGCAGGCATTCGGCCATGCCCCAGCCGGTTTCGGGCTTGAGTTTCGGCTTGCTGTCCAGCGGCGTGCCATTGAAGTCTTGGAAGATAGTGACCTGTCCGCGCTCGATTTTGAGTCCGGCCTTGGTGCCATAGAGTTCGACGTAGCTGTATTCGCTGTCGATATTCGACGCCCAGCTGAATTCCAGGTCGAGGGTGCAGCCATTGTCATAGCGAACGAAGCCCACGGCAAGGTCCTCGACATCGTAGGTGCCGGTATAGCCGCTGGCCTTGGGATTGAACGCCTGCCCGTCGGCAAACTTGCTGTAGGTCTGACCGCTGACCGTGACCGGCTTCGGGAAGCCCATGATGTAGTTCGACACGTCAATGAAATGCACGCCGAGGTCGATCAGCGGCCCGCCGCCCGACTGCGCTTTGGTCGTGAACCAGCCGCCCTTGCCCGGGATGCCACGACGGCGTTTCCAGCCGCACTTGGCGTGATAGATCTCGCCGAGTGACCCGGCGTCTACAAACGCTTTGGCGAATTGCGCCCAGTTCGTGAAGCGGTTGTTGAGGCCAATCATGAGCTTCTTGCCCGATTTGTCCCGCGCAGCGACCATCGAGCGCACCAGCGCCGGCGTGAGTGACGCCGGCTTCTCGCAGTGGACATGGCAGCCGGCCTGCAGCGCCGCGATAGTCGCCGGCGCGTGCACGTGATTGGGCGTCGCCACGCTCACCAGGTCCAGCTTCTCCTCGCGCAGCATCTCGTTGTAGTCCGTGTAGGCCGCCTCCACATTGAAACGGTCGGCCGCCTGGTTGGCCTTTTCCGCGATGATATCGCAGACCGCGATGATCTCCACGTCGGGATTCTGCGCGTAGGACGTAAGGTGCTTGCCCTGCCCGGCGCCGCCGGTGCCAATGATGCCGTAACGAAGCTTTGCCATGATCGCATTCCTTTGCTTTTGTTGACGCGATGACGCACAATCAAAAACGCCCGATCGAGGACTTCGACCGGGCGCAGTAGGGTAACTCGTTATTCAGTGAGGGCCGTGCCTTCGGCGACCATCAGGGCGCTGACGCGCTTGGCGAAGGCCAGCGGGTCTTCCAGCGGCAGCTGCGCGGTGAGCAGCGCCTCGTCGTAGAGCATGGCGGTGTAATCAGCCAGCTTGGGATGCTTGGCGTCCTTCGCATGCAGCTTGCGCATGGTGGCGATCAGCGGATGGTCGCCATTGACCTCGAAGATGCGCCGCGCCGGCGGCACGTCCTGGTTCATGGCCTTCATGATCTTTTCCATGTTGATGCCCATGCCCCACTCGTCGCTCACCAGACAGCAGGCACTCTCGGTCAGGCGCTTGGACAGGCGCACTTCCTTGACCTTCTCGCCCAGGAGCTCTTTAATCGCGGCCAGCAGGCCTTCGTTCTCCTTGGTGGCTTCTTTGCGATTCTCTTCATGTTCCTTCTTTTCGTCCTCGCTGTCCAGATCGACATCGCCTTTGGCGATGGAGCGCAGCTTTTTGTCCTTGTAGCTGGTGACGTCTTGCGCGACCCACTCGTCGATGGGGTCGGTGAAGAACAGCACTTCAAAGCCCTTGCTGTTGAAGGCCTCCAGCTGCGGGGCATTCATCGCGGCCTTGCGGTTTTCGGCCGTGATGTAGTAGATTTCCTTCTGGCTTTCGGGCATGCGGGTGACATATTCGGCCAGCGTCGTCTTCTTGCCCTCGTCGGTCTTCGAACTATCGAAGAGCATCAGGTCCTGTATGCGCTCGGCATTTTCGAAGTCGGTGTGGATGCCTTCCTTGACGATCATACCGAAGCTCTTCCAGAATTCCGCGTAGTTCTCGGCGTTCTTTTCCTTCATGTCGGCGAGGGTGTCGAGGACCTTCTTCACCAGGTTCTTCTGGATCATCTTGAGGGTGCGCGCTTCCTGCAGGAGTTCGCGAGAGACATTCAGCGGCAGATCAGAGGAATCGACCACGCCGCGCAGGAAACGCAGGTAGCTGGGCACGAGCTCCTCGCATTTGTCGGTGATGAACACCCGCCGCACATACAGCTGCACGCCGCGCTCGCGCTGGTCGGGCATGAACATCTCAAAGAGGGGCTTCTTGGGCAGGTACAGTAGCGCAGAAAATTCCGTCTGGCCCTCGACCTTCCAGTGAATGGTCTCCAACGGCTCCTGGAAGTCGTGGCTGATGTGCTTGTAGAATTCCGCGTAGTCCTCGGGCTTGATCTCGTTCTTGGGGCGCTGCCAGATGGCCTTGCGCGAGTTCAGCGTCTCTTCCGTAATGGTCACTGTCGGCTCCTCGCCCTCAATGACCTTGCCGTCCTTGTCGCGCTTGGGCTCTTCCCGGCGAATGTCCATGCAGATGGGATGCTCCACAAAATCGGAAAAGTGCGTCACGGTCTTGCGGATCTTCCACTCGTCGAGAAATTCCTCGTGCTCGGCACCGAGGTGCAAAATGACGTCCGTGCCGCGCTTTTCGCGGGTGCAGGGCTCTATAGTGTAGAAGCCGTCGCCCTTGGACTGCCATTTGCTGGCGCTGGCCGCGTCGCCCGCGCGGCGGGTGATGACCGTCACCTCGTCGGCGACCATGAACGCCGCGTAGAAGCCCACGCCGAACTGGCCGATCAGCTCCGGCGGCAGATTCTCCTTGTTGCTCTGCAACTGCTCCAGGAAGCGCTTGGTGCCCGAACTGGCGATGGTGCCAATGTTGGCCTCGACCTCCTCGGCACTCATGCCAATGCCATTGTCGGTGATGGTGAGGGTCTTGGCGTCCTTGTCCGCCGTGATCTTGATCTTCCACTCGGCGTCATTCTCCAACACGCCCTCGTCCTTGAGCGCCTCAAACCGCGCGCGGTCAATCGCATCCGACGCATTGGATATCAATTCGCGCAGGAAAATCTCTTTGTTGGAATACAACGAATGAATGACCAAATCAAGAAGTTTCTGGACTTCCGTCTTGAACTGACGTTTCTCTGACATTGTCTACAATCCTCCAATACAAATACTTACTACCTATGCGACCCCGACAGGGGCCGACTACCAAAAAAGACAAAGCGACAACAGCCGGGCACTCGCGCCCCCGGCTGTTTTTGCGCGGCACCGGCGCTTTGACAGCGCCCGCCGCCGGAAGTTGCCACCCGCGCTCTGTGGCGCGCGTGGCTCTTAGAAATCCAGATCAAGTTTGACCTTCGGAAAGGCCGTGAGGTGGAACATGATCATCGCCTGGAAGTCGCTGTTGTCCCAGCCCACGCCCAACGACATCACCCAGCAGTGCAGCTGCCGCCGCAGGGTGTAGAAGTGCTCCGACAGGCGGTTTTCCTCAAAATCATACTCGGCGTGGATATTCACGGACGTGAGCGCGTTGATCGGCACATTTAGGTCGCCGGCAGCGATATCTGAGGTCTCGAACATCTTCTTGATGTACGAGCTCTCGCCAGTAAGATCGACCAGGCTGCTGCCCATGGACCAGGCCGAGCGCGACAGGTGGTCGTTGCGGTAAATGTAGCGCAGGCTCAAATTGAGCCGCTCTTCTTCGCCCAGGCGCGTGCCCAGCTCGCCGCGATGAATCTCGCCCTCGCCCATGTCATGCAACAGCACGCCCCAGAAACGCAGATCGCGCCGCGGCATCACGTCCAGGCGATTGCCCAGATCGCCACCGTAGCGGCCGGATTCCTCGCCGCGGTCAAAATGCACATCCGCGTAACTCTGCCAGCGCAAGACGCTGACCACACCGCCGTCCCGCCGCGTGTTCAGGCGTTGATCCAAACCCAGCCGCAGGAAATTCTGCTTCTCCAGCCGGTCAATCTCGTCGAAGAAGTATATGAAATCACGGTCCTCGGTGGGCGTCGACGCGTAGGTGTAATTCACGTATGGCTCGACGACGTGCCGCAGGTCCTGGATGGACAGCGCCGGCAAGGCCAGGTCAAGCCAATCGCTGCTCATGCTCGTACGCGCTTCAATGCCGGTTTCGAAGGCGAAACGGGTAATCTCGCCGCCATCGTCGTCGTAATTGCGTATGGCGTTGATGGCAAACACGTTGTCGGGATTATCCACGGCAAGATTGTTGGCGATGTCATTGCCCGTCACCCGCGTCTTGCTGCTCTGGTTGTAGTAGGTGGCGCGGGCGCCGGCGCGCGGCGTAACAGTCACGCGGTCGCGAAGCTCGAAGGGCAGGTAGATAAAGTGCACCGTGTCCGCACGCATGCTCCGGTAGTCGTCCAGATCGCCATGCTGCGCGGGATCAAAGACGCCCAATGGCAGCAGCTGGTCGCGGCCGAGCGCGAAATTGCGCCATTTCATGGAGTGATAGCCGGCCTTGGTTTCACTCTGGTACATCAACGGCAACACCCCGAGCCGCACGCGCGGAATGTCCAAACGAATCTCCGGCAGGGTCTCCGACACGGTATAGAACTCGTTGAGGCGCGGCCGCAGCGCGATGCCGACGCTGTACCAGCGTTCGTCGTAACTCACATCCAAGTAGGACTTCGGCTGCTCGTAGCGCCGATAGTCGCGCCGGAACCAGTCTTCGAGCATCTCAATGTCGCTAAGCAGATCAAGATTCAGGCGCAGGCTCAGCTTAGCGGACAGGCGCTCGCGATGGTAGTAGTTGACGCGGTAGCGGTCGTCCTTGCTCTCAAAACGGCGGTTGAAGCCGTCGCTGGTCTCGGGCGTGTCGGTGTCATGCAGGCCGTAAGCCGTCAAATCCACATCGCGGCGCTCGTTGCTTTGCTCGTAATCCGCGCCGAGGCCGACGCCGCGTTTGCTCATCACGTCCACATAGGCCTTGGCGCTGTGGTCGTCGCCGAGCTTCCATACCCGCCCGACCTGCAGATAGGCGCCGCGTTTGCCCGAATAGCCCGGCTTGAGAATGTAGCCGAACTGGTTGGCATTGGTGCTCCCCCACAAAAAGGGCAGATAGAACACCGGCACGCGCCCAAAACGCAAAACGACATTCTTAGCGAAAAAGCGGTTGTCCGCGCGATGGCCGATCGAACTGGCAGACAGACGATAATGCGGCTCCGGACAATCGCAGGTGGACAGCCAGGCGTTGTGCAGGGTCTGATTGCCGTCCGCGCTGTTTTCACCACCATCGCCACCGCTGTGCCACACCGAGCCGTCCAGCCGATAGGGCCCGAACGAAAAGGCGCGTGTCTTGAAGTTGCCCTTGACGGCCGGTGCCCGCCATTGCCCGCCGTCCTTGAGGTCGATGACCACATTGCCCGTCGCCGTAAAATCCTCCGTCTCTTGATTGACGGCGACGTCGTCGGCAGTCATGGTCAGGTTGCCGTAGATGATGCGCACATTGCCGCGGGCGCGAGCCTCGCCCGTCTGCTGCGAATGCTCAACCGTGTCGGCCTCAATCTGCATCTGGCTGGTGTCGCCAAGGATCTCCTCGACCTGCGCCAACAAGGACGGCGTGAACGCAAACATGAGCAGGACGGCGACTACCAAACCGGCAAAGACGACGCGGTGTTTCATGGGTGGCCTCTTCTATCGCGGTGAGCAAAACTGCGAATCAGATCGGTGGCGGCTTAGCGGCTAGTGCCTGCGGGTCATTCCTGCTCAGCACGCTCTTCGTCCTGCCGCGCCAACTGATGCGGCGGCAGCGGCGCCGGCGTTGCCCCCGGACGCACGGGCGGCAGCGGCGCGCCGCCTTGATAGATGACTTTGCGCTTGTCCCAGAGCTCTTCCAGGCAGTAGTAACGCCGCAAATCCGGCATGAGGATGTGCACCATGATCACGCCGTAGTCCATCACGATCCACTGGCTGTCATGGCCGCCATCGCGACCACGCGCCGCCAAGCCCTGATCCTGCATCGCCAGCCGGATGTGCTCCGCCAAAGCCCGCACATGCGGCATTGACGTACCGCTGCAAACGACATAAAAATCCGCCAGAATCGACTGCTCGCGGACGTCGAAGAGCAGGATGTCAGCGGCTTTGCGTTCTTCACATACCGTCACGCAATGGCGCGCAATGGCTTCGGCATCGAGATTCGGCGGCAACTGGTCTGTCATGTTTTCTCCTCTGGGATGGTACGCTGCGGTCTAGGCGTCACGGCCGGCCACGCCGGGGCTGCGCGATCAATCACTGGGCGGGCGAGGCCGACTGATATAAATGATGTTCGACAATGTATTTCCACACCGGCACCGGCAGAGCCTGCTCCAGGTCCTCGCCACGAGCACAGGCCGCGCGAATCGCCGACGACGAGAGCTCGCTGAGCACAATGTCGTCGCCGGACAGCACCGACCCGAACAACTTCATGGCATTGCGCTCGCCAAAAGCCTGCGCCAAGGTCGTGTAGGCCGGCGGCATGACCCCCGGACGGGGATAAATGATGAACTTGAAATGCTGCACCAGCTCGGACGCACGATGCCACTCCGGCAGGTGCCGCAAACTGTCCATGCCCATGATGAAACAAATCTCGCAATCAGGATAAATCTTGCGCAAGATCGTCATGGTGTCGTAGGTGTACGAGAACTCCTCCGCACGCTGCAGCTCGATATCCGAATAACTGAAGTCCACAAAGGGCTCCAACGCCAGCTTGAGCATCGCCAGGCGGTCCAACGCCGGACTCAGCGCCCCCTCGGCTTTATGCGGCGGCCGGAAAGCCGGCACAAACAGCACCTCGTCGGCCTGACCCAACTCAATGATCCGCCTGGCTAACTGCAAATGGCCATTGTGAATGGGATCGAATGACCCGCCAAATACCGCCAGGCGTTGCGAACGGGCGAAGGGCAAGTCGCCATTGGGCCCTACCCCAGTGGGGCTGACAAAAGGATCCGCGCTCAAAATGGAACTCCGGAAGCTACAGGTTATATTGCATGCTTTGCGCTAAAAGTTGGCTCGTGAATGCGGCTTACTATACCGTTTCGATCGCAAATCTCAACGCTGGCAACACGCACAGAACCATTTGCCGCCATGCCAACGCCACGCAAACTCGAGTTGTGAGACCAAAACCGCCTTGAACGGACGAAGAATGGCAGTCTATGCTCATCGCTATCATCGGTGACATCCACGGCAATGTCGACGCCCTGTGGGCCACCCTCGATGTCATCGACCGCCTCGCGGTCGATGACATCATCTGCGCCGGCGACGTCGTCGGCTACGGCGGCGCCCCCAGCGAATGCATCGACCTCATCCGCGGCCGCGCCATCCGCAGCGTCAAGGGCAACCACGACGCCTACGCCGTCCACCCCGAAAATATGACCGCAGCCGTCCGCGAAGAGGCCGCCAATGTCATCAGCTGGACCCGCAGCGCCCTCACTGTCGAACAACTCGAATGGCTGGACGCCCTGCCCGCATCACTCGACGGCGATGACTTCCAGGTCACCCACGCCTCCAACCAGCCCTTCCCCGAATGGCATTACATCCTCTCGCCACGCCGCGCCGCCATGCACTTCCTCTTCCAGAAAAAGCCCCTTAGCTTCACCGCCCACAGCCACGTGCCGCTCCTCGGCATGCACCAACCCGGACACCATCTCACCCTCGAACTCTTCCGCAACCTCATCATCCCCACCAATGTGTCCGTCATGGTCGGCGTCGGCGCCGTCGGCCAACCCCGCGACCAGGATCCCCGCGCCAGCGCCATGCTCTACGATACCGACAAACGCAGCGTCAGCATCCTCCGCGTTAAATACGACGTCGTCGCCGCCCAAAACCGCATCCGCGAAGCCGGCCTCCCCGAATCCCTCGCCAGCCGCCTCGAATGGGGACAGTAGAAGAAGTTGACGACTATGGTGTGGGCAGGGAAGATTGAGGGGAAGATTGAGGGGAAGATTGAGGGGACTTATGGGACGTAGAGGACCTAGGGGACGTATGTTTTCGGCGCCCCATCCGTCCCCTTCCTATCGTCCCATTCGTCCCATTCGTCCCCTGCACATAGGTCCTATAGGTCCTCTATGTCCCATACGTCCTATCATACCTCCCCTGCCCCCCCCACGTCCCACACGTCCCCTGCCAACCACCCCTACGTCCTCTACGTCCTATCATTCCCCCCCTACTCTTCGACTTTTCTCGTTCCGCGGCAGTCGGGGTAGCTGGAGCAGCCCCAAAAAGGCTTGCCGACATTGGCGCCTTGACGAGCCGTGCGCCGCCTCATGGGCTTGCCGCAAAGCGGGCAAGCCGGCAGCATGGCGGACTGCGCTTCGCCGCGTGCCTCGAGCCGAGCGTGGGTCATGCGTTCACGAATACCGCCTTCGCTAAGAAATGCCTGTTCCAGCTCGCGGATCTGCTGATCAAGCAAGTACCCGGCCTGGGCGCAGAGACAGACCATCACGTTGCCAACGATCTCCGGATCATTGCTTTCGATATATGGCTGATAACTCTCGTAGGTGGCCTGCTCGTGACCCAAAGCCCGTATGGCCAGCATGCGCGCGTCCTCCTTGTGCCAAATTGGCAACTGGTGTAGCCGCAAGAAGTCCTTGAAATCCTCGTGCAATTCGCCGATACTGGCCCGAGCAACTTTGGTTAAATGGATTTCTGTCTTCTTCGAGGTGGCCGATGCCAGGCTGCCCTCCACAATATTCTGCTTACCAGAACGCGCCGACTGCTCCATCTGGTCGCGCGTGCGTGAGCCCATGCGCACCCACTTCCCCGCCAGGTAGTAGGTCGCGATGAAGATAATCAGCGACTTCTGGTAGCTGTGCAACGCCTCATAACCGCCATGCGGCGGAATAAACCCCTGATTCATGGAATTCCTCCCTCGCTGTATAGGCTGTGAGCGATAACGCCGGATGTGAATGGGTGGTTGGGGACGGTGGATGGGACGTATAGGACGTGTAAGACCTAGGGGACGTAGGGAAAGTTGCAGGAAAAGAATAGATTGTTGCAAAAAAAGAATTTGAAGTTGCAGGGGACGAATAGGACGTATAGGACCTAGGGGAAGTATGGGTGGTGGCAGGGGACGAATAGGACGTATAGGACCTAGGGGACGTATGGGTGGTGGCAGGGGACGAATAGGACGTATAGGACCTAGGGGACGTATGGGTGGTGGCAGGGGACGAATAGGACGTATAGGACCTAGGGGACGTATGGGTGGTGGCAGGGGACGAATAGGACGTATAGGACCTAGGGGACGTATGGGTGGTGGCAGGGGACGAATAGGACGTATGGGACCTAGGGGACGTATGGGTGGTGGCAGGGGACGAATAGGACGTATGGGACCTAGGGGACGTATGTTTTTGGCGCATCATCTGCCCCATCTGCCCCATCTGCCCCATCTGCCCCATTGTCCTATCTGTCCCATTGTCCTATCTGTCCCATTCGTCCCCTGCACATAGGTCTCATACGTCCTCTACGTCCCATACGTCCCATCCACCCTCCCCCTTCGTCCTCTACGTCTCATACGTCCCATAAAATTCCCCTACCTGTCCACCACGCGGATTTTGGCCTCGTGGCTATTGCCGCGCAATTCGGGGGCGTACATGCCGGTGATGACGGCCGGGAGGGCGCTGAACTGTCCGGGGATTTCAGCTCGGAGGCGATAGCTGAGGCTGTGGGTGCCGCGAGCAATGCTGCGGAGGAAGAAGGCCACGCGGTTGTCGCGGAATTCCACGTAAGCGCCCATGGTGCCCGGGATGTAGCCGCTGCGGACAGCGACGGGCTCGGTGCCGGCGGCCTTGAAGTCCTCCAGGAGGATGTACTCGTAGTCATTTTTGCTGTCGATGACCAGCTCAATTTCCATGAGCTGGCCGCTGGCGAGGGCTTCGTCGGGGGCGATAGGTTCGCGGCGGTAGCGCTCCACGCGTTTGTCGGCGACCTGTCCAGTGGCGGTAGCGCTGTGGATGTGCTCGTCATCGCGGATGAGTTTGAAGACGCGCCGTTGTACCTTGAGTTCAAGGCCAGCAGCGGCGATGGGGTCTTCGAGGGTGAAGTAGCTCAAGTAGCTGTTGTAGTAAAGTGGGCCCTGCCCGTGCTTGCGGAGGGTCAGGACGTGCTCGCCCGTGGCGAGCTGTTCTGGCGTGAGCTGCACCGTGAAATCGCCAGTGAAGAGATTGTCTTTGGTGACGCGGCTTTCTGCGACGCGCTGGCCATCGAACAGTACCTCGACAGTCATGTCCGGGTTGCTTTCACCGCTGCCCTTGAGGTAGGCGGCGAAGGCCTCCAGACAGGCGGCGGTATCGCGGGTGGAACGCCAGTAGGTCGCGTGTTTGCGGTTGTTGAGTAGGTACTTCACCAGCCGGGGCGCCACGGCGCTGGCGGGTTCGGCTGCGGCCAGCAGGCGCAGGTAGGCGGCGTGGGCCTCGATTTCATCGCCATACCAGCACCACCAATAGCCGCCGTTGCCCAGATTGAGCCACGCGGTCTGATTTTCGTCGTCCTGCACCAGATACTGGCTGAGATTGCGCATGAGGTCGTGCAGACGCGCATCGCCGGCGGCGTGGTAGCCCAGAGCGATCAGCGCCAGGCCATACACGGACAGCTGCGTTTTGTCGCGGTAGAGATAGTCGGCTATGGCCGGATCGGCCTTGCCGGCCTCGGCGAGAACGCGGTAGACCATCGCGTCGAGATTATCCGCGTGGCGTTTGCGGGGTTCCTTGGCGGGCGCATTGCGGTCGTGGTTCCGCAGCTTGGTGAGTTCGTCCTGCTGGTATTTCGCCAGCCATTGCAGGCCGCGTTCGAGGACGCCGTCAGGCGCGACCACGCGGCATTGCGCGGCCAGTTGCAGGCCATGCACCACCTGTGCGGTGGTATGGGGCCATGAGCGCTCACCCCAGCCGCTAAACCAGCCCCAACCGCCATCGCTGCACTGCATGGCGCTGAGGTCATCCACGCCCTTGCGGACGATCGCGCCCATTTCGGCTTCATCAAAGACCGGGTCGCGTTTATAGCGGCGCCATTGCGCAGCGCGTTCCAGGGGATCGCCCAGCTCCTGGGCATTGAGATTGGCGCGCTTGCCGGCGATGTCCTCCAGGGACAGGCCCATCTCACGCAGGGTATTCTGGGTAAGCACGGCAGGCAGGAAACGATTGAGAGTCTGTTCCGTGCAGCCGTAGGGGTAGTCCAGCAGATAGGGCACGGCATCGACCATCGCCATGGCCAGCGACGGCGACCAGCGCAAAGTCAGGCGAGTAGTCTCCGGCCGGCGCTCGGCCGGGACGGCGATGCTGATGCGGCCCTCGCGGTCGTCGGGGCGCAGCATACCAGAGGTGGCCAGCAGTTTGTCCTGCCCATGCACATAGACGGGGAAGCGCTGTTCCATCGCGTCGGACTCCTGGTCCGTAAGCGCCTTGACGCGGATGACGGCCTCGCCTTCCTGGCGGACGCGAACACGCCAGTCCACCCGGGCTTCGCCACGGCTGTCCACGCGGACGACCTTACGCGCCGCATCCAAGGCTTCCAGGCAAGGTCCGTCCAATTCGAGCAGGACCGTGACGTCCTTGGCCGCGTCGAGATGATTATTGACCATGGCACTGAGCATGAGCTCATCCTTTTGCACAAAGAAGCGCGGCGCCTGCAGGCGCACCATCATGTCCTTGGCCGTGATGATCTCCGTGGCGCCGTTGCCGACGCTTACGCCGTCGCCCATGGCCCAGACCTGGACCTTCCAGGTCGTCAGGCTGTCAGGCATGGGAATGTTGACCGTGGCCAGGCCATCGGCGGCAACGTCCAGACTGGCCACCCACAGCGCCGTGTCGGCAAAGTTGCTGCGCAGGACCGGCGCGGCCATTCCGCCATCGCCATCACCACCACCGGCAAAGCCACCGCCGGCAGCGCCAAAGCCCCCTACGCCGCTGACCGCCAGGGACATATCGGCGACGGGCGCGCCCATGGGCATGGCACCAAGAGCCACACCAGCGGATCTTTTATACCGTACACGCGCGCGTCCTGGCGCGCCCAACATTGCCAGGCCGTCCTCGTCGTCCATATCCAGCAACAGTTGGCCAAAGGTACCGATGTAGGGGTAGCCCTTTTCATTTTCCTTGAGGAGATTCCGCAGCAGCCAGGCCATGACCGCGCCGTGGATATCCGGGTGGTGACTGCGGCGCCATTTCCAGAAAGCGGCGCGGATATCGCGTTCGACGCTATCGCCGGCGATGTAATCGAGGCTCTTGTCATAGACAGCGACCACCACTGAGCCGGCGACGGGCCGTCCCTCGTGATCGCGCAGACGCAGGGTCAACTCCGTGGTGGCGCCGGGCTTGACCTTCTCAGCAGCCACGGTCTCGATGTCAATCACCTTCTTTTCCGGCGGCACAATGATTTCGCGGGCGACATTGTGGAAGACGCCTTTGGCCATGGTGTAGGCTTCCACGAAGAAGTTGGGCATGTCGGCCTTGCTGACGGCAATGGGCACGACAACGCTGCGCCCCTGCAGGCGCAACACCTGCGGCTTGGGCAGGACGCCATCCACGGGCCGGATGAAAAGCATGACGACGCTGTCAGCCTGCTCGGTGTTGATGAGCAGCTGGACGCTTTCGCCGGGCGCGTATTCCGCCTTGTCGGGAATGAGTTCCAGGCCGTTGTAGCGGAAAGCGCGGTCATCGCTGCCCTCGCCGCGGATGATGACGATTGCGGCGCCTTCACCTTGGCGGCCCTTATCGTCCTGCAGGGTCCAGGCCAGACGGTACTGGCCGGGTTCGGAGGCGCTGAAGGCCTGCTGGGCGCGGCCATCGGCGTCGCTAGCCAGCGGCCATTCGCGTACGACGCTTTCGCTGGGCGTGCCGTCCGGCGCGTAGCGAATGCGTAGGAGTTTCAGCACGCCCTGCCCCTTGACGGGCTTGCCATCGGCCCGCCGGGCCTGGGCGAAGACCATGCCCTGTTCGCCGACGCGGCAATAGCCCCGGTCCAGCCACAGCGTAGCCATGAATGGCACCCGGGGCACAATGACGCTGCCCTGGCCGACTATGGTCCGCCGGGATTGGTCGCGCACTTCGGCCGTAATTTCATAGCGGTGATCACGGTCGCCGAGCATCTCTTTGGCCATAGCGCTATCGATCACGACCTGCAGCGTGCCGTCGGCCGCCAGCGGCTGCTCCAGCTGCAAAACGACTTCCGGCGGCTCGTTGGAAAAACGCCACGACGGCAGCCACGGCGGCGACGGGCACTTCCAGCCCCAGTGGCCCCAGCCGGGATACCACGAGTAGTCTTCGAGCAGCCAGCCATAGCCATTGCCGTAGAACCAGTCCCAGTGACGCACGGGCCACCAGCGATCCTCATGATCGTAGCGCAGCACCTTCACCGTGACCCGCCCTTCATTCACCGGCCCGCCAAAATAATAGCGGGCGCGGACACCGACGGCAATCTTGTCGCCCAGCATGGGCGGCTCCTCGGGAAGGTCCACCAGCACTTCGAACTCGGGCTTCTTATATTCTTCAACCCGGAACGAGAGCGAGCCGTAGTAGCGACGCTTGTCGTCAAGGCGGATACTGAGGTGATACTGCCCCAGGGGCGCGTCGGCGGGAACCGTCCACGACCCGTCCACGCCGCCAAAGCGGTCAGCCGTCAGGTCCGTGCTCATCACCGCATCGCCGCGGGGATTTCTGAGCTCCACATCAAAGGACCGACCTGCCAGCGGATTGCTCCCCGTGAGCTCGTAGTGCACCTGCGCCGCCCAGAATTTGTAGTGAACGACGTGGCCGGGGCGATAGACCGGCCGGTCACTGATGCCGAACACGCTGTGCTGCACAAAGGACTGCTTGGACAATGGCCGGGGACGGGTGTAGCCGTAGCCATGGCAGCAGTACTGGCCGGTCGCCGTGCGCGCCTCGGCCAGCCATTGCATAAACCGTTGCTGATCGCCAAGGCGGCGGGCGTCCAAATGCACAAAGCCATCAGCGTCGGTTAATTCCGCCAGGCGCCGGGTGATGACATTCTGGCGTTTGTTGGCGTTGTCCCAGACCGTCGTCCAGCCGAAGAAATCGATTTTGGCGTCGGCGATGGGTTGGCCGCTGGCGGCGTTCAGAAGCTGCCAGGACATGCTGTTGTCGGTGGCTTTGCGGACCAGTTTGATGTCGTCGAGCAGCAGCATTTGCCGGGCGACATTGCCGTTGGGCATGGTCGCAGTGACCCAGTAGGCGCCGGCGTCCTGCACGGGCAGCGCGATGGTCGTCACCGTGTCCAGATGGCGCTCCTTGGGCTGCAAGGGCTGCTCCCAGGATTCGGGTTTTCCCAGCAGGTACTTCTCGCCGCCATCGGCCAGCACGAGTTCCGGCAGCGCCTGTAAGTTGATCCGCTGCCAGTCCAGATTCCGATCGTCGCGCTTTCGTTCGATGTATTGCTGCGATTCGCGCACCAGCGCCGGCAGGTCCAGCCGCTGCACGCTCAGGGTGACCGCGCGGGCATTGCGAAAACAGAGCTCCACCTCCCCACGCCGCCCAGCCAGCTGGGCCTTGCCCGGACGAAATTCGCACCAGTTCCCGGTGATGGCCGCCATGCGCCTGGTAAATTCTTCGTTGCCGCCCCAGAGCTCCACCCCGCGCTGCAGCCAGCGCAAGGCCTTGTCGTACTGCCGGCGGTTCTCGTAGACCTCCACCAGCCGCCACAGCGCCGACTCGGCCTGCGGGCTGTCGCCCTCGGCGAGGGCGGTATACATGCTGATATAGTTGAATTCATCCGGCAGAGCGATCCGGCGGACGCCGTTGGCGAGGCGGGCCATGCTCTCGTCATCGCGCAACACCTGCAAGGCGCTGATGCCGCTGAGCTCGTCCTTGTCGCGGGGACGGTAGAACCACGGCGAACTCTGCAGGGTCTGCACGCCGAAATTCTCGCGCAGAAAATCCGCCAACTCTAAACGGGCGCGGTCCTGGCAAGCCTCATCGCCCTTGTTGATCATCTCCGACAGCACCCAGCGCCAGCGCTCGCCGTCATTTTTGGCGGCGGCGAAAGTCACGGGCACCTGGTAAAAAATGGGCTCGCCCTGGTTGTCTACGGGCGCGCCGGGCGGATCGTCGGCATCCTCTTCAGCAGAAGTGACGTCAAGCTCGGCATCGAGGTCGGTAAGGACTTGCAGGCGCCACGACTGCGAGCCTCGCAGAACGCTGGCATAGGCCCCCCAGTATTCCGCTGGGTGGCCGCTGCTCAGCGTCGGCAGGTCCCGCAGGAAATTCTCATAGGAAACCCGGAAGAGCCGCAACTGCACACGGCGGTCGTACAGTTCAACCCGGCGGAACTGCTCCCAGTTGCCGCCGCGCTGATCGCCCCGCCGAAACTCGCCGGCGACGACATGGCCGTAGTGAGGAATGCTTTCCATGGCTTCGTCCACCGCCAGCGCCAGCTGCCAATCGCCGGGGCGCCGAGCCACGCAATCCGCCAGGAACGCATCCCATTCCGCGACCTCGTTCAGGCGCTGCAGGCACTCCGTCGCCGCAACGAAAGCCGCGCCGGCGCGGTCACTCGGCAACTGCGTCTGGGGAGCGGTGAGCAGCACCTGGTAGATGGCAAAGGCCTCGCGGTAATTGCCCGCCGCCCTGAGCCTATCCGCCTCTTTCAGTTTTGCATCCACGTCCTGCGCCAGCGCGGCACAGCCCACACACGCCATCACGGCCCACAACCACATTGACTTCGCCATGACCATCACTCCTTGTTGTTCACCGCTGAAGACCGCCGCGTCCCCCGGGGCGCGAGCCGGCATGCACGCTTATTAAACAGGCAATATGCGCCAAATGTTGCCAAAAACAACCAGGCAGGCACGGCACGGCCGCAACGGCGATCGGTCGGAGCGGTCGGAGCGGTCGGAGCGGACGGATCACTAATACAAAATGAGCTCGGGGCGTAATGCCTTACCCATTGATACTGGCGGTTCCAAGGAACGCCTAGGACCGTGGGGACTAATTGGCGCGGCGCACTGGGGCGAGGACTCACGGACTCATGAGGCATGATCCCATGGATTGGACCGTGGGGACGAATTGGACCGCGGGGAATGACGCCTTGGACGCCAGGGACTGCTTGAGGACCTCTTGGACTCTTGGGAGCGCCTACGGCACAAAAACATGAATATTGAATGATGGTGGTTTTCGGCCCGAACCGGACAAAGCAAGTCGCCTGATCGGCCAAGTTCGGCCCGGAGGGCCGCACCATGCGTAACCCCGGGTGAGGCGCCCGGAGGGCGCCGCAACCCGGGGTATGACAGCAACATAGAATTGCGCCCGGAGGGCGCCACATTGGCGAGGCACGCCGCGTCCCACCGCGCCAGCGAGAGGCATGTCGTGCATCCAGCATCAATGGGTGAGGCATTACCTCGGGGCAATTTTCCGCTGGTGGTTTGGAAGCGTGAAAAGGCGTTGTACAGTTATGTTCATTGAGCGGTCGTCCACGGGGTCTGGGCGGCTAGTTATCGCACTGCAACGCAAAGCAACAAGGAGACACAACTATGAAAGTGATTGTCATCATGGCGGGCGGCACTGGCGAACGCTTTTGGCCGCTGTCGCGGTTTACCAAACCGAAGCAACTGCTGACCCTGACCGGCAGCGGCCAGTCTCTACTTGAGGAAGCAGTCGAGCGCAGCATGGCGATCGTACCGCCCGCCAACATTTTCATCGCCACCAGCTCGCATTTGCAGAAGGCCATTCAGGACGCCGAACTGGGCATACCAGCCGAGAACGTGATTGCCGAGCCCTGCCGCCGCAACACCGCCGGCTGTTTGATTTACGCCACGGCGACGATTCTGGCGCGCACCAACCTGTCGCCCGAAGAGCTGACCATGGGCGTGCTCACTGCCGACCAGCGCATACCGGACACCGAGCCCTTCGTCAACACCATCGGCAACGCCATGGACGTCGCGGAGAAGAATGACGCGCTGATCACGGTCGGCATCCAGCCTGTCCGGCCGGAAACGGGCTACGGCTATATCGAAGTGGCCGCCAACGCCAAGTCGCTTGGTGACGACAAGGCCTACCCGCTGTTTTCCGTCGCCAGCTTCAAAGAGAAGCCCAAGGCCGACGAAGCCGCCAAGTACATCGCGTCCGGCCGTTTCTACTGGAACAGCGGCATGTTCTTCTGGCGTCTGTCAACTTTCCAGAACGAATTCGGCCACGCCAACCCCGTCATGGCCGAGACCCTGGAAGACCTCACCGACGCTCTCATGGCCAACGATCCCGACCGCGCCGCCCGCATCTTTGACGCGCTGCCCAATATCTCCATCGACTATGCGCTGATGGAAAAAGCCCACAACGTCATGGTCGTGCCCGGCAATTTCATTTGGGATGACGTCGGCGCCTGGGATGCCCTGGACCGCACCTTCCCGCGCGACAATAACGGCAATGTGCGCGTTGGCGACCCGGTGGTCATTGACTGCAATGACAGTATCGTCTACAATGCCTGCGGCCAGAAGAAAATCGCCGTCGGCGCCGTCGGCTTGAAGGACATGGTCGTGGTTGTCGGCGACGACGCCGTGCTGGTCATGCCCAAGAACCGCGCCCAGGATGTCCGCAAGATCGTGATTTCCCTGCGGGATCGCGGCGCCACACAGTTGTAAATAGCGCCAGTAGTTTTTACCAAGCCGGCCGGCCGGCTTGCCGGCCTCCCTCCAGCCAGCAGCCTCCTGGCCGGCATGAATCAGGAAATAGTGAATACATGTCAGCGTGTTATCGCCCCATCATGAGCACCCTTGGCTACGTCTTGTCTCCAGACCGCCAACGGGTGCTTATGACCTACCGCGTGTCCCGCCAGGACGACGAGCAATTCGGCAAGTACAACGGCCTCGGCGGCCACATGGAAGCCCATGAGGACATCGCCAGCTGCATGACCCGCGAAATCCGCGAGGAGGCCGGCATCACGGTCAGCGCCATGACCCTGCGCGGAACCGTGAATTGGACGGGCTTTGGCCCGAAAGGCGAAGACTGGCTGGCCTTCATCTTCTTGATTGAGCGCTTCACCGGTGACGTCGCCGCCGCTAGCAATGAAGGCCCTTTGCAGTGGGTGCCCATCGCCAAGCTGGCCGAACTGCCCATGTGGGAGGGCGACCGCTATTTTCTGCCTTTGCTTTTTGATGACGACCCGCGCTGCTTTCACGGCTACCTGCCTTACGAAAACGACCGGCCATTGTCCTGGAGCTACGTACGCTACTGACCCCATAGTTGACGCAGCGTGACGATGTCAGCGCAACCACGGCCGGCCGACGCGCGCGACACGGCCCGTGGCACAGCGCACAGCCTAGGGAGGACACGCGATGCTGCCCAGTAATAAACCAGCCATCTATCTCGATTACGCGGCCGGTATGCCCTTTTCCGACGACTTGCTGGAACGCATCCGTCGCTACCACCGCGAATTTGTCGTCAATCCCCACGGCGGCAGCTGCTATGCGGAATACTGCCGGCGGGCGATCATCAACGCCGAAGCGCGCCTGTTGGCCTGCGTCGGCAGCAGCCCCGACGAGGCGTCGGTAATCTGGACCAGCGGCGGCACCGAAGCGCTGAACCTAGCCATCCAGGGCTTCGCCTGCGGCCCCGAGCAGGAAATCCACTGCGAAGCCGGCGCCCACGCGGCCATGCTCGCGCCTTTCCACGCGCGCCTCACGCGCGGCCAGCCCGGGCGCATTTTGCCGCTGGCACCGCAGGGGCAGGTCATTCTCGACCTCCAGCACCCGCCAGCCTTGCTCGCGCTCAGCCACGTCAACAACGAAACCGGCGCCATTCAGGACCTCGCGGCTTGCCGGCACCAGGTCTTCGGCAAAAATACCACGCTGCTGGTTGACGCGGCGCAAAGCCTGGGCAAATGCCCCATCCCCTGGCAGGCGGCCAGCATCGACCTGCTGGCGCTCTCGGCGCGCAAGATCGGCGGGCCACCGGCCGTCGGCGCCCTCATTGTCCGTCGCGACCACGCGCCGGCACCGCAGATTCTCGGTGGCGGCCAGCAGCGCGGCATGCGCTCGGGCACGGTGGACACCATTGGCGCGGTACTCTTTGCGGATGCCGCTGAGATGGTCTGCACCGCCATGCTGGAGCTGCGCCGGCAGCACCAGGTGCTGTCCAGGCGACTCATGGACGGCCTGCAGCGACTCGGTCGCTATCGTTGCCGCGTGCTGTCACCGCCCACCGCCGCACCGCATATCACCATGATCGCCTTTGAAGGCTACGAGGGTGCCGTCATCATGCGCTTGTTGGCGGAAAAGGAACAAATACTGGTAGGCACCGGCAGCGCCTGCAGCGCGGAAAGCAAGGACATCAGCCACGTCCTGAAAGCCTTGGCCGTGCCGGAAACACTCGCCCGCGGCGCCATTCGCGTCAGTCTCGGCCCGCCCACGACAGCGCGCGACATTGACGCGCTGCTGGCGGCGCTGGAGCGTGTCTTGGCACGATATTAGGGTATATTAGCCATTTACTGATTGTCAGGCGAGCCACGCCGCCCGCCCCGCCCGTTCTTGTTATAACTACGAGGTCCCCTCGATGCCCGAAGCGCACAACGCCCCAGCCACCATGCCAACCACCAGTGACGACAGCCACAGCTGGGCGCCAAACATCGCCAAGCTGGCTTTTCTGGTGCTGACGCTGGTGCTGTTCATCAGCATGGTCTACATGGTGCGCTTCTTTCTGCACGCGATCATCCTCGGCGTCTTGGGTGCGACCATGCTGGCGCCACTGCATGGACGCGTCAGCCGGCTCGTCCACTACTTGAGTCGCGCCACGCGCCGCCTACGGAAGAAAGGCGCACGCGCATGGTCGCCCGCTCAACTGCGTGCGCGGACCCGCACCTGGCGCAAAAGCAAAGAACGCCTCGCCGCGCTGATCTCCGTCGTCACCGTCTTTTGCTGTATCGTCATTCCCTTGGCCTTCTTCACCGTCAATGTCATCAAACAAGGCCAAAGCAGCATGAGCGCCGGCCTGCGCTGGATTCAGGACGGCCAGATGGAAAAACAACTGCAGGCACTGATCGACAAGTACGACCTGCACGATAAAATCAACACGGTCATTGACAAGACCAATCTCGATCTGCCCATGCTGCCGACACCCAGCGGCGACGACAAAGCAGACAAAGACAAAAGCGCGCCGGCCAAGCCAACCGCCGGCACAACCGCGGCAGCCAGCGGCACCTCGGCCCCTGACAGCGATCCGCTTCTGGAGGATACGCAGCCCGACCTCGGCAAAATCATCGTCAACGCCAGCCGCCGCGTCCTCAGTTTTCTCCTCGACAACATTTTCCGGGCCTTGGCCAAGACCTGGATGATCGTGCTGAATTTCTTCATCATGCTCTTTGTGATGTTCTACGCGTTTCGGGATGGCCGCACCTTCATCCGCTATTTGAAACGCATCTCGCCCCTAGGTGACAGCGAGCAGGACGAGTTCATCACGCGCATTCGCGATGTCGCCAAGGCCGTGCTGGTGGGTATTCTGGGCACAGCGGTCACTCAGGCGATTATCGCCATGGTTCTCTTCTGGATTGTCGGCATCCCGGCCTTGTTCTGGGGGTCCGTGTTGGGCGTGTGTTCGCTGATACCCTTCGTCGGCACCACGCTGGTATGGGTCCCCGCCGTCGGCTACCTGCTGATCACCGGCCAGACGGGCAGCGCCATCTTCCTGGCCATCTGCTGCGGCGGCATCGTCGCCAACGTCGACAACATTCTCCGGCCGCTGTTCATGAGTGGCGGCCGTACTGGCATGAGCTACATCGCGCTGTTCTTCTCCATTTTGGGTGGTCTACAGACCTTCGGCCTAGTGGGCATCATTTATGGCCCGCTGATCAGCGGCCTCTGCGCCCTCTGCCTTTACATCTTCAGCACCCGTTTCAAGTACCAGCCGGAAAGATATGCCCATGGCCACGCAAAAACAGCCTCCTAAACCGAACAAAGTGCTGCGGATTCTGGCCATCGTCGCCGGCGTCGGCGTCACCCTGGTGCTGCTGGCGATCCTGGCCAGCTGGCTGAGTTTCCGCCATCTGCGCAACAGCTGGACCAGCGACCAGCCTCGCCAGTTCACGGCGACCGACGTCGATCGCACCCAGACCCAGAAGCTCGGCCGCATCTACGGCAAGGCCCGCCAGGCCGTCGAGCTCGGCCGCGCCGAAACCATTGAGGTCAGCGGCCCCGAACTCAACCAGCTGCTGGCCGTCGTCCCTGAATGGAAGGATCTCAGCCAGCGGCTGTCGCTCGCCGTTGACGGCGACCTGATCGTGGCCTCCACCAGCCTGCAACTACATGACGTGCCCGGCTTGGAGGGCCGCTACGTCAATGGCGACTTCACCATCGCCGCCAGCGCCCAGGACGGCAAAATCAACCTCAACGTCAATAAGGTCATGGTCGGCGACAAGCCCCTGCCAGATTTTCTTCTGAAGAAAATCAACGAAAGAAATCTCGGCCAGCTGTTGATGGAGAACAACTCGCCGTGGCTGCGGCAGCTTGACGCGCTCACGATCAGCGACGGCAAAGTCGTCGTCAAAACCCGCCAAGGCCGCCAGCGCTAGCGCAGATTGAGCTGAAATCTAGCCTGCATGTTCCCCCTGCTTTATTGAGTCCCCACATTTTTTCCCTCTACCAGCAGCCCTCACGTCCTCCCTATGCACCCCCCCGCACTGTGTTTTTCAGTCTATTCGTTGTCGCTCATCCTGCTGACCCTGCCTTTGACGGGCTGGTTCGTGTGGTATGACGACAGTGGCGACGGTCCCTTCCGGGCGGTTTTTCTCGCCAGCAGCTGGCTGGCATACACGGTCATCTACCTGCTGCCGGCAATCTTTTTTTCCTACCAGGCGCGGCTCTGCAGCGACCGCTGGGGGCGGGACTCGCGGCCGACGCGCAGCTGCTGGTTCTTTGCCGGCACGGCGGCCTTTCTCTGCCAGCTCTATCTGATCAGCGACGGCGTCATGCTGCAGAAATTCGGCTATCACCTCAATGGCCTGGTCTGGAATCTGCTGATCACGCCCGGCGGTTTCGAGTCCATGGGCATTGAATACAACAGCATCCTGCCCATCCTCGCGGGCGTTTCCGCGCTGGCGGCGCTGCATGCGGCGCTGGTGACCTTCAGCCGGCAGGGCCGGGCTGTCCACCAGCGGCTGACCGGCCTGCTCAGGCCCTGGCTGCAGTACCTCTTCGGCACCCTCTTCGTCCTGTCGCTCTGCCTATCCCTGCTCTGCACCGGCCTGGCGGATTTCTACCGGCACAATACCACGTTGACGGCCATCGACGCCCTGCCCCTCGTCTTCACCCTGCGCATGCGGCGCTTTCTGCGTTCCATCGGCGGCCATGAACCCGAACGCGACGACTACACCCCCCTCGATGTCGATTGCCGCCAGCCCGCCCTGCTGAACTATCCCCGCCAGCCCATCGTGCGTGACGCCGACCGGCAACGCCCACCGATCATCTGGCTCCTGGGCGAGTCGCTGCGAGCCGACATGCTCCGGCCGGACATCATGCCGGCGACCTGGGCTTTCGCCCAGCGCTCGCAGCGCTTCCTCCGGCACTACAGCGGCGGTTACGGCACGCGCCCGGGGGTCTTCGCCATGTTCTACGGCCTCTACGGCAACTATTGGTATCCCTTTCTGAAGGCGCACCGCAGCCCCCTGCTCATCGACTGGCTCCAGGAAGACGGCTATCAGTTCCTTTGCCAGACCTCAGCTCGCTTCAGCTACCCGGAATTCACCCAGACGATCTTCGCGGAACTGCCCCCGGAATGCCTCCACGAAGACGACCGCGGCAAAGCCTGGGAACGCGACCAACGCAATACCGACCGGGCCATTGCCTTCCTCCACGAACAGGAAAACGACAGGCAGCCTTTCTTTCTCTTCAATTTCTTCGAAGTGACGCATTCGCCCTACCAGTTCTGTCCCGACTGCGTCATCCGCGAACCCTACCTCGAAAGCATCAACTACAACACTCTCGGGCCGGAAGACGCCGCCGCGCTCAAAAATCGCTATGTCAATGCCGCACGCTGCCTCGACAGCCAGTTTGGCCGGATCATCGCCGCCCTGGACGAACTCGGCCTGAGTGACCGCTGCATGGTCATCATCACCGGCGACCACGGCGAAGAATTCTTCGAAAAAGGCCATGTCGGCCACAATTCGACCTTTGTGGAGGAACAAATCCACGTGCCCCTGCTGATCCACGCCCCGGGCATCGCGCCGGGCATCTACAGCGGCCTCAGCCACCACTGCGACATCGTGCCCATGCTCGCGCCGTTGCTCGGCGTCAGCAACCCCGCAGTGACCTACAGCAACGGCGTGAATCTACTGGCAGGCGACCGCTCGCGCGAGTACCTGCTGGTCACCGGCTGGGACCTGGTGGCCTTCATCAGCAACAATCACAAGGCGGTGTTCCCCATGTCCGACAACAATCTGTACTCCAAGCGCAGCGTCAGCGACCTGCAGGACCAGCCATGCAAAGATCCAGCCGCGTTTTACCGCCAGAACCGCCCCCTACTCAGCAAAGCGCGGCAAGACATGCTAAATTTCATTATCCCTCTTGATAATTAGTGCCTGCAGTTTATGCTCAAAAGGGCTCCGCCCAAACACCGGAATGGTCCGTTTCACCCAGCAAACAAAGGAAAAATCATGATGCATCAGCTTCGTCTCGTCAGCGTGGTCACCGCCCTCCTAGCGACACTGTCCCTCCAGGCTCAAGTCTACACCATCAAAGCCACGACCGACAAGCCCGAGGCCATCTACTGCAAAGGCGAGACCATTCAGTTCGCAGTGCAATTCCTGGCTGACGGCCAGCCCCAGGCCGGCACAACCCTCAAATACAGCCTCCGCCGCGACGGCCACGAAACCACCAGCGGAGAAGTCGTCAGCGCCGCCGAACCCACAGTCATCAGCACCAGCCTTGATACCCCCGGTTGGGCCTACGTCATGTTCACGCCCGTTGACAAGGAGGGCAAGCGCATCGCCATCAAGGAAAAATCCTCGGCCGGCGTCGGCGCCATGGTCGATCCACTGGAACTGACCTACGCCGGCAACTGCCCCGCCGATTTTGACACCTTCTGGGCCCAGCAGCGCGCCGCGTTGGACGCGATTCCCCTCAATCCCCGGCTTGAACCCAGCCCAGTCAGCAAGGACCGCGAGGGCAAATTTGTGGCCTTCGACGTCAAAGTCGATTGCGCTGGCGGCATGCCGGTGTCGGGCTATCTGGTGATGCCCGTCGGCGCCCGGCCGAAGTCCCTGCCGGTGGTCGTGTCCTACCACGGCGCCGGCGTACGCAGTGCCAACAAGGGCTACCGGGACAACGCCATCAACTTCGACGTCAACGCCCACGGCATTGACAATGGCCAGCCCGCGGAATTCTACAGCACCTTGGCTGACAACGAACTCAAGGGCTACGCCCATCGCGGCAAGAATGACCGCGACCAATTCTACTTCAAGGGCATGTACCTGCGGGTGATGCGGGCGCTGGACTTTGCCAAGTCGCTGCCGGAATGGAATGGCCGCGACCTCGTTGTCATCGGCGGCAGCCAGGGCGGTGGTCAGGCCATTGTCGCAGCCGGCCTAGATCCGCAAGTGACCTTGTGCGTTTCCGGCGTGCCGGCGCTCAGCGACCACGCCGGCACCCTCGCCAAGCCCCGCCGCAATGCCGGCTGGCCGAGACTCTATGCAGCCGAGAACGACGGCGCCCTCACCCCCGAGAATGCCCTCGTCGCCAAAACCGCCGAGTACTTCGACAACGTCAATTTCGCCCGCCGCATCCGCTGCGAGAGCTATCTGTCCACGGGCTTCATTGACACCACCTGCGTCCCCACCAGCGTGTACGTGGTCTTTAACACCCTGCCCGCGTCCATCCGCAAAGAAATCAGCACCACTCCCGATGCCGGTCACGGCGCGCCCAACCCCAAGGGCTACGCCCGCCTCGCGGAAATCCTCGCCAAGCGCTGAGGCCTTCACGGCTGCAACCGGCTTCTCCACGCACAGCACAGCAGAAAGGAAGAGTCCATGAACTTCACCTATTTCATTCCCACCCGCATCCTCTTCGGCGCCGGCAAACTCAATGAACTGGCGACCTGCGCCCTCCCCGGCAAAAAAGCCCTGATCGTCATCAGCAGCGGCAAGTCCATGCGCGCCAATGGCTATCTCGACCGCGTCATCGACTTGCTCAAGAAAAATGGCGTTGGCTCTGTCGTCTACGACAAGATTCTGCCCAACCCCGTCAAAGACCACGTCATGGAAGGCGCGGCCGTGGCCAAGACCAACGGCTGCGATTTCGTCGTCGGCCTCGGTGGCGGCAGTTCCATCGACTCGGCCAAATCCATCGCGGTCATGGCCAAAAACCCGGGTGACTACTGGGACTACGTGTCCGGCGGCAGCGGCAAGGGCCAGCCACTCGTCAATGGCGCCTTGCCCATTGTCGCCATCACCACCACGGCCGGCACCGGCACCGAGGCCGACCCGTGGACGGTCATCACCAAAACCGAAACTCAGGAGAAAATCGGCTACGGCTGCGACGCGACCTTCCCGACGCTGTCCATCGTCGATCCCGAACTGATGCTGAGCGTGCCGCCGGAACTGACGGCCTTCCAGGGCATGGACGCGTTCTTCCACGCCGCCGAGGGCTACATCGCCAACGTCGCCCAGCCGGCCAGCGATCTTTTCGCTCTGGAGAGCATCCGCCTCATCACCAAGTACCTGCCCATCGCCGTCAAGGACGGCAGCAATCTCGAGGCGCGCAGCGCCGTCGCCTGGGCCAACACCCTCTCCGGCATGGTCGAATCGACGTCGTGCTGCATCTCGGAACACTCCATCGAACACGCCCTCAGCGGCATCCACCCGGAAATCCCCCACGGCGCCGGCCTGATCATGCTCTCCCGCGCCTATCACGACTTCATGTCCGACAAGGCGCCCGACCGCTACCCGGCCATGGCCGCCGCCATGGGCGTCGACATCAGCAATCTCCCCCTGGAAAAACAGCCCAAGGCCTTCGTTGACGCCCTCGCCACCCTCATCGTCGATATCGGCATGGCCGATATCAGTCTCATTGACTACAATGTCAGCCCCGAAGAAGCCGAAGCCATCGCCGCCAACGCCTGGGATACCATGGGCGGGCTCTTCGAACTCGACCCGTACCGCCTCGACATCACCGACACCACCAGCATCATCAGAGACGCTTTCGTGAAATAAGGGATGGGGTAGATGGGACGTATAGGACGTAGAGGACGTATGGGACCTATGAATGGGACAAAGGGGACGGAGGGGACGTATAGAACCTCCCTAATCGACGATCCGTCCCATACGTCCCATACGTCCCATACGTCCTCTGCCCATCCGTCCCATACGTCCCATACGTCCTCTGCACATCCGTCCCATACGTCCTCTGCACATCCGTCCCATCCGTCCCATCCGTCCCATACGTCCTCTGCACATACGTCCCAGACGTCCTAGTCGTGATTTCTCATCCCAGTGCGCGCCACGCGATGGCGCTCTTTCACATTCACGCTATAGTACGTGCCGTTTTTGGCGCCCAGCGCCATGACTGATTTCATTGCGACGGTGGCCTGCGGCTAGGGTTCGACCTGCCCCCAAGGGTGCGTTGTCGTGTGGCAGGCGACGCCTGCCCGTATCTGCCCGTGTGCCTTATCTTTAGGTCACGGGCTTTTTTTATGCCCAGGTCGGGAAAACCGCGAGGTGTGTATGAGTAGCGACGGCAAACGTATCGGGGTGGTCGCAATCCTAGTCCAAGAACGCCAGAACATCGCCAAAGTCAACGAGTTGTTATCCACCTTCAATGGCATCATCATGGGCCGCATCGGTCTGCCGCGTCATGAAGACAATCTCAACGTCATATCGCTGATTGTCGAAGGCACGACCGACGACATTGGCGCCCTCACCGGCAAACTGGGCGGCATGAGCGGCATCACTACGAAGTCGCTCCTGCTCACCAAATAACCCAACTGAAAAAACCACACCATATTCCCCAGCATAAGGCACCCACCATGAACGCGTATGTCTTCCGTCGTGCAATTACCCTCGCGTTACTCAGCAGCGCAGTAATCTGCGGCGCGCAAACAAACTCCGCCGAAACCACTGGCCCGTCTCAGCCTCTCGATATGGGCGCCATGACCGTCACGGCCCGCGGCCGCGAAACGCTGGTGTCACAGACGCCCGGCGGCATCGGCATCGTCGACGCCGAACGGGCATTCCTCGACCAGCCGCTCAGCATCAGCGATCTGACTCGGCGCATTCCCGGCGTCAGCAAGTCCGGCGATGCCCACTGGGGCGCCGAAATCAACATCCGCGGCATGGCCCGTAACCGCATTGTCTTCCTCATTGACGGCCAGCGCGTCAATACCGCCACCGACGTCGGCATCCAGTTCGGACTGATGCTGCCTGACGACATCGAGCGCGTCGAGGTCCTCAAAGGGCCGGTCAGCGAACTCTATGGCTCCGGTTCTCTCGGCGGCGTGGTCAATGTCATCACCCGCAAGGGCCAGTTCAGCGACCAACCGGAAATCCACGGCGGGCTGTCCCTCAGCGCGTCCAGCAATCCCGACGGCTTCAGCAGCTACACGCGCTTGGCCTACTCCGACAAGTCCTTCTGGCTGCATGTCGCCGGCGGCTACCGCGACTACAACAGCTATGACGACGGCGCCCACGACGAAGTGCCCCACAGCTACGCCGAAGACGAACAGGGCAGCCTCAAGGCCGGCCTCAAATGGGACAGCGCCAATGTCACCGAAATCAGCCTCAGCCGCTATTACGCCGACTGCATCGGCGTGCCCGGCAGCGAAGGCCTCCCCGGCAATGCCACCCGCGTCGTCCTGCCACGCACCGTCATGGAAAATATCAGCCTCAAACACAGCTTCACGCCGCAAAGCGACATCTGGGAAGAATCGTCGCTGCTCGTGTACTACCAGAAAATTGAGCGCGATGTGAGCATCGACCGCTTCACCTATGCGCCGACCGCCGCTTGGCCGCGCCCCTACCAGCTCTGGCCTGGCGCGGAACACACGACCTACGGCCTCCATTGGAATAACCTGCTCACCATCGCCGACCATAGCATCGCCACCGGCATTGACGCCTGGCGCTGGGAATACAACGGCTACCGCCGCCGCCAACTCGAATTGCCCAATGGCAGCTTCCGCTTCGTCGACGACACGCCCATGGCCGACAGCAGCCAGCTCGTCATCGGCCTCTTCGCCGAAGACGACTGGCGCCTCAATGACCAGTTCAGCATCAACGTCGGCGCCCGCGTCGACCGCGTCATGGCCGACAGCGACAAACTCTACGGCCCCGCCCCAGCCAACGCCCTCCTGCGTGACTCGTCGGATATGGACGACTGGAGCTGGTCCGCGCACCTCGGGCTGACCTGGCGCCTCAATCCCGCCTGGAGCATGACCCTGCTGGGCTCACGCGCCTACCGCGTGCCAGACATCATGGACCGTTTCAAGTACATCGCTCTCAGCGGCACTAGCGCCCTCTACGGCAATCCCAACCTGGATCCCGAAGACTCGCTCTTCCTGGAATACGGCGTCCACTACCACGGCGACGCCGTCAGCGCCAGCTTTAGCGCCTGGGTCAACCGCGTGGACAATCTCGTGGTCGCCGCACCACACCCCAACAACACCAGCGACCAGCTGATGGCCAATGTGGACGAGGCGCTGCTCAAAGGCCTGGAACTCAACGCCCAATGGCGCTTCGCGCCCGGCTGGACCACCTATGGCTGCATGGCCTGGATGGAAGGCGACAATCAGTCCACCGACACCTACCTCAGGGACAACCCGCCCCTCAATGGTCTCGCCGGCCTGCGCTACGAACACAACCGGGGCTGGTGGGCCGAATGCGAGGTCGAAGGCGCCGCCAAACAGGACCACAATGCCCCCGGCTACGACGAGTGCGACGCCTGGCTCACCCTCAATGCCCGCGTCGGCTACCGCTTCATGCTGGGAAATACGTCCCACGCGCTACTTCTTGCCGCTACCAACCTGGCTAATGCTGAGTACGTCAATTATCTTTCCAGCGTGCGTGGTAATAACAGCGCATTGGCATATAATGAACCCGGCAGAAACCTCACCCTCGCCTGGAAAATGGATTTCTAGGCAAACAGCCAACCCTTTCAGGCCAAGGACCACCGATGTTACGTCAGCAGTACTCACTGGAAAAACTCAGAAGCACCCTGATACCCAGCAACCAATGGCGGCCCTTCCCCGTCGCCGCCGACCGCCAGGCATGGTCAGCCGTGCCGACGGCCGTGCGCGAAGCCTACCTCGCCGAAGCCGCGCAGAAACACGGCTACGCCTGGCCCGAGCTGCCCGCGACGCTCTTCATGGGCTACGCCCGCAAGGGCAACCGCTCCGAATACGAAGCCGTCTATTTCCAACGCCGCACCACCCTCTTCACTCTCACTATCGCTGAAGCCATTGACGGCCAAGGTCAATACCTCGACGACATCATCAATGGCGTCTGGGCACTCTGCGAAGAAAGCTTCTGGGGACTGCCCGCCCACAACAACAATATCCACGGCTATCCGCTACCCGATATCGACGAGCCCATCGTCGATCTCTTCGCCGCCGAAACCGCCGCCCAGCTGGCCTGGATCGCCTACCTCCACCGCGACGCGCTGGACAAGGTCTCGCCCGTCATCGTCCGCCGCATTCAGGACGAAATTCGCCGCCGCATCCACCGGCCCTGCCAGCAGCGCACGGATTTCTGGTGGATGGGCTACGCCGGTGGCGCCCTCAACAACTGGACACCGTGGATCGTCTCCAACTGGCTCAACTGCCTCCTGCTCGTGGAAGACGACCAGCATCTCCGCGCCACCATGATCCACAAGGCCATCACCGCCCTTGACCGCTTCCTCGACAAACATCCCAGCGACGGCGGCTGCGACGAGGGCCCCGGCTACTGGGGCCGCGCTGGCGCCTCCGTCTTCGACTGCCTCGAACTGCTCTTCCTGGCCAGCAACGGCGCCATCAATGTCTACGACCAGCCGTTGATCAAAAAACTCGGCGAGTACTTCGTCAAAATCCACATTGCCGACGACTGGATGGTCAATTTCGCCGACGCCGCCGCCCGCGTTGGCGCCAGCCCGACCCTCCTCTACGCCTTCGGCCAGCGCGTCGACAGCCCAGACCTGCGGCAGATGGGCCTCTGGGCCAGCCAGCGGCCGATCGATGCCGCAGCACGCATCCCGAGCAGCTTGCGCGTCCTCAGCGGCCTCTTCACCTTCAATGAGCCCTACCAGGCCGCCACGACAGCCATCCAGGCGCCCTATCTGCGTTACGCCTGGCTGGACGTTATTGAAGTCCTCACCGCCCGCGACCAGGCCGGCCGCAGCGACGGGCTCTTCCTCGCCGCCAAAGGCGGCCACAACGCCGAAAGCCACAACCACAACGATGTCGGCTCCTTCATCGTCTATGCCAAGGGCCGCCCGCTCTGCGTTGATGCCGGTGTCGATACCTACAGCAAAAAGACTTTCTCCGGCCAACGCTACGACCTGTGGGCCATGCAATCGGCCTATCACTCGCTGCTGCCCGTCATTGACGACGTGCAACAGCAGCCCGGGGGGCGCTTTCGCGCCAGCGCCGTGCAGGCTACTGACAACGTCCAAGAGTCCTCGCTCAGCCTGGACATCGCCAGTGCCTACCCACCCGAAGCCAAGATCGCGTCCTGGCACCGCAGCATCACCCTCGTCCGCGGCCGCGGCGTCCGCGTCGTGGACGACTTTGCGCTGCGCGAGCCGGTCAAAACCATCACGCTGCGCCTGTTAACGCCGTCGCTCATCAGCGAAGACGCGCCGGGCAAATTCCGTCTGCGCACGCAGGCCCTGCCCAATGCCGGCGCCGCCGCCGATGGCGCTCTAACCATGTCTCCCGCACTGCCCATGACTACCGAGTCGCTGCCCATGCTTCCGGCCGGCAAACTCGCCGGCGTCTGGGGGGACGCCCTGCAGGCCATGGTCTTCACCTGGGAAGCGCCACCGCAAACGGGCCGTCTGGAAACCTGGATCACCCTCGCTTAACCGCACACACCCACCGGCCACGGCTCGGTCACCGCGGCCTTCTGCCCGAGGAGGACAACGTATGTCGACTATCAGCAGCTACGCCCTGGTAATCTTCGGCGCCTCGGGCGATCTCACCCGCCGCAAGCTCCTGCCGGCGCTCTTCAACCTCGATTGCGCCGGCAAATTGCCGAAGGCCTTCCGCGTCATCGGCGTGGCGCGCACGGCCATGGACAGCGCCACCTGGCAGCGGCAAGCCGCCGAGGCCATCGCCGACCTGGGCGACGACGCGCAGCGCGCGGCCTTCAGCAAGCGCCTCGTATACATGCCCGCTGACTACAGCTCCGTGGCCGACTGCAACCGACTCTACGACCTGCTTTACAACTGCGACGACTGCTTCGAAAGCCAGGGCAAGGTCCTCTTCCACCTCGCGGTGCCGGCAACGGTGTCCGAAGCCATCGTCCACGCGCTGGGAAAAAGCCGCTTTGCCCCCCAGGGTCGCATGGTCGGCAATCACGCCATTCTCGTCGAAAAACCTTTCGGTACCGACCTCGACAGCGCCGTCGCCATGCGTAAACTGCTCATGGACACCTTCGAGGAGGAGGAGATCTACCGCATCGACCACTATCTGGCCAAGGACACCGTCCGCAATCTCGTCGTCTTCCGCTTCTGCAACGCGATGTTCGAGCCCCTCTGGAACCGCAATTACATCGAAAACGTCCAGATCACCGTGCATGAGAAACTCGGTATCGAAGAGCGCGGCGAGTACTACGACCAGTCCGGCGTGCTGCGAGACATGATCCAGAACCACGTGCTGCAGGTCCTCGCCCTTATCGCCATGGAACCGCCCATCGCCGCCGACGCTGAGTCCATCCGCGACAAAAAGAACGAGGTCTTCCGCTCTCTGCGGCCGCTCTTCCCAGGCGATTGGGTCCTCGGCCAGTACGACGGCTACCGCCAGGCCGATGGCGTCAACCCCGATTCTACCACCCCCACCTACGCCGCTCTGCGTGTCCACGTGGATAACTGGCGCTGGTTCGGCGTGCCCTTCTACCTGCGCAGCGGCAAGGCCCTGACCGATAAGCTCACCGAAGTCGTTATCGTCTTCCGCACGATTCCCCTCTGCGTGCTTGACGACCCCAACAGCTGCGCCAGCGTGCAACGAAATGTCCTCCGCCTGCGTCTGCAACCACAGGAAGGCATCCACCTCAGTTTCAATGTCCAAAAACCCGGCATCGCCAACGAGGGCATTGACACCGCACGGCTGCACTTCAACTACGACGAGGTCGGCCAGATCACCCACGAGAGCTACGCCCGTGTCGTGCTCGATGCCATGCTCGGCAAACCCGGGCTGTTCTGGCGCTCCGACAGCATCGAAACCGCGTGGGAATTCATCGCCCCGGCACTGGCCGACGAAAAGAACGCCCCGCCGGAAGGCTACCCGAACTATCAGCCGGGCTCCAATGGCCCCGCAAGCGCCGCTAAACTCCCCCAGCAGGCTGGCCACAACTGGTATTCGTAGGCATCGGCGCCGGCTGCCCCGGGGAGCTTTCCGCCAAAAGCCGTCCCGCCACCGCATATACACATTAGGAGGCCTCATGCGCATTGGCATATCCCACGTCCCCCGTCATGACAGCCCCGCCGAATGGGCCGCCGCCCTCAGCGCTCTCGGCTGCCGCGCGGCGGTCTTTCCCTGCAACCACCGCGAAAGCGATGCCAAGATCGACGCCTATGTCGCCGCCGCCAAAGACCACGACCTGCTCATCGCCGAAGTCGGCGCCTGGTGCAACCCGCTCCACGCCGATCCCGCCGAGCGCGCCAAAAACCTGCGCTACTGCCAGGACCAACTGGCCCTCGCCGAACACGTCGGCGCCCGCTGCTGCGTGAACATCGCCGGCACCACCGGCGAGATCTGGGACGGCGGCTATGTCGAAAACTACGGGCCGGAAGCCCTCCAGCGCGTGGTCGAAACCACCCGGGTCATCATTGACGCCGTGCAACCCACCCGCAGTTGCTACGCCCTGGAGCCTATGCCGTGGATGATCCCCAGCAGCCCCGCCGAGTACAGCGACCTCATGCAGGCCGTCGACCGCCAAGCCTTCGCCGTGCACCTTGACGTAGTCAACATGATCAACTGCCCACAACGCTATTTCTTCAATCGCGATTTTCTCGACGAATGCTTCCGCGTCCTCGGACCACACATCCGCAGCTGCCACGTGAAGGACGTCCGCCTCGAACGCCACCTCACCTTCAACCTCAAGGAAGTCGCCGCCGGCGATGGCGCCCTCGACCTCCGACACTACGCCGAACTCGCCCACGCCTGCGACCAGGACATGCCATTCATCATCGAACACCTCAGCTCCGCAGACGAATACCACCGCGTGCTAAAAACCGTACAAGCACTCACCAACCTGCTTTGATCAGACCGATCAGACCGATCAGACCGATCAGTAATCAGATCCGTCCGATCCGTCCGATCCGTCCGATCGGTCTGATCCGTCCGCGATAACAAGAAAAAATCGTCCGATCCGTCTGATCCGTCCGCGATAACAAGAAAAAAATCGTCCGATCCGTCCGATCCGTCCGCGATAACAAGAAAAAAATCGTCCGATCCGTCTGATCCGTCCGCGATAACAAGAAAAAAATCGTCCGATCCGTCTGATCCGTCCGCGATAACAAGAAAAAAATCGTCCGATCCACCAGATTCGGCCCGGAGGGCCGCACCATGCATAACTCTGGTTGAGGCGCCCGGAGGGCGCCGCAACCCAGGGCAGAAAGAAGAAAAAAGACCAACGCCTGGAGGGCGCCACCCCCACAAAACTCCAAACACCCCACCACGCTCAGCGGTAACCAACGACCGTAGCTCCATCCGCTCCGTCCGCTACACAAGTTCCCCCCCTCAATTCACCAAAGCCTCCCCCCCCGCCATGCCTGCCAGTCACCTCCAACGCCTGCTTGATGACGCGGTCGCGTCCCGCATCGTGCCCTGCGCGATTTTGTCCGTGCTCAGCCGCGGTGGCGCCTCCAGGCGCTACCGCGCGGGGCGCCATCGCTATGATCAGGGACCAGCATTGCAGGAGCAGGACCTCTTTGATCTCGCCTCGCTGACCAAGGTCGTGGCGACGACTGCCGTGGCCATGCGCCTGGTCGAAGACGGCCGCCTCGACCTCGAGGCGCCGCTGGCGCGCTACCTGCCGGAATTCGCCGCCGCCATGCCCGAACAGCGTGCCTGGCGCGCGACGCTGACCATCCGCCAGCTCCTGGCGCATTGCGGCGGTTTGCCGGCGGGCTATCCCTTCCACAGCCGCCACGCGCCGATCAGTGCCCCCGCCGCACGGCGTGCGCTGCTGCTGGCCGTGCCCATGGTTGCCGCGCCGGGCAGCGTCGCCCTCTATTCCGATTTGGGGCCGATGCTGCTCGCCGAAGCCCTCAGCGCCATCAGCGGCAAGGACCTGTCGACGGCCGCCCACGATATGATCTTCGCACCACTGGGCATGACCAGCGCCTGCTTCAACCCGCCTGCGGACCGCCGCAGTCACTGCGTGCCAACCGAGCTTATTGCCCTCGCCGATACCGCCGCCGGCGATGCCTGGCAAGGCGTCGTTCACGATGAAAACGCCCGCTGGTACGGCGGCGTCGCCGGCCATGCCGGGCTCTTCGCCGCCGTTGCCGACCTCGAACGCTTCGCCCGCATGATGCTCAATGACGGCACCTCACTCTACCAGCCCGCTACCGTCCGCACCTTCACGCAGCCAGCACTGCTCATTCCCGACAGTACCCGCTGCCTCGGCTGGGACAGCCCCGGCAGCCCCTGCTCCGGTGGCACGCATGTCAGCTCCCAGGCCTTTGGCCATACCGGCTTCACTGGCACGTCGTTCTGGATTGACCCGCCTCAAGACCTCGCGGTCATCCTCCTGACCAACGCCGTCCACCCACATCGCCACTGCAAAGACCTCGGCTATTTTACCTGGCGCAACCGCGTCCACAGCGCCGCCTACGAAACAACTTGATGGCACCGCCAAAGCGACTCCGCCGGCACCCGAAACGCAGCGCGGCCGCCATCGCCCCAACAGGACAACGGCGGCCGCACAGACATAGCCGGACGACAGTGTCGTCAGTCGTTCTTGCTCAATTCCTTCTCGGGATTGCGAAGCTTTTCGCGAACCAGCATGGCCAGCGCGCGTGTCGTCGGAATGTCCATCGCCTGCGCAATCTGCCCCGCCAGTTCACGCATCTCGCTGTTCTCCAGCATGATGACAATCGACTCGATCAGCGAATTGTCCTCAGCCAACAGCTTCTTGCCATTGTTGTCATTGCGTTCCACCGCCGAGGCCTCGGCGCCGTTGGTCACCAACGAGAAATCCGGCGCTTCGCCCTCCCCATAGACCAACCACGCTTCGCTGATGCCAAACTGCCGACACAACGCAAAAATCAAGCCGTGGCTCATGCCGCCAATGCCAACTTCAAGCTTGGAATAATGGCTGAGACTGATGCCCAACTCCTGGGCCATCTTCGCCTGCGTCAGCCGCTGACGAGCACGAATCAACTTCAAACGGGCACCGATTTCAGACAAATTATAGGTTTCGCGCTTGGCCATGAAAATCTCCACTGCGGTGCTCACTAGTATCACCTCGGGAAAAATGGGTCAATGACATCATGCCGGTATCAATGTCACGACACTAGTCGCACACTATAACGCAAAAAAGTGAATAATATTGTTAATCGCACGGATTTATTGCAGCTTTATCATTCTAAAAATAATTGTTCTTATATCATATCTGCGTGTTTCATGCAGTACCCATGAAAGCCTATGCTGAAGCAGCAACATTTCACCATACCGCACAATGAACTGCCAGAAAACAGGTTACGGCATGTATTCACCGGTTTTCATCCGGAACTGCCGACAACTCCGGCCAAGATTGCCCGCGAGGCTCACCCGATGCTTCTTTGATCTTGCCGAATTGGTGCCACCGGCGCTGCCAACAGGCACGCCGTAAAGGCGCTGCAGTGGCCTGGCACGGTACTCGCCGCGCCAAGCGCGGTCACCCCGAGCCCGCAAGCCGGTTGCAGTGCCTGCCATGCCGGTAGTTGCATTACTCGCGGTGCCAATGCCGGCTCGCCGGCGCAGCATAACCCTGCGGGGCGACCGGTTGGCCGCCCCGCTGGGTTAGGACAATGAGTGAAATGCTCGGCGGCGGTGGTGCGCTGCCTCAGAATCCCGGCGTCCAGGCTGGGAGAGACACATTGGCGCCTTCGGAGATGGCGGTGAAGGTCTTCAGCCAGGTATCGACCACGTAAAGATCGCGACTGCGGCCACTGCGGCGGGTGCAGACCAGGTGGCGGCCGTCAGGGCCCCACGAGGGCGCTTCCCAGTCGCCGGCTGCCAGGGTCACGACTTCGGGTCGCGCGTTGGCATCCTTCATGTCAAGGACGCTGATGACGTACTGGCCGCCCTGCCGGGTCGCGTAGCAGATGCGGTTGCTCACCGCCGACCAGTCCGGCGACACCGCTTCGGCGCCGCCCAGACGCAGCCGCTTGGGGGTGCCGCCCTTGGCGTCAATCGTGTACAACTGCGGCATGCCCAGGCGATCAGACACGTAGCAAAGCTGGCTGCCGTCCGGCGACCACACCGGCGACGACTCCACATGGCTGTCTCTGGTGAGGCGCTGCTGCTCGTTGTTGGCCAGATCCAGCACATAGAGATCGACGCTGTTGTCGCGACTCATGGACAGCGCCACCTTGCGACCATCCCGCGACAGCGACGCGCTGGCATTGAGGCCGCGAGCCCGGGAGATGACCCGCTGCCGCTGGCGATTGAGGTCCACCAGAACCACGCTCAACGCGTTGTCCTTGGCCAGCGTGTAGACCATGCCGCGGCTGTGGCCCCACGACGGCTCGGTGCTGATGGCATTGTTGTGAGTGATGCGTTCCTGCCCGGAGCCGTCCAGGTAGCAGCTGTAGATCTCCTTGAGATTGTTGCGCCCAGGCATCACAAAGGCAATCTTGCGCGTGCAGAAGGACGACACGTTGAAGAGCTTGCGCAAGATCTCGTCCACCGTCTCAAAAACCACCTGCGACGACTGTTCGCCGCGCTGGCTGGTGGCGAAGGACTGCTCGCTGGTATCGACCTGCGTCTGCAAAAGAATGCCGCCGACGTCATAGCTCTTGGCGCGAATCTTGATCATCGCCTGGTTGGCCTGAGCGTCAGGCAGCACGCGCACCCAGCCGCTGCGAACCAGCATTTCCTTCAGCTTGGCACCCATTGCCGGGTTGCCTTCGTAGCTGACGATGCCCGCCGTCGGGTTGTCCGTCACCGTCTTGACCACCTCCGTGCGTTGTTCGGTCTGGGCTGACACGACCAGGCTCAGGACCACGGCCACCACGGTGAGTTGCAGTTTGTTGAACATCTCAGGTTCCTTTCATGCGTCATCTTTGTCCACATCTATCGCCGGCGCCGACACCGCTGGCGGGTAGAGCTGCCGCTGCGCGGCCTCAGAGGCCGGTAAACAGCGGCGTCGAATAGTAGCGGTCGTACGAATCCGGCAGGACCGTCAGTACTGTTTTGCCCGAGCCGAGGCGCCGCGCCAGACGCAGAGCCCCGGCGACATTGCTGCCGCTGGAAATACCCGCCGGCAGCCCTTCCTGCAGAGCCAGCTGCCGCGCAATGTCCAGCGCTTCGTCGTCGCTGACAATCATCATCTCGTTGATTAGGCCAGTATTCAGATTGGCTGGAATAATACCATCGCCAATGCCCATCTGCAAATGCGAGCCGATGGCGCCACCGGCCAGTATCGCGGCGTTCTCCGGCTCGACCACGACAACCTGCATGGCCGGAAAGCGCCCGCGCAGCGTCCCGCCAATGCCGCTGAGCGTCCCGCCCGTGCCGAAGCCACTGCAAAAGGCGTCCACCTGCACCTCGCCGAGCTGTTCGAGGATTTCCACCGCCGTCTTGTCGCGATGCACCGCCGGATTACTCGGATTCTCGAATTGCTGCGGCACGTAGCCGCCAGAAATGCTGTCACGCAGCGCCAACGCCCGCGCCATGCAGCGCTCCATGCACTCGCCGATGTTGTCGTGATCGGGTATGATCTCGATCTCAGCGCCATAGAGCTTCATTAGGCTCAGGCGTTCTATGCTCACCGAGTCCGGCATGACGATAATGCAGCGGTAGCGCTTCAAACAGCAGACCAGCGCCAGGCCGATGCCTTGGTTGCCACTGGTCGGCTCAATAATGACCGAGCCCGGCCCGATCAGTCCCTGCGCCTCGGCGACCTCGATCATATTCAACGCCGTACGCGTCTTGATGCTGCCGCCGACATTCAAGCCCTCGACCTTCACCAGCACCCGCGCGTCCTCCGGACCAGTCAGCCGTTGCAACTCCACCAGGGGCGTGTGCCCGATTGCCTCCAGTATACTGCGCAAAATGCCTGCCATGAAACGCCCTCAATAACGTGATGAATAAGAAGGAATAACCGCATGCAATGATACGGGCCCCGCACCCATGGAAAAGGCTTAATATAGCACCCGACACCGCCGCATCGGCCGTTGCGCGGAAAAATGCCCGTTTTTCTCGTAATCGGCCAGTAACCACCCCGGCGGGGAAAACACCGGGGTGGTGACTGACCGATCACGTCTCGCGGCCGTGGAGTGGGCGTCTCGCCCACTCCGACAAGACGGCTCTTTACACCGTCCTCGTCATCCACGCCGACCGTACCCGGCCCGTTTCCCCCGCCGCACGAACCGTGCGCACAGCGGCTGGAAGCCGCTGCTGACCGCTCACGTTTTTCTTCCTGCCAGGCATCCCTCGCGGATAACAGCGCCGGGCCGTTGCATCCAGTCTCGCCAGGGCCATATTGTTGCGAGCCCCCAGCACACTGCACATCATCTTTGGCCATTTCCATCCAGCCCTTCCATCCTCCCAACCCCAGGACACCCCATGAAAGCACTCAGCCTGAGCATGATGATTCTCGCCGGCGCCGTCCTCCACGCCGCCGACAGCGTCGGAAAACGCCCCTACGAACTGGACTGGGCCGGCCGCATGGCGGACGCGCACCCCGCGATTGTCGATTTTGAGCGCGACGAGCCCTGGGTCGTCGAGACCAGCGATGCCATCGCGTCCTTCAGCCGCAGCCGCGAACAGCAGATCTGGGGCGACTACGTGGGCAAACTGACCTACCGCCGCGATGGCGCCATGCCCGTGGTCACGCTGCGGCCGCCGGCACCGTTGGCGCTGCCGGAGGCCTTCGACATGGTCGGCTGCTGGATCTACGGCAACAACTGGGCATGGGTAACCGAAGGCGACACCCCGCAGGTCGCCATCGCGCTCCTTTTTGCGCTTCCCGACGGCACGGAGCACGCAATGAACCTCACGCGCGTCAACTGGCGCGAGTGGTTCCTGCCCATACGGCGGCTTGACACGACCCAGCAACAACTTCTCAATCAGCCCGGCACGCGCTTCGCCGGCTTCCAGATCACCAACGGCCGCAACCGCCAGGACCGCACACTTTTCTTCGACAGTCTGAGCTTTTTCACTGACGAGCAGCCGCCGCTGACCTTCAAGCCCCGCCCGAAGCGCAATCTGCGGCCCTTTCCCGGACAGTCCCACGCCGCCAACACCGGCCCCGGCACCCTGCCCTTCCCCACCCGCGAAGAAACCATCCTGCCCGACAGCGCCAAACCCGGCGCAAAAAACAGCGTCAGCGCGGAAAGCGACCGCAGCTTCGTCCTGCGCTACCAAGGGCCCGATGGCCTCCTCGCCTACCGTTACACGCCCTACTCCGGGAGCCCGCAGGTCCTCACGGCGCAATGGCAGAACAACGCGCCCATCAGCATCCTCAGCGGCGTCGGCGCGCAGTTTCCCGACGCTGTCACGCCGTACTGGGCGCCGCCCGAGGGCGGCGAGGTCATCAGCTGCACCATTGAGGGCGACGCCGTCGTCAGCCAGTGGCGTCTGCGTCGCGGCCAGGACAGCATCGACGTCCGCTACGACCTGCGCATCATGGGCAAGACGCTCGTCATCGACACCATCGCCCCCGGCGGAAAAGTCGGCGCGGTGAGCTTTGGCGTCAGCGAAGGCCTCAACGCCTCGCGCGCCATTGAGATACCCTACTACGACTATGCCAACGGCCGCCCTGCAGTGCTGGTGTTCACCAGCGGCGACGACACGCTGTTCTTCTCCGCCCACCTCGACTGGTACCGCTCCAACGGCAGCCGCCCCTGGGGCGCCAGTAAAGCCACCGCCAACGGCACCACCGCCGCCGCCAATGGTGGCGTGCTGTACGTCCCCCGCACCGACGGCCAGCGCAACGACTGTTTCGAGCGCTTCTTCATCACGGTCGGGCCGGAATTCGCCGAGCACCTGCCCAACATCCCCAACCCGCCATCGCCCCACAAGCACATCACTGGCACCCACGCATGGCGCGCCCATGGCGCCGGCAACCGTGATAACGACAAGAAATACTGGCACAACATCTGGCGGCACGGCATGCGCCAGGTCCTCGTCACCGACCACGAAACCTGCTGGCGCGATGGCGGCGAAAGCTTCACTTTCCGCACCAAAGCCGCACCCGGCAAAGGCGGCGACGCCGGTATGGCCGACTACTCGCGCTACATGCAGGACACCCTCGGCTTCGTCTACGGGCCCTACAACAACTTCACCGACTTCGCGCCCGTCAACGAGTACTGGCGCGTTGACCTGATCAGCCGCACGGCCGACAATCAACTCCAGAGCGCCTGGGCTCGCTGCTACGCGCCAAAGCCACAATATGCCGTCGAATATTGCGCCGAACTCAGCCCCATCAATCAGCAGAAGTACCGCTTCAGCACGGCCTACTGCGACGTGCACACCTCCGTCACGCCCTGGGGCCGCACCGATTACGACCACCGCGTCCCCGGCGCTGGCACCTTCGCGGCGACATTCTACGCCTTCGGGGAAATCATGCTCATCCAGAAAGCCACCTGGGAAGGCCCAGTTTATTCCGAAGGACCGCACCACTGTTTCTACAGCGGCCTCACCGATGGTAATTACGCCCAGGACCGCAACTACTACCTGCCCGAACGGCCCTGGCTCGTCGACTTCGATCTGCTCAAAATGCACCCCCTCGAATGCAATTTCGGCATGGGTAACATGGAGATGTTCTACGGCCGGAATGTCCCGTTAGGCGGCACTAGCGCCGAGCTGGACGCCAGCGTCGATCGCTTCCTCGCCGCCACCGTCGCCTTCGGCCACCCGTCCTTCCTGGTCAGCACCGGCGGCATGCGCCGCACCCTGCGCGGCTACTTCCTGCTGCAACAACTCCATAGCCGCTACACCCAGGCGAACATCGCCGCCATCCGTTACGCCGACGGCGACGGCCGCCTATGGAATAGCAGCCAGGCCATCGCCAACCGCGCCTACGAACGCTCGCAACTCATCGTCGACTACCAGGACGGCACGCACGTCGTGGTCAACGGCCATCGCCAGGACGATCTGAACGTCACGGTTGCCGGCAAAACCATCGTCCTCCCACCCAACGGCTTCGCCGGCTGGACTGACGACGGCCTCGTCAATGTCAGCAGCGCCAACCAGAACGGCCTCCGCGCCGACTACGCCGACAGTCCCGCCTATCTCTACGTCGATGGCCGTGACCAGGCCTTCCAACGCTTCCCCAAGGCCGCCGGCATGGGCGCCGGCATCTGCCGCCGCGACGACGTCAACCACTGGGAAGTCATCCTCTTCCAACAGGCCGACTGCGGCTTCGCGGTCAGCGCCGTCAGCGCTGAAGCGCTGGATTTCGCTGGCAAGAGCCTCGGCTCAGCCACGCTCCGCCGCGCACGCGGCCTGACCTACGTCATACCCGTCGCTGGTGCCTTCAGTTACCGCCTCCGTGAAGGCAAGGCCGAAGCCGCGCCGGAACTACGCTGTGACCGCGACGTGGTCGTCCCCGGCGAAACCGTCACCGTCTTCAGCCCCGACGGCAAGGCCCACGACCGTCTCATCCCCAAAGACGCCCAGGCCGGCCAGCGTCTGTGGTTCGACATCGGCGGTGCCTGGATCGACTTCAGCGTCCAAGAGCTGACCCGCTGCGAGGGCACCATCACCGACACCACCCTCACGCTGCGCCTGCTGCCAACCAAACAACGCCCCGCCGACCTGCTCTGCCAATTCGGCACCCAGCAACAGCGCGTGCCGGGCAAACCCGGCGAATGGGCCAAGGTCGCCTTCGCCCTGCCACCGGACGGCACGCCCGGCATGCGCCTCATCAGCGCCACCATCAGCGACGATCAGTCCAGCCAGCGCTGGCAGAGCGGTCTGATCAGCACCTTCGCCCCCGAACGTCTCGCCGTCGATCTCCTCGAGAACTGGCGCAGCACTCTGCGCGCCCGCCAGGCGCCCGAAACGGCCGATCTCGGCGGCAGCGGCGCCCGCGTCGAACGCCAAAAAGTCATGTCCTGCGGCGATGTCAGCCACAATGGCATCTTCATGCACCCGCCGTGGAAAGGCCAGGTCGGCGCCGTCGGCGCCAATTATGACCTGGAACTGCCCCGCACGGACGACGCGTGGTTCTTCCGCGCCCTGGTCGGCAAACGCGATGGCAGCCATCTCGGCGACGGCATTCTCTTCCAAGTCGCCGTGCGGAATGCCGCCGGCGAAGAGCGCCTCCTAGCCGAACACACGGTCGCCGAGCACCGTTGGGAACTCCTCAGCGCCGACCTCACGGCCTACGCTGGCCAGAAAATCACCCTGGTGCTCATCAGCGACGTCGGCCCCAATGACGACTCCAGCGGCGACTGGGCCTGCTGGGCCGACCTGCGCATCGAATCCAGCCGGCAGGTCGTCAGCTATGAGCTCGATCCGCTACCTGAACGCTACGCACAGGAAGCGCCGAAAACCGACCTGGTCATCGGCCCCGAGCTGCTGGCCACCGCCATCCGCGGTTGGCTCTGCTACGAAGGCCAGGGCTTCGACAGCAGGGAGCAGAGTTACCCCAGCACCGGCATCCTCAACGGCGTCGACATCGGTCTGCTCAGTGCCGCCAGCGGCAGCGAAAGCAACAACACCTGGTCCGACGAACAGCGCACGCCCATACCCGCCAACGCCCTGCGCAGCATCGGCACCCACAATGTCTTTACCCTCCACAATCCCCAGCACGACTACTTCAAAATCCGGCGCTTCCGCCTCTTGCTGGAGCTCGCCGATGGCAGCACCGTCAGTTCATATACCTCCACTGCCGTCTTCACCCAGCCCATCGGCTGGCCACACGCCGAAGGCATCCTCGTCGATTTCAGCAAAAACATCGTCGTGCCCATCGCCTTCACCCCGCTGGACCAGTAAACAGTCTGTGACCACCCAGACGGGGAAAACACCGGGGTAACACTCCTATGAAACTCGCTGCCTGGTTAGCCTCCCATATGTGCGGCGACTGGCCGTGGGTTTCCTGCAAATTGTCCCAGCGGAGCGCCGGGGTGTGCACTGACCGATTACGTCTCGCGGCCGTGGAGTGGGCGTCTCGCCCACTCCGACAAGACGGCTCATTATACCGTCCTCGTCATCCACGCCGACCGTTCCCTGCCCGTCTCTCCCGCCGCACGAGGCGTGCACACTCCGACTGGAAGTCGCTGCTACTCTGGCCCGCTAGGACTCCGCTGCGGAAAAGGTCGGCGGAAATCAAGGTCGAATGGCGGGGCAGCGACTGGCCGTGGGTTTCCGGCAAAGTGTCCCCGGTGTTTTCCTCACCGGGGTGGTTGCTCCTATGAAATCCGCTGCCTGGTTAGCCTCCCATATGTGCGGCGACTGGCCGTGGGTTTCCTGCACATTGTCCCAGCGGAGCGCCGGGTTGTGCACTGACCGATTACCTGAACCAGGACTGATCCGCCGCCGTGCTGTTGACAAGCCGGCTTGCCAGATGATGTTATGAGCTTTTCCCGCCGGCGCTGACGATCGCCACGATGCAGTCAGTGCCGGCGGCTTCTATTAGCTCGTGTCAAAGGACCTCGTTTCACCTCATGTCAACACCATGGTTTGATACCCACCTGCATCTCGACGGCGACGACCCCGCCCAGGCCATCTTTGCCGCCGCCCGCCAGGAAGGCGTCGGCGCCTTCCTGGTCCAAGGCACCTCTCTGGACGACTGTGAGCGCACGGTCGCCCTGGCCGATCCCGAACACGGCGTCTACACCGCCGTCGGCCTGCATCCCCACGTCGCCGCTAGCTTCCAGGACATGGCCTTCTTCCGCGACCTGCTGGCGCGACCAGGCGTCATCGCCGTCGGCGAAATCGGCCTGGACTACTACTACAACCACTCGCCCGCCGAGGTCCAGCGGGACGTCTTTGGCCGTTTTCTCGACCTGGCCATTGAGCTCGATTTGCCGGCGATCATCCACTGTCGCGATGCCTTCGCCGACTGCTACGCCATCGTCATGGAACGGCATTGCCCCGGCCTGCGCTGCATTGTGCACAGCTTCACCGGCACCCCCGCCGAAGCCGACCAGTGGCTCGCGCTCGGCGCCATGCTTTCCGTCAATGGCATGGTCACCTTCAACCGCGCCCACAATATCCGCGAGGCACTCGCGCACATTCCCATGTCGCGGCTGCTCCTCGAAACCGACTCGCCATACCTGGCGCCCATACCCAAGCGTGGCCAGCGCAACTGCCCCGCATTCCTACCCTATATCGGCATGCGAGTCGCCGAGGAAAAACAACTCCCGCCAGACAAAGTCGCCGACATCACCACCGGCAATGCCTGCGCCTTCCTCCACATCCCCGTACCATCACCGGTTGCCTGAGGCCGCCGCCGCACAGCATGCCGTGCGGCTACGAATGAGCCGTGAAATGCCGCCCTGGGTAGCGCGCCATATTGGTCCGTGTTCCTCAGCCTCTTTGGCTTCAGTCGGCGAAGCTGACTGGAGCCAAAGAGGCAATGGAACTCATTGATTGCTGCGGCAATTTTACGCTGTGACCCTTCGTCGCAGGTCTTTTAGGCCGCCCCTTCAGGGCTCTTTTGGGATGGGGCACCTTACCCAGGGCGACGCGCCCTGCGGGCGCTTGCCCTGGGCTATCTTAGGGCGCACCTTCGGTGCTCAAAACCTCGGCGAATGATCTTGTGCATGGTTACCAAACAACTCATCGCCGGCGACTGCCGCATGCTATGTGAAGAGCATCGCTCCTATGAAATCCGCTGCCTGGTTAGTCACCCATGTGTAATGGCTGGGCGGCGACTGGCCGTGGGTTTCCGGCAAATTGTCCCCGGTGTTTTCCCCACCGGGGTGGTTACTGACCGATGACCATCCTGCACATTTTTTCTGTTCGCCGGGGTCTTGACACGAACAAATACATGCTACTTTAAACTCGCATAACATTTATTAGCATAAAAAGTTTCAGTGCGAGTTCAATTCCTCGTTGTAACTGGGCGACTATCATGGGCATGGACGACGTCATCAACAAGCTGGACATCTTGTCGGAAGACTCCCAGTACGACTTGGCCTGCGCCTGCAGCAGCAAAAACCCCAAGGAGCACCGGCGCCGCGGCCTTGACGGCCGCTGGCTCTACCCGGTGCCACTGACGCGCGGCGGCTACGGCATCATGCTCAAGACACTGCTGACCAACACCTGCAGCAGCGACTGCCGCTACTGCCCCCTCCGCCAAGATGGCAACACGGCGCGGCGCTGTACCCTCTCGCCAGACGAAATTGCGCGGGCATTCCTCGAATACGACCGCCGCCTGCATCTGCTGGGATTGTTCCTCAGCTCGGGTATCATCGGCAATGCCGACCGCACCATGGAGCGCCTGACCGACACGGCGGCAATCCTGCGCGAAAAATACCGCTACCGCGGCTACATCCACCTCAAGATCATCCCCGGTGCCTCGCCGGCGGCCATCCGCCGCAGCATGCAGCTAGCCACGGCCGTGTCACTGAATATCGAAACGCCCGGCGCCGAGCATTTCGCCAAACTCTCACAATTCAAGAATTACGACCGGGACATCATCGCCCCGCTCAAACTCATGGCCGCCGAAACCGCCCGCGGCGCCGAATTCGCACGGGTGAAATGCACCACGCAATTCATCGTCGGCGCCTCGGATGAAAATGACCGCGAGATCGTCAAATACATGGACGGGATCTACAACCGCCTGAAGTTCGAACGCGTGTATTTCTCGGCCTACCAGGGCGGCCTGGGCCATCCCGACATCCCCGGCGAGAGCAGATTCACCCTGTCGCCACACGACCGCCTCACCCGCGAACACCGGCTCTATCAAGTGGATTTTCTGCTGCGCAAATACAACTTTGCCGCCGGCGAGATCGTCTATGCCGAAAATGGCAATCTCGACCTCGGCCACGATCCCAAGGAGCACTGGGCCATTGCCCACCCCGCCTTTTTCCCGGTCAAGATCAATCGCGGCGACCGCGAGGCGCTGCTGCGCGTGCCGGGCCTGGGTCCCGTTTCCGTCAACCGCATAATCAGCCAGCGCCGCCAGCGCCGCATCGGTTCCCTGAGCGATCTCGGCCTCCGTGGCAAGCTCGCCGCCAAGGCCCGCCCCTTTCTGGATTTCACCTGAAGAGCCCGCCGCCTCCAGTCCCGCGGCACGCTGCGTTTGCCGGCCCCGCTCAGAGCGTGGCGACCATGGTCTGCAAGGCCGTTTCGTGTTCCTGTAGCAGTTTCACCAGCTGGAACTGCGTGCGGCAGCGATCCAAATTATGCCCCTCGCGGTGAGTCTTGAAATAGACGTCGCCCTGCAGATAATCGGTGAGGAAACGCAGGCCGATCTCGAAGGTGATCAGCTGGCCGGCGAAGGGCAGCAGCTCGACTTCGGTCTTGGTCAGGCAGCCGTCACAGCCCTTCAGGTAGCCCTTTGCCAACGCCGCAAAGACGTCGTGGCGGAGCTGCACTTTACTCAGATCCCGCTCGTCTTCCGCAGCAGGGCTGACGCTGGTACGCACCAGATCGCCAAAATCGAAGAGCGACTGCCCAGGCATGACCGTGTCAAGATCAATGACGCAAATGCCCACGCCACTGATGTTGTCAAGCATGACATTGTTGAGCTTGGTGTCGTTGTGGGTGATGCGCTCCGGTATCGCTCCGCTGGCCTGCAAATCCAGGAGCCGCGGCGCAATATGCCGGGTCGCCGCCACGAAAGCAATCTCGTCTTTGGCCAACGCAGCGCGGTTCCGGCTGTCCGCTGCCAGGGCGGCATCAAACGCGACCAGGCGCGACGGCGTGTCGTGAAAATGCGGGATGGTCTCCTCCAGCCGCTCGCCGCCGATGTCCGCAAGCAGGGCTAGAAAGGCCCCGAAGGCCTTGGCCGCCGCATAGGCCTGAGCCGGCGTTTCCAGAATGTCGTAAGACGTTGCGCCCTCAATGAAAAGGTAGCAGCGCCAGCAAGCACCATCGGCATCGCGCCAGAAGGGCCGACCGTCTTGCGCCGGCACCAGCGTCAACGCGCGCCGGCTCGCATCGGCCTGGCCAGCCAGTCGCGCCGAACAATGCGCCAGCACCCGCGACACATTCGCCATCAGTTTCTCCGGCTCCCGAAAAATGGCCGTGTTGAGCCGCTGTAGTATGTAGCGCACCACCGTACCCGCCTGGCTGCAACGCAGTAGGTAGGTATCGTTGATATGGCCATTGCCGTAGGGCACGACATCCAAAAAATCACCGTACAACGCAAAATGGCCAGCGGCCGCGAAGGCTTTGCTGTTAGTCATGAACTCAATCCTCAACTTTGCTTGTCATTCACCGCAACCGCCAGCACCTGCTCACACCACCCGGCTGCGTGTCCCGCGCCGGTTTCCGCATGAATATACGCCGCCGAAACCACAAAGCACGCTGAAAGTGCGCAATCGGACAAGCAGGAGGCAATGCCTCACTCATTGATACCGGCGGTTCCAAGGGACGTCAGGGACCGTGGCGTTCCTTGGAACCGCCGGTATCAATGGGTGAGGGATTCCCCCCACTCTTCCACATCGTTCTTTTCGGCTCTTGCTGTCAACGGCATTATCCGCTATACATTAATCAGACTTTGACCGCAGGGGCTTTATGCCATGAAGATGACTACGTCTGGCATACGTGTTTTTCCAGGTCCATATAGCCTTGTAAGCCATTATCGGTGGGAGGTTGGTCATGAAAAAGAGTTTGGTATTCACCCTGATTGAGCTGTTGGTCGTCATCGCCATCATCGCCATTTTAGCCGCCATGCTGTTGCCGGCTTTGGCCAAGGCGCGGGAGGCCGCCCGCAAAACCAGCTGCCTCAACAACCACAAGCAGGCAATGATGGGCCACCAGCTGTATGCATCGGAGTTTGAGGACGTCTATGTCACCACCGCACACGTCAGCGGCACCAGTTACCAACCGTGGTTCAAAGTCCTCACCTACGGTCCCAGTTCCACCAGCCCCTATGGCGTTGCCAATGCGGGCTATGTGCCATGGTCGTCCCTTCAATGCCCGTCCAACAGCCTGCAGAAAGCCAGCTCAGTCGGGTCGTTCTATGCCAGCTTCGCCATGCCGCATATTTACGGCGCCACCGACAGCGCGCGCGTGGCCAAACTCGGCAGCTATCTCGTGGACCGGGTCGGCAGCGGCTACGGCATCACTCACTTGCTCAGCCAGATGAAACTGCCGTCGGAAACCGTCATCATGATCGACGTGGTCTGCACCGCCAACGACTCCGGCCACCTCGGCAAGGGTTTCTGGGCATTCCATCCCGACACCACCATCCAGAACTCCGGCACCTCCATCGCCGCGGCCGCACCCCATACCATCCATGCCGGCAAGGCCTCGACCAGCTTCGCCGACGGCCACGCCGCCTGCCTCAACGCCGGCGAACTGCGCAATATCGGCCACCAAATCAAAACCACCGCCAACGCCAGTTTCCAAACCGTGCTCTTGCCCTGAGTACACAGGCAGAAACACAACGGCGCCAATAAAAACCGGCCGCCGGAGAACAATTCTCCGGCGGCCGGTGTCTTTTGCGGCGCGCGCTCAGGGAAGCCCCGGTCAGCGTTTTTTGCCGTCGTATTTGATTTCCGTGCCGCTGCCAACGATGACTTTGCCGTTGGCCAGGCTTTCCAAAATTTTCGAGCTAGCGATGCCCAGTTCGCGTTTGGTGGCTACGTCCTCGCTGTTGTTGCGGAGAAAGTCCTCGATTTCCTGCTTGTAGAGCTCCATGACCTTGTAGCGGCGGACCTTGAAGGTCGCCGTCAGCGTGCCGTCCTCCATGTTGAAATCAGGCAGGATCAGCACGTCCTTGGGTTTCTGAAAAGCCGCCAGATGCGCCGTGGCCTTGAGCACCTCTTCCTTGATACGCTTTTTAAGCTGGTCTTTCGGGATGTCCTTGACGTTTTCCGACTGCACGTTGACGCAGGCATAGACGTTCTTGCATTTCTCGCCAATAACCATCGCTTCCGAGATCAGCGGCGAATTCTTGACGGCGTCCTCCACATGTTCGGGATGCAGTTTTTCGCCGCCGATGAGGACGATCATGCTGCCCTTGCGGCCTTCGACGAAGAGGTAGCCATCGGCATCGCAGTAACAGACGTCACCAGTATTGAGCCAGCCGTCCTCCATGGTCTTGGCGCTGGCATCGGTGTGCCGCCAATAGCCCTTCATGACGCAGTCGCCCTTGACCAGCAGCTGCCCATGGAGGTCCTTGCCGAGCTTGCCATCGTCATCCTTGAAGGTGTAGTCGCCGCCATTTTCAGGGAGAAGCCAAGGAAAGACCTGGCCGGCGCTGCCCAGGCGGTGCTTTTCCGGCTTGTTTGCGCTGATCACCGGCGAAGTCTCGGTCAAGCCATAGCCCACCAGCACCAGCACGCCCATGTACTTGAAGAAAATCTGCAACTCAATGTCCAACGGCGCCCCGCCGCTGATGATGAAACGCAACTTGCCGCCAAAGGCCTGACGGAATTTGCGGAAGACCAGCGGATCATAGAAGGTGTGATGCGTCACCATGCGCAAAACACCGCCGTCCAAACGGGCGCCGGCCGTGAAAATACGCGACGCGTTATAAATGGCCTGGTCAATCAACGCCTTCACTTTCGGCGGCTTCTCGTCAATCTGTTTGTCAATGCCCAGTTTGATGGCCTCGACAATGCGCGGCACAACCAGAATCACCGTGGGCTGATACAGCGACAAATTCTTCTTGAAATCGCGAATATCACGGGGTATGACGCAGGTCGCGCCGGCCATGGGCGTCAGCAGCACTTCGCAGACCAGCGCGAAGCTATGCCAGTACGGCAGCAGCGACATGATGCGGTCGGTGCTGTCCATGCCGTACGCGTCCAAGTCCCAGTAGCCGTTGGTCCAGATATTGCGGTGCGTGAGCATCACGCCCTTGGGCATGCCCGTGGAACCGCTGGTGTAGATCAGCGTGGCGACGGCATCAAGTTCCGCCTGGCTCAGTGGCGCGTCCGCTGGAGCCGCCATATCGCCACGCGGCATGTCGTCCACATTGATCACCGGCACGTTGCCACAGTTGGCGGTGACCTTGCCTACCAAGTCCTTCTCAGCCAGCACCAGGGCTGGGTCCGAATCCCGCAGGATGAAGCCCATCTCCAGATCGCCGAGAGTCTCGCAGACGGGCACCGCAATGGCGCCAATGCGCCAGCAGGAGTAGAAAAACACAAAATGACTCGGGCACTTGGTGGCCACCATCGCCACCCGCGAGCCTTCTTTCACCCCGTGGTCGAGATAATAGCGGGACCACGCCAGCACATCGCTGTGAAACTGCTTGTAGCTGTAGCGGACCAGCTCATTCCGGCCGTCAAGATACATCAGAGCGGCGCCATTCGCGCTCCGGGCGCACCAGTCCTCAAAGTACGCGCCAAGATTCTTCGTCATGCGGCTGTTCTTTGTCATGGTCGTATTCTCCAGGCTAAATTGTGCATGTCGTCACATAACTCGCCTCAGAACACCGGCTTTCCTCCGACAGCCCGGCGGAACTGAAACCAAAGAAAGACACACCGCTAGCCGCCGGCCGCCGCGACTAAGGCTAAATGGCAGTCGGTACAGCGCTGGGTCATTGCCATAAAAAAAGCACCAAGCATACTCCGACGCCTGGTGCCTTGATATCTCACAGGAGGGCCAATCAGGCCATCTTTGCAACGCGCGCGGCCAGACGCTGTTTCTTGCGACTGGCCTTGTTCTTGTGAATCACGCCGTTTTTGGCGGCTTTGTCCAGCTCAGAATAGCACTTGGTCAAACCTGCGACAACGGCTTCTTTGTCGCCAGCCTTGATCAGATCGTCAAGGATATTTTCACTGGTACGGACGCGGGACTTGCGCATGCGGTTGAACACGCGGCACTTTTCGTTCTGCCTCAATCTCTTGGCGGCTGATTTGATGTTCGGCATTGTCAGCAGTCTTCCTTTTTACACGGGTCACAAATGTCAACAGCGTTATGAACTACGAAGTTAATGAAAACAGAAGATATAATATGGCCTCGGGTAGAAAAAAGTCAACCCCCAGCGACGGCTGGATGCAAATCGTCGCTAGGGTCAGCCGTTTCGACGGCTGGTACAGAGGTAGCGATCGACCTCATTGGCGGTAATGACGCCGTAGTTGGCGGCACCGAGCCAGCCGGACATGATGATGCCCACCGACCCGGTGTGGTAGAGTCCGCCGACCTGCTTGCCGATGTCCATGCTGGGTCGCAGGCCCTCGAACTTGGTGCCGAAGGTCGCCCCGGCCAGGTGCCCGGTGTAGCGTTGGAAAGTCTTCGGGGTCGCCGCTTCGGTGTAGTCCGCAATGCTGCGGATCGACGGTATGTAGCGGCTTAGCGCGTTGAGCGTGTCTTCGATCATGTCCTTCTTGGCGGCGCGATACTCGTCTTTGCTCATCGTCGCCCAGTCGCCATACAGCGCGTTCATGGACGCCACGACGCTGTACTTGCTCGTCCCCGGGCGAATTTCCGGGTAGTAGACCGAGTAGGTCCGGCTGCTGATCTTGCGGCTGGCCAGCGCGGCGGCATCGAACTCCGGCCAGGTCGAAGTGAATAGCAGATCGCCAATAAAGGGCAGTTTCTCGCCCTCCTTGATGCCGATATAGACCTGACAGCTGCTGCTGCTCAGACGCACCAGCTTGAGTTTGTCCAGGTAGTCGGGCGCAAAATGTTCGTCGCCGACGAGTTCGTGCACCAGCCGCGGCAGACTGCCATTGCCGACCACGGCCTTGCAGGCGACTTCGCGGCCGTTGATGCTTACCGCCCGCACCCGCCGCGAGCCATCAACATAGATGCGCTCGGCGCAGCTGGACAGCTCGACATCGACGCCGTTGTGGCGCAGCTCGTCTTCCATCATCCGCAGCATCAGGTCGGTGCCGCCGGTGAACGTGTAGACGCCCTCGCTCATGAAATTACCGAAGACGATGGCGTAGCTGATGGCCGGCTCATCGAGAGTCGAGCCATTGGCGTAGGTGATGGGCTCCATCAGGAAACGCCACACATCGGTCCGCCCAGGGAAAAAGCGGTTGAAGAACTCCCGGGTGGTCTCCCGCTGGTCGTCGTAATAGTTCGCGGCGGCCAAGGCCGCAAAAAAGGCCTTGACGGTGTCGGCCGAAATCTTAAAATGACCCGTGAGCTTGGCGCTGAAGTCGCTGGTGTCGAAGGTGCTGTCCAAGCTGTACTGCGGATTGTCAAAGCGGATGCTCTTCACCTGCGTCACCCGGTCGGCAAAGTCCTTCCCCCAGTATTTGCGAAAACTCTTCTTCATGCCGACGGGAAAACCGTGCAGGGCCACATCAAAAATGTGCTCGCGGCGCTGGAAATACGTGGCCAGGCCACCCAACTGCGAATGCTGCTCCGTCAATAAAACCGCGTGCCCGGCGCGGGCCAGACGATTGGCGGCCGTCAAACCGCCCAAACCGCCGCCAATCACCACAATGTCGTAGCTGTCTTTCATTGCTTCCTGGGGTCGTAAGGGTGCTCTGGTAATGATATATAATCGTCGCGAAAAAACGCTAAATGTAATCCCTGCACAGCATAAACCAAGCCACGACAGGACAGCAGCAACAGTTGACCGTAATCAGTCAGTCATTGATATTCGCACTTTCAGCGCTTCTGCCGCTTCGCAGCAATACAATGTCAGATAGGCCAAGTTCGGCCCGGAGGGCCGCACCATGCATAGCCCCGGGTGAGGCGCCCGGAGGGCGCCGCAACCCGGGGTATGATAGCAAGTTAGAATTGCGCCCGGAGGGCGCCACATTGGCGATGCACGTCGCGTCCCACCACGCCAGCGAGAGGCATGTCGTGCATCCAATATCAATGGCTGGCCGATTACATTTGACCTGGCTCGTCTTACTCGTCTTACTCGTCTGGCTCGTCATCGGACCGATCGGACCGATCGGACCGATCAATCAGACGGATCGGTCTGATCCGTCGGATCCGTCCGCTCAGCCCGCGAAAAAAAAGACCGTCGGATCCGTCCGCTCAGCCCGCGAAAAAAGCCCGTTCGCGCTGTCCGCTCGGTCCGCGAGAAAAACCGCCGCTCCCCCGTCTTAGGCGCCGAAGGCGCTGATAGTGGACAGGGCGGCCAGTGGCACGCGCACAGTCAGGCGCACGCCGGCGTCCTCGTAGCTTTCGCTGAGGATGGCGCAGGTTTTGCGCACCAGGGTCAGCTGGTCGTAGCGGCTATGGGGAATAAGCAGCGCCATTTCCGTCATGCTGGCGCGGCAGAGCTCAGCCATGGCGACGCGCAGGGCGTCAATGCCCTCGCCGGTCGTCGCCGAAATCAGCAGCGCGTCTGGAAAACGCCGTTGCAAGCGCTGGCGGGACAAGAGGTCTGGCAGCGCATCGACCTTATTGAGCACCAGCAATGACGGCTTGCCGCCGGCGCCGATTTCCTTGAGGACTTGCGCGGTGGTGTCGTGGTGCTCTTCGAGACTGGCCGCCGTGGCGTCCAGTACTTCGATGAGGTAGTCGGCCATGGCTGTTTCCTCCAGCGTAGAATGAAAGGCCTCTACCAGCATGTGCGGCAGTTTGCGGATGAAACCGACGGTGTCAGCCATCAACAGCGCCTGGCCGTCAGGCAATTCCAGCCGCCGCACCGTCGGATCCAAGGTGGCAAACAGCTTGTCCTCGGTCAGTACCGTCGCCTGCGTCAAGGTATTCAACAGCGACGACTTGCCGGCGTTAGTGTAGCCGACAATCGCTGCCACCGGCACCGGCTTGCGCAGGCGCTGACTGCGTTGCACCCGCCGATGCTGACGCACGACGCTGAGCTGGGCTTTGAGCTTCGCAATCTGCGTCCGCACGATCCGCGAGTCCACTTCCAGCTGCTGCTCGCCTTCGCCGCGCATGCCCATGCCGCCAGCCATGCCGCGCTGCCGATGCAGATGCGTCCAGCGGCGCTTCAGCCGCGGCAGCGAGTAGTTGGCCTGCGCCAACTCCACCTGCAGACGCGCCTCGTTGGTATGCGCGTGCGCAGCAAAAATATCCAGAATGACCTCCTGACGATCAATGACCGCCATAGTGGCCAGGCTCTCCCAGTTGCGCTGTTGCGACGGGGTGAGAAAGTCGTCGAAAATGATCACGTCCGCGCCCGACTGCAGCGCCGCGTCGCAGATCTCCTGCGCCTTGCCCTCGCCGACGAGCAGGCGCGGGTTGATATCGCGCAGTTTCGCCGTCAGCTGGCCGGTGATGCTCAGCCCGAGCGTCCGCACCAGCTCGCTCAGTTCCGCCAACAACTCCTCGGTGCGTTCCGGCCCGCTTTCGGCCGTCTGCACGCCTACCAAAAACGCAAATTGCACCTTCGTAGAATCTTCATTGACGATGGTCGCGCCTGTTTCTTTCATTGCCACCTTTATGTTGCTTTGAGACCCAATACTAATCACTCGCCGTCATTTGCGCAGCAGCTCGTCTTCACGGAAACCCGTGAACTGCCAGCTCTTGTCAATCTTGGCCAGCGACGCCATAAAATGCCTGACGCCGTGGTCGCGATAATTGTCCGACTCGACAGCCACCCGCGCCACGCAGCGGGCGTCGGCCAACTCGTGGTCAATCAGAATCACCTCGATGTCGTAGATATCCACCGAAATCGTGCGGAAGAAGCTGCGCCCGCGTGTCGCCAGGCTGATGAGCGTCTCGGCGGATTGCTCGCCGTTGTAGGGGAAGTCCCGGATACTGATGTCGATCTGCTCATGGAGAAGATTGCCCAGCGCGAACATCTTGACGGCGGCGCTGGCATTGCCCTCGTCGCCGCTCTTTTCAATGGCCTCGCTCAAGCGCTGGAATTGCTTGCGGATGCGCTTTTCCTCCGACGGCCGCAGCCAATAAAAAAGCCCCGCCGCCACTCCTGCGACTAGCAGGAGCTTGAGCAAAGGCCGCCATAAATGCTTTTTTCTGCGCAAGGAAATGACCTCCAGTTAGTGAAACAGCGGCCCGCCGACCACTCGCGACACGGCGATCTCGCCAAATTCATGCTCGTCAATGCCCATGCTGCGGTTGTCGCCAACCACGTAAATATGGCCGGGGCGGACCAAGCGCTCGGGCAGGTCCCAGTCGCAAAGCGTCAGACTCGCCCAGAAGGCGTCCGGTTCCTTGCCATTGACCAGCAAGCCCCCGCCGCGGAACTCCACGCTGTCGCCAGCCACGGCCACCACCCGTTTGAGCAGCATCACGCGCGGTCCCGCCAGGCGCAGCATCACCACCTCGCCTGGGCGCGGGTCGCGAAACCAGTAGCGCGGCTGCCAGCAGAGCAGGAACTCGCGGTCGCCGTAGGTCGGCAACATGCTCTCGCCTTGCGTCCAGGACAGTGTGCAGACCTTGCCGAAAAAGACCCACGCCACCACGATTTCCAGCCCCAGCCGAATCCAGAACCGCCGATTCGGCTGGGGCAGCAGGAAGGCCCGCAGTGCCTCACCAAGTTGTCTCATGCGCAATGCCATGCCCTTAAGTCTCCTCCGCCAACCCCCGCCGCATGTGCACGCTCTGTCCCAGCCCCGCCAGCATCATGGAGCCGAACATGAAAGACCCGCCGTAACTGACAAAAGGCAGCGGTATGCCGATAATTGGCGCGGCCTGGATGGTCATACCGATATTGATAAAGGTGTGCGTCGCAAAGATCGACGCAATGCCGATAGCCAGAAAGGTCCCGAGCTCGTCCGTAGCCAGAATGGCCGTGCGGCAGATGCATAGGATCAGGCAGATAAGCAGACAGACCACGCAGGCCGACCCCACAAAACCCACCTCCTCGGCGATCACCGAAAAGATGAAGTCGGTCGGCGCCACCGTCTTGGGCAGATAGCCCAACACGTACTGCGTACCCTTGAGGTAGCCCTTGCCCATGAAACCGCCACTGCCTACCGCCAGCAATGACTGCTGCGCGTTCCAGTTGTCGAACGGCTTGCCGTCGGCCTTGAGAAAGAAAGTCCGCTGCGCTTCCACCAGGCGTTCGCGACGCGCATTGCTGAGCAACGGCGACACCGCCGCCAGCGCAAAATGACTGGGGACTTCCAGGAAGACCTTCAGGCGGTCCTGCTGGTGCGGCCGCAGAGAACTGAAGCCGATGGGCAGCAGCAGCAGCGCCGCCAGGGCCGACAGCATGATATGCCGCCATTTCAATCCATTCACAAACAGCAGCATGAAGGCAAAGGGCATGTACACCAGTGCGGTGCCGTAGTCCGGCTGCAGGAGGATCAGCAGCAGCGGCGGACCCAATATCGCCAGCAGCACCAGCAAAGGGGGTATCTGGCTGTGCCGCAGCGTCGGATGCGTATAGACCCAGCACATGAACAGCAAAACCACCGGCTTCATCAGCTCCGACGGCTGCAGCATGCCGAAGCCGGGAATGACCAGCCAACTGCGCGAGCTGTTGATGCTCCGATTCAACAACAACAGCAGCACCAGTATGCACAGGCCACCCAAATACGGCATCCACGCATAACGCCCCAGCCAGCGATAATCAAACAGCGCGCAGCCCAAATAAATCACCGTCCCGGCGCCAATCCACAACAGCTGCCGCTGCCACATCTCAGACATCACCCCGCCCACTTCCAGGCCAGCGCCACGGATGAACAACACGCCAATGCCCAGCAAAACGACGTGCAGCAGCAGAGACAATATGTCCATGCGCCGAAATAGCAGCAGATTGTGTTTGAGATCGTCACTTGTCATGCAAATGCTTCAAGGCCATTGGCCATTGGCCCGGGCCGGTCGTCAGAAGGCAAAACGCGGTTATATTGCTGTGTCGGTCGAAACAATAACTATAATGGCGCCGGCAGTTCTTGCGAATAAACAGCCGGCGCCGCGGGCAAGGGAAGCCTCCTCTCGCCGTTCCTCGTGGCAGCTTGAGCGACAAGCGCGCAGAACGGCCCTTGTCCTGTTCGTGCGTAATATGTCGTGTCTTTCACGGGCACCTTTTCCGACGGTGCCCCTGCCCCCGGTTTTTTTTCACCATCGCCCAATCCATTGTCTTTCACAGGAGTATCACCATGCCACTCGACGTCATGCTCTTGCGTCTGGCCACCGCCGCCCTGCTCGGCAGCATCATCGGCTACGAACGGGATATCCACGGCCGCGCCGCCGGCCTGCGCACGCACATGCTCGTCAGCATCGGCGCCACGCTCTTCACCCTCGTCTCCATGGAATTTTCCATGGGCGTCGATGGCCTGACCACCCGCGGCGACCCCGGGCGCATCGCCGCGCAAATCGTCACCGGCATCGGCTTTCTCGGCGCCGGCACCATCCTCAAATCCGGCGTCAGCATCAAAGGCCTGACCACGGCGGCATGCCTGTGGCTGGTCGCGGCCATCGGCATGGCCTGCGGCAGCGGCAATCTCACGCTGGCCATCATCGTTACCCTGTCAGCAGTCATTCTCCTCATCGGCGCCAAACAACTCGAATTGAACATCCCCCGCACCTGCCAGCTCAAACTCATGGTCGTTACCGCGACTTTCGACGAAATGACCGTCATTCGCGACCACCTCGCCGCCCAGAAAAATATCATCATCAAGGAACTGAATTTCTCGTTCCATAAAGAGAACCAGAGGCTTAGCCGGCCGCGACAGCTCAAGACCCTCTTCATCCTCGAAAGCTTCACCCGCAAAAGCCAGACGGTCTTTGCCGCCGATATCTTCGCCTCCCTGAAGAAAATCGACCCCCTGCCCATACATATCTCGCTGGTGAATAACCACTGATCAGGCCGCGGCGCGGACGCGCCCAAGGCGCCCCGCTATGGACAGTATGGACTATATGGACTCAATGGACAACATGCGCCTACTCTGGTTAGCCGTCAACGCCTCCTTCGCCCATTCGTCGCTGGCCCTGCCTCTGGCGCATCTTGCCGCTAGGGACTGCGCGGGGTGGTCCTGGCACGCCGTCGACGCGCGCGCCACGGATGACGCCGGTGAGCTCGCCGTACGCGTCAACGCCACCGCGCCCGATCTGCTCTGCGCCACGCTGTACCTCTTCAATCGCCAGCTCGTCCTCGATGTCATCCAGCGGGTCAAGGCCATGCGGCCGCAGTGCCGGATCGCCGTCGGCGGCCCCGAATGCTCCGGCCGGGGCGCGGCCGAACTCCTCGCGCGCTTCCCGCAGATCGACTTTGCGCTTGACGGCGAAGCCGAAGCCGCCCTGCCCCGCATGCTCGACCTGATCCACGCCGGCGCCGGCGACTTCCAGGGCATAACCGGCCTAGCTTGGCGATCAGCTGCCGGCCAGGCCATCGCCAACGGCGGCAAGGCGCTCTCCGCCGACTGGAGCACGGCGCCCGCGCCCGCAGTCAGCCCCTTTTTTGACAGCAGCAAGGCCTTCGTGCAGGTCGAAACCGCCCGCGGCTGCCTGCAGGGCTGCAGCTACTGCACCAGCTGCCACAGCGCCATGCGTTACAAGAGCCTCGACGCCGTCCGCGACGAACTCACACAGCTCCACGAACGCGGCGTCCGCGATGTCCGGCTGCTCGACCGGACCTTCAATACGCCGCCCACGCGCGGCGTGGACTTGCTGCGGCTGTTCCGCGAGCACTTCACCGACATGCGTTTTCATCTCGAAATCCACCCACAGCTGCTCGGGCCGGCCATCCGCGATGAATTGCAGCTGGCTAGCCCCGGCCAACTTCACGTCGAAGCCGGCATCCAGACGCTCAAACCGGCTGCCCTGCGCGCCGTCGGCCGCCTGGACCAGCCGGAACGCGCCCTGGACGGCCTGGCCTTCCTCTGCAACTGCCCGGGCTTTGACACCCACGCCGATCTTCTCGCCGGCCTGCCGGAACAGGGCTACAACGATGTCCTCCAGGATGTTGCGCAGCTGGTGGCCATCGGCCCAGCGGAGATCCAGCTGGAAACCCTCAAGATGCTCCACGGTACGCCCATGCGCGAGCAGGCGGCCGCCGCCGGACTGCGCTTCAGCCCCGAAACGCCTTACGACGTCATCGCCACCAACACGATGTGCGCCAATGATCTATACCGCTGCCGCAAGTTGTCCCGACTGCTCGATATCACCTACAACCACCCCGCCCTGCAAGGCGCCTTCCGCGCCACCGCCAGCACCCCCGGCGCCATCGCCGACATCCTGGCTTTCATGGAACGCCAGGGCCTCAGTCTCGGCCCCGCGCCCGATCTCAAAAAACGCTTCGCACTGTTCTTGGCGTTCCTGCTGGATCAGCCCGCCGGCCAGCCCCGCCAGCGCGCCCTGGACGCCCTCGCCTACAACTGGCTGCTCTGGGCCTTCCCGCCCGGCGACGGCCCCGCCAAAAACGCCCGCCCGGCAAACGAATTGCCCCCAGACGCCCAGTGCGTCCACGGCGATCCGTCCTGCCGACCACAAGCGGGCCGGCGGCTGTGGCGGCTCCCCGCCAGCGCCAATACCTATTGGTTCCTTTACGACCGCGCTATCGCCCCAAACCGCGCCGCCGCAGTCTTCGTAGCCCCACGACAGGCGCTGGAAGCAAAACAATAAAATCGCCATACGCGCCAATTGTCGGCTTTTCGGCCTTTCCGGCATCCCCCCATGCCGAAAAGGCCTTTTTTCTTAAAAAAACCGTTTTTTTGCGCCTATCGGCTGTTTTCATTGCATTTTTCTTGCAAAATTCTCGTCTGCTGGCTCGAAAAACGCCAATTTTCGGATATATTTCTATGTTTCGCTCCCGGTCAGCTTACGGCCCCATTGCCAGCAAACTCGGGAGTACCGGTGAAACGGCATGATTTCCGAATATTTCCGGAATGACGCGTTACAGCTCAGACAGTGAAGGAGTCCCCATGGCCAACGAAGACAGCCCCGGCATTGTTCCCGCTTCATCACCCGATGCCGTCCCCACCCCCGCTTCCGCGGAAAACGCCATCCCCCCTTCAGCCACCCGAGACGATTTTCAGGAGCTTGACACCTCGGCCTACAACGCCGATCAAATCACCGTTTTGGAAGGTCTGGAAGCCGTCCGCCTTCGCCCCAGCATGTACATCGGCGACACCGGCGAACGCGGCCTGCATCACCTGGTCTATGAAGTCGTCGACAACAGTATCGACGAAGCCCTGATGGGCTACTGCAAAAACATCGAAGTCATTATCAACTTCGATAATAGCGTCTCGGTGGCCGATGACGGCCGCGGCATTCCAGTGGACATGCACCCAATCGAAGGCAAGCCGGCCTGCGAAGTGGCCCTGACCGTGCTGCATGCCGGCGGCAAATTCAACCACAACGCCTACAAAGTGTCAGGCGGCCTCCACGGCGTCGGCGTATCCTGTGTCAACGCGCTGTCGGCATGGCTGGCCCTGCGCATTGAGCGCGACGGCTTTGAGCACCAAATCAAGTTTGAACGTGGCCATACCGTCGACCCCCTCACCGTCGTCCGGCCGAGCAACCGCCGCGGCACAACCGTGACCTTCAAGCCCGACCACGAGATCTTCTCCACTCTCGATTTCAAATGGGACATTCTGGCCAACCGCCTGCGCGAACTGGCCTTCCTCAACGCCGGCCTGCGCATCATCCTCAAAGACATGCGCGGCGAGACGCCCCGGGAAGAAAGTTTCCACTTCATGGGCGGCCTCAAGGAATTCGTCCAGCACCTCAATCAAGGCAAATCGCCCCTGCATGAGATCATCTACTTTCAGACCAGCCGCGACAATGTCGAGGCCGAGATTTCCATGCAGTACAACGACGGCTACACCGAGAATATCTACAGCTATACCAACAACATCAACACCATCGAAGGCGGCACCCACCTCACCGGCTTCCAAGGCGCCCTCACCCGCTGCATCAACAACTACATCAAGGCCACGCCGAGCCTCAAAAATGAAAACGCAGTCTCCGGCACTGACGTCCGCGAAGGCCTGACCGCCGTCATCAGCGTCAAAGTCCCCGACCCGCAGTTCGAGGGCCAGACCAAAACCAAACTCGGCAACGGCGAAGTCCGCGGCATCGTCGACTCCATCGTGTACGACACCCTCACGACCTATTTCGAAGAACACCCGCAGGACGCCCGACAGGTCATCGAAAAAGCCCTCCTGGCCAACCGCGCCCGTGAAGCCGCCCGCAAAGCCCGCGAACTCACCCGCCGCAAAACCGCCCTTGACGGCTCCGCCCTGCCCGGCAAACTGGCCGACTGCTCGGAAAAAGACCCCGCACTATCCGAACTCTACATCGTCGAGGGCGACTCCGCCGGCGGCTCCGCCAAACAAGGCCGCAACAGCAAAAACCAAGCCATCCTGCCCATCCGCGGCAAACTCCTCAACGTCGAAAAAGCCCGCCTGGACAAGCTGCTTAACAACAATGAGATCCGCTCGCTGATCACCGCCATCGGCTGCGGCGTCGAAAGCGAATTCGACGTCACCAAGGCCCGCTATCACCGGGTCGTGATCATGACCGATGCCGACGTCGACGGCTCGCACATCCGCACCCTCCTGCTGACCTTCTTCTTCCGCCAGATGAAGCCCCTCATCGAAGCCGGCTACGTGTACATTGCCAAGCCACCGCTGTTCAAAGTCACCCGCCGCAAACACGAGCAGTACGTCGAAAGCGAAGACCAGCTTGACGGCATCCTCCTCGGCCTGGGCATGCAGGACATCAATCTCCGCCGCCAAAACGGCGATGTCCTCACCGGCGATGTCGCCAGCGACATCGTCCAGATCGTGCGCGAATTCATCCGCCTGAGCAACAACCTCCTGCGCTACGGCATCGACACCAACGTCTACATGCAGCAGGCTCTCGAGCTCGGCGCTTTCCCCGTCGCCATGGTCACCATCCGCGAAAATAACGGCGCTATTTCTATCTTCTACGCGCGGGACGAGGAACACTCCCGTACTATCATCGCCGATGCCCAACAACGTCTCATGCCCGCCGCTCCCGCCACGGACGCCACGCCCCCCATGGACGCCACCGCTCCCGCCGCAGACAGCAACGCCGAGGGGCAGGACGCGACCAGCGCCGACGAGGACGCCAACCAGCTCGACACCGACATCGTCAACATCATCGAGGCCAAATTCCTGCGCGAGCTCGGCGAGCGCCTGCAACGGCACGGTTTTGCCCCCTGCGATGTCTTCATCGCCGGTGCGGCCCCCGTGGTCGAGATGCTCCAGGGTGAAAATGCCACGCCCATGGCCACTCTCGCGGAGCTCTACACCCGCATCACGGACATTGGCCGCCAGGGCATCTACATCCAGCGCTACAAGGGTCTGGGTGAAATGAATCCCGACCAGCTCTGGGAAACCACCATGGACCCCGACCGCCGCAAAATGCTCAAAGTGACCATGGACGATGCCGTGGAAGCCGAACGCATGTTCTCCCTCCTCATGGGCGAACTGGTCGAACCGCGGCGCGAATACATCGAGATGCACGCCGATAGCGTCAAGGATCTCGATATCTGACCCAGCCGCGCCAGTGCCTCCAAGGAAGCGCCCAGCATTTTGCAGCCCAGCAGCATAATAAGGTGTACAGACCATGAGTGACGATATGAACAACCCGCCGGTCCCCCCCGTCGAAGTGGTTATGACCAGCGACAGCATTCAGAAGAACGACATCCCCTACGCCATTGAAGACATCATGCACAACGCGTACTTGCAGTACTCGTTGAGCGTCAACGTCGGCCGCGCCATCCCCGATGTCCGCGACGGCATGAAGGTCGGCAACCGCCGCATCCTCTACGCCATGCGCCAGCTCGGATTCACCAAAAGCCACCCCTATACCAAGTGCGCCAAGGTCGTCGGTGAAGTCATCGGTAACTACCACCCCCACGGCGATCAGGCCGTGTACGACACCCTCGTGCGCATGGCCCAGGACTTCTCCATGCGCTACCCGCTCGTCGACGGCCAGGGCAACTTCGGCTCCATCGACGGTGACTCCGCCGCCGCCTACCGATACACCGAATGCCGCATGGAACGTCTCAGCGAAGAACTCCTCGCCGACCTCGAAAAAGAGACGGTCGACATGCGCCTGACCTTCGACGAAAAGAATTTCGAGCCGTCGGTGCTCCCAGCGCGCTTCCCCAACCTGCTGGTCAATGGTGCCACCGGCATCGGTGTCGGCATGGCCACGAGCATCCCGCCGCACAACCTCGGCGAAGTGATCGACGCCACCGTCGCCATCATCGACCAGCCCGGCATCAGCATCGCCGAACTCATGCACTACCTGCCCGGGCCGGACTTCCCCACCGGCGGCATCATCCAGGGCATCCGCTCCATCGTCTCACTCTACCAGACCGGCCGCGGCTCCGTGCGCCTCCGCGGCAAAGCCACCATCGAAGAGAAAAACGGCAAAGAGCAGATCATCGTCACGGAAATTCCCTACGCGCTCAACAAAGAGAATCTCGTGCTCAAGATCGCCGACTTGGTCAATGAAAAACGCATCACCGGCATCAGCGGCCTGGAAGACCTCTCCAGCTCCCGCGTCGGTATCCGCATCGTCATTGACGTCAAGAAGGGCGCCATCGCCTCGGTCGTGCTCAATCAGCTCTACAGCATGACTCCGCTGGAAAGCGTCATGGGCGGGCAATTCCTGGTGGTAGACCGCAATCGCCCCCGCACCCTCAACCTCAAGCAGGTTCTCGAAGCCTACATCGACCACCGCGAAGACGTCATTATCCGCCGCACCCGCTTCGAACTCAAAAAGGCCGAAGACCGCGACCACATCGTCCAGGGACTGCTTATCGCCCAGGCCAACATCGACGACGTCGTCCGCATCATCCGCGAATCCGCCAACCGCGACGAAGCGGCCAAGACCCTCATGCAACGTTTCGAACTCAGCGAACGGCAGGTCAAGGCCATCCTCGAAATGCGCCTCTACCAGCTCACCAACCTGGCCGTCGATGAACTGCGTAACGAACATGACGAACTGGCCAAACGCATCGAATACCTCAAAAGCCTCCTCGCCAGCCGCAAGAAGATCATGGACGTGGTCCGCGAAGAGCTCATCGAAGTGCGCAACAAATACGCCGACGCCCGCCGCACTCTCATCGTGCCGGCCGAACGCGAAATCGACATGGAAGACCTCATCCCCCGCGGCATCTGCGTCATCCCGCTGTCCGCGACGGGCTACATCAAACGCGTACCGGCCGATACCTACGAGGCTCAGAACCGCGGCGGTAAAGGCGTCCGCGGCATGAAGACCAAAGAGGAAGACTACGTCGAAAAACTCCTCACCTGCTGCACGCATGACATCATTCTCTTCTTCACCAGCAAGGGCCTCATGCACTGGCTTAAGGCCTACGAGATTCCTGAAGGCAGCCGCGACAGCCAGGGCAAAGCCATCATCAACCTCCTCCAGCTGCAGAGCGACGAACGCATCCGCGCCATGATCAGCGTCAACGACGTCGATGTCGAGGATGTCTTTGTCGTCATGGCCACCCGCAACGGCACCGTCAAAAAAACCGAACTGCGCGCCTTCAAGAACCTCCGCAAAAAAGGCATCATCGCCATCAATCTTGAAGAAGGCGACGACCTCATTGATGTCCAGCTCACCGACGGCAAGCAGGAGCTGCTCCTGTCCTCCGCCCAGGGCCGCGCCTGCCGCTTCCTCGAAACCGGCCTGCGCGCCACCGGCCGCAACTCCATCGGCGTCCGCGGCATGGAACTGCGCAACCACCAGGGCGAACGCGTCTCCGAACTCGTCGCCATGTGCGTCGTCGAACCCGAAGATGAACTGCTGGTCATCACCGCCAAAGGCATGGGTAAACGCACGCCAATCGGCCTCGAAAACTACGAAGGCGTCATCCCCGAAGCCGAGGCCGCAACCGATGACAGCGGCGCCGATAACGACGCCATCGTCGTCACCGACGACGATGATGTCGACGCCGATGTCGAGACCGAGGCCGAAGACGGCGCCAGCAAGGATTCCAGCACCCGCCGTTACCGCCGCACCCGCCGCGGCGCCCGTGGCGTCATCAGCGTCCGCCTCCGCGAAGGCGACCGCGTCGTCGCCGCCCTCCAAGTCGTCGCCGACAGCGAACAGGAAGTGCTCATCACCTCCGTCCAAGGCCAGATGGTCCGCCTCCGCGTTACCGAATTCCGCAGCACCGGCCGCGCCGCCTTCGGTACCATCGTCATGAGACTCAATGAAGGCGATGAAGTCGCCTCCGCAACCCTCATCGATGAACTCAGCGATGACGAAATCGCCGCCAATAAGGCCAAAATCGCCGAAGAAGAAGAACAAGTCGCCCGCAAAGCGCTCTTCGAAGCAAACCGCGCCGCCATGCAACGAAAAGATGACGACGACGATGACGACGAAGACAACCAGGACGATAACAACAACGACGCGAATGGCCAAAAAGCCAACAACCAAGCCCCCGCCGAAGACGCCGACGCCGACGCTGACGCCCCCGCCGAAGACGCCGACGCCGACGCTGACGCCCCCGCCGAAGACGCCGACGCCGACACTGACGCCCCCGCCGAAGACGCCGACGCCGACGCTGACGCCCCCGCCGAAGACGCCGACGCTGACGCCCCCGCCGCAAGCGGCGACACGCCACCCCAAGCGTAACCCGCCCCACCAGGCCCCGCCGCTGGGGCCCCGCCTCCGTAGCCCCACGGCATGCCGTGGGGCTTTTTTGCACCCGCAACACGGTGCGCCCGCAACCCGGCGCGCTCAGCCGGGCAGCACCCAGTAACTCTTCGGTGGCATGCCCGTCAGCCAGTAATAGACGAAGCCGCTGATGATGATCACCAGCCCGGCCAGCATGTCCGCCGCAATCATGCCAAACATGAAGGGACGCAATTGCTGCACGCTCTTCGCCCCGCCATAGCGCGTCACCAAAATCTTCAGCAGGCCACCCAACAGGAACGACGCGGCCAGCATATAGCCGGCATAGCGCGGCCAGAGGCAGAACAGCACCGGATGCAAGGGCCAGCGCGCAAAACGCAGCCGGCAGGCAGTGAAAAACAGTACGCCCGCGAAAGTTATGGCGAAAGCCACCACAAAACGTCGATTGGGCTTCATTAAGGCCAGGCGGTCAAAGCCGCGCACACTGTTCGCCTGCCCCAACGTGTCCTGCGCCAGCAACCGCGTCCGCGCCGCCAACACGCCTGCCACCGCGTAGCGCGGCACGCTCGTTGACGCGAAGCTGTCACGCCAGTTCACCCCGCGATCGTAAGAGAAGTACAAGGTCAGCGGCACCGAAATGCACAGCCCGACGAGCATCACCGCGCCCACCACCGGCAGCAGCCGGCTGTGCTTGATGCCGCCCTGCGACGACAGCTCCAGCGCATTCACCATGAAGGGCATGAAACACTCGCGGGGATCAAGGATGAATACCGTGGTCAGGAAAAACAGGATGCCCAGCGCCGTCAGTCCCAACGCCTGCTCGCCCATGAAGGCCACGATCAGCACGCAGGGGTAGATGCCCGGCGACAGGTGGAAAGCGCCGGTTTCGGCGATGATGCGCCCAAGCACTACGAAGAGGATGATGAGTATGCCCGTGTAGAGCAGCGCCAGCTGCCAATCGAGCCCAAGCACCACCAGGTTAATCACCATCGCCGTGAACGCCACCAAGAACAGCCGCATGCCCCAGATGCTCCCCGACGTCACTTCGGCGCGGCGCCCGCCACCAGGCAGCAACGCCTGCCGCAGCGCGTTGAGGTAGTAGTGCCGGCCAGTGTAAAACATCACGCAAAACAGCCCGATGAAGCCGCCCAGCACCATCCCGTGGTATATCCGCGGCGACAGCTCCGTGCCTTCATTAACCGGCAGGCCGTACTGAGCCAAAAGACCCGCAATGAACGTGAACACAAAAGGCCCGATGCCGATCGACAAGGACACGTCCGATGGAACCAGAAAAGCAATGGCGATCACCGTGAAATACAAACGCAGATACAGCAGATTCCAGCCACCGCCGCGCATGAAGGTCGGAAACAGCCGCGACAAGGGCGCAAAACTAATACTGCGATTGAACTCGAGCAGGTACTCGCTGTTGTACACATAGAGGTAGTTGTTGATGTGGATGGCAAACACCACGCCAAACGCAATCCAAAACAGCTTGGTGCGGAACATCGCGTTCACCGCGCCGTTGGCGTCCGGCATCAGCGACTTGGCAAACTGCACCACCGGATAGGGCAGATGCTCGTTGTCCGCCCACTGTTTATGGAAGACCAGCGCCAAACCCGTCAGCGCCAGCCACAGCAGCATGAACATCGGCAACCACAGCCCCAGGGCGTCCCGCCAGGCCGGCCAAGGCACGTCACGAAAACGAATGTGAGCGGCGCCGGGCGAAGTCTGGCTGCCCTGCACAAAACCCAGCAGTGCGTTGCCATCGTCGTAATCCGGGTCGGCCAACGCGCGCTTCGGCAGCAGCGTCGTCGCCGGTATCAGCGTGTTCGGGTCCTTGCCGAGCAGCTTCCAGCTCGAATCAGTCTTGGCATAGTGATGCGGCAGCATCAACGCCCGGGGCATCAGCCGCATCATGCTCGAATAGGGTATCGAGCAGGCTGGCAAAATCAGCGCCACCAGCACAAACAGCTCTTTCGCCGAAAAAGGCTGCAGCCAACTCCGGCGCGTGCCCGGAAACAAGCGCCGCAGCAACGGATTGACCACCAGCACCAGCGGCAACAGGCCCCCAAACACCGACATCGGCATGTGATTGCCAACAAACATGGTCTGGTACAACACCGAGTCGTTGAAGTAGGTCACGCCGCAAATAATCGCCGCACCCAGAAATGCCAAAGTAATCGCCCGTAAGGTCATAATTATCCTTGTCTGCTCAGACGGCCCGCAGCAGCAACGATCAACGCTGCACAGAGCCGGACGGCCCAGCCGATATGGTTATTCCGCGTTGATGGTGAAGGTGACTTTCTGGCCAAAGGCCGTCCGCTGCCAGGCCGTGAGCTGCAACGATACGCTGCGACTGCCCGCGGCGACCGCGCCAAGAGATACGTCCGCAAAGGTCGCATCGGCGAAACGCGGCGTATCCTGCGGCAAATGGGCCGCCACGGCGCCGTCGGCCGCAAGCACGACATCGCCGACACGCAGCTCGCCCTGCGGCGCCAGCCACGCCGCCTCCTGCAAGTTGCCTAGTTCCACCCGCAGTACGATGGGCGTGCCCACGGGCAGGCTCAGCACCGGCTGCGCCAGCAAGTCATGCCAGCGGCCATCCGCCAACCTGATTTCTGCGCGGTTGAACTCGGCGTTGAGAAATTTAGGCGGATTCATACCCGTGGCAGGCACGTTACCCACCGCCAGCAGCGGCGTGTCCGCCGATGTCGTGCCCGTGCCGGCAGAGTAAAGCCGCAGCTGCTGGCCCGCAGCGCGGGCCTCGCGATAGGCGTCGCGGCCGCTGTTGAACGCCATGTACCAGTAGCCGCCGGCATGCGCGTCGCGATCAACCACAAAGGGCAGGTCGCCCGGCGGGTAATCCCGCGGCTGCTTCAGCTGCGGCGCGTAGGTCAGCAGCAGTTCAGCGGACGGCCGCGGCGTGCCGTCGGGCTCGGTTATGCCGAAGTCGCTGCGCTCGTTGATGCGATAACCGCCCGGCCACCACCACGGCGACGTGCCATTGGCGCCGGATTCCAGCGCCATCTGGTACATCATCTCGTGATAGCGCGTCGACGCCGCCAGGAGCTGCGGATTGACCGCCATGCGCTCGCGGTCCCAGATATTATTGCCGAACTCCGCCCAGATGATCGGCTTACCATTGGCCGCATAATGCACAAAACGGGTCAGGAAGCCGGCGGCATGCCGCCCGTCCTCACTGTTCGCAATGGTGTACGCCTCCGGGCAGATGAAATCCAGGTGTTTGACCGGCCCGGTCAGCGCGAAGTCATGCGGCAGCGTATTGCCCTGCCGGAAACTGATCAGCTGATTGGGCACCAACTCGCGCATGACGCGTATCGCCGCGCCCCAGCGCGCCGACGTCATATCGTCCATGAAACGCCGGTACGCCGCCATCATCACCCGCCAGGGCCCGTCGTTGCTGAAGCATTTGTCATCTGGCGAAATGACCTGGCCGTCCTTGTCCCGTCGCGGCTCGCACTGCCAGTCCGCCAGGGCATTTTCGATGCTCCCGTAGCGTTCCACCAGCCACTGCCGCCATTCAGCGTCAAAACGATTGCGCCCGGCGCCACGGAAGAGGGAGTTTCCCGGCTCCCAGCAGATGTCGTAGGCAAACAGGGTCGCGTTGTGCTGAAAATCATTGTCCACGATGAACTTCCGCATCTCGTCCGGATGAAAATTCATTGGGTTGGCCGCGTGCAGATAGCCTATCACGTAGATATTGCGGCGCCGGCAGCGCTTGAAGAAGTCCAGGAGATTACGCAGGGTGTTCTCTTTGCCAGTATCGCCCTTGAGCTGTATGCTGAGCATGTTGAAACCCAGGCGCTGCAGGGTGTCGAGGTCCTTGTCCATCTGCAGCGGGTCGTAAAGCCCCGGCGCAAGTATCCCCTTCACATACACCGGCGTCTCCAACCCTGAGTGATTCGATGTCCAAAAATTCACTCCGACCGGATACCACGGCTCACCGCGCAGCATGAATTGGCTGCCCGCCACGCGGATGAAGTCCTCCGCTTTGTCCCTTAGCGCCGCGCGTTCTGCCGTGATAGTCAGGTCGTGCTCGACGCTGTCCAGCTCCTTGCCATCCACCATGAGCCGCACGCGTGCCACGGCCGTGCAACCGGCCACCCCTGGCCGCCAGGGCCACTGACAGGTTTGCTTGGCCAACTCGTCGGCACTGCTGAAGGCGATGCGCCGACTCTCGTCAATGCCCGGGCCCTGCAAGCTGATTTCACATAGGCCTTGCCCGGACCAGCCCGGCGCCATCACTGCGAGCTCAGCGCCCAGGGTGGTCTCCTGATCAGAATACATGCAGAAGTCTGCCGCCCCGCCCGCAATGAGCTCCACCGGCTGCATGAGCCGCCGCGCCAGCGCCAACACGGCTGTGGCATCGGCCGGCAGCGACACGTCCACCGGCGCCGCAATAGTCGCAATGCGGCTACCCGCATGCGGACCCGCCAAGTAATGCGTCAGCCAGAGCGATGGCGATGCCCACAGATCGTCCTCACGCTCCAGCTCGCCTGCCGCCGTCAGCCGGAAAGGCCGCCAGCGCCACAGCGCCCCCTGCGCCACGCCGCGGCCCTGGAAGCGATTCATGGTGCTGTAATGCCCTTCGCGATCACGCACCGCGTACTGCTTGTAGCCGGGATAAAATGTCTCCAAAGGCGGCATCATCGCCGCAAAGCTCAAGCCCGCATAGGGGTTTGCCGCCGTGCGCATGCCCTTGATGGCAAAGCCCAGCGGCGACCCGGGCATCGCACCGTGGCTCGACTGCGCCAGGCCAATCTGCAGCAGCGACGCCGCCGCCGGCACAAACTGATCGCCGGCTTTGCCCCGGGGCTTCGTCGGCTTGCAGTCATGCCAGAAACGGAAGTCCGCCGCCGTCAGTACCACGTCCTGCCACTCCGGGCCGATTTTCACACTCGCATACCAGCGCGAGTCGTCCCGCTCGCGAAACTCGATACACAGATGCGTGGTGTGCTCATTGCCACGCGCCGAAAACAACAACAGGTCATTCCCGGCCGGAAAAAAATTCTCGACGCGGGCCTGGTAGGTATTCCAGCCACTAAGCAACGCCGTCTCATAGCTGACGACTCCCTCGGCGTCGATGGCCCACGACGACGCGATTTTGTTGTCGTTGCTCGACCGCCCCCACTTGGCGGCCGGCGGCAGCACGCATGGCGTGCCCGCAAGCGTCTTGAGCTGCTCAAGCAACTCAGCGCGGCTCTGCCAATGGCCATCGTGAATATAAATTGGCTCCGAGAAAGGCTGCCCACCCAAGAGCAACAGCCGCCCCCCATGTTGCAGATAGGCGTCCACCCCGGCAAAGCCCGCGGCGGGGAAATGCCGCGCCTCGCCCAGTACCAGCAGGTCGTCCTCCGCGCGCATGAAAGCGGTATCTGCCGCAACCGCTGCGCTGTCCACGACCCGCACGTCATAGCCCGCACCTTGGAGCAACGCGCCCAGGCGCGCCGCCTCGCCATCCTGCCAGTGATAGACCACGGCATTCTGCGCCACGGCAGCCACCGCCGTTAATACCAAAAGTCCCAGCATTCCGCGCATATCAAACTCCTTCTATCCGTCTTGTTGGTCTTCGCACCGCGCAAGGCACCTCGCAGGGACTGGCTTACCATGAAATTTCCTTCTGCCGGCAAACCCGACCGCTCTATAACGGCGCATAATGTACAAAAATCGGCGTTCCTTACAATCTTTTCACACAACGACCGCCATGATAAGTGTAATCGGTCAGCCATTGATAATTGAGCGGTAGAGCAACAGGCGGCCCTAGGCGCGCCATCTTTCGCCGTGGAGTGGGCGTCTCGCCCACTCCGACAAGACGGCACATTAAACCGTCCTCGTCATCCACGCCGACCGTACCCGGACCGTCTCCCCCGCCACACGTGCCGTGCGCACAGCGGCTGGAAGCCGCTGCTACTCTGGGCCCGCTATTACTCCGCAGCTTGGTGGCCCGTCCTGCCGCGCGCGTCTCGCGACCCACTGCGCGCCATCTTTCGGCGTGGAGTGGGCGTCTCGCCCACTCTGACAAGACGGCTTATTACACCGTCCTGACCATCCTCGCCGACCGTACCTGACTGGTTTCCGCAGACCACGTCATGCGAACAGCCAAAGTGGAAGCGGCTTCCAGCCGCTTCGCAAACGACTCCGCAAACCGTCCTCGCCACAAACCTTATCATGCGCGCCAAGCGTTGCTATGGACAATATGGACTCAATGGACAGCACCCAGCATGACCACCCAGCTTGGAAGCGGCGCCGCGAAGCGTTGAAGGCGCGCGCCGCCCTGGGTAAGACGCCATCTAGTTCGTGTTTGCCATGTCGCGCGCCTTCAGCTGCTCTGATCCCGCCCCTTACAGCGCACAGGACAGCCTGGCGGCGGAAAGTCCGAAAGGCACCAGCATGTAGTTTTCGGTCCAGGCGGAGGTATCGGGTTCGCGGTGATCGTGCCAGTTGGCTATGGGCTGGCGGGTGTTTTCATCGACGGCGCCGAGCCATGGCAAGCTGGGCATGCCATAGCCGGCCCAGCATTCGCCGTATTCGCCTTTGGGGCGATGGAAGGGCCCGAGGAGGTTCTTGAGGGTGTTGGTCAGTTCGAGGCGAATGCGGTTTTTGCCGGGACGGAGGCCTTTGATGGCCAAGACACTGGGTTCCCAGCAGATCAAGCCCTGGTCCTGATCGTTGACCACGACCCGCGCGACACAGTATTTGCCGCCACTGAGCTCAATGCTGGCGTCTTTGCCAGCCCACCCGGCGGGAATGTCCACCTCTTTTTCCAGGGCGATGGTGCCAGTGTAAAATGGATAACCGGCGCTGGTAAGCTCGGCGTCAACCAGGCCCGTTTCGTGCTGGAGGACAAAGCGGTGGTGCAACTGCACGCAGCTGCTGCGAGTCGGCACGACATGCGAACAGACGGCGAAATCACCGGTGATCGCCATCATCTCCAACTCCACGCCAGGGAGGTTCTCAAACAGCGACGTAATGGACGAACGCGCCTTGGACAAGGGCTGGAAGTCGCGGTGGATTTCCAGCACGTTGTCGCCAGCAATGATGTCGGGGAGCTTGCTGGTCTGGAATTCCTTTGCCCAAAAGAAGCCCTGTGGCGCCGCCACGGACTGGCCATTGAGGGTGATCTGCTGCTGCTCCGGCGATTCGCAGGCCAGACGCGCGCCGCTGACGGTGATCGCCGAGCGGAAGCTGAAACGGAGGGCCAGCGGCCCGATGTAGTTTTCGTCGCTGAGAATCTGCTGGATGGCAAGTATCGGGTAGGTCCGCGAGAACTCGCCAGTGTCGCCCTTGCGGAACTGGGCAAATTCGAGCACCAGGGCGTTGGCGTGGCGACGGGTGACGCGCCAGGGCCCCGGCAAGGGCAAGACGACGCGAGGCAGGACCTGCGACGCGCGAGGCACGGCCGGTGTCTGACGATCCACCAGGAGCATCACGCTACCGCCCTCGGGGACGCTGAAGGCGTAGGTGCTGCCGGCAGCGTCCACGGCAGTGTCGGCCGGCTGATGCGCGGCGCCGTAGGGATCCAGCAACGACGCGGCGGCATTGACCGGCACGGTCAACTGCAGCTGGCGCGGCTCGCCGCAGTCGGCATTGAAAATGAAGAAGTAGTCGTAACGCTCGTCGGCGCGGTGATTGACGTGAATGGCTGTCGGGTCGATGTCGCTGCGCAACGTGTAGGATTTTGGCATACCGGCAAGGGCGTCAATGAGCTCAGCGTTGTCGGCGACAAAGCGCGCCTTGGCGAGGCGTTGCCCTATGCCGTCATGCGGCCAGCCGTCCAGCAAACTCGGGGTTTCGCCGAGGACGAAGACCGCGCCGCCGGACGCCGCAAAGCGTTCCAAAAGCTCCAGCGTGCTCGTGGCGATGGCCTTGAGGTCGGGGAGAACGACGGCCTGGTAGCTCATGCAATTGATCTGGAAGCGCGCCCGCTGGCCATCCCGGGCGACTTTTCCCCACATGGCGATGGTGTCTTCGTCGCCGAGGTGGAAATCGCATTGGCAACCCACGAGTTGGCGTTCGAGGACGCGGAAGGCGGTGTCGCGCCGGCCGATGTCGGGGCTTTGGCCGTCAGGCGTCTTGGGGCCGCGATATTCGCAGGCGGCCGAGCTGAGCGGATGGATGACGAGGAGGTCTTTGACGGGCTGCCCCTGCGAGATGAAGAGACTGGCGCGGGCGCAGTAGTCGGTCAAGGCCTTGTAGTCCTGCCAGTAGGGCTGGTAGTAATGAACGTGCGGCGGGTAGGCGCGTTTGCCGCGACCACGCAGAGAATAAAAGATGCCGTGCACGGATTTATGGTTGATGCCGAAGGACGCAAAGTGGTCGAACATGTTCTTCTGATCGCGCAGGGTGAGATTCTCCGAGCTGACGCCGTACATTTCGGCGAGTATCTGTGTCTGCCCGGCCTGGTGGGCCGCCGAGCAGCATTGGAGGGGCGTGGTGTACATGCCCTGACGAAAACCCGATGCCTCCGAACGAGCCCGCAACGGCGCGTGACGCCAGTTCATTTCGGCCGTGAGGTAGTCGATGCCGGGTATGTCGAAGTACTTGTAGTAGGGCATGGTGGCGCCGGCGCGCAGCAGCTGCATGGCGAGGGTGTCTTCGGCCATTAGGTGGCCGCTGAAAAGCAGGTTGTTGCGGCGACACCAGTCGCGGACCTGGATGAAATAGGCGGTCTTGAGCAGGTCCTGCACCACGAGCCAATAGTGATAGCGGACCGTGGCATAGTCGTCGCGATCGCAGTACAGCAGGGGTATCTTGGGTTGGATGTCATAGCCCCAGCGCTGGCGGAAGGCCGGCGCAATGGCACAGCTCCAGGGCAACGCCGCCGCGCTGTAGGACGGCTCATCAACCCACACGGAAAGGATGGTCTTGCCGAATTCGTCCCGAAAATCCTTCCACATGTCCTCGTAGGACTGCTTGAGATAGAAGGTGATGGCGTCGTGATTGAGCATGTCAACGAAGGTGTTGGTGTTGACAGCAACAAAGCACAGGTCGCCGTCCTCCGCCAAAATCTCGCCTTTGCCGGCGGCCTCGGCTTTGGGCATGGGCGTGAGATTGCGTAGGGCCATCTCGGGCGGCAGATCCAGCACGGCCTCGGGCATGTAACCGGCCTGGATGAAGACTTTGAGGCCATGCTCGCGAGCCGAGCGGACTATGCTGTGCATGTGCTGCTTGAACTGCGGCCCGGGATAATCCGACTTCAGGCCAATGTAGGTACGAGCAATGAAACTGGCAACGCCCTGCTTTTTCATCTCCGCAATCTGGAACGCGATCTCGGCGTCATTGAGGGCGTCGTTGAGCATCCAGAAATCCGTGCCGCGGAATTCATTCGGCGGGTTGCTGAAGGTCGTGTAGGGAAACATCGGCTTCTCCTGGTTGAGCGCGTGAGGTGAAAGATGGTGACAGGGAAAAACAGATGGCGTGCAATATAGCCCTAGGCAAGGGGCTGACTAGCAACAGCGCCAAGTTTGGCTTCGCCCTCCGGGTCCACCGCGTCCACCGCGTCCACCGCGTCCACCGCGTCCACCGCGTCCACCGCGTCCACCGCGTCCACCGCGTCCACCGCGTCCACCGCGTCCACCGCGTCCACCGCGTCCACTACGCATGCGGCGCCCCCCCCGAATCCCCCGTCATCACATGGCGGCCAGCCAGTCGCGCAGCTCGGCGATAGTCTTGTCCGTGTCCAGGACTTTCGCCATTTCCGCGCTATGAACGCTGTCGTAAATCGCCTTCGCTGCCATTGCGTCGGGATAGGCGTCGGCGATCGCCAGCGCCTCGCGGTAATTGCTGGCAATGGCCGGCAGCTCATGGATGAGCTTGCGCACGTCGGCAATCACTGCAAAGCGATCCTGATCCGACGCCAAGTCCGGATACAGCGCCATGCCATCGAACACATTGCGCACCAGGATGGTACCAATGAAGCCGCCCATGGATGAAAAACGGCTCATCACCGTCGTAAATTGATCCGTGATGGCCGGGTCGTGGCCAGCCGGGAAAATCGCCTTGGGATCAAAATGCTCCTGGGCAAAATGGTCAGCGCGGAACGCCTCGCGGGCGGCGTGGTCGCGGAAATCCGGAATGTCCATTGGCTCGCCATTGGCCAGGCTACTCTTCACCCCCATGATGCCGGCCATGGTGACGTCGCAGGCCGCGTAGATGTCCCACGGCGCTTTTTCGCCGGTGAGTATCTGCCTGGCAAAATAAAAGAGTTCCCAGAAGTCTCCGCCGCCATGTCCAGCCTGATTGGCCAGCTCGGCCATCTCCGGCCACTTGGGCGCTACCGTCAGCCAGCGGCCATGGCCCGAAGCGCCCACGCGGATGCGCACATCGCCGGTCAGATCCACGGCGGCCTTCGTCCCCCACAATTTCCGGGTGTGACTGTCGTTGGTCGTACCGCCCATGAGATTGCGCATGACGCCGCCATTGCTCATGCTGATCAGCGACGGCGCGATCCCGCCCATCTTGCCGTCGCCAAGATAGCCCGGCAGCGCCACCGTGCTCGGCAACGCGCAGATCCGCGTCGGCCGCAGCCCGGTAATCTGCATCACCGGCCCCAGCGAATGGGTGTTGTAATACTGAAAATTCAGCCAGGAACGCCACTGATGCGCATGATAGCCCGGCTTCACCGGCACGCCGTCAATGTATGTGTAGGACAGGGACCGGCACTCATGCACATAGTCGTACTCGGCATACATGAAGTCGCCGAAAAAGCCCTGCTGCCACAACGAACGCACGTACATGTTGCCCATCTGGAATGGATAATTCTCCAGCAGGTTGTACACCCGGCCACTGCTCTCAACCGCCTCAACTAGACGCACAGCCTCCGCCGGCGTGAAAAAAGACGTGACTTCGCACATGACGTGCTTGCCCGCGCCCAAGGCCTTGAGCGTGTGCTCCGCATGGGAACAAAACCAGGTCGCGATCAGTACGGCATCAAAATCCTGCGCCAAAAATTCGTCCTCGTTGTCACTGACGTAGGCGCCGGGACAATTCTTCAGAAAACGCTCGCGCATGTGCTGGTTGTAATCGCAGCCGGCGACGACGTCAATGTTGAGATACTTCGCCGCATTGATGAAATTCTGCCCGCGCCCAAGGCCCCAAATCCCCAGTTTGATGCGCCGGTCAGTCTTGAAGATGTCACTTGCAATGCCCATGTTGTCTCCTAATCACCATAACACCCGCCGGTCAACACCATGCTGCCGGCGATACTCCCGCGGCGAGCAACCTCACGACCATTCGCCATGATGCCACTGATGCTGCCCCCTGCTGCTGCCGGCGCCATCATGCAGGACCTTCACTTCATGATACTGCCAGCCCATCAGGTGGGCAAAGTCTTCCAATATGGCCGGATCACAACCGTAACACAACGCCAGATGGTGCGTACCACCAAGACGGCTGTACACCTCCAAAAACGACGAGATGTCACGCTGCGGAACCGAAAACCAGCCGGTGTTGCTCGCCAACGACGGCGTCCCCGGCGCATCGAAAACCACCGGCGCCGAAAGCAGCTTGAAGCCGCCGCCGACACAGGGCGCCAAATTTACCAGCGTGGCCGGCCCCGGCCGGAAACAACCCGTAGCCACGACCGGATTGCCCGTCGCGCTGAATATATACTTGCGTTCCGTCAACAACGGCTTCTGATCGCAGAGCCCAATATTGATTTCGCCCATGTGGCTCACAAAAATACGGTTATGCGCCCAGTCGGGACAGAACATCTCAGTGAAGCTGGTTTCGGGAAATGCCCGCATGAGCGTCCCCACCAACGCCGCCGTGAGCACATCGCCCTCACCGGCATAGCCCAGGCCACGCGCCATGGCCTTCGATGCCTCCAGAAAAGGCACCGTCTCCCAACCACCCGCACTGGTGATGCCCCGGAAACAGAGCGAGAAGGCGTCGAGCTTCTCCGCCTCCAGCCAGCGTCGCAACTTCAGACAGACCCGCAGCGTCCGCTCATAGACCGCCGGCGACATGCCTCCAAATACATACTGCCGGCGATCAGCGGCCATCTCCGCAGCAATGGCCTCGGCTTCGGGCTCGGCATCGGGCTCGGCAGGCCGCCGCAGACTGCTTTCATACGGCACGACAGTCATGCCAAAACTGCCGTCAGGAACCTCGAAATCGCCCATGCCAGCAAAACAACCGCCGACCCGACCAACCCGCATGCGGCACATCTTATGCACCAGACACGCAGCCTTCACCTGACGAACCACCCGATCCAGCACCGACGACTTTTCCCAGTGCCCGGCCGAAATCAAAAAGTCCTTGCCGCTGCGCAACAGCACATTGCAGAAGTCCTGCACGCCATGAATACCGTGGTTAACCATAATCCGATTGCCGAAATCAAAGGGAAACTCGTAATCCGGCGTGGTGTCCAGCACCACCACCGGCAAGCTGCTCGCGGCAATGACCTCAGCAGCTTCCAACGATGGCGAGTAGGCAAGATGCAAGGTGATCAGCGCCTCAACCTGCTGCTGCTCGAAAGATGCCACCGCAGCCGCAAATTCCTGCTTCACCCGGCAAATTGGTGCCTGCTCGACAATCAGCCCCCGCCGTCGCAGCTGCCGGCTTATCAAGTCCGCAAAAGCCTGCACCGCCGGCCGGCGCTCCGGCGCTACTTCGTCGTACAAATGCAGATAAAAAGGCAGTAGGCCAACTTTCATCTCGTCACCGTCGCATTTCCCATTTCACCCCTCCATGATCAGCTGCCAACAAGGTCCGAACTGCAACGCATCGCGGCCCCCCCACGCATACCGAGGATATCCTACGCATGCCGCCCTGCGCGACAATAGTATTGTACTTCTTTGCACATATGCCAACGCCAGCGCAACAGAAATAAACGCCAACGCCTAATGTCTCACTCTTTGGAGACCAGTTGAAGTCAAAGCCCGCCCGTCTTCCGGCTGCCGTAGCGCGCCTTTCTCCCGGCCGTAGCCCGCCCGTCTTCCAGCCGTGGAGTGGGCGTCTCGCCCACTCCGACAAGACGGCTCATTAAACCGTCCTCGTCATCCCCGCCGACCGTAGCCCCCCCGTCTTCCAGCCGTGGAGTGGGCGTCTCGCCCACTCCGACAAGACGGCTCATTTGCCCGCGCCGACCATCCCCGCCGACCGTAGCCCGCCCGTCTTCCGGTTGCCGTAGCGCGCCCGTCTTCCAGCCGTGGAGTGGGCGTCTCGCCCACTCCGACAAGACGGCTCATTTGCCCGCGCCGACCATCCCCGCCGACCGTAGCCCGCCCGTCTTCCAGCCGTGGAGTGGGCGTCTCGCCCACTCCGACAAGACGGCTCATTAAACCGTCCTCGTCATCCCCGCCGACCGTAGCCCGCCCGTCTTCCGGTTGCCGTAGCGCGCCCGTCTCCCGGTTGCCGTAGCCCCCCCGTCTTCCAGCCGTGGAGTGGGCGTCTCGCCCACTCCGACAAGACGGCCCATTTGCCCGCCCCGATCATCCCCGCCGACCGTAGCCCGCCCGTCTTCCGGCCGTGGTGCGGGCTTTCAGCCCACTCCGACAAGACGGCCCATTATACCGTCCTCGTCATCCCCGCCGACCGTAGCCCGCCCGTCTTCCGGTTGCCGTAGCGCGCCCGTCTTCCGGTTGCCGTAGCCCGCCCGTCTTCCGGCCGTGGTGCGGGCTTTCAGCCCACTCCGACAAGACGGCTCATTTGCCCGCGCCGACCATCCCCGCCGACCGTAGCCCGCCCGTCTCCCGGCCGTGGTGCGGGCTTTCAGCCCACTCCGACAAGACGGCCCATTTGCCCGCCCCGATCATCCCCGCCGACCGTAGCGCGCCCGTCTTCCGGTTGCCGTAGCGCGCCGCTCTAGGTTCGGCGTTCAAAACCACGTGGCTTGCCCCCAACCGATATCGTGTTATCATAATCGCGGTACTGCTCACCCGCCGTCACCACCGTCACCGCCACCAGCAACCCAAGGACCGCCCATGCTCCGCCATTGCCTCCGCCTGACCATGTTCCTCGCTGCCGCCGCCTGCGGCGCCCAGGAACTCAAGCCCCTGTCGCACAACCAAAATGACTGGGTCATCGGCAATCCCCTCGCCTGGCGCTTCGCCAGTGACCGCATCAGCTGCGTCATCCCGGGCGGCATCCTCCCCTACAACCCGGCGCCATTTTCGCGAAGCTGCAGCATCGAGGCCGTCGTCACGCCGCGCTGTCGCGTCGGCGAGTCCTGGGCCGTCGCCGGCGTCAATATCCATCTCGACAAGGACAACTTCTGGCAGCTCGCCCTGGTGGCCAGCCCGGTTGAGCAGAACAGCCGCCATTTTGTAGAATTGAACCAGTGTTCCACGGGGCGCTGGCCCTACTCCCAAAACCTCACGTCGGTCAGCAGCGAAGGCGACGGCTTCGCCTGGGAACTCAATACGCCCTACCGCCTGCGCCTGACCATGGCCGACGGCAGCGTCACCGGCGTCATTTCCACCCTCGACGGCAAACAGTGCGTCCGCAAACAATGGCGTTTTCTGGACGACAGCGCCGTCGCCATCGGCAAACCCGCTCTCCGCAGCTCGTCGTTGCTGGCCGACTTCCAGCAGGTCGTCGCCAGCTGGGGCGACGCCGTCAGCGTCGACGCGCTCGCAAACGCCACCCAGGCAACCCCGCCACCCTACTTCTGCACCAGCTTCGTCGCCGACAGCCAGCGCCCGGCCACCGGCTTCTTCTACACCGAACAGGCCGACGACGGCAGCTGGTGGGCCGTCGACCCCCTCGGTCGCCGCTTCGTGGTCTTCGGCATTGACCACGTCACCTACGGCGGCCACTGGTGCGAAACCCTCGGCTATCGCCCCCACGAACGCAAAAACGACGCCAAATACGAAAACCAGGAAGAATGGGCCGTCGAGACTCTCGGACGACTGCAGGACTGGGGCTTCAATATCCTCGCCGCCGGCTCCTCGCCCATCATCCGCCAGCGCGGCCTCGCCCACGCGCTGTCCATCGGCATCGGCTCAATCATGGCCACTTTCGGCGATGAATTCGACATCACCCCCAACGAACGCCGCCCCTGCTCCGCATTCCCCAATGTCTTCCACCCCCAATTCCGCCTGTGGTGCGAATACCGCATCAAAGAAGTCTGTGCTAAAGACGTCAACAACCCATGGGTCTTCGGCTACTTCATCGATAACGAACTGGCATGGTGGGGCCGCGGCAAACCCCACAGCGGTCTCTTTGACGCCGTGCTGAAAAAATCGCCCACGCACAGCGCCAAGATCGCCCTGCGCGATTTCCTCAAAGAACAGGCCGGCAACGACATCGCCGTCTTCAACCGCCAATGGCAGCAGGAACTGCAGTCCTTCGAACAGATTCTCACCCTCGACGCCCTGCCCGACAGCACCCCCGAGCAGAGCCGCTGCAAAACGGACTTCCTGGCCATCGTCGCCGATATCTACTTCCGGACGGTCCGCGAGGTCTATGACGCCGTCGACCCCAACCACCTGCTCATGGCCTGCCGTTTCGCCGGCATCAACGGCAATCACGAGGTCGTCTGGAAAGCCGCCGGCAAATACAACGACTGCGTCACCTGGAATTTCTATGGCCAGGTCGATCTCGACCGCGGCGCCGCCTACACCTCCCTGGGTAGCCGCGGCGAGCCCCTGCCCCAGGCCTTCCAGCAGGTCTATGACTGGGTGCAGAAGCCCACCATCATCACCGAATGGTCCTTCCCCGCCCTGGACAGCGGCCTGCCCTGCACCAAGGGTGCCGGCCAGCGCTTCCACACCCAGGCCGAGCGCTCCCGCGCCACCGACATCTACGCCCGCACCCTGCTGTCCATGCCCTTCATGATCGGTTACGACTACTTCATGTGGGTGGACGAACCAGCCCTCGGCATCTCCACGCCTTTCCCCGAAAATACCAACTACGGCATGATCAACGAGGACGGCGTGCCCTACCCCGGCATGGTCAAGGTCTTCAAGGCCATCCAGAACACTCCCGCCAAAGCCCGCCTGCAGCCGCTGCCGCCCATCACCGAACTGCCACCGATGGACAAAGGCCAGCTCTTCCAGGACTACCTCCAAAACTACCCGCGCCTCACCCGCAGCGCCCCGCACCCAACCATGAAAACCACCCTCGCCGGCAAAGCCTTCACAATCGACAACGGCCGCATCAGTCTCAGCTCCCTACCCGACTCGCCACGCATCGCCATCGCCCGCGACGGCAAGCCACTGGGCACCTTCAATGTCATGCTCAATTACCTCAATGACCAGGGCACAAAACGCTGGACAGACGTCGGCAGCGTCAGCGTCCTCAAACTCGTCGCCAATGACCGCGCCGCCTACCTCGAAGTCACCGCCGAAAAAGTCCCCGACCAGCAAGAACAACTCGCCGACGCCCAGTCACATGAGCACTTCACCATGACCTACCTGCTCGTGCTGCCGACCAACGCCGACTACGCCATCGCCCAAATCCTCAGCGTCAAAAACCTCGGCGCAACGCCACTGCCGCTGAGCGGGCTCTTCTTCCGCCTCTACCCGGATTTCGAAGTCCAAACCAAACACGACAACGCCGTTCCCAGTCTGTGGTCGCTCGCGCGCAGCGCCGCCTGGGTGGCCCCCGACGGCCAGGCCTTCCTCGGCGTCGCGGCCCTCTACCGCCAAAATCTCATCATGCACTTCTGGAAAGACGAAAAACGCCAGAGCATGCACCCAGACGCCTATCGCCCCGTGGATTACACCCTGCCCCCACAGGCCAGCTACACCCCCGACACGCCCTGCTACCTCTTCGTCCTCCCCGGCAGCGGCGACGTCCTGGCCATGCGCAAACAGGCCGATGCCATCGTCGCCGCCGATCGCCCCAAGGCCAACTAAGCCAAGCGGTGCATGCAAACACGCTCAAGCCCGACGCCATGTATCACAAAATGACATGGCTTCGGGCCTTTCCGACATTGGGGCCGCCAGCAGCACGCCTATAGTAATGCCGTCACAAACAACGCGTACACAGCCAGGCCCAAGGCAGATCCCACCGTAAATCCCGCCGCCACGCATCAGCAACCAACGTTCATCAACCCACAAAGACAGTTATGACTGGTCGAATTGTCGACATCAAGCGCTTCGCGGTCCACGACGGTCCCGGCATCCGCACGACCGTCTTTCTCAAAGGCTGCACCCTGCGCTGCCGCTGGTGCCACAACCCCGAAAGCATCCGTCCCGAACCCGAACTCGGCCTCATTGCGGCCAAATGCCTCAGCTGCGGCGACTGCGTGCCGGCCTGCCCACGCCATGCCCACGCCATCAGCGCCGATGGCCAGCACCGCATCGACCGCCAGCTCTGCAACGGCTGCGGCCAATGCGTTGACAGCTGCTACCGACAGGCACTGGAACTCTACGGCCAGGAAATATCCCCCGCCGATGTCGCCGCCGTCATCCGCGAAGACCGCGCGTTCTACGAGTCTTCCAAGGGCGGCGTGACTCTCTCCGGCGGCGAACCTCTCCTGCAAAGCGATTTCTGCGTCGAACTGCTCGCCATGCTCCGGCAAGAAGGTCTCCATTGCGCCGTCGATACCTGCGGCAATGTCCCTTGGACCGCCATCGAAAAGGTCATCCCCTACACCGACCTCTTCCTCTACGACCTCAAACACATGGACAGTGCCAAACACCGCCAAGGCACCGGCGCTGGCAATGAACTCATCCTGGCCAATCTCCGGCGCCTCGCGACCACCGGCCGCCCCATCGAAATCCGCATGCCCATCATCCCCAGCTACAATGATGACGACGACACCCTGCGCCAGGCCGGCAGCTTCCTCGCGTCCCTGCCCAACATCAGCGCCGTAAAAATCCTGGGCTACCACTCCCTGGCCCGCTCAAAGTACCTGGCCATCGGCCGCGATGATACCATGCCGGACGTCCCCTCGCCCAGCAAAGCCGACCTGCAACACGTGGCTGATACCCTCAAAACCACCGGCCTGCAAAACCTGCGCTTCTGACCCATTGTGGCAACGCCCCCCTGCGCGGAGCTCCAGCCTGTAAAGCGGCCAGTGATGGATATTGGCCACGGACCGTGGGGGCCGGTTGGCGGCGGCGCTGGGGCGAGGACTCACGACTCATGAGGCATGATCCCATGGATTGGACTGTGGGGACTTTCGGGACTGCGGGGTATGACGCATTGGACGCCGGGGACTGCTTGGCGGACGCCGGGGACTGCTTGGCGGACGCCGGGGACTGCTTGGCGGACGCCGGGGACTGCTTGGCGGACGCCGGGGACTCCTGGGAGCGCCGCCGTCCCGGCGGCATTTGAGCGCTGAAAGCGCGAAACATACCAGCCCAGGGCAAGCGACGCCGAAGGCGGAGCGCCGCCCTGGGTAACGCGCCATTTTTGCTCGTGTTCCTCGGCCTCTTTGGCCCCGGTCGGCGAAGCTGACCGGGGCCAAAGGGGCAATGGAACCCCATAGTCGCTTTCTCCAATCTCACATCCGTCCGGAACGCACGATGCTCCACAGCAGCCAGAACCCCAGGAAAGCCGACAACACGAAGCCGACGATGCCCATCACGGGCGCGTCCAGCCACTTCGGGCCACGATCGGCGTGAATGACAATCGCCGAACCCACCACTATCCCCCCGAGCACGATCGACGCCGCCAGCCGATTGCAAATCCGGTCCAGCCCGTGCAGCAGCGTGTCCACGCTATCAAACTGATGCCGCAGCTTCAGCCGGCCATGCAGCAGTTGCCGCAACACCTGGCGGTAGTTCTGCGGCAGTTCCTTGGCCAGCGACAGCCAGTCGTCCACCACGCTAATCGACGAATGTGCCAGCTGGATCGGATTGTAGCGCCGCAGCATCCACTTCGCCGCAAAGGGCTGCAGATGCTTGACGATCTCAAAACGCGGATTCATCCGCCGGCCCATTTCCTCCGCAAAACCCAGCGCCCGCAGCATAAAATAAATATGCGATTTGATGCACAGGCCCTGCCGGCGACACACGCTATAGAGGTCCTGCAAAGCCCCGCCGACATCAAACTGCGCGATGTTGCCGTGGAAATAACGGCTGGCGAGCATCTCCAGATCCCGCTCCAGCTCGCCCATGTCGGGCTCGCCGTCACAATGCGTCAGCCGCAACAGATAATGCACCGCCGGCTGATAATGCCCCGCCAGGATCTCCACCAGCAAATTCGCAAAGTCGTTGCGCTCACTCGGCGTGATCCAGCCCATCATGCCAAAATCAACATAGCAAATCACATCGCCAGGCATAATGAACATGTTGCCCGGATGCGGATCGGCATGAAAAAAACCATGATCAAAAAATTGCTCCAAAACCAAATCGGCGCCCAAATCGCTGAGCTTGTCCAGGTCATAGCCACCCGCGCGCAAAGCGTCTATCTCCGATGCCTTGATGCCGTCGATGTACTCCATCACCAGTAGCCGACGCGTCGATATGTCCGGAAAGACCTTCGGTACCCGCACCCCCAGACGCTTGCTGAACTGCCGGCTGAATCGCTGCTGGTTCGACAGCTCAATCGAAAAATCCAGCTCCGCCGACAAACTGCGCGCGAACTCGTCCACAATCCGCGTCGGCCGCAAAAAGCCCAGCTCCTCGCTGTGCAGTTCCAACTGAGTGGCCAGGTAGCCTAGCACTTCCAAATCAATGGCGATGTTCTTGCGAATATTCGGCCGCTGGACTTTGACGAAGACGTCCGTGCCGTCCAGCAGCCGCGCCCGATGCCCCTGCGCTATTGACGCCGCCGCAACGGGCACCGGGTCGAACTCCGTAAAGAAGTCCTCCAACTGGCCGCCCAGCTCCTCGCGAATAATCTCCCGCACCTCCTCAAATGGAAAGGAAGGCACCCGATCCTGCAGCTTGGTGAACTCCCGCGCGTACTCAATGGGAATCAAGTCCGGCCGCGCTGACAGCACCTGCCCGAGCTTGACAAAGGTCGGCCCCAGCTCAATCAACGCCAACCGCGCCCGCTCCGGCATGCTCTCCGGCGCACCAGCCAGGTCGTCTGGCCGTTGGCGCTGCCACAGCTCCCGCAAACTGCGCGGCACGTGCAACCGCCACGAGTCAAGCATGTAACCAAAACCGTAGCGGATCAAAATCTGCAAAATACGATTGTAGCGACCCATGTGGCGGTAGGTCCGCGTAACCGTAAAAAATGTGTCTATGCTCGACATGCTGCCACCTTCGCGTCACCGCTCATCCACACAGCCCGGCCAGCTTTCCGCATACGCGCGTAGCCCGCAGGAAAAACGCCGCTGCCGCTGCGCGTCATTTCTGGGCCAGGAGGCGGTTCACGTCGTCCTGATAGCCCATCACCAACAGAATGTCGCTCTTCTGAAAACGGTCGTTCGCCGGCGAAATATTCATGATCATCCGCCGCTCGTCCTGCTTGTCTTCCAGCTCGGACTCCGCCTCAGCGCTCGCCGCTTCTTTCACGGCCTCCTTCTTCGCGGCCTTGCCGGCATCGTCCTTGGGCGCCACCGTCGCTGCGACCACATCTTCGCGGCGCAGCCGCTGCACGCCCAGCACATTGATGTTAAAGCGCTTGCGGACATTGAGCTCTTCTAGCGTGTGCCCCACAAAACTGTCCGGCACCGGCAATTCCACCACGCACACATTGTCCGTCAACGAAAACATCTCCAAAAAGCCCGGCCGCGCAATCTTGTTGGCGATCTTCACGCCCATTTCCCGCTCGGGATTGACGATCTCATGGGCGCCCACCTGCCTCAGGATCCGCTCGTGCAGCTTGTTGGCGGCGCGGGCGATGATGTACTTCACGCCTATCTGCCGCAGCAGCGCCGTCGTCAAAATGCTGTTTTCCAAGTGCCCCGTGCCGATAGCGACCACCACCGTGTCCATATCCTGGATACCGGCTTCCAGCAGCGCCTGCTCCTGGGTGGTATCCAGAATCATCGCCTGCGTCACTTGCTCTTTAATGTTCTCAATGACCTCCTGGTCCTCGTCAATGGCCAGCACGGTGAAGTTCCGCTTCATCAGGGACAACGCCACCTCACTGCCGAAGACACCCAGGCCAATCACTGCAATTTGTTTGTCCATATCCTCTGCTCCTTTGCCGCCAGCGCCCGGCCCCGGGCGCGCAAACCATCAAATCACGATGCGCGCATCGGCGTACTCTATCATGCCGGCACGCGGCGGCCGCAATGCCAGGAAAAAACTCAGCGGGCCGACACGGCCCAGAAACATCAGCATCATGATCACCACTTTGCCCGCACCGGCCAGCCGCGTGGTCGTGCCTAGACTCAGACCCGTCGTGCTCACCGCCGATATTACTTCAAACAGGACCTTCGCCAGCGGCTCCGACGGCATCATCGCTGCCAACAACAGCACGCCAAGGCACACCGCCAACCCCGTCAGCACCAGCACCGCCGCCGCTTGGGCAATGCTCTGCGGATTGATCCGCCGGCCACTAAAGATCACTTCCGTCCGACCACCCAGACGCGATCGCAACAGCAACAGCAACACACCAAAAGTCGTCACTTTCACCCCGCCACCCGTCGACCCAGGAGCCACCCCAATGAACATCAGCAGGCAACACAAAAAGGCCGAGGCGCTGCTCAGGCTCTCCATCGCGATGGCGTTAAAGCCCGCCGTACGCGTCGTCACCGAATGGAAGAAGGCGTTGCTCAATGCCGCCGCTGGCGTCATGCCCGCCAACGCTTGCCCGCTCTCCAGCCGGTAAAACAAAAACGTGCCAACCACGCACAAGCCAAAGGTCATGAAAAGCACCAGGCGAATGTGAGCCGCCATGGGCACCCGCCGCGCGGAAAACAGATGCCGCAACGCCCCCGCGATGACTTCAAAACTCAAACCGCCAAGTATGATCAGCGAGGCCATGGTCAACAAGGGCAACATGGAGTCGGAAAACAGCATCGCGCTGTCACTATGCAGCGCAAAACCAGCATTACAAAAGGCGCTGATGCTCATAAAGGCGCCATAACCACAGCTGGTCAGCAGCGGATAGCCGTAGATCCGATGGTAGACCCCCGTCATGATCAGCGTCCCGCACGCCTCAATCACGAAGGTGCCCATGACGATGGTCTTCAGCAAACGCCGCGCCATCAGATTGCGCTCCTCGCCCGTCATCGCCCGCAAAGCCGCGTCGTCATGAACGCTCATGCGCCGACTCAGCAGCATCGCAATGAAAAAAGACATGGTCATGATACCCAGGCCGCCACACTGTATCAGGATGATGATGATCGTTTTCCCTACCAGACTGAAAGCCGTCGCCGTGTCCACCACCGTTAGGCCAGTAACGCATACCGCGCTGGTCGCCGTAAACAACCCGTTAAGCACGCCGATACTCTGGCCACTGGCACTGCAAACCGGCAGGGACAACACGCTGCCACCAAGCACAATCAACAACAGGAAGCTGCTCACCAGCAACTGCCCGGGATGCTCATTCAAACGCTTCCATATGCTGCTGCCGCTGCCATTCACCTTGATGAAAAAAACATAGACCAGCAACTGCCGCACAAACAGCGCCAGCAGCCAAAAGCCCCGCGCCACCGGATGCGCCACCACCAGCAAGGCGCCAATGCTGGCCAACGGCACCAGCCAAAAGCCCAGGGGCAGGCTCAGCATGAATGACCACAGCCCCAGCAGCCGGCCAGACAGCCCGCCGACGTCCACCTCGCCGTCCCCATCATCGGCGTTCTTCTTGCGGTCAGTCCATTGCTTGAGCACCATCATGTTCAACAACAGACGCAGCTCAACCATGAGATTATACGCGAGAGCCCCCAGCGTAAACGCCAAGGCCGACCAAAAACGCCCGCCCGAATAACGCGGCGCCTCACCAGCGGTGTACAACACCATCACCAAGCTACCGCATAACAGCAGCTGCGACAACAACACCGTCGCCGGCTCCAGCAGATCACCGCGAGCGGCCTCGCCTGCCGCACTGTCTGAACGCCGCAGAAAGGCCGGCAGAAAGCGCACGCCACGGCCACCGGTAAGCGACAACAACAGGTAGTAGCCCTGCACAAAACAACAGGCTATGCCCACCAGACTGCTGTGGGCATCAACCGGGAACACCAGCAGATACAGCGGCAAAGGCAGCATCGTGACTGTGCCTATCGCCGCAAAACTCGGATGAAAACGCTGCAGCCACTGCTGACCGGCCTGCTCGCTGTCCACCGCCATGGCATTCATCGCCCGCAAGCCCCGCCAATAACGAAAAAACCCCGGGACGATGTGCACGAACACCAGTACCAACAGATAAATCAGCAGCAACGGCTGAAATCGCAGCGCAATAAAACCTTCGTCGCCAAACAACACACTGTTGTCACGCAGCGGAAACAGTAGAAAAAGATGAAAACAGGCGCCAAGAAAAACAAGCAACATGTTGCGCGACAAAATATTGCGCGCAACCGTCGCCCACGACCTGGGCACCCCCCGCCGCAAATATTGTTGTCCTATTCGTGCCATGCCGCTCATTTGCCTTGTGTCGCCAGAGCCAGCGCCCGGCCGTAGCTGTCCCGAAAAAACAATGCCCAGTCCCGCGTCGTCCGCGTCTGGCTTTCGGCTTCTTGCAGAAGCTGTGAAACATCCCGCGCTTCGTGGTGCGCATAGGGCAGCTCGCGAAATGCCGCCATGGCTTCGGGCACCGCCGCCGGTCCGCCGGCAGCCACGATCGCCCGCCAGGCGGCCTTCAGCTCGTCCTGGCAGTCAATAACCATGACGCGGACCGTCGTGCGCAGCACATCAAACAGCGGTCCCGTCCAGGCGCCCTGGTAAGTGAATGCCCCAGCCAGCTCGTAGGGCGCGGCTTCCGGCGCGCTCATATGCCGGCGGTGCTCCGCGCTGTACATGTCCCGCCGCACCGGCAGGCGCTGCAACGAGTACTTCTGCGGACCCCCCGGCTCACCGGGAAGGTAATTCCACAGCCGCTGCCCGTCAACACTCATGACGTAATCAATGAACATCTTCGCCCGCTCCGCATTGGGCGCGCCGCGAAACAAGCCGATGGGATCGGCCGACACCGACGAGCCCGCGTCCGGCGTGTGATAAACCATGGTCTTGCGACCGACATGACGCTCTTCCCACTCCGCCTGCGACCGGCCGTAAAAATCAATGCTCATGCCGGCGGCAATTTGGCCCCGCGCGGTATCCACCGGTACCTGGCTGGCCGAAAAAGTCAGGTACGCGGCATTGCCGCCAATCTGTTTGATCAAGGTCATCGCTTCCGCCCAGGACACATCAAGCCCTTGCGCCTGAGTCACGGCGCCACTGGCCAGCTCGCCACTCAGCGCCGCCATGCGGTCCTGCATTTCGCGCTGCACCAGCATCTCAAAGCACTTGTTGATGGAGCCGCTCTTGGACGGATCGGCCAAGCCAATATGCCCCAGCAAACGCGTGTCCGCCAAATCACGCCAGGTCCGCATCGGCCCGACATCGCCTTCGACGTCATAGCCTAACCCACGCAGCCGATCAAGATTCTGACAAATCCCAAAGGAAGAAAAACACGCGCCGTAATAACAATCGTTCTCGTCATACCAGATTTCACCACCCATCGTCCGCGTCAATGCCGGTTCCGCCCCAGCAAACAAATCCGGCTGCCGCTCGCGCAGACCGCAGGGCACCAGCGTGCCAATCTGCGCCTGCTTGTGCAAATCATACTGGCCGCCGCCAAAAAATAAATCAATGCCGATGCCCACTGGCGACGCCAGAAAGGCCGCGCGGGCATCGTAACCATCCTCGCCGGGCCGCAGTCGCCGGTTACCATAAGCCTGCTCGACCGCGTCGCTCCAGCTCTTGCCGAGTTCGTTGCGCCAGTAGTCCCGAAAATTCGCCGTGAAGGCGCTGTTCACATAGCGCACGATCTCGCTGGTGCCACCCGTCGCCCGCCAGTCAATACTCACCTTGCGCCCCGTCCGTTCCCGATAGTAACGCCGAAAACCCTGCTCAAATTCAAAGCGGATCGCCTCGTTGTGCGGCGATACAATCACCAGCTGGTCCGCCGACAAATCAATCTGCTCGGCCGGCTTGCGCAGACACAACGGCAAGGCAATGATCAACACCATCGGCAATATCGCCAGCAAAAACCGTTTCCACATCATCGTTCTCACTCTTGGCTCATAACAACTCTATCTCAAATCAACGCGGAAAACCCCTCAGCTGCCGACAACCCGCACCAGGTGGACTACCACCAACGCCGGCAGATGGGCAAATAAAGCCACATAGTCCGTAAGGACATACAGCACCCTGCTCAACGGCGTAAACCACAACAACACGATCGCCACCAAACTATAGCTGCCCTTCTGCTGCGTCGTCAGCCGATTCATCGGCGGCACAAACAGCGCAAAGACCTCCCACCCATCCAACATCGGTATCGGCAACATGTTGAACGCCGCCAACAACGCGTTGGCACGAACACCAATCTCCAAATACAACCACAGGCCCTCATGCGCACCAGGAGCCAAATGACGACCAATAAATAACATCACCACGTGATACAAACACGCAAACAACACCGCTAAAACAAAATTCGCCGCCGGACCCGACAACGACACCAGCGCCGCACTCCAACGCCGGCGAAAATGCCGTGGATCAACCGGCACCGCCCCCCAGGCGATCCCAAACAACGCCAACGCAATCAACGATGTCTGCCCCATCACCCGCCGCGGGTCCAAACTCATAAAGCCCGTCATCGCCGCCGTCGGATCACCCTGCCACCGCGCCACCCACGCATGACAAAACTCATGCACACATATTGAAAAGGTGACCACCAGCACCCAGGAAAAATAATACCCCGGATTCGTCCATAAGTTTTCGATAAACAGCTGGCCCATACACCAAATGCCCCTTCAATTCATGCCGGCGACGCGACTGCGTGTAAGAAAAAAACTCGCCGGCGTCGCACCGCGCTGCACAGCAGCGCGATGCGACGCCCATTACCAACAAATCTGCGTTAATCTGCGGAATCTGTGGATAAAAAATCTTCTCCTTCGCGCCTTCGCGTGAGAAAAAAAATCACCGGCGGCGTGACGCGCTGCGCAGCAGCGCGGCGCGACGCCCATTACCAACAAATCTGCGTTTCTATAAATCTGCGTTAATCTGCGGAATCTGTGGATAAAAAATCTTCTTCGCGCCTTCGCGCCTTCGCGTGAGAAAAAAAATCACCGGCGGCGTGACGCGCTGCACAGCAGCGCGACGCGACGCCCATTACCAACAAATCTGCGTTTCTATAAATCTGCGTTAATCTGCGGAATCTGTGGATAAAAAATCTTCTTCGCGCCTTCGCGCCTTCGCGTGAGAAAAAAAATCACCGGCGGCGTGACGCGCTGCGCAGCAGCAAGACGCGACGCCCATTACCAACAAATCTGCGTTTCTATAAATCTGCGTTAATCTGCGGAATCTGTGGATAAAAAATCTGGTGCTTCAGGCAATTCCGTGGGTTGCAAATTTGAGTGCAAGTGCTAGTTGGCGGCCTCTGGCAGCAGGTTAAGTTTCCCGCAATGAAACAGAATTGCATTGCGTAAAGATTCTTTGTTTTTGAAACCACATGCACTTCTCTTGACAGCCTCAATTTTGCTGTTCAGCCCCTCGGTCAGGGCATTGCTGACCCCATGTTCGATTGCAGCCACTATGCCATAGAAGTGGTTTTTCAGCGTATGGGCGGCTTTTGCCATGTCCGGAATTTGTGAATGCGTCGCCCACCAGTACCAGTGTTTGAAATACTTCGGCGTCTCTTCTTTGTCGGGGCAAGTTGTCCACATGTCGCGAAGGTTTTCCTTGATTGCCCATGCCCGCGCCGTTTTCTTGGCAATCTGTCTAACTTTTTCGAACCTGGCCTTGTTTTTGTCAGGAAGATTCTCCCTGCCATACAGAAAATCATGGCGCGCTCCGAACATGCTTTTCTTGTCCTCATCGCTCATCGTGGCCTGTTCTTGCTTTCGTGTGCTGTCCACTGCCTTTTGGACGACCTGCATCACATGGAAATGATCAAAACACAGTTCGGCATTGGGCATGAAGTTTGACGCAATACGCTCATACCCCGCACTCATGTCCATGGCCGCGATCTGGACGTTTTTCAAACTTTCCTTGCGTTTTTCAAACCAGGGGCTGATGTCATCAATGCGCCGCTTGTCCACCACGTCAAACACGCTCCCATTGCCAATGTCAGTGATAATGGTGAAATAGCGATGTCTGGAAAACACCTGCTTCTCGTCAAGTCCCATGATGACCGGCGTCGTATCGCCACGTCGCTCAAGCCCTCGCTTGACGGCCCGATCGCGGATACTTTCCAACATGTCCCAAGACACCCTCGTTAGTTCGGACGCATCGGTCAAATTGGAGGCCTGGATGGTCTTGATGCACTTGCTTTCCATCTTGTATGTAATTGAGATCTGTGAATCAGCCAGAGGAAAGTCGCTGTTGACGATCCCATGCTTGGGGCATTGAACTCGGGGAATACGGGCATGAAGGTAGGTCTTGCACTCGCAGGTGTCCAGATGTTGCCAGGTTCTTTCCGGAGCATGGTCGTAAGTAGGTGATGGGGTGTGACAGGCATGACACGAAAAGCGATAATGCTCCTGATGGATCAGCCAGACGTCAACACGGGTACTGTCGTCGGAAATTTCGACCTTGGAGACAGTCCAGGGCGATGGCGGATTAATCACGCGTTGATAAAACGACTCCAAGTTCATGGCGGACTCCCATGGCTCAATGTGAATGACGAGGTCAGGTGATTGACTGGGCATTGCGTGGCCATGAGGTAATGAAACACAAAAATGATCGGGTGCAACAAAAGTGAAGGCATTCTTGCAATAACAAGAAACACCGAAGCGGAAGATTGCTCCGACTGCCTTCCATACAAATTGACATGGAAAGCTGGGCGGGCATCATAATTTGAACATTAATTGATCGTTGAATATCAACAAGTTACACTATTTTATGCGTACGATTAGCTGGCTTTTTTCCCCCCATGTGACAAGGCGTTGTCTTGGTTCTGAGCACAAAACGTCGAAAAATCTACCCACTAAGTTTCCTGAAGAGCCAAAAATCTTCTCCTTCGCGCCTTCGCGCCTTCGCGTGAGAAAAAAAATCTCCGGCGGCGTGACGCGCTGCACAGCAGCGCGACGCGACGCCCATTACCAACAAATCTGCGTTTCTATAAATCTGCGTTAATCTGCGGAATCTGTGGATAAAAAATCTTCTCCTTCGCGCCTTCGCGCCTTCGCGTGAGAAAAAAATCTCCGGCGGCGTGACGCGCTGCGCAGCAGCGCGACGCGACGCCCATTACCAACAAATCTGCGTTTCTATAAATCTGCGTTAATCTGCGGAATCTGTGGATAAAAAATCTTCTCCTTCGCGCCTTCGCGCCTTCGCGTGCGAAACAAATCTTACCGGCGGCGTGACGCGCTGCGCAGCAGCGCGATGCGACGCCCATTACCAACAAATCTGCGTTAATCTGCGGAATCTGTGGATAAAAAATTGACCTTCACTGAGCGGCGGGCGCCTCGGTCTTGTCCGCGCCCCTTTTCAACAGGCCCTTGAGCCCCGAGCCCACGCCCTCAACGGCGCCGCCGACCGCGCCCTTGACGGCGTCCACACCGGCTCCACCAAGCTTGGCGATGGCGTCAGTCGCCGACGTGATCACACCAGCCACAACCCTGTTCAAGACGATGGCCACGGCCTCGACGGCGGCAATGCCCTCGCCTTCGGCATCGCCAGCGTCCTTCGCTCGGCCAATGCCATTGGCCTCAATCTTCGGCAGCGGCACCGGCAACGCATTGCCCTGCAGCAATTTCACACTGAGATTGATCTGGGCGTTGTCAAACAGAAAGTGGTCAATGATGATCTTCTTGCCCTCGCCAGCGGGCTTCTCGCCCTCGGCCGGCTTCGCAACTTCCTTGCCACCGCCAGCAGGCAAAAACGCCGCGATGTTCTTCTGAATCGTGCCCATGTTGCTGTTGCCCAAACCGGCCTCATAGGTCACTTTCGGACCGTCAATGACCACCTCATTGATAATCACCGTGTTGGACAACACGCTGCTCGGCACCAACGACACTTTCACCTGCCCGAGCTCAAAAGCACTCGCCGTGTTGAACCCATCGGGATTGCCCACCACCAGATTGGTGATCGCCAGCTTCCCACGCAACAGCGAAAAATCAACGTCCTCTACCGTGATCTTGCACTTGGTCACCCTTGACCCGACGGTCTCAATGCCGGTCTTGATGATGCCGCCCAGCGAGGCGACAAAAATCGCCAGCGCCAACACCAGTAACACCACAACCACCCCGACAACACTCAGAATCTTCTTCGCTTTGCCTGTCAATGCCATGATGTACCTGCTTTCTTGTTTTTATTTACCTACGATTCATCCACATACGCGAGTCGCAGCCAGCGCCATCCCTGCTGCCACGGAGTTATTCTCCGTCAGCCGACGCCTTGCCGCGACTCGTTCCACCAACATAATCCACTGATGCCCAGCGGCACTGCTCGCCAAACAAGCGCCACACACCAGCACCGCGAAAAACTACAGAAACTCATGCAGGACGCCGACAAGACCCGTCGCCGCCACACCAATGGCCAACACCAACACCCACAGCCGCGCCCGCCGCACGTGCTCGTGGCGAGTGCGCATCACCCGCCGCCGACCGCCGCGGCTCTGCGCCAACAACACCGACAACTTTTCCTGACGCTTTCTGCGACTCATGCTGCCTGCCCCTGAAAACTACCCGGCCGCTCCGGCCAGCACTACTGGATAATGCCACCGCCGTCGTTGAGGAATATGCCTTTCAAATTCATCTTCAACGCCTGCGCATTGTCAGAGAATTTCAAGGCAACCTCCTCGGTGATATCACCGTTGTTCACCAGCTTGAGGAGACTAGTATTGAAACTCATCATGTCATCCTCGCCACCGGCCTCAATGGCCTGCCCGAGCTTGTCCAACCGATTTTCAAAGATCAACTTGCGCACAATCGGCGTGTTCACCAGTATCTCATTCACCGGCACCACGCCCTTACCCGCCGCCCGCGGCGCCAGCCGCTGACAGATGATCGCCCGCAGGGTCTCGGACAGGCCCTTGCGCACCGTGTCGCGCTCCTCCTGCGGATACATGTCCAAAATACGCGAAATGCTCTGCGGCGCACTCTTGGTATGCAGAGTCGTGATCACCAGGTGCCCCGTCTCGGCGGCAATCAACGCCGTCTCAAAGGTCTCGCGAGTGCGCATCTCGCCGAGCATGATGATGTCCGGATCCTGCCGCAATGCATGCACCAGCGCCGACTCGAAGGTCTCGGCGTCCAAACCAATCTCGCGCTGCTCAAAGAAGCAACGGTTGTCGGTGTACGTATACTCAATGGGGTCTTCAACCGTGATGATATGCTGCTCACTCGTGTTGTTCAGATGATCCAGCATCGCCGCCATCGTCGTCGATTTGCCGCTGCCCGTCGTCCCCGTCACAAAAATGATGCCGTTGCGCGCAGTCACAATCTTCTTCAACGACTCGGGCAAATTGACCTCCTTGATGCTCGGGGCCTTGCCCTTGACATGCCGGAAGGTCATACCAATCATGCCACGCTGACGATGCAAATTCACCCGGAAGCGCCCCACGCCCTCTTCCTCCCAGGCAAAATCCAAATCGCCCGTGCGCGTGAATTCCTCGGTCTTGCTGGACGGCACCAGCTCGGCTATCGCCTTCTCGATCAACAGCGAGTCCGTCATGAACTCCGTTTCCACCAACTTGCTGTCAACCCGCAAACGAGCAAACTTGTTCTCGCGTACGTGAATGTCCGACGCGTTGTGCTCAATCGCATACACAAAAATGTCGTAAAACACCGACGCGTCCCGCAACGGCCGCGACACCATCAGCGCCAAAACACCACGCTGGCACTGGAGACGCAATAGAAAACGACCCAGGCCGTCCTCCTCATGCAGACTGTTCTCCAGCACAAAATCACCATTCTCCCGGACCTTCTCGTAGTTGGCCTGCTGCTTCGCCGGCAATAACTCCTGCACCATGGCGGCAAAACGCTCGTCGTCGATAACAAAATCCTCTACCGTCACAAACTTGCCGTCAATGCGCAACTGCGCCGCCTTGTTCAACGGCAACTGCCATTCCGTGGCCTGATTTTCCACGCCAATCGCCAATAGGTCATGTAAGGATGATTGCATAACGCCTCTTTCTCTAGCACAAGTGTCGATCCCAAATATAGTAGACCGACACCGCCATTGCTTTCACTACGGCAACTTTTTATTCCCTCAACACGCAACCGGTCACTCTTTGCTACCAGCCGCTCCCGTGGACGACCGGAACCGGTGAAACTGATTAACGGCGGCGCTGGGGTGAGGACTCGCGACTCCGGGGACCGCCGCGACTCCGGGGAATGCCTCCCGACTCCTGAGTCTGATTGGCCGACTACCGGGACTCCTGGGACTGCGGCCGTCCCTGGGGGTTTCGGCCCAGACCAGACGAGTCGAGTCGTCTGATCGGCCAAGTTCGGCCCGGAGGGCCGCACCATGCATAACCCCGGGTGAGGCGCCCGGAGGGCGCCGCAACCCGGGGTATGACAACAACATAGAATTGGCCGACTCCGGGGACTTCTGGGACTACGGCCGTCCCTGGGGTTTCGGCCCAGACCAGACGAGTCGAGTCGTCTGATCGGCCAAGTTCGGCCCGGAGGGCCGCACCATGCATAACCCCGGGTGAGGCGCCCGGAGGGCGCCGCAACCCGGGGTAGGACAACAACATAGAATTGGCCGACTCCGGGGACTTCTGGGACTGCGGCCGTCCCTGGGGTTTCGGCCCAGACCAGACGAATCGAGTCGTCTGATAGGCCAAGTTCGGCCCGGAGGGCCGCACCATGCATAACCCCGGGTGAGGCGCCCGGAGGGCGCCGCAACCCGGGGTATGACAACAACATAGAATTGGCCGACTCCGGGGACTTCTGGGACTGCGGCCGTCCCTGGGGTTTCGGCCCAGACCAGACGAATCGAGTCGTCTGATAGGCCAAGTTCGGCCCGGAGGGCCGCACCATGCATAACCCCGGGTGAGGCGCCCGGAGGGCGCCGCAACCCGGGGTATGACAACAACATAGGATTGCGCCCGGAGGGCGCCACATTGGCTTGGCACGTCGCGTCCCACCGCGCCAGTGAGAGGCATTACTGGCATCTACTAGCAATGGCTGACTGATTACCCCCAACACAGGCACAACATGTCCAAATCACCATCCAAATCCCCCCGGCGCGAGTCTCCCCCCGCGCTTCTCAGCGACGCCGACGTCGCCGCATTCTTCCAGACCCTCTCCGCGCACATCGTCCCCAAAGCCGAGTTGCACTTCAGCACCCCCCTCGATCTGCTGATCGCGGTCGTCCTCTCCGCGCAATGCACCGACAAGGCGGTCAATCGCGTCACCACCACCCTCTGGCAACACTGCCGCACAGCCACGGATTACCTCGACTGGGGCCAGGAACGACTGGAAGTCAGCTGCCGCAGCATCGGCCTCTTTCGCGCCAAAGCCAAGGCCATCGTCGGCATTTGCCAACAACTGCTGGCTCACCACGGCGGCGACGTCCCCCGCTCACGCGAAGAACTCATGGCCCTCCCCGGCGTCGGCCGCAAAACCGCCAACGTCGTCCTCAACGTGGCCTTTGGCGAACCCGTCCTGGCCGTGGACACCCACATCTTCCGCGTCGCCAACCGCTGCGGTCTAGTCAAGGCCGCCACCCCCGAAGCCACCGAACTAGCACTGCTGCCACGCATCCCGCCCGAATACCTCAAGGACGCCCACCACTACCTGCTCCTACACGGCCGCTATACCTGCAAAGCACGCACACCCGAGTGCCAAACTTGCCCCGTCACCACCCTCTGCCGCTTCTTCGCTTCTCGGTAGCGCCACGGCACATGCCGTGGCGCTAAACAAGAAACCGTGGCGCGCCCCGGCATATCCAGGGCGACCACCTCCCTCTCCTCCCCGACTTATTTGCCCATCAAGGCCTTGATGATCATGCGTTCCAGGCCTTCGTAGTCCCGTTCCTTGATGAACGCGTTGACGACTTTGTCGTCCAGCGACCGCGACACCGCCAGCAGGTCAAGAAAGATCTCCCGGCTGTTGCTGAGGTGCTGCGTAGACTTGTCCAGCTTCTGGGTACGCATCACCTTGATGTCCAGCCCAACGGACTCGCCGTTGTTGCCATAACCGTACTTGTCCAGTATGCGCACTTGATTGAACGCGCGGCGCAGATCCACGGCGCCGAATGACTTGTCTTGGTCAAATTTCAAGCCGTTCTGGTCATTGAGGTGCACCGAGAACAGCTTCTTGTGCGCCAACGCATAGCCCATTTCGTCCGACGGATCCAGATTGGCCAGTATGGCGTGGGCGCTTTCGATATTGACGCCGACGCGCGCGTGGTCGCAGGTCAGCAATCCCAGGGCGATGGCATGGCCCGTCGTCGGTATATACGCGTGATCCATCGGCTCATTGGGCTTGGGCTCAATGGCGATCTTGATCTCGCGGTCATACTGCAGCATCTCGTCTATGACCTGCGCCAACCGTTCCACCGCCAGGGCGCTGTCCTTCGCCTCGCGAATATAGGTGCCTTCGCGCGCCAGCCAAAGCACGATTAGCTTGGCGTCCAACTGCTGCGCAATGTCGATACTTTTCTTGAAACGCTCACGGGCATAGGCGCGGGCCTTCGGGTCGTTGCTCGTGAAACCGCCATCGACTGTCAACGGGTCCATCCACAACCGCGGAGCAACAAATTCCGCGTAGAGCCCCTGCTTGTCCAGCTGTTTCTTCAACTTCTTCGCGGCGGCGGCGATCTTCGCAGCACTCAGGTTGTCCAGATCCGGCACGGCATCATCGTCGTGGAACTGCACGCCATCAAAACCCAGCCCTTTGTACATGCCGAGTTTTTCTTCAAAAGCGATGCTGTCGCGTACTTCGGGACCAAAGGGGTCCGCGCCTTCATGAATGTTCCACGGCCCAAACGTAAAGCGATATGTCCCTGACATGCTCTCCAGCTCCTTTTCCTTGCACTTACCCTGCCACCCGGGCCCGACAGCCAACCGCTACCGTAGCGCCCCTGGCGCTGCGACCCACACTCATTTACGCGTACGCAATACTACGCCGACTACACCGACGCTCCCATATCCACGCGCGGCATTCAGCTTAATGGCCTTTCAGCCATTGTCAATGCCCACCACCACCCATCACATCGATCTTCCCCGTGTAATCGGTCAGCCATTGATAATTGTTGTCCCTGCGGTCGTTTTGACTGCCCTGTCGCAAACCATCAGCCAGATCGGCCAAGTTCGGCCCGAAGGGCCGCACCAGAGTGGCTCAGCCAGATCGGCCAAGTTCGGCCCGAAGGGCCGCACCAGAGTGGCTCAGCCAGATCGGCCAAGTTCGGTCCAAAGGGCCGCACCAAAGTGGCTCAGCCAGATCGGCCAAGTTCGGCCCGAAGGGCCGCACCAGAGTGGCTCAGCCAGATCGGCCAAGTTCGGCCCGAAGGGCCGCACCATACATAACCCCGGGTGAGGCGCCCGGAGGGCGACGCAACCCGGGGTAGGACAACAACATAGAATTGCGCCCGGAGGGCGCCACATTGGCCAGCCACGTCGCCTCCCACCGCACCAGAGTGGCTCAGCCAGATCGGCCAAGTTCGGTCCAAAGGGCCGTACCAAAGTGGCTCAGCCAGATCGGCCAAGTTCGGTCCAAAGGGCCGCACCAGAGTGGCTCAGCCAGATCGGCCAAGTTCGGCCCGAAGGGCCGCACCAGAGTGGCTCAGCCAGATCGGCCAAGTTCGGTCCAAAGGGCCGCACCAAAGTGGCTCAGCCAGATCGGCCAAGTTCGGCCCGAAGGGCCGCACCAGAGTGGCTCAGCCAGATCGGCCAAGTTCGGCCCGAAGGGCCGTACCATACATAACCCCGGGTGAGGCGCCCGGAGGGCGACGCAACCCGGGGTAGGACAACAACATAGAATTGCGCCCGGAGGGCGCCACATTGGCCAGCCACGTCGCCTCCCACCGCACCAAAGTGGCTCAGCCAGATCGGCCAAGTTCGGCCCGAAGGGCCGCACCATACATAACCCCGGGTGAGGCGCCCGGAGGGCGACGCAACCCGGGGTAGGACAACAACATAGAATTGCGCCCGGAGGGCGCCACATTGGCCAGCCACGTCGCCTCCCACCGCACCAGAGTGGCTCAGCCAGATCGGCCAAGTTCGGCCCGAAGGGCCGCACCATACATAACCCCGGGTGAGGCGCCCGGAGGGCGACGCAACCCGGGGTAGGACAACAACATAGAATTGCGCCCGGAGGGCGCCACATTGGCCAGCCACGTCGCCTCCCACCGCACCAGAGTGGCATGTCGTGCATCCAATATCAATCTCTGCCCGCAATCTTCCCCGCCGCCCACAGGGCCAGCTCCTCGCGGTTGATCTTGGCATTATGCCGCACGTCCACCGGAAACGCCGGATGGATGAGAACCTGTTCGATGCCCGCCGTCAACGCCGACGCCTTAGCCGCCACCCGCACCGCCGGCAACGACGCCACCAGCGCGGCTTCCTGCCCCTCTTCGGGCTCTAGGATAATCACCGGCGTCTGCCCCGGCCGCGCGCCGACGCCTACCAGCGCCGAGCGGTGTACATGCGGCAGCACGTTGTAAATCGCCTCGCAGCACACGCTGAAGAGCGTACCACTCGCTGTCTCCACCCGATGCGCCTTGCGCCCGCAGAACCACAGCCGGCCTTGCTCGTCCACGTAGCCCACATCGCCAATGCGATGCCACACCGCGTCGCCCTCGGCGATCTTCGCCAGCGCGGTCGCCTCCGGCCGCCGGAAGTACTCACGAGTAACCACGGGCCCCTTCACGCAGATTTCGCCGATCCCGCCCTGGGGCAGCACCAGCGCCTCGTCCCAGCGCGCAATGGCCTCGTCGCTGATTTTGATGATGCGCAAGGTCACTTCCGGCAACGGCCGCCCCACGCACATGCCCCGCCCCGCTCGCGTCTGCGACCAGGTCTCCGCAAGCATCTCCGAGCCGCGGAAATTGGCCACCGGCAGCGACTCCGTCGCACCGTAGGGCGTGTAGGTCTCCGCACCCTCGTCAAGTATGCGCCGAAGCAGCATCTCGTGAACGTGCCCCGGCACCGGCGACCCCGCCATCACCACCCGCCGCAGCCCCGGTATGCGAATGTCCCGCGCCACGCAGTGCCGCGCCACCCGCTCCCACAGGGTCGGCGACCCAAACGAATAGGTCACCGGCAAATTGCGCAGCGGCTCCAAAATACGCTCCGGATTCACCCGCGCGGGCCGCGTCGGATCCATGTCCGGTATCACCGTCGTCGCCCCCAAGGCCACGCTGAAGAGCGAAAACAGCGGAAAGCATGCCAGGTCCATCTCGCCCGGCTTGATGCCGTACTCGCGCCGCACCAACTCGGCCTGGGTATGGAAAATGCGATGCGTGTAGCTCACGCCCTTGGCCGGCCCCGTGCTGCCCGACGTGAACAGCACCGCCGCCAAATCGTCCGCCGCCGGCTCGTGCAACGGATACTCGCCATCGCGTACAGGCAGCTCCGACAACGCCTGCCCCCCCCAGAACCAGCGCCGTCCCAACGTGATGCTCACCCGCACACTCTTGAACGGACCCGGCCGCAACATCTTCAACACCTGCGCCGCCGGAACCCCGATGAATAACTCCGGCTCAACCTGCGCCACGCAACGCAAAAAGCCCCGCCAGCCCATGCCCGGATCAATCAGCACCGGCACCGCACCCACCTTGAACAGCGCAAACACCAACGCGTAAAATTCCAGCGACGGCCGAATCATCAGCAACGACTTCGTTCCCGCCCTCACCCCCAGCGAACTCAACGCCCAAGCATAACCGTCACTCTGCGCATCCAACTGCGCATAGGTCAAATGGCTATACATCACCCGCCCGCCAGCATCGCGACCCGATGGATACATCACCGCCGCCGACCGCGGCTGCCGCACACTCTCACCACGCAATAACTGCGCAATATTCATACTCTCAGTCATGTTCGCTGTTCCATTCTTCTTCTGCCAGCAGGACCTACCCCAAAAATCCCTAATATAACCCCGCTTAACTACCCCAACCCACGCCCGCAAAGCAGCGCCTATATCGACTGCTCGCGACTGCTCGCGACTGCTCGCGACTGCTCGCGACTGCTCGCGACTGCTCTCGACTGCTCGCGACTGCTCGCGACTGCTCGCGACTGCTATCGACTGCTCTCGACTGCTCGCGACTGCTCTCGACTGCTCTCGACTGCTCTCGACTTCTCTCGACTTCTCTCGACTTCTCTCGACTGCTCTCGACTGCTCTCGACTGCTCGCGACTGCTCGCGACTGCTCGCGACTGCTATCGACTGCTCTCGACTGCTCTCGACTGCTCGCGACTGCTCTCGACTGCTCGCGACTGCTCGCGACTGCTATCGGCGGCAAGCGACTGCTCTCGACTGCTCTCGACTGCTATCGGCGGCAAGCGACGGTTTAATAAAAGCCCCGTAATCCCTCACCCATTGATACCGGCCATATTCTTGCGGCCTTTGTTTTCAGCACCGAAGGCGCGACCTAAGATAGCCCACGGCAAGCGCCCGCAGGGCGCGTCGCCCTGGGTAAAGGCCCCACCCGAAAAGAGTCCTGAAGATGGTATGCTTTTGTCAACTCAATCAGCGTCATTTTCGGGTGAAAAACTCCTTTTTTTTCTTTCCCGCTTAATCCGACGTTTGGTTGTTGCCGGTGCTTCATAGGGAACCAACTTCTTGCTTGAAGGCTGATACTCCTTGTAATTTTCCGTGCCGCATAGCACCGACCAGCAGATCATCAGCAACTTGCGCATGACGGCGCAGCGCTTCTGCATGGGGGTAAGATTCGTCAAACGCTTGGACAATGCATCCAAGATGGGTATTCTCGCCTGGGCGGTGAGGGTGGCCATGTAGAGCATCTGCCTTATGACCGGCGCTCCTTGCTTGGACAAGCGGGTGGATTTCACAGACGTGCCGGAACACTTGTTCTTCGGGTTCATGCCGGCAAAGCTCACGACCTGCCGGATGTTTTGGAAACGGTCTTCCGGCCCGTATTCGGCGATGAGAGTAGCCGCTATGATCATTCCTATCCCGGGAATCGAATCCAGCTTGGTGACGCGTTCCTGCAGGGCGGCGTGGCTCCGCAGGTATTCCCTTATTTTCACCACGAGACCGTCCAGTTGTTCTTCCACGCTCTTCAACAGATTTTGAAAAATCTGACGTTCGCCCGGATCATCCAGGTTCGTCAGCTGATTCTTGAGTATCGTGCTTATTTTGGTCAAACTGGCATTCATTCTGGTTAAACGCTTGAGCCCCGCGTAGTCTGCCGGCATTTCATACATGGCGTCCGGCTTTTGCGTGGTACCCAACCTCGCCAGGCATTGGGCGTCCAGCTTGTCCGTCTTGCTTTCGATATCGTTGAACTTCTTGAAGGCAGGCACTTTGGCTGGATTGATGAGCGCAATATAACTATCGGGCTTCGCCGCCTTTAACTGTTTGATCAGACGGTATGAATAACATCCCGTCGATTCCATCACCAGCCGGTACACAACCTTGCGCTGCGGATGCAGCCGTTCCTCAATATGCTTTTGATTCGCCTTCAACCAGGTGAAGAAATCTTTCACGCCTTCACGCGTGTTGGTGATGTGCTTGACCGCCAGGGAGGTCAACCCCTTGTTCCTGTTCAATTCCTGGTTATCGTCAAGCCAGTCTATGGCGCAGACGGTATCTCTTTTGCCGACATCAAGACCGACCCAGATTATATGTTCGCTAAGCATGGCTTACTTCTCCGCTTGCTGCTATAGTGTTGGAAGTGTGCGTGCAAGGCCAACCTTGTCTATGCGGGGAGTTTCCCCAAAGATGGTGAATACGGCCATTATTGCACTGCACGGTAACGGTCGTGCCGCCTAATCTTCAGGCTGAGGAACTGAATAGTTACTCATGGGCCACAGGCAGGCACGGCCGTGCTTTTTTGTGTGCGAAACACAAAAAAGCGCCTGATAACACGACTCCAAAGGCGGAAGAGAAGAGAAGAGAAGAGAAGAGAAGACAACATACACCGGAAAAAAGAAAGAGGTACCACAACCTTCAGGACGCATAGAGACTATGCATAGGGCGTCTCGTGGATAACCTCTTTGATACTTATACGTAGCCATTTGCCGCTCCTTGTTACTTGGTTCTCCCAAGAGAATTACGGGAAAAATCGCAGTGGCTATCGACACACAGGTGTCAATGACGCCACTATACAAAGGGCGACCTAAAAGACCTGCGACGATGGGTCGCAGCGCAAAATTGCCGCAGCAATCAATGAGTTCCATTGCCTCTTTGGCCCCACTCAGCTGCGCCGACTGGGGCCAAAGAGGCCGAGGAACACGAGCAAAAATGGCGCTCCACCCAGGGCGGCGCTCCGCCTTCGGCGTCGCTTGCCCTGGGCTGGTATGCTTCGCGCTTTCAGCGCTCAAATGCCGCCGGGACGGCGGCGCTCCCAGGAGTCGAATCAGTCCCTAATCAGTCCAAGGCGTCGGGAGTCAATCCCCACGGTCCAATTCGTCCCCACGGTCCAATCCATGGGATCATGCCTCATGAGTCCGTGAGTCCTCGCCCCAGTGCGCCGCGCCAATTAGTCCGCACGGTCCCTAGCGTTCCTTGGAACCGCCAGTATCAATGGGTGAGGCATTACAAAACCCTTGCCTGCGCGCACCTTCGCACCTTGCAAAATCGCTTCCCAAAAGTATAGTAAGTGGCTCTTTTGTCGTCGCTTTGCGCATCTACCTAACCACGCCGCGCCAGCGCACTTCTCCCATAGTTTTTGACCCCGGAACCAAGCAGTACGCCGATGGAAAATCTGCCCGCTGACAGCAAATTGAGTACCGACGTTTTCGTGCATAACGACCACGGCCTGCACCTCCGTTGCGCCAGTGAAGTCGCCAACATCGCCATGCAGTTCAGCGCCGTCGTCAAGCTCAGCAAAGGGCGGCGATCGGTCAATGCCAAGAGCATGCTCGAAATCCTCACACTCTCCGCCGCCCCCGGCGCCAAACTCACCCTCAGCGCCAAAGGTGACGACGCCCAGCAGGCCCTGGACGCCATCGCTGCGCTGTTCCAGAAACTCAATAGCGACCAACCACAGAGTTGAGTCCCCGCAACCGGGAGGCGCACACGTCATGCCATCAACCCTTCACGGAACCGGCGTGTCAGCTGGGCTTGTCATCGGCAACGCCCTGTGGCTCAATAACCAGCGCTGCTCCGTGCCACTGAAGGCCATCGCCGCTGAGCAAGTCGACGACGAACTCGCCCGCCTCGCCGCAGCCGTCGATCTCTCCAAACAGCAACTCGACGCCCTGCACCACAGCGTCAAGGAATCCCTCGGCGACGACCACGCCAGCATCTTCACCGGCCATCAGTATATCCTCGACGACCCCGAACTGCACAAGCGCATCACCGCCACCGTCAAATCCGACCTCTGTGGCGTCGAACAGGCCTGCGAAAAAGTCCTCGCCGAATTCTGCGCCGAAATGGCCAAGATTGATGACGAATACCTCCGCGAACGCCTGGTGGACATCCGCGACGTCGGCGAACGCATCCTCTGCAATCTGCTCGGCATCGACCCCATCCAGACGCCCGAACAGGGCGGCGAGCCCCGCATCATTGTCGCCGACGACATTCCGCCCTCCGTCGCCGCCCGCCTCGACCCCGCCCGCGTCGCGGCCTTCATCACCGCCAGCGGCAGCCGCACGTCCCACACGGCCATCCTCGCCCGCGCGCTGAATATCCCCGCCGTCGTCGCCGTCAAAGAACCCCTCAGCTGCATCCGCAACGGCACGCGCCTTGCCCTCGACGGCGCCAGCGGCGTCATCCACGTCGATCCCACCGAAGAAACCATCGCCATCATCGAACGCCGCAACCAGCGCCAGCGCGCGTGGATGTCACAGATTCTCTCGGAAAGCAACCAGCCCGCCGAAACCCTCGACGGCTACCAGGTGCGCCTCGTCGCCAACGTCGAACTGCCCGTCGAAGCCATGAATGTCCGCCAACGCTACAATGTCGGCATCGGTCTCTTCCGTACCGAATTCATGTTCATCAACGGCGCTAGTCTCCTCGACGAAGAACAGCAGTTCATCGACTACCGCGATACCGCCCAGGCCGTCTTCCCTCTCTCCGTTATCTTCCGTACCCTCGATATCGGCGGCGATAAATTTCTCTCCGAGCTCAACATGCCCCACGAACTCAATCCTTTCATGGGCATGCGCGCCATCCGCTTCTCTCTCAGCCGCGTCGACATCTTCAAAATCCAGCTGCGCGCCATCCTCCGCGCCAGCGCCTTCGGCAAAGTCCGCATCATGTTCCCCATGATCAGCACCCTCGACGAACTCCAGCAGGCCTTGGCCACCCTCGAAGAAGTCAAAAACGACCTGCGGGCCAACAAGGTCCCCTTCAATGAAGACCTCGACGTCGGCTGCATGATCGAAGTGCCCGCCGCCGCCCTCCTCGCCGAACGCCTCATCCAACACGTGGACTTCTTCAGCCTGGGCACCAACGATCTCGTCCAGTACTCCCTCGCCGTGGACCGCTCCAACCCCGACATCGCCTACCTCTACCAGCCCATACACCCGTCCGTGATCCGCATGATGAAACACGTCGCCGATGTCTGCTACGCCAACGGCAAAAGGGTGGGCCTCTGCGGCGAAATGGCCGCCGAACCACTCTACGCACCACTCATCCTCGGCATGGGCATCCACGAACTCAGCATGAGCCCGGTCTCTCTCGCCCCCATCCGCAAACTCGTCCGCAGCATCCGCATGTTCGAAGCCGAAGCACTCGTCGCAAAAGCACTCCTCTGCGGCGCCGCCAGCGAAGTACACGATCTCTGCCGGAACTTCCTCAAAGCTTCCTGCCCAGAACTGCTCTTCGATGACAATGCCGATAACGGCGGCGGCAACGGCACAAACGGCGGCGGCGGCGCCCGATAGCATCACGGCATGCCGTGATGCTACAGAGGGCCCGTTTCTCTGACATCGTTGGGCTACCCCATACCGCTCCGGCCGGCCCCCAATCCATCGTCCCCGGCGTCGAAGCGTCCCCAAGGTTCCCCAGAGTCCAACCAGTCCCCAATCAGTCCAGGAAGTCGAAAGTCATTCCCCACGGTCCCGAAAGTCCCCACGGTCCAATCCATGGGACCATGCCTCATGAGTCCGTGAGTCCTCGCCCCAGCGCGCGCCGCAGCCAGATGTCAGCAGGCGGAGCCTGGCACGCGCCCGTTTCCTTGCCGCGAAGCGGCAGAAGCGCTGAAAGCGCGAAACATACCAGCCCAGGGCAAGCAGCGCTGAAAGCGCGCGCCGCCCTGGGTAGCGCGCCAGTTTTGTTCGTGTTCCTCGGCCTCTTTGGCTCCAGTCGGCGAAGCTGACTGGAGCCAAAGGGGCAATGGAACTCACTAGTTTACCATGACGCTCCCTTCAGCGTGCTTACTGCCGTGGTGGGACGCGCCTAACCAATGTGGCGCCCTCCGGGCGCAATTCCAAGTTGTTGTCAAACCCCTGGTTGCGGCGCCCTCCGGGCGCCTCACCAGGGGTTATGCATGGTACGGCCCTCCGGGCCGAACTTGGCCGATCAGACGGTTTGGCCCGTCCGATCTGGGTCGATTGCCGCCGGGACGGCCGCACTCCCAGGAGTCCAACCGGTCGCCAATCAGTCCAATGCGTCGGGAGTCAATCCCCACGGTCCAATTCGTCCACACGGTCCAATCCATGGGACCATGCCTCATGAGTCCGTGAGTCCTCGCCCCAGTGCCGCCGCCGCCAATTAGTCCCCACGGTCCCATCCAATATCAATGACTCCTATGAAACCGATGCTCTGCATTTAACGGTATCCATGGCACTTGTTGTTTCAACCAAGCAGCCTTTTCTCGTCGTGCATTTCCGCCGCGAAGCGGCAGAAGCGCTGAAAGCGCGAAACATACCAGCCCAGGGCAAGCAGCGCTGAAAGCGCGCGCCGCCCTGGGTAGCGCGCCAGTTTTGTTCGTGTTCCTCGGCCTCTTTGGCTCCAGTCGGCGAAGCTGACTGGGGCCAAAGAAGCAATGGAACTCACTAGTTTACCATGACGCTCCCTTCAGCGTGCTTACTGCCGTGGTGGGACGCGCCTAACCAATGTGGCGCCCTCCGGGCGCAATTCCAAGTTGTTGTCAAACCCCTGGTTGCGGCGCCCTCCGGGCGCCTCACCAGGGGTTATGCATGGTACGGCCCTCCGGGCCGAACTTGGCCGATCAGACGGTTTGGCCCGTCCGATCTGGGCCGATTGCCGCCGGGACGGCCGCACTCCCAGGAGTCCAACCGGTCGCCAATCAGTCCAATGCGTCGGGAGTCAATCCCCACGGTCCAATTCGTCCCCACGGTCCAATCCATGGGACCATGCCTCATGAGTCCGTGAGTCCTCGCCCCAGTGCCGCCGCAGCCAATTAGTCCCCAGCGTCCAAGCGATCCCCAACCAGTCCCCCGAGTCCCCACGGTCCCATCCAATATCAATGACTAACCGATTACCCTTTTTCCCGCTTCCTACTCCGCAACGGCTTGCTTTCCACCGTTTCCCAGCCATATTATAGGCTCATTTGCCACCCCACGGAGAGATGCCGGAGTGGTCGAACGGGACGGTCTCGAAAACCGTTGTACAAGCAATTGTACCCAGGGTTCGAATCCCTGTCTCTCCGCCAGCTTTAACAATAAACAAGCCCAAGATAGTACCGTATAGTACCGTCTTGGGCTTCGTCTTGTCCGGAAAACGCACGCGCCCCTCTTCCGGTTGCCTTTCCCAACCGTCCCGCGCCCATATCCCGGCTGTGCCGCCCGCACCATCGCATGGGGTCAGCGCCGTCCTGCGCCACGGCATGCCGTGGCGCCACCGAGCTAGGCGCTTTACGCCTCCCGGCGCTCGTCTCCCGGCCATCCCGGCGCTCATATCCCGGCCATCGCGGGCCCCTCTCCCGGCCCGTCGCGGGCTCATATCCCAGCCCGTCGCGGGCTCATATCCCGGCCGTGGTGCGGGCGTCCCGCCCGCACCGTCGCATAGGATCAGGACCTCACACGACCACCAAACAGCCACACGCAAACGTGCCCGATTACGTCCCTGACTCATATCCCGGCCCATCTCCCCGCGCCCCTCTCCCGGCCATCCCGGCGCTCATCTCCCGGCTGTGGTGCGGGCGTCTCGCCTCCCACGCCCCCTGCTGGAAGACAGCAGATTCAAGAAAAAATGGTCGGGGCCCCGCGCCATGCCTGCTGGTGCGGGGCCCCGACAAAACAACATTATACGCCTCGCCTCGCCGCCTTTATCTCACAGCAGCGCGAGTTCTTCAGCAATGGCTGCCAAGAGTGTCTGCGACGACGCCCTGTCGCCCGTGCGGCCAATGCGCAACGCGATTTTCACCACGCCGTCTTTTTCATTGAGAACGATCTGCAGCGTGTTTTCATCCACGTCCTTAAACTGATACGTGCAAGTGTTGCCGCGATTGATCCGCGACTTCTCAATCAGCTTCGCGCGACGGCACGCGGCCCGCACGGCCTTGTCCACATTAAACAGCGTGCTGTTGAATTCCGCGCTGTAAGTCCCCAGACGATAACTCTCGCTGGCCACATTACCAGCCACCGGCGCCGGCGCCGGCTGCACCGACCGACAAGCACCCAGCACCAACGCTACTCCACCCAACGCCACAATGCACAATCTCCGAAATGCCATGTTCTTACGTCCTTCTGATATATGTTTCTTGTCGTGACACCATTTGCCGCTCGTTCATCTAATTACACCGACCACTCCCGACACCCCGCCCGTCACATACACCATCGCGGGGCTACCTCAACACCGGCAATGATTCAATACCACGCTGGACAACTGCAAGGGCAAAATATCAAGGATTAAGGCTCGGGCCAAATTGTCCAGTAACCCTTCAGTATATAATTGGTTTGTGCCTCGGCAATGAAGGCCTTCTTTGTTATTCCAGTAACGTGTCCGTCAACAAAGAGATAATTACTCGCCTCATTAACTCCATGGCGCTCAAATTCGATATAATTTCCCAGTACAGCCAGATCATTTAACACAGATGAAACGCCCCAGGCTTTTCCTTGCCCAATAGGGCCAAAAGATGCAGTTTGAGACGGCCTGTTGCAGATATATTTTTTTAGTGCATCTTTCATAGTCGTAGTGACTATATGTACACCACGATTTGCCACATAACTAACAGGAAAAGTAATATTGCCTTTGTCATCAGGGTCAAATGTTGCGTCAGCCTGGATTTCACCCAAAGAACAAAGAAATACTTCCTTTTCCTGAACATAATGATACAAATGAGGTATCCACGAATCAGCAGTTATATCATTATCCGGGCAAATCCTCGACTCATTATCGGCGGCAAAACTCGCCTCAGCCACACCGAGCTGGCGTAGGTTGTTAGCACAGGCAGCCTGATCGGCACGGGCCAGGGCCTTCTGCGTCGCCGGCAGGAGCATCGCTGCCAAAATGGCGATGATCGCAATCACCACCAGCAATTCCACCAAGGTAAACCGTTTGTTCTTCATAAAGCACTCTCTTTCTTTAGTACTATCCCCGTCTTAGGGTCTCGTTCCTCGATATTCTTCAACGGCAAGGCACTTGTCCACGGCCACGCTCGACGGGCCGACGCGCAGCGGCCGTGTCATTCATAGTGTACGCAAATTCCCGCCGCTTGACAACACCCGCCAACACCAAGGCCCTTAGCGGCTGATGTTGTGGCCGTCCGCTTTCGTCCACAGCGTCGGGAAGGAATAAATGTTGTCGCGATTCTCTTTGTGCGCTGTCGTGCTATTACTCTTCCCGTCCGGTCCCATACTCCACACCACTACGGAAAAACTCAAATCAACGACAGGAGACGTAAGATTAATACCTTCCGGAATTGTGGTAATCTTCCCGTCGTAGTTGTGGTCTAGAAGTACAATGTAATCATTATCCCATGGGTCTTTATAGAAACCGGCTTCATTCCCCACGATGTCAAGAAATTTCTGCCGGCGGGAATTCTTATTTTGGTTACCCGCATGAATATTCGTGGTATCAGCCTGTAAGATATAAATCAACTCCTTAAACTGATCGGGCGTTGCTGCACTATCAAGTTCCTCTCCACTAGTAGAGGCAGGCACTGGCAGCACGCCATAGACGCTCTCGTATTGCTTGATGGCGTTGACCAGCGTCGCAATTTCGGACCGCGCCTTGCTCATATCGGCCTTCTTTGCGGCGCCGCTGAGCACCGGCAGCAATATCGCCGACAAAATGGCGATGATGCCGATGACCACCAGCAACTCAATCAGGGTGAAATGCTTTTTGTTCATAATGCCCGTCCCTTCTATGCTTTTGCTATTGTGACTGCTGTCTCAAATATCTCTGATCGGACTGATCGGACTGATCAGACTGATCGGACTGATCGGACTGATCGGACTGATCGGACTGATCGGACTGATCGGACTGATCGGACTGATCGGACTGATCGGACTGATCGGACTGATCGGACTGATCAGGTCGTCGGATCCGTCTGATCCGTCTGATCCGTCTGATCCGTCCGCGAAAAAGACAATCAATCGGACTGATCGGACTGATCGGACTGATCGGACTGATCAGGTCGTCGGATCGGTCCGATCCGTCTGATCCGTCGGATCCGTCCGCGAAGAAGACAATCAATCAGACTGATCGGACTGATCGAATTTAGCCCATGGTCAGCCAACAAGTCCGTCTTATCTGCACCCCAATTGGGGCAACTCTACACTATACACCACCTCTTGCCTGTATGCCCTGCGGATATCGTACCCTCCCGGCCCGTCGCGGGCTCATATCCCGGCACCGTCGCGACGCTCATATCCCGGCGCGTCCCGGCGCTCGTCTTGCGGCCGTGGTGCGGGCGTCCCGCCCACTCCGGCGAGACGGCTCATTACCCCGCCCCGATCATCCACGCCGACCGTACCTGGCTCGTATCCCGGCACCCTCGCAGCGCTCATATCCCGGCCATCGCGGGGCTCGTCTTGCGGCCGTGGTGCGGGCGTCCCGCCCGCACCGTCGCATGGGATAAGGAACCTCCCACGACCTCCAAGCAGCCACACGCAAACGTGCCCGATTACATCATGGACAGTATGGACAGTATGGACAGTATGGACAGTATGGACAGTATGGACGCTATGGACAGCACCCAGCATTATGTCCCTCTGGGAGCGGCGCCGCAAAGCGGCAGCAGCGCTGAAAGCGCGAAACATACCAGCCCAGGGCAAGCAGCGCTGAAAGCGCGCGCCGCCCTGGGTAGCGCCCCCACCAAGGCCCGTGTTCCTCGGCCTCTTTGGTGCCAGTCGGCGAAGCTGACTGGCGCCAAAGGGGCAATGGGACCTGGTAGAACGCCTTCCCTGTCTTGTTCCTTGCGCGTTCCGCGCTGTCTTTTAGGTCGCCCCTTCAGGGCTCATTTCTGGTCGGGGCCTTACCCAGGGCGACGCGCCCTGCGGGCGCTTGCCCTGGGCTATCTTAGGGCGCGCCTTTGGCGCTGAAAACAGCAGGCTGCTGGCGCCGGCGGTTGTCAACTATGCGCGCAACCAAGCTCGCCCGTATCCCGCAGCCTCGTAACGCCGGTATCCCGACCGTGCTGCGGTCGTCTTGCGCACTTCATGCAACCAGCCTAGCCTTGCCGTGCGCGCAGCGGCTGGCAGCCGCTGCTACTCTGGGCCGGCGATGACTCCGCAGCCGTCCGCATCCGCAAGGTCCATCGGTCACTGCTTCGGCAAGCACCGTAGTGTATTTGTTGATGACAAAGAGCCGTTTTATCCGCACCAGGCAGACAAAAAATCACTGTGCTATACTCAGCGCTTCTGCTTCCAATTGCATATATCGTCGCTGTTGGCCGTACCGGGTATGAAGGTGGTGCCGTCCCACAGCTTGTCATCCGTATTATCTTTTTTGTCGCCGTGCTTGCCATCGGGTCCCTTGGACCACAAATCGTACTTCTGGGGATTCTTCTCGCCCGGACTCAGATAATACAGCGCATTGCCATAGGCATCCAGCAACTCGTCGCCTGCATTGCCCGTAATGCCCTCCATATACGGTCGGTTCTTCTTGTTGGGGACATTGATGGGGGCTGGCGGCGGGGCATACCTATTCATGAACAAATCCCACGTGTCGCCGTGAAAATCGACTTTGATGTCCTTGCCCTCATCATCCGTGCTGGTCTGTATCGGATAATACCCGTAGTCCTGCCGGAAAGTCTCCAGCGCCATCGCGAATTCCTCCATGATCGCCTGCGTCTTGGTCTCGTCCGCCCGACGTCCCGCAAAGCCCAGCCCCGCCATGGTGATCCCCGCCAACACCATGATAATCCCAATCACCACCAATAACTCAATCAACGTAAAGGCATGACGTCGCTGTTTCATATAGCTGTCCTTAGGATAAACGTGAAAAGGAATCACTTTTGTGCCATCTGCCGGAGCACAACAACGGCCTCTGCTTCACCAAACCACTCACGAGGAAAAGTCTTCAAACCGTTGTTCTTCATAACCATTTCCTGCTCAATATAGGTAGCAGTGAGCACCTGCAGCGAGTTCGAGTCCTCCTTTTCAAAGGCCTCCACTATTTGCTTGTTGATCTTGCTCATATTGTCGTACGCTATTGCTATTGTCTTCAGCTTCTGGGCCATGGCTGGTTTATTATCGGCAAGAGCCCTGTTGGCCTTTTCCAGGTGCCCCTGAGCCTCACGTTGATTCCATACGAACATCTGCTTGTTAGACTCGGACACAAAGGTGTATATCGCCTTGAAAATCTTACGGTGGTCGGGATTTTTCTGCCTGACTGCCGCTTGGGCATTTTTGTGAACCATCAGATGCTGTCGTTGCAACTTGGTCAGCTTGTCATTTTCCTGCGAATAGCAGCAAAAGGACATCAAAAGAAAAAAAAGAGAAAGCAAGCCTACTGCACGCATATTTTAGTCCTCCAAGAGCTGCATCTGTACGACCTTGTACTCATTCCGCCAGGCGTCGCGAACAATGTGCGCCAATATCCGCTGCGTACCTAATCTCGAATAATAGTTTTTTGAACCAGAGGGATATTCAATGGGGTTGATAGCTGTTTGCTGCACTTGCGCCCAAGTGGCATCAGTAACACCCTCTAGCTCTTTCAACGCCTGCCCCACCACCAACACCGAGTACTTGTCCACCCGCGTCGTCAGCAAGTTCGCCGTGCGACCAATCAAGGCCTCGCGTTCGCGATCATTGGCAGGTTCCGTAGTATACAACCCACTTGAGGGAATACGCGAAGCAAAGACTCCGCGATTTTCTGATACTGTATTATCAAGAGTCACAGGTACTAAGTAGCCCGACGTTGAATAACTGCAGCTGCCATCGTAAGGATCCGATATGCTTATCCCTTTTAGCAGTTCAACAAAAGCTGAGGGATTGGTGCTGTTTGCATTAAATTTACCCTTCGTTTTCTTGAGTGGCCCAATCTTGACTTGGTCCAAGATGGCAGCATCACCCGCCGCATACGTGCCGCCAGAAGCACTAAAAGCTGTCAGATTAAGCGTCTGAAACGGCTCGCCACGATGAATCGCACCTAATTCCCACAACGACCTGAATGGACGGTTGGCTATAAAAGCAGTGGAAAAAGTCTTGTCAGCCGTACTAAAATCTATATTTGCGTAATCTTCATAATCATAATCAGAACCAGACGGTGTTGTGTTAAGAGAATTCTTTTGACCCAATGATTTATTAGTTGTACTTACTAACCATGTCCAATTGACAGAGTTTGGGTTATTGTTACATCTAGGATCACTCACTTCAGCATATATGTAACTACTATATCCCATCGATGGAAACCCAACACTTGACGATGTACACAAAATCAAGGTGTCTTTTTCAGCATAAGCAACATCAAAAATTTGTTCATTGTCAACAGTAATACTTTGGCCATACAGTAAGACAAAAGAAATATCAGTGAAACTAATGTCTACATTGGGATCGCTAGCATACTCAACTGTATCATCTTCATAAATAGTAACGCTACTTGAACTAACTGGAATAGAAAAATAAGTCGATCCGGCGGAAAAATCTCCAGAAGAAACAACTTTTTGCCAGGCTGTCTCAGGTATAGGAACTAGAGGAGAAGAGCCAATTTGAATATTTCCGCGAAGAATAAGCTTGTAGACACCACTAGCATCAGTTGGTGCTGATGGGTAAATATTAATCATTTCACAGTCAGAATCTACATCGATCTTAAAATGAAACTTTGTGCCATCAACAGATGGAACCTTAATAATCTTGAATGAAAGTTTCACTTCGTTCCCATACGCAACTCTCTCATTGCCACAATACGTAGGAACCGCCCCTGCCCACGTCGCATCCGTCGTCGCAAACGAATCGCTATCACAAAAATCAACCATGTTGGCGGCGACTTGATGTGCAAGAGAAGCTCCCGAAGTATCCACAATACTATTCAAGTAGGGAATCATAGTTGCATGCAGAGACAAATCAGAAATATCTGGAGATGAACCTGATGAAACCAGCGTATCGACCAAACCTTGTGCCCCAGTCAACGTCCCTCCGTGATGCCAGCCGCTCTGAAGTGGGTTGACAATGTATCTAGTGGGCGGTGTAGAAGTATCTGTGGGGTCTGGAATATAAAAATCTAATGCGCTACTACTTCTCCATTCAAAGCCGGTTATGTCGAACCTCTGGAGTTCTGTTGAGCCGTCCCAATACGCTTCTATGTCATCGCCACTGAAGAATGTGTATTTAAAAACATCAGTAGCAAAAATAGCAGAGGGATCATATGCGCCCTTGCTTGTGTCTGCATGGCCAAGGCAATTCCATAAATGTAGATACGAAAACCATTGGGCTTTTGTAGATGAAAAGCCACTCGGTAAGGCTGAGTAGTAGCGATAGTCCGCACGAATTTCTTGCATTTGCAAACCAAGCCGGACTGTCTCTTGCTCAAAGCTCCCACCACTAAAATTCATTGTCGCATAGGTTCCATCTCCGCATATATCATAGAAAAAATGTTCATATGCAGTATCAGTTGAATAAAATGGCGCAAGTACCTCTTGACCGGTAATAATAAAAGGCACTCTTGAATTTAATGATACTATTTGATTCACATCAAGTTTATTAGCATCCTCAATAACTAGGAAAGCTATCCGGCCAATGATTTCCCCACCAGATGAAATATCTTGATAACCACGCTGTGTGGGCAAGTCGGAATCAATGTGCTCAGTGATTGGTAGTGCTTTATTGAAATGCCCCAAGCCAAGAAATTTGTCCAGATTTGCCAAATCTTGAGCTGATATAGTCCCGCTTCCTTGTTTGCTCACGAGATAGTCTTGTCGCCATGAAGGAGTTACAATCGTATCCTGATGGTATGTGAAAACGAATCCATTGCCATCATCAGGATAATTCGCTGCCTGCCTCTCAATTGGCGGGTACGCGTTGGTAAAGTTGAGCTTCATAGCCGCCTTCACGCGTTCTAACGCAGATTCGGCCAAGAGCCGCGCCTTGATCTGGTCGGCATTGACCTTGGCAACTTGGCGTCTTGTTCGCGCACTGAAAGCAAAACTCATGGCCATTATGAGCACTAATGATAGAATGCCCAAGGTCAGAAGCAATGCTGACCCGCGTTGTTTGTTTATTCTTATGCTGCGCATTTCAGCTTCCTCATGCCACTACAAACTTCGTTTTATTGCCATTGAGTGAGATTAATTATATCGCCAAAATTACTATTCACTATTTGTTGCTTTAATTCCGTGATAAGTTGCTTAAGAATTAACGAATGAAAATCAGTTTTGTAAATGTCCGCGCGGTTTCTGTTTTTTTGTTATTTACTGGATCACTGTCAACTGCTAATCCAGTACTTATCAATCGTTCAACAGCCTGCGCATCATATGCGACAATAGTAACTTTGACAACATTTGGTACAGATTTAAAGAAATATGTGTTTGGTATAGGAGAAGCAGTATTGGACGGTAAAAAATTCAACTGAATACTTTCAATTCCTTTGGCAATTACGTTTTTCAAAGTCGTATCGGCCTCAACAGAAGTAAGAATGGCAACATAATTCGCGGCTTGCCCCGAGTAAGCAATTGGATCAAACCCATAAAACGAATGCGGACTATATGATCCTATAGGTGAATCAAAGACATAACGGGACAACTCGTTGTTAGACAGGGCATATAGAGTCATATATGTGCCAACACTACCAGAACCAGCCAAATCAGTTGTAACAAAAAACAACTTGTTGGTAAGAAATCCATTTAAGTCCAACTGGACTCCCATGGGTATGGAGTGACCGGGATAATCTTCATCACAAATGAAGTTAATAGCCTGCAAATCATTCTCAACTAACTCCATTACAAGTTGAGCTTGGTCGAATATATCTGCTGTGCTCTCTGACGCCGACCAAATGCGCTGGGCGCCGATGACGAATTGGAAGAGGAAGCTCATCATGATGACCAAGATCGCCATGGCGACCAGGATTTCCACGAGGGTATAGCGTCTTGTTTTATGTGCGACCGGCCTGTTCATAGGGTGCGCATCCTTGTGTAATTATTAGTTCAAATGCCGCGTTATGGCGCCACGTAATTGGGGTTAAACACCTCAAGAGAGTAGTAGCCTTTCTGACGACTGGCATAGGGGAGCTCAGCCGGCCACGTTACTTCGATATTTAAGGTAATTCCTATGTTTTGGTTTCCCACGATACTTATATCGGTCAGCCACACGAACATAATCGAACGAAAATCTATGTTTTCGGAAGTTAGCGACGGCGTTGTTCCCCGGTCACTTATCACTTGGTACACACCACTTGCTGTACTGTGCTTGAAGATCGTGTCCATTTCAGGCTCGGCCCCCCCCCAACCAGCACCGGTTGTTATGGAGTCATCCTGGGGATTGGTAGCGGGTACGATCCCAGTATCCCAAGACGTGATCATTTTGTATTTCAGCATATGCAGCATTTGGTCGGCGGCGTGTGCGGCGTAGGTTTCCATGGCGGCATCGCGGGTGGCGGCGGACCCGACGGGGAAGAGGACCATGATGCTGGTGATGCCGATGGCGCAGACGCCGAGGGCCAGCATGATCTCGATCATATTGAAGGGATGTTTTCTTTTCATCCGGGTGTCCTCGTGCGCGGGTGGATAATTAGAAGAGGTAGCGGATCTGGCCGGTGAAGGCGTTGATTTCCATGACGCGGATGTTGAATTTGTTTTCGCGGAGGATGGTGCCCTCGGGCGCCGCGCCCTCCAGGATGGTCACGTAGGTTCTTTGCACGCAACGCCCGTTGGGTTTGAAGATGACTGCGCGGACGCCAGTGAATTGTGGAGGATCTGGAGGGGAAGTTGGATTGTCTGCATCCAAGTCCATTTTTGCTGTGCCACTACCGTCGACCACCCTTGTGAAGGTTCCATCGCCGATTGACCAGCTGGTGCCGGCAGGAGCGGGGGGATCAGCGGTCGTTAACTCACTACGGTCATCATCCGCCTCGGCGATGACCGTGCCGGTGGGGAGGAAAGACCATTCGGTGCCTTCGACCCAATCTTCGAAAGTGTAGGTAGTGCCGTTGAAATTGACTTTTGCCGCGCGGAAGCTCTGGTACCTGTAGAGATTCTCGTCGGCGGTGTCTTTGTTGAAATGCTGCCCCGGCATGATGACGGCGATGCATTGGCGTCTTGAGATTGCTTCGGCGCGAGCGAGGCTGAGTTGTGAGGACAGCATGCGGGCGGCGGCGTCCACGCCGCTGCCTACGGCCAGCTTCTGGAAAGCCGGCACCGAAAAGGCCAAGATAATGCTGACAATCACGATGACCACCATCAATTCGACCATGGTGAAATGTCGGCGCAATGCCTGCGGACGGCTCGCGGCCGCTGCTGTGATGGCGTGGTATTCCCGCATGGAATGGGGCCTTTCGTACTGGTTGTCGCCTGTGCTGAACTTAGCTGCTATCAGTATAGCAATTTTATATCAATATGGCAAGTTCACCGGCTGAGTTATTTGCAGGAGCGACCAAATCGCTAGGCCCGGGCCGGCGGGGAGCACCACAACCGCAAGAGGGGCGCGGGACGCAGGACGGGCGCGGGTTTTGTCCGGTGCCTCGCGGCTTGCCGCGAGGGTAGTAAACCCGGGAACGCTTACGCAAGGCCGATCGGGTGTCGTGCGAGGAGCTGGCCCCATGCGACGGTGCGGGCGAGACGCCCGCACCACGGCCGGGAAACACACGCGCGAATCGGTAGCACCACGGCATGCCGTGGCGCGGGACGCCCGCACCACAACCGCAAGACGCACGCGGGACGAGGACGGCCGGGATTTGTCCGGTGCCTCGCGGCTTGCCGCGAGGGTAGTAATCCCGGGAACGCTTACGCAAGGCTGATCGGATGTCAGTGAGGACCTGGACCCATGCGACGGTGCGGGCGAGACGCCCGCACCACAACCGCTAGACGCACGCGCGACGAGGACGGCCGAGACGCCCGCACCACAACCGCAAGACGCACGCGGGACGAGGACGGCCGGGATTTGTCCGGTGCCTCGCGGCTTGCCGCGAGGGTAGTAATCCCGGGAACGCTTACGCAAGGCTGATCGGATGTCAGTGAGGACCTGGACCCATGCGACGGTGCGGGCGAGACGCCCGCACCACAACCGCTAGACGCACGCGCGACGAGGACGGCCGAGACGCCCGCACCACAACCGCAAGACACACGCGGGACGAGGACGGGCGGTATCTGTCCGGTGCCTCGCGGCTTGCCGCGAGGGTAGTAAACCCGGGAACGCTTACGCAAGGCCGATCGGGTGTCATGTGAGGACCTGGCCCCATGCGACGGTGCGGGCGAGACGCCCGCACCACAACCGCGAAACGCACGCGCGAGGCAGGGACGGGCGGGACGCCCGCACCACAACCGCAAGACGCACGCGGGACGAGGACGGCCGGGATTTGTCCGGTGCCTCGCGGCTTGCCGCGAGGGTAGTAATCCCGGGAACGCTTACGCAAGGCTGATCGGATGTCAGTGAGGACCTGGACCCATGCGACGGTGCGGGCGGGACGCCCGCACCACAACCGCGAAACGCGCGCGCGACTCGGTAGCGCCACGGCATGCCGTGGCGCGGGACGCCCGCACCACAACCGCGAAACGCACGCGCGGCTCGGTAGCGCCACGGCATGCCGTGGCGCGGGACGCCCACTCTCCACGGCCGGGAGAGGGGCAAGCGAGGCAGGACGGCCGGGATAGCGGCCAGGTACGGTCGGCGTGGATGACTGAGGCGGGTCAATGAGCCGTCTCGCCGGAGTGGGCGAGACGCCCACTCCACGGCCGGGAAACGCACGCGCAACTCGGTAGCGCCACGGCATGCCGTGGCGCGAGACGCCCGCTCCACGACCGGGAGCCCCGCGTTCTGGCGGCTGGCGCGACGCGCCAGCCGCCAGAACGCGGGGAGATGGGATAGGTGGGAGAGCGCGAGAGGGAGGAAAGGGGCGAGCCCCTTTCCTCCCTCTCGCAAAACCCTCCCCCACGCCCCCCGTCCCCGTCCTTACAGCGCGGCGATAGCGGCGAGCAATGCGATGCCGCTGGCCATGGCGAGGAGATCACGCGGGAGGATATCGTAGCGTTTGTAGGCGCAGCCGCGTTTACGGCAGTTGAAGCCGCGCAGTTCGACGGCGATGGCGCCGCTTTCGATCTTGCGCACGGACGATATGAGCAGCGGCACGCACAAGGGCAGGATCAGGCGGATTTTGCGGAAAAAGTTGCGGGTGTCGAATTCGACGCCGCGGGCGGTCTGGGCTTCCATGATTTCGGCCATTTCGTGAGCAAAGATGGGAATGAAGCGCACGGCGGTCATGAGGGTGAAGCTGTATTTGTAGGGCACGTGGAGTTTTTCGACCAGGACGGCCGCGATGTCATTCATCGGGGTGACCGACAGGACCAGCGCGAGGGGCATGGTCGCGCCCATGAGCCGCATCACGAACAGCAGCGAGAAGGACACGCCGAGGTCGGTCACCAGCAGCCCGAAGGGCAGCCGCAACAACACGGCGCCATCGCGGACAAAGAGGACCTGCAGCACAAACAAAAACAGCGAAAATTTCACCAGCGCGCGCAACATGTGGCAGCTGCGCCGCAGCACCTGCCGGCCGGCCACCGCCGCCAACAGCACATTCAACGCCATGACGCCCGCGACCACCCAGTGCGAGTCGCTCACAAAACAACACACGCAGAGCACAAATGACAAACACAACTTGGTCAGCGGATTGAGTCGATGCAAGATCGACTCGCCAGCGATGTAATCCAAATAACCACCCATAGTGAGGTCCCTTTTTCCTTATGATGCAGTCGCGCTCACGGCGGCGACCATGTCGTCGACGGTGTGGACATTGTTGAAGCCCATGCGCAGGGCCAGGGCGGTGATCTGCGAGGGGAGGAGCTTGGCCTGAGCGAGCAGCGCCGGGTCGGCCATGATCTGATCTTTGGGGCCGTCACCGAGGAGCCGGCCCTGATTGAGCACGAGGACGCGCCGGGCGAAGTCCTGGACGATTTCCATGTCGTGGCTGACCATCAGCACGGTGGTGCCGGCGTCATTGAGGGCCTGAATCTGCTCCATGATTTGCATGCATTCGCGGTAGTCCAGGCCGGTGGTGGGCTCGTCGAGAATGAGCATGGGCGGGCGGCAGGCGATAAGCGACGCCAGGGCGATGCGCTGCCGTTCGCCGCGACTCATGCTGAAGGGGTCCGCCGCGCCATCAAACCCGAAGGCGGCGAGCACGTCGTCACAACGGCACTGGCACTCGGCGGCATCGGCGAGGACATTTTCGAGCCCGAACATGATTTCGGCGCGGATGCTGTTCTGGCAGATTTGCCGGTCGGGGTTCTGGAAGAGGAAACCGACCTTTCGCGCCAGGGCGCTGGTGCGCAGGCCGCGGGTATCATCGCCATCGAGCAACACGTGGCCACGACTGGGCTTGAGGAGGCCATTGCAGAGTTTGCTGATGGTGCTCTTGCCCGCGCCATTGGCGCCAATGAGGGCCACGAAGTCGCCGGCGACCAGGCGAAAAGAGACGTCGTTGATGGTGGTCGCCTCGGCATATTCAAAACTGACGTGGTCGAATTCAATCATAATACTTTTTTATCCACAGATTACGCAGATTAACGCAGATTATTTTTTTAGGGTGGGCTTTTTGGGGGGGAATTCAATCATGGGTATTATTTATCCACAGATTACGCAGATTAACGCAGATTATTTTTTTAGGGTGGGCTTTTTGGGGGGGATGAGAGATGGGACGTATGGGACGTATGGGACGTATGGGACGTATGAGGAGCCTGAGCTGTCTATTTTATCTATCAAAAAAAATCTGTGTTAATCTGCGTAATCTGTGGATAGAAAAAAATCTGCGTAATCTGTGGATAGAAAAAAATCTGCGTAATCTGTGGATAGAAAAAAATCTGTGTTAATCTGCGTAATCTGTGGATAGAATGGTCTTGAGCATGACTTCGGCCTCGTCGATATTCAATGGCAACGGCCCATCGTAGAGGCCCGCTGCGCGTAGGCGGTTGGCCAGAGTGACCACGCGCGGCACATTGACGCCGATGGCCTCCATCTCGTCGCTGTGCGCCAGGACTTCGCGCACCGCGCCGGCGTGGGCAATACGCCCCTGCTCCATCACCACCAGCTTGCGCACGAATTCGCAGAGCAGCATGATCTTCTGCTCGACGACGACGATGGTCAGGCCAAAGCGCTCATTGAGCTCGCGCAACATGCTGAAGATATGCCGGCTGCTCTGCGGATCGAGCTCGCCGGTCGGTTCGTCCAACAGCACGATGGACGGCCGCAAAGCCACGATCGCCGCGATGGCCACCTTCTGTTTTTCGCCGCCGCTCAGCGAACGAATCATCCGATAACGCAAGGGCCCGATGCCGACCATCGCCAGTGCTTCGTCAATCCGCCCGCCAATCTCCGCGCGCGGCACGCCAAAATTCTCCAGGCCGAAGGCCATCTCGTCTTCCACCAGCGAAGCGACCATCTGCGCGTCGATGTCCTGAAAAACGCTACCGATTTTCGCCGACAGCTGTTCGGGACTGCTATCGACCGTGTCCATGCCGTCGACGAGCACCTGCCCGTAGAAATCGCCCGTGAAATGATGCGGGACAATACCGTTCAACGCGTAGGTCAGCGTCGATTTGCCGGCACCGCTGGTGCCGATGATGCCGACGAAATCGCCGTCGGCGATGTCCAGATTGATATTGTCTAGCGCCGCCCGTTTGGCGCCCTTGTACTGAAAACGCAGTCCCCTGATTGAAATCATCTGAATGCCTTTATGCCCCCTGCCGACCCTTCAGTGCCAGTTTCATCGGCACATACAACATCTGCACGATAATCGCGTTGATCAGCGCCGTCCCCCAAATAATGGCCAAAAAGGCCGCCAGCGGCGTCGGCTTGATGTCAGCCCCACTAAAATACATCAGATACATCACGCCGACAAAGGTGAAACCACTGCAAAGTGTACTTAAAAAGGTACAGACCACCGGCGCCGCCGACACCTTGCCAACGCGCATCGGGATCTTCAGCAACAAGACCATCGCTACCGCCCCAACCGCCTCGCTCGCAAAATTGATGTAGGGCTGACCTGGAAAAAACTGACACACCGCGCCAGCCAAAAGTCCGATGATCAGCGCTTCATGTAAACGCGGCCGAATCAACAACAGCGCCAGGCAATACATCGCAATGATGAAATTCGGCTTCATGCCAAAGTTAATCACCGAGCCAACAAAGAACTTCAACACCGCGCCCGCCGCCAACAACACGCCAATCAATAGCATATCCGATATGCTCAGGCCATGCCGCGCTTTCACCACGACCTCCCGCTTGCCCATCACCGCCGCGTCCGCCGCCACTGTCTCCGCCTGCGTACCCATTGTCCCGACCCTTCTCCAGCGCTTCCGCGCCAGGATGATTGCCTCATATACATTGCTTTCTACGCCCAACGCCGCCGCTGATCTTTTTGTTCTAGTCGATTAGAACACAGCGGGGCAAAAAAAACCATGCCCAGCAGGCATGACAACACCTACAGTAACGCTGCATGCAAATTTGTCAAGCCATTTCGCTACATCGAAACAAAAATATAACGGGCCGCAGCGGGCCGCAGCGAGGAGGGAATATCGGGAGGATAAGAATAAAGCTCCTGAACCGGTGCTGGTTCAGGAGCTTAGGAAGATGGTGCCCTCGGGCGGATTCGAACCGTCGACCAACTGATTAAGAGTCAGCATTCTTTAGACTCAAAAAACGGCCTTGTTGTGTCGTGACTGTGATAATTTCGCCAATACCATTTACAGCCGTTCAACACGCGGGGCATGCGGCAAAAACAGCCTAGAACGGCGGCGGCTCACGCGTCCAGTCAGCCGCCAGATAATCTGCCAAGAGCACCTCGGCCTCAAGCAGACGCGGCACGGGAATTACCTGGTGGCCGTCCGGGCGCAGATGGATAATGTTCATCCGCGTGGACATATGTCCCGGAATATAGGCGTCTCGTTTCAATATGCGCTCGTAAAGGTTGAGCTGCAAGGCATACTTCACAAATTCACAATCATCAAGGTGGGCGATGGGATCGAGACACTTTGTCCCGTAGGCGTTGCGTTGCTGAATTTTCTCGTTCGTCTTCCAGTCGCAGACCATGACCTCACGGCCGCGAATGAACATGGCGTCAACCGTGCCAGCAAGACGCAAGAAGCCGCTAAAAACCATCTTCTCGGCAGCGTAGGGCTCCCAGCCATGGGCGAGGATGTCCTGGAACGCCAGCCAGCCGGACTGCATGATGGCGTGCTCACGTTCATCCACCGGCCGATGTGGCGGTCCCGATGCGTTCATCAGGGCCTCCTGATTCTCGTGGACCCGAGTCCCGAGGATGCACGATGCGTCACGCTTTGCTTCCCACTCGGCGAGTACAGCCTCCTTCGACACGCCGTGCTTTGCGGCCGTCTTGCCGGCCATCGCCTCCGCGTCGAACTTGGGCAGATAGTGCCCGACAAACTGCGTGACCGACGGCAACGGGTCCGAGAATTGCCAGTCATAGCCCGCTGACATGCGATACTCGTGTGTTTCCTCGTTGAATAACAGTTCAACGTCCGTATCAAGCTGTGGGTGCTTTGCCTTCTTCATACCTTGCCTCTCCCTTTATGACTGGTTTCCCGCGATTGAGGAAGCCTACGATTTTTGCCTTTTGGCGATCCGCCTGCTCCCCTACCCACATAATGCCCGAGCGCCGCAGGCTGTTCATGGTGGACCTGGGGAACCGATCCAGAATCTTGTCGAAGTGGGGGGTCATGCCCTCCCGGGCGAAGTTCCTGCAGTCCTGGCAGGTCACCCGGCGTTCGAGGATGTCCTTGGTCCAATTCTTGAACAGGTCGGAATAAATCCACACGCAATCCTCCGCAGGATTGATGCCGGGTATTTCCGCAAGGGCCGCCCGGACGGAGTCGATAATCTGGTAGCACTCGTCCAGCTCCACGTTTGCCGTTTCGCGCGAGTCGCGCATGTGCTCAACGATGGTCGTATATGTGGTTTCGTCGAAGCACATAGCCTGCAGCACCTCACGCTCGAACTCAGCGTGGCGGGTAGCAGGCGGGATTTCAAATGGCTGATGTTTTTCCAGGATGTCCAGGATATCGGCGAAGATTTGCATGCGGTTGTCCGTGATGTAAGAATTCACCATGTCGTTCCACCGGCCCAGGTTGTGCTCCGGCCGCTGCAGGGACACGAAGAAGCTCCGGCCGGACAGGTCGGTGTCCAGGCGTGCGCCATTTGAGGTGATAACCCACGTGATGTCATTGGGGCGCTGCTCCTCGCCAGCGGAATATGGGGCACGACCGCTGAGCATCCGGGCAGTAATCCAGTCCGCCAGGACCTCATTGTGAAACTCACCCTGGACGTTGTCAATCAGGGCAATTTTTGACTTGCGGCCGCTGGACGAAATCAGGCGCTTGATGATTTCCTCGGGATGGTTATCGATATCCCGCCGGCTCATGCGGATGGGAGAGCACCTGTAGAGATCGGCCAGGGTTTCCACCAGGGTTGTTTTACCGACCTTGGTGCCAGCCACGGAGTCAATCACCCAACTGGGACGCGAGCAGTTCCGTCGGTACCAGATCGGCGCCGCGAAGAAGCACCGCAGCATCGGCCGCTGCCAGGGAAAGGCTGGGCAAAAGAAGTCGAGGAACTTCTCGAACACCTCGTGATTCGGCGACGGCTCAGGCAAATCGCTGAAAGTGTAGTAGACGTCAGGATTCTCAGGATAGCCAGGCACGTCGCTGATGGCCTCAAAACGCCGCGCTGTGGCGAAGACAGACTCGTAGAACTCGCGCTTAACGACCAGGCCGGTCCCGTTTTTCCATTGATAGTTTTGCTTCGTTTTGCGCTGGAGCCACTCGAAGAATTTGTCCGGCGAGGTGATCTCGTAAATTTCCCGACTGTCCTTGTCGTGATCAAAAAGGGTCGTTGAGCCAAGGCGATACGGATAACCCAGCAGGCGGCGCGACGAGTCCACAAGCATCTCCTGGATGCCGACGGGCTCATGATTGATCTGGTCGCCGACCTTGACCACCCGAAAGTTTTTGAATGGCGTCTTGTTGAGTTCCTTGGCGTCATGGAGCATCGCCGGCGTAACCATCCCAGGCCGCAACGGACGGTAGAGCGGCGCAGAGTTGACCATCGTCAGGAAATCGGCGTTGGTGTGGTTTTTCAGGAAGTAGTCGGTGACGTCCCCCTTGGCTGCCCTGCTCGGAAGGATGACCTTGAGCGCCCGAGCACGCTTACACAACGACTGGGCAACACGCTCGATGTGGATATAACCCTTCTCGTCGTTGTCGCCCAGGATGACAACATCTTTGCCGGCCAGCAGCTCGGAAAATTCCTCGCGCCACTTGCCCGCACCACCGCTGCAGGTGGTGGCCACAAAACCACGACTGTTCAGCGTGTCGGCGTCTTTTTCCCCCTCGACCACGTACACCCTGCCGGCCGCCAGCACATTAGGCAAATTGTACATGATGGGCTTGATGCCCTTGATTCCCCAGCCTGCCTCGGTCTTCTGCAGGAATTCCTTCGTGCAGCTACCGTTGGCGACCTTTTCCAAGCGAACGACGGTATAAATGATGTTACCATCGGCGTCACGGTAGTGATAATCGGCAACGCGCAGGAAGCCCTGCGAGATCAACTCATCATAGCGATTTGCTGGCGCTGACGGCAAGACCGCCAGGCCAACCGGCAGAAACGCCGCCGGATTGGCTTGTTTCTCCGCGTTTGCCGGCGCGGCAACAGCAGCAGTCGTCATTGCACGCGTCGCGCGTTTTTTCGGCGTCAGTGAGCGCGCATTGGCCTTCTGCGTGCGATCCAGATCGGGACAATAGCGGTCGCCCAGCTCGTTAGCGGCATCCTCGAGCGATATCCCCCGGGCGATGGACAGCAACGTCGCGGGCCCGCCGTGATCCTCGGTCTTGTGGTCGCGGAAACAGCCGTCCTCGTAGAATTCGACATTTGGGTTTTTTCCCCCGCGCCACACGGCGACGCAACGAGTCCCAGATATCGTCACCCCCAGCTCGCGCTCGGCTACCTCGCGCGCTGACACCCGTTGGCGTAGCTCGTCCAGATCGTATTTCATCATCGGTTTGCCTATCCCATGATTTCTGCCAAGAGCTTCATGACCGTATTCCGGTTGGTCACGCGGCGGATGGCGTTTGAAAATGCAGACAGCTCGCCCAGAATGAGGCATTCCTGCCTGGCGCGAGTTATAGCGGTGTAGGTCATAGCGCGGTCGAGTAACGCGAAGGCGTCCCGCGAGAGGACAACAAAAACAACCTTCCGATACTGGGACCCTTGCGATTTATGCACTGTCAATGCATACGCCAGCTTGAAATTTTTTACCCAGTCCCGTGGCACCTCGACATCGTGTGTCTCTTCAATTTCCCCATTCGGCCGACATGGAAAGTCCGTTCTGATATGCATCCGGCCGGAACCGTCCACAGAGTGAACAGTCGCCGTGGTACCGTTCCAGATATCGAGGTCCGGGTTGTTTTTCGTGTTGATCACGCGGTCACCCGGCCGGAAGCGTTCCCCGTCGGTGTGTGGATTGACGATCTCGACAATGTCCGCATTCAATGGCGCAATTGCCGCTGCGCCGCTCGTTTCGTCGTCATTCCGAGGCGACAAGATGATGTCCTGCTGAAAATCGAATTCCCCCGCCTTGGCCATCTGTAGGATATAGGCGTGAGTTTCGCGCGGTCCGCCGGTGTTGCGCATTTCCCATCGCTCCTGCGCCGTGTGGTCCTTCTGACAGGGCGTCTGGCCCTGGCGAACGAGCAACGCCGCACGATAGACAGCCTCGGTCGCCCTGTAGCAGGTGGTCAGATTATGGACCAACTCAGGCATGAGCGCGATGACGTCGTGGAATGGCTGCCCGGGGCCGACCGGCGGAAGCTGCGCCTCGTCGCCGACCAGGATCAGCCGACGCGGGCTGCGGCGGATCAGCTCAGCCATCAGCGCGGAATTGACCATGCTCGCCTCGTCGATGATGACGTTATCGCGGTCCAGGCTGCCGGCGGTGAATCTGTCGCCATTCCATCCAAGCAGCCGGTGGATGGTTGACGCCTCGTGACCGGTCGCCTCGCGCATCCGGGCTGCGGCCTTGCCCGCGAAGGCGGCCAGGTGCACCGTTTCGCGGTCCGCCTCGAGTGCCTCGGTGATATTTTTGATGATGGTCGTTTTCCCCGTACCGGCGCCGCCGGTTATCACTGCCAGTCGGCGGCGAGAACAGGCGTGTGCAACAGCCGCCAGCTGATTGTCGTCGAGTTGAATGGTCATGCGGAAGCCCCTTTGCAAAAATCGTAAATGTCCTTCTCGGCGCGGAAGTGGACGCCGCTGATCAGCGCCTGACGTGCCGGCATCCCATAGAGCCGCTGATCCGCGAACATGGCGTGAATGATGTCGATTATTAGCGACTTGCCCACCCCAGGCAAACGCTGCGCGAGCTCGGCATCGAGCTCGAACCACGACACGGCCGTGTTGCCACGCTCGGTCAAAAGACCCATGCAATAGTGGATAGCGGCCTCAATGCGGCGCGAGTCGTTATCGCCGATCCCAAAGGCCTGGCGAACCTCACGATCCACTGACGTAAAGCCGAAATTGGGCAACTCAGCCAGGCGGTAGCAGTTGGCAGTGACGATGCCGACCATGTCAGCACCCCACGCGCCCCAGGCCGAGACGGCCATGCCCGGCGTGGCACCCTTGCTCATCAGCCACGCGATACTCCGGTGCTGTGCTTCCTTGAGCCGCAGCGTCTCGATGGTTTCGCGCAAGGCGCTGACCTTCTGCTCCGTCAAACCTTTGATGTCCCCTGCCTTGATATCACGCCAGTCATCGCCCTTGAGCTCCCAGACAGCTTCCTCAGTGGCCGGACCGAACCCCGGAGTGAGCTCACATGCGTAGCGGAGCATATCACGCTCGGCAACGGGCATATTGACCTCGGCCGAGGAAAATTTGAACTCACGCTGGCCGTTGTAGACCGCCCATGCGCCGTTCAGCTTCAGGTACTCGCCGACAGCCGGGCGAAAAATCATGTCGCCCTTGGCGGTGAGAGAACCGCGACCGCCGGCAAATTCAGCCTCGAGGATATACCATGCCTTGGTCTGGCCCTCGGCGCGGTTTTTGCGGTCGACGTCCTCCTTTGGGTAGCGGACCGCGTTCACCTTGATTTCGATGGTTTCCATTCGTTTTTTCTTTCCATGATTATCGCTTACTGGGTGGCGCTGGATGCATCGGCGTTTCCTTCGGCGGAACGAAAGAACGCGGCGGCAAAGGCGGTATCGGGTTGCGGCGTTCTTCTGGTATCGGCTGAGCAAAATGGCGCTTTTCAAACTGCGGGCAGACCCTCCAGACGCGGATAGAGTGGCAAGTGGTCATGTGCTTGCAAACTTTACCCGTAATGACATCCCGGTAATCTTCAATAAGTTCCGGGCATGTGCAGAACCACATGAAAAATCGCCGTTTGGCGTGTACACATTCGCAGCAGATACTGGCTTTGCTGTTAGAGATCATTTCCCCACCTCCAGCGGCTTATGGCCATCGCAGAGCGCCTCAAATACTTCATCCCGGTGGCGTTTGCGTTGAGAGTGCAAAATCTTGCTCCATTTTCCATTACTAAGCCATTCGATGGTGTAGAAACCACAGTGTCTGCCACCCTTGCGGATTGCCTGGATATTATCCCCATCTTTGCGCAAGCCATAGCCGATTTCTATCTTGATCCACGTGCCATCGAAGCACACCTTAAGGCCTTCATTCTTAACGACAGCCTCGTACTCTTCCCATGTCAACTTGCTTGCAGACGGATGCAAACCAATGGCGTCAATGACCTCTCGCAAATTATGGCCGGTCCACTTGACACACTTTTTATCACTCATGGCTTCACCTCCAGCGGCTCATCGAACGGCAGTGATTTGCAATGCCCAGTGGCGGCACAAATGGCGTTCCAGATTTTGCACGTTCCTTTTTGCGCCGAACCGCACATGCCGTTGCTCAGCTTCGGGCCGAAATAGTAGCAGCTAAGGGCGTAATCGTGTCCATTTACAGCGGGGCACATCTCAACCAGCGTCTCCAGCATCTTGCCAGCCGCCGTCATAGCGAGCGCGTTAGCGAACGTCTCTGTCGACATTATTTTATGAGACACTTCGATATTCATCACCTCGCGGCCATCTTCGGTGATGATGGTAGCCCGCCGGTTGTCGTCACCAATCTTCAACGCCAACTCGCCCGATGTGTGTTTTAGCTTTGTCATTTCCCCACCTCTTCTTTCGTTTTTGTACCGTCCCATAGGCAACGCATTGCTTGTTTCACGGTAGCCAGCGTGTGCAGCTCAACAACCAATTCCTTTATTTCGCCGGGCCCATACTTGAGATTGTTGGCAACATTGAAAATCTCTTTGTCAATCCACCTGGCAAGACCGGCGTTGACCTCGCGCTCACGCAGTAGCTCGGCCATGGTAGGCGGTACTTGATTATCTTCGTGTGATGGACGGTCAATAACTGGCATTTGTAGTCCCCCCCTCCCACGGCTGCCACTCCCGCGCCATGCGCTCGATGTCCTCGCGGCGGACGGCGTGCTTATTGCGTGCCATGGACTCATCGACGGTCAGCAGCGGCATGTCAATGACGGTGACTTGTACGTTGTAACTCCCATATTTGTATTGTGATATAATGCCTTGCACGTCTTCTTTTTTTGGTAGCACATCAGCATAAACAACATCCGCCCCGCCACAGTTTGTGGTGTCTATAACTAGCTCGAAACTCCATTTTTTTGCTTCTGCGTATCGTTCCGGCGTGTACCAGTACACCCCGCCGCGCACTAGCAACGCGTCCGGCTCAATCAGCATCGCGCCGGTCTCGGCGGCGAGCTTGCGAGCATAGGTCGTTTTGCCGGAGCCGGGAAGGCCCCGGACGATCGTCAAAATTGGTTTGGTCATGGTTACTCCTTTGCCTCTGGCGACGCTATAATGCTACCCGATGCGAACGTGCGGTAATGGACGCATCCATACAGGTACCGCACAGCGAGTCCCTTCTTGCGGTGCGATTTCAGGCGACTGTCGCTGTCGATCAGCGGACACTCCAGCGCCCACAGGCACTTGCCCTTGTTGGTGCAGCTCACGCACTCGCCGGAGTAGTTGTGAGGGCGTTTGATCATCCATGCACCTCCTCGAACTTCGAGCACTCGCCCTTCACTTTCTTCCAGCACGCCACCATGCCAACGCCCTGATGCACGCATTGCGCACAGTTGATAATGGGCTTGCCCAGCCCCCGCGACGCGAGGATCAGCTGCACGGCTTCGCGGTGCTCCCCGGATGGGAACGCGTCGCAAACGCAACGATGGTCAAAACCTATGCGGAAGTCTTCGTAGCGCCGCAAGATTCTGTATGCTTCTTTCAGTGTCATTTTGTTATCACTCCTTCTGCCATTGCTTTATTTATCAAGTCCCTGGTAGTGCAATAGCCTTGGGTGGAATAAACACATCTACCTAATTCACCATCAGCGCGATATTCCGGGCACCGATCCGATCCGCCGCCTGACTCTTCTGCGCACCTGTCGCAAAGCACATTCATCATTTCCGTGTTAAGCAGCCGCAGCCGCTGGTTTTCGCGCGCGACTTCAGCTGCATTTGCCGCTATTTTCCTGGCAAGCTGTTTCACATCGTCAATGTCCTTCCGCAGACGCTCTTTTTTCGACTCTACCCGAGCAGCCGCGACGACCAGGAGCGCAATGCTCTTTTCTTTTGCAAGGCCCGTTTCGTTTTTGCCGACAAAGGCGGCCAGCGACAGGAGTTTTCTGGCGATCTGCCGGTCGCTCATTACGGCGAAATGGTGTGTTAACAACTCGCTCACGGTCATGTGTGTCTCCTCTTTTACCTCGCTTATTGCCGCCCACACGCTGCATGTACTTGCGTGTTTGCTAAGTACATCAACGGCATAAGTAATAGTGCTCCGTAGTATCCGTTTTTTTCTCCCAACCGTCGCACGTACCGCTACGGTCAACAACAGGCATCACAACCGATCCCGTCTGACAGCGGAGCTGCGGCCACCAGATAGTACCGCACTCTAGCGAGTGCCGACAATCCGTACATCGCCCCTCGCCTTCCGTAGCCCTCCGGTATCGCAGGAAAATCTTCTTCCTTTTCACTCCAACACCTCCTATCGCCATTCAACCCACAGCGATCTGTGCCCACCGCCGGCACAGTAGATAATAGGCCTGCAATGCGGCGTGCCCGGCGTCGCGACAAAACAGGCAGCTCACACCCATCAGCGTCAACTCAGCGATCCTCCCGGCAACAGCCTGCGGCGTAATCATCGGGTGGTGATGCGACGGCGGAATCACCTCGCCCGAGGGCCCCTGACGCATCATCAGCATCTCGTAATCTGCCTCGACGATGATCACCCGGGCGACGAAGCCGGCACCCTCCATCCGGCCGATCTCGCGCAGGAAGCGCCCCCAGCCTGAGAAGATGGTGCCGACGAAGTCGTCTAGGGATTTGCGCTCGATGGCGAACCGATCGTCGCCAGCGAGCGCATAGTCGCCAGTGCGGAGTGTGCCGACCTTAGTGCGGACGTACTCCGGGAACACCCATGGGCGCTGCTCCCGGGTATCCTGAATAATCAGCATCTCACGCAACATGGACTGCATCAGAGCCCGCTCCCGTTACCACCACCCCACTGTCCGTAAGGCGACGGGCCGAAGGCAGACTGCGCGGCTTGGTGCTGGCCGGGCTGCTGACCGAAAGCCGGCTGCGGCGCGGCTGGCTGCGCGTAACCAGGCTGTTGCTGGGGTTGCTGCGCCGGACGGTACTGCTGCTGGGGCTGCTGGGGTGCCGGCTGCGCAAACTGCGGCTGGGACTGCGACGCAGCTGGCGCGGCTGGCTGGCCGAACGCCGGAGCTGCTGCCGCCCCCGGAGCGCCAAGGCCGATGTTGTTCAGCGACAAGCTCGGGGCAACCTCGAAGTTGCTGCCGATGGCGCCAATGTTGAAGTAAACCTTGCCATTTTTTTCCGTGCGCTTGACCCAGATCGGGATTTCCTGCCCGATGAGCTGCGGCAGGCCACCAAAGCCGCCGGCGGCATAGGCATCATAGCCGACCTTGCCCAGGGACTCAATCGTGCCCTGCATGTACGTCTTGCCTGCGTTGTTGCCGGTCATGTAGTCGCTGGACAAGCTCCCGCGCCACCAGTCGCCCTGGCTCAACGCCTCATTCCAGAGATACATGCACAAAACGACCTCGCCCTCGTTGAAGCGGCTCGGCTCGGCGCCGACATAGATGACGCGAGCGGTTTCATTCCCTTCCGCAGAAAAACGGGGAAGATGGCTGACGCCGTTTTTCATACGCTGCTCGGCGCCCTCTGCCTGGGAGAGCAACTGCATGGTCTTCTGGCCGTTTGCGATGGCAAAATCAACCCAGTTTTTGTCGGTACGGATTTCATTGATCTGCATGATGGTACACCTTTCCTTCGTTCGATTTACGGATTCTGGACTCAGTTAATCCCGACTTTTTTCGTAATCTTCAAGCCGGGTTCATTGACGGCCTCGGGCGCGATGCCCTGAGTTTTCACATACTGCACAAAGGCACGGATTTTCTTCTCGTCGGGAGACAGGAACTTCCGATCAAGCAGCGTCGGGTCGGTAACCTCAAACACATACTGCGTGACCTGCCGCACGCCACCGGCCGCCTTGAGACGATCCGGTGCTGGAGGAATGAAGGGCGACGCGACAGCCACGGCATCCGCACCGAACGCGGCCTGCGCAGCCTCCTGCGCCATTTCCTGCTCGGCCTCGGCTTCGCGACGCGCACGCTCAGCCGCCTCGCGCTCTTCGGCCAGGCGCGTGGCGTAGGCGCTGCAGAGTTCACGCAGGCGGGAATATTCCTGCTCAATGCCGCCGCCAAGCTCCTTCTCTTGCGCCATGATGTCTTTTTTGATGGCATCGATGCGCGAGGTTACGGACTTGCGCTGTTCTTCGAGCTCGCGGCGCTGTTTGCTCAGGCGAGAAACCAAGCCAGTCGCCTCTTGAAAATCGTGGTCATCGACGACGACACGAATCGCCTCAGAGCGGTTCAGCAGCTCGTTACGGAGCTCGATCCAGTCCTGCGCCGCGAGGTTGATGTTTTTGATGATGATCTCCTGGCCCATGATCAGCCCCTTTCCTCGATGATTTGTTTGATTACTGCGTGGTCGCCCTGCGTGAGGTTCGGCGTTGTGACGTTCAGCGCCAGCTTGAGCTGATCGGTCGGGACGTCCCGCCAGGGTTTGCCCTGGAAGATGCCAGGCGCCCGACAGATGCTGTAATCCACGTCAGGCTGCGCCGGCGGAATGTCAAAGGGCGTGCCAGCGGTGACGGACGGCATCTGCATGGATGCGGCCTTGGTTGCCGCCGATGGCTGCGATTGGCGTGGCGTCGCCGCCATCGTTGCGGGCGCAGACTCAGGCTGCGGCGCGGGAGCTGCGGCAGAGGCCGCTACTGGAGTCGGAGCGACCGCAGGCAGATCAATCACCTCACCTACTTGGCTGACGGGGCGCGGATCGTCAAAATCCATGACCTCTTCAGGCGTGTAAGTGCCCTGGGTCGCCAGCGGACAGACAACGCGCACGCCGTCGCTGACCGCCCGAGCCCAAAGCATCTGAGCGCGGCGCCGGGGTGTGCTCCAGTTGTCCTTGAGACTTTTCCCGTCCTTCGCGCGTGTGTAACTTTCGATCTGCGCCTCTTCCCAAGTCATGGTGGAGACAAACTCAGCCTCACGGAACCGCAGCTTCAGGCTGGCCTTGTCGGCCGACCGGTCGAGAACCTTGTAGTCACCGCCCAACTCCAGCAGCTTTGCGAGCATTGCCTCGGCCTTGATCGCTATTCGGCCAGCGATCACGTTATACTTTTCGCCGAATTTCAGAAAGCTCATCCCCTCCTGCAGGCAGGTAGCGGCAATCAAAAAGCCCTCGGCCGGATTCTTCGCACCGAGCATGCCACTGCGGGCGATCAGCTCGCCGGCCACCGCGATGTCCTGCATTGAGTTCACGGGCAGTTGGCGACACGGCGACTGGGCCGGGACGACACGCTCGAGACTCGTTGTTTTGTTTTCGTCACTCATCATCAGCTCCTAATTCACTACTGTTCATGTCACGATAGGCGTTCTCCGCATCCTGCCTGCGCCCATTGCGCCGGCCATAATCGCCAATCACGGACTGCGCGATCTTTCCCACATAGGTCGACCATCCTCCTTTTGATGACTCCCAGCGTTGCAGGTACCGCCAGGATTTTAGGGTTATTGACTGGGTGATGTCGTCGACATCGTCCCACGTTACCAAACCACTCTTCACAGCCATGATCGCCGCGATCCGAGCGCACCGCATGGTCTCACTCGCCAGACGGGTCTGGCTTTCGGAAGACGCCAGTCCGATTTTCACCAGGCTGGCGAGAGCATCGAGAGATGACGCCTTGCGTGTGCGCATGTCATCCTTCGAGCACATTCTGATCCTTCAGCAACTTCTCGAAGGCCGTGTCGCGCTCAGCCTCGGTTGGGTACTTCGCCTGGACACTCCACCCCTTGCCCTCCTGGGCGCGGATGGTGTAGAAAGGCGTCTTGTCGGAATACACAAGCCCCTTGCGGATGATGGCGAAGGCAGCCGCTTTAATGGTGTCGTAATCGTTGGACGTAATCGACGGGTCCACATAGCCAGCAGTCACGCGCAAGTTCACGACATGGGCCTTTGCGGCGGTCTTGGTGGGGAACTTACGTATCTCCCACATGAAGTCATCGAGAAGCGTCGCTGACATTGCAGCGGCTGTACCAGAAGGCAGAACGCAGCAAGACGGAATTCCGGCCGCGAGCAGCTTCTTGGCATTGGCTGTGCGCGCCCGCCACCACTCATCATCAGAGTCACTGAGGGTTTCAGGGACGTCGAGCACATCGGATTCATCAGGCGCTTCGGCGGCTTCATTGGCAGCGACTTGGGCGTCGCCGGCAGGTTTGAGAACATTGCGATGACCGAACGGCGGCAGTGGCGCCCCAACGACGCCGCGAGCCTGAAGGTCATCCAAAAGATTACCAGCTGTCGCGAAACTTTGGTTCATGCATCGCTGCAACAGGTCTTCCGACACCGTTGGGAAGTCCTGTATCACGTTTTGCGCTTCAGCCAGCAACGCTTCCCATTTTTCGTCTTTCGGCTTTTCGACGGTGTTGACGGATTCAGAATTCCCGGTGGCATCAACGACGGGGTCAGCGGGCGCATCGGCGGCGTCGGCGTTGGCAGAAGCGGCGGCATCAACCTCGGCAATGTCGGCAGCATCTGGCCCAACCTCCAACTCGTCCAGAGGGTCAATCTCGGCATCAACCACGGGCTGCGTAACCTTCTCGCAGTGATACGGCATCTTCACGCAGACGCAATCCTGGTCGAGAGTAACCGGCCCAGCTGAACGGGGATTGTAAATCGCGCCCTTTTCGCTCCTCCCATACAAGACGTGCCCGGCGTCCTCAATGACGTCCCAGGCCGCGAGAAGCAACACGCCCTCGCTCGCGAAGGCCAAACCGCCCTCGGCCGCAACGAGTTCATTCATGATTGAGTAAACTTCTTCGACGGTCTCGACGGGGTAGTTCTCCCAGCCGCTGTCACCCTTCCAGACCTGCAGAACCCGACAATTGACGTCGGTGGGATCGGCCAGGCGCATCAATTTTTTGCTGTACTTCTCGGCGAAGCGAAGGATGGACTTCATGTCATCGTGATCTTCATCGTAGACAACCGTCGGTGCGCTCTGGCTTTCGTCGTCAAGGCCAGGAAGCAATGGCTGGTCAAGATCGACGTCCAGCGACTGGAAGCCCTTCTCAACACGCTGAATTTTCCGCACCCATTGAATCTGGTCGATGATGACCTTCACGCGATTGGCGCTGACACCGACCACGCGCAGTTTCACAGTGACAGGCAGATCCATTTCCTCGGCCTTGGTATCCTCGATGTTTTTCTCAAGGTCACGCAAAATCCACGGCACATTTTTGGCGACGGCGCCGCCAACGCGCTTTTCAATCCCAGCCGCCAACGGGGCAATCAAGTCCTCATCGAAAAAATTCATTGAACAAGCCTCCTACTCTTTGATTCAAGACACCGACGGACACACCTCGGCAATTTGAGCCGCCGAGTAGAGCTCACGATTGGCCTCCATGCCGCAGGGCTCGATGCTGGCCTTACGCAGCCGGGCGCGCAGAGTACCGGTCTTGATTCCGTACCGGTTCGCCCATGTGCTGAGCGTTGCCGGCTTGCCGCTGCGGAGCTGGTCCAACAGGCGCCGGACTTCGCTTTCCTCGGGACGGCGGCCGATGTGCGGCCCGACAAGGACCGAGATACCCTCGACGATGTAATCAGGACATTCCCGCATTACGCACCTCCCGAAAATCAAATTGGCTTGGGAAATGGCTCCGAATCCAGCCATTTAAGCTGTTTGCATGCCTTGTTCTGCCGCCAGAAGTTCCAAGCCTTGATGGCCTTGGCGAACGCGGCGATGCGGTTGTTGTCATTACGCGCGCCAAGGTTAACAAGTGCTTTTTCCAGCGTCTTTATCGGGAAACCATCGTAAGGGTTGTAGCTGTTTTTCAGGCATTCCATAAACTGTCCTGAATCAAAGACGTCAATGCGGTTAAAAACAAAGCACGCGGCCATGATTGCGGAAGGCGAGAAAGGAATCCGATGCGGAAATCTCAGGGCAACGATTTCGTCTTGATTTGCGGCGACAAAATCGGCGATGTCAGCGCCCGTCACCAGGCGCGTATCGCGAGCTGACAACCCTTCGCAGTTGTTGCGATAGTACGGAACGAGAAGCCGAACAGTAGCCGCGATGTTGTTGTAGTTGTCGATATTGTCGAAGGCGAATGCGAGGATGTCGCCCGGGGTGCGCATTTTCCCTATGTCGATCATCGCCATGTCTGCGCGTTTGATGTTGTAAGCAACAAGCATCTTCACGGTGGCATCGGCCTTGATAACGGCCTCAAGGCGGTTATGGCCATTGAGCAATCGACCTTCTTCGTCGATGCCAATACAATCGGGAACGAGCTTCCACTTGCCTTCCCTCATCTGTTTTACATACACGTCCACGCGGGTGCATTTGCGATTTCCAGGCGACGACGCCAGCATCATCTCGGCGCGTTTCCGCGTGACCTCCTCTGTTACGACGAATACGTCGTTTGTTCCGGTCGGTAATGGTTGCGGGGTGATTCTTATCATTGTCTTCTTCTCCTTTTGTTGTTTCCCTCAGCCCAAAATCGCCCACTTGAGGCATGCGGCACCCGCCGCGAGCCACGCGCACGCGCCGCCGATGCCAACGGCCGCCAGGACGGCCACCATGGCGATGTCGCCAAGAGCGCGGAGGCCCTTGACAATCAAGGCGACGATGCCCACCAGGCTCAAGCCTGCGAACAGATAGATCAGATTGTCGAGAGCGTTCTTTTTGTCCGCATCAAGTTTTTTCTGGTCCTTCATAGCGATCTCCTTCAGCTTGTCATCCTTCAGCGCGCACTTACGGCACACAAACTCACAGGCGCGGCTGCCGTCGTCATCATCGCCATGCTCGATGACATAGGCGCCTGGACCGACCGGCCAACCGCAACGGGAGCACATGTTATCTTCTAGCGACAGCGACATGACCTACTCCTTCTCCAACAGGCCTAACCTCACCCGAGGGACTCAGCCCCAGAACCATGGACGCGGCTGTTGCAGAACCGCTTCAGCACCCGGGCGAACGTCGCAGGGTGGTAGTGGCTGTACCGCCAAAGGCGAAAATCCGGCGGCATGGTGACGCCCTTGAACAAATCCATCCGATCCGGATGCGACATGGCCGTGCGGGCCAGATCGGCGAGTTCATCGGCGTCTTCAATTCCCCGCTGGATCGCGAAGAAGTACAGCTGACAGCGAAGCTCGCCGGTCTCTTCCCACGCGCGGCGCTGAAGTTCTTGTTGGATGCTGTTAGCGGTTTGGGTCACCTCGCGGGCAACCTCTTCGGGCGTCTGCAGGCGGATCGTCGCCTTGGAGGGCTTGTCGCTGCTGAGCGATTGTGACGAGAAGTGCTCCGCGAGGACGCGGTAACATTCCTTCTGGTAGCGGACGATGGCGTCCCGGCGCGCGCCGGTGTAGCGCTTCGCGCTGATCTTGAACAACCACCCGTTGAGGTAGTCAAGGGGGAGGCAGAGCATCACGTACTGCTTCCCGTCGGCGCCAGTTGTGCGGATTTCGCGCACAACTGAATCAAGAACGGGGTCGTTTTTGATGGTTTCCCGTTGCGTTGACCAATGCAATTCCAAAGCATCGCAGATCGGTTTCAAAGCAACAAGAACTGTTTCATTTTCTTTCACCGCAACCAACCCGCGCCCGCAAAACTCAATTTTCTCGATTTCACTAGACATACGCCACTCCTCGCTGTTTAACATTCCGTAACATTCAATCAAAAGCAAAAAAAATTAGATAAACACCTTGTCGACCGCCTCCTTGATTAAGAACCAAATAGCTTTACCAGTCCTCTTTTTTTCCTCTACCAGTTTACGGTGAACTTCAGCAGGGATTGTGACACTGACCGTCTTTCTACTTTCCTTCTGTTTTTGCATCACCTAGCTTCCTCCTTTCTGCTTTTTGAGAAGCTGAGATGAAAGTTAAACCTTGAATGTTTAACATGCAAATCAAAAAACACGAAAAAAAATTGAAACTGCCTTTTTTTCGTGTAACTTCTTGTAGCTACGCATAAAATAAAAATCTAGAAAGGAGGTGGGACATGGACATTACACCTGAAATCAGAGCCGCCATCAACAAGTACCTTGAGAAGCATTCAATGAGCGAGCTCGCTCGCGCAGTGAAAATGAGTCACACAGCCGTCAGAGGGTGGAAGTCAGGCATTGCAACGTTCATTAGGCCTTCGAACTGGGAAAGCCTTGAGCCTGTACTGCGTCCTTACATGACCCACAATCCACCGACACATCCTACCCGGTGCGAATCCAACGCGGAGTTCGTCACCGAGCCCCTGCCCACCTACCCCGTCATCAGCTTGGCTGCCGCAGCCGAGTGCAACACCGCTATCATACCCATGGCCGATTACGCCGACGCCAACTCCGAGGAGCGCGTGTCAGTCCATAATGGCCGCCCCGGAGACGTTGCCATTCGCGTCGTCGGCGATTCGATGGAACCATGGTACCCTGCCGGGACCATTGTCCTTGTCCGGCCCGGCGCACGCCTGCGCAATGGTGACGGCGTCATTGCCATCCTGGCCGACGGATCAGTCGTCTTCAAGACCTACGTCGAGCGCAAGGACACCTTCCTCCTGCTCTCCATCAACGAAGACAACGGCTGCAAGCTCGAATTCAAAAAATCGGACCACTTCGCCGTGCGCGGCATCTATCTGGTTGTCACCAGCATCCGCGACGAGATTAAACTCCGCGAAACCATGCACGCCAACGGCAAGCACCACTTCTGGGAACGCTACCTGGACGAGAAGACGTGAGGAAAGGGAGGACGCAATGGACCAATTCCAGATTCAAGATGCCTTAGACGGGATAAACAGAAACGGCCTCGTCGACATTATCGACAAGGCCAGCAAGTTGCTTTCCGAAATGGATAATCAAGCCATCGGTGCGTTTGAAAACGCACAGGCTATCATGAAAAAGAACAAGTCTCGCCGCTTTCCCGACAGTGAGCGCGAACCGCTGGAACGGTATTGGGGGTTTAAGAGAAGCTACACTCAATGGAGCGAGGCACTAAAGGCTGTCTCCAAACACAAGAAGATCAAATATGCCGTCGCGGCATTCACAGAAGCAACTAACACTCCGCTTACCACCGAATTCATTCCAATCCTACGCACACTCTATGGTTGCCAAGGCTACCCGAAATCGAGAGAATGGGAGGAAGCCAGGGAACGCTTCTGGAGCAAGTTTTAGAGGCGGCACCCTTTATAGATTGAAGCGAAGGCAATTGGTGCAATGCCGTCTTCCGGGTAACGCCGCTGATATTCTTTTTCAATGCTCCAAAAACGATTTTCTGAATCAGCAAGTAGCTTTTCTAAACATTCCTTAAAGTGATCCCAGACTGGCGGCTTAAATTTATTAAGGTCATCGCAGCCTGCAGATTTGATAATATCATACAGCCTACAAGACTCAGCTGCAACGATATATGAATCACCAAGCGACCGTCCCGCTTTCATTGCCTGATACATATCCTTTTGCCACCAGTGCCCTCTACAATAGAGCTCTTCCCTGAGGACACTGACCAATTTTTCATATTTCGCGTTCGGCACCATGACTTTTCTCCGTTTTTCGTTGGCTTCCGCATCCTGACTCCCAATAACTATACGCAAGGTCACCAACAACAAGGTGTCGAAACAGACGCTGATCTACATTGATGGAAAGAGGGTCAACTAGGAAGAGGGTAATGGATGACGACCAAGTCAGAGAAATGATCGCCAAGGCCAAGCCGACCATCGTCAAGAACCTGTGGTATTATCGATGGTCAGAAGGTATTTTCGCAGACAAGCGGGAAAGCATGGAGAGTGCCGAACGGCACTTCAACGAGGCCGCCGAGCACGTTTTCGACTTCGTACTGTCGCGGGAAATATACGAGGGGGAGCAGACCACCCAAGAAGAGGTGGAGAAGTTCCTGCGACTGCAACTCGGCGAAGAGTAGTGCACACATGAGCATAGACTGACATGCCAACAAGCACGTGCATCATCTGTGGCAAGGAGTTCACCCCCAGGAATCACTGCGTGACCTGCGGGGCAGAAGCCTGCAAAATGATCAGGAAAAGCCAGGTCATGACCGCGCGCTGGGTAAACCGGCGGAACATGAAGACCTGCGATATCTGTGGCCGCGAGTTCCAATGCCCACCCAGTGACAATACGGTAACCTGCTCTCCAGAATGCCATTCAGAGAAGTTCCGCCTGCAAGCGCTGGCGCTGCGCCCAAAGAATACCAAAAGGTGCGTGTGCTGTGGCCGCGAGTTTGCAGACTCGCCCAGCAACAAAAGAGTGACCTGCCGACGCAAAGAATGCACCACGTGGGCTCACAGGAAGTCAGCAAATCCAGATTATGAAGCCATGATGCGCGGCATCGCGGCGTCACCCTTGCTTCAGCCAGACGAACGGCATGTTAACGCCCGAGACTGGTCCCTGCTCGCCCCAGACGGAACCTTATACCAATTCAGAAACTTGCGGCATTTTATCAGGCAACACCCTGGACTTTTCACCGCAGAAGAACTGCAGCTTTCCGGCCGGCATAACCCAGGCCCTCTGGCGTCGTTCGCCCTTGGCAAACTTCGACCTGGCGTGATGAACCAGGTTGAATCATGGCATGGGTGGAAATGGGCGTACGGTCATCATTCGCCAAATTCAAACAACACTTGTGATTAGCGAGGCAACGCCCTGAACACGTGCGTTTTCGAGGGTTTTATGCGGATATTGGCCAAGAGAAATTCTGTGCGCTTGGCGGCCGATGGAGGGTTGTTGCAGGGACGCCGCTGTTACGATCACGTCCAGGACAAGCCCCTTCCTAACATTATATGCTTCTACGGAAAACCGCAGCGACCTTCTCAGCCGGCAGTCGCTTAATCACGCCGGCCGTTCCCATTGCCCACTGATCGCCAGGTAGCTTCAGAAGCGCGCCGCATTTACGGTCACGCTCAACCGTGCCAACGATAACCGCGTCACCAGGCAAAGCCGCCTCCCCCCACAGCAGCCGCCCGCGCTCGCGGTCCTCGGTGATCACAATTGCCCAGCGTTTCGCGTTGACCGCAGCCGCCACCTTGGACTGCTTTCCGGGCGTTTTAGCCTCCCTGGCCTTCTTGACGTTTTCCCGGGACGACGCGACCTTCTTCTCGGTTTTCGCCTTCCCGCCACGGCGTCCAAGAGCCGCCGCAAGTTTACTGATGTCTATCGCCTCATCGCTCATAGCATAACCTCCTGCGCATCACGGCGCCATACATTGCCTCGCCAGCATCACCAGACCCCCGACAGTCTCAGTCAACCAGCGTTGCATAGCCAGATTTGATCAGCACGCCGATAAACACGGCCGATGCCGCATTGGCATCCTCCGGCAGCACCACGGCGTCCTGCCCGATCGCCTTGAGCGTTTTCCGCATATACTCGACCGGTCCCAGGCTGGCATTGAAGGGGTTAAGCTTCATGCCCTGAACGACGTCCAGAGCACCACCGCGAAACACCTCGCCGGAACCAGCTATAGGACCATTTGAATCAGCTTCATGCACACGAATAACCATCTAGCACCGCCTTTCAGATAAATGCTATTGCACGCCGTAAACAACCATGTAAAATTCAGTTTTTGCAGCAAAAGAACACGCAACCCACATGGTGCTCGAGGCGGGTTCAAATCCCGCCCCCACTATAAGAGGCGGGTTCGACTCCCGCCTCTCGTGCGATAATTTAGCCCACCTGGCCAGGTACCGCGTCCCGCCGGCCGTTTTTCCAGGCCGCGCTACCCGGAAGATTCCCCAGAAGGTGCATTCTGGGGTTTTTAAATTCCGCACCGATCCACCCGAGGCGGAGCAGGAACACGCGCATGTCGTAGCGCGCGCTGGCGGCCGAGTATTCGCGCGGTGCCTTCGAGCTGGCGCACTTGGCCGAAAGAGCCATGGCGGCCAGAGTCAAGCAGAACAGAATGTTCGTTCTGACGACGCCCGCGTGGCTCGTGCCATTGAACACGCGGAATTCTACGGTGCCGGTCCGCCACACGTTGTTCAGATTGAGCCCACGGTAGCGATGGCTGTCGTAGTGCGTCGGCGACGGATTCGCGTAGCCGAACCAGGCGACGTTAAGCTCCTCACGCGTGGTGGGTTTCATGGCCTCGAGACGGGCGATAAACTCGCGGTCGACCGGCCTCGTGTAGCGTTCCAAGCGCTCCTGCAGGGTGCCGACCGCCCGAAGGATGAGCGCCTCCTGCTTGTAATAAATGCGCGCGAGATTGGCTATCTGCCGGGGTGCCCAGTCGACGACGCCGATGTGCACGTGCTGGCTGGTGCACGCCGGGGTCTGCGCGCCAGCCTTGCGGAGCGCGCGCACGACGTTCTGCAGGGTCGCCATGTCAGCATACCGGAGAATCGGCGTGACGACTTCGGCGCTGTTGCCACGATCGCCCAGGCTGGCATCGCTGACCACATTCCATTCGCGGCCGTCCGGAGCGAACACCGTCCAAGTATCGTAGGCGCCGCCAACGTGGCGCACATTGCCGCCAAGGACGTTGAAGATGGCTATGGCGGCCGCACGCCGCGTGATACCGGTGTATTCAAGCTCGGTGCCGAAGGTGATGGACTGAATGCTTTCCAGAACTGACATGGGAACGTCCCCTATTTACTCGCGGAGCCTTGCCCTGCTGAAACCCTCGACCGATCGGTCCCCGGGGCTGGCGGCCTGGGCTTTTCCGCCAACACCTATACATTACAGCTTTTAGTGTCGTTTACAAGTATTTATTAACGATAAAAAAAGAAAAAAGTTATAGAAAAATGAGTAGAAAAATTGGACGGACGCTATGCAAGAGTTGCATTGAATGCAATCACATTAAACGAAAACGGAAGCTCTTAGCGGCTTTTCGCGCCTGAAACTTGCTTTCTTCTTCATTTTCATACGGCTGGTCTACAAACAACCATTTGTCAGCTAGTTACACGCCCAGAAACGCAACCAGAATTAATCTAAACTAAGTTGGGCGGAAAAAGCATGCGATATAGCCATAATTACAAGTAGCTTATGAAAATAGAAACTGGTAGCACTTAACAAAGTAAGATTAAAAAATGGGCAAAAAATCGGGCACATAAAAACCTCAATATAAACAACTTAACTATACTGCCCAAATACATTAAGCATAGTATATAGTCCTAGAAAGTACATGCCCATTTTTATTAGTAATTATTACTATCTCATGCCTAGCCCTCTAATTTTCTAAATATGCGTCTACCCTTTAAAGGGAAAATCTTCTGGGCAAAAACGAATCCGAGCCATAACTGACCAAATATAAACAAGTTGCGTGACCACTTTTTTATTTGGTCAAAAAAATGGGCAAAAACGCCAGCGCCAAACGATTCTTTCCTTCTCTTTCACTCCAGGCCGGCACGCCGTCAACGCCACGTTCAGAGCAGCGATCGTGCCTGCCCCAGGCTAAAAAAGCGTCGGAGTATAAATAGAGAGAGGCCCGCCTGCCCCTGGGCCTTCTCAGCTCGTCGGCGGCCGGTCGCCTGCAGCTCAGCGCGGGGCGTTCACAGCGGCCGAAAACAAGCGATTGTAGCCATCTTCTATCGAAAGCTGCAAGCTGCCCGGCTAATCGCCATAAAACGCGAATGCGGGGCCGTTTGGGGGCTCGGATAGCCTCTTGGACGTGGCCCAAGGGGGTCGTCTAGGGGGGGGGTTTGGGTCCTCCCGGCGGGGCCGGGGCGCGCCTTGGGCACGCGGAGGAGCGCTGAGGGTCCACACACTTTCTTTTTGCGGACGGTTTTTATTTTAGAAGGTTCATATCATGAAAAATTCGACAATCGAAATATTAACAACAAGCGATGACGACAGGGCCCAGGGACTGAAAATAATCCAGATGCCAATCGGCAACCTTCGCCCCTATGACAAAAACCCGCGAGTCAATGACGACGCGATTGGCCCGGTGGCCAAAAGCATTTCAGAGTTTGGCTTTCGGTCGCCAATCGTAGTGGACAAGGACAACGTAATCATCTGCGGTCACACGCGGCTGAAGGCGGCCCAGAAACTCGGACTGGCAATGGTCCCGGTCCATGTGGCGGCGGACCTCTCCCCGGAGCAGGTCAAAGCCCTTCGCCTGGCCGACAACAGGACCAGCGAGCTGTCGCGTTGGGACCTTGAGCTCCTGGGCTTGGAAGTTGAGGACCTCGAACAGCTGAATTTTTCAATTGAGGAGTTCGGCTTCAGCGAGCTAGAGCTTAATCAAATCTTCGGCGAGAAGGACCCTGTCAAACAAGGGAAGACTAATCCTGATGACATCCCCGAGACGCCGCAGGAGCCGGTCAGCAAGCGAGGCGAGGTGTACATCCTCGGACGCCACCGACTCATGTGTGGGGACGCAACGGAGAAGGACGACCTCATCAAGCTTATGAACGGGCAAGAAGCGGATCTGTGGTTGACCGACCCGCCCTACAACGTGGCCTACGAGGGCGAGCACGGTCTGAAGATCAAAAACGATAACATGAAGACGTCCGAGTTTGACGACTTCCTCCGGCGCGCATTCGGCCTGGTGGCACTCATTCTCAAGCCGGGAGCGAGTTTTTACATTTTTCATTCGACGAGCACCTCGGTTTCATTTCTCACCTCGCTGGCTGCAACCGGGATGGCCATGCGGCAGATTCTTGTCTGGGTGAAAAACGGCTTTGTGATGAGCCGCCAAGACTATCACTACGCGCATGAGCCGATCATCTATGGGTGGAAGGACGGTGCGTCGCATAGCTGGTTCAGCGACCGCAAGCAGTCAACGGTCGTAGACGTCCCAGATCAGCCCTTCGTGAAGCGCGACGACGGTCGCTGGCAACTGAAGGTCAGGAATCACATTTACAGCATTCCGGCCGACGCGGTGTGCGAGGAAGAGCCCACAACGGTCATCGAGCACCCTCGCCCAATTCGAAATGACGTCCACCCAACCATGAAGCCGGTCGAGCTGCTGATTCGGCTGCTCAAGCACTCGTGCCAGCGCGGCGACATCATAATGGACACCTTCGGCGGAAGCGGCTCGACCTTGATAGCGGCCGAGCAGACCGGCCGGAAGGCTTTCCTGATGGAGCTAGACGAACGCTACGCTGATGTAATCTGGAAACGATACGCGGAGTTTATTCACGGCGTAGGCTGCGCCTGGGAGAAGCTCACGCCGGCGGAGGACAGCAAGCATGACTGACGAATTCCAGGCGGAGTTCACCCTCCCAGAATTGATTAACCAGATCGAGGACTCAGACCAGAAGATCGAATCCCAGGTAATCAAGATTCACAACCGACATCTGTTCCACCGGCTGACCAGCGAACGGATGCTCGAGGAAATCATGCCCAGGGAGATTGAACTGGGGGCGAGCTACCACTTCATCAGCGGCGGCGACGTCGACAGCTTCAGCTTCCTGATGTGGATTCTCCGCATGCAACGCGTCAAGAAGCTGCTGTGTTCGACCTGGTGCATGGCAAAGCTAGATGTCCAAGAGTTTCACCGGCAGATCATGCTCGGCCGAATTGGCGAGCTGAGCTTTTACGTTGGCGAAATTTTCCCTGGATCGTACCCTGACGAATACGCTGAAATCTGCGAGGTGTGCAAGGACACTGGCGGCCGCGTCGCCGTGTTTCGCAATCACAGCAAGGTCATGGCTGGCTACGGGGAGAAATTCGCATTTGCGATTGAGTCGAGCGCGAACATCAACACGAACCCACGGACGGAACAAACGGTCGTCACGATAGATAGGCGTCTGGCCGACTTTTACTTCGAGTTTTACAACGGGATCGTCTCTTTCGACAAGGAGGAATGGCGTTGAAGCGTATAAATCTTGTAGCACTAACAAAGGAACAGTTGGTAGAACTGCTGGTTAAGGTGGGCTCATCGACAATATCGAGGGACACGCTGGAGTCTGACATTTCCAAAGGGGCTCCTGTGAACGATGATGGCACCATCAACCTGATTCACTATGCTGCATGGCTAATACGGGAGAACGATGAGTGATTAACCTGAACAAGATGACGCCAGCCGCAGCGACCAGGATTCTGAATTCAACCCCTCTTGGTCAAGTGATGGGCGAGCGTCAGGTGAGTCGCCACCTGCAGCGCGCAGGGTACCGCATCGCAGGCGACCCGGCCGGGAAAACCGTAAGCATGCTGAGGTACGTCGCCTGGCTGGCGGATGAACGAGCGGCAAAAGAAGAACAACGAAAAAACACATCGCCCCGGACCTACGATGAAATCAAAGAAGCGGCCCGAGAGCGCAGCGCGGTCGCGTCGCAGTCAGGGCGTGACATTGGGCCAATACCGCAAGTTGTTGACTCGCAACGAAAAGAGAATTGCAGACTCAACCTCAAACTGTTTTTTGAGACTTACTTCCCGGCCAAATTCAATCGCGGCTGGGGCCCGGACCACCTGCGGGTGATTGAAAAAATAGAGAGATCACTTCTTCATGGTGGCCTGTTCGCCTTGGCGATGCCACGGGCGTCGGGGAAAACAACGATCTGCGAGATGTCGGCCATTTGGGCAGCCCTGTATGGGCACCGCAAATACATCCTGCTGATCGGAGCGACGGAAGACGCTGCGACCAAATCGCTGTCCGAAATCAAGTTCGAGATCGAAAGCAACGACCTCCTGCACGAGGACTTCCCGGAAGTGTGTTACCCGGTTCGACGCTTGGACGGCATTGTCAATCGGTCATCCGGCCAGACCTGCCGAGGCGAACGAACCAGGATCAAGTGGAAAGACGCGGAGATATCCCTGCCCTGCATTCAGGATTCACCAGCGTCTGGCATCGCCATTCAGGTGGTTGGCATCACCGGCCGGATTCGCGGCCGCAAGGCATCGCTTGGCGATGGTACCAGCGTCCGTCCGCAATATGTCCTCATCGACGACCCGCAGACAGACGAGTCAGCCGCAAGCATGGACCAGAATAACAAGAGACTGGAGATTCTCAGCAAGGCAATCCTCGGCTTGCCCGGCCCAGGCGTGAAGCTATCAGGAGTAATGCCCTGCACAGTCATAAAACCAGGAGATATGGCAGACCAAATTCTTGATCGAGACAAGCATCCTCGCTGGAATGGCGAGCGAATGAAGATGGTGCTCCAGTTCCCCAAAAACATGGACCTGTGGCTCAAGTTTTCGGACACACTCAGGGAATCCCAGCGCGCTGGCCGAGAACGCCGCGACGCGACCGAATTCTATCTGGCCAATCGGGAAGCCATGGACGAAGGAGCCGTCGTGTCGTGGGAAGGCAACTACGAGGACGACGAAGCGTCGGCAATTCAGCATGCTATGACCAAGTTTCTGGAAGACAAGGACTCCTTCTACGCGGAGTGCCAGAACGAGCCCCTGCCCCCAGACTACGGCGACGCCGAGCGCATCACAGAGCAACACGTGTTCGACCGGCTCAACAACCGTCCCAGGTACACCATCCCCGTGGCGGCAGAAAACCTTGTCGCTTTTGTTGACGTGCAGAAGAAGGTCCTCTTTTACACGGTCTGCGCTTTCTCAAGCGACTTCACTGGCTGGGTTGTTGATTATGGAACATTTCCAGAACAGGGAAGAAAAACCTTCAGCTTGGACGACGTCATCAAAACCTACCCTGACCTATATGCGGGTGCCGGGCTTGAAGGCGCTATTTACTCGGCAACCAAGGAAATAACAGATTCGTTGCTGTCCAGGACCTGGCAGCGTGAAGATGGCGCCGATATGCACCTCGACAGGTGTATGGTCGATTCTGGCTGGGGGTTGTCGACCGATACCGTCTACAAAGTGTGCAAGGAATCAATCCACTCGGCTCGATTGCTTCCGAGTAAGGGCGTCGGTATCACCGCGTCCATGAAGCCGATGACTGAATATCAACGGCGTCCGGGCGAGAAGCACGGGCTGAACTGGTACATCGTGCGCGCGCCTCGGAAAAGGACTGGACGGTACGTCCTGTACGATGCGAACTTCTGGAAAACATTCTTCCGCGAGCGCCTGCTGACGACTATGGGCGACATCGGCAGCCTATCGATATGGGGAAGCAGCCCGGAGTCCCATTTTCTTTTTTCTCAGCATTTGTCCAGCGAGTACAGCGTAGCGACCGCCGGACGTGGACGCCGGGTGGAAATATGGGAAACGTTGCCGGGTCGCGAAAACCACTGGCTGGACTGCGTGGTGGGGTGCATGGTGGCGGCAAGCATCGTAGGCTGCAAGCTCGGCGGTGGTAACGAGGGCAAGCCCAACGCGGGGCGGCCACAACTTCACGCCCACGACATAGTGTCGGCCGTGACTGGACGCATTTCACCGTCTGGGCGCATTTCCCCATCAAGTACCAGGATAACGCCGCTGCGCTGATTTTTTTTCCTCAGCGTATAATCAGTAAACCTTTGGAGGAAAAATGAGCACAGACGCATCAGACCTTGAAAAGAAAATTCTTGAGAAGGCTGTCCAGCCTGAAGAATACGAAATCGACGGCGAAAAGGTCCGCAGCCGCCCAATCCCGGACATGATCAAGCTGGATGAACATCTATCCAAGAAGCGCGCATCCAGAAATCCATGGGCAGGAATGAAAATTGCCAGGATATCCACCCAAGGCCCAGAACGATGACAGTGAAGAGCAAGCCAAAATCGAAGGCCGTTGTGAAGTCGACCGGCCCGGTTACGCCAGGACGCGGTGACTTCATTTTTCCGGTGCGTGGCAAATTCGACGCTGCCAGCAGAGAAGCCGAATCAAGCCGGCACTGGCAGGGAGCAGACTTCTTGTCGGCAGATGCCGCGATGGCGCCTTCTATCAGGCATATCATCATTTCCAGGGCCAGGTATGAAGCCGCGAACAATGGCTACTGTGAGGGAATTCTCAAGACCCTGGCAGACGACGTCATCGGCACGGGCCCGCGACTCCAGTTGTCGCTGTGCGAAAACGAGGAAGACGACATTGTGCTCGAATGGGAAACCCGACTCAACCGGCGCGAAGCACGCTGGCGGAAGTGGGCGAAGGCAGTACACCTTGCGAAAACCCTGAAAATGGCTCGGCGGTCGAAAGCCCTTGACGGCGAGGTGTTTTTGATGAAAAACAACAACCCAAGGATTCGAAGTCATGTAAAAATCGGCATTGACACTTTCGAGGCCGAACAGGTCGGTTCCGCTTTTCATTCAACACTGACCGACTTCCACAGCACCGGAGTTCCGAAGGAATTTGACGGAATTGAATACGACCAGCACGGAAACCCGATTGCATACCGTTTCTGGCGCATTCACCCCGGTTCTTCCAGCGTTGGAAGCGTGACGACGGCCGACTCTTATATGGTGAAGGCTGAGAACGTCATCCATTATGCCAACATATGGCGGCCAGGGCAGCACCGTGGCATCTCCGAAATCGCGAGTACGCTGCCCGGGTTCAACGATCTACGCCGGTTCACGACTGCCGTTCTTGCTGCCGCCGAGGTGGCAGCAGAGATCAGCTTCATTTTGTCGAGCAACGCCCCGGTTGACGACGAAGACGTGAAAAATCCCGTTCCCCTAACTCCTGGAACGGTGATCGACCTGTGTCGCAACGCAGGGATAGCACTTCCGGCCGGCTGGACAGCGAGCCAAATGAAGGCCGAACAGCCCACGTCGACACACTCGGACTTTGTGAAAACCAAAATCCGTGAGGCAGCCAGGCCCCTCTCTATGGCCATGAACGTCGCCATGGGGGATTCCTCCGGATACAACTACGCATCAGGCCGGCTGGATCATCAAACGTACTTCAGGGCCATCAGAAACGAACGCGCAGACATTGGCGAGGTTATCCTGGATGACCTCCTTCATGACTTCGAGGCCATCGACAGGGTGTTCTTCCCGGAAGATTATGATGATTCCATCGAAACTGAGCATGAGTGGATGTGGGACGGATTTGATCACGTTGACCCCGTCAAGGAGGCCAACGCCCAGAAGATACGCTTGGCGTCAGGGACCACAACACTGGCCGACGAATGTGCCAAGGATGGCAAGGACTGGAGTCGAGTCTTGAGACAGGTCGCCCGAGAAAATCGCATGCGTATAAAACTAGGGATACCAACACCAGAACAACCCGGAAGCGAATCAGCCACAACTCGAAACGAGGACGAAGACGATGAGTAAACCTTTTATCATGGCCACTGGCGGCGAATGCGCTGATTCCATTCAGTACGTCGAGGCGACCGGCCAAACATATCGCGACTTGACGAAGGTTTCTGGCGTTGCCTATTCCGGCGGCATGATGAATTTGGGCTGGCGAGATCGGGTTGTTGTGGATATTGCCAGCATGGAAATGGCCCCACAAATCCCGCTGCTCCTTGCTCACTGGAACGACCCCGGCGCTCGCCTTGGTGTTGTGACGGCAAAGAAGGCAAGCAATCAGCTTCTTGTTTCCGGTGGCATTGACACATCGAATGAGAAGGGAAAGTACATCGCCGAAGCGGGCAAAAAAATTGACTGGCAGCTGTCGATTGGCGCCGACGTCATGGCGAGCGAACGCATCCCAGAAGGTGAAGAGAGGACGATCAACGGGCAAAAATTTCAAGGGCCAATCGTCCATGTGACCAAAGCGCTGTTGCGTGAGGTTTCGATAGTCGCGGTCGGCGCTGACATTTCGACTCATTTAAAAATTGCCGCCAGTTTCAACATGATCACTCTTGCATCCAACCAGCCCCACCCCCAAACCCAGAAGGAACAGCATCAAATGGACAAAATTCTGCAAGACTTCATCCGTGCCAAGTATTCCCTCGGTCCCGACTGGGACGAAACCGCCATCAAGGCGCACCTGACCACGGTCGGCAGTAACGTGGAGGCTGAAAAGGCCGACATGCTGAAGGCGGCCGCTCATGGCAGCAGTGCTGGCGAGACTTTGCACAACACTGCCACGCCCACGGTTGACACGCCCACGCTCACCGCAGGGGCACTCAACCTTGAAAATGTCGTCGGCAAGACGGTCGAAAAGGCCCTGGAGGCCGCTCGAACCCAAGAAACCACTCGCATCACCGACATCAACAAAATCACAGCTGAATACCCCGACATTCGGGAGAAAGCCATTTCTGCCGGGTGGAGCAAGATCCAGACCGAACAGGCGGTCGAAGTGCTCAAGGCGTACGCGTCGAAACTTCCCGGCGCTACCGGCAACATCATCGTTCGCAACGGGCCGAGTGTTGACGCGTCGGCGCTTGAGGCGTCCCTCAGTTTCCAGTGCGGCATCAAAGAGGACATCATCAAGGCGACATGTGGCGAGAAAGCCATGGACATTGCGGACAAGCATCTCCGGGGCATGGGCCTGAAAGACGTCATGGTCGAAGCGTGCCGCCTGGAGGGCAAAAACGTTGGCGTGGCGTTCAACAACGACACCATCAAGGCGGCGTTCTCCACTGTCAGTTTGCCAGGCATCCTGAGCAACGTCGCCAACAAGAAGGCCTTGCAGGCGTACAACGCCATCGACAGCATCGCCTCGAAGCTGTGCTCGGTTGGCGACCTGAATGACTTCAAAGAGGCTGAACGGGTTCGCCTTGTTGATGTCGGTGACCTTGAGCTGGTCGGCGCTGATGGCGAGCTGAAGGACAGTACGGTCTCGGAAGACCGGGCAACCAACAAACTCAGCACCTACGGCAAGGTGTTCACCCTGACGCGGAAGATGATCTACGACGATGATCTTGGCGAGTTTCTGAAGATTCCAACCGGGTTCGGCAGCCGTGGCAAGCGCAAGATTGACCAGGTGTTTTTCAGTCGCCTGCTCAGCAATCCGGTGCAGGCTGACGGTAAAGCGCTGTTCTCTACCGACCACAAGAACTACACTGGCGGGTTGACAAGCGCCCTCGGCGTTGAGTCGCTGGAAAAGGCTATCACCAAGTTCATGGACCAGGTGGACAGTGATGGCCAGCCGATCTCGGTCGAACCGAAGTTCCTGCTTGTCCCGACTGTGCTGTTCCCGGTCGCTCAGCGCCTGACCATGAGCACGCTGCTGATTGGTGGCGACGCAGTGGTGCCAGCCGGCAACGTCATCGCCAAATACGGGCTGACTCCGATCGCGAGTCCGTATCTGACCAACGCCACGTACACCGGCTTCAGCGATACCGGCTGGTACCTGTGGGGCGATCCCAACCAGGTTGACACCTTCGAAATCGGCTACTTCCGTGGCAAGAAGTCCCCGACTGTTGAGCTCGGCGAGACCAACTTCAACACCCTGGGCATGAGCTTCCGGGTGTACTTCGACTTCGGCGTCCGTGAGCAGGATCACCGGGGCATTGTGTTCAACAAGGGCAAAGTCTAAGTGAGACCATGTTGCCGGGACTGGTATCAGCCAGCCCGGCAATAGTCAAAAAACCAACTCCAAAACCAACATCAGAAGGATAAAACTATGGACGCAATCTACTATCAACAGGGGAACTCGCTGGATTACACGCCGACCTCGGCCGTTGGCGCCGGTGACGTCATCGCTCTCCAGAACAACTACTGGGGCGTCGCGAAGCTGGACATTGCAGCCAATGCCCTCGGCTGCCTGGCCGTGGCCGGTGTTTTCAAGGTTGGGAAGCCGGCCGGAGCGATCGCTTTCGGCGCGCTGTTGTACTGGAACGCCTTGACCAAACAGGCGCAGACCACGCCCATCGACAACGCGTACATCGGCCGTGCGGCCGCCGCTGCTGGCGACGATGACGCAGACGTGCTGCTTGCTCTCAACGCCAGCAATATCGGCACCGTTTCGGCGCCTGAAGCCCAGGCCGAGCCCGCTCCTTCCGCTGCTGACGTCACCCCGACCGTGGGCAACGCCCCAACCGCCACCAATGCCGCCGACGTTACCGTGACCGGCACCTACGCCGATGACGATGACGCCCTTGAAGCCGCCATCAACGCCAACCGGGCGGACGTCGCCGCCATCCTTACCTGGGCAGGCGCGGCCAAGACTGACATCGGCGCCCTGGCGACCAACCTCAACAAGATCAACGATGACATTGCCGCCATCGTTGCGAAGTTGAAGACCGCCGGCATCTTCGAGTAAGCCCCCCGCTGGCCGGGACCGGGGGTTTCCCTCCTACCTTTTACCCGGTTCCGGCCATTCCGCCGGCGCGGTGGTGGTGTTCTCCCTCCACCACCACCGCGCCTTTTTCAACCTAGCACATACCTGGTGTGGCATGGCATGTCAAGTGGCGCCAGGTGAATAGGAGTCCACTATGGCACGATTACTTTTTGAGTTCCAAAACAGCTTTACTGAGCAGCTTTCCGGCTTGGTGTCGGGGCAGATTGCCGGCCAAGGCGCGGTGTCGCTAGGCTTGACACTCGCTGCCGGCACAGGCGCCGGCAAATACGATCTGTCGTATGCTGAAAAAGCCGACGCGTCGAGTTCACCCATGACGATCGACCTCACTGCGGTTGAAGACGAGGCGTCCGGCGCCCTCGAGGGCTTTGCGAAAGTCAAGGGGCTGTTCCTGCTCAACAAGGGCGAAAACGACCTCATTGCATCGGGCTCGTTCTTCGGCGTATCCGCCGGCATCGTCCTTGCTGGCGGCGGTGCGCTCATGCTCTCCGAGCCAGCAGGCTTGGACATCACCGACGCGGCCAACAACGAGATCACTCTGAGCAGTGCGGACGGCACTACGTTCGAGCTGCGCATCCTTGGCGAGAAGATCGCCATACCGGAGGCATAACGATGGGCTTTTTCTCGGATGGGCGGCAGATGCTGCGTGACATGTACGGGGTGAGCACAGAGAAGATCACCTACATGTCAGGGGGCGTCACTGTCGCTGAAAACATCGAAGCCAAGGTCGCCGTCAAGCGATTCAAAAAGTACGACGGCGAATTCCCAGTGTACGTCCACGCCCAGCGATTCATCGTCAAGCGTGAAGACCTTGGCGGTGTGGTGCCGAAGCAGAAAGACGAAATCATCCTCGGTGACCTGCGCTTCCGCGTCGGCAATCCAGACGGCGAGCCATGGTCTTTTCACGGTGGTGACTACAAGGAAATTTCCATCTACACGCAATACCTAGGGCCGAAACCATGACGCGCGGGAAAATGTCATCCGAATCGGAGCAACTCGCAAGTGCTGTGGCAGAAATCGCCGCTGGCATCTTGCCAACCGACACACCTCCTCGGGTAAGCTGGGCGCCATCGGCTACAGGCAGTGAGTTAGCAGGGCGCGTGGCTATGGTCGAAGTGGTGCCTGGTGAGTACAGCTTCGTGGTTGTTGACAGGGCCAGCGTGCGTTACACAGCGACGGTCGTACTGGTGTATGTACGCGAGGCCAACGATGTGGACGTGAGCGGTCACATGGCGACGCTCAACGAACTTATGGAGGCCGTTGCGGCGACATTGCCAGACTACTTCAACATCCGTCCGAAATTTCTTGGCATGGACATGGAGAAGCTTAGAAGCTCGGGCGTTTTTTACGCTGAAATCGAGATCAAAGCAAGTAAGGACGTGGAGAATCCATGGCTGTAGTACGCGTCAAAACCAAGATGAACCCCGAGGTAGCGCAAAGGATACGTGAGGCCATGCGCGACCCGATGCGTCAGGCAGCTTCGTCGATCGCGCGCGCCGCCAAGGCGTCCATAAAGAAACGCTCCATATCAGGCGCGCGGTCGTTGCCTGGCCGTCCACCAACGACTCTCGGCGGTCGTCACAGCCTGAAAAAGTCCATCGTGTACTCCTTGACCACGACTAAGGAAGAGGCAGTTGTCGGTCCAGCCCACGGCGGCACCGGGCTAACTGGTCATTACCATGAATTTGGAGGATCACAGGCTCGTAAGCCATCCGCGCCAAGGAAGCTGCGCGTGGGTAAGCCTGGGCCGGTTTTCAATAGCGATGGCGCGATCATTTGGCGCAAGATTAGAACGCGCAAGGAGATGGTAGCTTCGCAACGGGCGCTCGATGAATACACCATGCTCAACGTTGGCCGCGAGGCCAAAGGGAATGTCTACCCGCAGCGCCCATTCATGGCGCCAGCCTTTGTTGATGTCATGTCCCGCCAATATAAGAACTTCAAAATCAGAGCGTAAAGGAGAAATCAGCATGTCAGTTGTAACCGTATTCCTCGGCAAAGACGCAGTGCTCTACCAGGGCGCGGCAGGCACGCAGGCATCGACCGAACTCAAGCACATCAAGGACGTCAAGGTCGGCATCAAAACGACGATGATCGACTCGACCACGCGCGCGTCGGGAGGCTGGAAAACTAGCTCCCCAGGGCTCAAGGAGGGCGAGTTGTCTTTTACTGTCAAGGGTGGCAGCGACGACTACGACACGCTTATGGGCGCGATTATGGCAGGCACTCCGCTAGCGTTTTACGCTAAGCCGAGCAAGGAAGCCGGGGCGAAGGGGTTGGACGCTGATTTTCACATCGAGTCAATGGACGAAACCCAAGACCTCGATGACGTGGTGTGGTATGAGTGCAAGGCTGTGCCTACGCTCTACGACGACACGCGTCCGCCGAAGTGGCAGTAAGGGAGGTGCTCATGCGAGAGTTCAAAGATACTGAAGGACGCGCTTGGCAGGTGACGATTGACATCGCCGCCGCCAAGCGCGTACGGAGCCTGGTGGGCCTTGATCTGATGGACATCAGCCAGGGTGGCGCCGTCCAACAGTTGGCCGCCGATCCCATCCTCCTGTGTGACGCGCTCTATGTGATCTGCAAGCCCCAGGCTGACAAGCGCCAACTATCAGACGAGGACTTTGGGCGCGGCCTGTCGGGCGAGGTCATCGAGCGCGCGACCACGGTGTTCCTGGAGGAGCTGGCTGATTTTTTTCCGGGTGCGCGTCGGGTAGCAGCGCGGAAGACGCTGGAGGCGATGCAGAGGGTGGACAGCCAACTGCGCGAAGCGCTGGACAATCTGGACATCGACGCGCTAGTGCAGCAGAGCTGTGGATATCTGTTGTCCAAGCTGCCGGCGTCCTCGGCGTCAACCCCGATGGATACACCTACGGCGACCTAATGGCGATGTGGCGTGCCCGCGTGGAAGAAAACTGGGTGCGCACGGCGTCGGTAATCGCAGTGATCGCGGAGGTCAATCGCGATCCGAAGCTGCGCAAAAAGCCGTTCACGGCAGCGGAGTTCAACCCTTTCACCAGGCGAGTGCAGAAGCCGCCAGAGATTGAATTGCATGGCGAGGAGCTGGATAGGGTGATGACATCGATTTTCAACGACAATCCAGCATACCGGAGGCGGAACTAACATGGCGACAGTCGGCAGCGTATTAGCGGGCAAGGCCGTCGTCTACCTGACGACTGACGCCAGCGAGTTGCAGAAGGGCCTGCGGCTTGCTGCGGCACGCCTGCAGCAGTTTGGGGCGACGATGACGGCGGCCGGCACCGGCATGGTCCAGGCCGCCACGCCGGCCCTGCTTGCCTATGGCAACGCTGCTCGGGTGTTTATGGGCTTTGATGACGCCATGCGCATGGTCGCGGCGACGTCCCGCGCCAGCGGCGACGATTTTCAGCGGCTTACCAACACGGCAAAGGAGCTCGGCCGCACGACATCGTTCACCGCCGAGGAGGTTGCCAATGGCATGCTGTCCATGTCGCGCATGGGTTTCTCTCCTGATTCGATCATCAATAGCATTGAGCCCATGCTGCATCTGTCAAGAGCCACCGGCACGGAACTTGCCGAAGCGGCCAAGATTGCAGGCAACAATATGGTGGTCTTCGGGATGCAGGCATCCGACATGACCAGCATCGCGGACCTGCTCACCGCCACGGCCAACGGGAGTGCGCAGACGTTGCACGACCTGGGCGAGGCGCTAAAGACCGCTGGCCCACGCGCGGTCACGGCCGGCGTTGGCTTCCAGGACTTGTTGGCGCAGCTTGGGCTCCTGGCCAACATGGGCATCCGTGGCGAGCAGGCCGGCACGGCCATCTCCCGCAGTTTTCAGCAGATGGCCGATCCGGGCGTGCAGAAGTATCTCAAGGATACGTTTGGAATCATGACCACGGACGGCAGCGGCAACTTGCGCAACATGCTGGATATTTTTACTGAGGTTGGGCGAGCGGTCGAGGGGCTGCCGACTGCAGAGCGTGTTCAGGCTATCATCAAGATTTTTGATATTCGTGGCTCGCTTGGCGGCGGCGCGCTGTCCATGGGCGCGGGCGGCATAGACGCGTTTCTTTCCCGCCTGCAACAGGCTGCTGGCGAGGCGCAACGGACTTACAACTTCATGGAGTCCGGCCAGGGCGGCGCTTGGCGCATTATGAAGAGCGCCATTGAGGGCGTCAATATCGCGCTTGGGGAAGCGATAAGCGGCAAGATGACCGAGTATCAGATCAAGCTGACCGATATCGCGGGTGTCGTCACAAGTTTTATTCAGCGCAACCAGGAGCTAATCACAACTATTGGCGAGATGGCTCTGAAGTTCGCTGCGCTCGGCGGGGCGTTAATTGTCATCGGCAAGCTGTCTAGCGCCCTCGGGGCCATCCTCAAGCTAGCGGCTTTGCTGGGCCCGGCATTGACCGCATCAATGATTTCATTGCTGCCAATCGTCGGCGCGGTGGCAGCTATCGCGTGGTCGGTACAGCAAGCGAAACAGTCTGCCGCGCAGGACGCGGCCGCGCAGAATGACGCCGACGCAGCCCTGGTGGCAAGCGACACGGCATTCAACAGCGTGCGCTGGAAAACAGGCGCGGACAAGAAGAACGCAATTATCGCTGCGCTACACACCTCCGAATCCCGTCGCGATTCGTTGCGCGAACAGGGCGAGGTGATCATGAACCGCAAGCGTTTCAACCCACTCACCGCTCACCGTGACCGCAACGCCGAACTTGAAAAGAACTCCGCTGAGTTGGAAGCGGAGGCCAATCGTGTCCGCGTCCTGCGCAAGATGCTACGCGAAACAACCGGCGCGGACAACTCGCAGACGGTCGTCGATGCTCAGTCCGCCTTGGCCGCGCGTGGTGTGCCGGACGTCGGCAAGGCTATCGCCGAAGCAGTGGCGCAGGTTACGGTGCCGGAGTTTCAGCCGCCACCGGAGACTTTTGACAACATGATCGACATGGGAGACTCCACGGTGGATAACATCGAGAAGATGCGCGCCGTGGGCCCCTCCGGCGCTTTCAGCGCATCGGCGGCGTCGCTCCTTGGCACAGGCGGCAACGCGGCCGAACGCACGGCCAAGGGCGTCGAGGAAACCAACCGCAAGCTCGCGCAAACGAACGAGCTTCTGCGCAACAATTTACTGTCTTTTGGATGAAGGGTTATCATGGCTGTTCTAACTCAACTCACGATGATCGAGGCGTACAGTCAGCGCGGCGTGTCGCTGGACTCGACCGGCGCCTTTAATCAGATCGACGTTCCGTATATCGTGCTTAACGTGACAGGCGACGATCCCGAAAAAACGGCATTGGAGCACGTCAGTGCCAACGCGCCAGCACGGGTTAACGACCTGGCGCGCGCCGACAGGCCTTTCTGCGAAATCGCCGAGAAGCTGAACGAAACAACCTACCGCGTCACCGCGCACTACAAGTTCGACGGGTCGTCTGGATCGATGACGATCTACAACCGCGACAAGCAGACTGTTCGCGTAAGCGTTGGCCAATCGTCAGCTACTCGCTACCAGAGCATTCAGACCAAAAATCGTTACCCTGAAACAGCCCCGAGCTACAACGGGTTGATTAACGTCGACAACGCAGGCAACGTGAACGGCGTCGAGGTGTCTACCGACTCGATCACGCTCACCGTCACAAAGTCAATCCAGCCGCGAAAAATCAACGCTCGCTTCTGGAAGGACATCGCCGAGATGACCAACAAGGTCAATTCCCAGCCATTCTCGGGCTTTATGCCCGGCGAGGTGCTCTTCAAGGGCGTCGAGGGCGAGGGAGACGGGATGAAGCGGTCCGATCGCTGGACGCTTACCTATCACTTCGGAATCAGCGTCAATGCCTTTGACATGTTGGTAGGCGACAACTTCCGCGTCAACAAACGAGGCTGGGACTACCTATGGTGTCGCTACGCCGATCAGAAAGACGGCGCTGCCACTGGCAAGAAAATAGTCGCGGTCTACGTGGAGCAAGTGTACGAGTATGTCGACCTCAACGCACTGGGGGTTAACCTGCTATGACCTACCAACGCGTGCAACGGGGCGAGAATGTAGCGCGACACATGCGCGCCGACGTGTGGAATGACATCCTCAGCGCCACCGAGCGCGTGCGCGGCATGGGCGTCAATGGCAAGAGCGGCGTAATCTCCTCCGGCGCCTCGGGCGGCGTCGTCGTCCCTGTTGTCAACTCTGGCGCGGACATTGCGGCTGGCCAGGCGGTTGGCCTTGGCGACGCGCTCTTCCCGGCCGGGTCATTCGATGACGAGCTCAGCCTGCAGGGCGCCGTCGCTTTTGTCGCGGCGCCTCCCGCCGACGTGTGGGGCGTGGCGATGACGGCCATACCATCCGGCGAGTCCGGCCTGGTGACGCTCACCGGCCTGGCGCGGGCGCAGATCACCATCCACAGCGCGGATGACGACTATGCCGACGTGGTCAGTGGCAGTCTTGAGAGCGTCAACGCCGGCCCTGCGCGCATCCTCTGGCGACAGGGCGTCGGCGCGGACAAGTGGGCTGTGCTCCTACTGAGCGACTCCGCGGGCGCCAGGCGCGGCATGTTCCAGATCATGCAGGCAGGCATGACCACGCCCGCAGAGCCGGCCGAGGGCGACAATCCGCAGCCACCCGCACGGCTCTTCAAGGTCGTTGACGGCAATTTCCCCGATGACGAATTCTGCGGCGTCTGCCACGTCAATAACCAGCCATTCACCGTGGCGCGATCCGAGTTCACTTTGCCCGCCGCGACATGTTACATATACATCAAGTTTACGGCGCCCGTCGAGGCCTCCGAGGAAGGCGCCGATGACACGCCGGCGACCTGTGAAATATCCGTGCAGTCCGCCACGCAGACGACGACGCCGGCCGTCGTGTGGTATCTCCTTGGACGCGTCCGCGTTGAGGGCGAGGCCGCCACCATCGCTCAGGACCATGAGCCCGGCAACGCATACATTGACTGGTTCGGCCCATGCCTGGAGAAAGATTAGATGTCGCTGCTGACGCGAAAGGTCAATCAGTGGCTATTGCCGATCATGGCGGCGCCTAACAACGCCATCCACGGCAACCGCAGGCAGCTCTACCGTAACAGGGTGATATGGGTCGATTATGACGCCGCAGAGAATGGCGACGGCACACGAGGAAAGCCTCTCGATTCGCTCGATGCGGTCTTTGATGACGACGAGGTCGAGTGCACCTGTCGCGCGCTATGCTGCGACGAAATCGTAGTTCGCGTCAAGGGAGCCATCGGCGAAACCTTGGACAAGCTGCCGGAATCCATGCTGGCCGTCGACGGCAAGGGTCGCGATTACGCGGGACGCCTACGCATCCGCCCGTGGGATGACGGCGGCAGAATATCAGCCAAGATCGCTGTGGACTTGACCATTGATGACGACTTCACCGCCCGCACCGACCTGGTCATAGTCGGCAACGTGCGCGGGATTATCCTGCAGGATGCTGATCTCGCTATCAGCGTCTCGGCGCACTATGAGAAGCCAGAGGACGCCGAAGACGACTCCGAAGATGACGACGTGCAGCCAGACATCCGCATCCTCGGCCGTATGGTCTGCGTCGATGGCGTCACAGGTTCGCGCTTCCCAGGCTCGAAAGCGGACGTCAACGTCGTCATGGACGTGGTTGTGGACCCCGAAACCAAGGTGTGGAAGTACTACACGCAGGCCGACGACATGGAAGATGGCGAGGGTGGCCCCGGATGGGGCTACGGCAGTGGGGGCGGTGGAGGCGGTGGAGGCGGTGGAGGCGGCGGCGGCAGTGGGGGCGGTGGAGGCGGTGGAGGCGGCGAATGGGATGAATACGAGTTCCCAAGGGATGACGATGAAGGAGACGCCCCCTGGTGGCTGGGCGGCTACAACGTGCAGTTGCTCATGGTCGGCTTCTACGGCTGCAACCGTGGCGACTTCACCTCGGCTGCATCGACCATCACGGCGAACGTACGCGCAACGGGCGGCATCCGGCTGCTAGGGCGAAACATCCAGAACGCCCGCCGGGCCATTATGGACGCCTTCATCGGTCACGTCGATGTAGACGGCCTGGCTGTTGGCGGCGGCGACACGTACGAAGTTTACGAGGATGACGTGCTTATTGAGTCCGGCGTGCGCAATTACGCGTTACAGGTCGAAGCTCAGGCCGACACGTTGCTGGGGCTAACTGACTCCAGTATCGTCGGTGCTATCGGCGACACAGCAGCATCCGCCAATGTGGAGTTCAAAAACGAGCCACACCGCACGAATCACAAGACCGGCACGACCAGCAAAGGCACGGTCGGTGGCATGTCCGAAGCGTCCGCCATAGGTGTAAGAAATTCCACGACGATGATTTATGCGGCAGACATGATCTGCGCCGCCCAAGCCACCCACCCACGCCGCTATGGCTGGCGCGTCCGGGCCTATCACAACAGCCGCGACATCATCGACTCTACAGGCACGCCCGACGCTCTCCATACGAACATCCCGGGCTGGGGCGAATAGGCCACGAGCGTATAAATAGCAGGTGAAATATGTCCACATGTACCACATGCCAACAACAGCAGAAGTGCCAAGAGCGGCGCATGCAGCCGTGCCGACGCTGCGCCGGGGAACACATTGCCCTGGCCAAGCAGGCGTTGACACAGCCTGGCTTGCGTGCGCGCTGCGAAGCCGTATGGCACCTGGGGTCCGCAGCGGCTCGTGTGGCTGGAGAGGCGCATGATGAGCTTGTGGTTGCGCGCAGGCTGCTGCAGCTGGAGAATGTCGCCCCTGACTGGGGTCGGCTCTTGTTTTTAATCGAAGGGTCAAAACCATGCAAATAATCCGTGGCATCCTGCTACTCAAGGACGGCGTCGCCAGCTGGGTTGATCAGTTCGGTAACTCAGCCGCCGATCCGGCGCTTACCATCGCGGTGAGTACCAAGATCGTGCTGGACATCCGCCAACCCCTTGATCGCTCGGTTTCCTCCAGCGTGGATGCCGTGTTGCCAGCATACCCAATCGCGCAGCTGGCCAGTACCGGGCTCTATTTTGCGATGGACTCAGACTATGACCAGGGGACCATCCCAAAGCTGATACGCACATCTGACATCTCGGTATCAACGACGGAAGCGGGCGCTACGCAGGTCGAGTTCGTGGTGCCCAATACCAACATTGCAGCACTCCACACGGCCCTCAACAAGGGCGCCAGCATATCGTTCGGGTGCGAGCTCGGCGGCGTGGATGACTCCAACGCAACCGTGTTTGTGATTCAATTCAACCTCGGGCTGCGGAACCGCCGATACATTCCCGGCGACTCGCCGGACACGCCCGATCCGGACGACCCCGCTTGGCTGCCTGGGGTGCGCGCCATCATTGCCGCCGAGGTCGCCGCCGCCGCCCTGCGGGGCGATCCCGGCACGCCCAGCTACACCTATGTCGCCTACGCGAGCGACGCCGACGGCACCGACTTCAGCCTCACGCCAAGTGGCGAGCTGGAGTACCGCGCCGAGTTCGTGTCAAGCACGCTAATCTCCGAGCCCGACATTGATGACTTTATCACCGCCAACGCGGTCTTTGTTCGCTACATCGTACCCGGCGCCGCTGGCGCATCGAGCAAGCTCTATGTGGCCTACGCCACGGCCGTCGACGGCAGCGGTTTCAGCCTTACCCCCGGCGCCGACAAGCCGTACCGCGCCGAGTTCATCAGCAGCAACCTCGACCTGACGCCTGTGCTCGCTGACTTCGGCGGCGCGACATGGGTCAAGTACCTGGGTACCGACGGTATCGACGGCTTCGGTGTTACACCGCAGGGCGCGTGGTCGGCGGGCAACTCGCCCTACGACTTGCATGATATGGTGACGACGGCCTATGGCTGGTTTTTGTCGCTCGTCGACAACAACAACGCCGCGCCCCCCGTGCCGCCGGCTACCTCCGATAGCTGGCAGTTGATCGTCGCCAACGGTCGCAACGGCTACAACGTAATCCGGGGTTACAACACCGTGCCCGACGCCAATGACACAGGCTGGCATACGACGCAGATGGCCGACGACATATACTACCGCGACTCTATGAATGGCGGCGTGACCTGGACGGCCGCCGTTGCATTATCGCAGGCTGCGGTGTTGCCTATTGCGCGTTTTGCAGCCACCTACGTCGAGGCTGACGCCGACTGGTGGGCTCCCGTAGCAGAGCCTGGCGTTGAGTTCGCCACCGCTCGCTGTGCCTATTTCCGCTTCAAGCTCGCGGGCGGGTCGTTCAGTCCCGAATCGCTCATCATCCAGCTGGAAGGCGACCCGACGCCAGAGGAAGTCACGGCCGCCGAGAATCTGCTCCTATCGGCAGACCTGAGCATTCAATACTCCGCCACGTCCGCCGAGGATGGCGACTGGCACGGCGCGCTTGCCGCCGGCGACCGTTGCGTCCGGCTCTACAACGCCGCCGGCACGGTGCGCGTGGTGTGGAATCTAGGAGGAACTGCTGGCGTGGATATCGCCGCGTTTGAGGTCGCTGTTGGCGCCGGTATTGCGTGGCACGACATCCCGCAGGTCGCCGACCACTACATGAAAATCTCCGTTGACGGCGGCGCAACCTGGGGCGGTGTGTTCCGTATCAACGCTGAGTCGGCCTACGATGAGTGGCTGGCGGCGGGAAACATCGGCACCAGGGAGGATTTCCTCGACAGTCTTAAGGGTGAGCCCGGCGTCCCCGGCGCCCCAGGGTCTGGCATCCATATCGATGCATCCGGCACGCTCGCGGAGCGCGACAATTACGACTCGACGCCGCTCGGGTTTGTCTACCTCGCCTCCGACGGCGACGGCTCCGGCGGCCCGGCTCTGTTCCAGCGCTCCAGCGCGACGCAGGGCACGTGGTCAAGCCCAGTCCCGGTCACGGTGGGACCAAAGGGCAAAGACGGCATTGACGGCGCTCCCGGGGCGGCCGCTCCGATTGTGCCCGATTTTGAGTTCACCTCGGCTGAGCTGCTCGAAGACATCGACCACGGCAATCACCTGCTCCTCGACGGCACTACACCCATCGCCCAAGTTGAGCTTTACGACGCTGCAGGAAACGGCATCGTCATAGAGCGTGGTGACGCTGCCGAGAATGGCCGCTGCATGATCGTCACGCGCTGGTCGGCCGGCGAAACCATCATTTACTTCGGCGAGCTTGATGTGTCACGCGGTGGCCGCGTGCGATTTGCGAGTGCCGGCGGGACAACGGGAATCACCGCCGCCGAAGCACGCAGGATCGCAAAGAAACAAGCGCTCATTTTTGGATAATAGGAGGATAGCCCATGCTGAAGAACTACTCGCACACCACTGTCGCATCAACGCCCGCCACACTGGTCACGGTCGACACGGGGCATGAGGTGGCCATTGTGTCGCTACTGGCCGCTGCAGGCGACAACGCCGGCAACTTGACCGTGGCGGTCAATGACGGGACTAGCGACATCTGGTCATGCATCATGGCCTTAACTGCCAACAACGCCGCGTTCCTGGACTCAAAAATCTTCCTCCCCGCCGGCTACTTGCTCAAAGTCGCTGGTAGCGTGGATGGCATCAAGGTCATGGTCAGCGCCGACGATAGCGAGGTGTAAGCATGGCCATCATCCTGCCCAACACGCGCAACGCGCTAGGGGTGCCCAACCGCTACAGCGACCTGGCTGCCGCCGGGCTGCGCTACACCCCGCCAGCGCCGGAGCAGCAATATACCTATGAGTCATGGGATGTCACAGGCAACTCTGCTCAGTTATATGAGACCAATATTGACCTGGCAGACTACCAGTACAACGAGGATGGCCTTGAGCTGCACGTGGTACCAGATGGCTACATAGCAGTATCTGGTGGTTTTTCAGGTTTTGACAGATTTGGAATTAAAACTGATACTACCCTATGGCGAATCCTTGCTGGCGGCGGCGAGGTTGTTTTGTCAGAATCATCAGGCTGGGACATGGTTGCAGGCGATGGGACAGGAATTGCTACGCTCGGAGGCTACGCATACCTCATAGATAGCCAGGGCCTGACTGGTCTTGGTGGATCTTTTGATCGCATTAGCGGCCGCCATGGTGGTGGCTATGTAGCTCTAGGGGTCGCCGGTGGCTATCTGTATCGCATGGACGATATATCCACTCCAATTGATGGCCCTGGTTATACAGATGTATCTGGGATGCTCAATCTGTATGAGCCCTGGAACGGTGGATTTGCCATAAAGAATGGCAACCTAATGGGGATAAAAGCAGACTACGCGGGAGTAGTTACTGCATCGCGTCTCGACCAGTACAATCTAACTGATGGATGGACTGCTGTAACTGGATACCATGCAGTAGAAGAGTCTGGATATCAATCGTGGTTTTACCGTGGCGGCTATGGCATACGCAACAGTGCGCTACACCGCATCTACTCGACTAACATAGATGGCTCAGGCGAGTACGCGCCAATCATTGCTGCGTACGTCCATCGTGCGTGGATGGTATCGCCTGACTCCGCAGTCGTAATACGCAAGGTTCCCGCAGAATAGGAGATATAACATGCTCAACCGCAAAATCGACACTCGCCCCAAAACCATACAGCCACGAACGCAGGCCAAGCGTTACCTCGCCCCTGACGGCATCGCGCACGCGGCCCTGCCGGCCCTATGGCAGGGCAAAGGCGGACTGACTGACGATAACTGCGAGGCCCTTGGCTGGACCGTCGAGGCACTGCCGACGGCGCCAGAAATTACCCTGCCTATCATCACGTCGCCACGGCAAGCTTTGGTCATGGCGGCCCTGCAGGCCATGCTATCAGGTGACGACTGGCAGCCACTGCATGTCATCGCGCCAGCTACGGATCAACCGCCGATCGCTGACCTCGCGCTCGTCCTCTGCCATCATGGGCATGATCCACAGCGCGTCGCTGCCGCCCGGCGGGCACTGGCGTGGACCCTGCAATCACGACCGCTGCCCGGCGCCATTGTCATGGTCGAGGCCGCCGAGCCCGACGCAGACAGATATTTTCCCGGCCTATCGGGCGTGCGCTACATCGCGCGAACCATCGGTAAGCGTTCCCGTCGCATCTGGCTCAAGGAGGCCCTGTGGACAATTGGTGCCAACGCCGCGCTGGAGGACAGCCGCATCGAGGGGCTGGTTTTCCTGGACGTGGATTGTGCCTTCGCCCGCCAGGACTGGGCCGCCGCAGTCGCCTCGGCGTTGCGCGAGCGCGATGTCATCAGCCCGCACAGCCACATGTACTATGCCGAGCAAGATGACGGCCGGCGTCTCGGTGTGTTGGAGTCGGCGGGCCGAGCATTGTCGGAAAGGGGCGCATACGGTCACCCCGGCATGGCATTGGCCATGACCAGAGAATTCTACGAGCGTGCCATGGGCGGCCGCATCCCGTTGCTCTCGACTGGCTCAGGCGACACCTATTTCTGGGGGTACGTCGCCGGCACCAAGAAGTTTCCCATCAACCGGGCGACGTTCAATCACTCGCTTACCCCACAGCAGTATCATGGCATGCGCCCGGCTCCACGCATCGGCCACGGCGGCCTGCTCCTGGTGCACTATCCGCATGGGCCATTGGCTGGGCGCTGCTATCGCGAGCGCACCATCTGCACCAGGGCCTGCGCGTCGGCCCTGGGCGAGGAATTCGAGTATCTTGACGACGGCATGCCTGCATGGCGCGACACACCCGGCGGCCGGCTGCTACCGCTGAGTTACGGGCAGCTGCTGCATGATGCCCGTGACGGTCAGGCCGTGGGGCCGGTCCGAGCGCGTGATGTATATGATCAGCACGCCATCGATGAGTACGGCGTCATTGATGATGAGCATCCACTGATCATCACCTGCCTGCTCCGATCCGGCGGTGCCTATGGGCCGCAGCACGTCCACTGGCTCAAACGACAATTTGATGTGCACTGCTCGGCGCCATTCCGCTTCGTCTGTCAGAGCGATGTCGATGTGCCTGGCATCGAGACAATCCCGCTCGTGCTCGATCGCACCGCCGGCGCCACCTTCTGGGGGCAGGTCGAACACTACCGCGACATCTGGCCGGCAGAAGCGTCCATACTGACCTGTGATCTGGACACGGTGGTCTTCCGCGACTTCACGCCGCATCGCTGTCCGCAGGGGGAGCTGTTCATGTTGCGTGAGATAGGCAACTGGTATCGATCTGCGTGGGCGACCTGGGGCGGCGGCCTGACCTATTTCAGAGGCGACTTCAGCTTCATCTTTCAGTCATTTCAGCTTGATTGTGCCGCCGGCGGCCAGCAGCACCCGCATTACCAGTGCATCGCGCCCCAGGAATACGTCGCAATCTGCCTGAGAGCCAACGGGGTGTATCCCCGTGACATCGAGGCCCATTTCAGTGTGCGCTACTACCAGGGCTTCAAAGAGTCCATTCCACCCGAGGCCCACTTTGCGATCTTCCCCGACCACCCCAAACCTTGGGAACTCACGCCACGCCCCGGCTGGGTTCCGCCACTGGAGGAAAATTCATGAGCACCCCATATCAGACCTGCGGACCTGATTGTCCGTACTGGCAACCGACCGGCGTCAGCCGCTGCGAAGGAGTATGCGCCATCACTGGCGAACTGGCGCAGGACGGCAACGCCTGTAACGTTCCTGACCACGGCGACGAATACCAGCCGGATGAAAAAGCACCTCAACAACCAGAATTGTGACAATCCACTCTCTCCACCCCCGGCCCGCTGGCGTAATTGCGTCGGCGGGCTTTTCTCTTTCCCCGCAGGTTGACGCTCTGCGTATAAATAGCAGAGCCCTTTACGCCCGCACTCAACCACGGAGGCCACCATGAAACACACCTGCATCATCCCTCTGATCCTGATCCTGGCTTTTATCACCTGCAGCTGTTCGCACAACCCAGCTGTTTTCACTGTCGGGAAAAGAACCAACATCGGTTTCGATCCTGGGCAGCTCACAGCAAACGTCAGCTGGACGGACGGCCTAAATATTGTCGACGTTCCTCGCGAAAACTCCAGCTGGGAGCTTGAAGTCGATGAGGGCATGGGCCTGCAGTTCGACCCTGCAACGAACACGCTAAAGGGCGTGCGGAAGATCAGCCGCAAAACCGGTGTGCAAATTACTGGCTATCTGGTAGACCTTGCGGTAGCAGCGCCGGAAGCGGCCGAGGCATACATCAAACAGGCAGCTGAATTGCAGACCGTTGACGGCGTGAAGCTATCTCCCCACCTTGTTACCCTGCCTCTGCCCCAGTCAAATGGAACTGGTATCACCAAGCTCACACTGGCTAAACTCAAGGAATGGGTATCCTCCGACACCACTATCACTTCTGTTCCTGAAGGATTGAATATGAGTCTGGAGGACTGGAAATGGCTCGTGGCGGCCTATAGGGAGTGCCCCGAGTGCTTGGGCCTGACTGCTGAAGAGGAAGCAGCACTGAAGGCTGCCACGGGGAAATAAGCCATGAAGTACACGGAACGCGAAATTGAGCGACTCCGCGAACGCGCCTTTACCCTCGGGCTCGTCGCGAACACATCCTTCTTTCATCGCCCGGCGTCGGAATTGATTGACATCTGCAACGGCGTCGGCGGGGAGGGCTGCTGGTATAATGACATCCTGACGTGGGTGTACCACAATCACCAGGCGTCGGCGGCCATCCATGACGAAGGCTATCACGTCGGAGGTGAGGCCGAGGACCGCAAGCGCATTGATGAGGAGTTCCGCGATAACATGATCAAAGAGTGGGTTGCCAAATACGGCCGCTGGCGCTGGTTCCGGCCGGCTGCGCTCGTTGACCGCCGCAAAATCAATCCAGCCTACAAGGCCGTCCGCCTGGTTGGCCACAATTATTTCCACTACAAATGAAAGACGCTGTAATGGGAGAGACAGAAGACGTCATCATGAACCTGTTGCGCGAATCTGAAAGCGAGCAACGCCGCAAGGCTCTCATCCGGGACATCGCCCAGGCCGTCGCCCGGGAGATACCGCGCGAGTGCCCTCTAGGGCTTACCGAGTCTGAACTGCGTGGGCTGCGCGACTTGTCTGGATGCTACAGGCAGGGCAAAGTGGCCATCGGACGCTTCTTTTTGGGCCTACTTATTGCATCAATCATCGGCGGCATCCTCGCAGTAATCGACAAGGTCGGCATCGGCTGGCTCCTGAAATGACATACCCGGTGGGCTGCGCATTGAGCCCACCATCCCCGCCCGGCATCTGGCCACACTCCCCAGGTGCCGGGCTTTTTTGTGCTCAGAACACCTGCCCGTTAAAATAATTACAAAATAATTACAAAACGCACTTGCAAACGTAATTTAATGCCTGATAGTATATCTCAGACAGCAAGAACGGGGCAGCAACCCCGAGGCAACCAGAAACAACAACAGGAGACAGACCATGAACAGCAAGATCAACAACAACAACGCAAAAATTCGTCTTATGAAACGCGAAGCCGGCGGAACTCGCTGCATCACTGCTGTTCGACGCAGTGTTTCCGATGCGCACGTTTGGGCAAAGGAAAAGAATCGAAAACTAGATTTTTACGGCCCCCTGTGCTGGATCGTGGAAAAATAAACAAAAAAAACCGCCGGGGCGCAGCACCGTCCCGGCGGCCAACAAACGGAGCCAGACCGGCTCCACAACTACAGTAAGGGAGATAACCATCATGTCAAACATCACGGTCAGACTAACGCCTCAAGTCGATAAGTATCTTGCCACAGCAAAAAACAAGAGCGCGGCGGCCAACAGGGCCATCGAGAGCTGGATTGCATGCGAAAAAGATGCACGCAGGGCGCTTAAGGGCTTTTTTACGGTCCGTGAGCTCTGCGCTCTTATCGACATCCTCAATGCAACCATCATCGACGTGGCGCACGCCAACAGCCTGCGATATGAGTTTGAGGATGCCTGCTCGCTCGATGGCATGGACAGCAAGTGGGGCCTTGACAAGGCCTCCACGCTGGCAAAAATGGATGCCCTTACAATGCCTCAGTGGATCGTCCTGGCCCAGTGGGCCGCCGCATTTTGGGATGATACTGACAGGTCTGTCGAGAGCTACGCCGCTCAGTTGGCATAGCTCGCCGGCGCCAAAGCTCGCGCAAACGTGGGCCTGGCCAAGGGTCGCAAGGCGCTCGCCGCGCTGACGCCCGAGCAGCGCAGCGAGAACGCACGCAAGGCCGCCAAGGCGCGGTGGGCAAAGACAAAAAACGAGAAAAAAGAAGAGTAGGCCGGAAAAACGAGAATGCCCTGCCCTATATGGGGTAGGACAAAGGAGCAATGATTATGAGCGAATACAAAAACATCGAGGCGTATGACGGCCGCACTGGCCGTCAAATCCGCCTGCCCGCCAATGGGCGGGTCGCGCTCAACGCGGGCGACATCGTCCGCGTCAACGGCGGCGAGTTCTTGACGCTCGCCGGCGCGACCGTGATCGTCAAGGTCACGGTCCGCGAGGGCTACGAGACGGAGCACCTTGACCGTCTCGAGGAGGTGGAGCAATGAGCTACTCCACCGCCGCCGCCGCTGCCCGTGACTATGCCCGCGCCATGTGCGGGCAAAATGGCTATCGCCATGCCTGCGTCGCTGCCGACGCCCTAGACCGCGCCGCCAGCGCGGAGCAGACTAACCGCGCCGTGATCTCCGGCGCGGGACGCGATTGCCCCCCCATCGAGGTCGTCGGCATTGACCGCCTCGACGACGCGCGTCGCGAGGCTTTCTTGGCTGCCTTGGCCGAGCCCAAGGCATGCGGAGCCGCGCTGTACGCCATCGACGGCAGCAAGGCGACTGTCACCCGGAGGGGCCGTTGGATCATCGATTTAGCGCGGCCAGCTGACATCCTGGCGGTATGCCAGAGCCGACGGGGCCACAGTAGCGCCCCGTCGGCCCCCGTGACCAACAATCACGGCACGTGGGCCGTCGTCTTGTGGTCCGGGATGCCAGCCATCCCCGCTCTGGCCGGGCTCCAAGGCGTGGTGGCCGACTCGCTGCGCCTGACCGGTATGACGCCGGGACAGTGCCGTGATGCACAGGCGATCCTCGACCGCCGACTATGGGCGGCCAAAGGCGTCGTTGATGACGCCATCCGCAAAGAATACGCGCCCGATAGGACCCGGCTTTCGGGCGACGCCTTGCGGGACGCAAACAGGGCTTGGGGCGACGCCTTGCGTACCGCTCACGCCGCCGGTACTGCGGCACAAAAAGAAAACCCGGCCCTATCGACCGATGAGCTGGTGGCGATCATGCTGGCCGCGCCGGCCGCAAAGGCCAAGGCCGACCGCGAAACCGCCGAGATGGCCGCGCTCGAGGCAGAAATTGCCGCAGAGGAAGCGGCGAAAGCCAAAGCGGCAGCAGAAGCCAAGGCGGCCGAATCGGCGCGAATCGCCGCCGAGCAGGAAGCCAAAACGGCCGCCCTGCTAGGAATGTCGCCTGCCGAGTGGCAGGCACTGTCTGAGAAGAAGCGCCGCATAGCGCTCCACAACGCCCGCAGGACGGGCAAAATCTGAAAAAGGGGAAGATCATGGAAAAGAAGAATGTGATTTGGTTCTCGCGCCATCAGCCGACCGCCACGCAGCTCGCTGAGTGCGAGCAACGCGGCTGGAATGTCGTCGCCCTCGATCAGGGCATTGAACTTGGGGCCCGCAACATCATGGACGACGGCGACGTGTACGCCATCGGCCAGGCCCTTCTCGGACTCGCTGCCGAGCACAACGCCGCCGCCATTATCGGTGTTTGGGCGGCTCCAATGCAAGAAGCCCTCGCGCGGACGGCGCAGGACGCTGTGCAGAAGAGCGAGTGGAGCGGCGTGGAATGTTACGCCGCGTGGAACGTCACGCGGCCCGTCGAGGGCGGCAAGCCGGTGTTTGAGCACCGGCGGTTCTGCGCGGTCGGAAGACTCGCCGCCAGTGCTTTGCGCTGGTCGAAATAGGCGCTATACTATTCTTGCCCCGGCGATCACTCCCCCTCCCTCCCTCTCTTCCCCCGTGGTCGCCGGGGCCTTTTTTATCCAAGCGTCGGAAATTTAGCCAAGGCGGCGCGTTTCGCGCGCATGTCCTCAATGCGAGCATAAATGCGCGTCACACTGGGGCAGTTGTGCCCCAGCCAACTCTGGATTACAGCCAAAGGGATGCCGTTCTCGGCGCAAATAGAAGCGAACGTCGTCCTGAGCGCGTGGGCACAGTATTGGTGCGCATCGCCCTTGATGCTGCATGATTTCATAGCTCGGGAAAAACGGCGCGAAATGACTATCTTGTCGCGCTGATATTGCGCCGCCATCGATGGAAACAAAAAGTTTCCCTCGCGTGGCAAACGGTTGATGATATCAGGGTGCAGAGGGAAGCGTACAGGGCGAGTTGTTTTTGCCATGATACGTTCAATGGTTCCAGCTTCGTAATCAACCTGAACCACACGCATCGTCGCCGCGTCGCCCAAGCGCATGCCAGTGTAAAGCAAAAACCGAGTGAAAGTGGCAAACTCGGGGGCATCAGCGTGTACGGGCTTCGCGGTCGCCAGGGCATCGACCCTGGCTAACAGCGCACTGATCTGCTCGCGCGTCAGCGGCTCACGATGCACCGGCGTTGATGCGGAGGGTTTGCTGATAAATGGTTGCTTCCCCCCCAGGCGCGCGAACATTGCCCTACAGTAGAGATAGCAGACGACACGCATCCTCGGGGTTTGCGATTTGAGAAACTCATCCGCCGTCGACGCCGTCACATCAGCAACAGTAACCAGTCCACGTTCAGCGCAAAACTCAACGAATAACCTCCAGCACATCTGCGCCGCGTCAATACTGCTCTGCTTCAGCTCGCGGCCATTACGACCAGTATGCGGGTGCAATCGCCAACAATCAGCAATGCGCAACCCGGAGGCGTTGGCAGCCCGATCCACCGCTTTACTTTTCTTGATGGATTCAGCGACGGCATCAATTTTCCGGTCGTCCCCGGCGGCAAGCATCGGCGCCAAAATGGAAAAAGCGACCGCCTCGGCTTGCGATTTATCTGTGCAACCGGTGGATTTTCTGGTCTGTTTTTTCCCGTCCCAGTGGGTCACCCACCACACCTGGCCACGAAGATACAATTTCATGGCTAACCCCCTGTGCTATGATTGTGTTAATTTCCAGTATAACGGAGCACGATCAAAACCGTTCATAACACAACATAACACAGTACACAAAAAAATAAACCGCTATCACAACTTGCGCTGTGATAGCGGTTTAAGATGGTGCCCTCGGGCGGATTCGAACCGTCGACCAACTGATTAAGAGTCAGCTGCTCTACCGACTGAGCTACGAAGGCGTGTGTTATCAAAAACAACGAGCATTAAATTATCGCTGGCGGGGCATTTTGCAAGGATGGCGCCGCGAAAAAAACGGGAAAAAGTAATCGGTCAGTCATTGATGCCAGGCTTTCTTGCAGCCTTTTGTTTTCAGCGCCCACATACCGCCGTCCCTGCGGTTTTCGGCTGGACACGTCTGCGTGTGGCCGTTAGGAGGTCGTGTGAGGTTCCTTATCCCATGCGACGGTGCGGGCGGGACGCCCGCACCACGGCCGGGAGAAAAGCTCGGGACGCAATCGGGCACGTCTGCGTGTGGCCGTTAGGAGGTCGTGCGAGGACCTGGCCCCATGCGACGGTGCGGGCGGGACGCCCGCACCACGGCCGGGAGAAAAGCTCGGGACGCAATCGGGCGCTGTCAGTTGCCAGATAATTTGACCGTATTGCTGCCACCAGTGCTGGCCATCATCCGGCGACACCTGGTCTTCTTTTGGCGCTACGTTTGGTTATACTTATCAACCTCAAAAGGATGAAAAAGTTTCCTTTCCTGGAACGCGTTCTCCACCTCCGGGCAGCCTGAGGGGGGGCGACAGTGCATACCAGAAGGATGGGTTCCATTGCCCATTCGGCCCCAGTCAGCTGCGCCGACTGGGACCGAATGGGCCGAGGAACACGGCCATAATGGGCGCGTTACCCAGGGCGGCGCGCGCTTTCAGCGCTGCTTGCCCTGGGCTGGTATGTTTCGCGCTTTCAGCGCTTCTGCCGCTTCGCGGCGCCGCTCCCAAAGGGACATCATGCGGGGTGTTGTCCATAGCGTCCATACTGTCCATACTGTCCATGATGTAATCGGGCACGTCTGCGTGTGGCCGTTAGGAGGTCGTGTGAGGTTCCTTATCCCATGCGACGGTGCGGGCGGGACGCCCGCACCACAATCGCGAAACACACGCGCAACTCGGTAGCGCCACGGCATGCCGTGGCGCGGGACGCCCGCACCACGGCCGGGAGAAAAGCTCGGGACGTAATCGGGCACGTCTGCGTGTGGCCGTTAGGAGGTCGTGTGAGGTTCCTTATCCCATGCGACGGTTCGGGCGGGACGCCCGCACCACGGCCGGGAGAAAAGCTCGGGACGTAATCGGGCACGTCTGCGTGTGGCCGTTAGGAGGTCGTGTGAGGACCTGGCCCCATGCGACGGTGCGGGCGGGACGCCCGCACCACGGCCGGGAGAAAAGCTCGGGACGCAATCGGGCACTGTCAGTTGCCAGATAATTTGACCGTATTGCTGCCACCAGTGCTGGCCATCATCCGGCGACACCTGGTCTTCTTTTGGCGCTACGTTTGGTTATACTTATCAACCTCAAAAGGATGAAAAAGTTTCCTTTCCTGGAACGCGTTCTCCACCTCCGGGCAGCCTGAGGGGGGCGACAGTGCATACCAGAAGGATGGGTTCCATTGCCCATTCGGCCCCAGTCAGCTGCGCCGACTGGGACCGAATGGGCCGAGGAACACGGCCATAATGGGCGCGCTACCCAGGGCGGCGCGCGCTTTCAGCGCTGCTTGCCCTGGGCTGGTATGTTTCGCGCTTTCAGCGCTTCTGCCGCTTCGCGGCGCCGCTCCCAAAGGGACATCATGCGGGGTGTTGTCCATAGCGTCCATACTGTCCATACTGTCCATGATGTAATCGGGCACGTCTGCGTGTGGCCGTTAGGAGGTCGTGTGAGGTTCCTTATCCCATGCGACGGTGCGGGCGGGACGCCCGCACCACGGCCGGGAGACAGGCGCGCGTCGGGGACGGCCGGGATCTGTCCTGTGCCGCGAGGGTAGTAAACCCGGGAACGCTTACGCAAGGCTGATCGGGTGTCAGTGAGGCCCTAGACCCATGCGACGGTGCGGGCGGGACGCCCGCACCCTGGACTTTGGACAATCTTGCACGGACTCCTACGCAACGTCCGGTGCTGATTTTTTTCCCTCCGCCAGCTCGCTTTGCATTAAACGCACCAGATCGCGCAGGGATGGACGGGTGACCGGGTCGTTTCGCCACCGTTCTCGCGTTGGGAATGCCTCGTTTCGCTTGTCATCGTAGAGTCGTATGCTTGCCAGAAGCAAAGCGGCATAGCAAGCCGAGATGAAAGCGGGCACTTTAGCTACTGAATCTTTGTTCCACACCTGGGCTTTGCCAATGCCAAGTATTGCTTTCTGGTCTCGAAAGCTGACTTCGATCTCCCAGCGAAGCAAGTAAGCCCTTATAGCCTGTTCGATCGTGATCTTGTTTATGGCACCGGTTACGACCAGGAAGGCAGGCTGCCGATAGAGAGTGCGCCCATTCTTGGTCAGACGATAGGGAAAAGGCTTAATGACTATGAGATTACAGGGCTGATCGTGGGTCGCACCCGGCCACCTGACGTTTTGGACGCACTTGTAATGCACGGCAAGTTTACGTCCGTGCTTGAATACCTCCATGGTCCGCGTTTCGTAGTTGTCGCTGGCAAGAATATCCTTGGGTGAAGGCAGACGTTGGCCGTACTTGCGATTGCCTTTGCGTTGTTCGGGGCAAAGAGGCTCGACAAAGACCGTGTCCTTCCTCGCTCGCGCGACGATCACGGTGTTGTGAGGAGGATCAGTCAGGAAACAGCTGTTGGCAAAACTGCCGTCGGCGCTTTGGATAAGGACACGGTCGTAACCGCCAGGTATTGCGTCGATTGCCCCACGAAGGGAAAAAAGCTGCTGGCGACCGCGCACACTCATGTTGTGCTTTTTCTTCTCTTCCTTCAGTATCTGTTCCTCCTCCGGACTTGTCACTTTTCCAGCCTTGACCGGTGGTGCGTGTCTGAACGCCACGGGTACGGCTCGACTGGAGTTGGGATCAGAGCCGTGGCACATGATGGTCGTTTCCAGATAGCGCTGGCCAATGACCAGATTGACATGAAACGGGGGGCTGATAGGGTCCCGGGCGTAAGCAGTACCGGGGATTTTTTTGCCGGTCTTGCGCACGAGCGTATCGTCGATGGCGGAAATGATGGGGTCGTAGACTGGGCAGAGACTGACGGCCTCCTGGATAATGGGCCCGAATATGCCTTCACAGTCCCATTTACTCCGGGAGAAAAGTTTATAGAACGCGCTCCAGTGGAACACCATATCTAGAAAGTTAATGGCGCTGGTTATGGTTTTTGGATGACTGGCGCCCAAAAGGCCGATGCCTATCGTGACAAATCGCTTTCGTGACCGAACATCCTTGATGCCCACGCTCAGAGTCGCCAAAAAAGCACGCAACCACACAAGCAGCGATTTGTTTTCCATGGCTAATCGTCCTCCTCTTGGTCCAGCAGTGCAAATTCGTTGCGTCCTGTACGCCGGAACGTGTGTCCGTCGAGAACCTTCTTGGTCATCGCCGACACGATGGACTCGCGACGCAGCTTCACGCCATGGCGCTTCTGCACGCGGTCAAGGATCTCATTGATGTGAAGAGGCTCCCCCGCTTCTCGGAGTATATCGCTAACTAGTAACATGTTAGATCTTTTTCCGGCTGCCTTTCGGTTCGCTTCCAGGCGACCGTCCAAACCTTTGGCCGAGCGCAATGCCTTTAGTCCGGATTCAAGCATTGTTTCCAAGACATTACAGAGATCATTGCTGCTGATTTCTTTTGCCATACCCGTAGCCCTTCTTTGTTGTGACCAGACACGCCAGCATTCAAGCTACGGGTAGCATAATACGGAGTAGGTAGAATGCAAATTAATTTTTAGATTTATTTTTAAACAAAAAAAATTGTCCAAAGTCCAGGGTGCGGGCGGGACGCCCGCACCACGGCCGGGAGACAGGCGCGCGTCGGGGCGGGATATGGGCCAGGTACGGTCGGCGTGGATGGCCGGGGCGGGTTAATGAGCCGTCTTGTCGGAGTGGGCGGGACGCCCACTCCACGGGCGGGATACAGGCGTCGCGACGGGGGGGGATATGGGCCAGGTACGGTCGGCGTGGATGGCCGGGGCGGGTTAATGAGCCGTCTCGTCGGTGCGGGCGGGACGCCCGCACCACGGCCGGGATACGGCCGTCGCGACGGGGCGGGATATGGGCCAGGTACGGTCGGCGTGGATGGCCGGGGCGGGTTAATGAGCCGTCTCGTCGGAGTGGGCGAGACGCCCACTCCACGGGCGGGATATGAGCGCCGCGACAGGGCGGGATATGGGCCAGGTACGGTCGGCGTGGATGGCCGGGGCGGGTTAATGAGCCGTCTTGTCGGAGTGGGCGAGACGCCCACTCCACGGCCGGGAGACGGGGGGCCAGCGCGGGCGTCATTTGCCGTGTTTGGGTGCTTTGCGGTGGTGCTGCCAATGCGGTCGCAATTCCGTGCGTTATAGACTATATTTATTTTTTCCCTGCGCTCCGCAAGTGCCCTCACATCACTCTAACCCCTTGGTATATAGTCACATGACACTACGCGCAATTCTCATTGGTTTTCTTGGTGCGGCCTTTATCAGCGGTGCGAGTTATTTCAACGATCAGATCTTGAATCAGACTTATTTGGTCGGCAACAACATGCCGGTGGCGGTGTATGGGCTGTTGTTGTTTTTGGTATTGATTGTCAATCCCTTGCTTGGCAAGCGGGCGTTTCGGGGCAAAGAGCTGGCGTTGATCATGGCCTTGACGCTGGCGGCCTGTTGCATCCCCGGATCGGGATTGATGCGGACCTTCACGACGTCCTTGATGTTGCCGCATCACATCAACCGCACGGAGCCGGGGTGGCGTTCGAAGGACATTTTGGCGGAGTGTCCGCCGCAGATGTTGGCGGACATCTCGATTGACGAGGACACGGCGCTAACGGGTTTCATCCAGGGTCTTGGCCAGACGGGCCAGCCCTTTCACCTGAGCCAGATACCGTGGTCGGCGTGGACGGGCACGCTGTTGTTCTGGCTGCCGTTGATCTTGACCGTGTGGCTGGCGCTGATAGCGATCTCGCCGATGTTGCACAAACAATGGGCCGACCATGAGCACCTGCCCTACCCCGTGGCCAATTTCACCATCGCGTTATTGCCGGGCAGCAATGGCGGCCTGCCGGCGATCATGCGCCAGCGCATGTTCTGGATAGCCGGGGGGATCGTCTTTGCGATCCACTTCAACAACTTCCTGTGCCAGTGGTATCCCGACCAGCTCATACCGTTCAAGACCAACATCAACCTCGTGCCCATGGCCAAACTGGTCACGACCTTCCAGCGCGGCGGCGGCGCGGCCATGTTGTCGCCGACCATCTACTTCACGGTAGTCGGCCTGTCGTATTTTCTGGCGACGGACGTCGTGCTATCCTGCGGCATCGGCCCGATTCTCTGGGCTTTCGTGTGCGGCGTCTTCACCACCTACGGCATCAGCCTGACCAGCAACATCGACGGCGTTGGCTATCTGGGCCTGACGCCGCGGTCCATGCTGAACTTTGGCGCCTACTTCGGCATGTTCGGGATGATCATGTATCTCGGCCGGCGCTACTACAGCAGTGCCTTGAAGCGGGCCTTGTTCATTGCGTCGGGCGACGCCGTCGAGCCGCATGTGATCATCGGCCTGCGCATCTTTCTGGTGCTGGTGCCGGTATTGTTTTTGCAGATGATCATGGCCGGCCTGGCCTGGCCGCTAGCGGTCATTTACATCGGCGTGCTGTTCATGTTCTTTGTGATGATCAGCCGCGTCATGGCCGAGACCGGCATGTTTTACATCCAGCCGTATTTTGTGCCCAGCGGTGTTGCCTGGGCGCTCTTTGGCACCGGCGCGTTGGGCACAGGCCAGCTGATGATTTTGCTCATGCTCAGCCTCACCCTGGTTGTCGACCCGCGCGAGACCCTGCTGCCCTTCATCTCCGGGTCGTTGAAAGTCAGTGACGACCAGAAGCTCAAGCTGGGCAAGACCCTGGTGTACTGCAGCCTCGCCATGGTGCTCGGCATGTCGATTGCCCTGCCCACCACGCTGTATTTGCAGTACCGCCATGGCGTGCAGTGGGCGGACAGCTGGGCGTCGAAAGTCGTACCGCGCATGCCCTTTGACAACGTCGCCGCCGCGCACGAGAAACTCAGCCTGCAGGACTTGCGGGAGAGCGCGGCCACTTACAGCAGCATCGAGCGCATCCGTCACGCCCGTCCCGAGCCCGTCGCCATGATTGCCGTGGCCAGTGGTCTGGCGCTGGTGCTGCTGTTTTCGCTGGCGCGCCTGCGCTTTTCCTGGTGGCCGCTGCATCCCGTGCTCTTTTTGACTTGGGCGACCGAGCCGCAGCGGCGCATGGCCGGCGCCTTCTTCATCGGCTGGCTGGTGAAAGTCATGGTGTCCAAATACGGCGGTGCCAAGAGCTACCAGGCGCTCAAGCCACTGATGTTCGGCCTGGTTGCGGGCGAGATTCTCGGCGCGGTCGTGCCGTCGATCGTCGGTGCAATATATTACGCGATCACTGGCGAAATCCCACCGCGCTTCATGGTCCTACCGGGCTAAGCACGCACCAAGACCGACGACAACGACAGCTAGAGTCGCGCGGCGCGTCTACCCGATCCATGATGTGCGACCTTCCTTCCACGTACTCCGCGAGGACGACATGACGATGAAAGCCATTGTGCCACTGTTTTTGTTTCTGGCCACAGCCCTCGTGGCGCCCCTGCGGGCGGACACTGCTCCCGGCGCGCCGGCCGCCGCCGAGCCGATCCGCATCACCATCACGTCGCGTTACAACACGCAGAATCGCCAGCCCTACAACCTGCGGGAGTTCTTCAAGCGCCATCCGCTGGTGCGTTTGGAGCAGTGGGACGGCATCCGCATGCCGGCGGAGGGTTCCCGCGCCAGCCTGGCCATGGCCATGGCCGCCAATATCGGGCCGGACATCTTCGAGACGGACATCCGCCAGGCCGTTGAGCAGGGCCTTGCCTATCCCTTGACCGAGTGGATCGGCGAAGACGGCGTGCTCAAAAATGGCCAGCCGAAACTCAAGGCGGACGGCACGCCCGACCGCAATGGCCAGGTCGATGAAGACGAGGCCAAATGGGACGGCTGGATGAAGATCAAGCCGCTGTACCGGCAGGTCGTCACCGTCGACGGCAAAGTATATTCCCTGCCCAACCGCAGCGGCACCTACGTGGGCATCCTCTACAGCTACCGCGTTTTGCGCCGCGCCGGCCTTGACCCCGCGCAGCCGCCGCGTGACTACGACGAGTTCATCACCTGGGCGCGCAAGCTCTACGACCATGAGGCGCGCACCTTCGGCTTTGCGCTCACGCCGCAGAGCTGGGCCTTTGCGCCGTGGGTGGCCACCACCGGCTCCAGCATCGTCGTGCAGGACCGTGTCAGCCCCACGACCGGCAAAACCTACACCTTCAATGAGCAGGAAACGCGGCTGGTGGCGCCGGACACCGGCGAGGACCTCGCCGGTGCGCCCGTGTCCTGGCGCTGTAATGTGGCCAGCCCCGAATGCAGCGCGGCAGTCGCCTTCTACCACCGCCTGCGCTGGCAGCCGTGGGTTCGGCATCCCGAGAGCGGCGAGCCCATCGAGCTCACGCCTGAGCAGGCCAGTGCCGGCCAGGCCGAGGTCGCTGGCGAAGTCGTCACCTTCGATCCCGCCGACGTCGTCGAGGGCTGCATTGACGTGAGTACCGAGCGGCTCCTCGATGTCTTCCGGCGGCTCGGCCGTGAGCTGGGTATGTATCCGCTCTGGGCTGGCGACATGACCGACTTCGAGAACATCGGTGTGCAGCCCAGCGATCTGGGCATGATGCCCTTCCCGCCCATGACCCGCGAGCAGCGGCCGGTGCTGCAGGCCTCCAATTCCTTCTTCATGATCGGCAAGGACGTCCTCGCCCGCGGCGGTGACAGCGACGAGGAGCGCAAGGCCTATCGCAATCTGGTGTGGGAGATCATGACCATCGTCTGCAGTGTCGAGGGCAATGACGAGGCCATCCGCCGCAAAGTCGCCGCCGGCCAGGCGCGTTTCCTCAATCCCCGCGATCTGCGGCGGCTAAATTTTGACGACTATCTGCGCGAGTCGCCCAAGGAATACCTGGCCATGTGGGACAAGATCGACTCCGGGGAGATCCTCGAGGTCGTCGAGCCCTTCATGGGCAAGTGGCTGCAGTTCCGCGATTTTTACCAGCGCGAGGTCATTGACCTCGTCCTGCGCCCCAGCGGCCGCCATTTCGACTTCCAGACCGCGCTGGTCAATCTCGAACGCGACGCCAACACCGGCATCATGTTCGAGCGACCGCAAGAGGAGTTGGACAAGCACCGGCCGAAAGCGCGCATCATTGTTGCGGTCGCGGCCTTCATCATGGGCTGCTTCTTGCTGCTGATCATCCGCGACCAGCTGCGTAAGACTCCCAGCACGGTCGGCGTCGTGCGCACAGTCTTTCCCTGGTTGATGCTGGCCCCGGCGATACTGTCCATTGCGCTGTGGCGCTACTACCCTCTAGCGCAGGGCATGGTCATGGCCTTTTTGGACTACAAGATCGTGGGCCACTCGCCCTTTGTGGGCCTGAGCAATTTCATCAGCATCATGCTCGATCCGAACTTCTACCATTACATCGTCACGACCTTCAAGTTTGTGTTGTGGAATCTCGTGCTGGCGTTCTTCACGCCGATTTTGCTGGCGTTGTTGCTTACGGAAGTGCCGCGGCTGAAAGTCTTTTTCCGCACCATGTTTTTTCTGCCGCAGATGACCAGCGGGCTGGTGGTGACGCTGATGTGGAAGGACATGTTCGCGAGCCGGGCGGAGGGCACCATCAACCGCGCGCTGAACGCGCTGTGCGGCCTCTTCGGCAGCAGTTTTGCGCCGGTGGACTGGCTCGGCGATCCATCGACCGTCATGGCCTGCGTCATCCTCCCCGGCGTCTGGGCCTCGGCGGGCATTGGCAGCCTCATTTACCTGGCCGCGCTCAAATCCGTACCTGACGAACTCTACGAAGCCGCCGCGCTCGATGGCGCCGGCCTGATTTCCAAGATTCGGCACGTGACTATCCCGACGATCTTGCCGCTGGTGATCATCAACTTCGTCGGCGCCTTCATCGGCACCTTCCAGAGCATGGGCAGCATCTTCCTGCTGACCTTTGGCGGCCCGGGCAAAGAGACCATGGTCATGAGCATGGCCATCTGGCAGGAGGCCTACGTCAACCTGCGCTTCAGCCTGGCGACGTCCTACGCGTGGATCCTCGGCAGCATCCTCATCGGCTTTACCTTCCTGCAATTGCGCGTGCTCCGACGGGTGGATTTCCGCCGCGCGCAAAGCGAATAACTCGACAGCAGCCCAGAACTGAGCAACGACCATGTCCATCATCAACGAAACCGAACGGCATTCCGTCAAAGGCCGCCTGGTGATCACCGGCATATACATCGCCCTGGTGATTGGCAGCCTGGCGATGGTCTTTCCCTTCATGATCACCGTCTGCGGCTCCATGAACAACCACTTTGACTTTGAGCGCCGCAGTCCCTACCCCCGCTTTCTCTTCAGCCGTGCAGACCGCTTCATGCGCACCCTCTGCACCTACTTTCCGGCTTCGCATCGTGCGTCCCTGCAGCAGCTGCGCAGCTACTTTCCGACCCTGCCGGAGACCTGGCAGATGTGGTCGCAGATTGGCGATGAAACCGCGCAGAGCGACCAGTGGGCAGCCGAGGTCCTCCAGCCCCTGGACGACCCGCAACAGCGCCAGTATATCGAAGCCGTCACCCGTGATTTCAACGACTTCTTCCGCGAGTGGCCCCTGGCGGAAACCGTCCTGGCCTACGACAACCGCTTCGTCGCCTCCTTCCTGCGCCAGCACTACGACTCGCTGGACGCGCTCAACAGCTCCTGGGAGATCTCCATCAACGACTTCTTCAAAGTGTCGGCTTCCGAGTGGAGCGGCGAGCCCATTGACCAGCACGGCTACTTTCCCATCCTCGACACGCGTTACCGCGATCTGCTGGCCTTCCGCGACGCCTACCGCGAGAACCGCTACTCGGGCTTCCTCAACCGCCAGCGCGAGCTCTCGGCCAGCTATCTGCGGCCGGCGGCGGTCGCCTACACCTGGGAGGAATATGCGGGCAAGGCTCTGGGCATCAGCGACGCAGTCGTCTTGCGCGAGCTGCCCTTCCCGGTGCCTGCCGACGCTCCGGCGGCCCTGCAGCAGGCCTGGCGCGGCTACCTGCTCGACCGCATGCCGCTGCGGCATATCGAGATTGACGTCACGGCGGAGCGCAGCGAACGCTATGTGCAGTTCATCCGCGAGCGCTTCCGCAACCTCGAGTATCTCAACCGCGTCATGCGCATGGACTATGAAGACTGGCAAGACCTCACGAGCTGGGAGCAGATCTCCCTCGGCCCGCAGGTACCGGAGGGCCCCATTGCCAAAATCTGGCTGGACTTTGTGCAGACGGAGGTGCCCGTGGGCGACTGGCGTCTGCGGGACAGCGTGCCCGAGATCGGCTTCCAGCGCTACGCCATGGTCAAGCACGGTAGCCTCGATGCCATCAACCGCGCCTACGGCCGCAGCTACGGCACGCTGGAGCAGCTGCGCATACCCTACGGCGAGGCGCTGCTGTCGTCCTTCCACCAGCATGAATGGGGCTACACCCTCTCGCAGATGACGGCCAGTTACCGCACCGTGCTGGACAACCTGTTCCGGCGCGGCCGCACGGTGGCCAACACGGTCATTCTAGTCGTACTGAGCATTGTCATCACCCTCACCGTCAATCCCTTGGCGGCCTACGCACTCAGCCGTTTCCGCATGCGCCAGAGCGAGAAGATCATCGTCTTCTGCCTGGCGACGATGGCGTTTCCGACGGCGGTCACCGCGATTCCGGGCTTTTTGCTGCTGCGCGACCTCAGTCTGCTCAACACCTTCGCGGCCCTAGTTCTGCCCGGCGCGGCCAATGGCATGACCATCTTCCTGCTCAAGGGCTTCTTTGATTCGCTGCCGCAGGAGCTCTTCGAGGCTGCCACCATTGACGGCGCTTCCGAGGTGCGCATTTTCTTCAACGTGTCCCTGCCGCTGGTGAAGCCCATCCTGGCAGTCAGTATGCTCAACGCCTTCATCGCGGCCTATAATGGCTGGGAATGGGCGATCATCGTCTGCCAGGACCCGCGCCTGTGGACCATGTCGGTGTGGACCTACCAGTTCTACCAAACTCTCAGTGGCGAGCCCTATACCGTCATGGCCGCGTTCATCATCAATTCCATACCCGTGCTCCTCGTCTTCCTTTTCTGCCAGAAGATCATCCTCCGCGGCATCATCCTCCCGCAGATGAAGTAAGGCCGATGGCGCGGGTAGGCCGGACAACAAGGGAGCTGTTCGGCACTTATATTTATAGCTTTGTCAAAGCACGCAGAATGCGTGGACATAGCAAGCTATAAAAGTAAGTTCCATTGCCCTTTCGCCCCCAGTCAGCTTCGCCGACTGGGGGCGAAAGGGCCGAGGAACACCAACATAGTTACCGGTTTACCCAGGGCGGCGCGCGCTTTCAGCGCGCTTGCCCTGGGCTGGTATGTTTCGCGCTTTCAGCGCTTCTGCCGCGTCGCGGCCAGGGGAATGCTGACCAGCGACGAGATTCGTACACAAGAGTGTTTGCACTGCAAAATGAATATGTAATTCGTAAGCTAGTCCATAATTTGATCATCCAACCGCCAGCACCCATAGGAGAAACACCCATGAAATTGTCCCTGTTCAGCGCCATCGTCCTCACGTTCGGCATCCTTGCCGCGTCGCCCCTGCGTGCCCAGGATGTCGACCTGGCCGCCATCGTCAAAAGCCAGGCCGAGCGGTCGAGCGTGTGGAGCCGCGTGCAGGCCTTGGCGCCGAACATGACGTCCCGCGAACTCTTCACCTACGCGCTGCTGCTTTGCGAAGCTCAGATCGACCTCGACCGCATCGACCGGCTTTTTGAGGTCGCCGCGCGCATGCAGGACCGCGATCCCGAGAGCCGCGGCTACGGCAACTTCCGTTGGAACTGGCGTGACGGCGCCGTCCTCGATTTCAATGCCGGCGATTTCTGCATGGAAAATGCCGCCGTCATCTGGATCAAACACCGCGAACTGCTCAGCGACAAGCAGCGGCAGGCCCTCAGCGAGCTAATCCACTACGCCATTGAGGGCTGCCTGCGCCACCGCGTGCCCGCAAGCTACACCAACATCGCCATCATGAATGCCCAGAACCTCATTCTCATGGGCGAAATGCTCGGACGCGACGACGTGCTCGCCGAAGGCCGCAAGCGCCTGGACGACTTTTGCGCCTACACGGCCACCAACGGCATCCATGAATACTGCAGCCCGACCTACGCCGGCGTCGATCTGATGTGCCTCCACCGCCTGCACACCTACTGCGTCACGCCGGCCGTGCGCGAGCAATGCGACGCGCTGCTGAGCGTCTTCTGGACCGACGCCATCGCCAACTGCTTTGCGCCGGCTTTCCGCCTCGGCGGCGCCCACAGCCGCGACTACGACTACCTCGGCGGCCGCGGTATTATCGACAGCTGGCTTGCCGCCGCCGGCTGTTTTGCTGATCCGAACCCGAACGCCACGCCGCCATTGCTGTGGCTGCAGAGCAGCTGGCGGCCCGCGCCAGCCTGGTTGCGCGAGCTCCAGTCGACACCGCGATTCGTCACTCAGGTATGGGGGCCCAGCAGCAACGAATACCGCGTCATGTGGGCCGGCAAGCACGTCGCCCTCAGCGTCGCCGGCAAGAACTACCACAACATGGACGCGCCGATGGTCGTGAACTTCGCCGGACCACAGCATCTTCCCCGTGGTTATTTCATCGCCGACGGCCGCCGCGACCCCTATGGCAAGAAGGTCATTCCCGAGGGCGCCGGTCCGCATCAGAAGACACTCCACCTCATGCCCAACTGGTACGCGGTTCAGGACGGCCAGGACGCCCTCGGCCTGGCGTTGCACCGGCAGGACGACAGCCGGAACTACCCGACCCTTGAATCCCATTTTGTGCTGCCCTACCCCTGTGACGAGCTCTTCATTGGCGACCGCGCGGTCGCGTTTGACGCCAAGGCGCCCCGAGCGTTGCCGGTCGCGCCAGGCGAGACCGTGGTTATCCGCCATGGTGGCGCGGCGGCGGCGATCCGCGTAGTCTGGGGCCAGAACACGGCTGGCGAGCCCGCGCCGGTGGCGCTCATCCACGACGGCAATCGTCACGGCGTCATCCGCCTCACCGTCGCCCACCACGACCAGTGGGGCATGCCCATTGGCACGAACGCGCCCGTCGGCGCCGCCTTCTGGGTCCGCGTCTTTGACCAGGCCGACGATGCCGACCTCTTCGCGCAGTGGTGCCAGGACTTTGCGGCCGCAGCCGCCGATGCGCGTTGTGATGGCGACAGCCTCGCGATCACGGCTAGTGCCGCCAGTGGCCAGGCGTTGCGTCTTCTCAGCTACAAGCCCTTTACGGCACTTGGCGGAGCCGAGCCCCTGCCGGAACGCGCCGTCCTTGCCGTCAATGGCCGCGACCTCGGCGGGGAATATCTGGCCGGCCTGCCGGCAGTCATCGCCTACAAGCAGCAGATTGCCGAAGCGCTCAAACGGCAAGAGGGCAACGCCATCACGGTCCTGCCCGACCGCGATACCACCTGGGAAGCGGAAGCCGCCGCAGTCTTCCCGAACATGGTCGCGGCCAAGGACGATCCGCAGGCATCCGGCAACGGCTACGTGTGGGGCCCCGGCGAACCCGGTGCCCGCGGAGGCGGTGGCGGTTATGTGCTACAGAACCTCCAGGTCGTCAAAGCCGGGCTGTACTACCTCTCCGCGCGCGTCATTGCGCCATCGCCTGAAGACGACTCGTTCTTCGTATCCGCCAGCGGCGAGAAGTTTTCCATCCTCGACCAGTTCACCTGGCATCTGCCGACGGTGAGCACGGACTGGTACTGGGCCATGGTTGCCGACAGCAGCAATCCCGACGGCATACCCATGCGGCTCCCCGAAGGCATGGTGACCCTGCGCGTGCAAGTCCGCGAAGACGGCGCCAAGATCGACCAGTTCCGGCTCTCGCCTGAACCCGGCCTGCACTAAGCCCGGGCACAAGTCAGCGGCCGCGTTGTCAAAGGTCTGCGTTGCCCCAACCGGCAACCTGGTAGTTATCTTGCCCCCCGCCAACCGGAGCAGCAGTCAGCCATGAGTTTCCGTCAGAGCATCGCGTCATCTCTCAGCAGCGGCTGGCGTTTTCTGCGCCGGCATGTGGCGACGCTGTGCTGGCTGGTGGTCACGCTGGCGCTGCTGGCGGCATTGGCTCTGGCCACGCTGCTGCCCCGCGCGGTCGAGCAAGTCGTCAACAAACTGGCGGCTGGACTCAGCGCCGACGGCGCCATTGACGTCACGGTCACGCGCATCGGCCTCTTCGGCAGCGATCTGTCCTGCCGCAGCAGCGGCGACGCGCATGACGGCCCGGACCGCATTGAGCACTACTTGAGCATCCCCAGCGTCCGCATCAGCTACCGGCCCCTGCAGCTCCTGCGCGGCCACCTCAACAGCATCGACATTGACGCCGCGCAGGCCGCCGTGCTCGTCAAGGACGGCCACGCCGAACTGCCTCTGCTCAAGCTGCTCAAGCGCGACGCCACGCCTGCTGCCACGCCGGCACCTCCCTTTGACCTGCCTGCCTTCTACGCATCGCTGCCCGTGCGCGTGGACACCATCCGCGTCAGCGGCGATGTCCTGGTCTGCACGCCCCACGAGATCATTCCTGTCGCCTGCCAGATCCTCCTCCAGACGCCGCCACCAGCGGCCGACGGGCCGGTGATTGCGTTCCAAGTGCAGTTGCGCCATTCCCGCAATGTCCTGCGCAGCACGGGCCGCGTCGACATTGCCGCCGCTCGGGTGGACGTCAGTGCGCAGTGGCAAGCCGACAGCGAAGCCATGCCGCTCAGCCTCCGCCGCCTGCTCCCCGCGCAGTGCGGGGTGACGCTCAGCGGCCAGGCAGACGTCGTTATCGCACTCGCCAGCATGGACCTGCAGGTCGTCAACGCGCAGCTCGCCTGCAAGGCCAATCTGGACCAACAGCGGGCCGAAATTAAGGCCATCGCCGCGCTGGCCATGAATACCCGGACCCGTGCGTTCAGCGCCCTGGACGCGCGCCTGGAGGGCATCGTTGACGTCACTGAGCAATCCCTCGTCGTCCAATGCCAGCCGGTCATCACTGCCAAACTCCAGGCCGATCAGCAGGTCGCGATCAACATCAGTGGCGTCAGCGCCGACATCGCCGGCGCGAAACTCGCCATCACCCGCATCGACGCCGTTGGTGACAGCGCCGGCAAGGCCGCCCAAGGCAGCATCCTGGCCGCCATCAACGACCAGTCGCTGCCGACCCTGGCTTTCGCCGTCACCCGCGACCAGGGCGCCATTGCCATCGACCTCAGCAGCGCCAGCGAAGCCGCTGCCGCTGCCACGCCGCCGGCGCCGCCGCTGTCCTGGCGGATCGCGGGCTACGACCTGAGACTGTCCGCCCCGGCCATCAGTGCGCAGGCGCGGCTCAACGATGGCGGGCATTGCCAGCTGAGCCTGTCGTGCCAGGATCTGCGCGTCGCCAACGACGAGTTCCGCTCCGCCATGAGCGCCGACAGCGTGGCCATCCACGCCGAGGCGCAGCTCGGCGACAGCATCGACTACCAGCTGGCCATGGAATGCGGTGACCTCACGTTGACGCGCGACGACATTCAGGCCGGCATGAGCGCCGCCACCGTGGATATCAGCGGCAGCGGCAGCGACGCCACGGCGCGCGTGCTGCTCAGCGCGCTGTCCGCGCAGTGCCCCCCGGGCGTTCAGGCCGCCATCGGCGCCTGCAGCGTCGAGCTTAGCGCCAATGGCCCGGATGTCCAGGCGGTGGTCCGCGTCAACGACGGCCGCGTTGCCATGCCCGAGCGGGATTTCTCCGCGCAATTCACGTTGGAATGGCCGTTGTTGTGGCCGCCGCCGGCTACTGCCGCGCCAGTCGGCGTCTTCCACGTCAGCGACTGCCGGATCGGCCAGGAGTCCCTCGGCGCCATGGATGGCACGGCCACCCTCAGCCAAGCGGGGCTGGCGATCGCGGCTGACGCGTCGTTGCGTGGCCTGACGGCGACCCTCATGGCCGACATCGCGCCTTTCCCAGCCGCCGATGTCACGCTACGCGCTGCGTTCACCTTGCCGGAACAGCCCCTGCCGCCAGGCATTCTGCCGGTGTCGCTCGTGCCCCAGCTGGCGGACTTCAGCATCGACGGCAAGATCGCTGGCGACGCCGCTTTCAGCATGGCCGCCGGCAAACAGCAAGGCAAGGCCATATTCAGCCTCAGCGATGGCGTCGTGGCCAACCCCAGGCAGAAGCTCACGGTCAGCGGCCTGAAACTGTCCTTCGCCCTGCCGGACTTGCCGACCTTGCGCAGCGCCGGCAATCAGCAGGCGTCTTTCCAAGAGCTCAACGTGGGCAAAATAGCCATCAGCAATGGCCGTTTGCGTTTTGGCATGGAACGGCCGGACTCCTGGCTGGTCGAAAACCTCAGTTTCAAATGGTGCGATGGCCGCATCAGGCTGGACTCGACCCGTTTCTCGCCGGAGACCAAACGGCCCCGCCTCACCCTCACTTGCGACCGGGTCAAGCTTGGCGCCCTGCTTGAGCAGCTTGGCGTCGGCCAGGACCAAGGCGAAGGCCGCATCAGCGGGACCATACCGGTTGTGCTCACGGAACACGGGCCGCGCTTCCGGGATGCGTTCCTCTATTCGACACCAGGCGAAACCGGCATGATCAGACTGCGGCCGGCCGGCACCCTCAGCGCCATGGCTGCGGCATCAGACCAGCTGTCGCTGGCCCTGGATGCCCTCTCGGATTACAGCTACTCGTGGGTAAGACTCTCTCTCGACAGCGACAAGGACATGCTCAAACTTAAACTCGAAACCGACGGCAAACCCACGCAACCGCTCTACTACGCGCCCAAGGATGGCAACATCGTCCGCTCCGCCGTCGCCAGCATCTTCCAGGGACTGCAACTCAACGCCAACTTCAACATCCCCCTTGAAAAAAGCACCGAATTGTTCCAGAATTTCAACCAGCTCTTCAAACAACAGTAACAATCACAACGTAGAAAGGCCCGCATGAACGCACGTAAACTCACCCAATTGGCATTGCTCGCCGGGGGCATCGCCCTCACCGGCTGCATCAAAACCAAGCACGAAATCCAAACCCAAAGCGAAATCAAACCCATCGAAATCAAGCCCATTCACATCACCATCGATGTCAATGTCAAAGTAGACCGCGCCCTTGATGACTTCTTTGGTGATATCGACAAAAATGCCCAAAAATGACCGACACGCGCTAATGAATATCCTTAATAACCTCAATAACAAGGAGTTGCAGCCATGAAAAAAATGCTCATCGTTTTCGCCGTTCTGATGCTTGCCCTGCCGGCCTTCCTGCCCGTCGCCAGCGCCCAGGACGCCGCGACCATCAAGCAGAATATGATCAACCGCCTGCCCGCCATCGCCGCCATGAAAAGCAAGGGCCTCGCCGGCGAAGACAACCGCGGCTACCTAGCGGCCGTGTCCAGCCAACTCAGCGCCGCCGACCAGGCCGTCATCGACGCCGAAAACGCCGACCGCAAGGTCGTCTACGAAGCCATCGCCCAAAAAACCGGCGCCACCGCCGATCTCGTCGGCAAACAACGCGCCAAACAACTCGCCGAACAGGCCGCCGCCGGCGAATACATTATGGACGAAAACGGCACCTGGAAGAAAAAATAACGCGCGGGCTGTAATCGGCAGTCGGCGGTCTTTGTCCTTCTCTCGCGGACAGATCAGCTGTCTTTTGTCTTCTCTCGCGGACGGATCGGACCGATCGGACCGATCGGACCGATCAGGTCGTCGGATCAGCTGTCTTTTGCCTTCTCTCGCGGACGGATCGGACCGATCGGACCGATCGGACCGATCAGGTCGTCCGATCAGTCCGATCAGTCGGATCAGTCCGATGATTAGTCTACCCAACTCACCCCAAAACGATCATCCACCATGCCAAGCCCCCTTGCCGCCCTTAGCAAAAACGAGCTCCTTGCCTTAGTCGAATGCCTTGCCAAGAACATGGTCGCTCTCGACGGCGTGTGGTTCCAGGCCTGCGAAAAAAGCGACGGCATGGACAAAGCCATGGTGTTGGACGAGGCGGTCTGGAACCGCTTTGCGTTCCTGGAGGCGCGGCGTTTCAAGGCCTTTCTGAAACTGCCCGAGCTGCCCGGCCTGGCCGGCCTGCGTCAGGCGTTGCCGCTCCATTTCAACTCCATTGTCAACGAAGCGGAAATGGTCGACGACGCAGACGGCGCGCTCGTTTTCCGCACCATCACCTGCCGGGTGCAGCAGGCGCGCAGCCGCCAGAACATGCCCTGGCATCCCTGCCGGCCCGTCGGCCTGGCCGAATACAGTGCTTTCGCGCGCGGCATCGACGAACGCATCCGCTGCGAGGCCATCAGCTGCTACCCCGTGATCACCGACAGCAGCTGCGCCTGCTCATGGCGCTTCACGCTGGCCGCCAACAACTCAGTCACCAGCGCGGAACATCCCGCAGAGGCTCGTCCATGACCAGGCGTCACCCTGCCGGCTTAGCCACCATTTTCGCCCTCAGCGTCCTCGGCGTCCTCGGCACGGTCCTCGCCACGCCCGCCCGTGCCCAGAGCTGGCAGCGTGCGCACTACCAGCTCCACGCCCAGGGCGGTGACCTCGTCTTGGCCGACGGCAAGGGCCGGCCGCTGGCCGTAATCGGCGACCTCCATGTCGGCTGGGGCGCACCGCAGCTTTTTCGCCCCACGCAAGTCCGCGCAATCGCCGACGGGCGCCTCCAGGTGGACTACGTCGTCGAAAATGACACCACTGCCAACGCGGCCTTTTCGGCCGAATACGAGCTGGGCGATGCCGTCATCCGCGCCGATTACCGCTTGCGCTTGCCACCGGCGGTAAAGGCCGGCGGCGCCATGCTGCAATTTTCGCCGGCCGAGGGCGCCGAGCACCGCAACGTCCTCAAGGCCGGCCGCTGGCAGCACGCCGCCAGCGCTGGCGGCAGCGACTTTGAAATCTACGACGGCTACTTCCGCGTCATCGGCAGCGGTGACAGCTGCGCAATGATGGCCATTCACGGCAATGCCCTGTGGCGCAACGATCGCCGCCAGCACCTCACGTTCACGCCCGACGGTGAGCCCGGCAACTACAGCGGCCGTGCCGAATATGTGGTTGCCCCGACGGCCATGCCGGCGCTCGCCCCGGCCGTGCTCAACAATCGTCCTTACGCCATCGTGCTGAGCACGCCCAGGCCCTTCAACTGCTTTGCGCCGGCAGACGGCCTGGCGCCTTTCGACGTCACCGTCGGCGCCACGCACGCCGGCACGGCTATCCTCGCCGTGCAAGTGCGGGATTTCGACGGCCGAGTCGTCCTCCAGGAGCAACGCGACCTGACCTTTGCCGAGCGCGCAATTCGCCGCGAGGCCTTCGTGTTGCCCATCGCCGAAGTCCAGCGCGGCATCTTCTTCGTCAGCGCCAGCATCCGCGACCAGGACCGCGAGCTCGTTTTTGCGCGCACGACCATCGCCGTCCTGCCGCCGCATGACTTCAGCGGCGACGAACGCAGCATCTTCGGCATCGCGGCCTTCTTCAACGAGCCCAGCCGCGACGACGCCCTGGCCATGCTCAAGCGCCTCGGCGTCCGCTATGTCCGCCAGGGAGATAACCGCTATGCGCCAGACGGCATCACTTTCTTCGGCCATACCAGCCTGCGGCCCGATTGCAAACCCGAAAACATGGACGCCGCCATCCAGAAGCTCGCCGCCGCCGTCATTGAGCGCCAGAATCCCGTCTACGAATTCTGCAACGAGTGGAACATGGCCGCGCTCAACAAGGCACCCGAGGAAGCCACAAAGATGCGTCGCGAGCGCGCCGAGCTCTACACCGAGGCGCTCAAACGCCTCCGCGCCATCCGCACCGCCGCTGGTGCCGACTTCAAGATCGTCAGCGTCGGCATTGCCGGTGCCGACCTGGATTTTCTGCGCGCCCTCCACGATGCCGGCGCCCTCGCGCTTCTCGACGGCATCGCCCTGCATCCCGGCCGCGGCAATGTCACCGCCGATGCCGCCTTCGGCTTCTGGAATTACTTCGGCAGCGTCCGCGTCTTTCAAGACGCCATCCGCGAGCTCTGCCCGCCGGGCGCGCCCCTGCCGCTCTACCTAACCGAGGTCTACGCCTGCACCCACGCCAACAACTGGTGGAAGGACTCTTGCCGCGCCGCCGCCGAAAACACCGTCATCAGCTACGCCCTGGCCATGGCCGCCGGCGCCCGCCAGACCTTCTTCTACCAGTTCAATGACGGCACCCACTTCGATATCGGTGGCGTCCGCGAAAACGACTCCGAATACAGCTATGGCCTCGTCCGCCGCGACGGCTCGCTGAAGGCCGCCGCCCTGGCCTACGCCGCCATCGCCGAGGCCCTCGACCAGGCCGAGTTCAGCAGCTATCACCGCCCCGGTGGCGACGACGAAAGCGTCAATCCCCCCGCAGCGCCCGACAGCAACCTCCACGTCGTTCGCTTCGCCACGCCACGCGGCCCTCTCGCCATTCTCTGGGACCGCAGCGAGGGCTATGTCCAAAGCCAGCGCGATGACGCGCTGCATCACCGCGAAGCATGGGTGCCGCACTGGACAAAAAGCACCACGGTCACCCTGCCCTGCGCCGGCGACAACGCCACCGTCATTGACGTCATCGGCCGCAGCCGCCGCGTCAGCGCCGTCAATGGCGCCATCACCATCGCCATCTCCGGCGAGCCCGTCATGATCTACGGCCTGGATGAAAACACCGCCACCGCCCCCTGAGCCGTCGGCGACATGGCAGCCGCAGGTGACGCCGGCAACAACAACCGAATTGCATTTCCATTGCGAAAAGTGCAATTATCTTTTCACATCAGGTTGTTTTTTGCTATACCATTGGTTGTTTTTTGCCATATGGTTAGTATTTTAATCCATCACCCACACTGGAGCTGCCAACACGCAAGCGAGACCTCGCTGCCACCTGGCTTCCGCTGCTGGCGACACCGTGCCCGATTTCATCAGCGCAATCGCAATAATAGCACTTGGCGTCTCGTGCGCCGACAATTAGGAGGAGCACCATTATATGGGCAAATTATTCGGCACCGACGGCATTCGTGGCAAGGCCAACTGTTATCCCATCACTCCTGAAATCGCCTTGACCCTCGGCAAAGCCATCGCGCACGTCTTCGGCGCCTCCGGCCACGGCGAGCGCAAGGCCGTCATCGGCAAGGATACGCGTCTGTCGGGCTATATGCTTGAAGCCGCGCTCACCAGCGGGCTGCTCAGCAAAGGCATGGACGCCATCGGCGTCGGCCCCATGCCCACGCCGGCCGTCGCCCACCTGACCAAATCCTTCAATGCCTCCTGCGGCATCATGATCACGGCTTCCCACAATCCCGCTGAGGACAACGGCATCAAAATCTTCAGCGCCGACGGCTTCAAGCTCCCCGACAGCATTGAAGAGCAGATTGAGGATTTTATCAACACGAACGCGCCTTCGCCGGCGCATGCCACGCCCGACCCCATCGGCAAGGCCTTCCGCATTGACGACGCTCGCGGCCGCTACATCGAATTTGCCAAGGCATCGGTCAAGAACCAGAGCCTGCGTGGTCTGAAAGTCGTGCTGGACTGCGCCAATGGCGCCGCCTATTCGCTGGCACCGCTCATCTTCAGGGAACTGGGCGCAGAAGTGCTTAGCTACGCCGTGACCCCCGACGGCACCAACATCAACCAGAACTGCGGCGCCATGCATCCCGAGAGCATCGCTGAGATTGTCCGCCAGCACGGCGCCGATGTCGGCATCACCCTCGACGGCGATGCCGACCGCATCATCTTTCTCGACGCCAGCGGCAATGTGGTCAACGGCGATCGCATCCTCGGTCTCTGCGCCATTGACATGTTCAGCCGCAGGCGCCTGGCCAATGACACGCTGGTTGTCACCAGCATGAGCAACCTGGGCCTGCACAAAGCCATGGCTGACCGTGGCATCCGCACCGTCACCACCGCCGTCGGTGACCGCTATGTCATCGAATGCATGCGCGAAAACGGCTACAACCTCGGCGGCGAGCAGTCCGGCCATATCATTTTCATGGACTATGTGACTACTGGCGACGGCATCATCACCGCGCTGCATGTGCTCAAGCAGATGATCGTTGCCGGCAAGAGCCTGCGCGAACTGGCCGACTTCATGCTGGAATATCCCCAGCAGCTCAAGAGCATCAAGGTCAACGAAAAGAAGCCAATTGAGAATGTCCCGGCCCTGCGCGACGCCATTCGCGACTGCGAGGACGCCCTCGGCGAGCGCGGCCGCACCGTCGTGCGCTACTCCGGCACCGAAAACAAGATCCGCGTCCTGGTGGAAGCCGAAACCGGCGCCATGGTTGAGCAGTGGACCAGCCATCTCTGCAACGTCATTGAACGGGAGCTCTGCTCATGAAACTAGAGATCCGCGACGGCGGCAAGCCCAGCGAACTCCTGCCCTTGTCCTGCAGTTTCGCGCTGCAGGACCTCCCGGTGGCGGGCATCAGCATCAAAGAACGGCTGGAACAGCGTTTCCAGCAGGCCGCCGTCAGCCAGAAAACGCCTCTGCACCTCAGCATCCACCCATCGCTCTGGCCTTCGGACGCGCTGCTCCGCCAGCTTGCCGGCTGCGTCACGCCCTTCCGGCTCTGTGCCGCCGACGGCCAAGTCCTCGCCTGGGGCAGCCGCGACGGCAAGGAACCCGACGGCGACAGCAATGCGCTCGTCGGCGATGACGACGAGCTGCTCATCCGCTACCCCTGGGACTTTCTGCGGCTCTGCGAAATCGTCGTCGGCGCCCTCAGCAGTGACCACATCCTCGGCACCGTCCGCGAGCGCGTCACCATCGACGGCGTGCTTGAGCTCGGCGAAGGCTCCGTTATCCTCCCCGGCGTCTACATCGAGGGCAAGGTCGTCGTCGGCAAAAACGCCAAGATTGGCCCAAACTGCTATATCCGCGGCACCACCTACATCGGCGACAACTGCCACGTCGGCCAGGCCGTGGAAATCAAGAACAGCATGCTGATGGAAAAAGTCGCCGCCGGCCATCTCAGCTACATCGGCGACAGCGTCGTCGGCCCCCGCACTAATTTCGGCGCCGGCACCATCACGGCGAACTTCCGCCATGACGGCAAAAACCACCGCTCAATGGTCTGCGGTAAGCTGCTTGACACCGGCCGACGCAAATTCGGCGCCATCATCGGCGCCGATGTCCACACCGGCATCCACACCGCCATCTATCCCGGCCGAAAACTCTGGCCGGGCGTTTCTACCCGCCCCGGCGATGTGGTGCAATACGACCTCCACCCCGAAGAATAAGCCCCAGTGGACCCGGTGGACCCGGTGGCCCCGGTGGACCCGGTGGACTGATTCGTTCCTCAGTCGTAAGGGCGGTCGTGAGGGCGGGCTTGTAGACTGCCCCGACAGACGATGCCAGCAAACGGAGCCTCGCCGGCCTGGCGAGCCAACTGTAACGCGCCTGTCACCCGATCGTGAGGGCGCCGCTCTGTTGGCGGCTCGGGCGCCATGAAGGGCGCCGCTCTGTTGGCGGCTCGGGCACCATGAAGGGCGGGCTCTGTTGGCGGCTCGGGCACCAATGGAAGGGCGGGCTCTGTTGGCGGCTCGGGCACCAATGGAAGGGCGGGCTCTGTTGGCGGCTCGGGCGCCCTGGAAGGGCGCCATCACCGTAGCCCCGGGCGAAGCCCGGGGGAAGGATTGTCCCCTCACGAGAATGCCCTGAAAGGGCATCTCAAAACCACCGTAACCCTTCACGCCTTGGTGCCCTTGGGTGCACCTTGCCGCTCCACCACGCGTCCTCCCAGGCCAATAATGGCGGGCGGTCATTCGTAGTGTTTTCAGCTATTGGCCGCATAATCCCCTGCACAGCTCTTACCCGGAGAATCCCATGTCCACATCCGTCCTCGCATCTGCCCTATTCCGTCCACACCGGCCCGTCCTTGCCTTGACGCTCGGCCTGGCTTTGGCCGGCACGGCCTACAGTCAGCCCATACCCGCAACCCATGACCAGAAACCGGGAGAAAAGCCCATGACCGCCCCGAAAGCCATCGTCCTCAAAGTCAACGGCGTTGTCAGCTACAGCGATTTCGGCGCCAAAGGCGACGGCACCAGCGACGATGGCGCCGCCATTGCCGCTGCACACAAATACGCCAATGAGCACGGCCTACCGGTCAAGGCCGATGACGGCATGGCTTTCTACATCGGCAGCAGCAAACGCACCATTACCATCGAAACCGACACCGACTTCGGTACCGCCAAATTCATCATCGACGACAGCAAAGTCGAGGTCAAAGATCGCGGCGCCAACGTCTTTCAGATCAACTCGCAACTCAAGGCCTTCACGCCCGAGGGCGTCAGCAGCCTCAAACGCAACCAGGCCAACATCGGCATCAGCCTGCCCGGCGACTGCCTTGTTGTCGCCAACAACGCCAAGGTCAAGCGCTACATCCGCTACGGCCTGAACCAGAATAACGGCTCGGCCCAGACGGACATCTTCCTGGTGGACAAGGACGGCAATGTCGATCCCAACACACCCATCATCTGGGATTTTGACGAGATCACGTCCATCTCCGCCCTGCCGCTGGACAACGATCAGCTCACGGTCCGCGGCGGCCATTTCACCACTATCGCCAACCAGGCGGAGTCCAAATACACCTATTACGGGCGCGGCATTGCCGTCCGCCGCTCCAATGTGCTGATCGAGAAGCTCCGGCACGACATCACTGGCGAGGGGGAGCACGGCGCCCCCTACGGCGGCTTTCTGAACATCGGCAACTGCGCCAATGTGATCGTACGCGACACCGTCCTGACCGGCCACAAGACCTACCGGACCATCGGCTCGGCCGGCAAGCCGGTCAGCATGGGCACCTACGACATCAGCGCCAACCGCGCGCTCAACGTGTCCTTCATCAACTGTTCGCAGACCAACGACATCAACGACCGGCGCTACTGGGGCATCCTCGGCTCCAACTACTGCAAAAATCTCACCTACGACGGCTGCACCTTCTCGCGCTTCGACGCGCACATGGGCGTGGCCAACGCCACCATCCGCAACTCCACCATGGGCCACGCCGGCGTCAACGCCATCGGCTGCGGCACCTTCACCATCGAAAACAGCACCATCAATGGCTGGACTTTCATCAGTCTGCGTTCAGACTACGGCAGCACCTGGCAGGGCGAATTCATCATCCGCAACTGCGTCTTCATACCCGCTGGCGGCGCCAAAGCCGCCGCGACCATCTTCGGCGGCGCCTACTCCGGCATGCACGACTTTGGTTATACCTGCTACATGCCCGAACGCGTCGTCATCGACGGCCTGCATATCAAAGACGGCAATGCACCCGAAAACTACGCCGGACCAGCCATCTTCGGTAACTTCAATCCCAAAAATACCAGCAGCGACTACGTGGAAAAATTCCCCTACGTAATCACCAAGGAAGTCGTCGTCAAAGGCGTCCGCAGCGACAGTGGCAAAGCCCTGCGCGTGAGCGACAACACCCACATGTTCCGCAATGTCAAACTCACCGTCCTCGACGCAGAAAAATAATCCCCATTTCGAGACGCCTCGTGATCTATCCAGCCCCGCCGCCGCCGTGCCGGGGCTTTTTTATGCTCTGCTCACGATTTCTCTTGTGGTCTTCGACGATTTTTTGTATACTTTGCCCAGCACAATTTTACTTGCATAAGCGCGTTTGTCATGTCAGCCTTCCCAACATGACTTTTCACACCAACCGTACCACCGAACGGCCCATGCTATCAGAAAGGAAACTCCCGATGAACAAGCTCCGCGGACGTCATTTCACCCTCATCGAACTGCTGGTCGTGATTGCGATTATCGCCATCTTGGCGGCAATGCTGCTGCCGGCTTTGAGCAAAGCCCGCGAGAAGGCCCGCGCGATCTCCTGCACCTCGAATCTGAAACAGATCGGCTTGGGCTGCCGCATGTATTTTGACGACTATCCCAGCGGCATGACCCACCGCGTCTACTGGGTCGCCACCATCGTTTGGCCCGACGGCGTGCAGCGCAGCATGGCCGCGGCAAACTACATGGACCCCAACGTCGTGACTTGGCGCGAACAGATATACGCCAATGTTGGCGACATCAAGAGCTTCAACTGCCCGTCGGCGACCAAAAACGCCTACAAGGGCGCGCCCAACGACAAATGGCAGGGCCATTACACCTTCAATGCCGGCTGCTTGAATATCGCCGACTCGGCTTACGTTAGCCCCAGCACCACCGCATTAATCCTGGAGAGCACTGACGACTTAGGTTCAACCCCTACCTACTACGTCGACAGCTACACCAAGACCAGCGCACCGACTACCAGCATGCGCATATATGGCCGCCATAACGGCAGCTTGAACGTCACCTTCGCTGATGGCCATGTCGGCGCCGTCAAACAAATTTCCATACCCTCCTACAGCAACAGCAGCAGCCGTTTCTGGAGCCCCACCTACACCGGCACCGCCGATTAAACGCGGTAAATAGCTAAACGCCATAAATACAGCAGCGCCGGCGGGCACCACTCATGCCCGCCGGCGCTTTTTTTCGCCCCACGGCATGCCGTGGGGCTACCGAATAGCAGCATTGCCCCGGAGTGCCGGACGGCCTGCCGCACCGCGCCGTACCGTGCCCCGCGGCTTGCCGTGCCCAGCAACTTGCCGTGGGGCTACCGAATAGCAGCATTGCCCCGGAGTGCCGGACGGCCTGCCGCACCGTGCCGTACCGTGCCCCGCGGCTTGCCGTAGAGCGACGTGTCGTCGTGATTATTTGGGCAGGTCGGCCTCGTTGAAGCCGTTGTAGATATTATCGCGCCAGATGGCGCCGCCGATACCGTCGTAAACCGTCGCCTTTGGCGACGTCTTGGTAAAGTAGCCATCAGACACTAGCAGCTTGCCCTTACGGTGGCGAATGACGGTAATGTCGTCGAGCTTGAAGTTGTAGTTATTGTAGTAGGCGCAGCCCAGCAGCCGGGCATTGCCCTCGATAAGGAAGCCGGTCTTGCCGGTGTCGGCGTAGCAGTCGCGCAGCACCGTGTCGCTGCCAGCGATCTTGTAATTGATGGAATCGACCAGCATTTCGCGGTCTTCGCCTTCCTGGCGCGGCGGGAGTGGTCCACCCCACACATGACAGCGGGTCAAGCGGTTAGAGCCACCCCGGGTAATTTCCATGCCGATAGTGTAATCGACCATAATGCAGTCAGTGTAATGGCTGTCGCCGCCATTAAGACTGATACCGACATTGCCCGCCAGGCCCGGCAGATAGCAGCGACCATAGACGTTATTGGCGACCAGCTCGTAGCTGCCGCCGTAGTCCTGCACGCGCAGGCCGTACTTGCGGCCATTGCGCAACGTGATGTCCCGCAGCGTGAAATGGTGGAATTCGGTCAGCATCAAGCAGCTAGCCAGGCCATTGCCATCCAGGTCACCGCCACTGATGAAGAGATTGAAATCGGTCGCATTGCCCTTCGTCCAGTGATTCTTGGCGTCGTACACCATGACGTAGTCCATCTCGGCTACGGCGCGAAGGACGGCGGATTTGTGCATGAGCAGCGAACACAGATTGGTGATCTTCAGCGTCTCGTTGAGCTCATACACGCCAGCAGGCACAAAAAGCACGCCGTTGGCGCCGGCCGCCACGGCACGATTGAAGCGGCCATTGTCGGACACTTCGCCCTCCAGCCGGGGAAAATCCGCCAGAGAGACATCGAAGACATTCTGCGCAACCATTTTTTCCGTTCCTCCGTTGTCAGTTTCAGACAGCATTGTTTTACAGCAGATACAGCCGGTCATGGCAGCGGCAACAACAACGCCGCTGCACAACGCAGCAACACGCCTGGAAGCAATACGATACAGGGACATGGCGAAAACTCCTCTTTGTGGTATTTTTTCACTACGCTGAACTCAAGACCACGGCGTGTTTTTCACGATTAGCCGCGTTGCCGGGCCATTGTCGCCAAAATAAACGGCGGTCCCGCACTATAACGCGGGAACCGCCGTACACACATGTGATTTTTTCGACCGCTTGCGTGTCAAACTGCTACCGGCTGGCTGCGCCGACGCAAGCCGCACCTGATCGCTTATTTCCCGCGGATTTTGCTGAACCAGTCTTCCAGCTGTTTGCCAGCGGCTTCGCGGCCACCGAGGCCGAAGGACAGGGCGAAAGCGACAGCAACGCCGCCGAGGGTCAGACCAAAGGCCATGCGGACGATGTCGTCGGCAATGCCCATGGAACGCAGGCCCATGGCCACGACCAAGCCAATGATGGCCACACGCGCCAGGCCGGCCATGAAGGGACTGGTGCCCGTAGCACGCATGGCACCATGCGCGGCTTTGGCCAGCAGGCCGCCGATGACCAGAATCACCAGGCCGAGGGCGATGTCACCCGCAAACAGGGTCAGCTGCCCAAGCAGCTCGGAAAGTTTCGCCATCTCAAGCTTCTCAACCGCCGATACCAGTGCCGCGAGCATGATGAAAAACATCACGACGCCGCCAATGACTTTCGACAGCGTGAACTTGCCACTGAAACTCGATTCCAAACCGAGCTTGCCAGGAATGGCGTCAACACCGAGATTCTTGAGCAGGTCGCTCACCACGGTCGTCACAAAACGACCGACGAAGAACGCCACGGCCAAGATAATCGCCGCACTGAGAATCTTCGGCACCGCCAGCATCAGCGACTGCAGCATGTCAGTCGCCGGCTTCGATAGGGCTTCGATCTTGAGCACGTCCAAGGCCGCAATCAGCACCGGCACAAAGACGAAGATGAAAACAATCTGACCAACAAAGCGCGCCAGACTGAAGCCCTCGGCCAGGCCCAGCTTGGCCTTGTACTTGTCCAACGAACCCAAAACCGTCGCTACCACGCTGGACGCCGTCTTGGCAATGATATAGCCGATGATGGCAATGAGCAGCGCGGCGATGATGTTGGGAATCGCCGCCATGAACTGATTGAACATGTTCAGGACCGGGTCCAGCACGCCCTTGACACCGAGGATGTCCAGAACCAGCAGCAGGAGGCAGAGTAGCAGCAGGTAACGAAACACCGTGACCAGGACGCTGGAAAGGCCCTTGCCGGCCTGGCATTTGCACTCCTCTTTGCCGCAGCAGAGTTTTTCGTCCAGCTTGGCTTTACCCAGGAGCGCGTTGAGTCCCTTGGTGAGCAGCTCAATCAACAACCAGCCCACGACAAGCACAATCAGTGCACCAAACGCGTTGGGCAGATACTCGCCAATTGTGTTCAAGAACGGATCAATGAATTCACGTACTGCTTCCATGGTTTCCTCCTGGGGTTATTATGACGCACTCCTCGGTAGCCGGGAAAAAGTTCACCGAACTGCCTTACTCTATCTGCTCGGGTCAGGCTGTGCAAGCTCAATGCATGCAATCGTAGCAATTACTTGGGAATCGGTCAGTAACCACCCCGGCAGGAAATTCACCGGGGACAGTTTGCAGGAAACCCACGGCCAGTCGCCGCCCAGCCATCCGACCTTGATTTCCGCTGACCTTTGCGGCAGCGTGTTTCATAGGAGTAACCACCCCGGTGGGGAAAACACCGGGGTGGTTACTCCTATGAAACCGATGCTCTTCATTTAACGGTATCCATGGCACTTGTTCAACCAGGCAGCCTTTTCTCGTCGTGCATTTCCGCCGCGAAGCGGCAGAAGCGCTGAAAGCGCGCCGCATACCAGCCCAGGGCAAGCGGCGCCGAAGGCGCGCGCCGCCCTGGGTGGCGCGCCCTCTACGCTCGTGTTCCTCGGCCCCTTTGGCCCCAGTCGGCGCAGCTGACTGGGGCCAAAGAGGCAATGGAACTCATTGATTGCTGCGGCGGACACGTTTGCGTGTGGCTGTTTGGAGGTCGGGTAAGGTCATGATCCCAGGCGACGGTGCGGGCGGGACGCCCGCACCACGGCCGGGAGACGGGCGCGCGACGCATACCAGCCCAGGGATAGCGCCCACGGCGTAGACAAAGGGTTCGGAACTACTGTGTCAAGTCTCTCTTTCTATCACAAGATTTCGCACATTGCCCCGTAATTACGACTGCCAGTAACTGGCAGAATATGAATAGGGCGGACACGCAGGGCCGCCCCGACTAAAAATGCTGGCGGACACACAGGGCCGCCCCGACTCCCTCACGGGCGTTTTTGGTTCCGCGAGAAGTATTTCAGGAGGATTTTCTTGCGTTCAGTGTCCGTGGTAGCGGGCTGGTTGTTATGTGGATTTTCGTCGTATTCGACGCTCCAGTTGTACCATTCGCGGAAGGCGTGGTAGCTCCAGTCCCAGCCATATTCTTCGAAGAGTGAGATGACGTCCTCGAGATACTGCGCGGCGCCCGGGGCGAAACGGATTGCGGAGAATTCGCCCATGTAGATTCTGGCCCCGTACTTGAGCTGGAAGTCGCGAATGGGCTGGAGGACTTTGCGCAGGGTATCTTTGTTGAATTCGATGCCACCGAAAAGGCCGGGGTAGGTCTTGAGTTCGCCGCGGAGCACTTTTTCCATATTGCCGGGGCCGACGCCCTGGTGGGTGTATTCGCCGGGATCGTACAGATGGCCCTGGTAGAGGAGATTTTTCAGCGGCAGCGGCTGGAGGTAGCCGAAGGCCTTGGCGTTGCTCCACTCGTTAGCGGCGATGATGATCGGTTTGACAGGGTCAATTTCCCGGATAGCCTGCGCCGCCAGGTACTGGCAGGTCAAGTAGTCATAAGGCACTTCGTTGTACTGTGTGGGCTCGTTGATCAGATCGTAAGCCACGACGATGCCCACGCCGCGATAATGCTGCGCAATCTCCCGCCAGACCTCCACAAAAAGGTCCAGGTAGTCTTTTTCGAAGAAGATGACGCAGTTGCTTTCGTTGACGGCGACATTGCCGGCGAGAACGCCGGCCGTGCCGGCGATGCCATCGCGGTAGCGGCCGCCCGGTGGGCAGTGCATATCAACGATCACATTCAGGCCCAGGCGCGTAAGCAGCGGAATATGCTCGTCGAGGTTCTTCATGTGCTGACGGAAGACGGCACGGTACTGCTCCTTGTCCCTGCGGACTTCCTTGGGCGCATTCAACTGCCAACGGATGACGTTGGCACCCCAACGGGCCAGTTCTTCGAGGTCCTCGGCCTTGGCGCCTTCGGAGAGTCCGGGGCTCATGCAGCCACGCAGAATGGGCAGCTTGGTGACTGCCTCGTCGTATTCGCAGCGGAAACCCTCGGGGAGTTCCGCGACGGTCGGGTAGATATTGACTTCACGGATGCTGAGGTCTTTAAACCAAGCCGTGCCACTGCCTTCCTGCAGGCCGACATTGAAGAGGCCCTCGCTGGCATCGTCGGGGACATTGGCAATGAAGGCCACCTGGCGCCAGTCGCTGTTCGCCGGCAGGGATATGCCGCCACCACCGCCGGGATACTGGCGAGTGCCTTTGCTGACGAAGCTCAGCATGAATTTGAAGCCCAGGTAGCCCTTGCTGGGCTTGCTGAGCTTCTCATGCCGAGTGATGCAGCTGATTTCAATCTGTTTGCCATGGTAAGGCGTGAGATCAACGCCCATGCTGGCGCCGTGCATGCCGGCGGCGCGTTCCGGTGGCACGGCCACTTTCAACACCATCGCGCCGTCCTCCTGCAGCCACTGGCTGTCAGCGTCAAGACGCCATGGCGCGGTATTGGCCGGGTCTTTTGGCCACAACTGGGCTTGGGCGCAGGTGGCGGCCAGGAACATGCCGGCCATGGACATCAGCAGCTTTTGCATCATCGTGATTACTCCTCGCTTAGTCTGTATCGATCATCGGCTAACAGTGGCAACAGTGGCAACAGCGGCGGCGCCCTCACCCGGCGTTACGGGACGCCTTCAATGCTGCTAGTAACGCCCGCGCGTCCTGCCGTATTTGCTCCAGGCTCTTGCCGGGCTTGTAGAGACTCGACCCGATGCCCACGCCGGCGCATTGGGTCAGGAAAGTACCAATATTGTCGTTGTTGACGCCGCCGACGGCCAGTATGGGCGCCTTCAGCACCGCCTTGATGTCCTTGATGTAGCCCACGCCGAAAGGGCCCGCCGGAAAGAGTTTGAGGAAATGAGCGCCAGCGGCCACGGCAGCGAAGCCCTCCGTCGGCGTCAGAAAGCCCGGGATGGACACCAGGCCGAGCTCCACCGTCCGGCGAATCACCGCGGCGTCGCTGTTCGGCGAGATGATGTACTTGCCGCCGGCCTGGGCGACCTGCTCGACATCGGCCGCCGTCAGCACCGTGCCGGCGCCGATCAGCAGCCGGCCGCCACTGTGATAATGGGCGGCGGCGATGCCGATGCTGCGGAGCGCATCGGGCGAATTCAGCGGCACTTCAATCAGGCGGATGCCCTCGTCAGCCAGCACGTCGCAGACGGCCAGCATCTCCTCCGGCTTGATACCGCGCAGGATGGCAATCAGGGGACATTCAGCCATATAGCTGTCAAGCAGTGTCATTGTCTCGGTTTCCTTCTTGGTACTTTCTTAGCGCATAACCCGGCCCGACGCATTGCCGCCCATAAGCGCGACTACTTCGCCGAGGGAGGAGTAATTGTAGTCGCCGGGTATGGAATGCTTCAGGCAGCTGGCGGCTACGGCAAAGGACAACGCGGTCTGCGGCGCCTTGAAATCGTCGTGATGCAACGCATAAATCAGGCCGGCGCAGAAAGAGTCGCCGCCGCCGAAGCGGTCGATGATGTTCTTGATTTCGTAGGGGTGGTACTGGCCGCTGCCGTCCAGCGGTGCGAAGTACGCCTTCTTCGCCTCGCAGTCGTAGAGCATGGCGCCCCAGTTGTTGTGGTCGGCCGAAAAGCTCTCCCGCAGGGTGATGCCAATGTACTTCGCCCGCGGAAAACGCGCCGCCAGCTTCTGCGCGACCTGGACATAGCCCGCCGTGGACAGGGTGCCGGATTCGATCGCGCTGCCGTCGGCCTTGAGCCCGAAGACGTCTGCTGCGTCCTCTTCATTGCCGATGATGATATCCGCCTCGGGAACGATCTGGCCCATGCACTCGCCGGCTAGCTCCTGCTGCTTGGTGCCCGCACGCCACTTCCAGAGTTTCTTGCGGTAGTTGAGGTCGCAGGAGATGCTCAGGCCCAGTTTCTGGGCGGCGCGGACGATTTCCAGCGTGGCCAGGAAGGCCTTTTCGCTCAGCGCCGGGGTGATGCCCGTCACGTGCAGATGGGATGCGCCGGAGAGCATCGCCGCAAAATCATAGTCTTCCGGACCGCACTGCGAGATCACCGACCCCTCGCGGTCGTAGATGACATTGGAGCCGCGCTGGGCGGCGCCGTGCTCGGCGTAATAAACGCCCATGCGACCGCTCTTCTTGAGCAGGACGCGGCTGGTGTCCACGCCGATACCACGCAGCTGGCTAATGAACGCCTGGGCAATCGGATTGTCCGGCAGGGCCGTCAGATAGCGGGCGGACATGCCCAGCGTCGCCAGCGACACGCAGACATTGGCCTCGCCACCGCCAAATGTCGCATCCAAAGAGCCCGGCAGGGCCTGACCAAAACGCTGCTTGCCGGGCGGGCAGAGACGCAACATCACTTCACCAAAGCCAACAACCGTTTTTTCCGACATGACACGACCTTTCGTTTTTCTTGGTGGCGTTTCGTAATGAGGATGCAAGTCAACAAGATCACTGCGGGGGCGCCGCTGGTGCGGGGCCTTCTGGTGCGTTTGCGCTAACGCCTTCGCCGATATCCAGCACGGTCACGTCGGCCGGGCTGTTGAGGCGTACGCCGAGGTAAGCGCCGACGCCGGCGCTTTCGCAGAGGACGCGGCCGCCTTTGAGGGCATGCAGGCCCGGCCTCGCCAGACTGCGGTCGCGTAACGGCGCAAAGGGATAGCGCTGGGTGAAAGGCAGGCGGAACTGGCCGGCGTGAGCGTGGCCGCTGAACATCACATTCCAGGCGAACGGCTGCAGAAACACGTGGGTGTCGGGATTGTGCGACATGAGCAGCACCGGCAGGTCCTCGCTGCCGGCCATCTTCAGGCATTTCTTGCCCTTCATGTCGCCCCACCACCAGTCGCCCAGGCCAACTATCGCCAGACGCTGGCCACGAATCACGATTTCCTGCCGCTGATTCTGCAGCAACTGGATCTGGCATTTTGCCAGGCAGGCCCTGATATCAGCCAGGCGCGACTGTGGTTTGCGCACGGCTTTGCCGTGTTCGCCGCTGGCGTAATCGTGGTTGCCCAGACAGGCATAGGTGGGCACGGCCGTGCCCAGGCGCAGGAGCGCCGCGTGCACGGCAGCGCTCAGGTCTTCGCGATCATCAAACTCAAAATCGCCGGTAAACAAGGCCAGGTCCGGCTGCTGGGCCAGCCCCAGGGATATGGCGTTTTCCAAGCGCCGCACGGCTGCGTTGCCGCTCAGATGCGGGTCGGTCAGGTGCAAGATGCGCAAAGGCCCGGTCATCGGCACCGGCAACTCCTGGCCGTCAAGAGGCCAGCGCCGCAGCGTGATCTTCGACGACTCCAGCCAGTAGGTGCAGAAGCCCGCCGCAAACAAAAACGGCGAGACTATCCGCAACAGCTGGAATTTCCAGCCGAAGTCCTGACGTCGTAAGATACGTTTGCCCATGAGTCTGAATCAGTTGTTCGCCCGATGGCCAGGCCGCAGGCAGTGGCGGTATGTGTTTAGAAACCGAAAAGCGCCTTGGGGCGTTCGTAAGCCAAGCTGACGGCCAGGCGTTTGGCGACCTCACAGGGCATCTGCCCCTGGTCCACCATGCCGGCCAGCGAGCGCGACAACGTCCGCCGGAACACCTCATGACGCGAGCCATAGGAAAGAATCTTGCGCGAATCTGACACCATACCGGCCAGATTGCTGAGCACGTCCACTGAGCCGACGTAGTCCAGCTGGGTTTTCATGCCGATATAGGAGTCGTTGAGCCACCAGGCCAGGCCCAGGCTGACCTTTTCGCCGAAAGCCCGTGTCAGCTGCGCCAGGGTGGCGTTGTGGATCGGGTTCATGTTATACAACACGATCTTCAGGCGGTGGTCAAAACGGTTGAGCAGAGGCAGCAACGGCGTCACGTAGTCCGTGAGGTGGTCGGAGATATCGCCGCCGACATCGGCGCCGATGCTGTTGAACAGCGAGTCGCGCGTGTCGCGGACAGCGCCGATGTGAATCTGGAAGACCCAGTCCTTCTTCGCGTCCATCTCGGCCACTTCATTGAAGACGTAAGACATGAAGGCCACGACGTCATTTTTGCTCAGTTTCTTGCGGTCACGGGCGCGCAGGAAAATCTCGTTGGCGTCAGCGGTGCTGACTTGATAGCCGTAGGGCACCGTCATGCCGTGGTCGCTGGCCTTGCAGCCCAGGGTGGCGAAGAAGTCATGCGCCTTTTGCAGCACGGCGATGAGGTCGTCGATGGAATTGCAGTGGGTCTGCCAGCGGCGTTCGAGCTGCGCGAGGTAGTCCGCCCAGTCGGGCTTGTACACATTCATGGCACGGTCCGGCCGGAAGGTCGGGCGGACCACGCCCGCCAGCGGCGATTTCTGCAGGGCCAGGTGGTATTCGAGGGTGTCCACCGGGTCATCGGTGGAGCACATGGCCTCCACCTTCATCTGTTTGATCAGCTCCTGCTGGGCCATGTCCGGCCGGTTGAGCACGGCCTTGCTCTTGTCCCAGATGAGCTGGGCGTTTTCGGCGCTGATCAGTTCGTCGATGCCGAGGCGGCGCTTGAGGTCCAGGTGTATCCACTCGTAGGTGGGATTGCCGGCGACTTTGTCAAAGGCCGCGGCCATGGCCAGCCACTTCTCCTGATTGCTGCGGTTTTTGCCCGTGAGGTATTCTTCCTGCACGCCGCATTTGCGCAGGCACTCCCACACATAGTGGTCGGTCGCGCCTTCGGCTTCCCAGATATCGCTGAAGCAGCGGTTCTCGCTGAGGGCCTTGACGTCGCAGTGGTTGTGTGCGTCAATAATGGGCAAGTCCGCGATGTCCGCGTAGATGGCCTCGGACGTCTTGCCCTGCAAGAGATAATGTGCATCAAGAAAAGCCATGGTCACTCCTGGTGTTGTACTCAAATGTTCTGCTCTGACAACAACGGGGCACCACGATCCTGACGTGGTGCCCCCTGCTTCCGTCTCTGGCGACTTGCCGCCCCAGCCGGCGGCGTGCCGAGTTACGCAGCGCTGCCGGCAAGGCCGCTATCAGGCCTTTTTCGCTTTCTTCGTGGCCTTGGCCTTGGCGGCGGCGGCGGCTTTCACTGGCACCGGCACGTTGTTGACCTTGGATATCTGGCCCGTTTCGGCGCAGTTCATGCAGGCGACGACCGCAGCGAGGGCCTTGTAGCCCTTGAGCCCATCGAAGGGCGGCTCGAAATCGTCGAGGATGCTGTCCACAAACAAGTCCGGAATGCCGCTTTTGACCTGTACGGTGTTGGTGGCGACGGCGCCGACTTTGTAGAGGACGCGTTCGCCGTTGCCCAGGAAAACTTCGACCTGGTAGTCTGGATTGGCGCCCAGGACCATACGGCCCTTGGTGCCGATGAAGGTCGTGGTGTTGTCTTCGCCGCCATAGTAGGTCCAGCTGGCGGTCAGCTGACCGATGATACCGTTGGCCATGCGTAGAATGCACACGGCGTTGTCGTCGACCGTGATGGGCTTGCCCTTCTCGTTCTTCTTGTGCATGGTGGCGATGAAGGCGCCGGCTTCGGCGATGTCCGTGCCCAGCAGCCAAGGAATCAGATAGGCCTTGTGCACGCCAAGGTCGCCCATGCTGCCCACGTAGGCTTTCTCTTTCTTGAAGAACCACGTGTGCGGCCCATTGTCCTGCGACCAGCCTTCGGGCCCGCCGTGGCAGAAGGAGGTCCGGAAGGTCAGCACGTCGCCAATGATGCCTTCCTGCAACAGCTTTTTCGCCTTGAGGTGCGGCGCCATCAGGCACTGGTTGTGGCCGATCATCAGCTTCTTGCCCGCCTTCTTGCCGGCGGCGATCATCGCTGCGGCGTCTTCAAGATTGGTCGCCATGGGCTTCTCGCAGAGGACGTGCTTGCCTGCCGCGAAGGCCGCAATGGTCAGCCGCGCATGCTCGCTGTTCGGCGTCGCCACGACCACCGCATCGATCTTCTTGCTCGCGAAAATCTCCTCTTCGCTTGTTGCCACGGTGCCGCCAAAACGGCTGACTAGATACTCGGCACGCGCTTTGATGGGGTCATATACCAACACGATCTCCGCAGCGGGATTCTGGGACAATTCCAACGCATGCCGGAAAAGCGCGATGCTGCCTGCGCCAAAAATGCCAAAACGGACCTTCTCAAGGGCTGCCATAGTCTCTCTCCTGGGCTTTGCTTGCAGTGATGACGACAACGCTGACGCCGCACCCGGAGCGACGCCAGTCTTGAAAAACGCTATAGCATAATTGCCTGCCGCTCAAATCCAAGTGAAAACCCCCAAACTAAAGCCGCAAAATGTAATCGGTCAGCCATTGATACTGGATGCCCAACCTGCGCCGACGTCAACCCCAGGTAAGCAAGTGAGTTCCATTGCCCCTTTGGCCCCAGTCAGCTCCGCCGACTGGGGCCAAAGGAGCCGAGGAACACGAACATAGTCGCTGTTGCCCCCAGGGCGGCGCACGCTTTCAGCGTGCTTGCCCTGGGCTGGTATGTTTCGCGCTTTCAGCGCTTCTGCCGCTTCGCGGCAATAAAATGCAGATCGGCCAAGTTCGGCCCGAAGGGCCGCACCATGCATAGCCCCGGGTGAGGCGCCCGGAGGGCGCCGCAACCCGGGGTATGATAGCAAGTTAGAATTGCGCCCGGAGGGCGCCACATTGGCGAGGCACGTCGCGTCCCAACGCGCCAGACAGAGGCATGTCGTGCATCCAATATCAATGGCTGACCGATTACGCAAAATGTAATCGGTCAGTGTACACCCCGGCGCTTCGCTGGGACAATTTGCAGGAAACCCACGGCCCGCCGCCGTCCAGCCATCCGACCTTGATTTCCGCCGACCTTTGCGGCAGCGTGTTTCATAGGAGAGATTGATATTGGCCGGTCTCAGAGGACGACTGGGACCATGGGACGACTTGGCGACTGCGCGCACTGGGGCGAGGACTCACAGACACATGAGGCATGGTCCCATGGATTGGACCGTGGGGACTTTCTGGACCATGTGGAAGGACGCCTTGGACACCGGGGACCAGTTGTGGACTGCTTGGACGCCGGGGACTGACTGGCATCCATTATTATTACCTGACCGCACTTGGCCGATCTGGCATTTTATTACCGCTTCGCGGCCTGGGAGACAGGCGCGCCAGTGGACTCCCGCTAGCCTCTGGCGACGGCGCAGGCTGAAAGCCGAGACGGGCGCGCCTAGGGCCGCCTGTTGCTCTACCGCTCAATTATCAATCACTCCTATGAAACCGATGCTCTTCATTTAACGGTATCCACGGCACTTGTTGTTTCAACCAAGCAGCCTTTTCTCGTCGTGCATTTCCGCCGCGAAGCGGCAGAAGCGCTGAAAGCGCGGACTAAGATAGCCCAGGGCAAGCGGCGCCGAAGGCGCGCGCCGCCCTGGGTAGCGCGCCATATTGGTCCGTGTTCCTCAGCCTCTTTGGCTTCAGTCGGCGAAGCTGACTGGAGCCAAAGAGGCAATGGAACTCATTGATTGCTGCGGCAATTTTGCGCTGTGACCCTTCGTCGCAGGTCTTTTAGGCCGCCCCTTCAGGGCTCTTTTGGGATGGGGCACCTTACCCAGGGCGACGCGCCCTGCGGGCGCTTGCCCTGGGCTATCTTAGGGCGCACCTTCGGTGCTCAAAACCTCGGCGAATGATCTTGTGCATGGTTACCAATCAACTCATCGCCGGCGATTGCCGCATGCTATGTGAAGAGCATTGCTCCTATGAAATCCGCTGCCTGGTTAGCCACCTATGTGTAATGTCTGGGCGGCGGTTGGCCGTGGGTTTCGTGCAAATTGTCCCCGGTGAATTCCCTGCCGGGGTGTACACTGACCAATTACATAAGAAAGCGCGGTTACGCACGCGCGGGCCTTTTTTCGCCGGCGTTCCGGTTGTATACTACTGGTTGCCTCGGCGACTGCTTTCCGCCCCCGCCACGCAACCGCCGCCCCGCATGGATCCAGCACCCATGAGCCAACCAGCAGCAACAGCCAATCCTTCAGCCCCCCAGGGCCTCCGCCTGCGGCAGACGCTGTCCTGTCTGGACAGCTTACAGCGGCAGCGGCAAGGCCAGCTGACGGGCCTCGCCGGCGCCGCCATGGCCTGCGCGCTGGCCACGGCGTTGCTCGTAGTGGTCCTCATTGACTTTTTCTGGCCGCTGGCGACCGCGTGGCGCTGGCTGACTCTGGCCCTGTTGTTAGGCGCTGGCGGCGGCGCTGCGGCCTGGCTCCTGCGCTTTTCCCGCCGCCGCCTCAGTCACGAAGCGATGGCCACCGTGGTGGAGAAAGTCCGCCCCCAGACTGAAAACCGCCTGATCAACGCCGTGCAATTCAGCCGTCGGGACGACTGCTCGCCGGAATTCATCGAGGCCGTGCTAGCCGAATCGCCGGTACGTCTTGAGCAGGTCCTGCCCCGCGAGCTCTATTCGCCCAAGCCTGGGCGCTACCTGAAGCGGGCCATGCCGGCGCTGGTGTCGTTATGGCTGCTGGCCTTCACCTGCTCCCCGCGCGGCATGGGCACGGCCACCCTACGCGTGCTCATGCCCTTTGTGGGGATCAGACCGCACACCGACACCATCATCGCCAAGGTCAAGCCCGGCAGCGGCACTTGGCAACGCGGCGCCGAACTGGACCTCAGCGTCGCCTTGGCCGGCGTCCTACCCGAAACCGCCGAGCTGCAGTGGGAAAGTGAGGACGGCAGTGAAAAGATCGCGCTGGCGGCGCAGGACGGCGGCGTCTTCACGGTCAAAAGCAAGCCGCTCTTCGCCAAGACCCGCTATCGCGTCCTGGCTGGCGACGCGCGTTCCGAGTGGTATCACGTCGACGTCAGCAACCCGCCCGGGCTGTTGCGCTGGGAATGCGCCGTGGCGCCGCCGGCGCATATGCGCCAGCAGAATATGCTCATCCGTCATGACGCCGAGGATTTTGCGCTTCCGGCCGGCGCCGCGATGGTCTTTGCCGGCCAGGCGACGGCGAAGCTGGCCAAAGTCGAACTCCTCCAGGGCGAGCACAGCATCGCCAGCAGCGAGACCGGCGATAGCAGCCAATTCAAGCTCACTGGCCGGGTCGGCCACGGTGGCACCTTGCGCATCCGCATGCTATCCAGCGACCAGATTGAAGCCGATCTGCCCCTGCCCTTCACGATTGTCCCTGACAAGGCGCCGGTGGTCACCCTCGTGGATACGCCGACGCAGCTGACCGTCAGCCCGGGCAAGGGCCTGCCCGTCATCTTCAAGGCTGAAGACGACTTCGGTGTCGGCGCCGTCGGCATCGAGCAGCTCAAAGAGGCTGGCACGCCGGACAACATCGCCACGGTAAAAGTGGAAGACCAGGCCGCCAAGGTGTTTCCCGGCCGCTTTGTCATTGACACGAGCACGCTCAACACGCGCGGCGGCGCCCTCTGTCGCTTCCGAGTCTGGGCTGAAGACGAAGCACCCGACGCCGCCAGGCGCCGCGGCTACTCAGCCATCATCCGCGTGATTATACCCAGCGCGGAAAATAGTGGCGAAAAGCGCGATGAAATCCGCCAGCAGGTTGAAAACAGCATTGCCGCGCTGCTCAAAGTCCAGCGGGACGCCCTGCGGGACACCCGTCAGCTGGCCGAACTGGCGGCGCTCGGCCGCGATCTGAGCTCCCAGCGCATCGGCGCCGTGGAAAATCAGCAGCAGGAAGTACGCACCATGGGCATTGCCCTCCTGGATCAGCGCGATGGCCTGGGCGGCTTGGGCGACATCCTCAGCGGCCTGGTCAATCTCGAAATGGCCGAGGTGCTCAAGCTCTTTGCGACGCTGCATCGCGCCGGCAGCGCCGAACGCGCTGAGCTGCTCCCGCAGTGCACGAAGCTGCAGACGGCCATCATCAGCGCTCTGGCCAACATGGCCGACAGCGTCACCAGCGAACAAGCCCATCAGGACAAGGCGGACATCTTCGCGCTCCTGCAGAAAATCATCAAGATGCAGCGAGAGACCATCAAGGACACTCAAGCAGCCAGCGATGGCCAGGACATCGCCGTGAAAGCCCTCGGCCACAACCAGGATCAGATCGCCGAAGGCATCATGATCTTCAGCGACCAATGCCTCGCACAAGCCGAAATGCGTTCCAAAGACGACTTCGCCGTACAGTTGCGCAACGCCCACGACGTCATCAACCAGGACCACGCCTACGAAAAAGCCCTCCAGGCCGCCGAAGAACTCAGCGAAAAAGACCTCAAGGCCGCCATCATCAGCCAAAAAGATACCATCGCCGTACTCATGAAGGCCCTCAACATCCTCAATCAATGGCGCGTCGACAACGCCCGCAAAATCGTCGACGACGCCAGCGCCGTCATCAAAAATGTCGCCGCCGAACTCGACGGCATGGAGAAAAAGCAGGCCCGCATCGCCGAAGTCACTCGCGACTTCAAAGCCCGTGGCGTTTTCGACGAGGAAGTCCAGGAACAGCTCGCCAAGATGGACAAGGAACAGAAGGAGATGGCCGATCTCGTCGAAAAACTGGCCAACGATCTCTACCAGTTTCCCGAATTGCCGGTCTGCAATGAACTCAACAGCAAAATGCGCGAAGTCTTCGAAGACGTCATGCAGGCCCTCGACAGCGAAAACATGCCCTCCATCGAAATTGCCGTCCAGAAGGAAGACGCGCTCTTAGACGCCATCCGCAACACCAAAGAGCGCGTTGAGGACGTCGAAATGTGGCTACCGGACGTGCCCGACCACTTCGTCTGGAACATGGAGAGTTTTGATACTGACGAGATGCCGGACATCCCGCTGGTGCCCCTGCCCGACGAGCTCGAAGACATCGTCGGCGAACTTCTGGAGCAGGCGAACGACATCGACATGCAGAGCCAGGACACTACCGGCAACAACATCATCGCCGACATCGAGATGGGCTGGGCCGTGATGGACGGCCCCATGCCGTCCTTCGCCGCCAAGGGCAAATCCGGCAACACCCGCCCCAACGACAACGAAATGACTGGCCGCAGCGGCTCCGGTCGCGAGGGCCAGGCCACCGGCGAACTGGTGGAAAACCACGTCAAGGGCTATGAGGGCCGTGAAACCCACGCCCGCCGCACCCACGACCAATTCCAGAAGGGCATGGTCACCGAGGACGAAGACTCCACCATGGACGCACGCGCCACCGGTGGCGGCAAGCTCGGCGGGCAATCCGAAAGCATCGGCATGTTCGGCGCCGCACCGCGCCGCGATCTGCACCAGACCGGCCCCGGCATGATGCCGCATAAACTGCGTCAGGAAACCGAAGTGCTCTTCGCTACTGCCAGGCTGCTCTACATCGGCAGCGGCGGCCTCGGCGAAGCCGCCCGTAACCTCCGCGCCCTGGAAAGCGCCCCGCCACAAATGCAGGAACTCGGCGGCCTCCGCCGACGCGTCCTCCGCCGCCTGGAAGACAGCCAGATCGAACTCAAAGGCGGCGCCGCACTGCCCATGCCCGTCACCAGCATCAGCCAAACCGGCGGCAACGCCGTCATCGATACCGATTTTGATAAGGTCGCGGACGAATACCGCCCCCTGCTCAATGACTACTACCGCAGCCTCGACCGCAAAGACTGACAAGCTGACCGATCAGACCGATCAGACCGATCAGACCGATCAGACCGATCAGACCGATCAGACCGATCCGACCGATCAGAAATCGGATCCGTCCGATCCGTCGGATCCGTCCGCGAAGAAAGACAAAAGACAGACGATCCGTCCGCGAAGAAGACAAAAGACAAACGATCAGACCGATCATCAGCCCCCCAGCAAGGAGCCCCATGGACCTGCGCCCCTATCTCGACGACCTGGAAACCCGCCTTGATGACGCCGTGGAAACGGCCCTCAGCAATGACTGGTCGGCATTCTGCGCCGGCCAGTTCCGTGGCGACATCTTTTCGCCCCGCCGGCGCGCGACCGCAGCGGCCACGCTGAGTTGGCCGTCACCGCGCGTGAATGCCGCGCTGGATGACTACAGCCTGATGGCGCTGCAACAGCTTGCGACCTGCAGCGCGCAGGTCGCTCAGGGCAGTGGCGCGATGCTGACCGTCCGCGCCAATTACGGTACCGGCATCATGCCGACTCTCTTTGGTGCCGAGCTCTTCATCATGGACGACTGTCACAACACTCTGCCCACCACGACGCCGTTGGCCACCGATGACGACAAGCTACGGCGGCTCCTGGACCGCGGCATCCCCGACCTGCGCCGAGGCCTCGGCGAAAAAGTCTTCGCCATGGGCGAGTTCTATCGCGAGCTCTTCGCGCCCTACCCGCGTATTCGCCGTTACGTCAATGTCTATCATCCGGACCTCCAAGGCCCGATGGACGTCTATGAGTTGCTGCGCGGCTCAGCTATGTTCCTGGACCTCATGGACAGCCCCGAGCTGGCCCATCAGGCCCTGGCGCTGATTACCGACACCTACGCGGCCTTCATGCGCGAGTGGCTCGCGCTCTACCCCTATGCCGGCCCGACCTCATGCCACTGGAGCATGATGCAGCCCGGCTGCATCATGCTGCGCGACGACTCGGCCATGAATCTATCACCGGACCTGTTCGACGACTTCATCTTCCCCTACAACCAGCGGCTGCTACGCGAATTCGGCGGCGGCGCCGAGCATTTCTGCGGTCGTGGCGAGCATTACATTCCTTCGCTCTGCCGCCAGGAAGGCCTGGGCGCCATCAATCTGTCCCAGCCGGAATACAACGACATGGAGCTGATCTTCCAGCACAGCATAGACCGTGGCATCCTCATTATCGGTCTGCGCCGCGATGCCGCCGAAGCGGCCTTGCGCGCCGGACGCGATCTGCACGGCCGCGTACACTGCCCGTAACTAGGGCTTGGGCTGGGCTTTTCTCACTGTTTACGCGTAGCCGGTCAGTGTACACCCCGGCGCTTCGCTGGGACAATTTGCAGGAAACCCACGGCCCGCCGCCGCCCAGCCATCCGACCTTGATTTCCGCCGACCTTTGCGGCAGCGTGTTTCATAGGAGCCATTGATATCGGATGCCAGGCATGCCGCCGACGTCAACCCCTGGTAAGCAAGTGAGTTCCATTGCCCCTTTGGCCCCAGTCAGCTTCGCCGACTGGGGCCAAAGGGGCCGAGGAACACGAACATAGTCGCCGTCGTCCCCAGGGCGGCGCACGCTTTCAGCGTGCTTGCCCTGGGCTGGTATGTTTAGCGCTTTCAGCGCTTCTGCCGCTTCGCGGCAATACAATGTCAGATCGGCCAAGTTCGGCCCGGAGGGCCGTACCATGCATAGCCCCGGGTGAGGCGCCCGGAGGGCGCCGCAACCCGGGGTGTGAAAGCAACTTGGAATTGCGCCTGAAGGGCGCCACATTGGCTTGACACGTCACGTCCCACCACAGCAAACAGGGGCTTGTCGTGTCAACATTATAGTGGCTGAGCGATTACGTTTACGCGGTAGTCATGACGATTTTATGGCTATAGAAAGGCTGAGAACGCGCTTGCGGCAGGCGAAAATCGCTTGGCGCTTCTTTTTACGGACGACCTCTTACTTAGGGGCCGTTCGATAATTACATTTACAGCTATACCCAGGCACGCTGAAAGCGTGCGACATCGCAAAAAAAAAAGGTGAGGCTCCATTGCCTCTTTGGCCCCAGTCAGCTGCGCCGACTGGGGCCAAAGAGGCCGAGGAACACGAGCGCAATAAGCGCTGTACCCAGGGTGGCGCTCCGCCTTCGGCGTCGCTTGCCCTGGGCTACGATGACAGCGCCCCTCCAGGGCGCTTGCCGCTTCGCGGCCAGGGATATGTTGGCCGGCGACAAGGTATGACATGAAAGAGCGTTTGCACGGCAATGTGTAAACGTAATTTGTGAACGGCACCTTAGCGTCCGGCGCTGCGCTCAGCGCTTACACACGACACCGAGCGACTCGGGGGAGGACGAGCCGGCCACGGCGCCCTGTCCCGCCGGCGCCCTATCCCGCTGGACGCCTGGCAGCAATGGCTGCTCCCTACTGCTTTCTTGGCGGCGGCAGGGGCAGTTTCAGCAGCGCCATGACCTTCTGCAGGTCGTCCCACACTTTGAGCTTGTTCTCCCGTTCCAGCTGGGGCGAATTGCTGAAGCGGAGGATCAGCGCGGGATGGAAGGTCGGCATCACGGGAATATCGCCATAGTTGAGCCACTGCCCCCGAGTCTTGGTAATGCCGGTGATGCCTAGCAGATACTGCAGCGGCACGGCGCCCAGCAGCACTATCGCCTCGGGTTTGACCAGCTCGATCTGGCGCCGCAGGTAGGGCAGACAGGCGTCCGCTTCCCGCTGCTCGGGATTGCGATTGTGTGGTGGCCGGCATTTGACGATGTTCGCGATGTACACACCCTGCGCCGGATCCTCGCTGAGACGGTCCAGCCCCATCGCCGCAATCATCTTCGTCAGCAGCTGGCCGGCGGCGCCGACAAAGGGTAGGCCCTGCATGTCTTCGTCATGCCCAGGCCCTTCCCCAATGAACATCAAGCGGGCATTGCGCTGACCTTGGCCAAAGACGACGTGATGACGCGTCCGGCATAATTCGCAGCGCTTACAGGCTGCGCAAAGACCCTCTAACGCAGTCCAGTCCGTCGCCGCTAGATCAAGTGGCGCCAAAGGCGCCAGAGGCGCCGCCGGCGGCTCTTGACTGGCAGGGGAAAAACGCACTGACGCCGGCACCGCTGGCGGCGCCGGCACAGGTGGCGTGTTGGCCGCCGGCGGTGGCGGCGTAAACCCGGCGGCCGGCATGACCGGCGCCAGTCGTGCGGTCGGCATAGCCGTCGTCGCCGAGCTGTCGGCAGTCATGCCGGTGCGGGACATCGTCGCGTCCGGCGGCCCAGCAGGGGGGCGCATGGCGGCGCGCGGATTGCGCAATAGGTTCCGGTTGGCATCGGAGAGCCAGGCCACCCGCCGGCCGCCGGCTTTCATCGCGGCGAGAAGTCGCAGTAATTCATGGCTGATGGACTCAGGCATTGTTCAGGGCCTGTCGTCGCCAAGCGCTTTAACTAAGTCAGCTGCCGACGATGGCGATGTCCTACTCGTTCAGAGGTTGATACTGACGCGGCGGTCGCCGCTGACGGCTTCGCCGATAACCGCCGCCACAAAGCCATTTTGTTGGCAGATGGCCATGGCGTCTTCCATGGCCGCTGACGGCACAAACCACACCATGCCGACGCCCATGTTGAACACGCGGTACATCTCATGGCTGTCAATGCCGCCGGCCTGCTGGATCAGGGAGAAAATGGGCGGCACGGGCATGGCCGAGGCCTCAAAATGCGCGCCGACGCCCTCGGGTAGAATCCGCGGCACGTTGTCATAGAGGCCGCCGCCGGTGATGTGGGCGATGCCGTCCAGCGGCAGGCCAGAGGCCATCGCCTCCCGGATCGCGGGCCAGTAACAGCGGTGCGGCTTGAGCAGCACATCGCCAACGCACTCGCCTTCGAGCTCAGCCGGCGTACTGTGCACCGTGTAGCCGCCCTGGTCAAAGAGGGCCTTGCGAGCCAGCGAGAAGCCGTTGGTGTGCAGGCTGTCGGCGCTTAGGCCGATGGCAATATGCCCGGGCATGATCTTCTCGCCGCTGATGATTGCATCCTCGTCGACGATGCCCGTGATGCAGCCGACCAGGTCGTAGTCGTTGCCGTACATGCCGGGCATTTCTGCCGTTTCGCCGCCGATGAGGGTGACATTCTGTGCCAGACAGGCGTCGGCAATGCCCTCAAGCACTTCTTCGTAGAGGGGGGAACGCAGCTTGCCAATGCCGATGTAGTCCAGAAAATACACGGGCTCAGCGCCCTGCACGGCGATGTCGTTGATGCAGTGGTTGACAATGTCGTGACCGACGCTGCGATGCTTATCCATCATCGCGGCGACCATGAGCTTCGTACCGACGCCGTCAATGCTGGTGACCATCACCGGCTTGCGCCAGCGTGTCAGGTCAATCTTGAACAGACCGCCAAAACCGCCGATGGGGGCCAGTGCCTCCGGCCGCCGGGTGGCAGAAATCTTGGCCTTGACCTGTCCCAGCAATTTGGTCGCCAAATCAATATCTACACCCGCGGCCTTGTAGGCCTCTGACTTGCCTGCTGTGTTCTTGCTCAAGGGATGTGTCTCCAAATGCGTCCATGGATGATTGCAACGAGTCTATGACGCGGCTCGTATCTACGGAATGAGCCGTAATATACCACCAACTGGCACTTCTTTTGCCCCACCAGACGCTTTTTTCACCCGGCGCCGTAAGCGGTCACCCATTGATAATGGCGGCCAAACCTGCCGCCGATGTCAATCCCAGGTAAGCAAGTGAGTTCCATTGCCCCTTTTGCCCCTGTCAGCTTCGCCGACAGGGGCAAAAGGGGCCGAGGAACACGAACATGGTCGCCGTTGTACCCAGGGCGGCGCACGCTTCCAGCGTGCTTGCCCTGGGCTGGTATGTTTCGCGCTTTCAGCGCTTCTGCCGCTTCGCGGCCAGGGAAACGGGCACGCCTGACTCAGCCAGAAGCTCTATGGTTCAATTATCAATGGGTGACCGATTACCAGACGCCGCCCGGCGTCGCCGAGTGCCGGTTCCGGCGGGACAAAATCGGGCTAGCGGCGTAGACATTGCCCGGCGGCGGCTTACTTTATTCCTGCCCCGGCGGGGAACGCTGCGTCAAGCACGCGCGCCAGAATCACCAGCGCCGGCACGCTTTTGGAGAACGGCCATGGCAACGGAACACGACATCAACAAACTGGCGGCGCTCTTTGCCGGCGCCCGGCGCATAACCTGTCTCAGCGGCGCCGGCATGTCCACGGAAAGTGGCATACCGGATTACCGGTCAAGCAAAGGCTTGTACAATACCCTCACCAGCGAGCAAGTTTTTGACATCGCCCGCTTCCGGCGCAAGCCGGAGCTCTTCTACTCAGTCATCGGCCCTCTTTACCTGTCCATCCTCAAGGCCCAGCCCAATGCCGGCCACGTCGCGTTGGCGCAGCTGGCCGACCGTTTCGGCAAAGAACTGGTCATCGCCACGCAGAATATTGACGGGCTGCATCAGAAAGCCGGATCGCGCGTAGTCCACGAAGTCCATGGCACCATGGACACCCTAAGCTGCCAGGACTGCGGCAGCCAGGCGCTGGCAAAAAGTTTCCTCAATGAACTCGGCAAGGGCGAGGTTCTCCGCCACCGCTGCGGCGGCGTCTTCAAGCCCGACATCACGTTTTTCGGCGAGCAACTACCGGCTGCTGCTTTCTCGGCTTCGCTTGACGCCATGGCAGACGCCGACTTGGTGCTGGTCTTGGGCACCTCCCTGCAGGTCTACCCGGCCGCGTCACTACCCGACGCTCGCCGAGATGGCTGCCCGCTGCTGATCGTCAACCGCACGCCCACAGCAATGGACGATAAAGCCGACATGGTGTTTCACGACAGTATCGGCGAGCTGCTGCCGCAGGTCCTGGCGCAAATGGACCATGGCGCTCAGCCCGGATCGCAGCGCGGACAAAGGTCTGATTATCACTCAGCGCTATTCAATAACAACCCAACGCACCTGCAAAGGAAGAACGACCTATGACGAAATGTGCATTTGTAACTGGCGGCGCCAGAGGTATTGGCCTGGGCATCAGCCACGCGCTGGCCAAGGAAGGCGTGGACCTGGCCATTCTTGGCACCCGCCCCGAAGAAGACGCCGCCAACACTCTCGCTGAACTGCGCGCCCACGGCGGCCGCGTCATCTACTGCCAGGGCAGCGTCGCCGACCCAGTCGCCCGCCAGGCGGCACTCGACAAAATCACCGCCCAGCTCGGACCCGTCAACGTCCTCGTCAACAACGCCGGCATCGCCCCGCGCGTCCGCGCCGACATCCTCGACGCCGGCGAGGAAAGCTTCGAAGAAGTGCTGCGCACCAACCTGCAGGGACCCTACTTCCTCACCCAGGCCGTCGCTAAAATCATGATCGCGGCAAAAAAACAGCAGCCAGATTTCCCCGCCTGCATCGTTAACGTGTCGTCCATTTCCGCCACTGTCGCCTCCGTCAGCCGTGGCGAATACTGCATCTCCAAAGCCGGCGTCAGTATGGCGACCCAACTCTGGGCCGTCCGCCTCGGCGAATACGGTATCGGCGTCTATGAAATCCGCCCCGGCGTCATCAAGACCGACATGACGGCCGTCGTCCAGGCCAAATACGACAAACTCATCAGCGAAGGCCTCTGCCTGCAAGCCCGCTGGGGATTCCCAGACGACATCGGCCGCGCCGTCGCCATGCTCGCCCGCGGCGACCTGGCATACTCCACCGGACAAGTCATCCTGGTCGATGGCGGCATTACCGTACCAAGACTCTGAATAAGGCCAAAGCGATTCGCCGGCCAAGGGGCCGTTCGATAATTACATCTACAGCTATACCCAGGCACGCTGAAAGCGTGCGACATCGCAAACAAAAAAAGGTGAGGCTCCATTGCCTCTTTGGCCCCAGTCAGCTGCGCCGACTGGGGCCAAAGAGGCCGAGGAACACGAGCGCAATAGGCGCTGTACCCAGGGCGGCGCTCCGCCTTCGGCGTCGCTTGCCCTGGGCTACGATGACAGCGCCCCTCCAGGGCGCTTGCCGCTTCGCGGCCAGGGAAATGTTGGCCGGCGACAAGGTATGACATGAAAGAACGTTTGCACTGCAATGTGTAAACGTAATTTGTGAACGGCACCTAAGCGGACCATTCTTCTCTCTTCGCAGACCATTCTTCTTTCTTCGCGGACTGATCATCTTTTTTCGCGGACTGATCCGACTGATCGGTCCGATCCGTCCGATCCGTCCGCTGATCCGACTGATCGAACCGATCAAGCAGACGGATCCGTCCTCCCCTCACAGTCCCCCCCCTGAGCTGCGGTCAGCTGCCCGGGGGGGCTTTTTTTTGCCTCTCGGCCACCTCATTTACACAACAAACAAGAAAAAACAAGGCTATTATTAAAAAAAAACCATAACAATACGTGCATTTTTTATCACTATACTTATATTGAGGCGTTTTTTGTATCGGCAGGCGGAAACAATTTCGCTTTGTGTGAGGGAAGATAGCACCAAGCCACTGTGAACACCATGACCAACGAAGCCTTGAAAATCACTCCTTTTCCCACCACCGTCAACGGCCCCAGCCGCCTGTTTGGTGAGAACGTCGGTCCCTACCCCAAGCATCATTTCACTTGGCTCTATCCGGAAATTCAGCACAGCGACTGGGCCTTGCAGATCAGTTTTGCCGGCCCGGACGAAAATGTCGCCGGAGTGTGGCGGACCCGTGAGAACTCCGATACTTTTTCTCTGGAGTACATCCAGGAGGGCATCTTTGCCTTCACGCAAAACGACCAGAATTACATCTGCCAAGCTGGCGATCTCTTTGTGGTCCAGCCCGGGGCGAACATGCACATGCGTTGTCAAAGCGACTACGCGATCAAGAAGACCATTGCCATGGTTGGCAGCGCCTTGCCGCACTTACTCACCGCGTTGGGCATGGCCAAAGTCGATGTTGTGCCGCAGGTCGCCTCGCCGCACATCGACAGTCTTTTTGCCAAAGCCTTTGAACTCGTACAGACCAGGCCGGACAATCACCTGCGGGAGGCGTCGGTTCTCGCCTACCAGCTGCTCTTGGAATTATCCCAGCATGGCCAGCAGCGGCGCCTACCCGAACAGCTCAAGGTAATCACGCATTATCTCGAGACGCATTATGCCGAAGACATCACGGTCGAACAGCTCAGCAGTCATTTCAACATCGGCAGTGCGACGCTCTTCCGACTCTTCCGCAAATACCTGCAGACGTCGCCGATTGAACAGCTCATCAGCTTCCGTATGCAGCGCGCCAAGAGTCTGCTGTTGGAACAGCAATACAGCGTCAAGGACATCGCGCATCAGGTCGGCTATCACAATCCGTCCTTTTTCACTGCCGAATTCAAACGCCTGTTCGCACAAACGCCTAGCGCCTTCAGGCAGCATAATGCGCCATACTAGGTTCCTGCCATTGAGGTTTTTTCTAATCGGTCAGTAACCACCCCGGTGTTTTCCCCACCGGGGTGGCTACTCCTATGAAACCGATGCTCTTCCTTTAACGGTATCCATGGCACTTGTTGTTTCAACCAAGCAGCCTTTTCTCATCGTGCATTTCCGCCGCGAAGCGGCAGAAGCGCTGAAAGCGCGGCCTAAGATAGCCCAGGGCAAGCGGCGCCGAAGGCGCGCGCCGCCCTGGGTAGCGCGCCATATTGGTCCGTGTTCCTCAGCCTCTTTGGCTTCAGTCGGCGAAGCTGACTGGAGCCAAAGAGGCAATGGAACTCATTGATTGCTGCGGCAATTTTGCGCTGTGACCCTTCGTCGCAGGTCTTTTAGGTCGCCCTTACAGGGCTCTTTTGGGATGGGGGCACCTTACCCAGGGCGACGCGCCCTGCGGGCGCTTGCCCTGGGCTATCTTAGGGCGCACCTTCGGTGCTCAAAACCTCGGCGAATGATCTTGTGCATGGTTACCAATCAACTCATCGCCGGCGATTGCCGCATGCTATGTGAAGAGCATTGCTCCTATGAAATCCGCTGCCTGGTTAGCCACCCATGTGTAATGGCTGGGCGGCGGCGGGCCGTGGGTTTCCTGCAACTTGTCCCCGGTGTTTTCCCCACCGGGGTGGTTACTGACCGAATACGAGTTTTTTTACGGTAATTTAGCCTCAAGGGCTTCCATTTCTCGCTTGTGGTGCTATTAGTACCTATCTGGGAATTCTCCCGCAACAGAAACCACCACCCAGCCAAGGAGCCCAATGGAAAACGAACTCTTTAACAGAATCAGCGATTTTATTGCCGCGCATCAAGACGGCCTCATCACCAGCGGCAAACGCCTGTTGATGGCGCTGTTGATCATCGCCATAACCGTGGTCGTCACCCGGGTCATCCGGCGAGGCGTCACGACGATGCTGAACCGCATTAAAGGCTGGGACGACACGGCCACGCCGATTATCACCGAGATGCTCGGTTATTTGCTCTACACCATCGGCGCGCTGGTCTTGCTGGAGGTCTTTGGCTTCAACACCAACAGCCTCATTGCCCTGCTTGGCGCCGCAGGTATTGCCGTCGGCCTGGCCTTGAAAGACACCCTGAGCAACCTGGCTGCCGGTCTGATGCTGTTGTTTCTGCGGCCCTTCAAGGCCGGAGATTTCATTGAATGCGGTTCGGTTAGCGGCGTGATCAAGGAAATAGACATGTTCACGACCATCCTGGGCACGCCAGACGGCCTGTACATCTCGGCGCCAAACAGCGCCCTGTGGGGCCCGCCGATCAAGAACTACACCCGTAATGGCTCGCGCCGTCTGGATATCACCGTCGGCATTTCCTACGACGACTCCATCGAAACCGGCCTGGCGGTGCTTCTGGGCCTTGCCGCCAATGAACCAACGATACTTCCCGATCCCGCGCCACAGGCCATTCTGCTGAAGATGAACGACAGCTCCATCGACCTGCAGCTGCGCGTCTGGCTACCCATAGGCGAGTATTGGAATACCTACTGGAAACTCAACCGCCAGGTCAAGGAGGGCATCGAAGCCGCCGGCCTGACCATACCCTTCCCGCAACAGACGCTGTCTTTCACCAAAGACGCGTCAGCCATGATTGAGGCCTTCAAGAAATCCTGACGGCCCAGTCGTAAGCAAGCGCAGCACAGCGGCCCCGCAAGCCCATACCCAGGCGCGCGTGGGCCGTTTCACATGCAGGCCCCAGCACGCAGAAAGCACGTAGCATGCCCGAACTGCCCGAAGTCGAAACCGTGCGCCGGCACCTGGCCGGCGCGCTCATCGGCACCAGCATCGCCAGCGCCGAAAGCTGCGGCAAGCTCCGCCGCGGCACCGGCAGCGACGAGCTCGACGCGTTCTGCCGCCAGCGCCGCATCATCGCCGTCCGCCGCCGGGCCAAGTACCTCCTGATGCTTTTCGCCGAAGGCGACGGCCTGATCATCCACCTGGGCATGACGGGCTATTTTGTCCTCGCCGCCAACCCTGACGACAGCTGTGGCGCCAAGCACGTGCGCGCCCGCTGGGTCCTCACCGACGGCCGCGTCCTGCGCTTCTGCGACCCGCGGCGCTTCGGCCAGATCAGGCTCTGCCCGGGGCGATACTTTCGCCGTTGGCCGGCGGCGCTGGCCGCGTTGGGGCCGGAGCCACTGTCAAGCCAGTTCAATGCGGCCTGGCTCTTCGCGGCCAGCCGGGGCCGGCGTTGCCCCATCAAGGCGCTCATCATGGACCAACAGCAGGTCGTCGGCGTGGGCAATATCTACGCCAGCGAAGCGCTATTCCGCGCCGGTATTGCGCCACAGTCGCCGGCGCAGAACCTGGACGAAGAACAGTGCGGACGGCTGGCCCGGGCCATCCGCAAAGTGCTACGGGAAGCCATCGCCGCCGGCGGCACGACCATCAGCGACTTCAGAACCCTCGATGGCAGTGAAGGTGGCTTCGCCGTCAAGCTGCGGGTCTATCCCATCTTTCTCACTTTTGCCCCCTTTTTGAGGCTGGGAAGGCACAACAAAATTTTCACATCTCCCCCTTGAGTCATGAATGAACGGGGCGTTTAGGCCTCACCAGCCGGCGACGACTCCACGACCACTTTCCGTACTGGCAGCGCGCTCACGTCTATGCCGAGAGCGCTGTAGATCATTTTCTGCCTTTCGTCGGGCTTTCCTGGGCGCCGGACGTGATATTTCCTTCCATTGCGGCAAGGAAGGTTGATGGTCGTGTAGCAATGGGTCTGCAGCAGCCTGCGGACTTCCTGGTACGTGCAGTCCACGCCAGCCAGCTTCAGGGAATACTCTATCCAACGCAATAGGTGATAGGCGAGCACGGTGATCCAGATGTGTGCATCGCACCGGTCTTCTTTCCAGTGATAAAACGGACGTAACCCCAGTTCCCCCTTGAGGAGGTGGAAGGCCGTTTCAACCCGCGTCAGCATGATGTAGATGAGCCATATTTCGTCATTTGACAGGTCTTTGCGGCTTGTCCTCAGGTGATAGCATCCATGCAGGCTGGCGTCCTCCTGGTATTTATCCTCGTCCCTGGTCCAGGATAGAAGCTGCTGGTCCTCATTGTATCTGACGGTATAAAACTTGGAGGCCCTGGTATATCGCGACGCTATTTTCCCAATGCACCTGTCCACGTTTGCCCGCCCTCCGCTGCTGTCCAAGTGCAGTTTCCCGTCCTTCTTCTCAATTCTTCCGGCCAGCTTTCGCAGCGCCTCAAGGTATCGTTCTTCCGTCTTGCTGACTATCGCGTCTTCTTTTGCCTTTCGGTCTTCGCTTCGGCAAAGCAGGACAACCTCCCCCTCGCCCCATATGCGCTTCACGAAGACCGGCTTTTTGTCGTCGCGCCCCTTGACGGTTTGGAAGGCCTCCCGCCGCTTGAAGTCCTCGGCAAAATTCTGGCGTGTCGTTCGTTTGCCATTCACCACATAGTCGTAGTTGTTCTCCAGCAGGGTCTTGAGGTTGGCTTGAGTGGCAATGCCGCCATCCAACACCACGGTCGGACGTCTTGTGTCACCAGTCTCCCTTTGCAGCGAAGACACGATGTCCAGAATGGTCTTGCTATCACTGGTGTTTCCGGGAAAGACCTTGTGCACGACAGGAAAACCCTCCGCGTTGAGGACAAGACCAACCGAAAGCAAGGGACAGTCCGTTCGCTTCTCCTTGCTGTTGGCACTTCGCTTGGCCTTGGGATTTTCCGTGCAGCCGCCCTCAAAATAGCTATTGGTCAGGTCATACAGAAAAATTGTGTTTCCCAAGTTGAACAGGTTTTCCTCGCGCGCCCGCAAGTGCCTGGTGAGCTCAACACTATGCTCAAGCAGATCATCGCCAGCTCTGTAGAAAATTTCCTTGCCGTAAAAGCCAAACGTGTCATTGAGAAGTTCGTCCATGGCCACGGTCTGCAGCCACGACGGAAGTTCGTGCTCGCTGCATGGCTCGACAAGGCGGTTGAAAACGCATGCCTGCGCGGCGTGTATGCGTCGGGCTGGCATGCCTCGCGACGCAAGGAAGTCCGACAGGCCAAGGCTTTCCCACGCCCGCTTGAGCGGCAGCAGAACGCCAATCTGCCTGGTGTCCTCGTGGCTGACCTCATCAAGAAGTACGCCGTCGGCGATGCCGCCGACCGGTACATTCCTTGTGACGCTGCTCCTGACAAGATCAAGCTTGCCTTCGGATTTCATCTTGTCAATGATCAGGTCCGACCAGGACGCCACTTCTGGCTTCATGGGCAGAAGCGACTGCTGACCGGAAACAATGGCTTCGATGTTATGGGCGATCTCGCGACGGAACACGTCGGGTATGACGCATCCCCCAAGAGACAAGAGAACCTGCTGGCGCACCTTGCCGTCAAGTCCGCGACTACCGCGGACCAACTGAAGAAGGAGAGTGCCGTTGGTGCTTGTCTTTTCGCGAAAATACATTTTGTGCCTTTGCAGTGAAGGTTTCTAGTATGTATTCGCAAATAGACTAGCAATAAGATTAAAAAGTTCAAGCTATAACAGCACATTGAAAAGGCACAACAAAAGCGCTTCCGCCCACCCCTACGCACAGCGTCAGCGGGCCGGGGGCCGGTCTCACGCAGGAAAACTTTTTTTGAATAAAATCAAGTGAGAAAGATGGGCTATGACCGCGCAGGCGAAGTCTGCCGGCGCTGTGGCACGATCATTGAACGGACGGTGATCGGCGGCCGCTCAAGCTTCTTCTGCCCGAAATGCCAGCCCGTGGCGTCGGCGGTGACGCCGCCGGCCAGCCCCAAAAAGCGCTGATCAGAGAAGCGCCCGCAGGCGTTCAGCGATGGCGGCGGCCGTCAGCCCATAGCGTTCGCGCAACCCGGCCGGGCTGCCCCAGCCGAGGACCTCGTTGGGCCAGCCCAGCTTCTCTATCCGCCCACTGGCATGACCCGCGAAAAACTCTTTGGCAATGCTGCCGAAGCCGCTGGCAATATTGTGGTCTTCCAAGGTGACCACGCGCATACCGTCATCGAGCTGTTGACGCATCAAGGCCTCATCGAAGGGCATGACAAAACGGGTGTTGACCACGGTGATGGGCACGCCCTGCTCTGCCAGGATATCAGCCGCGGCCAGCGCCGTCTGTACTTCCCGGCCGACGGCCCACAGCGCCAGGCGGCCCCCTCGGCGCAGCACTTCCGCGCGCCCCCAGGCGTAGTCGGCGTGGGAGTCCGCGAGGGCGCTGGCTGACCCGGCCGGATAGCGCAGGATCACCGCGTGCTGTCGCGTCAGGGCCAGAGCCAACATCGCCTGCAGTTCCTCGGCATCGCAGGGCTGCAGCACGGCCAGATTCGGCAGCGTCCGCCAGAAGGCCAGGTCCTGGATGCCGTGGTGCGTCGGCCCGTCCTGAACCACGCCGGCGCGGTCCAAACAAAGCAGTACTGGCAATTTCTGCAGGCAGACGTCATGAAAAACGTAGTCCATCGCCCGCTGGGAGAAACTGGCATATACGGCGAAGACCGGCCGCCGCCCGCCGGCCGCCAGCCCGGCGGCAAAAGCAACGGCATGCCCCTCGGAGATGCCCACGTCAAAAAATGACTCAGGGTAGTTCTGGCTGAAATCGAGCAGGCCGGTGCCCTCGGGCATGCCCGCAGTAATAGCCAACAGCTGCGGGTCGTCCGCCCGCAACGCCTGTAACGCCTGCCCGAAGGCCGTGGAAAACGTCGGCCCGGCGTTCTTTTTGGTCGGCTTGGCATTACTCTGATCGAATGCCGGGGTGCTATGGTAGCAGGCCGGGTTTTGTTCCGCAGCGGGGTAGCCTTTGCCCTTGGTCGTCAGCACATGCAACAACAGCGGCTGGCGCAAATGCTTGATGCGCTGGAAAGTCCGGACCAGCTCAGGCAAGTCGTGCCCGTCCAAAGGCCCGAAGTAGCGCAAGCCGAGCTCCTCGAAGATCGCGCTGGGAACCAGCAGGTATTTGGTCGCGCCCTCCAGATGGCTGATCCAACCCTTCAGGCGCCGGCCCGCAAAAGGCACCCGCAGCAGGGCATTGCGGCAAAAGGCCTTGAAGCTGTTGTAACTCTTCGTTGAGATCACCCGGCTCAAACAACGGGAAAAGGCGCCGACGTTGGGCGATATGGACATCTTGTTGTCATTGAGGACGAGAATGAAGTCCTTGGTCGTTACCGAGATGTTGTTCAGCCCCTCGAAGGAACTACCGCAGCCGAGGGCGCCATCGCCCAGAATGGTCACGACTTTGCGGTGACCGTGCGCGTTGTCCCGCGCGGCGGCCAGGCCCAGCGCCGCCGAGATGCCCGTGCCGCTGTGCCCCGTGCCAAAGCAGTCGTAGGGGCTCTCCGCGCGCAACGGAAAACCGCAGCAGCCGTCGGCTTGGCGCAGCTGCTGAAAACGCTCGCCCCGCCCCGTCAGTAGCTTGTGCACATAACACTGGTGGCCGGTGTCGAACACCAGCGCGTCTTGGGCAAAATCAAAGACGTAATGCAGCGCCAGCACCAACTCGACCACCCCGAGATTGGATGCCAAGTGGCCGCCATGGCGGGATACCACTGCCAGTAATTCCTGGCGAATCTCGGCGGCCAGGGCCGGCAACGCGTCAACCGGCAACTTCTTCAAGTCGTGGGGGCTATGGATGGTTTCAAGCATAATGGTGGTTGGCAGTCCTCGTCAACAGGCAAAAGGCAGTGGCAAAAAAACGCTGCGGCGGGGCAAGCCCCGCTGGTGCCGCCGGGCGACGCCAGTGGTCGGCGGCGCCCTGGCGTGTCGGGTTTAGACCTTCCTCACGCCATCGACGAAGACGGCCCGCACCGCATAATCGTCGTCAAGCACGGTAATATCGGCGGCGTAGCCCTTTTCCAACCGTCCGAGGCCCTTGATTCCCAGTGACTCGGCCTGGTTAAGCGAGGTCGTCCGGATCAACTCGCAGAGGGGCTTGCCGGTGACTTCGGCGATATTCTTGAGCGCGACATTGAAGCGCAGGGTGCTGCCAGCCAGCGCGCCATTGAATTCCAGCCTCGCGGCGCCGTCCTTGACCACCACCGCCAGCCCGCCGAGGTGGTAGTTGCCGTCCTGGAGCCCCGTAGCCTCCATGGCGTCAGTCATCAGCAGGATCTTCGCAATGGGCTTGACCTTGAAGGCCAGCCGGATCATCTCGGGGCAGAGATGTATTTTGTCGCAGATCATTTCGATGGCCACGTCGTCGTCATAGAGACCGGCGCCGACCATGCCGACTTCGCGATGATGCAGCTTGGTCATCTGATTGCAGAAGTGGGTCAAGCGTTTGAGGCCGCGTTGCCGGCCAGCCTGGAATTGCGCGTAGGTGGCGTTGGTGTGACCGCAGCTCGGACAGATGCCGGCGGCCACCAGCTGTTCGGTCAGTTCCAGACTGCCGGCCATTTCTACGGCGTAGGTGACCAGCGACACCGGCGAAATCTCGCACAGCCGCAACACTTCCTTCATGTCGGGCTTGCGAACGTAGGCGGGGTTCTGCGCACCAATACACTCGGGATTGATGAAGGGCCCCTCCAAATGCGTGCCGAGTATCTTCGCGTGGCTGGGCGAACGGCGGTATGCCTCAATGTTGCGCAGGCTCTTCGCCAGCATCTCCTCGGACAGCGTCAGCGTTGTCGGGCACATGGAGGTCACGCCCTCCCGCAACTTGGCCTCGGCGATGATCGGCATAGCCGCCGGATCTTCACTGGTGACGTCGTGCCCCATGCCACCGTGGCAATGCGTGTCGATGAAGCCCGGCACCACGCGCATGCCCTGGGCATCGTAGGTCTCGGAACAGGCAGGAAGGGCCTTCCCGGCGGGGATCACCCGCTTGATCTTAGCGCCGGCTATCTCAAGTGCCGCATCGGGCAGATCCACATCGGGGGAAATCACGTGGGCATGCTGGATTAACAGTGACATCTCGTCCTCCTTGCTTATTCTTCGGTCTGGCCGAGCCGGCGCCATTCGCCGCAAGTCAACCAGACAGGTCCCGGCGGGAGCGCTTTGTCAGACATCATCTACACTAACGCTCACCGACCTTCTTGCCTTTGCGGGCTTTGGGTAAAAAGACGGTGAATTCGGTTCCCTGGCCGACTTGGCTTTTTACATCCAGCCAGCCTTGGTGGTGGGTGACACAGCCATAGACCATCGCCAGCCCCATGCCGGTTCCTTTGTGCGGGCCTTTGGTGGTGAAAAAGGGATCGAAAATATGGCCGACCAAGGCCGGGGGGATGCCGCAGCCATTGTCGCGCACTTTGATGCAGACGAAATCGCCGGCTTTCGCGTCGCGCTGGGGCCGCTTGTCCCATTCCGGCATGTCTTCGTGAGCCTGTTCCGCGCGCAAGACGATGCGCTTCTCGCCGCTGAGTTCGGCCACGGCGTCCTTGCTGTTGAAAAGTAGGTTGAGGATGATCTGTTGCAACTGCGCGGCATCGCCGTAGATCATCATCGGCTCGGGGTCGAGCAGAGTCTTGAAGGCGATCCCCTTGGCGGTGGTATTGAACAGCGTTCCGGCCTGGGTGATCAATGCACTCAGGTCCAGCAGCTCTTCCTGAAATTTGCCTCTGCGGGCGAAACCGAGCAGCTGGCTGGTCAACTCGGCCGCACGCTTGCTGGCCGCGTCGATATTGCCAAGCATGGCTCGTGACGCCGGGGTGAGGTCCTGCCGGCTGAGCATCTCAATGCTGCCGAGGATGCCATGCAGGAGGTTGTTGAAGTCGTGGGCGACGCCGCCGGCGAGCTGCCCAACGGCTTCCAGGCGCTGCGAGTGCATGAGCTGCTCTTCGAGTTTCAGGTGTTCGCGCTCCTTGTCCCGCTGCTCGGTCATGTCGTGCATGATCAGCACCGCCATGGCCTTCTCATTCACCCATGCCTGGGAGAGATTGAAGTCCACGTCGCGGCGGCGGCCATCGGGCAGCAGCAGGGTCATGTTGGTGAACATGACGACTTTTTTGTCCTCGCTACCGCGCCATAACCGCTGCCATTCGTCGTTCCAGACAAAGGGCTTGTCGTTGGCATCGAGGACCTGACTGGCCAGCACGAAGTCCGGCTGTGTCAGCAGCAGATGGAGGGTGGACATGGCGGCCGTGTTGGCATTGAGGACCATGCCGTGCTCGTCAAGCAAAAAAATCAGTTCGCTGCTATTGTCAAAGACCGCCTGGTAACGCCCGGCCCACTCCGCCAGCGATTGCCGCATCTGATTGGTGCTCTGCAAGTGCTTGAAAAGATCAATGACGATGCCGAAAGCGCCAATGCGGCGCTCGATGCGCAAGGCCCGGCCAAGGTGCAGGTAGAGGTAGGTCAAGACGCTAATCCAGGTCACGACCAGACAACGGCCGGCTTCGACGCTCCATGATACATCCGCCGCCTCGTTCCGGCTTAAAAAGCGCACCAGCAACTCCGCTGACATCAGATACATGTTCATGCTCACGAAAAAGCAGAACAGCACCGGCATCTGCCGATTGCGCATGGTCTGATAGAGAATCGGCAGCAGAAAAAAAAGCAGCAGGTGCAGAAAAGTCAGGCCGATCATGCCCTGCTGCAAACTCATGACCAGCATAAACGGGTCGGAATCGTCGTACCACTTGAAACCAGAATCCACGCTGTAATGGCTGAACAACAGGCGGGTCGTAAAGAAAAAACCAATACCCAGCACCATCATGCTGAGGATGAAACGCTGAGCCTCCGTAGTCCCTTCTGTCTCGTAGATCACCAGAAACATGCTCATCACGGGGATGAGCAGCAGGCCGTAGCTGAGGGTGTCCCAGATGTTCGGGGTGACGTCCAAAACCAGCTCGGGAATCCACGTGGCCTGCCCCAGCATGAACAGCGTCCCAAGAACCAGATACAACGGGACAATGCCTATCACCCGCCGCAGGCAGTGCAACATCATCACAAAGACGGCCAACGCCGTCAATTCCAGCAACAAGATTACCAAGGCGCTGAACATGCTCGTCACTGCCCATCTGGGTTATCGCGAAACACACCCCGTGCTGCCCAAATCATGCTGGACGCACACTATGATAACGAAGCGTCAGGACTTGTTGACCGAAATCCCGTCGCCGCCAGCCTGACCACCAGACGACGTCACCACGGCTGCAGCAGTCTTCGCCGCAACTGACGGCAAAGTGCCGCCGTCCTTGGCGCTGGCGTCGGCGGGTTTCTTGTCCCCGTCCTTGGCGCTGGCGTCGGCAGGGGCTTTGTCCCCGTCCTTCGCGCTGGCGTCAGCAGGGGCTTTGTCCCCGTCCTTGGCGCTGGCGTCAGCAGGGGCTTTGTCCCCGTCCTTGGCGCTGGCGTTGGCGGGGGCTTTGTCCCCGTCCTTGGCGCTGGCGTCAGCGGGGGCTTTGTCCCCGTCCTTGGCGCTGGCGTCGGCGGGTTTCTTGTCCCCGCTCGTATCGCTGTCGTTGCGGGTATCAGCGGCGGCATTATCCCGAGCTGTTTCGGCACCGCCATCTTTGTCGGGTAAGTCGTCGCCGTTTGTCTTCGCGGTTGATTTTTGGGGCAGGAGCGTTTTTTTGCCCCGGTCGTTCTTGCCCTTGAGTCCCGCAGCGGGTTTCATGGCAGGTACCATCACCGGCTTGGCAGCGCCGGCTGGCGGTGGCACGGGCGGGGCTTCCGGGGCCGTCGCGTTTGCCTTTTTCTTCAGCATGGCCAGTGCCGTGCGCATGCTGTAAAGGGCAAAGCCCATGAAGGCGGCGGCCACCAGCACTGCCAGCCAGGAGATGATCGCCAGCATACCGCTACTCTTCAGAGCCATGAACAGGGCATAAAAGAGCAGCAGCATCGGCCCATTGAGCCCCAGCAGGCGCCGTTTCTGCTCGCCGGCCAAGTCGTCAATGGCGGTCTTGCGGCTCTCCATCACTTGGCGTTCAAGCACCTTCAGACGATCCTGCATCTGCCGCTCGGCGTCTTTGACCACCTTCTCCGCAGCCTTGTCGGCAGCGAGGCGTTTTTCGGCCAGTTCTTTTTCCAGCTGTTCGCGTTCTTCCTGGCTTTTTTTCATCATCTCGGCCAGCTCGGCTTTTTCCTTGGCCAGTACCGCCGCATTGGCCGGCAGAGCGCCAGTAACGCCGTCCTTGCCGGCAGCGATAAAAGCGTCCGCGCGCTTCTCCTTTTCCACCAGGGCTTTCTGCGCTTCCGCCAGGGCTTTCTCGCCTTCCGTGAGTTTGCTGGCGCGCTGATCAAGCTCGGTCTTCCGGGCGGTCATTTCGCCGAGAGCGACCGTGACCTTCGCGCGCAGAGCGTCCATCTCGTCCTTGGTCTTTTTGCGCAACGCCTCGTTGTCGGCATCGGCCTGGCGTCGTTTTTCCTTCATTTCGGCATCAAGGGCCGCTGCCTTTTCCAGGATCAGCCTCTTGATCTGTTCTTTTTGCTCTTCCAGCTTGCGCTGTTCCTCGACGCACTGGTCGCGGTGTTTCTGCAGCAGCGCAGCCGCATCCGCCTCGGCCTTGGCGCTGATCTCCGCGGCCTTGGCCTTGGCGTCAACAGCCATTTTCTTGATCTGCTCCAGGCAGGCGGCCTCGCCATCGGCGCGTTTCTTGGCCAGTTCTGTAGCCAGCTGCTGCTCGGCCTCGGTCTTCATCTTGGCCACCAATTGCTTGGCCATGGTGATGGCCTGCTGGCGCATCTGCTCGCATTCGTCCCGACCCTTGGCTAGCAACGCCTGCTGCTCATCGGCCGCCTGTTTCAGAATGGACTGCCGCTCCGCCTCGGCTTGTTTGAGCAACTGTAGACGCTCCGCCTCGGCTTGTTTGAGCAGCTGCTGGCGATCCTGCTCAGCCTGCAGGCGCGCCCCCTGTCGGGCCAGCTCCATTTCCTTGGCGGCCTGCTGCCGTGAAGTCTCCACCAGGCGTTCCATCTCCTGTGCCAGCCCCACGCTCGCGCCGACGCTAATCGCCGGGGCCGCCGCATACATGGACGCTGCCACTGTCGGACCGGTCTGCTGCGCCTGAGCCGGCGGTGGCACTGTCGCCGGTCCCGTCTGCTGAGCCGGCGTTGGCGGCACGGCGCCCGTCTGCTGAGCCGGCGTCGCCGACGTCGCCGAAGGCTTGTTCGCGTTGTCAATGACATTCACCGGCCGGGCAATCTTCAGACCGCGCTTGGCACCGGCCACCGTGGCGTTGTTGGTCGCGGCGGGGGTAGCCGCCTCATCACGCGTATCGACGGTCATGGCCGTACGGCATTGTGGGCAATTGAGCTTCGGCACCGGCGCATTCAGAGTCAGCCGGGCGGCGCACTGCGGGCAAATATAGTTCACTGCCATGATGCTATTCCTTTGTTTCGCGCCATCTTCACGACGCGGCTGACTGCCCACCGCGCCGACAGTCAGCACTGGATACTCCTGCTCAAGCCTTGCGCAGGTGGAAGCGGGCCGGGACCTCATTGATATCCACAGCGTGCATGTCAGCACAGTCACCCGCCGTCAATGACAACGCCAGCGTTTCGGCGCAAATATAAGCCGACTCGGCCTCTATCGCCCGGCTCAGCGCCACCGGCGCGCTGTAGCAAATGTGGATGCGGTCCGTGACCTCGAAATGCAGCTCCTTGCGCAGATTCTGCAGTTTGCTGACCACTTCCCGGGCGTTGCCTTCCTGGATCAGCTCAGCGGTCAGTCGGGTGTCGAGGGCAACCGTAATGTCGCCTTCATTGGCGACGCACATGCCTTCCTTCTCCGTGCGTTGGATGAGCACATCGTCCTCACTCAGCGTCAGCGCCGTGCCGTCGGCAAGCGTCAAGGCCAGGGATTCGCCCTGGCGCAGGCTGGCAATATCCGCGCTCGACAACGCCGCGATCGCCGGCATTGCCAACTTCATCTTCGGACCCAGTTTCGGCCCGAGCCGCTTCAGATTGGGCTTCGCGCTCAAAGACACCAGCGACTCTTCGTCGGCCTGCACCAGCACCGCCTTGACATTGAGTTCCTCAGCAACGACCGACGCCATCTGCTCAAGATCAGCGCGCACCGCCGCCTTCGCCGACACCAGCACCGCCGAGGCCAGCGGCTGACGGATCTTCTGGCTGGCCTGCGTCCGCAAAAAGCGCCCCAGCGACACGGCCGACATCGTCCGCGCCATGCGTTCATTGAGCGCCGTGTCCAAATAGGCCGTCTGCACCTCCGGGTAATCGCAGAGATGCACGGACGCCGGCATGGCGTCCGTACGCAAATTGCGGTAGATCGTCTCGGTGATAAAAGGCGTGAAAGGGGCCGCCAGCTGGCAGAGCGTCACCAGCGTGTAATGCAGCGTCGCGTAGGCGTCGCCCTTGTCCGTATCGTTGTCGCTCTTCCAGAAGCGCCGCCGGCTGCGGCGGATATACCAGTTGGTCAGATCGTCAAGAAAACTGGTAAAGCGGGTCGCGCCGCGCTGCAGGTCGTAGTTGTCCAGCGCGCTGCGCACGTCCTGCACCGTCGCACTCAAGCGCGACAGCACCCAGCTGTCCAGCACGTTCTCCGGAGCTGCGGGCGGCGCGGCCTGCCCCGCTGGCGGCACCCAGCCATCCACTCGGGCGTAGGTCACAAAGAAACAATGCGCGTTCCACAGGGGTATCAGCACCGTCCGCATCACTTCGCGCACCGCCACCTCACTAAAGCGCAAATCCTCCGCCCGCACCGCCGGCGATGCCAGCAGACACAGGCGCAACGCGTCCGCGCCGTAACTGTCAATCACCGTCCGCGGGTCAGGATAATTCTTGAGGCGTTTGGACATTTTGCGGCCGTCCTCCGCCAGCACCAAGCCGTTGACCACAACGTTCTTGAAGGCGGGTTTGTCAAAAAGCATGGTCGATATCAGCATGAGAGTATAGAACCAGCCACGAGTCTGGTCGAGCCCCTCGGCAATGAAGTCCGCCGGAAAGGCCCCTTCCACCTTCTCGCGGTTGGCGAAGGGATAGTGATGCTGCGCATAGGGCATGGAACCGCTCTCAAACCAGCAATCGAGGACCTCCGGTGTGCGCCGGTACAGCTTGCCGTCGCGGCGAATCTCAATACAGTCAATGAAATGCTTGTGCAAATCGCTGACCTTCTGCCCCGACAGCGCTTCCAGCTCCGCGATGGAGCCCACGCAGATGGTATCCGCCGGATCCTCGACGTTGATCCACACCGGTATGCAGGACCCCCAGAAACGGTTGCGGCTGATATTCCAGTCCTTCGCTTCGGCCAGCCAGTTCGCAAAACGCTTCTCGCCCACAAAATCGGGCATCCAGCGCGTCTGCGCATTGTTTTTGATCAGGCGCTCGTGTAGGTCTTCCACCTTCACGTACCAGGCGTCAATCGCCCGGTAGATCAAGGGCGTATCCGTACGCTCGCAGAAGGGATAGCTGTGCACAATCGTCGACTGTTGCACCAGCTTGCCATGCTGCTTCAACATGCGGATGATGGCCTTGTCGGCCTCCTTGCAGTTCACGCCGGCGAAATCCGCCACCACCGGCAGAAAATTCGCGTCGTCGTCCAGCGGATCAACCAGCTCGATGTTCGCCGCCCGGCAGACCCGGTAGTCATCTTCGCCGTAGGCCGGCGCCTGATGGACAATGCCCGTGCCGTCCGTCGTCGTCACATAACCGTCGCTCAAAATGCAGAAGGCGTTGGCATGGCCGGCAAAATAGGGGAAGATCGGCTCGTAATGGCAGCCGACCAGCTCGGCGCCCGCGCACTCGTGCAGCACTGTGTACTCGCTCTCGTGCTTGTAATAGGCCGAAAGCCGCTCCTTGGCCACGATGTACGCGTCGTTGCTGTCGCCGTCCCGCACGACGCAGTAGCGAATGTCGGGCCCGACACAAGCCGCAAGGTTCGCCGGCAGCGTCCACGGCGTGGTCGTCCAGATCAGCACGTAGGTCGTCAGGCCCGCGCAGCCGGGAAAATCCCGGTCCAGTATTTTCATGCGCACGGTCACCGCCGGGTCCTGCACGTCCTGGTAGTTGCTGTTGGCCTCGAAGTTGGACAGCGGCGTATTCAATTTCCAGCTGTAGGGCATGATGCGGTGAGCGCGGTAAATGCGTCCCTGCTCCCAGAGTTGCTTGAAGACCCACCAGATGCTCTCCATGAAGGTGCTGTCCATGGTCTTGTAGCCGTGCTCAAAATCCACCCAGCGGCCCATGCGGTTGACCGTCTGCTGCCACTCTTTCACGTAGCGCAACACCATCGATCGGCACTGCTCGTTGAAGACGTCGACGCCACAGTCGCGAATGGCCGGTGCCCCCGCCAAGCCCAGCTTGTCCTGCGCCAGAGCCTCGATGGGCAGGCCGTGGCAGTCCCAGCCAAACGTGCGCTCGACATAACGGCCACGCATGGTCTGGTAGCGGGGAAACACGTCCTTGATTGTGCCAGCCAGCAAATGGCCGTAGTGGGGCAGGCCCGTCGCGAAGGGCGGGCCGTCGTAGAACACGTAGGGCTGACCACCGCGCCGCTGCTCAAGGGACTGCGCAAAAATCTGCTCATGCTCCCAATAGGCAAGCACCACCTCTTCCATCTTGGCAAAGGACGCATTCGTGTCAACCGCATCAAACATCGTGTTCCGTCTCCTCGGCCCTTATAGCCGGATTCTCAGGGCAGCCATGCTGCCGCGCTCTTGTCATTACTCAGTGTCATGCCCAGCGCCAAGCCTTTGCCCGGCGACAGGCAGATTCACGAAAAAAACGGCCGCGAGGCCGACTCCGACCACTGCTGCCGGCACCTTGCCGCGCCACTCTCAGCAGTTCTCCCAGCGGTCAATCTTCGCAAAGGGTATGCGCATGCGCTGGGTTTCACCGCGCTCGTTCAGGAACTCAACCAGCACCAGCGTCGGCAGAACCTCGACAATTTGCTCCACCCGCAACGCCTGGCCGGCAAAATCAACCGCGAAAGGCCCCGCCGGACTGCCGTCGGCCCGGCGCGAAATCTTCTCAAAGTAGCTCTGCGTCCACTTGGCATGGAAGTCCTTGGCCAGGGCTTCTTCGGCTGCCCGGCGTTCTTCCGCGGCCTTGCGGGCCGCGGCTTCCTCCCGCTCCTTCTGCTTTTTGGCCTCTTCGCGCCGACGGGCGCGCTCGCCCTTGACATCCAGGGCAAAAAGGATCACCACCGGAAAGACCCACGGCAGGAGCAGGCCAAGTAGGAATGCGATCACTGGATTATGACGCCGGCTGGTCGCGATGGACACCGCCCAGAACGCCGACCCCAGGAAGAACACCACCACCAGCACGATGGCGATGATCAACAACGGATCCGTCTCAATCTCGGCCTTCACAAAACGCCGGCTGAGCATCACCGCCGTGTCTTTGCACCAGTAGCCCACGTCCTGCAAAAAATACTTTGCTCTCTGGATGTCATCATTCATAGGCCTGTCCTCATGTACCGCGATGGTCTCGACGCTGTGGACGACTGCCTGCTCAGAAGTCGTTTTTCTCCGGCTTGTCAGTTTCGCGCAGGTAGGAACGAGTGTCCCAAAAAACAAAGATCAGGTAAATCAGAAAAATCAGCATAAAGATACTTTGGAAATCCCAGCCGGGAAGGTCCAGGAATGAATAGACAATGCCCGTGGTCAAGGGCGGTATGCAGCAGTTCAGGCCAACGGCCAGCAGCCCCCCCGGCGAGCTCCGCCATTCGGGATGAAACAGCAGCGACGTGACCACAAAAATCAACACGCAGATGAACACCGGCTTGATCAGCACCAGCGCATAAAAGAGGGCGATGAATGGCGACATCAGAAAGGTCATGGTGCGGGCGTACTCGACCAGCTCGCCCGGAGCCAGGCGCTTACCCTCGCCTGCACCAAGGCGCTCCCCCAACGCCGACAGTTTCTCAGGCGGCAGCAGCGGCACGATCTGAACGCTCTTGCCCTCACGCACCCACATGTCAATGCGCTCGCTGCGCAGGATCAAGCCGCGCTCCTCGCGACCTGCACGCAAAGCCAATGCCGGCGGTTCGGCGCCTGGCGCCAGTATGTCCACCCGCCAGCCATCAGCCGTAATCACCAGCGGCAGCTCAACGTCCGCCGACCAGCGCAGACGTCCATCGTCCAGCCAGAGGTCCCCAAGAACTGACGCGACCTTCCCGGAGATATCCCCGACCAGCGCCACCGTGTCCGGCAGCTTGAATAACATTCGTACCACTCCGCCCAGCGACGCCAACAACAGCAGGACCAGCAGAGCTTTGCCCCAGCGACGTTGTTCACGCACGGATAAAAAGGCAATGTAGGGACGCAAAAACAGCGCCAGCAACACCCGGCGATACGGTACGCGCTCCGCCAGCCACTGGTCATCCGCAATTTTCACTGAATCCTCGTCCTGCATCTATACACATGTCTCTCCAACATCGCCCACGTCAGACACCACCAAGTGCCTACAGCAAGTCAAAAGCCGCCCGCCTCAAGCCAAACCTGGCACTTCAGCGCTGGCGGCTCGCCAGGCGCCGCTGCTCGGCTTTCTCCATGCGCGCCAGAGTCGGCGCGGCGATCTTCTGCTCTTCCGCTGAAATACGGTCGATGAACAACACGCCGTCCAAGTGGTCAATTTCGTGCTGTAAACAGCGACTCAGTAGATGACCACACTCGACCTGCAACTCTTCACCGGCAAGTGACTTCGCCCGCAGGATCACGCGCGCCGGCCGGGTGACCTCGCCAGACACGTCGGGAACACTGAGACAGCCCTCGCCAGCACACTCGGTCTCTGCCGAACTCGACACAATCTCGGGATTGACCAGCGCCAGGGGCATGCGCGGATTCAACAGCGCCTCACCGGGACTCAGCACCGCCGGATCCGAATCATCTTTTTCCGACCGGGTGTCGATCACAATCAGGCGGATGTTCACTCCGACCTGCGGCGCCGCCAAGCCAACACCAACAACCTCGTTCTCCTGCATGGTCACAATCATCCGCTCGGCCAAGGCCACCAACTCGGGGGTGATCGCCGTCACCGGCTCCGAACGCTTGCGCAACGCTGGATGACCGTGGCGCACAATGCGCATGCGCCGAGGCTTCGCTTTTTGCAGAAAATCAAACATCAGCAGTCCTTTATCCAACCGCCGACCAGGGCATGGAAACAATCCGCCCGACCGACAGAATAAACCCAAATCCAGTCCACTATCCGGCTCATGACATACATGACGCGGCCCCCGCGGACCGTCACCAGAACAAACTCATAAGTTAGCCCGTCCCTAGCGATTCGCAAGATCAAAAGACACAATTCCAGACCCGCCACACGCAGCCGCATGGACCCAGTGGACCCAGTGGACCCAGTGGACCCAGTGGACCCAGTGGACCCAGTGGACCCGGTGGACCCAGTGGACACGGTGGACTCGGTGGACCCAGTGGACACGGTGGACTCGGTGGACCCAGTGGACCCAGTGGACCCAGTGGACCCAGTGGACCCAGTGGACCCGGCGGCTGCTGCGCCGAGACGGCGGCGCGCCCAGGAGTCCAACCGGTCCCCAATCAGTCCAATGCGTCGGGAGTCAGTCTCCACGGTCCAGAAAGTCCCCACGATCCAATCCATGGGATCATGCCTCATGAGTCCGTGAGTCCTCGCCCCAGCGCGCGCCGCCGTCAATTAGTCCCATCGGTCCCAGGCGTCCTCTTGGACCGACTGTTATCCATCACTGACCACTTACCCGACTTTTGCCTTCCGGGTCTTGCCAGGGTTGTCATGTATAGCTTGCATGTTATATTGTGCCCTCTTCACGAATCAGCCAGGCGGGCCTGGCCACTGCGCGCGCAGCGGGCCACCGGTCGTCACTGTCGGTACAAAGGCGGCGTTGCCTCGTGCCGACTCTACAACTACGGAGATATCATGTCCTTACGCGCAATATTGCTGGGGTTCCTGGGTGTTCTTGGCGTCTGTGGTTTCAGTTTTTTCAACGACCGGATTCTCATGCAGACTTACCTGGTTGGCAACAACATGCCAGTCAGTGTGTACGGCACCCTGATCATCTTCGTCGTTCTCATTAACCCTCTGCTGCGCCGCTATAAATTCCGGGCTGGCGAGCTGGCTTTGGCCTTGTCCATCACTCTGGCATCCTGTTGTCTGCCCGGTTCGGGGCTGCTGCGCACCTTCACGTCATCCCTGCTGCTACCGACACATTACCAGAAGCTCGACGCGTCCTGGCGCGAGCAGCAGATCCTTGATTACGTCCCCCAGAAAATGCTGCCGGTGGTAACGCCGGAAAATGAAGACTACGTCCTCGGCGGCTTTGTCCAGGGCCTGGGCATCGGCAGCGACCACGTCGCCATTTCGGAAGTGCCTTGGGGCGCCTGGGTCCAGCCGTTCGTCTTTTGGCTGCCCATGCTGTTCTGCCTGTGGTTTGCACTCATCGCCCTCGCCCTTGTCCTCCATAAACAATGGGCGACCCACGAGCACATTCCCTACCCCATCGCGTCCTTCGTCGACTCCTTTCTGCCTGGGCCCAACGGTCAGGCCGGGTCGGTGCTGATGACTCGCCTCTTCTGGATCGGCACCGTGTTCGTACTCGCCATCCACCTCAACAACTACCTCTGCATCTGGTTTCCCGATGAGCTCATTCCCGTCAAGCTCCGCCTGGACCTCTGGCCCTTCCAGCGCAAATTCCCCATGATCGCCCGCGGCGGCGGCGGCGGCCTTTTCGGTCCAACCCTTTACTTCACCGTCATCGGCCTGTGCTTCCTCATTCCCAGTGACATCTCGCTGACCTTCGCCATGGCCCCGTGGCTGTGGGCCCTGGTCACTGGCTTTCTGGTCGGTTACGGCATTGACATCAACCAAGTCGTCGAAGGCAGCTACTGGTACACCGGCCTCAAACCTCGCATGTTCATGCTCTTCGGCAGCAACCTCGGCCTCTTCCTGGCCATGGCCTACACCGGCCGACATTACTACTGGAATGTCATCCGCGCCGCCTTCGGCCGCAAGAACAAGGAAGCAGACTACCTCTCCATCTGGGGCTGCCGTTTCTTTATCTTCTTCACGCTCATCTTCGTCGGCCAGCTGGTTTACGCCGGCCTGGACTGGCAGCTGGCCGTCATGTACACCGCCGTGCTGGTGATCTTCTACGTGGTCATGAGCCGCATCATCTGCGAATCCGGCCTCTTCCATCTCCAGTCCAACATCTTCCCCTGCTGCATCATCTGGGGCTTCCTGGGAATCGCCAACCTCGGTCCGCGCACCCTCCTGATCATGCAGATCATCTCCGTCGTCCTCGTCTGCGACCCCCGCGAATCCCTCATGCCCTTCATGATGAACTCCCTCAAACTGCTGGACAAGCACCGCCAGCCCATGGGCAAAGCCAGTATCTGCGCCGCCCTGGCCCTCATCGTCGGCCTCGCCGTCGCCGTTCCCCTCACCCTCTACATGCAGTATGACCGCGGCAGCGCCATCTGGGAAACCTGGGCCGAGCAGGCCGTGCCCAAAATGCAGTTCGACAACGCCATCGCCGTCAAACGCAAACTCATCGCCCAGGGCATGCTGGAAAGCTCCGAAGCCGTCGCCGGCTGGGGCCGCTTTGCGGACATCAGCCCCCACCCGCTGAGCATGTGGTGCTTCTTCGTCGGCTTTGTCCTGGTGCTGCTGGTCAGCGCCGCGCGTCTGCGCTTCACCTGGTGGCCGCTGCACCCGCTGCTCTTCGTCACCTGGAATACCACCCACCTCACGCCCTTCGCCGGGTCGTTCTTCATCGGCTGGCTCGCCAAAACCCTCGTCATCAAGTACGGGGGCAACGGCGTCTACGGCAAGGTCCGCCCGCTCATGCTCGGACTAATCGCCGGCGAAATCCTCGGCGCCATCGTCCCCAGCATCACCGCGGCCATCTACTACCTAATTACCAGCGAAGTCCCCAAGGCCTTCCGAGTACTGCTCGGCTAAGCCCGTTTCTCGCCCTTGGCCAACGTGAAACATGCTACCAAAAGCACTCCGCCGCGAGTGCTTTTGGCCCTTGTCAGGATATATTACGAATAACGCTGTCGGCCTCGCCTTAGGCAGCAACGAGTTCGCACCCTCCCATAAAGGAATCCCATCATGAATATTGGCAAGACGCGTCACGTCTTAACCTCCGAATCCGTGTCCGAAGGCCATCCCGACAAGGTCTGCGATCAAATATCCGACGCAATACTCGACGAATGCCTCAAGCAGGACCCGCTCAGCCGCGTGGCCTGCGAAACCCTCGCCACCAACAACCTCATTGTCCTCTCCGGCGAAATCAGCACCAAAGCCAATGTCAATTGGGAACGCCTTGCCCGGCAGGTCGTCCGCGATATCGGCTACACCGATCCCGACACCGGCTTCAGCGCCGATGACGCCCGCGTCATGATCTGCCTGCGCAAACAGTCACCCGACATCGCCCAGGGCGTGGACGCCGAGACCAGCCTGAGCCGCGAACAGGGCGCCGGCGACCAGGGTATGATGTTCGGCTACGCCTGCAACGAAACGCCGGCCCTCATGCCGGCGACCATTTACTACGCGCACAAAATCGTCGAACGCCTGGCCCAACTCCGTCATCAAGACCCCGCCCGCTATGGCTTTCTCCGCCCGGATGCCAAGAGCCAGGTGTCCTTCGTCTACGAAAATGGCATGCCCGCAAGCATCCAGAACATCGTCGTCTCGCACCAGCATCGCCCGGAAATGCCCCGCGAGCAACTCGAAAAACTCGTCCATCACGTCATTGGCGATGTCATTCCCGCCGAGTTCCTCAACGACGACATCGACTTTTACATCAATCCCACCGGCCGCTTCGTCATCGGCGGCCCCGATGGCGACACCGGCCTCACCGGCCGCAAAATCATCGTCGACACCTACGGCGGCATCGGCCGCCACGGCGGCGGCGCTTTCTCGGGCAAGGACCCGTCCAAGGTCGATCGCTCGGCGGCTTACATGGCGCGCTGCGTGGCCAAGAACATCGTCGCCGCCGGCCTGGCCGACCGCTGCGAGGTGCAGGTGTCCTACGCCATCGGTATCGCCAAGCCCCTCAGCATCAATGTTGACACCTTCGGCACCGGCAAGGTGGACGAGGTGCGCCTCATCGACCAGCTCATGGCAGGCAAAATCTTCGATTTCCGCCCCGCCGCCATCATTGACGCCCTTGGCCTGACCAGACCCGACGGCTGGACCTACCGCCAGACCGCCGCCTATGGCCACTTCGGCCGCGACGGCTTCCCCTGGGAAAAGACCGACAAGGTCAACGAGCTGCTCGCCGCCCTCGCCTGACCCACACGCCAGCCGACATCCCATCGCCCTTCCCTGCTCCGAATACCCACCGCGCCGACAGCGACAGCACCCGCAAGCACATGACTACAGCACTCGTAACAGCTTCCGTTCTCGGCTTCGGCAGCGCCTTGGTGGACGTCCTCGCCCATGTTGACGAGGATTTCCGCGCCAGCATCCCCGGCATCAAAGGCGGCACCGAACTCGTTGACAGCCATACCATGGCCGCCATCGTCAGACGCCTCCCACAGGCGCCGCGACAAGCCCCCGGCGGCTCGGCCGCCAACACCATCGTCGGCTACGCAAAGCTTGGCGGCAAAGCCGCCCTCCTAGCCAAAATCGGCCTCGACGACGCTGGCGTCTTCTACCGCCAGGACATGCAACGCGCCGGCGTTGACACCACGCCCTTCAAGGCCACCGGCGACACCGACACCGGCCGCTGCCTCTCCCTCATCACCCCAGACTCCGAACGCACCATGCGCACCTACATGGGCGCCGCCGCCACCCTCCGCCCCGACGAACTCAGCCTGGACGACTTCCGCGGCTACAGCCATTTCTACTGCGAAGGCTACGCGCTCTTCAGCCGCGAACTGACCTTCCGCGCCCTCGACCTGGCCCGCGCCGCCGGCATGGTCATCTGCCTGGACCTCTCCGCACCCGAGGTCGTCCTCGCCGCCAAGGACATTCTCCCCGTGCTACTGCGCGACTACGTCCACGCCGTCTTCGCCAACGAACAGGAAGCCGCCGCCTTCTGCGGCAGCAACGACCCCGTTGCCGGCCTGGACGCGCTTGCTGCGCACTGCCCGCTGGCCGTCCTCAAACTCGGCCGCCAGGGCGTCCGCCTCCGCGAACGCGGTGGCGAGGTCATCGCCGTGCCAGCCTGCAGCGTCAAGGCCATCGACAGCACTGGCGCTGGCGATCTCTGGGCGGCGGGTTTCCTCTACGGCTGGCTCAGAGGCTGGCCACTGCACGCCGCCGCCGAGCTTGGCGCCAAGGTCGCCGCTGCCGTCGTGCAGGTCACCGGCGCCGTCATTCCCGACGACGTCTGGACGGCCATCCGACGCGACCTGCCCGCTTGAACGCCTCGTCAGGCCCACCTCTTTTTCATCAGCAACCGCCCCATCACCGCAGCCGCCAAGGATAGCATCATGAGCATTGTCAAGACCGACCGTTACTGGATTGCCGACCCCACGCTGGCCGATCTCGGCCGCAAGGAAATCGCCCTCGCTGAAATCGAGATGCCCGGCCTCATGGCCGTGCGGGAAAAATACGGCCCGCTCAAGCCCCTCAAGGGCAAGCGCATCATGGGCAGCCTGCACATGACCACCGAGACCGCCGTGCTGATCGAGACCCTCGTCGAGCTCGGCGCCGAAGTCCGCTGGTGCTCCTGCAACATCTTCTCCACCAGGGACTCCGCCGCCGCCGCCATCGCCGCCACCGGCGTCGCCGTCTTCGCCTGGAAAGGCGAGTCTCTCGCCGACTACTGGGAATGCACCTGCCAGGCACTCAGCTTCCCTGGCGGCAAAGGCCCTAACCTCGTCGTCGATGACGGCGGCGACGCGACCCTCATGCTCCACCTCGGCGTCGAAGCCGAAAAGGGCAGCAGCCCCCTCGCCGCCGCCGCTGATGCCTCCGAAGATGAACGCGAGCTCGTCGCCTGTCTGGCCAAAAGCATCGCCAGCGACCCGCACAAGTGGTCGCGCCTCTGCGCCGAATGGCAGGGCGTATCCGAAGAAACCACCACCGGCGTCCACAGACTCTATCAACGCCACGAAGCCGGACGCCTCCTCGTCCCCGCCATCAATGTCAACGACTCGGTCACCAAGTCCAAATTCGATAATCTCTACGGCTGCCGCGAATCACTAGTGGACGGCATCAAACGCGCGACCGACGTGATGATCGCCGGCAAGGTCTGTGTCGTCTGCGGCTACGGCGATGTCGGCAAGGGCTGCGCTCAGTCGCTGCGTGGCTTCGGCGCTCGCGTCCTGGTCACCGAAGTCGACCCCATCTGCGCCCTCCAGGCCGTCATGGCCGGCTACGAAGTCGTCCTCCTTGATGACGTCATCAACTGCGCCGACATCGTCGTCACCTGCACCGGTAACTGCGAGGTCATCACCGCCAAGCACCTCGCCGCCATGAAAGACCACGCCATCGTCTGCAATATCGGCCACTTTGACAACGAAATTCAAGTCGCCGCCATGAAGGCCACCCCCGGCATCAAACATGTCAATATCAAACCCCAGGTGGACAAGTATATCTATCCCGACGGTCATTGCATCATCCTCCTCGCCGACGGCCGCCTCGTCAACCTCGGCTGCGCCACCGGCCACCCCAGCTTCGTCATGAGCTGCTCGTTCACCAACCAGGTCCTCGCCCATATCAAACTGGCCAGCGAAAAACTGCCCGTCGGCGTCTACCGCCTGGAGAAAAAACTCGACGAGGAAGTCGCCCGCCTGCACCTCGGCAAGCTCGGCGTCCGCCTGACGTCCCTGTCACCCAAACAAGCCGCCTACATCGGCGTGCCCGCCGCAGGCCCATACAAGCCCGATCATTACCGCTACTGAACGCAGCTGGACCGCGATGGCACGACCACCAAGCCGCGTCGTTGCCAGCCGCGCCAGTCGTCAGCAGCTACCGCCCGGGAGGCCGTTATGAAGAAACTCATTGCGCCGTCATTCGGCATCATCCTGGCCTTGGCCTTGAGCATCATCGCATGCAACTACGCGTGGTCCTGGCGTCGCTCCGCGCAGTCCATGCGCAGCCGGCTCGACATCGCCAAAAACACCGCTGTCTGCCAGGGCGAGCTGTCACTGGCCAGCGCCGGCGAGCAGTCGCTGCCCTTCACCCACGACATTGCCTTCCCCAAGGGCGTCACCCTCGAACTGCGTCTGCCAGTCCAAGCGGGCATGCCCGCCGTCAAGCCAGCCAACACGGCTGACCTAAGCTCGGACGCAAAAACGGCCAGCGCCGGCACGGGCGACGACGCGCCAGACGCCACCACCGACGAAGCCCCTCGCCCCGCTGCCGCACAATCGCCCGACGACCTCGTCGGGCTGCTCCACGCCGCCATCGGCGTCATTCAACTCTACGACGACTTCGGCACACTCCTTTGGGAAGACGACTTCGCCAACTTTGTCCGCCATCGCCTTGACGACGAGCGCGGCGAGGCCGTCATGCCCCTGCGCCCCTGCGCGCCGCTAGCTATTCGCGAGCGCCCGTTGGGCCGTGGCCGACTCGTGGTCGTCATCCGCCGGCCCGTTGCCGCCCTGGCGTCGCTGCCGCTGACGCTGCATGGCCGCCACGCCCTCTCCGGCCTGGAAGAGCTGCAACTGCGCATGGCCCGCATTGCTTCCACCCTGCTCGTTGTGCTTGCAGCACTTGCCCTGCTCTGGGCCATCAGCTTCGTCTTCCGCCTGCGTCGCGCCTGGCATCTCCGTCATTTGATCCAGGCGCCACCATCGGCCGGCAGGCCCATTCTCTACCTGCTTACGGCCTATCCGCGCTGGAGCGAGACCTTCCTGCGTCAAGACCTGCGACTCCTTCAGGCCGAAAACCTTCCCCTTCTCCCCGTTGCGCTTTACCCCGGCGACTGCGAGTGCCAGCCTGGCTGGCCCAAGGTCACCCTCCTCAGCGACACCGCGCCCGCACCCAGCGCCGGCAAAGACCGCAGCGACCGCTGGCACAAACTCATCGCCCGGCTCCTGCCTGACGCCATTCACGCCCAGCTGTCCCTGCTCAGTCACCGCAAACTGCGCCGGCGCCTCCTCACCGAATGCCGGGATAAACGCATCGGCCACATCCACGCCGAATTCGCCGACGTGGCAGCGCTCCTCGCCGCCGATGTCGCTCAGTACCTCGGTATCAGCTACAGCGTCGGCATCCACGCCTTCGATATCCACGCATGCAAATATCCCCGCCGGCGGCTCTTCAGCCCCGCCGCCTTCATCACCGTCTGCAATCAAGCCGCCGCACAAGCCTTCAGAAGCCACTGTCCCACCTGCCAGGACCGCCTAAATGTCCTCTATCACGGTATCCTTCTCGACACTTGGCCCTTCCAGCCCGAAAGACAGGTCGAGGGCCCCGCCCGCCTGCTCTTCATTGGCCGCCTCGTCCCCAAAAAGGGCATTGCCATACTCCTCAACGCCATCAGTCTCCTCAAACAGCAGCACAGCGACGTCCGCCTGACTATCGTCGGCGCCGGCCCACTGGAAGATGAGCTGAGGACCCAGGCCAACACCCTTGACCTCGACAGTCTCATCACCTGGACCGGCGTCCTACCGCCCGATGCCGTCCGCACACATATCCAACAGGCCAGCTGCCTCTGCATGCCCAGCGTCGTCACCGCCGACGGCGACCGCGACGGCATCCCCAACGTCGTCACCGAAGCCATGGCCAGCGGCCTGCCGGTCGTCGGCAGCCTGTTCGGCAGCCTCGGTGAAGTCCTCAACCCAGACACCGGCTGGCCCGTCGACCCACTCAGCCCCGAACATCTCGCCGCCGTCATCAGCGAATGCTGCGCCCAGCGGGACGAATGCAAGCGACGCTGCAAAAACGCCCGGCAACTCATCGAAAGCCGCTTCGATGCCCGCAAACTCGCCGGCATCCGCGCCGATCTTTTCCGCAATCTCACCCAAGCCGGGCACTAATATCACTGCCTGACGCGTTTTTCTTGCGACTGCGGCAAAGCCCCGCGCGTTCTGGTACGTTGTAGGGCCATGCGCTAGTGCCGGCCCGGCGTGCCCTGAGTTCACCCGTAAGTATCCACACCGCCGCCCCGTGCCTGGCGCTAAAACCCGATCTCCTCCCCAGCCCACGCTATTCGAATGGTATCCCGCACGCAGCAAGGAGCGGTATTTTGAGCAGCAGCGCCAACAAAACCCTCGCCGATCGCATCATCAAAGCCAGCTTCATCGTCGGCATCGCCCATATCTGCTTAAAGTTCGCCGGCCTCATCCAGGTCAAATTTGCAACGCAGTTTCTGGATGCGTCCCTCTACGAGCCCATCATGGTCGTCGCTTTCACCGGCGTCATCAACAGCCTCTTCCTCATCGGCGAAGAAGTCATCGGGCCGACCTTTCTCAGTCTCTTCATGAAGGAAAAGGAAACCAAGGACGAAAAGGCCGCTTGGCATTTCACCAACATCGTCCTGACTTTTCAATCCCTCGTGCTCATTGCCGTCATCTCTTCCATCGTCTGTTTTCCCGATTTCTTTATCGGCCTCTTCACCAAGTGGACGGAAGCCGAGGATCCCTCCCGCTACCGCCTGCTGCGCCAGAGTCTGCAGGTACTCGCGCCGGCCCTGTTCTTCCTCTCGTTGGGCTCGACGACCTACATGCTGCTCAATGGCTACAAGAAGTTCTTCCTGGCAGCATTCGGCGATGCCTCAACCAAGGTCTGCATCATCCTCGGCCTGGTCATCGGCATGAAAGTCTTCGGCTTGGACTACCGGGCGCTATTTTTGGGCATTCTCTTCGGCAGCGCCGCCAAGATTCTCACCCACGCCGTCGGCCTGGCCAAACGCCTGCGCTATCTGCGGCCCTCGCTGGACTGGCGCAATCCGGCCTTCCGCACCATGCTCCTGCTCATGCTGCCCCTGCTCGCCGGCATCATCTTCGCCAAAGTCCGCGACAACTTCAACAACATCTACATCCTGACCCATATCGACCAGCAGGGCATCCTCATGGCCAACGACCTCGGCCGCAAGCTCTTCGCCACCATTCAATGGCTGGTTCCCTACGCCCTGCAGATCGCGCTCTTTCCCTTCCTCTGCGAACTGGTCAGCCAGCGCGACCGCGAGAAACTCGGCATGGTCCTCGGCTCATCCTGCAAACTGCTGCTGGCCGTGTTTGTGCCGGCCGCGGTGCTGCTCTTTGTCCTTGGCGGCCCCATCTCGGTGCTGATTTTCCTCGGCGGCAAAACCGGCATTGAACTGGCGTCCTGGGCGGGCCTCTCCACCGCCTGCTACTGCCTGGTGCTGCCCGCCGCCGCCGTCGAATGCGTCCTCATGCAGGGCTATTTCGCCGATCAGCGGACGGTTTCGGTCACCGTCATCGGCGTGATCTCATCCATGTTCAGCGTCATGCTCAGCTACATCTACATCGTCTTCGTTGGCGTCACGCCGCAAGGCGCACTGGTGGTCGTAGCCCTGGGCTTCGTCATCTCGCGTTGCTTGAAAAGCGCCGCCTTGGCCATCTATCTTGAACGCAGTACGCCCATGTTCCACCGGCGCGACATCAGTGTTTTCTTCTTCAAGCTCGCCGTGCTGTCCGTCGCCGTCGGCGCCGTCACCTGGCTGGTCTCCACCGGCGTGGACAAGGTCTTCCCCGACGGCATCAGCAAAGCCCTGGAACAGCTCGGCAGCGGCAGCGACGTGCACATCAGCCGCGTGCGCATCGCCATGCGCATCGTCATCGCCGGCGCCGCCGGCGGCATCGTCTATCTGGCCGGATCCTTCGCCCTCAGATTGGCCGAGCCACGCCAGATGATCATGTGGGCGGTAGAAAAGGTCCTCAAAAAGAAAAACGCCACGGCCTCAGCCAGCTGATGTACACCAGGCGGCAGTAGTCTGCTCGGCAACGCCGCCGCCCATCATTTCGGCCGTTCCACAGCCTGGGCACTCTGCGCGGCCTTGTAGACGCCGAAACCCAGCGCATAAGCCGCCATCGCCAGCACCACGATCAGCGCCCAACGCGGCACTTTGGGCCCCGCCGGTGGCGTCAGTTCCATCGGCGTGCCCTGACGTTCGCCCAGGCTGGCTGGCTGCAGCGCCGCCTTGCTTGCCCAGGCGTCCCGGATAATGTCGTGCTGCTCATATACCGGCGCCGGTCCTTTTTCTACCGCCGTCAGCAGATAGGGCACCCGCTGCGGCTCGGCAAAAAACAGCAGCTGCCGCGCCGGCGTCTGCAGGCGTATCTCGCTAATCTCCAGCGGTGGATTGTCGTGCTCATCAATGATCACGCGTATCTTGCCAGCCTCGACCTCGGAAATACTCAGACCACTGCTGACTTTCTCAAAGCCCGGCAAGCGAATGGCCGACACCGCGCCGCTGTGCCACGGCTGCATCGTCGTGCCCTGCTCCCGCAGCACTTGCACCTTGCGGTGGTAATTGCGTTCGGAGCTGACGATCTCCACGCCGGTCACCGGGTAGCACTCGGGCGTCAGCGTGTATACGCTCTGTTTTTTCTCGGCAAGCCATTCCCGCTGCATAGCCTTAACGGGATAGTCCAGGCTCTTTACCGCGCCATCGACTGCCACGGCTTTCTCGCGCCAGAATTCCACCGCGCCGATTTTAAACGCCTCGTCGCGCACAACCGTGCTTTCCACGCTGGAGACCACGCCGTCGGCGTTGATCACCCGCGTCACCTGCCGCAGTTCGGCCTGCCGTTCGATGCTCACTTTGCTGATGTCCAACCGAAAACGCCGGCAGGACGCCATGGGAAAACGCAGCTCGTTGTGACGCATGGCCAGCAGCCCGCTGCTCTCAAAAATCAACGCGTCGGGCACCAGGACCTGCCAGCTGCCATCAATCTCGCCGGACAAGGTCACCAGCTGCTCGAAGCGCCGCAACGGCGTGTCGATGGTCAGCCCCGTGGGCTGCGGCGCGCCATCCAGCAACTCGAAGTCCACCGTCACACCGCCACCACTCTTTTCCCGCACTAGCAAGACTTTGCTCGGGCATTTCTCGCGCTGGCTGATCTGCCCCTTGGCGGTCACCGGCACGCACAAATATGGCGTCTCACGACGCTGCGCGTCGTAGATCCGCAGGGACTCGACGCGCCCGCCTAGATCGGCCAGCGCCGACACCGGCAATTCCAGACTCGCCAAGGCCGCACTGGCCTTCGGCAAGCCCGTGATGGGAAAAGAACACGGTTCAGCCGTCAGCTCACACCCGGCCGCCATCAGCAAGGCTGCGGTCAATACTGCGTATTTCATTGTCATTCCTGCTCTTTCCTGCTTGCTCGCATTGTTGTCGTTCACTTGCTTTCCTCGTTCTGCCAGAAGCGCAAATAGAAGAAAGCGCCGGCCATCAGCAAGAAGCCAAAGCCCATGAAGGCCACCACCCGATAAACATTGCTCAGCCGACTCAAGTCGTACAAGAAGACCTTGCCCACCACCAACGCAAACAGCGCCAAACCGAGGTAGCGCAACAACGCCGATGGCTGCCGCAGGCCGCGATACACCAACGTCGCCGCAAAGGCCCCCCACAGCACCGATATGCCGCCAGCTCGCAAGCCCGGCACAAAGTAATAAAGCATGCTGTTGAGCTCCCAGGTCAGATAGACAAACAGCAACAACGGCCACAGCGCGCCGGCGACCCGCGCCAGCACGGCATCACGACCGCCGAGATTCAGCCAGACAAAGATCAAAAAGGCAATCAGTGGCCCGAAATCCGCCAAGCGCATCAGGCCGCCCAGCCAGCTGTAGTCGCCGCGATAGAGCAGGCGAATAGTCGGCTGCCAGGACAGAAAATCCCACAAAAACAACTTGAGCAGTATCGCCGCCACGCAGAGACCAAGGATTTTCGGCCAGGTCGCCGCGTCCTCACCCTCCGCACGCAGCGCCGTCCAAGCGCAAAGCAAGGCCAGCACCAGCCAGACCATGGTCAGCGCCGGCAATTGAAAAGGCTGGAAAAGCCGACCAATTGTCCAGTAGGTCTCAAAATTCCAATAGATGAAAAATAGCACGCCGACCACGATATAGACCGACAGGGGCAGTGACACCGGCAGCTTCCGTGGCGGGATGTCACAGGCCGCCGGCACCGCCATGGCCGCACGCGCCGGCGGCCGCTGCGTCATGCGCGCGGCCGCGGCCAGAGACAGCAGTGGCACACCGAACTGCACCAGGCGCCCCAGCAGCAAAGGCCAATACTGGGCCAGCGTATCCATCCGCACGCGGTTGCTCCGGCAGGCCGCGCCAAAGTCCCAGAAGCTCATGCGAATCAGCACCAGCGTGAACAACCCCCATGCCGTGCTGCGCAGGAAACGGCTGTCCATGCCATAACCGAGCCACAGCATCAACAAGGCCAGCAACGCCCACGCCGCGCCCAGCCATTCTGCCGAAAACGCCAAGGGCACGATCAAGGTCAGCATCAGCGCACTCAAGCCAATGAAACAGAGCAGCAGGCCGCGATCCTGTATTTTAGCCCGGAGCAGCCAATACGCATGGGCGACGTAAAACGCTGCCAGAAACAGCAGCAACGGCACATTCCAGATCCGGTCGTCACTCACACTGGCCACCAGCCTGTAACCGCCCGCCACGCAGAATGACACATTCACCAGCAAAGCCAAGAGCTCAAGCGTACTTGATTCCTCCTTGCGCAATACGTTGTGGATGAAGACCACCGTAGAGTACTGCATGAAAAACAGTATCAGCGCCGTCATCAGCACCGGAAAATCCGCCGGGACGTAATGCGCCTGCCACGCGCCCACAAACAACACGTAAGTGAACAGCATCCCCAGCCAGTTCAATGGTAGCCAGTTGCGACGAACCGCCACCGCCAGTACGCCAAAGCCCAACACGAGCATGTACGCAAAAAGCCCGATATAATTCTTCTGGCCGGTATTCAGCATGATCGGGGTGCCATAGCCGCCAATCAGCGCAATCACCGCCACCGCCGCCGTGTTGAAACGCACCGCCATGAAGCCCGCTGCCGCCGTGATCAACGCCATAATGGCAAAACTCGCCAGTACCGGCAGCAAATGATACATGCTCGTCGCCGCAAAGGCACTAAAATAGAAGGTCACCAGCGCAATGCCCATCACCGCCTGCCCAAACGCCCGATAACGACCCGGCAGGAGCCGCAGTCCCCATACCAACAACGCTGCGCCCGCCGCCACACTCAAGGCAACCCGCCCCTCCGGCGCCAGCCAGCCGCGGCTGATCGACAGTCGCAGCAAAAAGCCAACCATGAACAAAATCACCAACACCCCTGAACGCAACAGCCACGTCGTCGCCACCATCTTCTCCATGCTGCCCGCCGCCGGCGCCTCGCTCTGACCACACAACAGCCAATAACCAACCTGGCGCAATTTCTCCAGCGCCGCGCGCTCAAAGGCACTGCGCTCTGCCACCGCCGATGCCGACGGCGCAACTGAACCCGCAGGCGGCATGGACGGCTCGGCCGCCGCTGCCGACCACGGACCAGCAGGCAATGCTGACGACGACACGGACGAAGAAGTGGCCGAAGAAGACGACGCAGACGATACTGGCAATGGCCGCAAATCCACCGCTGGTGCCTCAGTCGACACCGACAACGGCAACGGCGGCGGCATAACCGACGACGGCGGCACGGATGATGCAACTGACGCAGCTGGCGACGCAGACGACAATGCGGGCGGCGACACGGACGCAGATGCCGGCAACGGCCGCTCGCCCACTGCCGGCGCCGCAGCCGCAGTAGTAGGGGCCGTCGCCCAGGCTGGACGCGAGCCACCACTGGCCGCTTCCGTAGCACCAGCAACACCAGCAACACCAGCGGCAGCAGCAACAGGTTCTGCCGCCGCCGCTGAATCTGCGTTACCTGCGGATAAAGGCGATTTTGCACCGCCAGGACGCTTCGCAGCCAGTTCCTGCAACAGGGCCACTTGTCGCCGCATATCGCGGCTCATGGAAAACATCAAGTACAGCCCCCACAGCGTCTTCACCACCCAGACGAGGGCCAAAAGGATGAACAAAATGACAAAGTGTTCTTCTCGCATCGGAAGCTTCCCCTGTGCTAGAGGCCATGACACCAGCCCGAACGCCATGTCGTAAGTAGTCGCCCCGCGACGTTCGCGCAAGGAAAAATACAGCCCAAACCCCAAATTAACAGCCACGCATTCCCAACTTGTCTGGGCGCCTGCCCGCGCCCTGATCCGCACTTCGGCCCCCGCTGTCCCATTTGTCCCATTGTCCCCTGCCCGCGCCCTAATCCGCACTTCGGCCCCCGCTGTCCCATTTGTCCCATTGTCCCCTGCCCATACGTCTTCTACGTCCCATACGTCCCATACGTCCCCTGCCCATTTGTCCCATTGTCCCCTGCCCATACGTCCTCTACGTCCCATACGTCCCATACGTCCCCTGCCCATTTGTCCCATTGTCCCCTGCCCATTTGTCCACTACGTCCCATTCACCCCCTCCCCACCGTTGACTTGCCCGCCCGCTTAATTATATTAGTTTTTTTCCCGCCCCTACCGCCCCCTCCCCTACTCTATTGTCACAAGGTCTCTGCCCATGTCTTCCCCGGAACGCGTCGATGTGCACACGCACGCCTTTCACCCCAAGATTGCCGAAAAGGCCGTGCAGCAGCTGGAAAGTCATTATCGCATCAAGCCGGTCGGCAGCGGATATTGGGACGACCTCCAGCAGCGTCTGGCTGCCTGCGACATCCACAAGGTCTTCGTGCACTCGGCAGCAACCGCCCCCGAACAGGTCATCCCGGCCAATAACTGGGCCTGCTCGCTGCGCAAAATCCCCGGCGTGGTCCCCTTCGGCACCATGCACCCGCAATTCCCCGACATGGCCGGCGAACTGGCAAGACTCTACGATAACGGCATCCGCGGCATCAAACTCCATCCCGACTTCCAAGGCTTCCGCCTGGACGACCCGGCGCTGTTGCCGCTCTTCGCCGCCATGGCAGGCCATTTCACCCTGATGGTCCATGTCGGCGACCTGCTGCCGCCCGAGCAGAATCCCAGTTGCCCCTGGAAAGTCGCCGCCATCAAACGCCGCTTCCCCAAACTCCAGATCATCGCGGCCCATTTCGGCGGCTACCGCCACTGGCAATACGTCGTCGCCGCCCTCAGCGGCCTTGATGTCTACATGGATACCTCCAGCAGCCTCTTCGCCATTGCCCAAGAAGAGCTTGAGGCTATCTTCAAGGCCTTCCCGCGCCATCTCTTCCTCTTCGGCAGCGACTACCCACTCTGGGACCCCGGCGCCGAAATCGCCCATCTCCAGCAACGCCTGCGACTCAGCGACCGCGACCTCGAAGAAATCCTCTGTGCCGGCAATCAGCTCGGTCTCACCTGAGCCAAGAGCCCCGCCGTCAGCATCCGCACAACCCCTCAACCCGCAAATGTCGAGCGGATATGCCGCTGCCGGCCAGGAATTGCTTGAAAAAAGCTACTCAAATGCTAAAGTTGCTTTTTCACTCCCGGCAATCTTGGCAGCCCGGGTTTCACCGTTCATAACACCGCACGACAGCTGTCTTGGCGCCGAGCGAACACACGAGGTCACTTTTGGAATCCTGGGCTTGGAACGGCATTCATCTTGATCTTCCGGACGACTGGGAATTGATCCAGTTCTCCAAAGACCCCCGTTCCGGCCGCTGTGCCTTCGCTGACCGCTATCAACTCCGCTTCGAACTCGACTGGGCCGTCGTCGACGGCCCACCCGACTTCGCTAGAATGGTCAGCGACTACAAGGCAAAACTCGAAGCCGAAGAGGTCACCGACCTGCGCAGCGTCCAACACGCCCCATGGTACGGTGTCTTCGGCCGCGAAAACAAACTGCCCATCAGCCGCTACGGCGCCTTCTTCCCCGCCCGCAGCCTCCTCCTCGAAATCGTTTTTCTCTGGCCTGAAGAGCAAAAAGCCAATAATGCCTTTGAGGGCCGCGTTATGGACGGCATCCGGGTACCGGCTCAAAACGACGACGCCCTGCGCCAGTGGCACGCCTTCGGAATTGACGCCACGGTTCCTGACAACCACGAACTCGTCGAATGCAACGTCCATACTGCCTACGCCGAGATGCTCTTTGCCGATCAAAAAGAACGCACTCAGGAAACCTTCCTCCGCCGGGGAATGGTCAGCGAATGGCTCGACCAGCCCCTGCAGGAATGGCTTGAGAGCAAGCTGCCCCAAGGCTACACCGTCGTGTCCCGACGCCAGTCCACCCACGCCAGCCACGAATGCTGGCAGCTCGAAGCCCGTATCACCCGCCCTGTCCTCAAAGACTGGCTTTGGGGCACCCGACATTACCAGGCCTGCGCTTGGATCTGCCCACAAGATAAACGCCTGCACATGTTCTCACGTATCGCCCATCAGCCCAAAAACGCCCCCAACGCCCTCCCCGATATCCGCATGGCCTGCTGCGCGGATCACCAGCGCGGATTCTAATCGCTATGGACAAAAGCCACCCAAAAAACACGCCGCAACGCCAAAACTGGCGCTCCATGCTCAAAGCCAGACCCGTCCGCAACACCGCCGCTACTACCCGGGAAAACGACGAAAATCAGCTCTGCGTAGTTGTCAAAACCCAAAAACCGCGTTATATGTTTCCTCCCATCAGTTGGTTCGTGCCCTACAATCCACAACGTGAGGTCATCCTCGACGGCGTCGGCAAACAGCTCTGGCTGTGGTGCGATGGCCAACGAGACGTCGAGGAAATAATAGATTTGTTTAAAGATAAGTACCAATTGAGTTTTCATGAGGCGAAAACCGGCGTAACGGACTATTTTAAGAAGCTCGTGCAACGCGGCGTCCTCGCTGTCGTCATGGACAAGGACTGAGCGCCCGCACGGCCAGGCATCTTTTCACTCACAACCTATTCACCATACGAAGCCCTGAGGACAACAGGAAGGACCATGAAGTCAATCAATATTGCTGATCAACCGTGGCTAAGCATGCGGCGGACTATTTCCATCACGGTCGATGGTATTCGCTACCGCCTCTTCCGGGCTTCCGTGACGGTCGCCGTTATCGTTGTCGCCGTCGCCTTCCTCATGAATATCCTCGCTGAAAGTCTCATCAAACGCTCCGTAGCCAGCAATACCCGCGAACGTATTGACACGTCCCGCGTCATCTACAACTGGAGCGCCAAACTGAGCTCGCCGGGAAGCCAGGAGTCCATCATCATCGAAGTCGCCAACTGCAGCCCCGACTCCGATCTGTACCGCGAAACCCAGCGCTTCGCCGCCATGAACGACGACGATATGGCCGCCTTCCAGACCCACGCCCAGAAAATCGTCTTCGTCTTCGATTTCTTCAACAGCCTCGACTACGCCAAGCGCCGCGCCATGATCCACACCGCCTCCGGCCTGGAAATCCTCAACCGCCTCCGCACCCCCGAGAACATGGAGCAGTTCAAGCTCGCCCTCTCACGCATTCGCTCCGTACACTTCGATATGAGTTTTGATGAACTCGACGCCGTGCTCGCCAAAGGCCCAGAAATCCGCAAACAAGTCAAAACCATCATCACCGCCCGCCGTAACGCCATCGCTGTTATCAACAAGACCCTCAAGGGAAAAACCATCCTCGAAAAACTGGCCACCGCCAACGGCCCCTTCGGCGACACCATCCGCCAAGCGGGCTTTATCTTTGACGCCGACCAAACCGCGCCGCTGGTCGCCGACCAAGCCCAACGCCTGCTCGATATCCTCGCCCTCGAAGAAAGCATGGAAGAACGCCCCACCCGCCAGCTTATCGCCCAACAAGCCAATATCCTCCCCGCCGACGTCAATGTCATGATGATGTGGAAATATCTCGACGGCAAGCGCTTCGCTACTCGCTACCTCGAAAAGATGCAGGAAGGCGGCCTTAAGACGGAGGGGCTCACCCCCGACCGCCTCGTTGACCTCGCCCAAGGCCGCAAGGAAAATGCCGCGCTGCTGCGCGCCGAACGCCTCACCCTCGACGCCGGCAAGGGCGTCCTCGGCCTCGGCGAACGCCTGGGCTGGCTCCTCTTCGTCTCCATGCTCGTCTGCGGCATCGGCATCACCAATGCCATGATGATGGCCGTCACGGAACGCTTCAACGAAATCGCCACCCTCAAATGCCTCGGCGCCCTCGACGGCTTCATCATGATCATGTTCGTCCTCGAAAGCTGCTTCATGGGCATCGTCGGCGGCGTTATCGGTTCCATCCTCGGCGGCGTCATCGGCCTCGGCCGCATGCTGGCGGCCTTCGGCGTGAACTTCCTCGGCGCCATTCCGATTGGCGACATCCTCGTGGGCATGCTCATGTCTGTGCTCCTGGGCACCATCCTGGCCGCCGTGGCCGCCGTGCTGCCCTCCTTCAAAGCCGCCCGCCTCGCACCGATGAAAGCCATGCGCGTCGAGTAATCCCCCCAGCGTCACCGCCCCTACCGGTCATCAATGAAAACCTTGCATGTAAATAACTAGCTGAGAAGAGTGCACTATGGCTGAAACCACCCCGCAAAGCGACGCCGCTCAGAAAAACGCTGACAGACGTATCATCATCCGCACCGTCGGCCTCAAAAAAAGCTACCTCATGAAGGGTGTGCTCACTGAGGCCCTGCGGGGCATGGACATCGAAATCTTCCAGGGCGAATTCATCTCCGTCATGGGCCCCTCCGGCTCTGGTAAATCCACTTTCTTCAACATGATCGGCGCCCTCGACAGCCCGTCCGTCGGCCGCGTCTTCATTGATGAAGTGGACGTCGCCCAGCTCACCGCCGAAGAACTCGCCTACCTGCGCTGCCATAAAATCGGCTACATCTTCCAAAGCTACAATCTAATCAAATACATGACCGCCCTCGAAAACGTCACCACCCCTATGGCCTTCGGCGGCGTCATGCCGGACGAAGCCCGTTCCCGCGGCATGGGCCTGCTCGACTTGGTCGGCCTCAAGGACCGCTGGCATCACCGCCCCATCGAAATGTCCGGCGGTCAGCAGCAACGCGTCGCCATCGCCCGCTCGCTCTCCAACAACCCCAGCGTGCTGCTCTGCGACGAACCGACCGCGAACCTCGACCTCCATACCGGCCAGGAGATCCTCGAAATCCTCCAGCGCCTCAACAAGGAAAAGGGCGTGACCATTATCTGCGCTACCCATGACCACCGCATGATGAACATTTGCGACCGCCTGATGTGGATCCGCGATGGCAAAATCGACCGCATCGCCGACCGCGGTGACGTCCATATCGAAGTCGGCGGCATCGACGGCCATTAAACCGCAGACCGCCAGCAAGTACTGCACATCACTCAGCCAACCAAGGCCACGGCCGGCGTCAGGCTCAAAATTATATAAAAAACCGCTCCCGGCGCGAAAGCACCAGGACCAGGCAAGAGATCCAGTAGGGACGACAAAGGGATAATAACCAACTATGCGAGCTTTCTCAACATCACAACTGATCATTGGCATCGCCGCCGTACTCACTGTCGCCGTCTGCACCGCGCAATCTCTGCCCGAGTCCTTTGTCAAGGACTGTCGCACCCTGACCCAGACACCCCACCGCCTCAGCGGCACCAGCGAATTCCAACAGGCAGCCGACCATGTCGGGCAACGCCTCAAAGGACTCCAGCCCGACAGCTTCATTGAGCAGCCCTTCGCCACCACTCAGCTCAAGGTCCTCAATGCCACCCTCACCCCCGAAGGCGGTGCGCCGCTAACGCTGGTGCCCATGCGCCCCAACGGCATTATCCCCCCCGTCACCCCGCCCGAAGGCATCACCGCTCCCATCGTCCACGTCGGCGCCGGCGCCGCCACGGATTTCGCGGCCGTCAACGTCGAAGGCGCTATCGCCGTACTCGACTTCAACTGCGGCCAGGGCTGGGTCCGCGCGCTCCGCATGGGCGCCAAAGGCATCATCTTCACCCGCAATGACAATGCCGACAGCCGCACCCCCCACTACGCCGAAAGCAACGTCAACCTCCTCCGCTACTACTACCCCGGCGACCCCGCTGATCTGCCCAAATCCGGCATGGTCACCGTCAACAGCAGCGTCATCTGGGAACCCGTTATCGGCAAAAACATCTTCGCCTTCTTCAAAGGCACCGACCCCGTCTTCAGCCAAAGCAAAGACGAAGTCATCATCATGGCCGCAAACCTCGACTCCTATGGCGAAGTGCCCACCATCTCACCCGGCGCCCGCAGCGCCGTCAACTGCGCCGCACTCCTCCAGATCGCCGAACACATCAGCGCCAACCGCCCACGCCGACACACTCTCGTCGCCTTCTTCGACAATCAGTCCCGCGGACACCTGGGCAGCAGCATGTTCTACCGCACCCTCGAAATCGACAAGGAAGACGTCACTATCGCCAAACGCGAAGAATCCTACGACAACGAGGCTAACTTCATCAAGGAAATGAAGCTCCTGCTGGATACCCCAAATCCCATCACCGCCGCCTCACCCGTCCGCCGCCGCCTCCTCGACCGCCTCGCTGACAAGGCCCAACGCCACGCCCATACCTACAAAAACCAGGAATACCTCCTCAACGACGAAGTCCTCACCTACCGCAAAATGTATCCCGACGGCTTCCCTGACAAAATCGCCGCCCGCGTCGAGGAAATCCGCGGCGAACGCGCAAAAGTCACTCCCATCAAACACACCTGGAATGAACTGCAGCGCACCATCGGCAGACAGAAACGCGACCTCCAGGGCGGTGGCGGCGCCATCACCCTCGAGCCGGAAGTCGCCGCAAACCTCGTAAAAATCCTCGCTGAGGTCCGCGAAGATATTGAACTGCGCGCCAAGGAACTCGACACCGAACGCCTCGGCCTCGATGCCGACGAAGCTATTGTCGAACTGATCGGCAACAGCTGGATCAGCCTCCACGTATCCCTGCTGCTCGGCGACACCAGCGATCGCTGGGCTGTCATCATCGGCGGCGAATCGTCCATGCACTCCTGGCAGGACAACCCCGGCCTCTACGGCAAAATCCAGGCAGCCTTCCTCAAAACCAACCAGACTCTCACCGGCCTGAATATCCCCACCAGTTTCCTCACCGAGTCCTCTGACCAGACCCTTCCCCAGACCCGCGTCATCTGGGGCGCGCCATTCCTCATCCACAGTGGCGAGCCCGCCGGTCTCTTCGGTATCTATAACCTCGCCCTCGGCACCGTCCAGGAAGCCACCGTCCGCGAAGGCACCCCCAACGACACCCTCGACCGACTCGACATCGCCCGCATCTACTCCCAGGCAGCCGATATCGCCCGCTTCTTCGCACCATCACCCGGCCTGCCCCCCACGGCCGCCGAAGACGCCCTCGGCAACCAACCCGCACTGTCCCTCCGCCGCGGTATCGTCGCCAGCAAGGAATACGTCATTCCCAGCTTCGACACCGACAACAGCGCCAAGGGCCCCATGGTCATGGGCATGCTCCAAGGGACCTCCATCCCTAACACCCCCATGCCCGGCGCCATCATTCAGTTCCGCCTCAACCGCAACTTCTCACTCGCTTTCAACGAAAACAAACCGCCGGCCTTTGACAACTTCCAGGTGCTGCGCACGGACCGCAACGGCGTCTACTCTCTCGGCCCCGTCACCAACGCCTGGGGTTCACGCGGCGGCTTCGCAGCCATCTTCGACCCTGCCGGCAACATCCTCGAAGTCTCCGGCGACAACTCCTACCCCAACATCCGCTGGCGCCTCAATACCTTCCGCGCCCGCAGCGGCAGCATCGTCCTCCCATCCCAGCAACGGACCGACAAACTGCCCGGCGAGGACGTCAAAATCCTCTCCGCCCGCGCCAACTCCGACCTCGACAAAACCAAGTCCTTCAAAGAAACCGTCGACGGCGTCGTCTGCTGGTATTCCGAAGAACGCGAAAAGGGCGTCAAGCTCTTCAGTCTCCGCCAGATGGTCGGCCTCAACAACGGCCCGCAGTTCCTGGACAACACCCCCGCTGCCGACGAACAAATCGGCGATGGCTTCTCCATGATCGGCGACCCCATCGCCATCAACGCCGCCGCCCGCTCTTCGTCCGACCTCTGGCGCCTCAACGAATCCCGCATGGACATCCTCCGCGCCAAGGGCATCCTCGACTCCTCCTTGGCCGAACTCCATGGCCGCTCTGAAGACATCCTGCTCGAAGCCGCCAAGCCCGACACCACGCCCCTGCGCCGCGAAGCCCTCACCACCACCTCCTTCTGGGCCTCCCGGCCAGTCTACCAGAAAGTCCGCTCCATGTTGGACGACCTGGTCTTCGCGGTGCTAATCCTGCTGGGCCTCTCCGTCCCCTTCGCTTTCGCGCTGGAACGCGTGATCATTGGCGCCACCACCATCTACAAGCAAATCTACTGGTTTGTGTTCTTCTTCGCGATGACCTTCACCATCCTTTACCTCACCCACCCCGCCTTCGCCATCGCCAACACGCCCATCATTATCTTCCTCGGCTTTGCCATCGTCGTCATGTCCACCATGGTGATCTTCATCATCATGCGCAAATTCGAGTACGAACTCAAAGCCATCCAGGGCCTGACCGCCACCGTCCACGTCAATGACGTCTCCAACGTCAGTACCTTTATGGCCGCTATGCAGATGGGCATCTCCACCATGCGCCGGCGCCCCACCCGTACCGCCCTCACCGCCATCACCATCATCCTGCTAACCTTCACTATCCTCTGCTTCGCCTCCTTCGGCACCCAGTCCGGCGTCGTCACCCTCTTCGCCGCCCCAAACCCGGCCTACAGCGGCGCCTTCGTTCACAACGTCAACTGGAACCCGCTCAGCGAAGACCTCCGCGATATCATCAAAGGCCGCTGGCCCAAACTCACGGTCTGCCGCCGCCTCTGGATCTCACCCAAAACCCAGGACAACCCCGGCCTCCTGGTCAGCCGTACAGACGCCTCCAAGCCCCTCACCATCAAGGGCGTCCTCGGCATCGAACCCGACGAACTAAACCAGCGCGAAGACCTCCGCGACTACTTCGGCGCCGTCGATGACAACACCATCCTCATCACCAACGCCGTCGCCAAAGTCCTTGAAGTCGAACCCGGCGACCAGGTGCTCTTCCGCGGCCGCCGTCTCACCGTCGGCAAACTCCTTGACGCTGTCATGCTCTCGGCCGCCAAAGACATGGACACCAGCAGCATCCTCCCCGCTGACTTCACCGAAACCTCCTCCACCCAGCCCACCAACGTGGACGGCGAGGAAGAGATGGAAATGATGTCGCAGAAAAACTGGGCGAGCCTGCCAGTCGATCAGGTCGCCGTGGTTTCTGCTGACACCGCCAAGACCCTCGGCGCCTCCCTCTACGGCCTGATTATCTACACCGAAGACAGCTCCGAGGCGATCGAAACCGCCGAAAACCTCGCCCGTATCCTCCCCTTCCCCATTCCCGCCACCCGCCAGAATGGCGTCTACCGCCACCTCCTCGGCACGGTCCTCAAGGCCAGCGGCGCCAAAGACCTCTTCTTCCCCATCGTCCTCGGCGGCCTGGTCATCTTCGGCACCATGCTCGGTTCCGTCGCCGACCGCAAAAAGGAAATTTACACCTTCAGCGCCCTCGGCCTTGCCCCCAGGCACGTCGCCACCCTCTTCTTCGCCGAATCCATGGTCTATGCCCTCATCGGCGGCCTTGGCGGCTACTTGCTCGCCCAGGGCACCCTCAAACTCCTCGGCGTCGCCTCCGAATTCGGCCTCGTCCGCGTGCCCGAGATGAACATGTCCTCCACCAATACCATCGTCACCATCCTCATCGTCATGGCCACCGTGCTGATTTCTTCCGTGTACCCAGCCATCAAGGCCTCCAAGTCCGCCAACCCCGGACTCATGCGCATCTGGCGGCCACCAGAACCCCAGGGCGATATTATGGACTTGGTCTTCCCCTTCACCGTCTCACAGTATGACATCACCGGCGTCGTCAGCTTCCTCCAGGAACACTTCGGCAACCACACCGACACCGGCCTCGGACGCTTCATGACCAGCAATGTCCAACTCGTCAAAGAAGCTAACGGCGAACTCGGACTGGACGCCAACCTCGCCCTCGCGCCTTTCGACCTCGGTGTCAGCCAGAGCTTCTCTCTGCGCAGCACACCCAGCGAAATCGCCGGCATTGACGAGGTCCGCGTCGTCCTCAAACGTATTTCCGGTCAGCCTAAGGATTGGCAACGCCTCAACAAAGTCTTCCTTGACGACTTGCGGCAGCAGTTCCTCATCTGGCGCTCCATACCCCGCCAGACTATGGAACTCTACCGCCAGAGGACTTTGACGAGCCTCGGAGCCGAAAACAATCAATAGATCATTCACCAGGGTGAGGAAATACGAGCATGGAACACCGCGTAGATAAAGAATTAGACGAGTTTCGCCGCATCATGGAGGTGCCTTCGACTTTTGAAGAAGGCTTCCGCTGGTCGGCCCTGTTTGGCGCCATTTTTGTCGCCCTGCTGATGGTGCCTGGCGCCATCTACATGGGCCTGCTGGCCGGTACCGGCATCGGCTCCGCCGCCCAGTGGGTGACGGTCATCCTCTTCATTGAGGTCGCCCGCCGAGCCCACCGCTACCTCAATCGCTCCGAAATCTTCGTCCTCTTCTTCATGGCCGGGTCCATGATGGGCGCCGCCACCACCGGCGGCTTGCTCTGGCAGCAGTTCTTCGCCCAAAGTGACGCCGCCGCCGCCAACGGCATCGTCGATCAAATCCCGCGCTGGTGGGCACCGCCCATCGAGTCCGACTCCTATGCTAAACGTACCTTCTTCCACATGGATTGGCTGCCCGTCATCCTCATGATGCTCTTCGGCTCCTTCGTCGGCCAGCTCTCCAACCTCGTCCTGGGCTACGGCCTCTTCCGCGTCGCCAGCGATATGGAAAAACTGCCCTTCCCGATGGCGCCGATCGGCGCCCAGGGCATCATGGCCATGGCTGAAGACATCGAAGCCAAAACCAGCAAGGACGCCGAGAATTCCTGGCGCTGGCGCGTCTTCGCCATCGGCGGCGCGCTCGGCCTTGCCTTCGGTTCCATCTACCTCTTCCTGCCGGTCATCAGCGGCGCCCTCACCGGCACCGCCATCCAGATCTTCCCCATTCCTTTCTCTGATTTCACGGGCAAGACTGGCCAGTACCTCCACGCTGTCGCCACAGGTATCTCCTGGGACTTCGGCAACATCGTCACTGGCATGGTTATGCCCTTCTACGGCATGGTCGGCAGTTTCATCGGCCTCATCATCACCGTCGTCATCAACCCCATCCTCTACAATCGCGGTATCCTCAGCAACTGGAAATTCGGTGACGACACCATCTCCACCCTCTTCAAGAATAACATCGACTTCTACTTCAGCCTGCATATCGGCATCGCCGTCGCCATCGCCATCGCCGGCATCTACCAGGTTGTCAAAAGCATTGTCAAGGGCAACCGCGAAAAACGCCGTCTCAAAGCCATCGGCCAGGTCAAGAAAGGCGCCTGGAAAGACGTCCCCAAAGGCCGCGGCGACATCGGCGCCTGGGCGATTATCCTCTGCTACTTCCTGGTCACTGCGTCCTACACCGTCGTGTCCATTGGCCTGCTGGTCTGGCATCACGGCGGCTGGACGGATGACATCCGCAACGTGCTGATCGTCCTCCTCCTCCTCGGCTATGTCTACACGCCGATCATCAGCTACGTCACCGCCCGCCTGGAAGGAATGGTCGGCCAAGTCGTCGAAGTCCCCATGATCCGCGAGGCCGCGCTGATCCTCAGCGGCTACCACGGCGTCGCCGTCTGGTTCCTGCCCCTGCCCATCGCCAACTACGGCACCATGACCGTCTTCTACCGCCAGTGTGAACTCACCGGTACCAAGTTCACTAGTATCTGGAAGACGAAGATCATCCTCTTCCCCCTCATTCTCCTCAGTACTATCTTCTTCATGAACTTCATCTGGGGCCTCGATCAGATTCCTTCGGTGGCCTACCCATTCGCCCAGAAAATGTGGGAACTCAACGCCGCCAACGCCTGTATCATGTACTCGTCAACCATGGGCGAATACTCCATGTTCGAACAAGCCTTCAATGTCACCTACCTGGGCTTCGGTGCCATCTTTGGCGTCATCCTCTTCAGCGGCATGAGCGTCATCGGCGCACCTATCATGCTCACCTACGGTGTGGTCCGCGGCCTCGGCCAGAGCCTGCCACACTCCATCCTGCCACAGTTCATCGGCGCCCTCATCGGCCACTTCTACTTCAAGAAACGTCTGAAACTCAAGTGGCGCCAGTACATCCCCGTCGTTGCCGCCGGCTTCTCCTGCGGCATGGGCCTCATCACCACCGTCGGCGTCGGCGTCACCTTCCTCAGCAAGGCCGTCATCAAACTGCCCTTCTAAACCGCACCGCGCCAAGCGCCGCCGCAATCACCTATCAGCCGGGCAACACCAACCGAGAGCAAGTCCAATATGAGCCAAGAAACCCTCATCAAAGTCAAGGATGTCAACAAGGTCTTCAACCTCGGCAAGACCGTCGTCCACGCCCTTAAAGACATCAACTTGGAAATCTTCCGCGGGGAGTACCTGTCCATCATGGGTCCTTCCGGGTCCGGCAAAAGTACCCTCTTCAACATGATCGGCGCGCTGGATACGCCCAGCTCCGGCATGGTCGAAGTCTCCGGCGTCAACCTGACCAAGCTGACGCCGCGGCAGTTGGCCCATTTCCGCGGCAACCACATCGGTTACGTCTTCCAGTCCTATAACCTCCTCCCCGCCTACGACGCCATCTCCAATGTCATCCTACCCCTGCTCTTCAGCGGCGTCGAGCCGGACAAGGCGCACAAACGCGCCGTCGAAGTCCTCGAAATGGTCGGCTTGGGACACCGCCTCGACCACCGCCCCGACGAAATGTCCGGCGGTCAGCAGCAGCGCGTCGCCATCGCCCGCGCCCTTGCCAACGAGCCGGCCATCATCCTCGCCGACGAACCAACCGCCAACCTCGACCTCAACACCGGTGAGGAAATCATCAACCTCATCGCCGATCTCTCCCGGCGCCTGGGCGTCACCGTCGTCACCGCTACTCACGATCATAAAATGCTGGCCACCTCCGACCGTATTCTCTGGATCAAAGACGGCGCCGTCGACCGCCTCGAACGCCGCGAAGACCTCAATATCAAAATCGGTGTCGTCAACTAATCCACTGCCCGCAGCACACGCAGCCCCCCACGCCGCCGCCGGACACGTCCTGCCGGCGGCGTTTTGCTAGCAAAGACCGAAGCCACCAGAAAATCGCCGCCGCCAGCGCGCGGCACACCCTACGAAGAAGCTGCCGCACAGAGCACCCACTGGCCCTGCCCGGCGCCGGAGTCAGAAAGGACCACCGCCATGCGTATCTGCCGCTTCCAACATGAAAAAGCCATCCGTTACGGTCTCATCCACGACGACACCGTCGATATTCTAGACGCCGCGCCCTTCCAGTCCATCCAGGTCAGCGGCAAGACGCTTCCCCTGAGCGACCTCAAACTGCTGGCACCGGTCAGCCCGCCAAACATCCTCGCCATCGGCCGCAATTACTTGGCCCACGTCAATGAAACCAGCTCGGCCCGCCCAGAACGCCCCCTGCTCTTCATCAAGGCCACCACCGCCCTCACCAACCCGGAAGCGCCCATCGTCCTGCCCGCGCAAGCCCCCGACGCCGTCGACTACGAAGCCGAACTGGCGGTCGTCATCGGTCGCAACGCCCACTGCGTCAGCGAAAAAGACGCCCTCGACTACGTCCTCGGCTACACCTGCGCCAACGACGTCTCCGCCCGCGACTGTCAGCTCAAACTCGATGGCCAGTGGGCCCGCGGCAAGAGCTTCGACAGCTTCTGCCCACTGGGCCCATGGATCGAAACTGACCTCAGCCCGGACAACCTGACCATCTCCACCCGCCTCAACGGCCAGGTCATGCAGCAGTCCACCACCGCCAACATGATGTTCGACTGCCGCTATCTCATCAGCTATCTCAGCCACGCCATGACCCTCCTGCCCGGTACCATCATCCTCACCGGCACCCCCGACGGCGTCGGCATGGCCCGCAACCCGCCCGTGTACCTCAAACACGGCGATGTCGTCGAAGTCAGCATCGAGGGCATCGGCACCCTCCGCAACCCCGTCGTCAAACAGCAGTAAAACGCCGGCGGCGCGACGGACAATAGTGAAACAAAGCCGCCAGCCACTCCGCCAGCACCAGCGAATAAGGAAAACCCACCTCATGTCTCACAAACCCGACGATATCATCGCCCGCGTCCGCGAACTGCGTGAAATCCTCGGCCTCAGCCAGGAAGAAGTCGCCGACAAACTCGGCATCGCCCTCGACACCTTCCGCCAGTACGAAACCGGCCAGCAGTCCATACCCATCAGCACCCTCAATGCCGTCGCCGAACTCTTCCACGTCGATTTCACCGTTCTGCTCACCGGCGATATGCCCCGCATGGAAAACTACTCGCTGGTTCGCAAAGGCGAAGGCGTCAAGGTCGAACGCTTCCCCGGCTACGACTTCCAGTCCCTCGCTTTCAATTTCAAAAACCGCAGCATGGAACCCATGCTCGTCAGCCTCGACGAATATGACGACGACAAGGCCCCCGCCCTGGTCACCCACACCGGCCAGGAATTTAACCTCGTCCTCGCCGGCAAAATCAAAATCGTCCTCGGCAAACACGAATTCGAACTCGGCGAAGGCGACTCGTTCTACTTCGATCCGCGCATCCCACACGGCCAACGCGCCGTCGGCGGACCCGCCAAATTCCTCACCGTCATCAATAACTGAACAACAGCCAGCCCTCTGCCAACGCCGCAGACGACACGCCTTCGCACCGGAGACCAGTGATGCTCGAAAAATTCTTGCCGCGACAGGACTTCAACTCTTACGAGGACTTCAAAGCCAACTATCGCGTGACCATCCCCACCACCTTCAATTTCGCCTACGACGTCATGGACGCCTGGGCCGAGCAGCAGGACGACAAGCCCGCCCTCGCCTGGATCGACGACCACGAAATCCAGGAAAACTACAGCTTCGGCGACCTCAAACGCCTCTCCAACCAGGCCGCCAATTGGTTCGTCAGCCAGGGCATCCGCAAGGGCGACGTCGTCATGCTCATCCTCAAACAGCGCGTCGACGTGTGGATCGCCATGATCGCCCTGCATAAAATCGGCGCCGTGGTCATCCCGGCGACCTACCAGCTCACCACTAAAGACATCGTCTACCGCTGCAACGCCGCCACCGTCGCCATGATCGTCGCCATCGACGACGCCGAACTGGCCGGCTACATCCGCGCAGCGCTGCCCCAGGCGCCGTCCGTCAAAAACGTCGCCGGCGTCGGCGATAAGCTCCCGGCCAACTGGCTCGATTTCCGCCGCGGCTACCAGGCCATGCCCACCAGCTGGCAGAAGCCCACTGGCGAGGCCCTCGCCTGCCTGCATGACACTATGCTCATCTATTTCTCGTCCGGCACCGCCGGCATGCCCAAGATGGTCCTGCACGACTTCACTTACCCCCTCGGCCATATCGTCACCGCCAAATACTGGCAGGGCGTCCAGGATGGCAAACTCCACATGACCGCATCCGATTCCGGCTGGGCAAAATTCGGCTGGGGCAAAATCTACGGCCAGTGGCTCTGCGGCGCGGTCATCGCCGCCTACGACATGGACCACTTCGTCCCCCAGAAAATGCTCCGCATTATCCAGAAAATGCGCCTGACCACCTTCTGCGCGCCGCCGACTATCTACCGCTTCCTCATCAAGGAAAACCTCGCCGACTACGACTTCAGCAGCATCAAACAGTGCTCTATCGCCGGCGAGCCCCTCAACCCCGAAGTCTACAACCAGTGGCTCAAACTCACCGGCTTGCCTTTGGTCGAGGGCTTCGGCCAGACCGAGTCATCCGTGCTTATCGCCAACTTCCCCTGGTTCCCCATCAAACCCGGCTCAACCGGCAAATTCGCCCCCGTCTATGACCTCGAACTGCTTGACGAGCAGGGCCGACCCTGCGAAGACGGCAGCGAAGGCACCATCATTATCCGCAACGCCGCCAAAGAACGCTTCGTCGGTCTCTTCCGCGAATACTACCGCGATCCCGACGCCATGGCCCGTTCCTGGCAGGACGGCAACTACAGCACCGGCGATGTCGCCTGGCGCGACGAAGACGGCTACATCTGGTTCCTCGGCCGCAATGACGACGTCATCAAATGCTCCGGCTACCGCATCGGCCCCTTCGAAGTCGAAAGCGCCCTCATGGAACACCCCGCCGTCCTCGAATGCGCCGTCACCGCCGCGCCCGACCCCGTCCGCGGCCAAGTCGTCAAAGCGACCATCGTCCTCGCCAAAAACCGCGGCTACGAGCCCACCCCCGAACTGGCCAAGGCCCTCCAGGAACACGTCAAACACAGCACCGCGCCATATAAGTACCCCCGCATCGTCGAATTCGTCGACGCGCTACCCAAAAGCATCTCCGGAAAAATCATGCGCAAGAGCATCCGCGAAAAAGACCACGCCTGATTCGCCAACAATAGCGCCGCGCCGCCTCCAAGCCCGCAGCCTCTACCGACAAGGACCGACCATGAGCAGCCAAACCGCGCCAGACCAAAGTGCGCCGCGCCGCCGCCAGCCGCGCCGCCGCCGCTGGCTGCTCGGCGCGCTGCCGCCGCTGCTGGCGCTGCTCATCGCCGCCATCCTCGCCTTCAGCGCCACCAACGACCCCTGGCCAGCCGGCATGGCCGCAGACGAGACTTTCTTCACCAGCTACAGCAGCAGCATCAAGAGCCTCGATCCCGCCGTGTCCTACTACGTCCACGAAGGGGAGATTCTTGACAGCATCGTCGAGATGCCCTTGAGTTACCACTACCTGCGCCGCCCCTACGAGCTCTGCCCCATGCTGGCCAGCGCCATCCCCGTGCCGCGCTACATCGGCCACGACGGCGCGACCCTCAGCGGCGATCCCCCACCCGAGCAGGTCGCCCGCGTTGAATACGACATCGAGCTCATACCCGGCATCCGCTACCAGCCACACCCGTGCTTCGCCAAAAACAGCGACGGCACGCCACATTATCAGCAGCTCACCCCGCGCGACCTCAAAGGTTTCCGCCGCATCGGCGATTTCCCGGCGCAAGACAGCCGCGAGCTCCACGCCGAGGATTTCAAGGTCGCCCTCGTTCGCCTCTGCGACACCCGCCTGGCTTCCCCCGTCTATTCCACCCTCAAGTCCTTCATTCTCGGCATGGACGACTGCTCCGCGCAACTCAAAAACGACGTTGCCACCCTCGAAGCAGACGCCAGCCGCGACGGCCGCGACATCGGCATGCACCCCGTCCTACCCGACTATCGCCGCTACGACCTGGCCGGACTGCAGGTCATTGACCAGCACCGCTTCCGCCTCGTCCTCTCGCGCAAATATCCCCAGGCCATCTATTGGCTGGCTATGCATTTCTTCGCGCCCATGCCCTGGGAGGCCCTCGCCTTCTACCATCAGCCCGCCGTCATGGACGCGCGACTCAGCCTAAAAAACTGGCCCGTCGGCACTGGCGCCTACATGATGCACGAGTGCGCCCCCGCAGACCACGTCACCATCGTCAAAAACCCAAACTTCCGCCACGAGCCATACCCCAATGACGGCAGCGACGACGACCGCCACGCCGGCCTTCTCAACGACGCCGGCAAAACCACCCCATTCATCAAACGCGTCGTCTTCCAGTTCGAACGCGAGGCAATCCCCACCTGGATCAAATTCCTCCAAGGCTACTACGACAACAGCGGCATCCCCAATGACATGTTCGACGCCGCCGTCGCCATGAACCCCAACGGCGAACTCGCTCTCTCCCAGGACATGATCCAGCGCGGCATTCGCCTCAACACCGGCGTCGCCCCGACCATCTTCTACTTCGGCTTCAATATGCTCGACCCCGTCGTCGGCGGCAACAGTCCCCGCCAAAAGAAACTCCGCCAGGCCATTTCCATCGCCCTCGACTACCAGGAGTTCATTGATATCTTCCTCAATGGCCGCGGCGTGGTCGCCCAATCCGTCATCCCGCCCGGCATCACCGGCGCACCAGCCGACGGCCCCACCGGCGTCAACCCCTTCGTCGATACCTGGGACGACCTGCGCCAAACCCCGCGCCGCCGACCCATCGACGACGCCCGCAAGCTCCTCGCCGACGCCGGCTACCCCAATGGCATCGGCCCCGACGGCGCGCCCCTCACCCTCTTCCTCGACCACGCCAGCGCCGGCCAGTCTGCCTTCAAAGCACAATTCCAATGGCTCCGCCAGCGCTTCGATCTCCTCGGCATCAACATCCAGGAACGCCCATCGGACCTCAACCGCTGGCGAGACAAGGTCAACACCGGCAACTGGCAGATCATCTTCAACAAAGGCTGGCTCGCCGATTACCCCGACCCCGAAAACTTCCTCTTCCTCTTCTACAGCGCCAATGGCGTCGTCAACAGCGGCGGCCGTGGCGCCAACTACGTCAACTACAGCTCCGAGGCCTTCGACGCAGTCTTCAAACAACTCGAATCCATGGCCGACGGACCCGAACGCCTCGCACTCATCCAGCAAGCAACCCGTATCCTCCAGGAAGACGCGCCGTGCTGCTGGGGCTTCCATCCCAAAAATTTCATCCTCACCCACGCATGGCTGCATAACTACCAGCCACACGAAATGTCCAAATCTTTCCTCAAATACCGCCGCATTGACGCCGCCCAGCGCCAGCAGCGCCAGCGCGACTGGAACCGCCCGCGCCTCGCCGGCATCTACGCCGCCCTGGGCATCGTCGCCGTCGCTGCCAGCGCTATGATCCTCTGCAGCAAACGGGAGGACCTGCCATGACCGCGTACCTCCTCAGACGCATCCTCTACGTCATTCCGACCCTCATCGGCGTCAATATCCTCGTCTTCCTCCTCTTCTTTCTGGTCAATACTCCCGACGATATGGCCCGCCAGGCCCTCGGCGACAAGGCCGCCAACCCCGAGCAGGTCCAGCGCTGGCAAGAAGCCCGCGGCTACGACCGCCCACGCTTCCTCAACACCGCCGCCACCGGCCTCGCCGTGCTCAGCGATACCATCTTTTGGCAGAAAAGCGCCGCCATGTTCTGGGGCAACTTCGGCCGCTCGGACATGACCCTCGAGCCCATCGGCGCCGAAATCCGCCGCCGAATCGCGCCGTCACTGTGCATAACCTTACCCATTTTTGCCGGCAGTATGCTCGTAAACATCCTCGTCGCCATGCTCGTCACCGCCCGCCGCGGCGACCGCATCGACCTCGGCGTGCAGCTCATCTGCGTCCTCACCATGTCCATCTCCACCCTCATCTACATCATTGCTGGACAATTCCTCTTCGCCAAAATCCTCCGCCTTGTGCCCGTATCGGGCTTCCTCCCGGGCCGCGATATGCTCAAATTCCTGGCGCTGCCCGTCGTCGTCGGCATCATCGGCAATATCGGCGGCGGCATCCGCCTCTACCGCACTCTGTTCCTCGAAGAAATCAACCGCGACTACGTCCGCACCGCCCGCGCCAAAGGCCTCCCCGAAAGCCGCGTTCTCTTCCTCCACGTCCTCAAAAACGCCCTCATACCCATCCTCACCAACGTGCCCATTCAGCTGCTTATGCTCATCATGGGAAATATGCTGCTGGAAAATTTCTTCAGCATCCCTGGTCTCGGCGGCTACACCATCATGGCCATCAACACCCAGGACTTCGCCGTCGTCCGCGCCATGGTTTTCCTCGGCTCCGTCCTCTACCTCACCGGCCTCGTCCTCACCGACATCTGCTACGCCGTCGTCGACCCACGCGTCAGACTCGAATAACCACCATTTTTTTCTATCCACAGATTATTTTTTTCCACAGATTACACAGATTAACACAGATTTCTTTTAGATAGTTGTTTGGCGTAGAGATAGACCTACGTGTTTGCCCTTTTTGCCACAGAAGTCACATAAAAACGTACCCAATGCAAAACTTCCCCCGCCTGCCACCACCAAAAGACACACCCAAAAATAATCTGTGTTAATCTGCGTAATCTGTGGATAAAAAAATACCCCCCCTACAAAAACCATCCCTTCTCCAAAAGACTATCCTCCTAAAAAATAATCTGTGTTAATCTGTGTAATCTGTGGATAGAAAAAAATCTGTGTTAATCTGTGTAATCTGTGGATAAAAAAATCCCCCCACACAAAAACCATCCCTTCTCCAAAAGACTATCCTTACTTTCTTTAACAAATCTGTGTTAATCTGTGTAATCTGCGGATAGAACTTAAAAATGCATTACTGGCTTCTACAGAACAGTATCACCATTGCGCTCCTCCTGGTGCTGGCCGCCAGCGCCTGGCAGCTCAGCCGCCGCGAGACCTGGCGCATCGCCGCGCGCGAAATCCGCCACAACCGCCTCGCGCTGGCCAGCTTCGCCATCCTCGCCCTCTACGGTGGCATCGCCGTCCTCGACAGCGTCGGCTGGCGGCGGCCCGTCATCAACCCCGAGACCGGCGACGTCGCCCGCCACACCCAAACCGGCGCGGTCGTCTACGACCAGGGCGCTTCCGCACTCGACGCGCTGCTCAAGCCCATCCGCGGCATGCGCGAAAAGACCTACTCCGCGCCTTTCAGCGACCGTCAGTTCAGCGCCGTCACCGACATCGGTCCCGACGGCCGCGCCCAACGCGTCCGCCCGCCGCTCAATCACCCGCGCCGGCACCTCATGGGCACCGACCGCGTCGGCATGGACGTCTTCTACCAGGGCCTGAAAAGCATCCGTACCGGCATGATCATCGGCCTGCTCACTACTCTCCTCGCCGTACCCTTCGCCATCCTCTTCGGCGTCTGCGCCGGCTACTTCGGCGGCTGGCTCGATGACGCCGCGCAGTACCTCTGCGCCGTCCTCAGCTCCATCCCCACCGTGCTGTTCATCGCCGCCTTCATGATCATCTTTGGCCAAGGCCTCCCCCAGCTCTGCCTCGCCATGGGCATCGCCTCCTGGACCGGCCTCTACCGCCTCCTCCGCGGCGAAACCCTCCGCCTCCGCGACGCCGACTTCGTCCAGGCTGCCACCGCCACTGGCGTGCCCGTCTGGCGCATCCTCAGCCGGCACATCGTCCCCAACCTGCTGCACATCGTGCTGATCACCACCGTGCTGCGTTTCTCCAGCGAAGTCCTTGCCGAAGCCGCCCTGACCTACCTCGGCATCGGCGTCGGCGCCGACACTATGTCCTGGGGCAGCATGATCAACGACGCCCGCACCGAACTCACCCGCGATCCCGTCATCTGGTGGAAACTGACCACGGCCTTCGCCTTCATGATCGGCCTCGTCCTCCCCGCCAATATCTTCGCCGACGCCGTCCGCGACGCCCTCGACCCCCGCCTCCGCACCCAATGACCTCCGCTACCATGAACAATCAGCCAAAACAACTCATCGACGTCCAGGACCTCCATGTCAGTTTTCGACAGGGCCCCGCACGCGTCCCCGCCGTCGACGGCGCCAGCTTCAGCATGGCCCCCGGCGAGATGCTCGCGCTCGTCGGCGAATCCGGCTCTGGCAAATCCGTCACCGCGCTGTCCATCCTCGGGCTGCTTCCGCGTCCCGCCGCCCTCGTCGAACAGGGCCACATCCTCTTTCACGGCCAGGATGTCCTCGGCATGAACGACGCCCAGCTGCGGCAAATCCGCGGCAACCGCATCTCCATGATCTTCCAGGAGCCCATGACCGCGCTCAATCCCGTGCTCACCGTCGGCTGGCAGATCGCCGAAGTCCTCCGCCTGCACCGCGGCATCAGCGCCAAAGACGCCCGCGTGCAAGCCATCGCCCTTCTAGACAAGGTCGGTATCCCCGACCCCGCCAGTCGCCACGACGACTACCCGCACCAGCTCTCCGGCGGCATGCGCCAGCGCGTGATGATCGCCATCGCTCTCGCCTGTCAGCCCGAACTGCTCATCGCCGACGAACCCACCACCGCCCTTGACGTCACCGTCCAGGCGCAGATCATGGACCTCATTGCCCGCCTACGCCACGAATACGGCACCGCCGTACTGCTCATCACCCACAACCTCGCTCTAGTCCGCGAGCAGGCCGACCGCATCGCCGTCATGTACGCCGGCAGCATTGTCGAACAAGCCCCACGCGACGAGCTCTTCGCGCGGCCAGCCCACCCTTACACGCGCCTGCTCCTGCGCTCGCTGCCCCACAGCGGCCAGCGCGGCCAACGCCTGGCCAGCATCAGCGGCAGCGTCCCAAAACTCAGCGACATCGGCCCCGGCTGCCCCTTCGCGCCCCGCTGCCCACTCGCCCAACCACGCTGCCGCGACGAACGCCCCGCCAACACCACCGTCGGCGAAGCGCACCTCGCCGCCTGCCATTTCGCCACCCAAGCCATGGCCGCAGCCATCCCCGCCGACGCCATCCCCGCCATCGCCACCGGCGAGCTCCTTCTGGACATCCGCGATCTCCGCGTCTGGTTCCCCATCCACCACGGCTTCCTTAGCCGCGTCCAAGGGCATGTCCGCGCTGTTGATGGCGTCAGTCTCCAGCTCCGCCGCGGCGAGACCCTCGCCCTCGTCGGCGAATCCGGCTGCGGCAAGACCACCGTTGGCAAAGCGCTCGTCCGCCTCGCCAAAGCCACCGCCGGCGCGGCCGTCCTCAGCGGCGCGGGCGACGTCCTCGCCCTCGACCACCACGCCATGCATGCCGTGCGCAAGCGCATCCAGATGATCTTCCAGGATCCCTTCTCCAGCCTCAATCCCCGCCTCACCATCGGCGAAAGCATCACCGAAGGCATGGACGCACACCGCATCGGCGCCAACGCCGCCGAACGCCGCGCCCGCGCCGAAGCCATCATGGCCAAAGTCGGCCTCCCCGCCGCCGCCCTCGGCCGCTACCCGCACCAGTTCTCTGGCGGCCAGCGCCAGCGCATCGGCTTGGCCCGCGCCCTCGCCGTCGAACCCGACGTCGTCATCTGCGATGAATGCACCAGCGCCCTCGATGTCTCCGTCCAAGCCCAAATTCTCAATCTGCTCAAGGACATCCAACACGAATTCCACCTCGCGTACCTCTTCATCACCCACGACCTCAGCGTCGTCGGCTACCTCGCCGACCGCGTCGCCGTCATGTACCTCGGCCATGTCGTCGAAGAAGGCCTCGCCCACGAGGTCCTCGATACCCCCGCACACCCATATACCCGCGCCCTACTCGCCGCCGCACCACATATCGACGGCAGCGATGCGACAAGGCCTGCGCCGCGCCTCAGCGGCGACGTCCCCAGCCCCGCCAGCCCACCCACTGGCTGCCCATTCCACACCCGCTGCCCCATCGCCCAAGACCAATGCCAACAGGCCATGCCGCCGCAAACCGCCCTCTCACCGACCCACCACTGCCACTGCCTCTTCCCACAACGCTGATAAAGCCCACGGCAAGCCGTGGGCCACGGAACGACCGCGCCTTCGCGTGAGACAAAAATAGCGCCTTATAGCCGGCGGCCTGACTTGCCGCGCAGCGGCAAGACAAGCCGCCATAATCTGCGTTCATCTGCGTAATCTGCGGATAAAAACGCCTTCTTCGCGCCTTCGCGCCTTCGCGTGAGGCAAAAAAGCCCACGGCAAGCCGTGGGCCATAGAACGACCGCGCCTTCGCGTCTTCGCGTGAGGCAAAAAAGCCCACGGCAAGCCGTGGGCCACAGAACGACCGCGCCTTCGCGTGAGACAAAATAGCGCCTTAAAGCCGGCGGCGTGACTTGCCGCGCAGCGGCAAGACACGCCGCCATAATCTGCGTTCATCTGCGTAATCTGCGGATAAAAACGCCTTCTTCGCGCCTTCGCGTCTTCGCGTGAGACAAAAAAGCCCACGGCAAGCCGTGGTCCACAGAACGACCGCGCCTTCGCGTGAGGAAAAAGTCTCGAGGACGGGCTTACTTCGTCGTATGGCCGAAGCAGTCGTCTCCATTTGTCCTCAGCCCTTGGTACTTGTTGCCTCCGACGTGTCCATCGATATACAGGCCGTTGTTGCTCATACCATGCCGTTGCGAGATAGCAAAATACGGCGCGCCAGTCCCGGGCGCCCAGGTCGGATAGGCCGCACAACCCGTTGCCGTACAGAATGTAAAGCGGTACCCGCGCGTCATCTCTGCCACCTGTGTACTCTCAAGCACCGACAGCACCCCCGACGGCCGCGTGATCTTGGACATATGCACCATATTGGCGCTCCAATTGCAGTCCGCCATCACATGGCGCAAATTGCAACCATAGCCGCCTTCTTGAGGCGCCGTAATGGCCGCGGTCACACTCGGACAGAAAAACGCCTTGTTGTCACCAACGTAATTAAACTCCCGCAACGCCGTGTCCCAGTTCGTCGACCCCGACGCGTCCGCATATGCGGGCGCCCGCCGGAAAGCACCCGGGACAATGCTATCGTCATGATCGTTGCTGTACATCATCACGCCCAGCCCGACCTGCTTCAGATTCGATGCGCAGGATATCGCCCGCGCCTTCTCCCGCGCCTTGCTTAAGGCCGGCAACAGCATCGCCGCCAAAATGGCAATGATCGCAATCACCACCAAGAGTTCAATTAGGGTAAAATGTAGGACTTTTCTGGTCATCGACGATTTCTCCTTATTGGTATCTATATGCCGTTGGATGGTATCACTGACTCTCTGACAATGGCTTCAGTATACACAATTATATAACGCATAACAAGGAGTCATGCTTGATAACCATGACTAATTTTCTTCTTCATGCAAAAATAATCGCATTTTCCAAAAATGCCGTCTGCGCGCCTGCGCGCCTGCGCGCCTGCGCGCCTGCGCGCCTGCGCGTGAGACAAAATAGCGCCTTAAAGCCGGCGGCGTGACTTGCCGCGCAGCGGCAAGACATGCCGCCATAATCTGCGTTCATCTGCGTAATCTGCGGATAAAAACGCCTTCTTCGCGCCTTCGCGCCTTCGCGTGAGACAAAAAAGCCCACGGCAAGCCGTGGGCCACAGAACGACCGCGTCTTCGCGCCTTCGCGTGAGACAAAATAGCGCCTTAAAGCCGGCGGCGTGACTTGCCGCGCAGCGGCAAGACATGCCGCCATAATCTGCGTTCATCTGCGTAATCTGCGGATAAAAACGCCTTCTTCGCGCCTTCGCGCCTTCGCGTGAGACAAAAAAGCCCACGGCAAGCCGTGGGCCACAGAACGACCGCGCCTGCGCGCCAGCGCGTGAGACAAAATAGCGCCTTAAAGCCGGCGGCGTGACTTGCCGCGCAGCGGCAAGACATGCCGCCATAATCTGCGTTCATCTGCGTAATCTGCGGATAAAAACGCCTTCTTCGCGTCTTCGCGCCTGCGCGTGAGACAAAATAGCGCCTTAAAGCCGGCGGCGTGACTTGCCGCGCAGCGGCAAGACATGCCGCCATAATCTGCGTTCATCTGCGTAATCTGCGGATAAAAACGCCTTCTTCGCGTCTTCGCGCCTTCGCGTGAGACAAAAAAGCCCACGGCAAGCCGTGGGCCACAGAACGACCGCGCCTGCGCGCCTTCGCGTGAGACAAAAAAGCGCCTTAAAGCCGGCGGCGTGACTTGCCGCGCAGCGGCAAGACATGCCGCCATAATCTGCGTTCATCTGCGTAATCTGCGGATAAAAACGCCTTCTTCGCGCCTTCGCGCCTTCGCGTGAGACAAAAAACGCTCCGCCGCCCTGCTTGACAATCGCCATGCGCCATGCTAAAACAATGCGCGACCAAACAAGGACGGGCTGCCTACGCAGCCGCTTGCCCCAATCCACACCACCACCCGAGGGAACATCATGACACGCCTGTTGACTGCATTCGTCGCCCTATCCCTGACCTTCTCTGTCCTCGCCCTGGATGACCAGGACAGGGAGCTGCTAACCAGCGCCGCCAACGGCTACGAACAGCTCTTCAGCAAATCCTTCACCGTCAACATGGTCTCGCCTGAGATCGCAAAACTCCTGCAGACCGCCGTCGCCCAAAAATCCCAGCAGATGGGCTTTCCCGTCATGATTGACATCAAGCACTTCGTCTTCAGTGCTAAAAATGGCCAGTTTTCCACCAAAGCTGTTCTCAATGTCCCCGACGAACAGATGCGCCAAATGATGGAATCTCAGGCCAATCAGCTCCTCGACAGCAGCGGCATCTCCAAAGCCCTGGCCGACATGACCCTCGGCGCCCTCGCCAAAGCCGCCGCCCACCTCAAGGACCACGAGCAACTCAACCTGGAAAAAGCCGACGCCAACGCCCCCATGTTCAGCGTCAAAGCACCCAGCGAACAACTCTTCGGCAATCTCAGCGTCACCCGCGCCCTCTTCAAAGTCAGCAAGGATAGCAAGGTCATCCCCGAACTCCGCTTCGATTTCAGCGACAAAAGCGCCGTCTGGGTGCAGCTTCGCCATGACCCCATCACCGCCACCGGTGCAACCGGCACCATCCAGTGCCCAGCCATGATGATCATCACCCAATCACTCAAAATCGCCCCCGCCGGCATGGCCATCCCCCAACGCATCAATGTCACCTTCTCAGACTATAAGTTCCAGTAAATAAATGAATTAGACAAAGAATTGCAGTAATTATCAAATAAATGAAATAATACCAATTACGAAATATCCTGCTGGTTTTAGCCTCAATGCTAGACGCCAACGGCTTGACCAACAAGCCTGCATTCTTCCACCAACCTACTCTCCCTGAGTAACTTAAGATATTATATTTCCACGCTGCTAATTTTTTCCGTCAGGCTCCTACAGGCAAATAGTCCGCAAAAAGTTTCCTCTACATAACTTTTTTTGCTTCTGCCCTTGTTGCGCTCGTAATACTTTCGTATAATATGGGGCGTCAGTCAGAAGAGGTTGAAAAGGAGAGGGTGACTGAGAGCCTAGAACAAGCAATCAGGCAATTTTTGGAGCACACGAACGGTTCTCAACCAAAGAAAGGGCAAGACTAGATCCGGTTCTTCTTCTGAAATCTCTTCTCTATCAAGTCGTGCGGTCCGTAAGGCCTGCGCAAAGTTCCCCAAAGTCCCCCCCTTGTAAAAAATGTCTCGAAAGGAGCCACCCACAATGAAGAAAGCCTTTACACTGATTGAACTGTTGGTTGTTATCGCGATCATCGCCATCCTGGCCGCCATGCTGCTGCCTGCCCTGGCGAAAGCCCGCGAAAAGGCCCGCCAAATCTCCTGCACCAGCAACATGAAGCAGATCGGCCTCGGCGCCCGTATGTACATCGACGACAACCAGAACAGCGGCCTCTACTACGAAGCCGCCGCTGCTGTCTCGACCCCCTACGCCAAGAACGGCACTCTGGCCTGGCAGCTCTTGGTTGCCCCCTACGTTGGCGACATCAAGTCCTTCAACTGCGGCAGCTGCTCCAAGAACGCTTGGACCAAAGACGGCGACGGCCCGACGTCCGCCGCGGCTGACATCATCACCCACTACGGCATGAACGCCGCCTGCGGTGGTTTGACTGACAGCAGCTACGTCAGCCCCTCCACCACGGCCATGATCATTGAGGCCAATGCGGACAATAGCATCAAGCTTACTCACTTTATTGAAAAACACACCGCCGTGGCAAAAAATACTAGCGCTAATAATCCCAAAATCTGGGCCCGTCACAGCGAGTCCAGCAACGTTACCTACGGTGACGGCCACGTCGGCACGGTCAAAGTGTCCGCCATCCCCGGCGCAGACATGACGGTTTCCGGTGGCAAAGTCAGTGACACCGCGACCCTCCCGAGCAGCCAGTTCTGGAACCCCCGCTACACCGGCTCCAGCTACTAAGTCCCAGCGTGCCTAAGCACGCCTGACACTTAGCTCCAAGCCCCCGCGCAACGCAAGCTGCGCGGGGGCTTTCCATTTCCCGGCTTCTACCCCACAACCCATGTTGCGTGGGGGCTTTCCATTTCCCGGCCATGGCGCAGGCCGTACGCGCGCGCAGCCAAAGTAGCAGCGGCTTCCAGCCGCTTCTCGCAAAACCCCGCAAACGAATTCCGCCGTACCCTCGCACGCTTCATTGCCCTCCCCCGCCGTGACAGACGACACAGCAGCAGGCGGAACCAAGCGCGCTGCAGGCGCGCCTGGAGTTTGACAAAACTCGACATTGCGCCGTAGGCGCTTAACCATGCTTAACCCCAGGCTTTAGCCTGGGGAAATGGCTCCCTCCCGGAATCCGTGCCTCGTAGAGGCACTACTTTGCCTGACTTTCGCCAAGGACTCTGAAAAATGTTCTTTTTGATCTACCGACTGCGCCAGCAGTGCCAACTGGCAGTATAGCCGGAACCCCATCTTGGAACATCGAAAAAACGGCTTGCTATCAACCATTTTCTCTCTCACCCCTAGAACGAAAACAGCAGCGACATGCACCTTGGACGCCAAAACTGTAGTGCCTCTACGAGGCACTGTTTTGTGGTGGTTGTCCACCCCAGGCTGAAGCCTGGGGTTAAGCATAGTAGTGCGCCTACGGCGCACCAAAGCCAAGCCAGTTTTTCTCCGTTCCGGCTCAAAACCGACCAGAGCCGGAAGGTTTTCCCGAGCCGCAAAATGCCAAACTCCAAGCGCGCTGCAGGCGCGCGCAGCCCTGGAGAAAACGGCGACTATGTTCGTATTCCTCGGCCCATTCGGCCCCAGTCGGCAAAGCTGACTGGGGCCAAAGAGGCAATAGAACTCACTTTCCTTGCTTGCGATGTCGCACGCTTTCAGCGTGTTTTTCTGGCTCAACTATCGTCAGCAAACGGCTGGTAGCAATGAGTGATGGATTAGAAAAGCATAGCGTTTATGCGTTTTACGCAATAATAATCACATCGCCTCTGCCATAATGCTATAAAAATCACAAGCGGCCTGCTTTCTCATGCCTTATTCCCGCAGCACCTCCGGCTACCAAAGCTCACATGCAGACATAAGTCTGTAGTTGCAAAACGACCTCGGCGCCGTTTCTGCCGCGCAAAGCATCGTTGCTGTCCACCCTGTCCACCCTGTCCACCCTGTCCACCCTGTCCACCCTGTCCACCCTGTCCACCCTGTCCACCCTGTCCACCCTGTCCACCCGCCATCCCCACACATTTTCCTTGGTCGGGCCTGTCAGGCGGCAAAAGCTGGCTATATTTCTCCTGCCGATCACGATCAGTTCCCCTCCTCACCCGTGTGCGCCCTGCACCCCCGCGCCCTCTCCACCTCCTCCCAGGACTCCCGCCATGAAAATCACCCGCATTGAACCGCTGCTTGTCGGCGCCCCCACGCCGGGTTGCGGCCTACTGTCCAACCGCAACTACTTCTTCATCATCGTCCACACCGACGAAGGCATTTGCGGCCTGGGCGAAGCCACATTGGAAAGCCACGACGACTCCATCCTCGGCTGCCTCAGCGACCTAAACGACATCGTTGTCGGCAAAGATCCCACTCGCATCGCCAACCTCATGCAGGCGCTTATCCGCCAACGCTTCTGGAAAGGCGGCGTCGTCAAGGCCTCAGCCATTTCGGGCATTGAACTGGCCTGTTGGGACATCATCGGCAAAGCCGCCAACAAGCCCGTCTACGAGCTGCTCGGCGGTGCCTGCCGCGATCGCATCCGCGTCTACGCCAATGGCTGGTCCGGCGGCGCCACCGACCCGGCAGTCATCAAAGACAAGGCCGCCGAGGCCCTCGCCTACGGCTATCAGGCATTCAAATTCAGCCTCGCGGTACCGACTTGGCCCATTCGCGACAGCGGCGTCGTCCGCCAGATTCGTCGCGCGGCCGAGACCATCCGCAACGCCGTTGGTCCTGATGCACCCCTGCTTTTTGACGGCCATGGCCGCTATGACACCCAACTGGCCATCCAGGTCGGCCAGGCCCTCGAAGACCTCAATCTCATGTTCTACGAAGAACCCGTCCAACCTGAAAACGAAGAGGGCATGGCCCTGGTCGCTCAGCGCGTCAACATCCCCATTGCCGCCGGTGAACGCCTTACCCGCCTGCAGGAATTTCGCCGCCTGCTGGAGAAGCGCGCCATCTGCATCGCTCAGCCCGACTTGGCGCATTGCCACGGCCTCCTCGAAGGCCTCAAAATCGCCCATTTGGCCGAGGCCTTTGACGGCTTCGTCGCCCCGCACTGCCCCATGAGTCCCGTCATCACCGCCATCTCGCTGCATCTGGACGCCGTCGCCCCGAACTTCCTCATCCAGGAGCGGCTCTTCCTCAACGACTGGCGCAACGAGGTCATCACCACGCCGCTGCAGGTCAAAGACGGCTACCTCGATCTGCCCAAAGGCCCCGGCTGGGGCATCGAGCTCGATCTGGACCTTTGCCGCCAGCACCCCCGTATCGTCGCCGGCACGCCGACCCTCCATCGCCCCGACGGCGCCATCTGCGACTGGTAGTCACAGCACACTCAGGGGGGCTGTTGCATGACACGGGACGCAAAACACGAAAATCCGGCGTTCCTCCAGGAACAGATCATCACCTATATCGGCAATAAACGCCTGCTCCTGGCACACATCGGCCAAGCCGTCGCCATGGTGAAGAAACGCCTGGGCAAAAAGCGCCTGAGCTGCCTGGACCTCTTCTCCGGCAGCGGCGTGGTCGCCCGCTATTTCAAGCAGCACGCCGAATTCCTCGTCGCCAACGACCTCGAGCCCTTCTGCAGCGTTATCAACCGCTGCTACCTGGCCAACAATGAGGTCGTTGACCGCCTCCGCCTCCGCCAGCATTTCGCCACCCTGCAACGCCAACTCGCCGCCGGGCCCCGCCCGGGCTTCATCAGCGAGCTCTACGCACCTGCTGACGATCAGCGCATCCAGCCCGGCGAACGCGTCTTCTATACCCGCCAGAATGCACTCTTCCTCGACAGCGCCCGCCAAGCCATCGCAACCTTGCCAGACGAGGTCCAGCCATTCTTTCTCGCGCCGCTTCTGGCCGCGGCGTCCATCCACACCAACACCGCAGGCATCTTCAAGGGCTTCTACAAAAATGCCGACGGCACCGGCCAGTTCGGCGGTCGTCGCCACAACGCCCTGGGGCGCATCCTCAAGAATATGTCGTTGCAGTTTCCGCTCTTCTCAAATTTCTGCAACGACAGCTGCGTCACCCGCCTGGACGCCACGACCTTCTTCCCCTGCCCGCAGCTGCCCGAATTCGACCTGGCCTACCTCGATCCGCCCTACAACCAGCATCCCTACGGGTCGAATTACTTCATGCTCAATCTGCTTTGCGACTACCAACGGCCGCAGAACCTCAGCGCCATCTCGGGCATACCCGACAACTGGCAGCGCAGCCCCTTCAACCTGCACCGACGCGCCAAAGGCGCCCTCTTCGACCTCATCCGCTCCTGCCAGGCCAAATTCATCCTCCTGTCCTATAACTCCGAGGGATTCATCCCCCACCGGGAATTCCTCGCCGAAATCCGCCGCCACGGCCGCGTCACCCTCCTCAAAATCCCCTACAACACCTACCGCGGCAGCCGCAATCTCCGCCAACGCGCCATTCACGTCACCGAATTCCTCTACCTCGTCGAAAAACAGTGACCGCCGCCTGGAACTTGCGCGACGGGAGTAGCAAGGCCACCGAGCACCCGGGCGGGACGGCATCTGTCGCGACACCTGTCCAGGTCGGGCTTAGATAGTCCCTTCGGTGCTAGGGGCGATGCTGTCCCCAAAATCACAGTGATGCCAGCAGAAAACACAGCATACAGATGGCCAAGAGCAAACACAAGGCCGCAAATCCCACCTGCGTCCGCACGCGCTTCTGTTCTTCCGTCAAGACTTGCTGTGGTTTTGTCTTGGTCGTATTCTCAATGGTGACATGCAGAATCCGGCTGTCACCCAAGTCAATATCATACTGCTTGTTCTCCTTCAGGGAGATTGTTTCGGGAGCGTCATTCTTGCGCGGGGAAAGAAATGCGAATACCGGCGCCTGGTCACTCATGGCAGTCACCTCCAACGCAATGTCATAGCTCATCAAACTAGTTGTGAACACCCTGTCTCAGTATTGTCGGCCTTCATGCGGAACCTCTGCTTGCCCGAGCCAAAAGCCCCTACCGCGCTTCTTGCCGCAGTTCGAGGACGATGCCGGCGTTAGGTGGCAGGCTGAGCGCGCCGTCGGCGAAAGTCGCCGAGCCGAGGTCGGCGTATGCGCCCTGCACCGTCCAGCCATCGGCTACCACCACGGCCTCGCTGATAGGCGCGGCGGAGTTATTGACCAGGACGCAAGCGCAACGGCCGTCAGCGAACGGATGTTCGGTGATAACCAGCATCGGGTTGCTGCTGGCAACCAGGCGCTGCTTGGGCAAAATCGCGGCATAAATTTTCCAGGCATCGCCAGCGAAAAGCCCCGTGCGTTCGATGCAGGTCCGTTCCAGGGGGAACGCCAGCGTCAGGATGCGTCCCAAGCCGTATTGCGCCTCGAAGAAGATGGGCATGCCATCGGCGTCATTGCCGAGGGTTTTCGCGCTGGTCACCTCGAAGTCGTATCTGACCTTCACCGGCACGTCAACCGTGAAATCATTGAAGACCGCATGCAACGTGCTGTTGACTGCGCGCCGCGCCACCACGCCAGCGCCAGTGACATCCTCCAGATGCGACAGATAGGTGTCCTCGAGAGCCATGTACAGGGTTGCGCCGGCGCGAACACGCGCCAAGAGCGCCTCCCACTGCGCGGTGCTCAGGAAGGCCCGTCCCTTCGCCGAAGGCAAGAAGTAGCACGGCGCATCCGGGAAAGGCCTGGTCGGCGAGCAGAACTGCAGATTGATGCCGGCCTGCCGGGCGAGAATCATCGCGCCGTGGGCGACTTCCTGGTCGCTGACAATGCACACGGCGTCAGGCCGAACTTTGGGCAACGGCCCGAAGGGCAGCTGGTCGATGAAATCACGGAACGTCTTCATGGTCTGAGCAATGGGCATGACCTCGCGATCGCCAGTGAGAATGCCGTGCTCCAGACCAGGCTCATTCCAGCCGTAGGGCGCCATGTCAAAGCGGTCCTGATCAAACGCACACCACCAGAGCAGCCCGCGACAGTCGTTGGCCCAGAGATTCCACAGCATGGCGCGAACGACCTGCCCGAGGACCTTCTTGGTCACCGCGATGGGGCGCCACAGACCCGTTTCTTCAACAAAACTCGGTTTGCCGCCGATGTCCTCGCAGACACGATTCTGCGCCACGCAGAACATCAGATTACGGATGTGCGTGAACTCCTCGTAGGACGCGCTGCCCCAAATGCCGTAAGGGTGCACCGACAGAATGTCCGACAACTCCGCATGGTCTTCAAGCAGCCAGCGGCGATTGGGACCGTCGACGATTTCCAGGCCGCTGACGCCAATGATTGGCCGGCTCTGGTCGGCAAGACGAATCGTGCTATGGATGTAGTGGATCCAGCTCCAAGCAGCATCGCGGCTGGACGCCTGCGAGATGAAATTGCTTTCATTGCCCGACTCCCAAGCCCAGATCGCCGGATGATGCTTCATGCGCGCAACGAAGTATTGCAGAAATTTGGCCTCCCAGCGCAAGGCGCGCGGGTGCGTGAAGAGATCAATGCCCTCCAGAGCGCGAGGAATGAAGAGCCCGAAGGTCATGTGGCCGGTCAGTAGCGCGACGACAAGCTTCAGATGGTACTTTTCAGCAAGATCGGCGAAGATCTCAAAGCGCTCCATCATCTCCTCGCTCATGCCACACTGACCGGCGGGAGTCTCCGGCAGGCGCTGGTCGCCCAAGCGGATTTCCTTGGCGGTGCCGCCCGGCGCGCCCGCCGAGCAGTAGAGCCGGATGGGCTGGAAGTCGTCCCAACGTGGAAAGACCCGCAGAACCTCCACGCCCTGCGCGGCCAACGCCGCAAAGTCCTTTTCAATGTCGGCGGCGTCCCATTTCGACCACATGTCCATCGCGGTCTGCGATGCCCAGTAATTCACGCCAAGAACAAAACGACCGGATTCCAACATGATCATAACCTCATCATTTTCAGGGTGTGCAGCTTGACAGTGCGCGCGACTTGGCCACCGCGACCAATACGCCAGGCGCTCAGTGACAGTCGGGTGGCAGAATAAACAGCAAGCGACCAGAGCCGGACAAGTCGCCCGTCGTAGCCGCATAGGGAATCATAAAACTCTCGCCGGGCATGAAGCTCTCGCCACCCATGGTGACGCACCCATCGACGACGATGCCGATGCGGAAGCAGCGCTCGCTGGCGAGGTCCAGCTGCCAGCTGCCCGCCAGTGTCAATTCCTGCGCGGCGAAGTAGCCGCAGCTGGCACGGGGAATGAGCGTGCGCAGCGTGCTCGCGCCCTGCGTAGCCACCAGCGCCGGCTGTGGGCAGCAGCGCTGCCGCAGTGCCGCTGCGCTGTACGCGGTATAATCGAACAGCGACATGGCGGTCGCGCCGTCCAAGCCGGCGTAGCGCTTGGCGTCGTCGAGGATGCGCCCACAGCAATTCCGCTCGGGCACGATGACCAGATCGCTGGGCTCCATGACCTCCACCATGGTCACGCCGGAACCGATGGCATGCGGCAAACCGCCATAGATCACCACCACGTCGCCCGGCTTCACCAGTAACTTATGGAGCATGCCCAGGCCCTCGCAATACTCGCCGGCCAGGGACTCCTGGACAAAACGCTCGCGGTCGAGCTGCTCGTTGAAGCCCACCAGCAAGTAGGGCTCCTCGCCATTGATCACCCGCGTCGCCAACACGATCCACGCCTCGGTCTTGCCGAAAGAGCTGTTGAAATACTTGGCCGCGTCGGCTCTGGTGGGATGGACCTGCAACGGCAGGCGCTCGGCAGCATCAAGCAACTTGGTCAGCACCGCCGGCGTCTCGCCATAGCGCTGGAGATGCTCGGGCCCAAGGAGCTCCTCGCCACGGCGATGCAGCAAGGCGGGAAAATCCCACTGCGTCCCATCTACCAACGCTTTGCTGATGCCGTGCCCGATGGAGTGAAATTCGCGGCCATTGCCGTCAATGCAGGACGCTATCCAGTCCTCGGGGTAACGGCTGTCCACCGGCTCAGCCAGACCACGCAGACGATCAATACCGCTGCCGCCATGATAGAGGCGTTGCACGCGGTTGGGCAAAAATTTGACTACGGATATCATGTGAAGACCGCCTTCCTAAAGTGTCAGCAAGAATTCCCGGGGACCGACAGGACGCGAAGGAGAGCGCAAAAGTGCCTTAAATCTACCAGCGGAGCATCATTTTACCACCATGCAACACGGGGATAACTCCTTCGACTGCCATCGACTGCTATCGACTGCCATCGACTGCCATCGACTGCCATCGACTGCTATCGACTGCCATCGACTGCTATCGACTGCCATCGACTGCTATCGACTGCCATCGACTGCTATCGACTGCCATCGAATGTCATCGACTGCTATCGACTGCTATCGACTGCTATCGACTGCTATCGACTGCCATCGACTGCCATCGACTGCCATCGACTGCCATCGACTGCTATCGACTGCTATCGACTGCTATCGACTGCTATCGACTGCCATCGACCAGGGCGGACACGCAGGTCCGCCCCTACAAAAATCGACTGCTCCCGACTGCTGCGATACCGTGAAAACTGCTTGCAGCACGCCCAATTCGGCGCTACCTTCTTTGTCCTCACCAGCCCATACCGGCCAGCCGGTAACCCGAGGTACCCGCGCACACCGCACCCTTGCGCCAATGCAACCATTCATCCCGGAGTTCGCACTATGAGCCATCGCCACATATCGTGCCACCTTGCCACCGCCATCATCCTGTTGGGAGGTACCGCCGCCATGAAAGCCCAGGAGCAACCCGCCGCGATCGAACTCGTCAGTGACAGCATGATCGTCACCATCCAGCCCGCCACCGGCGCCTGGTCCCTGACCGACCGCCGCTCCGGCGGCAGCTGGCCATCGACCGGCACGGCGGCCATCGGCTCGGCAACGGCGTTCGCCGGCGGCTTCTCGCAAAGCGTCCTCGCGCACGACGCGCAAGGCCGCCTCAGCGGCGTCACCCTGAGCAAGAAAAATGGCGTCAGCGCCGGCATTACGCTGGTCGACGGCGGCCGCACGGCTGTCTTCTCCTACGACGGCGACGAGCTCAAAAGCGGCTTCCGTATCTTCGGCGACGCCCTGCAGATCAGCGATACCGACACCGGCTGCGTCGTCGTCCCCTGCCGCGAAGGCCTACTCTTCCCTGCCGACAGTGGCGTGAGTTTCAAGCGGACCTTTGGGACTTCAGACTACGAAGGCTGCCACATGAATATGATGGGCTTCGTCAAAAAAGGCTCGGCGCTGATCATGGACTGGGATGACGCCTATGTCTTCCCCGAGCTGCAATCCACCCAGCCACAAACAGGCGAGGTCAAACAGCGTCTCAACTGTGACGTGGTCATGCGCAACAGCGCGCGCAGTATCCGCCTCACCCCGCTGGGCAACGGCGACTGGAACAGCATCGCGGAAAACTACCGCCGCATCGCCGAACACAAAGGCCTCGCCGTCACTATGGGCGAAAAGGCCCGCCGCAATCCCCACGCCGCACTCCTCGGCGGCGCCGCCAATGTCAAGCTCTGGACCTGCCTCGCCAGACGCATGAACGAAAACAGTACCGCAGAAGAATCCGTCAAGGTCCGCTGGTCTTTCGATGAAGCCGCGCAAATCGCCGAACATATCCGCAATGACCTGCAGATCGAAAAATGCCTCTTCATCATCGGCGGCTGGACGGAAGGCGGCTACGACTGCCGCCATCCCGACGCCCTGCCCGCCAACCCCGAATGCGGCGGCAACGCCGCCCTGGCCGACGCCGTCAGCCGCATCCAGTCTCTCGGCTACGTCGCCGCCTTCCATGACAACTACCAGGACATGTACGCCGACGCCCCCAGCTGGAACCCGGCCATGCTGGAAAAGGACGCCGCCGGCAATGTCATCAAAGGCGGCCGCTGGCTTGGCGGACGGGCCTACATGGTCTGCGCCCCCAAGCAGGTCGAGCTGGCCGCACGGCCGCAGAATCTCCCCGCCGTGCAAAAGCTCTTCGGGCCATGGTGCTACTTCATCGACACCACCTACGCTGTCGGCCCCCGCGAATGCAAGGACCCGGCACATCCCCTCGACCGCAACAGCGATATCGCCTGGAAACAAAAACTGAGCGATTTCTCTCGCGAGACCTTCGGCCTCTTCGGCAGCGAATGCGGCCGGGAATGGGCCCTGCCACACAGCGACTGGTTCGAAGGCCTCGTCGGTGTCTCGGGACGCTATTTTCACAATCTCGTGCCCGAAAAACTTGGCGCAGAGGTCATTCCCTTCTGGGAAATGGTCTATCACGACTGCCAGATCGCCCACGGTAAATATGGCTACTCGGCCGACATGGCCGCCGAGTACGTCGCCCACCACGCCCTCTGCGCCCGCACCCTCCACTACCACAGCATGCCCGACCACCTCTACTGGAAAGCCGAACACCAAGCACGCACCATTGATTTTGTTCCCAGCGTGGACCAGTTCAAAGCCGACGGCGACCGGGCCTTCACCATCTCCTACTCCTGGCAGGCCGACGGCAGCGATGCCAACAACTGGCGCGCATTCGTCCATTTCGTCGCAGGCCCAAATATCCTCTTCCAAAACGACCACGAGCTGTCCCCGGCGACCTCGACTTGGCAACCGGGCCAGGTAATCAAGGCCGGCCCCTTCCGCGTCGAGATACCCGAAAGCGTCAAGGCCGATAGCGTCAAGGTGTATGCCGGTCTCTTTAGTCTCAAGGATGTCTCCGCTCGCGCCAAACTGAGCAAGAGTGACAGCCAAAACCGCGTCCTCCTCGGCACCCTCGCCCTCAAGCCCGAACTGGCTTTCACCCCGGGCGATGTGGACAAGGACCTATGCCACGCCACCTACACCCGCAGCGACAAGGGCTGGGCCGACGGCATGCACGCCATGGACGTCTTCATCAAAAATACCCAGGAGCTGCTCGGACCACTCAATGAGGCCACCACCCACCTGCGCCTCACTAAATTCGAGTACCTCAGCCCGGATCGCCTGCTCAAACGCGCCGTCTACGGCACGGGCGACGCGCAAGTCACGGTCGTCGTCAATACCAGCAAGCAAAACCAGACCGTCGCCTCGCTCTACGGCGGCGACGTCGTCCTGCCCACCTGGGGCGTCCTTGTCGAAGCGCCGCGCTTCACTGGCTTCTACGCCAGCCGCTGGGGCGGCCGCGACTATCCCGACCAGGCGCTGTTCTGCATCCACGCCGCCGATGGCCAGACCCTCACCAAGGCGCGGAAGTTGCGCATCTTTCACGGCTTCGGCGCGCCGGACATCAGCTGGCGCGGTCAAGCCCTGAATGTCCCCCGCGAGGCCGTCGTCGATCTCAAGTGACACCCCTGACGCCCCCTCGCCCACGCCCCCTCGCCCACGCCCCCTCTCGCCCTATCACCTTACCAGCAACCACGAGGTTCCCGCTATGCGTCTGAAACTCACCGCTCTGGCAGCCATGACTCTCATGGGCTGCGCACTCGCCGCCGAAAATCCCAGCATCGCCTACATCCAGCGGACCATGAAGCGCGCCGCAGAGTCCACGCAGGAAAATCCGGCAACGATCCGAGTGATGTTCTACGGCCAGTCCATCACCTGCCAGGCGTGGACGACACAGGTCGCCGACATGCTCGTAGCCCGCTTCCCCAACGCTCGCTTCCAGTTCATCAATCCGTCCATGGGCAGCTTTGAATCCAGCTGGCTGATTCACACGGCCGAACACGATCTGTACTACTACTACCCGGATCTGCTCATCTTCCACACCTACGGGCCGACCTCGCTTTACGAGGAAATTATCCGCCGCGTCAAACAGCGGACCACGACCGAAGTGGTCCTTTGGACCAGCCACTTCAGCTTCAACGGCGATAAAGTCACCGACATGACCCAGCGCGTCGCCGACATCAAACGCACCGCCGAGAGCTGCCAGACCGCGTTGGTCGATGTGCGCGCCAAATGGGCGCGGCACTGCGAAGCGAACAACTTCAGCGGCAAGGAACTGCTGCGCGATGCCATTCACCTCAACACCGACGGCGAAAAGCTCATGGCGCAATTCATCGGCGAAGAACTGGTCCGCGTCCCAGCCCTTGGCGACAATCCCAGTGCGGCAGGCACAGTGCAGACAATCACCCTGGCCGATCCAGCGGTGACGGTCAACGCCGCCGACCAGTCCCTCACCCTCCGCTTCAACGGCAATTATCTCAGCTGCGCGACCACGACCGGCGCCGCGCCAGTACCCGTCAAGCTCTTCCTGGACGGCCAGCCCGTCGAGGCAGTCCCCGAGCTCTGGCACATCACGCGCCCGAAAGGCTTCATCACCGAACGGCCGGCCATCATGAACGTGCAGAAGCGCGGCCTCCTCCAAGCTGAAGACTGGACCATGGCGTTCCTGCCGGATTGCTCGCCCGATGGCAAGCGCATCCACTTCTCCCTCAGCGGCTCCCTATCCGGCCCGCAGGGCGAAGGCTGGAGCGACCAGGACTTCACCTCCACCAATGGCACACTTTTCATGCCCGCAAATCTCTGGATCGGCAATTTCATGTTCCGCTACTTCGCCAAGCAACTGGAGCCGATATACCCGGAAAAATGCAGCATCAACTTCACGTCTTTCCCCGTCTTCCCAGCCACCATTCCCGCAGCCGATCAGCTGCGCATGACCTTGGCGCGCGTCCGCACTATGGACAGCGTGCAACTGCCCACGGTGCTGCTGCAGGGTATCGCCAACGGACCGCATGTGCTGCGCATGGTACCGCAAGACGGCCAGGCGCTGCCCATCAGCCACTTCAACGCCCACCAGCCACCCGCCACCTGGGGAAAAACCGCTACCGAGCAATAACACATTGAACAGATCACCAGCAACGCGACAAGGGCTTGTCACCCAAAGTGCCCCAATAACACGCCGGTGTGGCGACTTTTTGCGCGTCGTATATCAGCAGAAAAATAATCAGCTTATACTGCTGACGCTCAGCGCCTTGCGGATGTCGCAGAACGACATCCGCAAGGCGCTGAGCCGAAATGGGATAGGTGGGGGAGCGCGAGGGGGAGGAAAGGGGCGACGCCCCTTTCCTCCCCCTCGCAAAAGCCAACTATGCTTTCAGGCCGCGCTTACATGCTTTCGAGCGTGTTGATGGTCAGTGCCCGCAAGCCATCGGCGAGGATGACCCGCACGGTCTCGCTTAGCGCCAGCCGCGTCGTCCGCAGAGACGCATCGTCAGCATTGAGCACCGGGCAGTTGCGGTAGAAACCGCTAAAGTCCTTGGCTAAATCCAGCAAGTAGCCAGCGAGGGCCGAGCTGTCCAGGTCCCGCGCGGCTTTCTGCAGCAGCTCCGGATAGAGCGCGCAACGCAGCGCCAGCATCCGTTCGGCGGGCTCCTTGAGCAGGGCCCAGTCCAGCGCGCCGGCGGTGACATCGCTGGCCGCGGCAGCCTTGCGCAGCATTGAGCAGATGCGCGCGTATGCGTACAGGACGTACGGCCCGGTGTCGCCCTCGAATTTGATCGACGCCTGCGGATCAAACATGATCGTCGTCTTGGGATTGACCTTCAACAGCATGAATTTGAGCGCGGCCATGCTGATGACTCGGGCGCGCTCATCGAGATTCTCCGGGAGGTCATCGCCAGCCTTTTCGACCGTGGCATCGCGAGCCAGCGTTTCCATTTCATCAAACAGCTCGTCGGCATCCACGACGGTACCTTCGCGACTTTTCATCTTGCCGCTGGGCAGATTAACCATACCGTAAGCCATGTGCGTCAGCTGGTCGGCCCAGCTGTAGCCGAGGGCCTTGAGAATCGCAAAAAGCACCTTGAAATGGCGTATCTGCTCGTCGCCAACAACCCATATCTGCTGGTCAGGCTGGAAGTCATTCTGCTTGAGCATGGTCGTACCAATGTCCTGAGTGACATAGACGCTGGTGCCGTCGCTGCGCAACACGACTTTCGTGCCCAGCGACGGGTCGTCAAACTCAATGATGACCGCGCCGTCATCGCGTTTCTTGAACACGCCGCGTTCCAAGCCGTCGCGAATAATGTCCTTACCGAGCATGTAGGTCTGGCTTTCCAGATAGGTGCGCTCGAATTCCACGCCCATGCGCCGGTAAGTGACCGCAAAGCCGTCAAAAACCCACTGGTTCATGGTCTCCCACAACGCGCGTACCGCCGGGTCATTCTGCTCCCAGGCGCGGAGCATCTCCTGCGCAGCCATGCCGATCTCGGTTTCCAGGAAGAGCTCCTCGTCGGTCTTGTCCGCCAACGCCGGCTTGTCCAGGCGCAGCGCCGCCAGCTGCTTGCGCAGTTCTTTATCATAGGCGACATAGAAATCGCCAACCAGATGGTCGCCTTTTTTGCCACTGCTGGCCGGCGTGACGCCCGCGCCAAAACGCTGATAGGCCAGCATGGACTTGCAGATGTGAATGCCACGGTCGTTGACCAAATTTACCCGCACCACGTCGTGGCCAGCACGCTCCAGGATCGACGCCGTCGCCATCCCCACCGTGTTGTTCCGCACATGCCCAAGATGCTGCGGCTTGTTGGTGTTCGGCGCCGAAAACTCGATCAATACGCGCCGGCGCTCCACTGCGGGCAACGCCACCGCCGCCAGCAATGCGTCGCGATCGGCAACGGTGTCGCGCATCAGCGCCGCCGGCCGCAGGGTGATATTCACAAAAGCCTTCACCGCCGACACGGCCTCAATATCGCTATGACTAGCCAACTGCGCGCACAGCGCCGCCGCCAGCTCCATGGGATTGCGGCGCAGGGCCTTCGCCAACGGAAAACAATTCACCGTGATGTCGCCCGTGAACTGCGGCGGACAAAGCTCCACCGGGATCTCCGGCACACTCACGCCGTACTGGCTCTGCAAAAAATCACTCAGGTCGGCAAAAAAGGCAAATTTCATGGTCATAGTCCGTCACGTTGGCTGAAAACACAGGTAGAGATGAATATTACTGCCGTCACAGTGCCCTAGCACGAGGCGAATGTCGTTAACCCGCGCAACCCGGCGCGAGAAACGCGCCGCCTGCCGTAGGCCCGCGTCATTCCGCGCGGATGGCCGCGCTATTGCCGTGCGCATCCAGGCCTTCGCACAGCGCGAACTGCCGGATGTGCGGTAACTCGGCCAACAATGCCGCCCGGTCGTAACGGACCAGACTCATGCGACGGAAAAAATGCTCGACCGTCAGGCCGCTGAAATAACGCCCGGCGCCGCCCGTGGGCAACACGTGGCTCGGGCCGGCAACAAAATCGCCAACCGGCTCCGGCGTCCACGGACCCAAAAATATCGCCCCGGCGGCGGTAATCCGGCCCGCCAACGCCTCGGCATCGCGGGTCATCAGCTCCAAGTGCTCCGGAGCATAACGACTCGCCAATGCCGCCGCCGCCGCTAAATCCGCGACTTCGATCAGAAAAACGCCCTTGGCCAACACCGCTTCGACACAGGCCGCGCGCGACAACGTCGCGCTCTGGCGCTTCAACTCGGCGGCAACGGCCGGCAGCAGCGCGGCGTTAGTACTAAGCAACACGGCCTGCTCGCGGCCGGAGCCGTGCTCGGCCTGCGACAGCATATCCGCCGCGATATAACGCGCATCGGCGCTGTCGTCGGCAATGATCATGATTTCCGACGGCCCGGCGACCAAGTCCAACGCCACTTCGCCGTAAAGCTGGCGTTTGGCCGCCGTAACATAGGCATTGCCCGGCCCGACAATTTTTTCCACCTTGGGAATCGTCGCCGTGCCATAAGCCAGCGCCGCCACCGCATAGACGCCGCCGAGGCGATACACTTCCGTCGCCCCAGCGACCTTGCAGGCATAGAGCAACGCCGGATTGACGCGGCCGTCTTTCCCGGGCGGGGTCACCACGACGATGTCCTTCACGCCCGCCGCCGCCGCCAGCGCCACGGTGTGCACCACCGTCGAAATCAGCGGCGCCGTGCCGCCCGGCACGTAGCAGCCCACGCGGTCCATCGGCGCAAATTGCTCGCCGAGCATCACCCCCGCACGCGGTGAAAACTGCCAGGCCTTGGGCAGGCGCTCGCGAGAAAAGACCGTCACTTGCCGACAGGCCACGTCCACGGCGGCGCGGGTCGCGTCGTCAATCAGCCCGGCGGCGGCAGCAATCTCGTCCGCCGTCACCTGAAATTGCACCGGCGTCAACGTCACATGGTCAAAACGGCTGGCGTACTCGCTCAATGCGGCGTCGCCGCAGCTGCGCACCGCCGCCAAAATCTCGGCCACACTGCGGTCAATGTCCGCATCAAAGGCACTGCGGTTCATCAGCGGTGCCAGCTTGGCTTCGTAACCGCCGTCGGCGAGACGGATAATGTCCATGTTGGGTTCGTCCCTTCGCTCTACAGGAACAGCTCGCTGTCCTTGTTTACCAATTGCATACTGTCATCAACGCGCACAAAGCAGAAATACTCCGCGTCTTGGAGTAACTCCGTGCCGTCATTGGCCATAATATTTTTCAACGACACGCTGGGCAGCGTGAAGACCGCGCCGTGTTCGTTGTAGACGCTCACTTTGCCGCGATCAATACTCGCCCGCCCACGCAGGCACTGCAGCTGCACCCGCTCGGTCACCGGGTCGACCAACTTGACGAAAACCACGCAGAATTTGCGGCCTTCCAGGCGATTCAGAGGCACGGCCATGCTACGCTCCGTTCTTCCTTAGTGGCGACTTCAACACGCCATCCGGCGCGGGCAAAAATATAGCCCAACAACGCCGTCTCGCTTCCGCGGTCGATAGCATTGTTGGGCTTGTTAAGCGTAATCACTGTGTTGGTCGTCAGCTCAGCGCAGTTCGTTGTCAAGATCGCGATTTTGTTTCTCGCTGATGTTCTTGATTTTTGATGTCATGCTTTTCTTTGCTTGGATCTGCGTTGCTCCGATACCGTAGTTGATTACGCCGCTGATTTCACTCGATACGGTGCTGCCCGTGCTTGGTTGTGATTGCGTTTGCTCAGCTTGCGGTTGCGGTGCTTGTACCGCTGGCTGTGCAGGGGCGGTAACGGTGGTCTGCTCGGGTGCGGGTCTTTTTCGGCCCTTCTTGCTGCTGTCACCACCGACCAACACGTAGGCGATTATACCCAGCACGATCAGCAGAATCACTATCAGGGCTTTCATCGTCTACTCCCGTTACCGCTCTTTCTCACACCAGCCCGACCACAGTCATCATCACAACTGCACGGGCAACACCTGTTGTCTATATTATCGCCACTTTCCCTAGCCTTCACAAGGGCCGCGCGGCGTTAATTGCCAAAAAACTTCGCAGCCGGCGCGCTTATGCTGTTCTCGCTCAGTAACGCCGGCTGCGGCGGCGCTTGCTGATGGGGTAATTCCCACATCATCAAGCTGCATCTAATACGACAGCCGATAATGACGCCAGGTTCCAGATAAATTCAGTTTTTTTGCCAGCGCCCCAAAAAAACGTCCTCTGCGCTATGGACGCTATGGACGCTATGGACGCTATGGACGCTATGGACGCTATGGACGCTATGGACGCTTGAATTACCTGTCCATCCTGTCCATCCTGTCCATCCTGTCCATCCTGTCCATCCTGTCCATCCTGTCCATCCTGTCCATCCTGTCCATGAATATTGTCTGCAGCTTTTTCCAGCATGTGAGCGGGATAATGTGGCAATCGCGGCTGCGTCAAGTACATTGAGGGGTTTACTTGTCGCGCGTCTTCCCAAGCAGTCAAAAATCTCCTCTGCGCCTATGATTCTGCAGTTATCCCATGCGAGCTATCTCTTTGCCCTGTGGCTCTTTCTGCTCTTTCCATTGCTATATTACAGCCTGCACTGGCTCGCCTATCGCGATCCCGTCGCCGCTCGCCAGATGCACAAGGACGCGCGGGGCGTGCTGCGGCCGACTCCTGAGCGCGTGTATCGCATGCTGTTCTTGACACTGACGGTCACCCTGCCCATGATCAGCTGGCTGCTGGTCAATACGGGCGTGCACAGCTACTGGTCCTACGTCCGCGAACTTGCTGCACCGTATGATGACTACAGCGCCATGCCCCCGGAAGTCCGCGCCCTAAGCATTAACACCGCCGATGGCGCCCAAATGATCTTTGCCCTGCTGCTTGGCTGGGCCTACCTGCCCTTTTACTGCCTGCTATGCCTGCCGGCCTACCTCGCCGTCAAAAAGGCAGTGAGCATGTTTTGCCGTCATCACCAATCCACCACAACAATTGCCTAGCCCTCATCATCAGGAGAAGACCATGCGCGCATTTCTAACCGCCCTGCTTGTCGCCGCCGCCTGCAGCGCCGACATCCAATTCGGCAACGACGCCTATTCACTCAGCCTCCGCGAATCCGACGGCGCCATTCTCACCATCGTGGACAAAATCGACAACACCACCGCCACCGGCGGCAATTCACTCTGGCAGCTCAGCTTTGAAAATGACACCCTTGACACCCGCGCTTTCATGGCAGCGCCATGGAATGGCAAAATGCAGAGCCGCTGGAATGACAGCAAGGACCGCCTGACGCTGCAGTATCAATCCGAAGCCATCGCCCTGAACATCCACTTCGCCTTCGCGGCCAAGCATTTTGATGTCAGCGCCGAAGTCGTCCGCAACGACCGGCCCATCCTGCGCATCACCGTTCCTGCACAGATCAATTTTCCCACCCGGGACATGGTCAAAGTGGTCTTTCCCGAGCGCGGCGCCGAGGGGATGGGCTATGCCTTCCTGCCGGCTTTCTACGGCGATCACCGCAAGGGCGACAACCAGACCTTCATCCCTGCCGGCAGCGGCACCAAGGGCTACGAACAGCTCTTCGGCGGCCCCCTGAATCAGCTCGACGACAATCTGCCCATGGCGCCGTTGAGCATCACCGAAGAGGGCCGCAAATGGTACTCCGAAGACGCCATCGCCAACCTCGCCGGCAAGAAGATGACCGTCAACCGTGCCTCGGCTCCAGGCCAATACACGCTGTCGCTGCTGGAGAACGCCGACGGCCCGGCGCTGTGCGCCAACGATTTCGGCGGCAAAGGCCTGCTGTTCCGCATCGGTGCCAAAAACGCCGAAGGCAATGACCAGGGCCGAGGACTTTTCACCACCATCATGACCGCGACCATGCAGGGCTATGTCAGTCAGCATCCCGACGCTCTCCGTGGCAAGAAGGTCGCCATCATCGCCCTGCGCAACGGCCCCCCGAAAGGCGGCTGGACGCCCGTGGCGGTTGACGAATGGCAGCAGGCCATCGCCAACTCGTCCTTCTGGAGACTCGCCGGCGCCGAACTGGCCATCATCGAAAACGCCACGCAAATGCGCGCCGCCATGGCCGGCAACGACTTCGCCATGATCCTCAATCCCTATGGCGAGTGGTTCCCCAGTCATAGCGCCGAAGAGCTGATGGCCGACCTTGATCGGCTGCGCGACTACGTCCGCCGCGGCGGCCTCTGGTGGGAAGCCGGCGGCTATTCTTTCTACTATTTCCTGGAACCCAAGCCCTACCTCAGCTTCAGCGTGCAGTACCCCAGCGCCGTGGCCGACTTCGTCTTCGTGGACTATCGGCGCAGCGGCATCGCCCTCTTCGGCATCCAGCCCATGATGCGCAAGCCATGGGACCGCGAACGCGTGGCGGTGCCTTGCTCGCTGAGAACCGGGGGCGATCCCGCCGGCGCGGCGCTGAGCCACGGCTGGAATGACGCCATCGAGCCCGGCATGGCCTGGCAGTCGCCCATTTACCGCTGCCAGTTCGGCTTCGCGACGCCCCAGCCGGCTTTGGACGAATACGCCCGCGTCAATGAAATCGCCGGCTCGCTCGAAGCGAAGGTCCGCAATCCAGAACAGCTGGAGAAACTCAAGAACGCCGTGCTGGTGCGTATGGGCGGTGCCACCGCCGACATCCAAATCCAGACCATGGCCGACATCCCGGCGCCCAACATCATCCACTTCACTGAATATCTCCACGGTGGCTTTGACAAACAGTACCCCGACCACCTGCCGCCCAAGGCATGGTGGGGATCCCCCAAAGACCTCACGCGCTTCTACCGCGCCGGCCATGAACTCGGCCATCTGATGATGCCCTACACCAACACGTCTTGGTGGTGCATTGATCCCAAAGGGCCGACTTTTGAGCGCGAGGGCGAAGCGCCGCTGGCTTTCAATCGCGAAGGCAAACTCAGCCGCGAGCAATACGCCAGCAATGCCGGCTACGGCGTCTGTTTCTGGCACCCGGCCGTCCAGGCCATCCACCGCGAAGTCCGCCACGACATGAGTGTCACCTACCCCAGCGACATTATCCTCCAGGACCAGGTCGGCGCCCGTTCCTGGCGCTGGAACTACCACGCGCTCGAACCCCGCAAAGCCAGCGCCATGGACGGCATGCACTCGCTCTCCATGGAAGACGCCGAGCACGTGCCGCTGGCCACCGAAGACGGCCACGACCGCGTCGTCAATTTCGAAACCATGCTCTGCGGCTGCGCCTGGGGGACCATCCCCGCACGCGGCAAATATCGCACCCGCCACGCCAAATTCCGTTTCCCGCAAGACGAATGGCAGTTCTTCCCCACCCTCTCCTACCTCTCGCACCACCAATGTCTGTTCACCACCCACGACCTCGGGCATTTCATTGACGATCCCGATCAGCTTAGCTACGCACTGGCCTTCGGCTACAGCATGAGCTACCGCTGGTCACTCGGCTTCGAAAAAAATCCCGCCCGCAAACGCTGGCTGCATTGGCTTGATGCCATCCAGAAAACCGTCGCCGCCGACTACGCCGGCAAAAAACTCCTGGACTTCAGCTACCCGCGCTTCCAACTCGGCCTGGACCGGCCCCACCAAGTCACCTGCACGCGCTTCGCTGGCGACATCGTGGTCATCGCCAACCTCGAAGACGCGCCCTGCGAGCTGACGCCCATCCTGGCGGCCATTCCCCTGCCCGACAACGAAAAACGCTGGCTGGAAAAGCACACTCTGCCGCCCTACGGTTTCTACGTCAGCAGCCCCCGCGCCAAGGCGGCCTCCCTGCAGACCAACGATGGCAGCCAGTACGTGGGCTTCGCTCTCGCCTTCAAGAACCAGCGTCTCAACGGCGCCATCTTGGGCCGCGACCGCGACAGCCTCGCGGCCGCCTTGCCCGTAGCCTGGACCACCGGCGTGGACGAGCTGCTCAACGAAGACGACCGCCGCGACAAACTCGCCGTCCGCAACGACAGCAGCGCCACGACGCTGGCCTGGCAGGCCGAAGACCTGCCGTCACTGGCGACACTGCCCAAAATCGCCCCGGCGAAAAACGCCGCCACGCCGCGCCGCGTCGCGCTGCTGGCGCTAGATGGCGTCGGCAATGACGACTTCCGCAGCACGCTGGCGCGCTGGCAAGACGAACTGCCCGCGCAATTCGCCAAGAGCGGCCTGGAAGTCAGCGCCATCCGCACGATCGCCGATCTGCTCGCAGCGCTACAAGCCCCGGCGGAACAGCGGCCTTTTGCCATCATCAACACCAGCGGCGAGTTCTTTTTCGGCAAAGCCGACATGCCCTACAGCGCCATGCTTGACCTCATGCGCAACTACGTACAGACGGGCGGCATCTGGTGGCAGGCCGGCGGCGGCTACCCGCTCTACCACTTCACAGCGCAGCAAAGCGACGGTAGCTGGCAGACCAACGCGATCCACAGTAGCGGCGCCAATAGCCTCGGCTTCACCTGCGCCATGCTCCCCGTCAGCGATCTGCCACAGCCCCTCGCCCTCACCGACGCCGGCAAGCAGTGGCTGGACCCAGAACGGGCTGCCATCATCACCGCCGAAAACGCCGGCGTGCAACGGCCCATTCTCGGCAACGACTCGCCGCTGGTGCTGGTCAAGGCGCTTCTCGGCGAAGAGGGCTATCTCGAAGCCGTGCGCTGCGGCGGCACCGGCTTCTTCTTCCATCTCGGCGGCTTCAAACCGCCGTGGGGCAGTGCTATCAACAGCGTCGGCGCTACCATCGAGTACCTCTACCTCAACCCATGGCCAGAGCCAGCTGTCAGTAAGGCAATCAAAATCTGGCGCGTCGCACCCTGAACGGCAACCAGACTGATCCGACTGATCCGACTGATCCGACTGATCCGACTGATCCGACTGATCAAGTCGTCTGATCGGTCCGATCCGTCCGATCCGTCCGCGATAACCAGAAAGATGATCCGACTGATCCGACCGATCCGACTGATCAAGTCGTCCGATCAGTCCGATCGGTCCGATCCGTCCGATCCGTCCGCGATAAAAGACAGTAGATCCGTCCGATCCGTCCGATCCGTCCGCGATAAAAGACAGTAGATCGGTCCGATCCGTCCGCGATAACCAGAAAGATGATCCGACTGATCCGACCGATCCGACTGATCAAGTCGTCTGATCGGTCCGATCCGTCCGATCCGTCCGATCGGTCCGATCCGTCCGCGATAAAAGACAGTAGATCGGTCCGATCCACCAAACCCACCAGATTCGGCCCGGAGGGCCGCACCATGCATAATCCTGGGTGAGGTGCCCGAAGGGCGCCGCAACCCAGGGTGGACGAAGCCAAGAAAGCCAGCCCCCGGAGGGCGCCACCCCCACAAAACGTCCGAACGCCTACAGCACTCAGCAGTAGCCAAAGACGACCGATCAGACCGATCCGTCGGAGAGCATACCATCGCCGCGCCGCCCAGTGAAAAACGCCCTATCGTCCCGTGTTCCCCTGCTTGCTTGCCATGCCGCCCCCTGCCGGATGGCGGCGACCTCACCCCAGCACGTACAGCGCCAGGCCCGCCGCCACAGAGGCATTGAGTGAATTGATGCGGCCCTTTTGCGGAATGGCGACGACATATTCGGCGTTGTTGATGATGAACTGGCTGACGCCGGAGTCCTCGCCACCCACCACCAGCAGCAGCTTCGCCGGCGCAGCAGCGCGGACGTCCTCCAGCGAGACCTTGCCCGACCCGTCCAGGGCCGCAACGGCGTAACCGGCCTCCTGGGCAATTTTCATGTACTGGTTCGCTGAGCAATTCACGGCGATGCGCAGGTACTCGCAAGCGCCGGCGGAGGCCTTCGCCACCGAGGGCAAAATCAGCGGCGACCCGCGCCGCGGCAGCAGCACGTCGCCCCAGCCCAAGGCCTCGGCGGTACGCATGATGGCGCCGACATTGTGCGGGTCTTCGATAGAATCAAGCAGCACCAGCCGCGGCGACTCCAGCATGTCGGCAAAGGGCGTGTATTCGAACGCGCTGGCCTCCAGCACTACGCCCTGGTGTTCGCGCGTGCCGCAGAGTTCGAAGAGCGCGGCGCGGTCAACCCATGCCACCGGCTCCTGGCGGCTATCCAGAAACTGCGCCAGCTTACGCAAACGCGGGTTGTTGCCCCCATCCTTGTTCAGCCAGACGCGGGAAATCTGTCGCCGGCCGGCCCGCACCGCTTCAAAAACCGGATTGATGCCATAAATGCAATCTAAAGGCACTGCCATATCATTTCCTCGTTCTTTCTCACAAATCTCTCGTCGCTATCGCTCACCGTCGCTCACCGTCGCCACTGCCGGCACGTGCTGTCTAGGCCAGTTCAATACTCACGGGGCAGTGATCCGAGCCCATCACCTCGGGAAAAATCGCCGCGCTTTTGACGCGATCGCGGAACGCCTCGTCCACGCAATGGTAGTCTATTCTCCAGCCGACATTCCGTTCGCGAGCCCGCGCCCGAAACGACCACCACGTGTATTTGCCGGGCGAGGAATCGAAAAGCCGGAAGCTGTCCACATAACCCGCATTGAGGAAGGTGCTCATCCATTCGCGCTCCTCGGGCAGATAGCCGGCGCTGGTTTCATTTTCCTTCGGGCGGGCCAGATCAATGGGCTGATGCGCGATGTTATAGTCGCCACACATCACGATGTGCTTGCCCGTCGCGCAAAGCTCGCGGCATTTTTCCAGCGCGGCGGCGCAGAAGGCCAGCTTGTAATCCAGGCGGGCGCCGCCGTCTTGGCTGTTGGGGAAGTAGCAGTTCAGCAGGAAAAAGTCCTCGAATTCAAGAATCAACGTCCGCCCTTCCTGATCAAATTCCGCCGCGCCTAGGAGATTCACCGACAGCGGCTCCTGCCGGTAATAGGTCGCCACGCCGCTGTAGCCCTTCTTCTCCGCCGAGGCGAAGACGGCCTTGTAGTCAGCAACGGCGAGCATCTCGTCATTGAGCTGTTCGCGGTTGGCCTTGGTTTCCTGAAAGCACAGACAATCCGCGCCACTAGCGATCATCCACGGCACCAGGCCCTTCGTCTGACAAGCCCGAATACCATTCACATTCCATGAGATGATTTTCATGATCCGACTGCTCTCCTTAGCATGCCTAAAACACAACTCGTTATTTCGCACGCGCTAATATAACCCCGCCGCCGTTAACGCAGACGCCCGCACCGGCCTTTCTTGTACCAACTGTGATAATGAAACGCTGACGCCCCACTGCCCCACTGCCCCACTGCCCCACTGCCCCACTGCCCCACTGCCCCACTGCCCCACTGCCCCACTGCCCCACTGCCCCACTGCCCCACTGCCCCACTGCCCCACTGCCCCACTGCCCCACTGCCCCACTGCCCCACTGCCCCCACTGCCCCACTGCCCCACTGCCCCACTGCCCCACTGCCCCACTGCCCCACTGCCCCACTGCCCCACTGCCCCACTGCCCCACTGCCCCACTGCCCCACTGCCCCACTGCCCCACTGCCCCACTGCCCCACTGCCCCACTGCCACCTTGTCCACCTTGTCCACCTTGTCCACCTTGTCCACCTTGTCCACCTTGTCCACCTTGTCCACCTTGTCCACCTTGTCCACCTTGTCCACCCCGCGCAGGACTGCCCTTGGGGGCTTTTTCTCAGTTTTGAGCTTGCGGAGTTGGCCGTTGTCCACTAGATTTTTAGGTTTACTCATTGATCATCCGTTTTGTCATTTTCACCAACCCCAAGACTTGACATGAAAATAATTGTCCTTATCAAGCAGGTGCCGGAGAGCCAAGCCACGCGCATGGACGAAACGACCGGCACGCTCATCCGCGAGGCGGCCAGTTCGGTCATCAATCCGCTGGACCTCCACGCCATCGAATGCGCGTTGCTGATCAAAGAAGCCGCGAAGGAAAAATGCGAGATCGTCTGCTTGAGCATGGGGCCACCGGCGGCGACGAAGGTCCTGCGCGAGGCCATGGCGCTCGGCGTTGATCACGGCGTCCTGCTGTCGGACCGCGCCTTTGCCGGTTCCGACACTTGGTGCACGGCCTTCACCCTGGCTGCAGCCGTCAGGAAGCTCGGTCTGCCCGATCTGATCCTTTGCGGCGAACGCGCGACCGACGGCGAGACCGGCCAGACCGGCCCGGCCATGGGCGCCTTCCTCGACCTGCCGGTGATCAGCTTCGTCAGCCACATTGAGCAGATCGCTGGCGGTTGGCGCGCCAGGCGCATGCTTGAAGACGGCTACGAAACCGTCGAAATCGACGGCCCCGCCCTCGCCTGCGTGCTCAAGGAAGCCGCCGTACCCAGACTGCCAACCCTGCAAGGCAAACGCCTCTCCCGTGCCAAAGACATCGACATCATGAGTGCCCAGGACCTCGGCGTCAGTCAGGACGACACCGGCCTGAAAGCCTCCCCCACCCGCGTCGTCAAAATCTTCCGCCCCAGCCACCTCAAGAAGTGTGAAAAATTACCAGCAATGGACCCCGCTCAGGCCGAAAAAGCCGTCGATCGCGTTGTGTGTCTGCTGAAGGAGAAAGGCCTGATATGAGCCCGAAAGCCGTGTGGATCCTCGCCGAACAACGCGAGGGCAAAGTCGCCGACGTCAGTTACGAATTGATCACTCGCGGCCGCGAGCTTGCCGACCAGCGCGGCACCGAGCTCTGCGCCGTCATCCTCGGCGATAATCTCAGCGATGCCGAACTGCAGACACTCATCGACCGCGGCTGCGACCGCGTCCTGCACGCGTCAGCCCCCGAGCTGCGCCATTTTCTGCCCGAGCCCTACGACAAATGCCTGCAGGCACTAATCGTCAAAGAACAACCCGAAATTCTCATCGCCGCAGCCACCAGCACGGGGCGCACCGTGATGCCCTGCGTCGCCGGCCCCCTTCGCGCCGGTCTCACCGCCGACTGCACCGGCCTGCAGATTGAAGCCGACACCGGCAATCTCCTGCAAACCCGCCCGGCCGCCGGCGGCAATATCATGGCGACCATCAAGACGCCCGAACGGCGCCCCCAAATGGCGACGGTCCGACCCCATTCCACACGGCCCGCACCCAGCATCTCCGGCCGTACTGGCCGCATTGACCGCTGGCAGCCGCCGGCGGACTTGCTCAAGAGCCGCGTCCGTCGCGTGGACTACACGCCGGCAGTGGAAACCCAGGCGATTCAGGACGCCGACGTCGTGGTCGCGGTAGGCCGTGGCTTCAAAAAGGGCGACAATGTCGAACTGGCCCGCAAACTCGCCAACGTCCTTGACGGCGCGGTCGGCGCGAGCCGCGAGGCCGTCGATCGTGGTTGGCTGCCCTACCCGGCGCAGGTCGGCCTGTCAGGCAAGACCGTGTCGCCAAAGCTGTACATCGCCGTCGGCGTATCCGGCACCGTGCAGCATCTCGCCGGCATGCAAACCTCCGAGACCATCATCGCCATCAACAGCGATTCCGAGGCGCCGATCTTCAATTACGCCGAGATCGGCCTATGCGGGGACCTCTTCACCCTGCTGCCCATGCTCACCGCTAAAATTGCCGCCGCCAAGCAGTCCTGACCGCGCGCCACGAGGAGTCATCACCCACCATGAACAGCGCCACCCACAGTTATCAGCCCATCAGCACCAACGTCGTCAAGGAACTCAGCGACCTTCTCGGCGCCAGCAATATCATCTTCAACGACCCCGAGCGCCTCGAACCCTTCTCACGCGACGAAGCCGCGGACTGCGAAACACGCAATCCCGAGCTGGTCGCCCGTCCCGGCAATGCCGAGGAACTCGCCCAGCTGGTCCGCGTCGCCAACCGCGAACGCATTCCGGTAACGGCTCGCGGCGCCGGCAGCGGTCTCTCCGGCGGCGCCGTGCCGCTCTTTGGCGGCATCGTCCTGGATTTCGGCCGGATGAACCGCATTCTGGAAATTGACCGCGCCAACCTCACCATCACCGTCGAACCCGGCGTCATCACCTCGGAAATCAACGAAGCGCTGCGCCCCTACGGACTCTTCTATGCCGGCTACCCCATGAGCCTCGAGACCTGCACCATCGGCGGCAACGTCGCCGAAAACGCCGGCGGCGGCAAGGCGGTCAAGTACGGCGTCACCGGCCGTTACGTCCTCGGCATCGACATGGTCTCGCCCACCGGCGAGCTGGTCAGCCTCGGCGGCAAGCTGGTGAAAGACGTGTCCGGCCTCAATCTCCTGCAGCTCATGGTCGGTTCCGAGGGCATCCTCGGCGTCTTCACCAAGATCATCCTGAAGCTGCTACCGCTGCCCAAGGCGTCGGTGGACATGCTCTGTCTCTTCAAAACTATCGACGAAGCGGTCGCCGCCGTGCCGAAAATCATGACCGAGGGCGGCATCATCCCGACCGCCGTCGAGTTCATGGACCGACTGTCCTTCGCGACGTCCTGCGAATACCTCAACGAGAGCCTCCCCTGCGCCGACGCCGGCGCCATGCTGCTCATCACCGTCGATGGCGCGGACGAGAAGCAGGTCGAGCACGACTACGATGTCATCGGTGAACAATGCCTGGCTGCCGGTGCCACGAACGTGTACGTCGCTGACACCCACGTGAATTCCGAGCGCATCTGGCGCATCCGTCGCGCCGTAGCCGAGGCCTTCAAGGTCTTCTCGCCGCATCAGAGCCTCGAGGACATCGTCGTGCCTATCGCGGCCATTCCCGCCGCCAGCGCGGCCGTGAACGAAATCTCCGCCAAATACGGCGTGAAAATCCCCTGCTACGGCCATGCCGGCGACGGCAATCTGCACGCCACGCCAGTCATGCCACCGGAATGGACTTTCGAGCACTGGCACGGCGTCCTGCCGGAGATTCTCATGGACATGTACAAGGCCATCGCCAAAATCGGCGGCCACATCTCGGGCGAACACGGCATCGGCCACAAGCGCAAAAAGTACCTCGCTGCAGTCGCCGACCCGGGATTCATGCTCATGATGCGCAATATCAAGACGGCTTTGGACCCCAACGGCATCATGAATCCAGGTAAAATTTTTGATTGAACGCACGCTGTCGCACCTCAGCCCAACCCAAAGGACCCGCGTCATACCCATTGCTGTTGACGGCGCCAGCGTCCACCGGCATTTTGTCTGCGTCGACCAGGAATACGACTGGCAACAACGCTCAAGCTAACGTCCATCCCCGTCTTTTCACCCCAACCACAAGCGGCCAACGGCCATCGGAGCAACCAGCATGAAAAGTCAGGAATTTTACCTCGCGGCCTGTGCAAACACCCCCCAGGGCGGTATCTATCGTTACGTCATGGACCAAGGGCGCCCGCGCCAGCTCGGCTTCAACCAGCTCAACAGCGCCAACTACCTGGCCTACTCGCCAGACCGCAAGTTCCTCTACTCGACCTGCGCCATCGGCGACAACGGCGGCGTGGCGGCATTCCAAATCAACGACGACAATTCGCTGACCTTCCTCAACAGCATGGACGCCAAGGGCCTGAGCAGCTGCTTCCTCTGCACCGACCCCAGCGGCAAGTTCCTCTTCACCGCCAACTACCGCAGCGGCAGCGTCACCGAATTCGCCCTGGAGAACGGCGCCCTCAAGGCCCTCACCCAGGTGATTCAACACGAGGGACACGGCCCCAATGAAAAACGCCAGGAAGGCCCGCACACCCACTTCACCCAAATGGCCCCCGATGGCAAGTACCTCTGCGTCGTCGATCTCGGCATCGACGCCGTGAAATGCTACCCGGTCGACCCAACACGCGGCATCGTCGCCAGCGGCGTCAAGACCTTCTCCGATGTGCCAGCCGGATCAGGCCCGCGCCATCTCATCTTCGACCGCAGCGGCAAAATTGCCTACCTGGCCAACGAGCTCGGCAACACCGTCGTCTCCATGCGCTACGCCGATGGCGTCTTCACCGCCATCCAGCTCAAACCGACTCTGCCGGCAACCTTCACCGACGCCACCAAGGTCGCAGCCATCCGCCTGTCCCAAGACGAAAAATTCCTCTTCGTCTCCAACCGCGGCTACGACTCCATCGCCGTCTACGCCCTCGATGGCCAAGGCGGCATGACCATGACCGACCTCGTCCTTACCGGCGGCAGCAGCCCCCGCGATATCAATTTCCTCCCCGGCTGGTCGAAATTCGCCGCCACCAACGAGTTCTCCGACTCCATATTCTTCTACGACTACGACGCCAAATCCGGCAAGCTCACCCCCGACGGCAATGTCATCACCACCCTGCCGCGACCACTCTGCATCCACTGGTAAACCCCGGCGGATAACGGACAATATCTCACAAATCAATGTCCCCGGCGGCATTCATCCTGGGACCGCCGCCGTCCCGGCGGCACCAATCCTGGGACCGCCGCCGTCCCGGCGGCATTCATCCTGGGACCGCCGCCGTCCCGGCGGCATCAACAACATCAAGCCCTAGAAAAGCCATGATCTACCCGACAGTCAACGACACGACCTTCACACGAGCCCTCAACAGCGCCCGGCTCTGCCTCGACGAAAAGAAATTCGACGTGGTGATGCTCGGCGCCCGCCAGTTCGGGCAGGAGCGCGGCGAGGTCATGAGCGCATTGCCGGAGCAGGACGCGGCGACTCTGCGGGAGACGCCGCTGATGATCTTCTCCATCACCAAGGCGATTGTCGGCACCGCCATCGCCCGCATGGTCGATCAGCGGCTTCTGCGCTGGGACGACCCGCTCCACCATTTCATCCCCGAGCTCAAGGCCGCCGGCGGCGACTTCCTCGCCCTCCGCGTCGAAGACGTCTTTCTGCACCGCACGGGCCTGAAGGACTGCCCCTGGCATAAATCGAGTCCTGCCGAGCTCGTCGCAGCTGGTTTTCAGTGGGCGCCGCGCACGGCGGCGTCCTATCGCACCAGCCCCTACCAGCTCATCCGCCAGGTCCTGCTCAGCGTCGGTGCCCGCGCCAGCGCCCAAGAGGTCCTCCAGGACTGGATTTTCACGCCCTGCGGCATGCCCAACACGTCCTTCTGTCCAGCCGACCTGGCCAAGACCATCCCCTGCAATTTTACGACCATCCCGCTGGACGAATTCTGCGCCGCGGAAATCTGCGGTGCCGGCCTCTGGTCCACCTGCAACGACCTCATGAACTTCGCCGATGCCGTCATCACTCCCGGCCGCCTTATGTCCCAGCCGACCTTCGAGGCCATGCGCGAAGCCGACATCCTCCGTACGCCCGACAACAACAAGGCTTTTCTCATCCGCAGCCGCGGCTGGAATAAGGAGCTCATCTTCAACCACCAGCCCCAACGCGCCTTCCTCCACGGCGGCGCCGCCGGTAGCGTCCTGTGGTGCGATCCCGAAGCCAACCTCATCGTGGCCTTCATCGCTAACCGCTGCGGCGTCGGCAACGACGACGCCTTCCGCACCATCGGCGAATTCTACGCGGACTGCTAAACCACTGCCTGGCGCCCTGCCGCCGCCCTCTTTTGCAACAGAAAGTTCCTTGCCATGCCCAACGCCATCACCGTCAGCATCGTCAGTCTCGGTTGTGCCAAGAACCTCGTGGACACCGAGGTCATGTGCGGCGACCTCGTCGCCAATGGCCTCTACTTGGCCGAATCGCCCGACGACGCAGACGTGACGCTCGTCAATACCTGCAGTTTTATCCGCGATGCCCGCGACGAGGCCGACCAGGCCGTCCGCGACGCTATCGTCTGGAAGAAACAGGCCCCGCGCGGCCGCAAACGCCTGGTCGCCGTCGCCGGCTGCCTCGTCCAGCGCAATCTCCCGCAATGCCGCAAAGACTACCCCGGCGTGGACCTGTTTATCGGCTTGGACGACATCACCAGCGTCGCCGCCAAAATTACTGCCGCCTTCAACGCCGGCGGCAAGCGCACGGCGGCTTCTTCTGCCCCTACGCCGCGCGGCAGCGACCTTGGCGCCCTGCCCCTGCCCACCTATCTCTATGACCACACCACGCCGCGACTGACACTCACGCCCAGCGCCTTCGCCTACGTGAAGATCGCCGAAGGCTGCGACCACCGCTGCGCCTACTGCGCCATCCCGGGCATCCGCGGCAATCAGCGCAGCCGCAGCATGGACTCCGTCGTCAGCGAATGCCATCAGCTCCTTGAGCAAGGCGCGCTGGAAATCAACTTCATCGCCCAAGACAGTTCCCGCTACGGCCTCGACCGCAAAGACGGCAGCACCCTGGCCGAGCTCCTCCGCCGTTGCGATGCCATCCCCGGCGATTTTTGGCTGCGCGTGCTCTACACCCACCCGCTCTACGTCAACGACGAACTGCTCGACATCCTCGCCCACGGCAAACACGTCGTGCCCTATCTCGACATGCCCCTGCAACACCTCAGCACGCCAATCCTCAAAGCTATGCGCCGTGGCATGGACAGCGACCAGACCCGCGCCCTCATGACCAAAATCCACGACCAATATCCCGAACTCACCGTCCGCACCACCTTCCTGGTCGGCTTCCCCGGTGAAACCGACGCGGACTTCCAGGAACTCCTCGAATTCGTCAAGTCCTACGGCTTCGATCGCCTCGGCGCTTTCGCCTTCTCGCCCGAGGAAAATACCCCCGCCATGGATATCCACGAAGGACTCGTTCCCGAAGAAATCGCGATGGCCCGCCGAGAAGAACTCCTCCTTGCCCAGCAGTATGTCTCCGCGCGCAAAAATGCCGCCATGGTCGGCAAAAAACTCCGCGTGCTCCTCGAAGAACCCGTGGACAAACGGCACTGGCAAGCCCGCAGCACCGGCGATGCGCCAGACGTCGACCAGCTCATCACCGTCAAAACCCGCGCCAGTCAGCCATGCCTGCAGCCGTGCTTCGCCGACGTCGTCATCACCGGCGCCGACATCTACGACCTCGATGCCGAAATCAGCCCCGCCGAACCCGATGGCAAGGCCACCGCAAAAAGCGCCGCCCCAGCAGGCAAACGCCGTAAAACCGCAAGGTAAATCATGCCAATCAGGGATAAAAAGAAACTACCCGCCAATGTCTCCAGAGACAACCGCTCGACCCGCATCGCCGTGCGGGTCGTCATCAGCCTCACGCTCTTCGCCATCGCCATCACCGGCCTGGTCTTTGCCGGCAAAGCCGTCCGCCGCCATTTTTACGTCAACAACCCCCATTTCACGCTCCTGCACGTCACCACCGCCCCGACGGCGAATTACTCCCGCGATCGCGTGCTGACCATTCTCAGCGAAATGGGCGTGGATATCGGCCACTGCAATCTCCTCGCCATCGACATCGGCAAGATCCGCAAACGCCTGCTTGCCGAGCCGCTCGTCCACAGCGCGGAAGTCCGCCGAGTCATTCCCGACACCCTCAATATCCAATTCAGCGAATGCACCCCAGAAGCGACCCTGCGTTGCATCCCGACGCTACTCATCGACCGCAATGGCTTCATCCTCCCCTACCAGGGCATCAAGGGCGTGCCAGCGACATTACCGCAAATCACCGGCATCCGCAACCCCGGCAAGCTTGAACAGGGAACCCGCACCGATGACTTCATGCTCCTCGGTGCCCTACGACTGCTGCGCTTCGTCGCCACTCACGACGACATGGCCTACTGCGATATCGCCCTCATCCAACTCGACTACAGCCAGCGCCATTTCCGACTCATTCTCCGCGCCACCCCAGGCGGCACCGTCTTTCGCGCCGGCTCTGAAGTCGTCGTGCCCCTTGCCAATATGGATGCAGCCTTCAAACGCCTCAACGACATCGTCAACATGAAAAAAGAACGCCGTGGCACCATCGGCACCATAAACGTCACCTACGAACGAAACATCCCCCTGACGCCGTAGCGACAGCCACGCCTATTTTCCGCTCGCCGGCATTTTCTGATCGTGCACGGGGAACATGCACGTACAAGCATTGTCTATTCACCGCATGCGTCACCGTCCACTCACCACCCTTCTCGCCCTTATCTGGCTGCTCACTCTGACCGCCGCACAGCCAACCACTGCTGCCATGGTGGTATGCGTCGGCGCGGACGGCCACGTCGCCTTGGAAAACGCCAACGCCGGCCACTGCCACGGCCGCAGCGAACACCTCCCGCAAGCCGAGCCCGGCCACGGCCACAGCGAACTCCAGCAACACTCTGGACCCAGCTACGACCAGCCGGGTTTGGCAGCCGAAAGCTGCACGGATTATCCCCTGGACGCCGCCGAACGCGCCACCTGGCACCGTCTCGCGAAAGCCAATGCCGGCGTCAAGGCGCCCATTGCTTATCTTCTCCCGCCCGGCCAGCCGCCGGTCTTCTCTCCCTGTAATTCTCTCCTTCCTCCGGACCGCCGTCCCACCTGCGTGCCGCCGCATATAGTGAGCATCAGGACGACAGTCTTGCGTCTATGATCCCTGTTTTAGCTGTAGACTCGAGTCATGCCCAACGGGCCCCAGCGGGGCCAGCATGGCACGATTTGTCGAACGACTAAAAACAGAGGATTGTCATGACACGAACGAGCCTTTTTGGCCCTCTGGCATTTCTATGCCTGATTCTGGCCACCGCCAGCCGCGCTGATGATCACGCGGCCACTGCGCCGACGTCGCCCCAGACGCCGGTGACTCTTGCTGAACTTGAAGCACTTGTCCTTGCCACGCACCCGGCCAGCACGGCCCGGCATGCCGGCTACGCTGCTGCGCTGAGCCTAATCGACCAGGCCGCCGCGTTGCCCAATCCCGAGCTGGAAGTGGAGATGGAAGACGTCGCCACCGAGGGCCCTGGCAATCGCCTGGCAGAAACGACTTACGCGATTCAACTCAACCAGCCCTTTGAGCTCGGGGGCAAACGCCGCCGCCGTCAGCACCTGGCAGCCATGACGGCCGAAGAACAGCGCTGGGAAAACAGCATTGCCGAACAGGACGCGCTCGCCGCCCTGCGAGAGGACTTCCTGTCCGTGCTCGCAGCCCAGGAACGACTGGCGTTCCTACACGCCGCCACCGACAGCGCCCGTAGCGCGCGCAACTGCGTGGCTGAAAGAGTCCAGGCCGGCAAAGATGCCCCGCAGGAACTCAGTCAAGCTGAGATGGAACTGGCCCGACAGGAATTGGCCGTGCTCCGAGCGATCAGTGCCGTCGACCGCAGTCGTGCCGCGTTGCTGGCGCAGCTTGGGCCACAGGCCAATGCGTTCAGGAACCGGCCCATCACGGGCGACCTGCGCGCATTGCCGCCACTGCCGACCATGGCAGAACTCCTGGCGCGCCTGCCGGACAGCGCCGCCTGGCAACACGCAGCGCAAGCCGAGCGCGTAGCCGCCGCCGAGCTGGCCAGCGAAGATCGCGCTGCCATGCCGGACCTGACGCTGTCCGTCGGCTACAGCTACGAGCGCGGCAGCGGCGAACACCTGGCGAAGCTTGGTCTGTCCATGCCACTGCCGCTTTTTGATCGTAACCGCGGCAACCGCATAGCCGCTCTGCATGGCGTCGCCCGCGCGCGCGCCGAGGCCACAACCACGCAGCTGGCACTGCAGGCCGAACTGGAACAGGAGTGGCTCAGTGCCAAGACAGCCGTCGCGGCCGCAACGGCCATTCGTGACGGGTTGCTCCCCCACGCACAGCGCGCGCTGACTGACGCCAGCGAGTCCCATCGCCTGGGCCGCGGCAGCTACCTGGCGCTGTTGAGCGTCCAACAGGCATGGCAGGAACTCAACAGCGAATACATCGATGCCCTCGCCGAAGTGCATCAGCACCTGAACGGCATCAAGCGACTCATCGGCCAACTGAATACTGAAACGTCATCACCTTCATTTGAGGATAAAAGACAATGACCGAGAACCAACCGAACATAGCACACGGAGGTCACCGCAAAGGCCTCGCCGGCAAGATCGTCATCGCCTTGCTGATCATCGCGGCCATCGCGACCATTGGCGCCAAACAAGCACTGGACAATAACAACGCCGGACACGCACATGGACCAGACTGTACCACCGACCACGATGACCACGATGATCACGCAAAAGACACCAAGATGGCCCCGGCAAACGCCGACCACGCCGACCACGCCGACCATGCAAAGGCCGATTCTGCCCACGCGGAAGACGACGCCGATCACGCTGACCACGCCGAAGACGCGGAAGACGCCCACGCCGGGCATGACCACGGTCCGGGCTCTGGCGACGCTTCTGGCGGCCTGACCCTCTCGGCGGCGGAACGTCGTCATGCCGGCATTGAGCTGGCCGTTGCAGCTGGCGGGGATATCGCGCAGGAGAAGCTCCTGCGCGGTCAAATCGTGCTCAATCGCGAGCGCCAAGCGCAAATCACCACGCCGGTAGCGGGCGTCATAGCACAAATGCTGGTCAGCGAAGGCGACCGCGTCGCCGCCGGACAACTCCTGGCGCTGCTCCGCAGCAGCGAACTGGCGGATATGCGCCTTGACTATCTCAGCAAGCTGCAGCAGGCGACGCTGGCCGACAGGCATGCCCAGCGCGCCGAACTCGTCCAGCGCAACACGCAACGACTGGTGACTTACCTCGCGGAAAAGCCGGCGCTGGCGGCGCTGGCGGACTTTTCCGCCGACGACCTGGGCGAGCGCCTGGCACAGCTCGTCGATGCCTACAGCGAGCTGGAACAGCTGCGGCTGAATGCCGAACGCGAAGAACGCCTGCGCCAAAAGGCCATCGGCAGCGAAGAAGACTTACTCAACGCCCAGACGGCCTACGCCAAGGCGTCAGCCCATTACCGGGCCCTGCGCGACAGCGCCGTCTACGAAGAACGACTCGCCTGGGAAAGCGCCCGTGCCGACGCTCAGGAAAAACGCTTCGCCGCCAACTGCGCCGCGCTGCGCCTGCGCGTCGCCGGCGAAAACGACGAGGCACTCAGCGCCCTGGCCGCCATGGTCGACAACGCCGAGGCGCTGCCACCCGAAGCCGACCTCGCCCGCTGCGAAGTCCGCGCCGCGTTCGCCGGGACGATTCTGAGCCGCTCCAGTACAACCGGCGAACGAGTGGGCGCCGACAGCGCGCTGTTCACGCTGGCCGACACCAGCAGCGTCTGGGTCGAATTGCTCGTTTATGCCCAGGATCTGGACGGCATCGCCGTCGGGCAGAACATCACCATCTGCAGCGTGCATCGCGACGACGAAACCCGCGCGCCTATCCGCATGATTTCCGCTGTCCTTGACCCGGCAACCCGCGCCGCCACGGTACGCGCAGAACTGACCGACACCGCTGGCCACTGGCGTCCCGGCGCTGCCGTCGAGGCGCGACTGCGCACGAACAACACGACCTACCCGGTCGTCGTGCCCCGCAACGCCATCCAGAACATCGACGGCGAAAGCGTGGTTTTCGTACCCGCCGGCGACGCCTTCACGGCACAGCCCGTGCAGCTCGGCCCGGGCGACAGCGAACGCGTGGCCATCGCCAGCGGCCTGAACGCAGGCACGACCTACGTCGCCGCCGGCGCTTACACCCTGAAAGCCAAGCTGGTCACCAGCGCGCTGGACCCACATGCCGGACACGGCCACTGAGCATAGGAGGACACGATGATCGATCCCATTATCGGCCTGGCTCTGCGCCGGCCTGCTTTGATTTTGCTTCTCAGCGCCGTCATCCTCGGACTGGGCATTCACCACTACCGGCAACTGCCCGTGGACGCCTTTCCCGACACCTCACCCGTCCTCGTCCCAATCTTCGCCGAAGCCCACGGCTTCGCCCCGGAAGAAATGGAACGACTGGTGAGCTTCCCCATTGAAACCGCCATGAACGGCCTGCCCGGGGTGACCCGCATCAAGTCCACGTCGGCCTTCGGCATGGCCGTGATCTACGTGTATTTCGCCGACGACGTGGATATCTATTTCGCCCGTCAGGTCGTGAGCGAACGCCTCGCCGCCGTCAGCAACCAACTACCAGAGCTGGACACCGCACCGGCCATCGGGCCCATTGCCACCGGTCTCGGGCAGATTTTTCTCTACTATCTGCAGGCCGATCCGGCCATCGTGGACTGTGGTGACAAGCCCCTCGACCTCTGGCTGCGTGAACTCAATGACTGGGTCGTCAAATACCAGCTGCAGAGCGTGCCCGGCGTCACGGACATCCTCGCCATCGGCGGCCATGTTTTGCAGTACCAGGTGCTGGTCGATCCCCGCCGTTTGGATGCCCACGGCCTCGGCATGGACGACGTCGTCACGGCCCTACAGACGAACAACCGCAACGTCGGCGCGCAGTTTGTCGTCATGGGCCAGGAAGAACACCTGGTGCGCGGCCTGGGGCTGCTGGCGACGCTGGACGATCTGCGCCAACTGCCGCTGCGCCACGACGGCGCGTCGTCGCTCAGCCTGGGCGACATCGCCGATGTCCGCTATGGTCCGGAGCTGCGCCGCGGCGTCGTCACGGTCAATGGGGAACGCGAAGTGGTGTCCGGCCTGGTCCTGAAACTCTACGGCGCCAACACCTCGGAGGTCATCGCCCGCCTGCACGAACGGGTAGTATCGGTCCAGGCGACTCTCCCGGCCGGTGTAACGCTGGTGCCCTACTACGATCAATCGGAGCTGGTCAGCAACGCAACCGGCACCATCAAGAAGGCGCTACTGCAAGGCGCTCTGCTGGTCATCGCCGTGCTGATTCTGTTTTTGGGCAACTGGCGCGCGGCGCTGATCGTCGCCGTAGCCCTACCGATGAGCGCGGCGGTGGCGATTCTGGGCATGGGCTGGCAGGGCCTGTCGGCCAATCTCATGTCTCTGGGCGGCATCGCCATCGCCATCGGCATGCTAGGCGACGGCACCATCGTCATGGTCGAGGCCATCACCCGGCGCCTCCAGGGCACAACCGCGACGCCTGAGGGCAGAATGGCCCACATCGCCGCCGCCGCAAAGGAAGTGAGCCGACCCATCGTCATGTCCATCGCCATCATCATCAGCGTCTTCCTGCCCATCTTCACCCTCACGGGCGTGGAAGGCAAGATGTTTGCGCCGATGGCCTACGCGATCAGCTACGCGCTGCTCGGATCACTGCTGGCAGCCCTGCTGCTCGCGCCGGTGCTGTGCCAGGTCCTGCTGAAGCCCCGCGCCGCCAGCCGCGAGCTGTGGCTAATTCGGGTGCTGAAGCGCCTCTACGAGTCGCAGCTACGCTGGGTCCTCGGCCACCGCGCCCTCGTCCTGGTTCTGAGCGTGCTGGTCCTGCTGGGCAGCGGCCTGATGCTGCCGCGCCTGGGCAGCGAGTTCATCCCCACCCTCGACGAAGGCTCCATCCTCATCGGCGTCACCATGGCACCGGCCATCGCGCTCGAAGACGGCACCGATACCGTCATGCGCATGGAACGGGCCATCATGGAATTCCCGGAGGTTAGCCGGACAGTATCCCGCATCGGCCGCCCCGAAGCCGGCAGCCACCCGCACCCGGTCAATACCGCCGAAATCCAGCTCGAACTCACGCCGATGGCCAGCTGGCAGCGCTTCCAGCGCAAAGACGACCTGGTCGCGGCTCTGGCCAAACACCTCGCGCAATTCCCCGGCGTCCAGCTCAACTTCACCCAGCCCATCCAGAACGCCTTTGATGAACTGCTCTCCGGCAGCAAAGCCCAGCTTGCCATCAAGGTCTATGGCGAAGACCTCGCCGAACTGCGCCGGCTGGCGGAAGCCGTCCGACAAGCCGTAACGACGGTGCCAGGGCTGGTCGATCTCTCCCTGGAACAGAACAGCGGCCAGCCACAGCTGCAAATTGTCGCCGATCGCGCTGCCTGCGCCCGCCATGGCGTGGCCATCCACGACCTACTGGAGACCGTCGAGCTCGCCGTCGGTGGCGAAGTCGTCGACACCATCTTTCTCAATACCCGGCGCTACGGCGTGTTTGTGCGCTACCAGGATGACTACCGGAGCAGCCCCGAGGCCATCGGCGACATCATGATCGCCAATGCCGACGGCGTGAAGTTGCCCCTGAAGCAGCTGGCGGACATCCGCCACGACGTCGGCCCCATCCAGATCAACCGCGAGAACAACCAGCGCTACTGGCTGGTCCAGGGCAACATTCGCGGCCGCGACCTGGGCAGCGTGGTGGCTGACGCGCGCCAGCGCATTGCCGAAGCCGTGTCCTTGCCGGTTGGCTACATGGTCGAATTCGGCGGCCAGTTCGAGAACCAGCAGCGGGCAATGTCCCGCCTGGCGCTAATTGTGCCGGTGGTAATACTGGCAGTCATGGTGCTGCTCTGGCTGGCCTTTGGGAGCTTCCGCCACGCGCTGATCATCGTCGCCAACGTACCGCTGGCGCTATGCGGCGGCGTCGTCGGGCTGCTCCTCTTCGGCGAGTATCTGTCCGTGCCTGCCGCAGTGGGCTTCATTGCGCTGTTCGGCATCGCCATGCAGAATGGCATCGTGCTGGTCACACATTACAATGACCTCCGCGCCAGTGGCATTCCCCTGCACGACGCCGTCCGCAAAGGCTCCATGCTCCGCCTCAGCCCCGTGCTGATGACCGCACTTACCACCGTGCTCGGGCTCCTCCCGCTACTCATGGCCCGAGGCGTCGGCTCCGATGTGCAACGGCCACTGGCCACCGTCGTGGTCTTCGGACTAGCCACCGCCACCGCCCTGACGCTACTCGTCATCCCCGCCGTCTATAGCGCCGTCGAAGAACGCCGCAACAAAATCTGACGCGTACGAAACACCCCGCGCCCGCAGCTGCTCAACACGCCGCTGCGGGCGCGCCACCAGCCGACTCTGTTCCAAGAAAAAACACGCCCGACGCGCACAATCGCTGAAAAGCGGGGTAAATTCATCTGCTGTCACATACCATCAGTTCTGACCGACAGGAATGAGCGCCATGAAGATCTTCGATGTCCACACCCACGTTTTTCCCGACAAGATAGCCGCGCAGGCCCTGGCGCATCTGCGCAAGAATTCCTGCGGCATACCGGTTTTTACGGACGGCACGGCGGCCGGTCTGGCTGCTAAAGCGCGTGAGGCCGGCTACACGGCTTGGCTGAACTGCCCGGTGGTGACCCGGCCAGACCAAGTCCATTCGGTCAACGACCGCGTCGCCAAACAGAACAGCCTGCCCATGCTCTCCATGGGCGGCATGCACCCGGCAGTCACCGCGCCGCAAGACGAAATCACCCGCATTCACGAGCTCGGCCTGCGCGGCGTCAAATTCCATCCCGAGTACCAGGAGTTCTTCCTGCTGGAAGAGCGGCTGGAGCCCATCTGGCAACGCTGCGAGGAATTGTCCCTGCCCGTGATCATCCACGCCGGCCAGGACATCGGTTTCGAGCCGCCCTTTCATTCATCGCCGCCAGACTTCGTGGAATTATCCCGCCGTCATCCTGGCCTGACCATCATCGCGGCGCACCTAGGCGGCTGGCGCTCATGGGACGACGTCGAGCGACACCTCGTCGGTAGCGCCGTCCTGATGGACACGGCCTTCGCCAAGCCCTTCATGCGCGATCCGCATCAGTTGTCCCGCATCATTCGTGCCCACGGCGCCGACAAGATTCTCTTCGGTACCGACTCGCCATGGCAGGACCTCCGGGAAGCCGTCGCCGACATTATGAGCCTGGCACTGCCCGCAGCGGATACGGAACGCATCTTCTGGGGCAACGCCGCGCGACTCTGGCCAGTACTGCAGTCGGCCTGACCACGGAAACAAGCAACGCCGCACAGCATACAAGGACCAACGAAGCATGGACAGCGCCAACGCCAACACGCATCGCGATCAATGGCTAAGCATGAGCGACGACGAGCTCTTCCGACTCTGCCGTTGCGACACCCGCCGCGGCGTAGGCCCCGGCGGCCAAAAGCGCAACAAGACCGAATCGGCCGTGCAGCTCACACACCACCTCACCGGCGTCAGCGCCATGGACGACAGCAGCCGCTCGCAGCACCTCAACCGCCAACACGCCCTGCGCAAATTGCGCATGGAAATCGCCCTGGCCATCCGCCTGGAAACCACGCCGACACCGACCACCGAAGCCACCGCCGCTGAGCACGCGCCCAGCGTCAACAACGCCCTCTTCGCGCTCTGGGCCGCGCACGCGCTGGACGCCCTGCACGCCGCCGACTACCGCATCGCCGACGCGGCGGCAGCACTTGGCATGAGCACGGGCCGCTTCAACAAGGAACTGGCCAAGTCGCCCGCGCTCTGGCAGAAAATCAATCAGGAACGGACCAAACGCAACCTCCCGCCGCTCCGGCAGTAACCACAACTCAACACAACCCACTGCACAGAGAGAGTTACCCCATTCTTACCACGCCTCTGCAATAACCGGCTTGACATTCCCCCTAAACCCATTGTTGAAAGGCCATCCACTCATGAATGACTATAGCAACTACCTTCCCCAAAAAGGCGGTCTTGACGGCACACCGGATTTCCCCCCGGCTGAACAGCGCGTACTAGACATGGTCTATGACAACAATCTCCCCGGCCTCAAGCGAGCGCTGGCAGCACTGCTCAAAACACCGGCAAAAACCACCGACGCCCTGGCCGACCTCATGGACTGCTGCATGCTCGACGCCGCCGAACAGGGCTCCCTCAATATCATCAAATTCCTCCACCAGGAAGCCAAACTGGCCAGGGTCGACCCCCTCGACTACCCATACGGCCCTGAAGACACGCCGCTGCTCTACGCCGCCGCCGCCGGCGCCACCAACGTCGTCAAGTATCTCCTGCAGGCCGGCGCCAATCCCTTCGCCCTTGACGACACCGGCGTCAATCTCGCCCAAAACGCCATCAACAGCGGCAATGTCGAACTGGCCAAGTACCTCATTGAGGACTGCAAAATGCCCTGGCAAGGCTACACTTGGGAAGGCCTCAGCGCACTGCACCTGGCCGTGGACTCACAACAGCCGGCAATGTTCGAGTACGTCCTCGCCCTCGGTGCCATCGCCTACGACCAGCCCAAATTCTGCCCGACAGAATGCCAAAAGAATTTTCCCATCACCCGCTACATCGACCATCTGGCCGAAACCCTCGCGACATCATGGCACCCGGATGCCGAAAACGCCGACAAACTGATCCAGGCACGCAGCAAACACGCTACCGACCTGAAAAATCAATACCTGGAAATCCTCGCCAAATACCGCCGCCAACACGCAAAGTAAGCAAAGGCCGGCATGACGTCCAGCGCGTTCATCGCGCCACGCGTCATGCCGGCCCGTTCTGTGCATCCTGCGTATCCCGCCAGTGGCGCAGTACCGCCAGCGCCGCCGCCGGTGTGCTCAGAGCCCGAGATTGGTCGTGTCGTCGGCGATATAGGCCGCGCTGCTCGGCCAGCTCTGCTTTTGGCCCAGCGGCGCCACATCGCCTGGGAGCTTGACCGCGCGAGCATGGCCGTCAGCAAGCAATACGTTCGAGTAGCCGCCGTGGATGTTGCTCATATAACGATCATTCATCAGCTGAGTGGTATTGATGGTGCTCCGGTCGTAGGTGCTCAAGTAGCGCTCGGTGAGATAAATCTTCTGCGAGGGCAGCGTGACCTCCGACGTGCTTACGCGTTCGTTCGTGCGCCCCGTGTAGTAGATGGCAAAGAGTTTCACCGTATAGTTCCACCAAACGCCCGATACCGAGTAACTGCAATTGATGGGCCTCACCGTGCCACTGGTAAGTGTACTGGTCGCCGGAAAAGATGGACAACGGGCACAGCCCTCGGTCGTTTTGTTCATGTAATCGTTGTAAAAGCGCACACCCCAATCATGTGCGGCGTAGAGACCGGCATTGTCGTCCGTGTACATGATCATGTACACCCCGAGCTGCTTGTAATTGTTGATGCAGCTGATGCTGCGGGCTTTCTCCCGCGCTTTGGCCAAGGCAGGCAATAACATGGCCGCCAATATGGCGATGATGGCAATCACCACGAGCAGTTCAATCAAGGTAAATCGACGCGACTTCATATCTGCAATCTCCTGTGTAGTGCAATTCTTATCCTCATGACCATTGTGCAATAGACATAGCTAACGCGAATTATAGTTACTTTCCCCATAAATAACAAGCGTCTTGAAAATGTTTTATACTGGAAGAGTAATCGGTCAGTGATTGATAACGGATGCACGGCATGCCTCTCGCTGGCGCGTGGGACGCGGCGTGCCTCGCCAATGTGGCGCCCTCCGGGCGCAATTCTAACTTGCTATCATACCCCGGGTTGCGGCGCCCTCCGGGCGCCTCACCCGGGGCTATGCATGGTGCGGCCCTCCGGGCCGAACTTGGCCGATCAGGCAACCTGCTTTATCCGGTTCGGGCCAAAAACCACCATCATTCAATATCCATGTTTTTGCGCCGTAGGCGCTTAACCATGCTTAACCCCAGGCTTTAGCCTGGGGACGCAGCCTGCCAACAGACAGTGCCTCGTAGAGGCACCACAGTTTTGGTTATCAATGACAGACCGATTACCTGGAAGAAACAATTGCTCACGCAAGAATTCTGATATGCTCGTCATGAGCGTGGGACCATTTCCTCGCCATGTCGCTTAGGGGGCCAATACTGATGACGCACTGCTCCCGATGAACACGGTCAGGCAAGGACACAAAAACGGTGGCCACTCCTTCATGAAGACACGGCCACCAGCCTGCCCTGTGCAACCAGCTCTTGCGCTATTATTGTCGCCCCCTTCAGCGCGTCCCGGCTTGGTATGAGAAGCGCATGGGGCACTGATGATTGAGAGTGCCAGTACCGGCCTTGACCAGCGAGGCGACTTCATAGACCCGGCGCATGGTCTGTTCGGCCTGCTCCATGCCCCAGTCGTCCGTGAGGATCTGCCCACTCGGCCCAGCCCAGCCCATGGTGCCAAACTGGCAGGTCTGGTCGCCGTTGCCCACAATCAAACAGCCATGGCGTATAAAGGGCAGCCACGTCGATATAATCGTCGTCTCGGCACCGCCGGAACGACGGCCCGCGATAGCCATCACCGCCACGGCCTTGTTCGCCAACTTGAAATCCTGGTGGCGCAGGTAGCGCGTGCGCATGATGAACTTGGAAAACAGGTCCGAAGGCAGACCAAAATACACCGGCGTGGCAACGACAATGCCGTCGGCGGCGACCAGCTTTTCCATCACAGCGTCGAGATCGTCATGCTGCACGCAGGGCATGAACTCCTCGCGATCCTTGCGCTTTCCGCATACGCCACAGGCGAGACAGGCATCAAATTTGCATTCGCGCAGATTGACGCGCTCAAAATCAATCGCGCCGCCAAGCTTCGCGTTGGCCATCTCGACCGACTTGTCCAGAATCGCCGCGCTGTTGCTCTCCGTACGCGGACTGCAGTTCAAACCCACAATGCGAATCTTCATTTGCCCTTGTCTCCTTTTCGCGGACGTATCTTCTGTTTTCTTCGCGGACGTATCCGACGGATCCGACTGATCCGACCGATCAAGTCTGCCGGATCAGTCCGATCAGTCCGATCAGTCCGATCGGTCTGATCTTCTGTTTATCTCAGCACGTGCACGTCACCGGCGTGAATAGTCCGTATACTCCCGTCGGCCTGTTCCAAACGCAAGAAGCCCTCGGGGGTGATGCCTCGGGCGACGCCTTGGTGAAGCTGGCCATTTTGTTCGACCTTGACAGCGCAGTTATCGAGCACGGACGCGCTCCGCCATTCATCGAGGAACGCCGTAAGCCCGCCGTCAGCGAGCCACTGGTTGTAATCGCTTTCAAAGTGGTTGAGGATAGCCGCCAGGATGTCAGCGCGGGGCAAGGCCCGGCCAGCCAGTTGGCAGAGCGACCCGGCGCTGTCACGCAATTCCGGCGGCAGTTCCTCGCGGCTGACATTGACATTGACGCCAATGCCAACGACCACGTGGCTGGTCTTCATGTCGCGACAGTTCATTTCGCAAAGAATGCCGCTGATTTTGCGCCCGTCGGCCCACAGGTCATTCGGCCACTTGCATTTGAGGGGCCAGCTCGGACATTGCTCCAGCAGCGCCCGCCGCAAGGACAGCGCAGCCAGCAGAGCCAGCTGCGGAACCATCGCCGGCTCAATGCTCGGTCGCAGCACGAACGAAAAGTACAGATTGCGCCCAGGCGGCGAAAACCAGCTGCGGGTCATGCGGCCGCGGCCGCCACTCTGCGTCTCGGCGACGACGATCAGCCCGGCCGGGCAACCCGCCTCGGCCAACTCCAGAGCGCTGCGATTGGTCGATACCAGCTCCTGTTCGTAGATGAACTGCCGACCCAAAAAGCGTGTCGTCAACAACGGCGTCACCGCGGCGGCCGACGGCGGCGCCGATGTCAGTGCATTGTCCATACTCATGTCACTCCCCTGCCCGGTCGCACCAGCTGCCGCCCAAGATCTTCAGCGCCAGCCGGCAACCACGCCTGCGTCGGTCATATTTCCACTTCGGCAGGACAGATCACCGCCGGGTCCACGCCGTCATTGCGCTGCGGCAAGGCGACTTTCGTGGCCACCCAGCCACGGTGCACCAACGTGCCCTGGTAGGGGCCGTCACCGCTAACGCGGCCACTGAGGCGCAGCCGCCGCGAATCAAAACCGGCGGGGACGCTGAGCGCGTCCTGCTCGGCTTCTTCGCGAATAGCCATCACCCCAAAATACTTGGTGAGGACCTGCCGCGAATCCGCGTGGATCTTGCGGACGGCGGCGCCGACCTGCTCGTCACTGTAAGCGCCAATGTCCTCCTGCAAAAAGTCCACCAGCCGCGCTTCGCGCTGCAACAAGGTCAGGGTATAAACGGCGTCAGCGCCGGCCGGGGCTTTGGGCGCGACGGCCTTGGCCACCGGGGCGTCAGCGCCCGCTTTTTCAGCGGCGGGCGCAGGCAAAGCCGCGACGCCAGCGCCTTTTTCGAATGCCGCCCAGTATTCGGCGGCTTTCGGTGAGCGAATGATCTGCCAGAATGCCCGCCATGCCTGTGTAAAATGTCCCATGCTCGTATCCTTTATGCTCGCTATCAGTCTCTGCGGCCGCCCAGGAGGCCGGAGCGCAGGAGGAAGTACAGTAGGGTCAGAATGGCGCTGACGGCGCCGGCGACGTAGGTCAGAAACGCCGCGTTGAGAACGCTCGCCGCAGCGTCGCGTTCCTCATGGGTGACAATGCCACCATTGACCATCGCCACCTTGGCGCGCGCGCTGGCATTCCATTCCACCGGCAGCGTCACAATCGTGAACAGCACCGCCGCTGCAAACAGCAGCACGCCCACTTTTACCATGAACATGCTCTTCAGGAAGAGTCCGATGAAGAAGAGTATGTAGGAGAAGTTGCTGCCAAAGCTCGCCAGGGGCACCAGGCTCGTCCGCAAGCCCAGCCACGCGTAGTTGTCGGCATGCTGCAGGGCATGGCCGGCTTCATGGCAGGCCACGCCGATCGCCGCCAGCGACTCGCTGCCATAGACGTCCGGTGACAACCGCAGCGTCTTCGCCGTGGGATCGTAATGATCACTCAGAAAGCCCCCGACGCGCTCAATGCGGACATCGTTCACGCCAGCGCGCTGCAACATGGCCGCAGCAGCCTCGGCGCCCGTCAGCCCGCGCTGCGAACGCACCCGCGAATACTGGCTGAAGGCCGACTTGACATAAAACAACGCCAGCATGGACAGTAACAGCCCCGGCAGGGCTAGCATCCAATACAAGGGATCGAAACCTAGAAACATTGCGCACCTCCATCTTCTTACACCAGCACCGCCGGAGCAACCAGCCCACCGGCAACCGCAGCGCTATTTGTTGTTCGTATAACTATGTCGTAACCGACCGGTTCAGCTGATCACCTTCAAGAAGCACATCATGGCAATGGTCAGCGACGGCACGGCCAAGCAGTACATCACCAGCAGGACGCGAGCCATCACGGCCTCCCCCCGCTGATGCATCTGACACATGATAATCAAATTGTTCGCCGGCGGCACCGCCGCCTCCAGCATCAGCACCAGCACGCACACCGGGTCGTCGGGGATCAGCCCGCCGCGCCACAGCGCCATGGTGAAGAAGAAGCCCAGCACGGGCATCAACACCAGTTTGCCCAGCGCGACAACACTGAAAACCCGTAACGGCACACTCTCGCCAGTAGGTAAACGTTGCGCTAGCGTGGCCCCGAGGACCAGCAACGCACAGGGAAAAACCCCCTGGCTAACGAGTTCGCAGCTGTCAATCACAATGCGCAACGGCGCGTCGGCATCTACTATTAGAGCGCGTAAAAACGGCACGGTTCCCAGGATCACCCCCGTCGTCGAGGCCAAAATGGGCATATTCAGCACCTGCCGCAGCCGTAGCTCCCGCCAGGAATGGCCGGACAAATAGGGAAAGGCCACCAGCCATAACAATGGCGAATGACACATGAGAAAGATCGACACGTAGGCGACGCTCCGGCTGAGCGCGCCGCTGGGATCGTCGGCAAACACCGGCGCACTAGCGCATACCGCCGCTAGCAACGGCAACGGTAAATAGCTGGCGTTGCCAAAAGACGTCGCCGCACCGATGATCCGCGCGTTCTCCGGACCAATGCGGAACACGCGCCGCAGCAGCGCCGCAACAAGCAAACCGAAAGCGACGTACACCGCCGCAGCCACCATCAGCATGGGTAGCTTGCCGAGATTCTCCACGCTGGCATTCTGGCTCAGCGACGCCACCAGCAGACACGGCAGCATCACCATCATGATGATGTTGCTCAAGCAGGCCCGGCCTTCCTTCGTGATGACGCCACGCTTGCCAAGAACGACGCCCAGTAAAACCACCAGGACCAACTTGGCTACCGACAAAAAACTGACCAGAAATATCGTCACCGGAACTCCTTGGATACTAACACGCATACCGCTGCCCTAGAACATCTCCACCGGACAGGCCGGGATGGAATTGAGGAAGACGCGCCCGTAGCGCTTAGTAACGATGCGGCTGTCGAGTATGACCACGATGCCCGTGTCGTCCTTGGTGCGGATCAGGCGGCCGAAGCCCTGACGGAATTTGAGCACGGCGTCAGGCAGCGAGTACTCGAAGAAAGAATTGCGCCCTTCGCGCTCGGCTTTTTCGGTCCTCGCGGCGCTGAGCGGGTGGTCGGGCACGGCAAAAGGCAGGCGGGTGATAATCACATTGCTGAGCGCATCTCCTGGCACATCAACGCCGGTCCAGAAGCTGGCGGTGCCGAGGATGACCGCGCCTTCGGTCTGCTTGAAGCTCTCCAACATTTTGCGCGGCGTCATGCCTTCGCCCTGAATCATCATGGTGAGATGCTCTTCGGCGCAGAAGTCTTCCAGGCGCATGGCGATCTCGTGCATCATGTTGTAGCTGGTGAAGAGCACGAAAGCCCGGCCGTGGGTCAGGCGCAGATAATGCTGGATATACTTGGCCGCCTCCTCCTGAAAGGCCTCGGCCGCAGCGCGCGGATCGGGCATGTGATTACAGATGTGCAAGGTGACTTGGCGGCTGAAGTCAAAGGGCGTGTCGAGTATCAGCGTCCGCGCCTCTTCGGCACCCAGACGATGCTGGAAGTAGCCGATGTTGCCATCCACGGCGAGCGTCGCACTGGTGATAATCACCGGCGGGCGGGAGAAAAGCATGCCACGCATGATCGGCGCCACATCAACCGGCACAACGTTGAAGCTGATGTCCTGGCCATCCCGGCCCTGCCGTTCGAACCAATACACGTATTCGGGCAGCTCCATGGTAAAGAAGCTGTCCAGGGCGGCACACTGGTCCTTGAGTTCGTCGGCAGCAGCCGTGAGTTCCTGCTTGGTGCTCTGGTCGTCTTCACGCTGAATCAGCTGCCGCAGCTCGTAATCAAGGCGACGCAGCGGCTCAGCCAGGTAGTTGTTGATGTGCCCCGGCACCGTGTAGCGCAGGGGATTCTGGCGCTGGTCGGCCAGCCAGTCGTTCAGACGCTGAAAGAACAGCACGGCGCGCCGCCGGCAGTCGCTTACCGCCGCCCGCGCCGGGGCAGCGCTTTCGGCCATGAGCATGCCAGTCTTGCGCTCGTCGGAATACAAGCGGCCGAGCAAACGAAGGATGACGAAGGTGTCGGCCCGCAGGCCGAGGTGCGACGCCGCGCAGTCTTCCAGCGTGTGCCCCTCGTCGAGTATCACCGCCGAGTAGTCCGGCAGGATGCTGTCCGACACCTGCTCGGGGTCCGCGCAGCCGCTAACGCCGTCGTCGTTGCTCATAGCCAGCGCACTGAAAAACAGCGCGTGATTGGCGACCACGATCTGCGCCTGGTGGACGCTCCGCCGCACTTTCATCAGAAAGCAGCTGCGATAAAAGGTGCACTGCTTGTTGGTGCAGGTCCCACGCTCGCAGCAAACGCTGCTCCACAGTACCGGCGACAATCCCCCCGGGAAATCGCCGCGGTCGCCATTGCTGGTTTTTTCGGCCCAACGCAGCAGCCGCCCGAGCTCACCAAGGATCGAGTCATCGGGCAACAGCGTCTGGTCCATATCGGCCAGCTGGTTCAGGCGCCGCAGGCACAGGTAATTGCCGCGGCCCTTGGCGACTTCGGCGCGGATTTCCACGTCGAGCATCCTCTCCAGCAGCGGAATGTCGCGGCCGATGATTTGTTCCTGGAGATTGATCGTGTGCGTACTGACGACCACGGGCTTGCCAGTGGCCAAGGCATAATAGTAGGCCGGAACCAAGTAGGCAAAGGTCTTGCCGACGCCCGTTGGGGCCTCGACACAGAGGTTCGCACCGTCGTCCAGGGCTTCGGCTACCGCCTTCGCCATGGCGACCTGCTGGGGCCGTGGCTCATAACTAAAACCCGCCTTGGTGCTGGACGCCAAGCGCAATGGCGAGTCCGCGCCAAAGAATGCCTCCGTCTGCGCAACACTCATTCGCCAGCCTTCATCGTCGGCAAAGTCAGGCGGATCACTGGTGCATCGCCGTCTGCAGCCTCGTCCGCGCCTTCGTCGTGCACATGATTTGCCGGGACGACTTTCGGCAGCGGATCGCTCTTCACCGCCTCGGGCTCAGGCTCGGGCTCCGGCAGAGTCACCACCGGCTTCGCCGACGGCCCGTAATGCTCGGCATGCAGCTGATTGAGCACGGTGACCAAATCCTGCGCGGACAAATCCTGGTTGACATTCTCCATGAAGGTCACCGCGCGCGTGCCGCCGTCGCCATCGGGCACGGTGAATTCTCGCTGGTCGTTGATGACAATCGCCGTGCAGTAGGCGCCGACCAACTCCTTGGCGCTCTCCTCGTTGAGGTCAAAGAGGTCGATGAGCTGCACATGGAACTCGCTGGGCTTGTTGTCAATGGCGTCCAGCAGCACGCGAGTGAAATCGCCATAACGCGGCGTCCCGCCGGGAATAATGGCCAATATCTTGATCTTGGCGCCCTCGTAGCCTTCAAAACGCCCAGGGCCCTTGTAATCGGCGGCGTTTTCCGCCATGGGCCCGTCGCTCCCACAGCAACCGCCGGAATGGCTATGGCCACTGAATAGCTGCTTGCCGAACTCGGACCGCGTCAGCATATAGACCGCCACGCCCATAACGACCAGCATGATCGGCAGAACCACCCGCAACAACAAGCGGCGGCGACGGGCCTTTTCCATCTCCCAGCAGAGCTTCACTGCCTCGACTGAATGCGTGACATCACGCTCGGCAAAAAGGCTATCTGAGGATCTTTGCGATTGTTTGTCGGATGTGTCCATCCATACCTCCAAAAAGGCGCGATTATGCAACGGGCGTAACTCGAAAGATACACGCTGGAACAGGCAACATCAAATCAGCCAGAGCCATTTCCGGTCAGTCCGATCAGACCGATCAGACCGATCCGTCCGATCCGTCCGATCCGTCCGCGAATAACGGCAAAAGCGCACTGCGGCCCTTTCGCCGTCTATCCGAGCGTATATGTTTATGCGCGGCCTTCACCGTAGCGCCACCACGCCGCGACGGGCCGCGACAAGCTGGCAGACCGTGTATCCAGATGTGAACAAGGACAAACTCGCGTTATTTGTGAGGAGAAGGACGATGCGCTACGACATTCCAACGCAATGGGAACGGCAGGGGATGATTCTGGAACGGATGAAGACCGAAAAAGGCAGCAGCGTCGCGGGCGATCCCTGCATTGTCTGGGACGACGACATTCCCGGCTGGCGCATGGTGCTGTTTTTCAGCCCCCCCGGACACGCCCAGGCCATCTGCCCCAGCCGTGAAAATATCGGCCCCGGCCAGTGGCAGTTCCAAGGCCCACTGCTATTCAGCAATCCCGAGGCGCTCCTCGGTGGTCGCACCCATAAGCCCTTTGTGGTCATGGACGCCTTGCAGCCCAACCGCGCCGCAAAAGTCGACGGCCGCTTCTGGCTGGTCACCGTCAGCTACACCGGCCACAATAAGATCATCCAACGCGCCCACGCCGAAAAACTCGCCGGACCCTGGACACTGGAAACGACGCCGCTCATCGACCGCGGTGCCGACAACGATTTTGACGCCAAGCATTGCGACGCCGTCACCGGCTACTACTTCGCCGACCGGCAGGAATTTCTCTATTTTTACATGGGCTATCCGCTACAGCCCCAGGCGCGCGAGTTCAGTCCACGCGGCTCAGCGCAGGGCGTCGCCGTGCAGGGCATTGGCGACAGCCACGCGCGCAAGCTCGGCGTGATCCTGCCGCCCTGCCAGCAAGCCGGCCATTGGAGTTCCGGCTGGGTCGGCGGCCTGCAGCTCATTCCCGGCCGCAGTCATCGCTGGCTTGCCGTCATCAATGCCTCGCCGACGGCTCCCCTCAGCGGCGACCAGGCCGTCCACCGCGAAGAGCCACCCCCAAGCCTCGGCGGCTTCGCCTACTGCGACGACGAATACCCTGTGCGCGGCTGGACCTGGTGCCCCGATCCCATTGAGTGGGTTGATGACATCCCCGCTGACGCCATCGCCCAGGGCGAAGGCGTCAATCTCTGGCGCCAACACCTACTCTGTCTCCCCGACGGCCGCATGGCGCTCTATTACAACAGCGGCAGCTACGGCAAAGAACAACTCTACATGAAACTGTCCACACTACCGCAGTGACACGCCGTTCTCCAATCGGACGCGACGCTATCCAAAAATCCCCGCACGCTGCTTGCGATCTGCGCATAACCGCCTACTTTCTATCCCGACATCTTTCCCCCTACGTTTCACCCGACATATTCCCGCCTCACCCGCCGCACACCCCAGGGGCCCAAGCATGAGCAGCCCGCAGGACGTCATTGCAGCCTTCGAACACAGCGAGCGGCGAATCTTTGCCGCACTGGCGCGACAGCCCGTCCGCGACTTGACCGCCGACCATGACCGCTGCGAGGTCCGCGCGCTGTTGGCGCGGTCGCTGGGACTGGCGCGTATTCCGGCGCCGACCATGCGCGTGTCGGTCGTGGACGAAAAGTCCCTCGGCGGCTGTCATCTACAGTGCCTGGCGGGCACGAGCTGGCCCGGTGCCACCGTCACGGCGCATCTTTATTTGCCAGACACGCCGCCGCCCTGGCCAGTCGTGTTGGTCTGCTGCGGCCATGGCGCGCTGGGCAAGACGACCTACGCAGCCATGGGCCTGCGCCTAGCCAGGCAGGGCGCAGCCGCGCTAATCAATGACAATATCGGCCAGGGCGAACGGACGCCCATGGGCCACTGGCAAGTCACTGCGCCCTTCGCGCTGGGCTTCAGCGTCCAAGGCATGATCGTGCGCGAATCACTGGCCTGGCTGCAATGGCTGAAACAGGACCAGCGCTTCACTCGCCTGGGCGCCGCCGGCAACTCCGGTGGCGGCACCCTCACCATGTGCTTGGCAGCGCTATCCGACGATCTCGAAGCCATCGCTTCCACCGGCTACCCCAGCTCCTTCGAACTCATCGCCCGCAAGCAAAAAACGCACTGCCACTGTAATCTTTTCCCGGGCGCCATTGGCCGCTTTGACATGTGGGAACTCTATGCGCTCTTCGCACCACGCCCACTGCTCATCATGCAGGGCCGTTACGACAATCTCTTCCTGCTGGACAGCTTCCTGGCCACCGCCCGCAAGATCAAACACATCTACCAGGCGCTCGGCGCCCAAGAGGCCTTTGCCAGCGCCGTGCCAGATGGCCAGCACTCCTGGGATGCCCCGCGCCGCCAGCGCATCGGCGAATTTTTCGCCACGCACTTCGGCATCCGTACGCCCCTGCCGGACGACGAAGACTGCCGCGAGCCCATTCTCGACGCGACCTGCGCGCCCTGTCTGCCGTCCTGGCCAGCCGACGCGCTGAACGCCAATGCCCTCGCCGGCAACTTCACTGGCACACACTTGGACCCACCGCTAAAACTCTGGGACATCTACCCGCCGACGGGACTGCCCGGCCCCTGGCCGGCATTAAGCGACCGCGGCCCCAGCGAACAAATCCTCGCCCAATGGGAATGCTTTCTTGCCGATATCTAGTCGTCCCACCGCAACCAACATCACCACAACCCGAGGCTCGACCATGATGCAGTCTTTCGCCCTCAATGATCACGCCGATAGTTATCTGCCCGCCGACAAAAAATGGCAGCTCGTCTGGAATGACGAATTCGACGGCACCGAACTGGATACCAGTAAATGGAATTTCCGCCTCAATTTCTGGGGCCAGCGCTTCAAGGCCTTCACCGACGAGGGCGTCGTCCTCGACGGCCAGAGCCACCTGCAGCTCCACCTGGTCAAAAAAGACGGCTACTTCTGCTCACCACACCTGCAAACGGGCTCGCTGACCTACGATATACCCCGGGACCGCGAGGGCTTCTGGCCCTTCGGCAAAAAGCAGGAAGCCAAATTCATGCACCGCTATGGCTACTACGAAATCCGCTGCCGCTTCCCGAAAAACGACGGCTGGTGGTCGGCCTTCTGGCTGCAATCGCCCAGCATCGGCGCCCATCCCGACCCCCGCCGCGCCGGCGTCGAATGCGACGTCATGGAAAATTACCGCATGTACAAGAACAAAAAAATCATCGGCGGCAATATCTGGGGCGGCTACGGCGCCGATGGCCGCGGCCACGGCCACTTCAACTGGCCCTTCGAAGAAACCGCCGACCGCTGGCACTACTACGGCGTGCACTGGCACCCCAATGGCTACGTCTTTTACGCCGACGGCAAGGAAGTCGGCAGGGTCTCGCCCGACCCCAATGACGCCCGAAAAATCCTCGACGACGAAGGCAAACTCGCCGGTTTCGCCGGCGCTGTCGCCACCGGACCCGTGTCCGATGTCGAACAGTTCATCCTCGTCTCCACTGAATGCCACGGCTACCGCCAAACCGGCAAGCACGACCCGTCCCTCGAAGAAGCCATCCTCCCCGATTTCTTCGAAGTGGACTTCGTCCGCGTCTTTGACGAAATGCCTTGATGAATAGGCAACCGCGAAGGACAACATGATGGACGGCCGCGACGGCATCGTCAGCGAAAAATGCCGCGAGAAGGCCCTGCGACTCCTCGAAATGCGCCCGCACGCCAGCGGCGAAATCCGCTTGAAGCTGCGCAAGAACCGCGATTTCCCGCCGGCCGTCATTGAGGAAATCATCAGTGATTTCACTCGCGTGGGCCTCCTCAACGACCGGCAGTTCGTGGCGCTCTTCTGCGAGGAGAAGAAGAGCGCCATGACGCCTCCCGGGCGCTACAAGGTCGCGCTGGCCCTGCGCCGCAAAGGCCTGCCCGCCGACATCATCAACGAGGTCATGGCTGAGGTCTGGGACCGCCATGACGGCCTCACCGATGATGATGGCAACTTCGACGACGACGGGCTGTCGCCCGAACTCGCCCGCGCCATCCGCGCCGCCACGCCCAAATGGCAGTCGCTATGCCGCCGCGCCGAGCCATCGCCACAGCTACGCGTCAAGCTCATGCGCTTCCTGGCCGGCCGCGGCTACGCCGGCGACATCATCCGCCAGGCCAGCGACCGCGTCTGCTGCCAACGCGAATAGCCCACCCTTGCCGATACTTCGCCTGCCGTTGCACTCTTTTTGGTGTCGGTACCACCACCAGCCATCCGACCGATCAGACCGATCAGACCGATCAGACCGATCCGACCGATCAGACCGATCAGACCGATCAGAAATCGGATCAGACCGATCAGAAATCGGATCCGTCCGATCCGTCCGATCCGTCCGATCCGTCCGATCCGTCCGCGAGAAATGACAGACGCTCCGTCCGCTCCGTCCGCGATTAATGACAGACGATCCGACCGATCCGTCCGCGAGAAATGACAGACGCTCCGTCCGCTCCGTCCGCGAAAAAAGACAGCAGATCCGTCCGCGAAAACAAGAAAAAAGATCTGCAAGGCCCAGCGGTGGTACTGTCCCGCAACGGCCATCCTCGGTGCCTGTTTGGATGCCCCTATGCGAACAGCGCTTTGACAAAGTCCGTGGCGACAAAGGGCTGCAAGTCGTCCACCTGCTCACCAAGTCCGACAAAACGCACTGGATAGCCCAGCTCTTCGTTGATCGCCACGACCACGCCGCCGCGGCCGGTGCCATCAAGCTTGGTCAGCACCAATCCGGTTATGGGAAACAGTTTGCCGAATTCCCGCGCCTGATTGAGCGCGTTTGTGCCTGTCGAGGCATCGACCGTCAGCCATATCTCATGCGGTGCGTCGGGCATCTCCTTGCTGATTACACGCTTCACCTTCTCCAGTTCGGCCATCAGATCACGGCGGGTATGCTGACGACCAGCGGTGTCAATCAAAACCATGTCCATGCCACGCTGCTTGCCGGAACGCACTGCGTCAAATGCCACCGCCGCCGCGTCACCGCCATGTTTGCCGGCGACCACGGGACAGCCAACGCGCTCGCCCCAAATGCAGAGTTGTTCAATGCCCGCGGCCCGAAAGGTATCCCCGGCAGCCAACAGGACTTTCTTGCCCGAGGCGGCAAAATAATGCGCCAGCTTCGCCACGCTCGTGGTCTTGCCGCTGCCATTGACCCCGACCATCATCACCACCGTCGGGCCGGCCACGGCTTCATGCATCGGCGACGAGGACGTCGGCAAAGACGCCAGAATGCTCTCCCGAGCCACGGCGAGGACGTCCTCGCCCGTCGCGATCAGGCCGCGTTCATAGCGGTCACGAATCTCATTCACCAGCCGCGCGCTAATCTCTACGCCCAGATCCGTCGCAATCAGCGCCGCCTCCAGCCGTTCGTAGGTCTCGGCCGTCCAGGCCCCCGTCTGGGTGCCCAGAATGCCCTGCAGACTACGCAGCAGCGAGGTCTTGGTCTTCTGTAAGCCCCGTTGAAAAAATTGGAAAAGCGATGGCATGCCTACCCCCCCGTTACGACTTGGCGCCAGCGCCTGCGCCTGCACCATCGCCATCGCCAGCAGCGGCATCTGCCGCGAGCTGTTTCTTGACGATCGCGCGGCGGACATTGTCCAGCACGCCATTGATAAAGCGCGGCGACTCAGCCTGCCCGAAACGCTTAGCCAGCTCGACAGCCTCGTTGATCGCCGTCGCCGGCGTCACCTTGCCCACTTTGCTGATCTCATAGGCGGACAGGCGCAAAATGGCCCGATCGACCGCACTGATGCGCTCAAGGCTCCAATTGAGGGCGGCGGGACGAATCATGTCATCGAGTTCGCGGTGATGCTCCGTGACGCCTGCGACCAGCTGCCAGGCGTACTCCCGGGCTTTGTTGCAGTCGTCAGGATTGAGTTCGGCATCAATTTCGGCAAGCAGTCCGTCCGTTGCCAACAGCTCGTCAAAGTTTTCAAGCAGGTTGCTGTCTGGCTCCCAGGTCTTCTGCATGTCCAGCTGGTAGAGCATCTGCATGGCGCTGGTTCGCGCCCAGAAACGGCGGCGTCTGAACAACGCGCCGCCCTTGTCTCCTGGTTGCTTCTCCTTTGGCATGCCTCACTTAGCCTCCGGCAAAACCCGCAGCAGATTGGCCATCTCAATGGCTGTCTCGGCGGCGGTGCTGCCACGGTTGCCGGCTTTGCAGCCGGAACGCTCAATGGCCTGCTCAATGTTTTCGGTGGTAACCACCCCGTAGATCACCGGCACGCCGCTTTCCAGCGACACCTGAGCCAGGCCTTTGGAGACCTCGGCGTTCACGTAATTGGCATGCGCCGTCGAGCCTTGAATCACCACGCCCAGCGCAATGACACCGTGGTAGCGGCCAGAAGCCACCAGCTTCTTGGCTACCAGCGGGATCTCATAGGAGCCCGGCACCCAAGCGGTCTCAATGTCCTTGGCAGACGCACCGTGCCGCAGCAGGCAGTCAACCGCTCCGCCCAAAAGCTTCGAAACAAAAAATTCGTTGAAACGCGAACAGACGATGGCGAAACGCAATCCCGCCGCATTCAAACCGCCTTCGTAGGTCTTCACTTCTGCTGTCATGGCTACTGCCCTTTCTGCTTGGTATTTCAAAAAGCCAGTTCAATTTTCTTGATATCCGACCGCCCTGCCGCCCTGCGGGTCAGAGCATGTGCTCCATGCGTTCTTTCTTGGTCTTCAGATACGCCTCGTCATGCTGCTGCGGGGGGATCACCAGCGGTTCGCGCCCCGTGATACTCAGGCCGTAGCCCTGTAGCCCCACCAGTTTCTTCGGGTTATTCGTCAGCAGCCGGATGCTCTTCACGCCAATGCTCTGCAGAATCTGCGCGCCGATGCCGTATTCACGCAGATCAGGTGCAAAACCCAGGCGAACATTGGCGTCGACGGTATCCAGCCCTTTCTCCTGCAGATGATAGGCATGCAGCTTATTGGCCAGGCCGATTCCCCGCCCTTCCTGCCGCATATACACAATGACCCCCGAGCCATTTTCGACGATACGCCGCATCGCGGCGTCGAGCTGCTGACCGCAGTCGCAGCGCATGGAATGGAAGACGTCGCCCGTCAGGCACTCGCTGTGCACTCGCGTCAGCACGTTTTCCTTGTCGATGATATCGCCGTAGACCAGCGCGAGATGCTCGCGCCCATCATGCTTGGCCACGAAGCAGTGCAGCATGAACTCGCCGTAAGGCGTCGGCAATTTCACCCTCTGCACCCGCTCGACCATGCTTTCCGTGCGGCGGCGGTATTCGATCAGATGGGCCACGCAGCCGAGCTTCAAGCCGTGCTTGCGGGCGAATACTTCCAGCTGTGGCAGGCGCGCCATACTGCCGTCCTCATTCAGAATCTCGCAAATCACCCCATAAGGAGACATGCCAGCGATGCGCATCAAATCCACCGACGCTTCCGTGTGACCCGCCCGAACCAACACGCCGCCCTCGCGGGCAATCAGCGGAAACACATGGCCCGGCGAATGAAAATCGCCAGCCAGGCAACGAGGGTCCGCCAGCTTTTGGGCCGTCAAGGCCCGGTCAAAGGCGGAAATGCCCGTCGTCGTGCCCTCGTTGGCATCCACGCTGACCGTAAAGCAGGTCCCCAGCGGGTCCGTATTGCGCGTCATTTCGTTCAGCCCCAGTTCCAGGGCGCGCTTGCTCGGCATCGGCACGCACATCAAACCACGTGCATGCGTAACCATGAAATTCACAGCCTCCGGAGTCACTTTCTCCGCTGCCATGATCACATCGCCCTCGTTCTCGCGGTGCTCGTCGTCCGTCAAGACGATCATCTCGCCGGCTGCCAGGGCCTTGCTAAGTTCTTCTACCGTGCTGAACATGCCTCTGTCCTTTGTTACCCGCCGCTCACTGTCGGCTGTTCATCAACCTACCTTCGCCCGGGGCAACGCAAAGGCACGGCAATCAATCCAGAACAACGCCTGAACGCCACTCTGAACCAACGCCATACACAACAGCAAGACATCACTTTCATCCAGACTGTCACTGTCGGTCACGGTATCGCACCGTGTCAGCCCTCAAACCACTGATGCCATCGACATCAGCAGCCACTGCTCGCACATTGAGGACGGGCGGACTGTCACCGCCGATCGGGAATTGCACCCTGCCCCGAAATACCTTGCTGTAAAAACGCCTAATATACCCGCAAAACCTGCCTTTAGCAATAGAGCATTCCGCCTGCGACTGCTCTCGACTGCTCTCGACTGCACTCGACTGCACTCGACTGCACTCGACTGCTCTCGACTGCACTCGACTGCTCTCGACTGCACTCGACTGCCGCCGGGACGGCGGCGCTCCCAGGAGTCCCGGAAGTCGGCCAAACAGTCCCTTGAGTCCAATGCGTCATTCCCCGTGGTCCCGAAAGTCTCCACGGTCCAATCCATGGGATCATGCCTCATGAGTCCGTGAGTCCTCGCCCCAGTGCGCCGCGCCAATTAGCCCGCACGGTCCCTGGCGTTCCTTGGAACCGCCAGTATCAATGGGTGAGGCATTACAACCTTTTGTTACTGCCCCTTTGCCGTCGGTTGCCACAAGTCATTCCTAAATTATATTGTGCAGTTTGTATTCGTTATGCCTCCGGCGCCGCATCTCCGCAGGCGACGGTCCGTTATTGTTGCCCAAGACCCGCTAACGGCAAGTCCCGAAGTAAAAAAACACCCCCTTGCAGCCAGAAAAACCGCATCAATTATGAAATTATCCCAGCTTGTCGGCCAACGCCTCAAAGAAGCCCCCCGTGATGCCCAGACGGCCAGCCACATTTTTCTGATCCGGGGCGGCTATGTGCGCCTCGTATCCGCTGGCCTCTACACGTTGTTGCCCCTCGGCCGGCGCATCACCCGCAAAATTGAGCAGATTCTGCGCGAGGAAATGGACCGCGTCGACGGCCAGGAGATCCGCATGCCGGTGGTCCTGCCGGCGGAACTCTGGGAGGAAAGCGGCCGCTATGCCAAGGTCGGCAGCGAGCTCCTGCGTTTCAAGGACCGCAATGGCAAGGACATGCTCCTGGGCATGACCCACGAGGAAGCTGTCGTTCAGGTCGCCCGCACCGAGCTGGTGTCCTACAAGCAGCTGCCGTCCATGCTCTACCAGATTCAGACCAAGTACCGCGACGAGGCCCGTCCCCGCGCCGGGCTCATCCGCGTCCGCGAATTCACCATGAAGGACGCGTACAGCTTCCACGGCTCTCAGGATTGCCTGGAGAAGTACTACGAGCGCTGCCACGAAGCCTACGTGCGCATCTTCAAGCGCATCGGCCTCAAGCAGTGCCTGTCCATTCTCTCAGATTCCGGCATGATGGGCGGCGCCGTGTCCCATGAATTCATGGCCATCGCCGATTGCGGTGAAGATACCATCTTTGCTTCGCCCGACGGCAGCTACCGCGCCAACCGCGAAGTCGCCGTGGCCAAGCTCGCCTTCGCCAAGGATGCGCCACTGCCTCTCAACAAGGTCCACACGCCCGGCTGCAAGACCATCGCCGACGTCGCCGCCTTCCTCAAACTCAGCCCCGCACAGACCTGCAAGGCCGTGTTCTACAAGGATCAGGACAACAAGCTGGTCTTCGTCTGCATCCGCGGCGATCTTGAGGTCAACGAAGCTAAATTGCGCAAGGCTATTCAGTGCCCCGAAATCGACTTTGCCAACGACGAGCTCATCCGCGCCGCCGGGACCGTCCCCGGCTTCGCGTCGCTGCTGGGTATCGACGCGAAAAAGATCCGCGTGGTGGTCGACCCCTCTGTCAGCGAATCCAGCAACCTCGTCGTCGGCGCCAATGAAGAAGACCACCACATGCTCAACTTCAATTTTGCGCGCGATGCAGCCGGCCGCGAGCACATCATGATCACCGACATCGCGACCGTGCGCGAAGGCGATCCCTGCCCCCTCACCGGCCAGCCGCTCCAGGCCCTCAAGGGCATCGAAGTCGGCAATATCTTCCAGCTTGGCACCAAGTATTCCGCGCCAATGGCCTGCAACTACCTCGACCAGGACGGCAAAAGCAAGCCCATGATCATGGGCTGCTACGGCATCGGCGTCGGCCGCGCCATGGCCGCCGTCATCGAACAATGCCATGACGACTATGGCCCCGTTTGGCCTATGGCCATCGCGCCATTCCAGGTACACCTCATCGGCCTCAATATCAATCAGCCCGAGGTTCGCCAAGCATGCGACAATCTCTACCAGAGCCTCCTCGATGCCGGCATTGACGCCCTCTACGACGACCGCGGCGAAAAGGCCGGCTTCGCCTTCGCCGACGCCGATCTCATCGGCGTGCCCCTGCGCCTCGTCGTTTCGCCCAAGACCTTGGCCCAAAGCCAGGTCGAATTTAAACAACGCAACTGGGGCAAGCGCTCCGAACTCATTGCCCTGGACGGCGTCTTACCCTTCGTCCAGCAGCAAATCCAGGAGCTCATGGCACTCTGCCGCCCTGACACGCCTACGGCCTGAGTAGCCATTGTCTACGACGCCGCGCCAGGGCTAGTGCCCGGCCACAGCGCCGTACACCACCGGAACCGCCCCGCTCCACCCCCACCCCGAAACTGAGCCCCACCGCCGACCGCCACCCGTCGACTACCATGCCAATCTTCAGAATCTACAATCATTTCGGCGAAGAACTCAAACGCTTCGCCTCTGAAGACTTCTCGTCCAGCATCAGCGTCGGGCGGTCGTCCAGCTGCGACGTGTCCCTCAAAGCTATCGCCGACACCACCATCAGCCGCGAACACTTCGTCCTCGAAAAACAGGGACTGACATGGAAAATTTCCAATAACAGCCACTTCGGCCTCTATAAAGACGCGGAAAAATTTGAGGAAGGCAGCGTCAGCGACGGCGATGTCATCCGTTTTGGCCAATACTTCCTCTGCGTCGGCGCCTTATGTGGCCCCTCGCCCTACGACATCACCTGGGACATACCTACCAACAACCCCCTGCGCCGCGCCGTCCTCTGGCCTGGCGCAAACTCCATCGGCTCCTCAGCTGACAACTACGTCACCGTCCGCACCGATGATGTCTCCCGCTTCCATGGCCTAATCCGGGTCGAGGGCGACAAGGTCAGCTACAAGAACATGTTCAAAAGCAACCGCTCAGCCGTCAATGACAAAGCGGTCGGCGAAACCCCCGTCGAGATCAAAGTCGGTGACGAGATCACCATGGCCGACACTAAGATCCACCTCACCAAGGGCGTGCGTATTGCCAAGGGCGTCGAGGCCAGCACCGGCAAAAAAGGCCAGCACGCCCAAAGCCCTCTGAGCGACCCGGCCGTGCAAGCCATCCTGCACCCGAAAATGTCCATCACCTGGCCCATGATCCTTTCCGTCCTGGCCTTTGGCGCTGTTTTCGCCATTGTCGCCTACATGCTGCTGTCTCTGCTCTAGACCACCCTGACCACAACCCCATCGCCGCCTACGCGCGGCGGGAGCGAAAAAGCCGCTATATTACTTGTTTACCTCCAAAGCCCCGCAATCACCCCCTTTTCGAAACGAGCACCCGCAAACCGTGGCAGAATCCGACAACACAGTCCATTCGCCTGACAGTGGCCCGACCGCCGATGATGCGAGCTGCCAGTCCCGCCAACGCCCCCAGGGTGCCGGTAGCCAGGACCTGCAGACCTCGTACCTCCGCATGGTCGGCAGCTACCCGCGACTGTCGCCGCAGGAAGAGTTCTTCTACGCCAAACAGTTCTACGAAGCCCGTCAGCAGATTCAGGCCATCATCCGGCAGTTCCCCGCCCTCATCCTCTTCGAACTGGCTATTCTCAACGTACCCAAATCCGGCCAACGCCTCGGCAATTTCATCGAAGTTGAGGACAGCGAGGAAGACGGCAGCATTCATGAACTGCTCGAACAAATCGTTGAGTCATTTCTCCCCAGTTGCGACAAGAAGAACGACCCCGCGCCAGAAGACATTCCCCGCATCAGCAACCACGCCATCTTCTGGGAACGCTGCGCACCGTTGCTACTGCGCGATTATTTCTTCGACGAATGCCTCAAACTCATTGACAACGACGCCATCCGCAGCTGCTTTATCCCGGCGGCGCAGTGGAAAAAAGCCCAAGAGCCCCTGCATCACCACTGCGCGCTGCTGCGCGAAGCCCGGACCATCATGGTCGAACGCAATCTGCGCCTCGTCATCAGCATCGCTCGCAATTATCTCAATTACGGCATTCCCCTGCCCGATCTCGTCCAGGAAGGCAATATCGGCCTCATGCGCGCCGTGGAGAAATTCGATTACCAGCGCGGGCACCGTTTCAGCACCTACGCCAGTTTTTGGATCCGCCAGGCCATTCTCCGCTCCATCACCAACAACAGCCGCATCATCCGCCTCCCGGCAAACACCCTCCGTCAAGTCAATCAAATCCGCCAGGCTGAACAACTGCTGCTGCAGAAAAATGGCGATCCACCCAGCGCCGAAGACATTGCCGCCGCCATTGACCTCTCGCCAGCCCGCGTTCGCGCCCTGCTCAAAATGACCATGCAGCCCATATCCCTGCAGGCCATCACCAACACCGACACCAATATCCAGGACCTGCTGCCTGACGACAACGCCCCGCACCCGCAGGACATCGCCGCGCAAAATACCCTCCAGGACTCCGTCAAACTCGCCCTGGACTCCCTCGATGACCGCGAACGCGAAATCATCAGCCGCCGCTTCGGCCTCAATGGCTGCGAAGTCGAAACCCTCGCCACCATCAGCAAGGACTTGAACCTGTCCAGCGAACGCATCCGCCAAATCGAAGCCGCCGCCATCAATAAACTGCGCACGCCCGGCAATCTCAAGTTTTTCGAGGGCTACAAATGAGCGCGGCAACCACGGCCCATAGCCCCTTGCTGCCGCGCCCGGTCGCCTGCAACCGGAAGCAGACCGGCCCACGCCATTTTTCATTGACCGCCACCGGCACCGCGCCCGCCCACTGATCACAGGCACGCGCCGCCGGTTTTTCCCAGCGCTCCGAACAGAGGACCCATGACCATGAGCAGCATCTACTGGCAAGAGGACATCGAAACCCTCCCCCGCCCACAGCTGGCGGAACTCCAGCTCAAAAAACTCCGGGAGAGCATCACCCGCGCCCTCCGTTCGCCATTCTACGGCAAGCTCTACCGCGAGCTGAATATCAGCGCCGAGTCCATCAAGACCTATGACGACGTCCGCAAGCTGCCCATCACCACCAAGGACGACCTCCGCGCCTGCTATCCCTTCGAGCTGCTCACCTGCCCCAAAGACAACATCATCCGCATGCACTGCACCAGCGGCACCACCGGCAACCCCGCCGCCGTCCTCTACTCCCGCCACGACCTCGACTCCTGGGCAAACCTCATGGCCCGTTCCATGTTCGCCACCGGCGCCCGACCCGCCGATGTCTTCCAAAACATGAGCGGCTACGGCCTCTTCACCGGCGGCCTCGGCTTCCAGTACGGCGCCGAACGCCTCGGCTGCCTCACGATCCCCGCCGCCGCTGGCAACAGCCGCCGGCAAATCAAGCTCATGCAGGACTTCGGCACCACCATTGCCCATTCCATCCCCAGCTACCTCGGCCGTCTCCACGCCGTCTTCCTCGAAAATGGCCTCGATCCCATCCGCGACACCAAGCTCGAACGGCTCTTCATCGGCGCCGAACCCCACTCGGAAGAAACCCGCCTGCGCATCCAGGAAATGTTCGGCGCCAAGGCCTACAACTCCTTCGGCATGACCGAAATGAACGGCCCCGGCGTAGCCTTCGAATGCAGCTACCAGAACGGCATGCACCTTTGGGAAGACTGCTACCTGCTCGAAATCGTCAACCCCGACACACTCGAACCCGTCCCCGACGGCGAAATCGGCGAGATGATTCTCACCACCCTCGACCGCGAAGCCATGCCCATCATCCGCTACCGCACCCGCGATCTCACTTGCATCATTCCCGACGAATGCCCCTGTGGCCGTACATCCCGCCGTATCGACCGCATCAAGGGCCGCTCCGATGACATGTTCATCATCAAGGGCTGCAATGTCTTCCCCATCCAAATCGAACGCGTCCTCATGCGCATCCGCGAAATCGGCAGCGACTACCTTATCGTCCTCGACCGCAATGACGAAGGCGATACCCTCACCGTACAGGCCGAACTCAAAAGCGAATCCTTCACCGACGACTACAAGCAACTCGACGCCCTCCGCCGACGCATCGCCAATGACCTCCGCGACGAAATCCTCGTCACACCCGCCATCCAACTCGTCGGCCCCGGTGAATTGCCCAAAAACGAAGGCAAAGCCGTCCGCGTCAAAGACCTCCGCGCCTGACCACCCATAGCCACGCCCGCAACCGCCCTTCTCACCCCCGAGCAGATTGAAGCATCCCAGCCATGCCCGAAAGCATCAAAATAATTGGCGCCCGCCAACACAATCTCAAAAACATCACCCTGACTATCCCTCGCGACGCCTTGGTGGTCATCACGGGCCCCAGCGGCTCCGGCAAGTCGTCCCTGGCTTTCGATACCCTCTACGCTGAAGGCCAGCGACGCTATGTCGAAAGCCTCTCCGCCTACGCCCGGCAGTTCCTTGACCGCCTGCAAAAACCCCAGGTCGAGCATATCGACGGCCTCTCGCCCGCCATCGCCATCGAACAGCGCAGCGCCGGCAGCTCCCCGCGTTCCATCGTCGCCACCACCACCGAAATCTACGACTACCTCCGACTGCTCTTCGCCCACGTCGGCAAACCCCATTGCCCCAAATGCGGCCGCCATATCCAGGGCCAAAGCGCCCAGGCCATCTGCGCTAAAATCAGCAACATGCCGCCAGACAAAAAAATTATGCTCCTCGCCCCCTACATCAGCGGCCGCAAGGGCGAAAATGTCGATATCATCGACACCATGCGCAAGGACGGCTTCACCCGCGCCCGCATTGACGGCGAAATCCGCAGTCTCGACGACGACATCAAACTCGCCAAGACCAAAAAGCACACGCTGGAAGCCGTCGTCGACCGCCTGGTCACCGGCCGCACCGACCAGAGCCGCCTCACCGACTCCATCGAGCTGGCCCTGAAAAAAGGCAACGGCGTCATCAGCATCCTCACCGAAGACCCCGCCGCCGACAGCGGCTGGCAGGAAGAACTCGTCAGCGAACACCTCGCCTGTACCCACTGCGACCTGAGCTTCGGCGAACTCCTCCCGCGCAATTTCTCCTTCAACACCCCCTACGGCGCCTGCCCGGCCTGTGACGGCCTCGGCGCCCGCCTCATCTTCACGCCCGACGCCATCATCCCCGACCCCTCCCTCTCCATCAAAAATGGCGCCATCCCACTCTGGCGACGGGGCATGCGCCGGACCATTATCCTCTACAACCACTATCTCCGCTGCCTCGCCGCCCACTACGGCTTCTCTCTCACCACGCCATGGCGAGACCTACCAGAAAAAATACGCCAAATCCTCCTCTACGGCAGCGGCGACGATGTCGTCGTCTTTGATGTCTGGATGAAAGGCAAGCTCCAGCCCTGGCGCAAGCCCTTCGAGGGTATCATCCCCAACCTGCTCCGCCGCTACCGCGAATCCGAAAGCGACGAACTCCGCGAACGCCTGCAGGACCACATGACCTTCGAAACCTGCCCGAGCTGCCACGGCGCCCGCCTCAAACCAGAAGTCCTCGCCGTCACGATCAACGACCTCAATATCCACCAGTTCTGCTCCCTGAGCATCGACAAGGCCTACCAGTTCATGGACGAACTCGCCATGACCGACAACGAACGCGCCATCGGCGACGAAATCGTCCGCGAAATCAAAAACCGCCTGGGCTTCCTCCGCGCCGTCGGTCTCAACTACCTCACCCTCAACCGCGAAAGCGGCTCGCTCTCCGGCGGCGAATCCCAGCGCATCCGCCTGGCCAGCCAAGTCGGCAGCGGCCTCGTCGGCGTGCTCTATATCCTCGACGAACCCAGCATCGGTCTCCATCAGCGGGACAACGAACGCCTGCTCCAGACCCTCCTCAAACTGCGCGACCTCGGCAATACCGTCATCGTCGTCGAACACGACCTCGATACCATCCGCGCCGCCGACTACATCGTCGATCTCGGCCCCGGTGCCGGCCGCAACGGCGGGCACGTCGTCAGCGCCGGCAAGCCCGACGAAGTCGCCCGCTGCCAGCAATCCCTCACCGGGCAATTCCTGTCCGGCGCTCGCGCCATTCCCATCCCCGCCACCCGCCTGCCCGGCAACGGCAACACCGTCGTCATCCGCGGCGCCGCCGAAAACAACCTCCGCGGCATTGACGTGAGCATCCCCCTCGGCACCTTCTGCTGCATCACCGGCGTCTCCGGCTCCGGCAAATCCACCCTCATCAACCGCATCCTCACCCGCGCCGTCAACAAGCAGCTCGGCATCAAAACCGACGAGCCCGGCAAACACCGCAGCATCGACGGTCTCGACCACGTCGACAAAATGATCGTCATCGACCAAAGCCCCATCGGCCGCACCCCGCGTTCAAACCCGGCGACCTACACCGGCCTCTTCGATGTCATCCGCCAAATCTTCGCCATGACCAACGACGCCAAACTCCGCGGCTACGGCCCCGGCCGTTTCAGCTTCAACGTCAAAGGCGGCCGCTGCGATGAATGCCGCGGCGATGGCATCAAGAAAATTGAGATGCAGTTCCTGCCCGACGTCTATGTGAGCTGCGAACACTGCCATGGCCAGCGCTATAACAGCGAGACCCTCAATGTCCGCTACAAAGGCCACAATATCTCCGACGTGCTCAACATGACGGTCAACGAAGCCTGCGAGGTCTTCTCGGCCATCCCACGCCTCAAGCAAAAGCTGAACACCCTGCGCGATGTCGGCCTGGGCTACATCCACCTCGGCCAGCCCGCCACCACCCTCTCCGGCGGCGAAGCCCAACGCGTCAAACTGGCCACCGAACTGTCACGCCGCCCCCAGGGCCACACGCTGTACATCCTTGACGAGCCCACCACCGGCCTCCATCTGGCCGATATCGACCACCTCCTACTCGTCCTGCAGGCTCTCCGCGATCAGGGCAATACCATCCTCGTCATCGAACACAACCTCGATGTCATCAAGGTCGCCGATCACGTCATCGACCTCGGCCCCGAAGGCGGCGACGCCGGCGGCAAGGTCGTCGTCGCCGGCACGCCCGAAGCCGTCGCCGCCTGCAAAAAATCCTACACCGGCCAGTTCCTCGCCCAGCTCTTCCGCGATGCCGGCCATCCTTTCTCGTAGCGACGCCGACTACATCCGCACCACCAGCGTCTGCCGTCCAACGCCCATGCGTCCCGCGCGGCACAACGCCCATCCTCCCAACCGTCTTCAGCAACCGTTCTCCATATCCACCCAAGGGCCTTCATGAGCGACTTCCAACACGAGATTCAACGCCGCCGCACCTTCGCCATCATCTCCCACCCCGACGCCGGCAAAACCACCCTCACCGAAAAACTCCTCCTCTACGGCGGCGCCCTGCAGCAGGCCGGCTCTGTCCGCGCCAAGAAAAACCAGCGCTCGACCACCTCCGACTGGATGGACCTCGAACGCGAACGCGGCATCTCCGTGTCCTCAACCGTCCTCCAATTCGAGTACGAGGGCTTCTGCATCAATCTGCTCGACACTCCCGGCCACCGGGATTTTTCCGAAGACACTTACCGCGTGCTCACCGCCGTCGATAGCGTCATCATGGTCATCGACGCCGGCAAGGGCATCGAGGAACGCACCCGCAAACTCTTCGAAATCTGCCGCATGCGCGGCATCCCCATCTTCACTTTCATGAACAAGATGGACCGCCCCGCCCTCAATCCCCTGGAGCTGCTCGATGAGCTCGAACGCGTCCTCGGCATCGGCGCTTTCCCCGTCACCTGGCCCCTCGGCGACGGCCCCGACTTCAAGGGCGTCTACGACCGCCTGGAGAAAACCTTGCACCTCTACGCCAATCAAGGCAAGGGCGCCAGCAGAGCCGCCGACCACGTCACCGGCGCCGACGACCCCCGCATCAGCGCCCAACTCCACCCGTCCATCCACCAGGAATGGCTCGAACAAATCGAACTGCTGTCACTCGCCGGCGAGGCCTTCGACGACGAGAAGGTCCGCGTCGGCGAACTCACCCCAGTCTTCTTCGGCAGCGCTATCAACAACTTCGGCGTGCAGCTGCTCCTGAACTACTTCGTCCGCCACGGCATGCCGCCCATGCCCCGCAAGTCCAGCCAGGGACTCATTGAGCCCACCCGCCCCGACTTCTCCGGCTTCGTCTTCAAAATCCAGGCGAACATGGACCCCAATCACCGCGATAGTCTGTCCTTCATCCGCATCTGCTCCGGCGTCTTCTCCAAGGACATGACCGTCCCCAATCCCCGCGGCGGCAACAAGCCCATCCGTCTCTCATACCCGCAACGACTCTTCGGCCAGGAACGCGAAAGCGTCGAAACCGCCTACCCTGGCGATATCGTCGGCCTCGTCAGCCACGGCGCGTTCCGCATCGGCGATACCCTCACCCAAATCCCCGATCTGCACTACCACGAAATACCACGCTTCCCACCCGAAGTCTTCTCGTACCTCCACAACAACACGCCGTCCAAATTCAAACAGTTCCGCGATGGCCTCGAACAACTCCTCAACGAAGGCGTCATCCAGGTCTTTTATCTCCATAACAGCCAACAGAAAACCGCCCTCCTCGGCGCCGTCGGCCAGCTGCAGTTCGAAGTCGTCAAACACCGCCTCGAAACCGAATACGCCGCCGATGTCCGCCTCGAAGTCACCCCCTTCACCGAAGTGCGCTGGCTTGAACCCGACACCGACGTCGAACAGTTCAAAGGCGCCTACATGGGCAGCAATGTCCGCATCGCCTTCGATACTGACCACGTGCCCGTGCTTCTCTTCCCCGACCAGTGGAGCGTCGACTACTTCGCAGAAAAAAATCCCAATGTCCCCCTGAGCAAATTCTCCACCCTCCAAGGCGAGTGCATCTGATGACCCAGCCCGCCCCCACCCGGAGCCACGCCATGCCCACCGAACACGTTCTCAATCCAGATGATCTCAAGCCGGACAAATACCCCCGGCTGGCCTTCGACCACGACGCCTGGGCATGGTTCATCGCCGCCTGCAAAGACCTCGAACTCACCGTCGATGACGAAAAACGCTCACGCCTCGAGGCCATCTACAGCCACCTCGCCGGCGTCAATAGCTGGCTCAATCTCACCCGCCTCGTCTCCCCCCTCGACTACCTCAAATTCCATATCTTCGACTCCCTCACAGTCTGCAATCTGGTCGAAGCCTACACCGCCCCCGGCGACATCGTCCTCGACCTCGGCTCCGGCGGCGGCTACCCCGGCCTGCCCCTCATGACCTGGATTCCTGACCGCCAATGGGTCCTCGTCGACAGCCGCGCCCGTAAAGCCGCATTCCTCCAGGAAGCCGTCAAACTCACCCCCTGCGCCAACCCCCAGGCCTACGCCTTCCGCGGCCGCGAAGTCGCCAGCCACCACCCCGAGCTCCACCAGCAATGCCAAATGGTCACCGCCAGAGCCGTCGGCCCCGCCGCCGATCTCCTCCCCGACGCCGTCGAACTCCTCGCCATCAATGGCATCCTCATGCTCCTCAAAGGACCAGCCTACCCCACTAAAGAACGCGACGACTTCCTCCACGCCCTCCCTAACTACGGCTTCACCCTCATGGAGGAACACCAACTCGCACTCGACGAAAACGACCCCGACCGCTGGGTCATCCTCGCCCTCCGCTCAGACGATATGACCACCGCCAAGTCCAAACACCACGCCAAGACCGCTAAACACCACGCCAAAACCAAACATCCCAAACCACCAAGCGCCAAACCCCGCCGGTGACCAAACAACAAAAAATCCGCCGCTTGCGCTGATGAAAAGCAATCGGCGCAAACTGCGGATTCATATAGCTGCTGAGTGCTGCTGGGGCTATTTCCCCTTGTAGTCAACGCGTAGGCACTCCAGCCAGCATTCTTCCGTACTCCAGTTCACGGCATTGGCATGGAAATCCAGGAAAAGGACGTTGTCGTGCCCGTTGTGACGATTCCCGAGAGTATTGTTCCTACTTGGTATATAACTGCTCTTGACGCCAAGAGTGCCCTGCTCCGTCAGGTAGTAGTTCACCAAGGTGAAATTCCCGTCATCGTTGGTTAGTTCTTCAAGAAGCAGTGGCGCGTCAGTGGGCTTACGAATGCCGCTTACTTTCCGCCCGCTCAAGACTTGATTCATGGAAAAGGACACCGGCTTGTCATCGGGCGTGGCTTCACAGCGAAAAATGCCCTTTTCCTCAACCTGCGAGAAGATCAACCCGCCATCCAAGGAATAAACGACATTGTTATCGGAAAGAGCATTGGGCACAATCGTGCCTGCAAGCCAACCCTTACCCTCCGGCTTTACCGTACTGTTGGGCAGGGTGTGCTTATTTTCCATCAGGAACATCTGGAACGCCTGGCCAAGCTGGCGCTGATTGCTGAGACAAGCCCCTGCGGTAGCCTTGTTCCGAGCTTTACTGAACGCCGGCATTGCCATCGCGGCCACGATGGCTATCGTCGCGGTAACGCACATCACTTCAACCAACGTAAAAGCACGCTTCATGTCCCTCTCTCCTTTTTTGGGAATGCCCAATTTTCTTGCCGCGTCAAAAAACGTATTCAAACAGGCAATCTACAACTTGCCCTCGGCAACAACCACTCCCGCCGCTATTCCCAGTTGTCTCTTTCCAGTCGTTCGCGCCTTTCGGCGACTAGCTGGCTATCCTCGCACGTGACAATGATAACCCCCGGCCGACCGCTTGTCAATGGCACCAACCATTGCAAATTGCACTACCAGGTGCCACCAAGGAGCCAGCAATGGCGCCCACGACAGACAAGTGACAAAACACGCCCGCAAGCCCCCACGTTGGCAGATATGGGATTGGAAACCATATTTGCCAGAGACTGAACAAAGTCCGCGCTAATCTGCGTCATCTGCGGATAAAATGAAACCGCGTCAAACCGCGCCAATCTGCGCCTATATCCGCACCATTCCACCTCGAGAAATTGACATTAACTACCTGCGCGCTACTGTATTGGCATATTCAGGATCGAAAACTAAATTTAGCGGAGACCCCTATGACGTACATCACACGCAGCATAGAAGGCTTGGTTCAGGCTTCTTCTCGAGCTTACAAGGCATTGCTGATCACCGGACCGCGACAGGTCGGCAAATCGACCTTGCTGAAGCACCTTTTTCCCGAACGCCGTTATATCACGCTTGACGATCCCTTCCTAGAAGAGCAGGCAAAGACCGACAGCACCATGTTTTTCACGCTGAATCCCCCGCCGCTCATCATTGATGAGGTCCAGCGCGCACCGATCCTCTTTCGCCATATCAAAATGGCCTGTGACGAAGCTGAGGCGAAAGGGCAGTTCATGCTCACCGGGTCCCAGCACTTCCTACTGATGAAGGACGTGTCAGAATCTCTCGCCGGACGCATCGGCATCATCGAGTTGTCCGGCCTGTCTCTGCGTGAAATTCAGTCCGACCCATTTTCGCTGCGCTTCATCCCGACCACGGACTACATTCTGGAGCGGCGAAAAACCGTCCGTACGCCAGTCAACATCTGGGATACCATCCATCGCGGGTCGTACCCCGAGTTGCAGAAGTCCGAAACGGACTGGTCGACCTTCTACGGCAACTACGTCAAGAGCTACATCGAGCGCGATATCAGGGAACTGACCGTTGTCCAGAATCTGGATGCCTTCCGCCGTTTTGTCATTGCCGCAGCTGCACGAACTGGCCAAGTCCTCAATTGCTCCAACATCGCCGATGAAGCCGGCGTCGATGTGACGACGGTCAAACGGTGGCTTTCACTGCTGGAAAGCTCCGGCATCATCTATTTGCTGGAGCCCTTTGCGGCTAGCGCGCTCAAGCGCGCGACGAAGACACCCAAGCTCTACTTTCGCGATACCGGTCTCGCCTGCTACCTGACGCGCTGGCTCAGCAGCGACGCACTTGCCTATGGAGCGATGAGCGGACCGATGTTCGAGACCTTCGCAATTTCCGAAATTCTCAAGTCCTTTGCCAATATCGGCCTGGACTACCGCAATTTCGTGTCCTACTATCGCGGTCGGGATAAAAAGAAAATAAGCAAAGAGGGCGATGTTCTCGAAATGGATTGTGAGATCGACCTTATCATCGAAGAGAATGGCGTACTCCACCCCGTCGAAATCAAGAAGAACGCCAATGTCTCGGCCGCAGATACCAGTGCGTTTCTGGTTCTTGACAAGATCGCGGGGAAGACACGAGGCATGGGCGCAGTCCTATGTAGTTGTCCACAACCCGGCACGTTGCGGGAAAACGTGCTGCAAATTCCCATATGGTACATATAATGACCTGGCATTGCTGACTGGCACTGCCAGTCGGAAAACCGCGCCGGACTGCGCTACAAGCCAACACTCGCCAACTTGCACGACGATGGCAAAGGCGATAATTCCTCGTAGCGCCCCCCCGGCGCTCCCGTGTTATTGGGCCAACAGCACCGGCATGATCTGGGTGTTGACCGTGCCGGAGCCGATTCCGGGCGCCACCTGAGCCCAGCCCTCGCGAATGCCGTTGTCGGCGTCATTGACCATCAGGTTGAAACGAAAGCCGCGCCCGAAGGCCTCGGCCGTGCTGCCGATGGCCGCGAAAGGCACCGTGATCACGTAGGTCGTTTGCGTGCCCGCGCGTTCTGTCGCCAGCTGCAACGCGGCTTCGTCGCCCATAACTCCCAGTGGCAGTCGGCGCAGGAAGACGTGGCTGCGGCCGTCTTCCTCGCGGGCGAAGTCCATCTCCACCGCCGATGGCATGCCGGACGGCATTAGGAAGAGCTGGATGCCATCGCCGTCCCAAGAACGCTGGTCGGCGGTATTTTTCTGCCAGTGCTGATCGTCGGTAGCCACAACCTTGATGGTGAGGGCCTGGTCGTCCATGGCCAGCCAGACCGCCGCACTCAAGTCCTGCGCACCCTTCCAGGTACTGTCTTCCTTGGCCGGATCGCCAACAAACAGCTGCGTGATCTTCGTATGATCTGCCAACGTGAACAGCGCGTCGCCATCAAGACGGCTCGTAAATAGGAAGGGCACCGGCAATAGGTGCAGCTGCCGGACGGGCTCCAGGCCAGCCAGCTGGCCCTCGGCCATCACCCACTCCTTGGCACCCAGGCTGTTTGCGGGCGCCGCAGTCAGCGTCAGCGTCGCCGCAAATTCCACCTGGCTATGCGGAGCGACCTGCGCCGAAAACTGGCTTTGGCTGGCTGCCACCGTCGGCGGCAGCGTCAGCTTGACCGTCGCCTGCCGCGCGTCGCCAAAGGGATTCGTCAGCACCACGGCCATGGGCTGGGGCTGGCCCGGCAAGAGCAGCTCGGGCATGGCGAAGCTGCTCAGCGGCGGCAGCAGCTCGGCGCTTTCAGCGCCGCTCAGCAGCAGCGTCTGCGGCTCGTTCGTCGTCGTCACCAACACCGTGCCATCGACCACCGGGAGCTCCTGGCGATTGCCGAAAAGATCGACGCTCGCGGCGGCAGCGGCGTCAGTCCTGAACACGCGGGGGACGTCGGCCTCGCCATCATTCCAGAGGGCGACGGCCAGCTCGTGGTCGTTCTTGAAGATGAAGGCCCATTCGCCCCAGGGCAACTCGCATGCCCGGTCGAAGTCCTTGTCATGATAGAGTCCGGTGAGGCCATTGTAGGCCGCATAGACGGCCTTGGGGTAGAAGTCCCAGGTCATCAGGCCGTAGTTGTGCTCGCCGTCGTCGGGCAATTCGCCCTTGGAACGCATGTTGTACCAGGTGTAGCCGATGGCGCCCCGACTCCAGCTGAAAAGCAGTTTCTTGTAGAGCGCCTCGGCCTGCATTTTCTCCGTGACGCCGCCGCGCGAGGTCAGCGCCGTTTCATTGGCGTACCAGGGCATCGTGATGCCGAGCTCTTTGCGCATTTCCAGCAGGCCCTCCTGAATGACGTGCTTGGCATATCTCTCGAAAGGCCCATGGCCGTGGAAGCAATGCACATCAAACACGTCCTTCAGCGCCGCCATGGCGTCACGGTGAAAAGGACCCATGCCCGACCGGCCGGCAACCAACGTACACCAGCCGGCCGACATAAGCTGCGCCTGCGGGTCGGTCTCGCGCAAGATCTGCGCCGTTTTTTGCGCCAGTTCAATGTAGGCGGCGCTCTTCGGCGCATTCTCGACCGGCCCCCAGGGGATGTCCGGCTCGTTCAGCATCTCCCAATACTGGATGCGGCCACGGTAGCGCTCGAACAACTTGCGGTAGCCAGCCAGATTGCTCTCCAAGGCGTACTGGGCCTTACCCTGGCGATGTCCCGGCAGAATGAAATCCACGTTCATGCCCACCGCGAGAAATTTGTCCACGATGCCATCGAGGTGCGCCAGGTACATCGGGTTGTCATTCCAACGCACGTCGGTGCGCAGAATGCGTAGGCCGATCTGCGACATGGCCGTCGCCGCCTCCTGCACGGTTTCCGGTGAATTGACGCAGTGGTCGAGGTGGCAGACGCTGCCGAATTTGAAGCCTTTGACGAAGGTGCCCTCGTGCTTGGAGCCCGTTGGCTGCAGGTGCGCGAACGAGCGCCGATAGGTCTGGGGCTCGTGGCCGCCGCCCGACACGGTCAAATCGATGTAGTACACGCCGTAGCGCTGCGGAACCGGCACTCGGCACAACTCAATCGTTTCGCCGCCAGCCAAGGTCATATCGCGCTCAAAAACCCATCCTTGGTCCTGCTCGCGGCAGTCCGTCAGCTTGCCGCTGATGTGGCCGGTCACCGCCTCGGACGACATGTTGCTGAACTGCGCCGGAACGCCCTGCGGCGCCATCTCCGGCGTCACCACGTACCCGACGCTGTCGGTCTTGAGCTGGAAGTCAAACCCCGCCAACGGCGAACGCGACCACTTGGCATCGACGGCATCCAGATAGAGCAGGCCATTGAAGGTCTTGTCGCACTCGAAGGTCACGCCGGCAAGCACGAAAAGCGGCGTTTCCTGCCAGTCCCGCGATCCCCAGGGCTTCTTGGTGCGCACCAGCGATGGCAGCGTAAAGGTAATTGCGTGCGTGCCAGCTTTGTCCAAGTTCACCGGCAAACGATGGATATAAGCACCACCGACAGCTTCCACAAAAACCAGGCGTAGGGTCTTGACCTCCGGCAGCGCACGCTCCGTCGTCACCCGCACAGTCATCTCGCCGCCATGCTGCCGACCTAGTTTCTGCCCCAGAACCCCGCGCGGCGAGGTCACCAGCGTGAAATTGACGCCAAAGACGCCGTTGTCGCCCGGCGCCGTCATCTTCAACGCATCCTCGCCCGTCAGCGGATTCTTCGCCGCCTCCAGCCGGGTATTGCCAGCCGGAATGCGCTGCGGCATGCGCAGGGGCTCAATGAAGGGCCGCGCCAACGCTGCTAGTGGATAGTCCCGCTGCTCGACAGCCGGCGGCGCCGGCAGCTCTGCCAGCGTCATGGACTCGATGTAGAGGTGGCCGGGGACGCCATCCTGCGGAAAATCGAGGGTCAGGCCAATGCTGCTGATGGGAAAATCAATTTGGTGGTTGCTGTCCTTGCCATGCATGACGAACTGCACACCATCGAGCTTTGCCGCATTGACCACCCACTCCAGCGTGCGCGTGCCCGGCGTCAGAAAATCGACCTTCTGACTCCAGTAGAAGGTCTCGGTATTCGTGTCCTGCATGCGCAGACGACAGGCCCTGACGCCCAGCGGCATGGTATTCGTCACCCTAATGGATACTTTGGCATACTGAAACGCCGGTAGCGTCCCCTGGGGATTGTACAACACATGCATGTAGTCCGTGATGCCCGCATCCCAGGTGGCCTTCAACGCCTGCCGACCCATCGCCGGTATCTGCTCGTAAGTCAACTCGCAGCGATTGAGCTCCTTGGCCTGAGACCACCAATACACCGCCGGCTGCCCCACGCTGAAATCCACGTCCCAACCAAAACACAACATCCCGGCCATCATCGCCATCGCCAACACCAGACGTTTCATGGTGACTCCCTACTGTTGTTCGTACCCATCACTACCAAAAAATCCGACGCCCCCACCCCGACGCCACCCCGACGCAACCCCGACGCTACCCCGACGCTACACCAGCGTCGACGCAAGCGCCACGCGCACCACCCCAAAAATCGTCCTACAGTAACACGCAATCCCGCGCCCGTATAGACATGACGCTTTTTTTGTAAGTGTGCGAAATTTTGTGATGAAACGTGGTATTGCCAATCGGTAATTCCTTGTACCAATGTGACCGAAACTCTTCTTGTGTAAAACACAGCCGTCCCATAGTCACTGAAATTACCTGTTTTTTGGGCACATGCGAGCACGAGGCCGCCTGATTTTTCAAGACACCTTCTTTGTGTGTGGAAAAGTTTAGCCAGGAGACTATACCATCCCTTCAAAATACAGCTGATATGCTTTTTCCGGACTTCCCCGGATAATATGGCGCCGCTCCCGCTTCGTGTCGCAGCACTCGATGATACTGGGCAAACTGAAGTAATTCCAGAGCACGGCACGCAACAAGGTAAAGAGCCGACTGAACTGGCGCTTCCACTTGTTGTACCAAGCGACGAACCGTAGCAGGAGATAGGCAAGCAGCGCTGTCCAGACTTGCCAGCGGACGGCATTTTCGTTATATCCAAGGAAATCGGCCAGCTGCAGCGTCTGTTTGATTTCCTTGAAAAACACCTCCACACCCCAACGGCATTGATAGAGCTGGCACACGGAAAACGGCGACCACTCGAAGTTGTTGGTAATAAACGTCATCACCACCATCTTCCCCTTCACCTCGACCTCTGCCGTGACCAGCCGCAGGTCATCGGGGTAATTGTCCTTGGTCTGCACCCCTATCAGCCTGATGCGCTCATCTGACAACACCTTGCATTTCTTGCGGACATAGCGGCGCTTGCCGGGCGCTTGCTGTCCCATAACTTCAGCCGTATCTGTCTCGGGTTCTGAGGAGGCGGACGCATGTTTGACGGGATCAGACGCCTCCGGTTTCCCAGTCGCATGCTGTCCCATAACTTCATAGAGCATGTTTTCCTTGGCCCGCGTCACCCAGGAGACGCCGCGCGTGTCAAGGACCTTAAGATGCTTAAAATCAACATAGGCCTTGTCGAATACCACGACCTCTCCGGCCTTCATGTCGGCGCACAGTTCCCAGGCGCTTTTCGGGTCAGAATCCTTTGCACTTTTGACGAGGACGAAGTTCGGCAGGAACGAGCGCATGTTCAGCGCCGTGTGCATCTTGGCGGCCGCTTTCTGGCGTCGGTGCTGGGCCCAGCCCATATTAAATGCCGTCAGTTTGATGGTGGTTGAATCAACGGCGCGAATGGTTCTTGTCCGGAAGCGGTAGGGCAAACCGGGATAATTGCGGCTGGAGGTCAGGAACTCGGGGTAACGGGTTGACAGTGACTCATATACCTTCCAGAACAGTTCTTCGGCCATATCCGCATTGCGGGTCTTGTTGGCGTGAGAGAGACCGTTCCTGCTCGGAGGCGTGCAGTTGCGTATCTGAGCAAGGGGGCCGGCATGGTTGTGGAGGCTGTCACAGATGTCGTTCAGACTTAATGAATGCGCCAGATGCGCGTAAAGCATAGCCATTACATGGCTGGTGGCGCTGAAGGCCCGTGTCTGGATTTTGTACTTTTTGGCGAGGTTGTCGATAATCCGGTCAGGTATCCAGCTTGCAATCTGCGCGAGGACTGACACAGTACTTTTTAGTGGATTCATGGTACCTCCTATGGTTGCTTACTAGGCTACCATTAAGATGCCGTGAATCCTTTTTTTTACGAAGCCACCATCAAGTTATGGGACGGCTGTGTGTGTAAAAAGATTTTTACAATGGTCTGTTTATACGGAGAAAAACTGGCTTGGCTTTGGTGCGCCGTGGGCGCAATGTCGAGTTTTGCCAAACTCCAAGCACGCTTTCAGCGTGCTTGCTGCAGCGGGCATTAACGTCGGCGGCATGTCGGACAGCCAATATCAATCACTGACCGATGACGCCGCGCAAGCCCCGTGCTTACGCGGCGACCCCGGCAGTCATCACGGCGTCGGGCTGAGTAGCACAAACAACGCGTCGTAGGCGCGCAGGCGTATATCCACCACCAATGCGTCACCCGCGTGGCTGGTCTGCGCCGGCCGGAATGACCCGTCGCCGGGGTCCGCCAGTTCTGCGGCGGCGGCGCCTGCCGCCTGCAAGAAGCCATCGTAGGTCTTGCCGCCCATATTGCACAGAAAGACCAGCCGCGATCCGTCCGGCAGCACCCGTGTATGCGAGAGGATGTTAGGCGAAATGGCTTCGCCGTCCACGATGGTGCCGCTGCCGGTCGCGCCCGTGAGCACGCTGCTCAAGCCCCGCGGCCGCAGTTGTATTGGCCGCGGCAGCGCCCGCAGGCGCGCGGGTCCCGGCAGGGTCCAGCCTGATTGCAGAGGAACCTGTGCCAGTTTGCCCGAAGCCAGATGCGGCAGCAGCTTCGCCGCAAAGGGCGCGTCCTCGCCGGTCTCCCGAGCAATCGCCGGCAAGTCGCCGATAACCACCACGCCGATGCCCGCCGCGAGCATCGCGGCCAGCTTGTCCACCGTGCGACAGGACAACACCGTCACCGCCGGCAGCACCACGCATTCATAACGACGGTCGCGATACGCCAGCTTGCCGTCCGCGATCTCGGCGTCATTGATGAGGTCTTCGTCAACGTAATCAAAATCAATCTGCCGATGCAGCAGTTCCCACGAGGTCTTGGCAAAAGCGTCATTGACGCGCCGGCAGGCCTCCGAGTGATCCATTGCATTGGGTTCGACGCTTGGCGTGTACACCGACCAGATCGACGCCTCCGGATACAGCAGCGCCACCCGGCTGTCTCGCCGCCCCTGCCGGATCATGCCGCCAAGCCGCGCCGTGTACTGATTCAACGCCCGGATGTCGTCCTCCGCGAAATAATCCCAGTTGTAGTAGCTGGTGAGATTAGTGATGCCCATGGCGACATGCCAGTTCACCGACGCGCGAATCCAGTCCAGCCCGATCTGCTTGTTGGCCATGCGCGAACAGTGGTCGGAAAACTCCGTGAAACTCTCGCCCTCGCCCGATATGTCCGCAAAGGACGCCAGTAGCCGCGCAATGGGAATGATCTGGTCGTTCATCAGCGCCGGCGGTTCGCTATTGAGCTGATCAATGCCCGGCCAGTCCATGCGCTTACCGCATTTGTACAACGACCCGTAATTCACCACGTGGGCCTGCAAATGCTCCTCGGCCAACATGTGACCCGACGACTTCACGCCATGCGCCCGACACCAGTCCTGCAATACGCCGAAAAAGTTCTCCGCCACGCCATCGCCAACGAATTCCCAGAAGTCGCAGCGGCGTTTGACCAGCTGCGGTCCGCGCTTGGTCACCACCGCAACCACCGCCAGCTCGATGGGATAGCCGTAGCGCGCCTGAAAACGCGCCGGAAACTCGCGCTGCCAGGGCACGATCGGATACACCCCGCGCGGGATATTCCACGCAATCAGCGACGGCTCGTCCGTGAAAAAGGCGCGGACGCCGCGGCCGAATTCGTCCGCCAGCAACGCCGCATAGCGCTCATGCGTGACCTCGACGAATGCTGCCGTGGCCTTGCGGTCCAGCAAATTGATGTAGTTGCGCGGCTCGGAGTAGCTGTGCGCGGCGTGGGTGCCGTCAAACAGCCGCCGTGAACTCATCAGAAACAAGTGATATTCGCCTGCGGGAATGTCCATCAGCAGCGTGCCGCGCTCGTTGGCGGACGCCGTGACGTCCAGCGCCTCGCCACCCGCCAGGGGCAGCAGCATCGCCCGAAACAGCTTGTCACCAGGCGTGTCCGCACGATAATACATCGGGCCGGACAAGGTCCGCCAGTATTCGTAACAGAAAAGCCCCTCGGCAATGGTATCCGGATGCGCATCGGTCACAGCACCGCCGGCCGTACCCGAGGGGTAGCCCTTCTCGTCGTAGATCCATACCGGCATGCCCCGCCGAATGTAGTCCTTGAAGCCCTCGGCAGTGTCGCGCCACTCCTTCGCGTCGTCAGGAAACGTCCGCCCATAGGGCACGTTGCCAACAATACCGGCAAAGCCGAGCCGTTCCAGGCGCTCGGCCCGTGACGAGTCGCCAGCGACGGCACCATGGATGATCGGATAAATGCCATAACGGCGCTCGGGTCGCACAAAAGCCTTGCGGTCAATACCCATTGCCTCATCTCCCTGGCCGCGTCCAGCGGCCTGCTTGCTCACCTGTATTCATCGTTCGCAGCCCCGGCGTGGCGACATCTCGCCGTTCCACCAAGCTGATTTCACGCCTTACTCGCGCCGGGCGCCGGCCGCCGCCCTACTCGCGGCGCCGCACGCTGTCGCGTTCAATCAATTTATACGGAAACAGGATATTCTGCGGGCTGGGTCGGCCTTCCATGCGAGTGTGTATCACATCGACCACGGCCGCCGCCAGCGCCGGATAATCCTGAGTGATCGTGGTCTGCGCCGGCACGCAGTAGCGCGATACCATCATGCGCTCAGAACTGAGCAACGAGACATCCGTGCCAATGCTCTTGCCATACAACGACAGGGCGTAGGCCGTCACAATGCCGCCATTGCCGCCGGGGCAAAACAAGGCGTCCACGCCTGCCCGCAACAGCTTGCCCACTTCCTCAATGTAATCATTCGGCCCCACCAGCCGAATCAACGCGTCCTCGCAGGGCAGGCCGTGCTCCTGCAAAGTCGCTTTGATCGCCTCCTGACGCAGCAGCGAATTGCTGTGCCCCGGCCAATGATAAATCAAACAGCCGATGCGGCGATGCCCCGTAGCCAGCAAATGCGCCAGCGCCAGCGCCATGCCCTGCCCCTCGTCCGAATGCACCGCATAGACATTGCGAAAAGAGGGCACTGCGCGATCAACCACCACCAGCGGCGCCGCAAAACGATTGTCCCAGCCCTTCGCAAAGGTCTCGTCAATGCCCACCGTGACCACGCCGCAAAACTGTATGCTGTCCAAACGATCAATATTGTCCGCCGGCAAGATCTCAATGCGGAAATCGCGTTCCGCCAACTCCCGGGCCAATTCCGTCAGCACCATCCCGCTGTAATTCTCCGCCGGCACCAACACCCGCGACGGCGTAATCACCACCACATTCCGCCGTCGTACCGACAAGCGCGGATGATAACCGTGCTCCTTCGCTACCGCCAACACATGATCGCGCACATCACGACGAATATTAGGGTGATTGCTGAAAACCCGCGATACCGTCGCCGTCGATACCCCCGCTAAAGCCGCTATGTCCTGTATCCGCATCCGTTACTCCCAGCCTTGCGCCATTTGCACTCATTCATCACTCAACGTGAAAGTAATCCGCAAAACCACCGCTGCAATGGCCGTATTCCGTCAATTTACAAAAACAAAAATAAGCGGGGCTATTGACATTGCGATGCGCACGGGTAAAGTACATTTTTATGGCATAAATAACCATATTAACATTATTATTGCAGTAAATATGTCAATACTACGCTGGATACAACAAGAAGAAATGATGGGTCATTCCTGCTTTTCGCTGCAGGATATCCAGCGTGCCTTTCCGTCGATGACGAGTCAGATTATGTTGAATGAACTGAGTCGCCTGGCGCGCAAGAAGATCATTACCTCGGTTCATAACGGTTTTTATGTGAAGGTCCCGGTTCACTATGCTGCGCGTGGCGAGGTCCCCCCAGTTTTTTATATTGATCAGCTGATGCATCACCTCGGGAAGCCTTATTACATCAGTTTGCTGAGCGCTGGCCAACTGCTCGGCGCCGCCCACCAGCGACCACAAAAATTTTTCGTCTTCACCACCTTCCCAGCCTCCAGCACCTCTTCCAGAAAGAATCCACACATCGTTTGGAACTATCGGCGCGACATTTTTCCCGAGCTGTTGTTAAGACAAAACAGCGAAACCGGCCACGTACTGTATTCGGGCGTCGAACTGACGGCGGTTGATCTGGTGCAGTACGAACAATTTGTCGGCGGTTTGCCCATCGCCGCCACAGTCATTTCTGAGTTATTGGACAAGGTGGATTATCTGAAGGCGCCACTCTGCCTGTTCAAAACGGCATCTTTGGCGGCTTTCCAGCGCCTTGGGTATATCATGGAAGAAATACTGGGTGGCTCAAAGCAGGCCGATGAGCTATACTGCCGCCTAAAGAAATTAAACATGAACCTTCGTTGGGTGCCACTATCGCGGCGACATGCTTTGTCCACACCTTGTCCCAAGCATACCAGATGGCGGCTGCTTATCAATACTGACATAGAGGCCGATGAGATATGATTAACCGCGCGGCGATTACTCAATGGCGCACGCTTGTTCCCTGGAATGAGAACGTTCAAGTCGAACAGGATCTGCTAATCTGCCGTTGTTTGGTCGCTATCTACAGCGACGAATTCCTCGCCTTGCAGTTGGCTTTTCGTGGGGGAACAGCCCTCCATAAACTCTATCTCAAACCGCAACCCCGCTATAGTGAAGACATTGATCTAGTCCAAATTCAGCCCGGTCCAATCAAGCCAGTGCTTCAGCGTCTTGGCGAAGTGCTCGCCTTCATGCCCGACAAAGTGACCAGGCAAAAACGGCATAACAACACTCTGCTGTTTCGGGTTGACTCAGAAATACCGCCGGTTGAGCAAATACGGCTGAAAATCGAAATCAACTGCTGCGAACATTTCACCGTTCTGGGCTTGGAAAAAATCCCCTTCGCGGTAAACAATAGCTGGTTCAAGGGGCAATGCGACTTGACAACCTACCGCCTGGAAGAACTGCTGGGCACAAAACTGCGTGCTCTGTACCAGCGCAAGAAGGGACGCGATCTATTTGATCTTTTTTACGCGCTGACAAACGCCAAGGTCTGCGCCGATGAGGTGATATCCTGCTATCGACGTTATATGGCCTTTGTGGTGGGACATGCGCCCTCCTACAAAGAATATGTCGCCAATCTGGAGCTGAAAATGCAGGATGTGGCATTCCGTGAAGATGTCGCCGCTTTATTGCGTTCGCCCATCACTTTTTCACCAGACGATGCGTATGCACTCATCAAGAAATGCCTCATCGACAAAATGGACGGACATCGATAACCGCGACCAAGACCCGCCTCAGCGCATGGACGAGATGGACGAGATGAACGAGCCGTTATTGAGACAGCCGTCACCACGGAATGCCTTGGACATCCAAGCAACCAATCAAAACAAAAATCTGCGGCAATCTGCGGAATCTGCGGATAAAAAAACATCGCCGCCGGAACGGCGGCGCTCCCAGGATGATTGCCGCCGGGACGGCGGCGTCACGGGAGGGACATACCCGTACGCGTCACTCCTGCGGTGGTTCGCCGCAGTCCGGCACAATCTGTGGCTCGCCGTCCAGCAGCAGGGATTTGTGGGCAAGGAGGCCGGGTATGGTCCAGCGCGCCGCATTCCAAGCGTGTACGGGTGGCAGCGTGCCATGGACGGCGGCCCTGCAGAAATCGTCGATCAGCAGCTGATGCGAGGCCATGTGGCCATGGGTGCAATTCCCAAAAGTGGGTCATTGCGCGATGGGGTAAACACTACCCCCCCCCATTTTTTTTGCAAGTACTCGACTTGCTTTTTTTTGTTGTCGTTGTATGGTATGTTAAACCGCATATATACAAGGAGTTGCGACGATGGCGATGGAAAAGCAACGCGATTTGGCAAAGGAACTGGTGAAGCTGTGTGGTCTGGTGCGCGGATCGATTGTCCATACGACGCGCAAGTGCGGGCGCGCACAATGCGAATGCGCGAAAGGCAAGCAGCATCCGTTCTGCTACCTGTCGCGGTCTTCAGCTGGTTCGAAAAACAAGATCCAGTATGTGAAGCCGTCCGAGGAAAAAGCGTTTGAGCGTGCCGTGGCCATGTATGAGCGCGCATGGGCAATCATCGAGGAACTGACTGAACTCAACATCAAGGAGATCAAGGAAAATGGGAATGACGGACGAAGAACTGAACGCCCTGGTGGAAAAAAAGCTTCTCGAACGCAAAGCCGAGATCGTCCAGGCGCTGAAAACATTCAACCGGAGCCCGTCGGCGAAGACCTTCAAGGAAGCGGAAAACACACCGGATCGCCTGTTGGGACAGGCGATGGACGACATCGTGGCGGAGGTGCTGCAAAAGACGGTGGGAGACGTCCGAATAGAAAGGCCCGCTAAAAAAAACTCCGGTACCACGGGCAAAGGCTGACCAGCATTCAGCTCAAGCATGGGAAGTATACCTCGATTACCGCGGCCTACTATCTGCCCGTAAAAGAGAAGCGTCGCGGGCGCAAGCGCGGCACGGGTAGACGCGGCGTGGCGGGCACAGGCAGGTTTCCCGCTTTGCTTTTGTTAGGCGTCCTTGCCGGCGCTTCGCCTGCTTTGTGCGAGGATGTCACGCTGGAAGGGCTGCGAGACTCCTACGAAGAGGCGTCCAATGCGTTGCGCTTACGGGGCCGGGACATTTCGGCCAAGCGCGTCGGCACGATCAGCCGGGCTGTCGGTCATGCTTCCCTGAAAGCGAGGGAACGACGGCTCGCTTGTCTTCGTGTGAGCAACGAGGCCGAGGGAAAAAGACTCGCGGTTGCCATGGACGGGGGACGCGTCCTCATACGCACGAACAAGCGCGGGCGCAAGACCGCCAAGGGCTATCATACCTATGTCGCCGACTGGCGCGAACCAAAGCTGTTCATCATCTACGAACTGGACGCCGAGGGCCGGAAAATGCGCAAGGGACTTGAACGCTGCGACGGCACCATCGGCGGCCCGGAGGACATCACTCGGCTGCTGGTGGCGGAGCTCAGGGCGATGGGCGCGCAGGACGCAAAGTCAATCACGTTCCTGGGCGACGGCGCAAAATGGATATGGAACAGGATCGACCAGATTATCGAAGAAGTCGGCATCGACAGGGCGCGCGTGTCAACGTGCCTTGACTACTACCACGCGGTCGAGCATCTTGCAAGCGTCGCGGAGGCTAAGACGTTTGCAAGCCAGATCGAGAAGCGCGCGTGGCTCGACAACATGAAAAAACTGCTCAAGAAGGCTCCTCCCGCAGTGTTCCTGGCTGAACTGGCCAAATCAAGACGGCGTGGCAACGCGGTCATCAGGCGGGAATATGCGTATTTCAAAACCAACATGTCGGCAATTGACTATGCCAGGCTCAGCAGAGAGAAACAGCCGATTGGCTCTGGAGCGATTGAAAGCGCCGTGCGCAGAATCGTGAACCTGAGAATCAAAGGTGCGGGCATGTTCTGGAAGCTGGAGAACGCGGAGGCGGCACTCCACCTGCGGTGTCAGCTTAAAACCAACAACTGGAACATGTTCTACGCCGATTTACTCAATGGCCTGGCTGCATAGGCGTTACCCACTTTTGGGAATTGCACCCTGTGGCCATTGGGAAAACCCGGCACTTTGAAACTCGCGGGAAGGCGGTCTGCATCGGCCTGCTGAATGGGCGCGAAGTTATCACATTGCCACTTGTGATTGGCGACTTTCTGCTTGAACTCTGGGTCGTCCGCATGTTCCGTCATCGCCACGGGATTGACGCGCGCGCTGACGTCGGTCAGCGTCACGCCCTGGGGCGCCTTCACCGTCAGCAGATGCTGGGCGTTGCTGAACTGGTATGCGCCTTCGGTGCCATAGAACGCCGACACGTAGGAACTGGGGGCTTTATAGCCGATGCGCCGGCATTCGTTGATCCGCGCGGTGCCGCCGTTGGCCAGCTTCATCATGGAGTAGGAATTGGAAAAAACATTGTCCCACTGGTTGACGTTCCGCTTATAGATCTGGTCGTCTTCCTGGTCTTCGTAGCCGAAAGCGACGACCTTCAGCGCGTATGAATCCACCGCCGACAGGATCATCGCCGTGGAGTGGGTCGGATAATAGAAAGGCGGCAACCCCGCATTGAGCAAATCGTTACGGTACTCCTGCGAAAAGTGGCCGATGTCGTGGTGATACTGCGCCTCGCCATACACGAATTTGCCGAAGCTGCCGGCGTGATAGGCTTCGCGGCAGTACATGGCGCTGGGATAATAGTAGCAGGTCTCGCCCATCATGTAGGTCTGGCCGGTCTTCTTGACCAGCTCCACGATCTGCTGACACTGCTCGACTTCGCTGGCCATCGGCACCGCCGAATACACGTGCTTGCCAGACGCCAACGCCGCCAGCACCTGCGGCCCATGCAAATGCCGCTGCGTAAATATCGCCACCGCGTTGATGTCCCGCCGTTTGAGGACCTCTTCAAAAGACCCCACGATCTCAACGCCAAATTTTTGCGCGACGGCCGCCGCCCGATCCGGCAGCAAATCACAGACATACACCTTGTCCACCAGCGGATGCGCTTTGAACAACGGTACAAAATTCGGGCTGAATTTGCCACAACCAATGATCGCAACCGTCAAGTTCTTGTCCATCGTCATTCTGTCCTTTGCTAACAACCATGCCACGAACAACGTCCACTGCGCGTACAGCCACAGCAGACGGGCACCGCCCGGCAGGGCCTATAAATACCCTACCACTGTTTACTACTGTTTTTTATCAGTTTCCATGCCACCGACGCCGCTGCCGACCACCACGAGATCGACCTCGGCCGCTACCGGATACGCCCGGGCGCTCTCCAACACCGCCCGCTGGGCGCAGTGGACCCGCGCCGGAAACAAGAGCATGCCCGCAATTACTGTGAAACGCATATCGTTTTCTCCTTGCTGCTGTGAATGGAATGACCAGTAACCGGCTTCCAATCAGTTCCCATCTTCATCACGATCTGAAAATCGGTAAATGTGCGAAGTTTTATGATGACACTTGTAGTTGCCAATTTGCCCCGTAGGGGCACTACCATGCTTAACCCCATGCTGAAGCATGGGGTTAAGCATAGTTCTGGACTTTGGACAATTTTTTTTGTTTAAAAATAAATCTAAAAATTAATTTGCATTCTACCTACTCCGTATTATGCTACCCGTAGCTTGAATGCTGGCGTGTCTGGTCACAACAAGGAAGGGCTACGGGTATGGCAAAAGAAATCAGCAGCAACGATCTCTGTAATGTCTTGGAAACAATGCTTGAATCCGGACTAAAGGCATTGCGCTCGGCCAAAGGTTTGGACGGTCGCCTGGAAGCGAACCGAAAGGCAGCCGGAAAAAGATCTAACATGTTACTAGTTAGCGATATACTCCGAGAAGCGGGGGAGCCTCTTCACATCAATGAGATCCTTGACCGCGTGCAGAAGCGCCATGGCGTGAAGCTGCGTCGCGAGTCCATCGTGTCGGCGATGACCAAGAAGGTTCTCGACGGACACACGTTCCGGCGTACAGGACGCAACGAATTTGCACTGCTGGACCAAGAGGAGGACGATTAGCCATGGAAAACAAATCGCTGCTTGTGTGGTTGCGTGCTTTTTTGGCGACTCTGAGCGTGGGCATCAAGGATGTTCGGTCACGAAAGCGATTTGTCACGATAGGCATCGGCCTTTTGGGCGCCAGTCATCCAAAAACCATAACCAGCGCCATTAACTTTCTAGATATGGTGTTCCACTGGAGCGCGTTCTATAAACTTTTCTCCCGGAGTAAATGGGACTGTGAAGGCATATTCGGGCCCATTATCCAGGAGGCCGTCAGTCTCTGCCCAGTCTACGACCCCATCATTTCCGCCATCGACGATACGCTCGTGCGCAAGACCGGCAAAAAAATCCCCGGTACTGCTTACGCCCGGGACCCTATCAGCCCCCCGTTTCATGTCAATCTGGTCATTGGCCAGCGCTATCTGGAAACGACCATCATGTGCCACGGCTCTGATCCCAACTCCAGTCGAGCCGTACCCGTGGCGTTCAGACACGCACCACCGGTCAAGGCTGGAAAAGTGACAAGTCCGGAGGAGGAACAGATACTGAAGGAAGAGAAGAAAAAGCACAACATGAGTGTGCGCGGTCGCCAGCAGCTTTTTTCCCTTCGTGGGGCAATCGACGCAATACCTGGCGGTTACGACCGTGTCCTTATCCAAAGCGCCGACGGCAGTTTTGCCAACAGCTGTTTCCTGACTGATCCTCCTCACAACACCGTGATCGTCGCGCGAGCGAGGAAGGACACGGTCTTTGTCGAGCCTCTTTGCCCCGAACAACGCAAAGGCAATCGCAAGTACGGCCAACGTCTGCCTTCACCCAAGGATATTCTTGCCAGCGACAACTACGAAACGCGGACCATGGAGGTATTCAAGCACGGACGTAAACTTGCCGTGCATTACAAGTGCGTCCAAAACGTCAGGTGGCCGGGTGCGACCCACGATCAGCCCTGTAATCTCATAGTCATTAAGCCTTTTCCCTATCGTCTGACCAAGAATGGGCGCACTCTCTATCGGCAGCCTGCCTTCCTGGTCGTAACCGGTGCCATAAACAAGATCACGATCGAACAGGCTATAAGGGCTTACTTGCTTCGCTGGGAGATCGAAGTCAGCTTTCGAGACCAGAAAGCAATACTTGGCATTGGCAAAGCCCAGGTGTGGAACAAAGATTCAGTAGCTAAAGTGCCCGCTTTCATCTCGGCTTGCTATGCCGCTTTGCTTCTGGCAAGCATACGACTCTACGATGACAAGCGAAACGAGGCATTCCCAACGCGAGAACGGTGGCGAAACGACCCGGTCACCCGTCCATCCCTGCGCGATCTGGTGCGTTTAATGCAAAGCGAGCTGGCGGAGGGAAAAAAATCAGCACCGGACGTTGCGTAGGAGTCCGTGCAAGATTGTCCAAAGTCCAGTACCATGCTTAACCCCATGCTGAAGCATGGGGTTAAGCATAGTTAAGCGCCTACGGCGCAGGCAAAGGCTTCAGAACCACTATGTCAAGTCTCGCTTTCTATCACGAAATTTCGCACATTACAGAAAACCTTGCGCTCAATACCACGTCGCCCCTTTGGCGGTTGAGGTCACGTTGCGCGCGAAGAGGCGCAAAAATGGCCGGCAATTGGGGACATTGAAGGTCCAGTCAACCTGGGCTTGGCGCCGCTTGATCTCGGCGTCAGACAGCATGACCTTGAGCGTGCGTTGCGGGATATCGATGTGAATGATGTCGCCGTCAGCGATTGCGTTGAGCGGTCCGCCCACGGCAGCTTCCGGTGATACATAGCCAATGCTGAGGCCAGAGGTGCCGCCGGAGAAGCGTCCGTCAGTAATGATCGCCACGTTGTCGGCGATGCTCATGCCAGCAAGCTCTTTCTGGAAAGTGAAGGCGGTGGTCCCGAAACGCCCCTTGGGGCCGAGATAACGGATGACGACTACCGTGCCGGGGGTAATGTCGCCGCGCCGCAAGGCCGCGGTGGCGTCATCGACGTCATGGAAGACTTTTGCCCCCCCGACAAAACGCAGCATGGATTCCGGCACCGCCGCCGTTTTGATGATCGCACCCTCGGGCGCGATATTGCCATAGAGCACGGCGATACCGCCGTCATTGATCACCGGATTGTCCAAAGAACGAATGACCTCGGCATTATAGATCGGTGCACCGGCAGCATTCTCGCCAATCGTTTTGCCGTTAATCGCCAGACAGTCGGCATGAAGCTTGGGCATGAGATTTTTCAGCAGAGCCTGCATGCCACCGGCGGCATCGAAGTCCTTGAAATAATACTTGCCGTTGGGAGCGATGCCCGTCAACAGTGGAATGCGATGCGAAGCTTCGTCGAAGAATTTCCACCAGTCGCGATCGATCCCGGCCTCGGTAGCGATGGCTGGAATATGCAGCAGCAGATTGGTTGAGCCACCGATGGCGATATCGGTGATGATGGCGTTTTCCAGAGCTTTTTCGGTAATGATAGCGCGAGTGGTGATGCCCGCCGCCAGCATGCGCATCACGTGGCGTCCGGCCTCGTATGCCATACCGCCGATGCGTTTGTTGGTGGCATCCGTGGTCGAATTGTTCGGCATGGCCATGCCGAGGGCTTCCGCGATACAGCACATGCTATTGGCGGTGGTCATGCTCCCGCAGGCCCCCTGCCCCGCATGAGCGCAGCCGACCATGTCGTCGAAATCGCCGCGGGGCATTTTGCCTTCCATCACTTTGCCGACCGAGCTGGACACTTCAGTCAGGCCGATCTCGTGCCCTCGGTAGAAGCAGTGCGGCATATATCCGCCGGTCACCACTACTGCGGGAATATCCAGCCGCGCCGCCGCCATCAGGTGCCCAGGCACAATTGAATCGCAGGTACTCAACAGCACCATGCCGTCGAACATATTGGCTTCCACATTGAGCTCGACTTCATCGGCGATCAGGTTGCGGCTGGGCAGTTCAATATAGCGGGGGTCCTTGAGCACCATGCCATCGCAGAGACCAGTCGTGACCACCTCAAAAGGCAGCCCGCCGGCTTCACGAATGCCGGCTTTCACCCGTTCGGCAATCTCCCGCAGATGAATGTGCCCGGGATTGTACTCGTTCCAGGAGTTGACCACGGCGATGTAGGGCTTCCTAATTTCCTCTCTGGTGTACCCCAAGCCCATGAGAATGCCGTCGCGTTTCACGCTGGCAATGCCAAAATCCAGTTTACTGCGCTGATTCATACCGTTTCTCCCGCGATTATTTTTTGCACGTCATGAACGAGCTGTTGCCTATCCTGCTCAGAAAGAACCGGAAACGGTGAACTCGCCATGGCCTGACACAGGCCCAGCCCAGCCGCGGCCGTTTTTAATTCTACCGGAAAACAGCCATGACGAATGATGACTTTGACCAACTCCAAATTGCGCTGCTGCAGTGTTTGCGCGCCGACGCTATCGCCCCGCCGACACTGTTCATATAAACTCACCGTGAGTTCCGGATAGATATTGGCGGTGACAGAAACCCCGGCCGGCGACCCGGCGACAAAACTTTCCACCAACAAACGGTCGCTGCCCTGAATGACCGCAAAATGCTTGTGCGCCTGGGTGAGCTTAAGGAGCTGACGGAAATAGTCCATATCGCGATCACTGTCTTTGATACCAATGATCCGCTGATCAGCGCTGAGCTTGGTTACCAGTTCTGGCGACAGCTTATTCCCAGTAAAGCGGCTGATATTGTAAAGAATAACGGGGAGAGCTATCGCCTCAGCGATGCGCTCGTAGTACTCCTGCAATGACCCGTCGGCAAAAGGATAATAACTCGGCGGGGTGACGATGACTGCATCCGCGCCGGCGTCCTGAGCCATCTTGGCGTTGTCGATTGCCCGCTCCGTCCCGGTGTCACCCGTCCCGACAATCAGCGCAACGCCAGCCGGAAGCGCGCTTTTGACTGCTTGCAGCAAACGTTGCTTTTCAGCATCACGCAACATCGCCTGTTCGCCCGTTGATCCAAGCGCCAGCAGAGTATTGATCCCGCCGCCAATAACCCGTTCAAGCAGCTGGTCAACGCCGCGCAGATCAATCTTCTCCTGCTCAGTGAGCGGAGTAATCAAGGCACAGATAATTCCCTGTAGGGTCATTTTCATAGCGACTGAGTTCCCTGGATGTCTTTGAGATGTTCCGCAACGGTGTGGAAAGCCAGCACGGGAACCGTCGGTTTGGCCGTCAGACCGGCACTGGCCAGCAGCTCATCGGTAAAGTATTTGAGGTCGTTGCAGTCGTGGTGCGCTTGCAGCAGTCTCCTTAGCTCATGATCATAGCGATCGGTCGTCTCGCGACAGGCCGCCAGGAACTCAGTCACCTGCTCGCCGCGCATGATGCCATCGGTGGGAGAAAAAGGATGCCCGGCAATAAGGCAGTTAATCCGGCCTGACATGGCGGCAATCTTTTGCAGGCTGTGCCGATACGCGGGTAAATCCTGATAGAAAGCCAGCCCGGCACTGAGCGTGCCTTGTCCCTGTAATGTATCGCCACTGAACAGACATCCCGATTGCGGCTCACATATGCAGAGCGAATCGCTGTCGTGCCCCGGCGTATGGATGATCCGCAATTCGGAATCGCCCAGATCGATGCGGTCGCCGTCATGCAGGACCCGATCCGCTATCACGGGCGCCAGTCCCGCCGGGACCTCCTGAAAAGGAACCAGCGGCGAGAAGCGACTGCGAATCCTGTTCAGATGCAAATAGGGATCGCGCAGCTTTGCCGCCCCGAGCTCATGAACCGCGAGCTCGGCGCCGGTTTCGGCTTGCAGCCGCGCATTGCCACCAATATGATCGCCATGGACATGGGTGTTGATGATCACATCAATGTCAGCCGCTATCAGCCCCAACGTTTCCAGGTACGGATACAGCAGCGAATCAATCGCCGGCGCAAATGCCGTGTCAATCAAGACAACACGTCGGCGCACAATCAACACCATGCCAGTCCACGCGGTGCCACAGGGGTATTTCAACACATGAATGCCGGGACAAATTTCCATTTTCATCAGTCCCTTTGGGTTACTGCAGCGTCCTACCACCGTCAATACCGATAATCTGCCCGGTGATGTAACTGGACCTGGCCGAAGCCAAAAACAGCGCTAATTCGGCAACTTCAGCGGCCGAACCCGCCCTGGCCATCGGGATTTTTGCGAAGACCTTGTCCCACCAATCCTGATTATAGCGATTTTCGGTCAGCGCGGTCTTAATCAGCCCCGGCGCAATACAGTTGACCCGAATAGCGTGAGGCGCCATTTCCACCGCCAGGCAGCGAGTCAGATGATTCAACGCCTGCTTGGCGCAGGCATAGGGCATGACATCCAAATTGATCACCCGGCTGGTATGCACGGAGCCAATGTTGATGATGCTGCCACATCGACGCGGAACCATCGACCGCAACGCCAAACGACTGTAGGAAACCGCACTGAAAAAATTTTTTGCGAACTGCCGATGCCAGTAATCCATTGGCATATCGGCGAAGCCGGTATTAGGCGTGGCATCGGCGCCGCCGACATTATTGACGAGAATATCGACTTGTCCGAAGGTATCCATCACGTCGCGCATAAACGCCTCTGTCGCCACGGGGTCGGCGGCGTCAGCTGCCGCGAAGAATACCTTGGGCCCGGCGTCGCGCACCAGCGCGGCGGTGTGTTCGGCCGCTTCATGGTTCTGCCCGTAGGTAAAAGCGACATCCGCTCCCGCATGCGCAAAGGCCACGGCACAAGCCTGGCCGATGCCTTGCGAAGCACCGGTAATGACCGCTACCTGATTTTTCAGTTCAGCGTCCATGGTCTATATGGTCTCCTGTGAGTGTCACTATGTTGCTCCTGAGGCAGTAAAAGCATATCGCCTGACTGCCGGCAGCGACCACCAGTTTGCTTTCCGTGCCCATAGCGGTCAACCTGGTATTCCTTCGCGATATTTCGCGGCAAACGCCGTAAAGGCCTGCGCAAAACATTCCAGCGGCACGCGGGTCATGCCGGCCCCCATGCGTTTGCCGGTTTTGGAAATCATCCCGCCATGCAGCACCGGCTGAATGCCAGTAGCCAGTACTTTCAACATGTCAATTCCCGCCGGACTACCGGCATAATCCAAAGCCGGCAACAGAAAATTGCGGTTTTCACAAAGACAGATGTCCGCCATTTCCCGAGATTGCGCGATGGCGTCAGCGAAGGTTCCACCGGTTAGCCGCGCCACCGCCGGTGACGCCGCTGCCGCGAAGCCGCCCAGGCCAATGGCTTCAAGGATACAACTGTCACCGATCCATGGCAGGACGTCCTCCTGCCTGGTGTCCGAAGACAGAAACATGCCTTTCAACTGCGGTGATGGCGCCGTGAACCACTGATCGCCCATGGAACTGACCTTGATGCCGTATTCCACGCCGTTGCCGACCTGCGCCGTAACCACGGTTGAATACTCCACGTGCTTCATTGCCTGCAGGGTCGCCATGGCCGATGCCATCCCCAGCGGATGGAAAAAGCGCGGCGTCTTGTCCAGAAAATCAACACAGCAGCGTAAGGTGTCCGCCGGAATAGCCGGTTCCGCAAACAGCAGGAAAAACAGCTTGTTGATCAGGATCAGACTCTCGGCTTCCTGACGCGAATGGGTCTCGTCGCCCATCTCACCCCCCCGGGTAATAATCGCCTTCATGGGAATGCCCTCAATGCGTTTAAGCATTTTGGCAAAGATCGGCCCGACCACGTCACGGAGCAGATCGAGATGCTTTTTGATATCGGCATTGTATATGCCCCAGCCACTGAGACCGCCTTTGTTCGGACCTTCAAACGGAGCACAGTAACCGCGCTTGCCGCTGTGCCGGTCTTCAACCACATTGACGATCATCGACGGCGTCACAATGCCGGCACCCGGCCCCACGACCGCAAAGTCGTTGGCGGCATGATATTCAATCTTGCCCGAGCGCACGAGCGCCTCCGCTTCAGCCTCGCAGGTCGCCAGGCCTTCGTATATAACCCCGTTGCAGATCCCCATGCGCTGAGTCGGACAGAGTTGCTCCCAGGGCAAGGGCGGGCCGGATTTCAAGATCATGTTCGGCGTTAACCCGGGAACGACGTCAATCGCCGGTTTCATATCAACCCAGCAGGGATCGGCATTCAGCAGTGACTCAATGACTTTCGCGTTGGCGGCGGCAATCTTGCCCGCCAATGGACTCGCGCGCAGCTCGCAGAGCTGCCGCTGAAAGTTGCGGACGCTTTCCGCCGGCGGCGACCATTGCAGCTGGATGGTTTCAATGGCCTGTTCCCGCAACGCGTCGGCAAAAACCTCAGCGCCGATGCATATGACCTTGAGCGGCGAACGAATCGGTAAGGCTGTAGTCATTTTCTCCCTCCGGCAACGCCGTTTTTCATGGCAATGATCGCGGCCGCCAACCTGGCGGCGGCGGAGTTGCTGGGCATGACCATCACTCCGGCCGCACTCAGTTTTGCCTTTTGTGCTGAAAACCCCTGCGGGTCCAATTCCGAGCCGCAAATTGAGGCCACGACGCTAAGATGCCGTCCAGCCCGTTCAGCGGTGGCAATGGCTTCGGCAATTGTTTCCGCCATCATGCCGGCGGGATCAGGATTGCAGCCGTAACCCAACAGAAAATCCATCAGGATCAGGGCGACGGCTGGGTCGGCGGCTTCAGTACGGAAGCGGTCCAGTCGCGGCGACGGATCAATCGCCGCGTGGGGCTTGCCCCGCGTAAATTCTTCAGCGCCAATATCGATGACGCAGTGCTCACGGCTGATCTGAGGATTGGCCAGCAGCATGTCTGGACTGAGTGGGGCGTTGGCATAAATTTCCCCAATGCTCCGACGCATAATCAGCATGGCCTCTTCCGCCAGGGTCCCACCGCAGTATATCCCGCGCAGGTAACGCTGCTCGGGAGCATATCGTCCCACTTCCCTCGCCGCAATGGCGCTGAGTTCGACTGCCGTTATGTCAACTGTCTTGGTGGCTACCGGAAGCGCAAGCCGCGAAATTGCCGCCAAGGCAGTTTCGGCAAAGGTCTCGGTCGCTACTGCTCCCGCCTGGACTATCGCCTCCTTGTCACCGTTGATGAAATTCACCATGACCGGCTTGGAACAGGTCCTTAGCCGATCCATGATCTTGCGCTCGGTGTTTTTACCCGGCGGTTTGGAGATTACCACGATGACCTTGGTGTCAGCATCAGCCTCAAGAATATCAATCGCCTGCAGCATGGTAATGCCGCCAATCTCGTCACCCAGATCTCGCCCGCCCACGCCGATTGCCTGGGACACGCCGGAACCGAAGCGGTCGATCAACACCATGGTTTCCTGTAATCCGCTCCCGGAAGCCGCCGCCAAGCCGATCGGACCGCGCCGGACTTTGCTGCATAAACCAATGGCGTTGCCGTTGAGGAACGATAAGCCGCAGCCTGGCCCCATCATCAACAAATTCTTGTCACGCGCCATCTGTTTGAGCTTACGCTCATCTTCAATAGCGACGTTGTCGCTGAACATGAAGACGTTAAGCCCTGCATTCAACGCCTTTTCCGCCTCGACAACCGCAAATTCGCCAGGCAAGGAAATCACCACCAAGTCGGCGCCCGGCAACTGTCGCAGAGCCGATGCGATATCGCGACAGGCCCCCGAGCCCTTTTGCTGCGGCTTCTTCTCGTTGAGCAGCGCGTCCAGTCGCGCTTTGACTTTCTTGCCCGTTTCTTCATCCGTCACCGACATCGCTATGATCAGGTCATTCGGTCCGGCCGCTTTGCCCGCTGGCCCCAGTACACCCATATCGTCCAGCAACGATAGGTTCATCGGCGTCGCCATCAGCACCGCCACCCGCTCCAAGCCAGGGACCTGGCCAAGTCGGCGGCCCAGGCCCATCAAAAACACCGAATCGCGATAGTCGTTCGTCTTCACATAATTACAGATCATAATCAGAATTTCTCCCTGCGACTTTTTTCGGCACGACGTCCTTCAGCGCAAATCTCCCCATTGCGGGCAACGGTTGTCAATTCATAGCTGGCAGCCCCCGGGGTGATTGCGATGCTTTTGCACCAGTGCCGGTCATCGCGTTCTGGAAAATCCTCGCGAAAATGCACGCCCCGGCTCTCCTGGCGCCGATGTGCCGCCGCAACCACGAGTTCCGCAGTCAACATCATGTTTTTCAGTTCAGTGAACTGAGTCAATTCCTGCACGCTGGCGGCTTGGTAGTTCTTGAATTCAGTAGCTAGTTCTTGAATAATCCGCCCTGCCCGCGCCAGTCCATCCGCACACCTGACTGCGCCGGCATACGTCCCCATGGTGTTTTTGATGAGCGTTTTGGCGTTCTGAATGACAACGGACGCATCGCGGCCATGGAGATGGCCAACGCGCTCGTCTATCATCCTTCGTTCCTGATCTGAAATGGACACTTGGCCATGCCGGTGGACATACTCTGCAGCGCTGTCCCCGGCAATTTTACCGAACACATATATTTCCGTGCCCGCATTGCCGCCCAGGCGGTTGGCACCGTGAATACCCCCAGTCACTTCGCCGGCGGCAAAAAGCCCCGGCACCCCACAGCCACAACCAGCGTCGATCTTGACCCCGCCCATGAAGGTGTGAGCGGCCGGCGCAACTTCAATCCGTTCCGTCGTCAGATCAATCCCGGCGCGCAAAAAGCGCTCGTAATACATGGAATGGTCTCGCTTGAGCACTTTTTCCGGCAGCATGCGCAAATCCAGATACACCCCGCCGTGCTCACTCACATGACCCGCTTTTATTTCCAGAGCGATCAGCCGGGCCAACATATCTTTGGCTACCGTGCCTTCGCCACCAGGATAGCGCTTGCATATAAATCGTTCACCCAGGCGGTTGCGCAGTTCCCCCCCTCTGGCCAGCAACGTGGTGGAAATGCCCAGCTTGCGTGGCCAAATGCAGCGACAGGGCTCAAACTGCACAAATTCCATGTCAAGCAACGACGCGCCAGCGCGATACGCCATGCCATAGCCATCGCCGGCAATCCCGTCCGGATAGGTGCTGTCGGCATAAATACCACTGCCGCCACCATTGGCCAACACCACCGCGCCAGCGCTAATAACCCATATCTCATCCCGAAGCGGATCTGCCGCCAACAGCCCGCAGACACGATGCCGATCGCGCAACAAGTCCAACGCCGTTACCCCAGAACATTCTTTGACCTGCCGGCGCAATAGCTCCTCACGCATCATGGCCATGGTCGCCGACCCCGTGTGATTGGACTGATGAACCAGGCGAGGACAACTGCTGCCCAGAGGCTGAAGTACATCGTAGGCAGCACCCTCACGATCAAAGCTGAACCCCAAGGCCTCAAACTCCCGCAACACGCCCACCGCTTGCCCAGTTAAGAGCTTGGCCAACTCGCGGTCATTGAGCCCACCACCACCAGCACTCGTGTCACGATAAAACAAATCGCCGCTGTCACCTGCTCCCACTGGCGCGTTAAAACCAATAACCGCCGGCGAAGCAGCAGCGCCCTTGCTGACCATCAACACCGACACGCCACGCCCAGAGGCCGCTAGCGCAGACCGTAAACCAGCTATGCCAGCTCCAACTACCACGACGTCCGCTGTAAACTCCCTATACCGCATGTCGCACCATTCATATGTCGGTTCATATTAATTAAAATACCGATGTTTTAATTATAGCGCGCCATGTCGTGCAAGTCAAGGGGGAGTCAAATTCCGGACAAATGGACACGCAATCGGTCAGCCACTGATAACCAAAACTGTGGTGCCTCTACGAGGCACTGCCTGTTGGCAGGCTGCGTCCCCAGGCTAAAGCCTGGGGTTAAGCATGGTTAAGCGCCTACGGCGCAAAAACATGGATATTGAATAATGGTGGTTTTCAGCCCGAACCGGACACAGCTAGCCATCTGATCGGCCAAGTTCGGCCCGGAGGGCCGGACCATGCATAACCCCTGGTGAGGCGCCCGGAGGGCGCCGCAACCAGGGGTGTAACAACAACCTAAAATTGCGCCTGGAGGGCGCTACATTGGCTTAACACGTTACGTCTCACCGCTCCAGAGTAAGGCAGACGTGCCGACATTATCAATGGCTGACCGCTTACATGGACACTGTAATCGGTCAGTAACCACCACGGTGGGGAAACCCCCGGGGACAATTTGCAGGAAACCCACGGCCAGTCGCCGCCCAGCCATTCGACCTTGATTTCCGCCGACCTTAACCTGCTTGTCAAACATTTGTGCATGAATTTGCCCCGAAGGGGCACTACCATGCTTAACCCCAGACTAAAGCATGGTTAAGCGCCTACGGCGCAGACAAAGGCTTCAGAACCACTGTGTCAAGTCTTTCTTTCTATCATAAGATTTTGCATTTTACAGAAAAATCTGCGCCAATCTGCGGAATCTGCGGATAGAAAAAAACACCTTGCCGCCGTCCCGCCTGGACTCCCAAGGACGCCTTGGACTTCCAAGCACCCCCACCCTACAAAAAAATCTGCGCCAATCTGCGGAATCTGCGGATAGAAAAAACACCATGCCGCCGGGACGGCGGCGCTGCGCTCAGAAGAATTGTTCGAAGGCGAGACGCGCGGCACCGATGGCGTTGCCGTATTCCTTTATTGCCGAGATGGACACTTTCAGGTGTTCGGCAATATCGCCAGGTAAACCCTTGCGTAATTTTTCGCATAGAGTGGTGTAGAAGAAAGCCCGTACCACGCATTGTCCGCCAGTAAAAATAATAGCTTCGGGACGGTATATCTGAACCAGAAACGCAATACAGGCGGCATCAAGCCTGGCGGCGCGGCCGAGGATATTTTTTGCTCGGGCATCACCGGTGGCGGCGGCGCGGTCGATTTCTTCTGCGCTTTTCCAGCCCGCATCGGGGTAGCGTTCCTGCGCCACGTCCACCAAAGATCGTCCTCCGGCAAATGCCTCCAGGCATCCTTTTCGCCCGCAGACGCAGAGACGGGAATTGCCGGGGATAAACAAGTGCCCGAGAGTGCCCACCGGGCGGTCCGGACTGCCGACCAGCGCCTTGCCGTCAATGATCACGCCGGCACCTATACCGATGCTGATTCCAACCGTTAGCAAGTTGCGAATGCCGGCGCAAGAGCCGAATTTATACTCCGCCCACGCAGTCGCTACCGTTGAACTTGAAACCAACACCGGCTTGTGCAGCAACGCTTCCAAGTCCTGCCGCAACGGCAGATGAACGCCGACCTCCATACCCATATTCAATGCTGACACCAGCACGCCATTCTCCGGATCAATTGTACCCGAGCTAGCGATGCCAATACAAAAAACCCGATCCAGTGAATATCCGGCCTGCAACAGAGAAGAAAGGATGAAATCTCGTATGCCATGAAGAAAAGGAAGCGGCCCCCCCCACTGCGGAGTCGCAATTTTTCTTTCGAATACCGTATCAAAGCAATAGCTGCACAGGACTATACGCCACCACTTGCCGCCCAGCGCTATACCTACTAGCAGTTGGTTATCAGGATTTAGTTCCAGGTTGGTGATCGGCCGGCCGGGTTGAGACGGGGCGTCGCGCTCCTCAAGCAGTATACGATTGTCAACAAGCCGATCAACGATGCGCCCAACGGTATTCCAGGCCAGACCAGTGGCCTCGCGAATGGCTTTTTTCGATGAAGGCCCATTCGCGGCACAGATGGCATCCATAACCTGAAGTTTGATTTTGTTGTCACTCAACTTTACCGAACTCCTCCACCATATTGCCCAGTGACTAGGCCATCACCGCCAGAACACGAATTCGTGGAAGACATCACGGACTCACGCGCTCACGCCGGCCCACAGTCGCGAGGCCCCTGCCGGGGACGTGACTGCTTGTCCACACACCCACGCATGATCCAGGCCAAGCGCCGAGCCGCTCGTGCACGGGGCCTTCACCCTCGCAGTTCGGCGTTGATGGCGCGCGCGGCGGCGGCTGGGTCATCGGCGGCCAGGATGGGCCGGCCCACGACGATGTACTGCGCGCCGGCCTGCGCCGCTTCGCTGGGCGTCATCACCCGTTTCTGGTCGCCCTTGCCGGCACCGGCCGGCCGAATGCCCGGCACTACCAGCAGGAAGTCGCTGCCACAAGCTTCGCGAATCAGCCCGATCTCCTGCGCGGAACAGACCACGCCGGGCAACCCGCAGTCGCGCGTCAACGTGGCCAAACGCAGCACCTGCTCGGCAGGCGTCACGGCGATGCCCACGGCGGACAGCTCGGCGGCGTCCATGCTGGTCAGCACCGTCACCGCCACCACGGTCAGGCCCGTTTCATGCCCCGCTTCCGCGGCCGCCCGGAGCATGGCCGGCCCGCCAGACGCGTGCACATTGCAGAGGTCCGCGCCGATGGCCGCCGCCGAACGCACGGCCTGACCGACGGTGTTGGGGATGTCGTGGTACTTCATGTCCAAAAACACCTTTTTACCGCGGTCCTTGAGCCCCTGCACCACGGCGGGGCCCAGACGGGTGAAAAGCTGCTTGCCCACCTTGTACCAGCTGACCTCAGCACCCAGGCGGTCGACCACCGCAAAGGCCTCGGCCAAGCTATCCACATCCAAAGCAACCATCAGCGTCGTACTCATTCGTCGTGCTCCTTATTGTCCTCAGCCAGCTTGTCAAACAGTCGCCGATGTATCTGCCGCTGGCCGTAAAGACCGGCAAAGAGACATACCGCGCCGACATGAAAGGATATCCAGTAAAATAGCACCCGCAAGAGCAGGCCGATGTGCGCCGGCGAAGTCGCCCAGACAACCTGCAGATCCAACGCCGACCAGCCATTTTCGTCGCCACCCAGCAGCACCAGGAAAGCCAAATGAATGGCGGATACGGGAATGATCGCCCCGAACAACACCAGCGTCACGCTGTTCTGCGACAGTTTCCGCAGCAGGATATTGCCCGCATCTGCCGCAAGCCTGCGCAACCACAGGCTGATCTCCAGCAGCAACCACAGCGCCGCGCCCGTCAGCAACAGGGTGCAGAACGCAAAATAGGTCTGGCCGTCGCTGCGCAAAAACCAGGTCAGAAAAGGCGACAGGCCCAGCACTGTCAGACACGCCGCACGCAAGCGCCAGCCAATCAGCGGCAACGCCGCCGGCGTCGGCGCCAGCAGGCACAACGTCAGCAGCGCCACCGGCATGACCTGGCCATAGCGCAGCAAGGGCCACTGGCGACTCTGAAAAACCGGCCCGCTGAACACAAAAAGAGACAATGCAATGGCAAGCGCCATTGCATTGAGTCGTCCGGCCAGTGCATACAGCCGGCCTTCAGCGGGACTGAATGGGGTCATAGCTGATCCACGAAACGGGCATACTGAGCGGAACTCATCAGCAGGTCCAACTCCTCGGTATCGTCATATTCCATCTTGTACAGCCAGTGCTTGTAGGGGTCGAGGTGAATCAGGTTGCTGTTGTCCTGCACGTCATCATTGATCTCCAGCACGCGACCACTCAACGGCGAGCGCAGGTGGTGAATACGGCCGGAAAGGTGCAGATGCAGGCAGAAGGACTCCATGTCCAACTCGTCACCGACCAACGGCATGTCAATGCTGGCAATCTCACCGAGCTCTTCCGCCAAAAAATCCGAAATGCCAATCGTGGCAGTCTTTTTCTTGGTGTTGGGCAAAGCCCAGAGATGGCGGTTGCTGTATACTCGGCTATCATTATCATTACTCATGGTTTCTCCTTTGCAGTACTCCCGCCGCGGCGGTGCCCGCCGGCTAGTCCTGTGCGTTTGCTTATCCATGTTCTTTCTGTATCCTCTGACTAGCCCCCGCTCATGCCGGTTCCATATCCCCAACTCAGAAAAAACGTTTTGCCCGGCTCATTGGCTGCTTGTCCTATTATATACACGGATGATCAGTTTTGTCCAATTGCGAACTGACAAATATGTCAAATAGGAACAAATACCGGGACACTCTGTCATCCCGCTTCCCTATCGTATTGCCTTCCGCGCAGAGCATTCAGGTTCCGGGCTTATGTTATCAAACAAAGCCATGGTGTCAAATAAAGATAAGTAAGTTGCCAAGTTTTTTTTCTATATAGTCGACAACGCGCGCAGACATCGCTGGCCTATCCCCGTTCCTGCAGGTCGTAGGTCGCGATCATGTACGGGTGATCCGGCCGGTACTGCGTCAGTGTCCGTGGGGAGGCCACGCGGCCGGCCGGGCGGACATTCTGGCCGGCGATGCCCAACGCCTCGTCGCCGAGGTCTTCACGGCAACGTTCAAGCAACGCGGTGAGCCGCGCCACCACCGCCGGCTCGTCGGCATGGACATTACGATTCTCACCGGGATCGTTGCGCAAATCATAGAGTTCCGCGATGGCCTGGCGACTTTTGCGCACGTGGAGTTTCCAGCGGCCGTCACGGACGGCTTCCAGGTCATTGCGGTTGTAGTAGAAAAACGCCTCGCGTGGCGACGCGGCAGCCCCTCCGGAAAGCATCAACGGCGTGATGTCCCGGCCATCGATGATCCTGTCCGTCGGCACGGCACAGCCGGCAATGGCGGCCAGCGTCGGGTAGAAATCCATCGCGGTAGCCAGGCCCGTGCAGGTGTTGCCGGCGGGTATGTGCCCCGGCCAGCGTATTATGCATGGCACGCGCTGGCCCCCTTCCCAGGTGGTCGTCTTGATCCCGCGCAGCACGCCATTGCTGCCGCCTTCGCCGCGGCAACGCGAGCCATTATCGCTGGTGAAGATCACCATGGTGTTATCCTCCAGGCCCAAGCGCCGCAGTTCTGCCATGATCACGCCCGCCGCCCAGTCAATGCAGGCCACTGCCGCACCGTAAGCGCCATTGCGCGATTCGCGCAAAAACCGCGCCGGCGCGTAAATGGGCAAATGGACATGCATGTGCGCCAAATAAAGGAAAAAGGGCCGCTGCCGCTGCTCGCGAATGAAACGCAACGACTCTTCCACGTAGCGCTCCGTCAACCCAGACTGATCCGGCTGTTCCTGCATGACCTCTTCATCCCGCAACAAAGGCAGGGGCGGCCATTTGTCATCCTCCTTTTGACGGCCCATGTCATTGCTATAGGGCAGCCCATAATAGCTGTCAAATCCATGCCGCGTCGGCAGAAATTCCGGCTGATCGCCGCAATGCCATTTACCGACGATCTTCGTCGCATACCCCGCATCGCGCAACAGCGCTGCGATGGTGATCTCGCTGGGATTCAGCCCAATGGGATCGCCGGGAAACAGCACCCCGCGGCCATCAAACGATCCAAAACCAATTCGGGGTGGATAACAGCCCGTGAGCATCGCCCCGCGCGACGGCGAACACACCGGCGACGCCATGTAGAAATCCGTGAAACGCATCCCCTCGGCCGCCAACCGATCAAGATGCGGCGTGCTGTTGCAAGGCGAGCCATAGCAGGCCAAGTCGCCATAGCCCAAATCGTCGCAATTCATCAGAATGATGTTCGCTTTGCCAGCGTCACGCGCAGGTGCTTCCATTGGGCATAGTCTCCAGAAAGTGATTCACGGTCTCCGGCGGCACATCCGCACCGCTCCCTGCAATAATACCCGCACATCACTGCTGCTGCAAACCGTTTTTCATGTCAGTGAATAATCAACGTAATCGGTCGGTGATTGAGAATAGCCGGCTGCCAGTGCCGCCTCTTGACTGGCGGGACACTGGGCGTTTTTTTGGACACCATGGACGCTATGGACACCGCCGGTCAGTCCACGGCGTCCAAGCAGTCCACAACCGGTCCCCGGTGTCCAAGGCGTCCTTCCCCATGGTCCAGAAAGTCCTCACGGTCCAATCCATGGGATCATGCCTCATGAGTCCGTGAGTCCTCGCCCCAGTGCGCGCAGTCGCCAAGTCGTCCCCATAGTCCCAGTCGTCCTCTGAGACCGGCCAATATCAATGACTCCTATGAAACCGATGCTCTGCATTTAACTGTATCCATGGCACTTGTTGTTTCAACCAAGCAGCCTTTTCTCGTCGTGCATTTCCGCCGCGAAGCGGCAGAAGCGCTGAAAGCGCGGCCTAAGATAGCCCAGGGCAAGCGGCGCCGAAGGCGCGCGCCGCCCTGGGTAGCGCGCCATATTGGTCCGTGTTCCTCAGCCTCTTTGGCTTCAGTCGGCGAAGCTGACTGGAGCCAAAGAGGCAATGGAACTCATTGATTGCTGCGGCAATTTTGCGCTGTGACCCTTCGTCGCAGGTCTTTTAGGCCGCCCTTTCAGGGCGCGTGAGCCGCAGTGTCCGAAACTAAGTCTAGCATTTTGAAAACGGTAAGGCCAAAAGGAAGGAGGTCAGCAATAACAGCCAAAACCTACCTGTGCGATTCCGCGATCGTACAGAAACCGTTGCTCGAACTCACAAACGAGGTGATGAGGTACGCAGCTAGGGCGACACCCACGGGGACGTCCCGAAGAAGGGGTCGTAACGAAGGAGCCAGGCAACGGTACTCTTGAGGATGGCATTTAGGTCTGGTTGCGTGTGCGAGCTACCGCCCTTAAGCGAAGCACTGGGACTCCCCCGAGTCTCTCTCCCGTAGACACAGCGGTTATCACGGAAGAACCTGCCGGATGCAACGGGCTATCATCAAGGGAAAATGGTTTCGAGACATGACCGGTGAAAGTCTCACAGTGTCCGCAGAGGAGCGGTAAACCCAGCACTATAAGCGCTACGCGAAAGGTCGGGTTGAAGCATTGGTCAGGGGAACGTGCCTAACGGCCCCCGGTTTGGAGACGGCAGCAGAGTCGGAGTAGTCGGGGACACGCAACACCCGATGAAAGACAAAACCGAAAAGCGACGTGGAAACCGAAGGCAGACCACGAGACAAGCTAGCACAGGCGCAATGGGCCACAAAAGGCCCAGTCAGGTTCTTGCTGACGAAACGCAACCGCTAGGAGACGGTCCCAAAACATGCCGGAGGCGACTGCGTGACAACATCGACGTGAAAGGCTAACCATGCCAAAAATCATCAAAGCACACTCATTGACCGGCCGCATAACCCCCGAGTTGATGAGGCAGGCTTTTAAGGCTGTCAAAAGCAATCGTGGAGCAGCAGGGGTGGACAAGGTCAGCGTGGAGATGTTTGAAGCAAACCTCAGCCCCAATCTGGACGCGCTCATGCGCGACCTCAAGGGCCGGACCTTTCAGACCAAGCCGCTGCGCCGCGTCAACATCCCAAAACCGGGAAGCACAAAAACCCGCCCACTGGGCATCCCAATCGTGCGTGACCGGGTGGCACAGGAAGTCCTGCGAAGGCTTCTTGAACCCATCTTCGAACCGCTTTTTCACGACGCATCCCACGGCTTCCGAAAAGGGCGCGGCTGTCACAGTGCCATCGAGCGGATTCTGGAGCTGCACAAACAAGGCTACCAGCACGTGCTGGACGCCGACATCAAAGGCTTCTTTGACAATCTGCCGCACAAGGTGATCATGGCCGCCGTATGCCAGCGCGTAGCCGATGGAAACGTTCTTGGCATTGTGGAGAAGTTCCTCAAAGCCGGAGTCATGGAGGACGGCGTGTTCAAGCCGACAACCATCGGCACGCCACAGGGCGGGGTCATCTCACCGCTGCTGGCGAACATCGTTCTCAATCACATGGACTGGGCACTAGCCGAAGCCGGATACCTGCATGTCAGGTACGCCGATGACTTCGTCGTGCTCGGAAAAACGAAGGCCGAGACGCAAGGAGCCCTTGAGGTCGTCAGGCAATGCCTGATCCAGCTCGGACTAGAGCTGAGCGAGGAGAAGACGAGGCTGACGACATACGGCAAAGGATACGAATTCCTCGGATTCCGTCTGTCCGTACGATCGCGCCTGATGCGCGACAAGTCAAGGAACAAATTTCAAGACAAGGTCAGGGAAATAACCACACGCTCGCGAAACTTTGACGAGACCGTGATCAATGCGCTCAACCAAGTCATACGGGGTACGGCAAACTACTTCGCGCAACCCTTCGCAACCTGCCGGTGGCTCTTCCAAAAACTCGACTCGTGGATTCGCATGCGACTACGGGCCATGAAGAAGAAGAGAAAGAACTACGACGACAACCGCCGGATCAGCGTGAGGTACTTCAGCCAGAAACTTGGGCTCTTGACACTGGAACAGTTCTGCACGTACAAAGATGAGTATGGTGAAACACGACGAGTTGCCCCACGAAACGTGGCAACCTGAGTAGGGGTAGCCCAGTGCCAGACCGGCACGCTGGTAAATATGGGGAAATGACCCCATCGCTACAACGGGGAGGTAGAGGCTCATAACCTCTACCTTACCCACTTCTCTTGGGATGGGGCACCTTACCCAGGGCGACGCGCCCTGCGGGCGCTTGCCCTGGGCTATCTTAGGGCGCACCTTCGGTGCTCAAAACCTCGGCGAATGATCTTGTGCATGGTTACCAATCAACTCATGGCCGGCGATTGCCGCATGCTATGTGAAGAGCATTGCTCCTATGAAATCCGCTGCCTGGTTAGCCACCTATGTGTAATGGCTGGGTGGCGACTGGCCGTGGGTTTCCTGCAAATTGTCCCAGCGAAGCGCCGGGGTGTACACTCCTATGAAACACGCTGCCGCAAAGGTCGGCGGAAATCAAGGTCGGATGGCTGGGCGGCGACTGGCCGTGGGTTTCCTGCAAATTGTCCCAGCGAAGCGCCGGGGTGTACACTGACCGGTTACCTCGTCATTATCAGTTCTGCCTGTACGCGCAGGCAAAAATGCGTTCATGAACTACATTTATGCTTCCATTCCCCCCCCAGCCATGCTTTTTTACCAGAACTGCGCCATGCCCTACCGACAACTCAACCTGAACGATGCCGCTGCTTTTTTGCAGCTTGACCCGCAGACCTTGCGAGCCATGGCTTTGCGCGCCGAGATTCCCAGCAACCACCAGGGCGAACGCTTCCTCTTCGAGCAGGAAGACCTCGATGCCTGGTACTCCGAACGCATTCTTCACGAAGCCGTCGTCAAACCGCTCGACGAAGCCCGCCGCGACAGCCAAGTCGCCAGCGCCTGCCGACCACTCATCCTCACCCCGCTATGCTCGCCCGATGCCATCGACTCCGCCATGAAGGGCAAGACGCAAACCGCAGTCCTCCGCGATCTCACTAGGCTGGCCACCAACACCGGCTTGCTCTACAATCCTGACGATCTCTACGAAGAACTGCGCAAACGCGAACAAATCGGCACCACCGCCATCGACAACGGCGTCGCCCTGCCCCACCCGTTGCAGCGGGACAACTACATGTTCGAGGCATCCTTCGTCTGCGTCGGCCGACTCCACAACCCCATCTTCTTCGGCGCCGCACCCGACAACAGCAAAACCGACCTGTTCTTCCTCATCTGCTGCAAGGAAAACCAGCTGCACCTGCAAGTACTCACCCAAATCTGCATGCTCTGCCTTAACACCAGCATCCTGGCTGATCTGCGCAGCTGTGATAGCCCGACAGAGATTTACGAGGTCATCAGCAACCGCGAAACCGAACTCAACGCCGCCAAGCCACGCAAAGGCAAACGCTGAGATAGTGTATCAATACCCCAGCGCCCAAACGCGCATCGTGTGATCGCGCGCTTGGCCACGGCTCCTTCGCCACTTATATTGCCCGGCAGCAGCAGGCCCTGTACGACAGCCATCCGGAGATACCCCATGCCAACACTCAAGCCGGTCAAATCTGCCCGCGAACTCGTTGATCTGTATTACCACGATCTGCGCAGTCACCTCCTGGAGGCCGCCGCCACCTTTGACCGCATCGAACGCGCTGGCGCCCTGCCAGAAGACGATTGCCGCCTGCAGGAGCTGCGCGCCGCAGCCGCCGTCGTCCTGGACTCCCAGCCCGACCGCGCCCAGCGCTTCCTGACGGCGCTATCCAAACCCGCCACCATGAATATCACCAGCCGCTGATGCTCGCTTTCACCCCAGAATACTTCATGCGCCAGGCACTGCGCCAGGCCGACTTGGCCGCAAAGGCCGGCGAAGTGCCCGTCGGCGCCATCGTTGTCCACCAGGGACAAATCATTGCCCGGGCGCACAATCAAGTCGAGTTGCTCAAGGACGGCACTGCCCACGCGGAAATGATCGCCCTCACCCAGGCGGCATCCAGCATCGGCGACTGGCGACTCAACGACTGCGTCCTCTACGTCACCAAAGAGCCCTGCGCCATGTGCGCCGGCGCCATGGTCAACTGCCGCCTCGGCAAACTCGTCTTCGCCTGCCCCGACCCCCGCATGGGCGCCGCCGGCAGCGCCCTATCAATCACCGCCTTCCCGGGAATGCTGCACCAGGTCGACGTCGAAGCCGGCCTCCTCAAGGACGAAGCCCAGGAGATGCTCCAGGCCTTCTTCCGCCAGCGGCGCCTGGAGCAAAAAGAAAGGCCCCATAATGCGCAAATTGACGAATGATCTGAGCTGGTCGGTCTCCCGCGCCCAGCTCTTCCAAAGCTGCCCGAGAGCATACTACTACGCCTACTACGGCTCCTGGGGCGGCTGGGAGGCCGATGCTTCCGAACGCACCCGCACGCTCTACATCCTTAAAAACGTCAAGCCGCTGGTCATGTGGGCAGGAAGCATTGTCCATGATATCATCAAGGACACCATGGAGGCCGTCGCCCGCGGCGCCGCCATGCCCAACTTAGTGGAACTCCAGAACCAGGCCGTGCTCAAACTGCGCAACGGCTGGACGGAGGCCGTCACCAAAGCCTGGCTGCAGTACCCCAAGAAAACCAATCTCTTCGAGCTCTACTACGGCGACGGCAAATCCCTGCCTCGGGAAACGACCGACAAGATCAAGGAGCGCATTTTCACCTGCCTGGATTCCTTCGTCAGCTCGCCCGTCGTGCGCGACATCCTTGCCACGCCCTATATCAACTGGAAACCCGTTGATACGCTTGACACCTTCATGGTTAACGACCTCAAAGTCTGGTGCGCCATCGATTTCGCCTACACGGACAATGAGGGCCAGCTCCATATCATCGACTGGAAGACCGGCACCGAAAACCGCGCCACCCTCCGCCAGCAGCTGGGCTGCTACGCGCTCTTCGCGATGGAAAAGTGGCTCGTGCCGCTGGAGCGCCTGCAGCTCAAAGGCGTGTTTCTCCTCGACGGTGGGCGCCCCAGCCCCTACCCCGTCGAGCCCGCCCTACTGGTCAGCGTCAAAGACCAGATCCTCAGCAGCGCCCAGGCCATGAAGCAGAAGCTGCGCGACCCAGAAAACAATATCGCCGAAGAAGACGACTTCCCCTGCCAACCCAATGAGTACAACTGCCGGCAGTGCAACTACCGGCAGATCTGTCCGCAAATGGCGGGCAGCAGCAATGACCTGCCAGAAATCAACGGCTGAGGCAACGCAAACCGTAATCGGTCAGTGCACACCCCGGTGGGGAAAACACCGGGGACAATGTGCAGGAAACCCACGGCCAGTCGCCGCCCAACCATTCGACCTTGATTTCCGCCGACCTTTGCGGCAGCGGAGTCATAGCAGGCCCAGAGTAGCAGCGGCATCCAGCCGCTGTGCGCTCGGCTCGTGCGGGCGGCGGAGACGGGCCGGGTACGGTCGGCGTGGATGACAAGGACGGTTTAATGAGCCGTCTTGTCGGAGTGGGCGAGACGCCCACTCCACGGCCGCGAGACGTAATCGGTCAGTGCACACCCCGGCGCTTCGCTGGGACAATTTGCAGGAAACCCACGGCCCGCCGCCGCACATATGGGAGGCTAACGAGGCGGCAAGTTTCATAGGAGTAATCACCCCGGTGGGGAAAACACCGGGGACAATTTGCAGGAAACCCACGGCCCGCCGCCGCCCATATGGGGGGCTAACCAGGCAACGGGTTTCATAGGAGTAACCACCCCGGTGGGGAAAACACCGGGGTGGTTACTTACCTATTACCGCGAACCCGCTTCAAGGCTTGGCAACGGGTACCAACTTGATGCTTTCAATCGTGATCGTGCGGTCGCCGGCCTGGATGGGATCAAAGCGCAGGCGCCTTAGCGTGCCTTGCCATTTGGGGTGCTGTGCCAGGTCAAAACGATAACGGTGCATGCCCTCGTCCGCATGCAGCGGGCAGGACACGTTGGCTTCGCCGTTGATCGGCATGAAGGTAGTCCCCCAGAAAAACGCCGCAAAATCCTTCTCGCCCGGCGCCGGCTTGATGGCCATGGTCACTTCCAAGGCCGTGTAGGCTCGCGCATCCAGCCGCACATCGCCGGAACGAATCGCCGGGTCCCGCCCGACGCTGGTCATCGCCAGCCCCGCCGGCGTCAACCGCAGATCAGCCAGGTACATCAGCGCGCCCCAGCCAAAGAGCTCCTGGCCACCGCGAAAATCCCAGCTGTCCTGACGCATCTGGCCGAGGTTCAACTCGAAGTCGTAGGGGCCCAGCCCCATATCCTGCGGGCTAAGGTCGTCCGACACCCCGGCGTCCGTGCAAAACACCGTGCGGATCGCCCGGAGCATCTCAAAACCGAACTCCGAACAGGGCTCGATGTAGCTGCCCTCAGTCCATTCATTCCACGGCCCAAGTACGAACATCTTCTCGCCACGGCGATCCAGCCAAGTCTTCATGTCCTTGAGGTGCCGAGTGAACTCGGCCACGCTGCGGTCGTAGATCACGAAGGTATTCAGGCCATGCCGCGGCCGCGCGTCCCAGCCCGTGTCCGCCACCGGCAAAAATTTCAGTCCGGCCGCGTCGCAGGCGGCGGCGGTGCGGTCCCAGTTGTCCGCCGCCTGATCGACCACAGCCTTGTAGGCGAAGAAGCGGCTGTTGCGCGACGTCTCCCGCGCATTACCGAACCAGTGGTAGGTCGTGTAGCCGGCGTAGCCCTCCTGCGCCAGCTGGGCTTGCCCGCCCTGGTTCATGGCATAGAACACGATGCCGGGCAGCCCAGCGTCCCGCGCCATGCGGTCCGACAAGGCCAGCAGCTCCGCCGAGGGCGCCGACCCGCCCATATCCTCGCGGATATTCCGCGGGCTCCACATGAAGACCACCGGCTTGCCGTCCAGCGTCAGGTACTCCGGCGTGCGAATATACTTTTCCAGCCAGCGCTCGGTGACCGCGATCCAGTCTTCGCGGCTGTGTGTGCCCTTGCGATTGTGATTGGCCCACATCAGCGCCCATTTGAAATGCTGCTTGTGCCGCGCCTTCACAAAGCCGTCCAGCCAATGCTCGTTGTGATTCCGACCGGCCTCCCAATACCAGTCCACCAAAAAGAAATTAACGCCGTGCTCCGTCGCCCACTTGATCTGCCAGTCGATGCACTCCGGGTTGCCTTCGTCGTAGTAACCCAGCACGGGCTTGGTCCACGGCGCATACAAGGCCATTTCACGCCACTGCCGATTCGTGCCATAACCCGGGTAGTAATAGGAGCCGATCAGATAGTCCGTCTGCGCGGGCTTGGGCTCCGGAACGTAAGAGCCCGGCGGCGGCGCTGCTGGCGCCGCCGTGACCGCCATGGCTTTCGCCGTCCAGCGCTGCCGCAGTTCACCGCCGACCTGGAATTCCACCGTAACCACAGCGTCGCCGGCGGTCTGCGACAGCACGTCAAATTCGTAGGTCTCACTGAAATCCGCCGGCAATACGCAGGCCATGCTCAGCAACGGCTCGCCGTCCTTCTCCAGGCGATGCACCGCCCCGTCATGCACGCGAAAGTGCAGCATCCCCGACGCCGGCGCGTGGCCGATATTGTCCAAGCGCAGCAGCATGCGGTTGCGCTTGCCCACCCGGTTAGGATACTCCGCCGGCCCGAAGTATGGGCACAGCACATCCGCTTCGGCGTGCGGCTTCGCCGCCAGTTCGACTCGTTGCAGGTCGTAGGGCGCCTCATGTTCAGGCACGACTTGAACGCTCAACTGCAGTGCCTCGCCTGACCACTGGGGATGCGTGCCCAATGGAATGCTGTAGGTATGCGCGCGGTCGTCGCCAACCACCAGAAAGGGGATCACCGGCTTGCCACTGTTGGCGGGTGACAACCACGACAGTTCAGCCCAGGCCGGCGCCGCCGAACGCACGGTCACCAGCACCCAGGATGTCGACCGGCCAGTCATGGCCAGATAGGGCGACACTAACCAGCCGGCCGCGCCCACCGTCCAGGCGTCATGGCGATTGCCCTTGAAGTCCCAACGCCGGTCGTTGCTGAAATCACCCTCGGCGACTTCCTCAATAGCCAGCCAATCCAGCTCGAACTCCACACCAGCGCAGTCATTGCCATGCATCAGATCAAGACGAATCTGCTGAATGCGCTTCTCACCCTGCCAGAACGGCCGCAGGCGCACAATCTGCCAGTCGGGAGTATCAGTCAGCACAAATCCCCGCACCCGCTTGGCGTCAAAGCCGTCGTAGGGCCCCTCGGTCGTGTCGGTATAATACAATTGGCCCTGGCCGGCGACGCGACTGACTCTCACCCGACACACAAACTCGTGACGATAATTCGGCGCGAGAGCAAACAACGGCGATATCAACTGCGGATCATGTCCGCTCACACGACCCTTCAGCACGCCGTCCTCGACCCGCAGACCCTCCACATGCCGACCTACCCGCCAGCCGTCCATGCCTTCCGCAAAATCCCAGCGGATGCCTTGCGCCTGCACCGCCGCCAAGGCCAGCACCATCCCCAATACCGCAATCAGTCGTGTCATCGCCGTCTCCTGTCACTTGCTTAATACTCGTTACTCAACCGCGTCAGCAGGCAAAACATACACCGCCCGCATGCCCAGCGCCAACGTCGGCGAGCAGCGAGCGGCTTGTAAGCCCGTATGCCAGAGTCACAATGGACACAATGCCCCGCCCGCCCACACTGTCCACACTGTCCACACTGTCCACACTGTCCTTCTTCGCCGGCCGCGTTTGCTTTTCAGGCAGGCGGCGTTAGCTTGAGCCTGCCTCGCGCCACCTAACCACGCCGCCGCAATCTGCGCGGCGATAGTCATTCCCAACCGTCCCCCATCAACCCTGCCTCACTCCACGCCATGCCGCCCGCCGATATCGTCGATAAATTCGCCCATAACTTCGCTGCTGCCCAGCGCGACCTCGGTGACGTTCTCATCGCCCAGGCGCATTGCCGGCAACTTTGGGGCGGTGCCGACCGCATCTGTTGTGAATGCGAGGACGATCATGGCACCGTCACCTGCTCCCTCCAACTTGCAGGCAACGTCCTCCAGCCTCAATGCGAATGCGCTGACTTTCAGCAGGGCGTTCTCTGCCAACATCTCTGGGCGGCACTCCTCAGCGCACAGGACAACCACGACCTCGCCCTGGCCCTGAAGCGCAATGTCAACAAGGCCATACCCATACCGAACCACAGCCCGAAAGACGACAAAAAACCAGCAGGGGAAAAGCACTACGAGTTTGAAGGCCACCCCCGTCCGCGCCGCAGCGGCAAATCCACCCTTTCTGGTGCCGATGCCAACCAGCCCCGCGTCGTCTACGACGTCCCCGCGGCCACACACGCCGCTGCCGTGCCACCCATGCCCAATTTCGTCCTCAATGACGACACGCCCATCGATATCCTCTACGTCATCCGCCTGGAACAACAGCCGGCTGACGGCCAGGGATTGGTCATTGAAACCTGGTGGCGGCCACACGCCACGCCGGGCGACACGCCGCCACCAGCGCAGCCCTTCGTGCCCGAAGGCGAAACCGCCGTGCCCACAGTCAGCGACCGCGACCTGCTCAGGCTGCTCTGGGCAGCCAAAGCCAGCGCCGGCCACGCCGCACCGGGCAGCCCCAAACAGCCCCCGCAGGCATCTACCGTACCCAACCCACTACTGGACAGCGTCCTGCCCATGCTCGCAGAAACCCGCCGCGCGCGCTGGCTGTCAAGTAAGGAAAAGCCCGCAAAACTGCACGGCATCGTGCCGACGCAAGCCGCTCATGCCCTCCCGGCGCCTTTCGTCCTGGAGGTCCAGCCCGCCGCCAATGGCCTCTTCACATTCACCGGCAAAATCCAGCTCAGCGACACCTGCATCGCCCTGAACGACTGCCAGCTGCTCCTCCCCGCCGGCTTCGCACTCTGCCAAAACGAGTTCGTACCCGTGGACTTCGCCGGCGCCGCACAGCTCGCCATGGAATTGCACCAACGCGGCGCCATCACCCTCAACGCCTACGCCGCCCGCGCCAAAATCCACCAGATCGCCCTGGCTAGCGATCTCGATCTCTCGGCGTTGCCCGAAGCCCTCCGACACCAGCGCGTCAGCATCCGCCCAACCCCGCAGCTCTACGTGCGCACCGCCCGCTTCACCTACCTCGGCCATGAACAACTCCACGCCGAACTAGCCTTCGACTACGACGGCGCCCGCTGTGATGAACAAGACGCCGCCACCCGCCTCCCCGGCCGACTGCCCGGCACGACCGTCATCCGCGACCAACTGGCCGAAGACCAAGCACGAGATCGCCTCAAACAGCTCGGCTTCCGCTGGAATCGCAACGCCGCCAAGGAAGAACTCGGCTGGAAACTTAACCCGACGGCCCTCGATGACTGCGTCCGCGCCCTCGTCATGGAAGACTGGCTCGTCCAGGCCGAAGGCAAGACCTACCGCAAACCAACCCCGAAAACACCCCAGCTCTCGTCCGGCATGGACTGGTTCGATCTCAAGGCCGATACCGACTTCGACGGCATGACCGTCCCACTGCCAACGCTGCTCAAAGCTAAACGCGAAGGCAAACACGCCGTCCGCCTCGACGACGGCACCTACGGCATCCTCCCCCTCGAATGGCTCGAAAATTTCACCGTCCTCACCGAAATCGGTGAAGCCGTCAGCGACAAGCTCCGCTTCCGCCAGGAACAGGCCGCCATCGTCGACGCCCTGCTCCAGGACCGCCAAGCCGAAGCCGACGAGCGCTTCCGGCAACGCGTCGCCACCATTACCGCGCCGCCGCCGCCCGGCGACAATGTCCTGCCGCCGTCCTTCCAGGCCACACTACGGCCCTACCAGCTTGACGGCCTGCGCTGGCTCCTCCACATGCAGCGCAACGGCCTGGGCGCATGCCTGGCCGACGACATGGGCCTCGGCAAAACCGTCCAGGTCCTGGCACTGCTGGAAAGCCGCCGCTGCCGCCCCGACGAGCACCGGCCATCCCTGATCGTCATGCCCAAATCTCTGCTCTTCAACTGGCAGGCCGAAGCCGCGCGCTTCGCACCGCAACTGCGCCTGGTCATCCACGCCGGTTCCACCCGCCAATGCCGTCCCGACGCCTTCGCCGCCGTCGATCTCGTACTCACCACCTACGGCACCCTCCGCAATGACGCCATCAAACTCGCCAAGGTCCACTTCGACTACTGCATCCTCGACGAATCGCAGGCAATCAAAAACCGCGACAGCGCCACCGCCCGCGCCGCCCGCGTCATCAAAGCCAACCACCGGCTGGTCATGACCGGCACGCCCATGGAAAATCACCTCGGCGAGCTCTTCAGCCAACTCGATTTCCTCAACCCCGGCCTCGTCGGCGCCAAACTCCCCGGCGGCCCCACCGTCACCGGCGGCAATCTCGCCCCCGAAGCCCTGCAACGCCTGCGCCAGGGCGTCAGGCCATTCATCCTCCGCCGCACCAAGCAACAGGTCGCCAAAGACCTGCCACCAAAAAGCGAACAGGTCATCTGGTGCGATATGGACGAACAACAACGCCGCGAATACGACGAACTCAAGGAATTCTACCGCCAGGCACTCCTCGCCAAAGACGAAAAGGACAGCTCCAAAACCACCAGCGCCGCCACCGGCAGCATCGACGCCCTCGCCGCTCTCCTTCGTCTCCGCCAGGCTGCCTGCCACCCGGCGCTGCTGGATGACAAACGGCTCGACGAGGGCTCAGCCAAACTCGACCTCGTCGAAGAACGCCTCCTTACCCTCATTGACGCCGGCCATAAAACCCTCGTCTTCTCGCAATTCACCAGCTTCCTCCGCGTCGTGCAACGCCGCCTCGTCAGCAACGACATTGATTTCTGCTACCTCGACGGCCAGACCAAAGACCGCGCCGGACTCGTCAATAGTTTCCAAAATGACCCGGCCAAACAGGTCTTCCTTATCAGTCTCAAGGCCGGCGGCGTCGGCCTCAATCTCACCGCCGCCGACTATGTCTTCCTCCTCGACCCCTGGTGGAATCCCGCCGTCGAAGCCCAGGCCATCGACCGCGCCTACCGCATCGGCCAAACCCTGCCCGTCTTCGCCTACCGCGTCGTCACCCGCGACACCGTCGAGGAAAAAGTCCTCAAACTCCAAGAGCAAAAACGCCGCCTCGCCAACGCCATCCTCGGTAAAGACGCAGCGGACAGCATCGAAAAACGCCTGACCCACGACGATCTGCGCTTCCTGCTGTCATGAACCAGCACCCAACCAACACCAAATTCGCCGGCCAACACGGCACCAAATAGCTCCAGCGCATTGACAATCCACACGACGGAACTATACGTTATTCCCTTAGTCTTAGAAGTAGTTAGCCTTAGATATTCTTCTTCTTATGCTAGTATTGTTGTTTCACTAAAAACGAAAGTAGGTCCATCATGAAAAAATTCCTCGCCCTGGTCGCTCTCTGCTCTCTGTTTGCCCTGCCCGCCTTTGCCGCTGACGACAGCTGGTCGCAGGATTTTGAGGCGGCCAAAAAGGCCGCCAAAGAAGCCAACAAGCCCATTCTTGTTGACTTCACCGGCTCCGACTGGTGCCGCTGGTGCATCAAGCTGGACGAAGAAGTCTTCGCCAAAGACGCCTTTAAAACCTACGCCAAAGACAATCTCATTCTCTTCAAGGCCGACTTCCCGCGCCGCAGCACTCAGGCCGACGCCATCAAAGCCCAAAACCGCAAACTCGCCGAACAGTTCAAAGTAGAAGGTTTTCCTACCATTTTTCTTATTGACCACAATGAAAAGATCCTCGGCCAACTCGGTTACCAGCCCGGCGGACCCGAAAAATACGTTGAAGGTATTAAGGCTGTCCTGAAAAAAAACACTAAATAAGTGTTGCTGAGCTGACTAATAATTCTCAGCCAGACAAAAACCGGGCCCGCATTCGCAACCACGAATGCGGGCCCGGTTGTTTTTTGCACTGCTAGGTGCCGAAGTCCAGCGTCACTTGGTCAGGAAACTCTGGAAGTCGGGATAGGCTTCGTTGTTATGCTCGGCCAGGTCCAGCCCCAGCAGTTCCTCGTCATGCGTCACCCGCAAGCCCATGGTCTTCTTCATGACGAAGAAAATCAGCAGGGCCGCCGGGAAGGCCAGCGCCGCCGCCGCCACCACGCCAAGCAACTGCGGCAGGAAGGCGAATGATGTGTGCGGGATGGTCGGGAAAATTCCTACCGCCAGGGTGCCGAACACGCCGCAGACCAAATGCACCGACAGCGCGCCCACTGGATCGTCCAGCAACAGCTTGTCCCAAAACGACACCGCAAAAACCACGATCACGCCAGCCAGTAAGCCGATGATGATCGCCGACCAGATGGTCACCACATCCGCCCCAGCGGTTACGCCCACCAGGCCAGCCAAACAACCGTTGAGGGTGATGGACAAATCAGCCTTGCCATCCCGGAGCGAGCTGGTCAGCATGGCGCCCACCAGGCCAGCCGACGCGGCTAGCATCGTGGTGATCAGCACGTAGGACAGCTGCGCCGGACCGGCGCTGAGCGCGGAACCGCCGTTGAAGCCGAACCAGCCAAACCACAGCAGGAACACGCCAATCGTCGCCATGGGCATGTTGTGCCCCATGATCAACCGGGCTTCCCCGTCCGGCGTGTACTTGCCATAACGCGACCCCAACAGCATCACGCCAGCAAGCGCGCCCCAGCCGCCCACGCTGTGCACAAAGGTCGAACCCGCAAAGTCATGAAAGCCTAGATCCGCCAGGAAGCCGCCACCCCAGCCCCAGGAGCCAATGATGGGATACACAATCATGGCGTACAAGACGGTGAAGATGAGATAGGCGTTCACCTTGATGCGTTCCGCTACCGCGCCGGATACGATGGTCGCACAGGTCGCGGCGAACATCCCCTGGAAGAACAAATCCGTCCAGTAGGTGTAGGAAGCGCCATACGCCGCTGTCAGGTCCTTAAACTGCGGCGCCGCACCCATCCCGCAAAAGCCAACGACCTTGCCCAACAACCAGTGATCACCCGGATACATCAGCCCGAAGCCCAGCGCGGTAAAGGTCAGAAAACCTATCGCCGGCGTCAACGTGTTCTTGAACAGGATGTTCACGCAGTTCTTGGCCCGGCATAGCCCCGACTCGACCATCGCAAAGCCTAAATGCATCATGAAGACCAGCATGCCGGCAATGGCGATCCATAAGTTGTCAACCTTGAAGCCAACATCGGTTACTTCGTCCGCCGCCGCCGTGATGGCAATGGCCCCAGGTGCCTCCTCAGCCGGTTCCGCCGCCGCAGCAGCCTGGTAAGCCGCAGACGCCGCATTCAGTGCGGCTTTCGCCTGCGTACTGGGCGAAGCGCCCACCGCGTCAATCGCCGCGTTCAACGCCGCGTCGTCGGCGCCACGCGCAACCGCAATCATGAAGAGTAAAGCAAGGGAGCAGTATACAAGCAGTGTCGTATGTGTTCTCATAGTCGTAGGTCTTTTCTCTATGTGGTGTCAGTCTGATGTCTCTCACCCCGATAGGGCGCTTCAGCCAATAGCGTCCGAACCGGTCTCGCCCGTCCGGATCCGAATACACTGTTCCAACGGCAACACGAAAATCTTGCCATCGCCGATCTTCCCCGTCCGGGCACCAGCGATGATGCCTTCAATCGTGGTGTCGACAAAATTATCGTTTACCGCAATGGATATCCGGACTTTCTTCAGCAGCGTCACCTGCGAGATCACGCCGCGATACGACTCGGCATACCCCTTCTGCTGCCCGCAACCAAGCGCGTTGGTCACGGACATCTTGTACACTTCCCTGGCATACAGTTCCTGCTTTACGGCATTCAACCGCTCCGGCTTGATGTAGGCAATGATCAGCTTCATGGTGTCCCCGTCTGTGTTGTTTGTTCACGTCTTCATACCCGCAGCCGCTGGGGCGCCTCCAGCCGCTGCCGACACCCCCTTTAGCAGAGGACATGCCAATAACAACCAGATTACACAACTTGCTTTACCGTCGGTTGTTATATACGCCATTGGCTATAACTCTCGCAGCACCATTTTATACATTTTTGTAATAAACAACACGCGCGTTTTCGCCAATTCTGACCGTTTTTGAGTAAGCCCCTTCGACGCGGTCACCAGCATGGCCGCGCAGTAGCACCACACCGGCAATGGCCGGCGTGGGCCGGCAAATCCCGTAGGGGCGGACCTATGTGTCCGCCCCAGCCATCACCCCGTCCCAGTCCACCATGTCCACCATGTCCACCGTGTCCACCGTGTCCACCGTGTCCACCGTGTCCACCGTGTCCACCGTGTCCACCGTGTCCACCGTGTCCACCGTGTCCACCGTGTCCACCGTTGACCATCCAGACGCATATTCCCAGCACAAAAAAAGCCCCCGGGGCAGATATGCCTCGGGGGCTGCGACTGATTAAGCTCGGTGCGTCTGCACCCCAATCAGCGACGAATGGTGGAATTTACCGTATTGAGGCGATTGGTGGTCGGCGTCAAGCCAAAAGTCCCGCAATTGACCGCAGCAGTCGCCAGCCAGCCGACATGGCCGTCCATGTACGGGAAATTGCCCCCGTTGTTGTGCCGACGGTCAAAACGGCTATCGTCAACCAAGATTTGATACCACCCGGTTGAGCTAAGCATGTCGCCGGTTACAGCGGCATTCCAATTTGGCCGTTGGCAGGCGCAGTTGCGCTGATCAGAAAAATCCCGGGCGAAGGCCATCTCGGAAGGAAAGGCCACATCGCTCTGCGCGATGGCGGTCTGAAACACCGCGCCGTTGAAGAAGTAGCTGTTGAAAATCAACGTCGCAGTCTCGCCGGCAACCCGCACGGTCGTCGGGCATTTCCAGATCTTACTGTCACCGACGTAATCCTTGAGCTTGTAGATCAGGGATCCGGGCGTATCGGACGGATGATTGCCATTCTCGGAATTCTGCTGATAAGGCGCGCGTGCAAATTCATCCATGTACATGCCCATGGCCAAGCCAATCTGCTTCAGCTGGCTCGTGCAGCTGATCTGCCGCGCCTTGTCCCGCGCCTTCGCCAAAGCCGGCAGCAACATGGCCGCTAAAATAGCGATGATGGCAATCACAACCAAAAGCTCAATCAGGGTGAACAGGCGTTTCTTCATGGTCGTTCTCCGTTGCTTGGTTACGCGCTCGGTCACTGGGTTGGGAAACCGCAACCCCTCACATCAACGTCTTGATTGTACATCAAATCGGTGCACATAACAAGAGACCGTCAAAAAAATCTTTGGTCCTGGCGACAGACCTTTGGTCGGCGAACCACCATTTGCTCGCAGGACCATTGTGCGCCTTGCCCCGCTACCCCATCACGCCTTTACAGCCGGCGTATTCGCATCGCCCGCCCGCGACCTTATATTGTGGCCTTGCCCCGTCCAGCCCTACCTGCGGCATCATTCATGACCACGTCTGACAGCCCCCCAAGTACATCGCATGACAAGCACCGACCGCTCCACGATGCCAACGCCGGCACCTTTCCACGCTCATGGCTGGTACGGCTGGGTCCACGCCGACTGGCAGGACCTGCCCGCTTTCCAGGACATCGACGCCTGGCTGCAGGAACACAGCGCCAAGATCATTCTGGATCTGCCCTGCCGAACCATCACCAGACACCAGACCGACCGCGGTGCGCTCTATGCCAAATACATGCGCGCAAAAAATGACGGCGTCATCAAAAATCGCGAGATGCTCAGCCACCTCCGCTGGACTGTGCTGCCCTCGCGTGGCCAGCGCATCTTCCTCACCTGCTCGGCCATGCTCCGCAAGGGCCACTTCTGCCCACTGCCCGTCCTCGGCGCACGCTGCCGGCGCGGCCCCTGGGGCTACCCGCACGAACTCTTCGTCAGCGCCGAACTCGTCCAGCCGACCGTCGAAGAACTGCTGCAAACACTAGCCGGCCCAGCCCGGGAAGACATTCTCACTCGCTGCGGTGCCGAACTCCAGCGCTTCCACGCCGACCATTTCGTCCACGGCGACTTCCTCCCCCGCAACGCCTGCCTCGACACCGCCACCCACAGGCTCTTCTACCTGGACAACGACCGCACGCGGCTCTGGCCATGCCCACCGCCATTTCTCTGCCAGCGCCGCAATCTCGCCCAATTCTGCTACAATCTCCTCCTCCAGGCCGGGTGCTACGACCTGGCCATGCCCAACGCGTTCCTCAATGCCTACCTGCTGGCCACGCCATGGACCGAAAAACGCCGCGAGACGGAATACCAACGCGTCGTCACCCAGATCACCACCCGCTGGCAACGCTTCGGCGAAAAAGAAGCCGCACGACTCAAACGCCCCGCCAAACAGGCATGATAGGCACGGCAACCACGCCTTCGCGTGGGACAAAAATTCCCGCGTGGCAAGCAGCGCGGCACTAGACGCCCGCCCCTCCTTCGTGCCTTATACTCGGCGGCCTGAATTGCCGCGCAGCGGCAAGCCACGCCACCAAAATCTGCGTGAATCTGCGTAATCTGCGGATAGAAAACGCCTTCGCGCCAAAATCTGCGTGAATCTGCGTAATCTGCGGATAGAAAACGCCTTCGCGGCTAAATCTGCGCGAATCTGCGTAATCTGCGGATAGAAAACGCCTTCGCGGCTAAATCTGCGAGAATCTGCGTAATCTGCGGATAGAAAACGCCTTCTTTGCGCCTTTGCGCCTGCGCGTGAGAAAAAAAGCAGACCCCGCGCCCTATTCCGGTATAAGCAGCGGCTTGCCGCTACGCGGGTGTGCCAGCGCGCAGAAGCGCGTATCGAAGAGCTCTGCCAGCGCCGAGCTATCCATGACCGCATTCGGGTCCAGACTATGGCGCAGTTCGCCGTCCTTCATGGCTAGCAGGCGATCCGAGTACTGAATAGCGCTGTTCAAATCATGTGACACCGACAGCACCGTGATGCCCTCCTGGCGATTCAACTCCACCACCAGCTGGTTGACTTCGTGCTGAAAACGCGGGTCCAAGAAGGTCGTCGGTTCGTCCAACAGCAGAATCGGCGTGGCCTGCACCAGCGCCGCCGCGATAAAGACCTTCTGGGCCTCGCCGCCGCTGAGCGTCGGCAAGGTGCGATTGGCCAGCGCGCGAATACCCGTGCGTTGCATCGCCCGGTCCACCGCCTCGCGGTCATTCTGGCCTGGGCCGCCCCAGCTGTCCAGCTGAGCATACCGGCTCATCAACAAGAACTCGCGCACCCGGTAGCCCGGCAGAACGCCGCTGTGCTGCGGCACATAGCCGACCTGTCGGGCGATGGCCCGCCGAGAACAGTGCCGCGCGTCCGCGCCAGCGATCACAATGCGCCCGCGCCACTGGCTGTATATGCCGTTGATGCATTTGAGCAAGGTGGACTTCCCGGCACCATTGGGACCGATCAGGCTGCAGTACTCGCCGCGACGAATCGTCAAGCTCACATCCCGCAGGATGTGAGCACCGCCGAGGCTGAGCTGCAGGTGCTCAAGCTCAAGTATGCTGTCGCTTGCTGTCATCGGTCCCAATCAATGTCCGGATGTAAATGCCGCGCGAGCTTCTCAGCCAACAGGATGAAGCGCGGACCGGGTATGGTCGCGTAGTCGTCAGTGATAATATACAGGCGCTCGTTCTTCACTGCCGCCAACTCCGGCAGGACCTGCCAGTCTGCCCGAACCTGCGCCAGGTCCGCCGCCGACGTCACCGTGATGTCATTCACCAACTCAAAAACCACGTCGGGATTGAGCTCAAGAATGCCCTCAACGGACAAACTCGGGTACTTCGACGCCGTGCCCTGCGGCAACGCCCGCGCGCCCGCCAGACGCAGCAACTCGCTGTAATAGCCGTCGTTCGCTGCGGCCTGCAGGCCACGCAGCGTGCCCACACCGCGTTCGCGCCAGATCACCGTCAGCACCCGCAATGGCGGCCGCTCGGCACAACGCGTGCGGATACGTGTCATGCGCGCGTCAATGTCGGCCAGTATGGCGTCTGAGCGTTCTTCGCACTCGAATTCCCGTCCCAATACTGCGAACGTCGCCATGATTTCGCTAAGGGTATCGCCACGCACTACCAGCGTGGGAATGCCCAGCTGGGCCAACTGCTTGACCACTTTGTCGTGATTGGCAAATAGCACCACGCAGTCCGCCCGCAGGCGCACTACCATCTCCACATTCGGATTCAAGAAGCCGCCCACCTTCGGCAAGGCCTTCGCCTCTGGCGGGTAAACGCAGTACTCCGACACCCCAACCACTCGTTCGCCCAGCCCCAGCGCAAATAGCATCTCCGTCAAGGACGGCGCAAATGACACGATCCGCCGCGCCGACGCAAAACGCCCGCCGGCAACGCTGGCATCAGCCACGCCCGCGCCCACGCCCGCTCTGGCACTGGCACTGGCACTGGCACTGGCGCCAGCCTCTTGGTCACGCATGGCCGCCTTTGGCTTTGGCCCGCAGGACGAAACCAGGGCCACACACAACGCCAATAACGCACATATACTGAAATCTCGCTTGCTCATTACGTTCCAATACTCTTGTATAACGATGTTACAGGGCTTTTTGCTCCCACGACAATTCCACTGGATACATCACCCCCAGTGGTAATGCATCGCCGCAAAGCGGCAGAAGCCCCAACGGGGCGAAACAAGATAGCCCAGGGCAAGCCGCGCTGAAAGCGCGCGCCGCCCTGGGTATAACGCCCTCTATGTTCGTGTACCTCGGCCTCTTTGGTCCCAGTCGGCGAAGCTGACTGGGACCAAAGAGGCAATGGAACTCCACACCGACTGGCTTGCCATCCGGTGATTATTCAGAAGCTGTAGTTTACGCCCACGTAGTAGCAGCGGCCGTAAGTCTTGTAATCGGGAGTGACAGTGTAGTTCTCGTTGAGTAGATTATCCACCCGCACGTAAGCGCTCAAAGCGCTGCTGAAATCGTAGCTCAGCGTCGCGTGCATGAGTACGTAGTCGTCCAACTTCATCGTTTCGCTGGCCCAGCGCGACCCGACATAGACGCCACCGAGATTGACCCCAATGGGCCCGTCCGCCAGCGGTCGCCACGTCGCGTCAGCGCTGAGCTTCTGCTTTGGCGTATAGAGGGCCTTGCCGCCTTTTTCCGTCCGCACCCGCTGGTAGGTGTGCGTCAAGCGCAGGCTGAGTACGTCCAGCGGCCGCCAGGCCACAAAACTCTCGAAGCCGCGAATGCGCCGCGTACCGTCAATCTGCTGATACTGACCAAGCCAAGTATTCGGATCGTAAATATAGTCAATGAAATCATCGACGCGGTTTTCGAAATAGGTCGTGCCGACCGTCACCGCCTTATCCAGCAGGTCCTGCTCAATGCCCAGGTCCCAGGTGCGGCTGGTCTCGGGCTCCAGATCGGGATTGCTCAGCTGCATGCCGGGCAGAGCGCCGTAAAGTTCGTACACGCTGGGAGAACGATAGCCTTTGCCCATGCTCGTTTTGAGCGTCGTGCCTGTTGGCTCAATCAGGTAGCGCACCGCGCCGTCGGCCGTCCATTCGTCACCGAACGCCGAATGCTCCAGAAACTGCGTGTTGAGATTGATGAACAGGTTGTCGACGGGCTCGGTCTGGTAGGACAGATAATACGCGGTCGTCCGATGATGCCGGTCGAGGGTCTTGCCACTACCCGTCACTGGCGCCATCTGGAAGGTGTTCATGTCGAAAGCATAAAATTCGTAATTACGGGCATGCTCCGTGGAATAGTTCACACCGGCGGTCAAGTCATTGCGCTCGTTGATATGCAGGGTGCCCTGCCAGTTCAGCTCGCGGGCGTCGCCCGTGTAGCGGTAGGTGTTGTCCTGCGGCGCACTATAGCTGTAGCGATCCGCCCGCGTCCACGAATAACGCAACTGCGTGTCAAGCTTGCCGTCAAAGAGCTCGCTGCCAGCCAGGCGCGCGTGCCCCATCGTCCGACGTATCCACGTCGCGTCGCCCCGCGCCGGCGTCCATGAGTTGTCGTACTCTTCGTCAATGTCCTGGAATAGGCCGCCGACCTCCGCACGCCAATTTTCATCGAGCTGGATGCCAATGCGGCCATTGTAATTCTGTGCCCGGTAGGGGTCATCATCCGCGTTGACTGTGCCCCGCTTGGCGTCCATGTTGGAAATGCCCCGCTCACGCTCGCGCCCCAGGCCAAACAAATAATCCACCACGCCGTTCTTGCCGTAGAGGCTGGCATTGCTGTTGATGCGACCGTGACTGCCGCCTTCCACGCCAACGCTGCCATGCAGTCCGTCATCTTCCGCGCGCCGCGTGACAATGTTCACCACGCCGCCCATCGCCATGGACCCCTGCAGGCTCGTGGCCCCCTTCACCACCTCAATATGATCAATCTGATTCAGGGCGATATTGCCCAGCATGCCCTGCGCCTGCGTGCCGGCACAGTCAATGTAGGGAACGCCATCAATCAGTATTTTGCTGTGATAGCCTTCCATGCCGCGAATGCGCAGATTCGTCGTCGAGCTGTCCCGGGTGCCGCTGCTCTTGATGTCCAGCCCCGGTACTTCCTGCAAAACGTCCGTCACATAGGGCAGACGGCTCGCACGGATCTGCTCGGCGCCGATCAACTCCACGGACTGCCCCAGACGCGTCACCGGCGTTTCCGTCCGCGTCGCCGTCACCACCACCGGCGCCAGCTCCTGCTCCGCGCCGGCCACCGGCACCGCCGCCGCGTCGGTCGCTTCCTGCGCCAGCCCGGCAAAACCAGCTAGCAGCACCGCCGCACCCAACACCCGCATTGCACGTTTCTTTCCGCTCATCGCCACAACACTCCATCCTTCTGACGGCCAACCGCGCCAGGCGCATCGCCCGGCCCGCAGCCAGCCCCTGCCATCTCTGAGCCGCTGTTTCCGCAGCAACAAAAAAAGGGCGTCTCCTGCGTAAACAAGCAGGAAACACCCTTCGTTGCCGTGAACTCACAGCAGAAAGCAGTGCGGCACATCCCTTACGCGAGAATGTACACTTATGTCACAGGGTATCCTGACTCGCGGGTTCAAACCTACTCGTCTTGCCTTCCCGACGGCACAGCCGTCAGTGGCTTCAGCGACTTTCGTTCCCGCATACAGTTGCGCGACAGCTCCAGATTCACACTGGATTCCCCTGCGCTTCACACGCGAAGCTCAGACCTAGGGGCAGTAATGTCACGCCACTTCACCAAAAAACAACCCGCTGCCAACACTTTTCCACATGCAGCACGTCAATCGGTCAGTGATTGATAACCAAAACTGTGGTGCCTCTACGAGGCACTGCCTGTTGGTAGGCTGCGTCCCCAGGCTAAAGCCTGGGGTTAAGCATGGTTAAGCGCCTACGGCGCAAAAACATGGAAATTGAATGATGGTGGTTTTCGGCCCCGGATCGGACAAAGCACGTCGTCAGATCGGCCAAGTTCGGCCCAAAGGGCCGCACCATGCATAGCCCCGGGTGAGGCGCCCGGGGGGCGCCGCAACCCGGGGTATGATAGCACGTTAGAATTGCGCCTGGAGGGCGCCACATTGGCGAGGCACGTCGCGTCCCAACGCGCCAGACAGAGGCATGTCGTGCATCCAATATCAATGGCTCCTATGAAACACGCTGCCGCAAAGGTCGGCGGAAATCAAGGTCGAATGGCTGGGCGGCGGTTGCCCGTGGGTTTTCTGCAAATTGTCCCCGGTGTTTTCCCCACTGGGGCGGTTACTTGCCGATTACGTCTCGCGGCCGTGGAGTGGGCGTCTCGCCCACTCCGACAAGACGGCTCATTAAACCGTCCTCGTCATCCACGCCGACCGTACCCGACCCGTCTCCCCCGCCGCACGAGCCGTGCGCACAGCGGCTGGAAGCCGCTGCTACTCTGGGCCCGCTATGACTCCGCTGCCGCATCGGTCAGCCTTTGATACCAACAGGTACGCATCCGGTTACCCCAGGCGCGCCCGTCTTCCGGCCGTGGTCCCGCGCGCCCGTCTCCCAGCCGTGGTGCGGGCGTCCCGCCCGCACCGTCACGAGAGGTTAGCTTCTCGCACGACACCCGAACAGCCCCACGCTGACGTTCCCGACCTGTCCCCTCCCGCGTCCATGTTCCGGCCGCGAAGCGGCAGAAGCGCTGAAAGCGCGAAACAGTCCAGCCCAGGGCAAGCGACGCCGCAGGCGGAGCGCCGCGCTGGGGGTATCACGGCGACTGTGTTCGTGTTCCTCGGCCTAATCAGCCCCAAGCGTTGCTTTCACCTCCCCCAACGCTAAAGTAGCCACGGCCCCCGTCGTTTCCTTGCTTACCATCATCACCACCATTACCCAGGAGCTGTCCATGAAGCTGTCCATCATGCTGTTCCCCTTCCACGGCGCCCTGTCGCAGGGCCAGATCGCCCCGGCGGCACTCATCAGTGAGCTAAAAAACGCCGGCGCCACCGGCATCGAGCCCATGTGGTCGTGGATCAGCAAAGACCCCCAGAACTGGCAGCTTCTGCACCAGGCCGCCAAAGACGCCGGCATGGCCTGCGCCTGCTACGACGTCGGTGTCAATCTCGTCGGCGAAAGCCCAGCCGACCGCGATCAAGCCGTGGCGACCTGCCTGGAACAAGTCGCCTTCGCCCGCGATGTCCTCAACTGCTCCCGCATGATGATCCACGGCTCCAGGCCGGCAAAAGATATGAGCAACGAAGAAGGCCGGCAGCTCTATGGCAAAACCCTCGCCCGCATCGCCAGCGGCGCCCGTGGCTCAGGCGTGACCATCTGCATCGAAGACTTCGGCGTCTACCCGCTCTTCACCGCCAGTGCCCGCCACTGCCGCGAAGTCCTCGACATCGCCGGACCAGACGTCGGCTTCACCTTCGACAACGGCAATTTCCTCCTCGGCGGCGACGTCCCCACCGCGATCTATCAGAGCATGCAGGCACGCATCTGCCACGTGCACATCAAGGACATGGCGGCCGTGCCGGCCAACGAAAAAGCATCCTTCGCCGCGCCCGATGGCACCGGCTACCGCGGCTGCTACCTCGGCATGGGCGACGCAAAAGTCGACGAATGTCTCGCGCTACTCAAACAGGACGGCTACGATGGCTGGCTCTCCGCCGAAATCAATTCGGCGAAGCTTGATGAAGCTCGCCACGCCCTGCACTATATCGCCAAGACCTGGCAGCAGTAAGCACCTTTTGCCCGCAACAATTTCCCAATAAGGGCAACGTTCTCCCGCCGGCGACTATCTCTCCCTGCGCCTTTTTTTGTATAGTAGTCACCAGGCGCGGCAACATGCCGTCTTGTTCACCAGCTTTTTCATTGTACCATGTGTCATCTTTCAGGAGGCCCCACCATGCAGGATCTCGCCATTTACGGCGGCAAACCCGCCATCAACGCCAGTGAAATCAAGAATTGGCCGCCCATTGACAAAACCGACGAAGAGCTCGTCCTGGCCGCCCTACACGAAAAATCCCAGGCGCGCAGCACCTACACCGCCCTGCTCGAAAAAGAGTTCAAGGCCTTCTCTGAGACCGCCTACGCCTACTTCTGCAACTGCGGCGGCGCAGCCCTACACATGTGCATCGCCGGCTGCGGCATCGGCGCGGGTGACCAAGTCATCGTCACCTCCTACACCTGGCCATCCAGCGCCAGCTGCATCCTCCACAACATGGCCGTGCCCGTCTTCGTCGATATCGACCCCGAAACTTTCCTCATGGACCCGGCCAAGATCGAAGCAGCCATCACGCCGCGCACCAAGGCCATCCTCGTCGTCCACCTCCATGGTCTTTGCTGCGATATGGACCCCATCTGGGCCATCGCCAAAAAGCACCAGCTCAAGATCATCGAAGACGCCTGCCAGGCCCACAACGCCCTCTACAAAGGCAAAAAAGCCGGCACCCTCGGCGACTGCGCCGCATTCTCCTTCAACCAAAATAAATGCATGACCTCCGGCGAGGCCGGCATCTTCGTCACCAACGACCGCGAAATCTTCGACCGCGGCATGACCCTCACCGGCTTCAGCGACATGCAGCCGACCAAGGCCGCACCCGAATTCCCCGCCTACGCCTTTGCCCATAAATTCGCCAACAACGAAATCACCGCTGCCTACGCCCTCGCCCAACTGCGCAAATTCCCCGGCTACTACCAGCAGCTTATCGACAATGCCCACGCCCTCCACGAAGAGCTGCTCAAAGCCAAGCTCAAGGGCCTCAAACTGCCCTACGAGCCTGCCAACTGCACCCACAACTGGTACAACTACAATCTCCGCATCGACTTCGACGCCATCGGCATGGGCGCCAAAACCAACGCCGAAAAGAGCCAGTTCCGCAACGCCGTCTGCAAGGCCCTCCAGGCCGAAGGCGTCATCTGCGGCGTCTGGCAACGCTGCATCCTGCCCGAAATGACCATCTTCAGAGCCAAAAATGCCTACGGCCACGGCTATCCATGGGCTGTCCCCGGCGCCGACGACGGCGTCGACTACGCCCCCGCCAATTTCCCCAACGCCGTCAAATACTGCTACTCGCACATCGCCATCGTCCAGATCCTCCGCGCACCCAACGACACCACCATGGCACGAAAGGTCGCCGAGGCCATCAAGAAGGTCTTCACCCAACTCGAGAAAATCGACCCCGCTAAAATCTCCTGAAGACAACCAGCAGACCAATCAGACCAATCAGACCAATCAGACCGATCAAATCGACGATCCGTCCGATCCGTCCGATCCGTCCGATCCGTCCGCGATAACAACAAAGAAGATCAGACCAATCAGACCGATCAGACCGATCATCAATCCGATCCGTCCGATCCGTCCGATCCGTCCGATCCGTCCGATCCGTCCGATCCGTCCGCGATAACAAGAAACCAGATTCGGCCCGGAGGGCGCCACACTCACCAAATTCCCGCAAAACCAACACCCATCGGCACCAAGGTCGGTCGCCGTCTGCGCCACCCATCAGCAGCACCGTCCCTGTCGTCCCTTCCCCTTCGCGCCCCTCAGCCACCCCACTGCTTGAAAGGCCACCGCATGAAACTGTCCATGATGTCCTACACCCTCGCCCGCCGGCCGGGTTTCACTCTCCCGGGCATGTTTGCCATGGCCAAAGACCTCCGGCTTGACGGCGTCGATATGGTCACGCTCTACGACCACCCCGCCCGCGAAATCCGCACCATGGCCGCCGACCACGACCTCCCCATCGTCGCCTACACTTTTTTCGCCCATGAATTTGCCAAAGACAGCGACTTGGAACGCCAACCGGGCGTGGACAAGGCCAGGGCCGGCATCGACACCGCCGTCGAGCTCGGCGCGCCCGTCGTCATGCTGCCACCCGCGCCACCCGCCGATTGTCGCGACGCCAAACGCTGCCGCGACAACTACATCAAGGGCCTGCAAAAAATCGCCGACTATGCCACCCAGGCGAAAGTCATCCTCACCGTCGAAAACTTCCCGGGGCTGTACTCGCCCTTTGTCACGGCCGACGACTTCCTCGCCGCCCGCGCCGAAGTACCCAGTCTCATGCTCACTTTCGATAACGGCAATGCCGCCTCCGGCGAAGACGTCGCCGCGTCCTTCACCAAGGTCGCGCCCTACGTCGCCCACGCGCACTTCAAGGACTGGAAAATCCGCCCCGACGCCGCCGAAGGCTGGCGCCCCATGCGCGACGGCCGCTACTACCAGGCCGCGCTCATCGGCGAAGGCAATATCGACCAGAAGGCGACGGTCGCCGCCATGAAAAAAGCCGGCTACAGCAAATACATCAACATCGAATACGAAGGCAATGACTACTCCGGCGACGAAGCCATGCGCCGGGCCGTCGGCTACCTGCGCCATATCATCGCCGAGGCCTAAGCGCCCCCACGGCAGAGGCCACCGGCCAAATCGTCCATCCCCCAAATCCAACCACGCCTCTGTCCATGCCCCCGGGGCATCCACAGAGGCGCGTTCGTTTTCGGCCACGTTGCGTCCCCGCTTTCCACCCGTGCTATATTGTGCCTGTTTCGAGACAGCTCCCACATTTTATCACCCTCCAGGAGACCGCGTTATGAGCACTGCCCAGCCCTTCTCCGTCGTCGCCGATTTTCCCGGCGCGAACATCGCTGTCGACCGCATTGACGGCAACGACGTCTACATCCACCAGGAACTGCGCGGCACGAGCCCCTGGTGGTTCCACTGGGCCTTCCGGGTGCTCAACGCCAATGGCCGCAAGCTCTCCTTCCATTTCACCGAGCGCATCACCTTCCCCACCATGGGCATCGCCGTCAGCACCGACTGCGGGACCACTTGGCACTGGACTGGCACCGACGCACTCTTCCCCATAGAGCAACCGAACGGCTTCAGCGTCATGGTCCCAGGCGGCGCCGACGACATCCGCTTCGCCATCACCATCCCCTACCAGCAGAGCAACCTCGATCAATTCCGCCACGAATTTCCCCAACTGCGCTGCGACACCCTCTGCCACAGCCGCCATGGCCGCCCCGTCGAACTCCTCCACACCGGCCGCACCGACGGCCTCGCAAACTACAGGCTCTACCTGAGTGCACGCCATCACGCCTGCGAAGCCATCGGCACCTGGCTCCTCGAAGCCATCATCCGCGCCGCCCTCGCCGATACCCCCACCGGACTCTGGTTCCAGGAACACGTCGAAATCCTCGCCGTGCCCTTTGTCGACAAAGACGGCGTCGAAGAAGGCGACCAGGGCAAAGACCGCCAGCCACACGACCATAACCGCGATTACGACGCCGGGCTCTACCCCGAAGTCTTCGCCATCAAAAAACTCCTGCCTGCATGGATCGGTCACAGCTCCACTATCGCCCTCGACCTCCACTGCCCAAGCATCGGCGAAAAACGCGCTTACATGGTCAAAGTCGGCGACAAACAGAACCTCGACACACAGCGCCGCTTCGTCCAAATCCTCGAACACTGCCACGCCGGCCCCGGCGCCTTCCTCGAAAGCGACCACGGCAGCTGGGACAAGGGCGGCAACGTCTACGACAATGGCCTCCAGTCCACCCGCTGGCTCAGTACTCTCCCCGGCATCCTCCTCACCGGCACCATCGAAACGCCCTACGCACAAATTCGCGACGCAGTCATAACCATTCCCGTCATCCGCAGCTTCGGCGAGAGCATCGCCAAAGCCCTCCGCGAGCTATGGCTTTCATAGCCCCACACGCTTGCTTTCCGCCGTTCACGGATCACATTATGCACTCGCATTTTCAGCCGGAGAGGTGGCTGAGTGGTCTATGGCAGCGGTCTTGAAAACCGCCGTACCGAAAGGTACCGAGGGTTCGAATCCCTCCCTCTCCGCCATTAAACACAACGCGCTGTATAACAACATGTTACACAGCGCGTTTTTATATTTATAGACTAAGGGCGCTTTGTCTGCCCGCTCCGCACGCATCATTGCCGGCGTTCCAGGCGCATATCGTCAAGCCACAGCGTGCCGACGGCGCCGTCGAGGCCGACGCCGATCTGGGTCGGGCCGAGATTTTCCGGGACGACGAAATCCAGCGTCACCGGTGTCCAATCGAAACTGCCCATGGGCAGATACGCCGTGGTATAACGGCGCTTCTCCGGATGCTTGTAGTGCATGAAGCGCAGTAGCGGCTTCATCCAGCCCTCGGTGCCGGCGGCAATGCCCTCGCCCTTGGCCCACACCGACAAACGCCACGTCTCGCCGGGCTTCATGGCGCCATCGGGAAGCGGCTGGACCAAATTGCGGAAACTACCGGCAGCGCCGACGATTTTGGCGGAAGCCTGACCATGCCGCACCACGTCGCCACAGAGCCCGGCACCAGCCGGGACTGCCCAGGGACTGTGCTGGCTGATGATCTGCACGAGCTGAAACAGCCACGGCTGCGGCAAAGACTCGAAGGACGGATCAGCCAGCAACGCCACAGCGCCCTCGCCAGCCGGCGCCGACGGCGGCAGATTGAGCACGGCTACCGCGCCGGCGGCAACCGCCGCGCTGGCATCTTGGCTCACATCCACCCAGCTGCTGACCGCGCGCCATTGCCCCTGCAGCTCGTTGCTCGGCAGGCCGTCCTGCCAGGCCAGGAAAAGACAGCGCCCATGAAGGAACAAATTGTCGGGCTTGGGGCCTTGCCAGATGATGTTTTCCAGGCGCAGTTGCGGCTGGCCATCGTCGCGCAACAGATGAATGGCGTCCGGGAACACACCGGTCAATTTGCATTCGACCTCGCGGCTTTTGCCGGCCAGGCCGCTGGCCAGCAGTGCCTGTTCGCGATACAAACGCACGCCCGTGGCTTCCGGCGCGATCATCATAAAGGCCGAGAAGACCCGCTCGCCCTGCGGCGGCCGCAGGTGCCGCTGAGCGCAAGAAAAACCGAAACCGCTGCCATTGCCCAAAGTGTATTCGAGCACATAGTCCAGCGGATGGGCCAGAATGTCAAAGCGGTAGGTGCCTCGCGGTTGGCTGTTGAAACTGAGTATGAGGTCGCCCGCGGCATTGTGGCTGAAGCGGGCGAAGGCCTCCACGTCGTGATGCGCCTCGTAGGTCTTGCCTGCCTCGCCATAGCCAGCATCGGTATAATAACGCGTGTTGCTGATCACCGGCTCCCAATCGCCATTTTCCAGGCGGCGCGACAGAGCGCTGATCGTGCCGGCGCGGCTAAGGCGCAAACGCAACCGCCCATTGTCAAACTCCCAGCCACCGGGCATCACTCGCAACCGCGGATCCCCCGTGGCCACACTGCGCGCCGATACGGACTCCGCTACCGGCGTTGCCGCGCCGAGGGTGAAGCGATAGCTGTCCTGGCGCGGACGCTGCGGGCTATCCGGCGCCGCCCACATGATGAAGACATGGGGATTGTGGTCTTCGCCGAGTCGGTCAAGCAGATACACCGCGCCGGGCAACGCATCGGCGGCAAAACGCAAGGCCACGCTGCCCGCCGGGCTCTGGAAAGACAGCAGCGCCTGATCGGCGCTCAGCCCAAAGGGATGTATGAGCGAATGCCAGAGGACATTGCCGCCCTGCGGCAAGTGATACACATTGCCTTTGAAGGCATTGGCCAGCGGATGCCGCGTGCGGAAACGGTCCTCCCAGGCTCCGCCTGCCGCCTGCACCCGCCAGGCTGCAGGCGCGCCAGCCAAGGGCACCCGCAACAGCAGCCCGCTATGCTCGCGCGATGCCGCCGCCGGCGTGATCCGGAACTCGCGGCCGCCATCAGCCAACGCCTGGCTTTGCAGCTCAATGCCATACTGGGCGACGTCCGGCAAGGCGCCGCCGGGACCAGCCAGCGCCGTTGGCAACGCATGGCGACTGCCATCCTCGCCAATCACAAACAGCTCCACTGGCAAGACAGCCTGGGCATCGCGCGGCGTAGTATCCGCCAGCATCGGCGCCAACGCCGGCGCCGACGGGGCGTCGCCGCTGGCGCTCAGGCGCAGGACGGTGAATGCGTAGGGCGCCAGTACCAGCTCGGCGCAGAGCTCATCGCCGTCCCTGCAGATGGCCACCGGCTGGTCCTGCCACAGGTCCCATGCCTGCACCCGGCCGACCGTAGCGTCCGGCCAAAGCGCCGTCGGCAGCTGCAGTGCGATTTGCGTGTCCCTAGCGTTGAAATTGATCAGCGGTATGGCGATTTTGCCGTCATGCCGACGCAGGCAGGCAAAAACGCCGTCGGGTGTGGCCGGCTGGAGGTAATCCGCCGTGCCGTCGTGGAGTTCCGCAATGCTGTTGCGCAAATGGAATATCCTGCGGAAGATGGGGCTGTGGCCATCTTCCATCTCGTAGAACACCATGGGAATGCCGTATATCCATGCGCTCATGGCCATGGCGGCGCGCATGGGCTCGGGCCCGTATTGCCACTCGGCGCGCAGACTGTCATGGCTTTCGATATGGCGCAGGCGCACCAGGTCCTTCACTTCGCTCTGCTGCTGCTCGTGAAGCCAGCGGCGCAGATTGCGCACAAAGTCGCCGGCCGGCTGGACCTTGCTGGCGGGCAGGACCCCGTAGCACATGGCAAAATCATAGACCGCGTCGCTGACCGTGCCGTGAATCGTGCTGCCCACCTCCGCCAAGACGCTCCCCTCGGGCTGCAACGCCCGCACGGCCCCACGGATCGCCCGCTGCATCGCCAGACCGCCCTGACTCTGCGACAAACTGGCGCGGGCGTAGGGTATGGCTGGATTCCAGTTCATGATGTTGCTGCCACTGCAGGCGTCAATGCGGTAGCCGTCAATGCCGAACGTGCGCACGTAGTGATCGGCGACGCCGCGCATGTAGTCGATCCAGGTCGGCCAATAGAAATCAAAACACCAGTAGTCGAGGGTGGAGCCGTCTTCTTCTTGGAGGAGCCATTCGGGATGCTCGATAGCACGGGGATAGTCGTTATGGCCACCGTGGGGAACAATGTCCTGCCAGACATGCAGGTCCAACTCGTGCGCCGTTTGGACCAGCTCACGGTACTCATCGGCGCTGCCGATACCGTCCTGCAGCTTGTAGTAGTCCCGCGGATGATAGGTGCTGTAATCTTCAACGGGCAACAGCCACAGAGTATTGCAGCCCAATTCGGCCAGGCGCGAAATCTGCGCCGTGCTGGGCTTGAAGCCACCCCAACCGCGCGCGGCATTGCCCACATTGATGCCGGGATGAAATGAATAGAGGGTCACTCGCGGCACCCACGCCGGCCGATCGGGCGGTATCACCTGCCCGCATTGCTCGTACCACTCGTGCAGGCGACGCAACGCGATCTCGGCGTCGTTGTCCTGCAGCCACAGCCAAAAGTCGCCCACGCTCTGAGCAACATCGGGCCGGACATGACCGGCTATGCGCGCACTTTGCCGCACCAACAGCGCGCCGGGCTGCTCCCGCCCAAGAACCGAACACGCATCGGCATCCGGCCGCGAGCGATCACTCAGCCAGACCACGCTGCACGCAGGGTCAAGCTGCGCCAATAAGGCGTAGGGGTCGCTGCCGGTCGACGGCTGCAAACCGGCGCCGAAGTCCTTCGCCCGCCGCTCGCCGAAAGGCGGGAAGATGCTCGGGAGAGTATAATGCGCCTCGGGCGCCATGGCCAGCAATGGCGAACACTGGCGAAATTCGCGGATCTTGCTGTCGTTCTCACCCAGCCAGGTGATCTCAAAATGCCGCCGCAACTGCCCGGTCGCCGGCAGGAGCTGGTAGTCCGTCCGAATACGCCAGGAGCCCAAGCGACAGACCACGCGCAAGGTGCCCGTGCTCAATGGCGTGACGCTCTCCAGCTGCAACAACGCCCCGCCACCTTCACTCGCCCAGCGCCGGTCTTCACCGAGGATGTCAAAGGGATGCGACTGCAGCCCCGACAACACTGTGCGACCATCGCGGCTCAGCCCCGTCCACGCACCGCTGCCCTCGTCAATCGTGATCGCCAGGCGGCTATCGCCAAACTCAACCTGCGCAAAAACCAGCAAGGGACACAAGGCCAACATCAACACGAAAGTCTTCATACGCGTCCACTGCCTTTCACAGCCTTAACCCATTGTCGCTTGCACGACCACCGCCCCGGCCAACCGCGCGTCAGCCAGCGCTCTTCATTCCTGCATACACCCCCCAAAAACGGCCCCACTAGCCACCCAAGGCACCAATGACTCAACGTTACTTAGGGTCGTCAGCAGAACCAACCGACCTTGTGCGCATAGCCAACCACCGCGCCAGCGCCGGCCCCTTGAAGAGCAGCACGCCCCCCAGCAACACGCCAACGCCAGGACCAACCTGGCCGAGCAACTGCTGTTGATAAACCACAAACCCATCTCCGCCATACCGCCACCGCTGCAGCACCAACCACAGCACGCCATGAACCAAGGCCGGCAGCCAGCGCAACAGCGCGTAGAGTCCAAAACACTGGCACACTAGCCCCGCAAGCATGTCGTGGCCTGGTACGACTTTCATACACTCTTCCGCTACATCCTTCAGCAAAAAGTCCGCAAGAACCGCCGTCCGACACAACAGCCACCAGATCACCACGAGAAAGAAAAGAGCGGTCAAAACCAAGTATATGCCCGACCCTAACAACAAGGAAAATGCGCCATCCGGGGCGCGCTCCGACTGGATAAGCACAAACCCCATGGGCAGCATTCCCCAAAGCTGGACAAAAACGACCACGGCCAGCAGCCTTAAGGCAATGATGGTTAAGGTCCTTATGCTCATGATCCACTCCCCGTCCTTTCCTCAAGAGTTCTGCACGCAATCCCTCGTGCCTGCGCATCGCCGCCCAAAATGACAGCGCAAACATATACAGACGCCGATAACTATCAAGCCGCCTAAGCCAAAACCCGCAAGAGCGCGGTAACCGGTCACCCATTGAGAATGGCGGCCTGACATGCCGCCGATGTCAATCCCAGGTAAGCAAGTGAGTTCCATTGCCCCTTTTGCCCCAGTCAGCTTCGCCGACTGGGGCAAAAGGGGCCGAGGAACACGAACATGGTCGCCGTTGTACCCAGGGCGGCGCACGCTTTCAGCGTGCTTGCCCTGGGCTGGTATGTTTCGCGCTTTCAGCGCTTCTGCCGCTTCGCGGCCAGGGAAACGGGCGCGTTTGACTCAGCCAGAAGCTCTATGGCTCAATTCTCAATGGGTGACCGATTACAGAGCGCGGGTAATCGGTCAGTAACCACCCCGGTGGGGAAAATACCGGGGACAATTTGCAGGAAACCCACGGCCCGCCGCCGCCCGGCCATTGGACCTTGATTTCCGCCGACCTTTGCGGCAGCGTGTTTCATAGGAGTAACCACCCCGGTGGGGAAAATACCGGGGACAATTTGCAGGAAACCCACGGCCCGCCGCCGCCCGGCCATTGGACCTTGATTTCCGCCGACCTTTGCGGCAGCGTGTTTCATAGGAGTGATTGACAACCAAAACTGTGGTGCCTCTACGAGGCACAGTCTATTGGCAGGCTGCGTCCCCAGGCTAAAGCCTGGGGTTAAGCATGGTTAAGCGCCTACGGCGCAAAAACATAGCCATTGAATGATGGCGGTTTTCGGCCCGAATCGGACAAAGCCCCCCGTCTGACCGGCCAAGTTCGGCCCGGAGGGCCGGACCATGCATAACCCCTGGTGAGGCGCCCGGAGGGCGCCGCAACCAGGGGTGTGGCAACAACTTCGAATTGCGCCCGGAGGGCGCCACATTGGCTTGACACGTCCCGTCTCACCGCGTCGGCGGTCTGTCGGCCTCCAACTGCCATGGCTGACCGATCGCATCCAATTGCAATCGGTAAGTGTACACCCCGGCGCTTCGCTGGGACAATTTGCAGGAAACCCACGGCCCGCCGCCGCCCAGCCATTCGATCTTGATTTCCGCCGACCTTTGCGGCAGCATGTTTCATAGGAGTGTACACCCCGGCGCTTCGCTGGGACAATTTGCAGGAAACCCACGGCCCGCCGCCGCCCAGCCATTCGATCTTGATTTCCGCCGACCTTTGCGGCAGCATGTTTCATAGGAGTAACCACCCCGGTGGGGAAAATACCGGGGACAATTTGCAGGAAACCCACGGCCCGCCGCCGCCCGGCCATTGGACCTTGATTTCCGCCGACCTTTGCGGCGGCGGGTTTCATAGGAGCCATCGATGCCAGCCATTCCCAGGGGACGCCAAGACCAGCTGGGACTCCATGGCGGCGACGCGCTGCTGCTGGTGCGAAGACTCACGTCTCACGTCTCACGCCCCATGGCCGGAACCGTGGGGACACCCGGAACCGTGGGGAATGACGCATTGGACTTAGGGGACTGATTGGGTGACCGCTTGGACTTCGGGGATCGGTTGCCTGACGCCTCGGACTGATTGGGGATACCTGGAACTCCAGAGACTCTTGAAACGCCACCGTCTCGGCAGGTTCCGCCCGGAAATGAGGGTGATGACACTATTGCATATGGAGCTGCAATGAAGCATAGTAAAGCGCTTCCGGGTAAGTCCTTGCGGAAGAAATCGTCAGCTGCTTCAGTCGCCGAGAAAGGATGTGCCATGATCTCCCAACGTCTGCGCTCGCTCTTGCTGTTGCTCGCCGTGAGTGTCTCCTGGCCAGCCATCGCGCAAAACGCCGCCGACCAAGCGCCACCGCCAGCCGTCGCCAATCTCATTTTCAATGCCAGTTTTGAGCTCGGCGATGCGGGCTTCGGCTGCATGAAATTCCTCCGGCCCGACACGAATCCCGAGTTGCGCTACGACCGGCCCGTCATTGACGCCACGACGGCGGCCAGCGGCAAGCAGTCCATGCGCATCCCCAACGGCTTCGTCGAAGAAACCATGTTCTACGGCCGGGAATTCCCCTGGGAACCCGGCGCCGACTACACGTTCTCCGCGTGGATGAAAAGCACGGTGGACGCTCACCCCGTCCATATCTGGCTCTGCACCGCCACCTGGGCCGGCGCCCACGGCAACTTCACCGTCGGAACGGAATGGACGCGCTACAGCTTCACCTTCACGGCACCCGCCGGCCGTAACAACAACATCGCCCACCTCTCAGTCTGGCTGGCACTAAAAAATATGACCAATTGCCCCGCCGCCGATCTCTGGGTGGACGATATTCAGCTCAACCCCGGCAAAGAAGCGACGCCGTTTGCCCACGGCCACGCCATCGATATGGCCGTCTCCGCGCCAAAGCTCATTGAGAAAACAGGCGACACGGTCGAGGTCGACCTGCAGTGCGACCTGATCAACTACACAGCCGAGCCCTATTCAGGCACGCTGACGCTCGCTGTCGTTGACGACTACAGCAAAAAAGAGGTCGCCGCGCCGACCCGCCCCGTGACCATCACGCCCGGCGAGCCACTACGGGTGAGCTGCCCCGTTGCCATCGCCCGCTATGGCTCCTATCGGGTGCAGCCTCGCCTTTCCGGCCCAGCCAGCGCCAACTGCCACGAAGGCTATTTTGCCGTCATCGGCCATTACCAAAGCCGCCCCATCGATCTCGACCAGGATTTCTGCGTGGGCATCAACCTGGCAGGCGGCATCGGCAGCGACGCGCGAGTCCGTTATGGCTGGCAAACTCTCGGCGGCGATGTCCGCGAAGAGTACGTCAAACTGCTGGCAAAAATGGGCTGCCGCATCATTCGCGACCACGACATCTGTGCCAAGGCCTTCGGCTGGCACATCAATGAACCCGAAGAAGGCCGCTTCGATTTCACCTGGGCCGACCGCATCACCGACCTCTATCTGAAATACGGCATTCACCCGCTACCGGTTCTCCACGGAATCCACCGCCCCTCATCCCAACCCCATCGAATGGGTTTCAAAATGCTGGAAGAAATCGGCGAGAGAAAACCGGTCTTCCTTGACAACAACCACCAGAGCAACGCATTCGCAGGCGATCTGCTGCTCGGCCCCGACCCGCTCTGGCGACGCTATGTGCGCACAGTCGCCGAACGCTACCGCGGCCGCATCAGCCACTACGAAATCTTCAACGAGCCGAATCTCTACATCTCACCCACGGACTACATGCGCTTCCTCAAATCCGCCAGCGAGGAGCTGCGCCGGGCCGACCCGACCTGCAAAGTCATCGGCTTCTGCTCCACCGGCGACTTGGCCGGCGCCGGCAAAAGCGCCGACTATCTCAAGCCCTGCTTTGAGCAGGGCGGCTTGGACCTCGCCGATATCGTGTCCTTCCATCCCTACGATTCACGGCAACTGTCATCAAAAAATCCCGCCGACCAGATGATCGACACCTACCGCGCGCTGATTCGCGAGCACGGCCGTGATAATCCGCTGTGGAACACCGAGCTGTACTACCTCACCGATGGCAAAAGCGACAACCCGAATATCGACGATATTCCGAATCGCTTTCTGATCGATCTCGGCGAAGGCGTGCGGCAGTCGTCCTGCCTCCCGGGCTATAGCCCCATCTTCACGACCCTGCTGCTAGAAAAGAGCTTCGCGGGCGTAACCCGACACGCGATTGAGAGTCTGCCGGCCCCCGCATATGTCATCAACAATGCCCTGGCACGGCATTTCGAAAGCGCCCGCCCCCACGCCAAACTGCGCTGGCCCCTGGATACTATCTGCTACGTCTATGAAGGCGCCGACGGCCCCCTCGCCGCTTTCTGGACCTACGGCACCTACACCGATCTGCACGTGCAGCTGCCTGCCGCCGACGGCGTCGCGCTCTGCGATATGTTCGGCAATGTCCTGACGCCGCCCGACCGCATCGCCCCGCTATCCGGTGAGCCCTATTACCTCGTCGCCAGCAACAACGCCAAGGGCGAAAAAATCACCATGGCGGAATTCAAGCAATGGCTGAACGGCGTGCAACTGGGCAGCGAAAACCCCATCGCCGCCGATCTGCGACAGCTCATGGCCACCGCCACGACGACCACGGCCTGCCTGGAACTGCGCAACTGCCAGAACGCCACCGTCACCGGCCAAGTACGCGTCCGCGCCGACAAAGGCCCCTTCGGACCATCCACCTCCTTCAGCATCGCCCCCTTCGCTCTCCAGGTACTGCAAGTGCCCATGGTCTATACGGCGGAACACGGCGACAATCTATTGCTGGCCGAAATCACCGTCGGCGACCAGGTACTGACCAAGCAGGCCACCCGCCGCCTCCCCTTCGTCTATGATGCCCGACCCGGCATGGGCGAGGCCGTCGCCTGCCATAAACGCGGCAAGGGCTGGAATCTCAAACGCGACCTCGCCACGACCTTCCAAGCCGGCTACGACGACCAAACCCTGCGCCTGCGCATCCAGGTCAAAGACAGCGCGCCCTCCGGCCCACCCAATAACCGCAAGTCGTGGGAACAAGACGGCCTGGAACTCTTCTTCGATACCCGTCCCGACCTCCTTGAAGGCAGTCTCGCCGAAGCCGAACGCTACCACGACAAGGTCGGACGCATCTTTGTCCTCCCACACGAAGAACCAGCCAAACAGCTGACCTTCACGCCAGCGGGACTACCCGGGCTCAATACCGACGCCGTCCGCTGCCATATCTCGCAGCACGACGATGGCTACGATGTCGAACTGCTTATCCCCCGAACATCCCTGGACCTGACCGGCCCGCTCGCCGCACGCTGCGTCGGCTTTGAACTGGCCGTCAACGACGCCGATGGCCCGGAACTCGCCCCCTTCCAGCAGACCTGGAATTCCTGGGGCAACCACTTTCGCAATCGCTTGAGTTTTGGTATCATGCGCTTCGTTGAGTAGCATTGAGGTATCAACTGCGGCGGCCTTGCCAAGCACGTGGCAGACCCAACTGTGGCATGGCCGCCGCATTACCTTCACCCATAACACCCGCCAAAACATCAGCCACGCCGCGGGCCACGTCAGCCCCTACGCCGTGGGCGAAGTCGGAGCAATCATCGGCCACCCGAGCAGAGGCCCGGAAGTCAAGCACAACGCCGTGATGAACACACACCGCCAACAACAACCTTATCACTCTACGGAATCTGCATAACATGGACATCATCCTGGGCCTCATTGTCGGCATCAGCCTCAGCGCCGCCTGCGGCTTCCGGGTCTTCGTGCCGCTGCTCATCATGAGCATCGCCAATATGACCGGACACCTGGAACTCGCAGCCAATTTTGCCTGGCTGGGATCATGGCCGGCACTCATCGCCCTCAGCGCCGCCACCATCCTCGAAATCGCCGCCTATTACATCCCCTGGGTCGATGAGTTGCTCGACACCATCGCTACCCCCGCCGCCATCGTCGCCGGCACCGTCGTCACCGCATCACAACTCGGTGGCCTACCGCCCGTCCTCCAGTGGTCCATCGCCGCTATCACCGGCGGCGGCGTCTCCACCGTCGTCCAGGCCGGCACCGTCGCCGCCCGCGCCACCTCAACCCTCGCCACCGGCGGCCTCGGCAACTTCATCGTCGCCAGCGGCGAAGACTTCGGCGCTTTCCTTATCGCCATCCTCGCTATCGTCATGCCCATCTTCTGCATCCTCGCCGTCGCCCTTATCTGCTACAAACTCCTCCGCATTACTCTCTTCAGAAAAACACAACCACAACCAACCTGCTGACTGCCACTAACCCAACACACACCAGACACCACCTTTCCACACCGCCCGTCTTGACAAAAAGCCCATGTCCCCTTACAATAAATCAGTTTCGATATAAAACGGGCCGCGCAGTCTAGCAATGGAGAATTGGGCATGTCTTGCAAGCGAGTGGTGGTGCATGAGAATCGCTATGCCGACTCAGTGACACTGATGGGCATTGGCGACAATGTGAAGAAGTTACCGGGGGTGCAGCTGGCGGAAGTGCAGATGGGCACACCGGCGAATCTGGAGGTCATGCGGGGGCTGGGTTTCGACATTCCGGCGTCTGCGAGCGCCAACGACCTGGTGATAGCCCTGGCCGCCGACGACGCCGCGGCGCTGGACGCCGCGCTGACCATGGCCGTGGACAGTCTCAACCACCGCAACCAGCAGGCGGACGAAAACGTCAACTCGCTGGACGACATTGACTGCGCCGACGGCTGGAATCTCTGCCAGATTTCCCTCCCTGGCGAATACGCCGCTGCGGAGGCCGAAAAGGCCATCCGCAAGGGCATGGACGTGTTTATTTTCAGCGACAATGTGCCGCTGGCGGACGAGCTGCGGCTCAAGCAGCTCGGCGAAGGACACGACGCACTGGTGATGGGCCCGGATTGCGGCGTAGGACTGCTTGACGGTGTAGCCCTGGCTACCATGAGCATTGTCCGCGATGGCCCGGTGGGCATCGTCGGCGCTTCCGGCAGCGGCGCCCAGGAAGTGGCCTGCATCGTGGAAAAAGCCGGCTCGGGCGTTTCCGCCCTGATCGGCACCGGCGGCCGGGATCTATACCCGCAGATCGGCGGGCTGTCCATGATCAAAGGCATGCGCCGGCTCGCCGATGACCCGGCCACGCAAGTGATCGTCCTGGTCTCAAAACTCGCTGACCGCGCCGTGATGGACAAGGTCCTCACCCACGCCGACCAGATCATCAAGCCCGTCGTCGCCATCTTCCTGGGCAGCGACGCGTCCCTCTTCGCCGCCCATCGCGTCCACGCGGCCTTCAGCCTGGAAGGCGCCGCCCTCAAAGCCCTGGCGCTCTGCGGCGTCGCCACCGACGGCTTCGCCTTCACCCAAGCACAAATCGACGCAGCCATCGCCCGCGATCTGCCCAAGCTCCGCCACGAGCAGAAGTACCTGCGCGGCATCTACTGCGGCGGCACGTTCGCCGAAGAGTCGCTGATCTACCTCAAAGAACACAATCCCGACGCCGCGCTCTTCTGCAATCTCAAAACCCGCTACGCCACGCAGCTCGCGAATCCCCGCCAAAGCCGCGGCCACGCGCTGATTGACCTCGGCGCCGAGGAGTTCACCGTTGACGCGCCGCACCCCGTCTTCGATCCCACGCTGCGCCTCAAGCGCTTCCGCCAAGAAGCCGCCGATCCCGAAACCGCCGTCATCCTCCTCGACTTCATCACCAGCCCGGGCGTCCATCCCGACCCGATCGCGCCTTTCGCCAAAGCCTGCGCGGAGGCCATCCAGGCCCGCAATGGCGCGCTGGTCGTCATCGCTTCCATCTGCGGCTCCGCGCAGGACCCGCAAGACATCGCCGCTTGCGGCCGCCAACTCGTCGACGCTGGCGTCATCCTCACCGGCAGCAACTTCCAGAGTACGCTCCTGGCCAGCGACTGGATCAAGGCACTCGAGAAACGGAGCTGACACACCATGAATAAAAAATGCCCCGCCGGCAACAAAAAACTCAAAGTCGTCAATATCGGCCTGCAGTCCTTCGCGGATTCGCTCCGCCGGCAAGGCGTCAAGGTGGCGCAAGTCGCCTGGCGACCACCTGTCAAGCACGACAAGGACATGACCGACCTGCTTGATTCCCTAATGTGAAGGACCACGCAAGATGAACCTGAAAGAAAAAATCGCCGCCGCCAACGACCACGCCGTCAATGAACTGATCAACGCCAATCCCGTGTGGGTGGACATCCAGCCCGCCGGCAAGGTCGTCGACGGTCTCGAACCCAATATGATCCTCCACTCCGGCCCGCCCATCGACTTCGCCGACATGGTGCCCCTGCACCGCCGCGGCATGATCAGCGGCGCGCTCTACGAAGGCCTGGCCAAAAGCGAAGACGAGGCCATCGCCAAACTCAATAAGGGCGAAATCAAGGTCAGCAGCGCTCTCGACCACAATACCGTCGGCGCCGGCACCGGCATCATCACTGCGTCAGTAGCCATGATGGTCGTCGAAAACAAAAGCAACGGCGCCCGCGCCGCGACCTTCCCCGCCGAAGGCCCCTTCCAAGGCGGTCTCTGCGGCTGGGGGCTCTTCAGCGAGGACATCGCCGCCAATCTGCGCTATATGCGCGACGAGCTCTTCCCCGTCCTCCGCGAACTCATCAAACGCCGCGACGGCCTGCCCATCAAGCCCATCCTCGCTGAAGGCATGCAGATGGGCGACGAAAACCACACCCGCCAAAGCGCCGCCGACCTGCTCTTCATCAGGCAGATCCTACCCGATCTTTTCCGCATGGACATCCCCCGCGACACCATGCTCAAATGCATGGACTACATCGTCAAAACGCCCCGCTTCTTCCACTGCTACGGCCAGGGCGCCAGCATGGCCGCCCTGCTCTCGGCCAAAGGCACGCCCTACTCCACCATGACCGTCGCCTTCGGCGGCAACGGCGTCGAATACGGCATCAAGGTCGCCGGCATGGGCACCGACGAGTGGTTCACCGCGCCGTCCATGATGATGAAAGGCCGCTACACGTCATCCCAATTCAGCGAAAAAGACCAACTGCCGTGGATCGGCGACAGCTGCGTGGTCGAATGCGCCGGCCTCGGTGGCCTCGCCGCCGCCGCCAGCCCCATCGTCTGCAACTTGCGCGGCCTCAAACTCAAGGACGCCATCGCCCTCACCCGCGAAATGCAGGAAATCTGCATCGCCTCAAACCCGAACTACCCCATCCCCAACCTCGATTTCGATTTTCTGCCCTGCGGCATCGACATCCGCAAGGTCGTCAAAACCGGCATCGCCCCGGAAATCCACGGCGGGATGTTCAACCACGACGGCGGCCTCATCGGCGCCGGCAGCGCCCGCATCCCCATGCTCTGCTTCGAAAAAGCGATCAAGGCCTTCGCCGCCAAATACCGGGAATAAACAGCCCATGGCCGACAAGATCATCGTCCTGAACCTCGGCACCACCAGCTTCAAATGCAAGCTGTTCGACTTCGCCCGGGGTGAACGCGCCATCGCCAGCTGCGCCGTCGAACGCGTCGGCGCGGCTGCGCCGTCGCCCTGGCAGTTCAAGGCCAGCGATGCCCGCCAAGACGGCCTGGCTCCCTGCCGCGACCACGCGGCGGCCTTTCATCTCTGCATCGGTCTCCTCCAGGACCACGGGCTGATCCGCTCACTGGACGACCTCGACGGCGCCGGCTTCAAGACCGTCCACGGCGGCCCCATCAGCGGCGCCGTCCCCGTCGACGACGCCGTCTTGGCCGTCCTCGACGAATACGCGGCCTTCGCGCCCGCCCACAATCCCATGTACGCCGCGCTCATGCGGCAATTGCGCGCCAAACACCCCGCGCTGAGCCAGGTCGCCTGCTTCGAAACCGCCTTCCACGCCGGCATGCCGGCGTACCGCGCCACCTATGGCGTGCCTTACGCGTGGATGACCAAGTACGGCGTCCGCCGCTATGGCTTCCATGGCGCCAGCCACAGCTACATCGCCGCCAAATTGCGCGATCTGGCCCCCGACGCCCGCCGCGTCATCTCGCTGCACCTCGGTGGCTCGTCCTCCCTCTGCGCCATCAAGGACGGCAAATCCATCGCCACCAGCATGGGCGCCACCCCCCAGTCCGGCCTCTTCCAGAATAACCGCGTCGGCGACTTCGATCTCTTCTGCCTGCCGCGCCTCGTCGCCGGCGAAGGCAGTCTTGATCGCGTCATGGACATCCTCGCCAGCGCAAGCGGCTTCCTCGGCCTGAGCGGCGTCAGCAACGACCTCCGCGATGTGCTCCAGGCCGCCGACGCCGGCAACAACCAGGCCGCGCTGGCCTTCGCCGCCTTCGTCGATAACTGCATCGGCTACATCGGTATGTTCACCGCTTACCTGCAGGGCCTCGACGCCGTCGTCTTCACCGGCGGCATCGGCCTCAATTGCGCGCCACTGCGCGAAAAAATATGCCAGCACCTCGACTACCTCGGCGTCGCCATCGACCCAAAACTCACCACCGGCAAAATCAGCACCACCAACAGCAAAATCGCCGTCTGGTGCCTCGAAACCGACGAAGAGCTCATGGTCGCCCGCCAAACCCACAACGTTCTCGGCAATTAGCCAATCAGACCGATCAGACCGATCCGACCGATCCGACCGATCCGACCGATCAATCAACCGGATCCGTCCGATCCGACCGATCAATCAACCGGATCCGTCCGATCCGTCCGATCCGTCCGATCCGTCCGATCAGCCAAGTTCGGCCCGAAGGGCCGTACCATGCATAACCCTGGGTGAGGCGCCCGGAGGGCGCCGCAACCCAGGGCAGAAGAAGCAAATAGGACCAGCGCCCGGAGGGCGCCACACTCACAAACCAAGCTCCGTCCGCGAGAAAAGAAGACAGCCGATCCGTCCGATCCGTCCGATCCGTCCGATCCGTCCGCGATAAAAGACCGAAGATACGTCCGCGAAAACCAGGTGCATTTCAACGCCGCGAAGCGGCAGAAGCGCTGAAAGCGCGAAACATACTAGCCCAGGGCAAGCAGCGCTGAAAGCGCGCGCCGCCCTGGGTAGTGTGCCATATTAGTCCGTTTTCCTCGGCCGCATCGGCGCCAGTCGGCGAAGCTGACTGGCGCCGATGCGGCAATGGAACCCACATTTCATACAGTGCCCGGAAAGGCACCCACATCTGCTTCGCGAATACCTCGGAGCCCGACATGCATTATCCTGCTGACCCCAACCCCAAAAACAACACTACCCCGCCACACCACGCCCCGCGCACCATCCACGCCTTGGCCAGCTACCTGGCCGACGACTTCCCTGCCACAGCCGGCGCCGGCGCCGGCGCCGCCATCACAGCCACCACCCCACCGGACACCAACTCCACTTCCACCGCTCTTGGCCGCGTCCACTCCATCTTCACTCACGCCATCAATATCAGTATCGGCGACACCCTCCTGACGCTCTGCGACGATCCCAGCGCCGGCATCCCTGACAGCGTCGTCCTCTCCCCCGCCGACTTCGCCCGCCTGCAGCTCCGCTGCGACGACCCGGTCCGCATCGCCCGCCACCAGTTGCTCTTCGCGTCCTCGCCCACCCCCACCACCCCCACCACGGCCGTCGCCCTCACTGGCCCCAATTACGACAACCGCTTCCCGTCCAACGTGTCCATCGCCCTGCCCACATTGCTGCATGATCGCCTCGACGCCATTGACGCGGCCTTTCTTGCCGGGCACCGCCTGCCCGCCGGCGCCGAAGAGCGCTTTCCGTTGCTCCTTGCCGCCATCGCCGCTGCCGACCACGCCGCCTGCGCAACGCATCTGCGCGCGCTCATCGGCCTGGGCCCCGGCCTGACCCCGGCCACCGACGACGCGCTCCTCGGCCTCCTCGCCGTCCACGCCTTCCTCACCGCCACCACGACCACCACCACCGCCGCCACCGCTCTTCCCATGCCAGCCAGGCCGCAGTTCCCGGCCCTGGTCTCCCGCTTGGCGGCGACGCTCACCACCGCCGTCAGCCACAAATACCTGCGTTGCGCCGCCCAAGACCGCTTTGCTCAACCGCTGATCCACTCCGTCCTCGCCATCATGACCGCACCCACCTCACCGCAGGCCACCACAGCGCCTTTTCCCACGCCCGACGCCTCCGCCTTGCGACGCCTCGTCGCCACCGGCCACAGTTCCGGCCGCGACACCCTCCGTGGCGTCGTCCTCACCATTCGGCGTATCTTCGCCACCCATCACGCTCCCAACCGCTAATCACTGGCCAAAATCGCCCGGAAACCCATCATTTAACCCGCGGCGATTATTTGTCAGACTCCCCCCAGCCAATATATTAGGCAGCTCTCGTCATCTGCGGCAACGCCCAGATCATGCCAAACAACGCTTTTTGCTGCCAAGTTATCGCGTGCCCGCACGGTATGCTGCACCCATCGAAACCGCCGCGCCAATCCGCAACAAAGCTCCGTGCCGATTGCCATTCACCTCCCTCTCAGCCATCTTGCCGGGCGAAGGAGAACCGATGTCCAAGAAAAAAAAGCACCGCTTCAACACCGCGCGCCCTCCCGCCACTTCATCGGCCACTCCACCCGCCCCCGGCGCCCCCCGGCATCTCCCCCTTGCCGATGCGCTGTCGGCGGGGCGAGTTCGCAAGGCCTTCGCGCTGGCTAAGGACCTGCTCTCGCTGCCCAATCTCACGGTTGATGAGCTCGCGTTGATCGCGCAAGCCACCGAACGCAAGGCGCTGCAGATGCATCGCGAGGGCAATGCCAACCAGATCGACGTGATGGCCCAGTCCATGATCAAACGAGCACCGCTCCTGGCCAACATGTTCCGCCCGGAATACCGCATCTTCTTCCTCCGCAAACCACCATACGCCGCTTACGAAACAGACGCGGCCGTCCGTGAGCAACTTGACGCCTACGTGCTCCACCTCCTGCGCGACCCCGCCGAACTGACCGAAAACAAGGACATCAGCGATCAGCACCCGCTCAAACAAAATGCCCGCCTGATCATGGCCACATGGGAAAAGATCGAGGCCGGCAACGCCGACCTCGACGAACTCAACCGCTCTATTGGGCGCCGCTCACCTTTTGTCGCCTGGCGCCTGTTTCTCAACGCCCTCAACGCCTGGTACGACGGCCAGAAGGACCTCGCCCTTGACAACCTCCGCCGCATTCCCGACGATGCGGCCCTGCGCAGCCTGGCAACCGACCTGCACATCGTCATCAACAACGAGACGACGACACTCACCGCAGACAAAATCATCGCCGCCACCAAAAACAACACCCTCAAGAAAAACCTGCAGGATATTGAGAACATCATCCTTAACGACGGCGCCAAGGCACGAGCTCAAAGCCTGATGGGTCAGACCTTCACCCCCGAACTGCGGCAAAACAGCCCCGTCCTCTACCGCAATCTCCTCGCCTTGCTCATACACCAAATCGCCCAGCATGCATATGATCAATTCAAGTGGTCGGACCTATTCCCAGCCAGCGAAGAACATGACCGCGCTTACGCCATCACTGAAATCCAACGCCACGTCATCGCCGAAGACAACTGGCGTTCCCTATTGGACAAATACGCCTTCACTCCGCAGGAAAAAGCGCTGATCTATGACTTGCTGGCCAGCGGCAACTCGCTCCGCCTGCAACCCGAATCAGACTTCATCGGCTGGCAATACGCCCCGCGCATCACCAAAACACAGGCACGGAAAATCTATGACCACATGGCACAATTGTGGGAAAATAGCGTCGCCAGCTACCCCCTCCGCGAGGCGTTCCAAAAATGGCATACCATCGCTGAGACCATTCTCCCACCCGCTCAAAGCGATAACATCCTGGAACGATGGCTTAAGGCTTTCCCAGACGACGAGGCCGCCGCCCGCAAACTCCTCAAATCAGCCCGCAAACGCCACGTCTACACCAAAGCGTCCAGTCTCCTGCAACGCCTACAGGAGCGCTTCCCCCAAGACCCCGAACTCAACACCGACGCGGCCTTCCTCGAACTGGAAAAAGCCCTGGCAGCCATCAGCAAACGCGACCACACCAAAGCACGCGCCATCCTTGGCGACAAGCCGCCCGCGCCCGGCATCTTCTTCGCCGCTTGCCACCGCACGCTCCGCAACGCCTGCGGCGACCAACAAGCCCCGGCCTACCCCGTCATCGACGCATTCATTCATAAGCGCCTGGCCGACAATAAATTCAGACTTCCAGCAGACAATCAGACACCACCCGAGGTCATGAGCGCAACGGACTTCTTCGCCGAAACTGACGCTATCTTCGCCGTCGCCGACCCCGTGTGGGGAAACGCCGGGCTCCCCGAACTGCACCTACCCCAATCGCTCACCGGTCTTGACGCCATTCCTTGCGAAAAGCTCTGGGACTTCTGCACCCCGTTTCTCGAAAATGCTCATCTCTATGCCTACGGCAGCCGTCAGGCCAAGTTCCTCTGGAATCTCACCCAGCACGCCCTCAATCGCCGCGATCCGCGCTGGACCGGCGCCTTCCTCCTACCACGTGTGCTGGTCATGCACCAAGCTTCGTGCAGACTCAACCACTTCGGCAACGCCACCGCTTACCACAAGCGACAAAAAATAGTCATCGACCTGCTCGCCCTTGCCAGCAAATGCCTGCTCGACGCCGATAACGTCGCCCCACAAAAATTCATCCATGATTTCCTTGACCAACTCGACATCAATGACGGCGTCATTGCCAAGAAACGCGACCAATGGAACCAAAAACAGATCAAGGCGCTAATCAACGACGCCATTAACACATCAATAGACAGTATCCTCGACCGAGTCGTCATCCCCGAATCAAGCCAACTACGCTACGAAACCACCAATTACCCCATCATCCTGCACGATTTCACCCTTGAAAACGACGACGACGAGGATGACGACGATGAGGACGATTTTGACGACGATTTCGACGATGACGATGACGACGACACTTACAACAGATTTGATCCCGACGACGCCGAGAGAATGCTGGATGAACTCACTGACTTACTACATAAACTCCACGCAGCCAACAAACGAGGGAGATAGCACTCACCATGAAATACCCCTACGCCATCCTCGGCGTCCCCGAAAACGCCACCCAGCAGGAAATCCGCCAAGCCTACTTGGATTTGCTGCGCAAATACCCGCCAGAACAAGCGCCGGACAAATTCCAGGAGCTCCGAGACGCCTGGCAGCTTGTAGCCGACGACGTCGCCCGCGCGCGCCTGGCCGTCTTTGGCCTGCAATTCCATCCGCATCCCCCGCCAAAACCCAGCTGCCTCCTGCCCGAAACGAGCGCTCTGCCTCGCCGCCCCGGCACAGCCTTCTGGCGCAAACTCCTCGCCAACACGGAACCCACGCATGATTGACGATACAACCAAAGAACAACTGGTGACGGATTTCCGCGCCTGGCTTGACGAGCTCAACCAAGACCCCGTCGCCCAACTTAATGGCGACGCCCCCGCCCCCGACCTCTTCTCCTTCTACGGCGAACTGGCCGCGCTCCGCCAGGAAATCAGCATGCAGACCCGCGGCGTCCATCGCAACGCTCAGGACATGACCGCCATCCTCGGCGACCTCAAAGGCTCCCTCACCAGCCAAAGCTCTGCCATCGAAAACGCCGCCCGCGAAGTCAAAGCCCAAGTGCCCCAGGCCCGAACCCAAGGCGAAGACGCCGTCCTCCTCGAACTCATCCGCCTCCGCGAAGCTTTCGCCGACAACGCCGAACACTTCGCCACCCAAAAACTCCACGGCTTCTTCACTCCCAAAGCCGACCGCGATTTGCTCATACAACAACAACAACACCTCAATCTCCTGGTCAAAAAAGCCGACGACGCGCTCCGCCGCTTTGACGTCACCCCCGTCGCCAGCGTCGGCGAACCCTTTGACGCCACTACCATGCGCGCCATCGCCGTCAGTGACAACAACGACAGCCCCCCAGGCGCCGTCACCAAAATCTTCTCTCAGGGCTTCCGCCGCAACCAAAAAATCTTGACGACCGCCGAGGTCGAAGTGAGGAAACAAGCATGAGTGACATCATCATCGGCATCGACTTGGGAACCACCAACAGCGAAGTGGCGGTGTGCATCGACGGCAAAATCGAAATCATCCCCATGGCAGACGGCTCACTCATGCTCCCCTCCGTCGTCGGCATCTCGCCCAAAGGCAATCTCATCGTCGGCCACGAGGCGCGCAACCAACTGGCTCTGTACCCGGACAACACCGTCCGCTCCATCAAGCGCAAAATGGGCAGCGGCGACAGCGTCAACCTCGGCGGCCGCGACTACCTCCCCCAGGAAATCTCCGCCATGATCCTCACCACCCTCAAAAACGCCGCCGAAAAACACCTCGGCAAGCCCGTCACCAAGGCGGTCATCACCGTCCCCGCCCAATTCAACGACGCCCAACGCAACGCCACCCGCGAAGCCGGCCGCATCGCCGGCTTGGACGTGCTGCGCATCCTCAATGAACCAACCGCTGCCTGCCTCGCCTACGAAAACAATACCCCCGACAAGAAAAAAACTCTCCTCGCCTTCGACCTCGGCGGCGGCACTTTCGATGTGTCACTGGTCAGCATCGAAGGCGATGTCACCGAAGTCATCGCCAGCAGCGGCGACAATCATCTCGGCGGCGACGACTTCGACCAGGCCATCGCCGAACGCCTCCAAGCCGAAATGCTCGAAAAAGACCACGGCGCCCTCGACCGCATCGCCGAATACCGACTCCTCAAAGCCGCCGAACAAGCCAAAGTGCAACTCTCCGAATTCGCCTACGCACAAATTATCGAAAACAACCTCGTTGGCAAAAACGGCGACAGCTTGTCCCTCGACCGCGAATTGTCCCGCCAGGAATTCGACGAGCTGCTCGAGCCCTTCGTCGCCAAAACCGTCCTCGCCGTCCGCCGTTGTCTCAGCGACGCCGGCGTCAAAGCCGATGCCGTCGATGACATCATTCTAGTCGGCGGCTCCACCCGCAGCTCGGTATTTCAAGACATGATCGAACGCGAATTCGGCCGCCGCCCCCACGCCGACATCCAGCCCGACCTGGCCGTCGCTTACGGCGCCGGCATGATGGCCGCGCGGCTCATGGGCGAGCAGCAACACCGCATCCTCGTCGATATTACCCCCTACACCTTCGGCATTTCCTGCGTGGGCGAACTCAACGGCCAACTCTGCCATTACTGCTTCGTCAGCATCATCAAGGCCGGCGCCGCACTACCCGTCGCCCGCGAAGAAGTCTTTTTTACCATCCAAGACAACCAAAAGGCCATCGAAGTCAATGTCTTCCAAGGCGAAAACCCCGACGCGCGCAAAAATACCCTAATCGGCACCTTCTGCATCGAAGACCTCTCGGAGCAACCCGCCGGTAATAAAATCGTCATGAGCATGAAACTCGACCTCGATGGCCTCCTCCGCTGCTCAGCAATCGAAAAAATCACCGGCAAACGCAAAGACATCGTCATCACCAACGCCCTCGCCAAACTCACAGACGACGAACTGGCAAAATCCCGCGAACGCGTCGCCAAGCTCTTCGCCAACCAGCCCCCGTGGAACCCACTCAACGGCGACGTGGATGACGACAACACCGATGACGACGACGCCATCGCCGGCATCCTCGCCGATGCGATGGACGCGAACCAAGACAAAGTCGAGAAGCAAGGCGCCCACGGCCGAAAGACCGCCGATGACGCCCCGGATATGATCAACACCATCACCCAGCTCGCTTTCCGCCTGCAAAAAGTCTCCTCAAAAATGCCCCGGGAAGACCTCGCCGAAGCCAATGAGCTGGTCCAACAAATGAAAGCCGCCCTCAATACCGGCGACACTAAGGCTTTCCACGCCGCCTGCCAGGAACTCGACGACCTGCTTTTCTACGCCGAATCATAAGCGCACCGAAGCGGCGTGTGTGCCCTTCCGACCGCCAGGCAAGCACCACTTGCTTTCCCGCGCCTTCGCGCCGTGCCTCGACCGCACGGGGGAGCAAGCCCTACCCAGCGTTGCTCTGACTCGCTGACCAACTGTTGTTACGAAGTCCTAACCGCACCAGAACTGCCTCTGTCCACCCTCACCTCTGACCTCAAGGCCCATGCCACATGTACGACGATACGCCCATCAAATGCCCGACCTGCCGCAAAAACCTCGGCACCGCCGATGAACTGCCAGATACCTGTCCCCGCTGCGGCACTGCCCTCAAAGACCTCCACGTCGTACTCGCCGCCGCCAAACTTCGTCAACAAATCGGCACCAGCCACGCCGCCGCCGGCAATTTCACCGTCGCCTTGCAGGCATACACCCACATGCAACGCCTCCATAACACCCCGCTGGCACGCAAACTCCGCATCTTCGCGGCCTTCGCAGCCAACAACGGCCAGTGGCGACAGCCATAAACCGGCAAACCCACCTCGTCCACCCTGTCCACTCTGTCCGCCCCATCCCCTCCTCACGGGACTGGGGCTCATAAATCCGTCCGCGCCATTCTCGCCGATGGTGACGCGCCCGTCTTCATGCCGTGCTGCAAGCTTTCAACCTTCGCCGTTGCAAAACAAAGGGCTGCCGGAACGCTTGGCATCATTACGCACGGCGTCCCCACACCTCGCCCCTCAGAGTAGCGGCGCCGGGATGAAGCGGCAGTCCACCCCACAGGGATAGACCTCCGGATACATGCACACCACCGCACCCATGCCAATTTCTTTCTTGAAACGCCGCAGAACTTGAAAATGCCGACTGTCATCACGCCGCGGCGTCGCCGTCTTTTTTAATTCCACCGGATACAACCTGCCATTTTGCTCTATCAGTAGGTCGATCTCCTTCATGTCTTTGTCACGATAAAAAAACAACCCCGGCCGCGTCTTGCCACTGTTGTAATAGCTCTTCAGAATTTCTGCCAGGCACCACGTCTCGAAAAATGCCCCCGACATCGCCCCGGTTTCCAGCACCGCCGCCGTCGGCCACTGCGTCAGAAATGCTGCCAGGCCTGTATCCAGCAGATACAGTTTCGGTGACTTGACCAGCCGTGAGGTCAGATTGTTGGCATAAGGCTCCAGCAGAAACACCAAATTGGACGCCTCAAGTATGCTCAGCCAGCTCTTGGCCGTCGCGATTGAGATGTCCGCATCACGGCTGAGTTCCGCGTAGTTCAACAGCTGCGCCGTCCGCGCCGCCACCGAACGCAGAAAACGAAAAAAACGGTCCAAATCACCCACACTGCCCAAATCCCGAATATCTCGTTCCAGATAGGTCTGCACGTATGATGAATAAAACAGCTCGCGCTGCTCACTGCCGCCTTGAACCATGCCCGGAAAGCTCCCCAGGAATATCCGCTCAAAAAGCTCCGGCGTCGTCATTGGCCGCGGCCCCGCCAAAAACTCATTGTCCGGCAAAAAAGGTACCGTTGCGCTTGAGCTCATCTCACGCTGAGACAAGCCCAACATCTCCAAAATGCCTATCCGCCCCGCCAGCGATTCACTGACCCCCTTCATCATCTGGAACTGCTGCGAGCCCGTCAGCCAAAACATGTTGCGCGCCTTCTCGGCATGGTCATGCCGAGCCTGGTCGATCGCGATCTTGAGGTAGGGCAGAAGCTCCGGTGCGTACTGAATTTCATCTATCAGGACCGGCGCCCCATAACGCTCCAAAAAACCCGCCGGATCGCGCTTGGCAAAATCACGATCAAGCATGTTGTCCAAGGTGACGTACTTGCGTTCCGACGATGATAGGTGACGCAGAAAAGTCGTCTTCCCAACCTGACGAGGACCAACCAACAACATCGCCGGAAAATAATCGCTTCCACGCAAAAACGCCTCCCGCAACGCCCGCTCTATGTACACGATGACCTCCTTTCACAGTTTGGCCGCACAATCTTTTTTCGGCTAATATGCATCAATAGCTAATTATAGCCGATAAAATACATCTCGCAAACCATAGGCATCCGCGTTTTCGTTCACAAAACGTAATCGGTCAATCATTGATAACAGCCGGCCCCAGGACACGCCCTGGACCAGTGGGACTGATTGGCAACGGCACTGGGGCGAGGACTCACAACTCATAAGGCATGGTCCCATGGATTGGACCTCTGGGACCAATGCTCTTAACTCAACGATTTTCTTGCCGCTTTTTCCCCCTACAAAACAGCAGGGCTTTTCATCGCCGCAAAGCGGCAGAAGCGCCTTCGCGTGAGAAAATAAGAGCGGACACGCAGGTCCGCCCCGACATCGCGCCTTCCATCGGCGGCCAGAATTGCCGCGCAGCGGCAAGACCGGCCGCCTCATTTTTGTCTTCTTCGCGCCTTCGCGCCTTCGCGTGAGAAAAAAAGAGCGGACACGCAGGTCCGCCCCGACACCGCGCCTTCGCGTGAGAAAAAAAGAGCGGACACGCAGGTCCGCCCCGACATCGCGCCTTCCATCGGCGGCCAGAATTGCCGCGCAGCGGCAAGACCGGCCGCCTCATTTTTGTCTTCTTCGCGCCTTCGCGCCTTCGCGTGAGAAAAAAAGAGCGGACACGCAGGTCCGCCCCGACACCGCGCCTTCGCGTGAGAAAAAAAGAGCGGACACGCAGGTCCGCCCCGACATCGCGCCTTCCATCGGCGGCCAGAATTGCCGCGCAGCGGCAAGACCGGCCGCCTCATTTTTGTCTTCTTCGCGCCTTCGCGCCTTCGCGTGAGAAAAAAAGAGCGGACACGCAGGTCCGCCCCGACACCGCGCCTTCGCGTGAGAAAAAAAGAGCGGACACGCAGGTCCGCCCCGACATCGCGCCTTCCATCGGCGGCCAGAATTGCCGCGCAGCGGCAAGACCGGCCGCCTCATTTTTGTCTTCTTCGCGCCTTCGCGCCTTCGCGTGAGAAAAAAAGAGCGGACACGCAGGTCCGCCCCCTTCGCGATGGCGCGCAAAAAAAACCGCCCGGGAAATCCTACTGGATATCCCGGGCAGGTAAGTATCGCCTTATGCGGCGATTACTTGTTTTCGGCGCTACCGTCCTCCAATTCGGTCAAACGCTGGCGAAGATCAGCGACGGTCTGTTCCAAACCAGCCAGCTGGTTGCGCAAAACCGTTCGTTCTTGGTCAGGCGCCAGCGGCGCCGCCGGTGCCACCGGGACGCCCCAAGCCGCCGCACCGCGACCAAAGCCACGACCGAAGCCGAAGCCCGCACCGCAGCCAAAGCCGCCGCCCAACCCGCGACCAAAGCCGCCGCCCATACCGCGACCGCCCACTTGCGGGTTCATGTAGCCCGGCGCCGCAAATCCGGCGCAATAGCCCGCGCCACGACCCGTCATTGGCCCCATTCCCATGGGGCCGGTTCCATTTCCTCTTGGCATAATAATGCTCCTTTCAGCTTACTGTGATTTCGTACCGTTTTCCTTTTGGTGACAGCCGCCGCTGCAGTTCGACGTCATCACCACACATTATTGTCAACCACCGCCGCGACCGCCGCGATAGCCACGACGATGACAACGGCGGCCATAACAACCCGGCATCACATACTGGCGCTGTCCCAAACGCCCACCGGCATAAGCCTTGATCACCTGCTCGACACCACCGCATATCTGAGATATCACCTCAATATCTGCCGCCTTGACGGCTGCCTCGACGGGCCAAGATATGGCCCCGCACACTAAAACCTCCACACCCGCTGCCGCCAAAAGCGCCGCACGCTGCTGCGCGTCCTCAACGCCCAACTCAACGTCGCCTAACACCGTCAAGCCCCCGGCATTCACGTCAACCAGCATCACTTGCGCGGCGACATCAAACACCGGACTGACTCGGCCCTGCCAATGTGGTATTGCTATCTTGGTCATGCTTGTATATCAGCAGAAGACATGCCAGAAAGAAAGTTGACTATAAAAATTCACCGCGCCCTGCTCAAATCCCACCTAGCAAAGGTCTTATTGGCCATGCAAATTGCTTATAGTCGTGCAATATGATATAGTACTAACTACATAACCATGTATTTTGCAACACTAGCGCCCCTTTTTCTACCCATCAACCAAAATCTCCCGCCGCGCGACGCCCGATCCAGCATATCTTCCTGCCCACGGCAACCTGTCATCGCGCCACAACGGAGGCCACGCCATGAGCAAACGCAAAGAATCAGCATCGGTGGACTTCAATCCGCTGGAATTCACCATCTTGGATTCGCTCAACGAGGGCGTTTTCACCGTGGACCGGAATTGGCGCATCACCAGCTTCAATCACGCTGCCGAGCAGCTCACCGGCATTCCGCGCGAGCAGGCATTAGGCTGCCGCTGTTCGGAGGTCTTCCGAGCTAGCATCTGCGAAAAAAACTGCGCCTTGCGCCGGACCATCGACAGCGGCACGCCGGTGGTCGACGCGACCGCCCATATTGTCAACCAGCGCGGCCAACGTCTGCCAATTCGCATCGCCACAGCGCTGCTCAAAGACCCCACAGGCGCCATCATCGGCGGCGTCGAGACCTTCCAGGACCTGACCCAAGTCGAACAACTACGCAAAGAACTCCAGGCGCGATACAGCTTCGAGGACATCATCGGCCGCAGCCCCATAATGACCCAGCTGTTTGATATCCTGCCACAAATTGCAGCCAGTTCGTCCACCGTGCTGATTGAAGGCCCCAGCGGCACCGGCAAAGAGCTCTTTGCCCGCGCCATCCACCACCTCTCGCCGCGAAAAGGCAAGCCCTTTATAGCAGTCAATTGCGCGGCGCTGCCCGACACCCTCTTGGAAAGCGAACTCTTCGGATTCAAGGCCGGCGCCTTCACCGACGCCCGCCATGACAAGCCCGGCCGCTTTGCCCTCGCCGACGGCGGCACCATCTTCCTGGACGAAATCGGCGATATTTCGCCAGCCATGCAGGTCCGCCTCCTTCGCGTGCTCCAGGAACGCGAAATCGAGCCCCTGGGCGGCATTAAACCCATACCCGTCGATGTGCGAGTCATCACTGCCACTAACAAGGACCTGACCGAACTGGTCAGCCAGGGCACTTTCCGCGAAGACCTGTACTACCGCGTCCGCGTCGTTTACCTCAAACTCCCCCGGCTGGCGCAGCGCCGCGAAGACATTCCGCTGCTGCTCGAACACCTCATCAGCAAATTCAATCATTTGCAGAATAAGAATATCGCCGGGGTGTCCGACGAAGTCATGGCCCGCCTCATGGAACACGACTTTCCTGGCAATGTCCGCGAACTGGAAAACATCATCGAGCAGGCCTTTGTGTTGTGCCGCTCGGGACTCATTGAGATGAAACACCTGCCCATCGACCTCAGAACCGAAGCCAGCAACGCCCCCGGCGAGACGCGACACCTTCTACTCGCAGCCATGGAAAAAGCAACCATCGAGAATGCCCTCCGCCGCCATAGCGGCAACCGCAGCCAGGCCGCCGCCGACCTCGGCATCAACCCCAGTACCCTCTACCGCAAAATCCGCGCCTACAGCATCGTCCCACCCCCCGAAGACGGCCGCAGCAACCGCCGCTGACCAGCCGCAACCTCTCAAGGCACCTGCATCGCCTGCACTCGACTGCACCGGCGCCATTCCCTCACGATAGCATGATGTTACGAGCGCTGCAGCAATGTGTTATTGCTTTATTCAACCTTCATGCCTTGTGTTATTTTCGCGAATGTCTTACACTACAAATTGCTCTTGTTTCTATCGTTGAGCCAACGCCAGCATCCGATCAGCACAAGGAGCACTCCACCATGAAATCACCTGTGCAGACGCGACTAGGTTCTCTCAGCCTCCTGGTATTCATCGTGGCCCTTCCCATAATCCTCGCTCAGCCGGCGGCCACCATCGTCGCACCATCGCCACAGATCACTTCTGCTCAATCTATTACCAGTAGTCTTGACAGCAACAATCAGCCCCCAGCACTGGCAAACTCCGTTGCCAAACGCCCCATTCCCGCAAATGCTCATCGCGCGCTACCCCTCCGAATTTCCCGCGCCGCAAGCCGCAATGCCATCCTGGCCATGCGCGGCATCAACCTGTGCGGCGCTGAATTCGGCCAAAGCAGCCTGCCCGGAATCTATAATCGAGACTACATCTACCCAGACGAAGCGACCATCGAGTACTTCCTCAGTCACGGCATGCATACGATCCGTTTGCCATTCCGCTGGGAACGCCTGCAACGCACGCTCGGCGATGAACTCGACGCCGAGGAGCTGAACCGCCTGGAGCCAACGGTCCGGTTCATCATCAATTCCGGCGGGCGAGTCATTCTCGACCCACATAACTTCGCACGCTATCACGACAAGGTGATTAGCTCTGAAGATGTCACCATTGAACACTTTGCCGACTTTTGGCAGCGCCTCGCCGAACGCTTCAAAAACGACGACCGGGTGATTTTCGGCTTGGTCAATGAACCCCATGATATGCCCGTGGCAACCTGGCTGGACGCCGCCAACGCGGCCATCACCGCCATTCGTCAAACCGGCGCCAACAACCTCATCCTTGTTCCCGGCGGCAACTGGACCAGTGCTTTTTCCTGGTTCAACGACTGGGGCGACGGCGCCAACGCCGACATCATGGACGGCGTCGTCGACCCGGCTGATAATTTCGCCTTCGAAGTGCATCTCTATTTTGACGCAGACAATTCAGGAACGTCTACTGCGGTCGTCAGTCCGACCATCGGCCCGGATAGACTCGCGCCCTTTGCCCAATGGTGCCGCGAGAACAATTTCCGGGCCTTCCTCGGCGAAGTCGGCGCCCCCAACAGCACCGACGGCCTGACGGCCCTGACCAATACCCTCGCCTACCTGCAAAACGAAGCCCAGGACGTGTTTCTAGGCTGGACCTACTGGGCCGCCGGCCCGTGGTGGCCCTACGACCATCTGTTCGTCATCCAACCCGCCAATCCGGCAGACCCGGACGACAAACCACGCGCGCAACTCGCCGAGATGCTGCCCTTTCTGCCCGCAAGTCACCGTGTGCTGTTCGAGCTAGCCCCCCATGGCACGCACAACGGTGGCGGCGCCCTGCAGCAGTTCATCGAAGATGGCAAAGCGGCCACCGCGCCAACCCTGCAAACCCCGCCCGAATGGACGTTCACCGGCTGGGACAACCCCCTTGATAATGTAACCACCGACCTGCTTCTCACCGCCATCTACGCCGCGACCACCTTCACCCTGACCTACACCGCCGGCGATAACGGCAGCATCGACGGCCTCCCGCAGGTCGTGCAGCAGGTCCCCTACGGCCAGCAAGGCCAGCCCGTCACCGCCGTCCCCGCCAACGGCTACCGCTTCCACCGCTGGAGCGACGGCCTGGACACGCCAACGCGCAGCGACGCAAACATCACGACAAACCTCAGCGTCAGTGCCGAATTCGCCCCCGAACCAAAAGTACCAGCCATCACCTGGCCAGCGCCAATCGATGTCATCTACGGCTCAATGCTGTCGGCTGAACAGCTTAATGCCGCCGCTAGCACGCCCGGCGCCTTCGTGTATGATCCGCCAGCGGGCACGCTGCTTGCAGCGGGCACGCATACGCTGCATGTCGCCTTCACTCCCGATGACCCCGAAAACTGGACGCCGAACGCAACCACAGTAAACCTAACCGTCCGCCCCGGCGCACGCATGCAGCTGCAGTTGTCCTGGAATAGCGACAACGAGTCCATCATCTTGCACTTCGGTGAAACGCCCTCGGCTGAAAACGGCATGGACTCGTGGGACCGAGCGGCGGAACCGGCACAGAAAGCCTATTTCTGCAGATATCTTGTCGAGCAATCCGCACAACCTCTGCAAACAGACATCCGTCCAGTGCCAAACAATGGCATCACCCGCTGGCGGCTGATACTTGACGGCACTGGCCGCCGCGATGACGACGTCACGCTCACTTGTGACATCCGCGCCGCCGACAACACACGCGCTGTCTTTCTCCAGCGTCTCGCTGACGAACAGCCCATCGGCAGCATGATCGATCTTCGTAACACATCCGATGGCTCTCTCGCCATTGATGCCACTAGCCAGTGGGAACTCGCCTACGCGGCGCCAGCCACCACGGGCTACACCATGCACCTCAACGCAGAGTGGAACTTACTGGGAATGCCAATGATGACCACCGCCCATACAGCCGCGCAGGTATATGCGCAACTGAGTGCGAATAACGTTACGGACCTCTGGTACTGGAACGACGGCTGCTTCCGGCGACAGCGCGGCGACACGCCCCTCTTACCCGAAAAAGGCTACTGGGCATATTCGCCAACCGACACTGACATCGGACCTATCCCAGGCATCCCAGCAGACGGCGTGGTACTGCTCAAACCAGGCTGGAATCTCTTCAGCCCGCCCCAGAATTGCTCGTTCGCGCCCCCGACTGGACTGACGACAGCAGCCTTGCTGAACAAGGCGTCAACTTTTGCGCCGTTGCGTCCCAACACCCCCCTGCTGACCGGCCACGCCTATTGGTTCTTCCTCAGCGACGATCACCCCCGCACCCTCGCCTTCGACCAGTAAGCGCCCAACCACCATCACGATGTTTCCTCCGTAATCTTCCTTCTGTCGGGGAAAACTCGTCCGCCGCTTCTTGTCTTCACCAGACGCGAACACATAGGCCAGCCACTACCTCGCACCGTTTTCTCAGACCGATCAGACCGATCAGACCGACGATCCCCCACCGATCAGACCGATCAAGTCAACGATCCGTCCGATCCGTCCGATCCGTCCGATCCGTCCGATCCGTCCGATCCGTCCGATCCGTCCGATCCGTCCGATCCGTCCGATCCGTCCGATCCGTCCGCGATAAAACAAAGACAATCAGACCGATCAAATCGACGATCCCCCCGATCTGCCCGCCCCTCCCGCAAAACAACAAATTGCGGCGTGAATAGCCGCGTACGCCAAGACTGGCTGTGTGGATATGCATGAATCTGCGGCAATCTGCGGATAAAGAGGGGGGCGGCCACGACGCGGAAAACAATCTTCCGCCATTCTCACCCAGAAAAACCCACCCAGCGCTCACAGGGTGAAAACCCTGTCGATGGCACCGATTATTGTAATCACCACCGCAAGTTATTTATTGTTAATGTGCGAAATCTTGTGATGAAACGTGGTATCGCCAATTGGTGATTCCTTGTACCAATGTAACCACGTCTTTTTTTATGCGCTATGGATTTTTCAATAACCTTATCATCAATAATCTATGAACGAATTTGCCCCGTAGGGGCACGACCATGCTTAACCCCAGGCTTCAGCCTGGGGTAAGGTATCCCATAGAAATCAGTGCCTCGTAGAGGCACTACAGCACTGAAGTCTTGGTTGAAAATGGTTTGTAATCGTGTTCAGATTGTGTTTGTCAGGCATCCAGTAGCGCCCCCACGGGGCACGATTGGCAGGAGAGCATTTTTCCCCAGGCTAATGCCTGGGGTTAAGCATGGTTTAGCGCCTACGGCGCATGTCAAGTATCTCTTTCTATCACAAGATTTCGCACATTACCGCTTTTTTGGGGGCTACATGGCGGCGATGGCAAAAGGGTATTTTTCGCCGGCGGCACGGCGCGCAATGACGTCACGGACAGCCGGCGGCGCGTTCAGTCCGCTCGTCCACAGCCAGGGAATATGCCGGCTTGCATCGGGCGCCGGCAGAGAGGGATTGGGCGCCAGGTCGATCCGCCCGCCAAAGTAAGGCCGGCGGCGGCCGTAGGACAGTTCCAAGCGCACATCACGCAACTCGACGTCCTCGACGACGCCGACGCCGTCACTGGCGACGACGATGCTGTTTTCAGCGCGCAGGACGGCATTGCGCAGCGACACGCCGCGGATGCCACCGCCATTGGCGGCGAAAATCACCAGCGGCTCGCCTTTTCCCCACCACGGCCCAGCGTAGATGCGCGTGTCCATGGTAACGCCGTCAACGGCGATGTTCTCAACCAAGCCCCCGCAATCCGCAAAGATCGCAATGCCGCGATTGGAGTCGCGCACGATGCAAGTGCGCACCTGCACATTGCGGACCTTGCCGGCCTCAAAACCAAAACGCAGGGCCGATGACGCCGAACGGAAAATGCAGTCGCTGATCAGCACATTCTCCGTCTGCAGCGCGGGATCGGAAATAGACGTCAGGGCGATGCAGTCGTCACCGCAGGTGAAAAAGCAGCCGCTGACCACGACATCGCGGCAGCCGCAGCAGTGAATACCGTCGCTATTGGGTATTCGCAGGTCGTTTTCAATGCGCAGATCACGAATGCGCAGATGCGACGAGTTGTGAAATACAGCCGTCCAGGTCGGCGCGTCCGCCAGCGTCACACCACTAAGCTCGACATGCTCGCAGCTGTGGAAAAAGAGCAGCCGGTTTGGCCGCTCATTGCGGCCGGGCATCGCGTAGTGGATGTCGCCGTGCAGTTCGGCAGGCAACTCATCAAGCGCGCCGTAACAGAGCTTGGACGTGTTGGCAAAAGCCCGGCCATTGCAGTCAATACAGCCCGCGCCGCAAATGCGGACGTCCTGCGCGGCAATGGCGTAGAGCAGCGGCGTCGTGCAGTCGTACAGCGTCCACGCAAAGGGATAGCGCAGGTAGCCGTCCATGGTCTCGGGCCCGCGCAGTGTCGCGCCATTTTCCAGGCAGAGCGTGGTATGCGAACGCAGACGCAGACTGCCGCTGCAAAACAACCCGGGCGGCACCAGCACGGTACCACCGCCGGCCGCGGCGCAGTCGTCCAAGGCCCGTTGGATGGCCGACGTCTGCAGGGCCGTAATGCCCGGCAACGCGCCGTATTCGCGAATATCGTAAATCATCAATAACTCTCCTCACTTAACATAGGCAACGCCCCCAGACGTCGCACAGACGCCTGGGCACCACCAGCTAGTATTGGCATTCAGCGTGGCATGTCGTAAGGCGCGTCCTTGGCAGACAAAATCGAATTCAACAGGCAATGGACAATCTTGTCGCTGCCGCGCAAGTCGCCTACGCGAGTGTAGGTCATGGCCATCGCTCATTCGCCTGCTGATGCCGCTCACAAGAAAAATCTACGCAACCCCCACCCCGTGCGCAGTTAGGCGTAGAATATCGCCTGTCCTGATGATTCTACAAGATTCGCCATGCAATTACGAGTAATTGCATGTAATCGGTCAGTAACCACCCCGGTGGGGAATTCACCGGGGACAATTTGCAGGAAACCCACGGCCGGTCGCCGCTCAACCATTCGACCTTGATTTCCGCCGACCTTTACGGCAGCAGGTTTCATAGGAGTGATTGATTACCAAAACTGTGGTGCCTCTACGAGGCACTGTCTGTTGGCAGGCGGCGTCCCCAGGCTAAAGCCTGGGGTTAAGCATGGTTATGCGCCTACGGCGCAAAAACATGGATATTTAATGATGGTGGTTTTCGGCCCGAACCAGACGTGGTTTTCGGCCCGAACCAGACAAAGCAAGTCCTCAGATCGGCCAAGTTCGGCCCAGAGGGCCGGACCATGCATAACCCCTGGTGAGGCGCCCAGAGGGCGCCGCAACCAGGGGTGAGGCGACAACTTAAAATTGCGCCCGGAGGGCGCCACATTGGCGAGGCGCGCCGCGTCTCACCGCGTCGGCGGGGGCATGTCGTGCATCCAATATCCATGGCTGACCGATTACATTTCTTTTCGCCCGGCCACGCTGTCCCCCTTGAAAATTCCCAAAAGCGTCTATATAATGTCTGATAAATCGGATTATCATGCAAAAAAGGGACATTATCATGACAACTGTACGCCTGATTGACATCGCCCGCCGTGTCGGCGTATCTTCCGGCACGGTATCGGCGGTACTGAGTGGTCGTGACATCGGCATTCGTTTTTCGGCAGAGAAGGCCGAGGAAATCCGCGCAGTAGCTCGGGAGCTGAACTACGTCCCCAACATTTCGGCGCGGATACTCAACCACCAGGCATCTTTCACGCTGGGTGTCATGCTCGACAGCGAGGACACCCCTGTGCGCTTCCGGCAGCTAGCCGCGATTGAACGCGCCGCCAGCAGGCGTGGCTACCGTTTGCTGGTCACCGAGACGCACAACGACCCGGTCAGCCAGCGCAAAAACTACCTGACCCTCAAGCAGTACGGCGTGGACGGGGTGATTTGTCACTCCAACACCCTTACGGCCACGCCGGTTCTTGAGGAAAAAACGGTGTTTTATGGCGCTGCTCCCGTGGCGGGTTTTTCCACGGCCTATTACGACATTGGCGCGGCCTATGCCGAAGCCGCCGCGTTCTTTGCCAGAGACCGGCGGCGGACAGCGCTGGTGATCTCCGACAACATGAACTACGACTCCGTCCGCGCCCGCCGAGGCGCCTTTCTGGCACACTTCCCCGACGCTGGCGGCCGCCTGTATCAGCTCCGGCTCACGGATGATCACCGCAGCGACATCCGCGCCGGCATGGCCGAACTGCTGGAGCAACAGCTCCTTCCCGCCGGCATCAACGCGGTCATCCTGCAGAATGACTCGTGGTGCCTGGCTCTGACCGCGGAAGCAACCCGCTGCGGCCTCAGGGTACCGGCAGATCTGGCGCTGATTGGGCAGGACAACTCGCTCTTCTGCGCCTGCAGCCGACCGGCCTTGAGCAGCATCGACTCCAATCTACAGGCACTGGGCGAGGCCGTCCTGGAACTCATGCTCGAGCGCATCGCTCAAGCCGACGCGCCCATTCGCGACATCGCGGTGCCCACCAAACTGATCCTGCGTGAAAGTACATGATTGAGCTCGAACAGACAACACGTTATTGACAAGAGAACAAGGAGAAGGACCATGACCTGCCTAATCAAGCCTGCACACCGCCATGACCAATCTCGACGCTTCACCCTCATCGAACTCCTGGTCGTCATCGCCATCATCGCCATTCTTGCCGCCATGCTCCTGCCCGCATTGAGCAAAGCCCGCGAGAAAGCGCGCAGCATCAGCTGCATCAACAACCTCAAACAATGCGGCCAGTTTATCCACATCTACGCCAACGACCACGACGGCAATGTCATCGTCAAATACCACAATAGCCACAACTGGCTCCGCAGTATGCGCGTTCACGGCTACTTCCAATCGGGCGGTACCACCGACCTGCCGCAGTACTGCTGCCCAAACTCCAAAGGCAGTTACTCAAAAAAACAGAACGACCCGACTTACTACGCCTATGGCTGGTTCGGCGATTTCCCCTACGATGGCAACTACACCAACGCTGACCTCTACTACACCAAGTTCCAAGGCAGCGCCTATAACGACAGCCGCATGGCACTCGTCTGGAAAAGCCCGGCCGACATGCCCATGCTGGTCGATAGTATGATGAAAAGCAGCGACTCCACGGTCGCCGCCGATGGCGGCCCCCGCAACGGCGCCTTCCTCAAAGTGTCGTGGCCGGGCGGACCTAGGCCCTGGGCGGCCCACGGCAACAACGCCGTCAATTTGCTCTACATCGGCGGCAACGCCGCCGCCGTCCCCGTCGGCAAAATGCGCGACGACTTCACCGCCAAAGCCGCCACCAAACTCGAATTTGCCTTCGGCGACGTCGCCGACTGGTAACAGAATATTTCCACCCACAACACCCCAACAACACCCAGACAGGATAACACCATGCGGCCGAAATTGCTCCTCGCTATCGCTCTTGCCTTCGGCGCCGCTGCCGCCCAGGCTAAAAATACCGTGCGACTCGACAACGCCGGACGACTCTTTCTCGGCGACATCAGCTTCGGCGCCGATTTCTGGGATGGCAAAAGAAATTTCACCCAGGGCAAAACCAAGGAATGGCAGGTCACCAATCGCGAGGACGACGTCAGTGGCGGTCTGTGGCGGCGCGAAGGGCTGCTGATTCTGGATCAGGACGAGCCCGCGCCCTTTGCGAGCCGGCTCAAACAAACAGCACCGGGCGTCTTCACCTATGTCATTTCCGTCGATAAAACCTCGCGGGGCTTCACCTTCCGCACGTCGTTACCCGGCGATGCCTTTCTCGGCCGGCGCTTCCGCATTGATGACCAAGAACTGGCTTTGCCACTCGAAAAAGACCAGGTGGAAATCTTCTCCAGCAAGGCCCGCAAAATTGCCATTCCCTGCGGCGACGGCATGGCCACCCTTGAGTGCAAGGGCGATATGAGCGTGCTCATCCATGATTACCGACCACGGCCAAACAACTTCTCCCTCCTTCTCGGCATGCCCAAAGCCAGCGCCGAACTCAGCCAATTATCGCTCACAGTCACCTTCCAAACCTACCAGGCAACGCCCCTTGATCTGCGCGCAGCCGCCAACATGGGCTTTGCTGACGACACCGCCGCCGATGGCATCGGCGGCTGGACCGACCAAGGGCCGGAAAATGACTTGCGCATGATCCCCACCGGCCACCTGCGCTTCCGCGGCACCGACTTCGCTATCATTGACCCACAGACCAATGACGGAAAATCCTGCATCGCCCTGGCCGGTGCCGCCAGGACCTACTTCCCGACAAGCGCCACGGCAGAACTCACCGACGCTCCCCGCGGCAACTGGCTTTTCCTCCTCCACGCAACCGCCTGGGGATCGTCGTCCCAGGACCTCGGCCAAGTCAACGTCACCTATCAAGACGGCGTCAGGCAGGACGTTCCCGTACGCTCAGGCACCGACGTCGGCAATTGGTGGAGCCCCAGCACGCGCACAAATGGCGAAGTCGTCTGGACCGGCGAAAACCGCAGCTCCTTCGTTGGACTCTATCGCAGCGCTTACCAGCTGGAAAACAAACCCATCAAGCGCATCGCCTTCACATCCGCCGTCAACGCGGTGTGGATGATCGTCGCCGCCTCAGTCGGAGAACACCGGCCGCCACGCGATATGTCCGCCCCATTCTACATCGTGGCCAACAAGGACTGGCAGCCGATTGATTTTGCCAAGGACATCGAGCCCGGATCAGTCATGGACTTTTCCTGGCGCCTCGACGCACCAGCGGGAAAATACGGCCCGGTACGCATCCACAACGGCCGTTTTGTCTTCAGCGAACGCCCAGACCAGCCCCTGCGCTTCTATGGCACCAATATTTGCTCCGGCGGACCCTACACCAGCAAGGAATGGGCCGAGCGCCTCGCCGATCGCATCGCCACCTACGGCTTCAATGTCCTCCGCCTCCATCACCATGATGGCGGCATGACCATGAAAGACAACACGACCCAACTCAACCCGGAATCCATGGACCAGTTGGACTACCTCGTCCACTGCCTCAAACAACGCGGCATCTACATCACCACCGACCTGTATATCTCCAGACGCCTCCCCAAGGGCGAAATACCCGAATACCCCGATGTCCTCAGCGACATCACGGCCTACAAAGCCATGTTCTGGCTGCTCGACTCCGTCTGGCGCAACTGGCGAACCTACTGCGAGAATTACCTCAATCATGTCAACCCCTACACCGGCCTGACCATCAAGGACGACCCCGCGCTCATCTCCGTCAGCATCATCAACGAGGGCAATATCAAATCCTGCTGGGCCGCAAATGCGTTCACCCGGCAACTCTACGAAGAACGCTTCAACGCCTGGCTCGCGCAAAATAAGGCCGATGACCAGGGCGTCCCCGAGCAACGCAACCAGCTCTTCGAACGCTTCTTGACTGAAACCTACGAAAAACGGTTCGCGCAAATGACGTCCTTTCTGCGTGAACAAGGCGTTCGCTGTCCCTTGTCGGACCAAAACATGGGCACAACCCTCAAGCTCTCCCAAATGCGGCGCCTGTACGACTACACGGACAACCACGGCTACAGCAGTCATCCCCGCTTTGCTGTGAAATCTTGGCAGTTGCCATCGCTCGTCACCCAGAAATCCGCCATTAGCTCGCCATGGTCCCTCCCAGCCAGTCGCCTTTATGGCAAGCCCTTCACCGTCACGGAATTCGATTTTGCCAAGCCCAACCGCTTCCGCGCCGAAGGGCCGGCCCTGCTCGGTGCCTATGGCGCCCTGCAGGACTGGGACATGCTGGTGCAGTTCGCCTATTCGCACGGCAGAGAGAACTACCAGCGCGACGACCGCGCCAACAACCACTTCGATCTGTCCACCGACCCCGTCAAAAGCATCGCCCACCGCATCGGCGCGGCGCTGTTCCTCAATGGCGGCGTCAAACCAGCCCCGGACGCCTTCGCCGTCCTCCTTGACGAAAAAACGGCCATACCTTTTGACAGCAACTACAACAGCGCCATTGCCCGGCTCGGGCTCGTCACCCGCATCGGCACAGTCGTCATGCCAAATACGGCCAATGCCCCCTACCCCGAAAAATTCACGGCGGTGCTGGACGCCGGCAGCGCTTTTCCCGCCGCCGCCGCAAACACTGGCAACACCAGGGTCTTCAATGCCGCGCCGGCTTACGAACAGCTGCTTGACGATTTGGTGACCGCCGGCATGATCCCGAAAGACCACTACGACCCCGCCGCCGGCTTTTTCCGCAGCATTGGCGGAGAGCTCGAACTCAACCAGTCAAAAGAAACGTTCCAGGCCGTGACTGACGCCTGTGAAGCCTTCGTCCTCCCCGCCGGCGAAAATGCCCGCGGGCGTTTCCTCGCCGCGGAAAGCCGGCTCGGTCGAGCCGTCATTGCCGCCGTATCAGCCGATGCCCAGCCCCTGCGCCTGTCCAAACGCATGTTGCTGCTGCACCTGACCGACACCCAGGCGACAAAGGCAAAATTCGCCTCGCCAGACATGGAACAGCTGGACAGCTGGGGCGAACCGCCCTTCCTCGCGGCCCGCGGCGAGGCGATCATCACCCTTCTGGCAACGGCCGGCCGCAACTACCAGCTGCACGCAGTGGATACCGCCGGCAAACGCCTGGCCGCCGTGCCGCTTATCCCCGGCGCCGATGGCACACTCAGCTTCAAAGCACAGGTCTTCACCGACGCCGGGCAGGTTTTCGCCTACGAGCTCGAAGTCCTTCCCTGAGGCGCGGCGTTGCCGAACGCCAACGACGGCTTATGGTAATCGCCGCTTTGCGCCCGAGACCCCTTTTCACTCGCCAACGAAGCCCACGGAAGGACGTCATGGACTGCCTGATTCCCTACGGTGATATGCTGCAGAATGTTTATGCGCGACTGGCCGACGCCGCCGGCGAGCGTCGGCGTGCCGAATGGTCACGCATTGCCACGCCTGACGACGCGCGGGGATACGTCGCACGCGCCCGCGAACGCGTCTTGCGCGCCTTCGGGCCCATCCCCGAACGCACGCCGCCGAAGCCACAAATCACCGGCGAGCTGCTGCGTGACGGCGTGCGCATGCAGAAAGTCCTCATTGAGGTCATGCCCGGCTGGCATGCATCCCTGCTGGTGTACCGCCGGGCCGACGCACCGGCAAGCGAACGGCAGCCGGCCATCCTCCATCTCTGCGGCCATAACCCCGAGGGCAAAAGCTGCCTGAACGGCCAGCGCCTGAACCTGTCATTGGCCCACCTGGGCATGACCGCCGTCATTCTCGACCCCTTCGGCCAAGGCGAACGCAAACAGTTCCCAGGTCTGGGCTTCAGCCCCGTCCGCGAACACAATCTGGCCGGAAAACTCCTGGACCTCGGCGGCGAATTCTTCGGCGCCTGGCGCGTCCGCGACGCCATGAGCGCCGTCGATTACCTCCTCACGCGAGCGGATGTCGACCCCGAACGCATCGGCGTCACCGGCGCCTCCGGTGGCGGCACGCTCGCCAGCTACGCCTTCGCCCTCGACGAACGCATTGCCGCCGCCGCCCCGGCGTGCTATATCACCACCTTCCAGCGCAATTTCGCCAACGAGCTACCCGTTGACGCCGAGCAGGTCCCACCCGGCCTCTGGGCCGGCGGCGCCGACATGGCCGACCTGCTCATCGCCAGAGCGCCCGCGCCAGCGCTAATCCTCGCCGTCGAAAATGACTTCTTCGATGCCCGTGGCGCCGCCGAGAGCCACGCCGATCTGCAGCGCATCCACGGCCTGCTGGGCACGCCTGAACACGCTGGCCTGCTGGTCGGCCCCGGCGATCACGCCCTCGGCCCGGCGCTACGGGAGGCCGCCTGCCAATTCTTCGCCACGTACTTTCTTGGCGCCACCACCAAAACGGCCGTTCCCCAATGCGACACCTGGGCGGAAAGCGAGTTGATTGTCACCCCGACTGGGCAGGTCGCCGACCTGCCTGGTGAGGAAACCATCGCGCCCTATCTCCAGCGCCGCGCCGCCACCCTGGCCGCCGCGCGCCGCCCGACCCCCGAGGCCATTGCGCAGTTCCTGCGCGAGGGCCTACAGCTCCAGGAAACGCCAGTCGCCCCCGACGTCCGCATCCTGCGCAACCGCTGGCAAGGCCAGCGCATCTCCCGCCTGGCGCTGCAAACCGCGCCCGGCTGCGAGGCCATCCTGCACATCGCCGACCCCGCCGGCGCGCTTTTTCACCTCCCCGCCGAAGACGACGCCTTCCTCTACGTCGCCCACTTGGACGCCGAAAGCGAACTGGCCACGCCGCTGCCCGGCGTGCCACCAGATGCCAAACGCCTCTACGCGCTGGATGTGCGCGGCATCGGCAAATCCCGACCGCTCACCTGCGACCACCACGACGATTTCTTCGCCATGTACGACAGCGACTACTTCTACGACGCCAATGGCCGCCTGCTGTCCTCGCCACTCTGCGGTGGCCGGGTGCGCGACGTCCTCGCCGCCGTCGCCCTCCTGCGCAGCCGCTGCCAGCGCGACCTGAGCATTGCCGGCTATGGGCTTGGCGCCCTCCTCGTCGCCTACGCCATGGGCGTCAGCACGGCCGGCGTCGCCCGTATCCACCTCGCGGGCGTGCCCCGCGCCTGGAGCGACTACTTCCACGGCGGCGACGTCCGCTGGCCACAGTCCATCATGATCCCCGGCATGCTCCGCGTTTTCGACCTGCCCGACCTCTACGCCGCACTCGCCGAACGCTGCGACCTCACTGTGTCCTCATACCTCAATGCCATGCTGCAGCCGGAATAACCCACCCGCGCAAAACATCCAGCGGGAAAAAAACCACGTGCCTTCGCCTTCCCGCCCTCGCGCCTTCGCGTGAGAAAAAAGCATTTTCTTCGCGCCTTCGCGACTTCGCGTGAAAAAAAAGCATTTTCTTCGCGCCTTCGCGCCTTCGCGTGAGAAAAAAAGAGCGGACACCCAGGTCCGCCCCGACAAATTCGCGCCTTTGCGCCTTCGCGCCTTCGCGTGAGATAAAATCTTCGCGCCTTTCTACCGGCGGCGTGAATTGCCGCAGAGCGGCAAGACACGACGCCATTCTTCTTCTTCGCGCCTTCGCGCCTTCGCGTGAGAAAAAAAAGGGCGGACACCCAGGTCCGCCCCGACAAATTCGCGCCTTCGCGTGAGGAAAAAGCATTTCCGTCCGCGCCATAAAACAATCGGCGGCGGGGCTGCCCGCCCCCCAAAAAAGAAATCTGCGCGAATCTGCGCAATCTGCGGATAGAAAAAACATCTCCCGCCCCCCCGACGCCGGCACTTGCAAAAACAGCGCGGCCCTATATGCTGGACGCGGCAATGTCATTGCTGCCGACACCGTTCGGCGTCGGCAATAAAAAAGGAGATTGACCATGTCCCGCTGCCGCCGAATACTGCAAGTCGCGTCTGCTCTCCTCGTGCTTGCCACTGTCGCCATGTCCCGCGCCCAGGGCACTACCGCGCCGATGCTGCCGACCAATCCGCTCACCACCGACGAACTGTCCGCACAACGCTATTTGCGCAGCATCACCGTGGCCTTGCCCAAAGACCGCGAGGACGACACTTGGCGGATCGGCGGTTCGCAGCACAACAATCTGTCCAAACGCTATCAGCTGGCCTTCAGCGGCTATGCGGCGGCGGCGCTGGGCATGCGCACGCCGGCCTTCACCGTCCTCAGTGCCGCGATTATCGACAACGTCATCCAGCGCATGCTCAAAAAAGATGTCTGGATATATGTCAAAGACTACTGGGGCGACAAGCCGTGGTTTCCCGATCCGTGCTATGACGAGAACATCATGTACACTGGCCATCTCCTCCACCTCATGGCCTTCTATGAACTCTTCTCCGGCGATGACAAATATCGCAGGGACGGTTTCGATTTTGTCTGGGACGACAAGACCACCATCCACTACGACGTCCAGAAGCTGATCGACATCACCGTCCGGCAAATGCGCGAAAACAGCTCCGGCGGCGTATCCTGCGAGCCCGACCTGATTTTCTTCCCCTGCAACAACCACCCGCAGATCGCCCTCTTCATTTACGAACAGCTCGGCCTGGGCAACTGGCAGGCCGAACGCAGCCGCTGGGAACAGACGGCCCTCAAGAGCTACGCCAGCCCGCTCATGGGCGGTGGTGCCATCAAACTCGTCTATCACCGCAAGTACAAATTCATGTTCCCGCGCGGCCATATCGGCCTGGATGGCTGGTCATTGCTTTGGTATCAGCCGTGGGCGAGCAATGTCGATGATGCCCAGCACCTCTGGCGCGAATCCGTCAAATGCATCCAGTGGGATAAATTCAGCCACGAGACCGAAGACATCTGCCGCGGCAAGGCCACGTGCATGGATCCCGCCAATGTCCCACCCACGGCCACGGCGTCGTTCCTGGCCGCGGCCGCACGCGCGCTCGGCGACGACGCCACCGCCACGCGCTTCGAGACCTTTCTGGACCGCTATCTGCGCCGCGAAAATGGGATGTTCTACCTAGACCTCGACCGCGAATGGCGTATCGGCTGCAGCGCCAACCGCATCACCGCCCTGGCCATCCGCAATGGCAGCGACTTCCGCGCCCTGCTGCGCACACGGCAAATGCCAAACCAGGGCCCGCATGCCGCAGAGGTCACGCCAGCCGGCATCGCCGTCGCCGAAGCCGTCTTCGCCGATGGCGTCCTCCGCCTTGGCCTCGTCGGCACCGGCCCCGCCACCGTGCAACTCGGAGGCGTCAGCACGCCGCCCAAAGCCGTCACGCCCGCCACCGCCACGTTCACCGACAACGCCATCACCATCCCCGATGTCGGCGGCCAATGCGCCATCACTGTGACGTTCTAATTTCACGATTATTCACCGCAACCCGAGGACTGCGCATGGCCGGACGAGCGATTTCCCGCAGCTGTTTTATCGGTTTTATTGTCGTTTTATTGCTGGCGGCATCGAGCTGCATCGGCATGGGCGTGCTACTGCAGCGCCGGGCGGCCCGCGGCGGCTACCACGAAGACTGGCGCGACACGGACGGCAGCGTGCAGCATGGCATTGTCTACGACGAAGCGACGGGCAACAGCTACGATCTCTTCATTCCCGCCGGCGCGCCGCGTGACCGGCCCACCGGGGTGATGCTATTTATCCATGGCGGCGGCTGGACCGAAGGCCGTCGCGAACACCTGCACTACGCCAGCCGGCGCTATGCCAAGCACGGCTATATCTGCGCCACGCTGACGTATTCCCTGGCCGGCGAAGACGCGCCGGGCGTCACCATGTTCACCATGTTGGACGACATCGGCAAGTGCATCGCGCACATCAAGGCCCGTACGGCCGAGCTCGGCTACCCCACGCGGCAAATCGCCCTGTCGGGCGTTTCCGCCGGCGGGCATTTGGCGCTGCTCTACGCCTACTCGCGGGGAGCGCAGTCGCCCTTACCCATCGCCTTTGTCTTCCAGCAGACCGGCCCGGTTGATTTCCATCCGGACGCCTGGGCGGATGACGCCCGCATGCTCTCCTGGCTCATCTCCATGGCCAGCGGCAAGCCCATTACCGAGGATATGATCCGCGGCGGCCACGCCGATGCCGAGACGGCCATCAGCGCCATTTCGCCGCTGGCCCATGTGGGCCCAGGCAGCGTTCCGACTATACTCGCCTACGGCGACCGCGACGACCTGGTCCGTCCCGTGCACCGCGACAAGCTCAGCGCGGCGCTGGCGGCCCACGGCGTGCCGCACGAAGTCATCCGCTTTCCGTGCTCCGACCACATGCTCTGGCACGACCCCGACAGTACCGACGCCTACGAACAGGCCGCCCTGGCATACGCCCACAGATACTTCACCGCCGAACCGCAATGACGCTGCAGCACAGGCAGGCATACCTATGTTGGCGCAGTAAATGCCCCCCGACGACAGCGCCTAAGGCACGAGTTCGGGCTTTGTTGCCGCCCCCCGTCGTGACCGCGGAAGGAATCACGCCCGTGCAGGAAAAAACACCGCGCGGAGCGCGGCAAAATGCCCGGTAGGCGCATTGCAAAAAGGCCCCGGGTGGTTATGCTAGACGGCGGTTTGTTGACAGTGTCAGACAGAGCCAACACCCCGTGGCCGCTTGAAGCGACTTGGCCACGGCACACCATCACCACAAAGGGAGATCCGACCATGGAGCGTATCGCTGCGCAAATGTACACCTTGAGAGACTACTGCAAGACGCCGGCAGACATCGCCGCGTCCTGCGCCAAAGTGAAAAAAATGGGCTATGACGGCGTCCAGCTCTCCGGCATGGGCCCCATTGACCCGCAGGAAATGAAGAAAATCCTCGACGGCGAAGGCTTGGAATGCTGCGCGACCCACATCAGCGCCGACGCCATGGAAAAAGAGACCGAGCGCGTCATCGCCGAACACCAGCTGTGGAACTGCAAATACACCGCCATCGGCGGTTTCTTCCCCAAGGAAAACTGGGGCCGCAAGCTCTGGGAAGACTTCGCCGTCCGCTACAACGCCATTGCCAAGAAATTCGCCGGGTCGGGCATTCGGATTGGCTATCACAACCACAGCCATGAATTTGCCATGGCCGACGACATTCGCCCGATGGACTACCTCATCAACGCGCTGGATCCCAGCGTCTGGATTGAGATCGACACCCACTGGGTTGCCCGCGGCGCCTCGGATCCCGCCGGCTACATTGAGCGCGTCGCCCACCGTATTCCCTGTGTCCACTTCAAGGACCTCATCGTCACCGCCCAGCGCGAATACAAGATGATGGAAATCGGCGACGGCAATCTCAACTGGCCACGCATCATCCAGGCCTGCAAATACGCCGGCGTGCAGTGGTACATCGTCGAGCGCGACGCCGGCGACATGGAGGCCTTTGCCAGCCTCGAACGCAGCTACTACAACATGCGCGAAGTCATGGGCCTCTAAGTAGACGGGCTTTTTCATCGGACCGATCATCGGACTGATCATCGGACTGATCGGACTGATCGGACCGATCGGACCGATCAAGAAGACGGATCAGTCCGATCCGTCGGATCAGTCCGATCCGTCCGCGAGAAAAGACAGCCGATCCGGCGGGTCACCGCCAAGCGCAAACAGCAAAAAAGACGGCCGCCTGCTCATATAGAACAGGCGGCCGTCCTTTTGTGTTTTTCAGCCTGTGGGCGCTGCCCTCAGGTCATTTCTTGGCAGCGCTCTTTTTCGCGGGCGCCTTCTTCGCGGCGGGCGCCTTCTTCGCGGCGGGCGCCTTCTTGGCGCTGTCGCAGCAGCAGCCGCAAGCGGGTTTCTTGCCGCTCTTCATGGCTTCTTCGATGGCGACGGCGACGGCGACGGTCGCGCCGACCATCGGGTTGTTGCCCATGCCGATGAGGCCCATCATTTCAACGTGCGCAGGCACGGACGACGACCCGGCGAACTGAGCGTCGGAATGCATGCGGCCCATGGTGTCGGTCATGCCGTAGGAGGCGGGGCCGGCGGCCATGTTGTCGGGATGCAACGTCCGGCCGGTGCCGCCGCCGGAAGCGACGGAGAAGTACTTCTTGCCGCGTTCCACGCATTCCTTCTTGTAGGTGCCGGCGGTCGGGTGCTGGAAGCGCGTAGGGTTGGTGGAGTTGCCCGTGATGGACACGTCAACGCCTTCCAGCCACATCACGGCGACGCCTTCGCGGACGTCGTCAACGCCGTAGCAACGCACTTCGGCCTTGGGGCCCTTGGAGAAGGGCACTTCGCGGACGATCTTGATCTTGCTGGTGACATAGTCAAACTGTGTCTGCACGTAGGTGAAGCCGTTGATGCGGCTGATGATGTACGCGGCGTCTTTGCCCAGACCGTTCAGAATGACGCGCAGGGGGGCTTTACGGACTTTGTTCGCGGACTTGGCAATGCCGATGGCGCCTTCAGCGGCGGCAAAGGACTCGTGCCCAGCTAGGAAGCAAAAGCACTCGGTCTCATCACGCAGCAGCATGGCCGCGAGATTGCCGTGGCCGATACCGACCTTGCGGTCGTCAGCGACGGAACCGGGAATGCAGAAGGACTGCAGGCCTTCGCCAATGGCCTCGGCGGCCGCGGCGGCTTTGCAGCAGCCTTTCTTGATGGCGATGGCCGCACCGACGGTGTATGCCCAGCAGGCATTATCGAAGGCGATGGGCTGCACGTCCTTGACGATCGCATGGGCGTCGATGCCGATGCTCTTGACCAGCTTGTCGGCATCCTCAATAGAGTCGATGCCGTATTGTTTCAGAGCCGCATTGATCTGCTTGATGCGGCGGGCGTATGATTCAAAGAGAGCCATGTTATTCACCTCACTTTTGTCTTATTCGTGGCGGGGGTCAATGACTTTGGCCGCTTCGCTGAAACGCCCGTAACTGCCGGTGGCCTTCTTCAGGGCTTCGTCAGCCGGCGTGCCTTTTTTGATCAGGTCCATCATCGCGCCCATGCGGATGAATTCGTAACCGATGATCTCGCCGTTGGCGTCAAGCGCGAGGCGGTTGATGTAGCCTTCGGCCAGCTCAAGGTAACGGGCGCCCTTTTCCAGGGTGCCGTAGGTCGTGCCTACCTGCGAACGCAGGCCCTTGCCGAGGTCTTCCAGGCCGGCGCCGATGGGCAGACCGCCTTCGGAAAAAGCGCTCTGGCTGCGGCCGTAGACGATCTGCAGGAATAGCTCGCGCATCGCGGTGTTAATCGCGTCGCAAACCAAGTCGGTGTTCAACGCTTCGAGAATGGTCTTGCCGGGGAGAATTTCCGCGGCCATGGAAGCGGAGTGGGTCATGCCGGAGCAGCCGAGAGTCTCGACCAGCGCTTCCTGAATGATGCCCTTCTTGATATTGAGAGTCAATTTGCAGGCGCCCTGCTGCGGCGCGCACCAGCCCACGCCGTGGGTCAGGCCGGAAATGTCCTTGACTTCCTTCGCCTGGGTCCAGCCACCTTCCTGCGGTATGGGCGCGGGACCGTGATTGCATCCCTTCTTCACACAGCACATCTGATCTACTTCGTGAGTGTTCATTGAGTTATTGACTTCCTTCGCTTGAGGGGTCTACTTTCGCCGTCACCGGCACGGACAAGGAACTTCTTAATATAAATCCCGGACGCTCTTTTGCCATTGCTATTAAGCACACTAACGACATTTCTGTCTAGCGCAGGCGGTGCCGTGGCTTGTCAGCCGGCCCCTGCAATCGGCGCTGGCGCTGCTGTTTTTTGAGTTCGCGGGCAAAGGCCTGTTCCAACGCGCGCTGCGAGCGGTCTTCTTCGGAGAGTTCCACGGGCTGCTCCTCGACGAGGAACCACGCCAGCAGGCGGCCGAGCCACCCCTGCTCTTGCTCCAGCGCCTGGTAGCGCCGGCGGATGCGGTGGAGCCGCTGCGGCGGCATGCGGCTGGAGCCGATCTGCAGGCAGATCAGGTAGTGCTTGCGCGCCCGGTAGGTCCGGCCCATTTTGGCGGCGGCCTCCGCCAGGTAATAGTGATAGAGGATGTTGTTGGGGCTGAGGCCGACGAGCTTCTGGCACAGCCGCAGACAGGCGCTGTAGCGGCCCCGCTCAAACTGCGTCTTGGCCTCCCGGAACATGATGAAGCGCTCCGTGTTGGTCAGATCCAGCATGAGATTCTGCAAGGTCGTGTTGCGGGGCGCGTTGTTGCCGACGATCATCTCTTCAAGAATGTCGTCGGCGATCGTGTCCAGGATGGCCACCTGCCCTTCGTGGTAATTGCGGTTGACGGCGGGCTGATCAAGGAAGCTCAGGCGTTCGTCATACTGCTGACGACTTTGTGGGTCGGACAGGATATCAAAGGCGCTGACCAAACGCTGAAACGCCGCCGTTTTGACCGCGTCATCAAAGAACAGATCGGGGTGACAGAGCTTGGCCTGCGCGTAGTAGGCCTTTTTCAGCTCCGCAAAACTGCAGCCGCGCTTGACGCCGAGTATGTCGTAAAGTGTTTGCGGCATAGCCCCCTAGGGTAATCACGCGCCTGCGGCGCAGTTCTTGCGGCCTCATCCAGCCGTCCTCTGAACAATCAGCCTTTCACGGTCATCAGCAAACCGACGGTTATTAGGATTAAACCGACAATTTTCGGCATGGTTCCGGTTTCCTTGAGAATGAACACACCCGCCAAAAAACCCAGTGGCAGACTGATCTGCCGGAAGGCCTGGATGTAGGCCACGTTGTCCACCCGCGTCATCGCCAGCAGGATCAGCCCGTAGGCCGAGGAGCTGCAGCAGCCCGCCAGCATGGGCGCGTAGCTGTGCCCCCAGAGTTTCCGCAGGCTATCCAGCTCGCCCGGTATGGCCAGCACCAGGACTATTTCACCCAGCACCAGGCCGAACTCAATGAGAAACAGATAGCCCAGCGCCTGCAGCGTCGTGCGTTCGCCGGCGACTTGGGCGATGATTTTCAGCGCGCTGCTGTCAAACAACGTGTAGAAGGTCGTCCCCAGGGCCCCCAAGAAGATGTAGAAGAGAACATCCCGCCGCCCGCCGCTGATATGGATGGAGTGGAAGTCCCGCAGTGGCATCAGCAGACAACCCACGGTGGTCAGCACCATCCCAGCCAGCGCGAGCAGCGAGAACTGCCGCCCCAGCGAAAAAGCGATGGACAGCAGCGCCACCATCAGCACCGGCAAGGCCCGCATGATCGGATAGACCAGCGAGATCTCGCTGCGACGATACGCGTAGGCCAGCCCCGCCACATACAGCACTTCCGCCAGCACGCTGCCAAACAGCAACAAATAAAAACTCGCCGGCAACGACCGGAACGGTATCCCGCCCAAAAACAAAAAGGGCGACCAAATCAACGCGGCCATCGACGACATCAAAAGATAAAATGCCACCGACGGCCGGGTGCTTTTGGAGAGAAAATTCCAAGTGACATGCAGAAAGGTCGACAGGAAAATCAGCACAAAAGCGGCAAAGGTCATGGATTCACCGCGTTTCGATAGCACGCCTCGCGGTATTTGGGCACCCGGCCCTTCCAGGCTTGCAGTGCCTCCTTGCCGCTGGCATCGCCGGCAAGAAGATCAAGCATGGCCGCGCCTTCGGCCTGGCAGAGCGTGTCGTGCCAGGGGTAATATTCGCGGAAGAGGAAGTTGGCATAACGGACCATGCGCGAATCACCGAACATCATGGGCACCGACCCGCTTGGCGCGCAGACCGCGACCGATCGGAAGTCCTTGATCGCCGCAATGATATCGTCACGGCTGTCCGACGCGGCCAGCACCATCGTGTAGTACCAGCCAAAGAGGTCGGCGTCCTCGCTGCCGCAAAATTCCATGTTGGCGCTCTTGCCGCTGAGGCGGAAGCTATCCGTGCCGTGGGAGTCACTCAGCCCCACGACGGGGAAGCGGTTGCCCTTGGCCTGCTCTTCGTAGTAGCGCACGACCTGGAAATTATTGGACTCGAACTGGTGCTTGTAAAAGCCGCCGATGAGTTCGAAGGCGTCGAAGGACTTCGCCGCGAAGAGCGCGTCGGTAAGACCCTCGCTGATGACGTACTGCCCGACATACCAATAGGGATGCGCAAAGACCGCCAGACCGCCGCCCTCGCGAATGCGGTCGCAAACCCACTGCGACGCCGCCACCGGGAAGTAGTTCAGGCCAGGATTGCTCTGTGCCATGCCGGCTTGGATTGCCGCGACCTCGCGCTGGTAGCGCTCCTCGTCCGCCTGAAAACGGCTAGTGACGCTGAAATCGCCCGCGAAATTGACGATGTGCACGGGATTGCCCGGCGAGTGCACTTCTTCGCCTGGGAACAGGCGGAAGTCCAGCCCCAGCGGCTCGTAGAAGGCTCTGGCGGCCAGGGACGGCGCGTAGTTGCGGTGGTCGCTGATGGCGGCGAAGTCAAAGCCCTTCTGGCGATAGCGCGCGGCGACGTACTCCGGAGCCTCCTTGCCGTCACTGCCCGTCGTATGAATATGGAAATCGCCTTTGAACGGCCTGAGCGCGTACCAGTCGGGCTTCAGCGAATAGATGCGAAAGCTCTTCACCTGTTTATAGCCGGCATTGTCGCTCTTCGTGATGGTGACGGTGACGTTATGCTCCTGCTCGCCGGCAAAGAACTGCTGGAAGACCAGCGCGCCGTCTCGCAGCGTCCATGCCGGTTTGGGATTCTGGTTCGGCCCCCACTGGTAATCGCGACAGCTGCCATCGGCCATCAGGCCGCTGAAGGGATTGGCGCAGACCTCAATCTGCCACGGTTCGCCCGCCGGAAATGCCGCATGCGCAAAACGCGGCCGGATGACGATCTCGGATACTTTATCCGCCGGAACAACCCGCGGTGACACATCGTAATAATCCATCTCACTTCCTTCCTGCTGAAATGACCTGATCAACACCCTACCCGACAAGATCCACGACGGCACGCGCCGTCAAAAGAATTTGATGATATGCTCCGCGCCATCGTCGTCCAGTGCCCACAGGCGCGCGCCGGGCATCAACTCCCGGCTGGGCATGGCGCGGACGCCCTTGTCGCCCGCCTGCACGTCCAGCACCGTCACCGGAATGGCCCCCTGCTCATAGCGCAGCTCAGTACCATCGAAGGGATTGCGCGGCAGTTCGGCGAGCAGTTCTTTCGGCAGCGCGCCCAGACTCTCCGGCAGCGCGCCATGCCGGCGCCGATAGCGCTCAATGGCGACGGCAACGTGGGCCAAACGATTGTCCAGCCGCGCCCGCGCCGTCTGCCGGGCCATCTCCATGAAACTAGCCGACTGCTGGGCTAGGCTGAAATGCAGCCCGCCATATTGCGCCGCGCGCTGCTGCGACGACGCAATGTCGTTCTTGGACACGTACAGGTCATGGTCTAGCAAGTCCATCAGCCGGGCATAGTAGGAAAACTGCTCGGCGCGCGCGCCGTGATCCAGCCCAAACAGCGACGCCTTTTCCCACCCGGCGCGTGCCAAAGCGTTGTACAAATCAGCAAACAACGCATTTTCCGCCAGACATTGCCAACGTGCCGCGTGACCAATGCGCCCCTCGTCTGCCGACAATTCCTGGAGCAATGCCGGCAACTGTTCCTCAGGCGTCATGGGCAGGACGGCCTGTAGCAGCGACAAGCGCCGCGAGTACATCGCCGTCGCCACCGCCAGAGGCCGGATGAGGTCGTCCTGTTCATAGTCACTGATGCGCTTGAAATCTTCCCAAAGCAGCTCGGCGCGGGCTTCCTCAGGCATGCCCAAAGGCTCGGCAAAGCGGAAGGCGAAAAGTCGCCAGTTGCCATACTCCCGTGATTTGCTGATGGCCAGCTCCACGCTGTCGCGCCCCTGGCGGACAACCCCCAGCTGCGGCCGCAGCAAGCCCAGATGCGGCGCCTCCCGCAACAAGGCCCGGAAATTGAGAAAACGCGGCGCGTAGCGGTCATAGCGCGTCTTGGCATTTTCCAGCCACTGCGGATCGGCGCTACGGATGATATCCGCGTGGAGGACAAAATGGTGGTTGGCCAGCCCCAGATCGAAATCCGGTATGCCGATGCGCAGCAGTCGCGGGCCGGCGTGCGGTTCTTCTGGCAACGGCAAAGCCGCAAAGCCCTGCATGTCCAGGGGAAGATGCGCGTACTGTTCACGCAGGCGCCGCCAGCGTTGCATCCCGCTGTACCACGGCGGCCCAAGCAGCAACAGCAGAAACAATGGCATGGCGCAGACGACGGCAAGAGTGCGGTAGCCCAAACGCCGGCCAATGACTGCATGCCAGGCGTGGGTCATCGGCGCATCCTCGTCGCCAGCCTGCAAAGGCCAGACAGGCAACGACGCGGCCTCGTCAAGCTCCCAGGCCCGGCCAGCTACCAGCATACCGAGAAGCAGATTGAAACATAGAATGCTGATGACCAAGATGGCATTCGTCGTCGCCACCCAGCTGCCACCGCCGGCATGCGACGGCGCCAGCAAGACAACGCCGTAGAAAAACAACAAAACGGCGCAACATATAACCAGCGCGGCGCCGGGAAGCGCCCGTCTGCGCTCTGGCAGACGACGCAACAAGCCGCGATAATACACCCACAACGCCACCACATTCACATAGGGCAGCATGAACCAGAAAGACGCGCCGCGACGGCCGTGGCCCGGCAAGTACCCCGACCAAAAATGATACAGGCAGGCCAACCCGATAAACTGACCGAGTATCGCCGGCAGCAAGATCCGCCACGACGCCAGAAAACGCGACAGCGGCACCTGCAGATACCACATCAACAGCAGCAATGCCAGGGGAAAAAACAAGGGCATGCTCGCTCGTAGCATGCCGAATAACCGCCCGCGTGAAGACCAGTGCCGGCGCGTGTCAGCCATGACCACCCGCGCCGCCGGCCCGAGGTCCGGATCCGCCGCTAGGCTCCGCCAGTCACCGCCGCTCAGCGGACGAACCCGCCGATCGCAGGCCAGGCGCCGCGAAGACAGACCGGCAAGAAGATCAAAGGCGCGCACTTCCTGGCCAACCGTGTCGTCTTCAAGCAGATAACGAAATGTCAATGGATTGATACTTTTATGATCGCCCATGAGGGTTACTGCCCAGCAACGAAGAAAAACGCAGGAAATCTCGCCCGAAATGCAAAGCGCCTTAACAACAGTCCGCTAACATAGCCCGACTTGTTCGCCGGGCAATTTGCCCTGCGAGCATTGCTTCACTCATTGATAATCGGTCAGCCATTGATAACCACCGGTCCCAGGAGACGCCAGTCAGTCCCCGGCGGCCAAACAGTCCACAACTGGTCCCCGGCGGCCATGGCGTCATTCCCCACAGTCCAGAAAGTCCCCGGAGTCCAATCCATGGGACCATGCCTCATGAGTCCGTGAGTCCTCGCCACAGCACCAGCACCAACCGGTCCCCCGAGTCCAAACAGTCCACAACTGGTCCCCGGCGTCCATGGCGTCATTCCCCACAGTCCAGAAAGTCCCCGGAGTCCAATCCATGGGACCATGCCTCATGAGTCAGTGAGTCCTCGCCCTAGCGCTTCACAAATGCCGCCAGTCAGTCCCCGGCGTCCAAGCAGTCCACAACCGGTCCCCCGAGTCCAAACAGTCCACAACCGGTCCCCGGCGTCCATGGCGTCATTCCCCACAGTCCAGAAAGTCCCCGGAGTCCAATCCATGAGACCATGCCTCATGAGTCCGTGAGTCCTCGCCCTAGCGCTGCACAAATGCCGCCGGGACGGCGGCGCTCCCAGGAGCATTTATCCACCGCCTGCATTGCTTATGGCTGCCCCGGCTTTTATATTGTGATGTTTTTACGTTGCCGCGGCAGCGCGACTCCTTCACCTCTGCAAAAGGGAACACATTATGGCCATTGCCCTCTCCAATCGCTACGCATCAATGACCTATCGCCGCTGTGGCCGTTCCGGCCTGAAGCTCCCGGCCATCTCCGTGGGCCTCTGGCACAACTTCGGCCATGTTGACAACTACGCCAACGCACTGGAGATGACCCTGACGGCGTTCAATCTGGGCATTACCCATTTTGATCTGGCCAACAACTATGGACCGCCCGGCGGCAGCGCCGAAGAGACCTTCGGCCGCATTCTCAAGCACGAACTGGGTGCCTATCGCGACGAGATGGTCATCTCCAGCAAGGCCGGCTACAGCATGTGGCCGGGGCCCTACGGCGACATGGGCAGCCGCAAATACCTCGTCGCCAGCTGCGACCAGAGCCTGAAGCGCCTCGGCATCAACTACGTCGATATCTTCTACCACCACCGCCCCGATCCCGACACGCCGCTCGAAGAAACCATGGGCGCCTTGGACTACATCGTGCGCTCCGGCCGGGCGCTCTACGCCGGCATCTCCAACTACTACGAACCCGAACAGGCCGCCGCCGCCGCGCGCATCCTGCGACAGCTGGGCACGCCCTGCCTCATCATGCAGCCATCCTACAGCATGTTCAACCGCCGCATTGAAAATGGCCTGCTGCCGACGCTGGAGAGCGAAGGCATGGGCTGCATCGCCTTCTCGCCGCTGGCGCAGGGCGTCCTCACCGCCAAGTACCTCCAAGGCATTCCGGAACAATCCCGGGCCGCGCGCCCGACGGGCTTCCTCAAGGTCGAGCAGGTCACGGAAGACAAGATCGCCAAAGTCCGCCAGCTCAACGACCTGGCCCAGCAGCGTGGCCAGACTCTGGCGCAGATGGCCCTGGCGTGGGTTCTGCGGCACCCCCAGATGACCTCCGCGCTCGTCGGCGCCAGCCGCCCCAGCCAGATCGAGGACTGCGTCGGCGCCCTCCAGAATCTCGCCTTCGGTAACGACGAACTCGCCCGCATTGACAGCATCCTCGCCTGAACTGCCACCACATGGCCACCAGCAGCACCAGCAGCAGCCAGCAGCCGATCTTCTCCTACCAGATCGAAAATGTCCACGTCGCCGACCTGACGTTCCGGCTCTGTATGATCAAGGACCTCGACGAGGCCCTTGATCACTACATCCGCACTTCGCCGGCAGACACCGACATGATTCCCTACTTCACCCGCCTGTGGGAGTCCGCGCAGGCCCTGGCGCGCTGCCTGGCCGACGCCCCCGCTCTCTGCCGGAGCAAGCGGGTCCTTGAGCTCGGCTGCGGTCTGGGGCTGCCCGCCATGACCGCCGCCAAACTCGGCGCCGCCAGCGTCACCGCCAGCGATTTTCACCCGGACAACGAGGCGTTCTTCCTCAACAACGCCCGTCTCAACGGCCTGGACGGCATCGCCTACCACCGGCTGGACTGGCGGCAACCTGATCTACCCCAGCCCTTCGACCTCGTTATCGGCAGCGACCTGATCTACGAAAAGCAAATGATCGCGCCATTGGCATCTTGCGCCTGGCAGCTCTGTGCGCCCGGCGGCACCTTCATCCTGGCCGATCCCGGCCGCAGCAACCTCCAGCAGGCCGCCAGCGCCATTGAACAACAGGGCTTCAGCATGGATATCCGCGCCGCCGGCAGCATCTTCCTGCTGTTCTTCACGCGCCAGTAATGGGAAGGGACACGTCGCCATGAACAATACCACGAACCGCCTGCCCCGGACCGCGATTCGCCGCCACCCCGCCCTGCCCGCGCTTCTCGTGCTCCTCGCGCTGCTACTGCCGGCCCGATTCGCCGCCGCAGCGGAGCTCACGACCCAGTCATGGCCCAACAGTCCCGAGGGCTTCGCAGCCTTCACCGCGCGACTCAGCGAACGCAATCCGCGCAATCTCGCCGCCAGACCAGAGGCGTATGTCGTCGGCGATGGCGGCCGCCGCATCCAGGAACTCGCCGACGGCGACGCCGGCTCCCGCGGCGCCGAAGGCCGCGTCGGCATCGGCGGCCAGCCGTCCATCTACGCCGTGTACCTGGGCAAGGCCACACCCATTCACGCCGTCGGCTTCTACACTTTCAATGTCGACACCCGCGCCAATCAGGACTACGAAGTGCGCTTCGCCGACAACAGCGGCAGCCCCGGCAAACGCCCCAACTTCCCGGCCGACGCCGCCCTCAGCACCGGCGACAAGGTCATCGGCCCGGACGCCGGCGGCTTCCTCAGCGTCTTCGCCAATCCCGACGGCTCGCCGCTGATCGCCAAGGCCGACTGGGTAGAATCCGCATCTGGCGCACCTACAATGTCAAGGCCGGTCATCCCGCACGCAGCAACAAGCCCGAAAGCTGGACCGCCGGCATTGAGCTCGAAGTCTGGGGCGCGCCCGATGACGAGATCAAGCCCAGCCCCGAAGTACTCGCCCGCCGCGCCAAGCTCAAAGAGGTCCCCACGGCCACGCCCTTCATCCGCCGTGAAACCTGGGACGACACGCTCCTGGCCACCCGCGAAGCAATCGCTGCCTGGGAAAAGCAGCTCGACGACATTCTCATGCTCGAACACGGCGCGAACTTCGCTCCCTGGCAACTCGCCGGCCCCTACCCCGCCGACAGTTCCCAGGCGCAGCTGTCGGCCATTCCCGGCGACAGTCCCGACTGGCGCCCCTGCCCAGACCTCACCGACGGTCAGGGCCGCGACCTCGGCCAGGCCTGGTCGCTCACCCCCGGCGCCACGCTTTTCCTCCGCCGCAGCGTCGTCTGCAGCAAAAATTTCAACAGCGACTTCCCGCTCAGCGCCCACATTGCCATGCAATCCGGGCAGGCGCGCTTCGCCGCCTCTGGCGCCAGCTGTCAGGGCGACCGCGCCCTGACCTTACAGACCTGGGACATGAAAGGCAAAAAAGGCAGTTCCGAACTCCTGGTCAAATTGCGCGCTGACGACGCCGGCCGCTGTCCCTTCTACTTCCAGCCGCAGGCCATGGTCAACAGCCGCCCCAGCGCCGGCACCCGGGACCAGCGCATCAGCCGGCGCCGCGCCGTGTTCAACCAAGTCCGCCGCGAATTCAGCGACCCCCTCAGCACGCTGCAGCTCAACGGCGAGGAATTCGACCAAATCTGGCTGACCTATCGCGATCTCCACATGGCCCAAACCCGCTGGGAGCCCGACGAATGGGCACCCGGCCTGGAACCGCTCTGGCTCGCCAGCCGCTACCGCGCCATGGCCGGCAAACGCCTAGCGGCACTCGCCGACGAACTCGCCATCGCCGAGCCCATGATCGCCATCCAGGCCCGGCCAGCCATGGATGCCTTGGCCGCCGAACTGCAAAACAACGACGCGCCCTACGCCTGGCCCACCGACCGCGACCGCTACCGGCAGGCCATCGCCCTCGCCGAAATGGTCGCCGCCGCCCGCCAAATCGAATCCATGCGCCTGGCCGTCGTAGACCAGATCGCCACCTTCGCTACCGACTACCCCCGCGGCAACGACCATCTCGCGGCCATCGCCGCCCACAAAGAACGCTCCATGGCCCTCTGGCGACAAACCATCGCGGACAAAGAGCGCGCACTGCCCGCCATCGTCACTTTCAAACAGGAACTCGACAAATTCGCCCAAAATGTCCTTCTCGACAACCCGCTCCTCCGCTTCGAAAAACTTCTCGTCGTCAGCGAGGGCTTCTATTTCGCCAGCAACTGGGGCGGGCCCAATTTCCTGGGCAAAAAATTCCTGACTCTGTCGCCGCCGCGACCCGACGGCGAGCTCACGCTGCTGCATGACGCCGGCCGCATCACGGACTACGATATTGATTTTGACGCGCAGACGATTCTCTACGGCAATGGCCGACACATCATGGAAATCGGCGTCGACGGCCAGGGGCTCCGTCAGGTCACCACCGTGGACGACCAGCACGTCAAGCATTTCGACGGCTGCTACCTGCCCAGCGGCCAACTGCTGTTCTGCTCCACCGCCTGCGAACAGGCCGTGCCCTGCACTGGCGAGTGGTACGTGGCTAATCTCCACCTCGCCGAGGCCGACGGCAGCGGCGAACGCCGCATCTGCTTCGAGCAGGATCACGACTGGAACCCCAGCGTCCTCAACAACGGCCGCGTCATCTACACTCGTTGGGAATACACCGACACGCCCCACTACTTCAGCCGGCTGCTCTTCCACATGAATCCCGACGGCACCGGCCAGATGGAATACTACGGCAGCAACTCCTACTGGCCAAACTCAATGTTCTGGCCGCGCGCCATCCCCGGCCATCCGTCGGCCATCGTCTGCGTCGTCACCGGCCACCACGGCACCGGCCGCCAGGGCGAACTGGTGCTCATCGACCCCGCCCGCGGCCGCACGGACGCGCAAGGCGTCATCCAGCGCATTCCCGGCCGGGGCAAGCAGGTCGACCCCGTCATCGTCGACGGCCTGGTCGAAAAGTCCTGGCCCCGCTTCGCTGCGCCATGGCCACTAGCAGCAGCCGACGGCGCTATCGGCGCCGGCAAGTACTTCCTGGTCAATATGCGCAAAGACCCCAACTCGCCATGGGGCGTCTATCTGGTTGATGTCTTTGACAACCTCACGCCCATCCTCATGGGCAATTATATGGCGCCGCGCCCCCTGCTGCCGCGCCCGCGCCCGCCGGTGATTAGCCCGCGCATCGACCTCAGCAAGGACTACGGCTTCGTCTATATGTCCGACGTCACCCGCGGCCCCGGCCTCCGCGGCACCCCCGCTGGCGTGGTCAAAAAGCTGCGCATCGGTGCGCACCACTATCGCTACGGCGGCAATGGCGACACCTATGCGTCGTCCTACGAAGGCGGCTGGGACGTCAAGCGCATCATCGGCACCGTGCCCGTGCAAGAAGACGGTTCGGCCTTCTTCTCCGTGCCGGCCAACACCCCCATCTTCGTCCAGCCGCTGGACAGCGAGGGCAAAGCCCTGCAGACCATGCGCAGCTGGTTCGTGGCCATGCCCGGCGAAACGCTCTCCTGCGTCGGCTGCCACGAACCCCAAAACAGCGTCTCGCCGACCAATCCCGGCCTGGCCGCCAAAAAGCCGCCGACCGCTTTCACCCTCTGGGAAGGCCCCGTCCGCGGCTTCGGCTTCGACCAGGAGGTCCAGCCCGTCCTCGACCGCCGCTGCGTCGGCTGCCACAACGGCAGCGATGCCGGCCCAGCGCCAGCCACCATCGATCTGCGCGCCAAGAGTCTCCACCAGGACTTCAGCGGCCGCTACAGTCCCGCCTACATGGCCATCCATCCCTACGTGCGCCGCGCCGGTTACGAAGCCGACTACGCCATGCAGAAACCCGGCGAATGGGCGGCCAATACCTCGCCGCTCGTCCAGATGCTCAAAAAAGGCCACCACGGCGTGACCCTCAATCCCCTCGAATGGGAACGGCTCTACACCTGGATCGACTTCAATGTGCCCTACGCGCCAAACTGGCGCCAAAGCCACCAGCCACCGCAGGACAGCCAAGTCGAACGCCGCGCCAAATACAAAAAACTCCACGCCAATATCGACGACCGCGATGAGCTCATACTGCCCGCGCCGCCGCCGGCCGCGCCCATCGCGCCGGCACTGCCGAAGCCCGCGCCCGCGCCGCTCGCGCTACCGGGTTGGCCGTGGGCCGAAGACGACGCCCGCGCCCGCCAGGCCGCCCTGGCACCCCGCGAGCTGGTCCTGGACCTGGCACCGGGCGTCACCATGCGCTTCGTGCCCATACCCGCCGGCACCAGCGTTATCGGCGATCACTGCGGCGCACCTGACGAATGGACCGAGCGCGCCGTCAGCTTCGCCGAGCCCTTCTGGCTAGGCGTCTGCGAAGTGAGCAATAGCCAGTACGCCTGTTTCGATCCACACCACGACAGCGCTTACATGGACGCCCGCAACAAGGACCGCATCACCCGCGGCTACCCCGTGAATAAGCCCGACCAGCCCGTCGTGCGCATATCCTTCGCCGACGCCCAGGCCTTCTGCGCCTGGCTCAGCGATCGCAGCGGCCTGCGCTGCGAACTGCCCAGCGAGGACGAATGGGAACACGCCTGCCGCGCCGGCACCGCCACGCCATGGCCCTTCGGTGACGCCATCCCCGCCGGCCAGCACGCCCTGGCCAATATCGCCGACGCCAGCCTCAGCCGCTGGGGCTGGGGACGCTGCGAAAAGGACTACAACGACGGCACCATGTTCACCGCGCCCATCGGCAAAACCACCCCTAACCGCTGGGGACTCCACGACATGATCGGCAATGTCGCCGAATGGACCAACAGCACCTACGCCGGCAACGACAGCCTTCGCATCGTCCGCGGCGGCTCGTGGAACGACCGCGCCATGCAGGCCCGCGCCGCGTCACGCTGGCGCTACCCGCGCTGGCAGCCAGTCTACAACGTCGGTTTCCGAGTCAAAATCACCATGCGTCAAGCAACCACCAACCAATAGAAGGACACGACAATGAACGACACCCCCCAGGACATCATCACCGCCATCAATCGCCTGCGCCAAGAACGCCGGGCAGTGATCCTCGCTCACACTTACCAACCCGCCGAAGTCCAGGACATCGCCGATTACGTCGGCGACTCCTACGGCCTCAGCGTCCAGGCCGCCGCCATCAAAGACGCCGACCTCATCGTCTTCTGCGGCGTACAGTTCATGGCCGAAACCGCCGCTATCCTCAATCCCACCCGCAAGGTCATCATGCCCGACCCCAGCGCCGGCTGCCCCATGGCGGATATGATCACTGCGGACAAATTGCGCGCCTTCAAGGCCAAACACCCCGGCGCACCCGTGGTCTGCTACGTCAACTCCACCGCCGAAGTCAAGGCCGAAAGCGATATCTGCTGCACGTCCGCAAACGCCGTCAAAATCGTCAAGTCCCTCGGCGATGTGCCGGAAATCCTCTTCGTGCCAGACCAATTCCTAGGCAAATTCGTCGAGAATCAGCTCGGCCGCAAGCTGGTGCTCTGGGAGGGCTTCTGCCCGACGCATTACACCCTCGGCCCCGAAACCATCGCCCGCATGAAGGCCGAATATCCCGACGCGAAGGTCATGGTCCACCCGGAAACCCGCCCCGACACCCAGGCCGCCGCCGACTATATCCTCTCCACCGGCCAGATGGTCGACCTCGTCAAGGACACCAACATCAAGCGCTTCCTGGTCGGCACCGAGGAAGGCATCATCCACACTCTGCGCAAAACCGCCCCGCATTGCGAATTCATCGCCATCAGCCAATTCCTCCGCTGCCCGAACATGAAAAAGACCACCCTGCCCAAAATCCTCAACGCACTGGAAACCGGCGAAACCGTCATCAGCGTCGATCCCGTCATCGCCGCCAAAGCCAAAAAAGCCATCGACGCCATGCTCGACATCAGCCGGCGGCCCTGACACATACCCCACTCACTCTCTCTGGCACGGAGCTACACGACCTGCCAGGCAAATGTGACACCCTCCGGACGCAATCATAATAAATGCCGCCGAGACGGCGGCGCTCCCAGGCATCTCGCCGCCAGTCAGTCCCCGGCGTCCAAGCAGTCCACAACCGATCCCCGGCGTCCATGGCGTCATTCCCCACGGTCCAGAAAGTCCCCACAGTCCAATCCATGGGACCATGCCTCATGAGTCCCTGAGTCCTCGCCCCAGCGCTGCAAAAGTGCCGCCGGGACGGCGGCGCTCCCCGGCGTCCACTGGGACCAGCTGCTAGCAACGACTCCTATGAAACCGATGCTCTGCATTTAACGGTATCCATGGCACTTGTTGTTTCAACCAAGCAGCTTTTTCTCGTCGTGCATTTCCGCCGCGAAGCGGCAGAAGCGCTGAAAGCGCGGCCTAAGATAGCCCAGGGCAAGCGTCGCCCTGGGCTATCTTAGGGCGCACCTTCGGTGCTCAAAACCTCGGCGAATGATCTTGTGCATGGTTACCAATCAACTCATCGCCGGCGATTGCCGCATGCTATGTGAAGAGCATTGCTCCTATGAAATCCGCTGCCTGGTTAGCCACCCATGTGAAATGGCTGGGCGGCGACTGGCCGTGGGTTTCCTGCAAATTGTCCCCGGTGTTTTCCCCACCGGGGTGGTTGCTGACCAGTTACGTCCCATAACGCAAATGCGGCCGTCCATGCCGTTGCATTATCAGCGCCGGCCATTACAGTTTTGCTTTTTCCTGGGGAGCACAGCACTCCCCGCCCGGGGCACTGCCCCGCACACGGTCGGACAATGGAGAACATCATGACAGTCAAAGTCGCCATCGTCGGTTTCGCACATGGTCATGTCGGCCAGTACCTCAAGATGTGGCAGGAACATCCAGACTGGGGCGTCGTCGCCACGTCCTGCTGGGATCACGATGCGGAGCGCCTGACCAAATCCGCCCAGACCCACAAGCTCAATCCCTGCAGCGATCTCGACGCCATGCTCGCCGATCCCGCCATCAACGCGGTCGTCATCTGCACGGAAACGTCCCTCCACGCGGACATGGTCGAGAAGGCCGCCGCCGCCGGCAAGGCCATCGCCCTCCAGAAGCCCCTGGCGCTCACCATGCAGGAAGCCGACCGCATCTGCGCCGCCATCACCCGCTACAACGTCCCCTTCACCATGGCCTGGCAAATGCGCGTCGATCCCCAGAACCACGCCATCAAGGAACTCATGGAAAATGGCAGCATCGGCCGCGTCTTCCAATTCCGCCGCCGCCACGGCCTCGGCGTCTGCCTCAACCCGGCCTTCGCCGACACCTGGCATGTCGCGCCGGACAAAAACCGCGATATCTGGGCCGACGATTCCGCACACCCCATCGATCTCATCTACTGGCTCTTCGGCATGCCCGAAACCGTCACCGCCGAAGTCGTCTCCCTGCACAATCCGCGCATGCCCAACGACAACGGCATCGCCATCTTCCGCTACCCCAACGGCCCACTCGTCGAAGTGACCTGCAGTTTCACCTGCGCCGGCGCCGAAATCAGCACCGAAGTCTATGGCGACAAGGGCTCCATCCAACAGGACTACGGCGACGCCATCAGTGCCTCACTACCCCGCGCCGCCGACGCCGTCGGCCTCAAATACTACCTCAAGGCCGACAACAGCTGGCATCCCTGCGATATCCCCTCGCCCCACTCCCAGGGCGAACGCATCGCCGGTCTGGCCAAGCCCATGGCGGACTTCTTCCAGGGCAAAGCCCCGGCCATCGCCAGCGCCGAAGACGGCCGCAACGCCCTGCAGATCGTCCTGGCCACCTACGTGTCCAACCGCGAAGGCCGCCGCGTCGCCATCAACGACCCAGCCATCAAGAATGTCTGATCGCTCCCGCCGGGGCTAAATGCGCCGCGCCGCGCACGCGCGCGTTGCAAAGCCCCGGCCCGACGATACTTTATGCATCCGCCGCAAGGCCATTACCCCCAGCCCGTCGTCATACAACCCGTTTTTTCACCCCCCCAGAGGAGACGTCCATGGCATCCCGCAAACCGAACCTGCTGCTGATCGGCGTTGATTCACTGTACGCCCGCCACATGAGCTGCTATGGCTACAAACGCCTGACCACCCCGCACATCGACCAATTCGCCCAAAGCGGCACGCTCTTCGAAAACACTTTCTGCCCGCACGTGCCCACCACCCCGGGCTACGGCTCCATGCTCACCGGCCTGGACTGCTTCGGCACCAACACCGTCGCCCTCCGCCATAAAGGCCTCATGGAAGGCACCACCTTGGCCGAGGTCCTCAACGAGGCCGGCTACAACACCACCTGCATCGGCTTCGCCGGCAACCCCGCCGCCCGTGGCTTCCAGAAGTACCTCAACTTCTCCAACTGGGGCTCGCTCAACGAAGGCCGCAGCCCCAAGGCCGAGGCCCTCAACGCCACCGCCCTGCCCGAACTGCGCAGTCTCGCCAAGGACGACAAGCCCTTCTTTCTCTTCCTCCGGCACATGGACCCGCACTCCCCCTACCTGCCGCCGCTGCCCTTCGAACGCATGTTCTACGAAGGCAATGAACTCGACCCCGCCAACAAGAGCATGGAGCCCGTCTTCGCCTTCAAGCCCTTCGCCGACTACTTCCGCACCTGGATGCCCGTCGGCGTGACCGACAAGGACTACGTCATCGCCCAATACGACGGCGCCATCGCCTACATGGACGCCTGCATCCAAAACCTCTTCACTACCCTCACCGAACTCGGCCTGGATGACAACACCGTCGTCGTGCTCAACTCCGACCACGGCGAAACCCTCTACGATCACGACTGCTACTTCGATCACCACGGCATCTATGACAACACCCTCCACGTGCCGCTGATCATCCGCTTCCCCGGCAAAGTCCCCGCCGGCAAACGCGTCGCCGGCTACAACCAGCACAAAGACCTCATGCCGACCATCCTCGAACTCCTCAACGTCAAAACCAAAATCAAATTCGACGGCGAAAGCCTCATGAAACTCGTCCGCGAGGAAAAAACCAACATCTGCTCCGAATTCTATATCACCGAATGCACCTGGATGCGCAAGCACGGCTGGCGCACGCCGCAGTGGAAGCTCATTTGCGCCCTCGAACCAGACTTCCATTTCAAAGCCGAGGTCGAACTCTATGACCTGCTCCTTGATCCCGACGAAAACAACAACGTGGCGGACAAAAACCCCGAAATCGTCGCCGCCCTCACCAAGCGCATGGAAAAGTGGATCGCCAAACGCGAAAAACAGACCGGCCGCAAGAACCCCATGCTGACCCAGGAATGCTGGCACGGCCACGCTGAAGTCGGCCCGGCTTTCACCAGCAGCCAACAGGCCTACGACACCATGCACATCGGCGACGCCAAACAGGCCGCCAAACTCCAAAGCAAGACCACCAAGTAATCACCACGCTCACCCCACCCGGGCCCGGTTGCGCTACTCCGGGCCCGGTTGTTTTTCACCCTCAGAAAGGACTGTCTATCATGTCTCTCCGCGTAGCTGTGATTGGATGCGGGCCGATCGGCAACCGCCACGCCGACCTCTATCAGGCCGACCCATTGGCAGAACTCGTCGCCGTCTGCGATATCCGCAAAGACCGCTGTGACACCGCCGCTCAGCGCCTCGGCGTCCCCGGCTTCTACGACGCCCCGACTATGCTGGCAACCATCAAGCCAGACCTCGTCAGCGTCGCCACCGGCGGGATCGAATACGGCAGCGATCATTACCTGCCAACCATCCAGGCACTCGCAGCTGGCTGCCACGTGCTCTGCGAAAAACCTATCTGCAATACCATCCCCGAAGCCGAAAAAATGGTCGCCTGTGCCAAAAAACACCAGCGCTGCTTCGCCATCGACTTCAATCACCGCTTCACCGATGCCGCCAAAGTTGCCAAAAAATGGGTTGACGACGGCCTCATCGGCCACCAGCTCTTCATCAATATGTCCATGTGGATCAAGAACCCCAATGAGAGCTCGCCTTTCTACATGATCAAGGCCCTCAATCCCCACTCGGTGGACGTCATGAGGCACTTCGGCGGCGACATCTGCGCCGTCCACGCCTTCTGCACCACCGCGCCGGGCCGCACCATCCACACCACCATGAGCATGAATGTCCGCTTCACCAGCGGCGCCGTCGGCCATCTTTCCGCCAGCTATGACATCGAACGCGGCCATCCCATGGAACGCTGCGAAGTCGCCGGCGTTAAAGGCCGTCTCGTCCTTGATGACATGTGGCGTGAAGCCACCCTATACCCCGCCGGCAACCCCATCAAGCAAGTCTACACCAACCCCGTCTTCGGCGGCCACCGCGACTTCGTTGACACCTTCCGGAACCGCATCCACCGCTTCCTGGAACAGGTCAGCGCCGGCACCGCGCCCGACGCCATTGACGGCTCCGGCGCCGACGGCCTGGCGGCCCAGAAGGTCCTCCAAGGCGCCATCGACTCCGTCGTCACCGGCGGCGTCATCCAACTTTGACCCAAACCGCCGCCAGCCGCCCGTCGCCAGCCAGCCACGGCGGCGGGCGCCCAGTCCATACGCGCCGGCTCTCCCGCCCGGCGCGCCGTTCACCGGCCAGTGAAGAGGTACGACCATGCAGGATAAAATCAAGGAAATCGCCAGCCGCTGTAAGGAAATGCGCGAGCTTTCCGACATCAGTATCAGCGACATAGCCACGAAGATCAACGTCGCCGAAGACTACTACCGGGCCTTTGAGGCAGGCAACGAGGACATCTCAGCCAGCCTGCTCAATGAAATCGCCCAGGTCCTCGGCGTGGACCTCGCCCTGCTCCTCACTGGCAACATGCCACGCATGAATATCTTCTCGGTCACCCGCAAGGGCAAGGGCGTCAGCGTCCAACGCCGCCTGCAGTACCAGTACCAAGCCCTCGCCGCGAATTTCCACAACAAAAAGGCCGAGCCATTCATGGTGACTGTCGCCCCCAAGGACGACAGCGCGGAAATCAGCCTCAACAGCCACCCCGGCCAGGAAATGGACTACGTCATCGCCGGCACCCTCAAAGTCGTCATCCACAGCAACGAGATCATCCTCGAAGAAGGCGACACTATCTTCTACGACTCCAGCCACCCGCACGGCATGGCCGCCGTCGGCGGCAAACCCGCGCAGTTCATCGCCATCATTATGTAGGGACGGCCGCCCACCCGGCAACCGTCCCGCAACCACAAAGCCTGGCCGCATTCAGCCAACGACCATCCACAACCCAAAAACATAATGACCGCGACGCCCTCTCCGGAGACTTGTCCATGAAACCACTCTTGTCAAAATACGTCAACCGCACTGAGTTCGCATCCTACGACGATTTCTACCAGAACCTCAAAATAACTGCGCCGGAACACTTCAATTTCGCCTACGACGTCGTCGATGTCTATGCCGAACACGACCCCGACCGCCTCGCCATCGTCTGGTGTGACGACCACGGCAACGAGGACTTCATCAGCTTCGGCGACCTGCGCCAGCGCAGCAACCGCTGCGCTAACTACTTCCGCAGCCTCGGCATCGGCCGCGGCGATCACGTCATGCTCATACTCAAAGGCCGGCACGAATTCTGGCCGTGCCTGCTGGCCCTCCACAAGCTCGGTGCCGTCGCCATCCCCGCCACCCACATGCTCAAGGACCACGACATCGTCTACCGCATCCAGCTGGCCGCCATCAAGGCCGTCGTCTGCGTCAAATCCGACGACCTGCTCGAACAGGTCGACAGCGCCCAGCAGCAGACTGGCGACATCCTCAAAATCAAGATCAGCGTCGGCTGCAACCGCGAAGACTGGCATGATTATGACGCCGCCATGCCTGAGCAGTCCATGAACTTCCCGCCCCTGCCTTTCACCGAAAGGCCCCTAAACAACGACATCATGCTGCTGTATTTCACCTCGGGCACCAGCGGTTTCCCCAAGATGGTCCAGCACGGCTTCGCCTACCCGCTGGCGCACATCCTCACCGCCCACTACTGGCAGAATACCCGCGACGGCGGCCTCCACTACACCGTCGCCGACACCGGCTGGGCCAAGGCCGTCTGGGGCAAAATCTACGGCCAGTGGCTCTCCGGCAGCGCCGTCTTCGTCTACGACCAAGAGCGCTTCAGCGCCCCGGCCCTCATGGCCAAGGTCGCCCAGTACAAAGTGACCACCTTCTGCGCGCCGCCAACCATCTACCGCTTCCTCATCAAGGAAGACCTCAGCCACTACGATCTCTCCGAACTCAAATACTGCGTCGTCGCCGGCGAACCGCTCAACCCCGAAGTCTATCACCGCTTCTTGGAAAAGACCGGCATCCGCCTCATGGAAGCCTACGGCCAAACCGAACTGGTCGTCACCACCGCCACCTGGCCATGGATGGACCCCAAACCCGGCTCCATGGGCCGGCCATCCCCAGGCTACGACATCGAACTGCATGACCTCGACGACAAGCCCGTCGAAATCGGCGAAGAAGGCGAGCTGGTCATCAAGACCGCAGCAGCCCTCCCGCCCGGCATCTTCGGCGGCTACTACAAAGACCCCGATATGACCAGCGGCGTCTGGCACGACGGCTTCTACCACACCGGCGATGTCGCTTGGCAGGACCCCGACGGCTACCTCTGGTACGTCGGTCGCGCTGACGACGTCATCAAAAGCTCCGGCTATCGCATCGGCCCCTTCGAGGTCGAAAGCGTCCTCATGCAGCACCCCGCCGTCCTCGAATGCGCCATCACCGGCGCGCCTGACCCAACCCGCGGCCAGGTCGTCAAAGCCACCGTCGTCGTCGCGAAAGGCTATATCGCCAGCGACAACCTGAAATCCGAGCTCCAGCAGTTCGTCAAAAACGCCACCGCGCCATACAAGTACCCGCGCATCATCGAATTCGTCGACGCACTGCCCAAAACGATCAGCGGTAAAATCCGCCGCGTCGAAATCCGCGGCAAAAAACACGCCTGAACCCAGTCCGGGGCGACCGTAGCATCGCAAGCTTGGTCGCCCCGTTGCCGCCCCACCCCTTCGGCGCCGCCCCCCCACCATGACTGACCACGCCACAGCCCAGCCGCCACTGGTCCAAGTCAAGGACCTCTGCGTCGATTTCCAGACGGAAAACGGCTGGCTGCGCGCTGTCGATCATCTGTCCTTCGCCATCCCGAGGGGGACGACCTTCGGCCTCGTCGGCGAGTCAGGCTGCGGCAAAACCGTCACCGCCATGAGTATACCACGACTGGTGCCACAGCCACCCGGCCGCATCAGCCAGGGCGAAATCATCTTCAATGGCCAGGACCTGCTCAAACTCCCCGCCACAGCCATGCGCGCCATCCGTGGCAAGGACATCGGGGTGATCTTCCAGGAACCCATGACTGCCCTGTCGCCCCTGCATCGCATCGGCGAACAACTCGCCGAGGTCATCCACATTCATCGCCAGGTGTCCCGCAAAGACGCCCTGGCCAGCGCCGGCGATTGGCTGCTGCGCGTGGGCATTCCCGATCCCGCCCAACGCCTGCGCGCATACCCCTTCGAGCTCTCAGGCGGTATGCGCCAGCGCGTGATGATCGCCATGGCCATGATCCTGCGCCCACAACTGATTATCGCCGACGAACCCACCACCGCCCTGGACGTGACTATCCAGGCGCAGATTCTCGATCTCATGCGCTCCATGCTCGACGAGCACACCAGTCTCCTCATGATCACCCACGACATGGGCGTGATCTGGGAAATGTGCAGCAGCATGGCCGTAATGTACGCGTCGCGCATCGTCGAAACCGGCCCGGTCCGCGAGCTCTTCGCCAATCCCCTCCATCCCTACACCCGCGGCTTGATGCAGGCCATTCCCGCCATCCAACGCGACGCCAAGCGTCTCAGTCATATCCCCGGCCAGGTACCCTCCCTGCTCAATCTTCCCGCCGGCTGCGCCTTCGCCGACCGCTGCCCGCACGTCATGCCGCAATGCCGCCTGAATCCCCCACCGCCACTGCGCCCGGTCGGCAAACAACACGTCGCCTGTCACCTCCACAACGCCAAGCCACCGGCCGCCACGACCTGACCGCGCTATGCGCGCCACCCCGCCCCCCCCTGCGTTCCCCTCAACCGCCTCTCCCCAGTCAGGCAACCCCTCGCCCCATCGCTCTCCCCGCACGCAATCGCTCTTCCTTCGTGCAATCGCTCTCCCCTCTCCCAGCCACACTCCGCCCCACGGGCCATGCCCTCGCCTCACTGCCGCCAATAGTGGCGGCCCGCCCTGCGTTTCCACTGCAGTAAACGCCGTGCCAGCCGTCATTGCCAACTGGGCCGACCATGAAATCCCCACTCGCCCGCGTCATCCTCCTCGCCCTTGCCGACGCCTTGCCGCCAACGCTCTGCGCACTGGCCGCAATGGCCGCCTGCGCGCACAGCGCCGGGGGCACCCTCCCACATGCCACCCCCGCTACCGCCTGGCCGGCCCTCGCACTCTATCTGGCCACCAACGCCGCGGCCGGCCTGTACCGCGGCGGCTCTTTGCAGACCACGGCCATCTTCAGTCACGTGCGCGACATGCGCCGACTCTTTGCCACCCTGACCTTCGCTCACGCCGCCCTAGCCTGGCTACTCTGGCGCCAAAACCAGCTACATGGCCCGCTGGCCCTGCTCCTGCCTCTCTGCTGGCTGCTATCATGCCTGGCGGCCATGCCGACCCGCCGGCTTATGCGCCAGCTCAGCGGCAGCACCCAGCGGCACCTGTGTCCCGAAGACATCCTCCGCGACGTCTGCCAGTGCCCGCCGCAACGCGGCCGCCACCGCCGCGTCCTCAAAACCGTTCTTGAGGGCATACTGGCCATCCTCGCCCTGCTCTGCTGCTGGCCACTCCTGCTGCTTATCGCCGCCGCCGTCAAAATCACCAGCCCAGGCCCCGTCATCTATCGCGCCCGCCGTCTCGGCAAAGACGGCCAGCCCATCCGCGTCTGGAAATTCCGCACCATGTACCAGCATGCCGATGAACGCCTCCATACTGTCCTCGCGCATAACCCCGCTCTCGCTGACGAATGGCAACGCCGCCAGAAGCTCGACCACGACCCGCGCGTCACCCCCCTCGGGCACTTCCTCCGCCGCAGCAGCCTCGACGAACTGCCACAGCTCGTCAATGTCCTCCAAGGCGACATGGCCGTCATCGGCCCCCGCCCCATCGTCGACGACGAGGTCGCCCGCTACGGCGAATTCTACCCCATCTTCGCCAGCGTCAAACCCGGCATCACCGGCCTCTGGCAAGTCTCCGGCCGCAATCAGCTCAGCTACCCCACCCGCGTCGCCCTCGATGTCGCCTACGTCAACAACTGGTCCATCTGGCTCGATCTCTATATCCTCCAAAAAACTGCCCTCGAAATCCTCCGCGGCAAAGGCAGCTGACCGATTACACCCTCCTGGCGTCCTTCCACCGCGCCGGGCAAGTAAAAATGCCTTTGGGGATTTATGTTATGTAGTTTCATGACTACAGCGTCAGCTCACCCGCTGCGCTGCGGCTTTTCACCTGCACATCTCCAACCAGAGGCCCCTCGCTATGAATCTCGGACTTATCGGCTTGCCCCAGGTGGGCAAAAAAACCGTTTTCAGACTGCTCACCGGCCTTGTCGCCGAAAAGGCCCCCAGCAAAGACGGCATCAGCTACGGCATCGCCACCGTGCGCGATCCCCGTATCGACGCCCTCAGCGCCATGTTCTCACCCAAAAAGACCAAATACGCCGAAATCGAAATCGCCCTTCCGCCCGATATCCAGCCCGACAACGCCCGCGGCGCCGCCTGGCTCGATCCCATCCGCCGCACCGACGCCATCATCCACGTGGTCCGCGCTTTCGCGTCCGACCATGTCTTCCACATCCTCAATGATGTCAATCCCGCCCGCGATATCGAAACCGTCGAACTCGAATTCCTCTTCGCCGACCTCGATATGACCGAACGCCGCCTCGAACGCATCAACAAAGAACTGCGCATCAAGGCCAGCCCCCAGAAGGAAAAAGAAAAAGAGGTCATTACCCGCTGCCACGACCAGCTCCAGGCCGAAAAACCTCTCCGCAATGTCGAATTCAGCGAAGAAGACATGAAGCTCATCCGCTCCCTCCAATTCCTCACCCTCAAGCCCATGATCACCGTCATCAATGTCGGCGAAGACATCGCTGCCGCCCAAAAGGAGCACGCAGCCCTCGCCGCCGAGCTCAGCGCCCGCGGCGACACCGTGGTCTTCCTCTCCGCCGCCATCGAACAGGAACTATCCGAACTCGACAGCGCCGAACGCCAGGCTTTCATGGACGACCTCGGCATCACCGAGCCCGCTTCCCACCGCTTGTCCCGCTCGGCCTTCGAATGCCTCGGCCTCATCAGCTTCTTCACCTGCGGACCCGACGAAGTCCGCGCCTGGCCCGTCACCGCCGGCTCAACCGCCCCGCAGGCCGCCGGCAAAATTCACTCCGATCTCGAACGCGGCTTTATCCGCGCCGAAACCATCAGCTATGACGCGCTGATCGCCGCCGGCTCCGAAAAAGCCGCCAAGGAAGCCAAACTCCACAAACTCAACGGCAAAGACTACGTCGTCCAGGACGGCGATGTCATCGAAATCCGCTTCAATGTCTGATCAGCAACTCAATTTCAAACCCACCAATGCCGCCCGCAGCGTCTTTGCGCGTCTTCTGACGCCGCGGACGGTCATTTACCTCATCGCCGTCCTCGGCGTGCTGTTCTTCATCCGCCGCTACGAAGACCCGGCTCAGCTGCAACCCGCCGGCGCCACCCCCGAAAACAGCGCCCAGGCGCTCAAATTCGAGCCCGTGGCGACCCCGGCAGTCCTCAGCCAGCCCACCGAGCGCTTGCCCATGCTGCTCGTCTTCGATCCCGGCGACACCGCCCTGCCCGAGCTCATCAGCACGCTCCGCGAGCAGTTCGCCGGCCGGTGCAACATCACCCGCGTCGATGTCAGCAAAGACCCCGGCGCCCTCGCGCACTTCAAAATCAGCCAGGCGCCCGCCGCCCTCCTCTACGACCGCGACAACCACGAAGTCGCCCGCCATTCCGCCCCCCTCGCCGGCGCCGCTACCCTGCAAACCTGGCTGGCCACACAGCTGCCGCCAGCCGACGACGACGACGACGACGCCGACCACTGACGCCTTCCACCCGACAGCATGAACACGAGGATACGATGGATAATATCTACCTGACCGGCTTCATGGGCTGCGGCAAGTCGACCCTTGGCAAAGTCCTCGCCGAACACCTCCGCCGACATTTCGTCGATATGGACGCCATGCTCGTCAAGACCATCGGCATGCCCATCGACCAGTTCTTCCAACTCCACGGCGAAAAGGCCTTCCGCCAACGCGAATACGACCTGCTCAAACGCCTCGCCCAGCACGACCGCCTCGTCGTCGCCACTGGCGGCGGCGTTCCCTGCAATGCCGCCAACCGCGAACTCATGCTGGCTTCCGGCCACATCGTCTTCCTCGACATGCCCCTGGCCAGTATCCGCGACCGCCTCAGCGCCGCCGAAATCGCCGTCCGCCCCAAATGGCAGACCGACGACGGCGAGCTCCAGAAGCTCTTCGCCAGCCGCCGACCGCACTACCGGCGCGACAGCATCGCCATCGACGGCGAATTGCCCCTGGCTGACAAAGTCGCCATCATCCAACGCAAGCTCTTCCCACCAAAACAGTGCCCCGTCAATCTCAACGGCGTCACCCACACCCTCACCGCGACTTTCACGCCCGAAATCGCCCTCCAACAGTGGCTCGCAGCCCGCACCGAGGCCTACTCCCGCATCGTCTTCCTCTGCGACTATCGCTGCGCCGACCTCCACGCCGAACGCTTCCGCCCGCGCTTCCCCCACGCACTCTTCATCAGCGTCCAACCCGGCGAAACCAGCAAGTCCCTCCGCCGTGCCGAAGCAATCTACAAACAGCTGCTCGCTGCCAATATCGGCCGCGACGCGCTCCTCGTCGCCCTCGGCGGCGGCGTCGTCACCGACCTCGGCGCCTTCGTCGCCGCCACCTACAAGCGCGGCATCGACTGCGTGCTCGTTAGCACCACCCTCCTCGGCTGCGTCGACGCCAGCATCGGCGGCAAGGCCGCCGTCAACGTCGGCGACTGGAAAAATCAGGTCGGGCTCTTCACCCGCCCACAGGCTGTCTTGCTCGACTGCGGCAGCTTCTGGACCCTGCCCGGCACTGCCATCCGGGACGGCCTTGTCGAAGCCTACAAAACCGGCATCGTCCTCGACCGCGACTTCATGATCTGGATTGAAGAACAGCTGCCCATACTGCTCAGCGGCGACAGCGTCCTGCTCGCCCACACCGCCTTCCAGTCGGCATTCCTCAAAGCCGCCGTCGTCAAGGAGGACTTCCTGGAACGCGGCCTGCGCAAGGTCCTGAATCTCGGCCATACCTACGGCCACGCCGTCGAAACCTGGAACCACTGCCGCGTCAGCCACGGCCGCTGCGTCGCCGCCGGCCTGCTCGCCGCCCTGGCCATCAGCCAACAACGCCAGCTCGTCAGCGCCGCCTGGGCCGCACCCCGCCGCGCACTGCTCAATGCGCTCATCGGCCAGCCCTTCGCCCTCCCCAACGCCGAACAGGCGTGGCCAATCATGGCCAATGACAAGAAAAACCGCGGCCGCAAAGTCCTCTTCGTCCTCATGACCGAGGCCGCCCCGGGATATGCTTTCGTCAATGACGTCAGCCCCGCCGACCTCGACCAGGCCCTCGCCGAGCAACTTTTTCCAGATAAGCACAAATAATTACCAGCGCCCCACAGGTTTCCCCTTCCTTGCCTGAGTATCCTTTCTTATGCACGCCGCAGCGTGGTCACGCAGGGACGGTTTTTCCGTTCCCGGACCAGCGGCAAAATCCTCAAGGCATGGGACGGAACAGATGAGCGAGCTGAAGATCGGCTGGGCGACGCGGGACATCTCCACAGACAAACCTGTCAATATCCCCGGGCAATTCCACATGCGCATCTCAAAGGGCGTGCGCGACCCGCTGCTGGTCAACGCCCTGCTCATCGACGACGGCAAGGACCTCGTCGTCTTCCTCTCCGCAGACCTCGTGGTCATCCGCTCCGGGCTCGTTGACGACGTGCGCGCCAAAACCGCCCAGCTTCTCAAGGGCTTCCCCGTCGATAAAATCATTATGAATGCAACGCATTCCCACACGGGCGCCAGTCATTACGCCGACGGCACCATGTGGGCGGCAACCGCCACCGGCTCATCCACCCCCGCGCCGTCACGCATACCCCACGAGGGCATTGAGATCGCCTCCAGCGACGAGTACCGCGATTTCCTCTCCACCCAAGCCGCCGAGGCTATCCGTGACGCCTACAACACCCGCGCGCCCGGCGGCATCGCCTACGGCTACGGCTACGCTGTCGTCGCCCACAGCCGCCGCACGGTCTATTTTGACGACACATCCCTGCGCCCAGGCCAGGCCGGCAACGGCTTCCGGGTCGATGGCCACGGCGTCATGTACGGCAATACCAACGATGACAACTTCAGCCACTTCGAGGCTGGCGCCGACCACTTCATCAATCTGCTCTACACCTTCGACGCCCAGGGCAAGCTCACTGGCGCCATCATCAACGTGCCCTGCCCATCACAGAACTCCGAAAGCGACTGGCAGCTCAGTGCGGATTACTGGCACGATGTGCGCGTCGCCATCCAACACCGCTTCGGGCCAATCCACATCGTCTCCCAGTGCGCCGCCGCCGGCGATCTCGCGCCGCGCATCCTCCACTACCACAAAGCCCAAGCGCGCCGCTTCAAACTCAAATACGGCGGCGGCGACAAAAGTACCCTTGAGCGCAAAGACATCGCCGAACGCATCGCCGTCGCCTTCGCCGAAGTCCTCGACTGGGCCCAGAAAGACATCCGCACCGACCTGCCCATCACCCACGTCGTCAAGACCATCAACCTGCAACGACGCCTGATCAGCAGCGACGAACTCGCCTTCGCCCAGCGCGAATACGACAAGCTCAAGGACGAGCCCTTCAAAACCAGCGGCGACACCCCGCAGAATCTCCTGATGCATAATTCCAAACTGGAAGCCCAGCGCAACCGCTTCCAGCGCATCATCAGTCGCTATGCCACCCAGAAGGAATCGCCGTTGTTGCCCATGGAATTGCATGTCCTGCGCATCGGCGACGTCGCCTTCGCCACCAACCGCTTCGAGCTCTACATGGACTACATGCACCGCATCCAGGCCCGCAGCCCCTTCGCCCAGACTTTTGTCGTCCAACTCACCGGCGTCCCCGGCGCCGATGGCGGCACCTACCTGGCGACCGAACGCGGCGCCGCCAACAAGGGCTACAGCGCCTGTCTCTTCTGCAACTTGGTCTCCCCACAAGGCGGCCAGCAGCTCGTCGATGAAACCGTCGCCGTCCTCAAAAGCATCTACACCGAAGACGGCGTCTAAGCCACCTCGGCAACCATATCTTCCCATGGGGGGAAGCCCACGGCCGGTCCTGCCGCTTCAGGACCGGCCGTTTTCATTCCCCCGAATAACGCCCCACCCGGAAACACTCTCGCGCTGCAAGACAAGCAGCACGGCATGCCGTGCTGCTACAGATACCGCGCCTTCGCGCCTTCGCGTGAGGCAAAATGCCCCCTTTGCGTCTTTTTATCGGCGGCGTGAATTGCCGCGCAGCGGCAAGACAGGCCGCCATTCTTCATCTTCTTCGCGCCTTCGCGCCTTCGCGTGAGACAAAAAAATAGCCGTGTGGCAAGCCGCATGCCTTCGCGTGAGAAAAAAAGGGGCGGATACATAGGTCCGCCCCAACAATTTCGCGCCTTCGCGCCTTCGCGTGAGACAAAAAAATACCCGCGTAGCAAGCCTCATGCCTTTGCGTGAGCGCATCGGCTTAAGGGGAGTCTTATTTGCCCAGCACGGCCGCGACCACGTCGTCGGGCTGCAGCCACTTGCCGCCCCGGAAACAGCGCATATTGCCCGCCGAGATCTCATCAATCAGCAGCAGCTCGTTCTTGGCATTGCGGCCAAATTCGAATTTTATATCGTAGAGATCCAACCCGTGCTCGGCCAGCTTCTTCTTCACGACCGCGCCAATTTTCAGCGTCATGTCCTTGAGCGTGTCGTACTCGTCGCCGCTCATGACGCCAAGCATCACCAGCGCGTCCTTGATGACCAGCGGGTCATTGCGGGCGTCGTCCTTGAACGTCATTTCCACCAGACCCGGCAGGTCCTGGCCCTCTTGGCAGTAGTCGCCATAGCGACGGAAGAAGGACCCGACCGCTTTGTAGCGCAGCACGACTTCCAAGCCCTTGCCAAAAGGCCGACAGGGCTCGACCGTCATCGTCACCGCGTCAGGATCGCTGCCGACGTAATGCGTCTTGATCCCCTCGGCAGCCAACGCCTCAAAGAAATAGCGCGTCAGCAACAGGCAGTTCTTGCCATTGCCATCAATCTTCGCCCCGACCGTATTCGCGCCGGGATCAAACACGCCGTCCGTGCCCGTCACGTCGTCCTTGAAACGCAGCAGAAAATTGCCATCTGCCAAACGATAGACGTCCTTCGTCTTGCCTTTGTATACCAGCTCCATGCACTCGTCCTTTTTTCTCAGGTTTGCAATTCTACTCGCGGCACGCACTTACACCATCCGCGACATTCACCCAACAAACACCAATGACGCCCATTTGAGCACCAAAATGCCCCCGCAACCGCCCGCGCGGCGAGCTTATAATGTACCATCCCCACCCCCGCAACACAACCCTATCATCATCACAACGATAGACTTGCAGCCGCCTTGGCGCGCGCGTCCGGGCAAGGTGATCTTTTTCTCATGGCCAGTCTTGAGAAACATCAGCAAATACGGTATACTCTCGCACGGTTAACAATCCGATATCCCTCGGACCACTCCCCAAGCATGAACCAATCCAGCCAACACAATTCCACACGAATCACGCCATGGCGATTTATCCGCCAACTGGCGCTGTTTGTGTTGCTAGCTGGTAACATCATCGTCCCCGAGCTGCATCATGCCCGGCACAGCTTCGCGATCTGCGATGACACAGCCATCGCCATGGCCGCCGGCCAGCAGTTCCTGACCCAGCCCGGTTGCGCGGACCAGCACCAGCACAACGCCCAGCGCTGCCCGCTTTGCCAGCTCTTCGCACAGCTCTTCAGCGCCACGCCGCCACCGCCTTTGACCTGCACCGCACTGCCAATACTTGCCGTCGCGCCTGTATTCCGCACCCAGCAGGTCCACGCCCGCAAAGCCTCACGCAGCTGCCAATCCCGCGCACCGCCCGTCCTCATTGCCACATGCTGAACACCAGCCGCTTCATGAGCGCCATCGCACGGCGCCATGACGGCCCTGTCGCAGTGTGGGCACCGCGGCTCTCTCCCAGGCAACACCGCCTAGCCGCATAACCAGCGCCAACAAGCGCGCTCTGCAAGCATCGCCATCACGGCGGAGCTCTACCCAGATTGCCCGCTTCCACCGGCGCCTGAACGCCCACCTGCCACAGGATTATCACAGTCTGCATTATCCCCTTTGGCAGGAGGAATTCCATGTTGAAAATGACCCAGCGACTCGCTTTTTTATCCATCGTTGTCGCCTTCACCACCATCATCATCATCCCGATGGCCCGCGCCCAAGACTCGTCCAACCAGGAACTTGCCCAGGTCCTGCGCGAACTCAGTCAGCAGATTCAGGACATCAAAAAAGAACACGCCGCGGCCCTCCAAACCATGCAGCGGGAAATTGACGCCCTCAAAGCCCAGCTGCAACAACAGGCCGCCCAGACCACGCTGCCGTCCACCGTCACCACCGTCACCACCGTCACCGGCGTCCCCGCCGCAGCCGCCATCTCTACCGCCAGCCGCGATGACGACGAACAGGAACTCTACGCCGCCATCAAAAGCAGCGCCGCTGCTATGCTGCCGGCCACGCCGGTCCCCGGCGTGGACCTTGACGCGTCAGTGATCATCGACGGCTTCTACCACTACGACAGTCATAAACTCGGCGTCTCCCACCTCAAGAACTCCCTGGCCGGCTTCAGCCACGCCCATGACCAAGACGACGCCGGTCACGACCATGAGCACAGCGTCATTGAGGACGGCTTCAACCTCCGCCATCTTGAGCTGGGGCTCTCCGCCGCCGTCGACCCCTATTTCACGGCCTGGACCACCCTGGCCTTTGACGACCACGCCTCCGAGGTCGAGGAAGCCGTCATTCAAAGCAGCTCGCTGCCTTGGGGACTGACGCTCAGCGCCGGCAAGATCAAAAGCGGCATCGGCCGCATGAACCACCAGCACTCGCATAACTGGGACTTCTTCGACCAGCCGCTGGTCTATGACGCCCTCTTCGGCGACCACGGCCTGACCGACAAAGGCCTGCAACTCACTTGGCTAGCACCAACGCCCTTCCATTTCCTCATCGGCGCCGAGGCTTTCCAGGGCAACCACGAAACCGTCGCCAACTACCTCGGCAGCGATCCCTTCCCACGCCACAACGGCCCGAGGCTCTTGACCTCTTTCCTCAAATTCGGCCCGCAACTCGACGAGCAACACGCCCTGCAATTCGGACTGTCCTACGTACAAGGCCGCCACCAGGAAGAAGAAGACCACGACGGGCACACCCACTACTTCAATGGCTACAACCGCATCTACGGCGCTGATGTCGTCTACAAATACGACGCCAAACGCCCACACGGCCACGGCGATGTCGTCCTCCAAGGCGAATTCTTCCACCGCCAACGCGATCTCGAACTGCTCAACAACGGCCAGGACTACAACAACTCCCAGGACGGCTATTACCTCCAGGCACTCTACGGCTTCAAGCCACGCTGGCGCGTCGGCGCCCGCTGGGAACAACTCGGCGTCACCAACGACGTCCACGATGTCCACGACGGTAAGCTCAGCTACTGCGCCAGCAACCGCGCCAGCGCCATGCTCGACTGGAAGCTCTCCGAATTCTCACTCCTGCGTATGCAGACCACCAACGGCAACTTCGCCACCGCTCACGGCCGCGAAGACTTCTGGGAATTCATCATGCAGCTGCAAATCAGCATCGGCAAACACGCCGCCCACGACTTCTGAACGCCAACGCCGCAGCCGCCCACTTTCCCGAAACACATATCGAAAGGACAATCTCCCATGAAATATCCCGCATTCCTCATCGTCGCCGCCTTTTTGTGTACTGCGCTGGCCAGTGCCCTAGCTCGCGCCGAGGCGCAGGCCATCCGTATTGTCGCCACCACCACCGACCTGGCTGACATCACCCGCGCCATCTGCGGCGACCTCGCCATAGTCACCAGCATCACCACCGGCCAGGAAGACCCGCACGCCCTCAGCGCCAAACCCGGCTATGTCGTCAGTGCCCGTGACGCCGACCTGTGGATCCGCATCGGCATGGAACTGGAAATCGGCTGGGAAGGCCCGATCCTGCGCGACTCCCGCAACCGCCGCATCCAAGTCGGCGCACCTGGCCATCTTGACGCCTCGACGAACGTCATCCGCCTGGATGTGCCGACCCAGGCCATCACCCGCGCCATGGGCGACGTCCACCCCATGGGCAATCCCCACTACTGGCTAGATCCCCTCAACGGCCGCATCGTCGCCAAGACCATCACCGACAAACTCTGCGACCTCCACCCGCAACACCAGGACGCCTTCCAGCAAAATCTCCGCAACTTCCAAAATGACCTGGACGAACATATGTTCGGCCAGACCCTGGTCGCCCGCTTCGGCGGCGCCAAACTCTGGCGCTTCCTCAACGACGGCACCCTCAAACCGCAACTGGCCGCTGCCGATCTCGGCGCCGGCGATGGCTGGTACGGCCTTCTGGAACCCTACGCCGGCAGCTACGTCGTCACCTACCACCGCAGCTGGATTTATCTCCTGGAGCGCTTCAATCTCCCCGTGCTCGCCGAAATGGAACCCCTGCCCGGCGTGCCGCCCAGCGGCCGGCACCTCGCCAAGCTCGCCCAGGACATGCGCGACAAGCAGGTCCGCGTCATTCTCCAGGAGCCCTTCTACAACCGCAAGGCCGCCGATCTGCTCGCTAAACGCAGCCCCGCGACCGTCCTCGTCCGCGCCAACGCCTGCGGCGGCAGCGCGGAGGCCACGTCCTACCTGGCCATGCTCGACAGCGTCATCCGTGGCCTCCACAACGCCCTCAGCAATGACACCCCCCAGCCATGATCACCAACGCCAAGGCACAGAACCCACCCGATGCAAGACCATATTGTGAGCTCTAACAACCTCAGCGTCGGTTACGGCCGGGACGCCGTGCTCAGCGGAGTCGACCTCCAAATCCCACACGGCATCCTCCTGCCCTTTGTCGGTCCCAACGGCGCCGGCAAATCCACGCTGTTCAACACCCTCCTCGGCCTGCAGGAGCCCCTCGCCGGCAGCATCAGCCGCGACTTCGGCGACAGCCCGCCCGGCTACGTCCCACAGCAAAAGCAGCTCGATCCGCTCTACCCCGTATCGGTTCGCCAGATCGTCGCCATGGGCCTCTACCCGGAAATCGGCCTGGCGCTGCGCGTCCCGCAATGCTTCCAGAAACGCCTCGACCAAACGCTGGCAACTTTCCAGCTCGACCAACACCAGCACAAGCGCTTCGCCGAACTCTCCGGCGGCATGAAGCAAAAAACACTCATCGCCAGGGCCTTCGCCGCCAATAGCGACGTGATCTTCCTCGACGAACCCACCGCCGGCCTAGACGCCGCCGCTGAGACCGCCGTTCTCAATCTTCTCATCGCCATGAACAAACATGCCGGCAAGACCATCCTCATCGCCCACCACCGCCTGGAAGACCTGTCCCGCCTCGCCGCCGACGTCTGCTACGTCAATCACGGGCACGCCCATATCGTCAGCGCCGACCAGGCCATCCAGGAACAACTGCACCCATCGGAAACACTATGATCACGTCTTTTATCTCTCTTGTGGACCTCTTTCCCGCCGCCGTGCTCTCCGGCATCATCATGGCTGTGACCTGCGCGGTCTTCGGCGTCTTCGTGCTTCTGCGGCGGGTAGTCTTCATCAGCATCGCCCTCACCGAATGCGCGGCCTGCGGCATCGCGGCGGCGGCCCTCCTGAATCTACCACCCTTCCTGGGCGCCCTGCTCTGCTGTCTGGTCGCCGTCGCCGCCCTCGCCCACGATTGGGAACAACAGCGCATTCCGCGCGATGCCGTGCTGGGTACAATCTTCGTCGCCGCGGCGGCCCTCAGCGTCCTACTCGTGGCGCGCTCCGGCATGGGCCTGCTGGAGATCAAGGCGCGTCTCTACGGCGACCTCATTCTCGCCAGCTGGGCCGACTGCCTGCTGCTGGCCATTGTGCACCTGCCGCTGCTCCTCTGCGTCATCGTCTTGCTCAAAGCCATCCTTTACAGCTTTCTGGACGGCAATGCCGCGCGACTCATGCGCATACCGGTCCGCACCGTCGAGTTCTGCTTCTTCGTCGCGCTGGGCCTGGTCGTGTCCGCCGCCAGCAAGAGCGGCGGTTCCATGTTGGTCTTCTGCTATCTGGCTGTCGTGCCAGCGACGGCCCTCATGCTCTCCAAACGCCTCGCGATCGTCCTGCCGCTGGCGGCCGTCATCGCCGTGGCCGCCACCCTCATCGGGCTCACCTGCTCTTTCCACTACGACCTGCCCGGCAACCAATGCATCATCATGGCCGCCACCGCGCTCTTCATCGCCCTGCCCACCATCGCCGCCGCAGCCCGCCTGGCACAGCGCTTCGCCGTCGCGCCCGACCGCATAAACACCCCGACAGACTGAGGCGTCCTCCGCGAGACGTCGCCTCGGATATCCGCGCGCCACTTTCGAGCGTTTTTATTGCGCCTGGCGTCATTCCTTTTTAGCCGAAGGCGGGGTATATTCGCCATGCTCCGGTTCCGAATCGGCAGATCATGCCTGGCAATCACTCCCACCAAGCTCAAGAAGGAAGGTTTTTTATGTCCGACGCCTGCAAAAAATACGTTCCTGAGCCGCAGCCGCAATGTGGTCCGATAGAAGTCTCCGCGTTCTACTACCCCGGCACGGAACACATGGCCGAGTGGGACCAGGTCGAACAGACTCTCCCCCACATCAAACCGCTTCTAGGCTGGTACGACGAAGGCAACCCCGAAGTCATCGACTGGCAGATCAAATGGGCCGTCGAACACGGCATCTCCAGCTTCTGCGTCGACTGGTACTGGAACCGCGGCGTGCAGCGGCTCGACCATTGGGTCAAGGGCTACTACCAGGCGCGCTATCGCAAGTACCTCAAGTGGTACATGATGTGGGCCAACCACAACGAGGTCGGCGCACACTCCACCGAAGACCAAATCAACGTCACCAAATTCTGGCTCGACAACTATCTCAAAACACCCGAATACTACACCATCGACGGCCGGCCCGTCGTCGTCGTCTGGAACATCCAAAACCTCGATCGCGATTTCATCCGCGAAGCCGCCCAAAAAGGCGAAACCCTCCAACCCGGCGAAGGCGCCAAACGCGCCCTCGCTATCTCCAATAAACTCGCCCAGGAAGCCGGCCTACCCGGCATTTACTTCATCGATATGTACCACGGCTGGGAATACGACCAGAAAAAGGTCGATATCGCCAAAGTCGGCGGCTACGAAGCACAGATGATCTACAACTTCGATACCCTGGCTTACCGCTTCGCACCCGAAGCCGCCCGCCCCGGCGACACCCCAACGCGCTTCTCCTACGACTGCGTCGCTAAAGCGGTCCCACAATGGTGGGAAATGACCTCGCGCGATCCCAAATTCCCGCTCTGGCCACTGGTGCCCACCGGCTGGAACGACCTGCCACGATCCTTCCAATACGCACGCGTCATCGAAGACCGCACACCAGAAAAATTCCGCAAGGTCTGCCAGGACTGCCGCTCTTTCTGCGAAGCCAAGGGCTTCAAACGCGTCATCATCGCGCCCCTCAACGAATGGCAGGAAGGTAGCTACATCGAGCCCAACCAGGAATTCGGCTTCGCCATGTACGACGCCCTGCGCGATGTCTTCTGCGATAAGCCCGCCGCCGGCTGGCCTAAAAATATCACCCCCAAGGACATCGGCCTCGGCCCCTACGACTATCCGGCAATGCCGCTCCCAGCACAAACCGCGTGGGACTTCTCAGCCGACATGCAGGGCTGGTATCGCCATCCCTACGGCACGGCTTACATGAAGACCGTCGACGGCGCCATGCACTTCTTCCGCTCCGGCCTGAAAGTGCCCGCCATCCGCACCCGCATCACGCCTTTTGCCGCTGCGCCATTCAAGACCTTCCAGGTCCGCATGCGCGTCACCCCCTGCGTCGATCACCCGCCCAAAGGCGGCGAAGAGATCAAACTCTACTGGGGTACGCCCGAACTGCCGATCTTCTCCAAAGACCTCGTCATCACCGAAGACCCCACCGCCAAAACCACCGTCATCCCCGACGGCCAGTGGCACGACTACACCCTCGACGTCGCCGCCAACCCCCATTGGCGCGGCATGATCAACGAACTCTGGTTCGATCCCTCGCCACTCCTCCTGGCATACGTCGATATCAAGTGGATGCGCTTCGCCTAACACCAAACGTAATCGGTCACCCATTGATAATTAAGCCATAGAGCTTCTGGCTGAGTCAAACGCGCCCGTTTCCCTGGCCGCAAAGCGGCAGAAGCGCTGAAAGCGCGAAACATACCAGCCCAGGGCAAGCAGCGCTGAAAGCGCGCGCCGCCCTGGGTACAACGGCGACTACGTCCGTGTTCCTCGGCCTCTTTGGCCCCAGTCGGCGCAGCTGACTGGGGCCAAAGAGGCAATGGAACTCACTTACATACCCGGGGTTGACGTCGGCGATATGTCTGTGCGTCCGTTCTCAATGGGTGACCGATTACCACCAAACCGCATACCACTGACAACCAACCACCGAATCCCAACCCCATCCCCTCCCCGGCGGCAAGAGGCCTGGGAGCGCCGCCGTCCCGGCGGCGCTCCCAGGAGTCCAACCAGTCCCCAATCAGTCCCCGAAGTCCAAAACGTCAATCCCCACGGTCCAAAAAGTCCCCGGAGTCCAAGCCATGGGACCATGCCTCATGAGTCCCTGAGTCCTCGCCCCAGCGCTGCACAAATGCCGCCGAGACGGCGGCGCTCCCAGGAGTCCCCGGCGTCCATGACGTCATTCCCCATCGGTCCCAGGCATCCCCACGGTCCCATCCACTATCAATGCCTGGCCGATTACCCCAAATCGCAGCTTTTTCAGGCTAAGCGGTTCACATTCAGCGCTTCTGAATGTATGTTACTACTTTCTTAGCAGTCGTTTCCCGAAACCCTCACGCCCATGTAGAAAGTCTCGATTATGGCACTTGTCTATCCCTTTGCCGCCGTCATGGCCGCGCCCGGCCGCGCCGCCGCTGTCGCCACCCTGCCCTACGACGTCATGAACCGCAGCGAAGCCGCCGCAATGGCCGCCGGCAAGCCCAGCAGCTTCCTCCACGTCACCCGCTCCGAAATTGATCTCCCCGAAGACGTGTCGCCCTACGCCGACGCCGTCTATGCCAAGGCCAAGGAAAATTGGCTGGCACTGCGCCAGAACGCCCTCGTCCAGGACGACAAGCCCGCGTATTACGTCTATTCGCTGGTCATGAAGGGCCGGCGCCAGACCGGCGTGGTCGCCGCCGCCGCTGTTGATGACTACGACCACAATGTCATCCGCAAGCACGAAAAGACTCGCAAGGAAAAGGAAGACGACCGCACCCGCCACATCAGCACCCTCCGCGCGCAGACCGGGCCAGTCTTCCTCACCTATCGCGACAGCGATGCCATCAACGCCATCGTCAGCAAGACCATGCAGGACGCGCCGCTCTTCGATTTCACCGCCGAAGACGGCGTCCGCCACAGCGGCTGGCGCGTCGGCAGCAACGACTGCGCCACGCTCCAGAACGCCTTCGCCGAGGTGCCGGTGCTCTATATCGCCGACGGCCATCACCGCGCCGCCAGCGCCAGCCGCACTCGCGCCCTCCTCGCCAGCCAAGGCCAAGCCGGCAGCGCCGACCGCTTCCTCGCCGTCATCTTCCCCGCTGGCCAGCTGCAGATCCTCCCCTACAACCGCCTGGTCTTCGACCTCAATGGCCGCTCCGACGAGCAATTCCTCGCCGACATCAAGGCCGTCTGCACGGTCAGCCCCGCCACCCAGGCCGAACCCGCAGGCCCGGGCATCGTCCACATGTTCTTCCAGAAACGCTGGTGGACCCTCGACTTGCGCGCCAAAGTCGCCGCTGCCACCACCGCCATCGACAAGCTCGACGTCAGCATCCTCCAGGCGAATATCCTCCAGCCCATTCTCGGCATTGACGACCCGCGCACCAGCAAGCGCATCGACTTCGTCGGCGGCATCCGCGGCACCGGCGAGCTCGAAAAACGCGTCAACAGCGGCGAGGCCAAAGTCGCCTTCGCCATGACGCCGACCACCGTCGACCAGCTCATGGCCATCGCCGACGCCGACGCCATCATGCCGCCGAAATCAACCTGGTTCGAGCCCAAACTCCGCGACGGCCTCTTCGTCCACAGTATCTGAACAACCTGAACAACGCGGGTGCAAGACCCCGCCGAACTCCATAACCCAATAGGACCTGACATGCATATCCAAAATGGCCAGATCTATCTCGAAAATGTCCCCGTCACTCTCCTGGCAAAGACCTACGGCACGCCCACCTACGTCTACGAAGAATCACGCATCCGCGATAATTTCCGCCGGGCCCTCAACGCCTTCCGGAAAAACTATGACAACTTCCGTTTCTTCTACGCCATCAAATCCAACAACAACCTCGCCGTCGCCAGCATCCTCCGCCAGGAAGGCGCCGGCATTGACGCCGCCAGCGTCAACGAAATCCTCCTCGCGCAAAAGCTCGGCCTCGGCGGCGAAGACGTCATGTTCAGCGGCAATTTCCTCTCGGACGACGACATCCGCCAGGGCCTCGAAAGCGGCGTGATCTTCAATCTCGACGACATCGCCTTGTTGCCCCGCGTCCTCAAGATCGGCACGCCGGAGATCATGTCCTTCCGCGTCAACCCAGGCTACGGCCAGAGCGAGGTCGGCGACTTCGTCACCAACGCTGGCCCCAACGCCAAGTTCGGCGTCCACCCCGACCAGGTGATGGACGCGTACCGCCAGGCCAAGGCCGCCGGCATCAAGCGCTTCGGTGCCCACATGATGCCCGGCTCCTGCATCCGCGACCCCGAGTACTTCCGCTTCATCACCACCCTGCTGATGGACATCATCGGCAAGGTCGGCAAGGAACTCGACATCAACTTCGAGTTCATCGATCTCGGCGGCGGCCTCGGCATTCCCTACAAGCCCGGCGATGACAAGCTTGACATCGACCAGGCCGCTGCGCTCGTAGCCGGCGTCTTCCGCGAGAAGATCGCCGAATACGGCCTGAAGCCACCGCGGCTGATGATGGAGCCTGCCCGCTATTTCGTCGGCGACGCCGGCTACATCCTCGGCACCGTCCACGCCATCAAGGACAGCTATTCGCGCATCGTCGGCACCGACGTCAGCATGAACACGCTGGCCCGGCCAGCCATGTACGGCGCCTACCACCACATCTACGTCAACGGCCGGGAAGATGAAGCACGCAAGGCCGTCGGCCTCTGCGGCCAGGTCTGCGAAAACACCGACTTCTGGGTCCGCGACCGCATGCTGCCCGAAGGCATCGATCTCGGCGACATCGTCGTCGTCGAAAACGCCGGCGCCTATGGCTACGCCATGAGCTACCAGTACAACGGCCGCCTCAGACCCGCCGAAGTGCTCGTGCGGGGCGACCAGCACTGGCTCATCCGTGAACGCGAAACTATCGACGATCTGGTCCGCAACGTCACCGTGCCAGAACATCTGATCTGAACACGGCACGCGCCACCCGCCCCGTGAACGCACGCGTACAGGCGCCACGCGCGGCGGGCGGCAAGCAGACAACGCGCCGGCCACCCGCCTGCCCGGCGCGCCCCTCGGGCGACCGACGCCGACACAGCCACAGAAAGGAGCATCGCATGATCTTTACTGGCCTAGCCTTCATCCGCTCAGCGCTGACGCTGTGCCTGGCCATAGCCCTCATGCCCACACCCGGCATTGCCCAACAGGCTGCCGACGACGCGGTTGCCCCCGCAGTCGCGCCGCAGCAAACGCGCGTCATCAGCTCGAAGGACGTCGACACCCTATACACGATGTGCAAGGGCTCCGAGACACTGTACTGGCATCCTTTTCAACAAAAGGCCCTCTACGCGGCCAAACTGCCGCTGTTCACGCCGGCACTGCCCGCAGGCAGCCTGGCCACGCTGCGGGCAAAAGCCCTGCATGTCGTCGAAGGCAAGGGGCTGATGATCAACAGCCAGGGCCAGAACTACCTGGTCATCTGTGACGCCCCCGCCGCGCCTCTCTACAGCAACAACGTCTTCGTCGGCGTCGTCTCCCCGCGCGGCAGCACCTTCACCTTCACCACTGAAGACAACCGCGAAATGGCCCTGCCCGTGCTGGACCTCTGCCGCAACGCCAGCCGTGAGGTCTTCAGCACCTTCATGCTCCAAGGCGGCAGCGTGACCATGCCAGTCCCACGCAAAGTCACCACCGAAGTCCCCTGCAAAAAATGCAAGGGGACCGGCAAACTCGGCAAAGACACCCGGGAAACCGTCACCTGCAAATTCTGCGGCGGCTCCGGCGAGGTCGAGGGCCTCAACAACACCCGCAAACGCTGCGCTGGCTGCGGCGGCACCGGCAGAAGCAGCGTCGGACAAGATCTCCGTAGACAATGCGGCGACTGCGGCGGACACGGCAAATACGACGAAATCACCTTCGTCAACGATGACGTCACTTTCACCGTCGGACTGCAATAACGCCAACACACCAGGCTGCGTCACGCACAGCCGGTCATCTAGCAGTCCCAGTAGTCGGTTTCAGAACCGCCAGTTACCAGTACGCACCCAGTTTTCCTGCGGTAATGTGCGAAATCTTGTGATAGAAAGAGATACTTGACATGCGCCGTAGGCGCTTAACTATGCTTAACCCCAGGCTTTAGCCTGGGGAAAATGCTCTCCAGTCAATCGTGCCCCGTAGGGGCACTACTGGATGCCTGACAAACACAATCTGAACACGATTACAGACCATTTTCAACCAAGACTTCGGGGCTGTAGTGCCTCTACGAGGCACTGTTCGATAGGACACCTTCCCCAGGCTGAAGCCTGGGGTTAAGCATGGTCGTGCCCCTACGGGGCAAATTCATGCATAACCACCCGATAAGGAGTCTATTGTCAAAAAGCCTTTCGCAAAAGAAGAGATTAGGTCACATTGGCGCAAATACATGTGTTCATCACAAGATTTCGCACATTACCTTTTCCTGCTCAATGGGATGGGAAACGCTTACATTTTCTCAATGTTTTCGATCCTTCAGGTAGTTATCCATTCTCTCGTAGGCAGGCTTTGTCCATTCTGGCCAATTGAATTGTTCGGGGAACTTTTGGATTTCGTGTTTCAGCCCGTCGTAGAGAGTTCTGAAGCTTTCCTGCTTGAGTCCAGTAGCCTCCAGGACCTTTGAGTTGTCTGAGATGCGTTGGAAGAGCCTCGCGTATTCGAGCTGCCACCTGAGTCCCGGATTGAACTCGTGAGCTCCGAGAATCTGGTAGTAGTCTTCCTTGGGAACCCAGACTGCCTTGAGATTGCAGATGTCATGATAGTAGTCCGCGATTTCACCCCAAGTATGGTGTTCTGACGAGCAGACGTTGAAGTCCTCGCCCAAGGCCTTGGGATTGAAGACCAGCCCGGAAATCATATCGGCGACATCGCCCCCCCAACTCAAGGTGGCGTGCTTGTCCTTGGCTTCGATGGGTACCACAACCGGCTTTCCTTCACGCGCGCGGCGAACCGTCAAATACGCCTCCAAGGTGACCAACTGGAAACGCATGTGAGAGAACGTCGTCGCAGGGCGCACAATGGTCCAATTGCCAAAGCCAGACGCCCGCAACGCATTCTCCGCACGAGCCTTGTATATGCAATAGTCATCAGAAGCCAACAACCAAGGATCGTCTGACGCATCAATCAAGCGAGGCGACGATTCCTTGACTGGATGCTCCACATCAGCATAAACTCGGCAGGATGACAAAAAGACGTACTGACCTACGCTTTTCAATGCCAAGGGCAAGTACGTCGCGATTTGGGCAGTCGGATAGGTCATGAAGTCAACCATCGCATCGTAGTTCCGGGACATCAACTCCAAAAAGAAGGCTTGGTTCTTGGCGTCAGCCTTGATATGGGTTACGTTGGGAAAAGTCCAGGGTGGATCGTCCAGCGAAACCGTGTCGATCTGATAGCCTTTTTTTGCCAGGCTGGGGACGAGGTATTGTCCCATGGCACCAGTTGCACCCAATACCAATACTCGCTGAGCCATTTTGTTTTCCCTTCGTGCTTCTTTTTGACTTGGACTTGCCGAGGTCACAACGTAGGCCACCACAACCGTGGAGATGTCCCAGCAATGGAAATGCCCCATGGTTAAAAAATAATCTGCGTTAATCTGCGGAATCTGTGGATAAAAATTTGCGTGCGAGGGTCAGCGGCGCGGGTCGTCATCGGCAAGCGGCACGGCGGAGCTGTACTGGAGCAGGTCGTAGTGGATGTCGCGTTCGGGCATAGGCAGGCGCACCAACTCCACTTTGGCGTCCTTGAAGAACATTTCCGCGAGGGTGTCGTGATAGCCGGAGAAAATCACCACGCGGCCGATGCCGGCGCCGATAAGTGCTTTGGCGCAGTTGGTGCAGGGCATGTTGGTGACGTACGCCGTTGCTCCCGCCAGGGTGGTGCCATGCCGGCTAGCCTGACAGATGGCGTTGATCTCGGCATGATTGGTCCGCACGCAATGGCCATCGACAACCAGACAACCGTCCGTATGGCAATGGGGCAGTCCGGGCAGCGAGCCGTTGTAGCCGGTGGACAGTACGTAGCGATCACGCACCAAAACACAGCCACAATGCATGCGTGGACAGGTCGCCCGTTCCGACGCCAGCATGGCTAGCTTGAGAAAATACTCGTCCCAGGATGGCCGTTGCCAATTCGCGGGTCCGCTCTTGACGATTTGCATGTCCATAGGCTCTTTGCGCCTCTCGCTGTTGCTGATGGTCCGTACTTTCCCCGAATGCCTGGCTGGCTGTGCCCGTATACACAACGAGGCGACTCCGCCCAATCCTTCCAGCCGACCTGGCCGCCCCTCCCCGTTCCGGCCTGAGATGACAAGGCGGGACGGCTATGTTGTTCGCCGTCCCGCCGTTATCTGCTGTTACGATCCGTCGTTGCTCATTTATGCGTCGACCAGATCAGTGTCGTCCTCGGCTTCGCTGAGTTCTTCTGAGGTCCAGAATTTCTCTTTGGCCACCGGGTCGGCCTTCACTGACAGGTCCTGAATCCTTTCCAGGTAGCGGCGGAGTTGCTTGTCGAGCTTCTCAACCGCATTGCCCAGGGATGCGCGCATGTCCGTCGTGCGACCCTTGGCATGCAAGGTCAGATTCTTGCCATTGAGCAGCACTTCGGCGATCTGCCAGTTGCGCTCGACGGTGAAAAGGAGCCGTACCGAACTGATTTTCTGACTTTGATAGTCCTCAGCCAATTTGCGCATACTCTGCTCGGCTGCGGCTTTTATCTCGTCAGAGACTTCATAATGCTTTCCGCTCAGGATTATTTCCATAAACGTCCTCCTTGTGTAAACGCCGGTGTCAGTCCCTTCTGCCAGCATCAAGGATTGAAGCTGGGTCCCAGGTACACCTGGCGTGCTTTTTCATCCTGGATCAACGCCTGGCTGTCGCCAGTAAACAATATCTCGCCGTTGCAGATCAGATAGGCCCGGTCAACAATCGCCAGTGTTTCGCGCACATTATGGTCGGTGATCAGCACCCCCAAGCCGCGGTCACGGAGGTTGGCGACGATCTTCTGCACCTCGAACACATTGATTGGATCGACACCGCCGAAGGGCTCGTCGAGCATCATGAAGCGCGGACTGGTCGCCAGTGCCCGAGTTATTTCCAATCGCCTCCTTTCGCCACCGCTGAGGGTCATCGCCTTCTGCGTTGCCAGCTGTGTCAACTGTAACTCATTGAGCAGTTCCTGCAAGCGCTCCTCGCGTTCCTTTCTTGTCATATCCAGCGTTTCAAGAATGGCCATGACGTTATCGGCCACCGTCAGCTTGCGAAAAATCGAGGGTTCCTGCGCCAAGTAGCCCATGCCCAAACGAGCACGCTGGAACATGGCCAACTTCGAGACGTCCTGCCCCGCAAAGGTGATGCGGCCACGGTTGGGCTTTATCAGACCAACAATCATATAGAAGGTCGTGGTCTTGCCCGCGCCATTGGGCCCGAGCAACCCCACCACCTCGCCGGGCTTCACCGTCAATGACACATTATTGACTACGCAACGGTTTTTGTAGGTCTTGACCAAGCCCTCCGCAGATAACAGGATGTCCTTGTCGTCACTCATGGTGCGGTTGCGCCTTTCTCATCCTTGTTTGTCCCAGGCGCGACGGGTTGGTTCCCTGCCGGCGCGCTTTTTTCCTCCTTGGCGTCGTCTTTGTCTTTGCCGTCGAGGAGCCCGCCCAGCTTGCCGTCGTCGCCACTGCCCTTTTTCATCTGAATGGTCAGCGTCGCCCGCTCCAGCTTGATCACCTGGTCCTTGCGACTGTAGATGGCGCGACTGCCGCGAATGGCGTTCTTGCCCTGGAGAATCACGCAATTGCCATCAAGGACAATCACATCCTCCTTGGTGTCGTAGGTGCCGGTGTCGCCGGTGGCGCTTTCCGATCCGTCCAGCTTGCGCACAGTCACGTTGCCGCTGGCGTCAACCCGCTGCAACTTGTTGTCGTCATCAAGATAGACCATCATCTTTTCGGCACTGAGCTTCATGGTCTTGTCTTCAATCAGCACATTACCGCTGAGCTCGGCGGTATGGCCATCCAAATGCATCTCCATGCGGTCGGCGGAAATACTGATCTCGTCAGTTTCTGCGGCGACGACATCTGCCGGCGCTACTGTTTCCGCAGACGCGACAGGCGGCGGCGGCGCCGGCGTGGCGACGGTATTACCCGCCTCGTCAGCGGCGCTGCAGGTGACCGCAAGCAGGCACAGCAAGCAGAGAGCCTCGCTCCAGCCGCGTCGTCCAATCAGTGATGTCATCCTGTTCATGGCCGTCCCTTTCCTTTTTTCATGGCAGCGCCGATCATTTTTCATCGCTGGTCGCTGCCGGTTTTTTCTCGTCTGTGGTCACCCGTTGCAGGCTTTTCCGCAGACTGCCCTGGCGTTGCTTGATCTTCATGGTCACCGTCGAACGGATCATCACCACTTTCGCATCAAGATACACGTCATAGCCGATGCCGCTAATCTGCACGCCACGGCCCTCGACAAATACCGGGGCGTCGCTCTTGACCTCCGCCGCGCTGTGAAGATAACGGCAGCGGGGCGAGCTCAGCGTGAAGTCGTCACCGTCCTTGCCTTTGAAGACAATCTTATAATCACTAAGTTCGGTGCTCTGACCGCGAATCTGCGCCTTTTCCCCCCGCAGTTCCCACTCCGTGCGGCCAGCGCTGTCCAACCCCCGGGACACAAAGCCCGCGACTTGCAGATTGCCACCGACGCCAAAAAGATTTTCGGCGCCCCCACGTGGCACCGTCGTCAATGCCACCAGGGCCAGCAGTGCCAAACACGGCACGCGCCGAATGCGCGGCCATGCCTGCAGTCCGCCACGCAGCCGCAGTGTCATTGCCAGAACATCATTCCCTGCGCGCATAATCAGCACCCATACCTCTCGGCGATCAACTGATCCCAACGCCCCTGTGCTTTGAGCAGCCATTCGGCGACCTCGCGCACCGCGCCGCGACCACCAGGCGCTGAGGCGACCCAACTCGCGGCCGCCTTGGCCTCCGCCGCCGCGTCTCCCACGGCCACGGCGACGCCTGCCAGGCGCATCGGGCCGATGTCGATCACGTCGTCGCCCACGTACAGGCAGTGCGCAGGCTGCAGCCCCAGCTGCTCGCAGAGCGCCAGCAGCGCGTCGCTCTTGCGCAACTGACCTTCAACAATAAAATCCAGCTTGAGTTCTTCGGCCCGCCGGCGGTTCGCCTTGCTGCAACGCCCCGTGATAATGCCGACCTTGATGCCGCCCTGCCGCAGCAGCGCGATGCCCACGCCGTCACGAACGTGGAAAAACTTGATCTCGTCATCCGAACCACCGCCATAGCCAATGCGGCCGTCGGTCAAGACGCCGTCCACATCCAGCACGACGGCGCGGATATCTTGCGCTTTAGCTGACCAGTCCATGAATCTCCTTGATCTTGGCCAGAAGTGTCTGCACGTCGTCCAGGCGCAGGGAATTGGCGCCGTCGGACAGGGCCTTCTCCGGCTCGGGATGGGTCTCCAAAAACAGTCCATCAATGCCGGTCGCCGCCGCCGCGCGCGCCAAAGGCGCCACAAATTCGCGGTTGCCGCCGGAGCTCGTGCCGCGGCCGCCAGGCAGCTGCACGGCGTGGGTGGCATCGAAGATCACCGGGCAGCCCAGCTCGCGCATGATCACCAGCGAACGCATGTCCACCACCAGATTGTGATAACCGAAGCTCGCACCGCGCTCCGTCAAAGCGATGCGCTCATTGCCCGTGCTGGCCAGTTTTTTGATCACTGACGCCATGTCTTCCGGCGCCAGAAATTGGCCCTTCTTGACATTCACCGGCTGGCCCGTAGCCGCCGCGGCGACCAGCAGGTCGGTCTGGCGACACAGAAAGGCCGGTATCTGCAGCACATCAACGACCTCGGCAGCGAGCGCGCACTGGTCGGGCTCGTGCACGTCGGTCAGCACCGGACAACCGAATTCCTCGCGGATGCGCGCTAGCAGCGCCAGGCCCTCGTCCATGCCCTGGCCGCGATAGGAGTCGATACTCGTGCGGTTGGCCTTGTCAAACGACGCCTTGAAGATGTAAGACAGACCCAGCTCCGCGCACGCGGCCTGCACGGTCTCCGCAATGCGCCGACAGATGTCCAGCGCCTCCACTACGCAGGGGCCGGCAATCACTACCAGGGGCTGGCCGGGGCCGATCATCATCCCCTTGCTCAGCTCAAATACTTTTTGCATGTCGTGTCCTTTACATTCACTCTCACTCGTTGTTCTCACCGGCACCGGCCGGCGCAGCCGGCATTCACGCGCTCGGGGGCTCAGCGACTGCGTTCCCGCAGCAGCTTTTCGACCTCGGCGATATCGCCGGGCACGTCCACGCCGACGCTGCGCTCCGTCGTCTGCAGGACCAATATGCGCGCGCCGTTCTCCAACGCCCGCAGCTGCTCCAGCATCTCGCAGCCCTCCAGGCTGCCGCGCTCCCACGTCACAAAATCGTAGAGGAAATCGCGGCGGTAGGCATAGAGGCCCCAGTGCAACAGCGGCGTCACCGCCGTGCCGCCCTGCCGCGGATAGGGTATGAGCGAGCGGCTGAAATACAGCGCGTGGCCGCGGCGATCCACCACCACCTTCACCGCATTGACGTCGGCCGGATCGCGGTCCGTCGCCGTGAAGGGCACCGCAGCCGTACCCATCTCCGCCGATGACTGGCGCATCAGCGCGATGAGCTGCGAGAGCACTCGCGCCGACATCAGCGGCTCGTCGCCCTGAACATTGACGATCAGATCGGCGTCAATTTTGGCCACGGCTTCGGCGATACGATCCGTGCCGGTCTGGTGCGTCGGCGACGTCATCACTGCCCGCCCGCCAAAGGCGCTGACCGCCGCGCTGATGCGTTCGTCATCCGTCGCCACAATGACCTCAGCGAAGTCCTTGCAGGCGCGAGTGGATTCATAACACCACTGGATCATCGGCTTGCCCGCTATCAGCGCCAGGGGCTTGCCTGGAAAACGGCTGCTGCCATAGCGGGCAGGAATGACGGCTACGCATCGCTCGGTCATACTCTTGGTTCCTTGTTCTTGTCGCTGTGAATCGTCACCCGGAAAAACACTTATTCTTCTTCCTGCAGGCGTTGCCGCAGGACGGCCGCTTCGATGGCCGCCGTGCCGACAATGCCGACCACGACGCCCGCGGCGTAATTGGCGATCGTGGCCGCAGCGGACGCCGGTGCGCCAGCCAGCAAAGCCAGGACCATCGTGGCCATGACAGTATCGCCCGCGCCGGACACATCAAAGACCTGCTGCGCCCGAGTAGGAATGTGCACGGGGTCTTCACCAGCAGCGCCAAACAGCGCCATGCCCTCGGCACCCAACGTCAATAACAGCTGGGACACCCGCCATTTGCGCTGCAGGGCCGCGCCAACCCGCCGCAAAGGCCGGTCCCGGCAAGGATCATTGATGCCAGGCTGGTAGCCGATGCCCGCCAGCACAAAGGCCTCCGCGCGATTGGGTGTCATCAGAGCCAAGCCGCTCACATTGAAGCCGTGGCTGGGATGGGGATCCAGCGTCACCAGCACCTGATAGCGATTGGCCAAGGCAATCGCCGCCTTGATGAAAGACCGCGTAAAGACCCCTTTGGCATAATCCTCAAGGATCAAGGCGTCAATCTCACCACTCTGCAGACGGCGCTCCAAACGGCCTAGCAGCTGCCGATACGCCGCCGCCGGCAGCGCCTCCGTGTCTTCGTAATCGATGCGCACGACTTGCTGATTCGCGGCCAGCACTCGCGTCTTCACCGTCGTACGTCGGCCGGGAACGACCAGCACCTGGCTGGTATCGACCTGGCACTCGCCCAGCAGACGGCACAACTCGCGACCGTCATGATCATCGCCGACAACGCCAAGCACTTCCGCCTTGGCCCCCAGCGACACCACGTTCCGGGCGACATTCGCCGCCCCGCCCGGCACCGCGTTCTCATGCTGCACGGCAACCACCGGCACCGGCGCTTCCTGGGATATGCGCGATGCGCGCCCCCACACATAGCGATCAATCATCAGATCGCCCAGAACCGCCACCCGATAACGGGAAAAATCGCTGACATAATGACTCAGTTCACGGTGTGACATAGTTGTTGTCTGTTCCCAATCGTCCATTTTCGGCGTGCTACCGCCACCTTATCGTCGCAATAAATGCTCCACGCCCGAGTTCACGGCCGGCAGCGGCAGCGGCGTCAGCACCGCGCCAGCCTCCACGCGTTCCAGCAGATAGGACAGGCGCTGCAAGTCAGCCAGCATCTCCCGGCGCTGGCTGCGGCTCATGTCGTCGTCGTACTGCCGGAGGTATCGGGCCCGGGCGTCAAGCTCATCGCGGATCGCTGCCGCCAGGTACATCTGCAAAGGATCGTCGGTCGCAACTGCACCGGCGCGCCGACGCAGCGTGTCAAGCATCTCGGCGACCCGCTGGCGAGCCACTGCGCTACCGCTGGGATCCGCGCGGACCACCAGCTGGGGCAGCACCGCCACCGTAAAAAGCTGCGCCAAAAGGACCAACAGCACTGCCAGCAACGAAAACCGGGCCAGGGCCGTGCCCTGCCAGGACAAGCCCGGCGCCGGCTTGCTCACGTAGTAGCGCAATGACCAGGAACCCGCCCCAATGTCGTCACCGCTGGTCAAGGTTACTGGTATGAGCCGTTGCTCATGACCAATCCGCAGCTCCCGCAAACGATCGGAGAGCAATCGCGTCACGCCGTCCGCAGCGGTTTCCAAGCGCAGGAGCTCGCCGTCTTCATTTTCGAGCTCGACATCGCAGCCAATGCCGCCCAAACGCAGACAAGGCTGGTCGCAAGTCACCACCCGGCGACGACGCAGTACCGCGTTGCCAGTCTGGGCGTCTTGCTTTCGTATGGTTAGTTGATAGGCCACAGTTCATTTCTTCACAACACAGCTATCTGCTGTCAGCTGGAAAAACTTGGCGCCGCAACGTCTCGACGTCACGGCAGCCAGAATAAATGACAATCAGCGACAAATGGCATCGCGCCCGTTACTTGTCCCGCCGCAAAGCGAAATCCAGGTGATCGCCGTCGCTGGCGGCGCTCACGTCAATCACAAAAGGCCCGTCGGGTTTATCGCGCAACAGCAATTCCGCCAGCGGGTCTTCGACGTACTGCTCGACCGTCCGCCGGAGCTGCCGCGCGCCATATTCGGGCTTGTAACCCTTGGCCACCAGCCGCTGCGTCGCCTCGTCATTCAGCACCAGCTCGCCACCACGCTGGCGTAGACGCTCAGCTATCTTGCCGACCTCAAGCCCGATGATCTGCGCCAGATCCACCGGACCCAGCGTCCGGAACACAATCACGTCATCCACGCGGTTCATGAACTCCGGCCGGAAATGCTTCTTGGCGCTCTCAACCAGGCGTTCCTTCATTTTTTCGAAGTCCGCCGCCTGGCGCGCGCTCTCATCCTCGGTACCGCCACTGCCGAAGCCCAGCGACTGGGGCTTGCCCAGGGTTTCCGCACCCAGATTCGAGGTCATCACAATGATGGTATTGCGAAAGCTGATGCGGTGGCCGAGGCTGTCCGTCAGCTCGCCTTCCTCAAGGATCTGCAGAAGCATGTTGCTCACATCGGGATGGGCCTTCTCAATTTCATCAAAGAGGACCACGGAGTACGGCCGGCGTCGCACCCGCTCGGTGAGCTGGCCGCCCTCTTCGTAACCGACATAGCCCGGGGGGGAACCGACCATCCGGCTGACGTTGAATTTCTCCATGTACTCCGACATGTCCATGCGGATCAGCGCCTCCGCATCACCGAACATGAACTCCGCCAATGCCTTGGCCAGGAAGGTCTTGCCCACGCCCGTCGGGCCCAGAAAAATAAAAGATCCGATCGGCCGCCGCGGATCCTTCAGCTCTGCCCGCGAACGACGCAAAGCCAGGCTGATCCGCCGCACGGCCTCACTCTGGCCGACGACGATCCCGCCAAGCGTCTCTTCCATCTTCAGCAACTTGGCAGATTCCTCTTCAGCCATGCGCGTCAGGGGCACGCCCGTCATGCTGGACACCACGACGCGCATGTCCTCGGGAGTTACCACCACGACGTGCTTATCACGTTCCTTCTCCCAGTCCGCCTTGAGCTCCTCAAGACGCCGATTCAGGGTCCGTTCCTGGTCGCGCAACTTCGCGGCCGTTTCGAACTGCTGCGACTCCACCGCCGCTATCTTCGCGTCCGTCAAGGTCTTGCTCTCGGCTTCCAACGCGCTCAAATCCGGCGGTCGCACCATGGTGCGCAAACGCAGACGCGAGCCGGCTTCGTCAATGACGTCAATCGCTTTGTCCGGCTGATATCGCGCTGGGATGTAGCGTTCAGCAAGCATTACCGCGCTGTGTAGGGCCTCAGGACTATAGCTGACGTGGTGATGCGCTTCGTAACGCGGCGCCAAGCCCTGCAAGATTTGCTCCGTCTCAGCAACCGTCGGCGGCTGGACAATCACGGACTGGAAGCGCCGTTCCAGCGCCGAGTCTTTCTCTATGCTCTTGCGGTACTCGTTCATCGTCGTCGCGCCAATGCACTGGATCTCCCCGCGCGACAGCGCCGGCTTAAGGATATTTGAGGCGTCCATTGCGCCCTCGGCGCCGCCAGCGCCGACAATGGTGTGCAGCTCGTCCAGGAAGAGAATGACCCGGCCGGAACGCCGCACTTCTTCCATCACTGCCTTGAGGCGCTCCTCGAACTGACCACGGTATTTGGTGCCGGCGACCAGCAGCGTGAGGTCTAAGGCGATAACCATGCGGTTGCGCAACAGATCCGGCACTTCGCCCGTGCTGATCGCCTGCGCCAGGCCCTCGACAATCGCCGTCTTGCCCACGCCAGCTTCACCGATCAACACCGGGTTGTTCTTCGTGCGCCGACACAAGATCTGAATGACCCGCTCAATCTCCTTCGCCCGCCCGATAACCGGATCCAGACCACCGGCGGCGGCCATGTCGGTCAGGTTGCGGCCAAAAGCCTTCAAGGCGGCCATCTTCTCCACCGGCGTCTCGGCCTCGGCACGATCCATCGGCGGCGTTCCCGGGATATCGCCGCCCTCTTCGCCGCCATCGGCCTGCGCGCTAGCGGGGAGATAATTGGGGTCGAGTTCCTTAAGAATGTCCCGCCGCAGGCCGTCGGCATCGATATCCAGCGAGCGAAGTACTTTTGAGGCGACACCCTGGTCGTCGCTAAGCAGCCCGAGCAGCAAATGCTCAATGCCTACATAGTGGTAATTCAGGGCCTTGGCCTCGTGCAGGGCCAGTTCAAAGACCCGCTTGACGCCAGCCGTGTAGGGCATGTCCTTGTCCAACGCCTGAGTGTCGCTGGCGGGATTGCTGCTGAGCAGGGACACTTCCTTGCGCACGCTGTCCAAGGTCAAACCCTTAGCCAGCAAGGTCGAGATGCCAGCGCCCTGCCCCAGCTGGATAATGCCCAGCAGGATGTGCTCAGTGCCGAGATAGTTGTGCCCTAAACGCCGGGCCTCCTTCTCAGCCAGACCCAGCACCTGCAGAGCCCGCGGCGTAAACCGCTTGGTTAAATCATTCTGATCTGCCATTGTCGTCACCAATCCAGTCTGTATCGCCGGAATACATTCCGGCGCTTGCTCCAGTCATCTGCCAAAACACCAAACCACGCTGACCTGCCGCTGGGCCCTGTCAACGAGTCTCTGCTATTGCCGCGCTTCGGGCGCCGGCGTGTTTCCATGCTATTACTATAACTACCCAACGAGCACTTGTCTGACATCATTCCCAGTCGAGAATCTGCTTCAGCCAGCGGGCACGCAGCATGGCCTTATCGGTTTCCGACGCGCCCGGCCCAAGCAAATACCCCAAGCTGCTGTCCCCTGATAGGGCCAACGCCCGGCAGATACGATCGGCAGTACTAAACTGCTTGAGCAGACCGCCTTCGGCCCCAAGCCACAGGCGCGAAAGCAATTCGCGAGCCTCCGGCGCACTAAGCATAAAAGCGCCCTTGAGGACGCCACGCGCGCGACCGACGCTATCACAGAGCTTCAGGCTGCCACCGCTGAGCAATGTGTCGCGCGCGTTGTCTTCATGCCAGCACAAACGCGTGGCAAACTGCTGCACGCGTTCGGCGGCCAGCCTCTCCGACCACCCCATGGTGCGAAGGTTCCGCAGCTGGTACAGCGCCGCGACTTGTTCATCCTGCTTTTCAAAGACCGGCATGAGTTTGATGCCCATCATCTCCGCAGCCTGGGCCGCCGCCGGCAGATACCCACGCATTTTCATCGCCGGCAGATGCATCAAGACGCTGAACACCACGCCGGTGCCCAACTCGCTGGCCTGGGCCGTGACGTGCCCGAACTCCTTGTCCATGCTGAAATCAGCGCGCAAGGCCAGCCGCGCTGCCAGCGCCGCGACCTGCTCCTGCAAGGGCAGCACCGCCAAACCATCAGCCATGATACTGGCCCGGAGATGGTCGGTGTCGTTGATCACAAAACTGCGGCGCTCGTCCAGCGCCACAAAGGCCAGGCTATCGCTGGCACCATGCACAAACTCATGCCGCAGAAGTCCCCGCTCGACCAGAAAAAGGCGCTGCTCCGGCGGCATCGCCCGCGGTTCCAGCTCCAGGGTGTCAAGCAGGACTTCCGACTGCGACAACAGATCCTTGACCAGATAACAGGCACGCTCCGCCGTGGCGGCGTCACCACCAAAAGGGGGGAAACGCAGTCCGCGCAAATTGCGGGCCAGAGTGACCTTGCTGGCCAAGATGACGCGGGGGTGCTCAGCTGTCTCCGGCAGCCACCACGGCTGCCGGGCTGCCCATTCGCGAAAGATGCTTGTGCCCATCAGCTGCCAGACTCCTTGTCGCTGGCATGCTGCAGCAGTGTCTCAATGCGATCGCGCAGGCGGGCCGCTTCCTCGTAGTTCTCGCGCTGCACGGCCACTTGCAGATCTCGGCGCAGGCATGACAGCGTCGCCGATGGTGCCGACGGCGGCGCTGGCCGGCTGTCGTCGCCGTCAGCATTGCCCGGCACGCCGCTTTCCCCGCAGCTCAGGGACAAATGCTGCAGCTTGGCAATCTGCTCCCGCAACTGCTCCCGGAAGGCCGTCACACAATGGTCACAGCCAAGCACCCAGCTCTTTTTGAGTTCTGCCAGGCCCTTACCGCACTTCGTGCAGCTCAGCTCCGGCTGGGCAACGCCGGGTTCGGCGTCGGCGGCCCCAAGCTGCCGGGAAATAGCCGTCAGCACCCCCAAAAAATCCTGCAGCTTGCGGTCTTTATCACTGTATTGCTCCAGTGCACAAGCGGCGCAGAGATTGAGGGACCGTTTGCCATCAGCACGCACTTCCTGAATGTGCACGCAAGCTTCTCGTTTATGGCAGCGATCGCACAACATGATCATCATCCCTTACTGTTATCACCACCAGCTGGCATATTACCGGGCTGCGGTGGATTATTTCTCAGCGGCAAGCTGTGCCTGTCTTTCACGTTGGAACACGCTCAAGCTGGCGACCAGCCTGCGCTCGGCCATCGGCAGGGGCAATCTGCTGAAACGCTGTTCAAGATCATCGACCTTCTCACCACGTCCCAGACGATGGCTCACCTCAAGCCAGGGAACACAAAAATGCCCGTAATGGCCATAGCCCAACTGGGCCTGCAGACTGCGACCACCATCACGCTCATAATACACCAACCGAATCAGCCGCTTTTCCGTCTCGGATGCCACCGTCGCGGATTGTAAAGTGGCGTGGGCATTAATGTGTCCGCAGCTCTGGCCGGCCAGATTGTGTAGTCCAGCCATCAATAAGTGCAGACGTCCATAGTAGGAAAACAAACAACTGTGAGGCAAACCCAAAGCCCAGCGCACCCGGCCTACCGCTGCCGCCAGATCACCGGACTCAATATCCGCCGCGCAACGCCTCAGCAACCACTCATAGATCGTATCGCCACCAGTCAACGACCAGCGCATCCCTTCAGACTCGACGACCTGCATGAAGGTTTCGTCATTCTCACCCGTTAAGGTCTGCTCGCCAACGCAGGCCAACGCCAGGCGTAACTGATAGTGCGGCAAGGCGGTGTCGGCCATGGGAGGATAAAAGGCACCAGTTCCCAAACGGATCATCTCGTGCATGCGATGAGCATCTGCTCGGAGTATTTCGCTGTTAAAGCCGGCAGCGGCCCCAGCGTCACCCTCGGCAATGGCGTAGAGGGCGTCCATCGCATCTTTGCGCCGAGAGCTTTCCAGGCATAGACTAAGGTCCAGGTACTGCAAACGCCGCCGAGTCACGTCCGCCCCCTTGAGATCCAATCCCGGTCGCAAGGTCCGGAAGCGGTAGAGAAATTCGCGGTCGGCGCGACGACTCAACAGGGCGTATTTCGGCGCATACGTGTACATCGAAGCCAGCGATTCGAAACCAAGCGGCAACTGCGTCAGGGCCACCGCCGCATTGTCGGTTGCCACTGGATCAAGGCCATATCGCATGGCCAACAAGGCTCGACCAAAAAGAACTGGGTAGCTGAACATGGCTGGACGCTCCAGCAACGCCGTCACCTGCTTGTCCTCAATCAACTTGCTCGCTTGCACCCAATCGCCCATCTCCAGCAGACTCACCGTCCGCAGCCCCGGCAGAGCGACACGCAGCATGGACTTGGGCCCCTCGCTTTGCGTCATCAGCAGATTGGCGGCATACCTACGGTGCGGCACCGGCTTTGAGCGCCCACCCAGCACAAAAGGAACCGCATCCCACTCATCTAGCTCATTGCTGTCCATTGCTGACGCTAGAGCCACCAAGGCTTCGTTCTGAATGTCCTCCAACTTGCTCTTTTCCGGAAAATTGCCGGCGCCGCCGCGCGCCTTGGCCAGCAGACACAGATCCAAAGCCGCAAGGGGATCGAGGCGCAACTGCTGTTGTGCTCTCTGCACTAGGGCGGCAGCCTGCACCTCCGGCACCGCCTCGCCACAACGCAAGATCAGCGCGTCAAGAACATCCGCAAATGCCGTAGTCACACTGTTGTTGCGACTGCCACGCAACTCACTGGCCAAGCGATAGGCATTGAAGCTCAAACCCAGGCGACAGGACTGGCGCAAATCCTGCCAGCCTTTGAGTACATCGAGTTTCCGGCCGCTGGCCATCTCAAACAAGAACAGCACCATTTTCCAATGTCGCTCTTCTTCGTTCCGAGGGTTGGCTGGAACCAGCGCCGTCAATGCCCGCGGCTGATTGGTAAACGCCAGATACGTCAAATAGGGCCGCCACTGCTGCGGATCTCTTTCGCGAGCATAGAAGGCCTCTTTGAACAGCTCGTCAACCAGTCCTTCGGCAAAAAACTCCTGCCAGCTCAAAGCCCGCACAATATGACCGTTGGGCATCAATTCCTGCACCTCGATTTTCTCGTAGGTGATATCCTGGAGCATGAACTGGCGTTCGCGCTTACCGGTGAGCGTGCGGCCAAGCACTTTCGCCTTATTGGTCACCAGCTGGGCCTTGCCATCCGCCAATGCCGGCAAGGCCATGTCGCGCAGATACACCATGAGTGGAGTGACATCATTGGGCTGCGGATGGCTGCTCAGCCACTCGTTCACCACTTTCAGTAACGGCTCAACCGGCGTCGCCGACGTAAAATCATAGCGCATGGAGTTCAGACACCAGGCAGCATCAATCATCGCGTCTGCCTGCTGCTGACTCGCAGTCATGTCTATGGGGATGGACACTTCCGGCACCCGCAGCGTAAAGACGCTTGCCGCCGGCGCTGCCGCCACTGCCCCGGGAGCATCAGGCGTTGCCGTTCCCGGCACCACGCCAGCGCCAGCCTCAGCGCCGGGTGCCGGCCCAGGATCCACACCGGTATCAGCCACGCCTGGCGTTGGCGCAACCGCTGTCGTTCCCGCAGCGCCCGGTTGCGCATCTGCTCCCCCCGTCACGCCCGTTTCCGGCTGTGCTGCCGCCACACTGCCGCCCGGCTTCACTGGCACCAGAGCCTGTTTCGGCGGGACGGCTTCCGATACTGCCCCCGCCGCGCCTGATACACCCGGAACGCCGCCCGTTTTTCGTTGCTCGACGTGGCGTTTGAGAAATACCGTACCGATGCTCAAAGCCAGCGCCAGGATGAACATGGTCACTACGCCTTGACTGGTGCGCTTGGCGGCCTTGCGCTCCTGCGGCGTGGCAATCCGCGGCAGAGCGCCCCCTTTGCCGTCGACGACACGCACCACCTTGGCCTTTTTCAACACCGGCCCGTCAGCGGAGCCATCATCGGTCTTGAGCAGCAACAGGCCGCTCTGGACTTTCTTCAGACCCTCAATCACCTCGCCCCAACTCTGTGGACGCTTCGCCGGGTCCTTCTCCAACATCCGCCCTATCAGGTCGGAAAACCACTGCGGCGCCTTGGGATAACGCTGGCGCAATGGCTCCAAAGGCTCCTTCAAATGCCGTTGCAGCACCACTTGCGCATTATCCCCCGGATAGGGCGGCGTGCCCGCCAGCGCGTGGTACAAAGTCGCCCCAAAGGCGTAAATGTCACTGCGGCAGTCCTTGCGACCGCGCTCGCCCCGAATCAACTCCGGCGGGGCATATAGCGGCGTCAGCATGATGTCCGTACCGTCATAATCATGCCCCTCCACTTTCGCCAGACCAAAATCCGCCAACTTGGCCTGCTCGTGGGAGTTGATCATGATATTCTCAGGCTTGATGTCGCCATGCGTGAACTTCTGCCGCTGCCAGCCGAAATTCAACGCGTCGGCAATGTCCAGCGCCATCGCCACGCAGGTCTGCGCATCCAAACGCGTCTGGCGATTCAATCGCTGCAACAGCGTTTCGCCATCGACGAACTCCATGCAGAAATAGTATATGCCCCCCTCGGCAATGCCCGCATCATAGGCCTGCACAATATGCGGATGCGACATCGACGCCGCCGCGCGGGCTTCATTAAAAAAACGGGCAACAAACTCGGCGTCGGCGGCCAGCTCCGCCGACAACACTTTCAGGGCCACCGGCCGCTCCAGGTCCAACTGGGTGGCAAGATAGACCACGGCCATGGCGCCGCGACCAAGCTCCCGCTCAACGCGATAGCCATTGATGACGGTACCCGCCATCAATTGTCGCGGCTCTTTTGCCATACCTGTTGCCATGTCAACCTCTTATGTACACGCTGACTGGAGATATCGTCCAGTCGACGCAAAACACCCGTCGCACTCCGTACACCGGCCGTCAGGCCACTCACTGACACGCCTGATCTCTAAAACAACGCCTGAAAACACCATCAATTGGGCTGCACGGCAACTGCGTAACCGTGAAAAAACATAAAATACTGCCTTGCTCAGACAACTCAACTTGCAGGCGATATTTCACCGCCGCAACAGCCATGCCAGGGGGAGACAGCCATTGGGAACTGGCTGCCGTATACCATCACCGACCGCCCCCGCTTTTTGTCTTTTGGCAAGCGAGCTCAGGGGGGTATATTAGCTTTTGCTGGCGCCGCGCGGCCGGGCCGCATGCCAGCTTGGGAAACGCCACGCCTTGGCACCGGTCTGAAGCCATGCCGCCCCCATGCCGGACGGCATGTCGCCAGACGACCATCGTCACCATTCAGCAGGAAGGATCCACACCATATGCTCTGTCACCCTCTTCGTCTTCGGGATTTGCTCAAGGCATCCCTTCTCCCCATCGTTCTGCTGATCGTTACGGCCCGTACCAACGGCGCTCCCGAGGGGTTTCTTGACCTCGAAGTCGTGCTGCAGCAGGCGCGGGAAGTCACCAGCGAGCGCTATCCCGATGCCGACGACGTGATGATTGACGACCGCATTGTGGTGCGCTACGAAACCGACGGCCGCGCCGTGACCTGGGACGACACTGTAATGAAAGTGCTCAGCGAAAAGGGCAAGAATGACAACCGGGTCCTGAGCCGGTATTTCACGGAAAGTTACAACCGAGTCCATTACAGCCTAGTGCAGGTCATCCGCCCAGATGGCCAGATTCTCCCCGTCGACCTCGCCAAGCAGTCGCAGATCATGGTCGATCCCTCACAGATGCGCTCAAACATCTACGACCCTAACAGCAAGATTTTGCAGGTAACCCTGCCCGAACTGCAGGTCGGCGATCTGATTCGCTACGTGGTCTGCACCGAAATCGTCAAACCACGCGTTCCCAACACCTTCAGCGACTACGAAGTGCTGGAATACACCAGCCCCATCGTCAATTTCGTCTATGAAGTGCAGGCGCCCAAAGAGTTGCCGCTGCGCCGAATCGTCCTCAAGGACCAGGTCAAGGACACGGTGGCATTCACGGAACGCGAGGACGGCGACCGCGTCTTCTACCGCTGGCAGGGCCGCAACATCCCCCGCATGTTCCCCGAACCCGACATGCCCCCGCTGCACACCGTCGTCCAGCGCCTGCTCATCAGCACCGTGCCCAGCTGGGAAGACATCTCCCGCTGGTACTGGCAGGTCAGCGAACCCCATTACGCCCACAGCCCCGCCATGCAGGAAAAAGTGACCGAACTCTGCGCCGGACTGGAAGACCGCGAAGACAAAATCCGCGCGATCTTCCGCTTCGTCTCCCAGGAAATCCGCTACATGGGCATCACCGTGGAAACCGAGGCACCAGGATACGAGCCCCACGATGTCCAGCTGACTTTTGACAAGCGCCACGGTGTCTGCCGGGACAAGGCGGCATTGCTCGTCGTCATGCTGCGCCTCGCCGGCTTCCAGGCCTTCCCAGTGCTGATTCACAACGGTCCCCTCAAGGACCCCGAAGTGCCGCAGCCCTTTTTCAACCACGCCATCACTGCCGTCCTCAATGACGACGGCAGCTACCTGCTCATGGATTCGACCGACGAAAATACCAAAGAGCTCTTCCCCGCCTACCTCTGCCACAAAAGCTACCTGGTGGCCCGGCCGGAGGGCGACACCCTGCGTAGCTCGCCGATCAGTCCCGCCAGCGTGAACATGATGATCATCGACACCCGCGCCAGCATCGACGACCGCGGCAATCTCGTCGGCCAAAGTAGCTTCCGCTTCGACGGCATCAACGACAACGCCTACCGCGGCGCGCTCGCCCGCCGCAGTCCAGAACAGCGCCGACAATTCTTCGAGGGCGTGGTCAAACGGGTCGCTCCCGGCGCGCGCCTGACCAGCTTCGAGCTCAGTCCCGCCGATATGATGAACACCAGCGAGCCAGTCGCCCTCACAGTGGGCTTCGCCGCCGAAGACGTGCTGATCGCCAACGACAGCTGCGCCATGCTCGACGTGCCGCGCTTTTCGCACAGCGTAGGCATGGTCAACTTCATCCTCGGCCAAGCCGGCCTGACCCAGCGACGCTTTCCCTTCGTCACCGAAATCGCCTGCGGCGTCAAGGAACGCGTGGTGCTCAACCTTGACCCGGCCTGGGGTGAGGCCGAAACCCTCCCCGACTACCCGCTGGTCGATACCGATACGTTGACCTGGCAACGCCGCCTGAACTGGCAAAACCGCACCCTGACGCTGGACAGCGAGTTCGCCATCAAAACCGTCGAATTCGCCCCGGTGCAATACCTTGACCTTAAGGAAAAACTGAAGGTCTTTGAGGTCAACGCCCGCAAGATGGCCCTGTTCAATCGCCTGCAAACCGCCGGCAACGGCGAAACCACAGCGAGCGACGAGGCGGTGATTCTGTCCCAAGAAGACGAATACCGACTCATCTCCGCCAGCGAATGGCAGCACCTGCACCGCGTCCGCAAGCAGATCATGAGCTACAAGGGTAAAAAAGAACATGCCGAACTGAAGCTGAGCTACAATCCGGTCTGGGAAGAACTCACCCTAAACTACGCACGAGTCCGCAACGGTGACAACACCACGCCAATCAGCCCCGAGGAAACCAACATCATGGACGCAGAATGGGTGGGCAGCGCGCCGCGCTACCCGGCGGCCAAAACCCTGGTGGCGAGCCTCCCCGGCGTGGAAGTCGGCAGCATCATCGAATACGAAGTGCGCCGGACCTGCCGCAACGCGCCCTTTTTCGCCCTCAATCACAGCTTCCAAAGCTTTGATCCCTGCAAAGAGGCCCGCTTGACCATTGACACGCCGGTCGGCATGGCCATGGTGCTGGCCTCCTTCCCCCGCGGCTACGCCTTCAGTAACGGCGACGACGCGAGCGCCAAGCCCATCGCTATCTCCAAAGAGATCAGCAATGACCGCGAGGTCCGCAGCTGGTCAATCAGCAACCTCGGAGCCCTCCGCCGTGAAACGCAGCTGCCACCCCGCGCGTCATTCACGCCATCAGTCTGCGTGTCCAGCGGCGCGTGGTCGCACTACGGCCGCGAACTGGCGGCGGCATTGACTGCCCACTGCGCCGCCGCCGGCCCCCGCGTCGAAGCCCTGGCAACCAGCCTGGCTTCCCTCCCCCCGTTCGAACAGCTGCGCGCAGTCCGCGACACCATCGCACGCAACATCCGCCAGGTTGGGCCGAATTTCACCGAACTGCCCCTGAGCAGCCTCAGCGACGCCGAACAGACCTTGGCCGAGGGCTATGGGCACAACGCCGACCGCGCGATCGCGACAGCCGCCCTGCTCAAGCGCCTGGGCTTCAACCCCGAATTCGTCGTTGCGGCGACGGGGCCCAGCCCCCGCGCTGTATCCGAACACCACCTCGCCTTCCCCCATGTGTACGCCTTCCCACAGCTGCTCCTGCGCGTTGAGCACGAAGGACGGACGATCTGGCTGAACGACACCGACGAACACGCCGAATTGGGCACCAGCGCCGTCGAGGGCGCCTGCGGCATCACCCTCAAAGGCGAGCCCTTGGTCGTCACCGTGCAAGCAGCCTTCCAAAACAGCCGTGAAGACCATTTCCACGTGACGGTCAACGACGACGGCAGCGCCACGTTAACACAGCTGACCATCTACCACGGCACCGACCACGCCGAACAAAAAAAATTCTACGCTGAGCTCACGCCCGAGGAACGCCGGCGCCACTACCAAGAATTGCTGGCGGGCATCTCGCAATCCGCAGTCGCAGCCAGCGAACTGCTGACGGATTTCAGCACCTACCCCGGGCAGCGCCAGTTTTCCGCGCAAATCACCGACTACGCAATCGTGCAGGAGCCCTTCCTCTATCTGCGCCTGCCCATGTCCCTGGCCGGCATTCTGCGCCAGAACACCGACCGCCGGCTGCACCCCATTCTCTGGCAGGACTACCGCGGCCTGGACATTAGTGTCGCCGTCAGCTTCCCAGCGTCCTTTCCCAACCTGCTGCTGTCGCCCCAGGAATACACCTGGCACTTCCCGAACAGTTCTGGCGTACTCAGCTTCAGCTCGGAACGCCTCGCCGGCAATCAGTTCCGCTTCCGCGCCCGCGGCGACCTGCCCGCAACGCTGGTGCCACCGGACGCCTACCCCGAACTGCTGGACATGAGCCGGCTGCTCAGCCACCCGTCATCACGCACCCTCCTGATGAAACGGAAATGACCCGCAATGCCTCGCGCCAACCCCCGCACCGACTATAGTATGCCAGCTCTGCTGCCCGGCCAAAACGCCAACCGACAGCACCGCGCTGACACACCATGACGCTGGCACGCTAGGCAACGCCCCCCCGGAAAGCCGGCCGTTCCCTGTATCTTTGTCTCTTTGCCAATAGCCTCCCCGCAGCAACAGAAACACGACCATGCCAGTCATCGCCCAATCCAGCTACCATCCACCACGCTTTCTCACCAACCCGCATGTCCAAACCATTCTGCCCAGCTACATGCGCAAGCGGGAAAATGTCGACTACCAACGGGAATGCTTCAACACCCCCGATGGCGATTTCCTCTACCTGGACTGGTCCCGCTGCGGTTCCGACTGCCTGCTGATCCTCAACCACGGCCTCTGCGGTCACAGCCGCCGACACTATATCCTCAGCATGGTCAAGGCCTTCAACGACATCGGCTGGGACTGCCTGGCCTGGAACTACCGCGGCACCAGTATCTACGACAGCCGACTCCTCAAATTCACCACCAACAACTCCACCGAAGAACTCGACTGGGTGACCCGCCACGCCATCACCAGCGGCCACTATCGCAAAGTAGCCTTCACTGGCTACAGCATGGGCGGTAATCTCTGCCTGCTCTACCTGGGCCGCGAAGCGAAGAACCTGCCGGCCGAAGTCGCCGGCGCCGCCGTCTTCTGCGCCGCCATCGACCTCAAAGCCAGCGCCGAAGTCATGGAAACACCCGTGGGCCGCCTCTACGCCAAACACTTCCTCAGTCAAATGTGCCGCATGATCACGCAAAAACAGGCGTACTATCCCGATAAAATCGACCTGAGCCACATCGGCAAAATCGAAACCTTTGGCGATTTCGACAAATACTACACGGTTCCCCTTATGGGCTTCGCCAGCCCCGAAGACTACTGGCGCCAGGCATCCGCATTCAACTGGCTCGACGATATCGCCGTGCCAACCTTGATGGTCAACCCCCGCAATGATCCTTTCCTGGCCGGGAACTGCTTCCCGGAAGACAAGGCCGCCAAAAGCCAATACCTCTACCTGGAAATGCCCGAAAGCGGCGGCCACTGCGGCTTCATCACCCCTGGGCTCGACCAGGAATGGTGGCCAACCATGCGCGCTAAAGAATTCATCGCCGGACTCGTCTGAAGCCACAACGAGGCACCGACAACACCAATTATGCCATGTGCATTAGTTGAAAGTTTCCGCTTTCCCAGCATAGTATTGTCTTTGTTTATTTCGACATGACGCCGGACTGCTGTCCAGCGTCGGCCTTTCGGGAGTTTCGCGCTCTGCCACAACCAAGGGAGTCCAGTCAATGAAAATTCGTGGGATGTCGGTCATTGTTCTTTTCGTGCTGATTGCTGTTACTGCAAGCAGTTACGCCGTGAGCCTCAATCCTTTCCGGCGCAACTCGCGAGCCCGGGCCGAAACGCTGATGATTACGGCCAATGTTCTCAATTCGCGCCTGCTGGCCGAACTCGCGCAGGTGCGCACCAAGCAGCCCATTGTCCTCTTTTCCCCCGATGTGGACGGCACCCAACGCGTCTTTTACATGATTGATGGCAATAAAGCCGTCGATATCGGCGAAGGCAATTTCCTGGAAACCGTGGCCTTTATCAACCCCAAGCGCATTGTCATTCTCGGTGGCACGGACTACGTACCCAAACAGTTCGTTGACTTGCTCCGCGCTGACTACTCCGTCATCATTCTTGACAGCACCGACTGGGAAAAGAACGCCCAGGTCCTGGGCGAGTGGCTCGACCACCGCAGCCTGCTCAAACAATACCGCGAATACAGCGACAAGATTTCCCAGGCCGGCGCCGGCAAATAAGCGCTGACAAGTCATTTTCACCCCCATATAGCCCGAGACAGGTCCGACACCCATGTTCACTGCGCTCTTTCAAATAGCCAAAAACACCTTCCGCGAGAGTCTGCGCGAGCCGATTTTCCTCCTGGTGCTGCTTAGCGCCTTGAGCATGATCGGACTCTTCCCTTTGTTCACCATGTTTGTTTTCCGCGCCCAGGACAAGCTGGTGATTGACAGCGGCATGGCAACGACGATGATCTTCGGCTGGGTGATATCAGTGCTCATTGCCAGCTACGCCATCTCGCGCGAGATTGACAACGGCACCGCCCTGCTGCTGCTGTCAAAACCCGTGCAACGGCCGGTGTTCATCATTGCCAAGATTCTCGGCATCCTGAGTGCCGTGACGGTATTCTGGTTCCTCTGCGCCCTGGCCACACTGGTGAGCCTGCGCATCGCCTCGGATCAGTTCCGCATTGATTTCACCATCATGGCCCTCTATTTCGGGGCAATTATCCTCGGCTTCGTGATCGCCGGCATTCACAACTACGTGACCCGCTCGTCCTTCCCAATGACCACGGTCCTTAGCCTGCTGGTCCTTTTCCCCCTGCTGGCGATCTTCGCCCACTTCAAGCCTTACAACGAAGAACAGCCGGGCTTGGCCCTCTATGTCATCCCCGCGCTAATCCTTATCCTGTATTCCGTGTGGGCCATGGCCAGCCTCGCCACTGCCTTGTCAACACGCCTGAACCTGGTGAGCAACCTGCTAGTCTGCTCGGTTCTCTTCATGGTCGGGCTGATGTCGGACTACCTCCTCGGCCGCCAGGCCCGCGAACCCTGGTTAGACAGCGCGCCAAAAGGCAAGGAAACTCTGTGGCTGACAAGTTACCGCTTCGCCCCCACCGAAATCGCCAACGTCGGCAAATGGCAACGCCCAGAAATCGTCGACGCCGGCGAGGCCTTCGTAGTCTGGAGCGACCAAGAACGCCCCGCTGTCCTCCCCACCCTCGGCAAAACGCCGGACGGTCTGTGGAAAGACGGCCAAGGCTGGAAGAACGAACTTAACGATCTCGACGGCAGAGCCCAACACATGGCCCGCTATGATGTGGACAGCCAGAGTTGGCAGCTCATGCGCATCGCCCAGGAACGCCAAAGCGTACCGCCAGGCGCCACCGGCCTTGACGCCGCTTACGACGCCTACGCCTTCCGCCGCAGCAACAACCACCCGCGCGTGCCAGTCGGCGGCAACTACGCCAATCCCCTGCCCGATGGCGGCAGCTACCTGGCAACCGCGTTGTACGCCTGTATTCCTAACTGGCAGCTGTTCTGGATGGCCGACGCCCTGGCCGCGCAGAAAAAAATACCCGCCGCCTACGTTGTCTATGGCGCCGCCTACGTCGTCGTCATGAATGCACTGCTGATGCTGCTCGCAGTAGCCCTGTTCTGGGAACGCGAAGTCGGCAAGCAGATCATCACCTGATTACCGGACACCCCGAACACAGCACGCAACCAAGCCGGCGCCATGCCGGCTTTTCGCCGTCACATAAGGGAGATATGAATGGGCCATAACAGCTTTTACGTCACCACGCCGATCTATTATGTCAATGACAAACCGCACATCGGCCACGCCTATACCACCATCCTCGCCGACGTCCTCGCGCGCTACCACCGCCTGATGGACGAACCGACGCATTTCCTGACCGGCACCGACGAACATGGCCAAAAAGTGCAACAGGCCGCCAAAGCCAACAATGTCAGCCCACTGGAACACTGCAACAACACCGTGGTTCGCTTTCAGGAACTCTGGCAACGCCTCGGCATCACCCACGACGACTTTATCCGCACCACCGAGCCCCGCCACACCCAAATCGTCCAGGCCATCCTCAGCGATCTCCACGAGCGCGGTCTCATCTACTCCGCCAGCTACAAAGGCTGGTACTGCGTGCCATGCGAACGTTTCTACACCGAAAAAGACCTGGTCGACGGCGAGTGCCCCGAGTGCCACCGCAACACCGAAGAGCTCGAAGAACGCAGCTACTTCTTCAAAATGAGCCAGTATCAGGATCGGCTCATTGACTACATCGAGAGCCATCCGGAATTCATCCAACCCGCACACCGCCGCCAGGAAACGCTGGGCTTCCTCAAGAAGCAGCCGCTTGGCGACCTGTGCATTAGTCGCCCCAAGGCCCGCCTCAGTTGGGGCATCGAACTGCCCTTTGATCACGACTACGTCACCTACGTCTGGTTTGACGCGCTGGTCAACTACATCAGCGCGGTAGGCTATCGCACAAACAACGCCCTGTTTAGCCAGTGGTGGCCCGCATCCTATCACCTCATCGGCAAGGACATCCTCACCACCCATACCGTCTACTGGCCCACCATGCTCATGGCCATGGGCGTGGAACTGCCCAAAACCGTCTTCGCGCACGGCTGGTGGCTGGTCGGCGACACCAAAATGAGCAAGTCCCTCAACAATGTCGTCAACCCCATGGCCATGATCGACCAGTACGGCGTCGATGCCTTCCGCTACTTCCTCATGGCCGGTATGAGCCTCGGACAGGACGCCAGTTTCACCGAGAAAATTTTTGTCGAACGCTACAATGCCGATTTAGCCAACGACTTGGGCAATCTAGCCAGCCGTGCCATCAAGATGATTGAGCGCAATTTTGCCGGCCTGATGCCGCCTTGCGCCGAGATCGGCGACGACGAGCGCGAACTGGCCACTCTCTGCCTCGCCGCCGCCGGCAGCATGGCCGAAGCCGTCAAGAACATGCAACTCGACAATGGCCTGGCCACCGTCCTGGCCACCGTCCGCGAAGCCAACCGCTATTTTGACAAGATGAAACCCTGGGTCCTCGCCAAGTCCGGCGACCTCGCCACCCTCGGCCGGGTCTTGCGCCACACCATGGAATGCCTGCGCATCGCTTCGGGCCTGCTCTATCCCTGCATGCCTGAAAAAATGACCATCCTGCGCCGGGCGCTGGGCATCAGCGAAGACGCCATCACCCCACATATGCCCCGACTCAGCCAGTGGAATGTCCTCAGCGAAGGCGCCAAAGTCGCCCTCGACGAGGCGCTCTTCCCCCGCGCTGAATACAAGGAAGACGCCCCCGCAGCTGCGCCACCAGCCATGGCCCCCACGCCAAAAGAAAAGGCCAGCAAAAAGGGCGACGCCGTCCCCGGCGTTATCAGCATCGCCGAGGTCGGCAAGGTCAAACTGCAGACGGCCGAAATCATCGCCGCTGAACCCGTCGCCAATTCGGACAAACTGCTCAAGCTGCAGGTCCGCATCGACCAGGATCTGCGGCAAATCGTCTCAGGCATCGCTAAATTCTACAGTCCCGACAGCCTGATTGGCAAGCATGTCATCGTCATCACCAACCTCAAACCGGCCGTACTGCGCGGCGTCGAATCCAACGGCATGCTGCTGGCCGCCGAACACCAGGGCGTCCTCCGACTGATTACCACCGACGGCCCCATACCCTCCGGCGCCAGCGTCGGCTGAAACGACTGCACAGGCTGACAACGCCAACAGGTTGAAATACAAGGCCGGCGCTATCCGATCATGGATAGCGCCGGCCTTGCCCTTGGCGACTGACAAGATCATGCCGCCAGCGAGGGGCCCGCCACTGCCGCGTAGCTTACACCCACACGGCAGAACAGCGGACGGCGTCACTTCTTGGGCGGTGCCAAGCGATCAATTTCCGCAGCAAGAGCATCCTGCTCGGAATACAGCTCAGCCAGCTTGGGCTCAACGGCGACGTACTGCCCCCGGCGCTCCTTCTCCAGCTCACCCGCACGCGCGCGAAGCGCCTCGTTGCTACCCGTGGCAGAACGCTCAAGCTTCCGAATCTGGTTCTTCTTGTAGAGAAGCTTCCCACGCAACTTGGCAACGGGATTCTTCTCCGCCTTGGTTACCACCGCAGCGCCATCAGCAGCACCAGCTGCCACGCCGTCCGCCGCCTGCGCCCACGACGGCAGTGATACCGACATCAGCAACGCCGCCAGGCCCGCACAACCGAGTTGTTTCAACGTCTTCATCGCTCCTGCCTCCTTCTTTCTTCGCCGATTGCTTTTTATTGCATTTGGTGAAAGTCGGTGAACCGGCATCCTGAAGTAAAACCGTCCTTCACAACCATTAAATTGCACTGCCATTCATTAAATGCAAATATATTTTTGCATTTTATTTGCATTTTTATTTTCATATTATATCATTAAATGCAGAATCCGGTCGCGCCAAACCTGTCATACGACTCGCCAGAGCAAGGAAAAAGAAGGAGGTGCCTCACGAGCAAAACCAGCAAGTAAAGGGTATGTTACCACTGCTAACAGGTATCACCTCACAGCCAGAACGACAGCTCTCAGAGTGAAGGAACACAATCCATGACAAGCTTGAATAGAGTCCTCTTGATGGGTAATCTGACCCGCGACCCAATCACCCGCGCTACCGAAGGCGGCCTGCAAATCTGCGAAATCGGCATGGCAATCAACCGCCGCTGGCGCTCCGCCCAAGGCGAAGATCGCGAAGACGTGTGCTTCGTCGATCTCGAAGCATTCGGCCGCACAGCCGAAAACTGCGGCCGCTTCCTACATAAAGGCTCCCTCGTCTTCGTTGATGGCAGACTACGCCTGGACCAATGGCAGGACAAAGCCACCGGCCAAAACCGCAGCAAATTGAAAGTGCACGTGGATAGCATTCAATTCCTTGACCGCAAAGAAGCCGGCCAGGGACCCGATGCCTCCTTCGATGACAACGGCTACCAACAGCCCGACGGTGGTTACCAACAGCCCGACGGCGGTTATCAGCAGCAAGGCAGCTATCAGCAGCCCGACGGCGGTTATCAGCAGCAAGGCAGCTATCAGCAACAACCACGAGGAGGCGGTTACCAGCAGCAGCCACGCGGCGGTTACCAGCAACAGCCACGCGGCGGCTACCAACAACCCCCAGCCGGCGGCTACCAACAACCCCCAGCCGGCGGCTACCAGCAACCCCCAGCCGGCGGCTACCAGCAACCCCCAGCCGGCGGCTACCAGCAACCCCCAGCCGGCGGCTACCAGCAACCCCCAGCCGGCGGCTACCAGCAACCCCCAGCCGGCGGCTACCAGCAACCCCCAGCCGGCGGCTACCAGCAACCCCCAGCCGGCGGCTACCAACAGCAGCGCCCGAATAGTTTCCAGCAGCCCGTGAATCAACCGCCAGCAGCCGCACCGGCATTCCCGCCGAGCTCTGGCGCTCCCAAGGCGGCAACGCCTGCCGCCCCCGCTCCTGCCGCCCCCGCTCCGGAGCCAAAGCCATTCACTCCACCTGCGGCAAATGCGGCGACACCAGCATCACCAGCCCCGGCAGCTGAAAAGAGTACCAGCAGCAACGGCGGCGGCGAAAAAGCCCCCGTTGACGACATGCCCTTTTGAGTAAGCAGACAAGCTTCCAGCAGCAACATGACCGCAGGGAGGCGAAAGCAAACGGTGCTATCTCGCCGGGCCGGCATCCCTCGCTGAAAAGCAGCAGGCCGGCCCGCGAAAACCCTGCAGCACTAACTGAGGCGCAGCAGCGCCCGGGACAGCAATCTTGTACTACACGAATCGGGTGAGCGTTTCGCATGCGCAATTTTTATTGTCCCGACCAGCCATTGACGCCTGACTGCACGGTCGAATTGCCGGCAGCTGAATCAACCCATGCCCTGCGGGTCTTGCGCCTGCAGGCCGGCGACCGCCTACAGCTGCTCAACGGCTCCGGCATCCGCGCCGAAGCCGAACTTCTGCCCCCAACCAACGCCGGTCGTCGACAGCAGGAAGCCCATTGCCGCATCATCGCCGTCGAGCATTGCCCGGAACCGGCCATTGCCCTCCATCTGTATATCGCCCCGCCTCGCGGCAAGAACATGGACGCGGTGTTGCGGACGGCGACCGAGCTGGGCGTCATACGCATCACACCAATACTCTGCCGCTACGGCGTCGCCAAACCAGAAAATGACAAGGACAGCTGGCAACAAACCCTGATCGCGGCCTGCAAGCAGTCAGGAAACCCATTCCAACCCGCCATCAGCCCGCTACAAGCCTTTCATGATGCCCTTGCCGGCCACGACGCCACAACGGGTTTCTTCGGCGCGGTGCCACGCGACAACGACCAGCCAATCCAGCCCGGCGACTTGCCATCACCGCACACCGTCAGCCTGTGGATTGGTCCCGAAGGCGGCTTCTCACTAGAAGAGGATGAGGCCCTGCGCACCGCCGGTCTGCGGGCTTTGACCATCGGCCCCTGGATCCTGCGGGTCGAGACGGCCGTGCCCGCACTGCTCGGCGCCCTCTACGGCCTGCTGGAACACTGAATACAAGGCATTACGCCCCGGTAACCGGTCAGTGTACACCCCGGCGCTTCGCTGGGACAATTTGCCGGAAACCCACGACCCGCCGCCGCCCAGCCATCCGACCTTGATTCCCGCCGACCCTTGCGGCAGCATGTTTCATAGGAGTAACCCCCCAGTGTTTTCCCCACCGGGGTGGTTACTGACCGATTCCCCCTCCCGGTAATCGGTCACCCATTGAGAATTAAGCCACAGAGCTTCTGGCTGAGTCAAACGCGCCTGTTTCCATGGCCGCGAAGCGGCAGAAGCGCTGAAAGCGCGAAACATACCAGCCCAGGGCAAGCAGCGCTGAAAGCGCGCGCCGCCCTGGGTACAACGGCGACTACGTCCGTGTTCCTCGGCCTCTTTGGCCCCAGTCGGCGCAGCTGACTGGGGCCAAAGAGGCAATGGCCCACACTTACTTACCCGGGGTTGACGTCGCGACATGTCTGGGCGTCCGTTCTCAATGGGTGACCGATTCCCCCTCCCGGCTATTTTTCCCGCAGCCTGCCATGACATTCCTGCCAGGAGGTGGTAGGTTATGGGCTCGTCTTGTTGACTCGCATCACCTTCCCCAAAAAGGACCCGTCCATGCTGACCAAAATACGTTGCCTCTTTGCTCTGGCCATACTGGCAGCGCCCTGCATGACTTTCGCCGAAACGCCACTAGCTCTCGCGAACCCCGGCTTTGAGCAGGAACGCGCAGGCTGGTCAGGTGAAACCATCATGAGCCAGGTCACCGCCGAGGCTGCCTACGAAGGCCAGTTCGGCCTGCGCGTGAAAGACGATGACAAAAAAGCCGGTAGCAGCTTCCGCTCGCAAAGCCTGCCGGTCAAGCCAGAAACGGCCTACGCCCTGCGCTTTCATGCGCGCAACAGCGGCAATCGCGGCGCCGTCGGCGCATACCTGCAGTTTTTCGATGCCGCCGGCAAGCAACTGAATGCGCCGGGGCGCTACCCGGAGATCATCCTGCCGGTGCCCGTCACCAAAGACTGGCAGCCCTTCACCCTCGTGGGCAAGGCCCCCGCCGAAGCCGTCACCGCCAGCATTTGGATCCATTCATTCAACGGCGCTACCGGCATGACCGACTTTGATAACTTTACCCTAAGTGAACTCAGCCCCGAGGAGGAAAAGACCGTGTCCAGCACATCCGTCGCCGCAGCCAGCTCGCGCCGCTTCCCGCCAATCGACAATCAGCGCGTCGCTGAATTGGCCCTGCTCCTCCCAACCGCGCCGGCTGGCCTGGGCCGGCCAATCAGCGACCGCGCCGCCTGGGACCGCCTCGCCACACTCCCCGAAGCCGCCAGCATCATCAAAAGCGCCGAAGCACTCATCAACACCACTCCACCCGAACTGCCGGACGATCTCTACCTCGAATTCACCCAAAACGGCAACCGCACCCGCTACCAACGCCCATATGGCCAACGCACGGGACGCATCAGCACGCTCCTCCGCGCTGAATGCCTCGAAAACCAGGGACGATTCCTGCCAACCCTCGAACAGGACATCATCGCCATGTGCGATGAACGCAGCTGGGTCATGCCAGCACACGACAGCGCACTGGAAAATTTCCACGGCAAGCGCCTGTATTCAGACCTCGGCTCTTCCGCCCGCGGCAAGCTACTGGCCCTGACCGACTGGTGGCTGCAAGATCGCCTGAGCGACACCGTCCGCCAGCGCTTGCGCGCCGAAGTCAATCGGCGCATACTCGACCCGTACTTCAACGTCATCCACACGGGCGACCTGGCCGGCCACTGGTGGGTCGTGGGCGGCAACAACTGGAACGCCGTCTGCACCGCCAATGTCGTCATTACCGCGCTGACCCTGCGCGAGTCCGCCCAGGAACGCGCCGAAGTGCTGGCCGCCATGGAAATATCCAACCCGATTTTCCTCAGTGGCTTTACGCCCGACGGCTACTGCAGCGAAGGCATGGGCTACTGGAACTACGGCTTCGGCCATTTCATGATCATGGGCGAAGCCGTGCTCGCGGCCACCAACGGCAAACTGTCCATCTACAACGACCCCATCATCGAAAATATCTGCGCCTTTGCGCGCAATGCCCAAATTGAAGAAGGGCTGGTACCCGCCTTTGCCGACTGCGGCACCAACGCCAAGCCGTCGGAAAACACGCTGCTGCTCATCCAGCGCCGCTACCCGCAGACCCTGCACCAACGCGTGGCCATCAGCAACCCATTCAAAATGGACCTCGACACCTTCGCCCTCACCGCCTTCGGCGATGAAACGCCCTTCGCCGAAAAGGTCGCCCAAGAAGGCCAATTCCCCCCGCGCAGTTATTTCCAAGATGCGGGGATTCTGATCATGCGCTCACAACACCCCGAACACGGCCAGTTCGGCGCCGCCATCAAGGCCGGCCACAACAACGAACAGCACAACCACAACGATGTCGGGTCCTTCCTGGTCGCCCTCAATGGCCACGCCTACATCATCGACCCCGGTGCCGAAGTCTACACGAAACGGACCTTCAGCCGGGAACGCTACGTGAGCAATATGCTCAACTCATACGGCCATCCGCTGCCCGTAGTCGCCGGCAAACTGCAAAGCACCGGCAGAAAAGCCGCCGGCACCATCATCCGCGAAGATTTCAGCGACGACGTCGACCACATCGTCATCGACTACCAGGCCGCCTACGACGTGCCCGAGCTGGCCAAGCTCGAACGCAGTTTCACCTTCGACCGCAAAAACGCCCGCGTGGACATCCGCGACGACGTCGTCTTCAACACCCCACAGACCTTCGGCTCCGCGCTGATCACCTACGACCGCGTCCACCAACGCGATGCCAACGCTCTGGCCATCTACGACGGCCAGGGCGGCTTCGCAGTCACCGCCCGCGCCGAGGGCGGTGAACTCGTCTACGCCCCCGAAGAAATTGAAAACCCCGATCGCCGTTCGCCCACGCGCCTCGGCTATAACCTCAGTGAGCCAGTACTCCAGGCAAGTATCGCCTACACCATCCAGCCGCTGACTTCACTCATTGGCCTCCCCGGTTTCTACGTCGCACCAGACGAAGCGACATTCAAGCCCCAGCGCGATCAAGCCATAACCATTGAAGCCGAGGCGTTTACTGCACAGGCACAGGGCGAGGTAAAAATCGAAGTCAAGCCCGGCGCCAGCAAGCAGGCCTTCAAGCTCTGGGACGGCGAAGGCCACAGCCTCAGCTGGACCTTCGCGGTCCCCCAAACCGGCAAGTACGCCCTGCTCGTGCGCTGCTGCCACAGCTTTAACGACGGCGTCGCCCGCCACGTCACCATCGACGGCAAACAACTCAACGCGGACAACGATCCTTTCCTCTTCCCCGGCACCGGCGGTTGGAGCAGCAGCGAAGACCAGTGGGCCGACGCCTGGTTGGCCGCCGCCGGTCAGGCAACCATCATCGAGCTCGCCGCCGGCGAGCATAGTCTGACCATGGTCAACGCCGATGGCCGCGGCCTGAATCTCGACTGGATCCGCATCGTTCCCGTCGCCCCCTGATATCACCTTGACAGCAGGCGTTGCCGCCATAACCTGCCGGTAACGCCACAACCGCAAGCACGCCGATGATCAATTGCGCCATTCGCATCAATGACCACACCTGGCAGGACTGGCTGGAGCCCGTCGCCGCCACCAGGCGCCTCTGCGCCGTCGAATGCGACGCCGGGCTTTTCGCCTCGCCGGATTTCCCAGCCCAGCTCAACAAGCACGGCATCCGCTGCCTCCATGCCCGCGACATCCTCCCCGGTGACACCGCGGCCTTCCTCAGTGAAAGCGCCACTGAGGATAATCTCCTCGTTCTCCGCCGCAATCTCTTCGGCGTCATGATCAGCGCCGCCGCAACCGACACGCAGGTCTTCAGCCTGCAGCTGCGCCTGGACCGCATCGCTCCGGAACAGTCAGCGCAGCATATCGAACGCCATGCCCGCTTACTGCAACCACTACTGGCCGCGCCGCTGGACACGCCCTACCAGCTGGCCATCCAGGTCAGCCAACCCCGCCCCTACCCGCAGTCCCACGAATGGGACTTCGCGCTAGCTATCTGCCGGCAGGCCAAATCCCCGCGCATCGGCCTCGCTATGAATTTCTATCCCGACGACTTTCACGGCCAAGGCGAGCTCAAGCCACTCCTCAACAGCTGCTTCGAGCATCTCCACGTGGTCTGCTTCCACTACAACCCGTTGCTTGGGGAAACCTTGTTTGACGACGAGCAGATCGCCTGGGCGGAGGAGCTCAAGAGTCGCGACTTCAAGGGCCTGGTGGTCTTTTGTCCCGAAACCGACAGCCGCAGTAATTTGTCCGGCGTCTGTGAAGACGCGCTATCCTGGGCTGACTTTTACAGCTAATGGCTGTATGGTATATCCTTGCCGCAAGGTGACATTGCATAGAGTTTTTGTGCGTCTGCACCAAGTCATTGAACTCTCAGGCTTACCGCCGTGTCCAAAGGCCGTTGCGCCGCCTCGCGGCGGCCCTTGTACCGATCTCTGCTTACTCGCCCACAGCCCGTTGTCACCAGGAGGGCACGACCATGCTAGAACAATACCAGATTTCCGCGCCCATTCTCCACAACCAACAGCTGCACGGCGACTACTATCAGCTGGATATTACAGCACCGGCCATAGCCCGTGCCGCCCAGCCTGGACAGTTCATCCATGTGCAGCTGCCGGCCATGCCCGATCACGTCCTGCGCCGCCCGTTCAGCATCTACGACGTCAACCCAACTGATGGCCGGCTGAGCATCATCTACAAAGTCGTCGGCAAAGGCACCGAACATATCTCGGTGCTGAAGCCCGGCACCAAGCTGGACATCCTCGGCCCATTGGGGCGTGGCTTTTCGCCACTGCCCGGCGACATCCCGTCCGTCATCGCCGCTGGCGGCTATGGCTGCGCGGCGACCTTTTTGCTTGCCAAACGCGCACGAGTGCTACCCACCGTCCTCCTCGGCGGTCGCTCGGCCGGTGATATTCTTCTGCAGGACGCCTACGAGTCCCTGGGCTGCCAGGTGCTGGTGGCGACCGACGACGGCAGCGCCGGTGCCAAAGGCCTGGTCACCGAACTGCTCGAACGCGTCCTCTACGAAGCCCCCAACAGCTGGATCGCCGCCTGCGGCCCAACGCCTATGCTCAAAGCCGTCGGCATGATCGCCGAAAGCCGCAAACTCAACGCTGAAATCAGTCTCGACCGCGTCATGTGCTGCGGTATGGGCGCCTGCTTCGCCTGCGTCATCAAGCGCAAAGCCAACACGCCCGAAAAATGGGCCTACGCCCGCGCCTGCTCAGACGGACCGGTCTTCAAGGCCAATGACATCTGGTGGGACTGAACTCGCCCCGCAACTGCAACCCAACTGTCCCACCCATCATGTCATCTGAACGCTCTCGCCTCAATAAAACCTTGGTTCTTGCCGATGCCGAACGCGAACACTACCGCGCCCAACTGGCCACCGCCAACGAACCGCTGACCACCGATCAGGCCCGCGATCGCATTTTCTGCGGGGATACCAGCCAAGTCCTCGACCGTTTTCCCCGGCGCTGGGTCGATCTGCTGATTATCGACCCGCCCTACAATCTCGACAAGGACTTCGCCGGCATGCGCTTCAACAAGCGCGACGAAGGCAGTTATCTCGCCTACTTGGAAAGCTGGTTCCCGCGACTTCTCCCCATGCTGAAGCCGCAGGCAACCGTGTACCTCTGCGGCGACTGGCGCTGCGCCGCGGCGCAATCGACCGTCATGAGCCGCTACCTCACCCTGCGCAACCGCATCACCTGGCAGCGCGAAAAAGGCCGCGGCGCCCTCACCAACTGGAAAAATGCCTGCGAGGACATCTGGTACGCAACCCTCAGCGATGACTACGTCTTCAACCTCGACGCCGTCAAGGTCAAGCGCCAGGTCATCGCCCCCTACCGCGAAAACGGCAAGCCCAAGGACTGGCAGGAACAGAGCGACGGCCGCTTCCGCCTCACCCACCCCAGCAATTTCTGGGACGACCTCACCGTGCCCTACTGGTCCATGCCCGAAAATACCGACCACCCCACGCAGAAGCCCGAGAAACTGCTGGCGAAACTGATCTTGGCCAGTTCCAATCCCGGCGATATGGTCTTCGATCCATTCCTCGGCAGCGGCACCACCGCCGTCGTCGCCCGCAAACTCGGCCGCCACTTCTGCGGCATCGAACTCAATGACGAATACTGCTGCTGGGCCCTCAAACGACTCGACCAAGCCCGCAACGACAAGCGCATCCAAGGCTACACCGACGGCGTCTTCTGGGAACGCAACAGCGGCAACGCCCAACTGGAAGCAGCCAAGGCAGCCGCTCTCAAACAAGGAAGCTTATTTGATCATGCCTAAACTCTACTGCCTCCTCCTCGCCGCCATGCTGCCGCTGGCTATCGCCGCCCAGGTACTGGACTTCCCGAATGCCGGTTTTGAACAGGGCCTGGAACACTGGACCATCGACGAAAACGACGGCGGCATGTCAACCATCAGCGACGAACAAGCCCGTAGCGGCAAGCGCTCGCTGAAAGTCGTTGATGACCATACTGCCAACGGCAACTGGGCGATGGGACCGATGATTCCCTGCGACGGCCCGGCCAAGCTCGCCATCAACGGCTGGCATTATCCCGTCTCCGGCAGCGGCCTCGGCGTGTACCTCCGACAACTCGACCAGGACGGCCAACGCCTCCCCGGCGAAGAACACATCCGCGGCCTCAGCGGCGACACCAAACAGTGGCTGCCGTTCACCACGACCGTCTTCCTGGACGAAACCACCCGCGCCGTCCAGCTCTACTTCCACAGCTACAGCCACGCCCGCGTCAGCGTCTATATCGACGATCTGTCCCTGGAACGCCTGCCCTACGTCACCACGCCGCCATGGCCGCCCCAGTACAAAATCAATCCTCTGGAAACCCATCGCCTCACCGCCGCCGACGTCGTCGGACCCGACGGTATCGTCTACCCCGACTGGCGCCGCTGCGGCGTCGAAGGCGGTATACCCGACATCCCCGCTGCCGCCAGGCTGAGCGATTTCGGCGCCAAAGCCGACGACGACCGCGATGACAGCGTGGCGCTTGCCGCCGCCAGCGCCGCCCTGCCCGCCGACGGCGGGGCAATCATCTTGGACGCCGGCACCTACCATTTTGACCGCCCGGTTACCATCAGTCGCGATGGCGTGGTCATTCGTGGCCAGGGTATGGGCAAAACCAAGATCATTTTCCGCTATGGCATCGGCAAGGACGGCATCCAATTCTACTCGCCAACCGCAAACGCCCAAGTCGGCCCGCAGTCCCGCGTGGAAATGCATGCCTTACCTACAGGTCTGGAAACAATGACCATCCGCGCCGGCGATAAATCTCTCGCCCGCTGGGCCGTCAGCACCCACTCCGGCAACAGTTTCGCCACCGGCGTCGGCGGCGGGTCCATCCTCAAGCACTTCCCGGCTGGCGGACCGCTAACACTCGAAGGCACCGCCACCTACAGAGACGGCACCACCCGGCGCTGCAGCCTGCCAATCGTCCTGAATCCGCAAGAAGGCGAAACGCCACCACCGAACATTCGCGCGGCTATTCTCTTCCAGGGCGCCGGCTTCACCAACACGCGCAGCGAACTCAGCGCCGATGGCAAACGCGGCGACACCAGTATCACCGTCAACGACGGCAGCGGTTTCGCCGCCGGCGATTACATCATCATCGAAGGGCCAGCCACCGAACGCTGGAAGACCCTCACCCAAAACGCCTGCCGCTGGGGCAGCTACCGCAAAAACGCCCTGCGCATCAAGGCCGTGGCAGGCAACACCGTTCACCTGGAACAACCTCTGCGCATCGAATTCCCCATCATCGACGGCAGCTACATCCGCAAATACCACCCCATCCTGCGCGGCGGCGTCGAGGCCCTCACCATCGAGCAGACCGAAAACCTCTGGATCAGCGCCGTGCTCTTCAACAACGCCTGGAACTGCTGGGCCAAAGACGTCGAAGTCATTAAATGCGGCCGCTTTCCCGTCTATGGCTCGCAGGCAAAATTCTGCGAACAGCGCAATGTGGTTTTTCGCGACGCGTGGTTCAAAGGCGGCGGCGGCACGGCCTACGCCGGCTGGGAACACAGCTGGGACTGCCTCATCGACGGCATCGAGACCTTCGCTTTCCGGCACGCACCGCTGTTCCAGTGGTCCGCCAGCGGCTGCGTCATCCGCAATGGCATCTTCCATGACAGCGACGCCCAGTGGCACTCCGGCTGGACCAACGAAAACCTCATGGAAAACTGTGTCGTATACTCCAGCAACAGCAACGGCGCCTATGGCTACGGTATGTGGGCATCCCCACCCGAAGACGAGGCGCACGGCCCCAACGGCCCCCGCAATGTCGTCTACAACTGCGATGTGTTCTCGCCCAAGGCCGGCTTCTGGCTCGGCGGTATGAACGAAAACTGGCTGGTACTCCACAACCGCTTCACCGTGGACAAAGGCCCCGGCTTCACCACCCGCAACCTGAGCTTCGACCACATCATCGCCGGTAATGTCTTCGTCCTCAAAGACGACCGCTCGCCAGCCATCCACCTGGCTACACCGGACTGCCTGGGCATCGACTTCTTCGACAACCGCGTCTTCGGCGGCGGCATCACCCTCGACCCCAACAGCACGCGAATCCTCAACGCCCGCAACAACGCCTTCTTCCCACTTAGCGACCAGCACCTCGCCACACGCCCACAACCCGCCATCCCATCCATCTTCGACTGGCAACGCCAACAAAAAAGTGAGTAGGGGCGGACCTATGTGTCCGCCCTCAGCCGGCTCCGACCGTCCCATACGTCCCATACGTCCCATACGTCCCATACGTCCCATACCCATACGTCCCATACGTCCCATACGTCCCATACGTCCCATCCCCATACGTCCCATACGTCCCATTCCTCTCCACCCCTCCCCCAAAAACAACATAATCTTCGCCGAAGAGTTGAAGATATGACGAGTGACAGTAAATTAGTGCACTTCATGTTCAGAATGTCAGGCCAAGCCGTCTTTTGTATTTCCTGGTGATAGGGCGGCGGGCTGAGTGTATGCCCAGAGATCAGGGAGAAAAGTGAATCATGTACGCGATAATTAAAACCAGTGGCAAGCAGTATAAAGTCGAGACTGGCACCACCTTGGAACTCGACCGTATTGCCGCCGAAGCCGGTGAGACCATCACCCTGCAGGACAGCGTTCTGCTGCTCAGCGACGACAGCAAGATCACTGTTGGCACGCCCACCGTCGCCGGCGCCGTGGTCAGCCTCCAGGTCAAAGAACACCTCCGTGGCCCCAAGCTCATCGTCTTTAAGATGAAGCGCCGCAAGCGCTACCGCAACAAAAAAGGCCATCGCCAGGAATTGACCAAAGTCGTCGTGACCGACATCAAACTCTCCTGACCTCTGCTCTGACCTTTTTTGGCGATGTGCGCGAGACAGCCGATCAACACCGGCGGTTCTCGCGCAATTTTTTTAGTGTTCAGCCAGCCATCTTCCCACACACGCCATGACAACACCCTCCACGCCAGCCGTCAACGCCCTGGACATCCTTCGCGACCGGGGCTTCCTCTACCAGAACACCAATGAAGAGGGCATGCGCCAGCGCCTCAGCGGGGGCCCGGCGACTTTCTATGTCGGCTTCGACCCCACTGGCAACAGCCTGCACGTGGGCCATCTCCTGCCAGTCATGGCCATGCGCTGGCTCCAACACTGCGGGCACAAGCCCATCGCCCTCGTCGGCGGCGGCACCGCCATGATCGGCGACCCATCCGGCAAGACCGAAGCGCGACCCATCATGAGCGTCGACATCATCGACGACAATGCCCGCGCCATCCAGGGCCAACTCGGGCGCTTCCTGGATTTCGCCCCCGGCAAAGCCACCATGGTCAATAATGCCGACTGGCTGCGCGATCTGCGGCTCATCGACTTTCTGCGCGACATCGGCAGTCTCTTCAGCGTGCCACGCATGCTCAGCGCCGAGTCCGTACGCATGCGCCTGGAAACCGGCATCTCCTTCCTGGAATTCAGCTATCCGCTGCTGCAGTCCTTCGATTTTTATTACTTGTGCAAAGAACGCCAGTGCCAATTCCAGTTCGGCGGCCAGGACCAATGGGGCAACATCGTGGCCGGCGTCGAACTCACCCGCCGCCTGCTCGGCCAGGAAGTCTTCGGCGCCACTTTCCCGCTCCTTCTCAAAAGCGACGGGACCAAATTTGGCAAGACCGCCGGCGGCGCCGTGTGGCTCGACACCGCCCGCACCAGCGTCTTCGACTACTACCAGTTCTGGCGCAATGTGGACGACGCCGACGTCACCAAACTCCTAGGGTTCTTCACCACTCTGCCGATGGACGAAGTGCGCCGCCTGGGCAGCCTCAGCGCCCCGGCCATCAACCGCGCCAAGGAAATCCTCGGCTACGAAGCCACCGCCCTCGCCCACGGCCACGACGAGGCCATCAAGGCCTTCCTCGCCGCCGCCCGCGAATTCGGCTTTGCCGATCCCGACGGCCAAATCGAAACCAGCAGCCGCATCCGCGAAGCCGACTGCACCAGCGCCAGCGAAGACATCCCGACCGTCGAAATCAGCGCTGCCGACCTCACCGCCGGCCTGGGCATTCTCGCTCTCCTCGTCAAAGCCGGTCTCTGCGCCTCCAACAGCGATGCCCGCCGCCTCATCAAAGGCGGTGGCTGCTACCTGGACGACGACCGCGTCGGCGACGAAAAACTCGTCATCTCCCCCGAGCATTTCCACGCCGGCATTGTCACTCTCCGCGCAGGCAAAAAAGCCCGCAAGCGGATCAAGCTTGTGTGATCATATTTTCTTGATATAGCCCCCAACCCCGCCAGGCCTAGACCATGAAGATCCACCCCCTTGCAGCGATTGCCTCCGGTGCCGTGATTGGCGCCGATGTCGAAATCGGCCCTTTTGCGGTCATTGACGAGCATGTCGTCATCGGCGACGGCTGTCGCATCGGCCCCCATGCGCATATCACCGGGCACACGACCATCGGCAAAGGCACGAGCATCCACACCGGCGCGGTGATCGGCGACGAACCCCAGGACCTCCATTACCACAACGAGAAGAGCTTCGTCACCATCGGTGAAAACTGCATCCTCCGTGAATACGTCACCATCCATCGCGGCACTGAAGAAGGCAGCGGCACCGTCGTCGGCGACAACGTGCTGATGATGGCCTTCTCACACCTCGGCCATAACTGCATCATCGGCAACCACGTCGTCATCGCCAACGCGTCACTCCTCGGCGGCCGCGTCGAAGTCGGCGAACGCGCCTTCATCAGCGCCGAAGTCAAAATCCACCAGTTCGTCCGCGTCGGCCGCCTCGCCATGATCGGCGGCGACAACGTCATCACCCAGGATATGCCCCCATTCTGCCTCCTCCAACTCGACCAGGTGCAGGGCCCGAACGTCGTCGGTCTCCGCCGCGCTGGCATGACCGAAGCCGCCCGCAATGCCGTCCGTAACGCCATCAAAATCTACTTCTTCCGCGGCATGGCCCGCCAAAGCGCTATCGATGAAATCCGCCAAAACGTCGCCATGTGCCCCGAAGTCGAGGAATTCATCGCCTTCGTGTCAACCACCAAACGCGGCATCTGCCCAGGACGACGCCTCAAATCTCACAAAGAAGAAGACGCCAGCACCACCGACGCCGCTACCGAATAAACGATAATCAGCCTGGCCAATCAGACCGATCAGACCGATCAGACCGATCCGTCCGCGACAAAAGACAGACACTCAGACCGACCCGCCAAGTTCGGCCCAGAGGGCCGCACCATGCATAACCCCGGGTGAGGTGCCCGAAGGGCGCCGCAACCCGGGGTATAACAACAATATAGAACTGCGCCCGGAGGGCGCCACATTGACAAAACACCCGAGGGGCGCCAACACTCTGCGGTAACATTATACGCTGATGCCGCGACCAGACCCGCACGATCCGTCCGCGACCAAAGCCCGCCAAGTTCGGCCCAGAGGGCCGCACCATGCATAACCCCGGGTGAGGTGCCCGAAGGGCGCCGCAACCCGGGGTATAACAACAATATAGAACTGCGCCCGGAGGGCGCCACATTGACAAAACACCCGAGGGGCGCCAACACTCTGCGGTAACATTATACGCTGATGCCGCGACCAGCCCCACACGATCCGTCCGCGACCAAAGCCCGCCAAGTTCGGCCCGGAGGGCCGCACCATGCATAACCCCGGGTGAGGTGCCCGAAGGGCGCCGCAACCCGGGGTATAACAACAAGATAGAACTGCGCCCGGAGGGCGCCACATTGACAAAACACCCGAGGGGCGCCAACACTCTGCGGTAACATTATACGCTGATGCCGCGACCAGAGCCGCACGGTCCGTCCGCGACCAAAGCCCGCCAAGTTCGGCCCAGAGGGCCGCACCATGCATAACCCCGGGTGAGGCGCCCGAAGGGCGCCGCAACCCGGGGTATAACAACAATATAGAACTGCGCCCGGAGGGCGCCACATTGACAAAACACCCGAGGGGCGCCAACACTCTGCGGTAACTATAAACGCTGATGCCGCGACCAGAGCCGCACGATCCGTCCGCCCCACCCAGATCCGCCACGCCCCGCCATCCGCGCGAAAAAATCGCTCTTTCGCCGTTTTTCCTCCCGGCAGCGAAAATAAAACCTGCGCGCCCTACGTTATTCCCTCCGAACACGCAATGCCCGCGGGCTTGTTTTTAGCCCCGGCTTGCGCTATGGTGAGTTCTCGCGACAAGGCCAATTTTGCCGAGTCACAAAGCAATTCAAATCAGGAAAACGACCAGGTTTTATTTCTTACACCGGCCCGAAACCCAGAGGACAGCAATGAAAAAGAATCGCAGCGTATTTACCCTTATCGAACTCCTGGTGGTCATTGGCATTATTGCCATCCTTGCCGCCATGCTCATGCCCGCACTGGGCAAGGCCCGCGAAAAAGCCAACCAGGCCGACTGCGTCAGCCAACTCAAACAAATCGGCACGTCGATGATCATGTTCTCCAATGACTACCGTGGTAAATACCCGGGATTTAAAGATACAAGTGATGATGACACAGACAACGATAGTGTGTTACACGACACCAAAGGCCTAGCCAAGCTGGTTGAGCATGAATATCTGCAAACAACAAGGGTTTTTATCTGCCGCAGCACAAAAATGACTGCTGCAAAAGACTATGAAGAGATGGAAACAAGCTCTGACACCCCCCAGGGCACTGCCTCTGAAAAGTCCAGCTATCTCTACTACGCTGGCTTTGTTGCCACGGATTTGGGCGCTGATCACGGTTACGTCCGTGACAAGTTTGACAACCACAAGAAAATGGGTAACGTCCTCTTTGGGGATGGCCACGTGGAGACCATCCCCCCACCCGGAGGAGATACGACATGGATCGAAACAAACAAATATTTCAATATGAGCAGCGACGCACCGGATGAATATAAGCTTGAGATTGAGGATGTAGATGTAAACCCGAATTGGGAAAAAGCTGAGTCCAGCAGTGAAGGCTGATCCACCAGAAGAACTGGTATCGTCAATCTACACGTGAGTTGTTTTATTCCCCCCTCGCCGGCGAAGGCAGTCCCAGAGCGGTGATGGGGGCTTTTTTGTCTTTCAGCCATTACGCAGGAAAACGCACAGATTCCTGTCATCTTCACGCACGAGATACTAGTGTTCACGTGAAACGCCAGTCGCCGGCCGGGAGGAGTGGCCACGCAAACATTGACCAGCTCTCGAAGTACGCCACATTGGTGCCGGCCAAGAATGACGTAGTTACGTCTCTTCCCCCTACCCCCGCCAGTCCCGAAGAAATTCGGCGATAGCGGGGGCTTTTTTTGCCAGCGCATCGCGGCAGTCCGGCCTGACGACCACCCGCACGGCGAAGGTCCGCAGGTAATCGCTTTCCAGCGAGCGACGGTGATCGCCGTCATTCTCCAAGAGCCAGAAGCCCCGCTGGGAATGCGCCGAGAACACCCGCAGGTCTTTTGGCACGAGCTTTTTGAAGTACGGCATGGCGGCAAAAAGCATGGCGCCCGGCGGCAGCCCCATGGCCTCGCAAAGCGCATTTTCGAGGACGCGCAGAGCAGCAATGCCCTCGACGCGGTCGCAAAACGCGCGCAGCTCGGGCCGCGGCCATTCCATGACCGCCAGCGGCTTGTCCGCCTGGCGTTCGACGTATGCGTAACCGGCCGGTTTGAGGGCCAGCACCGTGCGGTACAGGCGTCGCGAGACGAGATCAGCCACCAGTTGCCGGGTCAGCGCATTGCGGGCATTGGCGGCCCATTGCAGAAGCTGGTCGTCGGTCATAGCCCATAGCTCGGCGCCGCTATTGCGGCCATCGCTGAGCTCTTCTTGCACGGCGCGCTGCAGCATGCGCTGCGCGGCCAGCGCCGTCTTGTTGAGATAGCCGTGTTGGTGCAGATAGGAATAGAATTTCTGCAGCTGTTTGGCGTCTTCCAGATACTTCTCTTCGATGGCCAGGCCATCGGCAGTCATTTGCGTAAAGACCTGCAGCCGCTCAATGTCTGGCGTGCCGTGGAAACCGATGTGCAGCGCATCGCGCATCAGATAGTCGAGTTTGTCAGTGCCGAGATTGCGATCACGAACCCACGCCGCCAACGGCTGCGCGTCGTCAGCCAACATCGCGGCGACGGCCGCCGCCGCGACCCCGCACTGCGCCAGCGCGTCGGCCATGTCCACCAGCAGAGCCTGGCCGTGCTCGTGATGCTCGCCGGCAAGCACCGGCTCAATCTGATGCGAGAAAGGCCCGTGGCCGATGTCGTGCAACAGCGCAAAGACCTGCAGCAACCGCGCGTCGTCAGCACTGAAGGCGTGCAGCCGACAGAGCCGCTGCGTCAGCGCCAGCACGCCCACCGCGTGCTCAAAACGACTGTGCACCGCGCCAGGAAAGACCAGGTAATTCACCCCGAGCTGCTTGCGCAGCCGAAGCGCCTGAAAATGCGGATGGTCAATCAACGGCAACAGGGCACCAACGTCCACCGGCGGCGTCCCGGGAATGCATATCGATTTTGTGGGCAACATCGGCTCTTTTGGTCCTTCCTGAGCACAAAAAACAACGCCGCCCCTGCGTCCAGGCCCCGGCGCGCGTTCTTGCATCTTTCGTTCGCGGATTTACATTAACAACGTCATTGTACTGTCTTAAAACATCCCACCTCACCAAGGAGAGATATGCGCGACGCCGTGCTCACCATGCTCAAGCTACAGGAGCTTGAACTGATCCGCGAAGAATCGCGGATCGTACACCGTGACAAACACCAGGTTAAGCTAAATCGCCTTGATGACTCCATCAAGGAACTCCGCGCAAAACTCCCCGAACAATACCTCAAGCGTTTTGATGGCCTCCGCCGTTCCGGCATGGCCGTCGTGCGCGAGTTTGGCGGCGTCTGCCAAAGCTGCCGCATGGTCATCACCATCGGCGACCTCAATCGCATGCGCAAAGACGAAATGCAGCATATCTGCCCGAACTGCGGGCGCTTCCTCCTCCTCAGCAGCAGCAGCGACTAAGCACCACGGGTCTTTTTTGGGGCACACGGGCTCTACCAGGCATCCTTCGGCCCGACGCGGCTTCTTAGCCGCAACGATCGCCGTCAGTTCTCACGAAACGTCAGGAACACCAATGGATCTAAAACTGCTCCTACCCAAAGAACATGTCCTTTGCTCAATTAACGCCAAAACCCGCCGCGAATTCCTCTCCGTAATGGCCGAAATGCTCGTCCAAGAGGGAACCGTGACGGACAAAGAGCGCTTCCTCGACGCCGTCGAAAACCGCGAAGACGCCATGACCACCCAGACCGACGGCGGCATCGCTTTCCCACACGCCAGTTCGCACGTCGTCAAACGACTCGCTCTCGTGGTCGCAGTCCTCCCCGAACCAGGCTTCCAGTACGACGAAGACCAGCTCGCGCCCTGCCGGGTATTCTTCCTCATCGCCATTCCCTCTGCTGCGCCCGCCGCACACCTGCCCCTGCTCACCCACCTGGCAGAAATCGCCATGACCAAGAATCGCCTGGACAAAATCCTCCACGCCGACTCACCAGCCGCCATCCACAAACTGCTGGTGTCAGCACCCGCTTCACGCTGAGAGACGTTGCGCGAACAGCCAGAGTAGCAGCTTGGTTACCCGTCCCAGCGCGACACGTGTATGTCCCGGCCGTGGTGCGGGCGTCTCGCCCCCACCGTCGCATGGGGCCAGGTCCTCGCACGACACCCGAACGGCCACACGTAAACGTACCCGATTACGTCCCGAGCTCATATCCCGGCTGTAGCTCCCGGCGCGTTTTCCTGCCTGCACTCACGACGCACGTGTCATGCGCACAGCGGCTGGAAGCCGCTGCAACTTTGAAGCCGCCCCTACACCCGGTCGGGGATTTTCCCCTTGTCGAAGAGGTGCTTTGCGACATACAGGCATGGCGTGTCGATAATTGCAACGATGGCCTTGAGCAGATATGTGGTAATTGCGATGGACCAGAAGACGCCGGCGTCGAATACCCCGGCGAAGGCCACGGTCGTGAAGATCAGTGTGTCAATGGCCTGGCTGACCAGCGTCGAGAGGTTGTTGCGCACCCACAGATAGCGCGTCGCGGGGAGGAGCCGCCGCCAGGCGTGATAGCTCCAGATATCGTGGTACTGGCTGGCCACGTATGCCAGCAGCGACCCGGCCACCACGCGGGGCATGAAGCCGAAGAGTGCCTTGAGATGCTCGTGGGCAAAATCGTCCTCGGTGGGCACAAAGCGCACGGCGAGCGTCATGATGGCCAGCATCGCCAGCATGCTGATGAAGCCGATGCCGACGGCAGTCCTGGCGTCGCGTTTGCCGTGATTTTCCGAGAGGATGTCCGTCGCCAGAAAAATGCTGCCGTAGGCGATATTGCCCAGTGTGGCGGTCATACCGAATATCTCGACGATTTTCAGCACCTGGAGGTTGGCCAGGATGGTACCAATGGGCACCCACAGCAACATGCCGAGACGGCCATACAGGCGATAAATCAGGAGCACCAGGCCAAAATCCAGCACGGCCATGGCAAGCCACAGACATTCATTCATGTTCGTGTCCTTGTTTTGTTGAGGCGGGAGACTGCGACCGCCGGAATGGGCCTCGCCAGGTAGATTTTCAGCTCGCGCTGCTGCTGGCAAGTGCAGGCGCATAATGTAAAGTATGCGAGCCAAACAGCAAGGTACCGGACAAACAAACGCGGAAGGAAAGTAATCGGTTAGTAACCACCCCGGTGGGGAAAACACCGGGGACAATTTGCAGGAAACCCACGGCCAACCACCTCCCAGCCATCCGGCCTTGGTTTCCGCCGACCATTGCGGCAGCGGGTTTCATAGGAGTCATTGATAACCAAAACTGTGCTGCCTCTATGAGGCACTTTCTGTTGGCAGGCTGCGCCCCCAGGCTAAAGCCGGGATAAGCATGGCTAAGCACCTACAGCGCAAAAACATGGATATTGAATGATGGTGGTTTTCGGCCCGAATCGGACAAAGTACGTCGTCTGATCGGCCAAGTTCGGCCCGGAGGGCCGAACCATGCATAACCCCTGGTGAGGCGCCCGGAGGGCGCCGCAACCAGGGGTGTGACACAAACTTATAATTGCGCCCGGAGGGCGCCACATTGGCGAGGTACGTCGCGTCCCACCGCGCCAACGAGAAGCATGTCGTGCATCCAATAGCAATGGCTGACCAATTACGAAGGAAAGGTCTCGGCACATGGACTTGAATCTGGTGGTGATCATCGCGTATTTGGTCGCGATCGTTGTCTTCGGTCTTTTCATGAGCATCTATGTCAAGAAGGCCGACGACTATTTTGTCGGCGGCCGCGCGTTCAACCACTGGGTGGTTGCCGGGTCAGTGATCGGCACCAATGTGGCGGCGATCTATCTGGTCGGCCCAGCCGGCGTCGCCTACAACAGCGGCGTGCCAGTGCTGATGATTGCCTGGACCGGCAACATGCTCGCCGCTTTCAGCGCCGCGCTATTCGTGCCGCGACTGCGGCGCCTCCACATCACCACCGTCCCCGATATCCTGGAGACGCGCTACAACCGCGTCGTGCGGCTACTGCCAGTGATTCTGTGGCTGTTCTACTATGCGTTTTTCACCGGCAACAACCTCTACGCCCTCTGCCTCTGCCTGAGCACGGTGTTAGACTGGCCGGTGCAAAGACTCATCTGGACGGTCGGGCCCGTCGTCGTCATCTACAGCAGTACGGCGGGCCTCCTCGGCGCCGCCTACACGGACATCATCCAGACCTTCCTAATGGTCATCGGCGGCGTCATCCTGCTGCCTCTGGCGATGCGCCAAGTCGGCGGCGTCGAGTCCTTCATCGCGCAAACACCACCAGAGCTGTTCACCTTCTGGAAGGCCGGGACGAACGGCATCAACTGGCAAGACCTGATCATGTTCACCCTGACGGGCTTCCCCTTCTGGTGCACCAGCCAGTACCTCCTGCAGCGGACCTTCGGCGGCCGCTCAATCAAAGACGCCAGCAAAGGCCTCGCGTTGGCGGCCATCCTTACCGGCCCGCTCACCCTCTGCTACATCCTCCCCGGCATGTGCGGCCGCATCATCTACAGCGGCGACAAGGCCCTGGCCAATAGCGACCAGATCCTCCCCATGCTCTTCAAGGACATCATCCCGGCGGGCCTCGGCGGCATCTTCATCGCCGCGCTTATCGCCGCGAGCTACTCGACCATCGCAGCGGTCCTCAACGCCTCGGCAACACTGTTCACCAACGACATCTACCGCCCGGCCCGGCCCGCCTGCAGCAGCACGCACTACACCTGGGTCGGGCGCGGCGTGACCGTCCTGGTGGGGCTCATTGCCATGTTTTTCGCCCTCAACGTCGAAAAACTCGGCGGCATCATCAACGCCAACTACGAGATCATGACCTTCTTCGAGCCGCCGATTTTCGTGGTGGTCTGCGCAGCACTCTTCTGGCGCAGCATCACCAACAAGGCGGCCATCGCCACGCTGGTGGGCGGCACGCTGGTCAATGCCTTCTGCACCTGGGGTCTCCACATGGGGCCGGCCTACCGTTCCTTTGTCATCTTTCCCGCCTGCTTTGCCATCCTCTTCCTGGTCAGCGCCCTGACCCGCAACAGCGCCAAACAGCAGAACCGCGTCGACCGTTTTCTGGCGACGCTGTCACCCGGCGCACTGGATTTACGCAGCACGCGCTTCCTGGCCGGCCTGGCCATCAGCGTACTCAGCCTCGCAGCCTTCGTGCTCTGCTCGGTCTATGAGCGGCTCCTGCCCAAACCCGCGAACGTCTTCGTGTTCCTGGCGCTGGTCACCGGCTTTGTGGCCGGCGTGCTAGTGATGCTCCCGAAAGTCATCGGTCGCGAAGTTGACTCGCCACTGGGCGAAAATGACGCCCTGAGCAAATCCCTGGTCAACCGCGTCCTGAGCTCCGGCTACCTCTGGCTCGCCGTCTACGCCTTTGCCGGCGGCCTGATGTTTTTCCTCTATTACGCCGGCTAATACCGCGCCGGGCCATTGCCAGCGCCCCATCTGACACTATCTTAACGCCCATGCAATTTCCGGGGTCGGCACGACCTGCCCACCCCGGTTTTCTTTTTCCCCATCCCACCGCTATTCACTGCCAGGAAAACGCCGTATGCCCGCCTTTGACAATGACAAGTACCTCGCCGAACAGAAAAAAGCCATCATCCAGCGCGTCGGCGACAGCAACCGCCGCCTCTACCTCGAATTCGGTGGCAAACTCATCGGCGACTATCATGCGGCCCGAGTTCTGCCCGGCTTCGACCCCAATGTCAAAATCCGCCTCCTCCAGGAACTCAGCGACCAAGCTGACATCATTGTCTGCATCCACGCCGGCGATATCGAACGCAAGAAGGTCCGCGCCGACCTGGGTATCACCTACGACAACGACGCCCTGCGCCTGATCGACGACCTGCGCAGCCGCCAGGTCGAGGTCACGGCGGTGGTCATCACCCGCTTTAATGGCCAGCCGGAAGCCATCAGCTTCCAGAAGCGCCTCGAAAAATACGGCATCAAGGTCTTCCAACACCGCGAAATCACCGACTATCCCAAAAATTTTGATTTCATTGTCAGCGAGGACGGCTTTGGCGCGAATCCGTACATTCCGGTGACGCGTCCGCTGGTGGTGGTCACCGGCCCCGGTCCCAATAGCGGCAAGATGGGCACCTGTCTGTCACAGATCTACCACGAATACGAACTGGGCCGCACCGCGCACTATGCCAAATTTGAAACTTTCCCAGTATGGAACCTGCCCTTGAATCACCCGGTGAACATTGCCTACGAGGCCGCGACCGCCGACCTGCAGGACGCCAACGCCATCGACTCCTTCCACTTTGAAGCCTACGGCCGCGTCGCCATCAATTACAACCGCGATCTGCAGGCATTTCCGCTGCTGCGCGCCATGCTCACCCGCATTACCGGCTCCGACAGCGGCTACCAGTCACCCACCGACATGGGCGTCAACTGCGTCGCCGCCGGCATCATCGACGACGCCAGCGTTTGCGAAGCCGCACGCACGGAAATCGCCCGCCGCTACTTCCAGTACAACGCCCAACACCAGCTCGGCCACGCCGACGACGTCACCATGTCGCGCGTGGAAGAGATCATCCGCAAGGCCAATGTCAATCCCAATGAACGCGATGTCGTCATGGCAGCGCGCAGCGCCGCCACCGACTGCCGCGCCAAAGGCAAAGGCAACCTGGGCGTCTTCTGCGGCGCCGCCTTAAGGCTCCATGACGGCACCATCGTCACCGGCAAGAACTCGTCACTGATGCATGCGGCATCCAGCATGATCATCAACGCCGTGAAGATTCTGGCGGCAATCCCAGACAGCCAGCACCTCCTGCTGCCAGACATCCTCGAGTCGGTCGCCAGTTTCAAGGACGGCCTGGGGGCGACGCGCCATGCTGGTCTGGACGTGAGCGAAACGCTGATCACACTGGTGGTCAGCGCCAGCCGCGATGTCTACGCCCAGCGGGCCCTGGCCTGCCTCAACGCTCTTCACCAGTGCGACATGCACCTCACCCACATTCCCAGTCCCGGCGACGAAGCCGGCCTCCGCCGCCTGGGCTGCAGCTACACCTACGATCCAGTCGTGCCCTCCAAGAACCTCTTTCTCTGAAGGACTCCCCGCCATGGCTGCCGGCACCGATCTCTCCCCTCTCTACAGCGCAACCACCGCCAACTTTGACGCCTTCGTGTTCGATCTGGACAATACGCTGATGGCTTCCGAGCCCTACCACGTGCGCGGCTTCGCCCAGGCAATGCGCGATCTGGCCAATTACGATATGACGGCCCAAGACGCGAAGGATTTCATCGGCGATACCAGCGTCGCCCTGGCCACCAAAATCATCACGCGCATGGGCTTCAGCCACATCACTCCACAACAAGTCGCCGCCCGCAAAGCAGAGTGCACCATGGCGATTTTCAAGGCCGAGCCCTTTCCCGGCGCTTGTGAGTTCGTGCGCCGCTACGTCGGCCACAAACGCCTGGCCGTGGCGAGCAACTCACCCCGGCCCTTCGTTCACCAAGCACTGCAGGAAATCGGCCTCCTGGAGAGCTTTGACGCCATCGTCACTATCGAAGACGTCCGCGAACGCAAACCCAACCCGCAAATGTTCTTCCTCGCGGCACAACGCCTCGGCGTCGACCCCGCGCGCTGCCTGATCTTTGAAGACTCCGGCATCGGCCTGCAAGCCGCCCGCGCCGGCAATTTCCCGGCGGTACTCGTGCTCAACCCCGGTAATCCCCTGCCGGACACCATCCCCGACGACATCCTCACCATGACCTGGCCACAACTCCTCCGCTGGGCCAATTTGACCTGACTGACCTGACTCACCTGACTCACCTGACTCACCTGACTGAACTGACTCACCTGACTAATCAGACGGATCGGACCGATCCGACTGATCCGACAACCTGATCGGTCCGATCCGTCCGATCCGTCCGATCAGTCCGCGAAAAACAAAACGAAAGAAGACCAGACCGATCCGCCCGCGAAAACAAGAAAGACGCACCAGCCGATCAGCCAAATTCGGCCCGGAGGGCCGCACCATGCATAACCCCGGGTGAGGCGCCCGGAGGGCGCCGCAACCCGGGGTATGACAATAACTTAGAATTGCGCCCGGAGGGCGCCACACTCCCCACCCCCTCCGACCACAGCCCGAAAGGCCCCCCTTTTCCATGTTCAGAACCATCGTCATCCTCTTCCTCGTGACCCTGATTCCGGGTCTGGAGTTGCGCGCGTCAATCCCGGTAGGCATTTTCGGCGGCGAATGGGTATCTGCCGGTTTGCCCTGGCCACTAGTGGCGACCATCTGCGTCATCGCGAACATCCTCATTGGCTGGGGTGTCTTCTTCCTGCTCAATCCCATGTTGAATCTCTTTCGCCGGCTGCCCATCTGCGAACGGCTGATCGTGCGCTACCTGGAACGCGCCCGCAAAAAACTCAAACCCCAGGTCGAGAAATACGGCTTCTGGGGCCTGGCGCTGTTCATCGGCATACCGCTGCCCCTGACGGGCGCCTACACCGGCGCCGCCGGCGCCTTCACCCTCGGCATGAACAGCCGCCAGTTCATGCTCGCCAACGTCGTCGGCGTCCTTATCGCCGGCATCGCCGTCACCAGCGCCTGCCTGCTCATCCAGGCCGGCATCGACCTGCCCTTTTTCCATATCCTCATCAAAGAATGACACTGCCGTCATTTACGCCAGTCTAACCGGACAAGTCCCCCGCGAATAAACGTGATTGGTCAGTCATTGACAATGTCGGCCGACTGCCTCACTCTGGCGCGATGAGACGTGACTTGTCAAGCCAATGTGGCGCCCTCCGGGCGCAATTCTAACTTGTTATCATACCCCGGGTTGCGGCGCCCTCCGGGCGCCTCACCCGGGGCTATTCATGGTACGGCCCTCCGGGCCGAACTTGGCCGATCTGGCGCCGTGATCCGTCCGGCCCGGGGCAAAAACCACCATCATTCAACGGCTATGTTTTTGCGCCGTAGGCGCTTAACTATGCTTAACCCCAGGCTTTAGCCTGGGGACGCAGCCTGCCAACAGGCAGTGCCTCGTAGAGGCACCACAGTTTTGGTTATCAATGAGTGACCGATTGCCGAATAAACACAAAATTTCCGAAAATCGACTTGCAGATTGGGCCTTTGGCAGTAATTTAAAGGTCGCATTAACAAGGAATGAATCGAGTCTCCATCGTCTAGTGGCCTAGGACACCGGGTTCTCATCCCGGCAACAGGGGTTCGACTCCCCTTGGAGATGCCAAGCTTTCCTCAACAAGAGATTTAGGTCTCCATCGTCTAGTGGCCTAGGACACCGGGTTTTCATCCCGGCAACAGGGGTTCGACTCCCCTTGGAGATGCCAATACCAAAAACGCCTTGCCGACAACCATCGGCAAGGCGTTTTTATTTGCCGCTGAAGCGCGGTGTAACCGCCCGTCACCGGCCCTCTGCCGCCATGGCCTGCGCGGCCTCCGCCGCGGACATCGTACCGGCAAAAAGATTCTGCGTGCTGTTCTTGTGGACGACCGCCAGGCGCGGCGTCAAATACTGGTCGTAATAGGGCTGCAACGACGACGCGCCGGCAAGCATTTTCAGCGCCTGCCGCGTCGGCCCCGGCAACGCCTCTTCCTGGGCCGCCGTCGTCTTCAGGGCCGGGATGCGCCCGATGCGACACCAGGCGTCGACCACCTGCTCATCCGTCAAGTAACGCAATAAAGCCATGGCCTCTTCAGGGTACCGGCAAGACGACGACACCGCGAAGCCGCAGTTGACGCCGCCAAGCACGACGTCGTCAGCGCCCGCACCGCCGGCCACCCGCGGAAAGGGCCGCGCTTCAAGCTTGTTCAAGAACTCCGGTTGTTCGTCCATGATCCGGGCGACCACCCAACTGCCCATAAGCAGCATCGCAGACTTCTCGCGCAAGAAACGCGCCCGCGCCGGCCCGTCGTCCAGCCCATTGAAACCCACCGGAAAAACGCCGGCGCCAATCAGCTGCTTGAGTAGCTCGCCGGCGCGCACAAATGCCGGGTCCGCAAAACGCGCGCGGTCCTGCGCGGCGGCCATGAACAGATCGGTGCCGCCACAGCGGTTCGCCAAATAGGCGTAGTAAAAGGCGCCGGGCCACTGTTTCATATTGCCGAGAGCGCAGGCGTCAACGCCCTTAGCGCGGAAAGCCGCGCCCAGCGTCAGCATGTCCTGAACGTCCTCCGGATACTCCAGCCCATGCGTCGCGAAGAGCTCGCGGTTGCACCACAACAGCACGACCGATAAGTCCAGGGGCAGCGCATAGACCCGCCCATCGCTGCTGCAGAGGGCCAGCGCCTGGTCAATAAAACGCTCGCGCCAGCCGTTCTCAGACACGACGGCCGTGAGGTCAAGCACCTTCCCGGCTTTCGCGTAATCGGCCAGCGGTCCACCACCCCAGGTAAAGAGTATGTCCGGGGGATTGCCGCTGGCCATCTCGACAGCCAATTTGGTCTTGTAAGCGTCATTCTCAAAACTCTGTATGTCCACCCGAAAACCAGGATGATCAGCCTCAAAACGCCGCGCCGCAGCTGCCAGTATCTCCCGCGGGCCGGCGTAATTCATGATATGCCAAAAGGTCAGTACCGCCGGCGCCGCGCCATCGGCGTTCTTTTTCTCAGACTGGCCGCAGCCCGTGACCAACAATGCCGCAACCGCCATCGCCAGCAGAAGTTTCTTCATCTCTTACTCCCTTAGTCCAATTTACCCATGATTCCAGGCGTTTGAGAGCCGTGCGCGGCGATGGAGCGTCCGCACCAGAACGCCCGCAGATCAGGCTCTCTTGACAGAAAAAGTAACGCCCCGCGCAGCCCGGCCATTGGCGAAAATGCCGCCGCCATGGCAAAGTTGTCCAAACTAGCCACGGAGAAATCACCCGTGACCATACTTAAATACCTCTTCATTCTCATGCTTCTGCTGGTCCCCACCGCCAGCATTGCCGACGACGCCACCGCGGCGCCGCCGGCGCCCGCTGTTACCTGGAAGATCGCGACCGCGCCCCTGCGCCTGCGCGTCAGCGTCCAGCCCCGCCGGCACCCATCGCTTTTCGTGCCAGTGCCCCTCGAACTCCCCCCCGATATCCTGCACGTCAGTGCGGTCGCCGATGATGGCAGCGACATACCGGCATCGCCAGTGCTGGTCGGTGGTCGCCTGGCCGGCGTGGCCCTGTACTGCCGCGGCATCAACCGCCAGCGCGACGACGCCGAGGCACCACCGACGCCCAGCATCAGCGTCTATCTCCATGCCGAGCCCCACGAAGGCACCACACCCTTTCTGGGCGACAGCGCCCGCGTCGTCGCCCTCGAACGCAGCATTAGGCCGCTGACCACGCGAGCCCACTCCGCCGCCGAAATGCTTCGGCTCTTCAATACGCCGGAAAAAAAGCGCCCGGTCTTTGTGGTAGCCGTACCAGCCCTTGGCGCCATTCCCGACCGCGACACCTGGCAACAGCCGCCCGACACGCAACGCCTGGCCAACGCGATGCTCCGCTGGGACGCGCGCATGATCGTCCCCGATGAACGCACGCTGGCCTTTGGCGCCGACCAGAATCACACCGCGTGGGTCGTGCTCCTCGATGGCAAGCCCGTTGCTGACTGGAGCTCTGAGGCCAAACGCCCCGGCGGCGGCGCCTTCGGACCAGCCATCACCCTCAAGCCCGGCATCTACAGCCTGCAGCTGCTCGCCATACAACGCCAGGGCGAAATCATTCCCCGTTGCCTGGTGCGACCCGCCGGCGAAGACGGCCCAGGCGCAGCCCCTGCCGGGCTCGTACCCGCCCCACAACCAGACTTCTGGGGCATCGAATTCGCCGACCAACCCGAGCGCAACGCCTCCGCCCTGCTCCAGCTGGCGGACGTCGGCCATTTTCTCCAAACCGACCGGCGCGTCGCCCACTACGCTACCCCAACGGGCGATACTCCAGCGCAAAGTGCCCCGCAGTGGCTAGACCTGAACGGCCAGGCCATCACCTGCAGCAGCAGCAACGGCCAGCTATTCAGCGCAGCTGAATGCATCCCCGGCTTCCGCATCACCACCGGCGAACAAACACTGACCATCCCCGCCTTCGCACTCTGGCTGCCCGGCATGATCCATGACGGCCGCATGTCCTTCAGCGATCTCCCAGCCGTGCTAGCCCGGCACCAGGCTCTGCCGCTGGCCATCCGCGTGACTTGGCCCGAGTCCCTTCCCCCAGCACTGCGCGAAAACGCCCGCCTGCTCTGCGAACAACGTTCTGCCGACGGCACAGTCCTACAGAGCGACCCGCTACCGCTTACCGGCAAGGACCACTGTCGCGCCGCCATCACCTTGCTGGCCGAGAGCCGCAGCCTGACCATCCGCTGCACGCTCGCCGGCGAAGACCTCTTCCCCGCCCTGCCCCTACGCCTGATCCACCCGCTGGACGCCATGCTGCCGCTGGTCGCACAAGGCAACGCCCTGTACACCCGCCAAAACACGCGCGCGATGATGGTCTGCGATGCCCTGCCGCCACCCGGCGATGGCCGCCTCACCCTGCGTCACTGGCCGGCCCAGCCCCTGCGCCTGGCCATCTTGGACGACCTTATCGCCGACACCAACTCCTACGCTGCCACGGTATTGCCCGAACAAGATCTGGCTGCCATGCTCGGCGGCCCGAGACCACTGAGCTGCAGCCGGGTCAACGCGGCGCCACGCACGGGATCGTCACCCATGCTGGCCGCCATCAGCGCCCTACCGCAACTCATCGCCAGCCGGCCGGATTTCGCCCTCCTCAGCGTCGGCGCCGCACCACTGCGTGCCGGCCAGACGCCAGCTGATTGGTGCCAAACGCTGCTGTTTCTGGCGCAGGCCTGCCAGGCTGCCGGCATTGACCCCATCCTGGTCGCACTGCCCGAATTGCCCGGCCTGCCCTCCGGCATCGGCCGCAACGCCGCGCTGCTCACCAAGGAGCTCGGGCTGTCGCTAGGCGTAGCCGTCGCCGATCTCTATTCGCGCCAGCGGCTGAACCAGGTCGACTCCGCCACCTGGTACCAGCACGCTGGCCTTGACCTGCCGACGCCGCACGACGCAGCCCGACAGTGGCTCAGCATGACCTGCGCGCATGCGCTGCAGCGACATTATCCGGCCATCTTCACCTACCACGCCAGTGCCGACGACGACCGCCAGCCCGGCCAACCCTAAGCGACCAGCCATGCCAGACAAAATCTGCGATCTCACCACCCACATCAGCACCGATCCCCTCGGCCCGCGCGGTTTTCCCCAAGCCACACTCACCCTCTGCCGCTGGCAGAAATGGGCGCTTGCCGGCGCTATCGTCCTGCTCATCGCCTGGGGCTTCACCGCCATCCACCACGAACTGCTGGTCATCAACACCGCGCTGACCGTGTTCTACCTGGCGTCGACGCTCTATCGCATGCTGATCATCGACTTGGCCCTGCGCAAGCCCCGAGACATCCAGGTCAGCCCGGATGAGATGGCGCAACCGCCCAACGGCAAACAGTGGCCGCGCTACATGGTCATCCTGCCCATGTACCACGAAGCGGAAGTCCTCCCCGGCCTCATCGAATCCCTCAGCAAGCTCGACTACCCGAAGGACCGCCTCGAAATTCGCCTGCTCATCGAAGAAGACGACGACGAGACCATGCCCGTCGCCAAAAGCATGAACCTGCAGCCGCCCTTCGTCATCACGCCCATCCCCAAATCCTACCCGCGCACCAAGCCCAAAGCCTGCAATGTCGCCATCGAAACCGGCGAAGCCGACTATCTGGTCATCTACGACGCCGAAGACCAGCCCGAGAAAGACCAGCTCAAGAAGGCCGTCGTCGCCTTTTCGCGCTGCCCACCGAATGTCGCCTGCATCCAGGCCAAACTGGCCTATTACAACTGGGACTGGAATCTGCTAACCCGCTGTTTCACCGCCGAATACGCGACCTGGTTCGGTCTCTGTCTGCCCGGGCTGGACTGCCTGCAGGCGCCCATTCCCCTCGGTGGCACCTCCAACCACTTCCGCATGAGCGTACTCCGCCAAGTCGGCGGCTGGGACGAATTCAATGTCACCGAAGACTGCGATCTCGGCTTGCGCCTCTTCACCGCCGGTTGGCGCACTCGTGTGCTGGACTCCAAGACCTGGGAGCAGGCCTGCCCGAGCCTGCCCTTCTGGGTCAAGCAACGCTCGCGCTGGGTCAAGGGCTACATCCAAACCTACCTGATCCACACGCGGGACTTCGTCGGCCTGCATCGCAAACTGGGCTTCTGGAACAGCGTGCAGTTCCACCTGCTCATCGGCGGCACCTTCGTCAGCCAGCTCATCAATCCCTTCTACTGGTTGATGACCATCCTGTGGCTCTTTGTGCGCCCAGCCGGCATCGACCAGTATTTCCCGCCACTGGTCTTCGCCATGGGCGCGTTCTGCCTCTTCGCGGGCAATTTCATTTTCGCCTACACCAGCGCCATCGCCTGCGTCCGGCAAAATGTCGGCCATCTGGCCAAATACGGCCTGATCATGCCGGCGTACTGGCTGATGATGAGCCTCGGCGCCTGGAAGGGCTTCCTACAGCTCATCACCAAACCGCACCATTGGGAAAAAACCAAGCACTTCGCCAACACCAGCGTCACCTGACGCCAGGCCCGCGCCGGAAAACACCGCCATGGATTCACCACAAAGCACCCCGCAACAGCTGAACAGCAAAGCCGCTCTGGCGCTCTTTGCCGTCTTTGCGCTCGTCATCTATCACCTGCCCATGCGGCCATCAACGGCACTGACCGTGCACCAGAGCATCGTCGACGCCCTGCTGGCCAGCAACAACTGGGGCCGCCAGGCCCTCATCGGCAGCATCGACTACCCCGTACTGCCCAGCTTGGCCCTGCTCATCAGCACGGTCATCGGCAGCTTCGCCCGTCTTGACGGCGTCCGACTCCTGCAGGCCATCGTACTAGCCTGGACCCTCTGCTACTTCGTCCGCGCGGCCTACTATCAGCACAGCTGGTTCACAGCACTCATCCCGCCGCTGCTGCTCTTTGCCCTCCCCCAGCTGCGCAACGCCGCCCTCACCCTTGATCCCGGCTGGATCGCCGCCGTGCCTTTCGCCGCAATGTTCTTCCACCTCGTCTGCTGGCACGCCAACAAAGGCCTGCGCGACCTCGTCCTCGCCGGCGTCAACGGCGGCTTCCTGGCCTTCTGCGGACCCGGGCCACTCATCACCGGCCTGGTCGTCGTCGCCGTCCTCAGCGCCGAGCAGCGCCGCAGTACGACGTCCATGGACAGCAGCGCACGCGACGGCATCGCCCCATTGCTCTGGGCGCCCATCCTCTACTGCATCGCCCTGTGGCTCCTCTGGAACTGGCTGGTAATGGACGACATGCTCTTCGGCCTGCGCGATCTCTGGCTGCGGGCGGACAATGTCCGCCCCGAGCAACTCCAACAACACCTTGACAGCGCCATTCCACTCCTGCTCTTCTGCCTGGCGCCCATGCTCATACTCGTGCTAAAATCCGACCTGCGGGTCATCGCCCGTTGTCTATTGCCGACGCTGTTCATCCTACCGGCGGCCAGCGTGATCTCGGCGGCGCTCGGCGCGAACCCGGCATCATTGCTGCCATTGAGCGCCGTCGCGGCGCTGGCGGTCTTCACGTTGGTAGCCATCGCCGGCTTCGGACACCGCGTGCCGCGCGGCTGCGCCATCATGGCGGCGGCCTGCTGCGCCGTCTATGCCATCCACAGCAAGCAGGCATTCCCACCAGACACGCGCGCCGACAGCGCGCCAGCGCGCGAAGAGATCCTCGCCTACATTGATCAGTTCTGGCCCGACTCACGCACCGCCCTCTACGGCCTGCGACTACCGGCGCTCTATTCGGACCCCGCCGAAAAACGCTTCATCGCCCGCCTGGATTACCAGGAACAAGCTTTCCTCGACCAGGCCAAAGACGAACAGCTACACATTCTCGTGCCGCCCCCCGACGGTTATTTCTACCCCCTCGCCCACTCGCTGCTAGCAGACCTCCATGCCAATGGCCGGCCATGGCTATTCCTCGAAAAACAGTGGCCCGGTAACTGGCAACTCTGGCGCTGCGTCATCCCCCCAAAAGGCGAGTCGCGACTCGAGCACCTGCGCTGATCTAACCGGCCGACCGCGACGCGTCCTCGAAAAACCAGCCCCGGCAACGAGCGTCTGCTCTGGCGCGGCACTATTCCCTCACCCAAAAACGCCGCACAACTCGCATGCCAGCGCCAAGATTGCAGAATTCTGACAGTTTTTCGCTATTTACTCTTGTTTTCCCCGATGTTTTTTCGTATACTTATACAACCTCGTATCCACCCCATCCGTCCCACCACGAAACACCCATATTGAGGCACAGATGAAAAAAACCGTGTATTTCACCTTGATTGAGCTCCTGGTCGTGATTGCCATTATCGCTATCCTTGCAGCGATGCTCCTCCCCGCACTGGCCAAAGCGCGCGAAAAGGCCCGGGCCATCTCCTGCACCAGCAACTTCAAGCAGATCGGCACCGCCTTCACCATGTATGTCGATGACGCCGACGGCAGTATGCCATCATGCTTCGCCATGCCCAACGACTGGGCCGGCGCGCCCCGCACCGGCTCGCCGTCAATGAACAAACCACCGCAAATCCTGTTCTGGGACTATATCGGCGGCAACTACAAGAGCTTTATCTGCCCCAGCGACCCCACACCCAAAACCTACGACTTTTGGGAATTCCGCAATTTTGACGGCCACACCGAATTAAGCACCAACGGCAGCAGCGTCATCCATAACGAACCGATGTTTGCCTGGACCAACAACCGCAAATACCACCTGTCCAGCACCCCGTCGCCAACCCTGTGCATGGTGGCTTCCGAGGGCTTCCACGTCGGCGCCTACACCCTCGGCGTCCTAGACCCCATAGCCACCACCACCGGCAAGCGCATCGACTGGTCGCACAACGAGCAGGTCAATGTGCTCTTCGTTGACGGCCATGTGGAAATGGTCCGCCTCCTCGGCATCAGCAAAAAGGTCATCCTCCACCCCACCAATTCCGTGCCATAAGCCGCTTCAGCCACCCGACCTCCCCCCAACCGCCATAAACCGCCACCACCTCGTAGCCGCACGGCATGCTGTGCGGCTATTTATTTTTCCCGTGCCCCCAATTTTCGCCCGCCCCTTGTTTTTCTCACGCCTTTTTGTATAATTATGGCGTCACGTGTTTGCATGGCTTCCATGACATCCAATTCTCAAACAAGCGAGGCGCAAATGAAAAGCAGAAACCTGTTCACCTTGATTGAACTCCTGGTCGTCATTGCGATTATCGCTATCCTTGCAGCCATGCTCCTGCCGGCACTGGCCAAAGCGCGGGAAAAGGCCCGGGCCATCTCCTGCACCAGCAACTTTAAGCAGATCGGCACCGCCTTCACCATGTATGTCGATGACGCCGATGGTCACATGCCATCATGCTTTTCACTCCCCGCTGACTGGGCCGGTGGCTTCACCGGCTCAAACACCCTCAACAAGCCACCACAGGTGCTGTTCTGGGATTACATCGGCGGCAATTACAAAAGCTTCATCTGCCCCAGCGACCCAACACCCAAAACCTACGACTTCTGGAACTTCAAAAATTTCGACGGCCACACCGAGCTAACCACCTACGGCAGCAGCGTCATTCATAGTGAGCCCATGTTCGGCTACACCAACAACCGCAAGTACCACCTGTCAAATATTCCTTCCCCCACCCTGTGCATGGTGGCATCCGAAGGCTTCCACGTCCTGGCCTACTCCCTAGGCGTCCTTGATCCAATTATCACCACCGTTGGCAAGCGCATTGACTGGTCGCACAACGAACAAGTCAATGTCCTCTTCGTTGACGGCCATGTCGAAATGGTCCGCCTCCTAGGCCTGAGCAAAAAGGTCATCCTCAACCCAACCAGCACCGTGCCATAAACGGCTCCGTAACCGCACAGTTCTCGCATAGCGCTCCTCGTAGCCGCACGGCATGCCGTGCGGCTACTTATTTTAGCCGCTCCCCCTGCCGTCTCTCGCGACTTTTTACCGGCGGCGTGGCTGGCCGCGCAGCGGCAAGGAAGGCCGCCATTCTTCTTCGCGCCTTCGCGCCTTCGCGTGAGGAAAAAGCATTCGCGCCTTCCACCCGGCGGCGTGGCTGGCCGCCATATTCTGCGCCAATCTACGCAATCTGCGGATAAAAAAACCGCCCGGCGTACTTTAGTTGGCGTCGAGGTCTATCCACCATGCGTTATCGCTGAGCAGCCGTCGCCGATACAGCCCGGGCAGCAGCTCGGCGGGCAGTCCAAGTGGCACGGCGGGCGGATCATAGACAATGGCGATCTGCCATTCGTGCTCGCTATGGCCAAGCACGCGGCTGCCGTCGGCGCTGAGCCACTGGCCGCTATGGTAACGCGCCACGGGGATTTTTACGATGTCCTTGTACTCCTGCAGAGGCGGAATAACGCGCACGTCATCTTGGGTGAACGGCCGTTCTGCGGCATCTTTACCCGCGTCTGGACAGATCGCGATGCGCTGCTGGCCGCAAGCGAGCGAGAGTGTCCGGAGGTCATCGGGCAGCAGCAACGCCGTCTCGTCAGCAGCCGGCGAACGATAGACCTGCAATGACAGCAGTCGGTATTCGCTGTTCTCGCCAGCTGCCTTGACCGTTGACATCTCATGTCCTATCACCAATGCTTCGGCCCAGCGATGCCGCAGGATCACCGCCTCACCGCGTTTGCTGATGGCCACTTCGATATCCAGCGGCACGCGCAAGGTCCCATTGATTCCTTCCGGACGGCCACGTTCCAGTTCCAGACCGCTCCCCTGCTCGACAAAATAGGACTCAATACCATAGCGGAGGTCATTCAGGAAAGTCGGCACCTTGTCCCCCAAACGCCACCCACGGCCAGGCTGGAACGCGCCGCGGATGAAGAGTCCGCGCGCTGGCGGCGTCAGATCCGCCTTGATCGCTGTGGCCACGTCCTTCGGGCCGCGTTCCAAGCTCACATACAGCGTCTTTTCGCGCAAGTAGCGGGTGCGATTGGCCTTGTCCTGAACCGACGTGGCCACCGCGTCGCCCCACAACGCCTTGGGAAGTCTACTGATGTCATAATTGAGGCGGACATAGTCGCCACGAAATATATCGCGCGGGTCCACCGGACTCGTTCTCAGCCACACGCGTTCACCATGGCGGACAATCGTCTCCCGGCCGATGGCCATCACCAACAACAGGGCGACCTGCGCCAGAATAAGTGCTGCAACAATTATATTACGCATGCTCCAGCCCTCCTCCTGCAGCCAACGCCTTTCGGCGGCGTTGGTAGCGGATGGACAGACAAAACAGCAGCGCGCCGAAGAGTACAAAAGCCACCCCGCGAGTGAAGAGGCTCTCGAACCAGTCGCAGTAGCGAGCAAATATCCACACCGCCAGCAGCGCAGCGAAGATGAGGACCTGCCGAGCATCGCCGTTGTCGCAGGACGTCCAGAGGACCAATAGCACGGGCATGACGTAGAGGGCATGAAATACCAGGGACTTTGCCGTCGCCACACCGTCACCACCCAGGTCTAAACGACCGATGAGCAGGCTTGTCGTGGCCGCCAACACGGCCAACAAGGGCCATAACAGTCGCCGCCAGCTGCCACGACCACGGCGTTGGCCCCAGGCCATAACGCCCAGCAACGCCACCAATGAAACCACAGCCAGGGCCCACCAGACATATTCAGCCGTGCCTCCCCAATCACGCAGGTTCAGATAAACGTGTTTCTCATGAAAAACGTCGAAGCCCAGCAGGAAGCTCGCAAAGAGCATGCCGGCGACAGCCAGCTTGCTGAGTACCGGCCCGGCGGCCGGAAAAACCGCGTTGCCATGCAGCGCCAGCCCTTCGGCTTTGGCTGCATAAAGCCCGCCTGTGAGCAGAACAGCGTAAGGAAAGAGCTCGCCGGCAAAATGGGTGCCGAAAAAGCAGAAGATGAAATAAGCACTGACGCCGGAAACCAGCGTGAGGACTTCCGAACGCAGATACCAGGCCAACGCCCCCGACGCGATCATCACGGCCAGGGGCCGCAACAGCATCGGCTCATGAAAACCACAGAGTTCCATTCCGGCCCAGATGGTCAGCACCGCATTGGCCAGCAGGCCCTGCGCCAGCGACGGCACAGCCCAGGCCATTGCCATCGCCCCCAGTCCCCAGTACCAAAAGGCGTTGGGATAATGCGACGATATGTGATAAATCTGTGCAATTAAAAAAATCGCCGCACCAAAGAACATCGTCCCGAGCAGACCGAACACATCGCCCAAGATTGGCCGCAACCACCGGTAGCGCAGCAGGTAGCCCGTGCTGTGTGCCGCCAGCAACGCACCGAAAATCACGACCAGCTTGCTGATCTTCGTCATCTCCGACCAGTTGTAGGCAAACATCAGAATGACGCCGAGGCCAACCACCACGGCACCGATGCCGCCAAACAGCATCACCCCGAAACGGCTGTCGTCCGCGCCAAGCGGATAGCGGCCCCGCAGAGCCGCCGCCTGGTCGCTCTGCACAATACCCTCCCGTTCCCAGCCGACCAGCTGCTCATGCAGCCAGCGATTGCGATCGCGGTCCTTCATGACGACGGCCTCCTTGCGTGTGAAAAACAACCTTCGCGTCTTTCAACCGGCGACATGCCTTACCGCGCTCCGGCAAGGCAGGCCACCACAAAAGCAATCTGCGTCATTCTGCGACATCTGCGGGAAAAACTGATTTTTACACCGTGGCTTTGACGTAGTCCTCGATGACGCGTTTATCGGGTTCGAGCAGCACTCGCCGCACGGGCAGGTCCTTCAGGGCCTCCAACGCCGGGTGCTTGGCCAGATCGCTGCCCAGCGCCTGCTCAATCGCCGCGGAGAATTTGGCGGGATGGGCGGTCGCCAGACAGATCATTGGCGCGTCATCGCCGAGATACTGCTCGGCGACGGCCACGCCCACGGCCGTATGCGGATCAAGGATGTATTTCTCCGCGGCATAGTAGCGCCGGATGGTCTCGATGGTCATGGCCGTGTCGCCGCGACCGGCAGCAAAAAGCGAGTCGCCGCCGTCCGTGATGACGATCTTCTTGTCCCGGGCAAAGGCCGCCATGAGCTCGCGCACCCTATCGCTGTTTTCGCCAACGCGATAATAGAGATAGCGTTCGAAATTACTGGCGACCTGTATGTCCATGCTGGGACTGAGCGTCGGGCAGACCGCGCCCTGGCTGTACTCGCCACTACGGAAAAAACGGCTGAGGATGTCATTTTCATTGGTGGCCAGCACCAGCCGGCGGATGGGCGCGCCCATGCGCACGGCGATGTAGCCAGCAAAGATGTCGCCGAAATTGCCAGTAGGCACCGACACCTGCACCGTCGCCGCGCCCGTGGCTTCCTGCACCCGGAAAGCCGACCAGAAATAATAGACGACCTGCGCCAGCACCCGCGCCCAGTTCACCGAATTGACCGCGCCCAGCTGATAGTCGCGCTTGAAACCGAGGTCGTTGAAGACCTCTTTCAGCACGCGCTGACCGTCATCAAAGGTGCCTTTGATGGCGATGCAGTGGACATTGGCGTCCGGCACGGTCGTCATCTGCCGTTCCTGCAACGGGCTGACGCGGCCATCGGGGAACATGATGAAGATGTCCACGCCGGCTTTGCCGCGCACGCCGTGGATGGCCGCACTGCCGGTGTCGCCGCTGGTGGCGCCGAGAATATTGAGCTTGCCGCCGCGCTGCGTCAGCAGATGCTCAAAGACATTGCCGAGGAACTGCAGGGCAACGTCCTTGAACGCCAGCGTCGGTCCGTGAAATAGCTCGGCGATATGCACGCGGCCACAGCGCCGCACTGGCACCACCGCCGGCGTGGCAAAAGTCGCGTAACTCCGGCAAATGATGTCTTTCAGCGCCGCTGCGGGAATGGCGTCGCCCACGAAGGGACTCATTACCGCGTAGGCCAGGTCGCTGTAGCTGAGCGAACGCCAGCTGGCCAGCTGCGCGCGCATATCGGGAATCGCCGCCGGCAACAACAGTCCGCCGTCATCAGCCAGGCCCATCATCACCGCGTCAGCAAAATTCACTCTCGCGACACCGCCGCGCGTACTCACATACTCCGATGCACTCATGCTTAGGTCCGTCCTTGGGCTATAACTGAAGATTTATCCGCAGAGGTCGCACGTCAACGACCTTGGGGAAAAGACATAACATAATGCCACGACGGCCATCCGGCATCGCCCGGCACGGGAATGCGCTAGGCAATAGAAATCGGTCAGTCATTGATTATTGCTGATCCTTGGAGACGACTGGATCAGGGACCTTCACATAAACTTTATGGTGCTTGTTGCTTCTGCAAAAAACTTATGTCATCGTGGCATTTCATCGCCGCGAAGCGGCAGAAGCGCTGAAAGCGCGAAACATGATAGCCCAGGGCAAGCAGCGCTGAAAGCGCGCGCCGCCCTGGGTAAGGCGCCAACCCAGGTCGTGTTCCTCGGCCTCTTTGGCCCCGGTCGGCGAAGCTGACCGGGGCCAAAGAGGCAATGGAACCTCACAGCGTTTTCCCCGCTATGTACCTTGCCCATCCGCAGAGTTTTTTAGGTCGCCCTTACAGGGCTCTTTTGGGGTGGAGGCTCTACCCAGGGCGGCGCGCCCTGGGCTGTCTTAGGGCGCGCCTTTGGCGCTGAAAACAAAAGCATTTTATGGACCGCCGCCGTCCCGGCGGCATTCATCCCACCCCCGCCCCGCCGGGCAGGGGCGGCCGCAGGTGTCCGCCCTATTCAAAAGTCCTGGTGGCGGCGCCTGAGGCGCCGCATTCGTCCAGGCAAGTGCCCCGCGAGTTGCGTGCCCCTCATGGACCGCCTCTCACCCCCAGTCGACGACGACGCGATGCGCGTCACTTGCCTGGCCAGCGATAACCACGACTGCGTCGCGCTTATCTACGTCCCACTGCCAGCGGGTAACGACGGCGCTATCGACACAAATACGCCCGGGCCGGCGCGGACAGCGCACCCGCAGGGTGAGCGTGCGTTCCGCCGCCATGCCGGCGAATTTGCCCTGGCGGCTGGCGATAGCGATCTCCGCGCCATCGGCGCGGCCATTGCAGCTGAAACGCGTTTGCGCGAAATGGCCCTGGCGGTAATCGGTGCTTTGGCCGTCGTCTTCGTAAAGCGTGAAGGCCGACTCGCCCTCGCCGGGGAAGACCATCAGGCCGAGATCCTCATGCCAACCCTGGTTGACCGACTGCTGCACGGGCCAGGTCGGGATGATCGCGCCGGCTTTGACATAGAGGCAACCGCCGCGATTATCGGGGTGCCGCGCGGGCAGTCGCTGCGGTCCGCGCAGCGTCTCGCCGGTCCAGAAGTCCACCCACAGCCCGGCAGGCAGAACCACCTCCTCGGCAAAAGCCGTGACCAGAAAGAAATCCCCGAGCATGTACTGGGTGCGGGCTTCGTCCACCCCGGGATCGTCGGGGCAGACCATGGCCATGGCGCGCATCACGGGCCAGCCCGTCAGCGCAGCCTGGTAGGCCGACGAATACAGGTACGGCAGCAATGCATAACGCAGACGGGCGTAGTCCTTGAACATAGCCTTGTCCGCAGCCGTCAGAAACCACGGCTGCCGCCAGTAGGCCCAGTTATTCAGCTGCGCCCAAGTCTGCAGAAAACCGAAGTGAATGCCGTCACGCGTGAAGACGTCCATATCGCAGGAGTGATTCGAATGACCGGAAAAACCCAGGTTCAGCATCGACAGCAGCGGCTTGGGCCCGCCACCAGTATCGCCCGCCCAAGACGCGACAAATTGCTGCACGCCGGCAAAACCGCTGGCCGAATACACCATCGCGCGACGACCAGTGTGAGCTTCCACGCCGCGAGCCATCTGCTTGTCGTAAATCAGCGGATAGAGATTGTGCATCTGCTCGTCGCTCATCCCGTTACCCCAGTCGCGTTCGGGATGCTCCAGGACCTGCCGCCAGCCGTCCAGCTTGAACGCCCGTGCGCCCTGGTCCATGAACTTCTTTAAATGCTCAATCCACGGCTCCAACTCTGCCGCAGAAGCCGCAGGAGCCGCGGCGCCATCCGTGCCAGCGCCGGCGTCACCGGCCTTGGGCTGTTGGAAGTGCTCGTCCTTTTCGAAATCGTCGTCATCACCGGGCAACGGCGCCAATTCGTCGGGCCGCAGGGGCGGTTGCACGCCGGCTATGCACTGTTCTTCGTGTACGCTAAAATCGTAGTCGGTGCAGAGCCACAGGCTGAGTTTGAAGTCCTGGCGGTCGAGCGCGCCCATAACCGTGGACGGCCCTTTTGCTGCCCATTTAGGGATGGGAAAGCGTCCGGGATCCCAGGCTTTCTCAGTGCTGTAGTCGTAGTATTTGCTCATCCAGCCGGGTTCCAGCCCCAGCACATCGCAGGGAATGCCCTCGCGGCGGAAGGCCATGGCGTCGTCCATCATGCGGAAATTATCCACGTGTTCATTGCAGACGTAGGTCAACGCATAGGCCCAGATGGGCAGCAACGCCGGCCGGCCGCTGAGCTCGGTGTAGGTGTCCAGCAACGCGGCGTAGTCGGCGCCAGCAAAGAGATAGTAGTCGGTATTGGACTGCGGCGCGGTGAAAAGCAGCCGTTCCGAGTGCGTCTTGCCGACATCGACCGCCTGGCGCCAGGTCGAGTTGATCATCAGCCCCCAGCCACAACTGCTGAGAACGACCGGTATGGGTATGTAGCATTTGACATTTTCGACCCACAGAGCGTAAGCGCCGCCGCGGCGCATGATGTTCTCGCGACTGGCGTCACCAAGGCCATAGAGCCGCTCGTCAGCGCACAGATCGAAGCTGAGCGTGTAGCCACGGCCGACCTGCGGCGCGTCGCTCTGCGTGGTCAGCGTCGCCCCACCGGCATCGCGAAAACTCACGCGGCCATCGGCGAGAACCACGGCGAGCTCACCGGCTTCGGTCCGCAACACTGCGGTGCCGCCGCCGGCCCCATCCGCGCAGGTGAAGGGCGCCGGGGCGAAATCGTCCTTGAGAATACCGTAGCGGTTCAGCGCCGACTCCGTCCAGCGGCCATTGACGCTGTAACGCAGGCGAAACACATTGGCTTTAAGGACATCGACCCGCAGCGCTAGGCCATTGCCCAGCTTGAAGACACGGCTCTGCGGGCCAACGGGCCGGTCGTCCGGCAACTGCGTGACGCGGCCGGCATTCTTGTCTTTCGTTGTCATGTGGTCCTGTTCTCCCGGCGCGCATCCGGCGCCATGTTGCATGAAGGTACGCCTGCCAGCTTAGGTCGGCCGGCAGACAGGTCATTCCCCGTCGTCGATTCTCTCCAGCACAATGGCGACGCGACACGGCACGTAAACGCGCAGCCAGTAGTCGCGGCAATCACCATTGCGGACTGCGCAGGCCACATGGCACTGCTCGGCAGGCAATCGCCCGAGACCGCCAAAGGCCGCCGCGTCGCTGTCAAGAACCTGCCGGTAGTGGCCGGACAAACAGACAAAACCGTAGTCTGCCTGGGACTGCCATGGGTGGAAATTGAAGACGAAGACCAGTCCGGCTCGTTCGAAAACGATGATTTTGGCCAAATCGTCCAGTTTGAGCAGCTGGGGGCGGCAGGCAAAAAAATCCGGCCGCTGGCCGCATGCGGCCAGCATCGCCCGGTCGAATTCGCCTAGGCCGTGGTAGCGCAGCGACTGGTCATCGCGCAAATGCCACTGGCGGCGGGCGTAGTTATAGGACCAGCCATTGCCATCGCGGGGAAAATCGATCCATTCGGGATGGCCGAATTCGTTGCCCATGAAGTTGAGGTAGCCGTGGGCGGCGCTGGCGATGGTGGCGAGCCTCGCCAGCTTATGGAGCGCGCAGCCCCGCTCGACACTGATGTCCTGCGAGCCGCAGTGCATGGCGTCGAACATGCCTTTGCCAATGAGTTTGAAAATGAAACTCTGGCCACCGACCAGCGCCTGGTCGTGGCATTCGAGGTAGCTGAGGGTGCGCTCGTCTTGCCGGCGATTGACCAGCTCATGCCACAGGCCGTTCATGCTCCAATGCTCGTCGGGCTGATCGCTGAGCTTGAACCAGTAGTCGGTGACGCCCATGGCCAGGCGGTAGTCAAATCCGCAGCCGCCCTGCTCCACCGGCGATGCCAGGCCCGGCATGCCGCTGACATCCTCGGCGATGGTCCACGCGTCCGGTCGAATTTCGTGCACGAGCTCGTTGGCCAGCGCCAGATAGGCGAAGGCCTCCCAATCGCTGTTATCATCAAAATAGTTACCGTAGCCGCTGAAACTGCGTCCCAGGCCGTGATCGCGGTAGAGCATGCTGGTGACGCCGTCAAAGCGGAAGCCATCGACGTGGTACTCATCCAGCCAGAAGCGACAGTTGCCAAGCAGGAAGCGGCAGACGTCGTCCTTGCTGTAGTCAAAGCAGAGCGAATCCCAGGCGGGATGTTCGCCGCGGGGGCCATCGTGGAAGTACTGCCAGCGGGTGCCGTCCTGCCGCCCCAGACCCTCACCTTCATTACGCACAGCATGCGAATGGACCAAGTCCATGATCACCCGCAGCCCCAGGCCGTGGGCGGTATCAACCAGCTCCTTGAACTCGTCCGGCGTCCCAAAAAGATCGCAGACCGCAAAAAAATTGGCCACGTGGTAGCCGAAGGACCCATAGTACGGATGCTGCTGCACCGCCATGAGCTGCACGGTGTTGTAGCCGGCCGCCGCAATGCGCGGCAGTATGGCCGCCGTAAATTCCTGAAAGCTGCCAATGCCGGCCTTCTCCTGCGCCATGCCCACATGGGCCTCGTATATCAATGGCGATGCCAGGCGCGGCGAACGGTGCCGCCACGCGTAGGGCTCCTCCGGCGACCACAGCTGGGCATTGAAAAGGACGTCCGAGCGCGACAAGTCGCTCGTGCTACGGACTACCCGCCGCGCACCCGCCGGTATGCGCACCCCGCCGCCGCCCGGCCAGGTCACCGCCAGGCGATACTGATCGCGGTGCGCCATGGCTCCCAACGGAAATTCACCGTACCAGTCGCCATTCTCTTCCCGCCGAAGCTGGTATGCCGGCGTGGCCGTCCAGCCATTGAATTCGCCCACCAGCGCCACCGCCGTGGCATTGGGCAGCCACTCCCGGAAACGCCAGCCATCGCCCTCCCGATGCAAGCCGTAGCGGTCAGGCCACGCGGCCGCAGCCGATAAGCTCCCACCACCACAGAGCGACCGCCGCCGCGCGGCCACAAAATCGCTCCGCCGGGCAATCTCGCCCAGATAGGGCCGGAGCCACGGATCGGCGCCAAAATCACCGGGGTCGTTACTGATGCGACAATGTTGCGCTGCTTGGGGTGTGGTTGTGCTTGACATAGGTGAAATCAATGTAACCACCGCCAGCAGCCAATACAAGATAACACACCCACACACCACAAAATCGGCGCGAGGCTCCCCCTGTAAGACACGGAACTATGGACACGCTGTCCACTCTGTCCACGCTGTCCACTCTGTCCACTCTGTCCACGCTGTCCACTCTGTCCACGCTGTCCACGCTGTCCACGCTGTCCACTCTGTCCACGCTGTCCACGCTGTCCACTCTGTCCACGCTGTCCACGCTGTCCACGCTGTCCACGCCACGCTTGTCCGCAGGTCACATTTTCCCTCCAAAGACGCCGGCCCGACTGGCAAGGCGCTCCACACAAACAAAAACGCCCGGGCAATTCGCCCGGGCTAAAACACTTGGATCAATTCTGCTTCACGCAGGCATTATGGCACCCACTGGCCGTATTCCCAACGCACCTTGCTCATGAAGAAATTCCCCGAGTAAGATATTTGAAGGACAGGCGCGTAATGCTCAATACCATCTTTGTTCTTCTTGACATGAAAAAAGCAACTGACAATAGGAAAGACTGTCGGGTCGTAAGGGCCGCCAGGATCATCGGGATGTGCTTTTTTCGCATCCTGATTGCCGTACCTAAGTTGAAACTCCTTACAATCAGCGATTGTAGGCGACTCTTCTTCCGAAGTCCCGAACCACGAACCCGCAACGCCCTCCGAGCTGCCATTGTTCATCTGATACAAGTAGCTCACATGAGGGACTTGATTTTTCTCAGTGCCCACATTGGGATCGTGCTCTACTCCTTTGTTTCCCTCAATTTCGTAAAATTTCTTTGCCAAATCATTGTCGTATGGATGTGGGTCAGATTTTGAACTTGTATCCTTATCCATTGGACACTGATAGACCTTTTTGGTATTGATGTAATCCGGATAAAGATTGGATATCCAAGGTGGAAACTTGCCTCTGTTATCGCTCTTAAACATCTCAATGCCGAGACTGATCTGCTTAAGCTGGTTCATACATTCCGTCTGGCGGGCCTTTTCGCGGGCCTTGCCCAATGCGGGCATGAGCATCGCCGCCAGGATGGCGATGATGCCAATGACGACCAACAATTCGATTAGGGTAAAGGTGCGATATTTCTGCATGGCTACCAAATCTCGTTTTTGTGTTCTTGCCTCGGCTCTGTGTGGCGGCCCTCGCCTCCAGCCCCGTCTCAGCATACAAACGCATCAACGGCGAAAATTATTGATTTATCAGAAAGCGACGGTCACTTTTCTGATAGCATGCCCTTTTGCGCGCCTTCGCGTGAGACACAAACATTCGCGCCTTCCACCCGGCGGCGTGGCTTGGCCGCGCAGCGGCAAGACACGACGCCAAAATCTGCGTTAATCTGCGTAATCTGCGGATAAAAAAGTCTTCTTCGCGCCTTCGCGCCTTCGCGTGAGAAAAAAATACCCTCGCGGCAAGCCGCGAGGCACTGGACGCCCGCCCCTACAAATTCGCGTCTTCGAGCCTTCCACCCGGCGGCGTGAATTGCCGCGCAGCGGCAAGACACGACGCCAAAATCTGCGTTAATCTGCGTAATCTGTGGATAAAAAAAAGGGCGGACACATAGGTCCGCCCCTACGCCGCGCCTTCGCGCCTTCCACCCGGCGGCGTGAATTGCCGCGCAGCGGCAAGACACGACGCCAAAATCTGCGTTAATCTGCGTAATCTGCGGATAAAAAAATCCCCTTCGCGCCTTCGCGCCTTCCACCCGGCGGCGTGAATTGCCGCGCAGCGGCAAGACACGACGCCAAAATCTGCGTTAATCTGCGTAATCTGTGGATAAAAAAATCCCCTTCGCGCCTTCGCGCCTTCCACCCGGCGGCGTGAATTGCCGCGCAGCGGCAAGACACGACGCCAAAATCTGCGTTAATCTGCGTAATCTGTGGATAAAAAAATCCCCTTCGCGAAGGAAGGGGATATAGCAGGGAGCCGCGGGTTATTTCACCACGACATTGATCAGCCTGCCGGGCACGGCGATGGTCTTAACGACCGTCTTGCCGGCGATTTGCGCCTGCACCTCGGCGTTGGCTAACGCCAGTTCGCACATCGCGGCCTGATCGGCTTCAGCGGGCACGGCCATGCGCACGCGCGGCTTGCCATTGATCTGCACCACGATTTCCACGCTATCGACCTTGAGCTTTGCCTCGTCACACTGTGGCCATGGCTCATACGCCAGCGTCGTGTCATGCCCCAGACGCTGCCAGAGCTCCTCAGCGATATGCGGCGCCAGCGGGCTGATCAGAAGCACCATCGTCTCCATGGCCCGGCGATTGCGCTTGGGCGCGCGACCGAACTCATTGACCGCGATCATCAGCTGACTGATGGCCGTGTTGTAGCTCAAATTGTCGATGTCCTCACTGACCTTCTTGATTGTCTGGTGCAGCAGCCGTTCGCCGTCGCGGTCCATCGGCTCGTCGCCGATTTCGGCGCAGAGCCCGCCATGTTCGGCGTCGATAATCATCTTCCAGAAGCGGAAGAGGAAGCGGTACACGCCTTCGACGCCCTCGGTATTCCATGGCTTGACCTCGCGCAGCGGCCCCATGAACATCTCGTAGAGCCGGAAACTGTCAGCGCCGTAGCGCTTGACGATCTCGTCGGGATTGACCACGTTTTTAAGCGACTTGGACATTTTCGCCGGCAGCATGGTGAGTTCTTCGCCGGTTTCCTTGTGGAAGTACTTGCCGTCGCGATTGTCGACGAGGTCGTTGGGCACGAGTGCGCCGCGGCCGTCCTTGTAGGAAATGCCGAGGATCATGCCTTGGTGAATGAGGCGTTTCCATGGTTCCGGATGGCTCACGTAGCCGAGATCGTAAAGCACCTTGTGCCAGAAGCGCGAGTAGAGCAAATGCAGGACGGCGTGCTCAGCGCCGCCGACGTAGAGGTCCACCGGCATCCAGTACTTCTCTTTTTCGGGGTCCCACGCGGCCTGGTCGTTATGCGGATCGATATAGCGCAGGTAGTACCAGCAGGAGCCGGCCCACTGCGGCATGGTATTGGTCTCGCGCTTGCCGGTCTGGCCGGTGGCGGGATCGCGGTAGTTCAGCCAGTCCTTCGCGCGCGCCAGCGGCGGCTCGCCGTCCGGCGTGGGCTTGTAGTCGTCCATCTCAGGCAACAGCACGGGCAACTGGCTGTCATCGACCAGCTTCACGCTGCCATCGGCCATGTGTGCCAGCGGAAAGGGCTCGCCCCAGTAACGCTGACGCGAAAACAGCCAGTCGCGCAGGCGGTAATTCACCGTCGCCTTGCCGATGCCCTTGCCTTCAAGCCAGTCACTGATGCGCTTCTTGGCGTCATCTACCGCCAGCCCATCCAGAGCGACCTCGCTGTTGGCGGATTGGAAAAGCGTCCCGTCGCCGGTCCAGCAGGCACGACCCGCGAGGACATCGTCCAGCGCTACGCCAGCCGCCGCGCAGTCCTTCTCCGACGGCTTGAGAATGCATACTATCGGCAGGCCAAATTTGCTGGCAAACTCGAAGTCGCGAGTGTCATGAGCCGGCACGGCCATGATCGCACCCGTGCCGTAGCTGATCAACACGTAGTCCGATATCCAAATGGGTATCTGCTGGCCATTGACCGGATTGATCGCATAGGCGCCAGTGAATTCGCCGCTCTTGTTCTTGTTCAGCTCCGTGCGGTCCAGGTCGGACTTGCTGCGGCTGGCCTCCACGTAGGCCATGACCGCGTCCTTGCGCTCGGAACTCACCAGCTTGGCCACCAGCGGATGCTCGGGCGCCAGCACCATGTAGGTCGCGCCAAACAGCGTATCCGGACGCGTAGTATAGACGCGGATGCGCTCGTCCCGGCCGGCGACTGCGAAGTCCACTTCGGCGCCAGTGGACTTGCCAATCCAGTTACGCTGCATTTCCTTGGTGCCCTCGGGCCAGTCCAGACCGTCAATGCCTTCCAGAAGCTTCTCGGCGTACTCGGTAATTTTGAGCACCCACTGTCGCACGGGCTTGCGGATCACCGGGTAATTGCCCACCTCCGAACGGCCGTTGATGACTTCTTCATTGGCCAGCACGGTCCCCAGTTCCGGGCACCAGTTCACTGGCTGCTCCGACTGATAGGCCAAGCCCTGCTTGTACAGCTGGCTGAAAATCCATTGCGTCCATTTGTAATAGCCCGGGTCGGTCGTGTTGATCTCCCGATCCCAGTCAAAGCTGAAACCGAAGGCCTCCAGCTGCCGACGGAACACCGTGATATTCTTGGCCGTGGTCACCGCCGGATGCGTCCCGGTCTTGACCGCGTACTGCTCAGCCGGCAGGCCAAAGGCGTCCCAGCCCATGGTATGCAGCACGTTGTAGCCCTTCATGCGCTTGTAACGGCACCAGATGTCCGACGCGGTATAGCCCTCGGGATGGCCGACATGCAAACCGGCGCCAGACGGATAGGGAAACATGTCAAGAACGTAGAGCTTCTCGCGGCTGCGGTCGCAATCCACCGCCTTGAAGGTCTTGTGCTGTTTCCAATAGTCCTGCCATTTTGCCTCGATCACGGCAGGATCGTACTGTTTTGTCCGCTCGGCCATGAAGCCATCTCCTGTTAACTGAATGCATTGAGTACGCAAAGACGCTGAGAAAAACGCCTAATATAGCCCACGCCGCCGCAAAGAATATCCGCCCACAGGCAATTTCCCGGTGTCATGGCAGGAGTCCATTCACGCCATTATATTGAGTCGTTGGCGCACCCAAAAAGTGCCGTGCCGCAGTAAACCGCGTCAGGCACGGCCTTCCTCCTTTCACCCTAGCCCAATATTTTATCGTCATGGCCACGAAAAACAGCCCCCAATCCTTCATGTCCTTCAGCACCATATTGTTGCTATTGACGGGTCTGGTGGCCATATACGACTTCGCCCAAATACACGTCATGGTCAAACGGGCCAGAACTCTGCACGACAATCTCGGCCACTTCGTCGCGGCCCAGGCCCGTCTGGCCATCAGTCAGCAGCAGCTGGCAAACATCAGTACCACCGACACCGCCGCCACCGCCACCGCCACCATGGGTATCTGCGACGCCCTGCAGGACGACATCGAGCAGTTCCGCCAGGACCTCAGTTTCCTCAGCGACGAAAATACCGACAAGGACCTCGACAACTACGCCCGAGCCCTCGCCGAATTGCGCGACCCCGGCACGGCGCCAAACCCCGCGCCGCGCCAGCAGCGCCTCACAGCGGTCCTTGCCGCCCGCAACGCCCTGCACATGGACTTTACCAACGGCATCAACGCTCAGGAACAGCAGCTCAAGGAACTCAACGCGACGATGCTCAAGACCATCACCCGCGCCGTATGGCTGGTCATCACCTGCGTCAGTATCGGCATGGTCTTTGCCATGAAAGGGCATCACCGCCTGCAGAACATCCTCATCCGTCCCATCAGCAAAATGACGCTCACCCTGGAGTCCATCATCAAGGATGAACCCCAGGCGCACCACCTGCCCATTCAGCACGACCCCCTGCTCAATGACCTGACCGACCGCATCAATAATCTGATCGACAAACAACAGGTTGAGCTGGACAAGAGTCGCCAGCAACTCCACTCCCTGCAACAAGCCGCCCTCACCCTCGTGAACGTACTGCCCCGACCGGCCATCCTCTTTGCCGGCCAACACGAAATCTTCGTCGCCAACAAACACGCCTGGGATATGATCGCCGGCGAAGGCGGCAAGAGCCTCCTGGCACATATGCAGGAAGCCATCGCCAAGGGCGAGGACCACTTCCAGTCCCACGGCCTCCACTTCCGCCTCAATACCCTCAACCCCGCCAACGACGACGCGCCGGCGTGGCTCAAACTCGTCGAAATCGGCCCCGGCGAAGAAGCCAAAGACGACACTGTCAACGGTGACAACGCGCCCAGCGGCGACGGCGCCAAGGCCGCCACCGGCAAAAACAACGGCACTGCCACCAAATCCACTCTGAACTAGTACCATAGCAAGCATATTACCCATTAAGAAAGAAACGGAGCATCCGCTGTCATGGAAGAGTTGTTAGAAGGTTTCATCGGCCTTACCTGGGGCAAGCTTGCCATGTTCGCCATTGGCCTGGCCCTAATCTGGGCGGCCATCAAGAAGCAGTACGAACCCATGCTGCTGCTGCCCATCGGCTTCGGAGCAATCTTGGCGAACATCCCCGGCTCATCGGCGGTCGGCGAGCACGGCGTGCTGACTTACCTCATGAAGAACGGCATCGAAAACGAGCTCTTCCCGGTGCTGATCTTTGTCGCCGTCGGCGCCATGATTGACTTCGGGCCCCTGCTGAGCCGACCGTTCATGCTCTGCTACGGCTTTGCCGCGCAGATCGGCATTGTCATCACCATGGTCGCGGCGCGCATGCTGGGCTTTGACCTCGGCGCGGCCACGGCCATTGGCAACATCGGCGCCGCCGACGGCCCGATGGCCATCGTGGTGTCGGCGCGTCTCGCGCCGCAGCTGCTGGGCCCCATCTCGGTCGCAGCCTATTCCTATATGGCGCTGGTACCGCTGATCCAGCCGCCGGTGATCCGCCTAATGACCACCAAGGCCGAGCGGACCATGCGCATGCCCTACCGCGGCACCGAGATATCCCGCCGCACCCGCATTCTCTTCCCGATCATCGTCACTATCATCGCCAGCCTGGTCGCACCAATCTGCACCGCGCTGGTCGGTATGCTGATGTTCGGCAACCTCATCCGCGAATGCGGCGTGCTGGAACGCCTGTCCAAATCCGCACAGAATGAACTGGCCAATCTGGTCACGTTGCTGCTGGGCATCACCATCGGCTCGACCATGGTGGCCGACCGCTTCCTCACCCGCGACACGCTCTTCATCATGCTTATGGGACTGATCGCTTTCGTCTTCGACACCGCCGGCGGCGTGCTTTTCGCCAAAGTCGCCAATATCTTCTTGAAGGACAAAGTCAATCCCATGGTCGGCGCGGCGGGCATATCGGCATTCCCGATGTCCGCGCGTGTCGTCCAAAAAATCGCGCAGGAGGAAGATCCCGGCAACGTAATTCTGCCGCACACGATTGCGGCCAATGTCGCCGGCCAGATCGGCTCGGTCTTCGTCGGCGGCCTGCTCCTGGCCATCGCCACCTGGATGATCGCCAATAACATCGACCTGCCCGTGCCCGTGCTGTTCTAAGAAAAACCGTCAGCATATTCACAGTCACACAGAGGGAAGGACCCCGCCATGAAAATCATTAACTTCGGCTCATTGAATGTGGATAATGTCTATCAGGTCCCCAGCATTGTCCGCCCCGGCGAAACCCTCGCGGCTAAGTCACTGATGATCAACCCCGGCGGTAAAGGTGCAAACCAGTCTGTCGCCTTGGCCCGCGCCGGCGCCCACGTCTGGCAGGCCGGCATGGTCGGACAGGACAGCGAATGGTTGAAAGAGTCACTGGCCAAGCAAGGCGTCGACGTCCGCCACGTCATCATCTCACCGAACAGCCACGGCGGCCATGCCATCATTCAAGTCGATGACGACGGCCAGAACAGCATCGTCATCTATGGCGGCGCCAACCAGGAAATACCCACCAGCCACATCGGCGTGGTCCTCGCTGACGCCCACCCCGGCGACTGGCTGACCCTGCAAAATGAAATCAATCTCACCCCCGAACTGATGAAGGCCGGCAAAGCCGCCGGCATGAACATCTGCTTCAACCCCGCACCCATGACCGACTCCGTGCGCGATTACCCGCTGGACTGCGTCGATCTCTTCATCGTCAATGAAATCGAAGCAGCCGAGCTGGCAGCGCGCTCGACCACGGTCGATATGGAAGACATCATCCGCGAACTGGCCGAGCTCTTCTCCGATAGCATGATCTGCGTCACGCTCGGCGAAGACGGCGCGCTCTTCTGGTCGGCAGCGACCGACCTGCTTCGCCAGCCCGCTTTCGCCACCCGCGTGGTCGACACCACGGCCGCGGGCGATACCTTCGTGGGCTATTTCCTCCACGAGATCAGCCGGGGCACGCCCCCCGCCGAAGCCATGGCCTTCGCTTGCAAGGCCGCAGCTATCACCGTCAGCCGCCCCGGCGCCAGTCAGTCCATTCCCACCCGCGACGAGGTGAAGTAATCCCCGCTGCTACACCACGACCGAACTCTGACCAGGGGAAAAGACAAACACTCAGACCGCACAAACCTGTCCACTTTGTCCACTGTGTCCACTGTGCTTTGCGCACATAAGCCGCATTCTTCCCCCATGGAGCCCCCGCTCATGAGTTCATTTTCATCGCGCTTTCGCCCAACGCCTGTCAACAGCGGCTTTCGTCAGGACGGCTATTGGGTCTGGTGCGGCTCGGCTCTAGCCGAGCCGGGCCGCGGCTATCACCTCTACGCCGCGCGCTGGCCGAAAACCCACAGCATGTTCGAAGGCTACATCTTCCTCTCCGAGATCGTGCACGCCTTTTCGCCGACCCTGCTGGGCCCATACCGCTTTGTCGATCGCGTTCTTCCCGGCGGCGACGCCTCGCGCTGGGATGGCCGCATGGCCCACAACCCCACTGTGCACGCCTATGGCGGCCGCTACCTGCTCTATTACATCGCCAGCACCTACGACGGCCCGGCCCCCAACCGCGAAGAGGCCATCAGCGACCAACGCCGCCGCAACCAGGTCTACCAGAACATCAAAATCGGCCTGGCCATTGCTGACAGCCCAGATGGCCCCTGGCAAAACCTCGACGCGCCCATCCTGCTGCCCCGCCCCGGCCGCTGGGACAGCCAGATCGTCACCAACCCCGCGCCATGCGTGTTGCCCGACGGCCGCATCTTCCTCTATTACCGCTCCAACACCCCGCAGGGCCTGCGCATCGGCTTGGCCGTCGCCCAGCGCCCCGAAGGACCCTACGAACGCGTGCAGGACGAGCCCGTGCTCCAGGGCTTCAATGTCGAAGACCCATACGTCTGGCATAACGGCCGGCATTTCGAAATGATCGCCAAGGACATCACCGGCGATATCTGCGGCGAAATCTTCGCTGGCGCCCACTTTCACTCCGACGACGGCATTTCCTGGCGGCCGGCGCCCTCGCCTCGCGCCTATTCGCGCCTGGTCAGCTACGACGACGGCTCGCAAGCCCAACTCGGTTGCTTGGAACGCCCTCAGCTGCTCTTCAGCCCCGACGGCGAACCGCAGGCGTTCTTCGCCGCTGCCGCCGACGGCCCCGGCAGTTTCCGCAAGGCCGCCAACACCTGGAATATCGCCATACCCATGGCACCAGCCGCGCCAAACTGCCCGCATTGAGCGCCCCCAGCGCATCTTTCCGCCCCGACCTGATCACCGTTTTGCAGGAATTCACCACCGTACTATGAGCAACAGCGCCGCCGCCACGGATTTTCTCAGCCGCTACATCATTGGTATCGACCTCGGCACCACCAACTGCTCCGTTCATTTTGTCGACAGCGAAGCCGAGCAACCCCACATCACGCCCTTTCCCGTCGTCCAGCTCACGGCCGCCGGCGAGTGGTCGCCCGAAGCTCTGCTGCCATCCTTCTGCTACCTGCCGGGCGAAAGCGAACTACCGCCAAAGGCCCTCGATCTGCCATGGGCAAAAAATCCGCCCCACGCCGTCGGACGTTTTGCCCGCGACCAAGGCGCACTGGTGCCCGAACGGCTGGTCTTTTCCGCCAAGTCCTGGCTGGCCCACGCCGGCGTCGACCGCCTCAAGCCCATTCTCCCCTGGGGCGGCGAACTCGGCCCGCAAATGCGCTCGCCCGTCCAGGCATCCGCCGCCTACCTCCAGCACATCTGTCGAGCCTGGGATCATCAGCACGGCAAAAACCGCGACCGCGACGGCAATCCCTGCCTCATCGCCGACCAGCAGATCATCGTCACTGTCCCGGCGTCTTTCGATGAAAGCGCCCGCGAACTTACCCTCCGCGCCGCCAAAGAAGCCGGCATGAAGCACATCACTCTCATCGAAGAACCCCTCGCCGCCTTCTACGCCTGGCTCGACAGCCACCAGCAGTCATGGCAGAAAAACCTCGCCGCCGGCGACGCCGTGCTCGTCATGGACGTCGGCGGCGGCACCACCGACTTCACCCTCGTGCGCATCGAAAAAGACGCCGTCATCCGCCGCCACGCCGTCGGCGACCACCTGCTACTCGGCGGCGATAATATGGACATGGCCCTCGCCCGCCAGGCCGAAAGCGCCTGGAAGACCCGCCTGCCCCAACGCCAGTGGTCCATGCTCTGCCAGGAATGCCGCCGCGCCAAAGAAAAACTCCTCGCCGACGACGCGCCCGACAGCATCGTCGTGCAACTGGCAGCGCCAGGCAGCGCCGTCCTCGCCGGCATGAAAACACACCGTTTCGCCCGTGAGGACGTCCGCAAACTCGTCAGCGACGGCTTCTTCCCAGCGCTGCCGGTAGACAGCCCGCCGCCGGAACGGCGCCAGGGCATCCAGGAACTGGGCCTGCCCTACGCGGCAGACGCCGCCGTCACCCGGCACCTGCTGCACTTCCTCAAGCACGCCGGCGAAGAAGCCGGTCAGGTGGCCCGCCCCACGCATATCCTCTTCAACGGCGGCGTCATGATTCCCAGCGCCGTCCGCGAACGCGTCCGCGCCATTGTCGGCGGCTGGCAGGGACGCGACACCGTACCCGAGCTCGCCGGCACCGACTTCAGCCTCGCGGTGTCACAGGGCGCTGCCTACTACGGCATGGTCCGCCGCGGCCAGGGCATCCGTGTCAAAGGCGGCATCGCCCGCGCCTACTACCTGCAGGTCGAACAGCAGGGCCACCCACAGCTCATCTGCGTCATGCCCCGCGATACTGACGAAGGCCAGGTCCGCCGCCTCCCCGAGCCCGTGTTCCAGCTGCGCGCGAACCAGCCCGTGTCCTTCCCGCTCTTCGCCAGCGCCACCCGCCTCCACGACCAACTCGGCGACCGCGTCGACGACTTTGCCGAAATCAGCGCCCTGCCACCACTCCAAGCCGTGATGAAATACGGCAAGGGCAGCGAACACACCCTCCTCTCGGTGGTCCTGTCAGCCTGCCTCAATGAACTCGGTACGCTCGATCTCTGGTGCGAAGCCGTCGATAGCAGCCACCGCTTCCCCCTCGCTTTCGATCTGCGCGGCAACAGCACGCCCGACGACGCCACGGCTGCACCGCGCGGCGTCACCGTCGCCGAAGAACGCATCGCCGCCGCCATGCAGGAACTCCAGCGCGGCTTCGCCGGCGCCCCCACCGCGCTCAGCGCCGTCACCAAAGCCATGGAAAATGCCCTCGACATCCCCCGCGCTGATTGGAACGCCGCACTCTGCCGACGCATCGCCGACGAGCTGCTCCGCAACCACGCCTGGCGCACCACAACCGCCCAGCACGAGGCGCGCTGGCTGAACCTCCTCGGCTTCTGTCTCCGCCCAGGCTTCGGCGTCGCTGGCGACGACTGGCGCCTCCGCGAATGCTGGAAGCTGTGGCTCCAAGGCCCCGCCGCCGCCAAAAATGCGCAGATACAAGCCGACTGGTGGATCTGCTGGCGGCGCATCGCGCCGGGCTTGCGCAGTGGCCAGCAGGACCAGATCGCCGGCGCGATCACCCGCGCCGTCGTCAGCAAAGACGAAAAGAATGCCGTGCACAAAGGCCAGCCGGCCGGCTTGGAGCAATGGCGCTGTCTGGCGGCCCTTGAGCACCTCAGCGCCCAAAGCAAGCTGCGGCTGCTGCAGGTCCTCCTGCAAAACAGCGGCCGCTGGCCCGAGCCCTTCTTCTGGATCATCGCCCGCCTGGCGGCACGCCGGCCCTTCCACGGCCCGCAGAACGCCGTCGTCCCAGCCGGCAAATGGGAGCCGCTGCTACCAGAATTGCTTAGCCGCGCCCATCGTGACAACGGCTGCCGCCCCGCGCTCTTCGCCATCGCCAACAGCTGCCGCCTCACCGGCATCCGCGGCATCGACCTTGGCGCCGCCGCCCGCAAACAAGCCACAGCATTCCTCGACAAGCACCAGGCACCCGCCGAATGGCTCGCCATGCTCAATGACATCCAGGCGCAGCACGAACCGTCACGCGCATTCCAAACCGAACTCATGGGCGATGAATTGCCGCTGGGACTGGTCATCAACAACCCCGGCACCGACGATACAAGCAGCACCCAATCCTGAAGGAGCAACCCGCCATGGCCGTCATCTACCAGAAAGAACTCGCCATCAAGCACCGCTGCGATGTCTGCGTGGTCGGCGCCGGCCCGGCCGGCATCGCCGCCGCTATCGCCGCCGCCAGGCAGGGCCAGTCCGTCATGCTCTTCGAGTCCCTGGCCATGCCCGGCGGCATGAGCACCGCCGCACTCGTGCCCGTGCTCATGCCCTGGACTGACGGCGACAACGTCCTCTGCGGCGGCATCGGCAAGGAAATCATCGACCGCGCACAAGCCACCGGCGCCATGCGCGGCGGCGCCATCTACGCCGAACGCCTCAAACGCCTCTACGAAGACATGCTCCTCGAAGCCGGCGTCGTCATCAGCTATACCACCAAACTTATCGACGTCATCATGCGCGACAAGCACATCGACCTGGCGATTTTCAACGCCAAAAGCGGCACCTTCGCCGTCAAAGCCCAGCGCTATGTGGACGCCAGCGGCGACGGCGATCTGGCCGTCATGGCCGGCGCACCATACGAAATCGGTGACGCACAGGGCCGCATGATGCCCGGCACGCTCTGCAGTCTCTGGGCCGGCGTCGACTGGCACGAATTCCGCCTCGGCGGCGCCTTCAGCCATAACGACGATAATATGCTCGCGCTGCTCAGAAAGGCCGTCGCCGACGGCATGCTCTCCCAGGACGACTACCACCTCACCGGCATGACCAAGACTTCCGACAATGTCGTCACCGGCAACCTCAGCCACTGCTTCGGCATTAATCCCCTCGACGAGCTGTCCATGACCGCCAAGCTCATCGAAAACCGTCGGGTCTGCGCCGAGTACGAACGCTTCTTCCGCACCTCTATCCGCGGTTTCGCCAACGCCGAAATCGCCGCCACCGGCGCCGTCATGGGCGTGCGCGAAAGCCGCCGCATTACCGGCGACTACGTCCTCAACGCCGACGATTACCAGAAACGCGCCACCTTCCCAGACGAAATCGGCCGCTACAACTTCGGCATCGACATCCATCCCGCCGAGCCCGGCGGCGATGCGTCCTTGGCCGAGCACAAAAAACAGTACATCGGCCAGCATTACCGCCGCGGTGAAAGCTACGGCATACCCTACCGCGTCCTCTGCCCGCAACAGGTCGAAAACGTCCTCTGCGCCGGCCGCTGCGTCAGCACCGACCGCGCCGTCATGGCATCTCTGCGCGTCATCCCCGGCTGCTGGATCACCGGCATGGCCGCCGGCACCGCCGCCGCCATGAGCATCGCCCAGGACTGCACGCCACGGGCGCTGCCCGCGCGCACCCTCCAGCAGCAACTCAAACGCGACGGCGCCTTCCTGCCCAATTTCAACGTCTGAAGAAAGTCCCCGCCTCATGATACTCAATCACGTCTTTTTCGATTTGGACGGCACGCTCTCTGACCCACAACTGGGCATCTGCAGCTGCATCCAATACGCCCTGCGCAAAATGGGCCAGCAGCACATCCCCGAACGCCACGAGCTCCACTGGTGCATCGGCCCGGCACTCCGCGAAAGCTTCCGCACCCTCCTCGGCGAACAGGCCGGCGACGACGACGCGGAACAGGCCGTCGCCTTCTACCGCGAACGCTTCGCCGATATCGGCCTCTTCGAAAATGAGCTCTACGCCGGCATCCCCGAAGCCCTCGCCGCCCTTCAACGCGATGGCCGTCGGCTCTACCTGGTCACGGCCAAACCCATCGTCTTCGCCGAACGCATCATCTCCCACTTCGCCCTGCGCACCTTCTTCCAATCACTCTACGGCAGCGAGCTCAATGGCGCCTTCACCGACAAGGCCCTCCTCACCGCCGAAGTCCTCCGCCGCGAAGGCATCGCACCCGCCACCGCCGTCTTCGTCGGCGACCGCCGCTACGACATCGCAGCCGCCCACGACAACGGCATGCCCTGCGTCGCCGTTTCCTACGGCTACGGCACCGGCGACGAAATCGCCCAGGCCGCTCCCGACGCCATCGCCGATACCCCCGCTGACATCCCCACCGCCATCCGCACCCTCGAACAACACCTGCAACAAAACCACACTATCGACACAACACACTGATCGCCCCCGACATCGCAATCGCAAATGAAAACGAAATAGATCACGCTTGCCCAATTTTCTGCTTCCCTGCGCATAACGCATCACGCTAAGCCCCCACCCCGAATCTCCCCCGCAACCTCTCCCCCGCAACCTCTCCCCCGCAACCTCTCCCCCGCAACCTCTCCCCCGCAACCTCTCCCCCGCAACCTCTCCCCCGCAACCTCTCCCCCGCAACCTCGCCCCCGCAACCTCTCCCCCCTCCCACTACCCCGCCATGAGTAAAATCCGCGCCGACCAACGCCTCGTCGAATGCGGCCTCTGTGAGAGCCGCAGCGCCGCCCAGCAACTCATCAAAGACCAACGCGTCGCTTTCGCCGACAGCGCCCAGCCCCTGCGCAAACCCGGCCAAATGGTCGCTGATGACGCGCAATTCACACTCGACGACCAGCCACGCTTCGTCAGCCGTGGTGCCGGCAAGCTCCTCGCCGCTATCACCGCTTTCACCCCGGACATCGCCGGCAAGGTCGCCCTCGACATCGGCGCCTCCACCGGCGGCTTCACCGACGTCCTCCTCACCTATGGCGCCAACAAGGTCTACGCCGTCGACGTCGGTACCGCCCAGCTTCACGCAAAGCTCCGTCAGGACCCACGCGTCATATCCATCGAACAGACCAACGCCCGCGACCTCAACCGCGACCTCATCCCAGACCCCATCGCCGTCCTCGTCGCCGACGTGTCATTCATCTCGCTGACCAAGATCCTCCCCGCCTGCGTCCCCCTCCTCGCCCCCGCCGCCTGGATCATGGTCCTCGTCAAACCACAGTTCGAGGCCGAACCGCGCGATATCGGCAAAGGCGGCGTCGTCCGCGACGACGCCGTCCGCCAACGCGCCATCCAAAGCGTCGTCGCCTGCGCCCAGCTCCAGTGCCACTGGCAGCCCATCGGCGTCATCCCCTCGCCCGTCATCGGCCCCAAAGGCAACCAGGAGTACCTCGCCGTCTTCAGAAACCCCTGATCCACCCGATCCACCCGATCCACCCGATCAGACCGATCAGACCGATCGTCAATCGGATCCGTCCGATCCGTCCGATCCGTCCGATCCGTCCGCGACAAAAGACAGACGATCCGTCTGATCCGTCCGATCCGTCCGATCCGTCCGCGATAAACGACAGAAAATCAGACCGATCAGACCGATCATCAATCCGATCCGTCTGATCCGTCCGATCCGTCCGATCCGTCCGCGATAAACGACAGCCGACCCGCCAGATTCGGCCCGGTTGGCCGTACCATGTATAATCCAAGGTGAGGTACCCGCAGGGCCCCACACCCACAAAACGTCACGCCGCTCCGGCCAATCCGTCGGCTAAAAAAGAAAATTGCCGCGAAGCGGCCGAAGCGCTGAAAGCGCGAAACATACCAGCCCAGGGCAAGCGACGCCAAAGGCGGAGCGTCGCCCTGGGTAAGGCGCCATTTTTGCTCGTGTTCCTCGGCCTCTTTGGCTTCAGTCGGCGAAGCTGACTGGAGCCAAAGAGGCAATGGAACCCATTGTAACGTCTTCACCGTCTTGTACCTTGCGTCTTCAGCAGTGTTATTTTACGTTGCCCTCTCAGGGCTCTCATTTCGGGCGGGGCCCCTACCCAGGGCGGCGCGCCCTACGGGCGCTTGCCCTGGGCTATCTTAGATCGCGCCTTCGGCGCTGAAAACAAAAGGCCGCAGTACCGGCTATTATCCATCACTCCTATGTTACATGACCGGATAACCTCGGACAAATCACGTCGTCAGGTCGGCCAAGTTCGGCCCGGAGGGCCGTACCATGCATAACCCCGGGTGAGGCGCCCGGAGGGCGCCGCAACCCGGGGTATGACAGCAACTTGGAATTGCGCCCGGAGGGCGCCACATTGGCAAGGCTAGTCGCTTCCAACGATGCCAGAACGAGGCGTGTCGTGCCTACATTATCAATCACTCCTATGTTACATGACCGGATAACCTCGGACAAATCACGTCGTCAGGTCGGCCAAGTTCGGCCCGGAGGGCCGTACCATGCATAACCCCGGGTGAGGCGCCCGGAGGGCGCCGCAACCCGGGGTATGACAGCAACTTGGAATTGCGCCCGGAGGGCGCCACATTGGCAAGGCTAGTCGCTTCCAACGATGCCAGAACGAGGCGTGTCGTGCCTACATTATCAATCACTCCTATGTTACATAACCGGATAACCGGGGAATGGGGAGCAGGCTAAAGCCTGAACTACATACGCCGCCGCCTACCCAAGGAGCATGTAACCTGCAAATTGTCCCCGGTGTTTTCCCCACCGGGATGGTTACTCCTATGAAACCGATGCTCTGCATTTAACGGTATCCATGGCACTTGTTGTTTCAACCAAGCAGCCTTTTCTCGTCGTGCATTTCCGCCGCGAAGCGGCAGAAGCGCTGAAAGCGCGGCCAAAGATAGCCCAGGGCAAGCGGCGCCGAAGGCGCGCGCCGCCCTGGGTAGCGCGCCATATTGGTCCGTGTTCCTCAGCCTCTTTGGCTTCAGTCGGCGAAGCTGACTGGAGCCAAAGAGGCAATGGAACTCATTAATTGCTGCGGCAATTTTGCGCTGTGACCCTTCGTCGCAGGTCTTTTAGGCCGCCCCTTCAGGGCTCTCTTGGGATGGGGCACCTTACCCAGGGCGACGCGCCCTGCGGGCGCTTGCCCTGGGCTATCTTAGGGCGCACCTTCGGCGCTGAAAACAAAAGGCCGCAGTACCGGCTATTATCCATCACTCCTATGTTACATGACCGGATAACCTCGGACAAATCACGTCGTCAGGTCGGCCAAGTTCGGCCCGGAGGGCCGTACCATGCATAACCCCGGGTGAGGCGCCCGGAGGGCGCCGCAACCCGGGGTATGACAGCAACTTGGAATTGCGCCCGGAGGGCGCCACATTGGCAAGGCTAGTCGCTTCCAACGATGCCAGAACGAGGCGTGTCGTGCCTACATTATCAATCACTCCTATGTTACATAACCGGATAACCGGGGAATGGGGAGCAGGCTAAAGCCTGAACTACATACGCCGCCGCCTACCCAAGGAGCATGTAACCTGCAAATTGTCCCCGGTGTTTTCCCCACCGGGATGGTTACTGACCGATTACCGCTTCGCGGGTTAGTCATGACCTTTTTGTTTGACTTCGCTGCAATCGACGACATTTTATGCCCGTGCGAAGGCGCACTCCGGGAGGGGGACGACCGATCAACAGTTTCCTTGCCCGTTTTCGCCTTGAGTAGTCATGGCATTTTGTGGGCGACATGCCTGACACCGCAATGCGCTTGGGTGCAATTCCCAAAAGTGGGTAACGCCTATGCAGCCAGGCCATTGAGTAAATCGGCGTAGAACATGCTCCAGTTGTTGGTTTTAAGCTGACACCTCAGGTGGAGTGCCGCTTCCGCGTTCTCCTGCTTCCAGAACATGCCCGCACCTTTGATTCTCAGGTTCACGATTCTGCGCACGGCGCTTTCAATCGCTCCTGAGCCAATCGGCTGCTTCTCTCTGCTGAGCTTGGCATAGTCGATTGCCTATAGTGGACCCCGAAAATTGGACAAGGCGATAAGTGTGAAAGACATTATCCTCAGCCCAACCCAAGGAGGTCTCCCGGATGAACAAGAAGAAGCGCAGTTTTACGCCTGAATTCAAAGCCAAAGTCGCTATTGCCGCCCTCAAAGAGGACAAGACGCTGGTGGAGCTTGCCAGTACCTTTGGCGTGCATGTGAACCAGATCAGTCAATGGAAAGAGCAGTTGCGCGCGTCCTCAGCCGACGCCTTCATCAGTGACGCTCAGCGCCGCCGCCTGGACAAAGAGTCCAAAATCAGCGAAGCCGCTGTTTATGAGGAAGTTGGTCGTCTTCGCGTTGAACTGTCCTGGTTAAAAAAAAAGTCGATGCAGTTGGGGCTGTCCGAGAACGAGGTGAGCTTATGAAGGGGGAGCAGTCCGAACCGCAGCTGCCTCTGACACGCAAATGCGAGTTGCTTGGCGTACCCCGTTCCAGCTTTTACGAGCAGCGCATCAAAGCCTCAACCATGCTTTCCGCCGCGGACGAGACGTTGGTATTCGAGATTGACCGTATCTATACGAAGACGCCTTTTTACGGCAGCAGACGGATCACGGCTCAGCTCCAGCGCGAAGGCTATGTGGTCAATCGCAAGCATGTTCAGCGCCTGATGCGCATCATGGGCATCATGGGCATTGCTCCCGGAATCATGACCAGCAAGCCCCACCCGGAACACCAAGTCTACCCCTACCTGCTCAAAAACCTCGTCGTGACGCGTCCGAACCAGGTCTGGAGCACTGACATCACCTACCTCCCACACGCGCCCGGCACCATGTATATGGTTGCCATCATCGACTGGTACAGCCGCAAGGTGCTCGCCTACCGTTGCTCGAACACAATGAATGCCGACTTCTGCGTGGCCGCTTTGGAGGATGCTTTCAGGGAGCACGGGAAGCCGGATATCTTCAACACCGATCAGGGCAGTCAGTTCACCTCGGATGCCTTCATTGCCGCCCTGAAGGCGCGCGATGTCGCCATCAGCATGGATGGCCGGGGGCGGGCCTTCGACAACATCTTCATTGAGCGGTTCTGGCGCAGCCTCAAGTACGAGTGGCTGTACCTGCACTCGTTCAAGGATGTTTTCAGCATGAAAGCCAGTTTGGCCAACTACATAGACTTTTACAACCAACGCCGCCTGCACGAGGCCCTCGGCTACCAGACGCCGGACGAATGGCACACTTCCGCCCCCTGCGGGGCGGACTTCAATTTAGGGCTGCTCAGCCGCTCTCCTGCGGAGATGCGGCCTGCGGCTTCGCAGCCAAATGCCTGCGTGAATCCATGAGCCCACTGATAATTCGTTCGTTTTTGTCCTTGACTTGGGGTCCACTTCAGCCGACATGTTGGTCTTGAAATACGCATATTCCCGCCTGATGACCGCATTGCCACGCCGCCGTGATTTCGCCAGTTCAGCCAGGAACACTGCGGGAGGAGCCTTCTTGAGCAGTTTTTTCATGTTGTCGAGCCACGCGCGCTTCTCGATCAGGCTTGCAAACGTCTTAGCCTCCGCGACGCGTGCAAGATGCTCGACCGCGTGGTAGTAGTCAAGGCAGGTTGACACGCGCGCTCTGTCGATGCCGACTTCTTCGATAATCTGGTCAATCCTGTTCCATATCCATTTTGCGCCGTCGCCCAGGAACGTGATTGATTTCGCGTTCTGCGCGCCCATCGCCCTGAGCTCCGCTACCAGCAGCCGAGTGATGTCCTCCGGGCCGCCGATGGTGCCGTCGCAGCGTTCAAGTCCCTTGCGCATTTTCCGGCCCCCGGCGTCCAGTTCGTAGATGATGAACAGCTTCGGTTCACGCCAGTCGGCGACATAGGTATGATAGCCCTTGGCGGTCTTGCGCCCGCGCTTGTTCGTTCGTATGAGGACGCGCCCCCCGTCCATGGCGACCGCGAGTCTTTTTCCATCGGCCTCGTTGCTCACACGAAGACAAGCGAGCCGTCGTTCCCTCGCTTTCAGGGAAGCATGACCGACAGCCCGGCTGATCGTGCCGACGCGCTTGGCCGAAATGTCCCGGCCCCGTAAGCGCAACGCATTGGACGCCTCTTCGTAGGAGTCTCGCAGCCCTTCCAGCGTGACATCCTCGCACAAAGCAGGCGAAGCGCCGGCAAGGACGCCTAACAAAAGCAAAGCGGGAAACCTGCCTGTGCCCGCCACGCCGCGTCTACCCGTGCCGCGCTTGCGCCCGCGACGCTTCTCTTTTACGGGCAGATAGTAGGCCCCGGTAATCGAGGTATACTTCCCATGCTTGAGCTGAATGCTGGTCAGCCTTTGCCCGTGGTACCGGAGTTTTTTTTAGCGGGCCTTTCTATTCGGACGTCTCCCACCGTCTTTTGCAGCACCTCCGCCACGATGTCGTCCATCGCCTGTCCCAACAGGCGATCCGGTGTGTTTTCCGCTTCCTTGAAGGTCTTCGCCGACGGACTCCGGTTGAATGTTTTCAGCGCCTGGACGATCTCGGCTTTGCGTTCGAGAAGCTTTTTTTCCACCAGGGCGTTCAGTTCTTCGTCCGTCATTCCCATTTTCCTTGATCTCCTTGATGTTGAGTTCAGTCAGTTCCTCGATGATTGCCCATGCGCGCTCATACATGGCCACGGCACGCTCAAACGCTTTTTCCTCGGACGGCTTCACATACTGGATCTTGTTTTTCGAACCAGCTGAAGACCGCGACAGGTAGCAGAACGGATGCTGCTTGCCTTTCGCGCATTCGCATTGCGCGCGCCCGCACTTGCGCGTCGCATGGACAATCGATCCGCGCACCAGACCACACAGCTTCACCAGTTCCTTTGCCAAATCGCGTTGCTTTTCCATCGCCATCGTCGTAACTCCTTGTATATATGCGGTTTAGCATACCATACAACGACAACAAAAAAAAGCAAGTCGAGTACTTGCAAAAAAAATGGGGGGGGGGGGGTAATGTTTGCCCCATCGCGCAATGACCCACTTTTGGGAATTGCACCCGCCCAAACTGCGGCCAAAGCTACACCTTCCTGGAAAACCAGGCGGGAACGCAATTTGCCTGCCTGGAGTGCGGCGACAAATTCATCATCACCGCGCCACAGTCACCCCCCGCACCGTCTACGCCCGAACACTCGCCCGAAGCCGCTATTCATCAAACAGGCCTGAATGCCGGTCTCGCTGTCCGTCAGCCGCAGCCACCGGAAACCACAACGACAGCAGCGACGGCAACTACGAGTAAGAAACAGCGCTTTCCCATCGCCTATAGCCTTGGTGCACTGGGCGTTATCATTCTTCTGCTGGCAATAGGGTTCCTGGCATCCGGCCCGGCATCGTCCCCTGCCGGCGACAGTCAACCTGCGGTTCAGCAAGCCCTCTTCGCTGAAGCGCTCAATCACATCAGCAACAACGACGACGTCAGTCTGGCCAAAATACTGCGAAAAATAGATGCCAGTGCCGTAGACAGCCAGGGCCTCACGCTGCTGATTCATGCCGTGCGCAGCCAGAAATACGATCTGGTCAATATCATCCTCAAGGCCGGCGCAAATATCGACCAGCTTGATAGCCATGGCCAAAGCGCACTATTCCACGCCGTCAAGGCCAATGACGCCGATATGACCAGGTTCCTGCTCAGCAAGAACGCCGATGTCAACGCCCGAGATGGCGATGCCGACTCATGCGTCGGCGTCGCCGCTGAAGCCGGCTACGAGGACATCATTGAGCTTTTAGTCAATCACGCCCAAAGCCTGAATGAACCGCCACATAAACAAAAAGCGGTTTTCCGGGCCATCGCCAATAAGCACGACAACTGCGCCAAGTTGCTGTTACGAAAAGGCGACATCGACATCAAGGACCAGGACGGCAATACGCCTCTCGCCATCGCAATCACCGCTGAAAACAGCATTCTTGCACGCTATCTACTCGCCCAGGGGGCAAGCCCAAACGCACGTAACCAGGCCGGCGAGACGCCCGTGTTCCTCGCTATGCAACGTGGCAACCGTGAACTGATTTCGCTCTTTCCCCCTTCTGCGATCAACTTGGACGACGCCAACGCAGCCGGAGTGACCATCCCCATGCTCTGCGCCCAGGCCGGAGACATCCAGCGCTTAACACAATCACTCACCGACAACAATCGCCCCCGCCGTGATCACAATGGCCGCAATGTCCTGTTTTATGCTGCGACGGCCTCCCAAAGTAGCGTCGATATGCTTGACTATCTCCTGAAACAACACATCGAACTGGCTAGCCCAACCTTCACCGCCTCGCCACTCTATGGCGCCCTAACCCATGGCAATCATGAAAGCGCTATGCATCTGTTGGACGCCGGCTGCCCATTCACTGGCCAAGACGATGCCGGCAATAACCTGCTGATGCTGGCCGCAGGGGCCGGAAACCTCTACCTAGCACAAACTCTGCTGGAAAAGGGTATCAATCTGCTGGCAATGAACAACGAGCAACAAACCGCCTTGAGCATCGCCTCCAGCCGCGGACACCAAGCCGTCGCCGACTTCCTCCGGGCCACCGGCGAAAAACAAATCCTCGATCTCGTCCGCCAAACCGCCAAACACTACCCAACGACCTACACCGAATACCAGGAACTGATGAGCCAATTCGACCAACTGGAAAAAATGGCCCAGGGCTACGACGACGCGCTTGCGACTATCACCAAAACGCGCCAAGGCATTACCGGCCGCGAAGTCGCCCGACAAACCGACGTCGTCAATATCGCCCTCAACAGCGTTTCCGACGACACCCCGCCGCAGAACGCCATCACCACCCTCGAAAACGCCATCGCCTCCTGCCCACTAGCCAACAACCTCAATAACGCCAAGTACGTGGTCAGACAGCTGCAGGAAAAACAACGCGCCCTTCTCGAAAGACTGAAGCGTGCGCAAGAACAGCGCGCACGAATCGCCGCCATGTCCAAAACCGAACGCGAAAAGGAAGTCGACAACCTCATCAACAATTGGCTCGGCGATATGAGAATCGGCAGAGAAACCTCCCACTACTGGTTATACCCATCGTTGAGTGAGACCTTGTTCAGCGTCCAAAACTGGGAAATCCTCGACTACGGCAGCACTTACGAACGGGTCACCGTCATCGTCTCGTCTTCAACAAAGGGCGGCCTACCCATCCGTGTCTCGTGGATCGTCAGACTCACCCGAAACGATGACGCCGAACTCAAAATCAGCCTACTGAGCAAGATGTAACGACGTTCCTTCCGCAATCAAAGACAGACCGATCAGCAATCGGATCCGTCCGATCCGTCCGATCCGACCGCGATAAACAACAGAAAATCAGACCGATCCGACCGATCATCAATCCGATCCGTCTGATCCGTCCGATCCGTCCGATCCGTCCGCGATAAACGACAGCCGATCCGCCAGATTCGGCCCGGTTGGCCGTACCATGCATAATCCAAGGTGAGGTGCCCGCAGTGCACCACACCCACAAAACGTCACGCCGCTCCGGCCAATCCGTCGGCTAAAAAAGAAAATTGCCGCGAAGCGGCAGAAGCGCTGAAAGCGCGAAACATACCAGCCCAGGGCAAGCAGCGCTGAAAGCGCGCGCCGCCCTGGGTAAGGCGCCATTTTTGCTCGTGTTCCTCGGCCTCTTTGGCTCCAGTCGGCGAAGCTGACTGGGGCCAAAGAGGCAATGGAACCCACTTGCTTGTATGGGTTCTCGAATCCCTGCCAGATCGAGGTGCTTCTTATATGAAGAGCTTTTATCTCATCACCGCGTCCCGCCTCGCGGTCCTGGGCCAGTCGCACCTGTTATTCAAGCCGTCCCCCCGTCGCATCAGGTCATCGGTGAGGCCGTTCCGGCGTTGAAGCCACCGAGTCGGTCATACACCTGCCCACCCAGCCATTTTGACACCACATTCTGCAGCTCCGGTTTGCTGATGAAGTCGGTGAATAGCTCCTCGTTGAGTTCCATCCGTTCGATGAACAACGATTCCAGTACCTGCCGGAAGACCAACTGGAATTTAGCAAGAGAATTGACCGCAGCGGCCTTGCGCAAGGATTCGTTTTGGCTCGCAGCCTCGGCAATCTGATCAAAGAACAACTGATCCGCTTCGGTGAGGTCACTGCCAAAGCGTTCATTGATGATGTCAATCAGGCGCGACAGAGCGATGGCGTTTTCGCGCACCATGCCAGTGCCAACCTCGCGCGGTCCATCAAGCGGTTTGGCATGACCCTCTGCCAAGGTGATTGATCCCTCGCTGATCTTCTGCAAGCGGTAGTAGCCAAGCTCCACGTCCTCATCGAACTGGTACCCAGGACCAGCCTTGTGCCTGGGTAGTTTCAAAGCCAGATGGCGCAAATAGGTGAAAAGCTTCTCCAGATCGCTGTCCTGGTAGGGAATAACCTGACTCAAAAAGCTGTAGAGGTTCCTAAACGCCTGGACCTTGCCGCGCCATAGCTCGGCGGCTTCCTCTTCGCGGTTTTGCAGCCCCACAAAGCGAGCCACCGCCAGATCAAGTAGCGCGTTCATGGTCTTATGATCGGCTGGACTTTGGCGACGCTTGGGCGCAAAAAAGATGTGCGCAAAGGCGTCCACCTCATCTTGCTGGTAGATACCCGCCCCGTCCAGTTCGGCTTTGACTTCGTACAAGCGATCCGGATCGACCTCCTCGCCCATGATTGATCCGTCGTAATACTGGCGAAACGCCTCCTGAATTTCGTCCGGGTCATTGACAAAATCGAGCACGAAAGTGTCGTCCTTCAGCGGATGCGTACGGTTCAAGCGCGATAGGGTCTGCACCGCCTGTATTCCGGCCAGGCGCTTGTCCACGTACATGGTGTGCAGCAGGGGCTGATCGAAACCGGTCTGGTACTTCTCGGCAACCAGCAAAACCCGATAATCGGACTTGGCAAAGGTCTCGGGCAGGTCCTTTTCCTTCAAGCCATTATTCATCTCGACTTCAGTGTAGTTCTTATCCGGCATTTTGTCATCTGCCACCGTACCGGAGAAGGCCACCAGGCTCTTGATGGGGTAACCCTTTTCGTGGATATAGCGGTCGAATTCCAGCTTGTAGCGCACCGCCTCCAAGCGCGAGCCGGTAACCACCATTGCCTTGGCCTGACCGCCAATCTTGTGACGGGTGTGCTGCTGAAAATGCTCGACCATCACCTCGGTTTTTTGGCCGATATTGTGCGGGTGCAGCCGCATGAAACGCGCCAGCGCCCGGGCCGCCTGCTTGCGCTCGACGTTGGGGTCGTCATCAGCCTTCTTGAGCAGCTTGTAGTAGGTCTTGTAGCTGAGGTAATGTTTCAGCACGTCCTCAATGAAACCCTCCTCAATGGCCTGGCGCATGGTGTAGCGGTGGAAAGGCTCGCCGCCCCGGCCAAATATCGCCAGGGTCTTGTGCTTGGGCGTGGCAGTAAAAGCAAAAAAGCTCATGTTGGGCTGGCGGCCGCGCTTGGCCATGGCGCGAAAGAGGCGTTCCAACTCCACTTCGCCGTCCTCCTGTGCCGCTTCCCGCGCCTTGCGGACCAATTCCGCGCCACCCAGAACGCCCTTCAGCTCCGTGGCGGTCTCCCCCGACTGAGAGCTGTGCGCTTCGTCGATAATCACTGCATAATTACGTTGTGGCAGATGACTGTTGCCACCACCGCGCTCCTCGGCCAGTTTCAGCAACTGCCCCGAGACAAAGGGGAATTTCTGCAAAGTAGTGATGATGATCGGCACCGCTGATTCCAGTGCCTCGGCCAGTTGCCGCGAATCCTCGTCGATCTTCTGCACCACGCCCTGGCGGTGATCAAACTGATAAATGGTGTCCTGCAACTGGCGATCGAGCACCACCCGGTCGGTGATCACGACCACGCTGTCAAAGATGCGCTCGTCCAGCTCGTTGTGCAGAGAGGAAAGACGATGCGCCAGCCAGCCGATGGTATTGCTCTTGCCACTACCCGCCGAGTGTTCCACCAGGTAGTTATGCCCGGCTCCCTCACTGCCTGCGGCAGCAACCATCTGCCGCACCGCCTGCAACTGATGATAACGCGGGAATATCATCGTTTCCTTGCGAATCTTCTGGCCATCTTCGGTGACCTTCTCCTCAATATGGAGGTGGAGAAACCGCGCCAAGAGGTCAAGCAGGCTGTCCCGCTGCAGCACCTCTTCCCACAGATAGGCGGTTTTATAGTTGCGGCCGTGCTTGTCTGGCGGGTTGCCCGCGCCGCCGTCCCAGCCTTGGTTGAAGGGCAGAAAATGGGTACTGGTTCCAGCCAGACGCGTCGTCATGTGCGCCTCGTCGGTGTCCACGGCAAAATGCACCAGACTGCGCTTGGTAAATAAAAAGATCGGCTCGCGCTGGTCGCGGTCATAGCGGTATTGATGAATGGCATTGGCCGCCGTCTGGCCGCTAAGGGGATTCTTCAGCTCCAAGGTCACCACCGGGATGCCGTTGACACTCAAGACCACATCCAGCGATTTCTTGTTCTTGCTACTGAAAAAAAGCTGCCGGGTAATCCCCAGCCGATTGGCGCGGTAACACGCCTCCAGCTCCGGATTGAGTCCATGGGCCGGGCGAAAAAAGGCGATGCGCAGCGTCTTGCCAAAGCACTTGAAGCCATGACGCAACGTCGTCAACACGCCATGGGTGTCCAGCCATTTGCAGAGCGCCTGCACAATCCGCTCGCCGGTCTCCACACCATGCAACGCCTCCAGCTTATCCCACGTCTTACCCTGAGTCTCGCGGATGAAACGCAGCGCCTCGTCAGGGAAAATCGCCCGCTCAGGGTCAAAAGCTCCCGAGGCCAGCTTCTCATATCCATCATTCAACAACACCGCCTCAATGGCAGTTTCGAAGGCGGCTTCAGAAGTGGAGTTCATCATGATGACCTGTGCTTATTCAGTTTCGCTCTCTGTCCTATCACCAACACTGTAGGCCTGATCCGCACGATTTGGCTTGTCGGGATAACGCAGCCGAAGTATGCCATGCCCCACCATTGGGTTCAAAAAACGCTGGCGCAGACCATCCGGATGACGATTCAAGAGCTCTGCCAGTTCGTTGCGGGTCAACCAGCGCCCCCGGCAAAGCTCTAGGATAATCCGTTCCATAGCATCGGGTTGTAGGCGCTTATGCTGTCGTGCGGATGCGGCAATATCCCACAGAGTACGGCTAGCATTGGCCCCACCGCCCTTGTGTTCGAAGCCACCGGCCTTGTGTTCGGACCCATCGCCCTTGTGTTCGGACCCATCGCCCTTGTGTTCGGACCCACCGCCCTTGTGTTCGGACCCACCGCCCTTGTGTTCGGACCCATCGCCCTTGTGTTCGGACCCACCGCCCTTGTGTTCGGACCCACCGCCCTTGTGTTCGGAGCCAGGAAAAGCGGAGAGTCGGTAACGGCTCCACCGCGCCTGTCCTTCCTGATGCAAGGCCCCCTTGGCCACCAGCCCCTGAAGAAGACGAGTGACCTCCACTGGGTGCAATGAGCATATCTGGCGCATGCGGGCATTGTCGACGCTGCCCTCGACTTCTGCGGTAACTAGTGCCTGAACCTCGTGCTTGCTAAACTCTGATAATTTTCGACCAAAAGTCTCTTCCAGTCTGGCCAACGACTCCTCGGGAATCAGGCTCACCATGGGCAGACGCCAGGTAACCCGATTGGGCTGCACTTGCTCCCGAATCATCGGCAAACGCCAATGCTGCGAGGCCCACCCCTTGTGAATCTTATCGACCCCAGAACCAGCTTTCTCCGCCACCCCGATCATCATGAACATGGTTTGCAGCGCCTTGTTGCGGCATTCACTGACATTGCCGCGCAGGAGCTGTTCGAAGGAAATCAACAAAGTGCCAGGATTGGAGAACTCAAACGCATCGTGTAATTTCTCGACCACGATACCGCCCTGACCGATGTAATCTGCATGAATCAAAGCATTCACCAGCGCCTCGCGAATCGCCTCGTGGACCTCTGTCTCGCCTCTGCGGAACAAGTCGCCATCAAGTTGAAAGGGCAGCTTCAGCTCGGATAACAGGCGCTGTGCCACTCGCAAATAGAATTGGAACAGATTCGGCTGCCAAGTTCCATCGGCGGTGAGACGGTCGCTCCAACGCTCAGCGGGGCTATTGGAGAGCCGTTCCCGGTAATCCACATGGTAGCTGGGCATAGCCTCGCGAAGAGACTCGTCACAGCCAAACATCAGTAGTCCGGCCACAGTCAGGCCTTCGTTACCGCTCTTTCGATCACGCCGCCAACCGCCCAACTTGATCAACAATCCCTTGTCGTCCTCACTCAACCAAGGATGGGTCGGCTTGAGAGAGGCAAAACGTTGGCGATACTGGTGCAAGCTTGGTAAATCCAAATCCGCCAGGCCATAGCCGTCCAGTATCCTACTGTCCGCCGCCTCCTCAGCCCGATCCGAGAGCATGCTGCTTACCTCCTGCTCCGTGCACCGGTAATCCCCCTCAAAATTACGGCGATAGGTGCCCGTGAGCGGATTCAAGCCAATAAAAACCGGGCGCTGATAGCGCGTCGCCTGCGGCACCCGGATAGCGAGCAGCAGCCCGTTGGGATGTTTCACCTCCACAACATCTGCATCGCAACACAAGTTAATGCTCACTTTGCCGCGATTATTAACGTTATCCCAAAACGCCTTCCTGAGCTTACGTGGTTCTCTGACGCCACTAACCAAGCCATCATCCTCCACACCGAGTAGGATCACCCCGCCATGACCATTAGCCATCGCGCTGTACGTCTCCCACAGGCTCTTCGGCAAACCACCTTTCGCCGACTTGAATTCCAGGTCGTCGCTTTCAGCCCAGTTAAGTTCGAGCAGAATGTCGAGATGATTGATGAGCTGGTCGGTCATACACGCATCTCCGCATTGTGGTTGAACACGCAAAGACGCAAAAGCGCGAAGAAGATTTTCAATATGAGGCTATTCACGGACGCATCTCCTCCACTGGTATCTCGCCCGTCACCGCAGCAGTGATCAAGGCAGAACGACGCTCCCGCAGAAGGGCAATGGACTGCTGCATCTCGCGCAACATTTCATTACTTTGGTTACCTGTCTTTTCTAGGTATCGAATGATTGTCTTCTGTTCGCTGAGTGGCGGCACCACAATGCTAAAGTTGCCAAGTGCCTCAAAGTTAAGACCTTCCCGTCCGCTACCTGATTGGGAAAGGTCGATTTGGCGCTGTCCCACGTCAGAGCGAAGTGTGAAATAGAGAAACTTGGTTTCAATCATTGGCTCAGGTCTGACGATACAAACATGCTGGTTAACATTGGCAGCGCCGTGTAAATTTTCTATGTAAAAACAGCGACCGATTGATGCTCCAGTAATGTTTATCAGAACATCACCGTCAAGTACCTTACTGTTGCTCATGGATTCATGTGTATCACTATCAACGTACACGATGTCGTCCATACGCAATCCATCAAAATGTACATTTTGGCTTCTGAACAAAGGGATGCCTTCTGATTGATAAGAATCGGCACCACCTTTCGGCGTAATACCGCTTCCGATCTTAGATACCACATATTTAAGCTTCTTAGTCTCCCAATGCCTAGGAATTTCCCCCAGCCAGTCGATGCCGGAGGGCTTGCGGGGGACGGTCGGGTCGAGGCCGCGGGTAACGGCGCGACTGATCAGGGCGGCCCGCTTCTCTTCCAGCAAGGCCAGCATCTTTTCCTTCGCCGCCACCAAAGCATCAATGCGCGAGGTCTCACGGTCAAGATAGTCCGCAATCAGACGCTGGGTTACATAGGAAGGGGTCGGAAGTTTCATCGATCCGATGCACTCCCAGTTTGCACGAGGCATCTTAGCACCATATGCGGAGGCGTCTACTTGGCCCACAAAAATAGGCGATAGCAGTGAATAAAACAGAAAACGCGGATGCATATACGGTTGTGGTTTTAACACCAGAAGTTCGGTGCTGCACACACCGTCTTGGTCGGCATGAAACGCTTTCGCCAAATAAGGGCGCAGTTTTCCGAATAGCACATCACCGGAATAGTAAACATTTGCCGTTCCGGTTGTGGAATCATCACCTTCGGAAGTATCTGAGGTTGCAATGGGCAACAGCTTTCCGGTCCAGGATTGAATGTTTTCCAGCCCTAAGTAGTCGGCTTGCTCAGAGGTTGCATCCGTTCGTTCATTTCGAAGCGGCGCAATGTATTTCAGACGTCTGCCAACGTCTTCACTTCTTCCTGTCCTAGTGCCTTCCTGTGAAGCCATCATGATCCCTGGATTCATCGCATATCTTTCTTACGTTGGGGCTGTTTGTCGGTATGGTCCTGCTCCGCGATTTCGTCGGCAGCGGTCCGTTTGGGCTCAACGCCGCGCTGGGGCCGGCGGCGGCCACCATTCTTCACGCTCAAGGAATCCTCGACTGTTGCCGCCCAGGGCTGTCCCAGCGACAACCCCATGATTCGCTTTTCCACCGCTTGAGCTTCGCCAGTCAAACAACGGTCAAACAAAAGAAACCAACACAACTCGTTGAAATGTCGTAACTTCAGCTCGCGAGTTGTCTCTACCCAGCGATCCCCAGTCATACAACGGTCAAGCATACGTCGCTTCGTCATCATGCCCACCTAGGCAAGTACTTTCTGGCTCGGCTGCCGACCGTTTCGTCATGACAACGGATCAGACCGGCCTCGACGGTATCCTTGATGATGCGAGAGACCATGGAACTGTTCTTTTCATCAATGCCGAAGCGTTTACGCAGGGAGGTGTTGGTCATATAGTCCCGTTGCACGTAACGCAAGCAGGCGTGCAGATAGCATGCACGCACGCGATCGGCCTTGTCCATGGCCTTATACTCGCGGTGTGCGAAGAGAACAACGCGGGTGTGTTCGTCCGTGGTTTCAAACAAAGGAGCGGGAAGCTGGAAAAACTCGGTTTCGAAGACCACCTTGTCGACGCCACTGCCGCGTTCCTCGCAAACGCCGATGCGGCGCATGAAGGAGGCCAGCGCCTCGTTGCGGGAGCGTGGAGGACTGTCGAGAAAACGGTCGATCTGCACCAGCGGCAAACCAGGGCTAGTAATCTCCATACGGTTCGCAAAGATTTCTATCAAGGGCCCGGTGCCGGTGATATGAAAATCCTGGTGGATGATGGCGTTGGCCACCAACTCACGGACGGCCAGTTCAGGGAACATGGGAACCTGCCTGCGCAACGCCTGACCAATGACCTCGTTGCTGGGCAGCAAATTGGTGACGAAGGAGATCAGCCCTTCGAATCCCGTGGCGTAACCCCTGCTGCCCTCCTGCTCACGCACGGTTTCTACTCGACTTTCGCCTCGATAAAGAACCACCCGTACCGCCTTGCGGGTGAGCGTTCGAAAATCGGCCAGCCGTTTTGCGAACAGCACGGCGCCGAGGTTGGTGACATTCCATGTGCCACCCTTGCCCGGAGCGATCATGCCGTCAGCCGATAGGGCCGACAGAATGCCGTCCCGGCCTTCGGGTAGCGGACGGGAGAGCAGGTCAAAATAGGCGGAGTATTCAAGCAGCCGAAGAACCTCGTCGGGAACCATGTTTTCAGCGGCAACTTCCTTTTCAAAAGGGGTGCGATCGAAAACCCGCCACAACTCTCGCTCTTTTTCCGGGAAGTCCTTGAGCTTTTTCTTATAAGAGCCGACGCGGATATACTCCGCCCCCTTGAACTGCACCGGATGACGAAAAGCTGCGCTGATTTCTAGCAGGACGACTGGCTTGTCTTCGGCCTGAAAACGGTAAAAGTGAAAGTTGATCTTTGGGGATAGCAAACGCAGCAACCAGCTTTCCAGCTCCTCGTTGCCTTCTTTCGTGGTTGCCGGGATAAATGTGGTACCGATGACCTCGTGAGTGTCGTTATCCACGCCCCACACAAGCCAAGCGTGTACCTTGCCGGTGAGGGCAGCGGAATTGGCCAAAGCAGAGAGGTATTCTCCGATCTCGTCTGGTTGGGCATTGTTATGTTTGAACTCGGCCCATTCAGTTTCGCGGGGCAATTTTCGCAGCTCGGCCAAGATGCCAAGCAGATCATTTTCTGGCCGGTCAATGCTCACTCTGTCACCTCCCGCAGCAAGCCCATGATGCGCTTCTCCACCGCTGCCAGCTCGGCATCGATCTCGGCCAGCGGCCGCGGCGGCTGGTACTGGAAGAATTCACGATTGAAATTGATCTCGTAGCCGACCTTGCCGATGCCGCCGTCCTGCTCATCAAGGGAGTCGCGATCAATCCAGGCATCATTCACGTAAGGCCGCACTTCGCGTAGCACGTAGCTTACGACATCATCTTTGAGGGAAATATTCTCAGCGTCCTTCAAGTTCGCGTCGGCTTCATACTCGACCCACTTGCCCTTCCCTGCCGGGTGCAATCCCAACAACGCTGCAATCTCGTCGCGGCTTCGTGACGTCGCGCCAGACCAATCCTGACCTGGGAACAGTGCAGCAAAATCCAGTTCGACTTTCTTGTGTTCTTTGGCAACGACCGGTACCGCCTTGGCATTGACCTCGGTAAAGGCTTCGCGGAAGGCCTTTTTCTGCGCCGTGCCTTTGGCGCCCTTGGCCCAGCCCTGATCATCCGGCAGGCTCTTGACGATCTTCTGCACCACCGCCCACACGGCATTCCAGTCGTGATGCGCATCATTGCCCAACGCCTTCTCGATAGCCAACACGGCGTCAAGCAGCTCTGGGCAACTGTCGAGATAGCGTTCCTTGGCCTCCTGGGTAATCTGGAACTGGAGGCGCAAGGGGCGCAGAATGGTGACGTGACGGTAGCCAAAGTCGGCATTGTCAAAAATCTTGCTGGTTGGGGATACAGACAAGGCGCCATGCTCGCGAGTCACGTCATTGATGGCCTTCTCATCCAGACAGCGGCGCTTGTTGCCAAGACTGCGCTTCATTGGCGTCCAGCGTTCACGCGCGTCAATGAGTTGAATTGTGCCTTTGCGGTGTGCCTCCTTGCGGTTGCTGAGCACCCAGACAAAGGTGCCGATGCCAGTGTTGTAAAACATCTGCTCCGGCAAAGCAACAATGGCCTCCAGCCAATCATGCTCAATGAGCCAACGACGAATGTCACTCTCACCGCTGCCCGCACCGCCAGTAAACAGCGGCGAGCCGTTGAAAACGATGGCCACGCGCGTCCCCGGTTTGTCGCGGTCACCAGTCTGCCACGGCTGAAACTTGGCAATCATGTGGATCAAGAACAGCAAGGCGCCATCGTTAACCCGCGGTAGCTTGCCGCTGTAGCCACGAAAATTGGGCCAGCGCAAAATCTCCTTCTGTTCTGCTTTCCAATCCACACCGAATGGCGGATTCGCCAACAGGTAATCAAAACGCATATCAGAGAACTGGTCGTTGGTGAGAGTATTGCCGTATTCGATGCGGCTGTCCTTATGACCCTTGATCAACAGGTCGGAGGCAGCGACAGCGTAGGAACGCGGATTGTAATCCTGGCCGTAGACCTTGACCGTAGCCTGCTCATTGTGAGCGCGCAGCCAGTTCTGACTCTCGGCCAGCATACCACCAGTGCCACAGGCCGGATCGCAAATGGTCACGACCTTGCCCGCCTGAGTTAGCACCTGAGTATCAGGCTCCAGCAGCAGATTGACCATCAGGCGAATCACCTCGCGCGGCGTGAAGTGGTCGCCAGCGGTCTCATTGGCCGCCTCGTTGAAGCGCCGGATCAGATCCTCGAACACCAAACCCATGGTGATGTTGTCAACCTGCCGAGGATGAAGGTCTATTTCGGCAAACTGCGATACCACCTGATAGAGGCGGTTGGCATCTTCAAGCTTGGTGATTTCCTGCTCAAACTCGAAGCGCTCGAAGATATTTTGGATATTCTCAGAAAAACCTTTGATGTAGCCGACGAGATGCTGGCCGATATTATCCGGGTCACCCTTGAGCTTGCCAAAATCGAGCGGACTGTGATTGTGAAAGCCAAGCGGCTGGCCATCATCATCCTTGGCGAGTTCATTCAAAACCCGATCTACCAACTGCGGGTCCTTGTCCTTCAAGACCTCGTAACGCTTGAGAACCAATTCCTTGGTGGGAGCCAAAACGGCATCAAAACGGCGCAGCACTGTCAACGGCAACATAACCCGTTCGTACTGCGGCGGCCGATAGGGTCCGCGCAGTAAATCCGCTACCGACCAGATGAAATTTGCCAGTTGCTGAAAATTGCCAGGGGCCATAGGTAGGTATCCTTGTTGTCGAGCCTCGGCTTGCCGAGCTGCGACGTCCGTCTGCGGAAAGTTTCAATTTGCCTCTTTTGCCAGCTTCACAAAGAACATTATTCCGTTTTACCACGCTTTGCACGTATACACGCTCATGGCCCTCTCACAGCCTGGCACTTTTTGTCAGAGACCGATCAGAGCTCCAAGAACAGGCTGCCGGTATGACTGCTTCCGCCAAGACATCCCACAGCCATAGGCTATAACCGTGTGCATTCAAGCCATGGCATAACTCACTCGCGCCGGCAAGCAAAGCCCCTGAGCTCAATCCCAAGCGCGCAGCGTGCAATATAGCCGGTAAGCCCCCTTCAGGGAAATGCCAAACAAGCAAGTTTCTGACCAATCGTAATCGGTCAGTGTACACCCCGGCGCTTCGCTGGGACAATTTGCAGGAAACCCACGGCCCGCCGCCGCCCAACCATTAGGCAGCGGATTTCATAGGAGCAATGCTTTTCACATAGCATGCGGCAATCGCCGGCGATGAGTTGATTGGTAACCATGCACAAGATCATTCGCCGAGGTTATGAGCACCGAAGGTGCGCCCCAAGATAGCCCAGGGCGCGTCGCCCTGGGTAAGGTGCCCCAACCCAAAAGACCACTGAAGGGGCAGCCTATAAGACCTGCGACGAAGGGTCACAGCGCAAAATTGCCGCCGCAATCAACGAGTTCCATTGCCTCTTTGGCTCCAGTCAGCTTCGCCGACTGGGACCGAAGAGGCCGAGGAACACGAACAATACTGGCGCTCTACCCAGGGCGACGCGCGCCTTCGGCGCTGCTTGCCCTGGGCTGGTATGCTTCGCGCTTTCAGCGCTTCTGCCGCTTCGCGGCGGAAATGCACGACGAGAAAAGGCTGCTTGGTTGAACAAGTGCCATGGATATCGTTAAATGAAGAGCATCGGTTTCACAGGAGTAGCCCCGGGAGTCAGCCAATCAGTCTCTGACGTCGGGAGTCATTCCCTAGCGTCTCGGCAGTCCCCGTAGTCCCAGCCATGAGTCGTGAGACGTGAGAGTCGTGAGTCCTCGTCCCAGCGCAGCGCCAACCGGTCCCCACGGTCCCAGATGCCCCTTTGGACCAGCTGGTATCAATGCGCGGCCCGCGCCTTCACAAGAATAATTCCTAACAGGCCGCTTTGCATTGGCACTTGGCAGGCTACATTATTGGCAAATTGACTTGCTATCCATCCTTGTTTCACCCCTCCCCCGGAGCCGACCATGAATGAGCGCATAGCGACCCAACGCGACTATCTGCTGGCCTTCTCCCATCACCACCTGCGCCGCGATGTCAAATGGAATCTGGCGCAGAATTTCGCCTCGCGCAAGCTCCAGCCGATGGAACGGGCGGCCGAAGGGCTGGCGAATATGCTCGCGGCCGAAAAACCGGCGTTCCTGGCTGACGAACGCATCGCCTACATCCGCACCGTCAAACAAATTCCCGACCTCTACACGGAAGAAGAAATGTCCGCGTTGCGCGCTAAGGCGTACTACCACGAAAAAGGCGTGGTATTTAATTTCAGCCCGGACTTCGGGTCGACGATCAAAGCCGGGCTGCTTGCTCATAAGCAGGAAATCCAGGCCCGCATGAAGCGCGCCACGGACGACAACGACCAGGAAGGGCAGGAATTCCTCGCCAGCGCCCTCTGCGGCATCAACGCCGTACTGGACCTCGCCGAGCGCTACCGCCAGGCGGCTGTCGCCGCCGGTCGTGACGAGCTGGCCAAGCTGCTGGCACGAGTGCCGGCATACGGCGCTAGCACCTTCCATGAAGCCCTGCAGTTCCTGCGCATTCTCCACTACACCCTGTGGTGCGAGGGCGAGTACCACGTGGGCATTGGCCGTTTTGACCAGTACCTCTACCCGTACCTCAAAGCCGATCTCGACGCCGGTCGCATCAGCAAGGACGAGGCCTACGACCTCCTTGCCGAATTCTTCCTGTCATTCAATCGCGACAGCGATCTCTATGTCGGCGTGCAACAGGGCGACAATGGCCAGACACTCATGCTTGGCGGCTGCACCCGCGATGGCCAGGACGCCTACAATCTGCTCACCAGCATGTGCCTGGAAGTATGCTACGAACTGAAGCTCATCGACCCGAAAATCAATCTGCGCATCACGCCGCGCACGCCCCTGCCGGTGCTGGAACTGGCCACGCAGCTGACCAAGCAGGGCCTGGGCTTCCCCCAGTACAGCAATGACGACGTGGTCATTCCGGCGCTGGTTAAATTCGGTTATGAGCTCGAAGACGCCCGCGACTACTCCGTCGCCGCCTGCTGGGAATTCATCATCCCGGGCTGCGGCATGGACATTCCCAACATCGGTGCCTTCTCCATGCCGCGCATGGTCGATACGGTCATGCGTAATTCCAAAGCCAAGACCTTTGACGACTTCATGGCGGACGTCCGCCAGCAGACCAGCGCCGAAGCCGACAAGCTGGAAGCGTCCCTAAACAATGTCGATATGCTGCCGGGGCCCTTTGCTTCCGTGCTCTGCACGGGCCGCATTGACGCCGCCCGGGACGTGTCCCGCGGCAACAAGTACAACAACTTCGGCGTCCACGGCACCGGCCTGGCCACCGCCGCGGACTCGCTGATGGCCATCAAACAGCTGGTTTTCATGCAGAAACGCCTCACCCTGGCCGAGCTGGTAACAGCCGTTGACGACAACTTCAACGGCCAGCCCGAGCTGCTCGCCGCCACGAGGTACGACGTGCCAAAGATGGGCAATGACAACGACGACGTCGACGCGCTGGGCACCGCCCTGCTCGATTCATTCGCCGATGCCTGGGCGGGCCGTCGGAACTGTCGTGGTGGTATTTGGCGCGCGGGCACCGGCTCGGCCATGTACTACATCTGGCACGCCAACGAACTGCCGGCGTCGCCTGACGGCCGCCTGAAGGGCCATCCCTTCCCGGCCAATTACGCGCCGAGCCTCAATGTGCGCGTCAAAGGCCCGATGTCCGTGGTGAAATCCTTCACCAAAGAGCACTTGCAGCGCGTGTGCAATGGCGGCCCCCTCACCCTGGAAATCCACGACAGCGCCTTCCGTGAAGCCGACGGCATCCGCAAAGTAGCACAGCTCGTGCAGTTCTTCGCCCAACAGGGCGGACATCAGCTGCAGCTCAATGCCGTAAATCGCGACCGCCTCAAAGAAGCCCAGAAGCACCCCGAGGCATACCGCAACCTCATTGTCCGCGTCTGGGGCTGGAGCGGATACTTCATCGAGCTCGACAAGGAATACCAGGACCACGTCATCCAACGCGTCGAAATGAGCATGGGATCGTAATAGCCAGAGCCATCAGCCACAGAGAACCACCCCACGCAATGGGAATTGCACGAATTGCGTTCATCATTCCTGCGCAGGCGCCCGAGAAGTAGCCCGAACAACACTTGGGAACCGCTCGCCGAATATGGCATGGAGGCATTGATGGTATGAAACGATTTGACCTCCTCGCCCAAATTGCCCTCGGCGAAGACTCCAGCCGCCAGTTCAAAGCGGATGTCAGGAATGCCGACTCTCTGGCTGCAGAGATGGCGGCTTTCGCCAACACCAATGGCGGTACCATCTTTATCGGCGTGGCCGATGATGGGACGACGCCGGGGCTTTCCGGGGAGGATGTGACCCGCGTCAACCAGCTCATCAGCAATTCCGCCAGCCAACTGGTTCGCAGCCCACTGGCCGTGCAAACCGAGAACCTGGCCATGGCAAACGACCGCATTGTCATCGTTCTGTCTGTGCCCAGGGGATTGACAAGCCCTATTTCGACAAGAACGGGGTGATCTGGCTTAAGGCCGGGGCCGACAAGCGGCGGGTGAACTCCAAGGAAGAACTGCGCCGCCTGTTTCAGTTTTCCAACCAGTTCCATGCCGACGAACTGCCCACCAAGGCGGGGATCGACAAGCTGGACAAGCTGCGCTTCCGCGATTTCTTGCGAGATGTATACAAACAAGAGTTCCCCGATTCCCCCGCCGAGCTGACCCGGCTGCTGCAAAACATGAACTTGGCCACCGATGCCGGCAGGCTGAACTTGGCCGGTGTGCTGCTGTTTGCCGAGCAGCCAGAATGAATCGTTCCGCAATTCGTGCTCAAAGCGATTCGCTACCCAGGCAACAAAATACACGCCACCGATTACCTCGACACCGAAGACTTTGCCGGACCACTGCCTAAGCTCTTCGAGGGGGCGCTGGCCTTTGTTATGCGCAATCTGCACAAGATGCAGGCCGGGCGAGGGGTGAACGCGCCCGGTACACCGGAGATTCCTGAAGCGGTGTTTGAGGAGCTGCTGGTCAATGCCCTGGTGCACCGGGATTATCTGGTCAGCGCCCCGATCCGCCTCTTTATCTTCGACAACCGCATTGAGATAATCAGCCCGGGGCATCTTCCCAACAATCTGACGGTGGAGAAGATCCGGGCCGGAAATTCCAACATCCGCAATCCAACCTTGGTTTCCTACGTGGCCAAGGGGCTGCTACCGTACCACGGCTTGGGTTCGGGCATCAAGCGGGCGCTGGAGAAGTGGTCCGCCATCGACTTGACCGATGACCACGACGGCTGCCTGTTCACGGCCACAGTTCATCGCAAGACGGCAGAAGTATTGGATTTGGCAGATAAAGATGCCTTAAAGGTGCATAAAAGAAAGAAGGCCGCACCTATAAAAGCACCTTTATCTGGCATCCAGAGGCAATTGCTTGAATTTATTCAGTCAAATACAGCTGTTTCATATGACGAACTGGCGGAAATAACCCATAAGGACCGCACTACCATCATGCGCAATATAAGAAAACTTAAGGAAGCAGGCTTCCTGCGGCGTATAGGCTCCAGAAAAACCGGCCACTGGGAAGTGGTTGAAGGTTGAATGGTAGATCACGGTGCGCAGCTTTCAGGTCATAGTGCGGATTGTGCGCCTGGGTAATATTGGCCTAGTTCAGCCCAATGGGCCGCACCATGCATGGCCCCAAGTGAGGAGCCCGGAGGACACCGCAACCAGAGTGTGCCAACAACCTGGAAAAGCGCCTGAAGGGCACTACATTCGCCCGGCACGTCCCGTCCCACCGCGCCAGCAAGAAGCATGTCGTCCATCTAATAGCATTTGGCTCCTATGAAATCCGCTGCCTGGTTGGCCACCTATGTGTAATGGCTGGGCGGTGGTTGGCCGTGGGTTTCCTGCAAATTGTCCCCGGTGTTTTCCCCACCGGGGTGGTTACTCCTATGAAACCGATGCTCTTCATTTAACGGTATCCATGGCACTTGTTCAACCAAGCAGCCTTTTCTCGTCGTGCATTTCCGCCGCGAAGCGGCAGAAGCGCTGAAAGCGCGAAACATACTAGCCCAGGGCAAGCGGCGCCGAAGGCGCGCGCCGCCCTGGGTAGCGCGTCCTTTACGCCCGTGTTCCTCGGCCCCTTTGGCCCCAGTCGGCGAAGCTGACTGGGACCAAAGGGGCAATGGAACTCACTAGCTTGCCTAGGGTTGACGTCGGCGGCATATCGGGCATCCAATATCAATGACTCCTATGAAACACGCTGCCGCAAAGGTCGGCGGAAATCAAGGTCGGATGGTTGGGCGGCGGTTGGCCGTGGGTTTCCTGCAAATTGTCCCAGCGAAGCGCCGGGGTGTACACTGACTGATTACGACCGCCGCGCGTTTTTTGTGGTCATGGCCATTCACCCTTCCCACACAACAGGCTATTGTAGGCAAGCGCTGGTACCCTGCGCGTTTCCTGCGCGATGAGCATAACGAAGAGGCGTTTCATGAGCCGTGGTCTGATATTTGAAGTACGCGAGTTCTGTCTGCATGACGGCCCGGGCATCCGCACGACCGTCTTTTTCAAGGGCTGTCCGCTGCGATGTCCGTGGTGTCACAATCCGGAAGGCCTGTCCTTTGCGCCGCAGCTGCTGATTGCACCACAATCATGCATCCACTGCGATGCCTGCAAGCGCGTCTGTCCCCGCCAGCCGGGCGAGCCCTGCCGCGCCTGCGGCGCCTGCAGCAAAGTCTGCCCGCAAGGCTGCCGGCGCCTCTGCGGCGTCTGGCGCGAGCCCGCCGAACTGGCCGCCGAGCTCCTCCGCGACCGCGATTTCTTCCTCAACAACGGCGGCGGCATCAGCTTTTCCGGCGGCGAACCGCTGGCGCAGGCGGACTTCCTGCTGGAGCTTTGTCCGCTGCTCAAGCCCGTCCATTTGGCCATTGAAACGTCGGGCTACGCGCCGCTGGCGACCTACCAGCGCGTTGTCGAGCACATGGACCTGGTCTTCCAAGACCTCAAACACGCCGATCCCGCCGAGCACCGCCGCCTCACCGGCGTGGACAACGCGCCTATCCTCCGCAATCTCGCCTGGCTCAAGGAAAGCGGCCACGCCTTCATCGCCCGCATTCCCCTCATCCCCGGCGTTACTGACAGCGAGGACAACCAGCGCCGCTGCGCCGACCTCCTCAGCGGCCCCTCCGGCATGCTCCGCGTCGAACTCCTGCCATACCACCTCGGCGCCGGCAGCAAATACGCCATGGCCGGCCTCAAATACCAGCCTGGTTTCGACGAACACGCCGCCGTCCTGCCCCGACCCGACCTCTTCCAGGACCGCGGCCTGCAATGCGTCGTCATGTAGAAGCACGACGCGCCCGGAGATAATCGCAGGACTGCACGGGGTTTTCGCTATGGGCGAACTTGACTTTTTTCTTTCACAAATGATATATCAGGTGCAGCGTCACGCGTCTTGGACGTTCGTCACACTGTAGGCAGTGGCAAGGTCACGGCGGGTGGGAAAGCAGCCGAGGGACAATAACTATGAGCATAGACGACTATCTACAGGCACCAGAGAGCAAAACCCTGGATTTCAAACAGGACCTATCGTCCCCCCGCAATCTGCTCAAAACCTTGGTAGCTTTTGCCAACACCGCCGGCGGCCGAGTAGTCATTGGCGTTGAGGATAAGACCAGGACGCCTTGGGGTATCGATAATCCGCTGGAGGAAGAAGAACGCCTGTGCAATTTGATCGCCGACTCCATTAGCCCGCGCCTGGTGCCGAATGTCGAAATGACCACAGTCGATGGCAAGACCCTCCTCGTCGTCGAGGTGTTCCTGAGCAACTCCCGTCCCCATTTCTTTCGTGCCGAAGGACCCGATGCCGGAGTCTACGTCCGCCTCGGCTCAACCAACCGCCAAGCCGACAGAGAGCTGATCGCTGAGTTACGCCGATCCGTCGAAGGCGTGTCCTTCGACGAAATGCCCATGCCAGACCTCTCAAGCGACGACCTGGATATCACGGCAGCGCAAAAAGCCTTTGGCAATAACCGACTGCTTGATGAGCAGAATCTGCTGACCCTGAAGTTGCTGACTCGCCATCAAAAACGCCTCGTGCCAACTCAGGGCGCCATTCTTCTTTTCGGCAAAGAACGCACACGGCATTTTGCTGACGCGTGGATTCAATGCGGTCGCTTCTTCGGAACTGAGAAAATCGATATCTTTGACCACTGTGAGATTGACGGCCCCTTGCCTCAAGCGGTCGACGAGGTCATGCTCTTTCTGAAAAAGCACGCTTTTCGTGGCGCCGACCTATCCGAACTGCGTCGCAAAGATGTCTGGAGCATCCCATTGGGAATCCTGCGTGAAGTGATCATCAATGCTCTCGTGCACAGCGACTACTCGCAACGCGGCGCTCCCATCCGAATCGTCTTTCTTGACGACCGCATTGAGGTCGAAAGCATGGGCATCCTCCTACCCGGCTTGACTATTGATGACATGAAGCAAGGCGCCTCCCGCATTCGCAATCCGGTCATCGCCCGGGTATTCAAAGAACTCCACCTGATTGAACAATGGGGAACTGGTGTCCGCAGAATCTTCGCCGAAGCACGCGAACTCAAGCTGCCTGAACCAAAAATTGAAGAAATCGCCCTGCGCCTACGATTCACCATCTTCCTTGCAGAACCGCATGCCATCACGCCAGACACCGGCAAGGCGCACCCAAAACACGCATCGCTAGACACAACCCCGCAAGTAACCCAGCAAGTAACCCAGCAAGTAACCCCGCAAGTAACCCAGCAAGTAACCCCGCAAGTAACCCCGCAAGTAAAAAGACTGCTGACCTCCGCAGTCGGTGAACTTAGCAGGGCCGAACTCATGCGGGCAATCGGCATGAAGGACCGGGTCACCTTCGCCAAAAACTATCTGGAACCAGCACTCGCAGAAGACCTCATCGAAATGACCCAGCCAGATTCCCCTACCAGTCCGACCCAGCGCTACCGCCTGACCGAAAATGGCCGCATGGTCATGGAACGCATGTAGGGCCATGGCGCGCCGCGCACCGAAATCAACCGCATCACGCGAACCGATAACGGCACGCATGTATCTGCAAGTGCACCGTACGCATAGACAAACCAACTGGGAGAAATGACGATGCTGAATGTGAAGGATTTTGGTGCCATCGGCGACGGCGTGAGCAAAGACACGGTGGCCGTGCAGCGGGCGCTTGACGCCGGGGGCATGGTCCATGTCCCCGCTGGCGTCTATCTGTGCGGCAGTCTTTATCTGCGCAGCAACGGCGGCCTTGATCTGGCGCCGGGGGCAGTCATTCTCGGCAGTCCGGACAAGGAGGACTACAACGCGGCAGACTTCTGTCCCCAGAATCACGCCTTTCTGCAGGAATGCTCTTACGGCGCGCACCTGCTCATTGCCGTCGAACAGGAAAACGTGGTGATCCGTGGCCGCGGGCGCATTGACGGCAACCGCCAGGCGTTTTACGAGCTGGCGGAGAAACGCGAGCAGATCTGGTCGCGGCACATCGCCTGGCGCCCCAGCCAAATGCTGTTCATCTGCGAATGCCGGGGCGTGCAAATCTGCGATGCCCACTTGGACAATGCGCCGTACTGGACCTGCTTCCTGCACGGCTGCGTCGATGTGTCCATTCGCGGCCTGCGCATAGACAATCCCATGCACACCCGCAATGGCGACGGCATTGACATCGACTGCTGCAAGAACGTCACCATCAGCGACTGCATCATTGACTCCGGCGACGACTGCATCACTCTGCGCGGCAACTCCGCGCCGCTAAAAACGCCGCGCCCCTGCGAAAACATCACGATCAGCAACTGCGTCCTGCGCACCATTTGCAACGCCTTCCGCATCGGCGTCGGCAACGGCCTGGTGCGCAACTGCACAGTAAGCAACGTCGTCATCCACGATTCGCGCATGGGCATCTGCCTGTGCACCAAGTACTCGTCGGCACCCCGGGCCGTGCAGATCGAGGACATATCATTCAGCAACATCTTCATTGAAGCCGACCGGCCCATCGCGATTGTCATCGGCGCGCACGGCGCCGCCGATGGCCCCGGCATCAAGCCCATCCAGCGCATCAGCTTCAACCAGATCCGCGGCCGTGGCTGCGTCGGCAATCTCATCCAGGGCCGGGCGCTGGGCGACATTCGCGACATCAGCTTCAGGGATGTGCGCTTCGACTACAGCGGCGGCGACCGCGTCGTCGTCGACCCGCCAAACGGCTATTCCGAGCCCTGCCACATCTCGCCACCGGCGGCTTTCCACCTGGAATACGCGCAGGACATCGTCTTCGACCAGGTCCGCATCAACTGGCTCAACGACGATCCGCGCTGGCTGCACGACGTCAACGCCGTCGGCAGCCAAGACGTCGTCTTCAACAACTGCGCCTTCAGCAAGGGCCACGCCCTGGCGTAAGGAGCTGTTCATTAATTAAGCTTACACATTGCAGTGCATACGCTCTTTCATGTCATACCTTGTCGCCGGCCAACATTTCCCTGGCCGCGAAGCGGCAAGCGCCCTGGAGGGGCGCTGTCATCGTAGCCCAGGGCAAGCGACGCCGCAGGCGGAGCGACGGCCAACATTTCCCTGGCCGCGAAGCGGCAAGCGCCCTGGAGGGGCGCTGTCATCGTAGCCCAGGGCAAGCGACGCCGCAGGCGGAGCGCCGCCCTGGGTACAGCGCCTATTGCGCTCGTGTTCATCGGCCTCTTTGGCCCCAGTCGGCGCAGCTGACTGGGGCCAAAGAGGCAATGGAACCTAACTTTTTTTGTTTGCGCTGGCGCACGCTTTCAGCGTGCCTGGGTATAGCTGTAAACGTAATTTGTGAACGGCACCTAAGCGTTCTGCGGCGCGCGGCGCAGTTTTGCCATCTCTCCTACTTGTGTGTCTTGAGCAACGTGCGAAAGCCGTCGGCCATGATATTGATGTCGCAGCCGAGGGCTTTCCAGTGCATGAAGCGCCGTCCCCACACGTCGTCCTGCGCGGCATAGCCGCCAATCAGCAGGCCGGCGTGGAGGGTCTTTTCCCGAATCTCGTCAATGGCGGCGGAGATTTCCGCGTCGCCGAATTCCCCAGGCTTGCCGTATGACGACGACAAGTCGTAGGGGCCGATGCAGACGCTGTCGATGCCAGGCACGGCAAGGATTTCATCGAGTTTGCGCACCGCATCCCGGTGTTCAATCTGAATGATCACCATCGGCTCCGCTTGCGAAATAGCGAGGTATTCCGCCATGGGCATATTGCCGTAGCCGGTGCTGCGACGCGTGGCGAAGCCCCGTTCGCCGCCCTGCGGGGGATACTTGCAGGCGCGAACGGCCGCCGCGGCCGCCGTCGCGTCGTTGATCATCGGTATGATCACGCCCGCCGGCGCCAGGTCCAGCACGGGCTTGAGCAGGTAGTTCTCATTCCATGGCACGCGAACAAATGGCGCGCAGCCCGTGCCACGAATGGCCATGACGTGGTGCATGGCGTCCACAATGGTCATCGGCGAATGTTCGAGGTCGATCCACACAAAATCCATACCGACATCGCCGGCCATTTCCGACACGCTGCTGTCGTACATCGTCACGATGGCGCCATAGGCAGTCTTGCCCGAGGCGACTTTTTCCCGAAAGCGGGACAGATTGTTGATATCCACGTTGCGCTCCTTGCTCACATTCAGCTTCAGTCAATGCGCCAATGCTGGAAACGAATGCACTGCCGGCGCCAGGTATAACTGAGCGCCACGGTGCCGTCGGCCAGCGCAATAATCGCCGGATAGGAATACTCGCCTTTGCTTGGCTCGCCATCGCTGAGGGTAAGACTCTGCGTTTCCGGCCAGCTCAAGCCGTTGTCAGGGGAGACATACAGATACAGCTCGTCACGCCGGCCCCAGTTGCGGCCATCGCGATTGGCCGCCAGCAGCAACCGCCCATCCGCAAGCCGCGCCAGGTCCAGCCCCGAGTTGTTGTTGGGCAGCGCCGTGGCCACCGGCAGCGACCAGCTCAGCCCAAAATCGGCCGAGTCGCTCCGGTAAGCCCAGCCAGCGTTGCTGCGCAGCAGCATGTGGACCTTGCCGGGCGCGGACTCCCACAGCGTCGGCTGAATCAGCCCCAGCGCCGTGCCCTTGTCGTCCACGACGACGTCTGGCAATTCCACGGCGACCTTCTGCCAGCTGCGACCGTCGTCGCGGCTGATGTCCACAAATGGGCGCCACGGGCCGCATTCCGTCGATCCCGGCGCCAACACCCAGCCGTTGCTGAGTATAATTGGCTTGTTCTTGACCGGACCACGGCCACCACTATCGTCGCCGGCAATCAGCTCCGCTGGCCACGACCAGCTCTGATCAGCCTGGTCATACTCACAAACGTAGGTCCGCCAGCCGGCAATGGCCGCACCGACCTTGAAAAACAATACAACGCGGCCCGACGGCATGCGTCCAAGCACGGGATTCCAATGCGGCAGATGCTCCCCATTGCCGATCTCTGCCGGCGGCGACCACCGCGCGACAACAGGATCGAAACGCGACCAGCGGATGCGTACGTCATCAGCCCCCTCTTTACTGCCGGCAAACCACGCCGCCAGTATGGCGCCATCGGGCAACGCCAGCAAGGTCGATGCGTGGCAGTGACCCGCCGCCGGCGGCGTCACAAACAGCTCCTGAAGCATGGTGAAAGCGCTCATGTTACTCTCCGTCTGTTGATGCATCGCCGGCGCTAGCCGCCGCCGGTGCGGCGGCCGTGGTCAGCCAAGCGCCGCTGTGGATATCCGCCGGCACGCGACTCAACGCTACGCCCAGCAGCGAGAAAAGCGCCCACAGCAAAGCAAAGCCGGCCAGGGCGACTGCGAGATGCCCCAGAGCGCTTAGGCGCCGCTGAAATCGCGGCGCCGCGCTGAGCTTAGCCACGCAGGACGCACAGAGCAGCCGCCCCTCAAAATCAACCACGCATTCCCGGCAATAAAAACGCCCGCAGCCCGGACAGCGCACCGCCGCCTCGCACGCCGGATGGTTGAAACACTGCTGGCGTATCACCTGCGGCATTAGCCATTCCCCCCAACATCACCGCCTGGCCCGGCAACCGTGACTACCGGGGGCGCTGGCGCCGCCGCCGCCGCAGTGGCAACATCGGCCGCAATCCCACCGGTGGCGGGTACATCTATCGCACCGGCAACAGCAGCGTTTGTGTTTGCGTCGTTTTCACTCGCGGTGGCGCCAGCGTTGGTACTGCTAGCCATGGTCAGCGCTCCGCCACAGCGCGTGTCCAAAAATGCGCCGAGCTTGCGCAGGTGGCGCTGATAAATGACACTGCGCAGCCGCGTGGTCTGCACGGCGGTCTGCAAGTACACGCGGAAGCGCGGCGCGCTGATCAAGACGCCGATGAGCCCGCACAGCTCGGCTATCAGCAGCGGCCAAAGAAAAAAAGCGACATAATCCGCCAATGGCAGCTGGAAAAGCAGCGCCGTCAACAGGATCAGCACAAACCCGGCCGCAAACAAGCGCCGGCATAATGGCGTCGGCTGCACCAGCAGCGCCTGGATGTCCTGGTAGTGAAAATACGTGTAGGACTCGCTGAAGCCCACAAGTTTCACCAGCACGAGATGCTCGTCGTTGTAATACAGCGATTCCTGACCGGCAAGCGTAAACGAAGAAACGCAGCCCAGCAACTTCGAGTATTTGCCCGCCTTGTTCATCCGCATCCCTCGCTATGACTCCGAGTCAATAACAAACAAAACCAGAACCCCAAGACCGATCACGGTCACGACGCTGAGAATGATCTGGGCCAGCATAACGCCCCGGTAGGACCGAACCAGGCTGCATTCCTTGCGGTAGGCCCACAATGAGATGACCAGCGCCGCCAGTGCGCCCGGCACAGCCCCCCAGCACGTCAGCACACCCACCCAGAAACAGCTGCTGGCAATGAGATCATAGCGAAGTCGCGTCACCCGACGGCCCTGCCCATCGCTGCCATTCTGCGCCGCTATGCAGGTCGGGCAGAGGCACTCGCCAGCAAAATCCACGGCGCACAATGCGCAGAGAAAACGCCCGCACTGGCCACAGACGGCCTCGGCGACTTTCTCGGCGTGAAAATAACAGCTGCTGTCCTCGGCCAGCACCCGTCGGCTGCCGTGCACCACCCGCGCATCCCGCAAGGCCGCCGGAAAGAGCCGGTAACGCAATTCGCGCCCACATCGGGGACAGCGAGCCGCCATCTCCGGCGACAACCCGATCGGCAGGGTCAACGCCGTTGCGCACGCCGGGCATCTTGGCTCAATCATAGTCGTTGTGCCTCTCGAATATCCCTCTGCTATAGCTCAGGACAGCTACGGCCTGCCCGGCCCTGTCACGGTTCCGAGATGAGCTCCAGGCGAATGTCGTCCAGCAAAATCTCCACGCCCTTGATAACCGTGCCGTAGGCGCCGGTTTCAATGGCCGAACCGAGGAACCGCTCGTCGTCCTCCAGATGCAGCACGACGCTGAGTTCCTGCCACTCGCCCTTGCGCCTCATGTCGTAAGGCGTGCCGTTCTGGTTGGACAGCCATTTGTCTTCCAGGTCATGTATGGCCAGCTTGGGATGCGGCACCCCGCGGACGTCGTCGGGATAGGCTATCACCTTCATTTTCATGCTGAGGCGATAGCTGCCCCAGGGCACCGTCTGCGTCAGCTTCCCCACGCCGACGTAATTCCACGCGTTCTTCACTTTGTCACCAAAAAAGCGCAGGCAGCGGCTGCCGTCCACGCCCTGCCCGGCGACGACCTCGGTCTGAAAATCCTCACTGGTCGCCCCCCACGCCGTCTCCCGCGCCGCGTCATCAAAGTTGTCTTCGTACACCAACACGGGATACTCCTTGGTGGCAGCGACGACTTTCACCACGCCAGCGACACAGCCGCCAGCCGCGTCGCGATGGGCGCAGGCCAATTTGATCGCCTGATCATGTTCCGGCAGAACCAAACCGACGCGCAGCTCGTAGTCGCCAACCGGCAAGTCCGCCGGCAAATCCAAAAAGCCGCTCTGGATAATTTCCACGCCGGGCTTCCACGCTGTGGTCGGCTCCGCCGGGAACTGCCGCGTCGCCAGCACGGGCCGCTCTTCACCAGCGCGCCAGAGGCTGACCTCAGACACAAAACTCATGGACGGCGCCGCCAGGCCGTCGTTGGTCCAGGTGATGGTCACCGGCAAGCGCTTGGCATTGCCCGTCGTCACCTGATCAAGATAGCTGACTGCCTTCGGCCGCAGGCGGTAGCCGATCTTACGCGCCACCCGCCGCAACTCGGCCTCGACTTCCGGATGCACATTCTCGCCATAAATTCCCAAATTGCTGTTCAGATACGATATCGGCTCCGACAACACCACGTCGATGCTCTGCGACAAGCTCCAGTTCTTCTTTACCATCTCGTTATATCCAGAGTGAAATTCGTAATTGCAGAGCACGCCCTTTTCCGCGTAAGGCTTGTACAGCCATTCGCCGCAGAAATAGCTGGCGCCATTGTGTTTCAAACCGTCCTGCCGGAAATGCATCCCGCGCAGAAACGCGTAGTCGTTGATCACGTGGTTTTTCTGCCCGCCGACATTGAGGAATATCCGCGTGCCGCGCGGCATGTACTGATGATGCGCGTCAATAATGCGCCGATATGCCATGACGTACTTGTAGTGGCTGTAGCCCGTCGCCGCCAGCTGCTCGGGCGTCCAGCGCGCCAAGTGCATCTCGCCCCACTCGCCGATGGCGCCAATGTCCATGAACTCAATGCCCGGCCGACCTTCCAGCCATTTGCCCAACGCCTGCAGAAAAATCTCCTGCTGCTCAAGGTAGCGCTCGTCCCAAAATACTGGATCAAGCTGCAGCTGCTTGGTCAACGCAACGTGCTCCACAGAGGGCACGCCAAGATCAAAAACCCACTTCGGCGTCACATATTCTTCACGCGCGTGCATATTCTGACTCATCACCCGGAAGGCGATCGGCACGCCGCGCTTCACATACCACACATCGTGAAACGCCCCCAATACTTCGTCAAAACGGTACACCCCCGGCTCCGGATTGAGCGCGCTCCAGTTGTAACGACAATACGCCACCCCGCATACCTCGTTCGACCAATGCTCCGCCGATAAGCCCGCCGGCGGATACTGATGATAAACGCCCATCCCCGGATTAAACAAAATGTCGTCACTCGCCGCCGGCTGAACCTCCACCCGCGCCGCAATGACCACAACACTCGCGCACAACCCAGCTAACGATAATACCACTCGACGCATCATGATCCGCTATCTCCTTGCTTGCCCGTATGATGAAACACGTTTTCTTTGCGCGACTTGGGTGAAACACTCCTGCCAACACCGTGAAACTAGCACCCGGGCTAAAACTGCTAGCTTCCCCCAAACGCATCACTCGTCGCCTGCAGAAGCGACTCGCTGCCCCTTGCGGGCTGTTTCTCGCTTTGCTCTTCTAGACGACACCGCGCTTGCACGCGTCCGCCCGCAAGCCGCTACAATAAAACCCCACCCGCGAACATCAAGCAAAACACCCCACATGCCGACTTTGCATAAACAACGAAGCAATCAATTGCCTCGCAACACTAAATTGCTACGGTTTTGCTACGGTTTCAAGGCAAAAAAGGCCATATAACGGGGTATAAACGGAGTACACCGGCAATAAAAAAGGACCTGCGTTTTTAAGCGCAAGTCCTTGATTACGAGGCTGGTACGAGAGGCGGGACTCGAACCCGCACGGTGTTACCCACTGGAACCTAAATCCAGCGCGGCATGGCTAGATTTAGGCACTTGGTACAAAAAAGGGACAACTATTTTCGATTTTTTGGCTTGAACCGCCCTTTTCATGGCATAACTTGAAGCATGACATTCCAGCATAAAACAAGGCCATAAAGAAGGACGGGAAGCCATGGGAAGAAAAACCAATGGGACGCTGACACAGCGCGGGAACCGGGAGACTTATTACTTGCGTTACATGGCGCAAGGCATCGCGCGGCGTGTCCGCCTGCTGACACCGGACGGCAAGCCGATACACGGCACCGGTCCCGACGGCAAGCCATTGAGCCGCGCCGCCGCCGCCGAAGCGCGGAAGGCCGCCGAAGCTGCCGCGGATATTTACCTCGCGCATATCCGCATATCAGACAAGGCCGAGCGATTGCGCGTGCTGCAAAACGACTTGCGAGACGCGGAGACGGCCGCCGGCGAAGCCGAAGCCGACACGCTGAACGCCCGCGCCACCATCGCGGACGGCTGGGAATTGTTCATGGCTTGCCCAAAGCGCCCGGCGAGCTGCAAGCGCTACAAGGCCGGCGACACCCTGCCCAGGGATACCACGCCATATAACTATCGGTCATTCTACGGCCGCTTCGCCGCCTGGATAAAAGCGCACCATCGAAAGACGCGCCTGCTGTCGGAAGTCTCGCCGGAGCTGGCCGCCGCTTTCATGGACACCATCGCCGGCATGAGCTCCGCCGGGACGCATGGCAAGTATCTAACCTTTTTCCGCTGTCTCTATGACGTGCTGGCCGACGCTGGCAAGATAACCATACAGCAAAACCCCTTTGCCGACATTGACAGCATCGAGGGCGAGACACACAGCAAGCGCCCGCTGACCCGCCAGCAAATAAGCGCCCTGCTGGACACGGCCGCCGGGGAGCTGCAAGCGCTGATTGCCCTAGGCTACTTCACCGGGTTACGTTTCGGTGATTGCTGCTGCCTACGGTGGGACGAAACGGACCTGGGGCGCGGCATCATTGAGCGCGTCCCGAGCAAGACTAAAAACACCGTGAAGGACAAAGACAAGGCGCGTGTCAAGATAGGCATACCGCCCTACCTTGCCGCGCTGCTGGCCGCCTTGCCCAGGGCCGGCGCCTACGTTCTGCCAGACGCCGCCGCTAAGTACCTGGGGGACCGCCGGGATGTTATCCATGGCGAAATTCGGCGCCTATTCGAGCGCTGCGGCATCGAGACCCGCGCCCAGGGCACCGGCGCCGCCTACCACTACGAAGGCAAGCGAAAAGTCTATGAGAAGGGCCGGCCGCGTGCTGTCGTCCAATACGGCTTTCATTCGCTGCGATACAGCTATATCAGCCACAACGCCGAAGCCGGGACGCCAGCCGCCATTATCCAGCGTAACGCCGGGCACAGCAACCCCGCCATGACTGAGCATTACACGCGCATATCGGACGCCGCCGCCGTGAAGTATGCTGCCGCCCTGGACATGCCAGCCGCGCCGGCCGCGCGGGATATGGTCATCGACGCCACGCCGGCCGCGAAGCCCCCCACAGTAAGACGTGAAGGGAAGCATGACCCCCAGGGGCCGCTGCCGGACTTTATACTTGGGGCGCCGGGGATTGCCGGGGCGAGGGCGCAACTTCGCCGCATCATCGACACCATGACCGAAGAACAAGCCGCCGGACTACTGGAGAGCATGAAGGGAGCGCGGAACAATGGATAAAGAGAGCCAAGACACGAAAACACCCTGGAGAAGACCCGCAAAAGGCAAGTTTATTGCACTGATACCCAACGACGCGGGCATTATTGAACCCGTCGAGATAAACACCGGGAAAGAAGACGTAACGCTTGGAGAAGTGAGAAGAGCCGTATATCATCGAGCTCTTGAAGTTGTCCAATGGGTACGGGAAGCGCTGGACGAAACGCCCCAAACCCCGGAAAATGAGCAATGGCGTCATGGGCTTATTTGGATGGGTGAATTGGGCGTGGACGTTATGAACATTGTCAATTCACCCGGCATCAATAAACCTGGAACAGTTCTAGACCTTGACATTATCGTTGACATTTACGAGCTTGCCTTATCGTGTTCCTTTATTGGGCGCTGTCATCAATTAGCTGAGCTTGCCGATGTGTTAACGGCCGAACAATTACAACGGAAGACGTTTTCAATGCTTAGTGATATGCGAAGGGAGCATGCCGACCATGACGCCAGAACGACGGCCGAACATCGGGAGCATGATACCAAGCTGGAAGGCATGGACGCAAAGGTAACAGCCACACGCAACGAAGCGCGGGAGCAACTGCCCGGACGCGTTACCGCCGGCATGGCCGCCGCCGCGCTATGCAAAGCCTTTGCCAGCGCAAAACTTGACCCGGAAGCCACCGCCACGAAACTACGCCAGAGGCTGCGCAAAGCCAAGTTGAAGGACGTTATCACCCTGGATAATAGAGGGACAAAAGCGTATCGCATTGCGGACGTTCTGGACATAGTGAAAGCGCACTGCGCGGCATCGCGGAAACCTGGGAGCATGGACCCCGGCGACGTTTCCCGTTTTTTGGCGGAACTGACTGATATACCTGGGAGAGTGCGTAACCAGGAAGAAACCTAAGCGCGCGCCATAGTTCGGATTACCCGAGTAAGTCCGAACCGTCGAATTTTATTTACATCTTTTTTCATTCATCTACCATGGCCGGCATGGGCGAAACGCCTTTGCCGGTCTTTTTTTGTGTCCGAACTATACCCGAACCGAGCCTGAAAATATGCGCAGTTTCCCGCCCTTAGTATTCACGCTGAAAGAGCAAAGGAGCTGCACACATGGAAGTCAAAGGAACGTCACCGCGCATCATCGAGGCCGCCACGGGGCTACTGCAACCGCTGGCGCCGGAGCTCACAGCACAGAACCTTGTCGAGGCGCTGCGCCAGTACGAACCCGGACAACGGAAGCGGTACATGACCCGCGCCGAAGCCGCCGCCAGAATGAGAATAAGCCTTGTCACCCTGCACCGCCTTATCAATGACGGCAAGGTGAAAAGCGTCCGCGTCACCCCGAAGGCCGTTCGCATCGACGCCGCAAGCGTGGAAGCGTTGCTGTCGGGAAGCACAACGGGCAACGACGGGAGGGCCGAATAATGCAACTCAGAGACACCATAACCCCGAGCGTTCTATCGGCTGCTGTTGGATTGCTGCAACCCTACGCGCCCGACCTTTCACCCTCAGCGCTGGTAAAGGCAATCAAAGCCTACAAGGCCGACGGCGCCGCCGATACGACCGCGAAGGCCGAAAAGCCAATGACCCGGAAAGAAGTAGCCGCGCTGCTGGGCATTAGCCTGCAAAGTGTCAGCCGATACATGAATGACGGCCGGCTGCGCCGCATCGTGCTATCAGCTAAGAGCGTCCGCATTGACGCCGCCAGCGTTAACGACCTGCTGAACGGCGTTATTGCCGGCGCCGACGTGCCCGAGCTTATCACCGGCGCCAGCACCCGAAGCGCCACGCGTGCGGGAAAGGGGGCTTAACGTGAAAAAGCCTTTTTCAGAGAGCGACCGCCGCGCAATGCTGGCCGCCATTACAACCCAGGGGGACTTTTCCAAGCGCCTGTTAATTGTCCTTGCCGCGCGGGAAGCCGGGCTGTCTTTTGCCGACGTTATGACATGGCTGAGGCGGGAAGACGGCGAAGCCGCCGAAAGCCTGCCATTGTGGCGCATGGCCTTCAATATGCCAGTGGGGCTAATGCTGTACCTCTTCGCGCATGCCGACGGCTGGAAAGAACCGGAAGAGAGAGAGGGGGGCGCCGTCCAATGAAACGCTACCAATTACTTGACGATAACAGAAGCCGGCCGCGCCAGAAGACCCGCCGCAACCGACCGGAGAGACTGACCCGCCTGGAAATGCAACGCCGTGCGGAAAAGAAAGCACAACACGGGGAGAGAGGGGGCCGGCAATGAGCGCCATAAAGAAACCGGCCGCCAAGAAAACCAAGTGGATAGACAATCCAGATGAAGCGCTGCGCTGTCTTTCGCCAGACGGGGACCGGGACGAATGGTTTACAAGACTGGCCGCCTACAAAGACGCTGGCGGGACTTTCGAGGGCGCTAAATCGTGGAGCCAACTTTCCGACAAATACGATGAGGCCAACTTTACCGCAACCTGGGACAGCATCAAACCCGGCGCCGTGAAGGCCGCCACGCTTTACTTTCAGGCGAAGGAACGGAAATACCGCCCGCGCCCTGTCGAGGATGCACCCGCCACGCCAGCGCGGGCAATGACTTCACCGGCCGCGCCTGCCCCCACGCCCGGGGCTACCAGTAACCCCGCTGGGGGATTGCTGCCAGTGGGGCTTACTGTCCTTCCACCTGGGGGAATTGAGCCGAAGAAGCCGGGAACAATGGACTACCAGAACATCACCGTTTACCTCTACCGCAACGCCGCCGGCGAGCTGGTAAAGGCACAAGTGCGCATCCCGATTACTTACACCGACGCGGAGAGGGCGCGGGCCGAAGAAGAAGGGAGCGAGTTAAAAAACAAAACCTTTCGGAAGTTTTATGCCGCGTGTCCCGACGCCGACACCGCGCCGTTGACATGGGAAGGCTTGCAACTCCGGCGCTGTTGGGCTGAGGGAGAAAAAAACCTCAGAGCCGGCGACTTCGCTTTTGATTTAGGTTATGGCAAGGGCCGCCGGCCGGACCCGCTGTATCGTGAAAACGACCTTGCCGCCATGGCGCCCGACGCCGTTCTGTATTGCGTCGAGGGCGAGAAGGACGCCGACAACCTCGCCGCCCTGGGCTACAACGTCACCTGCCACAAAGCCGCAGGGGGAGCCATTGCCGACCCGGAGAAGTGGCGCCCGTTCGCCGCCACCGGCCGCCGCGTTGTCATTATCCGAGACAACGACGCGCCCGGCGAGGGCTACGCCAGCAAGGCCGCTGCCGCCATGAGAGAAGCCGGGGCGCGGGTCCGCGTCTTTACCCCGCCCGGAGTGCCCGAGCATGGCGACTTTTCCGACTGGCTGGAAGAGCTGCGGCGCCGGGAGCCGACACTATCACCGGCCGACGTGCGCAAGCGCATAGAAGCCTGGGAGCCGGAGCCAATAAAGGCCATTGGCAAAAGCACCGGCACCTTGTATCGGGAAGGGCTGGCCGAAGGTCCAAACGACCCCAACGAACTGATAAAAGACCGGTTTTTGTGCAAGGGGGGAATCTGCCTTTTCTCCGCTGAGACCGGCACCGGCAAATCCAGCTTAATCATGCAAATGGCGCATTACTTCGCCCTGGGATTGCCCACGCTGGGCTTTGTTCCAAAAAGACCGCTCCGAACCCTTGTTATTCAGACGGAAAACGACGGCCGGGACATTCTGGACGAATTGCAGGGAATTACCGCGCTAATGGACCAAAAAGACAAGCTGGCAAGCTCGGACATCGACGCGGCTTTTGACGGCAAAGTATCCGTCGTTTCCGACTGCTTCAAGACTGGACAAGATTTTTGTTCATGGCTTGATGCTGAGCTGAACGCGGCCGAAGTCAAGCCCGACCTTATCATAATCGACCCGCTTTTTGCTTTCGCCGGCTGCGACCTTATGCGCCCAGTGGAAGCCACCGCGTTTTTGCGCAACGGGCTTTTCCCCGTAATCCAAAAGCACAAAGTGGGGGTTATACTCGTTCACCATATGAATAAGCCACAGAACCAAGGAAACAATCAGACGGGCATAAAGACCGCGTTCAAGTTTGCAGGGGCCACCGAAATTATTAACCTCGCCAGGTGTTCTTTCACCCTTGAAGACGATCCGGCCGCCGAAAGGGGCTGTTTCATTCTCCGCGCGGGAAAACGGGGGCAACGCCTGGGCTGGGACGTGCAACGCGTCAAGTGGGGGGAAAACGGCATCTACTGGGAAGTGAACAAAGACCCGCTGCCAGAATGCCCAGATAAGGCCGCGCAAGACAAGCGCAAGCGTGAAGAGAACGAAGGCATCATGGCCGACCGTGCGCGGGCCGTTGCTGAGCTTCTTCTTCCAGGGGAAGCATTGACGCAAACGCTTCTACAATCGAGAATGACCGGCAAGGGCTTTCCGGGGACAACAAAAACGCAACTTGACATCATTCAGAAAGGGATTGACCTGGGGCTGATTATCCAGAGACCGCCAGACCCGAACAAAAGCGAAAGCGGAAAGGGCGTGCGGTTTATGTTGGAAAGAGCGCCCGAACCGCCGCCAGACCCGGACCCGGAAGAAGCGCCCTAACTTTTTCGACTGTCCGAAAAAGAAAGCCGAAAAGAACGAAAAAGAAAGCGCGCGAACTCTTACTTATACTTTTTCGAGGCATATAATATACCCCCCCCCTTAAAGGGGGGGTAATATGCCGAAAAAGAAAAAGTCTAAGTGGCAAGAAAACAGAAAGAACGCCGCCCGAAAAAGAAGAAAAAGAAAAAGAATAGCGCTGACACTTCGCCCCACTGGACAGAGACACAACGCGAGGGCAACCCGACAAGATGATTACTGACGCCACTGGAAGACATGCCAGGCCGGCAACCGGGAAAGGGGACACAATGAAAGAGGGCTTGGGTCCTTGGAACTGGGGGACCGGGCAGGGCTGGGCCACGGAAGGAGCGCTGAGGGGGCACACACTTTCTTTCTGCTCTTTGTGCGCATGCTGCGCCGGGCCGCATCGCCCAGAACGCGCTACAAGCGCCGCATCCCGCCGACCCGACCCGACACCCGCCCGAAGCGCTGAAAGCGCCAGAATGACGCGCCGCGCGGGCTAGCTGAGGGAATTGTTATTGACGCTGCCGAGCTACCCTTTTCGACGCTGCCGCATCGCGTCGATAATGCGGCACCCTGGAAGCCATGACGCCGACCGCGCCACGCGTGCCGGCTGGACGTGTAACACCGCGCCGCTGCTGTCATTATCGAGGGCGCCGGCATCAAAAGAGCAACCGCGCCCCCTGGAAGACTTGCCCGCCCTGGGGGAGACAACGCCGCCAGCGCGGCATAACGGCGCCGCTGGCATCGAGGGCCGCAAGGCATGACCCGCGCCGCCTGCACCCTGGGAGACTTGGTACAAGAATTCCCGAAGTTGGTACAAGAAAAAGCGCCGGGGCTGATACGACCCGCCGCGCCGGAGCCGCTGAGAACGCGGGAAATCCTACTGAAAAGCGCTGTTTTCGTGGGCTGAAAAGTTGGTACAAGAATGGTACAAGAATTCTGCAAAAACAGCATGAAACAAGGCAAAAAACCATGAAACACGGGCAATAAAAAAGGACCTGCGAAATTAACCGCAAGTCCTTGATTATGAACCTGGTACGAGAGGCGGGATTCGAACCCGCACGGTGTTACCCACTGGAACCTAAATCCAGCGCGTCTGCCAATTCCGCCACTCTCGCCTAAGGATCTGGGCGCCGGTTTTATGATTGCCACCGGGCGTGTCAGCGTGCATAATGTACCGCCGCCAAGGCCATTTTCCACGGCATAGCCGGAGGAACTGGCCATATCGTGTGATCGGTCAGTAACCACCCCGGTGGGGAAAACACCGGGGACAATTTGCAGGAAACCCACGGCCAGTCGCCGTCCAGCCATCCGACCTTGATTTCCGCCGACCTTTGCGGCAACGTGTTTCATAGGAGTCTTTGATATTGGATGCCCGACATGCCGCCGACGTCAACCCCAGGAAAGCCAGTGAGTTCCATTGCCCCTTTGGCTCCAGTCAGCTTCGCCGACTGGGGCCAAAGGAGCCGAGGAACACGAGCGTAGAGGGCGCGCTACCCAGGGCTGGTATGTTTCGCGCTTTCAGCGCTTCTGCCGCTTCGCGGCGGAAATGCACGACGAGAAAAGGCTGCTTGGGTGAAACAACAAGTGCCATGGATACCGTTAAATGAAGAGCATCGGTTTCATAGGAGTAACCACCCCGGCGGGGAATACACCGGGGCGGTTACTGACCGATCGCTGCGCGGCGCTCTTTTTCCTTACTTGCCGTTTGCCAAATGACCACTGCCGTTATATGGTTAGTTTTCAATTGACTCACGAACTTGGCAATTCGGACTTTCTGAGCGTAGGCTGACGTTTGTCGGCCCCAAGGAGCGCGCACCATGAGCGAAAATCCCCTCGGCAATGATTCAAAGCTAAAACTCAAGCTGAAGAATACCGACACGAACCGCTTCAAAGTCGTCACTGGACGTATGCAGAAGCTCCCCACCACCGAAGATGCGGCGCCGGCTCAACCCAAAGACGTACCGCAGGACGACGCGGCCAGCAAGGCATCCGTCACTCAGGCCATCAGCGACCCGCTGAGCCTGCGCGACACCGCCACCGGTAAACTGAAGCGGATCACTGATACCCAGGAAGCAGCCAACGCCTTGGCACCGCAACCGATCAGCGCCCCCGGCGGGGCCCCTCAGGGTGCCAAAACGGAAACAGTCCGCCTCAAAGTCGTACGCTCGGCGGCGCGCCCCACCGTCAATCTCACGGAAGGCACCCCGCAAGTCGCGCCCCCGCCGAGACCAACTATATCGCTGACTCCCGCAGCAGCCCCACAAAGCCCCGAAGCTGCCCCGGATGCCACGGCGACTGTCGCCCCGCCCCCCACGCCCAGCCCGGCGGAGCCTGCGCGCGCGAAATCTGAAACGCAGATGATCCCCAAGATTCCCAAGCCGACCACCCCTCCCCAAGTCGCACCAGCAGCGCCAGCAGCACCAGCAGCACCAGCAGCACCAGCAGCACCAGCCGCGGCGGCACCTGCGCCGCCAGCGCCAGCCCCAGCTGCCCCTACCGCTCCCGCTGCCAACACCAATTTTGAGACTCAAACCATAGCCAAGATGCCCCGCCCCATCACTTCCGCGACCGTTGCTCCCGGGGCTGGCGAAGAAGACACGGTGGATGGCAAGCCGGCTGCGCCCGCAGCCGCGGCAGCAAAAATTTCGTCCTCGACGATCAAGCTCAACATCCGCAAGCCCGGTGCACCCGCAGCCTCTCCCGCTGCACCTGCTCCCGCTGCACCCGCTGCTCCCGCTGCACCCGCTGCACCCGCGGCAGCGGCGCCTGAGCAGACTGTGCAGGTCGCCCCGCCCAGTGCTGAGCGGACTGCCCAGGTATCGCCTCCTACTGAAGCTGCTGAGGCCCAGCCTGCGGCGCCAGCGCCAGCAATTCCCGGCGCATCCAGCACCTTGAAGATCCGCCCAGCCAGTGGCGCGGCAGCGGCAACGCCGGCGGCAGCAACTGATTCACCAGCCAGCGCAACCGTAAAGATCAAAGCACCGCCACCAACAGCCGGCGGCGACAAAGTTAAGATCACTCTCAAGAAGGATATCCCGCCAGTTACGACACCACAGCCAGCCGCGCCAGTACTCCCGGCTGCAGCTGCGGCCGCGATTGCGGCTGATAGTACCCCGCCAGCGGTTGCCGAAGCCCCGACTCCAGCGACGCCAGAGTCCGCTCAGACCGTCGCCGTCCCAGCGCCTCCTGCCGAACAGAAAAAAGGCGGTCTGAAAATTCGCAAGGGTGGCGAAACGCAGAGCGGCGCATCAGCGGCGGCAACCCAGGCTGCCGTACCGCCGCCCGCAGCGGCCGGCGTACCGGCAGATAAGAGCGATGTGGCTCCGGCTCCTGCTGAATCCGCAGCTTCTGCCGGCGCCACCGGCACAGTATCCATCCTGGAGCTGGTAACAACGTCGGTTGCCGCCATTGCCGTCGTCGTCAGCATTGTCCGTTTTGTGTTGGACATGGTGCAGCAAATCCAATAACACTACTTACTTCCCTTTTCCTACCCAACAGGCGCAAGACAACACCGTCTTGCGCCTGTTTTATGGCAGAGTCGAAGCTCTGCCGCCATCACCCATGACAAGGACCATCCGACATGCGAAAAATCCTGGGACTTTCTGCCTTGGCCGGCACCGTGTTGTCAGCACAGCTTCTAGCTGCCACTGTTACGGATATACAGGCAGTATACAGACATGGGCAGGTCTTTCTGACCTGGCAGGAAAAGGACCTGCCGGCAGCCGCCGAGCTGAGTGTCTTTAGCTCGGAACAGCCCATTACCCAGGATAACCTTGCCGGAGCCCAGGTCTTGGCCACGCGCGTCCACAAGAGCAGTGCCCGTGATTGGTGGCAGGATCCGGCAGCGTTTGCCAAGGACGCCGAGGCGGCGGCGCCGGCCGGTTACGTCATTGCGCCAGGCACGGCGCCTCTGGATCCGCACAGCGGCCTGCACGTCCATACGGTAACTGTCGGGGAAGATGGTCCACGGCACTACGCAGTCACCTGGTCAACTCCTGAAGACCAGGGAGCCCTGCGCACAATCGTCCCCGGCGTCAACAGCACGACGCGCCCCTGCGTGGTCCGTACTGAGCAAGTCCAGCCCATCTGGCAAAAGGACAGTCCGGCGCCACAACAAGACTGCGCCCGCGGCAAAGCGCTGATATTGTCACTGCATGGCCGCGGCGGCGGCGTCACCGCCAGGAGCGAAGGCGGCGTCAGTTCGACCGATTGTCTGTGGTTCAAGAGTGCCGAGCAGGGCTGGCGAGAAGGACTCAGCGGTAAATTTGCCCTGCGCATCACCGGGGACGCAGTCATCATCTCGCCGATGGACCGCGAATGGGTCAACCGGCCGGTGCTGGAGTCGCCTGATTCCCGCGATCACTGCCCCGCCATCAACACCTGGTGGTACGGCTACAACGAAAACATCGCCGTGAGCACCCGCACTGAGCGCATTGTGGTGCGTGATGTCACCCACCAGTACCTGCTCGCACTGATCCAGTGGGCGCAAAATTGGCTGGGCACGGACCCGCAGCAGACCTATGTCAGCGGCGGCTCCATGGGCGGTTCCGGCGCTATCACCCTCGCCCTGAAATACCCGCAGCTCTTCGCCGCCGCCTATGCCCAGGTGCCCGTATACGCCTACACCTGGGAGGGCTGCAGCACCAGCAAATCGCTCACCGCCGCGCGCCTCGTCTGCAACTGCGGCCCCATCAAGGACACGCCGGCTTTCACCACCGCCGGCAAAGATCTCCTGCAGGCTCTGGACAACCGCCTGAACATCGCCGCCGCGCACGACACGCCGCCCATTTTCGCCACCAACGGCCGCAAGGATGGCTCCATTCCATGGGTCAACAATCCATCATTCTACCAGGCTGCCAATGCCGCTCGGCAGGCATTCGCGGTCTTCTGGAACGACGGCGATCACGGCATGAGCAGCCAGGCGCCGGACGACGTCAAAGCGTGGTCGCAGCTGATCCGCCGCTACCGGCTTGACCGCAGCTACCCCGCATTCAGCAATTGCAGCGATGGACGTCAGTTCGGCAATGGCGATCCCACAGACGGCGACCGCATCGGCTGGATCAACCGCGGCTTCAGCTGGGAACTGCTCCGAGACAGCCCGGCCAACTACGCCATCGCCATCAAGGTCGCCCACCCCGAGCTCAGCTACCCCGTGCAGGTTGACGTGACGCTGCGCCGCCGCCAGGCTTTCAAACCCGCCGCAGGCGATAAGCTCCAACTCAAACTCGGTGACAATGCCACAACACCCTACACCGTGCCCGCTGATGGCATCCTGACCATTCCCGCCGTGAGCATCGCCTCGCCCGAGGGCGTCGTCATCGAATTAAGCCGCTAAACACCCGCACGATTACTTTATCTGCATTCCTCACCGAAAAGCGAGAAACAAGCCCACAAGGCATGGTACAGACCACCCCAAGATGTAATCGGTCACCCATGGAGAATTGAGCCGTAGAGCAACAGGCGGCCCCAGACGCGCCCGTCTCCCAGCCGTGGCGCGGGCTTTCAGACCGCGCCGTCGCAAGAAGCCAGCAGACGGAGCCAAGCACGCCACCAGTATCTCTGCCGCGAAGCGGCAGGCGCCCTAAAGGGACTCCTGTCGGGTAGAGCTCTTTCCCAGGGCGGCACACCCTGCGAGGGCCTGTCCTGGGCTTTCTTAGGCCGCGCCTTTGGCGCTGATAACAAAAAGCCGCAGGAATGGCTGGAACCAATTGCTCCTATGAAACCGCTGCTCTTCATGTTGCGGTATCCATGGCACTTGTTGTTTCAACCAAGCAGCCTTTTCTCATCGTGCATTTCCGCCGCGAAGCGGCAGAAGCGCTGAAAGCGCGAAATATGATAGCCCAGGGCAAGCGGCGCCGAAGGCGCGCGCCGCCCTGGGTAGCGCGCCATATTGGTCCGTGTTCCTCAGCCTCTTTGACTTCAGTCGGCGAAGCTGACTGGAGTCAAAGAGGCAATGGAACTCATTGATTGCTGCGGCAATTTTGCGCTGTGACCCTTCGTCGCAAGTCTTTTAGGCCGCCCCTTCAGGGCTCTTTTGGGATGGGGCTTTACCCAGGGCGACGTGCCCTGCGGGCGCTTGCCCTGGGCTTTCTTAGGCCGCGCCTTTGGCGCTCAAAACCTCGGCGAATGATCTTGTGCATGGTTACCAATCAACTCATCGCCGGCGATTGCCGCATGCTATGTGAAAGCATTGCTCCTATGAAACCCGCTACAGCAAAGGTCAGCGGCAATCAAGGTCGAATGGTTGGGCGGCGGTTGGCCGTGGGTTTCCTGCACATTGTCCCCGGTGTTTTCCCCACCGGGGTGGTTACTGACCGATTACAACGAGATAAGGACGGCGCGTTGCCTTAGCCCGGCCGCCGCCTCGGCCTGGATGGCGGGCGGCGCCGGCGCGCTAGCGCGTGGTTTATGCCCCGACGACCCAGGCGCGTAGCTCCGCAGGGAGCGGCGACACCGCCACGACGGTCACATTATCGCCGGAAGGCATAGTCAGATCCATGCCGGGCTTGCAGCCCATCAGCGTTTCACCAAGCGGCGTTTCATAGGAGATCATGTTCTTCTCGGGAACGCTGTCAAAAAGCCCCAGGAGGTGGAAGTCCTCTTTCTTGCCGTTGGGATAGCGCACCGTGATGGTCGATCCCGGGACGGCAACGCCGTCCACCTCGACGTCGCTGAAATCCGTCGCCCGCATGCCGTTGAGGCTCGTTTCCAATTCCTGGCGCCGAGAAGCCAGAAAAACCTGCTGTTCCTTGGCATACTTGAATTCGGAGTTTTCACGCAGATCGCCGTAGCCGCGGGCATGCTCAATGGCGGCGATGTTCGCCGGCACCAGGACATTGACGAGGTGCTCAAGCTCTTCCTGCCGCTGCTTATAACTACGTTTCGAGGTCAGCTTGCCAACGGCGCGGCGCGCCGGCGCCTGACGACGCTCTTCGACCTCGTGGATATGCTCAGGATAATAACGGACGATTTTCACCAGCAGGCTCTGGCGCTCGCCGGAGTCCAGCAAGGGTAAGCGTTTGATGCAACGAACCAGAGCAATGAGGGCGTCACGATCACCATTGAGCATGACCTGCCGATGGAACTTCTCGTCCTCCAGCAGCAAGCGCCGCAAATCACGCTGCGCCCGTAGGTAGTTGCCGCGGACGTCAAGCTGCAGGGTCTTGAAAATCAGATGGGAATCGGACAGATACTTGTCTTTCACCGCCTGAGACCCCGAACGCCACAGCCACATCAGCAGATCGGCGCTGGCGTGTTTGCCTTCCAGCGCATCAAGCACCTTGGCGGCCAACAGGTCTTTGTCAGACCCGGAACCGAGCAACTTTTCCGTCTGTGCCCACAGACGGAAGGGCAGCCGCAGCGTGTTCGTAGTGAGATAATCGCTGCCCTTGGCTATTTGGGTGGCCTTGAACCAGAACGGCGCCAGCTTGCCGGGAAGCTTATCCGTCACTTCGGCCCACGTATCGCCATTGTGCCAGATCACCGCCTCGTCGGCTAGATATTCCACCGTCGTGCGCAGCCAGTCACCTAGATCGCCGGACATCTTCTGCAACATCGCCAAGGCCAGGGCGAAGTGGTCGCTTTGATCCGGACGGATGCCCGCCTGCTGCAGAATGCGCTGGACGTTGTCCAGCGTCGGCTCGCTGTCCACTTTCAACGATGTGACGCCCTTCAAACGCTCACACAACTCGAGAATACTCCGGCTGTGATCCCAACGCTGCGAGCCCGGCGGCGGCGCGGCCACCGTCGGCGCCGGAGCATTTGTCACCGGCGCCGACACGGCACTGGCCTTGGGGGCGCCACCGACCGCCGTGGTCGCGCGGGCGAAGGCGTCATCCGTCAGTACCGCCGGTACCAGCAGCTGCTTGACGATGCCATCCGGGATGGCTCCAGCGGCCACCAGGCTCACCGGCAGCGCTGCACTGATGTCTTTGATCGGCGGCAGTTTCCCACTGTGTTTGCCTGACAGCACTTCATGCAGCAGCGATAGGTCCTTAATCACAATAACGCTGTCGACAAACTGGCTCAAGCTCATGCTGCGGCGACGATCAAACTGCACCTGCACGTCATTGGCGAGGTCGTCGATAGCCGCAATCGTGCCGACGCCAGAGCTGCTGTCATAACAGTACGCGCCAATCTTGAGCTCGCCGATGACTTGCCAGCGCTGATAGACCTGAGCAATGCCAAGCGCGTCGTTACGAATGCCAATGGCTGCAGTCAAGCCGATGGGATCGCGATAATGACTGAAAACCCGTTTTGCCAAAGCCGCATAGCGGTCGCGCATGCCGACACTGTCAAACCCCGCCGCGAGCATGCTTCCCAGCAAGAGGCTGTCTTCAGGCCGGAGCTGCTTGCTGTCCATCTTGTCAATGACCAGTTCCAGCCCGCTCTGCCAGAATGATTTCACTCCTGCTTCCCATTGCGAGCACTGTTTCGGACTGGCACCACGCAGCAGCTCTGCCAGTGCAGTCAAGGCCGCCGCATTGCCGTCGGCAGCGGCCAACAACTGGTTTTCCAGAGTCTCATCACATGACGAATAAGTTATTTTCGATGCCATAGCCTTCTTTTTCCTTTTGGGTTTGTTGTTCGTATTATCCGGTTCAACCTCAAGATTTTGTCTTGGCGTCTCCGCCGTGCCTCTTACCAGAATGCCAACCACAGCCACAGGGCCATGATCGTCGGTCGCACGGCTGGCCTCTGGAACAACATGATCGTTGACGTCGTCATCATGATAGCCAAAGCACCTCATTGTTCATAGACAGAAAAAACCCCGGGGGCCTTAGTGGAGGCTCTCGGGGGCTGATGATAGTATTTTGTAGTTGGATTCGACGTGGGCGACGATTTTCTCGGCCTCCGCCGCGACCCACAGCGCTTTGATGGTGCAGATGCCCTGATCATCAATGCGCGGTGGCAATGGCGACGAACCGACGTAGAAGCCGTCCATCACCACCGCAACGGCATCGCCGCCGCGGTAGCCTGTCACCTGCTCCCAGATTCGCAGGCCAATGCGGTCGATATAGACGCGCACCCCCGCATGGACACCGTCGGCATCCGGAACAATCTCGCCCTTGTAGAAGAAACGCGAATCGACGATGGGAAAACGCCTCACCAGATACTGGCGATCTTCACCCGCGACTGTGACCGGATAAAACAGCTGGCTGTCGTACACCTCTCCGGCAGGAACCAGCTCATGCAGACTGAGCACAAAGACCAGACCGTCCCGCTTGTTGCGGCAGGCTGTCACGCTCAGCAACAGCAACAACAGCACTGCCAACCAGCACCATGGCCGAAGCTGCATACGTCGAACACCCGAACTCGTGCCTGCCTCAGCCATCATTGCCCTCCGTATTTCCGGTAAAAGGTCGCCAAACTGACTCCGAGTTTTTTGGCGGCGGCGTCCTTGTCGCCTTGACATTCATCAAGCACGACCTGCACAAACTGCCGTTCACAGGCACGCAAGTAGGCCTTGAGCGTCATACCCGCCGAGCGCGCCGGGATGGGCACGCCGCCCTGCTCCTTGCTGTCCTGGGGGCGGTTCATGGCGGCGCGGCGAATCTCATCGGGCAGCTCGCGCAAGGAAATTGGCCGATTTTCGCCAGCTACCAGCGTGTAGGCGCGCCGCAGAGCATTCTGGAGTTCGCGCACATTGCCAGGCCACGAGTACTTACTTAGCGCGTCGGCGGCATCGTCCGTCAGCCTCGCCGGCGCAATGCCGTCGCTCTGCGACCACTCGCCCAAAAAGTGCTGCGCCAAAAGCAGCACGTCTGTCCGTCGTTCAGCCAGACGGGGCAAGGTTATGGGAAAAACGCTGAGGCGATAGAAGAGATCCTCGCGGAACAACCCCGAGCGCAGGCGTTCCTCAAGATCCTCATTGGTTGCCGCAATAACCCGGACATCGACCGGAATCATGCTGACGCCACCGACTGGGCGTATCTCGCGCTCCTGCAGGGCGCGCAGCAAGGTCAGCTGCATCTGCACCGGAATGGAACCGATTTCGTCCAGGAACAAGGTCCCGCCCTGCGCCGCCACAAAAAGACCATCCTTATTGCGTACAGCCCCTGTAAAGGCACCCTTGACATGACCGAAGAGCTCCGATTCCAACAACTGTTCCGGCAGCGCCGCGCAATTGACGGCTACAAAGGGCTTGTCTGAGCGTGCGCTGGAGTTGTGTATCGCCTGAGCGGCCAACTCCTTGCCAGTGCCGCTGTCTCCGCGAAGCAACACCGTCACGGCCGTGGCCGAGACTTTCTCGATCTGGGTGTAGAGCTCCTGCATGCGCTCATGTTCACCAATGAGCACCTCGAAATGACGCTCAACCGCTGGCATGGCCTGATCAGTACTGCCCGTTCCCTTAACCGCATCAGGGAAATCCGCGGCTACTGCCTCAGCCGCGGGCGAGGGTGCCTCGCAAAGGATGCGTTCCAGCACGTGCAGGGCGTCCATGGCCTTGAGTGGCTTGGGCAGCCAAGCAAAGGCACCACGGCTCATTGCGCTTTGCGCCAGCACAATCTCAGTGTAATGGGCGGTCATAACCACCGGCACCCGCGGCTGCCGACTCAAGGCCAGCTGCAATAAATCATGCTCGCACCGGCTGGAGTCCCATAGGCGCGTGTCACAGAAAAAAGCGTCCCAGCCCTCACGCTCCAGCAGACTGCAGATCTCGGCGGCATCACTGCTAGCTTTCACACGATGATTCAAGCTGCGAAAAAGCCCACGTAAGACCTCCTGGAGGTTCTCGTCTTCCTCGGCTATGAGAATCTTCGCTTTCACTGGCATCGCAAGGAGCTCGCAGTCAGGAGATCATCATCCCCGTAGTGTCTAATGTCGTGGTCCGCTGTTCTTCGTCTCAAAGTTGCAGGCGCAAAACCTTTAATGTAGCAGTTTTTTCCCCGCACCGCAAGCGCAATCATGTCATTTCAAGACAATCCCTCACCAATCAGACCAATCAGAACGCGTAGGGGCGGACCTATGTGTCCGCCCTGGCCTGATCCGTCCGATCCGTCCGATCCGTCCGATCCGTCCGCGAAAAGCCCCAAACAAAATCCCCGAAAAAAAGTTTACGGGGGATGCAAGCTGGCAATAAGGGCGTATAGTGTTAGCCGTTGCTAACAGATGTAAGGAAAAAAAGGAAACATGGAAGACTATCTTTGGGACTTAGCAGAAAATGACGAAGCACGGGTTCAGGAACTGATAGATGGCGCGGGGGTAACTAGGCCTATTGCCTTGGTGCTTAACGCTCGCGGCATTGCTCCGGAGCAGATTCAGGACTTCCTTAATCCCTCTTTGTCTAATATTGGCGACCCCTACCTCCTGCCCGGGACGCGCGATGCCTCCGCCAGGCTATGGCAGGCCATCCAGAAAAACCAGCGCATACTCATCCATGGCGACTACGACACCGACGGCATCACCGCGTCGGCGCTGGTCGCCTGGGTTTTGCGCCGCAACGGCGCCCAGGTGGAATGCTACCTGCCGCACCGCATTGACGACGGCTACGGCCTCACCGCCGAATCCATCGCCAAGACCAACGTCGACAACTTTGATCTGTTGCTCACTGTCGACTGCGGCATTACCAGCTACGAAGCAGTCGCCCTCGCCCTGGAAAAAAATCTTGATCTGATTATCACCGACCATCACACACCCGGCGCCGAGCCGATTGTCGCCACCGCTGTGGTCGACCCCAAACTGCCCGGTTCGCCCCTGGAAATCCAGGAGCTCGCCGGAGTTGGCGTGGCCTTCAAGGTCTGCCAGGCTTTCCTCAAATACGGGCGGGAAATGAGCTTTGGCGGCGAAGACACCGACCTGCGCCAAGTCCTCGACCTAGTCGCTCTCGGCACCGTTGCCGACATTGTGCCACTCCTGCATGAAAACCGCATTCTGGTCAAGCACGGCCTGGAAATCCTCGCCCGCCAGCACCGCCCGGGCATCCACGCTCTCTGCGATATTGCCGGCGTCAGCGAAGAACTGGCCACCACTGATATCACCTACCGTCTCGCGCCCCGCATCAATGCCACCGGCCGCATGGGCGACCCCACCGACAGTCTCAGGCTCCTTGAAGCTGACAACGTTGTCGATGCCGCCACCCTCGCCCGGCGTCTGGATGCGCAAAATCGCGAAAGACAGACCATTGAAGAAGCCGTCGTGCAGGACGCCGAGGCACAGATCGCCCGGCGTTATGACCTCGGCACCATCCGTTCGCTGGTTGTCTGGAGTGACAACTGGCACCAGGGCGTCGTCGGCATTGTCGCCTCGCGTCTAACCCGCCGCTATCACCGGCCCTCCGTCGTCCTCACCCGCGATCCCAGCGGCCAGTTCACAGGCTCGGCCCGCAGCATCCGCCGCCTGAATCTGGTCGAGCTCCTTGGTGAATGCAGCGGCTCACTGATCCGCTTTGGCGGCCACGCCATGGCAGCCGGCCTGTCGCTCTACGAAGAAAACCTGCCCGTGTTCTGCCAACAGTTCGACGAGGCCGTCCAACGCGTGCTCAGCATCGACTCCATGCAGCCCAGCCTCAGCGTCTGCGGCGAAGTCAACCTGGATGAACTCGATGACGTCTTTTTCCAGGAGTTGCGCATGCTTGAGCCCTTCGGTCACGGCAACCCCGAGCCCGTCTTCCTCACCCGTGGCATCATTCCCGAGCGCCGCCTGCCGGCTGGCCGTTCGCACACTCGCGGCATGGTCCGGGACAATTCCGGCACCCGCCTGCCCTTTATCGCCTTCGGTCGCCTGCCGCAGGAATTTCCCCCGCCGCCATGGGACGTGGTATTCTCGCCCCACATCAATCGCTTCAACGGCTCAGCCATACCGCAGATGCGGATTCACGACGTCCGCACCTCCATCCTCAACGAGCTCTGAGGACAACGGCGCCCGGCCTGCAGGCCAGCAAGGGCGTGCTTGGTGCCATCTCACCATTTCTGGCGATCAAGCACGCGGTAGTTTGCGGCCTCGCAGATATGCACCGAGCTGATGCGGTCCTGGTCGTCCAGATCGGCGAGGGTCCGCGCCACGCGCAGAATGCGGTCGTAGGCGCGTGCACTCAGCCCCAGCGAGCTGACCACCTGGCGCATCATCCCCGTACACTCGGCATCCAATTCGCAATATTGGTCCAGTTGCCGACTGTTCATGCTGGCGTTGTCGATGGTCGCCGTGCCACGGAAACGCGCGCGTTGCCGTTCGCGAGCCGCCAGCACTTTCGCACGCATGCTCGTCGAGTCTTCACCCCGGCGACGCGACAGCATCTGTTGCTCGCTGATAGGCATGACTTCAATATGCAGATCAATGCGGTCCAACAATGGACCGGATATCCGCCCGCGATACGCGCTGATCTGCATGCTGTTGCAACGGCAACGCTGCCGTTGCGACCCATAATAGCCACAGGGGCACGGATTCATCGCCGCTACCAGCATCACCCGCGCCGGAAAGGTGAAGGAGCCCATCGCCCGCGCCAGCGTCACTTCGCCGCTTTCCAAGGGCTGCCGGAGCACTTCCAAGACATTGCGGCGGAATTCCGGCAATTCGTCTAAAAACAGCACGCCGCGATGCGCTAAACTCAGCTCGCCAGGCCGCGGCATCGCCTGGCCGCCCACCAGCCCGGCGTCGCTGACCGTGTGATGTGGCGCCCGAAACGGCCGCTGCACCACCAGACTCGAATGGCGATCCAGCACGCCGGCAATGCTGTAGATCTTGGTGACTTCCAGCGCCTCTTCAATCGTCAAACGGGGCAAAATACTCGGCAGACGCTTGGCGAGCATGCTTTTGCCGCAACCGGGCTCGCCAATCATGATCACCGCGTGGCTCCCAGCAGCAGCCACCGTCAGCGCCCGCTTCACGCTCTCCTGGCCCTTCACGTCCGCAAAATCCAGACCGCCGTCATCAGGCACTTTCCACAAGCTGTCCAGATCCACGCGCGTCGGCGCAAAAGACCCGGGATTCAGGAAGAACTCCACGGCCTCGCAGAGATGCCGGATGGCAAAAACCTGCACGCCCTGTGCGGCAGCGGCTTCTTCGGCATTTTCCGCCGGCACCAACAGGTTTTTCATGCCCAGCTGCTGCGCATGCATGGCCACCGGCAGCGCCCCAGGTATGGGGCGCAAACTGCCATTGAGCGCCAGTTCGCCGATCATCATCGTGCCCGCCAGCAACTCCACCTTGACGAAGTCCAAGGCTGACAACACGCACAGCGCTATCGGCAGATCATAGGTCGAACCACTTTTGCGCAAATCCGCCGGCGCCAGATTTATCGTCGTCCGCCCATGCGGCAAACGGTAGCCGCTTAACGCTATTGCCGACCAAATACGCTCACGACTCTCCCGAATCGCCGCATCGGGAAGGCCGACGAGGGTAATCACCGGCGTGTCTGTCGGTTCGTAGATGTTCACTTCAATCGCCACCGTTTTCGCTTCAACACCCACTATCGCCGCACTGTAAGTCTGCGCCAACATCGTCTGTCACTCCTCTGTTCATACCGTACTACCCAAACACCCCCACAGAATAACATAAGATTCATTAAATGCAATTCTTTTATTTGCATAATAATGCAATGCACAATCACTGATCCGACTGATCCGACTGATCCGACTGATCCGACTGATCAATCGACCTGATCCGTCCGATCCGTCCGATCCGTCCGCGATAACAAGAAGACCAGACCGACGATCCGTCCGATCCTGCCGCTTCATTGTTCCTGTTTTGCGCGTTGTGCCCGTCCTGAGCCTTCTGCGGCTATATTGTGGGCATTGTCCCTGTCGCCGCCTGCTAGGCGGCACCCCGTCATCGGTGAACAGCGAAAGGGCCTTTCCATGTCAGTACGCATAGATGCCGACATTCCCGGCGGCAACATCATCGTCGAGTCCATTGACGATCGCACCATCGTTCTCCGCAAGGATCTCCGTGACACCCATGGCCAGTGGTTCTTCTGGAAATTTCGGGCGCGTTTTGACACGGTCGGCGACTACCATTTCCGCATTGGCGAAGGCCCGTCCATCGGTCCACGCGGTCCCGCCGTCAGCGCCGACCAGGGACTGAGCTGGGATTTTCTCGGCCGCGACTGCGTGAACTACCAGGATGAGTCATTCGTCTACCACTGCGCTGACGCGCCGCAGGAACGGCTCTTCTGCGTCTGCATTCCCTATCTGCAAAGCGACCTCGAGCGCTTTCTGCAAACACAGCCAGCCGGCGCCATCCGTGTCGACACGCTCTGCCGCACCCGCCAAGGCCGCGCCGTGGAGCTGCTGAGCATCGGCAAACCCGAGGCGCCGAAGCGCCTGCTGTTGACCTGCCGGCACCACGCCAATGAGTCCATGGCCAATTTCGTCATCGAAGGTATCATCAGCGAATTTGTGGCCAAGCCCGATCGCTACCGTGATATCTTCACCCGCGTCGTGCCCTTCGTAGACAAAGACGGCGTCGAAAATGGCGACCAAGGCAAGAACCGCTGGCCCCACGACCACAACCGCGATTACGGCCCACTGACCGTCCACATCGAAACCCGCGCCATCATGACGCTGGTGGAACGCGAGCAGCAGCACTTGATGATTGACCTGCACTGCCCATGGCTGCGCGGCAAAGACAACGAAGCGGTCTATTTCGTCGGCAAGAACAATCCCCGCCTGCAGGCCGGCATCGAGCGCTTCTCGCAGCTCCTCAGCGAAGAAGCGCCGCCGCAGGCGCCGCATTTCACCAGCGACGACATTCCCTTCGGATCAAGCTGGAACACCGGCAGCAACTACGCGCAGGGCAAGGGCTTCACACTCTGGGCTGGCGAAAACTCATGGGAACCCGACAGCATGTCCGTGGAAATCCCTTTCGCCACTGCCCACGGTCAGCCCTTTGACCGCGCCGGTGCGCGGGATCTCGGCCGAGCCTTCGCCCGCAGCATCTGCCGCTTTCTGGGCCTCGACAACGCCTAGTGGCAGCCGCAGGCGCAGTGACCGCAGCCGGGCTCTGGACGCCCCATGGGCAACGCCGCCCGGCACTGCGCCAATCGCTCCTTATTGATGCTGACCACCAAGTTCAGCGCCCGGCTGTGCGGCACTTCCGCGATGGGCAGCCCCCACGGATCGTAGATCGCCGAATGGCCATAGAGTTCCAGGCCCGTCGCCGCGTTGGCGCCGCCCTGCCCCACGCCAGCCACCCAGCTTTGGTTCTCAATCGCCCGCGAACGCAACAACACCGACCAATGCACCCGGCCCGTATGCGCCGCAAAAGCCGCCGGACAAATCAGCAAGTCGCAAGGCCACTGCGCAACATAAAGCTCGGGAAAACGCAGGTCGAAACAAATGCTCAAACCAATGCGCCAGCCGTGGTGCGACACCGGCTGCGGTAACGACAGCCCCGGCGTGAAAAATTCCGTCTCGATCATCGCTTCGGGATGTTCCGGCCGGAAAGGAAACAGGTGCATCTTGTCATAGCAGCCCAAAGGCGCGCCCTGCTCGGATATCACGTAGGCGCGGTCATACAGCTTGTCGCCGTCACGCAGCACCACGCCGCCAAAGAGCGCCGCCACGCCCGCCTCACGGCAGAGCGTTCCCAGCAGCTCCCGCCAGGCACTGTCGTCGCGGGCCGCAGCGCGCATGGCATTACGGCCCCCCAAGCAGAACGCGTACTCTGGCAGCAACGCCAGATCGCAGCCGTCGGCCGCAAATTGGCTCAGACTGTGCCGGATCGCCGCGATGTTCGCGTCCTCTTCAGCCACCGCGTTCATCTGGCAAAGCCCCAGGCGGAATGTCATCCCGTCGCTCATCATCGTTCCTCCGCTTGCGCCGGCGACCAAAAGCCGCCGGCAGATCATAACCTCCATCAGCAGTGCCTTAAGCTACCCCCGCAGCGGCGCGAACGCCAGTTCCCCCCGCACACGCGTTTTTCGCCGCTCCGCACGGTGACATTTGCCGCGCGCGCGCTTATAGTTGGAGCTTTCTGCATGACAACCCAAAACCCCGAGTTCCGCACCATGATCACCCGCAACGTCCTCGCCCGCCTGTCCCGCTGCCTACTCGTCGGCGCCATGGCCTTCGCCATGGGCGTCCACGCCGCCGAAACGCGCAAAGTCGCCACCAACATCCGCTACCGCAGCGATGCCGAATACGCCGACGACACCTACATGCAGGAGCGCTGTGCGCTGGACATCGACTACCCCGAAGGCGTCAGCAACGCTGTCGTCATTCTCTGGTTTCATGGCGGCGGCCTCACCGCCGGCAACAAGGGTATCCCCAAGGACTTCTACAGGCAGAACAGCAAGCAGCCCTGCCTCGTCGTCGGCGTCGGCTACCGCCTCGCCGGCAAACATGACATTCAAGGCGCCGACTGCATCCGCGACGCCGCCGCCGCGCTGACCTGGGTCTTCGCCCACATTGCCGAGTATGGCGGCGACCCGGCGAAGGTCTTTATCAGCGGCCATTCCGCCGGCGGCTACCTGACCATGATGATCGGCATGGACCCGCGTTGGCTAGCCGAGCACGGCTGCGACATCAGCCAGATCAAGGGCCTCATCCCCATGAGCGGCCAGGCCATCACCCACTTACGCCTGCGCGCCGAAAAAAACCTCAATATCAGACAGCCCCTCGTGGACGACTTCGCGCCCATCTACCACGCCAGCCAGGGGCCCAAAATCGCCCCCATGCTCCTCCTCACCGGCGACCGCGAAATGGAAATGCTCGGCCGCTACGAGGAAAATGCCCTCCTCGCCCGCATGCTCAAAATCAATGGCCACAAAGACATCACCCTCTATGAATTCCAGGGCTACGGCCACGGCATGACCACGCCGGCCACCACGCCGCTCATCAACTTCGTCAACCGCGTCAGCCCACCGCCAATGCCCGCAGCACCCGCCCAAAACGCCCAGTAACCGCCCTGCCCATTCACGCGAAAACTCGCACCAACCATCTGATAACGAACGGAATAACCACCATGCAACATTGCCTCGAAAACGCCTTCGTCAAGGCCGTCCTCGACGACAAAGCCCAGCTGATCAGCTTCTGCAACCGCCAGACCGGCACCGAACTGGCCAAACCGCACGATCTCTGGCGCATGATCATCGCCGAAGACGAAAACCTCGAGGTCGAAATCGTCGCCGCAGACTGCACGCCAGTTGTCAGCGCCAGCGTCGACGCCATTGAGTACCGCTACCAGGCCCTCCGCACCAGCGAAGGTCACGATCACGCCATCGACCTCGTAATCGCCGGCAAGCTCGTAGACGACGAACTCCGCTGGTCCTGCCACATCACCAACCGCAGCACTGCCATTGAAGTCCGCGAATGGCTGTTCCCGGTCGTCAATCTCAGCGACGCCGTCGAAGCCATGACTCTCCACTCGCCCAATGCGGGCGGCGAAGTCATCGAACGCATCCGTCCCTGGGCCCAACAGGCCAACACCATCTACAAGGGCATGGACAACCTCTACCAGCGCCACATGCTCCGCTATCCCGGCTCACAAGCCACCACCAGCTCCTGGGCCTTCGCCAATGACCAGGAAGGCCTCTATCTGGCTAGCTACGACCGGTCTTTCCAAGACACCCTCCTGTGCTCCGAAGTCGAACTACGCGAAAAACTCAACTTCCTCTTCGTTAAATTCCCCTTCCTCAAACCCGGCGCCGAATGGACCGCCGATGGCTACGTCATGGCGCCCATCAATGGCACCTGGCATCGCGCCGCAGACAAATACCGCGCCTGGGCCGACTCCTGGAGCACCCACCACAGCACCCCCGACAGCATCGCGAACTGCCAAGGCTGGCAGCGCATCATCGCCAAAAGCCAATACGGCGAAATCTTCTACCCCTTCGACGCCATGCCACAAATCTACGCCGACGGCGCCAAGGCCGGCATCGACACACTCTTCCTCTTCGGCTGGCACAAAGGCGGCCACGACAACGACTACCCCAATTACGTCGTCTGCGATAAACTCGGCGGCAAGGACAATTTCAAGAAGAACATCAAGCTCTTCCAACAAGCCGGCGGCAAAGTCATCCTCTACAGCAACGGCCAGCTCATAGACAAAAATGCCGATTTCTACCGCGAAACCGGCCAGCGCATCTCCACCAAAGACCTCAACGGCAACGAACAACAGCAGTTCTACGGCTTCAGCGGCCGCGGCATGGCCCAGCGCCTCTATGGCAACCGCACTTTCGTGCTGGCATGCCCATATTGCCAGGAGTGGTTCGAGACCCTCTGCAAAGTCGCCGACCTCGCCCACGAACTCGCCTGCGACGGCGTCTTCTACGACCAGCTCGGCGCGGCAAACGCTATCTGCTGTGACCCCAGCCACGGCCACCCCGTGCCCTTCACCCAAAGCACCCTCGCCCGCGCCAACATGGTCGGCAAGCTCCGCCAGTACATCAACGACAAGTACCCCGGCATGAGCTTCGGCATCGAACACGTTTCCGATATCGCCGCCCATTACAGCGACTACATCCACACCGTCAACGGCGGCGCCGCCGTCAGCAACCCCAACTGGGCCGCCATCGGCCAAAAACCACGCGTGCCCCGCAATATGGACTGGTTCCGCTACATCTTCCCCGAAGTCATCATCTCCAACCGCGAAATCCGCGACGACAGCGACGTCGAACGCCGCGTCAACCGCCTCGTGCTCACCAATCTCATCTCCGACGTGGAAATCTACCGCTGCAAGAAGACCATCGCTGAAACCCCGCACTACCAAAGCTACCTCGGCCTGGCCAACGCTTTCCGCGTCCGCAACGCGCGCTTCCTCAGAGGCGCCACGTACCGCTCGACCATCCTTCATCACTGCGACAACGACGAGCTCGACAGCGCCGGCTACATAGCCCGTGATGGCAGCATCGTCATCATGGCCACCCAGTCGCATCTCGATAACGCCACCGCGCTCATCACCGTCCCCAACGCTAAATTCATCGCCAACGATGCCATCGGCGACGCCACCCGCAACGCCGACGGCACAGTCCGCATCGGCCGTCACGGCCTCATCCTCCTCGCCTTCCAACCCCAGCCTTGAATAGCATATATGCACGATAAATGTGCCTTTGAACGCCACGGGGCCAATATCGCCAAGCTGACGGCGTTCAAAGCACACAGACGCAACACTAATCGCACCGCCGTGATCGAGACAAACTGAAGGCCTGCGACTTACCACCCCGGGGCAACCCAACGCCCCCACTCCCAAAGGACACGCGACATGAACATCCTCTTCATCGGCGGCACCGGCAATATCTCCACCGACTGCGCCGCCCTGCTGGCCCAGCGCGGCCACCGCATCAGCGTCCTCACCCGCGGGCGCAATCCCGTCCCCGCCGCCTATCAGAGCATTGTCGCCGACCGGCACGATCGCGCGGCGCTGCAGCAGGCCCTCGCCAACAAGTCCTTCGATGTCGTCGCCGACTTCACGACCTACACCGAGGATGAAGCCCGCGACATGACCGAGCTCTTTGCCGGCCGCTGCGCCCAGTACATCTTCATCAGCACCGTCGTCGTTTACAGCAAGCCCGCGCATGTCCTGCCCATCACGGAACTGGCCCCCACCGGCAACGCCTTCTCGCCCTACGGCCAGCGCAAAGCCGCCGCCGAGGCCTTCTTCATGCGGCAGCACCGCGAGCACGGTTTCCCCGTCACCATCGTCAGGCCCTCGCACACCTACTCCCACCAGTGGCTGCCCAACCCCGTCACCAGCGCCGGCTATACCTTCGCGCGACGACTCGAAGATAAACGCCCTATCTTTATTCACGACGACGGCCAGGGCCTCTGGACCCTCACCCACACCCGCGATTTCGCCGTCGGTTTTGCCGGCCTCTGCGGCCTCAGCGCGGCCATCGGCGAAGCCATCCAGATTACCGGCGACGCCGTCCTCACCTGGAACCAAATTGTCGACGAAATCCGCCTCGCCATCGGTGTCGACAACGTCGACATTGAATACATCCCCACCGACTTCATCTGCCACGTCGATCCCGACATGACCGCTAAATTCAAGGGCGACAAGAGCTCACCGGCCGTCTTCGACTGCGCCAAGATCAAACGCCTCGTCCCCGACTTCCAATGCCGCATCCCCTTCCGTGACGGCGTCCGCGAAGCCGCCGCCTGGTTCAAGGCCGACCCGGCCCGCCAAACCGTCAGCGCCGCCATCGACACCACCTTCGACCGCATCATCAACGCCTGGCGCAACGCCCGCTAGGCCGCCGCGCCCACCATCACGCGGGCAATGGCTGACGGCGGTCCCTGGGGGCGAAAAACACGTAGAGCGCAGGCATCAGAAACAGCGCGGTGACAATTTCCAGCAGCAGCCCACCAATGGCCGCAACCGCCATGGGCTGCAGCAAATCACCGCCTTCGCCCATATTGAGAGCCAGCGGGATAAACCCGGCAATGGTGCTGACCGTAGTCATCACCCGCGGCCGCAGCCGCGCTTTCGCCGCTGCCAACACCGCCGGCAACGCCGATTGGCCCGCCTCCCGACGGAGCTCCTCGGCCAGTTCCAGCAGGAGCACACCGTCATTGACGGCAGCGGATATGACAATGAATACGCCGATCGCCACCGTCGCCCCAAAGGACATGCCCCCGACCATCAAGCCAAAGACCATGCCGCCCAGACAAATCGGCAAACTCACAAAAATCACCGCCGGCAGACGGACATTCTCAAACTGAATCGCCAGGACGGCAAAGGCGAAAAAGGCCGCAAAGGCCAGCAACAAGCCCATGGTCCGGGTGTTTTCCGCCATCATCTGGGCTTGCCCGCCCAAGGCAGTCGATAGCCCGGGCACTTTGGGCAGAGAGGCCGCCAACGCCTCGGCCTGGGCAATGGCGTGATTGAGTTTCACACCATCGGCCGGATCCGCGCGAACAATGATCTGCTTGACTTGGTTCTCACGGGTAATTTCCACGGGACCGACCGAACGCCTAATCTCCGCGATATCGCGCACATAGATGGGCTGGCCGTCTTGAACATCAACGACCAGCGCCGCCAGGTCCTCGCGGCTGTTCAGGCGTGGTTCGGGGACCATCACGCGAATATCGTAGTACTCGCTGCCCTCGCGAAATTCCGTCGCCACCAGTCCAGTCACCAACGTCCGCAGCGTCGTGGCGACCCGCTCCACCGGTATCTGCAAAGCAGAAGCGCGCGCGCGGTCGATATATACGCGATATTCTGGCTTGGTCATGTCCATGGAGATATTCACGTTGACCAGGCTGGGGTCGTCGCTCATCCCGCTGGCCAGCGCCCGTGCAAAGGCGTACATGTCCTGCACATCCGTGCCCTGCACCTTGACCTCGACAGCCTGCACGCCAATCTGGCGAATGCCCTTGACCTTCATCTGCATCACCGGCATCTTGGCACCAGGCACTTGCAGTTTGTTCACCATCGGCCGAATATGCTGCACAAACTCCGCCGTGCTCATACGACGCTCGGCCTTCGGCTTCAGTAAAATATTGACCTCGCCCTCATTGGCGATCTCATAGGTGGCCAGACCCCAAATGCGCCCGCCCGCCATGGTGAAAACGCTCCGCACGTCAGGAAGGCCCTTCACCTGTTCTTCGATCTTGGCCAGCACGCGATCCGTTTCCGCAACCGACGTGCCACTGGGCATCTTGACCTTCACCATCACCCGGCCATCATCAAGCTCAGGAAAAAATTCCGTACCGAGTCGCTTGGCACCGATAACTGCCATGGCCAGCACGGCCGCGAAAGCCAGCACAGTCAGATAGCGCCAGCGCAGGCACCAGCCCAACAGCCACCCATAGACGCCGGTGAGCCAGTCCACCAACGCCGCGAACAAACGCGCCGCCGCCCCTGGCCGAGCGTCCGCCTTCAGCCAGCGACTCGCCAAAAATGGCGTGAGAGTCACCGCAAATAGCAACGATATGACGACAATGCTCGCCACCGTCAACACCAACTCATGAAAGAGCAGGGACGCCATCCCCGGAATAAACAAAAACGGCAGAAACAAAGCCAGAAAACTCACGGTCGCAGCCACAATAGCCGGACCGACCTGCCGCACTGCCACCAGCGCCGGATGCTCGCCACCACCGCCGTCCGCAGCGGGCTTCTTCGCCAGCAGCCGCGTGATATTCTCCAACACGACCGTCGAGTTGTCCAGCAACACACCCAAGGCAACAACCAACCCGCCCAGTGAAAACAAGTTGAGCGAAAAACCCGCGCTCTTCATCACAAAGAAATTCGCCAGCAGAATCAACGGCAGTACCACCAGCATGATGGCGACCTGCCGCCAATGGCCCAGAAAAAGATAAATGACCAACACCACCAGAATGGCGGCCAAAATCGCCGAATCGCGTACGCTCTTGATGGCACCAAGCACGTAGTCGCCTTGATTTTCAACCACCCCAAAGGCAATGTCCGGCGGTATCTCCGATGCCAATGCCGCCAATTTGGCCTGGACAGCGCCCGCGACCTTCACGGTGTTCGCCTCGGCCTGCTTCAATACATTGATTTTCACGCAGGACTGACCATTAAAGCGCGTGATCACCCGCATCTCCGTATGCGCGTCCGAAACTTCGGCGAGGTCCTGAATGGTGACCAACTCACCGTTTGGACCACGACAGAGAGCCACCTGCCGAATTTCGTCCAGACTTTCGAACTCGCCCATGGTACGCGCTATCAGTTCGCGGTTTTCAACCGTCACCCGCCCCGCGAAAGTCTGGCGGTTGTCACCCCGTAGCGCAGCGGCGACTTTTTCCGGGGTCAGACTGTACGCCGCCAGGCGCTGCGGGTCCAAATGCACGCGAATCTCACGTTCCACGCCACCAACAACCTCCGCGCCGGCAGTGCCCGGCACCGTATTAAGCCGTTCGACCAGCCACTTGTCAGCCCATTCGCGCAACCAGACTAGACTGCGATCAGAAGAGGATATCGTCAATTCCATCACCGGCAACTGCGATGGATCGGCCTTGATAATCAGAGGCGCCTCCATGTCCGTGGGTAGCTGGCGATTGGCGCGACCCATCGCGGCCAAGACGTCCTGGTAGGCAATATCAACATCCACCCCATAACGAAAATTCACCAGCAGGGTGTACATGCCCTCAATGCAGGATGCATCCAGGTAGTCGAGATTTTCCACCGTGGACATGGCGCGCTCAATGGGATCGGCAATCTGCGTCTCAATCTCCTCGGGCGTCGCGCCACGCCACCAGATGTGGATCTTCACCATTGGATAGTTGATGTCCGGCAGGTAATCGACATCAATCCGGGTCAGCGAAAACCAGCCGATCACCGCAGTGGCTAAAACCAGGACACCCACGGCCACTGGCCGCGCCAGAGTAACTTGCGTGATCTTCACTGTGCCTGCTCCTGCTTGACCCTGCATTCACCGGCCGCACCCGGCTGCTTGCCGCCGTTTCCCGCAGCGCCGGCACCGGCGACCTGCACCTTCGCGCCATCTTTGAGCATTTCGTGGCCGCGCACGACAACCTGCTCACCAACGCGAACGCCCGAGGCCAGGGCCACAATGCCATCGCCTTCCAGGGCAATGGTCACCGGCCGGCGCTTGGCAACGCCATCACTGACCACGTACACCAGCATCCCACCGTTAGGTTGCGAAAGCAAAGCCCGGTCCGGTACCGTCAATGCTACAGGCATTTCGCGCGCGGCAATGTCCACGCGGACGAACATGCCCGGAACCACGGCCGCCTTGGCCGGAATGGCCGCTTCCGCCAGACGGCTGCGGGTGACACGGTCCAATTCCGGATAAAGCATCGTTAGGCGCGAGTCAAAACGCTCTCCCGGCAAGGCGTCAAAACGCAGACGGCAGGCAGCACCAGGTTGCAACAACTGCGCGTAGCTTTCGGGAATACTGAAACGCACCACCTGCGACGACGGCGCCATCATGTCCAACAGGGGCGCCTTGGCAGTGGCCAGGTCACCAGGGCGGATATGCACCTGAGTGACCACGCCGCTGAAAGGCGCCGTGATGACACACTCCGCCGCCGTGGCTTCCGCCCGCGCCAAGCGCGCCGCAGCCTCTTCCACCAACGCGTCCTGCACCGCCAGCGCCGTCGCGGTCGGTCCCCGTTGCAACATCAGCAAGCGCTCTTTGGCGGCGCTAAGATCGGTCGTGCTTTTCACATACGCCACCCGAGCCTTATCCCGCGCTTCACCAGGCAGCGAACCACTGGCAACCATCTGTTCGATGCGGCCCAAATCGCTTTTGGCAAAAACGCTGTTTTCCTCCAGCTGCGTCACCATGGCGTTGGCCTGGGCAATTTCTTCTTCGCGGGCGCCAGCCTTGAGGTCCGCCAACTTCGCCCGTGCCACGGCCAGCGCCGCCTGCGCTGCTGCCACCTCCCGGCGATAGATCGGTCGGTCAATCTCCAGTAGTTTCTCACCCTCTTTGACGGCATCGCCCTCCCGCCAGGGACAGTAGGCGATAGGCCCTTCAATGGTCGCGCTAATCTGCACCGCGTTCGTGGCCACCACCGTTCCCGTCAGGGCCAGCCACTGCACCAGCGGCTCTTCCCGGAGAGTGATGACGTTCACCACTGGCGCCTTCGGCGCTTTGCCAGCACCCGGCGTGGCCACACCGTCGCGGCCACAAGCACCCAAAAACAGCATGGCGACACCCATCCCAACAACAAACAGCACTTTACCTATCGTCGCAGTCATGTCATTCTCCCTTCGCCAAGGCCAATTGTGCCCGGGCCGTGTGGTAGTCCGCCAACGCCCGGCTCATCGCGGTCTCAGTATCCAACAACGCCGTTTGAGCATCCAGTACGTCCGTAATGGACCCCTTGCCCAATTCGTATTTTTCACGCTCGATGCGCAGACTTTCCTGCGCCTGTTCACTGGTCTTCGCCAAAGCCTCCAGGCGCTCGCGCGCAGACTGGATATTCAGGCTGGCGGTTTCCAACTCCAGCTCAATCTGCAACGCCAATTTGCGCAAACGTTCTTCCGCAGCGGCCAACCGCGCGCGTTCCTCACGCACGCGAGCGGACACTTGCCCGCCAGCAAACACCGGCACATTGAAAACCACGCCGCCCCAGCCCATGTCCGTCGTGCTATCCAGGCCACTGCGGCGATCCGACGACTCAACGGCAAGGCGACGGCCATAACTGCCCTGCACGGTCACCGTGGGCAAATGCCCCGCCGAAGCTGCCGCCACAGCTTCCCGTTGCGCCGCTATCGCCGCCTGCGCCGCCTGGTAGTCACTGCGATTGGCGAGCACCACCGCCAACGCCGGCAGCTCCGCGGCACTTGCCATTGGCAGCTCTGGCAGCTCGCCCATGGGCGTGCGTCGGGGACTGCCAGCAGGCAGGCCCAGCAGATTGGCCAGCACCCGACATTGCACCGCCAAGACATTCTTTTCCCAGACCATCCGCTGCTCCAAGTCCGCAACGCGAACGTCCATGCGCAAGCGATCCACCCCAGCGGCTTTCTGCACCGAAATCATCTCCTGGACCCGCTTGCTGTGCTCGCGCAAAGCCTCGCGAGAAAACTCCAGCGACGCAATCACCCGCCGCTGGGCTAAGATGCCGTAATACACGCTGCTGACGTTGTAGATCAACTCACTGCGACTACGCGCCAACTGCCGTTCCGCCGATGCCCGCAGCAAGCGGGCGGCTGACTGCTCCCGCTGCAACCGCCCGCCCGTGTAAATGGGGAGCGAAAAAACAATGTCGCTGGACAGCATCTTGTCGCTAAAGGCCCCTGCCTCGCCGTTCGCTGTCGCCGGCAGTAAACGTTGGTCATACTGGTAGTACATGGCCGTGCCAACGACATCCACCCCCGGCAGGCGCCGCCCCAACGCCGCGTCGTAACGCGCTTCGGCCACGCCAAGATCATGGCCCTGCGCCGACAACTCGGGGTTGTGCTTCAGCGCCAGCTCAATAGCCTCCGACAAGCTCATGCCAATAGGCCGCTCGTCAGCGCCCGTTGCGCACATCACGGCTGCTAGATACAAAAAGACTACTCCCCAAAAAGCCCCCCCTGCTCGCCATTTCGTCGTTTTCATACTCATTCCCGTTATAGCGCGTGTAAAATCTCTTCGCCGGCTTTCTATGCCATGACTTGCATGCTCTGCACATGCTTTATTCACAGCCAACAATATACCGCATGACCCACCAGCGAATCCCTTAGGAGTCGTTCATTAATTACGTTTACACTTTTCAACGCAAACGCTCTTTGCCGAAAAGCCTTGCCACCGGTCAATATTTCCCACGCCGCAAAGCGGCAGACGCGCTGAAAGCGCGATACATATTAGCCCAGGGCAAGCACGCTGAAAGCGTGCGCCGCCCTGGGTAAAGCGTCTACTAAGGCCGTGTTCCTCGGCCCCTTTGGTCCCAGTCGGCGCAGCTGACTGGGGCCAAAGGGGCAATGGAACTCACCTTTCTTGCTTGCACTATCGCACCCTTGCAGGCTGCTTTCGCGAGGATGGACGCCTTCAGCGGGCGTGGGTATAGTCGTAAAGGTTATTATCGAACAGCTCCTTATAGCCTTTTTGAGAAAGAAATGTTGCCTAACGACATGATTAGTTAATGTGCGAAATCTTGTGATGAACACTTGTACTGGCGCCAATGTGACCGAAACTCTTCTTTTGCGAAAGGCTTCTTTACAATAAACTCCTTATCAGGTGTTTATGCATGAATTTGCCCCGTAGGCGCTGAGAAAGGCTTCAGAACTACTGTGTCAAGTCTCTCTTTTTATCACAAGATTTCGCACATTACCCATGATTTTATCTTCACTTGGACAAAGCTGCCGCCCAAGTCGGGTACCGCCCACCGACACACGGCACCTGCCTGCGTAGCGACCAGTCTCCCTCACGGCTTACGTGGAAACCACCCCGTGGTCCGGTTGGAGAAGCGCACCAGGATCAGCATCACCGGCACTTCCACCAAGACGCCCACGATGGTCGCCAGCGCCACCGGCGAAGCCGTACCGAAAACCGCTATCGCCACCGCTACCGACAACTCAAAAAAGTTCGACGCGCCAATCATGCCCGCCGGCGCGGCAATGTCATGGGACAGTTTCAAGCAGCTGCATGAACCATAGGCGATAAAGAAAATCAGAAAGGTCTGCAAAATCAGCGGCACGGCAATCAACACAATGTGCAGCGGGTTGTTGATGATTACCTGACCCTGAAACGAGAAGATGATCACCAGCGTCAACAGTAAGCCGCCTATAGTGATGTGGTTAAACTTCGGCAAAAACGTGTTCTGAAAATAATCCAGGCCTTTTTTCCGGACGATCCCCACCCGCGTCAGCACACCACCAGCCAGCGGTATGACCACGAACAGCAGCACGGACAGTACCAGCGTGCTCCATGGCACCGACACGTCCGACAGGCCTAGCAAAAATTTGACGATCGGAATGAACGCGACCAAGATGATCAGGTCGTTGGTGGCCACCTGCACCACCGTGTAGGCCGGATTGCCCTTGGTCAGGTGACTCCAGACGAAAACCATCGCCGTGCAGGGCGCCGCACCCAGCAGTACCGCGCCGGCCAGGTAGTCCCGCGCCAAGTCCGGCGCTATCCAGCGCTTGAAAATCACGTAAAAAAACAGCGCCGCAATCCCATACATGCTAAAGGGCTTGATCAGCCAATTCACCACCCAGGTCACAAACAGCCCTTTGGGATTCTTGCCGACGTTGCGCACGCTCTCAAAATCCACCTTCATCATCATGGGGTAGATCATCAACCAAATCAACACCGCAACCGGCACCGACACCTGGTAATACTCAAAACGACCGAGAAACGCCGGTATGCCCGGCAAAAACTGCCCGATCAAGACGCCCGCAAGCATGCACAGCGCCACCCACACCGTCAAATACTTCTCAAAAAAACTTATGCCCGCGTTACTTTTGCTCATACGCAATGTCGTCTTTCTGTTGTTGTGTCTGTAAGTCGTCACATCGCCGCCGTCATTCATCAGCCTGCCACGGCCTTACGCCGCTGTCGTCGCTGCCGCACCGTACTGCGCCGCCCAGTGTCCCGCACTCAAAGTTCCGCCAGGGCCTCGGGCAGGCTTTCCACAAAAGCCCTGATCTCATCCCGCACCCGGCGGTACACTGCGAGCTTTTCCTCTTCGGTCCGGCACGCCTTGGCCAGGGCCGGCGGATCTTCAAACCCGACATGCACCACCTTGGTCTTGCCCGGAAACCATGGGCACTGCTCATTGGCATGGCCGCAGACCGTCACCACGACGTCAAAAACCACTCCAGCCAGCTCAGCCAGCAACTTGGAATGCTGACCAGAGATGTCCACCCCGGCCTCGCCCATCACTTTCATGGCGTAGGGATTCATGCCGTGCTTTTCAATCCCGGCTGAATAGGGCTCGATAGTCGCACGCTTCAACGCGCGCGCCCACCCTTCCGCCATCTGACTCCGGCAGCTGTTGCCCGTACAAAGAAAGAGAATCTTGATCTTCTTGTCGCTCATCGGCCTGTCCTTTGTTGGTTTTTCAATGTCGCAATTCCAACGAGATGAAATCGTGTCCTGGCGTCCATGTCGTCATTACAACTCGCTCATGCTGATGGTCACTGTCGCCGGCAAAGCCAGATTCGCGGCGACCTGCATGGCCTTGTACAACGCCACCGGCACAGCGCAACCCGCACAACAAGTCGTCAACTGCTGCCGACATAGGCCCAGCAGGCTGTCCTTGCCGTCAAATACTTCCGCATAGACATCCAGCGGTCCCAGTTCGGCAAGCCCTGCCGCCAGACCGCGAATCTTTTCGCAACCAGACGCCAATTTCAGAGTCACCATCTGCTGATCGTCGCTTTGCGCAGTTATTTGCGACTGAAAGCCACAGACCCCCGCTTCAACTTTCACTTTCACGTTCATTCTGCCTCCTAGCCCAAGAACCCATCAAAACAATATCCGCCGATCACCGCGGTCAAAAAAACCAGCGCCACTATCGCCGCGACCACCCGCCCTTTGAAAATGCTCAGCAACATGGACATCTCCGGGATGGCCATGCCAGCACCGCCAATGACGAGGGCAATGACCGCGCCCAAACTCATGCCCTTTTGCGCCAGCGCCAAACCAATGGGAATGGCACTCTCCGCCCGAATGTACAAAGGAACACCAATCAGCGCCGCCAACGGTATCGCGAAGTGATTGCCCTTCCCAGCAACTGAAACAACCCAATCCTGCGGCACATAGCCGTAGATGAACGCACCAATCGCCGTGCCAATGATCAAGTAGATCAACACACCCTGCAAATCGCTGTAGGCCGATCCCCCCGCCCTCTTCACCTTGCCCCAAAAACGCGCCGCCGCCGGAGCATTCTCCCCCTCATCGCCACAGCAGGACGTGGCATGGTCGGCCGGCTTGCGTACGTAGCGTTCTGCCCGCAGCACACTCATCAGCCAGCCGCCCACCATGGCCGCAAAAAAACACACCCCGAAGTACACCGCGCACGCACGCCAGCCCATCATGGTCCAGACCATCCCGACTATGATCGGGTTGAGCAGTGGCGAAACCAGCACAAAGGTCAGTATCGGGCCAATCGCCACCCCGGCATTTAGCAGCCCCAGGGTCAAAGGCACCGTCGAACAGGCGCAGAATGGGGTCACGCTGCCCAAAACAGCCCCCATGACATATGCGCCACGACCCGACAAACAGGCACCTATCCTCGCCTTGGGAATGTACTGCAACAGCAACGCTATCCCGGTGCTGATGACTAAAAACAGCAGGACCAGTTCCAAAAAAATGAAACCAAAATACCCCAGCGCGTCAACTAGCGTATTCATCGCTTATACTCCCAAAGTCATACCCCAATGCCGTCATAAACCCTAACCCCAGCACCATATGGCCAAGCCTCTTTTCGGCCCCAATCCACGCCAATGCCAGCTCCATTCAGAATACCAACACTAGCAGTTTTGTTATTTCACTAATTGCCATAATATAGGCCGCTACCCTAAGCAGTCAACTCGTGCGTCGATCCGGCTACAATTGCCCCGTAATCGGTCAGTGTACACCCCGGCGCTTCGCTGGGACAATTTGCAGGAAACCCACGGCCCGCCGCCGCCCAACCATCCGACCTTGATTTCCGCCGACCTTTGCGGCAGCGTGTTTCATAGGAGTAACCACCCCGGTGGGGAAAACACCGGGGACAATTTGCAGGAAACCCACGGCCAGTCGCCGCCCAGCCATCCGACCTTGATTTCCGCCGACCTTTGCGGCAGCGTGTTTCATAGGAGTAACCACCCCGGTGGGGAAAACACCGGGGACAAGTTGCAGGAAACCCACGGCCCGCCGCCGCCCAACCATCCGACCTTGATTTCCGCCGTCCTTTGCGGCAGCGGGTTTCATAGGAGTAAACACCCCGGTGGGGAAAACACCGGGGACAAGTTGCAGGAAACCCACGGCCCGCCGCCGCCCAACCATCCGACCTTGATTTCCGCCGTCCTTTGCGGCAGCGGGTTTCATAGGAGTGTACACCCCAGCGCTGACCGATGCCCCCCCCGTAATGCCTCACCCATTGATACTGGCCTTTCCTGTAGTCTTTTGTTTTCAGCGCTCACATGCCGCCGGGACGGCGGCGCTCCCAGGAGTCGAATCAGTCCCCAATCAGTCCAAGGCGTCGGGAGTCAATCCCCACGGTCCAATTCGCCCCCACGGTCCAATCCATGAGATCATGCCTCATGAGTCCGTGAGTCCTCGCCCCAGTGCGCGCCGCCGCCAACTGGTCCCCACGGTCCCAGGCGTCCCTTGAAACCGCCAGTATCAATGGCTGACCGATTTCCCCCCCCGATTTCCATACCTGGAAACATTTGCACCCGATACCTCTTCACGTTACATTACGCGCCCGTCTGCGGTCGCCGCACGACACCGCTACATCCCCCTGGCGGCATGTAGCGCCAACGCATTTCCGGCCGCACCGCAACTTTACTCACGACCAAGCCAAGGCCACCCATGATTGCCATTCTTGATTACGGCGCCGGCAACCTCACCAGCGTCCGCCTCGCCTTCGAACGCATCGGCGCCAATGCCATCATCGTTGATAATGCCGACGACGCCCGCGCCGCCGATCGCATTGTCTTCCCTGGCGTCGGCTCAGCCCGCAGCGGCGTGGACGGCCTGGCCCAGCGCGGTTTTCACACCCTCCTCAAAGACGCCGCCGCACGCCGCACGCCAGTCCTGGCCATCTGCTTGGGCATGCAAATGCTCTTCGCCAGCAGCGAAGAAGACGACGGCGTGCAGTGCCTCGACATCATCCCCGGCAGCGTCAAACTCTTCCACTTCCCCGCCAGCCAGCGCGTCAAAGTACCCCACATGGGCTGGAATACCGTCGCCCTGCCCCAGCAACACCCCTTGCTCGCAGGTATCGGCCAGCACGAAGCCTTCTACTTCGTCCATTCCTACTACGCAAAACCAGACTCGCCGGAACACACCCTCGGCATCAGCGACTACGCCGATTTCAGTTTCTGCGCCATCACCGGCCGCGGCAGCGTCTTTGGCACCCAATTCCACCCCGAACGCAGCGGCGACGCCGGCTTGCGTATCCTCCAAAATTTCACGACCTGGGACACTACCTCATGCTGCTGAAAAGACTCATCGTCTGCCTCGATGTCCGCAGTGGCAAAGTCACCAAGGGCGTCCGCTTCGCCGGCAATGTCGACGTCGGTGACCCCGTCACCCTCGCTGAAAAATACTGCCGTGACGGCGTTGACGAACTGGTCTTCTACGACATCACCGCGTCCGCGGAAAAACGCCCGACCGATATCGCCATGGTCACCGAAGCCGCCAAGCGCATCTTCGTGCCCTTCACCGTCGGTGGCGGCCTCCGCAATGTCGCCGACATGCGCGCCGCCATCCTCGCCGGCGCCGACAAGGTCTCCCTCAACTCCCTCGCCGTGCTCAACCCAGCCATCCTCACAGAAGGCGCCAAGGCCTTCGGACGCCAATGCATCGTCCTCGGACTGGACGCCAAACGCGTCGGCGCCTCAACCCAATTCCCCTCCGGCTACGAAGTCGTCATCAACGGCGGCAGAACACCCATGGGACTCGACGCTGTGCAGTGGGCGATAAAAGCCACCGAACTCGGCGCCGGCGAAATCTGCCTCAATGCTATCGATACCGATGGCGTCCAGCAAGGCTATGAGCTCGAAATCACCCGCAAGATCGCGGACGCCGTCAGCGTGCCACTCATCGCCTCCGGCGGCGCCGGCACCGTCGCTCACATCATCAGCGCTTTTCAGGACGGACACGCCGACGCCGCACTCGTCGCCTCAATGGTCCACTCCAGCATCTTCAGCTGCCACGGCATCAAAGCCGAACTCGCCAAAGCCGGCATCCCTGTCCGCAGCGGTCTTCACAACCGCTAAACACTCCCTGTCTAACCGGCTGCACACCATGACAGTACTGGAAAACTGTCAGAATAGTTGCTCGCGCAGCAAGCAATAGCGGATAATCGGTGGCCACTCCCCTTGTCCACTAACCGGCCCCCCACCACCGCCAACCTGCACCGAAATACCCACAAGCCCAAGATACAAAAAGGCCCCTAGCAGGATTGGGAAGAGAGGGAGGAGGGGGGATTATCCTGCTAGGGACCAAAAAATGTATCAATTATGCGTTGCCGCTGTTCTCCAATAAAGCCCTCAGCAGGATTGGGAAGAGAGGGAGGAGGGAAGGGGGGATTATCCTGCTGAGGGCAAAACGTAATACTATAACCAGCCTTGAAACAATACTAATATAGATTTGCAGATGACAAAATCAAGCTTTTTGTTAACTCTAGCGCGCTTTTTTTGAGTCTTTCTCTTAAGAATTAGTAGAGAAAAGGAGGCAAAACACAAAAATATATTATCTTATTATGCTGAAAATCAATTCATTACAAATAAATAAAGAAAGAATTAGCTTTTGCTTCGTTGTAGCGCCATGGCGAATTGTCGCAGCAAAACCGCAACAAAGAGGCCGGGCCAGAGCGCAAGGTTTTCTGTTTGCTTACCCGCAGCAGAATTTAAGTCTTAACATAAATCATATAAGTAAAGATTAATCATGCTGCTAACACAATATACTCTATGAAAACAAGCTTTTTTTACCATAAAAAACGCCAACAATAGGAATATAAGTTATTATATATGAATGTATTATGACTGTTTGACAATGTCTTCAATCACTATACTGTTATCCGGTATCAGGCACCTCGCAGGACAGCGCATAGGAGGAACCGGATGGCAGAGGAAAATAACAATGAGCCGCCGCCGCTGAGATCACGGCATCGCTATCCACTTTCAGCACCAACCAGGCAGCGGCTGCGGCAGAAGCGCTACGATCTGAATTTATCTTTTGAGCGTTTGGGCAAGCTTCTCTCCGTGCACTGGTCGACAGTGCGAAAGTGGGAGACTGGCGAAACGAGTCATTACTCGTCCTCTCACCACGAGAAACTGCAAGCTTTTATCGCTGGCGACTACGACCATCTGTTTACGGTCCGGCGGGATATCTCTCCCCTGCCCTTGCCCGCTGCCGACTTGTGCTCGGGAGATGATGCCGGCAGCCAGCGTCTTGACTCTGTGCTCCGCCGCATTGCCCATCTCTACCAGCTGGCTCAGTCCAATGCCGGTTTGCAATCAGCCATCATTCGCCAGCTTGACGATCTCACCGATGGCATTCTGGCCCGCCTGGCGACGGAGAGGAACGCCGTCGCCCCACCCGCACACCCATAGCCGTGCTTGGCAGCCGGTACGACGGATAACGCGTCATGCGTTGTCGCGGCTTATTGCCGGCGCCGGTTTTCCCGTGAACGCGGCTGCCGCTCCGCTTTGGGCCTCCCCTACACAAAAAAAACAGGCACCGGCCAGTAAAGCCAGTGCCTGTAAGTGCTATATGGACCCGATACTTCTAGCTCAGGCCTTGCTGACGCGGTCCGCGTACTGACCGGTCCGCGTGTCAATGCGCACGGTGTCGCCCAAGTTGACGAAGAGCGGCACCTGAATTTCATAGCCATTCTCAATGCGAGCGGGCTTGGTCACGTTCGTGGCGGTGTCGCCACGGGCACCAGGCTCCGTATCAGCAATCTTCTTCTCGACAAAGAAAGGCAGGGTGATTTCAATCGGGCGCTCACGGTAGAAAAGAATGGAGCACTCCATGTTGTCATCCAAAAAATATTTATTGTCGCCGATCACCTTGGCGTCGATGCGGACTTCGTCGTTGGTCTCGGGGTCCTGGAAGACGTAGAAGTCCCCTTCGTCGTAGGAGTAAAGAAGCTCTTTCTCCTCAAGATCCGGCTTGCCAATCTTGTCCACGGAGCGAAAGGTACGGTCCATAGTGCCGCCGCTCAGCATGCTTTTTAGCTTGCAGCGATAAAGGGCCTGACCTTTTCCCGGCTTGCAAAAATCAAACTCGGTGACAATATATGGCTCGCCATCAACTTCGATCTTCAGCCCTTTACGCAGATCAGCTGCCTCGTACATACGGAAACCTCCATCATAGTATCACAGGTTGCGGGATTAAATCACTGTGTGGGAAAAAACAAGCGTATTAAGATAACGTAGATACGGCAAAAAACAATATGACCCTTACTGTTTCAACTGACATTCAAGAGCAACTGCAGACACGATGCGACTATCACTTCAAGGACTTGAACCTACTGACCCAGGCTTTGACCCACCCATCTTTTGCTGCCGAACAAACTCCATCGCCACCTGACAACCAACGACTGGAATTCCTTGGCGACTCCGTCCTCCAACTTATTCTCTCCGACCTGCTCTTCGCATCACTGCCGGATGACAAGGAAGGCCCCTTAACCCGCCTGCGTGCGACTTTGGCCAATGAGTCGGCCACTGCCTCCTATGCCAAGAAACTCGGGCTGCAAGAGGCCATTCTCCTCGGCAAAGGCGAGGACCAGACCGGTGGCCGAGAACGGCAGTCCATTCTTGGTGACCTCTTTGAGGCCTTCCTCGCCGCCGTCTATCTCGATGGTGGCATGGACGCTGCTCGCACCCTTTGCCTGCGACTGCTCCCGCCAGTGGCCGACAGCAAACGCCTGCTCCTGGCAAAGGACAACCCCAAGGGCACTCTGCAGGAGCTAAGCCAAGACCGCTTCAAGTGCAAGCCCAAATACAGCGTGCTATCCTGCGATGGCCCGGTTCACGACCCGAACTTCGTCGTCAGTGTCAGCATCAACAACGTCGAAATGGGCCAAGGCAGCGGCAGCAGCCACCGCAGCGCCGAACGCCAGGCCGCTTCACAAGCGCTGTTGAAAATCTTGCAGGAAGACAGCGCGCAGGACTGAGAACAATGCCAGCGCGCGGCTGTTCTCCCACCGCCCCCCTGCCCTCTTCTCCCCATCCCACCCCGGTAACCGTCTCACCCCGCTCGCAGAGCAGCGTCTTGCCACTGCCATTCGCATTCCCTACCCCCTTCTCTCCCAGGCTCCACTCGCAACAGGATATACCGACCATCATGAATGACCTCTTCGCTTTGGATTTCGATGGCGTCATCTGCAACAGCGCCGATGAAACCGCAGTCAGCGCCTGGCGCGCCGCCAGCCAACTCTGGCCTACTCTGGCCATGCCAGGCAGCGACGCCCCCGACGATATCGTCGAACAATTCCGCACCGTCAGGCCTTACTTGGAAATTGGCTACCAGGCCATCGTCATGATCCGCATGCTCGTAGAAAAAGCCCCCATTAACGCCTTCCGCGATGACCTTCACCAGCACGTTGATCAGGCACTCCGTGAACTTGGCAAGAACAAGGATGATCTCATCACCCTCTTTGGCGCAGTCCGCGACGAATGGATCCGCACGGACCTCCCCGCCTGGCTCGACCGCCATAGCTTCTATCCCGGCGTCATCGACGCCCTGCGAGCCGCGCTGCGCCAAAATAAGCGCCTCTATATCCTCACCACCAAACAGGAACGCTTCGTCGCCGCAATCTTCAACAGTCAACACCTGCCCTTCCCTACCAATTTGATCTGGGGACTCGACCGCAAAGTCAAAAAAGAAGTCCTGCTGGCAGATCTCTTGAAGGAAAACGACGTCCGCGTCCACTTCGTCGAAGACCGCTTGGACACCCTCCTCGCTGTTCACCACAATCCCGCCCTGCAAAATGTCCAACTCTACTTCGCACCGTGGGGCTACGGCACCCCCACCGAATGCGCCCAGGCCGAACAACACCCAGACATCCACTGCCTCAGCATAGACCGCTTCACCAGCTGGCTCAAAAAATAAGGCCCGAGCAAACCGCGCCTTCGCGCCTTCGCGTGAGGAAAAAATACCCTCGGTAGCCTCACGGCAATGCCGTGAGGCACTGAACGCCCTGCCCCCCCGCCAGCCTTCGCGCCTTTTTATCGGCGGCGTGAATTGCCGCGCAGCGGCAAGACAGGCCGCCATTTTTCTTTGTCTTCTTCGCGCCTTCGCGCCTTCGCGTGAGGAAAAAATACCCTCGGTAGCCTCACGGCATTGCCGCGAGGCACTGAACGCCCTGCCCCCCTGCCAGCCTTCGCGCCTTTTTATCGGCGGCGTGAATTGCCGCGCAGCGGCAAGACAGGCCGCCATTTTTCTTTGTCTTCTTCGCGCCTTCGCGCCTTCGCGTGAGGAAAAAAAAGCCCCCTGCCAGCCTTCGCGCCTTTTTATCGGCGGCGTGAATTGCCGCGCAGCGGCAAGACAGGCCGCCATTTTTCTTTGTCTTCTTCGCGCCTTCGCGCCTTCGCGTGAGGAAAAAACACCCTCGGTAGCCTCACGGCATTGCCGTGAGGCAAAAAAAAGCCCGGGGCCCGTCGGTGTATTTTACCAACGGGCCCCGGGCTTAAAAAAAGGACTGGCAGCGCGCTACTTTCCCACGCTCTTGAGCGTAGTATCATCGCCACTGGGGAGCTTAACGGCCGTGTTCGAGATGGGAACGGGTGTGACATCCCCGCCAAAGCCACCAGTCCAAGATGGAAGAAAACCTGCAGTAGTTGTGGAGGTTGAAGAAGCCTCATGTTGTCTGGAACCGTCCGCCGTTCGAGCGGTGGTATCCGATTCGCCTTGTTGTTTTCCCGCCGGGACTCCGCCTGTTGAGGGGCGGGGTGCCGGGGGGAAAGGCGGCCAAGCCTCACGGCCTATCAGAACTGGTCAGGTAAAACCCTCGCGGGTCTTGCGCCTCCAGCCTGTCAACCCGGTCGTCTTCCGGGGGCCTTAAGAGTGCTTGCGCACTGGGATGACTCGTCTTCGGGGGGGCTTGGCGCTTAGATGCTTTCAGCGCTTATCCCTTCGTGGCGTGGCTACCCGGCAATGCCCGTTGGCCGGACAACCGGAACACCAGAGGCCACCCGCTCCCGGTCCTCTCGTACTAAGGAGCGCTCCCGTCAATCATCCTACGCCTGCGGAGGATAAGGACCGAACTGTCTCACGACGTTCTGAACCCAGCTCGCGTAACACTTTAATCGGCGAACAGCCGAACCCTTGGGACCTGCTTCAGCCCCAGGATGTGATGAGCCGACATCGAGGTGCCAAACCGCGCCGTCGCTGTGGACGCTTGGGCGCGATCAGCCTGTTATCCCCAGAGTACCTTTTGTCCGATGAGCAACGGCGATGCCACATTCCACCGCTGGATCACTAGGTCCTGCTTTCGCAGCTGCTCGACCCGTCGGTCTCGCAGTCAAGCCGGCTTATGCCCTTACACTCAACGCACGGTTGCCAACCGCGCTGAGCCGGCCTTCGAGCTCCTCCGTTACATTTTGGGAGGAAACCGCCCCAGTCAAACTGACCGCCTGACACGGTCCCACGCCCGGATTCACGGGTTCGTGGTTAGACAACCAGACACACAAGGGTGGTATCTCACCGATGGCTCCACGGCGGCTGACGCCGCCGTCTCACAGCCTCCCACCTATGCTGCACATGAGTGACCGATTGCCAATGTCAGGCAACAGTGAAGGTTCATGGGGTCTTTCCGTCCTTCCGCAGGTATCCGGCATTTTCACCGGAACTACAACTTCACCGAGATCCACGTTGAGACAGCGCCCAGATCGTTACACGATTCGTGCAGGTCGGAACTTGCCCGACAAGGAATTTCGCTACCTTAGGACCGTTATAGTTACGGCCGACATTCACCGGGGCTTCACTTCAGAGCTTCGCCTTGCGGCTGACCCATCCGTTTGACCTTTCGGCATTGGTCACGTGTCACACCCTATACATCCTCTTGCGAGTTAGCAGAGTGCTGTGTTTTTGCTAAACAGTCGCCTGGGCCTTTTCACTGCGGCTCCCAACAGCAAGCAAATTGCTTTCCTCACCGTCGGGAGCGTCCCTTTTCCCGAAGTTACGGGACTATTTTGCCGAGTTCCTTAACGTGGTTTCTCTCGCGCACCTTGGTCTATTCGACCCATCCACCTGTGTCGGTTTGCGGTACGGTCCGCGTGCCGTTAGCGTCTAGAGGCTTTTCTTGGCGGCATGGCGCAAGCGGCTTCGCCGGCCATTGCTGGCTGGCTCCCCATCACGTCTCAGGTCTATGCGGTGCATTTAACAACCGCGACCCTGCTCGCTTGGACTTCCACTTCCAATCGGAAGCCCGCTCTGCCTTCCGCGTCACCCCATTGACCGGGCACGCGGGTTCAGGAATATTCGCCTGACACCCATCGGCTACGCCTTTCGGCCTCGCCTTAGGAACCGACTGACCCTGGGAGGACGAACCTGGCCCAGGAAACCTTGGATTTACGGTGGGCGGGATTCACACCCGCCTTGTCGTTACTCATGCCTGCATGGTCTCCCGTATGCGGTCCAGGCTTCCTTACGGACACCCTTCACTCCCCATACGGCGCTCTCCTACCAGATCGTTTACAAGAAACGTCTCCGCGACGTCGGCTGCGCACTTCAGTCCCGATCATTTTCGGCGCAAGGTCACTCGGCCAGTGGGCTATTACGCGGTCTTCAAATGATGGCTGCCTCTAAGCCAACATCCTGGCTGTCTGTGCGACCCCACATCCTTCAATCCACTCAGCGCGCGATTAGGGGCCTTAGTCGGCGGTCTGGGCTGTTTCCCTTTCGACTACGGAGCTTAGCCCCCGCAGTCTGACTCCCGTTGTACGCCATGCGGTATTCGGAGTTCGATTGGCGTCAGTACCCCGGTAGGGGTCATCTGCCATTCGGTCGCTCTACCCCCGCATGGTAATGGAACGGGGCTAGCCCTAAAGCTATTTCGGAGAGAACCAGCTATCACTAGGTTTGATTGGCCTTTCACCCCTATCCACAGCTCATCCAAAGGTTTTTCAACACCAACTAGTTCGGCCCTCCACTCCGTGTTACCGGAGGTTCAGCCTGGCCATGGATAGATCACCTAGCTTCGGGTCTGCCGCGCACGACTGAACGCACTGTTCATACTCGCTTTCGCTTCGGCTCCGCCAACGGCTTAACCTCGCCGTGACGCGACAACTCGCAGGCTCATTATGCAAAAGGCATGCGGTCACCCCCGAAAGGGCTCCCGCAGTTTGGAGGCGCATGATTGCAGGGTCTATTTCACTCCCCTAGACGGGGTTCTTTTCACCTTTCCCTCACGGTACTGGTTCACTATCGGTCGACGGCTAGTATTGAGCCTTGGAGGGTGGGCCCCCCAGATTCAGACAGGGTTTCACGTGTCCCGTCCTACTTGGGATACCCGTAGACTTCCAGCGGATTTTCGCACACGGGGCTGTCACCCTCTGCGGCGCCTCTTTCCAAAGGCTTGTGCTAATCGGCTGGTCATCATGACCGGGTCCCGCAACCCCACAGAGCACGCTCCGTGGTTTGGGCTCGTCCGCGTTCGCTCGCCACTACTTGCGGAATCTCATTTGATTTCTTTTCCTCCGGGTACTGAGATGTTTCACTTCCCCGGGTGTCGCCTCTGCACACTATGTATTCATGTACAGATGATATCCCATGACGGATACCGGATTGCTCCATTCGGAAACCCACGCTTCACAGGCTGCCTGCGCCTCTGCGTGGACTATCGCGGCTTGCCGCGTCCTTCATCGCCTGCCGTCGCCAAGGCATTCATCATGCGCCCGAACAGCTTGGCCGCCAAAGTGTTTCAGCGGTCGGACACTGTCCGGTTCCATTGCGCGTTCCTTGATCCCCCGGCCCGACATGGACAGGGTGGAACGCGCGGTTCAACATTCTTCTTCTTCTGATTCTTCACTACTGCAGATTTTCAAAGAGCAACACTGTCGCAACCGGCTGGGACCCTCGCGGGTCTTCACCGTGTCGCCTCAGCGGAAAATATGGTGGGCGCGCCTGGACTCGAACCAGGGACTTCGTCCTTATCAGAGACGCGCTCTAACCAACTGAGCTACGCGCCCACATTGTTCCGGTCCGGCTGGCCTGGAGAACGCGTCTCCGGGTACACCGCCAGTAAAGCTGGTGGAGCCGGTGGGACTCGAACCCGCGGCATCCTGCTTGCAAAGCAGGCGCTCTACCAACTGAGCTACGGCCCCAGTAAAACGGCCTCGAGCCGCCCATTTTCTTCTTGTTGCACCAAAGAGCTGATCCTTTGGCTGCTGAGCAGCGAAATATAATGACTGACATTGCCACGCCGGCACGCGCAGGTCTTGCGACCCTTGCGTTTCCTTAGAAAGGAGGTGATCCAGCCGCTGGTTCCCCAACGGCTACCTTGTTACGACTTCATCCCAGTCGCCGGGCCCACCTTTGGCACCTGCCTCCCTTGCGGGTCAGCTCAGTGGCTTTGGGTGAGACCGACTTCCATGATGTGACGGGCGGTGTGTACAAGGCCCGGGAACGTATTCAAGGGACCGTAGCTGATGTCCCTTTACTAGCGATTCCGACTTCATGCAGCCGAGTTGCAGGCTGCAATCCGAACTGGGGCGGGTTTTGGAGGTTCGCCACATCTCGCGATGCAGCAGCCCATTGTACCCGCCATTGTAGCACGTTTGCGGCCCCAGGTGTAAGAGCCATACGGACTTGACGTCATCCGCGCCTTCCTCCCGCTTGACACGGGCAGTCCCGCCAGAGTCCCCAACATTACTTGATGGTAACTGGCAGTACGGGTTGCGCTCGTTGCCGGACTTAACCGAACACCTCACGGCACGAGCTGACGACAGCCATGCAGCATCTGTGCTTCCGTCCCGAAGGAAAGGCGTCTTTCAACGCCGGTCGAAAGCATGTCAAACCTGGGTAAGGTTCTTCGCGTTGCCTCGAATTAAGCAACATGCTCCACCGCTTGTGCGGGCCCCCGTCAATTCCTTTGAGTTTTAGCCTTGCGGCCGTAGTCCCCAGGCGGTGTGCTTACCGCGTTAGCTTGGACACGGATGGGGCCGAACCCACCCACATCTGGCACACAACGTTTACGGCGTGGACTACCAGGGTATCTAATCCTGTTTGCTACCCACGCTCTCGTCCCTGAGGGTCAGTTACAAGCCAGCAGACCGCCTTCGCCATCGGTGTTCTTCCAGATATCTACGCATTCCACCGCTACACCTGGAATTCCGTCTGCCCTTCTTGCACTCTAGCCCGCCCGTACCCGCCGCAGGTCCAAGGTTGAGCCTTGGAATTTCACGGCAGGCGTGGCAGGCCCCCTGCGGACCCTTTACGCCCAGTAAATCCGAATAACGCTCGCCACCCACGTGTTACCGCGGCTGCTGGCACGTGGTTAGCCGTGGCTTCCTTTTCCGGTACCGTCATTGTTTTCGTCCCGGATGACAGAGGTTTACAACCCGAAGGCCTTCATCCCTCACGCGGCATCGCTCCGTCAGGCTTGCGCCCATTGCGGAAGATTCTCGACTGCAGCCTCCCGTAGGAGTCTGGGCAGTGTCTCAGTCCCAGTGTGGGTGACCATCCTCTCAGACCACCTACCCGTCGTAGCCTTGGTGGGCCATTACCCCGCCAACAAGCTAATGGGCCGCGAGCCCCTCTCCGGACTATAAATATTTTAACATTAGACCATGCGGACCAATGTCTTCATCCGGTTTTAGACCAAGTTTCCCTGGATTATTCCGGATCCGGAGGCAGGTTGCTCACGTGTTACTCACCCTTTCGCCACTTTCTCCCCGAAGGGAGTACGTTCGACTTGCATGCCTAATCCATGCCGCCAGCGTTCATTCTGAGCCAGGATCAAACTCTCCATTACGAAAAGTTCGAACGCATCCCCGAAGGAATGCCCTGTTCTTTAATAACTTCTCAAGGGGGGGTGACAGCGTACGCCACATTCCCGAAGGAACGCGCTTTGTTGCCGTCACCGATAATTCAATTCATCGTGACAATCGCACTATATTTCGCTGCTCAGTTGCCAAGGAGCTTTTCCTGCCTCAGGTGAGGCGGAGCATTACTTTATCGGAGCTTTCCACTTTCGCAAGCCCAGCCAGAACTTTTTTTGGAAATTCTGTTTGGATCAAGCGCAAAGTGTTCCGTCCGAGTTACTTACTGTAAACCGCCTTCGGCAGTCTGCAAGCCCCTCGGCCAGCTTTCTCCAATAATTTTTTTGCTAAGGATCGTTGCGACCCGTTTGGGGGGCGCGAAGCATTACTATGCCACGCATTCGCCAACTAGCAAGCCACCTGCCCGCAAAAAGACGGATTTTTTCGCCTTTTTTCGCCACCGGCCATACAGATCTGGACGCCCCGGCTTCCGGTCGTGGTGCGGGGAGCTTTTTTTATCCACAGATGTCGCAGATTACCGCAGATTCTTTTTGAGATTGGTTGTTGGCAGTCCAAGGCCTCTTTCAGCGTCAAGACGTCCTCGGGTGTCCATGGCGGCCCCGTCCCGGCGTTCCTATCCCGGCCGTAGCGCGTACATATCCCGGCCGTAGCGCGTACATATCCCGGCCGTAGCGCGTACATATCCCGGCCGTAGCGCGTACATATCCCGGCCGTGGAGTGGGCGTCCCGCCCACTCCGACAAGACGGCTCATTTCCCGCACTCGCCATCCACGCCGACCGTACCTGGCCCGTCTATCGACTGCTTCCGACCAGGGTCCCGACGACCTTACCGCGGCATTGCCAGCCGTCGTATGGGCAATTGCGGGAGCGTGAGGCGAAGGACTCGACACTGATGCTGTGCTTGGCGTCCAGGTCGAGGATAGTGACATCAGCCGTAGCACCGAGTTCGAGGCTACCCACGGGTAGGCCCAGTACCTTTCTGGGACCAACGGTGAAGAGCGCGATGAGCTGCGGGAGCGTAAGCACGCCTTTATTATAGAGTTCAGAGAGGCAGAGTGGCACGGCGGCTTCGAGGCCGATGATACCGAAGGGCGCTTTAGTCCAGCCGGCGGCTTTCTCGTCGGCGCTATGCGGCGCGTGGTCGGTAGCGATGGCGCAGAGTGTGCCATCGCGCAAGCCGTCGATAAGCGCCTGGCGGTCGGCTTCTTCGCGGAGCGGCGGGGCCATTTTGGCATTCACGCCGAAAGTCCGGCAGGCTTCGTCGGTTAGGAAGAGATGATGGGGGCAGGCCTCGCCGGTGACGGGCAGACCGTGCTGCTGGGCCAAGCGGAGCGTCGCCCTAGGTAGCGTGCCATTATGGTTCGTGTTCCCCGGCCTGTTTGGCCCCAGTCGGCGAAGCTGACTGGGGCCAAACAGGCCGGGGAACCCAAGCAGTGTTTTATAGGCCGCGCCTTTGGCGCTGAAAACCCGCGCAGCCTGCCACACACATCGGCATGGCGACGGTTCATGCCCAGGGCGGACACACAGGTCCGCCCCTGCTGCTCGTGCTGTCACGGCGCGCCGTGGGGCTGTCTTATAATCCTTATAGTGTTTATAACGCCCGGCTACCCTTGTGTCCCCACGCCCAGCCGTGTGGCAGAACAAAAAACGCCCCGCAGTTCATGTGAACTGCGGGGCGTTTATACATGGGGTGGCTGACCGGGTTCGAACCGGCGACCTCCTGGGCCACAACCAGGCGCTCTAACCAACTGAGCTACAGCTACCATATAAGCGTGTGGAAAACGAGGCATTAATATGGCCTGCCATTGCTCAGTAGTCAAACCAACTAGCGCAAATTGCTGCTTTTTTTCTAGGGGACGAATCGGCTATCTGGTTTCGCGAACCGATCAGACCGATCAAGTCGACGATCCGTCCGATCCGTCCGATCCGTCCGCGATAACAAGAAAGAATATCCATCCGCTCAGACCGCCCAGTCGCCCCGTCCACGACCGCCCATCATGGGGGGGCAGCGCGCCTGATTGGACAGCTATTACCATATTAGGTCAGCAAATGACTGATTTGTCATGTTTCCTCCAATAAAATCGTGTTTCTTCCTGATTTGACACCTTGATTTTGTGAGTTTTTTACATATATTCATACTCCGGTCTTGAGGACTGAGACAAGTAGGTAGCCAGAGCGAGACCACGACCGGGGGCTCGCTTTTTTTTGTGCCTGCGACTCTATCCCGGTAAAGTCACCATGGTGAAAGGACAACAATGAAGCAGTATGTAGAGCAGGTGGTTCGGACCGTAGAAGCTCGGGATCCCGGCCAGGCAGAATTTCTGCAGGCGGTGAAGGAGGTCTTGTACACTCTGATTCCGGCATTGGAGGCGCACCCCGAGTTTCGTGACAATGGCATACTGGAACGCCTGGTTGAGCCCGAGCGGCAGATCATGTTCCGGGTTCCATGGGAAGATGACCAAGGACGCGTTCATGTCAACCGCGGTTACCGCATTGAATTCAACAGCGCAATCGGCCCCTATAAGGGCGGCCTGCGCTTTCATCCCAGCGTAACCCCGAGCATCCTGCGCTTTCTCGGTTTCGAGCAGGTGTTTAAAAACGCCCTGACAACCCTCCCCATGGGCGGCGGCAAAGGCGGCGCGGATTTCGATCCCAAGGGCAAATCCGATCGCGAAGTCATGCGCTTCTGCCAGTCCTTCATGACAGAGCTCTTCCGCCATATCGGCCCGGACACCGACGTGCCCGCCGGCGACATCGGCGTGGGTGGCCGCGAAATCGGCTATATGTTCGGCCAGTACAAACGCCTGACCAATGAATTTACCGGCGTGCTCACCGGCAAGGGCCTCGGCTGGGGCGGCTCCCTGATCCGCCCGGAAGCCACTGGCTACGGCTCGGTGTTCTTCGCTGAAGAAATGCTCAAAACCCGCGGCGAGAGTTTCGCCGGCAAGACCTGCGCGGTTTCCGGCTCCGGCAACGTCGCGCAGTACACCGTCGAAAAACTCCACCAGCTGGGCGCGAAGGTCGTCTCACTGTCCGACTCCAATGGCACCGTCTATGACAAAGACGGCTTCGACGAGGAGAAGCTCGACTTCGTCAAGGAGCTCAAGAACCGCCGTCGCGGCCGTATCAAGGAATATGCCGACAAGTACGGCGCCGAGTACCACGGCGACTTGCGCCCCTGGGACATCCCCTGCGACTGCGCCTTCCCCTCCGCCACCCAGAATGAAATCACCGCCGCCGATGCAGAGACCCTGATCAAGAACGGCTGCCGCCTGGTCTGTGAAGGCGCCAACATGCCGTCGACACCCGAGGCGATTGATCTCTTCCTGGCGAACAAAGTCCTCTACGCGCCAGGCAAGGCATCGAATGCCGGCGGCGTGGCCACCTCCGGCCTGGAAATGAGTCAGAACAGCATGCGGCTATCTTGGGGACGCGACGAAGTCGAAGACCGCCTGCACCAAATCATGATCAAGATCCACCAGACCTGCGCGGACACGGCCGAGGAATACGGCCAGCCCGGCAACTACATGATGGGTGCCAACATCAGCGGCTTCATCAGAGTCGCCAAAGCGATGCTGGATCAGGGCCTGGTGTAAACCACGGTCAATTTAGCCTGAGTTTCACGATGAATGCCGGCAGCGGCGCCACAGTCCGCTGCCGGCATTCGCTTTTGTCGGACATGTGCCGGCAGCGGCGTTGAGCAGGGGCCAATCGGCATTACATTTGGACGCCATGCACAACGGACCTCAGAACAGCAACAGCGATCTGGTGACCCCGCAGTCACCACGGGTGGCGCACGTCGTCTTCAATTTGTCCCTGGACAAGGGCTTCGATTACGCGATCCCGCCGGCGCTGGCTGGGCAGATCCGCGCCGGCAGCCGCGTCCGGGTGTCCTTTGGGCACAGCGAACGCAGCGGCTTTGTGGTGTCGGTCGCCGCGCAGAGCAGCCACGAGGGCGAGCTCAAGCCCATCATCGCGCTGGAGAAGCAGAACGAGCAAATACCCTCGCACCTGCTGGGGCTGGCCGAGTGGATCGCTGCCTATTACTGCTGCCCCAAGGAACACGCTGTGAGAGCGCTGATGCCAGCAGTAGTCCGCAGCGGCGCGATGAAACACAAGCAGGTGATCTTCGTCTCACTCGCACTCCGCGCCGCCAATTTTGGAGACGACTTTGCGGCCTTGACTGAGAAACAGCAGGAAACCATCAAGTACTTGCACCGCCATGGCGCCAAGCCCCTGCAGGAGCTGCAAAGCGAGGCGAACGTCAGCGCCGCCATCATCAACACGCTCTGCAAACACGGCTGGCTCATCAAGGAAAAACGGGTGGTGGACCGCGATCCCTTCCACGATGATCTGATTCAGCCCGACAGCGCACGGCAGCTCACCGGCGGCCAGCAGGCCGCCCTGGAACGCGTCAACGCCTCGCTGGACGCCGGCGACGCGCAGGTCATTCTCCTCCACGGCGTCACCGCCAGCGGCAAAACTGAAGTATACCTGCAAGCCATCCACCACTGCCTGCAGCGCGGCCAAGACGCCATCGTCCTGGTGCCGGAAATATCCCTCACCCCGCAGACCTGCGACCGCTTCCGCCAGCGCTTCGGCAATCTGGTCAGCGTCCTCCACAGCGGGCTAAGTGACGGCGAGCGCTTTGACGAATGGACGCGCATCAACGAGGGCCGCTCGCGTATCGCCGTCGGTGCCCGCTCCGCACTCTTCGCGCCCTTCCGCAAACTCGGCCTGATCGTGGTCGATGAAGAGCACGAGAGCAGCTACAAGCAAGAAGAGTCGCCGCGCTACAACGCCCGCGATGTCGCTGTGGTGCGCGGCAAACGCGAAAAGGCCACCGTGGTGCTCGGCTCGGCCACGCCGTCCCTGGAATCCTACTACAATTGCGAAGTCGGCCGCTACCAGTTGGTCGAGCTGCCCGAGCGGGTCGACGCCAGCGCCATGCCGGCCGTGGAACTCATCGACATGGCCGAGGAAGCGGCGCTGGCCGGCCAGGCACAGCTCCTCTCCAAACGCCTCAAAGAGCTGATCTTCGACCGCCTGCACAAGGCCGAACAGATCATGCTGCTGCTCAACCGCCGCGGCTACGCCACGCAGATGCTCTGCCCAAAATGCGGCTACGTCGCCACCTGCGACAACTGCAGCACCGCCTATACCTACCACCGCAAAGCCGCCCAACTCATCTGCCACCTCTGCGGCGTGCAACTGGCCGCGCCGGACAAATGCCCACAGTGCCAGAGCAAGGAAATCCGCTACACCGGCGTCGGCACGGAAAAAATTGAAACGATTCTCCACGCCCTCTATCCGCAAGCGACCATCGCGCGCATGGACTCGGACACCATGACGACCAAGGACTCCTACAAAAAAGTGCTCGACGCCTTCCGCGCGGGCCGCATTCACATCCTGGTTGGCACCCAGATGATCGCCAAGGGCTTGGATTTCCCCAATGTGACGCTGGTCGGCGTCATCCAGGCCGACAGCCAGCTGCACCTGCCGGATTTTCGCAGCGGCGAACGGACCTTCCAGCTTATCACCCAGGTCGCCGGCCGCGCCGGCCGCGGTGACTGCGCCGGCCACGTCGTCGTCCAGACCTACACGCCCTACCACTTCGCCCTGCAGGCCGCCCTCAAACACGACTTCAAGACTTTCTACGCGGAGGAAATGCCCAGCCGTAAAATGCTGGACTTCCCACCCTGCTCCCACATGGTCATCGTCCACTTCCGCAGCCAAGACGAAGCTCTCGCCGCCGATACCGCAGAAAAATTTCACCAGGGCATTCAGCCGCTGCTGGAGCCGGCCGTGCAGATCATCGGGCCCATGCCGGCGCCGCTGTCCAAGGTCAAGACCTACTACCGCTTCCAACTGCAGCTGCGCGGCGGCAGCGTCCTCAAACTCGTGGCGCTGCTGCGCCCGCAAGTCGTCAGCCAAAGCTTTCCCAAAGGCGTCGATGTCTACCTCGATGTGGACCCCAGAAGCTTGATGTGACGCAAACCAGGCGACCTGTCAAAGGGGCAAACGAAACGGCCCGGGCTATCCTGCCCGGGCCGGAAAACCACCCCCCTTTTGTCGCGAGGCAGTTACTGCACGATGGTCATGCCGGGCTTGACCTCCAGGCATTTGCGCATCATTTCCAGCTTGGTCCATTTATAGGATGCCACATGGCCGTCAACAAACACGTAGTTGGCAAACTCATTATGGCGGTCGGTGGCGACCGAATTGCTGTCGGTGGGCGTGAGGGTATAGGTGTCCGTGGTGGAATCGTAGGTATTCCGGACGCTGAAATTGCCGTCGTCACTGCCATTCTCTTCCAGGAAGACCGGCACCGTCGAGACGTTCTTGACGACGCTGACCTTTTTCCCGCCGATGATGCTGTTAAGCGAATATGAGCAGCCACGGTCTTCGCTCGGGTCCGAGGGACACATATATACCTCTTTGTCGCCCACGTACTTAAAGAGCGAGCCGCCCTCCACGTCGAAGTCATATTGCGTGCTAGTCCCCGCAACCAGTGTCCCCGCCACCCAGCCATAACCAGATGAACAACCGGATACCGGAAAGCGCATGCTGCGGCCGCCATCGTTGATGTACATGGTCGTCGCCACGCCCAGCTGCTTCATGTTGTTGATGCAGGATGTCTGCTGGGCCTTGTCTCTGGCCTTGCTCAAGGCCGGCAGCAGCATGGCGGCCAAAATGGCGATGATGGCAATGACCACCAGCAACTCAATCAGTGTAAATGCCTTGTGCTCTTTTCCCATGATGCGTTCTCCTTAAGTGTGTATGGTGAAACCGACTCAATTATACACAGGGATATAAGAAAAGGCAAGTGCCGACCAGAAGTCCCCAGCAAAATTGTGTAATCGGCCAGTGATTGATAACGGATGCACGGCATGCCTCTGGCTGGCGCGTGGAACGCGGCGTGCCTCGCCAATGTGGCGCCCTTCGGGCGCAATTCTAACTTGCTATCATACCCCGGGTTGCGGCGCCCTCCGGGCGCCTCACCCGGGGCTATGCATGGTGCGGCCCTCCGGGCCGAACTTGGCCGATCAGGCGACTTGCTTTGTCCGGTTCGGGCCGAAAACCACCATCATTCAATATCCATGTTTTTGCGCCGTAGGCGCTTAACCATGCTTAACCCCAGGCTTTAGCCTGGGGACGCAGCCTGCCAACAGACAGTGCCTCGTAGAGGCACCACAGTTTTGGTTATCAATGGCTGAGCGATTACCAAAATTGTGTAATGCACAAGAAAACGCCCCGGGGAGCCAGTCATGGCAACCCGGGGCAAAGATAAACTCAGCTTTAGCTCAACCGAAAACCCTTACCACTTCTTGTAGTTGCGGGCGGCTTGGAGGGCCTCAAGCTTGGGCAGGTTCGCGGAGGCGACGTGGGTATCGGCGTGAAGCGTATTCAGTTGTTACTTGTAACTCTTGGTTTTGGCCAAGGTGTCAGCTTTGTTCCAGTTTTGGAAGCTCACGTGCGTATCGGCAAAAAGGAAAAGGTTGCCATCATTATGGCGATTGGCAAGGTCACTGGCTTCCGTATCCGCCGTATCGTTACCAAGGTAACAGCCATCGACAAAGGCGGTGTCGGTGACGTCAGTTTTCTCTTCCAGGAAGATCGGAACCGAACTGGCTTTCTTCACCACTGTCACCCTCATTCCCGACAGAACAGTGTTCATAGCGTAAGAATTGCCGTAGTCCTTCGGATCACTGGGACACAGATAGACTTCCTTGTCGCCAACGTACTTGTATAGGCTGCCATCTTCGGGCGTAAAGGATACCGAGGCGGCCGGGCGGTAAATCCAGCCCCAGTTTTTGGTGGTCACAAGATAAGCTGGCGTGCCCGTCGTATTTGGATCTTTATCATCAAAGCACCTCGGGAACGTCGGTCGGCGGACATCTTCGCCGGCGTACATGGTAATAGCGACGCCGAACTGTTTGAGGTTATTGGCGCAGGATGTCTGCTGGGCTTTTTCGCGGGCCTTGCTGAGGGCGGGAAGGAGCATGGCGGCCAAGATGGCGATGATGGCGATTACCACCAGCAGTTCAATCAGCGTAAAGACTTGTTTGCGATTGTATTTCATGATTGCTCTCCTTGTTTGTTGCGGTTGGGTTGCTGCCTTCATTATACATAAACAAGCTGGTAAAGACAAGGGCACGACGGCATTGAACCGCAGTTTTTCCGCCACTGGCACAATAACAGGACATTTTACGGCATCACTCAATCATTGTGATCTCGGCGGAGCCGTGTTTGTTCCCGCCTGGAAACAAAAAAAACACGCTCCCGAAAGAACGTGTTTTTGCTGTACCATGAAATGGTACCGGAGAAGGGATTTGAACCCCCACGACCTTGCGGTCACTGCGACCTGAACGCAGCGCGTCTGCCAATTCCGCCACTCCGGCGTGAAGAACAACATTAAATTATCCCACCAGACGCACAAATCAAGTAGAAAAACGGAAAACAACGCAAAAAAGACAAAAGCGCCAACAAGCTCCGTCTTGTAGCCTCACGGCATGCCGTGAGGCTACAACCGGAAGGGCAGGATCCCAGAGAGCGGGAGCCAGCCGGCAATGCCGTTGATCGACACGAAGCACCATTCGCAACGCTGTTGCCGCAATTGCACGCAATCGCCAGCGGCGAGCTGCTTTAGGGCCGTGGCTGTGGCTGTGTCGACGGCGCCCGGCCCGGTTGCGGCCTGAGCCGGCGCCAGGTCTGTCGTCGCAACTCGTGCTTGCGCAAGCGCCGTCGCCCCAGGCGCCACCATGAGCGGCTGCGCCGTAGCCACGACGGCCAGCTCTTGCAGACGACGGCATTGCCGCCAATGGCCGCCGAGAAGCAACGCGCTACACGCAAGCAGCGCCAAAGGCAGCAACAGCCATGCGCGCCAAGCCAGCGTTCGACGCCACGCGCCAGGCCAGCCCATGGCCGCCACGCAAAAGCCAACGAAAGCCGTCGCCAGCAGCAACGCCGGAACAGCAACAGGCCAGCGCCAATCGCGGCCGACCAAGCGGATGCGACCTCGCAGCTGTTCTTGGATAAGCGCGTGGCGATGCCAGGCGCGCGCGGCTTCGTCGCGCCCAGTCGCCGCCGCCAACACCGCGAGATTGCGCGACAACTCGGGCGAGCTCGGCGATACGCGCTCCAGGGCGAGAAAAGCGATGAAGGCGCGTGCGTAATGTCGCTCGGCAGCATGCTGCAGTGCGCAATTCCACGCTGGCGCGTAGCTTTCCGAACGCGTCAGGTCCCTGACGGCGACGACGACACCCCCCAGGGAAAGGACTGCGGCAATGGCCAATGCCACCGCGGCAGCAGCGGCCGCACGGCCAGGCCACATCCGCGACGAGCGCCCCAACCAACGGGAAAGCAGCGCGAACACAGGATGGACGGGAGGGACAGTACCCGCCTCAGCGCTGGCAGCGGGTGCCACGGCGGGGGTGCAAACGGCGCTCGCCCCGGCAGAGGCGTTTGCGGCACTCTCCGCAGCGGGGCTGTTTGCTGGTGCGAAGCGCTGGCAGTCCATGGCCAGGATTGCCTGCGCCAGATCGACATCGGTTTTGCCGACGACTGCGGCGATGGCATCAGCATCGCAACCGGCCGGCAAGCCATAGAACTCGCGAAAGGCTTGGAGCAAACCGGCGAATGGCGGCGTAGGCGTTAGACGCCAAGCGCGCAGCGCTTTCACGGCAGCCAACTGGCGCAAACGCCGCGGATGACGCAACTCAAGCCAGATGCCGCGCAAAGCGCCAGCGAGAGCGACGCCGACCGCGACGATCAGCATCGCGGCGGCAGCACACCAGCTCCAGCGCGGCAAGTGCCAACGCCGCCAGGTCGGCATGGAGCACAGCTGCAAAATCGGCGCCGCCGGCGGCAGAATGGGCACCTGGACCAACGCCGGGTTGCTGGGCGCCGCGGCGGGCGACACCTCCGGCGCAGGCTCTTCAGCGGTAATCGTCACCCAAAAACCGTCGAGAAAACGCCGGACGCTGGCGGCCCTTGCCGGCGATGCATCGGCAGCACCGCCAACGCCATTGCCGGCGTTCTCGGCGCCAGCAGCGGTGAGAACGAGCATCAGCGCGGCGATGACTATCCTGCGTGCCGTCATATTAGATCAATGCTCTTAAGTTAACGATTACCCTGACGCTGGTTGTTTCAACCAAACAGCCTTAAGTCATCCCGGCATCTTCATCGCCGCGAAGCGGCCAAAAGCGCTGAAAGCGCGAAACATGATAGCCCTGGGCAAGCACGCTGAAGGCGTGCGCCGCCCTGGGTTAGACGCCACCCAAGGTCGTGTTCCTCAGCCTCTTTGGCCCCGGTCGGCGAAGCTGACCGGGGCCAAAGAGGCAATGGAACTCACTGGCTGCCGTTGTCGTTGCACTGTTTCCTTTCGTCGAGGGTCTTTTTAGGTCGCCCCTTCAGGGCTCTTTTTGGTTGAGGCACCTCACCCAGGGCGACGCGCCCTGCGGGCGCTTGCCCTGGGCTATCTGAGGACGCGCCTTTGGCGCTCTTTGAACGCGCCTTTGGCGCTCAAAACCGCAGCAGCCTAAGTCGATAGTCACTGCAACGTCCACGGCGCGCGGTATGGGCGCGTCAGCATGGCGTTGGCTTCGTCGTCGCCGACGAATTGTTCGGCGGCAGGGTCCCAGCGCAGACGCCGGCCCAATTGCATGGCGATATTGGCCAAGTGGCAGCAGGTCGCCGAACGATGGCCGACCTCGGCCGGACAGGCTGGCTGCTGGCGGTTGCGGATGCAGGCGAGGAAATTGGCGTAGTGGTCGCCGCTGTGATAGAGCCGGACATCGCTGTCGGCCAGAACCGTGTCGGCGATGTCGGCCGGGTCGGTCTTTAGGCCGCCGCGCCAGACTTCGAGGCTGCTGCGGCTGCCGTGGAAAATGACTTTGCTGCCGCCGGTCACGCAGCGGACTTCGACGCCGTTGTCGTAGCGCATACCGAAGGACACCTTCGTGGCGGTGTTGAAGAGGCCGCTAGCGGGGTATTCGCCCTGCCCCCAGACTTCGCTTGGTCCGCTGTGGTCCATGCCCAACGCCCACTGGGCGATGTCGAGATGATGGGCACCAAAGTTGGTAACCTGGCCGCCAGAATAATCGCTGATGAAGCGGAATTGATAATGGCAGCGCTGTTCGTGGTAGGGCACTGCCGGCGCCGGCCCCAGCCAAAAGTCGTAGTCCAGCTCCGGCGGTACTGGCATGGGCTGCCAGCTGGGCTCGCAGGTCTTGTTGTTGGGCGGGATGGCCACCTCAATCCAGTCGATCTTGCCTAGATAGCCATTGCGCACAAGTTCACAGGCGCGACGGAACTCCGCCATGGAACGTTGGTGGCTGCCGGTCTGCAGTATGCGCTTCTCCGCGGTGACGGCCCGGCAGATCGCCCGGCCTTCAGCAACAAAGAGTGTCAGGGGCTTTTCCAGGTAAATGTCCTTGCCACAGCGGGCGGCGTCAATGGCCATATACGCATGCCAGTGGTCGGGCGTGGTGATAACCACGGCGTCCACGCCATCCCAGCGGTTCAACTCGCGGAAATCGTGGAAGACGCGGCACTGCTCGTTGCCGTAGTGCTCGTTGATGAGCTTGCAAGCGGCCTCGGTGTGGCGGCTGTCCACATCGCAGACGGCCGTGACCACGCAGTCACTGTCGTGCTTGAAGAAGCCCTTGAGGTTGATGGTGCCTTGATTGGCGGTGCCGATGAAACCCAGACGAATGGCGGTGGACGCTGTCATCAGATGCTCTTTCTTCGTTGGTGGTTTGGCTGTTCCTGCTAGAGGGTGGCTCTTCGCGGTGTTATACTATAACGACACTAGCCGCAGGCGATTGCGCGCAGGCGATTTTTCCCGCCACGGCGGTTCGGCGCGCAATCAGTCAGAACAGCTCACCACCACCCAGCAACCAAGGGCCATACCATGCAAGTCGCCACCTGCAACAGCTACCACGCCAAGATCGAAAGCACCAAGCTGCTGACCATGCCCGACGGCAAGTCGGTGTTCAAAGTGTACTACGTGAGCATCGTCGGTCGCCCCACCCCCGAGCGCTTTGAATGGGACCGCAATCCGCTCAAGAAGGCCGACTACGAAAAGGCCTTTCTGGCCAGCGGCAACGAAGGCATCGGCTTCATCACGGCCTTTCCGCACATCACAAAGGTCTTCCGCTACTCACCGCAGGCGGAAGTGCTTATGCTGGTGAAGGCCTTCAATTCCCAGACCGGCGAGGAAATCAAGCTCGACCGTGGCGAAGGCTACGTCGAGTTCGCCTGCCTGGCCGAGGCGATCATCGCCGCCGGCGAATACCGCTTCTGGGGCGAAGCCACCAATGTGGACGACTATCTGCGCCGCTGGTGCCCCCTGGAGGACGCGCCGGTGCAGAGCTCCGTGAAGCTCAAAAGCTACTGGGAGCGCTGACCACCATGCGTTTTCGCCCATGCATTGACCTCCATCATGGCCAGGTCAAACAAATCGTCGGCTCGACACTGCGCGATGACGCCGACGCCGCCGTGGAAACCAATTTCACCGCTCAGCAGCCGCCAGCTTACTACGCCGATCTCTACTTCCGCGACGGCCTGGAAGGCGGCCATGTGATCATGCTCGGACCGGGCAATGACACCGCCGCGAAGGAGGCTCTGGCGGTCCACCCCGGCAATCTGCAGGTCGGCGGCGGCATCACGCCAGACAACGCCCGTCGCTGGCTGGACGCCGGCGCCGGCAAGGTAATCGTCACCTCCTACATCTTCCAGGACGGCGAACTCTGCGAAGAGCGCCTGGCCGCGCTGAGTCGGGTCGTCCCCCGCGAACAACTCGTGCTCGATCTGAGCTGCCGCTGGCACGACGGCGCCTACCACGTTGCCTGCAACCGCTGGCAGAACATCTGCGCCTTACAGATCAGCGCGGCGACTTTCCGGCAGCTCGGCCACTACTGCACGGAATTTTTGGTGCACGCCGTCGATGTCGAGGGCAAGCAACACGGCATTGACGACGCGCTGGTGTCGCAACTAGCGCGGGACTGCGAATGGCCCGTCACCTACGCGGGCGGAGCCCGCTCTATGGCAGACATCGCGGCCATCGAGCAGGCCGGCGCCGGCCGCATCGACGTCACCGTCGGCAGCGCGCTAGACCTCTTCGGCGGCACTGGCATCCGCTACGCCGACCTAGTCGATTTCGACCGGAGGAACCGGCCGTGAGCCGACCGAAACCACCAGCCGACGAGGGGCTGATGCTGCGCCTGAACAGCATCCACGCCGGCTATGGCCACGGCCCAGCAATCCTGCAGGATTTCAGCCTGGACCTGCCTACTGGCGCAGGCTATTGCCTAAGCGGGCCATCCGGCTTGGGCAAGACAACCATCCTGCTGGTGGCGGCCGGGCTGTTGCCGCCGCGCGCCGGCCACGTATTCAACGCGTCACGCCGGCCGGCCTACGTCTTTCAGGACGACCGGCTACTGCCGTGGCTCGACGTCGAGGCCAATCTGACCTTCGCGCTATCCGGGCATTTCCTGCGGCATGACGCACTGTCGCGCAGCCGTCATTGGCTGGAGCGCTTCGGCCTGTCAGAGCACGCGCACAAACGCCCGGGCGCGCTCAGCGGCGGCATGCGCCGACGCGTGAACATTGCCCGAGCCATGGCCATGGAGCCCGATCTGCTTCTGCTGGATGAGCCCTTCAGCTTCCTGGACAAAGCCATGGCACAGATCTGCGCCGAGGCCATCCGCACCTGGCGGGAACAGCAACACGGCAGTATCCTAGCCATCAGCCACGACCTGCCCATCATGACCACCATGGGGCTGGAAGTCTGCACCGTCGCCGGCACGCCCATCACGGGCAGCGCCGAGCCGGCGGAGTAGAGATCGTCCAAAGGGGCGCCAAGCAATTTTAGCCTGCCGCAGGCACATTCTTAGCTTTCCTGTAGCCACAAAACAGCCATGACTGCCGCGTAAAAAGCAGAGATAAGCCCAACCCATCCCCCCAGTAATTGACGCTCAGCGCCCTGCGGCAAACGCGAAGCGATTGCCGCAGGGCGCTGAGCCGAAAAGGGATAGGTGGGGGAGCGCGAGGGGGAGGGAAGGGCCAATGGCCCTTCCCTCCCCCTCGCAAACCCAACTATGCCTTTCATGTTCACCCCCGCTGCCGGGACCAGCCGTCGAAAGCCTCGTCGATGAAATCGGCAATGGGCGTCGGGTCGTCCAAACCATGGGGATGGTGATCGCAACCCGGCTTGACAATCAGCCGGCAGGAACCGCCCGCCGCCATGAAATTCTGCAGCAAGGGCACGGTGTTTTCCGTCATCACCACTACGCGATCGGCGTCGCCGCAGACGTGAATCAGCGGCACGCCGGCCTTGGCCAGCACGGCGACGTCGGCGCTGGGTGGGCGATACTGGGTCCGCAGTGTCTCTTCCGTGAGGCCGTACATGGCCAAACAGCGCTCGTGATTTTCTCCGGCAGCCGGTGCCGTACGCAGGCCGCAGGGCCAGCAGCGAATATCGCAGACCGGTGCGTCAGCGTAAATGCAGGCGGTCCATTCCGGATGCCGTATGGCCCAGTTGTACACAAAGAGCCCGCCACGACTCAGGCCAATGAGCGCCACGCGCGGATGCAGCTCAAGGCTGCGTGTGAATGCGTAGAAAGCGTCAAAATGCGCCATCGCCTTGGGCGCGCCGTAGTGATTCTGCACGTCCATGTAGGCCAGCACGTAGCCCCGCCGCAACAGCTCGGCATCGGCATTGGCAAAGCCGCCGAAGAATTCGGCCCGCCAAGCCCAGCGGCGATCCCGGCGCAGGCCGCCGTGGGGCAGCACCAACCGGCATGGCCGGCCATCGACCTCGCCGCACAAACAGCAATAGCCTTCCCAACTCTCTTCCGACCACGACGACAGATGACTGCGGATGTCCACTAGCACCCCTTTCAGAATGATTCCGTTTCACTGATCATGCGGCGGTAACGAGTGAAAATCGGCGTGCGTTCGATGAAGCCGCAAAATTTACCCGTTTTGGCGCAAACCGGCAGGTACTTCAGGCTGTATTTGTCAAAATAATTCATGGCTTTGACGAGGTCGTCTTCGGGGCTGAGCATGCCCAGCGGCGGGTCCATCAGATCGAAGATCAGCAGCATATCGTGGATCTTTGGGTTGAGCATGGCCGCGAGGACCTTTTCCAGATGGACGACGCCCTGCAATTTGCCGTTGCCGTCGAGCACGGGAAAGATGTCGTCGGGCACGGCCATATCTTCCACCAGGCGAATGACTGTCGCAATGGTGTCGTTGGCCCGCAGCACGCGATAGTGGCTGTTGAGGCATTCGGCGACATGCACCCGCCGCAGCACGTTGCGATCGGGATCGTCATCAATGAGCTTTTTCTCCGCCAGGGCTTTGCGATAGATCGAATTGGGCTCGACGGCCCGGGCCGTCAGCCACGATACAGCCGACACGATCATCAGCGGCACCAGTAGCACATAACCGCCGGTGACTTCGGCAATCAGAAAAATGCCGGTCATGGGCGCGTGCATGACTGCAGTGAAAACACCGCACATGCCCGCGGCCACGAAATTAAATTCCTGCAGCTGGATGACGCCACTGAGGTTGATCAGCCGCGCAAAAGCAAAGCCCGTGAAGGCGCCGATGACCAGGCACGGCGCGAAAATACCGCCGTCGCCGCCGGCCTCCACCGTCAACACGGACACAATGGCCTTGAGAAAGACGCCTGCCGCAATGATGGCCACCGGCAGCCACGGCCCGGCCGGCAACCATTGCAGCAGCGGTACGTCCTTGAGCACCGATTGCACATCGCCGCTAAAGAGCAATTCAATGTAGCGATAGCCCTGCCCGCGAAGAATGGGGAAGACAAACAGAACTACGCAAAGCACGCTGCCGCCCATCAGCAGCCGCAGCCAGGGCCCTGGCGCATAACGGTGCAGGATGGTGCCAAGATGAAACGCAACCCGAATGACGTACACGCCAATAAACGCGCAGACCACCCCGCAGAAGAAGTAATAAGGCACGGCATGCTGTTCCCAGGGCGCGGTAATAGCCAGAAAAAAAAGATTCTGGCCAAAGATCAGCCGGGACACCACCGTCGCGACGGCGCTAGCCAACAGCATCGGCGCCAAGGCCGACACGGTGAACTGCGGCATGAGCACCTCGGCCACAAAAAGCACGCCGCCCACCGGCGAATCAAAGATGGCCGATATCGCCGCAGCCGCGCCACAGCCGATGAGCAACGTGCGATGACGCTGCTCGAGGAAGAAGAAACGACTGGTGCAGGAGCCGATGGCGGCGCCGGTAAGGACGCTCGGAGCCTCCAGCCCCGCCGACCCGCCCAGGCCCACCGAAAGCGCGCTGGAGATCACGTGGTTGATGCACTCAATAACAGGAATGAAGGTCTGCCGGCGATCCAGGGCGAATACCAGCGGCGTGAGGCTCTTGGCGTATTGATGGCCACCAAAGTAGCGTTGCACCAGATAGGAGAGGGTCAGGCCAACCATGGGCAGCAGCAGAAACACCAGCAGCCAGCCGTGACCGCCCATGTCCTTGGCCGCAGCGGTGAGCCACAGACTGAAATCGGCCAAACGATGAACCATCACATGCAACGCCGCCGCCGCCAAAGCCGTCACCGCGCCAATCAGCAAAGCTAACAAAACCACCAAGCTGTTCTCGTGCCACTTCTTCCGCCAAAATTGCACCAGTTGAAAGATGCCCCAGCGGTGTATGGCTCTGACGCGCTTTTTCATCAGCCCAAAATGCCCCTTCGCTTTTTCGCCAGTATAGTAAAACCGCGAGCCAACAGGCACCGCGGCCAACAAACAACAACAATACAGCATGAAACCAAAAACATGGGTACTATAATGGACTTACTGCGCAATAAACAGGCCTTTATCTGCGATATGGACGGCGTGCTCTACCACGGTAACGACCTGCTGCCCGGCGTACCGGAATTCATCAACTGGCTGGTCAGTGAAAAAAAGGACTATCTCTTCCTGACCAACAGCAGCGAACGCTCGCCCCGCGAACTCAGCCAAAAGCTGCGCCGGATGGGTCTGGAAATCGACGAAAAGCACTTCTACACCAGCGCCCTGGCGACTGCCGCGTTTCTCTCCAGCCAGCGGCCGGGCGGCAGCGCCTACGTCATTGGCGAGGCCGGCCTCATCCAAGCGCTGTACCAGTCGGGCTTCTCCATGAACAACATCGACCCCGACTACGTGGTCATCGGCGAAACACGCGCTTACAGTTTTGAGAAGATTGCCGACGCGGTGACGCTGGTCCGCCAGGGCGCCAAGCTCATTGGCACCAATCCAGACCTGACCGGCCCCACCGAGCGCGGCATCGTCCCGGCCACCGGCGCACTGGTCGCGCCCATCGAACTGGCCACCAACTGCAAGGCGTACTTCGTCGGCAAACCCAATCCACTGATGATGCGGCACGCTCTCAAAGTGCTGGGAAGCCGCCCAGAAGACACGGTCATCGTCGGCGACCGCATGGACACCGACATCATCGCCGGCATTGAGTCCGAACTGGAAACCGTCCTCGTCCTCAGCGGCGTCACCAGCCGCAATGACCTCAGCCGCTTCGGCTTCGCACCATCACACATCCTCAACGGCGTCGGCGATATCCCCGCCGGCAAGGGCTGAGACGCGAACAAGCAGCATTACAGGCAGGCGCGGCGGGGAGGCATGGAGTTCCGTTACTCGATCAGACCGATCAGTCAGTCTTCTGTCTTTTTTCGCGGACGGGTCGGACCGATCAGCAGTCTTCTGTCTTTGTTCGCGGACGGATCGGACCGATCAGACCGATCAGACCGATCGGACCGATCAGCGGTCTTCTGTCTTTTTTCGCGGACGGATCGGACCGATCAGACCGATCGGACCGATCAGCGGTCTTCTGTCTTTTTTCGCGGACGGATCGGACCGATCAGACCGATCAGACCGATCAGCGGTCTTCTGTCTTTTTTCGCGGACGGATCAGACCGATCAGACCGATCAGACCGATCAGCGGTCTTCTGTCTTTTTTCGCGGACGGATCGGACCGATCAGACCGATCAGACCGATCAGCGGTCTTCTGTCTTTTTTCGCGGACGGATCGGACCGATCAGACCGATCAGACCGATCAGCGGTCTTCTGTCTTTTTTCGCGGACGGATCGGACCGATCAGACCGATCAATCAGTCGGATCAGTCCGATCCGTCCGATCGGTCCGATGATCCGTCCGATCAACCAAATTCGGCCCGGAGGGCCGCACCATGCATAACCCTGGGTGAGGCGCCCGGAGGGCGCCGCAACCCAGGGCAGAAGGAACAAAAATAGCCAGCGCCCGGAGGGCGCCACATTAATTAACTGCCTAGGCGACCAACAACGGTCAGCGGTAACCATGAACACTGAAAGCACGTCCGATTCGTCTGCCGATCCGTCCGCTGAGAGCTCTGAAAACGCGACCTTGAAGCGCTCAATAGCCTCTCTGCGCGCTTACTGCGGCCAGCCGACGCACTGGCAGAGGGTGACGAATTGATTTTCGTTCAACTGCAGAGCATTAGCGAGGACCTCCGGCGAGAAGCTCCCGCGAATGACGGTCCCGAGCCCCGCAGCGGCGCAGTACAGATTGGCGTTCTGGGCCAGGAAGCCCGTGTCAGTGCCGGCCCATTTGCCGATGATGCCCTTGCCGTCTGCGCCCCTTGGGCCCCTGGTGGTATCGCAGACGTACACCAGGGTCACGGGCGCGTCCAGCACAAAGGGCTGGGCGATTTTCTCCATCACCGTGGCGCTACGAATATCCTTATCCACGACCTGGACCAATGCGTGCTTGCGGGCGTCATAGCGCCACGCACCGTCGGCGCGCAAGACATACACGTCGAGTTCCTGGGCATTGACTGCTGTCGGCGCGGTGCGCTTGTCCTCGCGATTATAGCCCCAGGTCGCCCACAGCAGCTCGCCCAGCACCGCGTCCGGAATGGGCGCGTCTTTCTTGAAACTGCGGGTCGTGCGGCGGGCGCTGAGGGCGTCCAGCAGCGGCATGCCGCCACTGCGGCGCGCCACCGGCAGCTGTATGACCGCCGGCTCCGCGGCGGACAAGCCAGCCGCCAATGCCAGCATGGATAATGATAGGTACATGCTTCGGTTCATCATGATGCATTCCCCTTTCGTTGCGAGTGTCTGTGGGTTCCGCCTGCCGTCGACGTGCCGTAACGCGCACCAGTCGCTCAGGCCTTGCTGAGCATGTCGTTGATGGCCGCCGCCGCGCGACGGCCCTGCCCCATGGCAAGAATGACCGTGGCGGCGCCAAGAACAATGTCGCCACCTGCAAAAACCTTCGCCAAGGACGTCCGCCCACTCTCATCGCAGACGATATTGCCGCGTTTGTTGAATTCTAGCCCCGGCGTCGTTTGGCGTATAAGCGGATTCGAGCCATTGCCGATGGCGACAATCACGGTGTCCACCGGCAGCACAAATTCGCTGCCAGCGATGGCCACGGGCGCGCGGCGCCCCGACGCATCGGGCTCGCCGAGTTCGTAGCACAGGCATTCAATGCCCGTGACGCGCCCCTGTTCATCGCCCAGTATGCGCTTGGCATTGCGCAGCATGTGAAATTGCACGCCCTCTTCTTTGGCGTGTTCGACCTCCTCCACACGGGCAGGCATTTCCTTCGCCGTCCGCCGGTAGATGAGATAGACCTCGTCCGCACCGAGACGCAGTGCCGTCCGCGCCGCATCCATGGCGACATTGCCGCCACCTAGGACGGCGACTCGATGCGCGTCCACGATCGGCGTCGCCGCCCGGCCCTTCTCGTAGGCCCGCATCAGATTCGCCCGCGTCAGATATTCATTGGCGGAAAAGACGCCGACAAGATTCTCGCCCTCAATATTCATGAAATGCGGCAAGCCCGCGCCGGTGCCGACGAAGACCGCGTCAAAGCCGTCCTTGTCCATCAGGTCCTGCAGGGTGCGCGTGCGTCCGACCAGGAAATTCGGTATCAGCTTCACGCCCATGGCGCGCAAAGTCTCGACTTCAGCGCTGACAATGGCCTTCGGCAGGCGGAATTCCGGTATGCCGTAGAGCATGACGCCGCCAAATTTATGGAATGCCTCAAACACCGTCACGTCGTGCCCTTCGCGGCGCACATCGGCCGCAACCACCAGACTGGCCGGGCCGCTGCCAACAACGGCGACCTTCTTGCCGCTGGCCGGCTTCACCTCCGGCACGGGCGCCTGGCTTTGCTCGCGCTCCCAGTCGGCCACAAAGCGCTCCAGGCGGCCAATGGCCACGGCTTTGTCCACGTCCTTGAGTGACTTGCCGACCGTGCAGCTGGCCTGGCACTGGCTTTCCTGCGGGCAGACCCGCCCACAGACTGCCGGCAGCAGGCTCTTTTCCTTGATCAACGCAATGGCCTTGCCAAAATCATTCGCGGCGATAGCCGACACAAAGTCGCGGATAGGCAAACTCACAGGGCAACCAGCAACGCAGGGCTGATTCTTACACTGCAGGCATCGACTGGCTTCAACCCGAGCTTGCGCGACGCTGTAACCCAAGGCGACTTCGTCGGTGTTGTGCCGGCGCTGGCCGGGATCCTGGTTGGGCATCTCCTGCGCGGGTATGGCCAGACGCTCGCTCGCTTTGAGCACGCCGCCTTTGGCGTCAATATCAGCAAGGATCTTTTGGGCCTTATCGTTGAGTTCTTCGGGTGATACTGTGCTCATCGTCACTTCTTCTCCAGCTTCTCGGCTTGCGCCATCATGCGGCATTGGTGATCTCCCCCCCCAGCAGCCATGCGCTGCTCCTGGGGCCGGTACGCCTGCAGGCGTTTCATCATGCCGTCGAAATCCACTTTCAAACCGTCGAATTCGGGCCCGTCCACACAGACGAATTTGGTCTCGCCGCCGACGGTGACGCGGCAGCCGCCGCACATGCCGGTGCCATCAACCATGATGGTGTTGAGAGACACGATCAGTGGCACGCCGTAGGGCCGCACGGTCTCGGCACAGAATTTCATCATGATGGGCGGGCCAATGGCGATGCTCAAATCCGGGCGCGGCGCCTGCTCACAGAACTCCTTGAGCGGCGCCGTCACCAGCGCTTTGCGACCGGCCGAGCCGTCATCCGTGCAAACAATCACCTCGTCGGCAAAAGCGCGTATCTCATCTTCCAATATGACCAGGTCCTTGTTGCGGGCGCCCAGTATGCAGATCAGGCGGTTGCCGGCGGCCTTGAAGGCCTTGGCGATGGGATGCATCGGCGCCACGCCAATGCCGCCACCAACGCAGACGACCGTGCCGACCTTCGACACATGCGTCGGCTGCCCCAACGGCCCAAGCACCGCCGCGAGGTGGTCGCCGACTTCCATAGCCGCCAGCTGCGTCGTCGTAAAACCGACTTTCTGGAAGATGATGGTGATGCTGCCCTCGGCAACATCGGCGTCGGCAATGGTCAGCGGAATGCGTTCGCCATACGACTCGTCCACCGACAACAGAATAAACTGGCCGGGCTTGCGCTCCGCCGCAATATACGGCGCGTGAATGCGCATCATGTAAACATTTTCGGACAATTGCCGCTTGGACAAAATCGCGTAATCAGTAGGTTTCATCGGGCGTCCCTTCGCTAAAAACAGGGTGCGGACTACGAAGACATAAAAACACGTAATATAAGGGCCATTGGCCAGAATGAGCTTCTTTACCCGAAAAAAGACCACGTGACAACGGATCGCCGGCACGGCATAACCGACAACAAAAAAGCCCCGCGGCGCCGGCCGTCATATCGGCACGGGACGCGGGGCGCATGGTCACTGGGGAAGCTAGCGCCAGGGTCTGGCCGGGATTGCCGCCCGGCCGCCCGCTGGACGCTCACCCAATGCACTCACTGCAGGCTGAAATCCCACCATTTGCGGGGGTGATACAGGTTTTCGCGGATGCTGCTGACATGCCCGTCAACCCACACCACATTGCCCTGAGAGTTATGCCGGAAATACTCGTAACGGCGGGCCGCCGTGCCGCCCCACTGCGTCAGGCCCTCAAAGGGCATGTCGCCATTGTTGTCATAGCAGTGCTCGTAGCTGTCCTGACAAAATACCGTCTCGGACGGATTCTTGATGGCAACCTCATTCTTGCCATGAAGAAAACAACCCGGCAAACCGTAACTGGCGTACTTGGCAATATTGGCCAGCGGCTCGGAACTCGGATAGTGATCAGGCGCCACCGCCGACGGACAGCCAAAGCTCTTCTTGTCGCCCACATACGAATACAACACAATCCCCCAGTAATGCTCAGCCCATTTCAGCGTTCGAAAATCAATGTTGGTCAAATTGGCCGGCCAGGCGCCGGCATTGAGGTTGTTGCCGCCGTCAACCACGACATACTGGAAGGTGCCATTATGATCGTCGACGTATTGCCGCATGCCCAGACCAACTTGCTTCAAGTTGCTCGTGCAGGATATTGCCCGCGCCTTCTCCCGCGCCTTCGCCAACGCCGGCAGCAGCATCGCCGCCAGAATCGCGATAATTGCTATCACCACCAACAACTCAATCAGCGTAAACGAAAAGAACCGCCCCACTTTGTTTGTCATGCCACGCCACTCCATGTCTGTGTCCTGATACCGATGTCATCACTGCCACCCACTGGCCCCCAGCGAGTCCGATGTGCAAAGTATAGACACATTGGCATTCGATATCAAGCGCTAACCACGCTTCACCCACCCAATACCCGCCGTATATGCACAAAACTAACCGCAGCCAAACCCGCGCCAAATCCAGTGAAGTGGACCCCGATTTGCTTGCCTCCTGATGAAATTTCTGGCCGCCGACAAGACCTAATGTAAGCCCCGGCAAACGACCAGCCAAAATTTCGTTTCAAAGGTAGGCACAACAGAAATGACACCGGAAGTTGTAAGAGCTGTATATGCCGTATCGTTATCCTGACGTAAATCGAGAGTGTTGTTTGACTTGCCATTACTTTGATAGCCCTCGTCGTATCGTCGTTATAGCCGGAAAAGAGATTCTTATTGAACATGATGAAATAATGGGAGCGTGCAGGCTTGGACGCGACGATAAGGGAAGGCCATTTCCCCGCAGCTGGGGATTTCGGCCAATTCCAAATTCAGTAGGATGTCATTACAAGCGTTGGCTAGAACTTCTCTGGCAGCTGCTACCGGGTAAGCGATATTGAGGCTATTGGTGTTCATTCTTCTCACCCTTCTGGGATCGCTTCGAGATAGGGTAATCGAATATTTCCTCGGTCACCATGAGCCTTCAGCCCTATTTCAGGTAATACGCCACATAAACCATTTTTGCTCATACGCATCCGCATAGGCGACACCCACCGTGACAATCAGCACGTAAGTACGAAGACGGCACGCAGATGCGTCTAGCCCAACTTTCGCACCAAAAAAAGTTTGAAAAAAGTTTTTTGAGGCTGAACGTTTTTAGTCTGTTTTTGTAAGTGCTTCATAATCAACAATAAGTTTTTTTTGAAAATGCATTTGTAGTGCCTGTGGAATTTTGAAAAGCGATTAGCATTTTGAGAATATGGCCTATTGTTTACGCGTGTCCGCGATCGTGCGCTGGTAAGCGTACAAGGGTGGTTGCGGCGGCGGCAAGTCCGGTTGGCAGGCGGTACGACAGCTCATGTTTCTACGCGAAAAGACCACGACGAACGATAGCCTCCTGCAACTGGTGCGCAGCGTCAGGACAGCCGATGGCCGCGTCCGGCAGCAGATCGTTGCCTCTTTGGGTGGGCTGCGCATTCCGCTTTCGCTCCGCCGCGACGTTGCCGCCGCCGTTGAAAACCGCCTTGCGGGAGCGTCGTCCGCGGAGTTGTTTCCGCTTCCCCTTGAGGTCGCCGGTTATGTGGATGAGATTCTGCGCCGGGTCCCAGTGGCTGCGGTGAAGTCCCCCGCCTCCGGCGCACCGTCTCGTCCGACAGCTCCCTTGCCGCCTAGTGAGCCAGTCCTTGACGGCGTTCTGGTTGATCACGTTTCTCATTGTCAAGACACGATGTTGGGTCCCTTTCTGCCGCTGGAGGCGGCGTGGAAGGCGTTGGGCCTGGAAGGTTTTCTGCTGCGGCAGTGCTTGTCTCAGAGTCAGATCAATGCCGCCAAGGTCTGCGTCTACAACCGCCTATGCGAGCCGACGAGCGAAAATGGCCTGCACGACTGGGTGGCGACCACGTCGCTGTCCGATGTACTTGGTGATCGCTTCGAACTGACTGGTCGCGACCGCTATTACCGCGCCGGCGACAAGCTGTTGGACTGCAAAGCCAAGCTGGAGAAGCATCTGGCAGCCCGGGAGACGGCCGAGTTTTCCCTTTCCCGCTCCATATTGCTCTACGATCTGACCAACAGCTACTTTGAAGGCCAGGCGGAGGCCAACCCCCTTGCCGCCCGCAGCATGAACAGCAAGGAGAATCGGACGGACTGCCCGCTGGTGGCCCTGGGCATGGTTCTTGACGCCGACGGTTTTCCTCTGTGTCATAAGGTTTTTCCCGGCAACATTCATGACTGTAAGACGATCGTCGACATCGTCGCCGAGCTGCGAAAACTCTCCGGGATGAGCAAAACGCCTACCGTTATTTTGGATGGCGGCATCGCCACCGAGGAAAATCTGGCCTTTCTGCTGGCAAAGGGCTACGATTATATCGTCAGTGGCAAACGGCAGTCACGCGGCGACTTCTATGATGAGTTTCTGGCTGGCGATGACTTTCATGAAATAGCCGGTCGCGATCCGAAGCGAGCCGTGTCCGTGCGCCAGCTCAGCCGGGGCCGCGAGCAGATCGTGCTGTGCAAGAGCGATGCCCGAAAGCTCAAGGAAGACGCCATGATCAGCAAGGCCGAACAAAAATTTCTGGAGGAGCTGGAGAAGCTTCAGCAACGGGTCGCCAAGGGCGACGCCCGGCTCAAACTGGGCAAAGGCGACGCCGGCGTCAATCGCGCCATCGGCAAAATCTGCGCGACCCGCAGTCGCGTGGCCAAATTTTACGACGTCCACTATGTGGGCGCGGACGAGCCGACGCTTTCCTGGCAAAGAAAAGATGGCGAGTACAACGAGGCCATGGAGTTGAATGGATGTTATTTTCTGCGGACCAACCGGATTGACCTGAGTGACGACGATCTGTGGCGCATCTACATGTCGCTGGCCAGGATCGAAGCCGGCTGGCGAGACATGAAAAGCGATCTCGGGCTGCGACCCTTCTACCACCAGACGGACGAACGCTGCGAGGCGCATATCATGATTACGGTGTTGGCTTTCCACCTGCAACGCTGGGTGGAGCAAAAAATGGCCATGGCGGGACATGCCGTGACCTTCAGGAACGTGCGCAGGCTTCTGCAGACGCACAGCTACTCCACGATCTGCCTGCCGACGAAGGATGGCAAGCTGCACACCATCCGCAGGCCGGGTGTGCCCGACCAGCGCCAGGCCGCCGTCTACCAGGCGCTCGGCATTGACCTGGCGGTCCTGCCGGTGGCTCGCATGACCTCACTGGCCGACACGGAGGCAAAAAAAGGACTGTAGTGCCTTTTTGAGCGTAGCTATACCCCCAAATGCGAAAGTTGGGCTAGACACTAAAGCAAGGACGGAGATATGACTGAGGCCACAAAAACATCATTCCCCATGCGCATTTTCCTCAGCTACGGACATGATGACAACGAGGAGCTGGTCCGCCTCATCCTAGCGGACCTGGAAGCGCGTGGGCACGATGTCTGGTTCGACAAGACCCCCGAGAAGGAGAAAGGTATACAAGCCGGCGACGACTGGCGGCGGGCGATTCTGGACGGCATCGACCGCAGCAACCAGGTGCTCTCGTTCCTGTCGAAGCGTTCCACCCGCGACCCCGGTGTTTGCCTCGATGAAATCGCCATCGCCATCGGCGTCAAGGGCGGCAACATCCAAACCGTGCTGGTGGAAAGCGAGCTGGAGGTCAAACCGCCCGCCAGCATCAGCCACATCCAGTGGCTCGACATGCACGACTGGAAGGAGCGGAAGAAACGTGGCTCGAGCGTCCCGCCCGAGCATCCCGATTCCTGGGAAAGCTAGTATCAGGCCAAACTCGCCCAAATCATCCGCGTGGTCGAAAGCGACGCAAGCCTGCGCTTCGCGGGCGCCCCAGCGTCCACAGGCAACTAACGCCAACGGCCACGGCCAATGACAATCATCAAAAACCAAGCTAGAACCAGAGAGAACACACATGGAAAACACAGAAGCAATGCTGCTAAATGAACTGCCCGAAGAGGGAAGGCGATCCGTTTCCCACGCGATCGAGTTCTTCTTCCTTACACGCACAAGCGTGATCCGCCAGATGAAAGCGGAAGGGCGACTGACCGAAGCCAACGTCAAACACCTCTACCTCGATATTGCTGCCTACTTGGATGATAACTTTAGACATGGCGGACTTGGTCTCGATACGGATAATGGCGTGCAACTGAACTGCTACGCATCATCCATCATACTATATCTTATATTCCTGCGTCTATTTCCTGCCCAACAAGACTTGCTCCGATTCATCTACCTCCGACAGCATTTGACCTTCGGCATTCAATTTCAGGAGGGCATGTTGTATTTGGACAGTGTTGCATGTTACCGCGATTTTAGTCGCCACTTGAACGGCTTTCCAGGGATACGGACGGGAGGTGAGTTTACGGTGGATTACTATGTTTGCTACTTCAATATCGGGCGCGATCAGATTCGTGAGGGCGTCATGCTAAGGCCACTGTCTTTGAATGAGTTCATTTCGCTGATGCGATTGACTCTTTCACTTGGTAAACGGGATCTGGTGGCTGTTCGTGCATTACAGACACACCTCGTTGGATTTCCAATCTATCATGCACAATTGGCCGCCCTGCTGATGGCCACGCCTAATCCGAACAGAACCGATATAATGTCCCATCTGGACACTTCCATTCAACTCGATTCCCTCGATTACTACCCCCGGTTTCTCCGCTTTGTCATGACGCGAGAGAAATCTGATGGGGAAAGAATGTTGGCGGTTCTTCCCAATCCGCAAGCCGGTCACCTGCCGCTGGGGCTTGAGCCTTTGATAGGCTGGATGAACATGAATCCTCCATCATCGACCGTAACGGAGGCTATTCGCACGTATTTAAACCATTATATAAGTTTGGGGAGGGGATTATGAAACAAGCCTGGCTTTTAATCTGATATATCGCCTATGCGATGCTGATGGTCGGGTGGCTGGCGCAGGCTTATTTCTTCTGTAAGTTGAAGCGTTGCCGCCGAACACCTTTTGATCGCCAAAGAATGAATGTTGCATCATCTTCAAAAAATGCGGCATTTGATCTTTTTATCAGCTATAAAAGTGAGGACGTGATGCTGGCTCGATGGCTGTCAGAACAGTTGATTGCCGCTGGGATCAAGGTCTGGTTTGTGGAATACTGTATTCCAATGCGACGACAGGAAGATTTTCAGCAATTTATTGATGAGGGTTGTCACAATTCAAAATCGGCTCTTTTTATCACCAATGAACGGTTCGTGTCTTCGGTTCATTGCTGCGGGGAAGTTGAACGGCTTCTGCAGCGTCCTCATTCCACGAAGGGTATGCTGTTGGAGATCTGCAACCCGAAAGAACCCCTGCTACACGAGAAATATACAGGCATGTTGGCGGCTCGGCACTTTGACTACACCGGAACATCTTCAGATGCATTACGGTTTGTTTTAGAATCTCTGGGAAGACGTTATCGACATCCCACGATTACTTCAGAGCACCCACAGCGTGAGACTTTCAGCTTTGGAGTAATTTCATATAGTCTTGATATGACTGGATGGGATATTAAATCCCGCGGAGACTGGTGGACGCCAAAGGCTGGAAACGAAGGCGGGCCGAAGTTTTCAAAAAGAATCGGCGGCATGCGGGTCAGCGGAAATCTAATTGTCGGTGAAAGCGACCTGAAATATCCGGATGAGCGGTTCAAATCCAATAATGATCGTGAAAAGTTTAAAGCAGCACGGAAATATGCAGAACAGTTTTTTCCGGAAAGCAGCCAGGATGATATTGGACTCCACCTAATTATTGTAGGCAATACCAGTCATGCAGGATTTACAACGTTTACCGATCAGCATAATTGGTGCCGACGTTATTCTGTAGTGCTTCCATCCCCAAAGGATAATGTGCTGCTTGAATTTGCATTCGTTTTCTTTGCGGTGGGTCCGTTCAAATCCTTTTGCCGAGTCGCCGGTCTTTTTGACCGCATGGTTGAATCACTGATAATATCAGGAGTGCGGAATGAATAATATTATAGAACAAGCAAGGCAATCCTTTATCAAATGCTTGCGGCTTGATATATCTATGTTTTTGCCAGCCGGATTGATCGGGGTGGCGACAGGTCTGCTGATCAAAACCTGGGTCAGCGGAGTTGAGTTCTGGAAGCAGTTGCTGATACATTGGTTTTCAGGCTGTATAATCGGCTATCTCGCTGCCACTCTGGTCAGTGCCCTGCTCTTCAGGAGCGATCAAGGAAGTGATTCTCCGTCCACCCTCATTCGACCGGTATGTTCCTTTATCGGTGCTCAAGCGGCCTGCCTAGTCTGCTTCAGCACGAGCAATCTGGATGCCGGAGCCATCCCGATTACGTTGGCGTGTGTCTGGGGCATACCCATGGGGGTAACCTGCCAGGTAAGCGTTCGCCCAGCCCATATCCCCGCATGTGTTTCGCGTGATTACATTAGCACCTGAACGCGAAAAGCCCCGTTCCGCGTGAAGCGGATCGGGGCGGTGGCGCGATAGTGTGCGAGTGGTGTCAGTTGCGTGCGGGATTCCAGTTGTGTGGCAGCAAGGAGTCAATGTCGGCATGCCGGGTGGTGCCGAGGCGGGTGAGGACGTCCTCGAGCCAGGCCTTGAAGTCGACCTGGTTGTCTTTGCAGGTGGCCACGAGGCTGGCGATGATGGCGGATTTCTCGCCGCCGCGTTCGTTGCCAACAAAGAGCCAATTTTTGCGTTTATGCCAAGCTTGGCATAAACGCAATAATGCGCAGTTCGGGATTATGCGGAGTGAGGGCCTCCGGACGAAGCTTGTCCGGCACCAATTGAGGACAGTCGCACGGTTTTCGCTCTGCATAATCAAAGAGACTCCAGTAAGGATAATAGATCGTCAGGCGGGGAGTAACGGACGGGTTGGTCGCTTGGCTCTTGCAGTGTAGCGAGAGCACGCTCTTTCATCATGAGGTCCGCTTCCACGTAAATGTGCGTGGTCGTGGGTCTCTCATGTCTGAATTATGTCAAGCGACTGATAGAGTCATAAACCTGTTTCTCCTTGAGGGCCAACATGCTCCAGGCCAATGCTCCACGTTACTCCGCATAATCCCGAACTGCGCATTATTGCGTCCCAGTGCCCAGGGACGAATGGCGTTCTCGGCCGGATTGTTGTCGATGTTCACGCGTGGGTCACTCAGGAACACGGAGAGCTCCTGACGTTGCTTGAGCGCGTAGACGGCGGCCCGGACGAGCATGGAGGTCGGTGGCAGACGCCGGCGGACGATGTCGTCGCACAGCGCGAAGAACTGCTCGACCAGCTCCGCCGAATTGGCCCGCTGCTTCCGGCGCGTCTCGACCAGGGACGGGACGACGATGTTGAGCTCGCCGCCGGCCCGCGCGGCCTCGGCGTCCTTGACCTCGTCAGCGGCCCGCGCCTCGTTGTCGTACATGATCCGGATCAGCTTCAGGGCCGTCAGACGCTGCTCGTTGTCCAGTTCAGGCACCTCGTAGAACTTGCGGCGCACGTGCGCCCAGCAGGCGGCGCGGGTTCCGGGCAGCTTGTCGTAGCCCGTATAGGCATCACTGATGAATATACCGGCGTAATTTCCGAGGATTTTTTGCGCTTCGCCCTGACCTCGCCCGGGCGAAAAATGAAAGAGGGTGATCGGCGGGCCGACGCCGGTCTTGCGCACCCAGAGGTAACACTTCTGACATTTTCCTTTCGCCAACATCCGCGCGGAGGTTTCATCGGCGTGAATGACGTCGCTTTTCAGCAGCAGGTCGGTCAGGCGATCTATGATGGGTTGCACCAGAAAGGCGATCTTGTCCGCCCAGTCGCACATGGTGCCGCGGCTCAGAATGATGCCCTCGCGTTTGAGGTCTTCGCTCTGGCGGTAGAAGGGCATGTGGTTAACGAATTTCTCGTGGAGGACGTGAACGGGCACGCTGATGTCGAAATGGCTGCGGTCGGAGTCTTCGGACAGGACGTTCGGCAGCGGCGGCGCCATCACGACGCCCAGCTCAGGCTGGCCCGGCACCACATATTTGGCACGCTTGATGACCAGGACGTAGAAAGCGGAACGGTGCATGAGCATTTCAGAGACGTCAAAGCCGATGAACTCCTTCCCGAGTTTGTCAGTTTCGGCAATGTCGACAACCCGTTCCCTGCGCTCAAGGTGATCGGCAAAAGGAACGCTCTTGGCGTCCTTGTTGGCGGCCTTTTTCGGGCGATCATGGCCTTGGACCTGGATCGTGGCCGGTTCCGGCTTGGCGGCCGTTTCCGGCACAAACAGGCCCGGCAGCAACGGGGTCTTCTCGTCGACCACGCGCTCGGAGCTTCTGCCGAAGAGCCGTTTGTTCAGCCAGGCCAACTGCAGTTCCATCTCGGCCAGGCGCTGGAGGGATTTTTTCAGCGCGTCGCGCAACTCGCCAGACTCGGCGGTGGCAAGCTGCTGGATTTGCTGCAGCGTTTCACCCAGCTGGACGTTCTCGGCGGTAGCCTGCAGGAGTTGTTCACGCAGGCGGTCGTTCTCGGCGGCAAGTCGCGCGGCGCCGCCGCCAGAAAAGTCGCTAAAATAAAACGTATCATTTTGCATACCAATAACTTACATCAAAAACAAAACCATGCAAGCAAGCACGCAAAAAAAAGATGGCGAAATCACACTTTTTTTGAAAATCTTTTGTAGTACGCGCCCGGCTTCACGCCATCAAGCATGGCGTGAAGGTCACGCAGATCAAGCAGCAGGCGGTCGCCGACGGCTTTGGGCAGGTTGAATTGTCCCTGCTCAAGGCGCTTGCTCCAGATGGTGTAGCCGTCGCCGTCCCAGTTGAGGATTTTGATCAGCGTGCGCCGGGCGTTGAGAAAGACGAAGAAGTGCCCGGAAGCCGGACTCTGGGCGAGCAGCTGGCTGGAGGCCGCCGCCAGGCCGTCAAACGACTTGCGCATGTCCACGGCCTGGTGGCAAATATAGATGCGTGCGGATGGCGGCAGGGACAACATCAGTCCGCCTCCAGACCCGACAGGACGGCCAGCGCCCGGGATAGCACCGACGGATCAAAGCCGGCCTTCAGGCTGATCCGGCAGCGTCCGCACTCAATGGCCACGCCGCTGTCCGCGACCTGCCGCGGCGGCTCGGATAGCTCCACGAGCGAAAAAGTCGGGGCGGGCGCATCCGGGACGGACAAGCCGGCGGCGCCGTCAATCGTGGCCAGGCGGCGGCGCCAGTACACCGCCTGATGATAGTTGAGCCCCTTGTCGCGACAATAGCGACTCAAAGGCATTCCGGACGACGAATGGGCGGACAAGGCGTCACGCCAAGCAGCTTCACGGTCGGTCATTGGCAGTCTCCTCTGTTGGTTACAGGACTGCCAATTAACCTAAATGCTTCAGATTTTCCTGCTTAATGGGCTGGGCGAGCGCTTACCCTGCCAGGTGCGCTGTCGTTCTCTTTGGCTATTTGCATGGAATTTCGCCGGAGTTGTTGCTATGAGTTCGGTATTCGGCCTTGGTATTGCACTAGCATTGCGATGGCACCTAGATTCCAATATGCTTTTTTGGATTGTTCCTATTTATATAGTGGACCCCGAAAATTGGACAAGGCGATAAGTGTGAAAGACATTATCCTCAGCCCAACCCAAGGAGGTCTCCCGGATGAACAAGAAGAAGCGCAGTTTTACGCCTGAGTTCAAGGCCAAAGTCGCTATTGCCGCCCTCAAAGAGGACAAGACGCTGGTGGAGCTTGCCAGCGCCTTTGGCGTGCATGTGAACCAGATCAGTCAATGGAAAGAGCAGTTGCGCGCGTCCTCTGCCGACGCCTTCATCAGTGACGCTCAGCGCCGCCGCCTGGACAAAGAGTCCAAAATCAGCGAAGCCGCTGTTTATGAGGAAGTTGGTCGTCTTCGCGTTGAACTGTCCTGGTTAAAAAAAAAGTCGATGCAGTTGGGGCTGTCCGAGAACGAGGTGAGCTTATGAACGGGGAGCAGTCCGAACCGCAGCTGCCTCTGACACGCAAATGCGAGTTGCTTGGCGTGCCCCGTTCCAGCTTTTACGGGCAGCGCATCAAGGCCTCCACCATGCTTTCCCGTGCAGACGCGACGTTGGCATTCGAGATTGACCGTATCTACACGGAGACGCCTTTTTACGGCAGCAGACGGATCACGGCTCAGCTCCAGCGCGAAGGCTATGTGGTCAATCGCAAGCGCGTGCAGCGCCTGATGCGCATCATGGGCATCATGGGCATTGCTCCCGGAATCATGATCAGCAAGCCCCACCCGGAACACCAAGTCTACCCCTACCTGCTCAAAAACCTTGTCGTGACGCGTCCGAACCAGGTCTGGAGCACTGACATCACCTACCTTCCACACGCGCCCGGCACCATGTATATGGTTGCCATCATCGACTGGTACAGCCGCAAGGTGCTCGCCTACCGTTGCTCGAACACAATGAATGCCGACTTCTGCGTGGCCGCTTTGGAGGATGCTTTCAGGGAGCACGGGAAGCCGGATATCTTCAACACCGACCAGGGCAGTCAGTTCACCTCGGATGCCTTCATTGCCGCCCTGAAGGCGCGCGATGTCGCCATCAGCATGGATGGCCGGGGGCGGGCCTTCGACAACATCTTCATTGAGCGCTTCTGGCGCAGCCTCAAGTACGAGTGGCTGTATCTGCACTCGTTCAAGGATGTTTTCAGCATGAAAGCCAGTTTGGCCAACTACATAGACTTTTACAACCAACGCCGCCTGCACGAGGCCCTCGGCTACCAGACGCCGGACGAATGGCACACTTCCGCCCCCTGCGGGGCGGACTTCAATTTAGGGCTGCTCAGCCGCTCTCCTGCGGAGATGCGGCCTGCGGCTTCGCAGCCAAATGCCTGCGTGAATCCATGAGCCCACTGATAATTCGTTCGTTTTTGTCCTTGACTTGGGGTCCACTTCAGGGTGAGTATGCAAAGATCATCACATGTTGTGAGGAAGGTCTTTATCGGCGCAAGTGGCAATATCCCGCAGGCTGGGTCTCGTGTGAGGCCATGATGACGGTGACACGCTCACTGGTGGAATCGTTTCCAATCGTTTGCAGGGCACATTATGTTCAGATGTTGTCCAGTGCTTTCGCCAAAACCGCCATGTTACTCAAGGGAAAATCTGAATCGTATCAACAGCCATGGAGGAAAACAGCGGACCGGCTGCGAGAGACCGATAACGCCGCATTCTCGGAGTATCGGGATACGTTCTACAAGTTTCTATTTGCCTCCACAACGGCAGCACTGCTTGCTCACGAAGCCAGTGCCTCGGATTCCTCGATTGCGCAATCATTCTTGGCCGAGTATCGGGAAGTGAGGGAGTTTCATGCGTGGCTGGATTCATCAGCATCAGAAACCGGTTTGTCTGGAAAACTGAAAGATGAGGCAACGGAACTGTATGCCGCTTGGCAGAAATTGGAGACACATCAATGAATGAAGAGAACATCAAGGTTGTTGTAGTTGGAAACGCCGAGGAAGAACTTCGAGCGTTTTTCAGTGCATTCAAAGAAGACCATGCAGAAGCGAGTGCAATTGCTGGTCTGAATTGCATTGCTCTGACTTCGCTTCCTGAAGGGACATTGCTCGATAAGGACTTGAGCACAAGCGCGGGAGTTGTGGTGTTTCTGTCGCCTTCGATGCTGCAGAATCGTGACTTCCTGAGATTTTTGTCTACTGCCGTTTACGAGGTGGGAAAGCGAATCGATTTCCGGTTGTTTGTCTGCTTTACAGGCATGACCATTGAAGACCTACGGAATATGGGGTCAGAAGATGATGGCCCGCTTTCGAAGACAGTGAACCAGCTTGTCGAGACCGTTCAAATCAGCGGAGTTGAAATCATTCAGGAAATGGCTGCGAAATTGTCAAATTACCTGATCAGACGAGACGATGAGCGACAGGAATATCTTGATGACTTGGCGAAGCAACAGCGAACAACCAAGACCGGAAAAGGCTTTGGTTGGGTCCCAGTGGCAATTCCACTGGCATTGCTTGTCCTCTTATTCTTTTCTGATTCCGGTTCGCAATCGACCGGGTTGGCGGGTTGGGTGGATATGAGGAATCAGATATGCCGGGTTTCTGGCATTGAATTCCTGATCGGGCTATTTGCCGCCCTCGTTAGTGTTGATGTGCTTTTCTTCTTTACTAATTCAATCAAGCGAACCTTCAGAATCCGTGGGTTTGATATGGGGCTTGCGATGTCTGCCTTTGTAATCGGTGTCACGATCTGGCTCATGCTTCACCCAAGCTTCTCCATTGCGCTGTTTTGCCTGGGCTATGTGATCGGCTGGGTCATTGAAGGCCTGTTCCGAAAACGTTTTCGCTCGGAGTTGTTCCTGCATGCCTTGTCGGCAGAAGTCTCTTCTTATCTTGATAATCGGTCCGTTGCCACGGAAGTTGGAGGGAAAATAGACTCCAATGTGTATGAAGCCGCCTTGGGCATTACGGACAATTACGAACGATGCCAAATCTTTGCATCCACGGACGAGTCGGGTTCTGTGTTTATCAGTTACAGTCGTCGTTCCGCTTGGAGTGCAGCCAGGGCGCATGAGTTAACCGCAGACTTTCGCAAAAGCAAAATACCCTGTTTTCTGGATCGGGACTGTATTCCGGAAGGCAGCCACTGGCGGCACCACCTATACAAGAACATCAACCGTCAAACACTATTCATAACGCTTCTTGACGACATTACGGCCAAGAGCCACTGGGCAGCAGCCGAGTTAGAGTCGGCTTTGAGGAGTGTCTCCTATATCGCTTCTCCCCAAATCGCGGTGATTGCAGAGTCCAACTATTGGGAGGAGGCCGACAAACACGATACACTTCCTGTCTTCGGAACTGTCGGCGCGGCACTTCAGTCAAAGTCGGGAGTCGATTGGCGGATGCCGTTTGGATACATCTATCGCAAGGAAACCTGGCCGGATGCATTTGAACTCCTTAAATCCGTCGCATGGTTGCGCATGGGGCTTATCGGCCCTCGGATCAGCATGCGGATCTACTGGCTGAGACAGGTTTTCTCGAAGGTCTGTGAAGTGATGGCCCCGATGGCCTTCATGCTGACGATCTGTTCCCTGTTTTTCAGCAACGCGGCAGGCCGCTTGTTTGCAAGAATATCAGAGGCCGGAGCGTTCCCGGCAATCTTGCTCTTGTCCTGCGCATTCCTGGGGTATTTACTTGTTTCCTTCGTGTACATATTCAAACACCGGATGCCAATCAGGCCGAAGATCGTTTTTGGTGCCACCCTCGTAGGTGCTGCCACCTTCTGTTGGCTCGGCACCAAAAGCGTCGAGCCAGAGTTCGTTTCCTATCTTCTTGCCTCCATGATCCTGGGCGCGATGCAGGCTCAGAGCAAGTGCGCACAAACAGGAGATTTGATCCCAAAAGAGAAGGAATGTAAGTATGTATGATGCTTTTATCAGCTACCGATCAGGTGACGCGCAAGTTGTACGTAACATTGTTGAGCCCATAATGGCTTCAGGACTCAACGTATGGTTTGCCGAATACAAAATCGTTACACAGCCGTCCCATAGTCACTGAAATTACCTGTTTTTTGGGCACATGCGAGCACGAGGCCGCCTGATTTTTCAAGACACCTTCTTTGTGTGTGGAAAAGTTTAGCCAGGAGACTATACCATCCCTTCAAAATACAGCTGATATGCTTTTTCCGGACTTCCCCGGATAATATGGCGCCGCTCCCGCTTCGTGTCGCAGCACTCGATGATACTGGGCAAACTGAAGTAATTCCAGAGCACGGCACGCAACAAGGTAAAGAGCCGACTGAACTGGCGCTTCCACTTGTTGTACCAAGCGACGAACCGTAGCAGGAGATAGGCAAGCAGCGCTGTCCAGACTTGCCAGCGGACGGCATTTTCGTTATATCCAAGGAAATCGGCCAGCTGCAGCGTCTGTTTGATTTCCTTGAAAAACACCTCCACACCCCAACGGCATTGATAGAGCTGGCACACGGAAAACGGCGACCACTCGAAGTTGTTGGTAATAAACGTCATCACCACCATCTTCCCCTTCACCTCGACCTCTGCCGTGACCAGCCGCAGGTCATCGGGGTAATTGTCCTTGGTCTGCACCCCTATCAGCCTGATGCGCTCATCTGACAACACCTTGCATTTCTTGCGGACATAGCGGCGCTTGCAGGGCGCTTGCTGTCCCATAACTTCAGCCGTATCTGTCTCGGGTTCTGAGGAGGCGGACGCATGTTTGACGGGATCAGACGCCTCCGGTTTCCCAGTCGCATGCTGTCCCATAACTTCATAGAGCATGTTTTCCTTGGCCCGCGTCACCCAGGAGACGCCGCGCGTGTCAAGGACCTTAAGATGCTTAAAATCAACATAGGCCTTGTCGAATACCACGACCTCTCCGGCCTTCATGTCGGCGCACAGTTCCCAGGCGTTTTTCGGGTCAGAATCCTTTGCACTTTTGACGAGGACGAAGTTCGGCAGGAACGAGCGCATGTTCAGCGCCGTGTGCATCTTGGCGGCCGCCTTCTGGCGTCGGTGCTGGGCCCAGCCCATATTAAATGCCGTCAGTTTGATGGTGGTTGAATCAACGGCGCGAATGGTTCTTGTCCGGAAGCGGTAGGGCAAACCGGGATAATTGCGGCTGGAGGTCAGGAACTCGGGGTAACGGGTTGACAGTGACTCATATACCTTCCAGAACAGTTCTTCGGCCATATCCGCATTGTAAGCGTTCGCCCAGCCCATTAAGCAGGAAAATCTGAAGCATTTAGGTTAATTGGCAGTCCTGAAACCAAGCAAGGAGACTGCCCAATGACCGACCGTGAAACTGCCTGGCGTGACGCCTTGTCCGCCCATTCGTCGTCCGGGATGCCTTTGAGTCGCTATTGTCGCGACAAGGGGCTCAACTATCATCAGGCGGTGTACTGGCGTCGCCGCCTGGCCACGATTGACGGCGCCGCCGGCTTGTCCGTCCCTGATGCGCCTGCCCCGACTTTTTCGCTCGTGGAGCTATCCGAGCCGCCGCGGCAGGCCGCGGACAGCGGCGTGGCCATTGAGTGCGGACGTTGTCGGATCAGTCTGAAAGCTGGCTTCGATCCGTCGGTGCTGTCCCGGGCGCTGGCCGTCCTGTCGGGTCTGGAGGCGGACTGATGTTGTCCCTGCCGCCATCCGCTCGCATCTACATTTGCCACCAGGCCGTGGACATGCGCAAGTCGTTTGACGGCCTGGCGGCGGCTTCCAGCCAGCTGCTCGCCCAGAGTCCGGCTTCCGGGCATTTCTTCGTCTTTCTCAACGCCCGGCGCACGCTGATCAAAATCCTCAACTGGGACGGCGACGGTTACACCATCTGGAGCAAGCGCCTTGAGCAGGGACAATTCAACCTGCCCAAAGCCGTCGGCGACCGCCTGCTGCTTGATCTGCGTGACCTTCACGCCATGCTTGATGGCGTGAAGCCGGGCGCCTACTACAAAAGATTTTCAAAAAAAATGTGATTTCGCCATCTTTTTTTGCGTACCTGCTTGCATGGTTTTGTTTTTGGTGTAAGTTATTGGCATGCAAAATGATACGTTTCATTTTAGCAACTTTTTCGGCGGCAACGCCGCGCGACTTGCCGCCGAGAACGACCGCCTGCGTGAGCAACTCCTGCAGGCCACCGCCGAGAACGTCCAGCTGGGTGAAACGCTGCAACAAATCCAGCAGATCGCCACCGCCGAGACCGGCGAGTTACGCGACGCGCTGAAAAAATCCCTCCAGCGTCTGGCCGAAATGGAACTGCAGTTGGCCTGGCTGAACAAACGGCTCTTCGGCAGAAGCTCCGAGCGCGTGGTCGACGAGAAGACCCCGTTGCTGCCGGGCCTGTTTGTGCCGGAAACGGCCGCCAAGCCGGAACCGGTCAAGGTCCAGGTTCAGGGCCATGATCGCTCGCAAAAGGCCGCCGACAAGGATACCAAGAGCGTTCCTTTTGCCGATCACCTCGAGCGCAAGGACCTCATTCTTGATATCCCCGAAGCCGACAAACTCGGGAAGGAGTTCATCGGCTTTGACATCTCTAAAATGCTCAAATACCGTCCTCCCTTCTACGTCCTGGTCATCAAGCGCGCCAAATATGTGGTGCCGGGCGAGCCGGAGCTGGGCGTCGTGATGGCGCCGCCGCTGCCGAACGTCCTGTCCGAAGACTCCGACCGCGGCCATTTCGACATCAGCGTGCCCGTTCACGTCCTCCACGAGAAATTCGTTAACCACATGCCCTTCTACCGCCAGAGCGAAGACCTCAAACGCGAGGGCATCACTCTGAGCCGCGGCACCATGTGCGACTGGGCGGACAAGATCGCCTTCCTGGTTCAACCCATCATGGACCGCCTGACCGACCTGCTGCTGAAAAGCGACGTCATTCACGCCGATGAAACTTCCGCGCGAATGCTGGCGAAAGGAAAATGTCAGAAGTGTTACCTTTGGGTGCGCAAGACCGGCGTCGGCCCGCCGATCACCCTCTTTCATTTTTCGCCCGGGCGAGGTCAGGGCGAAGCGCAAAAAATCCTCGGAAATTACGCCGGTATATTCATCAGTGATGCCTATACGGGCTACGACAAGCTGCCCGGAACCCGCGCCGCCTGCTGGGCGCACGTGCGCCGCAAGTTCTACGAGGTGCCTGAACTGGACAACGAGCAGCGCCTGACGGCCCTGAAGCTGATCCGGATCATGTACGACAACGAGGCGCGGGCCGCTGACGAGGTCAAGGACGCCGAGGCCGCGCGGGCCGGCGGCGAGCTCAACATCGTCGTCCCATCCCTGACCGAGACGCGCGGGAAGCAGCGGGCCAATTCGGCGGAGCTGGTCGAGCAGTTCTTCGCGCTGTGCGACGACATCGTCCGCCGGCGTCTGCCACCGACCTCCATGCTCGTCCGGGCCGCCGTCTACGCGCTCAAGCAACGCCAGGAGCTCTCCGTGTTCCTGAGTGACCCACGCGTGAACATCGACAACAATCCGGCCGAGAACGCCATCCGCCCATGGGCACTCGGACGCAATAATGCGGAGTTCGGGATTATGCGGAGTGAGGGCCTCCGGACGAAGCTTGTCCGGCATCAATTGCGGTCTGTCGCACGGTTTTCGCTCTGCATAATCAAAGAGACTCCAGAAAGGACAATAGATCGTCAGGCGGGGAGTAACGGACGGGTTGGTCGCTTGGCTCTTGCAGTGTAGCGAGAGCACGCTCTTTCATCGTGAGGTCCGCTTCCACGTAAATGTGCGTGGTCGTGGGGCTCTCATGTCCGAGCCAGAGCGCGATCACGGTTGGATCCACTCCAGACTGAAGCAGGTGCATTGCCGTGGTGTGCCGGAGCGTGTGCGGCGACACGTTCCGTTCGGCCAATGAGGGGCATATTTCTGCTGCCGCATTGACGGCCAACCGCAGGCGGTACTCGACGCCGCTTCGGGTCATCACTTGTCCTTTCCGATTGGGGAACACGGGATCACCGGGAGTCGCTCTTTGGGCCTGGAGCCACTGCTGGAGTTGTCTGGCCGTGGTCTTCCAGATTGGTGTGATGCGTTCTTTGCGCCCCTTTCCGTGAAGCCTGATACTCCGGGAGCGTTCGAGCTCGACATCTGCGACCTGCAACTGGATGATTTCCGACACTCTGGCGCCCGTGTTGTAGAATGTCGCAAACATCACTCGGTCCCGTCTTCCTGACCACGTCGTTGGATCGGGAGCCAGTAGAACGGCCTCCATCTCGGTTCGAGAAAGGTATCCGACGATCTTGCGATCAGCCCTTTTGAGCGGTATCGCCAGCAGGGATTGCGCGTCTGCCAGCGAAGCAGGGTCACGAAGCGCCGCATACTTGATGAACGACCTGATAGCTGCTAAGCGGACGTTTCTGGTGCGAACAACGTTGCCTCTCTCCCGTTCAAGATAGTGCAGGAACTCCAGCACGAAACACGCATCAAGGTCCGAAAGAGTGAGTTTTGCGGGCTCCCTGTTCCTACGCTCGTGTGCGAAGGTGAGCAACAGGCGAAATGTGTCCCGGTAAGACGCGACCGTTTGCGCGCTGAGATTCCGCTGGTCGATCAGATAACGACAGAAAAAGTCTTGCAGGATAGCCGCGAAGCAAGGCGGAGAAGATCGTTGGTTCATCGTGATATTCCTCATTTGGGATGGGCAAACTGTTCAAAAGAGCTTGTCGCTTCGGCGAAGAGCTCAGGGATGGCACTGAGATACCAATAGGTGTCAGATACCTTCACGTGCCCCATATACGTCGACAAAGCAGGCAGCATCGCTCTGAGGTCGGCGCCTTCCTGCTGCCATGTGGCGAGACGACGAGAGGCAAAGGTGTGGCGAAGGTCGTATATCCGTGGGCAACGGCGCCCGTCTTGCGGTTCCCAGCCGAGATGACGCACGATAGCTCGGAAGACATGTCTGACCGTTGAATACGGCAAGGCAGCCCCACGGTCCGAAAGGAAAAAACTGCAACTAGAGGGGTGGGGACAATGTTGTATGCGCATGCGTCTGTAGGTGGTAAGCTGGTCCCGAACGGATGGATGCACAGGCACCAAACGCGACTTGTGAAACTTCGTCTCGCGGATACTCAACACGCTGTTCCTCAGGTCAACGTCAAAGTCTTCAAGGCATAGCGCTTCAGATATCCGGAGGCCAGTAGAAGCCAATAGGCCGAATAGCGTGGCATAGGTGTGCGGACGCAGCCCGTCGACAGGTTCGAGCTCGACACACGCATTGATCAGCGCTTTCAGTTCCTGCTCGGTGTAGATGTGTGGCGATATGCGCCGGTGCGCGGGACCCAATATCCCTTTGGGCGGTACCTGTGTCCTGCAGTCAAAGACTAGAAGGTATCGGGCGAAGCACCGTACGATCTCGAGCCGTCTCGCCCAATAGAGAGGAGAAGCTGCGCCAGGAAGTCGTGCCCAGCGGAGGGCGAGCGTCGTATCGAGGCGTCCATCCTCGGCTTCAGCGTCGGCAAAAGTTGCGAACTTCATCAGCAGAGGCCCCTCGATCTTGAGCCTGAATCCGAGGCTGTGGCGATAGCGCAGGTACTCCTGGGCAAACGAGGTGATGGTGCGTCGTTTCATGGCGACACCCCCGGCCACGGGAGAGTAACCTGAGCCAACCTGGGTAGGTCCACTTTGGCGTAGATGGCAGTTGTGTCGATGCATCCGTGTCCCAGGATGTCGGCGATGTCCGGCAGGGGGACTCCATGCCGCACAAGTCTTGTCGCCGCCGTGTGGCGTAGCGCGTGGGGGCCGGCTCGAGGTGGGAAGATGCCTACCCGGGCACAGGCTCGACGTATGACGCCACGAACAATGGCCGTAGTCACGGGTGTGCCTGGGGAGATGATGTGGCGTAGAAACAAAGATGGACTTGTTGAGGCTGGACGCCCTCCCTGGAGGTACGTTGCCACAGCCTCTCCTACAGACTGCGGCAGTGGCAAAACCCGTTCTCTTCTCGTCTTGCTTTCGGAGACCCGGATATAGCCTCCACGCCAATCAATGCTTCCGAGAATTAGACCGGCCACCTCCTGAGTCCTCAAGCCAAGGTGAACCATAAGCAACGCCATAGCGTGGTCACGCAAGCCTGTCGCGGTCGACAGGTCGAACGTCTGCAGCAATGCATCTACTTCCTCGGCTTCCAGGTACTTGGGAACTGATACCAGACGCCACTGAGGAACCGTAGGTACGGCACCGACCAGACGTCCATCACAGGCACCACGAAGGACGAGGAATCGGAAGTAACTCCGAAGCGACGAAGCGATAACTTTGACGGTTCCAGCTTTACAGACCTCCGCCTGCCTCGCGACGTAGCCCATTACGTCTTGGGGGAGGATGGCACAGATGTCAACGGGTCCCGCACCAAAGAGGGAGGATAGGAATCCCCTGGCATATCGCCGACGGTAAATCCTCGTCTGTAGTGCAGCGCCACATACTTCAATGAGGTACTCATCAAAGGCTGCCATCTCCCGATCCACGGGTGTGGGCGGAACGCTCGCATTGGAAACGATCAGCCCCTGATGCTGGAGCATACGTAAGAAGTGGTTAAGTGCTGCGCGGACGTTGTGTATGTGGGTTACTACGGGAGGCGGGCACGAGCATTTCGGGAGGTGGGCAACAAGAAACTCCCGAATAGCCTCCTCGCCGAACCCGGCGTGGAGCTGGTTTTCCGTGGCAAACCAACGCTCAAAATGTTCGACACATCGGACGTAGTTCCGAACCGTAGCCGGCGAATGCCCGCGGTCCGTGAGGTATTTGGAGATATCCGCGAGGCGTCTCGCCGCGTCGAGGCCGAGAAAACAAGGTGAGAGGTCATGGATGGTGCGTGGCAGTGACATTGGCGTTCTCCTGTTGAGTTAATGGCATGGCGCTGGGGCGCCAGGAGAACGCATACCGTATTATGTCAAGCGACTGATAGAGTCATAAACCTGTTTCTCCTTGAGGGCCAACATGCTCCAGGCCTATGCTCCACGTTACTCCGCATAATCCCGAACTCCGCATTATTTCGTTTATGCCAAGCTTGGCATAAACGCAAAAATTGGCTCTTTGTTGGCAACGAACGCGGCGGCGAGAAATCCGCCATCATCGCCAGCCTCGTGGCCACCTGCAAAGACAACAAAGTCGACTTCAAGGCCTGGCTCGAGGACGTCCTCACCCGCCTCGGCACCACCCGGCATGACGACATTGACTCCTTGCTGCCACACAACTGGACTCCCGCACGCAACTGACACCACTCGCACACTATCGCGCCACCGCCCCGATCCGCTTCACGCGGACCGGGGCTTTTCGCGTTCAGGTGCTAATGTAATCACGCGAAACACATGCGGGGATATGGGCTGGGCGAACGCTTACTCCGCATTGCGGGTCTTGTTGGCGTGAGAGAGGCCGTTCCTGCTCGGAGGCGTGCAGTTGCGTATCTGAGCAAGTGGGCCGGCATGGTTGTGAAGGCTGTCACAGATGTCGTTCAGACTTAATGAATGCGCCAGATGCGCGTAAAGCATAGCCATTACATGGCTGGTGGCGCTGAAGGCCCGTGTCTGGATTTTGTACTTTTTGGCGAGGTTGTCGATAATCCGGTCAGGTATCCAGCTTGCAATCTGCGCGAGGACTGACACAGTACTTTTTAGTGGATTCATGGTACCTCCTATGGTTGCTTACTAGGCTACCATTAAGATGCCGTGAATCCTTTTTTTTACGAAGCCACCATCAAGTTATGGGACGGCTGTGAAATCGTTATTGATAATTATGATGATTTTCAGCACTATATTGACCAGGGAGTTAAAGACAGCAAGATGCTTATCTGCTTTCTTGGTAAAGGATACTTTGCTTCACATCACTGCCTTGGGGAGCTGGATAGCTTTACAAAGCATGCTCAGAATCCCGAAAGCGTCCTCATTATTGATTTGGACGAAGAGGCAAAAGAAAAGAGTCTCGCACACCAAAGCCTGGCTAATGCCCCCAGACATCAATTCAGCAACAACTATGCAGATGTGCTTGAGTTTCTCGGAAACCATCTGGGGCATCCCGGATTGCAGACTGTACTGAATGCTTCTAATAATGCTACCGAATACAAATACGATTATTATGGGCAGGACTTTTCTCTGAAACTGGGCTCAGAATGGATTTCCGCCCCTCACAATGTAATTCCTTCGACTGCGCCTGATACGGTTTATTGCCCTTTTTTGGCAAGGATTGAAGGACACAACGTCTTGCTGACGATAAGCATTGGCCCAGACAATGAATTGATCCCAATTCGCACTGAGGGTGCGGATTCCAATGATCGTGCGGTCTATGGCGCGGTGTGCGCAGTGGTCAAAAAACTGAATTCCAATGAACCGGCAAAGGTATGCGGTCTGCACCTGCTGTCTATTGGGAATCACAGCCATGCAGCGTTTACTAGACAAGTTGATATGGACAGTTTCGGATTGGGTAAGCGTTGGGAAAGAAAATACTCTATTTCACTGTATTCTGAGGAACATAAATGTGTTTTGGAATATCTTATCACGTTTGGGGTACTTGATAAGTGTGATGAGGCCGCATTTCATCGGCTGGCACCGTTAATGGATCGGATTGTCAACACACTTGAAACAGGAGGCTTTCCTAGAGTCTTTGATCCCGTAAAGATTATGTATCCCGCGCTGCTGCTTGCTGGACTCTGTTGGTATCCAACTACTTTGCATCTAGTTCTTAAGCTTTCTTTAATGACCCTAAAAGTCGGCTAGTTGTCGCACGAAATCGCTGAAAACGCGCGCAGCCCAATTTTTCCACGGGAAAAGTTGGGCTTTTTACTTGCATTTTAACATGTAGCAATCAAAGTAATTATTGCTACACGTTAAGCAAAGGAGAACACGATGCCAAGGCCGTATTCAGGAAAAGTCCACGTCAGTCAGTCTCGCATCAAGCGCAAAAGCGGGATTACCTACGTTTACGAGCGCACCACTCACTACGACCAGAAGACCAGGAAAACCGTGACCAGCGCAAGCAAACTGATTGGCAAAATCCTTCCAGGAAGCGCCGACGTCGTACCGACTCGGCCGCGGAAGTCCAATGGGCTCGGAGCTGCGCAGGCCGTAGCCATCCGTCGGCACGTGGGTCTGACGGACATTCTGGAATGGGCCGGTCGCGGTTCCCTGATCGACCAGGATGTTCGCTCCAGTTTCAGCCATGGCGATGCCGACAAGATTCTGTCCATCGCTCGCTACTGGCTCGGCACGGACGGCAACACCTTGCCGAGACTCGAGAGCTGGCAGGTCATGCATGATCTGCCCTACTCGTATGGCATCAGCGAAGATGTATACGGCGAGCTCTTCAAGTCACTTGGCTGCAACGAGGATGGTATTCAGCGTTACTTTCTGGCACGGGCCTCTCGCCTGTCGAGGAAGCCCGTCATCGCCTATGATTCGACCACCATTTCCACGTACTCTCAGAATCAGAAGGAAGCGCGGCGGGGCTTCAACAAGGATCGTGACGGCCTGGACACCATCAAGTTGTTGACCCTGTATTCTGTCAAGGACAGGGAACCGATAGCCTTCGCCAAACAGCCGGGAAATATTCCGGATGTCATCGCCCTGGACAATGCCATCGAACAGCTCAACTGCTTTGACATTGAAAAGCCGCTGGTGACGACGGACACCGGCTACTACAGCCATGACAACATCCGAGACATGTGCCGTCGCAATATGAAATTCCTCACCCTGATCGACACGGATGTGATCATGGCAAGGGATACCGTGGAGACCTTGCGCGACAAACTGGAGTCGATGAGCGCGGTATGCCCCTTTGACTACGCCGTTTCCGGCGCATCCTTGTCAGTCATGCATACCTTCACGTGGCAGCGCCAGAGGCGGCGGGCGGAGAAACAGGCTGGAGACGAGGAGGTTATGCAGCGCAGGCTGTACTTTCATGTATTCAAATCCAATGATCTAGTCAGCAAGCACGAGGTCAGCTTCCGTCAGCGACTGATGGAACTCAAAAGGCAGGTTGAGGAAGGCGTGGCGGAGTTCACGGAGGCCGCGCAGAAACGGATCGACCGGTATCTCGTGCAGTCACGCGTGGGCCGTGGTGGCAACTTGCACGTGACCTTCAATGAGGAGGAATGCGCTGGAGCCAGGAAATACTTTGGCTACTTCGTCCTGGTCAGCAATAGTGCCATGGATGTTTTCGAAGCCCTTGAGAACTACCGGCTGCGGGAAAAGATCGAGGAGCTTTTCAAGAACGAAAAGGAAAGCGTCGACGGGCGCAGACCACGACTGTGGTATCCGGATGCCCTGCGAGGCCGGCAATTTGTCCAGTTTGTGGCCCTGTGCTACAGGTGCTATATCACCAAGAAGATAAAGGCGGTTGAGGAACAGCTTGGCACCGACGGGGAGAACAAGACCAAGGAGCAGCTGAAGCTGGAGAAAGGTCTGAAAAACTGGCTGGAGCAGCGCTCGCTGGCCCAGATATTCGACTGGTTTGATTGCGTCGAAACCACGTCGGTCAAGACCGATGCCGGGACGCGCCGCTGGACTACTGAATCAGTGGCGAGGGATCGCCTGTTCCTGAAGTTGCTGGGAGTAACTGAATCGTGTAGCAATTAGCCGACTTTTAGGTTAATGACCCTGCTACTGGGTGCATCTGTTCGAATCTGCAGCATAAGTGCCATCAAAGCCTTTCAAAATGATCTCGGCATTTCTTTCAGAACAAGTATGCAGCAAATATCCCGCTTGCTGCTTGGTGCTTGTACATTCGTTGCACTTACCGGGACACTGGTTACAGAAGTTCCCGTTTTATCACGATGGCTGCTGAATCCGCCCGGTAAAATTGTATTCGTATGTTTTCTAGCCATGTTTGGTGTAAGCCTGTTGATCCGAAACGAGACGGCCGCTTTGAACGCAAACACTTTCAAGAACCCCTTGGAGTCTGGTCGATTTTGGTTGAAATACTGTCTCCAAAACACTTTTCCTGCTTTGGTTTATCATAGCGCATTAACCTTGGGACTCATTATCTTACTGATTGCCAGTCGTACTGGCATACAATGGTATTTCATCATTGTGATGATTGCCGCATTCGTAATGTCACTACACAAGCTAATTCAAACCATACGAGATATTAAGGGCAGCGTCAGCCCAAAAAGAGGCCAATGAGCAATGCAGAAACATCCGGTTCTAAAAGGGAACAGAACAGCATGAACCCACAAGAACTGAAATCAGAGCCTCTCCCCAAGCGCCAGATCCGCGTCTTCATCTCCTCAACCTTCCGCGACATGCAGGAGGAGCGGGAGTTGCTGGTGAAGAAAGTGTTTCCCGAACTGCGCCGGATTTGCGACGAGCGGTTCGTCTCGTTCACCGAAGTGGACCTGCGCTGGGGCATCACGAGGGAGGAGGCGGCGGAAGGCAAGGTGCTGCCGATCTGTCTGGAGGAAATCAATACCTGCCGTCCGTATTTCATCGGCATCCTCGGCGAACGCTACGGCTGGATACCCGATACCGTGTCGCCGGAAGTCATTGAGAAGGAACCGTGGACCAAAGAACACGTCGGCAACCGGACTTCGGTCACCGAACTGGAAATTCTCCACGGTGTGATCAATAACCCGAAGATGGATGGCCACGCCTTCTTCTATTTGCGCGATCCGGCGTATGTCGCGACACGTCCCGCCTACGAGCAGGCCGAGATGATCGAGCGCGACATTCCGCAGGACATCGCGTCGTTCGGCCCGGAAGAAGCCGCGCGGCGCACCGAAGAGCGCAAAGCCAAACTCGCCGCCCTCAAGGAAACCATCCGCAAGAGCGGCCGTCCGCTTGTCGATCCCTACAAGACCCCCGAAGAACTCGCCGCCGCTGTTGAGAAGCAGTTCCGCGAACTGATCGACAAGCTCTATCCGATAGAGGATGTTCCCGACCCGCTCGATCAGCAAGCCGCCGGTCACCGCAGCCATGCTTTGCGCAAGACTCTGGCCTATGTGGATCGTCCCAGCCACTCACAGGCACTCACCGCGTTCGTGGCCGCGCCCTCTGCCGGCAAGGGACTGGTCGTCACCGGCGACTCGGGCAGCGGCAAGACCGCCCTGCTGGCCGCCTTCGCTTCTTCATCCTTCATCGGCTCGGCTGAACTCGCCGAGCGCCCTCATTCTTCAACTTTTCTTTTTGAGCACTACTTCGGAGCCACTCCCGACAGCGCCAGCGTGGATGGGTTCCTGCACCGTCTGCTGGGCGAGCTCAAGCGGCTGGCCAAAATCAGTGACGAAATACCTTCCACGCCCGAGAAGATGCGGGAGGCTCTGCCGCTGTGGCTGGCGCAAACCAGCGGCGGCAAGCCCATCGTGCTGGTGTTGGACGGTCTCAATCAAATCCAAGGCGACGAGGCGGACCGCCGTCTGAACTGGCTGCCCCGATTCTTCCCCGCCCACATCCGGGTGGTGGTCTCCTGTCTTCCCGGACCGGCCCTCGAAGTCCTGCGCGAGCGCGGCTGGACCGAGCACCTGCTGCCGTTGGCCGACACCGACGAGCGCGGCCAGCTGGCTGGCACGGGCGAGCGCGGACGGATGATGGACGCCTTCCTGAAGAACTACCGAAAGGCACTGGGAATAACCCTGCGCAAGCAGGTCCTCGATTCCGCAGGCACGGCCAACCCCTTGTTCCTGCGCACCGTGCTGGAGGAACTGCGGCAGTTTGGCGACTTCGACAAACTGCCGGACAAGGTTGCCGAATACCTGACGGCGACCACGCCTCAAGACCTATTCCGCTTGGTGATCCACCGCTGGCAGAACGATTTCCATGCTGGACGTGACTTGGTGAACCGATCCCTTCTCCACCTCTGGGCCGCCCGCCAGGGTCTGAGCGAAAACGAGTGGTTGGACTTACTCGCCGATGAGCATGGCCCGATGGATCGGCAAACCTGGCGTCCGCTGTTGCTGGCAATAGAACCGCACCTCGTCCAGCGCGGCAGCCTGTGGGCATTCGGCCACGACTTCCTGCGCCAGGCGGTCGAGGCGGAACTGCTTTCTAGAGGTCATCCGAAAAGCCCTCGCGTGCGCGCATAATGCGCGCACGCGCGAGACAAATCAAAAAAAAGTGCCACATTATGCTGAACGCGATCGAATTCCGCGAAGAAAGGTCGCACAAACATAATGGGGCACGCCATGGAATGTATTTTTCTCTTTCCAAATTACCAGTTGTTTTCGACCACTCCCGACAGCGACTTGGCTGATTTCGCTGCGGAGATGCTGGCTTTCATCGACCGCCATGGCGAGTTGCTGCCGATGATCGACGCCGACCTGGATGCCTACGGTTTGCGGAAGAAGGCCCAGCGTGCGCGCCAGCGGCAAGCGGCACGGGCAGTCTTGCCAGCCCTGCCGGCCTTGCTGAGTAACATCCCCGAGGCGGAGCCCAGCGTCGCCCCCCGTACCCTTGAGACTGGTCGCCCCAGAATGCCGGCATTGGTCGTCTTTCTCTTTCTGCTCATGCGCGGCCGCTATGGTTCGGTCAGCGACCAGGACGCCTGCGAGCGCTTCTGCGAGTACAAGACGATCGAGGCCGTGCTGTCGCCTCGCGGTCTTCGCCTGCCATCGCGTCAGGCGCTGGTCGACAACCTCAACGCCGTGACCAACGCGACGCGGCAGGCCATACTGGATGCCCAGCTCCAGGACTGCCTGACCGAGGAGCTTGACGACTTCAAGGAAATCTGCATTGACAGCACGGCGGTGTGCGCCAACTCGGCGTTTCCCAATGACGCCAGCCTGGCCGCTCGCAGCCTGCAGCGAGCCTTCATCGAGCTTTGGACCTTGCGGAAACTGGGAGTGGTCACGTTCACCGATGGCTGGATGCCAACCTGGAAAGACACGATTGTCAGCCTGGCGCGTGACATCAACATGGCCCGCGGCAAGAAGGCTCCGAGCAAAAGACGGAAGCTGTATCGCAAGATGCTTGACACGATGGACAAGGCCATGGCCCCCATGAAAGAGCTCTACAAGACCTTGTTCGCAGAAGACGCTGCCCAGCTGGCTCCGCAGCTTCAGGCCAAGCGGGAGCGACACCTGATCGATGGCGTCCAGGCCCTCGTCAACGCCTGGAAGGCCGGCAATCAAATCCGGCGCCGAGTGTTCAAACACGAGGCCGTGCCCATGGACGAGAAGTTGCTCAGCCTGGCCGACGCCGACGCGGCCCTGATCATCAAAGGCGACCGCGAAACCGTACTTGGCTACCGTCCCGGCCTGGCCCGCAGCCGTGCGGGCTTCATCGTCGACCTGGCGCTGGACAAGGGCAACACCGCCGACAGCGGCGTGCTGGTCAAGACGATCGAAGCCGTCGCCGGCCGCATCGGCGCCGTGCCGGAAAAGATCACCACGGACGATGGCTACGCCTCGCAGAAAAACCGCGAGGCCGCGCTCAAACTGGGCGTCAAGCTGATCACCTTCTCCGGCGCCAAGGGCAAGAAGATCACCCCGGCCGGGGAATGGGACAGCGCCGAAGCCATTGAGCAACGCGCGCGACGCTCCGCCGTAGAGTCCCTCATGGCGGTCATGAAGGATGGCTACTTCTTCGCCAGAATGCGGCGCTGCGGACTGGAAAACGTCAGAGCGGAAATGCTGGAGAAGATCATCGCCTACAACGTCGACCGCATCCTGATGGTCCGCGCCAGAAAGGCTAAGGAAGCTCAGGAGCAGGAAGAGAAGATGAGAAACACGGCATAAATAGACAAAACATGACATAAATAGACAGAAATAATAAGGTTAACGGGTGAAATGCGCCGCGCGCGTTTAAAAAATCAAAGAATTCTTCCTAGCTGCTAATATTTCCGGGTAAAATAGTCGGGTCGCCGCCGCCCTGGCAGTTGGCGTCCGCCCCGACAGCCGCCATGGCACTCAAGCAAGACTCTCGCCAGGGCTTTTCGGACGGGCTCTTTCTATAGACGAAGCAAAACGGCAGGCCCATCATGCATTGGCAAACTATTTCGCAACGCGATATGAAACCCCTATTGTTACTTCCCGCATGGCTGCGGAAGCACCGTGGAATGCCGTTGAGGCAAAGCATTGGGAACTGGCGCGGCGGTTATTGAACGATCTCGTCTGGCTGGAGGCTATGTGTCAGACCAGTATACGCGATGCCGATATCTTCTGGAGGACAATGGAGCGTGAAAAGGCCGACCACTTTGTTGTCGGATTACGACGGCATATGGATGGCCCCGAATCCGCCCTGACAGCAAACCGGCTCGATATCCTCTGCGAGTTGGCTGCTCAATACTGCTTGTATGACAGTGAAGGCCGCAAGTTGGCACTTCGCACAATTAGACTCTATCGAGAACGTCTCATGAAAGATGAGGCTACCAATGGACTCCAACTGGCCAAACTGGAGATGAGCCAAGGGGCTTTGTTATTGTCGGGCGGGGAGTTTGATATGGCGATCACATGCTATCTCAATGCATGGGGACGCGCCAATGATATGGGTAATATTTCACTCGAAGGCACTGCAAGCGGTGCGCTGGGGACGGCGCATACCCAAAAAGTCAATTTTTTACTTCAATTCACAGGGTTCAAATCGCTATGGGATTTGCATTGCGAAGCTAGAGAGGCTGACAAATGTTTCACAATGGAATACTTTGCAGCCAGGCAGACTAACGATGGTTCAATGGCACTGGATTCACTTCACGGCTGTTTTGGAATCCGTCTGCTTATGGGCAAGAAAACTCAAGCCAGAAGAATTGCCCAGCAAGTGTTGCAGATGGTGGAGCAGGAATCCATCGCCGATCCTGACAAGCTCGCATCGGCTTACGCCCTGCTGGGGAAATGCAGTATTGTGTCGGGCGATGGCAGGCAGGCGGCCAAATACTACGAGAAGGCAATCTCCTGTTGTCGGTTTGTGGGAAATTACTACCAGTTGCCAGAGAGACTTCTCGACCTCGCGTATGTTCACCTCCATTTCGGCCCCATGGCGGACAACGACAGATGGAATAAAACCGAGTGCCTCTGCGCTGAAGCAGTTCACATTCTGCAAGGACATAACGGCAGGGAGGATGTGTTAGCCCGCGCTCAAAACTTTGCGCGGCTTGCTAAAACACTTCAATCGAGTTGTAATCACCTTGAATACTTGCGTCGTTGTTGGGCACGTCATAAAATGCGTCGGAGGGTGACACAGGGCCCATTTGGGCACTTCCTGAAAAAAATGTTTTGGGTTAGGGGTCTACCTATCATCGGGCTGGTCATTGGAGCAATCCTCTTGTTTCGCAAGCAATGAAAGGGCGGACCAAATGAATAATACGATATCGAAGGAGTCTTTATGAATGTTATAACTACGATATTTGCATCCGGTGTTTTGCCTTGGGCACAAACGGGTATCATTGCCAATTACTCGGGCGAGGCCATATTGAACCTTCTATTTGCGTCGTGCATGGCGGGCAATATTGTGTTGTTTCTTTACATAGCAAGGTCCAACACAACTCTGCCGGTGCAAAAGAAAGTTCAGGCGGCGCATTTGTTCAGAATTCTCCTTGTTGCAGCTAGTGTCTTGTGCGTTATCGTTCTCGTCGCAATAGCCTTTCTTGCGCCAGAAATCGTTTGGGTGAGAAAGTTGTTATTGGTGAGCCTTGTTTGCATGACCCTCCACATGAATTGGAAGTATCTCACGGTTGCAAAAAACTATATTCGCAAAGGCCTTGCGACGACGATAATTACGGATGGTGACACGGCGTTGTTAGAAAATGCGCTCCGTTCAGAACTGATCAATGTCAACAGTCCTGATTCTCTGGGATATTATCCTTTACACGTCGCAGTCTCAAGAAGCGAATACAATAAGGTGAAACTCCTGCTGGTGAACGGGGCGGATGTAAATGCCTCCACCAAGAATGAAGTCTTAACCGCACTCGAAGTCGCAGCATCAGAAGCAGATGCGAAAATGGTTGCACTCCTTCTGGGGCACAATGTTGATGCCACCGGAAAGAATCAAGCTTTAGCTGTGGCTGCGTTGAATGGACGTCCTGCTGTCGTTAGGCAGTTGCTTGATGCGGGAGCAGATCCAAACGCTCAGGATAGTAAAGGGTCGGCACCTCTCCATCTCGCCGCGAGCGCCGCATCGCGAAGGCAGAACAAGCGCACTGATCTCTTCCGCTCGCAAAGCAGCGGAGCCCCTGGCTTGATCCAAGATCAACTTGATGTTGTCGAGCAACTATTATCAAGCGGAGCTGACCCGAACACGCAAACGCCGGAAGGACTTACTCCTCTTCATCTGGCGGCTCAAGGCGGCCATAGAGCTATCGCAGAAGCTCTTTTCCGTGCAGGTGGCAATCCGCTTCTCGCCTTCCATGCAGACATGATGGGGGGCATTTCTGCCATAACCCTTGCCTGGGAGAACGGGCAACACGATCTTGCAAAAACACTCTCCACTTTCGCCTTTAGGGGAGATTCGAACTCAAGTCGTTTGTTCATGAGTTACCGCACGACCGATGCCCGATTCGTCCGTTTCCTCTCCGAGCAACTTATGGCTGGCGGAGTTCCAGTGTGGTTTGACGAGTATGAAATTTCGGCTGATCAGAAGGAGAAGATCGCCATGCAGCCGGAGGAGTTCCAACGAGCCATTGACGATGCAGTGGAGGCATCCACTAAAGCCATCTGTATCACCAATGCGTGTTACGCGGGCTCACCTTACTGCAAGAGTGAGGCATCCTCGTTGACATCGAAACTTCCGCGTGACCGAATTCTCAATATAACCTGCCCCGATCACGGTCAACTCTACGCGGATGTCCCCGCCATCTCTGGTGAACCGGCAGTCCATCTTGGAAAAGATTTGGCAGAGCTATCGGACAAAGATCGGCAAATGCTTTCTGCGGCAATCTCCCTGCATGTAGGTTCCGAATTCACCTTTCCCATACTGGACCAGCAGGCACCGCCAATGACCCGGACTTTTGAATGGCGGCACGGTGTTCGCTACACACTGGATCTTGGCGGATGGGAGGAATGGGAGCCAGGTCGCCAACCGCTCCGCACATTAATGAGGGAGGTCAAGAGTATCCGCACAGGAATTGAGGATGCCAAGGCGCGACGGTTCAAGCGTGAGTGTGATGGACACTTCCTGCGGATTTACGTAACATCAGGAATCGCGCTACAGGCCGGGAAGCGCCTTCGCTTCAACACACTAGATTCGCGCCCACATTATTTTGTTGAGGTTGCGAGACGATTCGATGATTACCTGACATCGGGTAACGTCATTCCGAAAGATTCTGGCAAGCTTGTTGGAATCCACCTCCTTCACACAAATGAAGGCAATGGTCATGTTGCATTCACCCATTATGACACGCAGGGGTCTGAATGGGGCAGGCACTATGTCATTATTGTTGACAATCCCGCAGCAGAGAAGGTTACGCGAGAGCTTAGTTCAAGTCGGCTTGCTAAGGACCCGTCTCTCGGCTCCGAACTTGAGATATCAATACAGATGTATGCACGTAACTGCACCTTCCAAGACTTCTGCAAGGTTGCCTACTTGGGGGACCGCATCGCAGCATCGTTGAGGTTGATATAGACTGCGAAAAGGCATGGCAGATTGTCGGATTAAGAAAATAATGAAGACATCGGTATGAGTTTTTCCCGCAAGGACAGCCGGGTGACGCGGTGGTTGCAGCGGCGGCTGGAGTGGTTTCACTTTCCGGTGAAGTTGGACTCCTGCGGCCAGCCGCTGCAACTGAACCCGTTTCTGGTAGATGGGAGGGAACGCGATGGGTAACATGATGCGCGAGAATGATGATGTCATGCGAGTGTTCTGCCGCAACCCGGCATTCAACCGGTTGGGGCTGGATGCGGATGCCGTGCGCAGTCTTCTGCTGGACAGCGGCGAACGGTTTTTATCGCTGCCGTTGTATCATCGGGGCAACAGCAAGGAGATTCGACGAACCGATGTGCCGGGAATTCTGGTTCAACGCTTTCTGCCGACGGTCTACTCGTACCGGATCAACCGGGCTGGCGAGGTCGCGGGAACGGATGGGCTTCGCATGAGGATTTCATGCTTGTTCTGGGATTGGCTGCATAGGGAGGGAATAAAGACCTGCGTGCTGGCGGCAGGCTCCGATTTTGCGCTCGTGACCGAGGAACGGGTGCCTCCGGTGGAGGTGATCGTTAAGGCGGCACTGGTCGGCACCCCGGCGCATATTTATGACGGCATATTTGAGATTATGGATCGCTACGGGGAGTCGTTTACAAAGGGAGAGGCGCATGCCCCTTATGTTCGATTCGACTACCGCAATCCGCTGACGAATAGCAATGGTGACCGGTTGCGCGATGAACAACTTCCGATGTATTTGGCCGAACGGCTGATCGACACGACGGCGGCAGAGCACACCGCGCTGCGGGTTTTTTCGGTAGTCCGATCTACATGTCAACGTGCCGGATTCGATGTGTTGGACTTCTGTTTGTTTATGAATGAAAGCGGCGATGTGGTATGCGGAGAAATATCGCCCGATAACATGCGAATCAAATCCCTGTCCGCCTGCGAGGATTATGATAAGGACATCTGGCGCAAGGACGGCAGCCCTGATCTGCTTCTGGCACGGTGGAAACAATTTGAGCAAGCGTTGGAGGCGACGAATGACCCCGTTTGAAATCGTTATTGACGGAACGGATTGCGGGGGCAAGACACCGCTGGTTAATACACTGGTTGCTCGTCTGGCGGCGGAAGGTGTTTCCGTAGCAGTGGCGGCACCGTTTCGAGAGGTGGAGGTGTATCCGCTTTGGGAGACGGATCCGCTGTGCGCTTCCCAGCGGATAAACGACGTGATGCAGGGAATTCGAAAAGAACATGCCGACCGGGAGGTTTTGGTGTGGGATCGAGGCTGGCCGACCGTCTTCGTTTCGACCGATCTGCCGGAAGCCAGGAACCTGTGTCTGCCTTATCCCCACTTGACCGTTTTGTTGCTGAACACCGAACAGACGATTCTGGACAAAGTGGCGAAGCATGGGCTAACAGGAGAATGGCTGCTCCAGCCGGAAACCAGACGCCGGTTCATTGACGCTTATCACGCGCTCGCGGCCGAACCGGAATCTGTTCCTATGAGGGTTTACCGTGCGGATCTGGAGGGACGTTTTGAACTGGAACAGATTGCGGTCGATGTGGTAGCGTGTTTTGCGTTTCAACGAAAGGCTTGAGCAGCTGGATTGTAATGCCTGCTGTACTGGAATAGGCAGTACGAAAAAGAGGACGTCGGGACAGGCAGCGAAAATACTCGCACGGTGCCCTTGCACAGGTTCAGACCATCGCCTAGAGTAAAAAGGCAAGAACGGTACGCCCTGCTGAACGGAGGGGGACGCCGACCAAGGCAAGGCTCTCGCACTAGGCAGCCGAGAGGGTCAGAAGGGAATAGCCAATGGGCGGAACAGGGGTGCGGATCGCGGTTCGGGCGCTGGCAGCGGGGTGTCTATGCCTCGCGCTCGCCGGTGTCGCGCGCGAGGCGCAACCCGGTCCCCGGGCGGCGGATCTTCTCCGGCTGCATGGGGGGATGGCTGCGGATTCGCCACCGGCCCGGCGGGCGGCGGCGGTGTTCGCCCGAATCTATGCCGTGGCCGACCGCAGCCCCGGCCTGCCGCCCCTGGCGGAGGATGTGCTGACGCTGCTGGAGGGACCGGGAAGCCCGCTGGTGCTGGCCCTGCCGGACGACCGCATCGCGGTCAACCGGGCGGCCGTCGCGCTCTGCGTCGAGGGGGTTTCGGAGGCAGTCGGCGACACCCGCCTTGCGTTTCTGCTGGGCCACGAACTCGGACATCTGACCCACGGCCATTTCCGCGACCTGCGTCAGGCCCGCACCGCGGCGGCGCACGGTGCCGCGGACGCAGTGGCGGTTCTGCTGGACGGGACGGACGCCGCCCTCGCCTTCGCCGACGGGAACGGCCTGGATGCCGAGCGCCGCCGGGCTCTCGCCCTGCGCCATTGCCAGGCCAAGGAAATTGCGGCCGACCAGGCGGGCCTCATGCATGCCGCGCTGGCCGGCTACCAGGTCTGGCGCTTGATCGAGGGACCGGGCGGGGAGGACTTCTTCGACTTCTGGATGTCCGCCCTCGGCCGTCCGGTCGGAGATGGCCGCCATCCCGACGCGCGGACTCGCGCGACGGCCCTTCTGGCGGGTCTCCGCGACATGCAGGAGGCCATGGCCACCTTCGACGCCGGGCTGCGGTTGGCGAGCATGGGGCAGACCGAACTGGCCCTGGCCTTCTTTTCCGCCTTCCACCGCAGCTTCCCGTCCCGCGCGGCCGCGACGAACATCGGAGCCTGCCATCTGGCGCTCGGTTGCCGTCTGCTGCCGGGGGACAACCCTCTGCGCAGGCACGCCGGAACCGTTATGTGGGACTCGGGCGAAAGCCAGCGCCAGGCATTGGCGCCCATAGCCGAGATGCCAGCGGGGGATATCCCCGAAGCCGCCGCCGCCCATTTCCGCCAGTCAGCGGCGTGGTTCGCCCGGGCCGCCGCCGCCGACCAAGCCTATGCCCCCGCCAAAGCCAACGAGGCTCTGGCCCTGGCTTGCCTGGGACCCGCCTTCCGGGAGCGCGCCGTCCAAACGGCGCGCGAAGCCATCCGTCTTGACCCCTCCCTCGCGGCCTGGCTTGGCAGCCTGCCAGGCACCACCGTCCCGCCGTCCCCTGCGGCTCTTCCGCCCGCCACCAGCGACGTGGGCATGCCGGACTGGAGCGGGCTTACCGTCTGTGCGACCGCCTGTCTCGACTCTCTGCCGGCGAACTGCGGCACCGACCTCCTGCGCGACCAGACGGCGGCACTCCGCCTGCGGCAATGGGGTGCCTTCGAGCGCGTCTTCTGGTGGGGTAATACCGAGTGCCGGGTGGTGAGCCGCAACGGCATCGGGCTCGTCGTCGTCGTGGACGACCGGGTCGTGCTCCGCTCCGTCCTTCTCGCCCAGTCCGGCCCGGACCCCGGGCAAAACAAGGGCAGCGCAATAGCGGGCAACGCCCCCGGCGAATCCATGCGGACCGAGGCGGAACTCGAATTCCGCCGCCACGGAGACCGGGGAGGCCTCTGGCAGGCAAGCAGGCTCGTCGAAGTCTGGGAGTGCCAGCCACCGCCGGAGCCACCCGAACAAGAACGCTAACCAGTATGAAATCCGCCTCCCAAGGCGAAGGACGACGTATGCCAACACCGCAACCAAGGGGAAACAAGAGATGAAACGGATTCTGCTCGCCATCACCGCCAGCATCGGGCTCTACGCCCTTGCCGCGCCGCCGGACAACGGCAAGGCCCCCTTTGCCCCGGCCGGGGAAGGAAGTCTGCTGGCCGTGCCCGACTCCACGCTGATGCTCGGCAATCTGCTCCGGCATGTATCCGCCGCCGAACTGACGGCCGCTCTCCCCGCCGGGAAGGGCGATCCGACCTATGGGTTCTCCACCAGCGTCTCCCGCGAGAGCGGCTCGCTCAAGCTGGGCATGCTCATGGCCGACCTGAAGGTGGCTGTCACGGCCGCCGACAGCAAGCGCGTGCAGCAGACGGCGGTGAGCCTGATCGGTGGATTCCAGGCCACCGGGGCACCCGCCGGACTGGCCATCGCGGTGAGCCACACCGCCGACGTGGCCAGATCCGGGGACTTCGACGCGGTTCGCAAGGCCGCCATCCCCATCCTCGACCAGTGGCTCGAAGCCTTCGTGGAGGCGGAGGGGCAGCTCGTCCACTATCGGCTGGGGGAATGGACCGAAAGCACTCTTCTGGCCCTGACGGCGGCCGAAACGGCGGAACTCCCCTCTGCCGATCTGATCCTCGGCGGCCTGCGGACGGCAAGCGTCTTCCTCGCCGAGATTGGGAAGGACAAAGCCCCCCCGGAAGGGATGGCAAAGGCCCTCGGGACTTTGGCCGAACTCGGTGCCAAGGCTGAGCTTGACGCGCGTGATGTCAAGACGGCGCGCAAGGCGCTCGCCGACCTGGCCGCGTTCGGCGGCTGAACCGAGGCGTCGGCACCTGCCACCCCCCGCATCCATGCAATCCATGCCACAACGGAGCTTCCATTCCATGAAAATGCTGCGGAAACTGTTTCTTCTCGCCATCGTCCTGGCCGGGACCACGGCCACGGCCTCCACTCCCATGATCAACTGCCTGCTCCTGGGCGCCACCAGCTCGGTGTCCGAGGAGGATTTCCAGAAGGAGCGCCTCGCCGCCATCAAGTTCATTACGGCCTACTATGTCCGCGCCCAAAACAACCCGGCCTGCCGGTCCGACTGGCTTTGCGTCAACTTCTTCGGCGGGGACGATGACTACACCGGAATGCCGTTCTTCAAGTGCGACGACGAAGAGGCAATCCAGCGGGTCGTCAAGCAGATCGCGACCATGCCCCACCCGAAGTACAAAAACTCTTCCGTGTACACCGCCATCGGCAGGGGGCTGTTGGAGTGCATGGAGAAGGAAAAATCTCTATCCGGCAAATATGCCAAGAACATCATCATCGTCACGAGCGGCCAGGACAATTCGTCCGACCCGGGACTGGTAGAGAGCATCAAGAAGTCCTTTCCCAACCGTTACGCCAGCCTCTGCATCATCGGGGTCGGCTCCAAGGCGAATATGGCGTCGCTCGGACCTCTCGCGGATATCTGTATAAATGTCGACAACTTCGACAATCTGCTGATAGCCCTGATCCTGGCAGGGCAATAGATAGGGGAATAAAGCATGCGAATCTGCACCAACCCTGACTGCGGCCAGCGCGTGGCCGAAACGGTCGAGGTCTGCCCCGCCTGCGGCACGGCATTGCCCGCCACGCAACGCGCCGTGCCCGGCTACGAGTTGCTCGGGTTGGTGCGCGAACGCCTCGGCTACAGCGTCTGGCGGGCCCGGCGAGAGGCCGACGGTCGGCACGTCTGCCTGCGCCTCTACCACCTATCCGGGAATGGGGACGACGTTCTGGAGCGGGCCCGCGCGATTCTCGGGAAAGTGGCTGCCGCCCCCGCCGAACTCGTCGTTCCGACGCTCGACTTCCGCCTGCTCGACAGCGCCACCGCCCTGCGCGCCACCCCCTGGGAGGAGGTCCGTTCCTGGGGAGATATGCTTGGTCCCGACCGCCTGTTCCGCGATCCCCGGCAGCGCCGGCCGTGCCTCGAGCTCATGCAGGGAATGGCACGGTGCGTGGCGGCCCTGCACGAGGCGGGGCATCTGATGCCTTTCATGACTCTGGACGACTTTCTGCTGGTCCGGGATGCGGCAGGTGTGTTGCAGGTCCGGCTGGATCCCAAACTCACCCGCTTTATGCCTCTCGCGACCGACGACGACGGCCCGGATGCCGCCCGCCTGCGCCGCCTGCACCCGGACCTGAATGCCGAGCGCCTGCTGGACCAACGCAGCGACCTGTGGTCGCTGGGGCATCTCTTCCTCGACCTTTTCACGGGCACCGACCAGCACGACGACTATCAGGCACTCGCGGACGGCATCTACCATCGCTTCGAGCCGGTCGTCCTGCACCGCAAGCTGAGCGCCTTGCTGCGCCAGATGGTCGAGGACGATCCCAGCAAGCGTCCATCCTCCGCCGATTCCGTGCTCGCCGCTCTGGCTGCGGTAGACGACGCGGACCTTGCCAAGTGGGCGAGATTCGAGAAGGACCCCGGGCGCAACCGGCGGCTGCTAAACCGGGTCTTGGCCGTCGCGGCGGCGCTTGTTGTCGTGGCGGTCGTCCTCGGCACCGTGCTGTACCACCGCTTCTCCACCGGGATCGACGAGACGCGGCGGACCACCAGCGCGGCTGTCGCGAAAGTGGAGAGCCTGGTCCGCGACGGGCAGGGCTTTGTCGACGCCTCCGCCAAAGAGGCCGTGCGCCAGGCGCTGGCCGATATCCGGCAGGCATCCCCCGAGCAGCGTGCCCAGGCCGTCCTCGCCCGCTACAGCCGGTCGGTCGCCTTCGTCCAGACCGAAGGGTGGCTGGAGATCGACGGCAGGCGGCTGGCCATTGCGTCCTGTGAAGGGACCGCGTTCCTGGTGACTTCGGAAGGCCATCTCCTCACCAACCGCCACGTCGTCACCCCATGGCTGGGAGAGTCGGAGGTCGCCGATGCCTATGCCGAACTCCGGCGGAGGAGACTTGGTTTCCGGTTCGGAGTCACCTACCGGCTCTGGTTCGATGGCGACGAAGCTTTCCGCCCCCTGAGCACTGGGAATAACAGCGACAAAGCGGAGGACAAGTACCGTCTCGACACCGCCTATGCCAGCGGCAACGTCCACCGGAACGTGGTTGTCGCCGGGGTGATGGTGCCGCCGCAGGACGTCCCCACCGCCCTTGCCTCCTGGATGCAGGACGACGTCGCCGTGCTGAAGATCGACCTGCTCCCCGAGGGGGCCGTCCCCATCCCCCTCCGAGCCGGGGAACCGCCCGTCCGCGGCACCCGGGTCCTGGCACTGGGCTACTCCAGCGGACGCGACGGAAACGCGGACACCCGAGCGCTCGCCCGCGCCTCCGAAGGCAGCGTCACCCGCGTTTTCGCCGATGCCATAGCCACCGATGCCGATCTTCACCCCGGCAACAGCGGAGGGCCTGTCCTGGACCTGGACGGCTATGTCGTCGGGATCGCTTCCCAGCTCCACAACCGCCCTGGCGGCGGCCTCCAGACGGCCATGGGGAGACTGCTTCCGATCGATCTCGCCAACGGTTTTCTCCAGAAAGTGCGCCATGATGTTCCGGTCTGGGACGGGTTGCCCCCCGAAGCGTTCGAACCCGAAATGCGCACCGCCCTGGCGGCGGCCGATGCCGGCGACTGGGCCACCGCAAGAGGACTCGCCTCTGTTCCCGGGGTGGCCGCCAATCCGGAGGTCGCCCAAATGGCGGCCATCCTCTGCTACACCCCCGACGGCTTCACCCCGGAAGGGCACCGCCTCCTGGAGCGGCTCGCCGTCCTAGACCCCGAAGTAGGCTTTGTCCACCTCCTGCGCTACTGGCACGACTGGCGTGCCGGTGTGCCCGAGCCGGACCGGGCCGCCCGCGCCCTGCTGCTCGACGCGCCCTGGCACTCCCCGCTCGAACCCTACGGCCAGGGCGTCCGTATGCTCGAAGGCACCCTCGCGCCCGGAACGGCGGCGGAGCAGGCCGAGTCCGCCCCCGAACTGGCCAACGCGCTCTGGATCGACGGCACCATGGCCCAGGCCAACCGCGACCCGGCGACCGCGCACGAACGCTTTCGGATCGCGCTCGGCGCCATTCCCCCCGAAGACAAACTCACCTCCTATTTGCTGCGCTGCTCCCTCTGGCATGCCGGGGACCATGGTCGGCAGGTCCCCGCTCCCCCATCCGCCCGCCCCCAGCCCGCCACCGGCAAGGAAATGCTGGCCGCCTTCGAGGGAGTCCTTCTCGACGGAAGCCCCGCCGCTCCCGCCGCCAATCCGGGCACCGCCAAGTTCGACCTCCTACCCAAAGTCTTCCACGCCGCCCAGCGCGGGGAATGGGAGCGGGTCCGCATTGCCTGCGACCGCTACCTTGCCCTCCCGCACCGCGAGAGCGCCAACATTCTGGGGGTTGGCCTCCTCCGCTGCCAGGCCATCGGACTTGCCGGCAACAAGGCGGCCGAGGCAAAGGCCCTCGCTGAATTCCGCGCCGGCATCGCCAACGGCTGGTACCGGCAGATCGCCGACTGCCTTCTCGGCACCACCGACCCCCAGGAGGCGTTGAAATCCGTCGCGGGCAAGCGCCCCGAGACGATCACCCTCGGCCTCGCCCTCGGTCTCCGCGCCGAGCGCGACCAGGACCGCGAGGCCGCCATCAACTGGTACAACCTCGCCCTCGACACCTGTCAGGCCAACTGGCTCGAATACGAACTCGCCCAGGAACGCCGGAAGGCGGTGAGGAGCAAGTAATGGCAATGTCGATGCCCGTCGCCAACGAGTCTGTCCGCGTTTTCATCTCCTCCACGTTCCGCGACATGCACGCGGAGCGTGATCATCTGGTCACAGTCGTCTTCCCGGAACTGCGCGAGCGGGTCGAACAGTTGGGGCTGGTTTTCTTCGACGTGGACCTGCGCTGGGGCGTGCCGGAGACCGGAGTCGATGGGGAGAAGGCCAACTCCTGGGAATACTGCAAGCGATGGATTGACCGCGTCGAGCCGTTCTTCGTCTGTATGCTCGGCCAGCGCTACGGCTGGGTGCCCCAACCGCACGAGATCAGGGACGGCGAGGATCGCAAGCTCTGGGGCGGACGATCCGTCACCGACATGGAGATCCGCCACGCCGTCCTCAGCCGCCGGGTCCTCCGTCGCAGCAGCTTCTACTTTCGAGTGACGCTTGTCCCCGAACCGCCGCATACCGATCCGGCCATCCACGGCGAGTTCGTCGATACCGACCCCATTTCCTGCCGTAACCTGGAACAGCTCAAAGCCGATATCCGTACCTGCGGTCGCCCGGTGCGCTCCTACACCCCCCGCTGGACCGGGAAGTCTTTCGAGGACCTCGACGCCTTTGGCCACCTCGTCCTAGACGATCTCTGGTCGGGCGTGCTGCGCGACGAACGCTACGTGGGCAAGGACGTCTGGCGGCGGGCGCTCGATGCCGATCCCGATGCTGATCCGCGATACACAGACGAATCCAGGCCCGTCCCCCCCGACCTTGCGGCCAAACTTGTGGCGCTCGCCAAGCCGCCTCCACAAGACACCCTGGATGCCGAACGTGAACAGATGGACGCTTTTGCCCAAACCCGTCTGCGCTGGTTCCAAGGCCGAACGCAGGAGCTGGGGCAACTGACGGACTTCCTGGCCTCGACTGACGAAAACGCTCCGCGCCTCGCCGTGGTTGCTGCCGCGCCGGGCCAAGGCAAGTCCGCCCTTCTCGCCAAACTCGCCAAACTCGCCGAATCCCCATCCACTGATCCCAGTTCGCCACTCGCTGTTCACACACCACTGGTCGTCAAGCACTTTGTCGGTGCCACGGAACGCTCCGCAACAGCCCATACGCTCGTTGAACGCCTGATCGGAGAACTCGACCGCAGCGGCATCGCCTGGCCCGCAGACGGGCAGAGGAAAGGCGAAGAAACAAGACGCGATTTCGACAGCCTATGCGTACGACTACGGCAACGTCTCGGCGACTACGCGGGCGAACGCCGCATCGTCATCCTGATCGACGCGCTCAATCAACTCACGGATGGACACGATCTCCATTGGCTCCCGAATCGTCTGGGGCCGGGGGTGCGGGTGGTCGTCAGTTGTGTTGAGGTGGCACCCCCGTTAGCAGTGCCGGCTTCAGCCGGTCCGGATCGCCTGAAGGCGGGATTGCAAGCCAGCGGTTCACCGTCGGCCGGGTTTGCTGAAAGCGCCGAACAGCGCGTCCTCCGCGCTCTCGCCACGCGCCAACCGGCGCCGCTGCGCGTGCCGCTCGGCCCGCTGACGGAAGGCGATATTCGCACCATTGTCGTCGACTACCTCAAGGAGTACTGCCACGAACTGGACCGCCAGCATCTGGATGCGTTGTGCGCCATCCCGCAAGCGCGCAATCCGCTGTACCTGCTCGTGATGCTGAACGAACTGCGGACACTGGGTGGCAACGACCTGAATGTGATCGTGCCTGCGCGCATAGCCTCGATGTCCCGCGACTTCCCTGACACGGTAGCCCTGTTCCGTTGGGTGCTGCAGCGGCTTGAAGTGTTCAACGAGAAGGCGCCGGATGCCGTGAAGTGGTGGTGCCTGTATCTGGCCCATGGCCGTGTCGGTATGGCTAGCCACGAACTGGCTGACTTGCTTGTCCGAAAACTCGGGCCGACCGCAGCGGCTACGGCCCAGCGCATCGAACGCGGACTGCGCCGGTATCTCCTCCGTCGAGGCGGACAACTCGATTTCTCCCACAGCCAACTGCGCCAAGCGGTGTTCGAACAGTTCGGAGAACCGGTCTCGTGCAGAGACGCGGAGGCGCAGAGCCAGACAACCGAGGTTCATGGTGAGATCGCCGACTACTTCGTTGTCGCCGCCAAGGGAACCAACCCGAAGAAGGAATGGGAAACGGACAATGTTCGCGGGTTCGGCGAGTGCGTCTTCCATCTCACCAAGTCGGGACGGTACGAACAAGCGGCTGGACTTCTCACCTGTTTCCCGTTCCTCCTGCACAAGTGCCGGATTGGTATGCTCGATGGTGTGTTCGAGGATTACGACATGGTTCGCCGTGAAGTACCGGTGGAACAGGTGCGACGGTTGGGGCCTTGGGCCGACTTTTTTCGCGAAAAGGCACACATCTTACGGCGTGAGAGTAAGGAATGGCCCGCGCAAAAGATATTTCTGCAACTAGCGATTGAGCACGCAGGCAACAGCCCGCTGTCCGGTGCCGCCAAGGAGTGGCAGGATGACAATGGCTGTGAGTGGACATTGTTGTACGACATGAATCGGCCATCCCGTTTGTATTTTGATCCTTGTCAACTGGTGCTAGATGGGCACAGCGCGGATGTTACCGGGACCATAGAACTGCCTAATGGGAAGTTGATTTCCTGGGCGGACGATGGCATGTGTATACTATGGGATTTGGAATCCGGCAGAAACCTAGAGACCTTCAAGGACTTTGGAACAAAGAATAACTGGTTGGTCGGAGAGCCGGGAGCACTTTTCTTGCCTGAGGGACAGGTTCTGTTGTGGGCAAACAGGCCGGAGATTCGCCTATTGGATCTGGCCTCGTGCAAGCAGCGCGAGGTGTTTCGGCACCATGGCCGGAACTGGAGTGATGTCCGCGGCGTATTACCTTATCGTGATGGCTTGTTCGTTTCCTGGGGAGAGGATTGCTGCGTTCGCGTGTGGAGGCTGGATAGCGGAGAGGAACTCCGTTGCCTACAGACGCGGGACTGGGTGAAGGGCGGCATGTTCCTACAGGACGGGCGCTTCTTGGGATGGGGTGGGGAGGATTGTGAGCACGCCCTCTATATCTGGGATCTGGAGACTGGTCGGGAATGTGCCAAAATGCTCGGACATACAGGCAAAATCCGGGCCGTGATTCAGATGCCATCAGGGCACATCCTGTCAAGAGCTGACAACGATACTTATAGAATATGGACGACGGAAGGGATAGAGATTCCCCGGGCAGAGTTCCCGGAAGAAACGGCCTTTCACCTGCAAACCCTCATGGGCATCCCGGTCAGCGGTCAGGTACGACAGGGTGAGAACGGGCTACGGGGGGTGCCTCACAACCGGTCAGTTGTGAAGATGATCAACGAGAAGGCACCATTTTCCTATCCCAGTTGCCATGCGGATGGGTTCGTGCTACGCGCCAACCACGATACCGTCTTGTGGGACAGCGAGTACCTCTATACACTCAAAGCTGACGGACTGGTCATGTGGCGGTTCCTTCTCGCGGAGGAGGTGACCAATGCACAAGAGTTTGGCCCACTCGGCGGACTGATTGATTTGCCCGATACCGGAATCTGTTTTTGGGCTGGGAAAAGTGGATGGATTCACAGTTCCGATGGCGTGTTCCGACTGGATGGGCATACGGACATAATCTTGGGAATGCGGCAACTTTCGGGAAAACACAATCATAGTCTTCTGTCTTGGTCTCAGGACGGAACACTCCGTATCTGGAATGCCAGGACCGGGGCATCTGAGCACGTTTTATATGGACATAATGGCAGAATCAAGCATGCTGATGAACTCTCGGATGGGAGAATACTCTCTCGAGGATGGCTGTGGACTTCCACGCGAATGTATGGCGAATACCAGCAGGACGATAGCACAGTCAGGGTCTGGCAGGTTCCGAAGCCCGAACAGGAGACAGCCCCTGAAAACATAGCAATTCACGGTATGGTTTGCACCCAGGAAAACCGGGCCATGGCGTACGGTGTTAGCCGAACGCCTGCAGGGACGCGGAACTCACTCTGGCTTGTCGATGCTGACGCTGACCTTAAGGTGCGAAGTCTTCCTTCCCTTTCTGGCGAAGTTACCAAAGCAAGAGCGACCAGCGACGGCAAACATGTAGCGACACTCTCCAAGCATCCCTACTCGCTTGCTTTCTGGGATGCCACGACTGGCGAAAAGTTGGCGGAACATGAAATCCACGGTTCCGTCTGGGGCCTAGCAAGCAAGTGGGAAAACCTCTTCGCCACAGTCGCGGGCGATGCGATTACGTATTGGCGTCCGAATACAGGACTGCTCCGTTCTTTCGCACTGGACGCCGATTGCGAGGAAATTCGTGCCCTTCCAGACGAACGGTTACTGTTCTATCCGAAGTCCGGGACGCCGAGCGTAATTTCGCCTAACTCCGATACGGTAGTCCATCTTGAGAACTGTAGCCAGCCCGCCGAAGGGGGAGTTCTATTGAATGAGAACACCTGGGTTGCTTGGACAGCTCATACGATCCATGTCTGGGAGTTGTGTACCGGCAGAGAGCTGGCCTCGCTCTCAGGCATGCGTTTCCCTGAGACCAACTTCTTAAGGGATGAGCCCTGGCTTGCCTACCAGCCAGAGGAATCAGTTAAGGCATTGAGCAACGGCTTACTGCTATGGTCTGTTCCCTATAGCCGGTACAGCTTTTCAGGCGAGGAATGGCTGGGGAGTCTGGGCGTTTGGAACTACAAGACAAAAGCATCTGTTATCTTGGAGAAGGAGGATGCAATTTCCTCCGCGTTCGAGACGATAGCCGGTTCCATCGTTGCCTTGCCGCTTAACGGGAATGATGCCCGTCTTTTCGACATCAACACAGGGGCCCTAACTCGCAGGATCAGGCACGATACGAATGTCATGGGCGGTTTTCACATCGGAGACGGCGAAATCGTGACATGGGCAAAGGACGGCTGCTTCAGCCGGTGGCAGTCCTGCACCGGCCGTCTGTTGGCGCAGACGTACCTCCCCAACGCTGAAACGTTGTCCCCGCGTTCTCTGCGGGTTTGTCTCGTCAAAGGAGCACGATCTCCCCTGCTACAATGTCTGGCAGGTCCTCAGCTTGCCTTGCTCGATCTCTGGGCGAATCCGCCGCAGTGGGTGTTGTGGCATTGCGAGTACGACATAAGCAACTGCGTGCAAACATCGCTTGACACCTACCTGCTGACTGAGCCATGTGGTGTCCACATCCTCAGACTTAGCCAGAACAATATCGCGAGATCACTCGCAGTCCCCCGCTTGGTCGAGGCCAACGGAGCGGAGAAGTCCAGCCCCAGACAGGGCCCTTCGCTTAGTCAATTGAGTGGTTGGTTCATGGCATAGATCAAGGCTCTGTTGAAGAGGGAAGTCTGAATGTCACATCGAAAACTGTGGTACTACCCCAAATTCTGCAGGCATGGTGTATCCAAGGAAACCTCCGAAGCAGGCATTGTTGGTTTGGGTTTAGCATCCGATCATGACAACGCGCAATCCGGGATTGCGGGGTAACGCAGGGGAAAACGTATGAAAACCATCCGCATCTTCATCTCCTCGCCTGGCGACGTGGCGGTCGAACGCGACAAGGCGCGCAAGGTCGTCGAAGGCTTGCAGAAGCGCTACGCGGGACGCCTGCGGCTCGAAACCGTGCTGTGGGAGGATCTGCCGCTGGGAGCGGACAAGTCGTTCCAAGCGGGCATCGATCAGGCGATCGCCGGCACCGAGTCCTCGTTCCAGAAGTCGGTGGACTTGTTGCTCTCCGAAAAACACTGCGTCGACATCGCCGTTTTCATCCTCTGGTCGCGGCTGGGCTCGCCGCTCGGGGCGGCGATCCGCAAGCCGGATGGCACGCCCTATCGCTCGGGCACGGAGCGTGAGTTCGACCTGATGCTCGCCGCCCGTGCGCTGTCGCCGGACAACCTCCCCGAAATCCTGGTCTATGTCCGGCAGGATGACCGGCGTTTCAAAGCGGCCTTGCAGGAGACGCCGACGGACAAGATCGAGGAGATGCTGCGCCAGCACCGGCTGGCCGAGCAGTTCATCCGCGAGCAGTTCCACGACGCGGCGACCGGCAGCAACCTGCGCGCCTACCATACCTTCCCCGAACCCAACACCTTCGCTGAACGGCTCAAGACCCACCTGCGCAGCCTGCTCGACGGCATCGTCATGGACGAGGGCCTCGGCTTCGGCTCCTGGGAGGGCTCCCCCTATCGCGGACTCGAGGTCTTCCGCTCCGAACACGCCCCGATCTTCTTCGGCCGCGACGAGGAGGTCTGCGACATCCTCGAACGCCTGCGCGCCCAGGCCGCGGCGGGCTGCGCCTTCCTGCTGCTGGTCGGCGCCAGCGGCTCCGGCAAATCCTCGCTCGCCCGCGCTGGCGTCCTGCCCGCTCTCGAAACCGACAACCCCGACGAGACGGTCGCCGAATGGCGCACCGCCACGCTGACCCCCGGCGAATGCACCGACGGTCTCTGCCGCGGACTGGCCCGCACGCTGCTCGAGCGCATCCCCGAACTGCGCGGCGACGACGACAGCCTCGACGACCTCGAACAGGCCCTGCGCGACGGACAGGGTAAGGCCCTGAACCTGCTGCTCAAACGCGCCTGCGCCGGGGACGGACGCGGCCCGGTCCGCCTCGTCCTGCTGGTGGACCAGTTCGAGGAACTTTTCACCCATCCGGCCGTCACCGAGGCGGAAGTTGCCGCCTTCCTCGCCGCCCTGCAGGCGCTGGCCGTCTCCGGCTGCGTATGGGTGCTGGCCACCGTGCGCAGCGACTTCTACGACCGCTGCCAGCGCTTGCCGACCCTGATGGCCATGAAGGGTGAACGCGGCCAGATTGACTTGCTGCCGCCGGAGCCCTCCGACATCCACCGCATCATCACCGGCCCCGCTATGCTGGCCGGGGTCGCCTTCGAGAAGAACGTCGGCGGCGAATCGCTGGACCAGCGCATCCTCAACGATGCCGTCGGCCACCCCGAGGCCCTGCCGCTACTCGAGTTCGCGCTCGCCCAACTCTACGAAGCCCGCACCGCCGAGGGTCTGCTCACCTTCGCCGCTTATGAAAAGCTCGGTGGGGTCGAAGGGGCAATCGGCAGTCATGCCGAAGCGGTCTTCGCCGCCCAGCCCGAACCCGTCCGCGCCGCCTTCGGCCCGGTCTTTCAGGCCCTTGTCGCCCTCGACGAAAGCGACGAGGCCCGCCCCGTCCGCCGCCGCGTCGCGCTGGACGCCCTGGCCACCACCCCCGAGCGCCGCCAACTCGTCGAGGCCCTGCTCGCCGCGCGGCTGCTCAGCTCCGACCGCGGCGAAGTCTTCGTCGCCCATGAGGCCCTGCTGCGCCGCTGGGAACGCGCCGTGCAGTGGATCGATGCCAACCGCGACCGCCTGCGTGTCCGCGACCGCATCGCCGCCCGCCTGGCCGAAGGTGCCCCGCTGGCCGAGAACGACCCCCTCACCAGCTTCGCCCGCCACCACCTTGCCGAGCATCCTGACACCTTCGATCCCGCCCAGCGCGATTACATCGCCACCCAACTCGCCCAGCTCGACGCTGCCATACGCCGGCGCGAACGCATCCGCCGCACGGTCGTAGCGGGGTTGTCGGCACTGACGTTTTTTGCGTTGACTGGTGGTGCCATCGCGCTTTGGCAGTGGCGGGAGGCGGATGCGCATGCTGCCGAAGCTCGTCGCCAGACCGAAAATGCCACGGAAGCGAACCGTGCGAACCTCGAGAATCTCCGCGCCGCCAGCAACGCCGATCTGGCCAGCGCAATTAAGGCGTGGCAGGAGGACTTCGACGCGCAGCAGAAGGGAGAACGAGCGGCAGGGTTCAATGGCAAGTCCCGCTGGCACGAGGCGGTGGCGTTGCTGGTGCGGGCGTTGGAGCGCGACCCCACAAACGAACAGGCAGCGTTGTGGCTTTACGACACCATTCGCCATCAAGGGCGAGTCCGGCGCGATTGCCCATTAGTTGCCATGAACCATGAGAGTTCGGTCTGCAGCGCGAGTTTCAGCCCGGATGGCACGCGGGTGGTCACGGCGAGTTGGGACGACACTGCGCGGGTGTGGGATGCGGCCAGCGGCAAGCCCATCGGCGAGCCGTTGCGCCATGAGGACGATGTCTACAACGCGAGTTTCAGCCCGGATGGCACGCGGGTGGTGACGGCAAGCCATGACAAGACGGCGCGGGTGTGGGATGCCGCCAGCGGCAAGCCCATCGGCGAGCCGTTGCGGCATGCGTATCGTGTCGTCAACGCGAGTTTCAGCCCGGATGGCACGCGGGTGGTCACGGCGAGTTGGGACGACACTGCGCGGGTGTGGGATGCCGCCAGCGGCAAACCCATCGGCGGGCCCATGCGACATGAGGGTTCGGTCCGCAGTGCGAGTTTCAGCCCGGATGGCACGCGGGTGGTGACGGCAAGCGATGACTACACGGCGCGGGTGTGGGATGCGGCCAGCGGCAAGCCCATCGGCGAGCCGTTGCGCCATGAGGACGATGTCAACAGTGCGAGTTTCAGCCCGGATGGTACGCGGGTGGTGACGGCAAGCCAGGACAACACGGCGCGGGTGTGGGATGCAGCCAGCGGCAGACCCATCGGTGTCCCGTTGCGCCATGAGCGTTCTGTCTGCAGCGCGAGTTTCAGCCCGGATGGCACGCGGGTGGTGACGGCAAGCCATGACAAGACGGCGCGGGTGTGGGATGCGGCCAGCGGCAAGCCCATCGGCGAGCCGTTGCGGCATGCGTATCCTGTCGTCAACGCGAGTTTCAGCCCGGATGGCACGCGGGTGGTCACGGCGAGTTGGGACGACACTGCGCGGGTGTGGGATGCCGCCAGCGGCAAGCCCATCGGCGAGCCGTTGCGCCATGAGAATTGGGTCTACAGTGCGAGTTTCAGCCCGGATGGCAGGCGGGTGGTGACCGCAAGCCGTGACAAGACGGCGCGGGTGTGGGATGCAGCCAGCGGCAAACCCATCGGCGAGCCGTTGCGCCATGACGGTAGGGTCCTCAGCGCGAGTTTCAGCCCGGATGGCACGCGGGTGGTGACGGCAAGCCAGGACAAGACGGCGAGGGTGTGGGATGCCGCCAGCGGCAAACCCATCGGCGAGCCGTTGAGCCATGAGAATTGGGTCAACAGTGCGAGTTTCAGCCCGGATGGCACGCGGGTGGTGACCGCAAGTTGGGACAAAACGGCGCGGATGTGGGATGCAGCCAGCGGCAGACCCATCGGTGTCCCGTTGCGCCATGAGCGTTCTGTCTGCAGCGCGAGTTTCAGCCCGGATGGCACGCAGGTGGTCACGGCGAGTTCCGACGGGACCACGCGGGTCTGGAATACGGCCAGCGGCAAGCCCATCGGCGAGCCGTTGCGCCATGAGAGTTCGGTCCTCAGTGCGAGTTTCAGCCCGGATGGCACGCGGGTGGTCACGGCAAGTTGGGACGACACTGCGCGGGTGTGGGATGCGGCCAGCGGCAAGCCCATCGGCGAGCCGTTGCGCCATGAGAGTTCGGTCCTCAGTGCGAGTTTCAGCCCGGATGGCACGCGGGTGGTCACGGCGAGTTGGGACGACACTGCGCGGGTGTGGGATGCGGCCAGCGGCAAGCCCATCGGCGAGCCGTTGCGCCATGAGAGTTCGGTCCTCAGTGCGAGTTTCAGCCCGGATGGCACGCGGGTGGTCACGGCAAGCCAGGACAACACTGCGCGGGTGTGGGATGCGGCCAGCAGCAAGCCCATCGGCGAGCCGTTGCGCCATGAGGACGATGTCACCAGTGCGAGTTTCAGCCCGGATGGCACGCGGGTGGTGACGGCGAGTGTTGACCGGACGGCGCAGGTGTGGGATGCGGCTGTTGACAAGGTTTCGAGCACCGATGCGGTGCGGATATGGGCAAGTGGCGTAGCTGGGCTGCGTTACGATCCGGACGGTAAGATTCAGGAAATCCCCCACGGCGAACGTCTCCATCTTCTCTTGCACACTAGGGAAACGCTCCCAAAGGAGTGGCGAACATTGGCCGACTGGCTCCTCGATTCGCGCCCCAGCCGTCTGCTTTCCCCCGGTTCGCACGTCACCGTCCGGCAGATCGCCGAGCGTGAGCGCGATACGCTCTTGCGCCCGGGGATTGAATCCGCGCTGCGTTACGACCCCACGATTCCCTTCGCCCGGACCCTCTTGGCGGGTTCGTGGGTGAGAGAAAACAGGGCGAATCCAGCATCCGAACGCGACCCCGGCCTTCCCCTTCGTGCCGTCTTCATGCGCAATTATGACATCAGGCTCCTCGGTGGCGAGCAATCGTTTTCCGCGGCCCTCTCGTTGCTGCATGCCGAGCTTCAAGACGCGGTTCTGGTCGCGTGCATCGATTGCGACCTGGCTGTAAACGACCCTGCCGCCGCCTTCGACCATCTAGCGCGGCTGGTCGCACTGCGACGCCAGCAGGGCGAGTCCCTCGAACTCGCGGATGCGCTGTTAGTCCAGGGCGGGCTTGCCGCTGAACTCAAGAGCTATGCGGAAGCGGTCGCGGCGACTAGCGAGAGCCTAGCCATCGCATCGAAGTTTCAGGGCGTGGACGGACAATTTCTCAGCGATGCCAGCAGCTTGCTTTGCTGGGTGGCCTTACTCACTGGCAAGCACAAGGACGCCCTTGAGGCAGGTGAAAAAGCCGTCGCCCTCCTCGCCCACCACAAACCATGTTCCGCCAGGATGAAGCTGGCCCACGCCTATCTGCTCACCAACCAGTTCGAGAAGGCCAAAACCATCCACGAGAAGTACGCCAGAACCTCCTTTCTTGACGGGCGCAAATGGAACGACGAGGCGCGCAGCGACTTCAAACTCCTTCGCGAGGCGGGCCAAGACCACCCGGACATGAAGAGGATCGAGGCGTTGCTGGGGATCCAGCCTGCGGAGGATGCCAAGTGAGTAGCCAGGACAATAATTCCATTTTGTTTTCAAGATGATTGCAAACTTTCAACAATCCAAGGCCATGCCGATAGCGAGCGAACCGCATCTGGCGACGACTCCCAGTTGTCTATCGCATCCACCACCTGGGCTATTACCGCCCCCACCGAGTCAAAGACTCGATTCGCGAAGTGCTTTTCACGAATTTCGTCCCATAGATGCTCCACAGGGTTCAGCTCCGGCGAGTATGGCGGCAGACGAACTAATGCCATGTTCTCTGGAATTGCCAGCTGTATCGCCCGGTGGGATGGCGCCCCGTCAAGAACCATTACCACAAACTGATCGCTATGACGCGACCCCACGTGGCGAAGAAAAGCTGTCATTTCCGTCGTATTCATACTGGAGGCTATCATCCAATCCATTTCGCCGCTCATCGGCGCCAACGCTGCGTATGTGTAGCTGTATTCGCGCACGACTCCTTGCACGACGACGGGCCGCATCGGCGCCGGTGCCCAGCATCTCTGCGGCAAGCTCAAGCGACCAAACCGGGCTTCGTCCTGAAACATCACCAAAACCGGCAGATTGTTCCGATTCCCTTTCAGCGCTTCGTCCACAGCCATCGAGAGCCCCCTTTTTTGAAGGCCTCCTGGACTTCGCGATCGCCTTTCGGATGAATGTTGTCCGGGGCGATCTTTCGCCAGCCATGCCGGGCAAGAAGACGATAGATGGTTGCCGGCTGAACGCGCCGCCCAATGCGACTTTCAAACGCCTTGTGAATCGGCGGAACAATCAGAACGCCGCCCTTTTCGGCCTTTTCAGCCCATGGCAGAAGAAACTCATCTTCCTCCTCCGGCGTCATGTAGGAGTGCCGTCGCCCGCCCCATGCAGCCTTCCTATCGGCATCAGAATGACTCTTGGCCGCGCAATGGCGAACCCCTCCATGCAGCCTCACGACTGTGGCTGGACTGGACTGCAGGGCAATCGCTACCTCTTTGTTGGTCAATCCCAGTTCGACGGAAAGGACAACCGACATTCCCTGCTTGACTTCGCGAACATCAGCGGCTTCGTTGACCATGCGCTTGGCCTCGGCTATCTCGGCATCAGAAAATGCGACTTTTTGACCCATGTTGCCACTCCTGTTTTTGGCGGCGACAGACCTTCTGCCGCCTTTGTCAGCAGTGGATAATGTAATTGCAATCATCTTGAATGCAAATTGGAATAACATCCATCCAGACATTGGCCCCAAGCTTTTGCAACGCATCGAACAATGCCGATGCCGCCTGCCGATCCTTTTCACCTTGTTTGGAATAGCTTATGAAGATTGCCCCGGGACGAAATGGTGGCAAGGTCGAATTGTCATTTTCCGCTGCGAGAGGAACATTCCACATATCCCAGCGCTCGTACAACCTCCGGGTGAACTCCAGCGCATCACTATCATAGATGTGGTTGCCGCCCCGGGACATGAATGCGCAGAGGTCCGGATCGGTGCGTGATCTTTCATCTGCCAACTGTACCGTCTGTTCAATCTTGTCGCCCTTCAGCAAGCAGACAAAAAAACGGGCAAACCAGTTTGGCAAACTGCAGCCCAGAGTCAGTAATTTTACCCCCTCCAAGAAGGAAACAAAGTTCGTGAGGTAATCATGGCGACATTCAATGTAGCGGGCCGCGCAACGCAGCATGTCCTCTTCCGTCAAGGCGTAGTCTCGCCCCGATTCTTTCAGGTTCCCAAAAAGATGATAGACCAAGGTCACGCCATCGGGAATTTGTTGCCACGGGATGTCTTCAACAACGCCATCGCGGCCGTTGTCAAAAAGTCGGAGTTTGCGGACAACGATGGGTGACTGGTCACCTTTGTAGCGTTCTTCCGCAATAGCCTGGCAGAGTAGTGGCTCCCAAGTCGTCGTCAGAAAGGCACGAAAGCCAATTTTGGCAAGCTGCCGAAGGACTGGGGGCACAGGCGGATTGATGTCCTCGTAGATATCTCGCACTTCGTCATAAAAGGTATCATCTTTGCGAACCGAGGGATCAAGCTGATAGGCCACGTCACACAGCGTTGACTGCTCGGTGAAGGCACTCTCGTCAAGTCCGTGCTTTCTGGCTAATTTCTTTGCCAACACGCCGCGCAGAGGCACAACTCGCCCATCTTCACCGCAATAGGTCAACAGTTCTTGACCAACGATCGGCACCATTTTCCCATTTTTGATCGGCCTGAGCAAGAGCGAACGCCAATCACTATCTTGATGATTCATGCAGTTTTTCCTTCCGGCTCTTCTCGCCCAGCAACAAGCAACAGGATAATTACGAACTCCCCCAGCCGATAATCATTAGTCCACTGTATCCATCAAGGCTATCACCCCGCGGAGGGGCGACTATGCAACCCCGGCCCGCCGAACGTGGGCCGGGGCGATGCGCATGAATTAGTTTGAAAGCGCATGCCGCGCTGCCAGTAGCGCGGCAACAAGCTCATCATAGTCATCAATCATCATCGTCATGTCAGCTATATTTTTGAACTGGTCAATTTTAGCATCTTTGCCGACACCAACCACAATAAGGTTGAACTCCGAATTGGGAAACGCCTGTTCAACCAGTTGCTTGGCATCCCGGCGGCTGGAGTTATCCTGGCCGTCCGTGACCAGGATGATGTTGCGCATGTAAAACCCCGGAAGCGACCCGTATTGCTGTTCAACCTCCACCGTTGCTTTGAGTATGGCCGTATAGATGGCCGTGCCGCTCTTTGGGTGCGGATAGCCGGCAACCGCCCGAATTCCCTCCGCGAGATCGTTTTGCCTGTTCACATTCACGAATGGGATGCCGGCATAGAGATCGTCTGTACCGAAGAAACTGACAGCCACCCAGTCGGAACGCTCACCGCCGTAGACCTTGGACAGCTCGTGGGAGGCAAGCATAAATTTGATGGCAGCAGCCTTCTGAACATTGAAGTCACTATCCGAGATCGAGCCGCTGGCATCCAGCACTAGGGCAGTGATCATGGGAACGTGGTTCTGCGCCAGAGCGGTCGTCGCAAACACACCGGCAAATGAAATAAGTACGAACAAACAAATACGAGACAAATGTTTCATGACAGTGCTCCTTGATTATTAATTACGGAACGATTAGTAGACTCTGCTCAGCGCATGGCCAAGGCAATCTGCTCGACTGCCGTGCGGGCCTGGGTAATATGTGCATTCGATAGCTTGGGCTCATTAGCCAATGCCTTCAAAGTTTCCAAGGCCGCCTTGCCACCAGCGGGAAGGCCAGCATTCTGAAGAGCCGACAGGAAGAAGGCAGCCGGGTTCATCTGAGTCAGCAGCAGTGTTGCCGCAGCGGGCTTGCTTTCGTCAGCGCTTGCCAATGCCAGCCGCACAGACTCCACCCACTCACCCAGGCGCAGGTGCACCACCAGGCCTTCCTGCTCAACAAATGCCTCGATAAAGGGCTCTATCACGGGCAGGCCCAGACGGCGCAAGGCATCCGTGCCCATGCCTGCATGGTGGGCGGCGCCAAGTTGCAGAGTCGCACGCAGCAAAGGTTCTGAAGCCTTCAATTGCTGCAACCCAGTCACCAGCGCGTCAATCGCGGCCGTCGTGCGCACTTGGTCATTCGCCTGCAAAGCGACCTTGAGGTCCGTCATCAACACGCCAAGACAGAAAGACCCCTGCTCTTTCGTGATCCCAGCCGCAGCGAAACCGTAGGCCGTCGCCGATTCTTCCTTGGGAAGCTGAGCCGCCATGCGCGCCGCGCCATTGGCCTCCACCACCGCCCCGACCATCAGGGAAGAAGACGGCAACCACAACGTGGAAAACTCCCCGGCTTGCGTGAGCACCTGCTTCTCAGCTTGCGGTTCAGCCAATAGCGTTCCGATGAGTGCCATGCCCATTGTCATCATGCAGATTCGTTTCATGTTCAGTTCCTTTGTCTTGTGAATTTCCCTTTGTCGATTGTTTTCCTCTGACGCCTCAGGCGCCAATCATCGTCTTCTTATCCTTGTCGGAACCAGCCGTTGCCTTCCCCCTTTCTGCCCTCTGGGCATGAGATAACAGCGATTCATTCTTGATGCACCAGCCAATACTGGCTGAGATTACCGTGACGAACCAGCAAGGCATCCCCGTGCCCGCTGCTCAGCACCCGGTCACCCGTCGGCAACACACATTCGTCCGCTGGCGCGGCAGCGAACACGGCAGAAAGCGGCTCCGGCGTGTCATAGACCAAGCGCCCGCCCCGCACAATTTCGTCCACTACCGCCACCATCGTTCCGTTGTCAGAGAGATACAGGGCGTCAGCCAGCGTCGCGCAACCCGCATGAAAATCAACGCGACGATAGTCACGCAACCCCGGCGGTTCCTCATCCGGCACGACCCTCCTTCCGGGCGCTACCGGCCAGGTGATGGTCAGTAGGTCAGCATAGGCAACTGCCGTCGTCCCGGGCGCCACTGGCGTCCCCTGAGTTCGCGACTGCATGGCGGCGTGGAAGGCCTTCGCGGCATCGTCCTGCCCGCCGACTGCCAGCACCTGGGCTGCATGCTGCAACAACCAGACCGGAATAGTCTCATCAAGCGTGCAGGCGGCTAGGCGGTCGCGGGCGATGGCGCGCACGCTTTCATCCGGCTCATGGCAACATTTGATCAGCCACCGCAAAAGAGTCGCTTGGCTATGCCCGGAATCAAGCGCGAGAACTTGATCAAGAGCGCCCAAGGCAGAATGCTGTTCATCTGCTCCCAACAGCAGGCTGGTTGTGGCCAGATTCAAGCGTGCCGGCACATAAGCGGCATCAGCCTGGCAAGCCTGCTCAAAGCAGGCAATGGCGTAGCCAAGATCCCCGCGCGCCGGCTCCGACAAGTCCTGCCCGGAAATTTGTGCTACGGCCATGTCGAAGCCAAGGAACTGCGCCCGCGTCGTCGTATCGAGTGTCCCCAAGCCGGCAATACCATAGGGCTGTGAACGACGCAGGTAGCACAACCCGAGGTTGTTGAACACCTCCCGCGACGGAAAGACTCGCTGATAGGTCTCAAACAATGGCAAGGCGATGTCATATTGACCAAGCGTCAGGAAAAGCACGCCAGCGTCAAAGAGCGACACGCAGTCCTGCAAATGCCCCAATCGGCGACGCAGAACATGCGCACGGGTGGCCGCATCGGGATGCCTCGGATCTTCCGCACCATGAGCGACCTGCCGTACCCAAGCAGCAAAAAAGTCCTCCCGTTGGCTGCCATCGCCGGCCAGCAAGTCCACCCGGAAACCAGCTATTGCGGCGTAGAGGAAGCCACTGATGTCGGCCTGCAGTTCGGCTGCCCGCATCGCCCCGACTGCCTTGGCGCGTTCGGCTGGGTCGCCGTTATCGCCATACAGCAAGGCGGCATCACCACCCTCACGCAAGATCCGCCGCACAGCCTCGTCGCCATGCTCCGGCTCGGCAAAAAAAAGATATGCCTGCAGATGGCGAAAATCGTCCGCTGCCAGATGGCTCAATTCATGGCCGAGAACGAAAGCCAGCCGTGCATCACCCTCGGCAGTCGGCACATCGGCAAAACAAAGGTCCAATGCACGCCGGGAAAGCACAATATGGCCGTCGGGCAAGGCCAGCGCCCAGGGATCACCGCCGCCGTCCACCACCCGCAAGCTGTCGGCAGTAGGCAGGTACTTGCTCCGCTTGTCAGCCGACCGTAACACACGACCATAGACAGTGAAGGCACGGTGCACGGCCGGCACGGTTTCGGGCGAAAGCACCCCCAAAGCTTCCCAACGCGCAACCCGCGAGGCACTGCTTTCCCGGAGCGGCTCAGGGACGCGAGCCGCAGCAGCGGCCTTGCGAGTCGCCAAGCCCGTGGGCCCTAACCACGATGGCGTTGTCATCGCACGCGGTATCAGCGAGCGCGTACTCGCTGACCGTCTTTGCCCCTGATTGCCAGCAAGCGCCTCAATACGCCCTTGCGCCATAGTGAATTCAGGCCGTCCAACAAGCATCGTGTCCAATGCGTCCCGATAATGTCCAAGCGCCGCGTCGGGGGCACCGTCCAGCTCTGACGCCATTCCAAGCGCCAGTCGCAGCCGCAAGGTCCGCTCAATGTCGCCAGCGCCGTCCTTGATGAGCTCATCAACAAAGCTGGCGTCGAGCAGAGCGCGGGCTATTTTCGCATACCACGCGTCGCCACCCTTGAGAATAGCCTGTAAAGGCGCCCTATCACCGGCACTGGCGAGCAGCTGCGCGCGCAAAAGCGATACGCGCAGACAGTGCGCTGAACAACGCGCCGACGGCGCTTCTAAAAGAAATTTCTCCGCCAGGCGCAGCGCCTCATGCCAGTCGCCATTGGCGGCTAACAGAAAGGCGTCTTCTACATATGCGCTGCGGGTGGGTGACGTCTTACCCGTACTCGCGGTAATGCGTGGCGTCGCTGCGGCATGGTCGAGCTCTGCCAGAATTTTGGCCACGAATGCCAAATTGGCGTCTTTGCCGCCCCCTTGGCGCTGATGTTTCTTTTGTGTTGGCTCGGTCCACGGTCCCAACCGATCTAGTGAATAGCGAATTACGTAAGCGAAGGGAGCATCGGGATCCACTTTCCCAAAGGCCGACAAGAGCAGTTTCCGGCGATCGTCGACAGACAGTCTTGTTCCAGGCGTTTCAACAGCCACCCAGTCCAGCACGGCTGCTTCTTCAACGGTCTCGGCCATGGCCGCCAAGCGCTTCTCCCCGGCAGCGGCCTCAATCAGCTTAACTGCACTGCCAAAGAATTCGCCCTGGCTGCGCCAATCCGCGGCCAGCAGGGTATCACGGGAACGGCGCTTCGCTACCTCCACGCCCTGCTGCCAGTCATCGCAATAACGCAGAAAATGAGCCGGGTAATGATCGGGCTGCATGGCCACAGCCCAGTCGAGGGCTTGGGCGCGCTTGCTGGCATCGGCGTTGGTCGGGCTCAATACCGCAGCCCAGTAGAGGATGCCTGGACCACTATGCGGTTCAAGCATATCCCTAGTCTCGGCTGCCGCCTGCCGCCAGTCTGCGTTGACCGCAGCCGCCTTGGCCGATTCAATCTGTCGCCGGTAGGCATACTCGGGAATTCCTCGCTGGCATGGCTCCCCGGCACGCGCACGTTCAAGCAATTCGACTGCTTTGGCAATAGGCAGCACCCTTCCCATGTCGGAGGCGGTAACTCGTCGCTGTACGGTTTGGCCCTGTGCAGTAATCTCCGTCATTCGCGCCATAAAGACGGCGGTGGCAATGCCCACGGCACGCCCTTTGATGTCGATCACTGGACCGCCGCTGTTTCCCGAATGCAACGTCGCATCAATGCCCAGAGTGTCGGCATACACACTAGTAACCGTCCCGCGCGTCCAATTGGCCACGACCTGCGACCCGACAATCGGATCCTTGCCGTAGGGAAAGCCGATCGCCATCACTGGCATTGCCCGGGTTGGGGCGTCACCCCCGTCAGTTTTGGCCAACGGTATCGGCAGTGCCCCCGCAGGAATGACATTGACCTTCAGAACCGCCACGTCGTCCTGCAGACCACGTTCCCGATCGGCCAAAAGGACCGGCATCGGATTCACCGCAACAATTTCGACACGCTTGGGCGTGTTCCCTTCGGAGCAGTAGGCATTGCCCGTGCGATAGAGGTCCCTGACATCGTTGCTGGTGATAAGCCGGGAGTAAAACGCCTCGTCGCCCTCAAACCAAAGGTACATGGTGTAACCAAAGTCGGCCTGTTCACCCTGTGCCGCTCGTTTCGCGAAATGCTGAGCCAAGTCAGTATCCGCCAACCACGGGCAGGCAACATGGCGATTGCTCAGCAGATAGCCATCCGAAGACACCAGAAAAGCCGATCCAGATGCGTGCATGAGCGAATTGCGCCTCCCAGCAATTTCCTCCCAGACTTCAACGACAACAAAGGCCAACGACTGTTTATAGGCATCGCTCAGCAAATCCAAGCGCTGCTCGTGCCGATTGATGTCTATCTTGTCTAGTTCCATGCGTATAGCAGCCAAACGACGCGCATCTTCAGTCTTCAGGCCATCGACCACGACTTCGATTTTTTCCTCAGTGTCCGACCGCTCGCGGCGAATCCATTCTGCGGTAACCGTGAGCACCACCGCAACGGCGATGGCGGCCGTCCAGGCGAAGCGGCGGTGCAGTCGTTTGTTTTTCCACGGGTCTTTCGCGAAGCGCACCCATTTTGCGATGTCTTGATCAGTCACGGCGCTGATCGCCTCGGCGACGGCCGTGGCCGAGGTGGGCCGTTTGTCCGGATCGTCGTCTACCATGCTGCGCAACAATGCCCCGAGTTTGCGGTGCAGGACAACCGGCGCAAAGCGGTTCAGAATGCCCTCAATCACGGCCACGGCATTATCAGCCGTCACCGTGCATCCCGCCACTAACGCAATATAAATAGTTCCCATCGACCAAATGTCGCTGCGCCCATCAAGCGCCCTGCCGGCACGGGAGTCCGGATGTCCGGCATCGATGTTGGCAGTTCCCGGCTCGCGCAGGAACGGTTCGAGGCTGCAGTCGAGTTTGACATCGTAAGTGCCGTCTTGCCGGCGAACCAGCAGAAAGTCGGCTTGTTTCAGATTCGGCACCACCTGCCCAGAGACATGCAAGGCGGCTAGCGCTTGAGCCATCTTCGCAAACAGGTCCACCCACTCCCGCTTGCGGCGCGGATCGCGAAACAAGCGTTCTTTACCCGTCACATCTCCCCAACCCACGCAATCTACCCATTCGCTGACAACGAACCAAGTCCCATCGGCATCCTGTTCCACCGCTTCATAACGAACCAGCTTAGTCGAATCAAGTTGCCGCAATGCCTCAACACGCATCCGCAGTCTGCCTGCACGCTCGGCGTCAATTGGCACGGTGGCATTGAATACCCGCACCAGCTTGTCATCCGCCTCACCATCGCCTCGTCCCCGATAGGCGCTGGTGATTTCCGTTTCGTTCACCAGTTCATGCAAGGTGAAACGCCCAATCCTGTCGCGAACGGGGGGCAGTTTGCTCCCACAACCGGGACAGATGGTCACCGCTTCACCGACTTTTTGCTGACAGTGCTGACATATTTTCATAACGGTCCTCAATCCCATTTGTCACAATCGCGCCGGCAGGGACCTGATTCGCCTGCTGGCCACCCATCGCGTCGCCTTCACCGGCCTCTACTTCTCCCGCGTATCCAAGTGTTTTTCGCCGGCATTCCCCGGCTGCCTGCAGACAGAATGCGGCCTGCCGTTCCCGATGCATCGTCATCACGGTGGTTACTGAGGCCCTCTGCGCTGGACGCTATCATACGGACATACGGCCAGCGCTGGTGACTTTGCGCCCATGGCGTCCTGCAGCAGAGAAAGCCCCCATCGTCACCGACGGGCTCATTGTCCCAGTCCAGCATCAAACATCCCCCCGGCGTCCGTTGCCGCCGGCCCTTTCCCCAGAAAAATCGCCACGTTCGCAAGCGCGGACAAGACGTTCGGCAGCGCGCTTGACATCCTCCCAGTCACGCCGAATGCACGCGGCGCTTCCGGGACTGACCCCCTGTTCCTCGCTGTAGCTCTCGGCGAGCGTGCCAAGGAGTTCGGAAAATTCCTTGACAATGCGTTGGGTTGCCCGAAGATGCGAAGCAGCAGGCTCGCCATCGAACTCAAGTGCGACATTGCGCACAAAAACACCGTTGCGCTGTTCGCACAACCACTTGACGGGCTTGTCGCTACAGGCAGCTTCGCAGAGAGCAAGAATACGATCAAGCGGATTGCGCTCGCCGCTGGACAACTCCCCCCAACTCGGCTGGCACCACTTGTAGATCATCGCCGGGGATAACTTCAATTCGTCAGCGACCACTTTGGTGCCGACTTTGTTTACCGTATCCCGCAGCACCTCATGAGAGGTCAAACCGCCACCACCCGCCTGTAATCTGTCGGCTCCAGCCATACTGCCTCCTTCTCAAAACGCCCTCTGCACAAAATATCAAAAAAGTCGCATTTCCCACAACCGCAAGCACTATACAGACGCAAAAAACAGCTGTCTACTATAAAAAAACACAATTTTCGGAGGTGATACTGGAATCGTCCTGCGGACTGTGCAGAACGCCGTTCAATCACAAAGCAGGCGACCGGCGACAAGCGAAATGTCGCCACTGCCCATCACTGGGAATGGGCAAGCTGCCAATTACTTTTTCGCGAAAAACACGCCAAAAAACAACGGCTCTTCAAGTAGAAATGATTATCCTGCGCTTGCGTTTAGGATGAGGTCATCCGAAAAGCCCTCGTGCGCGCGCATAATGCGCGCACGCGCGAGACAAATCAAAAAAAAGTGCCACATTATGCTGAACGCGATCGAATTCCGCGAAGAAAGGTCGCACAAACATAATGGGGCACGCCATGGAATGTATTTTTCTCTTTCCAAATTACCAGTTGTTTTCGACCACTCCCGACAGCGACTTGGCTGATTTCGCTGCGGAGATGCTGGCTTTCATCGACCGCCATGGCGAGTTGCTGCCGCTGATTGACGCCGACCTGGATGCCTACGGTTTGCGGAAGAAGGCCCAGCGTGCGCGCCAGCGGCAAGCGGCACGGGCAGTCTTGCCAGCCTTGCCGGCCTTGCTGAGTAACATCCCCGAGGCGGAGCCCAGCGTCGCCCCCCGTACCCTTGAGACTGGTCGCCCCAGAATGCCGGCATTGGTCGTCTTTCTCTTTCTGCTCATGCGCGGCCGCTACGGTTCGGTCAGCGACCAGGACGCCTGCGAGCGCTTCTGCGAGTACAAGACGATCGAGGCCGTGCTGTCGCCTCGCGGTCTTCGCCTGCCATCGCGTCAGGCGCTGGTCGACAACCTCAACGCCGTGACCAACGCGACGCGGCAGGCCATACTGGATGCCCAGCTCCAGGACTGCCTGACCGAGGAGCTTGACGACTTCAAGGAAATCTGCGTTGACAGCACGGCGGTGTGCGCCAACTCGGCGTTTCCCAATGACGCCAGTCTGGCCGCTCGCAGCCTGCAGCGAGCCTTCATCGAGCTTTGGACCTTGCGGGAGCAGGGAGTGGTCACGTTCACCGATGGCTGGATGCCAAGCTGGAAAGACACGATTGTCTGCCTGGCGCGTGACATCAACATGGCCCGCGGCAAGAAGGCTCCGAGCAAAAGACGGAAGTTGTATCGCAAGATGCTTGACACGATGGACAAGGCCATGGCACCCATGAAAGAGCTCTACAAGACCTTGTTCGCAGAAGACGCGGCCCGGCTGGCTCCGCAGCTTCAGGCCAAGCGGGAGCGACACCTGCTCGATGGCGTAAAGGCCCTCGTCAACGCCTGGAAGGCCGGCAATCAAATCCGGCGCCGGGTGTTCAATCACGAGGCCGTGCCCATGGACGAGAAGTTGCTCAGCCTGGCCGACGCCGACGCGGCCCTGATCATCAAAGGCGACCGCGAAACCGTACTTGGCTACCGTCCCGGTCTGGCCCGCAGCCGCGCGGGCTTCATCGTCGACCTGGCGCTGGACAAGGGCAATACCGCCGACAGCGGCGTGCTGGTCAAGACGATCGAAGCCGTCACCGGCCGCGTGGGCGACGTGCCGGAAAAGGTCACCACGGACGATGGCTACGCCTCGCAGAAAAACCGCGAGGCAGCGCTCAAACTGGGCGTCAAGCTGATCACCTTCTCCGGCGCCAAGGGCAAGAAGATCACCCCGGCCGGGGAATGGGACAGCGCCGAGGCCATTGAGCAACGCGCGCGACGCTCCGCCGTGGAGTCCCTCATGGCGGTCATGAAGGATGGCTACTTCTTCGCCAGAATGCGGCGCTGCGGGCTGGAAAACGTCAGAGCGGAAATGCTGGAGAAGATCATCGCCTACAACGTCGACCGCATCCTGATGGTCCGCGCCAGAAAGGCCAAGGAAGCTCAGGAGCAGGAAGAGAAGATGAGGAACACGGCATGAATAGACAAAACATGACATAAACAGACAGAAATAATAAACCTAACGGGTGAAATGCGCCGCGTGCGTTTAAAAGATCAAAGAATCCTTCCTAACTACAAATCTTTCTGAATGAAATAGCCGGGTCGCCGCCGCCCGGGCAGTTGGCGTCCGCCCCGACAGCCGCCATGGCACTCAAACAAGACTCTCGCCAGGGCTTTTCGGACGGGCTCCCGCTATCGATGCGTAGGGCATGGCAGAAGTGAAATCCCCCCGCCGCAACTGATAACTGCGAATGACGTCGCCCAGGCCAAACGCTGCTGGCAGCTGTTTGCGGTCAACACGAAGCTTGTCAGCAAGCCGCTCCCCCAAAAGTTGATACACACTGACTGTTCGCTCCCCTTCTTGATAGACCATGAGCTCGGGGCCAATCACAGGCACGTAACGGCCGGAATTCGAGCTTAAATCGTCAAGAAAATTATACCATTCATCGTCGGTCCAACTGGTGTTCATGCAGGCACTCCATTCATGCAACTCGCAACGACAGTCAAACCGGGTGCAATTCCCAAAAGTGGGTCATTGCGCGATGGGGTAAACATTACCCCCCCCATTTTTTTTGCAAGTACTCGACTTGCTTTTTTTTGTTGTCGTTTTATGGTATGCTAAACCGCATATATTAAAGGAGTTGCGACGATGGCGATGGAAAAGCAACGCGATTTGGCAAAGGAACTGGTGAAGCTGTGTGGTCTGGTGCGCGGATCGATTGTCCATACGACGCGCAAGTGCGGGCGCGCACAATGCGAATGCGCGAAAGGCAAGCAGCATCCGTTCTGCTACCTGTCGCGGTCTTCAGCTGGTTCGAAAAACAAGATCCAGTATGTGAAGCCGTCCGAGGAAAAAGCGTTTGAGCGTGCCGTGGCCATGTATGAGCGCGCATGGGCAATCATCGAGGAACTGACTGAACTCAACATCAAGGAGATCAAGAAAAATGGGAATGACGGACGAAGAACTGAACGCCCTGGTGGAAAAAAAGCTTCTCGAACGCAAGGCCGAGATCGTCCAGGCGCTGAAAACATTCAACCGGAGCCCGTCGGCGAAGACCTTCAAGGAAGCGGAAAACACACCGGATCGCCTGTTGGGACAGGCGATGGACGACATCGTGGCGGAGGTGCTGCAAAAGACGGTGGGAGACGTCCGAATAGAAAGGCCCGCTAAAAAAAACTCCGGTACCACGGGCAAAGGCTGACCAGCATTCAGCTCAAGCATGGGAAGTATACCTCGATTACCGGGGCCTACTATCTGCCCGTAAAAGAGAAGCGTCGCGGGCGCAAGCGCGGCACGGGTAGACGCGGCGTGGCGGGCACAGGCAGGTTTCCCGCTTTGCTTTTGTTAGGCGTCCTTGCCGGCGCTTCGCCTGCTTGGTGCGAGGATGTCACGCTGGAAGGGCTGCGAGACTCCTACGAAGAGGCGTCCAATGCGTTGCGCTTACGGGGCCGGGACATTTCGGCCAAGCGCGTCGGCACGATCAGCCGGGCTGTCGGTCATGCTTCCCTGAAAGCGAGGGAACGACGGCTCGCTTGTCTTCGAGTGAGCAACGAGGCCGATGGAAAAAGACTCGCGGTCGCCATGGACGGGGGGCGCGTCCTCATACGAACGAACAAGCGCGGGCGCAAGACCGCCAAGGGCTATCATACCTATGTCGCCGACTGGCGTGAACCGAAGCTGTTCATCATCTACGAACTGGACGCCGAGGGCCGGAAAATGCGCAAGGGACTTGAACGCTGCGACGGCACCATCGGCGGCCCGGAGGACATCACTCGGCTGCTGGTAGCGGAGCTCAGGGCGATGGGCGCGCAGAACGCGAAATCAATCACGTTCCTGGGCGACGGCGCAAAATGGATATGGAACAGGATTGACCAGATTATCGAAGAAGTCGGCATCGACAGGGCGCGCGTGTCAACGTGCCTTGACTACTACCACGCGGTCGAGCATCTTGCAAGCGTCGCGGAGGCTAAGACGTTTGCAAGCCTGATCGAGAAGCGCGCGTGGCTCGACAACATGAAAAAACTGCTCAAGAAGGCTCCTCCCGCAGTGTTCCTGGCTGAACTGGCCAAATCAAGACGGCGTGGCAACGCGGTCATCAGGCGAGAATATGCGTATTTCAAAACCAACATGTCGGCAATTGACTATGCCAAGCTCAGCAGAGAGAAGCAGCCGATTGGCTCAGGAGCGATTGAAAGCGCCGTGCGCAGAATCGTGAACCTGAGAATCAAAGGTGCGGGCATGTTCTGGAAGCAGGAGAACGCGGAGGCGGCACTCCACCTGAGGTGTCAGCTTAAAACCAACAACTGGAGCATGTTCTACGCCGATTTACTCAATGGCCTGGCTGCATAGGCGTTACCCACTTTTGGGAATTGCACCCGTCAAACCATAAAGGTACGGCAGACATCCCATATATGCCAGCGCTGTCCTCACAGACTGACCAGACAGGTGGTGATCTCGTCGGAGCGACAACTAGGACAGAAATGTTTGCCGGCTGCGATTTTCACGATACACAGGCCGCCGAGGCAAGAGCGTCGCAACCCTGGGTAAGACCACAACATAGGATTGCGCCTGGAGCGCGCCTCAGTGGCTAGGCACGTCTCGTCCCACCGCGCCAGAGGGAGAACATACAAGGCAGACAGATAGCTCTCGCGCGCGGCCTCGGTCGAGCCGCAGATCACCTGTCGTGTGGAGCCTTCTACAAGCTGCCAAGCATTCTATATTTCATGCGGCGGAGTTGCAGTATCCGTTTCTCAAGCAGCCAAACCCGCCAGTCGTCCTCCGGCACCAGATCGTTTTCAGGGATAACATCCTCAAATAAACGGCAGTATGCCGTCCAGGCCTGCTGTGTGGCTTGAAAGGCTGCCGCAGTGGGAGCTTTGTCGGATTTCTTAGCGACCAGCAATGCGCTCAATTCAACGCATAGTCGCCGGTATTCTTCCCGAGTCTGGTGCGCATCGGCGGGAACCGGCGACAGCATCGTTTCCCCAATACAAGCCAGGTCAATGGCCATATCCTGCCGCAGTGCGTTTTCTTGGTGGGCGCGATCCAAGGGGCTATTCTCGTTGGCTAAGACCTCTTCGTTGGCGACCTGCAGCGCGATGAAGCGCACGCCTTTTTCATAGAGTTCAGGGTATTTACACCTTTCCAGACGCTTACGCTCATAATAGGCAAGCCAACGGCGGATCTCACGCGGCGATGCAAAGTCGATGCCCAGATCATAGCTGAAAAAGCCCAAGTCTCCGTCTGGCCCCATGCCGTCGTTTTCCTGCGCGTAAAGATAAGCCCGCCGCAGGTTCGCCAATAAACAATCGAGACCGCCGCCGGATCGGACAAGGATACGCTGGAAGATGTCCCACCGGAAAGCGGGGTCATGTGCGTAGTGCCAGGCGAGGCTGATGAGGTATCCCGGCTCCCCGTCGCCCCATAAGTCGAGGTTGACCCCTTCTTCCTCCGGATACGCCCTATGATCGCCCCAGCCCGAAGGGGTGTTGGCGCTGAGAAACAGGACCAGTTGAATCTGGGGCTCCTGACTGAGCCGCAAATTGGGATTGGCCATTTTGGCGCTCTCATAGATTTCGTTCGCAAGCACGGGATCCGCCGTAAAGAAACTCCGCGGATTGAAGACCAGCAGGTCCAGTATCTGCTCGAGGCTTTGCCGCTCCCCCTGGCGTGCCCGCAGCTCCAATCGCCGGATATCCCGTTTCTGCTCTTCGATCATTCTCTGCGCATGGGCAGGCGCCGCCCAGCACTGGACGGTTCGAAAAGGATACTCATCCTTTATCAAGTATCGGCTGGGATAACTATCACGACCAATATAATCGAATTGATCAGCCATACAGACCGGACGGAGCACCCCATTCACAGATCGCTTGACCTCCTTGTAAGGCATATCCGGCAGCAGTCGTGTCATCAGACTGACCAAGCATCTGTGGGCTGTTTCTGGCTCTCGGCCCGGATAATCACAATACGGGTCTTCCTTGAAGGTGTTCTGTTCCGCGTCATGCGTGCTCGACGGGGCCGCCAGTTGACGATTGCAGACTCGCTCAATAAACGCGACAACGTCTTCGCACTGTTGCTCCTGAACCTCGATGATGCAGAGTCCGGATAGTGTTCCCCCCATGCAAGGATTCCACTCTACAGCGCGCCGCTCGGCATGCCGCTTCGCGGCCTCATACGCCTCTTCCACCAGCAGTATAACCTCGTCGGGATACGGCGCTGCGCACGCGCGCAAACGCTGCCTTCGCAACGGCTCCTGAACGCGAATAGCCTTGGCAGCGAGGCGACGCATTTCGGCAAAGCAGAGGACCCGCCCGGAGTCCGCCGTGCTGTCGTCCGTCTTTTCGTCGTCCTCACTGCCCAAGCCGCAGCAAACCTCCCCGTCCTGATGCCTGAAAAAACGTGACTGAACTGAAGCGGCCAGGCCCGCGACCAGGAGCGCGCCGACAAGCGCCCCTGCCGCTATCACACCGCCCCGGAAAAACCTGCGAGAGCCCTTCCCCGAAGGAAGCAAAACTTGCGCCTGGCCACCCGCAGCAGGCAAACGCTCCGGCACCACGTTGGCACAGTGCTGATCCTCATCCGAGCCCGGCCCACCCGAGGGCGGCGTTGCGCTTGGCGGTTGAACATTCATATCCTGAACAGGGTGCATGATTTATGTTTCCTCGCCGCCCGGCGCGCGATCCAGTGCCGGGCGGTACTCCGTTTCCGCCTCGTCAAAGGCGCCCATGCCTTCGGGGTGCTCGGCCAACTGGTTGATGGCTGAGCTGGTGTCGGTGTGGTTGGGACCAAGAGATTGCTCCTTCTCCTTCACTTGTTTTCGAAGTGCATCGCGCTGTTGCACGGGCGAAGGAGCTGTGGCTTATTGCTGGCTCTGAAAGAACGCGAGCAGTTCCTGGAACAGGGCCGGATCCTCGCGCTGGAGTCTGGCGGCGATCTCCTGGAACTTCGACTTGTCGCGCATGATCTCCTCAAGCACGGCGCGCAGTTTGGGCGAGGGCCGCTTCCGGTTTACCCACCCGCCCCTCCGAGAGCCAGCCCGTCGCGGGCGGCCAAATCTGCCAGTGTGCCGAGGATCTCATCCTCTGGCTTTCCCATCGCGTCAAGCAGGTTGGCATAATTGGTAAGCGCGACCTGCAAATGCGGGTGTTGATGGCCTGTAGCACGGGTGAAGTAGAGGAAAATCTCAACCATACGCCGCATCAGGGGTTCGGCCTCCGCGAGCCGGTTGGTGGCCTTAAGTAACTGAGCCAAGTTGTTGAGATCTCTGGCGACGGACGGATGATTCTCCCTGTAGTTTTGCTCATCGATCATGAGAGCGCGCCGCATCAGGGGTTCGGCCTCATCGAATCGGTTGGTGGCATGAAGCAATGTCCCCAAGTTGTTGAGGTCAGTGGCGATGGACGGATTGTTCTCCGCGAAGCTTTGCTCATCGATCATGAGGGCTCGCCGAAAAAGGGGTTCGGCCTCATCGAATCGGTCGGTGTTATAAAGCAACTGAGCCAAGTTGCTGAGGCGAATGGCGACAGTCGGATTGTTCTCCTCGTAGCATTGCTCACTAATCTTGAGGGCACGGCGCATCAGGGGATCTGCCTCTGCAAAACGGTTGGTGGCCTGAAGCAAATGAGTCAAGTTGTTAAGGTCTCTGGCGACCTCCGGATGGTGCATCCCGTAGCTTTGCTCATCGATCGTGAGGGCACGGCGCATCAGGGTATCGGCTTCCTCGAACCGGCTGGTGTCCAGAAGCAACATCGCCAGGTTGTTGAGGTCAATGGCGACGGAGGGATGTTTCTCCCCGAAGTTTTGCTCATCGATCTTGAGGACGCGTCGCATCAGGAGTTCGGCCTCCGCGAGCCGATTGATGTCCTTAAACAACGCTGCCAAGTTGTTGAGGTTAATAGCGACGTTCGGATGGTTCTCACCGTAGTTTTGCGCATTGATCGTGAGGGCGCGCCGAAAAAGGGGCTCCGCCTCCGCGAGCCGGCTGGTAGCCTGAAGCAACCCCGCCAAGTTGTTAAGGCGAATAGCGACGGACGGATGGTTCTCCCCGTAGCTTTGCTCATCGATCTCGAGGGCGCGCCGCATCAGGGGCTCGGCCTCCGCGAGCCGGCTGGTAGCCTGAAGCAACCCCGCCAAGTTGCTGAGGCCTCTGGCGACGGACGGATGGTTCTCCCCGTAGCTTTGCTCATCGATTTTGAGGGCACGCCGCATCAGGGGTTCGGCCTCCGCATGAAGCGCGGCGCGGAAGGCGAGGAAGTGCGCAAGTTGATTCGCGGCGTAGGAGATAGCGGTGGTTTCGCCCTTGCCTCCAGCCCATTGCTCGAAGGCCCGCACATAGGGCTGGCCCATGGCGCGCTCCTCTTTCAGCCAGACCCAGTAGCCGAGGAGTTCGTTGTCCTCGCGCTTGTGCATGAGCAGGAAGCGGTCGATGTCGAGAAGGCAGGCGCGGAGGCGGTCGCGGGATTCGGCCTGACGGAGCAGCCAGGGCAGTTCGTCCGCTTGCCGCGCATCGACGGGCCGTCCGGCGAAGTCGTCGGCGAGCCGCAGGCGCAAGGCCCGGGCCGTGCCGACCTCCGGCACATACCGTCGTTCGACGGCCGCGCGCAGGTGTTCGTGCGCGAAGGCCAGGACGCCGTCGCGGTCTACTAGGCCATCCTCCAGCGCACAGCGCACGGGCGACCAGAGCGCGGCAGGAAGGGGGGCGGGGTTTGATTTTTGATTTTTGATTTTTGATTTGGGATTGGGTATCTCAGATTGGGGAGTCGAGCCCAGAGCTTGGAGGAGTTCCGGTTCGGTCAGGCCCCGGCGGGCGGCCCAGAGCAGGGACAGCGACTCGCGGACCAGCCCGGGGTGGTCGCGTTCGTAGTCGCGCTCGAAGCGGGCCAGGATCTTGCCCAGCAAGCCGGGGATGTCGGCGGCCTGGAGGTAGTCGGCAATCTGCTGGTCGAGCTTCTGGTGGTCGCCGGTGGCGCGCAGGTCGTCGAGCAGGGTCTTGATGTAGAGCGGATTCGAGGCTGCCGCGACGCCGGCAATCCTGCGCGCGCGGTCATCGGAAAGGCCCTGGGCAAAGTGCTTGAGGTAACGCGCGATCAACTCGACGCGTTCGTCCGGGGTGAGCGGCTCGACGGTGAGCGCGGGCCAGCCGCGCGGCTGGAGGGCGTCGAAGGTGTCGCCGGGAAGGGTGGAGACGATCAGGCGCAGCTCGCCGGGCAGGCGATGCGACAGCCAGGCCAGCAGACGGCCGCGGTCGCGGTCTTCGATCTGGTTGAGCGCGTCAAGCACGAGGACGGCCCCAACGCCCTTCCGCCTGGCATGGGCGACGAGGCGGCCGAGGTATTCGGGGAAGACCTTGATGATCTCCTCGGCCTGGGCGGGAATCTTCCTCTCTTCTTCCTCCATCCCGTGCGAACCAGAGGGATCGTCCGCGCCGCACCAGCGGATGATGGCCACCATGAGTCGGCGCATCAGGGCGAGATGCCCCGCGCTCATGGCGGAGCTGCCGATGTAGTGCTGGAAGACGAAGTCGTTGGGGTGCGCCTGGCGCCAGCGCGCCACCCAGTTGGCCAGCAGCGCGGACTTGCCGCCGCCCGACGCGCCCAGAACGGTCAGGCCGCAGCCATCGGCACCGTCGCGGGCGAAGGTGTCGAGCCGCTCGAAATAGGCCTCGCGCCCGACATAGAAGTCGGTGCGGCGGCTCCTGGCATAGGCTTCGTGGTCGCGGTCTTCGCGCGACCAGACGTCGGGCACCTGGTCGGGCGGGAATTCGACGTCGATAGCGTCGGACAGATCTTTGAGAACGAGCGCGGCAAGGGCACGGGGATCGGCGTAGTTCTCGCGCAGGGGAATGCTCTTGGTCTGGCAGACCGCCCTGACCTTCTCTTTCAGCGTGTCCTGGCGGGTGGGCCGGGCGGTATCCTCCGGCAGGTAGTCGCCGCCCTTGGACGCGGCGTATTGCGGGTCGCGGAAGTAGAAGAAGGCCCGTCCAGCCATCTCGGGGTCGTTGAGCACACCGTGGAGGATTTCCAGTTCGGTGACGCTGTGTTTGGCGACCTCGTTCTTCAGCCAGACTTCTTCATCCAGGAGCGCCGGGGGAAAGGCTTCCGGGCCGGGGGTCCAGCCGTAGCGTTCGCCCAGTAGGCCGATGAAGTAGGGGCGGCAGCGCTTGATCTCCGCCAGACAGTGGCGCAGGGTCTCCTTGCGCTGGGACTGTTCCTCGGTCACGCCCCAGCGCAGGTCCACCTCGACAAACTCCACCGCCCGCCCCCGGCACACTTTGCGCAGGGCCGGCCAGACCCCGACCATGAGTTCGTTGCGGTCCTCGATCATGTCCTTGAAGGTGGAGGAGACAAACACCCGGACGACGCGGTCCTTGGAGGCGCCCTCTTTCCCGAAGATTTTTTCCCCGGAACCGCTTTTTCTCATATAAAACGCCTCCCTTCGAGTATGTCCGTGTCATCCACAGTTAATTCCGCGACTGAAAATGTCTGAAAACCATCGACTATTTCTTGAGCGGAAATGGAACTGATTTGGACCTGGCATGAATGTCTGTTCCATTGACCGAGCAGTTTGTCTCCCGATTTTTCCCCAGCTACCAGCCCCTTCACTCTCTCCGCAATCTCCACCAGCCCTATTCGCTCTGCCCCCACGTAGCCCACTGGCAGCGGCTTGAAGTCCCAGCCGATGAACCGCCTGCGCGGCATGCGCCGGCGGAACGTACGGGCCACAGCGCGACGCACAAGGTCTGATTTTGGCCGAGCCACCAGGTCGTAGTCCGCATCTTACTGGCAAAACATACTGTGTATCGAAACAAAGGCAATTACTCCCCTCTCACGAGGCAGCCGCGCGGCGCAATCGGTCAGTAATCACCCCGGTGGGGAAAACACCGGGGACAATTTGCAGGAAACCCACGGCCAGTCGCCGCCCAGCCATTGGACCTTGATTTCCGCCAACCTTTGCGGCAGCGGGTTTCATAGGAGTCATTGATTATGGCTGATCCTTGGAGACGACTGGATTAGGGACCTTCACATAAACTTTATGGCGCTTGTTGCTTCTGCAAAAAAACTTATGACATCGTGGCATTTCATCGCCGCGAAGCGGCAGAAGCGCTGAAGGCGCGAAACATGATAGCCCAGGGCAAGCAGCGCTGAAAGCGCGCGCCGCCCTGGGTAAAGCGCCAACCAAGGTCGTGTTCCTCGGCCTCTTTGGCCCCGGTCGGCGAAGCTGACCGGGGCCAAAGAGGCAATGGAACCTCACAGCGTTTTCCCCGCTATGTACCTTGCCCATCCGCAGAGTTTTTTAGGTCGCCCTTACAGGGCTCTTTTGGGATGGGGGCTCTACCCTGGGCGGCGCGCCCTGCGGGCGCTTGCCCTGGGCTATCTTAGACCGCGCCGTTGGCGCTGAAAACAAAAGACCGCACGACCAGCGGTTATCAATCACTGACCAATTACCCGCGCGGCGCAATCGGTCAGTAATCACCCCGGTGGGGAAAACACCGGGGACAATTTGCAGGAAACCCACGGCCAGTCGCCGCCCAGCCATCCGACCTTGATTTCCGCCGACCTTTGCGGCAGCGGGTTTCATAGGAGTCATTGATATCTGTTGTTCATGCGATCTTTTTGACTGCCCTGCCGCAAACCATCAGACGACTTGGTCCGTCCGATCTGGCCGAAAAGAGCCGGGATGGCGGCGCTCCCAGCAGGCCCAGGTATCAAGCAAGCGGTCACCGAAGTCCAAGCGGTCCCCAATCAGTCCCTTGTGTCCAATTCGTCATTCCCCATAGTCCCGAAAGTCCCCAGTGTCCCGGCCATGAGTCGTGAGACGTGAGTCCTCGCCCCAGCGCTGCCGCCAACCGGTCCCATCGGTCCCACGCGTTCCCTGAGACCGGTTGATATCAATGGCTGACCGATTACAGCAGGTCTTCTAATTCACAATGAGCCGCTGACCCTAGTTCAATTGAAGCGCTACATTCCTGTAAAAATCATCGTCACGATCCAGCTACACCGTTTCGGTAATGAGAAGATGATGACAGCACCAGGAAAGCTGCCATCAAAACGATTACAAGGGAAAGAAGGATAAAATGAACGGGCATTGCCACTTCAAGACAATAGCATTTCTCCTACTTTCGCTCTCCTGCCTTTCGGCCCGCGAAATCGTTGGCATCGTGGAAACTCACGATCGGCCACTCCCCGGCGCCCCCCCGATCGGCTGGCTTTTCAATCGGATGGGCGCTTCGCGCGGGCTGCTCAATGTTGCAGGAGACGATCCCAAAGGCACGTTTTCCTACTCACAGCCACAGCTCGGCACACTACAAGCCGAATGTGCAAAGCTACCGCCTGGCGAGTTGTGGACTTCCGCCGGCGAATTTCATCGTTTTGGCCACGATATCACCATTGGCGCGATTTATTCCACGGTCATCAAGGCAGACTATCAGCCACGGATTATCGCCGTGGAAGTCGATCTCTCCTCGGCCGCTTCACCTGATGGCCGGGAGGATCTCTCCTTCTCCCTTCAGCTCAAGCATGAAAGCGCGACCCAGAAGGAAGTGATTGCCAGTAAAAGTTGGCCGCGTTCCGAATTGCTCGCCGACGCCTTTCCCAGACCCTTGCGGATGGTCATCGACCCATCGCTAAACAACCGGAGCGTCAATACGCTGGTTTGGCAATTGGACCGGGCCACTGTCGGCGACACAGTCAGCATCGACGAAATCAGACTGATCTATGAAATGCCCGAACTCGAAAAAGCCGAAAAAGCGACAGTGATCTGGCTGGGACAGCTCCTGCGCTGCTACAATAGCCAGGACAGGATCGTCGATGACCGATTCGACCCTGAGCCAGACAAAAGGGAAAATGTCACGGCGACCGGGAAGCTCTGCAAAATCCTGGCCCTAGCCACGAAACAAGGTCTGGTGCAAGCAGATACCGCGCGGGCAAGGGTGGCGGACATGGCCCATACCATTCTTCATGTCCTGCCAAGAGGATCAGCCAACCTGATTCCGCACTTTACGTCCGGAGCTGGGCAGAACAATCTCAGCGAGTGGTCCAGCGGCGACACCGCTTATACTATGCTTGACCTCATCGTGGCTCTACGCATGCTTGATTTGGATAATGAGTTGGCACAGGCCATCGCATACGTCAAGAGCATCGACTGGGCAGCCATGAAGGCCGCCAATGGCGGTTTCCACCACGGCTACAATGTAAATGGCGAACTCCTTAGTGATGCCTGGTATGGCTTTGGCACCGAAACGCTGGGCGTGCTGCTCGCGGCATACATCGGCGGCGTCCCCGGTATGATGGGGCCACCACCCACGGATAATGGCTCCGGCTTCATCGACGAAGCAGGCTATCCAATCACCCCGATCGGCAAGGACCGCTTCGACAACAACTGGTTTGCCACCCGCTCCACAGCGGCACAAACTCAGATTACCTGGTACGCCAACCAGGCACATGCCAGTGACTTCTATAACGCCAAGGGGCTTTTTGGCTTAAGCGCGGGTGATAGACCGTCCGGATGGGACGCGGAAAATGAGAAAATCTATCAGGCCTATGGCATCGGCGGCAACCACATCGCGCCGTTGTACCAGGACAACGGCCACTTCGTCGTGGTCGGGCATTATCATGCGATGATTGCAGACCTGCGGCGGGCAGAGGCGCTCCGTATGCATGACACACTTCTTGCGATGCGCCTGCTTTCTCCCCTCAATATGCTGGAATCAATGTCGATCAACGCCGCCGGCGATGTCATTCACGTCAACGCCCTGCAAGGTGCCTGGAACCTGGCGCTGGGAACAGAAGGCTGGCTGTTCACCGACTCGACTTTGACCCGAGCACTCTACCAAGCGATGGGCGATATCCCCGAACTGGCGGCCGCCTGGCGCTACTATTTCCCCTACGCGGGCAATCCCGATTTTGACTCCGATGGCCTAACAGACCAGGCCGAAGATGAGCTGGGCACACGCTGGGACCATCCTGATACCGATAACGACGGGCTTCTTGATGCGAACGACCCGGAACCAACCGTCTTCAACGAACCTGGTACCATACCGGTGTTAACCATCGAGCCAAACACCATGCGCATTGAGGCCGGCACGGCGCCGCCAGACCTGTTGCAGGGCGTGGCGGCCGCGACTGGCAACGGCGACGACATCACTACGCACATCCAGGTCACTGGCTTGGTCGATACCCAAGCCTTGGGGGAATACTCGGTCCGGTATGCAGTAACATTCAACGACGGCCCGGAAATCTCCGGCGTCCGCACCTATGTGGTATCTGACACCACCCCGCCTGTCTTGGTGGTCGAGACAGACCTGATCCTGAGTATCACGGGCCTTGATCTGGACCTCCGGGCAGGCGTCCAAGCCATGGACTCTTTCGAAGGCGATCTGACAGCCCAAGTGACCTACACCGGAGCCGTTGATACTAGCACGCCAGGTGAATACGTGATTACCTATGAAGTAGCCGACGCCTCCAGAAATGCCGCTATCCCCCAGTCACGCCGCTACTTGATCTCGACGGATAACGACGAAGACCTGCTCCCAGACCTGTGGGAACTGGAATATTTTGGCCACTTCCGCTGGAACGGCGATGATGATCCGGATGCGGACGGCCAAAACAACCGCAGCGAACTGGCCGCCATGACCGACCCTGGGGCCTACGTCATTGCCCTCAAGGCCGGATGGAACCTCGTGTCCGTAGCCAAACTTCCACCCGAAGCAGACTTCGCGTCCGTGTTCAAACCTGGGGCCCTACCCGTTGATAGCCAAGCTTGGCAATGGGCCCCGGAACCGTCAGTTTACGTCCGCTGCCGCACACTATCACCACTCGCGGGAATTTGGGTCTTCGCCTACACTGATGTGGACATCATCGTCAGACCTTGAACGCGGCCGTCTCCAGCTCGCGCAGGCGATGACAGCGCGGCAGAAAGGCTTTTACTCGCCTTTGTTGCCGTGACGCTGTTTGAGTTGCTTGAGAACGCACTCGGCAAGGCCAATCATTGATAAGGAGTCGTTCACAAATTACGTTTACACTTTGCAGGGCAAACCCTTTCTCATGCTATACCTTGCCACCAGCTAACATTTCCCTCTCCACGAAGCGGCAAGCGCCCTGAAGTGGCGCCACATACCTTCCCAGGGGCAGTGCGCTGAAGGCGCGCGCCACCCTGGGAAAACGCCAATTATGGCTGTATTCCTCGGCCCATACGGTTAATTTTTCTGGCAACTGACACCAAACAGCAAATCTTATCAATTATCTGCGTCAATCTGCGGACAAAAAAACTCTTCCCGGTTTTGCGAAAAAGCCATGCCGACAAGCAGGAACTTAGCAGCTGCTTCTTTATCTCCACTGCAGGCAAATCATGATTGGCCCTACTTTTGTGCCTGCATCTCGTGTTCGCTAACCGGATAGGGGGAGGCCTTGCCGGAGTGACAACGAGGACAAAGATGCTTGCCGGCTTCGATTTTCACGATGCACAGGCCGCCGAAACAAGGAGTTGTTGCCATCTTGAAGCCCTTGATTCCCCGGATATGGTAGATGTCACTGGTCGGCAATATGAAAGCATCTTTGTTACCTGTTTTAGTGGAACGAATAACGTAGGGCCGACGCAGGCCAGTCTCGACTGCTTTGGCCGATAACGCCATGGATCGTACTGTGAATGCAAAGGCGTCATTTGCTTTCACAAGGACGACCATGACCGGCTTGCACTGAGGGGAGGATCGGATGCAAGGAACGTCGCGTATAAATGGGAAGACTCGCGACAGCGAGGGGAAACCGTTTATGCCGCGACGGCATCTTGCCGGAGACATTCACGCAGTACAGCGACACGCCACAGCAACCCTTTCGATACCCGCAACGCGCATTCCGTGACTGAAATATTCCGTTTTTCCTAAAACCGGGAAGAACCGGTAACCTCGCTGGAGCGACAACGGGGATAGATATGTTAGCTGGCCTTGATTTTCACTATGCACAGGCCGCCGATGTAATGGGTCGTTGCCACCTTGAAGCCTCTGATTCCCTGAGTATGGTAGATGTCGCTGGTCTGCATCCTGAAAGCCTCCTTGTTATCAGTTTTCGATGAACCAATAACATAAGGCCGATGCAGACCAGCTTCGACTGCTTTCGCCGGTAACGTCATGGTCGTCCTTATGAAAGCAAATGTGTCATTTGCTTTCATAAGGACGACCATGACCGGCTTGCACTGAGGGAATGGCCAGAGGCAAGGAACGTCGCGTATAAATGGGGGGCCCCGCGACAGCGGGGGAAAACCGTTTATGCCGCGACGACACCTTGCCGGAGGCCATTCGCGCAGTACGGCGACACGCCAGAGCAACCCTGTTGATACCCACTCCGTGCATTCCGTGACTGAAACATTCCGTTTTTCCTAAAACCGGGAAGAACCACAAAACAGATAGAGTGGCGGCGACGCTGGGCCTGAACTCTGTTTGCAATCAATAACAGTTGTGCTAATTTTTGGATATGAAATTTGACGACCTTGTAAAGCTTGCGGGAACGATGCCGTGCTTCGATCTGGCGTTGCTGGCGCAGGCGTTTGATGATCGGCGCGAGATGGTCCGGGTTCAGCTCTCGCGCTGGATGACCCAAGGCAAGGTGATCGGATTGCGGCGCGGGATGTACACACTCTCCGAGACCTACCGACGCGTGCCGCTGAATCCTGCCGTGCTGGCGAATGCGCTGTACCGTCCGTCGTACCTCAGCGGTTTGTGGGCGTTGGGCCACTACGACCTGATTCCGGAACGGGTGGTCCGGTTTACCAGCGTGACTTCGCGCGTTCCGCGTCGCTTCGAGAATCCCTTCGGCGTTTTCGATTATCGCAACATCAAACAGGATTGCTTCTTCGGGTTTGCATCGGCGGGTGTCGGTGACCAAAAGTTTCTCGTTGCGGAGCCGGAGAAGGCGTTACTGGATCACTGGCATTTGATCGAGGGGGTGTGGACCCCTGAACGTCTGGATGAAATGCGTTACCAACATGTTGCGCAAGTTGATACCGAACGGCTCAAGCTGTATGCCAAACGATTTCGGAGTCCGCGACTCGACCGGGCGGTCGAACATTGGCTCCGATTGGCATCAGATGCGGAAGAAGGGACGGAGACACTATGAAAGAGGAAGCCTTGGCTTTGGTGCGAGGTATGTCAGATTCCGGACAGGCACTGAACCAGCTCCGGGAATATCTGCAAGCCTTCGTATTACGATCGCTCCACGAAAGTGAGGCGTTCCGTCCACTGGCCTTTGTCGGAGGAACGGCTCTGCGTTTTTTGCATAACCTGCCACGCTTCTCGGAGGATCTCGATTTTTCGCTGGTGTCAGCCGAAGGGTATGACGGCAGGGAATGGATGGCCAAAGTGAAACGGGATTTGACGCTGGCCGGATTCAATCCTGAAGTGACTTGGAACGACCGCAAAATCGTACATACGGGTTGGGTACGCGTGAGTGACCTTCTGCATGACGCGGGTTTGTCAGCCATGTCGGCGGAAAAGCTGGCCATCAAAGTGGAGATCGACACGCGTCCCCCGGCGGGCGCACGCTGCGAGCGCCGGGTGGTGACCCGGCATGTCACATTTTTGCTTCAGTATTACGACCCGCCATCGCTTCTGGCGGGAAAGCTTCATGCTGCGATCACCCGCAAGTACTCCAAAGGGCGGGATTGGTATGATCTGGTGTGGTACCTCTCGCAGCGTCCACCATTGATCCCGAATCTGACCTTGTTACAGAATGCCCTGGATCAAACGCAGGGGGCTGGCCGATACTACGCGCCGGATTGGCGAGAACGGGTTCGCGAACGACTGCTCGCCTTGGATTTTCAAGCCATCGCCGACGATGTCAGCCCGTTTCTGGAACGGCCGCAGGACGCGGCCTTGCTGACCCGTGATAATTTGGATGGTCTGCTGGGGAGCAGTGGGCAGTGAACGATGAACAGAAAGGACGCACCATGAAATTCGAAGTGGACCCCAAGTCAAGGACAAAAACGAACGAATTATCAGTGGGCTCATGGATTCACGCAGGCATTTGGCTGCGAAGCCGCAGGCCGCATCTCCGCAGGAGAGCGGCTGAGCAGCCCTAAATTGACGTCCGCCCCGCAGGGGGCGGAAGTGTGCCACGGGGAATGTCACCCGCAGGTGGTGACGAGTTTGAACAACCTCGCCACTGTGCTTCAGGCCACCAACCGCATCGCGGAGGCCGAACCCCTGATGCGGCGTGCCCTCAAGATCGCTGAGCAAAGCTACGGGGAGAACCATCCGGACGTCGCCGCTTGCCTCAACAACCTGGCGCTGTTGCTTCAGGCCATCAACCGGTTCGCGGAGGCCGAACCCCTGATGCGCCGCGCCCTCAAGATCGCTGAGCAAAGCTACGGGGAGAACCATCCGTCCGTCGCCACTGGCCTCAACAACCTGGCTCAGTTGCTTAAGGCCACCAACCGGTTCACGGAGGCCGAACCCCTGATGCGCCGCGCCCTCAAGATCGCTGAGCAAAGCTACGGGGAGAACCATCCGTCCGTCGCCACTGGCCTCAACAACCTGGCTCAGTTGCTTAAGGCCACCAACCGGCTCGCGGAGGCCGAACCCCTGATGCGGCGTATGGTTGAGATCTTCCTCAACTTCACCCGTGCCACGGGCCATCCACACCCGCACTTGCAGACCGCGTTTGGCAACTACGCTGGCCTGCTGCGCGCTATGGGCAAGCCGGAGGACGAGATCCGCGGCACACTGGCAGATTTGGCCGGCCGCTACGGGATGACTATCGGAGGGATGGGCGGCAGGAAAACCGGAAACACCCCCTCGCCAAAACTGCTCGCCGTGCTTGAAGAGATCATGCGCGATCAGTCGAAGTTGCAGGAGATCGCCGCTCGACTCCAGCGTGACGATCCGGCCCTGTTCCAGGAACTGCTCGCGTTCATCAAGAGCCAGCAGAAATGTGTTACCTGCCAGATAAAATGGCCGTGATTTTGCCAGATAAGCTGGCCGTAGCCGGGTCGCAGGCAGGCGGTTGCCTGGTCCTGCAACCGTAGGAGCGGACTGGAGGTGTATGTCCATTTTTGAGTTGAAAGAGCCAGCCTGGGTTGACTTCACCGGGGCTGTCATGCGCATATGTCCGGGGGCGGGCCGCTGATCATGTTCAGGTCCGTTTGACCGGCAGGGACGGCATGGCATTGGCGGTGAAGGCTCAGGCTGGCAACGTCATGTCTATGCTTTCGTTGTTGGTATTGGTGTTGACGGGTTAGCGCTTTTCATCCAGTCCCGTTCTGACGCTTGGTCCATCGATGAGGATGCTGTCACAGTGGTGAAGCAGCCTATCGAGCAAGGCGCTGACCATTGCGGCGTCGTTGTTGAAGACCGATGTCCATTGGTCGTAGTCGAGGTTGCTGGTGATGGCGGTGCTGCCGGTTTCGTAGCGTTGCGAGATCACCTGAAAGAGGAGATTGCCGCCCTCCTGGTCGATGGGTAGGAAGCCTATTTCGTCGATGCAGAGCAGTTCGGGCGCGGTGTAGTTTCTGAGGATGCGCAGGAAGGAGCCGTTGGTCTGGGCGTTTTTCAGATTGTTGATGATGGCGATGGCCGACTCGAAACGGACATTGTAACCCTTCAGGCAGGCATTATAGCCCAGCGCGGTGAGCAAGTGGGTCTTGCCGACGCCGCTTTTGCCCAGGAGACCGACGTTGCGGCGTTCATCGATGAACTTCAGGGTGAAGAGATACTGGATGAGCTCTCGATTGATCAAGGTGGGGATGGACCATTTGAAGGTATCAAGGGTTTTGATGACCGGGAAGTGGGCGGCCCTGACTCTTCTCTGCGCCGCGCGTTCCCTGCGCGTGGCCACTTCGCAGGCGACGAGCTCCGCGAAGAAGGCCGCCGGCGCCAGTCTCTTGGTGGCGGCGGCCTTTTCAAGCGCGTCGTATTGCTTTTGTATTTGCGTCAGGCCAAGATAGGCCAGGTTGTCGTCGAGGATTTTATCCATGGTTGTTTCGTTCCGTTGTTTTGATGGTTTTGAAGCGGCTCAGATCAGGCGTCGGCACGCGCAGGTCCAGCTGTCCATTGGCGTTGGGCACGTGCAGAACGCCTCGCTGCTCGGGCTGTTGGCGTGAGGCGGTGCTGAGGATGTGCTCGATGTATTCGGCCTTGCACACCTGGAAGTGCAACGCCGTGTCCAACGCCTTTTTGAGGGCTTCCCGCCCATAGATTTCGCCCAGGGCGGTGATGCGGGTCAGGTGCGCGGTGGCATCCAGGGTGGTTTCCTCCAGCTGTCGCAGGAAGTCGGCCGCCGCCGGCGCCAGGCGCAGAAAGTCGCTGCGGAGGTTTTGCAGGCGCGCGGCCTTTGTCCGTTTCATCACGTCCTCGTGGTGTTCGCTCATGATGATTTCCTGGCGCCGGTCGTAGGACCGCGGGTGGGTGGCCACCAGCATGTCGCCGTTGTAGATGGCCACCTTGTGCGGATAGGCCTTCACGGTGAGGATGCTGCCGACGAGGCGATGCGGCACGCTGTAGTCGTTCTGATCGAAGTGGATGCGCCCGAAGCGGTCGACGGTGCGCGAGTCAATGCGCACGCATTCGTAGGGTTCGGCCGCCAGCGGCAGAAGCCGCAGCCGTTCTTCGGCGAGCATGTCGCAGGGGCGCTGCTCGGTCGTGCCGTGTGAACGAACGTTGGCGACCTCGTCCAGCCAGACGCGCAGGGCCGCGTTGGCCTGGTCGAGGCTGACGAAGGTCCGCCCGTCGACGAAGTGGTGCTTGATGTAGCCGACGGCCCTTTCGACGATGCCTTTGCTCTGCGGGTGGCGCGGGCTGCACGCGGTGGGTTTCATCCCGTAATGCCCGCAGAAGTCCAGGAAGGCGGGGTTGTAGCTGACCTCGCCGGCGCCCGGGTGACGCAACACCGCGCAGCGGCAGTTGTCCACGATCATGCGCCGTGGCGAGCCGCCGAAGTAATGCAGGGCGTTCTGCTGGCAGGCGAGAAAGTGCTCCAGGCGTTCACAGGGGATGAACTCCGCGTAGAGCATCCGAGAGTGGCACAGGACCACCGCGCACACGGAAAGACGCCGCTGCGTCTGGCCGCAGTAAATCATGCCGCAGGAACCGAAGTCCACCTCCGCCGCCTCGCTTGGCTCGAAGCATAGCTTCATCACGGCGGGGGGCTGCTTCGGGTGGATCGTCTTCACGTAGCGGGCCAGGCTGCGGTAGCTGCAGGAGATGCCATCCTCGGCCAGGCGGGCGTGAAGCTGCGAGACGGTGTAGGCAAAGGAGTCCAGAAGGCTGCGGATTCGCGTCGCGTGCTGCTCAAGCAGACACGGTCTTTCCCGCTCCGCCGCCTTGACGGGGTAGTCGCTCAGCCGCATGAAGCGGCGGACGCTGCGCGGAGCCATGGCCAGCTTGGCGCCGATCTGCGTGCTGCACAGTTTCTCGACCTTGTGCAGACGGACGATCTCCCAAAAGAGTTCACGGCTGATCATGCCCAGTCTCCCTTCCCCGGTTGCCGCGGCACGTCCAGAACCTGGTACAGGGGAGAGTCCCAAGCGATCAGGCCGTTGCCCAAAAGATTATTCCGGGCCTCTTCGAGCTCGGCGTGGCTCAGCCCGAGGAGATGACAGGTGAGCCGGTCTCCGTAGAAAGACAGGCCGTCGCCGTCGGCGGCCAAAACGAGGAAAAGATACAGCGCCAGAGCAGGCGTCGTGCACAGGCGCAGATGCCCGTCACGCAGCAGACGATGATCCGCCCAGCCGTATCCCTTCGCCAGGACGCGGGGCGGCCGCAGGTGAGTCTTGATGACCATGATTGCCTCCATTCGACGTGGGTTGCAAGGCCCCGGCGACATGCCGGAACGCCATCTACAATGCTCCGGGTAAGTCGGATGGCGACTGGTCTGTGAGGATAGCGTCGCTAGCCTGGAGAAGGAGGTTTTTGTGAGGATTTCATGCTCAAAATGCCGGTGAGGAAAAGCTGGCGCAGAGGAAGATTCTCAAGGCGGAGACCCGTCAGATCGCGGCCGACCGCCTGCGCCCTGGCCAGCATGTCCAGCATGGACGCCGTGTCCTTGGTCTGAAACAACATGGCCAGCAAGCCAATCAGCGTCTGCAGAATGAAGACCAGAAGCATGATGACGCTCAGGGAGCTTTCCCGCGCGTCATGCCTGGATGCGCGAACGGGGGCTTTGGCGCGCAGCCGTGTGGCAGGCGAGCTTGGCAACGCTTCGACCACTGCGCCGCAATACTTGCGACGCAAGCGCTCCACTTTCTTGCGGGCCAACATCGCCTCGTGCTCGGGACGCCGGGATGGCGTCGTGGCCACCTCGCGGTAGTGACGTCGCTGACGTTCCGCCGCGCACAGACGCTGGCAGTCGGCGTGATCGCAGTAACACTTGGACGAAGTGGCCGGCCGATAAAAAACAATCTGCGGACAGCGGGGATTGGCGCAACGAAGGGGTATAGTATTGCACATATTTGGTGTTTTTGGCTGCGGTTGTTTTGGGGGTAAGTTACCAAAATGTACCGCGTCAAAAACACCTTTTTTGTTCCCAGCCCACGGCCAAAAGAATAATCGCCTTGAATAGGGTTGGGAAGAAGACCCAGAGAAGAAGACCTTGCGCTCTCGGAAGTCGCAAGAAAAACCAAACCAGCGCCAGAAGAAAACGCCAGAAGAAAACCAGCCGGGAAGAAAACAACGGCGCGCGAAGAGAAAATCCCCCCTGCCAGATAAAGTGGCCAACGGCCTGTCAAGCCGCGGCCATTGCTAGTGGCAGCGTTACGGTCACTTTATGTGGCAGGTGACAGCAGAAATGAAAAGGCCTTGTCGAAAGAAGGAGAAAATCATGAGCCTTTGGAGACGCTTTATCGGGCGCAACGAACCGGACACGGCTACACCGCGTTCTAATCCGGCACCCGCCGATCCATCAACGCCGGCTTCAGCTCAATCCCTGTCCCCGGTTTCGCGCCCGGCCGCCGCCGCCGACCCGGGAGCGAAAGCCGCGGCCGCCAAGGACCGCGTCGTCCGCGTGTTTGTCTCCTCCACCTTCAAGGACATGGTCGAGGACCGCAACGAACTCATGGCCCGGGTCTGGCCGGCCCTGCGGAGGATCTGCCGAGGACGCGCAGTGGAATTCGTCGAGGTGGACCTGCGCTGGGGCGTGACCGAGGAGCAGTCGCAGCGCAATGAGACCCTGCGCCACTGCCTGGCGGAGATCAAGCGCTGCCGCCCCTTCTTCATCGGCCTGCTGGGCGAACGCTACGGCTGGACTCCCGGCCCGGAAGCCTTTCCCCCGGCGCTCCTTGATGAAGAAGATTGGCTGAAGAACGAGGTCGCCAAACACAGCGTCACCGAACTGGAAATCCTTCACGGCGTGCACAACGACCCCGAGATGGCCGGGCGGGCCTTCTTCTACTTCCGCGACCCGCAACACGCCGCGTCCAAGGGCGGCGACTACCTATCAGAGGATACCACCCGGCCCACCCGCCAGGACGCGCTGAAACAGAAGGTCAAGGCGGTCTGCGCGGCCAAGCAACTCCCCCTGCGCGAGAACTACGCCGATCCCCGTGCCCTGGCGGACCTCGTGCTCACCGACCTCACAGCAGCCATTAACGCTGCGTTCCCGGCCGACCAGGTGCCCGACGTCTGGTCGCGTGAAGACCGCGATCACGAAGCATACGCCAAGAGCCGCCGCACTGACTTCTATGTCGGGCGCGATGCCTATTTCGACCGGCTGGACGCCTATGCCCGCGATGGCGCGCAAGGCTGCGCCCTGACCGTTCTGGGCGCGTCGGGCGGCGGCAAGTCCGCGCTGCTGGCCAACTGGGTAGCGCGCTGGCGCCAGGCGCGCCCCGGCGACTTCGTTTTCCAGCACTACATTGGCAGCTCCGCCATGAGCGCGGCTCACCTCGCCCTGATGCGCCGGCTGATGGTGGCCATCATCCGCTGGTGTGGTGCAGACGATCCATCCGGGGCACGAGTTTTGGAGGAAGAAGAAAGGAAGATTCCCGCCCATGCCGATGAGATCATCAAGGTCTTCCCCGACTACCTTGGTCGCCTTGCCGTAACAGCCAAGCAGAAAGGCGTTGGGGCTGTCCTTGTGCTCGACGCACTCAACCAGCTCGAAGACCGCGACCGCGGCCGGCTGCTGGCCTGGCTGCCGCATCGCCTGCCCGGCGAACTGCGACTGATCGTCTCCACCCTGCCCGGCGACACCTTCGACGCCCTCCATCCGCGCGGCTGGCCCGCGTTCACCGTTGAGCCGCTCACCCCGGACGAACGCGTCGAGTTGATCGCGCGGCACCTCAAACACTTCGCCCAGGGCCTTTCCAATGATCGCGCGCGCAGGATTGCCGGCGTCGCGGCGGCCTCGAACCCGCTTTATATCAAGACCCTGCTTGACGATCTGCGCGTCACCGGCGACTACCAAAAGCTCGACCAGCAAATCGACTATTATCTCAAAGCCGCCGACATCCCCGCCTTGCTGGGCAAGATCCTAACCCGTTTCGAACACGACTACGAACGCGACCGCCCCGGGCTGGTCCGCGAGGCGCTGTCGCTGCTCTGGGCCGCCCGCCGCGGCCTGACTGAACCGGAACTGCTGGAGGCATTGAAACCGGCCGGACAGATGCAGCTGCCTGCGGCGCTCTGGTCGCCGTTACGCTGCGCGTTGGAGGATGGCCTGGTGGACCGCGACGGCGTTCTGGCCTTCGCGCACGAACACCTGCGCACGGCTGTGCAGCACAGGTACCTTTCCAAGCCCAAAACCGTGTGTGCCTTGCGCTTGCGTCTGGCGGACCTTTTTGAGGCCCGTCCAGTGGATATCCGTCAAGCCGACGAACTTCCCTGGCTGTTGTCGAAACTCGAAGCCAGAGATCGCCTGCGTACCTGCCTTCTCGATGTTGGCCGCTTCGTGCTTCTGTTTGACCTCAACGAAGACGAACTGCGACGCTACTGGACAGTAACCTTGCACGACGACAACACGCTCGCCCAGTCCTATGTTCACGCCTTCAACGTGTGGCTGAAAGCACCCAAGCCAACGGTCACGCGCGCTGCCTATGTGGCTAATCAACTTTCCCTGTTTCTGTCCTCTCTGGCGTTCCATGGGGAGGCGGAATTGTTGATGAGGACATCCCTGGAGGAGTACCGTCAAGAGTTCTCGCCAACGCACCCGAACGTCTCTCTGCGTTTGAACAATCTGGCGATCATCCTGCAGGATGCCGGTCGTCTAGCCGAGTCTGAGACGCTCATCAGACAGGCTTTGGCGATCGACGAGGTAAACTATGGCCCAGCACATCCAGCGGTTGCCAGGTGCGTCAGCAATCTCGCGATGTTGTTGCTGGAAATGGACCGCGCTTTGGATGCCGAACCATTGATGCGCCGGGCGTTGGAGATTGAGACCGCTTACTATGGCTTATCGCACCCCAACGTGGCGATCCGCCTCGACAACTTGGCCGGGGTACTTGCAGCCCTGAACCGAAGTGCGGACGCTGAGGATCTGTCGCGGCGTGCGCTGGCCATCAACGAAGTCTGTTGCGGCCCCGATCATCCTTCGGTCGCCACCGTGCTTGGCACGCTCGCCCAGTTGGCCCAAGATAATTTCCGCCTCACGGAGGCCGAAGCCATGATGGGACGCTCATTGCGGATCACGGAACGCAACTTCGGTACCGAGCATCCAAGAACCGCGGAAGACCTTCTTCGTCTCGCGACAATTCTTCAGGACATGAACCGTGGCCGGGACGTCGAGCCGCTCGTGCAGCGTGCGCTGGCGATCAATGAACGGTTCTACGGTTCCGACAGTCCCAAGCTTGCTGTCGCTCTTCTGAGGATGGCGGACCTCTTGCTTGAGGTGGATCGCGTCCAGGAGGCCGAGCGATTTGCTCAGTCGGCGTTGGCTGCCTTCAAAAAGACATACGGTGACGTCCATCCGCACGTCTCTCGCGCACTCAACACGATGGCACAGCTACACCAGCGCGCAGGCCATTTCCATGATGCCGAAACACTGTTGCGTCGTGCGCTCATGATCGATGCGAAGTCTGACAGGATCAACCGTACTGTCACTATCGGAGCGTTGTGCAATCTAGGCATTCTGCTCAAGATGGCAGGGCGCCTGGACGAGGCAGAGCCCATGCAGAGGAAGTGCTTAGCGGTTCTCCAGACGCGCTTCGGCCCCATGCATCCGAAAGTTTCGATCATGCTCACCAACTTGGCGCAGCTGTTGCAGGCTACGAAACGCATTCCCGAGGCGGAGAAATTGATGCGCCAAGCCTTGTCGATCGACAGGCAGCGTCTGAACCCCAACCACCCCCAGGCAGCGGTTTCCCTCAACAACCTGGGCCAACTTTTGAGGATGACTGACCGGGTCGTTGAAGCCGAGCCTCTCTTACGGCAATCGGCTGAGGTTTTGGAGAGTTGCTATGGGGCTGTGCATCCGAAAGTGGCCATCGCGTTAAACAATCTGGGCGCTGTGCTCATATCCCTGAACAGGATGCCGGAAGCTGAAGCGCTCATTCGGCGTGCCTTGAAGATGGACGAAAGCCAATCTCCGCCGAACCTGATGAACATGCCCTACAAGTTGCTGCCGCTTTCCTTTCTCCTGCACAAATCGGGACATACGCACGAATCCGAACTCTATGCTGAACGCGCCTTGTGCACCTCGTTGGAATTCTCACGTCAGGCACGGTGCTCTCATCCATGCACGAGATCGGCTGCTGATAACCTTGCCGGCATTCTTCATGCGAACGGCGTCTCAAGAGTCGACATCATTGAGAGGCTTCGTACGACATATGAGCGGTTTGGGTTAAATTTTGACGCCTAAGTCCGAGCAAAGGCCATCCGCAGGCTACCGTCTCCGTCCCTCACGCCCCTGCCAGCAGCGTCCCCAGCAACGCATCCACCCCTCCGGCGCGCCCGTATGTGGTTCAACTCGGGCTCGTGCAGCCGAGACGCGTCACATATCTCATTCAAGCTGCCCGAGCGGGTGATCTGGCCATAGAGCAGGGCCAGCACGTGGATTGTGCAGGCGAACGACCTGATGTCCGCCTGCGCCTCCCGCGCGATCTGGTCGGGTAGCCCCCCCCGGGAAATATACTGGACGATCTGCCACAGGGGGGGTAAAGCTCATCTCGCAGGCCTCGCGGTAGTGTGGTCACGCGCCTTGGTTTGTATTCTTGCGCCTGTAGGCTACAGGCAGACGGCACCGATGTCAGTACTCGTCTTTTGCGGATTGCGCGGGTTGACACTCAAGCCCCTACCGTGTACAATGATGGCCAACGATGTGATGTTGGAGTGGTTCCGCCATCGCCTATGGGACGCTAGTGAAAGAAGGCAGGTTGTCATGAGTGGCTTGCGGTGTGACAAATGCTGTTCGTCTGACCGGATCTCAGGGATTGAGAATGTACCGGAAGACATGAGGCCGTTTGTGCGCGGCGAAGTCGTAATCACGATGAATCCGCTGGGCATTTGTGGTGAATGCTACGCGGTCCTTTGTGGCAAATGTGCTGACCACGGTAAGTGTTCCGTGTGCGACGCGCCCTACCCGCTCCTTGGAGCTTGTCCATCAACTGCACCAGACGATCCTGCGAAACGGGCAAAGTGGAGGAAAGTCCGCGACATGCAATTCGGCGGTATAGGACGCCCAGATGATTCCGAAAAGAAGTGGTGGCATTTCTGGAAGTGAGAATGCTGTATAGCTTCAGTCGAAACAGGACCACAAGCGGATTTTGCATGAGGAGACTTCCCTGCTCGCGGTTATGTTGAAAGGCGGAACCAGAGGAAGTCACCTGAACTGGCTCCGCAGATTCAGCGCCAAAGTGAAGTACGGTATCATCAAGAAAGCGTATCAGCCTGGGGGCAACATCGCGGAACTGTGCCGTCGACACGGCATTTCTGCCAGCACGATTTATCGCTGGGAGGCTCAGCTGCGAGCAAGAGCGAAGGACGGACTCGTGGACAGGAGCGGGGCAAGGAGAGGGCCGCCGAAGCCGAAATTGAGCGGTTACAGGCCGAATAGGCCAAGAAAAACGCGGCTGGACTGGCAGATGGCCGACCAGGGCGTGGCTCACCTGAGCGAGTCGGCCGTCTACCACATTCTCGACTCGGAGAACCCGCTCTGTCGCTGGACGAGCCCTGGTCGCGGTTCGGGCAATGCACCGCCACCGCAGCACTCACACAGCCCTGCGTGACGAGTTGCCGCCACACTATCCGGCAGCCCCGGACGTCATTACCGCGCGAGTCGAAGACTACAACGAACACCGCTTGCACACCAGTCTACGTTACATGGAGCCTGCCGAGTACGTTCGTGGCGATCCCAAACGCCGCATGACGGAACGACGAGCAAAACTCGAACGCGGCCGATTGTAGCGCCGCCAAAGCAACCTGCCCCGGAAGAACCAGGGCGGCAGGACAATACACAAGTCAGAGTCACCCGCAGTCGGAACCGCCGCCTATGGCTACCCCTCGTCGTGCGACTGGCAGATCTTTTATTTCAAAATGAACCAATGGTCTTTTTTCTATTGAAGTACTACACTTTCCTATGCACGGGACGATGATCCGCCGGATCAACCTTTCGTCAGGCGGCTCCATGCCGACCTGACCGCTACCGGGTTCCACGTGTGGTATGACCACAAGAATCGAGGGAGGATGTAGTATGTCCACTGCTCACCGCACTATCCGCCTGTTCGTCAGTTCGACCTTCCGTGACTTCAAGGCCGAGCGAGACCTGTTGCAACGGGAAGTTTTTCCGAAGCTGCAGCGGCTTTGCCTGTCAAAGGGACTGCGGTTTCAGGCGATTGACTTGCGATGGGGCGTGCCAGAGGAGGCTGGCAAGGATAACCGCACGATGCGCATCTGCCTGCGCGAGTTGAAGCGGTGTCAGGAGGGGCGGATCAAGCCGAATTTCCTCGTGTTGCTGGGCGACCGGTATGGGTGGCGACCGCTGCCGGAGACGCTGCCCGCGGAGGTATTCGAGGAACTTGAGAGGGAATTAACCACAAAGAGCGCAAAGAACGCAGAGATTCTGAATGCCTGGTATCGACGGGATGATAACGCCGTGCCGGCGGAGTATGTGCTGCAGCCGCGGACGGGTCGCTTCAAGGATTTCGCAGTCTGGCAGACAGAAGTCGAGTGGCCCCTTCTCGCGGCCCTTTGCGATGTCGTCAGGTCTACATCTTTCCTCAGTGCCTCTGCGCCTCTGCGCGAAACTCTTCCTATCGGCCTCTCCGCCACGCACCAGGAGATCATCCACGGTGCGCTGGCCCTGCCCAGGACGGATGCGCGCCAGCATGTGCATGCTTTTCGCCGGCGAATCGTCAATCCCCCGGCAACGCCGCATCCGGCGTTTACCGATTGGTTGCCCGACGGCACGACGGATACCGACTCCCCCCGCCGGCTGGATGTCCTGTGCGCCGAGCTGGATGACCACCTCGGTCCTGCCAACATCCATCCCTACGACGTGCCCTGGCGCGACAAGGGCGCATTCAAGGACGCCGATCTAGCCGCGTTCGCCACGGAAGTTTATGTGCGGCTGCGCCAAGTCCTCGAGTCTCAGATCGCCGGTCTCGAGGAAGTTTCGCCGGAGGAATTGGAGGAAGCCGCGCACCGCGACTTCGCCGAAGAACGCCGCGCCGGCTTCATTGGCCGCGCGGAACCGCTACGCCGGATTCGCGAATATCTCGCTTCCGGCCCGAACCAGCCGCTCGCCATCGTCGGTCCAGCCGGCTCCGGCAAGTCCGCCCTCATGGCCCAGGCGATAGCGGAATGCCGAGGCGAAGCAAAGGGCGAAACACAAAAAGCAGATCACCATCCCCAGGTCCTCTCCCGTTTCATCGGCGTCACGCCAGGATCGTCCGACCTGATCGAACTGCTCCGCGATCTGGTCGCCCGGATTCGTGCACTATACCCCCGCCAGGTCAAAGAAAAAGGAAGAAGTGTCCCTCCTGTTGGTGAACCGTCCCGCGCCCCCAAGGAGAAGGAACTCGACGACCGAGAAATTCCGAGCGAGATTAATCCCCTGGCCAATGCCTTTCGCGAGGCGCTGGACAGGGCGACGGCGGAACACCCGATCCGGCTCTTCCTCGACGCCCTCGACCAGTTTCGCGACGCCAACCTAGCCGCCTCACTGTCGTGGCTGCCGCAGAACCTCCCGCCCCACGTCCGCATCGTCGTATCCGCAGCCTTGCCCGCCGAAACACGCCCTTCACCACAATCGCCGCAATCCGAAATCCTCCTCCGCAACCTCACCCGCCTCGCGCCCGGCGCGCAAACCGTCCGGCTTGCCCCGCTCACGCAGACTGATGGCGCGACATTGCTCGACCGCTGGCTGACTGCGGCTGGGCGGACGCTCCGTTCTGACACTCAGCGCCGACCCATCCTCGACGCCTTCGCCGTCGAGGGCAACGCCCTTTGGCTGCGCGTGGCAGCCGAGGAAGCCACCCGCTGGCCGGCATGGCACAAGCCCGACCCGCTACTGTCCGGTCTGCCCGACCTGTTCGCCACCGTCCTGCAACGGCTGTCCCGGGGCGAGGAACATGGCGAGGTCATCGTCAAGCGCGCGCTGGGCTATCTCGTCGTGGCCCGCCATGGACTGGCGGAGGACGAAGTTATCGCTGTGCTTGGTGCCGATCCCGTGGTCATGGCCGACGTTATCGTCCGCTCGCCCTCCGAACGGGTTAAACCCGAAGCCGAGCGCATCAAGGCCCTGCCGGTCGCCATCTGGGTAAGGCTGCACGGCGACATCGCCTTCTACCTTACCGAGCGCCGCAACCAGGGCGCGTCCCTGTTCGGGTTCTATCACCGTAGTTTCGGTGAAGCCGTGCAGACCTATTGTCTACCGGACGCCGCTTCCCGCCTGCCCCTGCACGAGACCATGGCCGGCTGGTTTGGCGGGCAACCGTGGTTCCTGCCGCCGGCGGGAGAGGACGGTCAGTCAGCCCGCGCCCCGGAGCGGTCCGATCCCGCCAATGCCCGTAAGGCCAGCGAACTGCCGTTTCATCTTCACCGTGTCGCTGAACTGACGCCGGACGCCGACCGCTGGGACGCGCTGGTGGATGTGCTATGCGACCTCGACTGCGTCGAAACCAAGGCGCGTGCCGGCTTGATCTATGAATTGGTCGGCGACAACAACGCTGCACTGACCGAACTGCCCGAGTTCCGCGAGGAAAACTCATGGTTCGCTAACCGCGACGTCGCCATGATCGCCTACAACAAGGCGTTGCGGGACTATGCGGTGATTCGTTGCGACTGGTGGTTCGCGAAAGAACGCGGCGAGACACGCCCCGAACCGCCCTATCCGCCGCTGCCCGCAGAACTACAGGACGCTACCCCGCATGATATCCCCGAGGAGCACTCTCCGCGCGCCGCGCGGCTCCGGCACTTCGCCAATTTTGTGAATGCCCGTCTCAGCTCCTTGGTCTCGAACCCTCAAGAGGTGTTGCCACTTGCCTTCAATTTTTCCGCAGACGGTCCAGTCTCTGCCGAAGCAGAAGCCAGGATTGCCTCACGGGAGCAACCCTGGTTGCGTCGTTCGCCCCGGCCGTCCGTGGCCCCGCTCAGGACGCAGTGCCTGCGCACGCTTGAAGGACACACGGAGATGGTCAATAGCGTGACTGTAAGCCCCGACGGGCGGCGCGCCGTCTCGGGGAGTTCCGATAAATCCCTGCGGGTATGGGACCTGGAAACCGGCCAATGCCAGCGCACACTCGAAGGCTACAAGAGATATGTCTTCAGCGTGAGTGTGAGCTCCGACGGGCGACGCGCCGTTTCGGGTAGTAACGACAAGACCCTGCGGGTCTGGGACCTGGAAACCGGCGCCTGCCTGCACACACTCGAAGGCCACGCGAACTTGATCCGGAGCGTGAGCATGATATCCGACGGGCGGTGCGCCGTCTCAGGCAGCCATGACACGACCCTGCGGGTCTGGGATACGGAAACCGGCGCATGCTTGCGCATACTCGAAGGCCACTCCAGCGGGGTCAACAGTGTGAGCGTGAGCCCCGACGGGCGGCGGGCCGTCTCGGGCAGTTGGGACAAGACCCTGCGGGTCTGGGACCTGGAGACCGGCGCGTGCCTGCGCACGCTCGAAGGCCACAGCTCCTGGGTCGAGAGCGTGAGCGTGAGCCCCGACGGGCGGCGCGCGGTCTCGGGCAGTTCTGACAGGACCGTCCGGGTCTGGGACCTGGAGACCGGCGCGTGCCTGCACACCCTCGAAGGCCACACGGACTGTGGCTTGAATGTGAGCATGAGTCCCGACGGGCGGCGCGCGGTCTCGGGGAGTTGGGACGAGACCCTGCGGGTCTGGGACTTGGAAACTGGCGCATGCCTGCGCACCCTCGAAGGACACGCGGGCTGGATCTGCAGCGTAAGCGTGACCCCCGATGGGCGGCGCGCAGTCTCGGGCAGTTCCGACGAGACCCTCCGGGTCTGGGATATAGAAACCGACCGGTGTCTGCGCACCCTCGAGAGCCACGCGCGCTTGGTCCGGAGCTTGAGAGTGAGTCCCGACGGGCGGCGCGCAGTCTCGGGGAGTTGGGACAAGAGCCTCCGGCTATGGGACCTGGAAACCGGCCAATGCCTGCGCGCAATCGAGGGACACACGGGCGTCAATAGCTTGAGTGTGAGTCCCGACGGGCAGCGCGCCGTCTCCTCGGGGATGGGTTGGAACAATACCCTGCAGGTTTGGGACCTGGAAACCGGCCAATGCCTGCACATAATCGAAGGACACACGGCCGAATTCTTTAGCGTGAGCTTAAGCCCGGACGGGCGTCGCGCCGTCTCGGGGAGTTTGGACAAGACCCTGCGGGTCTGGGACCTGGAAACTGGTGCCTGCCTGCGGACCCTCGAAGGACACACAGAACAGGTCTTATGCGTGAGCATGAACCCCGATGGGCGGCGCGCTGTCTCGAAGGATAGCAACGGAGCCCTGCAGGTTTGGGACCTGGAAACCGGCCAATGCCTGCACATAAACGAAGGACACACGAACTTGATCCGGAGCGTGAGCATAAGTCCCGACGGGCACCGCGCCGTCTCGGAGAGTTGGGACAAGACCCTGCGGGTCTGGGATCTGGACACCGGCCAATGCCTGCGCACGCTCGAAGGACACAAAGACGATGTCAATAGCGTGAGTGTGAGCCCTGACGGGTGGCGCGCCATCTCGGGAAGTTGGGACAAGACCCTGCGGGTCTGGCATCTGGACACCGGTCAATGCCTGGCGGTCTACCACGCTGGCTCTAGAGTGTTCTCTACCGCCTTCTCTCCTGACGGCAGTCGGATCGTCTGCGGCACAGAAGACGGCCAGATGCACTTCCTCACGCTGGTCAACTTCCCGCCGTCCGGTCCGCCGCTGATCACTGCCGTCCGGCTCTGGCGCTTTGGCGAACAAGGTGCCCCAGACCGCTGCGACGAGCACCTGACGGCGCTCTGTCCTTGGTGTGGCCAACGTTTCCCGGTCAACGCCGGGATGCTCGGCCAGCAGCTCGCCTGCCCGCTGGACGCCTGCGGCAAACCACTGCAACTGACCCCCTTCGTGGTAGATGCCCAGAAGACCATAACGGAGGCTTGATCACCATGGTCCACGAGCCCTACAAATACGTCGCCTTCATCAGCTACTCGCGCAAGGACGAGCGGGTGGCGCGCTGGCTGCAGAGCCGGCTGGAGTGGTTTCGTTTTCCAGTGAAGCTGGTTTCGGATGAATTGCGTCCGGGGCATCCGAAGTATGTCCGGCCGGTCTATCGCGACAAGACGGACCTCGACGTAACGCGGGCGCACTACTGGGATACCATCCACCAGGCGATCGACGCCTCGCGCTTCTTGATCGTGCTGTGCTCACCGGCTGCGGCGCAATCCGGCCCCGTTGACCAGGAGATCCGGCACTTTCTGAACAATCCCGCGCGGCAGGACGCCGTGGGGCATTTGCTGCCGGTGGTGGTGGGCGGCACGCTGGACGGCAAGGATGGCGATGGCTGCCTGGGGCCGGCGTTGGCCGAGTTGAAGGACCGGCTCATTGTCCGCAATCTGCCGACGATGCTGCCGGATGCCGACGAACGGGAGAAGGATAGTTGGGAGAACGGGTTTGTCGGGGTGGTGTCCTTCCTGTTGGGGGTGGACCGCAAGGTCATCGGCGACCATTGCCGACGGGAGGAGCGGCGGCGGGCCCGGCGCGCGGGGTTGCTAGCGGCCGTGTTTGCGCTCCTGGCCATAGCCGCCATCGGCGGCGGCGCATACGCCTGGCGCCAGCGAAACGAAGCCCAAAGGCAACGCGATCTCGCCACCGCCGCGGAGAACCGGGCCATCAACAACCTGGCGACCTCCTATGTGAGCAGTTCACGCGCGGCGTTGGCGCGGCGTGAACCCTTGGTGGCAGCACAGTTGGCGGAGTCGGCGGTCGACACGGCACCGTCCTTGGCCTCGCGCCTGGCCTACTGGGAAAGCATCTGCGCGCTGCCCGCGGAACACCCCGCCTACGCCATCCCGGATGTGGTCCGCGACAATGTCTGCGTCCTGGCGCCAAATCAATTGGCCGTGGCGGATACCACAACCGTGTATCGCTTCGAGGATGGCCGGGAAACCGGCCGCCTAGCGCATGGCAGCGGTGTCGTGCTGGATCTGGTGCGGGAAGATAACGGGCAGATATGGGGAGTGGGCGAAGCCGGAGCAGTTTTTGCGGTCTCCGCAGACTTCTGCTCGTTGAAGCGCGTGTACGAGGTGGGAAACAAGTGTGCCTCGCTCAGTGTCACGAAGGATGGCCGGCGGCTGGCAATCGGGCGACAGGACGGCACGGCCTTGCTCCTGGCGGTGCGCACTGGCGGTGTGCTGAAGGTGGAACACGAAATCAGCGTCGGCGGGCAAAGTCGGGGCAGTGTGTTTGTCAGTCTGTCCGGCGACGGAACCCGGCTCTATGCCGCGCTCAATGCGGATGCGGGACATGTCTCAGCCTACGATACCGCCGACGGACAGCAGGTCTGGCGACAGGCGACGGAGCGGCCGGGACGCATCGCTGTCTCTGCGTCGGGCCGCTATATGGCCTGGTACGCCACCGATGGCATGGTTGTCGCCGTCCTGGCACAGGGGCAACGCTTCTTGCAGTTCGCCTCGGGCAAGAGCCTGTTCGGTCGGCTGTCGTTCAGCCCGGACGAGACCTGTCTGGCCTACGCCGCCAGCGATGTCGGCGCCAGCGGCCGCATCGAAGAGCTGAACCTGGCTTCGGGAACGGCCCAGTGTCTGTACCAGGCTCCATGCAAACTGGCGACGGTGCAGTACGCCGCGCCGCATCGCCTGCTCGCCGCCGGTTTGGGGGAAGGCCAGTGGGTCGATCTGTCAACCGTACGCCAGACACAGCAGACGAGCGATCTGGTCTGGCGTGTGACAGCGCAAGCGGATAACTCGTTGCGCGCTTTCGCCTGCGGTCGGCCAAACTGGCTGGATCCGCAGGGCGGCACGCTGACGCGAAGAATGGCGACGCGTTCCATTGGCATTACCCTGGAGCAGTGGCCCTACGTGCGAGGCTGGGCCAGCCTTCTAGGGATGACAGGCATGCGTGCAGAACTGACCGAATGGGGACTGCCAACCGCAACGGTGTGCGGCGATGTGCTGCCCGATGGCCGTGCCGTGATCGGGCTGAAGGACGGCACGGTTGCCCTCTATCACGAGGGGAAGACACAGGAGGTCGGCAAACTGCCAGGAACCGTGGGGCATCTACGCGCAGGTCCGGCGGGACTGTTGCTCATGGCGCCACAGACTTTCGGTGACACGGTACGACTTGTGAGAATGACCGAGTCTACCGTAACCGTCGTTGCCGAGATTCCGGGCTCGATGCCGGTTACCGCTTCCGCATTCACGCCCGATGGTGTGTGCATGTACGTGGCGCGCAGTTCGCCTCTGGGACGGATCAACGACGGGGTGATTGTGGCCGTGGAGACAAACGCAGGCAAGATTCTGGGAGAGGCGTCTTTGCGCGCCTGCGGGACGGTGCGGGATCTGCTGGTGCTCCCCGATGGGCCGCTTCTGGCGGCTCTGGCTTCCGGTGAACTGGCGGTACTCGACCGGGCCACGATGGCGCTGCACCACACCGTTCCGGTAGTCGATGCGCCGTTGTTCCGGTTGGCCCAGTTTCCAGGAGAAGACCAAACCGTCGTTACCGGTGACGAAGAGGGAGTTCTTCACGTCGTGAATCTCGTAGAGCGCAAAGTCGCTTATTCCACGCGTGCCATGGGGGTTCCGGTGACGGCGCTATGCACCTCCCCTAAGGAATGGGTAGTGGCGTTTGGCAACCGGATCGAGTGCTGGTCCCGTGTGGGGGACCTGGAGTTCACGCGACAACAGCGGTCGGAGGTTCGCATCTGGTCCGCCTACGATCTGCAGCAACAAGCGAAGACGGCACGAGAGAGCGGCAACGTCGAACTGGCCTTGCGCCTCTACCGGCAAATCCAGCGTCTGCAACCACGGCAAATTCCCTTCTTGATGGAGATCGTGGAACTGCAAGCGGAACTTCGGCGGTATAAGGATGCCCTGGGCACATTCGCGGAGGTCGCAAAGGCCGGTCGAGCGCAGGGAATGAGCGACGCGATGCTGCAGCAGTACAGTCTCAGGAAGATGATGCTTCTCAAGGCATGGTGGGAGGCGGACGGTAATGTTGAGACGCTCAACGGCGCGATGCGCGAAGCGGTCTCGTTTCTCTTCGACAATCCCGGCAATGGGGCCATTCACCTGGTGCCCATGTCACTCCTGATGAGTGACGGCCGTTCCGCCGAGGCGTGTGCCGGCCTAATGGCACTGTATCCGCTGCTTTCCCCGCATACCGCCACCCCGGATATGACGCTCACCCGATCGGACGCGGCACGGTTCGCGACCATCTGCGCCCTGGCCGCAGGAATCGACCCGGCAGCGGCACGGGCGCGGCTGGCGGAGTCATGGGACGCCGGGGCAGCGGTTGCACCGCAGGCGGAGAGAGATGCGCTGAAAGCGTTGTATCTCGGCCAACCGCACGGCGATATCGTTGCCACCCGCAACGACTGGAAAGCGACAGAGAAGGCCCGTGTTCACTTCCTTCTTGGCATGGAAGCGAAGCAGGCGGGGTTGGGCAAGCAAGCAGCGGAGCACTTTGAGCAGGGACGTGCCTGCGGCGACTGGCATAGGATCAACCGCCACGCGTTGGCCAGCGTGCGTGGCGAACGCACTAACTTCGAGATCAGCAACGAGAACGTAGCGCTGTATCGGGCCGTCAGCCTGCTGATTAGCACCCATATGTTCATGAACACCGGCGACTGCAAGCAGGCATTCCAGGCGGCGCAGCAAGCGTGGAACGCCGTCGAGACGTTACCCAAGACTGATCCTGACCGAGGACGTTTCCTGCCACGCGTGGCGGTGTCTCTGACCTGGACGGCGGCGCTCTCCGGGCAGCCAGCGGACGCGATCATATCGGCCGAAGCCTGCTTGCCGTTTCTGCCGCCCGACACACCTGAGCCGCTGCTGATGAACCTCGCCCACGCCTATCTCTTCAACGGGCAGTTCGAGAAGGCCCAAGCCATCTACACAAAATATCTCGGCACAGCCTTCGAGGACGGCCGCACTTGGAACGACGAGTTGCGCAACGACTTCAAGCTCCTCCGCGAGGCGGGCCAAGACCACCCGGACATGAAGAGGATCGAGGCGTTGCTGGGGATCCAGCCTGCGGAGGATGCCAAGTGAGTAGCCAGGACAATAAGATGCTCCGTGCGTCAGTCGCCCCGCCTGGGATTGCCGCCGGCAAAGAGGAACGTCGCTGATGGAGAACGGCAAGACAAAGAGCTACTGGGCGTTCATCTCCTACTCGTCGAAGGACCGGCGAGTGGGGCAGTGGCTGCACCGACGGCTCGAAACCTATCCCATTCCCCCCGAGTTCCGCGGCCAGGAGCTATTCGACGGCGCGGTTCTAGGGAAGAACCTGCGCCCGATCTTCCGCGACCGTGACGAACTGGCCAGTTCGGCGGATCTTGGCGAGGCAATCCGCAAGGCCCTTGAGGCATCCCGCTTTCTGGTCGTCCTGTGCTCCAGAAACGCCGCCCGGTCCCAGTGGGTCAACAAGGAAATCGTAGACTACCAGGCAATGGGAAAGGGCAATCGCATCCTCGCTCTGATTCTCGACGGCGAGCCCAACGCAACCGCACGGGGACATGAGCAGGACGAGTGCTTTCCTCCGGCGCTGCGCTATCCGGCCGAACCCATCGCCGGCGACCTGCGCAAGGAAGGCGACGGCAAGGCGCGCGGATTCCTCAAGATCCTCGCAGGCATCGCCCAGCTTGATTTCGACCAGCTCTACCGCCGCCATGAACGGGCGCAGGCCCGGAAGCGGTTGGTGGCGACCATTGTCGCAGCCGTTCTCCTCGCTGTGTTCGGCACGCTGGCGTTCATCGCCTGGACCCAGAAACGCGAAGCGCAGAGGCAACGGGATCGGGCCCTAACCGCAGAGACTCTGGCAAAACAGGCTGAGGGAAAGGCCGTTGAGAGTGAGCAGAAGACGAGGATGCAAGCCGCACAGTCTGATTTTCTGAAGGCCTGCGATCTGCTAGAGAGTGACCAGTCTGACGCTGCGTTGGCCTACGTAGCCCGGGCTTTGAGCCACAATCCGGATCACTTGGCCAGCCAGGCCCGATTTGTTTCTCTGGTTGTCCGGGAAGACCGTCCCCGCTTGCTCGCAATGATGCAGCACGGCGAGTCGGTCAACTCTGTAGCATTCAGCCCTGACGGCACGCGCATCATCAGCGCGGGCGGGGACAAGGCTGCGCGGGTCTGGGACGCGGACACGGGTAATCCCCTTGGCGGGCCTCTGCATCACGAAGATGTCGTCACCACTGCGCAATTCAGTCGCGACGGTACGCGCATTGTCACCGCGAGCTGGGACAAAACCGCGCGGGTCTGGGATGTGGCCACGGGTGAAGCTATTGGCACCCCCATGCATCACGAAGGCATGGTTAACTGTGCGCAATTCAGCCCCGACGGGACGCGCATCGTTACTGCTTGCAGGGACAAGGCTGCACGGGTCTGGGATGCGGCCACGGGTAAACCCCTCGGCGAACCTCTGCACCACAACGATGAGGTCGCCAGTGCGCAATTCAGCCCCGACGGTCGCCGGGTTCTTACCGTGTTCGGCGAAGTGAATGGCCCCCTCCTGTGCGGTCACTCGGGTGGATGGTGTGTCTGGGACACTGGCACTGGCACGCTCGTTGCTGAACCCAACCTCCAAGACGACATACGGTCTGCAACATTCAGTCCTGAGGGCGGTTCTGTTCTCACCACAAGGGGGGCGTTTGGCTTCACTCGAACAGGAGGACGTGGGACGTGGGAAAAGGGGTGTGCGATGGTATGGGAAATGTTAACTGGCGCGCCATTCAGTGGTGAGGCGATGTGGCACGAGGCGATGGTCAGCTCAGCGGCCTTCACTCCCGACGGATACTGGATCGTCACCGCCGGTTATGACAAGAGCGCACAGGTGTGGGAGGCAGCCACAGGCAAACCCATTGGCGAACCGATGCGGCATGATCGCGCCGTCTGGGACGCGAGTTTCAGTCCGGATGGCCGTCGCGCAGCCACTTCGTCGGGTGGCAGCGTGTGGGTGTGGGAAGTAAGGTCGGGGATGCCGGTCAGCCGACCGGTATTTCCCGGTGAGAGTGTTGAACGTGCGACTTTCAGTCCGGATGGCCGCCGGGTGCTTGTCACATCGAACGTTAGCACGGTGCAGATTTGGGATGTCGCGACGGAAAGCCCCATCTGCCGGCCTATGCAACACAAGCCCGAGATATTCCTATTCCGCACAGTCTTCAGCCCCGACGGTCGCTGGGTTCTCACCGCGTTGAACGACAACACAGTTCAGGTCTGGGAAGCGGCGACAGGCAAACCGGCAGGCCAACCGCTATCTCACAAGGCAACCGTTAACTCCGCGCAATTCAACCAAGACAGTCGCTGGGTCGTGACAGCGTCCGGAACATCGAATTGGGGGGCTACAGAGTCGGGCGAAATGGACCTCATCGGCGAGGGCGAGGCCCAAGTGTGGGATGCGGCGACCGGCATCCCAGTGGGTGAACCAATGCGACACAGGGGTGAGGTGTACGGGGTAGCCTTCAGTCCAGACAAGCGCTGGGTGGTTACGGAGTCAGGCGAGTTTGGTAATCTCAAGGTTCAAGTTTGGGATGCGGCAACCCGAAAGCCAGTTGGCGAGGAGATTGGGCCAGAGCATAATATGTGCTTTGCGGCCTTCAGCCCTGACAGTATCCGGGTACTTACCAAGCAGGGAATGATGGAATATGGGGAAGCACGGGTATGGGATGCCGCGACTGGCAAGTCGGTCTGCGAACCGATGCGCCACAATGATTTCATCTGCGAGGCCATTTTCAGCCCGGATGGCAGCCTGGTCGCCACAGCGTCGGAGGACTGGACGGCACGGGTCTGGGACGCAACAACGGGCAGGCCGGTCAGTGAACTCATGCGTCACGAGGGCGGTTGCAATATCGGGGGATTCACTGCTGATGGCAAGCTAATCCTCACCAGTTCGAGCGATCAAACGGCACAAGTCTGGGAGGCGAGGACCGGCAAGCCGGTTAGCGCGCCCATGCAACATGATGGTGACATCTACGGTGCAAGCTTCAGTGCCGATAGCAATTGGGTTCTGACTTGGTCGAGCGACCTTTCTGCGCAGGTCTGGGATGCGGCGACCGGCAAGCCCGTCAGCAACCCCATGCAACATCAAGATGCAGTCCGGAGTGCCGAATTCAGCCCGGACGGGCACTGGTTGCTTACGGTATCGGACGAGGGCTCCGCGAAGCTATGGCCGTTTCCCCCTATCCCCCTGAAGCTGGGGCCGGATGAAGTGAAACTCATCGGCCAGTTGGCTGCCCTCGTCGCAGGCTTTCGCCTAGATTCTGACACCGGCCTGTTGCAGGCAGTGCCTGGAGAGGAACGGGTGCGGTTAAGGAATGAGCTTTTACATCATACCGACAACCCAGTGATGGGAGGATTGGTCCGCTGGGTTGTCAACGCCCCCCTGGACCGCCCAATCTCCCCCTTTCACGACCAGACCGTGCGTGAGTATCTTCTAGCGCATCCAGATAGAATGATCGAAGCCGCCCGGCAGGGCGATTTGTCCGAGGTCGCCTTGGCCATCGAGGTAGGCGTGCCTGCGGACACCCCGGATATCGCCGGTCGGACAGCAGCTTGGTTGGCCGCGGACAGGGGACATAACGCGATGCTGGCGCTAATATGGAAGCAACCCGTCTTTGACTTGGCTGCGATTCGCACTGAAGTCGCCGCCGGCAAACGCTCTCGGATCGAACTGGTCCATGCCCTCTGCTGCGCTGCCGCTCAGGCCGCTCGAAACGACTACCAAGCAGATGCGCGGACTCTGTATATGGAGGCACTGGTCGCCGTGTCCGACACCACACTAGACGGGGGCCGCTGGAGGTTGCTAATCCTTTCTCAATTGTCAGAACTCTCGTTTCGTGGCAAGGATTACCCTGCGGCTGCTGGATGGTCTGCGCAGCTTGTCGCCCTTGTCAATAGGCAGTTGACTGACCGCCCTGGTCACATTCAGCTTCTTGCCGATGATGTGCTGCCCCGACTTACTTGGTATAGGCTACTGGCGGGACGCTTCGCTGCAGCCTTACCTGATGGCGAGCAAGCCGTCGCCCTTCTCGGCCACGACAAAGCTTGCCCGGCCCGCCTGAATCTCGCCCACGCATACTTGTTCAACGGCCAGTTCGAGAAGGCCAAGGCCATCTACGAGAAGTACGCCAGGACCTCCTTTCTTGACGGGCGTGAGTGGAACGACGAGGCGCGCAGCGACTTCATGCTCCTTCGTGATGCCGGCCACGACCACCCGGATATGAAGAGAATTGAGGCAATGCTCCGGGAAAAGAGTAAGGCCCGATGGTGAAGGCAGCAAGCGGGGCCTATCAGAGTAATCCCTCACTCATTGATACCCACCGGTTTCTGGAGACGCCTGGGACCGTGGGGAATGACGCATGGAACGCCTTGGACTGATTGGGTACCTCTTGGGCTTCGAGGACCGGTTGGCTGACTCCGGGGACTCTTGGACGCGCCCTGGGACGGCAGCGCCCAAGATGATGGCCGCTGGCACGGCGTTTGTCCACGATGTGGGCCGTTCCATGCATAACCATGGGCGGGTTCGGTACCCGGCTGGGCGCTGCACCCCAGGGGATCGACAACACAAACAACAGCGCGCGGTGGGCGCCACATTTGCATAGCACGTCCCCGCCCGTCTCGCCAGAGTGAGGCTTGGATACTTGCTGAGCTCGTCTGGTCTGGACTAGCGAGCGCCCCCCGGGCATCACAGTGAATCAGAGTTAGGCGTGACGCCCCAAGGATAGCAATCGGTCAGTGATTGATACTGACTGCCAGTAATTTCACTCTCCGGCGCGGTGTGACTCGACGTGCCAGACCAGGCCAATGTAGCGCCCTCCAAGCGCAATCCTACGTTGTCGTCCTCCCCCGGGTTGCGTCGCCCTCTGGGCGCCTCACCCGGGGTTACGCATGGTGCGGCCCTCTGGGCCGAACTTGGCCGATCTGACGACGTGATTCGTCCGATCCGAGCCGAAAACCGCCGTCATTCGCTGGCGATGTTTTTGCGCCGTAGGCGCTTAACCATGCTTAACCCCATGCTTCAGCCTGGGGAAGGAAGGTCACCTAGAGTCAGCGCCTCGTAGAGACGCAACAGTAGCCGGGACCACAACCTTGGCGCGCCACCCATGGCTATCGTCGGTCGCGCTATCAGCGCTTCTGCCGATTTGCGGCCAGGGATGCCGAGGGCGTGCTTGGCTCCCCAGCTTGCAGGGACAACAAGAATCAATCACTGACCGATTGCCAAGGATAAGCGCCGTGGAAATAGAGGCCTTGACGGCGGCATCTGGACACAGTAAAGTTTGCGGCTACCGTCGGCAACGGCTGCAACAGGCCGATAGCGTTTCAGCATCAATCGGTTGCATATTGAGTATCGGGGTGGGCTTCACCCCGCTCTTCAAGCCGGGCGCCGAAGTGCAGCTTCGCGTTCAAAACAGGTGATCTTTCTCACGACAGCAATCAACAGGGAGTTGGGCAATGAAGGGATGCATACTGGCTTTGCTGGCAGGACTGTTAATCGCGACAGGCTGTACACACATCGGCACGAAAAGCATAGAACGGGATCTACCGGGCTTCAACGAAGCCGTCGCTCAGGCGACCGACCAGCAACTGCTGAACAATATTGTGCGCTTGCGCTTCCGCGCCTCGCCAGCGTTCATGTCCGTCGTCAATATCGCCGCCAGCGAGAACCTTTCGAGCGGAGCCTCCGCCAGCTTCAACTTCACCCGAGCCACCCCAACCGACGTGCGCAACCGCCAAGGCTCGACGGGCGCGCAACTCGGCTATTCTCAGCAACCCACCATCAGTTACCGCCCCTTGCAGGGCATCGAGTTCTCCCAGCACCTGACTCGGCCAATACCGCTCGAAACCATGATGACCCTGGGCATCTCCGGCTTTGACTTCTTCGACATCTGGGAGCTGTTCACCGAACGTCTGCCTGTGGGCACGCCCTCCCCTTCCCGGCCGCTGGCCGCAGCGCCCTTCCCCGACGAAATGGACTGTAAACGCTTTGCCGCACTCATGATGCAAATCGGTGACATTTCTGATTTTGATTATCGCGACCCATTTAAAGCCAGGCGTGCTCCCACCATCATTGGATTGGACAGCGAGGAAAAGCGCAGCCAAAATGCCCTGGTCATGGCTGGCATTGTCTTGACCCGCTTTGCAACCCAGCATGACGCTGCCGTTATCCAACGTTTCCGTGACCACTACCTCGCCGATGACCACACCGTCCTGATCTATCGCTCACTGCTGGGAACCCTCTATGATCTTTCCACTGCAGTCCCAGCGCATGATAACAACGCCATGCAGGGCGATGCTCCCAACCCAAAGTCCTGCCGTTTCCTCAAAATTCACTGCGGTACCCAGACCAACGATGCTTACTGCGCCACTCGTTACCGCGGACAATGGTACTGGATTGACAATGACGACATGCGCTCCAAGACGACTCTGTCACTGCTGACCATTCTCTACAATGCCATATCGGACACCGGTGACGGCGGAAAACCGCAGTACACCATCCCTTTGCGATAGGCGAGCCGGATCAAAAGCAGACAACTCATTGAGGAAGAACAATCCATGAAGCGGATACTGGCGATCGACAGCGGGGGCATCCGCGGTGTGCTGGCCATCGAAATCCTCCGGGAAATCGAAACCGTAGTCACCAAGAAGCACGGCGTCCCCCTGCACGAGTACTTCGATCTGATCGCTGGCACCAGCACCGGCGCAATCATTGCTACCTGCATCTCCTGGGGAATGACCATTGACCAAATCGCCACCCTCTACCGAGAACGGGCCAAGGACATCTTCATGCCAAACCAATGGCACCGCCGCCATAAAAGCCGTTTCCGCAGCGATCTTTTCGACGCCTTCCTGCGTAACACCCTCGTCGAAGCCGATGGCTGCCCGGCCACCCTCGGCACCTCCCGCCTGAAAACGCTGCTGCTGGTCGTCATGCGCAATGCCACAACGGGGTCTTCCTGGCCAATCTGCAACAACCCCGCCACCAAATACAACGACCGTGCACTGCCCGACTGCAATCTCAATCTGCCCCTGTGGCAGATCGTCCGGGCAAGCACCGCCGCACCGACCTTCTTCGAACCCGTAAAACTCGCCCTGGGGCAACAGGACTTCCATTTTATCGACGGCTGTGTTTCGCCCTACAGCAATCCGGCGCTGATTGCTTTCCTTTTTGCGACCATGCCTGAATACCGGCTGAACTTTCCCGCCGGGGAGGAGCAACTCCTGCTGGTTTCGGTCGGCACCGGCATGACCCGCAAGTACCCCATGCCCACCAGCGTGGAAGACATGCACCTGCTTGAACAGGCCAAATTCGCCTTCAATCTGATCCTCGACTCAGTGACCGCGCACGAAGACCTGCTCTGCCGCCTCTGGGGCCGCTGCCTCGTCGGTAACCACATCGACTCCGAAATCGGCGACCTCAAGCAAAGCTCACTGATCCCTGACAAGCTATTCACCTACCTGCGCTACAACCGGCTTTTCAAACAGGAGGAAATCATCGATCCTCAATTTGGCAACCTCCTGGACATTGACAACCTAAACGCCATGGATTTTCTTCGTCGCTCCGGCGCCGACTACGCCCGCGCCACCGTCGCGGCAGACCACCTGAACTGAAAACCACCAGCATGAAAGCTAGCCGTGTCTTTTGCCTCCTAACGTATTTGCACTAAGGTCATCAATTGCCTATCTCAAAGCCAGCCAGCAGCGGCTTGACTGCCATGTCATTGCGTAGTGTCGGTAGTAATGAGCCGAAGATAACAACAGCAGAAACTGAGGAAGGAAGAGCTGTACCCATGAAGGAGCAGGAACGCGACAAATGTTTTGTCATCATGCCATTCGGGATAAAGCCGATCAGGGATGGCAATCACGGAAATTACGATTTCGATAAGGTCTATCGCGTCATCATCAAGCGGGCTATCCGCCAGGCGGGCATGGAGCCCATCCGGGCCGATGAACAGACCGGCGCGCATATCATCCACTCCGACATGTTCAAGGAATTACGCGACCGCGCCGTCGTGTTGGCGGATCTCTCTTCCGAAAACCCGAATGTCTATTATGAACTTGGCATCCGACATGTGCTCGCGCCGAAAGGCACGGTCCTGATCTGCCGGGAGGGCTCGGATTTGCCCTTTGACATCAAGCTGTCACGGGTCATCTTCTACAAGTACGATGGGCACGAGTTGGATTGGGAAACCGTTGAAGATGTTGTTCCAAAACTGCAAACGGCACTTGAAGGGGCCAAGCGCGGAACTCCTGACAGTCCAGTCCATGCGCTGCTTGAGAACGTATTTACGCCCCAGCCGTCGTACAACGATGGGGTTCATGCCGGCACGGAACTGCACAAGCAAGATTCCCTTGCCGATCTTGATTCATACCAGCTGACGGTGGCCGAGCATTTGGCAGCAGGAGGTAGGCCTCTGGAGCAACTCATCCCGGAACACGAGAATTGCGCCTTTGGCGCACGCACCCTCGGGCACCTGTGTCTGCGCGCAAAGTCACTGCCTCCTGAAGCAGCCCGCATCGCGCGGCGTCTCTTTGATTTCGAACAATACGCTCTGGCTTGTGATATCTATGACGGGCTGGACAAAGTATCCCGCCTGGGATTTGAGGACCTTCTCAACTACGGATCAGCTCTTTCTGAGTGACATTCCAGTATCGATGGCGCCGAAAGGGGACTGGCCATGACGCAACGGGCATGCAACATGGTGCCCGCTATCGATGGCGTCAAAAAGGGACAAGCCATGACGCAACGGGCATGCGACATAGTCCCCGCTCAGGACACCGATAAAACGCCCGCCGGGGTAGAAGCATGTCAGGTCTTCAAAGCCTACCAAGCGTTGTCCGGCTTGCAACTTTGGAAATGGCTGCTAACGCACAACGATGCCGATCTCGACAAGACCATAGATACCTTGCGCAAAATCGAGGCCTATATTCCAACGGTCGTCAAAACGGATGCCAATTACCGGATCGGCAGGGTAGCGCAACTGCATTTGCGACTGCTCCTGCTGTTGCGGCTTCGCGATGCCTCGCCAGATCGGCCGGATGTCGAAAAGCACCGCGATGAGGTTCTGCGCTTGCGCCCCAAGGACAACCATGATCCGTGCGAAGTCTCCTATCTACAATGGTACAAGGCCATCACCCTGGCTGATATCGGCGACGAAGCAGGCGTGTCCAGAGCAGTCATAGAAGCCATCCGCTTCGATGAACGGCTGACCATGCAAAAGAACTGCCCTGATATCGGCAGACGGCAATACCGTATGCTCCGCCGCTTTGTGGAACATCACCTCAATGTCCTGCACAACCACTCCCTGATCGGACAAATCTGCCGCGCCTTGCAAATGCCAAGTGAAGGCCACTGACCAATGAGGGATCTTGACTACGAGTGTACCCACTCCGCCGCAGGGCGGACTTCTATTTAGGACTGCTCAGCCACTCTCCTGCGGAGATGCGGCCTGTGGCTTCGCAGTTCAATGCCCCCGTGAATCCATGAGCAAGTGATAATTCGTGACTGTTTGCCCTTGACTTGGGGGCCTCTTTACTGCTCCACATATCAACAAAATGGCGTTTTAACATTTCACGACTAGGTATTACCTTTCTCCCGTAGCGATAGTATGAAGTGGCTCTACTGATTTCCCGGTTTTCAGGGGTAAGGATAGTTATAACATGCTCCATCAATACCGAGTCTTTGTAAGTTATACGCATACAGCTGAAGATCAGTTGCTTATGGATGCTGTAGTCAATCGTCTTCACGCTATCGGCGCAAGTCCTCTTTTTGACCAGAACTTAAAGCCGGGCGACAAGTTTTCTGATGAGATCCGGCGTTTTATTGCCCACGCGCATGTCTTCATGCCCATACTGACAAAAGAGGCCGCATCCCGACCTTGGGTTCACCAGGAGATCGGGTATGCGATGGGCCTTTCCATACCAATTTTCCCATTGGCTTTTGGTTCCCTCCCAGATGGTTTGGCTACACAACTTCAAGCATTGACATTAGAAACTGTCGCTGAAATAGAAGACAAACTGACTCCCGAATACATCGAATATCGTGCAGCATCCAAAACCTCACCGGGCGACTCCGTCTTTCAGTGTGCACAAAGCCTGAGTGATCGTACCAGACTACTTGTGGAGTATGCCAGTGATGTTGAAAAACTCAATCAGTACGGCATGATTAGACAGCGAAGCGCCTTTGGCTCCTTCAGCATTCCTGACAAAAGGCCTGGTGCATCCGTTTGGAAAGACCGGGAAGACGGGCACGAACGTTCCCTGGAGGAGCGGCAATCGCTGCGGGATGAACGCCAAATCATGGAAAGACATGCACGATCTGCCGGTTGCCGCCTGATTATTGATCCGGAAGCAGTGAAATCGCACGGCGCAGACGCCACGATTACCCGCATCAAGACGCTTATAGATGTGCTTTCATCGATGCCCGATGACCATGTTGAAGTGGTCTTCGCAAAAGGCGAGATACAGACTGGTTTGGTGATTGTTGGAGACTGGTTTTTGGCGGATGCCGTAGTGCCTCTCTACGGCCAAAACTACCAGAAAACGGTATTTACCCGACACGGCCCTTCCGTGATCAAGGCAGTGAAATTATTCGACCAAGACTTTGACGATATCAAACGCGAAGCCGGAACGGCTTCGCGTTCAGACGCAATAAAACATCTTGAAATGCTCATAACCAGATTATCGTCCGCGAAAATTACCTCTAACAAGGCATGAGCACACGGTGCAAGAAAGGGTCCCCCCCCCATGATGCCAGATCGCACTATTCGCGTTTTCATCTCGTCGACCTTTCGCGACATTGTGCTGGTTACTGTGAATACGAAATTCTGGGCTTCGTTTTTTATAGACTATGCGGACTTTGATTGGGGCTCTGCCCCAAACCCCGGAGTTTTTTTAGGCATGGCACTATCCGACACCAACCGCTAAGCTCAAGACACCGGCGGTCTTACCCGCCGGCACGGTCGTTGCCGATATAGTGGCATTGCTATCCCTGGGCTGTTGCACTCCTGCGAAGCCGCAGGCCGCATCCCGCAGCAGAGCGGCTGAGCAGCCCTACATTGAAGCCACCCCGCAGGGGGCGGATTTGAGTATAGCCAAGGCTACTTTGGCTTTGAACTCGGGCGTGAAAGGGCGCTTCTTCTTGTTCATCTGGGGGACCTCCTGGGGGTGGACAACGGTTAATGTCTTCATCGTGTATGGCCTTGGCCAATTTTTGGGGTCCACTATAGGTTTCTATTCTTTTTCATTCAGTGCATTTTGTCGTGTCTTGGCGAGTTGGAATTCGAGCCAGGTGATCAGTGGTGTCTCGAGGGCTATGCGATAGTAGTCGAGGGCGGCGGCGTTATCCTGGCGAGCCTCTGCTTGCAGGCCGAGAGCGAGCGTCAGGGTGACTGTCTCGGGGCCTTTGCCGGCGGCGGCCGCCAAGGCAGCCTGTTTGTCGGCGTTGCCGAGAAGAACTTCAGCAATCTGTTTGTACCAGTCATTGCTAATTCTGTCACGGAATTGCTCCAGTGCTTGTTTCTCGGCCAGGGCATTGCCGGTGAGACCATGCAATTGGCAGCGGAAAAGCCCGACGCCCAGACTGTTGGCGTTTTCGCGGTGCGCTGCCTTGAAATACTCTTCGCTGGCCTTTGCGGCAGCAAGCCAGTTACCTTTCAGTAATTCTGCAAAGACATCCTGAATGGCCTGGAATTGCTGAAGTTGAGGAGTCGATTCGGGAAAATTGCTGATGTCTGCGGGGCGTTTTCCGCACTCGAACCAGAGACTGGCGGTGATCAGCGTCCGGGCCTCCTGCTCTTCGTCTGACACATGCGCCAGCGCCTTGGCAAAGAGCCTGGCGGCCTGTTCGCGGTCGCCGTTGCGGGCAGCTGCCGCGCCGCATGCCCAAGCCAGCAGAACCAGCTCCGATGGTGATTCCGCCAGCAGCAGTTGCTGATCAGCGTTTTCCGGATTGTCCAGCGAGCGGGCTGCTAATCCATAGGGTGCAAAGGGTGAGCACCATTCGGCGCCCAGCAGTTGCTGGCGACAAGGGCGCTGCGCTTCGGGCAGCCCGCGCCGCCAGGCATCCCAATAGAGGAGCAGTTGTGGGAAAGGATTGTTCGGGTAAATGCTCACTGCGTGTTCAAGGGCTGTCCGGCCTTCTGCAGTAAAGCCCGCATGATCCATGCAGTATATGGCCGCCTCCAAAGCGACGACGTCGCTGCCCATTATGCCATCAACGGAAGCGAGGCGGCGGGCTCTATCCCACTGCCCATTTTCGGCGGCTTTGCGGGCTTCGGCCCGTTCAGGTTCAAATGCCTCAGGCGGCAGCCCGTTCCAAGCTGGGCGGCCGGCTCGCATGTCATCAAGAAACGGCATGGCGACGGCCATTGGCAAAACGCGTCCCATGCTGGTTTCGGCATGCCCCTGTTCAGCAAACACTGAAGAGGCAATACCCACTGCAAAGCCATCAAGATTGAACACCGGCCCGCCGCTGTTTCCGGGCTGCATGTCGGCATCAGTGGCGATGGCGTCCCCGAAGATGCCGGAAGCCGAGCCGCGCGAAGCCCGGGCAACTGCGCGAGTACCGGGAATAGCATCACGTCCCTGCGAATACCCCAATACCAGCAGACTGCTTCCCTGGGAAGGGACCACGAGGCTGAGCGGGATTGGAGTGGCGTCCATGGGCGGCTTATCGACTTTCAGCACGGTCACGTCGTTCTGGTGTAAGGAATTCATAGCCACGGGTATCTCATCTGGAGGGATCATAACACCGACCAATCGCAATGTCGGATTCTCTCCTGCACTGCGGGATGCGGTATCAAGGCGAAACTGGTCGGCGAGCTGCGTATTGCCTCCCTCGGCAACCGAGATATTCCGGAAAGCCTCATCGCCGTTGAACCATAGCCAGTAATTGACGCCGAAGCGGAATTTCAGACCCTTTTGGCGCGCGAAGGCGAACCCCTCGTTCAGTTCTTCTCCAAATTTACTATTGACCCACGGAGCAACGACATGGCGATTCGTCAGCAGATACCCATCGCTGTGGACCAAAAACGCCGTTCCCATGCTGGTGCGCACAGTTCTCTTTTGGCCATTGAGTTCCAGCCATGCTTCGACTAGGACAAAAGCGACGGAACGACCGTAGCGTTCCAGAACGGCTTGGGCACGCTGATCAGGATCGGCGCGTTGGATTTCCAGCTGCACCTGCTTGACCGTTTCCGCCCTGTTCGTGTCGACGTAGTACTTGCCGTCTTGAAGCCAATTTGCCGTATCGCGGCGGACTTTTCTGATCTGGTAGGTGGTCAGGCCAACCGCAACAAGAACGACGACGGCGGCGGCCAGCCAGATACGTCGTCCGAGCCCCCTGCGCTGATGATCCAGCTCGCACCATTCACTGATAGTGTGCGGCCCCAAACCGCGCAGGCACTCGGCGACCTGTTCCATGCTTTGGGGCCGCTCGGCGGGCTCGACATCCACCATCTGGCGCAATAAGGCGCCGAGTTCGGGATGGACGGCAACGGGCCGGCGTTCGGCGTTGATCTCGTCCATCGCCCGGGCATAATCGTCAATAGCCGAGGTTCCCTTGAGCATGGCCACCAGGATGCTGCCCAGGGTCCAGATATCGCTCTGCTCGGAGAGTGACCGCCCGGGGGCGAAATCGGGATGCTGTTCGCGCACTTTTTCGCGCCCTGAGCCGGGGCCCAGGCAGGACGCGAGGGTGGCGTCGAGGCGGACGCGCAGGCGGTCTTCATCGCTGCGATAGAGGAGGCAATCATCGAGGGTGAAATCGGGGATTACCCTTCCCAAGCGATGCAGTTCAGCGAAGGACTCAGCCAGGTCGAGCGCCAGTTTCAGCCATTGCCGTTTGCGCTCGTCGTTCCGGTAAAGGGCCTCGCTCTTGAGATCACCCCAGGCCATGACGTTTGGCAGCCAGGGGGTCACGCGAAACCAGCGGCCCGTCGTCTGGTCACAGCCAAAATCAATGGTGTGCACGAAGCGGTCGGCGGGCAATTCACCCAGGGCGGCGATGCGCTCACGCAGGCTTTGCGCCTGCTCCGGGGTGAACGTGACATCGTCGTCGTACAAACGCAGACAGACGACTTCCACCGTACCTTCCCGGCAAGCACGAAAGATGGACGCCGTCCGGCTGTCCGCCACGCATTCGCTTATCTCATAGTTTCCCACGCGCGATGGCAGCTGGAGAGCGCTCCCGCACTGGGGACAGGTCTTGAGCTTGCCACTGAGGCGCTGTTGACATTTCAGGCATTGTAACATGGACTTCCTCTTTCCCCGGACTCAGCCACGTGTCACCGACACGCTTAGCCCGCTCTAGGTTATTACCCTGGAGCGACCGCGGCTCAGCGAACCGCCGCCCCCTTCAACCAATTCTGTTGCCCGACAATCACTCCGCCGGCGCCCAGATTCAGTTACACGACATGTACTCTCCGGCATTCATCTTTCGGCACCGGCGCCCTCACGCCGCTGGCGGTCCAGGCTCAGCAAGCAGATGGTCACTCCGCCGGTTCTAGCAGCGCCTCAATCCTCTTCATGTCCGGGTGGTCCTGCCCAGCTGCGCGGAGGAGTTTTGAAGTCGTTGCGCAATAAGACAAAACTCATCCTCCCGCAACGCGGCACGCGAACTCCCCTCAAGATATGCCATATGTCCGTGACAAGGTTGGTGTGGCAGGGCGCCTAGGCGTCTGGAAGCCCCATCAGGTGCCGTGCTGTTGGGAGAGAATACGTGGCAGGGATTTCACAAAGTTGAAGTCGTAGTCCCGAATGGCGTTTGGCAGCTGTTCCCATGGCACTAGGTGGGGTGACGTGCGGTGGGCGACATCCTTCTCTCCTGGCGCATAGGTCCAGCCCGCCAGCTCGCGTTCGGCGCACCAGCGAGCATGCTCCATCCGCCCCAACAGCTCAACTTCCTCATCCGTGAACGATACTGGCAGACGGGCGTCAGACCCGACACTGGAATAGCCCAACGTGCGTAATTTGAGTTCGACATGCTCGGCCTGTTCGCGGTTGGAGTCGCGCAAGGATTCGTCCAAGCTTTCCCATGGGTTCATTGGAGGGGTCGACGCCCCGGGATTGCTGCGGCGCTGATTGGCCACATAGTCCTCATGAAGAAGACGAGCGACACGGCTCAAGGCGTCTGTCAGCACCAGATCACTACTACTACAGTTGTCGATAAGCCCGAAGCCATCAATGATTTTAGCGGGGGTGGCATTGGACTGCTCCGCCCGGAGCAAATCACACAGACCAGCGGCCCGCGCCAGGCGGATATAGATGCGCGCAGCCGTCGACTCAAGACGCGCCGACAGCTGCAGTGCGGCAGCAAAATTGGCGTAGTCGTCATCAAGGCAGAATACGGCAGAGGCAATTTCGTTTGATCGCGTCAACACCGAAGCCAGTTTGCGCGCGGTTTCGGGATGCCCCAGGTCGGCGGTGACGAAATCCAGGTCACACAGGTCCAGTAGCGCCGGATAGCGTTCAAGCAGGCGTTCGCGGCAGAGGCCAGCATCCCGATCGACGATCGTCACTGCCGGTATTGAGCCATTGGCATAGTGAGCGCTACGCAACACGCGCAACAGCACGGCCTCGCCCATCTGCCCGAGGCCGCAAATCACCAGCCGCAGGCGACGACCGTCAGCAGGAGCAATAGGCCCACGGGCGAGCAGGTGCTCGCGCCAAAACAGCCTTGCCGTGTTGTCATAGAGGTTGAATATGTGCATATCAACAAAATCATTGGCGTTACTGAAGATGCAGTGATTTCGGAACAGTTCGGCAGTCTGGCGATCCACCAGGTGGATATGGCAGGTGAGACGTTTCATGGCTTTGACCGAGCGAGAGAGCAGATGGCAGATCCCCGCGGCAATCTCAATGTTGGTGCTATCGTTGCCGGTGGTGACAAATACCCTCTCCGCCCATTCAAGCCGCGCCTGCTTGAGAACGCCCAAGCAGGAAGCATCACCGTGAAGCTGGAAAAGCTCGTCGCTGCCGCCGCGTTCACCGGTTAAGGGTTTACCAGCCAAATCAACCGTCACGACCCGGCGCTGAGCTGCCAGAAAATCGTGGATCAGTGCGGCCGCTTTCTCGCCCGCTCCGCAGATGACGATATGCTCCTTGCTCCGGGACAGGCGGTAATCGCGCACTTCCTCCCGAAAAAAAACCAGCAAGGCCTTGGCAAGTGTCACAAACGTCAAGGTGGGGGCAAAGAAACGAGCAAATTGCAATTCCCAGGGGACAATTCCTTCGACCATTCCAGACTCCAATGAAAAGAGCTGCAGGCTCTGATAGAGCAGACTGGAAACAGTCACCGCCTCCTTTCGGTCGGCATAATACTCGGCAAAACCGTACATGCCCATTCCAGTCGCCAGCAGCGCCAAGATAGCAAGCAATGGCAGACCCAACCATCGCTGCAAAAGGCCCTTCTTTGATTCGATGTTAATCATCTTCGGTTGCTTTCTTGACGGGTTCACTGAGGCGAAGTATGTCCCGGGTGACATCGGTAATATCACGCCGTCGGACCTCGTCGAGCTCACACCAGGAGGCGTCGACATGTTCGCTGCTCAGCTTGCACTCGCCACCGACGATACTGCCGGCCATGGCAAGATTGATCGTCCGCAGACCTTTTACGCGGCCCTCAACGGCACCAATCAGCCGGTCAAGTCGAATCTGCAAGCCTGTTTCTTCGAGTGTTTCCCGCACGCAAGAAATGTCTGGCGTTTCTCCGGGATCGCTTTTGCCGCCCGGGAATTCCCACTGGTCGGGAAAATGCCCGCCATGCGGCCGTTTCAGCAGCAGCATCCGGCCCTGGTCATCACAGATGATTACCCGCACAGCCATTCCCAGCCATGCCGATTGAGAAGGATCGGCGTGGTCCATTGCTCCCTCATTTCTTTGTCTGCTGCATGCGGCCCCGTATGGCTCATATGACACCCGTTTCGGTGGGCGTCTCGCACGCAGTCCGCAGCCATACTTGTCATGCTCCTGGTTGCCGTGCGGCGACATTGGCCTGCAGCCTCATGCTTTCACAGTCTTCTAGTCACCTAATTTAACAATCTTCATGCCGACATTAGCGAGAATGCCTGGATAGTTCCGAATCGCCTCACGATCGTACTCGCGTATCTGGTCAGGCAAAACATCCCAAGGCACAAGGCAATCATGCACTTTGTGTTCGTTATCCCGTTCTCCATGTCGCCAGCCTTTCTTGAGTCGATCGACATTCCAGCGTCCATGCTCAAGTTCAGCCATTTTTTCGACAAATTCTTTTAGGTCTTTTTGTTTCATGTCATCGGTCGTCAATGCCACTCCGGGAGATGACTGGGGCACCACCGCAAAGTTGTGTCTGTGAAGTATCTCGGCCATCTCTTGGGCCTGTCCGATATTGGCCTGGCGGTAGTTATCGTCCAGCCTATCCCAATGGCGTAAGCTTTCAGGTATTTTTTTTGCGTTCTTCTCAACGTAATTCGCGTGAATCTGGCGGGCCATTCTATCCAGCTCTTCGGACGTGAAAGTAGCCGGTGCTGGAGAAGCGCTGCGGAACAAGAACAGGATGCTCTTCTTGTCATTTGGCAAGCCCTTGAGGTTGGGTATCAATGCCTCCATCTGCAAGAAGCCATCGGCAGCGCGACCGGACCCGCGCACCAGATAGACCTCTGCGCCCAGCATCAAGGCAATGGCATATTCGGCGGCGGCAATCATACCACCGCCATAACCAAAGACCACGACCTCTTTGGCGGCCACTCCGTTAGCGAGAATATCACGCCAATATTGCAGCGGCTGTGCCGGCGAGAAATCATTTTCACCGCAGATCACCATGCGATACCTTTTATCGGCTTCGAGGTCGGTTGGCAGACTGCGCGGCAGATAGCTGACCAGCTCGGGTACTTGCCCTTTGCTGGATGCTTCCATAACAGCTTGCGAGATAGCCCCGGGGACTCCCACCGAAGTGCCACCGGAGAGTATGCACCCCCGGCAGCCAGCAACGGCATCGGCCAGAATCGCAGTCAGCCGCTCGATGTCAGTGGAAGTTATGCCAATCCCGGCACTGCCCGCAACAATCATGACGGGAGCAGCTAGTTTTGTCTCGCCGGCAGTCTTTTTTGCGGCGGTACCATTGCGAGCATAGAGATCAATCAGATCAAGCACCCACTTTTTCCCATGTGTGGGAGTATTTGAGTGCGCGACGCGATGAATCCAGGCCTTCTCTTGCTCAAGCAGATCTGAGGGAACGCAGATATCGCCCGTTTTGAGGAGACGCAAGCCATGCGCGTAATCCACCACGGCCGCTTTGTCATGATCCAAAGCCACTTTCTCGCGTTCGGGCCCTTCTTTATCGCAACCGAGCAAAAGCTGCAGGCGTCCGGCTGTGAAGTAAGCATATGGCAACTCAACGCCATTTGCGGCATGCTGTCGGCACGTCGCGATGGCTTCGCGGATAGTCGCCTCCATCGTGGAGATCATGTCGGCTTTGCCGGAGCAAAATATCTCATAGGCAAGCACTTCGGCCAAGTAGTACGGATTGCCTGGCTCCACGCAAAGGGCTTGGCAATAGCAGCTGCGTGCCTTGGCGGCGTTGTTCGGGCAGTTCTGGTACGACCACCCCAAACGGGTCAGTGCCCGGGCCAGCATACTCTGGCGTTTGCGCAAATTTGGAATACTGTCATAGACCTCGCAACGGCACTCGTCGATCACCTCCAGCAGAGCGTCTTGGCCCGCTTGGTAGTCTGGCGATGCCGGTTGTGCGGCATGTTGTTTACACAGCGCGTAGCCCAGTTCCAGAAGAATTTCGAAGCGCAAAGAACCCTCAATATTCTGGTGGGGCTTGAGTGTCGTGCAGACGTCCTCATAGCGGTCTTTGGCAGAGTATAATTTTGCCAGATTCAAAGCCGCCTTTGCCAGATTCAAAGCCGCTTTTGCCAGATTCAAAGCCGCGCTCGACTTCTTATCCTGATTGGCATTTTCGTAAATGACTTCGAGAATCTTGATCTCTTTGTCGACTTCTTGACAGCTGGCATACACGGTGAAATTGGTCTGCATACCGTCAATATCGCCAGCAAGACTATCGAATTGACGATCGCCGTCTTCCATAATTGCTGCGAGGAGCGATCCCTTCCGTTTGAAAGTCGGTGGATAGACGAGCTTGGTCTTGTACATGCGGTCGTGCAAGATGTCCGCCCAGGCATGTTGCACGACTGTGCGCACTTGCAGTTCTGCCACCCGACTGCCAATCACCTTGATCTCGTCAGCAGTGAAGCCTATCGCCGCCGCGCGTGCTGGGTCAAGCAGGATTAAAAAATGCAAATCGCGATAGCCGAACTTATCCTCACCCAAAATCAGGCCCTTCTCATCTTCTTCACGAATCAGAAAATTACATCTCACGAAGGCACGCACGGCTTTGACCTGTTCGAGGGTATGCACAATGACCCGCGCCCCGCAAAGATCGTTCAACTCATTGACGGGGTCCTTGTGTTTCTCGTACTTGCGCAGACATTTTTCCGCAAAACTGGGCATGGCCTTGGCGCGCACCTGCACGATGCACTCCGGAATTGACACCGACTTGGCCACCGTAAAGACGCGTTCTAGTGCGGCCGCATACTTGTCGTAGATTGGCTTGATAGCCGTGTAGGCATCAATTTGCGCTTTGTGCCACACCACATCTGGAATCGCCTGTTCAGCCATGCTTTGCCTCCTCACTGAGTTTGGAAATTAATACGCCGCAAATAACGGTATTTTCTGAAAAACAAAAAGAGCCTTAGAAATTCGCCTTACGGGAAGGGAAAAACTCCCCACACACATACCACACCACTTCGGCACAAAAGTAATTGCACGAGATGCCTGTGTCATGAAAAGGATACATGTCTTCCGTTGCCATAGCAAGAAGCTTCGCTACATAATTACGCCTGCGAAGCGAAAAATTTAGCAGAGATATTTACTCCAGAAGCATAGAGACAACAGCGATGACGCGGTGCACCAGCCATGGATTTGCGCAAGGATTATGGCTGATGGCTTTGCCAGGCAAAAGCGATGAATCTGGATAACACAGGAGCCCATACTGAGCGGGACTATTTCCCGCAAAAACATCGCAAATGGGCGTTTGCCAGTGGGGCATCCCCCTATGGTGCGAAATGGCCCGATCCGGGGCGGATGGCGGCGGGGAGCTGCTGCAGGTCGGCAGCGCAGCGGTAATGCATGACCCACAGGGCGATCTGGTTGCGGGCGGGGTCGTGATGGCACCACGCGTAATACTTGAAACAGCAGCGGCCAATTTCCTCAAACTGGCCGAAAAAATGCAGGCGCCGCCGGCGGTAGGTCAGTCCGCCGTCCGGCATTGGCGTCCAACGCGGCACGGGCAGAAGCTTGCTCTGCCGCAGAAAATCAGCGCAGAAGGCCTCGACGCTCTGTTTGGCAAGCATCAGTTCTGCCAGGGAAAAATGCCAGACGTAGAGGCGCCGCAGGCGCCACTCAAACTGCAGGAGCTTGCGGCCGGCCTGCAGGGCTGTCGCCGCCAGGCGAAAATCGCGCCGCAACGCGAAGGCCACGTCGTAGAACTGCCAGGGCGCCTCGCCCGCCGACCACCAACGAAACGACCGGCACAGCAAACGCATGACCACCGCCGGCACTTCGCGGCTGCCAGCCGGAAAATGCAGGCGGAAAAGCGCCATGGGCTCGCCAGGCCCTTGCGGCAGCCGGTAAGCAATCACCAACACTGCCGCTACACCGCCGCCACGGAGGGGCTGCGGGTCCGCTGCGGCGGCGCCAGCACGGGGGGGCTGCTGGGCCGCTGCACCGCCACGGAGGGGCTGCTGGGCGGCGGCGGCGCCACGGGGGGGCTGCTGGGCGGCTGCATCGCCGAGGTGGTACTCGTGGGCTGTCCAGGCGTCATCGATGCCAGCGATGGGCAGCACGGCGGTGGCTTTTTCGGCAATAGCCCGCGCCTGCTGCTGGAAGCGCTGCTGGACCTTATCCTGCGCGGGCACACTATCGGGCACGAGCCATTCGGCTTCCAGGCGCCGGTCGCAGTCGTCCTCATGGGCGACGCTGGTCACACCGCGCTGCAGATCACAGAAGGACAGTTCCCAGCTCACGGGGAGGAGAAAGCCCACGCCATTCCACGCGAAGAAATGCTCGTCGACTGCAGCGGGAGGCAGCGGCGGTGCGGCCACATGGTCCTGTGCTTCACGGTTCACGGCGGCTGTCCTTGGGCGTCACGTCGATAATCATTTCACTGGCGGGTGGGACGTGGTCGCCCTGGGCAGTGCCGATGGGGTCGGCAGCCGCGCCTGCGCCACCGGCACCTGGGGCCCGGCGCGCGCCCGGCCGCGCGCCGCGCCGCTGCCAGTGGCCCGCGTGCCCCGGTCGGGTAACGACATGGCCCAGCAGAAAGGACATGAATAGCAGCCGCACTGGCCGCAACAGCAACAGCAGACCGACGCAGTCGGAGAAGAAGCCCGGAATGATCAGCGCAATGCCCGCCAGCAGAATGCCCAGGCCATCCAGCACTTGCAGAGAGGGATTTTCGCCGCGGACCAGCGCCTCATGCACGCCGCGCCAGGCCAGCAAACCCTGCAGACGAGCGACATAGGCGCCAAGCATGCCCGTACCCAAGATAATCAGCAGCGTCGGCAAGACCCCGAGGGCATTGCCCAGACGCACAAATATCGCCAGCTCCAAAGCCGGAAAGAAAACGAATAACGCCATAAGCCAAAGAAAAATGTTCATCGTATCTCCAATTCATTATCCAAAACACCAAAGCCACGGGGCATGACCGGCGTGCCTGCGGCGGCGGGACTTTCACAGCACCGTGGTCAGAATCGCGCGGCGGCCTAATCTACCGCCACAGCCAAGGGCTGCCAAGGAAGCCGGCACGACGCGGTCCTTGGACTATATTACGCGCCGAGCGGTTCCCTCACCCTACAACTCCGAACACGCCATGCTCTGTTGCGCCAAAATCAACCTGTACCTCAAAATCGTCGGCAAACGCGCGGATGGCTATCACGACATCCAGACGCTGTTTTTGCCGCTGCACGACCTCAGCGACGAGGTCTGCGTCGCCCCCAGTGACACGCCTGGCCTGGCCATGCGCTGTTCGCAGCCGTCGCTGCCGACGAACCAGGCCAACCTCTGCGTCAAGGCCGCCGAGCTCTTCTGTAAGCAGGCCGGCATTGAGCCCAGTCTGGCAATCAGTCTGGAGAAGCGCATTCCAATTTCCGCTGGTCTTGGCGGCGGCAGTTCGGACGCGGCAGCGGTGCTGCTCGAACTCCGGCGCCAGCTCGCACCGGCCACCCCTGACGCCGTCCTGCAGAAGCTGGCCTGCCGCCTTGGCGCCGACGTGCCCTTCTTCCTCGACCCGCAGCCAGCCGTTGCCGAGGGCATTGGCGAAAGACTGCGCGGGATCAGCGTCCGCACGCCGCTGGGCATTATCTTGGCCAATCCGGGCTTTCCCGTGCCGGCGTCCTGGGCCTACAGCCACTGGCGACAGGTCGCGGCGCCGCCCGCCCCGCCAATTGACGAGCTCATCGCCGCGTTGCAGGGTGACGACTGGCGCGCCGTCGCCGCACTCTGCGGCAACGACCTCGAACACGCCGTGCTGGACAAATTTCCCGTGCTGGGCATCATCGCGGCGAAGATGGCCGGCCTGGGCTGCGCCGGCGTCCACGTCAGCGGCAGCGGCCCGACCCTCTACGGACTCTGCGAACCTACCGCCGCGCCGGCCATCCGCGACGCCTTGCAGGAGGCCTTTCCAGGCTTCCTCAGCGCCTACGCCTGCCACTATCAACCTGCCGGCTGACGCGCAAACGGCGCCGCACCCAGCAATAAGCGGCCGCGGTGCACGTCGCGATGCAGCAGGCCCCACGCACACTACCGCTACAATCCCCGCTCAAAAACGCCACGCCCGTCGCCAGAAAATTTCTCGGCGACGGGCGTGATTGACCCGCACTTGGCGTGCGACGCCAAGGAGAACTCAGCGCGCCCACGTCAGTACCACGTCTTCCACTGATTGGAGTTCGATGGCAGAGCCAAGTAGGGGCCAGTGCCAATAAACTGCACATGGCCATCGACGTAGAGCACATTGAAGCCCAGCTTGTGCCGCAAGTAGCCCACCCGGCGCATGCGCAAGCCATGGTTCGCGCCTTGGGCCGTGTCGTCGCCGGCGGTAAAACTCGCGCTGCGGATACTCTCGTCAAAATTGGGCAGGATAGAAAAGGCCTCGCTGGGTGCTTGGACATCGCCAACAAGCACGCCCGGGTTGGGCGTGCCATAGGCATCGCCAGGCCGATGGACGCTGTAATTGGTCAGGTAGCTCCGGCCGTTTCCCGTCCAGCCATTGCCGGTGTCGATGCGCACATCCGTATCCGCCGGGCAAACGAAGGTCTTCTTGTCGTTGACGTAGTAGGTGTTGAGAATCGCGGCAAAATGCATGTAGCCCGGGTAGTTGTAGGAAAAATGCACAAAGCCGTCATAATCCTGGGTGTACATGTTGCCGCCCAGCCCCATCTGCTTCATATTGTTGACGCAGCTGATGGTCCGCGCCTTGTCCCGCGCTTTCGCCAACGCCGGCAACAGCATGGCCGCCAGAATGGCGATGATCGCAATCACGACCAACAACTCAATCAGGGTAAAGCGCTTGTCTTGTCTCATGATATGACGCATCCTTTTTATTGTGAATCGCACAACACTGGTCGAGTAATCTCGACTTGAGCAAGTATAGACAAAATCACATTTCTTTTCAAGACCGCCGCGTCAATTCGCAACTTTTTTTCATAATCACCTCAGGAGCACGCCGATGATAGCGCATTTCAATGACGACCGCGACTGGTTTTTCGACAAACGCTTCGGGCTCTTCATTCATTGGGGCATTTATGCCCTGGATGGCTGGCATGAGCAAATTCAGTGGCGAAAGGGCATCCCCAAAGCGCAGTACGTCGAGCGCGCCGGGCGCTTCAACCCCGTCGGTTTCGATCCCGACGCCTGGCTTGACCTAGCCACCGAAGCCGGCATGGAATACCTCTGCTTCACCACCAAACACCACGACGGCTTCTGCATGTGGGACACCCGCCACAGCGACTACAAGATCACGAACACCCCCTACGGGCAGGACGTCCTCGCCAAGCTCGCCGACGCGTGCCACCGCCGGCACATTCCCCTCGAACTCTACTACTCCTGCCCCGACTGGCACCACCCCAACGCCATCAATTTCGGCGGCGACCACCAGCTGCCACAGCCCAATCCCGGCGACCAGCCGGACCTCCTCCAATACGTCGCCTACGTCCGCTCCCAAATCACCGAACTGTGCAGCAACTACGGCAAAATCGCCGGCTTCTTTTGGGACATTCCGCCGAAAATCATCATACCCGATCTCAACGCCCTGCTCCGCCGCTTGCAGCCCGGCATCGTCATCAACAATCGCGGCTTCGGCCCGGGCGACTACAGCACCCCCGAACGCCATGTCCCCGACGGCCAGGCATTCGCCAACCCCACCGAGGCCTGCCAGTCCATCGGCGCCCAAAGCTGGGGCTTCCGCGAAAATGAGGACTATTTCACCCCGCTCTTTCTGATGCGCTCCATGGACAAAATTCTCTGCATGGGCGGCAACTACCTGCTCAATGTCGGCCCACAGGCCGACGGCGCCCTGCCCCCCGCCGCGCATGACATCCTTCGCCGCATCGGCCGCTGGTACCACCGCGTCAAGGAGGCCTTCCAGGACAGCCAGCCCGCGACGCAACTATGCGCCAATCCGGACTGCATGCTCACCCGCCGCGGCAACACTATCTACGTCCATTTCCCCAAGGGCCTCAACAGCAGCGGCGTGGTCCTCAACCCGCTGCGCGTGATGCCCAAAGAAGCCACCCTGCTCAACAACGACCAGCCCGTCCGCTGCGCCGTCGAAGTCGTGCCCTCCTGGTATCAGTCACCGCCATGGCTGCACCTCAGCGACATACCCGCAACAGCTTTGCAGGACGAAGTGCCCATCATCAAACTCGTCTTCGACAATCTCGACAACGCCCTTGCCCAACCCGCCGCCGGCGCCAAGGAACAGCCGTTCTGAACTGAACGACAATGGCTCCAGACGAACGATGAACGTCTTTCTCTGAACACCGCCACCCAACGGCCGTCGTTCCCCTCTACGCAAACACCCCCGACCGGGCTCATGCCCAACCGGAGGTGTTGATTTATCATCGCCGAGGCGATTCGCTTACTGCAGCTTAGTCGTCGAGTTCGCCGACTTCCAGGCCCAGGGGCAGCGCTTTCGGGCGCTGGCAGGTCGTGCCCAGTTCGATCTTCTGGCCGGCCTTGCTGGATTTGTCAAAGGACAGCATGATGTCCAGGACGTGATTGGCCAGATCGCCATTGACGCGATGCGGGCGGTTGTTGCGCAGGGCGATAGCCATGTCGGCCGCGCCGATGCTGCGGCTGTTATCCGCATAGACATGGCTCAGCGGCACTTCCTGCCATTCTTTCTGGCCCTTGCGGCATACCGTCACCGGGCCGCCGAAGGTGTTGGGATCCGGTACCTGCATGGAGCCCTCGGTGCCGTAGATCTCGATCGGCCGATGGCCGTGCTTGTAGACGTCAAAGCTGGCGACGACCGTGATCACTGCGCCGCAGACGAATTCGACCACGCCGGTCAGATGCGTCGTCACTGTCACGGGGTACTTGTCAAAGGGCTTGTACTTGTCCTGATACTGCTCGGCAACTTCGGGACCATAGGTCCGGAAGTCAAAGCCCTTCGTCGTCACCGCCGTCACGCTCTTGGCCGGGCCAAGGAGATTCACCAGCGCGGTCATGTAGTAGGGGCCGAGGTCGAGCATCGGGCCCGCACCGTAGTCGTAGAAGAACGGCGCCTGCGGCCATTTCTCCGGGCCGCGGCCCATCACTATCGCCGTGCCGCACAAAGGCTTGCCGATCCAGCCGTCGTCCAGAATCTTGCGGGCCGTCTGCTGACCGGCGCCCAAGAAGGTGTCCGGCGCACAACCAACGCGCAGATTCTTGGCCTTGCCCAAGGCAATCACTTTCGCCGCGTCGTCAGAATCCACGCCGAAGGGCTTCTCGGAGTAGGCGTGCTTGCCGGCATTCAAGGTGTCGGTCGCAATCTTCGAATGCACCTGCGGCGGCGTCAGATTAATCACGATCTCAATCTCGGGCATGGCAAACAACGCGTCGTTCGTCATGTTCGGCACGCCATAAAGCTCGGTCTTCTTCTCGGCGCGCGCAGGAATGATGTCCGCACAGGCGACCACTTCGATCATATTAAACTTCTGCGACGCCTTGAAATACGTGTCGCTGATCATTCCGCAACCGACAATACCGACTTTCGTCTTCTTCATTGCTGCTGGTCCTTTCTGGTCCCAACGCGGGGACGGCCTGGATACTAACACATGTTGAAAAACACAGTACTTAGCGGCACTCACGGCCGCGAAAAAAACGCGTTAACATAACACCAGCCGCCAATAAAACCATCGAGATACGGGCGCACTACCACTCGGCGGGGATGGCGAGGACGGTGTAATGAGCCGTCTCGCCGGTGCGGGCGAGACGCCCGCACCACGACCGCGAAACGGGCGGGCGAAAGAAAGAGCCGCCGGGACGGCGGCGCTCCCAGGATGATTGCTGTCCACGCTGTCCACGCTGTCCACGCTGTCCACGCTGTCCACGCTGTCCACGCTGTCCACGCTGTCCACGCCGTCTGCAGGGCTGCAAAGTAATTGCGGTTACGCTGGAATGTCCTTGCTAAACATAGGTATAGGAATTACATTACGTCCTGCTTTTTTCCTAATTTCCGCGAGCCCATGGCGCCCCTGTCGCCGCTGCGCACGCGTCGTTTTTTTTCATGACGGATTTGTCTCGGTTCCAGTGTGTTAGAGTGTAGAAGCAAGGAGAATGACAAATGGCTAAAATGGTCACCATCGACGGCAACACCGCGGCCTCCCAGGTCGCCTACGCGTTCAGCGAAGTCGCCGCCATCTACCCGATTACCCCCTCATCCGTCATGGGCGAACTCGCCGACAGCTGGTCGGCCATGGGCGTCAAGAACATGTTTGGCCGCCCGATGAACATCGTCGAAATGGAGTCCGAAGCGGGCGCCGCTGGCGCTGTTCACGGCTCACTGGTTGCCGGGGCCATGACCACGACCTACACGGCCTCCCAGGGCCTGCTGCTGATGATCCCCAACATGTACAAGATCGCCGGCGAAATGCTGCCGACCGTCTTCCATGTTTCGGCCCGTACCCTCGCCGCCCAGTCCCTGTCCATTTTTGGTGACCATTCGGACGTCATGGCCTGCCGCGGCACCGGCTTCGCCATGCTCGCCGCCAGCTCCGTCCAGGAATGCCTGGACATGGCCGCCGTGGCTCACCTCAGCACCCTCGAAGCCGAGATTCCCTTCCTACACTTCTTCGACGGCTTCCGCACGTCCCACGAAGTCCAGAAAGTCGAAAATCTCGACACCGAGACTCTCAAGTCCCTGGTGGACATGAAGTTAGTCGAGCGCTTCCGGGCCCGCTCCCTCCGCCCCGAAAAGCCGATGATCCACGTGGCTGCCCAGAACCCCGACGTGTATTTCCAGGGCCGCGAAACCACCAACGCCCACTACGCCGCCCTGCCCGCGCTCGTCCAGAAGTACATGGACAAGCTGGCCGCCGTCACCGGCCGTCAGTATCACCTCTTTGACTACGTCGGCGCCCCCGACGCCGAGAAGGTCGTCGTCGTCATGGGTTCCGGTGCCGAAACCGTGTCCCTGGCGGTGGACTATCTGAACGCCCACGGCGAAAAGGTCGGCATGATCGTTGTCCGCTTCTTCCTTCCCTTCTGCAACGAGGCCTTCTTGAAGGCCCTGCCCAAAACGACCAAGCAGATTGCGGTTCTCGACCGCATCAAAGAGCCGGGTTCGGCTGGCGAACCCCTCTATCTCAACGTGGTCAACGCCATCAAGGACGCCGACCGCTGCGATATCAAAGTCATTGGCGGCCGCTATGGTCTGTCCTCCAAGGAATTCACCCCGCCGATGGCCAAGGCGGTCTTTGACCACCTCTCCGGCAAGGCCTTCCACAGCTTCACCGTCGGCATCAATGACGACGTGACGCATCAGTCCCTCCCCGTCGGCCCCGCCTTCGACTGCGAACCCAAGGGCACCATCAGCTGCACCTTCTGGGGCCTGGGCTCGGACGGCACCGTCGGCGCCAACAAAGACTCCATCAAGCTCATCGGTGACAACACCGACATGTATGCCCAGGGCTATTTCTCCTACGACTCCAAGAAGTCCGGCGGCGTCACCGTGTCCCACCTGCGCTTTGGCAAGAAGCCCATCACCTCGCCCTACCTGATCACTCACCCGAATTTTGTCGCCTGCCACAACCCAGCCTACATTGGCCGTTATGACATGATCTCCGGCCTCAAAGAAGGCGGTGTGTTCCTCCTAAACTCCGAGTTTGCCAACGACGAAGTGTTCAGCAAGCTCACCCGGGACATGCAGGAGCTGATCCTCAAGAAGAAAATCCGCTTCTATAACATTGACGCGATGAAGATCTCCAATGCGGCCGGCCTCGGCAAGCGCATCAACTCCGTCATGCAGACCGCCTTCTTCATCATCTCCGGCGTCATCGACAAGGACGAAGCCGTCAAGATGATCAAGAAGTCCATCGAAAAACGCTTCAAGAAGAAGGGCGAGGACATCGTCAAGCAGAACTGGGTCTGCGTGGACAACACGGCAGCCGCCCTTGAAGAAGTCAAAGTCCCCGCCTCCCTCGACGGCGTCGACTGCTACGTGCCCGCACCGCTGCTGGACAAGGACGCCGACGACTTTGCCAAGTCCGTCATCCTCCCGACCATGCATCAGCAGGGCGACAGCATTCCCGTCTCCAAGATGTCCTACGACGGCACGCTGCCCTCCGGCACGGCCTGTCTGGAGAAACGCGGCATTGCTCCGCGCATTCCCAAGTGGCACGCCGAAAACTGCATCCAGTGCAACATCTGCAGCATGGTCTGCCCGCACGCCGCCATTCGCGCCAAGCTGGTCCCGACCGCAGAAATGGCCAATGCGCCCAAGAGCTTCAACGCCGTTGATGTCCGCCCCAAAGCTGACCCGGCCCTGAAGTTCAAGGTACAGGTCTTCACTGAAGACTGCCAGGGCTGCGGCGTCTGCGTCAGCTCCTGCCCGCTGGCCAACAAGGAAGACGACAAGAAGGCCCTGACCTGGACAACCCTCGAGGCCGCCCGGGAAGCCGGCGAAAACGACAACGTCACGTTCTTTGAGAGCACGACGGACAACATTCTCGGCAACAACAAGCTTAACTCCATCAAGGGCAGCCAGTTCCGAAAACCGCTGTTTGAGTTCTCTGGCGCCTGCGCCGGCTGCGGCGAGACGCCCTACGTCAAGCTTGTCACCCAGCTCTTCGGCGAGCGCATGATCGTGGCCAACGCCACGGGCTGCTCGTCCATCTACGGCGGCACATTCCCGACCATTCCCTACACCAAGGCCAAGAACGGCCGCGGCCCCGCCTGGGCCAACAGCCTCTTCGAAGACAACGCCGAATTCGGTCTTGGCATGCGCATGGCCATCGACACCAACCGCGAGCAGCTCATGATGAACGCCAAGCTGCTCATGGAATCCGACAAGGCCCCGGCCGACATGAAGGACGCCGTCGGCAAATGCCTGGAACTGTGGAACGAGGCCACGCCCGAAGCCTTCGCCGCTCAGGAAAAAGCCGCTGCGGTCCTCAAAGCCGCCGCCGCTTCCTGCAGCTGCCCGATCGTCGCCAAAGCCGCCGAATTGTCGGACTACTTTGTTGACAAGTCGGTGTGGATCATCGGTGGTGACGGCTGGGCCTACGACATCGGCTTTGGCGGTCTTGACCACGTGATCGCCTCCGGCCGCAATGTCAACATCCTGGTGCTGGATACCGAAGTGTACTCCAACACCGGCGGTCAGGCATCGAAGGCCACCCAGATCGGCGCCGTCGCCCAGTTTGCCGCCAACGGCAAGCGCTTCGGCAAAAAGAACCTCGGCATCATGGCCATGAGCTACGGCTACGTCTACACCGCCAGTGTGTCCATGGGCGCCAACCGCCAGCAGACCATCAATGCCTTCCTCGAAGCCGAGACCTACAAGGGACCGTCGCTGATCATGGCCTACTCGCCCTGCATCAACCACGGCATCAACATGATGTTCCACCAGAATGAGCAGAAGAAGGCTGTCGAAAGCGGCTACCTGCCCCTCTACCGCTTCAACCCCGCTGCCGCCGAAAAACGCTTCAGCTGGGACAGCAAAGAAGCCGATGGCAGCTTCCAGGACTTCCTCGCCGGCCAACGCCGCTACAGCTCCTTGCGGAACACCGCCGCCGGCGCCGAAGCGGACGACCTCTTCAAGCAGTGCGAAGAAGACGCCAAGAACCGCCTCGAATTCTACAAGAAATTCGGCGAAATGCTTGGTTAAGAGCACCGGAAGAACGCCCCGGTCGGCCGGAACCACAGCCTGCCGGGGACGAGTAACACTCACCCGAAACGCCACGCCGCGCAGCCACAAACTGCGCGGCGTGGCCTTTTTTATCCGCAGATTTCGCCGATTAACGCGGATTTATTGATTGGCACGTCCCCTCCGTCCCCTGCGTCCCCTGCGTCCCCTGCCCATACGTCCCCTGCGTCCCCTGCCCATACGTCCCCTGCGTCCCCTGCGTCTCTAGCTCGGGAGTCGCGGTCTTCACTCCAGCGTCATATCGGCCATGCTGTCGCCGCTGAGCAGATTGAGAATGCTGAGCCGGCCGTGGTCATAGAAACCGAAGCTGGGCGGGTTGCCGCCCTTGGGCAAGGATATCGAGCCGGGATTAAAGGCCACCAGGCGCGACGACAGCCGCTCCAGGTGCGGCAGATGCGTATGGCCGTAGGCGAAGACGGTGCCGGCACTCAGCGGCGGCGGTTGCTCCGGCTGCCAGAGATGGCCGTGGGTGAGGAAAAAGCGCTGGCCGCCCACCAGCAAATGCGCGTAGTCGCCCATCATGGGAAAGTTCAACAGCATCTGATCCACCTCGCTGTCGCAGTTACCGCGAATGGCGATCATGCGCTCCTGCCAGGCATTGAGCAGCTCCACGGCCGCCGGCGGACTGTAATCCGTCCTCAGCGGGTTGCGCGGACCATGATACAGGGCGTCGCCAAGCAATACGAAATAATCCGGCTGCAGCCGCTCGGCATGACCCCGCAGCTGCTCAAGACTATCCGTCGAACCGTGGACATCGGACATGAAGAGAATGCGCATGCTATGACCCACCATTGATTTGACTGAGGGCGCCACCCACGCCCTCATGCTTCTTACTCTGACGGCACCCCCGGATGATAGTCGCCAAGACGCCCGAGCAATTCCCGCAATTTCGCCAGTGTCACCGGCTTGTGCAGGATGTCATCAAAATATTCCAGGTAAAAATTGTGTTCGGCCTCGACATCGGCAGTGACGGCGATGATCAGCGGCTGCTTGAAGGCCGGATTCTGGCGGATGCGCGCCGACAGGTCCGCGCCGCTCATTTCCGGCATCCACAGGTCCGTCAGCACGCCGTCAAAATGATCTTCAGACAAGACGCTGAGGGCTTCTGCGCCGGACGCGGCGGTCTGGCACTTTACGCCCAGCCGCCCCAACATCGACTTGAGCACCTGCAGATTCATGGGCACGTCGTCCACCAGCAACAGGTTGAGCTCCCGGGGCGCCGGCGCCGTGTTGTGCGTCGGTGCGGCTACCGCTGGCTTGTCGGTAACAGCGTTGGCGCCGTCAGCGGTGGCGGGTGCCTCCAGACGTCGGACGTCGCGCAGCGTTACTGTGAAGGTGCTGCCTTCATCTACAACACTGCTCAGAGACAGCGCGCCGCCCATCTTTTCCACCAGCCGTTGGGAGATGGCCAGGCCCAAGCCCGTGCCGTGCTGGCGATTCGGCGTCGCCTCCTTCGCCAGGCGATGAATGAGCTGGACAAAGGGCCGGAAGATCTTATCCTGGCTGTCTTCGGGTATGCCACAGCCGCTGTCAATGACCTGCAGGCGCAACTCGCCTAGATCCCTGGCTCCGGCCACGTAATCAACGTCGAGCGTGATGCCGCCGCGCGTGGTGAACTTCAAGGCATTGCCCAGCAGATTGAAGAGGATTTGCCGCAAATGGGTCTGGTCAAGCAGGTAGTAATCGGCGGCAGGGTGATATGCCAGAGTCAACGCCAGTTCCTTGGCCTCTGCTTGCGCCCGAAAAACCGACAGGATTTCCGTGCATAGCGCGCGCAAATCAGTACGCTGTGGCGTCAATGCGAGCTGTTCGGCCTCAATCTTCGACAGGTCTAGAATGTCATTGATGAGATTGAGCAAGACGCAACCGGCCTGATTCACGGAGCAGACGTAGTCCTGTCGCTCCTGTGCACCGAGATCCTTGTCCTGCAGCAGTTCCGAGAAGCCAATGATGGTGTTCAGCGGCGTACGGATCTCATGGCTCATGGTCGCCAGGAAATAACTCTTGGCGCGTTCGGCGCTCTGGGCGGCGACCATCGCCATCCGCAGAGCCTGTTCATCTTCCTTCTGCTGCGTCACGTCCACAAACACACATAGCAACGCGCGCTTGCCCTCGGCAAGGTGAACCATCTTCTTGAAGATGGTGAAATGACGTTTCTGGTCGTTGAACTCGCCGCTGTGCTGGGAGGTCAGGTTGATATTGTCCCTAAAAACCAGTTCGTCTTCCTCCCGCAAGGCCTTGGCCACGCTCTGCAGCGACGGCACCTCGTCGCAACGACGACCAACCGCCTCGCTCGCAGAGAGTCCCAGGTCCATCTCGGCGCGCCGATTCCACCTGGTGTAACGGAAATCATTGGCCGGGTCCTTCACCACCACGCCTACCGGAATCTCGTCCAGCAGCGTCTGCAACATCATGCTGGTCTCCAACAGGTCACGGCGGTTCTGCTCCTGTTCAGTGATGTCAAAGCTGATGCCGATTAGCAGTTCTCGCTCGCCGCTGCTCACCACAATCTTCTGGGTATTGAAGACGTAGTCGCGGCCATGGAATTTCAGCTCCTCAATGCACTGCTGGACCCGCCCAGGCGCCCGCCGGCACGACTCGTCCATCTCGCGCTGCCGCCGCGCAACCTCTGGCGGATACTGCTCAAACACGTTCTTGCCCAGAAGCTGTTCTTCCGACGCCTGGTGCAACTCGCAGTACATCTTGTTGACCCGGATGTTGCGGTAATCGTCATGCACATCGCGGATAAAGACCAACGCCGGCAGGTTCTCCAGTATCACGTCCAGAATCAAATTCGTCTTGCGCTTCTCTTCGTCTGCCGAACGCAGCTGCGTGACGTCCTGGATGACTGCGAAGGCCGTACGACCGTCATGGCCATTGCCGTTGTCCTCACTGACTTCTCGCGCCACAAAGAGGTAATGCCGCCGCGCACCGCCATAGTCGGAGCTGAAAGGCAAGTTGCAGTCGTGCTGCCGCCCCTCGCGCATCCTGGCGATCGCCTGATGAAAATGCTGATAGTCCGCCGCCGACAGCCAGCGCTTCGCGGGCACCGGCCGGCCGGCCTCCTCCGGCCAGCAGCAGGGCAGCTCCGCCGACGCTTTGATGATCGTCTCACTGGCCAGATCGACGCTGCAATAGCCCAGGCCGGCCATTTCCGCGGCCTTGCGCATCAACGAGTGACTGAGCCGCAGCCGTTCTTCGTAGCGGTACTCGCGCGTCATGTCCCGAAATACCACGATCTTACCCAGAAAATGCCATTCCTTGTCACGAATGATGGCGATGTTCTCCGCAATATGCCGGGGGCTACCGTCCTTCTGCTGCAGCCGCACGTAATGCCGGCCGAGGTCCTGGCCGCCCTCGTCCTCGGCAACCGACCTGCTTTCCGCAGTCGTTTTGTAGATTTGCCCCTGCATGGCCCCAACAGCCTCGTCACGGGAAAAGCCGGTGAGCGACTCGGCCTTGCGGTTGAAGATGGTAATACGTCCATGCGGATCGGTCACAATCACGGCCTCACCAATGGACTCCAGGGTGGTCCGGAGGTTGTTGGCCAGCGCCGACATGCTCTGCTTCAACTGCCGCAAACGCAGGTAGCTGATGAAGAACAGGCCGACCATCAGAAAAAATGCCGACAGGGCGACCAGTGCCAGAACAGTCACCAACACCAGATGCGGATACTCCTCAAAAAAGCGTTTGGGGCGATTGACGATCTCGGCGCTTTCAGGAATACTCCCTGGCGCCGGCGGAAAACGCTGCAGCACGTCGTAATCAAAACGCACGGTGCAGGGCATGAGCTCCGGCACGATCTGCTCGGCAAGAGTGCCCAGCCGGACCTTGTCCAGCAGCTGCGCCATGCGCTTGCCGAATTCCGCCGCTGGCACCTGCACGCCGCCCAGGAGTCCACAGCCAATATACGAACAAGAAAATACCGGCCCCTGGCTGACTCGCACCATCAGCTCATAGACATTCCTGTAGTAGCCATAATCACCATCGCTACTGCCATGCCAGGCCGCAATCACCACGAAAGACTGCTGGGGCATACCGTAGAGCACGGCGAGCATTTCGTCGGTGGACGTGTCGGCGCCGTTCAACAAGACGTACTCCACCGGGCCGTCACTAGGCAACTCCGCCAGCAGTCGCCGATGTATCTGCTTGCCCGTCCGATTACTGTGCGTAATCACGGCGACCTTTTTTGTTTTTGGGTACATCTTTAGGCCCAGGGCGATGTTCTCCTCCACCGGGAACTCCAACCAGAGCGCCGTGGAGCGCGGCAGCTTCGCTCGCAAGGCCTCGCTGTCAGCGTAAAAACCGCCAAAGATGTACTGGACATGCGCCGGCAGTTCGTCGGCGTGCTGAGCCAACGTGTCCAGCGCCGGCGTGTTGATGCCAACGACAATGTCGTACTGGTCATTGCCGATGGCCGTCAGCACCCGCTCGCGAATCTGCTGCACGCCATCGGGAGCCCGCAAATAATCCATCGACACCGGATCGACCTGGGCATTCGCGGGCGAGGTGCCGGGATGACTGAGAAAGCCATCCATGAACTCTTTCGTCCACAGATAGGTGTAATGGTAGCTATTGAGCAGCAAGGTCGTAAGCTCGCGCCTGCCCTGGGTAGCATCGTCACCGCGACTGACGAGAGCCAGCATTAACAGAATCAGCCATCGGCAGCCACAACCATTGCCGCAGCGGCGACTTTTCACTATTGAGGATGCCTGAATTGTCATCGCATACCACCATGCGGTTCAAGGGCGACTTGATAAAGGCCATCACAGACCAGCCAATTGCGCAGCGCGGCACCAGCACGCCTCGCCGGCGCTGCCAGCGCTACCGGAGTGAGCATCACTTGCTGCCGCGAGGGCATTGCGCCACCAGCGCATCCGTGGCTTCGCGGGATATCTTGGCGGCCATCAGCCCATCCAGCCCCGTGGGCAGGACATCTGAACCGCCCTGCGCCAACGCATCCCGGAAATGCTCGTACAACGCCGCAAAATTCTTTTCGGGCGCAAAAGGCATGGTGAACACGCCGTCCTGGTTGCGCATGTCCAGAATCTTCGCATTACGGTCGTAACGGATCAGGCCTTTCGTGCCGATGAGGTCGTAGGTAAAGACATTCACCGGCTGCTGGCAGGTATGGCAGTAGGAGTAGCTGATCTCCACCATGCTATGCGCGCCGCTGTCGTGCTGCATGTGCAGATACATATGATCCGGAGCGTCATATTCGTCCACCCAGGCACCGGCAGCCGTCCAGGACTGGACCTCGCTGCCCGTCCAAAATCGCGCCAGATCGATCTGATGCACGCCGCAGTCCACCATCGGGCCGCCTTCGTCCATCCGTCCCTGCCGGCGGGCATTTTCCACCAGCAGGCCCTGGTCATTGCGCTGGCGTTTGCCGTGGCAATTCCAGATGTAAATCAGACGTAGCGAACGCAGGTCACCAATCGCGCCGTCTCGCAGCCATTGGCGGATCTGCAACGCGGCTGGGCTGAAGCGATAGTCGAAACCCGTGAACAGCATCACCCCAGCCCGCGCCGTGCAGTCGATCATCTCCCGGCACTCGTCCTCCGTCATGCCCAGAGGCTTCTCGCAAAGCACATGCTTGCCCGCGCGACTCGCCGCGCGAATGTTCGCCAGATGGCAGGGCGCCGGCGACGTCACCGTCACAGCGTCGATCCCGCTGGCAAAAAAAGACGCCTCGTCCTGATACGTATTCGCCAGGCCAAATTTTTCCTGGACAAACCTGAGGCGTTGGGGATCAGGATCAAACACTGCGTGGAGGGTCAGACCTGGCGTATTGAGTATCACCGGGATGTGCCCGTAATCCGCCACGGTGCCACAGCCCATCAAACCTATGCGCTTCATCGTTACGACCTTGGGTTGTACCTGAAAAGTCTGCCCCGCCCCATCAGTCCTCGCCACGAAAGTGATACTATACCCGACACGACCAAAATGACGCAGGACAAAAATGCTTTTCCGCGTAAAAAAATGCCAGTCTGCCACATGAGCCATGACAACAGCAACAACGGTGGCAAAATGCCGCCGGGACGGCGGCGCTCACAGGTTCAATGCCGCCGGGACGGCGGCCTGGAGTTTGGCAAAACTCGACATTGCGCCGTAGGCGCTTAACCATGCTTAACCCCAGGCTTTAGCCTGGGGAAATGGCTCCCTCCCGGAATCCGTGCCTCGTAGAGGCACAACTTTGCCTGGCTTTCGCCAAGGACTCTGAAAAATGTTCTTTTTGATCTACCGACTGCGCCGGCGGCGCTCGCAGGATAACCGGCGTCGGCTAATCAGTCCCTAGCGTCCAAGACACCATTCCCCACAGTCCCAAGCGTCCCAATGGTCCAATCCATGGGACCATGCCTTATGAGTCGTGAGTCCTCGCCCCAGCGCAGCCGCCAACCGGCACCCTCGGTCCCCGGCGTCCCTCCGGTCTCAATGCTGATGTTTTTTGCCCGTTTGGGCATTGCCTTAAGCACAACAGACACTATGGTTAAACCCATGTTGTCGTTTCGTCCCCAAAAAGCTATTCCGATCCACCCCATCAACTCATTTGGAGGTAAAAGACATGGCACGCAGCAGTGACCGCCCGAACTTCAGCGCCCTGGCCAAAAGCATCCGTTCCTTCCAGGACGCCGACCAGACCATCATCGGCCAAATCCCGACCATCGCTCTGACGCCCGTCTCCGACGGCCGCCGCGGCGCCTACGAAGACAACACTGTCAAGACTTGGGGCATGGTCGAGAAGGTCTATGACCTGCTCACCAACAATGTCTTCCAGCCCGACGGCAAGCCCATCCGCGTGGTCGTCGCCCCCGAAATCGTCTACGGCGCCCGCAGTGCCGCGCGCGCCCAGGCCTACTACGCCACCCAGGGCGTCAGCGCCAATATCTGGATCGGCCGCAGCTGGTCCTACTCCGATGAGCTCATGGGCGCCATGATGGGCGTCGGCTCCAGCGAATGGCAGCAGTGCGCCTACGGCCTCAACCAGACCGACCGCCCCGGCGCCGTCTGGCTCAAAGCCTTCACCGCCGCCATGGACGAAAAGAAACACCCCATCTTCTGCGTCTACTCGCCCGACCTCGAAGACGAAGACGGCCCGCTCTCTGATTTTGTCGCCGGCAAACTCATGCGCTTCTCGCGCTGCGCCGCCGCCGTCGCCTTCATGCGCGGCAAGAATTACCTGTCCGTCGGTGGCGTTTCCATGGGCATCATCGGCTCCGATGTCCGCCGCAACACCATGATGAACTACCTCGGCATGGGCACGGTGTCCGTCGATATGAGCATCCTCACCGGCCGCATGCAGTCGAAATTCTACGACCACGAGGAAGTCGCCAAAGGCGTCAAATTCCTCAAGCAGTTCAAAATGGCCATGACCAACAAGCCCGCACAACGCCGCAACGGCCTGTCCGACGACGAGCTCATCGAAACCTGCATCAAGATGACCACCATTGTCCGCGATCTCATGATCGGCAATCCCAAACTGGCTGACGCCGCCTACGGCAAGAAATACGGCTTCACCGCCGACGTCGAATACGCCCAGGGCACCAACGCCATCGCCGCCGGCACCCAGGGCCAGCGCCAGTGGACCGATTACAACCCGAACTTCGACGTCACCGAGTCGCTCCTCAACAGCTCCTTCGACTGGAACGGCTTCACCGGCTCACGCGTCGTCGCCACCGAAAATGACTCCAAAAACGGCGTCGGTATGCTCATCGCCAATCTCCTCACCGGCGGCGTGCCCCAGCTCTTCGCCGACATCCGCACCAACTGGACGCCAGCGTCCATCAAAAAGGCCACGGGCGTCAACGTCGACAAGGTCTGCCCCCGCGGCATCATCGACAAACGCAACTCCGGCGCCGGCGCCCTCGATTACGCGCTGGACATCTTCGCCATTGCCGGCCTCGACCCCGCCAAAGCCAGCGTCCAGGACGCCTGGAAGGCCATCTGCGCCTCACCAAAACTCCAGAAGGAACTGATCAAGAAGGCCATTGCCGGCACAACCTACATGAATGCCGCCCTGACCTACTTCCCCGGCGACGGCCTCTCCAGCCATTTCACCACCCCCGGCAACGTACCCATGACCGCCTACCGCTACAACATGGTCGGCGATCTGCTCACCTGCTCGGTCGTCGAAGGCGAAACCGTCAATCTCCCCGCTAAGGTCTCCAACCACATCAGCAAGGTCACTGACGCCACCTGGCCGGAAACCTACTGGGCCCCGCGCGACATGACCTCATACGAGTACATGTCCAAAATCGGCCCGAATCACGACGCCAACAGCTTCGGCCTCATCGGCGCCGACTTCATCACCTTCAACGCTATGCTGCGCATCCCCGTCGATATGCACAACGTGCCCGCCAACGATATTTTCCGCCCAACCATGTGGGACCGCTTCGCCGGCGATGACTACCGCGCCTGCGCCTTCCTCGGTCCTATCTACGCCTAAAACACTACGGCGCTAGTAACGCCAGCAACCCACCAGCCCCGCGCTGCCGCCCCACCAACGGACCGCAGCGCGGGGCGCCCTTTTTTGTGAATCCCTACGACCTGGCAAATGCATGGAAAAATGGTTAATGTGCTTAATCTTGTGATGAACACTTGTAGTTGCCAACCAATGACTCCAGGTGTAAATAAGAACTATTCACTTCTTATGGAGAAAACTTTTTACACCAACCTGCTCCCATGAAACCGATGCTCTTCACTTTACGGTATCCATGGCACTTGTTCAGCCAAGCAGCCTTTTCTCGTCGCGCATTTCCGCCGCGAAGCGGCTGAAGCGCTGAAAGCGCGACGCATACCAGCCCAGGGCAAGCGGCGCCGAAGGCGCGCGCCGCCCTGGGTGGCGCGCCATATTGGTCCGTGTTCCTCGGCCTCTTTGGCCCCAGTCGGCGCAGCTGACTGGGGCCAAAGAGGCAATGGAACTCATTGATTGCTGCGGCGGGCACGTTTGCGTGTGGCTGTTTGGAGGTCGGGTAAGGTCATGATCCCAGGCGACGGTGCGGGCGGGACGCCCGCACCACGGCCGGGAGACGGGCGCGCGACGCATACCAAGCCCAGGGATAGCGCCCACGGCGCAGACAAAGGGTTCGGAACTACTGTGTCAAGTCTCTCATTCTATCACAAGATTTCGCACATTACCGAAAAAAGACTTTTTTTTCACTCCCGCAGAGCATGACAACTTGAATTTAACCAATATGGTCAAATCTTATAGATGATGGTCTTGGAATCAGGAGGGCGCGCGTGATACTGAGTTTCCGGAATAAGGCCAGTGAAATATTCTGGATGAGCGACGGCAGGCAACCTGGCCCCTTTGCATGCATTGCCCGTTGCGCGATGCGGAAACTCCGCATGCTTGATGCGGCGGTCACGCTTGCTGATCTACACTCACCACCGGGAAACCGGCTTGAGGCGCTGACTGGGCGACGACATGGCCAATGTTCCATTCGCATCAATGATCAGTACCGAGTTTGTTTCGTCTGGACGCCAGAGGGGGCAAGAGACGTTGAGGTCGTCGACTACCACTAAAACCCAGGAGCGAAAGCCATGAACATAATAAGCATCATCAATCCGCACCCAGGAGAGATCCTACTGGAGGAATTTCTCAAACCGCTCGCTATAAGTCAGAACAGACTGGCCATGGAATTACGGGTGCCATGCCACCGCATCAACGAAATAGTTCGTGGTCGACGAGGCATCAGCGCCGACACGGCTTTGCGACTGGCGCGTTTCTTCGGAACCTCACCGGACTTCTGGATGAATCTGCAGCAAAGCTACGACCTGGCTGCCGCGCGAGATGAACTCAGCGTTGAACTGTCACGCATTCGCTGCCTTGAACCGGCAACGGCAGTGACCTGAACAAGACGTATTGGCACCGTCAAGTGCTGCCGCTAACCAGCCAGCCCATGCCGTAGCCTTCTTCACCGCGCCAGTTGCGCCAACAGGGCCGCGATGACGTCTGCGCGCAATGCGTCCTGCTCATTCATCAGCTGGTGTTTGGCGCCCGACACCATGCGTGTCTCCAGACCAGGGAATTTTCCCATGAAGAACGGCAGGTTGTATTCCCAGTCCACCACGCTGTCGGCATCGCCCTGGATAAGCAGCGGGTGCAGGCTGGCGGGTGCTGGGTCGCGCTGGTGCAGATCGTCATACCATCGCCCCATGGCCAATGGCCAGCACAAGGGCAGCTGGCCGTACTGCAGCGGATCGCGGCGCACCCACTCGGCGTAGCCCGACAGGGACGAATTGTCCACATAGCGCCGCGGCAAGCTGTCGACGAAGCGCCCCGCCACTTTCGCCCCCCATTGCCCGAGCTCCCAGTGCGCCGAACGGCACAGGGGCGCCAGCAGGACCACATGCGCGAGCTCCGGCAGGGCCGGCGCGCCCGGCCCGCCCAGGAGGAGGTCCGCCAGCACACCAGCGCCCGTGCTGTGGCCGACAGCGCTCAGCGGCAAGGGCGGCTCACACTCGTCCTGGCAGAACTCCAGCACCGCGCGGATAACCCGGCGGTACTCGACGAAGTCATCAATGGCGGCGCGCTGGCCGGAGGACAGGCCGTGCCCAGGCAAGTCACAGAGGACAACCTCGCAGTCTTTCGCCAGCAGCGCCGCGACCACGTAGCGCCAGACTGCCGCGTGGTCCAAGTAGCCATGGATCAGCAGCACCCGCGCGCGCGGCCGGGGCGGCGTGAAACGCTGCACCGCAATGCGCCAAGAGCCAATGTCACACAGACCCGCGCGATGTACGCACGCCGCCGGAATCTGTATGCCATAGGCGGCACGATAGGCCGCCAAAGCCTCAGATGAGCTATCACCGGTAACGCCCGACCAGGGCCGCAACGCCCCCGCCAAGTCAACGACAGCACGAAGCTGCGAGTCGTCTTTGCCGCCACTCGCAGTGGGCAACGCCAGTGTCGCCAGTAGCAGCAAGCCCATAATCACCCCCACGAGCAGACAAACGCCAGCGCAACCCCAGAAAAGACACCCGCGAAAACCGCGACGCTGCCGCCCACCGACAATCCCAGATCGTTTCAGGACGCTATCCATGACCAGGCCTTTCGTCGTAACGCCGTGGCTTTACCCAACGCCGTATACCGCGAAACCTTGCTCACTGCGCCGCAGTCCATCGCGCTCACTCGTCGAGCAGGGCTAGGCGCGCGGCCTTGATGTCCCGTTGGATCTGTGCCGACAGCGATTCCGTGTCCGCAAAGATCATACTCGGCCGCAGAAAACGATAAAACAGTACCTCGATTTGCTTGCCATACAAATCCGCGGCGAAGGAAAACAGGTGCAGTTCGACGATCACTTCGGGGTTGCCGTCGTGCCGGATGGTCGGAGCATCGCCAATATAGACCACGCCGTCCAGCAGCCGCTGGCCGACGCGCCCACGCGCCGCGTAGATGCCGAAGGGCGGCAACAGCAGGCCATGATCGACTATGTTGGCCGTCGGACATTTGAGCACCTTGCCACCAACGCCACGGCCATGGCTAACCACGCCATTGATGCTGTATGGCCGCCCCAGCATGGCCCGGGCCAAATCCAGCTCGCCGGCGGCGACGGCCTGGCGGATGCGCGTACTGCTGACCACGTCGCTGCCATAGCGCACCGACGGCACCACGCTGGTGGCCACGTCACGCGCCCGCCCCAACTCCGCCAGCAACGCGCCGTTGCCGCTGTTACCTTTACCAAAACGCCAGTTCTGACCCACACAAAAAGCCGTCACCGTCAGACCCGGGATGAAAAAATAACGCTCAAGAAACTCCGCCGGCGACAACTCGGCAAGCTCGCGCGTAAACGGAAAACACACCAAGTGCCGCAGGCCAAGATCCTGAAGCAGACGGACCTTCGTGTCCAACGAGCTGAGCCGCGGCGGCGCCTGCTCAGGCGTCAGTACCGCGCGGGGATGGGGATCAAAAAAGAGCACCACCGGCACGGCGGCGCTGTCCACAGCCAATCGCCGCAGTTCGCCCAAAATGGCTTGATGGCCGATGTGCACACCGTCAAAAACGCCAATGGCCACCGCGATACGCGGGCAGGCCGCCGCCAGCTCACTGGGATAGGATACTATTCTGCAGGTCGTGTCATTCATGGCTGATGAACTGGATTTCTCTCGGTGGCGCGACGACCGCTACGCGTGCTCCTTGTCAGCGAGCAACTTGGCGATCACATCACCCAGCGGCTGTACATGTTGCACGAATTCGGGCAGCTCCCAGCTTTTGATGGCGTCCATGTTCACGGCGTCGGCCACCTGGAAACTACCGCTGCTCTCGCGCCGCAGCTCCAGCATGTGCGCACCACAGCCCAGTGCGCGCCCCATATCGGCGCAAAGCGTGCGAATATAAGTGCCTTTGCTGCAATGGACGCAAAAATCCACGTCAGGCAAGGCAATGCGCGACAACTCCAGCGCGTGAATGACAATGGGCCGGCTTTCGCGTTCGATGACCTCACCCTTCCGCGCCAGCTTGTAGAGCGGCTTGCCGTCCTTTTTAATAGCTGACACCATGGGCGGGGTCTGCTGCTGCGGGCCAAGGAAGCGCGCGGCGATGGTCCGGACCTGCTCCGGGGTCACGCCACTGGCATCAGCCGTGGCCGTGACCACGCCAGTGCGATCTTCGGAGTCGGTCTCCACGCCAAGACGCATCGTGCCAGTGTAAACCTTGTCCTCGCTCATCAAGCGGTCCTGGAGCTTGGTCGCATGACCCAGCAAAAGCACCAGCAGTCCAGTGGCGATGGGATCAAGCGTGCCACAGTGGCCCGTCTTGCTCAAATTGAAACGCGACCGGATGCAATTCACCACGTCGTGGCTGGTCCAGTCCATCGGCTTGTCGACCAGCAACAGGCCGTCGATCTCGTTCATGGTCCTTCGTGGCATGAAGTCCTTGCCCTCCAAAGAGGCTCAACGTGAGTAAATGGCCGCAGGCTACCGTCCCGCCCCGCAGTGGCGGTAATGGGCGGCGGCGACCGGCGAGAAAAAACACCGCGGCGCGGCAATCCCTTAGGCCTGCGTTTCGTCAGCCGCCGCCTCGGACTCTTGGTCTGGGCCTTTACTCTCGTCGACCTGCAGCGTATCCAGGATGGACATCACCCGGTCCGCCTTGGCGGCAGTCTGGTCCAGTTTGAAATGCAACCGCGGTGTGTACTTGAGGATCACTTTGCGCGACAAATCGTGCTGGATGTGCGCACGCTTCTTGGCCAGAAAGGTCAACACGGCCTTGCCAGCGTGCTCGTCACCGTACACGCTGACAAAGACCAGCGCCTCCCGCAGGTCCGGCGCAATCCGCACGTCGGTGACTGTCACCAAGGTCTTGATCTCAGGACTGACCAGCACCTCGAAGACCTGGCCCAATTCCCGACGCAACAACTCATTCACTCGCTTTAACCGATCTACAGCCACTACAACACCCCTGTGTTCACAGCAATCTTATAACTCAGGAGCGATTTCAACAACCTCGAACAGCTCAATCTTGTCGCCGACCTCGAAGTCCTCAAAATTGTCCAAACGAATACCACATTCCAAACCGGCGTGCACCTCGCGCACGTCATCCTTGTAGCGCTTCAACGACTGCACCTGACCGTGGTAGATCAGTTCCTTGTCGCGATACACTTTCGCCTTCGCATTCACGCGCATCACGCCGGAATTGACGCGGGAACCGCAGATCTTGCCGGCCTTGCTGACCTCGAAGACCTGAATGATCTCGGCCTCGCCCAACGGCGTTTCCTTGATATCGGGCTGCAGACGGCCACGCATGGCCTTCTCCACTTCCTGGAGCAGCTCGTAGATGATCGAATACAGGCGAACGTCCACGCCTTTCTGTTTGGCAAAACGGTTCACGCCAGGCATCACGCGCACATGGAAACCAAGAATGACCGCCTTCGACGCCGCAGCCAACACCACGTCGTTTTCACTGATTTCGCCGACGCCGCTGTGGAGGATGTGGGCACTGATGCGGTCAGATTTGAGCTTGGCAATGCAGTCCGTTATGGCCTCTAGACTGCCACGCACATCGGTTTTGAGGATGATCGGCAGTTCGGGCTTCTCTTCCTTGGCCAACAAGCTGAACATGTCGTCAAGCGTAACCATGCGTTCGACACTGAGATTGCCCTGGCGAGCGGCCTGCATAGCCTCTTCCGCCAGCACCCGGGCTTCGCGCTCGTTGGCGCAGGCAAGTATCTTGTCCCCAGCATTGGGCACGCTAGACAAGCCCATGACTTTCACCGGCATCGAGGGCGATGCCTTCTGCACACGCCGCCCCTGCGAGTCTATTAGCGCGCGCACCCGGCCATAGCACTGACCACAGATAACCGCGTCATTGAGTTTCAACGTGCCATTGCGCACCAGGACGTGCGCCGTCGGCCCCATGCCGGTTTCCATCTGGGCTTCGATGACCAAGCCTTCAAACGGCGCGTCGGGATCGGCATTGAGCTCCAGCATTTCCGCTTCAAGCAAAATCTGTTCAAGCAGCTCGTTGATGCCCACACCGGTATGCGCCGACACCGGTAGCACTTCCGTTTCACCACCCCAATCACGCGGGGTAATGCCGTGCTGCTGTAGCCCCAGCAAAACTTTGTCCGGATTGGCTGCCGGCAAGTCCATTTTGTTCATAGCCACGACAATCGGCAAATTGGCGGCCTTGGCGTGGTTGATGGCTTCGACGGTCTGAGGCATGACGCCGTCGTCAGCGGCCACCACCAGCACGGCGATATCCGTCGCATTGGCGCCACGCGCACGCATGGCCGTGAAAGCCTCATGGCCGGGCGTATCAAGGAAGGTGATGGTCTGATCACCAACCGTCGCCACACTCGCACCAATGTGCTGTGTAATGCCGCCAGCTTCGCCAGACGTCACATGGCTATGGCGGATGTAGTCCTGCAACGATGTTTTGCCGTGGTCGACGTGGCCCATGAAAACCACCACCGGCGGCCGGCCAACTTTGCGGTGCGGCCGCACCGACAGAGGAATCCGATTTTCCTGGCCAGGCTGGCCGCCCCTGTCGCGATCGCGACCCTTCTCCCGCCGCTCACGCACAAAGACAACACCATGACGCTCACAAATCTTCTCCACGAGCTCGACATCAAGCACCTGGTTGATAGCCGCAAAGATGTTCATGGTCATCAACAGACCAATGAGCTCGTTGGGCTTCTTCCCCAGGCCTTCGGCAAGATCACGCACCGTAATCGGCGCCTTCAAATGCAATTCCTTGGCGCCGGCTTCCTCGACGACAGCGGCGGCCTCCTCGTCGTCCCCAGACTCATCCGTGGCGTCCGCGTCAACTTTTCTCGGGGGAACGGCAACATGGGCTTTTTTACCTGCCGCATCTTTGTCAATCACAGCCTTCTCAACAGGCTTAGCCGCGGGCTTGGCCACAGGCTTATCGGCGCCGGTTTTCGCCACCGGAACCGGCGGTGCCGGCGGTGCCGGCGGCTTGTTGTCGGCCTTTTTCTGCTGCTCTTTTTGCCGTTCGGCGATGACCAAATCGCGAATTAAGTCCGCAGTATCGGCCTCGAGGGTGCTCGAATGGCTCCGGACGGCACAGCCTTCATTTTCCAGCAGGGCCATGAGCTCCTTGTTGGTCAGGCCGAGTTCGCGGGCCAGTTCATATACTCTCACACGGTCACTCATTGGCTTTGGGCCTCCACTTCTATGTTTACGCAAAAGCAATCATCGTCTTCACGGCCCCGCCAACGCCCTGTCACCAGATCATTGTGTCCCGGTATCTTCAGAACCGGAAGCGAGCGTCAGCCGCGGCCACGCCGCCGGCCGATTACACGCCGAGTGCATCTTGAGCAGCTTTCATAATTTCCGTCGCCCGATCGGCATTGAGACCGGGCAGTTCAGCAATGTCGGTCTCTTCACCGGCAACAATGCCTTCCAGACTGGCAAAACCATTGGCCACCAAAACGGCAGCGGCTTCCGGACCAATCCCAGCAACCTTCGCCAAGCTGTCAATCGCACGGCGCACCCGCTCCTCAAAGTCGTCCACCTTGTTGTCGGCCAGTTCCGCCGCCCGCTGGATATCAATGCGCCAGCCGGTCAGCTTGGAGGCCAAACGGGCATTCTGGCCCTTCTTGCCGATAGCCAGCGACAACTGGTCTTCCTGAACTTCAATGCGAATGGACTTGCGCTCGGTATTGACCTCCATGCGGGCAATCTTCGCCGGCTTCAGAGCGTTGGTCACGAAAACCCGGACGTCTGAATCCCACTGCAAAATGTCCACTTTTTCACCACCCAGCTCGCGAACGATGGTCTTCACCCGGGTCCCACGCAGGCCCACACAGGCGCCAACGGGGTCCACTCGCGGCTCCTTGGACGACACCGCGATCTTGCTGCGATAACCTGCTTCGCGGGAAACCGCTTTGATCTGCACCAGGCCTTCGCTGATTTCCGACACTTCCCGCTCAAAGAGCCGCGCCACAAATTCCGGGTGGGAGCGCGACACGTAGAGGCTCGGGCCAGGTTTGTCAGCATTGATCTCGACCAGCAAGGCAGTGATCAGGTCGCCGGGCTCGTAGTCCTCACCAGGTATGCGATCGCTGTGCCGCATCATGCCCTCGGCAGTGCCGATGCTGATAATCACTTCGCCGCGTTCCACGCGCCGCACTTCACCATTGACCAACTGCATGAGCTGATCCTTGAACACATCGCAAATGTTGCGCTTCTCGACCTGCCGCAACCGCTGCATGATCACCTGCTTCGCAGTCTGAGCCGCAATGCGACCAAAATTCTCCGGCGTGACTTCCCACTCAATTTCGTCACCGCAACGCACTTCGGGATACTTCACCCGCGCCTCGCTGATGGCAATTTCCTCTTCGGGGTGCTCAACAATGTCCACCACAAAAAGCTTCGCCAAGCACTGAATCGCGCCCGTTTTGCGATCAATCTGCACGTGCAAATCCCGGGTGGCGCACACTGCCTTGCGGGCGGCGGACTCCAAGGACTCTTCCACCAGGGCGATAAGAGTCTCGTGATCAATACCGCGCTCGCGCTCCAAAGACTCTAAATTGACTAAAAAATCATTATTCATAACTACCACCCCTGGCACAATTGCCCGCGTTGTGCCTCATTCGCTGAAGCATTTCTGCCGATACAAAAAACTTCCCACGCATTCTTACACACGAGGGAAGTGACCGTGATTGCAAAATTGTCCTGTCATAGCCCACTACGGCCATGTCACCAACGGGACTACCCCGCTCCGTGATCCGTCTGCGTCGTGCATAACAATATAGCGCTGTAGGGCACAATAACAACTTATTTTGTCAGCAGGATGACATGTTTGGGTAATCGGTCGGCCATTGATACCAGACGGAGCGCATCAGGATGCCCCAGGCGCGTCCGTCTCCCAACCGTAGTCACGCGCGCCCGTCTCCCAGCCGTAGTCCCGCGCGCCCGTCTCCCAGCCGAGGTCTCGCGCGCCCGTCTTCCAGCCATGGTGCGGGCTTTCAGCCCGCGCCGTCGCAAGAGGCCAGCAAGCGTCCATTCGCGCGCCCGTCTCCCAGCCGTGGTGCGGGCTTTCAGCCCGCGCCGTCGCAAGAGGCCAGCAAGCGTCCATTCGCGCGCCCGTCTCCCAGCCGTGGTGCGGGCTTTCAGCCCGCGCCGTCGCAAGAGGCCAGCAAGCGTCCATTCGCGCGCCCGGCACCCCTGGCCGCGAAGCGGCAAGCGCCCTGGAAGGGCGCTGTCATCGTAGCCCAGGGCAAGCGACGCCGAAGGCGCGCGCCGCCCTGGGTAGCGCGCCATATTGGTCCGTGTTCCTCAGCCTCTTTGGCCCCAGTCGGCGCAGCTGACTGGGGCCAAAGAGGCAATGGAACTCATTGATTGCGGCGGCAATTTTGTGCTGTGACCCATCGTCGCAGGTCTTTTTGGCCGCCCCTTCAGGGCTCTTTTGGGATGGGGCACCTTACCCAGGGCGACGCGCCCTGCGGGCGCTTGCCCTGGGCTATCTTAGGGCGCACCTTCGGTGCTCAAAACCTCGGCGAATGATCTTGTGCATGGTCACAAATCAACTCCTCGCCAACCATTGCCAGTACACTACGTGAAGAGCATTAATCCTATGAAACCCGCAGCCGCAAAGGTCAGCGGGAATCAAGGTCGAATGGTTGGGCGGCGATTGGCCGTGGGTTTTCTGCAAATTGTCCCCGGTGTTTCCCCCCCGGGGTGGTTACTGACCAATGTCATGTTTGGACATTCGGGCGAAAACGTGTGCTGGCGACCTCCTGCCTGCACGGTCGGTGCTATAGTAGTTTTTCCGTTCATCGCCGTCGTCCGGCGGCAGTCACGCCACGCAGGAGCGTTGTTCACTCATGACATGCATGCAATCTTTACGGTCGCCACGCAATCTCCAGCAGACCAGCCACCGCAACCTCTGCCAGCAGGCGTTGACTCTTCTCCTGCTGTTGGCCATGGTCGTCTCCTGCCGCCGGGAGGCACCAGTGGGTGAAGACCCCGCGGCGACTTCCAGGCCGACGCGTCCGCTGCTCATTTTTTCGTCCAGTCCCGCGGCGACATCGCCGCAGCTGCCCTGGCTGGCGGCGGTTGCCGACGGCAGTCTCGGCGCCATCACTACCCACGAACGGCAGGACTGGCAGAATCAGCAACAACTGCTGAGTTCGCTCCTGTCGGGCAAGGGCGATGTGTGGCTGGGACACTGCGAGGGCTTTGCCCGTGCGCGCAATGCCGGCGCGCCCATCCGCATCCTCGCCATCAGCGGCTGGCGCAAGTGGTCGGTCATCGCGCGCAGCAAAGGCCTGGCCTGGCCCGAATTGCTGCGCAGCAGCCAGCCATTTGCACTCCCGGCGGCACCGCCGGCCAGCCCCGGCGAAATGCTGCTTGAACATCTTCTGGCGGCAGACGGCATCGTCCTGCGCGCAGAGCCCAATGAACCCAAACAGCTGATGCTCAAGCTGCTGAGCGGTCGCGTGAACATGGCGCTGCTCCCCGAGCCCATGGTCAGCACCATGCTCGCCAAAGACCCGTCGCTGAGCATCGTTGCCAGCCTCGAAGACCTCTACAGCAAACGCCATGGCGGCCAGCAGCGCGTGCCCTGGGCCGGCTTCGCCATCCACGAGGACTTGATCCGCTCCCAACCCGACCTGCCCGCCAAACTCGTCGCGGTCCTCACCGCCGCCGCCGCGCGCCTGGCGACGCTGCCGCCCGAGCAGATCGCCGCCGTCTGGCCAGACGAACTCTGCGATTTTGTCCCCCGGGATATGCTGCTGACCGCGCTGCCGCGCGAACTCATCCTGGTCGAGCGGGCCTGCGATGTCGAGGAGGAAATCAAGACATTCCTGGCCATCGTCAATCCCGACTTGCCTTACGACCCGGCCTTGTTGTGGAGGCCCTGAACAACCATGTCGCCACTGACCATCATCCGCAAAGCCTCGCCCTTTGTCATCCTACTCCTGTGCTGGGCTCTGGCCAGCATGCTTTGCGGCCCGGCACTGGTACCCGCCCCCGGCACAACCGCGCTGAAGCTGCTGGCGCTTCTTGCCAGCCAGGCGACCTGGAGTCACGTGGCGGCGACCCTGCTGCGCGGACTTGGCGGGCTTGCCCTGGCCGCCGTTGCCGCCTATGTGCTGGGCATTCCCTGCGGCCTCGACCCGCGCCTGCTGGAATTCTTCTCGCCCCTGGTGACCGCCGCGCAAAGCTGCCCGCCCATCGTCTGGATTTCCCTCGTCCTGGTCTGGGTCAGCACGGGCTCAACGGTGCCCATCATCGTCGTCTTCGCCTCGGTCTTCCCGGTGCTGTTCATCAATATCGCCCAAGGCACGGCACACTTGGACCGCAATCTCTTCGCCATGGCGCGATTCTACCGCGTGCCCCGCCGCCGCTTTCTCAGCCAACTGATCCTGCCAGGCATCGCTCAGTCGAGTCTGGCGGCTTTCACCTTCGCCCTCGGCATCACCTGGAAGGTCACCGCCACCGCCGAATTCTTCGGCGCCGCCACGGGCATCGGCGCACAAATCCAGCGCGCATTCCGATTGATGGACATGGCCGGACTTTTCGCCTGGACATTGATCATCATCGCCATTGGCCTGGCCCTCGAGCTCGGGCTGATCCACCCCCTCCGCGACCGCGCCAAACACCATTACTGACCTACCCGACAGTGCAGCGGCCAAGGACTGCCGCGGCAGTTGCACGACAACAACACCACGCCTCCCCCCCAAAAAAAACGGGGCCGTGGCTCGCGCCACGGCCCGTCATGTTGTTTCCTCTGTTGCCCCCCAGTGGGGGACGAGCGGTCAGCTTTCGTCCTGAGCCAGGATGGCCACTTTTTCGCTCACCGAAAGGATGGCCGTCTCGGCGATTTTCGGATTGAGGATGGGAATGACTTCCAGCGGGTAGGTCGCCGAAATGGCGGCCTCGAAAACGCCGTCCGCCCGCATCTGCCACTCGACATTGATGTGGCCGTGCGGCGTCGGTATGCCCGCCTTGACCCACGGCACTGCTAGCGGCATGGGATTGAAAAAGACCATGCGCATGCCCGGTGCCGCCGGCCGAATGCCCACCAGCTCCGAGATCAGAAAAACATTCGGCGACACACCATAGCCATGGCATTTACTGCACATGCGCAGTTTTGACGCCGGGTTGTCAGGATCAAAGAGCTCCCACCAGGTCGTGGCGCCAGCTTCGACCATCTTGCCCCAATAATGCTTGATCAGGCGCATCGCCCATGCGTTCTTGCCCAAAGCAAAGGCCGCTTCCAGCAGAAAATGCTTGAAATAGGGGTTATTCGCTTCGCCGGCGCTGAAAAGCTCATAGGGCTCGTCGTCGCTGAAAAAATGCTGCCAGATGGTCTCGTACTGTTCCGGCTGGGCAATGCCGCCGTAGATGGCCAGAACGTTGCTCTGCCAGGACTTGTACGGCGATACGGCGCCGTCATGGAAGCCATCGGCGTAGAGGCCGTCATCAGGCACCCAAGTCAGCTCATGAATCTCCTGGGATACCTTGGCGACGCGGTGTTTGTAAATCTGCGCCTGATCCGGCAGTTCGGCCTGCGCCGCCAGCCATGACGCGCAGAACAGCGCCCGGCAGTAGATCGCGTTGAGGCCAGTGCAGATGCCCTCGCGGTCAATGACGCCGTGGTCAAGGAAACAGTAGGTGCCAAGATAGTCGTGCATGTCGCCCAGCGGGCCATCAGGATACTCGGCCATCCGGTCATAATACGCCAAGAGATTGGCCAACACCGGCATCATCTTCTTGAGAAAAGCCGTGTCGCCGGTGTACATGATATGGCGGTACAGCCACACCGGCCAAAGCAGCGAGTAATCTGGCACGGCCTGGAAAAGCCCGGAAGGGCTCAGAGCGTTGAATTCGCCCGTTTCCAGCTGCGTATGGGCAAAAGACTCGAGAGCCTGCGCGGCTTGATCGGCAATGCCATAGGCGTAGTAGCCCGCCCATGACTGGATCATCGCATCCGGTATGCACTGCGTCTGGTCCTTGGTGGGGGAATCGATGTACACTCCTTGGATAGTCGTCGCCAGGGTGTTGCAGCCGACTTGCCAAATCGCGTTGAGAGTCTTGTCCGGCGAGTCAAAAGAGCCCTGTGAGAGCGGTTCAATGGCCGGCATCCACGACCCAAGTTGCACCAGCGTGATGCGCTGTTTGACCCGCCTGGCCACCACCATGATGTAACGGAAGCCTTTGGGTACACTGGATATCCACTCACAGGGATAGCCGGTGGCAAAGGTCAGGGTGCTGGTATTCCGGCGCTGGCGGTTTTCATAGGCGATCACTTCGTCGTTCAAGTAATGTTCGCCGCAGATGACGTCAAGAATGTCCCCGTCATTGCCGATGGCCTTCAAGCAGGGATAAGCTAGGATGGTCTGCCCAAAATCAAAAATGAGGTAGTCTTTTTCCTTCATCTTGTAAGGCAGATTGAGCGCGCTGGCCGGTTTCCCCGGCGATGGTTCGTACACGCAACTCAAGTAGAAGGCGCTGATGTCCTGCGGCCACGTTTCCCCCGGGTTGAAATTCGTTTTGGTGAGCTGGTCGAAGGGAAAGCCGGGGTGGAAGAGACTCAACGGCGTGCGCAGCGGCCCGGTGACGCTCCAGCCCGGCGTGGAACTGAAGTCCGGCTTCTGGAAGACCGCCAGGGCGCCCACGGGCAGATCCGGCCACAAAATGAGAACACCGCTGTTTTCGGTGAGGGTTTCCTGCGCAATAACGATGTGGTTCCAGCCGGGCTTGAGCACGGCCTCGAATTCCTGGTTGACGAGATCCTGCGGCCGCAGGGGCTCAATGGCCACGCGGCGGCTGCTGCAACGAATGGGCGGCGGCGGCACCGCCTGCTCGCTGATCAGAACGTCGTTGATATAAAGCCGGTAGGGCTCATCGCAGATGCAATAGCCGACCTGCTGGTCACCCGGCGGGCAATACACGTAAGTTTCAGCGGCATAGACGCCCGCCCGCTGCCGTCCAGGCGCCGCGCCATAACTGATCCACAGGGCCTCCTTGCGCTGCTGGTAGGTGCCAATGTCCGCAATGGCGGTGTACGGATTGGAATCCAAAATCCGCTGCACACTGTTGTCCGAATCCAGGGCGCCGAACTGGAAGTCTGGCGCGTACATGATGTTCGGTGTCTGCCAGGCCGTGCGGTTCAGATTGCTTGCGGGATCCATGCCCTGAACGGTGCCCTGCCCGTCCTGACTGGTCGGGCCCCACTTTTCCCGCGTTGACCAATCGAAGGGATAAAGCCGAAAGTCCAAGTGCTCGCAAAAGACATCGACCGATGATACCCGCAAGCCCGTATCCGGGAAGCAGATGGCCCGGTGACAGAGCCACTTCTCATCCGTCCACAGCGTCGGCTCGCCATCAATATCCAGTTGCAGCCACAGCCCGTCCGGCGCCTGGCACATTCCCGCCAGTGGCAGGTGCGGATTGAAGACATGCACGGCGATGTGGTTGGTACCCACTTCCAGCAAGTGGCTGATATCCACGTGCTTGGCATAGGCCGCCCGTTCCGCGCGCGGATGCGGCGTCGGCCCGCTAGCACAGAAACGACCGTTCACAAAAACCTGGTAATACGCATGGGCGGCCACCCACAGTTCGGCCAGACCAGGGGTTTCGTACAAAGGCAGATTACGCCGGAAGAAGACATGCGCACCGCCGGCCTGCTCAGGCCCATTCAGCCATATCCACTTCCCGCTGATTTGTTCCGGAAGTATCTGACTCTGGGGCATAGTTCCTCCTTGCCAAAAAACAACCCGCTGCATTCATGACCACCCGCTGGCAAGACAGGCCATCACCGGAAGTCGTAGTTCTTGCTGAACAACGCCAGCAGTTCGTCGCACTTCTGCTCTTCGTCAGGTCCTTCAACGGCTATCTCAACGTCGTCACCATTGGCCAATGCCAAACTCAGCAAGGATAAAACACTTTCAGGAGACGCTTCACTACCATCCGGCCCCCGCACAATTATCCTGCCCTGATATCCCCTGACTGCTTGTGATATGATCCCAGAAGGCCGACAATGAATCCCGTAGGCATTCTGGATCGTCGTCTTTTTGCATATCATCGCATGATTTCTCCACGTACCGAACTGGGGCCAGTGATGGCTTGAAAGACGTCGCCGGTCTAAAGGTGTCACCGGAATAAAAAAAAACAAGGCGACCCACGCGGATCGCCTTGTTTTTTATAGCTAAAACATCCCGGCAACCAAAGAAACCGACAAGGCAGCCGAAAATGATAACGCTGTTTTACTCAGCCGGAGCAGCCGGAGCAGCAGGAGCAGCAGGAGCAGCAGGAGCAGCAGGAGCAGCAGGAGCAGGAGCAGCGGTTTCCGTCTTCTCGGCAGCGGCGTCTACCTTTTCGGCAGCGGCGTCTACCTTTTCGGCAGCGGCGGCAGCGGGCACGCTGGTCGTGTCAATCGTCGCTGCCTGCGGAATGAGTTCGGCGGCGCTGGTGTCATCGCGCAGACGGCCGATCACCGTTGCCAGAAACAGCGTTGACACTAGGAATATCGCCGCAATCCACGTCGTAGCCTTGGTAAGGACATTGCCGGCAGAAGCCCCGAACATTGACTCAGTCATGCCGCCGCTAACCGCGCCAAGACCGCCGCCACTCTTGCTCTGCTGAATCAAAATGATACCTATCAGCAAAAAGGCGCTAACAATGGATACAATGCTCAGCAATACATTCAAAATGGTCGACATCATGCTCAGTGACTCCCGGCTATCTTATTCATGGTGGCTTCAGGTGATGCTTGCGCCCGTAAATAAAGCGTCAGAATATAAAGGCTAATCGCCGCAAAGCAAACAACAGCACCACCCAAACTACTGCTTACCGTAATCAGTGAGTGATTGAGAATGGCCGATCTCAGAGGACAACTGGGACCATGGGGACGACTTGGCGACTGCGCGCACTGGGACGAGGACTCACGGACTCATGAGGCATGGTCCCATGAATTGGACCGTGGGGACTTTCTGGACCATGGGGAAGGACGCCTTGGACTCAGAGGACCGGTTGTGGACTGCTTGGACGCCGGGGACTGACCGGCGGTATCCATAGCGTCCATGGTGTCCATGGTGTCCATAGCGTGCATGGTATCCATAGCGTCCATGGTATCCATAGCGTCCATGGTGTCCATAGCGTGCATGGTATCCATAGCGTCCATGGTGTCCATGGTGTCCATAGCGTCCATGGTGTCCATGGCGTCCATGGTGTCCATAGCGTCCATGGTGTCCATGGTGTCCATGGTGTCCATGGTGTCCATAGCGTCCATGGTGTCCATAGCGTCCATGGTGTCCATAGCGTCCATGGTGTCCATGGTGTCCATAGCGTCCATGGTGTCCATAGCGTCCATGGTGTCCATAGCGTCCATGGTGTCCATAGCGTCCATGGTGTCCATAGCGTCCATGGTGTCCATGAAAACGCCCAGTGTCCCGCCAGTCAAGAGGCGACACTGGCAGCCGGCTATTTCTCAATCACTCCTATGAAACCGATGCTCTGCATTTAACGGTATCCATGGCACTTGTTGTTTCAACCAAGCAGCCTTTTCTCGTCGTGCATTTCCGCCGCGAAGCGGCAGAAGCACCTTCGGTGCTCAAAACCTCGGCGAATGATCTTGTGCATGGTTACCAATCAACTCATGGCCGGCGATTGCCGCATGCTATGTGAAGAGCATTGCTCCTATGAAATCCGCTGCCTGGTTAGCCACCTATGTGTAATGGCTGGGTGGCGACTGGCCGTGGGTTTCCTGCAAATTGTCCCAGCGAAGCGCCGGGGTGTACACTGACCGATTGCGGCAAATCCATCGCCTCCTTCTTGCGGCGGTGGCGGGAACGCGGCAGGGGGATTATATTTCTCGCCGTCATTTCAGGGCGTGAGAGCGTCGCCTGAAATGATTCTTTTTTTATGTGGATGCGGGTTCCCCACCTTCCCGCCTCCCTGCACTGCAAGCTGACCACAAACCGCCACTCTGCGATTGGCATAGGGGGACCGTAAATTGGAGGATTTTCTCTGGTTTAAGGAGATATCGAAGACTTTTGCAACGACGCGCGCGGTCGACAACGTCTCCCTGGCCATCCAGCGCGGCGAGATCTTCTCCATCCTCGGTCCCAGCGGTTGCGGCAAGACCACGCTACTGCGCATGCTGGCGGGCTTTGAAGCGCCGGACTCAGGCCGTATCATCCTGGACAATAGCGACATCACCGACTTGCCCCCCAACATGCGCAAGGTCAACACGGTCTTCCAGAACTACGCGCTGTTCCCGCACATGACCGTGCGTGAAAACATCGCTTTCGGCCTCAAAGTCGCCAAACGCCCCAAAGCCGAAATTCGCGACGAGGTCGACCGCATGCTCACCCTGATCCAAATGCAGGACCATGCGGACAAAAAGCCCGCGCAAATCAGCGGCGGCCAGAAACAGCGCACGGCCATCGCCCGCGCACTCATCCTCAAACCCAGCGTGCTGTTGCTGGACGAGCCCCTCGCCGCTCTCGACCTCAAGCTCCGCCAGCGTATGCTCCTCGAACTCAGCCTCATCCACGATGAAGTCGGCATCACTTTCATCTACGTCACCCACGACCAGGGCGAGGCCATGAGCATCAGCGACCGCATCGCCGTCATGAACAACGGCCGCGTCGAACAAATCGGCACCCCCGCCGAAATCTACGAGGCGCCAAAAAGCAGCTTCGTCGCCGCGTTCATCGGCGATACGAACTTTTTCGACGGGCGCATCAGCGACGTCGTCGACGCCGAATATTGCCGCATCGATGTGCCAGGACTCCCGCGCATGCTCTGCTTCAACGATAAAAAACTCGCCAAGGGCGACCTCGTCCACCTCAGTATCAGACCAGAAAAATTTCAAATAGCGCTGGAGCAGCCGGCGGCGAATCCGAAGTACAATGTGTTGCCCGGCGTGGTCGAGGACGTGATTTACCAGGGCGACCACACGCGCTACTGGGTGTCGATCGGCGACGACTGGCGCATATCCATCTCCCGCCAGCATACCCGCTTCATGCTGGACGAAAAGCCCATCCAATGGCGCGACCAGGTCTTCATCTCGTGGTTTGCCGATGACGGCTTCATGCTCGAACGCTACAGTGAAAAAGACGAAGAACTGCTCGAAATGCCGCCCCAAAGCGTCGGCGAAAATGACGACAGCGACAAGGATGACGAGTCCACCGACTCCGCCCAGGTCGACACCAACGACACTACTGGCGAACCCATATAAGGACAAGCCTCATCCCGACCCTGAAGCGAGCCGAACATCAACGAGGCATCGTCACCTTCCAGAAGCGAGCCGACAACGGACAAGCACTTTGGTCATCCTCCCCCCATTGGTGTCCACCCTTTTTCAAAACTCTCTTATTCGTATCCATTCGTGCCCATTCGTGGTTCTCTCTTATTCGTGCCCATTCGTGGTTCTACATTGAGTTAATTCGTGGTTGAGGATCCCACATGACACCTACCCGCCGTCGTTTTTGGGGCGAATGCAGTTTGACCGCGCCGTCCATGCTGTGGTTGCTGGTCTTTTTTCTGCTGCCCACCTTGATCATCCTGGCGATCGCCCTCAAGCCGGCCGACCCCAGCGGCGGCATCGCCGATGGCTGGACCTGGCACACCCTGTTCAGTCTGCGCAATCCCAACTACCCGGAGATCATCTTCCGCACGGTCTGGCTCAGCGCGGTCACGACCACCATCACCCTGGCTGTAGCCATTCCCATCGCCTATTACATCGCGCGCTGCAAACCCTGGAAGCGCGATCTTGTGCTCTTCCTCACCATCATTCCCTTCTGGACCAGCTTCCTCATCCGCATCTTCGCCTGGAAGGCCGTGCTGCATCCCGACGGCATCCTCAAGAGCATCCTGGTCTTCTGCCACCTGGCCTCGCCAGGCACCCTGCTGCTCTACCGCCCCGAGGCCGTCCTGCTGGTGATGGTTTACACCGAACTACCCTTCGCCATCCTGCCCCTCTACGCCGCCGCCGAAAAATTCGACTTCTCGCTGATCGAAGCCGCCATGGACCTCGGCGCCGGCCGCCTACGCGCCTTCTTCAGCGTCTTCATCCCCGGCATCTACAACGGCCTCCTCTCGGCCTGCCTGATGGTGCTCATTCCCAGCATCGGCAGCTATGTCATTCCCGACGTCGTCGGTGGCATCGGCTCACAGATGATCGGCAACGTCATTGCCCAGCGGACCTTCGTGGACCGCAATCTACCGGCCGCCAGCGCGCTGGCGGCGGTGCTCACCCTGGTCATGATCATCCCCCTCATTTACTTCCTCCGCATCAAAAAAAGCGCCGACAGCGGCCCCACCCCCGCCAAGGAGGTCGTCTGATGATCAAGCAAAGCAAACTGCCGGGCCTGCTGACCTTGGGCACCCTGCTGTTCTTTTATCTGCCGATCATCCTGCTGGTGATCAACTCCTTCAATGCGTCGCGCACCGGCGGCTCCTGGGGCGGCTTCACCCTCAAGTGGTACGAGCAGCTCTTCAGCGCCCGTGAGATCTGGCACGCCCTGCGCAACACCCTCGTCGTCGCCGTCATTGCCACGGCGGCCTCGACAATTATCGGCACGACCGCCGCCATCGCCCTCCACCGCTACCGCGGCCGCCTCCAGAACGCCCATTACTTCTTGGTCTACACGCCGCTGGTCGTCCCAGAGATCCTGCTAGGCATCAGCATGCTGCTCTTTTTCGTCGCCTTGAAGGTCAATCTCGGCCTGACCACCGTCATCCTGGCGCACATCACCTTCTGCATCAGCTATGTAGCCATGGCCGTGCTATCGCGCCTGCAAGATTTCGACGTCACCATCATCGAAGCCGCCCGCGATCTGGGCGCCAATTCCTGGACCACGACCTGGAGCATCCTCATCCCCGTGATCTTCCCAGGCATCATGGCCGGCGCGCTGCTGGCCTTCACCCTGTCCATTGACGACTTCGTCATCTCCTTCTTCGTCGCCGGCCCGGGTTCCACCACCCTGCCCATCCACATCTACAGCATGATCAAGCGCGGGTCCATGCCGCTGATCAATGCCCTGTCCACCATCCTCCTGGCCATCACCTTCCTAGCCATCCTCGCCTACCAAATCATCAGCCGCCACAACCGCCCCGCGGAAGACTGAACAACGACAAAGCCGCGCGCGGCATGCTCGTCATGCCAACGCGCGGCTTTGTACTCAAACGACGGCGCCCGTCCCCGCCATTAGAGCGGCAATGCCCGGTAGCGGCTGCGGCGATGCAACAGCCGTTCGCCATCTTGCGCCAACACGCGTTCCTCGTAGGACTCGAAGTTGCCCTCGAACCAGCTGAGCTTGCCATCGCCAGTGAAAATCAGCAGATGGGTGCAAATGCGGTTGAGGAAAAAGCGATCGTGGCTGATGACCATCGCGCAGCCCGGAAATTCAATAAGCGCCTCTTCCAGCACTCGCATGGTGTTGACATCGAGGTCGTTCGTCGGCTCGTCCAGCAGCAACAGATTGCCGCCTGAGCGCAGGAGCTTGGCCAGATGCACCCGGTTGCGCTCGCCGCCCGACAGCTGCCCGACCAGCTTTTGCTGCTGCGGCCCGCGGAAGTTGAAGCGCGACAGATACGCCCGCGCATTGATGCGGCGATCGCCCAGCTGCAGCTCCTCGTTGCCGCCGCTGATCTCCTCAAACACGGTCTTCGTGCCGTCCAGCGCGTCGCGGTGTTGGTCCACGTAGGACAGCTGCACGGTCTCACCCAGCTCAAGGCGGCCAGCGTCCGGCTGTTCCTGCCCGATGATCATGCGGAACAGCGTCGTCTTGCCAATGCCGTTCGGGCCAATGACGCCGACAATGCCGCCGCGCGGCAACTCGAAATCACAGTGGTCGATCAGCGGCCGGCCGGCATAGCCCTTGCAGAGCCCGCTGACCTTGAGCACCCGGTCGCCCAGCCGGGGTCCCGGCGGTATCTGGATGCTGATGTCGTCCTTGCGCACCTCAAAGCCCCGCCCGGCGAGTTCTTCATAGCGGTTGACGCGCGCCTGGTTCTTCTTCAGGCGCCCCGCCGGCGTGCTGTTAATCCATTCGAGCTCGTGCGCCAAAATCTGCTGCCGCAGGCTCTCTTTCTTCTCCTGAATCCGCAGCAGCTCCTGCTTCTGCTTCAGCCACGACGAGTAGTTGCCCTCGAAAGGAATGCCGCGCGTGTTCTCAATCTCCAATATCCACTTGGTGATGTTGTCCAGAAAATAGCGATCGTGGGTGACGATGATCACCGTGCCCGGGTATTCCCGCAGCGTCTTCTCCAGCCAGCTGATAGTCTCGGCATCCAGATGATTCGTCGGCTCGTCCAAAAGCAGCAGGTCCGGTTTCTCCAGCAGGGCCTTGCACAAGGCCACCCGGCGCCGCTCACCGCCCGACAAAGTCGCTACGTCCGCGTCGTCCGGCGGCAGCACCAGCGCCTCCGAGGCCACATCCAGCAGATGGTCCATATTCCACCCGTCCAACCGGTCGATCTCATTCTGCAGAAAATCAAACTCGTCATTGAGCTTGTTCATTTCCTTCTCGGGCAAGTCGTCGCCCATGCGCCCCATGACCACATCGTAGCGGTCAATCAACGCCTGCACCGGCGCCATCGCCTCTTCGAGATTGCCGCGTACATTCTTCTCCGGATTCAGCCGCGGCTCTTGCGGCACCAGCAAGGCCCGGCAGCCCTTGCTGATCTGCGCCGTGCCCTGTATCTCCGTGTCCAAACCAGCCATGATCCGCAACAACGTCGATTTACCAGAACCGTTCTCGCCAACAATCCCGATCTTCGCCCCGAGATAAAAAGACAAATTGAAATTCTGCAACACCGGCTTGTCTGTGTAAAACTTCGACATGTTCTGCATCTGAAAAACAAAATTGGGAGGCATAGCTGATTCCTGTTATCCTTCTTGGCTGTTTCGTCCGGACACCCCGCCCGGCCCCGTATATAAAACACCCCGGGCACCAGGCCCGGGGACACCATGCAGCACGGCACACCGCGCGGCGTTATTGCAGAACCTTGTTCAGCGCCAGCTTTTCAGGCGCACGTCCGTGCTCGTCGCCCCCGTCAGACTGGCGCCCTTAACCGAATCAACGTGGCCATCCACGTAAAGCCAGTTGGCCGATGTGTCGTGGCGAAAACGCGCGACGCGGTCTTCAATGCTCGAATGGTTGAAGCCCATTTGCACGGCAGTCGACCCCGCCGTGTCATGATTCGGCCCCGTGGAAAAGGCCTCGGAGGGCCGCTCAATGTTCGATAGCTTGGTGCCGCTGGTCAAAGCGCCGTAACTCTCACCAGGAGCATGCGCGCCGTAGCTGGCAATGTAACTGAGTTTGAAAGAGCTCATTTTCCACCCGTTTGCCACCAGCACGTTGCTGTCCGTCGGGCAGACAAAGACCTTGTCGTCCCCCACATAAGGCTGCAGCAAAAGCGGAAAGCCCGGCCCGCTCTCCCATTTCGTCGTAAAGTAGGTACCATAGGCCATGTGGATATATTCCTCGTTATCGCTCGGATACATGGTCAGTCCCACCCCGATCTGTTTCAAATTGCTCGCACAAGAGATGGTCCGCGCCTTGTTACGGGCCTTGCTCAATGCTGGCAACAGCATCGCCGCTAAAATCGCGATAATGGCAATCACCACCAACAGTTCGATCAGGGTAAACACTCGCTGAGCCTTCATCGCTGCCTCCTCGTTGTTGCTGAATACATTGTTTCTCTCTGATTTGACGCTGTACCCAATCGGACAGATAACCACTTACCGACAAGAATTGTTATACACGACGAGAGCGCGAAAAGCAAACCCCAAACCCAGTTTTCTCGCCGCGCGCAACGGCCCCGGGTCACGCGTCCAGTGCGGTGCGCAGGGCCGGCCATACCGCGCTGATGTCGCCGGCGCCGATCAACGCCAGCAACTGCGGTTCCCCTGCCGGCCGCGCCGCCAACGCGTGTAACAAGGCCCCGGCCACCCGCGCTGGGTCATTCGGCAGATATGCCACTGCGCAGCCGGGCGACTGCTCCCGCGCAAGCCGGACGATCAGCTCGGGATCGGCGATCTCCTCGTCATGCCGCCAGGCGGCAAAAGGCGCCATCACCCACGCCTGCTCGGCCTCGGCGAGTATCGCCGCAAAGTCGCTGGCGTAGCGCTTCACGCGCTCGTAGCGATGCGGTTGGAAGAGCAGCAGCCGGCGGTAGCCCGGGTAGGCCTCGCCAATGGCGTCTAGCGTCGCCCGCAGCTCCGCCGGGTGATGCGCGTAATCTTCCAGCACCACCAGCCCGCCGTCCGCGCGACGATAGCGCTCGCTTAGACGCCGCTGCACGCCCGGGTAGCTCAGCAACGCCGCGCGCGCCTGCGCCGCCGGCACGCCCAGCAGCCCCGCCACCGCCACCGCTACCGCGCCATTCACCCGATTGTGCCGGCCCGACAACGCCAGCGGCACCGGCGCCAACAGCGCCAACGCTTCGTCCACAAACTCCACCTGCTCCAAGCCGCCCAACAACCGCACGCAGCTGTCGCTGCGCCAGGCCACCACCCGCCGCGCTTTCCGGGCAAAATCCACAAAACAGCGTTCTAGCGCCTCAACGCCGCCGTGGCTCCAGCAGTGGTCGTCGTCGATATTGAGAATTACGGCGATGTCGGCATGAAAAAACACCTGCGTGCCATCGCTTTCATCGACCTCGGCCACCAGCAGCTCACCCCGCCCAGCGCCGGCTGCGCGCTCCCAACCATTGACCAGCCCGCCAACGAGGTAGCCGGGCTCCATGGCGGCCTGCCTACAGATATGCGCGATCATAGCCGTAGTGCTGGTCTTGCCGTGGGAGCCGGCCACCGCCACCGTCCGCGGAAACGCCCGGGCCAGCTCGCCCAGAAACTCGCCGCGGCGCATGCTCCCAATGCCCCGCCGGGCGGCCTCCTGCCGTTCGGGATCGTCCTCAGGCACGGCCGCTGAGTAGACCAGCCTGTCCGGCGGGCCAGGCAGCACATCGTCATGCCCGACGCGCACGGCCAGACCGCGCTGGCGCAGAGACGCGAGCATCGCCGAGTCGGCCACGTCGCTGCCGCTGACGCAACAGCCCAGATCAGCGCAGATATGTGCCAAGCCGGCCATGCCCACCCCACCGACACCGGTAAAATGAATACGCTTGCTGTTCCAGTCGCTCATAGGCTACGCTGTCTCCGGCTGTTCCAACATCGTTATCGTCTTCCACTTGCCCTGTTTGAAGCGTTTGAACATGATCATGCTGCCCAGCATAATGGCAAAGACAAACACCACCCAAGCATTGATCGGCGGCCATTGCAGATAGCGCACGCCGATCATCACGACTATGGCATTCAGCCAGTGGATACCAGTCCCTATCACCATCACCCAGAAGGTGTCACCCGCGCCACGCAAGGCACCCGATGACACCAGCACGACGCCGTCAAACATCAGATACAACGCCGCTAGACGCAACATCTTCACCGCCAAAACCCGCACTTCGCTGTAATCCAGCCCCGGCACGCCGTCCGGCGTGAACACTCCCACCAGCACCTGCGGGATCAGGCAAAAAGCGATCAGCGCCAGCCCCGAATAACTCAGCGCCAACTTGAAACCCGAATACGCCGCCTGCTCCGCACCATCGGGGTTCTTCGCCCCCATGCACTGACCAACCAACGTACAGACCCCGACCTGGATGCCAATCAACGGAAAAAACGACACCAGGTCCCAACTGAACACTATCGTCGTCGCCGCCGCCACATTGGCGCCATAGCTGTTGAAACTGCTCACCACCGCCACAAACGAGCCCATGCCCAACAAATTCTCAATGCCATTGGGCAAGCCAAATCGCAGCAGCGCCCGCAAGTTGCGCCAGTTGTAATGGACATCCGCCAACACCGCCGAATACGGCGCGCGACGAATCTCCCGCAGGAAAGCCACGAATATCACCACGGTCATCGTCCCACTCGCCATCAGCGTGCCTATCGCCGCACCTTTCAGGCCCATGGCCGGGCAGCCCAGCTTGCCGTAAATCAACACGTAATTGGCCACCAGATTGACCAGCAACGCCGTGCTGTTCGCCCACATGATCACCTTGGTCTTGCCAATGCCCGAAAAGAAGGACGCCAACGCCGCACGCAACAAACCGAGTATGCCACCAAAGGCCATGTACCAGAAATACTGCAGCTCCAACCGCGCCAAATCCGGATCGTGACCCGCCGCCGAAAAGGTCCGCGACACAAAACTGGCCACCACCAACACCAGCGGATAAGACAGCACCGCCAGCAACAGCCCCTGATACACCACCAGCGGACACTCGCGAAAACGCTTGGCACCATAGTGATGCGCCACAATCGTCGACGAGTAGCCGATGATGCCCACAAAAAGCGTCATGCACAACCACGAGGTGATGCCGCCGCTCATACAAGCCGCGATCTCCTCTTTGCCGACATAGGCCAAGTACAGCCGGTCAACAAAGGTCATGACGGTATCAAAGATCTGCGATATAATCATCGGCACGGCTATCGGCATCAAGGCCGAAATGCCGCCCGGGCCGTCCAAATGACGCCGCACAAAGGGATGCTCACGTAATGTTTTCATAGCTGTGTCCAGCAAAAAAAAAAGAGGGAAAATTAGCCAGCTGCCGCCCCGCGCCACCGTCGTCTGCCCCCCGGCGGCGCAGGCCCGCCGTATCAGCGGCGCCAGCCGGCATGGCAATCACGGCAGTCGGCCGCACTGCCGGAATTATGTTTGGTAGGAATTGGGCCGCCGCGATCCCGCGTTATTCGGCGACGGCGGCTATGATATCACGAATGAGCTGCTCGGAACTGAGCCCCTCGGCATCCGCCCGGAAGTTGGTGATGACGCGATGGCGCAACACCGGCAACGCCAGCTCGCGTACGTCCTCGCAAGCGACATTCCGCCGCCCCGCCAGCAGGGCCCGGGCCTTCCCCGCCAGGATCAGCGCCTGCGACGCGCGTGACCCCGCGCCCCACTGCACCATCTCGTTGACGCGTTCCGCCGCGTGCTCCGTCCGTGGCCGCGTCGCCGCACAGAGCCGCACGGCGTAGGACACCACGTTGTCCGACACGGGAACTTCCCGTACCAGCCGCTGCAGCGCGATGACTTCCTCGCCGCTGAGCACCGCCGCCAGTTGCGCCGGATCCGGCGAGGTCGTCTCTTTGACCATGCGCTCCTCGTCAGCCAGCGGCAGGTAGTCCATGACGATGTTGAGCAGGAAACGGTCCAGCTGCGCTTCCGGCAGCGGGTAGGTCCCTTCCAACTCAATGGGGTTCTGCGTCGCCAACACAAAAAAAGGCCGGGACAATTCGTGGGTCTGCCCGCCCGCCGTGACATGGCCTTCGCCCATGGCCTCCAGCAGCGCCGCCTGCGTCTTGGGCGGCGTGCGGTTGATCTCGTCAGCCAACACCAGGTTGGCAAAAACCGGCCCGGGGATAAATCGGAAACCCCGGCCGCCACCGTGGCTGTCCTCGTCCATCACTTCCGTGCCAAAAATGTCAGCCGGCATCAGGTCCGGCGTGAACTGGATACGCTTGAAGCTCAGCGAGAAAAGCTGCGCAATGCTCTTGACCAACAGGGTCTTGCCCAGTCCCGGCACGCCCGTCAGCAACGCATGACCACCAGCAAGCATAGTGATGATGATCTGCTCAATGACCTCGCTCTGGCCAACTATGACCTTGCCCAGCTCCGCCCGTAAACGCGCAGCGCTCGCCGCCACCGCCAAGACCTGATCGCCCGTATGTTCAGACATGCTATGCTCCACTCTCTTGGGTCTTTTATCACTAGGCGCACTTGACGCCGCTCGGTCGCACCAACCCGCTCCACCCAAAATCAGCACCGCACAGTCCGCCAGGCTGGAAAAAGGCTCGTCCGGGGGTTACTTTCAGCTCACGACCGCCAAAAGCCGGCCATCGCCGGCGCGCGCTGGCGCCAGGCACCATCCGCAAACTGCCAAATATACTATTCTAGGGAAGACAATGCGAGTCATCGAACCACATATTCACATGATCGCACGCACGACGGCCGACTACGAGCGCATGGCACTAATGCACACCGTCGCCTGCTGCGAACCGGCCTTCTGGGCGGGCTACGATCGGCCCTCCGCGCAGGCCTTCTACGACTACTTCACCCACATCACCACCTTCGAACCCACCCGCGCCGCGCAGTACCTCATCAAACACTACTGCTACATCTGCATGAACCCCAAAGAGGCCGAAAACGTCGCCCTCGCCCGCGAAGTCATCTCCTTCATACCGGAATTCCTGGCCAAACCCAACGCCATCGGCATCGGCGAAATCGGCACCAACAAAAACACCCGCAACGAAATGACCATCTTCGAAGAACAGGTCGATCTGGCCGTCAAACTCGACCAGCTTATCTGGATTCACACCCCGCACCTCCACGATAAGCGCAAAGGCACCGCCATGATGCTCGACGCCCTCAAAACCCGCAATGACATCAAGCCCGAAAAGGTCTGCTTCGACCACGCCGAAGAACACACCATCGCCATGATCCGCGACGCCGGCTTCTGGGCGTCCATGACCATCTACCCCGTCACCAAGAACTCCCCACCGCGCGTCGTGGACACCCTGGAGCGCTTCGGCACCGACCACATGCTGGTCGATGCCTCCGGCGACTGGGGCCCCTCCGACCCCGGCACCCTCCACCAGGCCGTCTTCGAAATGCGCCGCCGCGGCTACGACGATGCGACCGTCGAGGGCGTCTTCTTCCATAACCCGCGCCGTTTCCTCAGCCAATGCCCCAAGGTCGCCATCGACGCCTGATGCCTAGCCCCCACGGCCCGCCACGCGCGGCGCTATCGCCAAGAAGTGCACCCACCCTATGGATTTCACCCTCACCCTCCTCGGCACCGGCACCTCACACGGCGTGCCTATGATCGGCTGCGACTGCCCCGTCTGCCACTCCACCGACCCACGCGATCGCCACCTGCGCGCCGCCGCCTGGGTCCACACCGATGACACCAGCGTCCTCATCGACGTCGGCCCCGATCTCCGCGAACAAGTCATCCGCCAGCACGTCATGCGCGTCGATGCGGTCTTTCTCACCCACACCCACGCCGATCACCTCCATGGCATCGACGATCTCCGCGGCTTCACCCGCCTCTGCCGCCAGGCACTCCCTCTCTACGCCCGCAAGCACGACACCGATTTCATCCGCAACCACTTCGACTACATCTTCAACGACCACGACTTCAAACACGGCTGGTTCATCCCACGCATCGAGCTGCGGGACCTCGACGGCCAGGACCTCATCCGCGTCGGTGCCCTCCCCATCCAGCCCATTCCGCTCGTCCACGGCCATGGCCACGCCATGGGCTACCGCATCGGCAATGTCGCCTACCTGACCGACTGCAGCGCCATCCCCGAAAGCTCCTACCCGCTCCTCCAGGGCCTCGACGCCATGGTCATCGACGGCCTGCGCTGGACACCACACTACACCCACCTCTGCTTCGAACAGGCCATCGCCGAAGCCAAACGCCTACAAGTCCCCAAGACCTACCTCACCCACCTCACCCACGATATCGCCTACGCCGAAAACCAAGCCAAACTACCACCAGGCGTCTTCCTCGCCTACGACGGCCTCGATATCACCGGCACGCTCTGAGCACAACTCACTACCACGCTAGTTGAAGGTAGCTTGTTTTCACTCCATCGCTTACGGGTCACCATGCCGCTGCTGCCAGAGTATATCCGTAGCCCTTTTGACGAACCATCAGCAAGCAGTACAGTAGGCTGTTACCTTGATGATGTTTCCAACATGAAAATGTTGCCTGATATGCTTCCCGATACCGCCTTTCGACCACGCCTGACATTACAACGCGCAATGCCACCGCTGCCAAGTTCACACGACGACACCAGCCCCAAACCAACCAATTTCCAACTCACCTGATTGCTTCGGCTTGACCCTTATGCTATAAAAGGACACAAGAATGGATTTAAAAACCGTTTCTGATCAAGTGGAAACAAAGTTGGCTGAACTCTTTGACGAATTGCGCTCGGGAATCTCTGAACGCGAAGACTCGCGCGCTTTCGGCGCCATGATCGAGAAACGGATTACGGATAACTGGGAACGCATTTGCACTGAGCTAGGCTATGAGGCCCTTGACCGTCCCGGCCGACGAACCATCTTTGATTTTGCCTTTCAAGACGCCGGGTGCATCGTTGGAATTGACGTCAAAACCAAGGATTTAGACGCCACCAGTTACTCCGATGGCGGCATCTGCGCCGTCGGGAACCTCTTGAAATTTTTAGCAAATGACAAGGGCGTCTTTCTCATTGCCGAGTTCGGCCATAATCAATCAGCCGTGAATAGCTCGAAAAGAGACATCGAATACATTCGTGTCGCTCCATTCATCATGCTCCCCCAAAATGCATACCGGATTGAGAATCTCGGCACTGGGCAGGTACGGCTCAACTACACGGTGAACCAAGTTTGGGACGAAATCGCCTGGGATCGAGACATCACGGTTTTCTATGATCTATTTGTTGACTTGGCGATGACACACTATGCGAGAGTAAGTCGCGATGCCATCAATCGAATTGAAGCACTAAAAGACTTCAGAAAGAATGGATACACACATTTCACATTTGGATGCCATTGAAATTGGAGAAGTCTTCACGCCTCTGTACTGGGCAGAATGGCTTATCGACAGGTGGGGCGTCTATGACGCCTGGCTTAACGGCGCAACCGTTTGTGACCCCACGGCAGGAAACGGTGCCTTCGCACTCGCCCTGTTGCGACTCGCGCGCTCCAGAAACATGGAGATAGACCAAAAGCTTCTCTCACGAATAATGCTAATCGAACTTCACGCCAAGCACCTCAGCGATTTCAAACATCAAGTATACCAAGACTTTGGCCTTGATTTCCCCGACTCCCAGTTGCTTGCCTGTGACATCATCACAAACACTCCGCACAATCGCTTCGACATTCTCATAGGCAACCCCCCTTGGGCCAATTTCACAGACCTTCCCCATTGGTACAAGGATGAACTAAAACCACATTTCATCGCCGAAGGGCTGGTCCCAGACCGGCGCATGGTTCTGCTCGGCTCATCACGAACTGACATCGCTGCATTAGTGCTAAAGATCGCCCTCGGAAAACTCCTCAACCAGAACGGATTCGGATGTTTCTATGTGCCACTTTCCCTCTTCTCAGGCGATGACGCACACAGGGGCTTCAGAAATTACACCGCCAACAATCGCTGCTTCGCCGTCAACGATATCTGTGAATTCACAAACACCAAAATTTTCTCCGGCATTGGGACGGCCTATTGCTGTGCACGCTTCGATATGGACACACCCCAAAAATTTCCTGTGCGCTACTTTCGGGAAGCAGCAAACGGCTGGCGGGAACATCGCGCGATACCCTTTCAACAAAATAGTGACCCATGGCGAATATTGGCCCGCGACGAAGCCGATACCTTGGAGCCGATTGAGGTGAGAATTGCCGCAAAACAAAAACCACGCCAAGGAGTAAACACCTGCGGCGCGAATTCGTTGTTCATCTTCGAGAAAAAACCCGGCTTCTTGCCTGATGAGTTTCTCTTCCCCCTGGCAACCAAAGAACAATGGAAACCGGGACACACCATCCCAAGCCGCTGGATATTGCTACCCTATGACCGGGACACGGCTAGTCCACTTGCCCCAAATCAAATTGACCAGATTGATGCACTGCGAAACTACTTCGGCAAAGTCCAGCTCGCTCTGAAAGCTCGCAAGGGCATATTGATCAGATCGGCCATCGACAAAGGGCTCTGGTGGTCGCTTCTCGGTGTGGGCCCGTACTCCTTTGCGCCGTACAAAGTCATGTGGGAAGCCTACGGAATGAACCAATTCACCCCCATCATTCTGCACGAAGAGAAGAGCCAGCCGTGGCAAGGAAATCAAGCCATGCATGCCTTCATCCCGTGCTGGAGCGAAGCCGATGCCAAACGCATTCATACTGAACTCCAAAGCCCCGCAATCCCCGCTCTCTTGAAACAGCTGAATGGTGACGGCAAGTGCAATTGGGCCCAACCTGGCAAAATGATCAAGGTGTTAGCTTTCGATCATCCCCAACTCCATCAGCCGCTCCTCTTTAACTAAAGCTTGCTATTGTGATAAAGTACGGAGCGGCTGGTTACGTCTGCTGCGCTGGGCTTCCTGATGCGATCTGCACCACTGCTACCCTCCGCTTGTACAGACGCAAGTATCCCCACTGCCCATTAGCTTCCATGTAGAGAGCCTTTCTCACGAAGACTAAACGCCCTTTGGCTGCTGCACATCGATGTCTTGGCGAGTTGCCGATATAAATAAGCTGCAAGAAATCACCTGGTATCGCGGCCGCTTTTCTTCCCAGTTTCTTTGCCCGCCCTCATTGTGCTTCGGCGCATAGCGGTCACATTAACACGCATCCCGAGAACCGACGTTTTTCGCTATGACAGGAGCACCGCATGTCCACGACCATCATCCCAGCCACCCCCCATCTCACCCGCCCCCTCGCCCGCCATTACCTCGCCATGACGACGCTGCTCCTTTGCGCCGCCCTGCCGGCGCAGAACGCCATTCCCACGGCCGTCTGCGAGCAGCTCGGCGTCGTTGCCGACGGCGTCCCGGCGCTGCAGACCATCACCGAGGTCGCACCCAGCGGCCGGGCCCTACCGGATTTCACTCGCGTGCAGGCCACTGCCGTTGCCAAAAACCGCCTGCTCTTCAACATCACCTTCGCGCAAAAGCCCGACTTCCAAAGCGCCAGTCTCATCGTCTATCTCGACCTGGACAACAATCCCGACACCGGCCGCAAAGACAAGCACCACCCCGGCGTCGATCTCATGGTCACCTTCGGCGGCAATGCCGCCGGCACCACCGTGCACAACAACACCATGAACAACGCCCTCATCACCGCCACCCAGGAAGACACGGAGCTTTGGCTGCTCCTGGAAGCGCCCCTGCACAGCGTCGACGGCAAGAACCTCTTCGGGTTGCATCTCCTGGCGGAAAACAAACTGTCTGCCGAGGGCAAACTCGCCAAATCCTCGCCGCACCAGGTCGCGACCATCGCCGCCAACGACCGTGAGCCAGACAAAAACCGCGCCCTCGGCCGCAGCTCCAGCCTCGTACCGCTGTCCTACTACGGCTATTACAACGACAAAATCGCGCTCCTGCCGCTGGAAAACAAAGGCCTGCGCGCCGACCAGGTCCGCTCCAGCAAAACTATCGAGCCCGGGCGTCCCCGGCCAGAACTGTCGCTGCCCCCCGACAGCGGCGTCACCCGCCTCGCGCGCGACAATCGCCACGAGGTCACCTTCGAGCTGCTCGAAGAGACCGGCGTCGCCCGCAAAGCCGCCCGCGTGCGTTTTGGCCTGCCACTGCCCCAGGGCCGGCTCTTCCAGACCGCCCAGCTGCGCCTCCTCGCGCCCGACGGCAACGAAGCGCCCGCGCAATTCGCCGTGATGGGCCTCTGGCCCGACCAGAGCCTCAAGTGGGTCCTCGTGCAATTCAACACCGCCATCGCCGCCAACGAACGCCAGCTCTGGCGCCTGGAATACGGCCGCGATGTCCGTGCCCGCGCCCACCGCCCCACGCAGCTCCTGCTCAAAAACACCCCGCAGAACGCCGTCATCAGCAATGGCCTGATCCAGGTCGTCGTCAACAAAGAGCGCTTCGGCCTGGCCATGAGCGAAACGGGCTCGCCCGCCGGCATCAAGCAACTCGATGTCGTCCTCCGCGACGAAGCCGGCAAGCCCTTCCAAGCCAGCGGCGCCGCCTGCGACGACTGGCGCGTCGAGGAGCAGGGCCCCGAGCGCATCGTCGTCCGCATGGCTGGCCGCTACAGCGACAGACAGGGCCGCGGCCTGATGAGCTACGTCGCCCGCCTGACCTGCCAACGCCAGTCGCCACTCGTCGAACTGTCCTGGACCCATATCAACAGCGAAACCGACGTCGAATTCACCGACATCAGCTCGCTCTACCTGAGCGCCACCCACGCCACGACCATGAACACCGTCGCCGCGGCCTTCCAGGACAGCGACGGCCGCCCCCAGAAAGCCATGGTCGCCGATCTGCAGCCGCAAGGCAACGCGACCATCTTCCAGCTCGACGACCGCCGCGCCCAGTGCTCAGCGCCCTTCCCGGCCGTGCCTGGCAACGACAAGAGCCCGCAGCGCCTGGACAGCGCCGTCAGCACCAGCGGCGTCCACGGCGGCCTCGGCATCGCCGTGCAGAATCTCTGGCAGCGCTGGCCGAAAGCCATCAGCGCCGGCAGCAACGAGCTGCTCATTGGCCTGCTCCCCACGCAGCCATCCGAGAACTACGGCCAGGATCTCCCCTACTATCTGCTCTATCCCTTCCTCAAAGGGAAATACCGCAGCAAATGGGGCATGGCCTTCACGGAGAAAATACTCATCGATGTCACCGGCAATCTCTCCCGCCGCGAGCTCTCCGCCGAGGCTGACTGGCCGCTGATCGCCGTCCTCCCCGCCGAATGGTACGACAGCTGCCGGGTCTTTGACGACATCGCCGTCCCCCAAGGCAAACAGCTGAGTCTCTGGGACGAGTGGTTCGCCAAGCGCTACGACGGCAATATGCGCCGCCGTGAACAACAACGCGAATACGGCTTCTTCAATTTCGGCGACTCCTTCGGCGAACGCGGCCGCAACTGGACCAACAACGAATACGACTTCGCCCTCGGCCAATTCCTGCAGTTCCTCCGCAGCGGCGACCGCCGCTACTACCGCCTGGGCATGGAAGCCGCCCGGCACCAAGCCGATGTGGACATCGTCCACGCCTACCCCGATCCCTTCTACATCGGCAGCAACCACCAGCATTCCATCGGCCACACGGGCCAGTGGTCGCAAAACCCCGTCCGCGCCACCTGGACGCACCGCTATGACGCCCACACCGACGCCCGCAATGGCCACACCTGGCTGGAAGGCATGGTCACCGCCTGGTGTCTAGCCGGCGAACCGCGACCCATGGAGGCGTCCTACGCCCTCGGCGAACATATCCTCTGGGCCATGACGCCCGACTTCAAGGCCCTCGGCACCCACGAACGCTCCGCCGGCTGGTCCCTCAAAGCCGCCATGAGCCTCTACAAACACACCGGCGACCAACTCTACCTCGATGCCGCTAAAAAAATCTTCGCAGTCGCCTACAACGAACAGAAATTTGACCAGGGCGGCGCCTGGCCCCACGTCCTCCCCAGCGACCACGCCGGCAAAGAGCCCGGCGCCGTCGGCAACTGTCTCTTCCTCATGGGCACCGTCATCAGCGGCATCAAGGACTACCACGAAGTCACCCGCGATGAACGCGCCGCCAGGTCCATCGTCGCCGCCGTCGGCTGGATCATGCTCAGCTACGACCGCGAAGTCCGCGGCTGGCCATACACCGCCAAACTCGACGGCACGCCCCTCTGGCGGCCCTCCCCCGGCAGCAGCCCCATGCTGCCACAGGTCGTCGCCTACGCCGGACTGCTCAGCAACAACCGTGACATGATCCAGGCCGCCAAGGACTGCCTCGAAGCCATGCTGCTGCGCAACCAGGACAGCAGCGGCAAAGGCATCGCCGCCTCCACCCAACTCAACGCCAATGCCCTGGCCATTCTCCAACGCTGGTACGCCGAAAACGCCCCCGCCGAAGCACCGACGCTCCTCAGCGGTACCCTCGCCGACGCATGGCTCAAAAACATCACCGACGCCAAGGAATTCCGCTTCCGCGCACCAGACAAGAAGCAGTTCGCCCTGCGCCTGCGCGGCAACAGCGCCACCGTACTCCTCCGCCGCAGCAGCCACGGCGCCATGCCCAAACGCGCGGAATTCGCCACCGTACGCATCAGCGACGCCAAGGGCCAAGTCGTCGCCAGCGACCGCTGTAGCACCGACGACGAGAAGTCCTTCGCCTTCCCCCTCACCGGCCAGCCCGGTGACGTCTTCTGGCTGGATATCGACGACGATCAGCGCGCGGTCTGGGACGCCCGCGGCGACGGCCTGGACGTCGTCGGCAAACTCGCCCCCGGCAGCAGCATCGGCGGCGTCCAATCCTCGCGCTATTTCTTCTTGCCGCCGACCGGCACCCGTTCCTTCCGCGTCAAGCTGACCGGCGTCCACAATGGCAGCTACGCCTGCGTTGTCATGGACGGCAGCGGCAACAAGCGCGCTCAGTTCGAAGGCCAGTATCACGGCGACGCCCAAATCGTCACCCTCGGCGGCGTCCAAAACAGCCATGTGCTGACCGTCGACGTCGGCGACGCCACCTGCGGCGTGCCCTGGGCACTGCTGCTCGCCGCCGCCGGCGATATCGGCATCGAACTCGTCGATGTCCCACCGTTCCTCGCCACCGACCCCAAACAGCTCTTCATTCCCGACAACCGCAAGTAACGCCCCGCCAATCCCCACCGCCTACCACCCAGCCCAGGAATACCCTTGATGAATACCGATCTGATCATTGTCGGCGCCGGCGCTGCCGGTCTGATGGCCGGCGCCGTTGCCGGTGAAGCCGGCATCGCCGCCGTCATCCTCGAACGCCGCCACCGCGCCGGCCTGAAGCTCCTCCTCTGCGGCAACAACCGCTGCAACATCAGCCACGGCGGCACAACCGCCGATATGGCCAAGGCCTACGGCGACCCCGTCGGTGCTTTCCTGCGTGACGCCCTGACGGTTTTCCCACCGGCGCGCCTGCGCACCTGGTTCGCCGCCGCCGGCATGCCCACCAGCCTCAATCGCGACCGCATCTACCCCAAAACGGAAAAAGCTGACGATGTCCTCCACTGCTTCACCGACCGCCTGCGCGACACCGGCGTGCCGCTGGTACTCAACTGCCCGGTCAACAGCATCAGCGCCGATCCCGCCGGCGGCTTCGTCGTCACCTGCGACCGAGTCACCCTGCGCTCACACATGGTCCTCATTGCCACCGGCGGCGTCTCTTACCCCAAAACAGGCAGTGTCGGCGATGGCCAGCGTATCGCCGGCGAGCTCGGCCACAGCGTCACGCCTTTCCGCGCCGGCCTGGCCGGTATGGACGTCGCCGACGCATGGCTCACACCCGCCGCCGGCGCCGCCGAAGTCGCCCTGCCCTTCGTCCGCCTGCAGCTGAGCTGCGACGGCGAGGACGTCGCCAGCGTCGAGGGCAATGTCCTCTGCGGCAACGCCTGCCTCCGCGGCAGCGCCGTCTTCGACACCACCCGCATCATCGCCCGCCAGAATCTCCGCGACTGCGTCATCACCATGGACCTCTTCCCCACTCAGTCGCCTGCCGGCCTGGCAGCCAAAATCACCGCACTCACGCCCCGCTGCGATGGCCAGCTCGCAACCCTCGTCAAACAACTCGGCATCGACGAAGCGCTCGCCGCCGGCCTCGCTGCGGCCCTCGGTGGTAACACCGCCCTCCGCAAACAGGACGTCGCCACCGATCTCGCCGCCAGTCTCAAAGCCATGCCCATCGCCTTGACCGCCGTCCGTCCCCTCAAAGAAGCCATCGTCACCGTCGGCGGCGTCAGCATGGACGACATCGACCCGGCCACCATGGAATCAAAACGCGTCCCCGGGCTCTTCTTCGCCGGCGAAGTCATGGACGTCGATGGCCCCACCGGCGGCTACAATCTGCACGCGGCCTTCGCTACCGCCCAACTCGCCATGCAGGCCATCACAAAACGCTGCCCGAACACCGTCGCACCCACCCGCAACCGCGGCCCAGCCGATATCGATGAACAGGACGACGACACGGCCACCAGCAGCGCACCACATACACCCCAAGCCGATATGGCACCTCACGCCGGTAAAGCACCTCACGCAAGCAAACCCGCCCACGCCGGAAAGGCACCACGCTCAGGCAAACCAGCCCACAGCGGCCAAGCCCCTTTCAGCGACAAAACCCCACGCACTGGGAAACCCGCATACGGTAACAAACCTGCCTCCGGCGACCGCCCACCACGCACCGGCAATGCCCCCTACGGCGACCGCCCCCCACGCTCCGGCCAAGCCCCCTACGGCGACCGTCCACCACGCTCCGGCCAGGCCCCCTACGGCGACCGCCCACCACGCACCGGCAATGCCCCCTACGGCGACCGTCCCCCACGCACCGGCAATGCCCGCCCCGCTTGGCAACGGCGGCCCGCCGATGCCAGTCAGCCCAGCCCCGACGCCACCCCGACGCCGCGCCGCGCCGGTCGCTCCCGGCTCGACGCCGCCGGCAACGCCGCCCAGTGGTCAGAACGCACTCCAGAACAACGCCCCGACCGTCCAGACCGCTCGGACCGCCCAGACCAGCGCCGTAACAAACGCACGGCTGGCGACAAAGGCCCCCGGCAAACACCCCCGAGCCATTCCGCTGCCCCCTGGTGGGCTAAGGACAAAAAAGACCCCGGCAAACGCCAATAGCCCAACCGCGCCGCTGCTACCTTGACCGCCTATAGCCGGCGTCGTGTCGTGCCGCGCAGCGGCAAGACACGCTGCCATTCTTCCTTGCCTTTGTCTTCTTCGCGCCTTCGCGCCTTCGCGTGAGAAAAAAGAGCCCATCTCTTCTTCGCTCCTTCGCGCCTTCGCGTGAGACAAAAACGCCCACGGCAAGCCGTGGGCCACGGAACGACCACCCCGACGACACGTGAGGCAATAATAGCGCCTTAAAGCCGGCGGCGTGAATTGCCGCGCAGCGGCAAGACACGCTGCCATTCTTCCTTGCCTTTGTCTTCTTCGCGCCTTCGCGCCTTCGCGTGAGAAATAATCTGCGTTAATCTGCGTAATCTGTGGATAAAAGAAATCTGTGGATAGAAAAAACTTACCCCATGAGGAATTTGAGTCCTTCTTTGATCCACTTGTCCCAGAAACCCCACTCGTGGTTCCCGGGCTCTTCACGGTACTGCAGGTCAGGCCATTTCAACGCCTGCAGGTGATCTCTGAGGCGGACATTCCCCGGGTAGAGCCGGTCCTCGGTGCCGCAGACCATCATGAGGCGTGGCGGCGCGGGCGCCTTCACCGCGTTCTCCGCCAGCGCGAAGAGATCATTGCCGCGCGGAATAAGCTCGTCGGCACTACCGAAGAGCCACCGCGTTTCGTCTCGTGGGGGCGGGTTGGCGAATCTCTCGCGCAGATCGGCGACGGCTGACAGTGCGACCGCGCCGGCATAGCGGTCCGGCCGCCGCAGCGCCAGCTTCAGGGCGCCGTAGCCGCCCATGGACAGCCCGGCGGCAAACGTGTCTTCGCGGCGGCTGCTGACCGGAAACAGATTGGCGACGATCCCCGGCAGCTCCTCCGACAGCATGGTCCAGTAGCGATGCCCCGTGACCATGTCCGTGTAGAAACCGCGCTCGCCATTGGGCATGACCACGACCACGTCGTAGGCGGCCGCGTAGCGCTCGATGGACGACTGCCGCATCCAGCTGCAGTAATCGCCCATCATCCCATGCAGCAGATACAGCACCGGATAGTCCTTGCGGCCGCTGCCCGCGCTGCTCATGCCGATCTGCGTCTTCGCCTGCTGTGGCACAATGACATTCATCGCCATCGCCCGACCCAGCACATCCGAATGAAAACGACATTCCATGAAAGCCATCGGTCTTGCTCTCCTCGCTGATGCCAACAGACCCACCAGACACCACTACCATGGGGCGGACACACAGGTCCGCCCCGACAAATCCGCGCTTGCCCACCGGCGTCTTTTTCCTCTTTTTCGTCTTTTGTCTCGGACGGATCAGACCGATCGGACCGATCAGTAGTCGGATCCGTCCGATCCGTCCGATCCGTCCGATCCGTCCGATCCGTCCGATCCATCCGCAATAAAAGAAGCCGACCAGACCGACCAATCAGAAAAAAGAAGCCCTCCTAGCTGCCTTAAAAAATCTGCGTTCATCGGCGCCATCTGCGGATAAAAAAACGTCTCTCGCCTTCGCGCCTTTGCGTGAGAAAAGAGTCCCCCGGCCTATCCAGAAAATCATCTGCGGGCCGAATTCCCATAGCACGGCTTTTTTGCCGATTTGACAGGGATTCGGCGCCGAAAAAAGGGGACGACTGCAGGACTGTGCGGGGCAATCACGAGCCAAAGAGTTGGTAGGTGTTTTTGAAACTATCAAATTTTACACCATGGATGGTTGTGGTCGTATCCCCAGAATAAAGAACCGTGGGATTCACGCAATCTTTAGCAAAGGAAAGAAATTTTCTAAGGTCGTTGGCAAACGATGGATCGAAAGTCATTCCAGCTTTGATTTCAACCGGAGTCAACTGGCGATTATCGTTCAGAAGAAGATCGACTTCATTCCGTCCTTGTACACGGAAATAATAAAGCTCAGGCTGTTGTTTTCCTGCATTGTAACGTGCTTTTAGTGCTTCCATAATAACCATATTTTCGAACAAGCCGCCAAGTAGGGGATCGCGGGCAATTTGCGACACTTTTTCGATTCCGAGCAAAGAAGCGGCAAGGCCGACATCTGTGAAGAAAATTTTGGGAGCCTTGATGAGCCGTTTGCCGAAATTGTTGAAGTAACACGGCAAGCGAAAAACAATATAACTTGCTTCCAAAACGGACAGCCATGAACTCAACGTCGTCGCTGAAATACCAATGTCGCCAGAGAGATCGCTGAGATTGACGACTTGTCCAATGCGTCCGGCCAACAATTTCAGGAACTTCTCAAAGGAGTGTTGATCCGAAACGTTGATCAGCTGACGCACATCACGTTCCACATAGGTTGCATAATAGGCCGGATAAAGCATTGTCGGAGGTATATTCTCATCATACAACCGAGGCATGAAGCCATTGAAGAGATATTCGTCGCGCGACAGGGAAATGCCCGCATTGGATAGTTCCTCTATCGACAGCGGGAGCAACTGCAATATTCCGGTACGTCCGGCAAGAGATTGTGATATCTGCGCATGCAATTTTGGCTGATGAGAACCAGTCAAAATGAAAAGACCTCTTTCGCGGGTTTCATCGGCAAGGACTTGAATCGTACTCAGCAATTCCGGGACTCGTTGAACCTCGTCGACAACAACCGGAGCTTTGTACAGTTCAAAGAACGCCTTGGGGTCACTCGTTGCGATCTCACGCGCGGTTTTGTCCTCCAAATTCACATACCTGTGATTTGGAAATATTTGCCTTGCCAAGGTCGTCTTCCCAGACTGCCTGGGCCCCATGATGGTCACAACCGGAAAATAGCGTGCCATTGCCAGTAAGTGAGGCGTAATTTTTCTTTCTATCATGACTCGTCTCCTGATGGTTACTACACAATAGCCCTCCCCTTGCGCAAAATCCAAATCGGATTTGCATTTTGCGCAAAAAGCATCTGCCTGAGACGCAGCGACCGATGACAATTCCTGCCGGAAAGGATTCCCTGCCCTTACCCGGACAGGATAAAAAAAAGTCCCTCGCGTACTCAGCCCAGGAGGAATTTGAGTCCTTCTTTGATCCACTTGTCCCAGAAGCCCCACTCGTGGTTACCGGGTTCTTCGCGGTACTGCAGCTCGGGCCATTTGAGTGCCTGCAGGTGATCTCTGAGGCGGATATTCCCCTGGTAGAGCCGGTCTTCGGTGCCGCAGACCATCATGAGGCGCGGCGGCGCGGGCGCCGTCACCGCGTTGTCCGCCAGCGCGAAGAGATCATTGCCGCGCGGAATAAGCTCGTCGGCGCCGCCGAAAATCCACTGCACTTCGTCGCTCTGGTTGACTTTTTCGACCCACTCGCGCACATCGGCGACGGCCGACAGCGCAACCGCGCCGGCAAAGCGGTCTGGCCGCCGCAGCGCCAGCTTCAGGGCGCCGTAGCCGCCCATGGACAGCCCGGCGGCAAACGTGTCTTCCCGTCGGCTGCTGACCGGAAACAGATTGGCGACGGTCCCCGGCAGCTCCTCCGACAGCATGGTCCAGTAACGGTGGCCCGTGACCATGTCCGTGTAGAAACCGCGGTCGCCATTGGGCATGACGATGACCACCTCGTAGGCGGCCGCGTAGCGCTCAATGGACGTCCGCCGCGCCCAGATGCTATGATCATCGCTCAGGCCATGCAGCAGGTACAGCACTGGATAGTCCTTGCGGCCATTGCCCGCGCTGGTCATGCCGATCTGCGTCTTCGCCTTTTGTGGCACAATGACATTCATCGCCATCGCCCGCCCCAGCACATCCGAATGAAAATGACATTCAATAAAAGCCATCGGTCCTGTACTCCTTGCTGATGCCTACATCCTTACGCGTTGAAAAAACAGCGGCCACCTTGCAGCGCGGCCATTCACATCTTAAGAAAGTCCTGCCCGGCGGGCTGCATGGCCAGAAGCGTCTCGCGGGTGATTTTCCCCGCCTCGAAGAGATTTTTGAGTGCCCGTTCCATGGTAATCATGCCATCGCGGGAGGCCGTTTCCATCAGCCCGAGCAGCTGGTGGGTCTTCTTGTCGCGGATCATCGCTCTGACCGCGATGGTTCCCAGCAGCACTTCGAAAGCGGCGATGCGTCCGCCGGCATCGCCCTTGCGGGGCAACAGCCGTTGCGAGATCACCGCCGCCAGGCACGACGCCAGCTGTGCCCGCACTTGGTCCTGCCGTTCGGAGGGAAAAACATCGACCACGCGATCAATGCTTTGGGTCACGTCGTTGGTATGCAGGGTCGCAAACACCAGATGCCCCGTTTCGGCGGTGCTGACGCGCCGGGAATCACCATTTTCACTATGCTCGACGACATCGACGCTTGCATCGCGCATATCAAAACCAAGACGGCCGAATTGGGCTATCCCACCCGGCAAATCGCCATCTCCGGCGTCTCCGCCGGCGGCCACTTGGCGATGCTCTACGCCTACTCGCGGGGAGCGCAAGCGCCTCTGCCCATCGCCTTTGTCTGCCAGCAAACCGGCCCGGCCGACTTCCACCCGGATTGCTGGGGAGACGACACCCGCATGCTCTCCTGGTTCGTCTCCATGGCCACCGGCAAGCCCGTCACCGAGGACATGATCCGTGCCGGCCACGCCGATGCCGAAGCCGCCATCAACGCCATCTCGCCACTGGCGCATATCGGCCCCGATAGCCCCCCGACCATCCTCGCCTACGGCAATCGCGATGAACTCGTCCGCCCACCGCATTGCGACAAGCTCAGCACGGCACTGACGGCACACGGCGTGCCCCACCAAGTAATTCGCTTCCCACACTCGGACCACATGCTCTGGCACGACCCAGACTGCAGCGCCGCCTATGAACAGGCCATTCTCACCTACGCCCGCCAATTCTTCAATAACGACCCGCCATGACGATTGCGCCCGCCGCCAGTACACAACACCCCCGGGACGCACAAAACTGCTGCGCATGCCCGCCAAAAGGATTTGGCGTTTGTCCGCAACCGCTGCGGAAAAACGCCCACTATTTTCTCCACCAACCATCAACATTACAGAATGGTAATGATGAGGCAACCTTAGCGTGATTTCCCTTCGCGATAGTAAACGGCATAACGGATTAGTTGTGTTGCATTACTTACTGCGAAAGGAAATCACGCTATGCGGGAAAAACGCCCCACCCTCTTCACCTACTGCCTCTGGTTGTACTTGCTTACCCTGCCTCTGACTAGCTGGTTTGCTTTACGCAATGACGGAGGAACCGGACTTTTCCGGTTCATCTATCTGACCACCACCTGGCTGGCCTATACCGGCATCGTCCTGACCCCGGCTTTTCTGGCAGCCTTCCTCACTTCCCGCTACAAAACGGGCACGTCTTCTCCGCTATTCATCTGGACCGGCAGGATTCTGGTCGTCCTGCTGGGCTTTCTGGCGCATCTTCTCCTCTTGGTCGATGCCGTCATCCTCGTCAAATTCGGCTATCATCTCAACGGGCTGGTCGTCAATCTACTGACAACCCCCGGCGGCTTCGAATCCATGGGACTCGAAGCTAACTCCCTGCTCGCCGCCGGCGCCGGCCTGGGCCTGTTGCTGGTTTGCCATTGCGGCCTGTTCTTTTTCAGCATCAAATCGGCACGCTGCCGCCGCCTGGCGGCGCTTCTGCCGGCCAAGACGATGCGTTGGGCATTCCCGCTGTTGACAGGAACCGCGCTGCTGTTCTCCTTGTTTTGCACCGGCTTCGCTGATTTCCGGCTCAACCAAGACGTGCTGTGCTCAATAAGTGCGTTTCCCCACGCGCCAACTATGCGCATGCGCCGCTTTCTGCGTAAAATGGGCATGAAAGAACCGAAACGGTCTGACTTCCCACGCTTTTCACAGAAAAACGGTAACCTCGCTCGGGTCAGTTATCCGCTCCTGCCCATTGACCGCCGGCAGCAGCGCAGTCACCCAAATATCATCTGGCTGGTCGGTGAATCGCTGCGAGCAGACCTCCTCGCGCCTGAAATCATGCCAGCAACCTGGGAATTTGCCCAAAAGGGCTGTCGTTTTCAAGAACACTACAGCGGCGGACACGGCACCCGCCCCGGGATGTTCAGTATGTTCTACGCGCTATATGGAAATTGCTGGGATAAATTCCTTCACAGCCAACGCGGCCCTTTGCTGATGGACTGGCTGCTTGATGACAACTACCAATTTCTCTGCCTGACGTCCGCCCGCTTCACCTACCCGGAATTCGACCGGACGATTTTTGCCGCCCTGCCGTCCGCCGCTTTGCATGAAATGGATACCGGGAAAGCATGGGAACGGGATATCCGCTTGGTTGATCAGGCTGTTGCCTTCCTAGACTCCCGTGACCAAAACCGACCTTTTTTCCTCTTCGGTTTTTTTGAATCCACCCACGCCCCCTACACCTTCCCCACCGAGCAGGCGCTAACGCCGAATTACCTGGATAAGATCAACTACGCCACCGTATCGGCGAAAGACGCCCGCCAGCTTTACAACCGGGATGTCAACGCGGCCCATCATATCGACAACCAACTCGCCCGCCTTTTCACAACCCTGTCAAACACCCCCGGACTGCTGGACAATACCATCGTGGTAATCACCGGCGACCACGGCGAGGAATTCTACGAAAAGGGCTTTCTCGGGCATAATTCGACGTTTGTCCAGGAGCAGATACGGGTTCCACTGGTCATTTGCGCCCCAGGCGTCGCCCCGTCGGTTTACACCGGCATGAGCCATCATACCGACATCGTCCCTTCCCTGGCACCACTGCTGGGCGTTGTCAATCCACCTGAAGACTTCTCAGTGGGCGGCAATCTCTTCTCGCCGGAATACCACCGATCCCACATGGTCGTTTGCGGCTGGGAGACAGCCGCCTTTATCAACTCAACCCACAAAATACTGCTGCCCGTGGGAACCAAAGGAAGCTATTTCAGCCGGAAAATCACCACGTTGCAGGATCAAACCTGCCGTGATCAGGATGATTTCTATCGGGTCAACGCCAGTCAATTGCAGCAGGCCCAACACGATATGTTCCGATTCATTGCAAACTGAAGGGCCCATGCCGCCAAGAGCTGCTGCCAGGAAGGAATTGCCCATGCCTTGTGCAAAAATCGTAAAAATGCTGATCATCGGTTGCCTGTGCGCTGATCATGACCCCACGCCCATTCCCACTGGCATTATACCAGCCGGCCCAATGACAGAAAAACCAGCCCATCGCGACCCCAGACGCCCCCAACTTCTTTGGCATATCCTCACCGGACATCGCCTGGGCGGAAGCGTCATGCTGGCCGTCTCCAGTCTGTTTTTTTTCACCGTAACCCGCCTGGTGTTAATGGCTATGGCAAGAGGCGAAGCCAACATGACCGGATTGGGCTGGGCCGAAATCTTGTTTCCCGGGCTGATTAACGACCTGGTAGTGTCCGTGTACGTCACCTTGCCCCTGACGCTCTGGCTGGCTGGCATTCCACAACGTCTGTTTGCACGCCCCGGACACCGCCGGGCAATGTCCGGAATCATTCTCCTTGCACTGGCGGCGCAACTCTTTCTCCTGCTGGCTGAATGTGTCTTCTGGGGCGAATTCGCCGCCCGCTTCAATTTCATTGCCATTGATTACCTGATCTACACCACGGAAGTCCTGACCAATATCTGGGAATCATACCCCATCCTCTGGCTTTTGACCGCGGTTATTTCCGCCGCCGCCTTGCTGACCTGGGGATTTCAGCGTGGCGGCTTGCTGATGCCTTGGCAGAATTCGTCAACAAGCTCGCACGCGCGCTGGTCGGCCGCCGCCGTTCACCTCGCTGCAGTCGTCATCCTTGCGTTCACCTTCACCAATCAAACCGCCATTTTCCAAAACGGCAACGCCTGCAATGCGGAACTGGCCGGTAACGGTATCCACTCTCTGTTTGCAGCCTACCATCAGAACCAATTGGACTATAATCAATTCTACCGCAAAATACCCTTGGCGGAAATCGGCCCGCGCCTGCGCCACTGCCTGACCGAGCCAAATGCCGCCTTCATCAGCGACGAACCGCTGGATATCCGGCGCCATATCGCCAACCCCGGACCGGAAAAACGGTGGAATGTCGTGGTCATTGTCGAAGAAAGCCTCAGCGCCAGTTTCACCGGCTGCCTGGGTGGAAAAGCTCTCACCCCCAACGTCGACCGCCTCGCCGACCAGGGATTGCTCTTGACCCGTTGCTTCGCCACCGGCACCAGAACCGTGCGCGGCCTTGAAGCCATCACTCTCTCCATTCCCCCCACACCCGGGCAGTCTATGCTCAGGCGGCCGGACAATGGCGACTTGTTTTCCCTCGGCAGGCTCTTCCGCGAACGGGGCTATACCACCACTTTCGTCTATGGCGGCTACGGGCGCTTCGACGACATGAACGCATTCTACTCAGCCAATGGCTACGACATTCTGGACCGGTCCTCGCCAAACGCCACGCCGCAAACGTTCGCCACCGCCTGGGGTGTTTGTGACGGCGACATGTTCCAGTGGGCGCTCCGCGCCGCAGACGCCGACCATGCCGCCGGCAGGCCCTTTCATCAGCTGATCATGACCACGTCAAACCATCGACCATACACTTTCCCGGAAGGGGCAATTGACTCTCCCCAAAAACGCCGTTCTTCCGCTGTCCGTTACAGCGATCACGCCCTGGGAGCTTATATCGACGACGCAGCTACCAGGGACTGGTTTGCCAATACCTTGTTTGTGATTGTCGCCGACCACTGCCACAGCACCGCCGGACGGCAAAAACTGCCCTTGGACAAATACCACATCCCGCTACTCTTTTACGCCCCGGGGCGGGTCCCCCCCCGGAGCGTAGACACCGTCTGCAGTCAGATCGACGTGGCACCCACCATCTTCAGCCTGCTGGGATGGTCCTACGAAAGCCAGTTCTTCGGCCTCGACGTGCTCAATCTGCCCAAGGGAGAAGGCCGGGCGCCGTTGGGCACTTTCCAGACCCTCGCTCTTCTTGAGCAGAAAACAGGCAACCTGACTCTTCTTGAGCCGGTCCGTCGGCTCGCATGTGAAACATGGGCCTTGACAACGCCATTTACACAGATGGCAGCCAAAACCAAAACCAATCCGGCCAATTGTATTGCCCTCTACCAAAGCGCGTCCCTGCGACATCAGCTTGGCCTTGACCGGCTTAGCCCTGACGTGCATCCCCGGATGCCTGCACCAGTGACTGCGTTACACCTGCAACCGAAGGAAAACCTATGACCAAATCTGAAACCAAGATCGCAGGCCGCGACGCAAAACCACGGCTGCCGCGCCGCATGGCGGCCGTGGCGCTGCTGATCGCGGGGACCGGCTTATGCCTGGCCTGCTACATCGCCGGCATCGTGTTCTCGACTAATCTGCCGCCCTTTCTCCCCCCTGCCGGCCGCGAGTTGCAGCCAGCAACAACCAGTTTCCGCCTGGCTGCTTTCGGTGACTTTGGCGCCAGAGTCGACTCAATGGAAGCGGTCGTTCGCGCCATCGGCAACAATGCGGATTTTGCGATTTGCACCGGTGACCTGATGGAGTTTGCCCGAGAAACCGAATACGGTCATGTGGTGGCGGAGTTGCACGAAGAAATAAAGTGTCCCTTCTGGGCCATTCCCGGAAACCATGATCTCGGGCCGCTCAATTCTCTGGAAAGCTGGCGCCGGTTCTTCGGACAGGACTACTATTACTGGAGTTATGGCGATAGCCTGTTCATCGCCTTGAACACCGCCACAGGAAAACTGCCGGCAGAACAACGCGTATTCCTCAGGCAGACCCTCGCCAGTCAACGAGAACGTTATCGGCGCTGCGTCATCCTCTGCCATATCCCGCCAGTAGACCTGCGACCCAAAGCCTCGCATTGCCTGCCGGCTGAGGACGCAGACGCTTTTCGGGATATTATCGCCGGATATCAGATCGATCTGATCGTCTCTGGTCACATCCACCAATATATGGAAGGCACCTTCGCCGGCGTCCGGCTGGTCCATCTGCCCTCCAGCGGCCAGGTCATCCGCGACCCCGACAACCGCATGTTCGGCTACGCGATGCTCGACTTCACAGCGGATGGGGGCATCATCGTCAAACAAATTGACGTCACCGCCGATACTGGACGAGAACGAATGGAATTTTTTGCCAGTACGGTGCTGGGCGCGAAACCGCCCATCTTTGGTGCCGGTCTCGCTCTGATTGTCATCGGCAGCACGCTGTTATACCGGCATGACTCTGCCACTGCCCGAATTCCTCGCCCGGCTTGATCCGACGCGTCATGTTTTTTTTCTGAACCAACCGAATCGCCAACCCAGCCGATAAAACTTCATCTCGCTAAGGGACGGACGTCCTTGCAACTGCTGGCCTTTCCTTGATAGTGAATATCTCGTCGCCACGTTTGATCTTGCACAAATGATACTGCCGAAAGGAGGTTGCGGATACACGCACAAAGAGCAGCAACTATATACCGGCAAAGTCGTTAGCATCCTCCCCATCCGCGCCCAAAACAAGGACAAATCATGAGAACACAAATGCATCACCAGTGGAAACAAACGTTCCTTGCGGCCGCAATCATCTTGGCCATGACGGCGGCCCTCCCAACCCGGGCGGTAGACACCGCCAGCACACTGCCTGATCAAGCCATCGCCGTGATCAACACCAGATATCCAGGTTGCGCCATCCGAGACGTGAAAGTGGAACGCGAACACAACCTCCGCATCTTCGAAGTGACAGTCGCTCTGACCGGCCGCGTCATCGAAGCCGAAATCACCGGCGATGGCAACATCGTCGAAACCGAGGAAACCATTGCCGTAGAAGCTGTTCCAACGACACTCAAGGCCGTAATAACCAGGCTCTCCGCTCGCGGACAGCAAGTAGTGAAAATAGAAAAGCACGAAATTCTGTCGGTCCCGAGCCTGGGCGCTTTCCGACCGCTGGCAAAGCCGGTCCTTTTCTTCGATCTCAAAACCCGCGATGGCAATGGCATAAAGCGCTCAGTCATCATCGAACAGAATGACACCCAATGCATCCCCAAAGGCCGGGCAGCCGATGACGACGACGACGATGACGACGAAGGCGATGACGACGATGATTAATTCAGTCCACGATAAAGGTGAAGGATGCGCCATGCAAACGCAGGAAAAGTCATCTGCGGCGGCTGACTTGGCCATTGGCGAGATTTTGCCGCGGCGGACGCCACGGCATGGCGCGCTCTTCCACAGTACCATCCTCCCCCTCGGACTCCTGCTGCTAGTCCTGGCCGCTGGGGAATACATTCCTTTTGATCTGTGGGTACAGGATCACCTGTATGCCTGGGACTCACACAATTGGCTGATTGTATTCGACAAGCACAGCGCCTTGGGGCTGACGTTCTACGTGATTCCCAAAATCCTGCTGGGATTTTTTGCCGCTTCGCTGCTGCTGCTGACCATCCGCCAAAAATGGGGCCGCTTCACCTGCCCATGGAGCCGGCTCCGCCTCGTCTATGTATTGCTATGCCTGGCTCTGATTCCTTCCGTAGTGGCCGTCCTCAAAGCACACACCGGCGTGGCTTACCCACGCAAAATTGACCGCTATGGCGGTGGCAATATTCCCTATCGCACCCTCTGGCAGTCCATTCCACACCATGCAGGGGAAAAGCGCTATAAAGGCTGGCCCGCCGGCCATGCCTCCGGCGGCTATGCCCTGTTCGGCCTGACCTTTGCCGCCTTGAGCCAGTCAGGGCGAAAACGCGGCCTGATGATTGCCTTGACCGCCGGCTCTCTGATGGGCACGTACCAAATGCTTGCCGGCAACCATTATCTGTCACATACCATCGTCACCCTGTTGCTCGCCTGGCTGGTCGCAGGAATGCTGGCCAGCGCTTGCCGCCTCGAAGACAACCGATAAGAGCGCCGCGAAGCTCGGCCATACACGACGCCGTTAGCACGACGACGGTCCTTCGTATGGGAACCGATTTTGACTAGCCGACGGCGTAACGACGGGAAAAACCACCCGAAAAGTGCTTCCGCCCCCCGGGGTGCTCTCCACCTCAATAGTGCCCTCACTGGCGACGACAATGGCCTTGACCAGACTCAGGCCAAGGCCGTTGCCAGAGGTCGATCGGCTGCTGTCACCACGGTAGAAACGCTTGAAAATCATGTCCCGATCCTGCGACTTGATGCCGCATCCGGTATCGGACACCACTAGTGACAGCCTCCCGCCCTCTTCGGTAATACGGATGTCCACCCGGCCGCCAGACGGGGTGAATTTGATGGCGTTGTCCACCAGATTGCCGAGCAGCCGCTGCATGGCCGTCCGGTTGGCCCGCATAAGACGTCCTTGGTGATCGGGCGTGAAGTGCAAGGTGATGCCTTGGGCTTCCGCCGTGGGCTGAAAAATATCCACCGTCTGTTGTGCAACGTCCCCCAGATCCAATTCTTCGAGACTGGCGGGCAAAATGCCCGCCTCAGCCTGGGAAATGATCAACGTGGTGTTGATGATGCTCAGTAAATGGTCACAACCATCAAGCACCTGAATGGGCAACGCGCTGCAGTCGCCGCTGGTCAAGGCCAGCTCGGCCCTGCCCCGCAAGGCCGTCAAGGGCGTCCGCAGATCATGCGCAATGTCGTCCGAAACGGTCTTGATATCCCGCAGCAGTTTCTCGGTTTTGTCAACCATGTCATTGAAGACAACCGCCAACTCGTTGATCTCCCGGCCTTCCCCACCCATGTTCACCCTCTGGCCAAAGTCGCCGGCCGCTATGTGCGCCGCAGCCTTTTTGACCCGGTTGAGTCCATCGACAAACATGGCGGCCAACAACCAACTGCCCACAAGGCTAACCAACAGCATGAAAGCCATGACGATGCCTAAAATACTGGCCAGATAAGCCAGATTCCGTTCCGCTTCCGCCAAACTGCCGGCAATCACCAAAACATTGCCGTCATAAAGACGCTTGTAGAGAGCCATGACCGCGTGATTTCCTCGGCGATATCGCATCAGCCAAGTTTTTCTGGTCTGGACACGAACCGCCTCGGCCAGATAACCCAGCTCTTCAGGTTGCTGCCTGGAATGGGCCAAGATCCGCCCGTCGGCTGACACTAGCAGAAAAACAACCCGCTGCGCGTCCTCGCCATAGGACTCCTCATTGAATTCCTCATTCATTCCGGCGATCCGGTCCGACAAACTCGCTGTAAGCACGCGTTCCTTGATGCGACTGGGAGTGATCATGAACTCGTAAAGCTGCCCGCTGGCCTCGGTAACGACCGTCAAGGCTTGTTCTCCTGATTCAGTCAGACTCTGGCAGGCGAAAACGACGTTCGCTCCCGGACGATGCCGGCCGATGGCGGCAACCGCAAAATCCGGAATGTCTGCCGACTGGGCCTGGATGACCTCCGCCCCTGGTATCTCCTCGTCACCAGTCAGATATTCATACTCGAACTCATTGCTGAAGATGGTGAGCTTCTCTTCCATTTCGCCAAAAAAATAATCGCGCTGGAAAAAGTAGATGCCGGTGAAGCTGAGCAAAAATGCCACCAGGATCAGCGCGGCGTTAATGCCGCACATCTTCGCACGAACTGTCCCAAACCAGGCCGTTTTTCTATTCCAGAACATACCCGAATCCCCGAACTGTCTTGAGCAGCTTGCGTGCAAAATTCTTATCCAGCTTTTCCCGCAGACGACAGACCTGCGCCTCAACGACGTTGGTCTGGGGATCGAAACCGTACTCCCAGACATGCTCCAGAATCGTGGTCTTGGTCACTACCCGGCCCTTGTTTCTCAGCAGATATTCCAACAACTTGAATTCTAATGCGGTTAAATCCAATTTTTGCCCGGCACGGGTGACCCGGTGCCCGAACAGGTCTAGCTCTAGGTCTTCAAGGCATAGCACGGACGCTTCATTCTCACCCCCCACCCGCCGCAGCAAGGCATATATCCGCGCCAGCAATTCGGAAAACGAAAAGGGCTTGGACAAATAATCGTCCGCGCCGATTTCCAGCCCCTTGACCTTGCTTTCCACCGAATCCCGGGCGCTGAGCACGATGATGGGAGTCTTGATTTTCGCCCGCCGGACTTCCTCAATGACCGACAAGCCATCAAGCTTCGGCAGCATGATGTCGATAACCGCCACATCATACGTTTCCGTGCGGGCTTTGAACAAGCCGTCCACGCCATCCGCACTGAGGATCACCTGAAAACCCGCCTGCTGCAGCCCCTGAACAATAAAATCAGCACATTGGCTATTGTCTTCAAGTAAAAGTACCTTCATCGGCATTCACGCTCCCAATGTGCTCAATCACACCTATTTCCGATCACCGCCCCGTCAACGGGCTGTCCGCTCCTGGTACTCACTGCATACGAACTTGTTCTGTCCAGTGCAATCAACATTGCTGACGCTTCTCGCACGAGGACTCGCCTCCGGTTGGGGAAAATGTCACATTCCCGTCCGGCTCCCAAAAATTCGCGCCTTCGCGTAAGACATCAAACTATCCTGCCATAAGAAATTTGCGTTAATCTGCGCCATCTGCGGACAAAAAAACACCCGGTGGCGTCGCCGTTCAGCCCAAGAGAAATTTGAGCCCTGGCTGTATCCACCTGTCCCAGAATCCCCACTCGTGGCCGCCGGGTTCTTCGCGGTAATGCAGGTCGGGCCATTTGAGCGCCTGCAGGTGCTTGCTGAAACGGGCATTGCCCTGGCAGAACCGGTCTTCCGTGCCGCAGACCATCATGAGGCGCGGCGGCGCCGGCGCCTTCACGGCATTCTCGGCCAACGCGAAGAGATCATTGCCACCGGGAATGAGCTCGTCGGCGCCACCGAAAATCCTCTGCATCTCGTCTCTGACGGGAGTTTGCTCGAACCACATCCGCACATCGGCGACGGCCGACAGCGCAACCGCGCCGGCATAGCGGTCCGGCCGCCGCAGCGCCAGCTTCAAGGCACCATAACCACCCATGGACAGCCCGGCGGCATACGTGTCTTCGCGACGGCGGCTGACCGGAAACAGATTGGCGACGATCTCCGGCAGTTCTTCCGACAGCATGGTCCAGTAGCGATACCCCGTGACCATGTCGGTATAGTATCCGCGCTCGCCATCGGGCATGACCACAACCACGTCGTAGGCGGCCGCATAGCGCTCGATGGACGACTGCCGCATCCAGCTGCAGTAATCGCCCATCATCCCATGCAGCAGATACAGCACCGGATAGTCCTTGCGGCCGCTGCCCGCGCTGCTCATGCCGATCTGCGTCTTCGCCTGCTGTGGCACAATGACATTCATCGCCATCGCCCGACCCAGCACATCCGAATGAAAACGACATTCCATGAAAGCCATCGGTCTTGCTCTCCTCGCTGATGCCAACAGACCCACCAGACACAACTACCATGGGGCGGACACACAGGTCCGCCCCGACAAATCCGCGCTTGCCCACCGGCGTCTTTTTCGTCTTCTCCGCGCCTTCGCGTGAGACAAAAACGCCCATCTCCTCTTCGCGCCTTCGCGTGAGAAAAAAACGCCCACGGCAAGCCGTGGGCCACGGAACGACCACCCCGACGACACGTGAGGCAATAATAGCGCCTTAAAGCCGGCGGCGTGAATTGCCGCGCAGCGGCAAGACACGACGCCATTCTTCCTTGCCTTTGTCTTCTTCGCGCCTTCGCGCCTTCGCGTGAGAAATAATCTGTGTTAATCTGCGTAATCTGTGGATAAAAGAAATCTGTGGATAGAAAAAACTTACCCCATGAGGAATTTGAGTCCTTCTTTGATCCACTTGTCCCAGAAGCCCCACTCGTGGTTACCGGGTTCTTCGCGGTACTGCAGCTCGGGCCATTTGAGTGCCTGCAGGTGATCTCTGAGGCGGATATTCCCCTGGTAGAGCCGGTCTTCGGTGCCGCAGACCATCATGAGGCGCGGCGGCGCGGGCGCCGTCACCGCGTTGTCCGCCAGCGCGAAGAGATCATTGCCGCGCGGAATAAGCTCGTCGGCGCCGCCGAAAATCCACTGCACTTCGTCGCTCTGGCTGGCTTTTTCGACCCACTCGCGCACATCGGCGACGGCCGACAGCGCGACGGCGGCGGCAAAGCGGTCTGGCCGCCGCAGCGCCAGCTTCAGGGCGCCGTAGCCGCCCATGGACAGCCCGGCGGCAAACGTGTCTTCGCGTCGGCTGCTGACCGGAAACAGATTGGCGACGGTCCCCGGCAGCTCCTCCGACAGCATAGTCCAGTAGCGGTGCCCCGTGACCATGTCCGTGTAGAAACCGCGGTCGCCATTGGGCATGACGATGACCACCTCGTAGGCGGCCGCGTAGCGCTCAATGGACGTCCGCCGCGCCCAGATGCTATGATCATCGCTCAGGCCATGCAGCAGGTACAGCACTGGATAGTCCTTGCGGCCATTGCCCGCGCTGGTCATGCCGATCTGCGTCTTCGCCTTTTGTGGCACAATGACATTCATCGCCATCGCCCGCCCCAGCACATCCGAATGAAAACGACATTCCATGAAAGCCATCGGTCTTGCTCTCCTCGCTGATGCCTACATCCTTACGCGTTGAAAAAACAGCGGCCACCTTGCAGCGCGGCCATTCACATCTTAAGAAAGTCCTGCCCGGCGGGCTGCATGGCCAGAAGCGTCTCGCGGGTGATTTTCCCCGCCTCGAAGAGATTTTTGAGTGCCCGTTCCATGGTAATCATGCCATCGCGGGAGGCCGTTTCCATCAGCCCGAGCAGCTGGTGGGTCTTCTTGTCGCGGATCATCGCTCTGACCGCGATGGTTCCCAGCAGCACTTCGAAAGCGGCGATGCGTCCGCCGGCATCGCCCTTGCGGGGCAACAGCCGTTGCGAGATCACCGCCGCCAGGCACGACGCCAGCTGTGCCCGCACTTGGTCCTGCCGTTCGGAGGGAAAAACATCGACCACGCGATCAATGCTTTGGGTCACGTCGTTGGTATGCAGGGTCGCAAACACCAGATGCCCCGTTTCGGCGGCGGTGAGCACCGTGGCGATGGTTTCGGCGTCGCGCATTTCACCCACCAGAATGACATCGGGGTCCTGCCGCAAGACGTACTTGAGAGCATTGTTGAAACTGCGCGTGTCAGCGTGGATTTCCCGCTGCTCCACCAGCGCCAGGCGGTGGCTGTGAACAAATTCAATCGGATCCTCAACGGTGATGATATGGCAGGGCCGCGAGCGATTAATCAGGTCGATCAGCGACGCCAGCGTCGTCGATTTACCCGACCCCGTCGGCCCCGTCACCAACACCAGCCCCTGCATGCGCTTACTCAGATTGAGAATCGCCGCCGGCAGCCCCAGCACATCCGGCGAGGGTATTTCATTGGGAATCACCCGCATCGCCGCCGCCACGCTGCCCTTCTGGTAGAAGCCGTTGACGCGGAAACGGTATTCACGCTCGACGTCGCCGGCCTTCATCGCCACGCCCTTCACACTCAACGCAAAATCTACCTCGCGGTCATTTTCAAAATCCGCACGTTGTTCGTGGGTGAGGACGCTGAAAAGCAGCTTCTGCGTGTCGGCGGGCGTCAGCACCGGCATCTCGAAAGCGCGGAGCGTGCCGTCCAGGCGGATCACTGGCGAAGCGCCTGCCGTCAGAATCAAGTCCGAAGCGCCATAGCGGATGGTGTCGCGCAGGAGCTTCTTGATGCTCAGGCCGTGATCGGGGTCGCTGGAGTAGCTGCGCAGAGTGTCGATGCCCGTCTCCATGCCCTGGGTTAGCAGCATGAATTCATCGCGATGGCTGGCGGCGAGCGCGGCGACTTCCAGATCGACCAAGCCGGCCTGATAACGTTCCAGCAGAGAGTGATTGAAGTCGATCATACCCTCATTGCGGCCACTCTTAATCAGCTCGGGAATCGCGTCCAGCTCGCGCTTGGCGACCATGCGCCGCACCAGCGGCGTCGGCACCAGCACCTCAAAAGCCGGCACCCGCCCACTGCCGTCCTTGCGCGGCAACAGCCGCTGCGACACAATACCGCCGAGGACGTAGGACAGGTCCAACGCCATCTGGTCGCGAATGAGCTCCGGGAAGTAATTCAGCACCCGCTCCAGCGTCTGCGCCACGTCCATAGTATGCATGGTCGCCACCACTAGGTGGCCGGTCATCGCCGCCGATACCGCCGTCTGGATCGTCTCCTGGTCGCGCATCTCGCCGATGAAAATTACATCCGGATTCTGGCGGACGACGTGGCGCAACGCCGTCGCAAAATCCTTGGTGTCATTGCCGATCTCGCGCTGGGAAATGACCGCCAGCCGGTCCTCGTGCGAGAATTCAATGGGGTCCTCAATGGTCACCACATGCTTGCGCATGGTCGTATTGATATGATGCAGCATGCAGGCCATGGTCGTCGTCTTGCCGCTGCCCGTCGCCCCCGTCACCAGCACCAAACCACGCTGCGCCTCAACCAGCTTCAACACCACCGCCGGTATCATCAGCGCCCCAGCATCCAAGGCCCCCGACGGTATCCGCCGGATCGCAAAACTGCGCTTGCCGCGCTGATAGGACAGATTCAGGCGGAAACGACCGCCGTCACCCAAGGTCACCCCCAGATCAAGGTCCTTCTCCCGTGACAATCGCTCACGCAGCTCCGCAGATAAATGCCGCGCAAAAAAATCATCGACGTCCTGGTCGCTGAGCACGCCCGCCGCCGTCAGCTCGCTCACCGCCCCCGCGCAACGCGCACTCGGCAACCGCCCGACGCTCAGAAACAAATCAGACGCGTTCATGGCGTCCATGCGTAAACACAAGGCAGCGATATCCATAGTCATCCCGTTTCGCAATAATGAGTACACAGGCCACGCGGACCGAGCATCCGCAACGGCGCCAGCGCGACAGGCATTCACTCTACATGATGAACCGCACCCCCGCAATTCACCACCGGCTTGAGATCGTCACCGCAGCGGCACCATGGTGCCGAGCCCTGCCTGCGTCCCGGCTCACTGCAGCGGCCGATCCGCAGGAGCGCTCATGCGGCCGGCCTCGCGTTCTTCCGCCGGCAACTGCGGCCACTCTTCGCCAGTCAGAACCATAAAACGCTGTTCGAGTATCAGCTGGCGATTGGCGGCCCGCTCGGATACCAGCCGGCGCAAGTCCCGCACTTCGTTTTCCAAACGATTGATTTCGACCATCTGCCGCTGCTGGGCATTGTCAAAGCCCTCCTCCAACAGCTGCCGCAGCCGCATCTTTTCCTCCTGGAGACGCATGAGGCGCGCAGCCTCGGCACCAAGACTGCCGTCCTCGCCGGGCCGGCTCAAGTTCTGAATGGCGCGACTGACACTGCGGACCTTGCTTTCCTGCCGCTGCTGCCACAGCAGCCGCTCGTACTCATCCGGATCCTCGTCCTTCATCTTGACGATGCTCGCGTAATGCTCGGCTAACAACGCCAGGTAGGACTCCGCACTGTCGGGCTGCTGCGCGCAACGCCGCTCCCACTCCGCAAGCAAATCCGGCGCATTCTCACGATAAAATGACAGCAGCTCGGCAACAACCAACTCCGGACGCTTCCGCTGCACGGCCGCCACCGCGTCCTGCTGCACCAACTGCGCCGCCTTCGCCACCGCCGTGTCACCCACAGGTGCCACCGCCACCGGAGCCGGTGTCATGATCGGCGCAGCCGTCGCGTTACCCGCAACCGCCGGAGCCTGCGCGTCCACCGCTGCCGGCCCCGCCTGCGCGTCCGCCTGTGCGTCCACCAGCGCCAGCAGCGCTGCCGCTGCTACAAGCGCCCATCCTCGACATAATCTGATCATCCCCTGCATTGCCATCGGCCTTTCATATCGGTATTTCTCAAAAGCATCAGAGTCTAACGGAATAGGCAATTGTCATCGCTTCGCAGAGCACCCTACCATGTTGAGCGCCGTGGCCTTTTTTCCCAAGAAGCCCCAGAGGGGCGCGTTCATCGTAGCCCCGGCCGCAGGCCGGGGTAAAAAGGCGTAACGTTCAGTGCCCTGTAGGGGCACCTCAAAAAGGCACCGCAATACCTAATAGTTGTTTTATGAAATGCCCTTTCATGGCATATTTTTGATTGTCCCTCTTACCCCGGGCTGCGCCCGGGGCTACGTTAACGGCACCCTTCAGGGCGCGTGTCTCCGGCATACAAAACCTAAAACGCCCGGCATGCTCTGCGGCACGCCGGGCGTACATTGTGCGTTGTCGTCTTCACGCGCGGGCCGCATTATGGGAAGGCCCGCATATCCCGTTCGATCTGCGCCATGACCTTCGTGCGTTGCTGCGTAACAGCCTGCCGCGCCTGGCGGATCGCGCGGTCGATGCTCTGCCCCGGCAGCACCTCCGGCAGAGTTGCCGCGTCCTTGGGCGACGTCGCCGACAACAGCGCCATTTCAAGCTCGGACACACCCGCCGACAGCGGTACGAAGTAGTTGCCGCTATCGGCTGAGGCCATCAGGCTATTCTGGTCGCCAACAACGTCATCGGCGGCAAGCTGCTCGGCCGCGGCATCGTCCCGCGCCAAATCGGTCGCCCATTCACCGGGAATGACCTGCAACAGGGAAAACACCAGCACAGCCAACGCAGCAGCCTTCCAAGACAGCTGCCAGGTGGTCAGCCAAAAGCCCCGACGATCATCGCGCGGCTGGTGGTACTGCTGGCGAACGACATCGACCAGCATCGCCATGTCTTTGCGCGGCAAATGCATCCGCTCGTTCAGGGCCTGACGCCGCAGCGTCTCCAATACGTAAATCTCCGCGTGACAGTCAGGACATTCCCGGCTATGGTGCTTCCAGGCGGCTTCGGCAGGACTGCCTTCGCCACCGCGCATAGCTTTTTCTCTGAGAACATCACACTTGCGGCTCATAGTTTCTCCACTGCTGCCTCAGCACTTCAACGGCGCGATGCATCCGCCACAATGCTGTGCCCTGCGGAATATCCAAAATCACGGCAATGTCCTTGAAAGACACACCACCGTCAATGCGCAACTCAACGACTTCACGCAGATCATCCGGCAGGCGGTTGACCAGATCGCGAATCACCGCCGCATCGTTATGCCTGGTGAGGGTCTGCAGCGGATTCACTTCGTCCCGCGCTTCCGGCATCTCCGACTCGTCGCCCGTAATCTCAAACTTCCGCCGGCGGCGCTTGTCAATCGCCAGATTGCGCGTCACCCGGAAAAGCCAGGGGCCCAAATTGTCATAAATGAGCTTGGACGGCGGCCGCGCGATCAACTTCAGAAACACCTCCTGGCACACGTCCTTGGCCAGGTCAAGCGAACTCACATAGCGCGATGCGTAGGCAACCAGCCGCGTCTCGTAGCGCGCGAAGATTTCTTCGAAGGCCACCGTGTCGCCATCGCACATCCATTTGACCAGCTTCCAGTCGGTCGCCTCGCCATACTGGCTGCCGCGGGCCGACGCCTGCACTTCGTATATCGATAGGTTGGTCAGTTCTTTGCTGGACACGGCACTCTCCTTATGTTGTCACGCATAAAGGCGGTGATGTAATAGTCGTATAACGCCACCGGCGACGCTTTTATTTGCTCGTCGCCCGGTGACGCCACGGCGCCGGCTGGCTTGCGTAACTCGCTTATATCTCAACCAGCCAGCCATAACGATCGGGGGCATTCCCCCACTGTATCGCCGTGTAGTTATTATACAAATTCTGCAGCACCGGGCCACAGCCCTCGCGGGGGCCGACTTTGATCACCCGGTCACCACGCACAATTTCATTCACCGGCGTGAGCACCACCGCCGTCCCGCACGCCCCAATCTCAGCGAAAGTCGCGATTTCCTCGAACAACACCGGCCGCACTTCGACGGCCATGCCGAGGTCCTTGGCGACCGTGCGCAGGCCATCATTCGTCACGCTCGGCAACACCGACGTCGACATCGGCGTCACAAAGGCGCCCTTGCCATCAATGGCGATGAAGTTCGACGTGCCGAATTCGTCAATGTACTTGTGCTCGGCGGCATCCAGATAAAGATCAATGGGAAAACCCTTGTCGTGAGCAAGCTTATGGGGCAGAAGGCTCGCACCGTAATTGCCACCGAGTTTGACCGTGCCCGTGCCATGCGGCGCCGCGCGATCATAGTCGTCCATCACCAGCGCCCGCACGGGCTGCAAACCGCCCTTGTAGTAAGCGCCCACGGGAATGACCAGAACGATGAACGCGTACTCGTCAGCCGCATTCACGCCAATGCGCTCGCCCGTGCCAATCAGCAGCGGCCGCACATACAGCGACGCGCCCGTGCCATACGGCGGCACAAAGTCCATGTTGGCCTTCACCACCCGGCGCACAGCGTCCATGAACAAGTCCTCCGGCACTTCCGCCATGCAGCTGCGCCGAGCGCTGCGATTCAGCCGCCGCGCATTCTCCAGCGGCCGGAATGCCCGTGGCACGCCGTCTTTGCCACGAAAAACCTTCAGGCCTTCAAAGGCCGCTTGGCCATAATGCAACGCCGTGGCGCCAATGTGAATATTCAGATAGGGCTCGTTGACCAGCTCGCCCTCATTCCAGCGGCCGTCGCGCCACATATACCGAATGTGACAATGGGTCTCGAGGTAGGAAAAGCCCAGTTTTGACCAATCAAGTTCCATGATGTCTTTTGTCCTCACTGTAAATGGCTGTAATCAAAGCACAAAACTAACTCGCTAATGTAAACGCCAGTACCACCCCCGGCAAGGCAACTACGACAAAAATGCAGCACCGCCGCCGCCCCGGCGGCATCCACCCCGGGACCGGCGGCATCCACCCTGGGACCGGCAGCATTCACCCCGGGACCGGCGGCATCCACCCCGGGACCGGCGGCATCCACCCCGGGACCGGCGGCATCCACCCTGGGACCGGCGGCATCCACCCTGGGACCGGCGGCATCCACCCTGGGACCGGCGGCATCCACCCTGGGACCGGCGGCATCCACCCTAGGACCGGCGGCATCCACCCTGGGACCGGCGGCATCCACCCTAGGAGCACCGCCGTCCCGGCGGTTTTCGGCCCGAAGGGCCGCACCATGCATAACCCCGGGTGAGGCGCCCGGAGGGCGCCGCAACCCGGGGTGTGGCAACAACTAAGAACAGCGCCCGGAGGGCGCCACATTCACTTGACCTGTCGTATCGAGCCTCACCGGAGTAAGGCGTCGCCACGTGCTGATACGGTTGTAAAGCCGGGGTGCGTAGGAAGCCCCGCACATCGCAGTATCAATGGCTGACCGATTACGGACCGTCAAAACATCCTCGCGCGCACGGTTGCAAGTGCCCCGCCAGGATATACACTAAAAAGGCCTTTTTCCTGAGACACTCCTGCGCAGCCCCGAATGACATTATCATGAACATCACCATCGACTGCATTCCCTGCATTCTGAACCACATTGTCCACTCCGTCAAAACGACCGTCACCGACCCCAAGATTCAAGAGCGCTGCACCCGCGACATGCTCGCCGCCGTCGCCGCTCTCGACTGGACCAACACCCCGCCGGACTTTGCCCGCGAACTGCACCGCGTCCTCCGCGGCATCAGCGGCAACAAAGACATTTACGAAGACGAAAAAGACCGCTCGACCGAACTGGCCCACGAGCTTCTCGAACAACTGCAACCCGACATCGCCGCGCAGCCGGATCCCTTCGCCGCCGCCGTTCGCCTGGCTATCGCCGGCAATATCATCGACTACGGTGTCGACGCGCATTTTGACTTGCAGAGCGCCCGCGTCCGCGTCCGCGAAGCCTTCACCCTGCCGATCGACGAGCAGGCCATGGCCTTACTCAAGAGCCGCATGGACCAGGCCAAGTCCATCCTCTACGTCCTCGACAACTGCGGCGAGGCCGTCTTCGACCGTCTGCTGGTGGACCTCTACCGCGACAAGATCACCCTCGGTGTCCGCGGCTACCCCATTCTCAACGACGTCACCCCACGCGAGCTGGCGCCGTCGGGCCTGGGCGGCGTGCCCTACGTGAGCACCGGCGACTCCACTCCGGGCGTGTCCAGCCGCCACAGCAGTGACGAGTTCATGGCCACCATGCGCGCCGCCGATCTGGTCATCACCAAGGGCCAAGGCAATTTCGAAACCCTCAACGAATACGACCGGCCCATATTCTTCCTCTTCCGCGCCAAATGCGCCATCATCGTCAAGTTCCTCGGCAATGTCCCCATGGGCTCCATGCAGGTCGTAGCCGCCAATATCAACTGAGCACGCAGACACAACCGGGCTATGGACAACTCCCCCAACAGCAATGACCAATATGTGCTGCAGCGCGCCACCTTGGCCTGGCTGGCCCTCCACGAAGCGCCCACTGGCGTGGCTGTCAACGTGCCTATCCGCAAAGCACGCACCAAAGTGGACATCGCCGCCATGTGGTGCCCACAGCCCAGCACCGACGTCAGCAAACGCCGCAACGCCATGCGCCTCCCCGCCATGCGCAGCGCCGTCTTCCTCTGCCACACTCGCCGCGAAGACTGCTGGCCCGAATGCTCGCAACGGCAGGATATCGCCAAGGAACGCACGGCCATCCAGGCCATGATCGAAAGCCAGCAGGCCGCCATCCGCACCAAGGAGCCACACCTGCGCGAAGGCAATGTCCTCTTCGCCGAATTCGCCAGCTGGAACTACCAGCGCAGCAGCGACCAGCACTACCACCACCTCTGCGAACGCGTCGCCGCCCTCGACCGCATGCTCTACCAGGGCACACGGATCGAACGCCTCGCCGAAGCCCAGGCCGCCAACCAATTCTACCTCGTCGTCCCCCAGCGCTGCGTCATGCCGCAGGAGCTCCGCGATGGCTGGGGATTGCTGTGGCTGGACAACAAAGGCCGCCTGGACCTCATCAAGGCCGCGCCTAATCACCCCATCGGCCCCGGCGCCGACTACCTCTTCATCCACTACCTGCTCAGCGGCGGCACTCAGCTCGTCAATGAGCTCTTTGACCTCTACAGCAGCAAGAAAAAACCCTACGCCCTCACCCTGATGAAGAAACGCGCGACCAGCCGTCGCCGCTCGCCCAAGCCGTCTTCCGAGGCCACCATCGACAACTACAAGGACTCGCTGCCATGATTCTCGACTCACTCAGCAACGCCCGCTATTACGAACACGCCCACCCACTCTTCGCCAAGGCCTTCAAATTCCTCCTGGAATCCCCCTTGGCCACCCTGGACATCGGCCGCATCGACATCCAGGGCGACGATGTCTTCGCCCTCGTCCAGGAGCCCGATGGCAAGGACATCGTCGGCGCCAAGCTCGAAGCCCATCGCCGCTACATCGACCTGCAGATGATCGTCTCCGGCGATGAAGTCATGGGCTGGGCCCCCCTCAGCGGCCTCGGCCACGACCTCGGCTTCAACGAGGAAAAAGACTGCGGCTTCTGGTCCGATAAGCCCATGGCATTCTTCCCCGTCCGCCCCGGCTGCTTCGCCATCTTCTTCCCCGAAGACGCCCACGCACCTAACTGCGGCAAGGGCAAAAGCCGCAAAATCGTCGTCAAAATTAAGGCCTAGGCTACTACTGACGAGACTCATCATCGGACCGATCAGACCGATCAGACCGATCAGTAATCGGATCAGTCCGATCCGTCCGATCCGTCCGATCCGTCCGCGAAAAAAAAGAAAGACGATCCCGTCCCGGCCATCGTTCCGTCCGCGTCACGTTCACCATCACGAACAGGAGGGTCCCGATGAAGATTCCTGCGCTTTCAGCGCCCGTCCGTGTCGCCGTCATTGGTGCCGGCGGCATCGCCCGCGGCGTGCATCTGCCGTCCTTGGCGGAGATGCCCGATGTGAAGATCGTCGCCATCTGTGACTTGGTCGAGGAGCGGGCGAAGGACCTCGCCGCCAAATACGCGGTCCCCAAGACCTACACGCTCATCCGCGACATGTTTGCGCACGAGACCATCGACGCGGTGTTCTGCCTGGTCGAACCGGCCAGCATGTTCCACGTGGCGACGCTGTCCCTCGAACACGGCTATCACACCTTCATCGAGAAACCGCCGGGCATTACCGCCTACCAGGCTGAATCCCTCGCCCGCCTGGCCGACGCCAAGCAGCGCCACCTCATGGTCGGCTTCAACCGCCGTTTCATACCCGTCGTGCGCAAGACCCGCCAGCTCGTCGCCGAGCAAAGCAAGGTCACCCAGGTCGAAGGCTGCTTCTTCAAATACGGCGATGCCGCCTTCGACAAGGGCAGTCTCTGCTCCTTTGTGTCCGACACCATCCACGCCGTCGATCTCATGCGCTATCTCTCCGGCGGCATCACCGCCAAAAAGGCCGCCATGGTCATCAACCGCTATGACAGCCCGGTCGATAACGCCTGGAACGGCATCTGCGTCTTCGACAACGACGTCACCGGCATCATCAAGGCCAACTACCGCGTCGGCGGCCGCGTCCACCAGTTCCAGATGCACGGCATCGGCGTCAGCGCCTTCATCGACCTCGGCATGGGCGCCGAAATCAACGCCCAGGCGAAGATTCTCTCCCACCAGGGCGCCATCAGCTACTCACTGGCCGCCACTGGCAAGGCCAATGAAACCAGCGTCGTCCTCGACGGCAAAGAACTCGCCGGCAGTGACAAATTTCACCGCTTCTACGGCTATTTCTTCGAAGACCGCCATTTCATCGACTGCGTCATCTCCGGCGACACGCCCGAATGCTCCATCCACGACGCCAAATACAGCATCGCTCTCGTGGAGGACTTCCTGCACAACGCCATTTGAGTCATAACCGCACCCGGAAGAGAGGGACACCTGGCAACGACCAGGCGCTCCCTCGCCATGACGCCACACACCGCACCGCCCTCGTGGAGGACTTCCTGCACAGCGCCATTTGAGTCACCACTGCACCCATACGCGAGGGACACCTGGCAACGACCAGGCGCTCCCTCGCCAAGCCCCCACACACCGCACCGCCCTCGTGGAGGACTTCCTGCACAACGCCATTTGAGTCATTACCGCACTCGGAAGAGAGGGACACATGGCAACGAAAAATCGTCGGGACATCGAAATCACCCTCGTCGGCATGCAGATGCCGTCCCTGGCCGCCAGCAAAAACAGCGGCCACCTGCTCACCGTCAATCTGATCTGGCCGCGCGTGACCATCGCGTTGCGCACAGCCGTCAAGACCATTGATCTCGCCAAAGGTGAATGCAGCGCCGGCCAATGGCCGTGGTGCCGCCGCGTGCTCTTCAAGGAAACCATCGAAGACCGCTTCGGCATTGGCGTGACGGTCTCCGAAGCGCTCAGCGCCCACCGCCTGGCCCAGTTCGCCCGCTTCTTCGCCGGCTCCGCGTTGGACATCGGCGAAGACATCGTCGAGGACGCCCTCCCCGGCGTCGCCGGCGATATCGCCGCCATTCCCCTCGACTACGCGTCAAAAAAGCTCCTCAAAAGCAGCGAACCCGCACTCTGGGCCACCGGCGATTGCGATCTCGACTGCCAGAGCGTCGCCCCGGACAACGAGGTCCAGACCATCACCGTGCCACTCGTCGCCGCCTGCAAACGCGTCAAAACCGTCACCAAACACCAGCATAGCAAGAGCTCGCCACCCGCACACCGCAAACAAATCGTCATCGTCGACAAAGACGCCCCCGACGGCTGCGTCCAACTCGCTATCCGCATCCTGAGCTGATACCGGCCATTGTTCTGCACGATCCGACCGATCAGACTGATCAGACCGATCAGACCGATCCGGCTGATTGATCGGTCCGATCCGTCCGATCCGTCCGATCCGTCCGCGAGAAAGAAGAAAGAAGATCCGACCGATCAGACCGACCAGTAATCCGATCCGACCGCTCAGGCCAATCCGCCCAGCCCAAATTCGGCCCGGAGGGCCGTACCATGCATAACCCCGGGTGAGGCGCCCGGAGGGCGCCGCAACCCGGGGTGTAACAACAATATAGGACTGCGCCCGGAGGGCGCCACATTCACAAAACGAAGATCCAACCGATCATCCGATCCGCCCGATCAGCAATCCGCTCCGCCCGCTCCGTCCGATTGATCGGTCCGATCGGTCCGATCCGTCCGATCCGTCCGCGAAAAGAAGAAAGAAGATCCGACCGCTCAGGCCGATCCGCCCAGCCCAAATTCGGCCCGGAGGGCCGTACCATGCATAACCCCGGGTGAGGCGCCCGGAGGGCGCCGCAACCCGGGGTGTAACAACAATATAGGACTGCGCCCGGAGGGCGCCACATTCACAAAACGAAGATCCAACCGATCATCCGATCATCCGATCAGACCGATCAGACTGATCCGGCTGATTGATCGGTCCGATCGGTCCGATCCGTCCGATCCGTCCGCGAAAAGAAGAAAGAAGATCCGACCGCTCAGGCCAATCCGCCCAGCCCAAATTCGGCCCGGAGGGCCGTACCATGCATAACCCCGGGTGAGGCGCCCGGAGGGCGCCGCAACCCGGGGTGTAACAACAATATAGGACTGCGCCCGGAGGGCGCCACATTCACAAAACGAAGATCCAACCGATCATCCGATCCGCCCGATCAGCAATCCGCTCCGCCCGCTCCGTCCGCTCCGCCCAGCCCAAATTCGGCCCGGAGGGCCGTACCATGCATAACCCCGGATGAGGCGCCCGGAGGGCGCCGCAACCCGGGGTGTAACAACAACATAGGACAGCGCCCGGAGGGCGCCACATTCACCAAACGCCCAAACAACCAACATCACCCAGCGATCAACACCGGGGGCCATCGGCAGGCTAGCCTTTCATTGCCGCGAAGCGGCCGAAGAGGCAATGGAACCCCTTCTCGTTTACCCATTCGCCACCTTCACATACCGCCCCTTGATCAGCCCGCAAGCACGAAAGGCTCTCCCGGCCATGACCACGCCCGCCAGCACCTCGCGTTTCATCAGGGTCCTCCCCGACATCGCGGCCTTCGCGCTGGGCCTGGGCCTGGCCTACGGCCTCAACTGGCAGACGGCCGACCTCGTGTGGAGCCTGTGGCTCGGCAGTCTCGTGCTGGGCTACCTCACCCTGCTGTCGGGCATCGCCGGGCCGGCGCTCATGGGCTTCTACGCAATCAGCCGGCCGGGCGTCACCCGCAAACAACGCGTCGCGGCCGTCCTCGCCGGCGGCGCGGCGGCGCTGTTCTTCCTCGGCTTCTTCTCCCTGCATTTCGGCGGCTTCCATGCCGGCCATTCGGTCTTCCTAAATCTCTTCTTCCCCATCCCGGGCCTGCCCAAGGACGGCTTTGGCGACGCCTTCATGAACCCACCGCTGCTTTTCCTCCTGGCCTGGCGCCACCTCATCAGGCCCTACGGCCTCTTCCTCATTCCCGCCGCCATCGCCGAAAGACAACACGTCTTCATGCCGCTCATCGCCGCCATCAAGGCCCTGCGCAAAACCGCCGCCAGTGACAACGCCGCGGACGCTGACAAGACGACGCCCCCGCACACGCCCAAAAACAAGGGCCATTTCCAGCTGCAAGGCGCCATGGCGCGACCCTACATCAACGTCGTGCGCATGCACATCCTGATCTTCTTCTTCGCCTTCGCCCACGCGCTCAAACTCGACTCATTCCTGGTCTACGCCACCGTCTACACGGTCTATTTCTTCCCCTGGCAGGAACTCAAGACCACCCTGGCCGAAAAAAAAGCCGCCAAAGCCACCCCGCCCACCACACTCGCCACCTGAACACCACCTTCTTACCGGCGGCTTGGCTTGACGCGCAGCGGCAAGACATGCCGCCAACAAAGGGGCGACCGCCAGGTTGCCCCATCTTCTTCGCGCCGCCACAATCTGCGGATAAAAAATCCTGACTGCACCAAACAACCAATCCTAAAAAATAATCTGCGAGAATCTGCGTAATCTGTGGATAAAAAAATCCCCCCGGCGGCGTGACTTGCCGCGCAGCGGCAAGACATGCCGCCATCCCTTCTTCTTCGCGCCTTCGCGCCTTCGCGTGAGAAACAAAAAATCTGCGTCAATCTGCGTAATCTGTGGATAAAAAAATCCCCCCGGCGGCGTGACTTGCCGCGCAGCGGCAAGACATGCCGCCATCCCTTCTTCTTCGCGCCTTCGCGCCTTCGCGTGAGAAATAAAAAATCTGCGTCAATCTGCGTAATCTGTGGATAAAAAAATCCCCCCGGCGGCGTGACTTGCCGCGCAGCGGCAAGACATGCCGCCATCCCTTCTTCTTCGCGCCTTCGCGCCTTCGCGTGAGAAATAAAAAATCTGCGTCAATCTGCGTAATCTGTGGATAAAAAAATCCCCCCGGCGACGTGGCTTGACGCGCAGCGGCAAGACATGCCGCCATCCCTTCTTCTTCGCGCCTTCGCGCCTTCGCGTGAGAAATAAAAAATCTGCGTCAATCTGCGTAATCTGTGGATAAAAAAATCCCCCCGGCTGCGTGACTTGCCGCGCAGCGGCAAGACATGCCGCCATCCCTTCTTCTTCGCGCCTTCGCGCCTTCGCGTGAGAAATAAAAAATCTGCGTCAATCTGCGTAATCTGTGGATAAAAAAATCCCCCCGGCGGCGTGACTTGCCGCGCAGCGGCAAGACATGCCGCCATCCCTTCTTCTTCGCGCCTTCGCGCCTTCGCGTGAGAAATAAAAAATCTGCGTCAATCTGCGTAATCTGTGGATAAAAAAAATTACTTCCCGTCCCACCACGCCTGTAGGTTCCTGACGGTTTCGAGGATATCGCGCTTCTGCTCCTCGCCCTCGCGGATCTCCCGCTCGATGATGAATTCCCCATCGAATCCCAGCTCGCGCAGCCTCGGAATAAGCCGCGGGAAATTGACCATACCCTTCCCGACCTGCACCTCCCGGCCCAGCTCGCGACCGTTAGTCGGCGTCATCCCGTCCTTCACATGCAGATTCCGCACGTACTTACCGAACACCTCCAGCGCATCGCAGGGACTGCCCTTGCCATACATCAGCAGATTGGCCGGGTCCAGATTGATACCGAGATTGCCCGTGCCCACGTCCTCAATCACCCGCAGCAGCACCACCGGCGTCTCCTGGCCAGTCTCAAACCAGAATTCCACCCCGCGCTCCTTGCAGTACGCCGCCACCTCGCCAATCGCGTCAATCACCGGCTGGTACTCCGGATCGGTCATGTTCTCCGGAATGAACCCGCAGTGCGTGATAATAGCCCGCACACCGATCATGCGCGCAAAATCCGCGCCGCGCTTCAGATCAATCACCCGCTGCTTGCGGTACTCGCGCGGCACCAGCCCCAGCGTCGTCGGCCCCTCAGTGAAATTCCACTTCGCGGGTGGACAATACCCAGCCCAGAATGCACAGGGCTCGACGCCGCTCGCCTTGCTCTGCGACACCACCTTCGCCGCCAGTTCCGCGCTCAGATAGGCCGAATTCCAGCTGCTCACTTGGCAGGTCTTCAGTCCCATATCGCGCACGCGGTCAAAAATGCAGTTTTCGCGCTCAGGCCGCAGGCTGTTAATCACACCAATACGCATGACACTTCTCCACAAATGGTTAGCACTTTTTACCAGCAACAAAACAAACTCCGGCAGGTCTTTTTCTGCGTCAGTCTTTCAAGGTAACCCCCTGCCGGCAGACGTCAATGCCCACGCGGGCTATATTAGGCAGAGCGCATCCAATTAAGCCCAGGCGATTTTTGCCTGTCGAGACAACTTTCGCCCGGCTTACTTTTTGCAAGAAAATAAACATGACCGCCGCAAAATAGCGGATATAAGTTCAACCTCCGCCCTCACCTATTGACGCTCAACGTGTTGCGGCAGCCGCGGAGCGGCAGCCGCAACACGTTGAGCCGAAATGGGATAGGTGGGGGAGCGCGAGGGGGCGGAAAGGGGCAATGCCCCTTTCCGCCCCCTCGCAAAACCAACCCTCGCGAAACTACATGAACGACCACACCTACGCAGTCCTCGAATTCGACGGCCTGCTACAACTCATTTCCGACCAAGCGCAGAGCGCCGCCGGCGCCGCCATCATCCGCCGCACCCGCCCGCAGACCGCCCTAACCGAAATCCAACGGCGCCGCGGCCTCTACGCCGACATGATCGCCCTGCGCAATTCGCCGCTGGACATCCCGTCCCTGCGCTGTGAAGACCTCGATGACATTCTCCGCGAGGTCGCCCCGCAGGGCGCCGTCATCGGCGGCGACGAACTCGTCGCCTGCCGTTCCTTGCTCGACAACAGCGCCGACGTCCACGCCTTCGTCAGCCGCAAGGAATGCCTGCCCTACGAGCATCTCCGCCGCAGCGCCGCCGGCATCGACCCCTGCACGCCCCTGCGCGACGCCCTCCACCGCAGTCTCGACCACGACGGCTCGGTCCTCGACGCCGCCAGCGACACCCTCCGCGATCTCCGCCGCCGCGCCATGGCCCTCGAACAGCGCATCCAGCGTCTCCTCGACACCATGGTCAGAAGCAGCGAACAGGCCGACGCCCTCCAGGAAAAGTTCGTCACCACCCGCAATGGCCGCTTTGTCATCCCGGTGAAGCGCGAAGCGCGCAACGCCCTGCCGGGCATTGTCCACGATCTCTCCAACAGCGGCCAGACGCTCTTCGTGGAGCCCAATGCGACCCTGCCCTGGGGCAACGACCTGGTCGCCGCCCGCGCCGCCGAACGCGACGAAGTCCGACGCATTCTCGCCGCCCTCAGCGCGCGCGTCCGCGAGCAACTCAGCGCCATCCAGCTCAACCAGCGCATTCTGGCCGAGCTCGACGCGGCGAACGCCGTCGCGCGCTGGGCCATCCAGAACCACTGCGTGCTGCCGAGCTTCGGCGGCTATCTGCTGCTCAAGGACGCCCGCCACCCGCTCCTCCTGGCGCAATTCCGCAAGGAACAGCGCGAAAGCAGCGTGGTGCCGCTCGACTTCGAGCTCCCCCGCGGCAAAAAAATCCTCGCCATCACCGGCTCGAACACCGGCGGCAAGACCGTCGCTCTCAAGACCATCGGCCTGCTGGTGCTCGCGGCCCAAAGCGGCTTTCCCGTGCCCGCCGGGCCGGACAGTCTTTTCACCGTCTTCGACCAGGTCCTGGCCGATATCGGCGACGAGCAGTCCATTGAGGCCAGTCTGAGCACCTTCAGCGCCCACATCAACAATATCAGCGGCATCCTCAATACCGCCAAGCAGGGCCGCTCGCTGATCCTGCTCGACGAACTCGGCTCCGGCACCGACCCCGTCGAAGGCGGCGCCATCGCCTGCGGCATCCTCGGCGAACTCGCCCGCTGTCAGGCCCTCACCATCGCCACCACCCACCTCGGGCTGGTCAAAAACTTCGTCCACAGTCACGCCGACATGATCAACGGCGCCGTCCGCTTCGATGTCAATACCCTCAAACCCGAATACCGCTTGGACGTCGGCCGACCCGGCGCCAGCCACGCCCTCCTCATTGCCCGCCGTCTCGGTCTGCCCCCGGCCGTCCTCAAAGCCGCCGAAGATATGCTCTCACATGACCACCTGCGTCTCGAAGATGTGCTCTCACGCATGGAGGCCGATCAGCGCAAAATCTCCTCCCACGCCGAAAAAATCAAGGACGCCCAGGAAGACCTCACGCAAAAACGCGATGCCCTCAAAGCCGAACTCGATGACCTCCGCAAGGAACGCAAACGCCTCCTCCACGACGCCCACCAACAGGCCAGCGCGCTCGTTGATAATACCCGCCGCGAAATGGAAAATCTCGTCCGCTCGCTCCGCGAACAGGCCAAACGAGCACAAACCACCACCGCCAAGACGCCACCGCCACCCGATACCGACGCCTTGCGCCAAGCCCTCAGCGACAAGGCCCAGCGCCTCCAACGCGGTCTCCAAATCAGCAGCGAACAGCCCCCCGCCCGACCTCTCCCCAAACGCCAGCTCGCTCCCGGCAAAAAGGTCTGGATCGAAAAACTGCACACCCACGGCGTCATCGAGGGCTTCTTCGACGACGGCGCCAAGGTCGCCCTCGATGTCAATGGCGTCACCTTCACTATGCGGACCGCCGACCTCGAAAGCCCCCGCGAAGCCGACTCACCACCCGCCGCCCCCGTCGTCAAGGTCACCCAGCCACGCGTCAGCGGCAACACCCCCAGCGAAATCAACCTCGTCGGCCAACGCGTCGAAGAGGCCATCGATCAGCTCGAAAACTTCCTCAACCGCTCGCTCATGGCCCGTCTCGACCAAATCCGCGTCGTCCACGGCTTCGGCACCGGCCGCCTCCGCAATGGCATCCACACCTGGCTCCGTACCCAACCCGCCGTCACCGCCTTCCGCCTCGGTAAAGATAACGCCGACCCTGGCGGCGCCGGCTGCACTATCGTCACCCTCAGAAGGTGAAAAGACGGAATTCATCCGAAAAGCATAGTTGGGTTTTGCGAGGGGGAGGAAAGGGCCGATGGCCCTTTCCTCCCCCTCGCGCTCCCCCACCTATCCCGTTTCGGCTCAGCGTCAGCAGCTTTGTGGCAGGCAACAGTCATGGGTGCATTTCCTCGGCGATGATGATATCGCTTTTGCGGTAGAATATCCGCCTTTTAAGATTTTCGAGGTAGTCTGCCCCGAGTGTTTCCCGGAGTGCGGCGACCGTTTCCAGGAATTGTGGCAGCTTATCGCCCTTCTTGGCCAGGTCATAGGTAGCCAATTTGCGCAGGGTGTAATCGGGCAGCGAGCCGTATAGGCGAATATCCTTCAGCAGCGTTTGCAGGAATGCGAGCAGCTCAAATTTGTTTTCCCGCTCACACCTGCTCATCCCATAGATGACGTTATTGCGCGCACGCACCTCAATGGACATGCCACCGCCTGATCCTTGCAGAAACTCCTGCTGGTAGCTGCCGGCGGCGGCATAGGCCTTCCAGAAATTCGGCCCCAGCTCCAGGCGTGGTTCGTCAAATGGGCATTTTAGCATCTTCAAGGCGTCTTCCACTGGCATGGACGTCGTCTTCAGCTCCTTTTCGTCCTCCACGTACAGGCTGAATAAACCCAGTCCCTTGCGTTTGAAAAGGATCAGGGACTCCTTGTCCGCCGCCCGGGCGGTTTTGATGCGCGGCGGTAGATGCTGAACTCGCGCGAACAGCTCCGGGTGCTCACGGCGTACCTGGTCGAGTTCCCGTTTGACGCTGGTCAGAAAACTCTCGTGCTCGCTATCTTCTGGATTCTGCTGCAACTTCTGGTAAAGACTGGACGCGGCCGGCGTTTCGTCAATGTCGAAGATCTGCGCGTCCTCACCGATGGAGTTGTGGATCATAAACATCTTGGCCGCGGCGATTTCCCGGCTTTTGGCGATGTCGGCGCCTTGTTCCGTCGGGAAGAAATTGAAGATAGAGAGCTTCTGGAAGACCTTCTTGCCGATGCGGTTGATGCGGCCCACCCGCTGGATGACGCGCGTAGGATTCCAGGGAATGTCGTAGTTGATTACCAGCCCAGCACGATTCAGGTTATGCCCTTCTGACATCTTGTCCGTCGTCAGCAAGACCTGGCAGGTATTTTCTTGGCGGCCCTTGTAGGCCGCGTCAAAATTCTTTTCGATATCGTCGGCCTGGCCCGCCGACACATTGCCCTGCACAGAAATGCATCTGCCCGGCAATTTGTCCGCCAGGTACTTGGTCAAGTGCCGAATGGTATCAATGTATTCGGAGAAGACAATGACTTTCCGCACGGGCTCGCCGTCTGCAGGCGGCAAATCGTGGTGGACGCCATTGACGACCGTCAGCAACGTACGGGCCAGGCAGGCGGCCTTGGGATCATGTGTGGCCAGGGACAATTTCCCGACCCGCTCAATGAGCATGACAAACAAGTCGATGTCAGAACGGATGTCCGCCAGAAACTGATCCTTCTGGGCAAATTTGTTCACCAGGTAGACTTTGTTGTTTTTGGGCATCACCTGGGTTTCCAGCATGGTCTCGTAGTTGCCCAAGGCTTCGGCAATGACCTCTTCGTCCGCCGAGTAAATGCGTTCCAGCAGCTTGCGATCCAGAATGAACTTGTTGCTCTTCTCGATAAACGTCAGCGCTTTGTTATGCACTGTCAGAAAATTCTCCAGGCTCTGAGCAAAGGCACCGAAGGAGCTCTCAAAGCGGCGGACAAGCAGGCGGCGCATGAAGTCATACAAGTTGGTCTGCAGCATCAATTCGCGGTTGCCTTCCGCATCGAGTTCTTGTGCGGGCTTCTGTTCGTAGGCGAAGGGCCGGTAGATCGCCCCCTTGAACTGGCCGTCCTCGCAGAATATTTCATTGATGACCTGGTCGTAGAAGGCCGACTGCTCCGGGCTCAGCTCGAAGAATTGCTCCACGGGCGGCATCATGTCGGAGAGTTCCTTGACCTCGTCTTTGTAGTCCGGGTCATTGCGCAGGTCAATGCGGTTCCGACGGATGATCACCGGCTCCAGTATGTGCCTGATTTCCTGCGACATCCGCTTTGACCACGTGTGTACCAACCCGAGGTCAAAGTCGCCCTCTGTGTCCGGCATGTTGCCCAGGAATATCTTGCAGAGCTGCATGTAGGCTTTTTGGGCCTTGACGACTTTTGCCGGGTCTTTGCTACGGTGGAATTTCTGGACATCGCTGAGCAGGCGGAACAGCCGGTCATAAGTATCAAAGCGGCTGGCCAGGTGGTTGTCCAGGGTGATCATGGAGCGGTTGGGGACGATGAACAGCTTCAGCAACGAGAAGATATCAGCCGGGCGGTTGTTGAACGGCGTCGCCGTGAGCAGGATGACCAGCCGCCCGCGACAGATGTTGCTCAGAGTCTCGTAATCCTGGGTGTCCTGATTCTTGAAGCGATGTGCTTCATCGACAATCACCACCTCGCAGTCGCCGTCGGTATTGACGTATTCCAGCGCCGCATCCAGCTTGCCGCAGGAGAAGATCTCAAAGCCATCGAGGTGGAATTCCTTTTTGTAGTCCCGCCAGCCGCCCTTGGCCTTGCCGGCTTCGCCGATCAGCCCGGGCGGCGCAATGATGATGCCGCGCTTGCCGAGGCCGCGCGCCAGCAGGCTGGCAATCACGCTCTTGCCCAGACCGACGACGTCCGCCAGCAACACGCCGTGGTATTCCCGGATGATGGTCAGCGCCTGTCGCACGGCATCCATCTGATAGCGGTAACGGCGATAGCCCGCGCGCTCCAGCAGCGCCCACAGGCGCTCCGGGGCATTGACCTGGGTCTGCAAATCGAGGTAGCTCTGCAGGGCCAGAATATACGCCTCAAATGGCGTCACCGCCGCCAGCATGGACTCGTTGGCAAAGATGTCCAGTATCGCCTGCTTGGTCGGCGGGTCTTCAGTCAGCGTCACCGAGTTGCGCCAAAGCTCCTCAAAGACTTCGTTGACGTCCTCGCCGCCCTCGTCGCTGATACGGATGTCGATGTCGCTCTCCGTTGTCAGCCCGGGCATCGTGAAGTTGCTGCTGCCAGTCACCCAGGAGTACTGCTTGAGAAGGCCGTCATCGCCGCTCAAATCAAACAAAAACAGCTTTTCGCGGTTTTCTCCACGGGTTTTGCGGATCACCAGGCGATCGGCCTGCAGCATTTCAATGAAATAGCCCAGGCGGCTATGGAAACTCTCCTTGTCAAACTCCGGCGCATTGGCCATTTTGCGCAAACTGGCCAGATAACGCCCGCGTAGCTCATTGTCGGAGTAGCTCAGCTCATTGCCAAAGTCGTCCTGCTCGGTCAAGATGCACTCGACCACCCGGTCCATCACCATCTCTATCTCGGTACCAACCAATATCCGCAACCTGACCTGGGGACTGGCCGTCAAGGCCTGATACAAGGCCCTGATCCCCGAAAAATAGAAAAAGCCTACCAAGACCTTGATCTCGGAACTCTGACTGCAGAGCTCTAAGAGCTGATCACGCAATAACTTGCCGTGCTTGTGAGTAATCAATAAGGACATGGCGGGGACTCAATTGCGGAAATCGTCGGCGGCGTCGACTTGGTCTTCGTCTTCGTCTTCATCTTCGATATTATCGCTAATATTCTGATTGGCGGCAAGGCTGTCGGATTTGATCGAATACACCTTGTTAGTGTGGTTCAGGAAGTCCGTTGTTTCTATGCCGTACAGTCCGTATACAAAGGCGTCAACCTTATCTTGGACGGCTCGCAATTTGTCATCACGCATTGTCCTATCCAAGCGCTTGGCAAAATAATCTTTCTGGATGGCAATTGCAGAATTAAAAAGTTCTTTGCACTTACCAAGCTGTTCTTCTGACGGGACAATGATCGGTAGCATGCGACAATCATTAATTTGAAAATGTGGCGTGTTATTTAGAAAGCTATAAATCAAAGTCGCGGTCATATGGGAATTGATTAAAGTAATCAGATAATAATAGGGGAATTTTTCACAAACAGGAAAAAATGACATGCTAGCAACGTCATGAACTGAGATACCTTTTGCACGGCACTGTATGAAAAATGTTTTTATGTCGCTATAACAAAAACCCTCTTTGAAGAAAAATTGGGGATTTCGAACGACTGGCATTCCTGCGCCCTTTTTTCCAGAGTTAGTTTTTAAAAAGGAGACGGTTTTTTCACTCCAGTCGATAACGTAAGGCGTTTCAAGGTACCAACGATTGCCGTCTTTGTCGCCTTTGTCATAGGGGACAAAAGATCGCTCTGACGTAATTCCGTTTTCTTTTTCCTTCTCAGTTAGTGAATGTACATCCGCGATTAAATGATCGGGAACGATTCGATATAAATACCCTTTACCGAATGCCCTGCGGCCATAGTTGTTCTTAATGCCATCAAACAGCCTCCAAATTTCTTCTTCAGAGTCCGAAAGCGAAAAACTGGCATGGTATTTTTTGTTAAATTCTTGCAGTTTTTTTACCCGTGATAGACGTATCCGCTTTGCAATTTTTGATGTTGACAAAACACCGACAAAACGGCCGTTGTCGCCGGTTTGTAATCCCACTCCACCGTCTGAAACCATGCCTAAAAGAGTACAATTACCTGTTTTAAGATTTTTACGATATGAAACAAGATCATTCGAGTTTGAAACGGTTTTTTGACTTGTTACTATTTTATCCCACCATTCAGCAAGCAAAGCAGCATGTTTTTTTAAAAATTTGTCATTAATAGTGCAATTCAGTTTATGTGGGACAAAAAAAGCTCCATTGATTGAGGAGTTGAAAATATCTTGCTTTAAAGTAAAAACCGAAGCATCAGACAGCGCTTTTCTTCCTTTGACATCAATAATTTTCAGGGTATCATTTTTTGCCGGGGGCTTTTTTTGCGAAATGAAAGTAGCTGTAGAAACCATTGCAGTTTCGAATATATCATGCCCCCAATGCACAAGTTGCAAAAGGGTGTTTTTCAGTATTTTTTCGCGGAGCCTTTTCTTGGTCAGTGTGGTGAAATATGTATCTGAGGTAATCATGGTCTGAATGCCATTGTCGTTTAACAAATTATAGCCCAGAAAAACGAAGTGAGAATAGAGGTCATCAGCAAAGCCATACGCATCTTCTAAATTCGCATTATCGTTGAGATCACGCCCTTTTGTTGATACGTACGGTGGATTCCCAATCACGATATCAAAGCCGCCTTTTGCAAACACGTCGGCGAAATAAAGATGCCAAAGTGTAAAGGGTGCATTTCCCAGTTTTACCTCTGCTGCTATACGTTTAATCTCTTCTCGTTTACTTGCTGTTATATCGAATTTGTTGTCGACCGATTTATTAATAAAAGTAAGTACCTTCTGGTGAATGTCTTCGCGAAGTTTTTCCCGTTTATCGGCATGAGCTTCAGAATAGTATTGCCGTATATCAAAAACAATACTGCAGACAGTAGTTCCTTCATCGTAAATGTCTAATATTTGCTGTTTGGTGGCACTGCCTTCCGCGACCATAGTGGGATTTGCAACATTGGAGTATTCCATGGGCCGATAATTGCCACTAATAGGATCAATCCTGCTCAAATCGACGCCCATAAAAGACTCAAGCAGGCTATTTCCCTGCATGAATTTATAGTCAAAGTATGGCAGGGGTATTGGCGCTTGGGCGTCGACGACAATGGACAGCCAAAAGCGCAGTCGAGCGATGTCTATGGCGCCGGCCTCAATATCAACGCCGTAAATGTTGTTGAGGATAATATCCTGTTTGGCCTTGACGCGCGCCGCAGACGTGTCCTCCATGTCTTCAAGCGCGGAACGCACATTGAGCAGAAGATTCAACAGGCCCATTGGGAAAGCGCCCGAACCAATGGCGGGATCGCATATCTTCACGCTCCGTAGTTTTTCCAGCAACGCGGGTTTGTCAACCGCAGCAATCTCAGCAGCGTCCTGATTCTGAACGAGCTGACGAATGGCCGGTGTATCACCCAAATAGGCAATCAAGGACTCTTGGCACATATACTCAACAATTTCCTTTGGAGTATAAAATGCGCCCTTGTCCTTATTGTCCTCCAACAGATTTTCAAAGATATGCCCAAGCATTTCCGGGTCAACGCCAATGTCTGCGTCATCGGAAGCATTTTCATCGACGGTGAAGTTGAAGCGTTCAAATGTGTCAAACAATTCCTGATACAGCCTGGCAGCACTGACAAACTTAATCGTGAGTTTATCTGCTTCGTCCTTGTCAAAAAGACCACCATTTAGATACGGAATGCGGATGGCGTAGTCATAGTCAGAAGACAATACATCATCTGCCAAATCGCCACTGGCTGAACGATCAATATTCAAGGTTTCAAAAAAAAGTTTTTCAAGAACCTCTTCAAGAAAATTTCCTCGATTATTTTCAGGCTTTGAGTGAAAGAGATGGAGTAGATACTGTTTATCTCCAGTGCCCCATGCGTCGCCTTCCTTCACTCCCAGCCAGCCCTTTTTCTGTAAGAACTGCAGAAAAACCAAACGCCCCATCATTTTCTTGACATAGTCGCGAATGGCCTTATCACTATTTTCAGGGAATGCAGTTTTAAAATGTCCAGGCGTAGTCGGTTCGTCATTCGCCGCCGCGACAAATTTCAGATAGATCTCCTTGTACTTGTCAAAGAATTCCTTGCTCAGTCTCTCCACCGAGAATGCGTCTTTGAGGTCCTCGAATGACGTCCACGGCTTGGCCATGCGCTCTTTGAAGGTGCGGTTAGTCTGCGCCGGGTCCACAAAGAACGTGTAACGCCGATAGCGTTTAGGCGCCTCCTCGTTAGGATTCAGGACTTCCACCAAACTGAAGCGGAAGCGGTTATGTTCATCCGCGAAAATAAACAAGGCATATTTCGAGATTGTCCATTCTTTGCCCTTGTTTACCATCCATGCATTCCATTGAAAAATTTTGGATAAACCTATGATTTCCTTTGCAAATTCGTACTGATTTCGTCGACATGATCGTTCGTTTAAATCTCCATTTATACGGACATAGTATACATAAAAGGCCTTGTCACTATCCAATGGCATGCAGCCAATTTTATTGAGATATGCAAAACCATATTTATTATCTTTGTTAAATGCTTGCAGTTGATCATTATATGGTAAAAAATCACGACATTTTTCTGAGAGAAAATCGTTCAATCCTGCAAATGCACGATCTTTCTGGCTGGGTTTTGCTTGAAAGGAGGTGTAAATTGAAATGTCTAAGTCGTTGCTCATGATTTAACCTCTTGTGCAGTGATAGGAGAAACCAGGGTGGCTACAAAAGTAATTTCATATTTTTGTGCCTGTTTCGTTTCAAAGTCTTTTGGCAGAGAGTCAAGAATTGACTGCTTATTACCATCTTTGATATCTTTAATCATCTGCTTAACAAATTTTGGTGAGTGATTGATAAAATAATCCAGAATCTTTTTTTTGATGCCGGAATTGCCTGGGAATAAGGCATCTAATTGATCCTCATTCTCCGCAAATAGACGACCATACTTTTTTTCTTGCTCTGTCAGAGCACGTGTAATATTTTGATTAGTGTACCCTTGCAATATACCTTCGTAAGAATCAAGAAAAGGTTTCATGGGTAATAATGTCCGGGTGTCAAAAAGTTTCTTTTGATTCATATCTTTGTCATCAGCCATGCCAAGCATTTCCTGCAATGCCTGATAACAGTTTTTTGGGCTGTAATGATTATTGTCATCTTTGTCAGACAGACCAATGTAATGCACCGGAATTCCAAATTTGTTCAAAAACAGGTACATCCCTTGCTGATTTGCACTTACTATTCCCTGGAATTCAGGCCATTGATTTATTGCAGCTTGGTATTCTTTTCTTGTTTGAGGATTAGCCCCACATTCAAGCAACAGTCCATACTCAAAAAGCGTGCGTATTTTTGTCTCATCGTTATCGGCTTCGCAGCTGCTTCCAGCATGGACAAGCTGGGTCTTTCCGGGCGTTTCGTCCAGCGATATCATTTGCGCATCCATGCCCATGATTTCGTGAATCATCTGCATTTTATGGACGGCATAATCTCTGACGTGAGTTTCCTGCTCACCTTTGTCAGTCGGGAAAAAGTTAACCTTGAATATTTTATCAAAGGCCTTACCGCGAATGCGGTTGATACGGCCGACACGCTGGATAACACGGACGGGATTGTAAGTCAGGTCATAATTGATCACGACCCGTGCCTGGTTCAGATTGACGCCCTCTGAAAGGACATCCGTACAGACCAGAATCATTTTGTCTGTGCTCAGAGCGTCCATTTCGTCATGCTTGAAAGCGGCACGTATCGCCTCTCGTGAGGCTTTCCTGGCTGCATCGGTTGAGCCGACAAAGAAAAGATACTTGTCCCTACACCGCCCCTGTTGATCTAGCGCACTGGCAATGTATTCAGCCGTGTCAGCATAGGAAGTGAAAATGATGACCTTGCGGGGATTATTCGCAGCACTGGTCGTTTCCTGGGTGTCGTCAAGTTTCAGGTTTTCTGGGAAAGCTTGCTCTCGGATCATCTTAGAAAAGGTATCGTCATTTTCTTGTATCGCTGCAACTACCTCGAGCATTTTGGCAAGTTTCTTATCTTTTTCCACGCCACAATAATCAGCGGGCTTAAATTCACGTCTAATTTGTTCGAGAAGCGCCGCGTCATCCTTAAGGTCACTTAGAAATTTGCCGTTAAGAACTAACGTTGGTTTTTTCTGTTTGTCGGTTTGAGTCAGTCTATCAATTTGTTCGCGATGGGCTAAGGATATCCCGGCAGTAACGTAGATGGTCTCTACTCCGGGCTTTTGCAGCATGTCACATAATTGTTCCCAAGTTAAGGTACTGGTATTGCTTTCAATGCTGTCGCTATCACCCAGCTCCTCGATTTCGCCCTCAGTGATATTCTTTTTTCTCTTGAGCTGCTTGATCATTGACGCATTGCCGATCAACACGCCGTATTTGTCCAAATACTCCAAGGCGGTTCGATGATTCTGAATCAGCTTGTCCAAGGTTTTTTGGAACGCGTATGGGGAACTCTCCCAGCGGGCGACCACAATGCGGCGAATCATATCACGCAAATTGTTCTGCCGCTCTGAGTCTCTGTCGCCTTTACTCTCTGTGTAATCATGTGGATGATATATCGTTCCAGCAAACTGGCATTCGCCCCCAAAGTATTTTTGCAGAATGGCATTGTAAAAATCAATCTGACTGTCATCCAGACGTACGCTGAAATTGACGGGGGGCATCTCTACCGGCATCTTGCCCGCAATATCTGCCCAGAATTCTGGTGTCTCCTTCAGGTCAATTCTATTGCGTCGCATGATCAAGGGCATGACAACATTTTTAATTTCGCGTCCCAAAGCCTGGAGCTTGTCTGCAGAATTCTCTAAGTCTTTTAGCATCTCGTCCGAAATGGTCTCCTGCTTTTTTAGCTGTGCGATTTTATCTGCCCGGAGGCTTTTCCATTCTATAAGTTCCTTTTCATACTTTCCAACGTGGTTGGTGAGCGTGTCACGGACACTTTGGATTCTTTCAGCAGGGAACAGCTTCACCAGTGACTCCAAGTCTTTCGGTGAGTTGTTAAATGGGGTCGCTGACAAAAAGATGATGTTCTTCGGTGATTGGTTGAGCGCAGCCGACATACCATCATAGAGAGCAGTATTCGGATTGCGGAAATTATGCGCCTCGTCAATGATCAGGGTCCTTGCTGCCTTAAATTCACGAAGGTCGGTCAGCTTGCTTTCGTCCATGGAATGGGCAGACCAACCTTTTGGCGTGAGGGCAAATCCAAGAGGCTTGCTCGTATCGTTGCCATTCTTGCGCCCGAGGTAAGTTTCCCAGGAGTCCTCACCCTTCAGCAAATGTGCTGGAGCAATAATCATACCCGGTCCGTCGAGCATGCTGGCCAACGCCGAAGCCATGACGGTTTTGCCCAAACCGACGACATCCGCGATGATCACACCGCCATATTGCTGAAGGATCTTGTACGCATCAGCAACCCCTTTGGTCTGGTAATAATACGATGTGAACGGCTGCTCATTGCCGTCTTTGTCAAAATACGTCGCCTGGGTGACGATGCTCTTTATTTTCTCGCTAAGCTCTGCCTCCGGCTCCTTTCCCTTCAGGTACTCGTGCATGATTTTCATGTAGGCATCGAAAACAGTCCATGGCCTTGTCGTGTCTTTGCTGTCTTCGGACGGGCCGGTTCCTTCGCCATCACCGGTCTGGTCGGTAAAAACGTCAATGGGCAGTGATGACGCCCATAGCTCCTCGAATTTATCCTGCACCTCGCGAGTAAGCGCCTGGTCCTTCACATGGACGTTGCATTCATGTCGCCTGCTCAGGCCGTCCTTAGTCAAATTGCTGCTGCCGCAAGTAAATGATTTTCCCCCCAGCAGATAGACCTTGGAATGATTTTTCTCTTTGGTCCTTCGGACACAAATTTCAATCTTCGACACATCATAGGGTAATTGGTAGTTCTCGTCCGCCTCGGTAAGCTGCGCTTCAATTTTCTGCAGGGTATCCTTTATTAGCTCTGTGGGGAACTGTTTATGTTCTCTACTATATAAAGCGTAAACCAGCCCACGGGTACTTATGTCCGCATCCATGCCGACCAAAATCCGCAACGTCAGCTTCTTATCCCGATGCTCGGAGATGGCCTCAGTAATCGCCTCCAGGCCATTTGCATAGAAATATCCAGTCAGGATATCGATGCTGTCGCAGTTCCTAATTTGATCACCGAGGAATGCGCCCATGTGGTTAACGGACTCTTTATCCCAGGCAAGCAGCCGTTCAATGCTCATGTGTCTCTCCAATCATGTTATCACCCCATAGGGAGGGGGAGCCCCCTAACCCGATTGCATAAGGTACCCCAACAAACCATTTTCTCCTCGCCCAAAACACATTTTTTTAGCCATGAAGCCATATTCCTGCCCGCCATGCCAGCCGTTATTCCCGCGGCATTTTTTCCAACTGGCGGCAAACCTATCATCCCGTTGGCATTTAAGCGCTGAAAGCGCTTCTGCCGCTTCGCGGCGATGGTATGCCGCACTCGCCAGGGACGCGCAGCCATGCGTCCCGACAGATTGGCGGCTAATCGGTCCGTCATTGATACCCGTTGGTCCCGCGGCATTTTGTCCGGCTGGCGGCAAACCTATCATCCCGTTGGCATTTAAGCGCTGAAAGCGCGAAACATACCAGCCCAGGGCAAGCGACGCCGAAGGCGGAGCGTCGCCCTGGGTAGAGCGCCACATGTGTTCGTGTTCCTCGGCCTCTTTGGCCGCAGTCGGCGCAGCTGACTGCAGCCAAACAGGCAATGGAACCCATTGTAACGTCTTCACCGTCTTGTCGTTTGCGCCCACTGCGGTGTTTTTTTAGGCCGCCCTCACAGGGCTCCGTTTCGGTGGGGACCTTACCCAGGGCGGCGCGCCCTGACGGGCGCTTGCCCTGGGCTGTCTTAGGTCGCGCCGTTGGCGCTGCTGCCGCTTCGCGGTGGCGCGCTGCGGCGGCGGCGAGGACTCACAGACTCATGAGGCATGATCCCATGGATTGGACCAGGGGGACGCAATGGACGCCAAGGAATGACGCCTTGACCTCTTTGGACTCGCTGCGGACGCCATGACGCCTTGGACTCCTACCACGGCATCCCTCAGCTTCTGCCTCCCTCAACGTTACCTTCCTTCTTACTTGCCCAAGCTCGGGGCGCAGCCCCGAGCTTGGCTTCTTTGCGGCTTCGCGTGAGGGAAATTCGCGGCTTCGCGGCTTCGCGTGAGACAACAACACATATTGGCGGCACGGCTGATTATCAATGGGTGACCGGTTACGATGCCGCGTTACTTTGAGGATGATGTTATTTGCGCTTGGTGTGAGCGGGGCTACATTTCACACATTACGTGCGGAAAATGTGTATATTCTCACATATTCCGCGCAAAACTTGTGTAATGGAGTTAAAACAATGATATACCGCGACATCATGGCGACCTTAGCGGCCTGGCGGACGGCGTCGGTTCGCAAGCCAGTGCTGCTCAGGGGCGCGCGTCAGATTGGCAAGACCTGGGTAATGGAGCAATTTGCCAAGGAGCACTTCGACTATCTGGCGAAGTTTGACTTTGACGAAACACCGGAGCTCAGCCAGGTCTTTTCGCGCACGAGGGACATCAAGCGACTTTTGCAGGAGCTGGCGCTCTATGTCGACGTGCCGCTTGAGGCGGGGCGCACGCTGATTGTGCTCGATGAGATACAGGCTTGTGAAGCAGCCCTCAACAGCCTCAAATACTTCTGTGAGAACGCGCCGGAGTATCACGTCATCGCCGCCGGCTCACTCCTTGGCGTCGCCGTCAAGCAACACAAAATGCAAGTGCCGGTCGGGAAAGTGACGGTCTTGACCATGCACCCCGTCTCCTTCAGGGAATTTCTACACACCGTCGATGAACGGACCTGGCACTATATCAACGACCTTGATGGAATCACGCCGCTGCCAGAAATCATCTTCAACAAGCTGGCGCTGGAATACAAGCGTTACTTGGTCTGCGGTGGGATGCCCGAAGCGGTAATGGCACTGATCGAGAATCAAGGCATGAGCCAAGTGGACAAAATCCTGCAGGATATCCTGGACTTATATGAGCTGGATTTCGCCAAGTACGCGGCGGCGGGGCAAATCCCACGCATCCACGCGTTATGGCATTCGCTGCCGTCGCAACTGGCCAAGGAAAATCGCAAGTTCCTGTACAAAGTCGTTCGCGACGGCGCCCGTGCCAGGGAATACGAAGATGGCCTGCTATGGCTTGAGGAAGCGGGAATGATCCAGCGGGTATTCAACATCAGCAAGCCAGGCATGCCGTTAAGCGCATACAAGGACGTCTCGGCGTTCAAGGTCTATGCCGGCGATTGCGGCCTCCTCCGCAGATTGGCCCGCGTATCGCCAGAAATCATCCTCGGGGAGAGTTCGGGCTACACGGAATTCCGTGGCGCGTTGGCCGAAAATGCGGTATTGCAGTCGCTGCGGTCGCAGGGCAATGACGCGCCGTATTATTGGAGTAGCGACGGGCGGGCGGAAGTGGATTTTATCCTGCAGTTCCCGACCGAGATTATTCCGATGGAGGTGAAATCCGAACGGCGGATTTCGGGCAAGAGCCTCTCGGTATATGCTCAGAAATATCAGCCGACGCATCGCATTCGCTACTCCATGAACAACCTGCAGCAGAATGACGGGCTTCTAAGCTGCCCGCTGCCCTTGGCCGACTGGACCGAAAAACTTATCGGGCTATGCCCGCAGGCATGAGGCAAAAACGCGATGGGGAGGAGTGAGCGAGGACGGGTTGAGGCCGCCCTTACAGGGCTCCGTTTCGGGTGGGGGCCTTACCCAGGGCGGCGCGCCCTGCGGGCGCTTGCCCTGGGCTGTCTTAGGTCGCGCCGTTGGCGCTTCTGCCGCTTCGCGGCGACATGCGGCGGCTGGGGCGAGGACTCACGGACTCATGAGGCATGATCCCATGGATTGGACCAGGGGGACGCGATGGACGCCAGGGAATGACGCCTTGACCTCTTTGGACTCGCTGCGGACGCCTTGACCTCTTTGGACTCGCTGCGGACGCCTTGACCTCTTGACTTGCTGCGGAGCCACTGTCGCGTTGGACTTGCCTTGGCGTCTTGGGCTTCGATTACCACAAAAAATCACCTCCCCAAAAATTTGCGGTAATCTGCGGCATCTGTGGATAAAAAAATCCCGTTTGGCGGCATTATGTCGCGTTTCAGGCGTTGGTGTCGTCTGGTGGTACCAGCGCGGGGAAAAGTGCGCCGTAGGGCAGCGCCACGATGTCGGCGCCAAAGAAGCGGACGTCATCGCCGCCGTACAAGGCGATGCCACGGACGGACGCCGCCCGGTGCGCTTGCGCTTCGATAAACTGGCGCAGGCTGGTGACATCGCCCAGGCCAATTCTGCTGCTGGCTTTGACTTCGAGGGCGACCACGTGTTGATCCTGCTCCAGGACAAAGTCCACCTCTGCGCCCCCTCGGGTTCGCCAGAAGCTCAAGCGGCGGCGGAAAGGGTCAATAGCGCGCCAGGCGTGGAGGGTCTGAAATACCGCTTGTTCCAGCCAGAAGCCGAGATCGTTGCGCTTCGCCAAGGCGGCAAGATCATATATCCCGCATAACCAGCAGGCCACGCCACTGTCGCGCCAGAAGAGCTTGGGACTTTTCACCAAGGCGACGGTGGGATTGGCGGTAAAGGATTGCACGCGTTCGATCTGGCAACCCGTTTCCAGCAGGTTCAGGTAGCGGTGGCAGGTGACGTGGGCAATCCCCGCATCGCGGGCGATTTCCGCCTGATTGAGCAGACGACCCGTGCGTTGCGCCGCGATCTGCATCAGTCGCTGGAAGTCGGGCAGACTCTCGATGTTACTCAAGTCGCGCAGATCGCGCTCCAGATAGGTTTTGACGTAACCGCCGAACCAGAGTCCGCGCATGTCGTCTGTGGGACAGCGCAACGCCGGTGCGAAACCACCGCGCAAGACCCACTGTCGCCAGGCATCGTGCGCCTTCGGCGCGTCCCATGGCGCATAATCGGGGTTGACGGCAAACAGACTATCGAACAGACCTGCCACTCCCCCCTGCCATTCCAAAGGACAGAACGACGACAAATCAAGATAGACGGCCCGGCCAGCCAGCGAGTCAGCCACACCCCGCAGCAGTGGAAATTGCGCCGATCCCGTCAACAGAAAATCGCCGGGCCGGCGCGTCTTGTCAACGTACCTCTTAATCGCCAGCAGGAGATCGGGGGCGCGTTGCGCCTCGTCCAAGGTCAGGGGCGGATTGACCAGCAGCGAGTCAGGTGCGCGCTGGGCCTGGTCCAGCACGTCCAGGTCGTCAAGCGTCAGATAACGCCGCAGCGGTTGCAGGCGCTGGACCAGCGTCGTTTTGCCAGTTTGCCGCGCGCCCGTAAGGACCACCACCGGCATTGTCCGCAAAGCCAGGTCCAGCTGACCCTGCAACCATCTCGGCAGATATTCGGAGTCGCTCATGCTTACCTCGCAATCGTTTCATGGCGTGAAATGATTTGTTTCATGGCGTGAAACATATTGCGCCATGGCCATGGTGTCAAGAGGGAATGGGCCAGCAAAGATACGTAGAGGTAACCAGTCAGCCATTGAGAATGGCGGCCTGACATGCCGCTGATGTCAATCCCAGATAAGCAAGTGAGTTCCATTGCCCCTTTGGCCCCAGTCAGCTTCGCCGACTGGGGCCAAAGGGGCCGAGGAACACGAACGTAGTCGCCGTTGTCCCCAGGGCGGCGCACGCTTTCAGCGTGCTTGCCCTGGGCTGGTATGCTTCGCGCTTTCAGCGCTTCTGCCGCTTCGCGGCGGCGCGCGGCTGGGGCGGCGGCGAGGACTCACAGACTCATGAGGCATGATCCCATGGATTGGACCACGGGGACGCAATGGACGCCAGGGAATGACGCTCTGACGCCGTGGACTCGCTGAGGACGCCATGACGCCTTGGACTCGTTGCGGACGCCCTAAGGGTGACGGCCGCCAGACGAGAGCTGACCATGGACTGGCAAACGGCCACTCTCAAAAAATAATCTGCGTTAATCTGCGAAATCTGTGGACGCATTCATCCGTTTGATGGTGAAAGCGCTGCGCGCCTGTTGGACGCTGGTGAACTGGAAAGACGGCCAGCCGGCGCGGACGCCGCCGGCGACATTATCGGTGCGGTCATCGAAGTAGGCGACGGGGCGTCCGAAACGCTGTGCGAAGGCCTGGTAGATAGCCGGGTGGGGCTTTTCATAGCCGGCGTCGAAGCTGTAGAGACCATCGGGGACGATGTCGGCAAAGGACAGCTTGCGGCGCACTTCGGCCATGTGCCAACGGGACGTATTGGAGAAGAATACCGTGTGGTAGCCGGCGGCCTGAAGATCGCGTACCCAGTCGGCGGCGCCGGGGATGTCCTCGCCGATCATCAGATTCCAGCCGTGGCGCACATCGTCGACGCTGAATTGCCGGCCGCTGACCTGGCAGATCATAGCGACGAAGTCCTCTTCGGCGAGGCGGCCGCATTCCCACTCGTGGAATGCGGGGCGGAAAGCGTCCGGTAGATCACCGAGTTCGCCGGCCGTGACGCCGAAGAAGTCCAGCGTGCGTTTGAAATGCACCTGCAGGCAGACCCCGCCGATATCGAGGGCGACAACTTTCCGGGTGCTCATAGCGCGTCCTCCCGAGTGGACGCACTACTGCCGGCGGCGCGGTTATTGCGGGCGACGACTTTCCGGTCTGCTACAGACATGGCGTTTCCGATCATCGGGTTATTTCTTGAAGAGGAGTGCGAAGACTTCCTTGTAGTCCTCGACGTAATGCACGGCGAGGCCTTCGCGCACGCGTTCGGGGATTTCGCTGAAGTCCTTTTCGTTGGCCTTGGGGAGAATGACGTCCTTGACGCCGGAGCGGCGGGCCGCGATCATCTTCTCCTTGATGCCGCCGACGGGGAGGACCCGGCCGGTGAGGGTGAGTTCGCCGGTCATGGCCCAGTGCGCCGGCAGTGTCTGCTTGCGCGCCAGCGATATAATTGCGGACGCCATGGTAATGCCCGCCGAGGGGCCGTCTTTGGGCGTGGCGCCGGCCGGCACGTGCACATGCAGCAGATGGTCCTTGAAGAACTTACTACCCACGCCGAAGGCGGCGGCGTTTGCGTCCACCATGGAACAGGCGATCTGGGTGGATTCCTTCATGACATCGCCGAGCTGCCCGGTGAGTTTGAGACCGCTGTTGCCGGGCACGGCGAGCGCCTCGATATACAGCGTGGCGCCGCCGAGGGCCGTCCAGGCCAGTCCCATGGCCACGCCGTAGCGGCTGCGGCGCATGAGCGGGTCGTCTTCAAAACGCGGCTTGCCGAGGAAGTCGTTGAGGTTCTTGGGCGTGATGCTGATTTTGCCGCTGATAGTGCCTTCGGCCAGACCGGCGGCAACCTTGCGCATGCAGCCGCCAAGGGCCTTTTCGAAGGCGCGCACGCCGGCTTCGCGGGCGTAGCCCAAGATAATGGCACGCAGCGCACTGTCGGTAAAGGACAGGTCTTTCTTGGTCAGGCCATTGCGCGGGAGCAGCTTCGGCACCAGATGACGCTTGCCGATATTCAGCTTCTCATCGGTGATGTAGCCAGAGAGATTAATCAGCTCCATGCGGTCCAGCAGCGGCGCCGGGATGGTCTCCTGCACGTTCGCCGTGGCCACGAAAAGGACCTTCGACAAATCAAAGGGCACGTCCAGATAGTGGTCGCGGAAGCTGTTGTTCTGCTCGGGATCGAGCACTTCCAGCAAGGCCGACGCCGGGTCGCCCTGGAAGGACGCGCCAAGCTTGTCGATCTCGTCAAGCATGATCACCGGATTCTTGGAGCCGCTGATCTTGATCGCCTCGATGACCTTGCCCGGCAGCGCGCCGATGTAGGTCCGCCGATGGCCCTTGATCTCGGCTTCGTCACGCATGCCACCCAGCGAGAAGCGGAAGAATTTGCGCCCGAGCGCCTCGGCGATGCTCCGCCCCAGCGACGTCTTGCCCACGCCGGGCGGGCCCACCAGGCAGATGATCGACCCATCGACGGAGCCCTTCAGCTTCGCCACGCCGATGAATTCCAGGATGCGCTTCTTCACGTCTTCCAGGCCGTAGTGGTCGCGGTTGAGGACATCCCTGGCGCGCGGCACATCGAGCTTGTCTTCGGTGGTCACTTCCCAAGGCAGCTCGGTAAGCCAGTCCAAGTAGGTGCGCGTCACCGCGTATTCCGGCGACTGATTGCTGAGGATATTGAGCTTGTCAAGCTCTTCCTGGATCCGCTTCACCACCTCGGGGCTGACATGGGGCGTGATGGCCTCCAGCCGTTCGCGGTAGCGGTCCATCTCCTCTTCCTTGTCGTCCTTCTCCAGGCCGAGCTCCTGCTTGATGGCCTTGAGCTGCTCGCGGAGGAAGAATTCGCGCTGCTGCTTGGATATCTTCTCCTCGATCTGGTGAGTGATTTTCTCCTTCAGCTCATTGAGATCGAGTTCCTTGCGCATGAGGAACAGCACTTTTTCCAGCCGCTCCTTGACGTTCAAGCATTCGAGGACATCCTGCATCTCGTCGCGAGTGGACGCCGTGATGGACACCGAGAAGTCCGCCAGGCGCCCGGGCTCGCTCCAGTCCGCACGGCTGAGCAGCATCTTCATCTCTTCGGAGAACAGCGGGTTGTGCCGGATCAGTTCGCGGATGGTGTTCATGATGGACAGACACAGCGCCTTCACATCCGCGGATTCTTCGAGGACGTCCTGCGGGTACACCACCTCGGCCTCGAGCATGCCGTCCTTGTTATGGACGCTGAGCAGTTCGAAGCGGCGCTGGCCTTGGCAGAGCGCCTGCACATGGCCGTCGGGCATTTCTTCGAAGCGCAGGAGCCGCGCGGCGGTGCCGATGCGCGACAGGCGTTTGCGGCTACCGCTGCCCTTGTTGTCGTCGTCAGCATGGGACAACACAAAGCCCACCACGCGCTCGCCCTTGTTGGCCGCGCGCAACGTATCGGCCTCCTTGCCATTTTCGAAGACGAGCGGAAACATCATGCCAGGAAAAATCGGCTTATTGAGTTCGGTAAGCAGCAGCAGGCGCTGCGGTAGTTCCTTCGACACCAGCACCAGGCCATAGTCGCCCTTCTCGGGCTTGGCGTCAATGACCTCCGGGACAATGAATTTGTCTTGTTGTTCATCAGCCATAGTCATATCCTCCCCTTCTGGAAGTCCTCGTTGTACTCATGTAAGCCGCCCCGGTGGGCGGCGTCATTGCGCCGCGAGCATTTCGGCGGCGCAGTTGGTGCAGACCTTATCCACGCCCAGGCGCACATAGTGCTGGAAGAGCGCGGGTTTGTCCATCGTCCAGATCATGACGCGGCGGCCCTGCGCGTGTGCCGCGGCGACGACATCGCCATTGACCGTCGCAAAATGGCTGTGGATCCACGGAAAGTCCATTTCCTCGGCCTGATGGAGAATTTTATCGGCGTTGCCAAGTATGCACAGCGGCACGGCCGGGTCTACGGCGCGGACCTGCAGGAGGGCATTGACGTCGAAGGACGACACCACGTGGCTGCCGCCGCGCGGCGCATGCTCGTGCAGCAGCGCGACCAGTTTCTCCACGGCCTTGGCGGACGCAAAGGTCTTGATTTCGACGTTGAAAGCTACATTACTCGCGTCGGTGAGCGCGAGGGTCTCGGCCAGAGTCGGTATCCGTTCGCCGGCAAATTCCGGGCCTTTCCAGGCGCCGACATCGAGTTTTTTGAGTTCGGCGAGCGTCATTTGCGCGATGGCACCCTTGCCGTTGCTGGTACGATCGACGGTGCCGTCGTGCATGACGACGATCTCGCAGTCGGCACTGGCGTGCACATCGAGTTCGATGGACGGCGCACCCACGGCGATGGCCTGCCGAAAAGCGCAGAGGGTGTTTTCCGGATACCGCGCGCTATAGCCGCGATGAGCTTCGACAATCGGTTTGAGCATCTCAGTCCTTTCCGATGATCCATTCTTCGCTTAGCCACGGATAAAATAAAGGCGGCCGGACCCAGGCTCCGGCCGTCCAGACAAACCAGTTATGGGCCCTCAGCGGAAGCGCCGGCCGCCCATGCCAGGGCCACCACCGAAAGGCGCCTGCATTCTGACCTGTTGGGCTTTGGGTTGTTCCAGGTAGAGCGCGTACCATTGCTCGCCGAGACCGGCGTTGCTGAAGCGCTTGACGCGGTTGTTCACCAGGTGTTCCCAGTTCTGCTTCAGCGTCTCGTTTTCGGTCTTGGTCTTGCCCTCGTCCAGCACGACCACGGCCTCATCCTGGCGCCCTTCGGCCACCAGAATCCACGCGTAGAGGGCGTAAATCAGCGTCGCCTTGTCGTCCTTGAAGCGCTTGATGCCCTTCTTGAAAGCCTTGGTGACCTCGTCCATCTTGCCGCGCTTGTACCAGCGGGTCATCTGCATGGCCAGAGTGAGCGGATCGAGCACCAGCGCCTTGTCCAGAAAAGGATCGGCCGCCGCGAAGTCCTTGATCTGGAACAGCAGCTGCCCGCGCAGAGTATTGGCCTGTCTGATGGCCAGCACGTTCCATTTCTTGAGCGGGTCCACGCGGTCCAGGATCTTAATGGCCTCGCGGATGGACTCGGCCTGCTCTTTTTCCACCATGGCCTGAAGTTTCGGCCCGCCCTGCATCTTGTTCTGCAGCATGGTGACCTTGCGTTTCAGCCGCTCCTGCGTGTCCATGATGCTCTTCTGCACATCATTGAAGATGGCTTCCAGCCGTTTTCGCATCAGCAAATTGACCAGTATGGCCACGCCGATGAAGCCCAGCACGCCCAGCACGCTGTTCCACACCGGATGGTCCGGCCAGGCCGCATTCAGCGAGAACCAAAAAATCACACCCGTCAAAAACGACAATACCAACGTCAACACGTTCTGTTACTCCTTGCTTGGTTGTCTGCAATATGTTCTAACACCCGACGCCAGGACGCGCCTCAATGGCCGACCGGCGCCAATTCCAGTTCACCGCGGACGACATCGGCGTCCTTGATGCGTAGCGACAGCTCGTCGCCGCAGCGGTAGCGCTTGCTGCTGCGGCGGTTCTCCAGCGCGTAGCGTTCAGCCACGAACTGCCAGGGGCCGGCGCCCAGGCTGCGCACGGGCACAAAGCCCATGAGGCCGAGATCCGGCAGATAGATATTCAGGCCCGCCGCCGTCACGCGACTGACCAGGCCGGTGATGGGCAGCGCCGCGTTGCCCTCCTGCTGGTCAAGCAGATAGCGCACCTTCAGGCGGTCCGCCAGCGCGTAGCAGGCCTGGTCCACATTGGCTTCCAGGGCGTTGCAGCGGGCGACGTAATCGGTCAGCATCGTGCCCGGCCGCGGCGACCGTCCCTGGTCCAGCGCCAGCAGCTGCTGATGCACCAGCAGGTCCGTGTAGCGCCGGATGGGGCTGGTGAAATGGCAGTACAGGTCCTTGCCCAGGCCAAAATGGCCCTGGCTTTCGACGCCGTACTCCGCGCGCGGCAGTATCCGCAGCAGCGAGAAGCTCAGCATGCTCGCCGATGCCCCGGCGCCCAGATCGCGGAGGAATTTGACCAACCCGGGGCGCTTGCGCAGTTTCGGCGCCTTGCGGTGCAGCATCACGCCGGCCTGGGCGGCGAAGCCCTCGAGGATCTCGGGCTCCGGCGCGGCATGATTGCGATAGACACCCGGGATTTTGCGCTTGAGCATCTCGTGGGCGACGCAGACATTGGCCGCCAGCATGAATTCCTCAATCATCTCATGCGAGGGGCTGCCTTCGCTCTTCTGGATGCCGACCACCCGCGGCGGTTTGCCCGCGCAGATCACGCGCATTTCCGGCACGGCCAGAGGCAGGAACAGCTCTTCTTCCTGGCGTTTCTGGCGCATCTTCTCAGCGCAGGCCGAGAGTTCGCGCAGGAGCTTCTCCACGCCGGGCTTCAGGCTCACGTCGTGCTTCTTGCTTTCCAGCACGCGTTCGACTTCTTCGTAGGCCAGGCGCTGGCGAACGCGGATGAGCGTATGCGCCCGGCGGTAGGACCGCACCACGCCTGTCGTCGTCTCGATATCAATAAACACCGTGTGCGCCAGGCGGTCTTCGTTCTCGCGCAGACTGCAACGGTCGGTCGCCAGCGAACTCGGTAGCATGGGCAGGGTCTTGCCTGGCAGATAGGCCGTGAAGCCGCGGCTGCGCGCCGCCAGATCGAGCTTCTCGTCCATGGGAATAAGACAAGCCACGTCGGCGATATGGACGCCGACTGTGACTACGCCGGGCTCCGCCGTGGGCGTCAGCGACAGCGCGTCGTCAAAATCCCGCGCATCGAGGGGGTCGACGGTGACCGTGGCCAGCTTGGTGCAGTCTTCGCGCGCAACCGGCAGGGGCTCCTGCGCCAGCGCGGCGTTTTCGTAGGCCGCCGTGTAGGGCTTGGGCAGATCATATTCGCTCATGATAGCCACGAGGTCGCCGGAAACCGTGCCGCTCTTCTGCAGACGGCGCAGCAGCTTCGCCTGGGCCTTGCTGGAGTCGCTGTCGTGATGCAGCAGCTCGACCAACACCCAGTCGCCCGGCTGCACGCCGTTGGCCAACGCCGCATCGCCATCGCCGGCGATCAGCGGGATGAATGCCGGCAGCTCGCGCCGCAGGGGCCGCACCCCGTAACCGTCGTCCGTCACACCGAAGCAGCCGACAATCTCCTCGTGGCCACGCTCAAGAACCTTGGCGACTTCGCCAACCGGCCCACGCGCGTCGTCGTTGGCCGTAATGCGCACCATCACGCGATCGCCGCTGAACGCACTCTGATTGCGCCCGGCGGGGATGAAGATGTCCTTGTTGTCGTCGCCGTCCTGATTGACAAAGCCAAAGCCCTTGGTGGTCATCTGAATGACGCCCGCAACCAGCACCTCGTCCTTCTTCGCCGAGGCTGGCGATCCGCCGCGTTGGTGGCGACCGCTTGGGGCCGCGCCCTGCGCAGGGGACGACTTCGCGCCGCGTTTCTGGCCGCTTGGGGCCGCGCCCTGCGCGCCCGCCGTTTGCCCGCCGCGTTTCTGGCCGCTTGTGGCCGCGCCCTGCGCGCCCGCCGTTTGCCCGCCGCGTTTGACGGCCGGGGGCCCGGGCTCTTTTGGCAGAGCCAGGCGCCCACCGCGTCCGGCGAGCATCGTGCCGTCGGCGAGCATGGCCTTGGTCACCTTGCGGAACTGTGTTTCGTCCATTTGCCCCAGCTGTTGCCGCAGTGTCGTCTTGCGCAGGCCACCGCCGTTGTCGGCGCGCAGCAGACGAATGATTTCCTGGCGCATTTTGGCATCACTGGGCATGCTTTTGTCCTGTTGTTGTGAGCGGCATCTTCCTCCGGCGGGGGACGGTAAAAACAAACTATTAGTATATGCCCGCTCGTCGCTATTTCAACGGCGTGACGGCCACGCCAACGGTCGGCAGTAATCGGTCAGTAACACCGAATTTTGTCCATAGCGTCCATACTGTCCATAGCGTCCATAGAGCCGCCGGTACCGCGCAGCCCCCCGGACTACCAAGCCCCCCACCCGCAAAAATAATCTGCGTTAATCTGCGGAATCTGCGGATGCATTCCTTCCCCCCCGCGCCCCGCGCCAAGCGGTCGTGCGCCATTGTAAAACACCCCCCGGGGATTATACTGACAAATTGCCTTTTCCACCCTATTGCCAGAATACGCCATGCCTAGTGACGAATTGCAAAAACACATTGCCGCCCAGACGACGCCAGCCATCTGGGAGTCCGGCCGGGCGCTCTTCCTGCAGGGCGGCATCCTTGACGCCCATTTTGCGCCACGCAACATCGACGTCCGCCTGGCGAACGACCGCGGCACCTTCGAACGCGTATCGCTAGCCCTGCGCAACCGCCAGTTGAGCTGCCGTTGCACCTGCTCCGCCCAACGGCACTACTGCCCGCACATCATCGCCGCGCTGCTCCACGTCGCCCAGGAAAATCCCGAAATGCTCGCCGCCCTGCCAACGCCGGGAAGCGCCGGCACCGCCGGCACGACGCAGGGCGGCGCGCCGGCGCCCGGACCCACGCCACCGCAATATGGCGATGTCGCGGCCTTGCGTGGCGGCTTCAATTCGCTGACGATGGACGCGCTGCGCGGCTATCTGCGCAGCACAACGCCAGCCGCGAGGCTCGTCTTGAGTTGTCCGGACGAATTGCCGAATTTGGAGATTCCCAGCCAGCGCGTGGTCATCCGCGGCGAAATTCAGTACAATGGCAAGACCTACGCGCAAGGCAACATCAAACGGCTGATCGAAAACGGCCAGGCATCGGCAGGCATGACCCTGGCGGATTTTGATCCACAGATGCAGCATGTCATGCAGTTTCTGCTGCAGTACGCGGAATTTTCGCTGCGCGATCTCAGTCTGGACTGCTACGCCCTAGCGGACCTCTTCCACTGCCTGCGCGGGTCGAACATCCTGAGCACGCCAGCGGGCATCGTCCAGGTCCATCTAGCGCCGCTGCAGATCCATTTCAATGTCACGCCCGAGGGCGACAACGCGACCGTGGTGCCGCGGATCATCGTGCCCGAGCGCGGCGCCGTGCCGCCCGACCGCCTGTCCTTCATTACCGGCCGGGCGGGCTTCTGGGTCGGCCGCGACTCCGAGTACTGGTGGTTCCCGGGCATCCTCCCCTACAACTGGCTGCGGCTCTTCCTGGAAGGCCAGCCACTGCAGCTCAGCGCCACCGAGTTGTCCTGCCTCACCCTGCTATGCGAACAACGGCAGTTCCCGGGCAAAATCACCCTGTCGCGGATCTCGACCCAACTCGGCGTCGACATCGGCCGCGTCCGTCCCGTCCTCACCCTCGACTGGGAAAGCGATGGCCTCGTCGGCGATCTGCAATTCGACTACGGCGGCAAGCGCGTTGAAGTCGGCGGCGAGCCCGTCATCAGTGTTGGCGGCAACCGCTTCGTCCGCCGCGACAGCGAGCGGGAGGACGAGGCCCAGGCGTTCATCCTCGCGGCCGGCTTCGTCCACAGCGACAGCAGCTGGCATCGCCTCCGCTTGATGGACAGCCACGCCATTTGGACATTCATGCAGGAAACCACCAAAAAACTGCCGTCGCACTGGCTCATTTTCTGGACGCCGCAGGTGCGCACCAACCTCGCCGCCTGTTCCGAAGCGCGCATGGACATCCAGGCGGTGGACGAGGGCGATTCGTGGTTCTCCACCACCTGCAACCTCAAGGCCGCCGACGGGACGCCCATTCCCTTCCAGCTCGCGCTGGAGGCCATTCACCGCGACGAGGATTTCATCCGTCTGCCTAACGGCGCCATCGTCAAGCTGTCCTTGGAGCTCTTCCAGGTCCTACGGGCCATGAGCAAACGCGCCAGTTCGCGGGACGACAACGCCTTCCACTTCGCCCGCTGCCACGCGTTGGCCCTGGCCGACGAAGTCGCGCCCTTCTGGGCCGGCCCCCGCCCCAACTGGCATTCCCTGCGGGACAAGCTGCAGCACCCGGAAACCGAGCCCGAACGCCCCCTGCCCGCCGCGCTGCGGGTGCGCCTGCGCGACTACCAGCGCGAGGGCATCCGCTGGCTATCCGTCCTCGAATCCTGCGGTTTCCACGGCATCTTGGCTGACGAAATGGGCCTGGGCAAGACCATCCAGGCGCTGGCCGCCATCATGTCGCGCAAGGTCATGGAGCTGAGCAACAAGCCGTCGCTGGTCGTCTGCCCCACCAGTCTGCTGGACAACTGGCTCGCCGAGGCGCAACGCTTCACGCCAGAACTGCGCAGCGTCATCATCCGCGGCACCGAGCGCGCTAAAGTCTTCCTGGACCTCGACCAGTACGACCTCATCATCACCTCCTACGCGCTCCTGCGCCGCGATTCCTTCGAATACGAAAGCATGGAATTCGACTACGTCGTCCTCGACGAAGCACAGCACATCAAGAACCCACGCACCGCCAACGCCCACGCCTGCAAAGAACTCAAGGCCGACCACCGTCTCGTGCTCACCGGCACGCCCGTCGAAAATTCGCCATCGGACCTCTGGTCGCTCTTTGACTTTCTGCTGCCGGGCTACCTGGGAACCCACCGTGATTTCCGGCAGCTCTACGAGAAGAAGCAGGGTGGCGACCAGCGCGGTGAATTGGCCGACCAACTCGCCAGCCAAATCCGGCCCTTCATCCTCCGGCGCACCAAGCACGAAGTCTGCGCAGAGCTGCCCGCCAAACTGGAACAGATCCTCTACTGCGAACTGGGCAACGACCAACGCCAGCTCTATGACAATCTGCTGCTCGCCGGCCGCAAGCTCCTCGAACTGGCCAAGCGCGAGGGCTGGCAGGAACACCGCTTCGACGTGCTGGCGACGCTCCTGCGCCTGCGCCAGGCATGCTGCCACCCGGCACTGCTCCCGCAGGAATACCTCTCGGGCAGTCCCGACGACATGCCGTCGGTGAAATTTGAGCTGGCCAAGGAAGTAATTCTCGAAGCCATTGACAGCGGCCACCGCATTCTGCTGTTCAGCCAGTTCACCAGCGTCCTCGGGCTCTTCCCCGACTGGCTGAAGAAGGCCCGCATTCCCTACGAGTACATGGACGGCAACACCAAGGACCGCCAGCAGCGCGTGGATCATTTCAACCAGAACAGCGACATCCCGGTGTTCCTGCTGAGCCTCAAGGCCGGCGGCGTCGGCCTCAATCTCACTGGCGCCGACACCGTCATCCACTACGATCTGTGGTGGAACCCGATGGTGGAAGACCAGGCCACCGACCGCACCCACCGCATCGGCCAAAACCGCACCGTCACCGCCATCAAACTGGTCACTAGGCATACCATCGAAGAAAAAATTCTCAGTCTGCAGGACAGCAAGCGCGAGACCTTCCACCGCCTCCTCGGCGGCGCGCCGACCGCCATCCACGATCTCAGCCCCGAAGACGTCGAATTCCTCCTCGAACAATTCTGATCCGCCACACGGCCAGCTCGCCAGGGAGGCACACCATGCGCAGAATCATCGCCATCGCCGCCGTCATCGCCGCCCTCTTAACCGCCATCGCGGCGCCCGCGCAGCAGAAACGCGGTGACAAGGCGCCGCGCCGCGGCGAGCCGCAGCAGAAGGCCAAGGCCAGCAAGAATCTCATTGTCAACGGCGACCTCGAAGACGGCGGCGGCAAGTCGCCCAAGGGCTGGAGCGCCGTCGATGGCATGATGAGCAGCTGGGGCAATGAGGGCAATCCCGGACGCTGTCTGGTCTTCGATACCAGCGTCCTCCAAGTGGACAAGAAGAAGTACCTCACTGCCGAAGAGGAGTTCAAGGGCCGCGGCAACACCAGCAAGAAGAATCAGTATGAGACCGTCGGTGCCCACGAAGGCGTCTGGGCCTTCTCGGCACCCATTGAGATCAAGCCCGACGACCAGTATTTCGTCCTCAGCGCCGACGTCTGGGCGCCGGCAAAATCCACCGAACTTTTCGCGCCGATGATCTTCATCCGCGGCTTCACGAGCGTGAAGGCCGACGAGGCCGGCAAGGCGTCGTCCTACTTCCACGTCCCTCACGAGGGCGGCCCCGCCTATGGCGAAATGTTCGGGCCCGACAAGAACCACCGGCCATCCCGCGAGGGCGACTACCTCATGGTCTACCGCCACACGCTGACCTGCCGCGTGGTCAAGCCCAACTCCTGGCGGCACTTCGAGCTCGGCTTCAAACTGCCCAGCATGGCCCGCTTCCGCCCCGAACGCATCTGGATCAAGCCCTACGCGTTCTGGCCACTCGGCGTCTATAAATTCGACAACCTCAGCCTCCGCCGCTCTACCAAAGCCGAGGTCGATGAAGTCAACCGCCGCCGACCCTCCATCAAGGAACTCGACGAATAAGCGCCGGCGAGCGACCTTACAACGGCGGCAGTGCCTCGAGGGTAGTCTTGAAGTGCATTTTTGCGACTTTGGCCAGGGCATCCCGCCCGCCCTTGGCGGCGATGGCCTTGGCGCACGCCAGCACGGCCGCACTGGCGCCCTTGGGCAATTCCACGCCGACGCCATCGCCCAGCTGGGCCAGCCGGCGCACGAATTCCGCGCGAGCGAGGATTGACGCCGCCGCAACAGCCACGTCCGCTTCCGCGCGCGGTCGCTGTTCCAGGCGGAGGCGCTTGCCACGTTCGCCCAGCGCGCGCAACACCGTGTTTTCGTTGGCGGCGAACTGGTCCGCGAGGGCGCGCGGGCAGTCCGGCACCTTCTCCAGCAGATTTTCCAGAGCGCGCGCATGGCCCCAGGCCAAGAGGCGGTTAAGGTTGCCGAAAGACGCGTACATGCGGTTGTAGGTCTCCGGGCCAATGGCCACCACGCTGAAGCGGTCGGCGCACTCACGGCGAATGAGGTCGGCCAGCACTGCGATTTTCTTGTCGCTCTTGATGGTTTTCGAGTCAGCGACGCCGGCCTGCAGTAGCGTCTTGGCGCTGGCCTCGTCGGTGTAGGCGCAAGCGACCACCAGCGGTCCGAAGTAATCGCCCTTACCGCTTTCGTCAATGCCGGCGTGGGGCCCAAATTGCTCGGGGCTTTCCACTTCGGCGAGAACGGTTTCATAGCCAAAACGGGCCTCGTGCAGAATTTCGGGTTCCAGGAGGAACTGCACGAATTCGGCCGTTTCGCGACCCTGCACCGTCAGTTTGCCGGACTGATAAGCGACCACCGTCGTCTTACCCAGGCGACCGCGCCAGCGCGCATAGGGCATGTCGTCAAACACCCACCCGCGATCAGCCATCAGCCCCTGCAGAGCCACCGCCTGCGCGGCATCAATCGTACATACATAACTCGTCGCCGCCGGCGGCATAGCACACCCCTTTACTCGTAAAACAACTGCAATGATCAGACCGATCAGACCGATCAGACCGATCAAGTCGACGATCCGTCCGATCCGTCCGATCCGTCCGATCCGTCCGCGACAAAAGACAGAAGATCCGTCCGATCCGTCCGATCCGTCCGCGACAAAAGACAGACGATCCGTCCGATCCACCAGATTCGGCCCAGAGGGCCGCACCATGCATAACCCTGGGTGAGGCGCCCGGAGGGCGCCGCAACCCAGGGCCAGAAAGAACAAAAAGACCAGCGCCCGGAGGGCGCCACATTACACAAGGTCCGTACGACCAACAACGGTCTGCGGTAACTTTGGGTACTGAAAGCGCAACCAACGTCCGCTTCGTCCGCGAAAAAAACAATATACCGCCGGGAATTGCAGGAGCGTCTTCGGAAACTATATTTTAAGCTTAATTTTACCGTCGTTGCCGCCTATGCCATCTCCTTCTTTTTTGGCGTGCAACACGGCGGTTCATGACTGCAAAGGACTCCTGCATGCGCATACTTTTCGTGGGCGACATTGTTGGCAAAGGCGGGCGTAACACCGTCAACCTCCTCGTCCCCAAGCTCCTCCGTGAGTACAGCTGCCAATTCTGCGTCGCCAATGGCGAGAACATGGCCGGCGGCGGCGGCTTCACCCGCCAGTGCCTCCTCGAATTGAGCAACAGCGGCGTGGACGTGTTCACCTCCGGCGACCACATCTGGGACCAGAAGGACTTCGTGGAGGAGATCAAAAAATTCCCCAATGTCCTGCGACCGGCCAACATGGCCGATTGCCAGCCCGGGCGCGGCTACGGCGTCTTCAGCAGTGTTGACGACAAGAAGGTCGGCGTGCTCTGTCTGCTGGGGCGGACTTTCATGGCCGCCAGCGCCAACTGCCCCTTCGAGGCCGCTGAACGCATCGTGCCCGAGATGCGCAAGGAAACGCCCATCATCGTCGTAGACTTCCATGCGGAAGCCACCAGCGAAAAGATCGCCATGGCGCGTTTTCTGGACGGCAAGGTCAGCGCCGTCGTGGGCACCCACACACACGTGCCCACCGCCGATCAGCAGATACTCCCGGGCGGCACGGCCTTCCAGTGCGACCTCGGCATGGTCGGCGCCCGCGAATCCGTCCTCGGGCGAGACATCGCACCGGTCATCTCGCGTTTCCGCACCGGCATGCCCAGCCGTTTCACGGTCAATGACAAAGGCATCCGCCTCAACGGCGCCGTCGTCACCATCGATGACAACGGCCGCGCCGGCGGCATTGAACGCGTCATGAGAGACATCCTCTAAGCAGCATCGCCAGAGACGCCCCAACCGGGCACTAGAAAGTCACCACTATGCGCTGCCCCAAATGCGCCAATACCGACGACAAGGTCATTGAGACCAGAATCTCCCGCGAGGGCGATACCATCCGCCGCCGCCGGCAATGCCTGAGCTGCAACCACCGCTTCACCACCTACGAAACCGTCATCCCCGCCGATATCTTCGTCGTCAAACGCGACGGCCGCCGCGAAGACTTCAAGCCGGAAAAATTGCAGGACGGCATCCGCCTGGCCTGCTGGAAACGCCCCGTCAGCCAAGAAGCCATCGACCAGGCCGTCGCCGACATCATCAACGTCATTACCCTCAATCCCCAGGGCGAAGTCGACTCCCAATACATCGGCGAGCTGGTCATGAACAAGCTCAAGCAACTCGACGAAGTCGCCTACGTCCGCTTCGCCTCCGTATACCGCCGCTTCCAGGACGCCGATGCCTTCATCAACGAAGTGCAAAAACTGTCCGCCAAAAATCCCGGCACCGCCACAGCGCCGGCTACCGCAACCGCAACTGGCCCGGCCCCGGCAACCAGCCCGACCAGCGACAACGACGCAACGGCCGCCGCCGCCGCCGCAGCCCCCACTGATCCGGACAAGCCCTGACGACCATCATGATACAGCTCGCATCAACCAATTTACTGGTCATGGACGCCCAGGGCCGCAAGCAGTCCTTCGACGCTGACCAGCTCCGCCGGGATCTCCGCCAGGCCTTCCGGACCGTCGGTGTCACCGAAGACTGGCTGGCCGAGCACATCGCCCTCACCGTCGAAGAGCGCATCCGCAGCGCCAATGACGAGCAACACTGCCCCATGGCTAGCACTGCAGTGGACAAGCTGGTCTGCACCGTCCTCGGCGCCGCCGGCTACAACGATGTCGCCAGCGAATTCAGCCGCATCCGCGACATCGACCCGCTAAGCCATTATCGCGAGAATATGCAGCCATGCTCGCCCGAGCGCATCAGCGCGCTCCTGCGCCGTAGTTTCCCGCTCGCCGACGCGCAACTGCAGGCCATCAGCAGTCAATGCGCCGACATTTTGCGGCAGCACGCCTTCAGCCTGGTCAGCGACCGCTTCATCTGCGAACTGGCCATCCATGTCATCCATCGCGGCCCGACGCAAGCTGCCGACGCGGCCAGCCAAGGGCCCGCTGCCGTCCTTGCAGACAGCGCCGCCTGGCGTGCCCGGGTCAGCCCGGCGACCGGCGCGTTCATGGACAGCGCGGCGTTGCGGCCGCTGCCGCTCTCGACCATCTTCCCCCGCGTGCGCGTGGCGGTGGACATCGCTTCGGCCTGTGCCGCGCAGGACGGCGCCTGGCTGTCCGAGTTGTCGCTGCTGAGCACCGCCAGGCCGCTTTGCAGTGCGGCGCTGGAGTTGCTCGCGATCATGCGGGGCGAGCTCCAGGCCCAGTTACCGAATTGCGCCGACGCGCCGAGTCACGCCATCTTCACGGGCTGCAAGTCATTTCTTGAATCGGCTTTCAGCACCAGCAAACGCCGGGATCGCCTAGTCCTCGCTCAGGACCTGCAGGAGCTCCTGCAGGCCGCGCTGGTTCGCAAGGCGCCTTTCCCGCTGCTGCTCACCGTACGCTGAGCGGCCCGCCCCCCACCCTGGCGGCGCCACTTTACCAGGCAGGCAACGCCTTCTCACCCATCCCCATCTCCTCCTCCCCAAGGACCCAGCACTATCATGCGCCTCTACCCCCATGCTCTGGCCACCAACGCCGTTCTCGCCGCGATGGTCCTCTTCGCCTGCACGTCCAACGTGGTTTTTGCCTCACTCATGCGGGTCAGCGAGACCTTCGGCGTCAGCCCGGAGCGCTTTGCGGCCGTGGCGTCCGTGCAATTCAGCGGCTTCTTCCTGGCCTGTCTTATGGGCGGCGTGCTGTCGGACCGCCTGGGCAAGAAGACCGTGTTGCTTGTCGGCTGCGCGCTGACCGCGCTGGGCGGCGCCGGCTGGGCCCTCGCCCCGAGCATACCCGTGATCTACCTCGGCGCGGTCGTCCTCGGCATGGGCGGTGGCATCCTCGAAGCCACCGGCTCGGCCATTCTGACCGACCTGCATCCCAACCACAGCAAATTCGCCATGAACATCTCCCAGGCGGCCTACTGCGTCGGCGCCATCGGCACGCCGGTGGTCATGGGCTGGCTCTTGCCGCTGGGCGTGTCCTGGCGCTGGTTCTTTGCGGCCACCGGCTTGAGCGCGCTGCTCCTCGGTTTGGTCAGCTGCGCATTCACCTTGCCGCCCAGCAGCCAGGGCAGCGAGCAGCACGGCAACTGGTCGCGCACCCGCAACGTCCTCCCCAGCGTCGCCATTCCATCACTTTGCATCTTCCTCTACGTCTTTTGCGAGATGGGCATCGCGACCTTCCTCAACATCTACCTGCGCAACACTCTCCAGGCGCCCGAAAACATGGCCATCTACGGCCTGGGCGCCTTCTGGACCGCCGTGATCATCGGCCGTGTCATCTGCGCCTTCATTCCGCAGCGCCAGGCCTACGAACTGGTCATCGCGCCGCTGCTGTTCTGTGCCAGCCTCTGCGTCCTCGCACAGATCTTCATCAGTTCGTGGCAAGTCAGTTTCGCGCTGTTTTTCGTGCTTGGCCTGGCCTTTGCAGGCACTTGGCCGCTGATTGTCAGTATGGCCGCATCGCGGAATCTGGCCAACAGCGGCACGGCTGCCGGCATCACCATCGCCTTCGGCTCGCTGGGCTGCATCCTCAACCCACTGGTGCTCGGGCCGTTGCTGGACTGCGGCCAGGCTCGGCAGGTCTTCATTCTCCTGGGCTTCTTCCTCTTCCTCGCCTCGTACCTGATGTTGCTGTCGCTGCTGCAGCAACGGCCCCACAAAACGCCCAAGGCATGAATCGGTCAGCCAAGTGATACGCCGTTATCGCCAGCACCGCCCACCGCCCACCGAGTGGCACATGACTAAGGGGCCGTTCGATAATGACATTTGCATCTATACACAGGCCCGCTGAAGGCGTCCACCCTCGCGAAAGCAGCCTGCAAGGGTGCGATAGTGCAAGCAAGAAAAGTGAGTTCCGTTGCCCCTTTGGCCCCAGTCAGCTTCGCCGACTGGGGCCAAAGGGGCAACGGAACACGAACATGGTAGCCGTTATACCCAGGGCGGCGCACGCTTTCAGCGTGCTTGCCCTGGGCTGGTATGTTTCGCGCTTTCAGCGCGTCTGCCGCTTCGCGGCGAGGGAAATACTCCTATGAAACACGCTGCCGCAAAGGTCGGCGGAAATCAAGGTCGGATGGCTGGGCGGCGGCGGGCCGTGGGTTTCCTGCAAATTGTCCCAGCGAAGCGCCGGGGTGTACACTGACCGGTGGCGAGGCATTTCGGTAAAGAGCGTTTGCGTTGAAAAGTGTAAACGTAATCTATGGACGACTCCTAATTCCAATTAAAAATCAAATTGCACTAATCATCCAAGGCCAGCAAAACATTTGGGACACTTTATTGACCATTGTCAATGTTCCCTGTGCCAGTTTGCCCAGTTCGTGTTCAACTTTTTCCACCACATCATTCAGATTTTCAAAGTAACGATTAGCGCAGGCCTTTTCGCGAGTGTAATCCCAAAGGTGTTCAACAGGGTTCAACTCTGGGCAATAGGGAGGCAACTGTAGCAAATGGACGTTTGCTGGGATTTCCATCTCTTTTGAACGATGCGAACTGGCTCCATCGACTACCATTAACAAGTAATCATCAGGGTACTTGCGACTAATTTGCTGTAGAAACAAAATCATGTTTTCAGTATTCATCATGTCCGTCACACTCCAGTCAATGTCCCCATCAAACGGGCTTATGGCGCTGTATATGTATTTAAATTGTCGTTCAATAGCTGCTACTACTAATGGCCGGACGCCAGAGGGAACCCACGCTGCACGAATCACCGGTAATCTTCCAAAGCGAGCCTCGTCCTGGAACATTATGCGAAGATTTTTTCCCTCCAATTTGGACTGGATGGTTGCCATGTGTATCGCTTCAGGAAACGTTTTTTTTTGAATTCCTCAAGTTTTTCAGGGTCATTTTTGGGGTGCGCTTTGTCTGGAACCACTTTATGCCACCTGTGACGATAAAGAATATTGTAGACAGTTTGTTGACTCATTTTACGGCCAGCTTTGGTTTCCAAGGCACTTTGGATGTCGCCGACTGTCACGACATGTCCTTGAATTGCTTCAGGGGTCATCTGATCGAGGACTTCATTCTCCTCTTCCCAGGTCAAAACCGATCGCCTGTCACCACCCCAAGCCGGGGCATTGATTTCTTCGTCTGCGGAACTTTTCTGTTTGAAATTCTTGATCATTCGTTTGACGGTAGATTGGGATACCCCCAAAACTTCACCGACATTCGCTTGGTCAAGCTTACCCTGAGATGTCAGCACAACGGCGAAGGCAACGAGAAGGTCATCACGATATGGCAAATTATCAATGATTTGTTTAGCCTTTGTCAATTCGGTTTCTGTAATGATAACGCGAGGCCCGGGTTTTCTCATTGTATGCTCCATGTTTTGTGTGGTGGAAAGAGACACCACACTTACCATACAGCAAGAAAACCAGGCAGCCAAGATTAATTGGGTCAATTTGATTTTTGATTGGAATAAGGTTGAAAAGTGTAAACGTAATCAATGGACGACTCCTAAGGTTGAAAAGTGTAAACGTAATCAATGGACGACTCCTAAGGTTGAAAAGTGTAAACGTAATCAATGGACGACTCCTAAGGTGGATTGTCACTCACAGCGGCGGCAAAGCGGGCATCCCAGCGACAAGATCGGTTCGCCGGAACTCACAACGAAGAATTCCCAAATCACAGGGACAAGACAGCTGAAATCATCCTGATCCACAATTTGCTGTCATTCGGTGATTTTTTGGCTTGTCAATGAGCGATTTTCTGGCTATTTTTCCTGCGGTTCATGAAATCAGCCCCCCCACCGAAGGGGGCCCCCATCCCATAAGGACGCGCGCGCGAAACGGACTCTGATCTGCTGTACGATAGCGACGCCCTCGGCACATCCCATAAGGACGCGCGCGCAACGGACTCTGATCTGCTGTACGATAGCGACGCCCTCGGCACATCCCATAAGGACGCGCGCGCAACGGACTCATATCTGCTGTACGATAGTGACGCCCATCGGCGCATCCCATAAGGACGCGCGCGCAAAACGGATTTCGCTTATGCTGGGGACCACACAGAAGCAATGGCTGACCGATTACCAAGGCATGATGTTCCCCCCAGCAACGCCAAACCACCCACAAGGAGGTAACGACTATGGTCCCCCTCAGCGACGTCCGCAACGCCCTTGACGCCATTTTTGCCGGCCTGGCCACCGACGACTACTCCAACAATGGCCTGCAGGTCGAGGCCGGCCAGTCCGTGTCGCGCATCGCCTTCGCCGTCGATGCTGCGCAGGCGACCATCGCCGCGGCGGTGGCCGCGCGGGCCGATCTCCTGGTCGTCCACCACGGCATCAGCTGGGGCGGCGGCATGAAATACCTGACGGCAATGGACGCCCGCCGGGTGCAGACGCTCTTCGCGCACCAGCTCTCGCTCTATGCCTGCCACCTGCCTCTGGACGCCCACCCCGTCATCGGCAACAATGCCCGGCTGGCGGCCATCCTCGGTCTCGCGCCGATCCGCCCCTTCCACCCCTGCAAGCAGCTCATGATCGGCCGATACGGCCAGCTCGCTGGGCCAACGCCGCTGAGTGACCTGGCCGCGACGCTGGCACAGTCCCTGCCCGATTGCGCTTGCCGGCTCTTTCCCGCGCCGGCGACCAATGGCCTCGCCCACTGCGTCGGCGTGGTCTCCGGCAGCGGCGCCGACGCCATTGAACTCTGCCCGTCCCTGGGCATCGACACCCTCGTCACCGGCGAGATGCTGCACCAGTACGTTCATGCCGCCCGCGAACTCGGCGTCAACGTGATCAGCGCCGGCCATTACGCCACCGAATGCGCCGGCGTCATGGCCCTACAGGAACGCTTGCAGCAGACCTTGCCCGTCCCATGCATCTTCATCAATGAACCAACCGGGCTCTGACCGCACGTAAATGCGACACGACGCGCCCGCAGCGCACCGGCACGGGGCAGCACTCGCGACGAATTGCCCCGTTGCCGCCCGGCGCCTTCCTGGCATCAATCGTGCTGAATGAAATAGCAACCACTATACAGCATCGCCGGCCGAATGGCCGGCAGCGCTGTCAGTCCATCACCAACACTCGTGGAGAACCGTCGTGAAAAAAAGCTGTCGTCTGTTTGCCGTCTTCGCCCTCGCCCTCATCGCCACAGCCCTCATCGCCCAGGACGCCGCGCCCGCCGCCGGCGATCTCGGCCAGCGCATCAGCGCGCTGCAGCAACGCGGTGCCGAATTCTTGCTCAGCAAACAGCTCCCCAGCGGTGCCTGGATGGAACACCCGGCCATCAGCGCCTTGGCCTGCCTGGGCATTGCCGACGCGCCGCAGTACGGTCAGGACGACGTCAAGGCCAAGATCGACCGCGCGCTGGATTTCATCGCCAGCAACGCCCAGGCCGACGGCAGTATCTCCGACCCCCGCGACCGCCGCAGCTACCCGGTCTACAACACCTCAATCTGCCTCATCGGCCTCTTGCGCTTCAATCGCCCCCAGGACCTGCCCATCATCAAAAAAGCCCGCGCGTACCTCCTCAGCGCTGACGTGTACCCCGAAGGCAGCGCCGATGTCGCCGATGTCGCCGCCGGCCAGCAGACCCCCGCCGCCGGCCACGGCTACGGCCGCAAACACCGCGCCGATCTCAACAACACCGCCTGGGCTCTCGAAGCGCTCTACCTCAGCGACCACCTCGATCGCGAGCCCTTTAACAACGACCCGCAAGCCGCCAAGAAAGCCGATCTCGCCTGGGACAAAGCCCGCTCCTTCCTCACCCTCTGCCAAAACCTCGCCGATACCAATCAGAGCGCCTGGGTCAAAAGCGCTCCCGACAACGACCGTGGCGGCTTCATCTACTGCCCCAGCGATGCACTGCAAACCGACGCCAAACCGCAGTCCCTGCGCGCCTACGGCAGCATGACCTACTCCGGCCTCAAAAGCCTCATCTACGCCAAGGTCGATAAAAATGACGCGCGCGTCCAAGCCGCTTTCGCCTGGATCGGCAAAAATTACACCCTCGACGAAAATCCCGGCATCGGCGACAGCGGTCTCTACTACTACTACCACACTTTCGGCAAGGCCCTCACCCTCTTCGCCGATGCTGACCTCACCGGCGCCGACGGCCAAAAGCACCCGTGGCGCCAGGATCTCGTCGCCGCCCTCGCCAAACGCCAGAAGGCCGACGGCTCCTGGAGCAACGACCTCAGCGGCCGCTGGATGGAAAGTATCCCCGAACTGAGCACCTGCTACTGCCTTATGACCCTGGGCGTTATCAAAGAACGCTGAACTGAGCCAAACACCGCGTATGGCCGCTATCCAGGGCCACATCTATGGACATGATGGACAAGATGGACTTGATGGACACCAGCGGCCACGTCCATCTTGTCCATCTTGTCCATCTTGTCCATCAGTTTCCTACCCGCAAGTCCAATGCCTCCCCATTCGCCCCCGCGAGGCAAATAAAACGTGGTTGACAGGCGTCATTGAATAACTAACTTGTATCTACGCTTTTTGCCGCCTTCCCTGAGCATTTACCCCATAGGATAACTATCCCCATGGCTGACGACCTAACGAACATGGCGCCGGTAAAAGAGACCGCCCATGAACAACTACGGCGTAGTGACCACGCTTCCGCACAAGACTCTCCCGCGCCCGAAAACAATGAGCAGCAGGACCTAATTGCTGATACCCCGGCGCCACTCCGGGCTCCCGAGGAGAGCAAGGCACCCGCAAGCGAATCCTTTCCGGAAGACACGCGCGCCAAACTGCCGCCTCTCCGCCGCAAACGCAGTACCTGCGTCAACGAGAAGGGGACGCCCTGCTGGCTTGGCGTGCTTTGCGGTCTGGCGCTGGTACTTATGTTCAACCAGGTCAAACTGCCCGTCGCCGGCGGCCGGCTCGCCTTGGCTGACGTTGGTTTCGCGGCGGCCTTCATCGGCATGGCCTGGCACCTGCTGCGCAAGCGCCTGTCGGTGTACTACCCCATCGGGGCCATTCTTGCCCTGGCCTTGATCATCGTTCCGAACATCTTCAGTCAGCCGGGCATCGGTGGTGCCATTGAGCTCGCCCAGCTCGTCCAGCAACTTTTCTGCGGCCTGTTGCTACTGAGCTTCATGCTCGAATACCTGCGGCGCATGACCAAATTTGCGGCGACGATCGCCATCGTTCTCAACATCGGCATGGCGCTCACCCAGGCCCTCAACTACGGCTACGGGGCCATCCTGGCGCCCGCGGACATCATCGCCCTGCCCTGGGGCTTTGGCGGCGCCTTCACGGCGTTCTTCCGCAGCCGCATGGCCATGAGCTTCTTCTTCGCGGCCGTTTTGGCCTGGGGACAGCCCCAGTGGCTGGGCCGCCGCCCCAGCGCCATCCGCTGGCTCTTCGCGCTGATCATGACCATGATTTGTCTCAATCTCATACCCCACGGCCAGATGCTCGTCATCACCTGCGTGGTACTGCTCATCGGCGCGTTCTTCACGGAGCGCCGCGTGGTCACGCTCAACCTCCTGGCTATTGGCGCGCTGCTGCTGTCGCTGCTGACCATCGCCCCGGCGAGTCAGCGCGAGACCATCCTGCAGACCCTCTCGCCCACCAAGGTCGACGACCGCTACGCCGGCGAGCTCAAAACCCGCCATCTCGACGCCCTTGCCGCGATCAATCTGGCAACGCGCAAACCGCTGACCGGCGTGGGTTCCTCGCGTTATCAGGACTGCATCGGTCGCTGCTATGGCAGCTACCCGAATCCGAGCTACAACGACATCGACACCGACACCCAGGCGTCCTGGGGAATCCTCGCCGGCACGGTCGGCTACCCGGCAGCGGGCTTTTTCCTCTTCTTCCTGTTGATGACCTGCGTGACCGGCCTGCGGCGGCACTTCATGTCGCGGCGCCAGAACACCCTGGCCATCGGCGGCAGCATGGCGCTGATGGTGTTTATTCCGGGCATGTTCATCAGTGACCCCCTCACCCGCGGCCTGGGTTGGGTGCTGGCCCTGGCCATCGCCAGCGCGGTTCATCACAACGAAAAAGAGGGCATGTCCCTGATCAATCTCTTCCCGCTGTCGCGCATGGTCCTGGCTGGCCTCTTCCTGGCCGTGCTCGTTGGCGCCGTCGCTTTCCAGCCCAAGGTCGACGACCCGCTCATGCACAGCCCCAGCGGCGGCTCCGCAGTCGCCCAGCAGCGCCGACATGACGCCGCAGACTCACAGACAACGACGGCCGGCAACGCAGCCACCAGCGTGCAACAAAAAATCTTCTTCAAAGTGATTGATGCCGGCGACGCCACGACCTTCACGCCGCCTTTCGAAAAAGTCTCTGACTCCCAGGCCGCCAAACAGACCGCGTTGCGCATCCTCGACGGCAAGGGCACGCCGCCCCCGGATCAGGAGCCCGCCATGGAGCACGGCGGTGCGGTCTTCAAAGTGACTCTTCCCAGCGACATGAACTGCAAGCTCTGGCTGCGCGTGTGGTGGGACGGCTCCTGCGGCAATACCATCAACGTCAGGCTCAACGATGAAGAACGCTCCATCACCGTGGGCAACGACGGTACCTACCGCACCTGGCATTGGCTCGAAGCCGACCGCATCTATAAACTCAGTGCCGGCGAACACACCTTCACGCTGCTCAATCGCGAAGACGGCATCATGTTCGACCAGCTGATCCTCACCAACGACATGGGTTACTACCCGCAGGGAATCGAAGAAGAATGACACGCTTTTACCGCATCGCCAGCGCACTCGCAGTCATTCTTCTGGCCACCGGCGGCCAAAACGTCACCCTGGCCGACCAGCCGGCGACAGACCAGCAGCAATCCATGGAATCCCTCAGCGCGGAGGAATTCCTCCGCGAAGTCCGCCGGCCGCTACGTACCGACGCCTGGGGCGAAATCACCGGCAGCATCACCCACAAGACCGGCGACAGCACCAGCGTCAAAGGCATCATCCGCGTCCGCATCACCTTCACACCCGAGTCCATGCACGCGCAAGTCGTGCTCAACGACGTCAATGTCTACGGCTTCGAACAAAAACACGGCCAGGATGACAAGACCAGCACCATGCTGGACCTGCCCAAGGAAGAACAGGCCCCGGGGCTCTTCTCCTTCGGCGTCGTCCCCGCCGACCTCACTTTTGCCTTCATCTACTGGGACTTCGTCGCAGAACTGCCGCGCCAAAGCAGCCGCCTCCGCGAATGCCGGGTGATGAAACTGGCCGACCCGAAGAGCACAGACACGGTGCAGGTCTGGTTCAGCGCCCAACACGGCTTCCCCATGGAAGCATGGTGGTACCACCACGGCGAAGACAACCCCTGGCGAAAACTCGAACTCAAAGGCGCCAAAAAACACGCCAACGGCCTCTGGTTCGTCAAGGAAATGCGCCTCGATGGCCACGAATGGAAAACGCTCGTGCGCTTCGACCACGCCGAAATTAACCCCATCGGACCCGACGGGAAGTAACGCGAAACGCCGACCCGCAGACCACGAAGCAGACCGCTGATCGGTCGGGTCATCCGACTGATCCGACTGATCCGACTGATCCGACTGCTATCGACGGCCTTATGGCCTGACGCTGGCACGCCTGACCGCCCCGCCCTCGCGTCTTCCTGCCGGCGGCGTGAATTGCCGCGCAGCGGCAAGACAGGCCGCCATTCTTTCTGGTATTTGCCTTCTTCGCGCCTTCGCGTCTTCGCGTGCGGAAAAGAGAGGGGCGGACACGCAGGTCCGCCCCTAAAAATTCGACTGTTCTCGACGGTGTCCGCGCTTATTTCTTGCGTTCGGGGAGGATGCGCTGGTAGTCCCGCTCGGCGAAGCCGAAGTCGGACTGCTCGCCGTACACAAAATATGCGAAGCGCATCCCATCAATACGGCCGCTACTGAAGCCCAGCTGGCCGTAGCTCGGCGCACCGCCATCCCAGAAGGAGATGTTGTCAAAGGGGGTGACCGCCACGCAGCTGTGGGCCCAGCCTTTGCCGCGCAGGGCGAACCACTGCGGCTTGCTGTTTTTGCCGGCGATGCCGGCGCCATCGCCGTGGCTGCCGTCCATTTCCACGCGGTTGCCCTTGTCGTCGAGGTAGCTTGCCGGCAGGGTGTAGAAGCCGCGGCTGTATAGGCCACCGGCGGTTTTATCGAGTTCGGCATCGACGTAGAAGCGTCCCGGCAGGAGCGTGTAGGTCTTGGTGTAGGTCGCACCATTGCGCAGAGTCTTATTGACCACGATCACGCAGCAGGCCGGGCCATTGCGGAGCACGTCCACGCGGTTGAGCGTGGCCTGTTCCTCGCTTGACCAGCCCGTTGCCGCCGACGACACCAGCAGCGACGTCAGGAAGTCCGGTCCACCGCCATAGCGCCGTCCGGGCATGAGGTCCATGATCTGGCCATCGCGGAATGCCGCCGTGTAGGTCTCGCCGCGGTACTCACCGCTGCCCATCGCATCGCCCGGCACATACACCGGCCCACCGCCCTTGCGCATCGGCGACGCGGCGTCTTTGCCGACGACCTTGAACTGCTGCGCAACCCCCGCCGGCGCGTCGTAGGAGAAGCTCAGCATACCGCGCACATTCTCCTTGCCGTCATAATTGGTCCCGGGATCGAACTGTGCAAAGGGCAGCGTGCGGTAGCTGCCATCCGCCTGCAACTGCAGCACGCGCACGCTCGCCGCGGACAAACTGCCGTCGGCGGGCAGCGCGTCGGCAAAGTCGATGGCCATACTCACCGGCTCAAGCTCGGCGGCGTGGGGCGTGCCCGGCAATTCAATGGCCTTGACCACCGGCCACTGCGCCTGGTCAAGCGGAATGTCCTGCAGCCAGCTGTGCGCATTGTCCGCCAGACGCAGGTCCTCGCCGTTGCGACCGCTGATCTTGGCATAAAACAGGTGCTGACCGGCGAGAGTCGCCACCGGCACCGCGATGCTCAGCTCGCGGCTGCTGCCAGGGCGCAGCCACCACAGCGACTTGGACGCCAGCTGCCCAGCCACATCCGGCGAATCCGCCGCGATCGTCACCGTCGCAAACATGCCGGCGCGACCGCTGTTGCTGAGGCGCAGCACGCAGTCGAGGTCGCTGCCGTTGGTGCTCATCGTCGCGCTGACGAGTTCCAAGCGGTAGTCCGGCTGTTTGGCTGGGGCACCGCAGAGTACTTCGTAGTTGCCGGCGCCGGGGAGGACCAGCTGCTGGTCGCGGCGTTCCCACGCGACCTGCGCCTGGCGCTGATTGTCGTCATTGAGCGCGTACACCAGCGTCGAGCGCCAGGACCAGCCCTTCAGGAAGGACTCGGGAATGACCACTTCGCCGGCGCCACTGGCGCTGACCCGCAGGAGGTTCTTGCCGGTGGCTTTGACCGTGACCATGCTGACCACGCCGCTCGTGCCGTCCATACGCGGCAGCGGATCGACGGCCTTACAGGCAAAATAGAAGTCGTCGGTCTGCACTTCCGAGCAGTAGTGATTGTCGCGCCAGACCATGCTCTGACGGATATTCGGGCCATCCACGGCAAAGCCCTCCTGCGGCAACGCGTAGGAGCGGCCTTTCACCGTGACCTCGCGGACATCGGCGGCGAAGTTGACCACGATTTCGGTGCCGTCGCCGAAGACCGTCTTCTGCACACAATGGTCGTCACTGACGAACTCATGGGAGAGCATCTCTTCCATGCCGACGGCCTCATGCAGTTTGCTGGTATGGAAGTAGCTGCGCAGGAAGGACGAGCGATCGTGGGTCCAGGTGCCCTCCCGAATCCAGAAGGTCGGGATGCTCACATAGAGGATATTAAGCAGGTCCTTGCGCGGCGTCACTTCCGGCGCGGCCTCAATCAGAAAATCCGTTGCGTCGCCCCAGTACCAAGTCGTGACGATGCAGTCATGGAAGACCAAGTCCCACAGCGGTATGCGGTAGTAGGGCCCGACGCCGTACTTCTCGTAAAGCTTGAAACGCGTGGTCGGCTTGTCGGGATTGCTCGGGTCATGCTCCTTGTTCTTGGGGCGCTTGAGATAGCCAGCCGGCCAGGAATAGTAGGAGTGGCTGCCAGATTGCATGCCCTCGATATAATGGAGGTTCTTGGCGCACCACCACCTGCCATGCTCACCGCCGGCAACCAGATTCAAGTTGCCCTCGCCCCAATTGCCGAAATACGCACACATGCCTTCGCTGTAACGGCGCTTGTCACTACGCGTCATGGGGTGTTCCGGATCATAGCATTCATAGAGTCCCTCCGCCGTGGTCACGTCCAGAAACCGCGCTTCGTAGGGATATTTGGCGAGGTCGGCCGGAACGACCTTCTTGGCGGCGTCAAGCATTAACGCCGTACAGCGTTTCAACGATACCTTCGATTTGTCAAAGGTCGCCCAGGCCGTCATCGGCTCGCCATTGGCACGCTTGACGGCGTGCTCTGGCAATGGCGCGCTGCGGTGGTCGATGTTTTCGCTGTCCTCCCACAGGTCCGTGTAGATGTCATAGCGACCGGGGAGGAAGCCCATGCGGGACATCTCAGCCATATCCGCCGGTGGGCATGCCCCATTGATGAGCAACTTGTCAATGCCCTGCGCCTTGGCGCTACGCGCAAAAGCGAGGTAGTTGCCGCCCCAGATATCCGCTGCGCCCATGAGCTTGAAGACATTGGGATTATGCCGGGCTTTCTCCTTCAGGGTAACGATATAGCCCTTAGCCGCGGCACGGGCCCGCCAGGCCTTGGCCACGGCGACATAGCTGCCCTCGGCGACAAAATAAAAACAGTACACGCGGCTGTCTTTGCCGAAGGTCTGCATGGTCGGCAGCCAGCGGACCTGCGGTACCCGCGTGGTCGCCTCGCCATCGGCCATCTTGTGCATCACCAGCATGCCGTCCTCACAGCTGTCAACAAAGAGGCCATAGCCATAGCCGGCGACCCTGTCGACCATGCCGATGAAAGGCAGATCGTTCGCCGTGCTCAGACGCGAACGCATGAAAGGCTCTTCATGTAGCGGATAAAGATGGCCGGTGCTGTTGTCCGCCGTGGCCATGCCGCCATGCTCGCCAGGGACCTTGAAACCGACAATGTCCGGATACTCGCCCTTGAACTCAGCCGTCCCGTCCAAGGCGGTGACGCTCAGCCGCAGTTCCGGCGTATCGCCGATGACTTCGCTGCGCACCCGCACCGCCGGCTGGCCAAACTGCTCCCAGAGGTACTCGATGCCATTTCCGTCGCTCAACCGCGTGACGTTCTGGAAGGCGTCCTTCGCCTCGGGCGCAACCGCGCCAGCGGCAGTGGTTGCTGCCGTCGCCACCAACACCAACGGCTGGTAACTCTCGACCTTGCCATGCTGCCAGCCCTCTGGGTAGTAAATTTGGCCCTGGCGTCCTTGGTCGTCATCGGCGTCGTTGACGCCCAGGGAAAACATCACGGTTGTCGCCTTGTCACCACCGGCGCTGATGCCCAGCGCCGTCAAAGGCACGGCCAGCTTGACGCTATAACCGCCGGTGACCACCGCCGCCGCGACCGTCGCCTCGGCGACCACCGTTTTGTCCCGCCGCACCAGCTTGGCCGCGCCCGGCTGGGGATAGAGCGCGTACTGCGCCTTGCCCAGCCAGAATTCGACGGAGTCGGCCTGCCACCAGTCGGCATTGCCTCCGGCCGGCTGGAAGACATCATCGCGCACGACAATGTCCAGGAAAAATGTGTCTGCCGTCCAGCCCAGCTGGAATTCGGCCGAGCAGTCGGCAGCGTCACTGACATGCCGAGCGTCGCCGAGCATCGTGTGCTTGATGCTCTGTTTTGGCGCCTGGGCGAGCTCGTCCCCGCTCGTCATTTTCACCAGCTGCAGGGGCACGCGTGGTGCCGGCAGATCGCCGCCCTGCTCCCACCGGCGGCCGAGCCGCTTGTCGACGACCTCGTAGCGCCCACTGACGGCATCGACGCTTACATCCAGCACCTCATTGCCAAAGCGCCAAGTCTCCGCCCAGCTCATGCTGCCAACAGCCGCCAACAACAACAGCCAATTTTTCATTTGTCATACCTCATTTTAATTGTCATTCAAGCATGCAAACTCTGCTCGGGGCCAGTCCACAATCTCAGGCGGGCAGCTCTTTGAGCACCCGTTCCACCAGCGCGACATCGAACTCGACCATGTCGTCGCGATCCTGGCGATTGATACCGACATTGATGACATCGCCCGGCTTGATATGCCGGAGTGCGTACTCAATGCCCATGGCCGCGTCAAGCCGGCCGGCACCGAGTATCTTGTAGGCGATGCAGGGCTTGGGCAAAAAGCGAATGAGCTCCGTCGCCCGAAACACGTCCTCCAGCCGGAAACGGTCGCCGCCCGTCGTGTGGACGCTGCCGCAGTTGAAGAAGGGCACGACATGGAAGTCCACCAGGTCGAGCTCATGCACCCAATAGTGGGCCTCGACGGCGTGCGCCGCCACGCCGACCGGCAGGCCCTTGCTCTGCGCGTAACTGACCCAGGCGCGTAAGGTCGCCGCGTCCTGCTTTTCATACAACGCGTCAGTCAAGGCACCATGAACGTAGAGTGCGCGGCAGCCCCCAGCCACGACCTGGTCTATCGCCTTTTCCATGCTGCCGATCGTGCGGAAGGACACCTGCGCCAGCCACTGCATCGGCCCCCCGGCGGCCCGGTAGCGCTCCACTGACTGCACCACATGTGGCGTTTCGTTGTTGGTGACAAAGGCATTGATGCCCGCCTGCCAGGCGCGCTCCCAAGTCTCCAGAATGCGCTCCGGCGTGTGATAGCGCTTCATGCCTTCCGAGCGTTCCGCACTCTGGTGGCTGAAACCGCCAAAGGGATTCGCACCAATCAACATCCGCGTTAGACTCATTCCACAAAAATCAACTGTCGGCAACATGCCCGTTCTCCTGCTTTTGCCTGTTCCTTGCTATCGCCCGACAGCACTTAGGAGCTGTTCGATAATAACATTTACAACTATACCCGCGCCCGCTGAAGGCGTCCATCCTCGCGAAAGCAGCCTGCCAAGGGGCGATAGTGCAAGCAAGAAAAGTGAGTTCCATTGCCCCTTTGGCCCCTGTCAGCTTCGCCGACTGGGGCCAAAGGGGCCGAGGAACACGAACATTATCGCCGTTATACCCAGGGCGGCGCACGCTTTCAGCGTGCTTGCCCTGGGCTGGTATGTTTCGCGCTTTCAGCGCGTCTGCCGCTTCGCGGCGAGGAAAATAGTGACCGGTGGCAAGGCATTTCGGCAAAAAACGTCTGCGTTGAAAAGTGTAAACGTAATTAATGAACGACTCCTTACAGCCCGCGGATGTATTCCACCAGCAAGGCGACGTACTGCTCAAGATTCGCCAGGTCGACAAACTCGTCCACGCTGTGTGCGCCGCCGCCGCGAACGCCGATCACGCCCACGGGCACGCCCATGCCCTTCATATGCCGCGCGTCCGTCGCCCCGCACATCTTGCCCAAGCCGACCTTGCGCTCGGGAAATGCCCGCTGCATCACGGCCAGGAGGCTCTGCAACGCCGGGCTCTTTTCGTCCGAATACAGCGGCATACTGCAATGCCCGGGCTCGACCTCCAGGCCGCTCAACTCGCGGGCCATCGCGATGATCGCGTCGTAATCGGCATCGGCAATAAAGCGGAAATTGATGGTCATCTCGGCCATATCGGGAATCTGGTTATTGGCATGGCCGCCCTGGATTTTGCAGACCGCCATGGTGTTGTGCCAGTTGTCGTCCTTGCTGACTGACGGCCAGGCCTGCCGAATGCGCAGGTAGCCGTCAATCAACTTGTCAATCGCGTTGTCGTAATCCCATGGCCGCGATGAATGGCCGGCGCGGCCCCGGGCCAGCAGACGCACGGCGAAATTGCCCTTCTGAGCGATGGTCAGCGTGTAGGCCCCCGAATCCAGCACCAGCGCGACTTTACGGGCCACGTAGCCCCTGGCGACCATCGCCGCCGTCGTCTCGCCGCCGATCTCCTCGTCGGCCGTGAATATGGCACCGACGCTGGCGCGGCCCTTGAGTGCGCAGAGCACTTTGGCGATGCACACGGCGTTGCCGAAGCAGTCGACGGAACCACGGCCGTAGAGATTGCCGCCTTCCACCCGCGGCGTGAACATGGCGTCATCTGCCGGCACCACATCGAGATGGGCATTGAGCAGCACATCCTGGCATTTGCCGGGCTTGGTCGCGGCGTAAAGCACCTTCCGTTCGCCGACGAGCTCCATGGTGCAATGCAGGCCTGCGGCGGTCAGACGCTCATGCATCAACTCCTGTGCCTGATTCACGCGCGTAATGGCGGTGCTCTCGGGCCGGCAGGCCATCAAGGCAGTGATGAGTTCAACGCTATCCAACATAACAACTCCTCGTAGGTTCGGGCGGAACGGCTCCGGCGCCTGCCGGTAAACAGAAGCCCGCAACAAGGACTTGTCGCGGGCTTCAGAAAAACTAAGCAACCATCAGCAGCACGGCTCAGTAGCGCTTATGGAAAGACGGCCGATAGACCCGCCAAGTGGAGTCCTGATTCTTCTGCCAGATGTATTCAGGAGCAATGATCGGCTCCCAGCCGAAGGGGAAGGTGACCACTTCGACGACGCCAACCGCCTCGCGGCAGAGGAAACGCCAGAGCCCCAGACCCACGCCCTTGGTTACGCCCGGGAGGTCGCCTTCTGATTCGGTGACACGCATGATATTCGCGGGCACTTCAAAAACACCAAAGAGAACGTTGCTGAGGCCACGCCCAAGCTGATCCACCGGCCGCCGCACCGCGATGGGATCGAGCTTCATGTCGTCATCCGAGGGATCCCAGCCGACTATGCCGGCGACAAAATCGCCAACTTCGGCGCCTTTGACGCTGGCATAGACATGAACCAGCGCCAGATGCAACTGCGCGCGGAAATCCCAACGATCACGGGGAAAATAAGCGCCGTCGTCGGACTCGCTGCTCACTTTGCGCTCCGGTCCGTAGGCCACCGTGGCGTAGCGGCCTTCATGCTTGTTGAGAATCGGTTCCTTTTCGTAGAACTGGATAAGCCACAGCGGTGGGATGAAATGGGGAAAATCCACGCCTTTGACGTTGGCGGTGTAGGCGCCGAGCTGGCCGTATTCCGTCAACGCCACTTCCGCGCCGATGCCCGGCCCGCCACCGATACCGCAGCGCAGGACGTCAAAGACGTCCGAAATGCGGTTCCAGATGTACAACTCGCCTTTGACAAAGAAGCTGTTGACATCAAGTTCTTCCCTTTCGTCCTGGGCCCACGCTGCCAAGCTTGTCATACACGCAGCCACGACCAAACAACGAAACGCCACTCCGATACGATTTGTGCCCATCATATCATGCCTTTATGGTTACGAGTTACACCCATTTACGCCTAGTCACGACGAAGCCTCGCCGTAATGCGGCCCCTGTCTGCAGTGACATAAAAACTGCATCCACGCCTTCCTGATGGTACATGACCACCCCGTGGATTTCAAAGGGCCTAATATACCCATAGCCCTATTCAAAAAGCAAGTGTCGGGGCCAAAGAAAAAACACATTCGGCAATCGATCAGCCATTGAGAATGGACGCACGGCATGCCGCCGACGTCAACCCCAGGTAAGCAAGTGAGTTCCATTGCCTCTTTGGCTCCAGTCAGCTTCGCCGACTGAAGCCAAAGAGGCTGTGGAACACGGACCAATATGGCGCGCTACCCAGGGCGGCGCGCGCCTTCGGCGCCGCTTGCCCTGGGCTGGTATGCTTCGCGCTTTCAGCGCTTCTGCCGCTTCGCGGCCTGGGATGCCTGGCGCGCGCCAGGCTCCGCCTGCTGACATCTGGCGACGGCGCGGGCTAAAAGCCCGCACCACGGTTGTGACAGGGGCGCGCCTTGGGCCGCCTGTTGCTCTATGACTCAATTATCAATGGCTGACCGATTAGCGGGCATTTCACCTCTTTGCCTCAAAGCGATCCACGTTCGCTACGGATTAGCGCCCCGCCCGACGGCGTCATTCATGCAGGTTCCACTGCCCTGGCACGCCACTGAAGAACCAACAGCCCCGGCCGGGGCGGAGCTGGTCAAGACGCATGGAAGTAGCCCCATCGTTCTGATAGCCCGTGACCCACTGCGCGCCGCCGGCCGGATTCCGCGGTACGGGCCGCGACCAGTCACTGCCAAGGGCCGTCCAACCGGCTGGATAGGCCAGCTGGCCGTCCGGCGCCTGCCAACCCGACAGTGCCCAGTGCAAGTCCTGACCGTTGTCAACCACGAAGGCCCACGCGGCACTGAAAGCCGGCAGATCGGCAAGGCTGCTCAAGCGATAGCCAGCGGGCGTCCAGCGCCAAAGCTGCCCGATCGCCTCGGGAATGGACGCTGTCACCCGCGAATACAACGGCAGGCCGAGAAAATTCCAGCCGGGCCGCAGCGCTAGTACGGCCGTTTTCGGTTCGGCGCTGAGCCAGTGGCGGGACGGCAACGCCTGCTCGAAACCATGCCAGCGCAGGGAAAATCCAAGCACGCCATCGGCGGACGGGTTATCCACCCCGCGCAACGACAGAGCTGCGAGAGCACCTTCTGGGCCATCTTCGCGCAGGAACAGCCACGAACGCGTGGCAACATCGTCCCAGCGCCGGGCAGCGGCGCCCGTACCGTCATCGGCCAGGCCCAATGCCCAACCGGAAGGCAGCGCGCAGGAAACTATCCAGGCGTCCGGCGTAGCGTCGGCCGTCCTGACCTGCAACTGCCAGCCGAGGGTGTTTTCGTAAGCCGGCACGTAACGCGAGCGGCCAAACTGCGGCTCCAGCCAACAGCCCGCAACCAAGTCCATAGCCACGTCAAGTTGCACGGTCGCACCTGCCGCTATTGAAACGGAGTGGACAGTGTCGGCATATCCCGGCGCCGATATGGTCAGCTGCCACGTCCCGGGCGACAACGTGCGGTGGAAGCGCCCCTGGCAGTCACCAAAGGTGTCCTGCGTACCACTGATACGTATCTGCGCATGTGGCACTGGCCGCCCGCTGGCGCGGTCGCGGATCTGTCCGGCGACGCCGGCAAGGGCCTGCTCCGCCCAGCCCAGCAGCGCTTCGCGGTTCTCCTGCCACAAGCGCTCCAGGTGGGCGGCACTGGTACTTTCCTTATCCGGCCCCATCAATTCGACGGTCATGGCCAGCGTGCCCAGATAACGGTACTGCCAATCGGCGAATTCGCCATCACAGCGGTACCACTCGGAGCTATTGATGACGTCGCTTTTGGCCATCGCCGTATTGGTCGTGGCGTAATTCCTGGCCAAGCTCCGGAACAGCGTGTCATCGGGCGTAGCCGAGTAGTAATTCGTCACAATCCCCGCCGCGTTGTTGCCGTAGGGATAGCACACCAGTCGTGCGCCGGTGTGCATATGCAACGCCGCGGAGAAGCGCCGCGAGGCGCACCAGCGCATCAAGGCCCGCGTCTCCAGCTGCCGGCCGGCTTGATACAGCGGCGATGCCGCCGCGTAAGTGCCCAGGCCAGGTATCACAATGCCGTCGGGAAAATTCCGGTTGAGATCGATGTTCTTGGCATTTTGCCGGGTCACGGCGGCCACGCCGTCTGGGTTGACCATTGGCATGACCCAGATGGCGACCTTATCCAGCAGGGAGCGCACCCGTTCATCGCCGCCGGCATGGGCCGCCAGCAGATATTCGGCGAAACCCAAAGCCAGCATGGCTCCGGGCCGCTCATCGCCATGTATGGCGCCGGTCAGCAGCAACTCCGGGACTGCGGTATCGCCTTGAAGCGCGCCAATACGCAGCGCGAGCATGTCCCGTCCTTGCGTGGATTGCCCGACGTAGTCCGGCCGGCAAATGGTCCAATTCTGGGCGGCCAGGGCCAGCAGCCGCTCGTTTATCGCCGTGTCGCTCAAGTACAGCGGGTTGACGCTGCGCCGCTGTGCCGGGAGGTACTCGCTGGCGACGAGGACGAGGTCGTCCTGCTGTAGTTGCTGCCATTGTTCCTCGCTCAACTCCAGCCAGACCACGCCGTTCTGGATGGACGTGATGTCCAGCCCCTGCGCGTACAATGCCTGGAGCTCCTCCGCGCTGCGGTATTGCACGCCGACGCGCCAGGGCGTCGCCGTCCCGACGGGTATGTCGTCCACCGGCGCAACAGCGGGCACGTCCGTGCGACGGGAGGTACCGCCCTCCTCGACGCCGTTGTTGGCCCACTGGCCGATCACGGCGTCCCGACTGGCGGGCAGACCGCCGGCGTCATGCCAGTCATAAAGAAACTGCAGTAGCTCCTGGTGACTGAGCAGGCCATCAGCATCCGCATCCGGTTCGGCGTAAGTCACGAGTCGGTAGGCAACGGCGAGGTAGCCAAGCTCGGCGGCGTGGTACAAACAGCGCGCTTCGGTGACGCCCGCTGCGGCTGGCTGACCAACGCAGCGCCCGTCGTCCAGCAACGTCAGGCCGGCCGGCGCCGTGCCGGCGACGCCCACACAACGATAGGCTGCTTGCGCATACTGCGGCGGGAGTGACAACGGCAGGTCGTAGTCCCGTCCGACAAAGAACTCCACCATCTCGCCCTGCGCCTCCTCTGGGGCCACGACGTCAATGCTTAGCGCGAAATCACGCGCCAGGCCGGGCGCAGTCTGCGGTATGCTATGTACCTGCACCTCGTAGTGGCCAAGACCAACGGCCGTACCACTGAGCACACCATCAGCATTCAGAGCAATGCCCTCCGGGAGAGCCCCCGACGCCAGCGACCACTCGGCCGCGCCAGAACTAAGCGCAAGCGCGACTGTCGCCGGCCAGCCGCTGGGGAGTTGCACCTGTGGCGTCAGCAGCATCGGCCCCAGGCTGATGTCGCTGAGGTAGAAGGGAGCGGCTGCGTCCAGCACCGACAGGCTCACGGTATTGTACTCGCCGTCTATCCGCAAGGTAACGATACCCTCGGCATTGGTCCGACCAGCTGCCAGTCGCACACCGTCGGTCGCCTGCACGCACACTGCCGCGCCAGCCAGGGCCGCGGCGTTACCGGCGACCGTCACGGACACGGTCAGCAGCTCGGCGCCATCGGCGGCGACCGCGACGGCGTGGGACACCGTCATGGGCACCAGCTGCCGCAGACGTGCCACCTGCGAGGCGTCGCCAAAGACATGCATCTGCTTGGCAAAATATTCGGCAGGGGCGTCAACGCCTTCGAATTCACCGGGAATGCTACTGGCAGCCGCATAATCAACGCCCGCAAAGATGCCTGCCCAGCTGTAGGCGCCCATGCTCTGCAGCCGCTCCGCACTCATAGCGGCAACGGCGCGATCGGTGATTTCCTGCAGCAGGTAGATCGGTGGATTCCAGTAGGTCTCGCTGGTCGAGGCGATAACCGCAGCCGCGCCGTGCCGCTCGCCGCCGCCATCCGTGGCCTTGAAAAACGCCTCGGCCAGACAGTCGCTGGTATAGGCAAAATTGCCATTGTTACATACCGGCGACACAATAAACGGCAGCGCCATACCATTGCTCAGCGCCTTGGCCTGCGCGCTGCTGAAACCCGTCGTCGAAAAAGACGTATTCTGCCCGTGCCCGAGGTAATACAGCAGGCCCACGCCGTCGTTAAGGTGCGTAATGAGCGTGCTGGCGCTTGCCCCCGGATCGTACAGAGTCGGGCTGTCGGCGCTGATGCAACCAGCAGAAAGCAAGGTCTGGCGAAATTCATTCAGAAAGGCCCAGTCCTTTTTTCCCTCGGAAATGCCCTCGCTACCACTGGCGTCGCTGGCCATAAACAGTGCTCGCCCCGCATGCTCGTCGACCAGGGGCGCCTGCTCTTCGTAGCGGCGGAGTTTTGTCAATATCCGCCCGAGTTCAGCGCCGCTGGTGGCAGATAATCGGGACAAAAACAGGTCGGCGTAGACATCGTCGCCATCGACCCACGCGTAGGGAATGTCCGTGGTGGGAGGATACGCCTCGGGATTACTGACATGCGTGGACCGCTCGTACGGCGGCAGGTCTTTCTCGTCGCCGCAGAGCAGGACGTGACTGACAGTCTCGTTCTCGTACGCGCTCTGAACATAGGCTTTGATCGCCGCAGCGCCCGCACCCGTGTCAGTCGGATAGCCTGACACCAACACCCGGTAGCCCACCCGTTCCTTCCACGTCACAAAATCCACCAAGGCGTCCGTCCACGCATCGGGACACAACATTAGAATCGTCCCGACGCTCGCCGGCGCCGGCGCCGGCGCCGTCCGCAGCAGTCCGGCATTGATGAACGCGTCGCTCTGCAGCTGTGCGTATAGCGACTCGTCACTGAGCACGGGATAGTCTTCCGCGCGGCTCCCGGCGCAGCGCAAGGCCATGTCCAAGCGGGTATATACGCGCAACACCCCCGCAGCAGGTAGATACTGGAAAGGCGCGACCCGCGCCGCCAAGCCCGCCGCACCACGCAGCCGGTAGGTCTGCACTTCCGTCAGGACCTGCGCCGGAAAAGGCGCCGCGCCGCCATACACTGCGGGGTCCGGCGCGCACTCGAACGGCGCAGCTGACCGCAGCAGCATCCCGCAAGACGGCACGGGCGGCAGGCAGGGAATGTCCACATACTCGCTGGCAAGCAGCTGCAGCTCGTAATCGCCCAGCTCTGGCAACAGCAAGTCCACCCGATACACCGGCAGTTCGGGCTTGCCACGCAGCGCCAGGGGCCAGCCCGTCGCACTGCGAACCCGAGAAAAACGGCCGTCGTTGCGTTCGACCTCGCTGAGGTCATAGGCCTCGGCAACAAAACTGAACAGCGTGCAGTCCGGTCGTATTTCAGTGACCTGAAACAGCCCGTGGTGACCACGGCCGGTGCCATTGCGGCTGGCCGATACAGTGCCGGAGGTATTGGCAGAACCGGCGGCTGGCCTAAACGCAGCGGCTAAATCGCGTTCGGAGCCGGCCACCGGCAGCGTGGCGCGGCCAAGCGCGGGTGCCGCGCTGGGCGGCCGGGCGCTGATTTCCGGTGTATCTTCCCGGCCGGCGTGCGCGTTGTCCCTTGCCAGTCGCAGCATCATGCGCAGGCCCAGCAACAGGGCACATACCAGCAACAGCGGCAGCAGCCAGCCAGAACCACGTCGTTGTTTTTGTGGGACCTTCATCGGCCCTCCAGCCAGTTACGCAACCAGTCTACTCACGCGTTGCTCACTATCGCGTCAAAAAAACACCGGCGGCGGCCGGTGCTGGCAGCGCCGCCGCGACATCACAGTCCACCGGCAACCTCCAGAACCGTGCCCGTGATGTACTCGGATTCCTCACTGGCCAAAAACAACACCGCGTTGGCAATCTCCTCGGCACGGCCGAAGCGCTTCTGCGGCACCATCGCCTTGTAGGCCGCCAGCTGTTCCGGCGACAACGCGGCAATAAAGTCCGTATCGATAAAGCCTGGCGACACGCAGTTGGCCGTGATTTTGCGTTTGGCTACTTCCTTGCTCAACGACTTGATGAAAGCGACCTGCCCCGCCTTGGACGCCGCATAGTTGGCCTGGCCCTCGAAACCGATACGCCCCGAGGGCGAGGTAATGCCGATGATGCGCCCATAGCGGTTCCGCAGCATCCGCTGTACCGCCAGCTTGCTCATCACGTAAGTACCCGTCAGATTCACGTCAATGACTTTGCGCCAGGCATCCTCTGGCAGCATGGCCACCACGCCGTCCTGGCGAATACCGGCGCTGTTCACCAAAATATCCAGACGGTCGTGCCCCTGATCAAAATTGGCGAAAAACGCCTCGGCTTGCGCGTAGTCGGCCACATCGCAGCAAGCCAGCTGCAGTCGGTCGGCCGCATCGCCCGACTGAGCCGCAAAGGCCTCGGCGGCCTCGCGATTGCCACCATACACTGCCACCACGTTCGCTCCGGCTTTGAGCAGTGCCATGCTGATGGCCGCACCAATGCCGCGAGTGCCGCCTGTGACTACCGCCGTCTGCCCCGTGAAATCATAGCTGATCATGCCTGTCAGTCCTTATATCGAGTCTGCGTCACCGCTGGTTTCAACAAGAGAGTGAATAAACGCACGAACACCCGCAGGCAACCGCGCAGGGGGTAATATAAGAACATTTTGCACATTTGGTATGCCCAACGATATTTTCAGCCGCCGGCACGGTAATCGGTCACCCATTGATAACAGCCAGTTCGAGGGCACGCCTGGAACCGGTGGGGCTTCTTGGCAATCGACGGCAATCGACAGCAATCGACGGCAATCGACAGCAATCGACAGCAATCGACAGCAATCGACAGCAATCGACAGCAATCGACAGCAATCGACAGCAATCGACAGCAATCGACAGCAATCGACAGCAATCGACAGCAATCGACGGCAATAGGCACGGTGAGGATGGCGCCCTTGTGTCCGTTGCGGCTTGAAGCGGCGGCGTGGATTGCCGCAAAGCGGCAAGACATGCCGCCATCTTCTTTGCCTTTGTCTTCATCGCGGCTTCGCGGCTTCGCGTGAGACAAAAACACCTCTTTGCGGTGGCACGGCTGTTATCAATGGGTGACCGATTACCCGGCACGGTAATCGGTCAGTGTACACCCCGGCGCTTCGCTGGGACAATTTGCAGGAAACCCACGGCCCGCCGCCGCCCAGCCATCCGACCTTGATTTCCGCGACCTTTGCGGCAGCGGAGTCACAGCGGGCCCAGAGTAGCAGCGGCTTCCAGCCGCTGTGCGCACGGCTCGTGCGTCGGGGGAGACGGGTCGGGTACGGTCGGCCTGGATGACGACGACGGTTTAATGAGCCGTCTTGTCGGAGTGGGCGAGACGCCCACTCCACGGCCGCGAGACGACATCGGCAAGGAACCACCCCGGTGGGAAAAACACCAGGGACAATTTGCTTGACGGACGCCGGGGACTCCTGGGAGCGCCGCCGTCCCGGCGGCTTTTGAGCGCTGAAAGCGCGAAACATACCAGCCCAGGGCAAGCGACGCCGAAGGCGGAACCTAGCGCGCCCGTCATCCCTGGCCGCGGAGCGGCAGAAGCGCTGAAAGCGCGAAACATACCAGCCCAGGGCAAGCGACGCCGAAGGCGGAACCTAGCGCGCCCGTCATCCCTGGCCGTGGAGCGGCAGAAGCGCTGAAAGCGCGAAACATACCAGCCCAGGGCAAGCAGCGCCGAAGGCGGAACCTAGCGCGCCCGTCATCCCTGGCCGCGGAGCGGCAAAAGCGCTGAAAGCGCGAAACATACCAGCCCAGGGCAAGCAGCGCCGAAGGCGCGCGCCGCCCTGGGTAGCGCGCCATATTGGTCCGTATTCCTCGGCGCCTTTGGTCCCAGTCGGCGAAGCTGACTGGGGCCAAAGGCGCAATGGAACTCACTTGCTTATCTGGGGGTGACGTCGGCGGCTGACATCCATTATCAATCACTGACTGATTACCGGCCGCTCGAGAAAAGCGTTCGCGACGTTCTGGCAAATACCCGGCGACGGACTAGACTAGGCTGTTCCCGTCACACGACCCAGCCATCATCAGGGAGGACATTGCCATGACACCGAATAAGGAAGACATCCGTCTGCAACTTTGCCGCCTGCATTACGCCGTCGGCGCCAATGAATTTTTTGACGAACCCACCGTGCGCTTCGCCGCGGCCGCCGACCCGTGGTTCGAGCGTTTCCACGAGGTCATCGGGCCCTTTCACTGGACGCCCCAGGAGGCACTGACACAGGTCGCGCCAAATGCGACGGCGCGAACGGTGATCAGCTGGTGCATGCCCAAAACGCGCACGGCCCGGGAAAGCAATCGCCACGAACGCCAGCGCCCCAGCCTCGACTGGGCGCGGGCGCGTTCCTACGGCGAAGTCGCCAACGAGGCCATGCGCAAGCAGTTCTGCCGCTATCTGGAAGAAATGGGCTGCGTCGCCATGGCGCCGCATTCGCACATGAGTTATCCCGACGCGGTCAAGCGCCTGGCGAGCAACTGGTCGGAGCGGCACGTAGCCTTTGTCGCCGGCATGGGCACGTTCGGGCTCTCCGCCGGCCTAATCACCGAGCGGGGCATCGCCCACCGACTGGGCAGCGTCGTCACCGATCTGGCGCTGGAACCCGATCCACGACCGTATGGCGACGCCCCTTTCGCCTGGTGCAGCAAATGCGGCGCCTGCGCCCGCCGCTGCCCGGCCCATGCCATCGGCCCGGACTTCGTTGACCGCGACAAAGGCAAGTGCCTCAAATACGCCATTGAGCACATCAGCCCCGGCCGCCTCGAACGCTATGGCTGGATGGACCTACCCATCGGCTGCGGCCTCTGCCAGACCGCCGTACCCTGCGAATTTCAACGGCCACCACTGCCGCCAGAAGGACGTTAAGGGGCTGTTCGATAAATACCTTTACAGCTATACCCAGTCACCATGAAGTGGGGCGACAAAGCAAACAAAAAGAATGAGGTCCCATTGCCCATTCGGCACCAGTCAGCTGCGCCGACTGGTGCCGAATGGGCCGAGGAACACTGTCGTAATTGGCGTTTTTTCCAGGGCGGCGCACGCTTTCAGCGCTTCTGCCGCTTCGCGGCAAGTGACATAGTAGCCGGTGGCGAGGCATATCAGCAAAGAGCGTTGGCGTTGAAAGGTGTAACCGTAACTTGTGAACGGCTACTAAAGACTGCCGTTGAGAACAGCTCAGCATTAGCCACGGGAGCCACGCACAGGTACCCTGCCCTTCCTTACGGTGTTGCCATCAACGCCACGGCGATCTGCCCAGCAATATCGACCAGCGCGGCGTTGTAGGCGCCAACCAGGGTGCCGACGCTGTCGTCCGCCAGCGGCTGGCTGTAGGCAAAACGCAGCAGCTGGGACAGTTCGGGGCTATTGGGCGTCTCCAGATAGCAATAGCCGTCGGCGTTAAATATGCCATCGGCATCGGCATCGAACTGATGAAAAACCACAATGAGACTACGGCAGCCTCCTGACGCACGATGCTGGCGGTCAATGAGCAGTACCTCGTCACCCAGCAGCCGGGCGAGATTGCGCTCCAGGGCCGTCGCCGTCGCTACGCTGAGCTTTTCGCCCCAGAGATGATTGTCGGTGATGCACAGCTCATTGACAGGCCGGCGGCGGACGATTTCCGAGCGGTCGAGGTACTCCGGCAGGCGTAGCTGCCGCAGGACCACGGGCGATGGCGGCGTTCCTGGCGTGGCCGGCAGGGGCTGGAGCTCCTTCGCTGCCGACAGCAAGTAATAACGCGTCGGCGCCGAACGCATGCAGCCAAAGAAAAGCGCGGATGCCACAAACAGCAAGAGGGGCAGCATTTTCATCGTTGGACCTCGATTGTGAAGTTGTTCGGTCGTATCTACCACTGTATACAGGCTTATTTCCCGCGCAGCAGTGCTTCCGGCTGGCGTTTGAGCATGTCGGTCAAGGAGCGCAAGGACTGCGCGGCACGGGTGACCTCTTGCAGAGCGCCCTGCAGATCCAGCAGGGCCGGTGAGTTCGGCGCGGCCCGCTGCTGCAGCGTCTGCGAGAGCTCGCTAACGTCGGTCAGCGCCTGATCCAGGCCATCAAGGGTGCCGCTGAGCTTCGTCACCAGCTCGGCGGCCGGCCCCTCTTCCAGCGTGACCGTGCGATCAAGATGCTGCACCAGCAGCTGCGTGTCGTCCATCACGGCCTCAAGCTTGCCGCTCAAACGCAACAGCGTGGTATTCCAGGTAGTCATGCTCGCATCCGCGCCATCAAACAGCTGCGGCAGGCGCGCTTCGACCCCCGTGATCGTCCGATCAGCCTTCTCCAGCACTCCCGACAGCGTGCCGATGGCCGGCAACAGAAAGAGATTCATGGACGAGGTCAGCTTCCGGGTGTTCTCGGATATCTCCACGACATTTTTGAGCACTTTCTCGGCATCGCCGCGTTTGATGAAGTCGCTGACGATGGCCAGCGCCAGCTGCATGGAGTCCATCTGCTCGCCGAATTCCTTCTTGCTCAAGCTCATGAAGAAACGCTCGAAAGCCGACACCCGAGTTGGCAGGATATGCCGGTCGAGGTCGGCCAATACCTGATCGCTGACGACCGAATCTTCGAAGAAATTCAATTCGATGTAGAGCTGCCCGGTGAGCAGGCTCAGTGACTGCAGCTGTGCGCGCATGCCGTAGTCGCTGACGAGCCGCCGGAACCACTCGTTCATGCGGTCTTCGGCCCGACTGGCGCGGATCGCCTTCGCCCAGGCCTGGGCGAGCGGCGAGTCGTCCGCCGCGACGGCGTCATCCTGCTCGACATCGAGGGTATTGGTGGCCAGTTCGACGGTGACCTGGATGGGCCAGCTTACCAGGTCATCCCCTTCGCGGCTGTAGGGCAGCAGCCTAATGTCGGTCACCTCGCCAATGCGCACGCCGCGGAACATCACCGGCGCGCCCAAATTCAACCCCTTGACTGACTTGTCAAAGTACAGGTGGTAGGTCGCCGAACGCAAAAAGAGACTCTTGCCGCCAAGCATGAAGAGTATCCAGATGAAGATCGTCAACGCGCAAAGCACGAAGACGCCGATCATCGTCGAACTGATTTTTTTTGCCATGGTGTCCACCATTTATTGTTTGTTAATGTGCGAAGTTTTGTGATGAAAAGAGAGGCTTGACACAGTAGTTCTGAAGCCTTTCTCAGCGCCGTAGGGGCAAATTCATGCATAAACACCTGATAAGGAGTCTATTGTCAAAAAGCCTTTCGCAAAAGAAGAGTTTTGGTCACATTGGCGCAAATACAAGTGTTTATCACAAGATTTCGCATATTACCTATTTTTAGATTAGATCATATCTTGCTTGAGCCGTCAGCACGCAATGCGGGCAGCTTGGTGTGGCGCTCGCCGCGAGTGAGAAAATCGATCAGCGCCGGATTGCTGCCCTGGTCCAGGAGCTCCCGTGGGCGGCCGCGGGCGGCGATGCTCTTGCTGCCGCTGTCCAAGAAAATCGCCATGCCGCCGATGGCGAAGATACTGGCAAGGTCGTGGGTAATGACCACGACGGTCGCGCCGAGGCTTTCGCGCAAGGCGAGGATCAGCTCGTCCAGACGGCGGGCGCTGACCGGGTCCAGGCCGGCCGATGGCTCGTCGAAAAAGAGCACTTCGGGATCAAGGGCCATCGCCCGCGCCAGGCTCGCGCGCTTGCGCATGCCGCCGCTGATGGCCGCCGGGTAGTAATCGCCAAAACCTGCCAGGCCGACCAGCGACAGCTTCAATTCGCAAATCTCGCGTATCTCCTTCTCGCGATATCGAGTGAACTCACGCAGTGGCAAGGCGATGTTCTCCGCCAGCGTCATGGCACTCCACAGCGCACCGCCTTGGAATAGTATCCCCGAACGGCGCTTCATGCGATCCTGCTCGGCGCCGGACAGCGCCCAGAAGTCGACGCCGTCGCGAAAAACCCGGCCTTTCGCCGGCGCCATCAAGCCAATCAGATGGCGCAGAAGCGTGGTTTTGCCACAGCCGCTGCCACCCATAACAATGAAAATCTCGCCGGCCGGCACCACGAAGTTCATGTCGCGAACAATCACCCGCTCGCCATAGGCCATGGTCAAATCGCGGACCTCGATAGGCGGCGGCGGGCTGTTGCGGTTGCTGGTCGTATTATCTGCCATGCTTGCGCCCTCCCCCGTTATATCTTCCACAGCACGGTCAGCACGGTAATGAGGGCGGTGGCAATGACCATGCAGACGATGCTGCTCACCACGGCGGCGGTAGTCGCGCGGCCAACGGCGGCGGAGTCCCGCCCGCAATTCATGCCTTGGTAGCAGCCACAGATGCCCAACAGCATCCCGAATATCCAACTCGTGAACACGCCCACATAGAGATCTTCCAGGCGGGTGGTCAGCACCAGCTGCTCCCAGAATTCCACCGTTCCGAAACCCAGATAGAACACGCCGACCGTAAGGCCGCCGGCCAGGCTGAGAATGTCGCCATAGACACAGAGCAACGGCATCATCAGCGTCATCGCCAGAAACCGCGGCAGGACGAGGAATTCCATCGGTGGCACGCCCATGCAGCGCAGGGCGTCAATCTCTTCGTTGGTCTGCATGGTGCCCAACTCGGCCGCGAAGGACGCCGCCGTGCGCCCAGCCATCACCACGCCGACCATCACCGCCGCCATTAGGCGCAGCATGCCGATGCCAATCAAACTCGCCGTGTATATCTGCGCCCCGAACCACTTCAGCGGAATGGCGCCGATAAAGGCCAGAATCAGGCCGATGAGATAGCCGATCAGCGACACGATGAACAGGGCCTGATAGCCCGCCTTGGCACTCTCCGTGATCAGGTCGCCCAGTCGCATGCGCGCCCGACCCACCAGCAACTTCAGCACCGCCACACACAACTCGCCGACAAAAGTACAGACCTGCAAGGCCGCAACCAGCACCTGCCTGCTGCCCTCACCCACCCGGCCGACAAAACCGTCCTCAGCCAGGTCGTCCCGTTCCAGCGGAGCCGTCACCGCCGTGGCCAGCACCAGGAGTCGCCGCAACCCCGGCGGCAAGTCGTCAAGATCAATGGCAATACCGCGACGCTGACATTCTTCCCATAGCGGCCGCAGGTAGAGAAGGATGCTGCTGTCCCACTGGCGGAGTGCCTGACAGTCCAGACGCAGCCGCGGGGCTACCTCCGGCCAGGCCAGCTGGCTGACCGCCGGCCGCGGCCGCCCTAGCTGCCATTCGCCGGCAAGGCTCAGTACGACCGCGCCGTCGGCGCTGACCGCCAACGCGGCCTCTGCTGTGGATTGGTGTGTTCGCATGCTCGTCACTGGTCGCTGTCATCAGAACTGCTGCCGTACAGGCCATCGCGCCGAAATCACGGCGCTCAGAAGGGCATGTCGTCCTTGCCCAGCGCTCGGCATTCGCGGATATACTCGCCAAGGTCGTCGGCGCATTTGATCAACTGCGTCTGAATGGTCGACATGACCTCTTGTATCGTCGGGTTGTTTTCCTTCATGTCATGGATCAGGCCGATGGCCTGGTTGACATTGTCCAGGCAGCGCTTGGCCCGCGCCAGCGCCGCACTGACTTCCCAGCGGATCATTTCCTCCAGGCTGACGCTGATATTCGCCAGTGCCCGGCTGACGAAGAACATCACCCGCAGGCCATTGCCCCGGTGCTCCTTGGTCAGCAGACACGAGTAGAGATTGCACCAGCCCATGGCCGTCTGCGTCAGCGTCACAATCAGCTCGTGGCAATGACGGTCGATGTTCTCCATGCCCGGCCGGCCGGCGAGATCCTTGTCAAAGTCATCTTCCACCGGCGTTTCGGGGGCGTCATCGCCAGACTGCCCGTCGATACCGTCCTCAATATCGCTCAAATCCAGCTCGGGATTGTCCAGCGGCGACAAGTCCATGTCCGAAAAATAATCGTCATAGTTGTACATCGCGTCGACAAATTCTTCGCCGAAGATCTTGACGAGCTTGTTGGTGATGAGGTCTTCGCCGTCAGGGAGGTCGCCGTAGCGCCGCAGGAGTTGGAAGTACTTGCGGGCGAAGTCATCGCTTTGCCGGAAGTTCTGTTCCCACTCGAATTCGTTTTTGTTGTCTTCTGGTTTTTCCATAGCGCGCCGGCCGGCCGGTGGCTGCAGCCCTTGCTGGCTGGCAGAGCGACGGCCGCCGTCATTACATGTTTTTGATGATCTGGCGACCGAATTCCGAGCAGGTGACCTTGGTGGCACCAGGCATGAGCCGTTCGAAATCGTAGGTCACGGTCTTGTTGGCGATGCTGCGGTCCAAGCCGCGAATGATGGCATCAGCCGCTTCCGTCCAGCCGAGGTAGCGCAGCATCATTTCGGCGGAAAGGATAAGACTGCCGGGGTTGACCATGTCCTTGTTGGCATACTTGGGCGCCGTACCGTGGGTCGCTTCGAAAACCGCCGTGCCCGTCTGGTAGTTGATATTGCCGCCGGGCGCTATGCCAATGCCGCCAACGCAGGCCGCCAGCGCGTCCGAGATGTAATCGCCATTCAGATTCAAGGTCGCAATCACGCTGTACTCAGCCGGCCGCGTGAGGATCTGCTGCAGGAAAGCGTCAGCCAGAACGTCCTTGATGACGATCTCTTTGCCCGTGCGCGGATTCTTCAGCAGGTGCCAGGGGCCACCGTCAATGGGCTGCGCGCCGTACTGCTCGTGAGCGCAGGCGTAACCCCAATCGCGGAAGGCCCCCTCGGTGAACTTCATGATGTTGCCCTTGTGCACCAGCGTGACCGAATCGCGGTCCTCGCGGATAGCGTAGTCAATCGCCGCAGCGACCAAGCGCTGCGTGCCGGCCTTCGACACCGGCTTGATGCCCAACCCGCAATCCTCCGGAAAACGGATCTTGCCGTACATCTTCGGAAAATGCTCGCGAATAAATGCGGCCAGCGCCGCCGCCTCATCTGTCCCGGCAGCGAATTCAATCCCGGCATAGATGTCTTCGGTGTTTTCCCGGAAAATCACCATGTCCACCAACTCGGGGTGCTTGACCGGCGATGGCACACCAGTGAAATAGCGCACGGGCCGCAAACAGACGTAGAGGTCGCATTCCTGACGGATAGCGACATTGAGGCTGCGGATGCCGCCGCCAATGGGCGTCGTCAGGGGCCCCTTGATGCCCACCAGGTCCTGCTTAAAGGCGTCAATGGTCGCCTGCGGCAGCCATTCGCCCGTGGCCTTGAAGGCTTTTTCACCCGCCAGCACTTCCTTCCAGACTATCTTGCGCTCAGTGCCGTAGGCCTTCTGCACTGCGCCGTCAACCACGGCCACCGTCGCCCGCCAAATGTCCGGACCGGTACCATCGCCTTCAATATAGGGAATGACCGGGTTGTTGCCGACTTTCAGACCGGCACTCGTCATGGTAATCTGATCTGCCATTTGCCTGGGTACCTTTCTCATGCGTGAACGCTTTGCCGCAGACGCCATCGGCGCCGCGCAGGTAAAACCATAATATAAGAGCCGAAAAGAAAATCGTTTGCCGATGCGCAAGCTTTCAGCAAACCACCACCGCCACCCCAAATATAAGAGCCGAAAAGAAAATCGTTTGCCGATGCGCAAGCTTTCAGCAAACCACCACCGCCAACCCAGCCACCCGCGCCATGACAAAAAATCCCCCGCAGGCAGCATTCCCAGACCCTCCGGCTCATTGCGCCCACATCAGCCCGCATCCGCTCAGTCGTTGCCCGTGCATGGATAAAAACACCTAAAAAGAGCCTAACACCCGCGTGTCTAAGTAGAAAAAACGGGAAATCACCGGCAAAACGTTGCAAATGTCCATGACCTGGATATAGTACTGGCTTTTCTCAGCGCAGTCACTGGCCAGAGGCGGTACGAACCGCTGCGCCTTCGGCTGCGCACCGCCCTCGCTTTCAAGCCTTTTCAGCCCCGTCCCACCTCTCTGCGGCCGCCGCGCCTCACCGCTCTTCGCCTCGTACGCAACCTTTCTTCTGACAAACCCTATATCCCTCTGGAGACAGCCTATGTGCGGCATTGTTGGCTACACCGGCCCGAAGACGGCCACCCCCATTCTCATCGACGGCCTCAAACGCTTGGAATACCGCGGCTATGATTCCGCCGGCATCTGTCTGGCCGACAAGAGCCTCAACGTCATCCGCACCGTCGGCAAAGTCCGCACCCTGGAAGACCGAGTGAAAGAGCTGGGGCTGCCCACGGAACACTGTGGTATCGCTCACACCCGCTGGGCCACCCACGGCGCCCCCTCCGAAGCAAATGCCCACCCACACACCGACGACAAAAAGCAGTTCGCCGTCGTCCACAACGGCATTATCGATAACTACGCCTGCCTGCGCAAGAAGCTCGAGGCGCAGGGCCACCGCTTCAGTTCCGACACCGACAGCGAGGTCATCCCACAGCTCATCGCCGAATTCTACCAGGGCGATTTCTGCAAGGCGGTGACCCAGGCCCTAAGCAAAGTCTCCGGCACCTACGGCCTGGCCATCACGTCCATCTACGACCCTGGGGTCATCGTCGTCGCCCGCTATGGCAGCCCCATCGTCATCGGCTTCGGCAACGGCTGCAATCTCGTCGCCAGCGACATCACCGCCCTCGTCCCCTACACCCGCGAGGTCAGCTACCTCAACGACGGCGAAATGGCCATCCTCAGCAGCGACAAGGTCGAAATGTGCAACCTCGACAATGTCCCCATCGAAAAGCGCGTAGCCACCATCGACTGGGACGTCGAAGCCACCGGCAAGGGCAGCTACGAGCATTTCATGCTCAAGGAAATCCACGAGCAGCCCGACGCCATTGGCAATACCATCCGCGGCCGCCTCAATCACCAGCTGGACAGCACCCGCCTCGGCGGCCTCAATATGACCCCGCACGACATGGCCAAAATCAACCGCATCGTCATCGCCGGCTGCGGCAGCAGCATGCACGCCGGCTGGGTCGGCGAATACTACTTTGAGGAAATCGCCCGCATCCCCACCGAGGTCGAACAGGCCGCTGAATTCCGCTACCGCAATCCCATCATCACCCCAGACACCCTCGTGCTGCCCATCAGCCAGTCCGGCGAAACCGCCGATACCCTCGCCGCCGTCCGCGAAGCGACCAACAAGGGCGCCACCGTCGCCGCCATCTGCAACGTCGTCGGCTCAACCATCGCCCGCGAAGCCGGCCGTGGTGTCTACCTCCACGCCGGCCCGGAAATCAGCGTGGCCTCCACCAAGGGCTTCACCTGCCAGGTCACCGCGCTGCTCATGCTCGCCGTCATGTTCGGACGCAACCGCCACCTCGGCCGCGAACAGGGCGCTGAACTGCTCAAGGAAATCGCCAGCATCCCCGACCTTATCCGTCAAGTCCTCAAACAAGCGCCCGTCATCGAACGCATCGCCGCCAAATATGTCAAGGCCGACAATTTCTTCTACATCGGCCGCGGCTACCTCTACCCCACCGCCCTCGAAGGCGCCCTCAAACTCAAGGAAATCAGCTACGTCCACGCCGAAGGCTACCACGCCGCCGAACTCAAACACGGCTCCATCGCCCTCCTGGAAGAAAACGTCCCCGTCGTCGCTATGGCCAATGCCGTGCCCGGGCAAGACAAGATGATCGGCAACATCCGCGAATGCCTCGCCCGCCACGCCCCCGTCATCGCCGTCGTCAGCGGCGACGACCACACGGCCGACGAGCTCGCCGACGACATCATCCGCGTGCCCATGAGCTCCCGCTACGTCGCCCCCCTGACCACCATCGTCGCCCTTCAGCTCTTCGCCTACTACTTCGCCAAATTCCGCGGCTGCCCCATCGACCAACCCCGTAACCTGGCCAAAAGCGTCACCGTCGAATAAAACCAGCCCGGCAAACAACACCCCCGCCGCCGACGCCCCGCATAAAGCCCCGGCGGCGCTGATTTTCTGTCCTCTTTCTGGCAGAGTTGCCAAGGCGGCGTTATATTTGTCGTTTCACAGCATCATTTCACTTGTACATTTTCATTATACGGCAGCATGTCGAGAACGAAAACAGAAGGACACAAGCAACCATGAGCAAGTCACTTAGCATCACTGCAACGAAGCGCGATGGCTTAGGCAAGGGCCCCGCCCGCCGCCTCCGCAGTGCCAACCTCATTCCCGTCGTCACCTATGGCCATGGCGCCGCCGCCACCTCAATGACCATCAAGGCCGAAGACAGCGAGCAGGTCCTCCACCACAGCGGTATTGTCGAACTCGTCATCAACGGCAGCGACAAGAAAACCACCGTCCTCAAAACGTTCCAGCGCCACCCCATTAGCAATAAAATCCTCCATATCGATTTCCAGGAAGTGCGCACCGACGAGGTCGTGTTCACCCTCGTACCGCTCGTCAGCGTTGGCGAACCGGCCGGTACCCGCCAGGGCGGCCAGTTGGAACAGGTCATGATGGAAATTGAAGTCAAGTCACTGCCCATGAACATCCCGGATGTCATCAAGGCCGACGTCAGCGCCCTCAATCTCGACGAGGCCCTGCACGTGCGTAACCTGGTCTTCCCCGAAGGCGTCAGCACCGATGTCGCCGCCGACCAAGTCGTCTTCAACGTCCGCGCACCGAAGGTCCAGGAAGTCGAAGAAACCGCCGCCGCTGAAGGCGAAGAGGCCGCCGCTCCTGCCGCCGATACAAAGAAGAGCGACGCCGAATAAGCTGCCCCCCCGGCCCGCCGCCGGCTTTCATCGCCGCGCGGGCCATGGCTCTTTGATTACCCGCTACGTATTGACTATCGTTTACATTTTCCTGATGTCAGGACTCACCGCCCCAACCCCTGCGCTGCCCGTGTCACCGCTGCAGCTGCTGGTCTGCCTGGGAAACCCCGGCAGCCGTTACCAAGATACCCGGCACAACGCCGGCTTCCTGGTCGCCGAACGGCTGCTGGCATGCCACCGGCACCAGCCAGCACCATGGCAGCCTGATAACGGCCAGCTCTTCCTGGTGGACATCGGCCCACGGCAGCTCTTGCTGCTCAAGCCAATGACCTTCATGAACAGCAGTGGCGAAGCGGTGAGCTCGGTCGCCCAGCATGTCGCTGTCTCCCCAAGCAATATGCTGGTCGTCTGCGATTGCCTTGACCTGCCTCTCGGCCGCCTACGCTTGCGCAAAACCGGCAGCAGCGGCGGCCAAAAAGGCCTCGCATCGATCATTCAGGAGCTGGCGTCGCAAAATATCCCGCGACTCCGGGTTGGTATTGGGAGACCGCAGTCCACGGACACCGACATCATTGATTATGTGCTGGCGCCCTGGACTTCCGCAGAAAAAACAACGGTGGCACAAGTCGTCACCGCAGCAGCCAACATGGTCGCCCTAGCCTGTCAAGAAGGCCTCGACATCGCCATGAACCGCTGCAACGCATGGTCTGCGGACAACATCAATGCCATTGTGCAAGGAGAAACTGACGTTGACAAAGTATGAAGCAGTATTCATCCTCGATCCCCGCAAGATCGAAGGAAATGGTGAGGTCTTCTCGCAAGGCGTCGAGACCTTCCTCAAAGAAATCGGTGGCAATGTCACCCGCGTCAAATGCCTGGAAAGACGCGCCTTCGCCCGCCCCATCGGCAAAATCAAGGCCGGCGTCTACTGGGACTATGTCCTCGAACTGCCCGAAAGCGCCGTCGCTCAAATTCATGAAAAATACAGCCTGAACGCCACCGTCCTCCGCATGGCCACTTTCCTCTATACCGACGGCCAGGACGACGATGTCTTCAAGCCCCGCGATGAGCACGACCGCCTCTTCCGTGAAGAAGGCTTCCAGGACAGCTACGATCGCGACGAACGCCCCAGCCGCGGCCGCTGACCCAGCACCGCCGCCAAGGCACGACCGTTAAAGGAGCCACGCTATGCCTAGTCTCAACAAAGTCTATCTGCTCGGTAATTTGACCCGTGACCCGGAAGTCCGGCAACTCCCCGGCGGCCAGACCGTTGTGACCATGGGACTGGCCATGAACCGCTCCTTCGCCAATGCCCGTGGCGAAACTCGCGAGGAAGTCTGTTTTGTTGACGTGGAGACTTGGGGCCGCCAGGCGGAAGTCGCCAGCACCTACCTCCGCAAAGGCTCGCCGGTCTTCATCGAAGGCCGCCTGCGCTTTGATCAGTGGGACGACCGCGAAACCGGCAAGAAACGCAGCCGGCTGAGCGTCACGACCGAACGTCTTCAGCTCATGGGCGCGCCTGGACAGGGCGCCAACTACGCCGAAGACGGCAGCCAGCAAAACACCCCGTTCCAGCCGCCGGCCGCCCCCGCACCCTACGGTGCGCCTGCACCAGCAAGGGCGCCCGCCAACGCTTGGCAACAGCAGCCGCCGGCGAGCATGCCAGCCTTCGAGCCCCTGCCCGAAGACCCCGGCACCACCATGCCTTTCTGATTTCGACGACCATTCATTTCTGCACTTTTGCACAACGCCACCCGGCGATACCCAGCTACTTGAGGAGTCTATCATGAAAACCACCAAACCGAGACGCCGCCGCAAAATCGTCCGGCAAAAAGTCTGCCGCCTCTGCGAAAACAAAATCTTCCACATCGACTTCAAAGATGTCGAACTGCTTCGCCGCTACCAGACCGAAGGCGGCAAGATTCTGCCCCGCCGCATCACCGGCAACTGCTACAAACACCAGCAGCTCCTGACCGCAGCCGTAAAACGCGCCCGGATCCTGGCGCTGGTTCTCTGATCAAGCCGGAAAGGAACTCAACACCATGTCAGTACAACTTATCCTTTTGGAAGATGTCCAGGACCTCGGCCGCATCGGCGACGAAGTCCACGTCAGCGAGGGCTATGCCCGCAATTTCCTGCTGCCGCGCAAGCTCGCCGAAGCGATCACCTCCGGCGCCCTCAAACGCATTGAGGCCAAGAAGCTCCGCCTGCAGCAGGAACACGAAGAACGCGTCAATGTCGCCAAGGCCATGGCCGACAAGATCAGCAAGCTCCTGCTGACCATCGCCGTCGCCGCCGGCGAAAACGACAAGCTCTACGGCTCCGTCGGCGTCAGCCAGATCAGCGACGCCCTCGCCGCCCAGGGCATGGACATCGACCGCAGTGACATCGTCCTGCCCGAGCCCATCCGCGAACTCGGCTCACACAGCGTCGCCATCCGACTCCACGCCGATGTGCGTGGGACCGTCAGCGTCAAAGTCGTCCGTGCCGACGAAAAAAAAGCTGACAACTAAGTTCATGCAGGTCAAAGACCTGCTGTGACGTCAAGGCCGCGCATTCACTTGCGCGGCCTTTTTTTGCCGCAATAGCGGGGTAGATTGTCATCATTGCCCCCCGCGCGCAGCCGCGCCGCGCGCCACCACCGTCATATCCTTCCGCAAGAGAGTAGCCGACCATGCCCAGCCCCAGCAACGACCACGCGACGACGCCCGCCACGACGGTGTCCCTCCTCAATCTCGACCGCCCCAAACCCCACAACCCCGAGGCTGAAATCGCCGTCCTCGGCGCCATGATGATCTCGCCGGACGCGGCGACGGCGGCCTTCTCTAGCCTCAAATTTGAAGGCGCCTTCTACCGCCCGGCCCACCAGATCATCTTTGACGCCATGCTCGCGCTAAGCGCCGACAAAGGCAACGCCAGCATGGACCCGGTGATTCTGGCCGACCACCTCGAACGCAGCGGCCGCCTCGAAGAGGTCGGCGGGCGCTCCTACATCGTCCAGCTCATGGACAGCGTCCCCACCGCCGCCAATATCGACCACTACCTCGACATCGTCCGCCAGAACGCCGTCCTGCGCCGCATCATCAGCACCTGCACCGACACCATTATCCACTGCTATGACTGCGATGAGGACGTCCATCAGCTCCTCGACGGCATCGAACAGCGCATCTTCGAAGTCAGCGGCATGAACGAAAGCAAAGACCTGCTGACCATCCAACCCCTCGTCGAAGACGCCGTGACCTACCTGGAAAAACTCATCGACGGCAATCCCGACGTGCTCGGCCTCTCCACCGGCTATGAAGTCGACCGCATGATCAGCGGCCTGCGCCCCGGCGATCTCTTCGTCCTCGCCGCTCGCCCCTCCATCGGCAAGACCGCCCTGGCCCTGAATATCGCCGCCAATATCGCTATGGGCGCCAAGCCCGTGCCCATCGGCTTCTTCAGCCTGGAAATGCCCGCCCAGCAACTGGTCCTGCGACTCATCTGCAGCACCGCTCGCGTCAGCCTTAGCGAATTCCGCAACAAGACCCTCTCCAATTCCGGCTGGATGGACACCCTCCGCGCCTGCGATATGCTCCGCAAAGCCAATATCGTCATCGACGACACCGGCGCCATCGACATCCTCGAACTGCGCGCCAAGGCCCGCCGCATGAGCAACAAACACGGCGTCAAAGCCATCTTCATCGACTACCTCCAGCTCGTCCGCGCCCATACCAACCGCAACGCCAGCCGCGAAAACGAAGTGTCGCAAATCTCCGGCGCCCTCAAGGCCATGGCTAAGGAACTCAGCGTGCCCGTCGTCGTCCTTGCCCAGCTCAACCGCCAGGCCGAACAAGGCGAAAAACCCAAACTCAGCCACCTGCGCGAATCCGGCGCCATCGAGCAGGACGCCGACGTCGTCGCTATCCTCCACCGCGAACGCGAAAAACAACTCAGCCAGAAAGAAGACGACGGCGCCGGACTCGACGCCGAACTCATCATCGCTAAAAACCGTAACGGCTCCACCGGCACCCAGGAGCTGCTCTTCTTCCCACGCTTCACCCGCTTCGAAAATAAATCGCGCATCAGCGAAGCCGATATCCCCGATCAGTAGTAACCCAACACCTCAGAACGGTGCCGCCGTCCCGTGGCTGGCCGCCGTCCCGTGGCTGGCCGCTTGCGGCCAGCATTCCATCCCGCCGCCCCGACCGTCGTGATTTTCACGCCGGCCTTGTTTTTTTTCAAGCCGGGGGTTATAATGGCCCTCGGCAGTCATTTTACGGCTTCTTTTACTAACCAACGTATAGCCAAGGAGGACACCATGTGGGTCAAGACACTTCGCTTCACGCTGATCGAGCTCCTGGTCGTCATCGCCATCATCGCCATTCTGGCCGCCATGCTCCTCCCGGCGCTAAGCAAAGCCCGCGAAAAAGCCAGGCAGATTTCCTGCGCCAGCAACTGTAAGCAGATCGGCCTGGCCCTGGCCATCTACACCCAGGAACACGATGACATGCTGCCCGTGCGTTATTACAAACTCGCCGACGGCATTCACCGCATCATCTTCACCTACACCCTCAAAGACCACATTGGCGATCTCAAAACCCTCACCTGCCCTTCTTCGGCCCAAAAACCAGGCACGGTCACCTACGGCTACGCCGTTTACGCCGGCAACAAGGCCCTCGGCCAGTTCAACCGCCCCAGCGAATCCGTCATCTTCAGCGATGTCCGCAAGGTCAACCCCACCACCGGCAGCCCGGGCTGGGACCAGCAGCTCACCAACAATTCCACATACATGGCCGCACTGCCCGCCAATGACGCCAGCGAAAACCCCGAATCCGGCGACGCCGCTTGGAATGGCCGCCCGCGTGGTCTGCACAACGGCCTCTGCAATGTCGGCTGGATTGATGGCCACGTCACCTCACAAGCCACCAAATCCTTCTATTACATTCAGAGTCCTTACGACAAATATATGCGCGTCATCCATAACTAACCGACCGCGCAAGCAGTCTGCCGCAGCAGCCGCTGGGAAGCACCGGCCGCCTAAATAACCGGAGGAAAATCATGCGCAAAGCAGGCCTTTTCACCCTGATCGAGCTCCTAGTCGTCATCGCCATCATCGCCATCCTGGCCGCCATGCTGCTACCTGCCCTCAGCAAAGCCCGCGAAAAAGCCCGGCAAATCTCCTGCGTAAGCAATCTCAAGCAGCTGGGTATGGCCATGATCGTCTACGCCGACGCCGAAGACGGCAAGCTCGTTCCCGCCTACGGCTACAGCTATCCCGCAGGCTACTCCTGGCGGGCGCTGCTCGCCAGCAGTGTTGGCGATCTCAAGGTCTTCAACTGCCCGAGCTCGACCATCAATTACGCCACCGAGCCCCTCGCCGGCGAGGTCGTCAATGGCGAACTCAGCGCCAAGGGTGCCTATGCCATCAGCACCGTCCACTGGAGCAATGGCATGAATGCACCGCGGCCCATTTCTCACGGCACCAACCGCACCAACCTCGGCGAAATCGCCCAGCCGTCGTCATTCATTATGCTCGGCGATGGCGTCAGCAACGGCGGCACCCAAATCGCCCGGGAATCTGACGACCCCGGCTACTTCCGCGGCATCAGCAGTGCCGCCGCCGACGCCAACCGGCACGGCGGCAACGCCGACAACTACGCCTTCGGCGACAGCCACGTCGGCTCCTACAAAGGCGTGAATATCCCCTGCAGCAGCAACGAATGCTGGTGGGCTGTTGGCGGCAAACATTGACGCAAGGATCGGCACACCACATACCATATTGACAGGCAGATGTCAGAAATGTCGTACGTGCAGCGTTCTACTGAGAAGGAAACACACATCATGAAACGCTTCTTCACCTTGATTGAGCTCCTGGTCGTCATCGCCATCATCGCCATTCTCGCCGCCATGCTCCTGCCAGCTCTAAGCAAAGCACGCGAGAAGGCCCGGCAGGCGTCCTGTCTGTCAAACTGCAAACAGCTGTCCCTGGCGATCATGATGTACACTGGCGACTACGACGACCGCCTCCCCTGCGGCTACCATAACCAGTCGCCATCGACCGCGCGGCCCTACTGGTTCAGCCTAATCACCGGCGGCGGCTATCTCTCCGACACCAAAGCCGCCATCTGTCCATCAGCCACTATCTCCAAGTCCAGCTATAGTGGCCGCGGCTACGGCTGCACGTTCACGGTCCTTGGCAATGCCCAGTATTATGCCTTGAACACCTTCCCCAGCCCGTCCTACACATCCACCCTCGCCGACGCGGTGGTCATCACGCCCGAAACCCAGACCTACACCGACCCCACCACCTGGATTCCCACCACCACCGCCGTCCACTGGCAATGGATAACCCCAACGACACTCACCGGCACCGGCAGCTACCTCAGTAGCACCGATACCGCCGAAGACTACCGCCGCCGCGCCGTACCGCGCCATAACAACGGCATGAACGCCGCCTTCCTCGACGGCCACGCCCAGTGGCTCAACTGGCGCGAATTCTATGGGCCAATACCCGCCGGCTGGGCATACGGCCACGAAAAAAATCACTGGGACAACAAATAACGCCGCCCAATGCGGCCAAGCCTTGGCACCGCCCCGAATTTTTCCAGTCGTTACCTGTGGAATCGGAGTAAAAAACAGTCGGCTTGTCAGCACGTGATTGAGTGATCAACAAGCCATTTTCCACAAACACCCACGCACAACGGCCCGACGGGAAGCACCCGCCGGGCCGTCTTCTTTTTGAGTCGTCTGCTTCACCGTCACAGCCTGGCGCACGGACTCACAAAGTGAAACAAATATGCGTTATCCTGCAATAGACCCCCATGTTATTGAAACAAATGTCCATGTCTTTGAAACAAACGTCTATTATTGTTTCGATTAACCAGAACAATATTCTTCTTGTTGAGTGGCAAGATATTAGAAATTCTTGCTCGCGAGAAGTTAGGGTCTGTGAATTAACAAAGAAGGACTGCGCCATGAAACATCTGACTTTCACTTTGATTGAGCTCCTGGTCGTCATTGCTATCATCGCCATTCTCGCCGCCATGCTGCTACCTGCCCTCAGCAAAGCACGGGAGAAGGCCCGGCAAACGTCCTGCATGTCAAACTGCAAACAGCTGGGCCTGGCACTTACGCTCTACACCGGCGATTATGACGACATGGTCCCTTGCGGCCTCCACCTTCGCAGTGGTGAGACACCGCCTCAAACTTCGGTCTTTTGGTTCAGCCTGCTCATCGGCAGCAACAAATACCTGTCCGACAAAAGCGTCCTGTACTGCCCCTCAGCCAACATCTTGAAAACCAGCAACGACGGTCGCGGCTACGGCTGTACCAAAACGACTCTGCCCGGTTCGGCTACAGCCAAAGACGCTTATTTAGCCTTGAACACCTTCGCCAGTCCGTCCTACACGTCGAGCTTCGCCGATGCCGTGGTCGTTACGGCGGAAACGGCGGCCAACGCCGACCCCACCACCTGGGAGGCCACCACCTCGGCCGCCCACTGGCAATGGACCAGCCCATCGCTCCTTACCGGCTGGTCGGGCGGCGCCACCTATTACCTCAGCCAAACCTCCGGCGACTCCCTCCGCCGCTCCGTGCCGCGCCATAACGGCGGCATGAACGCGGTCTTCCTCGACGGCCATGCCCAGTGGCTCAACTGGCGCGAATTCTACGGACCAGTGCCCGCCGGCTGGGCATACGGCCACGAAAAAAATCACTGGGACAATAAATAAAGGCCGCTTTCGCCGTGCCGGCGCTATAGTATGCCAGCTTTCACAACTCGTTGGCAAAGATACTAAAGGAGAGCACTATGGCACGGCATTTGCAGCGGTCTTTCACCCTCATTGAGCTCCTGGTCGTCATCGCCATCATCGCCATCCTGGCGGCCATGCTACTGCCGGCTTTGAGCAAAGCGCGGGAAAAGGCCCAGCAGATCAGCTGCACCTCGAACATGAAACAAATCATGCTCGGCGCCATCATGTACGCCAATGACAACAAAAATGGCTTGATCTCACCGCGAATTCCGGAAAAGTTTCTTTGGTCTGACGGCTATAGCTGGCGCACCGGCCTGCTCAAATACATCGGCGACCTAGAAGTTTACGACTGCCCGTCGTCGGCCATCGAGTACTCCAGCGATCCCCTGGCGGGAACCGAAGCGCTGGGAGATGCCGGCGTCGGCGAAGTCCATGTTTCATGCTCCTACGCGATCACCGCCATTCATCATGATGTCGGCGCACCGAACTGCCACTGGCAAAAACGACAGACCCACGTCAAAAAACCATCCCGAGCCATCTTCTTTGTGGAATTCACCGGCGCTCACGAAATGGGCGCGGCAGGCAACGAGCCCTATACTCGCGCCGTGACCAACGACGAAGTACTCAGGCATAACAATGGCAGCAGCAACGCCTATGTCGACGGCCATGTCGAATGGAGCCACCCGCTGCAAGCCGTCTGCGATGGCGACAACTGCCCCTGGTCCTGCGAGGGCGAACACTAATCCGTCCGCCCCCGGCTCATGCCTGGCCGCCGTCCTGTGGCTGGCCGCTTGCGGCCAGCATTCCTCCTCGGCCGCTCCCGCACCGCGCTGTTCAAAAGAACGCCTGTTCCACGGTGGGGGCGGTTTTTTCGTAGGTGCGGCCATTGATGACCCGGAGGTCTTTGCGCCCCACATCGCTGGGGATACTGCCGCGTTCCACGACTTCCTTGCGGATGGTCACGGGGTGTTCGACCACCAACGGCGCGATATCCTGGTAATGCTTGACGGCCTCAATGGTCGTTTTCCGCAAGCGCTCGTGGGCGACGGCCCGTGGCAGCAGCATGGCGCCCTGGCAACCGCAGGCCTTCTTGACTTCGCAGGTATAGACGCCCGGTATCCACTCGCTGGCTTCGCGGCAGACGAAATCATCGCCCGTCACCAGAATGGTCGGAATGCCAAAGTCGGCGGCGACGCCGGCGTCAATGCCCAGCTCGCCCACCGGCCGGCCATTGAGCCACATGTTCTGGATGGACGCCGACGAATAGGTGTGTTCGAGCAAAGCCCCGCGCGTGCCGGCCATGGCGTGATATCCCAGCAGAATCAGCGCATCGCAACCATCAAGGCCCCACATGCGCACCGCGCCAGTCTGGCCCTGCACCAGCTGGATGCGCGGATCAAGCTGATCCCACAGCATGTGATTGCCACTGCTGTGACCATCGCGGGCAATGACCTCGTCCGCACCGGCTTCAAAGCATGCCCGCGCACAGACGTTGAGCTCCTCGGTGTAGTAGCGCCGCGCTGTCTGGTAATGCGGACCGCCAGCGTTGACAAAGTCCGTCCCCGTCACCCCGCTAATGCCCTCCATATCCACAAAAATGTACACTTTCATGCTTTTTCTCCCTGATGTCCACGCTGATCGTTGCCACACGGGCTTTTGCTGGCGATAGTATGCGCCGGAACCACCGGCCACCAGCCGCGTGTTTCAATGTAGCCCGTCCGAACAACAGCGCCACAGCAACACACCATGATCATCGCCACTCCAGAAAAACAATCGCCAACGCCAGCGCCGCCAGAGGCCTCGCCATCGGCTGACGACCGGCCCTACGTGCTGGCGAGCATGGCGGCCGCCTGCGCTGCCATGCTGGGCCTATTGCTAGTCGCCGTCATGCAGCATTTCTTTCCCGCAATCATTAGCGCGCCCCTGCCAGGGTTTCTGCTCGGCCTGCTGCCCTTCCAGCTCATGGCCGGTGGTGCCGCCGCACTGACCCTGCGCGCCAGGGTCAGCGGCCAGTCTTTGTGGACAGCTCTGGGATTGCCAGACAGCCTTATTCTATCCAGGGCGATGCTCGGCCGCGTGCTGAGCCAGCTGCTGGTTCTCTATCCCGCGCTGGTCGCGATCAACTTGGCTGTCATCGCCGTCAGCGAGCACTTCGGCTGGCCCATGCCAGAACAGACCTTGACGCAGTACGCACGCCAAGATTGCGGCGCGGCCTTCTGGATCATTGCCGCGCTGGGCGTCGTACTCGTCGCGCCCGTCTGCGAAGAGCTGCTCTTCCGCCAAGTGATCTTCCGCAGCGTCCGCTACTTCTCGCCACGCCATGCCGGCTTGTGGACGGCCCTCTTCTTCAGTCTTTTCCACGGCCTGCCGCAGTACGCACCGGCATTGTTCATCCTCGGGCTCATTCTGCAGCGCGCGCACAGTGAGGGCGGCCTGGCGCAAGCCATCGTGCTGCACAGCGTCTTCAATCTCATCTCGCTGTTGCTGATCGTGCTCAAATTCGCCTATGCACCCGGCGGCTAAGCGCGCCGCTCAAGGCAACCGCCAGTCGATGGCAGCATGCGAAAGCCCCGCCAAAGCGCTGTTCACGCGGCTGAAGATCTTGCTGCCGAAAAAGCCCCGGTAGGCCGACAACGGCGATGGGTGCGCAGCCTCAATGACCACATGCCGGCTCAGGTCAATACGCTGCTTTTTGCGCTGTGCCGGCCGCCCCAGCAGCACGAAGACCACGGGTTCAGGCCGATTCACCAGCGCGTCGATCACCGCGTCGCTGATCTGTTCCCAGCCGCGCCCCTGATGCGATCCGGCCTGGCCGGCACGCACACTCAGCACCGTGTTGAGTAACAGTACCCCCTGCCGCGCCCAGGGCTCCAGCCGGTGAGTCGTCGGTAGCGACAAACCGAGATCATCGGCGTACTCTTTGAAGATATTGCGCAGAGACGGCGGCGCGCTGATCTCGTTCGGCACGGAAAAGGCCAGGCCGTACGCCTGCCCTTCCTCGTGATAGGGATCCTGCCCCAGCCAAAGCACCCGCACTGCGGCAAAAGACGTCAGCGTCAACGCCGTGAACAGTTGCTCCCGGGGGGGGTAGACTACGCCACGAGCATACTCGTCGTCGAGAAAGGCCCCCAGCGACGCCCACAGGCTTGCCGGCACCCGCGGCGCCAAGGCCGCTCGCCAGTCCGCCGGTATGGCTGCACGCAGCTCGGTCATCGTCCTCAGCCTTCCGTTAGGCCCGCTCAGGACTTCGCCGCCAGATCCTGCCAGGCCTGGTAGATCAAGTCGAAGACTTCCTGGATGTCGCCTTCTTCCAGGCAGCTGAAAGCCACCCGCAGATCCGTCGGCGTAATCGATATCGTCCCGACGCCATATTTCTCCAGGAGATGCTTACGCAGCACTTCGGCATCGACTTTCTTGATGCACAGGCACATGAAATAACCGCTGTTGAAGGGATAGGGCTCCCAGGCATCGGCATAACGCGGGTTGGCCAGCACGGCCTTGACCTTCAGTGCCCGACGCTGCATCAGCGCGACCTTCGCCGCGCGCTCGTCGTAAAAACGGGGATTCTGTAGCGCCTGCACAATCAAAAACTGCGACAGCGCCGAACAGTTGCTCACCACGCTGCGGATCAGCCCGCCGATCTTCGCCGTCAGGGCCTCATATAGCACGCTGCCCTCCTCAGCACCACCCACCGACAAACTCAAGAAGCCCACGCGTAAGCCCCACACGTACACTTCCTTGGTCGCCGCATCGGCCTTGATCGCCAACAGCCGCGGATGACGCCCCGCGAGTTTCGTGAACAGTGACTCACGCATGACATCAGCCTCAAAAAACAGCCCGTAGTAGGCGTCATCAATGATCGCTACCACATTCACGCCGCGCTCGGCCGTTTCCACCAGCGCGTCCGCTATCGCCGCGCCCTCGGCCTCCGTCGGCGCATAGCCACTGGGATTGTTCGGAAAATTCAACAGCACAATCACCTTCTCCTGCCCCGCGCTGTGCTCTTGCAACGCCGCCCGAAACGCCGCGACGTTAAAGCCGCCGCCATTGAAGAAGGGGAATAGCTTGGCCACTGCACCCGAACGAACCATGTAATTCAGGTGGTAGTTGTCCCAGTTCTTGTCAGGATAAATGAAGGTGTCGCCCGGATTGATGAACATGTCGGCTATAATCGACAAGCCGTGCGATAGTCCGTTGGTCACCACCGGCAGACTGAAGCCCTTGCCCACCAGACTCGGATTGTCATGCAGCGTCTTCTCACGCCAGCAAGCACGCAACGCCGGCAAGCCCGGCGACGGCGCGTACAGCAACGCGTCATTGGCCTTGATCCCCGGCAGCTGCTCCATCAAACTCGGCAAAAACATCGCCTGGCCATCGGACATCGCCGTGCCAATCGTCGCATTGAAACGCTTCGCCTGTTTCGACGCCTCAGCCGACTGACTCAAAATACCTTTGCTCGGAAAAAATATCTCTTTGCCCAGGTCGGACAGCATCGCAAAAACATGCGGATTCGCAGCGACAATCTTTTGGTTCAATTCTTGAGCCAATGGGTTCATGTTCCACTCCAGAAAAACGGGCGGGCTACGGCCACTTCCAGCGCGGTAAGCCCTTCAGCAGCTTCCGCAACGGCCGGGAGGAAAAGATAACGTTTTTTCACGATTTTTCAAGCCCAGTCAAAGCTGACCAGACTCCCATACCGGCGCCCCCAGGATGCTTGCCACGTCCACCTTGTCCACCTTGTCCACCTTGTCCACCCTGTCCACCTTGTCCACCCTGCCCACCCTGCCCACCCTGCCCAGCGGCGGCCACCGTTCTTTGCCAACAGATTATTAGCGTAACGGCCGACAGCCATTACATTATGCCTTTTGTGTCATTGCTTTCACCTACCCCGCGACGCGAGCCCGCGCCGGCGCCGCACCCGTCCATTTGCGCAAGGAAAAACCAGCCATGTCCGAAGATCAGATGACTCGCCCGGAGGAGACCGACAACAGCCCGCGTGAAGACATGTTCCTCATCCGCCGCCAGAAAGCCGAAAAGATTGCCCAGGGTGGCAAAAGCCCCTACGGCCACGCCGTCAGCGGCCTGCAGGACTGCCCGAGCGTCAAAACGGCCTTTGCCGCCCTGCCCGAAGGCGGCGTCCTCAGCGCCAAAGTCGCCGGCCGCCTCACCGCCAAGCGCGTCATGGGCAAGTCCCTCTTCGCCAATATCAAGGACCAAGACGGCTTCATGCAGCTCTACGTCCAAAAAAATGTCGTCGGCGACGAATCCTACGACCTATTCAAAGACCTGGACATCGGCGACATCGTCTGCGCCGAGGGCGAGATGTTCGTCACCCGCACGGGCGAAGCCAGCCTCCGCGTGCAGTCCTTCGAGCTTTTGAGCAAGGCCCTGCGCCCCCTGCCGGAAAAATGGCACGGCCTCTCCGACATGGAACAGCGCTACCGCCAGCGTTACCTCGACCTGATCAGCAACGACGAGGTCCGCCGCAGCTTCCAGCTGCGCAGCCGCATCGTCCAGGAAATCCGCAACTACCTCAGCAGCCGCGGCTTCATGGAAGTCGAAACACCCATGATGCAGCCCCTCGCCGGCGGTGCCGCCGCCCGGCCTTTCAAGACCTACTACAACGCCTTGAACTGTACCATGTACCTGCGCATCGCCACCGAGCTGTACCTCAAGCGACTTGTCGTCGGCGGCTACGAAAAAGTCTTCGAAATCGGCCGCAACTTCCGCAACGAGGGCATGGACCGCCGCCACAATCCCGAATTCACCGTCCTGGAACTCTACGAGGCCTACTCCGACTGCCGCGGCATGATGGCCCTCATTGAGGACATGATCTGCCATGTCGCCACGAGCATCTTCGGCACTCTCACCTTCACCCGCAAGGACGGCGTCGACATCAATCTCAGCCGTCCTTGGCGCATCGCCACCTATCACGATCTCGTGCGCGAAAAAATGGGCGCGGATTGGTTCGACCTCGACCCCTCCGCCATGCGGGACAAAGCCCGCGCCCTCGGCCTGGCCATTCCCGACGCCATGAACGCGCTGGAAATCACCCACGAAGTCTACGACAAGACCATCGAAAGCACGCTCATTCAGCCGACCTTCGTCACCCGCCTGCCGGCCTATCTCGTCCCCCTGGCCAAGCGTTGCGAAGACAACCCCGACCTGGTCGATGTCTATGAACTCGAAATCAACGGCCAGGAGCTCTCTCCCGGCTACTCCGAGCTCAATGACCCCATCGAACAGCGCGCCCGCTTCGACCAGCAGCTCATCGGCCGCGGCGACATCGAAGGCGAAGTCAACCGCGTTGACGAAGACTTCCTCACCGCCCTCGAACACGGCATGCCCCCCACCGGCGGCCTCGGCCTCGGCATCGACCGGCTGGTCATGCTCCTCACCGGCGAGCCGTCCATCCGCGATGTCATCCTCTTCCCGCAAATGCGCCCGCAGGCTTAGCCGTTCTCAAAAACGCCATGCGCCGCCGACCAGGCGGCGGCCATCCCATCAGCAGAAGACCAGGACCACCCCATGCCAAAACTCATTATCCAAGAAGGCTACAAGCTCTCCGGCGAATTCACCGTCCCGCCGGGCGAGTCCTTCATCGGCCGCAATCCCGACGTCGCCTTGCGCCTGGACCACAATGGCATTTCCCGCGTGCACTGCCGCATCCAGAATGTGGACGGCGTGGTCACCCTGGAGGACATGAATAGCCGCAACGGCACCTTCGTCAACGCCCAACCCATCTCCAGCCCCGTGCAACTCAAGCATCTCGACCATATCCAGCTTGACGAAGTGCTGCTGGTCTATTCCGCCTCCGATCTCAAAGCCGCTGACAACACCGAGTTGGATCTCAGCCAGGACCAGCGCAGCAGCAAACTCGCCTTCGTCAATGACGTGGTCATGGCCATCAAAACCAACATGGCCCAGGTCATCCAAGGCAAAGACGACGTCATCATGAAAGTGCTCATCGCCCTCATCAGCGATGGCCACGTCCTCCTCGAAGACGTCCCCGGCGTCGGCAAAACCAAGCTGGCCCAGGCCCTGGCCAAATCCATCCGCACCGACTTCAAACGCATCCAGTTCACCCCCGACATGCTTCCCAACGACGTCACCGGCGTCAGCGTCTATGACGAAAGCACCCGCCGCTTCGTCTTCATGCCCGGCCCAATCTTTTCCAACGTCGTTCTGGCCGACGAAATCAACCGCGGCACGCCCCGGGTGCAGTCCAGCCTGCTCGAATGCATGGCCGAGTCCATGGTCACCGTTGACGGCAGCGCCCACATCCTGCGCAAGCCCTTCTTCGTCATCGCCACCCAGAACCCCGTCGATTTCCACGGCACCTACCCGCTGCCCGAAGCACAGCTCGACCGCTTCATCATGCGCCTGCAAATGGGCTACCCCGAAACCGGCATCGAAAAGGACATCCTCGCCAGCCAGGCCGAAATCAACCCCCTCAATACCATCTCCCATGTCGCGGAAGGGTCGGACATCCTGCACTGCCAGGCGCTCATCCGCTCGGTGTTCGTCTCCGAACCCGTCCGCGACTACATCGTCACCATCGTTGACGAAACCCGCAAACACCCGGCCTTCAGCTACGGCTGCAGCCCCCGCGCGTCCCTGGCGCTGATGCGGGCCAGCCAAACCCTCGCCGCCATCAACGGCCGCGACCACGTCCTCCCCCGCGATGTCCGCGAACTGGCCGCCGCCGTCCTCGCCCACCGCCTGCCACTCAAACTCCAGGCGCGCTCGGAATGGCCCTCGGCTACCCACGTTCTGGAAGCCATCCTCGAAAATCTGCCGCTGGCCCGCTGGGAAAATGCCCGTGGCCTGCAACACGACGTCGATGCCTGAACACCGCCGCCGGCAACGGCCACGCCCCGGCGCACCATCGCCGCCGCTGCCCAAGGCCGGCCCCCCGGCACCCTTTCAGGCCTTTAAGGAGAATTCACTGTGCTGCACATGATATGGCCAACCCCACGCGGCTGGGCGATCGGCATTGGTGGCGTGATCTGGCTGCTGGTTGCCATGATCAACCACACGCTCTTCGCCCTGCTCTTCGCCTGGGCTGCCCTGGCGCTGGCTCTGGTCAGCTTCTGCTGCGCGCTCTTCTCCCTCCATGGCCTGCGCATCAGCCGCGCACCCGCCAGCGACGCCTGCGTCGGCCAGATGCTCTCACTGCCCCTGCAGATCGAAAACAGCCGCTGGCGCCGCCGCCAGCCCCTCGTTGTCATCGAAAATCTGCCCTTCACCAACGACAAGAGCCACTACGCCGTCCTGCCGCCCATGGCGGCCAAGAGCAGCCGCCTCTTCGACCGCAAAGTCCTGGCGATAAAGCGTGGCGAATTCAAGCTGAACCACATCATCCTCCGTGGCGGCGATCCCGCCGGCCTCTTCTACCGCGAGCGGCGCCTCAAACTCCCGGCGGCGCTGGTCGTTTATCCCCCCAGCGAGCAGCTGCAGGACCTGCTGTTGCACCAGAACGAAGCCATCCATACCGCCACCGGCACCCCCCTCAGCGCCGCCGGCAACAGCCAGGATTTCTACGGCGTCCGCGAATACACCCACACCGATGGCATGCGCTACATCCACTGGCGCAGCAGCGCCCGCTACGGCAAGTTCATGGTCAAGGAATTCGAACGCAACGCCGTCATGTCCGTCGCCGTCATTCTCGACGCCCAGGAACTTGCCGTCAGCGGCGGCGACTGGTCGAACCTCGAATACCTTATCCGCGCGGCCGCCAGCATCTGCCACTACTGCTCCGACCTCTACTGTACTTTCGCCTTCGCCGCCGGCGGCAGCAAGCCGCTCCTCGTCACACCCAAACTCGCCGCCGAAGTCAAGGCTGAGGTCATGTACGATTTGGCCACTCTCCAACCCGGCAAACAGCAAGTCCAGCACATTATCGACGAATGGGCCCGCGCCCTGCCCCGCAACACTGTCATCTTCGCCCTCAGCCTCAGCGACAACCTGCCCCTGCGCAGCACCCTCGAAAGCCTCCAGGAACAGGGCATGGACCTGCGCTGGTTCACCGCCCGCAAAAAAGACTTCGAGCCCGCCGGCGCCAAACAGTCCAAGCCCGCACGCCGCGCCGCCGCCGACAGCAACGCCGCAGCGGCGGCCCCCAGCGGCATTCTCACGCCCACCTTTCTCCAGCCGGCCTTGGGCATCAAACAGGCCTTCAGCAGCTCGAATTAACGCATAAAGCAGCGCACTATGGAAAACAAGCAACATGAATTGACCTGGTTTCTGCAAATCAGTTACCTGGCCATGTTCTTGGTCGGCATGACCTGCGGTCTTTGGCAGAAGGGCCACGTCAAGCTCACCGTGGCCATCCTTGCCGCCGGCCTGCCCCTGCTGCTGCTCTCGCGCATTCCCTTCCGCTGGTTCCCCGGCTGGTTGCGCCAGGTCTGTCAGCTGATCATCGGCGCCCTCGCTTTCGCCTGGATTTACTTCCGCCTGCCCCAGACCACGGCGGACATCGCCCTCGTCGAAACCGGCGCCATCATCACTGCGGCGCTGTTCCTCGGCGGCGTCCTCCAGGAACACTCGCTGATGGCGCTGATCTGCATTGTCATGGCGGGCTACGGCGGCCTCACCCCCGGCCGGCCGATCTTCCTGCCGAGCTTCCTGGCCACCATCGGCATGGCCATTCTCATTCTTTATCAGACCCGCACGCTCATGCTCACTCACCTGGGCAACAAACACCACATCCCGCACATGCCAAACCACGTCGGCAACTGGTTCTATCGTTTCGGCCATTTTCTCTTCGTCTTCCTCCTCGCATTCATCTTCCTCACCCAGCTCCCCCAGAATAAGCGTATCCGCAGCCGCGGTATCATTCCCGTATCTTTCCATTCCGAACAGGACCTCCTTTTCCCGGAATTGTGGGGCCGCTGGTCCGCGCCCATCCGCCATATGCTCAGCGACAGCCCAAAGGCCAAGGAAGAAGTCGACGGCACCAAAAAACCCACCCCGACCGAGAAGAAGTCCCTCGCTGAACTCAAAAACAGCGACCTGCGCTCCTTCGACGCCCGCGACGGCAACGGCAAGGGCGCGACCATCGGCAGCGACCTGGTCTTCCGCGCCTACACCCCCGCCAAACTCTACTGGGTCATGCAGATATACGACACTTACAATGGCGAAAAATGGACCCAGTCGCGCATTCTCCTCAGCGGCAACGGCGGCGCTGACAACTACGAACCGCGGCAAAGCGCCGAAGTCGTCCAGTCCATCGCCATCGAAAAACCCGTATCGCTGCGCCTGCCCTACGCGCACCGCCTGCAACAGGCCGCATACCGCGACCAGTCCATCAACAGCGCCAGCAACCCCATCGCCGCCATGCTGCACCGGCCGGACGCCGTCAGCCTCGTGCTCAAGAGCAAGAACGTCATGGCGCCGCCCTGGCACTACCGCGTGCAGTCCTACGTACCGCTGCCAGACCTGCGTCCCGACCCGCGCCCATGGCTGGAACCCGCCCATAACTTCGGCTGGAACTACCGCGCCCTGCCGCGACGGCTCGTGTCCGACCGCCTGCGCCAGCTCGCCCTCGACCTCACCGAAAACGCCGTCACGCCCATGGATAAGGCCAACACCCTCCGCGATTATCTGCGCAATAACTTCCGCTACACCCTCGAGCCGGCACCCATACCGCCAGACCACGAAATCGTCGACTTCTTTCTCTTCGAAAGCCGCGAGGGCTACTGCCAGCATTTCGCCCAGGCGCTGGTGGTCCTCGCCCGCCTCGCCGGCCTGCACGCCCGCCTCGTCACCGGCTTCTCGCCCGGCAAGTACAACCTGCTCTCCAATTACTTCGAAGTCTATGAATACCACGCCCACGCCTGGGCACAGATCTTCATCGAACCATACGGCTGGCTGACCTACGACGGCGTCCCCCCGGGCGAACTGCGTATGGAAAATACCATGAGCCTGCTCAAGCCCCTCCTCGACCCCTTCGGCGAAGAATGGGGCGCCATCCCCCCCGAACTGAGCTTCCGCCCACCCGAACCGCCCAAACGCGCACAAAACAGCAGCCAACAGGACAACGGCGGCAGCGCAACCAAGTCCGCCTCCGCACAAAAGGCCGACCAGCTTTACGAGTCCATTTACACCAAGGCCGCCATGGAAAACAACACGGTCGAGCCTGACGCGCGACAGATCGCCGCCGCCGCCATCGCCTTGCTCAAGGCCAAGATCGCCTCCATGACCAAAGACCAGCTGGGACGGCTCAAGGAGAGCGTCCGCCATGGCTGGGAACGCCTGCTCGTAGCCATCCAGGGTATTCTTGCCAAATGCAAACAACTCACCCTCTCGGACTACTTCCTCATCGCCTTCGCCCTGACGCTGCTGCACTGGCTGTGGTCGTCCCGCCGGAACATCCGTCGCCAACTGCAACGCTGCTGGCACATCTTCACCTGCTACCGCCTGTGGCGCCGACTCCAAAAGCAGCCCCAGCCGCCGGCCATGCTCATCAGCTCCTGCCAGGAGCTCCTCTGCCGCCTGCTCGCGCTGGCGCAGTTCCCCCACCCCCCGACCGTCGATCTCATCGAACGCGCGGACTTTATCAGCCAGTACGCCGATAATCTCAGCGAAGACTACTTGACCGTCGCTGCCGCTGCCGCCCAAACCTGGTACAGCCCGCGGCAACCCGACCCCCAACACGCCGAACAGGTCCTCGCCGCCACCGCCCGCTTTCAACTCAAAATCAAACCGTTCATCCGCCTCGCGGCACAGAACCGGAGACCACGATGCGCAAAATAATCGCCGTTCTGGCCATGGCCGTCACGCTGGCCAGCAATGCCGACGCCAATGACCAGGCAACAACCAGCACCAGCCTCATCGAACAGCTCCGCCCATTCTGCAGCGAACAAACCTGGCTGGACCTGCAGAAGCCACCGCCAATCTCAAAACAAATCGTCACCCAGAGCATTGAGGCCGCCAGAACTTACTACCTCAATCAACAAAAGACCGAGGGGAACTTCACCTACGCGCTCGATATCAGCACCGGCGATGTCTTCGAAGACGACAACGCCGTCCGCCAAGCTGGCGCCCTGTGGGGACTGGCTTGCCTTAATCGTGACCGCTTCAATGAACCAACCCGACGAGCAGTCATCCTCGGCCTCGACTTCTTCGCCAAACAAACCCGAGCACTGCCCAGCGGCGAAGCCGCAACCGTATACGGCGAGGACGAAACCATCTCAACCGGGATGGTCGCACTCTACTGCCTCAGTATCATCGACTTCATTACCGGCCAAGAAAAATTTCTCCCGGAAGACGTCCTCAAGCGTTTCCGTCTGCAGCTGGACATCCACCTGCACTACCTGCGCAGCATGGAGATGGCCGACGGTTCCTGGGCGCGCGTCTACGACGTCCCTTCCGGCTACCGCGAGCCCGTCGCCAGCGCCTACTATGACGGCGAATGCCTCCTGGCTTACTGCAAGGCCGCGCGTTATCTGGGCAAGACCGAGCTCATCCCCCGCATCAACGACGCCCTGCCCAAGCTCATCAAGCGCTACACGCTCGACTGCTGGCAACCCGGCGGCGACCGCGAATTGAGCAAGGGCTTCTACCAGTGGGGCTGCATGGCCTGCAATGAATACCAGCAGGCCGGCTGGGAACCCCACGCCGACCTCGCCCGGCATAGCGCCATCGCCCTGTCCTGGTGGCTCCTGCACGAGAACCAGCTCGCGTCGCGCCAGGGCAATACCAGCTATGCCATCGAAGGCCTCATCGCCGCCTGGCACTGCGCCAAAGCCCTCAACGACCAAAGCGCCATGACCAGCATCCGTCGCAACTGCGAGGACATCATGGCCAATCTCATCAGCTGGCAATACGGCGGACCGCTCATGCAACACAACCCGTACCTGTCCACCCTCGAACGCGTGCCGCCAAAAGCCTTCGGCGGCATCACCAGCTCCCGAGATTCCAGCGTCGTCCGCATTGATATCGTTCAGCACCAAGTCCACGCCATGCTCATGATGCTCAATGCCTTCTATCAGGAATAAACCACACCGCGCGCCCCAAAACGCCGCGTCGCCAATTTTCACACCCACGGCTTTATCGTCACGGCCCAGCCAGCCAACCAACACCCATTCCAAAGATGGACAAAAGGGGGTCACATTGTCAGTCCGCAGCCTGATCATCGGCATCGTCAGCGCCGCCATCATGAGCGCATGGTGCTACTTCAATGACGCCGTCATCCGCCCCGGGGCGATGATATCCTCCCTGCTGCCAACGGTTGCCTACGGCGGCCTGGTCGTCTACGTGCTGCTCATCAACCCGCTGCTGCGCCGCCTGCGCACGAGCCTGGCCCTCAACGGCCGCGAAGTCGCCGCCGTCCTCGCGCTCTTCCTCATCGCCTGCGGCATTCCCGGCTGGAGCCTGGGCCAGATGTTCTCGCCGACCGTCATGTTCCCCCACCACGACCTGCGCACCACACCCAGTTGGCGCAGCCACGACATCGTCGCCCTCGCCCCCAAACAGATGCTCTGCGATGTCTCCGGCCCCAATGGCGACGTCGGCCTCAACGGCTTCGTCACCGGGCTCGGCGAAGGCGATGTCCATATCAATTTCTTCCGTGATATCCCCTGGGACGTCTGGACCCGCACCTTCCTCTTCTGGGGCCCGATGGTCCTCTGCTTTCTCGTCGCCGTCGTCGGCCTGGCCGCCGTCTTCCACCGACAGTGGTGCGACCACGAACAACTGCCCTACCCCATTGTCCAGTTCGCCTCTTCGCTGCTACCTGACGCACAGGGCCGGCTCTCAACCATTTTCCGCAACCGCCTCTTCCTTATCGGCTTCCTCTTTTCCTTCCTCCTGCTCTTCAACAACTACCTGTGTCGCTGGTTCCCCAATGAGCTCATACCGGTCAAATTCTGGCTTAACTTCACCCCCGCCATCAAGCTCTTCCCAACCGTCATCCACGGCAAGGGCGGCATGCTCTTCTCACCACAGCTGATCATGACTGTCATCGGCCTGGCCTACTTCCTGCCGTCAGAAGCGTCCCTGTCCATGTGGTTCGGGCCCTGGCTGTACTGCGTCATCGCCGGCATCCTCGCCACCTACGGCATCGAAGTGCGCTCCAGCAAAATGATGTCCATGGCGCTGGAGCCCTTCATCTTTGCCGGCGGCTATTTCGCCATTCTCATGATCATCCTCTACACCGGCCGGCAGTTCTACTGGAACACCCTCAAGCGTAGTGTCGGCATCCGCAGCCGGGAGGCCATACCCGATTTCGCTATCGTCGGCATGCGCCTCTTTCTGGCAGGCACCATTCTCTTCATCCTCCAGCTGCATCTCGTCGGCCTGCACTGGTCCATCGGTGTCATTTACACCTTCATCGCCATCATGGTCTTCGCCGTCGTCAGCCGCGTGCTCGCCGAGACCGGCGCCTTCGAAATCGGCACCTACGTGTACCCCTGCGTCATCCTCTGGGGTTTCCTCGGCGCCGGCGCCCTCGGCCCGCAGAATCTGGTCATCATGTTCCTGGTCTCCACCGTGCTCCTGGCCGCACCGGGATGGTGCATCATGCCTTTCTTCAACCAAGCCATGAAACTCGCCGATGGCCACCAAATCCAGCTCAATAAAACCGTCAAATGGGGACTAGTCGTCATGGTCCTGGCCATCGTCATCTCCGTGCCATCGACCATTTACTGGCAGTACGACCGCGGCGCCCAACTCTATGGCTGGCCACGGTCATCATCCATCTACCCCTTCGCCAACGCCGTCGAAGCCGTCATCAAACTCAAAGCCCAGGGCTTGGAAGAAATCGCCGCCAACCGCACGGGCTTCGAACGCCTCGCCGCCATGTCGCCAAGCCCAAAACACCTCGCCGCCTTCGTCGTCACCGCCCTCATTACCTTCGCCGTTGCTTTCGGACGCCTCAAATACCCGTGGTGGCCATTGCACCCCGTCATCTTCGTCTTCTTCGGTGGCCATCAGGGCATGCGCATGTCCTTCTCCTTCGGCATCGGCTTCCTACTCAAATTCCTGATCACCAAATACGGCGGCGGCAAAATGTACCAGCGCTGCAAACCCATGATGATTGGCCTCATCGCCGGCACCCTCGCCGCACAATTCGTACCCATGGTCGTCGGCACCATCTACTACTTCATCACCGGCAAAACGCTCTGAACAACAACCCAGGATCTAGCCACACCACGTATGGGCTTTTAGCCCGAAGCCCCTTACGTCCCACCCCACGCGTGTTTCCCGATTGTGCTGCGGGCTTTTAGCCCGAAGCATCGCATGACACCATTCCCCGAAGCATCGCATGCCCGTTTCCCGGCCGTGCTGCAGGCTTTTAGCCCGCCTGGAGTTTGGCATTTTGCGGCGCGGGAAAGCCGGCCGGCTCTGGTCGGTTTGGAGCCGGAATGGAGAAAAACTGGCTTGGCTTTGGTGCGCCGTAGGCGCACTACTATGCTTAACCCCAGGCCTCAGCCTGGGGGGACAACCATCAAAAGACAGTGCCTCGTAGAGGCACTACAGTTTTGGCGTCCACGTTGCCTATCGCTGCAGTTTTCGTTCATGGGGAGAGAGAGAAAATGGCTGATAGCAAGCCGTTTTTTTGATGTTCCAAGATGATGTTCCGACTATACTGCCAGTTGCTACTGCTGGCGCAGTCGGTTGATCAAAAAGAACATTTTTCAGAGTCCTTGGCGAAAGTCAGGCAAAGTAGTGCCTCTACGAGGCACTGATTCCGGGAGGGAGCCATTTCCCCAGGCTAAAGCCTGGGGTTAAGCATGGTTAAGCGCCTACGGCGCAATGTCGAGTTTTGCCAAACTCCAGACGGCCCTCCGGGCCGAACTTGGCCAATCTGGCATTTCATTGCCGCGAAGCGGCAGAAGCGCTGAAGGCGCGATCTATAATAGCCCAGGGCAAGCAGCGCTGAAAGCGCGCGCCGCCATGGATTATGCGTGGCACGGCCCTCCGGGCCGAACTTGGCCAATCTGGCATTTCATTGCCGCGAAGCGGCAGAAGCGCTGAAGGCGCGATCTATAATAGCCCAGGGCAAGCAGCGCTGAAAGCGCGCGCCGCCCTGGATTATGCGTGGCACGGCCCTCCGGGCCGAACTTGGCCAATCTGGCATTTCATTGCCGCGAAGCGGCAGAAGCGCTGAAAGCGCGAAACATACCAGCCCAGGGCAAGCGGCGCCGAAGGCGCGCGCCGCCCTGGGTAGCGCGCCATATTGGTCCGTGTTCCTCAGCCTCTTTGGCTTCAGTCGGCGAAGCTGACTGGAGCCAAAGAGGCAATGGAACCCCCTCATGCTTTTTGGCCACAGGTTGCAGGCGCACTCCCCCCCCAACCACCGTCCCACGTTCCTCACAGCTCCAGCGTGAGCTGTTTACGGCGGAGTCGCGTGGGCTGATCGGCGCCGTCGTCGGCCTGGTTACACCAGCATGCCCAGCCATCGCGTGCGGCGGCGCTGAAGAGTTCCAGGTATGACCCGGGGCTGCAACGCTCAATGAGCGCGTAGGCATCATCGGGCTTGCGGTTCTGCGAGAGTTTTGGCGCCCGCAGCACGTTGATCTGTCGGCGTGCAGGCGACAGCGTGCGCAGGGTCCCGCGCACGCCGAACAGCAGGATTTCGGTCGCATTGCGGAAGTAGTAGCCGGTGCAGCTGCCGTCGGTGGCGCCGTCACTGCGCACTTTCTCCCACAACAGCGCGGTCTTATACTGGAAACCCCAGCGTTCCATGACCTGCAGGCCTTCGACCAACAGCCACGACGGCGCCCAGAGATACAGATGGGCATTCTCGGCTGCGGCCGTGAACACCGGCAGACACAGCAGCTCTTCCAGACGCACGCCGGGATAACGCAAACGGCTGTATTCCCGGTCCTCGGCAATGCCGGTCTTGCCCGATACCACCCAGGGCGGATTGGCCACGATGGTCGTGAACTCGCGCTTGGTGGCAAAAGCCAGAAAGTCGTCAAAGAGTGTCATCGCCCGGGCCTCCTCGGTTTGGAGTTGTTCCGCGGAATCATACGAACTGCGACGCGCAGCCATACCATACCGCCAACAATGCCCGCATGAAAGCCCGACCATGACATCACCCGGCCCTTGCGGCGTATACGGTCAGTCATGGATACTGGCCGCTCCAAGGCGACGCCTGTGAGCGGTAGGACTGATTGGCGGCGGCGCTATGGACACCTGGGAGCGCCGCCGTCTCCCGGCGGCATTCATCCTGGCCACGCCGCCGTCCCGGCGGTATTTCAGCGTCTTCAGACAAGTTGCATCTTGCCGGACGAAAAGGCAGCGGGAACGGCTGGTAGCAAAGGCTGATCGATTACGGCATCAACCCGGAAAAGCGCCAACTTCCCTTGCATTTCTGTGATGATGCGTTAGAATGTCCCTTGACTTTCTAAAAAAACCGTTCAACGAACTGGGAGAAGGCCTCAATGTATCGTTTTGCTCAGGAACAGGTCGCGAGGTGGATCGCCGCGCGGCGGCGCAAGCCGCTGATCGTGCGTGGGGCTCGGCAGGTCGGCAAGACTTGGCTGGTTGAGCACGCGGCGGCTGCGGAGTTCGCGACGATGGTCAAGATCGACCTGGAGAAGCGCCGCGACCTGCACGTTCACTTCGGGGACAACCTTGATCCCAAGGTCATCGTCCAGCGTCTCGAAGTGGATAGCGGCAAGCGCATTGTGCCCGATAAGACGCTACTCTTCCTGGACGAGATTCAGGCTTGTCCGCGTGCCGTCATGGCGTTGCGCTATTTCTACGAACAGTTGCCCGACCTGCACGTGATCGCGGCAGGTTCGCTGCTGGAGTTCGCTTTGGGTGAGATATCCGTCCCGGTCGGCCGGGTGCAATACCTGCACCTGTATCCGATGACTTTCCGCGAATACCTGCTCGGAATCGGCAACGACGTGGCGGCGGAAACGGCTGCCCGGCATCCTGCAGAGGTCGACGCGGGCATCCAACGGCAGTTGCTGAAGGAGCTGAAGACCTACTTCTTCGTGGGCGGCATGCCCGAGAGTGTGAAGGTGTACCGCGACACGCAGTCGCTGGTGGAGTCGTTCAAGGCCCAGACCGAGATTGTTGGCTCGTACCGCGAGGACTTTGCCAAGTACACGCCGCGTGTCGACCGCGCCTGTTTGGACAGCGTGCTCTTGAGCACGGCCCGCCAGGTCGGTGAACAGGTCAAGTACACCCGCCTTGATGACAGCCACACCGGTCCCACCAACCGTCGCGCCTTCGACCTGCTCTGCAAGGCGCGGGTGATCCACAAGATCGCCTCGTGCAACCCGTCCGGGCTGCCGCTTGGGGCGAGCGCCAACGACAAGCGCTTCAAGGCCGCGTTGCTGGATATTGGTCTCTTGCAGAATCTCTGCCAGGTGCCGGTGGACCTGGAAATGCGGGAAGAGGATTTGCTGGCCATGTACCGTGGCAAGCTTGCCGAGCAGTTTGTTGCCCAGGAACTGATTGCCAACCACGCATCCGAGCTATTCTACTGGGCACGGGAGGCACGCGGCAGTAATGCCGAGGTGGACTACCTGGCGGTGCGCGGCGGCAAGATCGTGCCGGTCGAGGTCAAGTCCGGCGCGGGTGGTAGCCTGCGCAGCCTGCACCTGATGCTCAATACCTACCCCAACTGCCCGGAAGGGGTGGTACTCTACTCCGGCACGTATGCGCGGCGCCCCGAACAACGGCTGACCTTCATGCCGCTCTACTACGCTGGGGCGCTCGGTGATTTCCGCCCGGACGTGGTGTGACCGGCCGCAATTCCACACTTCGCGTGCGTAGAAGCGGCGAATGGCACATGGGACGGTGCGAGAGGGGCGGTGGTGGAGTTGTGGACATCGACATGGTCGGCCTGGTGACAAAGAGGCAATGGAACTCATTGATTGCTGCGGCAATTTTGCGCTGTGACCCATCGTCGCTGGTCTTTTTGGCCGCCCCTTCAGGGCTCTTTTGGAATGAGGCACCTTACCCAGGGCGACGCGCCCTGCGGGCGCTTGCCCTGGGCTATCTTAGGGCGCACCTTCGGTGCTCAAAACCTCGGCGAATGATCTTGTGCATGGTTACCAATCAACTCATCGCCGGCGATTGCCGCATGCTATGTGAAGAGCATTGCTCCTATGAAATCCGCTGCCTGGTTAGCCACCCATGTGTACTGGTTAGCCACCCATGTGTAATGGCTGGGCGGCGACTGGCCGTGGGTTTCCTGCAAATTGTCCCCGGTGTTTTCCCCACCGGGGTGGTTACTGACCGATTACCAACACCGCCAACAATGCCCGCATGAAAGCCTGGGACGGCGCTCGGGCCTGCCGCAGCATCATTTACGAGCGCAGCAACGGCCGTCCTGCTTGTCTGCCACTGCGGTCACGACGCCCTTTGCCTCTCGCCGGGGCTTGGTACCCGCCGCCGCAGCAGCTGCGCCCGCGCAGGCCGCACTGGCGACTCGTGCCAACGGCGTGATGACTACCCGCGCGGGCGCCGCCAGATCGCAGGTCGCGACAACGGGCACACCCGTCCCGGCGACGTCCACCAGCACGACTTGGCCAATGCGCACCGGCAACGCCGGCCGCGTCTGTCGGATCGCTTCCAGGCAGTCTTTGATCTTGTCTTTCGGGACGGGCCGGGCGGTCTTCACGCTCAGGGGCCGAGACGCGCCGGGCACGAACATCAGCGCCGTCACCATGCGTTCCGGGCGCACGCATTCCTGCCGGGCGTAGGCGGGACCGCGGCCGCATTCGTTGCCCGTGACGTCAGTGACCACGCCGTCGACTATGGTCGCCGTCAAAGCGCAGCCAATGGGACAGCCAATACAGGTAATTTCACGCGTTGTGCTCATGCCTTCGCTCCAATCCGACCATCTTCGGCCTCAACCCGCACCGATAACTCTTGCTTAGGGAACGTTTCAAGAAAAAATTCCGGTTTTATGGTCAGCTCGACCATCTCGCCAGGAACGACTACGCGCTTGCGCAGGCGATTCACAACCACCCCATCGGCCTCAACCAGCAACACGGCATTGCGATAGACGCGATCTGGGCGGAAACTCAGGATCAACGCCCCCTGCCGCAGCGCCTCGGCACTCACGCGCCGTGGCACCAGGCCGCGTACACCCGCGCCATCCCGCACCGCAATGCGCGCGCAATTGCCGCCGGCATTGTCACCAGTGCCGGTAGTGCCGCCGCGTTTTGCCGCCGCGTGAGTCGCGGCCTGCTGGCCGGCGCGTTCGGCCTCCATGGACACATTATCCACCAAGTCGTGAACATGCAGCACATTGCCACAGGCGAAGATGCCCGGCACGCTGCATTCCAGGCGCTCGTCCACGACGGGGCCGGTCGTCATCGGGTCCAGCTCCAGTCCGGCGGCGCGGGACAGTTCATTCTCGGGAATGAGCCCCACGGACAACAGCAGCGTGTCGCAGGCGAAATCGCGTTCCGTGCCGGGTATTGGCCGCAGATTGGCGTCCACCTGGTTGACCGTCACGCCCGTGACGCGTTCTTTGCCACGGATGGCCGTCACGGTGTGGCTCAGCAACAGCGGGATATCGTAGTCATGCAGGCACTGCACGACATTGCGTTTCAGGCCGCTGGAATATGGCATGAGTTCCACCACGGCTTCCACCTTGGCGCCAGAAAAGGTCATGCGCCGAGCCATAATCAGACCGATGTCGCCCGAACCGACAATCACCACCTGCTTGCCGGGCATGAGCCCTTCGAGATTGACAAAGCGCTGCGCCGTACCGGCGCTGAGAATGCCCGCACAGCGAGTGCCGGGGATGCCAATCGCGCCGCGCGGACGCTCCCGGCAGCCCATTGCCAGCACCACCGCGCGCGCTTCAATGCGCTGCAGGCCGTGGCTGGGACTCACGCAGGTCGCCACCCGTTCCGCGCTCAGCGATATCACCATCGTGTCGCACTGGTAGGCAATGCCGGCCTCTTTCACCCGCTCGACATAGCGCGCCGCATACTCGGGACCGGTCAGTTCTTCTTTGAAAATGTGCAGGCCGAAGCCCGTGTGGATACACTGCCTCAATATCCCGCCCAGCTCGGACTCGCGCTCAAGAATCAACACGTCCTGGCAGCCGCTTGCGCGCGCCGCCAGCGCGGCGGCCATGCCGGCGGGGCCGCCACCAATCACCAGCACATCGCATATCGTGGTCAGCGCCGTCATTTGCTCTGCTCCTTCACGCCGTCGAGACGCGCTGTAAGAATGGTCGAGGCACCGCCGTCCTTCGTCACCGCCAGGGGCGACACCCCCAGTTCCTCGCTCAGTATCGCCAGCACCCGCGGCATGCAGAAGCCGCCCTGACAGCGGCCCATGCCCGCGCGCGTCCGCCGCTTGACGCCATCCACCGAGCGCGCGCCAACGGGACGTCGGATGGCGTCGCGCACTTCGGCCTCAGTGACCATCTCGCAACGGCAGACCATCCTGCCAAAGGCCGGGTCGAGCGCAATCGCCGCAGCCCGCTCGTCGTCCGACATCTTGCGAAAACGCCGCACCGGCGGCCGTTTGGACTGGAAGTCCGCCCGCGCCGCCGGTTTCAACACAGCGACGATCTGTCGGCAGAGCGCTTCGGCGATGGCCGGCGCCGCTGTCAGCCCCGGCGATTCAATGCCCGCCGCATTGTAAAAACCCGGCGCCCCGGGCGCCTCGCCGACCACGAAATCGTGGCTGGGCAGATGCGCCCGCAGCCCCGCAAAGCTGGTGATCATGCTGCGCCGCGGCAGCCCCGGCCAGGTCTGGCTCGCCACTTTCAAGACCTGCTCCAGACCGGGTAGGGTCGTGCTCAGGTCGTCCTTGTCGTCAATGTCGTCGGCCGTTGGCCCGATAAGTATCGTGCCATCGACCGTCGGCGTCACCAAAATGCCCTTGCCCATGGCGCTCGGCAGCTGGAACAGCGTCGCCGTGAAGGCGCCCTCGTAGGCCTTGTCGACCATCCAGTATTCACCGCGACGCGGGGTAATGCGCAGCAACGTCGTGCTCACCATGTTGTTGATGACGTCCGCGTAGAGCCCGGCGGCATTCACCACCGTCCGCGTCCGAAAATCGCCTTTGCGGGTATGGACGATCCAACCGCCACCGACGATGCTGGTCAGGCCTTCAACCGCCGCCTCACAATGGAATTCGACGCCGTTCATCGCCGCGTTCTCCGCGAGCGCCACCGTCAATTCGTAGGGACAGACAATGCCGCCCGTCGGCGTATGCAACGCCGCCACCACCTCGGGATTGACGTTGGGCTCCATGCGTAGAACTTCATCGTGCCCAATAATACGCATATCCGGCACGCCATTGGCCATCCCATCCGCATAAAGCTCATCGAGTTTCGGGCGGTCTTCGGCCGCCAGGCACAACGTCAGCGAGCCATTGCGCCGGAAGGGCACGTCCAGATCGGCGCAGAGCTGTTCGTAGAGCTCGTTGCCGCGTACGTTGTATTCAGCCATCAGACTGCCCGGCTTCGCGCTATGCCCCGCATGCACGATGGCACTGTTGGCCTTCGTCGTGCCCACGCAGACGTCAGCCCCTTTTTCGCACAAGGCCACGCGCAACCGCCAGCGACTCAACTCCCGAGCCACCGCGCAGCCGACTACGCCGCCGCCTATCACCAGTACATCCAACATTGCCGCCCCTGATTACACAATTGGTCCATTCCGGGCACAAAAAAACGGTTTGGCCGAGATGCAGAGAACAGCCATCGACACACCACACCTGTGGGGCATCAACGCATTGGCTCTCTATTTCTCGGCCAAACCGTTTGCGAATAGAATGACGTTTTTGTGAACGTCGCTAACAAATATACGCTGTCCGCACAGTCAAAACAATAGCTTGGAGAAAAAAAGTATTAAAGAATAATGACAAAAGACAACGCAAAAAGGACATAAGGACCTGCAACCGGTCTGCCCCTGTCATTTGCTGTCGTTGGCCGGGGCCCCGCCAACATAGGCATTAGGTGTGATTCTGCGTAGTCAACAGATCAAGAGAACGAGTCTGCGGACAGAAAGCCGCCACGCTCTCACTGTAGAAACAACCAGTAGGCGCCACCAAAGTAAAATGGCGGCCCGTAGAGGCGCCGATAGAGCCCCCTCGTGCTGTCCAAGGCAAATATCCCCTCGTTCCGGTAAAAAGTAGGCAGTGCGGGCTCTCCCCACTCGTCGGCTGGCCCGACAAGATGCCATCCCGGCGCGAGCGGTGTATCATCCGCAGCGGCGGGCTGAATTCCTGGTATCAGCAGGTGCAGCGCCTTATCACTATGCATCCAGAAGCCCTGTCCCGCTGCCGGTGCGGCCAGCACATGCATATAACAACGCCTGGTGCCATTCCATGCCCAGGGCTTAAGCCCGTAGTTGCCAATTAAGCCGGCAAAGGTCTCCGCATCGGCAACGTAGGGCAACGACAACAAGGACCATCCCTGCGCCAGCGCCACGTCATGCAGTCCCTGCAGTTGCAGCGCCGGCAAAGCGACGCCGCTACCGCTCTCGCCCGCAGTCACGGTAGCCGAGATTGTTTGCGCGGTTTTATTCCAGTAGGGCACGGCCAACACGTAGTTGAAAAGCAACGAGTCGCCAACTCCTTCCGGCCACTGCCAGCTCAAAGTGCCCTGATCGCCCGGCGCAGGCGCCACTGTCGCCATCGCTGTTGCACCGTCGGCGTGGACAAAACGCCAGCCGTCCGGCACGGTGACGTCTAGGCGCAATGCAGACGGCACCGACGGCGCGGCAAGGCGGCACTGCACCACGCAGTGCCCGCCGGCGAAATATCCCGCTGAGGTATGCTGTGCGGCGCTGTCGCTGACCTGGCCAAGCAAGAGCACGGTCGGGCCATTCACGGCCACGAGTTCGCCATTGAATATAGCGCGGCCTGACAACAGGTAGGCCCCGTCCGCCCAGGGCACGTCGTAGCTCAGCGTCGCCAGACCCGTACCCTGCCAGCTGATTGTACTCGTGGATGGCTCCCAGACCGCGTTGGGCCCGGTCAGCCCTGCCGGCGTCATCCCCAAGGGTATGTGCTCCGCGTAGGTCCACTGGTCGACGCGAGGCGCCGGGCTAATACTCAACGCCACGGCATTTCCCGCCAACATCCGGTTAACCACCCCGAGAGCGCACGGCTGCCAATGAGGATACAAGGTCGCGCCGCCCTCGGGAACATTGCTTTCTGGCGCAATACGGATGCCAGCGCCATCAGGCTCGGTCCACCAGCCCGCAAAGACCTCGTTATCGCGTGGCGCCGGCTCCGGCAAAGGGCCGTAGGCTGCTCCAGGCACGAGCATAAGATCATCCATGCCAGCGACACCGCTCAGTGCCACGCGACAGGGCACCGCGATGGTATTCCACCAGGACGGATCGGTCGGAATCATGGGGTTCTGGTCAAAAATAATTTCCGCAGCAGCGGTGATTCTGACTCCGGCGGGAGCATCATCCCGCACTTTAACCCGGTAGGACACATGGCCCTCACCGCGATGGCTGTCGTCATTGGGAGGCAGGAAACCCGCCGTTGGCTCGGCCGGCCAGCCATCGGCCGTGGACGAATCAAATGAACGCAGATACCAGCGGGCGACGCCCGTGCCGGCATCCAACGCGAAAGTGATCTTCACCTGGTACGGCGATGCGCGTTGCGCCACCGTCAGTGCACCGCCTTGTCGCCCCAGCAGGCCCGTTTCCGTCTGTTGATTGAACGAGACTTCGCCGAGTTCCAGCGTGGACCAATCAAGGTATTCCGACAGCGCCGCAGCGACATAGACTTCCTGAGCCGCCGCCGTCGCCGTCGACAGATTCTCGAAATAGACGATGTAATCCAGCCACTGCCCCGGCGTCACCAGCCGCTGGGTGTTCGGATCGCCCAAGCCAAGCGGCCCGGCCATCTCGTTGGGATCAAAGGATATGACAGTCTTGCTACGGCGATCATCCTTTTTATTTCTATGGGGCTTGTTTTTCTCCTGTTTATACTCACCACCACCACCACCACCACCACCACCACCACCACCGCCATCGTCATGATCTAGCTCGTCTTCCCACTCCGACTCATTATACTCGTCCTCATCCTCGGGCGGCTTGTAGCCCACCGCCACAAGCTTACTGCAGGGCTTGGTCACACTCACCATCGTGCCGTAGACGGTGAGACTCACCCGGTAAGTGCCATCCATGATATAGATATGCTGCGGATTCGCTTCGTTGGAGGTCGTGCCGTCGCCAAAGTCCCAGTGGTAGCGTTCAATGCTGCCGAAGTCCCCCGCGGTTGACGTGTTAATAAAAAAAATGGGTGTCATGGGCTCGACTTGCGGGCCGGCGCCAATGACCTCGAAGTCTGGCCGAGGCCCTTTCCACGTGTGTACCGTTGTATTAAAATCGTCCTTTTTGCTCACGCCAAGCTCAAAATCCGGGATGTCGTCCAAATTCAGGACCCCTTTGAAGAGATCAAGATCGATAAGATTGGCGGCGGTGCCGACCTTAATGCCGGCGACCGCCCGCACTTCGTATTTGTCGGAATCAAACTGCAAGGCCACGTAAGGCTCACCATTGGCGGTAATTCTGGCAAAACCGTCGAGCCACACACTCGCGGTGATACGGATAAAGGCTCGCAGCTCACCGGACAAGTCGAACTCGATGTCGCCAATATCACTCTCCGTGGTCGTGCTTGATTCCAGCACCGGCTGAAAACCGTGGTCGTAAAGCAAGCCCGCCCGATTTGTCCGCGTCGCCGAAAATTGCTGCGTGCCAACCTTGATTTTGCCATCAATGCCGGCACTGCCCCCCAAGGTCAGCACTATCTCCGGAGTAACCAAGATGGGCACCCCACCGACCACCACTAACCGACTCTTGCGCCACGTCCATACGTCCTCCGATATCTCCTTCGCAATGCCACCCGATACCTCACAGGACGCATTTTCCCGCAACTTAAAGGTGCTCACGGCGAGACAACGCATGTAAAAACTGCCATCCGGCCGCTTGCGCATATCAAAATCGAAGTTCGGGAGAAAGTCCGTACTCATGTCCATGCTCACTTCGGCCGACAAGGCAAACGAGACCCCCTTGGTGACTTTTGTGCTGATACCTGCCCCACGCGTCGCACCAGCCGCCAGCAGGTCTTCCTCCGTCAATCGCAGTACCATAGACAAGCGCATGCTCTCAAATACCTCGTCAAGACCGGCTTCGACCGTCGTCAACACGTAAAACCCGTCCATCTCGTCAACGGCAATGACACGGCGAACAAAGCCCGCCGTCTGATCCGTCGTCACCCCGGTGACGACCGTCCCGACCGCCAGAACCGCCGTCGGCTGGTCCACCCGTGGACGCAGGCTCAGCGTCTCTGCGTCATGGGCGACATAGGCGTACTCCGACGCCTCATCAACCACCACCACATTGTCCTTGATCACATTCGGAATGGGCTCATCCACCATAATCATGTCCACCCCGACGCTGTGCAATTCCTCGCCAGCCGCCGTGATGACGGTCAGGCTCACATCGTAGGTCCCGACGTCATTGTAGGTGTATGACGGCGTGGCCTCCGTACTGTCCTCGACGCCATCGCCGTTGAAATCCCACGACCAACGCTGCGCCGTTTCCAACAGATCGAGATCGTTCACGCAGAAGCTCGTGGTCAGTGGCGCAACACCACCCGCCGGCAAAGCGTAAAAGATCGGCGCCTTGAAGGCCGCCAGGTCGTGGCGGAGGTCGTCACCAACGGCTATGGTCACGGTCTCCGCCGCCGGCAACTGCCAGACACCACCGCGAACCGCAAAGGCGTAGGTCCCCGCCGCCAGTCCGTCAAAGCAGAATTCGCCAGCGGCATCCGTGGCAGCAATGAATTCGGCGGCGTCAAGCAACCTGGTTGCCCGCAACACCGCGTGGGACAGCGGCTCGCCCGCTCCCAGCAATTGCCCGCTCAACCGACCGCCTTGACTCAAGGAGAAGGACGCCTCCACCCAGCGCTTCTCGCTGGACACGGCCACGCCCGCCCGAAATGCCCCAACGTAAGTATTGGCGGAGAGCACAGATACGTCATAAAGACCATCGATCATACCCGGGATGATATAGCGCCCCAACGCGTCGGTCTGAGCCTGGTACTGCGGTAGGCCCTCGCCACTGGCCAGCACGGTCATGCCCTCCAACTGCTCGTCCGTCCCCGTGGCAGCAACCACGCCGCGAACCGCCCCAAGAGGTGTCGCCAGCAAGACGACGTCATTCGTATCGTGCGGAAGACATAACAGCGATACCCCGTCCTTCGGGATAGCATGCAGCGCCGACCATGTATATTCAACATCGGCTGCGAGTTCCGCCACCTGGAAATAGCCATCGGCGGCCGTGGTGGTCTCCGCCACGACAACACCATTTTCGTCCCGAAAGCGTATCACGTAACCAGCCAGAGCCTCTTTGCTCACGGCATGGAACAGATGTCCAGAAATAGCCGAGACGGGCTGCCCGCGACGACGCCAATGTTCAAAACGCTCAATATCATCGAGTTGCCACACAGGGCGCCCGCGGCGATTCAGGCGGGTCGCCGCAGTGGCCATGGCATTGAAATAGTCGTCCCAACTGCTAAACAGGCCACTAGGCGGCGCCTCTTCGCCCGCTAGTATCTCGTTCAGCACAATCCGGTAGTGCCCCCAGGCGCGGAAAAATATCGGCACGCGGCCCTCGCAACCAGGTGGCAACACACCGGCAAGGCCTTCATTGCTGATGCCGGCCACGCGCAGCGACTCACGTCGCTGCATCCCAGCAGCATCGGCATAAAAAGTCACATGTAACGTTATATCATCAGGAGGGCAGATAACTTCGAATACCGGCATCATCAGGTCCGCATCGCCTTCATTCCGATAACAGACATAGGCGGTGCTCAGGCGGCCGTCGCGGACCGCACTCGGCATCTCCAACCACGCGCGCAGAATGGGCCCGGTGCCGTCACTGAACAGCTCAATCGCCGACGGCAAAGTGACGCTCGCCGTCGCTGTCCGCACGTCCAGGTCGTAATGTCCGGCAGGCAACCCTTCGACCACAAACGCGCAGGCCAGCTGCGCCGAATTGACCGTGCTCAGATCAGCTGGTCTGGACACCCCGTCCTTTTGCAGGAACACGCCCGTAATCGGTCCCACCGCGGTTAGCACCACGGTAGCCACGCCCTTGTTCAGTAAACGCGATGTGCTCTGCTCAAAGACGGCCAGCTGATCCGCTAGCACTTCCACCTGCGCCAATACCGGCGCCGCGCCGACGTTCTCAAAACTGACGTATTGCTTGGAGGCCATCGCTGCCGGCGGCAGGGACAGCAGTATACGCCCATCCGCTAGGGTCATCCCTTGGGCGTCGTGGCGATCAGCAGACGGAATCCGCCCCAGAGCCCCATACAGCCGCAAGGACGCATCCGCCGGTGCGCTGACCAACAATGCAACGGGAGTTCCAGTCGCCAACGGCAGCGAGTAAGCTAGCGTCCCGCGCGACGGCAGCACCAAGGTCTCTCCATCAATACCCAGCTCCGGCAGAAAGACATGTGTTGTCCCCCCCGCCTGCGCACGGTTGTTGACCATATTGCGCTCGTAGATCAGCGTCTGGCTGTTCACGGTAACCTCAGCATACCACAACCCACTGCGCAGCGGCGGCACGTTCATGGTCGCTGTCAGCACGCAACTCTCCCCGGGCTGCAAGTTCAGATTCTGCAGGCAGTCTCCAACTAGCACAACTTCGCCGCCCTGTTGAACATCCCCCACCAACGCTAGCGAGTCGCGCATCAAGCCGCCTGCCGCCACCTTGCCGACATTGGTGACGGTGTAACTCACTGTCAAGGTGTCCCCCACCATCGCCGACTCCGCCGCACTGATCGCCTCCACGCGCAAATCAGCCACCGGACCGCTGGATATGCCAGGAAACTCGTAGATGCCGATATCCGGACAGCCCCCGTCAGCCATCGCTACGCCCGTATCAACGACCTTACGCACATCCATCCGCGGCTTATCAAAGGCGTCCTTCTCGGGTGCGACGTTGCCGTCGCCAGCGTCAATGCACGGCGAGCCTCCCTGCAGGCTGAAATCACCCGCAACAGCGTCCGTAAACAGCGGATCGGCCCAGATATTGCCGTTCTCACCGACCGTCATCCATGGTTGGGCGACCGACGCCCCGTCCATCCAAAAGAGACAATGGGAAAAAGACAACGCTGACATGTAGCCATCGTACCCACCAGTGTTAAGCCACTCGCCCTGCGGGCTGTTGAAGATGCAATTGCTAAAACTGATCGTGCCCTCCCAACCACCCCAATACATGGCAAGGCGGGACACATCGTAAAACACGCAATTGGTGACCTGCAGCTGGCCAGCGTAGGACGCACAGGCGTTACCGACATCGCTGATCACGCTGTTGCTCACGTTGATGGACCCGCCCCAGGTCCACAACCCATCAACCCTCGCATGGGCGATCAGACAGGATTCCAGATTGACGACGCCACCGATCATGGCTTGCACAATGCCCTGTTCATTGCGGGGAGCCGCATACAGTAGCTGCGCATGATGGAAGGTCGCCGTGCCAAGCACCTTGATATAATCCCAATCGCCAGGTTGCGGTGCCCAGTCATGACCGTCAATATCGCCGCCATGACTATCGTCATACCACGATGTAAACACAATGGGCTGGGCACGGCTGCCCACGGCGCGCAGTTCTGCCCCTTCCAGCACGGTCAGAGAACAGCCCGAGCAAATCCGGACGATCGTTCCGGCTGGTATGGTCAAGGTACTGCCGGTGCTTAGCGTGAGGTCATTTTCAACACAATAGAGTCGTCCCGGCAGCCAGGTGACATCACCATTAATCATTCCCGACACGCGTTCCGTCCAGTAGTGCATCGCCGTCGTGGCGTCCATAGTCAAGACCCCCGTACCGCTAAACTGATAGGCATCGAGCGCGGGCAGGCTCGCGCTGCCATCCTGATTCGTGTCACCACCAACCAAGTCATCGGCGATGTGAGTAAAAGTCACCCCGAGTGCGATCAACTCGCCTCCGGCAAGGACGTCGATACCCGCGCCACTCTCAAATTTCACCACGGCACCCGGCTCAATCCGCAAGGTCATCCCGGCCGACACCACAACCAGCTCGCTAACGACGTGCAACCTATCCGCAGCCCATTGCTCGCTGGCGGCAAGAACGCCACCATGAACTGCAATCGTCGCCGCAACGTGAAGACTGCTGTTCAATTCACCCAACGGTTCACCCGCGGCATCCAAATACTGTAAGGTCAAGTTATATGGGCCGTCGGCCAACTCGCTCGTGTCCCAGAGGTAAATGCCTTCGGGACTCTGCTCGCCGCTGCTCCACTCTGCCGTCATCCCGGGAGCCTTCATCTGTAAGCGCACCTGCGCCGCCGGCGGATCGGACCACGCACACGAATAGCTCAGCGGCTCGTGCAGCGCAGCGACCCGCGCCGAAAAGAGTTCCCGCATCTCCACCCGGGTCGGCGCGCTCGTAACTTCGACGGCGTCCGCGTCAAGCCACACCGGCGCTTCGGCAAGCACCGTCGCCGGCACTAGCCCATCTTTCTCACTTGATTTTATTCAAAAAAAGTTTTCCTGCGTGAGACCGGCCCCCGGCCCGCTGACGCTGTGCGTAGGGGTGGGCGGAAGCGCTTTTGTTGTGCCTTTTCAATGTGCTGTTATAGCTTGAACTTTTTAATCTTATTGCTAGTCTATTTGCGAATACATACTAGAAACCTTCACTGCAAAGGCACAAAATGTATTTTCGCGAAAAGACAAGCACCAACGGCACTCTCCTTCTTCAGTTGGTCCGCGGTAGTCGCGGACTTGACGGCAAGGTGCGCCAGCAGGTTCTCTTGTCTCTTGGGGGATGCGTCATACCCGACGTGTTCCGTCGCGAGATCGCCCATAACATCGAAGCCATTGTTTCCGGTCAGCAGTCGCTTCTGCCCATGAAGCCAGAAGTGGCGTCCTGGTCGGACCTGATCATTGACAAGATGAAATCCGAAGGCAAGCTTGATCTTGTCAGGAGCAGCGTCACAAGGAATGTACCGGTCGGCGGCATCGCCGACGGCGTACTTCTTGATGAGGTCAGCCACGAGGACACCAGGCAGATTGGCGTTCTGCTGCCGCTCAAGCGGGCGTGGGAAAGCCTTGGCCTGTCGGACTTCCTTGCGTCGCGAGGCATGCCAGCCCGACGCATACACGCCGCGCAGGCATGCGTTTTCAACCGCCTTGTCGAGCCATGCAGCGAGCACGAACTTCCGTCGTGGCTGCAGACCGTGGCCATGGACGAACTTCTCAATGACACGTTTGGCTTTTACGGCAAGGAAATTTTCTACAGAGCTGGCGATGATCTGCTTGAGCATAGTGTTGAGCTCACCAGGCACTTGCGGGCGCGCGAGGAAAACCTGTTCAACTTGGGAAACACAATTTTTCTGTATGACCTGACCAATAGCTATTTTGAGGGCGGCTGCACGGAAAATCCCAAGGCCAAGCGAAGTGCCAACAGCAAGGAGAAGCGAACGGACTGTCCCTTGCTTTCGGTTGGTCTTGTCCTCAACGCGGAGGGTTTTCCTGTCGTGCACAAGGTCTTTCCCGGAAACACCAGTGATAGCAAGACCATTCTGGACATCGTGTCTTCGCTGCAAAGGGAGACTGGTGACACAAGACGTCCGACCGTGGTGTTGGATGGCGGCATTGCCACTCAAGCCAACCTCAAGACCCTGCTGGAGAACAACTACGACTATGTGGTGAATGGCAAACGAACGACACGCCAGAATTTTGCCGAGGACTTCAAGCGGCGGGAGGCCTTCCAAACCGTCAAGGGGCGCGACGACAAAAAGCCGGTCTTCGTGAAGCGCATATGGGGCGAGGGGGAGGTTGTCCTGCTTTGCCGAAGCGAAGACCGAAAGGCAAAAGAAGACGCGATAGTCAGCAAGACGGAAGAACGATACCTTGAGGCGCTGCGAAAGCTGGCCGGAAGAATTGAGAAGAAGGACGGGAAACTGCACTTGGACAGCAGCGGAGGGCGGGCAAACGTGGACAGGTGCATTGGGAAAATAGCGTCGCGATATACCAGGGCCTCCAAGTTTTATACCGTCAGATACAATGAGGACCAGCAGCTTCTATCCTGGACCAGGGACGAGGATAAATACCAGGAGGACGCCAGCCTGCATGGATGCTATCACCTGAGGACAAGCCGCAAAGACCTGTCAAATGACGAAATATGGCTCATCTACATCATGCTGACGCGGGTTGAAACGGCCTTCCACCTCCTCAAGGGGGAACTGGGGTTACGTCCGTTTTATCACTGGAAAGAAGACCGGTGCGATGCACACATCTGGATCACCGTGCTCGCCTATCACCTATTGCGTTGGATAGAGTATTCCCTGAAGCTGGCTGGCGTGGACTGCACGTACCAGGAAGTCCGCAGGCTGCTGCAGACCCATTGCTACACGACCATCAACCTTCCTTGCCGCAATGGAAGGAAATATCACGTCCGGCGCCCAGGAAAGCCCGACGAAAGGCAGAAAATGATCTACAGCGCTCTCGGCATAGACGTGAGCGCGCTGCCAGTACGGAAAGTGGTCGTGGAGTCGTCGCCGGCTGGTGAGGCCTAAACGCCCCGTTCATTCATGACTCAAGGGGGAGATGTGAAAATTTTGTTGTGCCTTCCCAGCCTCAAAAAGGGGGCAAAAGTGAGAAAGATGGGCTAGGAATATACAACAACATAACAGCACCCGCAGCCGTCGTGCCAACAGATCCGCATCCCTAATCGCGCCTATCATCGCCTTCATCCACGTCATGTCACACCCCCTATCTTCGCTAATGCTCTCGCGCTGCACCGCATGTCTCACCTCTCACGGCTCGCGACCATGGTCGCGTTGCAAACCCGCCAGACAGCTACGGCAAGTGTGGCAGGACTACGACGCGGCAGCCGTAGGGAACGCCCCCGAGATATCCACCGCGATACGCGGATGTGCAATATTCGACATCATCACCACATCCACCGCCACGGGCCACCCGCTGACTGCCGCTGGCGGGGCCGACCGGATCAGTGGCGTCGCCATGAAATGGCCCTTCCCAGTCCAGGCACCACTCCCGGACATTCCCATGCATATCATACAGCCCCCAAGCGTTGGGCAAATATGACCCGACTCGGGCATATACCCTGAAATCCCCCTGGGCGCTTTCATCATAATTCAAGTAGAAGCGACCTAGCAAGTAGAGCACTTCACTATCCCAACCACCGCCAGGCGGCAGATCGTAGCCGTTATTGAAATCAGTCGTCGTCCCCGCACGGCAGGCATATTCCCACTGCGCCTCGGTCGGCAGGTCAAAAAACAGACCCGTGCGGGCGCGGAGCCTGCCGACAAGACTGTCCGTGCCGACCTCGCGGCTGGCCGGCCAAGCCACATTGGGCAGGACCCCGCCGCGTATTAGCTCCCACGGAAGTTGTTCAGCGGGCAAATTATCGTACATAGCCGCAGAGCTATAGTAGCCCGTCACCTGCCGCAGTTGCGCCCGCGTGAATTCGAAAATACCGATGTAAAAAGGCTGGGTCAAGGTCACGTTGTGACGCCCATTATAGGGAAAGGCCTCGGGGTTATCGGCAAAGCGTTCCAGTGGCTCGCCCATCTGGAAGGTCCCGGGCAAGATCAACCTCAGCCAGAGCTGCGAGGTCCGACAGGTGTCATCGCTGATATCCGGCGGCGTGGCGCTGTAATGCACGGGATACTGCGCGGCGCTCGCGCCACCACTGAGATCAATCACCAGGTAGGGCACCAGCGTCGCGCTCGCAAAAGCCGAGATGGTCACCAACAGCGCTGAGCTATGCAGCCCCGGCTCATCCGCAGCTATATTCCAAGTCATTCGATGCTTGCCCGCCTTGACGGGCCAGACGCCGCCCTCGCCGCTCAGTGTCCGCGGTACGATCGTGCGTTCCTGATCCTGCACGACGATCTTAACCGACACGTAGATATAGGCGTCCGGAATATCGGACGCCACCTCGTAGTCGATGTCCGCCAAGCCATTCCAGGGCCAACGCTGCCTGATCGTCACATTGCTGACCGTGACCCCCGCATCAACCACACCCGCAAACAGCACCACCAGCAATAACACCGCCAATTTCCTGCCCATACCCGCAGCCTCCTCTCTCGCAACTCCCGATTGGCCAGTCGTTTCCGAAATCGACTTCTTTCCTAGCACGTTCCCCTATAACACTGGTGCCAACAAACAACCCGAACTGCGCCGCCAAGAACCTGCTATGCCCATCTAGCCCACTAACAATACCATGGGAACATTCACTACATATACAACATTGCGAAAAAAATGCAATGCCATCTCAATAAACGGTAATGTGCGAAATCTTGTGATACGAGTCAATATTTGGCAAAGTGCATCTGAATTCCACAGCCGTCCCATAACTTGATGGTGGCTTCGTAAAAAAAAGGATTCACGGCATCTTAATGGTAGCCTAGTAAGCAACCATAGGAGGTACCATGAATCCACTAAAAAGTACTGTGTCAGTCCTCGCGCAGATTGCAAGCTGGATACCTGACCGGATTATCGACAACCTCGCCAAAAAGTACAAAATCCAGACACGGGCCTTCAGCGCCACCAGCCATGTAATGGCTATGCTTTACGCGCATCTGGCGCATTCATTAAGTCTGAACGACATCTGTGACAGCCTCCACAACCATGCCGGCCCCCTTGCTCAGATACGCAACTGCACGCCTCCGAGCAGGAACGGCCTCTCTCACGCCAACAAGACCCGCAATGCGGATATGGCCGAAGAGCTGTTCTGGAAGGTATATGAGTCACTATCAACCCGTTACCCCGAGTTCCTGACCTCCAGCCGCAATTATCCCGGTTTGCCCTACCGCTTCCGGACAAGAACCATTCGCGCCGTTGATTCAACCACCATCAAACTGACGGCATTTAATATGGGCTGGGCCCAGCACCGACGCCAGAAAGCGGCCGCCAAGATGCACACGGCGCTGAACATGCGCTCGTTCCTGCCGAACTTCGTCCTCGTCAAAAGTGCAAAGGATTCTGACCCGAAAAGCGCCTGGGAACTGTGCGCCGACATGAAGGCCGGAGAGGTCGTGGTATTCGACAAGGCCTATGTTGATTTTAAGCATCTTAAGGTCCTTGACACGCGCGGCGTCTCCTGGGTGACGCGGGCCAAGGAAAACATGCTCTATGAAGTTATGGGACAGCATGCGACTGGGAAACCGGAGGCGTCTGATCCCGTCAAACATGCGTCCGCCTCCTCAGAACCCGAGACAGATACGGCTGAAGTTATGGGACAGCAAGCGCCCTGCAAGCGCCGCTATGTCCGCAAGAAATGCAAGGTGTTGTCAGATGAGCGCATCAGGCTGATAGGGGTGCAGACCAAGGACAATTACCCCGATGACCTGCGGCTGGTCACGGCAGAGGTCGAGGTGAAGGGGAAGATGGTGGTGATGACGTTTATTACCAACAACTTCGAGTGGTCGCCGTTTTCCGTGTGCCAGCTCTATCAATGCCGTTGGGGTGTGGAGGTGTTTTTCAAGGAAATCAAACAGACGCTGCAGCTGGCCGATTTCCTTGGATATAACGAAAATGCCGTCCGCTGGCAAGTCTGGACAGCGCTGCTTGCCTATCTCCTGCTACGGTTCGTCGCTTGGTACAACAAGTGGAAGCGCCAGTTCAGTCGGCTCTTTACCTTGTTGCGTGCCGTGCTCTGGAATTACTTCAGTTTGTCCAGTATCATCGAGTGCTGCGACACGAAGCGGGAGCGGCGCCATATTATCCGGGGAAGTCCGGAAAAAGCATATCAGCTGTATTTTGAAGGGATGGTATAGTCTCCTGGCTAAACTTTTCCACACACAAAGAAGGTGTCTTGAAAAATCAGGCGGCCTCGTGCTCGCATGTGCCCAAAAAACAGGTAATTTCAGTGACTATGGGACGGCTGTGTCTGAATTCTTATTTTGAAAAAGATTCCAAGCTCATTCAAACTAAGGAGATTCAGATGCAGGGAAAAATTGACATGGTTTTGAGGTTTTGCAACTCGGAGGACACCTTTTCCTTCGATGAGTTGGTCATGAAGGTTGCCGATGCTTTTGAGCACAAGGCTATCGCCGAGCTGCTGGAGCTGATTGTTGGTCTGATTCAGGAAGTATTGCTAAGCAGGATTTTTGCCGGCCAGACGCGATGCCACGAATGCGGAGACGGTAAACTTGTGCTCAATGGCGGGTACGATCGCAGGATTCGCATGAGCCTCGGCGAGCTGACCCTGCGTTTCAAACGGGTAAAATGCAGCGGATGTGGCGCGGTTTATGCACCTCTTCAAAAACTGATCCAATTCAGGCGCTATCAGACCAAGACGAACGAACTGGAGAAGCTGGTAGTCGAAACCATCAGCGAGACAAGCTACCGGCGCGGTGCCGCCCAGCTTTTACGCGACGGTAAGATTTCGCTTCCTTACCGCACCGCCAACGAATGGATACTGAAAACCGACTGCGATGACATACAGGTGTCAAGCAAGGTGATTGGCTCCTATCCTCTTGAGATCATGGCTGATGGCACCAAGTTCAAGGGGGAAGGGGTGAATGGGAAAGCCAGGCAAGGCGACATTAAAGCAGTCATCGGCATCACACGGCAGGGAAAGGTTTTCCCAATGGGAACTTGGACCGGAGCCTCCTGGAGCGAGATAAACCGGGAGTGGCATGAGAAGAACATCACGTTACCGGATGGCTCGATCATTGTCTGCGATGGTGAGCCGGGTCTGGCTGATTCGTTTGCCGATTATGTGGATGAACAGCAAAGGTGCCAGTGGCATATCAAGCGTGACTTGTACCATGCGATGCACGCAGATGGGGCAAAAAAGGAGGAAATCAAGCCCCTGCAGGACGCGCTTGCCGTTGCCATGGCCATCGAACTTCCCACAGGGGATTTTCAGCAGGTGCCAGAGGAAGACAAGGATGCCATTGAGGAACGAATGGAAAATACCGAACAGGAAATGCTGAAATTTGTCTCGTACCTTGAAGAGAAAGGCTACTCGACGGCGGCCACCTACATCGACAACGCCAGGCGCTCCATGTTTGGCTACGTCAGAAGATGGTTGAAGTGGGGGTTGATTTCCCACAAGGCGTCGACCATGGTGGAGCGCGTCATGCGGGAGCTGGCCAGGCGTTTGAAAAATATCGCCTATGGATGCAGTGACAAAGGGGCATAAAAGGTGGCGGGCTTCATTCTGAAGCGTTTTGCCAATGCGAGTGAATGGGAAGAGGAATGGATGCAAAGAATGAACGTCATTGGAAACGTCGTGATTTCGGTTGGCAACTACAAGTGTTCATCACAAGATTTCGCACATTAACCAATAAACAGTTGTAATCACCGAATGTTCAGAAGAAAGAAGGGAAGAAAGACGAAGATCAGCGAAGGCAGTCGAGAGTTGTCAACGCCAAGTTGAAAGCAGCCCATTTTCGGCATTTTTCCATGGCCCCACTTGACACGTCTTCTTATCGGCTTTCTAAGGAGAAAAAGCCGCTACTTCCTCTTCTTCCAACGCCACATATACCGGGGCCGGCAAAATACCAATTTTGTACACTTTTCACATTGTCGTTCACAAGAGAAGACGACCCTTTTTGTCAGCGGCCCAACAAGCAAGCATGACGGCGTATAACAGCCAAATCAAGACGACAAAAGCAATGAAAAATCTGCGTTAATCTGCGGAATCTACGGATAACAAAAACCACCGGTCTTGCGGGTGGCGGTAGCGAGGTGTCGGAATTGGGTCATGTATGGCTCTGGTATAGCGCCATTGTCGGCTGTGGGCACATCCCAGCTGATGACGCCTTCGCAGTCATTGACATGCTTGGTATAGCCGACAACCAGCTCGGCCGGGAAGCGCGGCAGGCCCCGCGACCAGTACGGCCCCATGAAGGTCAGCAGGTGATACTGGGCGCCGGCGACCGTGCGTTGCACGGGCTGTCCCCAGTAGCTGTCGGCTTTCTTGGGCAGTCCCCACTGCGAGTCCATAAGCACGGGGAAGGCATTGGCGACTTCGCCGGCGGTGTAGTCTTCATATTCGCTGTGGCAGACCACCGGCACCTTCACACCGGGATTGAAAGCAACCAGACTCGCGGCATTGCCGGCCTTGGCGGCGGCCGCAAAACTGGCAAAATTCGGCTCGTCGGCATGGCGGTACATTTGTTCCGCGCGGTAACAGCCATCGAACCACCAGCCGCGGACAGTGCGTCCCCAGCGCAGCGACCACTCGCGGATGACCGCCTCCCAGTTGCGCTGAAAGACGCTCAGGCGTTCGTCAGTGCCTTCGGCGACCGTGTAGCTGCCTGGCCGCAGCTGCCAGCAGCTGGCGTCCCAGGTTGGCGTACACCGCAGACCGGCTACGGCCTGCGGGTCCATGGCTGGCGCATGCGCCGGCAGATAGACCAGGAGTGGTATGCCGTAGGGCGACAGCGCCGTGCCCAAATCGGCAACCAGATCGCGTCGCGACAGCCGGCTCGGTGAACGCCCGACCATGCGGTCGTAGGTGGCATTCGGCGACAAGAAATAACCCGAATTCTGCCCGATGGTGATAAACAGATAGCCGGCTTTGATTTCGGCCAGCTGCGCAGCGAGGGCCGCCACGTCGAAGCCGTCAATGCGTCGATTCCAGCTGTCGGGCGTGGTCGCGTCAGGATTGTCCGCGCTGGGCAACCCCGCCAGATAATGAATGAACACGCCCCATTTGGCCTCGCGGAACCATGTGCAATCTGCGCGCATCGCTGCTCTCCCTTGCTGGTTGATGATCAAACTTCTTTCTCATGCGAAGGCGAATAGTCTATGCAGTAAACAATTCTACAACGCTCCGGCTAAGCAAAGCTTCGGATGCTGCATGCACAATAGCCGATTGCCGATCGCCGTGGCGATGCCAGCCATGCACGCAACCGCGCGCGCATCGCTGCTCTCCCTTGCTGGTTGATGATCAAACTTCTTTCTCATGCGAAGGCGAATAGTCTATGCAGTAAACGATTCTACAACGCTCCGGCTAAGCAAAGCTTCGGATGCTGCATGCACAATAGCCGATTGCCGATCGCCGTGGCGATGCCAGCCATGCACGCAACCGCGCGCGCGACCACGCTCTCCCTTGCTGGTTGATGATCAAACTTCTTTCTCATGCGAAGGCGAATAGTCTATGCAGTAAACAATTCTACAACGCTCCGGCTAAGCAAAGCTTCGGATGCTTCATGCACAATAGCCGATTGCCGATCGCCGTGGCGATGCCAGAGGTCGTCCAAAAACGATATTTTCCTGCCGTAAGCGTGCTTTCGGCCTTTCGTTAGTCATAAAATTGCCATGACTTCTGCGAAAACAGCGGTGAAAAGCCCGGCCCGAGCCCTCAGCCGCTGAGCCGAAAAGGGATAGGTGGGGGAGCGCGAGGGGGAGGAAAGGGCCAATGGGCCGCAGACCTGCACCGCAGGTGCAGGGATAGTCTGATAGCCGCGCAGCGGCGGCCCGAGCGAAGCGAAGGGTATTTTCCTCCCCCTCGCAAAACCCAACTATGCTTTTCGGACAGGTTCTATGCCAGCTCGCGCACAAACGCGCGCGCGCGACCATTGGTGGGGGCCCCCTTTATCGGTCGGGTGGGCTGATTTCAGAGAACTGCGGGAAAAGTAGCCGCAAACCGGTCGTTTTTCGAATAAAAAAATTCAGAATAACAGCATTTTGTGTATTCTGATGATTTCAGCTGCGTTGTCACAAGGATTTATGTGGCCGTCGTTATGAATCTACGTGAACGACATTTTTGGCCCGGACACCACGCATCTTTGCACGAAGAGAGCACGACCTTGACTATTGCTTGGCCATCACACCTTCAGCTCGGCGGTCTTGACCGCGTCCGCACCGGCGTCACCGGCAGCAGCAAGAACGGGCTGGACTTCCGCAGCGAGAAATTCGTCAACTTGCTGCGGGGCGCGGCCGACGTATCGCGCCGGGTCGAGCGTGTCGTCCAGACCGTCTTTGATGGTGGCGAAGGCCGGGTCGGCCTTTAGCCGCGCCAGCAGATCATTGTCGCCGCCCTCGACTTTCACCTGCCGACCTGCGGCCTGCGAATGCTCGCGGATACGCTCGTGCAGCTCCTGTCGGTCGCCGCCGGCCTTGACCGCGTCCATCATGATATTTTCCGACGCCATAAAGGGCAGTTCCTGCCGCAGGCGTTTTTCAATCACTTTCGGGTACACCACCAGACCGCCGGCAACATTCGCGTAGATATCGAGGATGCCATCGACAGCCAGGAAGGCCTCGGCGACGCTGAGGCGGCGGTTTGCCGAGTCGTCCAAAGTCCGTTCGAACCACTGCGTTGCCGCCGTAAAAGCCGGGTTCAGTGCGTCGGCCAGCACGTAACGCGACAGCGCCGCAATACGCTCGCTGCGCATGGGATTGCGCTTGTAGGCCATCGCCGACGAGCCGATCTGGCTCTTCTCAAAGGGTTCTTCCACTTCCTTCAGGTGCTGCAGCAAACGCACGTCGTTTGAGAACTTGCAGGCGCTCTGGGCGATGCCGCTGAGCACATTCAATGCCCGGCTGTCGATCTTCCGCGAGTAAGTCTGGCCCGACACGGCGTAACAGCCAGGGAATCCCAGCTTCTGCGCAATCAGGTCATCCAGCCGCCGGCATTTGGCGTGGTCGCCATCGAAGAGCTCCAGGAAGCTCGCCTGAGTGCCAGTGGTGCCTTTTGAGCCCAGCAGGCGCAGCCCGTCGAGAAAATAATCCACGTCGGCCAAATCAAAGAGCAGGTCCTGAAGCCAGAGACAAGCGCGTTTGCCGACGGTGGTCGGCTGCGCCGGCTGAAAGTGAGTGAAACCGAGAGTGGGCAGGGCCTTGTATTCGTCCGCGAAGGCCGCCAGGCGGCTGATGACCACCAGCAGTTTGCCGCGCAAGAGCCTGAACGCATCACGCATGATCAGCAGGTCGGTATTGTCGCCCACGTAGCAGGACGTCGCCCCGAGGTGGATGATCGGCCGCGCCAGCGGACACTGCTCGCCGTAGGCGTGAACATGCGCCATCACGTCATGGCGCACCACCCGCTCGCGCTCCGCCGCGACGTCGTAGTTGATATCGTCTCGATGCGCCTTGAGTTCCGCAATCTGCTCAAGACTCACCGGCAGACCCAGTTCGTGCTCGGCTTCAGCCAGCACAATCCACAGCTGCCGCCAACTGCGGAATTTCTTCTCCGCCGAAAAAAGGTACTGCATGTCGTCGCTAGCGTAGCGCGCGGAAAACGGACTTTCGTAGGCAGTGTTGCTCATCGCTCTTCATTCCCTGCTGTCATCAAAAAAAACGGGCCGGTATCGACAACCAGCCCGGACGAATCACCCGCGTCGCGCTCCTACAGGTCATAGGCACGCGGCCGCTGCAATACCTCAGCCATAATCACCGCATGGCGCAAGCCCGACCGGCCGCCCACACAGACGTGGATCGGCGCATGTACCCCCGGTCGCAAGGACCGCACCTGCCGCATCGCCGCCGGAAAAGCCTTGGCCATGTTCTGAGCCATCATGTCTGCATGCGTCAAGGACATGGCCGCCGAGGCCGACGCCACAATCGACCCGCTGTCGTCGTCGTCCAGATAGCGCCGACGCTCTGCTGGCACCACCGCCGAGCCGGACGCCGGTACGGGCGGCGGCACCGGTGCCGGCTGTCGCGCGGCAGCCGCGCGAGTCGTGGGCAATTCGCGTTCGTCATCTGCGGGCCGTTCCACGCCTAGCAGCTCGTCAAAGAGCTGCGGGAGGGTCTGCGGCACCGGCCGAGGCGGCATTGTCGGCCGCGGCCGGCCCGGCGCAGCGGGCGGCGCCGGTGGATTCCGGCGGATGATCACCGGCGGTTCCGACGACGCGTTGCCATCGCGTTCCGGTCGCTGCTCATTGTACTTCTTCATGCCCTCGCGGATTTTGAAAATGAACACCAGTGCGGCAATGATGAGAAATATCAGATTTTCCATAGGGGTACTCCGTGCCAGCGCGGCGCCGCAAAGCGGGGCCGGCGTCGGCCTTGTCAGCGACGATGATCAGGCCTTGTCGCCGTCCTTGTTTTCGCCCATGATGTTATTGCGCATTTCGGTGTCGGCTTTGATGTTTTCCAGGCGGTAGTAGTCGAGGACGCCGAGTTTGCCTTCGCGCAGGGCCGCGGCCATGGCCAGCGGCACTTCGGCCTGGGCTGCAATCACCTTCGCCTGCATTTCCTGGACCTTCGCACGCATTTCCTGCTCAGCGGCAACAGCGGCCGCCCGGCGCACTTCGGCCCGAGCCTGCGCCACGCGGGTGTCGGCCTCGGCCTGGTCAGCTTGCAGGCGGGAGCCGATGTTGTCACCGACGTCCACATCGGCGATATCGATGGAGAGAATCTCGAAGGCCGTGCCGCTGTCGAGGCCCTTATCCAGTACGCGCTGGGAGATGTTGTCGGGATTTTCCAGCACGGTGGTGTAGGATGCCGATGAGCCGATGGTGGTGACGATGCCCTCACCCACGCGGGCGATAATTGTCTCTTCCGTGGCGCCACCCACCAAGCGTTCCAAATTCGCCCGAACGGTCACCCGCGCCTTGGCCTTGACCTGAATACCGTCCTTGGCCACGGCATCCACCGTCACCCGCCCCTTGCTGGGCTCGGGACAATCAATGACGCGCGGATTCACACTCATGCGCACGGCGTCAAAAACATCACGACCGGCCAGATCAATCGCCGTCGCCCGTTTGAAGTTAAGCGGGATGCCGGCCTTGTCAGCGGCAATCAGCGCATTGACCACATTCTGCACGTCACCGCCGGCCATCGCATGGCCCTCGAGTTCGTCCGTGGTGATCGTGTCCAAACCCGCGCGCCGCAGCTGAATATACGCGCGCACAATCAGCGCCGCGTTCACTTTGCGCAGCGACATTCCCACCAGCTTGAAAATACTGATGTGCGAGCCAGACGCCCATGCCTGTATCCACACCCCGAAAAAGAAGATAAAGATGTACCCGAAGATCAGCAGCAGACCAATGAGAAAAATACCCAGAATGACGTGGATCGACATGATTGTGCTCCTTGCGTTATGTACGAACTCGATACTGTACCGCGCCTCACCGTGCTTCGGCCGGCGGCGCCGCTGACTCGATAATTTCCTCGACAACAATGCGGTTGCCCGCGACTTCCACCACCTTGACGGCGCTCTGAACGGCAATGAGCTCGCCACGCGTGACCACGTCGTAGCGCTTGCCGTCAATGATCACCGTCCCGCAAGGCCTTAGCTGCGTATGGCAGCGGCCCGTCTTGCCCACCAGCGCCGTCAGTTCCTGGTCGTAACTCGTCCAATTGCTGGTGTCGGTCAAGGCCAAAAATCGCTTGCCGCTGGCCGTGCGCGGAAAATACTTGAACCAGCTGCTGGCGCCCACCCACAACAGCACGATGGCAAAAAATCCGCCAGCCAGCCCCGCCAGTGGTCCGTACTCAACAAAGATGCCGACAATGCCCACCACCAGCGCCACAGAGCCCATGATGCCCAGAACGCCGCCCGGCAGAATGAGCTCCAGGCCGATCAATACCAGGCCCATTAGCGCAAACATGATGATCACTGCCAGACTCATGGTCACTCCCTAATTGTGAAGTTAAAAGGCCTAACATAAACTCCCGCGACTAGAAAAACCAGAAAGACCAACGAGAAAGCATACGCAGGGCCAATGCGGTCAGTCAGTGATAACGAATGCACAACGCACGTTGCCGCCGGGACGGCGGCGCTCCCAGGGTCATTGCCGCTGGGACGGCGGCGCTCCCAGGGGGGTGGGCTGCCGGTGAAACAAGCGAGCCATGGCTGCGCTAAGCGCCACCAACAAAACATAATCTGTGGTAATCTGCGGAATCTGCGGAGAAAAAAAGCCCAGCATTGCCGTCGGGCCGCGCTTCCCCCCCTCAATAGTCCTCGTCGCCCACGGCGGCTTCCATGGAATCGACGAGGATTTCGCGCGGTGCCGACCCGAGTTGCGGGCCGATCACGCCGCGCTTTTCCAGCGTGTCAATGAGGGTCGCGGCGCGGTTGTAGCCGATGCGCAGGCGCCGCTGCACGTAGCTGATGGACGCCTTGTGGTCGCGAATGACGATCTCCATGGCGGCGCGCACCAGACTCTCGTTTTCGTCGCCAGCGCCAGCGTCGTCATCGGCATCGGCCAATTCGCTGTCGTCGCCGGGGACATCGGGCGCGGCTTGTTTGATAACCTCGAAGGACTCGGCGGCATCGCCCTGCGCGGCGCAGAATTCGACCACGCGTTCGATTTCGGCGTCGGTGACCATTGCGCCCTGCAGGCGTTGGATGCGGGAAGCCGTCGGCGGTTTGAAGAGCATGTCGCCAGCGCCGAGCAGACTCTCGGCCCCCTTGCCATCGATGATCGTGCGCGAATCAACCTGCGATGACACCTGAAAGGCCACCCTGGTGGGAAAATTGGCCTTGATGACGCCCGTGATGACGTTGACGCTCGGCCGCTGCGTGGCCACAATGGTGTGTATGCCAACGGCGCGGGACATCTGAGCGATGCGCGCCAGGCCCGACTCCACGTCGGCGCGGCTGCTCAGCATAATGTCCGCCAGTTCGTCAATCACCAGAACAATGTAGGGCATCTTCGCCGGGATGGGCTGGCCCTCGTCATCCAGCACGACGGCGGCGCTCGGCTCTCGGCTGTTGAAGCTCTCCAGATTGCGCACGCCGACCTTTGCCAGCACGCGGTAGCGCCGCCCCATCTCGTTGATCAGCCAGCGCAGAGCCAGCACCACCAGCTGCACGTCCGTTATCACCGGCACCACCAGATGCGGCAATTTCGCATAGACATTCATTTCCACGACCTTCGGGTCGACCAGGATCAGCTGTAGTTCTTCCGGGCTGAAGCGGTACAGCAAGGACATCAGTATCGCATTGAGGCACACCGACTTGCCGCTGCCAGTCGCACCGGCTACCAGCAGATGCGGCGCTTTGCTCAAATCCAAAAAGACATCCTCGCCCTGGATATTCCGCCCCATGATCACCGGCAGGAATCCTTTCGCCTGTCCCCAGGCCGGACCGAAAAGTACCCCACCACAGCGGATGACTTGCGCACGCCGATTCGGCACCTCGATGCCCACATAGTCATGCCCCGGCACCGGCGCCAAGATGCGCAAACTCTGAGCCGACAGAGCCATGCACAAGTCCTTGCCAATGGCGCTGACCATGCCCACGCGCACACCACGCGCCACGTTCACCTGGTACAAAGTCACCCGCGGCCCACAGATCGCCGCGCCCACATCGGCGTCAATGTTGAAGCTGTCCAGACAATCCTGGATCAACTTCCGCTGCTCGGCAATGTCACTCTCGTCAACCGCCACCGGCGACTGCTCCGTCACCAGCAAAGCCAAGGGCGGCAACAAATAAGCCTCGCCATGCAAACGCGCTGCCGGCATGACCACAGGCGATACAAGCGCTGCCGGCGCGCTTGCGGCCGGTTGTTCCAAGGCCAGCTCAAGTTGCTCGGGCGCCCCCTCGGCCGACGCCGGCAGCACTCGCGGATCAATCAGTGCCTGCTGCTGCTCGTCGTGCTCGCGCTGACGCTGCAGCTGCTGCTGACGACGCTCACGCGCATCGAGCTTCGCCGCAAAACGATTCGTCAGTTTGTCAATCACCGCCGACTGCTCGTCGGCCGACAACGACGACGAAGCGGACGCTCCCCCCGCGCCGCCATTACTAAGCGCCCCATCAGCACCATTTGCGCCTCCGGGCGCCGTCCCGCCAGCGTACACCCCATCAGCAGCATTTGCGCCGGCGGGCGCCGTCCCGCCAGCGCCCCCACGCGCTTTCCAGGCGTCCACGTTGTCTCCGACAATTTCCCCGCTGGCATGGCCATCGCGGCTCGTGTCGCCGGCACCCCGCGAACCACCGAGCAATCTTGGGGCGCCCGTAGCGCCGCCAGGCATCTGCCCGGCACCATTGGCATCTCCACGCGTGGCTGCGTAGTGCCCCCGCCGACTCTGCCATGCCTGCCACAGCGTCCCGCGCATGGCCCGGCTCAGCTGAGCACAACAAAAACGCCAAAGCAGCGCGATCTCCCTGGCCGCGACTGCACCAAAACTAAGCTTGTCGTCCTTCTGCAACGTCCTCGTCCTCGCGTTCGCAATCGTTCCCCCGAGCGAATTACCGCCCACCCTGATCACCAGAAAAAGTGTAATATACCACCCACGGCAAACCACGCAGGTAAATACTGTTGATCAGACCGATCAGACCGATCAGACCGATCAGACTGATCAGACTGATCAGACGATCAACCAACCCGATCCGTCCGATCGGTCCGATCCGTCCGCGAAAAAAGACAGCAGAACCGATCCGTCCGCGATAAAACACAACCCCCATCCTCCCCCTTGCCCCCCGTGCTCCTTCGCGGCTACGCTTGCCAAAAACATTGTTATTCTGTTTCGCGCGAGCCCCCGCTCGGCAAAGCTGGGTTATATTGCTATGTCTGCCGTCTTGAGCATCGGCCGGGCCTTTGCCGGCGGCAGCGACTGCACCTCATTTCACATACGACGACATGGACGAACCCATCAACAAAGCGACCCTGCTGGCACAGATACTTGCAGACCCGACGGCCGCCCTCAAGGCATTCCGGCCAGGCACGATCCCGGTGCAGCTCATCCGCGAACTAGCTTCCGACCACGCTACGTACGACGTGCAGCGTTTCCTCGCGGGCTACCTCGACACGCCCAGCCGCGTCCTCGAAGAGCTCTTCGCCAAAACCAGTAGCATCGAAGTGCTGGCGGCTTTGGCGGAAAACCAGCGCACCCCCAAGACCATCCTGCAGCAGCTGGCGCGCCATGAACGCTCCGAAGTGCGCTGCGCCGTCGCCACCGGCAAGGCCATCAGCCCCCAGACCGCGCTCATCCTCAGCGAAGACCCCGATGCCAATGTCCGCGCCACCCTGGCCGAAAACAGCGCCATCACACCACGCGTGCAGACCATCCTCAGCGACGACCCGGTGCCCTTCGTCCGCGCCAGCCTCCTCAAATCGCCCCGGTTGGACAACGAGATCTATAAAGCCCTCTGCGACGACCGCGATGTCACCGTCCAGGCCAAAGCCCTCCTCGCCCCCCGCATCAGCGCCGACATCCAATTGCAATGGGCCGACACCGACGAGCTCTTCCCCCAGCTGGTCCTGCTGGCCCGCAAACAACTCCCCGACCCCGTCCTCGAATCGCTCTGTCTGAGCACGCATCCCGAGGTGCAGCTCCAGGCTATACCCCGCAAAAACCTCAGCGCCGACGAAATGCTCGGCTTCGCCCGACACCAGGACATCGCCGTGCGCTCGCTGGTCTGCCGGCAGGAAGAATTGCCGGCCATCGTCCAGCAGATTCTCGCCAATGACCCGGAACACGCCGTGCGCATGCAACTGGCCCGCCATCCCCGCCTCAGCCACGACGCCGCGCTCAAGCTCATCAGCTATGGCAATCCCGAGATCATTCTTGCCCTGCTGCAGAACCCGGCGTCGCCGCCGGCGGCCATCGCCGTCCTGGCCGAAACTCACGACCAGCTCGCGCTCAAGCTCCTCGCCGCCCGCCCCAACCTGAACGACGAGCTCATCGCCATCATCCTGCAGTACGCCGATGACGACACCCTCTACCATCTCGCCTTCCGCGGCATCCCCTGTCACGGCATGAGCGCGCTCATCGCGAAGCGCCTCGCCGATCATCCGCTGCCCACCCTGCGCGCACTCGCCGCACAATCCCGGCAACTGCCCGTCGCCATCATCGCCAAACTCAGCCAGGATACCGCCAGCGCCGTCCGCCTTGCCATCGCCAGGCACCCCGACGCGCCCGAAGCAATCCTCCAGCACCTCGTCCTCGACAACGACGACGAGGTCCAGGACGCCGCTTATGACGCTCTGCAGCAGCGCGCCGACGCCGCCCGCCAGCGGGTCATGGCGCGACACCTCAGCACCCCCGAAGACAGCGCCCCAGCCGCTAACGACGACGCCACAGCGCCAGCCAGCGCCGGCGGCATCCTCAAACGCCTCATCCGCAAAGTCACCGGCGACGGCTGACAACCCCATTTTGACATCACGCATCCTCTTATATACCGCATCTCTGGCACCAAGACCAAAAGGAGAACAACATGGCTAAAAAACCGGTTTCAACGGAACCCCTGAGCTTTGTCGAAATCGTCATGCGCGCCGACGCGGAGACCATCAAGGCCGCCTACGAAGCCCGCGTGAAAGTCGACGGACTCCTGGCCGAACGCGACGAGGCCTACCGCCGCATCGCCGAACTCGAAGCGCAGGTCGAGACCGTCATGGGCGAACCCGGCGTCTTCATCTTCCCCGACCCGCCCTACCCCGTCGCCGGCTTCAGCAGCAGCGCCAAAGCCTCCGCCAAAAAGCCTGCCGCCGCGCCCGCGCCACACAAGCCCGCCACCCCAGCACCGGCGCCCACCAGCGACGCCGCCAAGCCCAAACCCGGCGACGCCAAATAACGGCGCCCGCCCCGTAGCGAATCCCCGACTGCAGTTTAGCCGCATCACCAACTGTCCCGGCGTTTACGATCGAATCCCGTCATGAAGATACCCACCGACATCAGCATCATTGACCTCCTCCGCCAGCGCGAGAGCGAGTTTGTCAAGGTGTGGTCCTGCGAGGAAGGCATTCGCCGCCTCTTGGGCATGGTGGACTATCCCTTCCCTGACCCGCCCCCCCTGCCATCGCTGCGCAAGACCAAGAACCGCAAGGCAAGCCGGCAACTCCCCGCCGCCCATGATGATGCCGCGCCTGCGAACACCGCAGGCCCTCCCCCGTCCAAAGCCCCCCTGGCTATCCGCGTCTTGCAGCCACCCGCCGAAAATGCCTACCGGGTGGTCTTCCGCCGCGGCAATGTCGTCGATTCGAGCTTTCAAAATGACCCGGAGCTGATTAAAATACTCCACGGCCTCGATCTGGCGGATTTCACGCTCCTCAGTGTGGAAACTGTGTCCTTCACATCGTTGTCTAACTGGCGTGTCGTCGCCGAATTGTGGAAAAGCGGCGAGTCAGCACTCAAGGAAGAACAACAGGCATGACCTACCAACCGACCATTCGCAGTCCCCGCCGCACCGCGCCACCGCAGACCCCATGGGCGCTCTTTGTCCAGCAGACCCTCCTGCCCTGGTCACGGCTGGTTCGCGTCGCCAATCTCTTTACTGTCTTCGGCGATCCCCTCGCCGGTTTTTTGCTGGCCGCCCTGCTGCTTGGCAGCGGCATCAACCCCTGGCGCCTAATCGCCGTAGCCATCAGCTCGGTGTTCCTCTACGCCTTTGGCACCATCCAGAATGACTGGTGCGATCTGACCGAAGACAGCCGCCATCGCCCCGAACGGCCCCTCCCCAGCAAACAGATCACGCCGGCCGCCGCCGCGCTTGGCGCGCTGGTCTGCGCCGCCGTGGCCCTCTTCTTCGCCTTGCTGCTCGGCCGCTGGCCCTTCTTCGTCGCGCTATTCATCCTCGCGCTGGTCACCGCCTACAATGTCCGCCTCAAGAAAACACTCGGTCCCGGCTCACTGTGCATGGGCCTCTGCCGTGGCGCCAACGTCCTTCTCGGCGCTGCCTGCGTTGGCTTTCCCTTTGGCCTCTTCCCGCTGGTCATTGCCGAAACCATCTATATCACCACGGTCACCTGGCTGGCGGACGGCGAAAACCGGGTGCAAATACCGCACGCCAACGTCTACTACCTGCCCTTGTCGTTCGCCATCGGCGCGCTGGTCAGCCTGCCTTTCCTGCCCGGAGACAGCTACTCCACCGACAGCTGGCTGAGCTTTGTTTGCCTGGTCATGGCGCTCATCGTCACTTTTGGCCTCGCCGCCGCGCTACATAACCGCACGACGCGCCCGGAACGCATGCGCGCCGCCATCGGTCTGTCCATCCGCGCGCTCATCCCCTGGCAGGCCGGGTGGATTGCCCTCTACGGCACGGAAGGCGCGCAGTCCCTGGCCATCATCGTCCTCACCGGCCTGGTCTTCTCGTCCGTCCTCGGCCGCCGCATTTCCATCAGCTGAACCGCGCCACGGCGTCACTGGCATCGCCCACCGGGCGCCCGGCCAAGCACCGCCACACCTACCATGCCCACGACGCCGAAAATACTCGTCATCCAATGCGCCGCCCTCGGCTACGACCTTGCCAGGCAGGACGGCGTCCTCAGCCGGGCCACCGGCATGACCTTCCAGCCACTCAGCCCAGTCTTCCCGGCCGTCACCTGCTGCGCCCAGGCCACCATCCGCTGCGCGACTGCACCACGCGAGCACGGCGTCGTCGCCAATGGCTTCTTCAATCGCCAAAGCCGCCGCGTCGATTTCTGGAATCAGTCCGCCCGCATGATTGACGGCGACAGACTCTGGGCCAATGCCCGCCGCGCTGGCCGCCGCGTCGCCATGATCTGCTACCAGCAGAGCCTCGGCGAAGACGCCGACTTCATCCTCTCGCCGGCGCCTATCCATAAACACCACGGCGGCATGATCGACGCCTGTCAAAGCCGGCCCGACGAGCTCGCCGCCGAACTCACGCACGCCGTGGGCCGCCCTTTCCGCCTTCGCCATTACTGGGGCCCCACCGCCAACAGCCAGTCCAGCCGCTGGATCGCCGACGTCACCGCCGCACTCATGCAGCGCCACGCGCCCGAACTCATCTTCAGCTACCTGCCACACCTCGACTACGCCTTGCAGAAATTCGGCCCGGCGCACCCGGCCAGCGCGGCCGCCATCACCGTCCTGGCCGAATGCCTGCAGCGCCTCGGCGACACCGCCCGCCGCTGCGGCTACGAGCTGCTCATCTGGGGCGACTACGCCATCACCGCCGTCAGCCGGCCGGTCTTCCCCAACCGCGCCCTCCGCGACGCCGGGCTTTTCTGCTGCCGGCAGGTCGGCCGCATGAGCTACCCCAATCTCTATGACTCCCGCGCTTTCGCGATGACCGACCACCAAGTCGCCCATGTCTTCGTTGACGCCCCCGCCGACTTGCCCGCCGCCCGCGCCGCCCTCGCGGCGCTCCCCGGCGTCGAGCGCGTCCAAATCGCCGCCGAAGCCGGCCTGGACCACCCCAACGCCGGCGACCTCGTCCTCACCGCCCAAGCCGACGCGTGGTTCGCCTACCCGTGGTGGACTGACCCCGCCGAAGCGCCCGACTACGCCACCCACGTCGATATCCACAACAAAATCGGCTTCGATCCCTGCGAGCTCTTCTGGGACATTCCCTTCTTGCGCAGCAGCAGCGACGCCAGTAAGCCCCGCGGCAGTCACGGCCGCGGCGACGCCCCGGCCGCGTTCGCCGCCACCACCGGCCTGGCCGAGCTCCTCCACGCCAAGTCCACGCTCGATCTCGCACAAGCACTTAAAGCACGCCTGGACAAGTCGTAGCCGGCAACCTCGCTGCCGCCCCGCCGGTCAGCACGACCTTTCCGCTCAGACTCTTATTTCATCACCGCCCAGCACCAGCAACAACAACAGGCACCATCATGATCATACTCGGCATTGAAAGCAGTTGCGACGAAACGGCCGCCGCCATCGTCCGCGACGGCCACGACGTCCTGGCCAGCACCATCTCTTCGCAGGTCCAGCTCCACGCCGGCTATGGCGGCGTCATCCCCGAACTCGCCGCCCGCGAACACCTCCGCAATATCTCGCCCGTGGTCGACACGGCCCTCGCCAAGGCCGCGATCAGCATCGACCAAATTGAGGGCGTCGCCGTCACCAGCAATCCCGGGCTGATCCCGGCGCTACTGGTCGGCAACGCCTACGCCAAGGGCCTCGCCGCCGCCAAGGACATCCCGCTGGTCGGCATCAACCACTTCATCGCCCACATCTACGGCGCCTTCATCGGCCAGCCCGAACTCCTCGCCGACGCCGCCAACTTCCCCATCCTCGCCCTGGTCGTCTCCGGCGGCCACACCGCCATCGTCGTCATCCAGCCCGATGGTCACGCCCGCATCGTCGGCAGCACCCTCGATGACGCCGCCGGCGAAGCCCTCGACAAAGCCGCCAAAATCCTCGGCCTCGGCTACCCCGGTGGACCCGTCATCGACCGCATCGCCAAAACCGGCAACACCAGCGCCTACGACTTCCCACGCGGCCTCACCGGCGCCGCCGGCAAGGCCGTCAAACCCGAACACCGTTTCGATTTCAGCTTCAGCGGCGTCAAAACCGCCATGCTCTACGCAGTCAAAGACCGCAGTCTCAGCGATCAGGAACTCGCCGACGTCGTCGCCAGCTACCAGGCAGCCGTCATGGGCGTGCTCGTCACCAAGGCCGGCGATGCCGCCCTACACTTCAACACGCCCGTCATCTGCGTCTGCGGCGGCGTCGCCTGCAATAGCTACCTGCGCGAAAAACTCAGTCAGGAAGCCGGCCGCATCGGCCGCAAACTCGTGCTCGCCCCACCCAAATACTGCACCGACAACGCCGCCATGGTCGCCGGTCTCGCCTGGCATTACCTCCGCCACGGCCGCAGCGACGGCCTCGCTATGCCCACCAACGCCCGCCTCGACCACGACCTCGGCATTATCCCCTTCGCACCAAACGCTACCATGCCCGCCAACTAATTCTCTCTGTTCACCGGCTGACATGTACATCTTTCTAGCATTATTACCGATAGCGGCGCCCCTGCTGCTGATGACGCTGTGGCGGGTCGCGCCGGGGAAGGCGCTGGCCTGGTCCTGGCTGGGCACCTGCGTCCTTGGCCTGGCAGTGTGGCGGATGTCGCTGCTGCGGATCATGGCGGCGTCCTTGTTCGGATTGCTGAAAGGCATCGACATCATCCTGATCATTTTTGGCGCGGTGTTGCTGCTGAATATCCTCGACCGCAGCCGCGCAGTACTGACGATAAACCGTACCTTTGCGCACATCTCCCGTGACCGCCGCATCCAAGTGATCATCATCGCCTGGCTGTTCAGCGCCTTCATCGAAGGTGCGTCGGGTTTTGGCGCGGCGCCGGCGCTAGCCGCGCCATTACTGGTCGGCCTGGGTTTTCCGGCCGTGACGGCGGTGGTCGTCGCGCTGATCTGCAACACCCTGCCGGTGCCCTTTGGCGCAGTGGGCATACCCGTGCTCACCGGCTTCAGCACCCTCGAACACAATCTCGACCGCATCGGCATGGCCCACGATGTCTTTGCGGGTGACGTGCTGGAACAACTGACCGGCATCTTCGCCCTCTCGGGAACCTTCCTGCCACTGATCGCAGTGGCCACCATGCTGCTCCTGGCTGGCGATCGGCATTGGCGACGGTCGCTGCTGGAAATCACGCCGCTATGCCTGTTTTCGGGCCTGGCCTACGTCATTCCCTGGCGCTATGCCGCACTGTGGTTCGGACCAGAACTGCCGTCGATGATCGGCGCGGTCGTGGCCTTGCCGCTGGTCATCGGCTGCGTCAAGCTCGGCCTGATGGTCCCGCGGCGAGTATGGGACTTCCCAAACAACGAAAACGCCGCAAGCGCGAAGAATGAGGAACAAACAGCAGAGAACGACAACTCCTCGCCTGCCCACGCCAGCGTAAAATCCGCACCGCCGATGCCCGAGTGGAAAGCCTGGCTGCCCTACGCGTTGATTGCGCTCACGCTGATGCTCACCCGCCTGCCCATGCTGCCCTGCAAAGCGCTGTTGAGCCAGGTATTGCGCGTGGACTTGCCGCCGCTGTTCGGAGTGGCTGGCACGACCTTCCGCTGGTCAGCCCTGAACAATCCGGGCATACTCCCTTTCATGGCCGTGGCGCTGGTCGCCGCACTGCTCTTCGGCATGCGCATCAGAACCCTTTGGCTGCTCGTTCAGTGCTCCGAAAAGCAAGTACGCGGCGCCGCCATCGCCATCGCGGCCAGCGTCGCCATGGTGCAAGTCATGATCTTTTCCGACGTCAATGGCGCCGGCGCGCCGGATATGCTGGCGACAATCGCCAAAGGCGCGTCGGACCTCATGGGCCGCGCCTTCATTGTCGGCTCGCCCTTTATCGGCATGCTCGGAACTTTCCTGTCGGGGTCCTGCACAGTATCGAATATCCTCTTTATTTCCATTCAGTTCGATACGGCTCACCTGCTGGGCATGTCAGAGTCGCTGCTGGCCGCGCTGCAGAATGTCGGCGGTGGCCTGGGCTGTATGATCCGACTGAGCGGCGTGGTCGCAGCCTGCGCCACCGTCAATGCCGCCGGCCAAGAAGCGCGCATCATCATGATCAACTGCGTGCCCGTAATCATCCTAGGCGTCCTGTCCCTCCTCGCCGCCTGGCTGCTCTACCTGAGCTAGCCCCCCTCCAGATGATCCCGCGACAGCCCCTACGTCCCCTACGTCCCCTACGTCCCCTACATCCCATTCGTTCCCAGCCCCCCGCCTCCGGCAAACTTCCCCCGCCCGGGAAAAAAACAAATAGTCTTCCCAGTTTTCCGCTATATCGTACGTTTTCTTACACAATTGCGTCGACGCAAGGCAAAAACAAGTAAAGGAGCTGCAGGGTATGATGTCACGAACGATGGGTCTTTTGGCTGCCTGTTTTCTGTGTGCCGCCGCAGGCCATGCCCAACCAGCGGCGGCGCCTGCCGCGACTGAGCGGCGCTTCGGCGACGAGCGCCTGGCAATCGGCATTGACACCCGCAGCGGCGCCTGGACGGCACTGTGGTACCAGGGTCGCGAAATCGCCCGGGGCCAAGACGGCGCCGGCTTTGATATCAAGCAGGACGACCAGAGCTGGCTCGCGTCAGGCGCTGCCACCCCCGAACTGCTGGCGGTGATTGACGACGGCCCCAACCGCCTACGCACCGAGCAGCGCCTGGGCGCCTGGCGGGTCATCTGCCACTACGAGCTCCTTCCCGCCAAGGGCCAGCTCAAGCGCGCAGTAGACATCATCTGGGACGGCCCAGCCGCCAGCAAAATCCGCGGCTTCGCACTCAAAACGCCATCGCTGCCCTTTGCGGCACCGGGATGGTATTTTCAGCCGGGCGATTTTCCGCCGCGCCGCCGCCTGGCTGCGGACCTGACGCCGGGCTATCGCCAAGGCAATGGCCGCAGTCCCTGGCCAACGCTGGTGGAGCTGTCACCGACGCTGTCGCTCGTCTGGCTGGCAGACGAACTCGTGCCTCACGCGGATACCGGCCACACGCTGGTGGCCGAGCAGGCCGGCGCCCTGGACATCAACATGCAAAGCGGCATTTCCGGCCATGTCCAGCCCGGCGTGCCGCAGCACTTGGGCGATTTCTGGCTGTGGCTGCAGGACAACGACGCCGAAACAGCCCTGCGCCGCCTCCCCGAGTGGTTTCGCGACCGCGGCCAGATCGTCCCCCCCGACCGGCCGTCGTGGGTCCCCCGCGTCACCCTGTACTCCTTCCATCCCGGCGGCAGCATCGGCAGCAACTGGAAAGATTGGGGCGGCTTTGCACCCAGCACCGCGCAACTGCCACGCATGGCCGACCTGGGCTGCAACGCCCTGTGGATACTGCCCGTGGAAGATATCAGCCCCTATCACCCCCGCGATTACTACAAATTCATGGACGGCATCGGCACTGGCGACGAATACCGCCAGCTGGTCCGCGCCGCCAAAGCCCTCGACCTGCGCGTCTGGCAGGACATCGTTCCCCACGGCGGCTCAAATACCTACCCCCGCGCCATCGAACACCCCGAATGGCTCGTCCAAGACGAAGACGGCTCCACCCTGGGTTACTGGTGCTTCGACTTCAACTGGCCATCGTGGGTCGACTACATGAAGGGCGTCGCCCGCCATTACGTCCGCGACTACGGTATCGACGGCTACCGCATCGACGCCTGTAGCGGCAGCAAGATCCCCAATTGGAATCCAGCCATACCCTACGCCCGCGCCAGCATGGCCCGCAGCCAGGGCGGCCTGGCCATGCAACGCGCCATCCGCGAAGGCGTCCGCGAACTCCAGGCCGAAGGCAGCACCCTCGCCGAAGTCGGCGGCGGCCTTTTCGGGGTGGTCAGCGACGCCATTTATGATTTCGCCATGTGCTACTCGATCTTCCCAGCCATGCGCGCGACCGACCCCACGCAATTCGGCACCAATCTCCGCCGCTGGCTGCACGAACAGCAGTACAGCAACGTGCCGGATCTGGTCTCCCTGCGCCATATCGAAAGCCACGACAGTCTCCGCGCCGAACTGCAGTACGGCCCTGCCCCCATGCGCGCGGCACTCGCCGTCACCGCCTGGATCAAAGGCATGCCCATGCTCTACCAAGACGGCGAAGACGGCCACGGCCCCGTCATCAAAAAAATCTTCGCCCTGCGCAATGGCCTCTACGAACAGGACACGACCACCGTCGATTACCTGGCGGTGACGACACCCGCCGGTGTCTTTGCCTGTCTGCGCCAGGCCGAACTGCCCGCACAACCCAGCGGCGCGTTTGCTTGGGAAAAACGCGGCGGCTGGCGCGCCAGCGTCGCCCTGGTCAATTTCAATCCCGTGGAGACCGCAGGCGTCATTTCACTGCCCCTGTCGGCCCTGCCGGCAGCGCTGCAGCAGGAGAAGAGCTGCCGCGATCTGTGGAGCGGCCAGGTTCTCGCCCTGCGGCCATCAGCCGATGGCCAGGCGTTGGAAACCGACCTGCGCCTACCGCCCTTCGGCATGGCCATGCTCCGCCTGGGCAGCCTCGAACAGCCGCCCATGCCGGCGACAACGCTGACCGCCGCGCCACGCCTGCTCCCCTTCAATCTCCGCCTGATCGACAGCATCGGCAAACATCACGAGCTCAATGACGCGCTCAACGCCGCCGGCGAAGTCCGCCACCGCGTCCAAGACCACACGTGGACCGTCACGCAAAAACGCCTCGCCGACGGCTCCCTGCAGATCACGGCCAGCGCACCCGCCGGCATGAGGGAGCCCAGCGGCCTCCTGCTGCGCCTGCCCATCGCGGCAGACGAACCCTGCGACTGGCTGGCACAGGCCGCCGCCGGCGTCTGGGAAGACCGCTTCCGCACCCGCCACCCGCATTTCGACGGCGTCGTGCGCAATATCTATCACCACCTCCAGGGCGGCAATGTGCTGTGGAACAGCCTCCAGAATCCCTTCGGTTTCAGCGCCAACGAAGCGCGGCTGGCCTTCCGTACCGCCAACGGCAGCCTGGAACTGGCCTTCGCGCCCGACGCGCAGCCCGCACTGGCCAGCATCCTCGACCGCGTCGGCGACGACCACGCGCCCCACGTCTTCATGCGCTGGGGCATCGGCGATGACGCCATCGGTAACGCCGTCCGCAGCTTCACCTTCACCCTACGCCAGGCCACCCCGCCAGCGACGGCCGCACCCTCCGGCACGAGCGACCCGCGCCTGCAGCCCATGGCCGGCGGCTGGTGTTTTGACAACGGCGCCCTGCGCCTGCTCATCAGCAACAGCGGCATCGTCAGCAGCCATGAAGTCCGCAGTGCCGATGGCAAGTGGCAAAAGCTCTCCGGCGCCTACCAGCTTTACACCGACGCCGGCTACGCCGAGGAAGGCACCCGCTTCCAGGCCCTCGATGACGTGGAAACCTTCGCCCGCTTCACCCGCGACCCCGACGGCACCCTCCACCTGGCCTTCAGCGGCACCATGCGCGGCCGCGGCCGCTTCGACCTCATGCGCCTCCCCATCGATTATGTCACCGAATACACGCTGGGCGCCGGCACTGGCTTCGGCTTCGCCTGGGCCGCCCGACCCAGAAACGCCTCGCAGGGCAAGCGGGTATTCGTCGCCATGCAACAGCAGCTCAACAACTGCGCCAGCGTCGAATTCCTCCGCGACGGCCAACGCGTGGCCATCGGCAATGCCAGCAAAAATCGCGAGGCCGAAACCAAACTCATCGCCAACGCGCCGCTGCCCGACACCATTGTCCTGCGCGACAACAGCGGCGCCGCGCGCCTGCGCTACACGCAGATGCGCTGGGACGGCCCCCAGCCCGAGAATCTCTTCATCCACGGCCAGGCCCTGTACCTCGCCTGGCATGACGGCGACGCCGCCCATGACCACATCGGCCAATGGCGCCGCGCCAGCGCCTGGATCGCCCCCAGCGACGCCACGCCAGCCCCCACCACCCAGCCACTGGCCACGCTGGCACTGCCCGCACTCAATGCCAGCAGTAACGGCTTACTCAGCGACCCCAGCTTCGAGCATGGCTCGCTCAACTACTGGTACCGGCGGCTGGTACAACTGCAAAGCCGCGCCAGCACCTGGAGCGTGCCCACCGGCGGCAGCGTCACCGCCGATACCGTCCACAGCGGCGCCGCCGCCGCCGCCATCGTCGGCGCCTCGGGCCAATACCGCCTGTTCACCCAGACGCTGTCCGTCAACACCTTCAAGCCCGGCACGACCTGGCGCCTCAGCTGCTGGGCCCGCGGCGAAGACATCCGCCCCGGCCCCGACGCCTGGATGGGCGCCGTCCTGCGCTTCGCCGCCCAACTACGACAGGACGACGGCCGCAACATCACTCGCTACGGCGAAGTAAAAATGCCCATGGGGTCTTTTGCCTGGCAGCATTTTGTAGTAGAATGGACCGCGCCGGAAAATGTCACGGGATTATCCATTCAGGCCGGCCTGAATGGCAATGAGGGCCGTCTATGGCTTGACGACCTTATTCTGGAACCAGTGAAATAGAAAAGGAATGTGCTCATGACCTTGCGGAAAAAATGCTTTACCCTCATCGAGTTGCTGGTGGTGATCGCGATCATCGCGATTCTCGCGGCGATGCTGCTGCCGGCGCTCTCCAAGGCCCGCAGCAAGGCCCGGGCCATCACCTGCGTAAATAACCTCAAGCAGATCGGCACCGCCGCCCTGATGTACGTCAGTGATTTTGACGACTATTTGCTGCCGCCGGTGGACAACAACAAGGTCTACGGCATCCACCTCTATACAGCCAACTACCACTGGGACTACGTCTTTGCCAACAGCTACATGGGCATCACCAAGTCCTCTGCCGCCAAGCATCAGAACACCCCCTTCCGTTGTCCGGACGAGCCCAACCGCGCCGACGCCGGCAGCGCCCAGCAGCGCAGCTACGCCGTGCCTTACTGCCTCACCCTGCCGCAAGTCAAGGACACGCCGACCTACCACAAAATCAGCGACTACCCCGAGCCCAGCCGCTACCTGGTCGTCACCGAAGTCGACTCCGTCGCCGCCAATCTCCGCTTCTACCCGAGCCAGTCAGACCAAGAAAAAAACCGATTCAAAGGCGCGTCCATTGGCAGTTCGGGCTCGACCTCCGAAGCCGTCTTCTGGTCCTCGCAGACCATCGGCTTCCTCAACCACGCCGACGAAATGCTCAATATCCTCTGCATGGACGGCCATGTCGACCGCCGTAAAGAGTGGAAAGGCAAGCGCACGAACATTTCCTTCGGCCAATACACCGACGCCAAGACTCGCGGCGGTTATATTGATATCGGCAACTGAGCCGCTACCAGCAACGTGATATCCCATGCCGCACCGGCGGCAACCGAGGACAACAGGCTCAGCACTGCGGCTGACGCGCTGTTGTCCTTACGTTTCTCCTGCCAAAAAGCCACCCCCACGCGGCACACAATGAATGAGTACAAAGGACCTATGGCAAACACAATCATTTTATTCGTCTGCGGCACCAACCGCCGCCGCAGCCCCATGGCCGCAGCCTATTTCCAACGGCGACTCGCAGAAATCGGCGTCACCGGCGTCGGCGTCGAATCCGCCGGCATCCACACTCGCCGACAGGAAATGGTCGACCGCGGCGCCGTCGACGCCTTGGCCAACATCGGCTTGGAACCACTCCAACTCGGCGTCCGCCAACTCACGCCCAAACAGGCCAACTGCGCCAGTCTCATCGTCTGCATGACCAGTGACCAGCTCGCCGCCGTCGAAAAGAAAATCCCGACCGTCTCCCGCAAACTCCGCACCTTGCTAAGCATCATCAACTCCGATCGCCAGATCTTCGACCCGAAGGAAAATGACGTCGGCGGCCACGCGCGCTGCCTCGATTTGATGCGCCCCGCCCTGGACGCCCTCGCCGAACGCCTTGGCTAACACCTACGGCTGCAACGCCGCTGGTAGCGCCCTCTCCCCAACCGAGAAAGACAGGATCATGAGCACAAACATCAGCATCAGCACGGTCGGCGCCAATTTTGAACGCGAAGCGCTGCAGCGGCCCTTCGGTTTCAAAGGCGGCTACATGCGGGAGATCTGGCAGAGCGTCGCCGGCCTGGAAAGCGCCAGCGGTCGCCGCGCCATCGGCCTCAATTCCCAAAGCGTGCTGTGGTCGGACGCCGATGTCTTCAGCCACCACACCGAAGCCGCCGGCAACAGCCTGATGTTCGCCATGACCGAATTCGCCATCCAGCGCGCCAAAGGCATGCGTTTCAGCACGCCCTTCGAGCTGCTCGACGCACTCCTCAAGCCCACTTGGGACTACGGCAAGGCCATCACCGGCAAGCCCGACCTGCGCCAGACGTTCGCCCTCAATGCCCTCGTCGGCGTCGATGCCGCCGCCTGGCTCCTCTACGCCCGCGAAAATGGCATCAGCAGTTTTGACGACATGATCCCGGCCCGCTACCGCCCCATCCTCGCACAGCACCATGACCGCGTCGCCTGCATTCCCCTCATGGCCTACGGCATTCCCATCGACGACGTCGTCCGCCACGTCGAAGAAGGCTATTTCTTCCTGAAAGTCAAAATCGGCTCGGACCCCGACCACGACGGCGACCGCGAGAAGATGCTGCGCTGGGACATGGCGCGCATCGCGGCCATCCACGAGGCCATCGGCAAACGCGGCACGCCCTACACCGCCAACGGCAAAATCCCCTACTACTTCGATGCCAATGGCCGTTATGACAGCAAGGACCGCCTCCGCCGCCTCCTCGACCACTGCGCCGCCATCGGTGCCTTGGAACAGATCGCCATCGTAGAAGAACCCTTCCCGGAAGAGTACCGAGTCGATGTCAGCGACCTCGGCGTACGCATTGCGGCGGACGAAAGCGCGCATTGCGACCACGATGTCGCCGAGCGCATCGCCCTCGGCTACGGCGCCATCGCCCTCAAACCCATCGCCAAGACCCTCAGCATGACCCTGCGCATCGCCGAGGTGGCCGCCAAGGCCAAGGTGCCCATGTTCTGCGCCGACCTGACCGTCGGCCCCATCCAGGTCGACTGGAACAAAAGTGTCGCCGCCCGGCTGCCGCCACTGCCCGGCATGACCATCGGCGTCGTTGAAACCAACGGCCACCAGAACTACCGCCGCTGGGCCGAACTGCAGCAGTTCCACCCGGCCGCTGGCGCCCCCTGGACCAGCGTCAAAAACGGCTGCTTCGAACTTACACCAGAATTTTATGACCGCAGCGCCGGCATCCTCGATGACTCCCAGCATTATAGTGACCTGGTCTTTCCCAAATAAGCCCCGACGAACCACATAACACTCCCCTACAAGCTCAAGATGACAAGTCAATGGCCCACTAGCGCTCCGCGCGCGCTCCGCGCTCCGGCGTGAAACCGGGCCGCCAACCCGCACAGCCACAAGGAGACGACAAGCCCATGCAGATGGTAACCCCACAGATAGAAAACTTCCTGGCCAACTCGTCGATGATCCGCCGCATGTTCGAAGCAGCTATTGAACTGCGCAAGAAATACGGCGCCGACGCCGTGTGCGACTTCAGCCTGGGCAATCCCGACCTCGTGCCGCCGCCAGCCATCGTCAACGGCCTGCGCGATCTGGTCGGCCAAGTCGAACGGCCCGGCGGTCTCGGCTACATGCCCAACGCCGGCTACCCTGATGTCCGCGAAAAACTCGCCGAGTACCTCGCCCGCGAACAGCAGATGCCCTTGCAGTCCGAACACGTCATCATCACCTGCGGCGCCGCCGGCGGCATCAACGCCTTCTTCCGCGCCGTGCTTGAAGCCGGCGACGAAGTCGTCTGCCCCGCGCCCTATTTCGTCGAATACGGCTTCTACGCGGGCAACTACGGCGGCGTACTCAAACCAGTAAAGTCCACGCCAGGCGACTTCCGCCTTGATCTGGCCGGCCTGGAAGCCGCCATCAACGACAAGACCCGCGTCATGCTGGTCAATTCGCCCAACAACCCCAGCGGCGCCGTCTACAGCGCCGACGAACTGCAGCAGCTCAGCGCTATCCTCAACCGCGCCACCGCAAAATACGGCCGGCCCATCTACCTGCTTTCGGACGAGCCCTACCGCTTCCTGGCCTTCGACGGCATAGACGTACCGGCAATCCTGCCGCTCTACCCGTACTCGCTGGTCATCGGCTCCTTCTCCAAAAACCTGGCGTTGGCCGGCGAGCGGGTGGGCTACATTGCCACTAACCCGACCATGCCCGGCGTCCAGCAGCTCATGGCCGCGCTGACCCTGACCAACCGCATCCTCGGCTACGTCAACGCACCCTGCATCGGCCAGCGCCTGATGCTGGCCGCACTGGGCACCCAGGCCGACGCCAGCGCCTACGTCCGCCGCCGCCAGAAAATGGCCAGCGTCCTCAGCGACGCCGGCATCGACTACACGCTCCCCGCCGGCACCTTCTACTTCTTCCCCAAGGTACCCGGCAATGTCACCGACACCGAATTCGTAGCCATGCTCACCGAAGAACGCATCCTCGCCGTCCCCGGCAGCGGCTTCGGCTACCCCGGCTACTTCCGCCTCGCCCTCTGCGTCGATGAACGCTTCATCGACCAGGCCCGCCCCGGCTTCATCGCCGCCGCCAAACGCGCCCGCGCCGCCAAATAAACACGGCACCCGCACGACACGACACCGTTCGACACAACGCCACATATAACGAGCGCATAGACGCCCCACAGGAGCCCACCGATGCAACAGCCCACGACAATCTACCTCAGTGAACGGCCCGCAACCGAACTCTGGCATGGCGACGCGCTCATTCTCAGCGGCGGCCTCAGCGGCCTGGCCGCCGCGCTGGCGCTGCGGGCGCGGGAGCCGTCGTGGCGCATCGCCATCGTCGAGGCGGAAGCGACTCTGGCGCGCGAAGTCACCCTGGAGTGGCGGAACCAGCCCATTCCCGGCGTCGTCGGCGAGGCCATCGCCCTGCAGGCCGCCCCGCTGGGCGCAACCGCTGGTGCGCCAGCCGACCCCGTCATCACCGCGCTGGCCGCCGACAAGGTCGTCGCCGCCGCACGCATTGACGCCTTTGTGAAAATCCTGCCCATGCGCGTAATCCGCACGGCCTCCGGCATGCTGCGCGGCGTGGAAGTCGTGGGCAAGAGTGGCCGGCAGCTCATGGCCGCCCCGCTGGTCGTCGATGCGACGCCCGGCCGGGCCTTCAGCCACCGCATGGCCAAGCTGCCCCTGCCCGCCTTTGACCGCGTGCAACGCGTGGCCTACATCAACGGCGTGGCTATCGATGCGCCGCAGAGCATCGCCTTGCCTGATAGCTGGGGCGTCGTCGGCAACACCGCCACCCTGCGCCCCACCTGCTGGTCGCAGGACGCCATGCTGAGCATCGCCCTCCCGGCCAGCACGGGCGAGAGCCGCAGCGCCCTCGCTCAGCGCAGCCAGAAAATCCTCACCGACGCCGTGGCCGACCTGCGCCGCCGCGGTGACGCCTACGCCCACGCCAGTCTGGTGGACATCGCGCCGCTGCTGAGCTACCACGGCCCGACAGCCGCAGCGGAGGCACCCACGCGCCTGCCCGCGTTGGCCCTCTACGGGGTGTACTGCCTGCCCCTTTCCGACGACCTCATGGAGGAAGTCACCCACGCCAGCCAACTCGCGCTGGCTCTGCGCCCCGCCCAAGCGCCCATGCCCCGCCGCAGTTCGCTGCCCGGCGAGACCCTCCAGAGCTCCGAGCTGCAGGCGGATATGGACCAGGACCTTCCCGAGATTGCCCTGCCGCCCGTGCCCGTAAGCTGTCATGAGGGCGCGGAAGTCGCCGTCGCCGGCTGGGGCGCCGCCGGCATCTACGCGGCCATCAGCGCCGCCGAAAAAGGCGCGGACGTCGTCGTCCTCGATCCCTGCACCATCCCCGGCGGCCTCTGCACCGCCGGCCGCATCCACTCGTACTACTACGGCCTCACCGGCGGCCGCCAGGACGCCCTCGACGAACAGACCGCCCGCCGCGCCGGCGACCTCGCCGACGCCTGGAGCGGCTTCCACCCAATGGCAAAAGCCGATGTCTTCCAGGACGCCTTGAGCGCCACCGGCAAGGTCACGCTCTTTACAGGCCACGTGGTCTTTGGCGTCATCAAGGACGGCGCGCGCGTCTGCGCGCTGCTTAGCGCCGCCGATGACGGCTATCATCTCTTCCCCTGCCAAGCCACCATCGACAGCACCGGCGACGGCGATGTCGCCGCCGCGGCCGGCGCCGCCACCACCCTCGGCCGACCCGGCGACCACTTCCCGCAGCCCTACAGCTACACGCCGTCACGGACGCAAAATGGCAAGGTCCACCACCATAACTTCGATGTCAGCTGGACTGACCCGTGCGACAGCAAAGAATTCTCCCGCGCGCATTTTGTCGGCCGCCGCGCCATCGCCCGCCACGCGCCATTCACGGACGAACGCCATTACTGCTCGCTGTCGCCGCTGCTCGGCCTCCGCGAAAGCCGCTTCATCGTCGGTCGCAGCAATGTGACCTTCGATGACGTCCTCGACGGCCAGCAATGGCCCGACGCCGTCTGCAGTAGCCGCTCAAACTACGACAACCACGCCATGGATTACGCCGAGGAAAGCCGCTGGGCATGGCGATACGTCATGCTTTGCGGGCTCTGGGACTATGCCGCCACCGGCCAAATTCCCTTCGGCGCCATGGTGCCCGCCGACATCGACGGGCTGCTCGTGGCCTGCCGCGCCCTCGCCGTTGACCACGATCTCAGCCAAATGGTGCGTATGCAACACGATATGCACGTCATCGGCGAAATCTGCGGCGTCGCCGCCGCCAAAGCTCTCCAGGACGGCGTGCTCATCGGCGATGTGGACGTCGCCGCCCTGCGCGTCGAACTGGCCGAACGCGGCGTGGCGCCCAAACCGGCCACCAAAGCCGCCGATCTGTCCGTACCTGAATTGCTCGCGGCGCTTAACGTCGCCGACGAAAATGACCAGGCCGCCCGCCAGCTACGCAATCTCGCCATGTGGCGACTCGGCGCCTGCCGCGGCAACGAAGGCGCCTTCTGGTCACAATTTCTCGCCGACTGCCCCCCGGCAGCGCGCTTCCCGGCCGCCGTCGCGGCTGCCCTGGGTGGCCACGACCTCCCGGAAGTACGCAACATCCTGCAGGATGTCATCACGCGCCGGGTCACCGCGCCGGCCTTCGGCCGCAAAGCGCCGCCGCCCTACCTGACTGCCGCGCTGGCCTTGGCTGAACTGCCGTCTGCGCCAGCCGCAGCCAATCTCTGTGCGCTGCTGGACGAATGGACGCCGCTGGTCCATCCCTCGGCTGGCGGCAGCGCGTCGCTCGTGGCCGGCACCATGACCTCGGCGGACGTACTGGCCCTGCTCAAAGCCCTGGCCAGCGTCTCCGACCGCGACGCCGCCGTCACGGGCATCCGCACTTTCCTCGCCAAATGGCCGGAAGAACCTTTCGCCATGCCCCTCTGGGGCGTGCAATGGCACCAACCATGGGACTCGTTCCGCTTCGCCATTGACCTCCGCGCCGCCAGGACTCTCCTGAAACTCGGCGACAGCGACGTCATGCCGCTGCTAAGGCCATACCTCAATGACGACAGTCTCCTCATCCGCCGCTACGCACGCGAAATCCTTGCCGAATGCCGCGCCGGCAACAAAGGACGATAAACACACGCCGCACGGCACCGCCGTGCGAGATGCTTTTTTTATCTAGATGGCGCAGATTGCCGCAGTTTTTTTTGAACCGTAGGATGGCGCAAAGGTTGTGCCCACTCCGCACCACCGTGCAGCAAGCTTTTTTCTCACGCGAAGCCGCAGGTTGGGGCGGACCTATGTGTCCGCCCGATACCGCTGTGCGGCGGGCTTACTACCACCCTGTCCACCCTGTCCACCCTGTCCACCCTGTCCACCCTGTCCACTCCGTCCACTTTGTCCACCCTGTCCACCCTGTCCACCCTGTCCACATCATGCCCCCCAGAACAGACACAGATTTCTGCCCCTTCCACGCGCCCTTTCCGGCGCGGGATATCAGCACGCTGCTGGCGCGCCACAACCGCCTGTGGGGCGAGCGCTGGCAGTGCTGGTGCCAATCCGTGCAGCCGCCCTGGTGGGCGCGCGGACTGGTGATCTCGCCCGAACTGCGCGGCCGCTATGAAAGCACCCTGCCCGTTGACGAATACCTGGCCAGCGTCACCCGCCTCGCCGAAGGCTTCCTCCCCGATGCGTCGTGGGTCCCAGCAGTCCTGCAGAGCGCCGCTGGCTGTGGCTGCCTGCCAGGCTCGCCGCCCTACGCATCCATCGCGGATTACTGGGCCGCGCTGCCGGACGGCCTCGCTGGCAAGCTCTGCCTGACTGCCGACGAGCTGCTGCCGCTCTTCTGCGCGCTAGCGGACCCGCCACGCTACGGCACCACCACCGGCCGCTACCCCGAGCAACTCGCCAACCTCGATGAGATCTTCCGGCAATGGCCAGCGCACACGCACCTGCGCCTTCTCGACATTGGCTGCGGCGTCGGCCTGAACACCCTGGAGATCGCCACGCACGCGACCGCGCTTGCGCCACAGGCCGCCCTGGCCGTCACCGGCATCAGCGCGGAACACCTCGAAGTGTGGATGGCCAGCACACGACGGCTGCCACACGACCCACAGCGCGAAAAAGCCCTGCGGAACTTCCCCCGCGACCTACCAGTGGCCTTCGCCTACGGTCGCGCCGAGGACTTTTCCTTACCAGGCCGCTTCGATATCGCCATCTGCAACGGCCTCGCCGGCGGCCGTTTCCTCCACCAGCCCGCCCACATCGCGGCCTTCCTCGACCGCTGTGCAAAAACAATAACCCAAGATGGCCGGCTCTTCCTGGCAAACCGTTTTCACGACGGCCATCGCGACCAACTCGACGAACTCGCGACGGTCGCCAAGGACCGCGGCTGGTCTTGCGCGGGCGCGCCCCGAAACCTCTGCCTGCAACCGCCGGCGACAGCGCGCTGAACCGCACCGTTGCATTTACAGCCGTGGCGCGGTATAATTTTGTTTCGTTTTACGCTTGCCGCGGCGCAGTCCCCCGACCGCCAATCGCCGCCCTTTCTTCATCCACCACCCAACAGCACGGAGTCAGCCATGAAGCTCCAATTTCTCGGCACGGGCGCCGCCGACTGGCCCAACCCCGGCCCCAAAGTCGGCACCGGCCGCCGTTTCTGCTCACAATGCCTCAATGGCCGCGTCCTCCTGGATTGCGGCCCCATGGCTCTAGATGCCATGGACGAATTCCGCCTTGACCCCACCGCATTGAGCGACGTCGTTATCAGCCATCCCCACGGCGATCACTACGACTTCCCCGTCATCGCGGCCATCGCCGCCCGCCGCGATCCCACCGCCGAGCCTCTCGTGCTGCACCTCAATGCCGCTGCCGCCAAGGCCCTCAGCAAACAACAGCCGGCCATCCCCGACAATCTCCACCTGGCGCCTTTCGTACCCGGCGATGTCTTCACCTGCGGCGACTTGCAGTTCCACGCTCTCCCAGCCAACCACCGCCTGGAACGCGCCGGCGAACTCGCCGCGCATTTCTACATCGAAAGCGCCCAGCAGGAAACGCTGTTCTACGCACTCGACGGCGCCTGGCTCCTCAAAGACACCTGGGGATTTCTAAAAACCAAACGCCTGGACCTCATTATCTGGGAACTCACCTGCGGTGACAAGGACGACTGGCGAGTCTTCGAACACTGCAATCTGGCCATGCTCAAGATCATGACCAAAGTTTTCCGCAACTACGGCCTCCTCAAACCCGATACCCAGATGTTCTGCTCACACCTCGCGCGAACACTCTGCCCCGACCAGGCCATCTTCGCACCATACCTCGCGGAACATGGCTACGTCCTCGCCTGGGACGGCATGTGCGTCGATACCGGAAAATAACCCCCAGATAACGGCCGAAGCCCCCACGACCGCAGCCGCACGGCGATGCCGTGAGGCTACGGAATTCGCGCCTTCGCGTGAGGAAAAATTGCCTTTGCGTCTTTTATTCGGCGGCATGTCTTGCCGCTGCGCGGCAAGACATGCCGCCATATTCTGCGTCAATCTGCGGAATCTGTGGATAAAAAACATGCCAATAATCCGCCGCTCCCGTGCGTAATGCTTTAGCGCGCTGCGGGAGTGCCGTAGCTGTCTTTCACCACACTGTTTTCTGTTCAAGGGAGTCTGTCATGCGTTTTCGGAATGACGTGTTCACCTACGCTGTCGTTGTTCTACTTACGGCCCTGGGCCTGCAAGCCGCGCTGAAAGACGCCTGGCCGCAATTCGTCCCCGCCGATCAGCAGACAGCGATCACCATGGTTTTCACCGACGCGGCGGCCTTGCCCAAATCCGAAGAGCTGACCCTGCAATACGTCTGTGCCGACGGTCTCCGCGCCGACGGCCGTGCCCTTGGTTGGGCGCAATTCGAGAAAGTACCCTTCGCGATCAAAGACGACACTCTCACCGCCACGGTGAATTTCCGCGGCGAGACCGAGCACACGCTGCGCCTGGTGTCGCCCCATGCCACCAACGGCATGAAGAAGCCAGTGGTGCATGGCACCTTCAAGCTCTACTCGCTGAAACCGGATTTCTTTGCGCTGCGGCCCTACAAAGGCGATGTGCACATGCACAGCAAGTTTTCCGACGGCCGCAAAGACGAAACGCCGTCGCACATGATCGCGACTTGCCGCAAGCTGGGCCACGACTTCGCCATCGCTACCGACCATCGCAGTTACGCCGGCTCACAGGAAGCCATGAGCACCTTCGCCAAGCTGCCCACCGACATGCGCTGCTTCCCCGGCGAAGAGGTCCACAGCCCCGGCAATGGCGTGCACATTCTCTCCCTCGGCGCCTCCGCCGGCATCACCGAGTGGTTCACCGAAAAACGCCCCGAGTACGACCAGGCCGTCACCGCCGAAAAAGCCCGGATCGACGCCAAGGAGCTGCCGGAAGCCCTCCACCACCCGGCAGCGGCCAGCGTGGTCGTGTGGAACAAAATCCGCGAACTCGGTGGCATCGCGGTGTACTGCCATCCCTACTGGCGCCCCGACCACCGCCAGTACATCCCGGCGGCCCTCTCCGACTACCTCCTGCAAAAAGGCCAATTCGACGCCTTCGAAGTCCTCAATGGCGGCAGTAACGACCTGGGCATTCTCCATTACCACGAATTGCGTGCGCAGGGCCGGAACTACCCCGGCATCGGCGTCACCGACGCCCACGCGTCGGCCAACCTCGGCAAAGCCTACACGCTGATCATGTCCGAATCCCTCTCCTTCAGCGACCTCGCCGCCAATATCCGCAAGGGCAACTGCATCGCCGTCGAAGTCGACCCCGCGACCAAACAACAACGCGCCCACGGCAATCTCCGCCTGGGACGCTTCGCCACCTTCCTCTTCACCCACTACTACCCACAGCAACACGACAAACTCTGCGCCGAGGAAGGCGACCTGCTCGTCAAAGCCGTCGCCGGTGACACCGCCGCCAGCGATGCCCTCAAGCCCCTGCAGGGACGCGTCCCCGCACTCTTCGACAAATACTGGGCGAAATAAAGCGAGGTACTGAGAAACACGCGGTGCTATGGACAAGATGGACAAGATGGACTTGGCAGACAGGTAGCTTCCTGTATGCACCTCGCCCCAAGAGCGGACACGCCGGTCCACCCCGACAAAATCGCGCCTTTGCGTGAGGGAAGAATTCCCTCTTGCGTCTTACAATCGGCGGCGTGAATTGCCGCGCAGCGGCAAGACATGCCGCCATTCTTTGTCTTCTTCGCGCCTTCGCGCCTTCGCGTGAGGAAAAACAAGCCCTTGCGTAAGGAAAGATAGCCGGGTTTAGCGCGGGAAGAGCCAGCGCATTTCCCAATAGTCATGGGGGCCGCCGTCGGGCCATTGCCGCAGCCGGAGATCGGCATTGCCCGCAGACCACGTCCGGCTATTCAGCCGACGACCGTACGGATCGTATCCCTGCGCGGTCGCCTGTGGTGGCTGGCGGTGGTCGATGCCGGCACGGCATGACTCCGGCGGCAGTTGCCGGAAGGCGGCGGTGACTTCCATGCGGCCGTCGCCCATGCCGGCGAAAGACAGCCAGAGGATTGGCCCGGGCGATCGTCGCGCGTCGAGTTCGGCATAGCCGCGATTGGCGAGGCCGCGAGCGACCGTCCCCAGCTCGTAGTCGGGCATGCCGGCCTGGCGCAGCAGCGGCCCGCAACCGACCTCGTCAAGCAACGCCACGAGATCGGCGACGGCGATGTCATGCGCCTGCAGCCCCTGCACCTCGGCCATCGTCCGCACAGACGGAAAGAGATATGCCACGGGGCGCTGGGGCGGCTCCACCGTGCGGCAGGCCGCCAGCAGCACGAGCAACGCGCCCAGCAACAGCGACATGATCATGCGACGTGTTGTCATATCAGTCCTCCGTGCCAAAACGCCACCGACGGCGCCAGCGACTACTCGACGGCGCCACCGCATAGGGCGCCATCAAATCAGGCTCTGCTGCCAGAGCAGCGCCCCGCCGGGCGCGAGTTCGCTGCTGCCGGCGAGGACGAAGGCGCCGGCGGGCACCGCCACACTGGCGGTCGTGCTGCCGAAGTTAGCGGCAAAACCCCAGGTCTTGTTGCCGCGCGTGAAAGTCGCTTGGCGGACCGTGCTGTCAGCGGACAGCTCGGCGTCGCATTCGGCCTTGAGGTCGCCGCTGACAGCGACCGCGAAGCCGTCGTCAAGCACCACCGTCCCGGGCGTATAGCGCTGATTCTCCAACACGACCTTGCCGCAGATTTCGTCCGCGTAGAGCGAGCTCAGCCACGGCCCGTGGGGCTTGTGGAGGATAATCTGGGCTTTCGCAGGCCGGTGTATTGTCAGGCCTTCGGCGCCGTAGAGCGCAAAAACCGCGAGCTTGCCGTCCACGCAAACGCGGTCGGCGGCGAGGTGGCGGTCGTCGGCGCAGCCGGGGTTGCCCGTAAGTTCCAGACACGTGCCGTCCGCGGTCATGTAGCGGCGTTTGGAGCCATTGAAAAGATCGTTGGGGACCTTGACGCCGAAGCCCTTGATGGCATCCAAAGTGATTTCCTTGCTGATGGTGGCGTACTGCAGGACGAGCATGGTCTCCTGATCCGGCAGGGCCGCAACGGCGATCTGGTGCCGCGCGTAGGCATAGACGCCCTCGCCCTCGCCCAGCGGATCGCGCTCGCACCAGTCGGCCGCGCCGACATTGACAAAGCCGCCGTGGAAGAGCTCATGCCAATCGCTGTTACCGTAGTTCAAGGCCGGCGTCTGCGTGGAGAGCACCTCGCCGTGCAGATTGAGCTGCCATTCACCCATGCTGCTCTCGTCAGCCGGCGCAATGACGCCGGTCGGGCCCTGACCGCCATGCCAGACGAAAGAGCGCACAGCATTGCCGGAGCGCTCGAAGGTCGCGCCGTGATATTCGTCCTGCCAGGACACCGGCATGTTCACCACTGCGGGCGTGGTCAGCGCCAGCAGCTGGAAACGCCGATGCCAGTAGGCGCCATAGGACAGGCAGAGTATCGCGTCGGATTCAAGACGCGAGTAATAGTAGTAATTGATGCGGCGGATATTGTCCAGCCGCCGCCCGTAGAAACCGCCGGTGCCGGTGTAGTCCTGCTCCTGCTGCATGATCTTGAGCCAGCCGGCTTCGAAGCCCGCCGCGTCGCTATCGCCAAGGACATCCTGAGCGAGCATCCACGACGGAATGGCGTAGTTCTGACAGTAGGTATAGCGGGCACGGGTGTCGCCACCGATGCGCAACAGCCGGCCATCGGCGAACGTGCACTTCTTGACCATCGCCCAGACTTCCTGCAGATGCCAGGTGAGTTCCGGCGGCGGCGTCAGGCCGAGGTCCTTGAAGTAGAAATGAAGCATGGCCAGATTGGAAAGGCAGATGACCATGTAGCCCACGTTGAGGTAGCCATGGTGATCCAGCGACCAATTTGGCGTGTAATTGAATCCGACGTGCCACTTGCGCACGGGCTTGCCGTAGAACATCGTTTCGCAGCCGGCGTCAAGAGGATGGGAAAGCCCGTTGAGCATGAAGCTGGTGGCCTTGGTGAGGTACTCTTTCACGCGGGGCGCGTCCGGATAAGCCGCAGCCGTGCGCATCAGCACCGCGCCATTCCAAATATTGGACTCAGGCACATTCGGGCCTTCTGAATTGACCATGCAGCCGCGAACAGGATGGTTGTCGGTAATCCAGTCGGCCTCGGAGATCAGCACCCGCCGCAGGGCCATGCGGTCGTCATCGCTGAGGTATTCGCGAATGGCGTTGACGCCGTGCGCCATGCGTTCCAGCCCGAGGACACTGATCCAGTGGTGCCCCCACTGCTTGCCGTCGCTGGCCACGTCATGGCCACTAAGGTGCGTCGCCAGACCGTAGCGCAGAAAATCCAACGCGGTGCGGATAATCTCCTCGCGAGCCATCGCCGGTTTCTCGTCTTCCAAATGCGGCGACGTGCCCAGCACTGCCAGCGCCGCAAAGACGTTGAAGTTGCTCTGGATGGGCCAATGCGCGGACTCGCCCGTGCCATAATGGCGCAGGGACGGATTAAAGAGCGACTGCCGCGTGAACTGCGGCAGGACCTTCAGCCAAGGCCGCATCACGTCAACATAATTTTTTTCCTGCAAAGCCATTGTTTCGCTCATGATCGTCTCCTGCAACAAGGTTCTGGATCGTTGTCAAAACCTGGCCGGTGCCGCGCGAGCCGTTCAAGGCACGGCGCGGCCGGTCAGCTGGCGCTTGTCGCCAGCGGCGGTAATCAGTACCTTCTGCAGCGTGTTCACCGCTATGGGCGCGTCGTGTTCGGCGACAGTCACCTGCAGATAATTGTCCGACCAGCCGCAAGGCTGCGGCTGCTCATCTTCAATCAATACTTCCAGCGTCTTGCCAAGCTGCTGTTCCGCAAACACGCGGGCCTTGGCCTCGCCGAGGGCAATCAGGTCAGCGGAACGCTCTTCAGCGAGCGCTTTGCGCGGCCGTCCTGGCATCTTCGCGGCATCCGTGCCCTGCCGCGGCGAATACACAAAGACATGCAACAGGCTGAAAGGCATGCGTTCAATAAAAGCCCTGGTCGTCGCAAAGCTCGCGGCCGTTTCGCCGGGAAAACCGACGATGACGTCTGCCCCCAAGCAGAGCCCCGGCAAGCGCTCCATGGCCGGCATGACCAGCGCTTCGTATTCCGCCACGCTGTAATGCCGACGCATCAGCCGCAACAAGCCGTCCTCGCCATACTGCAGGGGCAAGTGCAGAAAACGGCAGAGCTGCGATGACGAGGCCATGACGTCCACTACCCGCGGCAACACCGGCCCCGGCTCGGCCGAACCCAGACGCAACCGAAAACCCGGCCCCAAGGCCAGTAGTTTCTCCAGCAGCCCGGCGAGATCAACACCGCCATGGCAGTACGTGGTGATATTGACGCCGCTAAGCACCAGTTCGCGATAACCGCGCGCCAGCAGCTCTTCGGCTTCGCGCAGGACGTCGTCCAGCGCGCGGGACCGCGCCGGTCCGCGCGTGAACGGCACAATGCAGTAGGAACAAAAGAAATCGCAGCCGTCCTGCACTTTCAGGTTGGCGCGAGTGCGCTCGGAATAATCGCTGGCGCCGGGAATCACAAAGCCGTCTGCGGGCGTACCCGGCGTGATCCGCCGGCTCACCGCCGCGCGCGGCAACCCCGCCGGCAAGAGCTCGCTCAAGGGCGCCGGCCGTGGATTGGGCACAATCAAATCCGGCACCGCCGGCCCCGCCGACCAAGTCGTGAGGTCCACCGTCGCATCGCAGCCCATCAGCACCAAAAATGCATCCGGAAAACGCCGCCGCGCTTGCCGCAAGACCTGCCGCGTCTTCTGCGACGCCGTGCCCGTCACCGCGCAGCTATTGACAACCAGCAGCTCGGCCGCTTCGCCCCACGGCACCAACTCGTAACCGTGACGCTGCAAGTCGTCAGCGACATGGCCGGTGTCTGCCTGGTTCAGACGACAACCGAGAGTATAAAAAGACACACGCGGCATGTAAACACAGCTCCAACACTACTGGGTAATAGTCGCTCGCCAATGGGCGCCAAAAACCATAATATAGCCCCCGCGACAGCCCCGCAGGCCCCATAAACACAAAAAGCCGCCAACAAACACCCACGCCCGTAGCCCCCATCCACGCGGCACCAGCCGCGCGAGCTCCGCAACGCCCGCAGTCCTGTGGCGGGCCGCTCTCCCGCCCCGCGGGATTTTTTGTCGGCAGCCCCCTTGCCTTTCCCGCGCCGGCACGTATTTTATTTTTTGGTCAACACGTGTTATTCAGTCATTGCGGAGGCCCACTATGCCCATGAGCAAACTAACCCTCACCGCGCCGCGGGAAGTGATCAAGCTGGCGGAAGAGCAGGCAAAGCGCGAGAACACCAGCATCTCGGCGATGTTTGCCAGCTACGTGCTAGCCAAGTCTCGCCTGCAAAGCAGGGAGCAAAAGCCGAGCAAAATTGGTTCACTGACCCAATCGCTATCGGGCCTTGTCACCCTGCCTGACGACTTTGACGAAAAAGAGTTCATGAGTGACGTTATGTCGGCTAAGCACGGTGCAAAATCATGAAGCTCTTCATTGATACCAACGTGGTCATTGACGTCATCGCCAGTCGCGAACCCTTTTTCTCAGCCTCGCAGGAAATTCTGTCTCTTTGCGAGGAAGGAGGGGTCGAAGGCACAATGTCAGCACTTACCCTCTGCACAATCGCCTACGTCTTGCGCAAACACCTCAGTCCCCAGACGATGCGACAGAAACTGGGCGAGCTGCGCACTGTCCTCAAGCCCGTGGAACTCAACGCGGCTATCCTTGATCAGGCAATTGCTTCGCAGATCGGCGATTTTGAAGATGCAGTGCAATTCTATAGCGCGGTGCGCTGCGAGGCAGACTACATCATCACCAGAAATGTGAAGCATTTCCTCAAAGCCAACACACCCGTGCTATCGCCAATCGGTTTCCTGGCGTTGCGGTGACCCCCGCCATGCCCGTGTCCGTCGTTCTCTTGCGGGCCGCCGTCCTGTGGTTGCCGCCGTCCTGTGGTTGCCGCCGTCCTGTGGCGGGCCGCCGTCCTGTGGTTGCCCGCCGTCCTGTGGCGGGCCGCTTGCGGCCCGCTCTTCCTCGCCGCTCTTCCGTCGTCCTGTGGTTGCCGCCGTTCTGTGGCGGGCCGCCGTCCTGTGGCGGGCCGCCGTTCTGTGGCGGGCCGCTTGCGGCCCGCTCTTCCTCGCCGCTCTTCCGCCGTCCTGTGGTTGCCGCCGTTCTCTTGCGGGCCGCAGTTCTGTGGCGGGCCGCTTGCGGCCCGCAAGCAACGCCCGCGCTCTGCGTCAGCGGCGGATGAGTTCTACGGCTTCCTGTGGCAGCCAGCAGCTGCGTTTGTCTGCCAGGCGCACTTCGTACCAGCCGCCGCGCTCGCTGAGGACGGTGAATTCGGTCCCGGCATGCAGCGGCTCGGTGAAGCTCATGGCGTAGCTGTCGCTATTGCCCTTGCGGGCGACGACCTCGCTGCTCACGACTACGCCCGGTCGCTGGCGCCAAGCGCTGTACTCACTGACGGCAATGGACGCGCCGAAGATCACGGCCAGCAGGCCCAGGCCACAAAGCGACCAGCGCAACCATGGCCGACGATACCACAGGCCGACAAGCGCCGCTAGCCAAAAGCACCCCAGAAAGAAGAGAAAAAGCCGCTCGCGGATGGTCTGCGCAATGTCGTAATGCCAGAAGAAGAGCGTCTTGAGCACGCGGGTGCTTTCAGGCTCGGCCACGGCATCGCGGCAGCGCGTACGGACGTAGGCGAGATTCTGAAGCAGCTTCTCGTCATGCGGGATGTAACGCTGCGCGCGGCGATAGTTGGCAATGGCGCGACCGAGATCTTCCAGGCGAAAGTAGGTATTGGCCAGGTTGTAGTAAAGCCAACCATTTTCCACGTCGCCTTCCCGCACCACGCGTTCATAGCGCGCGGCGGCCTTCTGCCAGAGCTCACGGGCCTTCTCGCGATCCTGGGCGTAGACTTCCTGCGCCTGGCTGAAAAGCTGTTCGGCTTCGAAGCACAGCAGCTCCTGCTCCGTCCGGGACAGCGTGGCCGCGCTTAGGCCCGCCACCAACAAAAGCCATAGTATGACAACTCGTTTTATCATCATCGCACACTCCATCGTGCTAGGTCAATCCGTCATTCGCGCCGGCAGGAATGCCGGCGCCGCGTTTCATCACGCCGGCTTGCGGCCCGTGCGGCGGCCGTTGAGCTTCTTGTCCAGCGTCGGCAACAGCCGCAACGCTAATGCCAGCAGTTCAGCAGGCGGCTCCATACTGCGGCCGGCATAACGGCCGGCCTCGCAAGCAGTGAAAATCCGCTCAACGCCAGCGAGCTCGTCGCCATCGAGACCGGCGGCCTGCAGCGCGGGCCGAATGTCCGCAAAAACCAACGCATCGGCAGGCAGGCGCAACTTGGCGCCGAAGAAGTCCCGCCAAGCCGCGAGAATGGCGTCGCCAGCGCCGTCATCCGTCAGCACGACGCGTTTCAACGCCCGCCGGCAGCGGCCGGTGGCCTGCCTAGCGGCCAGCAAGGCCGGATCGGCATGTCGCCGTCGCCAGAGCTGCAGCGACAGCGACAGCGTGCCATAAAGCAGCGGCATGACCACGCAGAGCACCAGCCACCACGGCGAACGCCGCCACTGCCGATAGCCCACGCGGTGGTTCTTGAGGACGTCGAGGCCCGCCACGTTGGCGGCAATGCCCTGGCTCCACGCACGCAACTCCGCGCCGCCGGGGGCCATGACCGACGCGGCGCGGCCCTCGACATCCATGGCCGTCACCGTGCTGACGGCTTTCACCGTCAGCGGTATGGGCTGCGTCGCCGCCGTCGCGTACTGCCCGGTCTTAGAATCAAAGTACGGTACCTCAAGCGCAGGAATAGCCCGCACGTCGGCATGGCGGGCACGCAGCGTGAACTGAAAGACCTTCTCGCTATTCTCTATTGTGCCGGGGCTCACATCGGAAATCTTGAAATCGCGGTTGAGCGACTCTTGCGCGCTAAGCTCCGGCAGCCGCACGCCATCTAGGTAAGCCGGGCCGCGCAGGCGCATGGTGACAATAATCGGATCGCCCACGCTGACCTCCCGTGGCTCGGCACTGGCCTGCGCCGAACAGCTGCCGACAATACCGCTGAAATTCGCCGGCCGCCCCGTCGCCGGCAAGTCCCGGACGACGAGCCGCGGCGAGGTGGACACCACGCTCACCCGGCGCATGCGCGCACTGCCGAAAAAGTCGTCCATGGGACTGCGTCGTTGCCTACTGCCGCGCGCGTCCTCGATGGCAAAGACCACGGAGGACGCTGGCAGGGTGTAGCTGCCGGCCTGCTTGGGGATCATGGGCTGGCTGAAGGTCACTTGGGTCAGCTGGCGGTTCTGCCAGCGTGCGGGACCCTGGCGACCGATGAGGGTCTTGTTCTGCCCGATGTCAATGCGCAAGTATTCCTGGATGCGCTGCTGGTCTATTTCCGGGCTGTATTCCGGAAACCAAAATGCATCCATCTCCAGCACGGGCAGGATGAAGCGGAAATCGCCCACGCGGCGGCCGATATACCAGTTCCAGGTGAGCATCAGGGGCTCGCCGACGTAGCATTCCGTCGCTGACACCAGCATGTCCAAGCCGATGTCGTCAATCTTGTCCGGCTCCTGGCAGCGGATTTGCGACGGCCGCGTCGCATAGACCTTGCCGTCAATGCGCACGGGAATAGACGGTATGCGCAGATCGCCAATCCGCAAAGGTATCAAGCTGAAATTGAACTGCACCTCATTGCGTTCCTCGCGGATCATCCGACCATTGATGATCTGCACCGACGTGCTTTGATTCCGCGACGGCGCCATGACCTCCACCCGAAAATCCTGGCTCGGCGGGAAAACCGGCTGCTCCGGCTCCTTCTCAGAGGAAACTTTCACCTGCAGCAAAAAGGGCTCGCCGCGATAGACCAGCGTGGATTCGACAGCGACGTCAATCACCGGCTCCTGCTGCGCACACACCACGCACGCTGTCAGCAAGAACAGCATAAGTGCCATATATCGTCTGATTCTCTGATTTTTCATAGTATCGCCATCATTCAAGTCATGCTATCACGTATTGTGAACAGTCACCAGCTGCGCCTTCGTCACCAGTCGCGAGCAACCGGCCGGACTGCGTCGCCCTGTCGGGCACTGTCGCGCTGCTGGCGCTGGCGGCGCTCGTTGTCAATAATGTCCCGCGCATCTTCACTCAGACGCACCGCCTGCTCGCCGTCTTTGCCGTCCTGCTGGTCCTGGCCATCGCCGCCCTGCTCCTGGGCATTCTGCTGCTGCTCGCCCTGCTGCTTATCCTGACCTTGCTGGCCTTCTTCGCCCTCAGCGCCAGCCTGCTTGTCGTCGCCTTCATCGCCTTCCTGGCCTTTTTCGCCCTCAGCGCCAGCCTGTTCATCGCCCTTTTCGCCCTTTTCGCCGGCCTGTTTTTCGCCATCCTGTGCCTGCTTCTCCTGCTCTTCGCGGAGCTTCTCCTGCGCCTCGCGGAGTTTTTCCGCGGCGTCTTGCTGGTCCTTGGCGGCGCCGGCGAGATCCTGGCGGTCGAGTTTCTTTTCGGCATCGGCCTGTTTTTGCCGCGCCTGGTCAATGCTGTCCTGCACGGGGTCTTTCGGCGCCGGGGCGTCTTGATTAGGCTGGTTCTGACCACGGACCTGCTGCATTTTTTCGGCGAGCTGGTCGGTGTCACTGCTGATCTGCTCTTGTTGTTGAGCGATGTCATCGCGCTGTTGCTGGCGCTGCGGCGGCGGCTGCTTGGCCGCAGCGTCGCTCTGTTGCGCGGTCTGCTGCTGCTTGTCGGCCAATTCGGACAATTCTTTAGCGAGTTCCTGCTGTTGTTTCTGCTGTTCGGCGGCCTGTTTGGCCCGTTGTGCGGCTTCATTCAGGAGCCGTTTGAAGACATAGCGCGCGACCCGCCGGTTGTTTTCCGCAGCGGCGAGCTCCGGCTCATGCACGAGCGCCTGATCGTATGCCTGAATGCTCTTGGTGCAGGCCTCCATGGCCTGCTTGAGGTCCGCATCGGCCTGCCGCTGGCAGTCGCGGAAGTGGCAGTTGCCGATGCCGAGTTGACTGCGCGCTTCGAGAGCAATGTCCGGCCGCGGCAGCTGCCGGGCATTGAGCCAGGCCTTATCGAAAAGCGCCACGGCCTTTTCGTAGTCGCCCTGCGCATAGTGGGCCAACGCCTGATTGAACTGCAAATAGGGGGACTCCGGCTCGGTCATCGCGACCTGGTCGTAAGCGCTCAAGGCGTCGTCAATCTTCCCAGAGCGCAGGGCGACATTGCCCTCCTGCAACCACGCGGCGGCGTCTTTGGCCACCACCACCGGGACATTCGCCAGCAGCACCGCCAAATACCCCACGCTCAGATATACCCAACTGCGCGTCATAACCGCTTTCTCCGCTCACTCAACACGCCCTCAAAGGCCAGCAAAAACAACGCCGCGCCTAAAAATATCTGAAATTTTTCTTCGTAACGTTCGATGGTCTGTGATTCCAGCTCGCGTTTTTCGGCGTTGGCGATGAGGTTCCGGTACACGGCGCCGAGATCGACATTGCCGGTGCCGACGGGTAGATAGCGCCCACCCGGCGTCGCAGCGACCATTTCGCGCAGAGTATCGGCATCAAGACGACTGTGCACGACCTGCCCGTCGTGCTTGAGAAAGCTGCGGCGGCCCTGTTCGTCGGTGATCAGCAACGGCGTGCCATCGCCCTCGTCGCCCAAACCAATGGCAAGTATGCGCACGCCCATGTCGCCGAGCTGCTTGGCGGCCTCGACGGGAAAGCTGCCCTGGTCTTCGCCGTCGGTGATCAACACCAAGTCCTTGTACTGCCGCTCCTGATTGTCGAAAATATCACGCATGGCTTTGCGCATGGCGTCCCCGATCATCGTGCCGCCGCGGGAAACGCTGTCCGTATCCACGTCGCTAAGCATCATGCGGAAAAAGCCGTAATCGAGAGTCAGTGGGCAGCGCACAACCGCCGTACCGGCGAAAACCAGCAGGCCAATGCGGTCGCCCTCCAGGACGTCCAGGCAGTCGTTGATCGCCAACTTCGCCCGCTCCAGGCGATTCGGCTTGAGGTCGTCGGCAAGCATGCTTTTGGACACATCAAGCACAAAGACCACATCGCGGCCCTCACGCCGAATGTCCCGCGGCACGGGATTCCAGGACGGCCGCGCCAAGGCGATCACCAGCAAGGCCAGCGCCAGCAGCAGCAACGCGTATTTCCAACGGCGCCGCGCCAGGCTCAGTTGCGCCGTCAGGCGTTCGAGCATGCCGTATTCAGCAAAACGCAGCAGGGCCTGCCGGCGTCTATACCCTGCGTACAGCAACAGCAGCAGCACGGCCGGCAGCAGCCATAAGTAGTGCAGCATCGCCAATGACTGCCAGACTACGGTCATGGTATCCTCCTCAGCCAAGTGCAATTCAACAACAACTCCAGCGCCAGCAATAGCAACGCGCCAAGGACCAGCGGCGTGAACAGCTCCCGATAGTCCACAAAACGAATGGACTCCACATCACTGCGTTCCAATTCGTCGATCTCGCGATAGACGGCCAGGAGGCTCTCGGCGTCATTCGCCATGCGGAAGAGCCCGCCGGTCTTCGCGGCGGCCGCCTCCAAGGGCCGCGTGTCCATGCCGGCCGCAGCCAGCGGCATTTTGTAGCGCCCCAGGGGCGTCTGCACGACCTGGTAACCCTCGCCGCCGCCGATACCAATGGCATACACCTTGATGCCCCACTTGGCGGCCAAGGCCGCCCCTTCCTCAACCTGCCGGCCGACATTGTTCTCGCCGTCCGTCAGCAAAATGATCACCTTGCTTTTGATCTTGTAGACGTCCTTGTCCTTGCCGAGCTGGCGCTTCAGGGTCTCCTCCGCCGTTTGCAGGCGCGCGGCAGCCAGGGCAAGGGCATCGCCGATGGCCGTGCCGTCCTCACTGCGCGTGGTCACCAGCTGAATGGTGTCCAGAAATGGCCGGAGCGTACTGTGCGTGAGCGTCAGCGGACACACGGTGTCCGCATAACGCGCAAAAGCAACCATGCCAATCAGATCCGAGGGGCGCCCACGCAATTTTTTGCCGTCACCAAAGACAAAGCGGGAAAAAACCTCCTTGGCGACATCCAGGCGGTTGACCAGCTGCCCTTCAAAGTCCATTTCCTGCCGCATGGAGCCCGAGCGGTCCAGCACCATGGTGATGGCTATGCCCTGGCTAACATCGCGAATCTGCTCGCGACCGGCCTGCGGCCGCGCCAAAGCCAGCGCCAAAAGCAGTAACGCAAGCGTGCGCAGCGCGCCGGGTAGCCAGAGGATGCGCGCACGCCACGACTGCGCGGCGGCCTGCCGCGCATGCGTCGTGCTCGAAAACGCCAGCGCCGCGCGCCGCCAATGGCCGCGATGCCGCCACAGCCACAGCAGCAGGGGCACAAACAGGGCCAGTAAGGCCCACGGTGTCTCAAAACGTATCATCAGTTCCTACAGGTCCTCTCGGCTAAATGCTCACCCGACACGCGCCGCCGGCGCCGCCGGCGTGGCCGGCGTGGTCTCGACTATGAAATGCTTGCAGGCATCGAAGGTTGACTGGATTTCCTTGGCCGCCGGCTGGTGCCGGGCAAATTTGACCATGTCGCAATGCCGCAAAAAATCCTCCAGCAACGCGCGCTGCTGCTTACTGAAGGCTACGTCGTCCATGCGTAGCGCCGCCATAAATTCCTCTGTGGTCTGCTCGGGCGCGCGCAACCCGAAGCGGTCCTCGATGTATTCGCGCAAAATCCCCGATATGCGGTGGTAGAACTGCTCGATGTCCCCTTTGGCGACGAGATCCTCGGCGACCAGCGCCTGCAACGCCGCCAATGCTTTCACATGCGGCGGCACTCGCGCCACCACCACCTGCCGGCGACGACGCCGGCGCCACAGCACGACCAACAAAACCACCAGCAACAACAGCCCCGCAACTGAGGCCACCGCCCATTGCCACCACGGCCGCGCTGGCTGCAGTTGCGCCACCGGCGACAGCTCAGCGGTGTCGTCAATGTCCAGCTGCTGCCAAAATTCCGCCGATGGCATGCGCACTTCGATCTTCGTCGGGTCGGTCGTCAACTCGTGCTCAGCACCGGCCTTGCCGTCGGCCTCGGCCGGCATGGTGAAACGGGCGGTCAGCGGCGGCAGTTCGTACACATCAGCCACCAGCGGGTCCAACACGTAAGTCCGCGCATAGACCATGCTGCCGTCGTCCTGCAGCCGCGGCGTTTCCGTGCGATAATCCGCCACCATGAAGGCCCCGAACTCCGCACCGAGCTTGGGCAGCTCGACGGCGACGTCCTCCGGCGCCACGGCTTCCACCCGCAATGTCAGCGTCTCAATCAAATCCACGGCTTTCTTGTCCGCATGCACCCGGAAACGCAAAGGGCCGCGATCAACCAACAGGTCGATGCCCGCATCAGCCGGCGCCGTGCTGGCTCCAGCGTTGTCGGCTGCATCCGCCGCCTTCCGGCAGGCGCCCAGCAACAGCAGGCCGGGCAGCAGCAGCCCGCCCAGCAAAAAACGCCGGGCTCGCGCTGTCCATACTTGTCTGTATCGTTCTGTCGTCATAGCACTTTCATTCACAGTCTATCATCTTCCATGCACCACGCTGCGTCGGCGTCAGTCCTGCTTCGTCGGCGCCGGCGCAGATGCAGGCACAGGCGCGGGAGCTGCCGGCGCAGTTTGCGAGTTAGCGGGTGGCGCAACGCCGCCGGCCGCAGCTTGTTCGCCCTGGTGCCAGGTCACGCGATAGCGCTCGGCCAACTCCTTGAAGAGCTCGTTCTGCAGGTCGTTGCGGCGACGGCTCAACACGCGTTGCTGTGCTTCCCGCGCAGTCGCTTCGTCGTAGGGCCTGACGGCGGCCGCCCGGCGTTCCAGCACGCGCACGACATGCCAGCCGCGATCACTTTTCACCGCCGTCGGCAGGACGTCCTGCTTTTCACCGGCGGCCATTGCCGCCGCCAGCAACGGCTGCTGCCAGGGCGCAACGCCTTCCGCACTCAGCCAGCCAGGCAGCTCGCCGCCCTTTGCGGCCGTCGTCTCGTCCTCGGAGAGCTCCTCGGCCAACTTCGCGAAGTCCATGCCGCCCTTGAGACTGTTCAGCGCGGCCTCCGCGCGTTCGGCGTCAGGCAGCTGAATATGGGCCAGGCGCAACCCAGCCGGCGTGGTGAATTCCTCGGCCTGGTGGGCCTCGTAGTAATCGCGGGCGTCGGCGTCGCTAACGCTCAGGCCGGCCAGGCGCTGGCGTAGCAACGCATTGGCCATGATCGACCGCTCGGCCTGCCGTAATTCCTCGCGCAGCGCCGCATCTGCGGTCAACTCTTGCGCGCGCGCCTCGCGATACAGCAGTTCTTCGGCAACAAATTGCTGCAGAAACTGCTGCCGCCCGGACGGCGTCAGCATGCGCTTCAGCGCCGCCTGTTTCTGCTCGCGGCGTTGCTCGGCGGACCACTGCGCGCCGGCACCGGCCAGCTGCTGGTCAAGCATCTGTTCCAGGCGACGGTCGACTTCAGCCCGAGTTAGACGCCACGTACCGATCTCCACCAGCACCTCGTCGCCCGGCTGGTCAGCCGCAGCATCCACGCTGGTGCGTTCTTCCAGATTACGGCGCAAGCCGCTGTAGTTACCAAGCGCCTCCAGGCATTCCTGGCTGCGGCGGGTGATTTCCGTTTCCAATACCGGCACTTTCGCCAGACTTTCAGACCGGTAGTAGCTCGCCAATGCCTCGTCATAGCGGCGGGCATCCTGCTGGATGGTGCCGACGCGATACCAGAGCTTCGCGGCCTTCTCGGCGTCCATCGGCGTCTGCGCCAAATACTGCTCCCAGGCACGCGCCGCCTGCTCGGCGAGGCCCTGCCGCTCCAAGCGCTGCGCCAGCGCCGACTGCTCGTCATGACCTAGCGCCACACCGCCACCAGCCACCGCGCCACTACCAGCCGCGCCCGCGCCGCGCGACAGGCGCCACGGCAGCCAGCAGGCCAAAAATACCACGCACACGCCCTGCACAAGCAACAACAACCGCCACCCGCGCGATGGGCCCCGCTCCGGCACCGGCGCGGCCGGCGGTAACGAAAAATCAAAATCAGCCATAGCTTCGTCCTCCTGAATATCCTGTTAGGCCACGCCACGCTAACGAGCGCCTCAGTGCATTTTTTCCCGCCGGCGAAAAAATCCCACCAGTTTTTTGGCATAGTCCTCGCCGGTGAGCAGATCGATTTGATCGACGTCCATGGAACGGAAGCCCGTCCGCAGCTTCTGCATGCGCAGCTGCCCCAGATCGGCATAGCAGTCGCGCACGCGCCGGCTGCCGCTGTCAAGCAACACCAGCTCGCCGGTTTCGGCGTCCTCGAGTTCGATCAACCCCAAGTCGGGCAGCGCGAGTTCGCGCGGGTCGCTCACGGTAACCGCGATCAGGTCGTGGCGGCGGCTCAGCACGCGCATGGAGCGCTCGTAGCCATCGCCAAGGAAATCCGACACCAAAAAGACCACGCAGCGTTTGCGGATGACCCGTCCGAGGTAGTCCAACGCGGCGGGGATATTCGTCTGCGCGCCAGTAGCCTTGAAGCCCAACACGTCGCGAATGATGCGCAGGGCATGCGACACGCCTTTCGCTGGCGGGATAAACTGCTCAATGCGGTCGGTAAAGAGAATCATCCCGACCTTATCGTTGCTTTTCACCGCCGAAAAGGACAGCAGCGCACAAAGCTCCGCAGCCAATTCGTTCTTGAGCTGACCAGTGGTGCCGAACTGGCCCGATGCCGACAAGTCCACCACGAACATCACCGTCAGCTCGCGCTCTTCATGAAAGCGCTTCACGTAGGGATGGCCCTGCCGCGCGGTCACATTCCAGTCGATCGAGCGCACTTCGTCGCCGGGCTGGTACTCGCGCACTTCGTCAAACTCCATGCCCGCGCCCTTGAAGGCACTCTGATATTCACCGGCAAGGACGTCATTCACCGTCTTGCTGGTGTATATCTGAATATATCGAATTTTTTTAGCTAGCTCTTTCGGTAACATGGCGGCTCTGCTCACTGACTTCTGACACGGCGACTACGGCGGGCACCTGGCGCGATCGCGCCAAGGCTTCTCTCAGGGCACTTTCACCGTGTTGAGAATCTCCTGCACCACGTCCTCCGAGCTCTTCTCTTCAGCCTCAGCTTCGTAGGTGATAATGACGCGATGCCGCAGCACATCCATGGCCACCGACTTCACGTCCTGCGGCGTGACGTAACCGCGCCCTTCCAGCAGCGCTTGGCCGCGCGCGGCCATCGCCAGGAAGATCGTCGCCCGCGGCGAACCGCCATAGCGGATCAGCTCGGCCAAGGCCGGCAAGCCGTAATCGCCCGGGTTGCGCGTGGCATCCACCAGATTCACGATGTACTCTTCAATCTTCTCGTCCATGAAGATGTCGTCCGCCAGGGTCCGTAGCCGTTTCACATCCGCCGGATTGAGCACGTTCTCAACATTGAGCTTCGGCGCGGTGGACGCCATGCGCCGCAATATCTTGAGTTCGTCCTGTTTCTGAGGATAAACCACCTTCAGCTTGAACATAAAGCGGTCAACCTGCGCTTCCGGCAGGGGATAGGTGCCTTCCTGCTCCACCGGATTCTGGGTCGCCAGCACCAGAAAGGGATCTTCCAGCTTGAAAGTGCTGTCGCCTACCGTCACCTGCCGCTCCTGCATCGCCTCCAACAGCGCGCTCTGCACTTTCGCCGGCGCGCGGTTGATCTCGTCCGCCAAAATCACATTGGCGAAAATCGGTCCGCGCTTGGTGCTGAAATCGCCCGTCTTGGGATTGTAAATCATGGTGCCAACCACGTCCGCCGGCAGAAGATCCGGCGTGAACTGAATGCGGTGGAAAGTCGCCTGCAGGCATTTCGCCAATGTCGTCACCGTGAGGGTCTTGGCCAAACCCGGCACGCCCTCAATCAACACGTGGTTGTTGCACAGCAGCGCCAGCAACAAGCGGTCCACCAGAGCTTCCTGACCCACAATCACCCGGCCTATCTCCGCCCGCACCCGGGCCAACAACGCACTCTCCTTGGCGACCCGCTCGCCAATCTGCTTGACGTCAACACTCATGGCTAACTCCTCAATAGTATCACAAAACCAAATCTGCCGGACATAACCCGCAAAGGTAAACTCAGAATGTACTGGCAAGAGCACCTCGACGCAATCACCAGCACGATCTACGCACCAAAAAGACAAAAAAAATCCCCGACAGTTCCATCGCCGCATAGAGTTTTGCGGCGATACGTTGCCACCGCGTCCACCCAGCCCACCCCGTTTCCCGACTGTGGAGTAGGCGTATGTATGTCCACTATGTCCACTATGTCCACTATGTCCCCCCCGCTGGTTTTTTGGGCGCGCCGGCTTACATTGTCACGTTCTGTCAAGACACGTAAGGTCCTTCACATCGTCATCTCTGAAAACATCCTATGGTCAATCCCGTCGCCTTCACCCTCGGTCCTCTCAGCATACGCTGGTACGGCATCATGGTCGCCAGCGGTTTTCTTGCCGCTTACTGGCTGATGAACCGCCGTGCCCGCCGTTACGACTTCAAGCCGGACGACGTGGCAGACCTCACGTTCATGGCCATGCTCGCCGGCATCATCGGCGCCCGCGTGCTCTACGTCATCCGCTACTGGCATGAGTTCTCCGGCCATGCTCTGGATATGTTCAAAGTATACCAAGGCGGTCTGGTCTTTTACGGCGGCTTCATCGGCGCCGTCATCGCCATCGTCATTTTGGCGCGACGCCGGCACTGGCCGCTGGGCCGTGTCGCCGATCTAATGGCACCGGCGCTGCCGCTGGGTCACGCCTTCGGCCGCGTGGGTTGCCTGCTCAACGGCTGTTGTTTCGGGATGCCCTACGACGGCTGTTGCGCCGTCCATTATCCGGCCTTTGTCGAACCCGGCGTCATCAATCCCGTACTGGACATCCAACTGCGCCTCGGCGTGGTGGACTTGGCGCCCGAACTCAGCCATTGCGCGCCGGTGCTGCCCATCCAGGCCATCGCCACCATCGGCAATCTGGCCATCTGCGCAGCGCTGCTCTGGCTAGAAAAGACCGGCCGCTGCCGAAACCGCCTCTTTATTGCCTACATGATCATCTACAGCGTCGGGCGCTTCCTCCTCGAATTCGGCCGCGGCGACTACATCACGCGGGTCGCTGGCCTAACGCCGTCACAAATCACCTGCCTGTGGCTGCTGCCCGCGGCCTTAGGCGCCTACGCCGTCAGCCAATGGTGGCAACGCCGCAAAAACCATGCAAAATCCTGACCAGGACCAAAACAGCACACCAACACTCGACGGCGGGACAATTCTCGACGGCGGGACAATTCTCGACGGCGGGACAATTCTCGACGGCGGGACAATTCTCGACGGCGACGCAATCCCTCACCAAGACGACTGCATGGTCGGCCAAGAACACCGCGAGGGCATTCGCATTGATCTCTTCCTCGCCCAGACCTGGCCCGAGCACTCCCGCGTTTTCTACCAAAAATGCCTCAGCGAGCACCGCGTGCTCGCCAATGGCGAACACTGCCGCCGCGCCACCAAAGTCTGGCCCGACGACCATATCATCATCTTCTGGCCACCCGAGGAAGATAAAACGCTCGTTGCTGAGGACATTCCTCTCGACATTATCATGGAGGACGAGCAGGTCATCGTCCTCAACAAACCGCCGGGCCTGGTCGTCCATCCAGCCCAGGGCAATACCACCGGCACCCTCGTCCACGGCCTGCTCCACCACGACGAAGAGGCCTTCGAGGACATGAGCGACGACACGCAGCGCCCCGGCATCGTCCACCGGCTTGACAAAGACACCTCTGGTGTCCTTGTCGTCGCCAAAAATCTCCAGGCGCGAGCATCCCTCAAGGACGCCTTCAAGGAACATGTCACTGAGAAGACCTACCTAGCCATCGTCATCGGCTGTCCAGACGAGCCCATCGGCCTGATTGAGAACGACATCGGTCGTCATCCGGGCCACCGCCTGAAGATGGCCGTGGTCGAGGAACACGGCAAGCACGCCATCACCCGCTACCGCGTGCTGGCCAGCGCCGGCGGCTGCTCGCTGCTGGAAATACGCATCTTCACCGGCCGCACCCACCAGATCCGCGTGCATTTCTCTCATCTCAAACACCCGGTGCTCGGCGACGCGCTCTACGGTGGTTGCCCGAAAGACATGCCCTACCCCGCTCCACGGCAAATGCTCCACGCCTGGAAGCTGGTTTTCCCGCACCCCGCCAACGGTGTCATGCGCCAATACATGGCGCCCCTACCCGACGATTTCCAGCAAGCCCTCAGCGCCCTCGGCTTGCCCGCCATCGGCATGCGCCCCAAGCCCGTCAACCCACCAGTGCCGCCACTGGCTAACGACGACGAAGCCAACGAATGACCCCGACCGTGTCCAATCCCTTCAGCGATCCCTTCATCGACCAGCTGCGCGCACAACGGCAGAACGTCATTGAGCTCACCTCCGGCCGCCGCCTCGCCCTCCCTGCCAGCGTCGGCTTCTGCCACGGCGTGCGCCATGCCGTGCAGCTGCTGGCCGATACCGTCGCCGCAGCCCAGCAGCAGGACATCTGGCTCCTCGGCGCCATGATTCACAACCCCGCCGTCAACGACTATTTCGTCAAGCAGGGCGTAAAAATGCTCGACGATCACGACCTCGACACAGTCTTCACCCGCGCCAAAGCCACCGACATCTTCGTCATCCCGGCCTTCGGCCTCGACTGCGAACTCGACGAACGCCTCCGCGCCTTCGCCCAATCCCTTGGCCAGATCGTGGACAGCACCTGCCCATTCGTCCGCCGAGTCTGGCAAGCCGTGGAACAGGCCGCCACCACCGGCGCCGCCATTGTCATTCACGGCAAACCCGGCCACCAGGAAACCACCGGCATCTGGACCCGCGCCGCCAAGGTCGCGCCGGCTGTCGCCATCGTGCCGTCGCCCGCCGCCGCCCATCAACTGCTGGACGCCCTGCCGCCGACAACGCCCGGCGCGGCCTATCCGCCAGCATGGCTGGTCAATGCCGACCGCCTCCCGCACTGCGACTGGATGCTGGTCAACCAAACCACCATGCTCTGCAGCGAAACCGAAGAAATCGCCACCATCCTCGCCAACGCCGGCAGCAAGCACCACGGCGCGTTCACCATGGCCAACACGCTCTGCAATGCCACTCGCGCCAGGCAAGCCGAAGCCGAAAAACTCTGTGCGCAGACATGCGAAGTCATTCTGGTCCTCGGTGGCATCAACAGCAGCAATACCACCCAGCTCTACCGTCTCGCCGCCAAGCACACCACGACCTACTACCTGCAATCCCCGGACGACCTCGACAGCCACGCCGTTCGCCATTACCTGCCAAACGAACAACAATGGCGCGATAGCTCCCACTGGCTGCCACCACCTCCCGCCACCATCGGCATCCTCGTCGGCGCATCGTGCCCCGACTCCGAAATCGCCGCCCTCATCCGCAAACTCCAAGCCTGCGCCTAGAGGCTGATCCGGCTGATCCGGCTGATCCGACGGATCCGACTGATCAGTAATCCGATCGGTCCGATCGGTCCGATCCGTCCGCGATAAAAACAGAAGGTCGGATGGCTGGGCGGCGACTGCCCCTGGGTTTCCTGCACATTGTCCCCGGTGTTTTCCCCACTGGGGTGGTTACTTACCGATTGCGTCTCGCGGCCGTGGAGTGGGCGTCTCGCCCACTCCGACAAGACGGCTCATTAAACCGTCCTCGCCATCCACGCCGACCGTACCCGACCCGTCTCTCCCGCCGCACGAGCCGCTGCTACTCTGGGCCTGCTATGACTCCGCTGACGCAAAGATCGGCGGAAATCAAGGTCGAATGGCTGGGCGACGACTGCCCCTGGGTTTCCTGCAAATTGCCCCAGCGAAGCGCCGGGGTGTACACTTACCGATTGCGTGCCGATCCCATTTTTCCCATTTCCGCTCTTGTTTTCAGCGCGTTTTATGTGTAGACTAACTCTTGTTTGCGGTCCGTATCTCTCATTATTCCCCTCATTCCTCCCCAATCACAGGAACAACGCAATGAAAAGACTCCTGCACTTCACCCTGATTGAGCTCCTGGTGGTGATTGCGATCATCGCCATTTTAGCCGCCATGCTATTGCCGGCGCTGTCAAAGGCCCGCGAGAAAGCCCGCGCCATCAGCTGCGCCAGCAACCTCAAGCAAGTAGGCCTGGCCATGACCATGTACGCCGGCGACAACGACGACTATTATCCCCACGGCTACATTGTCCCGCTCTCTGCCAGCACGCGCAATGCCCACCCAGCCGGCCTGATGCTGCCCTACGTCGGCGATGTCAAAAGCTACCGCTGCCCGTCGTCGGCCAATGCGACCTACGATCACTGGAATTTCCGCAGCGGCACCGATGAGAACACGGTGAAAGTCGTCGCCAATCCCCTCAACTACATGTTCTCGGAACGCGCCGTCTGCGGCGATGCCTACGACACCACTATGCCCTACCGTGGCTACCGCCTGATGGATACGAAAACCCCATCGACTTTCGCATTCGCCGCCGACGGACGCGTCGTCGTTAACTGGAGTTGGCAGACCTTGCAGGTCGCGCCAGCAAGCCCCTTTACCTGCCGACTGACCTGGGACCACAACGGCATGGTCAACGCCGTCTGCGGAGACGGTCACGTCGAAACCCACAACCGCGAAATCTTCTACCTCCGACTCCGCCGCAACCCCACCAGCACCATCGCCCCCGATTGAGCATACGGCCCCCTTTGGCCGTTTCACCCCGCGACCGCAGCCATCACACTTCCCCCCCCCACTAGAAAATTTTCCTTTGGCGACGGCGTTTCCGGGCTTGCAAAATGGCATGCGGGCGATAATTTAAAGCACTGTTCAAAACTGCTTGGACGGATGGAACTGGAGTTGTAGCGCAATTGGTTAGAGCATCGCCCTGTCACGGCGAAGGTTGCGGGTTCGAGCCCCGTCAACTCCGCCAGTTCCGACCCCGACAAAGCAAAAAGACATCACCCACGGAGTTGTAGCGCAATTGGTTAGAGCATCGCCCTGTCACGGCGAAGGCTGCGGGTTCGAGCCCCGTCAACTCCGCCATTTCAGTTGATTACGAGCCCGCTGGCATAATTGTGCCGGCGGGCTTTTTCTTTTGCGGCCCGTTCCACGTCAGTCGGCATTGTGCTGCCCCCGGCGAGTGCTTATAGTACAAGGCCCAACACCTGCCTGAAGTCACCCTCCCTCATGTACACGGAGAACAGCAACGATGAAGAGCATTCACGAGCAAGCCCGCGACATACCGGTTGCAGCAGAGGTCGACATTCTGGTCGCAGGCGCCGGCCCGGCCGGCATTGGCGCGGCGATTGGCGCGGCAAAAGCCGGCAATAAACGCGTCATGCTCATCGAGAAATGCAATTCGCTGGGCGGCATGGCCACCAGCGGCATGATGTCGCACTGGGTTGGCGTTACCGGCTCGCCGGAAGTCGCCGCCATCCAGGAACGCTGCCGCAAACTGCTGAACACCCAGGAAGCCGGCAGCGGCTGGCTGTTCACCATCCACCACGAAGTCCTCAAGTACGTCCTGGCCGAATACATGGAAGAACTCGGTGTCACCGTCCAGTACCATACCATAGTCTCAGATGTCATCGCCGAACAGGGCGCGCTGCGCGGCGTCATCACCGAAAGCAAATCCGGCCGCGAGGCCATCCTCGCCAAGGCGGTCATTGACGCCAGCGGCGACGGCGATGTCGCCGCCCGCGCCGGCGCCGGCTTCACCGTCGGCCGCGATGGCGACCACGCCTGCCAGCCTGCCACCCTGATGTTCCGCGTCGGCGGCGTCGACTACAGTCGCGCAATCTTCCCCGGCTCTTTCGAGACGCAAGTGCAGGTGCCCGCCGGCGAGATTCAAGCCCTGGCGCGACAGACCCTGCCCGCACCGGCTGGCCACACCCTGCTCTACCGCACTTGGATACCCGGCGAGGTCTGCGTCAATATGACCAACGTCACCGGCATTGATGGCACCGACGCGCGGTCGCTCTCACGCGCCGAGACCGTCTGCCGCAAACAGATGCCACTCATCGTCGATTTCCTGCGCCGCTACGCGCCCGGCTACGAAAACTGCTACCCGGTGGCGTCGGCCGAAGTCGTCGGCATCCGCGAAACCAGGCATTTCCACACCAATTACACGCTGAATGAAGACGACATCGTCGAAGGCCGGCTCTTCGCAGACTGGATCTCGACGGGCAATGCCTTCAATTTCGATATCCACAACATCGAAGGCGCCGGTCTGGATAAGCACGGTGCGCAGAAACATTTCAAGGCCAAAGGCCGCTATTCAGTGCCCTACGGCTGCTGCGTGCCCAAGGCGCTTGATGGGCTGCTGCTGGCCGGCCGCTGTATCGGTGGCACCCACAAGGCCCACTCAAATTTCCGCGCCATGCCCATCTGCCTGGGCATCGGCCAGGGCGCCGGCGCCGCGGCCGCCGTCGCCATCGCCAGCGGCAACGTCCTGCGCGAGGTGGACATCACCGCCGTGCAGAGCGAACTCATGCGCCAAGGCGTGCCCGACCATAACTAGGCCGAATGACTCCTTAGGAGCTGCTCACAAATTACGTTTACATTTTTCGGTACATACACTCTTATACTCAATACCATATCGCCAGGAGATATCCCCTTGGCCGCGAAGCGGCAAAAGCGCTGAAAGCGCGAAGCATACCAGCCCAGGGCAAGCAGCGCTGAAAGCGCGCGCCGCCCTGGGTGCAAAGCGCGATATGGCCATGTTCCTCGGCCCTTTCGCCCCCAATCGGCGAAGCTGATTGGGGGCGAAAGGGCAATGGAACTCGTTTCTCTTACGTACTATGCTGCACGCTTGGAGCGCGCTGTGCAATAGCTGTAAACGTAATTAACAAGCGACTCATCAAACAACTCCGCTCCCCGACGGCGACCAAGTGCAATTCACTCATCGAACGAAAGGCAACCGCAATGCGTACGAATGGTGTGTTCTTCATGGCTCTGGCAGTCGTCGGCAGCGTACTGCAGGCACAGAGCGGCGATCAAACCTTTTCGCTAACCGTTCTTGGAGCGCCCGCAAGCGGCATTGTCTGGCAGCTGGCGCCCCGAGCCGTCGCCCCAGGCACGCAACTCGAATGCTCCGTGCAGGGCGAACGCGTTGACGCCCAGTACATTCCCAGCACGCATCACCACGGCTGGTTCGCCGCCCGACTGTCACCGGCGCTCGTAGCGCGCAGCCAGGACGCGGCACTGCCGCTGGACATCGTCGTCCGCCCCGCCACACCGGCCCCGCCCCAGCCACAGGCCGAAGTCGTCATGCGCATGCCGGCATACACCCTCACCATGCGCACCGACCGCCAGGGCGGCTTCCCCTCGCAGATCGTCTTCCCATCCGGCCGCGCGCTCAACAGCATCAGCTGGGAAGACCGCGTCTTCGACAACGACAAGAGCGTCGACAACGCAGCCTTCAGCGACGTCTGGCAGCTGAGTTGGGACCCAGCACCGACACTGGCCGTCATCGCCGACGGACCGATCTGCACCGTCGTCAACCACCGCGCCCATTTCAGCCGGCAGGACGGCACCCGCCCGCCCAATGCGCCGTCCGCACAATACCAGTGGGTCTTCTTCAAGAACGACGCCGGGCTGATCCTCGTGGAAGCACATTACGCACAGCCCCAGCCCCATGCCTGGAAAGAACTGCATTTCCTCGACTGGCATGTAAATGACGGCGCCTTACCCGACTGGTACGGCGGCAACCAGGGCGCACTGGACAAGGTCAGCACAGGCCAAGTTGCCGACAAAAAGATTATTTCCATTTTCAACGCCTGGGCGGCCCTGGCCGCCCAAAAGGACTTCATCGCCGTGCACGATGGCGATACCCGCCTCTACGTTGACCACGCCGGCAAGCGCATCTACCTGCATGCTGCGACCCATTTCAGCTGGAGCCCCTGGGATCAGACCGAGGCCAACAATGCCGCCTGGCTGCAAATCGGCACCGCGGCCGAGTCGGTTCCCGACGCTATCAACGGCATGGCGAAGGCCCTGCGGCCCAAGCTCACCCGCTGGCAAAACGCCGCCGCAGACTGGCGGCAGTCCGTAGCCAATGCCGCCCGCTGCTACGGCCGCGATGACGTCAGTCGCCGCAGCTTCGAGCGCGAAAGCGCCGACCTCGCCATAGTCTTCGGATACGTCGATCACGATGGCGGACAGTCGCTGGCGATCGACGCGCTGGTGGACAAAGCCGACGGTGCGCTCCTCATGGAGCAGTTCCAAGCCCTCTTCCGCCTGACCATCCAAAACTGCCAGGATCGGTCCATGCACACGCTGGACTCCACCAGGCCCTGGCAGAACATCAGTATCACGCCTGAGGCGCTGCTCTTCCGCGGCCCCATCGGCGTCGCCGGCGCCGAGGACCTGCGAGTGCGCGTCCTGCTGACCGCAGCCCCGGATCAACCCGGCGTCTCCTGGCGCCTGGAATTCATCCCCGGCAGCGACCGCTGGCGGGCACAGAGCGCCAGCGTCGGCGTCCTCAGCCTGGAGCCGCTGGGCACCCGCAGCCACGCACTGACGCCAGGCCCCGAAGGCTCCGTCGCCCATGACCCGTTTTCATCACAGATGAACTTGGCCCGCACTTACCCGTCGCTGTGGGCGACACTGGGCTTCATGGCTGTATGGGACGACGGCCGCGGCGGCGGCATGTACATCGCCGCCCATGACCCCACCGGCGCCAACAAACAGATGAGTATGCGCAATCCCGGCGGCAGCTCGCAACTCGTCGTGGAATACGATCACCGCCTGCCTTTTTGGCCGGATGACCCCGCGCGAACCATCAGCACGCCCGGCACCGTGGTCTGGCGGAGCTTCCGTGGCGACTGGTACGACGCGACCATGCTCTACCGCGATTGGGTCCGCAAAAACGCCAGCTGGTATCCACCCATGGGCCCCGATGGCCGCCGCACCACCCCCCTGTGGCTCAAGCAGCTCTGCATCTGGGCTCGAGTCTTCGGCGAAGCCAAGACCATCGTACCGCAAGTACGCAAATTCCGCGAAACCATGGGCCTGCCCTGCGGCATCCACTGGTACCAGTGGCACCAAATACCCTTTGACAACGACTACCCGCATTACCTGCCTGCCAAAGAGGGCTTCGCACAAGGCGTCAAGGACATCCAAGCTATGGGCTGCTACGCCATGCCCTACACGAACGGCCGGCTCTGGGATACCCGCGACCGCGGCATGGAAGACTGGCAGTTCAGCGCCGTCGGCAAAGCCGGCGCCACCAAACGCGCCGACGGCGCCGTCGTCACCGAGACTTACCGCAGCACCGAAAGCGACGGCTCAAAAGTCGTCCTGGCCGTCATGTGCCCGGGATCGCAAACCTGGAAAGACAAAATCACCGAGAACGACCGCACGCTGGCCGTTGATTACGGCCTCAATGGCGTGTACATGGACCAGATTGGCGCCGGCGCCCCCGTGCTCTGCGAAGACCCGACCCACGGCCACCCCCTCGGTGGCGGCGCCTGGTGGGTCGCCGGCTACAAACGCATTCTCCAGGGCGTGCGAGCCGTCATCCCCGCCGATCGCATCCTGGCCACCGAATGCAACTCCGAAACCGCCGTCGATCTGCTCGACGCCATGATCTGCTGGCATATCGAAGCCGAAAATACCGTCCCGGCATACTCCATGATCTACAGCGGTGTCGTCTTCCGCTATGGCAGCGCCTACGACGGCAATATCCGGGCCATGCGCATGAAGTGGGCCCACAACCTCATCAACGGCAACACCCCCGGATGGTTCCCACCGGCCTTTATGGACGACCCGGCCATGCGCGACTACCTCGTGCCACTGGTGCATTTCCGCCACCACACCATCGATTATTTCTACCAGGGCGAGCTCTCACGCCCGCCACTGCTGCGCGATGACGTCCCCACCTGGGCCGAAAACTGGAATCTCTTCGGCCGCTACAGCGTCAATACCCTCCCCTGCGTGCAAACGGCCGTCCGCCGCATCCTCGACTACGACTACGACAGCCAGGGCCGACGCCTCTGGGCCAGCGGCCGCGTCAAAGCCGCACTGCTCATCTGCACCAACTTCAGTACCGACGACGCCACCACCGCCCTCACCATCGACTGGCAGGAACTCGGCATCGACCCCACCAAAGCACAGGCCCAACGCGTGGAACACGACGGCACCCGTACGCCTTTCGCTCCCGCACTCCTCGACCAGCCCATGCTCTTCCCCGCCGGCAAAACCTGGGGCATCGAAATCACCCCCACCAAAAACTGAAGACGGGGCGGATACATAGGGGGCGGACGCCAGTCCGCCCCCGACAAATCCGGCGCAACACGCGAAGGGCGGACATATCGGTCCGCCCCTACCCCAAATCCCGCGCAAAACACGAAGGGCGGACATATCGGTCCGCCCCTACCGCAAATCCGCGCATGCGCGTGAAAAATTTCCGTCTTCTCGTCTTGTCGTCTTCTCGTCTTGTCGTCTTCTCGTCTTGTCGTCTTCTCGTCTTGTCGTCTTCTCGTCTTCTGGTCTTCTCGTCTTCTCGTCTTGTCGTCTTCTCGTCTTGTCGTCTTCTCGTCTTGTCGTCTTCTCGTCTTCTCGTCTTGTCGTCTTCTCGTCTTGTCGTCTTCTCGTCTTGTCGTCTTCTCGTCTTGTCGCGGACGGATCGGACTGATCGGACCGATCCGACGGATCCGACTGCCTGATCGGTCCGATCGGTCTGATCCGTCCGATCTGATCCGTCCGATCCGTCCGCGAAGAAAAAAACGGCAGCGCGGCTTGCTGCGCCGCGGCAAGACCAGCCCCCCCCAAAAAAAGAAATCTGCGTTCATCTGCGCCATCTGCGGATAAAAAACGTCTCGCCGGCGATGATTGCCTGCAGGCTGTAGTGTTCAACTTCACGCAGAACGCCCCCGCTGTCCCCGGTTTGAACTATTAAGTTTTGCTTAATAGCTGCCGGCTCATCGAGTTCGTTGTCTCCTCAACAGCGCTTCAAGCGCCGATTGATCGGCGGCACACGCATCCCGGAGCATACGACTTGTGCCAGTGAGTCAGGGATGAGAAGCGAAGATCACCGGGATATTAACCTGCCCTGGGCATGAGCGGTCTTGATAACGTTGTTGTTGGCGGTGAAAACCTGAATACCGGGGACAGTAGCGAAGTCGCCATCATCGGTAATGACCTGGACTACGCCATGATTGCGCATGGATTCAAGAATAAACAGGTCGTAGCCGTCGACCCTTTCGGTCTGCAATCGGTTCAAAGCGGCGGCAGTCGTGACTGAATCAATAGTGACAGGCAGCAACTCTCCCAAACTGGTCACCTGCGCCCACGCCGCCTCAATTTCGCTGATCACTTGCTCTCTCTCCGCAGCAAAGTTTTGACGATACTCCTTGGCCCCAACGGCGCCGGCGCTCGCCACATAAATTTCACGCTCGGTCTTTTCGATAATGTGAGCTAGCTCGGCCAATGACAACCCACAGTAGCAGACCTTGCTATTACTTGTTCCTGTGCCATTGACGAAGTCGGCATAGCGGTTCATGATTTGTACACGCTTGGGATCCTCAACATCTCTGAGTTTCGAGTAGGTCATCCAAAGCAAGACATTGGAATCCACCAGGAAACAATCAGATTCACGAGGACTGGCTTGGCCAATATCAAACACGTCAGCCTGGATCGTGTAGTGAACACTCATATGTTCATCTCCTCAAGAATCCTGGCCAGCGTGTCGTCAACAGCCTTCTTGGTTGCCGGATTGCGGTGGTAGGCCTCGGCGTTCTTGAGGATCAGATCAAGAGTCAGACGCTGTGAATCCGACGGATTTGCATAGGAAAGTAGCCGATCCAACTGCTCCCGGTCGAAATGCTTGAACAGCGGTCCGATCGCATTGTTCAGAAAGAGGGACAAGAGCGTCTTAATCCCCGTTAGGTCAATGGTGACGTTCTCCCCGGCCAGAAGGCGGGGTTCAATCTCGGCCAAAAGCTTTTGGCCCTGTTCAGCAGTGATGCACCGATCGCCGATCAATTTATTGAGCTGTATGTCCATAGTGTTCTCCATTCCCTGGCCGCATCACGTCGCGAGAGGCTCACCGGCCAGGCGGTAGTAGTTTTCGTCGCACCTTAATCTGATATGAAAAACCGTTCCCTCAAAGGTCGGGGAAAACGAATCGTATACTTCGCTGTCCGCCGTGATCTCGGCAAAACCTTCGTTGCTGAAAACCTGCATGGCCCCCTTGTTAACCCGAATAAACGACTTGAGCAAGTCCAACCCCAACCCGCGGCCAGTCGGGCCGGGCTTGGTGGTATGCATTTGTTGAAAGGCCCATTTCAAACAGTCGCCGGCCTAAGGAAGGCGACCGCGTTGGGCCGGAGAAACCGGCAGCGGGAAAAATAAAAGCGCACATCCTCAAAATAGCCGTTTGCCTGGCTCCAAAGCGTAAAGAGCGAGGCGAAGTCAGTCCGATCATCGTTGATTCGAGGAACAGGGATGGTTTTCTGTGTCATGATCGGTCGCGATCCACCCATGGGTTTCTAATTTCGGCAAACTCATCGGGAGATAGACAAGCGTCACGCCATTTTGTAATGGCATCCGGAAGGGGGATGTTCCGCGTATTGTAATATGACCAAAGCTCTGCCGCCAGGAATGATGACATAGAGCGAACTGTGAGTTTCTCTTCAAAAGGACAATCCGGGATATCGTTTGCGTATGCCGTATCGGTAAGCAGTCTGTTTAGTCGGCTCAAGGTGGCCATCTCCAGACTGTCGACAAAATGACTGGGCGATTCTTTCAGGATACGCTTGACGATCCACAGCGCCGTATACAACGAAGGCGTGGGCGACCAGGAGAGAAACTGGCTGAGCAGAGATATCGGGTCTGAATCCCCAGCACACGTCGCATGGCCTAGGATACAAGCATCAGCCGCCTGGTTCGGAAAAATCAGTTTGGCGATGGCATTGAGCCCGTCCCTTTGAATCTCGTCCTGACTTACGGTCAACGCGTCCTTGATTCGCGCATAGAGCTCGTTTCTCTGGTTGGGGCACAAATGTAGGCACGCTACCTCAGCCGTAAGTCCCGGCAAGCCATACTCACGAATTTCCCTGAGAAGACGCTGAAGGGACTCGCGGATTCTGCCTGGCGAGTCTGCGCTAAGCGCGGGCCCGACGGCTTCAGCAAGCACTTCAATCAAGCGGAGAAACCGCGAACGAAATTCATTAGGCACAGAAGAGAAACCCGAAGGATCGCGTTTTTCTTTGAGGCGATCTTTGTCCGCGTCCCACCATTCTAGCAGGCGCTGCAGAATTTCAGCGGCCTCAGCTGCCGTCCAGAACGTGTTGTTTTTTTGACTTGCGCCAATAATCTCTTGCACGATGGGGATATTGCCCCACGTAATACTTACGCTCTTGTCTTGCTTATTTTTCTGTATCGGAAACTGCGTCGACTTGACGTAGGTCTTGAAAAGCGGGACGGGATCAACGCCATCGGGGTGGGGAAGGGGTAAAAACGCGAATTTATAGAAATCAGTGCCATCGGGCAGGCCATAATGGTCAGTCACTCGCCAAATGGCTCTTGCAAGGCGTCTTCTTTGGGTACCCCCGAGCAACTGCAATTTGTACAGGGTAACCAGAGAGGATACGGCCCACCGGCGACGGTCTGATTGCTCCGATGCAGCTTCCTGGAACAGCGAAGTCACCAGTTCCGGCTGAATCGCCAAGACCGAAGTGCCTTGAGGCCTATCATCTAGTCCGAGCAACGGGAGGGGGTTAGGAAATTCATCTTTGACGATTGGATTCAAGTTTTCCGGATATGGAATTTTCAGCAAGTCCGGCACCAGCCTGTATCGTTCCCTTTCAGACATGGAACCAAAAAGCCGTTTGGTCAGGTTCCCAACCTTCCGATAATTCGTTTTGTCAGGAGAAGCGTAGATTCCAGAAACAAACTCAAGTATCCGCTGTTTCATGGCACTTGAACATTTGCAGCAGAGCCGCGATATGACTTCAGGCAGTAACTGAGTAAGACGCACGGCAAAATTGTCATTCCGGAAAGCATTGCCTTCGTGGATGTCTTCCCGGCATTTATTGAGTGCGTCCAGGTAGTTGCAAATAAGCGAATCGGCTTCTTTCTCTGTAAATTTCCATACCAAATCGCGGCTGAAGAGGTCATCAATGCCTTTCTCATCCCCAATGCGAACAAGGGTCGCCAACGCCCAGAATGGCGAATAGCGTGAGATGCGTGACAAGCATGCCTGGGCAGTTTTTGTCGCCAGCGCATAAATGCCTACACGATATGGCAAGCCGACCTCTTCGCAGAATCGGAGAAAGGCGTAGGCACTCAATGCCTCTTGATCAATACGTCCGCTGTGGCGACTTATAATGGCTCGCCCAATATCAAATCCCCGTTTCACTGTGACCGATTCCATCTGAACCGGCGGATTTTTCAGAGCCAACTCGAAGAGCTTAAGTTCATTCCATGGGTCGCAGCGGAAGGCTTTGAGCTCATCCCATCGGGCATTTTGCTGCTGGAGTTCCAATTGTCGCTGATTGTTCCTGACTATTTGTAGGAACCTGTTCCAATCGGAGCTTCTACTGCCAGAACGATTTGCGTCGAGACTCATCCAATCTTCTTCTGGACTCTGAAACTTATCACGCGGCTTGATCGTGCTTTTTTCTTGGCGTTCTGGTTCAGACTCGGCCTTTCGTTTTCCTTGCTTCCACTCGTTAAATAGCTCATCCTTGATGAGTTTCTCCTCTTCATGCCTCGCGGGTTTTACCTCGATCAAATCATTGGCATCCTCGACATAACGCAAAAGCAGCATCTGGAATGCTTCATCAGATAACGACAGAAAGCTTGGAGATGCCGCGTGGTAATTATTTTGTTTGCGGGACTCAACCAACCACGAGCGCATTTGATCATCTATATCTTTTTGTTGGCCAATTTCAGCATATGCGGCTGCCCGTTTGGTCATCCAGTATGGCTGTGCCGGGTTAGGCCGCCAGTTGTCAAGGCGCTGTTTTGCTCCTGGAAGATCCAGGGTAAAAAGACTGAAGAGAAAGCCTTCGTAATGCAGAAACTCCTGTTGCTCAGCCGAAAGATACTGTTCAAGTCCCTTAAGTCGGCCTTCCATCTCCTTCCATTTTTCGAGCAGGCCTTTCTCACGATAAAAGCGCAGCACTGCCACCGCAATGGCCAGCCAAGCCTGCCGGAGGTCATCCCATGGCAAATCACGATATTCCTCTTTTCCTTGGTAAACCTGGCAATTTGCTGTCATATTTTTGCAGGGAAATGGCCAGTATTTTTCGAGAAGTTTTTCGCATAACTCTCGGATATTACTGAGGACCGGCAGCAGGCATCGTTCAAGGCGCCAGATCATCTCGTAGGCATATTGGAGGTCCACCCCAGTAAGCGATTTTTCCGTATCCGGGAGGAAACTGACCCAAGACTGAGTATACACCCATACTTTCTCGCGATTGCTATACGGCAGAATAAGCCAACCAGGATAGATCTGCCGTTGCTTTCGCCATGCCGCCGTGATTTTCTGGACTTCCTCAATGTTATCACCGCCTTTTGGGGGAAATATGGATGACGAGTTGTCAGGCCAATCAAGAGCATTCGGGTTTTTATTCCAAAGGTATTTGATAAATATGCTTAACGCCTGTTTGTGGTCGTTTTTCTCGACTCCATCGCAACACGACAGGTCGACGACAGTAATCCCGCGCTGTGCAAGCAGTTCCAGCCCTGCGGACGACAAAGCGAATACCCCGACCAGATAGATTTTCTGCGTTTTGTCTTTGCCAAGATTGTCGCGAATCCAGCCGATCCATTTCTGAAAATTCGCATCGTCCCCGGAAAAGCCGATCAGACAGAAGGTGTTCTCCAGCAGCGCCTGCTGAACGGTATTGACAAAAGGAGCATAGTCGTGGGGGTAACGCCGGTAATCCTCTTCAGTGATGATAAAAGGGCGTTCCGAAGGAAAACTACCGTGGAGCTTCACTATTCTGGGCTTGATGGCATAAGGAATATCTTCTTTATTGACCACCGGCTCATATCGGCGAGTCAATACGTTAGCGCTGGCCCGTTCCAGCAAGGTGTCGTAGTTGGTGGTGAACACATCCGCCCACGGCAACTTCAGTAAATCGACGTGGAGCTGGGACGGTTCGACGTCCAGATCGGGAATGCTGGAACGCAGCAGATACTCCAGTGCTGGTCGGCCGATGGCCGCCTGCACTTCTTCAGCCAGCCGCAAGACATTCAGGTACCTATGTTTTTCCGCATCGGGCTTGCTCCCATGCGCTTTCTGGTAAAACTGGTCGCCCAGCTGGTTCCAATCAGGGAATCCCTCGCCTGCGTTCTTACTGAAACCCGCGCCAACCATCACAGCGGCCCGTCCAGCCCATAAACGCTCCGCAATTTCATCCACATAAGGACGAATGGAATCAGGTAAGTTTACCTTGACGTCGTTGCTCATAGTTCCCCCCAAAAGGCCTTGGCAAGAAGAGAGGATTGGAAAGTTTCCATGGCATATGATGTCTCTCTTTGAAGAAAGGGTACCATGACAACTGTAGCGCCACAATTGGATTAGGACCAGCGGCTCTTTATAAATGAGGAGACCTGCCAGTCGCGCGACGAGGGTTGTCCATAGACGGCGGCTCTGACAGCGGGTAACTCGGATTTGCGTATCAATCGGGCCCCTGATTCTCTCGAGCCTAGTTGACTTGGCGGCGGTATTAACGGCCGCGTTCGAGTTTGGTACGCCATTCCGTCATGCGGCGTTTGGGATCGCCACGAACATACTCGGGATGCTCAATGAAGCGCAGGACGGCGCGAAACCGGTATTCGTTATAGTCTTCGCCCTAGGCGGCGTAATCGGTCAGTGATTGATAATGGCCGGTCTCAGAGGACGGCTGGGACCATGACGACTTGGCGACTGCGCGCACTGGGGCGAGGACTCACAGACACATGAGGCATGGTCCCATGGATTGGACCGTGGGGACTTTCTGGGACTGTGGAGAATGACGCCTTGGACGCCGGAGACCGCTTGAGGACCTCTTGGACTCTTGGGAGCGCCGACAGCGCAAAAACATGGATATTGAATGATGGTGGTTTTCGGCCCGAACCAGACGTGGTTTTCGGCCCGAACCAGACGTGGTTTTCGGCCCGAACCAGACGTGGTTTTCGGCCCGAACCAGACGTGGTTTTCGGCCCGAACCAGACGTGGTTTTCGGCCCGAACCAGACGTGGTTTTCGGCCCGAACCAGACGTGGTTTTCGGCCCGAACCAGACAAAGCAAGTCCTCAGATCGGCCAAGTTCGGCCCGGAGGGCCGGACCATGCATAACCCCTGGTGAGGCGCCCAGAGGGCGCCGCAACCAGGGGTGAGGCGACAACTTAAAATTGCGCCCGGAGGGCGCCACATTGGCGAGGCGCGCCGCGTCTCACCGCGTCGGCGGGGGCATGTCGTGCATCCAATATCCATGGCTGACCGAGTACTAGGCGGCGATGACGTCCTGGGCATCCAAGTAGCATGAGGTCATCCGATAACTATATTTACCTGCCTTAAGCGTGCTTTCCGCCTTTCTTTAGCCATAAAATAGCCATGACTTCTGCAAAAACAGCGCTGAAAAGCCCGGTCCGAGCCATCAGCTGCTGACGCTCAGCGCCTTGCGACAAACGCGAAGCGATTGCCGCAAGGCGCTGAGCCGAAAAGGGATAGGTGGGGGAGCGCGAGAGGGCTCAGGCCTGGTAGTCTTTGGCTGATGGCTCGGGGGCGGCAGCGACGAGTTTTTGCACCAGGTCGTCGGGGGTGATGCCCTCGGAGTCCGCCGTGAAGTTGGTGAAGATGCGGTGCCGCAGCACGGGCAGAGCCAGGCTCTTGACGTCGCTGCAGCTGACATTGACGCGTCCTTGCAGGATCGCCCGGGCCTTGGCGCCGAGGATGAGGCACTGCGCGGCACGGGGGCCGGCGCCGCAGTGGACGTGTTCGCGGATGAAATCCGGCGCTTCGGCGTCTTTCGGCCTGGTCATGCGCACCAGCCGCGTGGCGTATTTGACCACGTGGGGGCTCACCGGCAAGTCCCGGACAATGCCCTGCAGGCGCACCAAGTCCGCTGCGTCAAGGACCTGCTGAAGCTGTACTTTCCGGCTGCTGGTCGTCGCCATGACAATCGCCTCTTCTTCATCCGCATCCGGGTAATCGACCAAGATATTGAACATGAAGCGGTCCAGCTGCGCTTCCGGCAGCGGATAGGTGCCTTCCTGCTCCAGCGGATTCTGAGTGGCGAGGACGAAAAACGGCGGCGGCAGCTTGAACTGCTGATTGGACGCCGTGACCTGTTTTTCCTGCATGGCTTCCAGCAAGGCCGCCTGGGTCTTCGGCGGCGTGCGGTTGATTTCGTCCGCCAGCAACATATTGGTGAATATCGGTCCTTTGATAAAGCGGAAGCTCTTGCGGCCGCTGCCCTCTTCGATATCGAGCACGTCGGTGCCGATGATGTCCGACGGCATGAGGTCCGGCGTGAACTGCACGCGCTTGAACTGCAAATTGAGCACCTGCGCCAGCGTGCTGACCATGAGCGTCTTGGCCAGGCCCGGCAGGCCGATCATCAGACAGTGCCCGCCGCCGGCAATCGCTATCAGCAGCTCCTCAGCGACCTGCTTCTGGCCGATGATCACCCGGCCGAATTCCGTCAGGATCTGCTGCGTGGCCTGACCGAGTTCCTTGATGCCCTCGGCACTCATCTCCGCCGACACCGCCGCCTTCAGCGACGATGACGACGACTGCGGAGCAGCGGCGGCTCGTTCAGCGGCTGGCGCGGCGGCCTGCGCGACGGCCGGCGGGGGCTCAGCGGCGGCTCGCTCAGCAGCGGCTGGCGCGGCGACCGGCGCCGCGCCAAGTTCGAAGCGGGTATTGATCGTCCCGAAGCGCACGGCGCAATCGCCGCGCAAGGCGGCGCGTGACACTTGCTCATCGTCGACGAAAACGCCATTTTGGCTATTGAGGTCTTCGACATGCCACACGCCATTGATTTGGCTGAAGGCCGCGTGTTGCCGCGAGATGCTGCCCTGGTTCAGGCGCACTTGGCATTCCTCGCCACGCCCGACCAGCACGCGGCCGTCGTCGAATTCGTAGTGACTACCGGCATCGGGGCCTTCCAGAATATGCAGCATCGCCATGCGTATGTCCTTCTCCATTACAATCAGTCAGCACCATTCAGCAGCCAAAATCAACGCCCGTGCCAGCCGGCACGGGCCGGCGCCAGCGCGCGCTCAATATAACTTCACTGCCCGAAGCAGGAGCTTGAAGTCCTTGCCACCGGCATTTTTCACCGCTAGACGCAGCATCGACTCGCCGGGCGGCAACGGCGGCATCGCCGCCGGCAGGTCGCCAGACGCCATTTCCTGGCCGTGGGCATTCAGCAGCTGCCAATGCCGGCCGTCCCGGCAGCGCAGGCGCTGGCCGGCTGCGAGTCGCGCCGGAAACGCGTAGTCCTGGCCGGCAAGTGTCAGCACCGGCGTGTCCAAGTAATACGCCGCCGACACGACTTTTACGTCGTCCACCAGGCACGACGCAGTCCGCCCGCCGCCAAGCGCGTTAAAATAGTACAGAATGTACGCGATTGCGCACAGATCGAGCTTGACGTCGTCCAGCGGGAAACTGCACAGCCGCCAGCCGGTGAAATCAACGCGGGTTACCATATCATGCCAAGCGCCATTCACATCCCGCAGCTGCACTTTGAAAGCGTAGTTGCCGCCGTCGCCATGGAGCCAAAACGACAGTGCGCTGGCGCCGCTGAAATCCAGCGGCTGCACAAAACGCCGGCCGATCGCGGCCCAGCCGCCATTGTCCTGCCGCGTACTCGTCGCCGTGAAGCACAGCGCGCCATCCTCGGAATAGGGACTCTCTGCAGCCGTCGTCGTGAAAGTCACGCCCGGCTTGGCCGTGCCTTGATTCTCCGCGTCAAACGCGAATTTGGCGTAGTCGTTGCGCTCTGACGGGCGGTATTCGGCCAGCGCCGAACAGACGTCGACCAGCAGCGCGCCCGCCGCGTCGTGGGCGTCGCGTGCATCGCCGACCGCCAGCGCCTCAAGTTCGATCTCCAAGCGCGGCCGCGCCGCGCCCGCGCGGCTGCGGATTGCCCAACTGTCGCCGTTCCCGGCGGCGCTGTCTTTCGCGGTGACAATGCGCGGCAGCTCGTATTCGCGATCCAGCGCGGCCCAGTCGATCACGTCGGCTGCTGCCCCGAAAGGCTCGTCCAAGGCGAAGACCGTCACTTCGGCGCGCGTGTCCAGGCCGTCCAGGCCCTTGGCGGCAAGCGTGATGGCATTGTCACCGGCTGCGAGTGCTGGCAGCACGTCGGGCTTGAAGCGATCCTGGAGCTCGCCCCGTTCGTTGTAATAGGCCACGCCGTCCAGGCCCCCGATTTCCACGTAGTCACCGGCTGCCAGCACCCAGGGCAATGCCAGCTGCCAGCCATTGACCGCCAGTGACAGCTCACTCAGGGTATTCTTCCGCAGGGGCAGGCTGAGGATGGGGCTGATCACCACATCGACCGTGCCGCCTGTCGGCACCTCGTTGATAAAGACGTTGATTTCGGACAGCGCGCTGGTGCGGATGGGATTGCGATACACCGCATGACTGCCGCCGCTGGCGCGGTAGGGCCATTCGTAATCGGTCAGCCGCGCGGAATCACGCTCGCGCAGCAGCAATTCGACGTAGCGCCAGCCCGTGAAATCCAGATCGACATAGTGATCCGATATGGCCCCGTGATAAACCGCCGGTGTGCGCAGCTGCACATTGAGCAGCGCGCCGGAGCCATCGCCCTTCACCCACAAGCCCACGCCCTGGCCAGCGCCCATGCTGTGATAGGGATGGCCATAGCTGCGGCCAAGCATGGCCCAGGCACCACGGGACGTCTCGCGCTCATTGGTCGCCCGCAGCCGCAGATTGCGCGCGCCGCCGCGTGTGTCCTCAGTCACGGCCTCGACCGCCAGCTTCACGCCCGTCGCGCAGCTCAGCTTGTTGGCGCCGTCATCGCTGAAATCAATCAACACTGCCCCCAGCTTGTCGTCCGCCGGCGCCAGGCTGTACAGCGCCTCAATGCGGGCGCGCAACGGCTGCGCGGCGTGAGGATTGGCCGCCGTCCAGGCCACGCCCTGCGGCTTCAGGCCCGTGAGGCGACGGACCGCCGTCGCTACGGGCGTGAAGCGCCACTGGCCGTCGCCGTCCTGGCGCAGGCGGAAATCCCGCCCGGGTTCGGCGACGCGCGCCAGCGTCGCGGCGTCAAAATAGCGCGCCAGGCGCAGCCGTTCGTACCAGCCCAGGATGGTGAACATGTCTTCCTGCCGACCGTTGGGTGGGCGCCGGGACACATTGACGCCTTGAATGGACATCGGGCCGTCCATGGCGAGATTCTTGGCCGCGAAGTACTCCATTTCGTCCACAAAATGCCCCCTGGCCATGGTCGACGGCCCGCGCGGCGACCACCAGCCCAGCTGGGGCTCGACGAGGTCGGTCTGGCGGTAGCGCGAGGCGATGCGGATGTGGTCGTCATGGAACTGCTTCATGGCCCATACGGGATGATCCCAGGCGCCGAGCCGCGAATGGAACCACCAGTTGTTATGGCCGTGGCAGCTCGCTTCGGTGACGCCGCCAGGCTGCAGGCGCTGAAATATTTTCCAACGCATGGTATCAATGCCGTAACGGCTGCGCATGCCCTCTGAGCCATCAAAGTACAGCATGTCCAGGCCGCAGCTGTTGTAGACGTTGGCGATGGCGTCGGCAAGCTCGTCGGCCAAGGCGCTGTCGGGCTCGGGATAGAAAGCGATATAGCGCTGCTGGAGGTAATCGGCGGCTGCGCCGGCCTCATGCGCAGCGACCGCCGTGCCGAAGGCGCCCCGCTCGCACTCCATGAACGCGTAGGGCGGCTCGTGGGCTATGGCCGAGTAGCGGATGATCTCCTCGCCGATGCGTATGGCATTGCCATTGCTGGAATAGGTCCAGACCAACTCATGGCCCGGCACGGGCTTTTCGTTCACATAAAGCGTGCGGTCTTCGGCGCCAAAGGGCCGCGCCAGTGTATAGCGCGCGCTGGCTATCAAATCCGGCGACGGCCGCGGCGTCACCCAGGAATCACGGGGGTCGATGCAGGCCGTGAGGGTGTGAATGCCCGCCCGCAAACCCGCCGCATGGATATTCGCCACCACCGCTTTCATCTCCTCCAGACCGCCCGGATAATAACCGCGGTTGACATCGTAATGGCCGAGTGTGCGCCACCAGCCGTGGAGATGGATGAACATGAAACCGCCGCGGCGCGCCAACTCAATCCAGTCGTCCGTCTGCGATGCCGCCAGGTCGGCAAAAAGATACGACCCACGCGTGGCCGGCGAAGCCGCCGCAAAAGGGCCGCCATGCGCAGAACGCGGCACGGCCTCGCGTTCGGCCAGGCCCTGCAACAATGGCCGCAAGCGCGCGCGTGGCGCCGCGAGCAAAGCCACGCTGTGGCCGCAGAGGCCATGCTCGGCCGTCGTCCACGCCTGCAGCTGTGGCGGCTTCTGCGCAAAACGCGTATCGACGCCCAGGGACAGACTGCGCAGGCACAACCCCGCGTCGTCATCGGATATCAGGCCGGCCATGGCGCCGACATAGCGGTCCATCACCGTTGACAGCCGGCAGAAATACACGCTGCGGACATCGGGCACGGTCACTTCGTCCACCGTCAAAACGACATAATCGGCTTCAACGCGCGGCGCCAGGCGCACATGGCCGCCCTGGCGATTGAAGCTGATGAGCAGGCGGCCCGCGTCGTCCACGCTGGCCCGGCGGCCAAAGAGCATCTGTCCGCCCTCCATGCCCAAACAGCCCAAGGGCGCCGGCGCGCTGAGCAGTTCCCGTTCAGCACTGACGGCCGTGGCTTTGAGGCGGCAGGAATGCAGCTGGCCGTCTTCGCCAACCACAAATGTGGCGTCGCTGGTCTCCCAGCGGGCAACTTCCGGCACGGCGGGATGGTCCTCGGCGATGTCGTAGCCGCTCTGCGCGTGTGACGTCCAGTCCGCCAGTTCGGCCATTTCGTCGCCACTTAGCGCACGTTTGTAGATGCGAAGGTCGTCGATCAGCCCCCGATGGGTCGTATTGCCGGCCCAGCGGCCCAGCAGAATATCGCCGCCGGTAGCCACGGGATAGTCCCATTGGGCGCTGCCGACGGGCTTGCCATTGAGGTATGTCCGGATATCCGGCCGGCTGAAGCTCACGCCAATATGCACCCAGCGGTCTTTGGGCAAACCGCGCACAATCGGTGCCTCAATCTCTCGCCAGTCCTCGCCGGGGACATTTGCGCGATGGCCAGGCCGGCCCATGCGGAAACTGCAATAGTCGTCGGCCACGAAAATCATGAAGCCGCCGGGATTCCACCCCGCGCTCAAGATATTCGGATAGCGCCCGCTGCCTTCCCAATACACCCACAGCGACAAACTCAGCTCATCCGAGCCATCCAGCTCGGGCATGGGCGGCAGCGACGCGAAGGAGTTCTCGCCATCACAGCGCAAAGCCTTGCCGAAGCCGCCGGCAGCCCACGACGCGCCATGCAGCATCGCGTCGCGGCCATGCGGCCCCTTGTCGGCGCTGAAAATGCCGTAGCCCTCCTCAAATGGCCAATGCCCCAAGAGCGCCGGGTCACCCCCTGCCGCCTGCGCTTGCGCCTGTGCCTGTGTCTGTGCCTCCGCCTCCGCCTGTGCCTGTGCCTGTGCCTGTGCCAGCAGCACGCAGCCCACCATCGCCATTGCCAGACCGGTCCACCTCATGCCGCACCTCGCTTTCATCTACAGGCACTTTCAGAAAAGCCGTGATGATCATCAATCCCCCCCCCCGACGGCATACCATAGTCAGACCACCGGCAAAAAACCACGTGCGGGCCGTGGAAATTGTGAACACAGCGCCGGGCGACTCGCCAACCCACCGGTTGCAAGTCGCCACCGCCGCAGCCTATTTTCCCCAAAGAGCATTGAAGAACATGAAGAGAGCGGCGGCCAATGTCGTGTAGGCAAATATCTTTTTCAATTTGGCGGAATTGGTCTTTATGGCAAGTTTGCCACCGATGAGGCCGCCGACAACGGCGCACAGAGCTATCGGCAGCGCAGACGATGCGACAAAATGGCCTTGGGTCGCATGGCCGGCGAAGCCCATGATGGCCGTGGTGGCGACCATCGCCGAGGACGTCCCCACCGCAATGCGCATGGGCACGCCACAAAGAAGCACCATCAGTGGCACCTTGAATGACCCGCAGGATATCCCCACCGCACCAGCGGCCAGCCCCGCCAACGCGGTAATGGGTATGGTGTACCACAGGTTCACCACATAACTCTGGCCTTGAAACTCCCGCCGCCAATAGCCCAGCTTCTTTGCCGTCTGCAGCGGCCGGTCCTTGACTTTGACGAGCATGAGAAAACCAGCCAAGACCAGAAAACCCGCCAACACCAGTTTGAGGGACACATTGCTTGCATAGCTGGAAAAATAGCCACCGACAAAGGCCATGATGTCCGTCGGCGGGTCTATCACCAGCGCGAGCTTCCAGTCAACCGCCTTGTTCTTCTGAAAAATGATCGTGCCAGCGATCGCAGTAAGCATCAAAATGAACTGCGATGACGCCGCGGCCTGATGCATGACCTGGCCCGCCGCCACCAAAACCAGAACATAAAAATTGCCGCCGCCACGGCCCGTCATGGTCATCAGCACGGCAATGGCCATGACAACCAGACAGAGAATGACGATGTTCATGCGTCGCGCCTCGCTGTTGTAAGATGTTTGAGGAGTTTGCCCGGCTTAAGCTCATCAGCCATTTCAGCATACGCGCCTTCAATGATCCTCACCTGCTCAAGGCCATGCGCCTGCAAGTACAAATACACCATCGCCGAACGAGTGCCTGATGAACAGAATACGCCAACCAGTTTATCCTTGGGGATCTCTGACCAGCGATCAGGGATTTCATTGATCGGGATGTGCAAAACTGGCAGGTGATAGGACAAACCAAACGAAAGCGTCGCAACTTCCTCCGCTGAACGGACGTCCAGCATCAGCGCACTGGCTTGGCCGAGAAACGCACCCGGCTGGATTTTGTGCCTGCCACCACCAAAAAACTCCAAGTCCATCGCTTTCATCACCGAACTGTAGCCGTCCATGCGCAATCTCCTTCTTGCTTGTTACTGACCTAGGTACATTTGGCCGAATGTCCCCGCGTGAGGGCGAAAAAAAAACGCTGATACGATCATTGCCGATCAAATTATCCATGGCGGACTCCCGCCGCCCTTGGCCGGTGACTACGCCACAACGCCTTGAAAACAGCCCGGCTATACCCGGGGCAAATCTCCTCTGGCGTCCTATTCGTTGTCATGACTGCCGGCAAAGAACTTGCCATCGGCTTTGGCGACAACCCGATTTTCCTGCGTCACTTGGGCTGCCGTGAGGTAGAGGCGATTGTAGTTCTTTTTGATGACGGCCGATATTCGTGCGTCAATACCCGGTCGCAGTGGCCGGCGGAATTTAACCACCAGCTCTGTCGTCACCGCCACCACGCCAGCGGCGAGCAGGCAGTGCGTCATCGCCGCGTCAAGCAGGGTCGAAATAACCCCGCCATGGAGCATATCGTCGTAGCCCTGATAACGCGCGGCGCAAGAAAAAGTGGCCTCGACGGCGCCATCGTTGGTCGCCGTGAACCGCAGTCCGAGTCCACCCGGCGCGTCGCCACAGGCAAAACAATGCTGATGGACCTGATGGCCATGTCGCGGAGACATGGCCGCAGCCCGCTCATCCGCGTGATAACTGGAATCCACGAGCATCATTTCTGTTCCGAGCCACTGAGTATGCACGCAACAGCGGCAGCAAAAGCGTGGGCAGCCGCGCCGTCAGGCATGGAATCAACAAAGGGCGAGCCGCTATCACCGGAAATGACGACAGCGGGATCAAGGGGCACGCGGCCCAAAAATGGCACGGCCATTTCTTTGGCTAATGCTTCACCGCCGCCGGTCTTGAAAACATCAATCACCTTGCCGCAATGCGGACAGAGCATACCGCTCATGTTTTCAAGTATGCCCAGCACCGGCAAATCCAACATCTTGCAGAAAGAAACGCTTCGGCGCACATCAGCCACCGCCACATCCTGAGGCGTGGTCACCACCACCGCCGCCGCGCCTTTGCCCACCATCTGCGCCACCGACAGAGGCTCGTCGCCCGTCCCCGGCGGTGAATCAATGATCAGATAGTCCAGATATCCCCACACGACGTCCTTCAAAAACTGCCGGATCACATTGTACTTCATGGGCCCACGCCAAACCACGGCGTCATTCTTGCTCGCAAGCATAAAGGCTATTGACAGCACCTTGAGATTGGCAGTGTACGCCAAGGGCTCAATGCCGCCATCGGCAGCGATGCCCAACTGCTGGCCGTCCAATCCTAGTATCTTGGCCACACTGGGGCCGTGCAAATCCACATCCAGCAGACCGACTTGCTTTCCCGACTGCGCCAAAGCCATGGCCAAATTGACCGCTACCGTGCTCTTGCCCACGCCGCCTTTGCCTGACAACACCAGAATCTTCTGCCGAATATGCCCCATGCGCGCGTCCAACGCCTGCTGCTCGGCCTGCTTGTCCGCGCTCTGCTCGCCAGCGCCACAACTTGATTCCTTCTTGATACTCATGGAAAACCCTCTTTCTTTTCTCAATGGTCGAAGCGCAACACAGCTTGCCACAACTGGGCCACACTGATTACTGTATCTACTTCTACGTCAATCCAGGCAGGATTGTCAACACCCGTGCGACTTGACACTATCAGCATGAAGTATGCCATAGCCAACGGCTGACGATAGCACACCGCCATCACACCTCGGCTGACGCCACACAGGCTACACACCCATAATCCCCAAAAAGCCAGATCACCAGACAAACGATATAAATCAACAGCGATCCGCCTCTACACACGCCTACACAAACAAGCACGCACTGACCATTCCAGGCGTCAGAGAGCCAACTGGCAACACCTAGCGGCGGCGGCCACACAGATATAAAGAATGGCGCGGACACGACGATATGCCCCCGAGTTAACACGCATACAGCAAGACTGTCAGTTGGCAGCGGCGTATTATTCTCATGCTTTTTGCACTATTGCACCACTATCACCCATGCATTTTGCACGTTCACCAACGCCGTTTTTCATTTGCCCCCTCCCACGCTCTTCAAGGCAACTTGGCATGTACTCTGCTAATTCACTGGTAACAACGGGGTCTTAGGCACTCCAGACTAGCAGCGACGCGTATTCCCACGCTGCTGCGTAGCCATGCGGGCCATCGCGCCGCCGAGTCACAAACTCCGCACGGCAACCCCAACAGAACGGGCACAACCATGACGAGGGCCCTATGAGCAAAACGAGCTACCGTCACCTGTTCGGGCCGGTGCCCTCGCGACGATTCGGACGCTCGCTGGGCATCGACCTGACGCCATTCAAAACCTGCAGTTTCGACTGCATCTTCTGCCAACTCGGCCGCACAACGAACAAAACAGCCATCGCCACCGAGTACGTCCCCGCCCAAGAGGTACTGACGGAACTGGCCGACTGGCTGAAAAATGACACCGCGGCCGATTTTATCAGTCTGGCTGGCAGCGGCGAACCGACACTCAACAGCGCCTTTGGACAGATCATCGACGTCGTGCACCGCGAGTGCAAGATTCCCGTCGCCCTGCTGACCAACGGCACCCAGCTGATTCACGACGACGTCCGTCTGCAGGCCGCAAAGGCCGATGTCATCAAGCTCTCACTGAGCGCGTGGGACCAGCAGTCCCTCGACGTAATGAACCGCCCCGTGGACGGCGTGCAATTCTCCGAGCTGATCAAGGGCATGCAGGACCTGCGCCAAATCTGCAATAACCAGATATGGCTCGAGGTCTTCCTCGCCTGGGGCATCAATACCGCCCCCGACGATGTCCGCAAAATCGCCAAGCTGGCAGCGTCCATTGCGCCAGACAAGATTCAGCTCAACACGGCCGTGCGCCCGCCCTGTGAGGACTTTGCCCGGCCAGTGCCCAAAGAACAGCTGTTGCGCCTTGCCGAGCTCTTTGAGACCAAGGCGGACCCCATTGCCGAATTCAGTAGCGACCACTCCTCGCAGGTCCAGGCCACGGAAGCGGACGTCCTCGTCACCTTGCAACGCCGGCCCTGCACACTTGGTCAACTTTGCGCGGTATTCGGCCTCCATCGCAACGAAGCGTCAAAATACATCGGCAAGCTCCTGCGTACCGGCCAGATCGTCGAACAACGCAAGGACAGCGAATGGTATTACACGGGCGTCCATCAGGCAAAATCCTGACGCTCACCACGCTTATCCATAAAAGACATTCATGTCGCACGCAAATAGTAGGCCTGGTCGGCGCTGGGACCATGCCCTATGAATCGTGAGTCGTGAGTCCTCGCCCCAGCGCCGCCGCCAATTAGTCCCATCGTTCCCAGGCGTCCCCTGGGAACGGCTAGTACCAATGACTCCTATGAAACCGATGCTCTTCATTTAACGGTATCCATGGCACTTCTTGTTTCAACCAAGCAGCCTTTTCTCGTCGTGCATTTCCGCCGCGAAGCGGCAGAAGCGCTGAAAGCGCGAAACATAACAGCCCAGGGCAAGCGGCGCCGAAGGCGCGCGCCGCCCTGGGTAGCGCGCCATATTGGTCCGTGTTCCTCAGCCTCTTTGGCTTCAGTCGGCGCAGCTGACTGAAGCCAAAGAGGCAATGGAACTCATTGATTGCTGCGGCAATTTTGCGCTGTGACCCTTCGTCACAGGTCTTTTAGGCCGCCCCTTCAGGGCTCTTTTGGGATGGGGCACCTTACCCAGGGCGACGCGCCCTGCGCGCGCTTGCCCTGGGCTATCTTAGGGCGCACCTTTGGTGCTCAAAAACTCGGCGAATGATCTTGTGCATGGTTACCAATCAACTCATCGCCGGCGATTGCCGCCTGCTATGTGAAGAGCATTGCTCCTATGAAATCCGCTGCCTGGGTAGCCACCTATGTGTAATGGCTGGGCGGCGGCGGGCCGTGGGTTTCCTGCAAATTGTCCCCGGTGTTTTCCCTGCCGGGGTAGTTACTGACCGATTACGCGCTATTTTTTTTCGCAGCAGGTGCTACATTCATAATTACTTATTTGGTGCTCCATTGTGCGCAACAATCCAAGTCAAGGGCCTCCACGTAGTCCCGAAGGACCTCAAGATGAAAAAGCAACTGTTTACTGCCGTCTTGTTGGGAGCAATGATCGTCAACACCGCTTTCGTCCACGCTGACTTGATTGACGACATGGGCCTGGACAGCGAGGCCAGCCGCCTGGTCCGCGAACAGACGTACAAGCCGCGTGGCGTGCAGCAGCCGCCCGCGCAGCATTCCAGCGCGGAAGGGCTGCCGCCACTGCCATTGCCCGTCGTGCCCCTCCGCCGCACCGAAAAGAAAAATCCGCCACGGCCGCCCGTGCTCATTGCCAAACTGGCCAACGACGACCGCAATGACTGGGCGATTAGCCCCGAAGATGCCGACAAGCTGCTGAAGTTCCTCTCCAAAAACATGAAGGTGGACTTCAGCACCATGGAGCTCCACGAGAATAATATCCCAGAGGACGCCAGCCAAATCCCCGTGCTTTACCGCAGCGGCGTCAAGGCCTTCAGTTTCAGCGACACCCAGCGCCAGCGCCTGCGAAACTACCTTCTCAATGGCGGCACGCTCATCCTCAATGCCTACTGCGGACATCCGGACTTCGCCCGCTCGGCCCTGCAGGAAATGCAGAAGCTCATACCCGAACGGCCGCCCTATCGCCTGGCCGGCGACCACCCACTCTACCGCTCCTGCTACGACATCAAGGACATTCGCTACCGCCCCCTGGCCCACAAAACCGGCGCCAAAAACGGCATTCCCTCGGAAATCGGCATCGACATCAATACGCGTACGGCCGTGTTCTTCTTCCGCTACGACTTGAGCACCGCTTGGGACGGCCTGTCCTCCGATGCCATGCACATCATCGGCTACGAACCCGATACCGCGCAACAGATCGGCGCCAATCTCATGGCCTACGTCACCGCCGAACGCAGCGCCGGCGTGCCCCTCAGCCAGGCACTGCTCTTCCAGGACGCGGACCAGGGCCGCTCCGGCAAACTCAGCGTCGCCCAGGCACAATACCAGGGCCTCTGGCAGGCGCGCGACAACAGCCTGCCCATGCTCCTCAATGTCTTCCACCAGCAGACCAAGACGCCGGTGCAATTCGCACAGAACGCCATTGAGCTGAGCTCCTCTCGCATCTACGAGCATCCACTGGTGTACCTGACCGGCACCCAAGCCTTTGAGCTCAGCGAGGCCGAATGCACCAACCTCCGCAGCTACCTGCAACGGGGCGGCACGCTGTTCATCGAAGCCGCCTGCGGCCGCCAGAGTTTCAACGACGCGATTCGTCGCAATCTCGCCGCGATTCTCCCCGGCACCGACCTGGCGCCACTGCCCGAAAACCACCTCATCTTCCAATATCCCCACCGGCTTTCGCGAGTCCGCCCGCGGCCGGCGCTGGCCCAGCTCCTTGACGTCAGCGGTACGATGAAACCCGTGCTTATGGGCGCCAACGTCAATGGCCGCCTGGCCGTCATCTACTCGCCCTACGATCTTTCCAGCGGCTGGGCGCTCGCTGCGGCGCCCTACGACTACGGCATCGTCCAGGAAGACGCCCTGGCCCTCGGCGTGAACGTGCTCTCCTACGCACTCATGCAGTAAGCCACAACAGCGGCGCTTTACCTAACGCGGCACGCGCTTTCAGCGCCGCCTGGCTTGGCTAGCGCCTCCCCCCAAAAAAAGACGGTTCCTAACAGCTCCTTATGAGGATGCGACATCGCAAGCTCCATGTCCCATATGGCCTTGCAGCAATCAGCCTCAAACAACAAGGAACGGGCCCCGGGTAGAATCTGCCCGGGGCCCGTTCTTTAGCTCTTGCCGTTACTGTAGCGGCGACGCGTTTATGCCCCAGCCGGCTCCAGACTATCCCGCCGTTTGACCAGCACGTATGCCGCTGGCAAGAATAGCAGGGTCAGCCCCAACGAATACAGCAGGCCGCCAATTACGGCAAGAGCCATATTGACGAGCATATCGCCGCCCTCGCCGAGATTCATGGCCAGGGGCAGCAACCCCAGAACCGTGGTAAGCTGGGTCATGAAAATAGCCCTAATACGCATCGGCGTGGCCTGCTTAATGGCATCCATGGCGCTCATGCCGCGCCGACGGTGCTCTTCAGCCAAATCCAGCAGCACCACCCCCTGCGAGGTAATGCCGCCCATCATGACCAGCACACCAATCTGCACCGGCACACCAATAGGCGCAGCAAAGGCCGCCAGAAGCACAAACACACCCGTGAGGGTCAATGGCACATTGAGCATAATCAGCAAGGGCATGAGAAATGACTCAAACTGAATAGCCAGAATCACGTAAGCAAATAGGCTCGCAAAACCCAAAATCAGCCCCATCACCCGCCGACTCTCGGCCATGAAACGAGCCTCACTGCCCATGGATATCTCCAAGCCCGCTGGCGGATTGAGCTCATACGCGGCCTGCTCGGCACGGGCAAGCGCTTCACCAACGCTCACGCCAGCCGCATCCGCACGGACAATCACCCGCATAACCTGATTCTCGCGGTTAATCTCCACTGGCCCGACAGCCCGCTGCACGGTCGCAATGTCCCGCAAATAGACCGGCTCGCCATTACGCGTGTCAATGATGAGATTCTCCAAGTCGCGCTTACTCGCCATATCGACTTCCGGCACCATCACCCGTATGGGATAATACTCAGCGCCATCGCGGTACTGCGTCCCAACCATGCCCTGAACCAAAGTCCGCATCACCATCGCTACGCGATTCACGGAAATGCCCATGGCCGACGCGCGAGCACGATCAATGTGTATCCGAAACTCCGGCTTGGTCATATCCATGGAGATGTTCACGCCCGACAAACCCGCTGTCTGCCGCATGCGTGCAGCCAGCGCCTCGGAAAACTCGTAGAGCTGCATGCCGTCCGTCCCTTTGACATAGACTTCGACGTCCTGCTCGCCGACTTTGCGCAGACCCTTAATAGGCCGGGCTTTCACCGGCATCTTCGCACCGGGTTCGTCCCGCTGAATCTCCGTGATCCATGGCCGTATTTTGGCGATGAAGTCCGTCGTGCTGATACTACGTTCGCTCCGCGGCACCAGCTGTATGTCGATATTGCCTTCATTGCCCACTTCGAGCGTGTAAAGGCCGAAAACCCGCCCACCGGAAAGTCGGAACGTACTGGCAATTTCGGGCGAGCCCGCAAGGCGCTGTTCAACACGATCGAGGATGCGGTCCACTTCGCTAATGGATGTGCCGCTGGGCATCATCAGTTTCACCATCAGCCGGCCGTCGTCCAACTTGGGCAAAAATTCGCTACCCGCGCGCTTGGCCATAACCAGGCCAAACACAAACAACAGCAAAGCCACGATTACGACCAGCCACCGTGCATGGAGGCACATATCCAAGACGTGGCGATAAATGCCGATGAAACCCTCTATACCATGATCAAAAACCCGCGCCGGCCCGGATATGCCCTTACCGTTGTCCCGGCGAAGCAGCCGGTCTGCCAACAAAGGCGTGAGCGTGAGTGATACCACCAGCGATATGGCCACCACACCGGCAACCACCAACACGAGTTCTTTGAACAGAATCGACGCCATGCCCGGCACAAACACAAACGGCAAAAAGATCGCCAGGAAGGTCAGCGTCGCCGTGAGTACCGCCGATGCGACCTCAGCCGTGCCACGCTCCGCGTAGTCCTTCGTGCCCTCGGCACGAAGACGTGACACATTCTCCAAGACCACAATCGAATTGTCCAAAATCACCCCGAGGGCCACCACCAGACCACCCAGCGAAAAGACGTTGATGGAAAAACCCGCCGCCTTCATCAAGGCAAAGTTGGCCAACAGGGTCACCGGTAAAGCCACCATCATCACCAGCACTTGCTGCCAACGGCCGAGGAATAGATAAACAACAATGATGACCAATAGGGCCGCAAGCAAGGCCGAGCTCTCCACGCTGCTAATCGCGCCAGTCACGTAACTGCTCTCGTCCTCCACATAACCAAAAGATACGCCGTCAGGGATGTCGCCACTGGCAACCAAGCCGTCCAGCCGCGCTTTGACGCCGTCAGCCACTGTCACCGCATTGGCCGCATACTGCTTCAGAACCTTCAATTCAATACAGGGCTGGCCATTGTAATGCGTGTAGACGCGCATCTCACTATGCGAATCCTCGACATTCGCCACATCCCGCAGGTAAATCTCCTCCCCCTGGGCATCCCGCGCCACCACCACGTCGCGAATCTCGTCCAAATCCTCAAATTCACCCATGGTCCGCGCAATAATTTCGTGCGGCTCGATCGTCACTCGGCCAGCGAAAGTCTCCAGATTTTCTTCGTAGAGGGCCTTGGCCACCTGCGCTGGCGACAGTGCATAGGCCTGCAGCCGATCGGCGTCCAAATGCACCCGTATTTCCCGCTCCATGCCGCCGACGATTTCGGCGCCGGCCGATCCCGGCACCGTCGCCAGGCGGTCTTTGAGCCAGTTGTCGGCCCATTCCCGCAACCACACCAAATCGTGCTTCTCGGACGTGAGCATCACTTCGATTACCGGCAGCTGCGACGGGTCGGCCTTGATGACCAACGGCGGATCAATGTCTTTCGGCAATTTCTTGCTGACCCGCCCCATGGCCGCCACCACGTCCTGAAACGCCACTTCCACATCCACGCCGTAAAAAAAGTTGATGAGCAGCGTGTACATGCCTTCGATGCTCGACGACTCGATGTAATCGAGGTTGTCAATCGTCGCAATGACTTCCTCCATCGGATCAGCGATATTGGTTTCTATGTCGTCGGCCGTCGCCCCGCGCCACCATACGTGGATTTTCACCATCGGGTAGGAAATATTCGGCAGATAGTTCACATCCAGCCGGGTGAGGCTGAATGCCCCCGTCGCCAGAAGCGCGACGACCAGAACCGTCACGGCTACTGGACGCGTTATTGCTAGTTTGGTGATATTCATACTCACTGCCCTCCGTCCTTCTGGCCCGCCTCAGCAGCCGGCACCGACGCCGCATCGCCCGCGGCATGGGCAGCCGTTACGTCCTTGCCCAGCGTTACCGCCGCACCGTCTTTCAGATTGAGATTGCCTGCCACAACGACATCTTCGCCGGCTTGGACGCCCTCAACGACCTGCACCCGCTTGCTGTCCTCTATGCCCAGCTGCACGACGCGCCGTTCAGCCTTGCCATCTTTGACAACAAAGACAAGCTTCTCGCCCCGAGGCGTCGCGACCACCGCCTGCGCTGGCACAACCACCGCACTGTCAAAACGCCGCCCGCGCAGACTCACCCGCGCGAACATCCGCGGAATCAGGCGCACCTTGTCGTCCAGGCTTAATTCCACCAGGCGCGTCCGCGAACTGCCTTCCAGACGCGGATAAATGCGAGCGACCCGCGCCGCGAAGGTCTTGCCCGGATAGGCATCCAAGGACACATCGGCGCCCGCACCCAGCTGCAGTTCCATGACACTCACTTCCGGCAGGCCCGCGCGCACCACCAGACTGGCCTCCGACATCATTTTCAGGAGGGGCTGCCGGGGCTTGGCCAAATCGCCCTGACGCACATAGACCTCGGTGATCACGCCGGCAAAAGGCGCGGCAATGCTGCATTCATCCAACTGCGCCTGGGCCATATCACGGCGCGCCGACGCCTCAGCGACTGCGGCCTTGGCAATGGCCACTTCCGTCTTGGTCGGCCCGGCCGCGAGCATCGCCAGCTTTTCTTTGGCCGATTCATGCTGCGTGTGGCATTTGCTGTAATCGACGCGGGCTTTCTCGGCGGCTTCCGCCGGCAACGACCCGCTGGTCACTAGATTCTGGACGCGATCGAAATCCGCTTTGGCAAACGCCGTACAATCCGCGAGATGCTTGACTGTCTCACGAGCCTGGGCGATCTCCTCGGGCCGAGCGCCAGCCAACAAGTCGTCCAGCTTGGCCTGCGCAACCGCTAGCACCGCCTCTGCCGCTGCCAATTCCTGGCGGTAGAGGGGCCGCTCAATCACAATGAGCTTCTCTCCAGCCGTGTCCACGATGTCGCCCTCGCGCCATGGACAAAACGATATGGGCCCCTCGACGGTCGATTCCAACACAACGGTGTTGGTAGCGATAACATCACCCGTCGTCTGCAGGCGTTCCACCATGATCTCCAGGCGCGCCTTTTCCACATCCACCCGCACGGTGGGCTTGCTCTTCGTCATCTCGGTCTTGGCCTGGCCACATGCGGCTAGGACTACGGCCATACCAGCACTGAGCAGCGCCGGACACACACGATTGATTATGCGATGCATGTTCACTGTCGTTCTCCTTCTTTTTATCTCGTAATAATTCTCTTCTGCAAGCGCCGCGAGAAATGACCCACAGCTGCGCCTCCGCGACTACCCGGCGCTTAGTGAGCCGCGGCGCCCGCGTCTTCACGCGGAGCATCGTCGTAGCGCCCCGACACCAAGGTGAGGCGAGCCAGGGCGGTATTCCAATCTGCCAGAGCCGCATAGCAGCTCGTTTGCAGCGACAACAGCGCCGACTGGGCATCAAGCACGTCCGTAATGGACCCCTTCCCCTGCTTGTACTTCTCCTGCTCAATACGCAATGACTCACCGGCCTGCTGTACGGACTTACTCGTCACGTCATAACGCGCATGGGTAGAATGAATGTCCGCGAGAGCGCTCTGCAACTCGACCTGTATACGCAAACGACTTTCCCGCAGCGACTCCTCGGCCGCAAGCAGCAGGGCCTGTTCACGCGCTATCGCAGCAGAAATGCCACCGCCACTGAACAACGGCATGCTGACTACGACGCCAAGCTCGCCCACCTCGTTGGCCTCGCTGTCCTCCATGTCCCAGCTGTTGCCATAGCTCGCCCGAAAAGACAGATCAGGATAACGCCGCGCCCGCGCTGCACGCACCTGTTGCCGCTGGGCCTCTACGCGCGCCAACAACGCCTGGTAATCAGCCCGGCTGGCCAGCGCGTCCTGCAACAAAAAATCGGCGTCGCTAACGACATCACTACGCGCAGACAGCTGGCCATTGACGTGGAAGTTGTCACAGCCGCCCTCGATGCCCAACAATGCCGCCATCGCCATGCATTGCACGTCTTGGCGATATGTTTCGCGCAGCAGCTGTTGTTCCAGATCGGCCAGCCGCACCTCGGTGCGCAGCACATCGACCTGCGCGGCCTTGCGCGCCGCCAGCATGTCCGTCATGACCTGCCGATGCCGTTCAAGAACGCCGCGGGCAAACTCCAGCGAACCAATGTGCTCGCGCTGACGCAAAATCGCGTAGTAGAGACTCGATACGTTGAAGACCAACTCCGCACGACTATGCGCAAACTGCCGGCGCATGGCCTGGCTGGTCAGCTCTGCCGCCAGCACGCTGCTGCGTAAACGACCCCCAGTGTACAACGGTAACTGCATGACCAGCTGCGCCGACGCCAACTCGTCACTAAACGCCAAAACACTCGCGTCGCCTTCACGACGGGGACTGATCATCCGGTCTTCACGATAAAAACTCGCGCCGGCCTGCGCCGCAAGCTGCGGCAAGCGCGCGGCTTTAACAACGTCATGCGCAGACTCAGCACCCCGCACCTGCCACGATTCACGGGATAGCCCCGGATTGTTCGCCAAGGCCATGGCAATACATTGTGACAAGTCCAGTCCACCAGCGCCGTCTTCGCCATCGCCAACGATCATTACTGCCGTCTCCCCCCCTGCCACCCCCGTCGTCACCGACGCATTGGGAGTCATCATGTCCAAGGGCAACGCACAGACGTCATGCCGTGGCACCTCGCCGCGGTTCTTCACCGTCGCACTGGCTTGCCGACGAGCGACACTAACGGCGTCCTCCGCACTGTCAGAAACAAATTCCGTGCTGATAAAACGGCGAACGATGGCCTTGGCCTCTTCCACCGTCACCGTCGACTGCCCCAAGCAAAGCACATTGGCGCCGTTGGCGCGGCGGGACATCTCCGCCGGCTGGTCGCTTTCGCAAGCAAAGGCGATGACGCCCTTGAATTTGCTCACACCAGTCAATGCGCTGCAGCCAAAATTACAGAATACCACGCCAAATTCCGCCCGGCCGGCATAGAGTTCGTGGGCCACGGCTTCGCCAATCGCCGTGTAGCTCACAGTATCATCGGCACGATGACAGCCCTTGTCAATCACCTCGTGGCCCGCCGCAAGCAAATCCTGCTCAACGGCTTCCTTCAACGCAAAGGCCTTCGCCACCGAACCAATGGCTATCACGCGCTTTACCGATGGCGCCGAACCCGCCGTCGCCGACGCGCCCATCGCCACACCAGCCAGGCCCACAACCATGGCCAACGCCGTGGCCAGACCCATGCGCCATGCCCGCCAACGCGGCTGCCTTATTTCATGTCCGTTCTTCATTCTTTTATGTCCTTTCTTCTGCTTTCAACTGCAGGAATCCACGGGGGAATCCGCGTAATAGCAGTCGCGTGGCAGTCGCGTCATGCCCGCCCAGAAGCGTCTGCCACCGCCTTGATCAGCACTGCGGCCTGCTGCACGCCGGTCATCACCTTGACGACCTTGCCGTCCTTCAGCAACACCAGCGTGGGAATGGCTTGAATACCAAAGCTGGTGGCCGTCCGCGGCGCCTCATCAACATTCACTTTATAGATCCGCGCCGCCGCGCCAAGCTGCTGGGCGACACTCTCCAAAATCGGACCTTGCATGCGACAGGGACCACACCACGGCGCCCAAAAATCCACCAATACCACACCCGCACTCACAGCGGCCTGAAAACTACGGTCATTCAATTCCTGGATGTGCTCTGACATTGTCCACCTCGTGCTTTCGTTGTGATTCTTTTGTGCAACCCGTCTTGGCTATGTGCCAACTACGATCGCTCTATATCAGCTTCCATGCCAAAACGATTGATCGTTGGTAACAAGCTGCCAAAACGAAACTTGTGGCTTGCATAGTGACAAAGGTCCTTTTACGGGCTATGTTGCATGCAACAGAATCCACTGCAACATCTGCAACACACCTGCAACACCAGGTCCCACACCCATGAACAGATGCCCCGACTCCCTGACCGACCTCGACTGGCTTTCCGCTGACATCCTCCTCAGAACCATCCCCGACGGCGTTATGGTCGTGGACGCACGTGGCCACATCCGCGCTTGGAACCGCATGATGGAACGACTCACCGGCCTCACCCACGACCGCGTTTGCGGCAAACCCTGCAACATCCTCCACTGCAATCAGTGCGGCGACCCACGCAAACTCCCCGACGAGTGCCCAATGCTTCGCGGCGAACTCGATGAACGCAGCATCGAATGTGAAATCCGCAGCGCCGACGGCAGCTTCCTGCCCGTGCTCCGCAATGTCGGCGTCATCCGCGACCAACACGGCACTATCAAAGGCCTCGTTGAGTGCTTTACGGACTTGCGCAAGGTCAAACGCCTGGAACAGCAACTCAGCGTCCTCGGCGAAAAAGAACTCCTCCACGAGCCACCACCTGGGCTGACCGGCAGAAGTAGCGCCATGCAGGACGTCTATCGCAGCATTCACCTGGCTGCGGCATCCGATGCGACCGTGCTACTGCATGGCGAAACGGGCACGGGCAAGGAACGCGTCGCTGAAGCCATCCACCACGCGAGCGCCCGGCGTGACCAGCCATTGGTCCGCGTCAACTGTTCAGCGCTCTCCGAAACACTCCTGGAGAGCGAACTCTTCGGCCATGTCAAGGGCGCTTTCACCGGCGCAGTGCAGGACAAACCCGGCCGTTTTGAACTTGCCAATGGCGGCACCATCTTCCTCGACGAAATTGGCGACATCAGCCTCCTCAGCCAACTCAAACTCCTCCGCGTACTGCAAGAACGCACGTTCGAACGGGTCGGTGATTCCAAACCGCACCATGTTGACATTCGCGTCATCTGCGCGACCCACCGCGATCTGCATCAGATGGTACTTGACGGTCAATTTCGTGAAGACCTCTATTACCGCATCAGGGTCTTCCCCATTCTGTTGCCGTCACTGCGCGAACGCAAGGGCGACTTGCCCCTGCTCGTAACGCACTTCATTGAGCACTTCAATCGCATCACTGGCCGCACTATCGCCGGCGTGGACAACGAGGCCCTGCATTGCCTGATGGACTACTGCTGGCCAGGCAATGTCCGCGAACTGGAAAATGCCATCGAACACGCCTTCGTTACTTGCCGAGACAAGCTCATCGGGCTCTTCGATCTGCCCATGGAATTACGCATGGTCGAACTAAGACACGCCTATTGTCCCGATAAGCAGCGCCTCGCCAAAACCACCAACAACGCTGCCGACCACCCACGCCTGGATGACGCCAAAAGCAACGCCATGCCTGACAGCCCGGAAGCCTTCAAGGCGCTGCTCGCCGAATGCGGCGGCAATCGCAGTAAACTGGCCCGGCGTCTCGGCGTCGACCGCACGACCATCTGGCGACGCATGAAACAGCTGGGGCTGTAAGTTTTCAACAACGGAAGGGCGCAAGCGCGAATCCGTGCCATATACTATGTTTCACCCGTATGTTCATCCCGTGATGTTCCTAGTTTCTGGCCTTTCCGGCCACAACCCAGCGTCCCACACACCCATCGGAGGCCTTCATGATCAGCAAAGTCCTGTCCTTGCTTATGTTCAGCGTCTGCGTCGCCGCCATCGCCCAGCAAGCGCCAGCGCCATTCCCGCCGCCGCCGGCAATGCCCGCTGATATGCGCGCCATCTTACCCAGCGATGCGTCGTCCGAGGCCCTAGCCGCGCTCTTCGCGCCCATGGAGGGTTCGCTGCCGGTCTTCTGGCAGGCCGGCCCCGCAGGGCACGCCGGCTACGCACGCCTGCCCATCAATTTGGCCGGCACGACGCACTCGCGCGCCAGCTGGGACATCGCCGTCAAACTCGACCTGGCCAGCGCCCGCGGCATCCAGTTCGATGTCTTCTGCCGCGACGTCGCGCCCATCGATAGCATGCGCATCTATTTCCGCAGCGGCGATGGCTGGTACGCCACCAGCTTCGATACCCAGTACACGGACCAATGGAACCGCGTCGTCATCGACAAGGCCAAAACCGGCATCGAAGGCAGCCCCGCCGGCTGGGAACACATTGACGCCATCCGCATCTCGTTCTGGCGCGGCGACAACCAAGACAGCGTCGCAGCCATCGCCAATCTGGCGATCGTCGGCAGCAATCCAGACATCATCGTCGTACGCGCCGAATCGAACATCCATGCTAACAATCCCGAGTCAAAGGGCTACAGCAGCTACGCGGCGTCCTTCAGCAGCACCGTGGACGCACTGAACATCGCCTGCGCTACGTTGTCCGACCTCGATCTCAACGCCGCCATGCTGGAGACCCCCAGCATCGTCGTGCTGCCCTACAATCCGCGCATGCCCGACGACGCGCTGGCGCTCCTGCAGCAGTATGCGGCCCGCGGCGGCAAAATCATCGCCTGCTACTCGCTGGCTCCCGGCATCGCCGAACTGCTCGGCATCACAGACAGTAGCTGGCAGCGCGCCGAAGCAGCCGGTGGTTACATGGGCTTCCAGGCTACGCCGGCGCGACTGCCCGGCCAACCGGATTTCGCCCCACAGACCTCGCCCCACAGCAACATCGTCAAGGCCATGACCGCCGGCCAAATCATCGCAACCTGGCGCAACACCGACGGCAGCGACAGCGGCCAGCCAGCCGTGGTCGTCACCCCCAACGGCGCCTTCGTCGGCCATGTCTGGAACAACCCACAGGAAAACAGCAAGCGGCAATTCCTTATGGCCGTCATCGGCCACCTCGCGCCCAAACTGTGGGAACAAGCCGCACGCGCCGAATTCGCGCGCATCGGCGTCATCGGCCGCCATCACGATTTCGCCGCCCTCTCAGCCGCCATGCCGGCAAATGCCAACGCCGCCGCCAAAGCCGACTTGGCCGCCGCCAACACTCTCCGCCAACAGGCCCTGGACGCCCTCGCCGCCGGCAACTGGCAGGACGGCATCGCCTTGAGCAGCCAGGCCAGTGACCGCGCCCTCGCCGCGTGGTGCCGCATCCAGCCCAGCCAGGCTGACGACTTCCGCGGCTTCTGGTGCCACAGCGCCTTCGGATTGCCCGGCAAAACTTGGGACGAAGCCATCAAATTCCTGGCCGACCACGGCTTCAACGCCATCGCGCCGAATATGCTCTGGGGCGCGACCAGCTTCTACCCCAGTAAAGTCCTCACGCCGGACAAGAGCGTCGCCACCAGCGGCGACCAAGTCGCCCAATGCCTCAGCGCCTGCGCTAAATACGGCGTCAAATGCCACGTCTGGAAAGTCAACTGGAACTGCGGGTCACGCGCCAGCAAAGAAGTCATCGACGCCCTTGTCGCACAAAAACGCACTCAGAAGAGCTACGACGGCACGGAAAATCCTCGCTGGCTCTGCCCGTCAAACCCCATCAACCAACAGCAGGAAATCGACGCGATGGTCGAGCTGGTCCGCAACTACCCCACACTCGACGGCATCCACTTCGACTACATCCGCTACCCCGGACAAGATGGCTGTTTCTGCGATGGCTGTCGCGAGCGCTTCCAACAACGCATCGGCACCGTCGTCGACAACTGGCCGCAGGACCTGCGCAGCAATGACGACCTGCGCGCGCAATGGCTGCAATTCCGCCGCGACGCCATCAACACGGTGGTCCAGCAAGTCCACGCACAGGCTAAAAAGGTCCGCCCGAATATCCAAATCTCCGCAGCGGTCTTCAGCAACTGGCCAACGTGCCGTGATGACATCGGCCAGGACTGGTCCATGTGGTGCGAACGCGACTGGCTGGATTTCGTCTGCCCAATGAATTACCGTGACAGCAATCTCGAATTCCAGAACCTCTGCCGACGCCAGTCTGCCTGGGCGCATAAGGTACCGCTATACCCCGGCATCGGCATGAGTTGCTGGAAAACGCCCGGCGACGCAGTCAAATTCTCCGAGCAGATCGCCGTTGTGCGCCAAGCTGGCCTCCGCGGCTTCATGGTCTTCGATTACGACCGTAACGCCTTGGGCTGCCTGCCAATGCTCAGCCTCGGCGCCACGTCGTGGCCCGTACCCGCGCCCAAGCGCTAATCGCCAGCGGTGTCCGCTGGCTCGGGCATGGCAATGACCGAGCGCCGAGTCTCATTGCCGGGCTTGCTGTCCTCGACGCCGGGGGTACTCACGATGCTTTCGAGAATCAGCGCCTGGCCGCCCTGAATGACCTCCAGGTCCACGGACACGACATCGCTTACGACCTGTCCCGGCTGGACATCCGTGAAGGTAAACGGAAGTTTGAGGGCCTCGCCGTGATTTCCTGCGTGGGTCGGGGAAATTTCAGCGAAATTTCGCTCTACCCACGTAGGAAACTTTTGCTGATGGCGGATGCGCTCAATCCGGCCAGCTTGAGTAGCTGCCGGCATTGAGCCTCCGGCTGGCTCAACTGCTCATGGACTTCGTCTCCCAACTTGATTTTCCCTATTTGCAGCTCGCCCAGCTTGCTCCAGGCCGTTTGCAATGAAACACGCAGGTCTCCTTGCGGCTCCGTGAATTCCGCCAGTTTGTGGCGGGCCTTCCAGATGATCATGTATGCCAGCATGCAGACAAAAATGTGCGCCTTGACCCGCTCCGGATTCCACAGACGAATGGGGCGCATGAAGATATCCGTCGTCTTCATGGTTCGAAAGGTCTGTTCCACTTGCTGAAGTCCACGGTATTCATCCCGTGTCTGCTCGGCGCTTATGTCCAGGATATCGGTGGTAAACACATAGAAGCCGTCCATGGCGCGGTAGGACTCAATGAGTTCGTCCTTGCGGCGATAGCTGAAACGTCCTTCGCCATAGTCGACATCGAAGAAGCGCGCGCATTTCCATTTGTCGAACTTGGAGAACAACCTTTTGGCGATGAGTTTTTCCTGACGCAGACGCCCTTTTTGCACACTGGCTTCAATACCTTTGAGGACGGCCTCCGTTTTTTCGAGCATTCTATCGCGGTCGGCGCAGTTGCGTTCCTCCAACTCGGGGTTGTAGGATAGCACATAGTTGATTCCGTCATGCGACACTTGCACCAGCCTGGTGCGGTCAAACAAAGACAGCTGCAACGGGTGATCGTCATCCTCGACAAAGCGGGTGAACTCGTCGCGACTCAAGGCCGTGATGTACTTGATTTTCTCATATTCCCTGGCAGTCAGGTCGTTGCGTCTCGCCCGCGTCAGCATGCCCCGATCTCCAATGAAGACCATTTCCTCGATCCCGAACTTTTTCCTCATCGAGTCAATTCTGTCCATGACGGTGCTTTGGTCGCTGGTGTTTCCTTCGAAGACCTCCACACTTACGGGACAGCCAGCCTGGTCGGTGAGCATGCCGATGACGATTTGCTTCTTGCCTTGCTTGTGATCACGATTGTAGCCGAAAGCCTCCAGCGGGCACGCATTGCCCTCAAAATAACTGCTGGTGATGTCGTACAGGAACATGCGCGATTGGTTCGGATGATTCCGTTTGAACAGATAGTGTTCGATGGTATCCTGGCAGGGAAACAAATGATCCAGAGCATAATACATCTGCTCCAGCTTGATATCCTCGTCGTCCAAACCGCATACCCGGGACAGACCGCTGCCTGGCAGGTTTTCAAACAGCGACTTCCGGGAATGCGGAAAGGCCTCCACGACTCGATCAAGGATCAAGGCGAGAACCACTTTTCGATCCCGTTCGGGCAGGCAAGCCAGCGCGTCAAGGATGCCTAGTTCATCAGCAAAGTGATGCGCCACGGCCTCCGCGCCAAGCGGAATGGCCGACAAAAACTCGACCTTGAGATTGGTGTCACTGGATTCGCCATTTGACGAAAGAGAGTTGCTGATGGCCTTGACCGCTTCGGGAGGAAGCCCAGCCAAACTGGCCACACGCTTGAAGGTAGGCGTGCCCTTCGCTGTCCGGTAGCTGTACCCGATCCAAGAATAATGGTAGATTTTCCCGTGCTGCGTCTTCTTGAATTGCTGAACCCGGTATTTCATAGTCTGCCCCATTTTAACTAGCCTACAATACTTAAGTACAGATAGAAAATAATATAACACAAATTTTTGTCAAGTATCTAGACTACATTTCGAGCAAAAAAAAGAAAATTAGGCACGATTGTGTTGAAAACCCCTCAAACTTCCGGGTAAAGACCGTCTCGCGGCCAGCAAGCACCACGGTCAGCAGCAGTTGCGGCAACGGCTCGGTGCCGCGGTTCTGCGCCGATATCTGTATCGGCAGAAAACCCGCCGTGGCATCCGCATACAACGCGGCATGACCGGCTGCAGCAGCGTCATAGATACCCGGCTGATCGCGCTCGACGACGCGGTCGTAGGCGAGCACGCCTTCGCCATATAGCGGGTCCGCGCCAGCCGCGCCATTGTCGTTGCTATACGCCAACAACAGCGCCATGGCGTCCTGCGCGGACAAAGCGGGCTCATCCGCCAACACGCAAGCCAGGGCGCCACTGACGCAGGGCACCGCCGCCGAAGTGCCCGAAAAGGCCTCATTGCCAACGCCATCACTTCCCGCCACATCGATGCCGACGCCCGGCGCAGCAATGTCCACGGCATCGCCGCTATTGGAAAAGCCAGCGTGAGTCCAGCGCGCATCCACGGCGGCCACGGCGACCACCTGCTCGTAAGCCGCCGGGTAGGTGACTTGCGCCAGGCCGTCATTGCCCGTCGCCGCAATCAACACCACGCCATGCTCGCTGGCGTAGGCCACGGCCGCACGCAGTGCCGCGCTGTCGTCGTAGGTCCCGAGGCTCATGGAGATGACCTCAGCACCGGCAGCTACCGCCGCAAAGATCGCCTCCGCGACCTGAAAAGCGCTGCCGACGCCCTCGCCAGACATCACCGGAAGCGATATCAGCGATGCCGCCGAGGCAATGCCCGCAAGCTCGGCCGTCTGACCGATCAGCAGCGAGGCCACGGCCGTGCCGTGCCCCGCATAGGCGCCGTCGACACCGAGCTCAAAAAGGTCGTAACTGCTGATGTTGGCGCCGTCGAGACTGGCATGCGCCAGCAAGGGCGTGTCCAGCAGGGCAATGAGCACGCCATCGCCACGATCGCTACGTTCGCGGTCGATGTTCATCGCCAGCAGCAGCTTGTCCCGAAAGGGCACGCCGGCGTAGCCCGTCCAGCCAGTGACATTCTGCTCCGGCAACCACACCACGCGGTCTTCCTCCGCGCGGATTCCATCCGGCAGCTGCGCCAGTAAACGCGCCAGGGCATCGGCTTCGCCGCCCACGCGCAGCATCCGCAATGCCTCTATGCTGCCGAGCTCCCGCAGGCCGGCGGCTACCAGGGCGCGGCGCAATGCCGCAAGGGCCGCCGCATCACGGGCGACAAGCACATAGCTGCCATTGCCGGCAACGCGAGCAATGCGGCTACGGGCAACGCCGGTGCCCGCGTCCCGCAGGACCGGCATAGTGCCCGGCGCGACGGGTGCGACGACGCCAACGCGCGCGGCTTCCTGCTGGGCGCCGCGCGCATCATCCGCACGCGAAGCGTCCTGCCGCTCGGCGCGGCGATGTAGCCAGAAAATAGCCAGGAGCATCGCGACGCTGAGCGCCCACAAGGCCCGTATTCGTTGCTGCTCCCGCGTCGTCATTGCGTCCTCGCTTGCTTCACGTCAGTTCATTTTTCACCACTTTACCGGCAGGATTGCGCGGTAAGGCATCGATAAACGTAATGACGTGGGGAATCTTGTAGGAGGGCAGGACCTTATGGCAATGCCGGCGCAGGTCCACCTCGGTCAGACCGCTGTCCGGCTCAGCGACCACGTAGGCCTTGATCAGTTCGCCCAGCGATTCGCGCACGCCCGTAGCCGGAATGCCCTTCACCGCCGCCTCTTTGACCTTGTCCAGCAGCATCAGTGCCGCCTCGACCTCGGCCGCAAAGACATTCTCGCCACCAACAATGATCATGTCCTTCTTGCGCCCTTTGATGAAAGTGTAGCCATCGGCATCCTTGCTGGCCAAGTCGCCCGTGCGGAACCACCGACGGCCGTCCATCTCGACCAGCGCTTCCTCCAGTCGCCCCGGCTGCCGCCAGTAGCCGGCAATGACATTCTCCCGCGCGAACAATAGCTCGCCGACTTCGTCCGGCCCACAGTCACTGCCGTCTTCACGCACAATTCTCGCCGTGACAAAGGGCAGCGTCCGCCCAATGGAATCGGGGCGCTCCAGCGATGCGTCGCCATGCAGGACATGCGTCGCCGAAATCGTCTCGGTCAAACCGAAGAAATTATGCAACGCGACTTCGGGGAAGAGCTCCTGCAAACGGCGGACGGTCTTCACCGGCATGAAGGAGCCAGCGTAACCGATCACGCGCAAGGAGCTCAGGTCGTAACGAGCCAGATTCGGCAACGCCACCACGCGTTGCAGGATGGCCGGAACCGTCAGGAAGGTCGTAATCCGTTCGCGTTGAACCAGGCTCAACAGCGCATCGGGCTGCGTCTCAGCCGTGATGATCACCGGGCATTGCTGGTGGGCCGCCGCCGGCAGGGAACTGTACAGCGCCGTGCAGTGGAACATGGGATTGACCAGCAGATGGATGTCGCCACGCCGGAAGCCCTGGGCATTGATAGTCGTCATCACATTGAAGATCAGATCGTTATGCCGCATGACCGCGCCCTTTGGCGCCGCCGTCGTGCCAGACGTGTGCATGATGATCGACGGCAAGTCCTCCGGCAAGTCCTCCCGAGCGGGCTTTGCACCGGCCACAAACAGCGACGCGAAGCCGCCGAAGGCCGCGTCGTCGTCCAGGCTGAATACCGGCAGGGCCGGCCGTTTACCGGCACTGGTCAGAATCTCCTTGTCGCCGCGCCCCTGCACAATGAGCACATCGGGGGCGACTGTGGCTAAAATCGCATCAAGGCTATCCTCCTTCAACCACGGATTGATCGGCACAATAACACCGCCGATCTTCACCAGCGCCCAGTAGAGCAAGAAGTACTCCATGCTATTCGGCAGGCATACCGCCACCATTGGGCGGGCCTTGCCCGCAGCGCGCTGCAGCCCCACGGCGAGCTCGCCGGCAAGAGCGTCGGCCTCGCCGTAGCTCAGGCGGCGTTCACCGCAAACCGCCGCAAGCTGCGCGGGCACCAGCGCGACTGCTTCGTCCCAGAAGTCCCGAGTCGTCCGCAGACGCTGCTTGCGCACGGGCCGCTCCTGGTAGCCCGACCACGCCGTCAGTACCGGCGCTATCTGGTCTGCCACCCGGCGATTGCCGTGCTCATTGGGATGATTGCGATCGCCCCAACAGCAGCGGTCGTCAATGATGTCCTGCTGGATATTGGCCACGTAGGGACAGCCGTGGCTCTCGGCGACGGCGCGCTCCAGCTCGCGATACGCCCGCGAACGCTCGTCGCTGCCGTAGTCCTTCTCGCGCAACTGGCCGCTCGTCGGATCGCGATACAGCCCGAAGACGCCCAGCACCGCCACCTTCGCACCAATCGCCTGGATGCGTTCAATGATTTCCGCGAGATCCGCCGCCCACACCGCCGGCGGCCGCTCGTCACGCCACCAGTCATTGGCGCCGTACTCAACCAACACGGCGTCCGGACGCTCCGCCAATACGTCGCTCGCCAGACGCTCCTTCGCTTCAACAAAGGTCTGCCCGCCAATGCCACGATTGACAATGCGCAACTCCGGAAAACGATCCTGCAAAATGTCGCTGTAACGACCGCCGGGGCCACCGCAGGACGTCAGACTGTCACCAAAACATATCACTTTCATTGCATCGCCTTTCTGCCGCTGAGAACCAGTGCCTGTTCGTGGAGGAAACCGTAAATCGCCAGCACGGCCTTAATGTACGGCATATCCAGACGAGGACAACAACCCGCCCGCCGCCGCTTTGTCATCCTGGGACCGCCGTAATCAGTCAGTGATTGATAACCAAAACTGTGGTGCCTCTACGAGGCACTGCCTGTTGGTAGACTGCGTCCCCAGGCTAAAGCCTGGGGTTAAGCATGGTTAAGCGCCTACGGCGCAAAACATAGCCATTTAATGATGGTGGCATTCGGCCGGATCGGACAAAGCAAGTCGTCAGATCGGCCAAGTTCGGCCCGGAGGGCCGTACCATGCGTAACCCCGGGTGAGGCGCCCGAAGGGCGACGCAACCCGGGGTGTGACAGTAACTTGGAATTGCGCCCGGAGGGCGCCACATTGACTTGACACGTCACGCCTCACTTGCTTACCTGGGGTTGACGTCGGCGACATGCCTAGCATTCAATATCCATCACTCCTATGAAACCGGCTGCCGCAAAGGTCGGCGGAAATCAAGGTCGGATGGCTGGGCGGCGGCGGGCCGTGGGTTTCCTGCAAATTGTCCCCGGTGTTTTCCCCACCGGGGTGGTTACTGACCGATTACGGACCGCCGTTCCGGCAGCATTCATCTCTTGGGACCGCATCCTGAGACCGCCGCCGTCCCGGCGGCTTTTGAGCGCTGAAAGCGCGAAACATACCAGCCCAGGGCAAGCGACGCCCTGGGTCAGGCGCCAATATTGCTCGTATTCCTCGGCCTCTTTGGTTCCAGTCGGCGAAGCTGACTGGAACCAAAGAGGCAATGGAACCCAATGCAACGTCTTCGCCGTCCAGTACCTTATCCTCCCCGGCGTTTTTCCGCTCCACGCTCAGCGCGGCTTTTATCGCCTCTTTGGCGGATTATAGTAACAGCTTGTCTTTGTTTTCGTCAAGGCGCCCGTTTTTTTGCTTTCAGCCACCATGAAAAACATCATTCAGAATAAAAAAGCCCGGCACGACTACGCAGTGCTGGAGCATTTCGAAGCCGGCATTGAACTGACCGGCACCGAAGTGAAGTCCTGCCGCGCCGGCGGCGTGTCGCTCACCGACGCCTATGCCGCCGTGCAGGACGGCCAGCTGCTCCTGCAGAGCGCGCACATCGCGCCCTACGAACAAGGCAACCGCAATAATCACCAGCCGCGCCGAACCCGCCGGCTGCTGATGCATAAACGCGAGATCCTCCGCCTCAAGAAAAGCGTGGAAAGCAAAGGCCTGACGCTGGTACCGTTGTCGATGTATTTCAACGACAAGGGCAAAGTGAAGGTCGAACTGGCATTATGCCGCGGCAAGAACGTCCACGACAAGCGCGAAGCCATTAAGAAACGCACTGACGACCGTGAGATCCGCCGCGTCATCAGCGCCCGTCGTTAGACCGGCGCACCATTCCAGCCTGGCTTTTCAGCTCAACGAGTCCCACGCATGAACGTATCCGACTTCGATTATCATCTACCACCCGAGCTCATCGCCCAGCATCCCGCGCAACGGCGGGAAGACTCGCGCATGCTCGTTATTGACCGGTGCAGCGGTGCCCATCAGGCACGGCATTTCACCGACTTCGCGTCCTACCTGCAGGCCGGCGACTGCCTCGTCCTCAATGACACCCGCGTGATACCCGCGCGTCTCTGGGGCCACCGCATGCCCACCGGCGGCCGCGTCCAGGCATTCCTCCTCGAACAACTCGGCAACGCCCGCTGGCAGTGCCTGCTGCGCCCCGGCCGCCGCCTGCCGCCGGGATCACGCGTCGAACTCGAACACAAAGAAAGCGGCGGTTTCATCGTCGAAGAGAAAAATGACGACGGCACCTTCTGCGTTCGTTTTGATCACGACGACGTCCTGGCTATTCTCGACAAAGACGGCAAGACGCCCCTGCCACCCTACATCGACCGCGAGCCCTCCGACGAAGACAAGATTCGCTACCAGACGGTCTACGCCCAGCAACCGGGCGCCGTGGCGGCGCCCACCGCCGGGCTGCATTTCACCCCGGAGATTCTCAATGGCCTGCAGGAAAAAGGCGTGCGCATCGCGCGACTGACTCTGCACGTCGGTGCCGGCACCTTCAAGCCCGTCGCCGTCGAACGCATCGAAGACCACGTCATGCACGAAGAGACCTACGTGCTGTCACCCGAGTGCGCCGACACCATTAACCGCGCCCACGACGAGGGCAACCGCGTCTTCTGCGTCGGCACAACCACCGTCCGCGTCCTCGAGACCTGCGCCGACCCGACAACGCGCCGCGTCAAACCCGGCTCCGGCCGCACGGACATCTTTCTCTACCCACCACGCATACCCGTCATTCCCGACGGCCTCCTCACCAATTTTCACCTGCCGCAATCGACTTTGCTGATGCTCGTCTGCACCTTCTGCGACCACCAGCACGTTATGGCCGCCTATGACTTCGCCGTCAAAGAGCACTTCCGCTTCTACAGCTACGGCGACTGCATGCTACTCGTGCCATAAAAAACGCCAGCCACCCGGCGCAACGCCGAATGGCTGGCAGTACGTTTCACGATGGCTTGTAACTCAGGCTCCCGCACTCAGTAGTCGAAATAGGTCTTGAGGCTGTGCACGCGGTCGTTGCTGGTATCATCGGGCGTCAACCCGAAGACATTGTAGCGCATCGCAATGCCTTTGCGGAATTCGACATGGCCGTCGAGCATACCGAGATTGCCACCGTCGTTGTGATTACGGTCGGCCGTGCTGCCACTTTCCAAGTGGCCCCAGGTATCACCAAAATCCTCGGCAGCGTACTTCGCCACGGAAGTCGGCCGCAGTACCGTTTCGTTGCTCAGCCGGCGGTTTTCACGCATAAAAGCCACCTCAGACGGCCGCTTGACCGCACTCTGGGGCATGGCAGTCTGGAAAATGACGCCATTGAAAAAATAGCCGATTTCGTACACGCCGATTTGCGGCGCGTAGTCGCCGGTCACCACGGAATTGGCCGACGGGCATTTCCACACTTTGTAATCGCCAATAAAAGGATGCAGGCGTCCGTAGAACGATGTCACTGACGATGCCTTGGATGTGCTGCTGTTGGGGCCCCAGCAGCCCGAGCTGTACTGGTAGGGCGCGTGCCCATTTTCGTCCGTGTACATGGCCAGCGCCAGCCCGAACTGCTTGACGTTGCTGGCGCAAGAAATGGCCCTCGCTTTCTCGCGCGCTTTCGACAAGGCCGGCAACAGCATCGCCGCCAAGATAGCGATAATCGCAATCACCACCAGCAACTCAATTAGGGTGAACTCCCCCGATACGCCACCTGATTTACGTCTGCGCACATTCAGCATGACAATCCCTTTCACCGTTGATGCACTCTCTCTTGGCTGGGCAGATAAAGAACCGCCACAACATTGCAAAGTGTACTTCATTCATCTGTGCCTGACAAGAGCTGCGACCAACAATTAGTCGATAGTAGCGTAATCGGTCAGTGATTGATAACCAAAACTGTGGTGCCTCTACGAGGCACTACCTGTTGGCAGGCCGCGTCCCCAGGCTAAAGCCTGGGGTTAAGCATGGTTAAGCGCCTACGGCGCAGAAACATAGCCATTGAATGATGGTGGTTTTCGGCTCGGATCGGACAAATCACGTCGTCAGGTCGGCCAAGTTCGGCCCGGAGGGCCGTACCATGCATAACCCCGGGCATGGTTAAGCGCCTACGGCGCAGAAACATAGCCATTGAATGATGGTGGTTTTCGGCTCGGATCGGACAAATCACGTCGTCAGGTCGGCCAAGTTCGGCCAAGTTCGGCCCGCAGGGCCGTACCATGCATAACCCCGGGCATGGTTAAGCGCCTACGGCGAAGAAACATAGCCATTGAATGATGGTGGTTTTTGGCTCGGATCGGACAAATCACGTCGTCAGTTCGGCCAAGTTCGGCCAAGTTCGGCCCGCAGGGCCGTACCATGCATAACCCCGGGCATGGTTAAGCGCCTACGGCGAAGAAACATAGCCATTGAATGATGGTGGTTTTCGGCTCGGATCGGACAAATCACGTCGTCAGTTCGGCCAAGTTCGGCCCGGAGGGCCGTACCATGCATAACCCCGGGTGAGGCGCCCGGAGGGCGCCGCAACCCGGGGTGTGACAGCAACTTGGAATTGCGCCCGGAGGGCGCCACATTGGCGAGGCACGCCGCTTCCCACGATGCCAGAACGAGGCATGACGTGCATCCGTTCTCAATGGCTCCTATGAAACCGATGCTCTGCATTTAACGGTATCCATGGCACTTGTTGTTTCAACCAAGCAGCCTTTTCTCGTCGTGCATTTCCGCCGCGAAGCGGCAGAAGCGCTGAAAGCGCGGACTAAGATAGCCCAGGGCGGCGCGCGCCTTCGGCGCCGCTTGCCCTGGGCTATCTTAGGGCGCACCTTCGGTGCTCAAAACCTCGGCGAATGATCTTGTGCATGGTTACCAATCAACTCATCGCCGGCGATTGCCGCATGCTATGTGAAGAGCATTGCTCCCATGAAATCCGCTGCCTGGTTAGCCACCTATGGGTAATGGCTGGACGGCGACTGGCCGTGGGTTTCCTGCAAATTGTCCCCGGTGTTTTCCCCACCGGGGTGTACACTGACCGATAACATTGTAGCTCGCCCCCTTTTAGCCCCGCAAGGTCAGCAGCCAGGCGGCAAGCCAGGCGCCCAAAGCTGTCCACAGCCACTGCGACCACGGCCAGCGCCGGCGCTGCCAACGGCAAAGCAGCCCATGCCCAAGCGCCACCAGGGCCAGCAACGGCAACAGCCGAAACGCGAAGGGATGATACACGCCGGCACCGCGCCAGTCACCCGCAAGCAGCGCTTGCCAACCGCGCGTAAAGCCGCAGCCGGGACAGGTCAGGCGACCATGACTCAAATAATGCAGTGGACAGGGCGGCAAATAGCGCGATAAAGCCGGACTGGAGAGCATAAACGCCAGCAGCGCCAACAACAGCGCCAAGATCACCAGCAGCCAACGGCGGTCGCGACGCAGGCGCTGATGGACGCGCAGACGCGCCAGAAACAGCTCCCGTTGCGCCGCGCTGCGCAGGTCTTCGTCCTCTGCCAAGGACAGCTCGGGGATGTCGCGCTTAAGCGCCGCCGCAAATAGCCCGTCGCAAAACACGCCAGGCGCCGAGGCGCCATCGGAGGCAGTCCCGCCGACCGATTTTGGCGCGCCCTCGCCGGCGCTGGCGCTGTAAGTAGCCAACCCGGGATTGCCGTTCTGTCCTGGCACCCCGTCATGCAGTAGCGCGGTGCCGATGGCGCAGCTGGGGCTGCGGGCTTTCAGTATGGCGCCATCGAGACCACCGCGACGCAGCGCGGGCAGCGTCGCCGCGATCCACGCGTCGAGTTGCGGCGTGCAGTCATGCCCCTCGGGGGTGATAGCGGCGATACGGCCGTCGGCCAGCCGATAGAGGTCCATGGGCGGCCGCGGCACGCCCAGGCCGGCATCGGTTTCCGGGCAGAGTGGCACCCACTCCACGTCGGGCGCCAGGGCGGCGATAAGCTCCGGCGCGCCTTTGGCGCGACCGTCATAGCGCGTATTCCGCCCAAGCAGACAAGCGCTAATGCCTACGCGTGGTTTTGCCATCGTGCCTCTCCAATCACTGCGGCTTCGCGATTGCGCGCCGCGCTGGGCGCAATCACGTCGCCAGGTCCTCGCCACGCACTTCGCGGTTGATCTCGTCGAAAAAATCCACCATGAACTGATGCCGGCGTTCGGCGAGAGCCCGGCCGCTGGGCGTGAGAATGCAGTCGCGCAAATAGCGCAACTTCACCAAGTATTCCCGGTAGGCCGAGTCCTCCACGCTATAGCTGGCGGAATTGAGAGCCTCTTCCTCGCGATTGTGTACGCGTGCGCCGACGCGGCCGGCAAAATGAAAAGACCGGCCGATGCCGATCGCGCCCATGCTGTCCAATTTATCCGCGTCATAGACGATTTTGGCCTCGAGGCTCTGCGGACCGACGCCATCGCGCTGGCGGTAGCGATGGCTGCGCACGCATTCGGCAACGGCGTCAATGAAGGCATGGCAGCTGACGCCTAGGCCGGCGAGGACCTCCGGCGTCATGACGGCGCCCAGCCGCGCATGGCAGGTCCGTCCCTGGTCGCGTAATTCGGCGACGCGGCCAATGTCGTGCATCAGCGCGGCGACCTCGACCAGTAGCATATCCGCCGATTCCAGCTCGGCCAAGTGCCGCGCCGTCCGCCACACGCGCTGGGTGTGATCCCAGTCATGACAGGACGGACTCTCCGCCAGTAATTCCCGTACTTTCGCCTCGACTTTCGCTACCAACCCGGCAGCCCATACCTGATCCTGATAGGCCATTACAGTCCTTTCCACGGTGCGCTACGCGGCGCTTATTTCTTCTTCAATTTGATGATTTGATCGCGGAGCATCGCGGCGCGCTCGAATTCCAGCGTTGCGGCGGCCTCCTGCATTTCCTGTTCGAGCTGGCGGATGGTCTCCAGCACGTCGTAGACGCTCTCTTCCTCGCCGATCGTGTCGGCGACCGTCCGTTCGGCTTCTTCGTAAATGCGCAGGCTGGTCTGGATATTGCGCCGGATCGTCGTGGGCGTAATGCCATTTTCGGCGTTGTAGGCCTTTTGTTTTTCGCGCCGATCCTGCGTCAGCGTGATCATCCGCTGCATGCTGTCGGTAATTTTGTCGGCGTAGAGAATGACCTTGCCGCCTTCGTTACGGGCAGCGCGGCCCGCCGTCTGGATCAGCGAGCGCTCCGAGCGCAGAAAGCCCTCCTTGTCCGCATCCAAGACGGCCACCAGCGACACCTCAGGCAAATCCAGGCCCTCGCGCAGCAGATTGATGCCCACCAGGCAGTCGAATTCGCCAGCACGCAGGCTGCGCAGGATATCCACACGCTCAATGGCGTCCAGATCGGAATGCAGATAGCGGCTGCGGACGTCGAGTTTGCGCAGATAATCCGATAGATCTTCGGCCATGCGCTTGGTCAGCGTCGTCACCAGCACGCGCTCATTGCGGGCGGCGCGCAGGCGTATTTCTTCAATGACGTCATCGACCTGGTCAGCCAGCGGGCGCACTTCGACCTCGGGGTCGAGCAGGCCAGTCGGTCGCACGACCTGCTCCACCGGCGTGGTCAGGCTCATCTCGTAATCGCTCGGCGTCGCCGACACAAACACGATGTTGTGCTGCAAGTCCGAGAACTCCTCGAAGGTAAGCGGGCGATTGTCCAGCGCCGACGGCAGGCGAAAGCCGTTGTCCACCAGCGTCTGCTTGCGGTTGCGATCAGCGCGCGCCATCGCCTGCACCTGCGGCAGCGTCGCATGCGATTCGTCGATGATCGTCACGAAATCATCGGGGAAATAATCCACCAGCGTGTAGGGCCGTGAACCCGGCGCGCGGCCGGTGAGATGCCGCGAGTAGTTCTCGATACCCGAGCAGTAGCCGATTTCCTTGAGCATTTCCATATCGTAGGTCGTGCGCTGGTGGATGCGCTGTGCCTCGACCAGGTGATTCTCACGCTCGAATTTGGCGACCTGTTCGTCCAATTCCTGCAGGATGCTCGCCTCGGCGGCTTTGACGCGCTCCTGCGGCAGGACGAAGTGCTTGGCCGGAAAGATAATCGCTTCCTGCAGGTCCTCGGTCATCTTGCGCGTGGTCGGGTCATGCCGCGTCACTCGCTCGACAGTGTCGCCCCAAAACTCCACCCGCAGGAAGTCCTCGCGGTGCGACGGATAAATCTCCAGGGTGTCGCCGGCCGCGCGAAATTGCCCGCGCTCCGGGGCGATGTCGTTGCGCGTGTACTGGATCTCCACCAGCTTGCGCAGCAGTTCGTCGCGGGACAAATCCTGGCTGACGAGTACCTTCGCGCGCATGTCAGAAAAGTCTTCCGGCGAGCCCAAGCCGTACAGGCAGGACACGCTGGCCACGACGATCACATCCCGGCGTTCAAGCAGCGCGCCCGTTGCCGCCAGCCGCAGGCGCTCCAGGCCGTCATTGATGGCGCTGTCTTTGGCGATGTAGGTGTCCGTCTGCGGAATGTACGCCTCGGGCTGGTAATAGTCGTAGTAACTGACAAAGTACTCGACGGCGTTCTCGGGGAAGAAGCTCTTGAGCTCACTGTAGAGCTGCGCCGCCAGGGTCTTGTTGTGGGACACCACCAGCGTCGGCCGCTGTACTTTGGCAATCATGTTGGCCAGCGTGAAGGTCTTGCCTGACCCCGTCACGCCCAGCAGGGTCTGATAGCGGTCACCGCGCTCAATACCGCGCGCCAACGCGTCAATCGCTTGCGGCTGGTCACCCGCCGGCTGGTATTCCGAATGGACAATAAATGGCTTGTCTGGCATAATGTCTTCCCACGGCCATGATTATTTCATGCGTCAGAGCGTCGCACGACCGCTGCCGGCCTATCGCGTGTTGTCAGTTGCGCATCAGGAAAATCGCCGGCCGCTCTCTTTGCTGGTCATGCGGCGTGAACATACTATAATACAGCCGCAGTCATTGCACGGAAGCTCATCCGCAATGCCCCACGATGCCACCATCCTCCTGCCCGTCACCCCGCAACGCCAGCCGGCCACCCCGAAACACGCCATGCCTGACCGCACTATGCGCATTTTGTTCCTGGACAGCGCGCCTTTCCACGGCGGCGCCCAAGAAAGCCTGCGCACGCTGATCCAGGCCCTACATGACCAGGGCGTCGCTATGCAACTCGTCGCCGCCGACCACGCGCCCGGCGGTCTCCTTGACGACGCCCAACAGCGCGGCCTGCCTGTCCACGCCATCCGCGCGCGACACTGGCCGGCAAACGCCAGCGGCCTCTGGCAATTCGTCCGCGACCGTCGTGCCTGCACCAGCATCATCGCTGCGGCCGTAGCGGATTTTGCTCCGACGATCATCCACGCCAATGGCCTGCGCGCCGCCATGCTGCTGAGTCCACGCCTCATCCGCAACGCGGCCGTTGTCATCCATGACCGCGATCTGCAAGCACCAGCAGGCCTCGCCGGCGTGCTTGCGCGCCGTTTATCGCCGCAGGTCGTGGCCATATCCGGGGCCGTCGCCCAAAAATGGTCGCTGCTGCCGCCCGGGCGCCTCTGCGTAATCCCCAACGGCTTCGATCTCGCTGCCATCGCCGCCACGCCCCCGGCAATAACGCCTTTCCCGGCGGACGCCATCGTGGTGACCATCGCCGCCGATTTCATCGCCTGGAAGAACCACCGGTTGTTTCTTGACGCCATCGCCTTGCTGCGGCAAAACCGCCCAGCCCTGCGCGCGATCATTCGTGGCCGCGCCCGTGACCGCCAAGGCGAAACGCTCCTCGCGGAACTCCGCCGACACTGCACACGCCAGGGCCTGGACGACGTCGTGCTCTTCGTCACCGCCCCCGGCCCGGCGCTCCCGTGGATTGCCGCTACCGACGTCCTGGCCGCAATGGCCACTGCCGAACCCTTCGGCCGCACCCTCATCGAAGCACTCGCCCTCGGCAAACCCGTCGTGGCCTGCACCGGCGCCGGCCACTCCGAAGTCCTCGCCGACTGCCCCGCCGCCACACTCTGTGCACCCGATCCCGCCGCCATCGCCACCGCGCTGGCGCAGTGGGTCGACGACGCTCCCGCGCGCGCCGCTGCTGCTGCCTCTGCACGCGCCCACGCCACCCGCTATTCCTTGCGCACCCACAGCGACACCATGCGCGCCCTCTTCCAATCACTATCTTGAATTGGCCATCATCTACCGGCGGCCTTGCCAGCGCCTGTCGCGACATTACGTTATTACGCCAAAAAAACATTCGCATTTATTCGTGTCCATTCGTGTTCATTCGTGTTCCTTCGTGGTTCCCACCGATTTCCCTTCGTGGTTCCCACCCGCTCTTGCCAACCTTCCCCCCCCTGTGGCGGACGCCAGTCCGCCACAGAGTTATTCGTGCCCATTTGCATTTATTCGTGTCCATTCGTGTCCATTCGTGGTTCCCACCGATTTCTATTCGTGGTTCCCACCCAACAACAAGGAACGCCCCATGACGACCTACGCCCATAAAGCCGGCACCACCCTTGCCATCAGCGACGCCGAAAAGCTCGCCATGCTCCGCAACGCCCTGGCGCAAATCGACCGCCCGCTGAAGAAAGTGCTCATCATCCCGCCGGATTTCACCCGCCTGAACTCCAATGCCGGCCCGCTCACCAACATGCTCTACAAGCTGCTGAGCCCCACGGCGCAGGTGGACATCATTCCCGCGCTGGGCACGCACTTCGCCATGACTGAACACGAGATCAAAACCATGTTCGGTGCGGACATTCCCCTCGACCGCTTCATCGTCCACGACTGGCGCAACGACGTCGTCACCCTCGGCGAAGTCCCCGGCTCGCTCATCAAAGAGTGGTCGGAAGGCAAACTGGACTACAGCGTGCAGGTCCAGTGCAACAAAATCCTCTTCCAGGGCTACGACCTCATTCTCTCCGTGGGCCAAATCGTCCCCCACGAAGTCGTCGGCATGGCCAACTACACCAAGAACATCATGGTCGGCGTCGGCGGTTCGGACATGATCAACAAATCGCACTTCATCGGCGCGTCCTGCAATATGGAGAAGATCATGGGCGTCAACGACACGCCCGTGCGCAAACTCTTCAACTACGGCTGCAAGACCTTCCTGGGCGACCTGCCCATCCTCTACGTCCTCACCGTCATGGCCAAAAACCAGGAAACCAAGCGCATGGACATGCGCGGGCTCTTCATTGGCGATGACGACGAGACTTTCGCCATGGGCGTCAAACTCTCCCAGCAAGTCAATCTCGACCTCATGGACGAACCCGTCAAAAAAGCCGTCGTCTACCTCGACCCCGAAGAATTCAAAAGCACCTGGCTGGGCAACAAGGCCATCTACCGCACCCGCATGATGATCGCCGACGACGGCGACCTCATCATCCTCGCCCCCGCACTCAAGCAGTTCGGCGAAGACCCGCAAAATGACCGCGTCATCCGCAAATACGGCTACCACGGCACACCCGCCACCCTTAAAGCCGTCGCCGAAAACGAAGACCTGCGCCAAAACCTCGGCGCCGCCGCACACCTCATCCACGGCTCCAGCGAAGGACGCTTCCGCATCACCTACTGCCCAGGACCAAATATGCCCAAAGAAGACCTCGTCGCCGCCGGCTTCGACGTCGCCGACCTCGACACCATGATGCAACGCTACGACCCAAATACCCTCAAGGACGGCTTCAATACCCTCCCCAATGGCGAAAAAATCTTCTATATCTCCAACCCCGCCCTCGGCCTCTGGGCCCTCCGTGAAAAATTTCAGGCCTGACAAGTCACCCACTCAGGACGTCAGGTCCCCACCCACAGCCATGACCGTAACGTAAAAACCGGACAAGTCGGGAAAATCTTCAACTTTTTTGACAGTTCGCGCTTGCAAAATCCCCCCTCTACGGTATCTTAATCCTCGTTGTCAATGCTCAATGATGCGGGGTGGAGCAGCCCGGTAGCTCGTCAGGCTCATAACCTGAAGGCCGCAGGTTCAAATCCTGCCCCCGCTACCAATAACACGAACGGCGACCGTTGTTTCCAACGGCCGCCGTTCTGTTTTTTTGCCCAAAACACCGGACGACTCTTTCCCTAAGCAAGCTGACCGCCGCAAGAAAAGGCCCTGTGCGCGGCATGGGGGAAATAAGCACTATTCAAGGCAATCCATTCTGAACGAGCCTCGAACATTGGGGCAATGCATGTTGTAGCGGAAATGAAGGTGCCGCATAAAAATTAACTTTGGCAGCTGGACGGTTCAACCCATGTCGATGCCGTGTTATTAACAACTTTACTGGTTCAACATAGCCGATAATGGGCAATTGCGGCGTTGACCCGGTCCAGCATGAGGCGGAGCTCCTTGGCGACAATGTCTGCGGTTTGCGCCGCGACGATAAGATCGGCGTCGGTAATGCCACGGCCTTTGCCGTTTACCATCGCAGTCTGCTCGCCATTGATCCCTGCGGATGGCGTGAGATCATAAGCCGGTGCAAGCTGCCAGTGGGATTTGTCGTCCAGCAGGAACGAGAAGTTTTTACTGTGATCGTCCCGATTTCCACTTTTGACGTTGAAAATCATCCGCAAGACCATCTGTTCGACCTGCGGCCGATCTTTGACCAGAATCGTTGTCAGCTTTAACAGATTTTCGTAATCAAGACAACTGTAACGATGCGAGGCATGGAGCAATCCGCAAGCGGTGTGAACGTGCACTTTCCCTTCCGGAGTACGGTCGAAACGTTCGACGCCAAAGTACCCTTTCCCAAGTCGCGACGGAAAGAGGTGCGTTGCCGGCATCACAATCCCAGCCATCTTTGCGGCCAGTGAATAACGATACTCCAGTTCGCCAAAACCATTGCCGTCCCGCTTCTCGGTGAATTTAATGATCCATGGTGTGAATCCTGACGGACAGACCGCACCGCCGTGGATGATATGTTTGCGGTCCTGCGACACATACGCCGTAATCTTCGGTCGCGCGCCGCCCGATGAACCGTTGAGTTTGAGCAGTTCATCAAGAACTTCGGAATCTTTGCCGTCAAGGATGTTTTCGACTTCACCAGAAAGCGAATCCAGCTCCACCGGCAATATGGTGTCATCACCGGCATCCGCCGGTTCATATTCCAATGCGCCCATGGGATTATGCCCGATCAGCGAAAGTCGGTGCAGGGGCGTAATCGCATCATACCGCATACCTTGTTTCCGAAGTTTGCGATCCAACAACAGGCAGCCCCAGCCATCCGGCAGGCTATCATTGAAAAGTCCGTATAAGCCGTCAAAGGTATATTTGCCATCCTCAAACACACCGGGACGCAAGGGCAGTTTGAAAGGGGAAAGCTCAATACCGCTCGCGAGAAAATCCGGCGCGTATTCAAAGAAAATCCGACTGTTCTCCTCATACAGCAACCCGACCTGACAACGGCGTCCGTAAGCATGCAAAAAAACGTTGAGTTTCATTTTGATCTCGCGCGTTGGCGTTTTTGAGGCTCTTTCAAACCAAAGAGGGATTTTGGCAAAACATCTTGACGCAAAACCGATTCAAAATCGTCCAGCCGTCCCAGCACCAGAGCGATTTGCAACAGGTGTTTAAACTGAATCGCGCCCGTATTCTCAAAACGTTTGACTGTGCCGACCGCCACACCGACCCGACGAGCCAGCTCCACCTGCGGCATATTCAGGGCAAGACGCAACTGCCGTGCCTTGTTCGCCATATTCTTCATCACGTCCATCGGGGTCAATAACTGTATTTCATTATTATCAGTCATCTTTTTGTCCTTTATTGTCATTTATTCTAACTATGAGATAGTATAGCGTCCGATAAAACAAAAGCAAAAAACGGTAAACCGCTACAAAACAAGGTAAGTAATCGGTCAGTAACCACCCCAGTGTTTTCCCCACCGGGGTGGTTACTGACCGATTACGCCAAAAAATCCCTCCCCCACCCCAAAAATAAATTTGACAAATCACCGCCACAAATTATCATATGGCATTCGCGCAAACGTTTGCGCGTTTTTTAGGAGCCCCCCGCGCAAACGTTTGCGCAAATGCCACCCTACAGAGGATAGTCACCTATGGCGCGCGTAACCATCATCGACATAGCGCGGGAATCGGGAAAGAGCTACACGACGGTGAGTCGTGCTTTGAGCGACCATCCGCGGATCAGCATAGAGACCAAGGTATTGATACGTGCGACGGCGACTCGCCTGGGTTATTCACCGAACATGATGGCCAAGGGCCTGGTACAGAAGCGCACTCAGACCATCGGTCTCATCGCCACTGAGTTGAGCAATCCGGTTCGCAGCGAGTTGATAGAGGCATTGCGCCGGCAGGTGCATGCGTCGGGGTATCAGCTACTGGTCAGTGGTTATCAAGACGAGGACGAGCTCAGTTCGCGAATCCGCGACATGGCGGGGCGGCAAGTGGACGGGTTGATCATCGGCAAAATTACCGGTGTGGTTGAGAAGAAGGACTTCTGGCCGGCTCTGGAAGCCGCGCTCAAGCAGGACATTGCGGTTGTCACCTTCAGCAATGCCACAAGCGTTTGTGTCGACTGCCTCTGCATCGACTATGTCGCCATGGCGCGAAAACTGACTGAGCACTTCATCCGCAAGCACGGATTTCGCAACATCTGGTATCTCGGAGTAGACCGTAACACCATCCGCCAACGCGGTTATTTTGCGGCCATGCAAGCGGCGGGTTTGGAAAGCGCCAAGCGTTTATTTCTGTTGCCCGCGCAGGACATGCAAACGGCGCGAGACGCCATCGGCGATCTGTTGCAGCACGAGAGCAAGCCGCAAGCGATACTCTGCCACAACGACATTACCGCGATCGGGGTCATGAATGGCTTGCGCCAATGCGGCTACAGCGTACCCGAGGACATCGCCGTCGCGGGAATAGACAACCACCAGATTTCTTCTTTTTTCAACCCCGCGCTAACGACCGCCGGCGTTGCCTCGGAACGGGTCGCGGGAGCGATGATGAAGCTGCTGGAGGCCCGCCTGGGCCACAATCATCAATCTCCAGCCGTTGCAGTCCACTTGCCTTTTGAGACGTATTATCGCGAGTCCTGTGGTTGTTGTTGTGCGAACGAAGAGGAGTAGGGTCATGACGAACAAAGCATTGAGCTCCAAGTCCCCGCAGCGCGCCTTCACCTTGATTGAACTGCTGGTGGTTATCGCGATCATCGCCATTCTGGCGGCCATGCTCTTGCCAGCACTGAGCAAGGCCAGAGAAAAGGCCCGCGCCATATCCTGCACCAGCAATTTGAAGCAGATAGGCACAGCGGCCACCATGTATAGCGACACCTACGACGGCTTTGTATGCGTCAGTCAATACCATCCCGAGGGACAGACATCACAATTCTACCGCTTCCAGGATCTGTTGGCGCCGTTTGTCGGCGATTACAAGGCCTATGTCTGTCCTTCAAAATCGTTCACGACAACGTCCAACCGGCCGACAGGGACACCCAGCCCAATGACGTTCTCTTACGGTTGCCACCAGAACACAGTGGGGCAAATCAAACTCTACTCATCGACGGGCCTCTATACCAAGGACGCGCGATTGATTTCGGCTTTTACCAAACCCAGCCAGACGATACAGGCGGTTGATTGCCAAACCTTGAATATGTGGGAAAGATTCCATGTCGACAAGGCCTATGCGACCGGCGGTTCCGCTTATTACCTGGGTGATTGGCACATGAATTCGTTCAACGCGCAGTTTATCGACGGCCATGTGGAAAGCATGCGGGCAGCACCATACAACAAGCACTGGATACCCCAGCCGACGCAATGATATCGTCGTGGATGGGTTCTCATCGCCGACGGGAAAAGGCCTACGCGGTTCTTTTTCCTGCGGGAGACGGTACCTAACGCCCATGAATCAGGGAGGCGCCAGCACCGCCTTCTGGCTCCCTTACTCGAAATAACCCCCAACGAGCAATGAAAGGCCGTAGCATGAAAACGATTGTTCGCAGCATTCTCAGCACCTGTCTACTCGCGGGCATTGCCCACGCCAATCTGCTCCTGGACGACTTCGAACAAAGCCTGAACTGGGTTGCGGAGGGCAATATCACCGGCACCGGCCAAAGCACGCTCAGCCTCAGCGATGATGCGGCCGAGGGGAAAAAGGCCCTACTGGTCACCGACAAAGCCGCCGAGAGCCACTTCTACTGGCTGACCAAAACCTGTCCGGACGGCGTGTGGGACTGGTCGCAGCACAGGCATCTGACCCTCTGGCTGCGCGGCGACGGCGGGCGAACACGACAGATGTACGCCAAGGCCGTCGATGAGCGCGGCCGACAGATGTTCTGGGAGCTCGGGACGATCAAAGGCAACGACTGGCAACGCTTCACGGTGGATATTTCCCGGGACCCGTCCGTCTTCCGGCACGAAAACCCGAACCTGGCCCGGGTGGTCAAAGTAGGTATTCGCTGCGACGCAAGCCACGACTACGCCTTTGCCGTGGACCGCGTGGAGCTGACCGAGCCACTGGCTGCCCCGACAGCGGCAACGCCGCAGACGGCATTCGTTTTTGACCAGCCCTTCAGCTATCTCGCGTCACGCCGCACGGAGGACGTCGGCCCATCCATGGTCGGCGCAAATCTCCAGATAGGTGAATTGACCACCGCGCATATTGATCGCCTCGCAGCCGCCGGCGTCAAATGGGCCGCCCGCATGCCGCTGGACGTGGACTCTCCACATGCCAAAAAAATACGCGCGGAGCTGCTTCGGCACAAATTTCAGCTTCTCGCTCACGTGCCCATCACCCACCTGCCCACTGGCGACGAGTTGGCGCAACGCCTGGCGCAGCTGAAAAAAATAGTAACGGCCTTGCACAGCGACCTCCGGGTGTGGGAAATTGGCAACGAACCCAATATCGGTAAATTCTGGAAGCCCGTACCCAACCCCATTGAATTTGGCCAGACGGTCATCGCCTACGCCCAAGTGATCCGCAGTGTCGATCCCAGTCTGACCATCATCAGTGGCGGCCTAGTCGGCTACGACATGGATTTTGCGCAAGGCATGCTGAGCACCGGCCTGGGCGACTGGGTGGACGTCATTGGCATCCACTCGCCCCGCTGGCGCCCCGAGTATGCCAGCGCGCGTGTCGACCACGCCGATGCGCTGGCCGAGTTCAGAAAACTGATCGAAAGTGTGAATCCGAAACTGGTCGTCTGGCAAACCGAAGTACAGGCCGTAGGCGGGGTTGATCGCGCCGAAAGCGGCATCTCCGATTATGAAGAAGCACGGCACATCGGCCGCCGTTTTCTTTACGAACGCACTCTGGGCATCCCGGTCAGTTTCTGGCAGACACTAAAAGCGACGCCGGAGATGGAACACCCGGGAGCGCTGCTCCGGGCGGATGGCACTCCCACTATCAAATACTGCGCCATCCGCAATGTGGCGGCCATTTTGGACGACAGCCTGAAACCAAGCGCCGTGCCCGTTGCCATTGACGATCACCAACAAAGCAGACAGTCGCTCTACACCCCCAAACCGTTTGCGGTTGCGTCACGTTGGGAAAGCCCGTCCATCCCCATACCGCCGCGGCAGAACGTCGATCTATCAGCCACGGTGAAAAGCAATGCGGAGACCATTGACGCCCGGCTGATCTGGCTCGATGCCGCCGGGAAAGTGCTCGAAGCAATCGGCGACGAAACGCCGCTGCGAGCCGCACCCGACGGCATGACGTCCCTATGCCGCCGCTATCCGCCGGAATTCCGGCCTAATACTGCGCATGCCGCGCGTGTCGTGCTGACCACGACGACCGCCCAGCCTCTCGACATCCAGTCGCTCGCAGTCACCACCAGCGGCACGTCCACCGCCGTCAAAGCCCGCGTGCTGCCCTTTGTGCGCGGCGAGAAGCTCTTCATCTCCTGGTGGTTGGATTCGCGACCAGGCCCCGCCGGGGTTCTGGACAGCTGTACCATACGGGTGCGCTGCACGCCCGAACAGCTAGCCAAACCAGTCTATGTCGACCTCATGGACGGCGCCGTCCGCACCGCCACCATCCGCCGAGACGGCGACTGGGCCGTGTTGGAAAACCTGCCTCTCACGGACTACAGCTTCATTCTGGCCGATCAGGACAGTCTCCCCCTCACCTCAGAGCCACCGTTGACACGTGATTTTGCCTCGCCGGAAGATCTCACGCAGCAGTATATCAGCGACCGCTTCGGCCTGGGCCGGCCGGAATATTGGCAACGCGTCGCCCTGGCGCTCAGCGACAAGCAGACGCCGTTGGCACAAGCCTGGCGGCGGGCAAGAGACTGGTTCGACAAACGCCTCGAAGCCACGACCACGACGGTCGCCGTCACTGACATCCCACTTGTCGACTATCATCCCCGTGATCTGCACTGGCGATCATCCATGCTCAACACCAAAACTCAACATGTTGACCGCTACTTTCTCGACCTGGAAAGCACGATCGAACCCGCGCAACTGCGCGTACTTGACGGCGAACGCGAGCTGCCCCAGGGCGAATGGGAAGATACCCCCGAGCGCATTGGCCAGTGGAACCTGGAAGAGCGTCGCTCGCCGTCGCGGCTGTTCGTCATCGTCCCCAAAGGCCAAAGCGTACCGACGGGCGTCAAGCTGAACTACCCGCTGGCGGCCTGCCAGCCGATCCTGCACCCATTCCGTGATCCGGCCACCGGCGGCGCCGTGCTGGTGCTCTGGTCAAAACCACTCGGCGAATTGCCGGATTTCAGCGGCGAGATCACGCTTACCGGCCCCGCCGACGCCCTGCCAGCACAAGCCGCGGTCCTTGATCTGGCCACTGGCCGGGAATTGCGCCTGCTACAGGCGACCACTCACGGCGACCAACGACGACTGACCGGCATCCCCGTCAACCCCAATGGCATCATGGTGGTGGACAAAGCGCTGGATACCCAAGCTCAATAAGGCCCCTGCTGGTCAGGAAGATGGCACCTCAATGGAAAACTGCGTGCTCCCCGTGCAACGGATCACCCCGGACGACGATTACCACTATTTCTTCGGCTACTATGACAAATGCCCATGGAACTCCGACGAGCGCTTTGTTCTCGCCCAGAGAAGCTCCTTCATGGACCACGATCCCGGCGCCGACGACGTACTGCAAATCGGCGTCATTGACACCGCCGACAAGTGCCGCTTCAGCCCCATAGCCGCAACCCGGGCCTGGAACTGGCAGCAGGGCTGCATGCTCCGCTGGCTGCCGGGAAGGGAAAACGACACCCTGGTCTTCAATGACCGCCGGGATGGACGCTTTGTCACCGTCATTCACTCGCTGACCACCGGCGCCGAAGACGTCATCGGCTTCGCGTCCTATGACATCGCGCCCAACGGCCGCGACGTCGTCACCGGCAATTTTGAACGCGTGCACGCCAGCCGCCCCGGCTACGGCTATGCCGAACTCGCCGACCCCTTCGGCGACGAACTGGCGCCGGAAAAAGACGGTATTTACCTCGGCAATTTGGCCACGGGTGACAAACGACTGATTTTCTCGCTTGCCGACGCCCTCCACGTCGGCAAGGTCCTCCCCGGGCCGGAAGCCAAGACCTGGTTCAACCACTTCACCTACTCGCCGGCCGGAACGCGCTTCGTGGTCCTGCACCGCTGGGCATCCGGCGGACCCAAGGCCGGCCATACAGGATTTTTCTCCCGAATGCTGTCCATGGACTGCCTAGGCAATGACGTGGCCATTCCCATCGAAGATGCGAAAATCTCTCATTTCTCGTTTTTCGACGACGCCCGTCTGGCGGTATGGCTGGAGGCGCCACAGCGCGGCATCTACGGCTATTACCTGGTCGATATCATCACTGGCGACATGCACAAGATTGGCGAGGACAACTTCTTGTCCGACGGCCATTGCAACTACTCGCCGGATCGTCGCTGGCTGCTCACCGACCGCTACCCCGTGGAAAACGCCACGCAGCCGCTTTTTCTCTACGAACTGGCCTCCGGGCGCTGCCGGCAAATCGGTGCCTTCACATCCATCACGGATATGAATACCTCTTCGCGTTGCGATCTCCATACCCGCTGGAACCGCCACAGCAGCAAAGTCTGCTTCGACTCGACCCACGAAGGCCGCCGCGCCATCTACCAAATTGATGTCACCCCGATCACCTCCGGAAAACTGTCCGCAAACGCTGCTGAAAAACAAGCCGACGGGCGGCGAATTTCGCCCAATATCACCCTGTTCTGCTTCTCGTTCATCCTTGGCTGGATCGTCAAACTGATCGTTCTCAAATACGGCAACAGCCAACTCTACAGCCGCATGAAACCACTCATGATCGGCATCATCGCCGGTGAAATCCTCGGCGCCATGACGCCAAGCCTGATCGGCGTCATCTATTATTTCATCACCGGCAATATCCCCAAGCCATACGTCCTCTACATGGGATGACCCCATATCTCCTCGTATCACGCAATGCCACGGTGGCTTTCAGGCTGGAAGCGTCATCGCCGCAACCGGCATGGCAAGGATTTTGCGGGCGAAAAAACATAACATCCATGAAAAACGTGTAAATAATCACGTTTTCGATAGATAATTCGTTGACTTGTGGGCGCCAAGTGACACATTAAGCACAAATGAACACTTGGAGGAACTGTATGATCGAACGCAATTTGATGACGCAACTACTGGCATGGAAGAATGCCGCCATGCGCAAGCCGCTGATCTTGCGCGGGGTACGACAATGCGGCAAAACATGGCTGCTTCAGGAGTTCGGGAAACGCCATTTTCAAAATACGGCATATTTCAATTTTGAACGGAATGAGCGGCTTCAGTCTGTCTTTGCTAAGGACATTGATCCCAATCGTATCCTCATGGAACTCGCTCTGTTGGAACGGACAAAGATCACCCCCAAAAAGACATTAATTATTTTTGACGAAGTTCAGGCATCAGCCCGCGCGCTGAATTCCTTGAAGTACTTCTGCGAGGAGAAGCCGGAATATGCCATCGTTGCCGCCGGCTCCCTGCTTGGCATAACGTTGTCAGCTCAAGTCGGATTCCCTGTCGGCAAAGTCAACTTTCTGGAATTGCACCCCTGTTCGTTTGATGAATATCTTCGCGCGGCAGACCCGCAACTGGCCCAGTATGCCCGCTCACTGCATGAAGTTGTTCCGCTCACTCAAGCTATTGCAGATCAATTTGAAAAATATTTGCGGTTGTACATCACGCTGGGCGGAATGCCTGAAGTGCTGAGTGCTTATGCTGCCAGCCAGGATATTGCGGCGGCGGAAAAAATACAGGACGATATTCTCAACGCCTATGAGTTGGACTTTTCCAAACATGCGCCAGCAGCGGACATCGCAAAACTTTTTCTGCTGTGGAAATCAATTCCTTTGCAGTTGGCTCGGGAGAATGCCAAGTTCATCTACGGGGAAGTCAAACCCAGTGCGCGAGCACGTGAGTTGGAAGATGCGCTGCGTTGGCTGCAAGAAGCCGGACTAGTCAACAAACTGAACCGAATCGAAAAACCGCACATCCCCCTGGCAGCATATGAAGATCGGAAAAGTTTCAAACTCTATCTGGCCGACACTGGCTTACTGCGTCGCCTAGCCGACATCCCAGCGACTAGCGTAATGCTGAACGCAGACATTTTCAGCGAATACCGGGGACGATTGATTGAAAACTTTGTTCAACAACAACTACTGACGCTGGGAAAGAAAAATTTGTTTTACTGGACCAGCGGCAATATGGCGGAAGTCGATTTCGTCATGCAGGAGGGAGCCGAAATACTTCCGGTGGAAGCGAAGTCCGGTTTGAATGTCCGAGCTCGTAGTTTGAAAGTCTACCGAGAAAAATATCGCCCGGCAGTGGCGTTACGTTTTTCCATGCAAAATTTACGCGCGGACGACGGCTTGATCAATATTCCGCTTTATCTGCTGCCCTATTACACGAATTTTCTGCCACCCCAACAACATTGATGGGTAAGAAATACACCCCGTACGGATGATCTCCGGCGGCGCATCCATCATCGCATCGTCTCCCAAAAAATAGTGTGGAGGAACGGCATGGAACTCGGCATCAACCCCGGCTATGTACGGAAACAACGCGGGAATCCCCAGGGGCGGTCTTTTGCGGAGGCACTGCGACTCTGTCGCGATGCCGGTTTCATCCAGCTAGACTACCTCAGCGAACTCGGTGACGACTGGGAACACGTGGCCCAGCAGCGCCGCGAGGAAATCGACCGGCAGGGACTGGTAGTTCATCAATCACACTGTCCCTTTTTCCGCTATCAGCAAGATGGTGCGGGGCGTTTTGCCCAGATTGCCCCGCGCGCCGTGCGCGCAGCGGCGATTCTCGGCGCGCAATTCCTGGTTGTCCACGCCGACGAATACCGGGTCACGGATCGCTTTGACCAAGCGGAGATCCTCAACGCCACCTACGACACCCTCGCGCCCATTGTGGACTTGGCCAAGCAGCACGGCATTCGCATTGCCGTAGAAAATCTCTTCGAGGACGGCTTTGGCCCGCAAGTCAACGGACGCTCGCGCTATACCTCGACCATCGAGGAAGTGCTGGCGGTGCTTGACCGCTTCGATGATCCGGCGGTCGGCTGCTGCTGGGACTTCGGCCACGCCCGCTGCACCTACGGCGATGGCCAGCTCGCGGCGCTGCAGCAGGTCGGCCCGCGCTTGTTCTGCACGCATGTCCACGACAACTACTACAACAAAGACCTCCATCTGCCACCATTTTTCGGTGGCATCGACTGGGAAGCGCACATGCGCTATCTGCATGACAGCGCCTACCCCGGCAATTTCATCTACGAATTCGTGTACGGGTCAATCCCGGACGCCCTCCTGCCCACTTATTTGCACGTCGCCCAGCAAACGGGGCGCTATCTTCTCACACTGGCACAGTGAGAAGGCCAGGCGCACTGTGAGCGCCCATCGGTCACTACCAGCCCAAAAGGCCAGGTCCGCTATTGAAAGCAGTGAAAGGAACAACGATGCTCTCAGCAGGTTTCGCACGACTCGACATCACGCCTCCCTTCGGTATCTTCATGCAAGGCTACTACAGCGAACGCCGCGCGAGCGGCATCCGTGATCCGCTCTACGTGAATGCCGTCGCGTATAGTGACGGTGAACATACCGCCGTCACCCTCGTCCTCGACATTATCGGCATCAACCAGGCAGAATGCGATATCTGCCGCGACACGGTTGCCCAACGCACGGGTCTTCCACGCGAAGCAGTGTTCGTGGCTTGCACCCATACGCATACGGGACCGGTGGTTTACGACAGTTTGTACCAGAAGGACCCCCTCTACAACGAGATGCTTTTCCGCCGGGTGGCAGACGCGGCGACGCTTGCAGTCGCAGACCTGAAGCCGGCAACTGTCGGCATCGCCCGCAACACCCTGAAGGACATTGCCTTCATCCGGCGTTTCCGCATGAAAGACGGCACGACGCGCACGAACCCAGGCCGGCGTAACCAAAACATCGCCGCGCCCATCGGGATGCCCGACGAAACCGTGCAGCTAGTCCGCATTACCCGTGAAAACGCTCCCGAGATACTGCTGGTGAATTTCCAGGTCCACCCCGATGTGATCGGCGGCACCCTCTTCTCCGCAGACTTCCCGGGCTTTGTCCGCACCTCACTTGAACGCGTTCTGGACAATGTCCATTGCGTGTATTTCAACGGCGCCCAAGGCGACACGAACCACATCAACGTCAATGCCCCCACCTGGGACAGCAATGGTGGTTACGAGCACTCCAAGCACATGGGCCGGAGCATTGCCGGCGCCGTCTTGCAGGTCTATGGCAAGACCGCAGCGATCGCGGGCGACAAGGTCGTCTTTGCGCAGCGCACGATTAACGTGCCGTCCAGCCGCGTCAGTGCGGAGCTGGTGCGGAAGGCGGAGGCGATCATCGCCCTGCACGAAGCGGGACGCGACGCCGATATTCCGGAAACCGGCATGGGCGTGACGACCCTCGTGGCTGAGGCCTACACGCGCAAACGCCTGGAGCACGGCCCGGACGAACTCCCGCTCCACCTCTGCGCGCTGGCCTTCGGCGACATTGCCATTACGGGCGCCCCCGGCGAGCCCTTCACTGAGATTGGCCGCAGCGTCAAGGCCGCATCGCCCTTCGCGATGACGCTGTACTGCTGCTGTGCCAACGGCTCCGAAGCATATTACCCAACTCGGGATGCCTACGACGAGGGCGGTTACGAAGCCCGTAGCTCCAAATACCGGGCGGGTGTCGCTGAGGCTATCATCGAGCATGGCAACGCCCTCCTACGCGATCTCAAAAAATGATGTCGTGAGAGGCCGTTCGCAGTAGTAAATTACCCACCGACGCGGTCACAGCGCTGTCAGTCTCGGCCTGCACGCAAGCGCATTATGTAGTCTTTTCCCCTTCCAATATCAAGGAGCCAACCATGTCCGTCACCCACCCCGCCGGATCAGCGTTCAGCAAGGGCGCCCTGGCCAGTTCACTCAGCGCCCTCGGCCAAGGCGTCATGCCCATCACCTTCCTGCACCTAGCGCTGCTCGCCGGCGCCGGCGCGGGCGCCGCAGAAGCGCCGAGCCAGGCACCGGGCAGCTCCTGCGAGCTGGACGCCCCGGCGATCTACCTGACTGCGAATCAGCTGACGATCGCGACGGGCCAGCCGTCGCTGGTAAATATGACGAGCGGCTCCACGCACCTGCCAGTGTGGTCCTTGTCGGGCGGCACGGTCGGCCAGTCTGTCTGCGGACTCGTGCCCAGCCTCCCCGCCGGCTGCGCGGCCGTCAGAGTCGAGATTGTCGTCACCACGACGGACAAAGAGACCAGTGCCGCCTACGAAGACGTCTATCGGGTCATTCTCTCGCAACTGGTGCCTGGCGAGCCCTACCCGACGCGCCAAGTTGTCGGCACACCCGTGCGCAGCGCGCTGCCCGCCGCGCCGTTCCACACCCGCAGCATCGTCCTGGAATCGTACTATCCCGTGGACGCGAATGCGCCGCTCTACCTGCGCATTCAACGCGAGCCCGGCGATCCCGCCGACACGTTCACCCGCCCCACCGGCCTGGCCATGGTCAAAATCACGCCCCTAAAGGCCCTGCCCGCGACCCGCGTCGTACAGGACGTCAGCGGCTACAACTCGTGGCCGATGATCCAGGCCATCGGCGACAAGCTGGTCTGCGTTTACAGCCGCGGCTCGGGACACAGCATCGGCGAAGACGCCCGCGCCGTCTACGCACGCACCTCCACGGACCGGGGCAAGACCTGGACGCCCGAGACCGTCATCGCCAACACCCCGCGCTACGGCGAAGTGGCCATCGGCAAGGGCCTCGACAACGACGGCGCCATGCTGCTGTGGGTGCGCTGCATCGGCCCAGACTGGCACCACGATCTCTACCGCAGCACCGACGGCGTCACCTTCGAGCGCATTTCAACCCCGAAACTCGACCCAATGCCCATGCAGATCACCGACGTCTTCGCGGTCCCCACCGTCGGGCTCATGGCCCTGTGGTTCGCGGGCGACTACCGCAACGACGGCCCCTGCCATCACTGGGGAAAGATCGTCAGCACCGACAATGGCGCGACTTGGACGCAAACCACCATCGAGGCCGATCTGCCCAAGGCGCAATGGCCCACCGAGCCCGCCGCCGTGTACCTCGGCGATGGCAAAATCTTCGCCATCGCCCGCACGGAAACAGGCGGCACCACCACGACGCGCGCACAATTCCAAATGCTGTCCACCGACTACGGCGCGACCTGGACACGCACTCAGACCAACATCGGCGATGTCCTCGCCTCAACCCCGAGCCTGGTCTTCGACGCCAAAACCGGCCTGCTGAGCAACTACTACTACGAACGCGGCCGCGGCGTCCTCCGCCGCCGCGTCGTCAAACCCGACGACGTCATCGCCAATCCCCTCGGCTGGCCCATGTCCGCAGCCGTCGCCCTGGGCAGCGCGGTCACCTTCGACGCCGGCAACGCCAACGCCACCACCATCGGCAACACCCACTACCTGGCCGTCTACTCCGGCAAGGCGCCCGATACCGCCGTCGTCGTCGCCGAACAACCCGCGCCATCCGCTGAATAATGCACCGCCGTAAACACACGGCAGTGGTTGGCCCCAACAAGTGCCGCCGGGACGGCGGCGTGAATTGCCGCGCAGCGGCAAGACAAGCCGCCATTCATCCTTGTCTTTGTCTTCTTCGCGGCCTCGCGCCTTCGCGTGAGAAAAAAAAGGGCGGACACATAGGTCCGCCCCTACAGATTCGCGTCTTCGCGCCTTCGCGTGAGGCAAAAGCCCCCGGGCGTCTCGTCAACCCGACTGGACTGCCAAGCAACACATGTGCCATGAACCGCACGGCAGTATTTCGCAGAAGTAGTCACATCTCGACTATTTCCGATAATTATATTGACTTCTTGCTAAAACCATAGTATTCTTTACAGGAGTAGTCACTTTGTGACCATTTCTGCTAAGAACAAAGGCATGAACAAACTGACAAAACAATTTTTCAAAGCGCCAACGGGGGTATTTACGCAACCGGACGTAGCCGCTTTGCTTGAAGGAACGGACTTCAGTCGTCACGGGCTGATCAAGCGGGCGATAGCTGCCGGGGAGATTTTGAATATCCGCCGTGGCCTGTACTGCCTGGCCCCGGAATACCAGAAAAAGCCGGTTAGCGTTTACAGTTTAGCCCAGCGGATTTACGGCCCCAGTTACATCAGCATGGAAACCGCCCTCAGTCACCACGGCTGGATCCCAGAGGCGGTCTACGCATGCACCTGCGCGAGCTTTGGCAACAGCAAGGAATTCGCGACGCCGCTGGGTGTATTCAGTTACCAGCGTGTTCCACAGCACACGTTCTTCCATGGCGTTCAGCGCTACAACGATGACAACGGCAATGTTTTTTTCATGGCTTCGCCCGCAAAAGCGCTGGTTGACTATCTCTACGTTCACCAGTTGCACTGGACGGGTATTAACGAACCCATCGGCAGCCTGCGAATCGACGAGGATGAACTGGCCCGCGTGACGACCGCAGAACTCCAAGCGTTATTGGACAATTACAGCAATGGCCGGGTAAAGCGTTTTCTGAACGGCTGGCTTGATGGGGTGAAATCATGAGCGTGCAAATGATCCAACAGCGCCTAGCGAACTATAACTGCAAAACGGATGTTGAAGAACAACAGGCCATTCGCGAGATTACCCAGGAAGTGGTGCTGGCCGCTCTTGGCCGAGGTGACTTTTTCAAACATGCGTTGTTCCAGGGCGGAACCTGCCTGCGTATCTTCTATGCGCTGAATCGTTTTTCGGAGGACATGGATTTTATTCTGAAAGAGGCCACTGCTGATTTCCACTTGCAAGACCATATCAAACATCTGACCGATGAACTGGCGGCTTACGGCTATAACATTGAAATCAGCGACCGCGACAAGGCCGATGCAACAGTTAAAAAAGCATTCCTAAAGGACAATTCTCTCGGCAAAGTGATCGACCTGCGCCACCCCAACCAAAGCGGCTTGATGGCGAAAATAAGCATCAAACTGGAGGTGGACACCAACCCGCCAGCGGGTAGTGGTCATGAGTTAAAATATCTGGACTTCCCGTTTGTTTCAGCGGTCGCGGTTCAGGATAGGCCCAGCTTGTTTGCTGGAAAACTTCATGCCTTGCTCTGCCGTGAGTATATCAAGGGACGGGACTGGTACGATTTTATCTGGTACACCGGCAATCACACCGGCATCAATTATGTCTTCTTGACTTCGGCTATCAATCAAATGGGCCCGTGGCAAGGCCAAGCCATCGCGGTTGACAAGGCGTGGCTACTACATGAGCTGGAACTGAAAATCAACTCCATGAACTGGAAACAAGCCGTAGAAGATGTCCGTCGTTTCGTGCGTGTGGCCGAACAACCCTCGCTTGCCTTATGGAGCAGGAAATTGTTTTTGCGACAGCTGGACAAACTCAAACAAACTGATCAGTAAACTATTTTCGACACGACGCCAGCAGAGGGTGGACACGCAGGTCCGCCCCTACAATTTCGCGCTTTCGCGCCTTCGCGTGAGAAAAAAAAGAGCCCACGGCAAGCCGTGGGCCACAGAACTTTCGCGCCTTCGCGTGAGAAAAAATGCCTCGCGCCTTCGCGCCTTCGCGTGAGAAAAAAAGAGCCCACGGCAAGCCGTGGGCCACAGAACTTTCGCGCCTTCGCGTGAGAAAAAATGCCTCGCGCCTTCGCGCCTTCGCGCCTTCGCGTGAGAAAAAATACCTCGCGCCTTCGCGTGAGCCCCAACAGCCTTCGCGTGAGACAAAAACACCCCCGACATCCCTGGGATATTACGGTGATTTTCACGATTTCGGGCTGATTGCCAAGAAAGGCGGTTGCAGGCCGTTATATTGCTGACTTTGGCGGCGGCGGCGCGGTGGGCGTCGTCTGCTGCATTGCCGAGTCGCACATTGCGCATAAAGGTCCGCCATGGCTGAGCAGTCCGACACTCTCGCAGATATTGTCGTCCGCGTACTGGACGTCAAGCGCTATTATGGCAGCGGCGAAGCCGTGACCAAGGCGCTGGACGGCATATCGCTGGACATCTTCCGCGGCGAATATCTGTCGATCATGGGCCCGTCTGGCTCGGGCAAGAGCACGCTGTTCAACATGATTGGCGGCATCGACTCGCCCACGGAAGGCATGGTCTTCATGGACGAGATCGACCTGGCGCAGCTCGACTCCTATGAACTAGCCTGGATGCGCTGCCACAAAATCGGCTACATCTTCCAGTCCTACAACATCCTGCCGGTGCTCACCGCACTGGAAAATGTGTCACTGCCGATGATTTTCGCCGGCCTGAGCGCGGACGACGCGCGGGAGAAGGCCGCCGGCATCCTGCACAAAGTCGGCCTTGGCGAGCGACTCTTCCACCGGCCCTACGAGCTCTCCGGCGGCCAACAGCAGCGCGTGGCGGTGGCACGGGCCATTGCCAACGACCCCGTGATCATCCTGGCCGACGAACCGACCGCCAATCTCGACGTCGATACCGGCCGCGAGATGATTTCGCTGCTCCGGCAGCTGCGGGACAAGGACGGCGTCACCGTCATTGCCGCCACCCACGACATGAAGATGCTCGACGCCTCAGACCGCATCCTGTGGATTCGCGATGGCCGGGCCGACCGCCTCGAACGCCGCGAAGACCTCGATATCCGCATCGGCCACATCGACGGCCACGCACTTTAACCGGAGTAAAACCACGGCCATGCCGCGACATGACGACAGCCGACAGAGCCAGCCCGCAGCGCCCGTCAGCCGACGGGACGCACTGCGCAGCATACCCGCCATCACGCCGGGCGTGACCTACCGCGAAGACGACGACGGCCACGTACTCGTGCAGGTGCCCGTGCCGCCACGCCGCGGCTTCCTCGGCTTCTTCCAGACCGCAGCCGGCACGCGCAAAGTCCGCCTGGACAGCATCGGCGCTTTCGTCATCAAGCAGATTGACGGCCGGCGCTGCGTCGCCGACATCGTCGACGCCTTCGCCAGCCAGTACCGCAGCAACCGCCGCGAAGCCGAGCTGTGCATCGCGGACTTTCTCAAATCGCTCACGCAGAGGAATATCATCGTCATCGGTGTGCGCTAACGCGCGCGCCGGCATGCACATACGCCGCCAACGGCAAGGATCAGGAATGCCCACGCTACATCACAACCCAGCAGGCACCGGCCGGCAACGCCCCCGCATAGGCGCGCGGCTCATGCTGTGGCTGCTGCTGATCATCGCCAGCGCCGCCACCGCCGCCCTGCCCGAACTGCCCATGGGCGCGCCGGGGTCGCCGGCCAATCTCGCCTGCGAAGAGGCCGTCGCCACATTCTTCCGCGAAGGCGGCACTGAGCACGGCGACATGCGCTTTGTGGCGCCCTGTTTTGAGCCCGGCGTGGCCACCTTGACGGTGGCCGGCAGTGCCGCCATGCGCCTCTACGCCATGCAGCCCGGCGTCGTCCGCCCGGGCAATTTTGCCGCGGCGGACTTCTCGGCGCCGCTAGTCTATGTGGGCTCCGGCGACGGCGCCGCGCTGGCGCGCATCGCCGGCACGCCGCTTGCCGGCGCCATCGCCGTCCTCGATTTCAGTTGCGGCGACGCCTGGCGGCGCCTCCTCCGTTTCGGCGTACTCGGCTTCATCTTCCTCGAAGACGGCGCCAACGACTACCAGGACGCCGTGGACAAAATGACCGGCGGCGAGGTCGCCATCCCACGCTATTACCTCGCGGCGAACGCCGCCGCACAGCTTCGCGGCGCCTTCACGGCCACGCCGTCGCTATCCGCGACGGTGCAGGCCGCGCCATCGCGCTGGACGAATCGCGAGCTGCGCAATCTCTGGGCGCTTGTGCCTGGCGCCGATCCGCAGCTAAGCAACGACGTCATCGTCCTCTGCGCGGCCATGGACAGCAACGCCATCGTGCCCGAACTCTGCGGCGGCGGCCAGACGCAGGCCAATCTCCGCCTCCTCCTGGAGCTCTATCAGCGATTTCGGGCGGCGCCGCCGGCGCGCAGCGTCCTCTTCTGCGTGGTGAATGCCCACACCCGCAATGTCCTCGGCGAGCGTATCCTCGCCTGGAATCTGCTGACGCCGCGCAGCAAAGTCGAGCAGCTGCTGGACAGCGTCAACCAAAGCCTGCGCAATGAGGAGATGTTCCTCGGCCACTACCAGCGCTTGTCCCTCGATCCACCCAGCGCCGAAGACGAAGCCTTCCTCATCCAGCTGCGCGACCTGGTCGACTCCACCACCGGCAAGAACATCAGCGTCAAAGAGCCCATCGTTGACCTCGCCCGCCGCGAAGTCAATCTCCTCAAAGGACAGCTCCTCAGACTCACCCGGGATAAAAGCATCCCGGCAGAGGAAGCCCGCCAGCGCAGCCGGGAGCTCGACGCGCAGCGTCAGCACTACGTCAATGTCCTCACCCTCTTCAACAAAGCCGGCATCCGCACCAAGCTGAGCGAGCTCGACGACGTGGAGGTCGGCATCCTCCGCAGCTATGTCCGCGAGATCGTCGACACGCGCCGGTCGTGGTCCGAGCTCAATCGCCAGGAAATGGCGCGGGTCACGGCCAACAACGCCGTGCGCAGCACCCTGGGCATGCGCAGCGTCAAGCTGGTCCTGAATCTGGAGCTGAGCTGGCAAAATCGCCTGCTTGGCCTGTCCGCCAATGATCCGACCTGCGCCGGCCGCTGGCAACAGCCCTTCGGCGTCCACGCCACCGCCATCGCCGACGAAATCGCCGACGCAGGCAACGCCGCCACCGGCATGACTTTCGTTGACGGCATGACCCGCCAGGGCGGCCTGCCCGAAAGCCACTACTTCCCGCGCAGCTCGGAGACCGTCAGCGTCTTCCAGGCAGCGGGCCCCACGCCGGCCTTCGCCGTCCGCAACGTCTTCAGCTCCTACAACCGGCTGTTTACCACCGCCGACCGGCCGGAAGCCATCGACCCGCAGCTGCGGATTGACGCCGCGCAATTCCTCGGCGCCTTCTGCGCACGGCTCTTCAGCGACCCGGCGCTAACCGACCCGTCGCTGCTGCAGACGCCCACCAATCAGTCCCGCGCTTGGCAGCCCATCTGGGGCGTGCAGGTCAAGTCCTTCAAGTACGACGACTTTTCCGCGTCCGTGCTGCCGCAGCTGCCAGTGCCGGGCAGCATATTGCTTATGCACGACCCGCAAGATGGCGACCGCCTCCTGCGCTCCGGCGATGTCTTCACCGGATATCTGGCCCTCACCGACGAACGCGCCGTCGCCGTCCTCTACGGCGTCACCGCGCAGTCCCTCAACACCAACGCCTTCGCCTTTGACGACGACTTCATCACCATCAACCACGTCATCGACGCCGGCGACGCCGAAAACAAAATGTCGTCAGGGATATACCGCAATACCCTCGACAAGACGCTCGCGCTCTTTGCCTGCCACGAATTCCCCATTCACACCCGCGATAACCCGGCGGCCATAGCGGTCGGCCCCATCACCGAAGCGAACTTCCTCGTCCTCAATGGCCGCCTCAATACCACGCCCAAGAAATTTGGCCTAAGCGGCATTTCGTCGCCCTACACGCGCAAGACCTTCAACCGCAGCGGCGGTTCGGCGGCGGTCTTCATGGAAGAGGGCGAGACGCTGAAACTGCTCACCGCCGAGCGCGTCCTCGCCGTCAATGCCAGCGCCAAACACCCCGACGGCGTCGGCTTCGGCCATCCTGACGAAATCGGACCGGACTTCTTCGCCCGCGCCGCCAAGGATATGTCCGTGCTCAATCACGACCGCATGAAAAAACTCCGCGGCACCTCCGACGAGCTCGCCCGCATTTTCCTCGAACGCGGCGACAGCGCGCTCGTTAAAGCCGACGATGCGCAGCAGGCAGCGGATTCCCCAGCCTATCTGCGCCATTTGCACGAGGCCGTCGGCGCCCACCTCAAGGCCTACAAACGCATGACGGCAGTCACCAACGACATGCTCAAGGCCGTCGTTTTCTACCTCGCCCTAATGCTGCCCTTCTGCTTTTTTGCGGAAAAGTTGCTCTTCCGCTGCAAGAAAATCGAGCAGGAAATGGCCGCTTTCTGCGCGCTCTTCGTGCTGACCTTCCTGGTCTTCCGCAATATCCACCCGGCCTTCCGGGTCGCGCAGGCACCGGAGGCGATCTTCATCGCCTTCGTCATGGGCGGCCTCGGCGCCTTCGTCATCAAAATCCTCCACGGTCGTTTTGAGGGCGAGATGCAGCTGCTGTTCCGCACGGGCGCGGGTTTTGACACTGGCGATGCCGGTTTCTCCACCGTCGGGCAATCCGCCATGCTCATCGGCGTGAACAACATGAAGCGCCGGCGCATCCGCACCGCCCTGACCACCGCCACCATCGTCCTGGTCACCTTCACCATGCTCGCCTTCACCAGCATATCCAAAAAACTCAGCCCGACCATCATCAGCCGAGCCCGCCAGGCACCCTACACCGGCCTGATGATCCACTGGCCCGGCAACAGCCGCATGGACGAAGCGACCCTCCGCAGTCTCCGCGAAATCCTCAGCAGCCGCGCCGACCTCGCCGTCCGCCGCTGGCTGATGCCCACCAAAGTCGCCGACGGCGTCGTCCCCTTCCGCATCGATGTGCAACGACACGCCAACGCCAGCGATGCCGGCGACGCCACCGCCCCCTCGGCCGGCCTCAGCAACGCCACGCTCGATGCCATCCTCGGCCTGCCGCTGGCTGAAGACGGCTTCCTCGGCCCCCTGCCCCTGCGCGCCGGCCGCTTCTTCCAGGACGGCAACGTCCACGAAGTCATCGTGCCGGAAGCACTGGCAAAGGCCCTCGGCATCGACGACACGAATTTCGCCCAGCACAGCATTCTCTACGAAGGCGACGCCTATCGCGTGGCCGGCATTCTCGACGACCAGGCGTTCCTGCAGCTCAAGGATATCAACCAGCGGCCCATCCTGCCCATCAAGGCCCTCGTTCAGCAAAGCGCCGGCGAGCAGGACCTCAGCGCCATGGCAGCACAGAGCGGCGATGCCGCCGACAGCGGCGTCTTCTACGTCGATCTCTCGGCGCTGCTGATCATGCCCGAAGGCCGCTGCCAGCGCCTGGGCGGCCAGCCCTACAGCATCTCCGCCAAACTGCACGACGGCCAGCCGATCTGGCCCGTCGTCGACGAGCTGCTGACCATCACCAACGCCAGCAAATTCACCATCAGCAGCCGCGAGCCTTTCCAGCTGGGTGAAGACGCCAAGCGCGGCACCGCCGCCGGCGTCTACTTCATCGGCGAGGGCTACCGTACGTCCATCGGCGGCCTGGCCTTCCTGATCATCCCGCTGCTCATCTCCAGCACCATCATCCTCAACACCATGCTCGGATCGGTCTTCGAGCGCAAGGCCGAAATCGCCATCTACAACGCCGTCGGCCTCAACCCCACGCACATCGGCATGTTCTTCCTGGCCGAGGCCTTCGTGTACAGCGTCATCGGCTCGGTCGGCGGCTATCTCATCGGCCAGCTGGCCAGCATCGTCCTCACCCGCACCGGCCTCATCCAGGACATCAACCTCAATTTCTCGTCCCTGAGCGTGGTCTATGTGATCCTCTTCACCATCGTCATCGTGCTGTTGTCGACCCTCTATCCCTCCATGGTCGCCACCCGCGCGGCGGTGCCGTCGGGCAAGCGCAAGTGGTCTCTGCCACGTCATGACGGCCGCGTCATGCCCGTCGTCTTCCCCTTCATCTACCAGCCCAATCTCATCTACGGCATCAACGGCTACCTCGAAAGCTACTTCAGCCGTTTCACCGAAGCGTCCTTCGGCGATCTCATCGCCCACCGCGAAGACGCCAGCATCGACCTCGACAACGCCGGCCGCCCCCGCCTAACTCTGCGCTACCAGGTCGCCCTCGCCCCCTTCGACCTCGGCGTCACCCAGGACCTGCTCTTCACCACCGCCTACGACGACCGCGTTCAGGCATACCGCCTCACCATGACCAACACCAGGCTCTCCGGCCAAGACAGCAACTGGGCCGCCACCAATATGCAATTTTTGGAGAAAATGCGCAGCTACCTCCTCCATTGGCGCAATCTCAGCCCCGCTGAACACCAGGACTTCTGCCGCCGCGGCCGCACGCTCTACCCCGACGCACCGCCGACCGCGACCACCCATACCAACAACCACGACAACCCACCCACCCCGGCAGGCGACTGACGACCATGGCCAGACACACCCAGGACAAGGAACTCGAACAGTACCGGCGGCTGATGGAGCCACCGGAGCACTTTGAGGACGGCTTCACCTGGAAGACCGTCATCGGCGCCGTCTTCCTCGGCATGCTCATCATGCCCGGCAGCATGTACCTGTCCCTCGTCGTTGGCCCGGAAGCCAATATGGACAGCGCTGCCCGCTGGGTGACCATCATCCTCTTCGCCGAAGTCGCCAGGCGCTCCTTCAAAGAGCTCAAGATGCAGGAGATTTACATCTTCTACTACATGGCCGGCCTCGCCATGGCCTCGCCCTTCCAGGGCCTGCTCTGGAACCAGTACCTCGTCCAATCCGATTACGCCAACGCCATGGGCGTCGCCCAGGAAATACCCGCCTGGTGGGCGCCGTCGGCTGACGTCATCCGCGCGCAGGGCCACACCTTCTTCACCAAGGCTTGGCTCGGGCCCATCATGCTGATCATCGTCGGTCTGCTGGTCAGCCGCTTGGACCAGTATGGCTTCGGCTATGTCCTCTACCGCATCACCAACGACGTCGAAGAACTGCCCTTCCCCATGGCGCCTGTCGCCGCCGCCGGTATCACCGCGCTGGCCGAAACCAAGGTGAACAGCGAACGCTGGCGCTGGCGATGTTTCTCCCTCGGGTCCATCCTCGGCCTGAGCTTCGGTGTCTTCTACATCGCCATCCCGGCCATCAGCGGCGCCCTCCTGGACAAGCCCATCCAGCCCCTGCCCATTCCCTGGGTGGACTTCACGCCCGCCGTGTCCAAATTTCTGCCGGCGGCGCCGATGAACATCAGTTTCAACCTCCTGTGGTTTTTCCAGGGCATGGTCCTGCCTTTCTGGGCCGTAATCGGCGGCGCCTTCGGCGTCGTCTTCACCCTCTTCCTCAATCCCGTCCTGTACCACCGCGGCGTGCTCTCGCACTGGGACCCGCAAATGGACGTAATCAACACCCTCTACAGCAATAACGTCGACTTCTACCTGTCATTCTCGCTGGGCCTGACCCTGGCCATCACCACCGTGAGTGTCGCCAAAATCTTCACCCCGGCGATCCGTTCCTGGCGCATCCGCCGCGGCAACCTCATGCAAAGCGGCAGCCTGCCCGGCGAACGCCCCGAGTCTGCCTGGAAGCGCCTCTTCATCAACGACCCGCGGCGCGGCGACTTCTCCATCTTCATTGCTCTGGGCATCTACGCCTTCAGCAACGCCTTCTGGATCGGCCTGTCCTGCTGGCTGATCGAGGGCTTCCCCTGGCATTTCTTCGTCGCTTACGCGCTGGTGCTGACGCCGCTGCTGTCCTATGCGACGGCGAAGCTCGAAGGGCTCTGCGGCCAGGCGCTGAGCATCCCCTACATCAAGGAAGCCACCTACATCCTCAGCGGCTACAAGGGCGTGAAGATTTGGTTTGCACCGGTGCCCATCCCCAACTACGGCGTGGCGACGGTGAACTTCCGCGTGCTGGAGCTCACCGGCACCAAGATCGTCAGCCAGATCAAGACGCAGCTGGTGACCGTGCCCATCATCATCATCGCCTCCATTGTCTTCTCCCAGCTGCTCTGGAAGATGGCCGACGTGCCCTCGGCCGCCTACCCCTACGCGCAGAAAATGTGGGACCTCAACGCCAAAAACCTCTGCCTGACCTACAGCTCGACCATGGAAGGCGGATCCATGTTCATGGAGGCGCTACGCCTCAAATACGTCCTCACCGGCTTGGGCGCCGGCGTCGTTTCCTTCACGGTCCTGTCCTGCCTGGGCCTGCCCACGCTCCTCGTCTTCGGCATGGTCCGCGGTCTCGGCCAGTCGACGCCGTCTGGCGTCGCCCTCGAACTCATCGGCGCCCTGGTCGGCCGCTTCTACTTCCGCCGGCGTTATGGCGACCAATGGATGAAATACACGCCCATTCTACTGGCGGGCTTTTCCTGCGGCATGGGCCTGATCGGCATGGTCTCCGTCGCCTTTACCATCCTCAACAAAATGATGGCGCCACTGATTTTCTAGGCGCAGCCGGGCATCCATGAAAAACATCACCATACGGTCCATCCTCATCGGCACGGTCTTCACGGCGCTCTTCGCCGCGCTGACCGTCGTGCTGGACAACCGGCACTACATGCTAGCGGCGCCTAACCAAGTACCGCTCTTTCCCTTCGTGCTGCTCATCGCCCTCACCGTGGTCATCAACCCGCTGCTGCGGCTCTGCCGCTTCATCAAGCCGCTGGCGCTGTCCGAACTGCTACTGGTCTTCGCCATGTGCTCCGTCGCCTCCGGCATCGCCACCTTCGGCCTCACCGCACAACTCGTGCCCATCATCAGCGCCGTCTTCAATCGACACTGGAACACCGACCAAACCGAATGGAACCGCTACGTCGAGCCATACCTCAACGAGAACTTCTTCATCTCTGAACCCGGCGGACAGGCCCTCGCTCAACAATACGCCGAAAAACTCGCCGCCGTCGCCCGCGACCGCGATCTGCTCACCGCCGAATATGCCAAGGACGCACCCGACGCCAGCGCCGTCAATCAGCTCCAGGACCGGATCGCCCAAGCCGAACAGGACGCCGACGCGTTGCGCCAGGCCCTCCAGGAACACCGCGAAAAGGCCTTCGCCAAGGTCGATGTCTTCCGCCGCGGCCTCCCCAAAGGCAAACGCGCCTACCCCGGCGCCCTCTACACCCTCAAGGACGACCCGGCCAGCTACTTCCGCCGGCTGGCCCGCCTCAACCACGGCCTGCTGGCCGCCAGACTCGCCCGAAAAGCCCCCGACCACCTGGACCCGCCCGGCGCCCTCCGCGTGGCCGCCGCCGAACTCGATCCCGTCGCCGACGACAGCGGCCTCCAGCAACAACTCGCCACCCTCGTCGCCATCGACCAGGAACTGGCCACCACCATGCATCATATCGACGAAGAACTCATCGAGCTCAACCAACGCAAACGCGTCGCCGCCATGGACGATGTCCGACGCATGGAAGCCGACATCGACCGCCTCCGCAAACAACGCGCCAACAAGGACCAGGAGCGTCTCGCCAACAGCCGCGAACAAGAACGCCTGCGCCAGGAAATCACCCTCTGTAATCTCGTCGCCAGTTCCGCCGGCGAGCTGCGCGGCCTCGCCGACCGCTGGCCCGCGCAGGCACCAGCCATCAGCGGCGACCAGCTCGACGGCGTCCTCGCCGCCTTCAGCGATTTCGACGCGTCCCTCCACCGCTATTTTCTCGGCGATCTGCCCTGGCATCACTGGCTGCGGCCGCTCGCCTGGTGGGGCGTCGTCGTCGCCCTGAGCTACATGATTCTGCTGAGCTTCAATGTGCTGATCTTCCGCCAGTGGGCCTATCACGAAAAACTCATCTTCCCGCTGGCCGAACTGCCCGAATTCCTCGCCGGTTTTGACAGCCAGCTCGGCGACGCCGACCAGCAACGCACGATCATCCCCCCGCTCTTCAAAAGCGGCCTGTTCTGGGCCGGCTTCACCATCGCCGCCGGCGTCATGGGCTGGAACCTCCTCTGCCGCACCGAATGGCTGCCCGGCCTGACCGCGCTGGACCTCGAAAAGGCCTGGACGCCATTCATCCGCAACAGCATGTTCAAAGGACTGCTCTACGGCGCCCGCTCAAGCATCTTCTTCACCGTCATCGGCATCGCCTTCCTCATCCCCCAGAAAGTGTCCTTCTCACTCTGGTTCTTCCATATCTTCTACATGGCGCTGCTGCTCATCCTGGTCGCCTTCGGCTTCGGCCAAAACGAAAATTCCTTCCCTGGCGAATGGTGGTACACCCTCAACTTCCGCTTTGCCATCGGCGGTGGCGCCCTGCTGGTCTTCGCCTCGCTGGTGCTGTGGAAATGCCGGCACATGCTGCTGTGCGCGCTGCAGCCCGACAAGCTGGAAAATGTCAGCGCCGACGAGCGCCGCGAGCTGCGCATTTCCTCGGCGCTGTTTCTCGGCGGGTCCATGCTGCTGGTGTTTTTGCTGTGGCGGGTGATGGGCGTCCATCTCTTCTATGCGCTTTTCGGCTATGTGATCATCATGGTCATCACCATCGGCCTGATTCGCGCAGTCGCCGAAGGCGGCATCATGGGCTTCCAGGCGTGGGTCAGCCCCTTCCACCTCATCCGCCATATCTGGGGCTTCGACCACGGCGTCACCGCGCCGCCGCTCTTCGCGCCGCTCATGGTCTACTACGCGGTACTTTTCCTCGACATCAAGGCCTTCATCGCCCCGGCTATGGCCAACGCCCTAAAAATCCGTGACGACCTCAAGATGTCCCGCGTCCGCTACCACATCGCCATCGTCATCGCCATCGCCATCGCCGCCGTAACGGCCATTACCGTCGCCTTGATGATGTCCTACGACACCGGCGCCGACGCCATGCACAACTGGTTCTTCACCATGTTCCCCAAGGGCCTCTTCACCCGCATCGGCGACATCTCCAAAGTGCCGCCGACCGCGACTTGGGCCGGCCGCCTCTGGTTGCTCTTCGGTGCGTCGCTCATGGCCGCCCTGCTCTACTTCCGCCAGACACGCTTCTGGCTGCCCCACCCCATCGGCCTGATCATGCTGGTCAATCCCATCATGCGCACCTACTGGTTTTCCGTCCTCCTTGGCTGGCTGGCCAAAGCCCTCGTCACCCGCTACTCGAACAAGGACGGCTACCGCAGCGTCCGCTGTCTCTTCGTCGGCCTCATCGTCGGTGAATTCTTCATCGTCGCCCTGGCGATGGTCCTGTCGCTGATCATGCAGAAACGCCTGGGCATCGACCTCAACCGCAACTGACCCCGCAACGCCCCCTGCCGGGCCCACCGGCAGCAGCAGCCATGAACGCAGAACAAACCATGACCAACACCGTCATCCCCGAACAACGCCAGGTGAGCTGGGCAGTCTCTTTCCAGGTCAGCTGGGCGGGCATCCGGCGCCGCTTCTTCCGTTCGCTGATCACCATGTCCGGCGTGGTCCTGGCCATTGCCTTCCTCACCTACATGCAAGTGATGAACGACATCGTCCGCGCGCTGGTTCGCGCCGACGACGCCGTCCTGAACGTCCTCCTGCAACAAGCCGGCGTGGACATCTATGCCGGCGACGCGCCCGACCGCATGATGGTGCTGCTCATCGTGCTGTCCCTGCTGGCCTGTCTGGTGGGCATCATCAACTCCATGCTTATGAGCGTCACCGAACGCATCAAGGAAATCGGCACCCTCAAATGCCTCGGCGCGCTGGACGGCTTCATCGTCCGCTCCTACTTCATCGAGTCGTCCGTGCAAGGCGTCGCGGGGACCGTCCTGGGCTGCTTGATCGGCCTGGCCGTCGCCATCGGCGTCGCCACGACCAACTACCACGGCTATATCGCCGCCAACCTGCCCGTGCTCAGCATCGTGCGCTCGTTGACCACGTCCCTGATCACCGGCACGCTCCTGTCCGTCATGGCCGCCATTCTCCCGGCGTACATCGCCGCCCGTAAACAACCCGTCGATGCGATGAGGGTCGAAGAATGAAACCAGCCGACGACATCATCATCACGACCCACGACGTCACCAAGGTCTACCAGCTCGGCGCCGAACAGGTCCACGCCCTCCGCGGCATCAGCCTCGATGTCCGCCGCGGCGAATACCTGTCCATCCTCGGCCCCTCCGGCTCCGGCAAATCGACCTTCTTCAACATGGTCGGCGGCCTTGACCGCCCCAGCGCCGGCAGCGTCAGCGTCGATGGCTGCAATCTCCAGGAACTCAACCAAAAACAGCTCGCGTGGATTCGCTGCCATAAAATGGGCTACATCTTCCAGTCCTTTAATCTGATCCAAACCATGACCGCCGTCGAAAATGTCGCCCTCCCGCGCATCTTCGCCGGCGAATCCCCCGCGAAAGCCCGCGCCGCCGCCGCCGAAATACTCGACCTGGTCGGCCTCGGCCACCGCCTCACCCACCTGCCCGCGCAAGTCTCCGGCGGCCAGCAGCAGCGTATCGCCATCGCCCGCGCACTGGTCAACCGGCCAGGCATCGTCCTCGCCGACGAACCCACCGGCAACCTCGACCTCCATACCGGCGAAGAAATCATCCAGCTCCTCGCCGATATGAAAAAACAACTCGGCATCACTGTCATCACCGCCACCCACGATATGAAAATGCTCAGCGCCTCCGACACCGTGGTCTGGATCAAGGACGGCCGCGCCGACCGCATCGCCCGCAAAGGCGAATTCGAAGTCGCTATCGGCACCATCGACGGCAAAACCCTCGCCTGAATACCCCACTCCTGACCACCCTCGCCTGAACCACCCGCGCAAAAGACTGAAGATCAGACCGATCAGGCAGATACGGCCAATGCTCTTAACTTAACGATTTCTCTAGCGTTTGTTATTTCAACTCAACATCCTATGTCTCCCCGGCATTTTATCGCCGCGAAGCGGCCAAAAGCGCTGAAAGCGCGAAACATAGCAGCCCAGGGCAAGCAGCGCTGAAAGCGCGCGCCGCCCTGGGTAAAGCGCCAACCAAGGTCGTGTTCCTCAGCCTCTTTGGCCCCGGTCGGCAAAGCTGACCGGAGCCAAAGAGGCAATGGAACTCATTGACTGCCGCTGTATTTTGCACTGCTGTCTATCGTCGCAGGTCTTTTAGGTCGCCCTTTCAGGGCTCTTTTGTGTTGGGGCACCTTACCCAGGGCGGCGCGCCCTGCGGGCGCTTGCCCTGGGCTATCTTAGGTCGCACCTTCGGCGCTGAAAACCTCGGCGAATGATCTTGCACATGGTTACCAATCCACTCCTCGCCGGCCATCACCGCGTGCCCGGTCATTGCCGCATGCTATGTGAAGAGCATTAGACCGATCCGTCTGCGTAGGGGCGGACCTATGTGTCCGCCCTAACCCGATCCGTCCGATCCGTCCGATCCGTCCGCGTAGGGGCGGACCTATGTGTCCGCCCTAACCCGATCCGTCCGATCCGTCCGATCCGTCCGATCCGTCCGATCCGTCCGATCCGTCCAATCCGTCCGCGATAAAGACAAAAGATCAGACCGATCCCCGGTCCCCCATTCGTTCACGCGCCCGCCTTGCCAGCGCTTGATCTTCCGGCGGCAGGCAATAGCTTTGTAGCCTGCGCTTAGCCACCCTGTCCAAACCATGTGCCGCACGACGTGAAGGAGCAGCAGCAACCATGACTCGTTACCAGGACCTCGTTGCCGATTGTCTGTGGGGCGACGGCGACGGCAGCGCCACCGCGTTTCTACCCCGGCGGCTTTTCTCACTGCGCTATGGCGGCCGCGACCTGGACTCGACGACCCTGCCACGGACGGTCCACACCAACGACGCAACCACCGCCACCGCCGGCGTCCGGCGCCTGGACGTCACCTACGACGTCGACCCGGGCGTGCTGGAGCTGCATCTGTCCGTGCGGATATTCCACGACCGGCCGGTGATCGAATATACGCCCGTCCTGCACGGCGTCGGCGATCGCCCCTGCGACATCGTCGAAGACCTGTTCATGCTGGATTACCGCCTGCCCTTGCTCTGCATGGAGCGCGAACAGCGACTGCTCAGCTCACACCTCGGCGTGCGTTACAACCTCGGATCGGACTGCGCCTTCCGCGACTTCGTCGCCATGCATGCCGATCTGTGGAATCACCCTGGCAGCCGCGACCTCGAACTGCGCGCCGTCGAGGGGCGCTCTTCCAGCACCTTCATGCCCTACTTCGGGGTGGACTACGACGACCTGCACGGCGTCAATGTCGCCGTGGGCTGGAGCGGCGCCTGGAAAGCGCAGTTCCGGAATGACGGCCAGACCGGCCGCATCGCCGTGTCCATGCTCAACACGCATTTCCGGGTGCTCCCTGGCGAACGCCTGCGGCAGCCGTCGTTCTGCCTGCAGTTCCGCGATGGCATCGGCATCCGCGCCGCCCAAAACGTCTTCCGTCGGCACATGCTCGCAGTCCATTCGCCACGGGACTCGCGCGGCGAGCTGCTGACCGCACCAATTTCCTTCGTGACCTGGGGCGGCATGCAGTCCACCAATATGCTCGACCGCATCCGCGTCATCCGCGAACAACAACTGCCCTACGATGTCTTCTGGATCGACGCTGGCTGGAGCGGCTTCGACGGCAAATGCCCCCATCACTTCGAAACCCACCTCGACGGCCCCAGCGACTGGCCCATCCGCGTCGGCAACTGGCGCATCAACCGCAGCCCGCACCCGCAGGGCCTGCGACCCGTCAGCGACGCCGCCCGCGCCGCCGGCATGAAATTCCTGGCCTGGTTTGAACCCGAACGCGTCCACCGCAAATCACAGGCCGCAATCCTCCGCGAACACCCCGAGTGGCTCGTCGGCAAAAACGACGATCTGCTCTTCAATCTCGGCGCCCCTGACGCCTGGCAATGGCTCCTCAATACCCTTAAAGACTTCATTGACGAGGAGGGCATCGACTACTACCGCCAGGATTTCAATTTCAACACCCTGCCCTACTGGGCGCAAATGGACGCACCCGACCGCGTCGGCGTCGCCGAAATGAAGCACATCGACGGCCTCTACCGCCTGTGGGATGCCCTCCGCGAAACCTACCCCGACATGCTCATCGACAATTGCGCCTCAGGCGGCCGCCGCCTCGACTTCGAGCTGCTCTCACGCAGTATACCACTCTGGCAAAGCGACCTGCAGTGCTACCCCGATCATCGCCGCGAAGGCTCGCAAGTCGAAAACTTCTACCTGAATGACTGGCTACCGCAGCACGCCGGCTGCAGCTGGCTGCCCGAAAATGACGACTACGACGTCTTGAGCATGCTCGCCACCGGCGTATCCCTCAAGCCCTGGGGCACAGACAACCGCCGCCCCGGCCCAGAAACCAACTGGGACTTCCACCGGCGCGCGCTGGCCATCGCCCAACGCGTCCGTCCCATCCTGCGCGACGGTGACTACTACCCGCTCAGCGATCGCCCCGAAGACCTCAGTCACTGGTGCGCCTACCAGGCCCATCTGCCGGAGGAAGATCGCGGCATGGTCATGGCCTTCCGCCGCCCCGAATGCCCCGCCGCGCAACAGTCCTACGCCCTGCAAGGACTGTCACCCGACGCCATCTACGAGCTGCAGTGGACCGACGGCCACAGCGACCGCCGCCGTGGCGCTGACCTCGCCGCCGGTCTGCGCCTCGAACTGCCCCAGCCCCGATCCTGCGCCCTGTGCTTCTACCAGCGGCTGCGCAGCTAAACCAGCCACCCCTGACCATTTTCCCAAATACGCCTCTCAACCCAGCAAGTCCAGTCCAAGGAGGATCGCCATGTTGAAAAAGATGCTCATGCCCTTGTTGCTCAGCGCCGGCCTGCTCGCCGCGCAGGACGTCAGCACCGCCATCGGCAACTGGCAGCTCACAACCGGCGCCGGCGGCAACATCGCCGTGTCCTACGCCGGCAAACCCCTCATCAGCGGCATCGGCATCGCTGCCTTCACGCCCGGCTGGAAACAACAGCGCTTCAATCTCCAGAATGCCGCCATGACCCGCGATGGCGATATCTTCACCTGGCACAAACAGGACCAGCACGCCGACGCCAATCTCACCCTCGCCTTCACCGACAAAACACTGCGCATTGCCCTCGATATGCTCGCACAGCCGACCGGCCCCGTCGAATTCGGCATTTACATCCCCCCCGAAAGCATGAAGACCGCCAGCGGCGCGATCTTCTTACGCGGCGATGGCCAGTCCATCAGCATCAATGACGAGGAAGTCCTCTCCGATCGCGGACACCGCACGCTGGCCCTTGACCTGCCCGACGTCCGCTACACCTTCACCCGCACCGAGGGCCCCTTTGGCTTCACGCTCCAGGACAAACGCCACACGTCGCTTAAAAACATCCGCTATATCATGTCCACGCCAGTCGGCGACGAAGCCAAGCCCATCGCCGCCACCGTGGAACTCGCCGTCGAGGACTTCGCACCCGACGTCGTCACCAAACGCCAGCGCTTCTTGCGCACGCCACTGCGCCGCGTGACGGCCATGACGCTTCCCAACGCCGGCTTCGAAGACGGCCAGGACACCTGGGCGTTCGGCAAGACAGCGGCCCTCGACCGCGACAGCGTCCACTCCGGCGAGCAGGCCGCCTGTCTGACCGTGAATGACCCGATGACCGAAACGGTCTATATCACGCGACAAGTGCCCATCATCGGCGGCATGGCCTACGATGCATCCTGCTTCGTCAAAACCGAGAATGTCGTGGCCAAGCCCGGCAAAATGTCCTCCGTCGGCGCGGGTCTCATCGTGGAATGGTCTGACGCCAACGGCAAGTGGCTCGCCGCTGGCCAGTACGCCTGCGATGTCTTCGGCACCACGGACTGGCAGCTCAAACAATGCAAGGGCCTCCGCGCACCCGACGACGCCGGCTTCGCATCCGTCTTCCTCGCCCTCCGCGGCGCCGGCCGCGCCTGGTTCGACGACTTCAGCATGCGCCAAATCGACATCTCGGTGGACAAAATCAGCCCCGAACCCGACATCGTCCTGGCCACCAACACGCCTTTCTTCACCTGGTCGCCCCTGGCAGGCGTCAGCGCCTACATCCTCGAACTGTCCCGCGACGAAGCCTTCCCCGCCACCGCCGCCACTCGCCGCTATGAGCTCGGCGTCGACGCCAGCTGGCAGCTGCGCGACCCCCTGCCGCCCGGCACCTGGCATTGGCGCGTCACCTCCAAGGGCTGCACCGATGTGCAGCCGTGGTCCTTCACCCACGCCGTGCCAGTGGGCCAAGACTGCCTGCCGCCCATCATCACCGGCCGCGCCTGGCGCGTCATCGCACCGGATAGCAGCGTCGCCATCGTCGTCAGCGACGAAAGCGCGCAGGCGCCGAAGCTCACTGCCACCGTCGGCGACGGCCAAGCCGTCACCGTCAGCGCTCCGCGCTCCCTGGGCGACAACCGCTTCGAATACAACCTGACCTTGCCCGCCGGCTGGCCGCGCGGCTTGAATACCATGCAGGCCACCGCGACCGACCCCAGCGGTAACCGCGCCAACCAAGTCCTCTGGCTGCTCCACGCACCAAAACCGCCCGACGCCGTCGTCATCGACGCCGATGGCAACTACAACCAGAACGGCCAGAAAATCTTCCCCCTGGGCATCTACGAGGTGCTACCGGACGACATGCCGCTGATCAAGGGCGCCGGCTTCGAAGTCGTCCACACCTACCGCTGGGAGGGCAGCCAAGACGACGTCGCCTGCCGGGAGTACCTCGACGCCTGCGCCGCCAATGGCCTGCGGGCTTTCATCGGCTTTGACCGCGGCGTAGGCAGCGGCAACGGCATGGTCCAGGGCAACTTCGAGCACCTCGCCAAACGCGTCGGCGCTCTGGCCGACCATCCCGGCCTGTTCTGCTGGTACCTGTACGACGAGCCGGAAATTGCCAAGCAGTACGTCTCGCCGGCGCTGCTGACCAGTCTGGCCGACTTGGTCCGCGAGCTGGACCCCTATCATCCCGTGGTGATGACCACCTGGGGCAACGGCATGAACAAGTACCGGCGCACCTGGGACACCCACTGGACCCAGAGCTACGCCAAACCCGCGGAAATCGTCAACACCATCGCCAGCCACCGCGAACTCCTCCTCCACGACTCGCCCATCACCCTCCTCATCCATTGCTACGACAGGAATCAGACCAAGGCCTTCCGGGCCAAACAGCCCGTCGATCCCGCGCAATTCGCGCCGGACGCCGATTGGATGCGCGCCGCCGCCTTCGTCGGCGTGGTCAAGTCCGTCAATGGCCTGTGGTGGTGGTGGTACGCGTCACACCAAAAGCAGTTCTACACCGTCGCCCACGTGCCCCACGCATGGGACGCTCTCTGCGCTGTCGTCAAGGACATCCGTGATCTTCGACCGCTGATCCTCGCCCCCGGCACCACCCACGCCGGCACCGTCGAGGTCAAAAAAGCCGCCCGCGTCGAATGGTGGGCAAAAACCGTCAATGGCAAACAAACCGTCATCGCCGTCAATACCAGCGAAGACGACCTCGAAGCCGTCATCCCCATTCCCGGTCAAGAACCCGCAACCATGGCCTTCAAACGCTTCGAAGTCAAAGTCATCAACCCGTGACAACCCACAACTCGCAGCTCCACGACTCGTAACCCCACGGCATGCCGTGGGGCTACTGAAGATGCGGGGCTAAATACCGGTGTTGATGGCCTGGCCGAGAGGCAGCGGCTGGCGACTGACGGCGACATTCAGGCCGTAGTTCTGCCAGGCGCTCCAGGCAACGGCCGACGCCTCTTCCGGATGTGCGTCAAATCCGAGATCCGACGGAAATTCGCCGGCGTGGAGCAGCTCCATGGCGACAAACAGCCACGTATCGCCGAGCTGCCGGAAATTGAACTCCCGTTGTGGACCGTGATAGCACACGGCATCGACATAGGCGCGGCCATTTTCGCACCCGGCTTCCCAGACGACGTCCTGCCCATCGAAGCGCCCGGCGTGGCAATGCACGCCAGCCATCCACGGCCCGGCCTTGAGGATGAAACGCTCGTCGTGGAGTTCCTCGACAGCCGCGCCGTCGGCCTGCAGCTCATAGCGCAGGCGAAAATCGCTGGCGCTGAAGACGCCATTGGCGGGCCGATCAAGATGGCAGTGGTAATCGCCCTGGTCGGTGAGCATGGTCACGCCGCTGAGCAGTCGCCCCTCGGCCTGGGCAGTGCGCACAAAAGCCGACGCGAAGTCCTTGCCGTCATGGAGGAAGCGCAGGCGCAGCACGGCAGTCGCCGAGCCATTCTTCCAATAGGCGACGACAGGCCGACGCTGCACCCACATGCTGTCGTGATTGACGCTGCCGAGGCAGACATCGCCGTTAAACCACGTCGTGCCCGTGGTTGAACGCGACACCGGCTCGCGACGGCAGTACTGCTGCACCACGCAGTCGTGGCGATCTTCATCCTGGAAGTACCCACGGTATTTCTCCGGGCAGGGCAGCGGCATCTCGACCAGCTGCGCGGCGGCCTCTGCCGGCGTGACCGCGCCGACGGCAACGCCGGTGGCGGCGGCGATGCGCCAGGCCGTCTCGGGCTTGATGGTGTCGGAGTAAGCCCGGCTGTGCGGACCGGCCCACTGGCCAGTCGCCGGATGGAAATGCGTCGCGATGGCCTCCCAGGCGATGTCGTGGATGCCACGCGCCAGCGCGCGGACGACGTCCGTCTTCGCCAGGCGCAGTATGCGTTCGGCCTCATCGACGACCACAATGGTGTAGGTCGGGCTGTTGTACTCATTGAAACCGCCCTGCTCGCGGGTGTACGCAATGAAATGCTCCAGGCGACGGCAGCCATAATCCAGCAGGAAGGGCTCCTGCAGTATCTCGCCGGCAATGGCGCAGACGCCGCCGCCCATCACGGCAATATTCGTGTAGCCCGGCCCGACATTGCGACGGAAGATCGCCATGCCCGCGCGCAACAACGCCGCCCGCATGGCCGTGACCAGCTCCGCCGGCAACGCCGCCGCGTGGTTGATCAACATCTCCGCGATACGCGCGCCGCAGAAATCCGCCCAGTTGTAATCCGGCGGCGACATCTTGGGCAGGGGCTCTTCATAAAACCACGGCCAGATGCCGTATGGCGCCTGGCAGGGATCGCATTCCTGCAGCACCAGCACGGCGCGAATCACGTCGGCCGCGCGTGTGGCCGCGGCGGCATCGCCGGACTTGAGCAGCAACAGCGCGTAATCCAGCGCGCGGACAGTGCTGTGAATAGGCGTGCCGTCGGCAATCTTCGTATGGTAGCCGGGGCTCTGACACGGCTGTTTGGGCATACACACGACGCTGTCGTAGATGCTGTCGAGTTCCTGTAGTCGTTGTTTGAGTGCGTTGTTCATGGTCGCCGTGTCCTTTGCTGCTTAGCTGTGTTTTGCCACTATGTCCATCATCTCGTGATGCAATAAGCCATTGGTCGCCAGGATGCGACCGACGTCGTCCCGCGGCGGCTGCCCGTCAAAGCCCGTCACCCACCCGCCCGCCTCTTCGACGATCAGCGCGCCGGCCTCCCAATCGTAGGGCTGGAGCAAGTACTCCCAATAGACGTCGTAGTGCCCCTCTGCCACATAACATAGATCGATGGCCGCCGAGCCGCAGGTCCGGAAGCCCCGCAGGCGGTAAATCATCTCGCGGAGCATGGGCACGTTGTCAGGCTGAGCATGCGCCCGGACGCAGCCGAAGCCAGTGCCGCCCAGCGCCTGCAGCATCTCGGCATTTGCCGACACGCGTATGCGCCGGCCGTCCTTCCAGGCGCCCTGCCCGCGCCCAGCCCAATACAGCTGGTCGAAATAAGGCAGATAGACCACGCCCGCGCTGGTCTGGCCCTCTTCACGCAGGCCCAGCGACACCGCGTGAAAAGGATGGCCATGCACGAAACTCGTGGTGCCGTCAATGGGATCGACAATGAAGACGCGCTCATAGGTCGCCAGCGGCGCGTAATGCCCCTCTTCGCCGTAAAAAGCGACATCCGGAAAGGCCTCGTGCAGGCGCTGCTGCAGATAACGCTCGACCTCGCGATCAGCGACGGTGACAATGTCGGTCGCGCCCTTGTGGCTGACCTCGTCACCGCGCAAATGCTCGAAATAGCGCCGGACAATGGCGCCGGCATCGCGGGCGATGCGGCCTAGTTTCACCAGTGTTTCGTGCTTAGTTTGGCGTTGCGTAGTCATAGCGATCCGGCCTTTCGCCGCATGTCGTCCAGTTTGGGTACCAAAAGAATGCAGACCATCAGGCCGATAAGCGCCACGGCGGCCGCAAAGCTGTACATGGCCTGGTAGCCGTGATGCTCGAGGATTACACCCCCCACTGCGCTACCGAGCAGCCCGCCAAGACCCACTGTGAGCGCGGAATAGATGGTCTGCGCGCTGCCTTGGAAGTGCGCAGGGAAGATGCTGCTCACATAGGTGACGGTCGCGCAGTGGTAGGCGCCGAAAGTCAGTGCGTGCAATGGCTGCATGACAATCACCACCCACAGGCTGCTTTCATAGCTGAAGCCCAGCAGGCGAACAACGGTCCCCAGCAACGCCAGCGCAAAAAGATTGCGCACGCCAATACGCGCCATGATCTGGCGACTCCAAAAGATCAACGGCATCTCACACAGCGACCCGAGCAGCCAGATGTAACCGACGGCCTTGAAGTCGTACACGTCATTCAAATAGCGCGTAAAAAAACTGTAGTAGCTCATCATCGCAAAGCGCGCCAAAAAAGCCGCGAACACAAAGGCAATAAAACCGCGCTTCAAACATAGCCGCAAGAGCTCGCCAAATGGCGCCGATGGCGCCGGCGACACCTTGTCCTCGCCCTCGCCAGTCGCCGGCGGCGCACCGTCCGCCTTGGCCGCCTTGGCCTTCGGCAGCGCCGGCACCACGAAGACCATCAGAAACTGCAGCAGCAGCGCGCCACCCAGGATGGCGATGATGCGACTGCCGTCCTGGTCCCGGCTGATGCGCAGCACGCGTTCAAAAAACAGGCTGAAGAGCACAAAACCAACGGTGCCGCCAATGCGCACATGGCCATAATCAGCACCGCTCAGGCGGAAACGACTAAAGGTCAGGCCGTCCGTCAGCGGTATGGACGGGCGATTGAAAAAACCGAAGAGCAACGCCACGGCGATCGCCGCAAGCGTCGTATTGGTGCCGCTGAGCAGGCAGAAGGTCGGAAAGGACATCAGCACTGTAAAAGCCAACACCGCCCGCGGCCGCTTGATGCGATCGCTCAACAGCCCCCACACCGGCGGCGCCAAAACCGCCATGAGCTCCACCGCGCCAAGTATGTAGCCAATCTGGTCCTTGCGATAGCCATAAAAATGCAGCAGCTGCTGCATGTACGGCGTCAATACCGCAAAGGGCGCAAACAACGACATGTACACGAAAAAAAATCGCCGCTCGCTGCGTCGTATCGCAGCGGCGCGCTCGGCATCAGGCATGGCAGCGTCCAAAATTAAAGAGAAAAACCACGAATGAACACGAAGAAACACGAATAAAAGGTACTATGCGAAATCTTCTGATGAAACGGGTAGTTGCCAATCGGTGATTCCTGGTACCAAGGTAACCGAAACTCTTCTTTTGCGAAAAGGATTTTTACAATAGGCCGATTATCAAACAGTTGCGCATGAATTTGCGCCGTAGGCGCTCAACCATGCTTAACCCCAGGCTTCAGCCTGGGGAAAAATGCTCTCCTGCCAATCGTGCCCCGTAGGGGCACTACCGGATACCTGACAAACTCAACCCGAAAACGATTACAGAAAATTTGCATCCAAGACATCGGAACTGTGGCGCCTCTATGAGGCACTGATTACGGAAGGCCCCCAGTAGCCTATGGCGCAGGCAAAGGATTCAGAGACACTGTGTCAAGTCTCTCTTTCTATCACCAGATTTCGCACATTATCAAATAAAGACACGAATGGCTCCATGGCAGAGCGGCGGCAGCGGCCTGACGGTCGCCACCGCCGAGTGCCAATGACTATCACTCTTTTGCAGCGCACCTCAGTTCGCGCAGGGCGACCACTTGGCCACGGGCTGCTGCTGCACCGTGGTCTTGCGACCGGCCATGATGGCGGCGACTTCAGCTTCGACAGCGGCCACGGCCTTGGCATCGCCAGCGATTTCCATCGCCAGGTCGATCGCGTAGGTCTGGCCGGGCTGCAGCGTCAGCACGCGGCCCTTCTGGCGCTCAAAACTCTTCAGATTGGGCATGTTTATGGACGGCTCCATGCCGGTGACATAGCCCTCGCTGGCCCCGGTGGTGTGCTTCCACTGGCAGAAGCTCGGCAGCTGCGACTTGTCCCAGCGAATGACTACGCCAAGCGTGCTCGCGCGATTCTTCAGCATGGACAGCGTCCGCCCCTGGGCATCCGCGGCGACATCGAGATAGTAGCCCTGCTCCACATAACCGGGTTCATAACCGCGATAGCTGTCCCACGTATCAATGTCCTCCTGAGCACGCGGATCACGCGGCGCGACTTCGGCCGCCGGCAGGACGATCTTCGCGCCTTCCTCCAAAAACGGCTCGCCGAAATTGCAGTGGTAGAGCATCTGGAATTCCGTCGGGCAGTCGGCAAAATTGCTGACTTCGTCGCGAATGCTGACTTTGTTGCTGCCCACGAAGGTCGAGTAACGGCAGACCATGCGGTACTGCGGACAGAAACAGCGCGACTCCTCAACCACGCCAGTAATGACCAGCTCGGTGGGCGTGCCCGGTATCACCTCCACCTCGACGTATTTCGCCGGGATATTCGCGATATTGCCATGCAGGGTCAGCATCACCTCGGAGGGATTGCCGTTGTTGTCCAGCACGGTGTCCATGCCGGGCGCGCCATTGGAGTTGAGGCCACAGCGCACAATGCACTCATTGAAGCCCTTCAGCCAGCCCAGGCCGCCCTGCTCCAGCGTGTTGATGAAGCCCGGATTGACCAGGTCCCGCGCCGGCGAATTCCAGCCGATGGCATGACCACCGCAACTGCCGCGCCACAGGCCCATGCCCCGCGTCGGCACTATCGTAAAACTCAGCTGGCCATTGTTGACCTCGATGATGTCCACACCATCCGACAGCCCGCCACGCAAGCGGCTCTTGGTGATAGTCCAGGCGCCGTCTTTGTCCATGCCCAGCGCCGTCGCGCCAAGCGTGCAATTTTCCACATAGACCCTCTTGGCCGTATCCGTCAGCACCCACGACAGTTTCTTGCTCATCGCCAGTCCTTTCGCCATTCGCACCGATACCCACGCCAGAATATGACGACTGCCCGACAGACACACCCATCGCGTCGCCACCACGACAAACCCAAACTATAACCCACCCCAGCTCAAGCGCCCCGCTCCACCAACGTTTTTACACCGCACCACACCCAAATGTCTGCAAGACAGATACCCCACCCAACGGCATTCGACGGCTAGCGACTGACTGATTGGACGAATCAGACGGATCAGACTGATCAGACTGATCAGACTGATCAAACAGACGGATCCGTCCGATCCGTCCGATCCGTCCGATCCGTCCGCGAAAAAGACAGGCAATCAGACCGTCCGATCCGTCCGATCCGTCCGCGAAAAAGATAGGCGATCAAACTGACCGAACCACAAAAAACTACCATCGCCGCAAGGGGCGACCGCCAGTCGCACCGACAAAATTCCACTGCCCGCCACTGCCCCCGCCTGCTCTCGACAGCATCGCACGCCTTCGGGATCCCCCGCCCCGGCGGCACTTCAGATCAATCTTCCAGTCGGAACAGGAAGGTATCGCAGATGTCGCTTGTTATGTGTATGCTGTCACTGTTGGTAAATTCTCGCAACGAATAGAGCTCGGTGATTTTGCGGTACGTTTTCGGCAGCCTGATAGTCAGTTCCTGCGCTACCCCGGTATGAACAGCAAGCAGCCGGCTGTTCGCATAGACTGGAACGGATTTTTCACACCAACAGTGGACACCCGCCGTTTTCATTGCTGCGCGCATATCCTTTTCCGTGAGCTTGTCGCTTTCATACACATAGATCGAATGATAGTCGCTCATACGCACAGTTGTTACACCGGGAGTTTTGAAGTCCACGCCGCAGATGGTCTTGACATTATCCGGCGACCACGTGCCATCTTTTATGATCCCTGGTCCATAAATCCACATGACCGTTTTACCAGATATAGCGCGTTTGAGCAGTGCCATCTTATCACCATCCAAGTCAAAGGGATGGCAGAATATCAAAAGCTTGTACTTGTCCAGCGCCATACGGGACAGATCGTTGCATGATGCGGTAGTAAATGGCGCACCAGCCTGGGCAAGGGCCTTCCTGATTGGATTGACGAACATGGTAGCGCTCGGGTGCGCATCATTGATGTAGTACATATTCTGCGGATCAACGATCAAAAGCGTCTCGAACACATCATCGGCGACTACCGGGCTTTCGCTGTCCCATATCCTCGCCGCTTTTCCCAGCGTGTCCATTGCGGTTTCAGAATTCCACCAGCCGCCCCACATATCGAAATACCAAGTGGAGCAGCCGTTGATGAGATTGTAGGCCATTTCACGCTTTATTCCGGCGGCGACTTCCTGCGCGTTGTTCCATTCGACTTTACGCCCGCATATTGCCACGCTCCCGCCTTTCTTGCTGGGCGCTGCCGGGAAGCGACTGGTGTACGTCGTGGTGTCAATCGAATTGAGTATATATTTCCCGCGCACTTTCAGCGTCTGCATGGGTATCATGCTCAACGGCGAACCACCCATGCCACGCTCTTCAGCACTGTAGGATATGGGCTCAAGACCAAAGTCAATTTCTGGCAGGCTGAAAAGCCGTTCATATTCCAGTTGCGACCATGATGCCTGACAATTGGGCCACAGCTCAAAAATGTAGCCATAACAGAGACTCAACGCGATTTCTGCCGGCAGCACTTCCCGAGCCTTTTTAATCAGAAACTCAAGGGTATCAGCAGACTCAGCAGAGGTGAATTTCCAGTAATTCAACGCCGAGGCATTCTTTTCGGGAGTACGCAGAAGACGATTGCTTTCATCAATACCTGAATACCGCAACGAATATCCGGGGATGTCATCAGGGACGGGAAGATTCTGTCTTGTCATGTACTTCTTGAATGCCTCAAGTCGCGATACGCTTTCAGTTCCCTTGGAATCATCGAACCATTCGGTCGTCTTGCCGCCACCAAGGCAGAACGCCTTGATCACATTCGGATATTGTTCCACCGCGTGCCCCAGTAGCGCCTGCAGATAATGCGCGACGTCTTCACGCCAGGCTTGCAGCGACATCACTCTCCCGAACTCGGTAAACGTATCGAACCTGTTCGGCCCTCTCCGCAGCCACCATGCCGGAGGGTTCAGATCCACGAAGCAAATCAGATTGGCATCGCTGCCAACGGCATGGATGAGGTCTGCGATGTTCTTATCGAACAACGAAAAGTCATATTCGCGCTCCCATATCCACGTGGGCTGATATTTTGTGTATGGCGCCCCCATGAAGTTGGTGTTGTTCGACACCATGAAGGTAAAGGTCTTGATGCCGATCGAACGCATTTGCCGCATCGTCTCATATTCCGGCTCAAAAGACCGATAGCCAAAATAACGGCGCTGAGTTTTTTGCATACTGTCCACTCTCCGTACAATCCATGCTCTACCAGGCTTTGGGCACCAAGACCATTCCCGTTACGGGCCACGTCTGTCGGCGATCGCCACAGTCGTTTCGCTGTGTCACTTTACCCCGTCAATGTCTGCCAGCAAGCCACTCCCGCGCCACCGGTATCCCTAGCCGCGAAGCGGCAGAAGCGCTGAAAGCCAAAGGCCGCAGGAATGGCTGGTAACAATGACTGACCGCAGGGACGCCCGGGACCGGCGGGACTGATTAGTGGCAGCGCTGGGGCGAGGACTCACGACTCACGTCTCACGACCCATGGCCGGGACCGCAGGGACGCCCGGGACCGGTGGGACTGATTAGTGGCAGCGCTGGGGCGAGGACTCACGACTCATACGGCATGATCCCATGGATTGGACTGTGGGGACGCTAGGGACCATGGGGAATGACACATTGGACTCAGGGGACTGATGGCCGACGCCTGGGACTCCAGGGAACCACGTTTTGCGGCAGGTTTTTGCAGCCGGATCCGACCGATCAGACAGATCAGACCGATCAATCAACCGGATCCGTCCGATCCGTCCGATCCGTCCGATCCGTCCGATCCGTCCGCGATAAAAAACAGTCGATCAGACAGATCGGCCAAGTTCAGCCCGGAGGGCCGGACCATGCATAACCCCTGGTGAGGCGCCCGAAGGGCGCCGCAACCAGGGTTGTGACAGCAACTTAAAATTGCGCCCGGAGGGCGCCGCATTGGCCGGGCACATCGCGTCCCACTGCACCAGAAAGAGGCCCAACGTACGTCCACTATCGCGGATAAAAAACTCCTATGATTATTCCACGACGAGGTCGCAGGCGAAGCTGCGAGTAGTCAGTTGGTCGCAGACTTCGGCGGCGAAAAATGCGACTCGGAAGGCCGTGTTACCGCGTTGGTCGCGGAACAGACTCAGTGAGGCGATTTGGCGGTGGTCGATATTGGTGATGGTCCAGCGTTGCTGGCCATCGCGGTGGATGAAAGTGAGTGACCTGACGTCGGCCAGGGCATCGCGGGTGGTGGTCCAGAATTGCTCGTCGTCCTTTTGGGTGGCGATAGTGAAGCGCTGGCTGCCGGAGGTTGTTTGTATGTCGATGTCGGTAATGTCGCGTGCCAGTGGGCATTCCCAGACGAGCGATCCGCGGCGTTCTGGTCGCGGCTGGGGAGTCACCGACGCATTGAAGCGGATTCGGGGTGAGTCGTCCAGGCGGTACTCCACTGCGTAGGCGACTTTTGGCAGTGCCGAGAAACCCTGCTTGCTGTCGTTTCGTTTCAGTTCGCCCGAGAAGCGCAGTGCCAGCTCCTCGACGTTATTGGTGAGTGCCATACCAGCTTCGATATTGTTTTTTGAGGTTCCGAAGCACTGCAGTTCACGCGAGTGTTCCGGATCGTAGCTAGGGGTGAAAAAGCCGTCATTGGAATAGATGCTGGCGTTCAAGAGCAGCGGCGAACCAGATTTGCCGAGGAGGGCGGCCACGCCACCGCCGGCGTGGCGGTTCACGCGCAGCTGGAAATGGTCGTTGCTAAAGCGATGACTGGAGCCGTCGCTTTTCAGGTCCCAGCCAAAACCGGCGGTGATACCGGGTACGACTTGCGGAGGATCGTCGGCGCGGATGGTGAATTCGATTACGTGCCCTTTGGGATGCAGCCGCAGGGTCAGCCCCTGGGCTAGTGAGCCATTTTCCCGCAGGAAAATATCCCCTAGCAGGGCCTGGTCTTCCTGGGAGAAGCGGATGCCCGTCCAGCGGTCGCCTTTGCGGACGCTGATCTGGCCGTGCCGAGGGTCCAGTGGCTGCGCGTCGGCTTGCCAGAGCATGCCGCTTTTCTGCACCAGGTGCGTGATGCGGACAACGCGAAGCCAAAGGTCTTTTTCGATGAGGGCCATTTCATCGCCACGGGGATGACGCACGGAGTGGCTATCGCGCAGAGCGCCTTCAAGAGCGGCGACGTACCATTCGTCGGTGTCATCGCCGAAGGTCAGTTCCAATGCCGGTTGTTCGCCATTGGCGGCGGGAGTGACTTCCAGACGGACCCTGATGTCCGGCGAGCCGTCCCCGGTGGTGTAAACGCTTCGCAGGCGGGCGCCGTTGGGCCAAGCCCCCTCAAAGATGTATTCGCTGACTTCGTCTGAGGCCCTGCCAACCCTTTGCAGCGTGATATTTTGCGTATAATCGACGTGCTTGCCATCACGGACTGTTTCCGCCGGCGAAACCATGTGCATCTTATGCAGCACATTGCGACCAGTGGCGTCGACCAGGGAGACGAGAAAGCCATCAACGGATTGTGCCGTCCAAAAGTCGGTCCTGATGATTTGGCCGACGAGGTCCGGGTCCACCGTGGGGATATCGGCGGGCTTTTTGTTGTCGGGTGCCGGCGGCAACGCGGGTTGGGGCACCGCAAAAGCGAAGACCTGAGTTGCGTAGGGCGGCAGTTCACTGCGAATCGTCTTACCGTTGCAGATTGCCAATGCGTCGCTGCCAATTTCGCGCATATGCAGCGTTCTGTCCTGGCATTCCGGCGGGAGCTGCAGCTCAAGCTGTTTGACCTGGCCGCTGAAATTGATGGCGACGGCGGAGAATTGTTCGGGCACTATGCGCGTGAAGGTAAGCACGGCGGGATCGGAACTGCCCGTCGGCAAATACACGGCCTTGCCGCGAGCGAATTCGGGTCGTTTGCGGATAGCCGAGAGCGTGCGGATGAGTGTGCCGGCGCCAACATCGCCGTCCTGGCTGATCAGCGGCAGGCCCGGGAGCAGGAAGCAGGTCGCCAACAGCGCATCGCGGTGGCCGCTGCCATAGCGGCGGATTGCGGGGGCGTTGTCGTGATTTTCGCAGTAGCGCATGAGTCCCAGCGCGTAGTCAACGGGCAAGGCTGCCTCGTCACGGTCGAGATAGAGTTTCAGCTGCGGCACCCACTCTTCGGGCGTGCTGCGAGAAAGTTGCGGAAAGACGTAGCCGCCGATGATCGTGTCGTAAATGTATTCCATCTGTGACAAGTGCGACACCGTGCTGGTCTCGCCAAGAAGTATGCTTTCCGGCTTGGTCTGCTCCATGGCCTGGTGGACACGTTTCATGAGGGTGATGGCTCCCTCCGTCCCAGACTGGGAGGGAATGCGGCCGTCAGTCGGCCGTTCGTTGTCCGGCGAGTAGCGGGCGCAGTCCACGCGCCAACCGTCGATTCCGCAACGACTGATGAAGTGTGTCGCCAACGTCATCATTTCGTTTTGCCAGCCCGGCGATGCGTAGTCCAGGGCGTAACTGCCCCACCAGATTTTTGGAGCGCCGTCGGCGTCCCGGGAGAACCATTCCGGGTGTTCCGCGAGAAGTTTTTCGCCGTAGGGATGTTTCGGCTTGGGACCGTGCGGAATGAGGTCCATCAAGACGCGGATACCGAGTTTTTGTGCGTCGGCACAGAGGGCCGCCAAGTCGTCCTCGCTGCCAATGCCGTCTTCAAAATCGTAGTAGGAGTACACGCCATAACGGCCGGTGTTGAAGGGATTGAACCAGAGGATGTCAACGCCGATGCTCTTGAGATGCGGCAGCACGACCTGGCGGAAGTTGTCAAAGCCGCCAATGTCGACCCAGCGGGAAGCGGTGGTGCCCTGCACAAATGCGGAGTACAAGACCGCGCCGCCTGTCCACTGCGGACGCGTTCTGCAGGTGAAGCCGTTGAGTGTCCACGCGCGGCCGAGAGACGCCAAAGCGTCATTCAATGGGCTGTCTTCGACAAGTGTGACGAGCTCTTCACCAGAGTCGAGGCGATCGCCCTTTTGCATGCAGGCGCGGATATTGAAATCGGTTTGGACATTGGCCACGCCATCGCCCGTGTCGGTATATATGGCATAGTCCGATTTCGTTGTCTGCATGCTCACGCCAATGCCGCAACGCAGGGCGCTATTGTAGAGGATGGCGCCGGGGATGTGATTACGACCGGGGGTAGTATAGCGGCGGGTTTGACTGCCCACGAGCGGAAAGTCCTGCGGCGGCCAGTAACTGGGATAGATGACGCTGCACTCGGCGGCCTGGCCAACAACGAGGCCCTCAAGCGCAAAACGGAAGATTGTAATGTCCACGGGGACGTCGTCCAAGCGCGTCCAGGCGACCCTGCGGGAGAAGATTTTCTCGCCAGCAAAAAGCCGGCAAAAGACCTCCAGCTGCCACCCCGGGCAACTCATCACCATCGTGAGCTCCTGGCCGCCGGCGAAGGTCGTGAGGCTGTGTTTTTCCACCTTGAACGGCAGCTCAACGGGCGAAAAAAGCCAGCTGTTGTCTTTGGCCTGGATGTTGTACTGGCACGACGGGCGGGGCGTGATGCGCGTTCCCGCTGCCGTGGTAATGTCGGCCAAGATGCCCGTCTGAGCGTCGAAATGCAGTGTCAGATGCTCGTTTTGCAGTTGCATGGTAGCCCCCTTGCCCGACAATCCGAACAGTACAAAAATGACCAGCAAGGTCCGTTTCAGAAGTTGTTTTTGCATGATAAGCGCTCTTGTACGTAAATGAGAGTAAGGGGCAATTGGGATGACCTTGCAACCACCAGACGGAAGTATTGGGGGACACTGAAGATACCTTCTAACCATATTGCATTTGCGATGACCTTGCGAGCAGCAGACGGAAGTATTGGAGGATACCTTTCCCGTACCTGCCGCACCTAGGCCAAAGCGTCAGCCGCACTCCACACGGCCCGCAAGCGCTCCTGCCGTTCGCGTTAATTCCACCGCCGCTGCAACAGATAACAGCCCTGCACCGACTGCCCAAATATCGTTTCCATGATCATCTCCTGAGCCAATAACAAAAGATTTGTGTTTTTCCCATAACTGGGAAAAACCTTGGTAAGGTGCGAAATCTTGGGTAATGCGCGAAATTTAGTGATATAAAGAGAGACTTGACACAATCGTTCTCCTATGAAACCAATGCTCTTCATTTAGCGGTATCCATGGCACTTGTTGTTTCAACCAAGCAGCCCTTTCTCGTCGTGCATTTCCGCCGCGAAGCGGCAGAAGCGCTGAAAGCGCGAAACATACGAGCCCAGGGCAAGCAGCGCCGAAGGCGCGCGCCGCCCTGGGTAGCGCGCCATATTGGTCCGTGTTCCTCGGCCTCTTTGGCTTCAGTCGGCGAAGCTGACTGGAGCCAAAGAGGCAATGGAACTTATTCCCGCACCTATGTTGCGCCTTGCCAAAGGTCATATAGGTCGCCCTGGGCTTTCATAGGCCGCGCCTCTGGCGCTGAAAACATAAGGCCGCAGGAAAGCCAAATATCAATGGGTGACCGATTACCTTTTGGGTTCCTTTCCCCTGGGTTGCGGTCTTGCTCCGGGGCCGTTGCACCTTATATTACTCGTTTGCCTTTTTCACCACGCTCCGGAGGACCCGTCATGACATCAGATGACTTAGTACGCTTTTTCACCAACCAGCTCGTCATCTTCGACGGCGCCACCGGCACCGAGCTCTATCGCCGGCATGTCTTCACCAACCGCTGTTACGACGAGCTCTGTCTGTCCGAACCCAAGTTGGTCAGCGATATCTACCGCGATTACCTGCGCGCCGGCGCCGACGTGCTCACCACCAACTCATTCGGCGCCCAGCGCCTCGCCTTGAAAAAATTTGGCTTGGCTGACAAATGCTCGGCGATCAACGAGGCCGCCGCGCGTTTGGCGCGGCAGGCGGTTGAGGACCAGCACCGCGTGGGGACGGCGTTGGTCGCCGGCTCGCTGGGTCCCATTGCGACCACGGGCACCAGCAGCGCCGAGCGCATCGACATGTGGCTCGAACAGGCCCGGGGGCTGCTTGCCGGCGGCGCCGACCTGCTGCTTTTTGAGACCCTGCCCAATCGCGAGGCCGCCGACGAAGCGCGCAGCGTCATGCAGCTGATTGGTGGCGACCAGGCATACATACTGTCGCATGCGGTCGCAGACGACGGCGATCTCGACCAGGCCGTCCAGCAGCGCCTACTCATGCCCGACGACGGCCGGCCGCTGCCCGCCGTCATTGGCTTCAACTGCGGCATGGGGCCGGACAAGATGCTCAGCATCCTTGAAATCGCGGTGAAGTACTGCGATCGGCCGTTGCTGGTCCAGCCGAATGCCGGCGCCCCGCAGCACGTGGACTTCCGCCAGCTCTATCTGTGCTCGCCGGAATACCTGACTACCTACGCATTGCGCTACATCGCCCTCGGCGCCCGCGCCGTCGGCGGCTGCTGCGGCACGACGCCCGAGCATATAGCCGACCTGGCGCGCTCCGTCAAACCCCTGGGCAAGAGCCAGCAGATCGCGCAGGTCATCGCCAAAGCCGCGCCCACCGAAACGCCCCAGGCAGAAGAAGTCCCCCTAGCCGAACGCTCGCGCTTCGGTCGCAAGCTCGCCGCCGGCGAGTGGGTCACCACCGTCGAAATTTCGCCGCCGCGTGGCTGGCAGACCGCCGACATCGTTGCCAAGGCCAAGCTCTGCCAAGAGGCCGGGGTTGACGTCATCAACATCCCCGACGGCCCCCGCGCCGCGCCGCGCATGTCATCCATCATCACCGCCTTGCACATCCAGCAGCAGGCCGGCATTGAAGCCGTGCTACATGTCTGCGGCCGCGACCGCAATTTCATCGGCTTGCAGGCCGACCTGCTTGGCTGCGCGGGCTGCGGCATCCACAACTTCCTGTTCATCACCGGCGATCCGCCCAAGCTGGGCAACTACGGCTTCGCCTCGGGCGTCTTCGACACCGACTCCATCGGGCTCGCCAAGCTCCAAAAGGACCTCAATCGCGGTTTTGATTTCGGCGGTCAGAAGATTGACCCGCCAACGGCCGCCGTCATCGGCGTCGGCGCCGACCCCAACGCCATTGATTTCCAACGCGAGATCGACCGACTGAGGCAGAAGGCCGCCGCTGGCGCGGACTTCGTCACCACGCAGCCCGTCTTTGATCCCGATGCCCTCAAGCGCTTTGTGGAGGCCATTGCCGACCTGCATCTGCCCGTGATCGCGGGCATCTGGCCGCTGGCCAGCCTGCGAAACGCGCTGTTCATGAAGAACGAAGTGCCCGGCGTGGTCGTGCCGGACGCGATCATCACGCGCATGGAAGCCGCCAACACCCGCGAAGAGCAGCTCGCCACAGGCATCGCCATCGCCCGCGAAGCCGTGGCGGCCGTCAGGCCCTACGTAGCCGGCGTGCAGGTCAGCGCGCCCCTGGGCAATGTCCGCGCCGCGCTGGCCGTCCTGGCGCCATAAAACGCCGCCGCCATTGCCGGCAGCGCCCCACGTGCCGTAGCCCCCGCGAGACAGGCCCCATGAACATCACTTACTGGAATGAGCTGGCCGATCACTACCAGCGCGAAACCCACATCACCACCGACGATTTTCACTTCGGGCCTTTGCTGCCGGGCGACAAGGCCCTCGGGGTGCTTCCCGACAGCGTCGCCGGCCTGGACTGCCTGGAAATCGGCTGCGGGGCGGCGCAGAACTCGCTTTATCTGGCGCAACGCGGCGCGCGCTGCGTCGCCTGCGACGGCTCCGAGCAGCAGCTCAAGCACGCGCGTGGCCTAGCCAAGAAACTCGGCTGCCACCTTGAGCTGCATTGCTGCGACCTGGAAGAACTGCCCCTGCCGCCGGCACGACTTTTCGATCTTGTGCACAGCACGCACGCCCTGGCCTTCGCCGGCGATCAGCAACGAGCGATCCGGGCGTGGGCCGCACGGGTGAAGCCCGGCGGCGTCCTCCTCATCAGCACCGTCCATCCCCTTGCCGGCAGTGAATGGCTGGACATCGATGACGACAGCGGTATCTTCGTCAAAGACTACTTCCATCCCGCCGCCGAGGTCAGTGAAAGCGACCGGGGCAGCAGTGGCAGCAGTCGCGCCGAGCCCATCAGCGCCATCGTCCAGTACCTGGTTGACTGCGGTTTGATCATCGACCGCGTTCTCGAACCGACGCCGCCCGCAGCCGCCGGCCAAAGCCTGCGGGACAGCGTACCATACTGGAGCGCGGCCTGGGAAGAGCACGCTGCCGAACTGGCGAAGGTGCCTTACACGGTCATCTTCCGCGCTAAAAGGCCCGAGGCCACCGCAGCAGCGTTCGCGTTCGCGCCCACCGCACGCGCCAACGCGGACCGCTGTCTGGACCGTCCCGATCCCGCCGCCGCGGCGAGCGAACGGCGCGCATTGGCGGCGCGGCGCGACTCCCTGGCGGTCCGCGCGCGGGCCTTCCGGTCCATCCGCGACTTCTTTGCGCAGGCGGACTTCCTCGAAGTCCACACGCCGATTCGCATTCCCACGCCGGCCCTGGAGGACTACATCGACGCCGAGGCGGCGGGCAATCACTGGCTACGGACCTCGCCCGAGCTGCACATGAAACGCCTGCTCGCCGCTGGCTACGAGCGCATCTACCAGCTCGGTGCCTGCTTTCGCGCCGGTGAATCCGGCCAGCGGCATCGCGGCGAATTCACCATGCTCGAATGGTACCGCGCCAACGCCGGCTGGCGGCAGGTCCTGGACGACTGCGTCAGGCTCTTCCGGCAGGTCGCCCAAGCGGCCATCGGCACTCAGCAATGTCCTTTCCGCGGACAGATCATCGACCTGGCCGCGCCTTGGGAGGAAATCAGCGTCGACGAGGCCTTCCGGCGTTACGCCGGCGTCGATCTCGATCAGACCATCGCCGAGGGGCGTTTTGAGAACGTGCTAGTGGAAAAAGTCGAGCCGCAGTTAGGCATTGGCCGGCCGACTGTGCTGAGCGAGTACCCGTTGGCCTGCAGCGGCCTGAGCCAGCCCATACCGGGTCGGCCCAACCGCGTCGAACGCTGGGAAGTGTACGCCGCCGGCCTGGAACTGGGCAATGCCTGCAGCGAGCTGATTGATCCCGCTGAGCAGCTCCGACGCTTCCTCGCCTGTGCGAAGCTCCGCGCGCGCGAAGGCCGCGAGGTCTATCCCATGGACCAGCCCTTCCTCGATGCGCTGCGCAGTGGCATGCCACCCAGCGCCGGCGTCGCCATCGGCGTCGACCGCCTCGTCATGCTCCTCACCAACGCCAGCGACATCGACCAGGTCAACGCCTTCTGAACACCGCCGCGAGCCCACAAAGCATAGGTAGAGCCTGTCCGACAAGCATAGTTGGGTTTTGCGAGGGGGAGGAAAGGGCCATTGGCCCTTTCCTCCCCCTCGCGCTCCCCCACCTATCCCTTTTCGGCTCAGCGCCTTGCGGCAGAGGGCTCGGGCCGGACTTTTCACTGCTGCTTTCGCTGAAGACACGGCAATTGTATGGCTAAAGAAAGGCCCAAGCACGCTTACGACAGGAAAATATCGTTTTCGGACGACCTCTAGGTAAATGAGCCCGCAAAGGAGCCTGCGCGCTTGGCGCCCTACTCCGTGTCGGCGGGCATTTCGAAGGTGAAGCGGCCCAGGCGGCCCTGCCGGTAGTCTTTAATGAAGGCCACGGCGGCGCGATCATGGTCCGGGACGCCACCGGTAAGAAGCAGCCCGCGGCGGGCGGCGATGGCGTCCAGCAACACGGTGATGCTCTCCGGGAAGGCCGTCAGCCCCAGCGGCTCCCACTTGACCACGGCGGCGATACGGCGCAGCTCCGACCAAAGGAATTCCGCTAGCAGGGTTGGCGGGATCAGTTCTTCCTTGAGCGAGCCAATCAGCGCCAGCATGAGCTCGTGGCGTTTGTTTTCGATGCGCGGCCAGAGAATGCCCGGGGTGTCCAGCAGTTCGACGTCGTTATTGATGCTGATCCACTGGTTCTGGCGGGTAACGCCGGGCTTCGGGCCGACCTGTGCCTTGTTGCGGGCCAGGAGGTGGTTAACCAACGTCGACTTGCCGATATTGGGAATGCCGCTGATCATGATGCGCGCCGGCCGCGTCAAGGCGCGGGTCGCGCCGCGCTCCGCGCGCATCTGCTGCACGAGCTGACGCCAGAGCTCCGTCAGCTGACGCACGCTCGCAGTTTTGCGCGCATCAAAAAACTGTATGCGCTCGCTCTGGCGGGCAAAATACGCCGACCAGGCCCGCGACGCCGCCGGACTGGCCAAATCCGCCTTGTTCGCCAGCAGCAAAAACGGCCGGTTGGTGAGGATGGACCGCAGATCGGGATTGCGCGACGACAGGGGCGCCCGCGCGTCAATCAACTCCACCACCAGGTCCACCAGCTTCAGGGCGTCCTGCATCTGCCGGCCAGCCTTGAGCATGTGGCCAGGATACCAGCCCGTCAGTGGATACTGCGAAAAGTCAACCTGATTTAGCATCAGCCTCGATCCTGTCGGAAACCAGAGATGGCGCCCATCGCGGCCAGCGAGGGCAGTTCATTCCATGGCGAAGGTTGGGGAATCTGCAAAGTCCAGTCGTCGCCGAGGGTCTGGCGAGCCCAGGCGGAAAAGTTCAGCAGGTCCTGGAGGTCCCAGTGCATGGTGGGCTGCCGGCGTTCGCAATGGGAGCCGTCGTGGCACAGGCCGGGGGTCATGCCCAGCAGCCGCAAGGTGCCGCCGTTGTGGGCGGCGGCAAGCTGACGGATCACCCGTTTCGCCATCGCCACCGTGGCTTTGCTGCTCCAGCAAAGCTGCGGTAGGCGCTCGCCCGACGCGCTCAGGCGGTAGGCCGTCGGCACCATCGCCGCCGTGCCGAAATCAATGCTATAGGCGCCGCGCTCGCCAGACGCCCCGCGGAGGTCGACGCCGCCGCCATTCGGCAGGAAAGCCAGCGGCTGCAAGGGCGGCGCAGCAGCGGCCACCGCCGCGCTCGTCGTCAATGCCGGTGCCGACCAAGCCAGCATGGAGCAAAAACGGTAATAGCGCACCTGCGGTTCCACGCCGGCGCCGGCGGGCATGACCTGCCGGTAGCAGAGCAGCTCGTCGTCGCTGACGCGCAGTGAGTACTGCATCTGCGTCGGCGCCACGCCCAGCCCGTAATGCCAGCGCCACAAATCAAAGCCGGTGGAGTATTCCACCCGCCGACCAGCGCGGTCTTCGAAAATCATTGACAGCGGCACCTCGCGCCAGGTGATACTTTTGCCGGACTGCAGCTCGCGCCAGACCGGCGGCGCATCGCCGTCGGCGGGCAACAACAGCAGCATGCGCCGCCATTCGCCAGGCAGCCGCAACACCGAGATGGCCGCGCCGAGCTTGCTGTCGCCGCGTCCCCAGTGCAAATCCACCGTGATCCGACCGCAGTTGCCCGCATAACGGATGATCTGCCGGACCGAATGCTGGACCTGCTGACCATAATGCCCCGCGCTCTCAAATACCGCGCTGCCGCTTTTGTGGAAGGCCCGGCTTTTTTCCAACACCAGCGTATCAACGGCGGTCGCATCCGTGGCCGCCAGAAAGCTGTGGAGCAGCTCGTGGCCATCCACGCAAAGATGCCGCGGGCCATTGGCGGCATCCACCGGATGGCGCAATGACCAGCCCGCACTGGGGTACTCGATGGTGAAATCCGTACTTGGCGTACTTTCTGTCATCAGTTCATGTCCTTCCAACCCGACGGCATTACGCCCGGGCTATTCAAATTAATAAGTTAATGTGCGAAGTTTTGTGATGAAACTTGTTGTGGCCAATCGGTAATTCCTTGTGACAATGTGACCGATACTCTTCTTGTGCATAAAGAATTACTCGCAACTTGCTTCTTATTAATCGCTTGCGCATGAATTTGCCCCGTAGGGGCACCACCATGCTTAACCCCAGGCTTCAGCCTGGGGTCAGGTGGCCTATCGAAATCAGTGCCTCGTAGAGGCACTACAGTTCCTAAGTCTTGGTTGATAATTATCTGTAATCGTCTTCAGATTGTGTTTGTCAGGCAGTCAGTAGTGCCCCTACAGGGCACAATTGGCGGGAGAGCTCTTTTCCCCAGGCTAAAGCCTGGGGTTAAGCATAGTTAAGCGCCTACGGCGCAGGTTAAGGATGCAAAACCACTGCGGCAAATTTCACTTTCTATCACGAGATTGTGCACATTACCATTAATTAACATCAAGCAGGGGCAGTTGCGGCTTGGGGCCGCGGGCGACAAAAGGCTCCACAAAGGCCGCCGTAAAATCAAAAACGTCCGCAAAATCGCTCTTGGCGTCATTGGGGCTGGTGCCCAGGAGGCCCACGTCGGCGAGGTTGAAAACGATATCGCCAAAATCGTCACTGCGGGTGACATTCCACGACTCCAGCACGTCAATGGCCAGCGGCCCGTATTTCTGCAGCAGCAGCTTTTTCGCGATCATGAGCAATTCCTGGCCGCTGATATGCTTGGCGATGCCTGTCTCGCCCTTGCTGCGCAGTTCCTGGGTCGCCCGGCTCACCACCTCCTCGATGAAGAGGTACGCCTCGACCGGAAAGCGCCGGTCCTTGGCCAAAACCTGCTGCAGCCGCGCCCGATGTTCGTCGCTCTCCATTACGCTTTCACCTTGGCTGAAATTTCCGTCGCCAGCGCCTGCATCGCGGCCGGGCCGTCGTATTTCTTGGCGGCGGCCTGAATGATGACGCCGTCGTTGACAAAACGCGGCAGGATGTGCAAATGGGCGTGGGGCACGACCTGGCCGGCCACCGCGCCGTTGTTGAGGAAGAGATTGAAGCCCTCGGCGCCGGTCGCCCGCATGATCGCCGGCGCGACCCGCGCGGCCACGCTCATCATGTGCGCCAGGTACTCCGCCGGCAGCGTCGTGACGCTGTGATGGTGGTCCTTCGGCACAACCACGCTATGCCCGAAATTGAACGGCGCGATGTCCAGAAACACCAGCACGAGATCGTCTTCATAGACCTTTGCGGAGGGTATCTCGCCTTTGATGATCTTGCAGAATACGCAATCGTCTACCAGTGACATGATCAGCTCTCCTTTCGTTGTCCCGCGAGAAAGACGACTCAGTTTGCGGACGTCGCACCTGTGCCGCCGCCGTACGCCGTTACTTGCCCGGCACCAGCGGCGCCGATGAATTGCGGTAGAGATTCACCGCCTCCACTATAGCGTCGGCGATCTGCTCCTGACGACTGACCTGCAGCAGCCGCGTCCGCTCGCCGGCGTTGCTGATGAAGCCCATCTCAACGAGCACTCCCGGACAACTCAGCTCACGAATCACATAAAAGCGTTTCCGACGCACGCCGCGATCCGTCGCGCGGGTCTTCTCCAACAGCTTCTTTTGCGTATAAAAACTGAAATAGGCGTTTTCCTTGCAGTATTTATCTGCGGGACAGGCCGTTTTTTCGACTTTGCTGGCGCCGGTCGCCGGCGTCTGCTGCGGCGTGGCGGCAAAGACTTCGATGCCCGACACGCTCGCCGCCGCCGAGTTGCAATGCAGGCTGATAAAGAGGTCGGCCTTGACCCGCGCCGCCAGCTGTGGCCGCTCGGCGAGTGTGATGAACTCGTCTTTGCTGCGCGTGTAGCTGACCTTATAGCCCTGCTGCTGCAGCTTCCGCCCTAGCCGCAGCGCGACCTGCAGATTGATGTCCTTCTCGCGATGCTCACCACAGATGGCGCCGACATCCTTGCCGCCGTGCCCGGGGTCGATGACAACATGCCGGACCTGTCGTCGCGGCAGCGTGCCAATGCGCATGACTGGGTCAAGGATCTTCGAGAGGTCCAACGACGCCAGGAGATACTCGTCGCCGCTCTTGCGCAAGGGAAAGCCCGCGTACACCTTCACGCCATTGAGCGTGAACTCGCGGCTTTGAAAGGTGAAGGCGATGGTCGAGTACTGCGAACTCAACACCGCCTCTTTAGCGCCGGGACTGTAACGCATGCCATAAAATGCCGCAATGTCCCGCAGATAAAGATATTTTACCCCGCCCTGCTCCACAAAGCGGATATTGGGCTTCTTCGCCGTCGCGGCGTCGGACAGGGGCAGGATGAAAATTGACAGCACGAAGATGAGCATGCCACGACAACATGTCCTCATCTTCGCCTCCATAACGGGAATTGCCCTCAAGTCAGGCGGTCAATCATCGTCTCGTCCACGACTAGCTTGGGCTGCTTGGGCACTTCGGGCAGATTGTACATCACGTCGAGCATGATGCCCTCCAAGATGGTCCGCAAGCCCCGCGCACCCGTGCCTTTGAGCACTGCCAGGTCGGCAATGCGGCCAATGGCACCCGTGGTAATCTGCAGTTCGACATCTTCCATCGCAAACAACGCCTGGTACTGCTTGACCAAGGCGTTCTTAGGCTCGGTCAGGATGGTTATCAGATCTTCGCGGCTCAATTCGCGCAGGGCCGTAACCACCGGCAGGCGGCCGACAAACTCGGGAATCAGCCCGAAGCGGAGCAGATCCTCGGGCTCAACCCGGCTCATCATGTCCTGCTTGCTCTCACTACTAGGCTCCACGTCATTCTTTTCCAGATTCCGGGCAAAGCCCAGCATGCGCTTGCCGATGCGCCGCTGAATAATCTGATCAAGGCCGACAAAGGCGCCGGCGCAGATGAACAGGATGTTCGTCGTGTCAACCTGGATGTACTCTTCCTGCGGGTGCTTGCGGCCACCCTTGGGTGGGACATTGGACACCGTACCCTCTAGTATCTTCAGCAGGGCCTGCTGCACCCCTTCGCCAGACACGTCGCGCGTGATCGACACATTCTCGGAACGCTTCGCAATCTTGTCGATCTCGTCAATGTAAATGATGCCCACCTGCGCCTTCGGCAGCTCGTAGTTCGCCGCCTGGATCAGCCGCAGCAGAATGTTCTCGACATCGTCGCCCACGTAGCCGGCCTCGGTCAGGGTCGTCGCATCGGCAATCGCAAATGGCACATTGAGCTTCTTGGCCAGGGTCCGCGCCATCAAGGTCTTGCCCGAACCCGTCGGCCCAATCAGCAGAATGTTGCTCTTCTCAAGCTCCACATCCTGCGACATCGCCGCGTGATCACGCAAATAACGCAGGCGCTTGTAGTGATTGTAAACCGCCACCGACAACACTCGCTTGACGGCGTCCTGACCAACTACGTAGTCGTCCAGATGCTTCTTCATCTCGCTGGGCTTGATCACCTCCGGCACATAATACTTGGTCGGCTGGCGCTTTTCGCGGGGCGCTTCCATAAACACGTCGTGACACACCTCGACGCAGTCGTTGCAGATGAAGGCGTCGCCCGACGGCGCACTGATCAACTGTTTGACTTCAGCACGCTCACGGCCGCAGAATGAGCAAAAGGCCTGTGGTTCTGTTTTTTTTGACCTAGCCATAGAATCTAAATTTTCCCATAATTCGTCAGTACTACGCCGGTGTTGCCGGCAAGAGTCGCCCCATCAGGGCTTGCTCAGCGGCGTGACGGCATGACCTGATCAACCAAGCCGTAGTCCTTGGCTTCGTTGGCCGAGAGGAAGAAATCCCGCTCGCTGTCTTTGCGCAGTTGTTCGGCAGTCTTACCGGTGTGCTTGGCCAAAATGTCATAAAGGACCGTGCGAATGCGCAGGATTTCCTGCGCGTGGATGTCAATATCCGCCGCCGTGCCTTCGTAGCCGCCGGACGGCTGGTGGACCAGGATCCGCGCGTTCGGCAACGCAAAACGCTTGCCGGGCGCGCCGGCCGCCAGCAGAATGGCGGCCATGCTCGCGGCCTGGCCAACGCAGTAGGTCCGCACGTCGCAGCTGAGCATCTGCATGGTATCGTAGATGGCCAGACCGGCCGACACGCTGCCGCCGGGGCTGTTGATGTACAGCTCAATGTCTTTTTTCGGATCCTCGTTCTGCAAAAACAGGAACTGCGCGACCAGCAGGTTGGCGACCGTGTCGTCCACTGGCGTGCCCAGCAGCACAATGCGGTCCTTGAGCAGCCGCGAATAGATGTCGTACTGCCGCTCGCCATGCCCCGTCTGTTCCAGCACGAAAGGCATGTAGAGGTTGTTTCGTGGCGATTCGCTTATCTTAGTCATTCCTGTTTCTCCTGTCATATCCTTACAGCCAACGGCAGCCAGCGTTGATCAGCGCCTGGCTGCCGAAAAGCCCGAGTCGCCCGCGCCGCGGTGGCGTCGGGCCAACTCATGCCAACTCTAGAGTGTCCGTCTCTCGCCGCAGCGACGTGCTCACGCCTGCTCTTTGGCGGCGTCAGCGGCGGGCACTTCGGCGACGTCGGCCCACTGCACGAGCTGGTCAACGGTCTTGGTTTCGGTCAGGCTGGCGATCAACCCGGGAATCTGGCCGTTCTCCTGCATGCGCTTGATCATGACCTTCGGGCTGACCTGCTCATAGCGCGCAAAGTAGCTCACCATCGAGCTGATCTCGCGGTTGTCAACGGTGATATTTTCAGCCTTGGCAATGGCTTCGAGAACGTAGTGACGGCGGAGCTTCGCGGCGGCTTCGCCCTCGGCCCGCGTGGCCATTTCCTGGCTCATCTCGCGCAGCTCTTCGGGCTTCTTGCCAGCACGTACGGCCTCGTCGTAGTACTCTTTCAGCAGGCCTTCTTTCTCCTGCTTGAGCGTGGTCGGCGGCAGGGGAAAATCAAGACCGCTGAGGAGGGCTTGCACCAGCTGCTCGCGCAGCTGCTGGTCGCGGTTGCGCGTCTCCTGACTCTGCAGATTGGTCTTGACCTTGTCGCGCAGATCGGCGACGCCCTCGGTACCGGCTTCCTTTGCCAGCTCGTCGGTCAGCTCCGGCACCTGCCGGCCATGCACTTCTTTGACGCTGAAATGATAGGGCAGGCTCTTGCCGGCCAGGCATTCCTCGCGGTAGTCCGCCGGAAAAGTCAAAGTGACGTCCTTTTCGTCGCCGGCGCTGACGCCGACCAGCGCGGTCATCACGCCCGGCAGCATCTCCGGTTCGCGCAGGACCAGCCAGGTATTCTCGGCGGCAACGACGTACTTGGCTTTCTCAGGTACTTCCAGGCCTTCTGGCAGCTGTGCCTGGTAGCTGACCTGCAGCATGTCCTGCTGCTCTGCCGGGCGCTCAACCTTCGCAAAAGATTGGCGTGACTGCAGCCAGTTGCTGATGAACTCATCGACCTGCTCGTCGCCAATCACCACGGCTTCGCGGCTCAAATGCAGGCCCTTGTACTCCGGCAACGCAATCTCGGGGATGTACTCGCACTTGACCGTGAAGGCGAAAGGCTGGCCAAGCTCAAAACTCAACTTTTCCATGTCCACCACTTCGGGGCTGGAAGCCAGATCGAGTTTCTCTTGCTCGGCCATGCCGCGGTAACCCGCGCTCACCAGCTGCTCAAGAGCCTCCGCCTTGATCTCTTTCTCATAACGGTTCAGCAGCAGCGTCCGCGGGATCTTCCCCGCGCGAAAGCCCGGCAGTTTCACCTGTTGACCCAATTTCGCCACGACACTGTCGTAGATTTTCTGAACCCGCTCCGGTGGCATCTCAACGCTGACTTCGCAGCAGCAAGGCGCAGTTTCCGTACGCGTGACATTCAAGGTAAGGGTAGAATTATCCACAGTTACTCCTCGGCAAACTCACTCATTTGATGGTGTAAACCACTAAAGGCTCTTCCATATTCCCTGCCAAACAGGCAATTTCCTGCTAGGGGGTGTCGGAAAAAAAGAAAAAATACTATATTACGCCATGACCATAAATCCAGAACTGCACGAAAAAACTCCGCTTGCGGCGTGGCCATGTCCACGCACCCGCCCGCCCTCCCCGAATACGCCCTCATGACACATCCATCCCGCCTTTATTCCGAGGTTCCGGCAACCGACTGGGCCGACTGGCAGTGGCAGCTGCGCCACGCCGTCGCGGCCGGCGCCGACCTTGCCCAGCAGCTGGGCCTGTCCGTCCACTGGCAACGCTCCTGCGCTGAGGCGCTGCGCCGCTACCCACCCATGGCGACGCCCTACTATCTTAGCCTCGCGCACAGCGCCTCGCCTGACGATCCGATTCTGCGGCAATGCCTGCCCCATCCCGATGAACTCCACGACGCTCCCGACGCCCGCCCCGACCCGCTGGCTGAAGAACAAAGCTCGCCCGTGCCCCGCCTCGTGCACCGCTATCGCGACCGCGCACTCTTCCTCTGCTGCAGCTCCTGCGCCGTGCGCTGCCGGCACTGCATGCGCAAACGCCATTGGCATGACGCCCTGCCGCCGCCAAGCGCCGCCGAGCTGGCCGCTGCCGTCGCTTACCTGCGCGAACACCGCGAAGTCCGCGAAGTGCTGCTCTCCGGCGGCGACCCGCTGACACTGTCAGACGACGCCCTCGGCGGCATCCTCGACGCCTTTGCGGCCGTGCCGCAGCTGGAGGTCCTGCGCATCGGCACGCGCGTGCCGGTAACGCTGCCACAACGCATCACCGCCGATCTCTGCGCCATGCTGGCGCAAAGTCCAAAGACCTTGTGGATCGCCACGCACTTCAACCACCCATGGGAACTGAGCAACGAAGCCGCCACCGCTGCAGACCGCCTGCTCAAGGCCGGCGTGCCGCTGGTCAACCAAAGCGTGCTCCTCCGTGGCATCAACGACGACGCCGAGACCCTCCGCCTGCTCTTCACCGGCCTGCTGAAAATCAAGATTAAGCCCTACTATCTCTTCCATGGCGATCCCGTCGCCGGCACGACTCATTTCCGCACTGGCATCCGCAAGGGCCTGGAAATCATGGACCAGCTCCGCGGCAATACCAGCGGCCTCGCCCTCCCCGCCTTCGCTATCGACCTGCCCGACGCCGGCGGCAAAATCCGCCTCGAACCCGACTGCGCCGCCGGTTGCGACAGCGAGGGCGCGCCCCTGTTCCGCAGCTACAACGGCAACATCGTGCCATACCCCAACTGATAAATGCCATTTTCATCGCAAATCGATTTGCCTGGCGTTTTGTGCTTCAACAAAACGTAATCGGTCAGTGACCACCCCGGTGGGGAAAACCCCGGGGACAATTTGCAGGAAACCCACGGCCCGCCGCCGCCCAGCCATTCGACCTTGATTTCCGCCGACCTTTGTGGCAGCGGAGTCATAGCGGGCCCAGAGTAGCAGCGGCTTCCAGCCGCTGTCTGGACTTTGGACAATCTTGCACGGACTCCTACGCAACGTCCGGTGCTGATTTTTTTTCCTCCGCCAGCTCGCTTTGCATCAAACGCACCAGATCGCGCAGGGATGGACGGGTGACCGGGTCGTTTCGCCACCGTTCTCGCGTTGGGAATGCCTCGTTTCGCTTGTCATCGTAGAGTCGTATGCTTGCCAGAAGCAAAGCGGCATAGCAAGCCGACATGAAAGCGGGCACTTTTGCTACTGAATCTTTGTTCCACACCTGGGCTTTGCCAATGCCAAGTATTGCTTTCTGGTCTCGAAAGCTGACTTCGATCTCCCAGCGAAGCAAGTAAGCCCTTATGGCCTGTTCGATCGTGATCTTGTTTATGGCACCGGTTACGACCAGGAAGGCAGGCTGCCGATAGAGAGTGCGCCCCTTCTTGGTCAAACGATAGGGGAAAGGCTTAATGACTATGAGGTTACAGGGCTGATCGTGGGTCGCACCCGGCCACCTGACGTTTTGGACGCACTTGTAATGCACGGCAAGTTTACGTCCGTGCTTGAATACCTCCATGGTCCGCGTTCCGTAGTTGTCGCTGGCAAGAATATCCTTGGGTGAAGGCAGACGTTGGCCGTACTTGCGATTGCCTTTGCGTTGTTCGGGGCAAAGAGGCTCGACAAGGACCGTGTCCTTCCTCGCTCGCGCGACGATCACGGTGTCGTGAGGAGGATCAGTCAGGAAACAGCTGTTGGCAAAACTGCCGTCGGCGCTTTGGATAAGGACACGGTCGTAACCGCCAGGTATTGCGTCGATTGCCGCACGAAGGGCAACAAGCTGCTGGCGACCGCGCACACTCATGTTGTGCTTTTTCTTCTCTTCCTTCAGTATCTGTTCCTCCTCCTGACTTGTCACTTTTCCAGCCTTGACCGGTGGGGTGTGTCTGAACGCCACGGGTACGGCTCGACTGGAGTTGGGATCAGAGCCGTGGCACATGATGGTCGTTTCCAGATAGCGCTGGCCAATGACCAGATTGACATGAAACGGGGGGCTGATAGGGTCCCGGGCGTAAGCAGTACCGGGGATTTTCTTGCCGGTCTTGCGCACGAGCGTATCGTCGATGGCGGAAATGATGGGGTTATAGACTGGACAGAGACTGATGGCCTCCTGGATAATGGGCACGAATATGCCTTCACAGTCCCATTTACTCCGGGAGAAAAGTTTATAGAACGCGCTCCAGTGGAACACCATATCTAGAAAGTTAATGGCGCTGGTTATGGTTTTTGGATGACTGGCGCCCAAAAGGCCGATGCCTATCGTGACAAATCGCTTTCGTGACCGAACATCCTTGATGCTCACGCTCAGTGTCGCCAAAAAGGCACGCAACCACACAAGCAGCGATTTGTTTTCCATGGTTACTCGTCCTCCTCTTGATCCAGCAGTGCAAATTCGTTGCGTCCTGTACGCCGGAACGTGTGTCCGTCGAGAACCTTCTTGGTCATCGCCGACACGATGGACTCGCGACGCAGCTTCACGCCATGGCGCTTCTGCACGCGGTCAAGGATCTCGTTGATGTGAAGAGGCTCCCCAGCTTCTCGGAGTATATCGCTAACTAGTAACATGTTAGATATTTTTCCGGCTGCCTTTCGGTTTGCTTCCAGGCGACCGTCCAAACCTTTGGCCGAGCGCAGGGCCTTAAGACCGGATTCGAGCATTGTTTCCAAGACATTACAGAGATCGTTGCTGCTGATTTCTTTTGCCATACCCGTAGCCTTTCCTTGTTGTGACCAGACACGCCAGCATTCAAGCTACGGGTAGCATAATACGGAGTAGGTAGAATGCAAATTCATTTTTAGATTTATTTTTAAACAAAAAAAATTGTCCAAAGTCCAGGCAGCGGCTTCCAGCCGCTGTGCGCACGGCTCGTGCGGCGGGGGAGACGGGCCGGGTACGGTCGGCGTGGATGACGAGGACGGTACAATGAGCCGTCTTGTCGGAGTGGGCGAGACGCCCACTCCACGGCCGCGAGACGTAATCGGTAAGTAACCATCCCGGTGGTATTTGAGCGCTGAAAGCGCGAAACATACCAGCCCAGGGCAAGCACGCTGAAGGCGTGCGCCGCCCTGGGTAACGCGCCACATAAGACCGTGTTCCTCGGCCTCTTTGCCCCCAGTCGGCGAAGCTGACTGGGGGCAAAGAGGCAATGGAACTGTATTGCGCTTCTTCAGCTGACAGAGGAAGCTCTTCAGCTGCGTCCTATTTCCGGCGCATTTTCGCCATGAACATCGCGTCGCAGTCGCCATCCCATGGCCATAGCTGCTGCATGCCATCGCAGGCCACGCCGGTAAGCGGGCAGCTGTAAGGCACCAGTTCGAAATCCGGGTGCTGCTCCAAAAATAGCCCGACGAGGTCCTGGTTTTCCCGTTTGAACATGGAGCAGGTCGCGTAGACCAGGGTGCCGCCAGGCATCACAGCGTCGGCGGCATTGGCCAGCAGCTTCGCCTGCAGGGCGTTGAGTTCAGCCACATCGGCCGCCGTGGTCGTCCAACGGCCATCGGGATTGCGCCGCCAGGTCCCGGAGCAGGAGCAGGCAGTGTCCACCAGCACGCCATGAAACAGCTTGCTGTAGCGCGGCACATGGACGCCCTGCCACTCTTTGTAGCGAATATTGGGGAATTGCGCCCGGCGGGCGCGCAGCTTCAAGTCCTGAAGCTTGTGCAGGCGGATGTCGGTGGCCATGACGCTGCCCTTGCCGCCCATCAGCCAGGCCAGATGCAACGTCTTGCCACCGCCGCCGGCACAGGCGTCCCACCACTGTTCGCCGGGTTGCGGTGCACAGACCTGCGCCACCGTCTGCGACGCCAGATCCTGGACTTCAAAACGGCCTTCGCTAAAGGCCGGCAGGGTCCGCAGATTCACGCCGCTGAAATGGATGCACAACGAGGACTTCATCAGCGCATGCCGCTCGACCTTGATATCCGCCTTGGCGAGCTCGCCACAGAGGCGGTCCACATCGCGCGTCTGCGCCCGGAGCCATACCGGCGGCCGTTTCTGCAGCCATTCGATCAGCTCCGACAAGGGCCGCGGGCAAGCCATCTCGTCCTGGCTCCATGCCGGCAGCAGATCCTCTTCCGCAAACGGCGGCAAGGTCGCGCCATCGGCAAAAAAGCCTTTCAAGCAACGCCGGCGCTCGCGCACCGGTGAGCCGGCGACGGCGTCCTTGATCCGCTGGCGGGGAATCCCGGCCTGGTACAGCCACCAGCTCGCCGAAGGCGGCAACTCACCGCGGCCATCCAGAAACCACGCCGCCGCAAAGCAGCCGTACCAACGATGCAGGGACAGCGGCAGCACCTCGGGCGCGCCAGCGGCCAAGGCGTCCACAAACTCCGGTGGCGCCAAATGGCGCAGCCAGCCCCACCAACGCAGCACCGAAAAGAGCGTCTCGCTGATGATGCGCCGGTCACGAGCACCCAGCTGCCGGTTCTGATAAATGACCGCCGCCAGGCTGCGGTCCGCAGGGCGTTTCTCAAGCAGGGTCTTGCCGAGGACCTCGGCAACCACGGTCGCACAGGCACGCGAATGGCCCTCAATGCGTTTCGACGGTATTTCTGAACTCACAAAATTCCTCGCTGTCTTGAAAAAACAGGCTGATATGACGCCCTGAAAAAAGCATTCTCGTCAGGCCGCGCCACCGCGACGCGCCGCGTTCGTCCTCAGCGCCGGCGTTTGGCGGCTGCGACCGTATTATGCAACAACATGGTGATGGTCATGGGCCCCACGCCACCGGGCACCGGCGTGATCAACGACGCCTTTTCCTTCACCGCCGCGAAATCCACATCGCCGACCAGCCGGTAGCCGCGCGCCGCGCTCGGGTCCGTCACGCGGTTGACGCCGACGTCGATGACCACCGCGCCGTCGCGCACCATGTCGGCCGTGATCGTCCCCGGCCGGCCGGCCGCCGCGATGACCACGTCGGCCCGGCGGGTGTGCTCGGCCAAATTCCTCGTGCGAGTATGGCAGACCGTCACCGTCGCATTGCCACGCCGGCCCTTCTGAATCAGCATGTTCGCCAACGGCTTGCCGACAATGTTGCTGCGACCGACCACCACGACTTCCGCGCCGTCAAGCTCCACACCACAACGTTCCAGCAGCACCAGCACACCGTGGGGCGTACAGGGCAAAAATCCGTCCTCGCCAATCACCATCCGGCCGACATTGACCGGATGGAAGCCGTCGACGTCCTTGTCCGGGTCAATCGCCATAATCACCTTCGCCTCGGAAATGTGCTTCGGCAAAGGCAACTGCACCAGAATGCCGTGGATGCGGTCGTCCTTATTCAAGCGCGCAATCAGCGCGAGCAGTTCCGCCTCGCTGGTTTCCGCCGGCAGTCGATTGTCGTCTGAAAAAATACCGACCTCGTGACAAGCCTTTTCCTTCGCGGTAACATAAGACGTCGACGCCGGGTCACTGCCCACCAGCACCACGGCGAGTCCGGGCACCACGCCCGTGGCGGCCTTCAAGGCCGCAACCTCGGCCTGCAATTCCGCCCGGATAGCCGCCGAGACCTGCTTGCCGTCGATGATTCTTGCAGTCATACACCATTCCTCGTTCGTTGCTTGTTCTTGTTGGAGATCACCCGGCGCACCAAAGGGACCGGCCGGAATGCCCCGGCCGGCCCGCGCTCACAAAACAGTCGCCGTCGCTACGCTTAGACTACCGCCAGCAGTTCGACCTCGAACACCAGCGTCGAATTCGGGCCAATGACATTGCCCGCGCCTTGCGCGCCATAAGCCAGTTCTGGCGGAATCGTCAGACGCGCCTTACCGCCGACCTTCAGCAGCTGCAGGCCTTCCGTCCAGCCGGCAATCACCTGGTTCAACGGAAACTCCGCCGGCTCGCCACGGCTGTAGGACGAATCAAATTCCTGCCCGTTGAGCAGCTTGCCACTGTAATGGACGCGGACAGTGTCCGTCGCCTGCGGCTGCGCGCCAGCGCCCGCTTCGATGATCTCGACCTGCAGGCCGCTGGCCGTCACGGTCACGCCGTCCTTCTTGGCATTCTCGGCCATGTAGGCAGCGCCAGCGGCGACATTGCCGGCGCCGGCGTCCTTGGCTGCGGACTCCTGCTTGCTCTTGAGAGTCTTCTGCAGCTCTTCCATCAGCTGGCTGAATTCCTCGCGGCTCACTTTTGGCGGCGTGTCCTTGAGCATGTCGAGCATGCCGGCCAGCAACGCATCGGTATCGAGTTCGATCGGCAGGCGTTTCATGGACATGCCGACATCCAAGCCGAGGCAGTAGCTGGTCTTCTGGACGCTGGTCGTCAATTCTGTGCTCATGATCTTCTTTCTGATTTTGCCGGTTGCGCCGGCGGCGTTCATGCCGCTTCAGGCAACCGGCAGCCAATGGCTCCGGGGCTACTCCCGCACTATCGCAGTCGGGACATCGTGATGTGACGCATGAATGCAGGACAGCCCAAACACCTCTTCGTCCAGCGTCTGAAAACCATGCTGCGCCAAAAGCGCCAGTAAAAAAGGCAAATCGCGGCCGGGACGGGCGATATCCACCGCGCCGCCCGTCAAGTGGCGGGAAATATAACCCTCCTGCCGCTGACACAAAATCCGATAGGCATCTTCTTCACTCAGCGCGCCGCCTTGGCGTTCACGGGTGGCGACCAGCTCGCGAATGTAATCCGGATAGCCATTACGGCAGTACATGCCTTCGAGCTGCTCGCGGCTAAATCCAGCCATCAGCGCCGCACAATGGCGCAGGCTACGCCAGGCCGAGGTCACCACCAGCTCTTCGCCGGTGGCGTCCCAATAGGCCGTCGCCACGGCCTGCAAGGCCTCCCGCAGACGCTCATGCAGCCGCGCAACATTGTCCAGATCGCAGCTGCAGCGCAGATGCCGCCATGGTCTCGTGAGTTGCTCGGTCATGGTCCAGTCCTCCTGCGCGTTTCAGCGGCGGCTCTTCAACGCCTGCAGGACCTGCTCATAAAAGTCCAGATGGCCGGCGACATCGTCGGGATGCATCAACTCGGCCATGGCCTGCGCCGTGAGCTCTGGGCGCTCGGTGAAGGCCTTGTGGAACAAACTAGCATAATAGCGCAGGAGAAAGTCCTCCTCATTGCGGACGCTGCGATGCAGGCACAGCTGCCGTTGCTGCATGGCCTCGTCAGCCGTATCGGGATTCTCCCAAAGGCAGGACCCGTAGAGCAAGGACAAAATCGTCCCGTACCAGGTCCGGTCGTCGATATCATGTCCGGGATCCATGCCGTTGCGCAGTTCCTCGCCAAGAAACACGGCGTTCTTATCCGCCAAGGCGGTGTAGATGTCATGCAGCACGCGGTCGCGGGTGGCGCTGTCGAGAATAAACCAGCGCGTCGCCCGCAAATAGTCCTCCAACGCCTGCGCCGATGGCTGCCGACCGACCGCTTTGCGGCTGGCGACCCACTGCACCCGCAGGCCATCGCCCATCGGGACAAGCTTGACAAAAGGCGCAATACTGCGCAGAAAATCCTCCATGTCGTGATTGCCGTAGGCGGCCGGCGAAAAGTCCGGCAACTGCCGCGTCAGCTGCTCGGTCAAGGCCGGCAGTGAGCAATCGCGGCTACCGAGGATCTTGCGTAAGGCGTTGATCACGGGCGTCTTGTCCAACAGGGTCTTCGCCTGCAGGCGCAGGCCATCGCTGCCGTAGTAGATGTATTCGTCGCAATTTTGGATGAGGGTATTGGCGATGGTCCCTTCCGTGCCCAGCCCGACGACCTTGCGGCCGGTGGCCTTCAAGCGGCTGATCAAGGGCAGAAAGTCCGCATCGCCCGTCACCAGCACATACATGTCAATGGCCGGATAGTGCAGGACGCAGTCCATCGCTTGCAAGACCAGAAAAGTATCCGCGGTGCTCTTGGCGTTGTAGCCGACGCGGACGACGTGCTGCATCTCCACGCCCGACCGCATCAAATCCTGCCCGTACTTGCGAAACTTCGAGTTGCTCCAATCCGCAAAGGCCTTCCGATACACCACCCGACCGTAGTGCTGCTCCAGAAAACGAATGATGTCATCCATCGCAAAAGGCCGTTCGACATCCGGCTCGTTGTTCTCAAGCCCGATCACCAAATTCTCAAAATCCATCAATAAGGCAATCTGTTGTTCTCGTTTTTCCATTGTTTGCTGTCCAGGCCCGGTCCGTGCGCCGGAGGCATTGCCGCCACTGCCGTTCCGAGGTGTTTTTTTTGTAGGCTGTAGTTATGCGTTGGGGCTTTGTGCCGGTCACCGCCGCTCTATCGGGTCAGTGCCGTGGCCGCCAGCGCAAGTTATTTTTTGCAGAGTCAGCGGTAGCAGGTCAGGTTTCGCCGCCGCCCGTCGGAAAAGCGACGGCGGCTGGTCAGCCAAAAACCGACCAGCCGCCTGGAATACTCTCAGCGTCGTCCAAAGACGATTAGCCAAGGCGCTTCTTCAGCTCGTTGAGCTGCTTGGGCAGTTCCGCGGGAAGACGATCGCCGAACTTGGCGAAATGCTCTTCCATCTGGGGCAGAACGGCCTTCCAGCCTTCGACGTCGACGCCGAAAAGCTCGTCAATGTCAGCCTGTGGCATATTGAGGCCCTTCAGGTCGAAGGTCTTCGGGTCGGGCAGCAGGCCAATGGCGGTCTCTTTCGCGCTGACAGCGTTGTCGCAGCGGTTGAAGATCCACTCCAGAACGCGGCTGTTGTCGCCAAAGCCCGGCCACATGAAATGGCCGTCAGCACCGCGGCGGAACCAGTTCACATAGAAGATCTTCGGGAGCTTCGCACCAGGCTTGTTGCCGATGTTCAGCCAGTGCTTGAAGTAGTCGCCCATGTGGTAGCCGCAGAAGGGCAGCATGGCGAAGGGATCGAAACGCAGCTGGCCAGCACCACCACGGGCGGCGGCGGTCATCTCGGAGGCCATGGTCGCGCCCATGAACACGCCGTGTTCCCAGCTCTTGGCTTCGTTCACCAGCGGCACAACCGTCTTGCGGCGACCACCAAACAGGAACGCGCTGATCGGCACGCCCTTGGGATCTTCCCATTCCGACGCAATCACCGGGCACTGACGAGCAGGCGACGTGAAACGCGCGTTGGGGTGAGCGCCCTTGCGGCCACAAGCAGGCGTCCAGGGACGGCGAACCCAGTCAACCAGCTCGCTGGGACTGTCGTCGTGATCTTCCCACCAGACTTTGCCGTCCAGGGTGATGGCGCAGTTGGTGAAAATCGAATTGCCGGCGTTGATGGTGCGCATCGCATTGGGATTGGAGTGCATCGAGGTGCCAGGCGCCACACCAAAGAAGCCCGCTTCCGGGTTGATCGCATAGAGCTGGCCGTCTTCACCAAACTTCATCCAGGCAATGTCGTCACCGATGGTCTCGACCTTCCAGCCGGGAATCGTCGGTTCCATCATAGCCAGGTTGGTCTTACCACAGGCACTCGGGAACGCCGCGCCGACAAACTTGACTTTGCCAGCCGGGTTGGTCAACTTCAGAATCAGCATGTGCTCGGCCATCCAGCCTTCGTCATGAGCCTGCACCGAGGCGATACGCAGCGCAAAGCACTTCTTGCCCAGCAACGCGTTGCCGCCGTAACCAGAACCAAAGGAAATGATCTCGCGAGTCTCCGGGAAGTGCGTGATGTACTTCTTCTCCATCGGGGCACTCGGCCACGGCAGGTCGGCTTTGGCGTCCTCAAGCGGCATGCCCACCGAATGCACGCACTTCACAAACGGCGCGCCGGCGTCAATCTTGCCGATAATCGTGTCGCTCACGCGGGTCATGATGCTCATGTTCACCACGACGTAGGCACTGTCCGTCAATTCCACGCCAAACTTCGCGATCGGGGACTCCACCGGGCCCATGCTGAAGGGAATGACATACAAGGTCCGGCCCTTCATGCAGCCCTTGAAGAGAACGTCAAACTCAGCCCGCATGTCGGCAGGAGCACGCCAGTGATTCGTCGGACCCGCATCTTCCTGCTTCTCGGAACAGATGTAGGTGCGCTCTTCAACACGGGCCACATCGTCTGGATCCGAACGGCAAAGATAGGAATTCGGCGGATTGTTCAGTTTGATGAAGGTGCCAGATTTGACCATCTGGTTGCAAAGCTCGTCATTCTGCTTCTGCGAACCATCGCAAATCACCACGGCGTCCGGTGTGGTCAGATCCACCCACTTCTGCAGCCACGACTTCAGTTCGACATTCTTGATGTCAGTCATTTGCATGTTACGTCTATTCCTTCTTTGTGGTTCGGGTGATTGGCCTGGCAGAGTATCATTCACTCGCGGACACTGGACTACCATGTGGCCTTCAAGGAAGTCTTAAATATAATCTCTTGTATAGGAAAATTCCAGTTCCGCCGGAACGATTCACCGCATTTTCACGTAATCGGTCACCCATTGAGAATTGAGCCATAGAGCTTCTGGCTGAGTCAAACGCGCCCGTTTCCCTGGCCGCGAAGCGGCAGAAGCGCTGAAAGCGCGAAACATACCAGCCCAGGGCAAGCACGCTGAAAGCGTGCGCCGCCCTGGGTACAACGGCGACCATGTTCGTGTTCCTCGGCCTCTTTGGCCCCAGTCGGCGAAGCTGACTGGGGCCAAAGAGGCAATGGAACTCACTTGCTTACCTGGGATTGACATCGGCGGCATGCCTGGCCGCCATTATCAATGGCTGACCGATTACCCCCCCGCCGGTTGCAGCAACAAAGAAAATTGCCCTTTCCACACCTTAGAATTATATTGATGTTTTGGACAACGCCCGCTGAGCAGCACTTTCTCACTTGCCGCGAGCCAGCACCCCGGCGTTTTTTCCGCGCCCCAATCAGTTTTCTGCCAACGGAGCACCCGCGCCATGGGCGAGACAGCCGTTCTGACATACCAGGTTACCAATCTGCCCAGCGAAGGCGTCACCCTCAAGGGCAGCGTGCCTTTTGCCGCCGTCGATATTGACGCCGACGAGCGCTTCTCCTACCCCCAGCCGCTCTTCTATGAGCTCAAACTCACGCCACTGGGCCCGGACGTCCTCGTCACCGGCAAACTACACGCCGTCATTGGCTGCGTCTGCGATCGCTGCGACGGCATCGGCGACCTCGCCGTCGCCACGGACGACGTCTGCCACCGCTACAAGAACGTCATCGGCCAAGTGCTGGATTTGACTGCGGATATCCGCGAGGATATATTAGTCGTTTTTCCGCATCGTTATCTCTGCAGCGAATCCTGCCAGGGCATCTGCCCCGGCTGCGGCCAGAACCTCAACCAGGCCCCCTGCCGCTGCGGGGATAAAAAGGCGAACGCCGCCAAGGGCCCAAACCCCTGGAGCGCGCTGGACAACCTGAAACTGTAAGTTTTCTTTCGCATAGTTTGTATTCGTTTCATCTTTTCAGTTGGAGTGTAAGGACCATGGCTGTTCAACAAAGCAAAGTCAGCAAACGCGTTGTTCGTATCCGCAAAGCGGCAAACAGATATGAAGGCGTGCAAGTGACCCTCTGCACCGTCTGCGGCAAAGCATGCCTCCCCCACCGCGTCTGCAAAAAATGCGGCAGCTACGACGGCAAGCAGGTCATCACCGTCGCCAACAAACAGGCTTGATTGTCGCCCAACGCCGACGTCACAGCAACTGTGCACCGTCATGACGTACCACTGCGGCACAATCAGTAGCATCACATCGCCAACGGTCATCCTTCGGGATGACCGCTTCGTATAGGGGCAAGTCCACACATGAACACCATACATATCGCCGTGGATATTATGGGCGGGGACTTCGCCCCGGCGGCCATCGTCGAAGGCGTCGGCGAAGCCCTGGATCTCTTTGGGGACAAATACCACCTGCACCTGGTCGGCGACCCCAAACCAATCGAAACGGAACTGCGTCGCATCGGCAAGTGGGGCGACAAACGCCTGGAACTCGTCCCGGCTAGCCAGGTCGTCGATATGGGCGAACACCCCGTGTCGGCCGTGCGCCGCAAGCGTGACGCGTCCATCAACGTGGCCATGAACCTCGTCCGCCAGAAAAAAGCGGCGGCAGTCTTCAGCGCGGGCAACACCGGCGCGGCCGTGGCCGCAGCCTACTTCAAGTGGTCCATGATACCCGGCATCGAACGCCCAGGCATCGCCACGGTGTTCCCCACCGAAAAAGGACACTTCCTGCTCCTGGACGCCGGTGCCACCGTCGACTGCACGCCCCTCAATCTCCTTCACTACGCAGTCATGGGCAGCATCTACTCCCAGACTATTCTGCACCACAAGAATCCCCGCGTCGGCCTGCTCTGCAATGGCACCGAGGAAGGCAAAGGCAACAAGCTCACCCAGGCGGCCTTCCAGCTCCTCAGCGAGGCCAAAAACCTCAACTTCGTCGGCAACGTCGAAGGCCATGACCTCTTTTCCGGCGCCGTCGACGTCGTCATCTGCGATGGCTTCGTCGGCAACGTCGTGCTCAAAAGCTGCGAACAAATCGCAGTCGCCCTCGGCCACATGGTCAAACAACAGATCATGCAAAAACTGCGCTGGAAAATCGGCGCCCTCATGGCCAAAGGCGCTTTCATGGAATTGAAAAAACGGACGGACTACGCCGAGGTCGGCGGCGCACCGCTGCTCGGTGTCGCCGGTGTCTGCATCATCGGCCATGGCATCTCCAACGCCAAAGCCGTCCGCAACGGCATTCGTTCCGCCGGCGATTTCGTGCGCCTGCGCGTCAACGAGACCATCGCTGAACGTATCAAAGCGATGCCCAACAACTCCTGAGCCCCCCCCGCATCGTTCCAGAAGCACGCCTACACGCGGCAAGGGGCTCGCGACACGCCACCGCCCGGCTCGCGCAGCAGCGCTAACCTCGCCGGCACCAGCACAAGGAGCATATCCCATGCCCCCAAAACGCATCGCCTTCATGTTCGCCGGCCAGGGCGCCCAAACCCCAGGCATGGGCCGCGATCTCTATGACGCGTCAAAAGCCGCCCGCGCGATCTTCGACCAGGCCGACGAGGCCCTCGGCCGCGCCATCTCGACACTCTGCTTCCAGGGCAGCACAGACGATCTCACTGCCTGCGCCAACTGCCAGCCGGCCATTCTCACCATGTCTCTCGCCGCGCTCGCAGCCCTGCAGGAACGCGTCGCCGTCAAGGCGGATATCTGCGCCGGCCTCAGTCTCGGCGAATTCGCCGCGCTCTACGCCGCCGGCGTCTTCGCCTTCGCCGATGTGCTTAAGGTTGTCGCCGAACGCGGCCGCCTCATGGACCTGGCCTGCCAGCAAAGCCAGGGCGGCATGGCCGCCATTATCGGCGGCGAACGCGACGTCATCGAAAAGACCTGCGCCGACTGCGACGTCGACGTCGCCAATTACAACTGCCCGGGACAGATCGTCATCAGCGGCGCGGTCGCCCCCCTGCAACAGGCGATGGCAAAGCTCGCCGCGGCGGGCTACCGCGTGGTCGCCCTGCAGGTCGCCGGCGCCTACCACTCGCGCCTCATGGCACCAGCCTGCGAGCCCTTCGCCAAGGTCTTAGCCAACACGGTCTTGCAGGCCCCGTCCTGCCTGGTCGCACAAAATGTCTGTGGCGCCCTGGTCAGCGCTCCAGACGCTATCCGCACCAATCTCTGCCGCCAGATCAGCGGCAGCGTCCGCTGGGATGAATGCTCCCAACTCATCCAACAGCACGCCGACCTCGCACTCGAATTCGGGCCCGGCGCCGTGCTCAGCGGCTTCCTGCGCCGCAGCAACCGCGCCTACCCCGTCGCCAGCGTCAACAGTGACAAGAGCCTCGACGCCGCCTGCGCCCTGCTCGCACCCTAAACGCCAGTTCAACCTCTAGCAGCGGAGATACCCCATGAACGAATTGCAAGGACAAGTCGCCATCGTCACCGGCGCCAGCCGCGGCATCGGCAAGGCCGTCGCCGAACAACTCGCCGCCAAGGGCGCCAGCATCGCCGTCATCAGCACGACCAGCACTGGCTCCGAAAGCGTCGCCGCCGAACTCTGCCAGCTGCGCCCCGGCTGCGCCAGACCCTACGCCCTCAACGTCGCCGACTACCAGGCCGTCGAAGACTGCTGCAAGCAGATCGTCAGCGACTTTGGCCGCGTCGACATCCTGGTCAATAACGCCGGCATCACCCGCGACAACCTGCTGCTGCGCATGCGTGAAGAGGACTGGGACCAAGTCCTCGCCGTAAACCTCAAGGGCGTCTACAACTGCGTGAAAGCCGTTGTCCGCCCCATGATGAAGGCCCACTACGGGCGCATCGTCAACATCTCATCCGTCATCGGCATCACTGGCAACGCCGGCCAGGCCAACTACGCCGCCGCCAAGGCCGGCATTATCGGCTTCAGCAAAAGCATGGCCAAGGAACTCGCCTCCCGCTCCATCACCGTCAATGTCATCGCCCCGGGTTTCATCGATACCGCTATGACCGCCGAACTGCCCCCCGAACAGCGCGAGGCGCTGCTCAAGCAGATCCCCCTTGGCCGCACCGGCAAAGCCGAAGACATCGCGGCCGCCGTCACCTTCTTCGCCAGCAAGGGCGCGGACTATATCACCGGCCAGGTCTTATGCGTTGATGGTGGCTTGGTTATGTGAAATAACCTTGCTATTCTCCGCTTCCATGCTATAGTATTGCTTCGTTTTTTCTGCCCAAAATGAGCCGTCGCCAAGGCCCCTTTTAGGCAACCCCACGCGTCAAAACTACCGCGTAAACGTGTCAAAAAATCTTGTTTCTACTACTTCATAACGTCTTGGAGAAAACAACATGGCAACAAACAGCGAACGCGTCATCAAAATCATCGTCGACCAACTGAACGTCCGTGAAGAAGATGTCAAGCCCGAAGCCAAATTCATTGAAGACCTCGCCGCCGACTCCCTCGACACGGTCGAACTGGTGATGGCGCTCGAAGAAGAATTCGGCATGGAAATTCCGGACGAAGAGGCCGAAATGCTGACCACCGTTGGCGACGCCATCAAATACGTCGAGGGCAAACTCGGCACCGGCGCCTGAGTATTGCACTTGCTGACAGCTTTTCACTGCGCTCTTTCAGTAGGGGGGACTGCTTCGTATTACTAGCTGCTGAAATAGCCGGGAAGCGCTGAAGGGCCACGTTCACCAGTGAATGTGGCCTTACTTGTATCAAGGCGCCGCGCGCTGCTGGCAGCCGGCCTGCCGCAGTCAGGTCGCCAGCCTGGCCGGCGCAGTACCAAAATGCGATTCGCGAGTTATGTTATGGCGCACCCGGCCGCAATCCATGTTGCCGGCAGTAGCGCCGGTGCAGACGATCGAGCCCAACCTGCGCCGCAAGCAACCCTTTAGTAGTGAGGCCAGTCATGACCCCATATAAACGCGTCGTCATCACCGGTACCGGTGCAGTGTCCCCCCTGGGCAATACCGTCCAGGAAAACTGGGAAAAACTGCTTGCCGGCAACTCCGGCATTGGCGCCTTGACCCGCTTCGACACAACGGGCTTCCGCTGCCGCATTGGCGGCGAAGTCAAGAACTTCTCTACCGATGCCCTGCTCGATCCGAAGGAAGCCAAACGCCTCGACATGTTCTGCCATTTCGCAGTTGCCGCCGCCGACCAGGCAGTCAATCAGGCCGGCATCAGCGGCTCTGAACACGGCGTCAACCCCGAGCGTATCGGCGTGATGGTGTCCTCGGGCATTGGCGGGCTGGGCACGCTGTCCCAACAAATTCAAAATCTCCTAGACAAAGGGCCGGGCCGCGTTTCACCCCTGACCGTACCCATGATGATCTCCGATATGGCCGCCGGCTATCTGGCCATCCGCTACCAGTTCCAGGGGCCCAACTTCGGCTTGGTCAGCGCCTGCGCCTCCGGCCTACACTCCATCGGCGAGGCCTTCTGGATGATCCGCCGCGGGGACGCCGATGTCATTCTCGCCGGCGGCACCGAAGCCGGCATCACCCCAATTGGGCAGGCAAGCTTCTCGTCCATGCACGCCCTTTCCGAGCGCAATGACGACCCCACCCACGCCAGCAGGCCGTTTGACCGCGACCGCGACGGCTTCGTACCCGCCGAAGGCGCCGGCATCCTCGTCCTCGAAGATGCCGAACACGCCGCCAGGCGCGGCGCGACCGCCCTAGCCGAGGTGATCGGCTATGGCCTCAGCGGTGACGCTTTCCACATCACGGCGCCACACAGCGAGGGCCTCGGCGCCGCCCGAGCAATCTGCAACGCCTTCACCTGCGCTGAGTTGCCCATCAGCGCCCTGGACTACGTCAACGCCCACGGCACCTCGACGCCCCTGAACGACAAGGTCGAGACCCTCGCTCTCAAACGGGCCTTGGGCGAGCACGCCTACCGCGTCGCCATCAGCAGCACCAAGTCCATGACCGGACACATGCTCGGCGCCGCCGGCGGCTTTGAATCCGTCGTCTGTGCCTTGGCACTGAAAAATGGCGTCATTCCCGGTACCATGAACTACCAGACGCCCGACCCGGACTGCGATCTCAATTACACGCCCAACCAGTGCCGGGAACTACCCTTGAAGGTGGCCCTGAATGTCAGCCTGGGCTTTGGCGGCCACAACGCCGCCGTCCTTTTCAAGGCCATGTAAGCCACCACCTCGCCATGCCGGCCGGCAACGGATAACAACGCCCGCCACCCCCGTCCGGCATGACAACGCCCCATCGCGGCCTGCGCCGCATAGCCAAATGAACAGCCGCCATGAGTGAACAGCAGATAGCATCACCTGCAGAACAGGAGCCTCCTGATCCGCTGCCGAGGCCCCTGCCACGCACCCAGGCCACCCAGAGCAAAAGCCGGTTCAAAACCACCGAAACCCTGACCTGCTTTCTGCTCCTTTGGGCGCTGTGCTACCTAAGCCTGCTTTACGGACGCATCCCGCGTACGCTCTATGCGCCCGGCGACGAACTCGACAGCGCCGAAACACTGGTCGGCACCGTTGCCAACCGCGATGTCTACGCCGAACGCGGCTTCTACTACTCGCCAGCGGTCATTGCGAGCAACAAAAAACTCAACGGCAAAGGTGGCGCCGCCCAACTCGACGCCGGCACCAACGCCATCGCCGTCACCCGCGAGCTCCCCGGCGACCTCATCCAGGTCTTTCCTGACGAGCTGCTCGTCCGCAAAGGCACTGTCATCAGCGCCGAGATCGCCACCAAGCTGCAGGCACACAATCTCTCCCTCCAACAACAGAATCGCCTCAGTCGCAGGCTCTTGCCCATCTACCAGACAGCGCTTCTCTGCGGCCTCTTGCTGTTCTGCTTTGGCCTGAGCATCCACAGTCTCAAGCCTGATTTTTTCCATCGCTCGGAGCGCATTGTCCTCTGCAGTCTCTGTGCCGGCCTGCACCTCGCATTGCTGGTGGGCGGCCAGTGGCTCCACGGCAATCTCATTTACGGCAACAGCCTGCACTTGCTGGCACTCATTCCCTTGGCGCTGGCCCCGGCCCTGGCGGCCTATCTCATGGGCATGCGCATCGGCCTTTGCCTGACCGTCCTGCTCTCTGCCCTCACCGCACTGCTGCTGCCGAGCAATCAGCCCTACCTGCTCAGCATCAACTGTTTCCTCGTCGCCATGGTCGGCCTGCTGCTGTTCCACAACGTCAACAAACGCTACCGCTTCATGTGGGGCGGCCTCGGCGTTGACGCCGCTGTGCTCGCCCTCTGCCTGTTCTTCGCCTGGTATCAGGACATGCCCTGGATCTGGAGCGGCATTGGCGACTACGGCCCGAAACTGCTGGCGCTGGCTCTGCTCAATGGCCTTATCGTGGTCGTCGCCCTTTTCCTCCTGCCCAGCATCCTGGAACGGCTCTTCGATGTGACCACGCCGTCATCCCTGGGCGAACTCAACGACCGCGATCACCCACTCCTTGAACGCCTCCGCAACGAAGCGCCCGGAACCTACGAACACAGCCTCAATGTCGCCAGGCTAGCCACCGACGCCGCCAAGGCCATCGGCGCCAACCCAGCACTCGCCGAGGTCTGCGCCTACTTCCACGACATCGGCAAACTCTACGCGCCAGATTACTTCGCCGAAAACCAGCACGGCGACATCCCCAACCCCCATGACCAACTCCCCCCCGAGGAAAGCAGCCGCATCCTCCGTGAACACGTCCGCTACGGCGTCGAACTCGCTCGCAAATATCGCCTCAACCGGCCTATCCGCGAAGCAATCGCCCAACACCACGGCGATAGCGTCATCGCCTACTTCTTCCAGCGTGCCGAACAAATCGCCAAGAAAAACAGCAGCAAAGCACCGGATATCAACGACTTCCGTTACGACGGGCCACGCCCCCAGCGCCCCGAAGTCGTCATCGTCGAAATCGCCGACACCTGTGAAGCCGCCATGCGCTCACTGTTCAGTAACCAGGGTAGCGCCAAAGTCGGCGGCGCCCGCATCGGCGAACGCGTCAATGAACTCCTCTTCGCCAAACTCCAGGCACATCAGTTCGATGCCGCGCCTCTCACCCTCGCCGATTTCATGAAAATCCGCGACCAGATCGTCCAGACCCTCTGCAATATCTACCACGAACGCCCCGAATACCCCCCAAAGGAAACGACGCCAGCACCTAACGAAACCCAAAAACGGCCAGCACCCACAGCCACGCCAGCCACGCCAGCCACGGCGACGGCGACAGGTGACAGCGGCCCGTCCACGGAGACGCCGTGATGAGCATCAGCCTAGCCAAAGAAGCGGGACGGCCCGCCCTGCGCCGTCGCCGGCAGCTGTTGACGGTGCTCAAAGCCGCGGCTACGCTGGCCGGTCTTGAACACGAGTGCGGCGTTATCGCGGTGTGTCTTCTCGGCAAGAAACACATGGCCGAACTCAACGAAGCCTTCCTCAATCACCACGGCCCCACCGACGTTCTTACCTTCGACCTTCGCCAGGACGCCCGCCCCAGCGCCCCCGCCATCACGGATGACGACGAGCTCGTCATCGCCGAAATCGACGTCTGCCCAGCCGTCGCCGTCGAGTACGTCGGCGCCCACGGTGGCAATCCGTCCCGGGAACTCGTGCTGTACATCGTCCACGGCATGCTCCATCTTTCTGGTGAAGACGACCAAACGCCCGCCGCCCGCCGTGCCATGCGCGCCGCAGAGAAACGCGTGATGGATGCTCTCTCTCAACGCTTTGATCTTGAACGTTTTTTCTGACCAATGTAGATTGTCCCTTTCCGCCCTGGTGGCGGTTGAACCGCATCACTAACCAAGAAAGTGTGTATGGACCCGAATTTATGGCTCGCCCTCGCAGGCGCGACCTTCCTGCTGACAGCATGGCTCTTTGTCTCCGGCCTCGAACTGGCAAAAATGAGCGGCGGCAGACTGCGCAAGCTCGAAGATATCAACGAGGACCTCGCCGAATCGCTCGGGCAGCAATTGCCCGTGCGCGATGAGTGGCGCTATGCGGGACGGCTGCTGGTCATCCTTGGCGTTGTCGCCTTCCATTTCTTCCTGGACCATAGCAGCAACAGCGGCGACGGTCAGCTCCACGACCTCTGGGCATTCGTCAGGCCCCTGGGCGCCCTCGCCATTGGCTACGGACTCTGCGAATTGGCCTCCCAGCAGCTCTCCCTGGCATGGTCCGCACGACTGCTCAGCCAGTACCTGCCGTGCCTCCGCCTCTGCGCCTGGCTGCTGGCGCCACTGACCATACCCATGGCCGCCGCCGCCAGACTCGCCCGCGAAAAACAACAGGGCGACAAGGAAAATGACTCCGTGCCCACCGCCGAAGACGAAATCCTCTCACTCATCGAAGCCGCCCGCGGCGGCGACGGTGGCGGCGAAACCATCCAGGAAGACGAACGCCGCATGATCCTCGGCGCCTTCGCCCTTGACCAGACGTTCGTCCACGAAATCATGACGCCACGCGTCGATGTCGACGGCGTTGAGGAAAATTCCAGCATCGCCGATGTCCGCAAGGCCATCGTCTCCTCCGGGCACAGCCGCCTGCCACTCTACCGCAACAGCATTGATCACGTCCTCGGCATCCTCTACGCCAAAGACCTCCTCGATGAAGAACGCCTCAAGCAGGTCAAGAGCCTACAGGACCTCGCCCACCCGCCCGTGTTCATTCCCGAAACCAAAAATATCGGCGACCTCCTGGAGGAATTCCGCCAGAGCACCAACCACTTCGCCATCGTCCTCGACGAATACGGCGGCACCGCCGGCATCGTCACCTTCGAAGATATCCTCGAAGAAATCGTCGGCGACATCCAGGATGAATATGACGACGAGGACGAGCTGCTCGAAGTCCAGACCCAGCCCGATGGCAGTTTCGTCGTCGATGGCCGCATACCCATCTGCGAAGTCAACGAGCTGCTTGATGTCGACATCTCCGAGGAAGAAGACTACGACACCCTCGGCGGCTATCTATCGACCTTCCTCGGCCGCATTCCCAAACAGGGCGAAGCCGTCAACACCGGCGTTCTCGCCGCCGATATCGTCGAGGCCAATCCCCGCCGCGTCGTCAAACTCAGGATCAGCCCGCTCGTCGCCGGTCACAACGACCAACACGACGATCATCACGCCGGCCGCTGACCATAGCCCCAACCAAGCAACCCAACAGCAGGAAATCACCACCACCATGATCAAAGACAACAACAGCTTCGTCTCCGAAACCCGCGAAAATATGAAGGGCGGCAAAGGCAGCGTCACCCTCCAGCACTACTTCAGCAAAGCCGAATTCGGCGGCCAGCACATCCGCGTCTGCGCAAAACTCATCATCCCGCCCGGCGCCAGCATCGGCCTCCATGACCACACCGGCGAAGACGAAGTCTACATCGTCCTCAAAGGCAACGGCAGAGTCACCGACGACGGCGTCGTCCGCGATATCCATGTCGGTGACGCCGTCCTCACCGGCCTCGGCAAAAGCCACGGCGTCGAATGCATCGGCGAGGAAACTCTCGAAATCATGGCCCTGGTCGTGACCTACTAATATGGCTAAATCGGACCGTCGCCAGCTGGAGCCCCGCTGCCTGAGCGCCGATGTCGTCGCCGCCGGACGCTTTCTCCGCCTGGAGAATGTCCGCTTCACCGATCGGCAAGGCCGCGAGCGCTGCTGGGAAGCCGCACAACGTCAGCAACAGCAGCAGGCCGTGCTCATTATCGCCACCCTGCGCCCCGCCGGCGACATCCTCTTCATCCGCCAGTTCCGACCGCCCGTCAATGCCTTCGTCATCGAATTCCCCGCCGGCCTCATCAACGCCGGCGAAAGCCCCGCTGAGGCCGCCAGGCGCGAACTCCACGAGGAAACCGGCTACCACGGCCGCGTCCTCTGGGACACCGGCCCCGGCAGCAGCTCCGCCGGCATGACCGGCGAGCTGGTCACTACCGTCTTCATGGACGTCGACGAAAACGACCCCGCTAACGCCCAGCACCAACAGCAGCTCGACGACGGCGAAGACATTGCCGTCATCCCCCGCAGTCCCGCTGCCATACCGGCCTTCCTCCGCGAACGCCAACAGGCCGGCGATATCCTCGACAGCCGCCTCGCCGCCTGGGTGGCCGGCTGCGGCTGGCAATGGCGCTAAACCGCAAACAGACAGGACGACGGCATCATGTGCGGCATCGCCGGTTTCTTCCAGGCTAATCACGCCGGGGCCGGGCCCGACCAGGCCCGCGCCGCCGTTGCGGCCATGACCCGCGCCATGGCCCACCGTGGCCCCGACGGCTCCGGCAGCGAGATCGTCTCGGACAGCCCCACCGTCGTCCTCGGCCACCGCCGCCTGGCCATTATCGACCTTAGCGCCGCCGCCAGCCAGCCCATGCTCGACCCCGACACCGGCAACTGGCTCGTCTTCAACGGCGAAATCTACAATTTTCGCGAACTGCGCCAGCTCCTCCAAGGCTCCCAGCAGTTCCGCAGCCAGTCCGACTCGGAAGTGATCCTCAAAGCCTACGCACAATGGGGCATGGACGCCATTTCCCGCCTCCGCGGCATGTTCGCCTTCGCCCTGTGGGACGCCCAACGCCGCGAGCTCGTCATCGCCCGCGATCCCCTCGGCATCAAGCCGCTGTACTACGGTTGGCACAACGACGCCCTGCTCTTCGCCTCCGAAGTCCGCGCCCTCCTCGCCGCCGGCATGCCCGGCACCCTCTCGCCCGATGGCCTGCAAAGCTTCCTCGCCTACGGCGCCGTCCAGGAGCCCTTTACGCTCGTTCGTGGCCTGCAGTCACTCCCGCCGGGACACACGCTGCGCTGCCAGGGCAATAGCCACGACTTGCACGCGTTCTGGCTGCCACCACCAACCGCCACCGCGCCGCCTGCCAACGCCCTCTCCAACATTCGCGAGAAAGTCCACGCGGCCCTCCAGCACGCCGTCGCCTCACAGCGCGTCGCCGACGTCAAACTCGGCACTTTCCTCAGCGGCGGCATCGACAGCGCCGCCATCGTCGCCCTCCTCCGCCAGGCCACCAGCGATGATCTCTTCTCGTTCACCCTCGCCTTCGCCGACAAACGCTTCGACGAACGGCATTTCGCCGCCTTGTCAGCCCAGGCCAACGCCTTCACCCACCACGAGCTCGAACTCGGCGGCGACGAGGTCAAGGCCAATCTGCCCGCAGCCATCAACGCCTTCGACCAACCCAGCATCGACGGCCTGAACACCTGGTTCGTCGCCAAAGCCGCCCGCAGCGCCGGCCTCAAAGTCGCCCTCTCCGGCGTCGGCGGCGACGAACTCTTCGTCGGCTACCAGGCCTTTCGCAATCCCCGCCGGCTCCATCGCTGGCAAAACTTCCTGCGGGCCATGCCCACCCGCGCCACCGCCGCGCTGGCGGCCCGCAGTGATTCCGAAAAGCTGCGCAAACTCGCCCGCCTCGCGAGCTATCCCTACCCGGCCACCTTCCTCACCCGGCAGATTCTCTCCCCAGAACTGCGACAGTCGCTGCTCTGCCCGGACTTCCTCGCCGCCGGCGCCGGCACCAGCGACTGGGAGCAGCGCTGCTTCGCTCAGCTCGCCGGCCGCGCGGACGATGACCTCATCAACGCCATCTCCTTCTGGGAACTGCGCAGCTACATGCTCTCGACATTACTGCGCGACAGCGACCAGATGAGCATGGCCCACGGCCTCGAAGTCCGCGTCCCGCTCATCGACCAGGACTTGGTCGAGCTCATGCTGGCCATCCCCAGCCGTTATAAACTCGGTTCCCCACCCAAGCCACTCCTCGTCCACGCCGCCGGCACCGGCCTGCCCGATGCCTGCGTCAAGCGCCCCAAGCAGGGCTTCGTCCTACCCTTCGACCAGTATTTCCAAGACGCCCTGCGGCCGGAGCTGCTCGACGCCTTCCACCCCGCGCAGGACGGCCTCTTCCGCCGCCAGGCACTCCAGGATCTCTGGCAGGGCTATGAACGCAAACACGTGCCATGGGGCCGCATCTGGATGATTTTCGTCCTGCGCCGCTGGCTCCAGCAGCACCTCGCTATATCGTAAGTGTCGCATACAACCCGTATCCATAGATGAAGCCGCGAATTCCAGGAGAAAGCATGACCTACACGCTGCACACCGCCACCAAACCATGGGAAACGCCCGAGATCACCGCCATCAACCGCCTGCCCGCACGGGCAACGCTGTTTCCCTACGCCAGCCAGGACCAGGCACTCGCCCGCGATCCCGCCGCCTCGCCGTGGGTCCTGTCACTCAATGGCCAGTGGCGCTTCCGATACTGCACGGACCCGGAAGGCAAGGACACCGAGTCCTTCATGAAACCCACGACCCGCTGCACGAGCTGGGACGAAATCGCCGTCCCCGGCAACTGGACCACCCAGGGCTACGACCGCCCCATCTACACCAACATTGTCATGCCCTTCACCAACTACCCACCGCAAGTCCCGGCGGAAAACCCCACCGGGCTTTACCGCACCAGCTTCACTCTGCCCAAAACCTGGCAGCAGCGCCGCGTCGTAATCCACTTCGGCGGCGTCGAAAGCGCCTACTACGTCTACATCAATGGCCATGAGGCCGGCTTCGCCAAAGACAGCCGCACACCCTCCGAATTCGACCTCACGCCCTGGCTGAAAGCCGGCAGCAATACCCTCGCCGTCAAAGTCATCCGTTGGTCCGACGCCAGCTTCATCGAAGACCAGGACCACTGGTGGATGGCCGGCATCCACCGCGAGGTGTATCTCTACTGCACGCCCATGGCGGCGTCAATCGCCGATGTCTTCGTCGTCGGCACCCCCGACGCCAACGGCCAGCAGGCCGAACTCAAGCTCGAAACCCGCGCCCGCTTCCTCAACGACCAGCCCGTGAAAGGCTGGACGGTTAGCGCCCAGGTCTATGACGAACAACAGCAGCCCGTCCTCGAACAGCCCCTGCAGGGCGAAGTGCCCATGTCCACCGGCATCGGTGCCGGCAACCGCGGCCACCGCGTCGAACTGGCCACCAGCGTCGCCAACCCCAAACTCTGGTCAGACGAATCGCCCACCCTCTATACCCTCGTCGTCACCCTCAAAGATCCCGATGGCACCAGCACTGATATCACCAGCACCCGCTTCGGCTTCCGCCGCATCGAAGTCAAGGACCGCCAACTCCTGGTCAACGGCCAGCCCGTCATGATCAAGGGCGTCAACCGCCACGACTTCCACGAACGCCTCGGCAAAACCGTCCCCCGCGAAACCATGCTCCAGGACGTCCTACTCCTCAAGCAATTCAATTTCAACGCCGTGCGCACCTCCCACTACCCCAATGATCCGCATTTCTACGACCTCTGTGACGAGTACGGCCTCTACGTCATCGACGAGGCCAATATCGAAGCCCATCACTACTACGCCAATCTCTGCGACGATCCCCGCTGGACCGCCGCCTTCCTCGACCGCGGCATGAGCATGGTCCTGCGCGACAAAAATCACCCCTGCGTCATCTTCTGGTCGCTGGGCAATGAAACCGGCTACGGCGCCAACCAGGACGCCATGGCCGGCTGGATCCGCGGCTATGACCCCAGTCGCCTCATCCACTGCGAAGGCGTCCTCACCCAGCGCCGCCAGGGCTACTGCGGCTGGCCGGACGGCATCGGCACCCGCGCTACCGACGTCATCTCCCCCATGTACCCCACCATCGACAACCTCGTCAAATGGGCCACCACCACCAAGGACCACCGACCACTTATCTCCTGCGAATACGCCCACGCCATGGGCAATAGCAACGGCAATCTCAAGGAATACTGGGACACCTTCGAAAAATACCACGGTCTCCAGGGTGGCTTCATCTGGGACTGGGTCGACCAAGGCCTCGTCAAATGCGATGACCAGGGCCGCGAATTCTGGGCCTACGGCGGCGACTTCGGCGATTCGCCCAACGACAAAAACTTCTGCATCAACGGCATGGTCCTGCCCGACCGCACGCCCAAACCCGCCATGTTTGAATTCAAAAAGCTCGCCCAGCCCGTCGCCGTCACCGCCGTCAATCTCAATCAGGGGCGCTTGCGCATCCGCAACAAACGCTGGTACACCGGCTTGGACGATCTCATCCTGTCCTGGGAACTGACCACCGGCCAGCGCAGTCTGCAACAGGGCAACGCGGCCATTCCCGCCATCGCCCCGCAAGCCAACGCCGATATCACCCTCAGCGACTTGGCCATCCCCGAGCTCCTCCCCGGCGAAGAATGCTTCCTCAATCTCAGTTTCACCACTGCCGCCGACAGCCCCTGGGCCCCCGCCGGCCACGTCGTCGCCTGGGAGCAATTCGCCATGCCCTTCTCCGCTCCGCCTGCCCGCCCCGCCGCACCCTACGCCAAGCTCAGCATCAAGAAGGGCAGCGGCAACGAGGTGCAGATCCAAGGCCGCCATTTCGCCCTCATCGTCGACCGCGCCGCCGCCAAAATCACCTCACTCAGCTGGCAGAACAAAGCGCTGATTCTCGCCGGCCCGCGCCTGAATCTCTGGCGGGCCCCTACCGACAACGACGGCGTCAAATCATGGTCCGGACAGGCCAACAAGCCACTCGGCCGCTGGCATTTAGCCGGCATCGACCGCCTGACCTGCGCAGAATCACATTGCGATGTCCAGGCCCTCGACGACTGCGCAGTCGTCATTGAGCTGACCAACCGCTGGGTCGGCGCCACCCCCGAACACCAGGCTAGCCACGTCCACCGCTATCTGGTCCTCGGCGACGGCGAAATCCTGGTCGAAAACCTCATCACCATCAGCCCGGCCTTCCCCGATCTCCCCCGCGTCGGCGTGACCATGACCCTCGCCCCCGCCCTTGAACAACTCAGCTGGTTCGGACGCGGCCCACACGAATCATACGCCGACCGCAAGGCCGGCACCATGGTCGGCCTCTATCAAGGCACGGTCACCGAGCAGTACCTGCCATACGTCCTCCCACAAGAACACGGCAACAAAACCGACGTCCGCTGGCTCGCCCTCGAAGCCGGCCCCAACGACGCCGCACTGCTCTTCCAAGCCGAAAACCGCCTCCTCGAAGCCTCCGCCAGCCACTTCAGCGCCGAAGACCTCACCAAGGCATTCCACACCAACGAACTCGAAGCCCGCGACGAAGTCATCCTCAATCTCGACTTCGCTCAACGCGGCCTCGGCGGCGCCTCCTGCGGACCCGATACCCTCCAGCAGTACCGCCTCGAACCCGGCCACTACAGCTTCTCATACCGCATCCGAGCCTACACCGCCGAATAATGACACCGGCCGCACGGCATGCCGTGCGGCTACAGAATTCACCTCGCGCCTTCGCGTGAGTAAAAAAGCCTGCCTCCCGGCGGCCTGAATTGCCGCGCAGCGGCAAGACCGGCCGCACGGCATGCCGTGCGGCTACTGAATTCACCTCGCGCCTTCGCGCCTTCGCGTGAGAAAAAACATTCCTCACCCCGGCGGCGTGGCTCGGCAACGCCGCTCAGCGGCGGTGCGAGACACGACGCTAAAATCTGCGATAATCTGCGAAATCTGCGGATAAAGAAAGCCACTCATGACGCCCGTTATCATCCTCGACACCGACATGGACACCGACTGCGACGACGCCGGCGCCCTCGCCCTCGCCATGCACTGCCACCGCCAGGGCCATATCCGCCTCGGCGCGGTCATCTGCGACGTCCTCTCGCCATGGCCCGGCGCTTACACCCGCGCCGCGCTAAACACCTACGGCCTGGAGGACGTCCCCGTGGGCATCAACTGCCACTGCCCCAACTCTGCCGCCTACGCGGCGTACATCGACCAGCTGCGCGCCAAGGCCTTCCCCTTCTATAACGAGCTCATTGCCCGCCAGCACGGCCTGACGCCAGGCTACATCCCTGGCCTGTCTGATGCCATCGCCCTCTACCGCCGCGTTCTTGCCGCCAGCGAGGACCACAATGTCATCGTCTGCGCGGTTGGCCTGCTGTCGCTCCTGCCGGCTCTGCTGGCGTCTGCCCCCTGCGAATACAGCCCGCTGCCCGGCCGCGAACTCGTCAAACGCAAAGTCTGCGAGCTGGTCACCATGGCCAACGCGCCCTTCCCCGAAGGCGCCGAAGTCTTCAACTGGCGCATGGATGCCGCCCACGCCGCCGCCGCCCTTGCCGACTGGCCCACGCCCATCACCGTCTCCTGGTACGGCGGCGACATCCTCACCTCGCCGCCGGACCAGCCGCCAGGCAACCCCATTCACGACGCCTACCGCATCTGGCACCGCGGCAAGCAAAACCTCCACCGCCCCAGTTGGGATCTCGTCGCCACCCTCTGGGCCGCACGGCAACATCCCGAGCTCTTCACCCGAAAAGGCAACGCCTGTCTGCGCCTCAACCCCAGCAACGCCCACTACCAATGGCATAGCCCCGCAAATGCCCACGACCACGCCTGCCTGTACCCCAACGCCACCAGCGATACCATTACCGCCGTCATCCAAAAACTGCTCGACCAGGCAACAATGACGGCGCAAGTCTTGCATTAAAAGCAATAAATAGTTTTTACTGAATTCTTTTATTGAATTCTTTTATTGCCGCGTTATACTCCCCCTCGACTGCTATCGACCGCCCTCGACTGCTATCGACCGCCCTCGACCGCCCTCGACCGCCCTCGACCGCCATCGACTGCTATCGACCGCCATCGACTGCCATCGACTGCTATCGACCGCCATCGACTGCCATCGACTGCCATCGACTGCCATCGACTGCCATCGACTGCCATCGACTGCTATCGACTGCTATCGACCGCTATCGACTGCCCTCGACCGCTATCGACTGCCATCGACTGCCCTCGACCGCTATCGACCGCCATCGACTGCTATCGACCGCCATCGACTGCCCTCGACTGCCATCGACTGCTATCGACCGCCATCGACTGCTATCGACCGCCATCGACTGCTATCGACCGCCATCGACTGCTATCGACTGCCATCGACTGCTATCGACCGCCATCGACTGCCCTCGACTGCTATCTACAAACCAGCTTCATTTGACGAGGCCCGCATCATGTCAACACCAATCTTCCACTCATGCGGCGGATACCGGCGGCTCGATGCCTACACCATGACCAACATCGTCCAGCTTGCCACGCTCAATTTTTGTCGCCGGTTCTTGAATCACACGAACGATCCATGTGGAAGACAGTACGACCAGATGACTCAGGCTGCGCGTTCTGGAGTCAAAAACCTCGTTGAAGGCTCTGAACGGCTGAAAACTTCTATTTCGACCGCAATTCAGCTCATTGACGTTGGCCGAGCGAGTCTCTGCGAACTGCGAGATGATTACATCACCTGGCTTTTGGATCACAACCAAGTGCCATGGCCACATTCTTCCCCTGCAGCGTCCGCCGTTTTCGCTCTGCGCTTCGATCCTGCAACCTTTGGCGATGACCTCAACCACGATTCCTGCGCGCACATCCTCGCGCAAAAAGCCAAATTCGCGCCATGGCTCGATACGGGCGACAGTATTGCCACCGCCAATACCCTGCTGATTATCATCAACAGGGCAATACATATGCTGGACAGCCTTCTGCAGAGGCACGGCGAAAACTTCCGCGATGAAGGCGGTTTTCATGAGCACATGGCCAAAATACGTATCGAAGCCAAGCAAGAACAGCAGCATGGCAGCGCCAATGACACGCCATCTTGTCCACAATGTGGTCAACCCATGCGGATGCGAAAGGGACGACGGGGCGAGTTTTGGGGCTGCTCAGCGTACCCAACCTGCACAGGCACCATGGAAGTGATCAGAAATAGCAGCTGAGCACCTTCATTGTCCCCCCCTCCCGCGCACAAAAAAGAGCTACGCACCACAGGCGCGTAGCTCTTTATCATTCGCAAACGTTCTCTGCCGGAGCTTAGCGAGCGTAGTACTCGACGACTCGGGAGATCGTGACGTTGCTGTTGATTTCCTCGGGCAGCGGCTCGTGGGTCACCGTTACCTTGCACTCTTCCTTGTCCTTCTGCAGGTAGGCCGGCAGCGGAGCGTCGATGCCCTTGGCAATCGTCGACAGCATCGGCGAACGCTCGGAGCTGATGCTCACTACCTGGCCGGGCTTGACAACAAAGCTGGCGCGATCGACAATCTTGCCGTCAACCAGAATGTGCCGATGCGACACAGCCTGACGAGCCGCGAAAATCGTGCTGGTCAAGCCGCCACGGTACACAACCGTCACCAGGCGCATTTCCAAAAGACGCAGCAGCTTGTCACCAGTGATGCCCTGGCCCTGCTTGGCCTTCTTATAGATAAACTGCAGCTGATGCTCGCTCAGATTGTAGAACGTGCGCAGTTTCTGTTTTTCCAAAAGCAATTCGCCATAGGTCGACAACTTGTTCCGGCGCTTGGTCGGGCCGTGCTGGCCGGCCGGATAGGCCTTGGGAGTCGACGTCGATTCGCCGCCCTCGCGGGACTTGATCACGCGGCTGTTGGTCGGGCAATTCGGCAAACCCCAGATGCACTGACCAATACGACGGCAGAGTGTGTGTTTGGGACCTTTCATCGTCATCCTTTCACGCTTCTTCACACCGGTTGTTCACTGACGCCGCCCATGCTACCATACGCTCCGCAGGCACCTTATGGCATGCCGGAGTCCGAAACCCTGTTATGCACTCGCGCGCAAGAGCCCCGGAGGCGACTGAACCAGACGAAAAAGCCCCTTACTGTACTCCACAATCACCGTGTTGCAAGCCACTAACGCCGCTTGCCCCATGATTTCGCTGCCCCGCGCCGCGTGATTTTGCTGGATGATTCACCTCATCGTCCTATTTGTCCTATTTGTCCTCACCCCTACGTCCTATACGTCCCCTACGTCCTATACGTCCCATCTACCCACTCCCCTTCTCCCTCCCTCCCCGCGCCGTTTTCAATCAAAAATGATCACCTGCACTTCATACACGGCTTTAATTCTGGCATTCCGCCCTTATATTCAATCAAATTCAATCATCTCCACGCAAAAAGGGGCGACGTCATGAGCGGCAATGGCCACAAACTGCTGACAGCGGAGCGCGAACAGCGCATCATGCAGCTCCTGCATGACTCGGATGTCGTAACGGTGTCGGCGATCAGCGAGGCCCTGGGCATGTCCGAGGCGACTGTGCGCCGCGACCTGCAGGCCATGCACGAACGCGGCCTCCTGGAGCGCGTCCACGGCGGCGCTGCCGTCAAGCAGGAAAGCAGCCCCGAGCCACTGTTCAGCGACAAGGAAGAGCAGTTCAGTACTGAAAAGCAGCGCATCGCGGCCGCCGCGCTGTCCCTCATCCACGACCACGACACGATCTTTCTCGACGGCGGCAGCACGGTGCTGATGCTCGCGCGCATGCTTGATTCCCTTAAGGCCCTCACCATCGTCACCAACTCCCTGATGGCCGCCGCACAGCTGATGGAAAGCCCCCACCGCCTCATTCTCACTGGCGGCGAATTCCGCGCCATCAGCCGGACGCTGGTCGGGCCGCTGTCCTCGCCCATCCTTAAGAACATCGTCGTCGACAAAGCCTTCATGGGCACCATGGGCTTCACCACCACCGACGGCATGAGCACGACCGACGCCAACGAGGCCTACACCAAAACCCGAGTGATGGAACGCGCCCGCCAGGTCATCCTGCTTGCCGACCGCAGCAAACTTGGCTGCAGCTCCTTTGTCACCTGCGGCCCCGACTGGCACCTCGATGTGCTGGTCACCGACGCCATTGACCCCAAAACGCGCCAGGAACTCGAAGAACGTGACATCCGCGTCATCGTCGCCGGCAAAAACGCCACCGCCAAAGCCAACGCCGGCACAGCACGCGCTGATCAATAAAACACCTCAACACTACTTCCCCCCATACCAACGCAACCACCAGGAGCAACACCCATGGCAAATGCAATCGTAATGCCCAAAGCCGGCAACTCCGTCGAAGAATGCCTGCTCAGTAAATGGCGCGTAAAAGTCGGCGATGCCATCAAGACCGGCGACATCATCTGCGATGTCGAAACCGACAAGTCCGCCATCGAAATCGAAGCAACCGCCGAAGGCACCGTCCTCGCACTCTTCTGGCAGGAAGGCGATCTCGTGCCCGTGCTCCAGAATATTCTCGCCGTCGGCAACCCCGGCGAAGACGCCAGCACTCTCGCACCCGCCGGCGGCAAAGCACCTGCCGCCGCCGAGCCAGCCCCCGCGCCAGCCACCGCCGCTCCCGCGCCCGCCGAAGCGGCCACAGCCGCCGCCGCCCCTGCCACGCCAGTCGCCAACGCACCGCTGAGCCCCCGCGCAAAAAAATACGTCGCCGAGCATCCTTTTGTCTTGCCGGAAATCGCTGGCAGCGGCGCCAATGGCCGCATCATGGAAAAGGACGTCGCCGACGCCTTCCGCAGCGCCCCGCATCTGAGCCCCGCCGCCGCCGCCCTGCGCGCTGACGGCGTCGCCGCGCCCACCGCCGGCACTGGCGTCAGCGGCATGATCCGCGCCGAAGACATGGGCAAAGCCACACCAGCCGCGCAAACCCCCGCTGCCCCCGCTGCCCCCGCTGCTTCCTCCGCCCCGACTGCCAAAGCGGACGTGATTACGGAGAAGCCCTTCCCGCAGATTCGCAAGATCATTGCCAAGCGCCTGCACGAATCGCTGAGCAGCATGGCCCAGTACACGCTCAATGCCGAAGCCGACGTCACCGGCCTGCTGGCCCTGCGGCAGCGCATCAAGGATCAGGGCGAGGCCCTCAAGCTCGCCAATATCAACATCGGTGACATGGTCATGTTCGCCGTCATCAAGACCCTGCAGAAACACCCCGAATTCAATGCGGAGTTCGCGGACAACGTCCTGCGCATGCATTCGGCGATCAACGTCGGTTTTGCCTGCGACACGCCGCGCGGCCTGATGGTGCCGGTGCTGCACAACGCCCAGGCCATGTCACTCGGCGAAATGGCCAAGACGGTCAAGGGCCTGGCCAAACAGGCCAACGACGGCAATCTCAACCCCGACTTGATGGCCGGAGGGACCTTCACCGTCAGTAACCTCGGCGCTTTCGGCATCACCACCTTCACGCCCGTTATCAGCGCCCCGCAGGTCGCCATCCTCGGCGTCTGCAAGACCATCCTACGCCCCGTGCGCGATAACAACGGCGACATCAGCTACCGCGACTTCATGCAGTTCTCCCTCACCATGAACCATATGGTCATCGACGGCGCCCCCGGCGCGCGCTTCCTCCAGACCCTCAAGGGCATCATCGAAAACTTCGAACTGGTCTGCATCGCGGGCTAAAAACGGCCACTGTCGACTGAATACGCATAGAAAGGCACTCATATGTACGATCTCATTGTCATCGGCGCCGGCCCCGGCGGCTACGAAGCAGCCGCCTACGCCGCCAAACTCGGCAAGAAAGTCGCCCTCTTCGAAAAGAATGAACTCGGCGGGACCTGCCTGAACGTCGGCTGCATCCCCACCAAGACCCTCCTGCGCTCCGCCAAGGCCCTCGAAGACTGCCACGAAGCAAAGCTCTACGGCGTCCATACCGCCGAAGCCACCATCGACATGGCCGCCGTCCAGGCCCGCAAGAAGAGCGTCGTCGACATCCTCATCAAAGGCGTCGCCGGCATGCTCAAACGCGCCGGCGTCGATGTCATCAAGGCCGAAGCCAAAATCACCGCCCCCGGCAAGGTCAGCGCCGACGGCAAAACCTACGAGGCCGCGAACATCCTCGTCGCCACCGGCTCCGTGCCGGCCGCGCCGCCCATTCCCGGCCTGCGGGACAACCCGCTGGTGCTGGACTCCACCGGCATCCTCGACCTCAATGCCGTGCCCGACAGCCTCGTGGTCATCGGCGGCGGCGTCATCGGCCTCGAATTCGCCTCCTTCTTCGCCACCGTCGGCAGTAAAGTCACCGTCGTGGAAATGCTGCCCAAAATCGCCCCCGTGGTGGACGACGATATCGCCAAGGGCCTGATGACCGCGCTGAAGAAGCTCGGCGTCACCTTCAATCTGTCCTGCAAGGTCACCCGTATCGAGGGCAGCACCCTCGTCTTCACCGATCCGGATGGCAAGGAACAGCAGGTCACCGGCACCTACATCCTCAATTCTACCGGCCGCAGCCCCGTCCTCAAAGGCGTCGGCCTCGAAGAATGCGGCGTGGTCTTCGACCGCCGTGGCATCAAAACCGACGAATTCGGCAAGACGAACGTCCCAGGCATCTGGGCCTGCGGTGACGTCACCGGCCGCTGTCTCCTCGCCCACGCTGCCACCCGCGAAGGCGTCGTCGCCGTCAATAACATGTTCGGCAAACCCGACCGCATGCGCTACTGCGCCATACCCTCCGTGGTCTACACCCACCCGGAAGTCGCCCAGGTCGGCGCCACCGAAGCCGAACTCAAAGAAAAAGGCGTCGCCTACCGCAAGGCCGTCATGCCCATGGCCATCGCCGGCCGCTTCATCGTCGAAAACGCCGGCAAAACCGGCACCGTCAAAGTCCTCGTCAGCGAAAAATACGGCCAGGTCCTCGGCGTCCACATGATCGGCGGCTCCTGCGGCGAATTCATCGCTAGCGCCGCCGCTATGGTCGAACTCGAACTCTGCGTCGAAGACGTCCACCAAATCGTCTTCCCCCACCCGACCTGCTCTGAAGCGCTCAAGGAAACCATCATCCACGCCTGAAATTCGTCTTCAACGACCAACACATAAACAAGGAACGACGACCATGACCAAAGCCCTCGAAATCTACCCCGAAATACTCTTCGCCAAAGGCCAGATCGACTTCACGCCCATCCCGGTCAACGCCTACAGCAAGTCCCTCGCCGAAGAGAAGAAACTCTTCTCGAAGGACGACTTCGTCACCATCTATCACGACATGATGGTCCTGCGCACCTTCGAAACCATCATCAATGAAATCAAGCTCAAGGGCGAATACCAGGGCGTCAAATACAACCACGCCGGCCCCGCCCACCTGTCCCTCGGCCAAGAATGCGGCGCCGTCGGCCAGGCTTACGCCCTCGATGTCAACGACCATATCTTCGGCTCACACCGCAGCCATAGCGAAATCCTCGCCAAAGGCCTCTCCGCCATCCGTAAACTCGATGACGCCGTCCTCGATAAAATCATGCGCGATTTCTTCGGCGGCGCCACCCTCAAGGTCGTCGAAAAGAACTTCAAAGGCAGCGTCAAAGACCTCGCCCGCCACTTCCTGATCTACGGCGCTTACGCCGAAATCTTCGCGCGCACCACCGGCTTCAACAAAGGCTGGGGCGGCTCCATGCACGCGTTCTTCACGCCCTTCGGCATCTACCCCAATAACGCCATCGTCGGCGGCTCCGGCTCCGTCTCTCCCGGCGCGGCCCTCTTCAAACGCGTCAACCGCAAGCCCGGCATCGTCGTCTGCAATATCGGCGACGCGTCCTTCGGCTGCGGCCCCGTCTGGGAAGGCATGATGTTCGCCGCTATGGCCCAGTACCGTAATCTCTGGGACAAGGAACTCGGCGGCGGCCTGCCGCTGCTCGTCAACTGCTTCAATAACCAGTACGGCATGGGCGGCCAAACCAACGGCGAAACCATGGGCTACGAACTGCTCGCACGCATCGGCGCCGGCGTCAACCCCGAACAAATGCACGCCGAACGCGTCAACGGCTACAACCCACTCGCCGTCATCGACGCCGTCCAACGCAAAAAACAAATCCTCCTCGAAGGCCGCGGTCCCGTCCTCCTCGACGTGGCCACCTACCGCATCAGCGGCCACTCACCCTCCGACGCCTCCAGCTACCGCTCCAAGGAAGAACTCGACCGCTGGATCGCCGCCGACGCCATTCCCGCCTTCGCCAAAAAAATTGTCGACGGCAAAATCGCCTCCCAGGCCGACCTCGACAAGGTCAGCGCCACCGTCCAAGACCTCGTCTTCGATATGTTCAAACTGGCTATCGACAAGGACATCTCGCCCTACGAGACCATGGAGTCAAAATTCATCGAAACCGTCACGTTCTCCAATCAGAAAATTGAGAAATTCGACGACCGCGCGCCCGAGTTCCTGCAGAAGCTCGAAGACAACGAGCAGTACAAGCGCATCCAAGCCAAAGAGCGCTTCTTCGAAAAAGACGGCAAGCCCGTGCCAAAGATGAAACTCTATAATTACAGCGACGCCGTCTTCGAAGCGATGGTCCACCGCTACGGCATCGACCCGACCATGGTCGCTTTCGGTGAAGAGAACCGCGACTGGGGCGGCGCCTTCGCCTGCTACCGCGGCCTCACCGAGCTGCTGCCCTACCACCGCCTCTTCAACTCGCCCATCTCCGAGGCCGCCATCGTCGGCGCCGCCGTCGGCTACGCCCTCTGCGGCGGCCGCGCCGTCGCCGAACTGATGTACTGCGACTTCCTCGGCCGCGCGGGCGACGAGGTCTTCAACCAGCTCTCCAAGTGGCAGGCCATGTCCGGCGGCATCCTCAAGATGCCCGTCGTCCTGCGCATCTCCGTCGGCTTCAAGTACGGCGCTCAGCATTCGCAGGACTGGACCGCGATGGTCAACCACATCCCCGGCCTGAAAGTGGTCTACCCCGTCACCCCCTACGACGCCAAAGGCCTGCTCAATAGCGCCCTGGCCGGCTCCGACCCCGTCATCTTCCTCGAAAGCCAGCAGCTCTACGGCAATGGCGAAATGTTCCATCAGGAAGGCGTGCCGGAAGGCTACTACGAAATCGAAATCGGCGACCCCGATGTCAAACGCGCCGGCAAGGACCTGACCATCATCACCTTCGGTCCCGCTCTCTTCAAGGCCCTCGACGCCGCCAAGAAACTCGAAGCCGACCACGGCATCAGCGCCGAAGTCATCGACCTGCGCAGCGTCAACCCCCTCAAGTACGACAAGATCATCGAGTCAGTCAAGAAGACCGGCAAGGTCGTCCTCGTCAACGAGGCCGTCGAACGCGGCAATGTCATGCACAATATCGCCGCCAATATCAGTCAGTTCTGCTTCGACTACCTCGACGCGCCGCCAGTCGTCATCGGTGCCCGCAACTGGGTCAGCCCCGCCGCCGAACTCGAAAGCAAGTACTTCCCACAGACCAGTTGGATTCTCGACTCCATCCACGAGCGCATCATGCCCCTCAAAGGCTACACGCCCACCAGCAACCGCAGCCTCGGCGAACTCCAACGCATCAACACCCTCGGCGTCTGATAACAACAGACACCAACTCATGGCCGATGCTTGTTCTTCGGCGCTAGACACAACTCGGCGTCTGCTAACAACAGGCCCCAACACCAACCGGCGGCAACGGCAGTCCAACAAAAACTCCCCGCGCCGCCATTTCTAACCCGCCCCGGCTACCGCCCCCGCGCGATAGCCGGGGCGGGCTTTTTTACCCCAGCACAATAGCAGCGACCGGCCCACTCTGTCCACTCTGTCCACTCTGTCCACTCTGTCCACTCTGTCCACTCTGTCCACTGACCGATTACCCCTCCCACCACCCATTTCCCCTCGGGCTTTCCATCCACGCGGCCTGGTATTATATTGCGAGTTTCACTTGCAGAGCTCCGATTGTCAATCATCACAACCAAGATAGGAATGAAGCACCGATGCCGGCAAACAACGAAATTGGCGTGAAGATCAAGGAAATCCGCGAGCTGCGCGGCGTGAGCATCGAGGACCTCAGCGAACGCTGCGCCATCAGCGTCGAACAAATCAACAAAATTGAAGCCGGCGACAGCACGGCGTCCCTCACGCCGCTGCTCAAGATCGCCCGCGGCCTCGGCGTGCGCCTGGGGACTTTCCTGGACGACATTGAGCAGAGCAGCCCCGTCATCACCCGCGCCTGCGACGGCAGCAAAGTCGTCCGCTTCGCCGGCTCCTGCGACAAGAACGGCCTGGACTTCCACGCCCTCGCCGCCAACAAGCGCGACCGCAATATGGAGCCTTTCATCATCGACGTACATCGCCCCTGCTGCAGCAATTTCGAGCTGTCCAGCCACGAAGGTGAGGAATTCATCTTCGTCCTCGCGGGCGAACTCGAAATCGCCTACGGCAAAGAATGCTACCATCTCGCCGCGGGCGACAGCATCTACTACGACTCGATTGTGCCCCACCACGTCCACGCCACCGGCGACAACGACGCGCGCATTCTCGCGGTGGTCTACGCCCCGCACTAGGCGCCGTCCTCACCGCCACGCGCCGGCCCTACCCCGCGCCGGCATGCCGTCCCGAGTTGAAAGCCCGCCAGTCGCACTAGGCCACCGTCCTGGCGACACCGTGGAGAACTACGCATGAGCGACCTCTTTACCGAACAGACTATCGGCGAATTCTTTGCCGGGTTGGTCAAGTCCCAGCCCGACCATCCCTTCATCATGTACCCCGATCGCGGCCTGACCTGGACCTACGCCGATTTCGATGTCCGCACGGACAATATGGCCAAGGGCCTCCTCGCCATCGGCGTCAAAAAAGGCGACCACGTCGGCGTTTGGGCGCGCAATGTCCCCGAATGGCTAACCCTCATGTTCGCCACCGCCAAAATCGGCGCCGTGCTCGTGACCATCAACACCAACTACAAGTCACACGAGCTGGAATACGTGGTCAGGCAGTCCGACATGCACACGCTGGCCATTGTCGACGGCCTCCGCGATGTCAGCTACATCGACGTGGTCAACGATCTCGTGCCCGAACTCAAACAGCAACCACGCGGTCACCTGCGCAGCAAGCGCTTCCCACGCCTCCGCAATGTGATCTATCTCGGGCAGGAAAAACACCGCGGCATGTACACCAGCACCGAGCTCTTCCAGCTCGGCGACAATTGGCACGACGACGCCCTCGCGACCGCCAAATCCGGCCTCGACCGCCATGACGTCATCAACATGCAGTACACCTCCGGCACCACGGGCTTCCCCAAAGGCGTGATGCTCACCCACCGCAATATCCTCAACAACGGCTACTACATCGGCGAACGCCAAGTGCTCACCAAAGACGACCGGGTGTGCATACCCGTGCCGCTTTTCCACTGTTTCGGACTGGTGCTGGGCATCATGGCCGTGCTCAGCCACGGCGCCACCGCCGTCATGGTCGAACAGTTCGACCCGCTCGTAGTCCTCGCATCCGTCCAGAAAGCCCGCGCCACCGCCCTCTATGGCGTGCCCACCATGTACATCGCCGAACTGCATCACCCAATGTTCGACATGTTCGATCTCAGCAGCCTGCGCACCGGCATCATGTCCGGATCACTCTGCCCCATATCCCTCATGCGCGAAGTCATCGGTAAAATGCACATGCCCCAAATCACCATCCCCTACGGCCTCACCGAAGCCGCGCCAGTCTATATCATGAGCAGCGTCGACGATTCCCTCGAACGCCGAGTCACCACCGTCGGCACCGGCATGCCACATATCGAAATCAAAGTCATCAACCCCGAAACCGGCGACGTCGTCCCGCCAAATACCCCCGGCGAACTCTGCTGCCGCGGTTACAATCTCATGAAGGGATACTACAATCTCCCCGACGAAACCGCCCGCGCCATCGACCAGGACGGCTGGCTCCATAGTGGCGACATCGGCACCGTCGACGAAGATGGCTACTACTGCATTACCGGACGCATCAAGGACATGATCATCCGCGGCGGCGAAAATATCTACCCGCGCGAAATCGAGGAATTCCTCCGCACCGACCCGCGCATCAAAGACGTCGAAGTCGTCGGCATACCCGACCAGAAATACGGCGAAATCGTCGGCGCGTTCATCATCCTCAAAGAAGGCATCGTCGCCGAACCCGAGGACTTCCGCGATTTCTGCAAAGACAAAATCGCCTATTACAAAACCCCCAGGCATTTCTTCCTGGTCGACGCTTTCCCACAAACCGCCAGCGGCAAAATCCAAAAGTACAAACTCCGCGAACAGGCCCGCAAACTCCTCGGTATCGACGAAGCACTCTTCAAAGACGACGCCACCGCCAAATCCGACGCCTAATCACACCCCTTCCCACCTCGAACATGCCCCGCCGCCGTCCCGGCGGCAGTCTTTCCCCTGGGAGCGCCGCCGTCCCGGCGGCATTTATTGGCTGCTGCGCGCTGGGGCGAGGACTCACGGACTCATGAGGCATGGTCCCATGGATTGGACCGTAGGGACTTTCTGGACCATGGGGATTGACACCTTGGACACCGGGGACCGGTTGTGGACTGCTTGGACTCCGAGGACTGATTGGCGGCGTCCATGGTGTCCATAGCGTCCATGGCGTCCATAAAAACGCCCAGTATCCCGCCAGTCAAGAGGCGGCACTGGCAGCCGGTTATTCTCAATCACTCCTATGAAACCGATGCTCTTCATTTAACGGTATCCATGGCACTTGTTCAACCAAGCAGCCTTTTCTCGTCGTGCATTTCCGCCGCGAAGCGGCAGAAGCGCTGAAAGCGCGAAGCATACCAGCCCAGGGCAAGCGGCGCCGAAGGCGCGCGCCGCCCTGGGTAGCGCGCCATATTGGTCCGTGTTCCTCAGCCTCTTTGGCTTCAGTCGGCGAAGCTGACTGGAGCCAAAGAGGCAATGGAACTCATTGATTGCTGCGGCAATTTTGCGCTGTGACCCTTCGTCGCAGGTCTTTTAGGCCGCCCCTTCAGGGCTCTTTTGGGATGGGGCACCTTACCCAGGGCGACGCGCCCTGCGGGCGCTTGCCCTGGGCTATCTTAGGGCGCACCTTCGGTGCTCAAAACCTCGGCGAATGATCTTGTGCATGGTTACCAATCAACTCATCGCCGGCGATTGCCGCATGCTATGTGAAGAGCATTGCTCCTATGAAATCCGCTGCCTGGTTAGCCACCCATGTGTAATAGCTGGGCGGCGACAGGCCGTGGGTTTCCTGCAAATTGTCCCAGCGAAGCGCCGGGGTGTACACTGACCCATTACCGAGCGGCCCTGTTCTCATCCGGCAATTGCTGATTGGTGGTTTGCCCTCGTCCCCCATCCGCAATCATTCGTGTCTACTGGTGTCCATTCGTGGTTCAGCATTTCTTTCCTTACGACCTATCCCGCGCGCAGCCTCAGTGTTTTTCACCCCTGCTGCTGTGTCTTTCGCACGGGCTGCTGGCGGCTGCTTGGCGGTGGGCGTATAATCCATTGCCTCCTCATGACAGGCGGCGCACTGGCATTCGCTCCCGATGGACCTGGTGCCCTCCTTATGAAGGTACGCACGCAACTCACAATCCAATGCCCGAGCTATGCTCACCATCGATTCAAGAGTGAAATTCGTAGTGCCGCGCAAAATTTTAGTCACATAGGCCGGGCTGGTGCCAAGACGTCGTGCGAGTTCCTTGCGGGACATGCCACGAGCGTCCATCTGAGCCAGTATCTGTTCAGCAAACTCTATTTTGACGCCCTCAAGCCAGTAGTCGTCCTGCTGTTCTGCCCAGTCGAAGAGACCGGAAAAGCCGTTTTGTGGTGTTGCCATAGCCAATCACTCCTCTACAGTCACGCACCCTGAGCGTTTTGCCGCCTCGTAAAACGCTCTGATACTCTTCGCGCGTACAATCTCTGCCCGCGGCGTCTTCTGGCGCTTCTTGACAAAACCATGCGTGCACAGTATCACGCAACCAGAATCCCAAAACCAGATCAGCCGCAGCGAATCAGCCTTGAACTCAAACAAGCCATCTGCAAGCGGCCGGCACTTTTCGCTGTTCCGAGGTGGTCCGCAGTTCGACGTGTAGTCCAGCAGCCTGAGCAGCTTCGCCGTTTCGTCAGGAACCCGCAGCCGTTGCCCTTGAAAAAACACCTCCACGTCGCTGCCGACAGCGCAGATCGTGTACTTGCCAGTGCGGCACACAAGCTGTAATACGACGCTCATATATTAACCTATAAGTTAATAATGTCAATCAAGTGGACGTGTAACATCGGTTCCAAATCACGTGGATAGACTCATCTCGACAAGTCGACAGCGGTGCGCAAAAAACGACTCTCCCCGAAAATAAGCCGCCGCATGCAGCCAGACAAGCATAAAGATGCACAAAATGCTGTTACCGTTTGGATTACGCGGTAGCATCACCGCCAACGAGGGCTCATTTCCCGCAGCACTTCTTGTACTTCTTACCGCTACCGCAGGGACAAGGGTCGTTGCGACCAACCGGCGGGCCACTGTAGGCACCTGGCTGCGGGCCAGCGACCGCCCCCGACGTTGCCCCAGGCGCCGCAGCCTGTCCCGTGCGTGGCACTGCGCCGGGCTTCTGGGCGGCTGCGGCCATTGCCTGCTGTTCGGCGCTGAGCGCCGCCGCTAGTTCTTCGAAGCGGCCGATGGTATGCTGGTAAAAGACCTGCCAGTCTTCGCAGAGATAGCTCAAGCCGCCGTGGCGGTTTTTCGGGCAGTCGCCCATGCACAAGGGCAGAAAGCGGCAGGCCGCGCATTTGGCCTGGTGGGGATTCTTCTGCTGGCCCCAGCAACGGTATTTCTCCTGCTGCTGCAGCGCGGAAAAGTCCGTCGTGAGGATATTGCCCAGGAGGAGCTCCGGCCGCACCTGAAAGTCGCAGGGATAGACCCCGCCATTATGCTCAATGACGAAATAGTTCCGGCAATCGCCACTCATGGCACAGATGGTCGGCGCACCCGTAAGCAAGCGTGACAAAATGGAGTCGAATAGGCGTATGGACACCCGCCGCGTGTCCCGCGGGTACCACAGGTCGAAGATCCGGCAGAGGAATTCACCCCACTTGCCCGGACTAAGCGCAAAGGGTTGGCGCTGGCCGTCGGGCCCGAATTCCACGCATTCGATATACTGCTGATAGTTCACGCCCAGCTCGCCGAGATAATTGTAGACCGTTTCGGCGTGGTCTTCGTTGGCATGGGACACCAGCGTCAGCACATTGTGCTCGACGCGGTGCTCCCGCAGCACGCCCAAGCCGCGCATGACGTCGGCATGACTGCCGCGGCCATCGCCATGTAAACGGCTGATGTCATGCAGCTCAGCCGGTCCGTCAATGCTGATGCCCACCAGAAACTGCGCCTGCGCTAGAAAACGCCCCCAGGCGGCGTCCAACAGCGTGCCGTTGGTCTGCAACGAATTCGCAATCGGGCCACACGTGGCGCCGTAGCGGCGCTGAAAAAACACCGCCTGCTGGTAAAATTCCACGCCCATCAGCGTCGGCTCGCCGCCCTGCCAGCCGAATGTATGCACCGGCATCGGCACCGACAGAAATTTCCGCGTCAGAGTCTCCAGCACCTCCGCGCTCATGCGGTGCGCGCCCGGCCCGAACAACTCGCGCTTCGGCAGATAAAAACAGTAACGACAGCGCAAATTGCAGTCGCCCGATGCCGGCTTGATCAATAATGAAAAATTCGCCATGATAAAACGCCTTCGCGTGACCGACTCCAGCGGCACGGCATGCCGTGCCGCTACATAACCCGCGGCGTGACTTGCCGCCTAGCGGCAAGACATGCCGCCTCTTCTTCGCGCCTTCGCGCCTTCGCGTGAGCGAAAATCTTCCTTGCCTTCTTGCCGGCGGCGTGACTTGCCGCCTAGCGGCAAGACATGCCGCCTCTTCTTCGCGCCTTCGCGCCTTCGCGTGAGCAAAAATCTTCCTTGCCATCTTCTTCGCGCCTTCGCGCCTTCGCGTGAGCAAAAATCTTCCTTGCCTTCTTGCCGGCGGCGTGACTTGCCGCCTAGCGGCAAGACATGCCGCCTCTTCTTCGCGCCTTCGCGCCTTCGCGTGAGCAAAAATCTTCCTTGCCATCTTCTTCGCGCCTTCGCGCCTTCGCGTGAGCAAAAAAATCTGCGGAATCTGCGGATAACAAAACGCCCTCTGCGGCTTAGCGCGTTCCGAGCGCCTCCTGCACGAAGGCCATTTCTTGCTGCATACACGCGGCCAGCGACGCGCTTTTCACGGCATCGGGCAGGACATTATACGAGTAGGTCTCGATCTCCAGGACACACTGCGGCGCCGGCTGTTGCTGCAGGCGTTCGAGCACCGCGAGCAATTCCGCGTTGGCGGCCCGCAGTCCGCCCATGAATTCACGCAGATACACCGGCACATGGAAATGGCAGAGCCAGTCGTGATCCCACAGCTCGGCGGCCAGCGCGTCCGGCAGGTCCCGCCAGCGTGCACGGACCTTCCCCGCCGCGTCCACCGCGCAGGTCTGATGCAGGTACACGCGGTCCTGGAAATGCTCGCGCAGGAGCTCCTTGGCAGCGCGGCCGGCCGGCGCCCGCACTGCCGCGCTAAGCTGTATCTTCACTACCGGGATGCCCTGTGCCGCGAGGTAGTCCAGACCGGCGCCCGGCCGCGCACCAATGACTTCCTGGTGGCAGGTGTCATAGCACACGCCGATGAATTCCGCCAGCTCGTGCCCGCGGATGTAGCGGTTGTAAAAAGCCGCAAATTCCTCTACGCTCTCCCACAGGCAATCCGGCTCCATCTCGAAGCCCAGGCGGATCGTTTTGCCGCGGCGATCCCGCAGATCGCGCAAGGCCGCCGCCGCCGCCAGCATATTCGCGGCCAGCGCCGGCAGTTTTGCCGCCGGGACGTGTTCCTTGTAGCCGCCGGGCAGAGTCGAAATCGCGCCGTCGTCCTGGCCATCGGGCATGAGCTCGCAAAGGATGTCGGCGACGGCCGTCGTGAAGTGCAGGCGTTCAGGCGTCGTCCAGTCGGGGTGGTACACAGCGGTTTTCACCTCCTGGCCATGAAAGACGCCGTAGGGGAAAGCGTTGGCCGTGCGGGCATAGTAGCCCTGGTCGCGAATACGTGCCGTCCACTCGCCGACGCGACCCGACGCCTGCAGGGCCGACGCCGTCGCCGCGTCAATCCACACGCCCACCGGGAAGGGCCGCGACATTGCGCCGGGCAGCATGTGCCGCAGGTCGGCCAGCGGGCCGGCAAAAGCGCGCATCTTCTCCTCCGGCGTCGTGCCGGGAAACACATTCATGCAATGACAAAGCTCAAGACTCATATCGTCCATCCACTGGCACCGCGTGCTGCCGGCGCCTATTTTTCCGACGGCACCACGATGCCGCGCATAATCACATTCTGGCAGAAGAGGAAGATAAGGAAGGTCGGTATGGCCGCGATGACCAGCGACGCGTACATGACCGCCTGGCCGCTGCTCTGCTGCAACTCGTAGAGCCACACCATCATCGTCCACATCTTGCGGTCCTGACAGACCACGAATGCGAACATGAAGTTCGAGTACGCCGCCGTGAAGGCGTTAAGCGCGATCACCGCCAGGATGGGTTTGGAGAGGCTCATGGTGATCTGCCAGAACAGCACCCACTCATTGGCACCGTCAAGCTGTGCGCTCTCGTAGAGCTCGTTGGGCAGCGAGTCGAAAAAACCCTTGAGCAGGAAGATCGAATAGCCATTGGCCATGCCGGGCAAAATCAGCGCCGCGAAGGTATTGAGCAGATTCAGCTGCCGCAGCATGATGAAGCTCGGGATGGCCGTAACCATCGCCGGAAAAGCCATCGTGCACATCAAAAACAGCAGTATCTTGTAGGACGTCGGCATGCGATAACGACTCATGGCGTAGGCCGCCAGCGGGTTCACCAAAAGCGCCGTCAATATCGCCAGGCCGCAATAGACGATGGTGTTGAAAATGCCCCGCCCGTGAAACAGCAAGTAGTCCGCCACCGCGCGATAATTGCGCGTTACGAATTCCCAGCGCAAAGCCCTGACGTTCTGCGTGAAATAGCGCAGGTGGCAGTCCCATTGGGGCATAACGACATCCTCCAGCCGCTGCCACGACGCACCCAGCGCCAGCGCCGCCGCTGCGACGGTGCCGTGTTTCGCCAACAGCCAGTCTTGGAACATGAATTCCACGCTGTGAATCCGCAGGTGCTCTTTGGCCACACTGACAACCTGCCCGCTGGCGGGATCGCGATAGCCGCCAATAAACGCCTCCCAGTCCGTCTGCGCAACGCCGTTGCTGGGAACGTCGTCCCAAATCGGCACGTCCGCAAAAGACGCGTAGCTGCTGCCATAGAGGCGGTTGAGGCTAGCGATATCGCCATGCCGCAGCCGCAGCACGTTCTGGAAATCCGCCGCGGCGGCCGGATCGACCCGCAGCCAGTGCAGAGCCAGCGAACTCTTGACGAAGCGCAGCCAGTCGTCCTGCTCCTGCCGCGTCCCCGCCACCGGGTAGCGCCGCGGCAGCACCACGTCGTCCCAGGATGCGTAGGCCGTGCCGTGGCTGCGGTTGTACTGCGCGATGTCCTGCGAGTACTGCGTCTTCAGAAACTGCTTTTTGTAGAAGCCCTGCGGCGAAAAGTAGTAGCGCAGACCGTAGGACTGCCTGCCCGTGAAGCTGTTCAGCGCGCGGACGTAGGGCGTATCCAGGGGCTTTTCGCGGCGCATCAAGTAGCTCGGCACGATGACGTACACGCCGTACCAACCAGCGAATTCCGTGCCGAGTTCGCGGTTGACGGCGAGGATATCCGGCCCGTAGCTCGCCGCCAACTCCTGCTTGAACTCGCGTAGGGCCGACGGAATCGTCCGCGAAATGGGCGTGGCGATGTAGCCCGGTGCGTAAGCGTAGGCCGGCAACGGCGTGGCGTCCAAAAACTCCTCCCAGGCGCCCGCGAGCGCGTCGTTGTGTTCCAGCGACGGCGCCATCTTATTGAAGGCCATTTCATCACGGTCATAGCAGATGTTCAGATCCATCAGCCGTTCGTTGAAGAGGCCCTCCAGGTGCTTGGCGCACATCCAGCCATCGTCGTGCAGAAAGCGCGGCCAGGCGTCAAAAAACTGTATGTCCATGGCGCTCTTGGTGCTGCCTGACAGCATGAGCAGAAAGGGATAGACCATGGTCGCGCCGCCAATGAGCAAAAAGGCGTAGATGCCGAAAAACAGCCAACGCACTTTCCACTGCTTGCGGCCAATTGCTGAGATGATTGCCATAGGTGCGATTCCCGTGTCAAAATGCGGTTATTTCTTCGCCCCGGAAGCGCGGAATTCGAGTCTGGAGAGGATCTGCAGCTGGTAGACCGTGAAGCCGATCAGCAGGAAGCCCAAAATCCACGCCATCGCCGTCGCCGGACCAAATTTCAGGTACAAATAGGCCTTGTAGAAGATATGCAGGCCCGCCACCTCCGTACGGCTGGCACCGCCGGTCATCGCCATGATGAAGGCCGAATTCTCCCAGGAACGAATGAATACACCCACGAACTGGATGATCAGCAGCGGCCGCAATATCGGTATGACCACGAAGAGGATTTTGTCCGCGAAGGTCGCGCCGTCGATATCAGCGGCTTCGTAGAAATCGTCGGCGATGCCCTTGAGCGCCGCCAGGTAGATGAGACAGCCCGGGCCCATGCCGGCCCAGACCATGGGCAGCACGCAGCAAATCATCGCGGTCTTGGGGTCTTCCAGCCAGCGGTAGGGATCGCGCATGGTCGCAAAAAGCCGCAGCGGCAAGGACAAGCCCGACGACGCGTCAGCGAAGATCGGCGCCGTAAAACGGCAGAAGAAGACGAACATCAGCACGCCAGCGCCAAGACAACCCAGCGCCGACAGGTACTTCTCGTGCACAAACAGCCGCTGCGCAAAGAAAAACATGATGAAAAAGAAGAGCACGCCCAAGCCGATGAAGCCGATCGCCGGGATCTTCAGAATCACCGCATTAAGCACGCCGAACTCGGTCTTTTCATAGAAGGACCGCCAAAGATAGATCACCACCAGGCCCGTGATCACCGCCGGCAGATAATACACCGTGCGGAAAAACACTTTGCCGTAGGGTATCTCCTGCAATAGCACCGCCAGGATCACCGGCGGCAAGAAGGTCAGCATCACCACCAGAAAACAGTAGCGCAGCGAATTCCAGACCGACAGCCACCACTCGCCGTCCCACAGCACGTTGCCAAAGTTGTCCAGCCACACCCACGTGGAATTGCCCATGATGCGGAAGTCCTGGAAGGCCATCGCCGACCCCATCGCCAAGGGAATGTAGCGCCAGACCATGATGGACAGCAACGCCGGCACCAACATCAGATACGCCCAACGATACTTGTAAAAATGCCAGCCGCCCTGCTCCATGCCCAGAATCGGCGGCGGCGTGAAGACTTTGATGACGCGCCGGAACACCAGCGTGAAAGCGACCACGATGGCCACCAGTGCCGCAGCGGCGCCCAGCCGCCGTTGCGCTTTCTGCTTGGGCGTGAGGATGCCGACCATCTTCTCGTTGGCGTCGGCCGTGCCCTTCTCAAGCAGCCCCTGCAAAATCTGCAGACGCGCTTCAAGCTGTTCCGACGTCGCCTGCTCGCGCTCCACCGCCGTACTCAAGGGCAGTTCGCCGGCGAGTGCCAGCGTCTCGGCCGCATTCATCGGCTTGGTCATCTGATGATACACCAGCTGGCAGTTGCGGCCGTAGGGCTCGGGCTTGCCGACCTCAATGGAGATGTTGAAGGTCTCTTCCCAGCCGGGCGGTGCCAGCCGTATCAGGTCCTCATAGCCGAACATCCGCAGGTAGCGCGGATTGACGAAACGCCCCAGACCGCCCTCGACCATCACCCGCGTACGGATTTCCACCGCATCGCGCGATTCGGAAAAACGCAGATACTCCCACGCCGCATCGCGCACCACCGGATTGTCGCAGCCCGCAAAAATGCCCTGCATGCGCGAATTGAGCTCCGAGCCGCGATGGCGCACGCCATTTTCGTCCGCCGGCCCCCACGGCACTGCGACCATGCCGACAATGTCCGGCTCAATGGTCGTAAACAGCCGCTCGTCGATATTGGTCGGAAAGAAGCCGATTTGGCCCAAATCCCACTTTTGGCCGGCGTCAGTCTCTTTGGTCGCATAGCCGTAGCGCCGCCGTTGGACGCCGCCGACTTCCTCGACCCACTGTTCGCTGATCAGCCGCAGGTAAAAATCCAGCGCGACTGCCGCCGCGCGGTCATTGAAGGCCGCCCGCCACTGGTCGGCCGCCGCGTCGTACACCATCGCTTCGCCGCCGGCCGACCAGAGGAAGTTGATCCAGTACCAGCTCTCGGCTGGCCCGCTGCCGAAACGGATGCCGTAAATGCCCTTGTCCGGCTGGGTGATCTTCTTGCACGCGGCAAAAAGGTCCTCCCAAGTCCAGTCGTTGGTCGGATATGGCACACCTGCGGCATCCAGCAGGTCCTTGCGGTAGAAAAAAACCTTTCCCAGCACGCCGCCCATGGGCAGCGCCCAGATGTGTTCCGCGCCGCCGGGGCCGCGGCGCTTGAGCACCGGCCACACCTTGTCGTGGATCATGAAAGACAGCTCGTCCGTCGTCATCGACGCCGCGTAGTTGTCCTCCGGCAAGTCCAGCGGTCGCAGGAAACCCTCCTGGATGTAGGTGTCCGACTGCCGAAAATTCACGTACATGACGTCAGGCGCGACGCCGCCGGCAATAGCCATCAGCGGCCCCGAGTCCATGCCCATGCCCTCGACCTGGATGCCCGAAAAACGCTTGAGCTCAATCTCGACCTGCCGCCAGTCATTCTGCCCATAGGTCGCCGGATCGGCTTCGTACTTCGTGCGGTAACGCTCGGCAAAAATCTCCGGGTAGCGGCGGATGAATTCCTTGACCACCGCCGCGTTGGCGCGGTTGTTGGTGTCAGTCCGGGTCGGATCCGGCAAAGTCCAGCAGGTCACGCTGATGATGGTCCGGCCGTCCTCGCTGATCCGGACTTCGCCGCCCCAGACGGGCAGCAGTAATCCGCATAACACCAGTAGCGCCATTCGTTTCATTGTCTTACCCGCTCTCTTTGCTTGTCAAACGCGCTCTGCCACGCCCCGGTCCATCACGCCTCATTCGTCTCTAAGAACCAGGTCCATCGCCTCGTTCATGCGCGCGTCATCAATCGCCGTCACTTCAACTTTGGCACCGATGGCTGTCGGCAGCGTAATGTGCAGCTGCCCGCCGAGATGCTCGCGGAATTCCTCCAAGCCCGCCATGACCAGCCGCCGGCCAGCGTCGTCACGCAGCTCCAGCACCGCCCCGGCAAAGGGCAGCGCGAAGGAACGCAACAACGTCCGCAGCGACGCGTACGCGTCAATGGCCAAAATGCCCTTCAGTACCGCATAACGACAGTCTATGAGCATGCCCATGCCCACGGCAACGCCGTGACTTAGGCGCTGTTCCGAAAGCATCTCCAACTTATGCGCCGACCAATGCCCGAAATCCAGAGGCCGGGCACTGCCGTACTCGAAGGGATCGCCATTGGTCGCAATGTGCCGCTCGTGGATCTCCGCCGAACGCCGCACCAGCGCCGACAACGCCGCGAGGTCGCCAGCCATGATCGCCGGCGCCTGCGCCGTCAGCCACGCAAAAAACTCGCGGTCCTTGATCATCGCTACTTTCACCGCCTCGGCCGCCGCCGCCGAAACCATCGCCACCGGCAAGGTCCGCAAAAACGCCGCGTCGTTAATCACCGCCAACGGCGGCGCAAAACAACCCAGCAAATTCTTCTTGCCGAGAAAATTCACGCCGTTCTTCACGCCGACGCCGGAGTCGCATTGCGACAGCGCCGTAGTCGGTATGCGCAGCTGCCGCAGACCGCGATGAAAGATCGCCGCCGCAAAGCCCGCCACATCCAGCAACGCGCCGCCGCCGACAATCACCACGCAGCTCTGACGGCACAGCCGCGCCGCCAGGAAGGCCTCGCACAGCCGCAGGCTCACCGCGATGTCCTTACAGTGCTCGCCGCCGGCTTGCAGCAAGGGCGCCGCCGCCAGGCGCACGACGTCAGCATGCGCCCGACAATAGCCGGCTATCGCCGCCGGCAGTCCGGGATAAAACTGCAGGAGCTCTTCTTCGACTACGAAGAAGACCCGCACCGGCGCCGCGCCAACGCCCTGTAACGCGCGCCAGAGCACGTCATTCGCCGGCGCAAAAACGTCTTCGGTATAATGCGTTTCGTAGCAGTATGGGATGCTGAATTCAGACATGGGGCCTTCAGCTCACTTGGCTTGCACGCGCCGGCCCGGCCGCTTGACCTGCGGGAATTTGGCGACGGCCTGCTGGGCGATCTTGCGCAAAAACGCCGCGTCTTCGGCGCCGATGACATCCGGCACGAACGTAATGTCGGTGGCAGGCCGCTCGTAGAGAAAAGCGAACCACACGCAGGCCTGGAGGTACTCTCCGCGCTGATTGAGGTGAATGGTGTCCCGCCCCAGTTTCATCTCGCCGCTGGCGGCGTCCTTCGTCCACCAGATGCGACCGACCAGCGATCCGGCCTGCGCCGGCAGGTCTGGCCAACGCAGGGTCGTCATCAGCGCCGGGTCGTAATTGACGAAGGGCGCTTTCTGCGCAGCGCGCGCCAACTGCACGGCATAGCCAGTCGGTATCACCCGCAACGACAGCTCCTTGGCCAACGCGCGGTAGTTGCTGGTCAGGCGTTCGTACATCTCGGTCTGGTCGATCGCCCAGTCACCACCGGGCATGATGCGCGGATCGTCCAGCCGATACGACCACGTCTGCTGGATGACTACTTCGGCCTGCGGCGCGTGAGTCTTGACGTAGTTGTGGATGTTCGTCGCGAAGGGCTGGAAGGTCTCTGGCCGCCAACTCGCATGGCTGGCCTGCTGGATGCTAACCATGTCCCACGGCTCGCGGGCAAGTATCTCGCGCATCTTCCAGCGGCGATCCTGGTACATGCTGTACACCCGGTCGCGCTCTTCGTTCTCAATGTAGCTCCAATGCCGATGCAACTCGCAACCGCCATGATTGGCACGCTCAAAATGCAACTCGCAACCCGGCACCGACGCCACCACGGCCGGAAAATACAGCGCCAGACTGTCCGTAAAACTATTGCCGATGGTCAGTATCTTCAGTTTGTCCCGCATGATCCTTCGCTTTCCAATGCTGTTGTGGGCGCCGCGCGGCCGCCGCCGGCGCCCATGGTCATTTCCACTCGAGGATGCCCGCCGCGTCCGCGTTGAACGAATGCCCGCGCGTGCTTTCCCACATCACCCACAGGTCGTCCTTGGCTTTGCGCACCGTGATATTAAAGGCACAGCGGCCGGGTTGTCCCGCCGCCAGATCTATTTTGCTGAAGGGGATGGCCAGCTCCGCCACCCATTCGCCAGGCGCGGGCCGCGACGCCGCAAACGCGCAGGGAGCGGGCTCCTGATTCAAGGGGTCGTCCGCGGCATCCGGTGTCATCCCAAACCACAGGAAGCCATTGCCATAAGCACGCACAACGCTGATCAGCGGCCGCTGTGCCGCCGGCGCTAGCGCGGCGCCCGCCGCCGGCAGGGGCCGCACAGCCAGCTCCACCGCGTCGTCGCTGCCCCAGGTATTGCCACTCAGGCTCGTCGCGGGATCGATGCTGCTACGCACCAGCACGTACAAGGCCTGGTCGTCATAACGCAACCACGCGCGACTCTGGCGATTCGCCGGAACCGCCGTACCGTCGTAATGATGGGCCAATACCATCGCACCAGCGGCCGGCAGCCCGCCCCACTCGGCCTCATCGACCACGCCGTCAATGCGCGGCGCGGCAGCAATGCGCGTGGCACCAAATACCGGCGCGTTGCCCTTCGGTGCCACCGGCCCACGCGCAGCGGCCCGCAGCTGCTTCAGCGGCGGCAGCGGACGCGGCGGCGGCAGGGTCCATTCCTCGCGCTCCACCTGCCTGCGCCATCTGTCCACGTACAAACCCATCTTCGCCAGGGGCAGCGGCTCAAAGCCCGGTATGTGCTTGAACACCGCCGCGTCGGCCTTGAAATTGAAATCGCCGCCATTGATATCGACGAAGCCCGGGTCTTCCTCGGTAATCCAGTTGCTGTCATCGAGCTGCCAATTGCCGCTCTTGGGCTCCGCGCACATCACGAGCAAATTCCGGCGAGCGGGGCTCACGCGCGGCTCCTTGAGCTTCTCGTCAAAATACCCGACCAGCGCGGGATAATGCGTGGTGTAAGGCGGTACCCGAATATCGACCTCCTTGGTCAGGCGGTCCTGGTAGAGCTTGCTGTTCATGGCGTCCCGCCAACGCTTGTCATTCCACGGCGACGACCCCAACGGCCGTTTGCACTCTATGAAGATGTTGTTATCGGCCAAAAGATCGTGCCCGCCATGCGAAAATACCGTGCCGAAAGAGCCCTTGCCCGGATCGCCACAGCGGAAGAACAGATTGCCGATCACCGCGTCGCCGCCGTCGCCATCGTCAAAATACACTGCCGCCACGCCGTGGCCCATGGGCTTGCCGATGCTATGCCAGAAGTTGTAGCGGACGATGTTGCCCCGCCGCGCCGGATTGCGCCCCTTGTAGTACGCGCCAGAATCGTCCGCCGCCAGACAGACGTGGCGCACAATGTTGTACTCGAAGATATTGTCATTGCCGCCACCGCCGACGGCCATGTGCGGCGCGTCATGCAGCAGGTTGTGCCGCGCAGTATTGCCCACGCCCGCCAGCGTGATGCCGTTGGAATAGGTCAGTTTGTGCACGGCGAAACGCCAGATGTGGCAATTCTCGATCAGGCTGTCGCCCCGCGTCAGCGTCTTGTAGTCGCCAGCAAAAAGAGAGATGCCGCCCGTGCCCGTGTCATGCACGTCGCAAGACCGCACTTCGTGCTCGCGGCCGCCCCGCAACTCAATGCCCAGATGATGCATATTGCGCACCGTGCAACCCTCAATGCGCACCCGCGAACTGTTCTGCACGCTGATGCCGCTGCCGGCTTCCTCCAGCAGCAGGCCCTGCAGCCACACGTCGTCCGCGCCGTCAAGCTCAATCAGCGCACCCTTGTTCGTCGTCAAAGACACCCGCGCAGTCGCTAAATCCGCCGGCGGCCAGAAATAAAGCTTGTTCGCCGCCGCATCGACATAAAATTCGCCCGGCCGCGTCAACTCTTCCAACAGATTCAATGCGTACCAGCGCCGGGGCGATGGATTGCCCTGCCGTAGTCCGTAGGTATGCGGCGCACTTAGGCCAATGCGCTTCTGCGCGCTGTCGAGCATGGACGCCTTAATGACGCTCTCGGACCAGTCAAAACACCAGTAACCACGCAGCCAGATGCCGCGTTCCACACTCCAGCGCGCCGGCCGGTCCTCTTTGTATTGGAAGATGCCGCCGGGATGCTCGCTCGCCGTGGCCTTGCCCGTTCGCGGCACAGCGCCACCATCAATGATTGTCTCGACCTCGGCCCAATCCGTGTCAGGCCAGCGCGCCAACTGCATGCGTTCCTCATTGCAGAACAGCTCCGGCAACTCCGTCGTGCCGCCACCGGCACGCGCAATAATCTCTTTCTGCGCCGGGAAACCCAGCGCCGCCAGGTCGGCCACCAGCACCTTCGCCGCCGCCGCAGGCTCCAATAAGGCCAGCACTGCCGCGTCCGTCACCGGCTGAAATGCCGCCGCCGGTATCGCCGTCGATCCCAACAGCCGCGCCGTGCCAGCTTCCGCCGCGCGATACACTACCGGCGCCGACGCCGTACCCGCATCCGCCGCACCCAGCTTGAAGCTCGCACTCAGCGAGTACCTGCCCGGCAACAACACCACGTCGTGCGGCCCCGCCACGCCATCTGTCTTCGCCGCCCGCACCGCATCTCGCGCCCGCTCAAGCGTCGCAAATGGCGCTTCAATGCTGCCGACCTGGTCATCACGACCGCCAGGCCCGACATAATAACTCGCCGCCATAACACTGAACACCGCCAGGGACGTGGTCAGCACAGCCAGCTGCAATGTCTGATTTTTCATGGTAGCCTCTCTGTCTGATCTAAAAAAACACCGGCGGGAACGCCAATTCAACCACGGCAATGAAGATGGAAAACATACTGGCAACACAGGCCCTTTCAAGCAGTAAAACCCCTATTTCCAAAACACCACGCCACCCCACGCCCTTGCGGAGCACCACACCCACCCCAAAGCCCGACGCGTCTTCTCGGTGGACTCGGTGGACTCGGTGGACTCGGTGGACTTGGTGGACTCAGTGGACTCGGTGGACTCGGTGGACTTGGTGGACTTGGTGGACCCAAGCCTAGCACCCGAGCATGGCGCACCTGCTACCGCCCCAATCTCTGTCCACGCTGTCCACGCTGTCCACGCTGTCCACGCTGTCCACGCTGTCCACGCTGTCCACGCTGTCCACGCTGTCCACGCTGTCCACGCTGTCCACGCTGTCCACGCTGTCCACGCTGTCCACGCTGTCCACGCTGTCCACGCTGTCCACGCTGTCCACGCTGTCCACGCTGTCCACGCTGTCCACGCTGTCCATTGTCCCAACCAGCGCCATCGCCTGGGTAGGTACTTACACTGAATATTCGGCTTTTGTTAGTCGCGTGCCTATAGTAACGCGCCGTCGCCAGCCGTTTTCTCCCCCCACAGCAAGTCACAGCATGTCGCCAACGCACAGCACTACAACGGAATCACCTTCGCCTCCTCTCACCCAGGACAGCCACGAATTGGCGCGGCTCTACGCGTTGCATGCCTGGCGCGACGCCCAGGACGCGCTCGCCGGGCTCTATCACAGCCATTACCACGGCAGCGGCTTGGATTTTGCCGAGCTGCGGGAATATCAGCCCGGCGATGACGAACGGGCGGTGCACTGGCCGCTGTCCCTGCGCAAGGGTAAGCTACTCAGCAAAGTCTTTCAGGAGGAGCGCTCGACGGACCTGCTGCTGCTGTTTGACGCTTCGCCGTCCATGCGCCTTTTCGCCGCCACCTGGCAATGCGCTCTGCGCAACGCCGCCTTGCTTGCGGCCTGCGCGATCGGCTGCCAGGACGCAGTCGGCGCCATGGTCCTTACTCAAAACGCCAGGCGGGACATCCCGCCGGCGCGTGGCCGCCGCCAGCTGTCACGACTGCTCAAGGAGATGATGAATACCGAAAACGGCGACAAAGACGCCGGCGCGCTATCGCTTGGCGAGGCCATGGAACAGCTGCTTGCTCGCCGCAAACAGCGCACGCGCGTGGTCGTCATCGGCGATCTGATCGGCAATACGAGCTACGCCACGCCCCTGCGCGCCCTAGCCCAACGCCACGACGTGCTGCTTTGCCAGATCCTGGAGCGGGCCCCCGCCCTCCCGGCAAAAGGCACGAGCATGAACCTCAGTGACGCCAAAACCGGGCAGACCCTGTCCGTGCCCACTGGAGATCGCGTTTGGCGCGAGTCCGCTGCGGCCACCCACATTGCCTTGCTTGCTAACAGCGCGGCAGCGGCAAAAGCCGCCGGCGCCGGCTATCTGCTACTCTCGCCGTCTGACGATCCCCTGGCCGCGCTCTGCCTGTACTTCGCCGCAAAACCGCGGCCGCGGCGGTAACGCTTGCCCCATCACCGGACACGCTCAGGCCAGATCAATGCGCAGGACCACGGCGCCAACGAGCGCACCAGTCAACGCCAGCAATGCCGCCGCTAAACACTCCCCAGCAACCGGCACGGCACGGCGTTCGCGACGTGCCAACGCCGGTCGGTCCATCAAGGCGACGAGTTCGCGCTGGACGGCCTTGAGCTGCGCCGCGTCGGCCGCGAGGTAGAACTGCCCGCCAGTGGCCGCAGCAATGCGCCGCAGCTGCTCGGCATCAAGCTCTTCACCGACGGACTCCCAACGCCGACCTTGCGCCGTGACGACGGGATGCAGTCCACGCGCACCACCAATGCCAACGCAGTGCACGACGACGCCCTGCGCGGCAGCTGTCGCCGCCGCGCGCTCGGGGCTGCCCGCAGCCGGCGAATGATCCGCGCCATCCGAAAATAGCAGCAGCACCCGCGCCCGACCAGCGGTGGGCGCGGGTGCTGCGTACTCATCCCCAGCGAGTGCGTCCAGCCCGCAGTGAATGGCCTCGCCAATGGCCGTCCCGTCTGCGAGCTGCGTCGGACTCAGCTGCGCCAGCCGCTCCAGCAACACGCCATGATGACGCGTCAGCGGACAAACCACGTACGGCCGCCCCGCAAACGCCACCAGGCCAACCCGCGCCGTCGGCAAGGCCGCCAGCAACGCCGTGATGGCTTCCTGCGCCACGGCAATGCGACTGGGCGGCGCCGTCTCGAGGCGGACGTCGTCCGGTTGCGGCGGCGGGCCTGCCGCCGGCCAGTCGCCGGCAGCCATGCTCCCCGAGAGGTCCAGCAACAACACCAAATCCAAGGGCGCGTCGTCAGCCACCACGCGCAGCAGCGACAGCTGCGGACCCGCCAGAGCACCAATCAGCAACAGAACGCTGAGACCATAGAGCAGCGCGACGACCACGCGCCAACGCCGCAATCGCGCCGGCAGCGGCGGCAGCAGCTCCAGCGATGGCACCGGAAACGCCGCCGGCGGCTGATGCCGCCGCCACAACACAAGCAGCGCCGCCGGCAAAACCAACAACAGCCACAGCGGTTCTGAAAAAGACAGCGTCATGACCGCCCACCCCCCGATGCGCGCGCACGGATATCGCGACCAGGCCGCAGTCCGTTGCCCTTCCGGCGAGTCTTACCCGCAACGTCCGCTGCCGGCAGGGCACGGGCGAGCTCCAAACAATGCCGGGCGAGGTCCAGGCGGCTGCGCCGCTGGCGCGACGTCGGCATCGCGCCGGCATAGCGTTCGCGATCAAGCTGCGTAACCAGCTCGGCCAGCAATCCCGGTAGCGCCGCCGTCAACGCCGGCGACACATTGGCGCCGGCGGGCACTGGCACATCCCACGCGCCGCCGAGACCCGCGCGGATAATCTGCGCGAGCTCATCAGCAGGAATATCCGCCGCACTATCGCGCCGGAGCCGCCGCAGCGCCCGCACCGCCGGTTGCATGGCCGATCGGCGCCAGCGCAGCAACGCCAAAATGGAGGCCAGCGCCAACAGCAGCGGCGTCAGGCAGCGCGGTTCAGCGGCGTCATCCGACCACGAAGGCACTTCCGATGTCGACGTCGCTGCCTTGCGCCACTGCGGTGCCGCACTGGCCATGGCGGCGTCATCCGGCCGCACCGACCACAGCAGCAGTCGGCGTTGCCAGCACAACCCGCGCCAGCAAATGCCGCGGCAGCGCCAAGAACCGCCCCAGGCCCAGTCGATGTCTGTTTCTTGCATGCGCAGACTGTCGTCAGCAGGCGGACGCAAGCCCCGCGCTTCGACGATGGTGACCAGCACTTGCCCAAAGGGAGGAACCGACAGCGCCGGATAATCGTACTCCGGCCCAGTGCGAGCCGCCAGCGACACCCAAAGCGCCAAAGCCATCACCGCGCAGAACAGCACCAGCCACAGCATCTTCATTTTCAGCGCCATACCCGCAACTCCGTGGCACTCACGCAACGCCGGCACCCACGATACGCCACCACCACCGGCGTGTCCTTCAAGGCAGCAACTGCAGTTCTATATCGTCCAAGTACGAGGTCGTCTCGTGCTTGGCATCGCTGATGAAGCCCAGCCAGTTCAGGCTGTTGAAGCCCTTGGCGCTGAAAGGCAGAGACGTAAACTGGCTGGTGGCCGCGCCGGCCGGAGTCAGTGACAAATCGTAGGTCGTGGGGCTGCCCGGCCGCAGGTCCATGAGCATTTCCACCCGAATCCAGCTATCAGCCGGCATTGTCACGGCCAGCGGCGTCGGACCCGCGATGACGCGGCCATCGCCATGAAAACGCAGCGACGGCCCCGCCTGGTATTGCGAGCCCGCCGTGCGGCCCTCAATCCACAGATTCGCCTTGACGTCAATACGCAGACTGAAAGCCACACGAATTTTTGCTGGACGGACCTTCAACGCCATATGTACATAGGGGTAAAACGGCTTCGCCAGACCTGCCGCGTCGCTAATTTTCAGACTGCGGCTACCGCTGGCGGCCTCCTCGTCAGTGACCACGACCTGCGCCGGCGGTGTGGCGCCCGCCACCCGAATCTGCCGTGGCAGCATCCCTGGCGCCAACCCCTCGAAATCGCAGCGGAAATCGCCCTTGATGGTCGCGCTTTCCGGTGGACGGGCGTCCTTCCATTCATCAAGCTGCGGAATAGCCGCACTGACGACGACGGCCTTGGCGCGCCAGGCATCACCGATCAGACCGGCCTGGCTGACAGCGAAGGGCTGAAAGCCTAGGCGCAGCGCCGGCGAATCCGGCCGCAGACGGAAATCGCCCTTGGCGGCGTCAACGAAAAGCGGGTCGGCCAACAGCGAGCCGTCATCGTGCCCTTTCGCCTGCCAGTCGTCGAAACTGAGGTCGTCAAAGGTCTGCGGGTCTTCCGTGCCATCCCAGTAAAGATTGTTCTGCAGCACAAAATTGCCATTGGACCAGTTAGCGATCAAGAAAGGCCAGCCGGGCTGCTGCAGGATGACGCAACGTTCGATGGTAAACGAGTTGTGCTCTTCCTGCCGTGAACGCTGGACCTGCCCATAGGGCGAGAAGGCCAGGATGTTGTTGCGCAGGATGTTGTCGCGGCCGTAATGCTGGTGAAAGCCCGCACTTTTGGTGTGGTGAACCAGGTTGTTCTCGAAAAGAATGCCGGTGCTGCCTTCGTCGGTATAGAGCCCCCAGCCGCCATAGCTGTAGGCCCAGACGTGGTGGATGTGATTGCCGCGCACCACCGTCCCCGGCGACACCCCAAGTGTGTAGACCGCGCCCATGTCGCTGAGCAGGCCCTGGCCAATATCGTGAAAGTGGTTGTTCTCGACCAGATTGTCATGGGTGAAATTGGGTCCGTAGCCCCAAGTCCAGCCCACCGACACCGCGCTGTAGTACAAATCACAGATCTCATTGTGGGTGATGCGGTTGTGATGGGCTTGCGCCACCCAGACGCCAATCGCCGCCGGATAGGTCCGCCCCAGCGCGTGCATAAGGTTGTTGTGCACAGTGATGTACTGCGTGGCATTTTCGTCCGTGCCCGCCACTCGCCGACGGTCTTCGCCGATGAGGACGCCACCGCCGCCGAGATCGTGAAAATGGCAGCGCTCGACCACGCACTGCGCGGCGCCATCGCGGAACGCGATGCCGTAGCTGCCGCACTGGGTGATCTCGCAGTCGCTGAAGGTCACATTGCGGGTGCCGTTGCCCACCGTGATCGCCTGGCCAATGCCCGGCGCCGCCTGCGGCCCGGTGTAGCCCGTCGGCCCTAGGAACCAATCTGTATGCCGGAAGGACAGATTGCGGAACTGGACGTGCTCGACCAGCAAGCCGGCATCGGCATCGCCCTGCACACGCAGCAGCTCCTTGCGGCAGGCACCGATCATCTCGGTATTCTCAGGCGTTTCGCCCGGCAAGGACCGGTAGGTGACCACCCCGCTGGCACGGCTCACCCACCACTCGCCGGGCTCGTCGCAACCCTCGGGGATGTTCTCAATCACATAGCGCATGCGGCCGCCGTCCCACTTGCCCACCGGGTAGCGGCTCGGACCCGTGAAATGGACCTCGTGCCGTTCTTCGTCAAGCTCTTTCACAAAATGCCAGGACGACTCCCACGCGTGATGAACCAATATCTCCGCCTGCCACAAGTGGCTCCATCGCTTGATATCACCCGGCGCGTAGCTAAAACCAAATTTGGACATTTCCCGCTCGCCTTTGTCATTGTCTAGCCACAGCGGCCCCGCCGAGCGCAAAAAGCCCTCGCGCGGCAAGCGCGCACGTTGGCGACGCACGCCGTTGGCAAAGAGCTGCCGCGGCAGCCACTCGCCGGCGGCGATCTCCGGCACCTGCGCCGTCCACACGCCGTCGGCCCCAACCTCCCAGTCACTGATGCGTTTGCCCGCGCTGAGCACGGGGCGATCTTCGCCACTGCCCGTGCCCTCGATAATCAGCGGCGCGGCCGCCGAACCGCTGTCCTCGTAGCTCAGCAGTAAGGCGTCATCGAGGACGTACACGCCGGGCGCGATGCGGATGGCGACGCCTGCCGGCGCCTCGCCAGCTGCGCGCAGCCGGCGAGCCGCGGCAAGGGCCGCGGGGAGCGTTACCAGTGGTCCGTCGCCGTTGCCTCCCGGCACCGCCGCGCGGCCATTCCAGGCGTCATTGCCCTGCCGGGACACATAGATCGGCAACGGCTGGGCCATCGTCGCAGTCGCCAGCACTGCACAGCACATGCAGGTCTTGAGAAGAAATGTCATAGCGATCGTTCCTTTCCTTGGTTACTGCCTGGCGGCACCATGCCCCTCGCGGGTTATTCAGCCCGCCGCCGCGTCTTCAGCCACTACGAAATGTCCTGCGGCCTGGAAAACATTCCGGCCATCGGCGGCGACGCCATCCACTCGAAACTGCTGCTCGTCAGCCTCGCCCAGACAGCGCATCGTGTCACCAAACACCAACGCCGCATTGAAATTGATCTGCATATCGACCAGGCGAACGGGCCGGCCCAACCGCGCGGCCAGCCAATCGCGCGCATAGACGGCGTAGTACGAGTTGTTCACATGCATATTCCAGTCGATCTGGAATTGGCCGATGCGATGCTCCTGCTCGTGGCCAGCGGTCGCGCAGTCGGGCAATTTGTCCAGCTTGGGGAAAAACACCGGCCGTTGCTCGTCGATGTCGGCCAGGGCCGGGAATGCCGTGGCCGGCGCCACGGGGCGAAGCTTGTCACTGCGCAGCAGCAGCCAGTTGCTGGAAGCGACGCCCAGGCGACGCCCGGTCTGCAACGAATGCAGCTCAAACTGACGGAGGGCAAAAAGCCGTTCAAAGCCCCTGGTGTAGGTGCTGACCCGCACGGTGTCGCCATAGAGTGGATACTCGTCCATACGGAAGGCAACACGCGAGAGCACCCAGGTCAACTGCCGCTCCATCAGCACGGGCAGGCCAATGCCCAGCGCAGTGGCGTGCTGCGACGCGATGTCCTGCAGATAATCGAAAAGCGCGTGCAGGCGCAAACGCCCACCCGGGCCGGCTTCATTCAAACGAATGCGGTAGTCTTCCTGGTAGCTGTTGACAATGTCCATGATCCATTCTTTCACAATGCTCGCCAAGCTGCCCAATACACGCCTCCGGCCGGCCTGGAACAGCGGGGCGATTGCCGGCTTAATATACGCCGGCAGAGCCATCAGGCCGCACCGCCACACGAAAAACACGCGCAGCGGCAAGACATGCCGCCACTTCCCTTGTATTTGTCTTCTTCGCGCCTTCGCGCCTTCGCGTGAGAAACAATCTTCCCAATCTTTCCCCGGCGGCGTGAATTGCCGCGCAGCGGCAAGACATGCCGCCATCCTCCCTTGTATTGGTCTTCTTCGCGCCTTCGCGCCTTCGCGTGAGAAAAAATCTTCCCAATCTTACCCCGGCGGCGTGAATTGCCGCGCAGCGGCAAGACATGCCGCCACTTCCCTTGTATTTGTCTTCTTCGCGCCTTCGCGCCTTCGCGTGAGAAAAAATCTTCCCAATCTTACCCCGGCGGCGTGAATTGCCGCGCAGCGGCAAGACATGCCGCCATTCTTCCCTTGTATTTGTCTTCTTCGCGCCTTCGCGCCTTCGCGTGAGAAAACAAGCATCACGGCAAGCCGCGAGGCCACGGAACCTTCGATTCGCATGCTGGGAAATTATCCCCGGCCGACCAAGCCGCGTCGGCGCCGGTGCGTTAACTGCTGCAGTGATTGCAGCGGCCCCGCGCCGTTGTACATTAGCCCCTTTCGTGCACCACCAGACAGGCATCACCACTCGCAGCAGAAGAGAGTACAGCTGATGACGACATGCAGCAGACGGAATTTCCTCAAAGGCGCCGTCGCCACGGGCGCAGCCATCGGTCTTACCCCTGATCTCATGGCCTTCCGCTGGTTCGGCCGCAAGCCCAGCCTGGTCGATCCCGACCGCAAACTCAACATCGCCTGCGTCGGCTGCGGCGGCAAAGGCGCGTCCGATATCGCCGGCGTATCCTCGGAAAATATCGTCGGTCTCTGCGATGTCGATTTTGGGCGTGCCCGCGACACCTTCAGCAAGTATCCCGACGCGCGGACCTACCGCGATTACCGCAGTATGCTGCAGGACCTCGGCGACGACATTGACGCGGTGACCATCTCCACGCCCGACCACATGCATTTTCCCATTGCCATGATGGCCATGCACATGGGCAAGCACGTCTACGTGCAGAAGCCCTGCGCCCACACCATCGCCGAAGCCCGCAAACTCGCGCGTGCCGCCAAAGCCTATGGCGTCGTCACCCAGATGGGCAACCAAGGCCATGCGACCGACGACACCCGGCGCATCGTCGCGTGGATCCGCGAAGGCGCCATCGGCGAGGTCCGCGAAGTCCATCTCTACACCGACCGGCCCATCTGGCCCCAGAACGGCCCCATGCCCGAGGCGGCGACACCGCCGGCTTCCATGGACTGGAATCTCTGGCTGGGCACGGCGCCCTACCGCCCCTACCCCGCCGACGGACCGCATTTCCGTTGGCGCGGCTGGTGGGACTACGGCTGCGGCGCGCTGGGCGATATGGGCTGCCACATCATGGACGCGGCCTTCTGGGCCCTCGATCTGCGCAACCCACTCTGGGTCGAAGCCGTATCCGACGCAGCCAGCCCCGACATGACCCCAAGCTGGTCCATCGTCACCTACCAGTTCGGCGCTCGCGGCAACCGGCCACCACTCAAACTCGTCTGGCACGACGGCGGCAAAATGCCGCCACGGCCGCCACAGCTCGAAGAGGGCCGCTCCATGCCACCCAAAGACGGCGGTCAAATCTTCTACGGCAGCAACGGCTGCATCATGGCCGGCTGCTACGGCAACTCGCCACGGATCTTCCCCGAAACACGCATGCGCGAAGTTGGCCGCCCGAAACAAATGCCGCCGACCATCAAAGGCGGAAATTTCCAGGAGTGGATCCGCGCCTGCAAGGGCGGCCCAGCCGCCGGCTCAAATCTGGTGGACTACGCTGGCGCGCTCACTGAAACGGTCCTGCTCGGCAATCTCGCCATCCGCGCCGGCAAACGCATCACCTGGGACGCCAAGTCAATGCGCTGCGTAGACAACCCCGCCGCAGACGCCTACATCAGCCATCCCTACCGCGTCTTCTGAGCCGCCACGCCAAGCCCTTCACGCCGCCAGCACCGAAAGATGACATCAGCCACCATGAAAACGACACTTATCACCGCCCTGCTCGTCGCCATGTTCGCCGTCCATGCCGCCAAACCAACAGTCAGCCTCGACGCCGCGCCCTTCACTACGCACAGCCTGCAGCAGGTTCTGCAAACCACCCGCGACCTCGGCCTCTCTGCCATGGTCGCCCACGACCAGCTCCGCGTCAGTCCGGATGATCAAGCCGCGCTCCTCACTCCGGCGCTGGACAGCGCCCAACGCCAGGCCGTCAAAGCCGCCCTCAAGACCGCCGGCGTAACCATTGCTGCCGGGCAATTCCCCGCGCCCGCCGACGCGCAAGGCTGGGCGGACCTCGCCCAATTCGCCGGCGATCTCGGCATACTCCGCATCATCAGCACGCCCACTGCCACCGCTATCGCTACCGCCGCAGCGGCCTGCGCCGCCCGTAAAATCACTCTGGTCCTGCCCTGTACGACCCTGCCGGCCGCCGCAACCGGCCTCGACCCGCTAGCTGCCGCTGTCGCCGCCCTGCCCACCGGCGTGGGCATTTGCCTGGACCTCGTCGCCTGCCGCCAGGCCGGACTGGACCCGGCTATCGTACTTGCCACGCTGGGCCGCCGCGTCGTCGTCATCCGCCTTAATGACGCCGACCTCGCCAGCGGCAAAGGCCTGCCATTGGCCAGCACCGACGACAGCAGCGTCCAACGACTCTTCCAGATCATGCGCCTGCAGAACTGGTCCGGCCTGCTCAGCATCACCCACGACCAGCCGGACTATAGCGCCATCCGCCAGTCCGTGCTCTTCGCCAATCTCTGCCTGAAAACCCCCGCAGACAAAATCGCCGCCCTGCGCGCGCCGATCATGACCACGAACATCGCTGACACCTGGGCACGGCTGGACACCCAAACACCCGGCCACTGGCCCAAACCCAAGCTCGTCGACACGTCCATGTACCGCAATGCCATCACCGGCGACAATGCCGTCGCCATGGCGTCATCACCCGGCTTCAATGATCGCGAGAGCGTCGCCAAGGCCTTCGATCAGGACGCCAAAACCAAGTACTGCACGCCCTCCCCCACGCCGTGGCTGCAACTGCAATTTACCCAGGCCCCGCCGGCGCCCGTCGCCGCCTACGCCATCACCAGCGCCAATGACTCGCCCAGCCGCGATCCCCGCCAATGGCAGCTGCTCGCCTCAAGCGACGGCGAGGAGTGGACCACCATCGACAGCCAAAAGGACGTCGCCTGGTTCGGCCGCCACGAAAAAGCCCTGTTCGTGCTCAAAAAGCCCGCCGCCGGACCCTTCTTCCGCCTCCTGATCGAAGCCAATTCCGGCGACAAGAGCTTCCAGATCGCCGAACTCGAATTGTTCATCCCGGCCGCCGCCACCACCGCCACGCCGTAAACACACCGTGCAGAGGAGAAGTCGTCATGACCGCAAGTCATCGCGTTTCAATGTCCAATGCCCATTTCAGCCTGCACCTGTCCTGCCGTTGCGGCCTGGCCGCATTGTGCCTGCTGGCCGGCGCAACCGCCAGCGTGTCGCCGTCCTGGGCCCAGAACGGCGCCGGCGGCGCCGGATCCATCCGCCACACGGCGTTGTTTGACGGCACGGGCCCGGCCGGCCGCTGGCGCACAAACCGCGACGCACCGCGCCTCACTCGCGAATTCAGCCAGGCCGAACACAGTCTTGGCGACAACTCGCTCACCTGGCAGTTCACACCCCGCGAGCAGACCAAATTCAACGATCTCTTCTACTACCAGCCCATCAATGGCCCCTTCAGCGTCTTGCGTTTCCGCCTGCGCAATCACGGCCAGCCCTTTGCCATCGCCGCTAAGTTTTCCGACGGCATGGGCGTGGAATGGACTGTACCCGCACAGGACCTGCCAACCATCAGCGCCGTCGAACGCGAAGCCGGCGCTTGGCAAGACATCGCCTTCCCCTGGCACCAATGGCAAGTCGCGTCCTGGACCAGCGCCAAGGCCGAAGCCATCACCTTCCCGGCTCAATTTGTCTGCGTCATCGCCTACAGCATTGAAGGCGGCAAGGACTACCAGCTCGAAATCGGCGAAATTGCCCTGGAAGATTTCAACGTGGCCGTCAGCAGCGTCGGCACCCACGAACTGCCGGCGCAGGGCCGCGCGGACGACAGCATCAGCACGGCCCCCTTCACCGTGCGCTTGAGCACCCCCCTGCGCAAGCCCCTGGGCTCACTCCGGCTCAGCAGCGGCAACGCCACCTTTGCCCGCGTCAATCTGGCCCTGCAGCCAAATGCCGACGACCCGCTGTCCTACCTGGTCAGCATGCCCGAAGCCATGGTCATCCCCAAATACATCCGCAGCAACACCTACGATCTAACTGTCTTCATTGAAGGCGATGCCGGCGACGATCAGCGCGCCTTCGCCAGTCACAACCTGCAGCGCATCGCCATCCAGCAGCGCCCCGGCAAAGCCCAGCGCAGCCGCGCGCATGTTGCCCCTCACAACGGCGTGCCAACCCTTTTCATCAACGACCAGCCCCACAACGGCATGGCCTGCGCCGCATACCGGCCCGAACCGGAAAAATTCGCCGCCTTCACCAGTGCCGGCGTGGACCTCTTTACCATCTGCGGCACCCCCACCGACAGCGGCTACAATCTGTCCAAACTGTCCTGGCTCGGCGAAGACGTCTACGACTTCAGCCAGCTTGATCAGCGCGTGCAGATGGTCCTCGACGCCAATCCCGACGCCCATATCTTCCCCCGCCTCTACCTCCACGCACCCGCTTGGTGGAGCGAGAAACACCCCGACGAACTGGTGGTCTACGAGAAACCCGACGGCACCCGCGAACCGCTTATCCACCGCGGCGAAAAGCCCACGCCAAGCTGGTCGTCACGCATCTGGCGGGAAGACACGGTGAAAGGCCTCGCCAAGCTCATCGAGTACATCGAGTCATCACCTTACGCCGACAATTTCATCGGCTACCACCTCGCCTCCGGCACCACCGAGGAATGGATGATGTGGGGCGCCAACGAAAATCAGTGGGTCGATTACTCACCCGCCAATCTCGCCTATTTCCGCCAATGGCTGACCAACAAATACGGCAGCGACCAAGCCCTGCAAAAGGCCTGGGACAACCCGGCCGTCACCCTCACCAACGCCGATCTGCCCACCTACGCCCAACGCAACACGACCGCGATTGGTTCCTTCCGCGACCCGCGCCAGGAACAGCAGGTCGTCGATTTCTACACCTATAACTCCTGGCTCGTGGCCGATACCCTCAGCTACTTCGCCAGCGCCGTCAAGAAGATCACCCGCAACCAGAAGACCGTCGGCGTCTTCTACGGCTATCTCCTCCAGCTCTGCGGCGAGCAACGCCAGCAGAACGCCGGCCATCTCGGCCTGGAAAAAGTCCTCAACGACCCCAATATCGATTTCGTCTGCAGCCCGACCAGCTACGCCTTCCGCCAGCATGGCGGCCTGGGCACCTGCCATTTCATGTCACTGGTCGACAGCGTAAAACTCCACGGCAAACTCTGGTTCAATGAAAACGATGTGCGCACCTCCCTCTCACCCGGCAAACCCGGCACCTGGGGCCGCGCCAATGATGTACCCGGCGACATCATCCAGCAGGACAAGGAACTCGCCTGCGTCATCGGCAACGGCGTCGCCCAGTGGTGGTTCGATGTCGGCGCCAATCGCTATGACCACCCGGACCTCCTCGCGGCCCTGCACCGCCAGGGCGGCGTTGCCCGCGATGTCCAGCGCCTGGACCGCAGCCCCGCCGAGCAAGTCGCGCTGGTCGTCGACCCCGACAGTCTCTGCTACCTGAAAGTGGCCGATCCCCTCGGCGCCGAACAGCTCATCCGGCGCCTGCCGACGCTCCATCGCGGCGGCCGCCCCGTGGCGCATTTCCTGGCCAGCGACCTCGCCGCCCTGCAAAGGCAGCGCCTGCTGATCATGGCCTGCAGTTTCGCACCCTCCGCCAAACAACGCGCCGACCTGGATCAACTCAAGAGCGACGGCCGCGTCATCGTCTTCCTCAACGGCGCTGGCCTCTACAGCGACGGCGTCTTCAACCCCGAACGCATGCAGGACTTCACCGGTATCCGCATCCGCAGACACGAACAGCCCGCCAAGGGCGCCGTCACGTTCCGTAGCGCCCAAGGCCTCACGGACGGCCTCGCCGGCCAGTCCTTCGGCGCCGAATCCTACGTCCAGAATCCCGCGCTGCTCCCCGACGATCCCGACGCCGTCGTCCTGGCCACTTACGCCGACGGCCGCCCCGCCGTAGTCAGCAAACGCTTCCCGACCTGGACCGCCGTCTATTGCGCCCAGCCACAGCTCCCAGCCGCCTTCTGGCGCACACTCGGCGATCTGGCCGGCGCTCACAGCTACATCGCCAGCGAGGACGTCGTCTGGGCCAGCAAGAACCTCGTCGCTATCACCGTCCACGACGCCGGCGAACGCAGCATCGCCCTGCCAACCCCCGGCCGCGTCCGCGAACTCTACAGCAACACCGTCGTCAGCGATAAACCCGTCAGCCGCTTCACCTGGCCCTTCACCCAGGACAGCAGCTGCATCTTCGCTGTCACCCCCGAACCGTAAAGCCAACGCCCGCAGCATCAGAGTTACAGCGGACTCCAGCCGCTGCTACTCTGGCTGCCGCAAAGGTCGGCGGCAATCAAGGTCGAATGGCTGGGCGGCGACTGGCCGTGAGTTTCCTGCAAATTATCCCCGGTGTTTTCCCCACCGGGATGGTTACTGACCGATGACGTCTCGCGGCCGTGGAGTGGGCGTCTCGCCCACTCCGACAAGACGGCTCATTAAACCGTCCTCGTCATCCACGCCGACCGTACCCGGCCCGTCTCCCCCGCCGCACGAGCCGTGCGCACAGCGGCTGGAAGCCGCTGCTACTCTGGGCCCGCTATGACTCCGCTGCCGCAAAGGTCGGCGGCAATCAAGGTCGAATGGCTGGGCGGCGACTGGCCGTGAGTTTCCTGCAAATTATCCCCGGTGTTTTCCCCACCGGGATGGTTACTGACCGATGACGTCTCGCGGCCGTGGAGTGGGCGTCTCGCCCACTCCGACAAGACGGCTCATTAAACCGTCCTCGTCATCCACGCCGACCGTACCCGGCCCGTCTCCCCCGCCGCACGAGCCGTGCGCACAGCGGCTGGAAGCCGCTGCTACTCTGGCGGGTCCACCTGGTCCACCAGGTCCACCGGGTCCACCGGGTCCACCGGGTCCACCGGGTCCACCGGGTCCACCGGGTCCACCGGGTCCACCGGGTCCACCGGGTCCACCACCAGCCCCCCACCGGTTTGACAACGGCGCCTTCGGCCTTACAGTCAAGGCTGACGACTGCCCCAAGGGCCGTCCGCCCCGCGCATGTTTATCCCGGCATTTCTTGCGCCGGCGTCCCTATTTCAGCCATCCTTATTCCCCCCTCAGGAGATACACCGCCATGGGCAACCTTGAAAGCCAGTCCATCTGGGCTGTCCCCACCACGAACACCAATAAAGAAGCCATAGAAAACTGCGGCAATACCCTCGCGGCGACGCGTAACGTCCCCCTCGAAACCGTCGGCGACCACAACCAAGGCATAAACGCCGTGCTGGCAAGCGCGCGACAGAAAGCCACCGAAAGAGCCCCGGGCATGATTCTCACCGACTGGCCTGACCACAAAACCGGCCAGCCCTGGCTGCAATTCGCCCTGGATCACGAGCTCAGCGGCGTGTTTCTGCGCTGGCCAAACGCCCGCGCCATCAAGCGGGTAATCATCCCCACCAGCGGCGGCAGCCAAGTCATTCGCCAGCTATGGATCGCGCATGCCATCGCCAAGCAGCACCAGTGCCCCGCGCAGGTCGTCCATATCGTCCGCAGCGACGATCAGGACGCGCCGGACAGCGCCACCACGACGCTACTCGCCCGCGGCCTGGGCATCACCACCCCGATCGTCGTCCTGCAAGCGCCAGACGTCCTCTCGGGCCTGGCCAGCACGGTGCAGCCCGACGACCTCATCGTCCTGGGCGCGCCCAATCCCTGGCGCCTAACGGAACAATTTGACAGCACTCTGCCCGCGCAGGTGGCCAAGGCCTTCAGCAACCCCCTGATGATGCTCCTCGGCCGCAAACCGACGCGCATCCGCCTCCGCGATGTCTTCTGGCCGCAGATGATCGCCTTGCAGCAACCCAGCGCCAACCGCAATCAGGTGATTGCCCAACTGGTCGAAATCCTGGTGTCCCACAACCAGGTGCCCTCATTCTGGCGCGACCGCCTCATCGAACAGGCACTGGTACGCGAAGAAATCGTCTCCACCGCCGTCGGCAGCGACACCGCCTTCCCCCATATCACCATGCCCATCCACGGCGGCCTCACCGGTTGCATGGGCATCTTCCCCGACGGCGTTGATTTCGGCGGCGAAAACGGCCACCACACCCGCTTCGTCTTCATGCTGCTCACACCGCAGGACTGCTACAACGAGTACCTCGATGTCCTCGCCAAAATCTCCCGCAAGCTCATTGACCCAGCCATCCGTCAGCAACTCCTCGCCTGCACTAGCGCCCATGATGTCCTCGCCCTGCTCGATCCCGACGACGACGCCAGCTGCATCGCCGACGACCTGGCGTAACCCGAACTGCACCTGCCGGCATAAAATGAACACGGCCCCCGCATCACCATTGAGGCGATGCGGGGGCCGTGTTTTTGCAGCGTCATGGCGCGACGCGGATGGCGCCGCCGCTTATGCGCATTGCGCACGGCTTGCAGGCAGGCCTGCACACCGCGCGGTTGCGATGGCTATTGCTTGGCGGCCTTGATGGCAGCCTGCGCGGCGGCGACGCGCGCCACAGGCACGCGGAAGGCCGAGCAGCTCACGTAGGTCAGGCCGGTCTTGTAGCAGAATTCCACGGAGGCCGGGTCACCGCCCTGCTCGCCGCAGATGCCCACCTTCAGGTCCGGACGGACCGCGCGGCCCTTCAGCGTGGCCATCTCGATGAGCGCGCCAACGCCGCTCTGGTCGATGGTCTGGAAGGGATCCGCCGCCAGAATGCGCTGATCCAAGTAGGCCGACATGAAGCTGCCGATGTCATCGCGGCTGAAGCCAAAGGTCAGCTGGGTCAGGTCGTTGGTGCCGAAGGAGAAGAACTCGGCGTCGGCGGCCATCTGATCGGCCAGCAGCGCGGCGCGCGGAATCTCAATCATCGTGCCAAGCTTGTATTTGAGCTTCTTCAGATCAAAGCGCCGCACGACTTCGGCGTAAACCCGCTCAACGATTTCCTTGGTGTGTCGCAGTTCGCGCACGTCGCAGGTAATCGGCACCATGATCTCCGGAATGACCTTCTTGCCGTCACGAATCAATTCCGCCGCGGACTCGAAAATGGCCCGGGCCTGATACTCGGTCATCTCGGGATAGGTCACGCTCAGACGCACACCGCGATGGCCCATCATCGGGTTGTTCTCCTGCAAGGCATCCACGCGCTTGCGCACTTCGTCCTCGGCAATACCCAGGGCCTTGGAGAGCTCCAGGCGGCCGAGCTGCGAATGGGGCAGGAACTCGTGCAGCGGCGGGTCCAGCAGGCGGATGGTTACCGGGAATTCATCCATGGCTTCCATCGTGCCCTTGATGTCGTTCTTCATGTAGGGGAAGAGCTCTTTGAGCACTGCAACGCGGTCAGCAACGGTAATGCAGAGAATCATCTTGCGCAGCAGGAACAGCGGCTTCGCAGAACCTTCACCATAGAACATGTGTTCCATGCGGAACAGGCCGATGCCCTCGGCACCAAAGCTGCGGGCTTTGCGCGCGTCAACCGCCGTGTCGGCGTTGGCCCGGACGCCCATCGTCCGCAACTTGTCCACAATGCTCATGAAGCGCAGGAATTCGGCGTAGTCTTCACCAGCCGTCGGCTCGACGAGGCGCAGGGCGCCCTCGTAGACCGTCCCAGCGGAGCCGTTCATGGTAATCAGCGCGCCTTCGCGCAAAGTCTTGTCGCCGACTTTCAGGGTCTTGTTCGGCGCATCGACCTGCATTTCGGAGGCACCGACGATGCAGGACTTGCCCCAGCCGCGAGCAACCAGCGCGGCGTGGCTGGTCATGCCGCCGCGGGCCGTCAGCACGCCAACGGCGTCGCGCATGCCCTCGACGTCCTCGGGATTCGTCTCTTCACGGACCAGAATGACCTTCTTGCCCATGCGCGTCGCGCGAACCACGTCAGCCGAAGTGAAAACAATCTCGCCGCAAGCCGAACCAGGGCCAGCCGGCAGGCCCTTGAGCAGCCACTGCGACTTCGCTTCCAGCTTGGGCTCGATGATCGGCAACAGAAATTCCATCACCTGGTTGGGGTTGACGCGCAACACGGCGTCGGTTTCATTGATCAGACCGTCGTCCAGCATGTCCAGCGCCATGGTCACGGCGGCTTTGCCGCCGCGCTTGCCGGTACGGCACTGCAGCATGTACAACTTGCCCTCTTCAACCGTGAATTCGATGTCCTGCATGTCCCGGTAGTGCTTTTCGAGCCGGAGGCGGATTGCGTCCAGCTCCTTGTAGGTCGCGGGCATCATATCTTCCATCGACTTCATATCGCGATTCTGGTCGGTCTTGGTCGCGTTGTTCAACGGGCTGGGCGTGCGAATGCCGGCAACGACGTCTTCGCCCTGGGCATTGAGCAGCCACTCGCCAAAGAACAGGTTCTGACCGGTCGCCGGGTTACGCGTGAAAGCCACGCCCGTCGCCGAGCTGTCGCCCATATTGCCAAAAACCATGGTCTGCACGTTCACGGCCGTGCCCCAGTTTTCCGGAATGCCCTCAATGCGGCGGTACGACACGGCCTTCTTGCCAACCCAGCTCTTGAAGACGGCGCCAATGCCACCCCACAACTGCTGCATCGGGTCGTCCGGAAACTCGGTGCCGAGCACTTCCTTGATGCGGCGTTTGAAAGCGTGGGCGAGGGTCTTGAGGTCCTCGGCAGTCAGATCGGTATCAGCCTTGCAGTCCTTGATGTACTTGTACTGGTCGAGCATTTCGTCAAGAATGCGGCGAATGCCCTTGCCGTCATAAGGCTCAATGCCCTCGGCCTTCTCCATGACCACGTCGGCGTACATCATGATCAGCCGGCGGTAGGAATCCCAGACAAAACGCTCGTTGTTGGTCTTGGCGATCAGACCGGGGATCGTGGTGGTCGACAAGCCGATGTTCAGCACAGTGTCCATCATGCCGGGCATGGACTGCCGCGCGCCGGAACGGCAACTCACCAGCAGCGGATTCTCAGCATCGCCGTACTTGCGGCCCATCAGCCGTTCAACCTCCGCCAACGCGGTCATGACCTGCTTCTTCAGCCCCTCCGGGAACTGCCCGCCCAGCGCAAAATACGCGTTGCAACACTCCGTCGTAATGGTGAAGCCCGCCGGTACCGGCAGCCCCAGACGGCTCATCTCGGCGAGATTCGCACCCTTGCCGCCAAGCGAATTCTTCATGCTGGCATCGCCTTCAGTGCCCTCGCCGCCAAAGAGGAAAACGTACTTCTCGCCAGCCGCCTTGCCCTTGTCGGCCTTCTCAGTGGCCTTCACAGTCACTTCTGTTGCTTTTCCGACCACGTCTTTTTCGCTTTTCTTTGCCATGTTGCCCTCACTGCTTCTCTCGGTTCCCTACTGTTCGTGGACGCCTGGCTGTCGGCATGACTCACCCAGGCGAATAGTATTCCTGAAAAAACTAAACGACCTCCAAGATCCCATGGGTATCCTGGAGGGCGTCTGTAAACACTGCCGTTGTCTCCGTCGCAGTTATTTTTTCTTTTTCATGGCCTGCTTGTTGCGTTCTTTTACCCGCTCTTCATAGCGTTTGCGGCGAATGCGTTTCAGGCTTTTACGATGTTGCTGACCCATAGGGACCTCCACTAAGTATAAACTATGCTGTAGATCGAACGTGGAAAAAACGCGAGTGACTGAATATAGCCCGCATCAACGGGCTGTCTAGTTGCGTAGACGGAATTTCCGTTCATCCCAGGCCCGGGCGAGAATAATCATGATCGCACCGAGGATGACGACGGCAACGGTGAAGGCCTGCCGGCCATTGATGGTCTCACCCAGCCACAGCACCGAGATGATGATCGTAAACAAGGGCGCCAGCTGTTCCCAGGCCGACGCCACAGCCACATTAACCCACTTCAGGCCGTAGAGATACAATCCGAACGCCAGACCGGACACGCATACGCCCTTGCCGATCAGCAACAGCCACTCCGCCGGCTGAATCGCCGCGTAGGCGTCCACCCCGTTGATGCACAGTGACAGGATCAGCATGATCATCCCGGATGACAGCAGCCGCAAGCCGCTCAGTGAACGCGGCTTGAGCTCCCGCAGGAGGATCTTGCCGCCGATGGTCCCGAAGGTCCACAGAATGGCCGAGCAAAACGCGAAGACCCAGCCCCAAAGGCGATTGTCGCCCGCCGCAGCCGCATCTGCCCAGGAAAAATAGACGCCTTGGCCGTAGGCGCCAAGCACCAACAGCATGCCCAAGGCCGTCCAACGGCTGATCGACTCGCCCAAAAATACCCACGCGGCAAAAATGGCAAAAGCCAGCTGCGAACGCAAGGCCAGCCCCACCAATCCCGGGTGCAAATATTTGATCGCGTTGACGTAGCAGAAATCTGCCAGAGCCGTGCTGAATAGCACGTAACAGATAAACAGCAAGAGCAGCTTCGGCCGCCGCCGCAGTACCGCCGCGCCGCGCCAAGCCGGCACGACGAAGATCAGCCCCCCGCAGAGACAACCGATGGCCAGCATGACCAAGCGTGGAAAATCCGCCCCCAGATAGCGCACAATCACCGGATCGCAGGACCACAGCAGCCACGCGCCCACCACCGCGGCATTAGCGCCACGTCCAACCCCGTTCTCGGACACGCCCCACCTTCTTTCAACAACGCGCATTTAGAGGGCGACGCCCAGCAACCCGAGCAACAACATGCTCACTTCACCGAGATAATAGTAGGCTGACAATGCCTCGCGCTCGCTACGGAACGAGCCTTTGGGCCAGTAACTGGCAATCGCCTGTGGCAGCAGCCAGGCTAACACCAGGCCAAACAAGCCCAGCACGAACATCCCCGGCTGACCAGGCAACAGCCGACTGCCAAATCCGCAGACCAACACCACAATTGCCGCCGCCGCCACCCAATGCGACGGTAGCGCGGAGCCCTCGCGTTTCAGGTTCTCTCCCCACTGAATCTCCAAGGCAATCACCGTCGCCAAGCACAACGCCGGCAACAGCCACAGCCAGAAACCGCGGTAAATCAGCAGAAAATAACACAACGGCTGGAAGAATATCACCACGCTGCGCAGCGCGTCGGCGTAGTTCTCATGGACCGCCACCTCACGGCCACGGGCATCGCGCACTCGCCCAAGAGCCAGCAGCGAACCATTGCTCTCGCGGTCGCCAGGCAGATAAATCCGCAGCACCCAAGCCGCCGCCGCGCCGCAGAATGCAGACACCAGCCGATCGCCGACGAACCAGCTGATCAGCCCGGCACCGGCGGCAATCACCAGCGCCATCGCGCTGCGTGCCAGCACAATCTGCTCAGCCCGCGGCGGCGTCGCCCGCAGGGTAAAGCCACTGCGGCCGAAATCAAACCGGGTCACCCAGGCCAGTGCCTCTAGAAATGCCGTCATGCCGTCATCTCCTCGCGCTTACGGTTGTTGTGAAGCAGTCAATTAGTGCCCGCCGAGCTTGGCGATCGTGGCCCGCAGCCGCTGGCGGTTCGCCGGCGCCATCTCGCAGAGCGGCAGGCGGTACTCTTCGGCAATCAGTCCCATGTCGGCCATCGCGGCCTTGACCGGAATCGGATTACTTTCAATAAACAGGTCCGTAAACAGCGAGTACAAACGACGATGGACCGCCAGCGCGCCGGCAAAGTCGCCAGCCAAGGCCAGCTTGGTCAATTCGACGATGTCGGCCGGAAAGATATTCGATGCCACGCTGATGACCCCGCTGGCGCCGACCGCCATCATCGGCAATGTCAGGCTGTCATCGCCACTGAGCACGGTAATGTCACAGACATTGCAAATCTGGCTGACACGATCAACGCTGCCGCCAGCCTCTTTCACAGCGGCCATGAGGGGATGAGACGCCAAGCGCGCAATGGTCTCAACCGGTATCTCGCGGCCGGAACGCCCCGGGACATTGTACAGCACCGCCGGAATGCCCGACGCCTCCGCAACCGCGCTAAAATGCCGATACAGCCCCTCGGGTGTCGGCTTGTTGTAGTAGGGCGTGACCTGCAAGGTCGCCGTGACGCCGATCGAGGCCGCAAACTTGCTTAACTCAATCGCCTCCGACGTGGAATTGCCGCCGGTGCCGGCAATGATCTGACAACGGCCTGCCGCTTCCCGAGTCACGAACTCAATGACTTCGTTGTGCTCTTTGACGCTCAAAGTCGGGGACTCGCCCGTGGTGCCCACCGGCACCAAGCCGGTCACTCCCGCCGCCAGCTGCCGGCACACCAGCTCGCCGAGGGCCTTGTAATCTACCCGACCATCACGAAAGGGTGTTACGATGGCAGTATAACATCCTGATAATTCCATATCTGCATTCTCCTTGACTTGTCTCCGCAAAAATGGTCTTCCGTCTCGCTTTTGCATCAGCCTTGCGTTGCGCACAATACGGTGAGGGAAACTATAGCCCATCAAGACCATGTCGAAAAGCAAGGGCGGTCCCTCCCAAACAAAAAAAGCCCCGGCGGACTGTGGGGGAGAGAGGGAGGGGGGGAAGGAGTATGTCCGCCGGGGCTAAGTTTTTTTATCTCATCATCGTCTCAACATCCTTTATGACCGCCCCAAAACACCGGAGTTCCGACAAATAAACCCTTTTTTCGCTTTTTGTGGTCTTTTTTTCGTCGACCGATCAGACCGATCAGACCGATCAGACCGATCAGACTGATCAGCAATCGGATCCGTCCGATCCGTCCGATCCGTCCGATCCGTCCGCGACAAAAGACAGAAGATCAGACCGATCCGTCCGATGCTCTTAACTAAACGATTTCCCTGGCGCCAGCTGTTTCAACCAAAACAGCCTCTTGTCATCGCGGCATTTCATCGCCGCGAAGCGGCAGAAGCGCTGAAAGCGCGAAGCATACCAGCCCAGGGCAAGCACGCTAAAAGCGTGCGCCGCCCTGGGTAAAGCGTCTACTAAGGCCGTGTTCCTCGGCCTCTTTGGCCCCAGTCGGCGCAGCTGACTGGGGCCAAAGAGGCAATGGAACTCACTTGCTTACCCGGGGTTGACGTCGGCGGCATGCCTGGCATCCAATATCAATGGCTGACCGATTACCGATTCTTTCTCCCATCCCGTATTCCGGCATTCCGGCCAAGACGAATTGTCGAGGATGGTGTAGATTATTGCTTTTTAGTTTTTCCCCGTCAGGTACAGTCACGCGAGGCCCATTGCAATGATCAAGAAGATGAAAGCTGCGGAGTTACGTCGGAAATACATTGAATTTTTCAAACGGCATGGCCATGCCGAGATCAAGAGCGCACCGCTGGTTCCGGAGAATGACCCGACCTGCCTGTTCACCACCGCCGGCATGCATCCGCTGGTGCCCTATCTCCTCGGCGAGAAACACCCCGCCGGCAAGCGCCTGGTGGACGTCCAAAAATGCCTGCGCACCGGCGATATCGACGAAGTCGGCGATCCCTTCCACCTGACTTTCTTTGAAATGCTGGGCAACTGGTCCCTCGGCGACTATTTCAAGGAAGAAGCCATCGCCATGAGCTTCGAGTTCCTCACCAAGGAACTGGGTTTTGCCCCCGAAAACATCAAAGTGACCTGCTTTGCCGGCGATGAAAATGCCCCCCGCGACAACGAGGCCGCCGGCATCTGGATCAAGCTGGGCATTCCCGAACAGAACATCAGCTACCTCGGCAAAGACGACAACTGGTGGGGCCCCGCCGGCCAGACCGGGCCCTGCGGTCCCGACACCGAGATGTTCGTGCCCCTTGATCGCCCTGACTGCGGCCCCGCCTGCGGCCCCGCCTGCGGCTGCGGCAAGTGGGTCGAAATCTGGAACGATGTCTTCATGCAGTACAACAAGACCATCGACGGCAAGTACGTCCCGCTGGAAAAACCCAACGTCGATACCGGCATGGGCGTCGAACGCGTCACGGCCTTCATGCAGGGCGTCCGCAGCGCCTACGAAACCGAGCTGTTCAGCGGCATCTTCGCCAAAATCGCCGATCTAGCCAATAACCCCGAGGCCAACTACAACAACCGCCGCGCCCGCGTCGTCGCCGAGCATCTCCGCGCCTCGACCTTCCTGATCGCCGACGGCGTCAAGCCCGGCAATGTCGACCAGGGCTATGTGCTGCGCCGGCTCATCCGCCGCGCCGTCCGCGAAGCCCGCCAGCTGGGCATCAACGACATGTTCTGCAGCAAGATCGCCGACGTCGTCATCAGCGAATACAGCGACGCCTACCCCGAACTCGCCCAACACGCCGACGCCATCCGCGATGAACTCAACCGCGAGGAAGAACAGTTCGCCAAAACCCTCGAAAACGGCACCCGCGAATTCAACAAGCTCATTGAAAAATTCCCCCCGCAGCTCGAAAACAAGGTCATCAGCGGCCGCAAGGCCTTCAATCTCTACGAGACCTACGGCTTCCCCCTGGAACTGACTCGCGACATGGCCAAGGAAATGGGCTTCACCGTCGACGAAAAGGGCTTCGAGGAAGCCTACGCCAAACACCAGGAGCAGTCCCGCGCCGGCGCCATGCAGAAATTCAAAGGCGGCCTGGCTGACTCGTCAGACAAAACCGCCGCCCTCCACACCGCCACCCACCTGCTGCACAAGGCCCTGCGCCTGACCCTCAACAACAGCGTCGCCCAGGCCGGCTCCAATATCACCGCCGAACGCCTCCGCTTCGACTTCACCTACGAAGACAAGATGACCCCCGAACAAATCAAGCAGGTGGAGGACATCGTCAATGAGCAAATCAAGCGCGACTTGACGGTGACCTGCGAGGAAGTGTCCCTGGAAGTCGCCAAGGAACGCGGCGCCATCGGCCTCTTCGAAGCCAAATACGGCGAAGTCGTCAAACTCTACACCGTCGGCGATTTCTCCATGGAAATCTGCGGCGGCCCCCACGCGCCCCGCACAGGCGCCATGGGCCATTTCAAAATCCTCAAGGAAGAAAGCTCCAGCCGCGGCGTCCGTCGCATCAAGGCCGTCCTGGAATAAGCCGGCGACGGCGCTCCCAGGATTCCCGTACTCCCATCACTAGTTCACGAACAGACAGGATAAATGCCGCCGGGACGGCGGCGCTCCCAGGATTCCCTTCCCCTCATCATAGTTCACCAGCAGTCCCCCAACAAGGAGCACCATCATGGCAGTACCTTTCAAGATCGACCTCAGTAGCAAAGTCGCCGTCGTCACCGGCGGTGGCGGCATCCTCTGCAGCATCATGGCCGAGGCCCTCGCTGAGTGCGGCGCCAAAGTCGCCATCCTCGACCTCCGCAAAGAAGCGGCTGACAAGGTCGCCGACGCCATCAAGGCCGCCGGCGGCACCGCCATGGGCGTGGCCTGCAACGTCCTCGACCGCCCGAGCATCGAAGCGGCCGAAGCCGCCGTCCGCAGCGCCTTCGGGCCCTGCGATATCCTTATCAACGGCGCCGGCGGCAACAACCCCAAAGGCACCACCTCCAACGAGCAGATGAGCGAAGCCGATCTCACCAACAGCAATCCCGACATCAAAACTTTCTTCGATCTCGACCCCAAGGGCATCGAATTCGTCTTCAACCTCAATTTCCTCGGCACGCTGCTCCCCACGCAGGTCTTCAGCCACAGCATGGCCAAGAACAAGAATGGCGTCATCATCAACATCTCGTCGATGAACGCCTTCAAGCCCCTGACCAAGATTCCGGCCTACAGCGCCGCCAAGGCCGCCGTGAGCAATTTCACCCAGTGGCTGGCCGTGCACATGGCCCCCATGGGCATCCGCGTCAACGCCATCGCCCCGGGATTCTTCCTCACCGACCAGAACCGCGCCCTGCTCACCACGCCGGACGGCGGCCTCACCCCCCGCTCCCATAAAATCCTCACCCACACGCCGATGGCGAAATTCGGCGAGCCCGCCGACCTCCTCGGCGCCCTCCTTTGGCTCACGAGCGACAAGGCCGCCGGCTTTGTCACCGGCACAGTCATTCCCATCGACGGCGGCTTCAGCGCCTACTCCGGCGTCTAAGCCGAGCCGGCCCGTCGCCATCACCGACCATCAACCACAGCAGCACGGATACATACGCTATGGCCAAGAAAAACCTCCTTATCGCCCAGTCAGGCGGGCCCTCGCCTGTCATTAACAGCTCCCTCCGGGGCGTCGTCGAAGCCGCCAAGTGCTTCCCGGACCAGATCGGCACCGTCTTCGCCGGCTGGCACGGCATCGAAGGCGTCCTCAAAGAAGAGCTGCTGAACCTCAGCGCCCAAGACGAGCAGGAAATCGCCCTCCTCCGCAATACCCCCGCCGCCGGCGCCATCGGCACCTGCCGCTACAAGGTCAAAAAGAACCAGACCGAGGACTTCGACCGCATCGTCGCAATCCTCAAGGCCCACAACATCGGCTATTTCCTCTACAACGGCGGCAATGACTCCATGGACACCGCCCACAAGGTCGCCAGCCTCGCCCAGGAACGCGGCCTCGATGTCCTCGGCATCGGCGTGCCCAAGACCATCGACAACGATGTCGGCGACAGCGAATTCAAAATCATCGACCACACGCCCGGCTACGGCTCCGTCGCCCGCTACTGGACGATGATTACCCAGAATGCCGAAGAGGAAAACCGCGGCTCCTACCCCGCCGACCCCGTGCTGGTCCTCCAAGCCATGGGGCGCAAAATCGGCTACATCCCCGCCGCCGCCCGCCTGGCCGACCCCAAGCGCGAAATGCCCCTGCTCATCTTCCTCGCCGAAGCCAAACTCAGCGTCGCCGATATGGCAGAACGCGTCAACGCCATGGTGAAAGCCCGCGGCCGCGCCGTCGTCGTCATCAGCGAGGGCTGCGACGTCGGTGACCTCGGCGTCGTCACGGACAGCTTCGGCCACGCACAGTTCGGCGCCAGCGCCATGACGGCTCAGCAGGCCCTGGTGAACTACCTGAACCAACACGGCCTGCCCGCCAAAGGCAGCGCCCGCGGCCAGACCTACGGTACCGACCAGCGCGACACCGCCATCTACGCCTCCACCGTCGATCTCGACGAGGCCTACCGTGTCGGCCAAAAGGCCGTCCTCCTCGCCGTCGCCGGCACCGGCGGCTACATGTCGACCATCCTGCGCGAGCCAGGCATGATCTACAATGTGCGCTACGACAAGGTGCCCCTGGCCGACGTCGCCAACTCCGAACGCACCTTCCCACAGGCATGGATCAGCAAGGACGGCAGTGACGTCAGCGACGACTTCGTACGCTACGCCATGCCGCTCATCGGCGAGGACTGGCCGTCCGTACCCGTCATCAACGGCCGCCAACGCTTCGCCATCCTCAAACCGGTCTTCGCTGACAAGAAGCTGCCGGCCTACGTCCCCCAGGCCGACCGCAAATAACGGCCAGCCGGAATCTGCATCTCCGCCCCGCCATGGCCGACAACATTATCCGACCATGACGGGGCGTCTTTTTCGCCAAAGCCCCCTGCACCTCATGCCGACTATGCCAGAACCCCTCCTCGCCATCAAAGACCTCCGCGTGTGGTTCCCCATCCGCAAGGGCGTGCTCAACCGCGTCGCCGGCCACGTCCGCGCCGTCGATGGCGTGTCACTGGCCATGGCCAAAGGCGAGACCCTCGGCCTCGTCGGTGAATCCGGCTGCGGTAAAACCACCCTGGGACGCGCTATCCTCGGGCTGGAACACGCCCGCAGCGGCAGCATCCGCTTCGCCGGCCAGGAACTCAACGGCATGGCCGAAAAAGAACACCGTTTGCTCCGTCGCCGCTGCCAAATGATCTTCCAGGACCCATATTCGTCCCTCAATCCCCGCATGACCGCCATGGACCTCATCACCGAAGGTCTGGCATACCACGGGCTCCTCGCCGGCCGCAGCCGCGAAGAAGCCGCCGCCGAACTCATGCACGAAGTCGGCCTCGACCGCGATGGCATCTTCCGCTACCCACACGAATTTTCCGGCGGCCAGCGCCAGCGCCTGAGCATCGCCCGGGCGCTGTCCCTGCAGCCGGATTTCATCGTCTGCGACGAACCCGTCAGCGCGCTCGATGTGTCCGTGCAGGCGCAGGTCATCAATCTGCTGCTGGACCTGCGCGCTAAACACCAGCTCAGCTACCTCTTCATCTCCCACGACCTCAGCGTCGTGCGCTTGATCGCCCAGCGCGTCGCCGTCATGTACCTCGGCCACATCATCGAATGCGGCTCCTGCGCCGACATCCTCGACGCGCCCCTGCACCCCTACACCCAGGCGCTGATCTCCGCCGTGCCCACGCCCGGCAAAGACCGACGCCAACGCACCGTCCTCACCGGCGAAATGCCCTCGCCGGCCGCACCGCCGCCCGGCTGCCCATTCCACCCGCGCTGCCCGCAGGCCATGCCCATCTGCCGCACAACCATGCCGGCCGAGAGCAGCATCGGCGACCACAGTGTCCGCTGCCATCTGATCACCGACAACAAAAACACCGCCAACACCAGCACTGACGGCAAAGCCAACGGCCCCGGCTACGATGCCACCCCCGTTCAGCAGGAAAAGACGTAAACGCCCCGCACAGCTGCGGCAGTGGCGCACAATTCAGCGCCAAGCCAGCCGAAAAGGAAGCATACCGATCATGGACTACTCGTCACTTCTCGCCATCGCCGCCATTGGCATTGCCGGTGCAGCGCTTTTCACCGCCCAACAGCACAAACGCCCGGCTCATAGCTGCTGCCACGGCCTGAACGTCATGGACTTCGGCGCCAAGGGCGACGGCGTCACCGACGACACCGCCGCCATCCAAGCGGCCATCAATGCCGCCTGCAAGCGCCGTGGCGGCACCGTCTTCTTCCCCTACACCGAGAATGGCTACCGCGTCGCCGCCGCTGCGCACGATACCATTGACGGCAAGCCCTGCCGTGGCCAACTGTACATCCCCGCCGGCCCTTTCAACATCCAGCTCAAAGGCGAGCATCCCTGCAAACTCCTCTATTCCTACCAGGTTCGCCCCAAAAATACCTCGACCGTTTTTAAGCCAACGGTGTTCGGCACCATGACCCAAAACAACACCATGATCTTCTCCGACTGGCTGCCGCCAGAAGAACACGACCCCAACGCCCGCCCATGGTCTATCCTTAGCACCATCGAGGGCACGTCCTGCGCCGGCAAATTCAGCGTCAATCAAGTCTCCATCGCCAATCTCGAATTCCGCGTCAAGCTCGACAAGGAGCTCATGTACCCCCGGCAGAGCGCCGTCAATCTGCAAAATGCCGCCCGCATGAATATCCAGGACTCGCAGTTCTGCCTGGATGACAACGTCGGCGACACCGAACTGGGCAAAGCCCTCCAGCCCAACCCAAACCACACCGTCGGCCTGATGGGCCCCGGTGACCAGAACGACAACGTGGTCATCCGCAACGCCGCCGTCCAGGGCTTCCGCTACGGCTACGTCCTCGGCGAACACGTCGTGGCCGACTACCTCTACGTCCACAACTGCGAGGAAGCCGTGGTCTTTCACGACTGCTCGCACCTCTCCATGATCCACCACATCGTCGCCCAGCATAACCAAAAGGTCATCACCACCACCCGCGGCACGCTCTTCGGACACAAACCCGGCCCCTGCTTCGTACAGATCGACACTGTCGATATCGAAGGCGGCCACGGCATCGAACCAGTCGTGTCGCAAATGACCCACGGCGTCTTCGATCCCGACAACCGCCTCCACGGCTCCGTCACCTGGCATGTCCCCTGGGGCAAAAAAGAATTCGCCGTCGAAGGCGGCGCGCATTTCAAAACCACGCCCTTCAGTAATTAAGCCGATGGACGCCGCGTGATATGCTTGGGTAATCGGTCAGTGACCACCCCGGTGTTTTCCCCACCGGGGTGGTCACTCCTATGAAACCGATGCTCTGCATTTAACGGTATCCATGGCACTTGTTGTTTCAACCAAGCAGCCTTTTCTCGTCGTGCATTTCCGCCGCGAAGCGGCAGAAGCGCTGAAAGCGCGAAACATACCAGCCCAGGGCAAGCGACGCCGAAGGCGGAGCGCCGCCCTGGGTACAACGCCATATATGTCCGTGTTCCTCGGCCTCTTTGGCCCCAGTCGGCGAAGCTGACTGGGGCCAAAGGGGCAATGGAACTCACTGATTGCTGCGGCAATTTTGCGCTGTGACCCTTCGTCGCAGGTCTTTTAGGCCGCCCCTTCAGGGCTCTTTTGGGGTGGGGCACCTTACCCAGGGCGACGCGCCCTGCGGGCGCTTGCCCTGGGCTATCTTAGGGCGCACCTTCGGTGCTCAAAACCTCGGCGAATGATCTTGTGCATGGTTACCAATCAACTCATCGCCGGCGATTGCCGCATGCTATGTGAAGAGCATTGCTCCTATGAAATCCGCTGCCTGGTTAGCCACCCATGTGTAATGGTTGGGCGGCGGCGGGCCGTGGGTTTCCTGCAAATTGTCCCCGGTGTTTTCCCCACCGGGGTGGTCACTCCTATGAAACACGCTGCCGCAAAGGTCGGCGGAAATCAAGGTCGGATGGCTGGACGGCGGCGGGCCGTGGGTTTCCTGCAAATTGTCCCAGCGAAGCGCCGGGGTGGTCACTCCTATGAAACACGCTGCCGCAAAGGTCGGCGGAAATCAAGGTCGAATGGCTGGGCGGCGGCGGGCCGTGGGTTTCCTGCAAATTGTCCCAGCGAAGCGCCGGGGTGTACACTGACCGATTACATGCTTGGCCTCGCGGAAAGTCTTTCCGACTTGATGGCAACTGAATCACGTGTATTGTGCTGCATCCCCTGTTCATAACATTCACCACCCAACCCCCCGGAGGACACCATGGACTTCAACAAACTGGCCGAAACCCGCTACTCACTGCGCAAATTCAGCGACCGCGCCGTCACCAAAGACACCCTCAATCGCATTATCCACGCCGCCCAGGTCGCCCCCACCGCCTGCAACAACCAGCCGCAGAAAATCTTCGTCGTGCAGTCCGCCGACGCCCTCGCCAAACTCCGCCAGAGCACGCCCTATCACTTCAACGCGCCCGTGCTTCTGGTCGTCTGCTACGACCGCACCAAGACCTGGAAACGCGCCTGCGACGGCCAGTGCAGCGGCCTCGTCGACGCCAGCATCATCACCACCCACTTGATGCTCCAAGCCGCCGAACTCGGCCTCGGCACCACCTGGGTCGGCAGCTTCGATCCCACCAAGGCCGCCAAGGCCCTCGACCTCCCCGCCAATATCGTCCCCGTTGCCATCCTGCCCCTCGGCTATCCCGCCGCCGACGCCGCACCAGCAGCCATGCACACGTCCCGCAAAGACCTCGCCGAAACCGTCACCTGGCTCTGAAAACTACGCCTGAATGACGTGCTTTGCTGGCAGAAAACGTCACCAATCCGGCGCAGTTGAGCGCGCCCTCATCAAGCGGCCCTGCTCAGCTGCCCTTCCCCAGTAATCAGTCAGCCATTGAAACAGCCGGTCCCAGGGGACGCCTGGGGCCGGAGCCCTTCACTTAACGATTTCCATGGCGCTTTTTGCTCCTAAAAACAGCCTTCCGTCGTCGCGGCATTTTATTGCCGCGCAGCGGCAGAAGCGCTGAAAGCGCGATCTATGATAGCCCAGGGCAAGCGACGCCGAAGGCGGAGCGTCGCCCTGGGTAGAGCGCAAGTATTGTTCGTGTTCCTCGGCCTCTTTGGCCCCAGTCGGCGAAGCTGACTGGGGCCAAAGAGGCAATGGAACGATGTGTCTTCCCTTTCCTGTACCTAAGCGCCCGACACGGTGTTTTTTAGGTCGCCCCTACAGGGCTCCTTTCGGATAGGACTCTTACCCAGGGCGACGCGCCCTGCGGGCGCTTGCCCTGGGCTGTCTTAGGCCGCGCCTTCGGCGCTGAAAACCAAAGGCTGCAGGAATAGCTGATATCAATGCCTGATCGATTCCCTTCCCCGTTGCCAGCACGAGACTTGCGCTCTTGTATTCTTATGTGGAACACATTATACTTAGACATTGTCCTAGTAATCGTTACGAGTCATGAATAAAACCCAAGGACCGCCACCTGATGACCTCGCTCATGCACATTCTGCTGCTCTTCGTTCTGCTGGCTCTGCCCGTTCGCGCGGCATACCAGTACACCGAAGTCAATGAGGGCGGCTACTTTGAGCTCAATGCGCCGTCGTCCTTTGATATCACCTTCTTGAAAGTCACTGGCGACGGCTTGGAAAATGTCGGCTTCTACACCATTGCCGACGACGGCAGCACCAGCGCTATCCAGCAGGCGACTAAGACCGGCAAGAATTCGTGGTCTTTTGGCGAATTTGACGCCGGAGCACGCGTGGGCATTTGGGTCAGCAGTCACAGCGGCTACGAATTCACTTCGTCAGATTATTTTGCCGATCAGGGCACGCCAAGCATCAACCGCGATAACGGCGACGGCACCTTCACCCTCGGCGGCTGGGTCGTCACCGGCGGCGGCAACCATAACCAAAATGCCTTTTTCACCTACGGTGCCGAAATTATCATCACCGACCCCGGCTGGACCTCCGGCGCACCACTGCCCGGCACTCTGGCTAGCTGCATCATCGGCACCGGCATCATCGCCACCGCCGGCAGCAGACGCCAACGACGAAAAAGTCAGCCGAGCTAATACTTGGCTTGTAGTTCAGCCGACAACCATGCAAGCGACGCGGAAGGCGAGTGTCGTCCGCGTTGCGTATTGATACCGGCAATTGCAGAAACAGGTCCCACGCCGTTCCAGTAGCCAAAGACACCATCAGCGTATTTTCATACTACACTTGAGTCGCCAGATTATTTTGCCTATTCGTTGCAGTTTGAGCGTTGCAGTGGTATCTTCTCGAAAACCGGTACTTGACCGTCTTTTATTGTTATCTGGAAGAGATACTCAACAAGGGAGAATCTGATCATGCGTCGTACCCGTCAATTTACCCTCATTGAACTCCTGGTCGTCATCGCCATCATCGCCATCCTCGCCGCCATGCTCCTGCCAGCCCTGAGCAAAGCCCGCGAAAAGGCCCAGGCAGTGTCCTGTACCGGCAATATGAAGCAAATCAGCACCGGCAGCATGATGTACACAGACGACTGGAAACAACGCACGCCGTCCTGCCATACCTTCGGCACCGACGCCACTGGCATCAGCTGGCGCGCCACAATCTTCAAATACGTCGGCGATACTAAGGTCTACGACTGCCCGTCGGCTCAATACGAATACTCCATTGATCCCCTGGCCGGCAAGGAAGAAGTCGGCGAATGCGCCATCAAGGGCTGTTACGCATCCAACGGCAACCACACAGCTGACGCCCCCCCCCAGCGCACCATCGGCGTCAAACTCAATACCATCAAGAAACCCTCAAAGGCCGTTCTCTACCTGGAAGCAGTTGCCCACTCCCACGACTTCTTAGGCGCATCCACCGACGCAGGGGCAACCATGACCGACGCATCAGTCAAAGTCCACAACGACGGCGCCAATTACGCCTTCGTGGACGGCCATGTCGAGTGGTTCCTGCCTACAAGCATCGTCTGCAAAAAGGATGAATGCTGGTGGATGGCCTCCGGTAAACACTGAGACCACCGCCTACACAGCCGCGGCAAAGCGATTGCCGCACCGCATACCAAGCCCAGGGGCTCGGAACGCTGTTCCGAGCCCCGAGCTTTTTTGGGTTCTCGACTGCTCTCGACTGCTATCGACTACTCTCGACTGCTCTCGACTGCTCTCGACTGCTCTCGACTGCTCTCGACTGCTCTCGACTGCTCTCGACTGCTCTCGACTGCTCTCGACTGCTCTCGACTGCTCTCGACTGCTCTCGACTGCTCTCGACTACTCTCGACTGCTCTCGACGGCTCTCGACTGCTATCGACTGCTATCGACTGCTCTCGACTGCTCTCGACTGCTATCGACTGCTATCGACTGCTCTCGACTGCTATCGACTGCTCTCGACTGCTCTCGACTGCTATCGACTGCTATCGACTGCTATCGACGACTATTGACGGCTACTGCTAGAGCGCAAGACTGCGTGCCCCACAAATCTCTCGGCCGTGCCCCACCCCGTCTTTTTCGGCCGTCTGGGGCTTTCCTGGTCGCCTGGCCATGCTACATTATTGGTTTTGTACTGCGCGGCTTCCGCGCCAGCCGCATCGTCAGAAATCGAGGAGCAGAGAGCATGGCCCATTCACAATTCCCGGTGTTACCCGAAGCGTTGCGCGTCGCCCGCTTGGCGCCGCCCCGTGGCCCCGTCCAGTGCGTGCTGGACACCGACACCTACAACGAAGTCGATGACCAGTTTGCGCTGGCCTACGCGCTACTGTCGCCGCAGTCACTGAATCTCCAGGCGGTCTATGCTGCGCCCTTCCACAACAACCGCTCGGCAGGCCCGGAAGACGGCATGGTCAAAAGCTACGCGGAAATCCAGCAGGTCATAGCCAAGATGGGCATTGCCCCCCGCGACAACTTCGTCTTCGAAGGCTCCCGCAGCTGGCTGATTGACTCAAACGAGCCGGTCGACAGCCCGGCCGCGCGCGATCTGATCAAAAAGGCCATGGCCTGCGAAAACGAGCCCTTGTACGTGATGACCATCGGCGCGCCGACCAATGTCGCCTCCGCGCTGCTACTGGAACCCGAGCTCGTACGGCACATCGTCGTCGTCTGGCTGGGCGGCCAACCGCACGACTGGCGTACGGCCCGCGAATTCAACCTGCAGCAGGACCTGTTTGCCTCACGCATTCTCTTTGATTCCGGCGTGCCACTGGTGCAGATTCCCTGCACCAATGTCGCCGAGCACCTGCGCGTGACGATCCCCGAGCTTGACGCCTTCCTCGGCGGCAAAAATGACCTCGGCCAATACCTCTGCGACATCGTTCGCGGCTACACCAAAGACCCCTTTGCCTGGTCAAAGGTGATCTGGGATATCTCCGCCGTGGCATGGCTGATCAATCCACAATGGCTGGACAGCGCGCTGGTACACAGCCCCACGCTCAGCAGTCAGTTTACCTACACCCAAGACTACACCCGCCACCTCATGCGCGTCGCCCTGCACCTCAACCGCGACGCCATCTTCCGCGATCTCTACCAGAAAATCGGCTGCTGCTGAACCAACCGCCGACCACATTCTACATGGCAAACACCTGCACTGATCACCACAACGACGACGCCGAACCCGCCCCAGACGCCACGGCGCCGACGCCTCCAGAGCAAACCTGGCATCTGACCATCGCCTACGATGGCAGCGCTTACGCCGGCTGGCAGGTCCAGACGAAACAGAAGACCGTCCAGGGCGAGTTACGTACGCGCGTCCGCCTGCTCTTTCGCAGCCCCGAGCTCAAAGTGTACGGCGGCAGCCGCACTGACGCTGGCGTCCACGCCCTTGACCAGCAGGTGTCCTTCACCGCGCCCACCCCGCCGGACATGACGCCCGACAAGCTCGTCTACGTCCTTAACCGCTGGCTGCCTGACGACATCATGGTCCTCCGCGCCCGTATCTGCCCCGGCGCTTTCAACCCCCGCTATGACAACGCCGGCAAGGCCTACACCTACTGCATCGCCCCCGGCCGCCGCGTCAACCCGCTCTTTGCGCGCTTCGTCTGGCGCACACCCCGACCCTTGGCCGTGCCGGCCATGCGCGAGGCCGCCGCGCTCCTTACTGGCGAACACGACTTCTCGTCCTTCGCCGCCAACCCCGGCTACGAGCTGGAGTCGAGCGTCCGCAAACTCTATCGCCTGGACGTCAGCGAACAGCACGGGCTCATCTTCATCAATGCCGTCGGTGAGAGCTTCATGTACAAGATGGTCCGCGGCCTCGCCGGCTATCTCGTCCACATCGGCGCCGGCCACGCCCCCGCCGCCGACGCCACGAGAGTCCTGGCCGCTCGCGACCGCAGCCAGGCCGCCGACAGCGCGCCGCCACAGGGGCTATTCCTGGCTAAGGTCTTCTGGAACGACGACGAATGGCGGCACTACGAGCCGCTCATCCCGCCCTTCACGTTGATTTAGTCCGCGCAGCATATAGATTTCTTTCCGTTATCGGTGTCGAAAACACCCTGCATCTTCACGCCACTCCCAAAAATACAAACAATATCCGCAGCAAGCTGAGAGGAAGGACGACCATGTCACAAATCATCCGTTTTCACATGGCCGATGACGCGCGCGACCTCGTCCCCGCCAAAGCCCATCCCGATGACGCGGCGTACGATCTGCGCACCCGCATTGACGCGACCATCCCGCCTGGCGGAGTCGTCCTCATGCACACCGGGCTCTTCCTGGAGTTACCCGTCGGCTACGAAGCGCAGATCCGTCCCCGCAGTGGCCTGGCACTCAAACACCGCCTGACCGTCCTCAACAGCCCCGGCACCATCGACGCCGGCTACCGCGGCGAAGTAGGCGTCATTCTCATCAATTGCGGCCCGGAGCCCCAAACCATCGCCCGCGGCGAACGCATCGCCCAAATGGTCATCCAAGCTCTCCCCGCCGTCGAACTGCAGGAAACAGCGCAGCTGAACGACACTGCCCGTGGCGACGGCGGCTTTGGCAGCACCGGCCGCAAATAACGCGTTGCGCCGCCGTCAGCGCCGCCACACACCGCCATCATGCCCCAAACACCATTGCCATCAGCGACAGCAGCAGCGCCTGCGTCACCACCAGCGCCGTCCCTTTTGCGGCGGCGTTTTCTGCTCATCCTGCTGCTCATCACCGGCATGGCCCTGCTGCTGCGGCTAGTCGTTTCCTTTGAGCTCATCTCCCACCCCACGCTGCAATCGCCGCTGGCAAGCACCGACATGGCGACCTATCGCCGCCTGGCCATGGACATCCGCCAGGGCCTGTGGCCAGACCATTTTGACTACCAGCCCCTCTACTACAGCGTCTTTCTGCCGCTGATTTACCTCGTCGCCCCCGGCTCAGCGTTGGCCGTCGCCATCATCCAGGCACTGCTGGGCGCCGCCGCCGTCTTCCTCTGTGGCCTCTGCGCGGCCCAGCTCTTCGGCCGTCGCGCCGGCATCGCCGCCGCTGCGCTCCTGGCGCTAAGCCGCTTCCATATTTTCTACACCCCGATTCTGCTGCTGGAAGTCCTCCTCAGCTTCTTGATGATACTGCTGTTGTGGCTGGCTCTGCGCGCCTGGCGACACAATCGCACGCGCGACTGGCTGGCGCTGGCACTGGTCTGCGCCCTGGCCACGCTGACGCGCGGCAACGCCCTGCTCATGCTGCCCGGCATTGCCCTGCTGCTGATTTGGCGCAATCGCCAGTCACCACGGCGCGCCGCCGTCCTATGCCTATTGGGCCTCGCCCTGTTCTATCTACCGCAATTGCCCTACGCTTTGCGCAACTACCACTACGCGGGCCGCTGGTGTGGCGCCTCCACCGCCGGCGGCAAAGTCCTGGCGCTGGGCAATACGCCTGAAGCGCCCCCCGGTGGGCTGGAGTACCCCCTGACCTATCACCGCTGGGTCGGCGACGCCGAAAATCCCGCTCCAACCCAGCGCGTCAGCGTGCCTTCGCGCATCATCCACTGGGGCATAGCCGAACCCCACATGGTCTGCGAGCTCAAATGGCGCGCGCTGCTCCTCTTTTGGGACCGCCGGGAAATCGCCAACAACGTCTCCATCGATCACGAGGGCCGACAGAGTCTCCTGCTGCGCCTGCCCCTGCTGCTGCCCTTCGCCGTCATCTCGGCACTGACCCTGCTGGGACTGATGCTGCTCTGGCAGCGCCGCTCAGCCACGCGGTATTTTCTCTTCTATCTCGTCGCCGTGTACTGCCTCAGCACCGTGCTGTTCTACATCCTGGCGCGCTTCCGCATCGGCGGCCTGCCGCTGTTCTGCGTGATCGCCGGCGGCGCCGTCGGCGCCGTCATGGATTGGCGACGACGACTCCAGCGCCTCAGCGGCGACAGCCACCGGCAGCAAGTACTGTCCTTCGCCCTCAAAGCCGTCGTTGCCCTCTTCCTGTCCTGCGGCGCCTTCGGCTTCTGGCAAACGACCATCGAGCCGGCTTTCATGCGGCGCTTCCGCCCCAACGGTCTACTGGTGGAATTTCCGGACACGACGCTGCTCTACGACCACGGCCCCCTCAGCGTCGGCGGCCTCACTAGCCTGGGCATACCCGAGGGCGGCCTGCGCCTGGAGAAGAGCCTGGTCGTGCCAGCTTCACTGCACACGCTACCACCCACGGCGCGTATCGTCTGGCGCTTGCCCGTCGTCAGCACGCCAAACGCACCGTGGTCGGCCACACTCAGCCATGCCGGAAAACAGCACCTGGTCGGCCCAAACGCACTACGCAAAGACCGCTTCCTTACCTGGCTGGAAGTCGAACTGCCAGCGCTGGCCGTCGGCGCCGACGGCATGGCGCATTTCACCCTCGCTATCACCGCCGCCCCTGACTCCCTCGCCATCGGCATCGACAGTCTGCGCGACTACGGCCGCAGCCGCTTCCGGCAAAGCGATGGCACGGCACTGTTCATCCCCGCCGAAGCCGCCTGCGAACTACAGGTCTTTCACCAGTAACACGGGCAGCAGGAAAAGGTATGCCCCTGACGGCCGATACAGATGAGACGACTCCCGGGCTACTGAGCGTGCAGTTTCCCGACTATGCTCGTTTCGGCTGCACAGAACCGCGTCCATAGCGTCCATAGCGATTGATTACGCCGCGAAGCGGCAGAAGCGCTGAAGGCGCGAAATAAGATAGCCCAGGGCAAGCAACGCCGAAGGCGTGCGCCGCCCTGGGAAAAACGCCAATTATGTCCCTGTCCCTCGGCCCTTTTGCCGCCAGTCGGCGCAGCTGACTGGCAGCAAAAGGGCAATGGGACTCCACATCCAGCCCGCTGTCATGCGCTCAGCGGCGCGGCACCACCCGTCGGCGCACCGGCGGCCGGACCGGCAAGGGCTGTATCCGCACGGGCGGTTGGACCCGCTCGCCCCCGATTGCCCCCGGCAACGGCGGCAAACGCGCCGCCAGCAGCTGCTCAAGACGCTGTTTGAGGTAGGGCTCCGTGCAACGCTCCAGGTAACTCGTGAGTGCCGCGCGCACCGCCGGTTCGCGGACGGCCCGCATCAGGCCCTCGGCGGCCGTCTGCTGAATGGCCGCATTGCTGTCCTCCAAACTGACCATGAGGATGTCCCGCCAGTCGGGTATCTGCCGGGCGACGAGCAACTGCAGGGCCTGCTGCCGCACCGGCACACTTTCGTCCAGGCAGGCGTCAAGAAGCAGCTCGCCGGCCTCTTCCGGTGTCAGCTGCGCTGTGCAGCGCAAGGCGAGCTTGCGCGCCTCGGGATTGCGTTTCTGCAGCAGCTGCCGCAAGGCCGCCGTGCTCAATTCGCCCTGACGTTGCTGCAACACCGCGCCGGCGGCCTGCACCACGGCATCAGAGTCGTCATCCAGGCAGTCAATAAAAAATGCGACGCCGCGCTCTTTGGCGCCGGCAATCCGCCCAGTACCCAGCATGCGAATGGCCGTGGCACGCAAGGCCGCCGGGCCATTATCGGCCAGTTCGTCATACACCGGCCCGGCCGCATCCGGATAGACATTCAGCACCTGCAGCAGCTGCGCGCGCTCGTCCACTGGCACGGTCTCGTCGCGGATCAGATCAGTCAACAACGGCAGCGCCTCGGGATCCTGCTGGGCGGCATACAGCCGCACGGCCTCAATGCGCACCCCCAGCACTGCGTCGCGCGACAGCGTCCTCAGAATGGCCGTGCCGGCAGCGCCGAGGCGCGCGCCCGTCCGCGCCAATTCCTCGCGCACCCGTGGATCGGCGTCATCCAGCAGGGGCAACAGTGCGTCAACGCGCTCGTCCTCCGGCCCGGCCAACGACGCGTAGGCCTGCAGGGCCAACACCCGAATCTCAACCGATGGGTCGCTGAAAAATCGCTCCAATCGCGCGCGGTCGAGCACGCCGGGGTAAAATCGCGCCGCCGATAGCACATTGCGCCGCACCGACGCGTCGTCGTCACCAAGCGCCTCGTTCAACGCCTGGGCTGCCAACAACGCCTCGCGATTTTCGGCATCCACAGCGGCATTGCCAGCCCCCCCCGGCGGCACCGGCACGCCAGGACGTAGCGGGCCCGGCCGCCCGGGCATCACTACCACCCGCCCCAAGCCCACGCTGATCTCACCCAACATGGACGAGGCTATGCGGCGAATATGCACATCGGGATCGCTAAGCAGGCGAAAGACCTCATGCCGCGCCACCGGCGATATCATCCGGTCTTCTTCAGTGAGCGACACCAGCGCACTGCGCCGGACTACCGCGTCGGAATCGCGCAGGCAAGCAATCACGGCTTCCTGCGCCGCCGGCACCCGGTACTTGCCGATGATCATCGCCGCCCGTCGCCGGGCCTCCACGTCACTGCTACGCAAATCCTGCAGACAACGCGCAATGGTCTCGGCCTCGCTCTCGTTCTGAGACGCCGAAGGCACCGCCACAACCGGCACCGCCACAGCCGGCGCGCCTGGCGCCGCAGGCAGCTCCTGCGCGCGGAGGGCCACAACGCCAACCAGCATCAGCAGTAGCGCCAGGCCAGCCAAGACGCCCCGCGTTCCATGCCGCTTCTGTGTCATGTCAGCCATCAAGCGTCCTGTTCATTTCTTGCCGGCGTCAGCAATGCCAGCATCATTCGAAAAAACGCCGGGCCTTTTTCATAAAGGCATTCCAGCGCGGGTGCACGTGTTGATCCTTGTCGCAGAGCTCCGCGAATTCCTGCAATTTCTGCCGTTCGGCGGCATTGAGATTGGTCGGCACTTCGACAATGACGCGCACGTACTGATCGCCGCGACCACGCCCACGGATGAGTGACGGCACGCCCTTGCCGCGCATGCGCAATTCAGTGCCAGACTGAATGCCGGCCGGGATGGTCAGCTCAGTCTTGCCATTGATAGTCGGCACTTCGACCTTGCCGCCCAGCGCGGCAACATGAAATTGTATGGGTACATCACAATGCAGGTCTTCGCCATCACGGTTAAAGACTTCGTGCTTGCGGACAAAGATCCGCACGTAGAGATCACCGGCCGGCCCGCCCTGCTCGCCAGCCTCGCCCTCGCCACTCATGCGCAGGCGCGAACCGGTATCCACACCGGCGGGAATATGCACCGGCAACCGCCGCGTTTTCTGCACCACGCCCTGACCATGACATTCCGAACAGGGCTTCTCAATGATGCTGCCAGTGCCCTGGCACTGGGAACAAGTCTGGCGAATGCTGAAAAAACCCTGCGACATCGTCACCTGGCCACGGCCATTGCACTGCGGACAGGTCTTCCGCGAACTGCCTTTCTCACAGCCACTGCCGTTACAGCGCGAACAGGTGTCCGAACGCGGAAAACTGATCTCCTTGTCCGCCCCGAACATCGCCTCTTCAAAATCAATCTGCAGCTCATAAATCAGGTCGTCGCCCTTGCTCGGACCGTTATGCTGCGACCGGCCGCCGCCACCGCCAAAAAAACTGCTGAAAAAATCGCCGCCGCCGCCGCCAAAGGCCTGCGCAAAAATATCCTCGGGGCTCATGCCACCCGCGCCACCACCGCCACCGCGGCCGGCCTGCGTGTACATGCTGTGCCCCAGCTGGTCGTAACGCCGGCGTTTCTGCTCGTCGCTGAGTACTTCGTAAGCCGACGATATCTGCTTGAATTTATCCTCGGCCTCCTTGTTGCCCTGATTGCGGTCAGGATGGTATTTCATGGCCAGTTTGCGATATGCTTTTTTGATATCGTCCTGACTGGCGTCCCGCGGGACGTCCAAGATCGTATAAAAGTCTTCTGCCATTGTCCAGCACCTATCTCTTCGCTGCGAATGTCATCCCTGCCACGAGCACGGCGCCGTCACTTGCCGTCGTTGCTATCTTCACCAGTCGCGGTGGCCTCAGCCGCGCTTTCGGCGGCCTTGCCCGAGCTGACCACGACCGTCGCCGGCCGCAGGAGGTTCTCGCCTACCGTAAAGCCCGATTTCCACTGGCGGATCACCGAGCCCTCCGGCACGCTGTCACTGGACTCCTGTGCCACGGCCTCGTGAAAACGCGCGTCAAAGGGCTTGCCCACGGCGGCAACTTCCTTCACCCCAAGAGACTCGAAGGTCCGCTCAAACTCGGCCAGGATCAGCTGCATGCCCTGCTTGATGGACTCGATGTCGCTGGCCGTTTCCATGTGACTGACTGCCAGAATGAAAATGTCATAGACATTGAGGAACTCGCCAATCGTCCGCTGCTTGGCCTGATCACGCACTTCGCCAAACTCGCGGGCAATACGCTTGCGGTAGTTGTCAAATTCGGCCCGGCTGCGCAACAGCTTGTCCGTCATTTCGGCGATTTGCGCCTGGAAATCAGGCTGCGCCGGCGCCTTCTCCGCCGCATCGCCCTCGGCGACGACATTGGCGGCCTGGGCATTGGCGTCAGCCACCGCCGTGCCATCGGCGGTCGTGGCGCCATCGGCGGCATTTTTCTTTTTGGTGAAAATCGAGTCGAACACGGTATTGTCCTTTTCTGCCTCAGTGCCACCGGTGTTGGCTGCGGCCTGGTCGTTTGCGGCCGCAGCGGCTGCATTGTTATCAGCATCCACGGGTTGTTGATTGATGTCTTCTGCACTCATATCCTGCCTCGCATTTCTCTCTGCAATCAGGTTGACCTGATTTTTACAAAAACCAACAAGCCACCTGATGGTGGCTCTATGCCACGCCACCATGCGGCCCGTTGTTGACAAATATTTATCACGCGTCGGCGATTAGCCGCTTTGACCAGTCCTGTCCATCGTTGTTCCAATTCGACAGGACGAAACGGGCATCTTGCCCGGCCCTGGCGAGTGACAGCGCGCTGGCCTCAGAGTTTTAGGCCCCCGAAGACGTCGCCGAGGCTGCCGAAAGTCGCCCCCTGGCCGTCCTTGAGGTCCGTCACCGTCGCCCGCGCCTGTTCCTGCTCCATGGTTTCCGGCAGAGTCAGCGAAATACGGTTGCCCGTGACTTCGCGGATGATCACCTGCACCTTGCTATGCAGCGGATAGGCCTTGTACAAGGCACGGACCTGCATGTTGCCGCCACCAGCCAAACCCGTCTGGCTGATGTGCAACAGGCCGGTCTGGCCGTTCGGCAACTTGATGAAAATCCCGAAGGGCTTCACGCTCTCGACTTCGCCATCGAGCCGTTCGCCGGCGTTGACCATCTCAACCGCCGCAGCTTCCTCATGCGTCAACTCGGCGGCTTTCTCGCCCTTGACATTCGGCTCGCCAATGCACAAGCCAATGCGCCGGCGCTCAATATCCACGTCCAGCAGGGTCACCTCAACCATGTCGCCCTCTTTGACCACTTCCGACGGATGGTTGACGTGCCCCTCGGCCCCCAGCTGGGAGATGTGCGCCAGGCCCTCAATGCCCGGTTCGAGCTCAATAAATGCGCCAAAATCCGCCAGGCGGGTGACTTTGCCCTGGCGTTTGCTGCCCACGGCGTAGGCTTCATTCTCTGCCAGGCGCTCCCATGGGTGCTGCTCAATCTGCTTGATGCTGAACGCCAGCCGCTCGCGCTTGTCGCTGGCGGGGTCGCCCCAGTCGATATCCAATACTTTCACCTGCACAGCCTGGCCTTCGGAAACGACTTCTTCCGGCTTCAAACCGCGATTCCAGCCCATTTCGCTGACATGGACCATGCCCTCGACGCCGCCGATGTCAACAAAAGCCCCAAAGGGCATGATCTTGGTCACCACGCCGTCCACGACGTCGCCAATCGCCAAGTGCTCCTTGAGCTCATCGCGCTTCTTCGCCGCGTCCTTCTCCAACAAGCGCCGTCGAGACAAGACGATATTCCGGCCCTCTTCGCCATATTCCGTGATGGCGAAGGAAAAACGCGCGCCGATATACTCCGCCGGCTCTTTCTTGACGCCGCGGGCGTCCATTTGCGAGAAGGGGCAGAACGCCTCGCTATTGGCGACCTGGACGGTAAAACCGCCTTTGCGCTCAGCCGTGACTTTGCCTTCCACCGGCATGCCGGCGTTGTAGGCGTCTTCAATGGACGAATCAACCGCATCGCCACTCATGCGCAGCGCCAGCTTGACACCCTCGTCCGTCCAGCCCATGCAGAACGCGTCAATGCTGTCACCGACCTTGACCGTCAGCTCGCCGTTCTTGTCCAGCATGTCCTTGCGGTCGAGAAAGCCGTCCGTACGCGTCCCGAGATCAACAAAAACAGTGCTTTTGCCAATCATGCTGACGACACCGCGAACGCGCTGCCCCGTGCGAATAGTCGTGGTCAATTTGTTCAGACCGGCTTCGAAGAGCTTGCCAAAGTCGTTGTTGCTGTCTTGCGTCATAACTGTGCTGTGCCTTGTTTGTCCTCGGTTAAATCCACTTGCATACCAAATGGTACTCGAAAAAACCGTTCAAAAAAAACCTGCGTTAATCTGCGGATGCATTCACCTGCCATCCCCCCAAGCGCAAACCAGTTCTCAAAACAAAATCATTCAACGTTCAAAAAAATCTGCGTTAATCTGTGTAATCCGTGGATGCATTAAAAAAATCTGCGTTAATCTGCGGATGCATTAAAAAATCTGCGTTAATCTGCGGCATCTGTGGATGCATTATCAAAAGCTGTCATTATTTTCCACAATCTGCGGATATAAATCCTGACTGCACCAAACAACCAATCCAAAAATAATCTGCGTTAATCTGTGTAATCTGCGGATGCATTAAAAAAATCTGCGGTAATCTGCGGCATCTGTGGATGCACTAAAAAAAATCTGTCATTATTTTCCACAATCTGCGGATAAAAATCCTGACTGCACCAAACAACCAATCCAAAAAATAATCTGCGTTAATCTGTGTAATCTGTGGATGCATTATCAAAATCTGCGTTAATCTGCGGATGCATTCACCACGCCCTCCGCCCAGGCCACACAGGTACCGGCCGTCAACGGTCGCAGGCTGCCCGCAGTCAGCGCCGCCGGCCGCAACCAGCTGCTGCCACGCTCGGCAACGCAGGCCGCCACGCCTGGCGCACTCAGTTCCACCGCGCCGGACAGGACCAGCAAGACCCCCGGCACGGCCGGCCGCTGCGAAAGGTCCAACGCCGCGTCGCGGAGCATCTCGACCTGGAATTCCCGCGCCGGCGTCCGATACACCCGATGCCCCAGCGTTTTCTCCTCACCGCCATCCGGCTGCACCGACCGCGCCACAAATTTGACTGTGCTGACCAGCGCCGGAACGTCAATGGGCTTGGGCGTGAGCCCTACCCGAATCACATTGTCGGAATTGGCCATGCATTCAACGCCTGTGCCCCGCAGATACGCGTGGGGCTCGTCAGACGGAATGTACATCGCCTCGCCGGGACGCAATTTGACCCGGTTGAGGATGTAGGCAAAGAGCACGCCGCGATCAGCAGGACTGCCGTCAAGCAAATCCAGGCACAGGCGGTCTTCCGACGTTGCGTCACTCAGCAGACTGAGTTCGCGCCGCAACGCCCGCAGCATCGGCCGCATCAGACTGCCAGGGAACATCAGCAAGGTCTCGCAGAGAACCTGCAGCGTCAACTCCGACGCCTCCTGCCATACCGCCGACCACGGCGCCAAAGACTCCAAGCGCGACAACTGCGGCAACACCGCTTCCAACTCGCGAAAACCGGCCAGCGCCCGAAACTCCGTCAACGCTATCATGATCTCGGGCTTGTGATTGTCGTCGGGATACTTTTCCGGCCGCATCGCGTGCAGTCGCACCGCATTCTGTTTGTCCGGATGACTCTGAATGGACAGCGGCCGCTCGCAACTGAGCACTTTCAGCAAAAAAGGCAGAGTCTGAAATCCCGCTGCCAAGGTCGTTTCGCCCAGCACTTCCTCACGATGTGCGTCAATGAAAGCCGACAGCTTCGCCTCACCGGCCGCCGTCACGATCTCCGCACTCAACGAGGGATGGGCACCCAACCACAATTCTGCCCACGGCTGACCCGGCGCGGCGCTCTCACCCAGCAAATCGGCAATGAAAGGCTGCCGATCATCACGGGCGCGACAGCCCCAGGGATAATGCCGTACATGACCGTGCAGGCGGTAAAAGCGTCCAAATCCGTCCATAGCTGCGCTTCTCGTAGGAGCTTCGTCTCTAAACGCCCCTGCCAGACCCTGGCAGGACGCGCATAAGTGAAAAGAGTTTAATATAACGCCCCTTTCCCATCACACACGCCCCAAAACGCAGATCCGACTGATCATCCGACTGATCATCGGACCGATCAGACGGATCGGACTGATCAATCGACCTGATCGGTCCGATCCGTCGGATCCGTCCGATCCGTCCGCGATAAAAGACCGAAGATCCGTCCGATCCGTCCGCGATAAAAGACCGAAGATCCGTCGGATCCGTCCGATCCGTCCGCGATAAAAGACCGAAGATCCGTCGGATCCGTCCGCGATAAAAGACCGCAGACCCGTCCGATCCGTCCGCGATAAAAGACCGCAGACCCGACCGATCATGCCAAGTTCGGCCCGGAGGGCCGCACCATGCATAACCCCGGGTGAGGCGCCCGGAGGGCGCCGCAACCCGGGGTGTGGCAACAACTAAGAACAGCGCCCGGAGGGCGCCACACTAAAAAATCTGCGCTAATCTGCGACATCTGCGGATAAAAACAATCCGCAGCTAACAGCATCCGTCCGCTCGTCTACTCCCAGTCGATCGCGAAGGACCGGCAGATCTTGAGGCGGTCGACGGCGATTTCCACGCAGCCGTCCTTTTCGACAAAAGTCACCGGTTTTTCCTCCGGCAAAGCCAGCACCTGCTTGACCTTGCCGGCGACGCGCACGCGGACCTTGATGTCGCCCAGGGTCGGCAGCTCGAAGGCATCCACCGAATTGATGAGATTGACGTAATGCCGCTTCTTGTCGGCCACGGTAAACTGCACGATCTCCACCTGCGCGGGCGCGTCGGCGCTGAAGCTCCAGCCACCGAGATCATCCGTGAGCATGTTCAGTATCTTGACCAGCACCGCGCCATTCGCGGGGCGGTCGTGGGCCTCGAAGGCCGCCGCCGAATAGACCACGCGGCCCTTGCCGTACTCGGCATAGACCAGCGACGGATTGTCCACATAAACCCCAGGCGGATTGGCGTGGATGGACACGAAGCGCGCGTTCGGCGCGGCATAGTCAAAGCCGTCGCTGGCATCGGGCTTGGGCTCGCCCGCCAGTGCCGGCGCCTGATAAGGCAACGCGATCGTCGCCAGCACCTTGCCGTTGCCAGCATTGGGCAAGCGCACCATCGGCGCCTTGTAGGCCAGCGGGTAGTCGTGGTTGTGATCGGCGAAAAGCGGCTGGCCGGCCGCCGTCGGCACCATGTAAGTCATGCCGCCGCCGAGCACGCCGTCGGGACGCACGCCAAGCAGGGTCTCCACCAGTTCGGGATTGACGCGGCCGCTCATGTACACCCGGCCGCCCCCAGCGACGTAGTCCGTGACCGTCTTGACCACGTCGGCCGGCAGATCGTAGGCATCGCCCAGCACCAGCACTTTTGCCGCTGTCATTTTCTCCGGCCGCCAGTTGCCATAGACGCCGTAGGGCACATGCGCACGCAGCAGGTAGCGGCTGGCGCCGACGGCGGCGTCCGGATGCGGCATGGCGGGATCGTCGATCTTCCCGCCCGGATTGTATTTGGCCTCGAGGTTGAACAGCACGCCGACGTCCTGCACCATCTCGCCTTCCATGTACTTCTCGTACTTGCGCGCCTCGCCGTAGATTTTTCCGTAGCACTCGTAGATGCTGGGATCGAGCGTGCCCTTCGGGTCGATAGCATCAATGAGCAGCGCCGCGCCGTGGTGCATGAGGGTCGCCATCACGCTTTGCGCGAGCATGTCGTAGGTCTTGGTGGTCGTGTGCTCGCTCAACCCCGGGTAGCAACGCGACGTCATATACTCGAATGGCTGGTTGAGTGTCATGTTGTAGTACATCTTGCAGGCAATGGAATGCTGCGAAATGCCGCCATAAAAATCGCCACCGCAATAGTCGGAGTTCTCGGCGATATTGTGATTGACGCCCTGCCGCCAATTGTGCATCATCGTCGAATACTGATGCTCCACCGCGCAATTCGGATTGCGCGACTTGATCTTCGCCGTCACCATCCGGCAGAAATCGCCCATCCACTCTTCGCGCTTGAACTGCAATGCGCGCCATTCCGGATCGGACCAATCGCACACCGTCGGCAGTTCGCCGTCGTGCTCTTTGCGCCAACGCGCCTTGCAGGCGTCGCAATAGCACACGCGCGTCCAGAACGTCATATCCAGGAAAATGCCCTCGAACACAAAGCGGTCGAAGATTTCATCCAACTGCGCCAGCACAAAGTCGCGGTATCCAGGGTTGTTCGGGCAGCACAGGCCATAACGGCTGCCGCCGAAATACTGGCCCTGCCCGCGGTCAAAACGCGTGCTGTGGCCATTGATGTCGCGCAGGCGCCAGTCCGGGTGTTCAACGTAGGCGGCGTTGTTGTAAATCAGGCTGTAGTAGGCAATCACGTCCATACCCGCGCCATGGCAGAGATCAAAGAGCCGCTGCATCTTCCGTGTGCAGTCCGTGAACGTCGCGTGCGTGTGGCCGCTGGCTGTGTCCCAGTTGCAAAGCCCCACATGCGACTGCAGGTAGATCATTGCCGATTGCACCTGCGCAGTCTGCAACAGCGCAAAGTACTTGTCGGGGTCAAACTGGGACAGAAAGGCCGGGTCCCAATCCTCAATGTGCATGTCGACCAAATTGCGGCGATAACTCCGGCGATACCAAGTGGGGTCCGTCATCTCTTTTTCTCCATGCTGTGGCGTTCATCGGAAACAGGCGAAAAGGTGAAAAAGGCACACAGGCCATTTACAGCCGAACAGTCATGCAGTACAATAACAGCGCTTCGCCGTAAAGAAACAAAGAATATCAACAATGCGCGGGGCTTTCATGGCCTCGCGCCGCCGCCACCCTCCCCCTCCCCCGAAAGGACCACCGCATGCGCCCGTCATTCCTCAAACTCAACGCGCCCTACTTGGCCGCCATCGTCATCGAACCCACGCCGGAACTGACCATCGCCAACATCCTCAATGGCGAACACGAGGGCGCCGAGGCGTTCATGGTCGATATTGCCGCCTGGGCCCCCGACTGCCTCACCAAGGAAACCCTCACCCGGCTCTTCCACTGCTGCGGCCGACCCATGATGCCTCTCTGCTACCGCTCACGTAACCTCGGCGCCGATAAAGTCAGCGACGATGACCGCGCCGAGCTCATGATCCGCTGCATCGACGCCGGCGCCGCCGCCTGCGATATCATGGGCGATCTCTTCGCACCAGCCCCACACGAACTCACCCGCGATCAAAAAGCCATCGACAAACAGAAGAAACTCGTCGACCGCATGCACGCCCTCGGCGCCGAAGTGCTTATGTCGTCCCATATCTACAACGAATACGTGCCCGGCGACGCCGTCCTCGATCATATGTTCGAAATCCAAAACCGCGGCGTCGATATCGCCAAAATCGTGGTCAGCGCCAACACCGACGACGAGCTCATCGAGGCCTTCCGCACCACCGTCCTGCTGAAGAAGTCCCTCAAGGTGCCTTTCGTGCACCTCTGCAATGGCAAATTCGCCCGCATCCAGCGCTATATGGCACCCGTACTCGGCGCCGCCCTCACCTTCGGTTTCCGCGAATACACCGCCCACGCCACCGGCCCACAGCCCATTATCCGCAACGCCCGAGCCGTCCTCGACGAACTCTCCTGGCACCAAGACTACTGATCATCCGACGGATCGTCCGACGGATCATCGGACGGATCGGACGGATCGGACTGATCAAATAGACGGATCAGTCCGATCCGTCCGATCCGTCCGATCCGTCCGCGATAAATGACAGAAGATCCGTCCGCGATAAATGACAGAAGCCCCCCCGCGACCAAAGACCGCTGGTTCAGGCATTTCAACGCCGCGAAGCGGCAGCAGCGCTGAAAGCGCGAAACATACCAGCCCAGGGCAAGCGGCGCCGAAGGCGCGCGCCGCCCTGGGTAGCGCGCCCATTATGACCGTGTTCCTCGGCCTCTTTGGCCCCAGTCGGCGAAGCTGACTGGGGCCAAAGAGGCAATGGAACCCCAGCTTTCCTTCCTGTCCTATCTCCCCCTTCCGAGTCTTATTCGCGCCAGCGACTCGCCGCAACCTATTGGCCAGAAATGGGATAGGGAGGGCGCGGGAGGGTAAGGGCCAATGGCCCTTCCCCTCCCGCAAACTTACCCTTCTCTTCCCCGCCTTCCCTTGCCCTCTCGCCCTCACCGTGTTACGGCCGAAGTGCCTTCCCGGGCCCCTGCGCCAGTACGGCCAGCGCATGGCGGCGATAATGCCCGCGGACATCCTGGCTGAAGTCGTGCAGCACGGCTTCGGCGAAGCCGTCGCTGTCGCCGAGATTATAGAGCACGCGCGACACCACCAGTTCCAAGCTGCCGCTGCGATTGCGTTGGCGTACATCGGTGATCACGTCCCGGATCGCCGGCCGGATACGCCCCGACTTCTTCGCGTACGCCGCCACCAGCGGCAGCGACTCCTTGCTGCCCTGCGCTTCCAAGGCCATCAGCATGGAGCGCACGTGCTTCCACTCGCCACTCGCCTGGCTGAAGAGCTTCTCGGCCCGCGCGTGCAGTACGGGCAGCGCCCGCCGATCGCGACTGAAACCGGCCGCGAGGATATAGCTATCCAGCCAAGTGATATTGGGGAAGTAATACGAGATATTCTCCTCGCCGTAGTCCTCCGTGCCGCCAATGACCGCAATGAGCGTCTCAATGCCCGTGCCGTCGCCAAGCATGCCGAGGATATGCGCCACGCGCAGTTTTCCCTCCGGCGTCGCCGCGCTAGCGTATGCCGCGCGCAATAGCGGCAGCGACCGCTCCACGTCGGCCATCAGCAGCCCGAGCTTCGCGTAGTCCTTCTCGGCCAGCTGACGGGCGGCAGCTTCCAGCTCGGCGCTGGGCAGCGGATAGGAATCAACGTGCTCCGGCACATCCGGCGTCAGGCATTTGATCTCCACCAGGTGCGCCTGCAAGGCCTTCAGATCAATGCCGCGCGTCGGCAGATCGCCCTTGGCGGCCATGGCCGCTGCCCGACCGGCGGCATAACCCAGATTCTGCAGACAGGGCTGCATGCGCACCGACGGAATCGCGTCGCGATGCGCGCTCAGACCCAGGCCGACCACCAGCAGGCCATCAAGTCCCCGAGGCAGGATGCAGCGATAAGGCGTGTAGGACAGGCCACCGCGGTGGTTGTTCACAAAATAGTACGGATGCACGGGCGCGCCGTGCTTATCCAGCTTGCCCCCTTGGCTGATCTGGATCGTGTCCGGAAAACGCCGCTGGTTGATGATGTCCAGCGGATCCAGCGTCAGGTCGCCGACAATGCGCCGGCGCTCGCGCGTGTCGATCAGCTGGCAGAGATCGTAGGCGCTGCGGAATTTGCGTTTGGCGGCAATCATCACGGTCGTGACATCGACCATGTCCACTTCGTCCACGTAGGTCCAGTCGGTGTTGATATAGCTGGCGCCAGGCGCCCGGTAACACAGCCCCGAACCCTGCATAGCTTCGTCGTCGGCGCTGTTGTAGGCCACTTCCGCGCCGGCGGCAGTGGCCACGTCGGCATTGCCGCTGCCGTCGATCACGACTTTCGCCAGCACGACGCCACGGCCTTCCGGCGTGGCCACGATCACGCCGGCGACTTTGTCGCCCACGCGATAGGCGCCGCAACCGAGAACGCCGAACCAGATGTCGCCGCCGGCCTGCCGGATTTCCCGCCGCCAGTACTCCTGCTTGCCCACCACGTAGGTCGGCGAGCCAATCGCCTTGATGCCGCGGTCCACTTCGGCGGTGAAGCCCTCGCGGTAGCCCGCGCAATAAATCCCGATGAGGCCGACGGTGCCCGTGCCGCCCAGCGCATGGAGGTACTCCACCACGAGGGTCCGGGCCCCAGCACGCGCTGCACTGATGGCTGCCGGCGCGCCGCTGGTGCCACCACCGACCACGACCACGTCGTACTCGCCCAGCACCGGCAAAGCCGACTCCGGCGAAGGCACGGTCTCGCCCGGCTCAGCCATTGGCCGGAAGCCACCGAGGGTCTCGCGCAGCTCACCGGCGCGCTCCGTCGCCTGCGTCGCCGGCAACCCAGCCACCCGCACGCCCGTTGGCGCCGTCTGCGGCGCCAGCGCCTTGGCGATATCCGCACCCAGCACGCTGCCCGCACGGATCGTCGCCAGTATGGACGACCCGTCCACCGTCGGCGCCAGGTAGTAGCCCGCGATGCCGGCGGCATCAATCTGCTCAGTCTGCAAAGGCAGCAGCAGTTCAGATTCTTCCACCTGCTTGGCATCAAAGGTCAGATCGCGCGCCAGCTGTTCAGCCGCCGCCCAGGCGGCGAAAGAGCTGTCCGCCAAAGGCAGGCGCAGAGTGTACTCGTAGGCTTCGGGATGGGCGTCCATCATCGGACCATTGATCTTCTGCACGGTGTTGCCGAAACCGCCATCGCCGTAGGCCGCCGGGCCTTCGCCGCCCACAGGCACCCGCAACGGCACCCGCCGGCAGGACTCAATGCCCGCGCCGCTGCAGGGCTCGCCGCCAAACACCACCCGCCGGAAAAGCTGCTCGCCCGAGGACCGCCCGGCGACTTTCGCGCCGACCTGCCGGGCAAACCACGCCAGGCCCGTCGCATCCAACACGGCCTTGGCCTTGATGGCCTGCCGCCCAGCGCGATTGGCTATCACCACGCCGGCCAGTCGCCCCGAGTCGTCCCGCAGGACTTCCGTCGCCGGCGACCCATACACGAACTGCGCCCCGGCCGCAATCAGTGACTCTTCCAACGAACTCTTCACCAACATCGGCGTGGTATTGAAAACCCGCTCCGCAGCCTGCGGATCCGGCGCCTTCTCCACAAAAACCTGCAACTCGCCCACGAGCAGGCGTTTCGATTGCTCGCATTTGCGCAACTCAAAACGAACGTAGCGCGCGCGCACTGTCACCGGCAACGCCAGGGTCAGAGCAGCGTCAAAGTAGCTGGCCGTGTTGTAGCCGTCATTCTGGATTTCCCCCGCCGGCTGCCAGGCCGTGCCGTCCGTGCTGGTTGCCACGACCACCGTCCGCACGGCGTAATTGCGCGGCGCCTGATAAACCCTCGCCCGCACTTCCCGCAAGGACTGCACGCTGCCCAAATCACAGACGACACTGACATCGCCGCCGTATTCCACACTCTGATTGACCGCCGAATCCCACTGGCCGTCATTGAGCAGCCGCGGCGGCGTGCTGTCCTTGTGCTTGTCCTGGGACGGCAAAGACGCCTCATACGTAAACATCTCGCCACGCTCGGCGGTGGGATCCGAAAAGATCGCCCGCGCCATAGGCGTGTCCGGCTCTTCGCCCGGCGCCAGCCACAGCCGATACGGCGCGCAGAGGTCCTCGCCCAAATACATCCGCGGCGCTACCACAAAGACCTTCAGTCCGGCCTCGGCCGCCGCTGTCGCCGCCGCAATACCCCCGACGCTGCTGCCAACCACCACGAGGTCGACCTCGGCCGCCATCGGTATCGCCCGCGATCTCTCCAACACCGACCGCTGCGCACAGTGGCCCAACACCGGAAACAATAGCATACTCGCAATCACTAGGGGACGCATGTCGTCTTCTCCTTGCTGTTGGAATTACTACAATAAAAGTCGTCGCTGACGCTGACGGCGAGGACCGCAATGACACAATGGTGCCACACAGGACGCATCTTCGCCACAAACAAACGTCAATATAGGCCCCGACTGCCCCGCTGTCTTGATTGAATGCCTCAAAGTGATTATTTCCGTCTATGATGGACTGGATGGACTGGATGGACTGGATGGACTGGATGGACAATGACACTATAATGTGACCGCCCTGGGAGCGCCGCCGTCCCGGCGGCCTGAAGTTTGGTAAAACTCGGGTGCGGCCTCACCCGACCCAAGAACGGTCACGCGCGTCATTCGATTGTGGTGCGGGCGTCTCGCCCGCGCCCTCGCTGAGGTCAGCGCCTCACCCGACCCAAGAACGGTCACGCGCGTCATTCGATTGTGGTGCGGGCGTCTCGCCCGCACCCTCGCTGAGGTCAGCGCCTCACCCGACCCAAGAACGGTCACGCGCGTCATTCGATTGATCGGATGGGGCAACGGGGATTTCGCCCCGCGCCCTTCCACACCACCGGACATGCGGTTTTCCGCATCCGGCGGTTGAACAGCACCGGTTCTTTTATGACCGGTTAAACGCTCCAAGGCACAATGAGACCGTATCTGTCCATGGTTTTGTTGCTCAGCGCTGTGTGCATGACCGGTGTTTTCGCCATACGCCAGGCGCCTCGTGATGATTTGGCCGATTCCAGTAGTCTTCCTGTTATTCCGAGTACAACCAGCGCCTTCGTTCTACCGGCGGTGGAGTGCCAGCGTATCCAGAAGCATTTTCTTATATGCCTCCTTATCCAGCTTGCCGTGTCGCCGACATTGCGTCTTTCGGTTGCTATCTGGAAGTAGTTCCACCAGCCCGTGGCGAATTTCCGCCATTGGTCCCGTAGTTGCTCGCTCGTCAGACTCTGCCTGGCGTCCCACAGCATACGGACCTTGGTTTTCATGCGCTCGATCCGTTTGGTTTCCACTTCCATTTCACCGTCAGAGTGCACGGTGATACCCAGATAAGCCGTGTCATCACTTTTCCCGCTTTTGCTTTTGTCCCGATTGACAGGGATCTTCAGCTTCGTCTCGATCCATTCGATGATATCTGACAGAATGCGTTCGGCCGCCCGGCGGCTTCCGGCATAGATGGCCACGTCGTCCGCGTACCGGGTAAACGGCAGCTGCCGCTTCTCCAGTTCCTGGTCCAGCGGGGTCAGATAAATGTTCGCCAGCAGAGGCGACAGAGGACCGCCTTGCGGCGTGCCTTTCGTTCGCTTGGTTCGGGTACCGTCTTTCTCCACCATCGGGGCGGTCAGGTATCGGCCGATCAGCTTCAGTATTCGTTTGTCGGTAACCTCTTTACGCAGCTCGCGCATCAGGATGTCGTGGTTGACTTCGTCGAAGAAGCTCTTCAAGTCGATGTCCACCACCCAAATCCGTCCTGACATGACGATCTCGCGCGCCCGGCGGATCGCGTCGTGCGCGCTCCGATTGGGCCGAAAGCCGTAGCTGCTGTTGCTGAAAAGAGGTTCCCACCGTAAGCTCAGCACTTGGTGAAGTGCCTGTTGGATCAGCCGGTCCTGTACATTGGGAATGCCTAGTTTGCGCGTGCCGCCGTTTGCCTTTGGTATTTCCACAGCCAGGATGGCTCCCGGGATGTACGTCCCTTGTCGGACCTTCTCCCATATCTCCTGACCATGCTTCCGCAGGTGTTCGGCAGTCTTCTGCACGTCCATCCCATCGACTCCGGGCGCGCCGTCGTTGGCTTTGACCGCCTTCCACGCCGCCCATACGTTCTCGTTGTTCAACACCTCCTCCAGGCTCGGGCCTGGTGCTGTTGCTTGGATTGGTTCGTTACGCACGTCTGACATGTTCATTCTCCGCCTCGAAAACTACGGTTGATACCCGTCTTGGTTCCACACATCCATTGCTTCGCCGCCACCGGCCCGCCGTCCCAGCCAGTCGTCCCAGCCGTTTCAGTGGTTGCATCTTCCTTATTCGCTTCCTTGGCGAGTTTGTCCATCGTTGCGTTTCCTGTTCTTCGGCCCTTCGCTCCACTGCCTTTCAACAGCTTCTACGCTACTATGGCCTCTGCTGACTTCTCCAGCGCTCTCACGCTGGAGATATCCCCGGGTAAGGTGCGAGAACGTAATTGGCCCGTGCCGCCGGACTCTACACTGCGTGTCTTTCGGTGACTGTTGGATTTCGCGTTTACCAGCACGCTCATCGCCCACGCCATGCCTCACTGTCCGTTCGTATTCCTGCGGTCGTGCCGTTGCCAGGGCTTCTTTCACCTAACGCCCTCGCGGGCGCCTGCTTGCCTTTCGCTACTCTTGTTGTCACTCAATGAGTCCCCAAGCCTCCTCTAATCCGCAGATTCTATGGGAGTGGGGGATCGTTCTCGCCCATGCCGGGCACACGGCAAGCACGCTGAAAGCGTGCGCCGCCCTGGGTAGAGCGCCAGTATGATCCGTGTTCCTCGGCCCCTTTTGCCCCAGTCGGCGAAGCTGACTGGGGCAAAAGAGGCAATGGAACGATATGTCTTCCCTTTCCTGTGCCTTTGCGCCCTGCTTGGTGTTTTTTCACGGCGCTCCTTGTCCTATTTGCTCCCCGGCGCCATATTTCACGCGTTCTTCAGTGCCGCATCCTTTTTCCCCCCGCGCCAGTCACAACCAACGAATAGGGGACATCACGCCATGAAGAAGATCTACTGTCAGGCCTGCAAACAGTACTACGAGATCGAAGACCACCTGTCTCCGGCAAGCTACACATGCATGAAATGCCAGGGCCCACTGGTCGACGCGCCGGCGAACGCGCCGCTGGCCGCGCCAACTCCCGGCACTCTCGGCCCCGGCTCCCTCCCCGGCGGCGGCGGTATGGGCGCGCAGCCCTCGCCGAAGAGCCGCCTGGCCTACTGCATCCTCGGCATTCTCTTCGGCGCCCTCGGCGTCCACAATTTCTACAGTGGCCACAGCAAACGCGGACTGATCAAGCTGATACTTACCATCCTGCTGTTCTGGACCCTCGTCGTTCCCCTGGGGGTTTTCATCTGGACACTGGTCGAAATCTGCACCGTCAATGCCGACAGCGAAGGCCGGCCTTTTGACAGCAAGTTCGGCTGCCTCGGCATTGGCGCCATCCTGCTGGTCGTCTTTCTCTTTATGGGCGTGACCATGGCCATTCCCGCAGGGATGCTCCTCCCCGCGTTAGCCCAGGCGCGCGAAAAAGCCCGACAAGTCAGCTGCGTCGGCAATCTCAAACAATTAGGCCTGGCGTATCTCCTCTACTGCGATGCGAATAACGGCATGCCCCCGCCAAGCATGGACCTGCTCGTTCCCTACGTCGGCAACGACAAGGTCTCCCACTGCCCGTCATTGCCACCAGAAGACACCCGCCCCGCATACCGCATGGTCATCTACCCATTCTCACCCGACAAAATGACCAGACCATCAACCGCGCCAATCATCATCGAACGGCTCGGCAATCACAAAAATAACCTCAACATCTGCTACGCCGACGGCCACGTGGAAGCCAAATTCGTCCAGGCCGACAGCTACCAGGCCCTGCTGCCGCACTTCACCGATCTTGAAGACACCGTCCTGGCCGCCCTCGCAGATCAGCTCCAGCAGTGGGACAACAGCCCGGAATGGTAAGCCCCAGCAAATGGAGAGCCACGCTTCGTCTTCCGTCATCGTGAGCTCGCAGGCAAAGACGTTACGGCAGCAGCCGTGGCGTCTTTGCGGCAAGTACCCTATGGCGCGTTGGTCAGGATGCGGCCGGTGTGGGGGGCGTAGCGCCATTCCTCGCGGGTGGTCTGGCCATTGACGTCACGGGTGACGGCGAGGAGACCAGTGGCGGCATCGTCGCGGACCGTGACCGTCGCCACGGCCTGCCAGTCGCTGGCGGCGTTTGGGCGCGTGTAGCAGATGACGGCGCGGGCGGGGTCGTCGCTGCGGATCATCGCCTGCTTGTCCTTACCGGGCACCGTCATTTCCAGCCCGGTGCCATCCGCCAGCATACGCAGAACAAAGCGCACGGCGCCGCTGCGGTCGGGCATGTCGGTGCTGGCGCCAAGCGGCTTGGGGCCGCTTTGGGCGGCGTTCCGTTTGCCGTTTTCATTAACCCAGTGGTCGTTGCGGACGATCTTGCCGGCGTCGTCAAGGATAAAATGGCACACGTGGTTGTCTTGCCAGGCATTCCACATCAGCATGATGTGAAAATGCGGCGGCGCATCCACATGACCATTGGGAAAATTGGTTTCGAAGCCGTAGAGGTTGATAACGCCGTCGACAGCGGCCGGCGCATCGGCGAAGCCCATTTCGCGCATCATGTCCCGCGCGGCGAAGAGATAATTCAGCTGCGCCTGAATTTGCGTCGCCGGGTAGGGCTTGTCGCGATAAGCGCCGGCCTGCATGCCTTCGAGATTATGGAAAATCCCCATCTGCACGGCGCCCTGGCGCGGCAACGACGTCGTGAAGCCCGTGGGTGTGCGGCTGGCCGTCACCAGGAACGACGCACCATCGGCCGTCCTGGCCACGTCCTTACCGCCGTACACCTCGCCAATCGCCACGCCGGGCCAGCTGAGCTGCACGCGTGGCGGCGGCAGCGCGGCGCCGTCGGCCTCGACGGTGAAGAAGTACTCGCGGATATTCACGCCGGTGAAGGCCTCGCCCTCGCGCAGGCGCCAACCGTCAGTCAGCACGAGCGTCGGCGCCGCCGTATCGGCATGTGTGGCTTTCGCCACTTTGGCGCCGTAGCAGGTCGTGGCGGCCGCCGCAAAACAACAATCGGCAGCCAACAGCAGGGGCAGCAGTCGGCACAACGAGGAGTGGTTGGTCGGGCACATGGATTGACGACGCCTTCCTTTCGGCAATGAAATAGCTCTCAAACGCCAAACGCTCCACGCAAGCGGCTCGTTCAGCAAATGACCACGACGCGAAAAAGTGACAAAACTATAACCCGCCACGGGCCCTTTGCCGCCAGTGCCAAACGCCATTCCGCAGGCGCGGCGCCGTTGAAATCGTGGCCGATGCCAGTATGGTTTTACGCCTGGTGTCGCCGGGGAGCCATTTCACCGCGTCATTCACGAGCAGTAACTAGGGAGACATTCATGCGTTTCACCAACACCGTGCTGGCCTTGTGTTGCTTCAGCGCCTTTGGCGCCGACATCCGCGTCGCCGTTCGTGATGGCGTACCGCAAATCCAGGTCGGCGGCACGGCGGTGCGTCCGCGCTGGTTCTGGGGCGGTCCCACCACCTCAAGCATTGCCATCAGGCAGGGCGAGCAAGTCATCGACGTGGAGCGCATGCCCCTCGAAAGCGGCAACAAAACCCTAACTTTCCACTTCCGTTTCGATCGCAAACCGACCACCATCTGGCTGGACCGCTTCGAAGTGCTGGACATCACCGACGGATCGGCGCTCATGCCCCTTGACGACTTCGATAAGGCCACTGGCCCCATCCCGGACGGCTGGACCTTTTTCCCGCCAGACGAACGCAACACCGTCGGCGCCGTCAGCGTCGATCCCAACGGCGGCGCTGACGGCACCGCCGCCCTGAAAATCGCCATCAAGAACCCGCCCGCCGGCGCCGTCTGGCCGGACTTCCACGTCTACACCAGGGCCACCACGATGAATTTGCAGGAAGGCCATCGCTACAAAATCCGCTTTTGGCTGAAAGCGGACACGGCCACCACCTTGACGCTGGGCGTCTATCGGCCGGCGTCGCCGTCCTTCATCACCATGATGGGCGACGGCCGTTTCCAGCAGCAGGTGGCCATGGCCGCGGCCGTCGGCGTCGATTTCGTCTCGCCGCCCTGCCCCATGCCCTGGCCCAAACCGGGCGAGGCGCCCGACTGGAGCGGCGTGGACATGGCCATGCGCCAGATTCTGCAGGTCAACGCCAAGGCAAAAATTGTCCCCCGCTTCGGCATGGCGCCGCCCACCTGGTGGTACCAGGAACACCCCGATGACGTCATGCAATGGCGCGAAAACGGCCGTGAGCACCCCCGCACCTTCAGCGTGTCATCACGCGCCTGGCGCCGCGATGCCTGCGCACAGCTGAATCAGGTCATCGCCTATCTGGAGGAACACTACCCCGATAACATGGCCGGCTATCACCCCTGCGGCCAGAACACCGGCGAGTGGTTCTATCAGGACAGCTGGCAACAGGACTTCCACGGCTACTCGCCCGTGGAGGAAGCGGCTTTCCGCGATTGGGTCGCCCGCAAATACGCCAATGACGCGGCGCTGCAGCAGGCATGGCGCGACCATCAAGTCACCCTCGCCAGCGCCAAAACGCCCACCCCGCAGGAACGACGCGACGCGGCAAGCTACGGCATGCTCCTGATCCCCGGCGCGGCCCAGCCCGTCATCGACCACAATCTCTTCCTCCAGGACGACATGGCCGACGCCGTCCTGGAGCTGGCCCGCACCGTCCGCACCGCCAGCCAAGGCCAGCGTCTCTCCGTCTTCTTCTTCGGCTACGGCTACGAATTCGCCAGCATGGGCCGCATGAGCGCCTGTGGTCACCTGGCCGCCCGCAAGCTGCTCGCATCGCCGGATATCGACATTCTCTGCTCGCCGGTCTCCTACTTCGACCGCGAACTCGGCGGCGGGGGCCACGCCATGATCGCCGCCGAGTCGGTCATGCGCGCCGGCAAGCTCTGGCTCTACGAAGATGACACCCGCACCCATCTAGCCGCCGGCGGCAGCCTCGGCGGCCTCAGATACCACGCCGGCAACCAGTGGGAGTCGCGGCAGATTCTCCTGCGCAACACCGGCCAGGAAATCATCCGCAACCTCGCCTGCTGGTGGATGGACCTCATGCGCAACGCCTGGTACGCCGATCCCGCCCTCTGGGCCGACATGCAGGCGCTCGCGCCCATGGAAGAGGCCAAGTTGTCTCAGCCGCGTCCCTACGCACCGCCCGTCGCCTCCGTGTTCGACGAGTATTCCGCCATCTACACCAACAAGGGCCACGCGGTCACCCAGCCGCTGCTCGCGCAAAGCCGCCACGCCTTCGCCCGCATGGGCGCGCCATACGGCCAGTACTTTCTGGACGACGTCCTCGCCGGCCGCGTCGATAGCCGCCTCGTCGTCCTGCAGAATCCCTGGGTGATGAGCGCCGAACAGCGCCAGCAGCTGAGGCAGGCCCTCGCCGGCAAATTCGCGCTGTGGTGCCACGCGCCGGCGGTGATTGATCCCGCGCGGGGCATCGCTCTCACCGCGTCGCAGGATCTGACCGGCTTCGCACTGACGCGCCTGGAAGGCGATGCCAGCCCCGAGACCGTCCTCGCGACCGACCGCGGCCGCGAACTCGGCTTGCCCGCCGAATGGGCCGTGCGCAAAGATACGCCGCTGCTATTTGCCGTCCAGACCGCGCCGGCAGACGACGTCCTGGCCAGCTGGCCCGATGGCTCGGCCGCAGTCGTCCTCCGCGGCAACTCGCTCTTCTGCGCGACGCCGCAGCTTCCCCGCGAACTCTTGCGCCTCGCCGCACGGCGGGCCGGCGTGCATCTCTACACGGACGACGAATGCGTCCTCTACAGCGATGGCGTGAACGTCCTCGTCCACGCGACCCACGAGGGCCCGGTCACCCTGCGTCTGCCGCAGGCAGCCATGGTTTTCGACGCGCTCAATGGCCAGGCGTTAACCTCCACCGCGCAAGCAACTCTGCGGCTCGAGCTGCGTTTTGGCGAGACCCGCATTGTCCGTCTTCAACCCTAACCCAACAAATCCAGGTTTTAGCACAGCATGAAGATCACCCGCACCCGCCTCGACATCGGCCTCCCCAAGCCGCTGTCATTCCTCCATAGCACCGACAATCACCTCACCTACGTCGATGACCGCGACAACGATCGCAAGCGCGACCTGGCCGCCAAACGCCATCGCGCCTTCGAGGGCGATTCCAACCGCTGCACGGTATTCTTGGACGAGATGATCGCCTACGCCAAGGAACACTGCGATCTGTTCCTGCACACCGGCGACCTCCTCGACTTCGTCTCCTACCGCAATATCGAGGTCGGCAAGGAAAAACTGGCCCAGGTCGATTACTTCATGGCCGTAGGCAATCACGAATTCAGTCTCTACGTCGGCGAGGCCTTTGAGGACGAAGCCTACAAACGCCAGAGTTACGACCGCGTGCAGGCCGCGTTCAAAAACGACCTCACTTTCGCATCGCGGCTCATCGGCGGCCTGAACCTGGTCGCCATCGACAACGGCTACTACCTCTTCAGCGAAGAGCAGCTGGCGCTCTTCAAAACCGAAGTCGCCAGGGGCTACCCGATCATCCTCATGCTCCACAACCCCATCTACACGCCCGACCTCTACCAAGAAATGATGGTCAGCCGCAAAAAAGAATGCGCTTACGTCTGCGACTGCCCCCCGGAACTCATGAGCGACTACAGCGAACACCGCATCAAACAACAACGCGCCGACGAACCCACCCGCGAATTCGTCCGCTACCTGAAGGCGCAGCCGCTGGTCAAAGCCCTGCTGACCGGTCACCTGCACTTCAACTACGAGGACGTCCTCTTCGGCAGCACGCCACAAATCGTCACCGGCGCCGGCTACGCCGGTGACGCCCGACTCATCGACGTCGTCTGAATAAGAACCCCGCCGTGCCGCCGCCCGCCGCAGCGTTTACAGGCGTTCTTCGTAGGCTTTGCGTTTGGCTGCGAAGATCGCCAGGCTTTCATCGCTGACATCGATCTTGCCCAGCACACTTGATGGCGGGTAGCCCTCACGATGGCGCGCCGGATCGGGATTCCACTCGTCGTGGCGGTAGCGGTCACGGACCTCCGGTTTGCGGAAATCGGGCACTTCCATGGGCACGCCGCCCTGCAATGCCGACTTGTAGCCCTGGATGCCGATGGCGGTCATCGCCGTCGCCATATAGACGTCGATCTTCGGCTTGCTGCCCTCCCGAATCGCCTGCGCAAAATAGTATGTCGTGAAGTAATCGCCACCGCCGTGGCCCTGGCTGCCGGCGTCCTCGAAGCCCTCGGGCCAGCCGGGATGGTAACACGCATTGGGAGCCGTCCCTTCCGGGCAGTCGAAAGGCTCGCGGTGGACCCGGAGGATGCCATCGTGGCCCTGCCCCCATTCCATGCTACCCTTGTTGCAGCAGATGCGGCAGCGGTTGCCGTGGTCCTTCAATTTGGCACAGGGCATGATCTTAGCCAAGGCGCCGTTGTCCATCGTGCACATGAGAATGCTCATGCAGTCGTCCATCTTGATTGAGCCCAGGCCATTCTGGTGGACATCGTCGTAGTCGTGGGGAACGATCAGGCCGTTGACCTGCACCGGCATCGTACCCGTAATCAGCATCACCGGCCCCATGGAATGCGTACAGTAGTAGGTCACCGGCAACCAACTGCGCCAGTGCTCCGGACCCGACATCAACGACACCCGTTGGTCCACCGTCGCCGGATGGATGTACTCGCCCTCGCCATACAAAAAACGCCCCATGTCGCCACTCTGGTACAAGCGCGCCATCTCGAGATTCTGCCGCATAAAGGGATAATTCTCCGCGAAAAAATACACCTTGCCGTAGCGCTCCACGGCCTCGACCAGCCGCACGCCCTCAGCCATCGTGAACATCGCCATGCACTCGCTCATCACATGCCGGCCCGACGCCAACGCCTTGATCACCGCGTCGGCGTGCTCCGTGGCGTAATTGGCCACAATCACGGCATCAAAATCGTGCGCAAGAAATTCATCGTAATCGCGGTAAAACGCAATATGCCGGTCGCCGTACTTCTTCTTCGCCCGCCGCAACAACGGCTCGCTGCGGTCGCAAATCGCCGTCAGCTCAAAACCATTGACCTCCGCGCTGGCAACCAGATGTTCGCCCCGACCCGCGCCGTACACTCCCAGCTTGATCTTGTCAGCCATGACCACCTACTCCTTCACTCTTTACCACCATCGCGCCCATTACGGGTAATCGGTCACCCATTGAGAATTGAGCCATAGAGCTTCTGGCTGAGTCAAACGCGCCCGTTTCCCTGGCCGCGAAGCGGCAGAAGCGCTGAAAGCGCGAAACATACCAGCCCAGGGCAAGCACGCTGAAAGCGTGCGCCGCCCTGGGGACAACGGCGACCATGTTCGTGTTCCTCGGCCTCTTTGGCCCCAGTCGGCGAAGCTGACTGGGGCCAAAGAGGCAATGGAACTCACTTGCTTACCTGGGATTGACATCGGCGGCATGTCTGGCCGCCATTATCAATGGCTCCTATGAAACACGCTGTCGTAAAGGTCGGCGGAAATCAAGGTCGGATGGCTGGGCGGCGGCGGGCCGTGGGTTTCCTGCAAATTGTCCCAGCGAAGCGCCGGGGTGTACACTGACCGATTACCATTACGGTGACAAAATGGAGAAACTTTACTTGCACCTTGTACTACAAGCAATTATCTTGCACGGTTCATTTCTGGGAAGGGTAAGTTCTACGCTGTCTGCTTGGATTGCTGACCTAGCCCATCAGACGAATCACGCCGACAGTCCAGCCAAAGCCACCGGATTCTTTCACCAAACAAGCTTTATCTTGCCACTATAACGAACGTCTTTGCTGAGGATTGACCCATGCAGAAGCAAAACAAGCGTCTTTTCACCCTGATTGAGTTGTTAGTCGTCATCGCGATCATCGCCATTTTGGCGGCCATGCTGCTGCCGGCCTTGGCCAAGGCGCGTGAGAAGGCCCGCGCCATCAGCTGCGTCAGCAACCTCAAACAGCTCGGCTTGGCCGCCCGCATGTACATCGATGAAAATCCCGGCGGGCTGACCCACTACGATGGCAACCGGAGTTTTACCGACCCGGCTGGGCAAGTCAAAACCGGCACCAACATGTACTGGTTTGTGCTGATTTACCCCCACGTCGGCGATATCAAAAGCTACAACTGCGGCAGCTGCTCCAACACCAAGTGGAATGGCAAATGGGACTTCTACGCCCATCACTACGGCATGAACTACAAAACAGCCAAAGTTGCCGACGCCGCCTTCGTCGCCCCCGCCCAAACCGCACTCTTCATGGATGCCTACCCCGGCAGTTCCGGGAAACGCAAAGGTGAATCGAATTCGACCCAGCCTTACTGCATTGATTTGCACGACAAGGCCACGTCGGCAGCCGACTACGACCAGCAAAAAGTCAGCTTCCGCCACAACGGCGTCACCAACGTCGCCTTCTGTGACGGCCACGTCGGCAACAACACCTGGCGCGGCACCCCCGCTTATCCCGTCGCCCCCGCAACCAACAGCAAATTCTGGGTGCCCACCTATACCGGCGCCGACGATTAACCTGAGCCCGGCAAGCTCCCCACACCCCTCCTCCTGCGCCCGCCCGATGCCCTACCCGCATCCCGGCGGGCGCTTACTTGCGGCGCCAAAGGAACCAGCCTAGTCGACGATCCGACCGATCCGTCCGCGACAAAAGACAAAAGATCCGTCCGATCCGTCCGATCCGTCCGCGATGACAAGAAAGAAGCCCCCTGCACAAGAGCCATCGGTCACGCCATGTAAAATTTTCACATTGATTCAGCCGGCAACCGAACAAACCCTATCGCGCCATCTTGTGCTGACCGCCCCCTCACTGTAGAATTGAAGTAGCTGTTTTTGTGTGGATTGCGTTCTGCAAGCGTAACACGGGAGGCCCTGCGTCATGAAAAAGCGTTTTTTCACCTTGATCGAATTGCTGGTGGTCATCGCGATTATTGCGATTTTGGCGGCGATGCTACTGCCGGCGTTGGCCAAGGCGCGGGAAAAAGCCCGCAGCATCTCCTGCTCCAGCAACCTCAAGCAGCTCGGCATGAAGATGCTCATGTACTCGGACGACTACGGCGAGCACCTGCCGCCGAATTTCATGTTCCGAACGCCGGGGTCCGTGGCAGTCAGCACGGACGGCCTGCGCTGGTTCCACGTCCTCGCCGCCCTGGAAAAAGGCATTGCGCTGTCCACCGGCAATCGCGACGCCATTGAAAAGGCGATGGACAAGACCTACAACTGCCCGTCGCAGGTGAATACCTACGGCTGGTCGAACCGGCGCGGCCAATGCCCCAACAACTACGTGTCGAACTGGTACTCCAGCCGGACCCAACTGAGCTCGCCAGCGGCGACCGCCAACAACTCCTGCGAACCGCGGCATTTTGCGAGTCTGCAACACAGCCCCAGCGAACAGGCCATCGCCATGGACGGCAATCTGACCTACGGCCAGGACGCAAGCTACCAGGAACGCCGCTCCTACGCGCCATTCACCGGCGCGGGCGTCAGCACCAGCAACACCAACTACTGGTACGGCGTCGGCACCCACCACAACGGCAATGCCAACGTGGCGTGGCTGGACGGGCACGTCGAAAGCAAAATCCGCGCCGCTTTTGGCAGCGACTATAACTCGCCCAACGCCGTCCGCTGGTTCAAGTGGAACGACTCCGACATAAACGAGTAATGCGCTGGCGCGCTGGCGCCCCACCCGCACATAGTCACCGCGCCGGAATCGGTATGAAGTGGCCGTGCCGGCCGACATCGTCCGGCCGGCGTGCGTCCCAGGCAGTTTTGCCCGCGACCATGACCATCTGCACGCCCTCGGGCGCCTGGTTATTGCCGGCGTAATCGGCATGCGATGCGTAGTGCTCGGGAGAAAATAGCACCAGGTCGGCGACATAGCCGGGTTTGATCAACCCGCGCCGGGGAATGTTGAACACCGCCGCCGGCAAGGACGTCATCTTGCGCACGGCCTCCGCCGGCCCCAACGCCTCAGCGACCATGTGGAAGAAGACCGGGAAGGTCCCCACCGCACGCGGATGGCCAAAGTCGTTGGCATCATCAAGCTGCAACGACACGTTGTCCGAACCGGCGCACACCCACGGCTGCCGCAGAATTTCTCGCATATTCGTTTCCGACATACCAAGAAAGGCCGCGTGCTGCCCCGGCGCCGCCATGATCAGCTCCATGCACAGCTGGCCCACGCTGATGCCCCGTTCGGTCGCGACATCACCAAGCGTGCGCCCCCGCAGCGCCGACTCCATCAAGATGGTCGCAGCGACATCGCGCTGACTACGCGATAGCGCCGCCACGACTTCAGCTTGGTGCTCGGCCGAATCCCGCAGGTACTGCTGGATGCCCGGCATGAGATCGTAGGGCGCCGGCAGCGCCTGGCGCAAATTCGTGCAGGAATAGACGTAGGGATAGCGGTCGGCAAAGACCTCCATGCCAGCCGCGCGCGCGGCCTCAATCCGCGCCAACACCGCCGGCAATTTGTGCCAGTTGCGCTCAGAATTCGTCTTCAAATGGCTGAGCTGAAGACGACACGCCGCAGACGACGCTATCGCCAGAGCCTCAGCCAATGCCGCCTCAAGATCATCGCCCTCGCTGCGCATGTGCGTCGCATAGACTTTGCTAGTGCCCTTGAGCAAAGACGCCAGCTCAATCAACTCCACCACAGAAGAAAATTTCCCCGGAAAGTAAATCAGGCCCGTGGAGAAACCCGCCGCGCCATCGGCGAGGGCCGCCGCCAGCAGCGCCTTCATCTTGGCCATTTCGGCCGCCGTTGGTGCACGTTGGTCATTGCCCATGACTGCCGCGCGCACGCTGTTGTGCCCGCAGAGCGTCATGCTGTTCAGCCCCGGCCGCAAGGAGTCCAGCAGCGCCGCGTAGCCCGCCAGCGACTGCCAGCGAAAGTCCCCGTCGTCATGGGGCACGCAGCTGGGCGACGACCCGCAGTTGCCATTGACCTCCGTGGTCACGCCCTGCAGCAGCTTGGTGCGGTTTTCCGGATGTTGCAGCATCTTCGTTTCCGAGTGCGCATGCGCGTCAATGAAGCCCGGCGCCAGCAGCATGCCGGCGCCGTCGATGACCTCCGCGTCTGCCGTCGCGCAATACCCCGGCGCGACGATCTCCGCGATCACGTCGCCGTCCAGTACCACCTCGCCCTGTCGCAATGGCCCGCCCGAACCGTCGCAAATCGTCGCCCCACAAATCACTTTCATTTCGTCAAGCCCCTTTCGATGGCGGCTGTGCCAACCACCACGCAACACTTTCACCGCAGAAATTAGCACGAAAAACGGCATCGTCTTGCTATACCCGCAGCCAGCCAGAATACAACCTCCTGCGCCCATTACGCGACCTACCGCCAACGCTTTGCTCGGCTCCCGCCCCCGGCGACCACTGCTCACATAGCCGCCGCTCACGCGAAAGACGCGCGCAGCGCGCTGAAGGTCACGAAGTCGTGCTGCCGTGACAACTCCACCATGAGGTCCGTAAACAGCCCGTAGCGCGCGCTGTCCAGGGTGCCATCGGCCTGATAGAATTCCCAGTGATGCACAACAATAATGCTGAAGTCGTGGCTGGCGATGTACCGCCGCAGGCGCTCGCACTCCACAGCGGTATCGCGAAAACGCGAAAAAATGCAGCCGGGATGCTCGGTCAACAACAGTCGACCCGACCACAAATAATTCCGCTTCCGCGCCTTCTTCCACAAGTACGCCGGCAATGTGCGCCACGGCAGTTTGTGCCGGTCAATCCAGCCCAGCGAAAAAAGCGCAAAGTCCTCCCGCAAACAGCGCAGCGCCACCGGCGAATACTGATCCTGCGGAGCAACAAAGGTCTGCGGACTGCACGCAAATGCCGCCGCCATGATTGCGCGACCTCGAGCAATTTTCGCCTTCACTGCTGCTTCGTCGCCACTGTCGAACTCATAACGACCGGCCACCGCCTTGTGATCGCAGCCATGCATCAACAGCTCGCTCGTGCCGCGATGCGCTTGAAAAAACGAGCAGAGTTCCTGGTTGTCGACAAGGGAGTACTCACAGTCGTTCCCGGCTACTGCCGGAGGCAAAAATGGCTCGTAACTGCCGGGGCCAAAATCCGGTGATTCCGTGGTCGCCGCGGCGTTAATCGCCGGGATCACGGCAAAATTAACCGGTATGCCCGCCTGAAAGAGAAAGGAATATAACTCTTCCAGCCGCGCTGGCGCGGTAAAAAAATTGACGTCGTCATCCCGTATCAGCAGCATTTTTCTACGCGCCATGCCGTCACCGCCTCCCCGCGTCATAGAGTGCGGCCAGCCGCCGCGTAATCGCCTGCCAAGAGTAGTCCGCAACGGTCTTGCGCCCCCCTGCGGCAATCCTTGCCGCGTAAGCCGGATCGGCCAACAACGCGGCGGTCTTCGCGGCAATGTCCACCGCAGAAGTTACGTCTGCAAAACAAAGATTGTCGTCGTCACGGCCATAATCGACGATGCCGCCGATTCTTCCGCAGACGACCGGCGTCTGCGCCGACCACGCTTCCAGCACAACGATACCGAAGGTCTCGTAGAGGCTAGGGAAGACAAATATATCAGCGGCCGCATATGCATTGAGCAAATCAAGCGACTGGTAAGGCAGGTCCTGCAAAAACAGTACCGAGTCAGACAAACCGTACTCGCGCACCTGAGCCCGTAATCCGTCAAAATAAGCCCGGTCATAACACACGCCAATCAGCACCAGCTGCGCACGGCTGTGCCCACTGTCATGCAGCAGGCGAAATGCCTCCACCAGCCTCTGCTGATTCTTCTGTGCATAAAAACTGCCAACGCAAAGCAACACGGGCGCGTCGACGGCAATGCCGTACTTGGCTCGGAAGGCCGCGCCGTCAGCAGCGGCGAAGCGCTCGCTGTCCACGCCATTGGGAAAACTCAATACCCGGCTGCGCGGATACTTCTCCGCATTCAGCAGCCGTTCCTGCTCGGAAAGACACAGTATGGCCGTTGCATCGCGATAGACATTCTTGATGGGAAAAAGCACTTCGAGGACCTTCCCCCAGTTAAAACTACCCTTGAGCGGTGCCAGCAGTTTCTGCATCTGCTCAGCCGGCAAGGCCAGGCTGCCGCCGTGGATGCTGATGACATAGGGCACCCGCCGGACCTTCGCCACCAGCCGCCCCATTGCCCCCATGAAACCGCCCGTGTGCAAGTGGATCGCCTGCAAGTGCCGCGTAAACAGAAGCGCAAAAAACAGCGACAGCGAGAAGTAGTTCCCGCCGCGATAGTCCAGCTGCGTTTTCGCCGCCCGTGACAGTCCCCAGCGCGGATACAGGCCCCGAAAACGCCTCACGCGCACGCCATTGACCTTGTCAGCGCCAGGTGTTGCCAGCAGGTCCGATGTGTAGATGACGCTGTCGTAGCCGATCTTGTTCAGCTCGGCCACCAGATGATAAATAACCGTTTCGGTGCCGCCCCACTCCGTCTTGGTAAAGCGGCGCGGAATGTGCACGACCACCGGCCGCGGCGCCGCCGCCCGGCGCTGGTCGGCCGAGTCATTACTGGCGGGAGACGCTGTCTCTGCTGACGACATGCTCTGCAAGACCTCTGTTGTTCATTTTGTGCCGCTCAGCCGTGCCACCGCAGCCCGCCACGCCACCGTCGGCGCCACTTTATTCAGCGACGGCCTGGCGCAACGGCAACTGCCAGAAGCGCGCAAAGACCTTCGGGATGTCCGTGTTGTCCATCATGCCGTGGAAATGCTCCGCGCCCGGCCCAAACGCGAACACCGGCACCGGCGACTGGCTGTGGCCCGTGGTCTGATACAGCACATGCGGCCGCCGCGGATTCACGCGGTTGGCCGCGGCGTGAATCAGGCCGGTTTCGTGGTCAGCGGTGACAAGCACCAGCGTGTCCTTATGCGCCAACGCGTACTCCACCGCCGCCCGCGTGGCGTAGTCCGTACTGAGCACGCCCTTGACGCTGGTGTCGGGATTGTTGCCGTGCCCACCGCCGTCCGGCCAGGAGCACTCGATCATGATGAAAAAGCCCTTGTCGCTACGCGACGCCAGATACGGCAGCGCCGCCGCTGTCATCTCGCCGAGGTTCTTCTCCGTCGGCCAACCAACAAAGCCGAACACAGGCGCGCCCTTGACCGCCGCCAGCGCCGCCGGGTCCTTGACCTCCTGGTAGCCCGCCGTCGCCAATTCCTGCAAAAGATTGCGCGCGTCCTTCCGCATGCCACCGGCATCCTCCGGCAAAAATGGCTTGCTGTTGCCGGAGCCAATCATGAGGTCAAAATCACTGCGCACATACCAGTCGGCGATCTCCACGGACATGGACCGGCTGGGCACGTGAGCCACAAAGGCCGACGGCGTCGCGCCCGTCAGGCTGTCCGTCGTCATCACCCCGACCGCCCAACCAGCGTCGCGCGCCTCTTCGGCGATGGTCCGCAGCGCCTCCTTGTTCATGGTCATGCCAATGGCGCCGTTGTAGGTCTTGTAGCCGCTGGAAAGCGCCGTGCCACTGGCCGCCGAGTCCGTGACGTCGGCATTGCCTGAATGCGTCGTACACAAGCCCGACACTGGCAATGACTCCATCGCCAGCTTGTACGGCGCGCCATGGGCGTGCAACGACGCCAGCGTCAGGCTCCCCAGCCCCATGCCGTCGCCGATGATCAGAACGATGTTCTTCGGCGTGCCAGCCGTCGGCAGAGCCGCCAAGGCCTGCGCATCAAACGCCTCGGGCGCCGTGAAGTCGCTCTTCATCTGGAAGTCTTGCCGCAGCGGCATCACCCGCAAGTCGTCGCCAATGCTGGCGGCGGCAATCATCCACACGGCCTCTTCGCCCTTGAAACGCAGCGCCTTGAGCTCCTTGCCGCCTAAGGGAAATTTGGACACGAACAGCGACACCTGCGTGTTGTTGTTGTATTCCGTCCAGCAGCGCTGGGCATTGCTGGCGTTGCTGGCGCTGGTCCACGGCTGAACATCGCGGCCGATGCGCACGCGCCATTCCTGGGCATTGCCATCGCTGAATTCAGCCGTCAAACGCCCGGCTATGTCGTTTTTGGTGTCGTTGAAAGCACAGGCGTGAAACAGGTACAGCGCCGGCTCTTTTTCCGGCCTGGCCAGCTCCAGCCGCGCCTCATTTTCCAGAAAGGGCTTTTTCTTGCTACCCAGGACGACGCAGGCCTTCGCCGCGCCTTGCTGATCCGAAAGGACCTCAAACGGCACGCGGCCGTAGTTCTCTTTCCCAGCAGGCAATACCCGCAGATCATTGCCGCCCTGGTCGGTCCAGCCGCCCAACTGATCGTCGGCGACCTGATCCATAAACGCCCGATTCACTACGGAACCAAGGTCCAGCGGCCGAATCGGCCCTGCCTGCAAAAACAATGTTCCCACGACCAGCAGCAAGGCTGCCCCGAGCATCTTCTTTGAAAAGCGCATCACACGGTCCTCTCAAGCTTGCATCTTCACCCACGCCTCAGTCTCGCCACCACAGACGAAATCGGCACGGGGTACTTTAGCCCGCAAAGCACCCGGCGCACAGCAAAGAAAGAGGCTTTTTTGTCAGCCAGTAGTAACCGGTCAGTGTACACCCCGGCGCTTCGCTGGGACAATTTGCAGGAAACCCACGGCCCGCCGCCGCCCAGCCATCCGACCTTGATTTCCGCCGACTTGTGCGGCAGCGTGTTTCATAGGAGTGTACACCCCGGCGCTTCGCTGGGACAATTTGCAGGAAACCCACGGCCCGCCGCCGCCCAGCCATTCGACCTTGATTTCCGCCGACCTTTGCGGCAGCGTGTTTCATAGGAGTGATTGATATTTGTTGTCCCTCCGGCCTTTTTGACCGCCCAGTCGCAAACCATCAGACTGATCGGCCAAGTTCGGCCCGGAGGGCCGTACCATGCATAACCCCTGGTGAGGCGCCCGGAGGGCGCCGCAACCAGGGGTGTGACAACAACTTGGAATTGCGACTGGAGGGCGCCACATTGGTTAGGCACGTCCCGTCTCACCGCGTCGGAGGGGGCATGCCGTGCATCCAATATCAATGGCTGACCTTTGCGGCAGCGTGTTTCATAGGAGTGATTGAAATTTGTTGTCCCTCCGGCCTTTTTGACCGCCCAGTCGCAAACCATCAGACTGATCGGCCAAGTTCGGCCCGGAGGGCCGTACCATGCATAACCCCTGGTGAGGCGCCCGGAGGGCGCCGCAACCAGGGGTGTGACAACAACTTGGAATTGCTCCTGGAGGGCGCCACATTGGTTAGGCACGTCCCGTCTCACCGCGCGCAGAGAGAGCAGGCACCAGGCCCACGTCAGGCCCACGTCAGGCCCACGTCAGGCCCACGTCAGGCCCACGCCCGGCCCACGCCCCCTCCCCGTCAGGCAACCAGGCCTTCCCGGCCAATGGCGTCCGCGCGCTCGGCGATATTCACCAGGCGGTCCGACACTTTCACCAGCACTGCCAGCGCCTCGATGAAAATCACCCCCACATCCGGCGAACACAGCTGCTGTCGCAAGCGCGAGATGTGATTTTCCTCGTATTCGTGCGCCATCAGCGCAATCTTGTCGTTGAGTTCGATAATCTCCCGCAGGAGATCGGGCTCAAATTTGCCCACGAGCGCGATGGTCTTTTCGGCCATCAGCGTCAGCGCGGCCATCATCTGCCTGTATTCGCTGACGGCGGTGTCACTGAAATTGCGGTCGCAGTTGTGGATGCGCCGCGCCAACTCGTGGATATTCAGGGTGTGGTCGCCAATGCGCTCCGCGTCATTGGTGCAGTGCATCAGCTTGGGTATCATCGCCGCATAGCGCGGCGCCAGGTCGTCCTGCATCAGCCGGGTGAGGTAGTTGGTGATTTCCAGCTGCGAACGGTCGGTCTTCTCCTCGCGCACCAGCAAATCTGCCTTGACCGCTTCGTCATAGCGTCCCGGTATAAACTGGTTGTTGACGACGTCCACCACCATATCCCACGACTCGCGCAGCATCATCTGCAACGCAACCATGCTTTGGCGCAGGGCCAGCACCGGCGCCTCCAGCAAATGCGGCTCCAAAAACACAAACTCCACTTTGCCGCTGCCAACCGGTATGATCTTCTCGCAAAGACGCGCCAGCTGTGGGATGAACGGCGTCAGCAACACCGCCGCAATCACGTTAAACAGCGTGTGCGCATTGGCAATTTGCCGCGGCAAATGCTCCACCGAACTGCCCTCGGTAAGCAGGTCAATGACCTTGAAAAACCACGGCGTCCCCCGGCCGTCCGTAACCAGCCAGAATGACGCCATCACCACCGACACGCCGATGACGTTGAACAGCGTGTGCGCCATAGCCGCCTGCTTCGCCACCCGATTGGCCGCAAAACTCGCCAGCTGCGCCGTGATCGTCGTACCAATGTTCGAACCGAGGATCAGCAACACCGCCGTGTACAAATTGATCAGGCCGCTGCCACCCAAAGCCACCACCAGACCCGTCGTCGCCGAGCTGCTCTGGATCGCCATCGTCACCAACAAACCCACAACCAAGGCGCCTACCACCCGCCACACCGGCAAATGACCCGCCACCGGCGCACAATCAAAGGTGCTGAAAAAATTCAGAAAATCCGGATTCACACTCAGGCTCTTCAAGGTCGTGCTCATCATCGTCATGCCGAAAAACAACACGCCAAAACCAAAGATCGTGTCGCCCCAGGCTCGCAAGCCACGGTACGACACAAAAATCATCACCGTGCCCAAAATGATCGCCGGAAATATCACCCCGTCAATCTTGAATGACACCATCTGCGCCGTGATCGTCGTGCCGATGTTCGCCCCAAAAATAATCCCCATCGACTGCATCAGACTCAACAAACCCGCGTTCACAAAACCAATCACCATCACCGTACTCACACTCGACGACTGCACCACCGCCGTCACCAACGCACCCGAAAACATCCCAATCACCCGGTTGCTGCCAAAAAATTTGAGAATGGACTTCATGCGGTCGCCGGCGGCCAACTGCAGACCCTCGCTCATCATCTTCATGCCATAGAGAAACAATGACAACCCGGCCAATATGGTGACAATCAGCGTGTAATAACTCGTCGTGTCGTGCTGTGGCATCGCCAATCCTTTGCTTTACTTGTCTTCTCTCGTCCAGGCGCCCAATGCGCCTCTTTCTCTTGCTCGCGTCTTTGTTATACTATCGTTTACATTCCTTGCGATTACCGTTACCGCATTGTTAGTTTTGCGTTAGGCCACGCAGGACACGACGATAAGCGGCGCCCCTGGCGGCATTCATCCTGGGACCGCCGCCGTCCTGGCGGCATTCTTCCCTGGGACCGCCGCCGTCCCGAGGGCATTCTTCCCTGGGACCGCCGCCGTCCTGGATTTGAGCGCTGAAAGCGCGAAGCATACCAGCCCAGGGCAAGCGGCGCCGAAGGCGACGCGCCGCCCTGGGTAGCGCGCCCATATTGTCGTGTTCCTCGGCCTCCTTGGCCCCAGTCGGCGAAGCCGACTGGGGCCAAGGAGGCAATGGAATCCCCATCTTGCCTGCTTTATCGTAACCCTCTTCGCGATCACCTCGTAATTGCCAGGCACTGGCGTGCCTTGATTTTGCCGCATTGCGTGTCATTTTGAGCACCCGTGACCACACTCTTAAGCAAATTCCCTCACCCCCCCACTACGGAGTTTTCGCCATGAATCGTTCTGCCGTCATGTCCATTACCCTGCCCCTGCTGCTGGCAGCCGCCGGCTGCCAGAGCGTCAGTCACAACGTGGTCGCCTCCTACCCGGCGCCGCCGGAGGAAGCCGCGACCAGCCAGTACCGCGTCACCGTCAATGGCCTGCCAGTGGCCGTTTACAGCACAAAATGCAAAGGCTGGGGCGACGAATACTACTTCGCCAGCTTCGATCTCGATGGCAAAGCCGAAGTCGTCGTCAACTCGCCGTCAACGCTGGCCAAAACTGAGATCCACCCCCTCAGCCGCGGCATCGTCCCCGAGCAGCGCAACGACAACGAGTGGGCCTTCATGGTGGACCGCCCCGGCCACTTGGTCATCAAACGCGACGGCCGCGTTATGCCCCTCATGCTCTTTGTTAACCCGCTCGAAAAAGACATCCCCAACCCCAATGACCCCAATGTCGTCTTCTTCGGACCGGGCTTTCACCAGGCCGGCAAAATCACCCTCAAAGATAACCAGACCCTCTACATCGCTGGCGGCGCCGTCGTCAGCGGCGGCATCCGCACCGAGGGCGACAACATCACCATCCGCGGCCGCGGCATCCTCGCCGGCGAGGCCTACGGGCGTTTCAAGGGCCCCAACCGCTTCCCCGTCGATATCTACGGCGGCAAGAACATCACCATCCGCGACATCATCATCCGCAATCCCTGGAGCTGGACGCTCGTCACCAGCGGCAGCGACGGCGTGCTCATCGACAATGTCAAAATTTGCGCCGCGAACATGATCAACGACGACGCCATTGATCTGTGCAACACCCGCAACGCCGTTGTCCGCAACTGCTTCCTGCGGGCGCAGGACGACCTCATCGCCGTCAAGGGCATTGGCTATGCCGAGCGCCAGGAATGCGAAAACATCCTTGTCGAAGACTGCGTCTTCTGGTGCGACGTCGCCAATCCCTTCCGCCTCGGCTTCGAATGCGCCACCAAGGCCATGCGTGACATCACCGCCCGCAATATCGACATCGTTCACTACAGCCAACGATACAGCGGCCCCGACGAATTCTGGGCCCACGCGATCTTCTGGCTGCAGCCCTCCGGCCGCCTGGCCCTGGAAAGGGTCCACTTCGAGGATATCCGCATCCACTGCAATGGCGACGACATGGTCATGGTCATGGCCAAGCTCATGCTCACCAGCTGCAACGGCAAAACATACGAAACCTACGGCTCCATCAACGACTGCAGCTTCAAGAACATCTCCGTCACCGGCACGCCCGGCGCCTTCCGCGGCGAGCTCTTCTTCCAGGGCTTTGACGCTGACCACCGCGTCAGCAATATCAGCTTCGATAACGTCAGCTACTTCGGCCAAAAAATCCTCCGCGACTCACCACCCGTTATCATCAAGGACTTCACCGACGGCATCGTCTTAAAATAAGCCGCGCAAGCACGACGCTGCCCCTCCGGCGGCGCCACCACCTGAGGGCCCAGCGATGAGTCGACCAAACATCATCCTCGTTCTGACCGACGACCAGGGCTATGGCGACCTCGGCTGCACCGGCAATCCTTGGCTGCAGACGCCCGCCATCGACGCCTTTGCCGCCGAGGCCGCGCGCATGACCGACTACCATGTCGGCCCGACCTGCGCGCCCACTCGCGCCGGGCTGCTCACGGGACACTACGCCAACAGCACCGGCGTCTGGCACACTATCGGCGGCCGCAGTCTCCTGCGCGCCAATGAAGTCACCCTCGCCAACGCCCTCGCCGATCACGGCTACGCCACCGCCATCTTTGGCAAATGGCATCTCGGCGACAGCTACCCCTATCGGCCACAGGATCGCGGCTTCCAGCACAGCGTCATCCATGGCGGCGGCGGCATCAGTCAAACACCCGACTACTGGGGCAACGACTACTTCGACGACCACTATTTTGTCAATGGCAGTCCCCAGCCCTTCCAAGGCTACTGCACGGATGTGTTCTTTGCCGAAGCCATGGCCTTCATGGAGCAATGCCAGAACCAGCCCTTCTTCTGCTATCTAGCCACCAATGCGCCGCATTCGCCATACAACGTCGATGACCGCTACGCCGATCTCTATCGCGGCAAAGTGCAGGAAGACCGCGCCCGCTTCTACGGCATGATCACCAATATCGACGAGAACTTCGGACGCCTCCGCCGTTTCCTGGCCGAACGCGGCCTAGAAGACAACACTATACTGATTTTCATGACCGACAACGGCTCGTCAGCGGCCATGTCCTTCAAGGACGGCGAGCTCGTCGAGGGCTTCAACGCCGGCCTACGCGGCATGAAGGGCTCGGAATACGACGGCGGCCATCGCACGCCATTCTTCCTGCGCTGGCCCGCCGGCGGTATCGCTGGTAGCCACGAGATCAGCGACCTCACCGCCAATGTGGACGTCATGCCCACGCTACTTGATCTCTGCAGCATCCCCTACAACCCGCAGGCCTTCCACGGCCTGAGCATCAAGGCCCTGCTCAACGGCGACTCCACCGCCCTGCCAGAACGCATTGTGGTCACCGACTCGCAACGCGTAGTCAGCCCCATCAAGTGGCGCAAAAGCGCCGCCATGCTCGGCCCCTGGCGCCTCGTTAACGGCTGCGAACTCTACAACACCGCGGCGGACCGCGCCCAGCAACACGACATCGCCCAAGACCATCCCGAGTTGGTCCAAAAACTCCGTGCCGGCTACGAGTCATGGTGGTGCTTGGTGTCACAGCAGATGGACGAGCCCATCCCCCTCCATGTCCACTGCAACGAAACCTGCCTCACCGCCCATGACTGGCGCGGCGATGAAAGCAACTGCGTCTGGAATCAGGGCATGATCCGCAATGGCGAACTCAAGTACGGCGAGTGGGAAGTCATGGTCGAAAACAAAGCCCGTTACCTCATCGCCTTCAGTCGCTGGCCACAGGAAACACCCTATGCACTTGGCGACGGTATCGCCGGCAATGACTCGGGCTTCAGCCGTGAACGCACCCCGCGCAATTTCTGGACTTACTACGAGGGCGGCCGGCCACTAGCTATCTGCACTGCGGAGCTCGTCATCAATGGCCAAGTCGTCGCCAACACGACCATCGGCAAAAACGACCGCTGCGCAACCTTCACCACGGAATTGCCCGCCGGTTTCATCATGCTGGGCGGGCGCTTCCGTTGCAACAACGGCACCGTACTCGGCGCCTACTACGCGCATATTCGCCAAGCCGACGAATAAAACGCGCCGGCCCATGCGGAGCAGTAGAGCCGTTGGGGCCCGGACTTAGTTTGTCCCGCCGCCGTGCATTTTTGGCGTCATGCCGGGGAAAGTCTCCGGCACTCCCGGGAGGATCAGCCCGCCGTCGATCTTGACGACCTCGCCGGTGATGTACGCGGCGTTCTCGGACGCGAGGTAGGCCACCAGCTGCCCCACCTCGCGAGCGGTGCCAGGGCGCCCTGCCGGCACCCAATCGCGATGCTGCTGGGCCTGCAGTTCCGCCGGCGTCGAGTCGTCAAAAATCCATGTATTCCCGGGTGCCACCGCGTTCACGCGGATGCCCCGCGGCGCGAACTCCAACGCCAGTGTTTCCACCGCGCGATTCAGCGCGGCTTTCATGCTGCCGTAAAGACAATCATCCGCGTGGGCCCGAAACGCCCGCGTCGAGGTGATGTATATCACCGAACCGCCACGGCCGCTCGCAAGCATGGCCGGCACCGCCACCTTCGTCGCCATGATGTTGCTGCGATAAAACAGCTGGTAGGCAAAATCAACATCGGAGCCGCTGATTCCCTGCAGCGGCCCGGCTTGCATCTTTCCGGCATTGCCCACGAAGAGGTCGATGCCACCCAGCGCCGCAATGGCCTCGGCAGCGACGGTCTCGGCCACGCCAGCGTGCTGCAGCTCAGCCCGGAAGGCAAAGGCCCGCACGCCCAACGCTGTCAGCTCATCCTGCACGCGCCGCGCATCGTCCTCGCGCCGGTTGTAGGTGAAAGCGATGTCGTAACCCTGCTCGGCCAACACCAACGCAATGCCCCGGCCAATGCCGTGGCTCGCGCCCGTCACATACGCTTTTTTGCTCATAATTCCCTCAATCAGGGATGCTCCTCAATGGACTCAATGGACTAGATGGACTCAATGGACTAGATGGACTCAATGGACTAGATGGACTCAATGGACTGGAATCGTCTAGCACGCTCAGGGTGTGAAGGCAGTACCGTCAGGCCAGCGCGTTTGCGTCCAAGTCGTGACGCCGTCCTTGCAGGGAAAACGCGCGGCGGCCTTCTCGTCGATATCCACGCCGAGCCCAGGCCGTTCACTGACCGTGACAAAGCCGTCGCACAGTTCTGGCGAGCCGGGAAAGACCTCGCGCAACGCGTCGTTGAGACCGGACCACTCCTGAATGCCGAAGTTTGGCGAGGCCAAGTCCAAATGCACATTGGCCGCGTGCCCGACGGGCGATACGTCGCCCGGCCCATGCCAGGCCGTGCGCACCCCGCTGGCCTCGCAGAATGTCGCCAGCTTGCGTGCCGGCGTGATGCCGCCAATCTGGCTGATGTGCACCCGAATGAAATCAATCAAGCGCTCTCGGATAAGCGTGTCCCACTCCATGGGATTGTTGAAGAGCTCGCCCATCGCCAACGGCGTGGCGCATTGCTGCCGAATTGTCCGGAACCACGGCACTTGCTCCGGCGGCAACAGGTCTTCAAGGAAGAACAGCCGGTAGGACTCCAGCGCTTTGGCCAACCCCAGCGCCTGAATGGGCGCCAAGCGTTCATGGACATCATGCAGCAGCTCGACCTCCTCGCCCAGTTCTTCGCGCATGGCTGCCAGCAGCTCAATGGTCCGCCGCATATACTGATCCGGGCAATAATACGCGCCGGGCAGCACTCCGTCCGGCTGCTGCATGCCGCTGGCCTGGCCGCCATAGCCACCCCACTGCACCCGCACATGCGTCACGCCCTCCGCCATATATTGCCGGACTTTCGCCGCGACTTCCGCCAGCGTCGCCCCATTCGCATGACGATAGACCCGTGCCGCCGGCCGACAACGACCGCCCAGGAGATCATACAGCGGCATGCCCGCCAGCTTGCCCTTGATGTCCCACAACGCCATGTCCAGGCCAGACAACGCATTGTTGTTGATCGGACCATTGCGCCAGTAGGCATTGTGATTGACCGTCTCCCAAATGTCGCTGATGTCGGCCACCGCGCGCCCCAGCAGCAGCGGCTTGAGATAGTCATCCACCATCGCCGCCACCAGCCGATGCCGATACGCAAAGGTCGCGCAGCCCAAGCCGTACAGCCCCGGCTCGCTGGTCTCGACCTTCACCACGATCAGATTGATGCCCGCCGGCGCAGTGCAGATCGCCCGAATATCACGTATAGTCACCCCGGCCATACTCAGCCCCTTTCCTTGCATTCGCTCTCGACAACTACCCCATTTGCCACGCCCGTCAACCAGGGCCTTACCATGAATGACCACCACCAAACACGCAAACAGCCTCCACAAAAATAGACCAACCACACAGCACTGCCGGACGGACACAGAGATCACGCCCCCGCGCCTTGCTACCAGCGGCGTGAATCTGCGGCATCTGCGGATATAAAAGCCTTCGCGCCTTTCTATCGGCGGCGTGAATTGCCGCGTAGCGGCAAGACATGCCGCCATTCTTCCTGGTATTTGTCTTCTTCGCGCCTTCGCGCCTTCGCGTGAGAAAAAAAAAGTCCTCGTTCCCACGCGTAAGCGCCTTCGCGCGAGAAAAAGAATTCTGCGGCATCTGCGTCAAACTGCGGATAAAAAAGGGCGGACACATAGGTCCGCCCCTACGAATTCGCGCCTTTCTATCGGCGGCGTGAATTGCCGCATAGCGGCAAGACATGCCGCCAATCTTCCTGGTATTTGTCTTCTTCGCGTCTTCGCGCCTTCGCGTGAGCCAAAAGGCCTTCGCGTGAGCCCAGCAGCCCTGGGTTCGTCATCAGAGCATGAGCGGCAGCGCTTCCGACGCCTGATTGCAGAATGCCCTGACCATGCAGGCGCCCGTGCGCAGATCGCCCTGGTTGTGGCTCTTGACATGCCCATCCACGTAGGCGCCATTGGCCCGACCGCCGTGAATAAGCGTGATGGCGGCATTGCCATTAAAATTGTCACAACGGAACATCCAGCAGCCGATGCCCTTCTGGTCGTCGTTGTAGCGGGTGGTATCCGCAAACATCAGCGTTTCCGATGGCAGCTTCATGTTTTTCGTGCTGTACACCTGCAATGCGACGCCATCCACCCAAGTGGCAAAGTCCCCCAGCTTGTCCTTCTTATTGTTGATGTTGTTCTTATAATGGCTATCGACCTTCAGATTGAGTTGCCCGTAGGTGTAAAAATAGGCCGCGCCGGGTGTCACCGGGGCATTGCTGGGGCAATACAGCGTCGGGTCCGTCGGCGAAAAGCCGAAAAGCTTATGCCAGGTGGAATAATACGTGCCCGTCGTCGGCTGACTTTGAATGATATAGTCGTCATTATCCGATGCGTACATTGCCATATTGAGCGCAATCTGCTTGAGGTTATTGGTGCAGGAGATACTCCGGGCCTTCTCCCGCGCCTTCGCCAGCGCCGGCAACAACATCGCCGCGAGAATCGCGATGATCGCGATCACGACCAGAAGCTCAATCAGTGTAAAAGTCCGTTGTTTCACCCTTCCCCCTCCAATGTTTCGTAGGTTATGACAGTCACTCGACAATTCGGGTATCAGCGCAATCACGTTTGCTTTGTGCATCGCCAGATCATCCTCGTTTGCTGTTGATTTTTTCACGACCGTCTCCATACTCACACATCCAAAATGATCTCGCGGTCATGCCAGAGCGACTCGTAGGCGGCGTTCATCACCCGCACTGCGGCGTAGCTGTCTGCCAGACTGCATTCCGGCGCCGCCCGGCGCCCCTCAATTGCCGCAATGAAATTGCCCAGCCGTGAGTCGTCAGCGCCGCCCCAATATCGCGGCGCCAATTCGACGATCAGCCGGTCCGGCGAGACGCAATTCTTTCCCACTACATAGCAGTGCCGATCAAAAAAGTCCGCGGAGAGATAGCCTTTGCTGCCGGTGACTTTCAGATTGCACTCCAGCGATTTCGGCCACAGCAGCCGCCGCGCAGACACCTGCTCTTCTAGATTGGAATAAGACGGATTGACAAAGTACTTCACGCCGCCACTGAGCTCGCCGGTAATCGCCGCGTGGTCTTCCACCTCCAGCGCCGACCGCTGATTGGTCGCCGACATCGCTTTCACGCTGCGAAATTCCCGTCCGGTGATCCAGCGGATCAGATCGTAGGGATGCGGGTGATCGGTGATGGCGCCGCCACGAAAGACCGTCGCGCCTGGACGCAATGCCACCCGCTTCCCGTAGGACAGTTCCGGGGTCCCCCAGTTGGGATAGTAATTACAGGGACTCTGCGAGATATTCGACAAGTACACCGACTGCAGCTCGCCGATCGCGCCAGCACGCACCATGTCGCGAGCCTGTATGAACTGCGGATGAAAATGCAGTTCCAGCTCGGTGGCAATCACCCGGTCATAGCCCGCCTGCATGGCCAGCATTTCCCGGCACTCGTCTTCATCCATGGAAATGACCTTCATCGTGAAGATGTGCAGCTTACGCCGCACCGCTTCGCAAAACATCGCGAAATGATCGCGATTGTCGCTACCAATAATCACCATGTCCGCATCCGCATGGGCATCGAACATAGCGTGATAATCGCCGTACCAGGCCACCGCATCGGCGCCCGCACCGACCAAGTCCCGCGCAGCCGCAAGCCGCTGCGGGTCGGGGTCCGACACCGCCACCAGCTGCCGATTCGACCCCGCCGGCGCGCAGCCCCGCAAGTACTGGGGGATGTGGGGATTGGCCGCGCCTGCAATCATGATCTTATACTGCTTCATGACAGCACCTCCGCAATCATGGACAGCCACCGGTCGCAGCCCAGCTTGCCCAGCGCTATCTCGCCGCGCTCGACCGCAAGCGCAAAACGCGACTCCATCCACGCAAAAGGACCTGCCGCCAGGGACGTCAACGCATTATCCGCGATGTACTGACCGCAACTCGAGTCGTCGGCATAGAGCAGGCCCTCTTCGTTGAAATAGCCCACCAACGGCTGATTGGTGATATGCCCGTCGCTGAAATTGGCCTTGACGAAAGCAATGTCCGGCAGGGTATCCGGCAGGCACTCATTGGCCTCAAACTCCGCCACCACGCCGTTCTCGAATTCCGCCAGCGCGAACAGGTTATTCGCGCCCGCGCACTTCTCCACATACAGCTTGCGACAGGGCGCGCCCGCAAGAAATCCCGCGCCGTCCAGCATCGCCGAAAAACGGTCGTAGACGAAGCTCGCCTCGTCCACGGCATGTTTCCGCGGTCGACTGGCCGTAAAGCGCAGCGAACGCAAGTCGCCGCAGCAGCCGCCGCCGGCCAGATCGCGAATCTTCTCCACCACGGGGAAAGACCGCCAGTAAAACGCCGGGCAAAAAGCCCCGTCGTCACTGCGCTTCGCCGCTTCTCGCGGTGAAAGTATTTCTGTCTTAACCGCACTCATTCAGTTCTTCTCCAGCTGAAAAATGACCGTGTCGCCGCGCTTCATCTGCAGGCGCACCTCAGTGGTAGCCGGGAAGCGCTCGTCGTTATTCAGATTGCGGACGGTGCGCGCTTCAGGTAGCCGTAGGCGTTTTTCGCCGTCGCTGACGGCGTGCACCATCATAAAGCTCTCGTTGGCCTGGAAGACATCGCCGCTGTCCATGTAGACCGGGATCCCCAGCATCTCACAGGCGCCCCGGGCGAGGTCCGGGGTCAAGGAGTTCAACGAGAAAATGCTGGTTCCCCAGGCGCATTGCTTGACGGCGAGCGCGCCCTGCCCGTTCAGCTCGCCAATCACGTCAGCTTCCGGGTCATCGACAAAAAACGCCGGCGCAAAGGCCTCCATACTCAGCACCCGCTTCACAACCTGCACAAATGGCTGCTCGCCGCGACGCATTTTTCCCAAATAGCGCGCCAAGGGATGATCGTTCTGCGTGATCACCAGCTGCGAGGCCGGCTGCTCCGCAACCCGCCGCAGGGTCATGCCGGTCAGCTGCGCCATCGTCGCAACCGATGCCCCCGTCGGCGACAGATAGCCCGGCGCGTAAATCCACAACGCCGCCGCGTGATTGCGCGACAGCTTCCGCTGGATGGCCTCGCGACGCTCCGGCGTGATGTAAAACGCATTGAGAAAGATGTACAGCTTGTAGTCAGGCATCCGCTCATTGCCGATGTCGCCGAGCAGGTACACGTCACTCGGCGCGCCGATATTGGCCAGTTCGGTCTTCACCCGCGCCACCGACGCACAGTTGCCGTACTTGCCTGAATAAAAGTGCATGCTCTCTTCATCGCAGAGCACCGCCACCTGCGCCACCGAACGCCGCGAAACGTCGTGATACTCTCGATTGAGGCGACTCATGGACGCGATCTGCTCCATCAGCGCGTCGGTGTGAAAGGTCCCGTTGCCGGCAATCAAAAACCACCAGATGTTGACGCCATGCGCCAAGGCGTTGCCGAAGCTACGCCAATGCGTGTTCAGACTCTCCTGCAGACTGTCGGCGCGATACGCCTCATTGCCCCGGCTGAGGTAGGTGCGCATGTCGGCTTCGTCATAATAGACCTTGTTATGAAGCCGGATCGAAGCCAAATAGCCGACGGCGTAATCGCCGGACTGCCCATCCCGCCGAAAACCATAGCTGGTCGGCGCGCAGAAAAAGTCCAAGTTGTCGTCCTCAAGCAACTCCTGGAAGCCCTGAAAGCCGAGATTGGCCAGGGCCGGCCCGGGGCTCATCGTCATGGAGTAGCCATAGAATGTCCCCACCAATTTGCGGGTGACGGTGTTCTCGCGCACCACCTTCGACACCTGCCGGATCGCCGCCGTCGTCGCCTTGGTCATAAAACGGCGGTAGTCATACACCTGGCGAGCCCGCAGCGGATCGCGGAAAAAGCCGTCCTCAGCCCCCCGCCGTTGCTCGGGCGTGGGAATGTCCGCCGTTGCCAAACTCAGCTCGGCATCGCCCCAGGCCTGCGCCAAGGCCGCGTCGTCGGCATACTCACGGCGCAGAAACCGCCGGAAGGCCTCGCGATTGATGGCCGAATAATCCACTAGACCATCTTTGAAATTCCACCAGAACCACTCCGATGTCGACCCACCCGCCGGGACATAGCCCACAATGTGCGGCGACAAGGGCGAATGCTCGAGGTAGCGGACAAAATCGGCGAGCATCACCGACACGTCCCGCAGCCATTTCTCCGAACTCATCGACGGCTGCTCCCCCTGCTTGCCAAATTCGTCCACCACCCGCTCGTCTGGATTTTCCGCCAGCCACCACTCCGGCACATTCAGCTTGACCCGAACGAGAATGGCGGCCTTGGGATTGGCCTCGACGATCTTTTCCAGCCGCGCCGCTACGCGTTCAAATTCATACTGGCCATAGCCTGTCCACCAGTGCGAACAGCTGTCCCCAAGCTTCAGCCAGGTCCAGAAGATCTCGCTGTAATAATTCACCCCCGCCGCGGCAAAATCCCGGGACGCGAGAAAGACGCCCTGCTCATTGGCGCTCGGCGCCGGCATCATGCACATCGCCGACTCCGCGACGCCATCGCGAAAGATGCTCGGGATGCCGCCGTGCTCGGCAATGGTCATCTCCGGCGAAGCCATGCCCGCCGCGCGTGCCGGCAAGGCCGCTTCATAGCGCTCCACCAATGCCAGCTTTCGCTTGAAATACGGATCGTACTCGGGAAACTCCTCCCGCCAGGCCACTGACACCGTCGCCTGCGGATAGTGCGCCGCCGTCTGCAAGCGGAACGCCTCCACCTGCGCCGCGCTCAACGCGCTGTCCCACAGCGTGACCCGATCCAACAGGCCATTCAGAGGAAAACTCCTCCGGCCGCCGCCCGTCTCGCCACCGCCCAGGAGCATCGGCGCCGCGCTCAGCTGCAACTCCTGCCCCGGCCCCAAGGCGTCAAAGGCCAGCTCGCCATTCAAGTACATGCGCATGGCGCCCTTATCAAAACTCACCGCCAGAAAATTCCAGCGATTGGGCAGCAGCTGCGGGCAATCCGCAAACGCCTTCTGGCCCTGCCCGGGGACGGCAAAGGCATAGCCGTTGCGGAGGATGCCATGCCACTCGCCATTGACCCGATAGCCAAACTCGGGAATCAAGCCGTAGAGATCAAGCTTGAAATCGACCTCGTCGCGCTCGCTCCGATCGCCCTTGAAGACAATGCCGCGATAGTGGTTGCCGCTCTGCAGGCTGGGCATGACCCACGCGGCCACGGTAAATGCCGCCGGATTCAGCCGAATGCCCTCTCCAGCCACTTCACCGATGCCGATGCCGTCGTTGGTCACCCACATGACCTGATGCTGCGGATGATAACGACCAGCACGGACGCCGGCAATGTCCACCCCGGCAAAGGCCGCCACCGGCGCCGGCAGCTCCATCCCCGCCATCGGCAAAGCCATGACCGACAAACACAAGCTCAATACACTCAACGCACTATGGTGCAATGTCATGTTCTTTCTCCACCTTCATTCAGCCGACCGTCACAGACTCTTGACCAGCGGCCGGTATTTCTTCAGCGCCGCCGCATTGCGCTCGTCACCGCCAGGCACATTCGCGCTGCTCCACAGAGGCGGCGTCACCCCGCGCTCCACGCAGAGCCGCACGCATTCAATCTCCAACCAGTGCGCAATCGCAAAATCCACCACATTCGACAAGGGCGCAATCGGCGTATCGCAGCCGGGCACCCGCACCGCCGCGTCACCGACGGGGTTGTAGTCGTCAATGCACACATCAGCCAACTCAAAGAGGTTCTGACCCGAACTGTGCCGAATGAAGTGATCCCGCGGCATCTCGTCCTGCCAATACGAGCTCGACACCGCCACGATCTTCGCGCCAGCCCGCCGGGCCTCCAGCGCGGCGTCGATGGTCGCGGCGTTGATGCCGATGTTGTGGAAGATGATCAGCAGATCGCCAGCCTGCAGGTCGTAATAGCGCATGATCGCCGCGCCATAATTTTCCGTGCGTTCCAGTTCCAAATACTTCAGCGCCTGGTTGAAAACCGACAGGCCCGTCTCCATGATCGGATTGATGTTCGCCAGGCCACCGGCACGGAAAAACATCTCGCCCATCACCAGCGTGGTGTGCCCGCCACCGCCGTACACATGGATCAGGCGGTCGGCCGCAATCGCGTCGGCCAGCAAAGACGCCGCCGTCGTGATAGCCGCGCCCTGTTCTCGCTTTACACGGTCGAGATTCGCTTTGATCGCATCAAGATAGCCAAAGTCATTCAGTGCCATCATCAATCTCCTTTTTTGCGCAACACGCGCCGGTAGTTGTCGCCTATCCTGTCCCACAGTCCCAGGGCGTCAGGCGCTGCCAGGACGGTCCCGTAGCCGCCGCGGTAAGTCCAGGCCGCCAGGCGATCTATCCCAAGACGCTCATAGAGATCGACCATCTGGTCAATCCGCGCCAAATCCTGCGGTTGTTTGTAGTAGCCCATCAGCCAGCGCTCAGACTGCTTGCCGTACTTCTTCGCCATCTCTACCGTCCGCCGCGTGATCTGCTCGAAAAAGGCCTCCGGCAAGTCCCAGGCGATGATCGTGGTGGAAAACACATCGAAGTACGGGGAGGAAGCGACCATGTCCCAATTGTCGTAGCCGCGATGCTCCGTGACGTAATAGCTGTTGTGTGTCGCATGCACACAACAGGTAATCTCCAGCCCGGCATTGAGCTCCTTCAGGTGCCGTGAGCAGTCTTCCAATATCCACAACGCCTCACGCCAGCGGAACTGAATGACGTCGTCGGTCATCACCCGCGGCATGTCATAGCCGTAGTAGTCGCTGAAACGTTTCATGCAGACGGGACAACGACAGCTCCAGTCATCGCCGGCCCCGCCCGTGATGGACGCGTAGGACTTCGGCAGGGCGTAGTGGGGCTCGTCCCAGAAAAAGCCGTCCGCGGCCGTCTCACGCGCCAACGTCAGACAAAAATTCCGGAAGTAGTCCCGGAAGCTGTTGGTATTGAAGCAGGCATGTGGCAGCTTCTCGCCGGTGAGCGCCGAGACCTGCCGGTTCTCGATATTGTTCTGCAAATACTTGCTGACCTGCTCGCCGCCAAAATACTTGCCGATCCCCCATGGGTCGATGAGTACGCGCAAGCCCAGCTCGTGGGCGCAATCAACAATTTTGGGGATGTTCGGGCGCCAAAAATCAAAATCGAACTCGGTCACCGCCAGAACGACCGTCGTGCAGCCATGATCAAGCATTTCGCGAAAATCCGCCGCCGCGTGCTCCACATAGTTCAATCCGTAATAGCTGATTGCCGTGTGGGTTATCGCCATCGTTCATCACTCCCTTGTTCATTATTCATTTACTGCCTGACCCGGCAGGGCGGTCAGGCAACAGGAACTCTCACGCACCACCAAGGTCGGATCAAACTGATTGACCGCCACCGGCATGACCTGGCCATCAAGGCGCCGCAACAACACGTCCAGAGCCCGCTCCGCTATCTGCGACAACGGATAGGATACGCTCGTCAAGGACGGATAAGTCTCCGCCGCCACCGGCAAGTTGTCCATCCCCACTATCGCCAAATCCGCCGGCACCCGCAACTGGCATATCCGGGCCGCGCGCAACAAACGCAGGGCCAACAAATCATGATAACAAAAAACACCCGTGCGCTTGCCGCGATAGTGCCTAAGCAGCCAGCTGCACAGCTTGTCTTCGGCTTCAGCCAAATCAACTGCCAGGCAATTCTCCGCCGGCAAGGCGATGTTCCGTTCGCGCAGTCCATACGCATAGCCGCACGCCCGCACGTCGTTATGCAGGTACTGAGTCCCCAAATAGAAATAATGCCGGCACTGCTGGTGTACCAAATGCGCCGCGGCCAGGCGACCCGCCTCAAAGTCATTCACCGCCACCACGTCGGCATCAATGCCGGCCACCCGACGCCCTATCAACACGTAGGGCCGAGCCAGCGCCGCCAATGCCGCCGCGGAATCAACATCGCTGGCCGGGCAAATCAGAAAGCCCGTCGCGCCACTGGCCGTCAGCATACCCAATTGCCGCTTCTCGTGTTCAATGTCGTAACAACTCCCGGCTGATATGATCTCCACATCGCGCCGGCGAGCGGCATGCTCCAACGCATTCAACAGACGCGCAAAAAACGGATTCTCCATGTTGGTCAGCAAGACCCCAAGCCGCCTGGCCACTGCGTGGTCAGAATGGCGATAGGCCACACTCAGACGCTTGCCACTGCGCACCAACAGCCCCTGCCCTTTCAGCTTGCTCACCACCCGCTGCGCCGTCACCAGCGACACCCCAAACTGATCACAGATGCCACGCACAGTCATAAAGATGTTGCCCACGTCGCCGTGCTCGCCACGACGTATCTCGTCCGCCAACGTCGTCATGATCTCTATACTCTTTTTCGCTGACATGTCGCACACCTCGGCTTTCTCTGATCAACTGTCTAATAGTATTGCCGTAAGTATAACAATAACGCAACATAAGTATAACAAAAATCATCCGCGCAGACCGCAAAAGCCGCACAAAGGCCGCACGGCTACAGACATCGCGCCTTTCATTCGGCGGCATGAATTGCCGCACAGCGGCAAGACATGCCGCCAATCTTCTTTGTATTTGTCTTCTTCGCGCCTTCGCGCCTTCGCGTGAGAAAAAAAAGTCCTCGTTCCCACGCGTAAGCGCTTTCGCGTGAGAAAAAAACCTTCGCGTGAAACAGAAATCTGCGTCATCTGCGGATAAAAAAGGCGGTACTTGACTGCGCCGTCGCCGATGATATTTTGCCTGTTGCCAGTTACCGCCCACCATCCGTATCCCACCCTATATCCCGGAGGTCCGCCATGAAAACGCTCCCGCTTGTCCTCGCGCTGGTTCTGCTTCTGCTTGGCTGCGACTACCACGTCGCGCTGGTCACCACGCCCGACCAGCCTCTGCAGCAGAATCTGATCGGCCTTTGGCAACGCCAGGACGCCGCGGGTCATAAGGAACTCCTGCAAGTGCTGCCTTGGGACAAACATCAGTACCTAATCGTCTTCCCTGCCGGGCAAAAAGACAGCCTCTACGCACGGGCCTGCCATTGGCGCAATGACGCCCTGCCCATGGTACAGATCACTTGGCTGGGGTCCACCGAGCCCATCGCCGCCGACACGCCGCCTTTCCAGTACGCACGCTGGACACTCGTTAACGACACCCTCACGGTGCAATCCCTCAACCCCGAACAAATCTCCAATGCGACGCGCTCCAGCACCGCACTCGCAAACAGCATCACCGCCAACGCCGACGACCCGACGATTTTCCGCGAAGCGATGATCTTCCGCCGACACAAACTCGACAAATAATCGAGCCGCATAGCGACTGAACACACCCCTCCCCGCCCGCCCCCACCAGCCCAAGGCTCGCCCCATGACCACTCGCACCTACCGCCTGACCGGCCTCGCCTGCGCCATCCTGGCTGCCTGTTGCGGCTGCCAGGGCAACAAACAGCTCGCGCAGATAGAGGCCAGCTATGGCCTGCTGCTCTACGTGTCGCCAACCGGCAACGACCAGCACAACGGCCACGCCGCCCAGGCCACCGCCGCCGGCGCCGACGGCCCCTTCGCCACACTCGAACGCGCCCGCGACGAAATCCGCGCCATCAAAGCCGCCGGCGGCCTGCCCCCTGGCGGCGTCTGCGTCATCCTCCTCGCCGGCCGCCATGAGCGCCAAACGCCGTTCGTCCTCGGCGAAGACGACTCCGGCACGGCTGCCGCGCCCATCTGCTACCGCGCGCTACCCGGGGCTGCCGTGCACCTCAGTGGCGGCAGGCTCGTCGCCGGCCTGGCGCCAGTGAGCGACGACGCGCTCCGCCAGCGCCTGCCCCCCGCAGCGCGCGACCACGTCCGGCAGCTCGACCTGGCCGCCGTAGGCATCAGCGGCATTGGTGACTACGCCGTCAATCCCGAGCACGCCGTGCAGTTGCGCATCGCCCGCGCCGACATGCAGGGCGAGTACACCATGGGCAGCATCCCACCACGCCAGGACGACCCGCTGCCCGAGCGCATGGAGCTCTTCTGGAATGACCGCCCCATGGAAATTGCCCGCGGCCCCAACGCCGACCACGTCACCGTCGCCGAACCGCTGGGCGAGAACACCCGCAATGTCCGCGGCTTTATCAGTCACGTCGAGGGCATCTTCCGTTACGACGGCGACTACCCGCAGCGCTGGGCCGGCGAACCCGACGCCTACGTCTGCGGCAGCTGGGCGCGCGACTGGGCAGAACAACGCCATCGCATCGACAAACACGACTTGGCGCAACGCATCATCAGCGTTGCCAAGCCCTACCACACCTACGGCTACGCCAAAAATAAGTGGTTCTATGGCTTCAACATCCTCGCCGAGCTTGATCAGCCCGGCGAGTGGTATGTCGACCGCGCCAGCAACACGCTGCTGTTCTGGCCGCCTGCAGATGCCGATGGCGCGACCCGCCTGGAGCTATCCGCCGCGCCGCGCCTCATTGAGCTCACCGGCGTCAAGCACCTGAGCATCCGCGGCATCATCCTTGAGGCAGCCCGCGCCAGCGCCATCACGATGCGCGACTGCGTGGACTGCCACGTCGTCGGCTGCACCATCCGCAATGTCGGCTGCCACGCCGTGGTCATTGAGGACGGCCGCGACAACAGCGTCGCCGGCTGCGATCTCTACAACCTCGGCGGCGGCGGCGTCTACCTAGTCGGCGGCGACCGCAAAACCCTGACGCCCTGCAACCATGCGGCCATCAACAACCACATCCACCATTACGGTCGTTGGGACCGCATGTACCGGCCGGCCGTAGCCCTCAGCGGCGTCGGCATGCGCGTCGCTCACAATCTCATCCACGACGCCCCGCACGCCGCCATTATCTTCGGCGGCAACGACCACGTCATTGAGTTCAATGAAATCCACAGCGTCTGCTATGAATCCAACGACTGCGGCGCCATCTACGCCGGCCGCTGCTGGGCCATTCGCGGACATGTCATCCGCAACAACTACCTCCATCATATCAACGGCCGCAAAGGGCTGCCCTGCAAAGGCATCTACCTGGACGACTCCTTCGCCGCCGCCGAGGTCGTCGGCAATGTCTTCCATCAGGTCACTTTCCCCATCTTCCTTGGCGGTGGCCGCGACAATCTCTTCGCCAACAATCTCTTCATTGACTGCCCCAGCTCCATCTACATCGACGCCCGCGCTCTGGGCTGGCAGAAGCCCCACGTCGACGGCCGCATCAAGGAGGCCCGCGAAAAAGGCACCCTGCGCGGCATCCGCTTCCAGGAACCGCCCTACTCCACCCGCTATCCGCAGCTGCTCACGCTGCTTGACGACGAGCCCTTCTACCCCAAGGGCAATGTCATTACCGGCAATATCTTCTGGCGCGGCAACGGCGAGCACATCACCCGCATGACCCATGGCCAGCCCATTTCGGATCGCTGGTGGCTCGTCATTGACTCCAAAGACCCGCACGTCAAGGAAGTCATTACGGTCGAAAATAACCTCGTCGACCAAGACCCCCGCTGCGTCAACGCCGCCACCGGCGATTTCGCGCTGCGCGACGACTCGCCTGCCCAGTCCATCGGCTTCAAGCCCATTCCCTTCGCCCAAATCGGCCTGGTCAACGACGACACGCGCGCATCCTGGCCAGCGCTGCACCGCCCCCGCGTCATGCCCGCGCCACCCACGCCCATGCGCCTCATCCTTGCCAACACGCCGCCCCCAGCCGCCAAAAAGTCTCTGCGCAGCGGCCCGCCGCCCGTGCTAACTGTCCCCAAAACCACATCCGCGCCAGCCATCGACGGCGCCATCACCAGCGCCGAATGGCCCACCGACGGCACCTGCGCCATCATGCCCTTGGACAAGAGTCTTTACCACGAGCCCGTAAAATTCACCAGCACTGCCTGGCTCCGCCACGACGGCAAGGCGCTTTACATCGCCGTCGCCAATGACACCGATCCGCAAAAACCGCTGGTCACCGACAAGCGCTGGGCCGGCAGCGACGCGGTCGAAATCGCCCTGCGATTCCTGCGCGAAGACGAGGCCGAGCCGCAACCCACCATCGTTCTCCGCGCCTACCCCAATGGCCGTTTTGAAAGCTCCGGCGAAGCCAGAGCCCCCGCCGATCTCATCCAGGCCGCGCAACGCCTCTGCACTGTCGCCACGGCTGTCGCCAGCCCCAGCCGCTGGAACGCCGAATTCAGCGTGCCGCTCGCGCTCTTCAGCGACGCCCTGGCGCCCAATCCCCGCATCGCCTGCAATATCTCCGCCCGGAAAATCGCCGACGACAGCTGGGCCATGTGGCAAGGCACCGGCGCCCTCACCTGGGAAACCGACAAGGCCGGCATCCTTGACCTCGCACCCTGATAACACCCACAACACCCGCGCCCACGCCGCACCCGCGCCAACTATTCGTCCCATTCACCCCATACGGCCCATAAGTCCCCTGCCCATACGTCCCATACGTCCCATACGTCCCATACGTCCCATACCCAACTATCCCCCCCCGTAACCATCATGCGTCTGATCGGCCTCGACTTTGAAACCGCCAATATGCGCAACGGCAGCATTTGCGCCGCCGGCTTGGCCTTGCTTGACGACGGCGTCCTCCAGGACAGCCGCCAGTGGCTAGTGCGCCCCCATCGCTCGCTCGACTGGATGCTACCGCGCTTCACCCAAATCCACGGCATTTCCTACCAGCAGCTGCGCCACGCGCCTGAATTCTGCGACATCTGGCCGGACATGGCCGCGTTTATCGCCAGTGGCGACATCGTCGTCATCCACAATGCGCCCTTCGACCTCGGCCACCTGCGGGCGGCACTGACGCTCTACGGCCTCAGCAACCCGGGCTTCCCCTACGTCTGCAGCCTGGCTATCAGCAGGAAACTCTACCCGTGGATGCCGTCCCATACACTCAACAATGTCGCCGCGACCTTCGGCTTCTTCTTCCGCCATCACGACGCCCTGGCCGACGCCACGGCCTGCGCGACCATCGTCGCCAACACCGGCATCCCTCCGCACAGCCCCAAATTCTTCACCTGACGACGCACGTGCGCATCCGCAAAGCGTCAGGCGATTTTCGCCTGGCGAGACTGCTTTCGTCCAGCTTTCATTTGACCATACGATAGGCATAACCACCGCAAAAATAGCAGCGGAATACCCGGCTCATTCCCTTGCCTGTTGACGCTCAGCGTGTGGCGGCTGTCGCTAAGCGACAGCCGCCACACGCTGAGCCGAAAAGGGATAGGTAGGGGAGCGCGAGGGGGAGGGAAGGGTCAATGAGCCGCAGACCTGCACGGGAGGTGCAGGGATAGTCTGATAGCCGCGTAGCGGCGGCCCGAGCGAAGCGAAGGGTATTTCCCTCCCCCTCGCAAAAACCAACTATGCTTTCCTGACGACACACGTGCATTGCCACCGCGGTTTATTCGTCTTTGAGCGTGGCGATGAACTGATCGGCCTGTTGAATAGCGGTGTCCATATCGCGGATGAGGCTGTCCACATTGCCTTGCACGCTGGCCAGTTCGCTACTCAGGCCGGCAATAGCCCGGGCATTAAGATTGTGCTTAAGGAACAGTACCTGGTCGCGCATCGACACCAGCACCGGCTCCAACTTCGACTCGGCGTTCTTCATGGCCCGCAGCAGGTCGTCGTATTTGTCTACCGTCTGGTCGTGCTTGCGTTGACTCGCATTGCGCAACGCGTCACTGGAATACTGCTTGATCTCAGCACGCCACTCTTTGAATAGCGCCTGCGAGACATCCTCAACCGCCTTGATGCGGTCACGAACCGCCGTCGCCCGTGCTTCGCTGCTCTGCAACGCGTCATTCAGGCGATTGTACTCCTTCTCCAAATCGCCGCCGGTGAAATTCACCACGCTCTTGAATTGGTCCATGGCACTGAGGAACTGCGTCTTGGCCTCATCCTGGCTGTCCCGTGCGTCCTTCACCCGGTCCATCAGAATGTCCCGCTTGTGCACGCCAAATTTTTCCATGGCGCCGTAATACATCGTGCTGCAGCCGCAGAGCCCCGCCATCATTGCACTCAAGATAATCAGCGATATTTTCATCGTCATTCTCCCGTCTTCATGGTTTGTGATTTCACCAACACCTGATCACGCCTTGGTCATGCGTTCTCAACAATAACGCGCCAACGCCCGGCGTCAACATCCCCGCCGCCCGCCCTTTACTGCCGTCAGCCATTCGGAGGCCCGCCATGTCGTCATCTCCCACTCCGCGTGAAAATCTCCTCGCCCTCTGGCGTCGCCAGGGCATCCACCACGCGCCCGTCTGCTTCAATCTCTGCCCCGACCAGCTCAATACCTTCCGACAGCGCTACGGCGCCGACGCCAATCCCGCCGATGTCTTCGGCTTTCCCTTCCGCTACCTCAGCTCGTCTTTCCTCAAGCCCAGCAACCACGACTGGCAGCAGTACTTCCCGGGGCAGCTCTTCGATCCCCGCACGCGCTTCAATCTCTGGGGCGTCGGCGAAGAACCCGCAGAAGGCTCGCGGCATATCACCCGCATGCATCACCCCATGGCCGCCTTCACCTTACTGGCGCAATTCGCGGCATATCCCTACCCCGCCGTCGATCTCAGTCAGCAGGACAAGGCCCGCGCCGAAGTCGCCGCCCTCCATGCGCGCGGCCTCGCCGCCGCCGCCGGCATGGCCTGTACCGTTTGGGAAATCGCCTGGTATATGCGCGGCATGGAAGACCTCATGGTCGATCTCCTCGCCGACAGCCCCTGCGCAATCTGGCACCTCGACCGCCTCACCGATATTGCCTGCCAGCGCGCACAGGCCTTCGCCCAGGCCGGCGTCGATCTGCTCTGCCTCGGCGACGATATCGGCATGCAAAAAACCACCATGATGTCCATGGACAACTACCGCCAGTGGCTCAAACCGCGCCACGCCGCCGTCATCAGCGCCGCCAAAGCTGCCAAGCCCGACATCATGGTCACCTACCATTCCTGCGGCTTCATTGAACCGTTCATCCCCGAGCTGATCGAGATCGGCGTCGATGTCCTCGACCCCGTCCAGCCCGAATGCATGGACTTCGCCAAAATCCACGCGCAGTACGGCTCGCGTCTCTCCTTCTGGGGCACTCTCGGGACCCAAAGCACCATGCCCTTCGGCAGTGCCGACGACGTCCGCCGCACCACCCTCCGCAACCTCGCCAGCGCCGGCAACAAAGGCGGGCTCTTCTGCTCGCCGACGCACATGATCGAACCCGAAGTGCCATGGGAGAACATCGAAGCGTACGTGCAGGCCGCCCGCGAGTTCCAACCCTGAGGCGCCTGACACCACCCAGTCGCAAGGCAAGCTTGCCCCCGCAATCGGTCAGTCATTGATATTGGATGCCCGACCTGCCGCCGACGTCAACCCCAGGTAAACAAGTGAGTTTCATTGCCCCTTTGGCCCCAGTCAGCTTCGCCGACTGGGGCCAAAGGGGCCGAGGAACACGAACAGAGTCGCCGTTCCCCCCAGGGCGGCGCACGCTTCCAGCGTGCTTGCCCTGGGCTGGTATGTTTCGCGCTTTCAGCGCTTCTGCCGCTTTGCGGCAATAAAACACTAGATCGGCCAAGTTCGGCCCGGAGGGCCGCACCATGCATAACCCCGGGTGAGGCGCCCGGAGGGCGCCGCAACCCGGGGTACCGAAAACACAACTGATTGCGCCCGGAGGGCGCCACATTGGCCAGGTACGTCGCGTCCCACCGCGCCAGAAAGAGGAATTATTGGCATACAGTATCAATGGCTGACCGCCCCCCCTCTCAGTCTTTTCACCGCATGCTGTTGCTTAACCGCCGGTCTTTTGCTATACTTAACGGAACATGCGGCATTTTGAGTGTCAAGAGCCTAATCTGAAGTCAACATGGGAGGACGAATTGTGAAGAAACTGTTGTCGTTTACGCTGATCGAACTGCTCGTCGTGATTGCCATCATCGCTATTCTTGCCGCCATGCTCCTGCCGGCGCTGGCCAAGGCGCGGGAAAAAGCCCGAGCCATCTCCTGCACCAGCAACCTCAAGCAGATTGGCTTGGGCTTCAACATGTATTCCAACGACTACAACGACTACATCTGCCCGCGCTACGTCTGGGGCACCGCCGACCGCTCCGGCCAACTCTGGTGGTGGGAAGACCTCATCGCCCCCTACGTCGGCGACTACAAAATGTACCGCTGCGGCTCGGACAGCAGCGGCTCACAGCAGAGCGGGAACCGCCCCACCGGCGTCACCGTTTCGTCCTTCCTGCGTTCCTACGGTCGCGCCAGCTGGCTCTGCGGCAACGTCTACAACATCGCCAGCCCGGGCATCTACGCGCTCACCCGCATCAAATCCCCATCGGTGACCATCGAAACCGCCGATACCACCGCTTGGCAAATCGAGCACAACGGCGCCATTGACCGCACGCTCTCCGAAGCATCCGGCACCGGCACCTACCGCGTCGGCCACCGCCATAACGACATGTTCAACGCCCAGCACTTCGATGGCCACGTGACCTCATACAAGGTCAGCTCCAAAAACGATCTCTGGAACGAAAATAAATAACGCGCGCTGACACGCAACACCCACCAAAAACAGCGCCCGGGCGCCAGCTAACAAGCCGGCAACCGGGCGCTTTCATGTGTGACCGAGGCGCTCATCAGCGCCTCGGCGGCGCTCACTTCCCCTCAATGACCACCGCGCCATCCGCGCGGAAGGCGCGAAATTCGTAGGCCGTCATGGGCAGACGGAGTTCACCGGCGGGCACGGTCACGCCACTGACCACATCCCGCGCCGGCGCCGACAGCCGCAGTGCCGCCTCGGCCGGTGTCGCCGTGGTATTGACGACGTAGAACCAGGTCGCGCCGGCGTGTTCGAGTCGCCGCAACGTGATGGCGGCATTACCACTGGCGACATCAGCAAAGCGCTGCGCGGGCAGCGCCCGGAAGGCCTGGGCGAAAGGCCGTAGCAGCTCATCCATACCGTATGTGCCGATGAGAAAACCGCCCTTAGTGATGCCCAGCAGGTCATTATGGCGTAACGGCGCGATGTAATGCCGCATGGCGTGGACACCGGCGGGGTTAAGCGTGCTCACCCGCCAAGACTGCTCACTGAACCACGCCCCCAACTCGCCCTCGCCAGGGCCATTCCAGCGCCGACCGCCACGACGCCCGATCGCGGACTCCCAGTAGCGGTCGTGCATGTGCAGCCACGGCGCCGGCGCCGTATTCAAGAGACTGTAGGTGCCCGGCAGAAGATCGAAGTCCCGCAGGTGCTGCAAATTCGGGTCTTCTGAGCCATGGCCGCGCCGCCAGCGATAATCGGCCGGGATGATGGTCTGCACCAGCGTCACATTCGCTATCGCCGAGAGGTACTTCGGATCCAGACCCGCGCCGCGATAGCGCTGCGCGACAAAGTCCTCGTCGCGGAAATTCTCTGCTTTCACTTCGCCCATGGGGCCGAGATTGCAGAGGACCAGCCGCAAATCCGGCCGCGCCAGCCGCAATCGCTCGGCGATGCGCCCGTAGAACTCGGCCAAAGCCTGGCAGCGCCAGTCAATCCATTCCTCTCGCGCATGGGCCATAAGCCACTCGTAGTACAACTTGCCGCGCAGGGGCTCCTGCCGCGACACCGGCACCGCGATGCCCGTCGCGCGGCTGAAGGCGTCAATAACGTAGTCGTTATAGCCCGCGCTCAATTCGCCAAATGATGCTAGACAATGGTTGGTCAGATGCAGCGTGATGCCCTTGAAGGACGGATGCGCCGCGCCCTCATCAATGAATTGCTGGACATTCGCCAGGATGTGCTCCTGTACCGCCGGATGCATGACGTTGAAATTCGGCGGCGTACCATGCCAGCCGCCGGGATTAGGCTTGCCCGTGTTCAAAATGGACACCGGCGTGTCATGCAATGACCCGTCCTCAAAACGCTCCGCGCTAATCGCCAAATCCGGGAAATAAATATTGTGATGGTTGAAGGACGGCATGAAGCCCAGGCCGTCGCGGTCAAAGATGGTCAGGACCGCCTGAAAAAAGTCCTCGGGGTGGTTACGTGGATTGTATTTGTCCCCAATCATCCCCTGATACCACACCAGCGGATAGGTCAGCAGCGTCTGCCCGCTGTACTGCATGTAGGCGCTCAGACGATCAAGCATCTGCTCCAAGCCCGGCATGACGCTGGCGTAGCGGCCAAAGTCGTACAACACCGCCGGGTCTTCGTAATAAATGCCGACGGCACGGCCATTATCCGCCGGCGACGCCAAGGCGGCAGCGCCAAGCGCCGGCAGGCCACCGACAATCTTGCTCACGCGAATCTCCGCCACGGCCGCCGGCGCGCCATTACGCGCGGTCATGAACACCAGCGCGGCATCCGTCGACCGCGCGTAATACACGGACTTCTGCGTCAACATCCGCCCGCTGGGGGGGTATTCATCACCCGTGCAATAGCCAGTCTGCAACTCGTACTCGCTGCCCTGTATGCGCGTACTCTGCGCTAAAATGTCCACCGTGCGCAATTTATCATCGGGATAATCCCACTCCAAGAGATACATGCCCTGCGCGTCCGGCAGCCGCAACCGCAGCACGAAACGACTGCCATCAGCACCGTCAATCTCCATGTACGGACGCCCTGCCAGCTCGCCCATGCTCGGCACGCCGACGTACAACAGCTCTTCCGCACTCATGGACGGATTGGGCCGAATCGTCGCCAGATGCTCCAGACGCAGCTCGTCAGTCGCCGACACTTCGGCATTAGTCCCGTGGAAAACCCACACGGGAACCGACAGGCTGTCAAGGGTGCTGCCCTTGTACAGGTCCTCCGTGACCCGAATATCATAGCGACCTGGCGCCAACGCCGGCACGGCGGCCGTCTGCGCCAGGGGCCGACCGACATCGGCCGCGCTGCCCGCCAAGGCATCGCCGCTCGCCGCCACCACCCGGCCGTCCTCAGCCACGACTTGCCAGCGAAAGCGCATCGCCACCGGCTGCTGCGGCGTGATGCTGAAAGCAATCGCATTCGCGCCGTCGCCACGGTTGACGATGTAGCTCCGCGTCGCCGCGACCTCGAAATAGCGTATTTCGCGAGCAACCGCCAAGACGTCCTCGCGTGACAGCGGCGCCGAATAGATCCGCAGGTCGTCAATCAGGCCTTCGCATTGCTGCTCGCCATTGAGCCCGCCCACAAAAAAACTCTTGAGAACCGAATCCCGAAAAATCAGATGCTTGCCCGGGCCGACATTGAGGGGCGAGTAGCTGTCGCCACCCGGCATGTCATTGGCGGGCCGACCGTTATAATAAACCTGTGAGCCGTCTTCGTCCCAGCTCATGGCGACGTGCTGCCATTGACCAGGCAAGACGCTGCGCGTGCGCTGATAGCTGTCCCGCAAATCGCTGGTGTCGGCGCGCAAGACGTCGTTGTGACACCACAGAAAAACCGCCCCCGAGCCATAACGGCTGCCTTCCGGGCGCTCCATCGTGAACAGCTGGTGGAAGCCACTGGCGTCCTCCGTACTCGTCCATGACGGCCGGTACCACAGGGACACCGTGCCGCATTCGGGCACGGCATTGCCAGCCATCGCATACTGCAAGAGCGTCCCGGCCTCACCGCTGCTCTTCAGTGCCTGGCCCTTGACGCCGGGCCCGTAGTCAATGCCGCGAGCGGCCATGGGCTCCGGCTGCCCACCGCGCCGCGCCGTGGCCGTGCCATCAAAATCCGCGTGAAAAAGGAGCTCCGGCACGCGTGCAGCTGCAACCGCCGGATCTTTCTGCCGCACCGGCACCTCCGCGAACTCCGCCGCAAAGATCTTGTACTCGCCCGGGCCGCTCAAATCCAAGCGCAGATGCAAATCGTCGAGTTCCTTCGGCAGTGTCCGATAATGCAGAATCTCCTGCCGCTCGCCGTTCAAGGTATGGCCGGTGTTGTTGTGATAATGCACCCCGTCAAGCGTCCGCCCTTCAAAAAATAGCGCGGCATGACCGCCCTTCGGCCCCTCGATCTGCACCCGCAAGACGTAGCACGCCCCAGGGAACTGCCGCTGCTTGATGGTATTCAGGCGCATTACGATCTTGCGCAACTCCGCTGGCGCCTCGCGGTTGTCAAGCACAATCGCGTCATCGCGCAAGGCCAGCGTCACGCCACTCATCGCCGCCGCCGGCTCGGTGCCCACAAAATAGATACTGCGTTCGCCATGACGAACCTGCGTCCGCCCGGCATCACCCGGCGCCAAACTCAACGCGCTGAATTCAGGCAACAGCGACTCGGCATTTACGGCGGCTGCAAACAGGCAACTCACAATGGCAAGGCATCGACACATCAGTCTCTTCATGGTGCTCCTTTTGTGCTGCCGACAGCGCCACAACGAGCGCCCACCGACATGGTTTTTAGGCAATTCTTATTGTTTCTTTCCAAAGGACTTTTGGCTCGTGCAACAAGATACCAGCTGGCTTCAACTGCAGCAGGTTGAAAACACTGCGATTGCATCAAAGACATCAGACCGATCAGACCGATCAAGTCGACGATCCGTCCGATCCGTCCGCGACGGAAGAAAGCGCCGCGAAGCGGCAGATGCGCTGAAGGCGCGAAACATACCAGCCCAGGGCAAGCCGCGCTGAAGGCGCGCGCAGCCCTGGGTAAAACGCCTTATATGTCCGCGTTCGTCGGCCTCTTCGCCCCCTGTCGGCGAAGCTGACTGGGAGGCGAAGAGGCAATGGAACTCACTTTCCTTGTTTGCTATGTCGCACACTTTCAGCGTTTTTGGAAACGACGATTACATAAAGCGCATTGGCTTGTGATTGTTGACAAGATATCTTCATTCCTTCAATAGCAGCGGTATGGTGTAGCTGGCATTGAGATCGAATGCCTGCTCGGGCTGGACCAGCTGGGCAATGTCCGTATAAAAAAGATCACGCAGCAGCTGCCGCAATTCGGCGTCACTTTGGCCGGCCGCATGCGCTTCGCGGACGCGGCGATGCGTTTCGACCAGCCAGTAGCGCGATGCACGCAGAAAATCCTGACAGTCATCGCCCTCAATCACACCGTGATGCGGCAAGAGCAGGCGGCGGATGGGCATGGCCATGGCGCGGTCCAGTGCATCCAAGCTCTGCTGATAGCCCACCAGACAGCAGGGCATGACCAGCCCCGGCCCGGCAAGCACCCCGAGGGTCTCGCAGGATATCAACAGCGCGCTGGCCGGATCGTAGAACATGATGCAACAGCGAGTGTGTCCCGGCGCCGCCAGTACTCGCAAGGTCATGTCGCCCAGCGACAGTTCGTCGCCCTCGCCGACGCAACGATCAACCCTGAGCTCATCCAGGCGGTCCACCCACTCGCTGCAACCGCTCAGACGCGCCGCGCCGGCATTCAATTCGCGCATGACCGCCCGCGCACTCTCTTTGGCAAAAATCTTCGCCGTGTAGTCGCTGGCGACAATACACACATCCGGCCAGCGGCTCTTGCAGTAGATGCTGCCCGACGCGTGGTCGTAATGCGAGTGCGTCAGCAGCACGTAATCCAACGGCCGCTCACCCAGCACCTCCGCAATGTTGTCCACCATCGTCTCGGCGCAAAAGGAAAAACCCGAGTCAATCAAGGCGCTCATCTCGGCCGTGACCAACAAAAATGCGTCACTGCCCGGCATGGCGCCAACATTGTGTACGCAGTAATTCGTCGCAACGTCCAAGGTCATCTCCTGTCTTTGCCCTGCTTACCGGCTGTCCCCGACACTTCCCCCCCCCCGAGAACGAGCCCTTACAGTAGCCCCCGCCAAGAACCTTGCCAAACCACCACAACCGCTCAATGCCGCCGGGACGGAAAAGGCCCTGGACTTCCAAGCAGCCAATCGTAAAAAAATCTGCGTCAATCTGCGTAATCTGTGGATAGATAAAACTATCGCCCGCCGGGACGGCGGCTCTCCCCGGCGCTTGCGATCAGTTCGGAACTGCCTATATTCGCTAACGCGACCAACCATGAGCGGCAAAACGCCGCCGGTCCACGAGGACGCAATGCCCGCCTACAGGCGTAATCCTCCCCCCTCCCACCCCAGAACAGAGCCCCACACCATGAAAATCTCCACCTACCTGCTGTCGTTGGCTGTCAGCGGCACGACCTTGGCCAGCGACATCGCGCCCTTTGCGGCGGATGACCGCGTCTGTTTCATCGGCGACAGCCTCACCGCCCAGGGCGGCTACCACGGCGCCATCGTGCTTTTTTACGCGACGCGCATGCCCACGCGTCGCCTGCAGGCGTGGAACTGCGGCATTGCCGGCGACACCGCTCGCGGCAGCTTCCTCCGCTACGACTGGGACATCGCGCCGCACCGCCCCAGTGTCATCACCGTGATGACTGGCGTCAATGACGTCAATCGCGGCCTCTACACCAACTCCGAGCCATCAGCCGCCAATCTCGCCCAGCGCCAGCAGGCCATCGACACCAACACGCGCTACCTAAATGAGCTCGCCGCCAAAGCCCGCCAGGAGGGCGTCAGGGTGATTCTCATCACGCCGGCCATCTACGACCAGACCGCACAATTCGATCCGCCCGCACAGATGGGCATCAACGATGCGCTGGTAAAGTGCAGCGAAGGCATCGTCGCTGCGGCCGCGACTCACGGCTGCGACGTCGTGCACTTCAACGCGCCCATGCTGGCCATCAACCAGCGTTGGCAGAGCAGCAATCCCGCGCAGACCATTGTCGGCAAAGATCGTATTCACCCCGGGGCGGCGGGGCACCTACTGATGGCGTATCTCTTCCTCAAAGCCCAGGGCATGACTCCGACCGTCGCCCGCGTCGCCATTGACGCCAAAACCCGCGAGCTGCGCGACATCGACAACTGCCAGGTCAGCGATCTCGTCATCGACGATTCCGGCGTCAGTTTCCGCTACCTGGCCGGCGCGCTGCCCTTCCCCGTCAATCCCGCCGCCAAGGACGCATTGACGATGGTGCCCTTCATCGCAGAGCTCAACCAGGAAGTCATCACCGTCGCCAATCTCCCCGCCGGCAGCTACGAACTGGCCATCGACGGCCAGCCGCAGGTCGTCACCAGCGCCGCTGACCTGGAGGCCGGCGTCAATCTCGCGGTCGTCGAGTCGACGCCGCAGTATCAGCAGGCCATCAAAATCCGCGACCTAGTCGCCCTCCGCGAAAGGATCAGCCCGATCATCCGCACCTACTCGCTGCTCAAACAGCAGTTCTTCCCCGATCAAAACGCGCTCAGCCAGGACGAAATCCTCGCTATTCTGCAACAGAAATACGACGAGTTGCACCCGAAACCGTCCATCTGGAACGACTACCGCTGCTCCGTCATCAAGCGCTACCAGCAGTCAGCCGCCGATCGCCCGGACCTCATCAAGCAGTACAACGAGGCCATGGCCCAAATCTACCAGCTGAACCAGCCCGTTACCCACACCATCACTCTCCGGCGAACCGCCCCAGGCGATGCAAAATAGTTGGCGCCAGGGTGACGGGCGTCATGCAGGAAGGGCGCTGTGCCATGACCACCGCGTTCAGAACTTGACCCGGCTAAGCCACAGGCGGTTATTGGCGCCGTAGCGTTCGCAGACCGTGCAGTCGCTGGGATTAGGCGGGTTGGTCTGCATCCACTCCGAGACCACCACCCACGACTCGCGGTCACTGACATACGTCACGCCGAAATTGCCCAGTCGCGCGCCCTTCTCGGGCACCACTATCTGTTCGCTGGCGCGAAGCAGGCACAGCCGATCGGTATCGACCTGCGCAATGAACAACGGCGCGCGGTGCCGAAAAACGTGGTCGTTATTCGCTCCACGACGGGTGTAGACCAGGTACAAATTGCCGCCGCCCTTCAGCCAGTGTTGCTGAGTGTTGTAGTTGCCGATCTCCTCGCCGTCGTCCCAACACCACGGCTTCGGCGGCGCAAAGGCCATTCCATCGTCGCCAGCCGTGACATAGCCGCGGACATCGTTGCGCAAGGTCAGAAAAAATCTCCCGCCGAACTCAATCAGCGACGGCTCGCCAAATCCCCGTGGCACCGGCAAAGTCAGTGGCGTGCCACTGGCGAGGTAACGCAAGTTGCGACCGTCAAAAGCGCAACGCAAGACCACGGCCTGCGAACAGCCATTTTCCGGATGGTCATTGCCATATACCGGCAACAGCACCTCGCCATTGGGCAGATCGACCCGCTGCGTGCAGCCCGCGCCACAACTGCGTAGCGGCGCGTTCGCCGGTAAAGCCAGTGTCTGCCAGGGAGTCCACGTGCGCTTATCAACATCGCCCACGCTGTAATAGGTATGGTGATGATAGGGCCGCGCCAAGGCGTTACCGCGATAGACCGCGATGTGCCCCGTCAACAACAGGCGTCCCGATGCCTCATGCCACTGGGGCGTGCCGTCGCAGGGGCAAATCTCGCCATCGCCCAGTGGTCGCCGTCCCAGCTCGGCATGTTCCAGCGGCGCAGTCCAACTGCGACCATCGTCCCTGCTATGCAGTGAATGAATGCCGAAAAAGACATCCGAGCCGCTAAGCAACAAGCGTTGCGTAATAATCACCGCCCGCCCGCCAGGCAACACCGCCCCGCGCGTCTGCACCCAGCAACTGCGACGGTCGTAGCCTTCCTGAATCACCTGCGGCTCAATGCTCTTGATCGGCATAAACACACCACCTTTTCCTGTTCGCATAGCACTTGTTTCGTAGCTGCCCAATAACTATACCCGCAAAAAAGCAATGCAAAGTCTGCACCAACACAAATCCCGTCTCCGCCTAGAATGAGCTCAACCCCGTCCACGCCGTCCACGCCGTCCACGCCGTCCACACTGTCCACGCCGTCCACGCCGTCCACGCCGTCCACGCCGTCCACGCCGTCCACACTGTCCACGCCGTCCACACTGTCCACGCTGTCCACGCTGTCCACGCTGTCCACGCTGTCCACGCTGTCCACACTGTCCATGTCCACGCTGTCCACGCTGTCCACGCTGTCCACAAACGAACTTCAGCGTGCAGCGCCGGTCTGATCATGGTATAGTACAGAACAACCATTTAGGAGCGCGCGCCCATGCACAAACCCACCACCACATTGCTCATTCTTCTGACGTGCTCTCTTCTGGCAAGCAGCACCAGCTGGGCGCAGCGCGGCCGGCGCGGTTCGCGCTCATCATCGTCGCGGAGCTTGCGCCAAGATGCCGCAGAAGTACCCACAGGTAGAATTGAAGCGTTTGGCAACCGCAGAGACAACCTGGGCCGAGAGCGTCCAACACTCCCCACCGCCCCGCCGGCGTCTCCCGCCATGCCGTCTGCCCCCGAACCCAGACGCTCCCGAGACATTTCTCCCAGCCGTATTGATCGCAATCGCACTGACCTTCAGCGCTTTCCCGCACGCCCGCCACAAAGCGCCCCCAGCCGCCGAGAGTGGCCCGCGCGCACGCAAAATCAACCGGACCTGCCGACACGTCTAGAGCGCCCGCCAGTCAATGACAGACGAGACGTCAACAGGGCCCTGCCACAAATTCCCGAGCGTACCACCCAGCTACCCTCAGCCAATCGTCGCGAACGCCCACGCCCACCAGAGCCCATTCCCCCCGTGCGCCAGGAACCTACGCGCACAGACAACACGGTTGTGCCCGATATCACCCCGCGCCCAGAACGCCCAAAGCCAAACGTCTTCCCCGATCACTGGAATGACTGGGAACGCCAACGCCCAAAACAACCCAATACCGCCGACCAGCCAACCCCACAGCGACCAGATAATACCAGGCAGCCGGAACGCTCAGGCCGACCGCGCCCGCAACCGCCTCCTGATGCCGGAAATCATGTCCGCCCCGAGCGCCCTGGCGATGTCGAACGCCCACAACGCCCCGAACGCCCTGGCGATGCCACCCGGCCTCGCCCCAATCGGCCAGGTGATGCTGGGAACCAAGTCCGTCCCGACCGACCGCGCCCCGACAGCCCCGGCGATGCCGGCCGACCACAACGCCCCAACAGACCCGGCGATGCCACCCGGCCTCGCCCCAATCGGCCAGGTGATGCTGGAAACCAAGTCCGCCCCGACCGACCGCGCCCCGAGCGCCCCGGCGATGCCGGCCGACCGCGCCCCGACAGACCCGGCGATGCCGACCGACCACGTCCCGACCGCCCCGGCGACGCCGGGCGCCCCGATCGCCCCGGCGGGGACAATCATCGTCCCGGGCCCTATCGCCCAGGTGTTTCACGTGATTCTTGGGATCACGGCCGTCCAGGTCGCGATGACCGGCCTAATCACGATTGGCGGCCGAAGCGCGACGACCGCCACGACCGGCACGACCGCCACGACCGGCACGACGTCTATCACCGACCAAGCCGCTTCCCGTACACGTGGAGTAGCGTCTATTATTGGGACTCGCCATACTACTGGCGGTCGGCGTATTACTGGGGCTGGCCGTATTACAGCTATCCCCTTTGGTACTCGTACAGTTACCGCTACTACGATCCCTTTTGGCCTCAGTGGCGCAGCGACTACTATCAGCAAGAAACCGTGACCGTCGTGGCCAGCAGCGATGCGACGGAAACAACGACGACGACAACGACTTCTTCTGACGCAACCAGCTTGCAGCTCGAACTGGGCGACGAACACAGCTTCGAGCTCAGCGCCGACGTCGTTGCCGGCTATACTTGGACCGCCCGCTATGACCCGCATTACTGCGATGTCGTCATCAGCCACAAGCCCGCGCGCAATTTCTGGGGAAAAACCCGCAGCGACAAGCCCGGCGAAGCCACCATCACCATCACCGCCAAGTCGCCGGGACAGTCCGAAATTGAGTTCATCTACGCCCGCCGCGAGGCATGGGAACAAGGCGAAGCCGCGCTGGATGCATTCACCATGTATCTTGACATCAAACCATGGGCAAAATAAACGGCGGCAGCAGGTTGCATCCACCATCCCCTGCCCAGTCTGTCTTTTTCAATGCTGCCCAGAACCGGAAAGACCCATGAGCACCACGCACGCGGCAACAGCCTGCAACGACATTGAATACGCACAGCTACTTAGGCAATGGGACCTGGAGCTCGCCCGCCCCCGGCCGGACATTGTCCTCGCCGGCAGTCCCGACCGCTCCCAGGCGCGCTTGGCCGTCGAAGACACGGACGGCGACCTCTACCTGCTCGAGCGGGTTTTTCCCGCCAAGCTCGCCGCCCGCCGCGAACAGGCAAAACTTCTGCAAAAACTGGACGATCTCGACCAGCCGGTCCACCCGTGGCTATCCACGACCAGTGACGACTGCTTCGCCTACGGCCAAGATGGCGCGGCCTGGCAATTACGCGACTACGTTCAAGGCATTCCCCTCCCGCGCCCGGCCTACGCTAGCGACGCCTGGCGCGGCGAATGCCTCGGCGGGTTCCTGGCAGTGCTACACCAGGCAAATAAAGAAGCCAGCTTACCCTTCACAACCCCCTTCGACCTTCCACGCTACGCAGCAAATCTCGTCAAGTCCTACCAGCGCAATCGCCCCGAACTGGCCAAAGACCTCGCCCCCATCTGCCAGGAACTCGAAGGTTTTTGGCAAGATTACCACAAAATACCCCTGACCTTCTGCCACGGCGACTACCATCCCCTCAACATCATCTGGGGCGAAAACGCCATCAACAGCGTCATCGACTGGGAATTCATGGGCACCAAAGCCGAATGCTACGACGCAGCCAACATGATTGGCTGCGTGGGCATGGACGATCCCGCGCATCTCACCGGACCGCTGGTCATGACCATGCTGGGCGTCCTCTGCAGCCACCGCGTGTGGTCATCAGCAAGCTGGGAAATGCTGCCCGAATTCGTCGCCACCCTGCGCTTCGCCTGGCTCCGCGAATGGGTCGTCCACGAACCACTCGCAACCGTCTGCCAGGAACTCGACCTGATCTGGCTGATCCTCGATAACCGCGATCTCCTCCGCAAACGCTGGCAAAACGCCGAATAACCGCCAGCCGCGCCCGCTGGCATTTTTCCCCATGGCCATTATTTTCGCATGACACCGTTCAGCGCCAAAACCGTTATCATCAACACGCCCCGAAGGAGTCCCCCCCCATGAATGTCGCAGTACTCGGCGCCAGCCCGAAGGAAGACCGCTACAGCAACCAGGCCGTAGCCCTGCTCAAAGAAAAAGGCCACTGCGTCTTCCCCATCAATCCCGCTGCCATTGACGCCATCCACGGCTGCAAGGTGCTACCAACCCTCACGGCCATTGGCGATCCCGTCGATACTATCACGGTCTATCTCTCAGCCAAGCACAGCGACGGGCTGCTTGACGACATCGTCAAGACCAAGCCCCGCCGCGTCATCTTCAACCCCGGCGCCGAAAATTCCGCCCTGGCCGACGCCCTGCAAAAACACGGCATCGAAACACTATGCGCCTGCACACTCGTGCTGCTGCGCACCGGCCAATTCTAATCACGCCACTACGGCATTATTAACCACCATCAACCGGGAGCACACAGCATGAGCGCCATGTCCGCCGATCTCAGCCAAGCATGGGAAAACCGCGAAGGCCCAGTCGTTTTCGTCACCGTCAGCGCCGATGGCATACCCAACGCCATCTATGCCACCTGCGTCGGTAAATACGACGACAGCACGCTCGTCGTCGCCGACAACTATTTCAACAAGACTCGCGAGAACATCCTCGGCGCCAACCACCAGGGCTGCATTCTCTTCACCGCCAAAGGCGGCAAGACCTACCAGATCAAGGGCACCCTCGAATACCACCGCGAAGGCCCAGTTTACGACTTCATGAAGTCATGGAACCCCAAGAAACACCCCGGCAATGCCGCCGTCGCCTTGAAAGTCACCAGCGCTTTCTCCGGCGCCGCACAGCTCTGCTGACGGCCGGCCATGTCACCACAACCCGATGCCTCACGCCGCGCCAACGCCCTGCCCAAAAAGATTTTTCTGGTCGCGCTGGCCTTGGCGCTGTTATCGCTGGCCGCATTTGAACTCTGTGGCGCTACGCTCGCAGAGCTCTTCAGCGCCGACGCCTTTGGCGAGCGCCTCGGCGCCGCACGCTCATACGGCTGGCTGCTGGGCATGGCGCTACTGCTTGTTGACCTGCTCCTGCCCATCCCGGCCACGGGCATCATGACCGCCCTGGGCATGGTCTATGGCTTCTGGCTAGGATGGCTCTTCGCCGCCACTGGCAGCGCCCTCGCCGGCATCGTCGGCTACGCGCTGGTGCGCAGCGGCGGCGACGCATTGGCCCAACGCCTAGCCAAACCCGCCGAACTCCAGGCCTTCCGCGCACTCTTTGAACGCTGGGGCGCCCTGGCCGTTATCGGCAGCCGCGCGCTGCCAATCCTGCCGGAAGTCATGGCCGTCCTCGCGGGCCTCGCCCGCATGCGCTTCGGCCATTTCCTCGCCGCGCTCCTGGCCGGCACTGTGCCTGTCAGTGCACTCTACGCGTGGTGGGGAGCATCGCACGGCCGCGAAGCGCCAGCAAGCAGCTTCCTCATCGCCGTGCTCCTGCCACTCGTTCTCTGGGCGATCTTCCTCGCCTGCTACCGCATCAGCAAAAAAGACAGCTGATCAGCCCGATACCGTCTACTCCTCGCAGCAGATGCAGCTTTGGGCGACGAGGCTCTGGCGGAGTTTCGCGAAGGGAACCTTGGTCATGACGGGCAACCGGTCGTCCACGGCGATGCTCGCGGCGGTGCCGGCGGCCTGTCCCATGGCCATGCACGTCGTCATCATGCGTATCGTGTCCATGGCGGCATCGTCCACGCTGATGCAGCGTCCGCAGGCGAGGACATTGTCGAATTCGTCGGGTACCAGCGCGCCGTAGGGAATGGCGCTGAAACCCGCCCAGGCCCCGCGCTGTTCGGGCGCAAATCCCTTTTTCTGTTCACCGCTGTGGCTGCCGAAGCGCCGCGTGATGTAAATCAGCGGCTGCTCGGGCATGCCGCCATCCCGCAGCTGCTCCACGGTAATTTTGGCCACGCCGCGGATATGCCGGCCGGAGCGCACGCTGACCTGCTGCGCCGCCTGGGAAATGAAGCTGTTCTGGTAGCCGGACATTTCCCGGCGCATGAAATCGATGATCTCGAAATTGCGCTTGCGCAGCTCGTGGTCCATGCGGGTCATATCGGCGGAATTGCAGCCATCGCCATTGGCGTAGCCAAAGCACAGTTGGACCAAGCCCGGATCAAGCTGGTACGAGAAGCCCAAGTGCTGCCAGACCATATCGGGCGTCTTGTTCGCCGCAAACAGCGCCTCGTAACGCCGGCAGTTCACGGCCGGGTCATGCGCCGCGACGCCGCCGGCAATGAAGAAAATCGACTTGTGCATGGTCTGGTCCACCGGCGCCTGCTCGGTGTGGCCGCCGGCGCGATGCACCACGTGGGCGTCGCCCGTCGCGTCGATCACCACCTTGGCCGGTATCATCACCGGCCCTTCCAGGCAGTCCAGCACCACGCCTGTGAGGCGCCGGCCATCACGAACCACACCGTGGAAATGGCTGTAGAACAACTTTTCCACCCCGCTCTCGCTGATGATGTCGTGATACGTCACCCGCAGGTCCTCGGTCTTGGTGGTGACCTTTCCCAGCAGTGGCCGGTCGCCAATCGGCCGATATTCCGGCATCTGGCAGCCGTCGTTGATCATAAATGACGCCGCGCCGCGCGCATCCATGCGCCGTATCACTTCTTCCGCAAGACCGCCGACGAGCTGCCGGCCCTCTGCGCCGAAGAGAAAGAAAAGCGTGCAGCAGGCCCAGGTGCCCACGCCGCCGGGATAGCCATACTTTTCGACCAGCAGCGTCTTCCGGCCCAGCCGCGCCGCGCTGACCGCCGCGCCAATCCCCGCCGGCCCTGCGCCAACCACCACCACGTCATAACCAGCCATCTCCGGTATCTCACGTTGATACAACATCTGCTTGCTCCTTATGTACAATTTGCATCTGATCGCCGCGACGCCCCTGCCGGCGCCGTTCTAACCTTCAGAACACGTCCTTCTTGTAGCCATCCAGGGCCTCGCGCAAGGCATCCTGCCAGTTCTCGCTACGGCGCACTCCCGGCAAGACTCCGGCCAATAGTATATACCACAATGGACACTGCCAAGAACGCCAGCCGTTGATTCGCAACAGCGGCGTAATCGACAGCCAATGATAACAGCCGGTCCCAGGCGACGCTGGGGACCGTGGGGACTGCTTGCCGTCGATTGCCGTCGTACCTTATTGCGCCACAGCGCAATGTCGAGACTTGCCGAACTCTAGGCGCTTGGCAAGCGTAATCGGTCACCCATTGACAATTGAGCGGTAGAGCAACAGACGGCCCTAGGCGCGCCCACCTCCCAGCCGTGGTGCGGGCGTCTCGCCCGCGCCGGCGAGACGGTTTATTTACCCGTACCGGTCATCCCCGCCGACCGTAACCAGTCCCTCTCCCAGCCGTGGTGCGGGCTTTCAGCCCGCGCCGTCGCCAGAGGCCAGCAAGCGTCCACTCGCGCGCCCGGCATCCCTAGCCGCGAAGCGGCAGAAGCGCTGAAAGCGCAAAACATACCAGCCCAGGGCAAGCGACGCCAAAGGCGGAGCGCCGCCCTGGGTACAGCGCCATTTTTGCTCGTGTTCCTCGGCCTCTTTGGCCCCAGTCGGCGAAGCTGACTGGGGCCAAAGAGGCAATGGAACTCACTAGCTTATCTGGGGTTGAGGTCGGCGGCATGCCTCTCGTTGGCGCGTGGGACGCGGCGTGCCTCGCCAATGTGGCGCCCTCCGGGCGCAATTCTAACGTGCTATCATACCCCGGGTTGCGGCGCCCTCCGGGCACCTCACCCGGGGCTATGCATGGTTCGGCCCTCCGGGCCGAACTTGGCCGATCTGGCGACATGCTTTGTCAGGTTCGGGCCGAAAACCACCATCATTCAATTTCCATTCTGGCGACATGCTTTGTCCGGTTCGGGCCGAAAACCACCATCATTCAATTTCCATTCTGGCGACATGCTTTGTCCGGTTCGGGCCGAAAACCACCATCATTCATTTTCCATGTTTTTGCGCCGTAGGCGCTTAACCATGCTTAACCCCAGGCTTTAGCCTGGGGACGCAGCCTGCCAACAGACAGTGCCTCGTAGAGGCACCACAGTTTTGGTTATCAATGGCTGGCCGATTACCCCGCTAGGCCAAATAAGCACGGCCGGCCTTGCGTTTCTTCTACTTTATCAGTACTTATCTTGTTTTCAGTGTATTTATGTCCAAATTCTTATACTCACTGTCTCCCCCCCGAGGAACCTCATGAAACTACTCGTCGCCCTTGCCTGTTGCGCCGCCATGGCCGTCTCCAGCGCGGAATGGACGGTCCTTATCGACCCTAGTGGCAACTGCCTGATACAGGCCGACGGCCGGGACGTCGGCAAAATCGCTGCCGGTCATTTCACGCCTAGCTGGGCACACCGGTCCTTCGCCACCGAATTCGACCCCAACCCCGACCTGAGCGCCAGCACCATCAAAGCCTTCTCCGGCGCTAAAGACGAGCCGGTCATCGACCTGGCTATGACCTACTCGCAACCCGATGCACGCAGCCTGGAACTGCACTACGTCTTCACGCCCCGCCAGGACATGCAGGCCAACGCCATCCACAGCGCCTTCGACATCAACGTGCCCTTTGTCGCCGGCAGACCATACCAGCTCGGCGACCTACAGGGCGTCATTCCAGAAATCTTCGGCGATTCCGTCCACGTCGCCCGCGCCCTCGCCGGCGATCTGGTCATCGACACGACGGTCGGCCCGATCAAGGTCAGCCTCGACCCGCAACGGACCCTTCTCATACAGGACAACCGCCGCTGGAACCACAACCACATTGAGGTGCGCTGCGCCGTCAACCCCGCCGAAGGACAGATCTCCGGTGAAGATACCTACACCTGGAAAGGCGGCCAGAACTACACCCTCAAGTTCAAAATCACCCTCCCAGAGCCCTACACCCTCAATCGCGACTTCCCCGTCACCATGGCCGCCAATGACGACTGGATCGAACTTAACACCATCCTCGATATCGAAAAAGACTCCGCACTCGATTTCTCCAACGTCGTCAATCTCGACGCGCCCGCCGGCAAACACGGCTGGCTCAAAGCCGTCGGCCAAAACTTCGAATTCGCAAACCGCCCCGGCGTCCCCCAGCGCTTCTACGGCGTCAATTTCTGCATGATGGCCCACATTCTCACGCCGGAACAGTGCGACATCGTCGCCGACCGCCTGGCCCGCATCGGCTTCAACACCGTCCGCTACCACCATCACGAAAATCCCCTCATCGGCAAAGGCAACCCCACAGACTCCACTGTCCTGGACCAGGAACGCCTCGCCGCCTTCGACGTCCTCTTCGCCGCCCTCAAGAAACGCGGCATCTACGCTACCACCGATGTCTATGTCTCCCGCAATGTCCGCGCCGCCGAAATCTACCCCGGCGAAGATGGCCTCATTGAAATGAACGAGTTCAAACGCCTCCTCGCCGTCAATGATAACGCTTTCACCAGCTGGAAGAAGTTCGCGCGGAATTTCCTCGGTCACGTCAATCCCCACACCGGCCTGCGCTACATCGACGACCCAGCCATGCCCCTGCTCGCCATGGTCAACGAAGGCAATATCGACGGCGGCCTCAGCGGCACCTTCCAAGACCGGCTGGTCCAGCAGTACCTCGACGCCTGGAATGAATGGCTCTTCCGCAAATACCCCAGCGCGGCTGACCGCAAAGCCGCACTCGACATCGACGTGCCCGAACCCATGACCACCCTGCCACATCGCGCCAGCGGCAAGCTCAAGGTCGTTTACAACCAGTTCATCTACGAACTCCATGAGCGCATGTACATGCGCATGACCACCTTCCTCCGCGATGAACTCGGGGCGAAGGCGCTCTTCACCGACATGAACCACTCCGGCAAAAATGCTTGGTCTGAACGCGCACGCGCCAACTTCGACTATGTCGACGACCATTTCTACGTGGACCACCCGCGCTTCCTGATCACGCCATGGCGCCTGCCATCGACCTGCTCGAACACCAGCGTCATCGTCGAAGGTCGCCTCGGCGGCTCCCACTCGTCCTTCGCTCGCCTGCTGGACAAGCCCATGACCATCACGGAGTGGAACTACTCCGGACCGGGCCGCTACCGCGGCGTGGGCGGCATCCTCACGGGCTGCCTGGCGTCCCTGCAGAACTGGGCCGGGCTCTGGCGCTTCGCCTACAGCCACAGCCCGAATATGTTCGAGCCAAACCGCCCGTCCGGCTACTTTGATATCGTCGCCGATCCCCTCAACCTCGCCGCCGAACGCGCCATCATCTGTCTCTTCCTGCGCGGCGACATGAGCGAAGCGCCGCGCACCGTCGCCCTCAGCATGGACACCAACTACATCTACGAAGACGACGCCCACACCGGCCAGTTGGTGCCGCCGTGGAGCGGCTACAACATCATCGCCAAAGTCGGTACCCACCTCGGCGGCAAAGACCAGCCCGTGCCCGCCGATGTCAGCTTCGGCTTCTCCGAGACCTCCCCACGCGCCGCCAACCACATCAGCGATGAGCCATACGCCAATGACGCCGGCGAAAAACTCAACGCGCTCTTCAAACAAAAAGGCTGGCTGCCCAAGGACAATATCACCGACGTCAGCACCAAGACCTTCCAGTCCACCAACAACCAGTTCGTCGTCGACGCCACCAGAGACATGATGGTCCTCAATACGCCACGCACCGCCGGCGGTTTCGCCCCAGCCGGCCAACGCATCGTCACCGATGCCGCCATCATCGACATCCAGGACACCGACGCCACGGTGTGGGTGTCCAGTCTGACCAACGACCCCATCAGCAACAGCAAACGCCTGCTGGTCACCCACCTCACCGATCTGCAAAACACCGACATGGTCTTCAATGAACGCGCCCGCCAAACCGTGCTTAAGTGGGGCAGCACGCCTCACTTGGTCCGCAATGGCCGCGCTTATCTAACCATCAAACTCGACAATCCCGCCAAAGCCCGCGCCTACCGTCTCGACCTCGGCGGCAAACGCCTCGCCGAAGTAACACTCACCATCTCCCCGGACGGCCTGAATATGCCACTGGCTATCAAGAGCCCCGACGGCGCCCAAATGATCTACGAAATCATCTGCGAATAACAATTCTGCTTTCGATCAGACCGATCAGACCGATCAGACCGATCAGACCGATCAGACCGATCAGACCGATCAGACCGATTCCCCAGCCCAAATTCGGCCCGAAGGGCCGCACCATGCATAACCCCGGGTGAGGCGCCCGAAGGGCGCCGCAACCCGGGGTAAGACAACAACATAGAAAAGCGCCCGGAGGGCGCCACATTCACCAACCACAATTCGTCCGATGCGTCCGCGACAAAAATAACCACGCAGGAGTCCGCGCCATGCCGTCATCGTCCCGTTTCCGCCCGCTGTTCATTGGCGCCCTTATGGGCGCAAGCGTCGTGTTTGCCAACCCCCTGGGCTTCCGCGAATACGCGCAGCAGATCGTGGTCACCTTCCCCGACGCGGCCGCCGCCGCCGCCGCGCAGTTGCAGCCACGGCCGCTGCCGCGCCGCTACACCCTGCATTTCTCGGCGCGCTGGGACGACTCGACACCCGGCCACGCCCGCACCAACGCCGTCCAGGCACGGCACGGCATCAAAGGCACCTTCTTCTACAACGCCGCCAATGACGACCACGTGAAGCTCGCCCAGGACATCCTCGCCGCCGGCTCGGCCATCGGCCTCCACACCGTCAACCACCCCAACCTGAGCACCCTCAGCCCCAACCGGCAATTCTACGAATTCATGCGCAACCGCATCGTCCTGGAAAGCCGCGTCAACGCCTCGGTCGTCACTCAGGCACTGCCCTTCTGCGTCTATACCTCCCCTGAATCCTACACCCAGCACGACATTGGCCGCATCCTCCAGGCCGTCGGCGTCATCGGCACCCCCGAAGTCTTCTACCCCCACTTCGGACGAAACCTCGCATATCCGGCAAAGGCCTTAGCCGAATCCTACCCCCTGCGACCCGGCGATCGCGAGATCAACTTCGACAACTTCAACAAGTCCTTCGCGAAGGTCCTCCAGAACCGCGACGCGATGTTGGCACACCCGTCAGTCGCCGTCGGCATCCACTCCTGGCATACCGCGCAGGGCATCAAAGACCTCGAAACCCTCTACCGCGACAACGCCCACAATCCTGATTGGTGGTACGCCAACCACAACGACTACGGCGCCTACCGCTACGAAGCCCTCAACGCCCGCATCAGCAAACGCGTCGATGGCAATCGCGCAGTCTTCACCATCACCCGCTTCCGGCCGGAAGAACTCGGCGCCAATGTCCCACTGTGGCTGGAAGTCACCGGTGCCAAGCCCAGCGCCGTTGACCAAGCCGCTCTCCATGACGACCTCATTGAGCTGCCCCACGCTGCCAGCGTGGGCCTGCCCGATCTCTACGACGCCGTCAACGCCGACGGCCGCTCCGCCAAATTCCCCTTCCTCAGCGCCACCCTCACCCAGCCCGCACCGCAACAGTGGTCCTTCACCGTCACCAACACCGGCACCGAAACCCTCCAGGACCTCCAGGCGACCTTCATCTTCCCACCGCAATGGCCAAAACTGACCATCCGCAGCGACAAAGCGTCCCTCGCCCCCGGCGAATCAGCCGTCTTCACCGCCGAACAGGCCGAACCCAACCGCGCGCTCCGTTTCCAATTCGACCGGGCCTACTACGCCGCCAGAATCGACTTCAGCGCCAACGGCCGCCGCGGCCGCCTCTACGCCGATCTCTTCACCCCGCCTCCCGCAGACGCCCCGGCGCGCGTCGCCGACTGCGCCCGCGTGCTCTTCCCTGTCCCCGACGACTGCGATCTGGCCGCGCTCTCCACCCCCGGCAACGCGCCCGTCATCGCCGGCGCCGACGTCTTGCCGACCCACCCAGCCAATGAAGCCACGCCGGGCCTCATCAACACCGCCGTCAAAGACCGCAAACTCCGCGAGCTCAAAAAGCCTTTCGCCGCCATCGTCGAATTTACGCCGAAAGCCGCCGGGCCCATCCGTCTGCGCTCTAACGCAAAGGAGCTCTTCCTCAATGGCCAGGCCTTGATCAAAGACAAGCACGGCATCGTCGCCATCACGCCCCGCGATGGCCTCAATCGCCTCGTCTGCCAGAATGAACTCGGCAACGGCACGGTCTTCATCTACCTCAATGACGGCAACAGCGAGCAAACAGCCGTCACCATCCACCCGACCATCAGCGGTCAGTAAAACACCACAAGGAACAGCCCGGCCCTTTTACACCAGTCTTCTGACTCTCAGGAGCACACCATGACCAACAACACACCCTCCGAAAACAGTCCACGCCCACCCGAAGACGACCCCCTTTTCGGCCGCATGAATGACCCCACTGCCGCCGCTGTCATCAAGGGCGGCTGCGGCGATGAAATGGAATTCTATCTCTACATCCAGAACGACCGCATCGTCGATATCCGCTACTACACCGAGGGCTGCGACAATACCCGCGCCAGCGCCCAAGCCGTCGCCCGCCGAGCCAAGGGCCTAGCCATCACCGACGCTCTCGCCATCAGCGCCGGCGATATCATCCGCAGCGGCGAATGCGACCCCGCCGCAGGACGACACTGCGCCATCCTCGCCGTCACTACCTTCTACCGCGCTGTCGCCGATTACCTCCTCATGCCATGATGCAAAAGGACCTCTATCCGCATCCCCACCCATATACTTATCCAGCCCAATATGAGAATTATTCTTGACATCAGGCTATTGTAGCCGCCACCCGCAGGGACGCCGCCCCCGCGTGAAGCTTCCCCGATTCCGTTGGAACCATGTCTCCACCCATTGGCGCTCAACATCAGCAAAGGAGGAACGAGTATGCTGTTTCAACAATTCAAGGTCGACGGTCTGGGCTGTCTGTCCTACATGATCGGCTGCCCCGCCGCTGGCATTGCCTGCGTCGTCGACCCCGAACGCCATGTCGATCGCTACCTCCAGACCGCACAGGAAAATGGCCTGCGCATCACCCACATCTTCGATACCCATCTGCATGCCGACCACATCACCGGCAGTGGCGAACTGGCCGCCCGCACCGGCGCCGACATCTATGTGCATCCCGGTGTGGAAGCCGCCTACCCGCACAAGGACCTCCACGAGGGCGATCACTTCCGTTTTGGCGCCGGCGAAGTCGAAATCATCGAAACCTTCGGCCATACGCCTAACTCCGTCACCCTCGCCGTCACCGACCACGGCCGCTCCGAGGATGTCTTCGCACTCCTCACTGGCGACCTGCTCTTCGTCGGCGATATCGGCCGACCCGACTTGGCCGGCGCCGACCTGCTCGAAGAACAAGTCAAAAACCTCTACCACAGTCTCAACAAAAAACTCGAGCGCTTCCCGGATTGGACCGAGGTCTACCCGGCACACGGCGAGGGCTCCCTCTGTGGCAAAGGCATGAGCGCCAAACCCATGTCCACGCTCGGTTTCGAACGCCGCAATAACCCGTTGCTGAAAATGCCCTTCGCGCAATTCCACGAGGCCATGACCAAGGAATTCCAGGCGCGGCCAGACAACTTCGCCGTGATGGTCAGCAAAAACCGCCAGGGCCCCGCACCATTGGCCAAAGCCGCCCCCTTCGCGGCCATACCCATCCAACAGGTGGAAGAAGCCCTCAAACGCGGCGCCCGCATCGTCGACACCCGTGTCCCCAGCGCCTTCGGCGCGGCCTTCATCGAGGGCGCCGTCAACATCGGCCTCACCCCCGCATCCGTCAACTGGCTCGGCATGGTCATTCCCGCCGACACCGATATCATCGTTGTCGCTGACACCCCCGCCCGCGCCCAAGACGCCGCGTACATCTACCGCCGCGCCGGCTATGACCGCCTAATCGGCTACATCGGCGACGGCATCAGCAGCTGGGCCGCAAAAGCTAAACCACTCAACCACCTGCCACAAATCTCACCGGCTAGCCTCAAACGCGTCCTGCAAAAATACCCCGACCACGTCGTCATCGATGTGCGCACCGATGCCGAATGGAACGCCGGCCATATCGATTGCGCCATGCACATCCCCATCGGCCAAATCATCCAGAAAAAAGTCAATCTGGAGAAAAATGCCCACATCACCATCGTCTGCGCCTCCGGCTACCGCGCCAATATCGCCGGTAGTATCCTCAAGGCCATGGGGTATGACGATGTCTTTACCCTCATCGGCGGCATGACCGCATGGAATAACGCCAACGGCTGATTGGCGACGCCGTTGCCCCCGTCCCGAGTTACCCACCCTGGAGACCAATGATGAAAAAGATTGCCCTGGCACTGTCACTGGCCGCATCAATCCTGCTCGCCGCCGACGCAACCGCGCAACTGCTCCACAACCCGGGTTTTGAGGACCAGTCCGAAGACGGCGGCATCAGCCACTGGTCAGCCCAAGCGCCATTCTACAGCATCGACCGCAGCACCGCCCACAGCGGCGAAGCCAGCCTGCACTTCAATCACAGCGAGACCACGCCGTACGTCCTCTGCTCACAAAAAATCACCCTGGACAAAAGCAAAGAATACCGCTTCGGCTGCTGGGTCAAAAGCAGCGGCATGAAGGGCGGCGGGCCGACTATCTGCGTGCAGTGGAACGACGCCAATGGCAAATTCCTCGGCGGTAGCTACCCCAGCGGCATGAAAGACACCAACAGCGAGTGGAAAATCGTCGAGGGATTCATCAAGAAAGTCCCCGAAAAAGCCGCCACTTTCGATATCACCTGCTACGCCCGCAAAGGCAGCACCGGCCAGGCGTGGTTCGACGATGTCTTCCTGGAAGCCTGGGAACCGTCGCCACTCAGCCAAATGACCACGGACCACTACCGGCACATGAGCGACGGCACGCCCGTCACGGTCTTCGTCGGCGTCAATGTGTCCGCAGCCGTGCATAGTGAAACCCTCAAAGATCAGCCACTGCTAGTCATTGCTCCCGATGGCAGCCAACGTCGCTACCAGCCCACACGAGTCGAAACCGACACTCTGATCTTCACCATTCCCACCGCCGAGCTCGCACCCGGCGACTACAAGGTGCAATTCACCACCACCACGCCCAACACCAAGGAGCTGGTCAGCCGCTCGCTAACCATCCGCCGAGTCGCCACCATGCCGGAACGCAAAGCCTACATCGACCGCCACCAACGACTGATCCTCGACGGCCAACCCTTCTTCCCCATCGGCCTCTACTTCAGCGGCTGCAGCGATAAAGACATCGCCTACCTCCAAAACAGCGCCTTCAACTGCATCATGCCCTACGCACGCCTCAAACGCGATACCCTGGATAAACTCCACGACGCCAAGGTCAAGGTGATCTTCAGCGTCAAAGACTACTACGCCAACAAAGGTAGCACCAAAACTGCCGAAGAAGGCGCGGCCAAGGTGACCACCGACATCAACGAATTCAAAGACCACCCGGCCATCATGGCCTGGTACATCAACGACGAAATGCCCCTGTCTCGCCTCCCCGAACTCACCGCCCACCGCGATCTTGTCGAAAACCTCGACCCCGGCCGCCCCACCTGGGTCGTACTCTACCAGGTCGACGAAATCCGCGAATACATCCCCAGCTTCGATGTCATCGGCACCGACCCCTACCCAATCCCAACCGCCACCCCAGCCCGCGCCTTGGACTGGACGCAACGCTCCGCCAAAGGCGTCTTCGGCGCCCACGCCGTCTGGATGGTGCCACAGATCTTCAACTGGGCAGCCTACTGGAAGGGCTACGGCCACTCCGAAGAAGATATCGCCGCCTGCCGAGCCCCAACCCTGGCCGAAATGCGCGCCATGGCCTGGATGTGCGTCGCCGGCGGCGCCAATGGCATGGTCTTCTACTCGTGGTTCGACCTCGGCAGAATGGGCAAGACCATCGCCGACGGCGGCCGCGCCCTGCGCCCCGATCTCGTCGATCCCTTCGACAAACGCTGGGATGAGGTCAAACAGGTCGCCGCTGAGCTCAAAAACGTCGAAGATGTCCTCCTCGCCACCGACACCCCCCTGCCCATCGCCCCTTCAGCCGACACCGCGCCCGAACTGGGCTACCGTCTCTACGGCAAAGACGGCGACACCTGGCTCCTGGTCGTCAACAGCAGCCACGATAAAAGCGCCACCGGCACCTTCCAGGCGCCCGCGCCACTCCAGCAAATCATCCACCCGCGCACACCACCAAACCAACAGGGCACCGTCGCCAACAACACGATCAGTATCACCCTGGAACCCCTCCAACACGCATGGCTCTGCGTCAAAGCCCGCTAACGCCTCGCTCTCACAAAATCGGACCGATCAGACTGATCGGACCGATCAAGTCACCGGATTCGTCCGATCCGGCAGATCCGTCCGCGATAAATGACTGCTGATCCGTCCGCGATAACCCAATAGATGATCCGTCCGATCCGTCCGATCCGTCCGATCCGTCCGATCCGTCCGCGATAACCCAATAGATGATCCGTCCGATCAGACCGATCAACCAAATTCGGCCCGAAGGGCCGCACCATGCATAACCCCGGGTGAGGCGCCCGGAGGGCGCCGCAACCCGGGGTATGACAACAACCTGGATTTGCGCCCGGAGGGCGCCACATTGGCCAGGCACGTCGCGTCCCACCGCGCTGAAAGAGGAATTACTGGCATATAGTATCAATGGCTGACCGATTACCGAATACAGGAGCACCCATGTCGTTGATCTGCGGTGATGATTATGTGTGTGAAACTCGCGCCCGGGTTCTTGAACCCAGGGATGTCGTTGTGGCTGGCGGTGGCACGGCGGGTGTCGTCGCCGCACTGGCAGCGGCCCGCGGCGGTGCCAACACCATGCTCATCGAAGCCAAAGGCTTTCTGGGCGGAATGCTCACGGCCGGCAATGCCGGAATTACCATGTTTACAAAATTTTCCGGCAAGCCGGAAGAGCACGCGGCTGATCTGCAATGCCTGGCAACGGCGCCAGATGAGCTCCACGTCGCCAAGGGTATTCCGATGGAAATTGCCGAGCGGCTGCTCAAATGCGGTCACGCCCTGGGCAATAACAGCACGGTCGGCGCCTATCTCTTCACCAGCAGCGAGGACTTCAAGCGCGTCCTGGTGGACATGATGGAAGAAGCCGGCGTCACCTTGCGCTTTCACTCCATGATCGTGGATGTGGTCAAAAATGGCAACGCCATCGAAGGCGTCATCTTGGAGTCCAAGTCCGGCCGGGAAGTCGTCCCCGCCAAGCAGTTCATCGACGCGACCGGCGATGGCGACGTCGCCGTCCGCGCCGGCGCGGATTACACCGTCGGCGTGACCAAAGACGATGTGTGCGCCACGCCGGAAAAAATTGGCAAGATGCATCCCATGGGCGTCATGTTCAAAGTGGGCAATGTGGACTTCGACAAGCTCTTTGCCTACTTGGGCGAACACCGGGAATGTTATGCCAAGCAGCCCTTCGCCCGTTTTAGTTATGAGGAGGCCCTGGCGCGCTATCAGCGCGGTGAAATGACCGTCTTTGACGTGTTTCGGCAAGACCACTATCCCCGCCGCTTCCAAGTGTACAATCTTCCCAGCAAGGGCGTGGCAACCCTGTGCTGCCCCAGTATTGACAATATGGATGGCTGCAACGCCGATGACTTGAGCCGCGCCGAATGCATGATCGCCAAGCTGCTCTCCCGATGGCTGGATGGCATCCGCGAAGTTCCCGGCTTCCAAAACGCCTTCCTGCTCCAGGTACCCGAAATGGGTGTACGCGAAACCCGCCACATCCAAGGGGATTACCTGCTGGGCTTGATGGACATCTACAAGCAGAAGGAATTCACGGACTGCATCGGCTTCGGCGCACACCCGATTGACACCCAGCCGCGGCCGACATGGCTTAATGACCCTGAAACCAGCTATCCACCCCGCTGGTACTTCCAAATCCCTTTCCGATCGCTGATTGTCAAAAAGCTCGACAATCTGCTCGTGGCCGGCCGCTGCATCTCCGCGACTCACGAGGCCTTCGGCTGCATCCGCCCGACCGTGCAATGCATGGTCAGCGGCGAAGCCGCCGGCACGGCGGCAGCATTGGCGGTACAGCAGAATGTCCCCCTGCGGCAACTCGCCTGCCAAACCCTCCGTAACCAGCTCAAAGCCAATGGCGCCCGCTGCTGAACACTCCCGCCAACATTTTTACACCACCACAAGCATAGGACTACGACCATGCTGAAGCGCAGTCAGATCAACTACACCGTGGGTATCGCCAAAAGAGTCTTTGCCGAGCTGGGCCTGCGGCTGCCGCCCTTTGCCTACATGACGCCGGCTGATTGGCTGGCCGCCGGACCCGAATACGACGAAATCCGCGACTGCAATCTCGGCTGGGATGTGACAGACTTCGGCATGGACGACTTCGCCATGTATGGACGCTGTCTCTTCACCCTCCGCAACGGCAAAAAAAACGCCACCTACCCCAAGGCATACGCGGAAAAATTCATTCTTGACCCCGAAGGCCAGCGCGCCCCGGCGCACTTCCATCGCAGCAAGCGCGAGGACATTATCAACCGCGGCAGCGGCGACATTGTCATTGATCTGGCCAGCGCCACCCCCGAAGGCCAGAAGGACACCCGTCCGCTATCCATCGCCATTGATGGCATCCGCCGCACCATCCCGTCCCAGACCAAAGTCGTGCTCAAACCCGGCGAGAGCATCCACCTGGAACCCGGCACCATCCACTCCTTCTGGGGCGAAAAAGGCATCCTCATCGACGGCGTGCACTATACGGCCTCCGGCGAGGTCTCCAGTGTCTGCGACGACTTCAACGACAACTTCTTCCTCAATGGCGCCCCACGCTTCCCCAACATCGCCGAAGACGCCCCCAAAGACGTCTTCCTCTGCCACGAATACCCCAAACCTGGCGCGTAATTCACCATGCGCAACGCTGAAGTTGCCCCGGGGGCAAGAGCATTTGTTTTCCAAGCGTACCCAACACTGAAAGACGACACGCCATGACCAGCACCAACAGTCCCGTCCAGCGCTTCATCCGTCGCACCTTCGGCACCGCGCTGATCATCGGCACCGCGCTGACGGCCGGCGCGGCCGCCCCGCCCGTGAACGAAGCGCCGGCGCAGGCCAATGAATGGGGCTTCCGGCCGACCGACGGGCAGCGCAGCGAAGTCAACCCGCCAGCGTTCTCGTGGCGGCCGCAAGGGAAGGACGTCAGCTACATCCTCGAAGTGGCCACCGCGCCGGATTTCAGCAGCAGTCATTACCGCGTGGAAGACCTCCGCTACAACGTGCACTGCCCGCCGCAAGGCTTTCCCACCGGCACCTGGCACTGGCGTTTCGCCTACCGGACAAACGACGGCCAGCAGTCGCCTTGGAGCAGCACGCGCTCATTCAGCGTCGATGCCGACTCCGCAACCCAGCCCCTGCCCACGCGCGCGGAGCTCGTGAGCCGCGTGCCCACCGCGCATCCGCGCATCTTCATCCGCCCCGAGCAGCTCGCCGACCTGCGACAGCGCGCGCAGACCGACCTCAAGCCCATCTTTGACAATCTCTGCAAACAATGCGATGCCATGCTGGCCAAGCCGCCGCCAACCGCCGAGCCGCCGAAATACCCGGAGGGCATGGTGCGCAACAGCGACGAATGGCGGGAAATCTGGTGGGGCAACCGCGTCTATACCATGAAAGCCCTCGACGGCGCCGCCACCCTCGCTTTCACCCGCCTCATTGGCGGCAAGGACGAATACGGCCAACTCGCCAAGCGCATCCTCATGGACTGCGCCCAGTGGGACCCCAAAGGCGCCACCGGCTACCGCTACAACGACGAAGCCGGCATGCCCTACAACTCCCGCTTCGCCCGCACCTACAGCTATGTCTATGACCTCCTCAGCGAAGACGAACGCGCGCAATGCCGCGACCTTATGCGCAGCCGCGGCGAAGAAATGTACCGCCATCTCTTCCCCCGGCATCTCTGGTCGCCCTACGCGAGCCATTCCAACCGTGCCTGGCACTTCCTCGGCGAAGTCGGCCTGGTCTTTCTCGGCGAAATCCCCGAGGCCGAAGAATGGCTGTGGTTCGCCATGAATGTCTATGCCTGCGTGTACCCGGTCTGGTCGGATGCGGACGGCGGCTGGCACGAGGGCGTGTCCTACTGGCGCAGCTATCTCGATCGCTTCACCTGGTGGGCTGACATCATGAAGAGCGCCATGGGCGTCAACGCTTTCGCCAAACCCTACTTCGCCAGCGTGGGCTACTACCCCATGTACCTCCAGCCGCCGGGAACCAAGGACGGCGGCTTCGGCGACCTGGTCGAAAATCAGACGCCAGACAAAAACGCCACGCTCGTCAGCATCTTCGCCACCCAGGCGCAAAACCCCTATTGGCAGTGGTACGTCGACGCCGTCGGCGGCGCCAAGCCGCAGAACAACTACGTCGGTTTCGTGCGCGGCGCCATGCCCGCCGTAACGGCGAAGCCCCCGTTCGACCTGCCGTCATCGCGCTGCTTCCGCGGCACTGGCCAGGCCATGCTCAACAGCAACCTCTTCGGTGGCCAGGACAATGTCCAGGTCGTTTTCAAATCCAGCCCCTTTGGCACCCAGAGCCACGGCTATGAGTCCAACAACGCCTTCACTTTCAATGCCTACGGCGAACGGCTGCTGATCCGCACCGGCCGCCGGGACAGCTACGGCACCGACCACCACAAGAACTGGATGTGGGAGACCAAATCCGTCAATGCCATTGCCGTCAATGGCCAAGGCCAGACCAAACACTCCGCCAATGGCCAGGGCGAAATCACCGACTTCGCCTGCACGCCCCTCTTTGACTACGTCGCCGGCGAAGCCGCCAAGGCCTACGACGGCCGCCTCAACAGCTTCAAACGCCGCATTCTCTTCTGCAAACCCGACGCGGTCGTTATCTTCGATACCCTCGACGCCGTCGAGCCTGCGACCTTCGATTTCTTCCTGCACACCATCAAGCCCATGGACATCCGTTCCCAGCAGGACATCCGCGTGCAAAACAACGGCGCGGCCTGCCAGGTCGCCATGCTTTGGCCTACCGACTTGGCCATAACCCAGAGCGATAAATTCGACCCGCCGCCAAGGCCCCGCATCAAGGTCGTGGAATACCACCTCACCGCCCAGACCAGCCAGCCACAACGCCAAACCGAATTTGTCACCGTCATCAGACCATACCGCGCTGACAACGATCTGCCCGGCAACGCCACCCTGGAAAAAACGCCCAACGGCTTCGCCCTGTCCATCCCCGTCAAGGCTGCCACCGACCACGGCAACACCGCCCCGAACACCCTCAAGGTCACCTTCAACCCAGCCACCGACAACGTACAGGCTCTCCTCCTGGACAACACCGAGCGCCTCATCGGCAGCTTCACCTCAGAGAATAAATAGGCACGCACAAGAGCCCCAGGCATCTCCTGGAAGCAGCTAGTATCAATGGCTAACCAATCACCAGGTCCAAAACTTTCGTACTGCCAGGACCTTGCACTTTCTCGCTAAAATGGGTACAATAGGTTTGTCTTTTCGATTTTGAAATGATGTGGTATCAGGCATCCCTTGAGGAGGAAACTGTCATGCGTACACGTCGTTCATTTACTCTGATCGAACTGCTGGTCGTCATTGCGATTATCGCCATTTTAGCTGCAATGCTCTTGCCCGCACTGGCCAAAGCCCGCAACAAGGCGCGGACCATATCCTGCGTCAGCAATCAGAAGCAAATCCTCCTCATTCTGCGCATGTACATGGACGACTATGAGGGCCTGATCAAAAAACCGCAGTATATCGGATACCCGCTGGCCGGCCCCAATCCCTTCACCGGCTCGGGTGGCTACAACGTGTCTTGGGGACGCCTGCTGCGCGATCTCAATTACACGACCGATCCGCCCGCAAACAGTTCCTACGGCGTCGGCGGCACTTTCCGCTGTCCAGGCGCAGCCGAACCCACCCGTGGCGCCTACGGTCTCGTCGGAAGCCAAAAAGGCGGGACCGACAGCAGCTACGGCTGCGCCGCCTACGTCAAAAAGGCCGTTCATCCCAGCACCACGCTAATCCTCTCCGAAACGACCTGCACCTACTGGACGCAACCTAACCTGTGGACCTGGGGCGCGGAATACGTCGGCAATGTCCACAAGTTTTTCCCGTCTCACGACGGCGGTTCGTCTATCGTCGCCGGCTTCCTGGATGGCCGCGCCGCGCGCCTCCCAGCCTACACCAGCATGGAAAATGTCACCGACAACGGCGTCTTCGATCCCACCTCAACCGCGACACCTATGTACCCCCTGAATTGAGCGCACAGCCGCGCGCAACGCGATTCATCCTGGCCGGCCTCCCGCCAGCCCAATACTGGCGGCAAGGACGGCTGCATTATTTTCTGGCCCAGACGCCCCGGCGCGGCCAAGGAATGCCGCGCCCCATGCGTTTGCTGACGTGGTGTAGCGCGCCTGCACAACGCCGCCCCGCATCACAACCAGCAAGCAAGTCCACCCGGAGACCGTCCATATCGTCCTAAATGGAGAAAACGCTCATGGCAACCCTCAGTCGTTCCGCGCTGTTTCTGGCTTTTTGTCTGTCGCTGCCGCTTTTCGCCCAACCGCGTTTCCCGACGCCAGCGGAGCTCGGCGACGCGTCAAACTGGCGCAAGAACACATCGGGGTCCATGAGCATCAGTCAAGACGGCGATGCCGTGCGTTTCGCCGTGCAATTCTCCGGCGGCGACCGCTGGGCCTACCCGGGCTTTCCCCTGCAGCAGGGCCAGACTCTCAATGGCGTGACCGCAATCAGTTTCGAACTCAAGATTGAGCAACAGGACGCTCCGCAAGAGTTCGCTTCCAGACTGGTAATGCTTGACGGCTATGCCAATGGCTGGTATGGCTACAACCTGCCGGAGCCCGGCGAATGGCAAAAAATCACCGTGCTGCTCCCCGACCTCGATGGCACGCCCAAGGAGGGCATCCGCGTCCTCCGCATCGGCATGAATCCCAAACAAGACACCCTGACCTATTCAATACGCAATCTCTCACTGGAAGGGACGCCCCGCATGGACCAAATCAAACCACGCATCGCCACTGACGCCCCCGGCACTGTCTTCATCGAAAAAGAAGCGCCGACCTTCTCCGCGAATGTCGATCTGCCCCAATGCCACTACGTCCTCAAAGACTGGCTGGGCGCTGAACTCGGCCAAGGCATCTGGCCTGAACACGCCGGCGACAAGCTGGTCCTGACGCCCCTGCCGCCCGGCTATTACCACCTCGAAACCAGCCACCCCGGCGAAACGCAGTTCCCGCCCTTCACCTTCGCTGTGGTCATTGACCCCGCAACGCGCGTCGTCAATCACGACGCCTATTTCGCCATCGACACCGCACAGAGCTGGGTCGCCCGCCCCGGCAGCTTCGACTGCCCCTATTATGACGGCGACAGCTACCTGCTGATCAGCGAGCTGGTCTACCGCGCGGGCATTTACCACGTCCGCGAAAGGCTGGGCTGGCGGGAAGTCAGCCCCAATCCCGGCGAGTACAACTACTCCTACTACATGACCAACGCCGACTACCTGCAAAAACGCCATATCATCATCAGCGGCATGTACCACGACACGCCAATATGGGCCAAGCCCATCACGAAACTGCCCAGCGATCTTTTGGCCACCTACACTTTCGCCAAAGACACCGCCACGGCCTTCGGCGACCGCATGGGCAACTGGGAATTCTGGAACGAACAGGATATCAGCTTCGCCCCCGAACCCGCCTGGGACTACGCCGCCGCCATGAAGGCCGCATACCTCGGCTTCCGTGCCGCCGACCCGAAGCGCATCGTCGCCCACGGCGCCATGTGTACGCCATCCAAAGGCGCCTATCACTACAATCTTTACGCCAACGACATGGGCAAATTCTGCGATATCATTAACTACCACACCTACAATCCACTGTCCAACTACCCCAAACTCATGCAGGATCTGCGGGAGTTCCGCGCCGAACAGGGCTTGGAACAGCGCGCCATTTGGTTCACCGAGCACGGCACTAACTCCGAAGGCCACTCCGAGGCCGACGGTGCCCGCAAAGGCATGAAGGCCCACAGCCCCGACCAGGAGCTGATCATGACCGAGTTCTTCCCCAAATCGCAGATTCTCATGATGATGGAAGGCGTATCACGCGACTACTACTTCGTCTTCCCGCCCTACAATGAGCGCAAGGGCGTCAAAGACTGGGGTATGATGCGCCGCGATGGCTCGGTGAAACCCAGCTACGCCGCCATGGCCGCCATCACTGCACAACTCAATCTCGCCACCCTCCAGGGCGAACTCGGCGTAGACGACGCCCTCCGCGTCTTCGTCTTCAATCAGCCCGACGGCAAGCAAACCCTGGTCTTCTGGAGTATCTCCGACCTCGATACCGCGCCGTTCAATGCCATCGCCCGCCCCGACAAGCTCTACGCCCACGACTTCACCTTGCCACTCGCCAATGGCCAGTACACCATCACCAACACCGTCGGCACCGCCACCACCCTGGCCGTCGCCAATGGCCAGGCGCAGCTTAACGCCACCCGCTACCCGCAGTACCTCGCCGGCGTCAGCGGCTTCACTGCCGACAAAGCAAAGGTCCCCGCCGGTAAAATCGACCCCTATACCCCCGCTGCCGACGAAGACCTCACCGTCATCATCCGCGCGACCCTCAACGACGAAGACTTCGACATCAGCAACCAGAAAGCCTCCGCCAACCTCGACAAACTCCAGGGCCGCCTCACCATGGAAATCTGGAATCTCGACGCTCAGCCCAAAACCGCCACCCTGCAAATCAGCGGCGGCACCCTAAGCGACCTGCCGGCGTCCATCGCCCTCCCCGCCTTCGGCAAGCAGTCCATTGAAACGGTCTTCACGCCGGAACTGCCAGAGCGAGGCTACGAAGCGCCAATGGTCGTCCAGGCCATCGCCAACGGCAAAAAATCCAGCCGCCTGCACATCCCCGTGGTCATGCGCCGGCTCTTCATCGAAAACAGCGTGGCCGTCCCCCTGCAAACCGACAAGCCCGAAAACTGGCGCAAAAATACCTCCGCCGATCTCTTCTCCGTCACCTGGGACGAACAGGAAAAGGCCCTGCGCTTCGATCTCGAATGGACCAACCCCGAAACCGATCGCTGGTTCTACCCCGAATACGTCCTCAAGCTCCCAGCCGAAAGCTTCGCCGGCGCCGAAATGCTCAGCTTCGATGTCAAATCCGTCCAAGACAAGGTCGAAAATGACTTCAAGCACAACCTGGTCATGCTGGTGCAGGAAGATGTCCACGAACGCGGCCAAAGCGTCAATTTCTCCTACTCACCGCCGCTGACCCAATGGGAAAACCGCAGCATCCCACTCAACAACAAGGACAATAGGCTGGCCGACACCAAGGTCCTCCGCATCGGCGCCAACCCCATCGGCATGAAAATCAGCTTCTGGATCAAAAACGTCTGCCTGCTCAAAAACAAATAGGCGGCTGAGTGACACAGGCAGAGAAGCCCTAATGTGCGCAGGCGACCACAGCAGCTCGCGGCCGTGGTGCGGGCGTCTCGCCCGCACCGTCGAGCGCCACGGCATGCCGTGGCGCTACTGAGTTTGGCGCGTTGCACCCTGCGCCCGTCTCCCAATGCGTCGCGCGCCCCGCACTCCCAGCCGTGGAGTGGGCGTCTCGCCCACTCCGACAAGACGGCTCATTAAACCGCACTCGTCATCCACGCCGACCGTAGCGCGTACATATCGCGGCCGTGGTGCGGGCGTCTCGCCCGCACCGTCGAGCGCCACGGCATGCCGTGGCGCTACTGAGTTTGGCGCGTTGCACCCTGCGCCCGTCTCCCAATGCGTTGCGCGCCCCGCACTCCCAGCCGTGGAGTGGGCGTCTCGCCCACTCCGACAAGACGGCTCATTAAACCGCACTCGTCATCCACGCCGACCGTAGCGCGTACATATCGCGGCCGTGGTGCGGGCGTCTCGCCCGCACCGTCGAGCGCCACGGCATGCCGTGGCGCTACTGAGTTTGGCGCGTTGCACCCTGCGCCCGTCTCCCAATGCGTCGCGCGCCCCGCACTCCCAGCCGTGGAGTGGGCGTCTCGCCCACTCCGACAAGACGGCTCATTAAACCGCACTCGTCATCCACGCCGACCGTAGCGCGTACATATCGCGGCCGTGGTGCGGGCGTCTCGCCCGCACCGTCGAGCGCCACGGCATGCCGTGGCGCTACTGAGTTTGGCGCGTTGCACCCTGCGCCCGTCTCCCAATGCGTTGCGCGCCCCGCACTCCCAGCCGTGGAGTGGGCGTCTCGCCCACTCCGACAAGACGGCTCATTAAACCGCACTCGTCATCCACGCCGACCGTAGCGCGTACATATCGCGGCCGTGGTGCGGGCGTCTCGCCCGCACCGTCGAGCGCCACGGCATGCCGTGGCGCTACTGAGTTTGGCGCGTTGCACCCTGCGCCCGTCTCCCAATGCGTCGCGCGCCCCGCACTCCCAGCCGTGGAGTGGGCGTCTCGCCCACTCCGACAAGACGGCTCATTAAACCGCACTCGTCATCCACGCCGACCGTAGCGCGTACATATCGCGGCCGTGGTGCGGGCGTCTCGCCCGCACCGTCGAGCGCCACGGCATGCCGTGGCGCTACTGAGTTTGGCGCGTTGCACCCTGCGCCCGTCTCCCAATGCGTCGCGCGCCCCGCACTCCCAGCCGTGGAGTGGGCGTCTCGCCCACTCCGACAAGACGGCTCATTAAACCGCACTCGTCATCCACGCCGACCGTAGCGCGTACATATCGCGGCCGTGGTGCGGGCGTCTCGCCCGCACCGTCGAGCGCCACGGCATGCCGTGGCGCTACTGAGTTTGGCGCGTTGCACCCTGCGCCCGTCTCCCAATGCGTCGCGCGCCCCGCACTCCCAGCCGTGGAGTGGGCGTCTCGCCCGATCTCGCCAAGCAAGCTCAGCGCACTCGCCCCCGTCTCCCCATCGCGCGCCAGGCACGTCCTTAGTCGTTCTTGCCGGTCTTGGTCCACCACCACATATTGCCGCGGGCCTGCAGCACTTCTTTTTTGTAGAAGGCCGCATGGCCATCGACGTGGCCCACGTTGCAACCGCCGTTGTGCAGGTTAGGAACATGAATAGACGGCACAGCACTTTGTATGGGGGGACCGAACAATCCTTGCAGACCCGAGGCCGATCCGCGACCATCACCCAGCATGATCATGCTCGACGGATGCGGTATCTCCTCACGCGTCACCGGACCGCCACGAGCATCGTTCTTGGCCGGGGCAAATCCCAGTCCGCCACGAGTGGTATAACTACCCGAGTAATCCCAGCAGTAATAATTCCAGCCATAATGATTCGACCTAGTCGTGGTAATGCCACTCCATGACGGCAATATCTTACCACTAGCATTGGAAGGGCAAGTGTAGACTTTCTCATCGCCAGTGTAGCTAATCAATGCGTCATGCCACCATTGCAAATTGACGGCAGCCGTCGGCAACATATCGACATTGTCGTCCGCGTACATGTTGCTCGCCAAGGCCATCTGCTTGATATTCGATGTGCAGGAGATCGTCCGCGCCTTCTCCCGCGCCTTGCTCAAGGCCGGCAACAGCATCGCCGCCAAAATCGCGATAATTGCTATCACCACCAGCAACTCAATCAGGGTAAATGCTATCGTCCTCATCGTCATCTGCTCCTTTCACTTCGCGACCCGTTTTACAGGACGGCCTGGGATTGTGATTGTTGATATGCGCGAAAATTATCAAAAAAAATGCGGGGAACATTTCAAGCACATGTCATTGGTGCCAATAACGTCATGGCTGATGATATGATAACAACTTTTTTCTGCAATAGCAAGACCATCATACTATAAAAAAACCGTCGTGCGGTCAATTCTGCGTGATAACTAGCCGATGCTTCGCGGTTACGCAGAAATGAAATATATATTTCATTTTTATGATATAAATAAATCATAAAAACACACTTGAGTCACCCCCGAGCGCAATCTGTCCCCTATTGCTACCCGTTGCTACCCTGCCGGTTATTTTCATCTCCCACTTGCCGCCGGGACGGCGGCGCTCCCAGGGCGGACCTTGCCGCCGGGACGGCGGCGCTCCCAGGGCGGACCTTGCCGCCGGGACGGCGGCGCTCCCAGGATGTCCTCGACTGCTATCGACTGCTATCGACTGCTATCGACTGCCATCGACTGCCATCGACTGCCATCGACTGCTATCGACTGCTATCGACTGCCATCGACTGCTATCGACTGCTATCGACTGCCATCGACTGCCATCGACTGCTATCGACTGCTATCGACTGCCGCCGGGACGGCGGCGCTCCCAGGGCGGCACCATGCATCACCCCGTCAGGGGAACCCACGTTCAGTCAGTTGCCGTTTTTTGGAATAGCCAGTAGCCCCGGCCAGGCGCGAACGGCCCGTTGGTTGGCAACGGCGCGACATGTTTTTCGGCCGTCAATCGCCAGAGAAAGCTCGTCGCATTACCTGCGGACAGCCCTAACGACGTCTCGTCACTGCGCAGGCCGACAAGCTGCCAGCCGTGAATATATTCACGTTGCTCCCACTCCCGGCGACCGCTGACTGTCCGCGACAAATTGCCCGGCACGGCCGGCAGATAGCACCAGAAGCCATCGCCGGCACGTAGGCTCGTGGCGAGGGCGTAGAGCCCCCTGCTGTTGTCCCAGCGCCAGATGTCGGCGCCAGGGCCCAATGCCCCCAAGAGCTGCTCCAGGCCAGCCGCGTCCAAGGCGTAGGGCATGGCCAAAAGCTGCCAGCCTGCCTGCAAGGCGCAGCCTGGAGCGCCGTCGCGCGGCCACAGAGTCAAAAGACTCTGCTCCATAGTCGGGAGCCAAACAGAAATGGTCTTTATATCGGACGTCATGCCACCGCCGTCTTTGGCCTGAACCGTGCTGATTACACTGTTTACCGCCGCCGCAGGGGCGATAAAGGTCCACCCCGTGTCAGACTGCATCCACTGTCCATCCTTAGCAGTAAATTCCAGCACCAAGAACTCCAGCGTGTCTTCCACATCGGGATCACTTACCACAAAAGCCGTGTGCGGCACTTCGATGCCGGCAATGACAACGGCGGGATAACTGCTGATCACCGGCGGGCGATTGACATTTTCCACCACCACGCTGATATCCAGTCGCGCATTCGCACCGGCCTTATCCTTGACCAGACAGCCAAACACAATGGTGCGTTCGGCCACGCTTTGATCGCGTTGCACCAGGTCGTAACCCGGCGTGAAAGTGAGTTGCCCCGTCGCGCTGTCGATTTTCACCCATTTCGGGGCACCAGCCGCAAGGCTGAAGCTGATCGCGTCCACGTGAGGCTCTGGATTGCGCAAGTCCACGTCATCGGCATAGGCCTTGAGTTGTTGGGATTGCACGGTCTGGCCTTCGCTGACAGTATAGCTGGTCAGCGCCGCAGGCACATCGGCCAGCCAGTACGGTGAGTCGTTCACGCTGTTGACAGTCACATTCACCGTATAGCTCTCAGACCAGTCGGCACCGTCCCAGAGGCGAAAGACGAAGGTCTCCTCGCCAAAGTAGTTCTCCGCCGGAGTATAGCGAATGGCATACCAAGCCCGCTGGGCATCGGGCCCGATGAATTCGATGTTGCCGTAGAGTGGCGCAGTCAGCACTTCTGGCAACGCATCATCGCCATCGGCATCGCTGTAAACCATGGGCAGGAACAGTGGCACATCCTCATCCGTCGGCAAGATAAAGGTCCGCTCCGTCGGTACGACCTGGCCACCCAGCGTGGTCAATACGGGCGCCTGCTGAGTCGGCATCGGCACCTCCGCCCGGAAGAGATCCTTGCCGCCGTTCGTGTCGCGAACGTCTAGGTTGCTGGCAGCGCTGACAAAGACCACGTTGTCGCCACGCGTTGACAGGACCAGCGAGACATCCATATCGCAGTCGGCATTGCCCAGCACGCCATTCATCACGCTGGCAACACGCTCACGCTGGGCGCTAAAATCGTAGCTGTACGCTTGGTTTTTGCCATTGCCGCCAAGACGCACGTACGCAGCGATCCGACCATTGCCGCTAAGTACCGGACTGCAGCTACTCGCCATGACAACGGACAGTACTCGATCCTGGCGATCGGCGCCACCAACGGCAATGCGCTTGCAGATCACGCCGCCCTGGCCATCGTCCTGCTGCACCAACGCTGTGGCGCCACTCATGGACAATGACGCATAGCGAACGCCACCAAGCAGCAAAACGGAATTGCCAGGCGTTGAGCCGAAATATGCGTACAGCGAGTACGACTGAGTATCAGCAGTCCTGGCCAGAAAGATAGCTGTTTGGCCATCACGGCTCAACGACGGATTGATGACGTCAACGGTACCGGCCGGCAACGGCAAACTAGTTTCCGTACCCCCACGACGTAAGGTCAATCCACCGCCTTTTTTGTACAGTAGGACATCGCCGGCATAGCTCACGGCTATCGGCGCATAGCTGTCAACGCCTTCGGTAATGACTTCGCGGGTGCCAGCGTTGACTTGGTAGTCATAAAGCAGACCTTCGCTCGTGACAAAAAACACGTGCCGACCATCGCCCGAAAGACAGGCGCTATAGCTATTCTTGCCCGTCGCCACTGACACCGAGTAGGTCTTGGCGCGAGACACATCCCGCAGGTACACACGACTGCTGATGGCGGAGATGGACTCCGCAAGCAAATCCGCGTCGCTGACAAAGGCAACGCGAGTGCCATCCGCCGACATCGTCAGGCCATAGTAATCCGCCGCGCCCGGCCAGAATGCCCCGCCGCCAGTCAACGACAGTACATCAATGACGCTGTCGTTGACCGTGATAGAAAAAGCCAAGATCTCGCTGCTGTATTGACCGTCAACAAGTTGTACCTCCATGCGGTAGGTCTTGCCAACATCCGCATCAGTGGCGCTGTAGCTCCAGGGCAAGGGAGCACTAGTAAGTGAATATTGTGTGCCTAAGCTGATGACATTACCGTTGCTGTCGCGAAAAGTCCCAGCCGGTACAGACGTCCCAGGCGCTACCCGCATAACTAGCTTGGTCGACGCTGACGGCGCGTCAACTATCAGCGACAGGACCTTTTCGCTTGGCGTCTGAACATGATTGTCGACTGTGAGCGTCGGCCCCACATCGGCCAGCCATACCTGCGGCTGGGTCACACCGGCAATGCCAAGATTCGTCGCCGAACTGACAAAGGCTATGTAGCGGCCATTAGGCGAAATCGCCGGCACCAGGGAGTCCTGGTTCGCCCAGGCCGTCGCGAACTTACTCACCGGGCGCTGTTCACCCGTCTCCCGGTCAAAACGCCAGACCTGCTGGACGCCATCCTTCGTGGCCTTGGCGCAAAAGACAACATAGCGGCCGTCATAACTCAACTGCGGCGCATTAGCATCATGGAGATCCCGGCTGCACAGCTGATAGCTATACCCGCCGCCATCAGCCGGGCTGGCGACGTAGACGCGAGAGCCTGTGCCGGCTGATGGTACATCCGCCAGCGAGGCAATCGTCGAGCGGAAAGCAACCACACCGTTGCTCGCGGAAACCGCCACCTCGGCGTCCACTTCCGCAGGGCATACGCTCAGAGCGACTTCGCTCAGACGACTGTTGCTCAAATCATAACTGAAGATGCCAATGCCCTCGCCTCGCCCCGTGCCGGCAAAATACACCGTGCGGCCGTTGTAGTTCGTCGCAATGCCCCGGCCATCGTAGGCGGGAAGGCCCTCTGCGCCAGCCGGGAGGACGAGATCAGCCTGCGCCGTCAAAGACGACGCTGTCACCGCATAGCTGCGAATTGCCAGCTTGCCCCGCTCGTACACGAAAAGACGAGTGCCATTGGCGCTGCAGCACAGCCGCGAGAACTCAGACAGCTGGATGCCAGTAAGCTCCACGCCAGCAATGGCGTCCTCCGACAGTTGGCGCAAAAAAGGATAATTTGACCCAGCTAGATCACTAGTCTGCTCCTGCCGCAGCGCATTAAATATCTGGCCATCGCGGTCCGCTGCCAACGCCCAATTGGTCAACGGCCATTCCCTGCCAAGCCCAAAGGCAAATTCGTTTCGACCGGAAAAAAGTACGCTTGCCTTCGGACTGGCCGCCAGCGGCCAAATACTGTAGGCCCCGCGGAAAAGGGTCTCGCTGCTAGCGTATTCCTGCATGACAGCAATAAAAGCCACGCGACTATCATCGAAAACCAATGGCCGAAAATACACCCCCTGGCCAAAGCCGCTGCCATTGGCCAGCATGGCGCCTGCGCCATCCCGTCCGGCCAGATACACAGCCGCTCCAGGTAAGGGCGACACCCCAGCGGCAAAGATCATAAACGCCAATGCCAGCTTCGTCAGTCTGTAAAACATCGCTCTACGCATCACTCCTGTCTGTCCCTTAAAAAAGTTAATGTGCGAAATCTTGTGATGAAACGTGGTATCGCCAATCGGTGATTCCTTGTACCAATGTAACCACGTCTTTTTTTATGCGCAATGGATTTTTCAATAACCTAATCATCAATATGCTATGAGCGAATTTGCCCCGTAAGGGCACGACCATGCTTAACCCCAGGCTTCAGCCTGGGGTTAAGGTATCCTATAGAAATTAGTGCCTCGTAGAGGCACTACAGCACCGAAGTCTTGGTTGAAAATGGTCTGTAATCGTGTTCAGATTGTGTTTGTCAGGCATCCCGTTGTGCCCCTACGGGGCACGATTGGCAGGAGAGCATTTTTCCCCAGGCTAAAGCCTGGGGTTAAGGATGGTTAAGCGCCTACGGCGCATGTCAAGTATCTCTTTTTATCACAAGATTTCGCACATTACCTAAAAAAAGCCGTTCAAGCACGCAGTGCTTGAACGGCGGTGATATTCAACCTGCAAATCAGCGCGGGTCGACTTAGAACTTCATCACGAATTTCAGCATGCCGCTGGCAGAGTCCAAGTCCTGCTTGACAAAGGGCGTGCCGACCGTGCCGAAGCAGTTGTCGTAACGGACTTCTGCAGACAGCCCGTAGGTCTCGTTAAACCAGTAGGTGCCACCACAGGACATATAAACGCCGTACTCAAACTCGACCTCGTCTTCGTTCTTGCCAAGGCCGTTAGAACTCTCCATGTCAGCAATCGAGAACGTCGGGCCGCCTGCCACAAACACCTGCAGGTTTTCTGCAGCGACATAATTCAAGCTCAAACCAAGGTCAAAAACATACAGGTCCATGGCGAACTTCTTCTTGCTGACAACCGCTGCACCTGTCCATTTGTGTTCTATGTCATCAATAGTCTCGATAATGTCCGTTTTTTTAGCATAGTCATAGAATGCGTTCAACTGACACGACTGGTTTGTCGTTCTTTCATAGGCTGCCGAATTCGCGCTAAAAAACTGGAAATTACCCGCCAGGCTCAAACTTAGCCCTCCATCCTGCCAAATGTCTGTTGCTGCCCCAATAACCGGTGACAGACTTTCGGCCCCAGTGTAGCTACTTGCACTATCGTAGCTAACCAACGCACGACTGGCCTGGTACCGTTGAAAAAGAAAACCAGTTTTCGCTGTCGGCGACTTCTGCGCATCGAAATCCGCAACCATCTGGCTATAGCTCATGCCGCTTTGGCCACCGGTGATGGCAAATGACGGCCCGGAAGGCAAGGACACCTTGCTAAAAACCGGGCTGTCAAAATCACGATAGCTGCCCCCCAACGAAATCCTCCAGCCTGACTTGGTTCCAACCTGAGCCTGTTCGGCTCCATTGGCAACAGAGAAACCAATCATGCCAACACAGGTTACCGTAACAAGTGCCTTTAATACGTATTTCATGGCCCTATCCTTTCCCACATTCTATGTTTTAGATTGCTGTCAGCTAAGTTTGAAGATGAAGACTCGGATACATCGTAACACTTCACCGTGCGAGCACTGCTACTTCACTTCGTAGAGAACATAATCAGCCAAAATATTCCCATTCTCATCGAGCACAGCAATCAAAACATAGTCACCCTTCGCGGTTAAAACCGGAATACCCTTGTCTTTAATATCAACAGTGGTATAACTGGTCTTGCCACTCTTCACAGGAATACTGGTGTTGTTTCCGAGCGCCTTCTTGACATAGAGGAACTTGCCTAAGCGAATAGAGATATACTCCAGGTCAAAATAAAACTTTTTCTCAGTATCAGGGAGATAGTCTTCAAGAATGTTCAGGGTCAGTTTTGTTCCGTTTGCGGTGACACTGTCTACTACTGGAACACCTGCCTGGGACATAATGGCAAAGCTAACGGAGGTGCTGCGAACTTCCTTTTCCTTCCCATCAGCATCTATCGCAGCAACTGCAACTACCCACCAAGAATAGGTGGCACCAGCGGCCAAAGACGAGCCATTGTAACTGGTTCCTTTGACAACCACGCCATTTACAACGGCTTTACCTGTTGCATCGGTAACAAAAAGCTTGTACCTGTCGGCGCCAATATCCGGCCACCTAAATTGTGGATTAACCTGAGTTCCATTAGCCGGAATGATCTCCGACAGAGCAGGCCTATAGTTCGGCGGAACAAACAAATCACCCCAGTCAGGCCCCGTAGTCTGACCAGCAGCAGCAATCGTAAAGGTAGCAGAGGCAAGTACCGCGGCGCTGGCGCCGGCGGGGTTGGCACTGCTCAAATCGGCGATATACTCGCCAGGCGTCAAGAATTCGCCTTTCGCAGTTGCCACCGGAATGATCATGCCGTCAGCCCTTGGCTGGAATTTCACGTTATTACGTTCGAACACCAGCTTCTTGGAAGCAGCCCCGAGGAGAACCGAGGACACTTTCAGCGTGTAGGTTGATGCCAATGGCGCATTAATATCAAAGGTCACGGTGTTGCCAGCTGGCGTGATCACGCCAGCAGCATCGACATTGGTGAATTCCGCCGCCGTCGGCGCGGCGTAGAAGGGCACCAGTACCGTGTCTTGAAGAACGATGTCCTCTTTCACGCCATTCTTGTCGCGGGGATGAATTTCCACAGTGTACTGCTTGTTCTCCCCGGCAGTCGCCGAGGGCAACAGTCCAGCGCAAGCCACGTCGGAAGTGAAGTACTTCGCGGGTGTGAAGACCCGGTCGCCGTCCTTGAGAGTGTTTTGGGCTAGAACGGTGTTACCGTCCTTGATCCTGACCACATAGCTGGTGTAGGTGGCGAAAGCGGGATTCTCGGCGAGCTTGGCGTCAGTCAACTCGTAGAGCGGGTACCACGGCGTGGCGCCCAAGACAATTTTCAGTTCGGTGACGGCGCTGGTATCGACACCGCCGTTGGCAACCCCACCGTCATCCTGCACAGTGAAGGTAATGACCGCCTCAGAGCCCATCTTGTCCTTGGCAGTTTCAAGGAGTGTATAGGTCACCGTGACCGTATGGCCAGCAAACGCGATGGTCGGCTGAGCAGCGAGGATGCCATCGGCATCAGTAAAACTGACCACGCTGGCTGCGATAAGACTCTGGGCATCTTCCGGGTCGGCGCCACCGCCCATCAAGACGTTGAAGATAAGGTCTGCCGGCAGGCCAGTGCAGTCATCCGGAATGGCGTAAAAGTCGGTTACCGCGACGACTGGTGCGTCGTTGACCGGGAGGACGGTGAAGGTCACGTTAACCGGCGCCGAGTCGGCCGTGCCGTCATTGGCGGTAACAGTGAAGGTGACATCACCATAGAAGTCCAAGGCCGGGGTGAAGGCCACAGTCTTCTGCGTCGGATCGTAGGTCAGCGAGCCATCGTCCGTTTGGGTAAAAGCAACGGTGTAGCTGCGGCCGGCTTCGAGGTCGGCAACGTCGTCATCTGCGGGCGCCACAAAGTCTAAAAGCGGCAGCGTAGTAGTGGCGCAGTCTTCGAGCAGCGCAGTGGCACCAGTCCATGGCAGCGGCGCAACCAAAGCCAACACCGGCGGGGTATTGACAATGACGACGCTCGTCGTGCTGTTTTCGGTGGAGATGACTTCAGCGCCGTACACCGTGGTCTTGGCCTTCGCAGTGACGGTCCAGGTCTCGCCTTTGGCGCGAGCCGCGATGTCCGTAGCGTCAGTCTTGTCATTGGCCCAAGCGAAGTCATAGCCCGTGACAACGTCGCCATCGGGATCAACGGCGCCGTCGGCGTTGAGTGTAATGGCTTGGGCGACCATGGCTTCGCCGCCTTCGGCGATGGCCGCGCCGTCCACGAGGATCTCAAGTGTGGTCGGGGCGCTGGCGGGGCGATCGACATCGTTGACGCGGATGGTCCACGTGGCGCTTGACTCGACATCCATGGCATCCCACACCGTAACAGTGACGGTGAAATCCTGATTCTCGGGGCGGCCTGCACCGGCGATAGTCTCATAGCCCGGCAGGGTAATACTCACCGTGTTGTCCTGAGTGGGCACGTCGGTATAGTCGGTGCTCGGTGCGCTAATGGTCCAGTCAGCGCCCGTTACCGCCCAAGCGATTTTTCTAACGCCAAAAGGCACAACAATGTCGCTGTCCGTAGCGTTAATGCCCAAGGTGAAGACACTCGGATTGCCGTCAGTGTCGACTTCGTCTACTTCAACCACGCTGGCAAGAGCCGGCTGGCCGTCCATCGCGACGATGTCCGCCGGGGGATTCTCGCGATAGGTGACCGTTACGGTGGCCTCGGTACTGTCGTCTGTGCCGTCATTGGCCGTGAAAGTAAATGTGTCCGCATTCGCACCATAGAATTCCTGGGTGGGATCGGTGACGGTGTAGGTCACCACGTTGTCGGCTAGTACCACGGTGCCCTTGGTAGGCGCCGTGACAATAGCGTAAGTAAAGGCATCGGCTGGGTCGGCGTCGGTGGCCGTCAAGGTAAAAGTCTTCTCGGTCTCGGCGCCCTTGCGGATGAACATGCTGCCATCAGTAACCACGGGTGCGGTGTTGCCAATGGTGACAGTGTCGGTTACGGGGGCAGAAGCAACATCGGCACCGTAGGGGGCCGTCACTGACACCACCGACGCCGTCCAGGTCTCGCCCTTCAGTGTGTTGTCACTGGTCAGGGTTTCCCCTGCAAAGAATTTTGCGCCGGAATTCCAGTTGACTCGGTACGTGATGGCATCGCCATCGGGGTCCGCGGCAGCGGCGCCGGTGTAGTTGACGGTGATGTCATCGCCAGTGACCGGCGCTGTGGGGGTAAAGCTGTCAATGGACTGCGGTGCGCCTTGCGGGCGATCGACGTCAGTGACCTTGACCGTCCACGTTGCCGTGGAGGTCGCGTCAAGAGCGTCGGTCACCGTAACCGTCACGGTAAAGTCTTTGTCTGCCGGACGGGGCGAACCAGTGATGGTGTCATAACCCGGGAGAGTGAGGGTGATAGTGCTGTCCTGCGAGGGATGCATGGGATCATACGGAGCATCCTGTCCAACAATAGTCCAAGCGTTGGACTCGTCGCCATAGGCTACGGACCAAACGATCTCCTTGATGCGATCGGGGGTGACGCTAGGATCATCAGTGGCGTTGATACCCAGGGTGAAAGAGCTGGCATCGCCATTGCCATCCACTTCGGGAACAGTCAACGTGCTGCCAAGCGCCGGCTGGCCGTCAAGAGCGGTAATCACCGCCGGCGGGTTGGCGCGGTAGCTTACGGTCACTGTCGCCGGCGCGCTGGTGCCCGTGGTTTCATCGGTAGCCGTGAACTGAAAAGTATCAGCGGCGTCATCGTAGAATTCAGTCTCGGTATCCGTAACAGTGTAGGTGGCCTGATCGCCAACAATTTCCACTGTGCCTTTGGTCGGCTGAGTCGTAATCGCGTAGGTCACCGGCTTGCTAGCATCACCACCCGTAGAAGTCAGGGTATACACCTTGCTGGTCTCAGCGCCCTTGCGAATGAAGATATCGCCATTGTCAGCTACGCGCTGGGTAAAGACGGGTATGGAAACAGCGGCAGGCGCTTCGTCTAAGTAATTATCTTTGGTAATGGTGTAAGTGCCGTCGTTACCAACCAAAGCCTGAACAGTGAACGCCATGTTGACCGTTGTACCCGCCAAGGTCGCATCCATGGTAAATAAAACCGTGGCCAAAAGCTGATCGGCACTACTTTTCAATACCGCCGGGGCAGTCGGTTGCCCAGGAATGTAAATACGCAACTTACCATCGGCGGTAATTGTTTTTGTCGATTTAGTCAATGATGTCGCCTCGATAACACTGGGATTTAGTGTCACGTCTGCAGCCGTATCTGGTATGCTCACACCAGCCGGAAGAGTAATAAGCAGGGTGATATTCTGCATATTGATATCTGCGCCGGTGTTGACATTAATTTCCAGCATGCCCTTGGCATTGGCTGTACCAAGAACACAAGCCCGCGGATAGGTGAAACGGATATCAAACACCTGGGTGGCTACCTGAGCTGAAAGAGTGCCCAGCAGGAACAAAGAACAAAAACACACCAGCAGCGGCTTGATCGTTTTTGTGATAATAATACTGCTCATAATGACTTTTCCTTTCGAGGAATGCGAGTTTCTTTTACCCTATATATAATGATGGTTGTGGATTATCTGGCGTTTTCAAGAAACTCGCGCATGGTAGCTAGGGCTTCTTCAGCCAATGCATCCGTTGCAGCCGCTGTTGAGAACGCTTTTAGGTCTGCTCCTGTGGCATACTCATCAAAATTACCACTAGCAAAATTGTAGAAGTAGGTCGCATTATCAAGTAAAACACCGACCTGTTCGTCCGTACCATCAAAATAGAGTTCAGAAAGGTTGTTCCGGAAGAAATCCAAAGCAGTTTGAGCTGCCGCCACCGTCGCCTCAGCAGTAGTAAAGGCCATGAGGTCTTCTGCAGTTGCATAGGGATCCATGCCGCCGGCAGCGTAGTTGTAAAGGTACGTAGCGTCGTCCAAATCAACAACCCCGTTGCTATCGAAATCGAGGGTTCCGAGTTGCTGGATGATGGCGATGAGGTTGCCGAGGAGTTCTTCGGCGGTAGGATCGGTGCCGTCAACTTTTGTCAGCGTCGTATTGGCGGACAGTGGTGCGATGCCGGTTTTGGTGGGTTGTGCGGAGAGCAGCCAATCGCCGTCGGCCCGGGTGTTGTTTTTGGTCAGGGTGGCGATGAGCACATTGGGGTCAGTGACATCCCAGGCGAGGGCCACATCATAACCGGGGGCAACAACTTCAATGATCCAGGCGGCAGCAGCGGCGATGCCGGCGGGAAGGATTTCGGTGCCGTTGTTGGCTTTGTACTTGGTGAGCACGCCGGCCTCGTAGACGGGGAAAGCCAGGAGGGTCGTGCCGGCATTGAGGTTAATGCTAATGGTGTAGGACGTCACGGCGGCAACCGACGGCATGGTCAAGGTGATGATGGCGGGTTCCAAGTTGCCTTGTTCGTCTTTGCCAACCATCTGGTTCGGGTTGTTGGGGTCGGTCTGAATATCTGCAGTACCCACGCCTACGCCCAAGGTGTAGGTGATGCCGGCTTTGACGCTGAAGGTGGCGCCAGCTACAACTGCCTCGACTTTGTTTTCGCCCTTCTCGGTCCAGGCAATGTTGAAGTCTGCGGGAATGGCGCCTTCCACGGCGGTCCAGGTGAGGCGGGCATTGCTGCCGGCAACCAGCACCCAGCGGTTGTCAACACGAGTAGCACTGGCCTTGATGTCCACGCTCAGGCGATTGTAGAAATCCTGTATAGCCGCAGAGATACCCGCCGGATATACTTTGTCAGGATTCGCCAGATAGACATCCACCACGCCGTACATACCGCTAAATGGCGGCATGGGCTTCATGTCCGCCTCGCCCTCGCCAAAGGACATTGTCGCCCCCTCGGTGGAGCCATTCACAAAGACATCCACCTGCCAGGCGTGTAGGCCTCCGGAAACAAAGATCAACAGCAGAACCAACCACGCCCCCCGTAACATGCCGCTGGTTTTTTGGTGTTTCATAGGACGACGCTCCTCTCTGATTGACTTGGGACTCATAAAATGAGCAGTACTCACTGGTGAAAATTACAGCTGTGAACAACTAGAAATGTCATAGCCAAAAAACAAAAAGCAAACTTCTTTCCCGTTCTTTCGTGCCCCACCATCGTTTTTTTTGTTTTTTTTCTTTTTGAGCAGGGCGCATCCTTCGATAATAGAAACGACAACCGACAATATTTACAATGATCATGGTTACTTACCGATCACGTCTCGCGGCAGTGGAGTGGGCGTCTCGCCCACTCCGACAAGACGGCTCATTTCCCGCACCAGCCACCCACGCCGACCGTACCCGGCCCGTCTCCCCCGCCGCACGAGCCGTGCGCACAGCGGCAGGAAGCCGCTGCTACTCTGGGCCCGCTATAACTCCGCTGCCGCAAAGGTCGGCGGAAATCAAGGTCGGATGGTTGGGCGGTGGTTGGCCGTGGGTTTCCTGCACAATATCCCCGGTGTTATCCCCACCGGGGTGGTTACTCCTATGAAACACGCTGCCGCAAAGGTCGGAGGAAATCAAGGTCGGATGGCTGGGCGGCGGTTGGCCGTGGGTTTCCTGCAAATTGTCCCCGGTGTTTTCCCCACCGGGGGGGGGTACTGACCGATTACGTATTGCCGCCGCAAACAACCGTGTTGGGCTTGCGGTTGCCTTGTTGTCGTATATGTTTGACACATATCTGTTTCCCGCAACTAGTTTGGGAGGAATCTCGACATGGGCATAGGCGCATTATTCAGCAAGAGTAAGACCGACCAGAGCGGCATGCCGTCGGCCAAATATCTCAACCGCTGCTGGGACAAAGGGCAGCTGCCCTGTTCCTCCTGCAAGAAGAAGCTATCCATCAGTGAGATGCGGCCCTTGCAGCTCCAGAACTGCCCGCATTGCGACACGCCCTTTTTTGCCCCCAAGAAGATCGCCGACTACTTCCTGTACGAACCCGCTGGCGGTGGCGGCATGGGCAGCGTGTACAAGGCCGTGTCGCTGAATTTTCCTGAGCATTTGCTGGCGGTGAAAGTGCTGTCGCGGCAAGAACGCAGCAACCCGCCGAACATCCATGCGTTGCTGAACGAGGCAGCTGTCAGTGCCAATTTCCGGGAAAACGAGTTCATTGCCAGCTGCCTAGACAGCGGTTTTGCCGACGACGAGTACTTCACCGTAATGGACTACATCAGCGGCGAGCGTCTTGACAAGAGGATTGAGCGCCTGAACCAGCTACCGGTACAGGAGGTCGTGCCCATGGCTCTGCATATCTTGGCGGCAGAGCAGCACATCTACGCGCGGGGTTTTCTGTTCCGCGACCTCAAGCCCGAAAATATCATCCTCAATCCCAATGGCTACGCCGTGTTGCTTGACTTCGGGCTCTGCATCTCCCGGGAGCAAGCTTTCAACCCGACGGATGAATTTATCTCGGGTTCGCCCTATTACCTGCCGCCAGAACGCCTCCTCGGCAACAGCGAAGATGCGTACAGCGAACTCTACAGCTTGGGCATGGTGATGTTTCATGCCCTTACCGGCCGGACTTACTACGACGCCGACGAACTGCAGTCGCTAGCCAAACGCCACGTGTCAAAACTCCGCGTGAGCAGCGCCGCCAAGCTGGAGGGAATTTTCCCGGACCTGGCCCTGCTCATGGAGAAAATGATCCGCCAGAATCCCGAAGAACGCCCACAGACTTTCACGGAGGTCTTCGAGGCTATGAAGCAGATTTACGCCGTGCTGCCCCCAATGCCAGACAAGAACGCCAAAACGGATACGGCATCCATGATACCCAGCTTGGCCGGCGTGACCGGCCCGCGCTGAACAAGGCGAGAGAGATGGCGCGGGCAAAGCCCCCCGTCAGGTGGGGGAAAATGGTGGGCGATGAGGGACTCGAACCCCCGACACTCACGGTGTAAACGTGACGCTCTAACCAACTGAGCTAATCGCCCGCAACGCGGAAAAATCGCGAGGGCGTAATGTAAACCCTCGGTGCCAGCGCCGCAACCGCCGCGCGGTGATTTGGTCTCTTTCCGCCACCGCCGCGACCTGGGGCATTTGCTCTGCCGGGTCCCGGCATTATCTTATGGTGTTGTCTTGACTGGCGGAAATGTGGACGAACCACAAGGGAAAGACAATCCGAGCAATGCCGACCGCCTGGGCTGAAAGTGACATTTCGCCCAGGCGTTTTTTTATGCCGGGGCGGCAAGGCAAAGCCGGTGGCGCAAGCCAGCGGCGGCAGCAAAGGAGGCCCTGATCATGAGCAAGGCAGAGTTCACCCCCGGCAACTGGCAGCAGACTATCGACGTCCGTGATTTCATCCAAAGCAACGTCCGCCCCTACGACGGCGACGACGCGTTTCTGGCCGGGCCGACAGCGCGCACGACTGCGCTAAACGCCAAGTACGAACGGCTCAAGCGGCTGGAGCAGGAGCTCGGTGGCGTCATTGACATCGACACCACGACCGTGTCGTCGCTACTCAATTATTCGCCGGGATATTTGGACAAAGATCAGGAGCTGATTGTCGGCTTGCAGACCAACCGGCCCTTGAAGCGCGGCGTCAATCCCTTCGGCGGCATCCGCATGGCCGAGCAGGCCTGCGAAGGCTACGGCTTTGAGCTGTCACCGAAGGTCCTGGAACATTTCCAGTATCGCACGACCCACAACGACGGCGTCTTCCGCGTCTACACGCCCGAAATGCGCGCGGTTCGCCGCAGTGGCGTCATCACCGGCCTGCCCGACGCCTACGGCCGCGGCCGCATCATCGGCGACTACCGCCGCGTGCCGCTCTACGGCGTCGATGCGCTCATCAAACAAAAAGAGGCCGACAAACTCGCCCTCGGCCAGGGCAATATGGACGAAGAGACCATCCGCCTCAGCGAGGAAGTGTACCGGCACATCAATTTCCTAGGCAAGCTCAAGGAGATGGCCGCCGCCTACGGCTACGACATCGCCGACCCGGCCCGCACCGCCCGCGAAGCCACGCAGTGGCTGTACTTCGCCTACCTGGCGGCGATCAAGGAGCAGAATGGCGCCGCGATGTCGCTCGGGCGCGTCAGCAGCTTCCTTGATATCTACTTCGAGCGCGATATCGCCGCCGGCGAGCTGGATGAAAGCGGCGCGCAGGAAATCATCGACGACTTTGTGCTGAAGCTGCGCATGGCGCGGCAGCTGCGCACACCGGACTACAACGAGCTGTTTGCTGGCGACCCCATGTGGATCACGGAAGCCATCGGCGGCATGGGCATTGATGGCCGCACGTTGGTGACCAAGAGCTCGTACCGTTTTCTCAACACCCTGCGCACCCTCGGCGCCGCTCCCGAACCGAATTTGACCGTGCTGTGGGCCGAGAAACTCCCGGCGCCCTTCAAGGACTTCTGCGCCAAGCTGTCCATTGAGACCGACTCGCTGCAGTACGAAAATGACGATCTCATGCGCGAGCGTTTTGGCGACGACTACGCCATCGCCTGCTGCGTTTCCGCCGCCAAAGTCGGCAAGCAGATGCAGTTCTTCGGCGCGCGCTGCAACCTGGCGAAAGTCATGCTGATGGCCTTGAATGGCGGGCGCGACGAAGTCAGCGGCGAGCAGATCGGCCCGGTCGGCGAGGTCATCGGCGACGGCGTGCTGGACTTCGACGACGTCCGCCGGCGCTACCAACGCTACCTCGAGTGGCTGTCGCGCCTCTACGTCAACACCATGAATGTCATCCATTTCATGCACGACAAGTACGCTTACGAGAAAATCCAGATGGCGCTGCACGACACACAGGTCGAGCGCTTCATGTCTTTCGGCGCCGCGGGCTTGTCGGTCACGACGGATTCCTTCAGCGCCATCAAGTACGCGCGAGTGACGCCCATCAAGGACGAACGCGGCTTGGTCACGGACTTCAAGACCGAGGGCGATTTCCCCGCCTACGGCAATGACGACGACCGCGCCGACAGCATCGCTCGCGAGCTCTGCGACGAGCTGATCGGCGAACTGCGCAAGACGCCGACCTACCGCGGCGCCGAGCACACGCTATCCATCCTCACCATCACCTCCAATGTGGTGTATGGCAAAAAAACCGGCAGCACGCCCGACGGCCGCAAAAAAGGCGAGCCTTTCGCGCCCGGCGCCAATCCCATGCACCGGCGGGACAAATGCGGCGCGCTAGCCTCGCTGAACTCCACCGCCAAGCTCTGTTACGACTCTTGCCGTGACGGCATCTCCAATACCTTCAGCATCGTGCCGGAGACCCTCGGGCGTGAGCTCAAAGATCAGCAGGACAACTTGGTCGCCCTCCTCAACGGCTATTTCTCGCAAAAAGCACACCATCTCAATGTCAATGTGCTCAATCGCGAGAAGCTCATCGACGCCATGGACAACCCGGAGAAATACCCCAACCTGACCATCCGCGTTTCCGGCTACGCCGTCAATTTTTCCGCGCTGAGCCGCAAACAGCAAGAAGAGGTCATCAGCCGCACCTACCACAAGCAGCTGTAACGTTAGCCACAGCACCACGGAGCGCAGCGTATGGCAAGCATCAAACAGCAGATGATGGAGATTGGCCGCAATGCGCGCGCCGCGTCACGCGAGCTCGGCGCCGCGGCGGCGACCGTCCGCCAGGCGGCGATCGAGGGCATGGCCGCGAATCTGGCGGCGGCGCATGACGCCGTCATGGCGGCGAATGAGGACGACCTCCGCGCGGCCGCTGCGGCGCACGCCGACCAGGCATTCCTCAAGCGCCTGCAAATCACGGAGAAAATCTTCGCCTACATGGTCGATCGCCTACGTGAGGCGGCGCGCTTGCCGGACCCACTGGGCATTGTCCTGGAAGGGCATACCGAGCCGTCGGGTTTGGAAGTCAGCCGAGTGTCCGTGCCCCTGGGGGTCATCGGCATCATCTACGAAGCGCGGCCCAATGTGACCACGGACGCGGCGGCAGTGGCCTTGAAAAGCGGCAACGCGGTCATCCTTCGCGGCGGTTCCGAAGCCTGGCGGAGCAACGCGCTGCTGGTGTCACTGATGCAGGACGCCATCGCCGCACAGGGCCTGCCGGCCAATGCCGTGCAGATGCCGTCCTGTCCCGATCGCCAGGCCGTGCGTGAGCTTCTGCGCCTGGATCGCTACGTCGACGTCATCATCCCGCGCGGTGGCAAAGAGCTCATTCGTGCAGTCAGTAGCCAAAGCCGCATACCAGTCATCAAGCATTACGACGGCATCTGTCATCTTTATCTCGCCGCCGACGCCGACCCGGCCATGGCCGTAGCCCTGACCGTCAACTCGAAATGCCAGCGCGTCGAAGTCTGTAATGCCCTCGAAACACTGCTGATCGACCGCGCCGGCGCCAAAACCCTACTGCCCGCAATCGCCCGGGCCCTACAGGACAAAGGCGTCGAACTGCGCGGCTGCGCTCGTTGCCGGCGCATTCTGCCCGAACTCAAGCCGGCAGTGCCCGCCGATTGGGATACGGAGTACCTCGATGCCATCCTCGCCATCCGGGTCGTCGACGGCCTGGACGCTGCCATCGCCCACATCAACCGCCACGGGTCGGGTCATACGGACGGCATCGTCACCAGAGATTTGCAGGCAGCCAAGCTCTTCCTGGAGCGGGTGGACTCGGCGTCTGTGCTGGTCAACGCCTCCACGCGGCTCTCCGGCGGTGGCGACTACGGCATGGGCGCCGTCGTCGGCATCAGCACCGGCCGCTTGCACGCGCGAGGCCCCGTCGGCCCTCGCGAACTTACCACCTACAAATGGCAGGTCCGCGGCAACGGCCAACTGCGATATTAAAGCAAAAAGCCCGCCAACCAGTCCTCCGAAAGGCATCCTTGATGACAAGCGGCCACGTCCATTCCTACGAGACCCTCGGCGCCCTGGACGGCCCCGGGCTGCGCCTGGTCATCTTCCTGCAGGGCTGCCCGCTACGCTGCTGCTACTGCCATAACCCCGACACTTGGGAAACCGCCGCCGGGCAGCCGACCAGCGTCGCAGACATCAGCCAGCGCATCCGGCGCTTCATGCCCTACTTCGGCCGCCGTGGCGGCGTCACCCTCTCCGGCGGCGAACCACTGCTGCAGGCGGCGTTCTGCCTGGAAATCCTGCGCGAATGCCAACGCCTCGGCGTGCACAGCGCCATCGACACCGGTGGCGGCGTCTGGAACGACGTCTGCCGGCAGGCCACCGACCTGGCGGACATCGTCATCCTTGACATCAAAGCCGCCAACGCCGAGTTGTGGCAGGCCGTCACCGGCCGCGACGCCTTTTCGACACTATTGCAGCTCATTGCGGATTTCCGCGCGAGTCAGCGCCCCGTGTGGGTCCGCCAAGTCGTCGCCAAAGGCCTTAATGACAGCCCGGAGGCCATGCGCGACCTAGCCGCGTTGGTCGCCGGCCTCAACATCGAGCGCATGGAACTGCTGCCATACCACGAGATGGGACGCAGCAAATGGGACAAACTCGGCCTGGACTACGCCGCCAATCACCTCCAGCCGCCCACACCCGATCTACTCGCTGACCTGCAGAAAGTGCTCGCCGCGCTGCGTGGCTGCTGAAACACATGCAGTCTCGCTGGGCCTCCTGCGCGTCTAGCCCCCAGTACGCCGCTGGGCAATCGGTCAGTAACCACCCCGGCAGGGAATTCACCGGGGACAATTTGCCGAAAACCCACGGCCAACCGCCGCCCAGCCATTCGACCTTGATTACCGCTGACCTTCGCGGCAGCGGGTTTCATAGGAGTAACCACCCCGGCAGGGAATTCACCGGGGACAATTTGCCGGAAACCCACGGCCAACCGCCGCCCAACCATTCGACCTTGATTACCGCTGACCTTCGCGGCAGCGGGTTTCATAGGAGTAACCACCCCGGCTGGGAATTCACCGGGGACAATTTGCCGAAAACCCACGGCCAACCGCCGCCCAGCCATTCGACCTTGATTACCGCTGACCTTCGCGGCAGCGGGTTTCATAGGAGTAACCACCCCGGCAGGGAATTCACCGGGGACAATTTGCCGGAAACCCACGGCCAACCGCCGCCCAACCATTCGACCTTGATTACCGCTGACCTTCGCGGCAGCGGGTTTCATAGGAGTAACCACCCCGGCTGGGAATTCACCGGGGACAATTTGCCGGAAACCCACGGCCAACCGCCGCCCAGCCATTCGACCATGATTACCGCTGACCTTCGCGGCAGCGGGTTTCATAGGAGTCATTGATACCGTGTGGACCACGGCTTAAGCACAGCCCGCTTCGCGCGCGCGACCATGATTACCGCTGACCTTCGCGGCAGCGGGTTTCATAGGAGTCATTGATACCGTGTGGACCACGGCTTAAGCACAGCCCGCTTCGCGCGCGCGACCATAGGATGGGGGCCCCCTACGGTGGGGGGGCTGATTTCAAGAACCGCAGGAAAAATAGTCAAAAAATCGCCCATTGACAAGCAAAAAAAACGCCGAATAACAGTAAATTGTGGATCAGTATGATTTGAGCTGTCTTGTTCGTGTGATTTGGGTATTCATCGTTGTGAGTTCTGGTGAACCGATCGCGTCGCTCAGATGCCCGCTTTATCGCGGCGGCGAGCGATATTGCACCTGAGTCATGTCCCTCTTGTGCGTAGGTGAGCGGCGCTGGCAATAACGGCGTATCAATGACTGCCCGACGACGCGAAAAGGTACTCGGTCAGTATACACCTCGTTGGGGAAAACACCGGGGACAATGTGCCGGAAACCCACGGCCAGTCGCCGCCCAGCCATTCGACCTTGATTACCGCTGACCTTCACGGCAGCGGGTTTCATGGGAGTAACCACCTCGTTGGGGAAAACACCGGGGATAATGTGCCGGAAACACACGGCCAGTCGCCGCCCAGCCATTGGACCTTGATTTCCGCCGACCTTCGCGGCAGCGGGTTTCATAGGAGTGATAAATAATTCAGCCGTGGAGCCCCAGGCGGAGGCAAAGGCGCCTGAAGCTCCGGCCGCGAAGCGGCAGCAGCGCTGAAAGCGCGAAACATACCAGCCCAGGGCAAGCTGCGCCGAAGGCGCGCGTCGCCCTGGGTAACGCGCCATTTGTGTTCGTGTTCCTCGGCGCCTTTGGCCCCAGTCGGCGAAGCTGACTGGGGCCAAAGGCGCAATGGAACTCACTGACCGATTACCAATTGTCCACGCCCAGTTCCCATCATCCTTGCGCTTTGTGCTGACGTGGCTACAGTACCGGCGCAGCTCGCCACGCATGGCGCTGCATTGTCACGAGCAAGGGAGATGAAAGGAAGACTATGGGCACCTTCGCAATTAATCAGTTTTACGATTTTGACTCTGCCGGCCTAGAAGAAGAAGACAATGGCAATGTCTTCATCTATCTGAAATACAACGGCGAGAACACCCTGCCCGGCTTCCCCCACTTCTCCTTTCGCGTCAAGGCCTATCCCTGCCAAATCGCCATGCCGCCAGAACGATTCCCCAAAAAGATCCGCTGCCTGGTCAAAGACCTCATACCCAATCGCCTCGACCAGGACGAGCAATTCCCGAAACTAGTCCAGGACCGCGCCTGGTTGCTGCCGCTGATCTACGTGCCTGGCTTCACCTACGAATTCGCCGTCATCGGCAAGGACAGCACGGGCAAATACACCCTGAAGGACATCGCCAACGGCATCGAACACTACAACCACGAATCAGCCACGGAACTTAGGCTTGGTGACAAATTGTCCCTCGTCGTCCAAGATATCAGAAAGAGTTATCTGACCCTCGTCGAGAACCGCCACGCCGCCATCGTCGGCGCCAATTTCAAAGTCGGGCAAAAGTATGATTTCACCATCCGCAAGGTGAAGCCCGATGAAAATAATCGCCAGTACCTCCAGCTAGTTGACAAAACACGCGGTTTCTGGCACCGCTTCTACCTGGAAAATGACGACGCGGCACCCAACACGGACAGCATCCGCCTGGAAATCGGCGAGATCACCCCGGAAGGCTGGCTCTGCCTGCAGTACCCCGGCACGCGCCTGTCTGACATCCAGAAAATCCGCCAGGCCGAAAGTACCGACTTCGGCCGCGAAGACGAACGGCGTGAATTCAAAAGCACCATCGTCTTCCCACCCCGCGACAAAAATCCCCCAGCCGCCAGCAGGCACCAATCCATTTTTGACAAGCAGCTTCGCGGAACCATCATGCGGACCATCGCCAGTTTTATGAACTCCCAAGGCGGCTCGCTCTTCATCGGTGTCACTGACAGTGGCGACGTCTGCGGCATTGAAGGCGACCTGCCGAAACTGAATGAAGACTGGAACGACCAATACAATGGCCAGTACAAGACCAGCACCGACGGCTATGAACTGAAGCTCCGCAACGCCATCAGCACCGTCCTCGGCGACTTCGCCAATTCCCTGGTGACCGTCCGTTTTTACAAAGTCGATGATCCGGCTGACTCCTCCAACCAGCGGGTCTTCTGCGAAGTCGTCGTCAAAGCCGCCAGCACGCCAATCTTTCACGGCGGCACCCGTCTTTTCGTCCGCGCCGGCAACAGCACCCGACTGCTGATAAACGGCGACATCACATCTTTCATCCTGCAGAAAATGCGCAACCAGCAACAGCTGCACCCCCAGCCCGCCAAAGCGCCGGCACCGGCCACCGCGACGTTGCCTGATGCGCCCCGCCTTACCGAACTCACGGGCAGCGTTGCCCTCGTTCAGCCGCCAAAGAGCGATACCAGAAACTGGGGCACCCTGAGCTTCCTTCCCGATGGCGACCGACAGTTCGGCAAAATCGTCAGCGACCCGGTGCCCGTTGCCGCCCTGCAGCTCACTCAGGAACACCGCAAGAGCAAGTACCAGCTGTTGCAGTGCTACGCCAGCGGCAACGTCAATGCCGTCAGCAACATCGGCAAAAAGCTGCCCGGCAAAAAGAACCAGCCTTTCAAAGGCGGCTGGAACAGCGATGACACGCTCCTGCAGGTCTTCGTCTGCAGCCCCGAGGACTACCTCGTCATACGTAGCAAAGGGCAAGACGGCATCTCTTACGCCAAGGCCATCCAGGTCAAGGAAATCACCACCCACGATAGCCTCACCGCCCAAGGTAACAAGATACTCGATCCAAGCCAGGCGACGGTCACTAGCTACCAGGTCGTCTCCGAGCGCCTCAGCTCGTTCATCTACGACATTATCAGCAAAAAACGCGACGGCGCCCCCGGCCAGAATACCGCCCTGATCCGCGTCCAGGACTGCATCGCCTTCCTCGACAAACAGCAAGAACCCACAGAAAACGCCACCGTCGCATAAGTGATAGAAGCCATGAGAAGGCTGGCGCCATGAAAAACCCGATGGACAGGCAGCTTGAAAAACGCCTGTCCGATCGGGCCGTCGCAATCGGCCGCGACGGCGAAACCGCGGCCTTCGGCGAACTACTGGCCATGCTGCGCTCATCATCTGCCAACGTGCGCCGGCTAGCGGCATCAGCCTTGGGTAAACTGGCCTGGCTGGGCGTGGATAAGCACGCGGCCGTCACCGCGTTGGGCCCAATCGCGCGTTGCGATCCACATACGCAAACGCGCCAATACGCCATCAAAGCCCTGAAGGCCTACGGCACTGCGGCCAGCTGCTACCTGGCAGATTTGCGCGACATGGCCACCAACCCGGCCGAAAAAGACTACATTCGCCGGGACGCAGCAGCCGCCGCCACATTTATCGACGAGGCGCTGCGCATCGCGGCCGCAAGCAGCATCCACTACTGTCAACGCTGCCACAGCGTGCTCACGGCCGACGAATTTGCCCGCTCCCAACAGGCCTTCCAACGCCCATATTGCGACCGCTGTTTCGACGAGGTCTTCCTGCAACGGCGCAATTTCGAGGTGAAGGTAGAGCTGAACAAGACCATCGCCACCCAGGATGGCACCGTAGTGCAATCCCAAGGCGAGCGCCGCATCGCCGACTGGCTGACTACCCGCGGCATCACCTACCGCTACGACGCCAAATTTCGCATCATCGGCGAATTCCAAATCCGCCCGGATTTCTATCTGCCCGAAGTCGATGTGTACATTGAATACTGGGGGCTGAGCACGCCACAGTACAAAATGAGCATGTACAAAAAGCAGACCCTTTACCAGCAAGAAGGTAAACGACTCATTTCCGTCTACCCGGCCGACTTGCCACGCCTGGACGCACAGCTCCGCACCAAACTGCAGCTCTTCGGTTACACCATCGACGACCTTCTACCATGACCACACCCCCGCCACCGTTGCCACCGCCGGCGTTGCCGAGCGTAGCGAAGTCAGCCGAGCGGCGCTGGCGTTTTCATCCCTCGAGTTTGGTGTCTACTTCATTTCCTGGCCGGCAGGGCGTGTTTCTGCTTGCAATAGGTGGAATGCTTCCTATCTTGCTTAATTATCCGCTCGCCTGAGCGTCATTTCTAAGTGCCGATTCCGCACATCGCCAAAGACGAACAACCGCACACCTAGTGTCAAGGAAACCACAGCTCTCCTGCTTGCATAGGGACACTTGCCATGACTCGTTTTTGCCCTGCCTTGCCCCTGCGTGTAATCCTTGCCAGCGCCGGCCTGATCTGCGGCCTTGCCGTCAGCCACGCCAACGAGCTGGAAGCCGCCGCATGCTACCAGCTGCGGGACAGCTGGGCGGCGACGATGCTCGCGACTCGCCAGCGCCTGCACGAAATGGCCGCGCCGGCGACGGCGGCGTCCTTCACCAGCCCAGTCGTTCTGGGCAAAGACCCGGCTCTGGCAATCGACGTCGATATCAGCGCCTACACGCAGTTCTGGCTGATCGCCGACGACGGCGGCGACAACATCAACTGCGACCACGCCGCTTGGTGCGACCCCGTGCTCATCGACAGCGCTGGTGGCGCCCTGCCCCTCACTCAATGCACGCCCACGCAAGCCAAGGTCGGCTGGCAACGGGTACGCCTCAATGAAGACGGCGATGGCAAGCCCCTGCAGATCGGCGAGAAGGCCTTTAAGACCGGCTTTTTCGCCCACGCCGAAAGCCGCCTCTTCTTTGATCTCCAGGCGCTTGAGAAGGAACACGGCCGTGACTTCGTCAAACTCCAGGCGTGCGTAGGCATCGCGCTCTCCGGCCGCCGCATGGGCAGCAGCCGTTTCCGGGTGCTGCCAGGACTGGATCGCGCCAGCCTCGCCAGCTCATTGTGGGCACTCATCGAACGGGATTTCGCTGACGAATGCAAGGCCTTCGGCAAGGCCAGCGGCAAGCCCAACCGCGAATGGCTGCTCGCAGAGGACAATCCGGCCTTCGAAGAACAGGCGATCATCGCGCTCTTGGACGGCCTCAAGCCCCACGACCAGTCCTTGCGCGCGACCTTCACCAAACTCAAAAATTCCGGCGCCGACAACAGCCCCGCCGCCCGCCTCGACCTCTTCCAACGCTGCCTGAAGACGAGTAAGACCGTCGCCCAGGGCGATGAGGTCTTCGCTCTCGCCGATCGAAGCGTCGCCATGCTCGAAAAACTCCGCGACGTCACTGCGCTCCGCGACGACATCGCGGCGCTGCAGCAGCGCTACACCGCGATGCGCGCACAAGCCGATAGCGACGCGCTGACCATCGCGGAGCTCGTCGACGGCTGTCGCGCCCTGCGCCGACAGCTGATCATGATGCACCCCGCGCTGGATTTTGCCGATATCCTCATCACCCAGAGTCCCCCGCCGGGCTACAGCCACATGTGCGATCAGTACCTCGGCCGCCATCGGCGGCCGGGGCCGGGGCTGGTGTTGCTGCGCAACTGGAAGACCGCACCGTCCCCGCAGTACCTGCTGAAGGACAAGCTGCCGCCGGGAGTCGCCACCCATCCGGACATTAGCTACGACGGCAAACGCGTGCTCTTTTCCTACTGCGACAGCAGTAATCCCAACCGCGAACGGCACCGCTTCCTCATCTACGAATACGACCTCGACACACATCAAGTCCGGCAAGTCACCGGCACCCGCCAAGACGACATGGCCGGCGCCGATGGCCGACGCACCGTCCTCATCGAAGACTTCGACCCCTGCTACCTGCCTGATGGCGACATGGTCTTCATCTCCACCCGCTCGCAGAATTTCGGCCGTTGCCACGGCTCGCGCTACACGCCGGCCTACATGGTCTATCGCGGCAAGCTCGACGGCAGCGGCATCCGCCAACTGTCCTTCGGTGAAGCGAACGAGTGGGAGCCCAGCGTGCTCAACGATGGCCGACTGGTCTACACCCGCTGGGACTACATCAACCGCCACGACACGATCTACCAGGGCCTATGGACGATGCGGCCAGACGGCACTGGCACGGCGCATTACTACGGCTCCTACACGCGCAATCCCTGCATGACCTCCGAAACCCTGGCGATTCCCGGCTCGCCGCTGGTTGTCTGCACCGCCATGGCGCATCATTCCTACACGGCCGGGTCGGTCATCACCGTGGACGTCCGCAAGGGCCAGGATGGCGACACGCCTTTCACCCGCATAACCCCAGACGTGCCCTTCCCCGAAACCGAAGGTCGCCCCACAGGGGCCTTCATCAGTCCTTTCCCCATCACCGACGATCTCTTCCTAGCTGCGTACATGAAAGATCCACTGGCCTTTGAAGGCAGCGTTCAACGCGATGGCGCCTATGGTATCTACCTGATCGATCGCCTGGGCGGCCGTGAACGGATCTACCACGACCCAGGCATGTCATCCTACTCGCCCATCCCCGTGCGCCCACGGCCAAAGCCACCCGTACTCGCGTCCATTCTTCCCGATAAACCCGCCAGCAACCAGGGTACGATGTTCGTGAAGGACGTCCGCGTCAGCACAGTGCCCCTGCCCCCCATTCACAGTCTGCGCGTGAACCGGATCTATCTCCAACCCACCCGCGCCAAACCGGCTTTGAGCCGCGCCAACAACGAGATCATTAAGGGCATCCTCGGCACGGTCGCCATCGACGACGACGGCGCCGCGGCCTTCCAGGCGCCCGCTGGCGTGCCATTGCAGCTCCAGGCGTTGGACGAAAATGGCCTGGCCGTCCTCACCATGCGCTCCTTCATCTACCTCCACCCAGGTGAAAATCTCTCCTGCGTGGGTTGCCATGAACACCGCCTGAGCGCACCACCACAAGCCGCCGGCAAGAGCAAGGTGGCCTTGCGCCCCATCCAACCACCGCCGGGACCGCAGTACGAAGGCGGCTTCAGCTACGCGCGCAGCGTTCAGCCCGTACTCGACCGCCACTGCATTAGCTGCCACGGCCTGCAACGCAAGGCTGGCAATATCGACCTCAGCGGCATACCCGACCACGGCTACAGCCGCTCCCATAACGCCCTGGTCGGCAAAGACGGCCTGGTTAAAATCGCCTACCGGAACAAGGAAACCGTCAGCAGCGTCCCCGACGACTATTTCGCCCGCGCAGGCAAACTCGCCACTCTGTTGCGCCAAAAACACGGCGGCGTTGAACTCAGCCCGGACGAATTCAGCCGTGTCGTCGCTTGGCTCGATCTCAACGCCCAATACTACGGCGACTATTCCTTCAATCGCCCTGAACAACGCCAGCCCGACCCCGACGGCGAAAAGGCCCTGCGTGACGCCCTCGCCCGGCGCTTCGGCGACGATATCGCCAAACAACCCTTCCACTGCCTGGTCAATCCCGCCAATACCGCCGAAAGCCGCGCCCTGATGGCGCCACTGGCACTCGCCGCCGGCGGCTGGGGCCAGTGGCAACAGAGCGCCTTCGCCAGCAAAGACGATCCAGAATACGCCACGCTACAAACACTTGTGGATCATTCCCTCAAACCCCTGCCTTGGCAGGACAACTTCGGCACCTGCAACCGCGGCAAGGACTGCCGCTGCGGCTGCTGCTGGGTCAATGTCGCCGAAAAGGAATTCCGCGAAGCACCCAAAAAGCCGTGATGACAGCAGCGCACGCACGACTGCTTGCCTGCCGTCAAGGCGCTGGTATCGGTATACGCGACAACTCGTTGGGTGCGTGCGAGCAGGCTGAAACAATACCCGCCATGCACCTGTATCGCTGTACGCGAGGGTTCAACTGCCGCCCAGGCATCCACTCCCCTCTGGACTGCGCCACCCTAGGGCCATATGTGACTCCCCGGACGGCCAGGCATCCACTCCCCTCTGGACTGCGCCACCCTAGGGCCACATGTGACTCCCCGGACGGCTAGGTCTCCATGCTACCGCCAAGAAGTGCGCCACCCAGCAGCAGCAAACAAAAACCGCCGGTGACGTTCCATATCCGTCACCGGCGGTTTTGCGATTATTCTTGTGTCTGCTGGGACACCAAGCCGTTGTGCACTCAGTCCGTGGCTAGAAAACCAACATAGCGTGTTGCCTGAGGGCGCACCTGCCCACAGTGACCATCGCCAAAAACAAAGTTGACTTGATCGCCGTGCAGGAAATCCAAGCGGATGTTCCAGCCTGTACGGCTGGAATCATAGACATTCATATGCTCCCAGCGGTAACCACTGGGAGTGATGCAGCCGTCCGAACTGTAGCCGAGATTACTAGGCTTGCTCACTTCCAGGCGCCGCATGCCAGCTGTCAGGGTCCGCTCGTTAAAGGCGTAGCTGTAATTTTTATCGGGGAAATCCGGCCGATTGGCAAACTCCCACCAGTAACTCGTCCGCACCGGCAGAACGGTGTTGTTGAAGGGGCTGGTGTAGGCCTTGTTCTTGTCCAAAGCCGGGTCGCCGGGGCACTGGAACATCTTCTTGTCACCAGTATAGCCTAAAATCAGCTGCTGCGGCGGAATGGACAAACTCTTGGGCGGGGTGTTAGTACTGTACCAGCCCGTAAAGGGGAAAAAGTCCGTATTATCGTCAGCGTACATCGCTGCGCCCAGGCCAATCTGCTTCTGATTGCTGGTACAGGAGATCGCCCGGGCCTTGGCGCGGGCCTTGCTCAAAGCCGGCAACAACATCGCCGCTAAAATCGCAATAATCGCAATCACCACCAGGAGTTCAATAAGGGTGAAAGCCAGTACTCGGTACGCACGTCGGGGCATTGCTACCTCCAGCTTAGTTGTGTTCAATTGCATAGACAAATATCACATTTATGACAATTAACAAAGGGTAATACTTCTTAGCTAAATCGCAAACGCTCAAGCGCATATATAACACAAAACCGCTGCGGACAGCACCCAAAAACGCTTATCAGTAAAACATCATGCCCCCGCTGGCAACCACATCAGGGGCTGCCAGCGGGGGCATGCAGACGAGAGTCCTTACGGCGCGTTTACTTCACGTCGGTGGCAGCCGAGCCGACGTAAGACCACGCCTGGGGCTTGACCTGTCCGCAGTGGCCGTCGCCATAGAGGAAATTCACGTAGTCGCCATGCAGGAAGTCCAAGCGGATATTCCAGCCGGTCCTGCTGGCGTCATAGACGTTGATCACCGCCCAGGTATTGCCGTTGGGAACAATGCAGCCATCGCAGCTGTAGCCGAGATTGGAGGGCTGAACGACCTGCAGACGCCGCATGGCAGCCGTCAGCGTGCGCTCATTGAACATGTAGCTGTAATTCCGATCCTGGAAATCCGGCCGGTTGGCGAATTCCCACCAGTAGCTCGCACGAACCGAGATGCTGGCGTTGATCGCATAGGGACTGGTGTAGGTCTTGCTCTTGTCCAAAGCCGGGTCACCGGGGCACTGGAACATCTTCTTATCACCCGCATAGCCATAGATCAACTGCTGCGGCGGAATGGACAGATTTTTCGGCGGCGTGCCAGAGCTGAACCAGCCCGTGAAGGGGAAAAAGTCCTCATTGTCATCAGCGTACATGCCAACACTAAGGCCGATCTGTTTCTGATTGCTGGTGCAGGAGATCGCCCGAGCCTTGGCACGGGCCTTACTCAAAGCCGGCAACAGCATCGCCGCCAAAATCGCGATGATGGCAATGACCACCAGGAGCTCAATGAGGGTAAACATTATTACTCGGGAAAACTTCTTGTTCATGCCACACCCCGTTCTTTGTAGTGTTGCTGTTGCTAGTAATTTGTTACCATCAAAAAATTGAAGCTATGTACAGGTAAGATTGTAACATTATTTCGGAAAAACTCAAGAGCGCAAGTGAAATAATAATCATGGTTCACATCGTGAAAGCAGGATACTGACACTTCTGGCAGTTGGCAGGCGATAGTATCCGCGCCGGGTTACCACAAATTACTATCACGCAGACCGGTAATAACCATCTGCACGGCCACGGAGGCGATGATCAGTCCCGTCAGGCGAATCAGCGGCCCCAACAAATGCGTGCGCTCAAACACGTGGTTGATAGTCAGCGAAAACAGCATGAAGACAAAATTGATGGCGACGGCCAGCAACAGCGCCAGCGCCGTCAGGCCCAGCCCAAATTCCGCCGTGGACGATATGGCCGCCGCAATGGTCCCCGGCCCCGCAATCAGCGGCGCAGCCAGCGGCACCAGCGACAACTCGGTGAAATCCTGCTTGATGCTCTGATGCCGGCGGTTCATGAAACGCCCTTCGCGTACGGCATGCCAACCGATGAAAAAGAGTATGAGCCCGCCGGTGATGCGCAGCGAATACAGCTCGATGCGAAAGATGTCCGTGAGGATCATCTGCCCCGCCGCCGCCAGCACGGTGAGAATGATCAACGCCGCAACCGACGACTTCCACGACAACTCGACTATCTGCTGGCGATTCAACGACGGCTCGTAGGTCGCCAAAAACATCACCTTGCTGACTGGATTGAGCAAGGCCAACAGATACAACGCGTTTTCAATGAGGACATCCATTTGCATGGGCTGGTTCCTTGCTTCTCGGCTCTCTTTGCCAACATGATGCGACACGGCACCGTCAATATAAACGCCGATTGCATTGCGCCAAGACTACGCCACATTAGCAGAAGATGTGGCTGAGCTCCCTGATCGGTCAGATCATCGGACCGATCAAGTCGTCCGATCCGTCCGATCCGTCTGATCCGTCTGATCCGTCCGATCCGTCCGATCAAGTCGACGAACCGTCCCCAGCAGGAGGCATTTGCAGCATGCGTGAGTATAAACTGAGCGTCGTCGGCCTTGGTCATCGCGGCCGCTTCATGTTCAAGCAGTTCTGCCGTTGCCTGCCGGGCGTGGTCGGCGTCGCCGCCTGCGACCTGCGGCCGGAGCTCTTCTACGAGGACAGCCACGGCGCCGGCGGCGACAACCCCGCCATGGCCAAGCTCTTCCCGGACGCAGTCTTCTACGACGACTTTGACGCCATGCTCGACAAGGCCCAGCCGGACATCGTGCTGGTGGAGACGCCGGCGCGCTGCCACGCGGAATTCTGCGCCAAGGCGTTGGCGCGCAATATCCACGTCTATTCCGATATTCCCTCGGTAGCATCCAGCGCGGAAGCGGACATGCTCTGGGACGCGCAAAAGCGCTCGCAGGCCCTGCTGATGACCGGCGCAACCACCTGTGGCTACGGCTTTGTTCTCAAACTCCAGGAGCTCTGGCGGCAGGGCCTGCTGGGCAAGCCCTACCAGCTGGAAGCCGAGTATATCCACGACTGCCGTTATCTCTGGAAGGAAACGCCCTGGCGCCTGCCGTCAGCAGACAAGCCCGGCCCGATCAGCTACTGCACGCATTCGCTGGGGCCGCTGCTGTCCATTTTGGACGAGGATTTGCGCAGCGTGGTGTGCGTTGACACCGGCAGCCACATCAGCGGCGAACCCTACGCACACGACGCCCAGATCGCACTGTACCAAACGCCCAGTAACGTCGTCGTGCGGCAGACCTGCTCGTTCATCACTCACGGCCCACAAGGGCATTCCTACAAGGTCTACGGCACCAAAGGCTACTTCGAACGCCTCAACAAACGCGGCCCCATACCCGAACAAGTGCTATTCAAATCGACGGACGAGCCTTGGAACGACCAGCTGCAGGCCATCGCCGTCGGCACCAAACCCGATAGCCTCGATGCCATGCTGCCCAAAGACCTCCAAGGCAGTCTCGGACATGGCGGCGCTGACGAATATCTCGCCTTCACCTTCATCAATGCCCTGCGTAACGGCGCCAAACAGGCCCCCATCGATCTCCGCGCCGGCCTGCGCATGACCCTCCCCGGTATCTTCGCCGGCGAGTCGGCGCGCCTCGGCGGCAAACCCGTCGAAATCACCTACCCCTGGGATAAGTAGTCACCGCGCCCAGCATAAACGCCGAGTTACGACACGATTCGCTGTGCCTCTCGTTTCCTCAGTAGGTCAGGTGCATGAACTGCTTTGCTGACTTCTCGCCGCCGATGCCAGGGAATTGCTGCATGTAGCCTTCGCGAGTCTTGCCGTCGTCACAGTCATTGACCAGATAGTTGAAACGGCAGCGCCGCTGACCGGCGGCGGTTTCAGCACCCAGGACCGCAAAGGGCAGCTCCGCGATGTACGTGGTGGTCTTGGCAGCGTCATCGCGGCTAGTCTCCAGGTGGATCTGCTTGGCGGCAGCCGCCGCGTCAAAGCCCTTGGGCGCCGACCAGATGAAGACCTCGCTGGCGCCATCATCGCGGTGGCTCAGGCCGATTTCCCAAAACGTGTCCTGCGTTGGGACCTGCAGCCCAAGCTGCACATTGTCGCCCTGGAACATATTGGTGCCACTGAATGGCTGGCAATGCATATCGTCCTGCACGATGATTTTGACGACGAAGGCGCTGTCGCTGCTGCGCAGCCACGCCTTCGCGCTGAGATCCTCGGGCCCGCGCCAGAAGAGCTGCTGCCAGCTAGGTTCGAAGGGCACCAGTTGCTGCACCTGAGCCTTGTCTTCCATCACGAACTGCGGCTCGACAGGGAATTCGCCAGCAGGCAGCACCACGCCGTGGTTAAGCCGGCGCGGCAAAGACAGACGCCACTGATCGCCAGCGGAGATTTCCACCACGGTCTCGCGACCGCTGAAATCTGCAGCGGCGGCGAAGGTCACCGGCATGACAACGCGCCCGCCCGCCTTGAGCGTTGCTTGCCCCTGGTCGGGCATCACCGTCAGACCGGCCTGCGGCACAAAGCGGTAGCGGTAGTCAATCGTCGCCGTCGTTTTGTTCTCCAAAGCAAAGGAGAAAGACTGCGTCTGCCCGGGGAAGATCACAAAGTCCTCGTCCTGCTGAATGATGTCGCCGACGGGCAACGGCGCCGCCGCCTGCCCGCTGATTTTGAGGAAGGCCGGACGCGCGTCAGCCGTGAGCACGATCGTTCCCTGGTCGAGCGCCGCCGGCGTTTCATTGCCGAAGATATCGACCATCACGGCCTTGCCGCTGATGCCAGCAATGAACAGCGAGTACGGCGCGCGGCCCCAAGACCAATACGGCAGCAGCCAATTGCCATCCCGGTCTTTGAACAACATCAGACTGTAGTCGTTGCCGCCGGACTTGGACACAAACTCGCCGTCAGCAAAGTAGTTCGTCAGCATGGTGTAGGTAGCGTATGCGGATTTCGGGTGGAAGTCCGCCGTGATAATGCCATAGTTGTGCTCGCCGTCATTGGGGTCGCGCCCCTTGGAATACAGGTTGTACCAGCTGTAGCCAGCGGCACCGTGGGCCCACGCTACCAGCAGCTTCTGTACCAGCGTCTCTGCCTGATTGACCTCGCTGGTGCGGCCGATGGACGTAATGCCGGTTTCATTGGAGAACCACGGTTTGTCATCGCCATACCGCGCGCGCATTTCGGCCATCACCGGCATGCGCCGGAAGTAATTGTAAGCCGCCCCGTGCATGTGAATGCAGAAAATGTCGTAGTAGCCCTGCGCCTGCGCCAGCACGGTCTCCAAGTACTTCGGCGCGGCGCTGCGCGTTGGATAAGGCGCGTCCAACCCCGCAAAACCAGCAATTTTCACCTGGATGTTCGGCGCGTTTTCCTTGGTGGCTTCGTAGGCCAGTTTCAGCAGCTTGACATAGTCCTCCGGTGGGAAATTGGCGAAGCTGGCCAGGTCGGGCTCGTTCCAGACCACGACGTAGGGAATGCGGTCGCGATAGCGTTCGGCAAAACGAGCGATGTAGTTGCGCCACGCGTCATAATCCGGCCGTTGGCCGCGGCCGGGGCGGCCTTCCACGACGGGCTGCCAGTCTTTGGCGGTAGCCCAGCGGGTATTACCGCTATAAATCGGCTCAAAAGCGATGCCATGGCGGTCAAGCAGTTCCAGCTGCGAATCCGGCTCGGTGAAATCCCAGCTGTCAGGCGTGCGCTGGACATGCGACCAGCATGCCGAGCCACGCATGACTTTGATGCCGCAGCGCGCCGCGGCCAGCACAATGAGTTCCTTGGTCGCAGGCGAATAACGCTCGAGGTGGTCGCAAATACCGAACACGAAAGTCTTGTTGGGCGTAAAGGTCGGCCCAGCGGCCTTGGCCATGTGGATGTACGCTGCCTGTGGCCGGTTCGACGCCGCCAATGGCGCCGTTCCCCAGCGAATGTGGTACACGCCATAGCGCTCCGGCATGGGCAAGTCCAGCGCCTTCACCGTCGCGTCGGCCGGCAGGTCCAACGCGAGTTCCTGGCGCAGGACTTCTTCGCCAAAGGGCCCGGTGACCAGCACGTGGCATTTCTCCTGCCGGGGCAACACCGTCGGATTGACGGCAAAAAGCTGCGGCTGCTTGCCGTCCATGACCCAGAACAGCGGGTCGCCCGTGTCCAGCGTGAAGGTAATATCGGCATCCAGCAACTCGACCGTCACCGCCCCTAGACCGATCTGCCCACCGCGGGTCTTGTCCCGAAAGCCAATGGACAGCCCATAGAAATTCAGCGGCTGATCCTGCACCTTGTTGCCCCCATTCATACCGCCCCAGCGCGATGTGCTGGGCTTGGCCGCGTCAATCTCGCACTGCAGGGTCTGCCAACCGGCCACACCACTCGCGATCTCCAGGCGATGCTGGTAAATCTCGTCGTCACCATCCCGCAAACGCAGGCCGATACTGTTGGCATTGCCGTCCTCGGGCAACCACACCGCAACCGACACCCGCAGCTTGCGAAATAACGGTATGTGCTCCATGCGCTGCCCACGCATGGTGAAGGCCATCTCCGTCCAACCCTGATTATCACCATCCCAGCGAATCATCCGCGCTGGACGACCAGACTGCTCATGCACGCCCTCGTCCACCGACGGCCGACCAGCATAAATCGATGTCTGCATGACCTCCGAACTCAAATCAAACACCTGCGCGGATTGCAGGGCGGCAGCGGCCAACGACAAAAAACACACACAACGCAGCGCTGATATCATGGAATACTCCTGGGCTGGGGAATGGCGACGCAACAAGGCGAAAACACACAATGTAGCCAAAACAAGGGCCCTTCGCCACCAGCGAAGAGCCCTATTGGTTTTTTTGTGCATCACCCAACGCGTCCGCCTACGCCTCCGGCGCCGCAGCGCCGGGCTCGCCGACTTTCGCCCAGTCGACCGTCCAGGCCGGGCGCCGGCGGAATTTTTCCTTGAACGTGTTGTCGAGAACGCCGCGGTTTTCGAGCGATATCATGCATGCGCGCATGCAGCCGCGACCACCGCAGATAGCTTGGCCGGTAACGTGGATGTTGTCCGGTTTGTGTTTGAATGGCGAGATGAATGACGGCTTGAAGCCCTTTGGCGCCTTGAGGTAGTCGCCATCGGCTGGATCGTCGTCACCACTAAGGGCCTGGGCACCGACGAAGGCCCGGTTGCAGCCTGCTTCATTCAGCTCGCCCCATTCGATGTCATAGCCGGCCACGTTTATTTTCATCGTCTTGGTAGCGGAAATGGCCTGCCCGGGGCATTGCCTGACGCAGGCCAGGCAGCGATTGCACAACGTGCCGGGCGGCATGATCGGATCGGGCTCGAGCTCCATGTCCGTCAGCACACAGCCAATACGCACCCGCGGGCCGAACTTTTTGCTGAGGAAGACTTTGCTGTAGCCGATTTCGCCGAGGCCGGCCAGGAAGGCCGCAATGCGTATGCTCATGTACACGTCAGCGCGGGGCAGGCCTGCGCGCACCGGAACGGAAAAGCCATCGCCGCTTTTCCAGGTCTTGCCGTCGTTGGTATTGATAGCGCCGCCATAGAAATGGTATGCCAGCGGCATGCTTTCGTAGCCCTCGTCTTCCAGGGCGCGAGCGACCTCGCGAGCCGTCCACGGAAAGACTTTTTGATTGATATAGCCATAGCCCATGGCAGAGTAGCTGCTGTAGTAGGTGCCCTCTTCGACGCCGCGCAGCGACCCGCGCATAATGCGGTGCGTCATGACAATCATGGACTTGGCGCGGGGCATGGCATAGCGCGGGTCCATCTGCTGCGGCGCGCCTTCCCACAAGGCCATCGGCGCGATGCCGACTTCATCCGCACCGGCTTCCAGCGCAATCTGTTTGATCGTTTTTGCATCTATCATAAGACCGTCACGTCCTTTCGCGCCTTATTCATTGATGTCAATGGTGGTGCGGTCCTTCTCGCGCGGCTTCACCGCGTTGGGCGGCAGTTCGCCGTTCGCCAGGCGACCGGAGTTGTAGCCGTCCCAGTCCACCGACCACTGCTCACGCCGCCGGAATGGCGCGTCGAACTTATTCGCCAAGACGCCGCGTTCTTCCAGTGAGATCATGCAGGCGCGAATACAGCCCTTGCCGGCACAGATGGACTCGCCGTCCGTGAAAATCGGCCCGAGCTTCCGCCGGAACGGCGATATGGCCGATGGCTTGTATTGGCCTTTGTAGGCGGGAATGCTGTCGAGATAGCAGCCCGCTTCGCCATCGCGAGTCTTTTCCGCGCCGACCGACGCCAAGCTGCACGCCTCTTCGTCGCGCTCGGCCCACTCGACCTCGTAGCCACCAAGGTTCAGCTTGACCGTCTTGGTCGCTGACATGGCCTTGCCAGGACATTCCCGCCCACAAGCCATACAGCGATTGCAGAGCGTACCGGGCACCATCACCGGATCGGCCGCCAGCGCCATCTCCGTGAGCACGCAGCCAAAGCGCAGGCGCGGACCGTAGATGGGATTGAGCAGCGTGCCACTGTAACCAATGTCGCCCAAGCCGGCCAGGTAGGCGGCCAGGACGGTGTCGATATAAACATCGGGCGCAGGCTGCCCCGGGCGTGCCGGCACGGAGTCGTTGGCGCGCCAGACGGCCTTCTCGGCCAGAGTCAGGCCCTTGGTGGATGTCGCCGCCCAACGGCAGGAATTGCCGATCGGCATCGCCTCGTAGCCCTCGTCCTCAATAGCCCGCGAAACCTGTCGCGCCGTCAGCGGAATAATGTCCATGTTGAGATAGCCCTCGCCCATGGCCGGATAGTGACTGAGGAAAGTGCCCTCCTCCGTCCCACGCAGCGACCCACGCATGATCCGATGCCCCATCACAATCATCGACCGGGCCTCCGGCATGACATAATGCGGGTCATTGTCCGCTGGAAATCCCGCAAAGCGCTCAATGGGCGCAATGCCCACGACGTCCGCGCCGGCTTTCATCGCAATTCTCTTGATGTCGTCGCTGCTTAACATGGCCACTCCTCGCTTGCACCTATCGCCACACACCGAAGAGGACATCTACCGATGCCCTTGACAATTGGATAAACAGCAACGAATATATTGGCCAATATCTACCTGTGACATGACCTATTCGTTATTCTTCTTGGACTTTTCGACATAAACGCACACAAGGTGACTGGAGCGCCCATGCAGATCATTCCTGCGGAAAAACTCAGCCGGGAGTCCTTTACGCTTACGGATCTGCGCGTCGTTCGCCAGCTGTGGACGTCGCACCGCGCACACAGCGGCATGGGCTCGCCACGACGCCTTGCCGGCCTGCTTTTTTACCACAACTGCCACGGCCAGTACTGGCTACCGGATGGCCGCGCCTTCTGCTGCGATCCGGGTGACGTCGTGTACCTGCCATTAGCCTCGGAATACCGCACGGAATTCACCCCGGCCGGCATCGCCAGCAACAAAGAGCCAGCGACGACCATCGTCTGCAATTTCACCCTCCGCCTCGACGACGGCACGCCCTTCGGTCTGTCCGCAGAGCTCCGGCGCTTCCCGCCAAGCAAGGACTCCCGCCAGCTCTTCCTGGCGCTGGCAGAAATCTGGCATCAGCCTCTGCCTGATCTACTCCGCGCCAAGGCCTGCCTATACCAGCTCTTCGCCGTCCTCTGCAGTCACGAAAAACACCAGGTCTTGGCAAGCGGCCCCTTCGCCGATATCGCCCCGGCCATACAGTACCTGGAGGAAGAGCTGATCCAGGAAAAGTCCATCGGCGAACTCGCGGCGATGTGCCACGTCAGCGTCAGCAAATTCCGCCAGCTCTTCCACGCCTACGCCGGCATGGCGCCAACGGTCTTCCGCATCGCCAGTAAACTCGAACGCGCAAAGCTGCTCCTGGAATTCGACCGCAGCAGCATCGCGGAAATCGCCGACCAACTCGGCTTCGGCGACCCGGCCTATTTCAGCCGCCTGTTCAAAAAATACTGCGGCGTCGCCCCGCAGAGCTACCGGCAGGGCATGGAGTGATGGCGCCGCCGCGCGATGCACAAAATGCCCACGGCAAGCCGTGGGCTACAGAACTACAGAACGTTCGCGCCTTCTGCCCGGCGGCGTGACTTGCCGCGCAGCGGCAAGTCATGCCGCCTCTTCCTGCCTTCTTCGCGCCTTCGCGCCTTCGCGTGAGGCAAAAAGTATTTTCGCGCCTTCGCGCCTTCGCGTGAGGAAAAAAAAGCCCACGGCAAGCCGTGGGCCACAGAACTTTCGCGCCTTCTGCCCGGCGGCGTGACTTGCCGCGCAGCGGCAAGACATGCCGCCTCTTCCTGCCTTCTTCGCGCCTTCGCGCCTACGCGTAAGGCAAAAAGTATTTTCGCGTAAGGTGGTCAGAAGAAGATGCTGAAGAAGGCGGTGTCGGCGACGACTTGGTTTCCGGCTGACGCGTAGTCGCAGACGCGGGTGCGGAAACGCCGTCCAGCGCCGACGAATTCGGCATCGAAGGCGCAACGCACGTGTCCGTCCTGCGCAGGGGTGAGCGTGCAGCGGAAGTCGCCCTTGGCGATGCTCTCGGCGTCAAACATTTCCTTTTCGCTATTACCGATGAATTTGCTTCGTGCCAGGAGCAGCGGCCCGTACTGCAGAGTGCACCTGGGTTCGCTGATCATTTTCTCGAAGGGCACCTCGCCGATACTGACGCCGGCGTTGACCCAGCGCACGGCATACCAGTCGCTCTTGTCGAGCGCGGCGACCGGGTGCGCGAAATGGCGAATCTGCGGTTTGGCGTGAAAATGCAGCTGCAGCTGCAGCTTGCCGGCGGCGGGTAGTGTCGCCTCGGCGTAGTCCTTGCCGCTGATATCGATAGCCTGCCCGTCGCTCTGCATGGCGCTAGCGTGGCTCCACGCCGGCACCCGTAGGCGCAGCTTGACCGGCGTTGGCGCCGTGCTGCTAAAGTCTATCTGCGCCCGGCCGTCCAGCAGATAGCTGCCGCCGATAACGACCGAGACAGTCCCGCCAGCGATATCGACCGATGCCTGGGCGTCGGTATAGAGATTAACCACGATGGCGTCGGCGCTTTTCATCACGGCGGCCTGCGCGGCATTCATGAAGCCGCGGGGCATATTGTTGACGCAGCAATGATTGTGCTGGAGCTTTGCCTGCTCCGCCACAGTCATGTGCCTGGCACTACTGCGCACGCCGCGGGAGCCCCACATGCCATCGCGATAGACTCCGGCCAGAAAGGCGTTGAGGTAGGTCAGCTCAAAAACGTCCATGTAGTGGCGTTTGCCGGTGAGCGCAAAGAGCTCGTAGGTCACGCGCATAAAATGAATAGCGTCGCAGGGCTCGGAGATGGCGTTGATCTGTCTGGCGGCGTGGTTGAAGATGTCGTTATAGCCCACACTGAACATCTGGTTCTGCTCGTGCTCCCACATCGCCGCGTGGGCCTTCTCGACGGCCTCCAGGCAACTTTGGTCACCGGTTACGCGATGGTATTCCAGGATGCCATCCAGGCACGACAGCATCTCATAGACCTTCGCCCACTCCGGCGGCCGCGGATACCATTCGTGGACGGGCTTGCCGCTGAGGCCGTTGGCAATGAGATTGGGCGCTTTGCCGCTGGGGTCGTTCCAACTGGCGATGATGGCGCTGGCGAAATCCAGGTAGCGCCGATCGTCGGTGACCCGATACAACTGCAGCATGGGCTTGAGAATGGAACAGCTAGGCATGCCCAGGAAAGTGCCCGTGTCGCCGATCCAGATGCCGTTGTCGCGCAGCTCAACGATGAGGTGATCCGCCAGGCGGATGGCCGCTTGCAGAATGCTCGCGTCATTGAGCAGCCGATGGGCCTCCAGCAGTCCCCACAGGGTGTACTTGCGGCACCAGATATTCCAGTTCCAGTTGCACCCCCAGCCCATGACCTTCTTGCCCTCTTCACGCGAAGGCGCAATCACCAGCAGCGAGTTCTTGTAGGTGCCGATATAGCCGTCAGCGCGCTGGTAGGCCATCAGCCGATGCGCCGCCTGCCGGATGAACTCCCGCAACGCCGCGTCGTCTTCGTACTCGCAGACCCGGGCCGCGCTGATCATCCATTTGCCCCAGAATTCCCCCTGCCAGATGCCGACCACGCCCGACTCGTCGTCCAGCTGGTTCTTGAAGGCGTCCTCGGCTTCCTGATAGACCACTTCGCGACCATGACGCGACCGTATGCGCTGCTCAAAAAAGTTCTCCATGAGCTCGCCAATGGGCCCGGCAATGAGCGTCTGTTTGAGGGACAGCGGCGTCAGAAGATTCGACACGGCGTACTCTGCCATGGTGATGCTCCGTTGTGGTGATGAAGAAGGAGTAAGGGGTAGTCACTGCGGACGAATACAGCGCCCATAAGATAACCCCTGCGCCCCCGCTGACACTCCCCACGCGGGAAAAAACGGCCAGGCCCCGGTAATCGGCCAGTGATTGACAACCAAAACTGTGGTGCCTCTACAAGGCACCGTCTGTTGGTAGGCTGCGCCCCCAAGCAAAAGCCTGGGGGGTAAGCATGGTTAAGCGCCTACGGCGCAAAAAAATAGCCTTTGAATGATGGTGGCATTCGGCCCGGAGCGGACAAAGCACGTCGTCAGATCGGCCAAGTTCGGCCCGGAGGGCCGTACCATGCGTAACCCCGGGTGAGGAGCCCGAAGGGCGACGCAACCCGGGGTGTGACAATAAGTTCGGATTGCGCCTGAAGGGCGCCACATTGGCTTGACACGTCACGCCTCACTTGCTTACCTAGGGTTGACGGCGGCGGCATGCCTGGCATTCAATATCCATCACTCCTATGAAACCGATGCTCTTCATTTAACGGTATCCTTGGCACTTGTTGTTTCAACCAAGCAGCCTTTTCTCGTCGTGCATTTCCGCCGCGAAGCGGCAGAAGCGCTGAAAGCGCGAAACATACCAGCCCAGGGCAAGCGGCGCCGAAGGCGCGCGCCGCCCTGGGTAGCGCGCCATATTGGTCCGTGTTCCTCAGCCTCTTTGGCCCCAGTCGGCGAAGCTGACTGGAGCCAAAGAGGCAATGGAACTCATTGATTGCTGCGGCAATTTTGCGCTGTAACCCTTCGTCGCAAGTCTTTTAGGCCGCCCTTTCAGGGCTCTTTTGGGTTGGGGCACCTTACCCAGGGCGACGCGCCCTGCGGGCGCTTGCCCTGGGCTATCTTAGGGCGCACCTTCGGTGCTCAAAACCTCGGCGAATGATCATGTGCATGGTTACCAATCAACTCATCGCCGGCGATTGCCGCATGCTATGTGAAGAGCATTGCTCCTATGAAACCCGCTGCCTAGTTAGCCACCCTTATGTAATGGCTGGACGGCGGTTGGCCGTGGGTTTCCGGCACATTGTCCCAGCGAAGCGCCTGGGTGTACACTGACCGGTTGCCCGGCCTCGGTAGCCCCAATTATGCCTCGCCGTTGTCCAGTGCCGCGACTAGCCCGGAGATGCGCCGGGTTGGCCGCAGCAGGGCGGTTTTGAGCACCTCTTTGGGTGCCCACAGGCGGAATTTGAGCTCGGTGCGGGTGATGCCGGTGTACACCAATTCGCGGGTCAGCACGGGATTGTCTTTTTCCGGCAGGACCATGAGTACCCTGTTATAGCCCGACCCCTGCGATTTATGAATGGTCATGGCATAGACCAACTCGTAGGACGGCAGACCGCCGAGAGCAAAAACCCGATATTGCTTCTTCGAGTCTTTGCCGCCCAATTCGGGACTGGGGAAATGCACCTGGTTTTCCCAGACAACGCCGATATCGCCATTATTCAGTCCAGTCAGTTTGTCATTTTCCAGAATCATCAGTGGTGTGCCGTTGGCAAAGGGCTTGATGCCAATAATCTCGGGCATGATCTTGTTGAGATTCACCACGCCAAAAGGCCCTTCGCGATTGCTGGCCAAGATCTTGAACGACTGAACGTACGCAAAGCACGCATCAACGGTTTGGGCGTCTTTCCAAGCGAGCAAGTCCCAGTCTTTGAGCTGCGCCCGCAGGGCCGCAGTCAATTTTTTCTCCCCAGGCAAGTCAATGGCATTGAATTCCGCGCCGGGTTGACTTGGATCGGCGTGCGTGGTGTAAAAGTCCTCGGCCAATTGCGCAATAGCGGCGGGGTCTTTTGTCTCGACCACGCGTTTTGCGCACTCGGTCAGCACGCAATTATCCTTGGCGCGGTAGTTCTTGTGCAGGACCGCGATGGCGCCCTTTAACGTCTGGCATTGGCAGAGATCGGCCAGGACGCTGCCGGTTTCGACGCTGGAGAGCTGGTCCTTATCCCCGAGCAACAACAACCGCGCGTCCGGCCTAAGCGCCCTTATCAGCTGCGCCATATTCGGCAAGGACACCATAGACGCCTCGTCAACCACCACCAGGTCGTAGGGCAAACGCTTTCCCGCATGGTAAATGGGCTTGGCCATGTCTGGCCGCAGACCGATCAGCGTATGTACCGTGCTGGCCGGCAGGCTCAGGAGCTTCTCCTTGACTTCGTCTGATACGTCAGCGCTGAGTTTCTCGACCCCGGCGGTGATAGCCTCCTGCATACGCACCTTGGCCTTGCCCGTCGGCGCGGCCAAAGCAATCCGCCAATCAGGCTGCTCCCGGCAGATCAGTGCGAGGATCGCGCTCAGCACGGTGGTCTTGCCCGTGCCCGGCCCACCCGTGATAATGGCAAAACGGCGGCTCAGTGCCTGCTGCACCGCCAGCTGCTGGAAATCGGGGTTATCCTCGCTCGTGCTGAAATACTCCGTGCAGCGGCGGATTTCCGCCAGCGGGACAGGCGCGACGCCTGGCACTGCCATTGCACGATGCACCCACGCGGCAATATCCAACTCGTACTGACGGTACTTGTTCAGATAGAGGCGATCACCCTGAAAGACCAGCGGCGTGCCCTCGTCGGCCTTGCTGCCAATGATCAGCGGGTGCGCTTTGGCCAAAGTGCGGATGGCGTCATGGACGGCGGAAGCCGACAACGCCGACAACGTCGCGAGGAAATTATCGCGCGCATCGCCGGTCAGCGCGGCCTTTTCATCCTCGTTTTGGAGTTGTGCCAGCAAAGCCTGTCGCCAATGCTCCACATCCACGCAACTATGGCCGTCCCGGACATAGCGCAGCAGCAAATGAGCCAGAAATTGCCAAAGGGCGTCCGTGTCCGTATCCGTGGCGCTACCTGCGGCATAGTCCACGGCAGCCTCCGACGCCGAGGGCCCACCAGCGTCCGGCACGTCATTGTCGGCCTTTGCCGGCATCCGGCTCAGGCGGCACAGGAAACGGCCGAATTCCGTCTCGATAGTCGAGAAGGGCGTGGCCAGTTCGAGTTGCTCCAAAAAGCTGTGGTTGATCATCGTCATCCCTTACTCCCCCTTATTGACGTTACGGCCGAGGACGGCTCGCAAGGCGCTGATGTCCGCGTAGTCCGGCCGGTCGGCAAAGACGCCTTGGCCAGGCACGGCGGCATCCACGCCGCGCAGGAAGATATAGAAAACGCCGCCAAAAAGCTTCTCGTAGTCTTCCTGGGTGAACTGCCCCAGGCGGTCGTCGAGGTACTCGGCGAGCGCCACGGTATAGACCAGGTACTGCATGCCGTAAGCGTGTTTGCGCATTTCGGCGCGCAGGCCATCACCGCTGAAATTGGCGATGTCGTAGTCAATGACATTGGACTTCCAGTCCACGATGAAATAGCGGCCGCCATGGCGCAACACGAGGTCGATGCTGCCCGTCAGCGCCCGGGCCAGGCCGGCGCTGAAGTCTTCCTTGTCCGGCAGGTTGTAGCGCGCCAGTTGCGCCTTGTTCAGCGTCAACTGCTGATGACGATCCCCCAGACAGTAATCAAATTGGAGTTCCGAAAGCCGGTCCTCGCGTCCAATCTTGTTGAGCTGGAAAAACGTCGTCTCACCGGGAAGCTGCAAAGGCGTGCCCAGCACCTGCCGGACCATGCCGGCAACGACGTCGACATCGCCCTCTTCTTCCAGCAAGGAATACGCACGAAGTTTTTCCTCCACCAACACGTTAATGCCGTCCTTGTCTGCATCAAAGGCGAGGTCCTCAAAGAGACTGTGCCAACAGAGGCCCGTTTTCTTGCCACGGCTAAGCTGGAAGATGCGCGGCAGCGCCTGAAACTCGGCCTTAGTCAGTTTTTTCGTGGGTAGATTGTCGTTGCCATCGACATCGCGGTGCTCGTCCGCGCTTTCTGCTTGTTGACTGCCCAGCATGGTGTCTGGCTTGTTAGGCGTCGCGTCTGTGGCATCAGCCGTGTCGCCCGCTTTTGCTGGCGCCTTGCTCATCAGCTGTTGTTCCAACCTGGTAGCGCTGATGGTGTACCAAAATGGGTTGATATTCTTCTGATCGGGAGTCGGGAGCCTATGCAACGCCGATGCAGATTGGGCCCCATCGCTCGCGTTGCCAGGCTGCGCGGCGGCGGCATGTGGCTGGTCAGCCGATTCGGCTTGCTCGTCAGCGAAAGTGCTGTCCTCGTCGTCGGCAGGGTCTTCGCCCGCGTCCTCATCCAGTTCCAGCTCGGGTTTCGGAACCACGTAAAGCTGCTCCGGCCATGGCGGGCCTGGAAGCGCCCAGCCATTTTCGATAAGTGCTTCCGTCAGCGTCGCCAGGTCGGCCGTGTCGCCGGCCGCGACCAGCGCCAATTCATCTTTGGCTTGGCGATTGCGGAAGAGGTATTTCATGACGTTCTGGGCATTAGCGCTGGCTTTTTCCTGCATCTGCACCGCGCAGAAGTACTGCGCTCTGGTGATAGCGACGTAGAACACGCGGAGTTTTTCCTGCATGGCCTCATGATCTGCGTCTTTTTGGTAGGTGCCAATGTTGGTGACGTCGTAAACTGCGCGGAGTTTGTCCCCAGCCGGCTGATGGGAGGTCAGATTGGGAAACTTGGGCACCGTATATAAATCCGGCAGGAAAACGATGGGGTATTGCAGGCCCTTGCTGACGTGGATGGTGGAGAGAATAACAGCGTTGCGCTCCGTGGCCATGCGAATAAGCATTTCATTGTCGTCGCTGTCATCGCCCTTTTTGTCCTTGGCCAATTGTTGTTGCTGGGTGAAGTACGCCCGCAGTGCCACTGGGTCCAGGCGCTCTGCGGCCTCAGCGGCACCGAGTATTTCCACGATATGGAGGACATCGGCCAACAACCGCTCGCCGTCTTCATGCTTATAGAGCGTCATCAGCACGGACTGCTCGTCCTTGCCAAAAAAGTCCTGCATCATCTGGAAAAAAGAGCGTTCATGCCATTTGCCGGCCAGTTCCGCAAAGTGTTTTTGATAGGTCATCAGGGAGTCAGCAGGGTCCTGGCTGTTGCTGAGCTCATAGAGTCTTTTGGCGCTGAGGTCATAGAAAGGCGACGCCAGCAGCTTAATGACCAGCCGGCTGTCAGCCGGATCGGCCAAAGCATCCAAGAGGGCCTCGAGGTACTTGGCGGCTTCCGACTGCATGACGTTGCTGGTGCCTATCCGCACCGACTCGATCTTCTCGCTGCGGAGTAGTCGCTCAACAGCCTCCGCGTTGTCGTTGGCACGGCAAAGCACGGCAAAATCGCTGGGTGCAAGACGCCGAGGCTGTTCACTCTTGCCGTCAAACAGTGTCCAGCGCGGGTCCTTGAGCATGGTCTGAATCTGCTGGACGCAGTTGGCGAAAACCATCTGTTTATTTGTCGCCCACGGATTGAACTGCAGCGGGTTTTGGCATGGCAGGCCGTCAAATAGCAGCGCGGCGCAGTTGTCCTCGGGCGACTCAATGGGCTCGATACCCAACTCGGGATGCGCAAAGGGCCACGGCGTGTTGAATTCGTAAAAGGCGTTGAGGGCGTCAATAAATGGCTTGCTCGACCGGTAGTTGGTGCTGAGCGTGTAACGGCGATCCGCCGCGACTTCATTCTTCGCCTGCAAGTAGGTGAAGATATCGCCGCCACGAAAGCTGTAAATGGCCTGCTTGGGATCGCCAATCATGAAAAAACCGCATGCGCTGGCCGGCGGCACTTCCTCACTGGCAAAGACGGACCGGAATATCTCGTACTGCACCGGGTCGGTATCCTGGAACTCATCCACCAGCGCGTAGGTGAAGAGAGTGCGGATCAGCTGCCGCAAGGCCGGCCCACGCTGGGGATCCTGCAGGCGAGCGTTCAGCTCGTTGAGCAAGTCGTCGTAGGTCATAAAGCCATCGCACTCTTTCTGCTTGGCCAAAGCCTCTTGCACGAATGCAATGGCATCACGATAACAACAACTGCGGTAGGCCTCCAACTGCTTGGCCAAACGGGCAAAGACGGCGAGCAAATCCGAATATTGGATGACGGCTGAAGCCAACTCCCCGCGCTTTGTTTTATTGCATTTGTTGGCGATGTATAGAGGGATTTTATGCAAAGCCGATAGCATGCAAATGCCGCTGCCCCCCCGCAAAACCGCAGCGATAGCATCCAATTCCTTCGTCAAACTATTCTTCGCCAAGCAAGATTCGAGGACTTTCGCGAATTGCGCGAAGGACGCCACATGCTGCCCGCACAGCTCCGCCATGGTCTGCTGAATTGCCTGCAGGCACTCCGGCCGGCTTTGCGTAGGCAACTCCTCGCCCCAGTAGTAGTCGACGCCATGGCGTTTCAGCGCATTCTGGATATCGCGGGCAAAGAAGCTTTTGCTGCTATCGCCGTAAGTTTTTCCCCCGTCGTCCTCATCGCGCGTCGCCTCCTGCCAAGTAATACCGAGGGCATCCCAGACAGCCATGACGTCCTCGCCACTCTGATAGAATTCCTTGCGAATGAACTGCTGGATCAGGGCGTTGCTGACATCGCTGATGTCGCTACGCAACTCCATGCCATAGCGGATGCCGCTTTCAAAGGCATTCTCGGTAAGCATGCGCTGACAGAAGCCGTGGATCGTCGATATCGCCGCCTGATCAAAATCCCGCAGGGCATTCGCCAACAAGCCGCTGGCGCGCTTGGCCAAAGTGCCGTCATCAGGCGCCGCGTTAGCCCAAAAGGGCGCTGTGGCCGGCAACTGGCGCAGACCATCCAGAATTGTCTGGCAGCGCCCATATTCGCGATCCGACGAAGCGAGTTCGCCATTGACAGCCATTTGCAGACTGAGGAGGACCTTGTGCACCCGGTCGCGCAGCTCGGCAGTGGCGGCACGCGTAAAGGTCACCACCAGTATCTTCTCAATGGGCACGGCCTGCTCCAGGAGGATGCGGGCCACCAATGTCTGGATGGTGTAGGTCTTGCCCGTGCCCGCACCGGCCTCAATGAGATTCATGCCGTCCAGAGGACAGCTAAAGGCGTTGAGTTCATTCATGTTCTTTCCCCAATCCCCATGCTATGACAAAATGCGCCAACGGCGCTGGTGATCCGAAAAACAAGCCAAAACAAACCAAAACCAGGGACAACGCTACTTGATGTTGGCTATATCCCCAAAACACTCGTTGGCGGCGGCCGCAAACTTCTCAAGGACGCCATCGTCCTTCTTCATATCCGGCGAATACAAACGCCCAAAAAAGGGATCGATGGTATTGTCCTCCCATTTTGACTTAAGCGTTTTCGTGCTCTTGGCGTTTTTGAGCTGATCTTTTGCCAGAAATGCCGCCGGCACGCGCAGGCCCGCAAGGTAATAACCGACAAGCGTAGCGAGCTTGTCCTGGGCAATGTCAGGCGTCAAGCCGAAAGGGATGATAAAGGGCTTTTGGCTGTCCACGTTAGGATAGACCGCCGTTTTCAGGCTCGGGGCCTTCTCCCCACCGGCCACGAGGATAAACAGGTGGCGGATGTAGGCCGCGATCTTGCGATGATCAGAAGTCGTATCATCGGCTCTGAACAGGCACTCCACACACTGCGCTAGCATCCCCGGGCGAAAACGGACCGTGCCAGTGAGCGTCTGCACGGCGCCTCCAAGCGGAATATCGCAAGAAAGCGTGAATTCCTCTTGCTCGGCCCAGGCTTGTTGCGTGGCATCGTCGGCAAAGCGACTTTGGGCCAGGCATTCATCAAAGAGGCGCTTGCCGGGCGCGCCCGGCGGCAGGCTGTTGTCAGCTTGGAAACGCCGGAGGAGCTTGGCGCACTCCGCAGCAGTCACCTGGCGGTTTTTCTGGTACTGCGCCAGGCGCTTGCGTAAGGCCGTCTTCTCTCTGGAATCAATCGCCAGTGGCTCCAAATCGCCGTGACGACGCTCGCCCCATTCCCGACTCGGAAAGCCGAGGGTCTTCACCATGAAAGCCTCGCTGGCATTACTGAAAAATTTGACCAGATCGACGACATCGATGCCTGCCTGGGACTTGCCGACCGGTGGCGGCAAGCCCTCGTCGCCAATGCCGTCCAGGAAGTCCGCTTTGGCGACATAGTTGGTCCCGGCGGCTATTTCTTTGGCGATGGCATAATAGCGGTGATTGAAGGAAAACAGCGTTTGCGGCTGGCCTGCAGCTGGCGCGCCAAAGCAGCTAGGATCGTAGGGATGCAAAGGCGCCATGATGGTCATCGCCGAGAGGACACTCGTGCCCGCTGGCGCAGCACCTTCTTGCGGCAGGCAGAAGGAACGCCCCACCACATCGCGCAGTTCACTGACCGGCAACGCCGGCAGCTGCTCGCGTTTGCGGTGTTCATTACGCCCGTTGTAGAAAATCCACAGGCGCTCTTCCGCCGCCATGATGGACTCCAAAAAGAGATAGCGGTCTTCCCATTGCCGCGATCGATCACAACGCCGGGGTTTTCGCACCATGATATTGAAGCCGACTCTGCTGTCCACGCGCGGGAACGCACCGTCGTTCATACCCAGCATGACAATGACCCGCCGTGGCACGCTGCGCATGGGCTGCAAGGAACAGAAGGTGATCTTGCCCGACATGAAGGGATAGCTCTTCTGCGGCGTCGCCATGGCCTCCTGCAATAGCCGTTTGATCAGCTCGTAGGGCACGAGCTCGCCATAGCCGGCCTGCTTGGCGGCGTGAGCGACGTCTTTCAGCGTCTGCATGACCACGGCGTAATCCGCAGCACTGTCATTGTCCGGCGCAAAGAAGTCGCTGAGGAGCGTCGTGAGGGCCTCAAACCATGCGTCAATGGGCCGCGGCTCGCGCAGAGTCTCAGCACTCGCCACAAGCTTTTCCAGGAAGTTACTGAGATTGCCCAGGAGGGCGCGCCCTTGCGTATCATCTGCCAGGCATAATGGCGGCAGGCGCTCCGGCCAGGTGGTGAGTGAGCTCTGCAACCAGCGTGGACCGCCAGCAACCGCCACGGCTGCGGCAGCGCCAGCAACACCAGCAACACCATCAGCCGCGCCGTCATCGACGTCCTCCAGCGCCAGGCCCAGCATCAGGCGATTGATGGCGTGCCGCCAAGAAAAAGCGTCAAACGGAATACCGCTATTCCGCTGGCGCTGCTCGCGATCAATGCCCCAACAGACGTAGCCCTGGTAGAGCCAATCCCGTAAACGATCCGTCTCGTCGTCATCAAAATGGAATCGCCGCCGCAGAGCGGATACGTCCAGCAAGGCCATCAGCCGGCTATGCTCAAAACGGCCGTCAACGAGGTCAATAATGCTCGCAAAGGCCGCGGCAATGGCGTTGTTCTGCTGCAACGACCGGTCGCTGATGACGTAGTGGTCCTTCAAGATGCTCTGATCAAACACGGCCGCAATGGCCGGCGCCATGGCACTGATATCCGGCGCCATCACCAGAATGTCATCGGGATAGAGTCTTTCACCTCGTTTTGCCTCGCTATTGCGGGCAAAAAGTGCCAACAGGCGATCGTGCAAGACCTCGACCTGCCGCAGGGCGTTGTGGCAGTCGAAAAAGAGTAGCGAGTCATCTGTCGGCGCGACCGCCACCGGCCCGTCTGACTGGCACACCTGAACCACACTATCCTGAATATGAGTGAGGAGAGTATCACGGGACTCACGCTGGCCGCTCGCGACGGCTGTTTCCTCGCCCTCTTCGTAGATACCCTTGAGGTCTTGGATGATTTTGCTAAATTCGCGCCCCAACAGGCCGTAGTTCTCAATGAGCTTGTTGGTATATTCCTGGTCGTCCAATTCGGTGGGCACGACCTTTTCCCCCCGCATGGGATGATCACCAATATATTCAACACAGGGGTTGTGATAGAAGAAATGAACGTCAGTGACGTTTGCCAGCTGCCGCAAGACATCCAAGTACACCGGCGGCATGGTGCTAGCTCCGAAGACCGCTACCGGCACGGGCTCGGAATCGGGCTCGCCTCGCACCTGCCCAGCAGGTAGCTTGAGGTAGTCCACAAAGGCATCGGCGGGACTCATGAGTGGCGCGCCGTCGCTAGTCACCAGGAGTTGCTGCCACAGCGCCGCCTGCCAGCGCTCGGGGTCCGCAACCGGCAACGCCGTCCGCCAAGCAACGAGGTCATCCGCCCGATAGATCATATACTGATCGAATAGGCCGGCGATGCGCAGCGCCAACTCGTATTGCCGCAGCGCCGGCCGTTCATCACCCTGCTGCAGATAGGCCGTCAGCGCCGACAGCATTTCCGCGCGGTCCGCAGCGCCTGCCGCGGCCATTATCTTCATGATGCGCCAGGCCATGACCTCGACCGTAAACAGCTCCGGCCGGTAATCTGGCTGCCCGGCGAATTGCCGGTTGAGGACCTCGGCAATAAAATTGCGCGGGTAGGGAAAGTCGATATTGGCGACCACGGCTGACTGCTGTGCCAGATACTGGGTCAGCCAAATACGCATGCCGTAGGTCGGCACTACCACCTTCTCAGACACAAAAATATCTGTAGACCGAAAACGCTGAGCACCGGGCGGACCAAAGTACGGCCCCTCGCGCCGCAGGCGCTGAAATTTATCCGCAAGCGCGGTTAGGCTATAATGCTGATAGAGATAAAAAGCCATGTAAGACGTCCCCCCTTATTACTCAGTACGTTTTCGGCCCCAGGTCATTCTGCCGGCGTGTCCAGAACGCCCTACCCGCGGGATGCGCGACGTCATCCCACGCATCGGCCTGGCCGCGCAGCTGTGCCCTGAGCTCAGCAAGCAGCGCCGCGTGTTCGGGCTGCGCCGCCAGGTTCTCTCGCTCCAGCGGATCGGCCTGCAGATCAAAGAGCTGCGTTTCGCCGCAAGCATACTCGATAATTTTATGGGTGCAAGTGCGCAGGCCGCGAATGCTGTCAGCATAGGCGAGGTAGAGGCTGTCTCGCAGGGACGCCTGCGGGTCCCGCAGCATGGGCAGGAGGCTGCGCCCCTCCACCGACGCCGGCACCGACACGCCCGCCAGTTCGACCAGCGTCGGATAGACATCCAAGAGGTAGCTGAAGCCGTCGCGCCGCTCGCCGGCGGCAATCCCAGGCCCGGCAAAAATCAGCGGCACGCGGACACTGTGCTCGTAGACGCTCTGCTTGCCCATCAGACCGTGCTGGCCTAGCGCCAAGCCGTTGTCACCGGCAAAAACCACGATGGTGTTGTCCAGGTCGCCACGCGCTCGCAATGCCGCCATGACCCGCCCGAAAGCGTCGTCAAGATGGCTGATCATCGCGTAATACTCGGCGATATGCCGGCGAATCTCCGCCGGATCACGCGGAAATGCCGCCAGCGTCTCATCGCGTATACGCAAAGCGCCCGTGTCTATCGGGTGCTCAGGGAGGAAATTTGCCGGCAGGGCGATATCGTCGGGGTTGTAGAGCTCGCGGTACTGCTTCGGCATGGTGCGCGGATCATGCGGCGCCATCAGCGATACGTAGAGGAAGAACGGCCGCGATGTATCGTGGTCAGTCAGGAAGCGCAGCGCGCTGTCGGCAAAGAGGTCCGTCGAGTGCTTGCCGGGGCTGACGTGATCACAACGGCGATATTTGAGCGCGTTGCTCTGAAAAGGGTCCGGTGTGTATGGACAGGCGTGATCATAGCGGCCACTGGGGTCATAGTGGTAGGCCGGGACATTCCAATGGTCGTCCATGCCACCAAAGAATATCTCGTCGCCGGCACCGAAGCTGCGGGCGAAGGCCGCCGTGCCATTGTGCCATTTGCCAGTGGCATAGGTCTCGTAGCCGGCCTGGCGCAAGCATTCGCCGAGAGTGATGTGCGCATCGGGAATGCCCTGACCTTCGCGGTCGAGGTGAAACAGCGTCCGGCCACTATGAAGCATCGCCCGGCTGGGCATGCACACCGCCCCACAGGTGCCGCCCGGGATGAAATTATGCGTGAAAGTCGTGCCGCGCGCCACCAGCGCATCCAAATGCGGCGTGATGACCTGCTCATTGCCCAGAGCGCGAATGGTGTCAAAACGCTGGTCGTCGGTAAAAAACAACAGGATGTTCGGTCGTGGCACCATGTGCATTCTCCTTTGGCTGATGATTGGCTTTGACACTGGCCAATATAGGCGTTTCCTCGCACTCTTGCGAAGATGAATGCCGCCGGGGCGGCGGCGCTCCCAGGATCAATGCCGCCCGGACGGCGGCGCTCCCAGGATCAATGCCGCCCGGACGGCGGCGCTCCCAGGCCTCCCTTGCGTCATTCCCCACGGTCCCGAAAGTCCCCACGGTCCAATCCATGGGACCATGCCATATGAGTCGTGAGTCCTCGCCCTAGTGTGCAGCGCCAACCGGTCCCAGCGTCACCCACGCTCCAGCCGGTATCAATGCGTGAGGCGGTACCCTTAGGTCGCAAATCACCCACGCGACGCGTCGTCGCGACAAAAAAGCCGTGGTATATTGCAGGCTTTCACGACCACGCCGCGCTGCGTGTATGCTCGCCTGAGCTACCGCTGCGCCCGCAGCCGCCGCCCCTTCATCCATCACGAATCACCCCAAAGGCTTCGCCACCCATGAAAAACCTGCTATCCGCCCTTGTTTTTGCCGCACTGCTCTTCGCGGGCTCCGCTGTCACGGCGCAAGACGCCGGTGTTGCCTTACCCGCCAAGGACAATTTCTATTTAGTGCTGCTCATTGGCCAGTCGAACATGGCCGGGCGTGGCATCATTGACCCCGCGGACAACGCGCCGCACGAGCGTGTACTGATGCTCAACCAAGACGGCCAGTGGGTACCGGCCGTCGATCCCGTGCATTACGACAAGAAGATGGCCGGCGTCGGCCTCGCCCGCAGCTTCGCAGCGCGCATGGCCGCCGATCACCCCGATGCGACCATCGGCCTCATCCCAGCCGCCTGTGGCGGCTCCAGCATCACCCAATGGCGTCGTGGCGCCTTCTGGCAACAAACGAAGAGCCACCCCTACGACGACGCCGTCACCCGCAGTAAACGCGCCATGCAGGACGGCGTCCTCAAAGCCATCCTCTTCCACCAGGGCGAGGCCGACTGCGGCAAAGAACGCAGCCTGCAATACCACGCGTTGCTCACCACCCTCGTGAAAGACCTGCGCCAAGACCTCGACGCCCAAAACGTGCCCTTCATCATCGGCCAGCTCAGCCAGTGGAGCCCATGGCATGAGGGACGCACAAATGTCGATGCCGCCCAGCAAGCCGTCGCCAAAGAACTACCACCAGCCGCATTCGTCAGCTCCAAAGACCTCACCAGTAATGCCGACAAAGTCCACTTCAACAGCGAAAGCCTAAAAACCTTCGGCGACCGCTACTACGACGCATTCCTGGAGGCTACCAAACAGCTCGCGCCCTGACGCCGCGCCCTCCGCACCATCATCTGCGGACTATTCTGACACTATGGACGCCATGGACACTATGGACGCTATGGACGCCATGGACGCCTAATTCATCTCGTCCATCCTGTCCATCCTGTCCATCCTGTCCATCCGTAACCGGTCAGCGATTGATAATGGCCTGCCTCAGAGGACGACTGGGACCATGGGGACCACTTGACGACTGCGCGCACTGGGGCGAGGACTCACGGACTCATGAGGCATGGTCCCATGGATTGGACCGTGAGGACTTTCTGGACCATGGAGAAGGACGCCTTGGACACCGGGGACCGGTTGTGGACTGCTTGGACGCCGTGGACTGACCGGCGGTGTCCATAGCGTCCATGGTGTCCCAAAAAACGCCCAGTGTCCCGCCAGTCAAGAGGCAGCACTGGCAGCCGGCTATTCTCAATCACTCCTATGAAACCGATGCTCCTCATTTAACGGTATCCTTGGCACTTGTTGTTTCAACCAAGCAGCCTTTTCTCGTCGTGCATTTCCGCCGCGAAGCGGCAGAAGCGCTGAAAGCGCGGCCTAAGATAGCCCAGGGCAAGCGGCGCCGAAGGCGCGCGCCGCCCTGGGTAGCGCGCCATATTGGTCCGTGTTCCTCAGCCTCTTTGGCTTCAGTCGGCGAAGCTGACTGGAGCCAAAGAGGCAATGGAACTCATTGATTGCTGCGGCAATTTTGCGCTGTGACCCTTCGTCGCAGGTCTTTTAGGCCGCCCTTTCAGGGCTCTTTTGGGTTGGGGCACCTTACCCAGGGCGACGCGCCCTGCGGGCGCTTGCCCTGGGCTATCTTAGGGCGCACCTTCGGTGCTCAAAACCTCGGCGAATGATCTTGTGCATGGTTACTAATCAACTCATCGCCGGCGATTGCCGCATGCTATGTGAAGAGCATTGCTCCTATGAAACCCGCTGCCTGGTTAGCTACCCATATGTCATGGCGGGGCGGCGAATGGCCGTGGGTTTCCTGCAAATTGTCCCCGGTGTTTTCCCCACCGGGGTGGTTACCGACCAAATACACCTCGTCCATCTTTTTTAAGCAAATCGTTTGACAACCCCGTTTTTTGTGGCATTTTATGTGTTAGTGAATAACAACTAACACGGCGACAACGCCACCGTATGAGGCAAGACAAAGGAATAATTGAGCAATGCCGGACTGTCGGAGCAAACGTCAGGGTGAGATCATCGACCACGCGATTGAGTTGATTGCGGTTGGCGGCATCCAGAATTTGACGATCAAGAATTTGTCGGCGCGCTTAGGCGTGACGGAGCCAGCGATCTACCGTCATTTTGCGAACAAGTTTGAGATCGTGCAGGCGATGATTGCCAGTTTTGATGAAGCGGCCGATAACGAGATTACGGCGGCTGATCGGGAGAAGGACGGTTTGGCAGGCGTGATGGCCTTTGTCGAGAGCCGTTTTCGGCTGGTTGCTGCCAAGCCTTCGTTAGCGCAGGTGATGTTTGCGGAAGAGATCTTCATGAATGACGCGGAGTTGTCGGCGCAGATGCTGGGGATGATGCACAAGCACATGGGCCGGCTGCGGGCGATGCTCTTGGATGCGCGCGAGGCCGGTGAAGTGCGCGCGGACATTTCGCCGGACATTATGTTGCGGCTAATCATGGGGCCAGTGCGACTGTTGATCAAGCAGTGGGGCATGTCGGGATACGGCTTTGATTTGGCCAGCAAGGGGCGTGAACTGATTGACGCATTGAGCAAGACACTGAGATAGGAAAGGACCTGACGATGAAGGCAACACGAAAAATCATCCACATCGACGACAAGAAGTGCAATGGCTGCGGAGCCTGCATACCGAACTGCCCCGAGGGCGCTCTGCAGCTCATCGACGGCAAAGCGCGCCTGATCAGCGATCTGTTCTGTGACGGCCTGGGCGCCTGTATCGGCGAGTGCCCACTGGGCGCGATCAGCGTCATTGAGCGCGAAGCCGAGCCCTACGATGAGCGCAGGGTGATGGTAAACATCGTCAAACAGGGCGAGAACACCATCAAGGCGCACTTGGCGCACCTGAAATCACACGGCGAAAACAAGCTCTACGACATCGCCGTCGCGTACTTGCAGGATCAAGGCATTGCCGTGCCCGGCGAGTGCGGCGACGGCAAGATGGCCTGTGGCTGCCCAAGCAGTCTGGCCAAATTCCTCGATCGCAAGCCCGCCGCCGCCAAAGCGCCCAGCGCCGCGCAGACTTCTGCCGGCGAGCAGCCGTCAACGCTGCGGCAATGGCCGGTGCAGTTGCATTTGCTCAATCCAAATGCAACGTATTTCGATGACGCCGATTTGCTGATTGCGGCGGACTGCGTAGCATACGCTTATGGCGATTTTCATCGCAAGGCCCTTGACGGCAAAATCTTGGTCATCTTCTGCCCGAAGCTCGATCAGAGCACGGATGCGTACATCGAAAAACTGGCGGAGATCTTCCGCCGCCATACGATCAAGAGCGTGACGGTCCTGCGCATGGAAGTGCCATGTTGCGGCGGCACGACGATGATTGTCGAGAAAGCCTGTGAAGTTGCCGGAGTTCGGCATGACATAAAGGTACAAGTCGTCAGCACCGACGGCGAAGTAAAGGGTTGAATTCAACTTAGGAAAGGATTATCACTATGAGTATGTTCTGTTTTCAATGCCAGGAAGCCTGCCGGAATACGGGTTGCGACATCCAGGGTATGTGCGGCAAAAAAGCCGACACCGCCAATCTCCAGGACAAGCTGGTGCAGCGCCTGAAGGTGCTGGCACTCACCCACGAGGCGACCATGGAGCTCGGCCGCTTCGTCGCCGAATCGCTGTTCATGACCATCACCAACGCGAACTTCGACAACGACCGCATCAACGCCCAGATCGCCAAGACCGACGCCCTCATCGGCGGCAAGACTGCCGATGCGCCGCTTGGCGTGCTCGCCACCGCCAACGAAGACGTGCGTTCCCTGCGCGAACTTTTGACCTACGGCCTCAAGGGCGTCGCCGCCTATGCCGACCACGCGGCCATTCTCGGTCAGGAAGACATCGCCATCTACAAATTCATGTTCAAGGCACTTGCCGGCGCCGCCAAGAGCGAAGACGCCAATGAACTGGTCGGGCTGAATCTCGAATGCGGCAACATCGCCGTCACCACCATGGCGTTGCTGGACAAGGCAAACACCGGCGCCTATGGCAATCCCGAAATCACCTCGGTCAAGATCGGCGTCGGCACCCGCCCGGGCATCCTGGTTTCCGGTCACGATCTGCTGGATTTCAAGGAGCTGCTGGAACAAAGCAAAGACGCCGGCATCGACATCTACACCCACGGCGAGATGCTGCCCGCGCACTACTACCCCGAGTTCAAAAAGTACGCCCATCTCTATGGCAACTACGGCAATGCGTGGTACAAGCAGAACACTGAGTTCGCGTCCTTCAATGGCCCGATTCTCATGACCACCAACTGCATCACGCCGGTTCAGGACAGCTACAAGAACCGCATCTTCACCACCGGCCTGGCCGGCTATCCCGGCGTCAAGCACATCGCCGACCGCAAGCCCGGTCAGGCGAAGGACTTCTCCGCGATCATCGCTCTGGCCAAGACCTGCCCGGCACCCACTGCCATTGAAAACGGCGCCATCGTCGGCGGTTTCGCCCACAATCAGGTGCTGGCCCTGGCGGACAAAGTCGTTGCCGCCGTTAAATCCGGCGCCATCAAGCGCTTCGTAGTCATGGCTGGCTGCGATGGCCGCCACAAGACCCGCCAGTACTTCACCGACGTCGCCGAAGCCCTGCCGAAAGATACCGTCATCCTCACCGCCGGCTGCGCCAAGTACCGTTACAACAAACTCCAGCTCGGCGATATCGGCGGCATCCCGCGCGTCCTCGACGCCGGCCAATGCAACGACTCTTACTCGCTAGTCGTTATCGCCCTCAAGCTCAAGGAAGTCTTCGGCCTCGATGACGTCAACAAGCTGCCGCTGTCCTTCGATCTGGCCTGGTATGAACAGAAGGCCGTCGCTGTACTCCTCGCGCTGCTGGCTCTCGGCTTCAAGGGCATCCGCCTCGGACCAACACTGCCCGCATTCGTCTCCCCCGGCGTCGCCAAAGTCCTCGTCGAAAACTTCGACATCAAGGCCACCGGCGATGTCGCCGCAGACGTCGCCGCCATGATGGCCGGAAACTGACCCGGCAAACACAGAACCACCAATGAACACCAATTGACACGAGATAAATACAGTATAAAATCTGGGCCCCGGTGCGGACAACTGTCCGCACCGGGGCCCACGTTTTTTCTGCTTTATTTTCTTCTTCGTGTCACTTCGTGTGCATTCGTGGTTCAAAAAAAACAACCCGATCGGGACGATGGCGACACAGGCGCATCATCTCGCAAGCGCAACGCGACTGACCTGCTCCGCAATCACTGCGATGATTTTCGCGTAGATGGTAGATGGATAGTCGCGACTTAGTTCAACCGCCAGCGCTTGTGCCAGCTGGGGCAAGATCGCTACCAACGCGTCAAGTAAATCCAGTACGACCTGCGGGCGGACATCGCACTCATCTGCCATGCGTGCAAAATGCTCGCGACTAATTTTATTGAAGACCGCCTCGCCGCCAATCTTCATAGCACTCTCCGCCGACAAGGCCGGATAAACACGCGTACTCAGCAGATCATAGAGTGGAGCCAAGGACATGCCTGCACCGCGGTACAACACGGAAAAATTTTTGGCGTGTGCGTCGCCATTGCCAATCAAGTAGTTGAAAATGACGCTACGGAAAAAAGTCAATTGTGCCGCCGCCCCCAGCCGCATGTCGCGGATCATCTGCAGGCACTGCTTAATGCCCGGCCCGCCTTCGCTTTCATATTTGTTTTCTGGATCGACGCCACAAATTTGGCAAAAATCCTCTTGATGCAGGCGGTAGGAGCGCCCTTGCTCATGGCAACGGTCATAACGATCAGTGCAGTAGTAATGACCGCCGGCAAGCGTCAGTATCGCAGAGGCCGCAACCGGCAACTTGGCCCGCCTGGCCAAGGACATGCAGAAATATTCATTGTAAACACTGTCGGGATAGGCCGCAACCGCCGGTTTGAGGATATGCGTCGATGGGGTCCCATATAAGGGCAGGGATATCCGCCCAGCCGACACACAGGCAATCAACTTGTCCTGCGCCCCTGCGCCAGAAATACGAAAGCCCGCATCAACACCCAGGTTGAGCGGACGCAGCGGCAGTTCACCCAAAATCCGCACCGACTCCTCTTCAGAGAGTGGCCGATAAGCAGGCGCTGACTGCCCACCGCCAGGCTGATCCAGTGGATAAAAGGCCACCGCGCCAGCACAATCGCCACCAATGGCCTGAAGAAAACCAAAGATGTTATGCCGGGATAAATGCAGGATTTTACCCAAGCGCTTGCGAACATTGTCAGGAGGCAGGAGATTCTTGAAAAAAGCTTCTGTCGTTGGTCCCGTATAAGGCTGGACTCGCAGCGGCAGGGAAAAAGAAAGTGGCGCTGCAGTCGCTAAACGCAGGTAGTCCGGATCGTACTGAAACGACAAAGCACCACCCTGTGACAGCAGGGCACCCGTTTTATGCCCGTGCAAATATACATGCAAGCAGTTCATGTCAGTCTCCGGGTCTGCCTGAGAGCGCCAGGGTCACGCCGAGAGTATGGAGCACGCGCAGCAGCTTGTCGAAATGCACGGACGCCTTCGCGTCTTCAATGTCACGCACAAAACGCACGCCGACGTTAGCCAGCTGGGCTAGCTGCACTTGCGTTACCCCTTGAGCCTTGCGCTCGGCCTTGACCATAGCCGCTACCTGCGCCATGTCACATGGTTCACTAGTCATGATTGATCCTGTTCGAAATTGGCAAAATTCGCCCCGAGCGGGGCGCACAAAACAAAACTAATGCCACTTGACACATTTTCAACCCGATCGGGGCACCGCATAACAAAACCACCAATGAACACCAAAGAGCACCAATGAAGACGGAGAAAATCTGGGCCCCGGGGCGGACAGCTGTCCGCCACGGGGCCCATTGATCTGTTTTTTCTTATTCGTGTCACTTCGTGTGCATTCGTGGTTCACCTGACATCGTGGTCCGATCACAGATCGGGTATTTTGCGGACATCGTCGCCTTTGAGGCCGAGGCTTCTGCCGCCGTCGACGGCGATATTCTGGCCGGTGATGTAGTCGCTTTCGGGCAATGCGAGGAATCGCACCATGTTGGCGATGTCGTCCTGCCGGCAAGCGCGGTTGACGCAGGAATGACGGTAAGCCAGGTTTGCTTCCAGCTGCGGGGTGAGTTCCCTGCGTTCAACGAGGCCCGGCGCCACGCAGTTTACGGTGATGTTGTGGGGTCCGAGTTCCATCGCCAGGCACTTGCTCGCCGCGATGATAGCGCCTTTGGCGGCGGCGTATTCCGTGCAGGCCGGCTTGCCATTGAGAGCGACGATCGAGGTGATGTTGATGATGCGGCCACTCTTGGCCTTGACCATGTGCTTCGACACCGCGTGGATGCAGTGCAGGGGCCCGAAGAGATTGGCGCCGAGCATCCAGTTGACGACCTCCATGGTTTGTTCGTGGTACACCCTCATCTTGTCGCGGGCGCTGCCGCCGGCGCAGTTGACCAAGATATCAATGCGGCCGAAGTCCTGCACGACCTTGTCCACCGCCGCGCACGTGTCCGCATAGACGCTGACATTGGCCACGCAGGGCACGGCGCGGCCCTTGCCGAGCGCGTTGATTTCAGCGGCGGCCTGCTCGGCGCCGTCCTTGAAGAGATCGAAGAGCACGACCGTGGCGCCCTCTTCCGCCAGTTGCCGACCAATTGCCCGGCCGATGGCGCCGCCGCCGCCCGTGACAATGGCCACCTGATTCGCAAGTTTCATCGCTACACTCCTTGATGTGATTTCATGTTGACGAGGTCGTCAGCGCCATAAAAAACGGTGCCGTCCCTGCTCCGTAAAAGTGCATACTGTAGCACCCTCGGAGCACATTGATCACTGGCCGGGGAAGGTCTTCGCCCACAGATCCTGGTTGAAAGGCTGGCGGCGGTTGGGGCAGCCGTCGCGGTGACAGAGTTCGCAGGTCGCGAAGGCCGCATCGGAGGCAAAATACACACCGGCGACGGTTTTGTTCGGCAGCATCAGCATGGAGTCCGTCAGTTCCACGCCGAGCGCCGTCTGTGCCTGGCCGGCGAGTGCCGCAAAGAGCGTCTGGAGCTCCTGGATGGGCCAAAGCTGGGCATCGCCGGAGCCCGGCGCCATGCTGGCCAGGCGCTTGACGGCATAGGCGCGCTTGATCGTGTCCTGCACGGCTTGGCTAGCCGCTGTCAGCAGGGCCATCTTGAGTTCCTCGAACCACAGCTGCTGAAAGACATCGAGTCCCTCGGCCAGCGGCGCGACCTCCTGCCCGCACGTCGCACAGAACAGCCACACGCGGTGCTGATCAACCAAGCGCTGGGCCAGCGTGCTGCTGGCAAAATAATGCTGGCCGTCGATGCCGACGCCGTTGGCGTCGTGGCTGGTCACTGCCGCCAGGCGCAACAGGGCCTTTGGTCGGCCGATGGCCTGAAAACGCGCCACCAGCGCTGCCAGATCGCGCCAGTCCTCAGGATTATCCTCGGGCGTGCCGGGCAAATGCACGCGACGGGCGATGCTGGCGACATCGATCGTGAAGGGAATGCGGTCGAGGACATGCGCGGCGTCCACACCGCCGGCGGGGCTAATCGTGCCTGCTTGGTTCATAGCGAACTCCTTCCCAGAGGGGCCTTATTCTGCCGCCATGCGCATGGCGGCGGTGATGCGACTGATTTCGGCCGGCGTCGTGATGAATGGCGGCATGGTGTAGAGCCAGTGATCGAAGGGGCGAATCCACACGCCGGTGGCCATCACCACCTCCTGTACGCGCTCGTAACTCGGCAGCTTGGCCAGCTCCAGCACGCCCGTCGCGCCCAGCACCCGCACGGCTTTGACGTTGGCCAGTTCACGGCAGGGCGCCAGCTCACGCCGCAACTGCACGTCCATGGCGCGCACGTTCGCCGCCCAGTCGTAGCTCTTGAACAGCCGCAGCGCCGCGCAGCCCGCCGCGCAGGCCAACGGACTGGCCATGTAGGTCGGGCCGTGCATGAACTGACCAGGCGTGCCCGAAGAAATGCCGTCGGCGACCTCGCCGCTGCACAACACCGCGCTTAACGCGATGGTGCCGCCAGTCAGGGCCTTGCTGACGCACATGATGTCCGGTACAATCCCCGCGTGCTCCTGAGCAAAAAATTTCCCAGTGCGGCCGAAGCCGGTGGCGATTTCGTCGAGGATGAGCAGTATGTCCAATTCCGAGCATAGCTCGCGGAGTTGGCGCAGGTACTCGGGGTGATAGAAGCGCATGGCGTTGCCGCCCTGGAAGATCGGCTCGACGATCACGGCGGCGAGTTCATCGCGGTGCTTACGGAGCAGCTCGGCCATGGGCGCGAAGTCGTCGTCTCGCCATGGCTGGTCGAATTCGCAGTGGGGTTGTGGTGCGAAGAGATGCTGAACCATGATGCCGTGGAAAATCTCGTGCATACCTGCTGGTTCGCTGACGGCCATGGCGCCGGTGGTATCGCCGTGGTAGCCGCCGCGGATGGTCGCCATGCGGCAGCGCTTGGGCCGGCCCTTGGCGACCTGGTACTGCGCGGCCATCTTGAGCGCGCATTCCACCGCGATGGAGCCGGTGTCGGCATAGAACACGCGGTTGAGCGACGGCGGGCAGACCGCCAGCAGTGCCTCGGCCAGCTCGATGGCTGGCCGGTGGGTGAAACCCGCAAACATCACCTGCGCGAACTGCGCGGCCTGCTCCTGGATGGCTGCGATGACCGCCGGCGGATTGTGGCCGTGCACCATGCACCACCAGCTCGAAACCGCGTCAATCAGCTCCGTGCCGTCCTGCAACCGTATGCGCGTGCCCAACGCCGACGCAACCAGATTCGCCGGCGGCGGCTGCGTCATTGACGCGTAAGGATGCCACAAGTGCTGCCGGTCGAAAGCCAGCAGCCGTTCAATGTCAGTCGCCATCATCACATGCTCCAAATATGGGTGAAAAATCGACCACCGACGCCACACCATCGCCGCCGCCACGAATTTCTGGCAGATCGACGACGACCTGCCGGTGTCCGTAGCGGCCGAGGAAGACGCCGATCATGCGGCGCGAGTCCGCGCAGATGGTCGGATCGCCTTGCGGACACCAGTTGTAGACCGTGCCGACGATGTTGAGTTTGCGCGCGGCGGCCATCTCCATCGCCTGGATACTGTGGTTGAGACTGCCCAGGCGTCCCGAGCTCACCAGGATCATCGGCCAATGCTGGCCGGCGGCAAAATCCACCGTCAGGACGTCCTCCGTCAGGGGCACTGCCAGGCCGCCGGCGCCCTCAACGAGCACCACCTCGTAGCGCTGGGCGAGAGTCGCGACCGCGCTGCTGATGGCGGCGAGGTCCACTGGCCGACCCGCCAGTTTCGCAGCGAGGTGCGGCGACGCCGGGAAAGGCAGTATCTGTGGCGCGGTCAGGCCCTCGCGATCCTCAGGCAAAAGCCCCACGCCCATCATGGCGCGGTGCTTCTGCAGGTCTTCGGAAAAACCCTCGTTGCCCGTCTGGATCATCTTGACGGTGATCACCCGCCGCCCTTGCGACAGCAAATAGCGCGCCATGGCGCCGACGGCGACGGTCTTGCCGATATCAGTGTCAATGCCGCTAATAAAAAAGACGCTCATCCGCATGACTCCTTACCGCCTGGGGCGACGCTGGCCGAAAAGTTTTGCTGTGTTTTGCGAGGGGGAGGAAAGGGCCATTGGCCCTTTCCTCCCCCTCGCGCTCCCCCACCTATCCCTTTTCGGCACAGCGCTTTGCGGCAATCGCTTCGCGTTTGCCGCAAGACGCTGTGCGTCAGCATCTGATGTTATGAACTGGGCTTTCTTTGCTGATTTCGCAGCAGTCATGGTTATTTTGGGGAAAAGAAAGATTGAAAACATACTTATGACAGGCAATTATTGCTTGGCAATCCTTTTTGGATGATCTCCTTTTAGGGACACGGCCACATCGGTCCTCGCGCAACTACTGCCGCTGCACAGCCACCGCCGTCCGCGCGGCGTTTTTGCGCCACGATCCACAGCGGGTGGTAGGTCAACGGCAACTGGCCGTCGGCCAGGCTGAACTGTTCCTGATAACGCTCCGTGAAATTCCGCAGGGCCTGCCGCGTCCACGGCCGTTCTGCCCTGACGCCATTGACGCCGGTTTCGCGAAGGTGCCGCAGCACGGCCAGCGGTGTGGAAAACGTCATGACGCTATGCTGCTCCCGCGCGCATAGTACCGCGAAGTTGGCCATTTCCAGCATGGTGATCAGTTCGCTCATGCTCAGATAAGCCAGCGACCGCCCCGTCAGGGCTTTGATCTCGCGGAGATTTTCTGGCCCGAAGGAGCTGAAAGCGAGCATGCCGTCGGGCGCAAGAGCGCTGCCGATGCGGCGCAGCAGCGCGGGCAGATCGCGGGCCCACTGCAACGCGGCGCCGGCCATGACCAGGTCGGCAGCGGGCAGCGCCATATCTTCCATGTCGCCAGCCAAAAACGACGCGTTACGGCGCTGACTATGGTAGGCTGCGCAGGCCGGCACGATGTCCACCAAAGTCAGCTGCTGATAGCGCAGTTGTTCTTCGATGCGGGTGCTGAGCAGGCCGTCGCCGCAGCCCAGTTCGAGGATACGGGGAAAGTCCCGGCGGGGCGTGACTTCGGCAAGCGCGGCCATGAGCGCGTCAGCCATGGCCGATTGCACCTGCGCGGCCTGGCGGTAGGTGCTCAGACTGCGACTGAAGTGCGCCTGTACCCGAATTTTGTCCACCTCATTCAAGATGCCAGAGCTCCTCCCAGGACTGAATTGCCGCAAAGGGATAGTGTGGCGCGTCGGGCCATTCGAGGATGCGCACAGCGGTCGTCAACCAGAATCGCCGCTGCGCCGATGGCGGGAAGATACGGTCGCGCCCGCCAATCAGCGCGCAGTCGTAGATAGTCGCCGGTACGGGCAGGCTGGTGATATTCTGCTGCAGGGCCAGCAGCTCGTCACGCTGATCCAATGGCAGGCGGCCCGGGGGAAAAGGTGAAGCCGCGGTCGCCGCGACGGTCGCCGGCGGTGTCGCACTTGCTGCTGCCGTGCCGGCGACGCGTTGGCGGAAGCGCTCGCGGGCTTGATCATCAAGCCAGTTGTCGATGGTGCCCTGGAAGACGTCGGCGCGGATGCCGCTGTGCTGGTCGATGGGCTGGAGAGTGCCATTGACCGCCGTGGCGTGCTGCAAGCGCGGCATGGGCGTGACTGCGGCAGCCCAGACGCCGAGCGACCAGGCAACCAGGCGAATATCGCGGTAGCCGGCCACAGCCGGCAGAGGCGTGAGCTCTCGGTAATCCCAAGCGCAGAGCACGTCGCAAGCGTCAGCGCGCCAGTGCTGGAACAGCGCGTTGTCCATGCCCCAGCCATTGAAAAAAATCAGGAGCCGCTCGCGGCCATGCTGATGCAGAAAGGTGGTTTTCATAGCAGTTCCCGGATTGGCGCGAGGTCGTCAGCCCGCAAAGCCGCGCTCAGCGAAAAACGCAGCCGCGATGTCCCCTTGGGCACGGTCGGCGGTCGAATGGCGAACACAATGAAGCCGCGCTCCAGAAAACGCTGCGCGGCGGCAAGTGCGGCGGCGGCTTCGCCGATGACGTAGGGCACGATCTGCGTGTCGCCGGGCACGTCCCGACCGGCCTCGCACAGCCAGCCGCGCAGCATTGCGCCGAGGCGCGTGAGCTCGGCGCGTTCGCGGTCCATCGCCGCGCTGCGCTGGAGGGCGAAACAGCTCCAATTTAGCACCACAGGCGGCAAACCGGTGGTGAAAATCAACGAGCGCATGTGATTGATGAGGTACTCGCGTAGCTCAGGCGCCATGATGGCGTAAGCGCCGGTGGATCCCAGCGCCTTGCCGAAGGTGCCGATCAGCACGTCCACACGCTCGGCGACGCCCTGCTCCGCGCAGAGGCCCGCGCCCTTGGGGCCCCGCACACCGACGGCGTGCGCTTCGTCCACCACCAGCGCGCAGTCGTAGCGTTCCTTGAGCGCCACCAGCCGCCGCAGGTCCACGGTGTCGCCGTCCATGCTGAAGATGGACTCGGTCACCACAAATACCCGCTTGTACTCATGGCGCCGGGACGCCAGCGTGGCTTCCAAGCGATCGAGGTCCACATGCGGATAACGGAGAAATTCCGCGCCGCAGATACGGAGACCGTCAATGATGCTGGCGTGATTGAGTTTGTCCGAAATGACCAAGTCGCCGGCCTTCGCCAGCGCTGGCAGAATGCCGATATTGGCGTGGTAGCCGCTGTTGAAGACCAGCGCGGCGCGGCCGCCGTAGAGCTCGCTCAGCGCCGTTTCCAGCCGCGCATATGCCGGCGTGTTGCCGGTGAGCAGCCGACTGGAGGCGCTGGACAGCGCCAGCTCCGGCGTCCGCCAGTCGCCATTGTACTGCCGGTAGAAATCCTCGCGCAGCTCGGCATCGCCAGCCAGACCAAGGTAGTCGTTGCTGGAAAGATTGCAGAGCACGCGACCATCGTAGCGGCTACGGCCGTCGCCTTCAGGAGCGATTTCCCGCAAGGCGCGATAGTTGCCGCCGCTTTTGAGCGCGGCGAGATCGGCGCGGATGTCATCAAGAAAGGGCTGCATGCTGTCAAAACTCGTTGAGGTGCCGGATGAAGGCCGCGTCGTCGTCGACGCTGCGACCGCGAGTCGTCAGGTAGCCGCCGGTGATCATGCCATTGGCACCAGCGAGCATCAGCAGGCCCTGGAAGTCCTTCATGGTCGTTTCGCGGCCGGCGGCAAATTTGATCGTCTTGGTCGGATTGACCAGGCGGAACAGCGCGAAAGCCTTGGCGACCTCCACGGGCGCCAGGATCGGCCGATCCGCCAGCGGCGTGCCCTTGATGGGCAAAAGGACATTCAAAGGAATGCCCTCCACGTCGAGGTCCTTGATGGCGAAAGCCATGTCCACGCGGTCGGCCCAGCTCTCGCCCAAGCCGAAAATGCCGCCGGTGCAGTTGGTCACCCCGGCCTTCTGCAGGGCGCGGATGGTCGCTATCTTGTCGTCAATGGCGTGCGTATCGGCAATCAGCTCGCGGTAACGCGCTGGGCTGGTCTGCAGGTTCATGTTGTAACGGTACACGTGGTGCTCCGCCAGCAACCGCGCGGTCTCCTCGCTGAGTATGCCAATGGACACGCAGATTTGCATATCCGGAAATTCGTCATGCAGGCGATCGAGCGTGGCCAGTATCTGCCGAAATTCGTCATCGGCCACCGTGTAACCGCAGCCGCTGGTGACATAGCCGAAGCGCCGGATGCCGGCGTCATAGACCTTCCGGGCAGCGGCCACAACCTGTTCCGGTGACAGCAACTCGTAGGTGTCCACGCCGGTGTCGTAATGCCCGCTCTGCGCGCAAAAGCGACAGTTCTGGCTGCAGCGGCCGGACTTGACATTGAGGATGGAACAGGCCTCAATGGGACCGGCATATTTCTTGCGGACCTTGTTGGCCAGCGCCAGCAGGTCCATGATGTCCTCGCCGGCGATCTCCACCGCCAGCGCCAGTGTTTCCTCCCGTGTCATCTCTTCCCCCGCCAGGACTTTGTAGGCGTCAACAATCAGGGGGTGCAGCTTCATGGGCCTCGCTTTCATGTGTCTGGGGGTTGCGTTGAGTGACTCAACGTGCGTATAATATAACTCGCCGGAACCACCCCGGCCCCGACAACGGGACAAAACGCTGCGACCGGGAGCGTCTGCCACTTTGACAAGAGTGTAGCCAAAATTATTCGCCCAATGGCTGAAATAATGCCGGCACATTGCCAGTTATATGCAGTGAGCAGCGCAGCGCCCCCAAGTGATGGCCGCAGGATGTGTTTTGCCACGTAACGAACATGGTCTGAGGGGATAACGACGCCAACTACGAACATACGGAGGACTGCCATGTGTGGATTTATTCTGGCTTATATCGACCCCGGCGTTGGCAGCATGATCCTGCAGGGCGCACTGGCTGGGCTTTTCGCCCTTGCCTTTTTCTACAGTCGCATCAAAAACTGGGTGCTGGGCCTCTTCCGCAAGCCGCAGGATCACAAAGATGACTGAGTTCCGACAAGACCCCGGCTCATTTCGCGATCCCGGCGGCCATGTCTTCTGGCTCAACGGCTTGCCCTACCGCAGCGTCACCGCGGTCGGCCGGGATGACATGGAGCTGCTGCGACAGTCCGGTCTGGCCGACGAACTCAGCGCCGGCGGTCAACTCGTGCCCTTCAGCACCGACGGCGCCATGCCCGACGGCGCCATGCGCCTCAAGCTGTCGCCGCTGCCCTGGATCAGCTACCCCTACGAGTGGTGCTTCGAACAGCTGCAGGACGCAGCCACGCTCACCATTGACGTCATGCTCGCCGCGCTGGCCAAGGGCATGATGCTCAAGGATGCCAGCGCCTTCAATGTCGCTTGGCGCGGCGGCCGGCCGGTCTTCCTCGACCACGGCTCGTTCACCCGCTATGTCGCTGGCCGGCCATGGCCCGCCTATCGGCAGTTCTGCGAGCACTTCCTCGCGCCGCTGGCCGTCATCAGCCGCAACGACGCCCTCCTCGGCATGATCTCGCGCTGCTTTCTCGACGGCCTGCCCCTGGACCTCGCTTCACAACTCCTGCCCTGGTCCAGCTGGCTGCGGCCAAGCTTGCTCATACACATCCATCTCCACGCCAAAATGCAACGGCGTTTCGCCGACAGTACGCGCAAAAGCGGCGGCAAAAGCGCGACCATGTCCATTAACAGCCTCCGCGCCATGCTGGCAAACCTCCGCGCCGGCGTCAGCGCCATGCGCTCGCCATTGCCGCAAAGCGCCTGGCATGACTACTATCACGACACCAACTACAACGACCAGGCCTTTGCGGACAAGCACCGGCTGGTCGCCAAGGCCTGCGGCGAACTCGCCGCCACAGCCCGCGTCATCGACCTGGGCGCCAACAACGGCGAGTTCTCCCGCGTGGCCGCCGAACACGCAGCCCTAGTGGTTGCCGCCGACATGGATCACGGCGCCGTCGCCGGTCTCTACCGCTCCATCCGTGGCCAAGCCGACAGCCGCATCTACCCACTGGTGCAGAACCTGGACAATCCCACGCCCGGCCTGGGCCTCTTCAACACCGAGCGCCAGCCCTTCCTGGAGCGCTGTCGCGGCGACCTGGCCATGGGCCTCGCACTCATCCACCACCTGCGCATCGGCAGCAACTGGTCCCTCGCCCACATCGTCAGGCTCTTCGCACAGTGCGCCGACAGCGCCATCGTCGAATTCGTCCCCAAAGACGACGGACAGGTCCAACGACTCCTCCGCTCGCGGCCAGATATCTGCCCCGACTGGACGCTCGAACAGGTCTGCCAGGCCTTCGCACAGTCCTTCAGCCAATGCCACGTCGAAAATATCGTGGAGTCAAAACGAAGCATCATCTTCTTGAAGAAATAATCATCGGACGGATCGGACTGATCGGACCGATCGGACCGATCAATCGGACGGATCAGTCCGATCCGTCCGCGACAAAAAAGACAGCCGATCCGTCCGATCCGTCCGCGACAAAAAAGACAGCCGATCCGTCCGATCCGTCCGCGATAAACGACAGCCAATCCACCGACGAATAAACCACCCCAGGAGCGCCATGCGTCATCTTTCCTCCCGTGATCTCTCGGCCCTCTCTGCCAGCCTGCTGCTGGCCATGACGCTGGTCCTGCCGGCGGCGGTGCTTTACGGCCGCAACACGGCCGAGTTCACGTTCCGCGCCGGGCCCTTGTTTGCCTCCCTGGCGCTGATTGCCTTGGTGATATGCCTGTTGCTTTACAGCTGCCAGCGGCTCATTCGCCGCTCCTCGGCGTTTGTCCTGACCAACGCGCTGATCATCGGCGCGAGTTTTTCCCTGTGGCTGCGTATGCCCTTGCATACCTACTTGCTCGGCCGCAATGACACCCTGATCTCGTCCTTTGATCCAAATATGCTCAACGCGGTTGTTCTGGAAGCGCTGGTCATGGTGCTGCCACTGGTTGTGGCCTGGCGCTTCCGCCAGTGGGTCTCTCTGAACGCCTGGCGCATCGCCGGCGCGGCGATCTGCACGCAGTTGGTACCGCTGATCAGCCCCGCACTGATGAGGCCGCAGTCGGCATCACAGCATTTTGAATACACCGTCGGCGAAGGGCAGAAATTCGCCTTTGGCAGCCAGGACAACGTCATCGTCGTGGTCGTCGACTGCCTCGGCGAGCAGCTGTTCAAGGAAACCGTGAATGAATATGAGGAGCTCAGTGAGCTCTTCAAGGACTTTGTCTGTTTTGACCGCATGACCAGCCCCATTCCCAGCACGCAATTTGCAGTGCCGGCCATGCTCACCGGCATGGAATACCCGCCGGAAAATGGCCGCGACCTCGACGACAAGCACTCACGCTACCTGAAACAGGCTTTTTCTGCCGACACGTCGCTCTTTGTGGCACTAAAAAAGGCCGGCTATCGTTGTGAGGGCTATCCCTACGTGCTGCAGACTATCTCCTATGACCCGGCCTTGCTGGACAACGCCGTTCGGCTCAGCTCCCACAGTCAGTCCCGCCGGACCCTCCTGGACGTGTGGATGGCCACTACCACCCCTTATTTTCTGCAACCGCTGCTGGGCAATGCCTACTTCAGCGTCACCGACCGTTTTGTCACTCCGGGCGAATACACCATGGGCCGAGTCTTCGATTCCCATGACAGCGCCATCTACCGCCGCATACAAGCCGAAGCGCGCGTGGGCGAAGACCCGAAAGTGTTCAAGTACATCCACCTGCAAGGCCCCCACGTCCCCATCGCCACTGACGAATATCTTGAACCAAACCTGGAAACATCTCGCATCCGACAGCTGCGCGGCTCCATGCTTATCCTGGAATTTCTCTTGGAAAAACTCCAGGAGTTCGGGCTCTACGACCAGTCGTTGCTGATCATCACCGGCGATCATTCCGAGCGCTACACGCCGGAAGTCGCCACCCTCATCAAACGCCCCGGCGCCAAGGGCCCGACGCTGAGCTACAACGCCGTTCCCTGCACCATCACTGACATCAATCATACCGTTCGCGCCGAGCTCGGCCTGGCACCAGCCGACGAGTCGCTGTTTAGCCGCGAGCCCGTGCCCAGCAGCGGCACGCGCGAACTGCCGCCGCCCGTGATCTGGCCCGTCAAGGAATGGACTTCACAGCGCGATCCGGCACCGACAAAGCCCTATGCCGCCCTGCAAAACAACTTCGTCATTCGCGACGGCCAGTTCTTCCTGGCCAAAAAAGAGCACATGGCCTACAACCAGGCCATCGTGCACTTCATCTTCCAGAACTTCGCCGACACCGATGCCCGCTGGTCGAGCCCAGAACTGCTGGTGGACCCGAGCGCCCGCAGCGAGTATTATCACATCGTTTTCCCGCCCGAGGCGCCCAATGGCATCTACCAGCTTTTCCAGCGGGTGAAGACCCCCGCCGAGGTCATCGGCCCGCAGAGCGACGAAGCTGGCGACTACGCCATCCCTGCCACCGACGCCGTTGAGACGCTCTGCCTGCCGCGCTACATCTGGCTCAAAAACGGCGCCTTCACCCTCCATCGCCGTCACCCCACGCTTGACCGCATCGATCTCATGCCCGGCGTCACCGCTGAATTCGGCCTCATGCAGCCAGTCCCGCAAGTCGACTATTCCAATGACTGCCGACTCGACGGCCAAGGCCTCCGACTCCATGGCGATTCCTGGCTGGGTATTCACCTCCCCGACAACACCGCCGGTATGACCCTGCGCCTGCAAACGGCAATTCCCGCCACCGGCCAGATGGTACTCACCGTCAAAGCCGGCAACGACGTCATCCACAAGCAAAGCGTCAGCAATAAAAACGGCACCGCCCATGACGTTGCCTTCACTGTGCCACCTGGCCCCTTCACCAACGGCATGCTCAAACTATCCTTCAAAGTCAAGCCGCGCTTCAAAAACCGCTCCGTCCGCAAAGAAGTGCCCGTGCAACTCAAGTCCATCGCCCTCAGCGTAAACGCTACCGAATAACCCGCCGCCGGCAGTCGACGCTTTTTCTGTAGGGGCGCCCTAAAAGACCTTCGACGACGGGTCGCAGCGCGCAATACTGCAGCAGTCAATGAGTTCCTCGGCCTTAGTTGGCGCTTTACCCAGGGCGGCGCACGCTTTCAGCGTGCTTGCCCTGGGCTATCATATTTCGCGCTTTCAGCGCTTCTGCCGCTTCGCGGCGATGAAATGCCGCGATGACAAAAGGCTGTTTTGGTTGAAACAACTGGCGCCAGGGAAATCGTTTAGTTAAGAGCATTGGACTGATCCGACCGATCGGCCGATCCGACGACTTGATCAGTCCGATCAGTCCAATCCGTCCGCGACAAAAGACAGAAGATCCGACCGATCCGACCGATCGACCGATCCGACGACGTGATCAGTCCGATCCGTCCGATCAGTCCGATCAGTCCGCGACAAAAGACAGAATATCCCCCCGCGGCTCCGGCTGTGAATTTTTCCCACGTGCCCATGCTGCGCTGATTGTTTTTGGCGATTACATTGAACGCTGCGGGTTCCGAGCCGTCATTGATCACCATCACCACAAGAGGCACCCACCATGAAAAGAAAATGCCTGTGTCTTCTGTCATTCGTGCTGCCGTTGCTGACTTTTGCGCAGTTACAGCCGCTGGTTCTTACTCCCGAGCGCTGGGAATCCCGGGCAAATCCCCTCCTGAACTGGGAATTTGCTCGGGACAGCATCAGCAACCCCCACAACTGCGGCTTGCTGCCCTATACTGAGGCGCCCATATCCGATCACTGTGTGATCGAAGCCGTGGTCACGCCAAAGGGCAATCTCGCCACGGGCAAGGACTGGGGCGTCATCGGCATTGCGCTCTACGCCTCGCCGAACCATTTCTGGCATGTCGCCCTCTCGGAATCGCCGCAGCCGGCCCGCAAGCACCACATTGAGATGCACCAAAACTACCAAGGCCACTGGACCTACGCCAACAACGTCCACGAACTGGAAGCAAGCGGCCGCGACTACGACTGGCAGTACGACACGCCCTACCGCCTGCGCCTCGAACTGGCCGGCGACATCGTCAGCGCCAGCGTCCACACCCTCGACGGTCAGCAGTGCTTCCTCCGCAAAGTCCGCTACCGCAATGGCGAAAAACCCATTGCAGCGCGGCCGGCCCTCCGCGGCCTGAGCATCAGCGGCCAGTACCGCGACATCAAGGCGCAGTGGGGCAAGGCCCTACCCGAACCCGTTGTCGCCGAAGCCACTCAGGCTTTTCCGCCCTACGCCAGCGACAGTTTCATTGCGGACATCACGCAGCCCGCGACGGGTTTCTTCTACCCCTGGCAAAATAGCGATGGCCGCTGGTGGCTGATCGACCCACTGGGACGCGGCTTCGTCATCCTCGGCTGCGGCACAGTGACCTACGAGGGCCCGGAATGCGAAAGCCGCGGCTGCTTCCCTTACGCGGAACACAACAAAAAGGCCTTCGCCAGCCGCCAGGAATGGAGCGACCAGACGCTCGACCGCCTCAAGGCCTGGGGCTTCAACACCGTCGGCGGCGGCTCGCGCGAGCTCTTCATGCGCGGCATGCCCCACACGGCCTACATCTCCATCGGCGGCAACATGGCTGCGCTTGGCGACGAGTTCGATATCACCCCCTACGAAGGCCGCCCCTGCTCGGCGTTCCCCAACGTCTTCCACCCCCGCTTCCAGCAATGGTGCGATTACCGCGCCGAACTGGCTTGCCGACAAAATCTCAACAACCCGTGGCTCATTGGCTACTACCTCGACAACGAACTGGCATGGTGGGGCCGCGGTAAGCCCCACAGCGGCCTCTTTGATGCCGTCATGCGCAAAAACGCCCGCCACAGCGCCAAAATGGCCCTGCGTGACTTCCTCCGCCAAAAATCCTTCGACGACATCGTCGTCTTCAACAAGCAATGGCAGCAGAACGTCAAAGATTTTAATGACATTCTCAAGCTGGACGCCCTACCGGAAAACACCCCCGAGCAGACGCAGCTCAAGACCGACTTCCTCGCCATCATCGCCGAACGCTACTTCCGCTGCGCCCGTGATGCTTTCCGCAAAGTGGACAAGAACCACATGCTCATGGGCTGCCGCACCGCCGGCATCCGCAGCTCCCACGAGGTCGTCTGGCGCGCCGCCGGCAAATACAACGACTGCCTGACCTGGAATATGTACGGCAAGGTCGATCTTGACGAGGAAGCCGCCTACGCCGGCTTCCATCAGCCAGAACTACTCAGCGACGCCTTCCAGGCGGTGTACGACTGGACCCAAAAGCCGGTCATCATCACCGAATGGTCCTTCCCCGCGCTGGACAGCGGCCTGCCCTGCACCCACGGTGCTGGCCAGCGTTTCCGCACCCAGACCGAACGCAGCATGGCCAGCGACCTCTACGCCCGCACGCTCCTGGCCATGCCCTTCATGCTCGGCTATGTCTACTTCATGTGGGTCGACGAACCGGCAGAAGGCGTCCGCGCCACCCATCCAGAAAATACCAACTACGGGCTGGTCCGCGCCAACAATGAGCCCTACGAGGAGCTCGTGGCGACTTTCACGGCCCTCCATCGCGATGCCCGCGCACTACGCCTGGCGCCAGTACCGCAACCCAAGCCCCTGCCGGACGTCAGCCGCGGCACCGTCTATCGCCGTTACGCCCAAGGCCTGCCGGCTATGGCCGGGGGCGCGCCGCACCCGCAGTTCCGCCAGCAGCTGTCCGCGGACAAGAGCTTCAGCGTCAGCAACGGCCGCCTCAGCATCAGCCGCTTGGCCAACCAGCCCTTCCTGGACGTCGCTCTCGACGGCCAGCCCATGGGCCGCTTCGGCACCATGCTGCACTACCTGCACGACGCTTCCCGGCAGGTCTGGGCTGACACCACCGCCATCGAGGACGTCACCATCAGCACCAATGCCGACATGATGCTCATCACCGTCAAAACCCGCAAGGAAGGCCCGGCCAAAGAACTCGCCGAAGACAGCCGGCCTTTCACCATGGACTACCGCATCATCCTACTGCCGGACTGCGACTGGTTCCTCTCCGAAATCATCGCCGCCGGCAATACCGACAACGCCCGGCCGCTGGACCTCCGCGGTATGCACTTCCGCCTTTTCCCGGCTTTCAATGCGCTGGCACTGCCCACCCAGACCGTCCCCAATCTCTGGAACCGCGAGCGCTTCAGCGGCTGGCTGGAAGACCAGGGCCAGCGCTACGCCGCCGCCGCCGCCGGCCATTACCGCCAGGACGTCGGCAGCCGCTTCTGGATCTCCAAGAACGATGGCGCCCTCCATCCTGATTCCTTCCGCAAGGTCACCGCAACCCTGGCGCCCGGTGAAAACTATCAGCCCGAAACGCCGTTCTACATCTTCAATCTCTTCGGCAAGGGCGGCCATGACGCCATGCGCGAACACGTGCTGAAAATCATCGCCCTTGATAATAACTAAGCGGCCACGCCACCACGAGGGCTTCGCCCCCCGGCCACGACGCGTCGCCATCGTTCATCCGTTCCATCCCATCCCAGGAGCTCCCTCATGCGTTTCATGAACATTACGCCCTTGTTTCCCGAGCAAAAAGACGAGGTCTGTCAAGACCTCGACCGCATGTTCCGCCAGGGCATCATCAGCGAAGCGGCCTTCATGTTCAAAATCAATCCCGAAGGCAGCCCGCCGGTGGACAAGATCGCCATCTTCGCACCAAAATTCCGCGCCATGTGCGACACACTCCGCGCCATCAACCCAGCCATCCCCGCCGGCATCTTGCTGCAGTCCACCATGGGCCATGGCTGGGTACAAGACAGCCCGCCCGACAGCATGCAGAAAATGGCCAACGCCGCCAACAAGGAAACCCTCACCCGCATCATCTGCCCCTTGGACCAGCACTTCCGCGACTACATCCGCAAAAGCGTCCAAGACGCCATGCGCCTCCAGCCCGCATTCATCATGGTCGATGACGACTTCCGCCTCTTCACCGGCCGCGATGGCTGTTTCTGCCCCGCCCATATCGCCCGCTTCAACGCCGAAAATGGCCTGGCCTACGACAAGGAGGGCCTCATCGCCGCCATCAAGCAGGACAAGGACCTGTCCTTGCGTTACGAGTCCTTCTGCGCCGACACCATCACCGAACTGGCCGCGATCATCCGCGAAGCCATCGACAGCGTCGATCCCAGCGTCCCCGGCAGTTTTTGCGCCTGCGGCAGCGACATCAAATACGCTGAACGCCAGGCACGCGCCCTGGCAGGCCCAAACCACCCCGCCATCGTTCGCATCAACAACGGCTACTACAACCAGGATTCCACGCGGCAGTTCCCACAACGGATGTTCCACACCGCCTGCAGCATCGCCGTCCTCCAAGGCGTGGAGGAAATTCTCTCCGAGCCCGACACCTGCCCCCACAATCAGTACAGCACGCCGGCCACCATGCTCAACTGCCACATGGCGGGGTCCATCCTCGAAGGCTGCAACGGCTCGAAATTCTGGATCACCGGCCTGCGCAGTTGGGAGCCCGAAAGCGGCGACGCATACCGCAAAATCCTCGCTCAGTACCAGGGCTTCTATCACGAGCTGGAACGGCTGCGCAAACAGCTCCGCTTCGTCGGCACGGCCATCCCCCTGCCCGGCACGGCGGTGCAACAGCAGGAATGCATCTACGCCGGCCAGAGCCTGGGCAGCTACCAGTGCTTTGTCCATCCCTTCGGACGCATGGGCATTCCCTGCAATTTCACCCGTGACCCCGCCGGCCTGCCCGTCCTCCTCGCCGGCCCACAAGTGCCGCAATTCAGCGACGACGAGCTGCAGGCCTTCCTCCGTGCCGGCATGCTCATCGACGGCGAAGCCGCCGAGGCCCTCGACCGCCGCGGCTTCGCCCGCTACACCGGCGTGACCGCCGGCCCCTTCCCAGACATCAAGGCCACTTGGGAACTCCTCGGGCAGGACCGCCTCCGCGCCCTGCCCGGCGACACCCTGAGGCAGCTCCGTCCCCTCAATGACCGCGTCGAAGTCATCACCACGCTGGTCAACAGCGTCAGCAGCGCCAGCGACGACTGTACGCCCATCGCCCCTGGCACCACGCGCTTCCGCAACGAACTCGGCGGCACCATCGTCGCCCTCGCCGGCTCCGCCCGCACCGGCGTGACGTTCGGCGACTTCGCCTTCTTCTCCCAATCGCGCAAAAAACTCCTGCTGGAGCTCCTCGCCAGCATCGGCCCGCAGCCCGTCAGCTACCCAGGGACCTACGAGCTCTTCACCAAGGCCTTTGCCGCCGACGGTCAGCTGTATTTCTCCATCATTAACCTCGGCCGCGATGAACTCGACGATCTGCCTCTCGACCTGATGACCACGCCCACAGGCATCCAGACCCTCACCCCCGACGGTCAATGGCAGGACCTGCAGTGGCAACAGGACGACAACAACCGCGTCCGTATCGCCACGACCCTCCGCGCAACCACCCCGTACCTGCTCAGATTCGCGTAGCAGCACGGCATGCGTAGCAGCACGGCATGCCGTGCTGCTACAGAATTCGCGGATGAAAAAGTATTCATCTTCGCGCCTTCGCGCCTTCGCGTGAGGCACAAAATGCCCACGGCAAGCCGTGGGCCACAGAACTTTCGCGCCTTCCTCTCGGCGGCCTGAATTGCCGCGCAGCGGCAAGACAGGCCGCCCCCCCCCAAAAAAAATCTGCGGTAATCTGCGTAATCTGCGGATATAACCGCCTTCTGCTATAGGCCGGGCGCCAAGATTGTCCCACGCAGACGACTGTTCGGTTTTGTAAAGCAAAAAAATACACAATACAAAGGTTTTTTCAGTCAAACGCGTTGACAAGGCATTTACTGCGCTGTAGTGTAACGCTGTTTCCACGGACTAGAACAATTTACAGTCCCTTGTCAACCTTACAGGTCTTATCGTGTTTATCAGCTTAGCAAACCTCATTATCGTCATTATTCTTAGCGTTATCGTCCTTCTGGGCGTTAGCGCTCTTGGGGTTTTGCCGGAACCGACTTAGTTCAATGCGATAAGCAGAAGAAATTAAGAAAACCCTCGGCGGAACCCGCCGGGGGTTTTTTTGTAACCAGAAACGAAGAAAACGAAACCGTCCCAGGAGGCCCCATGAAAATCAAAGGCGCAGAAATGGTCATCCGCATCCTCATTGAAGAGGGTGTGGACTCCGTCTTCGGTTATCCTGGCGGTACAGTTCTGAACATCTACGACGAACTGTACAAGCACAGTGACCGAATCCATCACTACACCACCTGTCATGAGCAGGGCGCTTCTCATGCAGCTGACGCATATGCACGGGTTACTGGCAAAGTCGGTGTCGTCATTGCGACCTCGGGACCAGGCGCGACCAACCTGGTCACCGGCATTGCCAACGCCTATTTGGACTCGTCCCCGGTGGTAGCCATCACCGGCAACGTGGCCTGCGCGGCCATCGGCAAAGACAGCTTCCAGGAAGTGGACATCACGGGCGTGACCATGCCGATCACCAAACACAATTACATCGTGAAAGACGCGTCCCGCCTGGCCGACGTGCTGCGCGAGGCCTTCACCATTGCCCGCAGCGGCCGCCCCGGCCCCGTGCTGGTGGATATCCCCAAAGACATCCAACAGGCCGACTGCGACTACGAGCCCAAAAAGGTCACACCGGTCACTCGCACCTGCACCAACGGCAAAGAGGCCTTTGCCGAGGCCATGAAGCTGATCAGCGAATGCCAGCGGCCCTACATCTACACCGGCGGCGGCACGGTCTGCTCCAACGCCAGCAAGGAACTGATCGAGCTGGCCGAGAAGATCGACTCGCCCATCGGCAGCAGCATGATGGGACTGTCCGCCGTGAGCCATGACAACCCGCGCTTCCTGGGCATGACCGGCATGCACGGCAAATTCGCCGCCAGCCAGGTCATGGCCAAAGCCGACCTGCTCATCGCCATCGGCACGCGCTTCTCCGACCGCGCCACCGGCAATAAAATCGAATTCATCAAAGGCAAGAAAGTCATTCACATCGACATCGACCCATCCGAAATCGGCAAGAACATCCCGGTCTTCGTGTCGCTCATCGGCGACGTCAAGGCCGTGCTGAAGAAGCTGGTGTCCGAGCTGCCGGCCGGCAACCGCAAGGACTGGCATAAGGAAGTCGAGAGCATCAAGAACTGCCCGGACAACCGCCTGGAGATGCCCAGTGACACCGTGAACCCCGAAACGGTCATTCACGCTGTGAATCGCCACGCGCCAAAAGACACGGTGGTATGCACCGACGTGGGCCAGCATCAGATGTGGACCGCGCAGTACTACCACTTCGCCAAACCGCGCAGCTTCATCACCTCGGGTGGCCTGGGCACCATGGGCTTCGGCATGGGCGCGACCATGGGCGCCTGCATCGGCTGCGGCAAGAAGAAAACCGTGCTGTTCACCAGCGACGGCAGCTTCCACATGAACATGAACGAAATGGCCACAGCGGTCTCAAACCAGCTGCCGCTGGTGATTGTGCTGCTGAACAACAACACGCTGGGCATGGTGCGACAGTGGCAGACCCTGTTCTTTGACAAGCGCTACTCGAACACCAGCCTGGAACGCCGCACCGACTACGTCAAACTGGCCGAAGCCTTCGGTGCCAAGGGCATCCGCGTCACCAAGCTCGACCAGCTGGACAAGGCCGTCAAAGACGCCTTCGCCGCCGTAGGCCCGGTCCTCATCGAAGCGGTGATCGACCAGGACGAAAAGGTGCTGCCCATGATCCCGCCGGGCGGAACCATCAAAGATATTATCGTCAAGGCATGAGCAAAGGAGCAAGCCATGAACCCCGATGAATTCATCCTGTCCATGCTGGTGAACAACGAAGCCGGCGTGCTCACCAGAGTGTCCGGACTCTTTGCCCGACGGGCCTTCAACATCGACAGTCTCTCCGTCGGCGTTACCAGCGATCCGCACATCTCGCGCATCACCATCACCGCCCGCGGCGACGACTACGTCAAGACCCAAATCGTCCGCCAGCTCGAAAAGCTCCACGACGTCAAAATCGTCGAGCTGATGCCAACGACGTCAACGGTGATGCGCGAGCTGGTGCTGATCAAATTGAATATCGCGCAGAAATCCCGCGCGGGCCTGATGGAGGCCGTGGCGGTCTTCCGGGCAAAAGTCGTGGATTTGAACAACGACTCGGTGACTCTGGAGATCACGGGCGAGCGTTCAAAGTGCGATGCCTTTGTCGAGTACCTGCGGCCCTTCGGTATCGCCGAATTGTGCCGCACGGGCCTGACGGCCATATCCCGTGGCCGCAAGACCTTGAAGATGGATGCCGAGTCCGCTCAGCATAACTGAACGAGAGAAACAGTAGCAGAAGAACAGCAAAAAAGGAGTATGTGTCATGGCGAAGATTTTCTACGAGCAAGACTGCAACCAGGCGTTTCTGAAGGGCAAAAAAGTGGCGGTCATCGGCTACGGCAGCCAAGGCCACGCCCACTCACTGAACCTGCGTGACAGCGGCGTCGATGTCACCGTCGGTCTCTACGAGGGCTCGCCCTCCAAGGAAAAAGCCAAGGCCCGCGGCTTGAAGGTCGCCAACACCGGCGAAGCCGTCAAGGCCGCCGACATCATCATGATCCTGGTCAACGACGAAAAACAGGCCGCGCTCTACCGCAGCGACATCGCGCCGAACCTCACGGCCGGCAAGACCCTCGCTTTCGCACACGGCTTCAATATCCACTTCGGACAGATCAAGCCCCCGGCGGACATCGATGTTATCATGGTCGCTCCCAAGGGCCCCGGCCACACCGTCCGTAGCGAATTTGAAGAAGGCAAGGGCGTGCCCTGTCTCGTCGCCGTCCAGCAGGACGCCAGCGGCAAGGCCATGGCAACCGCCCTCGCCTACGCCGCCGCCATCGGTGGCGCCCGCGCCGGCGTCCTTCAGACCACCTTCAAGGAAGAGACCGAAACTGACCTCTTCGGCGAACAGGCCGTCCTCTGCGGCGGCGTCACCGCCCTGATGAAAGCGGGCTTCGAGACCCTCGTCGAAGCCGGCTATCAGCCCGAAAGCGCCTACTTCGAATGCCTCCACGAAATGAAGCTCATCATCGACCTCGTCGTCCAGGGCGGCATTTCCTTCATGCGCTACTCCATCAGCGACACCGCCGAATACGGCGACTACTCGGTGGGCAAACGCATCATCAACGACAACACCAAGGCCGAAATGCGTAAGGTCCTCAGCGAAATCCAGGACGGCACCTTCGCCCGCAACTGGATCCTCGAAAACCAGGCGAACCGCCCCCATTTCAACGCCATGCGCCGCATCGAAAAAGAACACCTCATCGAAAAGACTGGCGACGAGCTGCGCTCGAAGATGACCTGGAAGAAAAAAGAATACAAGGAATAATTAGGCGCTCAGACGCCGGTGGCGGCCTCCGCGCCGCTGCCGGCGCCATTGCCCGGCGCTTATCCAGCGCCGGGCGAGCATCCCGCGCAGCAATCTGACCTGGCAACAACAAGGACGTGTTGAGGTATCATCATGAATTCAGACAACGTTAAAAAAGGCATCGAACGCGCGCCGCATCGATCGCTGATGAAAGCCACCGGCCTGACCCAGAAGGAAATTGAGCGGCCGCTGATCGGCGTCGTCAACTCCTTCAACGAGATCGTCCCCGGCCATGCCCATTTGAATGACATCGCCCGCGCGGTGAAGTACGGCGTGCTTAGCGCCGGCGGCACCCCCATGGAATTCAACACCATCGGCGTCTGCGACGGCATTGCCATGGGCCACAGCGGCATGAAGTACTCGCTGTGCACCCGCGAACTCATCGCCGACAGCGTGGAATGCATGGTGCGCGCCCACCGTTTTGACGGCCTGGTGTTCATACCCAACTGCGACAAGATCGTCCCGGGGATGCTCATGGCCGCCGCCCGTCTCAACCTGCCCGCGATCTTCGTCAGCGGCGGCGCCATGCTGTCAATCGAAGGCGAAGAAGCCGGCCGTTGCCTGGACCTCAACAGCGTCTTCGAGGGCATCGGCGCCTACAAAGCCGGCAAGATGAGCGAAGCCGAGCTGATGCAGCTGGAGGAAAGCGCCTGCCCGAGCTGCGGGTCATGCTCCGGCATGTTCACCGCCAATTCCATGAACTGCCTGACGGAGGCCGTCGGCCTCGGCCTGGGCGGCAATGGCACCATCCCGGCCGTCTACGCCGCCCGTACGCGCCTGGCCAAGGAAGCCGGCGCCAAAATCATCGAGCTGGTACAGCGCGACATCAAGGTGCTGGACATCCTCACGCCCGCCGCCCTGCGCAATGCGCTGGCCGTGGACATGGCCCTGGGCTGCTCAACCAACACGATCCTGCACATGGCCGCCATCGCCCACGAAGCCAAAATACCATTTTCACTGCAGATGGTCAACGAAGTCAGCGCCAAGACGCCCAATCTCTGCCGTCTGGCGCCGGCCGGCAAACACCACATGCAGGACCTCTTTGCCGACGGCGGCGTCTACGCCGTCATGAAAGAACTGACCAAACTCGGCCTGCTTGACACGTCGCTGATCACCGTCACCGGCCAAAGCGTCGGCGAAAACCTCGCTAGCGCCGAGCGCAAAGGCCGCGGCGTCATCGCGGCGGTGGACAAGCCCTACTCGGCCGTCGGTGGCCTGGCCGTGCTCTTCGGCAACCTGGCGCCCAATGGCGCCATCGTCAAGAAAAGCGCCGTCGCCCCGGCTATGCTGCAGTACGAAGGCACCGCGCGCGTCTTTGACAGCGAAGAAGCCGCCATCGAGGCCATCTATCAGCAGAAGATCAAGGCGGGCGACGTCGTCGTCATCCGCTACGAAGGGCCCTGCGGCGGCCCCGGCATGCGCGAAATGCTCGGGCCGACCTCGGCCATCGCCGGCATGGGCCTGGACAGCGCCGTGGCGCTGCTCACCGACGGCCGTTTCTCCGGCGCGACTCGCGGCGCCGCCATCGGCCACATCTCGCCCGAAGCGCAGGCCGGCGGCCCCATCGCCTACCTGCAGGAAGGCGACCGCATCGCCATCGATATCACCAACGGCACCCTCAATGCGCTGCTTTCTGACGACGAGTGGGCAAAACGTCGCCAAAGCATGACCCTTCGCAAGCAAGAGGGCCTTAGCGGCTACCTTAAACGCTACGCTCAGTCCGTCACCTCCGCCGACCGCGGCGCGGCCTTCAAGGACTAACAACAACAACATTTAAGGCAAGTCTTTGGGCGGTGGCGCGCCACGACCAGCGCGGGCGCCACCGCAAAACCGGCCGACCAGCGGCTGGCAAGCAAAACAGGACGCTGATGACAGTCAGCCAACCAAATACGGAGCAAGGCAACATGAGAACGATCAAGATATTCGATACAACCCTGAGGGATGGCGAACAAGCCCCCAGTTGCAGCATGCATCTCAACGAAAAAATTGAGATCGCCCTGGCTCTGGAACGGTTGCGCGTGGACGTCATCGAAGCGGGCTTCGCCATCGCCTCCAAAGGCGATTTCGAGTCCATCCAGAAAATCTGCGAGGTCGTCAAGGGCAGTACGATCTGCAGCTTGGCGCGCGCGGTGCCCAAGGACATCGACGCGGCTTACGAGTCGCTGCGCAACGCCAAAAACGCGCGCATTCACACGTTCCTGGCCACGTCGCCCATCCATATGCAGTACAAGCTGAAGATGGCCCCCGAGAAGGTCCTGGCCACTATCGGCGATATGGTCCGCTACGCCAAGAAATACCTGCCCGACGTCGAATTCTCTGCCGAAGACGCCATGCGCAGCGAAAAGGAATTCCTGGCGCGCGCGCTGGAAGCCGCCATTGCCGCCGGCGCGACGACGGTGAACGTCCCCGACACGGTCGGCTACACCACCCCCATGGAAATGGTGGAGATGCTCAAGTACCTGCAGAACAACGTCCGTGGCATCGAAAATGTGACCGTTTCGGTCCACTGCCATAACGACCTGGGGCTGGGCGTAGCCAACTCGCTGGCCGCCATCAGCGCCGGCGCCGGCCAGATCGAATGCACCATCAACGGCCTGGGCGAACGCGCTGGTAATGCCGCCATGGAAGAAATCGTCATGGGCATCCATACCCGCAAGACGTACTACGGCTGCGAAACGAATATCGACACCACGCAGATATACCGTTCCAGCCGCCTGGTCTATAACCTGCTGGGCCTGCCGCCGCCGATCAACAAGGCGATCGTCGGTGCCAACGCCTTCGCTCACGAAGCCGGCATCCACCAGCATGGCGTCCTGGCAAACCGCGAGACCTACGAGATCATGACGCCGCAGTCCATCGGCCTGCTCAACAACGAAATGGTCTTCGGCAAACACAGCGGCCGCCATGCCGTCGAAAAACGCCTGACCGAACTGGGCTACGCGCTCAGCAAGGAAGAAGTCGACGAGCTGTTCGATCGCTTCAAACAACTGGCCGACAAAAAGAAAACGATTAACGACCACGATCTCGAGGCACTGGCCAACCGCACCGTCGTCGACGCCCCGGCGGCCTTCAAACTCGACCGCTTTACCGTCAGCTGCGGCAACTACGTCACGTCCAGCGCCGTCGTCAGACTCAACCACGAAGAAAAGCTGCTCGAGGAGGTAGCAATAGGCGATGGACCCATCGACGCCGCCTACAATGCTATTGATAAGATGATTCCAGCACCAGCGCATATCCTCGAAGATTACTCGATCTTCTCTGTCACCGAAGGCAACGACGCCCTCGGCGAAGTGATCGTCAAAATCAAATGCGGGGACAAAAATGTCATCGGCCGCGGGCTCTCGACCGACATCATCGAAGCCAGCATCATGGCCTATGTCAATGGCCTGAATCGTCTGCTATGAGGCACGCATGAAAAAAATAAACATACTCGACAGCACCCTGCGCGACGGCGCCCAGAGCGAAGGCATATCGTTTTCGGTTTCCGACAAACTGCACATCATCCAGGCTCTGGATGATTTCGGCGTCAGCTACATCGAAGCCGGCAACCCCGGCTCCAACCCGAAGGACATCGAGTTCTTCAACCGCGCCGCGGAAATCAAACTGAATAACGCCAAGCTCTGCGCCTTCGGCAGCACCCGCCGCAAAAACCTCGCCGTCGAAGAAGACGACAATGTCCTGTCGCTACTCAAAGCGCGCACGGACGTCGTGGTCATCTTCGGCAAGTCATGGGATCTGCATATCCGCGAAATCCTCCGCACCACCGAAGAAAATAACCTCGAACTGGTCTACGACACGGTCAACTTCTTCAAAAAGAAGGACAAAGAGCTGATCTTTGACGCCGAGCATTTCTTCGACGGCTTCAAGGCCAATCGCGACTGCGCCGTCAATGTCCTCAAAACCGCCGATGCCGCCGGGGCCGACTCGCTCTGCCTCTGCGACACCAACGGCGGCTGCACGCCCGACGAAATCCTGCGCATCACCCGCGAGATCGTCGGGCTCTTCCCCGGCCGGCAGATCGGCATCCACTGCCATAACGACATGGGCTGCGCGGTCGCCAACTCCATGCTGGCCGTGGACGTCGGCGCCAGCCAGGTCCAGGGCACGTTCATCGGCATCGGCGAGCGCTGTGGCAACGCCGATCTGAGCGTCATCGTGCCCAATCTGCAGCTGAAGCAGGGCTACGAGTGCATCAACAGCAGCCTGAGCAAGCTCTCCGAGGCGGTCTACGCCATCTCGGAAATCTGCAATATGCCGGTGCCGCTGAACAAGCCCTACGTCGGCCTCAGCGCCTTCGCTCACAAGGGCGGCATGCACATCGACGGCGTCAGCAAATGCGCGCGGTCCTTCGAGCATGTCGAGCCCGAGTCCGTCGGCAACAAGCGCCGCTTCTTGATGAGCGAGGTCTCCGGCCGCACCACCGTGCTGGCCAAGCTTGGCCGCGTCGCGCCCGAGCTGAGCAAGGACTCGCCCGAAACGGCTGCCATCGTCCAGCGCCTCAAGGAACTGGAGCACGAAGGCTATCAGTTCGAATCGGCCGATGCCAGCTTCGAACTCATGGTGCTCAATGTCCTCGGCCGCTTCAGCCCGCATTTCAAGCTCAATATGTACAAGACCAGCGGCGAATATCCCAGCCCCGACGGCGAGATGAGCGCCTATGCCATGCTCAAAATCGAGGTCGGCGACAAGACCGAAACCGCCGCCGCCATGGGCAACGGCCCTGTCAACGCCCTCGACTTGGCCCTGCGCAAGGCCCTGACCGTCTTCTACCCCGAAGTCAGCCGGGTGCACTTGATCGACTATAAAGTCCGCGTCCTCACCGCCGAAAAGGCCACCGCCGCCAAGGTCCGCGTCCTCATGGAAAGTACCAACGGCGAGGAAACCTGGACCACCGTCGGCGTCTCGACCGACATCATCGAGGCTAGCTGGCTCGCGCTCGTTGACTCCATAGAGTACATTCTCAAATAATCCCCGCCGCCGGCGCCACTCCGGCCCGGCGGCAATCACCCCAGCCATTGGCTACCAAAACCTAAATAGATACTTGCACACGGAGAGAACACGCATGAAAATGACGATGAGTCAAAAAATCCTGGCAGCACACGCTGGCAGGGAATCCGTCAGCCCCGGCGAGCTGGTCATGGCCAAGCTCGACCTGGTGCTCGCCAACGACATCACCGCGCCCGTCGCCATCAACGAATACCGCAAGGCCGGCGCCGGCTGCGTCTTCGATTGCCAGAAGATCGCGCTGGTCATGGACCATTTTACCCCCAACAAGGACATCAAGGCCGCCGAGCAGACCAAGAAAGTCCGCGATTTCGCCGCCGAAAAAGGCATCGTCAACTACTTTGACGTCGGCACCGTGGGCATCGAACACGCGCTACTGCCGGAACGCGGCCTGGTGGTCGCCGGCGACCTGGTCATCGGCGCCGACAGCCATACCTGCACCTACGGCGCCCTCGGCGCCTTCTCCACCGGCGTCGGCTCCACCGACATGGCCGTCGGTATGGCCTACGGCAAGGCATGGTTCAAAGTGCCCCGCGCCATGAAATTCAACCTGCGCGGTAAGCTGCGCCAGTGGGTCAGCGGCAAAGACGTCATCCTCCACATCATCGGCAAAATCGGCGTCGACGGCGCCCTCTACAAATCCATGGAATTCGCCGGCCCCGGCGTGGCGGCGTTGAGCATGGACGACCGCCTCTGTATCTGCAATATGGCCATCGAAGCCGGCGCCAAAAACGGCATCTTCCCCGTGGACGACAAGACGCTGCAGTACATCGCCGACCACTCGCAGAAAAAACCCGTGGTCTTCGCGGCCGACGACGACGCCGAATACGACGAGGTGATGGACATCGACCTGGGCAGCATCGGGTCCACCGTGGCCTTCCCCCACCTGCCCTCCAATACCCGCACCTTCGCCGATATGCCGGAAGTGAAAATCGACCAGGTCGTCATCGGCTCCTGCACCAACGGCCGCCTCTCCGATCTGCAGATCGCCGCAAAAATCCTCAAGGGCCACAAGATCCATCCGCGCGTCCGCACGATTATCTTCCCGGCCACCCAGAAAATCTACCTGCAGGCCATGAAAGAAGGCCTGCTCGAAATCTTCGTCGAGGCCGGCGCCGCCGTGTCCACGCCGACCTGCGGGCCCTGCTTGGGCGGGCACATGGGCATTCTCGCCAAAGGCGAACGCGCGTTGGCCACCACCAACCGCAACTTCGTCGGCCGTATGGGCCACCCCGAAAGCGAAGTCTACCTGGCCAGCCCCGAAGTCGCCGCCGCGTCTGCCCTGACCGGCGTCATTACCGACCCCGCCACGCTCTGAGTCAAGCACTACAAAGAGGTACACTCACTATGAAAATAACCGGCACCGTCATTCGCTACGGCGACAACGTCGACACCGACGTCATCATCCCCGCGCGCTACCTGAACACCTCCGACCACAAAGAACTGGCCGCGCATTGCATGGAAGACATCGACGCGACTTTCGTCGGCCGCGTCAAACCCGGCGACATCATGGTCGGCGGCAATAACTTCGGCTGCGGCTCGTCCCGCGAACACGCGCCCATCGCCATCAAGGAATCCGGCATCGCCTGCGTCGTCGCCAAGAGCTTCGCCCGCATCTTCTACCGCAATGCCATCAACACCGGCCTGGCCATCGTCGAATTCGACGGCGATATCGACGAGGGCGACCAGCTCGAAATCGATTTCGACAAGGGCTGGATCCGCAATCTCAGCAAAAATACCGAGGGCAGCTTCCCGCCCTTCCCAACCTTCCTGCAAAAGATCATCAGCAAGGGCGGACTGTTTCAGGCCATGGAGGAACTCGCATGAGCAACTACACTCTCGCAGTCATTGAAGGCGATGGCATCGGCCCCGAAATCGTCAGCTCGGCTATCCGCATCCTCGACAAGGTCGCCCCCGGCCGCTTCACCTACAAGCCCGTCATCGCCGGCGGCAAGTCCATCGACATACACGGCGTGCCACTGACCGACGAGGCGATCGCCACCTGCAAAAACAGCGACAGCGTGCTCCTCGGCGCCGTCGGCGGACCCAAATGGGACACCCTGCCCGGACACCTGCGCCCCGAACGCGCCCTCCTCGGCATCCGCAAGGAACTCGGGCTCTTTGCCAATATCCGCCCCGCACGGCTCTACCCCGTGCTCAAGGGCGCCTGCCCACTGCGCCAGGAAACCGCCGAAAAGGGCTTCGACATGGTGATCGTCCGCGAACTCACCGGCGGCTGCTACTACGGCGAACGCGGCCGTAAACAGGACGCCGATGGCAACACCATCGCTTTCGATACCGAGACTTACAACCAGACCGAAATCGACCGCATCGCCAAGGTCGCCTTCGAGCTGGCCGCAAAACGCGGCAAAAAACTCTGCAGCGTGGACAAGGCCAACGTGCTGGAGTCGTCACGCCTCTGGCGCGAACGCGTCCACGAAATCGCCAAGAGCTACCCGGATATCGCCCTGAGCGATATGCTGGTGGACAACGCCGCTATGCAGCTGGTCAAAAATCCCGCGCAATTCGACGTGATGGTCACCGCCAATATGTTCGGCGACATCCTCTCTGACGAAGCGTCGCAGCTCACCGGCTCCATCGGCCTGCTGCCCTCGGCGTCGCTCAGCAACACCCGCTGCGGCATGTACGAGCCCATCCACGGCTCCGCACCCGATATCGCCGGCAAGGGCATCGCCAACCCCATCGCCACCATCGTCTCCGTCGCCATGATGCTACGCTACGCCTTCACCATGGACGCCGAAGCCGAACGCATCGAACAGGCCGTCGACAAGACGCTCCAGGCCGGCTTCCGCACCGGCGATATCCTCGATAATGGCACCACGCCACTCGGCACCAAGGCCATGACCGACAAAATCCTCGAACAACTCTGAGCTCCGCAGAGCTCCGCTGATCGGACTGATCGGACTGATCAAGTCGTCGGATCGGTCCGATCGGTCCGATCCGTCCGATCCGTCCGCGAAAAAGACAGTCGCTCTGTCCGATCGGTCCGATCCGTCCGCGAAAAAGACAGTCGATCGGTCCGATCGGTCCGATCAGTCCGCGATAAAAGACAGTCGATCGGCCCGATCCGTCCGATCTGTCCGCGAAAAAGACAGTCGCTCGGCCCGATCCGTCTGATCTGTCCGCGATAAAAGCCCGCCAAGTTCGGCCCGGAGGGCCGCACTATGCATAACCCCGGGTGAGGAGCCCGAAGGGCGACGCAACCCGGGGTACGACAACGACATAGAATTGCGCCCGAAGGGCGCCACCCCCACAAAACGCCCGAGCGCCGCCACCAGTCAGCGGTAACTGCCAGCACTGCAAGCGCCCCGTCCGCGATAAAAGACCGTCGATCGGACTGATCGGCCCTGCATTTCATCGCCGCGAAGCGGCCGAAGCGCTGAAAGCGCGAAACATACCAGCCCAGGGCAAGCGCGCCGAAGGCGTGCGCCGCCCTGGGTTACGCGCTCTTTATGCTCGTGTTCCTCGGCCCCTTTGGCCCCAGTCGGCGCAGCTGACTGGGGCCAAAGAGGCAATGGAACCCGCCTCACCCGGGGAGCACCCAGTAGGTCTTCGGGAGCATGCCGGTGAGGAAATAGTACACAGCGCCGGAGAGGATCACCGTGAGCCCGGCCAGCATATCACCGGCAATGAGCCCGAACATCAGTGGCTTGAGCAGCAGGTAGCTGCGACTGCCGCCGTACTTGGTGACGATGATCTTCAGGCAGCCACCCAGGATGAACGAGGACGCCATCATCAGACCCGGATAATGTGGCCACAGACAGAACATCACGGGATGCAACGGCCACCACACGAAGCGCAGTCGCGCCACGCTGAAGAGCATCACCCCCACAAAGGTCGCGGCAAAAGCCAGCACGTAAGGCCGCTTCGGCTTGACCAACCCAAAGCGCTCCAGACCGCGCGCCGACATCGCCTGCTCCAGCGTCCCCTGCGCCATCAGGCTGTTCCGCGCCGGTATGGTGCTCATGAAGGCCTGCCGCGGCACCAACACAGTCGACGTGCCATCAAGCCAGTTGATGCCGCGATCGTAAGACCAATACAGCGTGATCGGCGCCGCTATGCACATGCCTAGGACTATGATCAGCACCGTCAACAACAGCATGCGATTGCGTGGCAGCGCGCCCTGTCGGCTGATCTCCAACGCGTTGACCATGAAAGGCATGAAGTGCTCGCGCACATCGTGCATCATAATGCAGGTAATAAAGCTCAGCGTGATCATCGCCACCGGCCCCAGCGACTGCTCGCCCATGAAGCCAACAAAGACCGTGCAGGCATAGAGTCCCGGACATAGGTGAAAAGCGCCCGTCTCGGCGATGATCCGCCCCAGCACCAGCAGCAGAATCACGATCAGCGCCGTGTAGAGCAGCGCCAGCGGCCAGTCCAGCCCGACCAGCACCAGATTGAGCACGAAAGCCGCAAAGGCCACGGCCGCCAGGCGCATCGCCCTGGCGCTGCCGGGCGTGGTCTCGCTGGTCTTCCGCAAACCCAGCGCCTGCTTGACCGCGTTGAGGTAGTAATAGCGGCCGGTAAAGATCATCATGCAGAAGAAACCCACAAAACCGCCCATGACCCAGCCGTTCATGATATTCGGCGTCAGTAGCGTGCCCTCGCGCACGGAATAGCCGTAGCCCGCGAGAATGCCGCCGACGACCGCAAAAATATACGGCCCGAAGCCAATGGCCAACGACACGTCGGTCTGCACGAGGTAGGCGATGGCAATCGCGGTGAAGAAAACCCTGATGGTACACAATGACGCCCCGCCACCACGCATAAACGCCGGAAAAAGCGTCCCCAGCGGCCGCATGTCGATGTTCCGCTGAAACTCAATCAGGTAGGCGCTGTTGTACACGTAGAGGTAGTTGTTGATGTGGATGGCAAAGACAATGAGAAATGCCACCCAGAAGAGCTTGTTGCGAAACACCGCTCCGAGCATCCGACCGCTCTCCGGCAACATCGCCCGCGTGAACTGCACAATCGGATAAGGCAGGTGCTCATTCTCCGCCCACTGCTTGTGACAGACCAATGCCAGCGAGCCTAAAACCAGCCAGATCAGCATGAACTGCGGCAGCCAGAAACTCAGCGTGTCCACCCACGCGCCCCAGGGGATCATGTCCCACGAGATATGCTCACGGCCCGGCGGCACCGGCGTCCCCTGCAGAAATTCCAGCAGGGCATTGCCGTCGTTGTACTCGGCGTCGGCGAGCATTCGCCGCGGCAGCAGCTCCGTGGCGGGCGTGAAGGTCTTTTTGTCCGCCGATATGAGCTTCCAACTCTGATCTATCTTCGCAAAATGATGCGGCAGCATGACGCCGCGCGGCAGCATCCGAAAAAGACTCGAATACGGCACCGCACAGACCGGCAACATCAGCGCCATGAACAAAAACAGCTCGCCCGCCCGAAATGGCCGCAGCCAAGCCAGCCCCGGCAGGCGCCGGCTAATGACATGCAGCAGCGGATTGAGAGACAGCACAATGAGCAGCAGACCGCCAAACACGACCATAGGCATGTGATTGCCGATGCACATGTTCTGAAACAACACCGCATCGTTGAAATAAACCACGCCGCATAATACCGCGGCACACATAAAACTCAGCGCTACCGCCCGAATGGTCATAAATGATACCTATCCAATGCGTTTGCCTGCCAACCTCAATGGTGATCGCTCGCCCCTGATACCACCACACTCCTGGCGCCACCGCCAGCCGCCCCGTAAACCGCGCTAATATACCGTCCAAACCCGCAGCGCAGCTACGAGCTGGTCTTCTTCGCGCCTTCCTCCCGGCGGCGCGTCTTGCCGCGCAGCGGCAAGACACGACGCCATAATCTGCGACAATCTGCGGAATCTGCGGATAAAAACGTCTTCTTCGCGCCTTCGCGCCTTCGCGTGAGGCAAAAATTTCCCCATCCCGGCGTCGCGACTTGCCGCGCAGCGGCAAGACACGACGCCATAATCTGCGACAATCTGCGGAATCTGTGGATAAAAACGTCTTCTTCGCGCCTTCGCGCCTTCGCGTGAGGCAAAAATTTCCCCATCCCGGCGGCGCGACTTGCCGCGCAGCGGCAAGACACGACGCCATAATCTGCGACAATCTGCGGAATCTGCGGATAAAAACGTCTTCTTCGCGCCTTCGCGCCTTCCTCCCGGCGGCGCGACTTGCCGCGCAGCGGCAAGACACGACGCCATAATCTGCGACAATCTGCGGAATCTGTGGATAAAAACGTCTTCTTCGCGCCTTCGCGCCTTCGCGTGAGGCAAAAATTTCCCCATCCCGGCGGCGCGACTTGCCGCGCAGCGGCAAGACACGACGCCATAATCTGCGACAATCTGCGGAATCTGTGGATAAAAACGTCTTCTTCGCGCCTTCGCGCCTTCGCGTGAGGCAAAAAATTCCCCATCCCGGCGGCGCGACTTGCCGCGCAGCGGCAAGGCACGACGCCATAATCGGCGTCAATCTGCGGAATCTGTGGATAAAAACGTCTTCTTCGCGCCTTCGCGCCTTCGCGTGAGGCAAAAATTTCCCCATCCCGGCGGCGCGACTTGCCGCGCAGCGGCAAGACACGACGCCATAATCTGCGACAATCTGCGGAATCTGTGGATAAAAACGTCTTCTTCGCGCCTTCGCGCCTTCGCGTGAGGCAAAAAACGCCTTCAGTCCATTTGTCCCACGGTGATCGTGTCGCTGATCTGCACATTACGGATGTATTCGCGGCCGGAGCTGAAGCTGACTGGCTCGACGTCGGGATTGTAATTGACCACGCCGCTGATAATGGCGTCGCAGAGCGACCCGGCGATCATCACGGCGTGTTTGCCGCTGGCGTGGACATTGCGGACGATGATGCCGTAGGTGTCGCCCAACGGCGTCACCCCGCCCCAGGTGGGATTGCTGTCGCCGATGCGCACGGTCGCATGGCAGCGCAGGCCGTCGGGCGACGTGTCGGTAAGGCCATCCAGGGTGACGTGGTGAAGTTTCACACCGTTGGTGTTGAGGAAACGCACAATCTGATGCCCGCCAGCGCAATAGCCCACCACATTACGGATGACGACATGGCGGATGTCATCGCTCATACCCGCGATGCCCATGCCGCTGATCATGGTCGAACCAGGCTCGCCAGCGTCCCGCCGCTGACTGGGAATGCCCGTGAGCGCGACCAGGTCGTCACCACAATAACCGCTGACGCCGTCAATCACGATGTCATAACAGCCGCGGCGAAGGTCTATGCCGTCCTGGTTCAAGAAGGGCTCCTTCACGCCGTCAATCATCTTCCAGCCCACGGCCGCGAAATTCAGCGAGGTCAGCCGGCCATGCCCGCAATACTCCAGGGAGATCCCCCAGCAGTGATAATCCCGCAGAGTCAGGCCGCTGATGGAGAAATTGCTCACCCGCGCAAACAGCACGCCGATGTTGCGCCAGTCGCCCTTCTGACATTCCTCCGCCTTGCCGGCGTCGGTGCCGTAGCTGCGCTCACCGAGGGTCTTGGCCCCATCACCTGTGGCGCGCGGCCGGTCGGCACCAATCAGCTCGGCGTTGCCAATGCCGATGATGTGGATGTCCGCCAGCGGCGCAATGTCGCGCACGCCCATGCCGCAATTCGCGCTGCGGATGAAGTTATCCCGCGCGCTGTCGCTGAGCTTGATGGCGCAGTTGTCGATGATCAACGTGCTTTTCCCTGGCAGGAGTATAGCGCGGTCAATCAGCCAATACGGTCGCTCGGCGCAATCGTCCGGCCGCCGTGCCGTCATGCACACCGGCACGCCGCGCCGCGCCGCCGCCGCCAACGCCTGCTCAATGCGCTCCGAGTCCGTTCCGTGATAGCTGTTGGGATTCTCCATGAATGTACTCTGTGCTGTCGTCATCACCCACTCCTCTTGGTTATTCTTCTTCAGACTTGTCATCACCTCATCGCGCTTGCCCAACGCAGGCCTCTCCCTCGAAAAGCCATACCGTCACCCGGCGGCGTGAATTGCCGCGCTAGCGGCAAGACACGACGCCCGAGATGGGATAGGGAGGGCGCGGGAGGGGAAGGGGCAATGCCCCTTCCCCTCCCGCAAAACTAGCTTTTGCCTATCGCGCCCATGCGGGCGGCGAGCATGGAATCGACGATCATCTGCACGAAATAGAACACCAGGCACGGCACGACTGCCAGTCCCTCGCCGACGCCGAGAATTGCGAGCGTCGCGAGGGTAATAGTCACCGTCTTGGACGCGCCGGTAAAGATCATCGCCTTGCAGTCCGCCAACGGAAAACGCATGGCCCTGCCCCCGAACCACATCAGCGCCATCAGCACGGCATGCAACACGAGACTGCCCAAACCCGACAAAGCCAGCATGCCCAAAGGATACGACCGCAACACCCCCTGCGACCCCGAGAAAAAATTCAGCAGCAGCAACAGCACGCACAACGACGGCACGTATCCCAACCACGAGGGCGGCCGCAGCCGAAAAACCCGTTGAAAAATGAAACCCGCAAAAAATGGCTGCACCACCAAGGCCAGCAGATTGAAAAACATCGTCGCCGGCTGCGTCGATACCGCCGTGTCGCCAGACAAACACCAGGTCAGCATCAACGGCAGCGTCACTACCCCCAACAGGTTGTAACCGATGGTCAGCGACAGCGACAACAAGACATTGCCGCCAGCATTGGCCGTCATGACGATGCCGCTGGACAAAGTCGGTGGCACCGCACTCATCACAATCAGCCCGATCGCCGGCAGCTCAGAAATGCGCAACACCCGCGTCAAACCCACCGCCAGCCACGGCGCCACACCAAGCGTCAAGACCGCCCCCGCCACGAAAATCAGGCCCATGCGGTGGTCGTAGCGCAGATTGTCCACGTCCGTCTGCCAACCGCAGACCAGGAAGATCGCCACGATGAGCAAGTTGTTCAGACCCATGCCCTTCATCATCACGCCCGGCGCCGGATACAAAAACGACAGCGCGATGACGATCAGCATCCCCACTGGCAAAAATAGTTTCTTCATCATCGGCTATTCCGTTTCCGTTCACCGCTACAAAAATACGCCAAAGTGCCAAATATACCCCCTGAACTGGCGCCAACGCGCGAACTCCACTAATTTGACGGGTCTAATAAACAAAAGATCAGACCGATCAGACTGATCAAATAGTCGGATCGGTCCGATCCGTCCGATCCGTCCGCGATAACAGAAAGACGACCAAACCGATCAGACCGCGTAGGGGCGGACCTATGTGTCCGCCCCCAGCCCAGATTCGGCCCGCAGGGCCGCACCATGCTCCCCCCTTGAATCAGCGCCCGGAGGGCGCCACATCCACACACTCTGCACAATCTGGGAGATACCCTATGCCCACCCACAAACTCAGTTTTACCATCGGCGGCATGCACTGCGCCGGCTGCGCCGCCAGCATCGAACGGGCCGTAAAAAAGCTGCCCGGTGCCAGCGATGTCTACGTGAATTTCGCGGCCAAGACCCTCAGCCTGCAGGCGGAGGACGGCGTGCTCGGCCCCGACGACATTTGCGCAGCAGTGCAAAAATGCGGCTTCAGCGCCGTCTATCACGATTCACAGCATGAGGCCGCAGCCAGCGCGGCCGGCTTGGACGCCACAGCGGCCGAGGACGCCGGTGGCTTTCGCCGTTTTGTGGTCGCGGCGCTCTTTGCGGCCCTGCTGTCCTACGTCGCCATGCACGCCATGTTCGGGCTGCCCTTTTGGTCGCTGACGCACGGCCAGTCGCGACTGCTGCAGATCCTGCTGCTCCTGCCCGTGCTGATCGCCGGCCGCGAGTTCTATCGCAATGGCCTGCCGGCCTTACTGCGCGGCGCGCCAAATATGGACACGCTGATCGCCATCGGCACCGCCGCCGCCATCATCTACAGTCTCCTGCCACTGCACGGCCACGACGACGGCCACCACCTCTATTTCGAAACCGCCGGTATGATCATCGCCTTCGTCCTCCTCGGGCGCTTCCTCGAAGGCCGCTCCCGCCAACGCGCCTCCGGCGCCATCCGCGAACTCATGAATCTGCGCCCGGAAACCGCCCGGGTCATCCGCGACGGCCAGGAACAGCAGTTGCCCATCGCCGACCTCGCCATTGATGACCATATCCGCGTCCTCCCCGGCGAAAAAATCCCCGCCGACGGCGTCATCGTCGACGGCAGCAGCACCATCGACGAATCCATGCTCAGCGGCGAAAGTCTGCCAGTGGAAAAATTCCCAGGCGACCGCGTCACTGGCGCCACCATCAACCAGCACGGCGCTCTCGTCTTCAAGGCCACGCAGGTGGGCGACAACACCACGCTCGCGCACATCATCCGCCTGGTCGCCGACGCCCAGGGCACCCGGCCGCCCATCGCCCGCCTGGCCGACGCCGTGGCCGGCTATTTCGTATGGATTGTCCTGGCCATCGCCGCCGCCAGCTTTGTCGCCTGGAGTATCGCCGGCGTCGGCAGCGACCAGGCCCTGCGCTTCGCCCTAGCGGTGCTGGTCATCGCCTGCCCCTGCGCCCTCGGCCTGGCGACACCCATCGCCCTCATTGTTGGTATCGGCCGCGGCGCCACCCTCGGTATTCTCATCCGCAACGGCAAGGCCCTGGAAGCCGCCGGCAAAGTCCGTACGGTCATTTTTGATAAAACGGGCACCCTCACCCTCGGTCAGCCCGAAGTCGCCCACGTCATGCTCGCACCCGACAGCACGTTCACCAGCGACGACATCCTCGCCATTGCCGCCGCCGCCGAAGCGCAGTCCGAACACCCGCTGGCCAAGGCAATCTGCCGCGAAGCCCAACGCCGCAAGGTCGCCACTGCCCACGTCAGCGATTTCCAGGCCCTGCCCGGCCTGGGCCTGCGCTGCCAACACGACGGCCATGAGCTCATACTGGGCACAGAACGCCTCATGCGCGAACAGCAAATCACCCTCGACGACTGGCTCAACCGCGATTTCCCGGCCATGTCACTCATCTACCTGGCTATGGACCGTCGCTGTCTGGCCGTCATCGGCATCGCCGACCGCATCAAGCCCGAAGCACAAGCCGCCATTGCCCAGCTGCACAGCATGGGCCTCAAGACCATCATGCTCACCGGCGACCGCCGCGAAAGCGCCGATATCATCGCCAGAGGCCTCGCTATCGACCGCGTCGAACCCGAACTCCTCCCCGGCGACAAAGCCAGCATCATCCGCGCCATCCAGGCCGAAGCGCCCGGCCGCCTGGTCGCCATGGTCGGCGACGGTATCAACGACGCGCCCGCACTCGCCCAAGCCGACGTCGGCATCGCCATCGGCAGCGGCACCGACGTCGCCATGGCCTCGGCGGACATCGTCCTCATGCGCAACAACCTCCATCACGTCGCCGCAGCCATCGCCCTCAGCCGAGCCACCCTGCGCATCATCCGCGAAAATCTCTTTTGGGCGCTGGGCTACAACGTCGTGGGCATACCACTGGCTGCGGGTGTATTTTACGCGTTTGGCGGCCCGGCGCTCAACCCCATCTTCGGCGCCATGGCCATGGCCTTCAGCTCCGTCGCCGTCGTCACCAACGCCCTGCGCCTAAAACGCTTCTCACCCGCACAGAACTGATCCGACCATAGCAGAAACGCAATCCCCCCATAGAAACACCCATGCATTCGCCCACCAAGGCCCACCACCACCATCACGTCCCCCGGAGGCACCATGACCACCCACCGCGCACAGTTCCCCGCCCTGCTCTCGCTGGTCCTGCTCACGTCATGCGCAACCAAGGCGCCAACGACGACGGAACCGCCCATACCCGCCGTCACCGGCTTCGTCCTCGAACGCTACCTCGGCCAATGGTACGAAATCGCCCGCATGCCGCACTGGTTCGAGCGAGACATGGACTACGTCCGCGCCGAGTACAGCCGCCGACCCGACGGCCGCATCCGCGTCGTCAACAGCGGCACCAAAAACGGCAAAGAAAAAAGCGCCACCGCTGTCGCCAAATTCAAAGGCGATCCCAGCGTCGGTGAGCTCCGGGTGTCCTTCTTCCGCCCCTTCTATGGCGACTACCGCATCCTCGCCCTCGACCAAGACTACACCCAAGTCATCGTCGGCAGCTCCGGCAAAGATTTCCTCTGGATCCTCGCCCGCACCCCCACCATCCCCCAAGAAGACCTCGACCGCCATCTCGCACAAATCAAAGCATGGGGATACGACACCACCAAACTCGAATACCCAAGGCAAAAATGACCCCCAGCCGGCCAATGCTCCCGACCCGCGCAACACCGCACTTAGAATTTGGCGAATACAAATGTGCGTGGACTATAGTGGACCCCAAAATTGGACAGTGATGAATGTCTTCTACACGTATTGCCCGGTCCAATTTTTGGGGTCCACTATGACTCACAGGATTTATGTTACAGCCCATGATTGAGAAAAGCGTGAAATGTGCTGCATGAGCACTTACGATGCTGTGACAGTCATGAAGTAATCTATTAGTTCAGGTGAATTATTCACTTTGTCGAGCGACTCTGCTGGAATACGCCCGTATAGATCAGCAAGATTTGGATTGGCTCCTGCTTCGATAAGCATTTTTAAAGCAGGAAGATTATTTTCCTTGATAGCAGTGATAATGGGAGTCCTATTGCATCTGATGGCAAAATCTAAATCTGCCTTTGCTTCAATCAGCATTTTTAAGATGTCCAGATCATTGTTCCGGATAGCACAGGCTACATTGGTGTCATCACACTCCATATAGGAAGTTCCTGAGGTTGGATTTGCCCCAGCTGCAAGTAAAAGTCGCACTGCTTTGGCGTTACGTAATTCAACCGCTGAATACAAAATTGAACCTGCATCAGTGTTTTTTTCCCATTCCATGCCTAGATTGGGATCTGCGCCTGCCTTAAGTAGTATTTCAAGGATTTCAACATTGCTTACACCCGATAAAACAGCTGGATCACGAACAAGATATTTGTTCAGAGCGGAAAGATCCCAAAGGCATTCTTTCATGTTGTTCAGAAGAGTCTTGAATCCTTCAGACTCAACATCGCATTTTCGCAACCGAAATTCTTTTTCAAAGATCTTGGCCTCTTCTTCAGTAAAATCCTTCTCTTTAGGATATGTAAAACTATTCTCAAGCTGTCTAAGCCATTCAAACTTCTTCTGGCAATGACAACCGCTCCAGACTCGTGCATGATGGTATGTTTCCTCAGAAATAACATTATCGGAAACTATCCTTGATAAGACTTCTATGCTTTCATTTGGCAGGCAGTTCAGGAATATTTCGTTCTTCTTGTCTCTTGTAACAGGTTGCCAAATGGCTCCTGCATCTAAAAGCGGCTGGATTGGCAATCCTTCCCGCTGAGCCATTGCAATCAGGGAGATTCCTTCGTTGTTTTTTGCATTGATATCTGCACCGTAAGACAGTAATAATTCTACCATTTCCGTATTTTTACGATGATACATCAGCACTGTATTGCCGTCATTGTCACACTGATTGGTATTCGCACCATGTTCGAGAAGCAAACTGTAGAGAATTGAATGCCAATAAACCATCATGGGCGTCCTTCCGAAATCATCACGGACGTTGGCCAGGTGCGGCTTGGCTAACAGCATTTCCTTCAAGTCTGAGAGAGACAGCATTCCACAGGCTATCTGAATATGCAATGGAAGAGAATTTCTGCGCTTGTGGAAATAATGCAGAAACTTCTCACCTATTTCTATCAGGCACTCTGTATATTCTTGAGCTGTGATCCATTGGGAATTAGTGGACATTGACGATCTTTCCTAAATTCAAAAAATGGCTGTGCAATATGTTGGAATATAACACAAATCCTGACCACTATACTTGGTGTGGACATCGGTCAAGGCCTTCTACGCGTATAGCCCTCCCCAATTCTTTGGGAAACCACTATACCATGTTAATCGCCACATGAACCCATTTTCCCATTTCGGGTACATACCGTAGGCCCAAAAAATTGGACAGTGGCTAACTGTCTTCTTCATGTACAGCCCTGTCCAATTATTGGGGTCCAATATACTTGTTCCACCTGGAATAATACGGGACCGAAAATTGGCAACAAATAGCTTATAGTGGGGGCTGCTTTCCGGGGGCTGTCCTCAGACCTTGGATTAGCCCGAGGCCAGCAATGCCTGCGCCGATCACAATGCCAACGAGCGTGGATATATGCGACCACTGACCAGCGAGCAGGTAAAAGACTGCTCCAATCCCGATGCCAATAACCAATGACAAGACCAGCGCTAGAACAAGAAACTGCGGCCACCGCACTACAGCCTTGCCGTTCCTCTCACCTACTATCACTATTTTCATGTGTTCCTCGATTCATCCATTCATCAACCGTGTCTTGGTTAGGTCTTGGACTCGAATTGAAATTGCGCTTATCATCTGACAACCATTAGCGGTGGCCCAGCCCGTTACCCTCTCCGCCAACTCGATCAATCCCGCACGCCTTGGCGCCACGTAGCCCGCTAGCGGCGGCTTGAAGTCCCAACCGATGAGCTTGCCACGCGGCATGATGCGCCAGCAGACGTACGGGCCACAGCGCGGCACACGAGGTCTGATTTTGGCCGATCCACCAAGTCGTAATCTACGCCCCACTGGGAAAACATACCGTGGATCGTATCAAAGGCAATCGTCTGTTTATTCAGGAGCAGTCTTGTGGCCTGCGTATGCGCCTTCCGGAACCTGTTACCCAGGTGCAGGGTCACGTCAGTAAACTGCCTGAGCACCACCGCCGGGTCGCCACGACATAATGCGAGTCGCTTATGGGAGAGAAGTAGCCCGGCTCCATCGCGTGCTGCCGTAAGTCGCTGATCAGCTCGAACTCGCCGGCCAGGACCATGCCGGACATAGCGTATAGGATGCGTTGGTGCGGCGTCTCCTTCGCGCTTGGCTCGCCAAGCGCCTTTGTCAGCCCGCAGCCGTCGGCAATTCCGCAGGCGACGGCATAGCGATCGTCGCCGGACGCCACAATGACTCCCGGGCTGGACAGCGCTTGATGTCTCTTCACTTATGGCCTTGTCCAATTTTCGGGGTCCACTATACATTTCCACGGCGAGGTACTAATACCGATGGTGCATGAACAGAACGCTTCCGCGGCGACGCGCCGTTATTCCTCCTTCCGCATACACCGGAATTCCCAGACGCGACGGCCTGTCCCAAAAATAGTGTTCTCTGTTCAGATTCAAATCGTTGCCGGGACAATACTCGTCGTAGGCTTGTTCTGGTAGTTTGTTTTTCATATATTTGATTGCATTTTAAATATTTTAAGCAAGTACAGCTCTTTTTTTAATATCAAAAAAATGTATAATAATAGCGAAGTCAAGGAAATTAATCTTTAAAATGGAGTTTTTTCGATGATTTTTTTCGGGGGTAGCAACTTTTCGAAACTAAATCTTTACTGAAAATGAAGACGTACACGTTTCAGAAAAACGGTATCGAACGCACCAAAAGAGTTTTGACGCATGAAAAAAACGGGGCGAATTGAAATGATGCAAAAAAAAATCAAAGTGATGGCGATTGGAGCGCATTCCGATGAATGTCATTTCGGATGCGGCGGCGCTTTGCGGCTGCTGGTCGAGGCGGACTGCGAATGTATGATGTTGCATGTGGCCTGTCACAACCATGTTCGGACGCCGGAGGAATTGGAGGTCTTCGATGCCGACATCGACCACTCGGCGGAGCTTCTCGGATGCCGTCACCTCATCATCGGCGGCCGGGAAAGCAGCCTGTACGAGGGGGACCGCCACGACCGGTCTCTCATCATGGAACAGCTTGAGGCATTTCAGCCGGATCTGGTCTTTCTGATGTGGCCGCGGGACAGTCACCCCGAACACCGGCGAGTGGCGCAAACCACCTACGACGCCATTCTTAATTCCTTCTGGGACAATAAACTGCACAGTATCCGCGAAATTTACGCTTATGAGGCCGGACCGAGTCAGAGCATGCTGTATTTCCATCCGGATCTTTACATCGACATTTCTTCCGTTTTCGGGAAACTGGAAGAAGCCTTGACCGTTTGCATCGCAGGAGAGAAGGGCGCCGAGTTGGCTCAATCCAAGGCCGACTGCGTCCGCTTCCGCGGCGGTTGCGCCGGATTGCGATACGCGGAAGGGTTTAAGGTCGTTAAATTTCCCGAAGGAACTGGACTCGACGCCAGCGATCTGCTTCTGCGGCATCTGCTGGCAAATCAATTCCGCTGGGCCGGAGCCTCTCCGTGGCCGTACGGCAACACATATTTCCAAAATTGAGACAACTATGGATCTGTAACAAATGGAATTGTTAAAAACATATGACGCTCCGGATAAGTCTCGGGTACGGATCTGGCGCTGGATCGCGCCGGACACGGAGGATGAAATGCGGCTTGCCCGGTATCTGACAGCGTCGCTGGGCTTCGACAGCTATCGCAAATATGTCAACGATCAGGCCTACTGGCGGCTTTATTACCGCGAGGCGCTGGCCGGACACAACGCACCGGAAGTGATTGACCACCTCTATCTGGCCGAGGTGGACGGCGTGTTCGTCGCCCGGGTGTGGTTTGCCTACGGAATTCGTTCGGGACGCGGTAACTTCGGCAACGTCTACACGGAACAGGAATTCCGGCGCCGCGGACTCATGAATGAGCTGTTGAAACCGTGTGCCCGCGATTTTCAAGATTCCCCGGCCCGGATGCTCTGCTGTGCCAGCGGCGATAAATTTGCTGTGCAAAGTTATCTCAAATACGGCTTTAAACTGATTTATGGCGGGGAAGTCGGTCCGCTGTGTCTCTGCAAAAATGACTTCTTCGCCGAAGCGGAGGCCGCGTTTGCGGATTTGAGCGGGCTGTCCGTTCGTCCCGGTAGGCTGGCCGACCAGTTCGAGTGTGACAAATTTCTGAAATACATTCCCGCGATGCTTCACAATCCGCGCGCACACCGGATCGGCCCGGCGGCAAAAATCAGTGAATATAGGATCGCATTTCAGGAAGTGCTGTCTGGAAACGGTGTTGTCAATGTTGTGGAAACACCGCGCGGCGATGTCGCGGGGTATGCATTTGCTTTGACCGACGGCAGTCAATGCTTCATGGACTTTACCGTGCATTGCGATGCCTTGGAGGGGGCGTCGGACCTGCTGCGCCGGACGGCGGACGAGTTCGCCGCGCGGTTCGGCACACGGCCGATGCTCTATGTCAGCGCCGCCGACTCGGAACGCGCCGCCGCGGTGCGTTCGGCTGGTTTCTTTGCCCTCTGTGCGGCGCCTGACGAATTGGTCATCTACCAATGAAGGAGTTTTTTCAAACGGCTCGGCGCGGACCGAAGTTTGAGTTTTTGGCAGTCCGGAGAAAATCAAAAGATTTTCTCCGCGGTTCTTCCCGGCGGACAAAACAACGGCGAACCGCCCCAAATCAGGCGGCGGTTCGATAGATGAAGTTAGAAAAAACAGGAAAAGTTCAGTAAAGGAGGTTCGGAAAGAATGATGAAACACGAACAACAAACCGAGCGGCTCGAAAAAATGTCGAATTTTTTCGGGGGTAGCAACTTTTCGAAACTAAATCTTTACGAATCAGGGAAGAGAAAAGGACTTATGAGAGAAAAGCATCACAATTTTACACAGCCGTCCCACAACTTGATGGTGGCTTCGTAAAAAAAAGGATTCACGGCATCTTAATGGTAGCCTAGTAAGCAACCATAGGAGGTACCATGAATCCACTAAAAAGTACTGTGTCAGTCCTCGCGCAGATTGCAAGCTGGATACCTGACCGGATTATCGACAACCTCGCCAAAAAGTACAAAATCCAGACACGGGCCTTCAGCGCCACCAGCCATGTAATGGCTATGCTTTACGCGCATCTGGCGCATTCATTAAGTCTGAACGACATCTGTGACAGCCTCCACAACCATGCCGGCCCCCTTGCTCAGATACGCAACTGCACGCCTCCGAGCAGGAACGGTCTCTCTCACGCCAACAAGACCCGCAATGCGGATATGGCCGAAGAACTGTTCTGGAAGGTATATGAGTCACTGTCAACCCGTTACCCCGAGTTCCTGACCTCCAGCCGCAATTATCCCGGTTTGCCCTACCGCTTCCGGACAAGAACCATTCGCGCCGTTGATTCAACCACCATCAAACTGACGGCATTTAATATGGGCTGGGCCCAGCACCGACGCCAGAAAGCGGCCGCCAAGATGCACACGGCGCTGAACATGCGCTCGTTCCTGCCGAACTTCGTCCTCGTCAAAAGTGCAAAGGATTCTGACCCGAAAAGCGCCTGGGAACTGTGCGCCGACATGAAGGCCGGAGAGGTCGTGGTATTCGACAAGGCCTATGTTGATTTTAAGCATCTTAAGGTCCTTGACACGCGCGGCGTCTCCTGGGTGACGCGGGCCAAGGAAAACATGCTCTATGAAGTTATGGGACAGCATGCGACTGGGAAACCGGAGGCGTCTGATCCCGTCAAACATGCGTCCGCCTCCTCAGAACCCGAGACAGATACGGCTGAAGTTATGGGACAGCAAGCGCCCGGCAAGCGCCGCTATGTCCGCAAGAAATGCAAGGTGTTGTCAGATGAGCGCATCAGGCTGATAGGGGTGCAGACCAAGGACAATTACCCCGATGACCTGCGGCTGGTCACGGCAGAGGTCGAGGTGAAGGGGAAGATGGTGGTGATGACGTTTATTACCAACAACTTCGAGTGGTCGCCGTTTTCCGTGTGCCAGCTCTATCAATGCCGTTGGGGTGTGGAGGTGTTTTTCAAGGAAATCAAACAGACGCTGCAGTTGGCCGATTTCCTTGGATATAACGAAAATGCCGTCCGCTGGCAAGTCTGGACAGCGCTGCTTGCCTATCTCCTGCTACGGTTCGTCGCTTGGTACAACAAGTGGAAGCGCCAGTTCAGTCGGCTCTTTACCTTGTTGCGTGCCGTGCTCTGGAATTACTTCAGTTTGCCCAGTATCATCGAGTGCTGCGACACGAAGCGGGAGCGGCGCCATATTATCCGGGGAAGTCCGGAAAAAGCGTATCAGCTGTATTTTGAAGGGATGGTATAGTCTCCTGGCTAAACTTTTCCACACACAAAGAAGGTGTCATGAAAAATCAGGCGGCCTCGTGCTCGCATGTGCCCAAAAAACAGGTAATTTCAGTGACTATGGGACGGCTGTGAAAGAGAAAAATACATTCCATGGCGTGCCCCATTATGTTTGTGCGACCTTTCTTTGCGGAATCTGATCGCGTTCAGCATAATGGGGTGCAATTCCCAAAAGTGGGTAGCGCCTATGCAGCCAGGCCATTGAGTAAATCGGCGTAGAACATGCTCCAGTTGTTGGTTTTAAGCTGACACCTCAGGTGGAGTGCCGCCTCTGCGTTCTCCAGCTTCCAGAACGTGCCCGCACCTTTGATTCTCAGGTTCACGATTCTGCGCACGGCGCTTTCAATCGCTCCAGAGCCTATCGGCTGTTTCTCTCTGCTGAGCCTGGCATAGTCGATTGCCGACATGTTGGTCTTGAAATACGCATATTCCCGCCTGATGACCGCGTTGCCACGCCGCCGTGATTTCGCCAGTTCAGCCAGGAACACTGCGGGAGGAGCCTTCTTGAGCAGTTTTTTCATGTTGTCGAGCCACGCGCGCTTCTCGATCAGGCTTGCAAACGTCTTAGCCTCCGCGACGCGTGCAAGATGCTCGACCGCGTGGTAGTAGTCAAGGCAGGTTGACACGCGCGCTCTGTCGATGCCGACTTCTTCGATAATCTGGTCGATCCTGTTCCATATTCATTTTGCGCCGTCGCCCAGGAACGTGATTGACTTTGCGTCCTGCGCGCCCATCGCCCTGAGCTCCGCCACCAGCAGCCGAGTGATGTCCTCCGGGCCGCCGATGGTGCCGTCGCAGCGTTCAAGTCCCTTGCGCATTTTCCGGCCCTCGGCGTCCAGTTCGTAGATGATGAACAGCTTCGGTTCACGCCAGTCGGCGACATAGGTATGATAGCCCTTGGCGGTCTTGCGCCCGCGCTTGTTCGTTCGTATGAGGACGCGCCCCCCGTCCATGGCGACCGCGAGTCTTTTTCCATCGGCCTCGTTGCTCACACGAAGACAAGCGAGCCGTCGTTCCCTCGCTTTCAGGGAAGCATGACCGACAGCCCGGCTGATCGTGCCGACGCGCTTGGCCGAAATGTCCCGGCCCCGTAAGCGCAACGCATTGGACGCCTCTTCGTAGGAGTCTCGCAGCCCTTCCAGCGTGACATCCTCGCACAAAGCAGGCGAAGCGCCGGCAAGGACGCCTAACAAAAGCAAAGCGGGAAACCTGCCTGTGCCCGCCACGCCGCGTCTACCCGTGCCGCGCTTGCGCCCGCGACGCTTCTCTTTTACGGGCAGATAGTAGGCCCCGGTAATCGAGGTATACTTCCCATGCTTGAGCTGAATGCTGGTCAGCCTTTGCCCGTGGTACCGGAGTTTTTTTTAGCGGGCCTTTCTATTCGGACGTCTCCCACCGTCTTTTGCAGCACCTCCGCCACGATGTCGTCCATCGCCTGTCCCAACAGGCGATCCGGTGTGTTTTCCGCTTCCTTGAAGGTCTTCGCCGACGGGCTCCGGTTGAATGTTTTCAGCGCCTGGACGATCTCGGCTTTGCGTTCGAGAAGCTTTTTTTCCACCAGGGCGTTCAGTTCTTCGTCCGTCATTCCCATTTTCCTTGATCTCCTTGATGTTGAGTTCAGTCAGTTCCTCGATGATTGACCATGCGCGCTCATACATGGCCACGGCACGCGCAAACGCTTTTTCCTCGGACGGCTTCACATACTGGATCTTGTTTTTCGAACCAGCTGAAGACCGCGACAGGTAGCAGAACGGATGCTGCTTGCCTTTCACGCATTCGCATTGTGCGCGCCCGCACTTGCGCGTCGTATGGACAATAGATCCGCGCACCAGACCACACAGCTTCACCAGTTCCTTTGCCAAATCGCGTTGTTTTTCCATCGCCATCGTCGTAACTCCTTGAATATATGCGGTTTAGCATACCATACAACGACAACAAAAAAAAGCAAGTCGAGTACTTGCAAAAAAAATGGGGGGGGGTAGTGTTTACCCCATCGCGCAATGACCCACTTTTGGGAATTGCACCCGCATAATGTGGCACTTTTTTTTGATTTGTCTCGCGCGTGCGCGCATTATGCGCGCGCACGAGGGCTTTTCGGATGACCTCTACATAGACTTTTACAACCAACGCCGCCTGCATGAGGCCCTCGGCTACCAGACGCCGGACGAGTGGCACACTTCCGCCCCCTGCGGGGCGGACTTCAATTTAGGGCTGCTCAGCCGCTCTCCTGCGGAGATGTGGCCTGCGGCTTCGCAGCCAAATGCCTGCGTGAATCCATGAGCCCACTGATAATTCGTTCGTTTTTGTCCTTGACTTGGGGTCCACTTCAAACCTCATCTGCCTCTACCGAGAAGGATCGGTCAAAATGACAAGCAAGTTGTTACACTGGAAGCATAAAGACAATCCTCAGAATGAAATGGGGACATTGCTGGGCAACGAAATTCCCCAGTGCCGACAGGTAGACATTCTGACCGGCTATTTCTTTTTCGATGGCATTCAGAACATTCAAGAAGCTCTGGAGCAAAACAAGGAAATCAAACTTCGCATTCTGGTTGGTATGGATGCCGGATTGGATGTCAAATCGCTGGCATACATGATTTATGAACAGGAGCACCGGAATCTTTCCTCATTGCCGTACGGCGAGACTTATAGGAAAAAACTCGAAGAAGTTTTGAAGCATTGGAGCCAGGAACAGATAACCGAATCGCAAGAAAAACTCCTGCGCAATTATTCCGAGATGATTGAAGATGGGCGTCTGGAAATTAGGAAAACGGTATTGCCGAACCATTCGAAGTTATATATTTTCCATCACAACGACAATACTTGTTCTTATACCGGCGGCAGCAGTAATTTTTCCTATTCCGGACTGCTGGGACGGCAGGAATTCAATATTCAGGTAATGACTGAAAACGCAGATGAAATCTGTGGTCTATTCGATGAACTGTGGACGGTTGCCCAGCCCATTTCTCATTTCACCGAGCATGGAAAAACTTCGGAAAATCCTCCCCCCGATTCACCGATTGTGGAAATTCTCAAAGAGAAAACTCCATTTTCGCCAATATCGCCGTTCGATGCATACATGAAGGTCATGCGGGAATTTTTGAAACTCAACCGGTCCGACGAACATTTGGATAATCGGATACGGGGAATGCTTAGAGATATCAAATATCTTGAACTCCAGTATCAGATCGATGCGGTTTCCCGCGCCAAGAAAATTCTGGACACCAACGGAGGCGTTATCATTGCCGACGTGGTCGGGCTGGGAAAAACCGTAGTTGCCTCACTGCTGGCACGCCTCAGTGACGGGCCGGGCGTTGTGCTTGCGCCTCCGAACCTGATTGACGGTTCGAAAGGCTGGAACAGTTATCTGGATAAATTCAATTTGCGCCCGGCAGGGTGGAGCGCCCATTCGGTTTATGCCACTGATTTGTCCGAACTCCCGGATGTGAAGAACGCCTGGACCGTTATTATTGACGAAGCGCACAACTTGCGAAATGAAAAGACTACCCTGTACCAGAAATTGCGTCCGCTGCTTCATGGTAAACGGGTGATCTGTTTATCCGCAACCCCTTTTAACAATCGTCCGCAAGATCTTATTTCCCTGATACAACTTTTCGGCAACGATTGTATCGCCGGGGAATCCAAGCATGATTTCATCGGCAAACTCGACACGCTGGCCAAAGAATACAAAGGACTGCTTGACGAGCGGAAAAGCGTTAGAAATAATCCGGAAAAACTGAAAGACGTTTCCGCCCGGTTACAGTCCTTGGCGCAAGCCATTAAGGCATTGATTTATCCTTTGACGATTCGCCGGAACCGCCTCGACCTGCTGCAAAATGAAGTGTATAAACAGGAAGTCGGCGACAAGATTCCGGAACAGAAGCCCCCCTTGGAACAGCTTTTTCAATTGACGCGTTTGCAGGCATCGTTTTATGATGCGATCCTGACCCGATATTTTGCGGGGAATGCCCCGGAGTTCAAAGGCGCGATGTATCATCCACAAACCTATGTTGCAACCCATGATGACCGAAATGCCCAGCAGCAACAGAACCTTTATTCCATGATCTGCCGCTTTATGGTTTCCCGCTGGGAAAGCTCTCCTCGCGCTTTCCGGAAAACGTTGGACAATCTCTCCGGTTCGCTGCAAAATCACATCCGCGTTTTCAAGGATTACGGTGTTTTTGTTCGCGGACTTGATGATGTGGACGAAGATGCCGGAGAGGCCGACCTTTCGCAAACGGAGGTTAGCGGCCAGTCTTTTGACTTAGTGCTGGAACAGATTCGCAAGGATAAAAAGTTGAAACTGATTTATGCCCGCGATGAACAGTTCCGGGCCTTAAAACAATCTCTGCCGGATCGGCAAATCATCGCCATGGATGATACGGTAGCGAGAAATTTTTTGTCGGCAATGGAAGCCGATCTTGATGTCCTGGCGAAAATTGCCAAGGAGTTTGACGATGCGGGATTGAACGATCCAGCGCATGACGCCAAACTGCAAAAACTCGGCGAAGTCGTAAGAGATATTCTGGACGGAAAAATCGGAGAAGACTCGCAGCAGCAAGGCAATCCGCGCAAACTGATTGTCTTTTCCTATTTCGCCGACACCGCCGCCTATGTCCGGGATTTTCTCGAAGGTCACTTCTCCGGAAAAGTTCTTTATGCCGACGGCAGCTTGCAGGAGAATGAGCGCCAAGAAATAGAAAGTTATTTCATGGCATCCGGGAAAAAAGCGAAATCCCCCGCTAAAATGATTCTGGTCTGTACCGATGTCCTTTCCGAAGGGATCAATTTAAATCAGGCCGGCGTGGTGGTCAATTACGATATTTCCTATAACCCGGTGCGCATTATCCAGCGGATCGGGCGGATCAACCGGATTGACTGCAAAGTTTTCGACCGGATTTATTCGGTAAACTTCTTCCCGACCCTGATTGGCGAAGAAATCAGTAATCTCCGTTCCATTGCCGGCACCAAGATGCAAATGATTCATGCCATCCTCGGGGAAGACGCCTGTATTTTGAATACTGACGAGTCTCCGGAAAAATTCCTCGGTTCGATAAACGATCTGGATGCGCTCGAAAAACAGATGACCAGTGATGAAACAAGGATCGACGGCATGTTCCGCCAGGGATTGGCGGCGTATTCCCCGGATAAGCGGAAGCAAGATGAATTCTGCGCCTACCTCGATTCCCTGGGACTTCGTTTTACGAAAATGCTTGGAACGCAAAATAGCCTTTATATCTTTTCCGCCAACTCGGCGGCAATGTTCGTGAAGAAGATTGACGCGGTGGAAAATTCCGAATGCCCGGCGCTGCCGGTTTCCTGCCTTGCCGCCTTTGATGGGATTCGCTGTCGGCCGCAGCAAGAGTCTTTGACGTTCAAATTCGAGGAGGCTGATATTTTCTGGCGGGAATACCAGGCGTATAACCACGGCCTCGCGCATATGGACAAGAACGCAAAACTCAGCAAAAAACAGCAGGAAGCGTTGGAAAAATTCAAAGCGGTTAAAACACAAGTTCCTAAAACCACCGGAAAGATGATTCGCGCCGATTTACAATTCGCGGAAAGATTCCTCGCCTGTAATAACAACATTAATCAGATCAACGATCTGGTTGTCTCCACGCATAGTAAAAATGATAATATGACCTCCGACAACGCGGTGCATCTGATGGTCGTCGGAATTAAAAAGGAGCAGAAAAATGGCTGATGTTATTCAAAATATGATTGCCGGAATGAGCAAAGATACTCTGGGAGCTTTTTGCCGAACCAAGTCTGGTGACTTTGCCCTATCCCGTACCTCTCGGATTACCGCGCACAATGAAGCCTTGTTTCCACCCGTTTTTCAAGCGCGCTTTGCGTCCGTCGACATCATCGGATTCTTCAAAAATCTGGAAATATTCGTTTTCTTGATCCATTTGAAGAATGGCTCTGTTCTTTCCGAACGCAGTTGCCGTCGCTTGCAGTTTGATTTTGCCAGAAGAGTTTTGAGTGCCGCGCATAACACCCAATACAGCATCTTTACTGAATGGCTGGGTGATGACGCTCCGGCAAACATCGACAAAGCGCTCTTTGTCTTTACCGATACCGACGGCAGTTTCCGTTTCAGCCTGGTCGAAAATCTTGACCGCAATGCGGAAACGCCGAAAGTGTTCCGCCGCCAGACCTTCTTTGTGGATCAAGAGCAATCCAATAATACGTTCAAAAAACGGATGGATTTGTATCGTACCTGGAGCAGTTTCAACGAGCTGAAAGAAGTCTTTTCGGTGGAAAAACTCAGTGATGAGTTTTTTACCGAATACAAAAACATCTACCAAGATTTCGTTGAGTATGCTACTGGGAAGCGCATGGTTCAACAAGGGAAGAAATGGGTTGAAACCACTGTTCATTCTCCGCGAACGGAAGTAATGGCTCAATTCGAACAAATTGGTGATGCAGAAAAAGCTTTTCGCGACTATGTGAAGAAAATGATGGGCCGCTTGGTATTTTTGCAGTTTCTCCAGAAGAAAGGCTGGCTTGGCGTGCCAGAAGGCCGGGAATGGGGCATCGGCGACAAGGAATATCTCAGGAAGCTTTTTAAATCGAAACCGGAAACGATTCAAAATGATTTTCTCGATACCGTTCTGGAGCGGTTATTCTTCCAATCCTTGAATACAGACAGAACTGCCTCCAACGATATTGCAGACGAGTTGCTTTCCATCCAAAATGGACAAAGAGTCCGCATCCCGTATCTGAATGGCGGTCTTTTTGAAAATGATGTATTAGATCAAACACAAGTTCAATTTCCTAAAGGATTTTTTGAAAAGCTTTTTGATACTTTTGAGAGATTCAATTTTACCATTGACGAGAACGACCCGAACGATGCGGAAATCGGCGTTGACCCGGAAATGCTGGGACGCATTTTTGAAAACTTGTTGGAAGACAACAAAGATAAGGGTGCGTTCTATACTCCTAAGGAAATCGTTCAGTATATGTGCCGAGAATCTTTGATAGCCTATCTCGGAGATACTCTGGCAGTTCGTAAACTGGTGACCGACTTTGATGATTCGGATATTGCCGATTCGGATAAAGAAACCCTTATTGCCAAACTGAGAACCGTGAAGATCTGCGATCCGGCTATTGGATCAGGTGCATTTCCGATGGGAATGTTGCATAATGTATTGAATTGCCGAAAACAACTTGAAGGTATCGACGATACGCCCGCCGAAATTGTTCGTTTGAAAAGTGAAATCATTCAGAACAACATCTATGGAGTCGATATCGAAGCCGGCGCGGTGGATATTGCTCGTCTTCGTTTCTGGCTCTCTATTGTTGTCGATGAAATTCAGCCTATTCCGCTTCCCAACCTTGATTATAAAATCATGCAAGGAAATAGTTTGCTGGAATCTTATAATGGAGTCGAACTTGCGCTTGATCTCGCTCCGGCAAAAAAGCCAAAATGTAGCAACGCGAATCCTCCGGTCGTTGACGACCAGATGTGCCTCACTTGGGATGACGAAGCTGCGGCAATTGAAAATATAAAAGATGCAATACATGCTTTTTTCTCTCCCCGTGCGGATGTCGATAAAAATACTTTGCGTACGCGAATTGATGCCGCGGTAAAGGAATATATCAAAACAAAATGCGGAAATGTTCCGGCAATAAATCTTGCCGTTGATAACATGAACCTAAACAATAAATCGTTTTTCCTTTGGCATCTTTATTTCGCCGATGTATTTGCCTCTGGTGGATTCGATATTGTCATCGGAAATCCGCCATACAATGAGTTGAGGGATCTCTCTTCGGAAATGCAGGAATCGTATAAGAATTCAAAATATTTTGAACATGCCAAAGAAGGCAGAGTTAACCTGTTCCAGTTTTTCTATCCTCTAGCCATTGATATTGCTAAAATTGGTTCTGTTATTTGCATGATTACACAAAACTCACTTCTTGCAGAAGGTAGTGCGCTGGGGAACCGAAAATATATTATTTCTTCTTGTGATATTATTCGGATTGATTCGTTTCCCGAACGCGATAATGTCCAAAAAAGAGTTTTTGAAAGTGCAAAGATGAGTGTCTGCATTGGATTATTTCGCCGTAATAACAAATCGGATTTTTCAAGATCTTTTGCTATTCATACATGGAAGGACAGATTTTTCTCATTTAAATCGGATTTATTTATTTCAAAGCAGGAGATAAAGCAAATATTTCCGGAAGAATTGATTTTTCCAATATCTTCAAAAGAAAAATTCGATCTAGTAAAAAAAATGAGGAATATTAGAAATAAACATTGTATCGGTTGCTCCGCAGGAGAAATCGATATGAAAAAATACAAAAATGAATTTACGGCAGATTCCCAAAATAACTTTCGAGTTGTCACTGGCGCGCAGGTTCAAAAATATTATATCACTGATTCACCTTCGCAGGGTGGTGTATTTTATCTGTCAAAACGCGTACTATCGGAACTTTCGACAGCTAGACAGACAGTTATATCGCAAGAAAGAATTGCAATGCAAAGAATTACGGGTGTAGATTCAAGAATCCGTTTAATTGCTACAATTGTTCCTCCCAGAGTTTATCTGGCTAACTCCACAAATTATATATTACCAGACAACATCCTTTCCATGCAATATATTCTTGCCGTAATGAATTCTAAATTACTGAATTTTTATTTAAAACAAACCAGTACCAATACGAATGTAACAGCAAAGGTAATAACACAATTTCCTATTCCGATTCCAAGCAAAACAACTGAAAATCATATCATTTCAATAGTAAAAACTGTATTGACGAAGAAAAAAGTTGCTCCTAATTTTGACACGCATGAACTGGAGGTTGAAGTTGATCAGCTAATTTATCAACTTTATAATTTGACTTCAGACGAGATCAGTCTGGTTGAAGAATCTCATAAAATAGTGACTTCGTCTCCTCATGAATGCGTTGAACATGACTCAACTCCGCCCAATGTCATGGAACCAAACAATAATTTATGGACGGCAGATGCTAAAACTGTTATTGACGACGATGCGCGAGATTAGGAGGGGTGCGAAATGACTTTTGAAAAAGGGAATAGTTACAAACTGGACTTTGACCGGGTGGAACAGGTTAATGGGAAACTTTTCTTTGCGCTAAAACATGAGGGGAAAACAACGCTACCAGGCAGTGAACCGTTTTATTTCCGGGTGGAAGCTTTGGATTACCAGAAAAACTGGGATCCCGACGATATTCCGGAGCAGTTTTCCTGTTTCGTCTGCGGCTTTATCAAGGATTCCGATGGGCAGGAGACCGCCTTCCCGATTCTGAAACAGGATCTTAACGCAATATTGAGTGACCTTTATGAAATTGGGAAACCTTATTTATTCACTGTATCCGCTCTGCCGGAAGGACGCGATGTTAAAGGACAGCCGATTGAATATCACCTGCTCCGCGACGTGCATGGACTGGAGCATCGTTATTTTTCCGACCGGGAACATGGAATCGGCGACGAACTGGAACTTACGGTCAGCGCGGTAAAGGGGCACTGGTTGGAATTCATCAGCCTTACCGCCCGGGAACTGCAAAAATCCTTTATATCCGGGCAACGCTATTTCTTCGAAATTGTCGCCGAGGAACTTGACCGTCTGGCCAACCGCAGCTTCTTTGCCGTAAAAGACAAAATCCACGGATACATGCATCGCTTCTACTTGAGTCACGCTTCCGACCTTGGCCCCGGCGATGAGATCGAACTTCTGGTCAAAGAGGTTTCCCCCAAAGGGTGGCTGATCCTGATGCCTCCCGGCAGCGAATTCAATGCCGGCGAACTCGCGGCGCTACGAGAAATCAGCCAGGAATCCCCCGGACGGGAAAACGGGCAGCTCGAACTCAAGAGTTCCCTGGTGTTTACGGCGAAGTCCGAGCAGGACATCGACAAGCAGTTGGGTAACGAGCTCATGCAGCAGATCGCGGCCTTCATGAACGCCGGCGGCGGCTGTATCTACATCGGCTATCGCGACAACGGCACGATTTGCGGCATCAACAACGATTTGCCGTTGCTGAACAGCAGCCAGGAAGATGAGTATTCCTATAAAACGAACCTGGACGGGGTGGAATTGAAGATCCGGAACACCGTTGCCAGGAAGCTGGGCGGCTTTGCCAATAGCCTGCTGGATATCCAGTTCCAGAAGACCGGCGACGGTAAAGTGGTATGTCTGGTGATCGTGCCGCCGTCCAGCAAACCAATTTATCTGGAGAAAACCGCCATATACAAGCGTTCCGGTAATATGTGCCAGCAACTGAAAGGCGATGAAATAACCTTTTTCATTATCGACCGGATGAAGCGCGATCTGCCGAAAATCGATCTGGATCCGGATAATATGACGTTGAAGGTGGAGAAGACGGAGAAAATCACGGAAAAAGATAAAGAAGAAGTCAAAGTCTTGCCTGAGCCGGACGCGTCAACGCGTTCCGAGGCCGCGCCCTGGTGCTGTTTTACGTTCTATCGAACCGGCGAAATATCCCGCCAGAAAGACCCGGTCAACGGCGGAGACGTCCTTGCCAACATCCGGCTTACCGCGAATGACAAGAATAAAAAGGCCCGTCTTCTGCTTTGCTATGACAACGGACGTATCAATATCGTCAATCCCGGCGAAGTTTATAAAGAGAAGTTGGCGAAATCGGGTAAAAAATACAGCAACGGCTGGAACGCCAAGGCCAAACTGATTAAGATTCTGCGCTGTTCCGAAAGTGATCTTCTGGTTATTCACAGCGTGAAACCGGATGGAACTGCGATGGCGAAAGCCGTTGCCATTGCCAATTATGCCGTGCATAATCCGCTGTCGATGCAGACCCAGGGTAATGAATTTGTAAAACTCGAGCTGGCGAAAGTGGTTAACCTGGAATGCGTACCGGCGGAATCCGGATCTTATATAAGTCGCATTTTCATCCGGAGCAAGAATGGACATCCCGGCTATCCGGTCCAAAGTAATGACTGTCGGAATGCGATGTCGTTTCTAAAGAAATTGCACCGCAGAACCGAAACGGATTCGGATGCGCGGGATTGAATACGTAAGGTAATATCGCATGGATATGATACTGACCCACAAACACGGGAAACAACTGAAACAGCAGTTTATGGAACTTTGCAATAAGAGTTCCGAGCTGAAGATATTGGTCGGCTTCTTTTATTTTTCCGGTATCCGGGCGTTGTATGACGCGTTGACGGCAAGTCCGCAAATAAAGCTACGCATCCTGGTCGGCATGGAAGTAGAAACCGTATTTAACCGGGTGGTGGAATGCATTCTTGATGAAGCCGACGACTTCGGTCAGTCATACAGTTACTCCGACAATGAAATCCGTGAAAGATATCTGTCCGGTTTGCGCAAGGCGGCGAACGCGCCGGAATTCGACAAGGAAAGTTTTCATAGCAGGATCGGTTACTTTCTGGAAATGCTTCGCGCCGACCGGATCGTCATCCGCAAGACCAGGGCGGAAAATCGGGAAAAGCTTTTCATCTTCGACCTTGCCGGCAATAAGGAATTGATGGCGCATTGCGCCTGGATCACCGGAAGCAGTAATTTTACCATGCCGGGGCTTTCCACTGAAACCGACATTGATGTTAGAATCAATGACTGCGGCTGCGAAGAGGTCAACATGATTTTTGACGAGTTGTGGAGCAATTCCGTCACCTTGACCGAGGATCCTCCAACCAAACAGAAAATTCTCGATCTGTTTGAGAAGGAATCCATGCTGTCCCCGGTTACCCCATTCGAAGCATATATTTTGGCGCTGAAAAATTATTTGGACATCCAAACTCAAGTCAATGTTTCTGAACGCCTGGAAAAACTGTTGGAGCAAAACGGATACAAGAAATACAAATACCAGTTGGATGCCGTCAATCAGGCCTTAACGATTCTTAAAGAATACAACGGCGTCATTATTGCCGACGTCGTGGGGTTGGGAAAATCCGTAATTGCCAGCATGGTCGCCCGTGGAACATACAAACGCGGAATTATCATCGCGCCTCCGGGATTAATCGGAAACGAAAGTAAGGCAAAAGGCGGCTGGCGCGACTACAAGTCGCAATTTAAGCTTGACGGTTGGGAAGTCTTTTCCTGCGGTCTTCTGGAAGCGGCGTTGGACTACGTCAATCGGGATGGTGATATTGATGTGGTGATCATCGACGAAGCGCACCGTTTCAAGAACCAGGACACACAGGACTATGAAACGCTTTGCAATATTTGCCGCGGTCGCCAGGTGATAATGCTGACGGCCACGCCGTTCAACAACCGTCCGGCAGATATTTTCTCCCTGCTGAAATTGTTCATTATTCCGAATCGCTCGAAAATTACCTTGGACAACCATCTGGCAAACCGGTTTGCCCATTATGACCGCATGTTTCGCCTGTTAGGAGATGTTCAGAAACACCACCGTAGCACAGACCCGCAAAAAGTAAAAAAAGCAGAGCAAGCATTCCATCAATTGTCGAAATACTTTACCGGAGTCGCGCCTGACGGGGATATGCCGATAGATCTGCGGCTGATTAAGGAATGGTCTCAAATCTTGGCCCGCGAAATCAGGCATATTCTGGAACCGGTTATCATTCGGAGGAATCGCATTGACCTGCGAAATGATCCTGATTACAAAAATGAGGTCACCGAACTGTCTGACATGATGCCACCGGTAGAGCAATTCTATGATTTAACCCACATTTCTCACTTTTTCATGCACCGAAACCACGCATTTTTCCCTTCTCACGATCGCTCTTTCAGAACTGGTTTGCACGCATAGCCTGGCGTCGTAAACACTTCCATCGTAAGGCCCAATGCTTCCAGGTAGGCGGTGACGTCATCGCTCAAGTCCCGCGCCAGCATTCGCGTTCCTTGCACGAGCATGATCTGTAGCCCTCTGAACTTGGTTGACATTGCGTAGGCCGTTGGCCTTTTGGTTAGTTGCTGGTTGAGTCCCACGAGGGTGCCACCGGTATTTGCCAAGTGATTGCGCATGGAACGCTCGATCAAGCGCCAGATCAGCAGTGATAGAATGAGGATGATTCCGAGCACGTCGATGCGTTCGGCCTTCTTCAAGAACATGTCGTTGACGATAAGCGGGTCTTTCAGGAAGGCAAAGTTGTTTTCCACGCCATATTGTCCCTTGTAGGCAAGGAACAGGCTTTTCGCGTCCATCGCTCCATCTCCTGCCAATGGGATGTTCGTCAACAGGACGAAGCAGCCGGCACGTTCTTCCTCGCGTTTCACTCCCTCCTCTTTTTTTCGGATGGTCGTCTTGAGCGTGTATTTGGGGCGAGTCTGAATGTTTCCGTTCTTCGGTGGACGCCCGCGCTTATTCGCCTCAGTCTGTATGACTTCAACATCCAAGGCATGCATGGGGTCCGATGTTTTGCGCAACGCTTCGGCCGCTTTCTCAGCGTCGGCCTGGCAGAAAAACTCACGTTCCTGCTTCTTGAGCTGCTTCTCCAGATTCTGCCGCGAGGCATTGACAGCTTTCTCCAGGCGCTTCTGCATTCTGCGATCATGCGAGTCGGAATGGACGATGACGGCGCGGTATTTCATCCCGTAAAGAGTGACGTGGCTTTCGGCCACGCGATAGTCGGAACAAGGCCTGCTTACGGGTGACGGCAGCTCGGACAAGGTGCCAAGCTCAACCCATTTCCCCGCGTCGACAGCCTCGCCGACGACCCGGTCGCATTCCCGGTATACGCCTGGAAGACGAGTGACAAAGGGCGTCGACGAAAGAAGCTCCAGGTTGGGCTCGGTGACCAGCGCGGAGTCGGCCACATAGGTGAAGGCGCCCTGGCTAAGTCCATGTTTGGCCATCAGCGAGGAGATTTTCGTCAGCATCTTGTTGTTGTTCGTCTTATCGGAGGCGTTGCCGTCTATGCACCTGCCGAAAATCGGCACGCCACGCTCGACGCAGAGAAGTTCAGCCATCACCTGCTTCAAGTCGGGGTTGTGGTCCTTGCTGTGACCGTAGGTGACACAGGGGGCTCTGGGCGTTCCGTCGTCGGCAGGCGCATCGTCGCTCTTGTCATAGTTGGCGTATTCGCCCCACACGCTTATGGACGTCGTGTCGAAGCTCAGACGGGAACAGTTGATGTGGAAGGTCTTGCAGGCCGAGATGGCTATCTGCGTCAACATATTCGAGGACCCCGCCGCGAAGATGGCGTCAAGAGCGCGGCCAATGTTGGTATCGGAAAAATTGTGGGCGTCGTGCTTCTCACCAAGCAGCAGTTCACTATCCTGCTCCTCCATGAATGACTCCAAGTGGTAGAGAGGGGAGCGACCGCTGAGGGTGTCCAGCACCATCGCCTGGACAATGGCCCCGGGCCTTACGTCCATCCTGGTGTCCACGAAGCCATTGACGATGTCCTGCAGATGAATCGCGTTGCAGAACGCCGCCACAACCGGAAGATGGTCAACGCCACGCACCTCCATGCTGCGAATGGCGGCAAGAAGCTCCGGGGACAACGTGGTGTCAGCCATTGTTTTTCTCCTGAAGAAGTTGCACGTTGATGGCGCTGATGCGGTCCAAAAGCGTCAGCGCGCGTTTGTATTCATCCACATACTGCACGGCCAGCTCCCGCATCTCCTTGGGGATGTACTTCTGCCGCTGCTTCCCGTTCTCATTGACCACGATGCACATGACCGGACCATGCTTCCGCCCCTGGTGGCATTTGCAGTTCGCCCGTGAACAGACGGTGTACCGCTCAACGATGGAACCATGGACCACGTGTGGAAGGCGGGCAAGTTCCGCCAATAGGGCGGAGCGTTCAGCAAGCAGTTGTTGGTGAGTGGCGTTTGACATGCCTATAATGTCGTATATAATATGCGACATGCAAGTGGGCAAATAAAAAAACCGCGAGAAAATAGACGTTTTTTTCACGGTTTTGTGTGAGAAATGTGGGATTTAAGTCCGGAACAATCAAAATTTTACGATGAAGTTTTAAATGAGTACTTTGGTGAAGAGGGGCGATTCAATGGCGCAATTTACCGTCCATTCGTTTATGAACAATCTGTTTCCGGGGAACTTGACGCTGAAAGCAATCGCGAACTGAACCAGCAGACGAACTTATATGACTTCATGCGCCGGTTACTGGTACGACGTTTTGAAAGTTCCTTTGGCGCATTTGCGCAGAGCATTGAAAATTTCCTTGCCGTTCATCGAAAGGCAGAGACGTTTATCCGTAAAACCGGTAAATTTATCCTGGATCGTAATCTTCTGGAAAAGATTTATGAAGCGGATGACGATCTGATTGAGGAAGAATTGAACCGTTATGAGGAAATGCTCGAAACAAAAGTTCTTCCTAAAAACAACAAAGTCTATCAGGTTGACTCTTTTTCCAGAAAGAATGATTTTATCGCCGATATTGAATCCGATATCCTGTTGTTTGAAGAATTAATTGAACGGATGAAAATCTTAACTCTTGCGACGAAAGATCCTAAGGCCGCATGTCTGGCACGATCCTTATTCTCCGTTATAACTGGAACTCATGAATCATTGGTTGCCGGATCAGGGGAACCTGCACGTAAGGTAATAGTCTTTTCCGAATATGCCGACACAATTCGTCACCTGAGCAATTATCTGGAAGCAAAACTGCCTGGAAAGATTATAACTGCAGTCGGTTCCATATCTGCGAAAGCAATATCAGATATTGAAAAGAATTTTGATGCATCATTTAAGGGTGAACAAAAAGATGATTATCAAATTCTTCTGGCAACAGATAAAATGTCCGAAGGACATAATCTGAATCGTGCCGGGCTTGTTATCAATTATGATATTCCGTGGAATCCAACACGCGTGATTCAGCGAGTTGGCCGTATCAATCGAATTGGGAAAAAAGTGTTTCAACAGTTGTATATTTTTAATTTTTTCCCGACTGAGGTGGGCGCTACAATTGCAAAAAGCCGTGAAATCGCAGCGGCAAAGATGTTTATGATCCACAATTCCATCGGCGAAGACGCCCAAATCTTCGATATCGATGAAACACCCACAGCGTCGAGCCTGTATCATAAACTCCAGCAAAGCCCCGAAGAGGCTGAGACAGAAAGCTTTCTTACCTTTGTAAAAAAAGAACTTGCGGAAGCCAAGCGAACTCATCCGGAAATATTTGAGCGAATAACACATCTTCCGTTTCGCATTAAGACAGCCAAGGCCGCATCTGCCAACGAGTTGATTCTATTCAAACGCAAAGGTCTGGGATTATTCAGTCTTCAAGTCGATGCAAGCGGGAACATGAAGACATCGCAGATTCCGGTGGAAGATGCTTTGCAAAAGCTCCGTTGTCCATTTGAAGAACCCCGGCTTGAATTAGGGAATGTTTTCTGGAAGGCATATGATCTCGCCGGTAAGTATCAGGAAACATTTTCCGGCGGAACTAAAAATGCGCAGTCGCTTGAGACCAAGGCTCGTAATAATGTTGTTGCCGCAATCACGTTCTGCGAAAAAGAGAATCGGTATGACATTTTGCATTTTTTGCGTACGATATTGGAAGATATCCGGCAATATGGTTCATTGCCTGATTATACCTTGCGCAAGTTGGCACAACACGATTTATCGAAGGATCCAGATAAAGTCTCAAAATTTCTTGACGCTGTAGAGTCTCTTCGGGAAACACTGGGGGACTTTTATCTGGTCAACCTGAAAACACGCCTGAACTACAAAAACAGCGAGATAATTATTGCGGCCGAACTTCAGGTAAAAAAATGAGAAAAACATTCAATATGTTAGGCGTAATGAGCAGTAGTCGCGTTGATGAGATAAAGGATTGTGCAATATGACGAAAAGCAAAGCGATAAAAATATTTGAAGGAAAAACCGCATGAACCGCGGTTCTGCTCAAGCCAAACATCGCCAATACTGGAGAGCGTGCTGAAACCGCACCTCAAGAAGGAAGGAAGAAAGCGAGTTGACTACAAATTGTAGTCAACTGAGTCATATTTATTGAGAAAGGCACAAAATGAAAGAGTCCCCAGTGAATATAAATGGTCACGATGACACGAACAAAAAAATAGTTATTTTTCAAAACAAGTCCATTCGCAGGCAGTTAGTGGATGGGGAATGGGCATCTTCCCGGTTTTATGAAAAACAGTGGCCATTATGCGCAGGATCTGAGCAGCTGCTTTCGTAGCACCATTGAAGGCAATTCATAAATCTTCAGTTTCATGTACTCATAGTCATGAAAGCCGTAGGCCTGCGCTATCATATGGCGCACTTTATTGTTGAACCCCTCCATGGCGGCGTTGCTGATCCGGCCGCAGGACCAATAGGCGCAGATGCCGTCCAGGTGGCGCTGCACGGTTCGCCCCAGCTTCTCCAGCTCGGGACTTGCCGAGGACAGGCAGATGTCGGCCCAAGCTGTCAGCATGTCTCTGGCCTCGTCTGGGTCATCGGCCAGCTCATAGATACCACGCAGCAGTTCTTTTATCCGCCAAGCGGCATGAAGTTCTTCTGAAACCACCAGCAGTTCGGCCAGCTCGGTCTTCTCCGCATTGTTGAGGTCCTCCTGGTTGCGCAGGGGAAGGTAGCGTTTTCCCTTGAGATACTTGGCATTTTCCTTGTCCAGATCGTTTTGCACGCTGCGGCGTATGTCATCAATTGCGTCGTTGACCAGTTTGATCACGTGGAAATGGTCGTAGACCACCTCCGCCAGGGGGAACTGTCACGGGTCGCATAAACTGAGCCAGTGATGGGTCGCATCCAAACTGAGCCACCTGCGAGACAAAGCAGCCCTATGTTATCTCCTTTTTTCCCATCGGAAAACAAGGAGATAGAACATGGCCAACTACAAGCAGGTGAACGTGATAGACAGAATACAACAACTTTACCGACAAGGGAGAAGCCAGCGTGCCATCGCGACAGAACTGGGTGTCAGTCGCAATACCGTGGCGCGATATCTGGCTTCAAACCCGGAGCCCCCGGGTCAGACAGGGTGCCACTCCACGCAAGCTGCAACCAAGGAAAAAGGAACAACCTGTCCGGTTTTGTCAGACGAAGCGACCCACGGGGTGGCTCAGTTTGAAACGGTCTCCGCCGAACCTGAAGCGACCCACGGGGCGGCTCAGTTTGAATCGGTCTCCGCCGAGCCTGAAGCGACCCACGGGTCTGCAGTTGCGCCGGCCAGCCGCCCTCCGGTTGTGGACAAGCGTTCAGGCTGTGCTCAGTATGCCTCCGAGATACTCGCCGCGCATGCCCAGGGCCTCTCTGGACGGCGTATCTACCAGGATCTGGGTGACGCGGGTTTTACAGGCAGCTATGCCAGCGTGAAGCGCTTTTTGCAGCGCAACCGCGAGACGTCGCCGCCAGTGCCATTTCGCCGGCTGATCAAGCTGGCAGGGCAGGAAATGCAGGTTGACTACGGCCAGGGTGCCTGGGTTCGCGATGAGCGTGGCCGCCGTCGCAAGACCCATCTTCTGTGCTGCGTCCTGTCCTTTAGCCGCCGCATCTATTGCGAAGTCAGCTACCGTCAGGACAGCGAGAGTTTCATCCGCGGCATGGAGAATGCGTTCAGACATTTTTGCGGAGTGACCGCGACCGTCGTCATCGACAACCTCAAGGCAGGTGTCATCCGGCCCTGCAATTTCGATCCCGTTCTCAACCCCAAATGTCATGATTTCGCCATGCATTACGGCACGTGCATCCTTCCTTGCCGCCCCCGCATTCCCTGGCACAAGGGACGCGTTGAGAACGTCGTGGGCTACGTGCAGAACAACGCGCTTGCAGGGCGCACTTTTCCGTCCGTGAACGCACAGAACACCTTTCTGTGGACCTGGCAGGACAAGGTGTCAGACCATCGTTTCCACGGCACGGAAAAGCGCCATGTGATCGACATGTACCAGGAGGAGAAGGCGTCGCTTCAGCCGCTTCCGGCGTCCATTTTCCCCGCCTTCAGCGAGGAGATGCGCAAGGTCCACAGCGATGGCCACGTCGAGGTCCAGGGCGCCTACTACTCGGTTCCGCCGGAATACACGTCTCAGGAAGTCTGGGCCTGCCATGACGGCCGCCACGTGCGCATCATGTCAAAGGACCTGAAAGAGCTCGCCCTGCACGCGCGACAGGAACGGGGACGGACCTCGACCGCCGCCGGCCATGTTCCGCCAGTGAAAGTCTATCTTCCCGAACGCGGTTCGCACTGGCTGCTCGAACAGATCGAAAAAAGCATCGGTCCCGGCGCCCGGGCATGGGGCGAAACCGTGGTCCTCAGCCGGCAGGCGGCGGCCCCCAAGGTGCTTCATGGACTGCTTCACCTGCGAAAGGCACACGCGGCCGCCACCATCGAGTTCGTCTGCAATCTGGCCATCACCCGCGGTGAAACCTGCTATCAGGCGCTTAAGGCCCTGCTTGAAGAACGAGGCGACAAGAGGCAGCCCGCCTTGCCCTTCCAAAGCGAGCACGAGCTCATCCGGCCGCTGAAAGAATACAATCACCTTATTGACTACAAGGACATCTTCCCATGAGCATAAACCGCATTCGTGAACAACTCAAAAATCTGCGCATGCCGGGGGCCGGCGTCAAGCTTGACCTGCGGCTGAGCGAAGCGCGCTGCAACAGCCTCGAACACGGCGATTTTCTCGAGCTTCTCCTGCAGGACGAGCTTCTCCATCGCGCCGGTAACAAAATCAGATCCGCCCTGAAGGCGGCCGGCTTCCGCAACCTCAAGCCGCTGACTGACTTCGACTGGCAGTTCAACCCGAATCTGGAACGCAAACTCTTCTACGAGCTGGCAGGCGGCGAGTTCCCTAAACTTTTCACGTTTTACGAGGTAACTACATCATTGCCCGGCTCCAGACAGCCAATGCTCCGTTTTTAAGTTCAAGGTCGAAGTGTTCAAGCTTCTTGACAGGAATTGCTGTAGTGACTTTTAATAAACAATGATGATAACTACAGGTTTTTCAAAACTGAGCTCAAAAAGCTTGTAGTTACTTTGTTTTTTCAAAAAACATGAAAAGTTTAGGGAGTTCATCCGCCAGGCTCAAAACATCCTGATGGTCGGGCCTTCAGGCACTGGAAAGACCTGTCTGGCTCAGGCCATCGGTTTTGAGGCCATCAAGCTCGGCTTCACCGTCATCTATCGGTCCATCTTTGACATCGTCAGCCATCTGCAACGCTTCAACGCCCTCAGCGACCGCAATCCCGAGTTCGAACGCTACCTGAAGGCCGACCTGCTCATCATTGACGACATGGGGCTCAAGCAGCTTCCGGAAAAAGCTGGCGAACTGCTGTTCGAGATCATCTTCCGCCGCCATGAGCTCAAGTCAACCATCATGACCAGCAATCGACCGCTGGACGACTGGGGCAAGCTGATTGGGGATGTGCCAACGGCCGGAGCTATTCTGGATCGCTTCCTGCAACAGGCACGGCTCATACCCTTCAAGGGGAAAACCGGACGCCCCCACTTCGGACGCCAAGGGCAGGCGCGGCCGACAGCAAACGACGCCCTCCTCGACGCGGCGGCCGCAGCCCGACTGGATCATGCCGAGGGTGGCTCACTTTGAAGTGGCTCAGTTTGAATCATGCGACCCACGGGGCAAACTGAGCCAATGCGACCCACGGGGGGACGCCAAAGCGGGTGGCTCAGTTTCAAAATGGAAAGGAGGCCGCCAAACAGAGAAAAAGGCAGAAATGAACGAACACAACATCCACAATATCAACAAAAAAGGAACATTGTCGTTGCAATCCCAAACGCGGGTTGTACGGTTGTCAGGTGGCAAGGGAAGATGCGAGCCATGAGTGGCTCAGTATGAAGCGACCCGTGGCAGGGAACTGCTCGCGAGCCCATTTTGCATACGCGTTGCTCATGTCCATGCAAACCGCCTTGATGTTGCCTCGAAACTGTCTCATCTTGCGATTGAAGGGGAGCAGAGCATCGCAACCCTTGCCGTCGCCGACGAACAGGACCTTGCCGCTATTCAGGTCGCGGGGACAATGGTCAGGTATTTCTGCCGGCGTTTTCCATCCACCCATTCATGGCCGACGTGGATTTCATCGACGCCGATGACCCGTACATCCTTGAGGCAAATGCGACTGTATTTTTTCTCCAAGTAATTTATTTCAAGTGCTTTGAGCTTATCATAATCGACGTGATAGTGTTCGCTGATGGCGCTCAACGGCATATGCCTGCGAAGCTCAATGAGCGTTTGCGCCAGGGAGCGGGAGACACGGGCCTTGGAATACGGCAGAAAGTTGAGTTGCTCATAGCTCTGACGCCGACACTTGTGGCAATAGATGCGATGTACCCACACCTTGAAATAAACTCTTTTCGCTCCACAGCTCTGCCCCTGGATTTCTCGTTCTCGCTCGGGGTAGACCGAGACTTTCCCAGATGCGCAAAGCGGACAACGATGCTCCTTGGCTACGATGTTCAAGACACACTTGCCGTCGCCGTAATGAGTTGATTTGAGCTTGAAGGACCTGATTCCCTGGGTATGGTAGATGTCGCTGGTCTGCATCCTGAAAGCCTCCTTGTTAATTAGTTTTTGAGGAACCAATAACATAAGGCCGATGCAGACCAGCTTCGACTGCTTTCGCCGGTAACGTCATGGATCGTACTATGAAAGCAAATGTGTCATTTGCTTTCATAAGGACGACCATGACCGGCTTGCACTGAGGGAATGGCCGGAGGCAAGGAACGTCGCGTATAAATGGGGGGCCCCGCGACAGCGGGGGGAAACCGTTTATGCCGCGACGGCACCTTGCCGGAGGACATTCACGCAGTACGGCGACACGCCAGAGCAACCCTGCCGATACCCACTCCGTGCATTCCGTGACTGAAACATTCCATTTTTCATAAAACCGGGAAGAACCGAAAATAGACGATTTTTTCGCGGTTTTGTGTGAGAAATGTGGGTTCTACGATTATGTCCTTGTCCAATTTCTGGGGTCCAGTATACGCCCCCACAGGGAACGTGGGTGCGCCGGCGCAGTACTAGCCGCCAACGCAGTGTTTACTATAGAACGGCTAGCGTGAAAAACATTTGTGGTGAGACAATTCGGTTTTGGTGCGTTCCGACGCCTGTGACTGCTCTCGACTGCCTGCGACTGGGGGCGACCGGCCGGTCGCCCCTCCTTTTCTCGCCTCGATCGACTGCCTGCGACTGCCAACTAAGTCCGTGTCCCGCCGTCCGCGACCCCCGCTTTATTTGACGATTTCGTACATCATTTGGGCGCCCTGCGGGCCTTTGACGTCGAGCGGCAGGAGCAGCCCCTCCGGCGTCACGGTGGCCTTGAGCTGATCAATGCGTTTGCCGTTGGTGGCGATGCGCCAGACGGTCGCCTTTTCGGGCTCGGTCATTTTGACCAGCAGTTCTGCGCGGCCGGCACGCACGAGGTAGGGCATCTTGCCCCACGACAGCACCGTCCGCCGCTCTTCTTCGGCGAAGCGCCGCCCTTCGTTCTGCAGGTCGGTGAGGTGCGTCACCAGCAGGCGCCGGCTGCGGCTGATGGGCTCTTTGTCCAAACTGGACACCCACACCGTCGCGTCGGTGTCCAGAATAGCGATGTCCACAGCGCGCGTGTTGATGCGCTTGCCGGCCGGCGCAAAACCGCCGGCGGTCATCAGCGTGTCGAGCACCATGATGTCATCGCGCCCATTCATGGTAAATTCGCCGTTAGTGGACTGGCTGATGCGCGCGCCGAAATCCGTGCTGTTCTCGGCCGGCAGCCAGCCGCGCTCGCGGAAGAGCTCCTGCAGGGCCGCGCGCGTTTCGCCGCTGCCGGGATTGCCGCTGGGCAACGCTATGGGCGCCTTCGGCGCCGCGTCCGTCCAGGCGACGCTCACATCCGCTGGCGCCGCGCTGCCCGCCGGGCCGACATGGCTACCGACGATGGCGACGGTGTTCATGCTGCTCCAACTGGGCACCACGCCGGCCGCGGGCGGCACGTCGTCGCTGTCGTAGTGATCCTTGGCCAGCGAGATGGCAATGGTCCGGCTTGCAGGGGACATATCACCGCGCATGAACAGACAGAGAGTGGCGCGCTCGGCTGCTTGGTTCAGCGGATCCGACGCCATGTCGAAATAGCCAGCAAAACCCATCTCGAACATGTTACCGCCGTGGCTGTAGGCGAAACGCCAGATTGCCGCCCAGTCCTGCAAAGCCGCCATACAGCCCGTCAGGATGCCGCCCACGCCGCGATAGCGCCCCGGCCCAGAGTAGTTATACTCGGAGATTGCGAAGGGGCGATCCAGCAGCCGCAAGTAGGCCGTATGGCCGCCGCCAGGCTCGCCGCGCTTCACCGGACTGGCGTTGCCACAGGTCGACGGCAGCTGCCACGACTTCTGCAAAAACACCGGGTGATCCACGTAGAAATGCTCGTCCACATAGTCGAATTCCGAACGGTACAGCTGCGTCCACGCATGCGACGTCCAGCTGTTCATATCCGTGAACAACGCCTGGCAACCGAGCTCGTCGCGCAAAAACGCCGTCATCTTGCGGTACATGGCCGTGGCCACGTCGAGCTGGAAGCGGTCAAAATCACGCCGCTCGGCGACCGTCCCCCGCCCGCCAGTGGGCAGGTCGGCAAGAACCGCGTCGGCCTCGCGACCCCACGCCTGATTACGCGCGGCGACACTCGCGTAACGCTTGCCGAGCCAGTCATTCCAGGCGCGCAGCCACTCGTCCTTGACCCGCCCCGACAGCGCCCCGATGAAATTGCCGAAGTTGCCTTCGTTGATCAGCGATATCCACGCCAGCGCCGGATCCTGCGCCAGCGTCAGGCCGGTATGCGGATTGACATGCCCGAGGAAATTGCGCGTGAAAGCCACCCAGTTGGCAAAGGCCGCGTCATTGACCGGCAGGAGCATCTTCATGTCGTTCATGCTCACGTCGCCCGTCGCATCGGGCCAGATTTCCTTGGCGAATACCTTCCGCGACACGTAGGTGTCCGTGGTCATGTAGATGCCGCGCTTCTTCAGCTCGGCGAAGAGCCGGTCGAACTGCGCCTGGCGCACGGGGTTGATGCTGACCGAATCGCCCTGGCTGCGGTCCTGCAAATTGGACTCGTGATGATGGAAGCGCACGGTATTATAGCCGAGGCGGTACAGCCGTTCGGCGAGCTCGACGGCCTGGTCATCCTCCAGATACTGCGCCATAAAGCACAGATTGACGCCATAAAAACGCTGGGCCTTGCCCGGCTGCCGCTCAAACTCAAAATGCCGGCCATTTCGCACGACCTTGCCGTATTTGCCGGCGGGGCCGTCAGCCAGCCCGAACACCGAAAAATCAACGGCTGATCCCGGCTCCACGCCCAGCGACGCCTGCAGGGGCAGCCACTCGTCATTGGCCGTGAGCACCACCGCGCCCGGCCGCTTGCAGACGATCGGCAACGGCGCCGTCAGCGTCATAGCGACGCGTAGGGTCTTACCACCCTCCCAGGTCGCCGGCGGGTCTTGATTCAAGCCGATGCGCAGCGTGGCCGTCGGCCCCCAGGCGCGGTCATCTTGCAGCATCACGCTCGTGGGCTCGGCAAGAACCAGCGCGAGCGCGCCCTTCGCGGTGTCAAAAATAACCTTCTGCGCCTTCTTCGTCAGCACCTGCGTTTCGCCGCGCTCGGCCGGGAAAATCACCGGCGCACTGTCGTCAATCTGGACCGGCCGCCCCACCAGGTCGTCCACATCAAAGACCACGCCGACGAACAACGCGTTGAGGCTGATGTCCTTCTGCGGCGTCATTTCGTACACCATGCTGGCCGACGAACCGTCCACGCTGAGATCGCGAACCACCAAGTCAATCACCACGCCATTGCGCGTCGCCGACGCCCGCAGAGGCGCGCCTTCCGGCACGTCCTTGAAATCCGATGCGAAACCACCATGGCTCCACCCGGCGCTGAAATACCCCGGTGCGATCCGCGCCAGGCGCTGGCCGCCAACCCGCAGCTCAGCCCCGGCATTGAACTGAAAAGTCAGTTGCGACTTGTCCGCTGCCGTTGCCGACAAGACCAGCATGCCACCAACAATCGCCGATATCAAATTGCCCATAGATCACTCCTTGTGCCTTTTTTTGTTTGCATGCATCCCACGTTGACTGAAGTCCACTGTCGCCCTTTGCGCTCACTCGCCGCCGCGGCGTTCCAGGAGCAGGCCCTGGTAGCCACACGGAATAAGCATTCGTCCCCGCCAGAACACCACCGTGTCGGGATTGCCCTCCAGTTTATACTGGCGCTCGGCGACCGGCTTGGGCGCCGTGATGTCGCTGATATCAACCACGCTGACGCGCTTGCCGGCCCGCTCACTGAGCGCCAAAACGTCGCCGTCGATGGTCGGAATGCCGTTCATGCGCTGATTATCCGGCAGACGATAGCGCGGCCATTCGTTGCTGGGCCCTTCCGCGAGCGCGGACAGCAGGCCGTAGGTGCCATGGATCACATACAGCATGCGGTCCTGCCCCGGCACCGCGACCACGCCGTCGAGGTGGCTCGCTAGGCGCTCCACGACTTGCTTGGCGACCACGGGCTTGTCGCCGCCGAGGTCGTACCAGGCCAGGCCGCCGCTGTGCCAGTTCACGCCGACATAGCGGCCCGCCAACGCCCGGTGGCAGACCAGATCGCTGTAGAGCAGGCCGCTCTGGCCGTGCCGCAGGACCTGCCGCGGGGCCTGCGGGTCGCTAATGTCCGCAAAATACAGCTGGCTGGTGGCCGTGGAATACACCGCAAAACGGCCGTCGCCGGGTATCCACACGCGCTGAACCAGCGCGCCCGACGCGGGGGGCTGCAACCGCCCCAACAGGCGCAGCTCAGAGCCTTCCGCACGGCGATACAACGCCAGGCCGGCGCCGCCTTCGGCCACCGCCAGCATGTCGCCATGAGCCGCCACGCCGAAGACCTCGCCCAGCGGCCACACCCGCTGCACGTCCATGCCGTCCTCGCGAAGCTTGAGCAGATGCAGCCCCGCGCGACCACAGGCCACCCAGGCCAAATCGCCGTCAATCAGCGCGCCACGGACCTGACCATCAGGCCGATAGCTGTGAAAACGTGCGTCCGGCGCCTGCACCGGCGCGGGCGCGATCTGCGGCGGCGCCGACCGCAACGGCGGCAGCGGCACGGCCACGCCCGGCATCGGCACCACATAGAGACCCGTCTGACTACCAGCGACATAAAGCACGCCATCACCCACGGCGATGCCCGCAACCGCATCCGGCAACTGGGTCGTCTGCCTGTAAGCGTAGGTAGCCGGGGCCAACGGCAACCGCAAATGGCCAATGAAACGCGGCGCGGACAAGGTGCTGATGTCCAGCGCAAACACGCCGTTGTGCGTGTCAGCCACAAACAAATGCGACGCCGTCGCCCGCGGCGTCCAAAAATCACGGTAGCCATTGTAGAGCTGCGGAAATTTCACCCCGGCGATCTTGCGGGGCTTGGCCACATCGCTGATGTCGTAGATTTCCACGCCGTGGCCGCGGCCGTAACCGTCGTTGGTGGGGTCGTTTTTGGCGTGATGGCCAGTGGCCGCGAAGCAGATATTGTCCCGCAGGTCAATGCCATCGCCATAGCCGTCCAGCTGGGTCAGCGACACCAGCTTGGGCATGCGCGGATTGCTCACGTCGGCAATGGTGATCTCACCGGAATTCCAGTCGCCGATGTACATCTTCTGGTTGTGATACTTCACCGACTGCGCCTCGCGAGTCTTGAACACGCAGAGATGCTCGGGGCGCGCCGGATTGCTCACGTCGACCAACTCCACGCCGTACACGCGCAGTGCCACAAAGGCGACGTCGCCGGCGACGTCAATACCCGTCGCCAATTCAACCGTGTCGTAGCGGCTGAGCAGCTTCGGCGCCGCAGGGTCTTTCACATCGACCAGCCACAGACCGCTGTCTCGCGCCGTCACGTACGCGATGCCATTCTGCACCGCCAGCTGGCGCACGCTGCCCAGCCCCGGCAGCGTCCCCAGCGCCTTCGGCGCCGCTGGTGTGCTGACGTCGTAGGTCGTCAAGGCTCCACGGCCAATGCTGTAAAGGATGTCCCCGCCGACCACCATCGCCGCACAACCCGACGTGTTCTCGACTTTCTCATACGCCAATGCCGGCCCGTACACCGCCGGATCGGCTGGCGTGATCTCACGCGATGGCGTTTTGGCGGCAAGGGCAAGGCCCGTCAGCTGAGTCAGCAAAAAAGCAGTCATAGCACGCATCATTCCTATCCTCGTTGGTGGTGATTGTCACGGCAAAATCGCCCACAAAAAACAACAGGCTAAGGTAAACCTGCCAGCCCATTTTGCGAGCAAAAAAACCGCCGATGACAACGACGATCCGACCGATGACCAAAACGATGATCCGACCGATCAGTCCGATGACCATAACGATGATCCGACTGATCCGACTGATCCGACTGATCCGACTGATCAATCGACCTGATCCGTCCGATCCGTCCGATCCGTCCGATGACCAAAACGACGATCCGACCGATCCGACTGATCCGACTGATCAATCGACCTGATCGGTCCGATCCGTCCGATCCGTCCGATCCGTCCGCGACAGAAGACAAAAGCAGCAGAAAACCGCTCTGCCCGACCTCCCAGATTCGGCCCGGAGGGCCGCACCATGCATAACTCCGGGTGAGGCGCCCGGAGGGCGCCGCAACCCGGGGTATGACAGCAACCTAGAATTGCGCCCGAAGGGCGCCACATTCACCAAAAATCTGCGCCCATCTGCGCAATCAGCGGATAGAACAATCACCCTGCGCCCGCCGTCCGTGAAAAATCCCCTTTGCCATACACAAACTCAGGGGACCACGTCCATTTCGCCACTTTCTGTTTGTTATTGAAATGAGCACGCCGCAGGTTACACTATGAGACCGTACATGGAGTAACTTAAGGATACGGGCACGAAGGGGACCATTCATGAGCCGCATCGACAATTGGGCCAGTTTGCCGGGAGAAGCCATAACCCGGGCCAGACAAGCCCAAGGTCGGTATGCGTCAAAACCCGAAGTCGCATCCACGCTTGCGTACCGCCGGGAAGCTGGCAGAGGGACTGCATCTTGCCTCACCGAAATGCAAAATGACAAAACCGCGCGTGGCTTGACCAACACCAGCCAGTTTCTCATGCGCAACGGCCGCCAGGCCATCGCCACCGTCATCGCCGCCCTCGATCTCCCAACGCCTCTTGACGACAACTTGGTCAAAGCACTCCAGGATGTGCTCTCCGGCCTGGTGAAGATCAGCGTCTCCACGCAGGATATCCGCAACGCCCTCCGCTCCAATGACGGCCCCGCCAACCCCGCAGGACTGAAACGACGCTTCAATGAGTACATCGACAGCCTCACCAGAGGACGCGAACCAGCCAAGGTGCGAATCGTCATGGAAGGGTGAGGCAAGAAGCACCTATGAAGACCATTTCAGATGAATACGGGGATGAAAGAAGGCAATTCCTGCAATGACAGATAGCATAAGCAAATATCCGAAAGCGGGTTCATGCCGAAGGCCGGGGGCTATTGCCAAGCGCTGGCTTGATATCGTCCTCTATGCAATCTTCGGGGGGGCTTTTGTTGGCATTATGGCCGAGATCAGCGCCGGCAACCAGCTTGAATGGCTGACATGGAATGAAGGCATTTTCGCTAACGAATGGATAAGATGTGCCATACAAGCACTGGGATGGGCCTTGCTTCTATCGGCTGATTGCTTGAGAACAACGTTTTCATGCCGGCAGTTTGCCCGAATCCGATATCCCTCATGCCTTGGGACTGTGCTGTTGGCCTACTTCGCCATTATCGCGATTTTCCTTGGTGCATCGGTATTTGACCAAGACATCATTTTCCACTTGGCAACTCCTGTCTTCATCTCATCACTTGTCGCCGTTCTAGCCCCCCTTATTAGCTTCATTGTTGGGATCATTATCAAGGACTTTGCTCTACGTCTATACCATTACCGCCGGCAAAAGACAAAACCTACCAAAAACGAAAAAGCTCATCATGATTGGCTCCCCAAAGATTTGCAGTGGATACTCAATGAAACACCGGTTCCTGATGATGGTGATGACAAGTTCAATTTCATACCGACGTATACCCGCCTTGCGGACACCATATCGCACATTGACGGGAACGCCCCACCCACGACTATCGGCCTTGTCGGACCCTATGGCTCGGGAAAAACCTCCACCACCCACTCGGTTGAAACCCTAACCCATCAAAAACGTAAGGACATTCATTTTGTCCTTGTTCCCGCATGGGGCATTGCCGAGCATGGCCTGACCGGATTTGTTCTTCAACGCATGGTCAGTAAGCTGGAAGAACTTGGCATTGACTGCCTCGCAATCCGAGGTATCCCCACTCACTATCTTGCCGCCATCAAGGTTGTCAACGACAAAGCGGGTACGCTCGCAGAACTGTTCTGCGCCCCGACCAGTAGCCCCAACGATGTTCTCGCCAAATGCCAGCACGTCCTCGAAGCCTTAGGGATTTTCCTGGTTGTCTGCATCCAGGATGCCGAACGAAATGGCAGCAGGAAATCACTCCAGGAATTGGCAGGTTTGCTGGACAGATTCCGCACTATGCCAAATGTCACTTTCATCGTTGAAGCCAATGAAAATACACATGAACGCATCGATCTCAGCCGTATCTGCGACTACATCGAACGTATGCCAACTATGCCATATCAAGATACTAAGAGATGGCTGCTTGAATTTCGCAAGGCTTGTAGTGATTTTTCCACAAAAAGAACGACGGAATACTCTTCTCAAACAGGCAAAAATGATGCCTGCCATGACCGAAACACGGAAAAAACAATTGAGTTGCCACGCACGCATAGCATGGAAGCAGAGTTATGCAGCACAGATTCACAACGTGAAATCACCAAACTACTGGGAACACCGAGAGTTTTTAAACACGGTTTGAGAAACATATGCGTAGCTTGGGAAAAACTACATGGCGAAGTGGATCTCGATGAGTTGATCTGGCTTAATATCCTGCGTTGCGTAGCGCCAGAAGCATGGGAGTTCATTGTTCGTAATATCGACAAGTTGCGCAGCATTGACCAACCAGACCAAGACGCAGCCAATAAGCTTGTCAGCGATCTTGTCGATGACTGGCACAGAACTACCCAAAAAGTCGACAACTCAACTGCATGTCAATTACTTTTGAAAATAATAGGCATCAATTTAGTCGATCTGGACAATGAAGGACGAAAACAAACAATCTCGGTAACGATGAAATGCCCACAATCTATTTTTAGTCCACAGTATGGATCGACGTATTTTACCCGCATTATGACCATTTCAATTGACCAAAAAGGTCTTCGTGACCAGACCATATTGCGTTGGATTAGTGAATGGAAGAGTGGAAACAAGGCCGCTTTATTGGACAGTTTATTCAATGACAATAAAGGCCTCGTGGCGGAAAAAGTCTTTCAGTTCAGGACGTTTCTTTCAGATGATGAACACAATCGCATGCAACGCGAATTGGATTTGTGCACCGACTACATCACCAAAGCCTTGCATATATTCGGGAGAAATGCAAATAAAAAATCGATAGATACCAAGTTTATCAATGATTTTTTTAACGATGTAATAGGTGGTGGAAACGAATACTCAATATGGATACGAGAACGCATCAAGCAAGCAATAGACTACTCTCTTAGAATGGCATATGATCTGTATATTTCTTTCAGTAGTATTTTACATAAAGGACAAAAAGACTTACTTCACTATTATATGAATCTTTTTTGGGAAAGATTACGGAATGATCCGGATTATTTAGGACGCGTTCTCAATCCAGAGGACCAAACAATGTTGTGGCACTTGATATTTCTGTCTAAATATACAGCCACGAGGTTTAGTGAATGCTTATCACACATCATTTCGTCTGCTGAACAGACTCCGCTTATTGTCGTTCCACATCTCGTTCATCTCATCGCTACCGTTCTCGAACATGCCTCGAAAACTCCGAAAGAAAATCCATTTAGTCTCGAATTTCTCAATCAACTCAACCCCAGCCAAGATGATCTCAGGAGTCTGCGGAATGTCCTGCAAAAATACTGTGATAACCCGGATGCAAAACCTGAGATTATTGAGCGCATAAAATCTGTTTTACTGGCTCTGGGCAACGACACAGATATACGAGACGACCTCCCGACTACCCCGGAAGCCCCGAACGACAACACTATGCCCGACGCAAAGACTGACAAATGATATATTTACTGCCATGCGCACGCGACAACAGCTCCAGGAAGCCCCCAGGCTCCTCAGATAGTGTGACCAAGTCATCACGCGCAAAGGAGACGCACTATGAAATTGACCAGATTGCACTGCGAGCGCTTCACCGCGTTTGACCAACTTACAGTAGATTTCTCCAAGGGGATCAATGTCTTCATCGGCGCCAACGGCACTGGCAAGACCCACTTGATGAAAATCGCCTATGCCGCCTGCGACATCACCAAAAGCAAGATGAGCTTTCCGGAGAAGCTGTGCCGGGTCTTCCTGCCCTCGGGCCGATCCATAGGCCGTCTGGTCAAACGGCAACAGGCCAGTTCGCGCGCGATGGTAAGGGTTGAACGCGAAAAAGAAAGCCTGCAGGCATCATTCTCGAATCACACCGACAAGCCGGAGCTGGCAAAAGTAACTGGGCAGACAAAATGGATGGCCAAGCCACTCGAGAGTGTCTTCATCCCCGTCAAAGAAATGCTCTCCAATGGCCCCGGTTTTCGCTCCCTGTATAACCAACGGGAAATCCATTTTGAAGAAATCTACGCGGACATCCTTGATCGCGCCTATCGCCCCCCCCTGCGTGGACCGACGGACAAGGCACGAAAGGACTTGTTAACCAGCCTACAGAAGGTCATTGACGGCAAAGTCGTGGTGAACAACGAAGAGTTCTTCCTCAGAAACAAACAGGGCAATCTCGAATTCACCCTACTGGCCGAGGGCATCCGCAAGCTTGGACTGCTCTGGACCCTGATTCAGAACGGCACTCTGCTGGAGGGCTCAGTGCTTTTTTGGGATGAGCCTGAGACAAACTTGAATCCAAAGCTGTATGGCGCTCTGGTGCAGATTATCCTTGCTCTGCAGCAGGCCGGGATACAAGTCTTTCTTGCCACTCATGACTACGTGATACTCAAAGAGTTGGACCTGCGCAGGGGTGACCACGACAAGGTGCTGTATCATTCACTGTATCATGACGAAGCTGGGGATGTCCAGTGTCAGAGTACAGCGCAGTATCTTGACATCAGTCCCAATGCTATAGCAGAAACCTTTTCTGATCTCTACGACCGAGAGGTGAGGCGTTCCATGGGGGGGATACGCAAATGAGCGAATTCACTGAAGGGAACCTCCGGATACAATTCCCCACAGATGTGCAAGTGCGAAAATTCGATACTGCCCGCCAACATGGCCGGCTCAATTGCATGAAGGCCGTGGATTTTATTGCGGAACTCGACGACCGCTACCTCTTCATCGAATTCAAAGACCCTCAGCACCCAAAGGCACAACAAACAGACAGGGACGAATTCATCGAGAAGCTCGGGCAAGGAGCCATCGACGAAGACCTCAAGTACAAATATCGCGACTCGTTGCTCTACGAGTGGGCGTGCCAGCGCGCTGAAAAACCAATCTTCTTTTACGTGCTGATCGCCTTGGATACGCTGACCGATGCCGATCTGCTCGTGCGCACCGACGCCCTCAAGAGAAAACTACCGCTGTCTGGGCCACCATCAGGAACTTGGATACGAAACATCGTTGCCGGATGTGCGGTTTTCAACCTGACGACGTGGAACGAATATTTGCCCGAAATCCCAGTGTCCCGCATCGCCTGAAACGCGCGCAGTAGGCTCCCTCCAAAGGCGCATGCGGATAAATGCCCGCATCCACCTCCCCCACTATCTGCTTGAATCCACGCAATCAGCGGATAGAAAAAGCCGCCGTCGCGTCCGCCTCTCTAGTCTTTGCCAACGAGGGAGAACATCTTGGTTTCGCCGCGCAGCATACTGAAGCGGATTTCGCGGGTTTCTTCGCCGTAGGTCTGCCGTTCATAGAGCTCATAGGGGCTGCAGACGACGGGCAGGCGCAGGCATTTTTCGCCGGAGGTGGCTGCGTGGACGGTGACGAAATTGCGGCTGGCGTAGAGGCAGTCGCCATCGTCGGAGTAGATATGGCAACCGGCATAGCGCGCCACGGCGCGATAGAGCTCCGCGCGGACGTATTTGGCGCCGCAGTACACCGAGGTCCACCCGTCCATGGCCTTCACACTCAGCGCCGGCAGACGATTGCCCAGGAAGCGCGCGGCGGTGAGCGCGCTTGGGTCGTCCATGTAGAAAACCGGGTAGCTGCTGGTTTCGCGGCTGCGGACGCCCGGCCGCACATTGTTGGGCATGCGCCGGTCGAGTGCGCCGAAGATCTGCCCCTTGTCCAGCTTGGCAAAAGCCGGATGGGCGTCGCCGTTGATCTTGAATTTGCTGCTCCAGTTTTCCAGCAGCATCGCGCTGCGCATGCCGGTGAGATCGCTGAGGTATTCGTGGGAGAACTGCTGCTCGCGATCAGGGTTGATGACGCCCGGCGCGTATAGCCACAGCGCCACCGCGTGGTCGCGCTTGATCTTGGCCAAGATGTCCCGCCGTTCCTGGTCGGTCAGCGAGTAGACATTGAAAAACACGTACAATTTATACGTGGGCATGGCCGGGTTGGCCATGTCGTTGTGATAGTACTGATCCACCGGCGCGCCAATGTGCGCGATTTCGTAATTGCGAGTCATTTCAATGCTGTCCAGACTGGCCCAGTGCGCGGTGACGTGGATGCTCTCTTCGTCGTATATAAAAGCGATTTCGCTGCCCTTGCGACGGTCAAGGCTGTAGGCAAAACGCGCGATCTCCTGCTGGCGGGCGATCAGCGCGTAGATATCCGGGTGTTTGTAGCGGCCGCCGCCCACATGCTGATCGAACCACCACGCCTGCAGGTCCTCGCAGATATTGCGCCCGAAATCACGCTTCATGATGCCATAGGTGTCCGTCATGTCGAACATCTCGATCAAATTCTGGTAATGGCGGTTCTCGAAATGCGTGCGCGTGTCTTCCTCGACAATGAACATCGTATTGCGCAAGCGGAACGAGTCGTTCATTTCGCGCTGGCCGGTGAAGCCGCCGGGCTGGCGGTTCTCGTACACGCCGGGCGCCGCCAGGAAGTCCACCACGCCGGAATCGAGGATATGCAGCACGCCGCCGGCGGTGCCGCCGTCAATGAGATTGGTGCAGCCATAAGAGCCGTAAAAAGCCCCGACCAATTTGTCCGTCGACTTCGCCTTGATGATGCGCGCAAAGTGCACCACGCTTTTTGCCGTGCCAAGGTGCCAGGCGCGGTAGTAATCCGCCGTGGCCTGGTGCCGGTCGACGTCCAGAAACACGCCGATGTTCGTGCCGTTGCTCGGCGGCTCGGGCGCCGGCGACGTCGAATACAACCGCGGCGGATTCGCCAAAGCGCTCTCGACGCCGTAGGCGAAGTAGCGCGTCGCCGGCGCCGGCACCGTCGGCGCCGCAAAAGACGCCGACGGATCACGCCAACGCGCCCGCAGCCGCTCCTCCGTGCCGTATTTTTCCCGCAGATAGCTGCCGAATTCCTGGCGGAAAGCCGCGCTGAAATCGCTGTAGGCGCCATCGGCAGTTGGGTCCACGCCGGTGTAGTACCACTCGGAGGTATTGCCCGCCGCCAGGAAGTAGCCGACCACACGGTCGGCATAGGGCAGTCTTTCGATGGCGTCGTAGGTCTCCGACAGAGCCCGGCCGGCGTCCTCACGCCATTGCTGGGAAGACAGCGAATACATCGCGGGCAGCATCGCTTCGTAGGACTCGGTGTAGAGCAGCGTCGGGTAGTGCTTGCCGTCGCTGTAGGTCACCAGCTCGTCGGGATTCTCCGCAAACCACGACAGCGGTGGATGCAGGCCGATGCGCGGAATAATGTACGCGTCAGGCACGGCTTCCAGCAACGCCTCGGCCTCCTCGCGAAACTGCGCGAAAGCGCCGGGCTTGAGCCACTCGGTGTCGCAAATCAGAAAAAACAACTTCACGCCAGCGGCGCCGAGCTCGCGGAAGTACTCCTTGTCAATCACCAGATGGCTGCGCAGGTTGGTACGGATGGTCGCCATCATTGGCGGATAAGGCCGGCCATCAATCATGATCGCCGGATAGCCATGGTAATCTTCTACGCGCGCCGTAGTCATCGTCTGCACCTCAGTGTTGGCATGATTCTCGCATTTCGCCGCCGGCAGCTCGACACGACCAGCGCAGCGGTGGCAGGCAGGCACTGAGCCCGCTCCGCATAAGTATACCCCGCCCAGCGTGTTTGGCCATCGCCCACGCCGCCATAAAGGCCGCGGGTGCTGAATCGACCAGCCATTGATAATCAAAACTGTAGTGCCTCTACGAGGCACTGTCTGTTGGCAGGCTGCGTCCCCAGGCTAAAGCCCATAAGCGTTAAGCAGTTCATTTTTTTTGGTAATGTGCGAAATCTTGTGATAGAAAGAGAGACTTGACACAGTAGTTCCGAACCCTTTGTCTGCGCCGTGGGCTCTATCCCTGGGCTGGTATGCGTCGTGCGCCCGTCTCCCGGCCGTGGTGCGGGCGTCCCGCCCCTCCGTTGCGGAGGTTCCTGAAAAAGGCATGTACGTCGTGCGCCCGTCTCCCGGCCGTGGTGCGGGCGTCCCGCCCGCACCGTCGCCTGGGATATGACCTTAGCCGACCTCCAAACAGCCACACGCAAACGTGCCCGCAGCAGCAATCAATGAGTTCCATTGCCTCTTTGGCCCCAGTCAGCTGCGCCGACTGGGGCCAAAGAGGCCGAGGAACACGGACCAATATGGCGCGCCACCCAGGGCGGCGCGCGCCTTCGGCGCCGCTTGCCCTGGGCTGGTATGCGTCGCGCTTTCAGCGCTTCTGCCGCTTCGCGGCGGAAATGCGCGACGAGAAAAGGCTGTCTGGCTGAACAAGTGCCATGGATACCGTAAAGTGAAGAGCATCGGTTTCATGGGAGCAGGTTAGTGTAAAAAGTTTTCTCCATAAGAAGAGAATAGTTCTTATTTACACCTGGAATCATTGGTTGGCAACTACAAGTGTTCATCACAAGATTTCGCACATTAACAAAAAATCAGAATTTTGGAAGGCAACATTAAGACTTCTGGAAACTACTTAACGCTCATGGGCTAAAGCCTGGGGTTAAGCATAGTTAAGCGCCTACGGCGCAAAAACATAACCATTGAATGATGGTGACTTTCGGCTCGGATCGGACAAGTCACGTCGTCAGGTCGGCCAAGTTCGGCCCGGAGGGCCGTACCATGCATAGCCCCGGGTGAGGCGCCCGGAGGGCGCCGCAACCCGGGGTATGATAACAAGTTAGAATTGCGCCTGGAGGGCGCCACATTGGCTTGGCACGTCTCGTCCCACCGCGCCAGAGAGGCAAGGTGTGCATCCATTCTCAATGGGTGACCGATTACCCGCCGGCTGGTAGTCGGTCAGTGTACACCCCGGCGCTTCGCCGGGGACAATTTGCAGGAAACCCACGGCCCGCCGCCGCCCAACCATCCGACCTTGATTTCCGCCGACCTTTGCGGCAGCGGGTTTCATAGGAGTCATTGATATTGGATGCCCGACATGCCGCCGACGTCAACCCCAGGCAAGCCAGTGAGTTCCATTGCCCCTTTGGCTCCAGTCAGCTTCGCCGACTGGTGCCAAAGGGGCCGAGGAACACGAGCGTAGAGGGCGCGCTACCCAGGGCGGCGCGCGCCTTCGGCGCCGCTTGCCCTGGGCTGGTATGTTTCGCGCTTTCAGCGCTTCTGCCGCTTCGCGGCGGAAATGCACGACGAGAAAAGGTTGCTTGGTTGAACAAGTGCCATGGATACCGTTAAATGAAGAGCATCGGTTTCATAGGAGTAATTGATCTTTGACGCTGAAAACAAAAGACCGCAGGAATAAGCCGATATCAATGAGTGGGGGATTACCGGAAACACTTCCGGCAAGTACGCCCTTCACCCGGCGTACTTGGCCAGCAGTCGCCGGGCCATATTGCGGTAAATTGCCCGCGCGTCCTTGCTATACGCAGCGAGTCGTTCGCGGCCGAGATCGCCACCGCAGGCCGCCAGCGCGGCCGCAAGCATCACTTCCAGGTAGCTGAGCTGGAAGGGCGGCACGTCGCACCAGTCGTCCGTCACCGTGAAACCGCCGAGCCATTTCTTGCCCAGCAGCGCAGTGAGCCCGGTCACGGCACGCTTATCCGGCATAATGCGCCAGGCTTGAGCGAGTGCCCACAGGCGTTCATGGAAATACGTACGATGCACATCGAGGCGCTGGCGGCTGTACGGCGTCGTACCGCGTGAAAGCTCGTCGCTGCCGGCATCGGCCCGCTCCAGGATGGGCAGCAACAGATCCACGGCGCGGGCATCGCCCGCTTTCGCCAGCAGAAACACCAGGCTGTTGATGAGCCCGTGGGACTGCCAGCTCGGACACAGCGCCAACTGCGGTTTGCCGTAGTTGGTCCGCTCATTGCTGCTGAATTCCTCGCCGGCGACACTGCGCAGAGTCCACCCGGCCGCCCCCTTGTCCTCCACCCACGCGGCGTCTTTGGGCAGCTCCCGCGCCAGCATATCCGCCAGAACGGCGTACGCGGCTGGCCGGCCATGCCAGGCCAAGGCCATCGCGGCCTGCTCGGCTACCCGCCCGCCCTCAGGCAGCAGCCGTTCGCAGCGATCGAGCAGGGCCTTGTCCGCCAACACCATCGCCGGGAAATAGCCGTCGCTGCTGTTTTCGCGCAGGCGCTTGAAGGCGAAATCCGTGGTCCACGCGGGCGCGCCGTCATCTGCCCAGGCCGGCAGCACCTTCTTTGCGCGCAACTTCGCCTGGATGGGCCGCAACGGCAGCACGCCGGGCGCGCGGCCGGCGGCCACGGCGGCGGCCGCCACCATTCCCAGTGCGTAGCCGGCGTTGCTGATATCCGGATTCATCCGGCACAAACAGGTCGCGTCCCGTTCGCCCGCCAATGCCTTCGCGCCAACCAGGACGTTCCTGACGCCCTTGGGAATGAATGCGCGCAGCGGTATGCGCACGCGTATCTCTTTGTCGTCATACAAATCGCTGCCCAGCAGCCCAGCCGTCACCAAATCGTCGCTCATGCGACCGTGATTGTCGCAAAGACAGAGCGCCACGGCAATGACGTCCTTAAACTGCCGCCGACAGGCGATGTCACGCAAATTTAGCCCGTACTCGCCCACCACGCGCCGGGACTCGCGCGGAGTGAACATATCCGCAATGTGGTAGTCGCTGTTATCGCGGTAAGACAAGCCCAGCCCCCGCAGGCAGTCCGCATAGCTGTCGGGATGGACAACGTCCAAGTCGGCCAAATAGTGCTTGTGCTGAAAATTCTTTGTCGTCCACGGATCGCTGCCCCACTGGCTGCTGCTCTGCACAAAGCCCGTGTCGGGATCGCCCAGTTCGTAGGCAATGCCGGCGTGATAGCACAGGTCCGCATCAGCCGTGGCGTCTATGAATACCTCCGCCGAGCCCCCCCGGAAGCCGGCCTCGCCGTAGATTGTGACGTGCTCCACGCGGCCCTTGTCCTGGAAGGCGCCACAAACCATGCTGCCGCCATAGAAACGCTGGCGCTGGCCGTCCTGCAGAAAGATGTTGTCCCAGTAACGCGCGGCCGCAAAATGGAAGGCCGTGTGCTCCTTTTCGGCCAGCGCTCGAATGGCAGCGTTGCGCTTGGCCCAGGCGCCATCCTGGTAGCCATGCCAGGCGCCCGTGACCAAGCCGACGGTCGAGGTCCCGCCAAGACTCATATTCATATCAACGACCACCGCGTCCGTGCCTTCCTCATGCAGAGCCGCCACAGCCATGCCACCGCCCGTGCCGCCGCCAGCAACCAACACCGATGTCTTGAAGCTCTCCGGCGGCCGTACCCGGCACGCCAGAAAACGCAGCCCGAGCTGCTCGTCAAAGTCCTCACGCACGTCGCAGTAATCAAGCTGCTTGCCAAAGCTGAAGACGGTGATACCACTAGCCACAATCGGCCTTTCCAGCGTACTGCACAGCTCCGACACCACCGGCTCAACCGAGCGTTCCAGCTCGCGAATATAGGCCGTCGTCGGCACCCAATCGACATTGCCCGGCACCGTCTCCAAATTCATCCGTAGCGCAGCCTCGCGCCGCATCATGGTCAGCCGGACATCGCCGCAGCTCAAGATGCGCGACTGCTCAAAACATGGGTATGTCGCACGCATGTCCGCAAAGACCTGCACCGCAGCCTGGCGCATCTGCATCGCCAAGTCGGTCGTGGTGTGGTCCTGAGCGTAGTAATCCGTCCGAAATGACATCGACACCGCCAGCGTGCCCTCGCGCAAGGTCCGATGCACAGACAAGTTTGGCCACGTTTTTAGTTCCAGCGTGCGCTCCGTGCAGGCCTGCGCCTGGTCGATCTCGAAGATTAATTCCGCGCATGCATCGCGTTTCTCCAACGGCCCTTGCAGGTGGTTGGTTACCGTCTGGTCTTCACTGGCGTCAATGACCGCATCAACCGGCAGCATCCTGACCCCGAATTTGCTCACCAACAGCACGCCGCAGACCGCAATGCCAGTACATATCACACCCGCACAGGCCGTCTGCAACAACGGCGTCGCGCCAGCATCGCGCGCCCGAACGTACAACTCGCGCTTCAGCGCGCCCTCCGGCAACGGTATGTCGCTCTCGCAGGAGCCATTTTTCAGCCAGCAATGCCGCGAGGCCGCCAGACTGCCGCCCAGATACGCATGGCGATCAATGATGACCACGCGATGGCCGTATTCCCGTGCGACTTCCGCCGCCCGCACCGCCGCGTGCCCACCGCCAATGATCGCAACCGTCAGCTGCTCCTGCGCAAACTTCATCTCGACGCCCTCGGGCTTCTCGTCCATGGCCAATCATCCCTTCTTTCACCGTTCTGCTGGGGTACAAAAACGGGGAGGCCGCTGCCTGGACAGCGCCTCCCCCGGTACATAATTCATCACCTTACCACAACCGCTGTTCAGCGACCGCAGCAGGCCTTGTATTTCTTGCCGCTGCCGCATGGGCAGGGGTCGTTCCGCCCCACCTTGGGCTGGGCGCGCCGCACCGTAATCGCCGCACGCTGCGGCTCAGCCGTCTCGGTCGCGCCGCCGCTGCCGGCGCCCTCAAAGGGATTGAAGCCCTCGTGGACTTCCTGGATGTCCGTCTGCGGCTTGGGCTTTGCCGGGCCGATGGCAATGGTGCTCAGACGGAACACGTTCGCGCAGATGTCGTCTTTGACGGTATCCATCAGCCGCGAGAACATCTCGTAGGCCTCCTGCTTGTACTCCACCAACGGGTCGCGCTGGCCATAAGACCGCAGCTGCACGCCCTGGCGCAGCGCGTCCATCGCGTACAGATGCTCCTGGTACACCCCGTCCATCGCGCTCAACATGATGTAGCGCTCCAACCAATGCAGGGCGTCGGGATTCTCCATGCGAACTTTGATGGCGTAGGCATCCTCAATGCGCGCCATTATGCCCTTGGCAATACTTTCCTGCCCGCGACTGCTGTCAAACAGGTCCGCACCAAAGCCGATGGGGAAGGTCCGAGCCAGCCATTCACGCACGACGCTGAAATCTACCGCTTCATTCTTGATCCGCACCGCATAGGCCTCATCAATCTTCTCGGATATCGCCGTGTAGATGAAGTCCATCAGCAGCTCGCGCGGATCGTCCGCCAGCAGGATGCTCTTGCGCAGGCCGTAGATCGTCACCCGCTGCTTGTTCATCACGTCGTCGTACTCCAGCGTGCGCTTCCGGATGGCAAAATGCTGCTGCTCGACCCGCCGCTGCGCGCCCTCAATCGAGCGGTTCAACAGCGAATGCGACAGCTCCTCGCCTTCCTGCAAGCCCATCTTCTCCATGATCGACGCGACGCGATCCGACCCGAAAAGCCGCATCAAATTGTCTTCCAGCGAAATATAGAAGCGCGACGACCCTGGATCGCCTTGGCGCGCACAGCGCCCGCGCAGCTGCCGGTCAATGCGCCGCGAGTCATGCCGTTCGCTGCCGATCACATGCAAACCGCCGGCCTCTTTTACGCCCGCGCCCAGCTTGATGTCCGTACCGCGGCCGGCCATGTTCGTCGCAATCGTCACCGCACTAAGCTGGCCCGCCCGGGCGACGATCTCGGCCTCGCTCTCGTGATGCTTGGCATTCAACACGTTGTGCACGATGTTCCGGCGCTGCAGCATCCGGCTGAGCAGCTCGGACACTTCAACCGAAATGGTACCCACCAACACCGGCTGGCCGCGCTTGTTGCAATCAGCAATCTCTTCGATGATCGCTTTATACTTCTCACGCTGCGTCTTGTAAATGCGGTCGTCAGAATCCTTGCGCATGCAGGGACGATTCGTCGGCACCACCACCACATCAAGATTGTAAATCGCCTTGAACTCGTTGGCTTCGGTCTCGGCTGTGCCGGTCATACCCGCAAGCTTGTCGTACATGCGGAAGTAATTCTGGATGGTGATCGACGCCAGAGTCTGCGTCTCACGCTCAATCTGGACGTCTTCCTTGGCCTCCAACGCCTGGTGCAGGCCCTCGCTGAAACGCCGCCCCGGCTGCGGCCGGCCGGTGAACTCGTCAACGATAATCACCTTGTTGTCCTGCACCACATACTGCACGTCCTTCTCAAACAGACAGAAAGCCCGCAACAGCTGCGAGATGTTGTGGATGATCTCGGCTTTGTTGTCATACTCGGCTTGCGCCTGCTTGCGCTTCTCCAGCTTGGCATTGTCATCCAGGCTGTTGTCGCTGTCGATATCGCTGAAAATCGTCGGCAAATCCGGTATGACGAAGGCGTCGGTCTCGCCGGGGCGCAAGAACTGCCGGCCCTTCTCGCTCAACTCGGCCTCCTGGCCCTTCTCGTCAATGCTGAAATAGAGCGTCTCCTTGACTTCCTGGAGAAAGCCGCGGTTGTTGTCACTGTGCATTTCAGCGTCTTTTTTGTCCAGGGCCTTACGGATAGCCGGCTCTTCCATCAAGCGCATGAGCTGTTTGTGCTTGGGCATGCCCAGCTGGACCTTGGCCAGCAGCAGGTAGGCGTGGTCCTTCTCCTCCGGACTGGCGTCTTCCTTGGCCAATATGTCCCGCGCTTCCGACATCAGGTCGTTCAGCAGCTTGCTCTGCTGACGAAACAGCGTGGATACCGACGGCTTGAGCTTGTCAAACATGTGCGTGGAGACCTTCGCCGGCCCGGCAATGATCAGTGGCGTCCGCGCCTCGTCAATAAGGATGCTGTCAATTTCGTCCACGATCGCATAGAAGTGATCACGCTGCACCATTTCGTCACGGCTCATGGCCATGCCCATGTCGCGCAGGTAGTCAAAACCGAATTCGCTGTTGGTGCCGTAGGTGACGTCGCAGGCGTACTGCTCGCGGCGTTGCGCCGGCGTCATTTCGTTCTGGATGCAGCCGACGGTCAAGCCCAGCCATTTGAGCACGTGGCCCATCCAGTCGGAGTCGCGCCGCGCCAGGTAGTCATTGACCGTCACCAGCTGCACGTTGCGCCCCGACAGGGCATTCAAATACAGCGGCATCACCGCAACCAACGTCTTGCCTTCACCGGTGGCCATTTCCGCGATGTTGTTCTGATGCAAGGCAATGGCGCCGACCAGCTGCACGTCAAAAGGCACCATGTCCCAACTCAGCACATGCCCCGTCACCTCGACCTTCGTGCCCAGCAGACGCCGGCACGCGTCCTTCACCACCGCATAGGCCTCGCACAAAATGTCGTCCAGCGTCTCGCCCTTCTGCAGCCGTTCGCGAAATTCCTGCGTCTTGGCCTGCAACTCGACGTCGCTCAAACTGCTGTAGGAGGCAAAATGGCCGTTGATGCGATCAACCAACGGCTGCATTCTCTTCAACACCCGCGCATTGCGGCTGCCGAAAAGCTTCTTCATAATCCACTCAATTACCACTTGTCAACTCCTGAGATAGGACGCTATCACACGCGGCAGTCATTTATTTCGAGCCCGGCTTGTCAATGGGCAGGCCCTGCTTGCACATGGGGCACGCCGTTGGCTCGTAGGTCGCCAGCGTCAGTCGAATCAGGCTCTTCAGGGGTATGCCGAAATCAACGCTGCCGTCACTGCGGTCGACCATCGTCGCCACGCCTACCGGCACCGCCCCAAACTGCCGCACCAGGTCAATCGTCTGCTGCACCCGACCGCCCTTGGTAATCACATCCTCGGCAACCAACACGCGCTCACCAGCGCGGAGGCTGAAGCCGCGTCGCAACAACAGGTTGGACTGCTCGTCCTTCTCCGCAAAAATCGCCTTCACGCCCAGGCTGCGACCAATCTCCTGGCCGACAATGATGCCCCCGATCGCCGGTGATATCACCGTCTCCACGCCGGCATCGCGCCAGCCATCGGCCATCGCCGCGCACAGCTTGGCGGCAATCACGGTCTGCTGCAACACCTGTGCCGCCTGAAAATAACGGTCGCTGTGCAAACCGCTGCGCAATTGAAAATGACCCGTCAGCAACGCGCCAGTATCCGCCAAATGCTGCAAAATTTCGCTTTCCTTCATCGTCACTCCGCCTTTTCCTGGCTAATCACGCCGTGTTATCGCTATTCCCGACCGCACGCCGACCACGCCGGCTGCACCCCGCAACCGGGACTTTTCGGGACTTAAAGGCAATGTGCAAAAAATCAATATAATCCACATGTCAAGAGTGTCTATGCTCAGACCCGCCAGGGGCAATATCTCCCCGTAATGCCTCAGTTATTGATACCAGGTTTTCCTGCGGCCTTTTTGACCGCCCCGTCGCAAACCACCAGACTGATCGGCCAAGTTCGGTCCGGAGGGCCGCACTTGGCCGATCTGACGACTTGCGTTGTCAGGTTCGGGCCGAAAACCACCATCATTCAATATCCATGTTTTTGCGCCGTAGGCGCTTAACCATGCTTAACCCCAGGCTTCAGCCTGGGGACGCAGCCTGCCATCAGACAGTGCCTCGCAGAGGCACCACAGTTTTGGTTATCAATCACTCCTATGAAACCGATGCTCTTCATTTAACGGTATCCATGGCACTTGTTCAACCAAGCAGCCTTTTCTCGTCGTGCATTTCCGCCGCGAAGCGGCAGAAGCGCTGAAAGCGCGAAGCATACCAGCCCAGGGCAAGCAGCGCCGAAGGCACGCGCCGCCCTGGGTAGCGCGCCATATTGGTCCGTGTTCCTCAGCCTCTTTGGCTTCAGTCGGCGAAGCTGACTGGAGCCAAAGAGGCAATGGAACTCATTGATTGCGGCGGCAATTTTGCGCTGTGACCCTTCGTCGCAGGTCTTTTAGGCCGCCCCTTCAGGGCTCTTTTGGGATGGGGCACCTTACCCAGGGCGACGCGCCCTGCGGGCGCTTGCCCTGGGCTATCTTAGGGCGCACCTTCGGTGCTCAAAACCTCGGCGAATGATCTTGTGCATGGTTACCAATCAACTCATCGCCGGCGATTGCCGCATGCTATGTGAAGAGCATTGCTCCTATGAAATCCACTGCCTGGTTAGCCACCTATGGGTAATGGCTGGCGGCGACTGGCCGTGGGTTTCCTGCAAATTGTCCCAGCGAAGCGCCGGGGTGTACACTGACCGATTACGCGCTTTTTCGGAAAAAGATTAGCCACCTGTTGCAGGGACGACATTTTCGTACTAACTTGAAGCCTAATTGTCTCCGGCACCCCAGAATATGCCGTATATACCCCGGCAAACCGCACCACCGCCCCCGCTACCCGGGCGTTGGTGTTAACCACCAGTCAGCCACGCGTCACTAATCATCGCGCCATACGCCAACGAGGATGCCATGAAAATAATCAACACCACCCGCATTTCCCGCCGTATCCACGCCATTCTGCTTTCGGCCTTCCTGGCCTTGTCGGCACTATCGCTGACTGCGGATGAAAAGGACAGCGCCCGTGCCGAATGGATGACCGGCTATGTCAAACTCGAGTCCGGCGACAAGGCCGTCGCCAGCAACAACGTGGTCGTCGCCACCGGTCTCTACAAGGAAGCGCTGGACATTTTTGAAAACGTGCAGCACAAATATCCCAACTGGAACCCGACCCTGCTCAAATACCGTATTGCCTACTGCCAGCAGCAAATCGAAAAACTCGAGGCAAAGTACCAGAGCGATACCTCCGAGCTTTCCAAGGAAGACCTCATTGCCCTCACCGCCCGCCAGGCCGAACAAATCCAGCAGCTCACGACGTCCCTCGACGAACTCAAAACCCGCGTCGGCACCCTCAGCGAATCACTGGGCAACATGCAGACCGCGGCGCAAAAATCCGGCGCCTTTGAAGCCGCCGTCGCCACCCTCAGCGCCGAAAAGAAAACTCTGGAAGACGAGGCCGTCCGCCTCAACTTGCGACTCAAAGAGGCCCTCGACCAGGTGGCCAAACTCAGCGCCGGCGCGGAGCTGCAGTCCAAACTCACCCGCGCCGAAGAGGCGTTGCGCGTTGCTCAGGAAAACATCAACACCCTCAGAACCACCAACACCCAACAAGCTGACGCCATCGCCACCGGTAAAGCCCAGGTCGCCGATTTGACCAGGCAACTCGACGATGCCCGCGCCCAGCTCGGCGGCCTGAATACCGCCGCAAAAGCCAACCAGGAAATTCTCGACGCACAAGCAGAAACCATCAACAAGCAAACAATCCAGCTCGCCGCACTGGAAGCCAAACTGGCCCTCGCCGAGAAAACCAGCCGCGAACAGGCCCAGGCCACCAGCGGCCTCCAGCAAGAAAAGGCCGCCATGGCCGCTGAACTCGCCGAGCTCCGCCAATTCAAGGACCGCGTCATCGCCGAACGCGAAGCCGAAAAACAAAGCATAAGCGCCAGCGCCGATTCCGCCCGCAAGAAAATTCAGGCCCTCAGCGGCGAAGTCGCCGCCCTCAACACTCAGCTGGCCGAAGCCAAAGCCCAAGCACAACAACTGGCCAGCGACCTGGCCGGGAGACAGCAGCAGCTCGAAGGTGACCGCGCCAAAGTCATCACCCTCGAAGAAGCCCGCGCCAATCTCCTCGGCGAGCTCGAACGCACCAAGGGCCGACTCGCTCAAGCCGAAGCACAGAACCTCAAGCTGGTCGCCGACGTCAACGCCCTCACCGTCCAACAACGCAACAGCGCTGACAGCAGCAGCGCCCTCGCCCAACAAATCGCCGCCAGCAACGCCCAGCGGGACGCACTGCGCAAGGAAATGGCCACCCAGGCCCAACAGCTGCTGGCGCAAACCGCCCTCACCACCCGCCAGGAAAACGTCATCGCCGAAATGACTAGGGTCATCACCGATAATGAAAATAGCAAAAAGGCCCTGACACAGCAACTGGCAGATTTGAACGACAAACTTGCCGGCAGCCAAGACCAGCTCGCCAAACTCGAGGCCACGCACCAGGCCACCGCGCAGGAACTCGCCACCAGCCAGCAAAAACTCGCCGCGCTCAGCCGGAGCGATCAACAACGCGCCGCCGAACGCGATGACCTACTCGCACAACGACAGGCTCTGCAAACCCGCCTCGCGGAGGTCCTCAAGGACGCCGAAAACCAAAAGGAACGCCTGCAACAGCAACTCGCCGAGCAAAAGACGCTCGTCGAACAACAGCAGCTGGCACTAGCCAAACAACTAGAAAACCAAAAACTCGCCGCCGAGAGCCAAGGCAAAACGCAAAGTACCCAGCTCGCCGCCGTCAATCGCCTCGAACTGGAAAAACAGCTCCTGGAAAAACAACTCGCGGACCAGCAGCGCCTGGCCGCCGAACAACGGCGCGCTCTCGAAGAACAGCTCGCGACCGCCCAGAAGGCCCTCAAGCCCCTCGAAGGTCTTAGCCAAAGCGATGCCGCCGCCAAACGCGAACTGGCGGCCGTCCAGGCCAGCCTGAACGTCGCCAAGGCCGATCTCGACGCCAGCACACAGACCCAACAAACCCAACTCGCCCTGCTCGACCAGCACAAAAACACCATCGCTGAACTCTCTGCCAAAATCCAAACCCTGGAAGCACAATCGACCAACAAGGCTCTCGCCGAAGAAAAGTTGAGCCAGTCCCTCCGCAGCAAGGACGAACAAGGCTCAGCCCTGGCCAAACGCATTGGCGAACTCGAAGAGGCCATCAAAACAACCAGCAGCAAGGCCGAACAAGAAGCGATAGCCCGCACCCGCCTGGAAAAGGAACGCGACGCATACCAGGCAAAACTCGCCGCCGCCGAAGCCAAAACCAAGCAGCTCCAGGACGCGCAGGACAAACTCGCCGCCGCCGAAGCCGCCGAAAAGAAAGCCCGCGCCGAACGCGATGAGCTCGATAAGAAGCTCCAGCAGGAAATCGCCCAGCGCATCCAGCTGGAAGGGGCCATCGCCGGCATGCTGCAACAACGCCGCAACCAGGAAAGCGAATTGGCCGAAGCATCCAAGACCAGAACTGACACTGGCAAACTCGAACAGCAGCTGCGCGAACTGGCGTCGGAAAAACAAATCCGCGAACAGGAATTGAGTGCGCTCCGCCAAGCACGGGAACAACAAAACCTGCAGCTGAGCATGGCCAAACAACAGGTCGCCAAACTCGAAGATGAACTGCGCACCGAAAAAATGAAGGCGGCATTCCCCGGCCAGCCCGCTGTCACCAACGAAACCGCAGCGACAAGCATCGCCCCCGCGACCACCGCCGGCTCAACCGCCCTGCAGGACGAGGTCAAGGCACTGCACCAACGCCTCCAGGACAAGGACAAGCAACTCCTCGACCAAGACAAACAACTCATGGCCAAGGAACGCGACTTGATGGCCAAAAACCAGCTCCTCCAGGCCATGGCCGGATCCGAACAGGAAAAAGTCGCCTGGATGAAACAACTCGACGAACTCGGAAAACGCGCCCAGCAGGAACAACAACAACGCCAGGAGCTGGAAAAAGCCCTCGCTGACAAGGAAAAACAGCGCGCCAAAGACCTCGCCGACATGGAAACCAAGCTCATCCAGGTTACCGCTGAATTGACCCGCCTCGAGCAGGAACGCGTCAAGAGCGAAGCCGATCTCATTCGCAAGGAAACCGACCGCGCCACCAAAGAACGCGAGCAGAAGGTCGCCATCAATCAAACCTTGCGTCAGGGCCTGGAAGCAGAACGGGCCGGTAACGCCAATTCCGCCAAGGAGTTCTACAGCCAGGTACTCGCTAAAGAACCACAGAACACCATGGCCCTGCAACGCCTGGGCATCATCGCGGCAACCTCCGGCAATGACGCCGAAACCATCAAGTACTTGGAACAGTCCTTCAAACAAAATCCCGATGACGCCGACACCCTCCTCGCTCTTGGTACCGCCATGGTCCGCCAGTCCAAACCGGACCTGGCCATATCTATGCTCAGCCGCGCCGTCGCCCTCGACAACAAGAACGCCGGCGCCGTCCGCGCCTACGGCATGGCGCTGCTCAGCGCCGGCTGGCGAGACGCCGCCGAAAGCCAGCTCAAACGCGCCGTCACCCTCCAGCCCAATGACGGCGACGCCGCCTACAATCTCGCCGTCCTCATGGCAACCTCACAGCCACCACGCCTCGACGAGGCCCGCCAGTGGTACCAGAAAGCCATCAAGGCCGGCGCCCAACCAGACCCCGGGATGGACGCACTACTCAAAAAATAGGGCGCAAGCCACCCCACCGCCACTCCTTTTCACTGATCCGACTGATCCGACTGATCCGACTGATCCGACTGATCCGACTGATCAATCGACCTGATCGGTCTGATCGGTCCGATCCGTCCAATCCGTCCGATCCGTCCGCGATAAAAGACAGCTGATCCGACTGATCCGACTGATCCGACTGATCCGACTGATCAATCGACCTGATCGGTCTGATCGGTCCGATCCGTCCGATCCGTCCGATCCGTCCGCGATAAAAGCCAGCTGATCCGACTGATCCGACTGATCCGACTGATCCGACTGATCAATCGACCTGATCGGTCCGATCGGTCCGATCCGTCCGATCCGTCCGCGATAACCAGACCGACGATCCGTCCGATCCCTCCTCCAAAAAGCCCCTGCCCTCTTTTTTCGTCTTTGCCCAATGGCTCTTGACACTTGTTCGTTACTTGTTCATGCAGCGCATCATCGCCGTGGCTTCGCGCCCATGTCAAACAGCAACGAAAGTGTCCTTTTATGACGAACGACATCACCCTGGTTGAACTGCCGAAACTCTATGAGAATATGGACGAGGCCACCATCGGCCCCTGGCTGAGTGCCATTGGCGAAACGGTCAAGACCGGCGACGTCCTCGTCGAGTTGATCACCGACAAAACCGTCGTGGAATTCGAAGCACCGGCGGACGGCGTCATCCTGGCCATCTACGCGCAGGAAAAAAGCACTGTTCCGCTCGGCTACATCCTCTGCGCCATCGGACCGGCTCAAGCCGCCGCGCCGGATATGACCAGCACCAACGAACAAAGAATGGCCGCGCACCTCAGCAAAAATGCCATGCAGGTCGATGTCAGCGCACTGATGGCCACCCCAGCAGCCGCTCCCGAAGAAAAACCCAGTTTCAAAGCGGCGCCTGCCGCCAAAATGTACGCCAAACAGGCCGGTGTCGATCTCGCCGACGTCGCCGCTTTCTGCAAGCGCGACATGATTCACCGCAAAGACGTCGAAGATTTCATCAAACAGCAGCAACAACCCGCTGCCGCTATCGCTGCCCCCCCCGCCCCTGCCGCCGCCCCGGTGCCGGTGTCTCAGCCGGTCGTCGTCGACCCGGCTGCGCCTCTTCGAGGCAAGGTCGCCTTGATCACCGGTGCCAGTGGCGGCATTGGCTCGGCCACGGCACGACGCTTGGCCGCCGCCGGCGCCGCCATCGCGATTCATTACCACGCCAGCGCCGAGGCCGCCACCCGCCTGCAGGAAGAGTTGACTGCGGCCGGCGCGGCCTGCGCGCTCTTCCAAGCCGATCTCGCCGCGCCTGACAGTGCCAAAAAGCTGGTCGATGACGTCATCGCCCACTTTGGCCATCTCGACATCCTCGTCAACAACGCCGGCATGCTCGCTGACGCCACGCTGTCTTTCATGAGTGACCAGCAATGGCAGAGCTGCCTGGACATCAATCTGTCGGCGCCCTTCCGGCTCATGCGCGCAGTAGCCATGCCCATGGCCCGCCAGCGCTGGGGACGCATCGTCAACATGTCATCCGATGCTGGCCGCTTGGGCTCAGCCAATCGTTCCAATTACGCCGCCGCCAAAGAAGGACTGGTCGGCCTGACCCGCTCAGCGGCACGGGAACTCGCCGGTCTCGGCATCAGGGTCAACGCCGTCAGCCCGGGCTTCATCGACAGCGCCATGACTGCAACCATCAATGACAAAAAACGCCAGGAGCTCGCCAAAGACATCCCCGTTCGCCGCTTCGGCCGCGACAGCGAGGTCGCCGAACTGGTCTGCTTCCTCTGTTCGCCTGCAGTCGACTACATCACCGGCCAGGTGATATCCATCGACGGCGGTCTCTTTATGGGCTGATGATTGGGAAGGAACGCCCGCTATGAATAACGCCTGCATTTCCGGCATGGGCCTGGTCTGTTGCCTCGGCAGCAGCGTCAATGAAGTCTATCAACACATGTGCGCCGGCGACGCCGGCTTCCGGCTCATCGACCGCTTCGAACCCGCCCCCTACGCACAGAAAATGGCCGGGCAGCTCCCACCAGATGTCGAAGCAAAACTCCGCGGAGACTTTCCCGACGAAGACATCGCCGCCGCCATGATCAAATACGCCGGCGCCCAGGCGCTCGCGCAAGCCGGCAGCACCACCAAGGCCGGCCAGTCCGATCGCCGCCTCGGCCTCGTCCTCGCCACCAATTTCGGTCCCATGGAAAGCCTCGAATGGGCCTGGCGCGAACGCCTGGACACGCAAAGCCTGGACGACGCCAGCTTCGCGCCCTTCGACGACATCATCCAGAACGCCGCCACGGCCCTCGGCTGCAGCGGCCCACACGCACAGATATCCATGTCCTGCGCCTCCGGCGCCGCCGCACTAGCCGTCGCCCGGGACATGCTTGCCGCAGGCCGCGCCGATCGCGTCCTGGTCGTCGCCTACGACGCCCTCAGCGAATTCTGCTGGTGCGGCCTCAGCAATCTGCGCACCATCACCACCGACCTCATGCGCCCTTTCGACAAGCGCCGCTCGGGCACGATTTTCAGCGAAGGCGCAGCAGCAGTCGTCCTCACGACTGCGCCTGGCACAACCGCGCTGGCGTCGCTCCCGGGCATAGCCACGAACAACAACGCGTTTCACATGACGGCGCCCAGCAAGGACGCCGATGGCTCACGGCTGGTCATGGCAGCCGCCCTGCACGCAGCCGGCATGACGCCTGATGCCATCGAGCACATCTGCGCGCACGCCACCAGCACCAGCGCCAACGACAGCACGGAAGCAGCCGCGCTGCGCAATCTCTTCGGCGCGCGTTTCGCCACTCTCACGACTGCCGCTCACAAATCCCAGCTGGGCCATCTCATGGGCGCTGCCGGCCTGGCCGAAGCCATCATCACCGTCATGGCCATGCAGCACGGCGTCATTCCCCCGACCATCAACCACGAACAGATCGACCCGGCCTGCGAACCCGTCAACTGCCTGCCCCGCAAAGCCGTCACCAAGCAGTTCAAGACCGCCATCACCAACTCCGCCGGCATCGGTGGCAACAACGCCGCATTGGTCATCTGCTCCCCGAACCTGCCCGTAGCGGACACACTGCCGGCACTGGACACGCAGCGCAACGTCTACGTGCGGCAAATTGGCTGGGTGCTGCCCGGGCACATCGGCAAGGGCGGGGAAATCCTCGAACATCCCGAGTGGCTCCAATGGCAGGACGGCCGCAATCAGCTCCTGGCCGATTTCAGCGCCAAGCCCTACATTAGCTCCGTCAAGGGCTACCTCGATCCCGCCGGCGCTTTCCTCCTCGCCGCCATGACCCTCGCCGGCGCCGGCGACCCCGGCGATATCCCGCCGGCCCGCCGCGGCATCAGCTCGCTGTCGCGCTACGGCGCCCTCGGCTCGGCCTTCGCCTTCTTCACCCAACTGGCCGAAAAAGGGCCGCGACTCGCCAGCCCGCTCATCTTCCCCCACGGCTACGCAAACACCGCCGGCAATCTCGCCGCCATTGAATTCAATTGCGCCGGACCACATATGGTCTTCTACGGCCGACAAAACCCGCACGAAGCCCTCGCCTTCGCTATCGCCAGACTACAAGACGGCAGCGCCGACGAAATGTTCACCGCTTTCTACGAATCAGCCGTACCGGCAGCACTGCCCGACGGCCGCAGTCTCCTCAGCGGCGGCGTCGCCGTGCGTCTCGCCGCCACCCCCGCACCAGCCGGCCAGCAGGATCTCTTTTCCTTCACCCCGGCAGAATTGTTCGACCGACCGGCCGACACCAGCAACGGCGCCGTCGCCGCCCTCGCACTTCTCATCAGCAGCTGACCATGCGCGTAATGCGGCGCCACGGAACGGCCCGTCGCGCCTTCCCCCCTTATACCGGCGGCTTGAATTGCCGCGCAGCGGCAAGACAGGCCGCCTCCCACAAAAAAATCTGCGCAATCTGCGCAATCTGCGGATAAAAATTCTCTTCGCGCCTTCGCGCCTTCGCGTGAGAAAAAATGAGCCCTCGCGCCTTCCCCCCTTATATCGGCGGCTTGAATTGCCGCGCAGCGGCAAGACAGGCCGCCATAATCTGCGCTAATCTGCGGAATCTGTGGATAAAAAAAATCCCTTGCGCAAATCTGCGCCATCTGCGGATAGAAAAAAACTCAGTGCAGCATCACCTGTCCGCCGGTGACGGGCATGGCCTGGCCGGTCTCGTAGGCCTGCTCGACACAGTACATAATGGCCCGCGCGACATCGACCGGCAGGCAGCCGCGACGCATCGGCACCTTGTCCTCGTAGAAACGGCGTACGTCCTCAATCGTCTTGGCGCCAGGCACCTTGCCGGTATTGAGATACTGGACAAAGAGGCCGCGCTCCGGGTCGCTCCACAGCGGCCCGTCGTAGTAATTGCCGGGGCAGACGCTATTGACCTTGATGCAGTCCGTCACCAGCTCCTTCGCGAAGCTCTGCGTCAGACCAATCGTGCCGAATTTGGACCCGGCGTAGGCGCCATTCTTGTTGCTGCCTTCCAGACCGCTCTTGGAGTTGACCTGAACGACGTCCGACCACAGCCCCTTGCCATCGACGATCTGCGCGGCCATCACTTTCGCTGCGTATTTCACACACAGGAAATAGCCCGTGTAGTTGATGTTGGTGACAAAATCCCAGTCTTTCTTCGTCATCTCCTTCACCGACCCGGCCCGCAACACACCGGCGTTGGCCACCAGCAAGTCCACGCCGCCGAAGTCCTTCGTCACCGCCGCAAACATCGCCGCCACCGAATCCTCGTCGGCGATATTCACCGCGACGGACGTCGCCCGGTCCGCGCCATAAGCATCACACAGTTCCTTCGCGGCCGCAGCCGCGCCGTCGGCATTCATGTCCGCAATCACCACCAGCGCGCCATTCGCAGCCAGGCTTTGCGCAATGCCCAGGCCGAAGCCCTGCGCGCCGCCGGTCACCACGCTGACGCGGTTGCTCAGACGGCTCGCCGCCCCCGCCGCCAAACTGACTTTGCGCCGGTATGACTCCACTTCCCAGTTCTCAATGAACTTATACTGGCGCTCGTTCAAGAAATGCGCGCCACCAAAAGCCGCCGCCAGCGCCTGCACCTGCCGCGCATTGGCCAGCGCCACCGCCACGGCCCGAGCGTCCTTCAAGCTGTCACCGACCGTGAACAGCGCCTTGCCAGGCACTTCCACCACCTTCGGCTGGTAACCCCGCTCGGCCACAAACGCCGCAATGCCCGCCGCGTCCGCCGTGCCGCGATACGCGAAGCTCTTCGCGTACACGACGTGATCGGGCGTCAGCGGCCCACCCTGCGCTTCGCCAGTGCCGACGCAATGCACGATCGCCCGCGCCTCCGCCGTGCCCAGAATCGTCCGCAGCGCCGGCGCGCTGGCCAGCAGGCAGTCCCGCTCCGGCTCACCCAGCGCCGGCACGCCCAAGGCCACGCCGGCCTGCGCGTAGGCGGCTTTCAGCGTGTCCACGATATGCCCATAGAGCCGGCAGATCTCCTCGGCGCTATCCGCGCCGACGAAGACGCCGTGATTCTGCAAAAAGACCACCTGTGGCTGCCGACCAGCTGCCGCCTTTGCCTCATCCAGCGCCTTCTTGACCACGAAGGCCAAGGTGCAGCCCGGGTCACAATAGTCCAGCCACAGCGCCTCGGGAAACAGCTTTGCGCAAGTGTCCTTGCCCTTTTCCGCGCAGGTCATGCCATTCACCAGTGCCGGATGCAGGTGCACGACATAGCTGTAGTCAATCACTTCATGCACCGGCGCTTCCACCGATGGCCGGCCAGCACCCAACGGCCGCACCGCCGCGTCCATCACGGCCTTTGCCGCCGCTTCGCGACCAGACAAATCCGCCGGCAGTTCCGTCGTAAACAAAGCCCGGATCGCCTGACGGTCCATCGCCAGAAATTGCTCAGGCCGGATCGTCGCCAACGCCACGCCGCTGGGCTTGATGTAGAGCGTCCGTGCGTCTTTTACCGACGTATTGCCGCCGCCCAAAAACACAAAATCCGGGTCCGCGCCGTATTGCTGTGACAGCTTGGCGATGTTCTGCAGTTTCTCTTGCATGACTTTTTTCCTTTTTGCTTATATCCAGCCATGATCGTCATGGTCGTTGAAAACGTGAGCTGAACCCTGCTTGCAGCCGGCGCGCACCGATATTTCACGCGTTGCGCGTCACGCATTGCGCGTTGTGCGTCACGTGTTGCGCGTCACTACTCGGCGCCGTCGCCGCGATCAATGCCGATGCCGCGGCGCTGAAAAGTCGGCACGTCGAGGTTCTGACCGTTGTAGCGCGTGGGCTCCGTTGCCGAAAAAATGCCCAGTGACAGCTCGCTGAAGGAGAAAAACAGCTGCTCCTGCGCTTTGCTGCTGAGCATCTTACCTTTCGCTCCTACGCCTTTGCTGGTCGCGATTGCTGGCGATGCGCTGTCTTTGGCCAGCGGTGGCTCCGGCAGAGGATTGATGTAGGGCTGCAACATACCCGCGGCGACTTCGCCCAGCCATAGGGCCAACCGCCCAAAGGCCACGTCGACGGCCGGCACCGCCGGCATCGTCCCTTGCAAAGCATCGGCCGGCAACACCACGAAGGCCCGGCACAGTTCCTGAAGACGCCGCCGTTCAGCGTCTGACAATTGCACCCGATCTTCACCCTCGAATGAATAGGGCGTGCTGGCCAACACCAACACCGGCAAGCCCATGCCGGCGGCATACTCGACCAAAGGCAGCAAGACTCCCGTTCCCGTGCCACCGCCCAAGGTCACCGTCACCAGCAATAACCGGCACGCCCCCAGTTGCTCCCCAAACAACACCTGATCAGCCTGAAACGCCGCCGCCGCCAATGCACGGTCGCCGTGACAGCCTTCGCCACCTGCCAGCTCGCGGCCAAAAAGCAAGCGCCGCGATGCCGCCGATGCCGACGCCGGCGGTTCCGTCGCCTCGGCCGTGTCAGCTAACAACAACTGCAGATTGCCCTGCCCGTAGTGCTTATGCACATACTCGGCCGCCGCACAACCGCCCTGCCCCAAACCCAGTAGAACACAACGGGGCACCCCGGAAACATTGGCAGACATCGTGTTCGTCGTGGCGCTATCAATGGACGTTGTCATATTCACCAATTCACCAGCGCTTTAAATACTTTCCGGCACAACTGTAGACTTTCCGACAGAGACCCCGCCGGCGGCTGCCCGGCGCGCTGTATCTCCAAATCGCGCTGGCCTGACCGCAATAGCCCAATCAAGGTGATATTTCGCGGCGAATTGACGATCTCCGGCAGCCCACTCGTCGAATAAGGCCGGGCAATTTTCGCCGGCAACTGCAGGACATTTTGGGCAAGCTCGCAAATCCCCGGTATCATCGCCCCACCGCCGGACAACAGTACGCTCCCACCCGTCCAGGACCAGGCGCCAGCCGCCGTCAGCTCCTGCCGAATCACGTCAAACAGCTCGCTAAGACGCAATTCCAAGACCAGCTCGACGCTCGAAGCCGGTATGGCCCGGCCTTTGCCGCCGCGGCTGAGCGCAGTCGTAACCATGCGGTTGCGCCCGTCATGCAGCGCCACCGCCGAACAATGCATCGCTGATAATTCCCGCAACATCTTCCGCCCCACGCTGATATGCGCATTGAACGCTATCGCCAAGTCATTGGCAATCTGTTCGCAACCCACCGTCAATTGCCCGCAATGATAACAACCCAGGTCGGTAAATACCGCGTAGGACGTCACCCCCGCGCCAATGTCAATCAACAGCTGACCACCACTGACCGAGTTCGCCGGCAGGCAGGCGCAGCCAATCGCCAAAGGCGTGTAAAATGCCGTCGAGGCGCCGCGCCCCAGCGCGTCCGCCAACAGCCCGCAGGTGGTCTTCAGGCGATCCTGATTGGCCACGACGTGCTGCAGCTCTACTTCCAAACTGCGCGACGAATGGCCGACCGCATTGAGGACCTCCCGACCGTCGTCCAACCGGTGTACCCGCGTATAACTATGCAAGGACAGAGTGTTCGCCGGTGGCTGCAGTTCGTTGGCCATGTGCGCCGCGCGGACCATGTCTTCCTCCGAAATCCGCGTGTCCGCACGCTCAATCACCACCCGCCCCACATGATTCAAGGTCCGCAAGTAACTGCCGGACAACGCCAGAAAAACCGGCCCGCTGATCTCCGCGTCGGCATTTTCTTCGGCCTGGGCTAGCGCGCGCTTGACCTGTTCGACCACAAAAACCGTGTCGATCGCCTCGCCTTTGCACATCTGCACCGACGGCGCCTCGCCGTAGCCCAACAGCGACAGCACGCCGCCGCTGTGGTACTCGCCCATGAGGACTTTCGTACTCGCCGTGCCAATCTCGACACCTGTGTATATATCCCGTTGGGCCTTCGCCATCTGCTTCTCAATCCGCTGTTGCATATCATTCACGCCACGCGGCCAATACCGCCGCCAGCGACACAAAAAAACTCACGCCTGCAACATCAACAACCCGCCGCTCGCATCGCCGCAGCGCCATCACGGCAAGCCGGCAGTAAAATACAAAAGTTAAGGTGTCGCGGCCGGCATTCAAGGACATGCGACCGTTTTTTGGCTGTATAGTATAGGCTCGTCAGAAGAACCAACCCGTTGCAAATCACCAGCAAAGGACCAGCGATGAAAAGCGCTTTCGAACTGGCCATGGAACGCCTCGGCGGCGACACCAAACAATACTCAAACGAGCAAAAGGAACAGCTCGCAGATATTGATAAACTCTACGACGCGAAAATCGCCCAGGCAAAATTCGCCGCCGTCGACCGGCTCAAAAAAGCCGGCAACGACCCCGCCCAACAAGAACAAATCCAAAACGACCTCACGGTCGAAGTGCGCTCTCTCGAAGAACGCCGCGACCACAAAAAAGAAGAACTGCGCCAGCAGTTCAACAACTGACCACGACCCCACAGCGGCCACGCCCACGCACGCATACCCAGGCAGGATAGACCATGTTTGTTGACCGAGTGAAAATATTCGTCGCCGCCGGCGACGGCGGTAACGGCTGCGCCAGCTTCCGCCGCGAAAAATTTGTCCCCATGGGCGGCCCTGACGGCGGCGATGGCGGCGATGGCGGCTCCGTCATCCTCCGCGCGTCATCCAGCGAGCAGAGCCTCGTCGATCTGAAATTCCAGCAACATTGGGCTGCCGAACGCGGCGGCGGCGGCGCGGGCCAGCGTCTGCATGGCGCCCGCGGCATCGACCGCGTCGTCAGCGTCCCCCTCGGCACACTGGTTTTTCCAGAGAACAGCGACGAGCTCATCGTCGATCTTTGCGAAGACGGCCAGGAATTCCTCATTGCCCAGGGCGGCAAGGGCGGCAAAGGCAACAGCCGCTTCGTCTCCTCCGTCAACCGCGCTCCGCGCACCGCGGAACCCGGCACTGAAGGCGAAAAGAAAACCCTCGATCTCGAACTCAAGATCATCGCCGATGTCGGTCTGGTCGGTTACCCCAACGCCGGCAAATCCACGCTCCTGCGCGCCATCTCCGCCGCCAAGCCCAAAACCGCCCCGTACCCATTCACCACCCTCCGCCCCAACGTCGGCGTCGTCGAAACCGACGACTACCGCCGACTCACCGTCGCCGATATCCCCGGACTCATCGCCGGCGCCTCCGAAAATGTCGGCCTCGGCCACGCCTTCCTCCGCCACATCGAACGCTGCCGCATCCTCTGCTACACCCTCGATATGGGCGGCGTCGATGGCCGCGATCCCCTCGCCGACCTGCAATCCCTGCGCGACGAAATCGGCAAATACGAAGATGCGCTGCTCAAACGACCAGCCGTCATCGTCGCCAATAAAATGGACCTCGAACCCGCCGCCGATAACCTCCAGCGCCTCCGCGATACCGAACCCAACGCGATTATCCTGCCCATCTGCGCCGAACTCGGCGAACATACCCAGGATCTCATCCTCACCCTGCGCAAAATGCTCGATGAGATGCCACCCGATAATCCCGATGACCTGCTACGCATCCTCGCTAAACGCCGCAGCTACCGCTCACGAAAAAAACAACCGGATGACTTCGAATGGCCCGACATCGAGGTATTCTACCAGTAAACGAGATGATCATCAGTCCGATCAGTCCGATCAGTCCGCGATAAAAAAAACCAAATTCGGCCCGGAGGGCCGCACCATGCATAACCCCGGGGGAGGCGCCCGGAGGGCGCCGCAACCCGGGGTGGAAAGAAAAAAAAGACCAGCGCCCGGAGGGCGCCACATTCATCATTCGGCCCGGAGGGCCGCACCATGCATAATCCCGGGGGAGGCGCCCGGAGGGCGCCGCAACCCGGGGTAAGACAACAACCTAGACCTGCGCCCGGAGGGCGCCACATTCACCATGTCAACGCCAAGTTGAAAGTGTACCACTATCGACATTTAGTCTGGCCCCACCTTGGGGCCTCTTCTTCTCGGCTCTCTGAGGATAAAAAGCCGTTTCTTCCTCTTCTTCCAATGCATCCGAGGCCGGAGCCAGGCAAATGCCACTTTTGGGCACTTTTCACATTGTCGTTCACACACCAAACGCCCCCAAAAAAACACGACCTGACCGGCCTTCCCAATCACCCCGATAAGCTCAGCCCAAATTCGGCCCGGAGGGCCGCACCATGCATAACCCCGGGTGAGGCGCCCGGAGGGCGCCGCAACCCGGGGTAAGACAACAACCTAGACCTGCGCCCGGAGGGCGCCACATTCGCCCCACTGGCTGCACCAACAATAAAAATCTGCGTCAATCTGCGTAATCTGCGGATAAAAAAATCTGCGTCAATCTGCGGATAAACAATGGGTTTTCTACTTTTTTTCAGCATCATCGTCTGCCTGAATATCTACGACTGGTGGAAACTCCGCAACGGCCTGCTGCAGCACAAGCCCGGTGCCGCCATGGCGTTGCTGCTTGCCATGGTATTCATGGCGCTGTTGCCGCTGCTCATGCGCTTGGCCTTCCGTGGCCACAGCAACGCCCCACGCGCGCTGGAGCTCATCGCCTGGCTCTGGCTGGCCTGGAGTTTTTGGCTGGCTGCCGCCTTCCTACTCACCGACCTGTGGGATCTCTCGCTGCTCACCTGGCGCCTATGGCTGCACCGCGCCGCCAGCACTGACAGCGCCCGTGATATCATGCGCTACTGCTTCTCGCCACGCGCCGCCGCCTACAGCGCCCTGGGCTTCGTCGCCTTCGCCACCATCTGGGGCAGCATCGAAGCACGGCTCATCCGCATCAGGGAAGTGAGCATCGTCAGCGACAAAGTCCCCGTCGCCGCCGACGGCTTCAAGCTCCTGCAGATCTCCGATGTCCACATCGGCCCGAGCCTCGATGATTATATGCTCAAGCGCATTATCCGCCTCGCTCGCGAAGCCCAGCCGGACGTCCTGGTCGGCACCGGCGATCTCATTGACGGCAGCGGCCCCCGCGAACACCGCATGGCCATCGCCCTCGGCGCCGCCAGCGCCGCCAAAGGCAGCTACGCCGTCCTCGGCAACCACGAAGCCTACAACGGCCTCGACGAAAGCATTCGCTTCCACCAAGAAGCCAACATGACTCTCCTCCGGCAGAACGGCACCCTCATTGACGACTGGCTCTGGCTCTACGGCGTCGACGACCCCGCCGTCTATCGCCGCAACGGCCTGCAAGCCGGCGACCTCTATGCCGGCCTGGCCAACGCCTCCACCGCCCCAGGCATCTTCAAGGTCCTCCTCAAACACCAGCCCGCACCCGACATTCAGGCCCGGACTTTCTTCGATCTGCAGCTCTCCGGCCACAGCCACGGCGGCCAAATCGTTCCCTTCAATTTCGTCGTCAATCTCGCCCACCGCTGGCGCCCCGGCCGCTTGCATCAGTTCGCCGAAGGCATGAGATTCTACGTCAGCCGCGGCAGCGGCGTCTGGGGTCCGCCACTGCGCTTCCTCGCGCCGCCAGAAGTCACCCTCTTCGTCTTCCACTCCCCACAGGCCACCGCCGCTGGCGCTGGTCTGCCCGAGCACAACGCCAACAACGGGCCAAAACAACCACGCGAAGGAATCTGAGCCATGCGTATCTTTGTCGCCGGCGGTGCCGGCTATATCGGCAGCTGCACCACCGAGTACCTCCTCAACCACGGCCACGAAGTCACCGTCTACGACGCCCTCCTCAACGGCCATCGCACCGCCGTCGACCCCCGCGCCCATTTCATCCAGGGCAACCTCGCCGACGCTACGACCCTCGACGACGCCATCGCCACCGCCAAACCCGAGGGCATCATCCACTTCGCCGCCTTCATCGAAGTCGGCGAGTCCATGAAACTGCCCGGCAAATACTTCGCCAACAACGTCGGCAACGGCATCAATCTCGCCGAAGCCGCCGTCAAACACGGCGTGCGCAAAATCGTCTTCTCCAGCACCGCCGCCGTCTATGGCATGCCCAAAAACATCCCCATCACCGAGGCCGAAGTCAAACAGCCCATCAACGCCTACGGCGAATCAAAACTCATGTTCGAAAAAATTCTCGGCTGGTTCCACGCTCTCAAAGGCCTCCAGTACACCGCCCTGCGCTACTTCAATGCCGCCGGTGCCACCGAGAAATACGGCGAGGACCACAGCCCCGAAACCCACCTCATTCCACTCATCATGCAGGCCGCTGAAGGCAAACGCGAAAAAATCAGCGTCTTCGGCACCGACTACGATACCCCCGACGGCACCTGCATCCGCGACTACATCCACGTCCTCGACCTCGCCCAGGCGCACCTCCTCGCCCTCGAAAATCACGACTCCGGCGCCTTCAACCTTGGCTCCGGTCAGGGCCACAGCGTCAAAGCCGTCATCGACACCGTCCGCGCCGTCACCGGCAAGGACTTCAAGGTCGAATACGCCGAACGCCGCCCCGGCGACCCCGCCCGACTCATTAGCGACTCCAGCGCCGCCCGCGCCACCCTGGGCTGGAAACCACAGTTCGAAGACATCGAGTCCATCGTCGCCTCCGCTTGGAAATGGCGCTGCGCACACCCCAAAGGCTACGGCGATAAATAATCGCCACACCCCCACACCCCCACAGGCCACGGCGACAACTCCTCGCCGCGGCCGCAGCCCCCAGCCCAAGGCATGGCCATGAATGACGCCGCCGCCAGCCGCAATGCCACCGCCAGCCGCCCCCCCGGCACTGCCGGCAACGCTGGCCCGTCGCCAACCCGCCGCGCCCTCGGCTGGGTCCTGCGTCTCGGCGGCATCGCCCTCGCAGCGTTGCTTTTGTACCTGACCATATCCCGTACGGACGCCGACCTCAGCGGCGTCCTCCGCTCCGCCAGCCCCTGGCCCCTGCTCATCGCCTTGGCTCTGCTGGGCGCGACCCATTTTCTCGGCGCCTACCGCTGGATCGCCCTCCTGCGCGTGCAAGGCGTCCACATCGGCTACGGCCTCAGTCTCAAGCTCACCATCGTCGGCCATTTCTTCTGCTCGGTCGTCCCTGGCGCCGCTAGCGGCGACCTGCTCAAGATGGGCTACGTCCTCAAATACAGCCAGGGCCGCGGCACCGAAGCCGTCCTCAGCATCATCATCGACCGCATTCTCGGCCTGGCCGGCCTGATCGTCATCGGCACTGCCGCCAGCGCCTATATGCTCGTCAGACACCGCGCCCTCGTCTTCGCCCAGCCACTGCTGGCCTTGACCATCGTCATCATCTTCGCCGGCGCCGTCGGCCTCGCCGTGCTCTACGCCGTGCTGCTGTTCCGCGCACAGCTCATGCGCTGGCGGCCCTGCGCAGCACTGACGGGCTGGGCCGCGCGCCGCCTCCCCACCGCCATCGTCGCCATCTTCAGCAAACTGGCCACGGGCCTCGACCTCTATCGCGCACAGCCCATCGCCCTCCTGAATGCGCTGGGCATATCCGTCGTGGTCCATTTCATCCTCGGCGTGGCCCTGTTCTGCATTGGCCGGGCCTGCCTCGAAGAGCACATGGCCTTCATCCACTACCTCCTCAGCACCCAGATCAGCAATGTGTCCGCACTCATCCCCCTCACGCCCGGCGGCATCGGCATGCGCGACGCCGTCACCGCCGCGCTCTTTACTGCCTTCGACGCCACGCCCGCCAATGTCGTCGGCAGCATACCCGTTATCAACTCATTGCTTACGCTCTGCTGGGCAGCCGTCGGCGCCGCCATCCTCACACTGTCGCCGCACTTCCGCAACCGGCAGCTGTAATACCAGTTTTTGCCCGATGAATTCGCCAAACACGCAGACAAAGGACCGGTCATCATGCATCTGAATCGCCGTGATTTCCTCAAAAGCAGTGGCGCTCTCGCCGGCGCCGCCGCCGTCCCCGCCTTGCTTAGCTGCCACAACGCCCACAGCGCGCCGTCAAATCGCATCAACCTCGGCGTCATCGGCATCGGCAAAATGTGCATGGGGCACATCCATGGCCTCCTCGGCCGCCCCGACGTCCGCATCAGCGCCCTCTGCGATGTCGAATCCATCCGCCTCGGCAAAGCCCATAAAATTGTCGACGACCGCTATCGCGACCGCCTCGGCAAAGACTACGGCGGCTGCGATACCTACGGCGATTTCCGCCGCATTCTCGACCGCAATGACATCGACGCCGTGCTCATCGCCACCCCCACCCACTGGCACGCCGCCCAGAGCGTCCTGGCCTGCCAGGCCGGCAAGGACGTCTATTGCGAAAAGCCCATGACCCTGTCCATCCACGAAGGCCAGGCAATCATCCGCGCCGCCCGCCATCACCACATCGTCTACCAAAATGGCAGTCAACAACGCTCCGACCAGAAATTCCGCCTGGCCTGCGAGCTCGTCCGCAATGGCCGCATCGGCAAGGTCAAGACCATCTTCGTCAACAACGTCGCCGATCCCTCCGGCCCCTGCTATCTGCCCGCACAGCCCACGCCACCCAGCATCGACTGGGATATGTGGCTCGGCCCCGCGCCATGGCGACCCTACCACGCCGAACTCTGCCCCTTCGATAACTGGGCCGTCTTCCCCGCCTGGCGCCGCTATTCCGACTTCGACGGCGGCGGCATGACCGACTGGGGCGCCCACCACTTCGATATCGCCCAGTGGGCCCTCGGCATGGACGACTCCGGCCCCGTCACCATCATCCCCCCACGCGAATCCGAGTTCAAACGCCTCACCTACGTCTATGCCAATGGCACCCAGATGGTCCGCGGCGGCGCTCAGCCCGCCGAAGCCGGCCTCGAAATCATCGGCGAAAAAGGCCGCGTCTGCGTCAACCGCGGCTATCTCTACACCGAACCCGAAGAACTCATCCGCACCAAGTGGGGCATCAATGACATCCGTCTCTACGAGAGCCGCAGCCATTTCGATAACTGGTTCTCCTGCATCCGCAACCGCCAGGACTGCATCTGCACGCCGGAAATCGGCCACCGCAGCTCCACGGTCTGCCACCTCGGCATCATCTGCTACCGCCTGAACCGCACGCTGCACTGGGACCCCGTCAAGGAACACTTCGTCAACGACCCCGAAGCCGACCGGCTCATCCACAAGCCCGCCCGCGCACCGTGGATCGTCTGATTAACGACAAGTTGGACTCGGCAAAACACGTCACCTCCCCGGCAGTACCCGGCACTACCCTATAGGATTTAGTCATGAAACACTCTCTGCGTATCTTCAGCTGCGTCGCCGCCCTCGCGGCCGCCGCCACGCTTTGCGCCCAAGACAATCGCCCACAGCCCACCGAAGCCGACATCGCCCGCATGCGCGCCGCCATGCCCGCCAATCTCTACGTCAAGCCCGCGCAGCCACGAAAAGTCCTGATCTACTGCGAAACCGAGACCTTCTACCACACGTCCATCCCCTTCGCCAACCAGGCACTGACCATCCTCGGCGAACATAGCGGCGCTTTCACCGTCACCAGCGTCAGCACCGACCCGGCTGTCTTCGAACCCGAAAACCTCAAGCAGTTCGACGTCATCGTCCTCAATAACAATACCGGCCGCGAACCCCTCGGCAATGTCGACCCCGAAACGCTCCCCGAAGGCCCTCAACGCCAGGCCGCCCAACAACGCGAACTGCGTCTCCGTAATGGCCTCCTCGACTTCGCCCGCAACGGCAAGGGCGTTCTCGCTATCCACGCCGCTATCGACGCGTTCTATAAATGGCCCGAATACGGCGACCTGCTCGGCGGCTACTTCAATCTCCACCCCTGGAGCGAAAGCGTCGGCGCCGAACTCGTCGACCCCGGCCACCCCCTCCTGCGCGCCTACCGCGGCCGCAATTTCCGTATCAACGAGGAAATCTACCAGGTCAAGGAACCCTACTCCCGCGACCGCCAACGCGTCCTTATGCGCCTCGACACCGCTAACACCAACATGAATAAAGGCGACCAAATCCGCCGCGATGACGGCGACTTCGCCCTCGCCTGGCTCAAACGCTACGGCGAAGGCCGTGTCTTCTACCTGAGCTTCGGCCACCGCCATGACACTTTCTGGGACCCCGCCACCCTCCAGGTGCTCCTCGACGCCATGCAATACTGCGCCGGCGACGTCGTCTGCGACGACCGCCCCAGCAGCCAGCTCGACGACGCGTACTACCAGCAGTCCGCCGCCACCGGCCGCAACCGCGGTCTCGATGCTATCTTCGCCGATCTCAGTCAGTACCGCGACGGCGCCGCCGACCGCCCTCTCCGCCAGGTCGAAGCGCTCGTCAATGAAGCCATGGACCCCGCCAAACGCAGCGACGCCCGCGATCTCGCCACCCGCCTCGCCGCGCTGCTCCGGCCCGCATCCAGCAGCGATCTCCGCTGCATCGCCCTCCGCCAGCTCTCACGCATCGGCGGCGACAGCGAAATACCCGCCATCGCCAGCCAAATCAACGCCGCTGGCGACGACGAGCACGGCAGCTGCAGCACGATGGCCCTCTACGCTCTGCAACGCCTCCCCGGCGCCATCGCCGACCAGGCGCTCATCGCCGCCCTGCCCAAAGCCGGCGCCCAAAGCGCCGCCGTCGCCGCCGTCCTGGGCTACCGCCAAACCCGCGCCGCCGTGCCCGCCATCAGCAAGCTGCTCACTGAACCCGAACACGCGGCCGCAGCCGCGGCCGCCCTCGGCCAAATCGGCGGCAGTGACGCCGCTCGCGCCCTCATCGCCGCGCTCGCACCCAGCGCCGCGCCCCTGCCCGTCCTCCTGGGCCTGATTGAGCTCATCGACAGCATCAGCGGCGACGAACAGGCCGCCGTCGCCCAGGCCGTCCTCGACCACCCGGCTGCCACCCCGTCCCTCCGCGGCAGCGCCATCATCGGCCTCAGCCAGGCCCGCGGCAATGCCGCCCTGCCCGTCATCCACAATGCCCTGCGCAGCGACGACCTGCGTCTGCAACGCGCCGCCGCCGAAGCCCTCGTCGACCTCCCGGAAGCACTGGCCACGTCTGCCGCCCAACTCAACGATCTGCCACCCGGCGCCGCCGCCCTCGTCATCGGCGCCATCGCCAAAGCCCGCGCCACCGCTCTCGAAGACCTGGTCATCCAAGCCATGAGCCACGATAACGACGATATCAGCAACGCCGCCATTGACGCCGTCGCCGCCTGCGGCAGCGCCAAGGCCGTCCGCCCACTCGCCGACCTGGCCAGCAACGGCGACGCCAAACAAAACCGCGCTCGTCGCAGTCTCGCTTTCCTCAATGCCGCCGGCGTCGACGACGCTATCCGCACGCTCGCTGCCGACAATAGTCTGCCCGAAAAAGTCCGCGCCGAGCTCTTCGGCGCCATGGGCAGCCGTATCGACCGCGCCAGCATCGCCATGCTCCTGCAGGCCGCCAAAGACGACAACAAGGCCATCCGCAAAGAAGCCATCGCCGCGCTGGCCATTGTCGCCAACGTCTCCGACAGCACTGCGCTCATCGATCTCATTGCCGCCGTTGACAGCGCCGCCGACCGCACCCGCCTGGAAGGCATCCTCGTCGCCGTCAACCGCCGCGCTGCCGATCCGGCCGCCACGCCGGCGCTACTCGCTGCCGCCCTCGGCAAAAATCCCCCGGCGCCCACGCGCATCGCCTTCCTCAACGCGATGGGCAAGCTCGCCCACGCCGACAGTCTGCCGCTCATCATCACCGACACCCGCTCCGACGACGCCGGCGTCAAGCGCGCCGCCATCCTCGCACTCTGCGACTGGCCAGACACCACGCCGCTGGCGAACCTCCAGACCCTCAGCCGCGACCAACAGGCCAGTCTGGCCCACCGCGTCCTCGCCCTCCGCGGCTACGCACGTATGCTCGCTATGCCCAGCAAACGCCCCATGCGCGATACCCTCGCTATGTACCGCGAGGCTTTCGATCTCGTTCAGGGCCCACAGGAAAAACAGTCCCTCCTCAAAGGCCTCGGCGATCTCATTCACCCCGATGCCATGAAAATGGCCCTCGACTTCCGCAAAGACCCCGATCTCAGCAACGAAGCCGTCATCGCCGCCACCAAAATCATGAACGGCCTCAGCGGCGCCAGCATGAAACTCAAAGCCTCACACGGCACCAACAGTCTCAAAAATGCCCTCGACAGCAACCGCGCCACCCGCTGGACCTCCGGCACCCACCAAAAAGGCGACGAGTGGCTCGAAATCGACCTCGGCTACGAAACCGCCATCGAATCCATCTTCCTCGATGCCGGCGACACCGGCCAAGACTACCCCACCGAATTCCGCGTCTTCGCCTCGCTCCTCCCCGAAGGCGACTGGGGCCAGCCCGTCGCTTCCGGCAAAGGCACCGAAAAACAGCTCACCATCAAACCCACCAACGCCTACGGCCGCTACATCCGTATCGAACAAACCGCCCAACGCAACTACTTCTGGTCCATCACTCGCCTGCAAGTCAATGGCGTACCCGAGTTCGCCGCCAGCAGTAATCTCGACCGCAGCGCCTGGAAGCTCTCCGCTGACAAAAACCCCGGCGCCCTCGCTAAAGCCATCGACGGCGACACCAATTCCCGCTGGGATAGCGCCGGACCACAACGCCCCGGCTGCTGGTTCGCCATCGACCTCGGCGCCGAATACCAACTGCGCAGCATCACCCTCAATGCCACCCGCTCCGCCAACGACTTCCCGCGCGGCTTCCGCGTCGATGTCTCCACCGACGGCAAAAACTGGGACGGCCCCGTCGGCATGGGCCACGGCGAAAACGCCATCACCACCATCCCGCTCCTACCCAATAAAGCCCGCATGCTCAAAATCACCCTCACCGACGCCGTCGACCCCTACTACTGGTCCATCCACGAAATCGATGTCACCGGCCGGCAAGAGTAACCCCATTCCTACCAACAACCCACCGGCTGCGTGAAGTGCCACAACGTGGCACTTCACGCAGCCATTCTTCTTTGCCTTTGTCTTCCGTCTTCTTCGTGCCTTCGCGCCTTCGCGTGAGAAAAAAAAGCGCCTTCGGCCTGCCAAGCGCCCTCCCCATCTAGGCGCTGCCATTGCCCACCCATTCTCGCTCTTACAGATTTAAGGTGCCGCCTTGAATTTGTAAAAATGGAGCCTATCTTCTTCTCCGTCAAGCATGATGGAGGCCCGACATGATCCCACGATTGATCCAAAAACAACTCTTGCGCCTCTGGGCGAGTTATCCCGTCGTCACCATCACTGGCCCCCGCCAGTCGGGAAAAACCACCTTGGCCCGGGCCACTTTTCCGGATTTACCCTACGTCAACCTGGAAAGCCCCGATCTCCGCGCCCTTGCTGATAACGACGCCAGGGCGTTTTTGCAGGCCTATCCAGCTCCAGTCATCTTTGACGAAATTCAGCGGGTGCCGCAGCTGTTGAGCTACATACAAACCATTGTCGATGAATCCGGCAAGAATGGCCAGTACCTGCTTACCGGAAGTCATCAGCCGCAACTCAACGCCGGCATCTCGCAGTCACTGGCCGGACGTACCGGCCTATTGCGCTTGCTGCCACTATCCATCCAAGAGCTGCACATGGCCGGCATCACCCTGGATCGCGACGAATATCTCTTCAAGGGCTTCATGCCGCGCGCCTACAGTACTGCGCTGGAACCCCACACCCTCTACAGCGACTATTTCGCCACTTACGTCGACAAAGATGTCAGGCAAATAGCCAACCTGAACAATCTCAGCGCGTTTGAGACCTTCATAAAACTGCTGGCCGGTCGTTGCGGCCAACTGCTGAACCTCAACTCCCTGGCAAACGACGTCGGGGTATCTTCACCAACGATCGCCGCCTGGCTTTCAGTACTGGAAGCCAGCTTCATCATTTTCCGCCTGCCGTGTTACTACGAAAATTTCGGCAAGCGCCTGCTCAAAAGCCAAAAGCTCTACTTCACCGAAATCGGCCTGGTGGCCTGGCTTCTCGGCATCCGCGAAGCGACGCAAGTTGCCCGCGACCCCCTCTTCGGCGGGCTGTTCGAAAATATGGTGGTCCTCGAGGCGCTGAAAGCACGCTACAATGCCGGCAGAGAACCCGATCTGTACTTCTTCCGCGACTCCGCCGGCACCGAAGTCGACCTCCTGTTCCGAAAATCACCCGACCAGCTGATCCCCACCGAAATCAAAGGTGCAATGACCTGGAACAAGGACTTCGCCGCCAATATCCGCAAACTGCGCAAGCTATCGCCAAAATTCACCGGCGGCTTTGTCGTCTATGGCGGTGATATGACACCCGTCAGCGACGACGTACAATTCATCAATTTCAAAGACGCCGCCCAAATAGTCGATTGACACGCTCCCAGCACATTCCGCCGTATCGTCGATTGACACGCCCTGCACGACCTCACGCGGACCGGGGCTTTTCGCGTTCAGGGGCCAATGACATCACGCGAAACACACCCGGGAATATGGGCTGAGCGAACGCTTACGCCGCGCGAGCGGCAAGACACGACGCCATTCTTCTTCGCGCCTTCGCGCCTTCGCGTGAGACAAAAAGAGCGCCTTCGCGTGAGAAAAAATCCCCCTCGCGCCTTCCTATCGGCGGCGTGACTTGCCGCGCCAGCGGTAAGACACGACGCCATTCTTCTTCGCGCCTTCGCGCCTTCGCGTGAGACAAAAAGAGCGCCTTCGCGTGAGAAAAACAAGGGCGGACACACAGGCCCGCCCCTACCTGGCGCACTCGTTATCTGCGGGTAAAACGTGCACTATGCCACGCCACCCGATCGCCCAGATGCGGCCCGGAGAGCCGCACCATGCATAACCACGACCAAGGCGCCCTACAGTCATCAATTGCTTTCTGAACTGCCAGTTAGCCCCCGCTCTTTTTTGAGACATGCCCACGGTGACAAGTTGCAAGCGATTATAGCAAATGATATAGTCTTTTCCAAACAGCTTGATTTACAGGAGGCAGCGGCGGCAAGAGATGGCGGAAAGACTGACAGAAGACTATCCGGAGCGGATCAAGAATCTCCGTGTCCGGCTGGGCCTGACGCAAGTCGGCCTGGCGGAGCGCCTAGGCGTGTCGTTTCCCACCGTCAATCGTTGGGAAAACGGCAAGGCGCGGCCATCGCAACTGTCCTGGCAAGCCTTGCTGGACCTCAGTAAGAATGAATACGGCATCGACGAAGCTGGCCATGGCATTGAGCTTGCTGAGCCCGAACCGCTGCCCTACGCGGCCGAGGCGCCGTTGCTGGATTTCACAGCTAGGCCGGAGTTGGTCCGGGTATTGGTTGAGGGCGAGCGCCTTTCCTTTGGCCATCTGGCCAATCCGACGTTTGCCACGGAGATATCCAGTATTGACCCCTTGCCGCACCAGCGCATTGCGGTGTATGATCGCATGTTGCCCCAGGCGCGGCTGCGTTTTTTGTTGGCTGACGACGCGGGTGCGGGCAAGACCATCATGACCGGATTGTATGTGCGCGAGATGCTCTCTCGGCGCCTACTGTCTCGGGTGCTGATCGTGCCACCAGCAGGGCTGGTCGGCAACTGGCAAACGGAGCTGCAACTGCTTTTCAACCTGCCATTTCGCATCGTCAGTGGGCAGGACGCCAAGAACGGCAATCCCTTCACCGGTTCTGGTAGCGACAGGGTTATCGTCAGCGTCGACACCTTGGCGGGCGACAACGTCTTCGCCAGGCTGACGGAGGAGTCGGTGGCGCCTTACGAACTGGTGGTTTTTGATGAGGCTCACAAACTGTCATGTGATCGAGGTGCCGATTTGCGCGTGCGCAAGACCGGCCGTTACCAGCTTGCTGAAGCCATCGCGGGTGTCTACACGGGCGACAAAGGCTGGCAGCTGCCCTGGCACGCGCATCACCTGTTGTTACTGACGGCCACTCCGCACATGGGCAAAGATTATCCCTACTACGCCCTATGGCGTTTGCTGGAGCCAGAAGTCCTGAGTACCCCGGAAGCCTTCGAACACTTTCCCGCCGACCACCAGAAACACTATTTCATACGCCGCACCAAGGAGGAAATGCTTCGCTTGGATGGTCAGCCCCTCTATCCCGTCCGTCAGTGCGACACCCTGGGTTATGATCTGTCGCCAGACGAAATTGGCGAGCAACGACTCTACGACGAAACCACCGAGTACCTGCGCCATGTGTACAATAAAGCGAAAGTACTCAACCAGTCCGCCGCGCGACTGGCCATGGGCGTATTCCAACGCCGTCTCGCCAGCTCCACCTACGCGCTGCTCTGTTCCTTCGAACGCCGCATCGCCAAACTGGACCTGGTGATCGCTGACATCCAAGCCGGCCGACTGAGCATTGAACAGCTGCTGACCTTGCAACGCCGCATCAAGGACGACGCCGACGTCTTTGACGCAAAAGCGGCCGACGAGGAAAGCGGAAGCAATGACCGCGAAGAAAACGAAGCCGCTGAGGACATCCTGCTCGGCGGCGTGATTGCCGAGTCGCTGGCCGAATTGGTCGCCGAGCGGGAGCAGGTCGTCGCCCTGCTCCAGCTGGCGCAGCAGGTGTACAATGCCGGCGTCGAGTCCAAGTTTGACAAATTGCGCGAATTGCTTACGGACAGCCGCTATTCCCATGAGAAGATGCTCATCTTCACCGAACATCGTGACACCATGGTCTTTTTGGAGCGTCGTCTTGGCGGGCTGGGCTATGCGGAGCACATCGCCCACATTCATGGCGGCATGCATTACCGGGATCGGCAGCAGCAAATTGAGCGCTTCCGTATGCCCGTCGAGAAAGGCGGTGCCCGGCTGATGGTGTGTACCGATGCCGCCGCCGAGGGCGTCAACCTCCAGTTCTGCTGGATCATGGTGAACTATGACATTCCGTGGAATCCCGCGCGGCTGGAACAGCGCATGGGGCGTATTCATCGCTATGGCCAAAAACACGACCCCGTCGTCATCGTCAACCTCGTGGCACCGGCCACCCGCGAGGGACGGGTACTCAAGACCCTGCTTGACAAGCTTGAAAAAATCCGCAAACAGCTGAAGTCCGACAAGGTCTTTGATAGCATTGGCCGCATTTTTGCCGGCGTATCCATCAAGCAGTACATGGAACGCGCTCTCGCGGACGGCGCGGATGCGGTCGCCAAGGAGCTTGATGGACAGCTCAGCAAAGAACAGGTGAAGGCCATTGAGGAGACAGAGCGGCGACTCTACGGCGATGGCGGCGATGTCAAGAAGGAGCTGCCGCGGTTGCGCGAGGGCCTTGATCACGAGCTATTCTTCCGCCTGCTCCCCGGCTACGTCCGTCGTTTTGTCGAAGGCGCCGCCCCGCAGCTTGGCATCGGGCTCGATGGCGATCTGGGCGAGACCTTCAACTTCGTCTCGGCTGGCAAAGGCGCTGCCGACCCATTGTTTGAGGTGATGGACAGCTATCCGGCCGACATGCCGCGCCACCTTTCGGTCCTTCGTCCGGCCGACCGGGCGTCTTGCATCTGGATGCATCCCGGCGAACCGGTTTTTGAGCGCTTCCGGGAGCTGGTGCGTGTGCGGCTCGGGCGTGATGCCCTGCGCGGCGCCGTCTTCGTCGACCCCACGACTGACAAGCCCTACCTGTTCCATGTGGCCCGCCTGACTGTGGTGCGCAAGGCCGACCCGGAGCTCGGCGAACTAGCCCAGGAGGAAACCGTCATCTGCCGGCTCGTTGGCGTGCGCCAGACCGAAGGCGCGGATATTGCGCTGTGCCCCGTGGAGCACCTGCTGCTCCTGCGTGGCGGCGAAGGCCTGCCTGCTCAGGCGCAGCGCCTGGCAGTGGCAGCCAGGGCATTGCAAGACCAGGCTGGCGCCTATCTCATGGAGCGGGTCTGCCGCAGCATGGCCGTTGACCGCCGTGAGCGGATGACGGCAGCTATGCCGGACCGCGAAACATTTGTCGATCGCGGCTTCGATTATCAGGAGGCCGAGTTGGCCGCCACGCGCGCTAAACTCACCCCAAAAGCACGCGAGGGCAACCAGGGCGCCGCCGCCGAGTTGTCGCGGATCAAAGAGCAGCAGCGCGAGCTCCGCGCCCGTCGTGACCGGTCCCTGGCAGTCATTCGCCGCGAGCCTGAACTGATTGTTCCCGGCAGCATTGATTACATCGCCCACGCTCTGGTGGTGCCGTCAGGCGCCCAGGCCGACCGGGAACGACTGGACGCCAATGTCGAGATGATCGCCATGAATCTGGTCAAGGCCTGCGAAGAAACCGCAGGAGCAACAGTGCGTTTTGTCCACACGCCGGAACTCGCGCGCGCGGCCGGACTGCCGGAACACCCGGGCTTTGACGTGCTGTCGCTCCGCCCCGGCGACGAACGCCGCTGCATTGAGGTCAAAGGCCGCGCCGCCACCGGCGAAATTGAGGTCACCGACAACGAATGGGCCCGCGCCTGCAATCTGCGCGGCGAATACTGGCTCTACGTGGCCTACCACTGCGCCACGCCGACCCCGCAACTCGTACGCGTGCAGGACCCCTTTGCCAAACTCCTCGTCCGGCCCTTCACCAAGTGCCAGACTGTCACCCGGACGATCACCGCCACGGCTGAGAACAGCGGGGTGCGAATATCTGAACAACAGATAAACGCGGCGGGGGAGGACTGATACATGAATAGGCTCAGGATTATACGTTTTTCGGCATTCATGGGCTCGCGGTGCAGGCAAATTGGCCTGGACGCTATAGAGTACGCCATCAATACCAACCCTAGTAGCCTCGGCGAACGGGCGCAGAGCCGCCTTGGCAACGAGGTGGCTCTTGCTTTTTTCGGCCCGACCCCTTTATGGGCTGCGATCATACGATGCAAAACGCGCGACACCGGCCAGTCATGCCGGCGCGCATGCCATACTAGCGCCGTTTGGATGGGCATATCCGCAGCTTTCGCAGATTATTTATTTCTGCGTCATCTGCGGGCAATATATTCCATGCAATTGGCTGACAAAACATTCCAATGATGACCGGGAGATTGCATAGCATGGCAGACACACCTCGCCTTATTGAGCAGGCGTTTCCCTTGAAGCAGGCGTCGTTGACGTCGGTGCATGAGAAGAATGTGCGGCATGGTCATATATCGACGCTGCACATTTGGCCGGCGCGGCGGCCGTTGGCGGCGTGTCGGGCGGCGTTGTTGGCGACCTTGTTGCCTGATCCGGGGACGCCGGAGCTGCGCCGCGAGTTATGCGAGCGCATCGGCGGCGTAGTGGTGGAAAAGACCAGTCGCAAAAAAAAGTCCGATGGCAAGATGCACGAGGTCGTGGAGGATGATGTCGCTGGCGGCATTTTGAAATGGATCGGCACCGAGCCGAAATCCGGTGGCAAGAAGAAACTGCAAGAGCACCGTGACCTCGTCGCCCAGCGTGAGAAGGAGCTGCAGTGGTTTCGGGATGAAATCCGCAAGGCCCATGGTGGCCGGGTGCCGAAGGTGTTGGACCCCTTTGCGGGCGGCGGGGCGATACCGTTGGAGGCCATGCGGCTTGGCTGTGAGGCGACGGCGGTGGACATCAATCCGGTCGCCTGGTTCATCCTTAAGTGCACGCTTGAATATCCGCAGAAGCTGGCTGGCAAGACGCACCCGTTGCCGGATTTCATCCTCAAGGACGAGGCGTTCATGGCCGACTTTTATCAGGCCCATTCCCACCTCGTCGGTCGCACGAAGAAGACCAAGAAGCAGCTGGCGGAGGAATCACGCCAGCCCAGTTTTTGGGACAAGGCGGACTCCGGCCGCGCGCCCAAGGCGGATTTGGCCTGGCATGTGCGCGCCTGGGGGCGCTGGGTGCTGAGCGAAGCGCGCAAGGAGTTGGCGCCCTTCTACCCGACCTACGCCGATTTCGAAACGCTGATGGCTTCGCCGGTGGCCTACGAGCCGCAGGATATGCGCCTGGTGCCACTGAAGGCCGATGGCACGCCGGATATCGACGCGCTCAATGCGGAATTTTCCGCGGAGTACCTCGCCCAACCGCGCAATCCGCGCTGGGTGGCCAAGCCGACCGTGGCCTACCTGTGGGCGCGCACCGTCACCTGCAAAAACTGCCGGGCCACCGTGCCCTTGCTCAAGACCCGCTGGCTCTGCAAAAAAGACGGCAAACGCGTGCTGCTGACCATGCAGCCCAATCGCGACCGCAGCGGCGTGGAGTTCGGCATTGATGACAACGTGCCGCTACAGGGCGGCAATGCCGCCCAGCGCCGCGAAAATGACAAGCGCAGCGGCGCCGGCACCATGTCCAAAGCCGGCGCCAAATGCCCCTGCTGCGACACCATTATGACCACGGAGGATATCCGCTTCGAGGGCAAGGCCGGCCGGCTGGGCATGCTCGCCACGGCCGTGGTCACTGAAAGCCAAACCAGCAAGGCCTACCGACTGCCCACACAACACGAAATCGATTGCGCAAAGCGCGCCGAAGCCGAACTGGAACGCGTCTTCAAAGATGTCCCCTTCGGCCTGCCAACAGAACCCATCGCAGCTGGTGGCAGCCGGGCCGGAGGCGGGTCCCCATTCACAGTGCATATTTACGGTTTGGACCAGTGGCAAAAGTTGTACACCTCGCGGCAGCTGCTGGCACTAGGGACGCTGGTGCGGCAGATACGGGGCGTCACTGCCACCAGCGATGCGGCTTTACCACCCGAATGGCGCGAGGCAGTCGCGGCTTTTCTGACGGTGCTCTTCGATAAAACCGCCGACTATAGCTCAGTAATCTGTACGTGGCACAATGGGCGCGAACTTATTGGTCACACTTTTGCTCGTTTCGCTCTTCCGATTACTTGGGACATTGCGGAACTAGCCACGATTAATGAAGTGGGTGGTTCTATTTTTGCTCAGCTCGAATGGGTCACCAGATATATTGAGACGGCTCTGATTGCCTATAACGCTTCCCCCGCTCCAACCGTTACACGCCAATCAGCGACTCAGGCGCAGGATGAACGGTTGCTTGATGCGATCGTCACTGACCCGCCGTATTACGATGCCATTCCCTATTCCGATTGCATGGATTTCTTCTATGTTTGGATCAAGCGGATAGTGCATGGCACCCGGCTTGACCCATCGTCAGTTTTCGCGGCAGCGACGTCGCCCAAATGGGACTCCGAGGCCAATGACGGCGAGTTGATCGATGACTCCAGCAGGCATGGCGGCGACGCCGAAAAGTCCAAAACGACCTACGAGGACGGGATGGCGCGGGCCTTTGTGGCCTGCGAAAAGAGCCTGCAACCCGATGGTCGGCTGGTGATCGTCTTTGCCCACAAGCATCCGGATGCCTGGGGCACGTTAGTGTCGGCGATCATCCGGGCGGGCTTCATCGTTGATGGCAGTTGGCCAATCAAGACCGAAATGGGCACGCGTCAGCGCGCCATGAATTCCGCCGCCCTGGCGTCCTCCCTGTGGATAGTCTGCAAGAAGCGTCCTGCCACTGCCAAGCCTGGGTGGGACAACCGGGTTATGGAGGAGATGCGGTCGAATATCACGGAGAAGTTGCGGGCCTTTTGGGACGCGGGGATCCGCGGGCCGGACTTTGTGTGGGCGGCGACGGGTCCGGCGTTGGAGGCCTACAGCAAGCACCCGGTGGTCAAGAAGGCGAATGACCCTGGTGAAGTGATGACGGTTGGCGAATTCCTGGTGCATGTCCGTCGCATGGTGGTGGATTTTGTGGTGGGCGAGGTCTTGATGGGCACGGATGACGCTTCGGATCAGGCGGCAGTGGACCGCATGGACGGCCCGACTGCCTACTACCTGCTGCACCGGCATGACTTCGGGTTGGCTGACGCGCCCGCCGGAGCCTGCATTCTCTACGCCACTGCCTGTGGCATTTCCGACCACGACCTGGAGGCGACCTGGGACTTGATCAGCACCAAGAACGCCGGCGCCAAGCAGGCCGACGATGACGACGGCGATGCTGATGACGACGACGATACTGCAGACGGCGAGGACGAGGGCAGTTCCGGTGGTCAGATGAAGCTGAAGACGTGGTCACAGCGCAAAGGCCGGGCCATGGGCTACGACGCGCCCAGTGGCCGCCCCGTTCCGCTGATTGACCGCGTTCATCGGCTGATGCAGCTTTGGCGAGCCGGTGACGTCCATAAGGTCGATGAATACCTCGACGACAATGGCCTGCGCCGCCATGAGCTCTTCCGCCGCCTCCTCCAGTCCCTGATTGAGCTCGCTGACCGCGGCAGCGAGGAACGAGCACTCCTCGAAAGCCTCAGCAACCACATCGGCGCGCAAGGCGCGACCGCGCAGAAGGGTGAGTTCATGCCCAATGCCAAGAGCTGGGGCCGGGAGAACGACGAATGAGCAAGGATCAAATCAGCAAGATTCCCCCTTCCGGCGACTATGGTTCGCTCATCGATGGCATCGGCGCGCTGCTGGAGCAGTCACGACGCCAGGCGGTCCGTGCCGTCAATAGCCTCTTGACGGCGACATACTGGGAGATCGGCCGCCGCATCGTCGAGTTCGAGCAAGGCGGCGAGGCGCGGGCGGAGTACGGCGAGGAGCTGATGCTCAAGTTGTCGGCAGACCTGACCGCTCACTATGGCCGTGGATTCTCGCGCCCCAGTCTGCAGCGAATGCGGACATTCTATCTCGAATGGGAGATTTGCTCAACACCGTCGAGCAAATTGACGGCGCGGGCGAGAGCGGGTCTGAATTCCGGCACCCCGTCGGAAGAAATATTCCAGACGACGGCCGGAATATCTGATTCTTCCCCCGTGGTCCCGGATACGAACACCATTTCCGCCTTGGCGCTTTTCCCGCTCTCTTGGTCCCACTATGTGCGCTTGTTGTCCGTTGACAAGCCAGTCGCCCGCGTTTTCTACGAAAGTGAGGCCATACGGGGCGGCTGGTCGGTTCGGCAGCTTGACCGCCAGATCAGCACGCAGTTCTTCGAGCGCACAGCCAAGTCTAAACGGCAGGAAGCCATGTTGGCACGCGGTCAGAAGGCACTCCCCGAAGATGCCACAAGCGTTGACGAGGAGATTCGCGACCCGTACCTGTTGGAGTTTCTGAACCTCAAGGACGAGTACAGCGAATACGAAATGGAAGAGGCGCTGATCCGGCATCTGGAGTGGTTCCTCCTGGAAATGGGACCGAACTTCACCTTTGTGGCCCGGCAAAAACGAATTCGCGTTGGCTCCGCGTGGTACCGAATCGACCTGCTGCTGTATCATCGAGTTCTGCGTTGCCTCGTTCTGATTGATCTGAAACGGGGCGCCTTTACCCACGCCGATGCCGGCCAGATGAATCTCTACCTAAACTACGCGAAAGAACACCTCACCCTGCCCGACGAAAATGACCCTATCGGCATCATTCTCTGCGGAGACCGCGATGATACAGTTGTAAAGTATGCCACGGCGGGAATCCAGACCCAGGTCTTTGCTTCAAAGTATCTCACCGAGTTGCCAGATGCGGAAACACTTCGCCGAGAAGTCGTTGCCACACGAAAAGCACTTGCAGAGAGGATCAAATAAAATGGCTAAAAATCCATGGAAGAGCTGGCACGAAGTGGTCGCCTTGCGGGACGATCTGAAGTCCGGCGAGTTGCCGTTGCACATGTTCGCGGCGGACCTCTACGAAGTCATGATGCAGGGCGGGCGGCGACCGATCTATGAGGACCCGAAGAATTTTTTTGCGTTGACCTTTCCGACCTACAACCTGCGCCAGCTGGTGCGGGACGTGGTGCTGCGCGTGGCGGGCAAGAACGACAAGGCAGTGCGCCAGCTTGAGCTGACCTACGGCGGCGGCAAAACCCACACGCTCATCACGCTGCGACATCTGGTCGTTGATCCCGATGGGCTCCCGGATTTGCCCGCTGTCCACGAGTTTTGCGAAGCCGTCGGCCAGCAGCCCCCGAAGGCGCGGGTGGCCGGGCTGTGTTTTGATAAGTTGGATGTGGAGACCGGCATGGATGCCCGCGATCCGCAGGGGAACACCAGGCGACTCGTCCAGCCGTGGAGCATTCTGGCTTGGCAGCTGGCAGGTGAAGCGGGGCTGCGCGTGCTCAATGCCGGAAAGTCGGCGGCCGAACGGGAGACCGCGCCGGCAGAAAACGTCCTGACCGAATTGCTGGAATTGCCAGTCAAGGAGGGGCTGGGCGTACTGATTCTGATTGACGAAGTCCTGATGTACGTCCGGGAAAAAGTCTCCGCTGATAGCAAATGGCGCGACCGCATGGTCAATTTCTTCCAGTATCTGACCCAGGCCGCGACGAAGGTCGATCGCTGCTGCGTGGTGGCCTCCCTGCTGGCCAGCGACCCCGCGAAGAGTGACAGCTTCGGGCGGCAGCTGCAGGGCGAGCTCTACGACATCTTCCAACGTCAGCGCGAAGAGGCCGTGGAGCCGGTGGTCAAGGAAGATGTGGCCGAAGTGCTGCGGCGCCGGTTTTTCACGCCCGAGTCGATCAAGGACAAGGACGCTTTCCGTGCCCATGTGCAGGCGGCGCTGAAGGGCGTCTTTGATATCGACGAACAGACCAAGAAGCAAGGCGCGGAAGCCGAAGAACGCTTCCTCAGAAGTTACCCCTTCCATCCTGACCTCACGGAAGTCTTCTATGCGAAATGGACGCAGTTGAACCGTTTTCAGCGCACGCGTGGTGTGTTGCGCACCTTTGCCTTGGCTTTGCGCGAGGCCGAACGCTGGGACAACAGCCCCCTGGTGGGTCCCGCCGTCTTCCTGGCCGCCCCAAAGCATGATGGCCTTTCCGAGGCCATGCGCGAACTGGTGACCGTGGCCGATACCGAAGAGCATGAAGGCAAGAAACAGGCGTGGACTGGCATTGTTGAGAACGAAACCGGCCGGGCCAGGGACATCCAGCGGGACTCCGTTGGCCTCCATTGCCGTGAGATCGAACAGGCCGTCGTGGCGACTTTTCTGCACTCCCAGCCGATTGGGCAAAGCGCCCGGACGCGAGACCTGATGGTGCTGATCGCCGCCAATCGCCCCGACCGAATTGAGATGGAAAAGGGCTTGACGCGCTGGGCACAGACGAGCTTCTGGCTCGACGACCGTTACGCGACTGTCGAAGAAAATCACTTGCCTGATACGTGGCGATTGGGCAATCGGCCGAACCTGATCCAGATGCACGCCGTGGCCGCAAGCCGTATCAGCGACGAGAGCGTCCGCGCCCGACTCCTGGACGAGATCGGTAAATGTAAAGCACTGACAGCGGGTGCATCCGCTGCCGGCGTCCGAGTTCATCTGCTGCCGACGCGGCCCCGTGACATTGAGGACGACGGGCAGTTCCACTACGGCGTCCTTGGCCCCGGCGCCGCCAGCGACTCCGGAAAGCCCAGCGCGGAGGCCCAACGCTACTTGGACGAAACGACCACTAAGGACAAGCCGCGGGTCTATCGCAATGCCGTCATTCTCCTTGCGCCCTCGCGTGATGGCCTGGAGATCGCTTTCGCCCGTGTGCGGGACTATTTGGCATGGGAAGTCGTGCGCGAGGACCTGAAGGATCAGGGCAAAGAAGGAAATGTCGATATCGCCCGCATGCAAACCCTCGCCATGAATATTGACAAGGCGCGTGGCCGCATCCCCGAGGCCGTGAAGCAGGCCTTCTGTACAGTGGTCACGGTTTCCGAAAAGAACGACGTCCAGGCATTCAAGATCAATGTCAGCGATGACCCGCATTTTACGATCATCAAGAACGACAAGCGTTCAAGGATACAGGACAGTTCCATTGCCGCCGAAGCCTTGCTTCCGGACGGCCCCTACAATCTCTGGCGTGAGGGTGAGACCTGTCGACGAGTGAAGGACCTCTCGGGCGCTTTTGCGCAGATGCCACACTTGCCCAAGATGTTGAAGGCCCAGGCCATCGCAGACACGCTGGTCGATGGTTGTGAGGCCGGCGCCTTTGTGTTAAAGCTCACCCGGCCAGATGGTTCTGTGCGCACCTGGTGGCATGCGCGGCCCGACGAGGCCGCCATGGCCGACTCCGCGCTTGAGCTGGTTCTGCCAGAGGCGGCCGAACTCAAAGAGATCCCACATGATATTCTCGAACCTACACGCCTACCCGAATTGTGGGCTGGCGACAAGATCACAGTGCAGAATGTGCTGGATTACTTCAAGGGCGGGCGTGTCGTGCAGAACCAGCACAACGGGTATATGGAACCGCTGGCAATTCCAAGGGCCGAACCGGCAGTCGTCAACGACGCCGTGACCAAGGCCGTGGCCGCAGGCCGACTGTGGCTGACCAATGGCCCGGCTAGCCTCCTGGCCGAGGCGATTCCGACTGGAGTGCTAACCGCACAAGCTGTGTTGCAGCGCCCTCCAGCTATGATTGCCGCTGCGGAAATATTGCCGGAGAATCTGCCGCACGCCTGGACCGACGGCGAAACGACTGCACTGGCCTTGACTACGGCTCTTTCGCAGAAATCGGGGCAGACACTGCCGTGGAAAACCGTCCTTGACGTTATTTCCGCCTCCCTGAACGCCCGTTTCACGGAGCTGGACCCGGCTTCAGGCGCCTGGCCATGCGAGTATCCATCTGCCCAAAACGTCAAACTGAAGGTCGCAACAAGCGACGGCAAGGGTGCTGGCTACGGCCGTGGCAGCTTCAGCGGCGGCGGCGAGGTCCACGAGGTAAATGTCAAGTGGGCCGAAGCGATGTTGGAACCATCCGAAATCCAAGACCTCGGGGACGTGATCCCGCAGCTGCTCGCCATCAAGAGCAAGTCAGGCTGCCCCATCACCTTCAAGGTGCATCTTGAGGTCGGTGACGCCGATAACGCCCCCAACGAAGCAACCATCGCCGAAATCAACCAGATCCTTGCCGACCTCCGATCAGGCTTCCAGCTTTCGTAAACTGGCCCGACCGGTAATGGCACTCTGCACCAAAGCACGTGTAGCGGGTATAGTGAACCCCAAAATTGGTAATGTGCATAATCTTGTGATAGAAAGAGAAACGTGGCGCAGTGGTTCTGAATCCCTTGTCTGCGCCGTAGGCGCTTAACCATGCTTAACCCCAGGCTTTAGCCTGGGGAAAAATGCTCTCCTGCCACTCGTGCCCCGCAGGGGCACTACTGGATGCCTGACAAACACAATCGGTAATGTGCGAAATCTTGTGATAGAAAGAGAGACTTGACACAGTAGTTCCGAACCCTTTGTCTGCGCCGTGGGCGCTTAACTAGAGCCTGTCCGAAAAGCATAGTTTGGTTTTAAGGGTATTTTCCTCCCCCTCGCAAAACCCAACTATGCTTTTCGGATGGGCCCTATCCCTGGGCTGGTACGCGTCGCGCGCCCGTCTCCCGGCCGTGGTGCGGGCGTCCCGCCCGCACCGTCGCCTGGGATCATGACCTTACCCGACCTCCAAACAGCCACACGCAAACGTGCCCGCAGCAGCAATCAATGAATTCCATTGCCTCTTTGGCCCCAGTCAGCTGCGCCGACTGGGGCCAAAGAGGCCGAGGAACACGGACCAATATGGCGCGCCACCCAGGGCGGCGCGCGCCTTCGGCGCCGCTTGCCCTGGGCTGGTATGCGTCGCGCTTTCAGCGCTTCGGCCGCTTCGCGGCGGAAATGCGCGACGAGAAAAGGCTGCCTGGCTGAACAAGTGCCATGGATACCGTAAAGTGAAGAGCATCGGTTTCATGGGAGCAGGTTAGTGTAAAAAGTTTTCTCCACAAGAAGAGAATAGTTCTTATTTACACCTGGAAGCATTGGTTAGCAATTACAAGTGTTCATCACAAGATTTCGCACATTAACTATTTTTCCATCATCTGAAGGACTACCGCGTTCCTGCGGTTCACAGCTGGTTTGGACGCATCACGCCGTCTGGTCGGCCAAGTTCGGCCCGATGGCAGACGCACCTATCCTATCCGATCCGACCGATCCGACCGATCCGACCGCGAAAAAAGGACCGTTGACCCGTCCTTGCCTCACTCATGCAGCAGGCGGCCACCGGTGCCGGCGGCGCCGCTGCCGTCGACGCCGGGGCGGATGCGCAGTTGCCGGCCGGCATCTTTGCCGGCGTTGACGAGATCGTGATTGAGTTGCAGGCGGCCGCCGCTGCGCGAACTCACGCGCGGATGGCGTCGTTCGTAGAAGGCATTGAGTTCGGGGTCTTGCTGGCGGACGAGCGCGCGGCATTCCGGCCGTTGATTCTGTCCCTCCAGTGCCTCGCGAAAGCCCCCGAGCACGCCCATGGCGAAATCCCGTCGGCCATTCTGGCCGCGACGCATGGCCGCCGGCAAGGCCTGCCACGACTGCTCGATGTAACGCGTGATGTAGTCATGCGCATAGCCGGCCAGGCGCACATCGCGGACACGTCCGCACAACTCCAAGGTCATCCCCCACTCCGGCTCGCCCCCGGCAGACCCACTGCCCCCGGCAGCCTCACTGCCACCGGCGGCCTCGACCGGCAGGGGCGATGGCACCCAAATCACGTTTACTGCGTAAAAATCCTGCAGGACCAGCGCCAGCATGTGATGGTGGTTCAAGCGCCGCCGGAAGACCGGCCCCACCGACACCGCGATCATCTCCGACGTCGCGGCGACTCGTCCGGGATCGACATCGTGCCGCTGCATCAGCTCACGGGCCTTGAGCAAGGCCGCCTCGGCTTCATGCAAGCTAGTGCCGTCGGCCAATGCCGTCAGCTTGCGGACCTTCTGCAGAATACGGTTCTCCTCGCTGTCCTCGTCATCGCCCTGCAAGCGCTGATCTAACAACGGATAGGTGCCCGACGCCGCCGGATTGGCCGCAATGCGCTCGCAGATCAGCCGGAAGATCGGCCCGTGCGGCGCTTCCATGCCGATGCCGTAGAATTCGTCTGCCAGCTGGTGGGCTATTTCGTGTCGGAAGACCTCCGTCACCGCGTACCACGGGTGTTCCCACAACAAGCGCCAGCTCAGCTCGATCTGGCGGACATAGCCGCCGGTCCAGCGCCCCCACTCGCGCATGTCCGTGTTGATGCTGATCACTGGCTCGCGTACCCGCCGCCATTCGTGCTCGCGGAAATACGCCAGCATCACCTGCCACCACTCTCGCCGCAAATCCGCCGTGCGTCGACGAATAATATCGCTCATTAATTCACTATCCACGTAACCGTCCGTCCCAGTCTTAAGTCTTAGCCGGCGCCATTGGCGCCGGCGGCAAGTTCCGCCTGTTTTCAGGCATTCATCATCTTATCTGCGATAAATTCGCAGGGGTCCAGGTGCAGGGGCGCGTCATGACCGCCGCCGGCAATCTCGTGATACCAGAAGTGCCCGTGTTCCGCCAGCGCGCCCGCCAGTCGCCGCGACTGCGCCACCGGCATCAGCACGTCGGCCGTGCCATGCGCCAAAAACAGCGGCATGCCCAATAAGGCTTCGCAGTGATACAGTGGCGAATGCCGGCGATACAACTCCGGCTGCGCCGCCGGCGTGCCGCCGTAATGCTCCTCCAGGCTATCCGCGATCTCGCCCAGTATTGGCAGCCGCGACGCGCCCTGCCGGCAAAAACCGTGGTAGGCCGCCAAATCCGCGATCGCGCCCATCGCCGCCACGGCCTGGACGTTTGCCGGCCGCAGACTCGCGTACATCAAATTACTACTGCCGCCCATGGACCCCGAGGCGAAAATAAAGCGGGTGGCGCCCCATTCGCGGCGCAGGTAGCCGATGAGTGCGTCCATGTCGGCCACGGCTGGCGGGCACATCCAGGCGTTGCCGCGCAGCGTCGGCGTCAGCAGTCCGTAGCCGCGCTGCAAAAAGCTCGGCAGCCACGCCTTGCGGATGTCATTACGCACGTAAAGCTGGTTGCCGCGCGCGCCGTGGCCATGGATGCACACCAGCCAGGTTGACCCGGCCTGCGGCGGCAGCAGCATCGCCCAGTCGGCCAGGCCGTCCACCGGACTGCGGTAGTCCAGCTGCAACAGCCCATCCGGGAACGCGCCGCCCACAACCGGCGTTAAGGACACAGCCCCGAGCGCGTCTGATGATAATTGATCAGTCATTGATATTTATTGTCCCAGCGGCCTTTATGTTCGCCCTAGTGCAAACCCTTGTCCAGTTGGCATTTGAGCGCTGTAAGCGCTTCGGCCGCTTTGCGGCAATAAAATGGCAAATTGGCCAAGTTCGGCCCGGAGGGCCGCACCATGCATAACCCCGGGTGAGGCGCCCGGAGGGCGACGCAACCCGGGGGAACAAGAACATGAATGATTGCGCCCGGAGGGCGCCACATTTGCCCGGGAGATCGCAACCCACCGCGCCAGAGGGAGGCATGTCGTGCATCCAAAATCAATGGCTGACTGATTAAGCGTCACGGCGCATTTCCCGGCACGGCATCTTGCATTGAAATGAACTCCCCTTATAGTAAATAGCTCGTCGCACCTGCGGGTGTAGCATAGTGGTAATGCTTCGGCCTTCCAAGCCGACTATGTGGGTTCGATTCCCATCACCCGCTCCACATACAACCGCCTAACTCCTAGTGAGTTAGGCGGTTTTTTTGTTTCTGCGGAGCATCGTCTTCAGATTGTGTTTATCAGGTATCCAGTAGTGCCCCTACAGGGCACGATTGGCAGGAGGGTACTTTTCCCCAGGCTAAAGCCTGGGGTTAAGCATGGTTTAGCGCCTACGGCGCAACAACGGATCCAGAACCAATGATCGCGTCATTCTTTGACGACGAGCACGACCTTGCCGAGGTTCTCCTGCTTCTCTAGGATAGCGTGAGCTTTTTCAGCCTGGGTGATGGGCAGGGTCTGGTGGATGACGACCTTGATCTTTCCCGAGGTAAAGCCCGACCACACCTGATCGCGCAGGCTGTCCAATATCTGCGCCTTCATTTCGGAGCTACGGCTGCGCAGGGTGCTGCCGATCAGATACACGCCGCGGCGGAAGAAATCGCGGATGTCAATCTCGCACATCGCGCCGCCGAGGGTGGAGATGATGATCCAACGACCGCCGCGGGCCATGGTGGCCAGACAGGCGCCCAGGTGCGGGCCTGCCACGCTGTCCATCGCCACGTCCACCGGATGCTGTGCCAGCACGGCAGCGATGTCCTCTTTCTTGCGATTGATGACGACATCCGCGCCGAGCGTGCGCACGAAAGCCGCCTTATCGTCGCTGCCGACAGTCGTGACGACCTTGCCGCCCATGTACTTGGCCAGCTGCACGGCGGCCATGCCCAGGCCGCTAGCGCCGCCTTGGATGAAGACGGTATCGCCCTTCTTCATGCGACCCTCAAGGATCAGATTGAGGAACGACGTCGCAAAGGCCTCCGGGATTGCCGCGGCCTCGACCATGCTGATGCCTTCCGGAATGGGCAGGGCCATGTCCGCCGGCACCGCCACGCGTTCGGCGTAGCCGCCGCCGCCCAAGAGTGCGCAGACCCGGTCGCCAACGCGCCACTTGCAGCCCGCCGGCACCCACGAGACCACGCCTGATACTTCCAGCCCCATCCAATCCGGCCAGCCGGGAGGCGGCGGGTAATTGCCCGCGCGCTGCATCAGGTCAGCGCGGTTCAGAGCCGCGGCGTGGATATCGATGATGATCTCGCCGTCGCGTGGCGTCGGCTCGGGCACTTCGCTCCACACGAGGCTCTTGTCTTCTTTAACCAGTATTGCGCGCATGTCATTTCTCCCATTGGGTGTAGCCGGAGGCAGCCAGGAGAATCTCCTGGACCAGGCAGTCGTGATCGTAAATGTCGGGATTGGGCAATTCGCCCTTGATGATCTTCGCCAGCTCCGTAAGCTGATCAATGTAGCGGTCGGTCTTGATGCCGAAGTCAACAATCTGCTCGCCGGCGGGATAGTCCGCATTGGCTTCCTTCAGGTGCAATTCCATCGTCAGCGGCTTGCCATCAAAACGCTCCACCGGGCAGAGGTCCGCCGTGCCCTTCGTGCCGCAGATTTTCAAACGCCGGCAATTCAAGCCGTTGACTTCCTTGCTGCAGGCCCGCAACGTCACCGTCGCCTCGGGGTAGTCCAGAATCGACAGGGCGTTGTTGACAATGCCCGGGCGAGTCCCAGGCGCATTCTTGAGAAACGACGTCACGCCCGTCGGCCGACCAAGGATGTCCACCACGAAATCAATGAAATGGCAGCAGAGATTAAACATGATGCCACCGCGGTAATTGCCCAGGTACTCCTGGTAGTCATCGCCCCCGTAATTGTGGCTCATGCTGGTCTGGATTTCATAGATGTCACCCAACCAGCCATTGCGCGCGGCCTTGATGCACCACTGCATCGCCGGGTTGCCACGGAACATGTAGCCCATTTGGAAAGGCAACTGCTTCGCTTTGCAGCCCGCAACCAGCTTGCCGAACAGCGCGAGGTCCTCACCGCCGGGCTTGTCCATATGCATGGCCAGACCGCGTTCCATGCAGCGCATGGCCACCGGCACCAAATCCGTGTTCGGTACCTCCACCAGTACGGCCTGCAAGCCCGGATAATTCAGCAGCTCGTCCTCGCTCAGCCAGCGCAGGCCCTCATAGGGCTTCAGATTGGAACCGGCGTATTTCGCCGCCGTCGTCGAACGGTCATCGACCACGCCAACGACCTCAAAAATGTCCGGCAACTTCCGTACGGAGTCAATCTTGCCCGATGCGTGCTCATGACATATGCCAATCTGCCCGATCTTGATCTTGCTCATGTCCGCTTGCTCCTATGAAAAAAACACGTCCTCCCGGTACGTTGCGATTTATGAAGATAACCGCCGGAACCCAATCGGCAAGCCAATGCGGCGCATGCGCACGGGGAAAACGTAAGCGGTCACCCATTGATAATGGCGGCCAAACATGCCGCCGATGTCAATCCCAGATAAGCAAGTGAGTTCCATTGCCCCTTTTGCCCCAGTCAGCTTCGCCGACTGGGGCAAAAGGGGCCGAGGAACACGAACATGGTCGCCGTTGTACCCAGGGCGGCGCACGCTTTCAGCGTGCTTGCCCTGGGCTGGTATGTTTCGCGCTTTCAGCGCTTCTGCCGCTTCGCGGCCAGGGAAACAGGCACGTTTGACTCAGCCAGAAGCTCTATGGTTCAATTCTCAATGGGTGACCGATTACAGGAAAACGGTGGCGCACAACGCCATGGAGGAGGGATTTTTGCCAGGACAGATCTTCCGACGGATCATCGGACTGATCGGACTGATCGGACTGATCGGACTGATCGGATGACCTGATCCGTCGGATCCGTCGGATCGGTCCGATCCGTCCGCGAAAAAAGACAACACGCAAATGCCGCCGGGACGGCGGCGCTCCCAGGATGATTGCCGCCGGGACGGCGGCGCTCCCAGGAGAAACTTGCGCTACATTTATGCCGTCGCTGACCGCGTCCCCGCGGAGAGTGCGGTCAGCAGTCACTCATTCCATTCACCCCTCCGCAACAGAAGGACTCACGCAGCATGACCGCAGCAGCAGCATTTCCCGGCGTCATTATCACGCAGCCCGGCCCGCAGTATTCGGCGGCATATCGCCAATGGCAGGGCTGCCCCAGCATCTGCCGCACGCCCAAGGGCCGGTTCTTTGGCGGTTGGTATTCGGGTGGTTCGCGTGAGCCATCGTACTGGAACTACAACATCCTCGCCCGCAGCGACGACGGCGGCATCAACTGGCAGGATCCCGTGCTGGTCATCGCCACCGTACCGGCGACCCGCAAACAGCTGCTGGACATCGAGCTCTGGCTTGATCCCCTGCAGCGCCTGTGGTGTTTCTGGGTGCAGCGCGATTATTCGTGCGGCGGCATCAAGGACGCCGCCCACGTCAGCACCTGGGCCATTCGTTGCGACGATCCCGACGCCGCCGACCTGCACTGGTCAGCGCCCTTCCTGGCCTTCACCGGCTTCCTGCGTTGCCAGCCAACCGTACTCAACGACGGCCGCTGGCTCGCCTGCGCCTACGACTGGACCTGCGACCGCTATTGCTACTCCGAATCCAGCGACCAGGGCCGGACTTGGCTCCGTCGCCAAGGTGGCAAAAAGCTCGACGCCTTCTTCGACGAAACGCAGATACTGGAACGCCGCGACGGCTCGCTGCTCATGTTCGCCCGCACCTGCAAAACCGGCTGCATCGCCCAGTCGCTCTCGACCGACGGCGGCGCCACCTGGACCGACGGCGCGCCCACCGACATCCCCAACCCGTCCACCCGCTTCTTCCTCAGACGGCTACAGTCCGGCCGCGTCCTCTTGATCAACAATCTCGATGCCAAACAGCGCGTCGCCATGACGGCGATGCTCTCGGAAGACGACGGCCGCAGCTGGCCCTACCAGCTCACCCTGGAAAACAGCACTGGATCGTCCTATCCCGACGCCGTGCAGGCGCCCGATGGCGGCATCCATATCATCTATGATCGCGGTGGCCGCAATGCCCGCAAGGAAATCGTCACTTGCCGCATTTGCGAAGACGACATCATCGCCGGAAAAATCACCGCGCTGGATTCATTCATCGGCAATATCGCCAGCAAGGCGCCACAACAGACCCTCGCCGCCCCGACCGACCGCGACCGCATCCGCGATTTCGACGACCGCTGGCTCAAAAACCAGTTCGGCGACATCGCCGGTGCTGATGCCATCGCTCAGCTGCGGTTCTGAGCCGGTGCGCCACGGCGCGCTTTGACGCGCCTAGTCAGTCGCGCCGGTCGGCCTCGCGCAGGACCATGGGCAACTGAGCAAAATGCTGGATGACTGCGTCCGCGCGCTGGTCGTCCTGCTGACCGAAGCCGTAGGCGCAAAAGCAGGCGCGGAGGCCGGCGGCGCTGGCGGCGCCGAGGTCTGTACGGTGGTCGCCGACCATCCACGAGCCTTCAACGCCCGCCCCGGCCAGTTCCAGCGCCATCAGCAGCGGCTCCGGCCGCGGCTTGAGCTGTGCGCAGCGACCGCCGCCAACCACGACGGCGAGCACAGCGGCGATGCCCAGCTTTTCGCAAACCGCGCAGGCAGCTGCCTGCGGCTTGTTAGTCACGACACCCAGGCGCCAGTCCCGCGCCAGCAATGGCAGCGTTTCGGCCACGCCGGGATACAGGCACGTCTCGTCAAGCAGATGGTCGTGGTAGTGGCGCGCCATACGCTGCACGGCCACGTCCATCGACCAGCCGGCCGCGGCGTCCTGCAAAGCCCGCTCCAGCAACTTGTGCACCCCATCACCGACAAAGCTGGTCATCGTCGCCAGCGGCAGCGCCGGCAAGCCGTAGTCGGCGCGGACCAGGTTCACCGCCGTCGTCAAATCCGCCCGTGAGTCCACCAGCGTGCCGTCGAGATCAAACAGTATCATTCTGCTGTTCATGAAAAACATGTCTTTCTGCTAAAAGGCTGTGCGACAATTACATTTAGTTAATGTGCGAAATCTTGTGATGAACACATGTATTTGCGCCAATGCGACCTAATCTCTTCTTTTGCGAAAGAATTTTTTACAATAGACTCCTTGTTAGGTAGTTATGCATGAATTTGCCCCGTAGGGGCACGACCATGCTTAACCCCAGGCTTCAGCCTGGGGTAAGGTGTCCTATCGAACAGTGCCTCGTAGAGGCACTACAGCACCGAAGTCTTGGTTGAAAATGGTCTGTAATCGTGTTCAGAATGTGTTTGTCAGGCATCCAGTTGTGCCCCTACGGGGCACGATTGACTGGAGAGCATTTTCCCCAGGCTAAAGCCTGGGGTTAAGCATAGTTAAGCGCCTACGGCGCATGTCAAGTATCTCTTTCTATCACAAGATTTCGCACATTACCTACATTTACAACTATATCCAGGCCCACTGAAAGCATGGAACAGTATCCATGCACCTGAAGGGGTGCGACATAGCAAGCAAAAAAAGTGAGTTCCATTGCCCCATTGGCCCCAGTCAGCTTCGCCGACTGGGGCCAATGGGGCCGAGGAACACGAACATAGAAGGCGCCTAACCCAGGGCGGCGCACGCTTTCAGCGTGCTTGCCCTGGGCTGGTATGCGTCGCGCTTTCAGCGCTTCGGCCGCTTCGCGGCCAGGGAAATGTTGTTCGGACGATCCGTCCACCAGCCTATCGCAACGCCCCTCCCCCCACCGGGCTAGACCATATTGCGTTGTGGCGCCTTGCGGCGAACGGGCTTGGGCATTGACGGCTGCAGGAGCACATAGAGCGCTCGGTCGCCATGGCGGGCGACGAGCTCCATAGGCAGCGCCGGGTCGGCGCCGGCGCGTCGGAAGAGATCAGCGGCGGCTTGCTGGTTATGGGCCACGGCCCACAACCGTCGGCCGGGCTGGCCGGCGATGGCCTGTCGCCACAACTCGGGCGTAATGTGGTTCCATGACTGCACCTGCCGACCGTCATTGCCGAGAATCGCCCAATAGAAACGAAAGGTCGGCCCGTCATACTCATTGACGAGCACCATGCTACCACCCTGCCACTCTTCGTCCTGCATGATCTGCACCAGCCCGCGCAGCTGATTGGCGCCGCGGTAGTACTGCTGCAGGAGATTCTGCGGGTACTCGCCGCGTTGCCGCTGGCTGCTGGTCAGCGCCTCGGCACCGCGCTCCCACAGAAAGCCGTTGCCCAGCACCAGCAGGGCCAACACCGCAAAATCCAGACGCCGACACCACGGCCACACCCGCGCCGCCAGCAAGACCGCGAAGGTCCACAAGGGCACAAAGCCCAGGAAGACCCGCGGAAATGGCGCCCGCCCCGGCCCCGTCACAATCAGCAGCACCAGCACTGGCACGACGCAGCAAAAGAACAACCAGCTGCTGATAAAGGACGCGTCGTCGTCGCCATCATCCGCCGGCAGCTCTTCCGGTGGCTCTTTTTCCGCATTCTTCGCCAGCCACCAGCGTCTGACTCGCGTCCAGGCCACCGGCAAGATCGCCAGCGCCAGGACGCCGCCGTGCGCCAGCAAGGCCAGCAACAACTGGCCCGCAACCAACCAGCTGGACTCCCAGCCGCCGGCTTCCCGCGACGCCGCCACAAAGGCCGGCCACAGCGTAAAATAATAACCGCCGCCCAGGCACACACTCAGGGCAAAAGGCACGACCCGCCAGGCGCTGCGACGCCAGCTGGCGCCACGCCAATGCAGAGCCCCCAGCAAAAACAACGCCAGCGCGCCCAGCACCAACACGTTGCTCGGGATGGCCAGCGGCAACAGCAGCCCGCAGGCGCAGAGCAGCCACTGTGACCAGCGCGCGGGCTTGTCCCGCGTCAGCTCCATCGCCGCCGATACGGCCGCCGTCGCCAAAAGCATGCTCAGCGAGTACCCCCGCAGCTGATAGGCGAAGCCCGTGAAAACCACGCTGATTGCCAGCATCAGCCCGCCTGCATTGGCCAGCGCGCCGCCCAGCCAGCGCCGCCAATGACAGACCACCAGCGCAATGCTCAAAGCGCCGCAGGCGATCGACGGCATCCGCAACAGGTGCTCTGCCGACAAATTGAAGTGCAGGAAGCGCAGCCACCACCAGTACAACCCCGAACACAGCATGTGGTTGTTCGCCATCGGATACACGCGGAAAACCCGCCAGAACGACGCGTCATCGTCGCCAAGCACAAAATGCGTCAGCGTCAGCACTTCGTCATACCACAACTCGCCCATGGCCCAGGACATCACCCGGACGAGATAGACCGCCAGCACGATCACCAGCCACGACCAGCGACCAGGCACCGTCGTCGTTTTTTTCTCTTGCAGCATGCGTCCCCTTTGCCGCGCGTCATCCGTCGGCGCCGCCGTGGCGGCGCCGTCAGTTCTGCCGCTGGATCAGCTGCAGAAACTCGTTGCGCGTGGCTTCTGAATTGTGAAAACTGCCGAGCATCGCCGATGTCACCATGCAGGAATTCTGCTTTTCGACCCCGCGCATCATCATGCACAAATGGTGGCATTCCATCACCACGCCGACACCTTCGGCATTGATGTGGCCCTTGATGAAACGGGCGATCTGCTGCGTCAGGCGTTCCTGCAGCTGCAGGCGGCTCGCGTAACAGTCCACCAGCCGCGCCAGCTTGCTCACGCCAAACACCTGCCCCTGCGGGATGTAGCCGATATGACAGCGGCCGAAAAACGGCAGCAGGTGATGCTCGCACAGACTGTACACCTCTATGTCCCGCACAATCACCATGTGATTGCAGTCTTCATGAAAAATCGCGTCGCCCATCGCGTCTTCGGGCCGCTGCCGGTAGCCGCGCAGCAAAAACTCATAGCTCTTGGCGACCCGCTCAGGCGTCTTTACCAACCCTTCGCGATCGGGATCCTCGCCAACGTTGAGCAGCAGCTGCCGTATCAGCGCTTCCGTAGTCTTGTCGTCCGCCATGTCGTGTCCAGCTTTCTTGTTGTTCGTGCCCTGCCGGAGACTCACGACTGTGCGCGACCGACAAAATGATCCAATTCCCGAATCTTCGTCGCATCCAGCGGGCTCACGCCGCCCAGCTGCCGCACGATCAGCGTATGTCGCGCGGCGACTTCCAGCAGCTCCAGGCGATCAAAGGCCGCCAGCAGCGTGTCGCCGACGGCCAGCACGCCATGGTTTTCCAGCAGCAGACAGACGCTATCGCCCATGCCTGCGGCCGCCCGCGTGGCCAGGTCGTCCGTGCCCATCAGCGCGTAAGGTATGAATGCCGGTCGCCCCAGCAGCGCGTAGGCCTCCGCTGTCAGCGTCGTGTCCAGCTCCACGCCGCGGACAGCGCAGAAGGCGCTGGCCGTCACCGGATGGGCGTGGACGATCGCTTGCACGTCCGGCCGCCGCCGGTATAGCGCCAGGTGCATGCCGGTTTCAATGCTCAGCCCGAGCTCGGGTGTGAGGTTGCCGCCGCCACCCAGCGCGACCACGCCCACGCCGGAAGCCGCCAGCTCGGCCTTGTCCAGCTTCGACGCCGTGATCGCCACGCAGCCATCGCCCACCCGACAGGATATGTTCCCGCCGGACGTGGTCGTCAGGCCCTGTCGATAGAGCCGCCGCATGAAATAGGCGACCTGTTCCCGTTCCTCTGCATATATCATCGTCACTGTCTTTCCAGAACCAGGCCGCAGCCCGGCGCAATCACTTCAAGTTCATCATGTAGTAATGGGTGATTTCTTGCTCACGGCCAAAGATATTTGCGATCAGCGCGCAGCGGATCCACATGCCGTTGCGCATCTGCCGCCAATAGACCGCCCGGGGGTCATTATCGCAGGCCGGGTCCAGTTCCTGCCGCCGCGGCAGCGGGTGCAGGATCACGCCCGTGCGCTTGAGCACCAGCAGGTCCGCCGCCGTAAACGAGTAGTCCGCCCAGTTGTATTTGGGCTTCTCGCCATCCGGATTGTCCCACTCGCTCTGCACCCGCGTCATGTAGATCGCATCCGCATCCGGGATGGTCGCTTTGAAGTCGGTGGTGACATCGTAGTTCACACCGGCGGCATCAAGCTGGTCGAGGATGTCCTGACCAATCTGCAGCGCCTCCGGCGCCGCAAAGGTCTGGCGGATGTTCGGATAGTAGGTCAATAGCCGCGACAGCGAGCGCACCGTCCGCCCGCGCTTGAGATCGCCGCAGAAAACCACGTGCTTGTTCTCAAGACCGCCATTCTTCTCAAAGCTGCGCTGCAAAGTGTAGATGTCCAACAAGGCCTGCGTCGGATGCTGGTCCTTCCCCGAGCCGGCATTGATGATCGGCAAGGGCCGTTCGGTGTTGGACAACATCCACGCCATCTCTTCAACAAAGCCCTGCCAAGGCGTCCGCATGATGATCATGTCAAAATAGGACCCGAAAGTCCGCACCGAATCCGTCGGCGTCTCGCCCTTCATCTCACTGGAGATAGACGTGTCGCGCACTTCCGCCACCCGCATGCCGAGAATCTGGCAGGCGGCATAGAAGGACAGAAAAGTCCGGCTGCTCGGCTGGCTGAAATACAACATCGCGCGCTTGTGACAAAGCAGATCCGAAAGAAATTTCATGCCGTCGCGGCTCTTGGCGATGCGCCGTATGCGCGTGGCCAGGTCGCAAAGCAGATCAAGGCTGTCGCGCTCGAATTGCTGGGCAATCAGCGCGTGATAGGGCCGACCGCTGGACTGTACCAAGTAGGGCGCACGTTCGTCCGGACTGAGGGCGCTGAACAGTTCCCAGCTGATCTCATCAAGCCGCTTGCGTTTTAGCATCGCTGTCTCTCCAAATTTGGGTCATGGCTTATCATGGTCAACGCACCCCATCAGTCCGCAAAACCCACCCGCACTCAGGCAAGCGAGGACAGGATCATCGCCTTGATGGTATGCATACGATTTTCCGCTTCGTCAAAGACCTTCGAAAACGGCGCCTCGAACACATCGTCGGTCACTTCCAGCGCGCCCGTCGTCTTGCTCACATCTGTGCTGTTGTCGTGGAAGGCCGGCAGACAGTGCAGGAACATCACCCGGCCGGAGTCGAGGTTGCCCGTCGCACGCACGAGATCCATGTTCACCTGGAAGGGCCGCAACAGCTGCAGCCTTTCCTGGAATACGGCTTCCTCGCCCATGGACACCCACACGTCGGTGTACAGAATGTTCGCACCCCGCACGCCCGCCGCCGGATCGTGGCTGACGCTCACCGTCGAGCCATGCCGCGCCGCCGCCGCCTCGGCCATCGCCAGCACTGCCGGGTCAGGCGACAACTCCGGCGGGCAAACGTCCACCACGTCAATGCCGGCCTTGGCACAGCCGATCATCAACGAGTTGCAGACGTTGTTCCGCCCGTCGCCCACAAAGGCCAGTTTCAGGCCCTTGAGGATCCCGAAATGCTCCTTGATCGTCTGCAAATCCGCCAGGATCTGGGTGGGGTGCCACTCGTCCGTCAGGCCATTCCACACCGGCACGCCAGCATTCTCCGCCAGCTCTTCGACGATACTGTGAGCAAAGCCTCGGAACAAAATGCCGTCAAAGAGCCGGCCCAGCACCCGGGCGCTATCCTTCACCGACTCCTTCTTGCCAAAATGAATGTCGCTCTGACCCAGATACTCGGCATTGCCGCCCTCGTCCCGCACGGCGACCACCGTCGCACAACGCGTCCGGGTCGATGATTTCTGAAAGACCAGGCAGATATTGCGCCCTTTGAGCAGGGGATTCTGCAGGTGTTCGCCGGCCCGTTTCCGCGCTTTTAGCGCAATGGCGAAATCCACCAGACCGAGCATCTGCTCGTCACTGATATCGGCCAGCCGCAGCAGCGACTTGTTCCGTAAACCTAACGCCGGTACTATGTTCATAATTCTCACTCCTATCGCAATCGTTCTGTCGTCTCATGGTATGATCTGCGTGCCAATGCCCTGGTCGGTGAACAGCTCCAGCAACAGCGAATGTCGCACCCGACCGTCAATCATGTGGACTTTGCCCACGCCCGCCTGCAGGGCATCGGCGGCGCTCTGCAGCTTCGGCAGCATCCCGCCGGAAATGACGCCGTCCCGCGACAGCTGGTCAATCTCGCCCATGCGAATCGTCGATATCAGGCTATCCTCGTCAGCCGGGTCACGCAACACCCCCGGCACGTCGCTCAGAAATACCAGCTTGCGCACCTTCAGCATCGCCGCAATCACACAGGCGGCCATGTCCGCATTGATATTATACACCTGGCCATTCATATCGCAGGCCAGCGGCGTTATCACCGGCACTTCGCCCCGAGACATGATCCAGTTCAACTGCGGCGTGTCCACATTCACGACCCGGCCGACAAAGCCCAGGTCGATCGCCGCGCCAGTCGCCTTGTCCACCGTCGTCGTCCGCTCACAACGCAGGACGTTCTTGCCGGACACCGCCGCCGCCACCGCGCCACTCTCGCGGAGCATGCGCAGCAGATCGGCATTGACCACCTGGTGCAACACCTGATCCACGACCTTGATGGTCTTCTCGCAGGTGTAACGCAGGCCGTTGATAAACTGCGTCGGCACGCCCTGAGCCTTCAACTCGGCACTGATGGCCTTGCCGCCGCCATGGACAATCACCGGCCGCATCCCCGCCGAAGCCATGAAGGCGACATCGCGCAATACCCCGCGCGTAACCTCGGGGTCCTCCATGGCACTACCGCCGAACTTCACCAGCACGACACTGCCATGAAAGTCTTGAATATACGGCAGGGCCTCCAACAATACGTCGGCTTTCGCTATCAATTCTTTCATCTGCGCTGTCACCTTCTCTTTGCCAAGCACCAGACTTATCTCAAAAAAGAGTTTAATTTAAATCCTCAACTGAAATCTTCACGCCGGCAGCCGCGCGATCGCCCCGAATTGCCCAGCACAGCCAGGGGCGCGCGTAATCGGTCAGTCATTGATAATAGCCAGGACCATGGTGACGCTTGGGACCGGTGGGACTAATTGGCGACTGTGCGCTGGGGCGAGGACTCACGGACTCATGAGGCATGATCCCATGGATTGGACTGTGGGGACGAATTGGACCGTGGGGATTGACTCCCGACGCCTTGGACTGATTGGGGACTGATTCGACTCCTGGGAGCGCCGCCGTCCCGGCGGCATTTGAGCGCTGAAAGCGCGAAGCATACCAGCCCAGGGCAAGCGACGCCGAAGGCGGAGCGCCGCCCTGGGTAGAGCGCCATTTTTGCTCGTGTTCCTCGGCCTCTTTGACCCCAGTCGGCGAAGCTGACTGGGATCAAAGAGGCAATGGAACTCATTGATTGCTGCGGCAATTTTGCGCTGCGACCCATCGTCGCAGGTCATTTAGGTCGCCCTTACAGGGCTCATTTCAGGTGGGGCCTTTACCCGGGGCGACGCGCCCTGCGGGCGCTTGCCCTAGGCTATCTTAGGCCGCGCCTTCGGCGCTGAAAACAAAAGACTACAGGAAAGGCCATTATCCATGGCTGACCGATTACGGCAGAGCGTTTTCGCCCCCCTCCAGACCGTGAAAAATACGATAGCCAGCCTATATTATTCGTTTTCACTGGGGATGCCCCCGCCACTGGCGGGCAACATGAGGACAAACTCACCCTGCCCACCAACGCCATTCGTGCCCGTCAGCTGTTCACAGCTCAAAACAATCAGGTGAAGCACATGGATAACGCACAACTGCTGGTGGCTGAACAGGGCCCGCTGATCCTCTTCCAACTCCACGGCCGCGGCACCCTCAAGCTCTGTCAGGAATTTTCGCTCTACTGCGACGACATGCTGGCCAGGGACGACATCAAGAGCGTCATGCTTGACTTGGCCAACTGCACCAGCATGGACAGCACCTTCATGGGCATCATGGTCAAAATCGGCATCCGCGCCAAAGGCCGCCTGGCACTGCTCGTGGTCAACGCCGATGACAGCCACCACGAACTCCTCGACGGCGTCGGCGTCTCCCGCGTGTGGAAATATGTCGACGCGCCAGTACCCAATCCTTCCTGGGCCACTCTCGCCGCCGCCACCGCTGGCGCAGTCAAGAACATGGCCGCCAAAAGCCAGATCATCCTCGAAGCCCATCAAGCACTCATGGCCATCGATCCCGCTAATATACCAAAATTCCAAAATGTGGTCGATATGATCGCAAACGAGACCAACAGCAACCCATCATCACGGAGTAATTGATCATGCACAAGCGCAATGCTTTCAGTCTGTCCTTGGCCCTTTGTGCCGCGGCCCTCTTCATGGCCATCACCGCCACCGCCCAGGATAAAACGGCCTACGTCAACATGGAAAAAATCTTCGAGGAGTACTACAAAACCGTCAACGCCAATATCGCCTTCGAACAACAGAAACAAGACTTCGAAGAACGCGTCACGATGCTCCGCGGCGAACTCGAAGCACTCGCCAAGGAAACCCAGAAATTCGAGGAAGACAGCCAGAACGAACTACTCAGCATGGCCGTCCGCGAAGACTCCCGCCGCAAATTCCAGCTGCGCCTCGAACGCTTCCGCGGCAAAAACGAGGAATTCGAACGCTTCCGCCAGGAAAACATGCAGAAGCTCCAGCGCATCCGCGGCACCAAGGAGGAAGAACTCGTCGAAGAACTCCTCACTATGGTCCGCAAATTCGCCGAAGTACGCGGTTACAGCCACGTCTACGAAGTGTCCGGCCGCACCCTCAACCGCGTGCCAGTGCTGTTGGTCTACCCCAAAGACCAGGACGTAACCGACGTCGTCGTCAATATCGCCAACGCCGGCCACGAAGAAGAACTCGCTGACGCCAAGGCCCGCTACGAAGCCCTGCGCAACCGCAATAAGCCCGCCGAAAGCGCCGGCGACACCGCGCCGCCGGCAGCCGACGCCGCCCCGAAAGCCGAATAAGCAAGCGCCACCAGCGCAGCGCAGTGCGTTGCGTTGCGTTCTTTGCGTTGCCCGCCGGCAAGCGCCGGCGGCCACTCAGGAGTCAAGCCATGTACGTTGAGAAAACATGCGAGGAGATCGCCGCCCTGGTCCACGGCCGCCTCTGCGGCAGCTGCCCGCAGGGCCTCAGCGGTGTCGCCTCCCTCAAGGAGGCCATGCCCAGCGACGTTGCCTTCCTCGGCAATGACAAATACCGCGAGCAGGTCCTGCCCTCACGGGCCGGTGTCGTGCTGGTGCCGGAAAATTACGACGTGCCACCGCCGGCCGGCCGGGCCTGGATCACCTGTGCGGACCCATCGCAGGCCTTCAGCACGCTGGTCACCCTCTTTACACCGCCACCAGTCAGCTATGCGCCAGGCATCCACCCCAGCGCCGTCGTCGCGGCCGACGCCGTCGTCGCGGCCAGCGCCCATGTCGGCCCCTGCGCCGTCATCGGCGCCAAAGCGCAGATCGGTGAGCACTGCGTCATTGGCGCCGGCTGCGTCATCGGCCAGGAAACCTGCATCGGTGAACAGACCTTCCTCTATGCCAACGTGGTCATCCGCGAACGCTGCAGCATCGGCAAACGCGTTATCCTACACCCCGGCGTAGTCATCGGTGCCGACGGCTTTGGCTACAACTCGACCCAGCAGGGCCACGAGAAGGTTCCCCAGGTCGGCATCGTGCAAATCGACGACGATGTCGAAATCGGCGCCAACAGCTGCATCGACCGGGCGCGCTTCGGCCGCACCTGGATCCAACAGGGCACGAAGATCGACAATCTCGTCCAGATCGGCCACAATGTCCAGGTCGGCGCGGGCTGCCTCATCGTCGCCCAGGTCGGCATCTCCGGCAGCAGCACCCTCGGCCGCGGCGTTATCCTCGCCGGACAGGCCGGCATGGCCGGTCACCTCACGCTTGGCGATGGCGCCATCGTCATGGCCCAGGCCGGCGTCTCCAAAGACCTCGCCCCAGGCGCTGTGGTCTTCGGCACTCCAGCCATGGACCGCCGCGAATTCGCCAAGCAAAATATGTACATCGGCCGACTCGACAAGACCGCCGCCAGCATCAAGGAACTGACTCGCGAACTCGGCGAGCTCAAAGCCAAACTGGCCGCACTCGAAGAGAAAAAATAGCTGCCGTCGCAGCGCCACCAATGGCGCTATTTCAGGCTGAGCGGGGATGACAAAAGACCAACGCGCCAAAGCTGCAAGGCGTGCTTCTGTGCTCCCCCAAAAAGCGCACGGCTCTCACGCAGACACGCGCAACGCCGTGCGCCGCTGCCGCAGCCGCGACCAGGCCAGATACTTGCGCCGGAAATCGTGCACGAGCATTCGCTTGGCCTGCCGACCAAGCAACACCGTCCCCGCACCAAGCATTGCCCACGAAAAGCCGTAACAAAGGGTGCCGCCATACAACCAGCGGACATCCTTGCGCGCACCCGCAATCAGGCTCGAAACCAATAGGCCGATATACCCAAACGGACAGTTGATCGCCACCAGCCAAAAACCTATCTTGAAACGTAGATTCTCGGCATGCCGCAACGCGCTCTGGTGAAACTTGAGCAGCAATGAACAAAATGTGATGGGCAATAAATGCTTGTGCTTCATGGTGCTCGACGCTACGCTACGGCCATCCCCCTATCCTTACAGCAACGCAAACTCTCAAGCTAATGGCGACACGCAAATTGTCAACTCCCAAAAACGAAATCAGCTCTAATCTGCGTAATCGGTCAGGCATTGATAACGGATGCACGGCATGCCTCTCGCTGACGCGTGGGACGCGGCGTGCCTCGCCAATGTGGCGCCCTCCGGGCGCAATTCTAACTTGCTGTCCTACCCCGGGTTGCGGCGCCCTCCGGGCGCCTCACCCGGGGTTATGCATGGTACGGCCCTCCGGGCCGAACTTGGCCGATCTGACGACTTGCTTTGTCCGGTTCGGGCCGAAAACCACCATCATTCAACGTCCATGTTTCTGCGCCGTAGGCGCTTAACCATGCTTAACCCCAGGCTTTAGCCTGGGGACGCAGCCTGCCAACTGACAGTGCCTCGTAGAGGCACCACAGTTTTGGTTATCAATCGCTCCTATGAAACCGATGCTCTGCATTTAACGGTATCCATGGCACTTGTTGTTTCAACCAAGCAGCCTTTTCTCGTCGTGCATTTCCGCCGCGAAGCGGCAGAAGCGCTGAAAGCGCGGCCTAAGATAGCCCAGGGCGGCGCGCGCCTTCGGCGCCGCTTGCCCTGGGCTATCTTAGGGCGCACCTTCGGTGCTCAAAACCTCGGCGAATGATCTTGTGCATGGTTACCAATCGACTCATCGCCGGCGATTGCCGCATGCTATGTGAAGAGCATTGCTCCTATAAAATCCGCTGCCTGGTTAGCCACCCATGTGTAATGGCTGGGCGGCGACTGGCCGTGGGTTTCCTGCAAATTGTCCCCGGTGTTTTCCCCACCGGGGTGGTTACTAACCAATTACGTTGTCTGCGTTGTCTGCGGAATCAGCGGCTACGAATCGCCTGTCTTCGCGTTCTCAGCATATTGACCGATCGCCTCTTGGGCGTTATCTTTCTCATTTTACCAACCGGTCTCATTGAGGCCGCGGCATCTACTCCGATAACGTCGTGCTCAGCACGTACCTATTGATCACAAAGGCCGCTCCGTCATGAAGCAACTCTATAAAGTTAACGTCGCCACCGGTATCTGCTACGAATGCATCGGCGACACCGAAATTCCCTTCGCCATAGGCGATGAAGTCATTGTCCGCTGCGAACGCTACCTGGATTTCGGTACGATCTGCACCGTCAGCGGCGAGCCGATCGAGGACGAAGCCAGTTTTGAGAAAAAACGCGCCCAGCTCAACAAAGGCCGGCACATCGAGGGACAGAAAATTCCCCTGATTATCCGCAGGGCCACGGCGGAAGACAAAACCCAGGCTGTCGAAAACAACGCCAAAGCACTGGAAGCCCACAACAGCACCCAAGAACGCATTCGGGCCCACAAGCTGGACATGAAGCTCATTCATACCCATTACGCCTTCGACCGCAAGCTCCTCCTCTTCCAATTCTCCGCCGAGGGCCGGGTGGATTTTCGCGAGCTCCTGCGGGATCTCTCCGGCCTCTTCCGCATTCGCGTCGAACTCCGGCAGGTCGGCGTCCGCGATGAAGCGGCCATTCTGGGCGGCATCGGCACCTGCGGCAGGCCCTTCTGCTGCGCCAGTTTTCTCCCCAGCTTCAACAGCATCAATGTGAAAATGGCCAAGCAACAGGGCCTATCACTCAACCCGCAAAATATCTCCGGCGCCTGCGGCCGCCTCAAATGCTGCCTGCAGTACGAGGCCGAATGCTACCGCCAAGCCGCCGCCGAACTCAAAGCACAACAACAGGGTGCCGCCAGCACGACCCCCGACACCGACGGCGACCCGAGTGAATCAGACGGTGACAACGACAATAGCAGCCGCCAACCCACCGCCCAAAACAATAACCAGCGCCAACCCCAGGCAAACAGAAATAACCGCCGCAACGACGGCAATCGCAGCAACGACGGCAATCGCAGCAACGACGGCAATCGCAGCAACGACGGCAATCGCAGCAACGACGGCAATCGCAGCAACGACGGCAATCGCAGCAACGACAGCAATCGCAGCAACGACGGCAATCGCAGCAACGACGGCAATCGCAGCAACGACGGCAATCGCAGCAACCGCCCGCCAAACCAGCGGCGGCAACGCCCGAATCGGCCTCTGCCGCCCCGCAATCCCAACAAGATGCCCTTGCCACCAGTGACAGCCGAAGACGCTGGCGGGGCCCCGGCACCCAGGCAGCCTGCCCAGCCGGAACCACAGAACCCGACGCCGACCGACAACCAGTCCTGATTTCGTCGCGTCATCCCTGGCTCATGGCCACAGTCGAGTAAGGTCGCCACATGGAACAAAGCAGCAGTGCTGGCAATGGCAGCCGCAATCGCGATATCCTCAGAGCCTATCTGTGCGCCATGGTGCTGCTGCTGCCCATCAAATTCGGCAGTCTGGTGGCCGGCGGCGAGCAGGCGAACTACCCACTGAACATCTGGGAATGGCTGTTTTTTGTCTGCTATCCCAGCTTTCTTGCGCCGATACTCAGCGCTGTGGCGCTCCTGTGGGCGTTCTGCAGCCGGCCGGCGCCCGCGCGCAGGGCCGATGCCGTCCTGCCGGCCATCTGGCTCCTGCCACTCGCGGCGGGCCTGGTCGGCATGATTCGCTGCAGCGAATGGGATTACGCTCTGCAGTGGACCTGGCATTTTTGGGGCGTGTCCTCCCTGGTGAGTGCCATCTGGTGGGCGCGGGCCAGCGATGCGAAGCTCATGCCCGCCATTGGCAACACCCTCGCCAGCGCCGGCATTCTCTGTGCCATCCATGGCTGGCGTCAGCACTTCGGCGGCCTGGAAGCCGCCCGACTCTACGCCCAAGAACACGCCGTCGAACAGGGCATCGACCTCCAGGGCGTCCTCGCCGCCAAAATGGAACAAACGCGTATCTACGGCAGCTTCATCGACCCCAATGTCTATGCCTCGTACATGCTCATCACCGCGCCGATCGCGGTGATAGCACTCCTGCGCTGGGCAGGCCGCTTTGAACCGCGCTGGCTCAGTCGCGTCCTCTTCACCGGCGGTGGCGTACTCCTCTTCAGCTGCGCGCTCTACTGGTCGGGCAGCCGCGGCGCGGCAATCGGCGCCATCGTTGGCCTCGCCGTGATGACTTGGCTGCTGCCGGCCTTGCGGCGCTGGCGCTGGGCGATGGTCCTTGCCGGCGTCGCCGTCTTGGCGCTCTTCCTCGCCCTGCTCTTCTTCACCGACCACGGCCGCGGCGCCGCTTCGGCATCAACCCGCGTCGAGTACTACCGCGTCGCCCTGCAAATGTTCAAGCAGTTCCCCCTCACCGGCGCCGGCCTCGGCGAGTTCTTCCCCTGGTACATGCGCCTGAAGCCCATCGGCATGGAAGAAACCCGCGATCCTCACAACTTCTTTCTCTCCATGCTCAGCCAATGCGGCTTCGTCGGCGGCCTGGCCGCTCTCGCCTGCATCGGCCTGCCCTTCGCCCTCGCCATGGGCTGGCTCCGCCAACACTGGGAAAAAGCCCCGCAGGCGCAGTGCATCGCCGCCATCGCCGCCGCCGCCGCCTGGGGTACCCACGCGCTCTTCCAGTTCAATGACCTCGTGCCCGCATCGATCTTCTCTGCGGCCCTCCTCGGTCTGCTCGCATTGCCCCGACACGACGACGGCGCCGTGACCGCGACGGGCGCTGGCGCCACTACCGGCATTACGCCCGATACGTCCGCACTCCCGCCTTCTGACCGCCGTTGGCGCCTCGCCCTGCGCATCAGCGCCGCCACCGTCGCCGTCATCGCCGGCGCTGGCCCGGCCATGCGCATCTCCAGTGAAAAGCTGCTGCAACTGGCGCACAACGACATCGGCAAAGATCCCCGCCTGGCCGCCAAGCGCTTTCGCCTCGTCGCCGACAATCTCTCCCACGCCCCCGCGCCGGCACGCTACCTCATGGACATCGGCATGCAATACGGCATGCCCGACGTCGCCCTGTATGGCGCCGAGGAGCTGGTCCGCCGCGCGCCACACCGTTCGTCGTCCCACCAGCGCCTGGCAAAAGTCCTGCTATTGCTGAATCGCCTTGATGAGGCGGACGACGCCCTGGCACAGGCACTGCTCTGGTATCCCGGCGATCCCGAACTGCATATCCTCCGTGCCGCCCTGGCCGTCACGCGAAACTCACCGACCATGTCCCTGGCCGACCGCCTTGCCTTCCAGCAGGCGGTTATCCAGAGCCAGGGATGGATACGCGAAGAGCAGGACCACATCGCCGTCACGGTGCTGGTCAAAATGGAAATACCCGCCATGAGCAACGCAGCGCTCAGCGCCATGCTCAATCGCAGCGACCTCCGCTACAGCGACCAGCGCCCCATTCGCTTCGAGCCGCTGCAAAGCAGCAATTGAGCTTCTGACCGCTTTGGCAATGGTCGTTCCCAACTGGCAATTCGTATAGTGATAAGTACCTTCCCAAACGTGCGCTGTTATGTTCGGACAACCTTTCTTTGCTCAATTCGCTCGCGTTCCGCATCATTCGGCATTTATGTGCTTGCGCGCGCATTATGCTCGCGCGTGAGAAACATTATGCGGATGACCTCTCGACAATCAATTAGGGGGAATCTCGGAATATGAAAATCCGTGATGAGATGACCTTCCAGCAATTGGTCGAAGCGGTAACGCAAGTCCACCACGAGATGGCTTCGCAGGCGGGACGGGCCGTGAACCTGGCCCTGACGGCCCGCAACTGGCTGATCGGCATGCACATCGCCGAGTTCGAGTTACAGGGAAGCGATCGTGCCGACTACGGCGAGCGCATCTACACGGCCTTGGCCGAGAGTCTGACGCAACGCGGTGTCAGCAATTGCAACCGGCGCCAGCTCTACCGCTACACGCGCTTCTACCAGGCCTACCCTTGGATTGTGGGTGCACTGCCCGCACAATTCACCCGCTTGATTTCCACGTCGACGACGGATGGCCAGATTGTGGGTGCAGCGCCCCCACAATTGCATCTATCGCCGAAAAAGCTACTTGAGAGCCTTTCCTATACCCATATCGAGATGCTTGTGGATCTCGACGACGATCTGAAGCGGGCTTTCTATGAGATCGAGTGTGTCCGCGGCGGCTGGTCCACGCGTGAGCTCAAGCGCCAGATCGCCACGCTCTACTTCGAGCGCTCGGCCCTCTCCCGCGACAAGGCCAAGCTGGCCGAACTAGCCCAGGCCGCTGCGGAGAAGGCCGAACCGCGCCTGACCATTCGCGACCCATATGTCTTCGAGTTCCTCGGGCTCAAGCCGCAGGAGGTGTTGCGCGAGTCCGACCTTGAGGAAGCACTGCTCGACCGACTGCAGGCGTTCCTTCTCGAACTCGGGCACGGATTCTGTTTCGAAGCCCGCCAGAAACGCATCCTCATCGGCGACACCTACGGTTTCGTGGACCTAGTCTTCTACCACCGCATCCTCAAGTGCCACGTTCTGATCGAGCTGAAGGCGGACGCGTTCAGCCACGAACACCTCGGTCAGCTCAATACCTACGTGAGCTGGTACCGCGCCAACATGATGAGCCAAGGCGACAACCCGCCCGTCGGCCTCCTGCTCTGCACCGCCAAGGACCAAGTCCTCGTCGAGTACGCCCTCGCCGGGCTCGACAGCCGCCTCTTTGTCTCCAATTACCAGCTCACACTTCCCAGCCCCGAAGAACTCACCAGCTTCCTCAAACAACAACGCCAGGAGGTGGAGGGATGAGGGACAGCGCCACACACTGAGTTGCGGACATCGCAACCGTGCTCATGGGGCAGTCTCCGCCCCCGGCGGCATGAACGGAAAATGGGGAGGCCTGCCGTTCATACAAGGCAATGCGGAGTTCGGCGGCAGTCCCCCGAACCACGGCTCAGGTGCTCTACGCCAACGAGGTGCGCGGAATCCGATGATCTCCTGGCGAGTGACCGCGCTCCCGGCCCGCCTCAGCGCGCCACCATCGCCACCTGCACGGCAGCGAATATCTCCGGCACCTCGGCCATCCGGCCCGTGCCGCCTTCGCCGCAGGCCACCGGACCGCTCCCCGGCCCCACAAAGATCACGCCGCGCTCGCGCAGCACCCGGCAATTCGCCTGCACGGCCGCATGCGCCCACATCCGCGGATTCATCGCCGGCGCCACCAGCACTGCGCCCGTATGCGACAGATAGTAGGTCGACAGCGCGTCATCTGCGATGCCGTGGGCCATCTTCGCCAGGATGTTCGCCGTCGCCGGCGCAATCACCAGCACCCGCGCGCACAAGGCCAGCTCAATATGCCCAGGCCGCCAATCCGGCACCGCCCATAAATCAGACACCACTGGGTTCTGCGACAGGGTCATGAAAGTCTGCTCGCCAACCAGATGCAGCGCCGAAGCCGTCATCAGCACCCGCACGTCCACCCCGGCCTTCACCAGCCGGCTCGTTAAATCCGCCGCCTTGTAAGCCGCGATGGACCCCGTCACACCCAGCGCCAACACCGGCTTGCCCTGCGGTTCCAGCCATCTACCCTCGCTCATAGCCACGGCTCCTTATGCTGTGAGGCGGTCCGACAACGCGCCGCGCGGATAATCGCCAGCATGTCCGCCGCTGAACGCTCGACAATGTCACTGATCACAATGTAGTCGTACTCGCGCCAGGATGAAAGCTCTGCCCGCGCATTGCCCAGGCGCCGCTGGATGGTCTCTTCGCTCTCGGTGCCACGACCGCGCAGGCGCTGCTCAAGCACCGCCAGCGACGGCGGCGCCAAAAACACCGTCACGACACTGGGGGCAATGTCCGCCATGCCACGCAATATCCCGCTGGCCTGCCGCATTCCCTGCACGTCAATGTCCAGCAGCACGTCCACACCACCGCGAAGGTGCGGCAGCAGCTCCGACTGCAATGTCCCGTAGTAGTTGCCATGCACCTCGGCATGCTCAAGAAAATCGCCCGCCGCCAGATGCGCCAGGAAGGCCTCGCGCGTCAAAAAATGATAGTGGACGCCATCGACCTCGCCCGGCCGCGGCGACCGCGTCGTGCACGACACCGAAAAACGCAAACCCGGATACTGCTCAAATACACACCGGCACACCGTCGATTTGCCGACACCACTAGGGCCGGAAAAAATCAACGCCGTGCCGAGTTGCGCTGCTTCGCTCATCGCTGTCTTCTCCTCTGGCAAGCGCCGCTGCGGCTGCCGGCCGTGTTCACCATTTGCAATTATCCAGCAGCTGTCGCCGCACCCACTGGTTATTGAGTGGGTCACCGACGGCGACCATCCATTCATGCAGGCGCCGCCGCAGGCGCGCCAAGGTCTCGTGCTGTTCTGGTCGCCGCGCCAAGTTCTGCAACTCACCGGGATCACTAGGCAAGTGATAGAGCTCGTCTTCGGCCGTGCCATTCCAGACGTACTTCCATTCCCGGTCACGGACCATGCGCTGGCTGTACAGCCCGAACTGATTGCCGTGGTACATGCTCAGCACGTCCTCGCGACCATTGCCGCCCTGGCCCGACAACGCCGGCAGCAGGCTCTCGCCCTGGAATTCCGCCGGCACCGGCGCGCCGGCGATCTCGCACAGTGTCCGCGCCAGATCGAGCGTCTGCACCACGAAGTCGTCACAGCGGCGGCCAGCCGGCGTCACGCCCGGCCAGCGAACCAGCAAGGGCACCCGGACCACGTCTTCATACATCACATAATGCTTGTCGATCATGCCATGTGCGCCGCACATGTCGCCGTGATCGCAAGTATAAATCACCACCGTGTTGTCCGCCAGGCCATGAGCCGACAGGGCCGCGAGAACCCGACCGATCTCGTGATCCAGCAGGCTGAGCTCGCCCAGATAACGCCCTACCAGCGGCGCCCAGCGGTCCCAGCCCCAGCCGTCCAATCCCCACGACCGCAGCTGCTGCGCCTGAATATACGGCTTGCCGGCAAAGGTATCACCAAAACTCGGCCAGGGAGCAATTGTCGCCGGCGGATACATATCAGCGTAAGGCTGCGGCACCACGTTCGGCAAATGCGGCTCACTGGGGTCCCAGCGCAGCAAAAAAGGCTCCTCGCCAGCACCATAGCGCGCCAAACGCTCAATGACCCGGTCCGCACCCCAGTGCAGGCGACTCTGCTCTGGCGTGATGCCTTCATCATAACCGAAAAACGGCATCCCGCCCGGACGCGGTGGCAGGCCCTGCTCGCGCCGCCAAACGCCGTAGGCCGACTCCGGCACGACGTCCGCAAAACCATAGTCCTCCGGCGTCCGCGCGTTCTTGCCCAGCCATTTGCCGAGGAAACTCAGGCGGTAGCCCGCCGCGCACAGCTGCTCCGGAAAAGACGGCAGTGGCAACGCCGGTCGACAGGCCTCCGTGTCGCCATTGGCGATGCTCAGATGCCGACAGGGCCACACGCCGTGCAGCAGGCTGTTCCGCGCCGGCCCACAAATCGGCGACGACGTGAACGCATGCGTGAACATCACCCCCGACGCCGCCAGCCCATCCAAGTGCGGCGTCTGCAAAAAAGGATGACCGCTGGCGCCAAGGCAGTCCCAGCGGTGCTGATCGGCCACAATCATCAAGACATTCGGACGTTCCTGCTTCATATAACCGCCAGCACCCTTTCGCGCTTCGCCGCGCCGCGACTACCAGTTGCAGTGAACCCGGAAGGGCGCGTCGCAACTCTGCGGCGTGCGGAAGACCACGCTCAGCACGCCATCACTGTCAACATGCTGCGAGGTCGTGACGCCGTCCTCAGCCGTGACGTCCGTGACGCTGTACGGCTCGGGAATGAGAAAACGTAACGTGGTCGGATAACCGCCAACCAGACGCACCACGCCCTTGAGCTCGCCTTCTTCGCTGTCCCAGTGCAAATCCAGCACATCCACCGCCCCTTGCGTGATGTGGCGGTTCGACGACAGGAACTGCGGGCGGTTCTTCTCTTCATGAATCGCCAACAGCCGCACTCCGTGCGCCGGTACCATCAGGCTGCATTCATTCTCGTAGATGTCGCAAAAACTCTGTGTCCAGAATTCATACACCGCGTAGGACTTCTCCGCAGACAGCCCCAGCTCCGCGAAATTGCAGCAGATCTCAGCCTCGTCGTCAGACCAGTTGAAGAGCGCCACCACGTCCCACTGCCCATAAGGACGATTCACTTTCAGATCCCAAACCGGCAGCAAATCAAAGATCGGATAGAGGTCCAGGGGCATGACGTCACACACCGGCAAGGCCTGCTGCAACATCCGCATCCGCTCCGGCGTCAACGTCGCCAGCTTGTCGCCCGCGAACATCATCTGGCCGGGCAGCGCCACAATCGTCGCGGTTACCTGCGCTTCATGCAAAGTGCGGTAGTCGCCAACCAGCAGAGTGTCGGGATCCATGAAAAACACAATGCCGTGCGTAAACAACTGATTCATCGTTGCCGACGCCTGGCTCAGGATGTTCTGCCAGTTCGACGCCTTGTTCGGATGAACGATGTCGCCACCAATGCGCGACGCATCCGCATACGCCGCCTCCGGACCCGTGGAATGGCCCTGGCAGGCCAAGAAAACCCGGTCCGGCCCGATGCCGTCCCGGAACGCCTGCGCACAACGCTCGAAGGGATTCGGACACGCCGGGTCCTTGAAGGCCTTGCGAACGTCGTCATGCTCGAACATATGTGCGCAATAGCCGCGCCCACGGCCGGACATGCCGTCAATCTTGAAGAATTCATAGCCCCACTCTTCAGCCATGATCCGGTGTATCTCGCGCAGGTATTCAATCACCTCGGGTTGCGTCGGATCCAGCGTGTACTTGCCATTCCAGCACGGAATCGGCTCGCCCGCCTCATTGTGCAGGAACCAGCTCTGGTGTTCCTCGTAAAAAGCCTTGCTGCCCGTCGCAAACGGCGCCGTCCAAATACCAGGACGGAAGCCCAGTTCGCGAATGTCAGCCGCCAAACGCTTCATGCCCTCCGGGAACTGCGTCGCGTGCGCCTTCAGACTGAGATTGTCAAAACTCGCCACCGGCAGCTTGTCCGAATCGGCCTGCCAGGACTCAATCGACCAGAACTCCAGACCAAAGGGCTTGAGCTTCTCGGCACCAACGCGCGCTTCTTCCAAATTCTCCTTGGCGCCAGCCTGGTCAAAATACACGTTCCAAGACATCCATCCCGTCGGCGGCGACGGGCAACGCTTGCGGTCAATCGGCGCAAAATAAGGCACGTAGCGCCGGCGATAGTAGTCATTTTCAGCCGCAAACTCAATGGCCGCCAGCCCGGCCTGCTCAATGCGCAGGCTGAAATCAACGGCGCAGACGCCGTCGCCCCGCCGCGCCAGCGCCAGCGGCCCCGCCGTCAGCAGGCGCAGGCAACGATCTGTGGCCGGGGCATACAACGAGTCGTTCAACGGGCTGTCCACCGGCCCCGTGGACAGCTGCACCATCTTGATCTCCGCCGGCACCCGCGTCCGACAGGGATACGCCCCCGCCAGGCTCGCCTCGCCCATGAAATGCAGACTGCCCGCAAAAGATTGCGCCGTACGATGCAAAACCCGCATCTCCAAATGCGAACCTTCGCCCACAAACACGATGTAGCCCTGGACATTCTTGTTGCCGTCCACGATCGCCAGCCGATCGGCGACGCCATCGCGGGAGTCCTGTACCGGCCAGTCCGCGCCGGACACCGTCATCGCCAGGCAGCCCGAAATGCTCGCGCCACTCGCCGCATGCTGCATACTGAGGCGGCTGGTCTGTGCATTGTACTCAATCTGCCAATTACCCGACTGTGCTATCATGTTCGACCTTCTGTTACAAAACTCATCCTGCCTCATCAACAACCGTTTTGCGACGTCCACCCGCTCAGGCAGGCCGCACGGCCAAAAAAGCGCATTAGTATATTCTTTTATACACCCTTTGCAAAATACTGCCAAAACCACCACCAAGGCCGGCGGTAATCGGCCAGTGTACACCCCGGCGCTTCGCTGGGACAATTTGCAGGAAACCCACGGCCCGCCGCCGCCCAGCCATTCGACCTTGATTTCCGCCGACCTTTGCGGCAGCGTGTTTCATAGGAGTGATGGATATTGGCCGGGACCACGAGGACGCCAGAGACCGTGGGGACGCTTGGGACCATGGGGACGCTTGGGACCATGGGGACGCTTGGGACCATGGGGACGATTGGGACCATGGGGACGCCTTGGGACCATGGGGACGCCTTGGCGGCGGCGCGCACTGCGGCGAGGACTCACGGACTCATGAGGCATGGCCCCATGGATTGGACGCCGGGGACTTTCTGGACCGTGGGGACGCCTTGGCGGCGGCGCGCACTGCGGCGAGGACTCACGGACTCATGAGGCATGGCCCCATGGATTGGACGCCGGGGACTTTCTGGACCGTGGGGAATGACGCATTGGACGCCGGGGACTGCTTGGCGGACTACAGGGACTCCTGGGAGCGCCGCAGTCCCGGCGGCATTCAGCCCGGATCGAACAAATCACGTCGTCTGAACGGCCAAGTTCGGCCCGGAGGGCCGCACCATGCATAACTCCGGGTGAGGCGCCCGGAGGGCGCCGCAACCGGGGTAGGACAGCAATCTAGAATTGCGCCCGGAGGGCGCCACATTGGCCAGGTACGTCGCGTCCCACCGCGCCAGAAAGAGGAATTACTGGCATACAGTATCAATGACTAACCGATTTCCATTCATCCACAAAAAAAACGGCTTTTTATTTGACACGGGGGAAATTGCTATTATTATCATGAATATGACATTTTCTGTAACCGTTGTCACCATTTGTCACATGAAAGGACATATATCATGATTCTGACACTGAAAGAGTTGGCCGAGTATCTGCGGGTCAATGAACGCACGATTTTACGCATGCTCAAAACAGGCCAGATCCAAGGCGCAAAAATTGGCGGCCAATGGCGCTTCAATGGTGGACAGATCGACAAGGTCTTCTTCCCCAACTCCCCCCTCGGCGAGGAAGACGTCCCCCTCAACGCCCTCACCCAATCGCAAATTGACATCCCCGTCAGCCGTATGCTCAACGAAGATCGGGTCAATCTCGACCTGCAAGGCAACAGCGTTGACGACGTTATCAATGAGCTGGTCATGCCAAAAGTTTTCAGCACCCTCGTCCTTGATATCAACGACCTCAAGGAGAAGTGCCTCGCCCGCGAGACCCTCCTCAGCACCGGCGTCGGCAACGGCATCGCCGTCCCCCACCCGCGTGACCCCATCCCCACCCTGCGCGCCCCCGGCTGCGTCATCGTCGGCCGCTCCAGCAAAGGCGTCGACTTCAAGGCCGCCGATGGCAAACCCGTCAAACTCTTCTTCCTCGTCTGCAGCCAAAACATCGAGCTGCATCTGCATATGATGGGCTGCATGGCTCGTATGCTTGGCAACCACGACTTTATTCAGGAATGCCTCAAGGCGAAAGAAAAAACCGACGTCGTCAAAGCCGTCATGGAATTCGAACGGGCTGACTTCCTCAACAAAAAACACGCCGAAGAAGACTTCGAAGCCTGAGAAGCCAGCGAGCAACAACAGCTGAGCATAAAACCGATATGATAAGAGCCGGCCCGGTACAGCAACCGGGCCGGCTCTTGTGTTCGCAATGGGTAATTCCTGGACTGCTATTCCCGTGGCTGCGCTTAGTCAGCCCAACGCGCCGCCCGTGCAGTGACCAATGACCGCGTCGTCAGGCGTCGATCAGACTGTCATCATCACGCCGGGAATCCGTACCCTTAACGCCGCGATTATGCTTCGCTATCCGGTCGACCCGGGCATCGTAACCATCGACTTCAATGTTGATCTGCTTGACTTGGTCAACTATGCCCAGGCGCTTCTCAATCTCCTTGAACAGCCGTTCGCGAAACTGCTGCCGAATCTCCGCCAACTCGGCACCGGGGACGACGTTGAACACGATCTCCAACGCCATGCCTTCGCGCAGCGTCTTGATCTTGGTCAGACGCAAATCCAGCTCGGGATAATCCGCCGCGACCCACTGCACAAAAGACTTCACCGCTTGCGCGGTAATCACAAAACTGCCGCCCTCCGTATCCGCCACCCGCACCGACTGGCAGCCACTACGACGACAGAACATCAACTTCGCCAGGCACCACAACAAAAAGGCAAGGATAAACCCGACTGCCGCGCCGTACCAGAAGCCTTCGCTGCTCGCAGCCGTACACAACCCGTCGAACCAATAGCCGTCCATATAGACCTCCGGGGCGCCAACGGCGCCAATCAGTACATACCAAGCTTCGCTTAGGACTGCAGAGCGCTGAACGTCTTGGCGCTAGCCGCCTCGGAAACCGCTTCGCCGTCCTCGACTTCTTCCAAATCCACAATGTTCACATTGACACTGCTAACAGTGCAACTCGTCAACTCCTCAATCTTCTCGGCAACGATCTTCTGCACTGCCGAGGCCACATCCGGCACGGAAACGCCAAAACGCAGAATCAACGACAGGGTAATGGTCGTCCCGCCATCATTCTCACCAGTCGGCTCAATCAGAATGTTCCGCTCGTAGTTCCGCTTGCTCAGTATGTCAGCCAGGCTGTCCATAATGCCCTGACTCGGAAAACGCACCACTCCGTCGATACTCAATGCGTAGCGACGGACAATCGCTCCCAGAACGTTGTTCGTGATGTGAATATGCCCGCCCTGACTCTGATCGTTCGGGCTGATGTCGATAACTTGCAGGCTGCTGTGCTCGGGCTTGGTTTTTTCTGGACTCATGGCCTTTCTCCTTCTGATGATGGCCGCCGGCCCGCTCCGAACCCTCCCTCAACTGCGGTCCGAAACGTCACGGCGACTAGTGCATTGTCGTTTATTTCAGGCTGACACCACTCTTTACATGTAACCCGTCCATCGCCATTGTCAACAGCCGGCACGCCCATTCGCCCTAGAGAGGCAGGGATTCACCGCCCTGGGCGATGTAGTTTTCCACAAACTTCGTCGCATAACGGCCATCGCGGAATGCCTCCGTGGCCAACAGCTCGTCGGCGAAAGCCGCCGTCGTCGGTACCCCAACCACCATCAACTCCTGCAAGGCCCGCCGGCAACGGGTGATCGCCTGCTGGCGGTCCGGCGCCCACACAATCAACTTGCCGAGCAAACTGTCGTAGTGCGACGGCACCCGATAGCCCGAATACAGATGACTGTCCAAACGAACCCCAGGACCACCAGGGGCCAGAAAGAACTCAACCTTCCCCGGGCAGGGCGCAAAATTCCGTTTCGCATCCTCGGCGTTGATCCGCACTTCAATGGCATGCCCACGCATCGTCACGTCCTCCTGGGTGAAACTCAACCGCTCACCAAGCCCGACGCGTATCTGCTCCTGAACCAAATCTATGCCTGTGACCAACTCGGTCACCGGATGTTCCACCTGAATGCGGGTGTTCATCTCCATGAAATAAAAACTGCCGTCCTCATCCAGCAGAAATTCAATCGTCCCAACACTCGAATACTGCACGGACCGCGCTGCCGCAACTGCCGCCGCGCCCATCGCTCGACGGGTTTCATCATCCAGCACCGGACAGGGCGACTCTTCTATCAGCTTCTGATGCCGACGCTGCAAACTGCAGTCGCGCTCACCCAGCTGCACGACATTCCCGTGCCGGTCCGCGATGATCTGCACTTCCACGTGCCGCGGATTCGCCAAGTACTTCTCCAAATACAATTCACCCGACGAAAAGGCCTGCTCCGCTTCATGCTGCGCCGCGTAGAAATTGTTGATCATGTCCGACTCTTTCAGCACGAGCCGCATGCCCTTGCCACCGCCGCCGGCCGATGCCTTCAACAGCACCGGGTAGCCCACTTCGGACGCCCAGCGGATCGCCTCGCTGATCTCGCGCACCGGACCGTCACTGCCAGGCGTCACCGGCACTCCCGCCGCTTTCATCCGCTCACGCGCCGCCGTCTTGTTGCCCATCGCCCGAATCGCCGCCGGTGATGGACCAATGAAGGTCAAATTGCACTTCTCGCAAATCTCGGCAAAATGCGCGTTCTCGGACATGAAACCATATCCAGGATGTATCGCCGTCGCTCCAACCAACTCGGCAGCAGCGATGATCCGGTCGATCTTCAAATAACTCTCCACCGCCGGCGCCGGACCAATGCACACCGCCTCGTCGGCCAGCTGCACCGCCAACGAATCGCGGTCGGCTTCGGAATACACTACCACACTCGCTATCCCCAGTTCGCGGCAGGCGCGAACTACCCGTAAGGCAATCTCCCCCCGATTTGCTATCAATATCTTTGGGGCCATGTGCCTCACTCCTGTCAGCCAACACTAATTTCAAACAGCGGCTGGCCATACTCAACCGCCGCGCCATTGCTCACCAGCACTTTCGTGATCGTGCCGCTCTTCTCCGCCTTGATTTCATTCATGACTTTCATGGCCTCGACAATGCACACCACGGTATCAGGGCCAACCACGCTGCCCACGCTCACAAAATGCGCGGCTTCCGGCGTCGGCGCCGAATAAAACGTACCCACCAGCGGCGAACTGATCACCACCGGCTTGGCCGCCGCCGCATCCGCCGCCGCCGTCTCAGCAGCGGCCGCACTGGCCTTCGCTGCCGCGCTTTCCTTGCTGGCGTGCGCCGCAGCAGCCTCTGCCGTCACCGCCATCGCCGACGCGCACTGCCGAGCCAGACGCAGCTTCACTTGGCCGTCATCGACTTCAAGCTCGCTCAGCTGGTGCTGGGTCATGACTTCGGCCAAACGCGATATCGTTTTAACATCCATGTTCTTCTTTTCTCCTTACTTCGTTACGTGGGTGTCCAGCCAACGGACCAATGCCCGCAGCCCCCACTCATAGGTGTCGGTGCCAAATCCACACATCTGACCGACGCAGACTGCCGACAAATACGAGACATGCCGAAAAGATTCCCGCGCAAAAACATTGCTGATGTGGACCTCGCATGCCGGCACCTTCACTCCCGCTATGGCATCACGTAGCGCTATGCTGCTGTGGGTATAGGCGCCCGCGTTGATCACCAGGCCGTCAAAATGCCCCGGCACCCCCCCAATCCAGTCCAGCAACATGCCCTCGTGGTTGCTTTGGCGACACGTCAACTCAAGACCCATCTCGACCGCCACTGCCGCCAGACGTGCCTCGACATCGGCCAAACCCGCACTGCCATACACACCAGGCTCGCGCCGGCCCAGCAATTGCAGATTTGGACCATTCAAGACTAATATGCGCCAGGCTGTCTTCATGTCATCAAGGCCTTTTGCTTGCTTTCGTATCGTCTTCGCGCCATTGCCGACGCCACGTGCAGCCACGCTGCGCAGTCAATGTAACGCTACACTAATATAACCTATCAAAATCGCGACGGCTCCAGAGACTTTCCGGACCCTGGCCGAACCGCTCGCGACCGGGCACCCGCCAAGCCCTAGCGACTACGACGGTTTTTCAGCTGTTCGCTAGCAGCACGCAGGATTTCTTGCTCCTCGTCATTCAAGGCGCCATAGCCTTCCCGCGACAGCTTATCCAGTACGCGATCAACCGCAGCCGCGCTATAGGGAACGCTGCTATCGCCGACACCACTGGCACCGCCGGGAATCACCTTGAAGCCCCTGGCGCGCCAGCGCCGGCGCAGCCTACCCAGCCATGCCGTCAGCGACGGCCACAGCCCCCTGCTACCACCCTGACTCAGGCGACGCATGTAAAGAAAGCCGCCCAAAGCACCGCCAAGATGGGCCAGATGCGCAACGGAACTGCTCTGATCGAAAGACTGCCAGACCTCAATCACCGCATAGCAGATCACCATGGTCCGCAGCTTCATCACCACCGGCGGAAACAAGAGCGCCATCTGCACATTGGGAAAAGTCATCGCCGCCGCCACCATCACCCCAAACACCGCCCCACTGGCGCCGACCACACCGCCGGTGACGGAATACACCGTCAAATCAGCCTCACGGAGAATCGCCCCCAGCTCGTTGGCGGTCACCGGCCCCAGCATGCGGGTGATGTAGCCATTGTTCAACAGGCATTTGGCGTAAAATTCGCCGGACCAGTTCGCGGCCATCCACGCCAGCCCCCCAAGCAACCCGCTGCATAAATACAGATTCAAAAACCGCCGCGGCCCCAGCGCCCGCTCCACCAACTGACCAAATAAATACAGCCCCCACATGTTGAACAGGATGTGAAATAGCCCGCCGTGCGCAAACATGTAAGAGCCCAGACGCCATATCTCGCCATGGCGAATGTACCACGGATGCAAGACCAGCAAGTCCTGAAAACGCGACCCAAAGTCGCCAAACTGACAAACCACAAAAACAATCACATTCAGCCACAATAGCGGCTTCAATATGGACCCTTCATCTGACATATAACGCGGCCCGCCCGGCCGCATGTAATCCCGATCCGATAACATGTCTTCTCCTATTAGTCGCCACAAGCACAAAATAACCCGCAACGCCACCGCAGGTAAGTTGATAATATAAACCCACTAACCGGTTTCACCGAAAACCACCCGTTTCCACCTTCGCCCCCGAGCCAAAGACACAGCCACCCACACAAATCGCAAGCGCGGTTGGGCAAACGGCATTGCTATGGACACTATGGACTTGATGGACTCAATGGACACGATCTCCAAGGGGGGCCACCGTCCACACCGTCCACACCGTCCACACCGTCCACACCGTCCACACCGTCCACACCGTCCACACCGTCCACACCGTCCACACCGTCCACACCGCCCGTGCCTACCTTTCGCCTTCTCCTTTGAGTCCTCCCTCCTTGATGCTACATTGTTCTTTTGCGTTCATCCCCCACCTCGCCCCGGACCTCACCATGCCCATATTCAGCGAAGAGCTCCTCAACGCCGCCACAAATAACGATCCAAACGCCCTCGCCGAACTGGACGCCCGCGGCTTCCTCTGCGGCAAGGACGAAGACCGCACCGCCTACGTCAACCGCCTCCGCACCCTGCAAAAAAATATAGCGACAATGTCCGACGCGCTGGCGCACAACGGCTTCTACGACATTGAAGGCCTCAAGCTCAACCAGGCCGACATGATCGCGCCGCGCTTCTTCCACGAGGTCAAAGCGACCTGTGAACGCCTCTACGCATTCAGTATCGACTGGGTGCCCGGCTTCTTCATCGATCCGTCCTTCAGTCTCCTCTTCGGTGGCTGTGCGTTCTATTTCTATCCGGATTTCTTCGCCGTCTTCATAATCCGTCGCAGCTTCAAGCAGAAGGACCGCTGGCTGATCTACCGCCGGCAGGAGCTGCTCGCACACGAGCTCTGCCACGTCGCCCGTATCGGCCTGGGCTCAACGACCTACGAGGAAAGCTTCGCCTACCAAACAGCGCAAAGCCCATTCCGGCGCCTCCTTGGCGGTCTCTTCCATCGCCAGCAGGACTCCTTCCTCTTCCTCGGCGTGACCTTTCTCCTCCTGGCGGCGCAAATTCTCCGGACGCAATTCATGCCAGGCCTGCCCATCTGGCCCTTTTGGTCCCTGCTCGCTGCCGTCGTTGCCTGGCTCGCTGCCCGCCACGGCTATTACTGCCGACTCTTCAACAAGGCCCTGAAGACCTGTGCGCGACTGGCCGGCGACAACGCCATGCCCGTCCTCTTCCGCAGCAGCGATCAGGATATCACCGCGCTCGCCGCCATCAGCAACGACGACGACGCCCGCAACTGGCTTGCCAAACGCCGCGAAACATCCCTGCGCTGGCAAGTCATCCACGCGCGCTTCTGCAGCCGCAAATAACCACCAAGCCGCAGCTTGGACGACACGCCGATTCAGCCTTGACTTTTTCACCGTCGCCGTTGTTTTTAGCCCCCCGCGCCATTATTGTTACGATGCTTGTCTACGCAGCCCGCTTTGGGAGATACCCACGCCATCATGACCATCTCTGCCGATATTCTCCGCGACTTGACCGACGCTCAGCTTGAAGCCGTAACCCACCGCCAGGGCCCCATGCTGGTCGTCGCCGGAGCCGGCTCGGGTAAAACCCGCGTGGTCACCCGCCGCATCGCTTATCTCATCGCCCAAGGCACTCGCCCCGATCAAATCCTGGCCATGACCTTTACCAACAAGGCCGCCAACGAAATGAAGGAACGCGTCGCCACTCTGGTCGGCATCGCCCCCCGCAACGTCGGCACTTTCCACAGCTGCTGCGCGCGCTTCCTCAGGCAGGACATCGAACGCCTCAAGGACGGCCGCAACCGCCAATACACCATCTACGACAGCAGCGACCAAAACACCCTCCTCAAACACTGTCTCAAAGACCTTAATCTGCGCAGCAGCGACTGCAGCCCCAACGATGTCGCCCAAGTCATCAGCCGCGCCAAAACCCAGCGACAGGATATCGTGGAGTACATCCACAACCAGTGCCGCTATGACGCCGATACCTACGAAAAAGTCGCCATCGCCTACGAAACCCGCCTCCGCCAGCAAAATGCGGTCGACTTCGACGACCTGCTACTCCTCACCGCCAAAATCCTCAGCGAGTACCCCATCGTCCGCGAAATGTACCAGACGCGCTTCAAATACCTACTCATTGACGAATATCAAGACACCAACCACCTGCAATACGACCTCATGAAACTCCTCTGCGGCGAAGAACAAAACGTCCACGCCACCGGCGACCCAGACCAAAGCATATACTCCTGGCGAGGAGCTGATTACACGAATATCATGAACTTCACCTCCGATTTCCCTGATGCCAGAATCGTCCGCCTCGAACAAAATTACCGCTCGACCCAATGCATCATCCACGCCGCCAATGAACTCATCCACCAGAATGCCTTCCGGCTCGATAAAGATCTCTTCACCGAAAACGAAATTGGCAGCCCGATCCGCGTCATCTCCGTTCCTGACGAAGCCAGCGAGGCGCTGTGGCTCTGCCGCCGCATCAGCGAGCTGTGTACGGAAGGCCATTCCCTGCGCGACATGGCCGTATTCTATCGCACCAACGGCCAGTCGCGCAGTCTCGAAGATGGCTTTATGCGCATGGGCATTCCCTACCAGGTCGTCGGCAATCTTCGCTTCTACGACCGCAAGGAAATCAAAGATCTCCTGGCCTTCCTCCGCCTCAAATGCAACCCGGCAGATCTGGTGTCACTCCAGCGCGTCGTCACCTGCCTGAATTGCGGCGTCGGCCCCAAAAACCTCGCCGCCCTCGTCGCCACCGCCGAACAACATGCTATGCCCGTATTCGATTTGCTCTGCCGTGACGACTTCGCCGCGCTCTTCGGCAAAAATCCTGCTTGGGCGCAGCACTTCTGCCAGTGGTGCCGCGCGCTGCGCGCCCTCCCCGACCAGCCCGTCGACGAGGTCATCGCTGCCGTCCTCGAGCACTCGGGACTCATGCAAAATATCATCGCTAAGGACGACAACGCCGACGACCGCGTCGAAAACATCCACGAGCTCCTGGCCCAGGTCAAGAGCTTCGTCACCAACCACGGCGACTGCACCCTCATTGACTACCTTCAGGAAGTCTCGCTCATCTCTGACCTCGATACCTATGACAGCGAAGCCGACTACGTCTCGCTCATGACTCTCCACTGCGCTAAGGGGCTCGAGTTCCCCTTCGTCTTCATCACCGGCGTCGAAGAGGGCTACCTCCCCCACCAGCACAGCGTCAACACCGCCAATGGCATCGAGGAGGAACGCCGTCTCTTCTACGTCGGGTTGACACGCGCCAAAGCAGAAGTTACGGTTCTCTTTGCCCGCGGACGCTTCACCTGGACCGGCTCCGACCAGCGCGAACCCAGCCGATTCCTGGCCGAACTGCCCGAGGAAGTCGTTCAACAGCAAATCTTCAAGCATCGCCAGGCACCACCCAACCACCGGCGAGGCGCGAATCACTTTGGCTATTCATCTTAACAGCAAATAAAGGAACGAACTCATGCACAGCGCCAAGATCCCATCGACACTCATATTCCTTGCCGTCCTCTCCCTGAGCATCAGCAGCGCTTTTGCCCAAGTGAACAAGTACCGCTGGCTGCAAACCCACCAATGGAGCGGCAGTGGCAATATGGAAACCGAATTCTTCAGTCTTTACGGCAACAAATCCCGCGTGGCATTCACCCCCACCGGTCCCGGTCCCTTCACCATTCTTTTTATTGACACCCAGCATGGCACCCAACAAACCGTCGCTGATCAGGCCGAGGGCTTCGTCATCAATGGCCGGGTCAACATCAACGGCAGCACCAATGCCGGCTATTTTATCATCCGGGCCCCCCGTAACAGCTGGACTGTTTCCATCGAACAACGCCTGGACCCCATTGACGAATGGCGCTTCCGCCAAGATCAAAAAAAGCCCATCAAAGTCAGCAAACTCGGCACCTGGTCCGGTGATAGCGGCCAGGCTGACATCAGTGTCACCGTCCCGGACGGCCACTGGCGACTTCGCTTTGAACAGTTCCAGGCGGGTGCACTTGCCGTCACCGTCACCAACCAGGCCGGTACGCAGGTCGTTTCAACCAGTACCAGCCTCGGCGGCGAACACAGCGCCTGGATACACGGCGCCGGCACCTTCACCATTTCCGTACTAGCCGTGCAAACACCGTGGGTCATCAACGCCGACAAACTGCTTCTTGAGTAATTCACGGCTATGAGCCCGCCGAATGGCCGCCGCCAACCGCATCTCTGCAGCATGGAAGTCCATAATGGCCATTCGCGACCAGCGCTGATACCGTCCAGACCATTTGCTCTCCGGGGAGGTCGACTTTATGCCATTGAAAACGCAGCGCATACACGTTCAAACCTTGGTGGAAATGAACCACTGCGTCGGCATCGCCCGGCGGGACGCCGCATACCAATGCCTGGTCAGTTTTGCCCTCAAGGGCCTGTGGCAACAATCCAGCCAGAAACGCGCCCATGCCTATGAGTTCTGTCTCATGCTCATCCAAGATGCGCTCACTACCACCGAAAAAGCATCCCACATGTGCCGGGAAAGTAAACTCGGCCTGTGGAATAAACCCGTCCTCCATTTCCTGAGGCTGCTCCTGAAACTTATTCAGACCCTCGTCGCCCTCGCCAGCCACGCATCCGTCGTCAAGGAGGAAGCCGAAGTCCTCGCCGACCATCTCGACCAAGATACTTACGCCATGCTCTCCTCGACCTGCCACGACTTCGAAAGCAACGAACAAATCGTCCTTCAGGCCTTCATGCGCACCCTCGCCGTCGGCCAGGCACTCATCAAAGGCAGCTCCGAAAAAAGCCAGGCAATTTTCTCCCCCGACGAAGCACGGCGATACCAACTCGCCTTCGCCGAATACACCAGCCACTACACCACCGCCCAAAACGAAGCCGGGTAAAACGCCCGCATCGCCCCAGACCCGCTAGCCTCGCGCGGCATTGCCGTGAGGCACTGAACGCCCTGCCCATACCCGCCAGCCTCGCGGCATTGCCGTGAGGCACTGAACGCCCTGCCACCCCGCCAGCCTTCGCGCCTTTTTATCGGCGGCGTGAATTGCCGCGCAGCGGCAAGACAGGCCGCCATTTTTCTTTGTCTTCTTCGCGCCTTCGCGCCTTCGCGTGAGGAAAAAAAGGAAGCGCGACGGCCTCGGTAGCCTCACGGCAATGCCGTGAGGCACTGAACGCCCTGCCCCCCCGCCAGCCTTCGCGCCTTTTTATCGGCGGCGTGAATTGCCGCGCAGCGGCAAGACAGGCCGCCATTTTTCTTTGTCTTCTTCGCGCCTTCGCGCCTTCGCGTGAGGAAAAAAAGGAAGCGCGACGGCCTCAGTAGCCTCACGGCATTGCCGTGAGGCGCGGCACTGCCGTGAGGCAAAAAAAAGCCCCGGGGCCCGTCGGTGTAGTATACCAACGGGCCCCGGGCTTAAAAAAAGGACTGGCAGCGCGCTACTTTCCCACGCTCTTGAGCGTAGTATCATCGCCACTGGGGAGCTTAACGGCCGTGTTCGAGATGGGAACGGGTGTGACATCCCCGCCAAAGCCACCAGTCCAAGATGGAAGAAAACCTGCAGTAGTTGTGGAGCTTGAAGAAGCCTCATGTTGTCTGGAACCGTCCGCCGTTCGAGCGGTGGTATCCGATTCGCCTTTGTTTTTCCCGCCGGGACTCCGCCCGTTTGAGGGGCGGGGTGCCGGCGGGAAAGGCGGCCAAGCCTCACGGCCTATCAGAACTGGTCAGGTAAAACCCTCGCGGGTCTTGCGCCTCCAGCCTGTCAACCCGGTCGTCTTCCGGGGGCCTTGAGAGTGCTTGCGCACTGGGATGACTCGTCTTCGGGGGGGCTTGGCGCTTAGATGCTTTCAGCGCTTATCCCTTCGTGGCGTGGCTACCCGGCAATGCCCGTTGGCCGGACAACCGGAACACCAGAGGCCACCCGCTCCCGGTCCTCTCGTACTAAGGAGCGCTCCCGTCAATCATCCTACGCCTGCGGAGGATAAGGACCGAACTGTCTCACGACGTTCTGAACCCAGCTCGCGTAACACTTTAATCGGCGAACAGCCGAACCCTTGGGACCTGCTTCAGCCCCAGGATGTGATGAGCCGACATCGAGGTGCCAAACCGCGCCGTCGCTGTGGACGCTTGGGCGCGATCAGCCTGTTATCCCCAGAGTACCTTTTGTCCGATGAGCAACGGCGATGCCACATTCCACCGCTGGATCACTAGGTCCTGCTTTCGCAGCTGCTCGACCCGTCGGTCTCGCAGTCAAGCCGGCTTATGCCCTTACACTCAACGCACGGTTGCCAACCGCGCTGAGCCGGCCTTCGAGCTCCTCCGTTACATTTTGGGAGGAAACCGCCCCAGTCAAACTGACCGCCTGACACGGTCCCACGCCCGGATTCACGGGTTCGTGGTTAGACAACCAGACACACAAGGGTGGTATCTCACCGATGGCTCCACGGCGGCTGACGCCGCCGTCTCACAGCCTCCCACCTATGCTGCACATGAGTGACCGATTGCCAATGTCAGGCAACAGTGAAGGTTCATGGGGTCTTTCCGTCCTTCCGCAGGTATCCGGCATTTTCACCGGAACTACAACTTCACCGAGATCCACGTTGAGACAGCGCCCAGATCGTTACACGATTCGTGCAGGTCGGAACTTGCCCGACAAGGAATTTCGCTACCTTAGGACCGTTATAGTTACGGCCGACATTCACCGGGGCTTCACTTCAGAGCTTCGCCTTGCGGCTGACCCATCCGTTTGACCTTTCGGCATTGGTCACGTGTCACACCCTATACATCCTCTTGCGAGTTGGCAGAGTGCTGTGTTTTTGCTAAACAGTCGCCTGGGCCTTTTAACTGCGGCTCCCAACAGCAAGCAAATTGCTTTCCTCACCGTCGGGAGCGTCCCTTTTCCCGAAGTTACGGGACTATTTTGCCGAGTTCCTTAACGTGGTTTCTCTCGCGCACCTTGGTCTATTCGACCCATCCACCTGTGTCGGTTTGCGGTACGGTCCGCGTGCCGTTAGCGTCTAGAGGCTTTTCTTGGCGGCATGGCGCAAGCGGCTTCGCCGGCCATTGCTGGCTGGCTCCCCATCACGTCTCAGGTCTATGCGGTGCATTTAACAACCGCGACCCTGCTCGCTTGGACTTCCACTTCCAATCGGAAGCCCGCTCTGCCTTCCGCGTCACCCCATTGACCGGGCACGCGGGTTCAGGAATATTCGCCTGACACCCATCGGCTACGCCTTTCGGCCTCGCCTTAGGAACCGACTGACCCTGGGAGGACGAACCTGGCCCAGGAAACCTTGGATTTACGGTGGGCGGGATTCACACCCGCCTTGTCGTTACTCATGCCTGCATGGTCTCCCGTATGCGGTCCAGGCTTCCTTACGGACACCCTTCACTCCCCATACGGCGCTCTCCTACCAGATCGTTTACAAGAAACGTCTCCGCGACGTCGGCTGCGCACTTCAGTCCCGATCATTTTCGGCGCAAGGTCACTCGGCCAGTGGGCTATTACGCGGTCTTCAAATGATGGCTGCCTCTAAGCCAACATCCTGGCTGTCTGTGCGACCCCACATCCTTCAATCCACTCAGCGCGCGATTAGGGGCCTTAGTCGGCGGTCTGGGCTGTTTCCCTTTCGACTACGGAGCTTAGCCCCCGCAGTCTGACTCCCGTTGTACGCCATGCGGTATTCGGAGTTCGATTGGCGTCAGTACCCCGGTAGGGGTCATCTGCCATTCGGTCGCTCTACCCCCGCATGGTAATGGAACGGGGCTAGCCCTAAAGCTATTTCGGAGAGAACCAGCTATCACTAGGTTTGATTGGCCTTTCACCCCTATCCACAGCTCATCCAAAGGTTTTTCAACACCAACTAGTTCGGCCCTCCACTCCGTGTTACCGGAGGTTCAGCCTGGCCATGGATAGATCACCTAGCTTCGGGTCTGCCGCGCACGACTGAACGCACTGTTCATACTCGCTTTCGCTTCGGCTCCGCCAACGGCTTAACCTCGCCGTGACGCGACAACTCGCAGGCTCATTATGCAAAAGGCATGCGGTCACCCCCGAAAGGGCTCCCGCAGTTTGGAGGCGCATGATTGCAGGGTCTATTTCACTCCCCTAGACGGGGTTCTTTTCACCTTTCCCTCACGGTACTGGTTCACTATCGGTCGACGGCTAGTATTGAGCCTTGGAGGGTGGGCCCCCCAGATTCAGACAGGGTTTCACGTGTCCCGTCCTACTTGGGATACCCGTAGACTTCCAGCGGATTTTCGCACACGGGGCTGTCACCCTCTGCGGCGCCTCTTTCCAAAGGCTTGTGCTAATCGGCTGGTCATCATGACCGGGTCCCGCAACCCCACAGAGCACGCTCCGTGGTTTGGGCTCGTCCGCGTTCGCTCGCCACTACTTGCGGAATCTCATTTGATTTCTTTTCCTCCGGGTACTGAGATGTTTCACTTCCCCGGGTGTCGCCTCTGCACACTATGTATTCATGTACAGATGATATCCCATGACGGATACCGGATTGCTCCATTCGGAAACCCACGCTTCACAGGCTGCCTGCGCCTCTGCGTGGACTATCGCGGCTTGCCGCGTCCTTCATCGCCTGCCGTCGCCAAGGCATTCATCATGCGCCCGAACAGCTTGGCCGCCAAATTGGTACTGGCGGTCGGATACTGTCCGGTTCCATTGCGCGTTCCTTGATCCCCCGGCCCGACATGGACAGGGTGGAACGCGCGGTTCAACATTCTTCTTCTTCTGATTCTTCACTACTGCAGATTTTCAAAGAGCAACACCAAGGCAACAGGCTTGGACCCTCGCGGATCTTTACCGTGTTGCTTCAGCGGAAAATATGGTGGGCGCGCCTGGACTCGAACCAGGGACTTCGTCCTTATCAGAGACGCGCTCTAACCAACTGAGCTACGCGCCCACATTGTTCCGGTCCGGCTGGCCTGGAGAACGCGTCTCCGGGTACACCGCCAGTAAAGCTGGTGGAGCCGGTGGGACTCGAACCCGCGGCATCCTGCTTGCAAAGCAGGCGCTCTACCAACTGAGCTACGGCCCCAGTAAAACGGCCTCGAGCCGCCCATTTTTTTCTTGTTGCACCAAAGAGCTGATCCTTTGGCTGCTGAGCAGCGAAATATAATGACTGACATTGCCACGCCGGCACGCGCAGATCTTGCGATCCTTGCGTTTCCTTAGAAAGGAGGTGATCCAGCCGCTGGTTCCCCAACGGCTACCTTGTTACGACTTCATCCCAGTCGCCGGGCCCACCTTTGGCACCTGCCTCCCTTGCGGGTCAGCTCAGTGGCTTTGGGTGAGACCGACTTCCATGATGTGACGGGCGGTGTGTACAAGGCCCGGGAACGTATTCAAGGGACCGTAGCTGATGTCCCTTTACTAGCGATTCCGACTTCATGCAGCCGAGTTGCAGGCTGCAATCCGAACTGGGGCGGGTTTTGGAGGTTCGCCACATCTCGCGATGCAGCAGCCCATTGTACCCGCCATTGTAGCACGTTTGCGGCCCCAGGTGTAAGAGCCATACGGACTTGACGTCATCCGCGCCTTCCTCCCGCTTGACACGGGCAGTCCCGCCAGAGTCCCCAACATTACTTGATGGTAACTGGCAGTACGGGTTGCGCTCGTTGCCGGACTTAACCGAACACCTCACGGCACGAGCTGACGACAGCCATGCAGCATCTGTGCTTCCGTCCCGAAGGAAAGGCGTCTTTCAACGCCGGTCGAAAGCATGTCAAACCTGGGTAAGGTTCTTCGCGTTGCCTCGAATTAAGCAACATGCTCCACCGCTTGTGCGGGCCCCCGTCAATTCCTTTGAGTTTTAGCCTTGCGGCCGTAGTCCCCAGGCGGTGTGCTTACCGCGTTAGCTTGGACACGGATGGGGCCGAACCCACCCACATCTGGCACACAACGTTTACGGCGTGGACTACCAGGGTATCTAATCCTGTTTGCTACCCACGCTCTCGTCCCTGAGGGTCAGTTACAAGCCAGCAGACCGCCTTCGCCATCGGTGTTCTTCCAGATATCTACGCATTCCACCGCTACACCTGGAATTCCGTCTGCCCTTCTTGCACTCTAGCCCGCCCGTACCCGCCGCAGGTCCAAGGTTGAGCCTTGGAATTTCACGGCAGGCGTGGCAGGCCCCCTGCGGACCCTTTACGCCCAGTAAATCCGAATAACGCTCGCCACCCACGTGTTACCGCGGCTGCTGGCACGTGGTTAGCCGTGGCTTCCTTTTCCGGTACCGTCATTGTTTTCGTCCCGGATGACAGAGGTTTACAACCCGAAGGCCTTCATCCCTCACGCGGCATCGCTCCGTCAGGCTTGCGCCCATTGCGGAAGATTCTCGACTGCAGCCTCCCGTAGGAGTCTGGGCAGTGTCTCAGTCCCAGTGTGGGTGACCATCCTCTCAGACCACCTACCCGTCGTAGCCTTGGTGGGCCATTACCCCGCCAACAAGCTAATGGGCCGCGAGCCCCTCTCCGGACTATAAATATTTTAACATTAGACCATGCGGCCCAATGTCTTCATCCGGTTTTAGACCAAGTTTCCCTGGATTATTCCGGATCCGGAGGCAGGTTGCTCACGTGTTACTCACCCTTTCGCCACTTTCTCCCCGAAGGGAGTACGTTCGACTTGCATGCCTAATCCATGCCGCCAGCGTTCATTCTGAGCCAGGATCAAACTCTCCATTACGAAAAGTTCGAACGCATCCCCGAAGGAATGCCCTGTTCTTTAATAACTTCTCAAGGGGGGGTGACAGCGTACGCCACATTCCCGAAGGAACGCGCTTTGTTGCTGCCACCGATAATTCAATTCATCGTGACAATCGCACTATATTTCGCTGCTCAGTTGCCAAGGAGCTTTTCCTGCCTCAGGTGAGGCGGAGCATTACTTTATCGGAGCTTTTCACTTTCGCAAGCCCAGCCAGAACTTTTTTTGGAAATTCTGTTTGGATCAGGCGCAAAGCATTCCGTCCGAGTTACTTACTGTAAACCGCCTTTGGCGATCTGCAAGCCCCTCGGCCAGCTTTCTCCAATAATTTTTTTGCTAAGGATCTCTGCGACCCGTTTGGGGGGCGCGAAGCATTACTATGCCACGCCTTCGCCAACTAGCAAGCCCGCAAGCCGCAAAAAGACGAATTTTTCAGCCTTTTTACGCCACCGGCCATACAGATCTGGACGCCCCGGCTTCCGGTCGTGGTGCGGGGAGCTTTTTTTATCCACAGATGTCGCAGATTACCGCAGATTCTTTTTGAGATTGGTTGTTGGCAGTCCAAGGCCTCTTTCAGCGTCAAGACGTCCTCGGGTGTCCATGGCGGCCCCGTCCCGGCGTTCCTATCCCGGCCGTAGCGCGTACATATCCCGGCCGTAGCGCGTACATATCCCGGCCGTAGCGCGTACATATCCCGGCCGTAGCGCGTACATATCCCGGCCGTGGAGTGGGCGTCCCGCCCACTCCGACAAGACGGCTCATTTCCCGCACTCGCCATCCACGCCGACCGTACCTGGCCCGTCTATCGACTGCTTCCGACCAGGGTCCCGACGACCTTACCGCGGCATTGCCAGCCGTCGTATGGGCAATTGCGGGAGCGTGAGGCGAAGGACTCGACACTGATGCTGTGCTTGGCGTCCAGGTCGAGGATAGTGACATCAGCCGTAGCACCGAGTTCGAGGCTACCCACGGGTAGGCCCAGTACCTTTCTGGGGCCAACGGTGAAGAGCGCGATGAGCTGCGGGAGCGTGAGCACGCCTTTATTATAGAGTTCAGAGAAGCAGAGTGGCACGGCGGCTTCGAGGCCGATGATACCGAAGGGCGCTTTAGTCCAGCCGGCGGCTTTCTCGTCGGCGCTATGCGGCGCGTGGTCGGTAGCGATGGCGCAGAGTGTGCCATCGCGCAAGCCGTCGATAAGCGCCTGGCGGTCGGCTTCTTCGCGGAGCGGCGGGGCCATTTTGGCATTCACGCCGAAAGTCCGGCAGGCTTCGTCGGTTAGGAAGAGATGATGGGGGCAGGCCTCGCCGGTGACGGGCAGACCGTGCTGCTGGGCCAGGCGGAGCATCGCGACCGATCCGGCTGAGCTCAGATGCTGCAAGTGTAGCCGGCAGCCGGTCTCGGCAGCGAGAATGATGTCCCGCGCCACAATGACTTCCTCAGCCGAACGCGGCTGGCCAGGCAGCCCCAGCTCGCGGGCGACGGCACCATCGTGCATGACGCCCGGACGGGCGAGGCTGCAGTCCTCGCAGTGGTCGATTACGGCAATGCCGGCCGCGGCGGCAGCGATCATCGCCTGACGCATAACGCCGGCCAGCTGGGGCGTGCTGCCGTCGTCGGTGACCACGGGCGCACCGGCGGCTTTCAGGCCGGCGATGTCGGTCACCGCCTCGCCCTGCCGGCCCACGGTCAGCGCGCCGGCCTGCAGCACATGCACCGCGCCATCGGCGGCGGCCTTGCGCAGCACGTCGGCCAAGACCGTCGGATTATCGACTGTCGGGACGGTGTTGGGCATGGCCAGCACCGTGGTAAAACCACCGGCAGCGGCCGCGGCCGTGCCGCTGCGAATGTCCTCCTTGTGCGTCTGGCCGGGATAGCGCAAATGCACGTGAAGATCAATGAACCCGGGTGCCACCACTTTGCCCTGCAGATGGAGTCGCTCGGGATCGCGCAGAGTCGCCGGATCGACAATCACGCCATCGCGAATACCGATGTCACGCTGGTCATCATAGGCATTGAGGGGGTCGACGACCCGGGCACCAACTAAAAGCAGTTCGTCAGTCATGGCTATGTCCTGTGCTTGGCGCTAATGGCGCTACGGTTATTCCTGTGGCTTGAATTGCGCGCGCATCTGCGCGAGATACTTCTTGATGTCCGTGTCGGATGCCGGCGCTATCGCCAGCTTCGGCGTCGTGAAAACAACGTCGTCCGCAGGCAACTCGTCAAGAAATTTTGACGGTCGTTTGGCGACGACGCGGTTCATAACGCGGCGGCGTTCCGCGTAACTCAGCACAAGTTCCTGTTTGGCACGGGTGATGGCGACGTAGCAGAGCCGGCGCTCCTCTTCCTCATTGCCCTCGTCGAGGGCCATCTGATTGGGAAAAAGGCCCTGTTCCATGCCGACGACCAGCACCACGGGGTATTCCAGGCCTTTGGCGGCATGGACAGTCATCAGCGTCACCGCGTTGTCGCCGGTGTTGCGGTCTTTCTCCCGGCGGTCATTGGCATCGTGCAAGGCAAAGATTTCCAAGTACTCACCGAGCGTGCCGGCGGGATTACGCTGGTCGAATTCAGCCATGGAGGACAGAAATTCGAGCACGTTATCGCGTCGCTGCAGGGCGTCTTCGCGCGGTTTGTACATCTGCGCCAGGCCCTCAATGTAGCGGATCGCCTTGAGATATTTCTCGGTCTTGGTGAAGATGCAGCCGGGCGTGGCGAAGTCGTGGCGGGCCTCGGCGAGCAGTTTGTGGAAATCGGCGAGGTTCCGGGCGCTGTCGGCGGGGATAGCCTGCAGCAACGCGTTATTGGTGAGCAGTTCGCCCAGCGGGGCGCCGCTGATCTGGCCGAGCTCGCGCAATTTATCCACCGTTACCTCGCCGGCGCCACGCGGCGGCACATTGATGATACGCAGCAGGGCCAGATTGTCGCGGGGGTTTTGGATCAGCTGCAGGAAACTGATGACATCCAGGATTTCCTTGCGCTGATAGAATGAATTGGCGCCGACGAGCACGTAGGGCACGCGGCGTTTGCGGAAGGTCTCCTCCAGCACTCGCGTCTGATGACCGGCGCGGACGAGCACGGCAAAACGCTGCCACTGGCTGCCACCGGACTTGCCGAGGATGTACTCCGCCGCAAAATTGGCCTCGTCGTGCTCATCCAGACAGCACACCGCCAGGAGTTTCTCGCCCTGGCCTTCTTCGGACCAGAGGTTTTTGACGCGACGGCTTTTGTTTTTGCTGATCAGCACGTTTGCGGCGTGGAGAATGCGGTTCGTTGACCGGTAGTTCTGTTCCAGGCGAATTACTCGCGCCGCCGGGAAATGCGTTTCGAATTCGAGGATGTTGCCCAAGTCGGCGCCCCGCCAGCCGTAGATGGACTGGTCGTCATCGCCGACGACGCAGATGTTCGCCCGGCTGCCGGCCAGCAGCACCATGAGACGCAGCTGCACGGCGTTGGTGTCCTGGTACTCGTCAATCATCAGGTAGCGATAGCGTTCCCGGTATTGCGCGAGGACCTGTGGCTGCTCCGTCCACAGCCGCACCGTCAGCCCGAGCAGATCGTCAAAATCGACCAAGTCCATCTGCTGCAGGCGTTTCTGATACTGCTGATAGACCGTGGCCAAATCGGCGGCGTAGGGCAGTTCTTTCCTGCGCATATCGTCGGGAGTTTCCAGCGCGGACTTCGCCCGGCTGATCAGCGCCAACCACAGATTGGGCGAGCAGCCCTCTCGTACCATGTTCAGCTGCGTGGCGATTTCGCGGATGAGCCCCTTCTGATAGCCCTCGGTCGCGATGGTGAAATTGTTGCCGTAACCCAACAGATGAATATGCCGCCGCAGAACCTGCACGCAGAACGCATGGAAAGTGTTCACCGTGATCTTCTCGGCCACCGCCGGGGTCAGCAGCCCCGCGACGCGCTCACGCATCTCTTTCGCGGCCTTGTTGGTAAAGGTCACCGCCAGGATCGCCTCGGGTGGCACGTCATGGCGGATCAGATTGGCGATGCGGTGGATAATCACCCGGGTCTTGCCCGTGCCCGCACCAGCCAGCAGCAGCAGGGGGCCGTCCAGGCACTCGACAGCCGCTTGCTGCGATGGATTGAGTTTTGCTGTCGACATCCGTCTCCTTGCTACACACCCCGCCCCCCGGACCAACGTCCTCCCAGCAGCAGCATGATATGTCACCCGGCGCATCAAAAAACGCCGGCGTTCCTGTTCAATCTTCGTTGATCGCCAGCAGCGCCTGGCGAACGCGCTCGGCGGCGGCTTCCCGTTCTTCACCAGGCGCCACAAACAGCAGCGCGCCCAAGCGCAGCGTCACCCGGGAAAAAGGCCAGGGAATCTGCGTACCGTCCCAGTTCTTGAGATTCCAGCGCTTCGGCGCGTTCAGCGCTATCGGCAAAATCGGCGCACCGCTGCGCATGGCCAACGCGACGGCGCCATGCTGCACCGTGTAACGCGGGCCGCGCGGACCGTCTACCGTCAGGATGGGTGAGTAACCTGCCTGCAATTCCCGGCTCAGCGCTAGAAATGCCGCACGCGCACCACGGCTTGACGAGCCCCGCACCACCCGCAACTTGAAAAAGCGCACGAAGGCCGCCACGTAACCGCCATCACGGGACGCGCTGATCAACACCACCATGCGTTCCAAAAAACCCCGGGGCGCCAACGCTGGCAAAAACAGTATCCGATTATGCCAGATCGGCACGATGATCGGCCACGGCTCGTGCCGTGTCAACCAGCCGTGGGGGTCCTCAACGCGCAGCCGGTACGTCGTGGCTATCAGTTTCACCAGCCCCGCCAACAGCCCCGCCAGCCACGTCGGCATGTGCTTTTTGTTCTTGAAGGTAAAGATTTTGCGGACCATGAATGCACTTTCGGGAACCTGGACGGGGGCGCGTCCGCAGCACGGCCGACGCCGCTTCTTCTTGTGTCCTGCGGACAACGTGGTAAAATACTGCACGGACCCGCCTCTCACAACTCCACCCCAGCATATCGGAAACTATGTCCAGCAAAACCCATGACATCTTCGTGCCCGGCCGCCTCTGCCTCTTCGGTGAGCATTCCGACTGGGCCGGCGCCTACCGCCGTTTCAACGCCGCCATCGCGCCGGGTCAAGTGATCCTCGCCGGCACCAACCAAGGCATTTACGCGCGCGTCCGGCCACTGACCGGCGAGCTCAAACTGCGCTCGCTGCTCCCCGATGGCAGCGTCCACGAAGCCTGCTACCCCATGCAACGCAAAGCCCTTCTTGAAGCCGCCGCCCGCGGCGATTTCTTCAGCTACGCGGCCGGTGTCGCCCATTTCATGCTGACCTTCTATCAGGTGGACGGCCTTGAGCTGGACAACTATCAGACCACCATGCCCGTCAAAAAAGGCCTGAGCTCCTCGGCGGCCTTCTGCGTCCTGGTGGCCAGGGCCTTTGGCCACGCCTACGACCTGAAAATGACCGTCCGCGCGGAAATGGAAGCGGCCTACCAGGGCGAGATATTGACCCCGTCGCGCTGCGGCCGGATGGACCAGGGCTGCGCCTTCGGCCAGGGCGCCGTGCGCATGACCTTCGATGGCGACATGCTCAGCACCCAGCGCTTGAAGATCGGCGCGCCCATCTATCTTCTGGCTGCCGACCTGCAAGGCAAGAAAAACACGATCCGCATTTTGGCAGACTTGACGAAGGCCTATCCATTTCCGACTACGCCGCAGGATAAAAACGTCATCCACTATCTCGGCGCCATCAACAGCGACATCGTCGTTGCAGCCGAAGCGTTGCTGGCAAAAGGCGATGCCGCCGGCCTGGGCGCCCTCATGACCCGCGCTCAGGAGCTCTTCGATCACCACCTGGCGCCGGCCTGCCCGTCGGAACTGACGGCGCCCAAACTCCACGCCGTGCTGGCTGATGCGACAGTGCACAGCCTCAGCTACGGCGGGAAGGGCGTGGGCTCCCAAGGCGACGGCTGCGTCCAATTCGTCACCCGCGGCCAGAGCGAACGCGACCAGCTCGCCGCATACCTCAACAGCCAGTACGGCATGGACTGCTACCCGCTGGACCTGCTGCCACCCAAGGTTCTGCGCAAAGCCGTCATTCCCGCCGCCGGCCTCGGCACCCGCATGTTCCCGGCCACCAAGGCCGTCAAAAAGGAGATGTTCCCCGTCATCACTCCCGACGGCGTCTGCAAGCCGATCATCCAGACCATCATCGAAGAGGCCATCGATGCCGGCGCCGAAGAAATCGCCATCATCGTCCGCCCCGAAGACGAGAAGGTCTTCGCCGACTATTTTGCGCCCGTCGCTGACGCCTACTACGAACGCCTCCCCGAAGCCGCACGCCAGCAAAGCCGGGTTCTGGCCGGGATTGGCCAGCGCCTGACCTTCATTCACCAGAAGGAAGCCATGGGCTTCGGCCACGCGGTGTACTGCGCCAAAGACTGGGTCGGCAACGAGCCCTTCCTGCTCCTGCTGGGCGATCACATCTACGCATCCCGCACGACAGTCAACTGCGCGGCGCAACTGCTTGACGCCTTCACCCGCCACGGCCGCAAAAGCATCGTCAGTCTCTACACCGCCCCCGGCACCGACGTGCATCACTACGGCACAGTCACCGGCACCTGGGTCGATGAGCAACAGAAGGTCCTCGCCCTCAGCGAATTCGCGGAAAAGCCCAGTCTGGACTACGCACGCGAACACCTCGCTATGCCCGGCCTGGGCGACGACCAGTTCCTCTGCGTCTACGGCCAGTACATCCTCACCCCCGAAATCTTCGCCATCCTCGGCCGCCATATCTCCGAGGGCATCCGCCAACGCGGCGAAGTCCAGCTCACCACCGCGCTTGATGTCCTCCGTGAAAGCGACGGCATGCTCGGCTTCCTGGTCGATGGCGATCACTACGACACCGGCCAGCCCTTCGCCTACCTGCAAAGCCTGCAGGACTACGGCCACGCCCAGAAGGCCTGAACACGGCCTGCCCGCAGCTATCGCGAGCCCCGGCGGCCGACGCCGCTGCCGCAAATATCTGCGGTAATCAAGGTCGGATAGTTGGGCGGCGGTTGGCCGTGGGTGTCCGGCACATTGTCCCCGGTGTTTTCCCCACCGGGGTGGTTCCTTACCGATTCCGTCTCGCGGCCGTGGAGTGGGCGTCTCGCCCACTCCGACAAGACGGCTCATAAAACCGTCCTCGTCATCCACGCCGACCGTAGCCGGCCCGTCTTCCCCGCCCCACGAGCCGTGCGCACAACGGCTGGAAGCCGCTGCTACTCTGGGCCCGCTATGACGCCGCTGCCGCAAAGGTCGGCGGTAGTCAAGGTCGGATGGCTAGGCGGCGACTGGCCGTGGGTGTCCGGCAAATTGTCCCCGGTGTTTTCCCCACCGGGATGGTTACTTACCGATTACGTCTCGCGGCCGTGGAGTGGGCGTCTCGCCCACTCCGACAAGACGGCTCATTATACCGGAAGTTTGAGGGCCTCGCCGTGATTTCCTGCGTGGGTCGGGGAAATTTCAGCGAAATTTCGCTCTACCCACGTAGGAAACTTTTGCTGATGGCGGATGCGCTCAATCCGGCCAGCTTGAGTAGCTGCCGGCATTGAGCCTCCGGCTGGCTCAACTGCTCATGGACTTCGTCTCCCAACTTGATTTTCCCTATTTGCAGCTCGCCCAGCTTGCTCCAGGCCGTTTGCAATGAAACACGCAGGTCTCCTTGCGGCTCCGTGAATTCCGCCAGTTTGTGGCGGGCCTTCCAGATGATCATGTATGCCAGCATGCAGACAAAAATGTGCGCCTTGACCCGCTCCGGATTCCACAGACGAATGGGGCGCATGAAGATATCCGTCGTCTTCATGGTTCGAAAGGTCTGTTCCACTTGCTGAAGTCCACGGTATTCATCCCGTGTCTGCTCGGCGCTTATGTCCAGGATATCGGTGGTAAACACATAGAAGCCGTCCATGGCGCGGTAGGACTCAATGAGTTCGTCCTTGCGGCGATAGCTGAAACGTCCTTCGCCATAGTCGACATCGAAGAAGCGCGCGCATTTCCATTTGTCGAACTTGGAGAACAACCTTTTGGCGATGAGTTTTTCCTGACGCAGACGCCCTTTTTGCACACTGGCTTCAATACCTTTGAGGACGGCCTCCGTTTTTTCGAGCATTCTATCGCGGTCGGCGCAGTTGCGTTCCTCCAACTCGGGGTTGTAGGATAGCACATAGTTGATTCCGTCATGCGACACTTGCACCAGCCTGGTGCGGTCAAACAAAGACAGCTGCAACGGGTGATCGTCATCCTCGACAAAGCGGGTGAACTCGTCGCGACTCAAGGCCGTGATGTACTTGATTTTCTCATATTCCCTGGCAGTCAGGTCGTTGCGTCTCGCCCGCGTCAGCATGCCCCGATCTCCAATGAAGACCATTTCCTCGATCCCGAACTTTTTCCTCATCGAGTCAATTCTGTCCATGACGGTGCTTTGGTCGCTGGTGTTTCCTTCGAAGACCTCCACACTTACGGGACAGCCAGCCTGGTCGGTGAGCATGCCGATGACGATTTGCTTCTTGCCTTGCTTGTGATCACGATTGTAGCCGAAAGCCTCCAGCGGGCACGCATTGCCCTCAAAATAACTGCTGGTGATGTCGTACAGGAACATGCGCGATTGGTTCGGATGATTCCGTTTGAACAGATAGTGTTCGATGGTATCCTGGCAGGGAAACAAATGATCCAGAGCATAATACATCTGCTCCAGCTTGATATCCTCGTCGTCCAAACCGCATACCCGGGACAGACCGCTGCCTGGCAGGTTTTCAAACAGCGACTTCCGGGAATGCGGAAAGGCCTCCACGACTCGATCAAGGATCAAGGCGAGAACCACTTTTCGATCCCGTTCGGGCAGGCAAGCCAGCGCGTCAAGGATGCCTAGTTCATCAGCAAAGTGATGCGCCACGGCCTCCGCGCCAAGCGGAATGGCCGACAAAAACTCGACCTTGAGATTGGTGTCACTGGATTCGCCATTTGACGAAAGAGAGTTGCTGATGGCCTTGACCGCTTCGGGAGGAAGCCCAGCCAAACTGGCCACACGCTTGAAGGTAGGCGTGCCCTTCGCTGTCCGGTAGCTGTACCCGATCCAAGAATAATGGTAGATTTTCCCGTGCTGCGTCTTCTTGAATTGCTGAACCCGGTATTTCATAGTCTGCCCCATTTTAACTAGCCTACAATACTTAAGTACAGATAGAAAATAATATAACACAAATTTTTGTCAAGTATCTAGACTACATTTCGAGCAAAAAAAAGAAAATTAGGCACGATTGTGTTGAAAACCCCTCAAACTTCCGTTATACCGTCCTCGTCATCCACGCCGACCGTACCCGGCCCGTCTCCCCCGCCGCACGAGCCGTGCACACAGCGGCTGGAAGCCGCTGCTACTCCGGGCCCGCTATGACTCCGCTGCCGCAATGGTCGGCGGTAACCAAGGTCGATTGGCTAGGCGGCGGTTGGCCGTGGGTTTCCGGCAAATTGTCCCCGGTGTTTTCCCCACCGGGGTGGTTATTGACCTCTTCCCAGCGACGTCTTGGGAGACTGTCAAAATCCAGGGCGCCTTACCTTTGTCATGATAGTGAATGATACTCTATGTTACTTCATGACAGTGTCTTGCAATTATCCATGGACCGCCCACGGTATAGGCTGCGCCCTCGTACTGCGGAGAAACCATGGACCATCGCACCGCCTTGATCATCCTCAATATGCTGCCCGGCATCGGCCCGGGCCGCAAACACCTGCTCGTCACCTATTTCGGGTCTGCCGAAGCCGCCCTGGCTGCCTCGGAAGACGCCCTGCAACGCGTCCCCGGTATCGGCCCGCGCCTGGCGCCGACCCTGCATCACTGGCAGGATTTCTGCGACCTCGACAGCGAGATACGCCTGATGGAGCAGTCCGGCGTCACCTTGATTACTGAGGAGGACGACGCCTACCCGCCGCTCCTGCACGAAATCCACGACCCGCCTATCTGTCTCTACGTGCGCGGCTCGCTGGACGCCCTGCGCAACAGCAGCGGCGCCATCGCCATCGTCGGCTCACGCCACACGACCTTCTACGGCCAGCGCATGGCCGACAACATCGGCGCCGCCGCCAGCTACGCCGGCTGGCCGGTGGTGTCGGGCCTGGCCCGGGGCATCGACACCGTCGCCCACGAGGCCTGCCTCCGCGCCGGCGGCTGCGCCATCGCCGTCATCGGCAGCGGCCTCTGCTACCTCTACCCGCAGGAAAATGTCGGCCTCGCTATGCGCATCGCCCAGGCCGGCGGCGCCGTCATCAGCGAATTTCCCATGCGTTACCGGCCGGACAAACGCAGTTTCCCCATGCGCAACCGCATCATCGCCGGCATTGCCCTGGGCACTATCGTCGTTGAAGCCGGCCTACAGTCCGGCAGCCTCATCACCGCCGCCCAGGCGCTGGATCAGAACCGCGCCGTCTTCGCCGTGCCAGGACAAGTCGATACGCCCTTTGCCCGCGGCTGCCACGCGCTGATCAAGGAAGGCGCCAAGCTTATTGAGTCCTTCCAAGACGTCATTGAGGACTTCACTCTCCTCCCCGGTATGAAAGAAGATGCACTCGACGCCAAACGGCCTACCGTCACCACCGTTAATCCCCACCATGAATTGCATTTGCAGGGCCTGGAACACACATTATGGACTTTTTTGCAGGAAAATGAAATGAGCATCGACGACCTCATTGTCCAGTCCGGGCAGGAAACATCAAGCGTCCTGGCCGCATTACTGACTCTGGAAATGAAGCATTTGGTCAAGCAGCTCCCCGGCAAGCGCGTCGTCAAGCTATAGTATAGACTCCAAATACACCCAGCTGGCAGTGGCAACGCGCATCGCGCCCCGCAGTCAGTGTGCATAACCCCAAGCGCATAGGACACAGCGATAATGGCAGATAAATTAGTTGTAGTGGAATCCCCCGCCAAGGCCCGCACCATCGGGCGCTTCCTTGGCGCAAAAGTTCAGGTCCAAGCATCCATGGGCCACGTCCGCGACCTTCCCCAGGGCACCCTCGGCGTCGATATCGCCAAGGATTTCAAGCCGGATTACGAGCTGACCCAGAATGGCAAGCGCATCATCAAGTCGCTGCGCCAGGCGGCCGCCAAAGCCGACGACATCTATCTGGCAACCGACCCTGACCGCGAAGGTGAAGCCATCGCCTGGCACCTCCAGGAAGTGCTCAAGACCGCCGGCAAAGGCCGTTTTCACCGCATTACTTTCCATGAAATCACCCAGAGCGCCATTGAGCGGTCCTTTGCGACGCCAGGGAGCATCGCCCTCAATCTGGTCGATGCGCAGCAGGCCCGCCGCGTCCTTGACCGCCTGGTCGGCTATCAGGTCAGCCCGCTGCTCTGGCGCAATATCCAGAAGGGCACCAGCGCCGGCCGCGTGCAGTCCGTCGCCCTGCGCCTGGTCGTAGAACGGGAGCGGGAAATCCAGGCTTTCAAGCCTGACGAATACTGGAATCTCGACGCCCTCTTCGCCACCCAGGATCAGCAGGCCACCACCCTCAAGACCCGCCTCTCTCGCGTTAACGGCGAAAAGGCCTGGGTGGCCAGCGCGACCGACGCTGAACGCCTGGCAGCGGCCCTCGAAGACGCCGGCTGCGCGCACCGCGTCGCCAAAGTCGCCAGTACGCCACGCCGAAAGAACGCGGCGCCGCCCTTCATCACCAGCACCTTGCAGCAGGCGGCCGGCAGCTCCATGAAGATGGGCGCGACCCAGACCATGCGCATCGCCCAGGACCTCTACGAGGGCATCGAACTGGGCAGCGGGGGACCCGTTGGTCTCATCACCTACATGCGTACCGACTCAGTAAACATCGCCAAGGAAGCTCAGGAGCAGGCACGCGCATTCATCGCCAAAACCTTCGGCAGCGAATACGTGCCCGAAAAACCCAACAGCTACAGCTCCCGGAAATCCGCCCAGGAAGCGCACGAAGCCATCCGCCCTACTGATGTCACCCGCACGCCCGAGAGCCTGGCTCAGCACCTCACCCCGCCACAGCAGAAAATCTACCGGCTGATCTGGAACCGCTTCGTCGCCAGCCAGATGGCGCCGGCCAAACAGATGGACCACGTCATCGAAATCGAAAGCGCCGGCGGCCAACTGCGCAACCTGACACTCGCCGGGCTGATCAGCAAGGACAGCAAACTCGACGTCACCAAGGCCGCGCCCGGCGTCGCCTGCACCTTCCGCGCCGCCGCCCGCGAAACCCTCTTCCCCGGCTACCTCCGCGTGTACAACATCAAGGACATCGGTGAAGAAGAAGACCCGGCAGACGCGGCGCGCCCCCTGCCGGCCCTGCGCGAAGGCATGCCCTGCCTGCTCAAGGAGCTGCTCCGCGAACAAAATTTCACCACACCGCCAAGCCGTTATTCCGAGGCATCGCTGGTCAAGGCCCTGGAGCAGAACGGCGTCGGTCGGCCATCCACCTACGCCACCACGGTCAACACCATCCAGGAGCGCGACTACGTCAACAAAGACAAGGGCGCGCTCGCTCCCACCGATCTGGGCTGCAAGGTCAATGACTACCTCGTCCAGCAAATGCCCGATCTCTTCGATATCGGTTTCACCGCCCAGATGGAAAACAGCCTCGACCAGGTCGAAGAAGGCAATGTCAACTGGGTGGTCATGATCAGAGACTTCTTCACCCAGTTCCAACAGTGGCTTGGCAACCACGGCGCCGCCAAACTCCAGGCAAACCCCGACAGCACCAACGCGCTCCTCGCCCTCTTCGGCAAGGACTTCCCCTTCGACGCGCCCATCGTCAAAGGCCCCCGCACCTACGACGATAAGAAATTCATTGAGAGCATCCGCCAGCAACTCGCCGACGGCAAGGCCCTCACCGACCGCCAAAACAATGCCCTGCTGATCATCGTCGCCCGCTATGCGCCGAAGCACCCGGAATTCCTCCGCGTCGCCGACGAAGTCGGCCTCGGCGATACCATCCGTAAACAGATCGCCGACGACGCCCAGGCCGCAGAGAAGCCCGTACTCGAAGCCGACCCGCGCGTCAACGCGCTCATCGCCGCCATGAAAGACCTCAGCTGGAGCGCGGCCGTCAAACGCGGCAATCGCACCTATGACGACGGCAAATTCTACAAGTCGCTTGCCAAACAAGCCGAAAGCGGCAAGGCGCTATCACCGGCACAGGTCGGCGCGCTGGCCAAGCTGGCCGCGAAATACGCCGCCGCCATCCCGAACTACCAGGAGCTGGCCGGCGCCATCGCCGCCAACAGCGGTACCGAAGGCGAAGGCGATAACCCTGGCGCGACCGTGGCCGAGCCCGTCGTGCTGTCCGCTGAAGACAAAACTCGCATTGAGACCCTGCTGGCCATGACCGACGCCATTTCTGAGTGGCAGCCGCCAAGCAAAAGCGGCCGCCGAACGTTTGATGACCATGAGTTCGTGGAATCCCTGCGAACACAGTATCAGCAAAAAGGCAGCCTCAGCGAACGGCAGCTCGCCGCTTTCAGCAAAGTCGTCAAAAAATACGCCGAGCAAATCCCCGGCTACGCCGAAAAGGCCGCCGCCGGCGGACTGGACGCCATACCGGCACCGGCGAAAAAATCGTGGACGCCCCGGCGTAGCTTCAAGCCGCGCAAATAACCGGCCGCCCGCAGCGCCAGGCGGTACGGCGCGCGGCCGGATAACGATGAGCTGACAGCCCCAGCTGGCCACCGCCAGGCTCACCCCAGCCGCAGCCCAAATCAAGAGGTCCGTGATGAGTTTTTGTGATGTCGCCATCGTCATGCTCGCCCATAACGGCGAGGAATTCACCCGCCATGCCCTGGACAGCATCCTCAGCGCCAAAACCCAGCCGTGGGAAATGTTCCTCGTCGACAATGCCTCTGACGACGGCACGCCGGACCTGATCCGTGAATACGCCCCGCGCCTGGAAAAGGCCGGCATAGCCTTCCATACCTGGCGCAACAGCGAAAACAAAGGCTGCTCACTGGCCCGCAATGAAGCGTGGGAAAAAGTCAGCTCGCGCTATACCGTGCTCATGGACAACGACGCATCGGTCTGCACCGCGAACTGGCTGGAAGAGTTCATCCGCTGTTTTGACCGCCAGCCGCAGCTGGGCATCGTCGGCGCCAAAATGATTTACCCCTACCAGCCACACCCGATTCAATGCGCCGGCGTCGGCATCAGCCGCCTCGGCCGCATTTCCTTCCGCGGCCGCGGCGCCGCACGCCACGATCCGCGCTACCAGAGCTACTGGCCAACCTGGGCACTGATCTCCGCCTGCTGGATGATGCGCACCGACCTGCGCGACGACGTCGGCTTCCTCGACGAGCACTTCCACCCCGTCCAGTACGAAGACCTCGATCTCTGCGTCCGCGCCCGCCTGGCCGGCTACGAAGTGGCCTACACCCCCAGCGTCGAAATGTACCACTTCGAGGGCATCACCACCGCGTCCTTCGGTAGCGAGGAGTACAAGGTCAATATCGCCCGCAATTCACTCAAATTCCGCGAACGCTACCACCAACTCTTCAAAACTTTCACCGATGAATTGCCCGCAGACGAATTCCGCTGGCTCGCCCGCGGCGATCTCGGCCTCCGCAATGAACTCGACCTGAGTATGCAATAGGTGCGGCGGAGAGCCAGCCCCCCAGCGGCCTGATTATCGCAGACGGCCCCGTCGGATCTTCTGTCTTTATCGCGGACGCGGCGGACGCGGACGGATCGGACGGGGCGGACACATAGGTCCACCCCTACGCGGTCTGATCGGTCTGATCACGTCTTTTGCAGCCTCTGAATAGCGATATCGCGTCCTTTTGCGGCCATAGCGCGGATCGCGGGGAATTGCTCGCCTTCGGCGGCGGCTTCGACCAGCATATCGAAACCCGGGCAAATGAATTGCTGATACCACTGCAGGCCGTCCTTGATCCAGAGTTTTCCGTAGGCGCCGAGTGCCTGCATCAGGCGCTGGCTGGCGGCGGCAAGAAGCACAAAATAATCAGGCGGGGTGCCGCCAAGAGCGCGGACCTGGCGGCAGTATTCGCGCCAGGCGGCCTGGCGCAATTCGGCGTCGTAGCATTGGTAGGGATCATACAGCAGCGAGCCGAGGTCGTAGGCGGCGCTACCGAGGCGCATGCCCTGGAAATCAATCAAGTAGGCCAGACCGTCCTTGACCTTGATATTGGCACTTTGCAGATCGCGGTGGATGGGCACGAGAGGCTGCCGCAGCAGAATGGTCCGCAGTTCGCAATACTCAAGGGCAGCGTCTGCCCAGAGTTCCGGCGCATGGAGACAGGCATCGAGCATGTTGTTGCGGAAGTAGTCGCGCTCCCAGTCATAGAGGCCCTTGGTAAAGCCTTTTTGCAGCGGTAATTCCTCCAGGCGCACGGCCTGGTCGCCAAGCACATGCAAGCGCGCAATCTGCTCGACGACCTGAAATAGGTATTCCTCTTTGAGCTGCTGTGGGGCCAGCTGCAAGTCGCTTTGGCCAAGATCGCGAGTGACAATTTCGAAGGTATCCGCAAGGTGCAAGCTGACCTGGGGCACGCGCACGCCCAGGCGAAAGAGAAAGTCGCTGATGGCGGAAAAGCCGGCGTTTTCCCGTCGGTCGGGATTGTAGGCGCACCACACCCAGCTGCGGTCGCCGCAGCCGAGGCGACTGTACTTCCGACCGCTGCCCTGTTTGGCCAGGGGCGTCAGCTTGCACGCGGCGGGATCCACACCCAGACTGAGGTAGATGCGCGGATCGGGCTGCCGCGCGTCGTCTACAGCCTTGGGCGGACGCACGTCGTCCCCCACAAAAATGCCGTCAGCGTAGAGCAACGGCCGGGGCAGCCGGGTGTAATCCCAGAGGACCACGTTGTGGATTTGCGACCCGGCGGGCACGCCGACTTCGAGACCTATGCCGAGAGCGCCAGTGCATTGGACGCCTTTGAGTTCGAGTTCAAAACGGCGACGGGCCTGTTCGGCCTGCGCTTGTCGCAGGAGGGTGTGAAAACCCAAGGAGCAGTCCGCAATATCGCCGTGAGCGCGGATATACTCGGCGGCGGTACCGATGTCCGACCAATAAACATTACGGCTGGCGACCACCGCCTGGACGTTCTCACCGGCGTCTAGGGCGCGCTGATACGCGTCGATGATATCAGGCGCATCCTGGTCGGGATCGAGGTAATTAAGGATATCGCGGCGGAAGATGTGTATGCCCGAGAAGGTATAGCGGCCGTGCTGCGGGTCGCGAAAGCGTAGAATCTGGCCCTGGCCATCGAGAGACACGCTACAAGGGCCGCGATTGGGTATGAGCAGCACGGTGACGGCCGCCTGTTGGGCGATGTGGGCAGCAATGAGCTGCCGCAAATCATAGTCCAAAATGACATCGACATTGTGAACGAGGATGTGCTCGGCCTCGGGAACCAGCCGTATACCGTAGCGCAGGCCACCGCCCTGGTTCAGCAGCCGTGGTTCAGCCGAAACACGCAGGTCCCAGCCATGGCGATGCTGCAAGCGCTGACAGGTTTCGTACACGCGATCACCCTGGTAGGACGCGTTAACAACCATGTCGGACATGCCAAGTTCGTTCAGATAGGACGTGACCAACTCCAGCAGGGGGACGCCGCAGAAGGGCACCAGAGCTTTGGGACGAAACAGAGTCGCTGGACGAAGGCGGCGGCCTTCTCCCGCCGCCAGAATAAACGCGCTGATTTTGGCCATGCTAGTCTTTTACCGCCTTGTCGAGTTTCTCAAAGGATTTGTCGATCTTCTCTACCGAGCCCTTCACCTTGCTGTCGATGTCAATACTCTTGACCCTGCTGTCGAGATCCTTAACCTTGCTGTCAATTTCATCGCGGTGGCGATTGTAGTAAACCCAGCCGGCGTAAACTAGGCCGGCGAGGATGATGAGCTTGAGCAAAAGCAGCACCCGGCGACGGAAATCACCGCGTTTCTTGATCTGCATGATGTCGTTAACAACGACGGCCGAATCAAGGCCGTTCTGGCGACACACCCCCGAGCAAAAAACCTGGTCGCCGCCCAGAACCGCGCATTGCCCACAGACGGGCTTGGCGCAAGTCGCACAACGCGCCGTCGCCGGCGTATCAGGATGGTTGAGACAAACAACGCCTTCAAGACTCTTCTTTGCTGCCATTGTCCTGCCTCCTCGTGAAAAAATTCCTGGCCACCTCGAAACCGCTGTCATCAGACCAGCAGACCGAGGTAGAATAACCATCAAACAGTAGTGGATTTCATGCAAAAAGCAAACGACCGCGAGCCACGAAAGAACGAGTCGCCCGTAATCGCTCAGCGACTGATTACCGTTGTCCCCCGCAGACCTTTCGTCCGGCGAGCTGCAAACCCGCCGTCCCGGCGGCAATCATCCTGGGAGCGCCGCCGTCCCGGCGGCAATCATCCTGGGAGCGCCGCCGTCCCGGCGGCAATCATCCTGGGAGCGCCGCCGTCCCGGCGGCATTTGAGCGCTGAAGGCGCTGAAAACAAAAGGCATGCCGTGCATTCATTATCACTGACTCCTATGAAACCCGCTGCTTGGTTAGCCTCCCATCTGTGCGGCGACTGGCCGTGGGTGTCCGGCACATTGTCCCCGGTGTTTTCCCCACCGGGGTGGTTACTTACCGATTACGTCTCGCGGCCGTGGAGTGGGCGTCTCGCCCACTCCGACAAGACGGCTCATTAAACCGTCCTCGTCATCCACGCCGACCGTACCCGGCCCGTCTCCCCCGCCGCACGAGCTGCTGCTACTCTGGGCCCGCTATGTCTCCGCTGCCGCAAAGGTCGGCGGAAATCAAGGTCGAATGGCTGTGCGGCGACTGGCCGTGGGTGTCCGGCACATTGTCCCCGGTGTTTTCCCCACCGGGGTGGTTACTTACCGATTACGTCTCGCGGCCGTGGAGTGGGCGTCTCGCCCACTCCGACAAGACGGCTCATTAAACCGTCCTCGTCATCCACGCCGACCGTCCCCGGCCCGTCTCCCCCGCCGCACGAGCCGCTGCTACTCTGGGCCCGCTATGACTCCGCTGCCGCAAAGGTCGGCGGAAATCAAGGTCGGATGGCTGTGCGGCGACTGGCTGTGGGTTTCCTGCAAATTGTCCCCGGTGTTTTCCCCACCGGGGTGGTTACTTACCGATTACGTCTCGCGGCCGTGGAGTGGGCGTCTCGCCCACTCCGACAAGACGGCTCATTAAACCGTCCTCGTCATCCACGCCGACCGTACCCGGCCCGTCTCCCCCGCCGCACGAGCCGCTGCTACTCTGGGCCCGCTATGACTCCGCTGCCGCAAAGGTCGGCGGAAATCAAGGTCGAATAGCTGTGCGGCGACTGGACGTGGGTGTCCGGCACATTGTCCCCGGTGTTTTCCCCACCGGGGTGGTTACTTACCGATTACGTCTCGCGGCCGTGGAGTGGGCGTCTCGCCCACTCCGACAAGACGGCTCATTAAACCGTCCTCGTCATCCACGCCGACCGTCCCCGGCCCGTCTCCCCCGCCGCACGAGCCGCTGCTACTCTGGGCCCGCTATGACTCCGCTGCCGCAAAGGTCGGCGGAAATCAAGGTCGGATGGCTGTGCGGCGACTGGCTGTGGGTTTCCTGCAAATTGTCCCCGGTGTTTTCCCTGTCGGGGTGGTTACTGACCGATTACCCCGACCTTCGGTGAAAAAACGGGCGCGGGCTTTTCTTATGCGGGGCGGACCTTAAATTAAGGCGCGCGTTATTGTTACATCGCCATTGACCCTCTTTCCCTTCACTCGAGGAACATCCCAGCATGAATGTACTGATTATCGGCGGCGGCGGCCGTGAGCACGCCTTGGCGTGGAAGATTCGTCAGAGCGGACTGGTTGACAAGCTCTACTGCGCGCCGGGCAATCCCGGCATGCGCGACGTCATCGCCGTGCCTGACTGCGATCTGCCGGCCCTGGCCGATTTCGCCGAAAAACACGCCATTGGCCTGACCATGGTCGGCCCCGAAGCGCCGCTTTGCGCCGGGATCGTTGACCTCTTCCGCTCACGCGGCCTGCGCATTGTCGGCCCCGACCAGCACGCCGCGCAGCTCGAAGGCAGCAAGAGTTTCGCCAAGGACTTCATGCGCCGCCACGGCATTCCCACGGCAGACGCCGCCACCTTCGGCGACGAAGCCAGCGCCATGGCCTACCTGCGCCAGCAGGGCGCGCCGATCGTCATCAAGGCCGACGGCCTCGCCGCCGGCAAAGGCGTCATTGTCGCCATGGCTATGGCAGAAGCCGAGGCGGCCCTGCGCTCCTGTTTCGCCGGCGCCTTCGGCCAGGCCGGCCACCGCGTGCTGATGGAAGAGTGTCTCTTTGGCGAAGAGGCGTCCATCATCGCCCTCTGCGACGGCAAAAGCATCGTCCCTCTGGCGTCTTCGCAGGATCATAAACGCGCCTTGGATGGCGACCTCGGTCCCAACACTGGCGGCATGGGCGCCTATTCGCCGGCACCTGTCGTCACCGACGCCCTCTGGCAAGAGATCGACGCGCTGGTCCTCCAGCCCTTCCTCGCCGGCTGCCAGCAAGACGGCCTGGATTTCCGCGGCGTCATCTACGCCGGCTTGATGCTGACCGCAAAGGGCCCGAAAGTGCTCGAATTCAACGTCCGCTTCGGCGACCCTGAAACACAAGCGATTCTCATGCGCCTGGACAGCGACCTCGTCGAGGCCCTCGTCGCCACCGCCGATCAGCGCCTCGCCGACATCCGTCTGCAGTGGTCGCCAAAAGCGGCCGTCTGCGTCGTCATGGCCGCCGGCGGCTATCCCGGCAGCTACGCCAAGGGCGCAGTCATCAATGGCCTCGACGACGCCGAGGCCACTGGCGCCGTGGTCTTCCACGCCGGCACCGCCGCCAAGGACGGCCACATCGTCACCGCCGGCGGCCGCGTGCTCGGCGTCACCGCCCTGGGCGACGACATCGCCGCAGCCGTCACCAATGCCTACCGCGCCGTCGCCAAAATCGGCTGGGACGGCGCGCAGTTCCGCCGGGATATCGCCCACCGCGCCCTCGGCAAATAAGCCCGCTACGGGACGGCGCCAGAACAACCGGGCGCGCAACAACCACGTCTGATAAATACCAGCGGGGCGGACGGAGTCACTTGACCCGCCCGCCCCGCGTTGTCGTCAACCACTATGGCCAGCCCGTCACCGCTGGAAGTACAGACGCTGAAACTTATCCGCCTGGTGAAAATTCACGCGGGTGAAGGGCGTTGTGGATGATATTTCCTTGCCCTCAGGGAGGTACACGGAGTAGTCCCAGCGGGCAAAATGGCCGCGCCATTCTTCGCCGACGCGCGGCTGTGCGCGATCCTGCATCCATGGCAGCGACGAGAAAGGAATCGCCATTTCCAGGGTCCAGCCCTGATCTTCGTCGCGATAGTCATTAAGCGTGCCTTGCACGGTCACCGCGACCTTGAGGTCCAGGCAATTCCAGCGCTTCCAGCGGTGGCCTAGATTGCGCAGCGGCCACACCGGCGAGTGAGCGTCGTAGACTGTACCCAATGCATTGACCTCAAAATTGACGTACTGCAGTTCGTCGTCAAAATCACCATAGGCGATAAAGAATTCCAGCACGTCGTTCAGGTAGGTACTGTCGTCATGCTCCAGCAAATCAGACCACACGTCCTTGTCCTGCGCCTGAAACAGCACGTATAGCGCCTTGTCGTCCCACATACAGCTCACTTCGGTCTTGCTCAGGGGCTCCGTACAGCCCGGCGGGACAAAAAAACGCGTCACCGCAATGCCGTGATCCCACAGGACCTCACGCCGGCCGTCCACCACAATCGGTGCCGGCGTCCGCTTGCAGATCAAGGTCGGTGATGGTACCGCAATCGCCGCCTCAGGCACCGGCGCCACTGCCGCTGTCGCTTCGGTCGCAGCGGCATCTTTTGCCGGCTTCGCCCAGGGATTGAGTCTGAAGCGGACGCATGAACACATCCCGCCCACCAACACCACTGCTACCAAAGCCTGTACCATCCGCATCATGTGTCTGTCTCCACTTGTCACCCCTTTTGCCACCCTCATCGCGCAGTCGTTACCACGCGGGCGCGTTTCCGCCTTACACTAAGCGCCATCACGGCCCTTGGCAATACGCCGCGCCGCGTTGACGGCTTTTTTCTGGGACAAATTGTCCCACTGTGCCAGCGCCTGTGCCAGGCGACTGTGCCATGGCGCAACCCGAGGCTCCCCGCCAAACGCCACCCGCCCGCCAGCCAGCCACGCAGGGTGCTGATTCGTCACCTCAAACACTTTTGGCATGCTACCTGCTAATATCACTCGCTGTTGATTACGTCATTGTCTATTCACTGCCCTTCGGGGACGATTGAAAGGAGTATTTCATGGGCAAGATTCTTGGTATTGACCTAGGCACCACCAACTCATGTATGGCCGTCATGGAAGGCGGCGAACCGGTGGTCATTCCCAACGCCGAAGGCAGTCGCACCACGCCATCCGTGGTCGCCTTCACGAAAAATGGTGAACGACTGGTTGGCGCACTGGCTAAACGCCAAGCCGTCACCAACCCCACTCAGACCATTTTTTCCATCAAACGCTTTATGGGCCGTCGCTTCAGCGAAGTCAAACGTGATATTTCCCTGGTCCCTTACAAAGTAATCGAAGGCAAAAATGGCGACGCCTTTATCCAAGTCGGCGACAAGAGCTTTTCCCCGCCGGAAATCTCGGCAATGATTCTGCAGAAGCTCAAGACCGACGCCGAAGCCTACCTGGGCGAAACGATCAAAGAGGCGGTCATCACTGTTCCGGCATACTTCAATGACAGCCAGCGCCAGGCCACCAAAGACGCCGGCCGTATTGCCGGCCTCGACGTCAAACGCATCATCAACGAACCCACCGCCGCGTCGCTCGCATACGGCCTCGACAAGAAAAAAGATGAGAAAATCGCCGTCTACGACCTCGGCGGCGGCACCTTCGATATTTCCATCCTCGAACTCGGCGAAGGCGTCTTTGAGGTCAAGGCCACCAATGGCGACACCCACCTCGGCGGCGACGACTTCGACGAAGCCGTGATCACCTGGCTGGCCGAGACGTTCCAAAAAGAAAACGGCATCGACCTGCGCAAAGACCAGGTCGCTCTGCAGCGCCTCAAGGAAGCCGCGGAAAAGGCCAAGTGCGAACTGTCCAGCAGCACCACCACCGAAATCAACCTGCCCTTTATCACTGCGGACCAGACCGGTCCGAAGCATCTCACGCAGACCCTCACCCGCGCTCAACTGGAACGCCTTACCGCCGATCTGGCCAACCGCTCCATCGAGCCATGCCGCAATTGCCTGCGCGATGCCAATCTGCGCTCGTCGCAAATTGACGAAGTCATCCTCGTCGGCGGCATGACCCGCATGCCACGCATTCCCCAAATCGCCGAGGAAATCTTCGCCAAAACGCCCAGCAAGGGCGTGAACCCGGATGAGGTCGTCGCCGTCGGCGCGGCTATCCAGGGCGGCGTTCTGGCTGGCGATGTCAAGGACGTGCTGCTGCTCGATGTCACCCCGCTGTCGCTGGGTATCGAAACCATGGGCGGTGTCTTCACCCGCCTCATCGAACGCAACACCACCATCCCCACCAAGAAAAGCGAGATATTCAGTACCGCCAGCGACAACCAGCCATCCGTGGAAATCCACGTCCTCCAGGGCGAACGCGAAATGGCCAGCGGCAACAAGACCATCGGCAAATTCAATCTTGATGAAATCCCGCCCGCGCCCCGCGGCGTGCCTCAAATCGAAGTGACCTTCGACATCGACGCCAACGGCATCCTCAAGGTCTCCGCCAAAAACCTCGGCACCGGCAAGGAACAGAAAATCACCATCACGGCCAACTCCGGCCTGACCGAAGAGCAGATCAAAGACATGGTCAATGACGCCAAGGAACACGCCGACGAAGACAAGAAGCGCCGCGAGGCCGTCGATACCAAAAACCGCGCGGACTCCATGGTCTACCAGACTGAAAAACAGCTCAAAGACATGGGCGACAAGATCCCCGCCAACATCAAGAGCGAAATCGAAGAAAAACTCGCCGGACTCAAAAAAGCCCTCGAGAGCGACGACACCGCCACCATCGACGGCGCCATGAAGGAACTCGAAAGCAAACTCCACGCCTTCGCTGAAGAGCTCTATCGCAACAACCAGGGCGCTGGCGCCGGCCAAGGCGACGCCGCCGGTGGCTTCCAGCAAGAACCCGACAATGCGGGCAACGCCGGCAGCAGCCGCAAAAACAAAGACGATGGCGATGTCATTGACGCCGACTTCCGCGACGTCGACGACAAGAAATAATTCCCCCACCACGCGCGACGGCCCAGGCAGCCATGCCGGGCCGCCCGCGTTGTTCTTTTCCCGTTGAGAGTAGTCGGGAGCATTCCCGTAGTCCACAGAAAGCAAGTCAAAAAAGGAGTCGATCAGCATGAACATCAAACCGTTGGGTGACCGTGTACTCGTTCAGGCCATTGAGCTGGAAGAGCAAGTCAAAGGTGGCATCATCATCCCTGACAGCGCCAAAGAGAAGCCCCAGGAAGCCGTGGTCATCGCCATTGGCCCGGGCAAACGCGACGAGGATGGCAAGATCATCCCCATGGAAGTCAAAGTCGGCGAGACGGTTCTGACCTCCAAATACGGCGGCACCGACATCAAGATCGACGACAAGGAGTACAAGATCCTCAACTCCAGCGACATCCTCGCCATCGTCGTGAAATAAGCCGTTATTGGCAAGAACCAGAGCATTTTTCGCTTTTTTAGTGATATAAGCAAGGAGATTTGAACCATGGCTGCGAAACAGATTCAGTACGATACCAAAGGCCGTCAGGCCCTCCTCAATGGCGTTGCCGCCCTGAGCAAGGCAGTGAAAACCACCCTCGGCCCCAAAGGCCGTAACGTCATTATCGACAAGAAATTCGGCTCGCCGACCGTCACCAAGGACGGCGTCACCGTCGCCAAGGAAGTCGAACTGTCCAATCCCTTTGAAAACATGGGCGCCCAGATGGTCAAGGAAGTAGCCAGCAAGACCAGCGACAACGCCGGTGATGGTACCACCACCGCCACCGTCCTCGCCGAAGCCATCTTCCGCGAAGGCCTCAAGAACGTCACCGCCGGCGCCAACCCGATGTGCCTGAAACGCGGTATCGACAAGGCCGTCACGGCCATCGAAGAAGAACTGACCGCCATGACCATTCCGGTGGACAGCCGCGAGCAGATCGCCCAGGTCGCCACCATCTCCGCCAACGGCGACGCCACCATCGGCCAGATCATTGCTGACGCCATGGACAAGGTCGGCAAAGACGGTACCATCACCGTCGAAGAAGCCAAGACCATCGACACCAGCCTCGACGTCGTCGAAGGCATGCAGTTCGACAAGGGCTACCTTTCCCCCTACTTCGTCACCAACGCCGAAGCCATGGAATGCTCCCTGGAAGACGCCCTGATCCTCATCCACGAGAAGAAGATCAGCTCTCTGCAGGACATGCTGCCCATGCTGCAGATGGTCGCCAAACAGGGCAAGCCCCTGCTCATCATCGCTGAAGACGTCGACGGCGAAGCCCTGGCCACCCTGGTCGTCAACAAACTGCGCGGCACCCTGAACGTCTGCGCCGTCAAGGCCCCCGGCTTCGGCGACCGCCGCAAAGCCATGCTCGAAGACATCGCCATCCTCACCGGCGGCGTCTGCATCACCGAAGACCTCGGCATCAAGCTCGAAAGCATCAAGCTCGAACAGCTCGGCAAAGCCAAGCGCGTCACCATCGACAAAGAGAACACCACCATCGTCGAGGGCGGTGGCGAAACCAGCCAAATCGCCGGCCGCGTCAACCAGATCCGCCGCCAGATCGAAGAGACCACCTCGGACTACGACCGCGAGAAACTCCAGGAACGCCTGGCCAAACTCGCCGGCGGCGTTGCCGTCATCCATGTCGGCGCGGCCACCGAGTCCGAAATGAAAGAGAAGAAAGCCCGCGTCGAAGACGCCCTGCACGCGACCCGCGCGGCCGTTGAGGAAGGCATCGTCGCCGGCGGCGGCGTCGCCCTCATCCGCGCCGCTGACAAGGCCCTTAAGACCCTCAAGCTCACCGGCGACGAAGCCACCGGCGTGAACATCATCCGTCGCGCCGTCGAAGAGCCCCTGCGCCAGATCGCCATCAACGCCGGCGTCGAAGGCTCCATCGTCGTCATGAAGGTCAAGAGCCACAAGGACAACTGGGGCTATGACGCCGCCAAGGACGAGTACGTCGATATGATCGCCGCTGGTATCATCGACCCGAAAAAGGTCGAGCGCTGCGCCCTCCAGAACGCCGCGTCCGTCGCTGGCCTGCTCCTCACCACCGAGTGCATGATCTGCGACCAGCCCGAAGAAAAGAAAGACATGCCCGCCGGCGGCGGCGGCGGCATGGACGGCATGGGCGGCATGGGCGGCATGGGCGGCATGATGTAAGCCAACCACGCACCCTAACCATGGCACCATACGCGCAATAAACGCGTAAACGGCCACTGAACAAAAATCACCGCGCCCGGACTTAACCCCGGCGCGGTGATTTCTTTTTTGGCGCAAAAAACACCTCTTGACACCACCGCCTCTTCCCCGTATTCTTCGCGCCTTCGCGCCTTCGCGTGAGGAAAACAAGCCGTGGGCCACGGAACAGCCGCGCCTTATTACCGGCGGCGTGGATTGCCGCAAAGCGGCAAGACCGGCCGCCAAAATCTGCGATAATCTGCGGAATCTGCGGAAAAAAAGTCTTCTTCGCGCCTTCGCGTGAGATAAAAACAGCGCCCCCCCCCCAAGTCCGCCTCCACTCTTCGCGCCTTATTACCGGCGGCGTGGATTGCCGCAAAGCGGCAAGACAGGCCGCCAAAATCTGCGATAATCTGCGGAATCTGCGGAAAAAAAGTCTTCTTCGCGCCTTCGCGCCTTCGCGTGAGATAAAAACAGCGCCCCCCCCCCAGGTCCGCCTCCACTCTTCGCGCCTTTTTACCGGCGGCGTGGATTGCCGCAAAGCGGCAAGACCGGCCGCCAAAATCTGCGATAATCTGCGGAATCTGCGGAAAAAAAGTCTTCTTCGCGCCTTCGCGCCTTCGCGTGAGGAAAAAACAGCGCGCCCCCCCAGGTCCGCCTCCTACAGATTCGCGCCTTATTACCGGCGGCGTGGATTGCCGCAAAGCGGCAAGACAGGCCGCCAAAATCTGCGATAATCTGCGGAATCTGCGGAAAAAAAGTCTTCTTCGCGCCTTCGCGCCTTCGCGTGAGATAAAAACAGCGCGCCCCCCCCCTGGTCCGCCGCTGCTCGTAGCCGCACGGCATGCCGTGCGGCCGCATGGCAGAACCGTCCTCACCCCATGAGTGCCAGCACAAAGCGCAGGGCGAAGAAACCGCAGAGGATGAATTTGAGGACCGTGCCAACGAGGAAGCCGATAAATGCCCCCAGGCCGGCAATGATGGCCTGGTTGCTCTTCTTACCAGCAAAATATTCCCCGGCGATCGCCCCAACCAATGGCCCGATGATGATCCCCCACGGCGAGAAGAAAAACACGCCGAGGAGCGTCCCCCAGAAACAGCCCCAGCGACCGGCACGGCCGCCGCCGAATTTCTTCACCCCAAAAACCGGTATGACGAAATCGAGGGTCTGCACCACCAGAACCAGCAGCAGCCACAGCCACAACTCCGGGAAAGAAAAGCGCGCAACACCGCCGGCGTGCAGTATCAGTAACGCGGCGTAGGCAAAGGGCGGCCCCGGCAACACGGGCAGCAGACAGCCCAGAAAACCAACGAGCAGGCACAGCGCGGCAATGAAAATAATGGTGAACTCAAGCATGGCTGCACCCCCGCTTTCTTTTGTCTGACAACACCCGACGGGCTATAAGCAAACATGGCCGCGACACTGTGGTCAGCGCCGCGGCCATGACTGCAAATTCAGCAAAAAACCGTCCCGATCAGGACAGATTCACCGTGAAAGCCACTTTGGCGTTCACTTCTTTGCCCACGGCCTCGACCATTTCCGGCGGCACGGGCTTGGACGTCTTCAGAATGGCGATCGCATGCTTGGCTTCGCTGTCCCGCGGCGCGTGAATGTCCTCAATGTTGATGTCGGCATCACCGCAAGCGCGAGTGATCATCGACAGTACCCCGGGACGATCACAGTACTCGACGATGAACGCGTTGCCGCGCGGCACGAAATACACGTGATCAAAGTCGTTCAGACGGGACACCATCAGGTTGTTCTCCGTGATCGTACCGCGCAGACTGACCACCTTCGCCCCGCTCTCCAGGTCAATCGTCATTGAATTGCCATAGCGTTTGGACTCGTCCGCATTGCGCAGCTCAAAGCCGATGCCCTTCTCCTGCAGATAGCGCAGGGCCTCTTCCGGATCCTGCTGGAACTCAAAGTGCTCGGACAGCGCCGCGCAGATCGGTGAGTAGAACCACTTGGAGAACTTGCTCAGCTCGCCATAGAAGCTGCAACGGATCTGCCGTACGGGCGTGCCCCGGCCGATGTAACTGCGCGCGATCAACGCCAGGCGGTACGCCAACTGCTGGTAATTCTCGTTGAGATCGTCTGGAATGCCCTTGTTCACCACATAGGTGTTCACACCACTCTCAAAATAGGCCACGATCTGCTCGGCGGCGCGCTTGGCGGCCGTAAAATTGGCCTCTTTGGTGTTGGCACCGAGGTGCGGCAACATCACGTCGGCAATGTCTGCCACGGGTTTCGGCCCGGCCTCGTCCGCGGGAAACACGTCCGTGCAGAACAATAGTTCCTTCTCGGCCTTGATGGCCCGAATGTCGTCTTCGTTGACAATCCCGGCGCGTGCGCAGTTGATGAGCATGGCGCCCTTTTTGACCAGCGACAACAGGCGCTTGTTGACCATCCCGCGCGTCTCGTCATTCTCTGGTATGTGCAGCGTAATGATGTCGGCCTCGCTGAACAGCTGTTCCAGGCCCACCAGCTTCGCACCGTATTCCTGCGCCTTGGACTCCGATACCACCGGGTCGTACGCCAACAACTTCATGTCAAAACCGTAGGAATGCTTCGCCACTAGCTGACCAATATTGCCCAGGCCGACAATGCCCAGCGTCTTGCCCGTCAATTCCCGCCCCATGAACTTCTTCTTCTCCCAGCCGCCCTTGCGGGTGTCCACGTCCGCCGGAACCACATGGCGGTAGGCCGCCAGGGCCATGGCAAAAACTTCCTCGGCAACGCCGTTGGCGTTGGCGCCGGGCGTGTTCATGACGTCCACATTCTTCCGGCGGGCATACTTGATATCAATGGTGTTGTAACCGGCACCAGCACGCACCACCGTCCGCAAATTGGGCAGAGCATCAATGATGGCTGGGGTGACCTTCTCACTACGCACAATCAACGCCTCGGTCTCCGGATGCTGCTGCGCCAACGTCGCCATGTCCGTCTCGGCATCCTGCACCACGGCGTAACCCTTCGCCGTAAGTATGTCCTTGGCGACTTTATCCAGCTTGGTTGGAATAAGTACGTGCTTCATGAATACCCTGCCCTTCAACATGATTGTGTACGGCCATTTGACCCGATCGCCGGGTGACAAAAACTGACAAAAAACGAGGCTCTTACTATAAGGATAAACGCCCGCTTTTCCAGTTGCCGCGCCAGCAGCTCCACGCCACGACGGTAATCGGTCAGTAACCACCCCGGTGGGGAAAACACCAGGGTGGTTACTGACCGATTACCCGCCCCGGCAACAAAATTCGGTAATGTGCGAAATCTTGTGATAGAAAGAGAGACTTGACACAGTGGTTCTAAAGCCTTTCTCAGCGCCGTAGGCGCAAAAACATGGATATTAAATGATGGTGGTTTTCGGCCCGAATCGGACAAAGCAAGTCGTCTGATCGGCCAAATTCGGCCCAAAGGGCCGCACCATGCATAACCCTGGGTGAGGCGCCCGGAGGGCGCCGCAACCCAGGGGACCAAGAACATAAATGATTGCGCCCGGAGGGCGCCACATTTGCCTGGCATGTCGTGTTCCACCGCGCCCGAGGGAGGTATTACTGGCATCCGCTTACCCGCCGCGCAACAAAATTCAGCTATACCCCTTGCCATTGGAAAATTTCGGACGATATTGGTTCTATCTGGAATAAAATGGAATGTCTTACGAGCTCGCAAGTTCTGACTGAGGGGAGCCTCTCATGCAGTTTTGCTTTCAGGGCAAATGCGTGCTTGACGCCAACAGCCGCCTCAAGCTGCCGCCCTTGCTGCTGATGGATTTATCCGCCAGCAACAACAGCGGCCGGGTGATGCTTTATTGCCTGCCGGAAGGCTGCCTGGGCATTTTTCCCATGAGTGAATGGGAAAATCTGCGCCGCTTGGGCAGCAACGACACGGACGATGTCCTCAACGACGCGGCTTTACGACGGCAGCATCGACGCATTGGCTCACTGAGTCAAAGTGAAGTCATCAGCAATCAGGGCCGCATCACCATACCGGTGATGTTCCGCGATCTGCTGGGCCTGGTCGCCGGCAGCGACGTCATGCTCGTCGGCGCCGAAAAATGGGTCGAACTCTGGAGCATCAAGGCTTGGGAACAGGAACAGCAGATTATCGCCGAACATGAGAAAAAACGCGTCGCCGCCGATATGGACGCCGATCTGAAATCACCACAACCGGGTTAACACCACCAGGCGTGTTCCCGTAATCACGAGGAGAGAGCCATGAGCTATTTCTATACCGAGCGCGGCAAACGCTACTTTGTCGTCACCATGTTCATTCTGGCTTGCTGGCTCCTGGGCAGCGCCGCCACCGCCACCGTGCGGGACAACGCCCGCGTCAGCGTCGACTCCGGCCGCATCGCCGCGTCCCTGCTGAGCAGCACCGCTCCCAGTGAAGTCCCCTCGTTCGCCGTGCTCTGTGCCTGTGCCCACGAACGCTGACCCAGCACCAGCGATCTCCCGCCCCGCTCTCCTCCGCTTCGCCCCCCACTCTTCACCGCCTCGCCCCACCGTTTCACTCCCCCGGAAGTCCATGCCAGCCAATGATGCCCACCGTTTCCGCGAATGCACCCACTCCGGCTGAACTGAGGTGGAAACGCGCTCAGCGGCTGACGGCTGCCTTTATGCTCGGCGCCGTTGCCATCACGGCGCGCATTGTCTGGCTGGCGATGCAATCCGAAACGGCGCGCGAGCTGATTCGCAACCATGCCCAGGCTGCTCAGAGCGTGGCCATTCCCGGCATGCGTGGGCGCATCATCAGCCGCGACGGCATTGCCCTGGCCTATTCCGAACGGCGCCTGCGACTGCTCTGGCAGGTCCCTGCCGACCTCAGTGCGGCAGAAGCCACCTTTGCGCGCTGGGAAGCCCTGAACGACCGCCCCTTTCCGTTGCCACCACGCCAGGACCTGCCATCACATCTCGGCCGCTCATGGCAAATCGCCGACGATCTCGACATGCAACTGCCGGCGTTATGGCACATGACCCAGGCACCCGAAAACGGCCTGATCCTGCGCGCCTATTTCGTCCGCTACTATAGCCAGAATACAGCCCTGCGGGACATTCTCGGCTCAGTCCACACCGATCCCGCCACCGGCCTGGAATGCGGTCTGACGGGCATGGAAAAAGAGTACGACCACGAACTCCGTGGACACGTCGTCACCTTCAGCTTGCTGGCGACATCACGACGAGCGTTCATCAAAGACAACAAGCAGTGGCAGGAAAACCAGGGCAATGGCCGTGACATCCGCATCGACATCCATGCCGCCGCCCACTAACAACGGCACCAGCGGGCACAACCAGCGCCCGGTGCGCCCCAGCGGGCGCAGCCCGGGGCGCTGGCGCAGCGCTTGGCGCTTGGCGCTGCTGATCACGCTCATCGGCGTGGCCGGTTGCCTGATCATCGGCAGTGTCACTCGCGGCAGCACCTCCACACTACAATTTCACCTCCGCCAGGGCGTCTGGCTGCTCTGCGCCCTGACCACCCTGGCGATGGCCTTCGCCCTGCCGCGACAAACCCTCCTGCGCCTTGCCGCTGTCGCCGGCGCGGCAGCGTACCTCGCCTTGCTCGGGGTGCTTCTTTTTGGCGTTCGCATCAACGGCATGCGCGGCTGGTATCGCTTCCACTCGTTCTGCATGCAACCCAGCGAGTTGGCCAAGCCCTTTTTCATCCTGGGTTTCGCCTGGTTGATTGCCCGCCGCGCTCCGGCAACGCCATCCTGGCGGCATTTCGCCCTCGCCTTGTTCTACGCGATGCTCTGGATGCTTCCCGTCATGCTGCAGCCGGACTGGGGTACCACGCTGATCTACGGACTGACCGCGCTGGCGCTCATCTATGCCTGCGGCATCGGCTGGCAGCACGTCGCCTTCCTCGCTGGTGCCGGCAGCGCCGGGCTGCTCGCCGTCTGCCTGCGCTACAACTACGTGTACGAGCGCTTCCTGGCGTTTTTCGGCCTCGGCTCACCGGAAATCGGCGCCCGCGTTGGCTGGCAGGCCATGCAAATGCGTAACTGCTTTATCAAAGGCGGCTGGACTGGCACGCTGTTTGCGGACAACGATGCCGCGCTGCTGCTCGTGCCCTTCCGTTACAACGACTCGCTCTTCGCCTGTGCGGCGGAACTGCTGGGCGTCTTTGGCGTCCTACCTCTGGTCATTCTCTGCTTTGGCTGGCTGGCCTACTGTTGCTATCGGGCACAGCGCAGCCGTTCCGTCTTTGCCTACGCGGTGTACATCGGCGCGGGTTTCATGCTCAGTGGCCAGGCATTCATTCACCTGGCAGTCAATCTCGGCCTCATGCCCACAACCGGCATCACCCTGCCGCTGCTCAGCTACGGCGGCAGCTCACTGCTCGCGTCAGTCATCATCCTGACTATGGTCGAGCGCCTGGCCTGCGAAGAAGTCTAGACCGCACACGGCATCATCACTCAGCCGCCGTCGGCAACGCCGGCGCGGGTGCCGGGGCATTTTCAGCCGCCAGGGCCCCCGCCGGCAGCGCCTGCAGCAGGTCGCCCATGACGCCCAGTGCCGCTTCCAATATTAGGTCCTTACCAGGCTCGCCGGCGTCCCCCGCAGCGCCTTTGTCATCACTTTTGCGGGCATTTTTGCGTTGCGCCTGGAATTTGCGGATCATCTTTGACGCCTCCTCCTCCCGCGCCTGGAATGCTTCGCGTGCCTCGCGTTGAAGGGGCAACGCCTTTACTGCGCGCAAGTCCGCATAGAAGGCGATGTCCCGGTTATATTCCTGGAACAACGGGTCTGCCTGGCTACGCTGCAAGGCCGCGTCCTTCAGTGCCGGCAGCAGTGCGTCGAGGCTATCCAGACGCTGGTACCCGGCGGGCTCAATCACGTCCCAGGGCAGCACATGCGGCAGATTGCCCTCGCCAGTCTCCATGTGGTCCGTGAAAGACGGGAAGAAGATGTCCGGCGTCACGCCCTTCACCTGCGTGGAACTGCCATTGACGCGGTAGAATTTGGCCATGGTGAATTTCAGCGATCCGGGTTCGCTGTTGCCGATCTGCGCCTGCGCTCGACTGATGCTCGGCACTCGCCGCAAATCGAAGATGGTCTGGACTGTGCCTTTGCCATGGGTAGAGCGATCGCCGATGATAATCGCCCGTCCGCGATCCTGCAGGGCGGCGGCGACGATTTCCGAGGCCGACGCGCTGAATTTGTCCACCAGCACCAACAGGGGTCCGCCGTATTCCGCCGTACCGGCGGGCACCATGCGCTTTTCGACTTGACCTTTGTTGTTGCGCACCTGCACCACCGGCCCATCGGCAAGAAAAAGGCCTGAGAGATCAATGGCCTCTTCCAAGGCGCCGCCGCCATTGCCGCGCAGATCGAGAATCATGCCGTCAAGCGGGCGCTCCTGACTGGCCTTGGTCAGCAGCGCGCTAATATCACGCGTGCTGCTCTTAAAGTTGTCATCACCCTTGGCTTTGGCCTCGAAATCGGCGTAAAACGACGGCAGGTACACCACCAGCACCCGGGCTTCCCGGCCAGAAGACAGGGGCAACACGCGAATCTCGCTCTGGGCCTCCTGATCCGTCAACTTCACTTCGTCACGCACTAGGCTCAGGCGTTGCGGCGTCCCCGAACCTTCCGGCAGAATGGTCAGATGTACCGTCGTGCCCTTTGGCCCGCGTATCTGCGAAACGACCTTGTTCAACGGCGTCTCCACCACATCAACGGGGTCCTCACCGTCCTGCGCCACCGCGATAATCCGATCGCCACCCTTGAGATGACCGTCCTTGTCCGCCGGACCACCAGGGATGATGCTCACCACCGTCGTGTAGGAATCCTGCGAGGTCAACACCGCACCAATGCCCTGCAACGACAAACGCATGTTGATGTCAAAATTCTCCTTCGTCTCCGGCGCCATGTACGCCGAATGCGGGTCGTAGACCCGCGTCAACGACGACAGAAAGAGCTCGAGGATGTCGATCGCCTCCAACTCCGTCCGCCGCTTGTAATTACGGGCAAAATTCTTCGCCAGACGCACGTCAGGCGCGTCCTTGGGCAAGACCGAGTCAACGCTTTCATCGCTACCCGCGGCGCCCTGCTCGCCCGCAGTGGCAGCAGTAGTTGCTGCTGCTGCTGCATCGCCCGCGGCGGGTGTCTTGTCGCTAGTCTGTTTGAGCTCTTTTTCCCGTTCTTTCCTGGCGATGATCTCCTCATTGAGCAGCGCATTTTTGACGCGGCGGCGCCAGAGATCGCGCAACTCGTCCATGTTCTTGCACCACGGCTCTTCCCGGGCATCGATGGGCAGCGACTCATCAACCGTGAAGTCGTGGGGCATTTTCAGGCATTCAATGGAATACAGCGCCCACTCGCGGGAACGCCGAAGATAGAGCTGATAGACATCAAAGGCGAAATCAAGATTGGCCACCCGATTGCGACTGTTCCACAGCACCGTCTCATAGGAACGAAAGCTGTCAATGTCCGACTCCAAAAACATCATGCGATTGGCATCAAGGGTCTTGAAATACTCCTGAAACCATTCGCTGGACAGCGCCGGGTCGATCATCTGCGGCTCATAATGAAAGTGCGCGATCAAGTCGACGACTACCTTGCCGACCAGCCGTTCGCGGATGGACGGCTTGACCAGCACGGGCTCCTGCTGCAACAGCGCCTCGGGCGTTTCCCCCGCCGCCCGGACGGACTGCGGCAGGCACAGGCATAGCCCCAACAACAACAATATTATACGACGCGTCGTCTTCTTGAATACGTCCATGATGTTCCTTCGCATACCTATGCTAACGTGCCGCCCACGATCACAACCGCCAGGCGCCATTCAAAACCGCCGCGGCGGCCGATACCCCCGCGGCACAAATTGAATACGAGTAATCACACCGCCCGTGTAGTCCGTCAGCAATTGGTTAAAACGGGCCTTGTGCTGGTGTTCAAAAACGTAAAACCACGTTGGCGACGAGATTTCAATGCGCAAGGTCACGCCATCGACAGACAGGGGGCTCGACTGCGTGGCATTGTCGGCGCCGACAATATCCGCCCAGTGCTCGCGTAAATCCGCCAGCAGCAGCATGTCGTTCTTGCCCACGGCGGCCATGGCCTCACTCACCAACTCGCCCATGCTTCGCGGCTCCGGCCGCAGGTCGGCAAAGACCTCGGCGCGCCGTTCGTCGCCCAGCCAACTGGCCAGGGCGTTCTCCCGGCGCCATTCACGAAAGCTGGGCCGGTCCAGTCCGCCGACGGAGCGTCGGCGATCATCACGCGTCAGCCATTGCTCTGATTTCTTGTCTGTCTTCATACCCCCGGCTCGCCTGCGACGTGCGGGTCGCCATTGCCTGAAAAAAACTACCCGGCGGCCGAAAATCCTGCCGGGCGTTTATATTGACACACGCAACAGCAGCGGGTGCCATCCCAAAGGAACGCGTAACATAATGCCGTAGCCGGCACGGCGCAAAAAACCACCGGCACGAACGTCCACCGAGTATTTCTTGGCACCCATGCCGACCGTATAGAGGAGAATAGTGTTATCATGAGCAACATCGCCGCGAATATTGCCGCCGTCCAGGAACGCTTGGCCAATGCCCTCCAACGCGCCGGGCGTCGCCACGACGACGCGCGCCTGCTCGCCGTCAGCAAGACCTTCCCCGCCGACGCCGTCCAGGAAGCCTACGCCGCCGGCCTGCGCTGCTTCGGCGAAAACCGCGTACAGGAACTCTGCGACAAGGCGCCCAAGCTGCCCGCCGACTGCGAATGGCACCTCATCGGCCACCTCCAGCAAAACAAGGTCCGCCCGGCGCTGGAGCACGCCCGCTGGCTGCATGCCGTCGACTCGGTGGCTCTCGCCCAGCGCATTCAGCGCCTCGCCGGCGACCTGAGCGTCGCGCCGACGCTGCTGCTGGAAGTCAATATATCCGGCGAAGAAAGCAAATTCGGCCTGGCGCCAGGCGCCGTCGAAGCCGTCCTCACAGCGCTGCAGGGCGGCCCAGGCTGCTGCCGCGGGCTGATGACGGTCGCCCCCCTGCACGCGTCCGAACGCGAACTGCACGCCGTCTTCGCCGGGCTGCGCACCTTGCGCGATCAGCTCGTCGCGCGCACCGGCATGGCCCTCCCCGAACTGTCCATGGGCATGTCGGGAGATATGGACATTGCCGTGGCCGAGGGCGCGACCATCGTCCGCATCGGCACGGCGATCTTCGGCCGGCGCTGAGCCGCAGCTCACAAATTGTTAATGTGCGAAATCTTGTGATGAACACTTGTATTTGCGCCAATGTGACCGAAACTCTTCTTTTGCGAAAGGCTTTTTGACAATAGACTCCTTATCAGGTGGTTATGCATGAATTTGCCCCGTAGGGGCACGACCATGCTTAACCCCAGGCTTCAGCCTGGGGTAAGGTATCCCATAGAAATCAGTGCCTCGTAGAGGCACTACAGCACTGAAGTCTTGGTTGAAAATGGTTTGTAATCGTGTTCAGAATGTGTTTGTCAGGCATCCAGTAGTGCCCCTACGGGGCACGATTGGCAGGAGGCATTATTCCCCAAGCTAAAGCCTGGGGTTAAGCATAGTTAAGCGCCTACGGCGCATGTCAAGTATCTCTTTCTATCACAAGATTTCGCACATTACCCACAAATTACGTTTACACTTTTCAACGCAAACGCTCTGTGCTGAAATGCCTCGCCACCGGCCACCATGTCACTCGCCGCGAAGCGGCAGAAGCGCTGAAAGCGCGAAACATACCAGCCCAGGGCAAGCACGCTGAAAGCGTGCGCCGCCCTGGGTACAACGGCGACTATGTTCGTGTTCCTCGGCCCCTTTGGCCCCAGTCGGCGAAGCTGACTGGGGCCAAAGGGGCAATGGAACTCACTTTTCTTGCTTGCTATGTCGCACCCATTCATATTGCATGGATGTGGAAGGCGTGTTCCGGGGGTTGCCACACAGCGCAACCCCTGGCTGGTTGTTGCAAGCTTTCAGCGTGCCTGGGTATAGCGGCAAATGTAATTATCGAACAGCCCCAAAGTCGCCCCAGCCCGGCCATTGCCGTGCACGCCGTCAGTGCCTCAGCGGCCCGCGCGGCATTCCTCGACCAGCTTCATCAGGCGCCGACCGTACTCGACGTAGTTGTCGAACATCGCCTGCGGATCGGCCTTGATGGACGCATCGTGGAAAACCACCTGCATGTGCGGCTCAATGGAGATACCGCCGTCATAGCCGCTGGCCAGCAGGTCCGCCAGAATCCGCCGCACATCGCCATTGCCCTCGCCCGGCCAGGTGCAGACCAGGTCGTTCTTGGCGGTGTCGAAATGGCCGTCCTTGATGTGGATATAGACGATGTGTTCCTTGACGTGCGAATAGAATTCCCAGCTGGATTCCTTCGGGTAGGGTTTCGGCTTGGATTTGTCGTCCGTGCTGATAGGATTGCCCGTGTCGTAAACCAGTTTCAGGCCGGGTACATTCTCCAGCATCTTCAGCGTAAAGGGCCAGCCCATGCCGCCGTAGTTCATGCAGTTCTCGTGCACCGGCTGGATGCCGTTGTCTAGGAACATTTTGGTGAGCTCACGCAGACGCCGAAAACGCTCTTGCTCCATCTGGTCGTCCGGCTCGCGATCGTCCAATCGCGCGAAGCTCATGATGCGGATCAACTTGGTGCCCAGGCGCTGCATCCGCGGAATGGCCCGCGCCGTCTCTTCCAACGAAGAGTCGAAAGGATCCGTGATCTTCTTGCCCCAGTTGGCAATCGTCGAACCAAAACAATTCACTTTCACGCCCGCAGCGTCTAGCTCGTCAGCAACCTGCGCAAAGCGCTCGTCCGGCAAATTGTGGATGTTCACCCCGTCAATGGCGCGGGACTCAATGTTGCTCCAGCCCAGCGCCTTGGTCGCCCGTATCTGTCCCGCCACATCCTTGGCCGCCTCGTCTGCAAATCCAGTATAGTACATCGTCTTTCTCCTGCTTGGCGCCGCCGCCCGTAAAGCGACGGCGGGTCTCTTGTTGTTCCGGTCATAATACCATGCGTGAAAACACGCTTAACATAAAACCCGCCACGCCCTTCAGCAAGAACGCTACAAGTAAATAGCCGTTGCAAATGCTGCTTCTTACTATATAGTTCCCGATCCCCAAATTAGGGAAAGGGTTTCGGCCGTCCACCAAGGAACATAAAACAGGAGTAGAAATGAAGAAAATTGTCGCTGGACTGGTTATTCTGGCGTTGGCCATGCATAGCGCCTGGGCCGACCAAATCGTGCTGAACAACGGCAGCGTCATCAAGGGCAACAATCTGCAGGTCTTTGACGGCAAAGTGAAGATCACGACGGAATTTGCCGGCGAGCTCAGCATTGACCGCGCACACGTCGCCAGCATGACCAGCGACCAGCCCGTGATGGTCAATACCGCCGATGGCAACAAGGTCTCCGCCGTCATCGTCCCGACCAGCGATGGCAAAGCCAGCATCACCAGCAGCCTCGGCCAGATCCAGCTGCCCATGTCCGACGTCGTCGCCATTTGGCCCGTCGGCGCCGCCGACCCGACCATTCCCCCGCCGCCCCCCGGCCGCGTCTGGGCCTACGAAGCCGGCCTGAATATCGCCGGCAAAACGGGCAATACTGAAAAATTCGGCGTCGGCGGTCACGCCAAAGGCACCCTCACCGGCCCCGAAGATAAGCTGCTGCTGTACCTCAAGGCCCGCTATGCCCGCGAAAACGGCATCAAAAACGAGCAGGAAATCATCGCCGGCGCCGACTATGAACGCCGCATCAAGGCCAGCAAACACTCCTGGTATACCCGTACTGAACTCGAACACGACGAGATCAACAACCTCGACTTCTACTTCACCGGCGTCGGCGGTTACGGCTACTACATGGTCGACAAGGACGAACTCAAGATCCGCCTCCGTGCCGGTCTCAGCTATCAGTACAAGACCTACGCCGATCTTCAAGACGACGACAGCAGCCTCGGCATGGACTTCGGCTACCATCACGAGATCAAACTGCAGGACTGGGGCCTCCTGGTCACCGACCTGACCTACACCCCCGCCTTCGACAACATTGACAACTACCGTATCTTCCACGAAAGCGCCGTCAGCATTCCCATCGGCAACACCAAGAACTGGTTCATCCGTCTTGGCATCAGCAACGACTACAACAACCAAGTCGGCGCCAACGTCGATCGCCTTGACACCACCTACTTCGGCCAGCTCGTCTACACCTGGAAGTAAGCAGGCTTCGTACACGACAAGCCATCCCGCGCCCGGCACGGCCACAACCCGCCTTGCCGGGCGCAGTCTTTCCCACCTGCCGCCATTGCTTTTCACCAGTGCTGATGTAAGGACCGCCATGCCCCGCAGTGACGCCCACCGCAACCACCCCGCAGATCAATCTGCAGCCATCACCGGCCCAGCCACACACTCCGAGCACGCCGCCGGCACGCCACCGCCCGAACCCAGCTACCGCCTCACCATCCGCGCCTGTTATCTGGGTTTCGTGGTGCAAGCCCTCGTGGTCAATCTCACCCCCATTCTCTTCATCCCGCTGCGGGAAATGTACGGCTTCAGCTATCAGCAGCTCGGCCTGCTGGTGCTGATCAATTTTCTCACCCAGCTGGCCATGGACCTCATCCTCAGCCACCCGGTCGACCGCTACGGCTACCGGCCCTTCATCATGGCCACGCCTTTCCTGACCATCCTCGGCTTCGTCATCTTCGCGCTCGCACCGGTCTTCCTGCCCCTGAATCCCTACCCAGGCTTCATCGTCGGCACCATCATCTTCTCCGGCGCCAGCGGCATGCTCGAAGTGCTGCTGAGCCCCATCGTCAACGCCGTGCCCACCGACGAAAAAGCCGCCGCCATGAGCCTCCTGCATTCCTTCTACTGCTGGGGACAACTAAGCGTCGTCCTCGTCACCACGCTCCTGCTCTTCGCCCTCGGCGCCGAACGCTGGCAGTGGATCGTCGCCGCATGGCTCGTCCTCCCCGCCATTGACGCCGTCCTCTTCTACCGCGCGCCAATGGTGCCCGTCGTGCCCGAAGACCAGAAACAAGGCATCGCCCACATCGTGCGCACGCCCTTCTTCCGCGTGGCCATGATAGCCATCCTCGTCGGCGGCGCCACCGAATTGATCATCGCCCAGTGGATATCAGCCTTCCTCGAAAAAGCCATGGCGCTGCCGAAAGTCACCGGCGACATCGCCGGCGTCTGCGCCTTCGCCGGCATGATGGGCACCGGCCGCGCCATCTACGGCAACTATGGCGCGCGCTTCAATGTCAATCTGGTCATGATTGCCGGCAGCATTCTGGCGATCATCTGCTACATCGGCGTGGCCCTGTCCACCATCCCCCTGCTGTCCTTCGTGCTCTGCGCTCTCTGCGGCCTCGCCGTGAGCATGCTTTGGCCGGGAACCCTGTCCCTCAGCGCGGCGCGCTTCCCCATGGCCGGCACCGCCATGTTCGCCATCCTCGCCGCCGGCGGCGACAGCGGCGCGTCCATCGGCCCCTACTTCGCCAGCCTCATTACCGACCTGCTCCCTCAACACCAAGCCATGGCCAACCTGGCCACCCAACTAGGCCTCAGCCTCGAACAACTCGGTCTCCGCGCCGCCATCCTCGGCTGCACCATCTTCCCCATCTGCTCCTGCCTCTGCCTGACCTGGATGTACCGCCATCGCCATGACACCGCCAAACGGGCGCAGGTGCCCGCGATGACGCTATAGTATGCACCGTCTTTCCCAGCCTTTCATCGTCCCGCCCCCGGCAGAAACAGGTGTCATGCGCATTCGCAATCAGGCCCAACTGGAAAAATGGCTCGCCATGGCCAAGAGCCCAACGGCCACCGGCGCCGAAAAGCTCGCCGCACGCCCAACCCTAGCCAACGCCGCCCCCCAGCAACGCGTCCTTGGCGTCGATACCGCCCTGCGTTGCACCGGTTGGGGCCTGGTCGACGTCCATGGCAACAAACTCAGCGCCGTCGATTGCGGCGTCATCCGCAACCAGGCCAAGGACCCCGTCAGCCAATGTCTGCGCCGCCTCGCCGGCGGCATCCGCGAACTCGTCGCACTCTATCACCCACAGGTCGCCGTCATCGAAGGCGCCTTCTACTGCAAAAACGTCCGCACCGCCATGGTCCTCGGTTCCGCCCGCGGCGCCGTCATCGCCGTCCTTGCCGAACATGAGCTGCCCATCTTCGAATATGCGCCCCGCCGCGTGAAACAGTCCATCTGCGGCTTTGGCAACGCCAGCAAACAGCAGGTGGCGCTGCTCGTCGCCCAATTCCTCAGCATCAGCACCGAGCAAATCGCGCTAGACTCCACCGATGCCCTGGCCCTCGCCCTCTGCCACGCCCAGGACCTCACCGTCGCTCAGGGCCTCAGCATGCCTAACACCATCTGATGCGGACGGCGCTGGCAAAAACATGCCCCGACTGTCGTCTCGCCGTCCTCGTCATCCACGCCGACCGTACCCGGCTCGTCTCCCAGCCGTGGAGTGGGCGTCTCGCCCACTCCGACAAGACGGCTCATTATACCGTCCTCGTCATCCACGCCGACCGTACCCGACCCGTCTCCCAGCCGTGGTGCGGGCGTCCCGCCCGCACCATCACGATAGGTTAGCTCCTCGCACGACACCCGAACAGCCCCACGCTGACGTTTCCGACCTGTCCCCTCCCGCGTCCATGTTCCGGCCGTGGTGCGAGCATCGTCCCGGGGCGTCGCCGCGAGGGCGCCACATTGGCGAGGCGAGGCGCGTCCCACCGCGCCAGACAGAGGCATGTCGTGCAGCCAATATCAATGAGTGACCGATTACCGGTTTGCTGACCGCAATCGGCTTTCCTCCTTGTATATGCGGCACTTAGGAAGCATATTATGACAATTACCCAAATGGAGAAAATAAGCTATGACCGATAAAAAAGTTAGCGCCGGCCAACCCCGCATCCGCATGGATGCCGATGGCCTCCGCGACGACTTCGAATGGCACCTCAGATATACCCTCGCTGCCAGCCCTGACGAACTGACCGACTTGGAAAGATACCTCGCCTTCTCCTTCGCCATCAGAGACCGCCTCGTCGAACGCTGGATCAATACCCAGGACGCATACCGACACGCCAACGTCAGACAGGTCTACTACCTGTCACTCGAATTCCTCATCGGCAGGCTCCTCACCACCTACGTCCAAAACCTCCAGCTCGAAAAAGAAGCCAAAAAGGTCCTCAGCGACAAGGAAATCAGCTGGGAAAAAATCCGCGACGTCGAAACCGACGCCGGTCTCGGCAACGGCGGCCTCGGACGCCTCGCCGCCTGCTTCATGGATTCCATGGCCACCATGAAACTGCCCTGCATGGGCTACGGCCTCCGCTACGACTACGGCATCTTCAAACAAAAAATTGTCAATGGCGCCCAAGTCGAAGAGCCCGACAACTGGCGCCGCAACGGCTACTCCTGGGAAATCAAGCGCCCCAAACTCAGCGTCCATGTCCAGTTCGGCGGCCAGGCCGTCATCGTCGACATCCACGGCCGCAAGGTCTGGCGCTGGTCCCCCAGCGAACGCGTCATTGGCGTGCCCTTCGACCTGCCCGTCGTCGCCTACGGCGGCAAAAATGTCAATACCGTCCGCCTCTGGTCCGCCCAGGCTGACAATGAATTCGACTTCGAGGACTTCAACCGCGGCTCCTACATCGAAGCCGTCGAAACCAAGGTGATTGCCGAAAACCTCACCAAAGTCCTCTACCCCAACGACGACAACGACCAGGGCAAGGAGCTGCGCCTGCGCCAGCAGTATTTCTTCGTCGCCTGCACCCTCCGCGATATCATCCGCAATTTCCGCGCCAACAACGACGACTGGCGCCGCCTGCCCGAAAAAGTCTTCATCCAGCTCAATGACACCCACCCCACCCTCGTCATCCCCGAACTCATGCGCATCCTCCTCGACGAAGAGGACATGCCCTGGGACGACGCCTGGCACATCGTCTGCGAATGCGTCGGCTACACCAACCACACTGTCCTCCCCGAAGCACTTGAGCGCTGGGGACTGCCCCTCTTCGCCCGCATGCTGCCCCGACACATGCAGATCATCTTCGAAATCAACAGCCGCTTCCTCCGCTTCGTCAGCTCACACTACCCCGGCGACATCAACCGCCTTCGCCGCATGAGCATCATCGAAGAAGGCAACGTCCAAAAGGTCTGCATGGCCAACCTCGCCCTCATCGGCGCCAAAAAGGTCAACGGCGTCGCCAAAATACACTCCGAAATCCTCAAAAATGACATCTTCCGCGACTTTGCCGAACTCTGGCCAGACAAATTCACCAACGTCACCAACGGCATCACCCCGCGACGCTGGCTGCTCAAGGCCAACCCCGGCCTGGCCGCGCTCATCAGCAAAAATATCGGCAACGCATGGATCAGCAATCTGGCCGAACTGAAAAAACTCAAACCCCTGGCTGACGACAATGGCTTCCTCGACGAATTCTACGCCGTCAAGCAACAGAACAAGGTCGCGCTGGCCAAGGTCATCAAAGACACCCTCAATCTGGTCGTCGACCCCGAGTCCATCTTCGACGTGCAGGTCAAGCGCATGCACGAGTACAAACGCCAGCTGCTGCTGACCCTGTACATCATCATGCTCTACAACCGCCTGGTCGAAAACCCCGGCATGGACATTCATCCGCGCACCTTCATTTTCTCCGGCAAATCCGCCCCGGGCTACGCCACGGCCAAACTGGTCATCCGCCTCATCCACGGCGTCAGCGAGCTCATCAACAACCACCCGAGCATCCGCAAAAAGCTCACCGTGGCCTTCCTGCCCGATTACCGCGTGTCCCTGGCCGAAGCCATCATCCCGGCCGCCAACCTCAGCGAACAGATTTCACTCGCCGGCACCGAGGCATCCGGCACTGGCAATATGAAGCTCATGCTCAATGGCGCCCTCACCATCGGCACCATGGACGGTGCCAACGTCGAAATCCACGAGGAAGTCGGCGATGACAATATCTTCATCTTCGGCCTCCGCGCCAACGACGTGCCGACCTTCCGCCGCACCTACTCGCCTCTGGATGTCTACAACCACGACCTCGAAATCCAGCACGTGCTCGAAAATATCCGCAAAAACGTCTTCAGCATGCTCACGCCAGGCATCTTCGATCCCTTGCTGCGCAATCTCCTCGACCAGGGCGACTACTACATGCACCTGGCCGACCTCCGCGAGTATGCCAACACCCAGGACAAGGTCGATGCCCTCTACCGCAAACGCCGGGAATGGGACCGCCGCGCCGTCATCAACGTCGCCAGCGCTGGCAAATTTTCCTCCGACCGCGCCATCGCCGAATACGCGAAGAACATCTGGAATCTCCAGCCCTTCGATATTCCCGATGACAAGCCCTGACCCCCCGCGCGGCGACGACAGCCGAGAAAAGTCGGCAAAACCGAGCACACCCACACCAGCCACGCCCTTGTTACGCCATGACTCCAACCACCACCACGCCCCAAGCCAAACTCATCCTCTTCGACCTCGACGGCACGCTCTACCTTGACGGCGTGCTCTTCCCCGGCGTCAAAGAGCTGATCAGCAAAATCCGCCACTCGTCCCTCGACTACGGCTTCCTCACCAATAATAGCTCCATCGGCCCGGGCGCCTACTACCACAAGCTACGCAAACTCGGTCTCGAACTCGCTCACCGCAATGTCGTCACTAGCTGCGAAGCAACGTGCCTCATGCTCAAAAAACTCCAGGTTGGCCCCGAAATCTACATCCTCGGCACCCGCAAATTCCGCGCTTACCTGGAAAGCCAGGGCTTCGTCCACAGCTTCGACCAAGCCAAGGCCCTGCTCATCGGCTTTGACAAGGAGCTGACCTTCGCCAAGCTCACCGAAGCGACCAAGCTGGTCCTGGCCGGCCTGCCCATCTACGCGTCCCACCCCGACCAGGTCTGCCCAGGCCCCTTTCCCGACGCCGGCATGCTCATCGAGTACTTCAAAGCCGCCCGCCCCGGCACCATCATCCAAGCCATCGCCGGCAAACCCCACCACTGGCTCGTTGACCTCATCAGCGAGCGCTTCCAAGTCCGCCCCGAGGAAATCATCATGGTCGGCGACCGCGTCAACACCGACATGCGCTTCGCCCAAAACTTCGGCATGCGCTCCATGCTTGTCCTCAATGGCTGCCCCATGCCCACCCTCGGCGACGTCAAACCAACCCTCATCCTTGAACATATCAACCACCTCACCGACCAGTTCTGGCCGGCAAAGCTCGGCTGGTGCCAGGAAAACACACCATGATTAGCTCCGATCAAATCATCAACACCGTCGATATGGTCCAAAAGGAAAATCTCGACGTCCGCACCATCACCATGGGCATCAATCTGATGGACTGCCGACACCAGGAAGTCAATGTCATGTGCCGCCGCGTCGTTGACAAAATCGAACGCTACGCCGGACAGCTCGTCGATACCTGCGAAACCATGGTCAATAAATACGGCGTGCCCATCGTCAACAAACGCATCGCCGTCAGCCCCGCCGCCGATGTCGCCGCTGGCCACGGCCCCGACGGCTTCGTCGCCCTCGCCAAAGCACTCGACCAGGGCGCCCGTTCCGTCGGCATCGACTTCATCGGCGGCTACAGCGCACAAGTCCAGAAAGGCTGCAGCGCCGCCGATCAAACCCTGCTCGAAACCCTCCCCGAAGCCATGATCAGCACCGCCAAGGTCTGCTCCTCCATCAATGTCGCCTCAAGCCGCGCCGGCATCAACATGAAAGCCGTCGGCCAACTCGGCCATATCCTCAAAGACATGGCCGAAAAAAGCCGCGACCAGGACGGCTTCGCCTGCGCCAAACTCGTCATCTTCGCCAACCAACCCGAAGATAACCCCTTCATGGCCGGCGCCTACCACGGCCACGGCGAACCCGAAGCCGTCATCAACGTCGGCGTCAGCGGACCCGGCGTCGTCCTCCGCGCCCTCGAACGCCGCATCGCCCGCGAAGGCGCCGAAAACCTCGGCCTCGATGACCTCGCCGAAGAAATCAAGCAGACTAGCTGCCGCGTCACCCGCTGCGGCGAACTCATCGGCCGCGAAGTCGCCAAGGCACTCAAAATCAACTTCGGCATCGTCGATCTCTCACTGGCACCAACACCGAAGGTCGGCGACAGTATCGGCGAAATCCTCCAGATCCTCGGCATGGACGCCATCGGCGCGCCCGGCTCCACCGCCTGCATCGCCATGCTCAACGACGCCGTCAAAAAAGGCGGCGCCTTCGCCTCGCAGTCCGTCGGCGGCCTGAGCGGCGCTTTCATTCCCGTCTGCGAAGACTCCGCACTCTCCGCCGCCGCCGCCAATGGCGAACTCACCCTCGAAAAACTCGAAGCCATGACCTGCGTCTGCTCCGTCGGCCTCGATATGATCGCCATCCCCGGCGATACCCCCCCAGAAACTATCGCCGCCATGATCGCCGACGAAATGGCCATCGGCATGATCAACAAGAAAACCACCGCCGTCCGCTTCATCCCCGTCCCCGGCAAAAAAGCCGGCGACCGCGTCGAATTCGGCGGCCTCTTCGGCGGCGGCACCGTCATGCACGTACCCAATGCCGGTAAATCCGCACGCTTCATCCGCTTCGGTGGACATATCCCCGCACCTATCCACAGCCTCAATAATTGACCGATCAGACCGATCAGACCGATCAGACCGATCAGACTGATCCGACTGATCAAATCGTCGATCGGTCCGATCCGTCCGATCCGTCCGATCCGTCCGCGATAAAAGACAGAAGACCAGACCGATCAGCCAAATTCGGCCCGCAGGGCCGCACCATGCATAACCCTGGGTGAGGCGCCCGTAGGGCGCCGCAACCCAGGGCAGAAGAAACAAAAAAGGTCAGCGCCCGGAGGGCGCCACCCCCCACAAAGCGTGCGAGCGACCAATAGCGCCCAGCGGTAACATCCGTCCGATCCGTCCGATCCGTCCGCGATAAAAGACAGAAGATCAGACCGATCAGCCAAATTCGGCCCGCAGGGCCGCACCATGCATAACCCTGGGTGAGGCGCCCGGAGGGCGCCGCAACCCAGGGCAGAAGAAACAAAAAAGGTCAGCGCCCGGAGGGCGCCACCCCCCACAAAGCGTGCGAGCGACCAATAGCGCCCAGCGGTAACATCCGTCCGATCCGTCCGATCCGTCCGCGATAAAAGACAGAAGATCAGACCGATCAGACCGATCAGCCAAATTCGGCCCGCAGGGCCGCACCATGCATAACCCTGGGTGAGGCGCCCGTAGGGCGCCGCAACCCAGGGCAGAAGAAACAAAAAAGGTCAGCGCCCGGAGGGCGCCACCCCCCACAAAGCGTGCGAACGACCATTAGCGCCCAGCGGTAACATCCGTCCGATCCGCCCGCTCTCTCCGATTTCACCGCGTCCGCCGGTTGCATAGTCTGCCAAGATGGAATAAAGTTAGTGTTTGCATCCGGTCGCCGGCAAGGGCTTCCGGCTTAACCCGAATACCGACCACGCCCGCCCGACATAGCTTGCCCTGTGCCGCCGGCTGCGGGGGGATTTCAGTCAGAGAATGAGTAGCCAACGGCCTTCCCGTGCTATCAGCCACCGGGGTGCGCCCCATGCATACAGGTAGCCAGTCATCATGAAATATGCAATTCTGGGCGATATCCATAGCAACTTGGAGGCACTGACCGCCGTCCTTGCCAGAGCAGCTGAACTCAAGGTCGATAGCTATGTCTGCATCGGCGATGTCGTCGGCTACAATTCGAACCCCCACGAGTGCATGGAAATCCTCCGCGGCCTCAAACCCGAAGCCGTCATCAAAGGCAATCACGACGACTACGTCGCCAATCTCCAGCTCGAACTCTACGGCTTCAACCCCCAGGCCGCCCAGGCCGTCAAATGGACCCGCTCCCAAATCAGCGAAGAAGAGCGCCTCTGGCTTGAAGACCTGCCCTACACCAAGGACATCATCAAACCTGGCGGCGTCCGTTTCCAGCTCGTCCATGGCACGCTCGACAACCCCCGCATGTGGGGCTACATCTTCGACCGCTACAGCGCCGAAACCTGCCTCCAGTACCAAAGCATGCCCCTCTGCTTCTGTGGCCACACCCACACGCCCATGCTCTATGTCAAAAGCCAGCAGGAAGTGACCGCCAGCAGCTTCGAAGAGGTGCGGATCATGCCAAACCACAAGTACCTCGTCAACGTCGGCAGCGTCGGCCAACCCCGCGATGGCGATATCCGGGCGTCCTTCGCCACCTACGACACCAAAGACAACACTGTCGCCCTGCACCGCGTCCCCTACGATATCGAAACCTGCCAGCAAAAAATACTCGACGCCGGTCTGCCCTCGCGCCTCGCTGAACGCCTCGGCTACGGCTGCTGACGCGACCGCGCCACCACGGAGAACCGGCATTGCGCATCCTGGTCGTAAAACCTAGCAGCCTCGGCGATGTCATTCACACCTTCCCCGCCGTCGACCTCATCCGGCGCTCGCTGCCCGAAGCACCCAGGATCACCTGGGTCGTCAACGACAAGCTCGCCGCCATCACCGCACTCTGCCCCGGCATCGACCGCGTCGTCAAATTCCCCCGCCACCAACTCGCTTCCGCAAGGGCTCTGCGCAATTTCGTCAAAGACCTCCAGGCCGAACCCTACGACCTCGCCATTGACTTCCAAGGACTCCTCCGCAGCGGCATCATCAGCCGACTCAGCAAGGCCCCACGCCGCGCCGGCTTCAAACACGCCCGCGAAGGCGCCTGGCTCTTTTACACGGAAAAATACAGCGTGCCCGCCGACATCCGCCACGCCGTCGCCAAAAATCTCTCGCTCGTACGGCAGGTCCTCCCCAGCGACGCCCCCGAACGACGGCCGCCACTGGCCATCCCCAGCGCGCAACGCGCCGAAGCGTCAGCCCTGCTGACCAAACTCCATGGCACGGGCCCCATCCTCGCCGTCGGCTTCTCCTCGCGCTGGCCAAGCAAAAACTGGCCGCTGGCCTTCTTCGCCGCCGTCCTTGACGAATGCGCGCGGCGTCAACCCGGCCTGCGTTGCTGGCTCCTCGGCGCCCCCAACGAACAAGCCGATGGTGAAAAACTCCGCGCCATGACTATAATCTGCCAGCCAACGAACCTCGCCGGCAGCACCGCTGTCTTAACTCTCGCTGCACTCCTGGAACAGTCGCAGGCACTGCTCACCAATGACAGCGGCCCCATGCACATCGCCGCCGCGCTGGGCTTGCCCTGCGTCGCCCTCTTCGGCGCCACCGATCCGACCCTCACCGGCCCCTACGGCGAAGAAGGCCTGCACCAGATCATTCACAGCCAATGCCCCAACAGCCCCTGTTTCCAGCGCGTCTGCCCCACCAGCCCCGGCGAGTGCTGCAAAGGCTGGGACCCCGCAGCCGTCGCTGATACCATCATCACCAAACTGCAGCGCCATACATAGGACCATCATCATGCATTCATCAACCCGATCCCTCTGGCTGCTCCCCGCACTACTCCTCCTCGTCCTCGCCCATAACGCCGCCGCCCAAATCGGGCTGCGCCTGGACGCCAAATTCAAACGCTACCTGCGTTATGAAAAAATCGACCTCACCCTGCTGATCCACAACTACAGCGGCAATACCCTCATCTTCGGCGGCGAAGACCTCCAGGATTCCGGCAAACTCACCTTCACCATCGACACCCAGTCCCGAAACATCGTCTCGCTCCTGGATCCCAACGCCAATCCCCTCCGCGGCATCATCCTCCGCCCCGGCGAACGCCGCGAACTCACCCTCACCCTCAACGCGCTCTATGACCTGCAACGCGAGGACGTCTATACCGTCTCCGCCAACGTCGAACACGCCCGCCTCCCAAATATCCACCAGTCAAACTCCACGACTTTCGAAGTCCGCGAAGGAACCCGCATCCTGGAAAAAAACATCGGCTTGCCTGCCGATAATGACACCGCCCTGATCGCCAGCCTGCAAGTCTCACTCATGCTCTTCAATGACGGCATCGGCACCATCTACTGCCTACGCGTCGAAGATGACGACAATGTCTACGGCACTTTCCGCATCGGCCCCTATATCTCCGGCTCAAAACCACAGATGGACGCCGACAGCAGCAGCGCCATCCATGTCCTCGTCCAAGTACGCCCAAGACTCTACTCATACGCCATCTACAGCATGGTCGCCGGCGAAGTGAAACTCCGCCAACAACAGTACTACGTCTCTGAAACCGGCATCCCAACCCTCTCCAGAGATACCGGCTACCTCAAAGTCCTCTACGGACGACTCGCCCGCGAAGGCGTCGATTACGAACTCAGAGACGACTACGGCACCCGGGAAAGAAGCTCCCGCCGTACCCCCGGCCCCGCAAATATCATCCCAAACAATTCTCAGCTGGAGAAGTGACGATCATGAACGACAACACCGATCAAAACGCCACCACCAGCCCAGCAGCAGCCAATTACCAACCGCCCATGCCCACACCGCCGCCGCCCATGCCCACACCGCCGCCGCCACCACCGTCCGCACAGCCGCCCTGCTGCCCGCTGCTCCATCAACAGCCGCCACCACGCAAAAGCCGCGCCGGCAAAATCGGCTGCCTGTTGGCAATCATCTTTTGCGCCATCGCCTTCTTCGCCACCATGGCCGTCATCGGCGCCATCACCAGCGCCATGGACAAATTCGATTTCACCTCGGGCAACACTATCACCAAACCCGCCCCAAAGATTGTCACCGAAGTCATCCGACCAGGCTTCGGCCTGGACACCATCGCCGTCATCAGCGTCAACGGCGTCATCACTTCGTCGGACATCTATCAAGCCGCCAGCGCCCGCCGCATCTGCAATGAACTGCGCTACGCCCGCGAGGACGACAGCGTCGTCGCCATCATCATCGACATGAATACCCCCGGCGGCGAAGTCACCGCCAGCGACGAAATCCTCAACGAGGTCCGCCAATGCCGCGACGCCGGCAAGCCCGTCGTCACCTGCATGCACGCCATCGGTGCCAGCGGCGGCTACTTTATCGCCTCCGGCAGCGACTGGATCATCGCCAACCGCCATACTTTCACCGGCAGTATCGGCGTCATCATGTCCACCCTCAACTACACCGCCCTGCTAGACAAAATCGGCGTCCAGTCCGAAGTCTACCGCTCCGGAGCCATGAAAGACATGCTCAACGGCGGCAGACCACGCACCGAACTCGAAAAAACATACGTCCAAGAACTGATCCTCAAGACTTTCACCGAATTCGCCCAGGTCGTCGCCGACGGCCGCAGCAAGGCCTTTGTCAACGTCGATGCCGTCAAAGCCGCCACCTTCGCCGACGGGCGCGTCCTCACTGGCGACAGCGCCCTCCAGGAAGGCCTTATCGACCAACTCGGCTACTTCGACGACGCCATCGCCAAAGCCACCGAACTCAGCAACGCCACCGCCCCGGCCATCGTCTCCTACTCGCAGCGGGCGTCTTTCCTCGATGTCCTGCTGTCCATGAAGCTGCCCGGCGCCTTCGACCTACGCCAAATCGCCCCCGTCCGCGGCGTCACCATCGAACCGGGCAAGCCGTACTTCCTCGCCCCGGAATTCCTCTGAACCAGCCGCCAACGACCACGCCGCCATCCCGCCCCGAGTAACAGCAACCGACTCCCAGAGGTCCTTCTATGCGACATTTCACCCTGGCGTTCTTCGCCGCCCTGACCGCCGCCCTCTGCGCTGACCAGTTCTTCCCCGTCAACAGCAGCACGCAGCGACCAGACCCCGTCGCTAGCCCCTACGCCGTACCCGGCGGCAGCATCACCGAGTACCTCGGACCATCACCCAAAAGCCTTAACTACTACCTCGACAACAACATGATGAGCGCCAAAGTCTTCGACGCGCTCTTCGAGTCACTCGTCGGCATGGACGCCGATACCCTCGAATACGACCGCGCTATCGCCAAAAAATGGTCCATCTCCGACGACAAGCTCACTTTCACGTTCTGGATCGATGAAAATGCCCGCTGGAGCGACGGCAAGCCAATCACCGCCGAAGACGTCGTCTGGACCTACCAAACCGTCCTTGATCCCAAAAACCTCACCGGACCACATAAGCTCAGCCTGGAAAGACTCCACGCGCCCGAAATCGTCGACAACGGCACCGCCGTCCGCTTCCGCGCCAAGGAGGTCCACTGGCAGAACCTCGGTGCCGCCGGCGGCTTCAGCATCCTGCCCAAGCACGTCTTCGCCGGCAAGGACTTCAATCAGCTCAATTTCGACTTCCCCGTGGTCTCCGGCCCCTACCGCGTCAAAGAAATCCGCGAGGGCTTCCACCTCGTCCTCGAACGCCGCCACGACTGGTGGCGCCGACAATGGCCCGCGCACCAGGGCATCCACAACTTCCAGGAAATCAAATACCGTTTCTTCGAAGACCGCAACAACGCCTTCGAGGCCTTCGTCAAGGGCGAGATCGACGTCTTCGCCGTCTACACCGCCAGCCAGTGGCACCAGATCGAAACCAAGATCAGCGCCATCCGCAACAACTGGATCGTCAAACAGGCCATCCACAATTCCCGCCCCGTCGGCTTCCAGGGCTTCGCCATGAATATGCGCCGGCCGCCCTTTGATGACGTCCGCGTCCGCAAGGCCATGGCCCTGCTCCTCGATCGCGAAACCATGAACCAGACCATGATGTACAACCAGTACTTCCTCCACCGCTCATACTGGGAAGACCTCTACGACGACCAACACCCCTGCCCCAACCAACTCGTCCCCTACGACAAACAGGCCGCCCGCGCACTCCTCGCCGAAGCCGGCTGGGCCGCCAACCCCGCCACCGGCATCCTCGAAAAAAACGCCCAGCCACTCCAGTTCACGTTCCTCAACCGCGACGAAGTCTCCAATAAATTCCTCGCCGTCTTCGACGCCGCCCTTAAGGACGTCGGCATCAAAATGACCGTCCAAAATAAAGACTGGTCCGCCTGGGCCAAGGACATGGACGCCTTCAGCTTCGATATGACCTGGGCCGCCTGGGGCGCCGGTCTCTTCAAAAACCCCGAAGGCATGTGGGCCAGCAAAGAAGCCGACCGACCCGCTGGCAGCAATATCACCGGCTTCAAAAACAACGACGTCGACGCCATCATCGACAAACAAAAAAACATCTTCAATGTCCAAGAACGCCACGAGCTCTGCCGCCAGCTCGACGCTATCGTCTTCAACCAACACCCCTACGCACTACTCTGGAATATCAATTACACCCGCCTCCTCTACTGGAACAAATTCGGCACCCCACCCACCGTCCTCGGCAAATACAGCGACGAAAGCACTGCCTACTGGTGGTACGACGAAGACGCCGACGCCGAGCTCAAGGACGCCATGAACAACAACCGCCCACTACCCAAGCCACCAGCCGATGTCTGGTTCAATAAGGCTATTGCCAAATAAACGGCCACCCACTATGCGCATCGCCATCATCGCCGACAGCCATTTCAGCTCCACCAACGCCATCACCTGCGGCAAACGCCACTGCGGCATCGCGGACATCATCATGCGCCGCGCCGCTTTCCGCATCAAGCGCCTCATCAAACCCGACGCCGTCATCCTCCTCGGCGATCTCATCAACGACGGCGACGCCAACAACGGCCCCGCCGACCTCGCCGCACTCTTCACCCACACCAAACTCATCGACGCCCCTACCATCGCCATCCCCGGCAATCACGACGGCAGCGCCGACGCCTTCTACCAGGTCTTCCCCAAACCCGCCGCCATCACTGACATCGCCGGCGTCCGCTTCGTCATCAATGCCGAGCACGACGAAGAACGCCCCGGCTACAACGCCTGGCGCGCCCCCGCCGGCTGCGATCTCCTCGCCGCCGCCCGCAAAGACTGGTCCGGCCCCATCGTCGCCCTCCAGCATGTGCCGCTGTTCCCCCCCGGCAGCTGCAACAGCCCATATCACTACAGCAATGCCGACGATCTATGCCAAAGCATGGCCGCGAAGGGCGTCACCCTCGCCATTAGCGCCCATTACCACCACGGCGTCCCCCTCTTCGCCCACAACGACGTCAACTATCTCGTCGCGCCCGCCCTTTGCGAAACGCCCTTCCCCATCACTGTCGTCGATATCGACGGCCAAAACGTCAGCACCCACAGCGAATGCCTGCGCATGCCCGCCGATCTCCAGCTCGTCGATACCCACATGCACACCCGCTTCGCCTACTGCAACGAAAATATGGCCCCCGAACGCATCGCCGCCTTCGCCGACGCCTTCGGTATCGCCTCCTTCCGCATCACCGAACACTCCGGCCACCTGCTCTACAGCAGCAAAGACTACTACGCCGCCCAAGACCGCGATCTGCCCGCAACCACCGCCGACCGCCGCCTTGACGACTTCTTCGCCGCCATGGCCGCCGCCAATATCCCCACCGCCTGGACCGGCCTCGAAATCGACGCCCGCAGCGACGGCCAGCCCCTCCTCAGCCAAACCGACTGGAACAAGGCCGCCTTCCGCATCGGCGCCATGCACCAGCTGCCATCCATCCACCGCAAACTCGCCGTCAGCGAAGACCAGCGGCGCGACGAATTCCTCGCCATCCACAACACTTTCCTCCGCTGCGGTTTCACCAGCCTCGCCCATCCCTTCCGCGTCTTCCGCCGCGGCAAACTGCCTATCCCTCCAGGATGCTTCAAACCCCTCGTCGCCATGCTCAAACAAACCAACACCGCCGCCGAAATCAACTTCCATACCAACGAGCCGCCCGCCGACTTCTTCCGCCTCTGCATCGCCAACGGCGTCAAACTCACCCTCGGCAGCGACGCCCATAATCTCTACGAAATCGGCGACTTCGCTCTCCACCTCGACTTCCTCCGCCAATGCGGCGTCGACACCAACCTCCGCGACGTCCTCGCCCTCTGACCACAGCGCCGCTACCACCCACCATTTGTCATCCCGCCATCAGCGACTATCTTGTACCATGGTCGGCAAGCGGCGTAGCAATCGCCTTTCCGCACTTCGCCACGCCCGACCAACCGCGGCATCATGGCCCCTTCACCTGTAAATGAAAGGAGTTGCACCATGGCGGAACTAAAAATCGATACCAACGACGCAAACGAAATCATCGACATCAGCAACCGCATCAACGCCGCCATCCCGGCGTCCTTCAGCAACGGCATCTGCCACCTCTTCTGCACCCACACCACCGCCGCCATCACCGTCACCGAAAAAATGGACCCCGATGTCAAACACGACATCATCGCTAAACTCGACAAGATGATCCCAGCCAAAGAACCCTACTACCTCCACTCCGGCGGCAACAGCGCCGCACACATCAAAACCATCCTCGTCGGTTCTTCCCTCAGCATCCCTATCAAAAACGGCAACCTCGAACTCGGACCATGGCAGGGTGTCTGCCTCTGCGAATTCGATGGACCACGCTCACGCAAGGTCAAAGTCGTCTGCCAAAAACTCGAAGAATAAACACCAAACCATCGGACCGATCAGACCGATCGGACCGATCGTCGACTCGATCCGTCCGATCCGTCCGATCCGTCCGATCCGTCCGATCCGTCCGCGATAAAGACGATAAAGACGATAAAGACGATCCGTCCGATCCGTCCGATCCGTCCGATCCGTCCGATCCGTCCGCGATAAAAGTCAGAAGATCCGTCCGAACCGTCCGATCCGTAATCGGATCCGTCCGATCCGTCCGCGATAAAAGTCAGAAGATCAGACCGATCAGACCGATCAGACCGATCAGTAATCGGATCCGTCCGATCCGTCCGATCCGTCCGATCCGTCCGCGATAAAGACGATAAAGACGATCCGTCCGATCCGTCCGATCCGTCCGATCCGTCCGCGATAAAGACGATAAAGACGATCCGTCCGATCCACCCAAATTCGGCCCGGAGGGCCGCACCATGCATAACCCCGGGTGAGGAGCCCGAAGGGCGACGCAACCCGGGGTAGCACAACAACCTAGACCTGCGCCCGGAGGGCGCCACATTCACTAAACACCTGCGCAACCAACAACATTCCGCATATTCCGCAAACATAGGAAACTCCCCCTCATCATGGCTACCATCGGCAGAGTCTTCGACATCGAAAAATTCGCAATCCACGACGGCCCCGGCATCCGCACCGCCGTATTCCTCAAAGGCTGCCCCCTCCGCTGCCTCTGGTGCCATAACCCCGAATCCCATCGCCACGAGCAGGAACTCTTCTTCACGCCCGACAAATGCATCGGCTGCGGCTGGTGCTGCAAAAGCTGCCCCCAACATTGCCATCGCATGGTCGACGGCAAACACGTCTTCGACCGCACACACTGCACCCGCTGCGGCATCTGCACCCAGCGCTGCTACGCCGGCGCCCTCGAACTCGTCGGCAAAGATATGTCCACTGACGATGTCCTCGCCGAAGTCCTCAAAGACCAAATCTTCTACGACAACTCCGGCGGCGGCATGACCCTCTCCGGCGGCGAACCGCTCGCACAATACGCTTTCACCCACGAACTGTTCAGCAAAGCCCACGCCGCCGGCATCCATAACTGCCTCGAAACCTGCGGCATGGGCACAACCGAACAACTCCTCGACCTCGTCCCCATCGTCGATATCTTCCTCTACGACATCAAAGCCACCGATCGCGACAAACACCGGCGCTTCACCGGCGCAGATAACCTCATCATCGTCAACAACCTCCGCGCCATCGACCACGCCGGCGCCAAGTCCATCCTGCGCTGCCCGCTCATCCCCGGCCTCAATGACGATGTCGAACACCTCGCCGGCATCGCCGAACTCGCCAACACCCTCAAGCACGTCCAGGAAATCCATGTCGAGCCCTACCACCCCCTCGGCGTCAACAAGGCCAACCGTCTCGGCCAGGAAGCAAGCTTCGATCGACAAAGCTTCACCGACGACAGCACCGTCCAATTCTGGCTCGAAACTATCGCCAGCCAAACCGCCATCGCCGTCAAAAAAAGCTGATTACGCTAATCCAGGCCCGCCAGCCCCTTGAATCGCCTTTTTTCAGCCTAATAGCCCCAAAAACACCACGTTGCCCCAGCACCCAGCACTCAGCACCCAGCACCCGGATACCACAACCGCGCTGTGCCTGGCCACCCGCAACAAACGCCTCAGCACTCGCACCAGCACGCAAACACGTGCCTCACGTTCATTTGTAATAAGTTCCGTTGCGCCAGTTTCACCTACACCAGCACGCAAACACGTGCCTCACGTTCAATTGTAATTAGTTCCGTTGCGCCAGTTTCACCTACACCCGCATGCGCACCCGTGCCCCAAGGAGGCCCAGCATGAACGAAGCATCAGCTAGCGTCATTATCGCCCGCGCCCTCGCCGTCATCTACCTCGCCGTCGCCCCCGGAGCTCTCATCCGCAAAAATTACTTCAGCGATATCATGAGCGGCCTCAGCTCGAACATGGCCCTGCTCTACCTCTCCGGCATGTTAGCCACTCTCATCGGCATCGTCATCATCCATGCCCACAACGCCTGGACATCGGATTGGACCGTGCTAATCACCGTCGTCGGCTGGGCAGCACTCATCAAGGGCGTCGTCATTATCGCCTGCCCAGATTTCTTCCGCGCCCGCCTGGCCTTCTGGAGCCTCCCCATCATCAACCGCATCTTGCCTTGGCTATGCCTCGCCCTCGGCGCACTCTTCGCCTACTGCGGCTTCTTCGCCTGATTAATCAGACCGATCAGTCATCCGATCCGTCCGAGAAAACCTGGCTGCTTACCCAAGCCCGGGGCGCAGCCCCGGGCTTGTCTTCTTCGCGTCTTCGCGCCTTCGCGTGAGGCAAAAAAATCCTCCCCCCCCCGTCCGCTCAGAACTTGTAGCTAATGTCGAGCTGGTAGAGCGTACCGTCGTCGTCATTGCCGTCAGCGGGTTCGATGAGCTCGGTGAGCATCATCGTCGCGCCCAGGGAGAGATTCTTGCTCAGATCGTAGCTGAGGCCCAGTACATGCCCCTGCACGTTCACCGAGCCACCGGTTTTCACCCCGGCGCCGAAGTCGCTGTCTGACATAAACCACGGCACGGAGTCGCCTTCAATGTACGCGTAGCTGTATTTCGCGACGACCTTGCCGTATTTGGCCTGGAAGCCCAGCAGCCACGCCATGTCGTTATCCTCGGCCTTGTACTTGGCAGGATCGGCCGACGCCCGCCCCCTGGCGGCACCCTGGCTGAAGTCGTTGTCGGCGTCGAAATTCATGGCGAATTCACCCACGGCCTTCAAGTCGACAGCGCCGGCTTTGCCGCCTATTTCGCCATACAACGACCCAATCTGGTAGTTGTAATCTTCGGCAGCCAGCTGATACTCGCCGGTTTCATCGTCGTAATAATGAAAACCCATGGCCAGCAGGCCCTTCAGATTGTCGCCCTTGAATTTCATGCCGATCTGCCCGCCGTACATATTGGCCAAAGACTGGTCGCCGCTGCCCGTGACCTTGCTGTCGCCACGGAGATTATAGGCGCCAATGCTGGCAAACAACGCGTCCTGATCGTATGCCAGCGTCGCACCCGTGGGCCGTAGGTCGCTATCGTAGGTCAGCATACTGCACTTCCAAGGATTCTTATGCTGGCCAAGAGTCAGGCTCAAGCCGCTGTCGCCAAAACGATGCTTGGCATACGCATAATCCAGATACACGCTGCCGGATTCCCAGGTGCTGTTCTTGTTCCAGCTCTGGTTGGCGCTGGTCCCGTCGCTGCTGCCAGCTTCCAAGCCCAAGCCTATTTCCCAGTCCTCACTGGGATTCTTCCATACCCCGCCCAGCCGAACGCGATGCCGAAAACGGGATTTCTCCCGCACGTCGTCGCCACTATCCACATCGCGAGTAACATTCTCGTAGCGCAGCCGCAGATCACCAGTGATATCCAGACCCTCAATGCCCTTGCGTAACGCCACCAGTGGCGCGTTGCTCTTGGCAAGCTCGTCCTTCGCTTCCTTCACAGCGGCCTGGACCTCTTCCCGGGCCTTCTCGCTGACCTGTTGTTGCTGCTGCGCCTGCGCTTCTTGCATCTTCCGCAACTCGTCAATCATCGCCTGTTGGGACTTGATCTGCTGCTGCAACTCGTCGATGCGCCGCAATATCTCGTCGTTTGCCTGCGCATACACACCGCCGCCGCTGAACACCACCAGCACCAACAACAGCCCCAGGCACCGACTACGACCACGCAGCCGAATAAGCCCACGCCCAACACCAGACCAACGCTTCTTCATAATCATCTGTTTTCTCTCCTTGCTACGGTTCTTTTTGATCTGCCAACCTGCAATCGAAACGCCTGCTTCGTTGCATCGCCAATTAGTCTACGACCCAATTGTTAGGCTTTGCTTAAGACGACGTGTTCTTTCTGCTACGACAGGCGTTTTTCCACCACCCCCGCCGACGCCCATCACACCTCGACTTGGCGCGCAAAGCGCACAAACATACCCCACCAAACGCAGCGCGCCACACGCACGTCTCCACGCAGTAACCGGCCTAATATTAATAATGGACGCCATGCAGTCCCCGGCGTCCAAGCAGTCCACAACCGGTCCCAAGTGTCCATGGCGTCCTTCCCCATGGTCCAAAAAGTCCCCGCGGTCCAATCCATGGGACCATGCCTCATGAGTCTGTGAGTCCTCGCCCCAGAGCGCGCAGTCGCCAATAAGTGCCGCCGGGACGGCGGCGCTCCCAGGAGTCCCTGTGGTCCCAGTCGTCCCCTGAGACCGGCCATTATCAATCACTGATCGGCCCCCCTCGCGCGCCCTTTTCCAGGTCGTGGAGTGGGCGTCTCGCCCACTCCGGCGCGACGTCTCATGAAACCATCCTCGCCATCCACGCCGATCATAGCGCGCCCGTATCCCAGCATCCCCTCGCGCGCCCGCAGCGTCGTTATTCCGCGACTATGGCAGAAATATCCCTCACCACACAAAATACCATCGCCCCTTGTTCGTTATACAAAGATGATATATTAGGCCGGTCAACCGGAGCTGAAGGGAAACAAGGGTAACAAGGATGAATCACAAGCGCGACGTAAAATTCATGAAAACGCTGGCCGACCCGGCCCTACGTATGCGCGCCATCCGGCGTTGGCAGTTCTATCGCTTCATCCTCAAATACACCGCCGTGCTGCTGATTGCCGCCTCGTTGGCACTGGCCGTCGTCGATTATCACTCCGCCGTCACGGTCGCCACCCTCCTGGCCGCCATCGTCAACATCGTCATGCTGATATCTATCGACATCAAGATCAAACTCGCTTACGTGGAGGACCGCCCACCGTACTGACGGGCAGCCACCACCGGCAACAGCTGACATTTTAACTGCATTGGACAGGGAGCCACCATGAAGATCGCCGGCCTTATCTGTGTCTTGTCAAGTGTCGCCTGTATAGCCGCCAGTGCCCCCTGGCACCTACCGTCCATGCCTCGGCGCTGCCAACTCGAATGGCACGCTCAAAGCGCCGACCGCGAACTGCTCTGCGAACTCCCCGTCGATCTGGCCAAACTCGCGCGACTCACCAACACCGACGCCGGTAGCCCCGACCGCCTCGCCGTCGTCGCCACCCAAGGCGACCAGCACCGCGTCCTCCCTGTCATGGCCCAGGCGCCACGCAAGACCGACAACGCCACAACCCTGCGCTTCGCCGTCCCCGCCGGCAGCGACGGTCTCTGGCTCTACTTCGGCAACCAGGCGCCACAGGCGCCAACGGCCATCCCCGCCGAACACAATCTCGTCCCGCCCCTGAACAACGCCACGCCTTGGCATCTCAATTACAGCTCCGAGACCTTTACACCCCTTGCAGAAGGACCGGACACCCTCCTCGCTCACGATGACACCAAGGCAACCTTCACCCGCGAATTCGCCCTCCCCGCAAACGCCGCCGGGCAGGACGCCGTCCTCGAACTCGACCTGCGCTCCGAAGCCCGCCTGAACAACTTCGTCCGCATTTACCTCCGCCAGCTGAACGAACACGGCGATCTCCTGCCGTCAAGCGTCGTCGATCCACGCTGGATATCCATGATCCTACCGCCGGACAAGCCCGTCAGCATCACCGAATGCGGCCGTTTTGATAGCCGCGCCCGCGCCGTCCGCGTCGTCATGGAAGTCCGCTACATCCACAGCGGCTTCGATCAATATGGCCGACCCCTCGCCGATGCCAGCGCCGGCCACCCGCGCCTGCGCCTCAGCCATTTCGCCCTGCGCGTCGCCCGCACTCTGCCCTTCCCGACGCTCAACGACGCGCTCTTCACCGACGGCCTCAGCGGCCAGCCCGGCGACGCCGCTTTCCGCCTCGGCCATCGCCAGGCGTTCTTTTTCATCACCGCGCCGCAGGCGCAGTGGGGCGAAGGCCGCACTCTCACCGAACAACGCGACCTCCACTGGCCCATCGCCGGCGGTACCGCCGAATGCTGGCTGAAACCCGACTGGACCAGCAACCAAACCGTCGTGCTCCTCCAAGGCTACACCCCCAGCGAATACGAAGTCAGGCCGTCCCTCAAGGGCCCCGTCTGGTCCGCCACCTACAACCCCGAGAAAAAAACGCTCGCCTTCATCATCAAAAACCCCGCCAACTGGCAAAGCCACAAGCACGAAGCCCAAGTCGCTATCCCCCACGACTCCTGGTCACACATTGCCTTCTGCTGGGGACCCGACCACGGCGTCAAGGTCTTCCTCAATGGCAAAACCGTCATCAACGCCCCCGACACGCCATTCACCGTGCCAACCCTGCACCCCGCCGGCAAATACCGCTATGTCCGCAAGGAACTCGGCGACGCCAGCCTCAAAACCAACGACTCCGAACGCTCCATCGCCGAACGCGCTGACCGCGTCATCCCCAACTACTTCTGCCTCGGCATGAGCGGCGCCACCGCCCGCAGCGCCATCCACAAAAGCGACACCGCCATCCTCACCGGCGCCTGCGACGCCCTCCGCCTCTCAACCACCATCCGCTACCAAGGCGACTTCACCCCAAATCGCCAACTCGCCCCCGACGAACACTCCTGCGCCTTCTTCGCTTTCAATCGCTCTTTTGACGGCACTCGCGGCAGCGGCGACCGCTTCATCAGCGGCACCCCCTGGACCGAGCAGCCACCCGCCACACCCGTCCTCAATGTCCAGAGCCCCGACGCCCAATACCAAGTCCGCTGGACACCCGAAACCGTCGCCGATAACGCCAACCCACAGGTCGTCTTCGATAAATGCAACTACCCCGACCCGCCCACGCCCGATGACTTCAACGCCGCCCGCATCACCAAAACCCAAGAATTCATCATCGCCCCCGGCGAGTCCACCCGCATTACCCTCGATGCCCCCGCCTACATGGATTTCGTCGATATCGCCTGCCCCCTCGATGCCGAGCCACTCGTCGCCCCCATCCTCCTCGGTGCCGACGACATCGACACCCGCTCCTACGGCGACCTGGCCGACTCGCTCCGCCTGGACACGCTCCCTGACGACCACGCCCGCTGCGTCAAGCTCTTCCAGATGCTGCTCAATGCCGCCGACTATTTCATGTCCCACCAGGCCGAAATCAGCATCGACGGCAGCGCCCGCAGCGTCGAGTACCGCTCGCTGTCCATGCTCAACAGCTACTGCGCCTTTGAATGCGGCCCGCTGAACTCGCTGGCCTGCATCCTCTTTGCCACTGTCGCCCGCTGCCCCGCCGCCATGACCGCCGGCTACGGCCATTCCTTCGAACAGGTCTTCTACAACAACCAGATGAACCTCTACGATCTCTCCGCCCAACAATTCTTCACCAGCCGCAATATGCTCACCCCCGCCAGCCTCGCCGAAATGGAGCGCGATCCATACCCACTGCCTGACGGCAATGGCCATTTCGCCCGCAATGGCATCCGCGACTGCGTCGACAGCAGCTGGGTCAACGTCATGCCCGAGCGCAAGGCATACACCCTCAATCCCGGCGAAAACTTCCGCATCGTCTGGCATAATAACGGCCTCTACAACAACGTCCAAGCAAATTTCTCCCGCTCCAAATCCGACAACCCCAACTGGATCGACATCAGCGAACTCGCCGGCGTCGATCCCAAAACACCCGTGTGGCGCGTCGACATCCGCCCCCTCCCACACGTCGCCATCGCCACCCACAGCTTCAACGGCCGCCCCCAGGCAGACAACCCCGCCTTCACGGACTGCAACGACGACGGCTTCTCCTACCCCGTCAAATCCGCCTACACCATCCTCCGCGGCGAATTCGCCGTCGTCTGCGACCGCGATCTGTCCCTCGACCTCTCCCGCGACCGCGGCAAAACATGGCTGACCATCGCGCCCATCGCCCCAAACCGCTGGCAGCTCGACTACGAAATCCGCGCCCGCGACGAATACATCGTGCGCTTCAATACACCCATCAGCGCCGTCAAGCACTTCGCCGCCAAAACCACCTCGCAACTTAACCCGCGCTTCCTCCCCGGCGCCCTCAAAAAAGGCGCCAACAGCCTCCGCCTCAAAGCCGACGCCGGCACCCGCGCCGCCATCACCATGCAGTACCGCCAGGACGCCACGCCCGTCGTCTTCGCCGGCGGCGCGTCCTTCGGCGCCATCCGCGGCATGGAAAAACAAGTCTTCCTCGTCACCCCCGATCAGCCCGCGCGCATCAATGTCACGGGCGCCTCCCCCAACGCCCGCGCCAGCGCCAGCGACGGGCTCCGCGCCGCCTGGCACGACGGCGTCATCACCGTCGCTACCCGCGACGCCACACCCCGCATCGGCCAAGTCGTCCTCCACGACAGCCAGCGCGGCGACAAAAGCGCCATGATCATCGCTTGCCCCGGCGCCCGCATGACCAGCGCCGACAACGCCCAACTCACCGGCGGCGCCATCTGCCAACAGCCCGGCAACGCCCCCATGTCCGTCGTCAACCTCAACGGCCCCGACGGCCGCTGCACTTTCCCCTTCCCAACAATACCCGCCGGCAAATACGCCCTCTTCAATCTCCACCGCCCGCCACGCCAATACCAGGGCGACCCGCGACAACATCTCCTCATCATCGACGGCGACAAAACCATCAAAAACGCCCGCACCGCACGCATCATCAACCCCGGACCCGATTTCTATAAGGCCGAATTCGGCCGCGAGCTCTCACGCTTCAAATGGGACTTCCCCATCGCCGGATCATACCCGTTCCACGATATCGATATCCTTGATCTACCCCAAACCAACGCCATTACCCTCAAACTCAACGGCAAAACCGACACCGACCTCGCCGCCATCCTCATCGTCCCCGCTGACAACATCGACTTCATCCGGGAACTTGTCATCGCTTTGACCCGTCTGAACTACATTCCTCTTGCGAGCAAGTAACAATTCCTAAACGGAGTGAATCTCATGAAAGTCATTATTGTTGGCGGCGTCGCCGCCGGTGCCGGTACCGCTGCACGCCTTCGTCGCCTCGACGAAAAAGCCGAAATTATCCTAATCGAACGCGGCGAATTTATCTCCTACGCTAACTGCGGTCTGCCATACCACCTCGGGGGCGTCATCCCCGAACGAGAGTCACTACTCGTGAGCACCAAGGACAAATTCGCCGCCCGCTTCAATGTCACCGTCCGCACCGAAAGCGAAGTCATCGCCATTGACCCCAAAGGCCACAAGGTCACTATCCGCCACAATGTCAATGATCAGTACGACGAGTCCTACGACAAGCTCGTCATTGCCACCGGCTCCTCGCCCATCATGGCGCCCATCCCCGGCATTGACGACCCGCGCGTCATGCGCCTGTGGTCAATCCCAGACATGGACGCCATTGATCTGCATATCAAAGCCGGCGCCAAACGCGCCGTTGTCGTCGGCGCCGGCTTCATCGGCCTCGAAACCGCCGAAAACCTCCTCGAACGCGACATGGACGTCACGGTCGTTGAACTCCTCGACCAAGTGCTGCCCACCATCGACAAGGAAATGAGCACGCCGCTGGCCCAAGAACTCTCGCGCCATGGCATCACCCTCAAACTCGGCAAAAAGGTCAACGCCATCGACAAACAGAGCGACAGCCTCGCCGTGGTCCTCGATGGCGATGAAAAACTCCCCGCCGACCTCGTTATCATGAGCATCGGCGTCAAACCCAATTCCGAACTGGCCAAAGCCGCCGGCCTTGAGCTCGGCCCCCGCGGCCACATCGTTGTCAATGACCAGCTGCAAACTTCCGACCCGGATATCTACGCCGCCGGCGACGCCGTTGAGGTCATGGACCCCATCACCGGCGGCAAAACCGCCGTGCCCCTCGCCGGACCCGCCAATAAGCAGGCCCGTATCGTCGCCGATAATATCGTCGGGCGACCAAGCCGCTACCTCGGCAGCTATGGCGCGTCCATCCTCAAACTCGGCTCCCTCGCCGCCGCCAGCATCGGCATCACCGAACGACGTCTCAAGCAACTCAAGCTCGATTACCAAAAAATCTACCTCCATCCGTCCTCCAGCGCATCATACTACCCCGGCGGCAGCCCACTGAGCATGAAACTGCTCTTCGCCCCCGATGGCAAAATCTTCGGCGCCCAAATCGTCGGCAACAACGGCGTTGATAAACGCATCGACGTCATCGCCACCGCCATGATGAACGGCATGACCGCGCCCGAACTCGCCGCCATCGAACTCTCCTACGCACCGCCTTTCAACTCCGCCAAAGATCCCGTGAATTTCGCCGGCATGATCGCCGAAAACGTCCTCAATGGCGACAGCCAGCTCGCCCACGTCGATGATCTCCCCGCCGACACGACCATCATCGATGTCCGCGAAAGCGCCGAACACGAGCTCGGCGCCATCCCCAACTCCATCAACATCCCCCTCGCTTCCCTGCGCGAACGCCTCGGCGAGCTAGACAAAAACAAGCCCTACATCACCAGCTGCCAGTCCGGCCTGCGCGGCTACCTCGCCGAACGCATCATGCGCCAAAACGGCTTCACCGTCCGCAATCTCTCCGGCGCCTACCTCACCTGGAAACACTTCAACCCAGAGCCATTCATGCCTGCCGAACGCAAAACCAAAACAGCCCCCCCCGCAAGTCCCCAAGCAGCACCCACTGCCACCGCAACAGCACCGGCCCCCGCCGCCGAACCCGTCGCCGTTCTCGATGTCCGCGCCCTGGCCTGCCCCGGCCCCGTGGTCAAACTCAAAACCAAAATGAACGAGATCAACCCCGGCGACAGCGTCTCGCTACTAGCGCCGCTGTCTTTCACCCCTGACCTCCAAAGCTGGCTCAAATCCACCGGCAATGAACTCGTCTCGCTCAACGAAACCCCGCAGCACCTCGAAGCCGTCGTCCGCAAAGCCGGCGCCACCCCACCAGCCACCACCGCGCCAGCCTGCAGCACCGCCGCGCCAGCCAGCAATGCCGTGCCCCTCGGCGCCAGCGCCGGCCACTCCGCCGCCATCGTCCTGTTCAGCAACGACCTCGATAAAGCCATGGCCGCCCTCATCATCGCCTGCGGCATGGCCGCCGCCGGTGCCAAAACCGGCATCTTCTTCACCTTCTGGGGCCTCAGCGTCCTACGCAAAGAACAGCCACCGGCCGTTAAGAAGTCCTTCATGTCACAAATGTTCGGCTGGATGCTCCCCAAAGGCGCCAACAAACTCACCCTGTCCAAGATGAACATGGGCGGCATGGGCACCGTCATGATGAAGCAGGTCATGGCCCAACAAAATGTCACCACCCTACCCGAATTGATCAAACAAGCACGCGAACTCGGCGTCAAATTCATCGCCTGCGAAATGGCCATGGGCGTCATGGGCATCACCCGCGATGAACTCATCGACATCGATGAAGTCGCCGGCGTCGCTAGCTTCGTCGATATGGCCAAAAACAGCAATAACACGCTGTTTATCTAAAGTCGGCCGAAAAATAAGCGGCGCTGAGACGCCAACTGTCAACGCCAAGTTGCAAGGTACCACTAGCGACATTAATTCTGACCCCACCCTGGCCTCTCTTCTTCTCGGCTTTCTGAGGAGAAAAAGCCGTTTCTTCCTCTTGTTCCAATGCCACTATGCCGGGGCTAGGAAAATGCCACTTTTGGACACTTTTCACATTGCCATTCACGCCAACGGAACAACGCTTTGCAGCTGGTTTTCGCGGACGTATCCGTCCGACCAGGCAGCTGGATCAGACTGATCGGCCAAGTTCGGCCCGCAGGGCCGCACCATTCATAACTCCGGGTGAGGCGCCTGAAGGGCGCCGCAACCCGGGGTATGACAAAAACCTTGAATTGCGCCTGGAGGGCGCCACATTTACCAGGCACGTCTGCTCCTGCCGCGCCGGAAAGGGGCATGTCCTGCATCCAATATCAATCACTCCTATGAAACCGATGCTCTTCATTGAACGGTATCCATGGCACTTGTTGTTTCAACCAAGCAGCCTTTTCTCGTCGTGCATTTCCGCCGCGAAGCGGCAGAAGCGCTGAAAGCGCGAAACATACCAGCCCAGGGCAAGCGCGCCACCGGTATCCCCGGCCGCGAAGCGGCAAGCGCCCTGGAGGGGCGCGTGAGCCGCAGTGTCCGAAACTAAGTCTAGCATTTTGAAAACGGTAAGGCCAAAAGGAAGGAGGTCAGCAATAACAGCCAAAACCTACCTGTGCGATTCCGCGATCGTACAGAAACCGTTGCTCGAACTCACAAACGAGGTGATGAGGTACGCAGCTAGGGCGACACCCACGGGGACGTCCCGAAGAAGGGGTCGTAACGAAGGAGCCAGGCAACGGTACTCTTGAGGATGGCATTTAGGTCTGGTTGCGTGTGCGAGCTACCGCCCTTAAGCGAAGCACTGGGACTCCCCCGAGTCTCTCTCCCGTAGACACAGCGGTTATCACGGAAGAACCTGCCGGATGCAACGGGCTATCATCAAGGGAAAATGGTTTCGAGACATGACCGGTGAAAGTCTCACAGTGTCCGCAGAGGAGCGGTAAACCCAGCACTATAAGCGCTACGCGAAAGGTCGGGTTGAAGCATTGGTCAGGGGAACGTGCCTAACGGCCCCCGGTTTGGAGACGGCAGCAGAGTCGGAGTAGTCGGGGACACGCAACACCCGATGAAAGACAAAACCGAAAAGCGACGTGGAAACCGAAGGCAGACCACGAGACAAGCTAGCACAGGCGCAATGGGCCACAAAAGGCCCAGTCAGGTTCTTGCTGACGAAACGCAACCGCTAGGAGACGGTCCCAAAACATGCCGGAGGCGACTGCGTGACAACATCGACGTGAAAGGCTAACCATGCCAAAAATCATCAAAGCACACTCATTGACCGGCCGCATAACCCCCGAGTTGATGAGGCAGGCTTTCAAGGCCGTCAAAAGCAATCGTGGAGCAGCAGGGGTGGACAAGGTCAGCGTGGAGATGTTTGAAGCAAACCTCAGCCCCAATCTGGACGCGCTCATGCGCGACCTCAAGGGCGGGACGTTTCAGACCAAGCCGCTGCGCCGCGTCAACATCCCAAAACCGGGAAGCACAAAAACCCGCCCCCTGGGCATCCCAATCGTGCGTGACCGGGTGGCACAGGAAGTCCTGCGAAGGCTTCTTGAACCCATCTTCGAACCGCTTTTTCACGACGCGTCCCACGGCTTCCGAAAAGGGCGCGGCTGTCACAGTGCCATCGAGCGGATTTTGGAGCTGCACAAACAAGGCTACCGGCACGTGCTGGACGCCGACATCAAGGGCTTCTTCGACAATCTGCCGCACAAGGTGATCATGGCCGCCGTGTGCCAGCGCGTAGCTGATGGAAACGTTCTTGGCATTGTGGAGAAGTTCCTCAAGGCCGGAGTCATGGAGGACGGCGTGTTCAAGCCGACAACCATCGGCACGCCACAAGGCGGGGTCATCTCCCCGCTACTGGCAAACGTCGTCCTCGATTACATGGACTGGGCACTAGCCGAAGCCGGATACCTGCATGTCAGGTACGCCGATGACTTCGTCGTGCTCGGGAAAACTAAGGCCGAGACGCAAGGAGCCCTTGAGGTCGTCAGGCAATGCCTGATCCAGCTCGGACTAGAGCTGAGCGAGGAGAAGACGAGGCTGACGACATACGGCAAAGGATACGAATTCCTCGGTTTCCGTCTGTCCGTACGATCGCGCCTGATGCGCGACAAGTCAAGGAACAAATTTCAAGACAAGGTCAGGGAAATAACCACACGCTCGCGAAACTTTGACGAGACCGTGATCAATGCGCTCAACCAAGTCATACGGGGCACGGCAAACTACTTCGCGCAACCCTTCGCAACCTGCCGGTGGCTCTTCCAAAAACTCGACTCGTGGATCCGCATGCGACTACGGGCCATGAAGAAGAAGAGAAAGAACTACGACGACAACCGCCGGATCAGCGTGAGGTACTTCAGCCAGAAACTTGGGCTCTTGACACTGGAACAGTTCTGCACGTACAAAGATGAGTATGGTAAAACACGACGAGTTGCCCCACGAAACGTGGCAACCTGAGTAGGGGTAGCCCAGTGCCAGACCGGCACGCTGGTAAATATGGGGAAATGACCCCATCGCTACAACGGGGAGGTAGAGGCTCATAACCTCTACCTTACCCACTGCTGTCATCGTAGCCCAGGGCAAGCGACGCCGAAGGCGGAGCGCCGCCCTGGGTACTGCGCCTATTGAGCTCGTGTTCCCCGGCCGCGAAGCGGCAAGCGCCCTGGAGGGGCGCTGTCATCGTAGCCCAGGGCAAGCGCGCCACCAGTATCCCCGGCCGCGAAGCGGCAAGCGCCCTGGAGGGGCGCTGTCATCGTAGCCCAGGGCAAGCGCGCCACCGGTATCCCCGGCCGCGAAGCGGCAAGCGCCCTGGAGGGGCGCTGTCATCGTAGCCCAGGGCAAGCGCGCCACCGGTATCCTCGGCCGCGAAGCGGCAAGCGCCCTGGAGGGGCGCTGTCATCGTAGCCCAGGGCAAGCGCGCCACCGGTATCCCCGGCCGCGAAGCGGCAAGCGCCCTGGAGGGGCGCTGTCATCGTAGCCCAGGGCAAGCGACGCCGAAGGCGGAGCGCCACCCTGGGTACAGTGCCTGTTGAGCTCGTGTTCCTCGGCCTCTTTGGCCCCAGTCGGCGCAGCTGACTGGGGCCAAAGAGGCAATGGAACCTCATCTTTTTTTGTTTGCGATGTCGCACACCTTCAGAAATCTGTGCTCATCTGCGACATCTGCGGATAAAAAAAGAAATCTGCGGATAGGCGAAGTCCGCAGCTCTTTCTCGCAATATCCCGCAATACGTGTTACAGTCCTGCGTGTCAACAACGGCGTTGCCTCAGTCCCGAACGGCGTCCAGAATTTTCCCACCGCCAGCGAAATAACCGAAGATCTGTATATGCCCTCACCGCCATAGCCCATAGGTCCCCCCCCACACCAGCACGAGGAGGCAACCATGATCTTTTACTTCACCGCGACCGGCAATTCCTTCTTCGCTGTCGAAAAGCTCCGTTCGGAAAACGAAACGATCGTCTCCATCGCCAAGTCCTACCGCGACTCACATTACACCTTCGACGCCAAACACGAACAAAACATCGGTTTCGTCTTCCCCGTCTATTTCTTCGGTATTCCCTACATCGTTGCCAAATTCATCCATCGAATTGAGATCGCTATGCCCTACAACGCATACGTCTATCTCGTGCTCACCTGCGGCGGCGCCACTGGCCAGGCCGGGCGTCTCTTCAAACACGCCCTCGCCGCCAAAGGCATCACCCTCAATGCCCAATTCGCGGTAAAAACGCCCGAAAATTACATCCCGTTCTTCTCCGTCCCCAATATCGAAAAACAACAGCAAATCCTCAGCCGCGCCGCCGCCAGCCTCATTGTCATCCAACAAAAAATCGTCCATCACGCCAACGGCGACCACAACCGCTGCAAGGGGCCCCTGCCCGCACTGCTCACTAAATTCATCTACCCGCGATACGATAAAACCCGCAATACCAAAAAATTCCGCGTCGCCGATTCCTGCAATGGCTGTGGCCTCTGCGTTAATTTCTGCCCCGACAAGGCTATCGCCCTCCAGGGAAAAAACCCCGTCTGGGTCAAACCACAATGCTCCCTCTGCCTCGCCTGCGTCCACCGCTGCCCAAAACACGCCATCGACTTCGGCTCCGGCACCCGCAACAAAACCCGCTACGTCAATGCCGCCCTCAGCCGAGAAAAATACGCCCTCGTGACCAGATAGCCACCGGCTTTTTCTCCCCTGATCCGACCGATCATCTGTCTTGTTCGCGGACCGATCGGACCGATCAGACCGATCGGACCGATCATCTATAAAACCTGCCTGCCTTACCCAAACACGGGGCGCAGCCCCGACCGTGCATTCTTTGCGCCTTCGCGCCTTCGCGTGAGGCAAAAAATTCTCCCCACCCGGCGACGTGGCTTGGCGGCGACGCGACAGCGGCGCCCCAAGACACGCCGCCTGAGATGGGATAGAGAGGGGGCGTGGGGGAGGGGAAGGGCCTGCGGCCCTTCCCCTCCCCCACAAAAAACATCCTTCCTTCCTCTTCTTCGCGCCTTCGCGTGAGGCAAAAAATTCTCCCCACCCGGCGACGTGGCTTGGCGGCGACGCGACAGCGGCGCCCCAAGACACGCCGCCTGAGATGGGATAGAGAGGGGGCGTGGGGGAGGGGAAGGGCCTGCGGCCCTTCCCCTCCCCCACAAAAAACATCCTTCCGTCCTCTTCTTCGCGCCTTCGCGTGAGGCAAAAAATTCTCCCCACCCGGCGGCGTGTCTTGGCGGCGACGCGACAGCGGCGCCCCAAGACACGCCGCCAGAGATGGGATAGAGAGGGGGCGTGGGGGAGGGGAAGGGCCTGCGGCCCTTCCCCTCCCCCACAAAAAACAGGTGCTTCAGGCAATTCCGTGGGTTGCAAATTTGAGTGCAAGTGCTAGTTGGCGGCCTCTGGCAGCAGGTTAAGTTTCCCGCAATGAAACAGAATTGCATTGCGTAAAGATTCTTTGTTTTTGAAACCACATGCACTTCTCTTGACAGCCTCAATTTTGCTGTTCAGCCCCTCGGTCAGGGCATTGCTGACCCCATGTTCGATTGCAGCCACTATGCCATAGAAGTGGTTTTTCAGCGTATGGGCGGCTTTTGCCATGTCCGGAATTTGTGAATGCGTCGCCCACCAGTACCAGTGTTTGAAATACTTCGGCGTCTCTTCTTTGTCGGGGCAAGTTGTCCACATGTCGCGAAGGTTTTCCTTGATTGCCCATGCCCGCGCCGTTTTCTTGGCAATCTGTCTAACTTTTTCGAACCTGGCCTTGTTTTTGTCAGGAAGATTCTCCCTGCCATACAGAAAATCATGGCGCGCTCCGAACATGCTTTTCTTGTCCTCATCGCTCATCGTGGCCTGTTCTTGCTTTCGTGTGCTGTCCACTGCCTTTTGGACGACCTGCATCACATGGAAATGATCAAAACACAGTTCGGCATTGGGCATGAAGTTTGACGCAATACGCTCATACCCCGCACTCATGTCCATGGCCGCGATCTGGACGTTTTTCAAACTTTCCTTGCGTTTTTCAAACCAGGGGCTGATGTCATCAATGCGCCGCTTGTCCACCACGTCAAACACGCTCCCATTGCCAATGTCAGTGATAATGGTGAAATAGCGATGTCTGGAAAACACCTGCTTCTCGTCAAGTCCCATGATGACCGGCGTCGTATCGCCACGTCGCTCAAGCCCTCGCTTGACGGCCCGATCGCGGATACTTTCCAACATGTCCCAAGACACCCTCGTTAGTTCGGACGCATCGGTCAAATTGGAGGCCTGGATGGTCTTGATGCACTTGCTTTCCATCTTGTATGTAATTGAGATCTGTGAATCAGCCAGAGGAAAGTCGCTGTTGACGATCCCATGCTTGGGGCATTGAACTCGGGGAATACGGGCATGAAGGTAGGTCTTGCACTCGCAGGTGTCCAGATGTTGCCAGGTTCTTTCCGGAGCATGGTCGTAAGTAGGTGATGGGGTGTGACAGGCATGACACGAAAAGCGATAATGCTCCTGATGGATCAGCCAGACGTCAACACGGGTACTGTCGTCGGAAATTTCGACCTTGGAGACAGTCCAGGGCGATGGCGGATTAATCACGCGTTGATAAAACGACTCCAAGTTCATGGCGGACTCCCATGGCTCAATGTGAATGACGAGGTCAGGTGATTGACTGGGCATTGCGTGGCCATGAGGTAATGAAACACAAAAATGATCGGGTGCAACAAAAGTGAAGGCATTCTTGCAATAACAAGAAACACCGAAGCGGAAGATTGCTCCGACTGCCTTCCATACAAATTGACATGGAAAGCTGGGCGGGCATCATAATTTGAACATTAATTGATCGTTGAATATCAACAAGTTACACTATTTTATGCGTACGATTAGCTGGCTTTTTTCCCCCCATGTGACAAGGCGTTGTCTTGGTTCTGAGCACAAAACGTCGAAAAATCTACCCACTAAGTTTCCTGAAGAGCCAAAAAACATCCTTCCGTCCTCTTCTTCGCGCCTTCGCGTGAGGCAAAAAATTCTCCCCACCCGGCGGCGTGTCTTGGCGGCGACGCGACAGCGGCGCCCCAAGACACGCCGCCTGAGATGGGATAGAGAGGGGGCGTGGGGGAGGGGAAGGGCCTGCGGCCCTTCCCCTCCCCCACAAAACCACCCCACTCTTCCGCTTATCGCAAAAGTTCGGCGGTGTCTTCCCACGACATGCACGCGTCAGTGACCGACATGTCTGGCGCGACGGCCTGTCCGGGCATGACCTGCTGCTGGCCGGCCTTGAGATAGCTCTCCAGCATCATGCCGGCGATAGCGCCTTCGTCCTCGCCGCGGCGGACTTGTGCGAGCACATCGGCGAACACCGCAGCCTGCCGTTGCCAGTCCTTATTGGAATTACCGTGGCTACAATCGACCACCAGCCGTTGCCGCAGCCCAGCGGCAGCGAGCATCGCCCGCGCCTGCGCGACGCCCTTCGCGTCGTAATTCGGCCCGGCACTGCCACCGCGCAGGACCAAATGCCCGTATGGATTGCCCCGCGTCCGAAATACCCCCGTATGCCCATTGCGCATAACGCCGATGAAACTATGCGCCGACGACACCGTCGCCAAGGCGTCCAACGCGACTTTCAGCCCGCCATCGGTGCCATTTTTGAATCCCACGGCCATTGGCAAACCACTGGCAAGCTGCCGATGCGTCGGCGACTCCGTCGTCCGCGCGCCGATACCCGCCCAACTGAGCAAGTCCGTCAAGTACACCGACATTACCGGATCAAGCACCTCCGATGCCGCCGGCACCCCCATCGCCGCCAGATCCAGCAGCAACTGCCGCGCAGTAGCGATGCCCTTTTCGAGATTATAGTCGCCATTGAGATCCGGATCGTAGATCAGCCCCTTCCACCCCAACGTCGTGCGCGGCTTTTCAAAATACGCGCGCATCACCAGATAATAGCGGTCGGCCACACGCGCGCGCAAATCCCGCAGGCGCCGAGCGTACTCCAAGGCCCCAGCCAGATTATGCACTGAACATGGCCCGACAATCACCAGCAGGCGCCGGTCGCGGCCCGTGATAATGTCCACCACCTCGCGACGCCACTGCTGTATCTGCTGCCGCAACACCGCACTCACTGGCAATTCCTGCCGCACGGTCTCCGGCGAACTCAGCAACTCGCAAGACGCAATGTTCACATCGTCATGCATGACGCGATAGACTCCCCGCCAAACTGCCCACCAGCGCAGCAGCCGACTGCCGGCGCTCCACCAGGTCGCCAGGCACCAACAGCTTGCTGATTACCGCCGAACCGACCACGACGCCGTCCGCGACCCGCGCAATCGCCTTCGCTGACGCACTATCGGCAATACCAAAGCCCGCCGCCACCGGCACTGGCGACCGCTCTTTGAGCGCCGCCAACCGCCCCGCCACTTCCGGCGGCAACTGCTCGCGAATGCCCGTAATGCCGCAGACATTCACGCTGTAGACAAAGCCCGTCGCCTCGCCCATGATCATCGCCGCGCGCTCCAGCGACGTCGCCGGCGACACCAGCGGTATGAGATGCAGCCCCCCCGCCCGACATGGCCCGGCCAACTCCGCCTTCTCCTCGTAGGGCAAGTCCACCGCCAAAATGCCATCGACGCCAATCCGCCGCAACTCGCCGCACAACGCCTCCAGCCCGTAATTGAGCATGACATTCATGTAACTGAAGAGTATAAACCCCGTGTCGGGATGCTTCTTGCAGAGCCGTTCGGCCATAGCCAGTATTCGCTTCAGCGTCGCACCATTATGCAGCGCCACCTCCGACGCCTGCCGGATGGCCGCACCGTCGGCCATCGGGTCCGAAAATGGCACGCCCAGTTCAATGATATCCGCGCCAGCCGCTATCGCGTCGTCAATGATCTGCTCGCTGCTGGCCATGTCCGGATAGCCACAGCTGCAAAATATCACCAGCGCCGCGCGGTCCGCCCCTGCGCATGATGCAAAAATCTTCTGTATTTTGTCCATATTGCCCGTCCTTATCTGTCGATCGTCAAATTCGTACTGCGCTCACACCGCCGCCCGTCATTATCCCTTTTCGGCCTGCTGGGCGCGGAAGCGCCGGATATTATCCATGTCCTTGTCACCGCGCCCGGATAGATTCACGACGATGATCCTGTCCCGGCTCTGCGCCGGCGCCGTGCGAATGGCGTAGGCCAGCGCGTGCGAGCTCTCCAGCGCGGGAATAATCCCCTCAAAACGCGCCAGCATGGCAAAGGCATCAATGGCCTCGGTGTCATCAACAGTCACATAGCGCGCGCGCCGACTGTCCGCCAAAAAGCAGTGCTCCGGCCCCACGCCGGGATAGTCCAGACCCGCCGACACCGAATGCGTCTCCAGTATCTGTCCGTCGTCGTCCTGCAGCAGGTAGGTCTTGCTGCCGTGGAGTACCCCCACGCGCCCGCCGCAAATGCTCGCGGCGTGCTTACCGCTGGCGATGCCCTCGCCGCCGGCCTCCACGCCGGTCAGCCCCACGCCGTGGTCCGCCAAAAAACCCGCGAAAATGCCCATGGCGTTGCTGCCCCCGCCCACACAAGCCACGACCTCGTCCGGCAACCGCCCGGTCTGTCCCAGGCACTGCCGCCGCGCCTCTTCGCCAATAACCGACTGGAAGTCCTTGACCAGCAGCGGATAGGGATGCGGACCAGCCACGGTCCCGATGACGTAAAAGGTGTCCGCCGACCGCGCCGTCCAATCCCGCAGCGCCTCGTTCATGGCGTCCTTGAGGGTCGCCGAACCCTCGCTAACCGGCCGCACCGTCGCCCCCAGCGTCTCCATACGCTCCACATTGACCGCCTGCCGGTCGATGTCCGTCGTGCCCATGAAGACCTCGCATTCGAAGCCAAACAACGCCGCGACCGTCGCCGTCGCCACGCCGTGCATGCCGGCGCCCGTCTCGGCTATCAGCCGCGTCTTGCCCATGCGCTTCGCTAGCAATGCCTGCCCGACCGTATTGTTGATCTTGTGCGCCCCCGTGTGATTCAAGTCCTCGCGCTTCAGATAAATCCGCGCACCGCCAAGATGCTCGCTCAACCGCCGCGCATAATAAAAGGCCGACTCGCGGCCGACGTAGTTCTTCAACAACGACCGAAATTCCTCCTGAAACGCCGGGTCCTCCCGCGCAACCAGGTACTCTTTTTCCAGTTCATGCAAAATGGGCATCAGCGTCTCGGCAACGTACTGGCCGCCGTATATGCCATAATGGGTGTTCATCGTTTACTGCTCCTTGTCCAACGACCGCAACGCGGCCATGAGTTCATTGATCTTCTGTACTGATTTGATGCCCGGCGCGTCCTCCACGCCGCTGGCGATGTCCAGACCCCACGCGCCAGTCGCCCGCCAAGCCGCCACCGCATTGCCCGGGCCAATGCCGCCCGCCAGCAACACCGGCCGCCGTAACGCCAGCGCCGCCGCCAGTCGCCAGTCGCACAGCCGCCCCGACCCGCCCTGCGCGGCGTCGACCACCAGCCGCACCGCCGGAAAATCCGCGCAGCGCGACAGGTCGTCGTCGTCACTCAATGCCACGGCCTTCCATACGTCCACACCATCGCCCGCCAGCGCCCGCGCGTACTCGGCGCTCTCCCGGCCGTGCAGCTGCAGAATCACCGACGGATGCGCCGCCGCCAAACCCCGCGCCACCGCCAGCGGCTCGTCCGCTATCACACACACCGCCCGAGCTGGCGCGGCCGCTGTCACGAGCTCGCCCAGCGCCGACGGCATCACCCGCCGACGCGACGACTCCACCAGCACAAAACCCACATAGTCCGCGCCAGCCGCCACCGCCGCGCAAACGTCTTCCACCCGCGTCATGCCGCATAATTTCACGCGTGGCCGCATAGCATCTCCTTGAGCTTGTCGCCGGGGTACTCCGCACGCATGAGCGCCTCGCCCACCAGAAATCCCCGCGCACCGGCACGCATGGCATGCATGAGGTCGTCGTGGCTGTTCATCGCGCTTTCGGCAATGGCAATGCGGTCCGCCGGCACCTCGCCAAGCAGCTTACTGGCATTGCCGATGTGTATGCCGAAGGTATGCAAATCCCGCGCGTTGATGCCAATCAGCGGCATGTCACAACCCAATAACGTCATCAGCTCGTCCTCGTTATGCGCCTCGCCCAACACGGTCATCCCCAGACTCTGCGCGTAGTCACTCAAGCGCGCCAACTCGCCAGTCGGCAACAACGCCGCTATCAACAGCACCGCCGACGCCCCATGCAGCCGCGCTTCACAAATCTGATACGGATCAATAATGAAATCCTTGCGCAACAACGGTATCTCTACGCACTCGGCAACTTCGCTCAGCATCTGCAAGCTACCCTGAAAATGCTTCTCTTCCGTCACCACCGACAACGCCGCCGCGCCCGCCGCCGCCAAATCACGCGCGCACTCAAGGTAGTTGAAACGCGGCCGGATCACGCCCTTCGACGGCGACGCCTTCTTCAACTCCGCAATCACATGCAGCCCCGGCGTCCGAAACGCCGCCGCAAAATCACGCGCCGGCGGCATATCCTGCACCATGATCTCCAGCTCGCTCAAGGGCAGGCGCTCCTTACTCGCTGTCAAATCCGGCAACAAATCATGCACAATTTGATCTAGAATAGTCATGTCCTGTGCCCTCCTGTTTTTTCGTAGTTTCGGCAAGGACTCTTGCCTGCTTCTGCTTTTGTTTCCGCCCTGTCATGCCGCTCATCGGCTGGCGGCAAACGCGAAGCGATTGCCGCCAGCCGATGAGCCGAAAAGGGATAGGTGGGGGAGCGCGAGGGGGAGGAAAGGGCCAATGGCCCTTTCCTCCCCCTCGCAAAACTCAGCTATATTTTTCGGCCACTTCTTGGCTTTCCGCCAACAACGTCTCCATTTTCGCCATGGCCGCACCGCTGTCGATCGACTCCGTGGCCATTTTGATGCCCTCGGCCAGGTCCTTGGCCCGCCCGGCCACATAACAGGCCGCCGCCGCATTCAACAGCACCACCGCGCGCGGCGCACCGTGGTCCTCGCCGCCGACCACGCTCCGCAGTATCGCGGCGTTCCGCCCGGCATCGCCACCGGCGATATCGGCCATGTCGTACGACTCGCCCAAGAGCATCTCGGGATATATCTCGTAGCTGCGCACGCGACCGTCTTTGAGCTCGGTCACCCGCGTTGTGTCGCAGCAGCTGATCTCGTCCAACCCGTCATTGCCATGCACGACCATCGCGTGTTTGACGCCCAACGCCTGCAACGCATTCGCGTACAGCTCGGTCAGCCGCGCCGCGTAAACGCCCACGACCATCCGCGTCGCCCCCGCCGGGTTGCACAGGGGCCCGAGCATGTTGAAGATGGTCCTGATGCCCAATTCCCGCCGCAACGGCGCCACTTTACCCAAATGCGGATGCATCTTCTGCGCAAACATAAAGCCAATGCCATGCGTGCAAATGCACGTCTCCATCGCCGCCGGCGACACCGCCAGGTCAAATCCCAGCTCCGCCAACACATCCGCTGCTCCGCATTTACCCGACACCGCGCGATTACCATGCTTGGCAATCACCACCCCCGCCCCCGCGGCAACAATCGCCGACGTGGTCGAGATGTTGAAGCTGACGCCGCCATCGCCGCCGGTGCCGACAACGTCCACGACCTCCCGGCCGCCGCAGTCAATGAAGGTCGCGTGCCGCCGCAGCATTTCCGCCCCGCCGACCAGCTCACTCACACTCTCGCCTTTCATCTGCAACGCGGCAAGGATGGCCCCGGCCTGGGCAAAGGACACGTCGCTGCCCGTGAGCTGTTCCAGCAGCGCGTCCATTTCCATCGCGCTGAGGTCCTGGCGGGCCATGACTTTCTGCAAGTAATCCCTCAGCATGATCACGCTCCTTTCCGTTTGTGAGTTTCGACGATCTTCAAAAAGTTCGCCAGCTGCTGTTTGCCATTGGTGGTCATGATGGACTCGGGGTGGTACTGAATGCCATGTATCGGCAGCGTCCGATGCCGCAATCCCATGATTTCACCGTCGTCCGCGCGCGCCGTCACCTCCAGATCTGCCGGCAAGGTCGATTCTTGCAACGCTAATGAATGATAGCGCACAGCCTTGAAGTCGTTTTTCAGACCCGCAAACAGCCCTTCGCCATTGTGGCTGATCCGCGATACCTTGCCGTGCATGATCCGCGCCGCCGACACGACCTCCGCACCGAACACTTCGCCAATCGCCTGGTGCCCCAGACACACTCCGAGCATGGGCATGGCCTCCACTGCGGCCGCCCGGATCAGCTCTTCCATGATGCCCGCGCCATCCGGCCGTCCCGGCCCCGGCGAAAACAACAGCCCGTCCGCACGCATGCCCAGCGCCTCCGCAACCGTGATCTCGCGATTGCGCCGCACCACCACATCGGCATGCAATGAATACAACAAGTGTACAAGATTGTACGTAAATGAATCGTAATTATCAATGACCAAGATCATCTCACACCTCACTTGCTTCTCAAACTGCTCTTCTCTTTCATCGGACTGATCGGACCGATCGGACCGATCATGTCGACGATCCGTCCGATCAGTCCGATCAGTCCAATCACACTGCGTAAAACCTGCCTTCCTACCCAAGCTCGGGGCGCAGCCCCGAGCTTCTTGTCTTCTTCGCGCCTTCGCGCCTTCGCGTGAGACCAAAACCTGCCTTCCTACCCAAGCTCGGGGCGCAGCCCCGAGCTTCTTGCCTTCTTCGCGCCTTCGCGCCTTCGCGTGAGGCCAAAAAGTCTTCCTTCCCCACCCGGCGACGTGGCTCGGCGTCGCCGCGCAGCGGCGATGCGAGACACGCCGCCCGAGATGGGATAGAGAGGGGGCGTGGGGGAGGGGAAGGGCCAATGGCCCTTCCCCTCCCCCACATCTTCCCCCTTCTCTACCCCTCGTCGCCCAATGCAAAACCCTTCGCAGCGAGATTAACAGCTTTGAACAATCCCTTTGCTTTATTGATGGTCTCCTCATATTCATTTTCGGGCACCGAGTCATACACGATGCCCGCACCGACCTGTATGTATATCATATTATCCCGCATTTCGATCGTTCGGATCGTAATCGCCAGGTCCATATTGCCGTTGTAGCTCAGGTATCCCACGCCGCCGCCGTACACCCCGCGCGGCCCCGGCTCGAGCTCATTGATCAGCTCCATCGCCCGTATCTTCGGCGCCCCCGAGAGCGTCCCGGCCGGAAAAGTCGTCCTGATCAGATCCAGCGCATCGGCCTTCGGATCAATCATCGCATCGACATCGCTCACCAGATGCATGACATGCGAGTACCTCTCCACGCTCATGAACGTCTTCACCTGCACGCTGTTTGGCACTGCCGTCCGCCCGAGGTCATTGCGACCCAGATCCACGAGCATCAAGTGTTCTGCGCGCTCCTTCTCATCGCTGAGCAGCTCGTCGGCCATGGCGCTGTCCTCGGCCTGCGTCTTGCCGCGTCGCCGCGTCCCTGCGATCGGCCGCAACGACGACCGCCCATGCTCCAGCTTCACCATCGTCTCCGGCGACGACCCCGCCAGCACCAGCCCACCCAACTTCAGAAAAAAGGTATATGGCGACGGATTGATCAGCCGCAACGCCCGATATATCTGCAGCGGCGACGACACCGCCGGCGCCGAAAAACGCTGCGACAACACCACCTGAATGACCTCGCCCTGCCGAATGTACTCCCGCGCCTTATCGACCATCGCGCAGAAGTCCTCCCGCCGCATATTGCTCTCCAAACGCGGCAGCGTCCCGGCCAGAGGCGCTTCGCGCCGCACGCGACACGGCACCTCGATGCGCTTCATCAGCACTTCCGCGCGTACCGCCGCGTCGTCATAGGCATCGCGCAGGGTCGCGTAGTCTTCCGTCCGCACGCAGATCATCACCTTGATCGTATGCATGACATTGTCAAAAACAATCATTTCGTCCGTGACCATGAATACGCTGTCCGGCGTCCCCGGCGCGCTCTTCGGCGGCGGCAGCTCTTCAAACAGATTCACCGCTTCGTAGCCGATATAGCCCAGCGCGCCGCCAAACAGCGGCGGCAGCCCCGGCGTCGGCGCCACCCGCCGCCCGCCGACCACCTGCCGCAACGCGTTCAACGCATTGCCCTCATGCGCCAGCTCCCGCCGCACGCCATTCTCCTCGTAGCTGGCCTTCCCACCCGCAACCGTAAACACCCCGTGCGGATTCACCCCGATAAAGGAATAGCGCCCAAACCGCTCACCGCCCTCCACGCTCTCCAGCAACAGCACCTGTTCGTCACCCACAAACCGACTCAGCACCGACACCGGCGTCTCCAAATCCGCCAGGCACTCGCTGTACACCGGCACCATGTCGTGCCCCTTCGCCAATGCCTCAAATTCTTTATATGACGGCTTCAACATATCGCACCACTCCTTTACTCGGCATTCTGTCAAAAATCATCCCACATGCATATCATTCACCACCAAACCCACACCACCCGCGAACCTTTCGCCACCAAGCCCACACCACCCGCGAACCACTCGCCGCCAAACCCGTTCCGCGCCACACCAGACCAAACCCGCCTGCTCACAAAAACAAAAAGGCCGCACCACGCTCTATCACGCCGGTGCGGCCCACTGTCTTCTCTCAACATCACTCCCTGCTAGTGCAGAGTCTTTCTACTCCCGCACCTCACAGACAGCCACATAACAACAGCAGCGGCCCGGCATACCACGCCATCGCCAAGACCACGACGACTCGACAGCCAACACCAGCACACCACTGTTATTCTTCACTTCCGACATCACTTATGCCCCGTCTCCAACCCAAACTCAAACCACCAAAACTATAACTATCATTGTTTCGCTGTTTCGTTACAGTAGTACAAGAAAGGCGCCGTACAAGCCCCACCACCAAACTTTTTTGAAAAAACTCTCACTCCATCCCTTCCCCAGCACGGGCACAGCCTTCGCGCCTTTGCGTACCACACGCCACGCCACGCGGCTACAGACATCGCGCCTTCGCGTGAGACTAAACTTCACCCCAGCCCATCTCGGGGCGCAGCCCCGAGATGGTTTTCTTCGCGCCTTCGCGCCTTCGCGTGAGGCAATAATCTGCGGAAATCTGCGCCATCTGCGGATAAAAAAAAACCGCGGGATAAATTAAGGGCAAAAAGCGACCTCTCTGGAGAATGCCATGGCCTCTTTCGTGAACAATGCTACGTCGTGTGAATGCCCATCGCCGCGGGCGCTGGGCTACAGCCTGCCCCCCGAGTGGTCGCAACAGCAGTCGGTGATGCTTTCTTGCCCAATCAATCCGGCGACCTGGCCGAACACCCGCCCGGCGCTGGAGCGCGCCTACGCGGCATTTGCGGCGGCCATTACCCGCTTTGAGGACCTGCGCCTGAATTGCGTCGCTGCCGCGCAAGAACACTACCGGTCGCTGCTTGCCGACGCCGGGGCCGATCTCTCCCGCGTGCGCTTCCACGACCTGCCCACCAACGACGCGTGGTGTCGCGACCACGGCCCGATCATCCTCCGACACGCCGACGGCCAACGTCGCGCCGTACTCGACTTCGACTACAATGCCTGGGGAGGAAAATTTCCGCCGTGGGACCTCGACGACGCCGTGCCGCGGGCCATCGCCGCCATGGACGTCCTGCCCTGCTTCCACGCGCCGCTGTTCTGCGAGGGCGGCGCGCTGGAGGTCAATGGCCGCGGCACGCTGCTGACCACGGCATCCGTCGTGCTCAACCCGAATCGCAATCCCGGCATGAGTAAAGCTCGCGCCGAGCAGCTCTTGATGGACGCCTTGGGCTGCGAGCAGGTGCTATGGCTGCCCAGCGGCCTCGCCGGCGATGACACCGACGGCCATATCGACACCATCACGCGTTTCGTTGCCCACGACGTGGTGCTGACCGCCTACGACGACGACCCGCTGTCGCCCAACCACGACGTCCTCAAACGCAACGACGCACTGCTTCGCGCCATGCGTCTGCACGACGGCACGCCACTGGAAGTCATCCGCTTGCCCATGCCGGAGCCGATCCGGCCCCAAAACTGGCGCGAAGAGATATTGCCCGCCACCTACGCCAATTTCCTCGTGATCAACAACGCCGTCATCGTGCCGACCTACCGCCAGGACCGCCGCGACGAACAGGCCCTGGCCATCATCGCCCAGGCATTCCCCACCCGCGAAATCGTCCCCAGCGACTGCTACGACATCGTCATCGAAGGCGGCGCCCTACACTGCCTCAGCCAGCAAATGTTCTGAACCATTCCCCCACCCGGCGGCGCGAAACGCGCCTTCGCGTGAGCAAAAAAGCGGCGCCTACAGGCGCCACCACAGAACGACAGCAGAACGAGCCTTCACCCGGCGGCAAATTCGCGCCTTCCTTTTCCTTCTTCCCCAAGCTCGGGGCGCAGCCCCGAGCTTGGCTTCTTCGCGCCTTCGCGCCTTCGCGTGAGCAAAAATTTTCCCGCTCCCCACCCGGCGTCGTGACTTGCCGCGCCAGCGGCAAGACGCGACGCCCGAGATGGGATAGAGAGGGAGCGCGAGGGAGAGGAAGGGCCAATGGCCCTTCCTCTCCCTCGCAAAAACACCCCCTACCCGGCGTCGTGACTTGCCGCGCCAGCGGCAAGACACGACGCCCGAGATGGGATAGGGAAGGGGGCGTGGGGGGAGAGGAAGGGCCCACGGCCCTTCCTCTCCCCCCACAAAACCACCCTCCCTAGTCCAAAAATCGGCGGGTGATATCCTGGTACGCGTCGATACGGCGGTCGCGGAAGAACGGCCACATTTGCCGGTGCGTTTCCTGGGCCTGGAAGTCGCAGGTCGCGACCAGCACCTCGTCGTCCTTTTGGCCGGCTTGGGCGATGGCATTGCCGTAGAAATCAGCGACGAACGACGTCCCCCAGAACGCCGTGTCGTATTCCGTCCCGACGCGATTCACCGCGGCGTAGTAGCAGCCATTGGCGACGGCGTGTCCGCGTTGCACATTCAGCCACGCATCGCGTTGCTGTTGTGCGAGCGCCGGGCCCTCGCTGGCCAGCCCGCCGATTGCCGTCGGGCAGAAAATCACATTTGCGCCGTGCAGCGCCGTAAGCCGCGCCGCCTCGGGGTACCACTGGTCCCAGCAGATAATCACACCGATGCGACCATACGCGGTATCGAAGGCCCGAAAGCCCAAGTCGCCCGGCGTAAAATAGAATTTCTCTTCGAATCCCGGGTCTTGCGGAATATGCATTTTGCGGTATATCCCGGCGACACTCCCATCGGCGTCGATGACCACCGCGGTATTGTGGTACAGCCCGGGCGCGCGCCGTTCGAACAGCGACAGAATCAGCACCACCCCGAGCTTTCGCGCAATGGCGCCAAAATGCTCCGTGCTCGGCCCGGGTATACTCTCGGCCAGGACGAAATGTGCCTGGTCCTGCACCCGGCAGAAGTACTCCGTGAGGAACAGCTCCTGGGTGCAGATGATACGCGCGCCGCGCGCCGCCGCAGCGGCGATCTGCCGTTCGGTGGCCGCGATGGCCTCAGCGGCGTCCTTATAGCCGCGGCCCTGCAGCAGCGCGATAGTCGTGGTCGTGTTGGTAGTGCTCATGTAGTCTCTCCTCGCGGCCCGCGGCCGCCGCCCGGCAGATGCCGGCGTCACGACAGGCGTCCCTTGAAATCCTCGTAGCCGAATTGCCGGATGATTTTCAGCTCGCGGCTGTCGCTGTCCCAAGTGGCCATGCTCGGCAGCGCCAGGCCATTGAAGGTATTGGTCTTGACCATGCTGTAGATCGCCATGTCCAGTAGTTCGATTTTGTCCCCCGGTGCCAGCGGCTGCGGGAATGAATAGTCGCCGATGACATCGCCAGCCAGGCACGAATGCCCCGCCAGCCGATAGTCGTGGGCGAATTCGCCGGGCTGGCCCGCGCCCACGACCTCCGGCCGATAGGGCATCTCCAGTACGTCCGGCATATGCGCTTCGGCGGACGCGTCGAGAATCGCGATATCGCCGTCGTTGTGCACCACGTCCAGCACGGTCGCCACCAGCGACCCGGCGTTGAGCGCCACGGCCTCGCCGGGTTCGAGGTAGATCGTCTCGGTGCCATGGCGTTGCCGAAAGCCGTCGATGATCCGGCAAAGCCGGTCGACATCGTAGTCGGCGCGGGTAATGTGATGGCCACCGCCGAAATTAATCCAGCGCATCTGCGGAATGAACTCGCCGAAGCGCGCTTCGAAGGCCGCGACCGTCCGCTCCAGCGCGTCGGCATTCTGCTGACAGAGCGTGTGGAAATGCAGCCCGCTGATGCCGTCGAGATCCTCCCCGACAAAGGCCTCGCGCTTGATGCCCAGGCGCGACTTCGGCGCACAAGGCGAGTACATCTCCGCCACGGCCTCGGAATGCTCCGGATTCACTCGCAGACCATAGGACACCCGCCCGGCATGCGCCCGGCACAAGTCGCGAAAACGCCGCCACTGCCCAAACGAATTGAACAGCAGGTGATCGCAGAGCGTCAACAACTCGCGCACATCGCGCTCGGAATACGCCGCCGCGAAAGCATGCACTTCCCGCCCGAATTCCTCACGGCCCAGTCGCGCTTCGTGTGGCGAACTCGCGCACACGCCATGCAGGACTTCCCGCAACAACGGATACACCGCGTACATGGAAAAAGCCTTCTGCGCCAGCAATATCTTCGCGCCCGTGCGCCGCTGAACGACATCCAGCACGGCCAAGTTCGCCCGCAACGCCGCTACGTCCAGCACAAAACACGGCGTCGGCAGCGCCTGGAGATTTAGATTGGCAATCCCTGCCGGTGCTGTGCTCATACTGCGCCTTCTTTCTTGCCTTTCTTCGCGCCTTCGCGTGAGGCCAATACTACCTCCCCACCGGCGGCGTGACTTGCCGCCCCGGCGGCGCGAGACACGACGCCCGAGATGGGATAGGTGGGGGAGCGCGAGGGGTAGGAAAGGGCCAATGGCCCTTCCCCTCCCCCCAAAAAACCTTCCTGCCTAGCCTTGTTTCTTCGCGCCTTCGCACCCTCGCGCGAGACATTACAAAATCTGCGAAAATCTGCGGAATCTGCGGATAAAAACCTCCCCACCCGGCGGCGTGGCTCGGCGGCGCCGCGCAGCGGCGATGCGAGACACGCCGCCTGAGATGGGATAGAGAGGGGGCGTGGGGGAGGGGAAGGGCCAATGGCCCTTCCCCTCCCCCACAAAACCCACACCCTCCCCACTCATCCTTCCAGGAACTGCTCGGTCCATGGCAGACCGTGAATGTTGAGCTTTTGCATAAAGGGCTCCGGGTCGAAATCCTCCATATTGAAGACGCCGGTGCCTTTCCAGGTCCCGGTCGCGACCATCATCGCGCCGATCATTGCGGGCACGCCGGTGGTATATGAGATCGCCTGCGACTGCACCTCACGGTACGCCTCCTGGTGGTCGCAGATATTATAGACATAGTAGCGGCGCGGCTTGCCGTCCTTCGTGCCCTTGATCAGACAGCCGATGCAGGTCTTGCCTTTGGTCAGTGGCCCCAGCGATGCCGGGTCGGGCAGCAGCGCCTTCAGGAACTGCAGCGGAATGACCTCATGGCCGTTGTACATCACCGGGTCAATGCGCGTCATGCCCACATTCTGCAGCACTTCGAGGTGCTTCAGATAGTTGTCCGAGAACGTCATCCAGAAGCGCGCCGCCTTCAGGCCATGCGGCTTGAGAAACCGCGCCAGCGACTCCAGCTCTTCGTGCCAAAGCAGGTAGATCTTCTTTGGACCGATGCCCGCCGGAAAATCATAGACCTTGCTGATTTCCATCGGCTTGGTCTCCACGAATGCGCCGTCGCAGTAGAACTTGCCGTTGGCGGTCACTTCGCGAATATTGATCTCGGGGTTGAAATTGGTCGCAAAAGGCATGCCATGGTCGCCGGCATTGGCGTCGATGATGTCCAGCTCCTCAATGGTATCGAAGTGCTTCTTCTTCGCCCAGGCCGTGAAGACGTTGGTGACGCCTGGGTCAAAGCCGCTGCCCAGCAGGGCCATGATGCCGCGTTCCTTGAAGCGCGCCTGGTAGTCCCACTGCCATTTGTACTCGAAATGCGCCACGTCCGGCGGCTCGTAGTTGGCCGTGTCCACATAGTGCACGCCGGTCTCCAGACACGCGTCCATGATGTGCAGATCCTGGTATGGCAGGGCCACGTTGATCACCACGTCCGGCCGAAAGCGCCGGATCAGCGCGACCAGCTCGGGGACATTGTCCGCATCCACCCCGGCCGTCTCAATCGGCCGCGACAGCTGCGCGGCGATCTTCTTGCATTTGGCCTCAGTACGACTCGCCAGGCAGATGTCGCTGAAGACCTCCGGGACCTGCGCGCATTTGTGAGCGACGACCTGGCCGACGCCGCCAGCGCCAATGATAAGCACTCGTGCCATGTGTTGTTCTCCTTTGCTCTGTTGTCCTGTGGGATGAAAATGCCCGCGGGCCGCCGTGCGGCCGCCCTTAGCGTTCGAAATAGGTGTAGCCGCGGATACCGTCCTCAAACGCGGTCATGATCACCTTGCGTTCCGCCGGAGTGATGAGCTTTTCGCGGACCGCCCGTTCGGCATTGCGTTTGAAGCTGTCCCGCAGCGCCTGTGGGTTGTATTCCACGTACGACAGCACGTCGGCAACCGAGTCGCCTTCGAGCTCCTTGACGATCTCAAAACGACCGCTTTCCTGCGAGATGGTGATGCTCACCACGTTGGTGTCGCCCAGCAGATTGTGGAGGTCGCCGAGCGTTTCCTGGTAAGCCCCCACCAGAAACGCCGCGAGGTAGTACTCTTCGTTTTCCCGCAGCTCATGCAAGGGCAAGGTCTTGCGAACGTCATGGAGGTCCACAAACTGCTCGATCTTGCCATCGCAGTCGCAAGTGATGTCGGATATAATCGCGTTGCGCGTGGGCCGCTCATTCAAACGATGTATCGGCATGATCGGAAACAACTGCTTGATCGCCCAGGCGTCCGGCAAAGACTGAAACACGCTGAAATTCGCATAGTAAATATCCGCCAACGCAGAGTCCAACGCCTCAAACTCGTCCGGAACGTACTTGAGCTTCTTCACGCCCTTGTTGATCATCACCATGATGTGCCAGAAGGCATTCTCAGCCAAACCGCGCTCGCGCAGGGAAATGCGGCCATTCTTGAAAAGTATGCGCAACTCGTCCCGGTAGTAGATCGCATCGTGGAAGCACTCCTGCAGATTCTTCTGATTGATGTTCTTAAGAGTTTGCAGAAGGTCCTTGGTCATTTCGCTGACGCCATCCGGAACGGCCTCCGGCACCTGCGGTGGCTCGAAACGCGTGGCGTCAAGGATATTGAACAGCAGCACGGAATAATAGGCGATAGTCGCCCGCCCCGACTCAGTAATGATGGTCGGATGCTCGATCTTGTAGCCATTGAGGGTCTCGGCGACGGTGTCAATGACGTCCACGCAATACTCGTCGAGGGTGTAATTGCGACTCTGGTGGTAATTCGTGTGCGACCCATCGTAGTCCACGGCGAGGCCGCCACCGAGGTCGAGGTAGCCCATGGCGGCGCCTTCCTGCACCAGCCCGGCGTACACGCGGCTGGCTTCCAGCACCCCCGCACGAATATCGCGGATATTCGGTATCTGCGACCCAATGTGATAATGCAGCAGCTTCAGACAGTCGAGCATGCCCTCTTTGCGCAGCAAATCGACCGTCTCAATGAGCTCGGAGGTGTTCAGCCCAAACACGCTGCGGTCGCCGCCGGACTCCGCCCACTGGCCCGTCGCCCGCGTCGACAATTTCATGCGAATGCCAATCAATGGCTTGATATCCAGCACGCGACTGCGCTCAATGATCGCCGGCAGCTCGCTGAGCATCTCCACCACCATGATGCACTGCATGCCCAGCTTGCAGGCGTACAGCGCCAGGTCGATGAACTCTTCGTCTTTGTAGCCATTGCAGACCAGGCAGGCCTCGCGGTCGTGAAGCGTCCCCAGCGCCGCTATCAGCTCGGCCTTGCTGCCAGCCTCCAAGCCGTGGTGGAATTCGCGCCCGAAACGGGTAATCTCTTCAATCACCTGCTGCTGCTGATTGACTTTGATGGGAAAGACGCCCTTGTAGACGCCTTGGTAACCCGTCTGCTTGATCGCCCGACGGAAACTCGAATGCAACAGCTTGATCTGCGAATCCAATATGTTGCTGACCCGCAACAACACCGGCATGTTCATGCCGCGGTCTTTGATGCCATTGACGACATCCAGCAGATTCACCGTCGGGGCGTTGTTGCCCGGAAAGGGCGACACGACCAAGCCGCCGTCGTCCGCGACATCAAAATAGCCGTTGCCCCAATTGCGGATGCCGTAGAGTTCCGCGGAATCCTCGGCTGACCAATGCTCCAAAGCCTCTTTGCGTATGTTCATTTCGCAGGAATACCCTCTGCTTTCAGTCATGTAATGACAGTGGTGGGCAATAATCAGACTCGCCGGCCTTGCGCCGGCGGCCTTCTCGGGGTGTGCAGCTGGTCAGCAGCGCCGATCACCCCGTCTTAGCAGAGGATTCAGGCAACCGTATCGCACCAGCAGGCACGTCTTGTCGCATTTTCCGGATAAACCGGCCTGATACACATACATCACTTGAGCAACGCCGGCAACGCCCGCACTGCTCGTCAGCCTTTCATGCGCTTGCATAATCACCGACCGCCAGCCACGACATAACTGCCATATCCCGACGGACAATAAAACAAGCTAATAATCTAATGCCACTTTTCTAACACGCAACGAGCCGCCTTCGCGTGCCGCACGGCATGCCGTGCGGCTACAGACTTCGCGCCCTTACCCCACCCGGCGGCGTGACTTGCCGCGTCAGCGGCAAGACACGACGCCCAAATCTGCGCTAATCTGCGTAATCTGCGGATAAAAAATCTTCTTCGCGCCTTCGCGTCTTCGCGTGCCGCACGGCATGCCGTGCGGCTACAGACTTCGCGCCCCTACCCCACCCGGCGTCGCGACTTGCCGCGTCAGCGGCAAGACACGACGCCCAAATCTGCGCTAATCTGCGTAATCTGCGGATAAAAAATCTTCTTCGCGTCTTCGCGCCTTCGCGTGCCGTGCGGCTACAGACTTCGCGCCCCTACCCCACCCGGCGTCGTGACTTGCCGCGTCAGCGGCAAGACACGACGCCCGAGATGGGATAGAGAGGGGGCGTGGGGGAGGGGAAGGGCCCACGGCCCTTCCCCTCCCCCACAAACTCATCCCTCTCTCCCTCTTCCTCGTGCCTACTTGTCGTAGACAGTAATATCCTGCCCTTCGCTGGCGACGTACACCACCACGATTTCGGCAGGCGTATCGCCGTCATTGACGCCATAATGCGGCGTATTGACCAGCTCGACGATCGGGTCGCCGGCCTTGAGAGTCAGCACCTGCCCACCTTCAGCGTGCACCGTCAGTTGACCCTTGGTGAGATATCCCACATTGATCACCGGGTGGTGATGCAATGGCAGCCGCGCACCAGCGGGAATCGCAATCCTCAGTACGCGAATTTCGGGCTTTCCGGCCGGGTACGCCGGCAGCGCCGCGCCGTCCCAGCTCTGCGTCGTACGGACCAGCTCCTGCGAACACAGCTTGTCCACCCGCGCCTCTTGTCGCCACGGACACATCGCGCAGCAGCCCGTCAGCATCATCGCCATCGCCACTGTTGCCACGGCCATCGCCGCCGCCACCCGCACCTCACGCAGCCTCTTCATGGTTCACACGCCTTTCCTGTTGAACTGCAAATTACCGCACGGCATACCGTGCGACTAGAAATATCGCGCCTCCCCGTGAAAAAAAAAGCCGCACGGCATGCCGTGCGGCTACAGTCTTCACCACCATACATAAGGGGCGGACACATAGGTCCGCCCCTACCATTTCGCGCCTTATTCTACCTTCTCTTTCCTTCTTCCCCAAGCTCGGGGCGCAGCCCCGAGCTTGGCTTCTTCGCGCCTTCGCGCCTTCGCGTGAGGCAAAAAATATCCCCCACCCAGCCTGGTCAAGGCTTGCTCAGTTTTTCGAGGCCGTGGGTCACGAAGTACTTACACTGATCCGGCCCATTGCGGAATCCGCCCCAGCCCTGCGCGGCGGCATGGCCGTCGACGAAGAATGTATTAGCCTGTTCATTATGGCAGAGGAAGATATTGCCGTACGTATCACACCACGCGCCGGCGTTGTACTGCCAGCGGCCCAGCCCGACCACCGTCGACCCCACGCTGTCCGCCGTACAGGCCAGCAGCGTCGATGCCGACGGCTGCTTGTAGGCATTCATCAGATAGTAGCGATTCCACGTCCCGCCGCAGACATCGGACACCTGCACCAGCACGTCGCCCAGCGTCGCCTTCTTGCTGCTGTAGGTCCCGTCCTGGTGATAGTTGATCATGCCATATACCCGCCAGGAGCTGGTGAGATTCTGCACAACCGACGGACAATTCCACTTGGGATCGCCGGTCTTGTAGCCGACATACAATGGCCACGGCCGATAACCCGTCGCGCTCACCGACTGCGTGAAAACGAAGTGGTCTTCATTTTCCTGCGCGTACATCATGTGTTCCAAACCAATCTGCTTGAGGTTGTTCAGACAGCTGATCGCCCGCGCTTTCTCGCGCGCCTTCGACAACGCCGGCAGCAGCATCGCCGCCAGAATGGCAATAATCGCAATGACCACCAGCAGCTCAATCAAGGTAAAGCTTTTCGATTTTTTCATGACGGCCTCTTTGCTATGCGAAAACAAACGGCCTCCCCCAAAATTCCCTGCTTCCACGGGCACAACCAATTATACAATTTTTCCCCAACCTTTTCAACAGCGAAACATCTTCTTGCGTAAAGATTCTTGTATCCCGATAAAACCCTCTTCGCCCGCCGCCAAACAAAAATGGGGCGGACACATCGGTCCGCCCCTACCATTTCGCGCCTGCGGCGCTCAAAACCTCGGCTGATCGGACTGATCGTCTTTCTTGTTATCGCGGACTGATCCGTCCGATCAGTCCGATCATCAAAAACCTGCCTGCCTAACCCAAGCTCGGGGCACAGCCCCGAGCTTGTCTTCTTCGCGCCTTCGCGCCTTCGCGTGAGGAAAAAATTCTCCCCACCGGCGTCGTGGCTCGGCGTCGCCGCGTCAGCGGCGGCGCGAGACACGACGCCCAAATCTGCGCTAATCTGCGTAATCTGTGGATAAAAAAATCTTCTTCGCGCCTTCGCGCCTTCGCGTGAGGAAAAAATTCTCCCCACCGGCGTCGTGGCTCGGCGTCGCCGCGTCAGCGGCGGCGCGAGACACGACGCCCAAATCTGCGCTAATCTGCGCTAATCTGTGGATAAAAAAAAGCCTAGAATCTCTGAGCGAATTCCCATGGCGTTTCGACGGCGGCGATGTCGCCATTAGCGTACTGGTACATTTTGGCGTTGACGGCTTTCATGGCCTCGACGCACGCCGTATGTGGCTGATTGCAGACATCGATCAGCCCGTGTTGCATACATTCGCCATCGAAACGCCCCAGCAGTGGCTGGTCATTGAATTCGAAATAATGCACGCCCACGCAGTTCGGCGCGGCCATCGCCATCTGCAGGTAGTTTGCGCAGGCCTTCCCGCGCTCGGTCTGCGTCGTAGCATTGACCAGCGCATTGTCGAGCAGCCCGTAGTCCGACCCGCCGTAATGCCACTCGCCCACCACCAGCGGCATCGTCGTGCAGCGCGCGACCAACTCCAGCAACGGCACCACCGATCGCCGGTAGCCATTGGACGAGAACATATCGAACAGCGTGTCGCCCGCAAAGTCATTTTCAGTGACCGACGCATAGCGCATGCCCAGATTCAGCGCATTCGGGCACACCGCCTTGAGCGCGCTGGTCGGCACGCGCACGTACTCCTCGATCATCCGCGCGCGGAATTTGCGCAAGTCGGCGCGCGCTGCGGCGTTGAGTTCGTCCACACCGGCATAGGGCGCCGCCAGCTCGTCGAAGCTGCCAAATGCCGTCGCCCACGCAGCATTGAGCGCCGCGATATTTCCCGCGTATGCCCCTTTCATGAATTCGACCAGCACGCCCTTGCTGACGCATTCCGGCCCTTTGCGCAGCAGCTGTTCCGCCGGATTCGTCGTCCATTGCACCAGCCATTCCGGCTCGTTGTTGATGAAGTACCCGATGAAGTACGGATTGTCCTTGAAGGCCACGATCTGCTGCGCAAAATCCTGGCACAGCATGGCGTATTCAGGCGAGAACACATCGGGGAAGTCCCGGAAGACCATCTCACGGGTTTTCGGGAAGCACTTCAGCGTCCAGGTAAAAGGCACTCCGGCCTTCTTGAGGTAGTCCTCGGCCCGTTCATCGAAGTAGTTGTTCACGCAGACGCTGATCGTGTTGAAGCCCCAGCGTTTCAGGCGCGCGGCATTGATCGTCACCCACGCGTCCCACCACTTGTCGCCAAAGGCCCGGATCATATTCGCACGCGCAAAATTGAACATATAGCGGCCTTTGCCGGCCTCAGCGCCATTGCGCTTGACGAATTCCGGGATCTGGTCGGCAGTCGTCCACGCGTCCTTGAAGACCGGGTCGTCTTTCGGCGGCAGGAAATCAAACAGGTCCTCCATGCCATCGACAAAGCCATGCACGCCCATGCGCGATCCATAGCACACGCCGTTGCTGAAAAAGGCGCAGCCATCGGGATCCACCAGCCACCAGCGCCGGCCATCGTGCAGTTTGTAGAAGAACCCCCGCGCCTCGAAGCGCTTCTTGGTCCAGCCGCCATAGCGACTGAATTCATCGCCGGGATAGTCGTGATCGCGCAACGCCCGGTCGTATTCAGCCCGCAGGAACCCGACCATCGCGGCCTCGTCCTTGACCTTCCCTGCCCAGTCCATGTCCTTCCACTGCCCGAATTGATCCACCATCGGCTCGCCCTTGACGGTGAAATCCGGCAATTCGCGGCTCAGATATGCGTCGTAGAGCGTAAACGACTGCGGCTCGCGACCTTTTTCCAGCGTGATCCGCACTTCATCGACCTTGTCGATATGGGTCGGGCTGCCGGAAACATGGCCCTTCATGGCGCCCGGCCGCGTCTGCAAAAACCACCGTCGCGACGCCAGTTCCACCAGCTGTATGGCCATCTTCACCCGCCGCTTCGGCACCAGGTAGTATCCCAGCGTGAAAAGCTTGTCGCCTATCTTAAATTCGTATTTGACATTCGCCTTCGAGTTCTGCTGGGCCTCGCAGTCGATAATCAGATAGTCGTCTTCGTGCCAGCGATAGCCCGCCGCGCTCTTCGGCAATGCCAGCACGATCTTGCCCGTCTGGTTCCGCACCACCAACGGCGCCGCCGACACCCGCTCGCCACCCGACTCCACCACCATCGCCCGCACATCAATCTTCGCTGCCGCCGTAAACATCACCCAGCTCCTTTCGTTTTTCGTTATCGGACCGATCATCGGTCTTTTTCGCGGACTGATCGGACCGATCGGACCGATCGTCGGTCTTTTTCGCGGACGGATCGGACGGATCGGACCGATCATCGGTCTTTTTCGCGGACGGATCGGACGGATCGGACCGATCGGACCGATCAGTCTACTTGATCCGTCTGATCCGTCCGATCCGTCCGATCATCTATAAACCTGCCTGTCTTACCCAAGCACGGGACGCAGCCCCGTGCTTGCCTTCTTCGCGCCTTCGCGCCTTCGCGCCTTCGCGTGCCGCACGGCATGCCGTGCGGCTACAGACTTCGCGCCCCTACGCACCCGGCGGCGCGACTTGCCGCGCAGCGGCAAGACACACCGCCCAAATCTGCGCTAATCTGCGTAATCTGCGGATAAAAAAATCTTCTTCGCGCCTTCGCGCCTTCGCGTGAGGAAAAAATTCTCCCCACCGGCGGCGCGACTTGCCGCGCAGCGGCAAGACACACCGCCCAAATCTGCGCTAATCTGCGTAATCTGTGGATAAAAAATCTTCTTCGCGCCTTCGCGCCTTCGCGTGAGGCAAAAAATATCCCCCACCGGCGGCGCGACTTGCCGCGCAGCGGCAAGACACACCGCCCAAATCTGCGCTAATCTGCGTAATCTGTGGATAAAAAATCTTCTTCGCGCCTTCGCGCCTTCGCGTGAGGCAAAAACAGGGCGGACACATAGGTCCGCCCCTACGCACCCGGCGGCGCGACTTGCCGCGTCAGCGGCAAGACACGACGCCTGAGATGGGATAGGGAGGGAGCGCGAGGGAGGGAAAGGGTCAACGACCCTTTCCCTCCCTCGCAAAACCATTCCCCCGCAAAAACCTCCCCACCCGGCGACGTGGCTCGGCGGCGCCGCGCAGCGGCGGCGCGAGACACGCCGCCTGAGATGGGATAGAGAGGGGGCGTGGGGGAGGGGAAGGGTCTCGACCCTTCCCCTCCCCCACAAAACCCTCCCTTATGGCATATCCGATGCCGTCACCGCCACGACGATCCACACTGCGCGCTCCGACTGCGCGATAAAGCGCAGCTCGCAGATATTTCCCAGATCGGCATTCAGCGCAAATTTCGACGCATAGAGCCCGTTTTCGCCGCCGTCTGCCCGCTGTGCTTTAAGCACCACCCTGCCATTGCCCACGGGTTGTGGCTCCTGCCAGTTCCCGACGTCCACATTTTCGCGCACCACAAACTGCTGACTCCGCCCCTCGTCGCCCACCACCGTGATCATCCCTACGCCGGCCGTGCCTTCTGGCGTCCCCCGGCTCAGCGCATGCAGCACATACAGAAATCGCGCCGGCCCTGGCGCCTTCACTGCCACCATCGCCGCCGGCAGCCCGGCCGGAAATTTTGGCGACCGCATTACCAGCACGGCCTTCTCGCCCACTTCCGGCATAAAGGGCAGGCCCTCGTAGGTCAGCGCCTTGAGCAATGGCACCAATACCCGCGCGTCATTTTCCGGCCCCTGATCCGCCCACCCGCCCTGCCCGTCGCCCGCCACGTCATCCACATAGCCCATATTCGCCGCCGCCGCGATACTGATCGGCCATCCCAACACATCCACCCGAAAATTCCGCAGCCACAGGGTCCCCGCCGATTCCTGAAATCCCACGCTAAGCGCGGCCCGCTGCAAATCGGCCGGATAATAATCCGTCCGCTCCACCCTGCGCCAGTCGAATGTCCCCAGCGGTATGGGCAAGCCATAGTTGAGCGGGCCCTTGCCGGTCGTTGCGTCCACCTGGATTTTTGCCCCGTAGTACGGCCGCGTGCCCTGCAGAATATCCTCGCCGCGCACCTCGGCGCTCATGTGCACAATCCGCCCCGCCAGCTGCTCAACGCCAAAATTCCGCTGCAGCGCATTGAAGCCCGCGCGGTCCTCCTCCAGCAAATTCAGTTTCAGGTCGGCCATCTCCACCAGCAGCGGCCCATTCTTCGGCCACGCCGCCAGCTCATTCACCCCACCAACCAACGCCTGGCCAAATACCGCCGTCGCCGACACCCACCCACCCAGCACCACCACCCAATACGCCGTCTTCATAACCAGCACCTCCTTACGAGGGGAAAAAACCACCACCACCATACAGCAAACAGCCCGATTAGTATACGACCTCAGACCACCAATGCCAAAACATCAGCAGCCCCCGGCAAGTGTGGCCCCGCACACCACATTCACCAGATACATGATATCAGTAAACGGTCTATATTGCTTCCCTGCCTTCTTCCCCGAGCACATCTCCGCCCTCCCCCCACCAAAGGACACTCCATGCTCAGCATCTACCCCGTGCAGCCGCTGCCCGAGCCGTGCGACGACTACGACGTCCTGATCAACGGCCAGCGTATCGACCTCAACACGGCCCGCGTCTCAGCCTGTCCCTTCAATCGCCGCTGGCCGGGCCGGCAACGCCAGCGCGACCAATCCGAGCTCATCAACTTCGCGTCCTTTGCCACCGACGCAGCCGTCGATATCGCCGTCCGCCCCAAGCGCCCATGCGCTCACCCCGACCGCCTCGCCGTGCGCCCTGCCACCCTCGGCATCACCCCGACCTTTTCCGCCGATGGCTTCATCCGCTTCCGCCTGGAAAAACCTGCCTACTTCACCCTCGAGCCATTCGGCCGCCAGGGCGCCCTGCACATTTTCGCCGATCCTCCCGCGCACGACGACCTGCGCCCCGACGGCCCCGACGTCCTCTACTTCGGCCCCGGCGAACACGACGCCGGCCTGATCACCCTCAAAGACAACCAGACGCTCTTCATCGACGCCGGCGCGGTCCTCTACGCCTGCGTCCAGGCCGTAACCGCCAAGAACATCCGCATCATCGGCCGCGGCATCCTCGACAACAGCCGCAACTGCGAGCAAATCCTGCGGGCAATCCCCCTCGGCGACGGCTCGGTCGATGTCGGCAACGCCTTCCGCCGCCACTGCATCCAGCTGGACTCCTGCGAAAATATCCTCATCGACGGCATCACCATCCGCGACTCACTAGTCTACAACATCCGACCATCGGCCTGCCGCAACCTCACCATCCGCAACGTCAAAATCATCGGCTGTTGGCGCTACAACTCCGATGGTATCGACATGCACAACTGCGAAAATGTCGACATCGACCACTGTTTCCTCCGCACTTACGACGACAGCATCTGCATCAAGGGCTACGATTTCTACCCCCACGAACACAACGACCTCAACGCCCGCCACGCCCAGAACGCGCGCAATATCCGCGTCCACGACTGCACCATCTGGAATGACTGGGGCAAATGCCTCGAAATCGGCGCCGAAACCCGCGCCGATGAAATCTGCGACATCCTCTTCTCCGACTGCCAGATCATCCACGTCACCGGCCCCGTCCTCGACTGCATGAATGTGGACTACGCCGATGTCCACGACGTCACTTACCGCAATATCACTATCCATTTCGATGACGTCATCGACCAGCCGCTGATCCAACGCGCCGACGCCGAACGCTACCACGACCAACCGCGCAACCACGACTACGTCCCCCCCGTCATCATGGCCCACGTCTGCTTCCATCACGAATACTCCGCCGGCGGCACCCGCCGCGGCAAAAACCGCCGCTTCACCTACCAGAATATCGCCCTGACCGGCCGCCAGCCATTCCACCTGGCATTCCTCGGCTTCGACGCCGACCACCGCTGCGAAGATATGCTCCTCGACGGCCTCCGCCACAATAACCAGCCTATCACCGCCCTCACCCCCGACATCTGCCGCCTAAACGAATTCACCCACAATATCCGCCTCGCCAGGATGATTGCCGCCGAGACGGCAGTTTTCGGCCCGAAAGGCTGAATAAATGCGCGAGGCTAAAGCCAAATTCGGCCCGAAAGGCTGAAAAAATGCGCGAGGCTAAAGCCAAATTCGGCCCGAAAGGCCGCACCATGCATAACCCCGGGCGAGGCGCCCAGATTGGGCCGCAAACCGGTGTATACCAACAACATAGAACATCGCCCGGAGGGCGCCACACTCCACCGCGACGCCCAACAATCTGCGCTTATCTGCGCAATCTGCGGATAAAAAAAGCAGCCACCGCCAACGCTTGCTTTGCGTCGGCGGTGGCTGCCATGTTTCGTCTAAAATTTCCCCGGGCTGCGCCCCTGTGCCCTGCGCCCATGTCACCCACTATGCAGCGCGCGGAATTCCTCTATAGTCTGCCTGATCCCGTTGTCCAGCGACACCGTCGGCGCCCACCCCAACTGCCGCGCCTTCGACGAGTCCATCAGCTTCCGGTACATCCCGTCGGGCTTGCTACTATCCCAGGCTACGCGTCCCTGGAAACCCGCCGCGCGGGCGATCTTCTCCGCCAGCTCGCGTATGGTCACATCGCTGCCGTAACCGACATTGACCACGTTCGGATCCTCATGCTTCTCCATAAAGAACAACACGGCCATGGCCACATCATCGACATGGAGGAATTCCCGCAGGGGCCGTCCTGTTCCCCACAGTACCACGTCGGGCCGGCCGTCCCGTGCCGCCTCTACGAAGCGCCGAATCAGCGCCGGGAAGACATGCGAGTGCTGCGGGTCGTAGTTGTCATTGGTGCCGTAGAGATTGCATGGCATGAGACTCACCGTCTTGAAGCCGTACTGCTCGCTCAAATACAGACAGAGCTTATAGCCGGCGATTTTCGCCAGCGCGTAGCCCTCGTTGGTCGGCTCCAGCGGCCCAGTCAGCAGGTACTCCTCCTTGATCGGCTGCGGCGCTTCCCGCGGATAAATGCAGCTCGATCCCAAAAAACACAGCTTCTTGACGTCGTGCTTATAGCTCTCCATAATCACGTTGTTCTGTATCTCGAGATTCTCCAGCAAAAATTCCGCCTTGTAGCTTTGGTTGGCCATAATGCCGCCGACTCGCGCGCTCGCCAGCACGACATAGTCCGGCCGCTCAGCCGCAAAAAAGGCCCGCACGGCCTGCTGGTCGCGCAATTCCAGCTCGGCGTGGCTCCGCACCACGACATTCCCATAGCCCGCCGCCGCCAACCGCCGACACACCGCGCTGCCGACCATCCCGCGATGGCCAGCCACAAATATCTTGGCGTTCTTGTCCATGATTAGAACCCTATTTCGTAATTCGGGTCGTCCAACAAGCGCAGGTCGCCCTCGATCATGATCTTCACCAACTCGTCAAATTTGACCGCCGGCTCCCATCCCAAGTCGCGCTTGGCTTTCGCCGGATTACCCAGCAGCTGCTCGACTTCCGCCGGCCGAAAATAGCGCGGGTCGACACGCATCACCACCTTGCCCGTCGTGGTATCCACGCCGACTTCCTCCACGCCCTTGCCCCGCCACTCTATGCCCCGCCCGAGATGCGCAAAAGTCTTCTCAATAAACTCCCGGACCGTGTGCATCTCGCCCGTCGCAATCACGTAGTCATCGGGCTTCTCCTGCTGCAGCATCAGCCACATGATCTTGACGTAATCCTTCGCGTAGCCCCAGTCACGGCGCGCGTCGATATTGCCCATGTAGAAGCACTCCTGCAGCCCGCGATGTATCCGCGCGGCCGCCATGGTGATCTTCCGCGTCACGAAGGTCTCGCCGCGCCGCGGCGACTCGTGATTGAACAATATGCCATTGGACGCATGCAGGCCATATGCCTCGCGATAGTTCTTGGTGATCCAAAAGCCGTACTGCTTCGCCACCGCATAAGGACTGCGCGGATAAAAGGGCGTGGTCTCGCTCTGCGGCACTTCCTGCACCTTGCCAAAGAGCTCCGATGTCGATGCCTGATAAAAACGCGCCGGCACCCCCGTCGAACGAATCGCGTCCAGTATCCGCAGAACCCCCAGCGCGTCCGACTCCGCCGTGTACTCCGGTACCTCAAACGACACCTGCACATGACTCTGCGCGCCGAGATTGTAGATCTCGTCCGGGTGGATTTTCTCCAACGTCCGGTTCAGATTGCTCGAGTCCGTCAGATCGCCGTAGTGCAAAAACAGCTGCACACCCTCCAGATGCGGATCTTTGTAAAGATGGTCAATCCGACCCGTATTGAAGGTGCTCGCCCGACGAATGATGCCATGCACCTCATAGCCCTTCGCCATCAGCAACTCCGCCAAATACGACCCGTCCTGACCCGTAATCCCACTAATTAATGCTCGCTTCATCGCCATCCTGTTCTTTTGATGTTCATTCGCGGGTTTGTCCCGAAATGAAATGTTCACTTTTCTCCCCTTCTCGCACCCGCCCTCCCCCTCACATCTTCTGGTCGAGGTTCTTGCCTTTTTCGACGTGTTCGAAGTTCGGGATGAACTGCTGGATGGCCTGGACTATTTCGGCCTTGGTAACATCGTCGCGGTCTAGCAGCCCGCGCATGCTGGCGAAAAACGCCTGCAGCTCGCTCACAGGCCGGGCCTTGACGCTCTCAATGACACCGAGCGCCGCAAAGCGCCGCATATTCACCTGCTCGTCGCCGGTGTAGAATTCCTCAAAGCTCTTTTCGCCGGTAGTATCCGACGCGAAGTAATAGACCGGATAAACCTTGCTGTCATCGGGCATGGCCGCAGCGAACTGCCGGGCCTCTTCTTCCGACGTGCAGGTCTTGACCTCGTAGCCCAGCGACTGCAGGAACGCATCCGCAATCGTGGAGAAGGTCTTCATCTGCTCTTCGCCAAGCTTGGGGAAAAATATCTCGCGGCTGCGCCCGAGCATGCAGGCCAACATACATATCTGCCCGCTTTCCTCAGGCGACACAAAATAGCGTTTGACGTCATTCGGCGCGCTCAATGGCTGCTTTTTCATCAGTCGCTCAAGAAAGCCCGCCAGAAGACTGCCATTGGAAAAGGCCACATTCGCAAAACGCGCGGTCGTGACCTTGAAGCGGTCCGAGTAGGCCATGATCATATCTTCCATCACGCGCTTGCTCGCGCCCATGATGTTCACCGGGTTGGCCGCTTTGTCCGTCGACACGCAGAAAAAGTGCTCCGGCGGCCGTTCCACCAGCATCTCCAGCAGGCCTCGCGCCCGCAGGACGTTGTTCTCCAACAGTGCCTGCACCGAATACGCGTCCTTCTCGCTGCGAACGTGCTTGTGCGCCGAGAAATTGGCGACGATATCAAAACCGCCGTTGTTCTTGAAGACCTTGGCGAAGACCGGGTCAGCGAAGCTAATCGGGTAGGTCCGGTAGTCCTCCGGCACAAACATCCCGCAGGTCGAACGCAAATCCCTGGTCAGCTCGGTGAGCCCATTCTCGCTCAGGTCCACCACCACCAGCTGCGCCGGCTGGAAAGGCAGCAGCGCGCGAATATATGACGACCCGATCGTCCCGGCGCCGCCAATCACCAACACCCGCTTGCCCGCAATGGCCGCGCGCAACTCGTCGCGATGCGCATCAATATCCGCCAGAAACATGCTCTGCGCCCGACCGGTAATGTGCTCAGAGATAAATTTGCTCACATTCAGCATGCTACGTCGCTCCCGTTGTTATTCCAATTGGTCGCCCTTTGCCATGGCGGTCGAAAGGCTACTGCGCCGTAGGCGCATAACCATGTATCCGTCGCGGTATTTCATCGCCCCGAAGGGGCAGAAGCGCCAAAGGCGCGAAACATACCAGCCCAGGATGCCGCCCTGGTACGCCTAATATCCATCGCGGTATTTCACCGCCGCGAAGGGGCAGAAGCGCTGAAAGCGCGAAGCAGTCCAGCCCAGGGCAAGCAACGCCGAAGGCGTGCGCCGCCCTGGGTAGAGATCACCTCCCAGCCAAAGCGCTGAAAGGACGTGACATACCAGCCCAGGATGCCGCCCTGGTACGCCTAATATCCGTCGCGGTATTTCACCGCCGCGAAGGGGCAGAAGCGCTGAAAGCGCGAAACATACCAGCCCAGGGCAAGCAACGCCGAAGGCGTGCGCCGCCCTGGGTAGAGATCAACCACCAGCCAAAGCGCTGAAAGCGCGTGACATACCAGTGTCTACAAGAGGGGTGCCGCATGCGGTAGGTTTCATGCCTCTTGATGCCGCGCAAGCGCGGCGTGGACAACAGGGCAAAGTCTTGTCAGTCCATCCACTCGGGCTTGGGCGGCAGATTCTTGAACCAGCGGAAGGGCGCCTGGCTCCGAGGGACAATGATCACCCACGCGGTGAGAACAATCAGCTTGATATCCACCCACAGCGACTTGTTCGCCAAATACCACAGCTCCACCTCGCCCTTATAGGGCGCGATTTTTTCCGTATAGAAGGCGATAGGATCCACGCCCGGCGCCGACAGATACTCCTCTTCATCGCGGAAGATCACCGAGCCAATGCCCGTGATGCCCGGTACCGAGTCGTAAATCTTCTCCTGCACATGCTGCGGATAACGATAGAAATCGTCCTCCATCTGCGGCCGCGGCCCGACCATGCTCATGCTGCCATTCATGACATTGAAGATCTGCGGCAGCTCATTGATCTTGGTCTTGCGCAAGAAACGACCGAAAGGCAGTACCCGTGGATCACCACGGGTGGTCAGGCTGCCGGTGCCCATGTTGGGCGAATTCTTCAGCATGGTCGCAAACTTGAAGATGTTGAAGCGTTTATTCTTGTAGCCCACCCGTTTCTGAAAATACCAAATTTCATGCTCCCCCGTACACCACAGGATTAAGATGCATGGCAATAGGATCCACAAGATGCAGAAACAGACAACGACAGCCAGCAGCAAGTCAAATGCTTTTTTGCATAGTGGGTACATATCAGCCTTTCACAGTTTCTTGATACGCATCGGCGACACTCTGGCAGATGACAGCAAGTTTCTCCTCGCTTAATTTGTTATAGATGGGCAGGCTGATTTCATTCTGGTAGAGGTCAAAACAATGCGGATAGTCTTTAATGCGATAGCCGCGATTACGAAACAGCGTGAGCATAGCCATGGGGATGTAATGGACATTCACACCCACGCCGGTCTCGCTGATAAGCTGAATCATGCGATCGCGCCGCGCCTCGTCAAAACCCCGTACGCGTAACAGAAACAGGTGATATGAGCTCTCGGTGCCATCGGCGCTCCCGGCCGGCGGCAGTACTGCCCAGTCAAAGCGTGAAAAGAAATCCACATAGTACTTGAAGATTGCCTTGCGCTCCGGCAACAACGAGTCTTTGTATCGCCGCATCTGCGCCAAGCCCACTGTCGCGCAAAGGTCCGGCATATTGACCTTCAAGCCCTGGTCAATGATATCGTAACGCCAAGCTCCAGGCTGATTCTTCTCAAAGGCACTCTTGGTCTGCCCGTTAAGGGACATCACACGGAGGTATTTGTACTCGGCATCGTGGTCAAAGCCATCCGGCAGACTCAAAGCAATGGCTCCGCCCTCACCGGTCGTGATATTCTTCACCGAGTGCAGCGAAAAAACCGTGACGTCCGCAATCGTGCCACAGGCCCTGCCCCTGTAGGTCGCGCCTAACGAATGCGCCGCATCTGCCAGCACTAATATCCGGCCCAAGGTCTCCTGGCGCTTGCCATTAGCACGAAATTTTCCGCGCAGCTCGGGATCAGCAAGAACATCGGCAATTGCGTCATAATCACAGGGATACCCCCCGATGTCAACCGGCAAAATCATCTTGGTGCGTTCAGTCACCGCCGCCTTGATCTTCGCCGGATCAATGGTGAAATCGTCCTTGACATCGACCATCACGGGCGTGGCGCCCATATTCATCGCGCACAGCGCCGTTGCTGTGTAGGTGTAGGCCGGCACAATCACTTCATCGCCAGGACCGACATTGAACCAGCGCATCATCAGCATGGCGCCCGAAGTCCAGGAATTCACACACAAAACCCGTGGGTTGCCAATGAATTTGGCAATCTCCTCTTCCAAAGCCCGTACCTTGGGGCCGCTGGTCAACCAGCCAGTACGAGTGAGTGTGTCCATCATTTCGTCGATAACCGGCTGGTCAATGACCGGAAGGGAAAAGGGTATGCTTGTCATGTTGTCAACCTCGTTGCCATACGGAACATCCGCCGCTTGGGATACGCAACAAACGTGTTGGTAATGTCAAAACCATTTTTACGATAAAATGCCAGTGTTGCCTCGTTTCCCTCCGCATCGGTTGTCAACGAAAGAACACCACAACCACGCCGCGCCAATTCGCTTTTTAGTTCCGTAAGCAGCGCAGTCCCAGCACCTCTCTTCTGAGCATGAGGATGCGAAGCGATGGACAACAATTCGGCGTAGTCCTGCCGATCGCCGTCGGTATCGCCTGTCTTCGACATGTTGTACGCCAGCCGCAACAAGGCCCGCGGCCGCGTAAACAATAATCTGAGGCTAATTAACACGTAGGTCACGAACCGGGCCTTCACCAAACGCCGGTGAAAACCTCGAGATAACGTCGTCGCCGCGCAAAACGCCGTCACCTTTCCAGAGTCGCCATCGAATGAGGTTAGCAGCAAACCATCAGGAGCGGTCATGACTGAATGATAGTAACAAGCTAAAAATTCCGGCCCGAGACTGCTGAGAAAAAAATGCGGGAAAGCCTGGAGATGCACGTCAACAATCGTTTCAATATCTTTGGCCAACGCCGGTCTTACGGGCATGTTTTCACCTAAGCGAGGTTAATCAGAGTGTCCATCAACACGCGGAGATTTTTGGAGCGGGTAAAATGCGCCAATGCGTATTGCCGGCCATTATGTCCCCAGCGATCCAACTGCTCACGGGGGCTTTGTGCGATACGGCACATCGCCTCGGCAATGGCCTCGGGCGATTCGGGTGGGCAGATAACACCACAATCGGCCGCACGAATAGCCCCCGCAGTATCGCTGTCGCCGTCAAGCGCGGCTAGTACCGCCTTCGCTGAAAACATATATGCCGGCAACTTGGATGGTATCGAACTGGCAGCGGCGCCTTTGCGCAAGGGCAACAGCATCACGTCGGCACGGCTCTGCATTTCGGGGACTTTACCAGCTGGAACATCCCAAAATTGGATATCACAGCCCGGATACTTTCTCGCGTGCGCGACATACGCATCCCGGTAGCTGCCGCTACCGGCAATGACCAAGCGCGCCTGGACCATCCCAGCCTGAGCAAAACCATCAATCAGAACGTCTATCCCAGCTACCGGGCCGACATTCCCGCAATACATAAAAGTCAGCTTTTCTTCACCAGGCAGGGCCTCGCCAGCCGGCCGGTACGAAATGAAGGGGCTTTCATCCTGCCAGTTGATCACCGTGACCATTTTTTCTTCAGGCAGATGACGTGTCGCCCGCAAATAGTCCTTCATCTTCGCGGAAATAACGATAACGCGGTTCGCGCGCGAAAGAACGTAACGATCAATCGGCATAAGCAGCACCGATACCAGGCGACCAAGCCAGGACGGTAGCTTGTTTATCAAGGATTCCGGGTACATGTCCTGAACATGCACTGCACTGGGCATGCCGCCCTGAACACAGGCCTTGACGATGAACGCCTGGGAAAAAAGGGGCCAGGAATTCAGATAAACGAGATCGTATTTTGCTTGAGCCGCCTTGATGAACCGATAGCAATGCCAGCCAAAACTGATGCTCTCCCAAAGCCGTTTCAAGGGGTTGGGCCCCGGCGCAAAATACGAGGGCAAATGGCACACGTTGACATTTGCCGCAACGCCATCAGAAAACGCAAATCCCATCGGACGGCTGGGACGGGGGCACAACACCTGAACTTGATGTCCTTGTGACGTCAACTCACGATATAAATCCATCGCTAGAGTCGCAGACACAACCGGCTCAGGCGGAAATACCGCCGATATTAGCAGAACACGCTTACTCATTATCTCAATACGCTGCTAGCCCTGTCACACAAATGCCGGTACATGGCTGTGCGTACAGGAGTTAATTGGCTCTTCGTAAACTTCTTGGCAGTAGCAACACTTTGACGGCTCAACTCACTCAGCTCTGAGGGATTGGCAATACATGCGCATATGCGACGAGCAAAGCCATCTGCGTCCTCAGGGGAAAAAAGGCAGCTTGGCGGCAATATCTCCGGCACGCCACCGACTGGCGTGGACAGGCATGGCAAGCCAGTCGCCTGAGCCTCAATGACCACCCGCGGCAATCCCTCAGTCTCTGAAGGCAGCACCATCATATCCGCAGTCGACAATAACGCAAAAATCTTTTCGCGAGAATGAATTCTACCAGTGAAATCAATTTGGTGCATTATATCCAAATCCACTGCTAGCTTTTGATATCTACTGAGATAAGACCCATCACCAACAATTATCCCGCGAACATTTGCTCCGAGATCATTGCATATTTTAATGGCACGGATAAATGTCCGGTGCCCTTTACTGTCATTTTCTATGCCATTGGTGATGTGAATCAGAGTGAAGGGACGCTGAGACAGCTGACCGTCGTAATGGCGTGGCTCACATACAACCTCATCGGGCAGATCGACACTGGAGTAGTATGCGACGTGACCTGCAGAAACTGCCGGATACCGTTTTTCCAGCACTTGGCTGACATAGGCGACTGCGTCGGCCTGACGAGTCATCCAAAGCAGCATCTTGACGTTGAGCCGCTTCCAAAGCCCCGAGAGCATAGTCCAGTCCATTGGATCACCGACCACCTCTACGGCATATGGCTTGCGTCCTATCTTCGTCACCAAAAAGGAAAGATATGACTCCATCTGCGGCACGCGGAAGATCACGCAGTCCGCACCCTTGGCAGCGAGCCGAAAATCTCGCAACACCAAAAAGCTCTTCTTTATCAAATCCTTCAGTCCGTGATACCAAGTGATTTCATGCACAGTTAAGCCAGGGCCACTTACTTTCAAAAGCTTGTCTGTATGGTCAATTGTACCGGGATGCCTCCTGGCAACTACGGTCACCTTTTCAAAGACAGCCAAGTAACGTTGAAAAAAAACGTAACTGTGAATCGAAGGCGTGTAATAATCGCCCTGGGCGTCCTGAAAGACATGTGCGCAAGTGACTATAAGTGCATTCATAATTTTACGTAAACAAAAGTTGGTCTCATGGCCAACTGTATTTTGCGGGTGCTAGCAGATGGACGACAAAAGCACATCGGTAAATGCCTCATCCTCACAAACCCGTCTCAGGCTGTGGTCTTGCCAGTCACGGCGTCAGTGCCGGACACCTCTTCATGATGCCCCCCACCTTCGCCCGCAGAGTGTTCCGCATCTCCAGTTCCCTCGGCTTTGTCGCCCCCTTCACCAGCACCATCTCTAGCGTCGGGCTGCGTTTCCTCAATCGTCGGTAAAACTAGTGGCGCTTGCGCGTTGGTTGCTACACCACGTCCAAAACCAAAGCGCTTGCGCGACGCGATGAATAAAAACAAAACACAAAAAACCGCATATCGAGGAAAGGTGACGACACAAGCACGAGGGATGTAGACAGCATACACGAGCAGGATCGCCGACGCAGCTAATGCGTACATGCCGCTACTGCGTGCAGAGAATACGATGTCAGCCTTCGCCATGAGATACCCAAGTATGAACATAATAACAATCACTGAAACCACCCCAAAATCAAGATAGGCATCAGCTATGACGTGGCTCCCCATGCCAAAAGGAGGATTGTCGCCAAGAACGGCGTGAGTGATCAACCAGTCACTCGAATTGGCAGGCGCGCGGCTGTAAACGTAGTTGTTCAATAAAGTCCGAAGTCCTGGCACAATACTGGCAATACCATTAAAAAAGAAATTCCAACCGTAATAAAAAGGGTAGTTTTTCGGTACCTCTTCAGTCAATATGTGCAAACAGGAAAAACTCCTGGACAATTGCCGCGTTAACGCCAAAGGAGCTTCTTGAGCTCCTGACTGCTGCCGTTCAGTAAGAGCAGCCATAACCTTCTGACTCAAGGGTAAATCGTAATAAAGACGAGCCTCGCCTATGATCGCAAGGAGAGATGCGGCTAAAATCAGGCTGATAATGCAATAACGCAACTTCATCTGGGTAATGTAAATACCCCAAAACATTAACAACAGGTAAATAAATGGACCGCGATCACCCATCCTAAGACTCATTAACGCAATGAAATGAGTGGTGATAAATAAATAAGTCCCTGTTTTTCGAAAATAATGAAAAAGTGAATAACTGTTTTTAGACCCGCAATAAAGAGGATATTGATTAATTACACAACAACATAGACTAGAAGTAAAAAAAATAAGATATGAAAAATTAGCCAAGCCACTCTGCTGACTTCGGCCAAAAGTACCAGACCAAAAGGCAGCTCTTACAGAAAAAAGATATAGGCAAAAAGCAACTGTGTTCATTGCTATAAGAATAGGATAACCATATCGGAACTTTGATTCTTCATTTTTTTTAACAATGACTTCAAGTTGTTGTTTTGGAGAAGACAAAAAGCCATGCGCACACACTACATATCCGAGCACAAAAAAAACAAATCCAAGTGTCACCAGCGAAGCAGAGTAACTTGCTGTCGTTCCCGAACGCCAAAAAAAGGCTGCGTTATTAAACTGATCATAACCAAGATTATCTAACAAATAAGCTTGATATCCCACCACCAAATAAGAGATGATAAAAATTAAAGATGGTAACGCATAACATCTCTTTTTTACATGCTGATAAAAACTAGGTATATAACACAATAAACAAATAAAACCGCAAATAATTGACATCCATAGATAAAATCGAGATACGTATGAAGGTGCTGAATAACAAGCAATAAGCGACATTATAGCTATAATTACAAGCGTAAAATAGGTAATTAATATCATGTTATGATCTTACCAATTTGAAATACTGCATATAATATTTGTTAGTCAATGTAGTAAAAGCGTTCTGTTGAATTTATGACTTTACTACAAAAACATGTAGTACGCGATAATAATATGTCTATGTCATAAGTATTTAACGCGACACATAATGTAATGTCGATATATCGTTGCTGGAATGGCCAAGCCAAAAACAAACTGTGCGAAAACAATGGCTGCCACAGATTGTGTGCTCTTGCCGAGGCAGAAACCAAAGGACACGACCACCAATCCCGCAGCCAGCTTGACCAACGCCGCGAAGCGAACATGATTGATAGCCAGCACGAAACCGCCATAGATGCTACTGGCTACCGATGCCCCAATGCTAAAACCGCAAGCAACGAGTAGCACGAGTGAAGGCAACGCTTCAGGACTCCTGGTCCAATGCGTGATGATAAAACGTCCCGCCAGAACAATCGGGATAATCGGCAGCCAGGTCGTCACCATCAGTAGCCAGAAGGTCTTGTGGATATTTTTTTTCATCCACTGCTTGTCTCCAGAATGCCACGCTTCTCCCATGGCCGCGTAAATACCAGTGCGAAATGCCTGCGGAAAAATTGACAGGACACTTAATAACTTTTGCGTCACTGAGTAAGGAACGGTAGCGCTTGCGCCAATCGTGTTGCCAATTAGGATAACGATACTTGCATTGGTTAAGGTGAAACTCAGTTGGTGAACAACTACCCAAATTCCAATAGTGAAAAGCTGCCGGATCACTCCCAGAGATGGCATGACGCCCCATGGCCGCAACACTGGAACTTTGACTATAAAAACGAGCCAGCCAATTAACAAAGCAAAATTTGGAATGGCAATGTAGCCACCAGCAAGTAACCAAAAAGGCAGCTTATAGACTACACATATAACAATGAAGCCAAAACCGATAAGCCGGCCAACGAGATAACAGCCGTACCCCAAATACCCCCGTTGGTAGGCAACCGTCACATTTAGCAGCTGCGTTGCTGGTAAGCTTATCGCGAACGCTATCATCACCGCCCGCACACCAGGCAAAATTTGCTCTCTGGCCTCCGGTGAATTGCATTTGATCAAAACGTCCCAGGGCAGCATCGGTGCCAAAAAAAGGGTTGCCAACACCAAAAGCGCCGCTAAAGCACAAATTGCAGTCATGGCATTGACGATGATCATGCGTGCATGAAAATGGTCTCTGCGCGAATCGCATTCAATCAGCATATTGCGCAAGCCTACTCCAAGACCAAAATCGTAAAAGGTCGCAAACTCAACAATGCTGGTCAACACCATCCAGACACCAAACAAATCTGCCCCGAGGTACTTAAGCGTTAACGGAACAGTTAATATGCCTGTTAGCAACGTCGCAACCCGAAAGGACATCACTGCGGCAGTCGTCCAAAGTCCGCGCTGATACCGTTTTTTGCTGCGAATCTCCTCAGCTGTGCCAGTATGAGACGTCGTCCATAGTGCTTGTGATAATCTCCACAGTTTCTGTATTTTTTTTCTCACTATCGTTTTCACAACACTATCTTAACGTAAAATTGACGTACTGAATCCTATATGAACACCACAAGAAATCATACCTTTTTTATACGCTCACTTCGCGTAAAAGAAAGTCTATCGACGCTTGTTTCTGCACACAAACTTCATTATTTACATCATGATAATTTATTGTTGGTACCGTTGCCGTATTAATGTCTTCGTCTTCAATGTAAAGTAACTGATGCTTAAGGCCTGTCGTCATCATCAATTGCTCTAAACGAGACTTCAAATGATGCCTTCGACTGGTCACACACACAAATGGACGCTGATAAATAATTGAAAATGCACAGCCATGAAATGAATTTGATATGACCATGGAGGCATTTTGCATCAGGCCTAAAAATTCTGTTGGACCGGCATTATATATGTTAGTTTCAAATGGGTTGAATTTGTGGTACTCCCGTTGACCAATCTTAACTATTTCCCAACCAGTCTCGCGTTGTATTCGTTGCGCAAGACGTGACATTTGCTCATTTATGGGTTTGTTTACAATATAGTAACATAAAATATAGGGTTTCTTTCTTTGAGGATTTAATGCAAGCTGTTCCCAAACATCGCATTCAAGCAAAAAAGTGGGGTCGACTGTAATTGCTGCGTCACGACCACTTAGCTCTTTCACAATCTTGACCGCTTCGGTTTCACGAACGCCAATTACATCAAGCCCCAGCAGCCTGGAGCGATACTCATCATGGTACTTTTTGGGTATCATATGCAAACCAAAGCTGGCTGCATAAGATATCTTTTTGGTTTTAGTACCAGCAAAGGAAAGAAAATAATTAGAGTCGTTATCAGTATTAATGGGATTCCACACTTGGTCACTGCCTGCAATGCAAACAGAATATGCGTCCTTTACTTGCAAAAGTTTTTCTGCTGATGGATAATATTCAGAAGACATCTGCATATATTTTTCACGAAAAGCTTTTGTGCGATTTTGCCGCGCAGTCCCAATAATCAGCGGGGATATTTTTTCCCATAGTCCGTGATAGATTTTTTGAAATTGTGAAAAGGATGAATAGCCCTTTTTAGGCCGCAAATAGTCAATTAATTCACAATCATGGCCATTCTTAATTAAAAAATTTTGCAGAGCGAATGCTTGTAAGACTGCGCCATAATTTATCGAGCGATGAAATGTTACTATGCCAACTTTTGCCATGTTATTGATTCGAAAAGTTAATTAAAACTATTTTTTTTGTTTATTGATAATGGCTTTATTTGTATAGAATAGAACTTTTGTAATTATTTTATATAAAGAGAAAATGATAGATTCTTTGTGGTCAACTAAATGTAACTTTTTATAAAAAAAATTATCAATCGTCCATTCTATATGTGCAATATTTTTATTGATACCTGTTTTATGTTGTTCAATATTTTTATTAAAGCTAAGTATATTGTCATATTTGCATGTATTTAATTGAATTGGAGATTGTTTTAATAATAAAAATCCATTTTCTGTATGGACTAATACTGCAGAAACACCAAAATAATGCTCTTGGCAATAATCTTTCTCTCCCCAAAAATCACCTAAGGTTATATCCGATGATCGATCCTTATATGCAAATTGGCATTGTAAACAATTTGGCCTTTTGTAACATTTTTTTGTAAAACCAAATGATACAATGTTATTGTCGCCTGCATTAATTATATTTTCAGAAGAATTTTTGAAAATAAATTGGTGCTTCAGGCAATTCCGTGGGTTGCAAATTTGAGTGCAAGTGCTAGTTGGCGGCCTCTGGCAGCAGGTTAAGTTTCCCGCAATGAAACAGAATTGCATTGCGTAAAGATTCTTTGTTTTTGAAACCACATGCACTTCTCTTGACAGCCTCAATTTTGCTGTTCAGCCCCTCGGTCAGGGCATTGCTGACCCCATGTTCGATTGCAGCCACTATGCCATAGAAGTGGTTTTTCAGCGTATGGGCGGCTTTTGCCATGTCCGGAATTTGTGAATGCGTCGCCCACCAGTACCAGTGTTTGAAATACTTCGGCGTCTCTTCTTTGTCGGGGCAAGTTGTCCACATGTCGCGAAGGTTTTCCTTGATTGCCCATGCCCGCGCCGTTTTCTTGGCAATCTGTCTAACTTTTTCGAACCTGGCCTTGTTTTTGTCAGGAAGATTCTCCCTGCCATACAGAAAATCATGGCGCGCTCCGAACATGCTTTTCTTGTCCTCATCGCTCATCGTGGCCTGTTCTTGCTTTCGTGTGCTGTCCACTGCCTTTTGGACGACCTGCATCACATGGAAATGATCAAAACACAGTTCGGCATTGGGCATGAAGTTTGACGCAATACGCTCATACCCCGCACTCATGTCCATGGCCGCGATCTGGACGTTTTTCAAACTTTCCTTGCGTTTTTCAAACCAGGGGCTGATGTCATCAATGCGCCGCTTGTCCACCACGTCAAACACGCTCCCATTGCCAATGTCAGTGATAATGGTGAAATAGCGATGTCTGGAAAACACCTGCTTCTCGTCAAGTCCCATGATGACCGGCGTCGTATCGCCACGTCGCTCAAGCCCTCGCTTGACGGCCCGATCGCGGATACTTTCCAACATGTCCCAAGACACCCTCGTTAGTTCGGACGCATCGGTCAAATTGGAGGCCTGGATGGTCTTGATGCACTTGCTTTCCATCTTGTATGTAATTGAGATCTGTGAATCAGCCAGAGGAAAGTCGCTGTTGACGATCCCATGCTTGGGGCATTGAACTCGGGGAATACGGGCATGAAGGTAGGTCTTGCACTCGCAGGTGTCCAGATGTTGCCAGGTTCTTTCCGGAGCATGGTCGTAAGTAGGTGATGGGGTGTGACAGGCATGACACGAAAAGCGATAATGCTCCTGATGGATCAGCCAGACGTCAACACGGGTACTGTCGTCGGAAATTTCGACCTTGGAGACAGTCCAGGGCGATGGCGGATTAATCACGCGTTGATAAAACGACTCCAAGTTCATGGCGGACTCCCATGGCTCAATGTGAATGACGAGGTCAGGTGATTGACTGGGCATTGCGTGGCCATGAGGTAATGAAACACAAAAATGATCGGGTGCAACAAAAGTGAAGGCATTCTTGCAATAACAAGAAACACCGAAGCGGAAGATTGCTCCGACTGCCTTCCATACAAATTGACATGGAAAGCTGGGCGGGCATCATAATTTGAACATTAATTGATCGTTGAATATCAACAAGTTACACTATTTTATGCGTACGATTAGCTGGCTTTTTTCCCCCCATGTGACAAGGCGTTGTCTTGGTTCTGAGCACAAAACGTCGAAAAATCTACCCACTAAGTTTCCTGAAGAGCCAATAAATTCGTATTTATAGCCTTGTGGTTTCCAGCCATGATTTTTATTACGAAATGAACATATTGATTGAACGCTTTCTTTACACGTTTGCAAAAATAATTTTAGTGGTTTTTCGGTTGGAAAACCACCACAAATAAAGTCTACAGTAATGAGGTCTCCTGTCACTTTTTTACAATTTAGATAGGACAATAACGCTGCGACTTGACAAGGTGTCCCCGAAAATAATACTGATTTTTTATTTTCTAATTTTTTACAAATTTCTTTATAGATTCCTGTCAAGTCACCCTGTTGATATTTACTATTTTGCAGAAGAGGTATATCTTCAATTTGATTAATTGACGTATGTTTTATTCTCAATTGGTCAATTGTTGCGCCGTATACTTCTCCGCCGTTTTGAATAAATGTCTTTGCAATTGCTCCAAAAACTCCTCCTGACGCCCCAGCCTTTCGCAAAGCTACATCTGTTGACCATGCGGCAAAAGTTTGAACCTCGGCGTTTTCTCTTTCGTAAACATAATCTTTTTTTGCTGGGCACACTTTTGTACATAACCCGCATTGTGTGCAACTAGCATTATCAATTATGGGGTATAACGCATCATCAATATATTGCCCCTGAATTGCATTACTTGGACAGATGTCAGCACATGCAAAACATCCAGTGCACTCTTTTGATTCAACATATTGTTGGATGGTATTCATGCGTATCTACTGGCGTTATCAGCATTTGTTTTATGTTGATTTATACGCAGCATTTCACCGCAGGTTCTGCCAGTACCACTCGGTGGCGGCTTTGAGGCCTTGTTTGGTGCTGAATTGGGGGTCGTAGCCGAGGAGGGTGCGGGCTTTGTCGATACAGGCGAGCGAATGGGGGACGTCGCCGACGCGTTCGGGGCCGTAGGTGGCCTGGATTTTGGCGATGGCCGGATCGAAGGCGGCGAGGTTCTCGCGGAGCGTCGCAAAGAGCTCATTGAGATCGGTGCGCTCGCCAAAGGCCACGTTGTAGACCGTGTTGACGGCGCCGGGCTTGTCGGCCAGGGCCGCGAGTTGGTTGGCCTGGACGACATTGGCGATGTACGTATAATCGCGCGAGAAGCTGCCGTCGCCATTGATCACGGGGCTTTCGTGCTTCATGAGCTTCATCACAAACAGCGGTATCACCGCCGCGTAAGCGCCGTAGGGGTCCTGGCGACGGCCGAAGACATTGAAGTAGCGCAGGCCGATGGCCTCCGTGCCATAGAGCGCGCCGAAGTTCGCCGCGTAGAGTTCATTGACGTACTTGGTGATCGCATAGGGCGACAGCGGCTTGCCAATGACGTCCTCCACCTTAGGCAGCGTGGCGCTGTCGCCGTAGGTGGAGCTGCTCGCCGCATAGACAAAGCGCTTGACACCGGCCTCTTTCGCCGCCCAAAGCATGTTCACAAAACCCGAGATATTCACGTCGGTGGAGGTCATGGGGTCCTGAATCGAGCGCGGGACGGAGCCCAGCGCGGCCTGGTGCAGCACGTAGTCCACGCCGTCGGTCGCGCGCCGACAGGCGTCGCGGTCGCGAATGTCGCCGACAAGCAGCCGAAAGGCCTTGTTCTTCACAAAGGGCAGCAGATTCTCCATTTTGCCCGTCGCGAAGTTGTCCAAGACGACCACGTCATTCTCTTGCGCCAACAGCGCCTCGACCAGATTCGAGCCAATAAAGCCCGCGCCGCCAGTGACTAATACCCTGCTGTTTTGTATCGTGCGTGCCATGAAAGTAGATCTTTCTTTTTCTTTTTTATCCACAGATTCCGCAGATTAACACAGATTATGGCGTCATGTCTTGCCGCTGCGCGGCAAGACATGACGCCGGGGGGGAAGCGGGAAATCAACCTACGGAAGAGGATTTTGCATATCACTGGTCTGACTACATCAGACAGGCAATCTTTACAAAATAATCTGCGTTAATCTGCGTAATCTGTGGATAGAATGTATTTCACAGGCGGGCGTCGACGGCGTCTTTGGGGAGCACGCCTTTGAGATCGAACACGACGGTGTCGGTCCGTTTGAGTGGCTCCAGGTCCATGGCGGCGAATTCCTTATGGGCGACGGCCAGGACAATTGCGTCGTACTTCCCGGCGACGACCATATCCTTCATGGTTGCCATGCCGTATTCGTGTTCGACCTCCTTCGGCTCCGCCCACGGATCGAACACATCCACCATACAGCCGAATTCCTCCAGCCCCCGCACCACATCGACGGCATGCGAATTACGGATATCCGGGCAATTCTCCTTGAACGTAATGCCCAGCTGCAGCACGCGGGCGTTTGCGACGCGCTGGCCCTTTTTGATCATCAGCTTCACCACCTCGGCGGCGACGTACTTGCCCATGCCGTCATTGATGCGTCGACCGGCGAGAATCACCTCCGGCATATATCCCAGCGACTGCGCCTTATGGGTCAGATAATACGGATCGACCCCGATGCAGTGCCCGCCGACCAGCCCCGGCTTAAAGGGCAAGAAGTTCCACTTCGTGCCGGCGGCGGCCAGCACCTCGTTGGTGTCGATGCCGATCAGGTGGAAGATCTTCGCCAGCTCATTGACGAACGCGATATTGAGATCGCGCTGGGAGTTCTCAATGACCTTCGCGGCTTCCGCGACCTTAATGCAGCTGGCGCGGTGCGTGCCATTGAGCAGAATCGCGTTGTACAGCGCGTCCACCGCCTCGGCGATGTCCGGCGTGGACCCCGCCGTGATCTTCGTAATCTTCAGCAGCGTGTGTTCCTTATCGCCGGGATTGATGCGCTCGGGGCTGTAGCCGCAGAAGAAGTCCTGGTTGAAGACCATGCCGCTGCTTTTTTCCAGCACGGGCACGCATTCTTCCTCCGTGCAGCCGGGGAACACCGTGCTTTCGTAGATCACCACGGCGCCTTTTTTCATCACCTTGCCGACGGTTTCACTGGACTTATAGAGCGGCGTCAGATCGGGGTTGTTGTACTTGTCCACCGGCGTCGGCACCGTGACAATGAACACATCGCGGTCACGCAGGTCGTCCAGCGTGGCGCTGTAGCGCAGCTTCGTCGCGGCGGCGAGATCGTCGCCCGATGTCTCCAGCGTGAGGTCCACGCCCTTGCGCAGCTGTTCCAGCCGGTCCTTCTTGATGTCGAAGCCGACCGTGTCGAATTTCTTGCCGAATTCCACCGCCAGCGGCAGCCCCACGTAGCCCAGGCCGACTACCGCGATACGCACACTGCCGTCGTTAATTTTCTGCTTCAGCATACCAGTCTTTCTTTGTTCACTTGTGCCACGACTGTTTTTCATGCCTCTGTTGCTACCTGTGCTACTCCCGGGCGTCGTGACCTTCTCAGCGAATCCAAGCAGCCAAAGGCACCCCGCCGGAAAAACCGCCGGGGCGCCCGCCGGCATGCGCCGGCAGTTTATCATAATCTATAAATAAAAAAACACGCAAATCTGTGATGCCATCTGCGCAGTCATTGTCGTCAACAAATAGCTCGTGCTACCGGCGCGCCCACGGCCCGCCGGCACCGCCGAAGCGCCGCGGCGGCCGCCGTCCCTCTCTTGCCCTTGTCGTCTCGTCTACGCATTCCTGCGCCCCCGCGCCCCGTCGTCATATCCGAAGACTGGCCCACCTGGCCAATTCTTCGCCAACAGCCGACGCCGACCCTACTTAAACTGCAAAAAAAGAAGCCTTACCTTATATCAGCCAGCAGTGATTTCAAGTAATGAATGCATTCCCGGGCACCCCCCCAGTCCTCCGGTAATTGGTCAGTGATTGATAACCAACACTGTGGTGCCTCTACGAGGCACTGCCTGTTGGCAGGCAGCGTCCCCAGGCTAAAGCCTGGGGTTAAGCATGGTTATGCGCCTACGGCGCAAAAACATGGACATTGAATGATGGTGGTTTTCGGCCCGAATCGGACAAAGCACGTCGCCTGATCGGCCAAGTTCGGCCCGGAGGGCCGGACCATGCATAACCCCTGGTGAGGCGCCCGGAGGGCGCCGCAACCAGGGGTATGACAACAATTTAAAATTGCGCCCGGAGGGCGCCACATTGGTCAGATACGTCTCGTCTCACCGCGGTAGAGTGAGGCATGCCGTGCATCCAATATCAATAACTGACCGCTTACCTCCCCCCGTCCTCCGTCCCACATTTTTTCACCTTGATTTCTGCCTCAGCAACTTTATATTCATCAGCTACTCTGAAAAGTCGCTTAAGCGTCATTCATTCACCCAGATTGCGACCTATATGACTCCCCACCAGTATCAGCTCATCGCCGTACTATTGCTCATTATCTTCGTTCCCCTGAGCCGCCTGCTGTACTCGTTGTGGAAGAGCATCGCCTGCGTCGTGATTGCCACCGCCGCCTGGGCCTACCTGGGCTTCTCCGTGCTCCTCCAGTGGTTCGACCGCACCGGCCGCGCGCAATCCGAAAAGGGCTTTGCCATCTGGTGCATCGTGGTCTTCGGCGGCATTGCCCTCATCGCTTTCATTGCGGACCTCCCCGCGAAAATCGAAGACTACCGCAGCCGCCAACAACGCCGCAAAGACCGCTCGCGCCAGGTCGGCCGACATCTCACCAGCGACGACACCGGCCGCCTCTCCGCCGAAGAAGTCAGCACGAAACTCCGCAAGATGGCCGAGGCGCAAGCCGCGCAGACCCAAGCTACTGCTGATGCTGCCACTGCCACTGCCGCTGCTACTCCCTCCGTCAACATGACCCGCCCCATCACCAGCGCCGACGCCGATGACATGAAAGCCGAACTGGCCAGTCTTAGGAACGAAGTGGCCCGCAAAGACCGCCTCATCGCCCAGCTGACCGAAGCCCTCATGCAGCAACAGGGCGCCCTCCCCGGCAACTCCCCCAAATAACCGCGCGCAGCCATCCCCCAAAAAAACACCCAGGGACGGAAAAGAGCACCCGCTCTCGTCCGTCCCTGTTTCTTTCCCCACCCTCTCCTGCCTTTCTTCGCGCCTTCGCGCCTTCGTGTGAGGCCACAAAAACATCCCCCACCCGGCGGCGTGACTTGCCGCGTCAGCGGCAAGACACGCCGCCTGACATGGGATAGAGAGGGGGGCGTGGGGGGAGGGGAAGGGGCGAGCCCCTTCCCCTCCCCCCACAAAACCCATCCCTTCCCCCTGCCTTTCTTCGCGCCTTCGCGCCTTCGCGTGAGACCACAAAAACATCCCCCACCCGGCGGCGTGACTTGCCGCGCAGCGGCAAGACAGGCCGCCATAATCTGCGTCAATCTGCGTAATCTGTGGATAAAAATATCCACCCGGCGGCGTGACTTGCCGCGCAGCGGCAAGACATGCCGCCCAACATGGGATAGAGAGGGGGGCGCGGGGGGAGGGGAAGGGGCGAGCCCCTTCCCCTCCCCCCACAAAACCCATCCCTTCCCCTTGCCTTTCTTCGCGCCTTCGCGCCTTCGCGTGAGGCAAAAAATTCTCCCCACCCGGCGGCGTGACTTGCCGCGCAGCGGCAAGACATGCCGCCATAATCTGCGTCAATCTGCGTAATCTGTGGATAAAAAAAAGCCCATCCCGGATTATTTCACCAGCCGCAGCAGATATTGCCCGTAGTCGGTCTTAAGCATATCCTTGATAGCCACCATCACCTCCTCGCGCGACATCCACCCCTTCTGCCACGCAATTTCCTGCAGACATGCCACCTGCAGCCCCTGCCGCGTCTCAATCGTCCGGATAAAATTCGCCGCGTCGAGCATACTCTCGTGCGTCCCCGTATCCAGCCACGCGTATCCGCGCCCCAGCCGTTCCACCTGCAGCGCCCCGCGTTGCAGATAGGCGTTATTCACCGCCGTGATTTCCAGCTCGCCGCGCGCCGACGGCTTCACGTCCCGCGCGATTGCCACCACATCATTGTCATAGAAGTACAGCCCCGTCACCGCGTAGTGCGACTTCGGTTCTGCCGGCTTTTCCTCAATCGACACCGCGCGCCCCGCGTCGTCGAACTCCACCACGCCGAAGCGCTCCGGGTCCCGCACATAATACCCGAATACCGTCGCGCCCTGTTCGCGCGCGGCGGCGGCGCTGAGCATCGCCGGCAGATTCGCGCCGTAGAAGATATTATCGCCGAGCACCATCGCCACGCGGTCCCGGCCAATGAACTCGGCGCCGATAATGAACGCCTGCGCCAGCCCCTTCGGTTCTGGCTGCACCGCGTAGCTCAGCCGCACGCCGAAGCCCGCGCCGTCGCCTAGCAGCCGCTGAAAACTCGCCTGGTCTTCCGGCGTCGTAATCACCAGTATGTCCCGGATACCCGCCAGCATCAGCACGCTAAGCGGATAATACACCATCGGCTTGTCATACACTGCCAGCAGCTGCTTCGACACCCCGAGCGTAACCGGATGCAACCGCGTACCCGCTCCCCCAGCCAACACTATGCCTTTCATACCCATTCCTTCCTTTCAATTCGACTTATTCGCCTTGGACGTCTTGGACCGCTCCTGGCCCCACCGCCGTCCCGGCGGCTTTCATTGGCGGCGGCGCTAATCCTGGGACCGCCGCCGTCCCGGCGGCTTTCTTTGGCGCCGGCGCTGGGGCGTAAGCGTTCGCCCAGCCCATATCCCCGCATGTGTTTCGCGTGATTACATTAGCACCTGAACGCGAAAAGCCCCGTTCCGCGTGAAGCGGATCGGGGCGGTGGCGCGATAGTGTGCGGGTGGTGTCAGTTGCGTGCGGGAGTCCAGTTGTGTGGCAGCAAGGAGTCAATGTCGTCATGCCGGGTAGTGCCGAGGCGAGTGAGGACGTCTTCGAGCCAAGCCTTGAAGTCGACCTTGTTGTCTTTGCAGGTGGCCACGAGGCTGGCGATGATGGCGGATTTTTCGCCGCCGCGTTCGTTGCCAACAAAGAGCCAATTTTTTCGTCCCAGTGCCCAGGGGCGGATCGCGTTCTCGGCCGGATTGTTGTCGATGTTCACGCGTGGGTCATTCAGGAACACGGAGAGCTCCTGGCGTTGCTTGAGCGCGTAGACGGCGGCCCGGACGAGCATGGAGGTCGGTGGCAGACGCCGGCGGACGATGTCGTCGCACAGCGCGAAGAACTGCTCGACCAGCTCCGCCGAATTGGCCCGCTGCTTCCGGCGCGTCTCGACCAGGGCCGGGACGACGATGGCGATCTCGCCGCCGGCCCGCGCGGCCTCGGCGTCCTTGACCTCGTCAGCGGCCCGCGCCTCGTTGTCATACATGATCCGGATCAGCTTCAGGGCCGTCAGACGCTGCTCGTTGTCCAGTTCGGGCACCTCGTAGAACTTGCGGCGCACGTGCGCCCAGCAGGCGGCGCGGGTTCCGGGCAGCTTGTCGTAGCCCGTATAGGCATCACTGATGAATATACCGGCGTAATTTCCGAGGATTTTTTGCGCTTCGCCCTGACCTCGCCCGGGCGAAAAATGAAAGAGGGTGATCGGCGGGCCGACGCCGGTCTTGCGCACCCAGAGGTAACACTTCTGACATTTTCCTTTCGCCAACATTCGCGCGGAGGTTTCATCGGCGTGAATGACGTCGCTTTTCAGCAGCAGGTCGGACATGCGATCTATGATGGGTTGCACCAGAAAGGCGATCTTGTCCGCCCAGTCGCACATGGTGCCGCGGCTCAGAATGATGCCCTCGCGTTTGAGGTCTTCACTCTGGCGGTAGAAGGGCATGTGGTTGACGAATTTCTCGTGGAGGACGTGAACGGGCACGCTGATGTCGAAGTGGCTGCGGTCGGAGTCTTCGGACAGGACGTTCGGCAGCGGCGGCGCCATCACGACGCCCAGCTCAGGCTGGCCCGGCACCACATACTTGGCGCGCTTGATGACCAGGACGTAGAAGGGAGGACGGTACTTGAGCATTTTCGAGATGTCAAAGCCAATGAACTCCTTCCCGAGTTTATCGGCTTCGGGGATATCAAGAACGAGTTCCTCGCTCTCGAGTTTATCGGAAAAAGGAACGCTCTTGGCATCCTTGTCGGCGGCCTTTTGCGAGCGATCATGGCCCTGGACTTTGATCGTGGCCGGTTCCGGCTTGGGGGCCGTTTCCGACAATACCAGGCCCGGCAGCAGCGGGGTCTTCTCGTCGACCACGCGCTCGGAACTCCTGCCGAAGAGCCGCTTGTTCAGCCAGGCCAACTGCAGTTCCAGTTCAGCCAGGCGCTGGAGGGATTTTTTCAGCGCATCGCGCAACTCGCCCGTCTCGGCAGTGGCGATCTGCTGGATTTTCTGCAGCGTTTCACCCAGCTGGACGTTCTCGGCAGTGGCCTGCAGAAGCTGTTCACGCAGGCGGTCGTTCTCGGCGGCAAGTCGCGCGGCGCCGCCGCCAGAAAAGTTGCTAAAATGAAACGTATCATTTTGCATGCCAATAACTTACATCAAAAACAAATACATGCAAGCAGGCACGCAAAAAAAGATGGCGAAAATCACATTTTTTTTGAGAATCTTTCACAGCCGTCCCATAACTTCCCACATTTCTCACTTTTTCATGCACCGAAACCACGCATTTTTCCCTTCTCACGATCGCTCTTTCAGAACTGGTTTGCACGCATAGCCTGGCGTCGTAAACACTTCCATCGTAAGGCCCAATGCTTCCAGGTAGGCGGTGACGTCATCGCTCAAGTCCCGCGCCAGCATTCGCGTTCCTTGCACGAGCATGATCTGTAGCCCTCTGAACTTGGTTGACATTGCGTAGGCCGTTGGCCTTTTGGTTAGTTGCTGGTTGAGTCCCACGAGGGTGCCACCGGTATTTGCCAAGTGATTGCGCATGGAACGCTCAATCAAGCGCCAGATCAGCAGTGATAGAATGAGGATGATTCCGAGCACGTCGATGCGCTCGGCCTTCTTCAGGAACATGTCGTTGACGATAAGCGGGTCTTTCAGGAAGGCAAAGTTGTTTTCCACGCCATATTGTCCCTTGTAGGCAAGGAACAGGCTTTTTGCGTCCATCGCTCCATCTCCTGCCAACGGAATGTTCGTCAGCAGGACGAAGCAGCCGGCACGTTCTTCCTCGCGTTTCACTCCCTCCTCTTTTTTTCGGATAGTCGTCTTGAGCGTGTATTTGGGCCGAGTCTGGATGTTTCCGTTCTTCGGTGGGCGCCCGCGTTTATTCGCCTCAGTCTGTATGACTTCAACATCCAAGGCATGCATGTGGTCCGATCTTTTGCGCAACGCCTCGGCCGCTTTCTCAGCGTCGGCCTGGCAGAAGAACTCACATTCCTGCTTCTTGAGCTGTTTCTCCAGATTCTGCCGCGAGGCATTGACCGCTTTCTCCAGGCGCTTCTGCATTCTGCGATCATGCGAGTCGGAATGGACGATGACGGCGCGGTATTTCATCCCGTAAAGAGTGACGTGGCTTTCGGCCACGCGATAGTCGGAACAAGGCCTGCTTACGGGTGACGGCAGCTCGGACAAGGTGCCAAGCTCAACCCATTTCCCTGCGTCGACAGCCTCGCCGACGACTCGGTCGCATTCCCGGTATACGCCTGGAAGACGAGTGACAAAGGGCGTCGACGAAAGAAGCTCCAGATTGGGCTCGGTGACCAGCGCGGAGTCGGCCACATAGGTGAAGGCGCCCTGGCCAAGTCCATGTTTGGCCATCAGCGAGGAGATTTTCGTCAGCATCTTGTTGTTGTTCGTCTTGTCGGAGGCGTTGCCGTCTATGCACCTGCCGAAAATCGGCACGCCACGCTCGACGCAGAGAAGTTCAGCCATCACCTGCTTCAAGTCGGGGTTGTGGTCCTTGCTGTGACCGTAGGTGACACAGGGAGCTCTGGGCGTTCCGTCGTCGGCAGGCGCATCGTCGCTCTTGTCATAGTTGGCGTATTCGCCCCACACGCTTATGGACGTCGTGTCGAAGCTCAGATGGGAACAGTTGATGTGGAAGGTCTTGCAGGCCGAGATGGCTATCTCCGTCAACATATTCGAGGACCCCGCCGCGAAGATGGCGTCAAGAGCGCGCCCAATGTTGGTATCGGAAAAATTGTGGGCGGCGTGCTTTTCACCAAGCAGCAGTTCACTATCCTGCTCCTCCATGAATGACTCCAAGTGGTAGAGAGGGGAGCGACCGCTGAGGGTATCCAGCACCATCGCCTGGACAATGGCCCCGGGCTTTACGTCCATCCTGGTGTCCACGAAGCCATTGACGATGTCCTGCAGATGAATCGCGTTGCAGAATGCCGCCACAACCGGAAGATGGTCAACGCCACGCACCTCCATGCTGCGAATGGCGGCAAGAAGCTCCGGGGACAACGTGGTGTCAGCCATTGTTTTTCTCCTGAAGAAGTTGCACGTTGATGGCGCTGATGCGGTCCAAAAGCGTCAGCGCGCGTTTGTATTCATCCACATACTGCACGGCCAGCTCCCGCATCTCCTTGGGGATGTACTTCTGCCGCTGCTTCCCGTTCTCATTGACCACGACGCACATGACCGGACCATGCTTATGCCCCTGGTGGCATTTGCAGTTCGCCCGTGAACAGACGGTGTACCGCTCGACGATGGAACCATGGACCACGTGTGGAAGGCGGGCAAGTTCCGCCAATAGGGCGGAGCGTTCAGCAAGCAGTTGTTGGTGAGTGGCGTTTGACATGCCTATAATGTCGTATATAATATGCGACATGCAAGTGGGCAAATAAAAAAACCGCGAGAAAATAGACGTTTTTTTCACGGTTTTGTGTGAGAAATGTGGGTAACTTGATGGTGGCTTCGTAAAAAAAAGGATTCACGGCATCTTAATGGTAGCCTAGTAAGCAACCATAGGAGGTACCATGAATCCACTAAAAAGTACTGTGTCAGTCCTCGCGCAGATTGCAAGCTGGATACCTGACCGGATTATCGACAACCTCGCCAAAAAGTACAAAATCCAGACACGGGCCTTCAGCGCCACCAGCCATGTAATGGCTATGCTTTACGCGCATCTGGCGCATTCATTAAGTCTGAACGACATCTGTGACAGCCTCCACAACCATGCCGGCCCCCTTGCTCAGATACGCAACTGCACGCCTCCGAGCAGGAACGGTCTCTCTCACGCCAACAAGACCCGCAATGCGGATATGGCCGAAGAACTGTTCTGGAAGGTATATGAGTCACTGTCAACCCGTTACCCCGAGTTCCTGACCTCCAGCCGCAATTATCCCGGTTTGCCCTACCGCTTCCGGACAAGAACCATTCGCGCCGTTGATTCAACCACCATCAAACTGACGGCATTTAATATGGGCTGGGCCCAGCACCGACGCCAGAAAGCGGCCGCCAAGATGCACACGGCGCTGAACATGCGCTCGTTCCTGCCGAACTTCGTCCTCGTCAAAAGTGCAAAGGATTCTGACCCGAAAAGCGCCTGGGAACTGTGCGCCGACATGAAGGCCGGAGAGGTCGTGGTATTCGACAAGGCCTATGTTGATTTTAAGCATCTTAAGGTCCTTGACACGCGCGGCGTCTCCTGGGTGACGCGGGCCAAGGAAAACATGCTCTATGAAGTTATGGGACAGCATGCGACTGGGAAACCGGAGGCGTCTGATCCCGTCAAACATGCGTCCGCCTCCTCAGAACCCGAGACAGATACGGCTGAAGTTATGGGACAGCAAGCGCCCGGCAAGCGCCGCTATGTCCGCAAGAAATGCAAGGTGTTGTCAGATGAGCGCATCAGGCTGATAGGGGTGCAGACCAAGGACAATTACCCCGATGACCTGCGGCTGGTCACGGCAGAGGTCGAGGTGAAGGGGAAGATGGTGGTGATGACGTTTATTACCAACAACTTCGAGTGGTCGCCGTTTTCCGTGTGCCAGCTCTATCAATGCCGTTGGGGTGTGGAGGTGTTTTTCAAGGAAATCAAACAGACGCTGCAGCTGGCCGATTTCCTTGGATATAACGAAAATGCCGTCCGCTGGCAAGTCTGGACAGCGCTGCTTGCCTATCTCCTGCTACGGTTCGTCGCTTGGTACAACAAGTGGAAGCGCCAGTTCAGTCGGCTCTTTACCTTGTTGCGTGCCGTGCTCTGGAATTACTTCAGTTTGCCCAGTATCATCGAGTGCTGCGACACGAAGCGGGAGCGGCGCCATATTATCCGGGGAAGTCCGGAAAAAGCATATCAGCTGTATTTTGAAGGGATGGTATAGTCTCCTAAACTTTTCATAATTTTTGAAAAAATAAAGTAACTACAAGCTTTTTGAGCTTGTTTTTTTGTTTTCTGTAGTTACTTTGTCTTGTTAACAGGAGTAACTACACCAGCTCCTGTCAAGGAGGCGCGCATGTCATATATTGTCCAGCAACGTTTCGGCAAAGACCGCGTTCATGTCTATTTGGTTGACAGCCATCGGGTGGAGGGCCGGACCTATCCCGTGCAAAAACGGGTTTATCTTGGCGTCCTCGACCAGGATGCATCGGACCTGCTACTGGGCAGGAGCTGCCCCGAGCCCACGGCGGAGCTTGTCGCCCTGCTGCAGGCCAAGGGGATCAGCTACAGCGGGCGCAAGGTCGTCCATGCCGGGCGCAAGCGCCTGCTTCGCGAAAGGGAGATTGTGCTCAAGACCCTGACATCCTGTCACGACGTTGAACTGGGCCGCGTCTCTCTGCTTGCGCGACTTGCCGGCGACAGCGGCCTGCATGGCTCCCTGATACGCGCCTTTGGCGAACAGGACGCTCAACGCATTTTGGCCGCGGCCATTTTTGAGTGCTGCGAAGGGGGCGCGCTTTGCCGTCTTGAAGACTGGGCTGACGACACGTCTTTGCGCGACGCAGACCTGTCGTTGTCGCCGTCGTCGATGACTCGGCTGCTTCAGCACCTCGGCGAGCATTCGGACCTGCGTAACGACTTTTTCCGTGCCTGGTTCAAGGCCAGCGGCAACCCGAAAGCTCTGATCAGTGACACCACGTCCATCTCCAGTTACGCGGAAAAGCTCTGCCTGGCCGAATGGGGACACAATCGTGATGGCGAACACTTGCCGCAGGTCAACCTGAATATGGTCTATTCGCGAGAGACGCATCTGCCGTTGTTCTACAGGCTTATACATGGAAGCATCGCTGATGTCACTACCTTGATAAACACCTCGCAAGCCATCTCCAAGCTCGGACTGTCGGCCTATACCTTCTCCTTGGACAGAGGTTTTTTTAGCGCCGAAAACCTGCATTACCTTCACAACGAAAAGCTGGGCTTCACCATCGGGGTGCCTGTGAGCAACAACCGCGAGGCGCAGCGGCTGCTGGATAAAAACCGGCTGAAGTTCCGTTCCTTCAAAAGCATAGTCACCTTTGATGACACGACGCTGCACCACGCGGCGGATACCTACGTTGTGACCAAACGCGGGCGAAAAGGCGAAAAAGACAGCTGGTTCGCCGCCACGGCCCATCTCTTTCTGAACAAATGCGAACGAGCCAGGCAGGAACGCGAACTGGCAGAACTGCTTCACGGTATCATGACGGACTTTTCGCGCACATCCTTCTCCACGCTTGAGGACGCCCAGGCGTGGCTGACAGCGACAGCGGGCAAGAGCAAGGCAGACCTCTTCTCGGTCAGGAAGGCCACCCGCGGCCCGCGCGAGGAAGGCGATTGCGCGGCCATCTCGAAAGATGGCGATTTCCAGGTCTGCGTTGCTGAAAAGACCTACGCGGCAACGATGAAAAACCTCGGTATGTTCATGGTGCTCAACAGCGATCGCGAAGCCAACGCCGAAGAGACGCTACGGGACAACCGCAGCCGGGACTGCCAGGAAAAGGTTTTCGACATCCTGAAAAACTCAACGGGCAATGATCGCCTGCGTTCCGCCGGCGATGACAGCGTGGAGGGACGGCTCTTCCTCGCCTTCATCGCCGTGACCTTGTTCAAGTTGCTTGAGAACGCGCTCCGCAAGGCTGATCTGCTAGGGCACGTTTCGGTCAACAAGGCCCTTGACCAGGCACGGAAGCTCAGGGCCGTAGCCTACCCCGATGGTTCCAGAATCGTGGCCGAAGTGCCGCTCAAGGCGAGGGAAATCTTCGAGGTCGTGGCCCCGGGGATGCTCACGGCACTCGCCGTCGACCCGGGAAGCGCTACTGCCACCGCCAGACGATGGCAAAATAATGTAGTTACTTCCAAGAGATGAAAAGTTGAGGTAGTCTCCTGGCTAAACTTTTCCACACACAAAGAAGGTGTCTTGAAAAATCAGGCGGCCTCGTGCTCGCATGTGCCCAAAAAACAGGTAATTTCAGTGACTATGGGACGGCTGTGAGAATCTTTTGTAGTACGCGCCCGGCTTCACGCCATCAAGCATGGCGTGAAGATCGCGCAAATCAAGCAGCAGACGGTCGCCGACGGCTTTGGGCAGGTTGAATTGCCCCTGCTCAAGGCGCTTGCTCCAGATGGTGTAGCCGTCGCCGTCCCAGTTGAGGATTTTGATCAGCGTGCGCCGGGCGTTGAGAAAAACGAAGAAGTGCCCGGAATCCGGACTCTGGGCGAGCAGCTGGCTGGAGGCCGCCGCCAGGCCGTCAAACGACTTGCGCATGTCCACGGCCTGGTGGCAAATATAGATGCGTGCGGATGGCGGCAGGGACAACATCAGTCCGCCTCCAGACCCGACAGGACGGCCAGCGCCCGGGACAGCACCGACGGATCGAAGCCGGCTTTCAGACTGATCCGACAACGTCCGCACTCAATGGCCACGCCGCTGTCCGCGACCTGCCGCGGCGGCTCGGATAGCTCCACGAGCGAAAAAGTCGGGGCAGGCGCATCCGGGACGGACAAGCCGGCGGCGCCGTCAATCGTGGCCAGGCGGCGACGCCAGTACACCGCCTGATGATAGTTGAGCCCCTTGTCGCGACAATAGCGACTCAAAGGCATTCCGGACGACGAATGGGCGGACAAGGCGTCACGCCAGGCAGTTTCACGGTCGGTCATTGGGCAGTCTCCTTGCTTGGTTTCAGGACTGCCAATTAACCTAAACGCATCAGAATTTCCTGCTTAATGGGCTGGGCGAGCGCTTACGCTGGGGCGAGGACTCACGGACTCATGAGGCATGATCCCATGGATTGGACTCCGGGGACTCCTGGACGCCAGGGAATGACGCCCGACGCATTGGACTCCTTGACGACGCCTTGACGCCCTGGACCACTTGCCGACGCCTTGGACCGCTTGGACCAATTAGCGCCGGCGCTGGAGCGAGGACTCACGGACTCATGAGGCATGATCCCATGGATTGGACTCCGGGGACTCCTGGACGCCAGGGAATGACGCCCGACCCCATGGACTGATTGGCCGACTCCCGCGACTCCTGGGAGCGTCGCCGTCCCTGGGTTTCGCCCCGGGCCGGACGGATTACGTCGCCAGATTGGCCAAGTTCGGCCCGGAGGGCCGCACCATACATAACCCCGGGTGAGGCGCCCGGAGGGCGCCGCAACCCGGGGTATGATAACAAGTTAAAATTGCGCCCGGAGGGCGCCACACTCTTCCCTTCTTCCCAAGCTCGGGGCGCAGCCCCGAGCTTGTCTTCTTCGCGCCTTCGCGCCTTCGCGTGAGGCAAAAAATTTCCCCCCATTCCTCCCACCCGGCGGCGTGACTTGCCGCGCAGCGGCAAGACAGGCCGCCCCCTTCCCCTGTCTTCTTCGCGCCTTCGCGCCTTCGCGTGAGGCAAAAAATTTTACCCATTCCTCCCACCCGGCGGCGTGACTTGCCGCGCAGCGGCAAGACAGGCCGCCTTGAGATGGGATAGAGAGGGGGGCGTGGGGGGAGGGGAAGGGCCCACGGCCCTTCCCCTCCCCCCACAAAACCATCCCCACCCGGCGGCGTGACTTGCCGCGCAGCGGCAAGACAGGCCGCCCTCTTCCCCTGTCTTCTTCGCGCCTTCGCGCCTTCGCGTGAGGCCCAAAAATTTCCCCCCTTCCTCCCACCGGCGGCGTGACTTGCCGCGCAGCGGCAAGACACGCCGCCTTGAGATGGGATAGAGAGGGGGGCGTGGGGGGAGGGGAAGGGCCCTTCGCTTCGCTCGGGCCGCCGCTTCGCGGCTATCCGACTATCCCTGCACCTGCGGTGCAGGTCTGCGGCCCTCGACCCTTCTCCTCCCCCCACAAAACCGTCATCTTTACCCCTTCCCGAGCCGTTCGCCGGCGTACTTCCCCTCGCGGATAGGCCGCCACCACCAGTCATTGTCCAGATACCACCGCACCGTCTTGCGCAGCCCCGTGGCAAAATTTTCCTTCGGCACCCACCCCAGTTCCCGGCGGAGCTTCTCCGCGTCGATCGCATATCTCTGGTCATGGCCTGGCCGGTCCTTTACGAACACAATCTGGTCCGCGTATGACCCGGCGTTCTTCGGCCGCAGCTCATCGAGAATCTCGCATATGTCCCTCACCACCTCCAGGTTCGTCCGTTCATTATGTCCCCCGACATTATACGTCTCGCCCTTCTCCCCCTTCTGATTAATCACCCACAGTGCCCGCGCGTGGTCATCGACATACAGCCAGTCCCTGACATTATCCCCCTTCCCGTATATTGGCAGCGGCTTGCCATCCAGCGCATTCAGTATCACCAGCGGTATCAGCTTTTCCGGAAAATGGTACGGCCCGTAGTTATTGGAGCAGTTGCTGATCAGCACCGGCAGCCCGTAGGTATGCCCCCACGCCCGCACCAAGTGATCGCTCGCGGCCTTGCTGGCCGAATATGGCGACCGCGGATCGTACGGCGTCCGCTCCGTAAAATACCCCTCCGCGCCCAGCGACCCGTACACCTCGTCCGTCGATATATGCTGAAACCGAAAGTCCCCCCCGCGACGCTGCCAATACGCCGTCGCGACATTCAGCAGATTCGCCGTCCCCATCACATTCGTCTGCACAAACTCCAGCGGACTATCTATGGACCGGTCCACATGCGACTCCGCCGCCAAATGCATGATCGTGTCCGGCTGAAATTCCTCGAACAGCCCCGCCACCGCGGCATCACCGATGTCCATCTGCGCAAAATGATAACGCGGCAGGCCCGACACTTCCCGCAGGCTCTCTAGATTCCCGGCGTAGGTCAGCTTGTCCAACACCATCACCTCACACGCCGTCTCCCGCAACAAATACCGCACCAACGCCGAACCAATAAAACCCGCACCACCCGTAACTATTACCCGCGTCATGGCCACTCCTGAAATATGAAAGACCCACCGTCACCACACAACAATGCCGCTTGCCCGCCAGAAAACAAAACGGGGGAAGCCCGAACCACCGCCCGGCCTTCCCCTCGACACTATTCACGTTTTCCCCACCATCATCCCAACACGCCCCCCTTTTTTACGCTCCCCCCCGCGTCATGCCTACCCGACCTCGCTGCCTGCTCATCTCTGCCCTACAGCACGCAGCCCTTTTTCAGAATGACATTAGCATAGCGCGCGGTCTCGCCCGTGGCCACAATGGCGTATGCCTGCCGGGCCCGCTCGTAGTAGGCAAAGCGCTCAAGCTGCACCAGCGCCGTCTGCGGCGAATGCTTTTTCAGCAGCGCCTGGTACTCCGGCCATATCACCGGTTCAACCGGATCACCCGGCACCACCGCCATCACCACAAAAGACGACGCGTCGTAGCTGTCCAAAGGAAACAACGGTAGTATCCCCGACAACAACGCCAGCATCCCAATGCCATCCGCCCGGACCAGCCGCCGCGCATGACTCGCCGCCGGAAAATTGCTGTCCGCCAGCACAATCTCATCGCCATGGCCCATCTCACAAAGGACCTTCAATAACTCAGGCGACAGCAATGGCGATATGCCTGTTAACATAACCTGCTTACTCCCGACATAATTCCTTAGCCAACCACCAGGCCGGACAAGTTCGCCCAGAACGGCCAAAGCCAACCGCCAGATTGGCCAAGTTCGCCCAGAGCGGCCAAAGCCAACCGCCAGATTGGCCAAGTTCGGCCCGGAGGGCCAAAGCTAACCGCCAGATTGGCCAAGTTCGGCCCAGAGCGGCCAAAGCCAACCGCCAGATTGGCCAAGTTCGCCCAGAGCGGCCAAAGCCAACCGCCAGATTGGCCAAGTTCGGCCCAGAGGGCCGGACCATGCATAACCCCGGGTGAGGCGCCCGGAGGGCGACGCAACCCGGGGTAAAGCCCTCACTCAAAATTGCGCCCGGAGGGCGCCACACTCTTTCCTTCTTCTCAAGCTCGGGGCGCAGCCCCGAGCTTGGCTTCTTCGCGCCTTCGCGTAAGGCAAAACTTTCCCCCTTCCCCTCCCCCCACAAAAACATCCCCACCCCTGCCTTTCTTCGCGCCTTCGCGCCTTCGCGTGAGCCAAAGCTTTCCCTCTTCCTCCCCACCCGGCGGTGTGACTTGCCGCGCCAGCGGCAAGACACACCGCCCGACATGGGATAGAGAGGGAGCGCGAGGGAGGGAAAGGGTCAATGACCTTTTCCCTCCCTCGCAAAACAACCTTCCTCCCCATCGCCATCAATCACTTACCCAAGCTCTCCTCCCGCATAAATTCCGCAAGAGCGTCATGCCAGTCGGGCATCGGCGCCATACCGCAGAGCCGCAGCATCCGTTTTTCCAGGCGCGAGTTTGCCGGCCGTGGCGCCGGCCGTGGGAATTCCGCCGTTGTACAGGGCACGACATCCTGCCTGACGCCCGCAAGCCGGAATATCTCCTGGGCAAACTCATACCAACTTGCTTCGCCTTCGCAGGTCAGGTGAAAAGTCCCGACCAACTCCGGGCGCGCGAGGATATCCGCCAGCCGTCGCGACACGGCGAGAGCCGACGTCGGATTGCCCCGCTGATCATTCACGACCTTCAGAACGGGTCTATTACCGTCCGCGAGTGCCATCATGCTATGCACAAAACTTGGCCCGCCGGCCCCATAGAGCCACGATATTCGGCAGATCACGTGGTTCGGACAATGCCGGCGCACCATCTCCTCGCCGGCATACTTGCTCTGGCCATATACCGACCGCGCGCCACCAGCTGCATCAAATTCGTGATAGGGCCGGTCGAGTTCGCCGTCAAAGACATAGTCAGTCGATATCGCGACCAGCCGCACCCCACGCCGATGACAAGCCGCCGCCACATTACCAGAGCCGACCGCGTTTAGTTTATACGCGAGATCGGCGTCGCTTTCACACTTATCCACCGCCGTCATAGCCGCACAGTGCAGCACAACATCCGGGGCGACTTCAGCTAGGAAATGGTCTAAGCCCGCCGCATCGCAAATGTCCACCTCGGGGAGATCCGCAACATACACCTGCTGGTCAGATAGCACCCGTTGCAATGTCCGCCCCAGCATGCCCTTGCCGCCAGTAATGACTATTTTCATTTGCCAATCTCCAGGAACTCGGCGTTGGCCAGCATCGGCAAGGCCTGATCCTTCGGCGACATGACCCACTTCTCCCGGTCGATCCGCCAGTCAATGCCCAATGCCGGATCGTCGGCGCAAATACCGCGTTCCGCGCTGGGCATGTAGTCATTGTCGCATTTATAGGCGAAAATCGCCTCGTCGCTCAAAACCACAAAGCCATGTGCAAAGCCCCGGGGGATAAACATCTGCCGTTTATTCTCTCCGCTGAGCTCCACCGCGACATGCTGCCCAAAGGTCGGCGACCCCCGACGAATATCCACCGCCACATCCAACACCGCGCCGACCACCACCCGCACCAGCTTCGACTGCGTGTAGGGCGCGGCCTGATAATGCAGCCCCCGCAACACCCCAAAACACGATTTGGACTCGTTGTCCTGGATGAACGTACTACCAATCCCCGCTTCGCGGCAAGCCGTCGCCTTCCACGATTCAAAGAAATACCCGCGAGTGTCGCCAAACACTTTCGGCACAATGATTACAACGCCGTCAACTTTTGTCTTAATGATATTCATAAAAGCGGGTTACTCTCCTATCAAGCGCATGAGATATTGACCGTATTCTGTCTTTAGCAGGTCCTTAATGCTTTCACGTACTTGTTCCTTGGACATCCACCCATTCTCATAGGCAATTTCCTGCAAGCAGGCCACTTGCTGCCCCTGGCGAGTTTCAATGGTACGAATAAAGTTTGCGGCGTCCAGCATGGCGTCATGTGTGCCGGTGTCCAACCACGCATAACCGCGGCCAAGACGCTCCACTCGGAGATCACCGCGTTTCAGGTATTCATTATTGACCGATGTGATTTCTAATTCACCACGTGCGGACGGTTTGATCTGTTTGGCAATGCCCACCACATCATTGTCATAAAAATACAATCCCGTTACAGCGTAGTGCGATTTGGGACGAACAGGCTTCTCTTCAATGGAGATGGCCATGTGGTTCTCATCGAACTCTACTACGCCAAAACGTTCTGGATCAGATACATAGTATCCAAAAACCGTCGCGCCATTCGGCTGGGCAGCCGCTTGCGTGCAAATATCACCCAGGTTCGCACCATAAAAAATATTGTCGCCCAGCACTAAGGCCACGGAATCCGCACCAATGAACTCCTCGCCGATAATGAACGCCTGCGCCAGGCCCTCTGGTCGTGGTTGAACGGCATACGTAAACACGACTCCAAAACGTGAACCATCGCCAAGTAGTCGTTTGAAACTCGCCTGATCTTCTGGTGTCGTAATAATCAATATTTCTCTGATACCAGCCAGCATCAGGACCGATATTGGATAGTAAATCATTGGCTTGTCATAGACGGCCAGAAGTTGTTTTGACACCCCACAAGTAATCGGATGCAAACGCGTACCGGCGCCACCCGCTAAAACAATGCCTTTCATTATAATCCTTCTCTTTTCGATCAATCACACTATAAAATACAAGCATAACATTTGGCAATGCGCTTCCAAGTATATCGGCGATCTGCAACCGTCTTCATCGATTGAGCAACAAACTGAAGTTTCTCAGGATTTAGTAAATGAATGAGTTCGTTCAGTTCTTCGGCACTTTTGAAGTATAATGCGTGATTCTCGGTGGTTTCACGGTTGAAATTGCAGTCGTATGCAGCTATTGGCAGCCCTAAATACATTGCTTCGACTAAGGAAGGATTGGTACCACCACACGAATGACCATGAAGATAAAGAGTACACCGTGAGCGTAGCGCATTAAGTTTTTGCTGATCATATATAGGATCGTGTAAAATAACACTTGAACTGTTCACATATTTTTCTTTGAGAAATTTCCCATAGGTGCTATACGCCCAATTACCAACAATCACCAATAGCATTTTGGGTGACTCAGAAAAAGCTTGTAAAAGCAAGTGCACGTTGTTCTCAGGCTCTATCCGACAAACAGTGAAAGCAAATGGATCATCAATATTGAATGTTTTTTCCATAATCAATACAACTTTACATTAAATATTATCAGCCCCGTACTCAATAAGGGTGCATGACTTACCGTAGGTTTCCTCTACATAATCGACGATAACTTGGTTGTCGCCAATCACTTCGTCAGCATAGAGGACTGCGCACTTTTCCGAAAAACGCAGGAACCACCGCGCAGCCTTTGACCACTTGGCCCGCCGCCATTCAATGCCATCAATATTAACCACGACACGCTTTCTGCAGCCCAGCCAGCGCAGCCATGGCAACAGGGTGCAACCACTTACCCCCAGAACCAAAAGCGTATCGGCAAAACGTAATGCCTGGAGTATTGCCAGCATGTCATAAAAAATGCTTGGAATGCCGTTTGCCCGTAAGGGTAAATACCGCAGGTGAGCCTTGCCATATTCCGAGGGATGCTCAGTATATGCCGATTTCTGGCAAAATACGGTGATGTCAAAGTCATCCCACAGGCGCTGCACCAGCTGATCTGCAAAACTCTCAAACCCGCCGTAATTGCCCGGTAAACCTACTATGCCGATAATCGCTATTTTTTTCATTGGCAGATGCAATACAGATTTATCATGTCAGAAGCATGATTATCCATTGAACCAGTTATCTGTTGGCCATCAATAAGTTTCTTGCGCAAGGCTTTCAGTTGTTCCGGGTGCCTTAGTAGGTCGGCCAAACGATCTCGCAACCCCGCTTCGCCGTGATAGACCATGGAGGAATCCACCAAGCATTGTGCGCCGACAGTATCCGCACACAGCACAGGCACACCAGACGATAGCGCCTCTGCAACAATGAAGCCGAATGTTTCAAAACAGATTGAGGGAACAACCAGCAAATCAAGTTCACAAAAAGCCTCCCGTGGATCCGAGTAATTTCCACGGTAGCGTACAGGCCCCTCTGTCTTAGTAATTCCCGTGCCCCAGACATCCAGCTGCCAGTTTGTCTGTGGCAATCGCTTGAGAACATCCAACAGCAACGGAAGTCCCTTGAAGGACGCAGTTGGGCCGCTAAAACCAATCCGCACACGCGAAGCATCAAGAGTCTCTTCCTGTGGCTGCCAGTGAATCCCACCGTGCGTTATAGGTAACACCCTGAAAGCTGCATTAGGCAGGTATCTTTCGTAGATACGCTTTGACACTTGGCTGTTACAATGAATGACATTGCACTGTCTTAACAATGACAGGTAGTGTTCCCGCAGTGCATCGTAATCTTGCGTGTTGCATTCAATCGAGCTACCACTGGGCCGGTTCTCCTTACGGAGGTTAAGTACCGGCTTAAGCAACTCTTTGAAGCGCATCAGAAACTCACAGTTTCTTAGGGCAAGAAAATGCTCACTGGGAGCATGCGCATTACACCGGCTGCATTTAACATTATCGTATTGCTCGCAGAGTCGTCCTTCTGAATCAATGAAATTGACCTTTGGGCAAAGACCAAAATAATCGTGTGTCGTATAAACCAGCTTACAGCCATGTTTTTTGAAAAAGGGTAGTAGTTCCTCTGGGAAGCCCATCCATGTATGGATGTGAAGGACATCCGGTCGTACCACCGCGTAGAAGGCCTGCACCTGTGTATCACTCAAGCGGTGTGCGTCTCCCAATATCATTTCCGGAGAGCCGAGCCCTTCAAGCAGGGGTACGGGCTTTCCGCCCTTGAGACGAAAACAGCGAACACCCTTGTAGTCACGGGCAGTTTGTATAGAGGCTGTACGTGCCGGGAAAATTCCCCCGACGGGATAGAGCATCGTGACGTCATGACCACCCTGCATCTGCGCCACTGCGAGGTCACGAGCGTAGCGGTTTAGCCCCCCGCCACGCCGTGGACCGATGAGATAATGAAGTATGTTCATAGACTGTCAGGACTGCGCAGAACGCCCTGTAAGCGACTTTGCCGAATGCCGCGCATCGGATTCCTGTTTCGCAGAAATCAGCTCGTCGGAAAGTTTTTTTACTGAACGCGCCCAAGAGTATTCATCACTTATTAACCTGGATTCCCGGGAAATATAACTATGCCTCCGGGGCGAGGGTGGCGGCGGCCGCCGCCTCCGGCTTGTAGGTCTTGGACGGCTTGCCATCGGGGGCCAGAATACCGAAGGCCTCGTAGATTTGCCGTTGTTTTTCAGTGATTTCGCTGTATCGTGCGCGTTGCCCCTGATAGTCGAAACGCTCAATGACGTCGAGTTCATCCAGCAGGCTCTGGATGGAATAGTTGCGGTACAGATTCTTGCTTTTCATGACCTTGTGCATGTAGGAGATGTAGATCAGAGCGACAAATTCCACGAACAGCTTGCCTTCGAGGTTTTCAACCGAACTGACCAGCGTGCGGTTGAAATCCAGGCGGTTCTTCAGATTGTTGAAGGTTTTTTCCACCAGGTCCTTGTTCCGGTAGCACTCCAGAGCCTTGTCTCCTTCTTTCACGTCATTGGACAACAGCACGAAGTAGCCAAAATCGTTCGTGTGCTGCTTGATAGCCTCATCATTGTACTCGACTCGAGTTCCCTTGACCGGTGTGGTTTTGATGGTCAGCAGCCGTTGCGCCCTCTTCAGCTGCGCGTCCGTGGCTTTGCCACTTTGCACGGCGGTCTTGAGTTCCTTCAGGTCGTGGTTGAACTGGGCCCTTTCCGCCGCCGCGCGCTGCTCATTATAGTACCCTAAAAGTCGGCTAGTTGTCGCACGAAATCGCTGAAAACGCGCGCAGCCCAATTTTTCCACGGGAAAAGTTGGGCTTTTTACTTGCATTTTAACATGTAGCAATCAAAGTAATTATTGCTACACGTTAAGCAAAGGAGAACACGATGCCAAGGCCGTATTCAGGAAAAGTCCACGTCAGTCAGTCTCGCATCAAGCGCAAAAGCGGGATTACCTACGTTTACGAGCGCACCACTCACTACGACCAGAAGACCAGGAAAACCGTGACCAGCGCAAGCAAACTGATTGGCAAAATCCTTCCAGGAAGCGCCGACGTCGTACCGACTCGGCCGCGGAAGTCCAATGGGCTCGGAGCTGCGCAGGCCGTAGCCATCCGTCGGCACGTGGGTCTGACGGACATTCTGGAATGGGCCGGTCGCGGTTCCCTGATCGACCAGGATGTTCGCTCCAGTTTCAGCCATGGCGATGCCGACAAGATTCTGTCCATCGCTCGCTACTGGCTCGGCACGGACGGCAACACCTTGCCGAGACTCGAGAGCTGGCAGGTCATGCATGATCTGCCCTACTCGTATGGCATCAGCGAAGATGTATACGGCGAGCTCTTCAAGTCACTTGGCTGCAACGAGGATGGTATTCAGCGTTACTTTCTGGCACGGGCCTCTCGCCTGTCGAGGAAGCCCGTCATCGCCTATGATTCGACCACCATTTCCACGTACTCTCAGAATCAGAAGGAAGCGCGGCGGGGCTTCAACAAGGATCGTGACGGCCTGGACACCATCAAGTTGTTGACCCTGTATTCTGTCAAGGACAGGGAACCGATAGCCTTCGCCAAACAGCCGGGAAATATTCCGGATGTCATCGCCCTGGACAATGCCATCGAACAGCTCAACTGCTTTGACATTGAAAAGCCGCTGGTGACGACGGACACCGGCTACTACAGCCATGACAACATCCGAGACATGTGCCGTCGCAATATGAAATTCCTCACCCTGATCGACACGGATGTGATCATGGCAAGGGATACCGTGGAGACCTTGCGCGACAAACTGGAGTCGATGAGCGCGGTATGCCCCTTTGACTACGCCGTTTCCGGCGCATCCTTGTCAGTCATGCATACCTTCACGTGGCAGCGCCAGAGGCGGCGGGCGGAGAAACAGGCTGGAGACGAGGAGGTTATGCAGCGCAGGCTGTACTTTCATGTATTCAAATCCAATGATCTAGTCAGCAAGCACGAGGTCAGCTTCCGTCAGCGACTGATGGAACTCAAAAGGCAGGTTGAGGAAGGCGTGGCGGAGTTCACGGAGGCCGCGCAGAAACGGATCGACCGGTATCTCGTGCAGTCACGCGTGGGCCGTGGTGGCAACTTGCACGTGACCTTCAATGAGGAGGAATGCGCTGGAGCCAGGAAATACTTTGGCTACTTCGTCCTGGTCAGCAATAGTGCCATGGATGTTTTCGAAGCCCTTGAGAACTACCGGCTGCGGGAAAAGATCGAGGAGCTTTTCAAGAACGAAAAGGAAAGCGTCGACGGGCGCAGACCACGACTGTGGTATCCGGATGCCCTGCGAGGCCGGCAATTTGTCCAGTTTGTGGCCCTGTGCTACAGGTGCTATATCACCAAGAAGATAAAGGCGGTTGAGGAACAGCTTGGCACCGACGGGGAGAACAAGACCAAGGAGCAGCTGAAGCTGGAGAAAGGTCTGAAAAACTGGCTGGAGCAGCGCTCGCTGGCCCAGATATTCGACTGGTTTGATTGCGTCGAAACCACGTCGGTCAAGACCGATGCCGGGACGCGCCGCTGGACTACTGAATCAGTGGCGAGGGATCGCCTGTTCCTGAAGTTGCTGGGAGTAACTGAATCGTGTAGCAATTAGCCGACTTTTAGGATAGTACACGTGGACGTACATGCGGCGCTTCCCCCGTTCTTCACCGCCATTGCGCATGCTCCAGGCATAGTCCCAATTGATCATGGTGCTGATGCAATAGACATCGTCAGCCTCAATATAGTTGGCGTAGTGAACCAGCCCGTCCCTAACCGCTTTCACGCTGCTGCAGGCCAGGGTCGTGTCCGGATGCAGGCCGCCGATGAATTTATAGTGCGCGTGATACAGGGCGTTGACATTCTTCGCGCTGAAGAAGCCCATATCCCAGACCAGTTTCACCTTGGCGAACTCAAGGAACGCCGCGTCGGCAATCATGTTTTCCATGGTGCTGATGTCACTGATGTTACCCGGCAGCAAGCGGTAGTACACGGGGAGTCCCGACTCCTCCCCAAACACCATGGCCAGATTGATCTGCGGCAGGCGCTCGCGATCCTTGTTGTGACCGTACTTGACCTGCTTGATCAGTTCGGAGTACGACGAGATGCTGGTCGTGTCATAGGCAAGGTATTCCCGTTCCAGGCGGCGCTTGGCCTGCAGGCGGAAAAAGTCCAGCTTGGCTTCCTCGGTGATGCTGCCGAACAGGCGACTGATGCCCTGTGACCCCAATGCGTGGGTGAGGCGATGCCAGTGGGAAAGCATCCAGCGCGGAAAACGATAGACGGCGCTTTCTCCCTCCTGTACCAGAAAGTAGGCCAAAGAGATGATCTGATCTTTCATGGACGGGAAGCTCTGGGCGATATCCGCCTCAACGCCAGTCACTTTGCCGATATGATCCAACAAATAGCCGGCACCGTAAAAACGACGGTCCGCCGATTTGACCACATCTACAGCCGACAAGGCCTGGCCGGCCAAGTAGGACTTGCTGGGAATGAAGGCGCCTTGCTCGTCCAGACGGCCGATGTAGGTGCGCCGATGACGGCATTGCTTTTTTTCCGTGTCCCAGTAAGGGTAGTCCTCGTAGACCCGCGGAACGCCATTGATCACCTGAACCCGCCGTTTCGGCGCTGCGCCTTCAGAATCTGCCATGGTCTTGCCTCCGTGAACCAGTGATAGACAACAACAAGATGGAACTAGTTATATAATATAACAATGAAAAGCAAAAAACAAGCCGGGCGAGAGCCCGGCAGACGTTTTTTTCAGCTCAAAATGAAAGGCGCGAGGCGCGCCTTGTTATATTTCCCGGGAATCCAGGTTGGCAAGCGGCTAATAACTGGAAGTAAGCGACGTAACACTGGGGGCGAGCGACGCGACGGTGCGGGCGGGACGCCCGCACCACGGCCGGGAAACGGGACAGGTACGGTCGGCGTGGATGGCGAGTGCGGTTTAATGAGCCGTCTTGTCGGAGTGGGCGGGACGCCCACTCCACGGCCGGGAGAGGAGCGCCGCAGCTGGACGGGAGAGGCCTTGGACTGCCAAACCACCAATCTCAAAAAAAATCTGTGGTAATCTGTGGAATCTGTGGATAAAAAAAGCTCCCCGCAGCACGGGCGGGAGACGGGCCAGGTACGGTCGGCGTGGATGGCGAGTGCGGGAAATGAGCCGTCTTGTCGGAGTGGGCGGGACGCCCACTCCACGGCCGGGAGAGGAGCGCCGCAGCAGGACGGGAGAGGCCTTGGACTACCACACAACCAATCTCAAAAAAAATCTGTGGTAATCTGTGGAATCTGTGGATAAAAAAAGCTCCCCGCAGCACGGCCTTGGACTGCCAGACAACCAATCTCAAAAAAATCTGTGGAATCTGTGGATAAAAAAGCTCCCCGCAGCACGGGCGGGAGACGGGCCAGGTACGGTCGGCGTGGATGGCGAGTGCGGTTTAATGAGCCGTCTTGTCGGAGTGGGCGGGACGCCCACTCCACGGCCGGGAGAGGAGCGCCGCAGCAGGACGGGAGAGGCCTTGGACTGCCAGACAACCAATCTCAAAAAAATCTGTGGTAATCTGTGGAATCTGTGGATAAAAAAAGCTCCCCGCAGCACGGCCTTGGACTACCAGACAACCAATCTCAAAAAAAATCTGTGATAATCTGTGGAATCTGTGGATAAAAAAGCTCCCCGCACCACGGGCGGGAGACGGGACAGGTACGGTCGGCGTGGATGGCGAGTGCGGGAAATGAGCCGTCTTGTCGGAGTGGGCGGGACGCCCACTCCACGGCCGGGAGACGGGCGCCGCAGCAGGACGGGAGAGGCCTTGGACTGCCAGACAACCAGTCTCAAAAAAATCTGCGGTAATCTGTGGAATCTGTGGATAAAAAAAGCGTCCCGCAGCACGACCGCCGGCGTGAATTGCGGCGGTGCATCGCAGGTCCTGGCTGGGCTTGGCAAAGACGCTGACCGCACGTATAGTAATTTCGAAACAGGCACGTATAGAGGAGTTGCGCCATGACGACCAAAAAACTGACATTGAGCATAGAACCAAGCACGATTAGCAAAGCCCGGCGGGTTTCGCGACAGCGCAACACAAGCATATCCGCCATGTTTGCGGATTACATTGCCCTGCTGGACGAGAGTCCTGCGGCGCGAGCCGTACTGCCGCCCTTGACACAGCGGGCGAGAAAGCTCGCCGAGGGGTCGGCGGCCCTGCCCGATGATTGGGACTACCGCAGCGAACTAGCAGATGTCATCAGCGACAAATACGACACGCCATGAAAAAAATCTTTGTTGACACGAATGTTTTGCTGGATGTCATTCTCAACCGCGAGGCATTCCGAGACGCGGCGTCGGTTGTGTGGGCCGACTGTGAGACTGGCAAAGCGCGGGGCATGATCGCGGCGGTATCGCTGAATAACATCCATTACATCGTTGCGAAACGCCTGGGCAAAGAGAAGGCATTGCAGGCCGTGCGCATTATGCTGGGCATTTTCACGGTGGTACCACTGGATGAAAAGGTGCTGCGGCTGGCTGTCGATCTGCCGCATAAAGACTTCGAAGATGCTCTGCAGCTGTACTCGGCCGTTCTAGGCAAGGCCGATGTCCTGGTGACGCGCGACATGGGCCATTTCGCCACGGACTTGCTACCCGTTGTGTCACCCGCAGGTTACGCCGGGAGGGGATAATGTGGCCACTTGATGTGGCAGGCGACACCGCGCAAGGCAGGACGGGAGACGGGCGTGCTAGGCAGGACGGGAGACGGGCGTGGGGCGGAACCGGGGAACGTTTGCGGGTTGCCGCTCGAATGTCGTGTAAGGAGCTGGCCCCATGCGACGGTGCGGGCGGGACGCCCGCACCACGGCCGCGATATGTGCGCCGCGGCGGGAGGACGGGAGACGGGCGCGGGGCGGGAGACGGGCGCGGGGCCAGGGGCAATGTGGCGCCCTCCGGGCGCAATTCTAAATTGCTGTCATACCCCGGGTTGCGGCGCCCTCCGGGCGCCTCACCCGGGGTTATGCATGGTCCGGCCCTCCGGGCCGAACTTGGCCGATCTGTCCGTTGATCAGACCGATCGTGTTGCCTGCCACAATAAATGGCCGCGTTTCTGCCAACTACGATGGCCGGAAAAACGTTCTTTCGGACCTCGCTACCGGCCACCATTCTGTCCGATGATCAGACCGATCGTGTTGCCTGCCACAATAAATGGCCGCGTTTCTGCCAACTACGATGGCCGGAAAAACGTTCTTTCGGACCTCGCTACCGGCCACCATGTCCCTCGCCGCGAAGCGGCAGAAGCGCTGAAAGCGCGAAATATGATAGCCCAGGGCAAGCAGCGCTGAAAGCGCGCGCCGCCCTGGGTAGCGCGCCCATTATGGCCGTGTTCCTCGGCCTCTTTGGCCCCAGTCGGCGCAGCTGACTGGGGCCAAAGAGGCAATGGAACTCATTGACTGCTGCAGTATTGCGCGCTGCGAGGCATCGTCGATGGTCTTTTAGGTCGCCCTTTTAGGTCGCCCCTACAGGGCTTGCTTCTGACGGGGGGCTTACCCAGGGCGACGCGCCGCCTTCGGCGTCGCTTGCCCTGGGCTATCTTAGGTCGCGCCTTCGGCGCTGAAATGCCGCCGGGACGGCGGCGGTCCCAGGATGAATGCCGCCGGGACGGCGGAGGAATTGGTGGAAGCGGGTAGCAAATTCACGGTTCATGCGTTCTAGCAGCACCAGGATGTCGATGTCTTTGGTAGCCCGAAAGCCTCCGAGGTCTTTGAGGTGCAAATCGCAGGCTGTACCACCAATCAGGGTAAAATGGTCGTGAAAGTCCTGAAAAAAACCTCGAAAGAGCTCCATGCCTCTTACCATGGCAGCGCCTCCATCATCGCGGCCAGTTCCGACTGTATTCGCGGGTCCTGGTTGTCTTTCAGGGACAGGAATAACGACAGTTTATCGACGACGCCCGATTGTTCGCACAGCAGAGTCGGGTTGTACCTCCACAGTTCGACGCGGCTGCCGCTGTATTGCCGTGCCGCGCCGGGCGCCAGCGCCAGGGCATAGCCTGCGTAGGTGGTGACGGGATCGTCGTTGAGATTGGTCAGGGCGGCAAGCGCGGAAGGTCCCGCCAGAGGAAGCCCCGGGGGGAGCTGTTCGAGGCGAATAGACCGTTTCACCGGTGAAATCAGGAAGGGCTGGGCCATCTCCCAGGTTTTTCTGCGGTCGTAGGGAAACACCAGCTGCCTATGCCGGCCAGTAGACATGATCTGCGCCAAGCCGGCGTGCTCGAGATCGCGGGCAGAACGCGAAACATAGACCTTGTGGATCTTCAGATCACTCAACAGCTGCTGAAAAGACAGCTGGTCGCCATGCTCGCGGCGCTGCAGGTGATAGAGCAAGATGACCTGCCCCAATGGCGTAAAGCGACGGATGGGCGCCGGAGTGCCTTTGTTGAATTTGGCTTCCGTGATGGCCATCGCCGCGCCAGGCACAAAAATCTGCCGACCGACAATAACGAAAGGGATATTCGCGACGATCAGCGCCGCACAAAACTCCCTGGTGCCATGCTGAAAAACAAAGAGGAGGGGCAAGCTGTAATGCGCGGAGATCAGCGCCGCGTGAAGCTGGACCTGCTCCGGCGACAAGCCCCGCTCATGCTGACACAGCAGAACCAGGCGCTCACTGCCAAATATCCGAGCGCGGCATGCCGAATAACAGGCACTGACCAGCAAGGGGACCTTGTCGCCCAAAACCTCGCTCTCGCCCTCACTAGCGACGTCGCCAAGGGTACGGAGGTACTTTTTCAGTTTGTCGTAACTGAAGTTCATAACGCAGTCCTATTTTGTAACTGATATAAAGTTACAACATAAATGTAACTCTGCAATGGTTGCAGAAAAATAATGCGAATGCATAGACGGGAAAAAGACGGCGCAACAGGACGGGAGACGGGCGCGCCCGCACCACGGCCGGGAGACGGGCGCGGGGCGTAACGCGCCAAACTCAGTAGCGCCACGGCATGCCGTGGCGCGCGACGGCGGGGGCAGGACGCCCACTCCACGGCCGGGAGACGGGCCAGGTACGGTCGGCGTGGATGACGAGTGCGGGAAATGAGCCGTCTTGTCGGAGTGGGCGAGACGCCCACTCCACGGCCGGGATAGGGGCGCGCGCGGCAGGACGGGAGACGGGCATGGGGGAAGGCCAATGTGGCGCCCTCCGGGCGCAATTCTAAATTGCTGTCATACCCCGGGTTGCGGCGCCCTCCGGGCGCCTCACCCGGGGCTATGCATGGTCCGGCCCTCTGGGCCGAACTTGGCCGATCTGTCCGATGATCAGGCCGATCGGACCGATCAGGCCGTTTGATCCGTCCGATCCGTCCGATCCGTCCGATCCGTCCGATCTGTCCGATCTGTCCGATGATCAGGCCGTTTGATCCGTCCGATCCGTCCGGTTGGCCAGCGCCTGGGACGCAATAATAATACCCTTATATCTACGACCTGACTACACCAAGTGGCCAATCTCAAAAAATAATCTGCGTTAATCTGCGTAATCTGTGGATAAAAAGATCCCTGCCGCCGGGATGGCGGCGGTCCCAGGGTGGCCGGCGGTCGCAGGAAGTCATTCTCATTAGTCGATACGGTCGAGTGCTGCGGGCAGTTCCGCGATGGACGCTGGGCTGAGGTATTTGAGTTCGCTGACGCCGGCGTGGAGGAAGGTCTCGCCAATGGCGTCGGCGAAAACGCGTTTGATTTCGCTGTTGAAGGTCTGTTCGGAGAGAGACGTCAGGCGCGGATTGGCAATAGTCGTCCAAAGAACCGCGAGGGCGTCGAAAACCCGGCGCCAGTCGGGGAACAGGACGCTTTGGGCATCCAGTAGCGCGCGGAATTTGCCCGGGTTTTTCAGCGCAAAGCGGCTGCCGCGTTTTGCGCCGCTGTGGCTGACCACCAGGGGCGACGCAGACAGTTCCGTCAGGGCGTCCTGGATGGACTTCCAGGCAAAGCCGCTGAGGTCGGCGATGTCTTGTATCTTGCAGCTGTCGTGGTTGAGCAGAATCAGAACGGTTTCCGCGCGGGCGGAGAGACCGAACATGCCGCGTAGCTGCAGAAGCAGGGACGCGCCGTCATTGAGCGGGAATGGCGTGGTTTTGCCCGGCGGGCGGTACAGATTGCGGACAAAGCCGTATCGCAGCGCCAGGGGGTCCTGGTCGCGGACAAAATCCCCCGCCGGTGAATCCAAGTGGAGGAACAGCGGCGTCGGCGGCGCGTTTTTGGCCGGCAGCAAGTCATTGGCCAGTTTCTGCCACTTGCGACCACAAGTGGCGCTCAGGTGCGCGGCGATGGCGCCGAGTGCCGCTGCGTCTACACTCGGCGATTTCAGGGCGCTGGCTTTCAGACGCTGGATATTGATGTAGTCGCCATTGATGCGCAGCCAATCGATCAGCAAATCAAAGAGCCGCTGGTCATAGCGGGCCAGGCGTGACGAAAATGCCAACAGGGCCTCGGGATCAAGCACGTACGCGCCTTGTCCACCGGCGCCATGACCAGGCACACCGAGCCGCGTCCATTGCCGCCAGAGCAGATTGAGCAGGGCCGCATGAACGCGGCGTTTAAAGTCGCTGACTGACATCGGGCCACCCCAGTTGTGTAAACATGATTTTGATCATGGCATGAAATTCTTCTGAGACGTCCTGCGTCAAACACCATTGGGCCGCGGCCAGCAGCTCGGCCGCCGTGGGCTTCAGCGCCAGTAAATCGCTGACATGGTAGCCGGCGCGGTCAACAGCCGCAAAGGTCTTGAAAAATATCTGGTCGTAGCGGCTGATAAAATGGACCACCAGCCTCTCGCCATACACAACCCGATGGAGTCTTTCTTGAATGCCCTCGGGCAAGCCCAGGCGAAATTGTGATGCCGGGCCGTTGTTCAGCCAATCGGCCGCCAAACCCAAATTGCGCGCGACATTGCGGGCCGCCAGCACGAGATAATCCGGCAAGGGCTCGGAATCCTTCAAGACCCGGGAGTCCATGAAAGCCAAAATATCGACGTCATGGGTTGTCCGCAAAACCAATCCGGTGGCAATCAGCGCCGAGCCGCCACAGACAACCAACTCAACTACGGGAGCATCCTGCAGATACAGCTGCTCATTGAGCTGATGGAGGGCCGCCGTCAAAGCCTGATGATCGATTGGCGCTGGCATTATTTAAGACTTCCCCAGGTTAAATGTGGGTTTCTCGTTAATAAATGGCGGGAATAAGTAAAGTCAAGCCGAAATGACGGACGGAGGCGGCGCCGCGGCAGGACGGGAGATGGGCGTGCGGGGCAACGCGCCAAACTCAGTAGCGCCACGGCATGCCGTGGCGCGCGACGGTGCGGGCAGGACGCCCGCACCACGGCCGGGAAACGGGCCAGGTACGGTCGGCGTGGATGACGAGTGCGGGAAATGAGCCGTCTTGTCGGAGTGGGCGAGACGCCCACTCCACGGCCGGGAGAGGGGCGCCGCGGCAGGACGGCAGGACGGGAGACGGGCGCGCCCGCACCACGGCCGGGAGAGGGGCGCAGGGCGCAGAGCGCCAAACTCAGTAGCGCCACGGCATGCCGTGGCGCGCGACGGCGGGGGCAGGACGCCCGCACCACGGACGGGATAGGAGCGCGCGGGGCAGGACGGGAGACGGGCGTGGGGGAAGGCCAATGTGGCGCCCTCCGGGCGCAATTCTAAATTGCTGTCATACCCCGGGTTGCGGCGCCCTCCGGGCGCCTCACCCGGGGCTATGCATGGTCCGGCCCTCTGGGCCGAACTTGGCCGATCTGTCCGATGATCAGGCCGATCGGACCGATCAGGTCGTTTGATCCGTCCGATCCGTCCGATCCGTCCGATCAGGCCGATCGGACCGATCAGGTCGTTTGATCCGTCCGATCCGTCCGATCCGTCCGATCCGTCCGATGATCAGGCCGTTTGATCCGTCCGATGATCAGGCCGTTTGATCCGTCCGATCTGTCCGATCTGTCCGATGATCAGGCCGTTTGATCCGTCCGATCCGTCCGATCCGTCCGATGATCAGGCCGTTTGATCCGTCCGATCCGTCCGATGATCAGGTCGTTTGATCCGTCCGATCCGTCCGATCCGTCCGATGATCAGGTCGTTTGATCCGTCCGATCCGTCCGATGATCAGGCCGTTTGATCCGTCCGATCTGTCCGATCTGTCCGATGATCAGGCCGTTTGATCCGTCCGATCTGTCCGATCCGTCCGATGGTCAGGCCGTTTGATCCGTCCGATCCGTCCGATCTGTCCGATCTGTCCGATGATCAGGCCGTTTGATCCGTCCGATCCGTCCGGTTGGCCAGCGCCTGGGACGCAATAATAATACCCTTATATCTACGACCTGACTACACCAAGTGGCCAATCTCGAAAAATAATCTGCGTTAATCTGCGTAATCTGTGGATAAAAAGATCCCTGCCGCCGGGGCGGCGGTGGTCCCAGGGCCCCCTGCCCTGCAAATTTATCTATTGGGTTGTTCTTGCGCAGAGACAAAATTGGTGTATACTTACGCTTGCCTCTTAAGAATTGTCATTATTGAACAAAGAAGCTCACATCACGATGTCCCGCCAGTATTATTACAGCGAGTTCTCGTTTAGCAGCCGGTTTGCGGTGTACTATTATTACCGCAAATCGGACCGGGCTTCGCTGTGCTTTGACCCGCCTCAGACCACCCCTGCCAGCTGATTTTCAGTCGTGCTGAGCAAAGAATTTGAGGGCCCCGCAGTGAAACTCGTCACTGCGGGGCCCTTTGTCATTTCAGGAGCAATAAGGAGCGCATGCCATGGTTGTCATTCTCAAAGAAAATCCCAATCCGAGCCAGTTGAAGAATTTAGTCGAGTGGTTGCGGAGCATGGGCGTCACCGTGCACATTACTGAGGGCCAGCAGCAGACCATTTTGGGGCTGGTTGGTGACACGTCGCAGATTGACATTGATCTCATCCGCGCGCTGGACATCGTTGAGGACGTCAAGCGCATCCAGGAGCCCTACAAGAGCGCCAATCGCAAATTCCACCCGAAAGACACCGTCATCCAAGTGGGCGATTTGAAGATAGGCGGCGGGCATTTCCAGATCATTGCGGGGCCCTGTTCGGTGGAATCCGAAGAGCAGATCTTGATGGTTGCCGAGGCGGTGAAGCTGGCGGGCGGGACGATCCTGCGCGGCGGCGCCTTCAAGCCGCGCACATCGCCCTATGCGTTCCAGGGCCTGCGTGGCGACGGCATCAAACTGCTGATCAAGGCGCGCGAGGCCACGGGCCTGCCCATTGTCACCGAGATCATGGACATCTCCCAGCTCGAGCTCTTCAGCGATGTGGACATCATCCAGGTCGGCGCACGCAACATGCAGAACTTCGAGTTGCTGAAGGCGCTGGGCAAGATCAACCGGCCGATACTGCTCAAGCGCGGTCTGTCGAACACCTTCCAGGAATTGCTGATGAGCACGGAGTACATCATGGCTGGCGGCAATGAGCAAGTGATCCTCTGCGAGCGCGGCATCCGCACCTTCGAGACCTACACGCGCAACACGCTGGATTTGTCGGCCATACCCGTGCTCAAGATCCTGTCGCACCTACCGGTGATCATTGATCCCAGCCACGCGACCGGCATGGCCAAACTCGTGCCGCCCATGGCCCTGGCCGCGACCGCCGCCGGCGCCGACGGGCTCATCATCGAAGTCCACAACGACCCCGAACACGCCTTGTCGGACGGCCCGCAGTCGCTCACCCCCAGCGCCTTCGCGCTCCTCGTCGAAAAAATCAACCGCGTTCGCCAGGCCCTGGCCTGAGCCAGGCGCGACGGCACAGCAGCAACCCCTCACCGCCGCGCGCGACGGCATATCGGAGAACAGCACATGAACATCGGCATTGTCGGCCTCGGACTGATTGGCGGCTCCATCGCCAAGACCATCCGCAAAAACACCACTCACCGCATCTTCGGCAGTGACATCCAGCAGTCGGTCGTCCTCAAGGCCAAAGTCATGGAGGCCATTGACGACGAGCTCACGCAGGAGAACATCGGCGCCTGCGACCTGATTATTCTGGCGCTCTACCCCGATGCCACCATCGACTTCCTGCGCACGCACGCGGACGCCATCAAGCCCGGCGCCACCGTGGTGGACTGCTGCGGCATCAAGAAGAGCGTCTGCGACATGGCCTTTCCGCTGGCGCGGGAGAAGGGCTTCGTCTTCATCGGCGGCCATCCCATGGCCGGCATCGAACGGTCGGGTTTCGCCTACTCGAACAACGCGCTATTCTGCAACGCGTCGATGATTTTGGTACCCGACCCCCTCCTGAACATCACGGTGATGGACGAGGTCAAAAAGATCTTCCTGGCCATCGGTTTCGCGCAGGTGAAGATCAGCACGCCGGCGGAACACGACCGCATCATCGCCTACACGTCCCAGCTGGCGCACATCGTCTCGAGCACCTACATCAAGAGCGACACCGCGCTGTCCCACCCGGGCTTCTCCGCCGGCAGTTTCAAGGACATGACCCGCGTCGCCACCCTCCACGAAGGCATGTGGACCGAGCTGTTCATCCATAATCAGAAGTACCTCGTCGCTGAAATCGACAGCTTCATCCAACGGCTGCAGCAGTACCGCGATGCCATCGCCGCCGGCGACGCCGACACGCTCCGGCAGCTCCTCAAGGACGGCCGCGAACGCAAGGACCTCGTCAATAGCCTGGAACTCGTCCCAAAGGTATAGTTGGGTTTTGCGAGGGGGAGGGAAGGGCCGTTGGCCCTTCCCTCCCCCTCGCGCTCCCCTACCTATCCCATTTCGGCGCCTGGTGGCAATCGCTTCGCGTTTGCCGCCAGGCGCGGAGGGCAATCGTTTTTTTTGCGAGACGAATTTCGGTCACATTGGCACAAGGAATTGCCGATTGGCAACAACAAGTTTCATCACAAAACGTCGCACTTTAACTTATTTCTGGAAAGGACCCGATCATGGACCTGGCCACCTATCGCGAACGCATTGACGCCATTGACCACGATATCCTCAGGCTCTTCAAGGAGCGCATGCAGACCGCCGCGGAAATTGGCCGTTACAAGGCCGAGCATAATCTGCCCATCCTCAACCACGCCCGCGAGCGCGAAATCCTGCAGCGCGTCGGCAATGACGCCGGCGAGGACCTCAGCAGCCACGCGCGCATCCTCTTCGGCATGCTCTTCGATCTCAGCCGCTCCTACCAGCAGCGACTCCTCGACGGCGACAGCCAGCTCGCACACGCCATCAGCGATGCGCTCGAAAAGACCCCGAAGATCTTCCCCCGCAATGGCTCGGTGGCCTGCCAGGGCATTGAAGGCGCCTACTCACAACTCGCCTGCGACAAGATCTTCCCGCAGGGCGACATCACCTACGTCCGCACTTTCGACGGCGTCTTCCAGGCCGTGGAACAGGGCCTCTGCCAATACGGCATCCTGCCCATCGAGAACAGCTCCTACGGCACGGTCAATGCCGTGTACGACCTCATGCGCAACCATCATTTCTATATCGTGCGCAGCGTCAAGCTGCAGGTGAACCACGTGCTGCTCGGCAAGCACGGCAGCAGCCTCAAGGGCATCACCGAGGTCTTCTCGCACGACCAGGCCATCGGTCAATGCAGCGCCTTCTTCAAGCAGAACAAGCAGATCAAAGTCACCCTCTGCGAAAATACCGCCGTCGCCGCGCAGATGGTCGCCGACTCCGAACGGCGCGACATCGCCGCCATCTCGTCGCGCCCCTGCGCCGAGCTCTATGGCCTCGAGGTGCTGTCGGACAATATCCAGAACAGCGACCACAACTACACGCGCTTCATCGTCATCTCCAAGCAAATGGCCATCTATCCCGGCGCCGACCGCATCAGCATCATGGTGACCGTGCCCCATAAGCCCGGCGCGCTCTACCGACTCATGGCCAAATTCTCCGTCCTCGGCGTCAATCTCCTCAAACTCGAAAGCCGGCCTATCGCCGGCCGCGACTTCGAATTCATGTTCTATTTCGATTTCGAAGGGTCGGTGTACGACCAGGACATCGTCCGGCTGCTCGCCGATATGGCCGCCGGACCAGACCTCTTCGTCTTCCTCGGCAGCTACAGCGAATAAGTTTTTATTCTATCCACAGAGTTTTTTTCTATCCACAGAGTTTTTTTCTATCCACAGAGTTTTTTTCTATCCACAGATTACGCAGATTAACGCAGATTATTAAGAAGGCAAAGCGAATGGCGGCATGCCGCCATTCACTTTGCCGGTGCCTTTGTCTTCTTCGCGGCTTCGCGGCTTCGCGTGAGCAAAAAATAGCCGGCGGCGAGGCTTGCCGCGCAGCGGCAAGACATACCGCCAAAATCTGCGTTAATCTGCGGAATCTGTGGATAAAAAACGCTACATTACGGGCGCTTGTTTATTGTCGTGTGTAGTCGTGTGTATTGGCGTGTATTGGTGTGTAACAAGGGGACTTGTGTTCATGAGCATCAACAACGTTGAGAAGTTTCTCGGCAAGATCCATACTGGCGGCGTGTGTTTTGGCATGGTGATCACGTTGTCGGATCCGACGGTGAGCGAAGTGGCTGGCGACATCGGCTATGATTTCACGTGGATTGACGCCGAGCACGCGCCGCACACGATCGACGGCATCAAGCAGCACATCATGGCGGTTCGCGGCACGGACTGCGCGCCGCTGGTGCGCGTGCCGTGGAACGAACACGGCATCATCAAGCCGATCTTGGACTTGGCGCCCGCCGGCGTGATCATCCCGATGATCAACACGGCCGAGGCGGCGCGGACGGCGGTGGCGGCGTGCAAGTATCCGCCGCGGGGCAATCGCGGCTGCGGCGTCCGTCGCGGCAACCGCTACGGCATGATGCCTTGGGCGGAGTACGTCGACCACGCCGATCGCGAGCCGCTGGTAATTTTGCAGATCGAGCACGTCGAGGCCGTCAAGAACCTCGATGCCATTCTGCAGGTGGAGGGCATCGACAGTATCTGCATCGGCCCGACCGACCTGTCGGGGTCCATGGGCAAGCTCAATCAGCACGACGACCCGGAAGTCGTCGCCGTGATTGACGACGTCGCCGCACGCGTGCGCAAGGCCGGCATCATCCTCGGCACGGCCGCCGGCCCAAGCCAGCGCTGGCGTGATCGCGGCATCCAGTGGATGGCCATGAGCGGCGACTGCGGCGCCATTGCCGGCGGCGGCCGCAGCGCCCTGAAGTCCTCCCGCGATATCTTCGCATAGGTTTATGTAGGTTTTGCGAGGGGAGGGTTTTGCGAGGGGGAGGGAAGGGACTCGTCCCGTCCCTCCCCCTCGCGCTCCCCCACCTATCCCATGTCGGCTCTGCGCCTGCGGCCATCGCTTCGCGCTGGCCGCAGGCGCAGAGCGCCAGACAGATCGGCCAAGTTCGGCCCGGAAGGACGCCAGACAGATCGGCCAAATTCGGCCCGGAAGGACGTCAGACAGATCGGCCAAGTTCGGCCCGGAGGGCCGCACCATGCATAGCCCCGGGTGAGGCGCCCGGAGGGCGCCGCAACCCGGGGTAGGACAACAACATAGAATTGCGCCCGGAGGGCGCCACATTAGCCCGGCACGTCGTAGCGTTTTTTATTCGTCTTGGTAGCGGATTTCGTAGAGTTTCCAGCCGACTTGGCGGACGCCGTCGAGGAGCTCGTGATAGGGCAGGTCGGTGCCGGTAAGGAGCCCGATTTCGGCGTTGGCGCCGTCGCTGCGGCCGGTGGTTGAGCAGTCGCCGAGTTGGAACCAGTGGGCGCCGACGAAGAGCGGGCTCTTGAGCGCGCTACGGATGTAGGTGACGTAGGCATCGCGTCGCGCCTCCTGGTCGGGCACGGGCTTGAGGCTCGGGTAGAAATAGCCGCGCACGAGCGTGCCGAAGTGGAATTCGCCGACCATGACCGGCATGTCAACGCCCTCGGGGAGTGCGAAGTCATCCAGCGTGTAGCGGTAGAGATTGTAGCTGACCACGTCGCAATGGCGGGCGGCGGCGCGGCTGGCGTTGTCATTCCAGGGCGAGAAACGGCAGCCGAGATCGAGCTTGTTCGGCGCGATGTCCTTGATGATGGCGTGGACCGTGCTGAAGTACTGGTCGGCGATGCGGGTGTAGAACGCGCTCATGTCGGCGGCGCTGGCGGCCTTGTCGGGCTGGTCAGTTTTGGCGAGCCAGTCGTCCCAGCTGGCGTAGTCGCTTTGCCAGGCCTGATTGAGGGCGGCGACGTCCGGGTACTTTTCCTGCAGCCAGGCCAGCATGGCAATTTTCGCGGGCTGGGTGGCGGGCGACGCGACCGTGGCCTGCGCGAGGCTCACGCCGTCACTGCCCCACGACATTTCGTTGTTGACGAAGAAGCCGATGCACCACGGGTCGTCGTAAGCAAACGCGTTGTTGGCGAGACTGCGGCGCAACGACTCGGCAAATTCCGGCGCGAAGGGATCGGGAAATTTTCCCCAATGGCCTTTTGAGCCTTCGATGTTAATGCCTCTGGCGCCGACGGACGCCACGTACGGCGTGCGCCGCAGGCGGGCGATGTCCATGGACGACCAGTTGGCGATGGTGTTCATGCCCCAGCTGCTCAGGCGGCGGTGAATGCGGTCGGAGAAGATTTCATCCCAGTTCTCGCCGTACTTGCGGTAGAGATTGGCGGCTGGGAAGCAGAAGGTGCTGTACTCCTTGTCTTTGTAGTACGCGAATGGCGCGCTCTTGCCCTTGCCGTAGGCGAACTTGTACTCGCCGTCGCGTTCGGGCAGCCACTCGTAGAGATGCTCGCGGTCAGTGATGGGCGTGCGGCCTTCGAAGACGCGCACGCAAGTCGGCCCATGCGACCAGAAGAGCCGGCCCTCCGGGTCCACCAGCCACCACTTGCCGTTGATCTTCTTCGGATAGAAGTGCCCCGTGGCTTCATGCTGCGGGCCGTCGGCCCAGCCGCCATACTGATTCCAGGTCGTCGGCCGCGGCTTCGCCGCCAGGTCGGCGTCCTCCGTGGCAATGGCCGCGCGCATATCGTCGTCGGAGTGGACCTTACCGGGCCAGTCTTCGTGCTTGAACTGGCCGTATTGGTCGATCATCGGGAAGAACTCGTCGGCGCTCATGTCGCGCCAGTTCTTGCCGGAGGCGGCCTCATTGACGTCCTTGCGGGGCGGCACCTGCTCGGACCGCGGCTGCTTGGCGACCTTGTACACCGCGAAGCGCACCGGCTGGCTGATGTTGTTCACGTAGAGGCGGATGAAGCCGATGTCCTTAAGACCGTCGGCGATGCTGTCGGCCTCGGCTTCCAGGATGTTCCCCGGGAAATAGCGCATGCCGAAGAGCTTGGCGCGGACGTCGGGTTTCAGGGACGGCTTGGCGTATATCTTCCACTGCCGGCGCTCTTTGGGCGCGAAATGCTGGTGGAAGAAAATCATTTTGTTCTTGCCATCGACCATGCGGTCCAGGCGGCAGGTGATGGACAACGGCGTGTCCTCGAGGTTTTCGATGTCCACGAGCAGCTCTTCGTCATTCCCGAAGGTCCACATGCCTTCCAAGCGCATACCCGGCCATTGCGAGGTCGTGCCCAGGGCGTTCACCACGGCGCGGGCTTCGCCCTGGTGCTGCTCGACGCTGACCTCCGCGTTGTTGAGATGCAACTGGTCGGTCTTCTCAGGCGTGAAGATCACCCCCGGTGCCGCATCGGCGGTGGTGATGTGCCGGCAGGAAAACATGGCCGGCAACGAGCAAAGCATCAGGCAGAGTGTTCGGAAACGCATGGCGGTGGTCCTTTCAAGGGTTTTGGTTCTTTTTTATCCACAGATTACGCAGATTAACGCAGATTATTAAGAAGGCAAAGTGAATGGCGGCTTGCCGCCATTCACTTTGCCGGTGCCTTTGTCTTCTTCGCGGCTTCGCGGCTTCGCGTGAGCAAAAATAGCCGGCGGCGTGTCTTGCCGCCCAGCGGCCAGCACGCCGCCAAAATCTGCGTAATCTGCGTAATCTGTGGATAGAAAAAGTAATTTTTCGCGGCTTCGCGGCTTCGCGTGAGCAAAAATTACCCGGCGGCGTGGATTGCCGCGCAGCGGCAAGACATGCCGCCAAAATCTGCGTAATCTGCGTAATCTGTGGATGCATTTATGTTGTTGTTGGTCGCGTGGCGCGTTCGCGGCGGTTCATGCAGTGCGTATCGACGTCGCCGTGTCGGCATTCGTTGACGACCTGTATGGACGCTTCCCAGAAATTGCGTTCGAATTGCCCGGAAAGCGCCGCGTTGTGGGGCGTGAGAATGACATTTGGCAGTGCAAAGAGCGGGCTGTCGGCGCTGGGCGGCTCGGGGTCGGTGACATCCAGTGCGGCGCCGCCGAGCTGGCCATTGCGCAGGGCGTCGATCAGCGCTATTTCGTCAACGACCGCGCCGCGGGACGTATTGACCAGCAGCGCGCCTTTTTTCATGGCCGCGAGTTCTTTGGCGCCGATGAGGTGCCGGGTCTGGTCGGTCAAGGGGCAATGCAGTGACAGGAAGTCGGCGCGGGCCAGCAACTCGTCGAGGCCAACGGGCAGGGCGCCATAGCGGCGGACCTGTTCCGGCGGCGTGAAAGGGTCGTACACCAGCAAGGTCATGCGGAAGCCGACCATCATCTCGCAGACGCGGCTGCCGATGCGCCCGAAGCCCACCAGGCCGAGCGTGCTGCCGCTGATGTGCCAGCGCAGGCTCACCCGGCAGCCTTGGTCGCCGCGCATGCGCCGGTCGCTGAAGGGTATCTGCCGCACCAGCGCGAAGAGCAGTGACACCGCGTGTTCAGCCACCGCTTCGCTGATTGACTCCGGCGAGTTGCACATGGCGATGCCCAACGCGCTGGCCTCGGCGACGGGATAGCCGTCCATGCCGCTGCCGCTACGGAAGATCGCCCGGCAACGCCCGAGCTTGGGCAGCACGGCCGGCGTTAGCACCTCGTTGGAGCCCATGGTCCAAATCATATCGGCGGCGGCGGCAATGGCCAGCAACTCGGCTTCCGTGCGACAATGGCCGTAGGCTATCTCCAGGCCGGGGATGGCGTCCAGGCGCTCACGCACCCACTCGGGCACGTCCTGGCGTTCGCGGGCGATCATGGCGACTTTGAAGCGGTGTTCTACGGTCATGGACACACTCCTGGCCTTTCAATGTGGCGCCCTCCGGGCGCAATTCTATGTTGTTGTCCTACCCCGGGTTGCGGTGCCCTCCGGGCGCCTCACCCGGGGCTATGCGTGGTGCGGCCCTTCGGGCCGAACTTGGCCACTCTGTCCGCTGACCCGACTGATCGGACTGATCGGACTGATCAATCAGACGGATCGGTCCGATCCGTCGAATCGGTCCGCTGATCCGACCGATCGGACTGATCGGACTGATCAATCAGACTGATCGGTCGGATCCGTCTGATCGGTCCGATCCGTCGGATTTTCCCGCGAAAAAACAATCACTGCCGGTGCACGCCTTTGCTGAAGGCGCAGGCATTGTGGGTGATACCATCGGCGTGGTTGCATTCGAGGTCGTAACGCCAGCCAGGTCGCTCGCCGTCCCAGGCGACGCGCACCTGCTCGAAGGCGATGTTCTTGGCGTGGGCGACATCGAAGACAGCGTGGGTCGAGCTGCGTCCCCAGTTGCCCTTGTTGTCGCGGTCGGGTCGCGGCCCTTCGCCGCGGTAGGTGAAGGCGAGGTCGTGGAAGCGGATATCGTCCACGCAGCCGACGCCATTACCGTGGATGTAGTTGCTGAGTTCGGCCTGGCCGCGCATCTGTGAGAAATACATCCTGCGGATACTGCGTGGCGACGGCTCGGCGAAGCCGGCGGCGTTATCGAGTTTGATATTGAACGGCCGTTGCACGTCGAGCTGGAAATTGGCGCAGCTGATATCGCTGATGTCGGTACCGACGCCGCGTTTGGGGTTGTACTTGCAGACCACGCAGATGGCGGTGCGCGTGTCGTGGATAATCATGTTGTTGAAGGTGCAGTGACGGATGACGCCGTCGCCCACGCCGATGCGGATGGCATTGGCGTAGCCGCTGGCCAAAACGCAGTTGCTGACGGCGACGTACTCGCAAGGCCGGGCAGTCTGCAGCGGGTCGGGATTGCCGCGCAGAGTGATGCAGTCGTCGGCGGAATTGATGACGCAGTCGCTGATGGTGACCTGCTGGCAGCAGTCGATGTCAATGCCGTCGTTGTTGGGCACCATGCGATCGCCGTAGATATGCAGACCGCGCAATGTCGCCTGCTGGCAGCCGTGAAGGAAGCAGGTCCAGTATGGTGCGTCGACCAGCTCGACATCGCTGATCCACAGGTCCTGACATTCGCAGAAGAACAGCATCTGCGAGGGCCGCCAAGTCCACTGATACCACACGGGATTCTTCGGATCGGCCTCGTGCAGCCACGCGGCGCGATTGCCGTCAATGCGGCCGCCACCGCGGATGACAAGGTGGTGCTGCTCCACGGCGACGATGAAATGGCCACCGCTGGCGCGCTCCATGGTCGACGCACGGTTTTGCGGGCAGAACTCCGCCGCGTTGTAGTCGGCCGGGTCGGGGCTGGCCTTGAGCACCGCGCCGGGCGCGAGATCCAGCCCGCCGTGGCTGCGCAGATAGAGGGTGCCGGCCAGGTAGGTGCCGGGCGGAAAATAGACGATGCCGCCGGCGTCGATGGCCTGCTGGATGGCCGCGGTGTCTTTGCTGATGCCGTCGCCGACGGCGCCAAAATCACGGACGTTCGTCATGGTCACTCTCCTCTGGGTTCAGCTGGCTTTCGCCGGCGTTTGCCGGCGGTATTTGGTGGACCAGTACAACAAGGGCAGCAGGGTCAACATGAGCAACGCCGCAGCCACGAAGATGGCGCGGGTGCCCAGGAAGTAGATGACGAAGCCGCCGCTGAGCGCCGCCAGTAGTATGCCCGTCATGCGCAGGCTCGACGCAATGCCGAAGAGCGTGCCGCGTTTCTCTGGCGGGGCCATCTGCGCCAACAGCGCCTGGAAGGCCGGTTCGAGGCCGCCGGCAGCCATGAAGCAGCCGAAGCGCGCCACGCCCAGCGACAGTAGATTCTGCGAAAAGGCCTGCCACAGCATGAAGAGAAAGGACAGGCCAATGAGCGGATAGGCCAGCTTCAACGGCGAGTAGCGGTCGCAGAGCCGACCCAGGACCACGCCGGAGATCACCCCGCCCAGCGCCGCGCCGGCGCTGATGATGCCGGTGTAGTACGAGGTGTCCACCGTGCCGTGGATGGCCTCGACCAGGATGGCCAGGTAGGGCTCGTCATAGCGCCGGGACAGGCCCATCAGCACAAAGAGCAGCAACATCAGCCACACGCTCAGCGAATACGCGTGGATCACCCCGCGCAAGCCCGGCTTCTTCACCGGGCCAGCCGTGATCAACGGCTTGGGCTGGCGGACAAAGTCCTCCTTGACAAAGAACTGCACCAGCAGGCCACCCAGCAAATACATGATGCCGCAGATGGCGAAGCCCCAGAAGTAGCCGCAGTAATTCACGATCATCGCGCCGGCCATGAAGCCGAACATGTTGCCGCTCCATACCGCCGTGCTCAGCATGCCCAACGCAAAGCCGTGGTTCTCCTCTGGCGTCGTCGTCACCACCAGGGTCTGCGCAGCGGTGACTGTGCCCGAAAAGGCCGATACGCAAAAACGCAGCATGATCAAAACGATCATGTTCGGCGCAAAATACAGCAGCGGAAACAACAGCGCTGTGACATAATACGAGCGCAACAGCATCATCTTGCGCCCAAAACGATCCGCCAGCATGCCCCATAAGGGCGCCGACACGCAAAAGCTGAACATGCCAAAAAAGGTCAGCGCCGATACCCACGCACCACGCACTTTTTCGTCGTATATGCCAAAATGATCGCGGATGAATACCGGGATGAACGGCGTGATCGCACTAAAACCGGCCATGGCCAAAAGCTGCGAAATCCACACCAGATACAAATTGCGTTTCCAACTGATCGCCATGCTACGCCATGTTCTCGCCCGTGCGCCATATAAACCCCGTGAGCCGACCGCTATACCCCGGCTCCACCCCGCCGCCGGCAGCGACGGCAAAACCCGCTCTTTAGTATAGGCCACGACATGACGCCGACAAGGCCCGCACCCACCAGCATGACCACCAACACCCGCAAGTGCTGTGAAGAAGTAACAACAAAACCCCTGACCACAGTTTTTTCTATCCGCAGATTACGCTGATTAACGCAGATTTTGGCGGCATGTCTTGCCGCTGCGCGGCAATCCACGCCGCCGGGTAATTTTTGCTCACGCGAAGCCGCGAAGCCGCGAAGAAGACAAAGGCACCGGCAAAGTGAATGGCGGCTTGCCGCCATTCACTTTGCCTTCTTAAAAAATCTGTGTTAATCTGCGGAATCTGTGGATAAAAAAAGTAATTCTTCGCGCCTTCGCGCCTTCGCGTGAGGCAAAAAAAGAATCTACAGTGCCACGGTGGTCACCTCGACGCCGGCGCGTTCGAGGGCGTCCTTTTCCGCGGCAGGTAGGGCGTCGTCGGTGACCAGTAGGTCCACCTCGTGCGGCAGGGCGAAGTTCGCGAGTTTCTTCTTGCCGAACTTGCTGCTTTCGGTGACGATGGCGACCTTGTCGGCGATAGCCATGGTCTTGCGTTCAAGGCGGGACAGATTGAGGTCCGAGCTGTAAAACCCGCGTTGACCGCAGACGCCGTCGCAGCCGGACACCACCATGTCCACATGAAAAAGATCAATGTCTTTTTCCGCCATGGGCCCGACCAGGTCCAGGGAGTTCGCGCGCAATTCGCCCCCGAGGAGCATGACTTTGCAGGGCGTGCGAAACAGCGCGGCGGCAGCAGACAGCGAGTTGGTGATGACAGTCAGCGGCCGAATGCTGCGCCGCGCCAGCACATTGGCAAAAGCCAGCACCGTAAAGCCCGTGCTCAGATAAAGACTGTCCACCGGCATGATGCGCTTGTACAAGGCCTCGGCCAACGCGTATTTGGCCGCGGTGAGATTGCGCTCGCTATGCTCCGGCTCGTAGCGCGACGGATGGACCACCGCGCCGCCTTTCACCATCATCACCAGCCGCTGCTCGGCAAGCGCCTGTAAATCGCGCCGGACTGTCATCTCTGCAACGCCCAAGGACGCCGCCGCGCGCTTGATCTCGACCATGCCGTGACGCATCATCTCTAATAACTGCTGCTGACGTTGGTGCATTGCAGGAATCCTCGGTTTTGAGTAGGGGCAAATGACGATTTCACAAACAATCAAGGTGAGTTCCATTGCCCCTTCGCGGCCAGTCAGCTTCGCCGACTGGCCGCGAAGGGGCCGAGGAACACAGGCGGCTATGGCGTGTTACCCAGGGCGGCGCACGCTTTCAGCGCGCTTGCCCTGGGCTGGTATGTTTCGCGCTTTCAGCGCTTCTGCCCCTTCGCGGCGATGAAATACCGCGAAGACAAAAGGCTGTTTTGGTTGAAACAACTGACGCCAAGGAAATCGTTATGTTAAGAGCATACGTCCTATTCGTCCTATTCGTCCTATACGTCCCCTGCCCATACGTCCTATACGTCCTATACGTCCCCTACGTCCCATCCCTGTTACAATTTAACACCGTGGCGGTGCATTTTGCCAGTGCGGCGCTGTTTGGGGCGGCAATTTCCGTGCGCCTTTCTGTGATTTTTTCACACAAAATACGCCCCATGCGCCTCATTTCCATCCGCATTGTCTTGTCGCGTTCTTGCCAGCGCCTATACTAACTTCATTGCGTGATCCATTCGTTGTTATCCGTCATATTCCCCCCTATGAGAAGGAGCTTTCGTCATGGGCAAGTACAATCCCGCGCCGTATCAACTCGACCTGAATCGCATTCCGCATCTGATTACCGAGAGCATCCCGGGGCCCAAGAGCAACGCCATGCATGCGCGGGCGGTGAAGCACTACCGTGGCCTGTCGGGCCAGGTCAAGCTCTTCCCGGTGGCTTTTGAGCGCGGGGAGGGCTGCATGCTTGAGGACATTGACGGCAATCAGTTCATCGATTTCTCCAGCGGCATTTATGTGACCACGCTAGGGCACTGCCACCCGAAGATTTCCGAGGGCATTGCCAAGTACGCCCATCAGCTGATGAACGCGCATGACTTCACGACCGAGATCAAGACCCGCCTGCTGGAAAAGATGGCGGCGACGCTGCCCGGCGATCTCAAGTGCTTCCAGCTCTACGACTGCGGCACGGCCGCCGTCGAGGCCGGCCTGCGCACCTGCCGGGCTGCCACCGGCAAGCACGAATTCATCAGCTGCTTCATGGACTTCCATGGCAAGAGCGGCCACTCCATCGGCTTGGCGCGCATGACCAAATTCAGCGGCCCGACCCGCGAGCCCGGCTTCTACCTGGTCCCGCGGCCCGACACCTACCGGCCCCTCTGGAACCGCCCCGACGGCTCGCTCGACACCGAGAAGTACCTGGAGTTCTACGACCAGTTCATCCGCGAATCCACCACCAACCAGATCGCCGCCTTCGTCGCCGAGCCCATCCAGGGCTGGGCCGGCAGCATAATGCCCCCCGACGACTTCTTCCCCAAACTCAAAAAATTCCTTGAAGAGCGCGACATTCTGTTCTTTGCGGACGAAGTACTCACCAGCATGGGCCGCACCGGCAAAATCCTCTGCTGCGAGCATTGGAATGTGCTGCCGGACGTCGTTACGCTCGGCAAGGGCTTCGGCAATGGCTTCCCCGTCACCGCCATGGCCGTCCGCGAGCCCTTTGCGGACGCGGTGGACAAGATCAGCGCCTCCACCAGCTACGGCGGCAATCCCATGGCCTGCGCCGCCGCCCTGGCCTGCTTCGAAGTCATTGAGGAAGAAGGCCTGCTCGAACACGCGCAGGAACTCGAAGAGCTCTTCCGCAAACGCATGGCCGACTGGACCCAGAAGTACAAGATCGTCGGCGACTGCCGCGTCAAAGGCTGCCTCATGGGCGTCGAGCTGGTCAAGGACCAGGCGACCAAAGAGCCCTTCGACGCCGCTGGCAAGCTGGTCTATCAGAAGGCCTTCCGCAAAGGCCTGGCGTGGATCCCCGCCGGCCACATCCTGCGCATGAGCCCGCCGATTGTCATGCCCAACGAAGTCGCCCAGCGCGGCATGGACTTCATCGAAGAAGCCATCGCCGAAACCGAGAAGGAACTCCTAGGATGAAGACCTACAACGTCGGCATCATCGGCTTCGGCTTCATCGGCAAAGTCCACGCTTACGGCTACGCGAATATCCCGCTGTTCTATGAGCAGCAGGATTTCGCGACGCGCATCACCCACGTGTGCACGTCGCGCCCGGAGAGCGCCCGCCGCGCCGCCGCCGCCATCGGCGCCACTCACGCCTGCACCGACAGCCGCGACATCACTGACAATCCCGACATCGACATCGTCGACATCTGCTCGCCCAACGACTGCCATTGCGAGGCGCTATTGGCGGCCATCGCCAAGAACAAGCACATCTACTGCGACAAACCGCTGGTGGCGTCCTACGCCGAGGCGCAGCGGGTGCAGGCGGCCCTCGCCGGCTATCGCGGCGTGTCGCAGATGACCTTGCAGAACCGCTTCTTCCCGTCCACCATGCGCGCCAAGCAGCTGATCGAAGAGGGGCGCATTGGCGACATCCTGGAGTTCCGCGGGCGCTACCTGCACAGCGGCAGCGCCGACCCGAAGGCGCCGTTGAAATGGAAACTCGAGGCGGGCACCGTCGCCGACCTGGGCAGCCACATCCTCGACCTCGTCAGCTACCTCGTCGGCGACTTTGCGGCTCTGCAGGCGGCGACGCATATCGCCTACCCGCAGCGGCCATCGCTGAACGACCCGACGAAGCTCGTGCCGGTCACCGCCGAAGACAACATGATCGTCACCGCTAAGTTGCCCAATGGCGCCATCGGCTCCATCGTGGCGTCAAAAATCGCCACCGGCACGGAAGACGAAGTGAGCTTCGAAATCTACGGCAGCAAGGGCGCTTTGCGCCTTGATCCCATGAACTGGGACAAGCTGTACTACTACGACTGCGCCGCCAGCGGCGCGCCCCTCGGCGGCGTCCGCGGCTGGACGGCTGTCGACTGTGGCCAGCGCTACGCCAAACCCGCCGGCTTCCCCACGCCCAAGGCTTCTATCGGCTGGATGCGCGGGCACATGCACTGCCTCTACAATTTCCTCAGCGCCGTCCACAGCGGCCAGGCCAGCGGCCCGACCCTCGAACGCGGCGTGTACATCCAATATCTCATGGACAAAGTCTATCAATCCGCTAAACAAGGCACATGGGTGAATCTATGAGCAACTTCATGATTGGCTGGGGCGAAGCCGACATCACGCCCGACGCCCCCAAAGTCGAATTGGCCGGCCAGTACTACCAGCGCGTGGCGCGCGGCATCCATTCGCGCCTCAAGACTGTCGCCCTGGTCATGCAGAAAGAGCAAGACCTCGCGGTGATGATCGCCCTCGACGTGGTCGGGATCCCCGAAGAACTCCAGAACCAGGCACGGGAAATCATCCACCAGGCTATACCGGAGATACCGCTGCAGGCGATTTTCCTCAACGCCATCCACACCCACAACGCGCCCTACGTGCGCCCGGCCGGGCTCTTCCGCGACTGGCTGCCGCTGGACGACGAGGCCCTCAAGCCCGCCGACTACATCGAATTCCTGCTCAAACGCGTGCTTGACGCCGTCAAACAGGCCTGGACGGGGCGCCAGCCCGGCGCCATCGCCAACGCTTTCGGCCAGGCCCGCATCGGCCACTGCCGCCGTGCCGTCTACGCCAATGGCACCGCCGAGATGTACGGCGACACCAACCGCGCCGACTTCGTCGGCATGGAAGCCGGCGAAGACTCCGGCGTGGAACTGCTGTTCACCTACGACGCGCAGCGGCGTCCCACCGGCGCCATCATCAATGTCGCCTGCCCGTCGCAGGTCATGGAAGCTACCTATGAAATCTCCAGCGACTACATGGGCGCTACCCGCGAATTGCTCAAGGGCGAATTCGGCGCCAACTTCCACACCCTGTGCCAGATCAGCGCCGCGGGCTGCCAGGCGCCACGCGACCTCGTCCGCCGCTATCGCAGCGAGCCGGACTTCTGGCACGCCGACGGCGTCCCGGTCCATGCCCAGCGCCTGTTCACGGCCACCATGGCCGCCTTCAAGCAGATTCCGGCCTCGGCGATCCAAGCCGACCCGCTGTTCCAGCACCGCTGCGCACGGGTGGACCTGCCCATCCGCCGCGCCAGCTACTGCGACTACGTCAAGGCCAAGGCCGACATTGCCCGCTTGACGGCGATCATGCCCGAGCACGCCGCCTTCCTGGCCTTTTGCAAAGAAACGCATGACAACGAGGCCATTCCGGGCCGCCCAGGTCCCTACGACAGCAAGCTGCATCATTTCGTGCTCATCCAGAACGCCAAGGCCGTCGTGAAGCGCTACGAAAACCAGGACGCCACGCCGCGCTTCAGCTACGACATGCAGACGCTGCGCATCGGCGATTGCGCCATGGTCAACGTGCCCTTTGAGCTCTACCTGGTCTTCGGTCAGATCATCAAGGCCCGCAGTCTCGCCAAGCAGACCTTCATCGTTCAGCTCTCCGGCGCCAGCGGCAGCTACCTGCCCAGCCCGGAGGCCGAGCGCTTCGGCGGCTACGGCGGCCTGATCGTCAACGGCATCGTCGGTTCCGACGGCGGCTATCTGCTCGCCGACACCGCCGTGCAGAAAATCAACTCATTCTTCGCGTGAGCACCATGACCAACGCGTACCTCGGCATCGATATCGGCACCACCGCCATCAAAGCCGCACTGTTCAGCGCCGACGGCGCCGTCATCGGCGACGGCATCGCCGAGTACCGCCTGGAAACGCCGGCGCCGGATATCGTCGAGCTCGATCCCGAGCTGTACTGGCAAGCGACCCAGACGGCCCTGCAAGGCGCGCTGGCCAATGCCGCCGGCTGCGCCATCCGCGCACTGGCGATCACCGGCCAATGCGAGACGCTGATCTGCGTTGATCAGGCCGGCCGGCCCCTGCGCAAGGCCATCGTCTGGCTGGACAACCGCGCCAAGGCCGAAGCCGCCGAGCTCACGGCGACCTTCGGCAGCGATCATCTCTTCCGCCTCTCCGGTCAAACCGAGATGCTGCCGTGCTGGCCGGCGCCAAAAATCCTCTGGCTGCAGAAGCACGACCCGACGACCTACGCGGCCTGCGCCAAGTACCTGATGGTCGAGGACTTCATCGCCTACCGCCTCACCGGCGAGTACGCCACCTGTCGCGGGCTCCTGCCGTCCACGCTGTATTACGACATCCGTACGGGCGATTACGACGACGCCATGCTCGCGGCCATCGGCATCAGCCGCCGGCAACTGCCGGCGCTGCGCGATCCCGGCGAGATCATCGGCCACTGTCGCGCGGTGCTCCCGGGCATCCCGGCGGGCACGCCCGTAGCAGCCGCGCCCATGGACCACATCTGCGGCGCGCTCGGGAGCGGCTGCTGCGAACCCGGCGTGGTCTCGGCCACCACGGGCTGCGCCCTGGCGCTCTGCGTGCCCACGCCGGCACTGCTTTACGACGACGCGCTGCGCATCAGCACCTACCACGGCTTCACGCCGCAGTCCTACGCGATGCTGCCATGGGCGCCCACGGCCGGCATGATCCTCAAGCACTTCCGGGACGAATTCTGCCGGGACTGGTCCTACGCCGACTTCGATCGCGCAGCGGCGCCCATCGCCCCCGGCGCGGATGGCCTAGTGCTTCTGCCGCACTGCGCGGGCGCGGTGTCGCCCGTATGCAATCCGGCCGCGCGTGGCGTGGCCTACGGCGTGACTCTCGCGCATAGTCGCGGCCACTGGTCGCGAGCCATCATGGAATCCATTGCCTTCCTGCTGAAAGACAACGTGCTGGCCGTGGCCGATCTCGGCTGCCCGATCCGCGAGCTCCGCGTCCTCGGCGGTGCCGCGCGCAGCCCGCTGTGGCTGCAGATCAAGGCCGATGTCCTCAATCTGCCCATTACCACCACCCAATGCCCCGAAGCGACGTCACTCGGCGCGGCCATGCTCGCTGCCGGCGCCGCTGGCGATGTCGCCAGCCCCGCCGCAGCCGCTGCCGCGATGGTCAGGACCGCGCAGGTCATCCAACCCGGACCCGACGCCGAACGCTACCCGGCGATCTTCCACAAATACCAGGCCCTCAACCAGCTCTTGCTGCCAACCTTCGGAGATGGAGAAAAATCATGATGGACCTCAGCACCATCCGCGCCGGCTTCGTCGGCTTCGGTGAAGTCAACACGCCCCGCGAATTCATCACCACGCGCTGCGAAACCGCCGCCAATGAACTGCGCCGCCGTGGCGTGACGCTAGTGGACGGCGGTATTGTCAGCGACGACCCCGATGGCCTGCAGGCCGACCAGGCCGCCGCCGCGCTCGCCAAAGAGCCCTTCGACGCGCTGGTCGTGTGCATCGCCGGCTGGATACCCAGCTGGGCAGTCCTGCGCGCCATCGAGCCCTTCAAACACAAGCCGGTGCTGCTCTGGGGCCTCTCCGGCTGGCGCGAAAAAGACCACTTCGTCACCACCGCCGACCAGGCCGGCAGCACTGCCCTGCGCGCGCCGCTGGCCGCCATGGGCTACAAGCTCAAATACCTGGTCAATTTCAAAGACAGCGCGCCGCGCTATGACGAGGCCGCCGCGTACCTCCGCGCCGCCAGCGCCGCCGCCGCCCTGCGCAAAGCCAAAATCGGCATGGCCGGCTATCGCGACATGAATCTCTACGGCACGCTCTATGACGGCAATCTCCTCAAAGGCGTCATCGGCGCCGAAATCGAGCACTTCGATCTGCTGGAACTGCAGGAGATCATCGCCGGCATCGCCGACACCGACATCGCCGCGCAGAGCGACCGCGTGCGCACGACCTGGCAATTCCAGCGCGAACCGCAGCCGGGCACCATCGAGAACTCCGTCAAATTCGCGCTGGCATGCCAGCAGAAGATCAGCGACCGCGCCTACGACGCCTTCAGTTTCTGCGATGTCGATGGCGTCAAGAAGCTGCTCAGATTCGCTCCAGCGGGCGCGATGACGCTCCTCCATGAGCTCATGGCCATTCCCACCGTGCCGGAAAATGACTCCTACGGCGCAGTGACGCAGCTGATCATCAAAGCCCTCACCGGCCAGAATCCCGCCTACCTCGAATTCTACGAATTCACCAAGCAGTCGGCGCTCATGGGCGTGCCGGATTATGTGCCGGGAAGCATCGTCGACGGGCCGATCACGGTCATGCCCAACGCCTTCGGGTCATTCGGCGAAGGCCTGCTCAATGTCTCGAAACTCAAGACCGGACAGATCACCATCGCCCGACTCTTCGCCCAGGACGGCAAGCTCGCCATTCACGCCGCGCTCGCCGAAGCCAAAACCCCCGAGGCGTGGGAAGAAGCCGGCTGGGCACCCCCCGCACCGCAGCTGCCGAGCCTCGAAGTGGTCCTGCCCTACCCCAGCGACCAGTTCCTGCAACATGTCGCCGGCCAGCACTACATCGTCGCCTACGGCGATGCCATGGCACTCATCCGCGAATTCGGCGCCATCACCGGCATCACGATCATCGAATAACTTGCCGGGCTTTTTTTCTCTCACGCGAAGACGCGAAGACGCAAAGAAGACAAAGGCAGAGAAGATGGCGGCAATCCATGCCGCCGGCTCTAAGCCGCAAAAGACAAAGGCGTTGGGCACGGTCTGCCGTGCCCAACGCCCGTTTTTTACGCCGCTTAATGCTTGCCGGTGATAGACCACCAGCAGTCGTTAGTGGTGCATGGTATGTTCACGGCTTTGAAGAGCTGCACGTGGCCATCGACGAACAGGTAGTTGTCGCCACTGCCATGGCGGTCGTAGTTGCCGGAGCCGGCCTGCGCGCGGGTATAGAGCGGGTCATTGGAGCTGATGCTGATCTGCGTCGCGCCGCCCGTGCCGGCGTTGTCGCCGAGGTGTATGCAGGTCGACGGATTGGTGATCTGCACGCGGGTGCGACAGCCATCGAAGGGTGTCGGGTTGCCGCTGCTCCAGTGAACGGTGTTGACGCCATAGCCGCCTTTGCAGCCACCGGTTTCGCCCGCAACGCGCTGGCCGGCCTTGGCGTAGCTGGCGTAATTGAGCGTCGTGCTGGGACAGTTGAACATCTTGAGGTCGGTAATCACGTCGGCGAGCATCGCCCGCCACGACGTCGAGTCGCTGAAATTGCTCGTGTCGGCGCCAGGCACGAAGTAGTGCGAGTACACCAGCGCCTCGGCATTGTCATCGGCGTACATGGCCACGCCGATCCCAAGCTGTTTTAGATTGCTGGTGCAGGAAATCGTCCGGGCCTTCTCACGGGCCTTGGACAATGCCGGCAGCAGCATCGCAGCCAAAATCGCGATGATCGCAATAACCACCAACAACTCAATGAGAGTGAACGCGGCGAGATGACGGGATTTCATGGTCGTGGCCCTTTCCTATAACTGACACCGTTCTGTAAGAGTGACGCCCCACCACACAATGCGGAGACGAACAGAGATAGGATAACAACATATCAAGAAAATTGCAATGTCCCGATCATTCATTACTGCCACGGTGGGCACGGGCGCGCCTGTAGGGCGCCGCTTGCGGACGCCCTGCCCATTCGGCCTGATTGGATAGAACGGACAGATCGGCCAAGTTCGGCCCGGAGGGCCGGACCATGCATAACCCCGGGTGAGGCGCCCGGAGGGCGCCGCAACCCGGGGTAGAGGCTCCCCCCTCAAATTAGCGCCCGGAGGGCGCCACATTTTCTCAGGTGGCTCGGTCGGGCCGACTGTCTTTTTTCGCGGACTGATCGGTCGGGTCGGACAGATCGGCCAAGTTCGGCCCGGAGGGCCGGACCATGCATAACCCCGGGTGAGGCGCCCGGAGGGCGCCGCAACCCGGGGTAGAGGCTCCCCCCCTCAAATTAGCGCCCGGAGGGCGCCACATTTTCTCAGGTGGCTCGGTCGGGTCGACTGTCTTTTTTCGCGGACTGATCGGTCGGGTCGGACAGATCGGCCAAGTTCGGCCCGGAGGGCCGGACCATGCATAACCCCGGGTGAGGCGCCCGGAGGGCGCCGCAACCCGGGGTGGAGGCTCCCCCCTCAAATTAGCGCCCGGAGGGCGCCACATTTTCTCAGGTGGCTCGGTCGGGTCGACTGTCTTTTTTCGCGGACTGATCGGTCGGGTCGGACAGATCGGCCAAGTTCGGCCCGGAGGGCCGGACCATGCATAACCCCGGGTGAGGCGCCCGGAGGGCGCCGCAACCCGGGGTAGAGGCTCCCCCCCTCAAATTAGCGCCCGGAGGGCGCCACATTGGAGTAGACATTCGGCAAAAAAGCGGGAATCAGTCATTGAGAAAAAATCGTTCGTCGACTTCACACCCATTTGCGACAATGAATTGTCGATATTCCTCAGCAAAACTTACGGTCTTATGATGCTCTTTTTGGTTGATGATGTAGTTAATTATTGCGTCTTTTTCTGACAAACTGTAGGAAAAAGCTGCGTATCCGTCTCCCCACCCGATAAAAAGCGGGAATTCTTGGTGGTGATCTTTCAGCCAACCATTGGTTGCTGTCTTCATCTCTCGTATGAAATCTGACAGTGACAGTGAGGGATGCAAATCTATCAGAATATGCACGTGGTCTGGCATACCACCAATGCGATACAAGACGGATTTCTTATTTTTGATTATTCCCCACACATAGGAGTAAAATGATGTTTCGTGCTCAACCGATAGGGCGGGGATGCTCCTTTTCGTTCGAAAGACAATGTGGTACATCAGTCGCGTGTAACTCATGATGGTGTCCCCCAATGTGGCGCCCTCCGGGCGCAATTCTAGGTTGCTGTCATACCCCGGGTTGCGGCGCCCTCCGGGCGCCTCACCCGGGGTTATGCATAGTCCGGCCCTCCGGGCCGAACTTGGCGGAATCCGCTCCGTCTGCTCCGTCTGCTCCGTCTGCTCCGTCTGCTCCGTCTGCTCCGTCTGCTCCGTCCGCTCCGACCGCTCCGTCTGCTCCGTCTGCTTCGACCGCTCCGTCTGCTCCGTCTGCTCCGTCCGCTTCGACCGCTCCGTCTGCTCCGTCTGCTCCGTCTGCTCCGTCTGCTCCGTCCGCTCCGACCGCTCCGTCTGCTCCGTCTGCTCCGTCTGCTCCGTCTGCTCCGTCCGCTCCGACCGCTCCGTCTGCTCCGTCCGCTCCGTCTGCTCCGTCTGCTCCGACCGCTCCGTCCGCTCCGTCTGCTCCGTCTGCTCCGTCCGCTCCGTCCGCTCCGTCTGCTCCGTCTGCTCCGTCTGCTCCGTCCGCTCCGTCCGCTCCGTCTGCTCCGTCTGCTCCGTCTGCTCCGTCCGCTCCGTCCGCTCCGTCTGCTCCGTCCGCTCCGTCCGCTCCGTCTGCTCCGTCTGCTCCGTCTGCTCCGTCTGCTCCGTCCGCTCCGTCCGCTCCGTCTGCTCCGTCCGCTCCGTCCGCTCCGTCTGCTCCGTCTGCTCCGTCTGCTCCGTCTGCTCCGTCCGCTCCGACCGCTCCGTCCGCTCCGACCGCTCCGTCCGCTCCGTCCGCTCCGTCTGCTCCGTCTGCTCCGTCTGCTCCGTCCGCTCCGACTGCTCCGTCTGCTCCGTCTGCTCCGTCCGCTCCGTCCGCTCCGTCTGCTCCGTCTGCTCCGTCCGCTCCGTCTGCCCCGTCTGCTCCGACCGCTCCGTCTGCTCCGTCTGCTCCGTCCGCTCCGTCCGCTCCGTCTGCTCCGTCTGCTCCGTCTGCTCCGTCTGCTCCGTCCGCTCCGTCTGCTCCGTCCGATCGGATGGGGCGGTTTTCTCCGTCGGCGTGAAAACCTTCCTGTCTTCCCAGCTCGGGCTGCGCCCCGAGCTGGTCGTCTTCGCGTCTTCGCGTGAGACAAAAGACGTGCCAGCTTCGCGTGAGGAAGAAATTACAGCCTGGCGTCGACGCCGCCGTCGATGATCATTTCGGTACCGGTGGACTGGGTGGCGCTGTGGGCGAGGAAGAACGCGCCTTCGGCGATATCGTCGTAGGTGGCGACTTTTCCCAGCGGTATTTGTTTATTGCAGACCTCTTGTTCGGCGGCGCTGCGGGCGTCCCAACGGATGGTCGCGATCATGCCCGGCATGAGGCAGTTGACGCGGATACCGTATGGTGCGAAATCCATGGCCAGCGCCTTGGTCATGGAGGCGATGGCGCCCTTTGAGGCGACGTACGCGCTACGGCCGGCGATGGCGCGGCGGCAGGTGTTCGAGCCAATGAAGACAATGGCGCCGCCGTGGTCCTGCATGAGCCGCGCCGCGCTGCGCGCCAGGGTGAAATTCCACACCACGTTGGTATTGATGACCTCCGACCACTCCTTGATGTCCAGCGTGAGCGGGTTGGCCAGGGACGGCGTCATGCCCAGGTTGGCCGAATTCAGGACCAGCGCGTGCAGGTCGTCGATCTCCTCGAAGATGGCGCTGACGCCGGCTTCGCCATCGGCGGGATCGAGTTTGAAGCCCCGCACGGGCAGCTTGAAACTATCAGCCAAGGCCGCGGCGGCCTTCTTCGCGTCTTCTTCGCGCCGGCTGGTGATATACACCCCGTAGCCCTCTTTGAGAAAACGACGGGCGATGGCCAGGCCAGTACCGGCAGTGGCGCCGGTGATCAAAACATACTTAACAGACATAATGCAGCCTCTTTGTTACCACGAATGAACATCAATACACACGAATAAAGGCAAATACAGCCGCCTGGCGGTAAGTTTTTACATCTTCATGGTGGTTCTGTCAGGTGGCAGTGCGTGCGAGTTTGCGGGAAACGCCGCCATCGAGGACATAGGTCTGGCCGGTGATGAAGGACGCGGCATCGGAGGCGAGGAATACCACCATGTTGCCGACGTCGTCGGGCTCGCCCAGGCGTTTGAGGGGGATGCCGGCGGCGATCAGGTCGCGGTCGAAGCCCGGGGCGCTGCTCATGCGCTCAACGACGATGTAGCCAGGCGCGATGTTGTTGACGCGGATGTGCTGCGGACCGGCTTCGAGCGCAAGTGCGCCGGTGAAGGAATGGATGGCGCCCTTGCTCATGGCGTAAAGAATGCGGCCAGGCACGGTGGTTTCCTGGTGCACCGAGCCAATGTTGATGATGCTGCCGCCGGCGGGACTGCGGCGCATGATGGCCACTTCGTGCAGGCAGCAGAAGAGCGTGCCGCGGATATTGATGTCGCTGAGGCGCTGGTAGCTCTCGTAGGTGATCTCCTCGGCAGGGAGGGCGCCCGGATCCCAGCCGGCGTTGTTCACCGCGATGTCCAGGCCGCCAAACACCCGCTCGACGTCGGCGAAGAGCTTTTCGACGCCGGCTTCGCTGCCGAGGTCAGTCTGACAGAGTGGCGCCTTGCGCCCCATGGCGCCAATCTGCTCGGCGAGGTTGATGGCGTCCTGCGGATCGCCGCGGAAATGCAGCATGACGTCGGCGCCGGCGCGGGCCAGCGCCAAGGCGATACCAGACCCAATACCGCGCGCCGCGCCAGTCACGAGCGCCCGTTTGTTGCGGAGGTCATTCATAGCGGCAGAAACTCCTTGGCGATCATCGGATAAAGCCGTTCGAAAAGCGCGTTGTTCACCGGGTCGCTGACGTGGCCCGGATGCCGGCAGTACGCCGTCTTGATCATCCCGCGACGACGCAGGATTTCCTTCTCGTAGTAGATGATCATCTCCACATCCTGGCGGATGTGGTTGAGGATCGCGTTAAGCTTCTCGTGGATGGCCTCGGCGTCGGCCACCCGGTCGGCCTTGAGCGCGTCCCAGATGCGACGATAGACATCGACCATCGACGGTCCGGGCATGACGCCGGCAGCGCCGCGCATGAAACCCTCGATCATCTGGAAGCCGGCATTGCCCACGAAGATCGTGCGCCCCGGCGGCAACAAACCGCTGAGCTTGCTGATGTAGGCGCCCGGCGGTTTGCATTCAATCTTGAAATACAGCAGATTGCCGTGCTTTTTTGCCAGCTGCGCCAGGACCTCCGGCGCTATGGCCACGCCGGTCTGCTCGGGCGCGTACTGCAGCATCACCGGCAGCGACACGCTGCCACAGAGGGCGTCGAGGTGCGCAAACAACGCCGCACCGCCCGGCTTGAGAAAGAATGGCGGCAGGACCATCATGCAGTCCGCGCCCGACGCCTCAATGCGCCGCGCCCACTTCACGGCCACTTCCGTCGCATGGCGCGTGTTGGAGATAATCACCGGCCGCTGCTGATCGTGGCAGACCCGCACAGTGCTGTCAATCAGCGCGAGCTCTTCGTCGTAGTCCATCTTGTAGTACTCGCCGGCGATGCCGAAGAGCGTCAAGGCGTCAGCGCCAAGGCGGATCATCGTGGCGCAACAGCGCTCGTAATCAGCCAAATCGACCTCACCGGCGGCGTTGTACACCGCCGGCGCAATGGGACAAATGCCTGCAATCTGCATGGTCGGGCCTCGTGAGGATAATGATACATCGGGGAAGACGACTGCCGCGCAACTCCGCACGCATGGGCGCGCTTGCCGCACAACGGCCGTTTACTGTACCCCAGCTCCGGCGCATGTCCATGACCCATATGCCACGTCAATTTTTCTCACGCGAAGACGCGAAGACGCGAAGAAGACAAAGACAATGAAGATGGCGGCATGCCTTGCCGCTTTGCGGCAATTCACGCCGCCGCATTAAGCCGCAAAAGAAGTAGATTCATCGCGCCTTCATAGTGGAGTGTTTTTGTGAATTTGCATTCACGGGTTATTCCGGTTATAGTCAAAACACCCGCTGGCGAGATTGAAGCAGCGAGGTCGGGCTGTCGCTGCCCCAAGGCGACATAGTGTGACCTGGGTCGGACCCAACGACAGGAGGTGTACCATGGCAATTATCACCCTAGCACGAGAACGTGGCGCAATGGGCGACGAGGTCGCCCGCGAGTTGGCCAAGCAACTCAACTACCGCTTTGTCGACAAAAAAGTCGTTGACGAGCGTCTTGGCGACATGGGCATTGAAGAAAAGCACCGCAAGGCCTACGACGAGAAGAAGCCCGGGCTCTTCGCGGCGCTGTCCACAGCAATGGAAGACTACGTGCGCTGCCTGAAGAGTCTGTTCTACGAAGAGGCCATCAAGGGCAATTGCATCTTTGTCGGCCGGGGCTGCCAAGTCTTTTTCAAGGGCATACCCGGCGTCATCAGCGTGCGCCTGGTTGCGCCGCTGGACACGCGGGTGCAGCGCATTGAGAAGGCCCTAGGCGTCGATTACAAGACGGCCAAGCAGCTGGTCACGCAGGACGACCGCGACCGCTCGGGCTTCAATCGCTATTTCTTCGATGCCGACTGGCGCGATCCCTGCGCCTACCACGCAGTGATCAACACAGAGGACCTGACGGTGGCGCAGATCGTCGCCGTCATTCGCACGATGGTCGAACAGCGGGTGACGCCGGAGCAGATCGCCACCGGCAAAGAGATCATTGAGAATCTCGCACTGGGCCAGGCGGTTGTACGGCACCTGCTGACGGAATGCCAGCTGCCCATTTTCTTCCTGGAAGCCGAGTGCCTCAACGGCGAAGTGACCCTCAGCGGCATCGCCTACTCGCAGGACATCATCGACAAAGCCAAGAAGGAAGCGCTGATCAGTGGCCTGAAGCGGGTCAACTGCAATATCCGCATCGGCCGCATGGGCGTCTGACGCGACCCTCAGCCATTGCCTTTGAAGGAAATGCGCGGGTCGATCAGCACGTAGCAGAAATCTGAAAGGACATTGCCCAGCAGTCCGAGTATGGAGGTCAAGGCCAACACACCCATGAAAACCGGGTAGTCGCGGCCGATGATGGCCTCCATGCTCAGGCTGCCCATGCCGGGTATTTCGAAGACGCGCTCAATGATGACCGACCCGGCGAACATCAGGGTGAGGACGCTGCCGAAGCCCGTCGCGATGGGTATGAGCGCGTTGCGCAGGACATGGCCCAAAAGCACCCGCCAAGTGCCGGCGCCTTTGGCGTAAACCGTCCGCACATAATCGCTGTTGATCTGCTCCAGCAGCGAATTCTTCATCAACAGGGTCAGCACCGCAAAGCTGCCGACCATGTAGCAGAGCACCGGCAGAAGCATGTGCCGGAAGATATCCAGGGCCTTGCCGGCAAGGGTCATGTCGGCAAAATTGGCCGAGTGAAAGCCGGTGGCCGGCAGGATGTCCCACATGGACTCCACCGTGCCGCAGAGCAGCATCTTGAGCAGCATGCCCAGCGCAAAAGCCGGTATGGCGTAACCCACGAAGACAATCACGCTCGACGCGATGTCGAACACGCCGCCGTGCCGCAGGGCCTTGAGCATGCCTAGGGGCACACAGATTAGGTAGGTCAGCAGAAAGCCCGTGATGCCGAACACCAATGACACCGGGAAACGCTCGCTGATCAGCGCCCAGGCGCTCTTGTTGGGAAATTTGTACGACGCCATGCGCATGCCCACGCGGTCATGCGCCAGCCAGCGCCAGTAGCGCCGCAAAAATGGCTGGTCAAAACCGAAATGGCGCCGCAGTGCCTCGCGCTGCTCGGCCGAGATGGCGGCCGACGCCTCACTGGCCGTTGCCGCGCTTTCGCCGCCCACGCCGCCGCCGCGCATGCGCATCAGCGCCTGTTCCACCGGCCCACCCGGCACGAATTGGATCACCGTGAAACACAGGAAAGTGATGCCAATGAAGGTCGGGACGATCAGTAGCAGTCGGCGGATGAAATAATCGAGTCGCTCCACAGGGCCTCTCCGGCAAGCAGTGCAGTCGTCAGCGTTAACCACGCACAAGGCAAAAACTGTAATGTAACCCGCCAGCGCGAGAATGCAGTTGCGCTTGCATGCCGACGAGCAGCATGCCACTGGACGACTAAAACGGGGGATAAACCGGCGCGGCGGGAAGGAAGGAGCGCGACAGCGGGAACAGCCCAGCCCGAGCCATCAGCTGATGACGCTCAGCGCCTTGCGCAGCGCTTTCAGCGCTGAAATGCCGCGAGGCTTTGGCGGAGGCATTCGAAGAGCACGACGGCGGCGCAGTTGCCGACATTGATGGAGTTCTTCTGGCCTCGTGCGGGCAGGGCGATAACGGCGTCGCAGAGCGCGAGGGCCTCCGGGTCGATGCCCAGCGCTTCGTTGCCCAGGACGATGGCCGCCGGGAATGCCAGCTGGCAGTCCCAGTACATCTGCGCGTCCTGCGCGGTCTCGACGGCATAGACCGTATAGCCGTCGGCCTTGAGCGCCCGAATGGCAGCGGCGGCGTTTTCGGCGACTGCGCAGGGGACGACTTCGTCGCAGCCACGCGCAGTCTTGGCCAGCTTCGGATGCGGCGGCGCCGCCGTATAGCCGCAGGCGACGATCTTCGCGACCCGCGTCGCCTCGGCCACGCGGAAGATGTTCCCGACATTGTACGCGCTGCGCAGCCGGTCGAGTACCACCACCACCGGCATGGACTCCGCGCATGCCGGAACCGGTCGATCACCCTGGCGAACAGTAACCGTCATAACACCCCATCATAAAGAAACACCAATGAACACCAATGAAGAAAAATTCTCCCGCTGTGGACTGCGTCCACAGCGGGAGAAAAATTTGAATTTATTCGTGTTAATTCGTGTACATTCGTGGTTAAAATGAACTTAGTGTCGTGGTCCACCGCGGCGGACGCGGGTTCCGGCCGGTCGCGGGTCACGACGACGCGGGCGGCCACCGAAGTGCCCTTCGTCTTCCGGCCGAGGGCGGCGCGGTGGCATAGGCGCGGTAGGCGTGCGGGGCTGGACCATCGCGTCGGTCGGCGTGGTGATCGTCAGCGCGCGGTCGATGAACTTCTCGATATCGGGGATCACGAACGAGCAATCTTCGTCGGCGAAACTGATGGCGCGGCCAGTGCTGCCGGCGCGGGCGGTGCGGCCGATGCGGTGCACATAGTCCTCGGCCTCATAAGGCAGATCGTAGTTGATGACATGCGAGATGTTATCGACGTGGATACCGCGACCGGCGACGTCCGTCGCCACGATGACTTTGATCGCGCCATTGCGGAAGTCTTCAAGAATCCGCAGGCGTTTTTTCTGATCGACATCGCCGCTGAGCATTTCGCTGCTGACGCCATAGCGTTGCAGATTGCGATGGAGGTCTTCGACATCGCGGCGGCGGTTGCGGAAGATCAGCACGCGTTCGCAGGCTTCATTTTCGAGCGTCCACAGCAGGACCGGCATTTTCTCGGCGGTCGACACGGCGTAGATCGTTTCTTCGATGCCGGTGGCGATGATATGCTCGGGTTCCACTTCGACGATCACGGGATCGGGGCGCATCCAGCGCGAAGCGAGGTTCATGATATCGTGTGACAGCGTGGCGCTGAAGAGCATCGTCTGGCGATCTTCGGGCCTGGGCAGCTGCGAGATGATGCGTTTGACATCGGGAATGAACCCCATGTCGAGCATGCGGTCGGCCTCGTCAATCACCAGCGTGTCGAGCTTACTGCAGTCGACGGCGCCCTGGCGCAGAAAGTCGATAAGGCGCCCGGGGGTAGCCACGACCAGATCGACGCCGTCATTGAGCATGCGTTTCTGCCGTTCGTAGTCCATGCCGCCAAAAACCGCGACGGTGCGGAAAGACGTGTAGGTGCTGAGGGAGTCGGCGTCTTTGGCGATTTGCAGTGCGAGTTCGCGAGTCGGCGCCAGTGCCAGCGCCATAGGCTGCCGCTGGTCGCGGTGCCGGGCGTTCGGCGCCAGGTATTTTTGGAGCACTCCCACCAGAAATGCCGCGGTCTTGCCCGTGCCAGTCTGGGCCTTGCCAGCGATATCTTTGCCGGCGAGCACATGCGGCAGCGTTAAGCCCTGGATGGGCGAGCAAATGCGAAATTGCAGGTCGTCAACAATCGCCCGCAGGATGCGCGGGTCCAACGGAAAGTCCTGGAACAGCACTTCACCAGGCTGCTGACGGTCGCCGGACGGGATCTTCCAGCCTTCCATGGTCGGCGGCGCCGCCGTCTTGCTACGCTGCGCCGGCTGGTCGGCGGATGTCTGCCGGTCGCCACGGGAGGACGCGCCTGGGGCCGCTGCGGAGGCCCTGGCTGGGACGGCCGCGCCAGCACCGGCACCCGGCGACTTCGTGCGGCGGCGTTGCTTACCGCTCTGGCTGTCTTTGACGTCCACGCCGGCTACGCGTGGCTTCGCTGGCAACGTCGCCGCCGCGCTCTGGTCGCGATTACCGGCCATGGGCATGGCAGTCGTAGCGGGGCTTTTGATCGGGCTGGATGAAAAGCTATTCAGCCAACGGAAAAAACGGTCGATGAGTCCAGAACGCAAAAGAGTCACTCCCAAGTGAAAAAAGATGAATAATGAATCTTGCTAAGTTAAATCATAAATAGGACAATACAAGAATCTTGCTGACAACGGTCGTGGGTAATGCACCTGGCGAAGTGACGCAAATGGCGCAAGCTGGCTGCTTCATCAGACGGATCATCGGACTGATCCGACTGATCGGACTGATCAAGTCGTCGGATCGGTCCGATCGGTCCGATCGGTCGGATCCGTCCGCGAAAAAAAGTGCGGCGCCCTGGCGGGCGCCACACTCAAAAGTCGGCGTTAAACTGCGCCATCTGCGGAAAAAACCGGCGCGTCTTGTGCGCGGGTTTACTCGACGGTGATTTCGTAGAGCAATTGTGCGCCGAAGTCGCCCTTGACGGCGAGATCGACAGTGAGAGCGCCGTCGACGATGGTAGTCGGCAATTTCGCGAGGCGTTTGCCGCTGAGGTCGATTTGCCACACGGTGGCTTTCTCGGGCTGCGACAATTTCAGGGCGACCTTGGCGCGGCCATTGCGAACCAGGTGCGGGGGCTTGCCCCACGCCAAGGTAGTCTTGCGGGCTTTTTCCATGAAACGAGCGCCTTCGTTCTGCAGGTCGGTCAAGTGCGAGAGGAGGAGGCGTTTGCTGCTGACGATGGGCTCGTCGCTAAGGCTGGACACCCACACCGTTGCCTCGGTATCGAGGATGGTGATGGTCGCCGCGTCCGTCGTGATGACCTGGCCGGCCGGAGCGAAACCGCCGGCGGTGCGTGGCGTGTTGAGGACCATAACGTCCGCCGGGGCGTTGATCATGAACTGCGCGTTGACCGACTCGGTGATGTTCTCACCCAGGTTGGTGCGATTGCTGACCGGCAGCCAGCCTTTTTCCCGGAACAGCGCGTCAAGGGCCAAGCCGGCCTCCGGTGACCGCGCCTCATCGGCGAGGTGAATAGCGGCCTTGGGTGCGCGGTCGGACAAGGCGAGACTGACATCCGCCGGAACCGTGGCGCCGCTGTCCCCCACAAAAACACCGACTTGGGCAATGGCGTTGAAATTCTGCCAGGACGGCACGACGCCAGCGCGCGGGGTGTTGCGTTCATCGGCGAGGTGCTTTTTGTCCATGGTAATAGCGACCGTGCGTTCGGCGGGGGCGAGATCGCCACGGAGATAGAGACAGAGGGACGCGCGATCGGCAGCCTGGTTCAGCGGGTCGGACACCAGGTCGAAGTAGCCTGCCGAGCGCACCGTGAACATGCTGTTGCCATGGCTGTAGGCGAAACGCCACAGGCCGCTCCAGTTCTGCAGGGCCGCCATGCAGCCGGTGAGGATGCCGCCGACGCCGCGGTAGCGGCCCGGGCCGGAGTAGTTCCACTCGGTGATGGTCAGGGGCTTGTCCAGCTGGCGGACATAGCCGCAGGCCGAGCCGCCCATCACGCCACGTTTGACCACGCTGGTATTGCTGCAGCGGGACGGCAGGCTCCAGGACTTCTTGATGAACTGCGGGTGGTCAACGTAGAAATGGTCGTCGACATAGTCGTACTCATTGCGGGCGATTTGCGCCCAGGTGGTCTTGCCGCTGTTGTTCATATCGCTGAGCAACGCCTTGCAGCCGAGCTCATTGCGCATGAAATCCTTCATGCGGTTATAGAAGCTGATTTGCTTGTCGGCGAAGAACTGGTCGAGGTCGCGCAGTTCGCCGGGGGTGCCGGCAGACGGCTTGGGCATGGGGCAGAGCTCATCGGTGGTTTCGCGGCCCCAGGCAGCATCGCGTGCCTGTTTGTTGGGATATTTGGCCTTGAGCCAGTCATTCCACGCGCGCAGCCACTCGGCTTGGATGTGCTCTTCCATGGGCTGGTAAATCATATGCGTGTCAATGAGGCCTTCGTTGATCAGACAGATGAAGGTCAGCGACGGGTCCTTGGCGTAGCTCAGGCCGGTATGGGGATTGACGTGGTTGAGCAAGTTGCGAGTGAATTTCTTGAGATTTTCAAAGGCGTTGTCGTTGATGAGACAGAGGCGCTTGTACATCTGGGTCGCCAGCATGCCTTCCATGCCCGGCCAGACTTCGCTGTTGTAGATATTGCGCGACACGAAGGTGTCGGTGGTAGCGTAGAGGCCGCGCTTCTTCATGGCGGCGAACATCGCGTCAAACTGCGCCATGCGCTCGGGATGCAGCTGGGTGGAGTCGCCAGGAAGGGCCGTGATGGTGATGTTGCGCTCGTAGTGGTGATAGCGCACGGCGTTGTAGCCCAGGCGGGACAGCCGGTCGGCGAGAATCTCGCTCTCTGCGGGCGTGATGTTGTGCGCGCTGAAACAGAAATTGACGCCGTAAAAACGCTGCGGCACGCCGGGCATGTTCTCGAACTCGAAATTGGGCCCGACAGCGCGGAGGTAGCCGTGCTTGCCGGCAGGCGCGTCGTGCTTGAGCACGCCGCTGAGGTCCAGCGCCGACCCGGCCTCAATGTCCAGCTTGGTATCTAGCGGGATCCAGTCGTCATTGGCTGTGAGGGTGAAGGGCACGTCGCGCTCGAAAACGAGTTTTTCTGGCATGGTCAGCGTAAAAGCAACGACGTAGGGCGTGTTGGCTTTCCAGGTTTCGCCCTCTTCTGACATAGCGCCGATGCGAATACTGAAGCTGCTGCCCCATTTGCGGCTGTCCTGCAACAGGACGTGGCGCGAGGACGGCAGCGTCACGCTGAACAGACCCGCCGTGGTGTCTATGGCCAGATGCTCGGCGCTCTGCGTGAAAATGTGGATCTGCTCGCCCAGCTCGGCGGGAATCACGCCGGCCTCTTTATGGTTGGCAAAATATGGCCGGCCGGCACTGATAGCGGCTTCGACCGACAGACTGGCATACAGTGTGTTGGCCTGGAGATCGTTGTCAGGCGTAAACGTGTAGTGAAACTGGATGCTGTTGTCGTCAACGACGTCGTACTTGAGGCGCATGGCGACTTTGGCTGGATCGCCTTCCTTGCCGCCAATAGCCTCAATCAGGCCCTCCGGCGGCGTGTTGAAATTCGGAGCCGCAAAGCCCCGCACCTGCCAGCCAAGGAGAAAATAGCCGGCGCCGACGGACGCTATGGGCTGGCCGTCCTTGCTGATCTGGCATTTGCCATCAATGTCCATGGACACATTCCAGTCCGCATGGACCAGGCCAAGAGCACAACAACACAGGGCGATAGTCAGGTACTTGCGTAGCATCACGTTTCTTCCTTTCAAAGGCCTCTTCTTCGGGCAACGGACCTGCCAGCCTTGCCGGCAGCGGGTAGAGCAGGCTAACATATAGGGCAAAGGGAACGCACGCAAGGCCCCCGCGACCACTTGCAATACGTACGCGGCAAGCCAATATCATCCCCCGCACCGACAAAGCGGCGGTTCCGGGCAGAAAAAAGCCCCGCGTTCACGGGGAGTCAGGAACGCGGGGCCAATAAGATGGTATCCGGGAGAGGAATCGAACCTCCGACCAAAAGTTTAGGAAACTTCTGCTCTATCCACTGAGCTACCCGGACAAAGAGTAATGGCTTACGCCTGCTTGGCGAAGCACGCAAGCACCAGCGGTGTGCTTGGGTCAAGTTGTCCGCCGCCAAGGAGTACCGTGCGTGTGCATGGTGGGTGCGGCTGAAAAACAGGGCATTACCATATCTTACGGCCCGGTCCTTTGCAACTTTTCCCGCAGGATCTGGGCAGCCGTCCGTGTAATCGGTCAGCCATTGATAACGGATGCCAGGCATGCCGCCGACGTCAACCCCAGGTAAGCAAGTGAGGCGTGACGTGTCAGGCCAATGTGGCGCCCTTCAGGCGCAATCCTAACTTACTATCATACCCCGGGTTGCGGCGCCCTGCGGGCGCCGCAACCCGGAGCTATGCATGGTGCGGCCCTCCGGGCCGAACGTGGCCGATCTGACGACTTGCTTTGTCCGATTCGGGCCGAAAACCACCATCATTCAATGGCTATGTTTTTGCGCTGTAGGCGCTTAACCATGCTTAACCCCAGGCATTAGCCTGGGGACGCAGCTTGCCAACCGACAGTGCCTCGTAGAGGCATCACAGTTTTGGTTATCAATGGCTCCTATGAAACCGATACTCTTCATTTAACGGTATCTATGGCACTTGTTCAACCAAGCAGCCTTTTCTCGTCGTGCATTTCCGCCGCGAAGCGGCAGAAGCGCTGAAAGCGCGAAGCATACCAGCCCAGGGCAAGCGGCGCCGAAGGCGCGCGCCGCCCTGGGTAGCGCGCCATATTGGTCCGTGTTCCTCAGCCTCTTTGGCTTCAGTCGGCGAAGCTGACTGGAGCCAAAGAGGCAATGGAACTCATTGATTGCGGCGGCAATTTTGCGTTGTGACCCTTCGTCGCAGGTCTTTTAGGCCGCCCCTTCAGGGCTCTTTTGGGATGGGGCACCTTACCCAGGGCGACGCGCCCTGCGGGCGCTTGCCCTGGGCTATCTTAGGGCGCACCTTCGGTGCTCAAAACCTCGGCGAATGATCTTGTGCATGGTTACCAATCAACTCCTCGCCGGCGATTGCCGCATGATATGTGAAGAGCATTGCTCCTATGAAATCCGCTGCCCGGTTAGCCACCCATGGGTAATGGCTGGACGGCGGCGGGCCGTGGGTTTCCTGCAAATTGTCCCCGGTGAATTCCCTGCCGGGGCGGTTACTGACCGATTACCCGTCCGTTCTGTCACGGGTGTGAAGCACTGGCAGCGGTGTGAGAGCTTTTGAGCACGCTTGTCTCAGCGGCTCTGTTGGCGCAATACGCGTTCGGGGACCCACTCCTGGACACCGGCACCGGCATTAGTGAAGACATAACCGCGACCGGCCATATTTTCGCGAAAATAGCGCGTGCTCGCCTCGCTAAGCAGGGCCGCCTGGACCTTCTCTGCCAGGGTCCTTGGCGCAATCCACGCATCAACCCGGCCGCTTTGCCAGTCGCGGTTGACCATCGTCACATCGGGAATGAACCCCGCCGTGGCGAAAATAGGCGGGTACACCTCGCGGCGAATTTCGTCCAGCCGATTGGCGCGTATAACCTGTTCGCGGGCGCTTTGCATGATCACGTAGTTCTTTTTCACGCGCTCATTGACGTCGGGATAGATGCGCGCCTGAGTATCGTCGTCGATATCAATCCGGTTGATCAGGCGGCTGCCGACGCGGACACGCTCCTCGGTGACATCGACAAGCATCCCTGCGACAGCGCTGCCGGGGCCGACGCCGCCGCGGATGAGGAAGTTCACCTGGTCGCCGATTTTGAACATCTTGTAGTGGCGTTCGGCTTCCAGCGCCAGTCGCGCGGCCATGGCCTCGGCGTCCTCGACGGGGAAGCGTTCCTGGAGGATTGTTTGTGAGCGGATTTCGGCCAGTTCACGGCATTCCTCCAGATTGCTGCTGGTGTCATTGATAGTCGCGCCGTCTTTACTCCAGTGCTCGGGTTGGAGGAGACTGAAACGGCCGACGCCGGGGACATCGCGGCCGTCGGCAATAGCGCGAGAGACAAATTGGAAGACGTGGGCGGCGGTGATTTCACGTTGCGCGTCGACCTGCGCGCGTTCCTGCTCGGCCCGCATTACCCGGTCACGGCGGGGGCGCCAGTCACCGGAACCAGAGCCGGATTCCATTATCTGCATGGACACCATGATAATGGCGCCAATGACAAGCAGCAATACCAGTATTTTTGCCATGCGACACGCCTCCATTGTCTACCCAACGACACCCACGTCGATGGCCCATCGTAATGACATGCCCAAGCCGGACGCTTGGGCCAGGGCGGCGCACGCTTCCAGCGTGCTTGCCCTGGGCTGGTATGTTTCGCGCTTTCAGCGCTGCTGCCGCTTCGCGGCCCGGGAAACGGGCACGTTTGGCTCAGCCTGAAGCTCTATGGCTCAATTATCAATGGGTGACAGATTACATGCCGCCCGAGTTATTTGCTGGCGGCGGGCTGCGGAATACCTGTCGCAGTGGCAGCCACGGGCACTTTGAAATCCACGTGGTGGAGCAGCATATCTTTGGCGCGTTGGGCGACATTGCTCAAGTGCGCGGCGATGCGTTCGAGATTGGCGAGCATTTCGTCGTACACCACGCCTTTTTCGACAGTGCAGGCTTTGGAATTCAAGCGTGCCTCGTGATTGCGCTCGAAACGCGACGTCATCATCTTAACTTCCGCCTCTAGCTGAACCACCTTGGTGATTGCGCCCTCGTCATTTTTGGTCATGCCCTCGATCAGCAGATCTGCGAGTTTACGGATATGTTCGTTGATCTCGGTGATCTCATTGACGGCCCACTCGGAAAAGGGCCCGTCGTTCTGCAGGGCCAGCGGCTCGGTAAGATCGAAGATATTGATGGCGCGGTCGCCAATGCGCTCGACATCGTTGACGCAATGCATGAACACCGGGATGGTCGCCGACTGTCGCTCGCTAAGCGTGCGGCGCGTCAATTTCACCAGGTAATCAATGATATCGCGCTGGGCGTCGTCAACGCGATTTTCCATCGCCCGCACCTGCTCGGCTTCAGACTTGTCACAGTGCAGCACCGCGTTAATGGCTTTCTGTGAGAGCGTCATGGCCTCGCGAGTCATGCTGATCAAAGCAAACAGCACCTGATTCAGTGCTGCCGACGGCGTGTTCAGCAAATGGGGCTCAAGATAACAAATGCGGCCCTCACCGCCCTCCCCGGCGACCTTGGCCGGCAACACAAAACGAACGGCAGCCGCGATCGCGTTGACAAAGGGCAAGAACATGATCACGTTGCAGATGTTGAACAGCGAATGCGCGGCGGCGACATGCCGGCCGATATTTTCCGGCGTCTCGGAAAAAACGTCGCCACTGGTGATCGTGTTTACCAGCTGCAGGAAGCAGGGCACTTTCTCCCATGGCACATAGAGCAGTGGCACCATGATGAATACACCAAGCAGTTTCGTGATAGTTGCCGCCAGTGCGGTCTGCATGGCGGTGCGGTTGGTGTTGATCGCCGCCAGGAAGCCCGTGATGGTCGTGCCGATGTTATCGCCGAGGATCAGCGGCACCGCCGTATAGAAGTTGATGAGGCCGCTGTCGGCCAGGGCAATGGCCAGGCCGACCGTGGCCGAGCTGCTCTGCACCACCATGGTCATAACCGTGCCGACGGCGATAGCGCCGAGCACCGCCATGAACGGCGGGTAGCCGGCGGCGTCCGGCGTGCAGTCGAACATGCGAAAAAATGACACGAAGGTGGGGAAATCAGCAATGGCTTTGAGCTCCTTGGACATCAGGGTCATGCCGTAGAACAGCAGACCAAAACCCAGAATGGCGTTGCCGACGCCGCGCATCTGGCTCTTCTTCGCCACCAGCACGAAGATCACGCCGATGCTAATCGCCGGCAGGGCCAAGCCATCGAGTTTGAAGGACACCATCTGCGCTGTGATCGTCGTACCGATGGACGCGCCGAGAATGACGCCGATCGCCTGGGTGAGATTCAGCAGCGACGCGTTGACAAAACCCACGACCATCACTGTGCAGGCACTCGACGACTGGATCAACGAGGTGACCACCATGCCGGCCAACATGGCAAAAAAACGATTGCCAGTAAAAAGCTGCAGCAGGCCTTTCAGCCGATCGCCCGCAAACTGCTGCAGGCCATCGCTCATCAGCATCATGCCGAAGATGAAAATGCCCAGGCCACCCAGGACGCCAATGACGATGTTCACGCGGCTGATCGCCATCGCCTGAATCACCACCCCGCGCGAACGAAAGGCGCTGTGGTTGTCACCGACCTCGGCTAAAATCTCGTACTTGCCCGTGTAGCCCTCGGCCGACTCGAACATCGTCGTCGCCAGGCCATCCGCATTGGTCATCACCCGGCGCGCTGACAACTTGGCCTTCGGGGAACCCGAGGTGCGGGTGAAAAACACCGGGACATTCGCCAACGGCCGTTGATCCTCGTCCACCACCCGGAGCTGAATGGGCGCCGGCAATTCGTCGCCGGCCAGCGTTTCTTGGTTATTGCCAATGAGCTGCAGGCCGTTGACGACGTGGAAAAAGACGGGCTTGACCTCGGAAAAATCTGGGCAGGTCACCTTGAAATACTGGTCGCCCAGCGCGCGGCCCAGACACAGGGTCGCCCGGAAAATGCCGCCCTTGTCCGTGCTGCCGATGGCCGGTTCGGCAGTTGCGCCGCTGTCGCTATAGACGGGTTCGATCTGCACCCGCACGTCGGTCGCTGGACGCCGCTGGCTTGGCGCGCCCAGGTGGGAATGCCGCGGGGGGCCGAAGACTTCAATGACGACCTTTTGCTCGCAGGCGGCGCCTGGCAGGGCGGTCTGACCCGCTCCCGAGCGCACGGAGATCACCGAGGGCACGCGTTCTTCACCCGGTAGGCAGCCCGCCAGCATGAGTAGCAACAGTGGCATCAGCGCCAGCGCCAAACCGCGCCGGCAAGCAGCGCCAACTCGAGCACACCAAACCTCAAAACGCGTGATCGTCAAATGCATACACTATCCTTATGGGCTGTATTCCCACCGCCGCCGAGCGGTGCCTGGCAGCTGCTTACCCCAGGCGGGAATATCGCGTGAATCACAAATACGGCTGGGCAAGCAGAACCAGAGCAAACAGCAAAAACAGACCAGCCAAAAGTCGCGACCACAGTGGCCGCCGTACCGCCAGGTCCATACTGTCGCGAAAATGCCACGGCGCCCCTAACAGGAACAAGCCGATGAGGCCGAGGGCCAGGCACACCAGCGAATACACGCCACGGCCGCCAACGTCGTGCACAAATGCGTCGTGCAGTAGCTGATTGGCGCATAAAATAAAAAAACCTCCCAGCGCTCGCGCGAATAGGAAGTCCAAAAAGAAAAAACAGAGGACAATGCCCGCCGGCACCGCCAGCTTGACCAGAAAATGAAAACGGGAGAGATCGCCCTCAAGCATGATGCATGCGTGGTAAGCCGCCCAGATCAAGCAGATGCTGCCCAGCAACAACCCCAACCAGCGCTGCCGGGGCAAAGCCCGCTGCCAGTCGCGCAGGCCCCGCGGAAGACTGCCGTAGAGAACGGCGAGGAAAAGACAAAGCGCACCCAAACACGTTGAAAGCAAAATAAAAGAAAACATTCGCGGTCACTACCGTTCGGTTATAGGGTCACTCACAGCATCGGTACAGTTGCGGCCATTACTTGACGCCCGTGATCCACTCCGACTCGAACCACGTGATGTTCAGATCGGTGCGCAGGTTGATGCCGCTCAGGCGCTGTATTGCCACTTCCAGCTCCTTGAAAGCCCAGAGCAGGCAGAGGTACATATCCTCTTCGCTGTCAACCACGACGGGCGTGATATTGCCGCGGCGACGCTCGACCTGGGTGACTTCAAGCACCCGGGCCTTTTCCCGGAACAACATCAGAAAGGGCAGGTACTTGCTCGGCAATTTGTTCAGCTCGGCCATGTAGGCGTAGAGCCGGTACATCGTAAAAGTACCGCGGCCCTCCTGCGTTAGCAGGGCCTCCTGTGCACGGGTACATTCATCATGAAAGCCGACGACGCCGACCGGATTGAGCTCGAATACGCGCTTCTCAGCGTCAAAGTGACAGGCCCATTCCGGAAACTGCCCTTCCTCAGAAAAACGAAAAGACGCCGAGCAGTCCTCAAGACTGCCCTGCGTCCGTACAAAATGCTCACTCAGCGTGTCAATGAAGTCACCGGACTTGCGCATGCCGCGGTCCAAAGCCAAGGCGGCAGTTGCCGTCGGTTTGCGCTTGTAGGCCAAAGCCAATTTTTCCAACTGAATCCACGACATACCAGATGTCCTCAATGGGGCAACCACGGCATTGCGGTACACCGGCAACGCCGGCTTGCTCCCGCCACGCATGGCTTACGGCAGGAGTATATCAATACTAAAATGTAACTCCAAACTGGCAAAAGCCAAATGATTGCAGAGCCTTTGCAGCGTTGAATAATGGGTTTCTCCGTTCGGGTCTTCCGGTGGCCGTTCTCTTGATCTGGCAGAATGTGGGCGTAGATTAGCGTTGACCTGTCCGCACAGTTTGTTAGCCCTGTGATTTCGCTTGGAGCTTTTATACTGTGGAACGGGTCTTTTTTGTGTCCACCTATGTTGAAGTCAGTATCTGGGGCGAAGGCATCGAGCACGGGAAGCATTCACGCGGCACCCTTTTGCTATCCCGTCAGCCATCTGATGCGCCAGGACGAATAGTCTTCGAGCAGGCGCAGCGCCTGGTTCTTCAGGTTGTTCAGGAACGCCCTGGCTGTCGCCGCCAGGCTTTTGAAGATGATTCGCAAGCTTCCGCTCACGTTGCCGCCGCCGTTCACGTCCCGTGCGACCAGCTCGATGAGGTTGGTCTTCCCCGCCAGTTGCATGATGCAGAAGGCGATCATCTGTAGTGTGAAGTGGTTTTTCAGCGCCTCGCCCTTGGTGCCGTATGCGTGCTCGATGTTCAGCCCCAGATTCTTCATTTCGTTGAAGCCTTGGTTTTCCTCCACCCAGCGTGTGCATCCAATGTCCTCAAAGAAGGTCACCATTTGATTGGGTGTCTTGATGACGTGGCTTGTCACGCGCGAGTATTTTTTGCTTTCCACCTCCTGGTTGTTGTCGTCGAGGATGACTCTTTTCATCTCGACGTAGGTCACCGGCACGGCGATGGCCCCTGGCTCTCTGCCTTTGCCGAAGGCGTATTTGATATCTACGGCCCGGTACGTTTGTATCGTTTTGCCGTTTTTGCCAGGGATTTCTTGCACGGTCGTGCGAAACTCTCCCGCGGCGAGTTTTTTCGCCAGCTGGTCTCTGAGCCCCGGCACCTTGTCCTCGGCGTGGCTGATGCAGAAGTGCCAGCCGTAGTGCCGGAACATGTCCATCATGTCGTAGTTCAAGGACAAGGCGTCAAGAAGCACGGTGAGCCTGAGCATGGGATGGTTCTTTTTCAGCAGCGCGAAGGCCTTGGTCTGCGCCTTGAGCTCGCAGTCCTGCTTCTGAAATTCGGGTTCGTAGTCATCGCCGTTTTCCACGAACTCCCGCATGAACGGAAGGATGATGCCATGAGGTGACACGAAGGACAGCAGCAGGACGTAGGCGTGATACGCCAACGTCCCGTCGCCATGATGTCGGGTGGTGCTATGGGCGATGGGGCGCGTCGTGCTTGTCAGTCCGGTGCCGTCCGCGGCCACGAGGATGGTGTCTGCCAGTCTCTCCCTGCATACCTCCAGTCGCTTGGCCTTGAGGAGGTTAAACACCGTATGTTCCAGCACGTCGGCCAGCCAATGCTCGGCCAGTCCAGCCAAGTAGTAATTGATGGTTTCTCCGCGAGCGACCGCGGGCGCCGGGCTGCCGCACAGGCTGCCGATGTTGTCCATGACGTTGGGATCCCCGCCCAGCGCGCGATCGATCTGGCGAAAAGAGGGCAGCGACGACAAGTAGCCCATCAGCGCGGTGGCTATCAGATTTGGCGCGCTGTATAGGCAGCACTGCGGTTTGCGTTGGTCCGCAAACTGCCTGATCATGTCCCACAAATCTGGCATGAAGTAGGCTATGGCGTTGGCATAGAGGTCCATAACCTGGCCGGAAGGAAGCGGGGGCGACTGTGGTCTGCTCATGGTGGGCTCCGTCCCGTTGCCGCCTTACGAGTCTAGGTGATCCTTGACCTGCTTTACCCGCGCCTGATTGGTCTTGCGGCGCTCCCGCGCCGCGACATGAATCCGGATCAGTCGCTCCCCCAGTTCGTCGATGTCCTTGAGCAGACGCTTCAGTCGCTTGTGCTCGGCCACCCACGCCTCAACCTCCTCGGCCATGTCGACCGGGACATAGACCGATTTCGTCTTGCCGGCCACTTTGCTGGTCAGCAGACAACAGGGATGCTTCGGACCACCGCTGGCGCAGGCGCAGGTTTTGCTGCCGCACTTGCGTTCCGTGTGAACAAACGAGCCCGAAATGAACAGGCCCATCTCGCCTAGTTCCCGGATCCTGGCCTGGATGTGAGAACGCAGCGTCGCTTCCGATACCAATTTCAGTTCTTTTCCCATGGTCGCCTCCTGTTGTTAATTGTAGCTAAGAAATTTATGCTAATATTGATTAGTATAAACACTTAGCAAATAAAAGGTATCACGCGCTGGGCAAGATTGCAAGAGGCGGGGGTGAAAAGAATGAATAAGTAACAAGGCTTATCAATTTCGCGGCGACAAAAAAAGCCGCGAAGACTTTTTCTTCACGGCTTCAAATTGGGCTGGTTTACAGGCTGTGCTCGCGAACTGTTTGTTGATTATTCATCGCTGGAGCCTTTGCCGGGCCGCCGCGTAATCGGTCACCCATTGATAATGGATGCCAGGCATGCCGACGATGTCAATCCCAAGTAAGTAAGTGAGTTCCATTGCGCCTTTGGTCCCAGTCGGCAAAGCCGACTGGGACCAAAGGCGCCGAGGAACACGAACAGAGTCGCCGTCGTACCCAGGGCGGCGCACGCTTTCAGCGTGCTTGCCCTGGGCTGGTATGTTTCGCGCTTTCAGCGCTTCTGCCGCTACGCGGCAATAAAATATCAGGTCGGCCAAGTTCGGCCCAGAGGGCCGTACCATTCATAACCCCGGGTGAGGCGCCCGGAGGGCGCCGCAACCCGGGGTGTGACAGCAACTTGGAATTGCGCCCGAAGGGCGCCACATTCGCCCGGTACGGCGCATCCCACCGCGCCCGTGTGAGACAATCGTGCCGACATTATCAATCACTCCTATGAAACACGTTGCCGCAAAGGTCGGCGGAAATCAAGGTCGGATGGCTGGGCGGCGGCGGGCCGTGGGTTTCCTGCAAATTGTCCCAGCGAAGCGCCGGGGTGTACACTGACCGATTACCCAGCCGCGGGAGGAACCCTTCCTTGATCAGACCGATCAGACCGATCAGACCGATCAGACCGATCAGACCGATCAAATCGACGATCCGTCCGATCCGTCTGATCCGTCCGATCCGTCCGATCCGTCCGCGACAAAGACCATCACCCACTCCCGCCCCCGCCGCCGGCACTTACATCGCTAAAATTGTATCCATATCCGCGCTCACATTCCGGGCCTGTGCGGCGGCGTCTTCGCCTTCGCCCCGCAGTTCGGCGGTGATGACGCCGTCATAGCCGACGGCGCGGAAAGCGGTCATGACCGCTGGCCAGTTGACCGTGCCCTTGAGGAGGCTGGTCCAGGCGTGCTTGCCGCTGTCAAAGCCCTTGATATGCACTTTTTTCAGACGCTTACCCAGGCTCATGATCCAGTGTTCGGGGTAGCCGTAAGCGAGGATGTTACCGACGTCGAAATAGGCGCCGAGCCAGGGGCTGCTAAAGCTGTCGACGTAGTGGCAGAATTCGATGGGGCTGAGGAGAAAGCGGTTCCAGACGTTCTCGACGGCGATGGTGACGCGTTTTTCGGCGTAGGCGGGAAGCATGCGGCTGATTTCTTCATGCGAGCGTTCCCATGCTTGCTCGTAGGTGACATCGGGCTTGACCACCGCCGGCACCAGCAGGACGGTGTTGGCCCCCAGCGCTTCTGCCGTCGCCAGAGATGCCATCATGCCCTCGACCGACTTAGCGCGCACCGCCGGATCGGCGTCGGACAGTGGCGCGGACCAATGCGCCTGGTTCATGACGCTGGGGATACAGATGCCGGCGGCGGCGGCGGCGGCGCGGTACTGCTGGCGGTCCGCAGCCGTCGCCAGCGTCGGGACCTCCACACAGGCAAAACCCAGCGCGGCCGCCTGGGCAAATTTTTCCTCGACCGTGGTGCCCGGCAGAAATCCGTAACAAATGCCTTTTTGCATGGTCATCTTCCCCTTATTGCGGTGTAATACTACTTTTGTTCGGCGCGACTTTGGCGCCGGCCTGACGACGCTGGGAACACTCGCCGGGCAATATAAGGTCCGGCACGGGAAGAGGCAAAGACGCGGCGGCGGTTTATAGTACAGGCCGCAAGCGGGAAAACGGGCCACCGGCGGCATCAACGCCAGTAGCCATTCGGCCCCGAGCCGGCACCGCGTATCCAGGCAAGAAAAACAGCTTTGAGAGACACCATGTCGTACGCACGGCCCACCATCGCCCGCATCGCGGGCTACACACCCGGCGAGCAGCCCAAAGGGCGCCGCCTGATCAAGCTCAACACCAACGAGAACCCCTACCCGCCGTCGCCCATGGTCGCCGACGCCCTGCAGCATTTCCCCGCCGAGCGCCTGAAGCTCTATCCCGTACCCGGTGCGGACAGCGTTCGCGAAGCCGCCGCCGAACTCTTCGGCATTGACAGCAGGCAGATCCTCTGCGGCAATGGCTCCGACGACCTGCTGACCATCGCCCTGCGCACCTTCGTCGACCAGGGCGGCGGTTTCGCCTACACCGAACCAAGCTACTCGCTGTACCCCGTCCTCGCCGACATCCAAGGCGCTCGCAAAATACCCGTCGCCCTCGACGAAAATTTCATGCTGCCGGAGAATGCCGCCGAGCTCGCCGCCGGCGCCGCGCTGTTCATCATGGCTCGCCCCAACGCCCCCACCGGCAACAGCTTTCCCAAAGCGCGCGTCGCCAAACTCTGCCGCGAATTCGCGGGCGTGGTCTGGGTGGACGAGGCCTACGCGGACTTCGCCAATGACAACTGCCTGGACTTGCTGGGGCAATTCCCCAATGTCGTCGTGTCCCGCACGCTGTCCAAAAGCTATTCGCTGGCCGGCCTGCGTCTGGGCCTGGCCTGCGCCGCGCCGGAGCTGATCGCCGAGATGGACAAAGTTCGCGACTCCTACAACATCGACATGCTCACCCAGGCCCTGGCGACCGCCGCCATCAAGGACAGCGCCGCCATGCGCGAAAATGTCCGCCGCATCCGTGCGTCCCGCGAAAAGCTCTGCGGCGAAATGCTGGCCATGGGCTGCGACGTGCTGCCTTCCGAAGCAAACTTCATTTTTGCGAAACCGCCACGGCCGGCGGCCGAAGTCTTCCAGGCGCTGCGTGAGCGCGGCTTCCTGGTGCGCTATTTCAATCTTCCCAGAATATCGGACTACATCCGCATCACCATCGGCAGCGAAGAAGACATGGCGGCGTTCTGCGCGGTCTGTCGGGAACTCTTCACTGCCGGCAAATAACACCCAGGGCCACGAACCCGCAATCAGGAGCGACTTGTGAAAAAAGCCACCGTCCTTGGTCTTGCTATTCTTTGCCTTTGCGCCTGCGGCCTGTCGGCCCGGAGCTTGAAAGTGCTCACCATCGGCAACAGTTTTGCCGACAGCGTGTTCAGTTATCTGCCCACCATTGTGGCGGCGGTGCCGGACTGCGAGCTGGTGCTTGACCGCGCCAACATCGGTGGCTGTTCGCTGGAGCGGCACTGGCGCGAAGTCGAGAAGGCCGAAGCCGATCCGGACTACAAGCCCTACGCCGGCAAGTACACGCTCAAGGACAAGCTGACCAGCCAGCCGTGGGACATCATCACCATGCAGCAGGTGTCCTCGCTCAGCTTCAAGCCCGAAAGCCACGAGCCCTGGTTCAAGAATCTCTACGACTACGTCCGCAAATACGCCCCGCAGGCCGAAATCGTCATCCAGATGACCTGGGCCTATCGGGACGACCACAATTTCTTCCCGAAAGTCCTGCCCGGCGGGCAGGAAGAGATGTTCGACAAGCTCTTCGCCGCCTACAACCAGCTCGCCGCCAACTACCAGCTACGTGTCATCCCCACTGGCTTGGCTGTGCAGCTGGCCCGCCGTAACCAAGCCGTCAAGTTCGTCCCGGGCAAAATCTACAGCAAGGAAGAGCTCGCGCAGTTCGAGTACCCGGAGCTGCCCAAGGAATCCGGCGGTTCCTTCATCACCGGTATCCACTGGGGCAAGAACAAAGACGGCAGCCGCAGCATCCGCACCGACCTCATCCACCTCAACCGCCGCGGCATGTACCTGCAGGCCTGCATCTGGTTCGCCGAACTCTACGACCAGAATACCAGCGTGATCACGTTCGTCCCTGATAAAATGGACCCCGCTGACGCCGCCTTCCTCCGCCAAATGGCGCAAAAGGCCCGGGACGACTATCAGCAGCCAGCCAAACAACAATAAGCGGCCGGCGAGGGCCACCAGCCCGTTTTCCCCTCGTCGTGTGAGCATCGTCAAGAGAGCCCGCCATGCAGCCCGACTCCCAGCCAGCGAAACCACCGCGCTTCAGCGGCATTGAGCATTTTTACCGCTCCTGCACCTACACGGCGGCGGGGCTGAAGACGGCCTGCAAAGAGGCCGCCTTTCGGCAGGAACTCCTGCTCGGCCTGGTGGCGGTGCCCCTGTCGTTGCTGTTGCCGCTGAACGGCATCCTCGTGCTGCTCCTGAATCTCTGCTGGCTGGCCGTCCTCAGCTGCGAGCTGCTCAACACCGCCATCGAGTCCGTTGTCGACCTCGCGTCGCCCGCTTATCACGAACTGGCCAAGCGCGCCAAGGATCTCGGCAGCGCCGCCGTCGGCGTCGCCTTGACGGCGCTGGCGCTGTGCTGGGCCTACGCATTCTGGCAAACCCTCGCATGACTATGAAAAAACCAGCGGCAACACCGGAAACCATCGCCGTCATCGACCGCGAAAATGGTCTCTGGTACCAAGGTAAAACCGTCACCCCGCCCGCCGGCTGGAAATTCCTGCCCAGCGGCGACGCCGCGCTCACCCGCCGCGTCAAGCTGGCCGGGCCGCATTGGGTCGTCAACACCTTCTACCGCAACAAACTCAGCGCCATCGGCCTGTGGGCGCCCGCCGACATCATCGCCGCCGAAAAAACCAGGCGCAAGCAGGAACTGGCATCACCCGAATACCAAAAGCGCCTCGCGGCGTCTCGACGCCAACGCGACAAAAAACAGGCGCGCTACGCAGACGAATTCCGCGCCGCCGTCCTCGCCTTCCTCGACTTCGCGCCCAAGTGGTCTGCCGTGGCCGAACGCCTCGCCGACGCCGTCACCGAACACGCCGTGCCCGTCGGCAGCGGTACTGTCGCCAGAACGGAACGCATCAGCATCGAAGAACGCGCCGAGGCCGCCGTCATCGCCTGGATGAGACACCAAACCAGCAACTATGACAAGATGTCCGTCGCCCACATCAGCGGCGAACGCCGCCGCGTCCGCCACGAAATCAACCTCGAGTCGCGATTTGTCCTCAAAGAATACCGCCGCGGCTGGGACGTCGACCAGCGCTCCTGCCCACTGGCCAAGGCACTCCGACGATTCGACCGCGAAAAAGACCGTCAATCAGACTGATCGGACTGATCGGACTGATCACGTCGTCGGATCGGTCGGATCCGTCGGATCGGTCGGATCGGTCCGCGAAAAAGACCGTCAATCAGACTGATCGGACTGATCGGACTGATCACGTCGTCGGATCGGTCGGATCCGTCGGATCGGTCGGATCGGTCCGCGAAAAAGACCGTCAATCAGACTGATCGGACTGATCGGACTGATCACGTCGTCGGATCGGTCGGATCGGTCCGATCCGTCGGATCCGTCCGCGAAGAAGACAGAAGAGCAGACGGCTCGGCGAAAAAGACAGTCGATCGGTCGGATCATCATCTCCGTTTGTGCGTTGTCTTTCATATTGTTTCTTGCGGGTTATATTGTTTTTAATTGTTTCTATGGCCGTTCGCCGTGCGTAAAGCTGCGGCGCGCCCTCTCTTTTTTCCTCCGAGGCACAGTCAGTCCTTATGCCAGAAAACACGCCTGTTCGACTTTATTACTTGGCATCGGGTAAGTTAGGCATACCCATATTTGATGCCTTGCGCACGCACCCCAAAGTCAGTCTTCTCGGCGTCGGCTCCCAGCCCGACCGTGCTGCTGGCCGCAAGCAGTTGCTGCTTGCCACGCCGGTAGCGAGCCATGCCGAGGCGCAAGGCTTCAAGGTGGACCGCATTGCTTCGGTCAACACCCCGGATTTTCTTGACCAGTTGCGCAGGCTCGACATCGAGTTGCTGGTGGTGGCCTCTTTCGGCCAGCTGCTCAAGCCCGAGTTGTTGAGCATACCGCGAGTGGACTGCCTCAACGTCCATGCGTCCCTGCTGCCGCGGTTCCGCGGGGCATCGCCCATCAACATGGCGATCCTCCGGGGCGACGACAAGACTGGCGTGTCCTTCATGCGCATGGAAGCGGGGCTGGATACTGGCCCGGTTTTCTGTCAGTACGAAATGCCCATTCCAGAGCATGAAAACGCCGACAACCTCGAACAGCGCCTTGGTCAACTCGCCGCCGACCACATCGGCGACGTCATTTGGCGCATCGCCCGCGAAGGCCTCCAGCCCACGCCACAGCTGGACGCCGCCGCGACCTACGCGCGCAAAATCAAGAAGCACGACGGCGCCATCCGCTGGGACCTGCCAGCCGGGCAGATCCTGCGCATGATCCTCGCCTACTCGCCCTGGCCGCGCGTAGCCGCCGTCGTCCCCGCCGGCAAAGGCCCGAAGCGCATACAAATTACCGACGCCGACGTCGTCGACGGCGTCACCCCTGTCACGCGACCAGGCACCGTCCTGGCCCAGGGACGGGACGGCCTGCTCGTCGCCTGCGGCCAAAATGCCCTGCGCATTCAGCGGCTCATTCCCGAAGGCCGAGCTGAAATGAAGGCCGACGACTTCCTCCGTGGGAATCCCATTCCCAACGGCACCATCTTAGAAGATTTCTTCCCTGGAGAACAATGACTGAATGAAGCAAATCCTTATCAACTGCGAAGAACTGCAAACCCGCGTCGCCGTCGTCCAAGACGGTATCCTCCAAGACTTCTTCATGGAACGCAATATCCGCGACACCATGGTGGGGTCCATCTACAAAGGCCGCATCAAAAACCTCGAACCGTCCCTGCAAGCCGCGTTTGTTGACATCGGTTGCGGGAAAAACGCCTTCCTCCATTACTGGGACATGATCCCCGCCAGCGAAGAAACCCTCGAAACCAGCGATGACGACGGCGAGGGCGAGGGCGAGGGCGACGGTGAGATCAGCGGCAACGATGAGAGCGACGACGATGACAAGCTCAACCCGCCAACCCGCGCCCAAAACAACCCCAACCCGAATCAGAACCCGAACCCAAATCAGCCGTCCCAACGCAGCTCGAATCGGCGTCGGCGCCGCCCGCGAAAAAACCCTCAGCAGCAGGGCACCGATCAGCAGCCGAAGGTCGCTGAAAGCAGCTCGCCACTGAAAGGCCTCCTCGCCAAAGTCCGCGAAATCTTCTCGACCGGCAAGAAAAGCGCCAAGCCGGAGCCGGCAGCAGCGCCCGCGCCCCGCGGCGGCCAGCAGCAGCGCCAGCCCCAGGCACCGCGCAAAGCCAAAAGCGACGGCGACAGCGCCGCCCCGGCAGGGAACGACGAGCGCGACCGGAAGAGCGACCAGGGCCGCAATCGCCACCGCCCATCACGCCGCCCGCCCAAGACCGGCCCGGCCGTCGAGGACATCCCCAACCTCTTCAAGGTCGACCAAGAAATCCTCGTGCAGGTCACCAAGGGCCCCATCGGCACCAAGGGCGCCCGCGTCACCACCAACCTGAGCATACCCGGGCGCTATCTGGTTCTACTGCCCAACTCGTCCCACATCGGCATCTCCAAACGCGTCGAGGAACGGGATGAGCGCGACCGCCTGCGCCAGATGATCCGTGGCCTCGAACTGCCAAAAAACATGGGCCTGATCTGCCGCACTGTCGGCGCCGGCCGTAAACAAGAACACTTCCAGCGCGATCTCGATCTGCTCCTCGACTATTGGCACAAGGGCGAACAAGTCGCCGCCACCCACCGCGCACCCGTCTGCGTCTACCAGGAACCCGACCTCGCTGAACGCGCGCTCCGCGACTGCCTCACCGAAGACGTCGACGAAGTCGTCGTCGACAGCGAAGAGACCTACCAGCGCGCCACCGAACTCATCAAACGCTACAACAAGCAGGACTCCACCCGCGTCAAATTCTATCAGAACCCGACGCCCATCTTCCACTCCTTCGGCCTCACCCAGCAGCTCGACGGCGTCTTCAACCGCAAAGTGCCATTACCCAGCGGCGGCTATCTCTGCATCGACGAAACCGAGGCGCTCATCGCCATCGACGTCAACACCGGCAAGAACCGTAGCGGTAAAGACCAGCCCGAGACCATCCTGGCCACCAACCTGGAAGCCGTCAAGGAAATCGCCCGCCAGCTCCGCCTCCGCAACCTCGGCGGCATCATCGTTCTCGATCTTATCGACATGCGGCAGAAAAAAGACCAGCAGGTGGTCTTCAAAACCTTTAAAGACCTCCTCGCCGAAGACCGCGCCAGAACCAAAATCTACCAGCTGTCGCCACTGGGACTGCTGGAAATGACTAGGCAGCGCGAACACGAAAGCATGGAAAGCGCCATCTTTGACAACTGCCCCTACTGCAAGGGCAGCGGCCTGGTCAAGTCCACCACCAGCATGAGCGTCGATATCCAGCGCCGCCTCAATGAAATCCTCGGCCGCCGCAAGCCCGGCCAAAAACTCAAGGTCGCCGTGCACCCGCGCGTCGCGGACCGCCTGAATAATAACGACCGCAAGCTGGTTGACGGGCTGAAACAGGAGTACAGTTGCGAAATCAGCTTCCACTCCGATCAGAGCCTCCACATTGAGGAATTTCACATCAGCGACGCGGTCTCCGGCCAAAACGTCTAATTGCCATGGCCGGCAGCCCACACGAGCTGCCGGCCATTTTCATATATAAGGAGAACGCATCATGGCGTCGCCCTTTGTCCACCTGCACGTCCACACCGATTTCAGTCTTCTCGACGGCACTGCCAGCTGCAAAGGCATCGCCGCCCTCGCCAAAGAGTACGGCATGAGCGCCGTCGCCTGCACCGACCATGGCAACATGAGCGCCTGCGTGGAATTCGCCAAAGTCATGAAGGAAGCCGGCATCAAGCCCATCTTCGGCTGCGAACTCTATGTCGCCCCCACCGACTACACCGTCACCGACAACAGCATCCCGCACTTCAAGGGCTTCCACCTCGTCTGCCTCGCTGAAACCTACGAAGGCTACGTCAATCTCTGCCACCTCAACGAAGAGGCGTGGCTCAGGGGCTACTACTACAAACCGCGCGTCGACAAAAAACTCCTCCGCCAGTACCACCAGGGCATCATCGCCCTCAGCGCCTGCCTCAGTGGCGAAATACCCGAGCACTTCCGCGCCGGCAATGACCGCGCCGCCGAACAAGCCCTCGACGAATACCTCGATATCTTCGGCAAAGACAACTTCTTCCTCGAAATCCAGGACCACGGCCTGCCCGAACAAAAACCCGTCAACGAGAAGGTCATCGAGCTGAGCCGCCGGCGCGACATCGGCCTCGTCGTCACCAACGACTCGCATTACTGCAAAAAAGAGCACGCCGAGGCGCACGAGCTCTTCCTCTGCATCGGCACGGCCACCACCATCAACGACCCGAAACGCATGCGCTTCGGCACCAATGAATTCTACTTCAAGAGCCCCGATGAGATGGCCCAGATTTTCCCGGACATCCCCGAAGCCATGGCCAATACCGTCGCCATCGCCGAACGCTGCAATGTCCACCTGCCCACCGTCGCCGAAGACAAGGCCAACCACTACCCCGAATACCCCGTGCCCGAGGGCATCAGCCGCCAGGAATACCTCCGCCAACAATGCGTCGAGGGCCTCAAATGGCGCTACGACATTGACGCCGACAGTCCCGACTTGAGCGCTGAAGACCGCAAAAAAGTCGAGCGCATGGACTTCGAGCTTGGCGTCATCAGCCAGACCGGCTTCACCAGCTACTTCCTGGTGGTCTGGGACTTCCTCGCCCACGCTGCCAAAATCGGCGTGCCGCTCGGCCCAGGCCGCGGCAGCGGCGCCGGCAGTATCGTCGCCTACTGCTTGGGCATCACCCACATCGACCCACTGCGCTACGGCCTGCTCTTCGAGCGCTTCCTCAACCCCGATCGCGTCAGCCCGCCTGACTTCGATATCGATCTCTGCGAACGCCGCCGACACGAGGTCATTGAGTACGTCCGCGAAAAATACGGTGCGGCCAACGTGGTGCAGATCGGCACCTTCGGCACCCTCAAGGCCAAGGCCGTCATCAAGGACGTGGCCCGTGCCCTCGGCCGCAGCGTCGAAGAGGGCAACCGCATTTGTAAGCTCATTCCCGCTGATCCCAAAATGACGCTCCACAAGGCGCTCCACGGCGACGAGAAGAACAACGCGCCGCCGATCAAGGAACTGGTCGATCTCTTCGAGAACAACCCGTGGGTGCAGGAGATCTGGAAGTTCGCCACGGTACTGGAAGGCCTGAACCGCAATCTGTCCATCCACGCCGCCGGCGTCATTATCGGCGACATGCCCGTGGCCAATGTCTGCCCCATCGCCAAAGGCGCCAACGACGAGCCCATCACCCAGTTCTCCGCCGTGCCCTGCGAAGAACTCGGCCTGCTCAAAATGGACTTCCTCGGCCTGAAGACCCTCACCATTATCCAGGACGCACTGGACCTCATCGAAAAAAATACCGGCAAGCGCATCCTCAGCAATGACATACCCATTGAGGACAAGCCGACCTACGATCTGCTTAACCAGGGCAACACCATCGCCGTGTTCCAGCTCGAATCCGGCGGCATGCAAAACCTCTGCCGGCGCTTCCGCGTCAACCGCCTGGAAGACATCATCGCCCTCATCGCCCTCTATCGCCCCGGCCCAATGCAGTTCCTCGACGAATTCATCGGCCGCAAGATGGGCACCATCCCCGTCGATTACGACGTGCCCGCGATGAAGCCCATCCTCGAAGAAACCTACGGCATCATGCTCTACCAGGAGCAGGTCATGCAGGTCGTCCAGGCCGTAGCCGGCTTCACCCTCGGCAATGCCGACATCCTCCGCCGCGCCATGGGCAAAAAAAAGGTCGATGTCATGGTGCAGCAGTTCGCACTCTTCCAAGATGGCTGCCGCAAAAATGGCATCGATGACGTCGTCAGCAAAAATATCTGGGACAAAATCCTCAAATTCGCCGGCTACGGCTTCAACAAGTCCCACAGCGCCGCCTACGGCATGCTCTCATACCGCACGGCCTGGCTGAAAGCGAACTACCCCGCCGAATTCATGGCCGCAGTACTCACCAGCGAACTCAGCAACGCCGAAAAACTCTCCTTCTACCTCGCTGAATGCCGCGCCATGAACATCAGTATCCTGCCGCCAGATGTCAATGTCTGCGACGCGACCTTCTCCGTCGACGGGCGTAATGTCCGCTTCGGTCTGGCAGCCATCAAGGGCGTCGGCGAAGCCGCTGTCGCCGGTATCATCAATGCCCGCAAAAAGGGCGGCCCCTTCAAGGACCTCACTGACTTCTGCGAACGAGTGGATGGCCTCTCCAAGCGCCTCATGGAAAGCCTGGTCAAAGCCGGTGCGCTCGACTGCTTCGGCTTCCACCGCGCGTTGCTCGTCGCCATGATCGACGACGTGCTCGGCATCGCCCAACAGGCCCAGAAGGACCGCAAAGCCGGCCAGGGCTCGCTCTTCGACCTGCTCGCGCCCGCCGACCGCAAGGTCGCCGAGCTGCCTATTCCCAAGGTCGATCCGTGGGAATTGCGCGAACTGCTGCGCTTCGAGAAGGAACTGCTCGGCTTCTACGTCAGCGGACACCCCATTTCCCAAGATCAGGCCCTCATTGACGCCTATCAACTCGATGACCTCAGCGATCTCATCCAACTGCCCCCGGGCACCATGGTCCGAGTTGGCGCCTACCTCAGCGGCATCAGCCCGAAACTCACCAAGAAAGACAGCAAGCCATGGGCTATTCTCACCCTCGAAAGCCGCGAGTCAACCGTGGAATGCCTGCTCTTTCCGGACTCCTATGACAAAGTCCGCCAGCAATGCCCCGAGGCCCTGCAGCCCGAGTCAGTCGTTTTCGTCGAAGGCGAACTTAGCCGGCGAGACGAAGAAGAGCCCCTCAAACTCCACGCGCAGAATATCATCCCCATGGCCAAGGTCCAGGAACTCTACACCCAGGAAGTGCACGTCCGGCTCTACGAAGAAGAACTGAGCGAAGCACGGATGCAGGACATCGCCGCCGTCTGCCAGCGTTTCCCCGGCAACACCCAGCTGATCTTCTGCCTGGTCTGTGCCAATGGCAATGTCGTGTACCTCCAGAATGAACAGATCAACATCCAGTTCTCGACGGAATTCCGGGCCGCCATGGCGCCGCATATCCGCAAGGACGCCATTCTCACCAAGGCCAACCGTAAACGCCCCGCCGCCCGCGAACGACGCTTCCAACGCCGCAACTGGAATGACCAGGACTGACGGCAAATGACTGCAACGCTTCCCTGCCCTGCCGGCACCGCGCACCACACGCCCCCGGCAAGGCCTCTTTTCGGTTCACCTTGATTGGCAACACCCAAACACCCAGGCCCCATTCGCCGCGCCAAGCCATAGCCGGCCGCGACGGAAACCGACGCCATGAGCAGCCATCCGTGGTTACAACCTATTGTCTTCGCTGACGGGCGCACACTCCCGACCCGCATCCTTCCCGGCCCCATGGAAGGCGTCACCGAGGGCTCATTCCTCAGCGCCATGAGCAGGCGCGGCTTCGTCAACGCCTGGTTCACGCCCTTTCTGCGCATCTCCACCGGCGTGCCCCGCCGTTCACGCCTGCAGCACTGGCTGCAGCCCTTCCTGCACACCGGCATGCCCGTCATCGCCCAGATCATGGGCATCGACAGCGCCAAGCTCGCCACCACCGCCGCAATCCTCCACAGCCTCGGCGCCACCTGCGTCGATCTCAACTGCGCCTGCCCAAGCCCCACCGTCATCGGCAATGGCGGCGGCGGCAAACGCCTCTGCGAGCCCGACTGGATCACCCGCACGCTCGACGCCATGCGCGAGGCCTGCGGCAACCACGCTATCAGCGTCAAAATCCGCGTCGGCTTCGATTCGCCCGCGGAACTGCCGGCCATCGCCGAAGCTGTCCGCGCCGCCCGACCCGACCTGGTCTTCTGCCACTTCCGCACCGTCCGTGAACTCTACCGGCCCATCAGCGACGGCCTCCAGCGCCTGGCCAAGGCCCGCGACCTGCTCCCGGACTGCATCCTCTTCGGCAGCGGCGATCTCTTCACCGCCGACGACGCCGAGGCCATGCGCCAACAATGCGCCGTGGACGGCGTCATACCCGCCCGCGGCCTGCTCCAAAACCCCGCCCTCCTCCGCGATATCCACGACCACTGCCATAACCGCCCGCCAACGCCACTCAGCGACGCCGAACGCATCGACTTCCTCCGCGACATCGCCGCCGCATCCGGCCAGCGCCCCGGCGCCAACCACGGCTTCGTCCTCCGCGTCGCCGCCGGACTCTATGGCCGCGACAGCGCCCTCTTCCGCGCTCTCGCGACCTGCCGCAATCTCCGCATGGCCAACGAATGCCTCAATCGCGCCGATGCCGCAACCGCGCCCCGCATAGGAAAGGACCAGCCATGAGCAACGCCAAAGACAAAAGCCCCGTCACCCCCGCCACCCGCCTGCTCAACAGCCTCAAGGTGCCCTACCAGGAACTCTTTTACGACTTCGTCGAAAAGGGCGGCACCAGCCACCTGGCCAAGGAACTCAACCTGGATGAGCATGCCGTCGTCAAGACACTCATCTTCGAAACCGACGCCAAAAAGCCCCTGGTGGTGCTCATGCATGGCGACCGCAGCGTGTCAACCAAGAATCTCGCCCGCATCCTCGGCGTCAAAACCGTCGCGCCTTGCGATCCCGCCCAGGCCGAACGCAATTCCGGCTACCGCGTCGGCGGCACATCGCCCTTCGGGACCCGCAAGGCCATGCCAATCTATGTCGAAAAGACCATCCTCGACCTGCCGCGCATCTACATCAACGGCGGTCACCGCGGCTTCATCCTCGATATGGCCCCGGCCGACCTCGTTACCGTCCTCAAACCAACTCCCGTCGAAGTCGCTATCTGCGAGTAGGAACACGAACATAGTCGCCGTTGAACTCGATTGCTGGTGCAAGGAGTACAACCACCGCCACGTAGGAACACGAACATAGTCGCCGTTGAACCCAGGGCGGCGCGCGCTTTCAGCGTGCTTGCCCTGGGCTGTTATGTTGCGCGCTTTCAGCGCTGCTGCCGCTTCGCGGCAATAAAATGCCAGATCGGCCAAGTTCGGCCCGGAGGGCCGTACCATGCATAACTCCGGGTGAGGCGCCCGGAGGGCGCCGCAACCCGGGGGTAGGATAACAACATAGAATTGCGCCTGGAGGGCGCCACATTTACCGGGCACGTCTGCTCCCACCGCGCCGGTGAAGGGCATGTCGGGCATCCAATATCAATGACTCATATGAAACCGATGCTCTTCATTTAACGGTATTCATGGCACTTGTTGTTTCAACCAAGCAGCCTTTTCTCGTCGTGCATTTCCGCCGCGAAGCGGCAGAAGCGCTGAAGGTGCTCAAAACCTCGGCGAATGATCTTGTGCATGGTTACCAATCAACTCATCGCCGGCGATTGCCGCATGCTATGTGAAGAGCATTGCTCCTATGAAATCCGCTGCCTGGTTAGCAACCTATGTGTAATGACTGGGCGGCGGCGGGCCGTGGGTTTCCTGCAAATTGTCCCCGGTGTTTTCCCCACCGGGGTGGTTACTCCTATGAAACACGCTGCCGCAAAGGTCGGCGGAAATCAAGGTCGAATGGCTGGGCGGCGGCGGGCCGTGGGTTTCCTGCAAATTGCCCCAGCGAAGCGCCGGGGTGGTCACTCCTATGAAACACGCTGCCGCAAAGGTCGGCGGAAATCGGTCAGCGATTGATAACGGATGCTAGGCATGCCACCGACGTCACCCCCGGGTATGCAAGTGAGTTCCATTGCCCCTTTGGCCCCAGTCAGCTTCGCCGACTGGGGCCAAAGAGGCCGAGGAACACGAATATAGTCGCCGTTGCACCCAGGGCGGCGCACGCTTTCAGCGTGCGCCGCCCTGGGCTGGTATGTTTCGCGCTTTCAGCGCTGCTGCCGCTTCGCGGCAATAAAATGCCAGATCGGCCAAGTTCGGCCCGGAGGGCCGTACCATGCATAGCCCCGGGTGAGGCGCCCGGAGGGCGCCGCAACCCGGGGTGTGACAGCAACTTGGAATTGCGCCTGGAGGGCGCCACATTTACCGGGCACGTCTGCTCCCACCGCGCCGGTGAAGGGCATGTCGGGCATCCAATATCAATGACTCATATGAAACCGATGCTCTTCATTTAACGGTATTCATGGCACTTGTTGTTTCAACCAAGCAGCCTTTTCTCGTCGTGCATTTCCGCCGCGAAGCGGCAGAAGCGCTGAAAGCGCGGCCTAAGATAGCCCAGGGCAAGCGGCGCCGAAGGCGCGCGCCGCCCTGGGTAGCGCGCCATATTGGTCCGTGTTCCTCAGCCTCTTTGGCTTCAGTCGGCGAAGCTGACTGGAGCCAAAGAGGCAATGGAACTCATTAATTGCTGCGGCAATTTTGCGCTGTGACCCTTCGTCGCAGGTCTTTTAGGCCGCCCCTTCAGGGCTCTTTTGGGATGGGGCACCTTACCCAGGGCGACGCGCCCTGCGGGCGCTTGCCCTGGGCTATCTTAGGGCGCACCTTCGGTGCTCAAAACCTCGGCGAATGATCTTGTGCATGGTTACCAATCAACTCATCGCCGGCGATTGCCGCATGCTATGTGAAGAGCATTGCTCCTATGAAATCCGCTGCCTGGTTAGCAACCTATGTGTAATGACTGGGCGGCGGCGGGCCGTGGGTTTCCTGCAAATTGTCCCCGGTGTTTTCCCCACCGGGGTGGTTACTCCTATGAAACACACTGCCGCACAAGTCGGCGGAAATCAAGGTCGGATGGCTGGGCGGCGGCGGGCCGTGGGTTTCCTGCAAATTGTCCCCGGTGTTTTCCCCACCGGGGTGGTTACTCCTATGAAACACGCTGCCGCAAAGGTCGGCGGAAATCAAGATCGAATGGCTGGGCGGCGGCGGGCCGTGGGTTTCCTGCAAATTGTCCCAGCGAAGCGCCGGGGTGTACACTGACCGATTACTGAAGAGGCTGCGTGCCGCAGATGGCCACTCGCTACACATGGCCAGGCTGGCTGAAGAAGCCTTCAATCTCACGACCCGACAACGGTGCTTGATGCCCTCCTGCCACATCACCCTTTTCCGTCGCTAATGCGCGCGCGCGTCCATTGGATGGGGGATCCCCCTTTATCGGTCGGGTGGGCTGATTTCTGAAAACTGCGTGAAAGATAGCTACAAAACACGTTTTTTTCACGCAAAAAATTGCAGAATGACAGCATTTTGTGTATTGGTGCGATTTCAGAAGATTGGGCACGGTGATTTCCGCGTACTTTGCTGTGCATTCTGATGCACGCAAAGACTCAGACTTGCCCCCCCCCAAGACTTCACTAAGCGAGGGATTGCCCATGCAAGTCCCGGCCGCGCCAAGCGAACCAGGCCGTACCGGCGACGCCGCAGGCCACTGTGATTAGACAAAGCCGGCGCCGCGTCATGCGTCAGATAGTGCCGGCGGGATGTGCAAGTCACGGCCGCGCCAGGCGAACCAGGCCGTACCGGCGACGCCGCAGGCCGCCGCCGTGAAGAGATTGACCTCGGGTCCCAACCGCCAGAGGTACGCGCCGGTGAAAGCGCCCAGCGCCACCATGCTGTCTCGGCAGAGGTAGTAGGTGCCGAAGGCGGCGGCCTTTCGGCCTTCAGGCGCCAGCTCAAGGATAAGCGCTTTGCGGGTGGGCTCGCCGAATTCCTTCAGTCCGCGAACAACAAAGGCCAGCATCAGTGGCCAGAACGACCGGCTGAAGTACAGCGCAACTGGAAACAGGGTGAAATTGACGAAAGTGATCAGCACGTAGCGCTTTTTGCCGCCGCGATCCGCCAACCACGCCACCGGCAGGTAGCAGAGAATGGCTGTCGCCATCTCGACCGTGGTCAGAATGCCGAATTGCGTTCCCGACACTCGCGCCGTGTCGTAGCCGCTGACCTCGGTCATTGCCCACAATACCACATAGGCGTAGGGGATGTGCTCGCAGAAACGCACCAGGATGTCCGCCACCAGCAGGGTCTTCAGCTCCGGCCGCATGGCGCGCAACATTGCCCAAAAGCCGCCACCAGCAGGCTCACTTGAGGCTGGTTGATCGTCGACGATGAGTTTCTGCTGGGCGACCAACGCCACCATGGCCATGAGCAGCGCGGCCACGAAGGCCACGCGGACGCCCGTCACGGGTCCCCACTGGTCAATGAAAATCCCGCCGCACACTGGTCCCAGGGCCATTGGAATGCGGCGCACCAACGAATGCACCGACACGCCCATCACCCGTTTTTCCTTGGGCAGCGACGTCGCTACCAGGCTCATGGTTGCCGGCAGCGATATCGCCGTCCAGGACAAAAACAGAAACGACCCGGCAATCACCGCCTCCCAGCGTGGTATGGCAATGACCACCACGAAGCCCGACATCGCCAGGACGTTGAATAGCAGGAGCGACCGTTTCACGCCTAGGCGGTCGGCCAGCCAGCCGCCAGGGAAGGAATACAGCGCCGACAGCAGGTTGTCCAGCGCATTGAGAAAGCCCGGCCACAGCGTGCTGCTGCCCAGTGCGATCAGATAGAGCGGCAGAAAACGCTCCGCCATCTTCTCGCCCATACCCAGCAGCACGACCATGCCCAAAAGGCCGACCATGCTCCGACGTAAGCCCAGGAAATCAACGAGGCGCTGGCGTATGGTCATCGGTCGTGTGGCCATCGGTGTGGTGGTCCTTTCCGTCGTTATCTGTCGTTGTCAGCGGTGGCCGGAATTTCAGCATGATATTGCCAATGCCCTCGCCAGTAAAACCGTAATTTGGCAACACCTTACGCGATCATCTTGACAGGAAATATATCACGGCATACACTCCTCGTTACCACATTCAGCCCCCAGGATTAGCCATGGAGGTAATCGATCAGCGATTGATAATCAAAACTGTAGTGCCTCTACGAGGCACTGTCTGTTGGCAGGCTGCGTCCCCAGGCTAAAGCCTGGGGTTAAGCATAGTTAAGCGCCTACGGCGCAAAAACATAACCATTGAATGATGGTGGCTTTCGGCTCGGATCGGACAAATCACGGCGTCACATCGGCCAAGTTCGGCCCGGAGGGCCGTACCATGCATAGCCCCGGGTGAGGCGCCCGGAGGGCGCCGCAACCCGGGGTATGATAACAAGTTAGAATTGCGCCTGGAGGGCGCCACATTGGCCTGGCACGTCTCGTCCCACCGCGCCGGTGAAGGGCATGTCGGGCATCCAATATCAATGGCTCCTATGAAACACGCTGCCGCAAAGGTCGGCGGAAATCAAGGTCGAATGGCTGGGCGGCGGCGGGCCGTGGGTTTCCTGCAAATTGCCCCAGCGAAGCGCCGGGGTGGTCACTCCTATGAAACACGCTGCCGCAAAGGTCGGCGGAAATCGGTCAGCGATTGATAACGGATGCTAGGCATGCCACCGACGTCACCCCCGGATATGCAAGTGAGTTCCATTGCCCCTTTGGCCCCAGTCAGCTTCGCCGACTGGGGCCAAAGAGGCCGAGGAACACGAATATAGTCGCCGTTGCACCCAGGGCGGCGCACGCTTTCAGCGTGCTTGCCCTGGGCTGGTATGTTTCGCGCTTTCAGCGCTTCTGCCGCTTCGCGGCAATAAAATGCCAGATCGGCCAAGTTCGGCCCGGAGGGCCGTACCATGCATAGCCCCGGGTGAGGCGCCCGGAGGGCGCCGCAACCCGGGGTGTGACAGCAACTTGGAATTGCGCCCGGAGGGCGCCACATTGGCTAGGCACGTCCAGACTCACCGCACCGGAGAGAGGCATATCGTGCATCCAACATCAATCACTCCTATGAAACACGCTGCCGCAAAGGTCGGCGGAAATCAAGGTCGGATGGCTGGGCGGCGGCGGGCCGTGGGTTTCCTGCAAATTGTCCCAGCGAAGCGCCGGGGTGTACACTGACCGATTACCTCAATTCGCCCATATGTGTAAATGTTTTTCTTGAGGACACGGCATTAATAACTATATTCACAACGCCATAAACTTTCTCAGAGAAATTTGCATGACATGACAAGCACAGATCAGCCATCCATACGAGCCGCCGGATATAGCGAATTAGTCAAACGGTATGGCCTTGAGGTCATACCCAATTGGCATATCTCCTATGTAGCCAGCTCCGGCACGCACCGAACTGAGAAGACGAGTGCGAGTGTCGCTGATATCTTTCCCGCCTCCTATTGGCCCGGCGATTCAGTTGGGGACCATTTGGAGTTTGCGTTGAAGTATGACGGCGTCAATCTGGGAATCCTGGCTGGAGTGTTTTCCCTTGCCGCTACTGCGGACATCGTCTCCTATATCATGTCAAAGTCGCTGGGCAAGTACGCTCGCCGGGTGTGGTTTCTGTACGAATTTCTGTCGGGAAACCGGCTTCCTCTGCCAGATTTGCAGCGGGGCAACTACATCGATCTCCTCGAACCTGACCAGTACTATACCCTAGCGCCTGCGATTCAGGTACGGCGTCAACGCGTGAACAACAACCTCCTCGGCAATCGCAACTTTTGCCCTACGGTTCGCCGAACCAACGTGCTGTGCGCATTCGAGGAAACAAACCTGGCAGAACGCTGCCGGGAAGTCATGGGGCGATACTCGCCGGAGATGCTCCGGCGAGCGATGAGTTATCTGTACACGAAAGAAACCAAGTCGTCCTTCGCGATTGAGCATATATCACCCTCTTCTTCCCGCTCTGAGCGCTTCATCGCGCTCCTCCAGTTGGCGGAACAGGAGGACTTCTGCGTTAAGGAAAGACTTGTCGACTTGCAGAACCGGATTGTCGACCCACGCTTCCGTGACAGTGATTACCGGTCGAGTCAAAACTACGTGGGTGAAACCGTTTCCTGGCAACGGGAACGAGTGCATTACGCATGCCCAACCCCCGAGACCGTGCCGCAATTGATGGCCGGGCTGATTGACGCCCACAAGACCATGGAAGACGGCGGTGTTTCACCAATAGTCCATGCGGCAGCAGTGGCCTATGGGCTCGTCTTCATTCACCCGTTCGAGGATGGCAATGGCCGAATCCACCGCTTCCTCATCCACAATATCTTAGCTCGTTGTGGATTCAGCCCCGCTGGCATCGTCCTTCCCGTGTCAGCAGCGATGCTCAAAGACCGCGCGGCGTACGATGCGTCACTGGAGGCGTTCTCAAAGCCTTTGCTGGCGCTTGTCGAGTACACGTTGGATGGCCAGGGCAGAATGACGGTGACAAACGATGTCCTCACTAGCTATGCCTACATGGACATGACGCCACAGGCTGAGGCCCTCTTCCGCTTTGCCGAGCGAAGCGTCGGCATTGAACTGGTCGAAGAGCTCAGCTTTCTCGAAAACTACGACCGGACCAAATCTGCGATCCAGGACATTGCGGATCTACCAGACCAGATGATCGACCTCTTTGTCCGCTTGTGCCTGCAGAACAACGGCAGGGTCTCGGCAAGAAAGCGGTCCTCCCTCTTCGCTATGCTCAGCGACGACGAAGTCGAGCAGATGGAAAGCGCGGTCCAATCCGGTTACGCCACGCCGACTGCTGAGACGCAATGAATACGGTGTCAACCCAGCTGTCACCCTGGCAGTAGCGCCACAGCTGCTCGATTTACCGCAGCCGCCGATCCACGGCTTGCGGGCTCAGATCAAGTTTCATCGCCGAGGCTCTGAAGGTGCTCAATGTCATCGAGGTCCTTGCCACTACGGCGAAACGACTTCAGAAGCATCATCCCGGCCACCGACACCACCTCGATCATTCGTCCGCCCCAGGTCATATCTTTCTGCGAACATGGTACCTCGAGCATGCCTGCCTAAGAACCGTATCCGCGAATGACCTGCCCGGACCACGCAAAGAGCGCTGACGACAAGGTCGCAAAATCCTCACTGAAGATCGCTGCTGCGTTGTCAGCGCTTTTGCCCTGCAAGTAGGTCGTGAGCAGCATCCGTTCGTCAGCCGGCAGCGCCAGCAGCAGCTCCCGGTGCGCATTGAGATAACGACCCGTACGTTGAAAATGAAGCGCTTGCATCACAAACACCGCCGATTTGTACAGGCCCTGCAGAATATCCGGTGATTTCTCGTGAACGATGTTATGCCCGCAGAGATGATAGATCGTGCAGGCGCCGAACACAATAGCCTGGCGGACATCCTCCGCGGAAATAGCCGGCAGCAAGGGCGCCAGGTCGCCCAGCAGTGGCGTGGTGTCGTGGTAGAACTGAAAGAGATCGGCCTTGCTCCAACAGCGCAGTTCGTCCCGACCGGAAATGAATCCGCAGATTTTCTCGCGTTGGGGCAGATCGCTAATCGCCGCGTCGTAGGCGCACAGATCGTCAGCACTGGCGTGATCCAGAATCAGCACCAAGTCGATATCGCTGTCTTTTCCGGCTTCACCACGGCCATGGCTGCCCTGTAGGCCCACGAACAGCACGCGATCACCAAAACAGCGCCGTACACAGCCGACATACTCATCCAACCACTCGGACAGGCTCGTACTCATCCATACACTCCATTACTTCACAGTCATCCAAAAGGCATCAGCGCGGCACAGTGATAGTGCCGCCATACAGTGCGGTTTTGGCGCCCTCGCCCTGATAATAGGCCAGGAACCACTGCTTGTCGCCGATGGGCGTCAGCCACGGGTAGGTCCAGTCGCCATCGCCCGCGACCACCAAGCCGAGCCGCTGCCACTGCAAGCAGTCGCTTGCTGCCGTCCACAGACTGATACGCTGCGCCGGAGCGCGTTCCGAGACCAGCGCCAACAGGCGTCCGGGCTGTGCGGGGTCTTCCGCCAGAAATGGGCTCGGATGCACCGCGTGGGCATCGCCCTGCAGCGCTCGTGCGGTGAACTGCCAGGTCATGCCGCCGTCGTCGCTGACGAACTGATGGTACGCGCAGGCTTTATTCTCCCGCACCAGCCCGATCAGCCGACCACCGGCGTGGACAAAGACCGGCTCGAAGAAGAGCTCGGTCGTCACGGTCTGCGGCGGCCCCCAGCTATGCCCGTCGTCCATCGAGTAGGCCAGCCATATCCCGGGCGTATGCGGTGAGCGAAAATGCCCGCTGACCGCCAAGCCCCGCCCGGGCACTGCGAAGATATGGCCGAATACCGACCCCGTGCGGTTCTCGGCGAGCGCCGACGTGTCGCAGCGCTGCCAACTCCGACCGCAGTCCGCGGAGCGCCAGCCCAAGACCGTGCTGGCCACCTCGCCCTGGTAGGCCATTGCCAGGAGAATTACCGCGCCATCGGCGCCGATGCCCATGGCCATATTGCCCACGTCGTGATAGCGTGCGTCGTCGCGCGGAAAATAGCAGAGCAGCGCCGGCGGCGAAAAACTCAGCCCGCCATCACGCGACACCGACCACGCCAGCCCCGACGCGCCTTTGTTGTGGCCGATGCCCGCGCTGTACGCCAGTATCAGCGCGCCATCGTTCGCGCGGACCATCTTCGGCCACGACAGGTGCTGCATGGCCGCGTCGTCACCTGACGCCACCAGTAGTCGCCTGTCATTCAACAAGGGTTGATCCTTGCTCATGCCAGTTCCCCTTTACTCCTGCGCCTCGCCGTCCTGTCGGCTAGGCGTCTTTGCCGCGGCATTGTTGCCCAGTGCCCGGGCGGTTCGCTGCAGGACCTGGTTCTCCGGGTATTTTTGCGCCAGCTCGCGACTTACGCCGGCAGCGGCCAGCGACAGGCACAGGCGTCGCAGCTGCTCGACCTGGCGCAGCCGTTGCCCCACTGCTTCGGGACTGAGATCAAGTTTCATCGCCGAGGCTCCTAAGGTGCTCAATGTCATCGAGGTCCTTGCCACTACGGCGAAACGACTTCAGAAGCATCATCCCGGCCACCGACACCACCTTGATCATCTGTCCGTCCCAGGTAATATTCCGCCGCGATTCCCAAGCCGGGGTAATCGCTGGGGTCACCAATAACAAGTCGAGCACCATTTCTTCCTCGGTGCTTGGTGTAATTTTCACGAGTCGGTAGATTTGGATTGCATCGTTGTGGAACGCCATTGGTGCGCCACTCAAGGTGTAGCCGAGGGGTTCAAGAGCACGTTTGGCACTGAACAACGCGTCAAATGGAATCAGCAAATCCACATCCAGGGTAGCGCGCGGCAAACCGTATATGGCCATCGCCAAGCCACCGCAAAGCGCGTAGTCAATGCGTTCCTGCGCCAGCGCGCCTGTCACAGCTTTCAACTCATTGAGAATATCCATGGTCTGCCTTCAGTTTGCACTGTCATGCCTGTGCGTTGTGGCGGCGGGCCTAATCGTCGTATATCCTGTCGGCCACGCGCATAGTATAGCGTCGCGGCGAGTCATGCGCCCCAGTCCCAAGCCGGAATGAATGCCATCATGCCCACCTGGCGTTTGGCCGGCGATGCCCGGACGACACTCAATAATGCGTCGTATCGCCAGCGCGATCAAGCCATTTTCGCTCGAAGACTTCTTGGCTGATTTCCCGCCAACGATGCCGGCATTTGCCTTGCGGAGCGCTATTCCACCGCGACACGCTGTTTTTGCCGTAGTAGCCGCCTTCGAGGCTGCCGCAGCGTCGGCACTCGAAGTAGTGCTGCACCAGGACATTCATCAGGTCAGCGCGCGGCTGCGGGCGAGTCTCCACGCAGCCCGTGGTAGCGGCCAGCACCGCCAGCGCCGCCAGAATTACCCGCAGTGCCCGCATTACCATGCACTCTCCTTGTAATATTGGGGCATTCGTGCCAGAGGCCGCAACGGACTCGACAGATTGGTCTGTTCTTCGATGTTGTATCGCGGACGGATCAGACGGATCCGACGGATCGGTCGGATCCGTCTGATCTTCACCAGAGGATGTAGGTTGGTGCTTCGCTAGCGTTAAGAGTGATGACGCCATTGGTGGCTTTGAGGTCGAGTGGCGCGCCGAGGTGATCAGTAGCCTTGAAGGCGGCGGCTGGCGCGGTGAAATTGTAGACCTTGTCGGGTCCGAAGCTGTTCCAGATAGCCACGCCCTGACCGGTAGAGGTTTTGAAGCCGATGCTGACCACGCCGTCGGCATTGGTGGTCTTGCCGGTGAACTGTGGTTTGTCGCCGACGAGGGAAATGGCGTATTTGAGGGCATTGTAGGCGGGTTTGGGTTCGAGTCCGAGTTGGATCATGCCGAAGTGGTGTTCGTTGTAGTACGGATCGGTACCGGCATCCCGAAATTCGTACCAGAAGTAGACTTCGATGCCATTTTCGAGGTAGGTAAGATAGGCGCGGGGGCAGCGGCCGCCCTGGACATCCCAAGTGACGCCGGAGCTTTGCGCCATGGGCAGGCAGGCCGTGAGCACCGCGCCTTTGAAGTCGCTGTTGAAGAGATAGAGCGCGACCGGCCAGCCGATGAATTTTCCGTCCTTGTCGCTGGCTTTGAGCAGGGGGACGAATTCGTCGCCGTCCTTGAGGAGTTTGTCATTGAACCAGCGGGTGGTTTCGAGTTTCTTCGGGATAGTGAAGGCCAAGTCGTCGCTGGCGGCGCTGGTGACGGCGGCTTTTTCGGGCAGGTCTTTGTCGAGCCACCAGGCGCTCCAGCCGATGCGGAGGCCGGCGCGGTAGTTTTCGGGAGCGTTGTTGCGAGCGGGGACCCACCCGGCGGCGGCATCGTCGTATTCGTCGGCGTAGTATAGGGGCACGCCGCCGATATGGACCAGCATGCCGCCATCGCGGACGTAGCCAACCAGCTTGTCGTACTGATTCTTCGCGAAGTGCTCGCCAATGAGGGCGACGAGAATCTGCGTGTCAGCGGGGGTAATTGCCGCAGCTTCCGCCCAGGTGACGGCTTTGGCCGTGAAGGCTGGGTTGGCTGCCAGAACCCCGAAGATTTCTTCGCGGGTGGACACGCCGCCGCCGGCATTGTCGGCGGGGTCGACGACCACGGCGCAGGTCCAGCGGTCCTGGCCAGGGAAGCGCCGCTTGGCGCCGGCGGCGATCAGCTCGGACCAGAATTTGGCGTGGACGGCCACTTCGGATTCGTGGGTGGGCCAGCCCGTCTCGGTGATCCAGATGCGTTCCGGCGCGTTGTACTGGCGGAGAATGCCGCGCAGCTCATCCACTTCGGCTAGTTTTTTTCGTTGTTCGATAGTCGCCGGGTAGCAATAGGGGTGGATATTCATGATGTCATAGAAGGCGCCGGCACCCAGCTTGAGGGTGTCTTCGACGAACTTAGGAGCGACGCCGGCCATGCCGCCGTAGAGCACCTCCAGTGACGGATCGACGGCCTTGATGGTCTCGTAGCTGACCTTCAGCAGTGCGGTGTACTGCTCAGGGTCGGGCTTGGGTTTCCAGAAGCCGATATTGGGCTCATTCCACACTTCCCAGTGCTTCAGGCGGTCGCCATAGCGGCTGACGACGGTGCGGACGAAGCGCGCCCAGGCGTCGAGGTTCTCGTGCGCAAAGCCCTGCGTCCACTTGCTGTTGTAACAGAGAATGGGCAGGATCTTCACCTGGCGTTTTTCGGCTTCGGCGACCACCCGGTCGTAATTGGTGAAAACGAATTCATTTTCGCTGGGCTCAATTTGTGCCCAAGTGAAATCCGCCCGGGCCCATTTGATGCCGGCGGCCTGCATCAGATCGAGTTCTTCAATGAGCTTGGCGAACTCCGCGCCGCCTCCGAGGTGCGCGCAGACGCCAAAGGGCGAGTGGATTTCGACGGCGGGGACGGCGGCGCTGGCCGCCAACAACACTGCGAGCAGACAGGACTTCATCTTCATGGTTGCTTCTCCGGGGCTGGGGTTGGGTGGGATGCGGCTATGGCTATGGTTGGTGGGTGCGGCGGGTAAGGAACAATGGCCTCCTTGCGCAGACAGCACCCGGCGCCCGGGAAACGCGTCGGCAATGCTGCTTCTTGGCGTGCTTATTCAGCGACGAGCTCAAAAAAGGTCGTCGGGCCATGTTGGAGGGCGCCGTTATTGACAGCGATGACGAGGTCGTCGCCCTGGTATTCGACGGGTATTTGCTCCCGGCGCTGGCCATTGAAGTCCAGTGCGTAGAGAGCGAAGGGCCGTTTTTGCGCGGGCGTGAAATGCGCGCGGACCGTGCCCGTCCGGAGCAGTATGGGCAGCGTGCCCGAGTGGATTTTCATGCGGCCGTCGTGGCCGAAGGTCGCGTTGGTGTTTTGGGTCTGAGTCGAAAAGATGAAGAGCATGCGGTCGGCATTCGCCAGGGGCGTCATGCTGGTGGACGCGATAGCGACCGTCGCCCCCACGCTGAGATCACGGATCTGCAGGCGGCCAACGCGCTCGCTCTTGCCGGCTTCCATGGCAACGGCCTCCGTGCGCGGCGTGATGACCTTCAGCACCTGGTCTTGCGTGCGCATGACGATTTCGCCGGTGTCGCTCTGGAAGACGCCGGCGTCGACATCGCTGATATTCTGCTGACCGAGGATGCCCTTGTCCCGGAGGACCTGCACAGTCTGAGCCAGGGAGAACTCGCCGTCGGGATTTTCGATGACATTGACGAACCAGTCCTGATCGTCGACCTTGGCGGCGTCATTGGGGAGGATTTGCAGGTCAGGGGCCCGGCCACGACTGGTGCCATCCGCGCGTTTGGCCCATGGGAAGGCCACCGAGAAGCCAGTGAGCAACGCGAGGCGGCTTTGCTCGGTTGAGACCGCCCAGTGCGTCAGGCCATTGCTGGCCAGACTCGCCTCGGGGACGACCAGCTCGACCAGGTGCGGGGCCTTCTGCACATCGCCACGCAGAAACAACAGCGTCGAGAGCACTTCGTTGGCACGGACCACCGGCGACTGCGCGCAGGCAAAGCTGTTGATGCTGCTCTTCGCCGCGCTGAGGGCGATGGGCCCGGAGTGAATCTGGAGGGCGCTGAAGCCCTGCAGGGCCGAATAGGCGGGGAAAACCAGGCCGGCTTCGTATTGATACGGATTCCAGTAGCAGTGATTGAATTCGCTGACGATGAACGGCCGCCCCGACAGTCGGCCGGCGTTGGTATTGCGCCAGTAGTTGGCGGCGTCAGCCAGCGAGCTGTCCTGTTCGACGGTACAGCCAGGCGCGCCCCAGCCACCGCGCGGATGCTGGTAGTAAGCGTGGAGATCGATGACTTGACTGATCTGCCAGCGGGCGGCGCTGCAGCCCAGGCGTTTCGAGCCGTTGTACTGGGTGATCAGGCCCTGATAGCCGTTGTCGCGCACGACCTGCCGGCACCAGTCAGCGCCGTCGACGGTGATGAAGGAGCGGAAAAGACCGAAGGCGTTGCCCAGCGGCGTGGCTTTATCGCGATAAAAATTGGGTACGGGTGCTTGATTGAGGGGCGTGCCGGCCAGCTCGGCCGCGAGGTCAGCCGGGACGCCATCGGCGTAGGTGGCCACGAGCCAGTCATGCCAGCGTTTTTCAATGAGCGCGCATGCATCGGGGTCATCGCGCATGACTTGGTGAATGACGCCGAAACCCGACCCCTGCTCGTTATAGAATTCGAGGAAAGCGACCAGCGGGTCGTCCTTCCAGGCCAAGCCGGTGTAGGGATTGACATGATTGAGGATCGTCTCGGCGCCATAGCGAAAATGCGTGCGCTCCCAGTCGCCGCCGAAGTAGAGCAGCAGCCGGTGCTTATTGCGGTCCTCAAAAAGCTGCTTGGCGTTCTTGGGGTCGTCGTAGAGCCCAAAGGAAAAGATGACGATGTGGGCGTAGATGCCTTCTTTTTTGAGCTCGGCGAGGATGTAATCCCAGCGGTCGAGTTTTTCAGGATTGATGGCCATGTCGCCGGTGGCGTCCTGACAGAGCCACTTGTCGAGGAGGCCATGGACACGGAAGAGACTGTAGCCCTGTCGTCTGGCGGCCTGGGCGAAGGCGGTCACCTGCAGTTTGAATTCGGCGTCGTCCTGCTGGTACCAGATTGACGACGGGAAGCCGTTGAAGCCCTGCATGCGAACGCTTTGCTGCGGCGCGCCGGCAAAGACCATATCGCCAGCGTCGTTGATGCTGATGCGGCCGAGTTGCCCGGCGGGCCTGGGCACGAGGGCGCTGAAATCAAGGGCGCTACCTTCGCTGATGACGATATTACTGAGATCGACGGGCTGCCATTCGTCATTGGGCTTATAGACGATGGGCGGCAGAGGCTTGCCAAGGAGCAGCTTCCAGCCGGCGGAGCCGCTGAGGACTTTGATGGCAACGAGATTGCGGCCGGGTTTGACGGCGATAGTGACAACGTGGTCATTGGGCTCGAAGCGTTGGGAGGCATTGCCCTTTTCCAGCGTGTCGTACACGCGTTCGCCATTGCAGTACACCTCCATCCACCAATCGGCGGCAAGACCGAGAGTCATGCCGCCGGCTTGCGCGACAGTGAAGTCGTTGTAAAGGACGGCGGCCGCGCGCTCCTTGAAACGCCCCTGATTGAGCGCCCGGATGTCGATAACGCCGTCTTGCAGATTGGCCGCGAGCGGTCGGACTTCCGCGCCGGTCGGGCTCCGGAGGGTCACGGGCTGATCGGCGTAAGACTCCGGCGCCTGCACGTCAACGAAGACCTGCCACGCGGGGTTGAGCGCGGCTAGGGGGAGCTCGTTGTACTCAGTGACCAAAAAATCGCTGAGGACCACCCGGCCTTTCAGTTTGCTGAGGTTGAAGGTAAAATGCGCCGGCAACTCCGGCTTGTCGTATTCGGAGACGAAGATCGCGCTGAGGTGATGCGTGCCGGGCTGCAAGGGGACGTTCTCGGCCAGACCCAACGCCGTCCAAGGATTGTTGGACAGCTGATAGACATGGCGCATCACGCCGGGTTTGTCAATGGTGATCGTGTAGGACAAACGGAACTTCTCGTAAGCCTTGAGTGACGCGCCCTGCCCCATGAGGACATTACCGATGCTGCCCTCGGTCGGCTCGGGAATGTCCAGCACCAACTTGCCTTCCTCAATGCGATGCGTCAGCCCGTGATCACGCGCATTGGCCGCAAAGGACGACCACCAGTGGCTCAAACCAGCGGAAAAATCCGTGTTCTTGAAGAGATTGCCGTCCTCAGCGGCGAACAACGCCAGAGGCATGGCGCATAGCAACAACGCCGTATACAAATTTCGGATCATGGTGGGCTCCTGGTTGGGTGGGGCGATAAGACGCGCGGCCGGCAGAACCGGGAAAAGACTACACTATCCGCCGACTTGACCCGATGTCAAGAAATATCCGAGCATGCCAAGCGACTCTTGGGACCGTGGGGACTCCTGGGACTGCTGGGACCGGTTGGCGGCGGCGCTCCCAGGAGTCCAACCGGTCCCGGGCGTCCCCACGGTCCCAGCCAACATCCATGACTGGCCGGTTACCGAAACTCGGCAATTAGCGTTTCTGTTACTAGTTGAATGAAAAAGACGTGCTATATTTGTGAGCTTCCGTTATTCGCGAGTGAATGACTGGATCATCACGGTAAGCGGATGAAGAATCCCGAGTATGGTTTGGTAGCGAAAACGCATTTAGGAAAGACCATGGACAAAGAGACCAAGACCCAGACGATCAAAGAGTTCCAGCGCAGCAGCGAAGACGTCGGCTCCTGCGAAGTGCAGGTGGCGTTGCTGACTAAGCGCATCCTGGAGCTCACCGAGCACATGAAAGTTAACAAGAAGGATCACAGCTCCCGCCGTGGTCTGGTTGCCATGGTGAACAACCGCCGCCGCTTGTTGCAGTATCTGCAGAGCACTGACAATGCGCGTTACGTGACCCTGATCAAGAGACTTGGTCTGCGTCGCTGACGAGTTGTTCCGCAGGATCCCCGGTGAAACCCATATTCCCGGGGGCCTTATGGTATTTTCTTTTGCGCTGGTTGGATGAACGCCATAGCGCCGCGGTTGCGGCAGAGCGCCAGCCAACACCGAGCCCGGTGCATATTTGCCGGGCTGATGCAGCCGAGAGCCGGATAAAGACCTGCTTCACGCAGCGAAGACTCCTTTGGAATAAAAAACAGTGTGGAATTGGGCGGCATAAGCCGCCAGGCGCCCTGCGCAGGGGCTTAGCTTGGCCGCTTATGCCGCAATTCCGCATTCTGTTTTCCGAGACAGTCAGCTGCCGCAGCTTGAGATCCGGTCCCGGCTATGGGCGACGAGCCCAGCGCGGCGGTGGAACACCCTGGCTTCCACCACAGGCCGTTGACAACAGCAGGGATGGTAAGGATTGAGACAGACATGAGTATTGAACGCGTAAGTATTGATTTGGGTTCCGGCAAGCAGCTTGAGATCGAAACCGGCAAGATGGCCCTGTTGTGCAATGGGTCGGTGACCGTCCGTCAGGGCGACACCATGGTGTTGATTACCGCCACCATGGCCAAGCCCCGCCCCGGCATTGACTTCTTCCCCCTGCAGGTCGAATATCGCGAGCGCTTCGCCGCAGTCGGCAAAATGCCCGGCGGCTTCTTCAAGCGCGAAGGCCGCCCTACCGAGAAGGAAATCCTGACGGCGCGCATGACGGACCGGCCGTTGCGCCCGCTGTTCCCCGAGGGTTTTATCAATGAAGTGCAGATCGTATCGACACTGTTGAGTGCTGACGGCGAGAATGAAGCGGACGTGCTGAGCATTCTCGGCGCGTCAGTGGCCCTGATGGTGTCGGACATTCCCTTCAACGGCCCGGTGGGCGCGCTGCGGGTCGGTCGCGTCAACGGCCAGTTCATCGCCAATCCGACCAATGCGGAAATCGAAGCCAGCGACATTGATCTGGTTTACGCCGGCATCGCCGGCAAGGCCATCATGATCGAAGGGCGCGCCAGCGAGATCAGCGAAGAAGACCTGCGCGACGCGATGCTCTTCGCGGACGGCATCGTTTGCAAGCAGATCGAGGCCCAGAAGGACCTCGCCGCCCGCGTCAACAAGGCCAAGGCGGCCTTCACGCCCAACCTGCCCAATGCTGCCGCCCTGGCTGCCGCCGAGGCATTTTGCGGCGACCGCCTCGCCGCGGCCTGTTCGGCGCCAAGCAAGCTCGAACGCCAGGCCCAACAGGACGCCCTTAAGGCCGAGCTGACTGCGGAGCTCACCGCCAAATTCACGGCGGCGGATGGCAGCACGCCGGACGTCGGCCTCATCTGGGAAGTCTTGCTGGAGAAGGCCATTCGCGGCCTGGTGTTGGACAAGGGCATTCGTCAGGACGGCCGCAAGCTCGACGAGCTGCGCGAGATCAGCTGCGAAGTCGGCGTGTTGCCGCGCGTCCATGGCAGTGCGCTGTTCAAGCGCGGTGACACTCAGGCGCTGGTCATCGCCACCTTGGCTTCCAGCGGCGACGCCCAGGAATACGACGTGATCACTGGCGGGCCATCCGAAAAGAATTTCATTCTGCATTACAACTTCCCGAATTTCTGCACGGGCGAAGTCGGCCGTTACGGTTCGACGGGCCGTCGTGAGATCGGTCACGGCGCCTTGGCGGAGCGGTCGGTTGTCGGCGCGATGCCCAAGGATTATCCCTACACGGTGCGAGTGACGTCGGAGATTTTGGGTTCGAACGGCTCATCGTCCATGGCGACAGTCTGTGGATCGAGCCTGGCGCTGATGGACGCCGGCGTGCCGATCAGCGACGCGGTGGTTGGTATTTCCATCGGTCTGGTGACTGGCACGGACAAGCGTGAGTTCCTGACGGACATTCTGGGTTCCGAAGACCACTACGGCGACATGGACTTCAAGGTTTCGGCAACCAGCAAAGGCATCACGGGCTTCCAGCTGGATCTGAAGATCGCCGGCCTGGACATTCCTGGCATGTACGACGCCATGCAGCGCAACAAGGTCGCCCGCGAACAGATTCGCGCGGTCATGGCCGCCTGTCTGCCCGCGCCCCGCGCTCAGTTGAGCCCCTACGCGCCGCAGATGGCCGTGCTGAAGATCAACCCCGAGAAGATCGGCGCCCTCATCGGCCCCGGCGGCAAGAACATCCGCGGCATCTGTGACAGCACCGGCGCCAAGATTGACGTGACCGACGACGGCACGGTCAAGATATTCGCCACCAGTGGCCCCGCGATGGAAAAGGCCCGCTACATGGTCGAGGGCTCCACCGGCGAAGTCGAGATCGGCAAGATCTACAAGGGCATTGTCAAGACCATCAAGGACTTCGGTGCCTTCGTCGAGATCATGCCCGGCCAGGAAGGCATGGTGCATATTTCCGAGCTGGCGGATTACCGCGTCAAGACGGTTGATGAAATCTGCAAGGTCGGGGAAGAAATCTCCGTGAAAGTGATTGACATCGATGACCGCGGCCGGGTTCGCCTCAGCCGCAAGGCCGCCCTCGCGGAGATGTGATGCTGCCGTCGACAACGTCACGCCACGAGGCTTGGCGCCCATGTCGGCAATGGCTTTTTATTGACAAGCGAAACGAGTGTAGTGTGTGAGTCAGTCCGGTCGGTAACCCCGAGCCCGGCCGGCAAAGCAAAAAAAGGGAATGGTCATGAAAGAAGCAATACATCCCAAGTACCAGAAGTGCGTTGTGAGCTGCGCTTGCGGCAACCAGATGGAAGTCTTTTCGCTGGCACAAAAAACGTCCGTCGGTATTTGTTCAAAGTGCCATCCGTTCTTCACCGGCAAGCAGAAGCTGGTAGATACCGAAGGCCGTGTCGACGCGTTCCGCCGTCGTTACGCCAAGGGCTGACACAGTACACAGCCTGAGCGTGCAGGGGCTGCGGCCCCGCCTAGGCGTCCGTCAGCAACAGCATAGCCGACGCGCCAGCAATGTCGCAAAAAAACGGGCGGTAGAGATTTCCCAGGAAATGCTCTCCGTCCGTCTTTTCGTTGCCGGCAGGGGCGTTTTGGGCGCCAGGCGCCGTCCTTTTTCCGTGATCGACCACTTGTCAAGCCATAAGGCCCGACTGTGAATCTTGACCGTTACATAGCCAATTCGACCGAGCGCTTCGCCGAGGTGGAGCGGGCCATATCGGCCTTTGATTTTGCCCACGGCGAACAAGGGCAGTACCAGCAGCTCAACCGTGAATACCAGCGGTTGAAGCAGCTCCTGAATTTCTGGCAGCAGTATCTGAAAACCCAACAGGACCTGCGCGACAACGCGGAGCTCTTGGACCAGACCGAAGACGATGCCTTCAAAGAGTTGATCCGCGCCGACATCGCCGAGCTCGAAAAGCAGGAAACGCGCCTGGACCGCGACATCAAGACGCTGATCCTGCCGCCACACCCCAATGAAGGGCGCGACGTCATTGTCGAAATCCGGCCGGCGGCCGGCGGTGATGAGGCGGGGCTCTTCGCGGCAGATTTGCTGCGCATGTACAGCCGTTACGCCGAGCTGAGGGGCTGGCGTCAGGAAGTCCTCGACATGACGGACACGCCTCTGGGCGGTCTGAAAAACGCGTCGTTCACTCTCCGCGGCGAGGGCGCCTGGAGCACCATGCGTTTTGAGAGCGGCGTGCACCGCGTGCAGCGCATTCCCGTGACCGAGGCGCAGGGCCGCATCCACACGTCGACGGTGACCGTCGCCGTCCTCGCCGAAGCCGAAGAAGTCGATTTCGAATTGAAGCCCGATGAACTGCGCATTGACGTGTATCGCTCATCGGGCCACGGCGGCCAGTGCGTGAACACCACAGACTCGGCCGTGCGGGTGACACACCTCCCCACGGGCATGTTCGTGGCCAGCCAGCAGGAAAAATCCCAGCACCGCAACAAGGAAATCGCCATGCGCATCCTCCGCGCGCGTCTGCTGGAAATCGAACAGAGCAAGGAAGACGCCAAGAACGCCGCCGAACGCAAATCGCAGGTCGGCAGCGGCGAACGCAGCGAGCGCATCCGCACCTACAACTTCCCGCAGAATCGCGTGACCGACCACCGCTATGACATCACCCTCTATGATCTCAGCTCAATCATGGAAGGCAACCTCGATGACCTGCTGGGCGAAATCCGCGCCATCGAAGCCGGCCGCCAGCTGGCCGAAGAACTCAATATCTGAGGGCGGGCGTTTGCCGTAGGGGCGGACCGGCGTGACCACCCCAGGAAAGACACATCGTTCCATTGCCTCTCTGGCCCCAGTCAGCTTCGCCGACTGGGGCCAGAGAGGCCGAGGAACACGAGAACAATGGCGAATTACCCAGGGCGGCGCACGCTTTCAGCGTGCTTGCCCTGGGCTGGTATGTGTCGCGCTTTCAGCGCTTCTGCCGCTTCGCGGCAAGGGATGCCGTGCGCGCGAGTGGACGCATCGGGAGACGTGCGCTCACAGGAGTCCAATCAGTCCCCAATCAGTCCAAGGCGTCGGGCGTCAATCCCCACGGTCCAGAAAGACCCCACGGTCCAATCCATGGGATCATGCCTCATGAGTCAGTGAGTCCTCGCCCCAGTGCGCAGCAGTCAATCAGTCCCCACGGTCCCAGTCGTCCCCTGGAACCGACCAATATCAATTACTTCTTTTCACGCTCATTTTTTGTGAATTCGGCGCTATATTACCGGTTATAAATTCACGAGGTCGCCGGCCTCAGTTGTAACGACTTACTTGGCAGGTACAAGCATGAAAATATCCGAGTTACTCACGCCATCTTTGATCAAGCTCGATCTCCAGTCCACCGAGAAGCCCGAGTTATTTGCGGAGATGGTGCAGCTTTTTGTCAACGACGGCCTAATCACGGACAGCACTGCCGCCGTCGAGGCGTTGGTGGAGCGCGAGAACAAGATGTCGACGGGCATATCCCGCTGGCTGGGGCTGCCGCATGGCAAGCTTGCCGAGGCCAACGGGCTGCTGATGGCGCTGGGCGTTTCCAAACGCGGTTTGGACTACGACTCATTGGATGGCGAGCCCGTGTACATCGTGATCACGATTTTTGCCGAACTGGGCAACCCCGGCCCGCATATCCTGGCGCTGGCCGAGATTTCGCGGCTGTTTTCCATACCGGGTTTTGCCGAGAAGATCCGCGCCGCCACAAGCGCCCGTGATATCCTGCAGATCATCAAAAGTGAAGAGTAAACACCATGGACGACATTCTCAAGCGGATGTTGCTGGTTGAAGAGCAGGCCGACGAGATCGTCGCCGCCGCCGAGCGCGAAGCCGAGCAGATATTGACGGCGAGTCGCCAGCAGATCAACGACGAGAAGGTCCAGGCCCAGCAAGCGCTGGCGAAAGAATACGAAGCGCTGCTGTCGGCGCGCCTGACGACGGCGCGCAGCGAGCGCGACAAGGCGCTTGCCGAGGCCGACAAACGCCACGCCATTGAGCTCAAGGCATTCCATCAGGGCCTCGACCGGCGCCTCCGCGAGGTCAAGGAGGCCTTAGCCTACCCGAGCGACAAGTAAGCGCATGCCGCCGGAAAGTCCCACCGCGATACGTTCACCACCGCCCTCTTTTTTCTTGATATGACCGTGCCATGCCAGTACTCGCCACCAACGCCAGCCACGATTTTCTTTTTGCCAAGCTGCATGGCATGTGGGCCAATGCCGTCAAAGGCGAGGCGCTGCAACGACTGACGAGCAGCGGCACGACGGAAAATCTGATCCGGGAACTGCGCAACTTCGGCCTTGACGCGAGCAGCCGCAGCGCTTTTCACAAAAATCTCATTCTGCGCGAGATGAAGCAGCTCGGGGCCATCCAGGCGCAGCTTGACGACGCCACCGCGCTGTTCTATGGCGCCTTGATTGACCGCGTTTTCTACGACGACGTCAAAACCGTCCTGCATTACTTTTTTTTCCCCGAGAACAAGACCGACATCAACTATCTGCTGGTTGAATTGCCGCAGCATCCGGCTTTTCCGGTTGATGAATTGCTGCAGGCGCCGAATATTGAGGCCTTTGTGCGGCACCTGCCGGTGGTTGATCCGGAAGATCACCTTGACGACATTGTGCGGCAGCTTGACCGCGACCACGACATGATGACGGCGGAGTGCCAGATTGACAAGGTGCATTACCGCGACCTGCTGCGCCTGGCCGGGCGGACGCCGCTGGACATCCGCCGGGAGGCGGTGCAGGCAGTGCGTCGCAATATCGACATCATCAACGTGACCATCCTGCTGCGGGACGTCTATCTCTATCACTTCGAGCCGGAGAAGATGGCCGGCTATTGGATTGACGACGGCGAGCAACTCAAGCCGGAGGACCTGACGGCGCTGGTGGCCGCCAACGGCGGCGTGGCCCGCACGATACACGGCCTGCCGAAAGACTTCCGGGAACTGCTGGAGCCTTTTGCGGCGGCCGAGCTCTATCTGTGCGAGAATGCGCTGTGGAATTACCTGTATCGTTATGTGTATTCGTTGTTCCGGGATTATAATCGCCCCGCCCTGTCCATTGTAGCCTATCCCTTCTTGCTTCGTTTTGAGACCTTGAACATTGGGCGTGTGTACGAGGGGGTGCATTTTGCCATCCCGCCGCGTGACATGCAAGACATGATGATTGGAGTGTGATCATGTTCAGGCCGGTAGAAATGTGCAAAGTGAACATCCTGGTACTGAGCAAGCACGTCACCGCGATGACCAGGATTCTTGGCCAGCGCGGCCTGGTGCACTTGGTAGACGCCGTGAACCAGTCACGGGGAAAGCTGCTGTCCAATGTCAACCAGGACAAGGACGAGCGCACGGTCGACCGTCTGCTGGAGCGCTGCGACCGGCTGATCGAAGCCCTCGGCGTCGAGAGCGACGCACGCGCGCCGCAGCTGGAGAACATGGACCTGAAGGACATGGAAGCCCTGCTGGGCAAAATCCACGAGCGCTTCAAGGTCCAGGACGATACGCTCAACAAGCTCATCAGCGATTCTGGCAGTCTCAGTCTGGAAAGCACGCTGCTGGCCGGCTACCCACTGCAGAAAGTGCGACTGGAGGCGCTGCGCAATCTGTCGCATTTCTACATGATCACGGGCCGCATTGCGCCGTCGGTGCTGCCCAGCGCGAGCATGGTCATGGGCGAACGAGCGCTGTTGCTGCCCGCCGAGGGCAAGGACGGCAACGTGCTGGTGCTGTCGTCCCGCAAAAACCGCTGGGCGGTCGAGGAAGAGCTGCGCAAGTTCGGCTTTACGGCCATTGAGGCCCCGCCGGAAGTCAGCGGCAGCGCGGCAGAAGAGCGCCAGCATGTCGAAGACGAACTGCAGAAGTTACATCGCCAGCTTGAGGAATGCCGCTTGAGCGTCCTCAAACTCGGCGAGGAATACGGCGGCGTGCTGTTGGCGATGCGGACGCAGCTGCGGGGCCTCAAGGCCGTGCACAGCGCCCAGAAGCATTTTGGCCGCGTATCGCACCTCTACTGCATCTCGGGCTGGACACCGAAAGACCAGGTCGAGAAAGTACGCCAGATCGTGGAAGAGAACACGGACGGCGCTGGCGTCGTCGAAGTCATTGAAGCCGGCAACGACGTGCTGGTCCAGGCCGGCTTGGAGACCGTTCCCGTGCAATTCAAGGGCGCGGCGTGGCTGCGGCCCTTCCGCATGCTGGTGACTAATTTTGCCATCCCGCGCTACAACGAGCTCGACCCGACCCTATTCGTGGGCCTGTCCTTCGTGGTGCTGTTCGGCTTCATGTTCGGCGATTTCGGGCAGGGCGCGGTGCTGGCGCTGATTGGTCTGTGGCTGCATTACAGCAAACGGCGCCTGCCGGAGATGCTGCGGGACGTCGGTTTCCTGCTGACCACCTGCGGCATCAGCGCGGCGGTCTTTGGACTGCTCTACGGCAGCTGCTTCGGTTACGAGAACCACGAGATATTTCCACCGCTGTGGCTCAGTCCACTGGCGGAGAAGGACATTCGCAAGCTGCTGCTGGTGGCGGTCGGCGTCGGCATCGTCTTTACGAGCGTCGCGATCATCATCAACATCATCAACCGCTATATGGCGCGACACTATTTTGAGAGTGTCTTTGACCGCTTTGGAGTTCTCGGGCTGTTATTCTACTGGCTGGCGCTGGGCATTGGCATTTCGGTGGCGCTGACGGGGCAGGTGTCGGCCTGGCAGCTGGTAGTGTTGGCGCTGCCGCTGGTGCTGCTCTTTGTGGGCAAGCCGGTGCAACTGCTGTTGCAGCACTATCGGCGTCATGGTGCCCACAAGAGCGATGCTGACGACGAGCACGGCGAAGAACACGGCAGCCTACTGGAAGTCGTGCTGGAGTCCTGCATCGAACTGATGGAGACCTTCACGGGCTACATCAGCGGCACGGTGTCCTTTGTCCGCGTGGGCGCTTTTGCCATCAGTCACGCGGCGCTCTGCTTGGCGATTTATTCCATCGTGAACATGCTCAAGGAGCTGCCCATGGGCGGCGCGCTGTCGCTGTTGGTGATCATCTTCGGCAACGTGCTGGTGATTGCCTTCGAGGGCATGGTGGCGATGATACAGGGTGTGCGTCTTGAGTATTACGAATTGTTCAGTAAGTATTTTTCTGGTGGTGGCGTCCTCTACAGTCCTTTCCAGATTGGGGACGGGGCTGCCGAGGCCGCCGAGAAGGACAACAAAGGAGAAAAGAAAGCATGAATCTGCACACGTTCCAAAGGCTCGTCCGCGCCGGCAAAACCGGCTTGTTCCTGTTGGGCCTGGTGACGGCCGGCATGGCCTACGCCAGCGGCGACGCGGCGGTGGCCGAAGCGGCCGCCGGCGTGGCGAAGGCGCCAGTCGACCCCGCGATTTTCTACGCGATTGCCGTGACCATGAGCGTCGGCAGTCTCTCCGCGGGCTTTGCGGTCGGTAAAGTCGGCGCGGCGGCCATGGGTGCCGCGGCGGAGAAGCCGGAATTACTGGGCAAGGCCATTGCCTTCGTGGGTCTGGGCGAGGGCATCGCCCTCTTCGGCTTCCTGGTGAGCCTCTTCCTGGTCTTCAAGATCTGACGACGACGCGTTCGCGTGACGGCCGTACAGGCATGAGGAGACAGCGAGTATGGGATTTCATATTATCGGCGATGCCGACACCGTGCTGGGCTACCGCTTTGCTGGCCTGAGCGGCGACGTGGTCGAGACGGCCGAAGAAGCCCGCGTGGCTTTCAAGGCCGCCATCGCCAACCACCGCAAGGGCGTGCTGCTGATCACCGAGGCTGTCGAAGACATGCTGGCAGACGACGTGACCGCCCACCGCCTCAGCTCCAAACCGCCGTACCTCGCCGTCATGCAGGATATCTGGGGGCCCCGCGGCAAACGCCGCAGCCTCCAGGAACTCATCTACGAAGCCGTTGGCATCCGTATCGTCCAGGACAACTGATATGCACGACGACAGAAAACATTCACCCCTCCCCCGATCAGTCATCAGTACCAGGGACAGCGCGATGAATCCCCAGGAAGACAAATTACAGGCCGAGATACTCAGCGACGCCAAGACGCGTGCCGAGCGCATTATCGCCCGAGCCAACAATGATGCCGACAAGGCGCTGCAACAGGCCGCCGAAGAAATCGAGCGCAACCGCCAGGAGCGCCTCGCGGAGGCCTCGGCGGAGGCTGAGATGAAATGCCGGTCCATACTAGTTGACATCCAGCAGGAAACGCGGCGGCGCTGGTTGCTGGCCAGCGAGTCGTGCCTGGCGGGTTTTTTGCGCGAGGCGCTGGCCGCGGTCGAGCGCAGCGACGGCATTGACCGTGCGCGGTCGCTGACGCTGTTGGCGCGCGAAGCCCTGGCGGCGATTGGCCCCGGCGACTGCGAGGTCGTAGTGGGCCCCGCCGATGCGGCGCAGGCCACCCCCGAGTGGCTGGTGGCGCAGGCCCGTGAGCTCTTTGGTGCTAACGATGCCAGCCGCTACACGGTGCGGACGGCCCCGGCCCAGCGCGGCGGCCTGATTATCAGCTCGGCGGATGGCCGTCGGCGCTTTGACAACAGCTACGCCGTCCGCCTCAAACGGCTCTGGGAAGAGCTGCGGAGCCTCGCCTGCCAGTGATGGCGGCGGCAGGCACCCGATGCGATGCGACACCCGGCAGCCGGCAACGGCGGCCGCATGACCAGGATTAGTGGAGAAGAACATGCCCGGCGATACAGTGAAAAAGAACAGCAGCGAGCGCCTCGGTGAGATCACGCGGGTAAATGGCCCGATCGTGGAGGCTCGGCACATGGAACATGCCGGCATGCTCGAAGTGGTCGAGGTCGGCGACCTGCATTTGATTGGCGAGGTCATTCGAGTGCGCGGCAACGCGGTGACCATCCAGGTCTATGAGAACACCAGCGGCGTGCGACCCGGCGAAGCGGTACGCTGCAGCTCCCGGCCCTTGTCGGTGCGGCTGGGCCCCGGCCTACTGGGCACAATTTACGACGGCATCCAGCGGCCGCTGGACCGCATTGCGGCGCAGAGCGGCGCCATGATCGCGCGCGGCGAAAAGGCCGAGCCGCTGGACACGGAGAAGAGCTGGCACTTTCAGCCGCTGGCGACTGTTGGGCAGCGCCTGCAGGCGGGCGAGCCTTTCGGGCAGGTCCAGGAGACGCTCAGCATCCTGCACAAGATCATGGTGCCGCCGAGCATCAGCGGCGAGCTGCTGAGCATCGCGACCGAAGGCGATTATCGCGGCACCGAGACGATCGCGACCCTGCGTGATGCCGATGGCCGCGAGTGGCCGCTGTCCATGTTCCAGTACTGGCCGGTGCGGGAACCGCGACCGGTCCGCGCGCGCCTGCAGATGGCCGAGCCGCTACTGACAGGCCTGCGCGTGATCGACACCTTCTTCCCCATCGCCAAAGGCGGCGCGGCGGCGATCCCGGGCGGTTTTGGCACGGGCAAGACCATGACCCAGCAGGCGTTGGCAAAGTGGTCCAACGCGCAGATCATCGTCTACGTCGGCTGCGGCGAACGCGGCAACGAAATGACCGAAGTGCTGCGGGAATTCCCCGAGCTGGTCGACCCGCGCAGCGGCCGGTCACTGATGGAACGGACCATCCTCATCGCCAACACCTCGAACATGCCGGTGGCCGCCCGCGAAGTGAGCATCTACACGGGCATCACCTTGGCGGAATACTACCGCGACATGGGCTACGACGTCGCCATCATGGCCGACTCGACCTCGCGTTGGGCGGAAGCCCTGCGCGAACTCTCCGGCCGCTTGGAAGAAATGCCGGCGGACGAGGGCTTCCCGGCCTACCTGCCGGCGCGCCTGGCAGGCTTCTACGAACGCGCCGGCCGGGTGGAAACCCTGCAGGGCGGCGAGGGGTCGGTGTCCGTCATCGGCGCCGTGTCGCCGCCCGGCGGCGATTTCTCCGAGCCGGTGACGCAGCACACCAGCCGCTTCATCCGTTGCTTCTGGGCACTGGACCGGGATTTGGCCAACGCCCGGCATTACCCGGCGATCAGCTGGCGCAACAGCTACAGCGAGTACCTGGTGGAAATTGCCGACTGGTGGAAGAACCACGACCACAACTGGAAGAACAACCGCGATATCCTCATGGACATCCTCCAGGAGGAAAGCAATCTCCAGCACATCGCCAAGCTGGTCGGACCTGACGCCCTGCCCGACTCGCAGCGCCTGACCCTCTTCACCGCCGAGATCATCAAAAACGCCTTTCTGCAGCAGAATTCCTTCGATGACATCGATATGTACTGCTCGCCAGAAAAACAGAGCTGGATGATGCGGCTGTTGGTGAAATTTGCGACGCGGACGCTGGTGATCATCCAGAAAGGGGCGACGCTGGCAGACATCCACGGCCTGCCCGGCCTGGAACGGCTGATGCGCATGAAAAGCGAAATCAAGAATGACGACACGCAGACCATGGCAGCGCTGGAACAGCAGATCAGCACTGGCTTGGATGCATTGGAAAGGAGCCTCCGCGCATGAAGATGGCCGGTCTCGAATACTGCGGGGTAAAGAATATCGACGGCCCGCTGGTTTTTGTCGACGGCGTCAGCAATGTCGCCTATGACGAGCTGGTTGAGATCACGGCGCCCAATGGCGAGTTGCGTCTGGGCCAGGTGCTGGACGTGACGTCCCACAGCGCAGTCGTGCAGGTCTTCGGCGGCTCAGACGCGCTGTCGCCGGCCGGCACCCGCACACGCTTTTTGGGCTCGTCCCTGCGCATACCAGTGAGCAAGGACATGCTCGGGCGCATTTTTGACGGCTTGGGCCGCCCGAAGGACGGCCTGCCGTCGCTGCTGCGCGCTGAACGGCGCGACGTGAACGGCCTGCCGGTGAACCCCTACGCACGGGAATACCCGCGGGATTTCATCCAGACGGGCATCTCGGCGATCGACCTGATGAACACGCTGGTGCGTGGGCAGAAGCTGCCGATCTTCTCCGGCAACGGCCTGCCCCACAACCGCATTGCCGCGCAGATCGCCCGGCAAGCCAAGCTGCTCAACGAGGACGTGGATTTCGCCATCGTCTTCGCAGCCATGGGCGTGAAGCACGACGTCGCGCGCTTTTTCATTGACTCCTTCGAGCAAAGTGGCGTGCTCAACAACGTGGCGATGTTCCTGAGTTTGGCGGACGACCCGTCGGTGGAGCGGCTGATCACCCCGCGCTCGGCCTTGACTCTGGCCGAATACCTGGCCTTTGACGAGGGCATGCACGTACTGGTACTGATCACCGACATGTCCAACTACTGCGAATCCCTGCGCGAGATCGCGACGGCGCGCGGCGAGATTCCCAGCCGCAAAGGCTACCCGGGCTACCTCTACAGCGACCTGGCGTCCCTCTACGAGCGCGCCGGGCGCCTGCGCGGCGGCGCCGGCAGTATCACCCAGATGCCGATCCTGACCATGCCCAGCGACGACATCTCCCACCCCATCCCGGACCTGACTGGCTACATCACCGAAGGCCAGATCGTGCTTGAGCGCGACATGTTCCAGCGCGGCATCTACCCGCCGGTGGCGGGCCTGCCGTCCCTGTCGCGCCTGATGAAGGACGGCATCGGCAAAGGCCGGACAAGGGACGACCACCCGCATGTCGCCTCGCAGCTCTTCGCCGCCTACTCAAAGGTCAAGGACGTGCGCGCGCTCGCATCAGTCATCGGCGAGGAAGAACTCAGCCCGGTGGACAAGCTCTTCGTCAAATTTGGCAACGCCTTTGAGAACCGCGTGGTGGCCCAGGGCGAATACGAGAACCGCAGCATTGAGCAGACCCTCGCCTTGGGCTGGGACGTGCTCAAGATCTTGCCGCGGGCGGAGCTGCTGCGGGTAAGCGAGGAAGAGCTCAAGCAGTACTACGACCAAGGCAACACCGCAACGACGGTATTCAAACCGTGAACAGCGTGCGTGATCAGGAAAAAACAGCATGAGCCGTCTGAACATCGCCCCAACCAAGAGCAACCAGCTCAATCTCAAGCGCAGTCTGAAAATGACCAGCGAGGGCTTTGCCCTGCTGGAGCAGAAGCGCGAGATCTTGGTCATGGAGCTGATGCGGCTCCTCGACCGCGTCAAAGTCGTGCAGCAGGAGCTGGCCCAGCGTCGGCACAAGGCCTACGCGACACTGCGCAAAGCCGCATCGCATAACGGCTACTACCACATGCGCAATATCGCCAATGGCATAAATTACGAACATGATGTACATTCTGACACGCGTGTCGTGGCCGGCATCCGTATTCCGACGCTCAGCGTCAAACAGGGCGCCTTCCGCTCGCAATACGGCTTTGCCGACACGGACTCGCTCGTGGACCAGACCATGATTGACTTTCTCGCGCTGCTGGAAAGCGCCGGGAAGCTCGCTGAACTGGAAACCGCCGTGTGGCTCCTGGCCCGCGAACTGAAAAAGACCCAACGCCGGGTCAATGCTCTTGAACATATTTTCATCCCGAACTACAAAGATACCCTGCGCTACATCGGCGAGGTCCTCGAAGGCAAAGACCTCGATTCGTTTTTTACCATGAAGATGGTCAAAAAGCGCCTCGCCGAAGCCGCCGAAGCCGCCGAAGCCGCCGAACAGGCGCAGTTGAGCGACGGCGACGCACCGGATACGACGCCATGAACCGCCCCGGAGCACGGCATCGTGCCGAACAGCAGCAACAAGTTGGAGGCCAATGATGTTATTTGGACGCTCGCAGAAAAACGGCAAAAATGATCAGTCGGCGGGTGAGGACCAACCCGCGCCGGCTGCGCCGGCAGTCATGCGACGGGCATTGTTGGTTGTGGATGGCTCACAACCGTCGCAGGACGCGGCACAGTTCGCGGTCGGCCTGGCGGCCAATCTGTCCTGCGAGTTACTGGCGGCATTCGTCATTGACGTCGCCGTGATGGACTACCTCATGCAGATGCGCATCTTCGTCAAGGAAGAACGCGAAGAGTTCGAAGAGGACCTGGAGCGCAAGGGCCGGCGCGTGCTGATCCACGTGCAGGACGCCGGCGCCAAGGCCGGCGTCGAGGTCGAAACGATCATGTGCAAGGGCCGTTTCCACCAGAGCATCCTCCAACTGGTCGCCGAACGCAAGGTCGACGCGATCATCATCTGCGGCTGGAAAGACAGCTCCGTGCAAAAAGACCTGTCCAGCGTGGAAAGACAGCTCGTGCTTGACCAGGCCGACTGCCCCGTCATCGTCGTCAAACGCCAACACGAACGCGAAGGCGTAAAAATCCGCGCCCAGGGGTAATCGGTCAGTGTACACCCCGGCGCTTCGCTGGGACAATTTGCCGGAAACCCACGGCCCGCCGCCGCCCAGCCATCCGACCTTGATTTCCGCGACCTTTGCGGCAGCGTGTTTCATAGGAGTAACTATTCATGCGGCGGGCGAGACGGGCCGGGTACGGTCGGCGTGGATGACGAGGACGGTTTATTGAGCCGTCTTGTCGGAGTGGGCGAGACGCCCACTCCACGGCCGCGAGACGTAATCGGTAAGTAACCACTCCGGTGGGGAAAACACCGGGGACAATTTGCAGGAAACCCACGGCCCGCCGCCGCCCATATGGGAGGCTAATCAAGCGGCGTGTTTCATAGGAGTAACCACCCCGGTGGGGAAAACACCGGGGACAATTTGCAAGAAACCCACGGCCAACCGCCACCTAGCCATTGGACCTTGATATCCGCCGACCTTTGCGGCAGCGGAGTTATAGCAGGCCCAGAGTAGCAGCGGCTCGTGCGGCGGGGGAGACGGGCCGGGTACGGTCGGCGTGGATGACGAGGACGGTGTAATGAGCCGTCTTGTCGGAGTGGGCGAGACGCCCACTCCACGGCCGCGAGACTTAATCGGTCAGTGCACAACCCGGCGCTCCGCTGGGACAATTTGCAGGAAACCCACGGCCCGCCGCCGCACATATGGGAGGCTAACGAGGCGGCAAGTTTCATAGGAGTGATTGATCATGGCCGGTCTCAAAGGACGAATGGGACCACGGGGACTTCCTGGACTTCAGGGACCGGTTGGCGCTGCGCTGGGGCGAGGACTCACGGACTCATGAGGCATGATCCCATGGGTTGGACCGTGGGGACTTTCTGGACCATGGGGATGGACGCCTTGGACGCCGGGGACTGGTTGTGGACTGTTTGGACACTGGGGACTGGTTGTGGACTGTTTGGACACCGGGGACTGGTTGTGGACTGTTTGGACACCGGGGACTGGTTGTGGACTGTTTGGACACCGGGGACTGGTTGTGGACTGTTTGGACACCGGGGACTGACTGGCGGTGTCCATAGCGTCCATGGTGTCCATGGTGTCCATGGCGTCCATGGCGTCCATAAAAACGCCCAGCCGCTATCCTCAGTGTTCGGTGAGGAGCCGGACGAGTTCATCGGCGGAGATAGCCCCGGGGGTATCGCTGCCAGCGAGGAGCTGGTCAGCGAGGTCGCGTTTATGCTGGTGCAGCTCGAGGATTTTTGCCTCGATGGTGTCCTTGGCGATGAGCCGGTAGATGGTGACGGCCTTGGTCTGGCCCAGGCGGTGCGCGCGGTCAGACGCCTGGTCTTCCACGGCGGGATTCCACCACGGATCAAGATGCACGACGTAATCCGCCGCGGTGAGATTGAGGCCGAGGCCCCCGGCGCGGAGACTGATGAGGAACAAATCGCTTTTGCCGGCCTGGAAGGCCTCGACAGCGGCGCTGCGGTCTTTGGTACTGGTGCTGCCGTCAAGATACTGGTAGCGCACCCCTTTTTCGTCAAGCAGCGGTCGGATCAGATCGAGGTGCCGGACGAATTGGCTAAAGACGAGGGCCTTGTGGCCGCCTGCGAGCAACTCGTCGAGCAACTCGGTGAAGGCGCCCATTTTGGCACTGGGGATGTCCAGGCCAGCCTGGACGAGCCGGGGGTTGCAGGCGGCCATCCGCAGCTTGGTGATAGCCGCGAGCACGCGAATGCGCAGCTGGGTGGAGTTCTCTTCGCGGTGCGGTGACACCTCTGCGATCAGCTCGCGGCGCAGGGCTTCGTAGAAGGCCCGTTCGCTGTCCGACAATTCGACGTAGAGGGGTATTTCGGTCTTGGGCGGCAGTTCGAGCAGCACCTGGTCTTTGCGGCGACGAAGGAGGAAAGGCCGGAGCAGCGCGTTGAGCTGCTGGGCGGCCGCGCGGTTGTTCTCTTTTTCGATGGGTGCGGCGAAGCGTTTCTGGAAGCTGTCGCGACTACCGAGGAGCCCGGGATTGATGAAGTGGAAGATCACCCACAGCTCGTTGAGGTTGTTCTCGACGGGCGTGCCAGTGGTGACCATGCGGAACTGGGCGTTGATTTTGAGGGCGGCCTGTGAGCGTTTTGCCTGGTAGTTCTTGATGGCCTGCGCTTCATCGAGGACGGCAATGCGCCAGCGGACTTTCTGGAAGGCGGCATTTTCGCTTTGCAGGAGCCCGTAGCTGCAGATGAGGACCTGCCCGGGGCCCATGTCGGCCAGCTGCTGCTGGCGGTCGCCGTTGCCGAAGATGGACACCTGCAACGACGGCGCGAAGCGCTGGCATTCGAGGAGCCAATTATGGCATACGGAGGTGGGCGCAATAACCAGCGCCGGGCCTTCCGTGGCCTTGCTGAGCATCATGGTGATGGCCTGGAGGGTCTTGCCCAGGCCCATGTCGTCAGCCAAACAGGCACCGGCGCCCCACGCATCAAGCCGACTGAGCCAAGTGAAACCCTCGCGCTGATAGCTGCGCAGACGCGACTGGAGCTCCACCGGCAACGCCGGAGTGAGCTGCATGGCCGCGGCGATGGCGCCGACGTGCTGCTGCCAGTCAGCACTGCGTTCGAAACCGCTGAATTCGGCCAGCAGCTGGTCCGCCACGGGCAGGCTGAAACGGTGCAGGCGGAAATGATCCCCGCGCAGCTCGCCGAGATTCTGCAGTTCTTCCAGGCGGTTGCGGAAGTTGTCGGCCAAGGCGATGACTTGGCCGTCTTCGAGCGTGATGTAATTGCCCTGGCGGTTTTTGGCGGCGTGGAGGATTTCCTGCAGGGACAGCGTGAGATTTTCGTTGACGCGGACTTCGCCGTTGATGGCGAACCAGTCATTCTGGCGCTGGGTGCGCAGCACGAGGTCCTTAATGGTGATGGCGCGGCTGACTTTCAGGTGCGACCCCTCCGGCCATTGGATCTGGCAGAGACTGGCGACGTCGTGGAGCTGCAGGGCGAAGTCGTAACAGGCCATGGGGGCGGTGATGGTCCAGGCCCAGTCATGCGGTCCCGTCGCCGCATCCTGCAGCGCGGGGCAGGACGCCAGAATTTGCTGTGCGAGCTCCCGCTCGCGTTCGACGTCACGCCGGATGCGCTGCTGTCGACCGTTGTCATTGATCACCAGTTCGATGGGGCCGGCCGCTGGCGGGTAGAAACGGCCAATGTCTGTGAACGGCATGAAAAGCAGCTCGGCTTTGAGGCCCTGATCCATCGGCGCCAGGCGCAGATAGGGCATCTCGGCGGCCTTGGCCGTGGCGCCACGAAGGACGTCCAGGGGAATATCGGACAGCAGCATGAAGTCGCCGCTGAGTTTGTCAAGCAGATCGGGCAGGTTTCGTTGCGCTTCTGGTGGCAGAACGAGCTCTTCGCCGAGGGCTTCGGCGAGGCGGACATACTGCTCATTGAAGCTGTAGACGCGCAGGGCCGCGTCGCTGTCCTTGGCGATGACGATGTGGCCGGGTGATGGTGGCGTCGGCACCAGTCGCAGGCAGAATTGATCTGCGAGATTGCGAATGTGCAAGTAGGGCTGGCAGCGCACGCAACTGATCGGCGACGACTTCTGTTCATCCCAAAAAAGCAGGGGATGACCGACGAGGGCCTTGATGGCCTCCTGGCAGACGAAAGAACTGGGGTTGCTCTCCAAGACGCCAGGCTGTTCCTGCAACGACTTGCTGATGACATTACAGGCCCAGAGGTCTTGAGCGCTGAGGTAGTCCGGCCAGATGCCGGTCTGGGCGCATTTGCAGAGCGGAAAGATCCGTCCTTTGCTCCACTTGCCGGTTTTGGTCTGGCGCTGTTCCATGGGCTTGATGTTGATGACGCCCGTCGTTTCGTCGGCAAAATCGAGGAACCACACCAGGCGGCTGCGGGCGTCGGCCACGGGCTTCTTCAGCAGCTCTTCCAAGCGCTCCATGGCGGCCAGCCAGGGCGGCTGGACCTCAACGCAGTCGAGGATGCAGAGGACGCTGGGATCGGGCGCGGCGGCGCCGGTCCGGGGCGCCGCGCCGGGCGTCCAGCCGGGCTGCAGGCGGCGTTGGAGTTCGCGACATTGGTCGGCGACCCAGGCGTAGCCCTGTTCTTCGGCGTTTTGGGCGATGGTCTCGGCGCGTTTTAGCAGCCCGTCGCCGAGACTGCCCTGCTCCCAGTAGTCGCAGATCAGATGGAAGAAGGCCGGGAGACCGCCATTGCGGCGGGCCGGATCCCAAGGCATGACCTCGACGCGGTTGATGCGCTTGCGAACGTAGGCGAGCAAGTGCGTGTACACGGAGGACCAGCTGCTGATCCGGCTGCCCAGCACGGCGTTGTTCTCAGCCGCCGCCAGCGAACTCGCGGTATTGTCTTTGATGAAGGCGAAAATGAGGAAGATACCGCCGACGGTCTGAAAGTAGTAATCCGGGGCGCTGTCGCTGTGCCTGATGCTGTAGAGGGTGTCGATGAACATGCTGATGGCCTGGGAATTACGGCCGCGGATGAAGGCCAGCCAGGCTTGGCGCATCTTTTTGGCCTCGCCATCGCAGGCGGCGAGGATTTTTTCCGCGTCACTGAACTGCCCGCGCAGAATCAGCCAGTCTGCGAGGGGGAACAGCGCCGCCTGGGGTAGATGCGGGGCGAGGTTCAGGAGGCATTTGAGGAAGCGGGGCGCGTTGCGCAGCTGCGCGATGAGTCGCGGTATGACCTGCCAAGCGCAGATGGCGAGGCGCTCGTGGGAGAGATTCAGGACCCAGTCGTCATCCAGCTGCGGCAGGATGAACTGGAAGGCCTCGCCGGTGGCGAAGCTTTCCGGGTAGTTCTGGTTCAGGCTGTTGAGGCTGTTTTTGATCAGCTCGGCATTGCCGGCGTAGAAGGCGTTGCGCAGATCGCGGGCCAGGCGCAATTGGCCCTGCTGGGCATCGGCCTGGCTGGCGAGCACGCGGGCGATAATGTCGGCGGCGGCGGCGTGTTTGCGTTGGCCGAGGAAAGCCCGGGCGTTGACTTCACTGTACTCGTCGCGATTGACGCAGAAGCCGTCGCTGCAGAGTACGAGAGTGTAATTTTCAGCCTGACTGATGAGTTTATGCCAGGCACCCGTGGGCAGCGCCGCCAGTTGCGGGAAAAACTGCGCCAGGGCTTTGCTGAGCTGTTCGAGATCGTCAATCCGTGTTGGATGTTGGATTAAGGCGAGCAGGATCCGGAGCTCTTTGAACGTGCTACTGAGAAGATCATCCATGAATGGAACTACCTGCCAGACGGGCTATTGCGACGCGGTGGCGCGGGAGTGACCCACCCCACCGCGTGCTGGGTGATCAGGACCCCATGACGGCCTCGCCGAAGAGCGAATTGGCCGTCGTGCGGGTGATGGTGACTTTCACCAGGTCGCCGGGTTTGATGCCCGGCACGGGAACGAAATTGCAGACCTTGTTGAGGTCGGTGCGACCGGTCCAACGCTCGGCGTTGCGCTTGCTGACGCCTTCGACAAGGACGTCGAGCACGCGGCCGCGAAAGCGCTCATTGCGGCGGGCCGACCCGGCCGCGAGGTCGTCGAGGAGAATCTGGTTGCGCTGGTGCTTGACCTCATCGGGCACGTCGTCGGGATAGTCCTTGGCGGCCTTGGTGCCGCTGCGCGGCGAATAGCGGAAGATGTAGGCCATGTCGAAATCGACCTGGGCCATGAGATCGCGGGTCTGCGCGAAATCGTCGTCGCTTTCCGTGGGGAAGCCGACGATGACGTCGGTGGAGAAAGCCTGTTCGGGGAGTCGGCTGCGGATGGCCGCGATGCGTTCGCGGTACTCTTCGGCGGTATAGGAGCGACGCATGAGCTTGAGAATGCGATTGGAACCGGCCTGCACAGGCACATGGAAGGCCTTGCAGACTTTGGGCAAGCTGCAGATTGCGTCAATGAAGTGATCGTTCATGAAGCGCACGTGGGGCGAGGTGAAGCGGATGCGCACCAGGCCGGGGATGTCGTTCAGCGCCGCCAGCAGGTCCGCAAAGGGCGAGTAGTCCGGCCGGTAACTGTCGTCATGCCGCGTTTCGGCGATGCCGTAGGCGGTGATATTCTGGCCGAGGAGGAGTATCTCGCGGGTGCCATTGTCGACCAGGCGCCGCACTTCGTCAACGATGTCCTGCTGCGGGCGGCTTTTTTCCCGGCCGCGAGTATGGGGCACGATGCAGTATGAACAGAACTGGTCGCAGCCGCGCATGACGGACACGAAGGCGCAAATTTGGCCGGGGTGATGGCCGGTGAGTTCCACGAACTGATCGGGGCCCATGGCGATTTCGGCGCTGCGGCCCTGTCGTTGCTGGATGCGGCGGATGCTGTCGGGGACCGTGTGGAGGCGGTCGGTGCCGGTGACAAAATCTAGCTGCGGCAGCTCTTTGAGGAGTGCGTCGCCGTGGTTTTGCGCCATGCAGCCAACCAGACCGAGGATCAGCCCGGGCTTGTCGCGCTTCAGGCGACGGAGGATGCCGAGCTTGCCGACGACTTTGCGCTCGGCCTGATCGCGGACACTGCAGGTATTGAAGATGATGATGTCAGCCTCTTCTTCACTGGCGACGGCCTGGTGGCCGCTGTTTTCGAGGAGGCAGCTGAGCGCCTCGGAATCGCGCTCGTTCATTTGACAGCCGTAGGTTTTGATATGGAACGTGGACATGTTTGGGGCAGCACCTGGGGTTGTGAGAGGAGAGGAACGGGACACGTGGTGGGGGGGAGTCCGAGAACGATCAGCGCGCTACAGCGGAATCCACGGCTCGAAAATGAAGCGTTCGTAACGGGCGTCAACGGCGAAGATCGCCTCGGCGTAGTCGTCATGGAACATGAACAGCGTCGGTCCGCGCTGGACGATCTTGTGCGGAAATTGCGGGAAAGTCGGGCTGCAGTTGTACTTGCGGCAGGGCTTGGGACAAGGCGAGTCGACGACGATGTACATGCGGCGGGGATCGGCGATGCCGGCGGTGGGGCAGTTTCTGCCCGTGCCCAGGAAGCCCCAGGGGTAGTAGAAGCCCAGATCAAGGCCCCAGCCGTCGGCGGGCCGTTTGACGCCCTGGGGGGTGACGTCCATGTCAATCTTCTTGACGCCCCAGCTTTTCAGCGCGGCGAGGTAATCGGGATTGCTGAGACTGACATCCTGATAGGCGTTCAGCTGACTGGTGCGCAGTTCGTCGACGGGCGTCGTGATGTCATCCACGTGCATAGGCAAAGGCAAGCCGGGCTTGGTGAAGAGATTCAGCCGGGTCTGTTTGTTGAGGAGGCGCCCAATCACGGGCTCAAACTGCGGAAAATGCTCCTGGAGCAGCCACAGCACGCCCCAGTCGTTGACGACGACTTCGGCCTGGTCCGTGAGTTCGGCGAGTTTTTCCAGATTGCGTTGCACCTGCTTGAGCTCGGCGTCCGGCAGGTAGCCGCCGGTCACGTAGGTGAAGGCCCATTCCATCTGCCGGCTGTAATAAAACGCCTGCTCGACCTCGCTGGCCGAGGGGATGAGATTGGGGCAGAATTCCTGGCCGAAATACAGGCGACTGAAATCCAGACCGCGCTCCGTAAAGACATTGAGCCAGGTCAGCGCGTTCATATTGCAGATGTAGTCGTTGTGATTCGGGTCCGGCGAGAACATGGCCGAACTGACGAAGGACGGTATTTTCTCCAGGTTGATGAAGCGCAGCGCCTCGTCGATCTGGCTGAGCCGGTCGATGTTGGTGAAATAGATTGCCAGTTCCATTACTCGGCCTCCGGGACATGGTAATAGCAGCTTTGCGGGTCAGCGCAAAAGGACGGGCTGTTCACGAGCCGGCGGCAGTATTCCGGCGTGGGATTTTCTGCCGTCATGACGTCGTACACGGTGCTGATGGACTGCATCTTGAAGGAGTCGATGCCGCGCAGCGGCACTTTGAGGGCATCGACGCCGATATCGCGCAGCTCCTTGATCGCGCAGAGTCCGCAGTGGTGATAGATGGCCCGGGTGACCACGCCGTCCATGCCGCGCGCAAAATAGGGCGTATCCGACACGGGCGCCGGCGGCAGCGGCTCTTTGTTCATGGTCTTGCGGAATTCGTCCAGCGCGGACCCTTCGACAAGCTGGCCATAGGGGTCGTCATACATGGCTTGAACGACGTCTTTCCAGTTGTCGGGAAAGCGCCTGCTGACCTGCAAATGGCCGTTGAGGACGTCGCCGCAGAGATTGCAGCGGGCGCCACTGTGGATGGAATGGCAGTTCTCGTCGTTGAAATGACAGCGGTAACCGATGATCATCACCTCGAATTCGAGCTTGAGGTCCTTGAGTGACGTGACCATGGTGCGGACCTCGCGCAACGTGACTTTGCGGGGAATGACCACGCGCTGGACATTGAAATGGCGGCAGTAGAAACGCACGGCCGCGCTGTTAAAACAGCCGGCGCCCGTGCTGAGGTGCAGCGCCCGGCTGATACCCCAGCTCTTGAGCGAGAACATCAGCGCCGGGTCGGCGACGATGTAGCCGTCGGGCTCAAGTTTCTCGACGGTCTCCACCAGCGCCCGCAAGTCGTTGAGGCGCTCGGAGCCATTGTCGTGGGCGTTGAGCGCCAGATTAAAGCGGCAGCCGGCCTTTTTGGCGGCCTGCCGCGCCTCGGCCAAGTCCTCAATCTGCATATAGTTGTAAGACGAGCCCAGCGGCCGGCGGTTCGGGCAGACTTCCCAGCCGTACTTCTCCAGCCACGCCCGCGGCACAAAGCCGGCGAAAAATTCTTTGGCGCCGAGCTCGGCGTACTTGGCGATCATTTCGGGCGTATCGGAGCCGCACAATCCGAATGTGATGAACATGGTCGTATTCTCCCTTGTCGTGCCGGTCGTGCCGGGCGCGTCTGGTCGCTTCAGTTCCGGCCGAGCATGCCGGCATTTTTGGGTCGGCCGTGGCATTCTTTGAATGGCTTGCCGCTACCGCAGAAACACGGCGCGTCCATCCTGGCGGCGTGGCGCGTGCCCTTGTTGTTCTGGGGCACAATCACGGAGGAGGGGTTGAGCAGCGTCGTGGTGATCATCGGCGAGTCCTCGTGCAGGGACAGCTCGCGCAGGCGCTGGACTTTGCGGATCATGGCCTTGGCCAAGACCCGGCGGATCTGCCGCCACGGATCGTAGCGCTCGGTGAAATCAATGATGTCAAAGAAGCGACTGAAGCCGGCCTCCTGGCTGTACATGTCGAACAGCGGGTCTTCCAGCGAGCAGAACAAGCGCATGGGCTGCTGCAGGGTGAGCACCTTTTCGCAGGCGGATAGGATTTTCAGATGGTGGTCGGCGCAAAGGAAATGCTCGGCAATGTACAGGACACCGGGGGGGCAGTCGGCCGTGCGGGTGATGAGCGTCGACGGCATGCCGCGGAAGAGCATGACGCGCTTTGGACCGCCAACCATGGCGAAAAAGGTCGGGATGTCGCTGGTTTTATTGCTGCTGGTGCAATCCTGACCGCTCTTGCGCAGTTCCTCCTGCAGGGCCTTGATGGTCGCTTCGGCAAAACCGACGACGAGGGCGTTGTGCGGGCTCTTCATGATGTCCTGCGCCAACGCGGCCGTGCGCTCCTTGTTGCTGCGGTAGGTGAAAGCGGCATAGGGCGCGGCTTTTGCGGGCGTGACGGCCTTAGGCAGCAGCGCGTCGCGCCCCCATTTGTCCAGCTCGCCGGCGACATAAGGCGAGATGCGACTGAGGACGCCGCCACAACGCACGCCTTGCTTGACTAGATTGCCGAGGACGTCGAAGACCAGTTTCTGCTTGTCACCGTCTTTGTCGAATGGCTCGGCGGTAGTCGCCTTGAAGATCATGCCAGCGGCCTTAGGCATGCCGCGTTCGTAGAAGAGGAGGCGGTTGTGATACAGGCACATGTCCAGTTCCAGGAAAAACAGGGCCAGGGGCGCCGCCAGCAGGTCGGGCTTGCCGCGGAATGCCGCCGCCAGCACGTAATAGTCAACCATGACAATGGCCGCCTGCAGGCAGTCGCTGAGCTTCAGCTGGGAGCTGCCGCACATGAAGCCGGCCGAACGCACCGTGACGCCCGGAAGCGCCGACAACGCCTTCTCCACACTGCGCACAACCGGACTGGCAATATAAAACGGCGTGATGATGTAACAGCGCCGGCCTTCCAGAAAACGGTAGAGCGCCACAAGCACACTGAGTTCCAACTGCGGGCCGCTGCCCACGGCGGGGATCTTGTCAGCGAGGGCCTGCTGCAGAAACCGCCGTTGTGTGGCGCCGTCAAGGAGCCGCCAGGGGGCAAAGAGCGCCTCGTGGTCTTCAGAGGCAGCCGTGAAGGCATCAGTCCAGGAAATGAATGCCTCGAAGAGCTCGCTCGCCGGTGGCTTCTTCGCCGCCAAATCCCGCAGTTCCTGCCAGCGTTCTAGTATAGCCATGGTGTGTCCCTGTCTATGCGTTTACTCCGGCTTCCTGGCGCTTCCTGGGCCTGTGCCGGTATTCCGAAAAACATGTCGTCGCACCCATTTGTGATCAGCAGTTGCGCCATGACGCCGTGGCTTCCAGCCACGATAGTTACGGCCACGAAACTGAACCGGGTACTATATCCCTTTTCCGCGCAAAGACCACGCCGTTTTCACCAACATGGGTAATAAATTTGTCATCGGTCAGTGATTGATAATGGCCAGTCTCAGAGGACGACTGGGACCATGGGGACGACTGGGACTCCTGGGAGCGCCGCCGTCCCGGCGGCACTCATTGGCGGCTGCGCACTGACGACTTGGACTCTTGGGAGCGCCGCCGTCCCGGCGGCACTCATTGGCGGCTGCGCACTGGGGCGAGGACTCCTGGGAGCGCCGCCGTCCCGGCGGCACTTATTGGCGGCTGCGCACTGGGGCGAGGACTCACGGACTCATGAGGCATGGTCTCATGGATTGGACCGTGGGGACTTTCTGGACCATGGGGAAGGACGCCTTGGACTCAGGGGACCGGTTGTGGACTGCTTGGACGCCGGGGACTGACTGCCGGCGTCCATGGTGTCCATAGCGTCCATGGTGTCCATAAAAACGCCCCGTATCCCGCCAGTCAAGAGGCGGCGTTGGCAGCCGGCTATTCTCAATGGCTGACCGATTACGTACATTTACACCGCCCCGTTGCGTAGGCTGGTCTGTTTTCTTCTTATCGCGGACCGATCGTCGTTCTGGTTATCGCGGTCCGATCGGACGGATCGGACCGATCGGACCGATCGTCGATTTGATCCGTCGGATCAGTCCGATCCGTCGGATAAAAAAAACACTCTCAAATGCGGCCGGGCCAGGGCGGGTTACTGGGGAATTATTGTTAGCTTGAGGTAAATGAATGCCATGGCCGCCGCGCCGGGCGCCGTCGTCTTGGTTGTGCGCAGGGAGAGTTCGACGGGGCCGGCTGCAGCGATAGCGACTTCGCCCAACAGCGACTCGGCGGTCGCGTAGTATCTCGTATCGGCGGCGACGTCGGCTTGGAGTTCCTTGCGGATGCGCTGTCCGCCCACGCTGATTTCCAGCTCTCGACCGCCTACCCACGGTGCTGAATGGCCGGGCGCTTCCGTGCGGCAGCTCAAGGCGTAGCGGCCGGCGCCGGGAAAATGCAGCTGCCAGCGGATAACGCAGTCAGGGTCGTGCCAGGCCAGCAGCCGACCGCGCTCAATGCGCGCCTGCGTCGGCTGTGCGCGGGTGGTGCCATCGACATCGACGACGCTATGGCCGGCGGCCGTTCCGGCGCGGCCCCTCTCTTCGCCGCTGTGCTGGCAGATTTGGGCGGCGGCGGGCTTGAGCGTAAGTGTGCCGTCCTGGGGGATGAGTTCGGGGCGGACGCGGGGCGTTTCGGTGAACTGGAGGGTGACGCGCGGGTAGTCGCCGTGGAGCTGGCTGCAGTCGAGGTGGAGCTCGTCATCCTCTTGCACGAAGGGCACATTGGCCTGCCGGACTTTGGCGAGCAGACCGCTGATGCGGACGGACGCGGCATTCTGGCGCAGGAAGCAGTTGATGGTCGTGCCCTGGCGGGTGCAGAGGACGGACGGGAGTTCCTGGGGAAAGGGCGTGCCGCAGCTATCGTGAACGCCGTCGCCGTTCTCCTGAAACCACTGATGGAGGGCGGCAAGAAGCGCATCCGTTGCCGCCGGAAAAGTCCCATCGGGTTTCGGGCCGACGTTGAGCAGGTAGTTGCAGTCATTTTCGGCTAACGCGAGCAGCTGGCCGATAATGGTTCGCGGCGTCTTCCAGTTGTGGTCGTCGCTTTTGTATCCCCACGTGTCATTGAGGGTGCCGGGCGACTCAAAGGCGGTTTTCTCCTTGGCAACCAGCAGCTGGTTGTCGCCAAGCGAATAGTAGTCGCAGCACTGATTGCCGATGCGGCTGTTGATCAGGCAGGACGGCTGCAGGCCGTGCACCAGGTCGCGCAGCTCGCGGCTCTGCTCCGGCGTGACGCAGAGCGGACAGTCGAACCACAGCAGAAAGACATCGCCATAGCGGGTCAGCAACTCGCGGACCTGAAAGAGCGCCTTCTGCCGGAAATAGGCCGCAAAGTCCTTTCTGCTCCGATCGGGAAAATCCCAGTCATTGCCCCAGGAAACGCCGTGGAGATTTTTGCTGCTGTCGCCGGGATCAGCCCCGTTAGGCTCGCTCCAATCGAGGGCATGCGAATAGTAAATGCCCAATTTGACGTCGTATTTGCGGCAGGCCGCTGCCAGTTCGGCGAGGGGGTCGCGCCCGAATGGCGTGCCATCGACAATGTTGAAGGCGCTGTAGGCGCTGTGGTACATGGCAAAGCCGTCGTGGTGCTTGGCGGTGAAGACGATGTAGTGCATGCCGGCGTCGCGAGCCTTGCGCACCCAGTCGTCGGCCGAAAAGCCCGTGGGATTGAAGCTGTCAGCCAAGGTCGCGTAATCACGGTTGGGAATGCGCAGACGAGCCTGCAGCCATTCACCGATGTAGTCGCCAATGCTTTGACCGCGCCAGTGCCCACCCGCAGCGGCATAGAGCCCCCAGTGAATGAACATCCCAAAACGACGGCGGCGAAATTCCTCTAGTGCGGCTTGTATCATGGTGGTCAGGGCCTCATAATGTTGGGACAGTTACGCCGGCGCTAACGACGCCGTAGTATGACGACAGCCAGCCGGCGCGGCTAATATAGTATTCTGTGACGAACGCAGTACCATGGCGACTCTACTGGGAGCCGACAGTCACCGTGGCAAGGGGGACACTGGGCGTTTTTATGGACGCTATGGACGCTATGGACGCTATGGACACCGCCAGTCAGTCCCCGGCGTCCAAAGCAGTCCACAACCGGCCCCAGTGTCCAAGGCGTCCTTCCCCATGGTCCAGAAAGTCCCCACGGTCCAATCCATGGGGCCATGCCTCAGGAGTCCGTGAGTCCTCGCCCCAATGCGCGCAGTCGCCAAGTCGTCCCCACGGTCCCAGGCGTCCCCTGAGATCGGCCAGGATCAATGACTGACCGATCACGTCGGAAAATGCTTTTTTTACGGAACTTGCTTGCCGATCGCAGCATGGGGTGTATATTCTTACTCGCGCTTTTTCCAAGGCGCACGCCTTCGGTTTTGGAGTGTTTATTGGGATGGTAGCTCAGTCGGTAGCAGCATCGCACTTTTAATGCGGGGGTCCCGGGTTCGAGTCCCGGCCATCCCACCAATAAACTGTTTGCCCGTGGCTGTCACGGGTGTTTTTATTTTGTCTGAGTGGCCTGGATACGTTCAGGCTCATGGTTGCCCCCACGGGTTGATTGAGGTGTGAAATGAGCAGAGTCTGTGATATTTGCGGCAAAGGCAAGACCGTTGGCGGCCACATCACTCGTCGTGGTTTGGCCAAGAAAAAGGGCGGTATTGGTATGCACGTCGTCAAGAACGTCAAGCGTACCTTCAGCCCGAATCTCCAGGGCGTCCGCGCACTGGTTGATGGCCGCGTGCAGCGCCTGAAGGTTTGCACCGCGTGCATTCGCTCCAATAAAATTGTCAAAGCCTAAGTGCGTGTGCCAGCGGGTTCAAGGCAAGTCGCGATGACTTCCCAGCTGGTCCCAGCCAGTCGCTTGGCGACACAAAGCACCGGTATGGGTCAATGACTTGATGAAACGGGCACAGTTTCCTGTGTCCGTTTTTTTTGTTTTTTTAGGACATGTGGACAATGACAGAGACGCCACAAGCAAAACAGCCGCTCACGTCCTTGCCTGGCAAGGCCTTGTATATTGCGCCGTCCATCCTGGCGGCGGACTTCAGCCGCCTGGGCGATGACCTGCGGCAGGCTAGCACCGGCGGCGCGGACATGGTGCACATTGATATTATGGACGGGCATTTCGTGCCGAATCTGTCCATGGGGCCAGGCGTGGTCCAGGCTATCCGGCCGGTCACGGCGCTGCCCTTCGACGTCCATTTGATGCTGAGCGAACCCGGCCGGTATCTGGAGCCCTTCGTTGCCGCTGGTGCAGATCACCTCACCATCCATGTCGAGAGCCGCGGGGATCTGCCGGCGATTATCGCGGAAATCCACCGCCTGGGCTGTTCGGCGGGCATCACGCTTCGGCCTGGTACGCCGGCCATCGCGCTGGCGCCGTATCTGGAGATGGTCGAGATGGTGCTGGTCATGACCGTCGAGCCTGGATTCGGCGGCCAGTCGTTTATGGCTGGGCAGCTGCCAAAGATTACCGCGATCCGGCGAATGATGCGGGATCGCGGCCGCGACAACATGCTGCTGCAAGTTGATGGCGGCGTCGGTAGCAAGACCGCGCAGCAGGTTATATTAGCGGGCGCGAACGTCTTGGTGGCCGGCAGCAGTGTTTTCAACGCCCCCAATGGCATCCAGGACGCCATCAGCGGCCTCAGAGCTTTGGTATAGTCGGCAGGGCGGTGGCGACAGGCGACCGGCCGCTGCCTTTTTTTAGATTTTTAAGCGATCACGTATTTTCCTAGCAACAGACATCGCGTCAGGCATGGCCTGCCGGCGCGGCAGGAGGACAGCAAAGCAATGATTATTTCGCATTTCAACCGTTATGTCGAGAAGCATGGTCGCAAGACCTACATTGTGCTGGGCGTCATCATCAGCCTGATGTTTGTCGTCTTTGTCACTCCTGGCGACATGTTTGGCGGCGCCCCCGGCGCCCGTCGCAGCCTGGGCAAGATGTACGGCAAGACCTTGAAGACGCAGGTCATGATGAAGAGGATGAATCAGGCAGATTTGGCCAGCCTCGTCCGCTACGGCCGCTACCTGTCCCAAAACGGCGGCCAGGAACAGCTTTTTGAGGAAGCCCTGCGGCGGATGCGCGCCATCCACGAAGCCAAAAAACGCGGCATGGACAAGGTCAGCAAGGAAGAAATCGCCACCGCCATCCACGAGATGCCGTTCTTCCGAGACGAAAAGGGCTTCTCCCTGGAAGCCTTCCAGAATTTCAAGACAAACTTCTTGCAGCGCTCGGGTCTGACTGCCGGCGATTTTGACGAAATGGTCAAGGAGAACATCATCATCGACCGCTTGGAAAAAGAGGTCATTGACGGCATAGCGATTGAAGACCGCGAGGTCAACGAGTGGGTTGAAAACTACACGGTAAGCTTTGCGGAAATCAAGGCCGACGAAGCGACGGCCGGCAATCCCAGTGACGAAGAAATCAAGGCCTTCTTCGCCAAGCGCCGCGGCGAGCTCAAGGTCGAGCCGCGTCGGGCGACGCTGGTGGCCTCGGTGCTGTCAACGCAGTTGCTGACCAAGGCCGCGCTGGACGAGGCCCTCAAGGCCGAGCTGGAACCGACCGAGGACGAGATGCGCAAGCAGTACGACGCCATGAAGGACCGCATCTACAAGGACAAGAGCTTCGAAGACGCCAAGGCGCAAATCAGTGTACAACTGAAAAACCGCAAAGCAGCTGAAAAAGCCAAGGCGATTATTGACGAGCTGGGCGAAAAGATGGCGACGGTGACGGGGTCTGACGCCGCCGCGCGCAGCGCGCAATTCAAGGCGCTGGCCACCGCCGCTGGCGGCGAAGTCGCCGAGTGCGACTTCTTCAGCACGGGCACGACCATCCCGGGCCTCCCGGGAGCGCATCCCAATCTGGCTAATGCCATCCGCGGCCTCAATGAAGTCGGCCAAGTCACCAAGCCCCTGTGGGACAGCGGCGCCCACCGCCTGGCACTGCTGACGGCCATTGAGCCCGGCACTATGCCCGAAGAACTCAATGACGAATTGCGCGACAACATCATCGACATCGTCGTCACCGAAAAGGCTACGGCGTTCTACAACGAAAAAATCGCTCCCTACACTGACAAGGCCACCAAGGTCGCCAGCGCCACCGACCTCGCAGAACCCTACGAACAGGAACTGCAGAAAAACAGCACCCTCAGCGACGAGGAACGCGCCGCCCTCGCCAGCGCCCACCGCGATATGCTCAACGAAATCGTCCGCCCATTCTTCAAAGCCGAACAGCGGTCCTTCACTGCCGCCGCATTCCTGCCTGAAAGTTTTGTTTCGGAGGTCGTGTTGACCGACAGCGATCTTGAGGCCGGTTACGAGAAGCGCAAGGACGTGTACCAGAAGGTCGAGGTTCGTTTTGCGCAGATCGTCGTGAAGACAACAGCCGACATGGACGAGGCGGCAAAGGCCGCCAAGCGCGCCCGCATTGACGAGGCAGCCAAGAAGCTCGCCGATGGCACTACGTTCGACGACTTGGTCGCCGAATACTCGGAGGACGAGAACAGCAAGGCCAAAAAAGGCGAGACCGACCTGATGGACACCAGCATGCTTAACAAAGACCTGGCAGCAAAAATTTCGGCCATGGATGTCGGGCAGATCAGTGGCGTCATTGCCACCGACAATGCGTTCTACTTGGTGAAGCTGTTGGAGAAACGGCCGGCACGCAGCCTTGCGGAAGTCCGCGAGGAACTCCGGACGGAGCTGATTGCGGAAGCGAGCAAGAAAATGGCTTTCGATGCCGCCATTGAGCTGTCCGAAGCACTGGTTGACACCTGGGGCCGCGCGCAGGACAAGGAAGCCAAAGTGGCTGCCGAGACGATGTTCACCGAAATGACGACCGGCAACGACAAGCTGAGCGTGGTCACCGCCAACCGGGTGATGAACGGCGGCTATGTCCCGCAGGAACTGCTCAACGGCGAGCGGGCGCTGATGGCGGATGTCTTTACCGTCAGCATGGACGAGCCCTTCACCAACGCCATCAACGGCAACAAGGGCGCCTTCGTGGCCTGCCTGCGCGAAGTCGTCGCCCCCAAACTTGAATCGCCGCTGGAAAACCCGGCGCTGATGAACAACCTCAAGAGCGTCTATCGCCGCCAAGTCGCCATGGACGCCGCCAAGACGCGGGCGACGGCCGCCGCCGACGTGATCAACACCGCGCTGAAGAACGACCCCGATCTGGCCAAGGCCGCCGGCGACCTGGCCTTCAAGCCGGTCGAAACGCCCTTCAGCCGCATGAAAATGCGCGACATGAAAGACTTTACCGTTCGCGACTCCATGGGCCTGCTGACAGCTCTGAGCAAGGCCGAGCTCAAAACTGTTCTGCCGCCCCAGAAGACCTTCGGCGGCTACGTGCTGGTCTACCTCCAGGATCGCGTCGTGCCCGAAGACGAGGAAAGCAAGGGCTTTATGGAAAACATCCGTGGCTACGTCCTGCGCAACAAGCAGAACACCGCCCTGGGAGAATTCTACGAGCGCCTTGAACGCGAATCCAACACGCAGCTGGCAGAAGGCCTCCAGCGCGTCGAGTAAACGCCAGAACGCGAATCTTCCCACGGGGGCGGCTACCACAACAGGCGGCCGCCCCCGTTTTCATTTGCGCACAGGGGCGCGGCAACGCAGTGGCCGGCCGACCGGAACTCGCCGACGCCGCAATCGGTCAGTAACCACCCCGGAGGGGAAAACACCGGGGACAATTCGCAGGAAACACACGGCCAGTCGCCGCCCAGTCATTCGACCTTGATTTCCGCCGACCTTTGCGGCAGCGGAGTCATAGCGGGCCCAGAGTAGCAGCGGCTTCCAGACGCTGTGCGCACGGCTCGTGCGGCGGGGGAGACGGACCGGCTACGGTCGGCGTGGATGACGAGGACGGTTTAATGAGCCGTCTTGTCGGAGTGGGCGAGACGCCCACTCCACGGCCGCGAGACGTAATCGGTCAGTCACCACCCCGGAGGGAAAAACACCGGGGACAATTCGCAGGAAACACACGGCCAGTCGCCGCCCAGTCATTCGACCTTGATTTCCGCCGACCTATGCGGCAGCGGGTTTCATAGGAGCCATTGCTATCTGTTGTCCCTGCGGCCTTTTTGACCGTCCCGCCGCATAACGTCATCCCGGTGGTATTTGAGCGCTGAAAGCACGATCTATGATAGCCCAGGGCAAGCGACGCCGAAGGCGGTCGATTACGATCGTATATTTTTGCGCCGTAGGCGCTTAACCATGCTTAACCCCAGGCTTTTGCCTGGGGACGCAGTCCCCCCGCAGACAGTGCCTCATAGAGGCACCACAGTTCTGGTGCCCTCGCCTGGCTCCATCGCTTGCTGGCGGCCAACAAAAATTGGCATTCGGCGGCAGAGCGGCGGTTCTGCATCCATATTATGGACTGCCATTGACTGCACATTGAAACGCGTCTTGCGGGAGCACGATCATGGAAGAACATCCAGCGCCCAAGGTCTATCTGACCGTGCCTTGTTACAACGAGGCGAGCATCCTGCGTGACAGTATGCGGACCCTGCTGGCGAAGCTCGACACGCTGCAGACCGCTGGCCTGGCCAGCGCCGAGAGTGCGGTGTTGTGCATCGACGACGGGTCGGCTGACGACACCTGGGCGATCATTGCCGACGCGCACCGGCAGGCCCCCGAGCGCGTCCTGGGCATCAAGCTCGCCGCCAACTGCGGGCACCAGAAAGCGCTGCTAGCCGGGCTGATGAAAGCCAAAGACGAAGCCGACTGCGCCATATCCATTGATGCCGACTTGCAGGACGACATCGGCGTCCTGGACGACTTTCTGCGGGAGTACCGCCTTGGGGTCGACATCGTCTACGGCGTGCGCTCAGACCGCTCCAGCGACAGCCTGGGCAAACGGCTGAGCGCCGAGGGCTTTTATCATTTCATGGCCTTCATGGGCGCCAAGGTCGTCTTCAATCACGCTGACTACCGGCTGATGAGTCGGCGGGCACTGCAGGCATTGTCTGAATACCCCGAAGTCAATCTGTTTTTGCGGGGCATTGTGCCGATGATCGGCCTGCGTCAGTCGATTGTCAGTTATGTGCGCAAGCCCACGGCGCGCAAGACGCACTACACCCTCAAGAAGATGCTCATGCTCGCCTGGGACGGCGTGAGTTCTTTCAGCATCCGGCCCATACGCATGATATCGCTGCTGGGGCTGGTCATCATGGTGGTCAATTTTCTTCTCATACTGTGGTATTTGCACATCAAGTGGATTGGCGCGGCGGTACCGGGCTGGACGACCCTGGTGATGCTCGTGCTCGCGCTGAGCAGCTTCCAGCTGCTGGGCATCGGCCTAATCGGCGAATACATCGGCAAAGTCTACCTCGAAGTCAAACGGCGGCCGCGCTACATCGCCGAGGATGTCCTCGGTGGCAAACCGCCAACGCCATAGCCACCGCTGCGGCGCCGACGCGCGCCGCCTGGAGCGTCTTCCAGCAGCAGGGTCACGAACAGCATGCGACTTAAGAATCTTGGACAGCCACCTCTTCTCGCCTTGATCATTCTCCTGCTAGGCATCATCGTGGCTTTGTTGCTATACCTTTGGCCCAATCCGCCAAGGACCGCAGATGATGGCAGTGCGGTGGCCGCAGCTAGCCATAGCGCCCTGCCCACCGCGCAGCTGCCACCGCCGACCGGCGACTGGGCTGACGATGATGCTGCGGCCGAACGGGCTGATGCTGCGGCAGCGCCACGGCTGCAGTCGGCAGCACCGGCCACCAGGCAGACGCCCATGGCCACCGCATCCCCAGCGCCAGCGCCCTCCACGGCAAAAAAATTGAATGCCTACGGGCAGGTCCTGGCCGTTCCGCGCCAGCGGGTCGACACTAATCGAGCGGCGACGGGTCGTCTGCGGGTCTTCGTGCTGGACAGCCAGTGGCTGGTGCTTGCGGGCGATGTCAATGACTTCCTGGTCAAAGAAGTTCACGACAGTTTTGGCCAGCGTCTGGCCTTGGCAGATGCGTTTTTCCGCTCGGGCGAGTTGCCCACGTGGGCGCATCGCTTTTTCTACAACTATGCCGCGGCGACGGTGCTGCCTCTGCAGCACGAAGCCATCCGCGCGCGGTTCACCCGAAACGGTTTCTTCCGCGTCACGCTCGGCGCCGGCGCCGAGCCGCTGGGCATTGCCCAGCAAGGCTATTGGATCAATGCCGTGGGCGAATTCCGCCTGCCGTGGGTGAGCGGCGGCGAGGCGGTGCACACCTTCAGCGGCGAGCTGGTGCATTTCGCCTACATCCGCTTGGAACGGCCCATGCGCAACGGCGAAGAGCTGAGTATCAGCACTGAGGATGGCGCCATGAACGCCCGACTACGCTACCACGACCGCGAGACAATCTCCCGGGCCATCAAGGTCAACCAATGCGGCTATCTGGCCGATGCGAGCCGCAAATACGCGTACCTGGGCATGTGGCTGGCCGAGCTCGGGCCCATGCCAGTTAGGGACTACGTCGGCCATCCCTTCGTGCTATTGCGCGAAAGCGACGGCGAGACCGTCTTCACCGGCACCATCGCCCTGCGCAGCGAAGAACAGTATCACCTGCGGGACACCACACTGATACCGCTCAACGGCGAGGAGGTGCTGGAAATGGATTTTTCGGCCTTCACCACGCCAGGCACCTATATGTTGCAGGTCCCGGGCGTCGGCCGGTCATGGAGTTTCAGCATCGGCGACGACGCCATTGGCCGGCCATTCTATCTGAGCATGCGCGGGCTTTTCCACCAGCGTTCGGGCATGGCCAAGACCAAAGAGCACAGCGCTTGGGAAATGCCTGCCGACCGCATGGAAGTCTTCCGCGGCGGTTTTTCCCCGCATGACCGCCAGTACGGCGCTTCGGCTGAAGACGGCTGCATCCGCGACAGCAGCGGCAAGCTGGTCGAAGTCAGGTGGTTCGATATGGTCAAGGCCACCGCCACCACCGAGCGCCTGCCCGATCTCCACGGCGGCTGGTGGGACGCCGGCGATTTTGACCGGCGCCTCCAGCACTTCCGCGCCGTCGAATGCCTCCTCAGCGCCTACATGCTCTTCCCAGAGAACTTTACGGACGGCCAGCTTTCCCTGCCGGAGTCCGGTAATGGCCTGCCCGACATCCTCGACGAGGCGCTGTGGGGCATGGACCTGTGGCGCCGGGCCCAGGCTGCCGACGGCGGCGTGGGCTGCTGGATTGAGACGACCAGCCATCCCGAGGAACCCGCGCCCTGGAAAAACAGCCAGCCTTATTATTTGGCCTTGCCGACGCGCGCGAGTAGCCTGGAATACGCCGGCTACGCGGCATTGCTGGCGCGCGCCCTGCGCCATGCCGGCGACCAGGCCCGCGCCGAACTGTTTTACACCTCGGCCATGGCGGCCTGGCGCTACGCGCATGGCGACCAGCCGTTGATTGTCAAGACCTTCACTCACCCCAAACTGGGCGAGCTCACCTACACCGAGCCGGGCGAGTTGCCCCCGCAGCTGCGCTTCCGCGCCGCGCTGGCGCTGTACCTCTGGGACGAAAACGGCCTTTTTGCGCCTTTGCTGGCAGACAAGACGCTGATTGACGCCACTATGCGCTACGTGCGCCTGCATCAACGGCCCTATTTTCTCTGCGAGCTCGCGGAGCCGCCGGGCCCCCTGCCCGCGCTGCGGGCGCGCTTCCGCCAAGAGGTCCTGACCGAAGCCGAGAAGTTGCTAACCAGCCAGGACGAACTGGCCTACCGCAACATCAACTGGCCGATACACAGCCGCTCTTTCATGCATCTAGGTTGGGGCGCGGCGATGCCCTTCAATCGCGGCGCCTATTTCATTGTCGCCTGGCGGCTGACTGGCGATGAGCGTTACCGCGCGGCGGCACTGCTGCTGGCCGACTGGATGGCCGGCGCCAATCCCATGGGTCGCAGCATGACCACCGGGCTGGGGACCGTGTATCCGGTGCGCATCCTGTCCCTGCCCATGTTCGTCCGCGAGCGGGACTGCCCCGACCCCATTCCGGGCATCACGCCCTACACCTTCACGGGGACGAACAACTACGCGGCGGCGATGTCCATCTTCACCATTGACATTGAGCCGCGCCGCGACCAGCAGTTCCCCGGCGTGAAACTCACGCTGCTGCCGGATTCGTGGTCGCAGGGCCGCAGCCTGGACCGCGCCGAGTGCTTCGCCATCCTGCAAAAGCAGATGCCCATCTGGCGGCGCTTTGCCAACCTCGAAAGCCGCGCCGTCGCCCAAAATGAATACACGGTGTGGGAAACTATCGCGCCCGCCGCCGCCGCCTATGGCGCGCTCTTGCCAAAAAACTGGCGACCACCACCCGCATGGGCCAGGCAACAACCCAAGAAGAGCCTCGACGATATCCCCGGCTATATCTTCCTGCCCTGAGGGGGCAAAGAGCGGTTTTCGTCGTGGACCCGACCGACCATCGGACGGATCGGACGGATCGGTCGGATCGGACGGATCAAATCGACGATCGGTCCGATCGGTCCGATCGGTCCGATCCGTCCGCGAAAAAAGCCCGACGATCCGTCCGATCCGTCCGCGAGCGAACACAGAAGACCAGACCGCTCACCGGCTGCGTAGTTCAGGGCATAACGAAGAGTGCGGCGACGGCCTGAGTGAGGGCCTGCTGGTCCTTGACGCCGGCGCTTTCACGGCTGCTATGCATAGCCCAAAGGGGAATGCCAGCGTCGACGGCTTTGACGCCGAGGCGCGCGGCGCAGGTTGGTCCGACAGTGCTGCCGCAGGGCTGGTCCGAGCGGTTGATGAAATCCTGATGGGCGATACCCTGGTCCCGACAGAGTTGCCGGAACAGCGCCGAGCTGACAGCGGTACTGCTGTAGCGGAATGACGCGTTGTTCTTGATGACGACGCCGCGATTGAGCACCGGCGCATAGGCCGGGTCGTGCTTCTCTTCGTAATTCGGGTGGACGGCGTGTGCGGCGTCCAATGAAAGCAGGAAGGACCGGCTCAAGGCGCGGAAGATCGTTTCGCGATCACCGTTGCTCTGCGTCAGGCAGAGCCGCTCCAGGGTGTCCCGCCAGAAGGCCGACGCCGCGCCTTGCGCGGTTTCGCTGCCGACTTCCTCGTTGTCCGCCAGGAAAATGACGGGCGTGGCGGCGGCGGGCGGCGCAGCGATGATGGCGTCCAGCGCGGCCTGACAGGAGCAGAGATTATCCAGGCGCGGCGCATTGATGATGTCCTGGTTGACGCCGCAAAGCGTGGCAAGCTGGCAGTCGGCCAGGAAGAGATCGGCATCGAGCAGCTCGGCCGGCGTCGCCCCGCAGAGCTCCTTGAGGATGTCTGCGAAGCTGCAGGCGCCGCAGAGCGCCGCCAAGTGTTGCTGGACATTGATGGCCGCGCCTTGGTTAACCTCGCGATTAAGATGGATGGCCAGGCTGGGAATGATCGCCAGCGGCCGAGACGACAAGACCAGCTGCCAGCGGACGCCGCCGTCCGCAGCCTTGACCGCAACGCGACCGGCGATGGCCAGGGGACGGTCAAACCAGGTGCTCTGCAGCATGCCACCGTAGCTCTCCACCGGTATGCGCAACACCCCAGAGCGCTCCGCCGCGCCACGCCATTTGAGCTTCGGCGCCGGACTGTCGGTATGCGCAGCCACGAGGCGGAAGCCGTCCGTCGCCAGACTGCCAGTGCCGACGCGAAAAACGATCAGCGCCGACTGATTGCGTTCGACGAAATAGCCGCGGCCGGCCTGCAGCGACCACGCGGCGCCTTCGTCAAGAGCGGTGAAGCCGGCCAGTTCCAGGCGAGCACGGGCATTGGCGGTGGCGTGATAGGCCGTCGGGCTGGCGTCAAGATAGGCCATGAGGGCCGCGATAGCGCTGGGTGCGGACTGGGTGCACATGGTTGTTCGGGTCCTTCGTCGGAAAAGCAGCAGACGCCCCAAGGCGTCTGCTGACGCGAGGTGATTATTTCGTTGGCGGCAGCTGCGGGCAGATCGCCTCGATTTGATCGAGAGTGCGGTCAATGGCGCCGCGGTAGCGGTCGACGAGCTTCCGAGCCGCGCTGCCAAGGGCCTCGCGCTCAGCGGGATTGGCCAGCAGACGGCGCAACGCGGGGGTGAAATCCTCGTCCTGCTGCACTTCGATGGCAGCGTGGTGTTCCTGGAAAAGCGCGGCGACGGCGCGGAAATTCTCCATGTGGGCGCCGTGGAGGATGGCCTTGCCGAAGATAGCCGGCTCAATGATGTTATGGCCGCCGGTCTGGCCGGCGAGGCTCTTGCCCACGTAAGCGATGTCCGACGCGCCATAGAAATTCATCAGCTCACCGGTGGTATTGACCACGAGCACGTCGACGGGGCCGTCGGCGACCTTGCTGCCTGGAGCGGGCTGCAGCAGGCGCCAGCTGAGCTGCTCGGCGCGCAGAACCTCTTCCACCTCGTTGCTGCGTTCGTGATGGCGCGGCACCAGCACGAGCCGGAGCTGCGGGAAGTCTTGGCGGAGGGCCTTGTAGGCGCGGCAGACGAGCTCTTCCTCGCCGCTGTGGGTGCTGCCGGCCGTGAAAACCACGCGCTCGCCAGCGCCGAAACACTGTTCGAAGAGCGGGTGCAGATCGCGGTTGACGACGTCAGGCACCTGGTCAAATTTCATGGTGTCGCAGACGTGGATGCGGCTGTCCTGACCGATGACTCGGGCAATGCGCTCGCCGTCGCTGGGCGTCTGCACGCAGATGGCCGCGAAGGCGTCGAAGATCGGCTTGAAGATGCCCCGCCAGCGCGCATAGCCCTGGCTGGATTTATCCGACATGCGGCCATTGACGAGCACGACTTGCGCGCCGCGTTTTTTGGCCATGAGGATGAGGTTTGGCCAGATCTCCACTTCGAAGATCACCAGCAAGCGCGGTCTGATCAGCCCCAGCGCCCGGCGCACTGCCCAGAAGAAGTCCATTGGGCAATAAATGAGCTCGACGCCCGGGGGGAGTTTCTTGGCGGCGGTGGCGAAAGCGGTGGCTGTGCCGCAGGAGAAGACCATCGGCTCGTTGGGCCGGCGTTCGCGCCAGCGGCGGATGAAAGTGAGTGCGGCGACGGTTTCGCCGACGCTGACGGCGTGTATCCACACTGCGTTGTCCAGGGCTTTTAGCGCGACGGCGCGGTCCTTGCTGAAGAAGCCGAAGCGCTGCCAGTAGTCGGCGCTGAGGCCGCCGCGGCGGCGCAGATGCACGATATAAAAGGGCAGGTAACAGAGGAAAATGATGGGAAAGACGATGTTGTAAATCAGCAGCATGCGGTGATGGACTCCTTGATTAGCGCAAAACTAAGGCGAGGCAGGGCGGAGATTCGAAGCGGTATTGGCTGCCGGCGGCAGGCCCGCTCATGGCGGCTGTTAACTGGTACTGACGGCAGCGGTTCGGCTGATCACGAAGAGCGTTTGGTCGTCGGACTGCGGTTCCTCGCCGCGGTACTGGCGGACGGTATCGACCATGTACTTGACAGCGTCGGCGGAGGGCCTTGGCGCGTCCTGCCACAGCATCTGGAGTTGTTTCAGGCCGAACTCTTCGTGATTTTTATTGAGAGCCTCCGGGAAGCCGTCCGAGAACAGACAGATGGCCATGCCTGGCGCGAAGGTGAAGGTCACGGTTTCGAAATCGTCCAGGAACTCATTGGGCCACATCCCGAGAGCCGGCCCTTGTGGTTTCAAAGCCCGGCAGCTGCCGTCGCCCTGACGCAGCAGCAGGGGCGTATGGCCGGCGCAACCGAATTCACAGCTGTGATCCCGCCGATCAATGAGCAGGACATTCATGGTGATGAAGTGCGCATCGTCCGAATTGCTATAAATCAAGTGATTGAGGTTCAGCATGAACTCGTTCAAGGTCGTGTAGTGGCTGATGGTCCCGCGTATGAAACTGTGTGACATGGACGACATCAGGCAGGCCGGCATGCCCTTCCCCGCCGCATCGGCAACCACGATCAGCAGCCGGTCGTCATCAATGGGTATGAAATCGTAGGAATCGCCGCTGACCTCGAAAGCCGCGCGGTAATAGAGGCTGAATGACAAGTCCGACCAGCTCGGAGGCACCTGCGGCAGCATGGAACTCTGCAGGGTCCCGCAGAATTCCACCTCGCGGCGGATGCGGTCCTGCCGCTGCCGATCGGCATAGACCACCACCAGACTGCAGGCCAAGGCCGGCTGCGAGGACAATTCCTGGAAAGAGCTCAAGTCCTCTTCCGTGAAAGGATTGAGCTCGCCGCGCCGGCGATTTACCGCACAGATGATACCGACAAAATGCTGCTCGACCATCAGCGGCAAGGCCATGATATTACGCACTTCGCGGGGAAAGAGCTGGGCAGAATCCTTGTTGCGGCGCGGATCGCTGTTCCACAGCAGCGGCTCGCGGCTGATGGCGATCTGGCCGAGCGGGCCATCGCCGGCCCGCAGTTGCTCGGCGTGGAAATAGGCGGCGCGGTAACGGGCGTTTTCATGGACTTTGACATTGAGCAATGACGGTTTGACCGTGAAGACGGGGAAAAAACCAGTACAGGCGCTGCCTTGGAGGACGGCGTTGGCCGTGCCCTCCAGCGGCACGAAGATACCGACCGACTCGGCTCCGAGGTCCTCGCAGACCTGGCTGACGACGATGCTCATGGCTTCAGCGACTTCGGTAGCAGTGGCCAGCTTGTGAATGAACTGGTTGATAAAGCGTCGGTGCGCCTCGTCCCGCATTTTACTCTGCTGCAGCTGCTGCCGTAATTGCCGCCGCAGGTGCAGAAACCACAGGGTTTGCCCGGCCGCAAACACGATGAGCAAAAAAAATGTGATCGGGACCAGCATGGTGTTGGGCATTTCCTGAACAGCCGGCGGAGAAGTGGCGCGTTGCAAACAACGACTCCGGCATGGCTGTTTGACTGACGTGTACGGCGAGCCTCGCCCATCAATGAGTTACGGTGGCAGCACGACCGGCGGCAGCGCCGGCTGACCCGCTGAGAGACGATGACGTACTAGTACATCCTGGCAGACAAACTCGCAAACTGGCAATATAATGATAGCAAACACGAGACACAACAACGGCATCAGGATCTTTTCCTGCCGTGGCGGAAGGCATGCATGCGCGAACACCTGTCGGATTTCATCGGTCATCTTTGTCTCGAACGCGGCCTGGCAAAAAATACCGCCACGGCTTACGCCAGCGACCTCGCTGTCTTTTTTGCTGCCCTGGACGCCGCCGGCATCAACGACGCCGCGACGGTGACGCGGGACGACATCCTGGATTTCCTCGAAGCCAGCCAGCAACATGGCCTTGAGGCGGCGACGATCGCGCGGCGACTGGTGGCCATCAAGGTCTTTTTCCGCTTCCTGGTGCAAGAGGGCCTGTTGCACGCGGATGTCACTGAGATCATGGAGAGCCCGCGGCTGTGGCGGCTGGTGCCGGATTTCCTCACCGTGGCAGAAGTCGACGCGCTGCTGCGGGCCTTCGCTGGCAAAGAGCCGCTGGAGCTGCGCAATCGCGCCCTGCTGGAGCTCTTATACGCATCAGGTCTGCGGGCGTCGGAGATGGTCACCCTGCGTCTGGACGGAGTCAATTTCCGCGAGGGCATTCTGCGGGTGATCGGCAAGGGCAACAAAGAACGGGTCGTGCCCTTTGGCAAAAGCGCCTGGGACGCCATGAGTACCTACGTTGAGAAATCCCGGCCGCTGCTGGACCACAGCGGCGCCGGCCTGACGCTATTTCTCTCGCACAACGGCCGGCCGCTGACCCGGGCGAGGCTGTGGATGATCGTCAAGGACGCCGCCGTGCGGGCAGGCATCAGCAAGAACATCTATCCCCACGCCCTGCGGCATTCCTTTGCCACGCACCTCCTCAGCAACGGCGCCGACCTGCGCGTCATTCAGGAAATGCTCGGCCACGCCAGCATCGCCACCACGCAGATCTATACCCACACCGACAAGGAACGCGTCGCCGGCGCCCACCGCCAATTCCACCCACGAGCGTAAAAGCGGTTCTTCAGCGCTGATTGCGTTTGAAGGCTTCGAGGAGCACCTTTTTGCGGTCGGTGTCGCTGGCCGCGGGCTTTTCGTCTTTGGGGTCGCTGCCGTGTTCGACGCTCCAGCCGGACCATTCGCGGTAGGCGTGGTAGCTCCAGTCCCAGCCGTATTCCTCAAAGATGTCGATACAGTCCTGGAGGTACGGCGCGGCACCGACGGCCCAGCGAATGGCGGAGAATTCGCCGATGTAGATACGGGCGTTGTACTTGAGCTGGAAGTCACGCACGGGCTGCAAGTGCCGGCGCAGTTCGTCCTTGTCCAGTTTCTTGGCGGGGTCGGGATAGATTGCGCCGATGGCCGAGCCATGAACGCCCTGGTGGGTGAAGCCGCCGGGGTGGTACATGTGCGCCTGATAGATGATGTCGTTCAGCGGCAGCGGCGTAAGATAGCGGAAGCTCTGTGCGCTGGACCAGTTGTTGGACTCAATGATAATCGGCGTCACCGGGTCAATGGCACGAACGATTTTGGCCACGTTGTACTGCAGGGTGAGGTAATCGACGAGGACGACGTCGTTGGGCTGGCAGGGCTCGTTGATCAGATTGTAGCCGAAGAGCGCCGGGTGGCCCTTGACGCCTGCGGCGAGAATGCGCCACGCCTCAGCAAAGGCGTCGGCGAAGACCTGATTTTCGAACATCAGCATCCAGCCGCCCTCGCGGCGGCCGCCCGGCGGCACATGGAGATCGAGGACCACTTTGATGCCGAGTTCCTGGCAGCGGTCGAGGACCTGTATAACTTCGGGAACGCGGGCGCGGACCCATTCGAGGTACTCCGCGGGATCCTGGTCGCTGTTTCTGGCGCCCCAATTGCGGATGAGCTGCCAGCGGATGAGCGTGGCGCCCCAGGACGCCAAGTCGGGCAGGTCCTTCTCCAGTGTGACATTTTTGCGGAAAACGGATGGCGACATCACGCCACGACGGGGCGGCTCCTTGAGGACACGGTCGGTATATACCGGCAGGTAGTCTTCGGGAGCAACACGGGGAAAGACTTTTGCCGGATCAATCAAGCGCATGCGGAGGTCCTGGAACCAGATGCTGCCGGTGCTGTCCTGGAGGCCGAGTTCAATGGTGCCGGGCAGCGCGTCGTCGTCAATAGTGCCGGCGTAGGTGATGTCATGCCAGTCCTTGCTGCCCCAGGCGCCTTCGCCATGCAGCCAGCGACTTTGGCCGGACTTCGTCTTGTAGACCATCATGAATTTGGTGCCGTTGTAGCTCTGTGCGGGCTTGCTGACATCCTCGTATTTGACGCGGCAGCGCATGCGGATAGTCTTGCCCGCATATTGGTCGAAGGGAAACGCCATGGTCGCGCGGCCATCATCGCCGTCATGACGAGTGGCGGCCGTGATTTTCAGGGCGGGGCCTTGTTCAGTTTGCACGATTTCAGCGCCGCGGGGGAGTTTCCACTGGGCCATTTCATCGGGGCCGAAGTTGCAGCGGAAGAAGAATTCCTGGGCCATGCAGGCCGCGCTGGCGAGTAGAGCTAATGTCAGTAGACGAATAGTCATGACGGTCGATCCTTTCAGTTGTCGGTTTTGGCTAGGAGAAGGGCGTAGGCGCTACGGCGAAAGCGGCGTTTCAGCGTAGTGCGTCCCATGGCAGGGCGGCGGGGCGCCTATCGTTGATGACGTCGTCAATATGCATGAGCAGCGGGTAGTCCGCCAGCTGGACTTTGCCAGCGGCGCCCAGGGCCCGCAAAGCCGCGACCACGCGGCGGGTAATGGCGACGGATTCCAGGGTGACACCCGACAGCATGGCCTCGGCTTCGACCATGCTTTTGCCCTGGCCAAGGAGCGTGCCCAGCCGGCGCGTGCGGCCGCCGAAGATGGTCACGTAGAGATCGCCGGCGAAGGGGATGTTCGCGACTAGATCGGTATCGGCGCCGAGATGGCGGATGAGGCGGGTGACTTCCCGGCAGCTCTGGCCAAAAAGCGCGGCCTGGGGATTGAAGCCCTGGCGTTCATCGGCACCACCCCAGAGGCCAATGGCCATGGACACGCCCAGCGCGTAGGCGTTCTTCATCGCCACGCAGCATTCCAGGCCAAGCACGTCAGCCGTCGGCGTGATGTGATAATACGCCGTCGCCAGCAGGTCCCTGGCGGTCGCGACCGCTGCGGCGTCGGTGCCGCAAAAGTACACCATGGTTTGCCGGCGCCGGGCCAGCTCGTAGCTGGTGCAGGGGCCGCCGATGGCGCTGAAGCTGATGCGGCCGCGCAGGGCCGCCGGCAGACGTTCGGCAAGCAGCTCGGGGAAGGGCCGCAACCGGCCGTCGGGGTAATCCTGCAGGCCCTTGGTGACCGAAAGCACATTCTGCCCCGGCTGCAGCAAGGGCAGGACTTTCTCGCTGAACCAGTCGACACCAAAGCTGCTGACGCCGCCGATGATCAAGTCCGCGCCAGCCATGGCGGTGGCCAAATCGGCGACAGTGTAAAACTCGATGCCGCCCGGCAGCTGCTCTTTCAGCGTCGGGTGATAGCCGTCATACCGGGCGCGGCTGATGATGTGGTCGTCCAAGGGCGTGCCGACAAGACGGACGGCGTGGCCGTTGTCCCGAGCGGGTGTGGCCATGGCGGAGCCCATCATGCCGGCGCCGACGATGGTGATGATTTTCTTCTGGGGCATAGTCGCTGTCCTGGCTTTGTTTTTTGGATTACGAAAAAGCGCCTGGAGATGGGGTGCCCGCTAACGGGAGCACCGTTCCGAGAGGCCCAATAAGCATCAACCGGTCTTCGAATATCAGTAATCGGTCAGTGATTGATAACAACCGTCCACGCTTGGTCGTGTTATCAGCACTCGCAGGGCATAGAAGAGGCGAGACGCCATCAAGCAACAGTGACGTGCGGCTGTTTGGAGGTCAGGTGAGGTAACGACCTCATGCGACGGCGCGGTGAAACGCAACGTGTTAAGCCAATGTGGCGCCCTCCAGGCGCAATTTTAAGTTGTTGTCACACCCCTGGTTGCGGCGCCCTCCGGGCGCCTCACCAGGGGTTATGCATGGTCCGGCCCTCCGGGCCGAACTTGGCCGATCAGACGACTTGCTTTGTCTGATTCGGCCAGATAACCACCATCATTCAATGTCCATGTTTTTGCGCCGTAGGCGCTTAACCATGCTTAGCCCCAGGCTTCAGCCTGGGGACGCTGCCTGCCAACAGACAGTGCCTCGTAGAAGCACCACAGTTTTGGATATCAATAACTGACCGATTGCGAATATAAGTCCTATTTACGGCTAATGCTCTTGTTTTTTGCGTGATATTAGGGTAAAATTAGCTACGTTCTGACGTGTCTGTCAGTCGTCGGAGGGGGGGAAGAACAAAATACGATGGCGAAATCGACAAAGACGACATGGATATAGCAGCCCAAACTCAGCCTGCCGCTGGCGAGACGGCGATAGTCCGAGATAAAACTGATGTCATATCATATGACGATCAGGGCTGCATTGTACCCGGCAAAACCCTGACCTGCGACGAAGAGCAGCTGACCTTGCCGGATTGCCAGATGATCTCCCGCCTTGGCCGCGGCGGCATGGGCGCGGTATTCCTGGCCAAGCAGAAGCGCCTCGATCGCCTGGTCGCCGTCAAAATGCTCAACAAGGCCGTGGCGGCCAATCCGGAGTTTGTGGAGAAACTCCTGCGCGAAGCCGTGACCCTGGCGGCCCTGAACCACCCCAATGTCGTGGGCTGCCATGACATCATGACGACGGACCAGGGCGTTTTCTTGATCATGGAGTACATCCCCGGCCAGCTCACAGTGCGTGATCTGGTCCTGCGTCTCGGCAATTTACCGGAGCCGGTGGTGGCGCGGATCATGCTGGACGTGGTCAAGGGCCTGTCCTACATTCACGCCAAGGGCTTCACCCATCGCGATCTCAAGCCGGACAATTTGATGCTGTTCTGGGACAAAACACAGCCGCCGCGGACCTTCGCCGAGATCTTTGCCGACACGCAGACGCGGGTCACCATCTGTGATTTTGGCATCTCGCAGCACAAAACGGTCCTGGCCAACGCCGCCGAGGGCACTAGCCCGGCGGCAGCCGACCAGAACAACGGCAATGGCAACAGCAACAGCGTGCTGGGCAGTCCGACCTACATGGCGCCAGAGCAAGTCTATGCCTGGGAAAACGTCGACTTCCGAGCCGACATTTACTCGCTGGCTTCCACGGCGTACTTCCTCCTCACCCAATCACCGCCGTTTTTGGAAAAAGATCGCGCGAAGCTGATTGAGTGCAAAATCCAGCATGACATTCCCGATCCGCGGCTGGTCGGCGCGAAGATATCCGGTGCCTTTGCGCAGATTCTGCTCAAAATGGGCCGTGCGGAGCCTGATGAGCGCTACAGCAACTACCACGACCTGATGCTGGATTTGGAGAAGGTGCTGTCGGCCTTCGATGTCGAGTATCTGCGCGTCAACAGTGTCGAGAAGCGCAAGCTGAATCTGTGGCGGTCGGTAAGCATTGGCCTGGGCTTGCTGATATGCCTGGCGGGGCTCTATCCCGCCGAAAAGCACATCCGCAGCCGCTATTTTGAGGCCAAGCAGATATCACTGGCGTCGTCCCTGTATTTTTGGAACGGCAATCGCAGCGACTGGTCCTGCCAACAGCGCGACGCCGAGAGCGACACGGCGGTATTGACGGGCATGATGAGCCACAAGCCCCTGGAACTCCGGCAGGCGCTCATTAACGGCCAGTCCCTGCATATCAAAATACGCCTGCCCTCCACAGGCAAGGTTTCCTGCTATCTCTACGACCTGAGTGGGGAACGTTGCCGGCTCACCTGGAAGCGTAACGCAACGTGGCGCAGCCTGTACCGAGCGGTCAGCGACCGCCAGAATATCCCCATCGGTTTTTTGCCGGAGCGCAAAGCCATGGAGTGGCTCGCCTGCGATTTCAGCCTGGAATATAATCGCCTGGTGCTCTATCTCGACGGCAAAATTGCCGGCGTCGCCCACCTCAACCCGCCCATCCAGAGCTGCAACTTCGCTGTCGAAGTGGACAACAGCGCCTTGGTCCAGATCAAAGATGTGTTCATCAGCGACCTGTAGGCCAGGCAACCCGCAGGCCAGGCAACCCGCAGGCCAGGCAACCCACAGGCCAGGCAACCCGCAGGCCAGGCAACCCGCAGGCCAGGCAACCCGCAGGCCAGGCAACCCGCAGGCCAGGCAACCCGCAGGCCAGGCAACCCGCAGGCCAGGCAACCCGCAGGCCAGGCAACCCGCAGGCCAGGCAACCCGCAGGCCAGGCAACCCGCAGGCCAGGCAACCCCTCCGTCCCATACGTCCCATACGTCCCATACGTCCCATCCACCATCCACCATCCTCCATCCTCCTCCCTCCTCCCCTCTCCCACTCCCGCCCCGAGTGCTTATCGCAAAAATCCTGCTCCTAAGCCCCAGTCGGGCCCGCTGTCGGGCTATATTAGGCTTTTTGCGGCCGGCCAATTTGCATCTTGGCGGCGATGCCTACACGAGCCCCCTTGGATAGCGACCGATCTATGAGTTCACCGACCCCCAGCCGGAAAATAAGCCCGCGTTTGACCGCACTGCGTCGGGCGTTGTTGTGGCGGGCGGTTATTGGCAATGTCCTCTGGTCTTTTGGCGGTCTGGCCGTGGTGGCTCTGTTGCTATCCTTGGGCGACTGGCAGATCGGTTTGACCGAGGGCTTGGCGACGCTGACGATGGTGTTGGCGCTCACGGCGACGATGCTGGCGCTGGCCGTCGGCCATGTTCGCGCCGTGCTACGCCTCCCGACCAATTACCAGCTAGCGCTGGCGGTGGAAGCCGAACGGCCCGAGCTCATGGACGCCTTTGTCTGCGCAGTCGGCCTGGAATGCTCGCAACGGCCCCTGCGGGGCATCGAGAGCGAGTTGTTAGCGGACATGCAGGGGCGTTTCGCAACTGACGAGCTTTTCTGGAGCGATTTTCGCCGGCGGCACCTGCGGTTGCCGCGGTTGCTGGCGCAATTTGTCGCTGTGCTCCTGCTACTAACCATCGCCGGCAATAGCCGGGTGGTGCAAAAAGCCCGTTACGGCCTCGGTGACTTTTTGCGCGGTGCCGGCAGCGGTCTGCGGGTGCAGCCAGGGAACTACGAGCTGCCCACGCACAGCGACGCGGCCGTACAAGCCGACGTCCTGCGCTGGGACAAGGACGCGTGGATCGACTACCGCGAAGGCGACAACGGCGAACTCTACCGCAGCCCCATGACCGCGACAGCGGACGGGCGCATGCTGTTCACCTTCTACGATCTCACCCGCGACGTCCACTACCGCGTCGGCACGGCGGCCCTGCGCAGCCGCTGGTACCGCCTGGTGGTCTTTGAGCCACCACGCTGCCTGGAAGTGCTGCTGGCAACACGGCCCCTGCCCTACACCCGTCGCGAAGCGCAGGAATACGACGCGTTCCAGGATCTCAAGGTCGTCAGCGGCGAGACCCTGCACCTGCGGGTGCGCATTCCCGACGGCTGCCAGGCCCAACTCCACGTCGGCGAGCAACGCCTGCCGCTCAAAGCCGCCGCCAGCGATGGCGGCGACACCGGCTGGTGGGACATCGACCACGTCATCCGCGAAACCACGCTCTGCCAGATCGTCCTCACGGACGCCGCTGGCCGCGAGGGCCACGAAGCGCCATTTACGGTCACCGCCGAGCCCGACCTGCCACCGATTGTCGAGCTGCGTCAGCCAGCACTCGACTCGCAGGTCAAGCCCGGCGATTCCTTGCGACTCGAGCTTTTCGCCGGTGACGATTTCGGCCTGTCCCAACTCACCCTCCATTACGCGATCAATGGCGGCGAACGCCGCCAGCTGCCGCTTCGACAGGCACCCGGCACCGGCACCGCACCCGCCACCGGCACCGCACCCGCCACCGACACCGCACCCGCCACCGGCACCGCACCCGCCACCGGCACCGCACCCGCCACCGGCACCGCACCCGCCACCGACACCGCACCCGCCACCGGCACCGCACCCGCCACCGGCACCGCACCCGCCACCGGCACCGCACCTGCCACCGGCACCGCACCCGCCACCGGCACCGCACCCGCCACCGGCACCGCACCTGCCGGGCTCGAATGGCATTATTCCGAGTTGTGGGATCTGCCGGCCGAGGGCCTCAAGGACGGCGATCTCCTCAGCTGCTATGTCGTCGTGGCTGACAACCGCCAGCCCGACCCGCAGACCGCGCGCACGGAGATATTCTTCGTCGTGGTGCGGCCGGAGCCCGAGACTGTCGACGGCGAAGGCAATGACGGCCAGGAGCAGAAGGGTGACATCTCGGACCTACTGGCAGAAGCCAAGCGACTATTGCGCCTGACTTGGGACGCCATGCAGCAAGTTGACGCCGAGCGCGAGCGCAGCAGCAACGAGCTCCTGCGCGATCTCAAACAGCTCGAACTGGACGTCCGCAGCCGCTTCCACGACATGCAGGAGGAAGCCCAGGGCATGATGGGCGAGCCCTTCACGACGCTCTTCGACCGCGCCTCGCAGGGTCTGCTTGAAGCCGTCAAGATGGTCGAACGCACACTCCTGGAAGAAGGCATCGGCCCGCAGGAACGGGCGCTGGCCGCGCTGACCCAGATCGAAAATGAAATGGTCAAAAATGCCATGCGCAGCAAAAAAGCCAAAAGCGGCAAAGAGCAGGGCGAAAGCGAAAGCGAAGAACAGGAACAACCACAGGACAGCCAGCAGCAACAGCAACAACAACAGCAGAGCCAACAGGCCAAGATCGACCGCATGAAAAAACAGCGCGAGGCGCTGCAGCGGCTGATCGGGCGGCAGGAAGAGATCAATCGCGAAAGCAGCCGCGCCGACGCATCGGCGCCCGCCCTGGCCGGCAAGCAGGGCACGCTTCACGATGACACCGGCGACCTGCGCCGCGACATGCAGGCCATGCCAGAAGGCAAGGACGCCGCTGAGGCCCTCAATCGCGCCGCCCGCGAGATGGACAATGGCCAACAGGCCTTCGGGCGCGACGACCTGCGCACCGGCGGTATCCACGGTACCCGCTCCCTCGCGGCGCTGGTCAGCGCTCTCCGCGCTTTGGAAGACGCCCTGCGCAACGCCTCGGCCAACCAGATCGCCCAGCTCGCCCAGCAGGCCGATCAGCTCTCGCAGCAGCAGCAGCAAGCCGCACAGGCGTCTGCCGAGGCCGCCGCGGCGCCCCAGCCGCCAGATGACGCGGCTGCCAAGGACATGCGCGAGCGGCAGGCCGAACTCAAAAAGCAGAGCGACGAGCTCATGCAGACGATCAGCCAGGCCGCCGAAGGCCTGCAGGACGATTATCCCGAAGCCGCCAAGGCACTGCGCGCCGCCGCCGAGCAGAGCCGGCAGCGCGAGCTGCCCGCGCATCAGCAGCGAGCCATCAACGCGCTGCTCTACAAACGCTATGAGCGCGCCCGCAAAGACCAGGTCGATGCCGCCAATTATCTGCAGGCGCTAGCCATGGACCTGCAAAACGCGTCAGCGCAGCTGCCGCCAATCGGCGAACATGACCTACGCGAAGCGCTTGAGCAACTCGGCGAACAGGCCGAGAAGGTCAGCCAGGCCATGCAGGACCAGAATCAGCAGCGCGCCAGTCAACAGATCGACCAGGCCCGGCAGAGCGCCGCCGATATGCTGCAGCAGCTCGCCGACGCCAGCAAAGACCCGCGCCTGCAGCAGCTCAGCGACGACCTGCGCCTGCCGACGGGCGACGCCTCGCCCAGCGCCGCCGGCGCCGAAACCATTGAGCGCTTCCGTGCGGCTGCGGCCGTGCTGGCGCAGCATTTGGAGAAGCTGCTGGTGGAGCGCAAGTTGTCCATCCGCCGGCAAGTCAGCCCCCCGCCGGCCAAGTACCAGCGGCTGGTCGAGGAATACTTCAAGAGCCTGGGGCGAGAATAGAGCGCGGGCGGCCGCTGCGCTGAAAGAGATGAGACGAATGCAGTTCAAGGTCAGGACGACATGATATCACATTGGGAACCAGCCATGCCCTGGTGGTTGATCGCGCTATGGCTGCTGGCCATGATCGCCATCACGGCCTGGTCCTATCGGCAGTTCAGCGACAAGATCGGCCGCTCGTACCGGCTGTTCATGCTGGTCTGCGGGCTCGTCGCCCTGCTGGCGGCGGCGCTGCTGCTCATGCAGCCGATGCGGGTACTGCGCACACCGGAGGCGGGGTCTTTCCGTTGCGTCGTCCTCGCGGATCAGTCCCTGAGCATGGAAACGCGCGACGGTGGTGCGGGGCAGGCCCGCAGTGACGCCCTCGGCGAGGTCCTCGCCGCGCGGCCGCCCGCGCTAGACACGCTGACCAGCCAGGGTCGGTTGGAATACTACGGTTTCGCCGAAGATACCCACGCCATGGCTTTCGCCGACGGCCAGCCCCTGCTGGAGACCCTGCCCGGTCGCACAGCCCTGGGCAATACCCTGCAGCAGTTGCTGAGCGATGCGGAAAAAGGCCTGGCCCTCGGCGCCGTGGTCCTGCTTTCCGATGGCCGCAGCAACAGCGGCGAGCCGCCGATGGAAGTGGTCAAGCGCTATCGCGCCAGGGGCATACCCATTTCCTGCGTGGGCTTCGGCAGTGCGCGAGCGCCCTGGGACCTGAGCATCAGCACCCGGCAGGACGGCCTCCGCGTGCAGCGTGATCAGTCCTTCGCCGTCAACGCCACGGTCACCAACCACTTCCCCGAAGCCAAAACCGTCGTGATCACGGCGGCCGATCGCGGCATGGTCCTGGCTGAAAAAACTATCGTCGTGCCCGCCAACGCCAGCGTAGACACCGCGCTGACCCTCAGCGCCGCCAACCCCGGCTTCCACACCTACGCGCTGCGCCTGCAGCCGACATCTGGCGACAGCCGGCCCGACAACGATCTCGACTTCATCGGCGTCGATGTGCAGGAACCGCCGACGCTGCGGGTGCTCTACCTCGGCGGCGGCCTTGACTGGGAATGGCGCTTCCTGCGCCTGCTGGCGGAAAACAACGAGCTGCTGCACTTCTCGGCCATCATCCAGATGGGCCCGGGATCTTTTTATCACTCGGGGCTGAACGACGAACAGCGCAAAGAAACCCCGGCCTTCCCCGACAAAGCGGCGTTCTACCGGGATTTCCACGCGGTGATACTGGATGCGCGCGCGGCGGCGGCCATCAGCGCCGAGGGCGTCACGGCGCTGGAGTCCTTCGTGGCCAACAAGGGCGGCGGGCTGCTACTGCGCGGACCGCTGGACCTGCTGCCGCCGGCGCTGGCGGCGATCATCCCGCAGCATCTGCCCGGTGGGCGCGTGGTGGTGCCGGCGTTGCGTCTGGAGCCCAATCCGGATTTTGTCTTCAACCGCGATTTTGCCGGCATTCTGCGCACGGGCCGCGGGCTATGGCTGCCGCACAACACGCCCCTGTGGGTCGCCGGCGACTTGAAGCGCGCCGCGCGCGTGGCCTTGGCCCTACCCTACGCCACGCAAAGCATGCCGGCCCTGGCAGCGCAGGGCTACGGCGCCGGCCGCGCTGCGACCATGGCCGTGGAAAGCACCTGGCGCTGGCACTTGGGCGACAACAGCCGCGATGAGCTGCACCAGGTCTTTTGGACGCACCTGCTCACTTGGCTGGGCGAAGTCGGCAAGCCGCAATTCCGCATGCACTGCCGGGGCGTGAAAGCGCCGCTCGGCGACGAGCTCGCCATTGATGTCTCCGTGCTCGGCGCGGATTTCCTGCCCGCGCCGGACGCGCAGGTCAGCGCCCGCGTCACCGCGCCCGACGGCAGTGAGCGGCAGATTCCCATGGAGCCCGCGCCCGACGAAGTCGGCCGCTACACGGCGCTGTACATTCCCACGCAGCCGGGCGAGCACCAGGTCCTGTACGAGGTCCGCCTGCCAGAACAGCCGCTATTGGAGAGCGGCACGTCCTTCGTCGCCCGCCAGAGCGGCGTCGAAGCTGAGGACACGGCCTTCAACGAGGCGCTGCTGCGGGACATCGCCCGAGTCAGCGGCGGCGAATACTTTGCGCCGGAAGAGTTTCGGCGTGCGCGACGCGTACCGCTGTCTTCGAGCGTGCCGATGCAGACGACGACGCGGCCGATGACGTCGTCCTGGCTGCTTTTTGCGGTCTTGACTGGCGCGCTACTGCTCCTGTGGTGGTCGCGCCGCCGCATCGGCCTGAAGTAGGCGACAAGTACGGGGGGCGACGCGGCTTCGCCGGCCGGCAATGAAGACACGGAGGACGTCATGAGCAACCGCATAGCGATGGTGCCGGTGGCACTGGGCCTGGGAGCCAATCTGGGCGACCCGGCGGCGACTTTCGCGACCGCGCGCCGCCAGCTCGTCGCCGGCGGCCTGCGGCAAGAGCGCCTGGCGACCATCATCCGCACAACGCCAGTGGACTGCGTTCCCGGCACGCCGGATTTCTGCAACAGCGCTCTGGTCGGCGACTGGCCGGGCAGCGCCCGCGAACTCCTGGCGCTCTGTCAGGATATTGAGCGCCAATGTGGCCGGCCCGCACGCCATTCCCAGCGCGAAAGCCGCCTGCTGGATATCGACATCCTTCTTTTCGGCGAGCAGTGCATCGCCGAACCCGACCTGGTTGTGCCGCATCCGCGATTGCGCGCGCGCTATTTTGCGCTGGCGCCGCTGGCGGAGCTGGCCGGCGCCTGGCGCATCCCGCCGGACTTGGTCAGCGTCACCGCCGCCCTCGCGGCATTACCGGCGCCCTAACGGCACCACTCTTGCATTTACCGGTCCCCGTAATATTGTCTCAATCCCGCTGGAACGCAGTCATTTGAAAGGACTTTCATCATGAGCGAAAAAATTGCCCGCCGCGCGCCGTCGTATGTGACCAATGGCAACATCTATCAGCTTTATCTGCGGCCCTTTACGCCGCAAGGCACCCTCGCCGCCGCCACGACGATGCTGCCTTTTTTGGCCGAAAACGGCGTCGATATCGTCTATCTTTGCCCGGTGACCTGGGCGGATGACGATCTCCGCGAAGAATTCTGGAGCGACCGCCAGAAGAAATCCCAGCTGAAGAATCCCCAAAATCCCTACCGCGTCAAAGACTACTACATGATCGACCCCGAGTACGGCACGGATGATGATCTGCTGCTCTTCGTCAAAGAGGCCCACGCGCTAGGCATGCGCGTGATTCTCGACCTGGTCTATTACCACTGCGGGCCCGACGCGGTCTTCATCAAGGACCACCCCGATTTCGTCAAACGCGACGAGCAAGGCCAGGTCAAAAATGGCCGCTGGCACTTCCCCGAACTCAACTTCGAGTCCGCCGGCCTCCGTGAGTACCTGTGGAAAAACATGGAGTACTTCATCGAGAAATTCGATGTGGACGGCTATCGCTGCGACGTGTCGCCGGCGGTGCCGCTGGATTTCTGGGTGGAAGGCCGCAAACGCATGGAAGTCATCAAGCCCGACGTGATGATGCTCGCCGAAGGCGACATGGTCGACGATCAGCTCTACGCCTTCGATGTCAACTACGGCTTCGGCTGGCAGGGCACCCTCTTCAAGGTCTTCGGCCAAAAAGCGCCAGCCAGCGGCATCCGCGCCTTCTGGCAAGGCATGATGGACAAATTTCCCAAGGGCGCCCGTTTTCTGCGTGCCATCGACAACCACGACATCAGCAACGACGAGTACGACCAGCGCCACGAACTCACCTGGGGCGCCCGCGCCAACGAAGCCGCTCTGCTGCTCAATTTCACCATGGACGGCGTGCCCTTCATCTACAACGGCCAGGAAGTGGCCGACAGCAACCGCCACAGCATCTACGGCAACCGTAACTTCGGCAAAAATCTCGTCATCCACTGGCACAACGCCCTCACCAACGAGGGGCAGGAACGCCTGGAATTCTTCCGCGAAATCGTTCAGCTGCGCCACGACAATAGCGTCCTCACTGACGGCACGGTGGAATGGTTGGAGAACGATCAGGCCGACGCCATCGTGTCCTTCCGCCGCCGCGGCTACGAAGGCGACATGGTGATCATCATCAACGCCAGCGACAAGCTCATCAGCGGCACGGTCAGCCTGGACGACACGGTGTCGCCCTTCTTGGAACCCGAGCTGTCCCGCGGCGCCGACTTCACCGTCAAGGGCAAGACCATCAAGGTCGATTTGCTCCCCTACGGCTTCATCGTCGCTAATCTCTGAGCAACGCAAGCGGATCGGACGGATCAAGTCGACGATCGGACGGATCAAGTCGACGATCGGTCCGATCCGTCCGATCGGTCCGCGACGATATCAGCTGCTGCAGTCGTCCCCAGGCAAGGCGGCCAAAACACGTCTGCTGCCGCCGGGACGGCGGCGCTCCCAAGGGTGGCACGTCATGACTGCCGCCGGGGTTTCGGTGCCAGCCATTCCACCTACGCGTCGGCCACTTTTTCGGCCACGACCTCGCCGCCGTCGCCGACGAGGTGCCGGGCGTGTTTTTCCCAGGTAAATTGGGCGGCGCGGGCGAAGCCGTCCTGGCGGCAGCGTTCGCGAACAGCGTCGTCGGTGAGCAGCGCCGTGATGGCCTCGGCGATGGCTGTCGGCTCTTCGGGGTCGAAGAGCAACGCGACGCCCTCGCCGATTTCCTTAAGCGAGGACGTATTGGCGGCGGCGCAGGGCAGTCCGTAGTGCATGGCTTCAATCAAAGACAGTCCGAAGCCCTCGAAGCGCGAAGGAAAGACATAGCAAGCGGCATGGCGATAGGCATCCGCCATATCTTCGGCGGCGATGTAGCCAGCGAAAAGAATGCCGAGGGCCGCCGGGGACTGCCGGGCGTAGTCGTGCACGGCCTCGGCACCCGACCAGTCGGCGCCGACGATCACCAGTTGGTAGCGCTCAATGAGCTCCGGTGCCAGCTGTTCGTAGGCCTTAATCAGGTTGATGTGGTTTTTGCCCGGGTGTTCTATGCGTGACACGTAAAGGATGTACCTGCCTGAAGCCAAGCCTAACGCGGCCGACCAGCCGTCACGATGTTTCTGCGGTAAGGACAGGCCATTGTGGTTCACGCGGATCTTGTCGACCGGCACGCGCCAGTGCCTGATGAGATCCTCGCGGGTGGCGCGGCTGATGGCGACAACGCGCCAGGCGCGCCGTACAAAAAAAGGCAGACACACCTTGATGTAGAAGGTCCGCACTGGGTCGTATTTGCTCTGCACGTGGTAGATAGCGAGGTCGTGGGCGACCGCGACCACCGGACAGGGCGACCAGGCGACCATCCGCCGCGTCGCCGCCAGCATCAGCAGGCGATCATAGCGACCGCGCACGATGCGCCACGGCAGCACGAACAGACAGTAGAGCATGCTCAACACCGCATTATCACACAGCGCCGGCAGACTGACCTGCGCGTAATCCGCAAAATGCTTGCGGGAGCTGTGCTCCGTGATCAGCGTCAGGTCATGACCCTGCGCCGCCAATGCGCGCACGACGTGGTCGATGTACACCGACACGCCAGAATGTCCCGAATCATAGGGAACACAGCAGACCAAAAGTTTCATGAAATAATCACCATGTAAGGAAGAATGTCGGCGGATATTTCGCAAACCCCCTAAGGTATCGTTCCTTTTCCCGCTTTCCATGCGAATAGGCACGGGAGGCCAAAAAGTGGACATCGTGGACATCGTGGACATCGTGGACGCAGTGGACTGGGCCAGCGCGGCAAAACGGCGAAAACTGGATTTTTCGACAAAAACAGTTAACTTTAGATGCCTTTTTTTCGCAAAGCGCGGATCGGCCGTTGCCGAGGTCACTGCGGCGTTGCCATTGGGGCGCGCCGTGATAGGCCGGGCTGATCAGACAGGAAGATAACGACAGTTGTTCGCAGCGCTACATGGTGTACCTGCCACCGCGGCTTCCGTGTTGTCCCAGTAGTGGCATTCCGCGCTCCGCATAACTTACAGCCAACGACTCCTTGAGGAGCTAGACGATTATGGGCATTCGCATAGCCGGCACCGGGATGTTTGTCCCTGAGCGCATTCTGAACAACGCTGACCTGGAGAAGATGGTCGACACCAGCGACGAGTGGATTATCTCGCGCACGGGCATCAAGGAACGGCGCATAGCCGACGCCGACATGGCTACGAGCGACCTGGCCTACCACGCCGCACGGCGGGCGCTGGATATGGCCGGCACCGCGCCCGAGGAGCTCGATCTGATCATCGTGGCGACGGTCACGCCTGACAAGATGTTCCCCAACACCGCCTGCCTGCTTCAGGCCAAGCTCGGCGCCGGCCCCTGCATGAGTTTTGACATTGAAGCGGCCTGTTCCGGCCTGCTTTACGCGATAGATGTCGCCCACGCGCTACTCAAGGCCCGGCCGTCCTACCGGCGGGCGCTGGTTATCGGCGGTGAAAAACTCTCGGCCTTTACCGACTGGAGCGACCGCAATACCTGCGTGCTCTTTGGCGATGGCGCCGGCGCCGTGGTGCTGGCCCAGGGCGATGATATCGACGGGGATTTCTACCTGGCCAGCAAGCTCTCGGCTGACGGTCGTTATGCGGACATTTTGCAGGTCCCCGCCGGCGGCAGCGCCCTGCCGACGAGCGCAACGACCGTCGCCGAGCGCCAGCATTACATCCGCATGGGCGGTTCCAAGACCTTCCAGATGGCCGTGGCGCTGATGGCCAATACCTGCAGCGAACTGCTGCAGCAGACCGGCACGACGACCGAGCAAGTGCGCTGGCTCATACCCCATCAGGCCAATGAGCGGATTTTGACGGCGGTGGCGACGCGGCTGAACATGCTTGACCGCGTCTATGTGAACATCGGCCGCTATGGCAATACCTCCGCAGCAACCATCGGCATCGCACTGGACGAAGTGAACCGCGCCGGCGAGATCAAGCGCGGCGACCTGCTGTTGCTGACGGCTTTCGGGGGCGGCTTGACCTGGGCCACGCAGCTGCTGCGCTGGTAACTGCACCGCAGCCGCAGGGAGCCTGAACACTCATGGCCGCTCCGGCCATTTGCACGAAGAGGCCGCATGCAGCAAGAGCAATATCGGGTTCATGGTTTGGATTGCGCTGACGAGGTGGCGATCCTGCGGCGCGAAGTCGGCGGGCTGGCCGGCGTCGTCAGCCTAGAATTCGATGTCATCAACGCGCGCATGAGCGTGACTTTTGACCCGGCGCTGCTGAGCAGCGAGCGCATCATCGCAGCGGTAGCCGGCACGGGCATGACGGCGCGGCCGTGGTCGCAACGCCTGGCGCGCGACGAGCGCACACTGTGGGAACGCCATGGCCAACTGCTGCTGACAGTAACCAGCGGCCTGCTACTCCTCGTCGCCTTTCTGGTGCACTGGCTGCACCACGGCAGCGCGTGGCACGCTCTCGGCGGCGCGGACGACACTGGCCACATCTTCCCCCTCAGTGTCGTCATCCTCTATGCGTTGTCGGCGATGACTGGCGCCTGGCTGGTCATGCCCAAGGCCGCGTTGGCGTTGCAGCGGCTGCGCCCAGACATGAATCTGCTGATGGTCATCGCCATGCTTGGCGCCATGGCCATCGGCGAGTGGTTTGAAGCGGCGACGGTGGCCTTCCTCTTTGCCCTGTCACTGCTGCTGGAACACTGGAGCGTGGAGCGGGCCCGGCGCGCCATCGACAGCCTGGTGAATCTCGCGCCGACGACGGCGCGGGTGCTGTCGCCTGAGAGCGGCGAGATCCGGGAGGTTCCGGCGGGGCTAGTGCCGGTTGGGTCGCGGCTCGTTATCCGTCCAGGTGACCGCGTGGCCCTTGACGGCGAGGTCGTCCGCGGCGAGTCGTCGGTCAATCAAGCGCCGGTGACCGGCGAGTCGATGCCGGTCGCCAAGGGACCGGGCGACGCCGTGTATGCGGGCAGCGTCAACCACGACGCCGTGCTGGAAGTGCTCAGCACGAAAATCGCGGCTGACAGCACCCTGGCGCGGATTATGCGCATGATCAGCGAAGCACAGTCCCGGCGTGCACAAAGCCAGCAGTGGGTGGACCGTTTTGCAGCCTGGTACACGCCGCTGATGATGGCGTTGGCATTGGCGCTGCTGGTGTTACCGCCGCTGCTTTTTGGTGAGCCATGGGGTACGTGGCTTTATCGCAGCCTGGTGGTACTAGTGATTGCCTGTCCCTGCGCGCTGGTCATCTCCACGCCGGTGAGCGTGGTGTCGGCGCTGACGGCGGCAGCGCGGCATGGCGTGCTGATCAAAGGCGGGGCCTTCCTGGAACTCGCCGGTCGCCTGCGCGCGGTGGCCATGGACAAGACCGGCACCATCACCCACGGGCAGCCCGCCGTGCAGCAATGCCTGCCCCTCAATGGACACGACGCCGATGGCCTCCTGGCCCGCGCGGCGGCCCTGGAGGCACACAGCGAGCATCCCCTGGCGCGGGCGATCCTCCGCGAAGCCGCAGCGCGTGGCCTGCGCGTCCCGCCGGCCGTCGACCTGCGCGCCAGCAAGGGCAAGGGCGTCGAAGGACTCCTTGATGGCCGCCGTTTCTGGTTGGGCAATCACCGCTTCATGCACGAACAGGGCCAGGAAACGCCGGAGATCCACCGCCTGATGCTCGATCTGGAAGACGCCGGCCACACCGCCGTCGCCATCGGCAACGACCAGCATGTCTGCGGCCTGATCGGCATCGCCGACGGCATGCGGCCGGAGGTGCCCGCCGTCATCACCGCCTTGCACGCGCTCGGGGTCAAGCCCATCGTCATGCTTACGGGCGACAACGAAGGCAGCGCCCGCGCCGTCGCTGTCGCCGCCGGGGTAGACGAATGGCGCAGCGAGCTGCTTCCCGAAGACAAAGTCGCCGCCATCGGCGGCATGGTTCGGGAACATCGGCGGGTCGCCATGGTCGGAGATGGCATCAATGACGCGCCGGCAATGGCCGCCGCGACGCTCGGTATCGCCATGGGCGCCATGGGCTCGGATATGGCGCTGGAAACAGCCGACATCGCCTTGATGGGCGACGATCTGACCCGGCTGCCGTGGCTGATCGGGCACTCGCGGCGGACGCTGGCCGTCATCAAACAGAACATCGGTTTTGCGTTGGGACTCAAGGCGCTGTTTATTATCCTGACCATCGCGGGTCTGGCGTCGCTGTGGCTGGCCATATTGGCCGACACCGGCGCCACGCTGCTGGTGGTCGCCAACGGTCTGCGGCTGCTGCGAACGAAGGCAACGCCGCCGGCTCCGGCGGGACAAAGCGCCCCGGCGCATCAGCCACAATGAAAAAGGAGGCTGCGCTATGACACTGCAAAAAATAGGTCCGACGACAGCGATTGGCGATATCGTCAGCAACTACCCCGCGACGCGACGGGTACTTGAAGAACGCGGTGTCGACTACTGCTGCGGTGGCGCGCGCACCCTGCAGGACGCGGCGGCCAAGGCCGGCACGGACATGGCTGCGCTCTTGGCGGCACTGGAACAGGCGATTGCGGCAACGACGGCATCCGGCGAGGCGACGAAGCCCTCGTGGGCGGCCGAAGCGCTGACCAAGCTGGTCAATCACATTGAGTACACCCACCACAGCTACACGCGCGAGGCGCTGCAGCGTATAGAGGGCCTGCTGGCAAAAGTACTGCGGGCGCACGGCGAACACCACGGCCAGATGCTACGCGAACTGCAAACGCTGTTTCAGGCTCTGCAGAGCGATCTGCTGCCACACCTGCAGAAAGAGGAGCAGGTGCTGTTTCCTTTCATTCGCCGTTTGGAAATGGCGCGACTGCGGCACGACGAGCCGCCGACCATGCACTGCGGGACCGTCCTGAATCCCATTCGCCAGATGGAGACTGAACACGAAGCGGCCGGCGCCGCACTGGCGCAAATGCGGGCTTTGACGGGCGGCTACGCGCCGCCGGCGGATGCCTGCCCGACTTTCATGGCGCTGTACGACGCGCTGCGCGAGCTCGAAGACGACCTGCATGAACACATCCATTTGGAGAACAACATTCTGTTTCCGCGTTCAATAGCCATGGCCGGGAACGCCTGACGTGGGGTTTACCGCCGTGTGCATCATTCGTCCACTCGTGAAAGGAGTGCATCATGATTGCTCGTGAGATTCGCAAAGGTATTCAGCTCATTGCCACGGTGCATTGGGAACGCCGGCTGTTTGATTCGCTCATACCGCTGCCCGACGGCACCAGCTACAACGCCTATCTCGTGGAAGGCTCGAAAGCCACGGCGCTGATTGATACGACCGACCCGGCCAAGGCCGACGACCTGCTCGGGCCGCTGGCAAACGTCAAGAAGCTCGACTACATCATCTCGCAGCATTCCGAGCAGGATCATTCGGGCCTGCTGCCGCTGTTGCTGGAACGCTACCCGGCGGCGACGCTGCTCTGCAGCCGCAAGGCCGAGGAGATGCTGATCAGCCACCTGCATGTCGCCAAGGAACGCATCAAGGTGGTTGAGGACGGTGAGACGCTGTCTTTGGGCGACAAGACATTGCAGTTCATCTACACGCCGTGGGTGCACTGGCCCGAAACAATGGTGACTTACCTGCCGGAAGAGCGCTGTCTTTTCAGCTGCGACTTCCTGGGGTCACACCTGGCGACCAGCGATCTCTACGTCACCAATCGCGGACGGACCTACGAGGCCGCCAAGCGCTATTTTGCCGAGATCATGATGCCTTTCCGCAATGTCATCCAGAAGAACCTCGACAAGATCAGCGCCCTGCCGATAGACATCATCGCGCCCAGCCACGGGCCGGTCTATGACGATCCGTCATTCATCATTGACGCCTATCGCGACTGGGTATCGCCGGGCATCAAGAATGAGGTCGTCATCCCCTACATCAGCATGCACGGCAGCACGGAGTTGATGGTCAAGCGCCTGGCGGACTCATTGGTGAAACGCGGCGTCAAAGTGCATCTCTTCGATCTTTCGGTAACCGACATCGGCGCCTTGGCCATCACGTTGGTGGATGCGGCGACTATCGTGGTCGCAACGCCGACGGTGCACATCGGGCCGCATCCCATGGCCCTCTACGCGGCGCAATTGGCCAATATGCTGCGCCCAAAAGCCAAGTACGCGGCTGTGCTGGTCAGCTACGGCTGGAGCAGCAAGGCCATCGAACAGATCGCCGGCGCAATCTCCAACCTGAAGGTGGAAGTGCTGGGGACGATCCTCCAGAAGGGCATGCCCGACGATGGCACCTACACTGAAATCGACGCCCTCGCCGAGGCTATCGCCGAAGCACATAAGAAAGACCCGCTCGTCTGCGGCTGACATCCGTAGGCGCGGACCGGTGTGGCCGCCCTTCTTTTTTGCCTCACGCGAAGGCGCGAAGGCGCGTAGGGGCGGACCTATGTGGCCGCCCATCTTTTTTGCCTCACGCGAAGACGCGAAGGCGCGAAGACGCGAAGACGCGAAGAAGAAAAAGGCAAGAAAGAATGGCGGCATGTCTTGCCGCGATGCGGCAAGTCACGCCGCCGATAAAAAGACGCGATGACGCAATCTCCGTAGCCGCACGGCATGCCGTGCGGCGCGGCATGCCGTGCGGCGCGGCATGCCGTCGGTTCACGCGCCGGTTTTGAGGGTACGGTGCCAGACGTTCATGCTTTCGATGCCGCCGCAGATATTGGTGTTATTGACGAGGCAGCCGGCGTAGTGGTAGCCCTGTCTGGCGAAGGTGATATTCATGCCAGCTGATGCCGCGCGGGCGATGGTGTAGGCCGTGCGGATGCCTTCTTTGCGCATGGCGACTTCCATCTTTGCCAGGAGCAGCGTGGCGTAGCCATTGCCGCGGAATTCGGGCAGGGTCGCGAAGTCGGTCATTTCCACATTGAGGTCATCGCGGTCCGTTTCAGCGGAGGAGAGCGCCTGGAGGACGCCGTCGCGCCAGACGCCAAAATAAACGACATGCGATGCCATGGTATCAGCGATGAAATCCGGGTCGGAAATGGGGAACGGATAGGTGTCGAAGACCTGGGCGTACACAGCGGCCATGGCGGGAATGTCCGCCGCTGCGCAACGGCGCACGACCAGATCGGGTGGCGTTGCCGGCGCCGGGCGTGGCGTTTTGGCGCGGGCGAGGCGACGGATCTGCCGTAGGGCGTCTTCGTTTTTGGGCTGCCGGCGTTTGGGGTCCAGATAGAGCCCTAGGAAGACAGCGTCTTCCTGGCCTTTGAAGAACTGCGGCACGCGCGCCTCGGTCTGGAAGCCGAGCTCGCCGAAGGCTTCTTCGTGTTTAGCGGGGACCTTTGCGAAAATCTTGCTGTAGCGCTGTTTTTTGCAGAGATCGAGCAGTGCCGGCAGGACATTGCGGGGCGTGCCTTTTCCGAGCTTCATCAAGTACGCGCGGCGGTTGTACGGGCCGTGCTGGACCGTTGCGCCGGCGAGTTTTTCCACGCGGTCGCTGGTGGTCAGGGCGCTGTCTATTGTATTTATCGCGGTCATGATGTCGGTTCCTTTGCGTTGCCCGCCAGGCTGTCTGGGCAGCATTCGGCGGCGGTCGGCGTTTCCGGCCAGATCAGCGACACGCCGACGTAGCAGATGGCCGATAGCAGAATGCCGTAGACGCTGAAGTCGAAGCCGATGTTCTGGATGACTTCGGGCAATCGCAACAGCTTGCTGGCGAGGAGGAGATTGAAGATGCCGCCGGCGAGCATGGCGATCATAGCGGCGGTGGCGGTGCCGCGGCGCCAGAAATATGCGCCGAGGGTCGGGACGAAGAGTCCCGAAACCATGAAGCCGTAGGCGTAGAGAATGGCGTCGAGGACGGTCGTGAACCACAGGGCGAGAGCCACGGCGGCGATGCCGATGACGAGCGTTGCCAGCATGGACAGGCGCACGGACGCGCGCATGTCCAGTTTTTTCCAGACATAGCGTTCGAGCACATCGGTGACAAGATTGCCGGAAGATGCCATGAGACAGCTGTCGGCGGTGGACATGATAGCCGAGAAATACGCCGAAATGACGATGCTGGTGACGCCAATGGGCAGCATATCGCGGATGAGCATGGGCAGGCCCATTTCGGCATCGGCTTCTGGATAGACCATACGCGCGCACATGCCGAGGAAGACGCCGGTGAAGGCCATGATGGGATATTCGAAGACGCCGGCGATATACCAGGCCTTCTGCGCTTCCTTGGTGTTTTTGCACGCGTACATGCGCTGGTAGAGGGTCATGGCGACCAGCCAGATGGGCACGATGGTGATCATCCAATTGAAGAAGGTCATAGCGCTGATGTTGGTAAGCGAGAAGAACTCGTCAGGCAGGGCGTTGTAAATGGCGCTCATGCCGCCGAGCTTGTACACCGTGACGGGGATCATCACAAAGAGCAGGCCACCCAGGAGCACGCCCCACTGAACCGCATCGGTGTAAATGACCGCCTTGAGGCCGCCAATCACGGTGTAGCCGATGGTGACGACAGCGATGATCAGCAGCGCGAACATCTGCGGTTCCATCCCGAAGGGATTGCTTTGCAGGATGGTCGCCGAAGCCAGTTTGGCGCCGGCGAGCATCTGCGCGGCAGTGAAACCGAGATAGCCAATGCCGGAGATGGCCGCAGCCACCAGCGCCACGCGGTGATCATAGCGGTTGCGGAGAAAATCCGGGTAGGTCAGCATGCCCTTTTCGGCGTCGATGGCTTTGATGCGGGGAATGATGAATACCGCGCTGAGCCAGGCGCCGACAAGGCCAGTGAAGAGCAACCAGCTGCCGGAAAGGCCCATGAGGAAGCCCACGCCGCCCAAGCCGATGGAAAAGCCGCCGCCGACATCGGTCGCCACAATGGACAGGCCGACGTAGGGCGCTTTGATGGAGCGACTGCCAACATAGTAGTCCTCGGCGCTTTTATTGCGAAAAAAATGGTAGACGCCGATACCGAAGACGCCCATGAGGTACATGCAGAAAATGACATAATCGAGTGTCGCCATGACTCTCTCCCTTGGTGGATACTAGTAAATGCCGGGGTTGTGCGGCATGCCGGGGTTGCGCGGCTGCGGGTCAGTTACGGCGTTCGTAGCGCTCATTGCCCTTGGGGATGAGCGAAATGGTCTCGTCGCTATCGGAGAGGAGCATTTCGACGCCGAGGAGCTCTTGTTCATTGGCGCTGTCGAGATTCAGCTGCAGATCGCAGGACGCGCAGTTGCGGTCGCAGAAGGCCTGTTCGTAGGAATCGGGCTCGCGGTAGGTCGTAATGACGCCTTCGTAGTTGCGCAGCACGACTTTATTGGTCGACCAGCTGATGAGGTAGTTGGGCATGACCGGTATTTTGCCGCCGCCGCCCGGTGCGTCGATGACGTAGGTCGGCACGCAGAAGCCGCTGGTGTGGCCGATGAGACTCTCCAGGATCTCGATGCCCTTGCCCACCGGCGTGCGGAAATGGCCCAGGCCCTCAGAGAGATCACACTGGTACAGGTAATAAGGCCGCACACGATTGGCGACGAGTTTCTGCACCAGCACCCGCATGATGCGCGGGCAGTCGTTGACGCCGGCCAGGAGCACCGACTGGTTGCCCAGCGGGATGCCCCCGTCGGCCAGCTTGGCCAGGGCCCGACAGGAGGACTTGGTCAGTTCTTTGGGGTGATTGAAATGGGTGTTGATCCACAGCGGGTGGTGCTTTTTCAGCATGGTCACCAGATCGTCAGTGATGCGCTGGGGCAGCACTACTGGCGTGCGCGTGCCGATGCGGATGACTTCGACGTGCTTGATGGCGCGCAGCTCGGTGAGAATCCAGTCGAGATAGTCGTCGCTGAGGAGGAAAGGGTCACCGCCGCTGAGGAGCACGTCACGGATTTGCGGTGTGCGGCGGATGTAGTCAATGCCCTGACTAATGGTTTCCTTGTCGGGGATGCTGTCCAGATCGCCGACGCGGCGTTTGCGGGTGCAATGCCGGCAGTACATGGCGCAGGTATTGCTGACGAGGAGGAGCACGCGGTCGGGGTAGCGATGAGTTACGCAGGGCGCCGGGCTGTCCTTGTCTTCATGAAGGGGGTCGGCCATATCCGACTGGTGAATAATGAGCTCCTGATGATTGGGGAAGCTCTGCATGAAGATGGGGTCGTTGACCAGGTTGTCCTTGTCTATCAGTGAGAGATAGTAGGGGGTGATGGACATCGGGAAGCGCGATACGGTCTGGTGGAAGGCGTCCCGTTCGGCCTGGTCGAGCTTGATGCCCAACAGCCGTTCGAAGCTGCCGACATCGCGGACACAATGGCGCATCTGCCAGCGCCAGTCCTGCCACTTAGATTTTTCAATGCGGTTATTGGCAAGTGATTGAGTGTTTTCTGTGTTTATTCCTTGAATCGTCATCGGCCCTTCTTTCTGCTTGTTTCGTTCGGGCCGGCCACAGCCGGCTCATTGTGATTGTGCTTCTGGTGCATTGCCATCGGGATTGAGGAGCAAATGCGGCGAGGTCGTGATATTCCCGGCCTCCATCATTTCCACAACGCGTTCCAGAGACAAGGCGATGGTCACCTGCTCCAGCTCCGGCAAGGCGCGAAGCCGCTCGGAAAAACGATCCTGCAACAGCGGCGGCGCCGCGGCGATAAAACGCCGGCCGGCAGCCGTGAGTTCCAAGGTGATCTTCCGCCGATCGTGCGTGCCGCGTTCGCGGCGAACCAACCCGCGCGCCTCCAGGCGGTCAACAATGCCCGTGACCGTACTGGCGTTCAGACTGACTTGACGAGCCAGCTGCGTCAACGTGATGCCGCGCTCAGTCGCTATGCTGTACAAACAGACCATCTGCGGCGTGGTGATCTGCAAGCTGCTGTATAACTCACGGGAATGCAGGTCAACCGCGCGGATGATCCGACGCATCGCCCGCAAGATCCGTAAACTGCAATCGGCATAAAACGCGTCGTCAGAAGTCATGCCAGTTGACATGAGCAACTCCCAGTAAAATTTGTTGTGAAATAATTTGTGAACGAAATACTATAACACAACTATGTGATATTGCAATATGTTGCAGCTTTATTTGCCTGATAACGGCATGCTGGCGGCAGGAGCGCGGCAGCCTCACGGGCCGCTTTTGCCGCCCGATTAGCCAGCGAATAAGGCCGCCGATCAGACGGGTCAGACCAATGCTCTTCACTTAGTGTACTGGCAATGGTTGGCGATGAGTTGGTTTGTGACTGTTCGCTTGACCATTCGCCGAGGTTTTGAGCGCCGAAGGCGCGACCTAAGAAAGCCCAGGGCAAGCGACGCCGAAGGCGGCGCGACGCCCTGGGTAAGGGCCCCACCCGCAACGAGCCCTGAAGGGGCGGGCTAAAAGAGCTTCGACGATGGGTTGCAGCGCGCAATACTGCAGCAGTCAATGAGTTCCATTGCCTCTTTGCCCCCAGTCAGCTGCGCCGACTGGGGGCAAAGAGGCCGAGGAACACGGCCATAGTTGGCGTTGTCCCCAGGGCGGCGCACGCTTTCAGCGTGCTTGCCCTGGGCTGGGTATGTTTCGCGCTTTCAGCGCTTCTGCCGCTTCGCGGCGATGAAATACCGCGATGACAAAAGGCTGTTTTGGTTGAAACAACTGGCGCCAGGGAAGTCATTAAGTTAAGATCATCGGACGGATCATCGGACTGATCGGACTGATCTAGTCGTCGGATCGGTCCGATCCGTCGGATCCGTCCGATCCGTCCGCGAAAACAAGACAATAAGACAGATCCGTCGGATCCGTCCGCGAAGAAGGCCATCGTTTCGCCCGGTTTGCGTTTCCTGTTGCGGCCGTGTATGTTCAGGGCGCGGCCGATCCCCATGGGGCAGACGGTCGCTGCCAAATGGTTCGCGTCGAGTTTCGGGTATTCAGAGCAAGGAGGCCGGCGATGAAGATAGTGCATGCGAAGAAAGTCCCGAGCGTAGAGAATCCGCACAAAGTGCAGGTCGGGAAATTGTACGACACAGAGCATGCCCAGGTGATGCACATCACGCTGGAGCCCGGGCAATCGCTGAAGCGCCACATCACGCCGGTGGACGTGTTTTTCTATGTGCTGGAGGGCACGGGCATTGTGGAGATCGGCGACGTGAAACAGGAGGTCGGCCCCGACACCCTGATTGACAGCCCGGCGCGCATTCCGCATTGCTGGTACAACGAAAGTGCCAGCATTGTGCGCATCCTGGTGGTAAAAGTGCCCCGGCCGACTGAAACCACGCGCATTCTTTAGGCCCGCGCCTGTATATTATGGCTTCATTTCCGCCCCGCCCCGGCGCGCCGCCGTCCCGGCGGCAGTCATCCTGGGAGCGCCGCCGTCCCGGCGGCAGCCATCCTGGGAGCGCCGCCGTCCCGGCGGCAGCCATCCTGGGAGCGCCGCCGTCCCGGCAGCAGCCATCCTGGGAGCGCCGCCGTCCCGGCGGCAGAAGACATTGCCTTTCCGCCCCGCCCCGGCGCGGCACGGAGCCGCCGGGGCGGCCTGTTTTCAGTGTTTACCCATCTTTGTTTTTGGAAGAACCATGCCCACGACCATCGCTCTTGTTGCCGATCCCCATTTTGCCCTACAGGCCAGCGGCCGCCAGCACTGTACGTGGTTGCCGGAAGCGCGCTATCTCCTACAGCGCATTGTCGAGTACGTGAACATCACTGGCGGCATTGACCTGCTCTGCGTCGCTGGCGACGTCGTGGTGGACGATGGCGACACCCGCGGCGCCCTGGGCATCGTCAAAGCGATCCTGGACAAATTGCCCTGCCCCTACGTCGTCATCCCCGGCGATCGCGACCAGAATCGCGATGCCTTCGCAGAGATATTTCCTCTGCCGGAGCACCTTGACCTGCCGGGCGTACGGGTGATTCCCTTTGCGGATCCGACGCGTCCGGGCGACAACGCCGAACGCCTGCCGGCAGACATCGCGCGCACGGAGCGCCTCTGCCGGGACTTCCGCGGCCGGGTGGTCGCGCTGCAGCACCTGCCCTTGTTTCCGCCGGGCGCCGGCGACAGCCGCTGTGGCTACGTCAACGCCGCGGAGCTCTGCGCGCAGTACCGCCGCCTGGGCATCGCTCTAAGCATCTCGGGCCACGACCATCTCGGCCTGCCCACGCTGCACGACGGCGGCTGCAGCTACCACGGCGTGCCAGGGCTTTGCGAGAGTCCCTACCCGTTCCAGCTGGCGACCTTGGCTGACGACGGCCGCTGCAGCTTCCGCACGATCAAGCTGCGCCATGACCAGCCCGTGCATGACTGCCACACTCACAGCCGCTTCGCCTACTGCTGTGATGATCTCGATGTCGCCATCGAGCGCCGGCTGATGGACATGCTCAATATCGAGCGCGTGGCCGTCACCGAGCACTCCGGCCATCTCTTTTTCACCGCGCGCGACTACTGGAGCATTCGCGACTGGTTCCGCGGCAGCCCGGTCCGCCCGCCGGAAAACGACCGCAGCGAGGCCTACCTCCAGCACGTCAAGGACATGGTCGCCAGCGATCCGCGCTTCCTCAGCGGCCTGGAAGTGGACATCGACCACAATGGCCAGCTGCTCATCAATGACCGTCTGCGACAGAACCTCGATTTCCTCATCGGCTCCATCCATTTTCTCGACGACCCGAAGGCCCCGGAGGCTCCCGACCAGTTTCTATTCATGGCCGAGAAGCTCATGGCTACGGGCGTCATCCGGGCCATTGCCCATCCCTACCGGGTCTTCACCTGGGACGGCGTCGGCTGCAAACCCGCACACACCTTCGATACCATGGTGGCCATGCTCAAACGCTACAACGTGGCCGCCGAACTGAGCTTCCATCACAACCGGCCGTCACCCGAATTCTTCCGCAAATGCCTCGACGCCGGAGTCAAAATCAGCTTCGGCAGCGATACCCACAGCCTCTTCAAACTCGGCTTCTTCAATCCACACTTCGACTTCCTCCGCAGCATCGGCTACGACGGCGATTTCCAGGATATCGCCCTGCGACTCTGAACAAAACGCCGGTCGCGCCGCGTCGGCGCGGGAGAAACGACCACGACCATGCACTCGGACACTGAGCAACTCGGCGGGCAGCAGCCGGAAGACGTCATTCCGGTTGACCTGTTGTTGCGCCGGCGTCCAGGCACTTACAGCATTGAGCGGGTTTTCCAGATCGTGGCCGACGCGCTGCCGGCGACTATACAGACGCGCTGGCTGCAGGTGCCGGCGGGGCCTTGGCGCTTACCGGACATCGTCCGCAATCTACTGTGGTGCCTCCGCCACTGCGGTCGGCTGGTGCATGTTACCGGCGACGTCCATTACTGCGTGCTGGCCTTGCCAGGCCGGCGAGTGGTCCTGACCGTGCACGACCTGCTTATGCTCACGCAACTGCACGGCTGGCGCCGCCGCGTGGTCCAAAAACTGTGGTTCGACTGGCCTCTGCGCCGCTGTGATATCGTCACCTGCATCTCGGAACAAACCAAGCGAGAACTCCTCGCGCTGGGCTGCGTCAGACCGGACAAAATCGTCGTCATTCCCGATCCGCTCAGCCAAGATTTCGTCTTTTGCGAAAAGCCTTTCTGCTCGACCCGCCCGCGCATCCTGCATTTCAATGTCACGGCGAACAAGAATCTCCTGCGAAGCATCGACGCGCTGGCGGGGCTGCCCTGCCAGCTGCGGATCATCGGCCAGCTCAACGACGAGCAGCGCGCGCGACTGGCCGCGCGCCGCATCGACTACAGCAATGCGTGGAATCTCAGCGACCGCGACATCATTGCCGAGTACCAGCAATGCGATTTACTGCTGTTTCCGTCGCTTTCCGAGGGCTTCGGCATGCCGATCATTGAGGCCCAAGCGACTGGCCGCCCCGTAGTGACCTCCAACCGGCAGCCCATGCCGGACACCGCCGGCGCAGCCGCCGCGGCCCTCGTCGATCCGGATAATCCCACGGCGATCCGCGCCGCCATCGACCGCGTCATCGGCGACGACGACTACCGACGGAGACTCGTCGCCGCCGGCCGTAAAAATGCCGCGCGCTTCGCCGCCGCCGCCATTGCCCGGCGTTATAGTGACATTTACCGGCAACTGCAGGCGCCCTGAGGCGCAACTACATCAGCCATTGCCCCAAACATCATTTCATCTAGCAGCACGTGGCCCCATGACAGGCATTATCGTTCTCGTTTACAAATCGTATGAGCAGGTCCTGCGCTACGTCAGCCAGGAGCTGAGCAAAGTCGGCTGCGAACACCGGGTGGTAATTGTGGATGTCGGCAGCCCATTGGCATCGGCCGAGCGCATCGCCACCGCGCTGGGCACGGCGGTGACGGCTATTGACGCAGCGACCGTGGACCGCAGCAGCGGGCTCTTTGTGATTCACAGCCCGGACAACCTCGGCTACGCCCGCGGCAACAACCTCGGCGTGCAATTCCTCCTCAGGCATTTTCCGGAGACCGACAAGCTGCTGTTCAGCAATGACGACATCGAGTTGCTGACGCCGGACGTGGTCGAACAACTGGGCGCCAAGCTGGACGAAATGCCCGCCGTGGGCTGCATTGGGCCGCGGGTGATTGACCTCAATGAACACGACCAGGGGCCGGAATACGAAGCGACGACGGTCGGCAGAAGCATCCTCATCAACGCGCTCATTCCCTTCGTCGGCGCGGGCTTTTTCTCGCCGCCGGCCTCCGCGGAACGGCCTCGCGAGGCCGGCGAAGCCTATATCGTCGGTGGCTGTTTTCATATGCTGCGGACGGCGGATTTTCTAGCCGCCAGCATGTTCGACGCGCGGACCTTCCTGTATTTTGAGGAGGAGATTCTTAGCGAGCGCCTGCGACGTGTAGGCAAGGCGGTCTATTATTATCCGGCTGTGCGAATACGCCATTTCGTCGGCAATACGACAAGCAAGCACAGGTCGAATCTGGCGCTGGTGAAGACGCATTTGGCTGGCCAGTGGCTGTATTATCGCGAGTACCGGCACGTGCCATGGCCGGCACTGGCGGCGCTGAAGCTCTCGGCGTGGCTGCGGCTGTTCCTGGTCTATCTGGCCGATCGCAAAAATGCCCTGAAACGCCGCGCTAATCAACGCTGAGTCGCAGAGTGAGTTGAGCTGGAAAGAGCATACCTATGGGCAAGCCCACGACGAAATTCTTCTGGTGGTCGTATATCGTCTGCGCGGCAATCATGAGCGCATTCACCGTCTTTGCGCTCCTGCGGCCGGACGTATTTGCCGCCGGCGGCTACAGCGGTCCAGCGCATTGGCGTGAGGACAGCCCGGCGGGCATCCGTTTCAGCGGGGACAGCTATCGCTACATATCCGGCGGCGAGCAGCTTGCGGCCGGCCGGGGCACGGCGGGTCTCACCCGGTCCTACATTGGCTATATCGCCATCGTGGCGTTGAGCATCAAGAGCGGCCTGGGCCTGAACGGCGTTGTGCTGGCGCAGGTGCTGGCGGGGCTGCTGGGCCTGTATGTGCTGATGCGCATCGCCTGGCATGGCAGTGGCTGGCGCCTGGCCCTGCTCTGCGGCGGCATATACGCCGGCAACCCCGAGTTCGCGTTCTGGCACTGCTTCATCATGACGGAATCGCTCTACATCAACGCGGTGTGTGTGGCGATGTTCCTGTGCCTGTGGGCGCGGCAGCACGCAAAAACGACGGCACTGGCAGCAGCAAGCGAAACCGCCCGGCCATGGCGGCAGGCGCCGGCGTTTGCGGGCGTACTGGCGCTGTTATTTCTCATGGCGCTGATTCGTCCCAACGGCTGGATATTGCCGCCGATCGCCCTGCTCTTTTGGCTTTTCAGCGCGACGTGGCCATTGCGTGTGCGCCTGCTGGCGGCCGTGGGAGTGTGCCTGGTATTTGTAATCATTGCCCTAAGTGGCAGTAACTTCCGCAAGCGCATCGAGCAAGAAGGGCCTTTCGCCCGGCTGTACAGCGGCGAGGTGGTCTGGCAGGAAGACCTATGGCGCGTAGCCATGCCCGATCATGGGCAATACGACGCCACGCTGGGCGATGCGCTAAAGTATGTGGCGCGTCATCCCTTGGCCTGCGGCTGGCTGGCCTTGAAGCGGGTCGGGGTGCTGTTTTTGCGTGTGCGCCCCGGCTATTCCCTGGCGCACAACGCCTTGCTAATCGCCATCTACCTACCGCTGCTGCTGCTGGCCGGCGCTGGCGCTGGAATGAGCTGGAAGGAAGCAGCCAGCCAGCTGGCCATCATGATCATCCTGGGCCACGCCTTGATTGTCGCCCTCACCTTCAATGACAACGACGGGCGTTTCACCCTGTATTTCACGCCACAGCTAGGATTTCTTGCAGCCGTGCCCCTGCTGGCACTATGGCGACAGGCGGAAAAACGCCTGCGGACGTTGCGACAAGGCCCGCCGCAGGCAGGCTAAGGAGTTGTTCACATATTTCGTTTACACTTTGCCGTGCAAACGTTCTTTCATGTAACACCTTGCCATCGGCCAAGATATCCCTAGCCGCGAAGCGGCAGAAGCGCTGAAAGCGCGAAACATACCAGCCCAGGGCAAGCAGCGCTGAAAGCGCGCGCCGCCCTGGGTATGACGCCCATTATGGCCGTGTTCCTCGGCCCCTTCGGCCCCAGTCGGCGCAGCTGACTGGGGCCGAAGGGGCAATGGAACTCACGTTTCTGGCTTACTATATCGCACCCTCGCAAGGTTTTTTCTTCAGGAGGGGGAGACGCATTCCAGGGGTTGCGCGCTTTCAGCGTACCGGGGTTATAGCAGCAAATGCAATTATCGAGCGCCCCCTAAGCGTCTCAGGCTTACAGGTCTTTGCTAATGCGCATGGAGCAGAAGTCCGGTCCGCACATGGTGCAGTACTGCGCGTGCTGGTCGTGATTGGCAGGCTTGCCGGATTCGGCAAGAGCCTCGGCGCGCAGTTCGCGGGCGCGGTCAGGGTCCAGCGCCAAATCGAACTGCTCTTCCCAGTCGAAATCCGCGCGCGCACGGCTGATGGCGTCATCGCGGTCGCGGGCGTGGGGGCGTTTCAGAGCGATGTCCGCCGCATGCGCGGCAATTTTGTAGGCGATGACGCCGTTGCGGACGTCCTCGGCATTGGGCAATCCCAGGTGTTCCTTCGGCGTGACATAGCAGAGCATGGCGGCGCCGTGGTAGGCGCCCATGGTTGCGCCGATGGCGCTGGTGATGTGGTCGTAGCCCGGCGCGCAGTCGGTCACGACCGGCCCGAGGATGTAGAAGGGCGCGTCGTCGCAGCGCTCGCGCTCGCGCTTCATGTTCATCTCGATTTCATCGAAGGGGATATGCCCGGGGCCTTCCACCATGGCCTGCACGCCGGCCGCGCGACTGCGGCGAACGAGCTCGCCGAGGGTGTCGAGCTCCGCGAACTGCGCTTCGTCGCTGGCATCAGCCAGACAGCCGGGACGCATACCGTCGCCCAGCGACAGCGTAACGTCGTACTTCCGGCAAATTTCGAGTATCTTGTCGAAGTTGGTATAGAAGGGATTTTCGCGCTGGTTGTTTTTCATCCAGCGGGCGATGATGGAGCCGCCACGGCTGACGATGCGCAATAGGCGTTTCTTGGCGTATTCGATGTGAGCAAGGAGAATGCCGGGGTGGATGGTCATGTAGTCCACGCCCTGCTCGGCCTGCTCCTGGATGACCTGCAGGATAAGCTCGTCATTGAGCCCATCGGCGCCGCCGGCGCGGGACAGCGCTTCGTACACCGGCACGGTGCCGATGGGCGCCGGGCTGTGCGCGATGATCTGCTGGCGGATGCCGCTGATGTTGCTGCCGGTGCTGAGGTCCATCACAGTGTCGGCGCCGTACTTCAACGCGTTTTCGAGCTTCTCCAACTCCTGGCGCGGACAACTCGACAAGGACGAATTGCCGATGTTGGCGTTGATCTTCGTCCGCAACAACCGACCAATGCCGATGGGCTGCAAGTGGACGTGGTTGATATTCGCCGGTATGACGATGGTGCCGGCGGCAACTTGCGCGCGGATCTCTTCCGCCTCGCGATATTCACTGGCCGCGACCTGCGCTATCGCCGACGTGATCTCGCCGGCGCAGGCACGCTGTATCTGCGTAATGGGACGTTCTGACATGACAGACTCTTTTCACTCCTGGAGGCGTAAAAGCCCGCGCCGCAGGCAAAATGCGACCGGCAACGGAGACGGGCCGGAAAATCTTTTAATGTAACCCGCCAACACGGTATAAAAAGCGCCAGGATAGACAAATGCCAATCGCCCGGTAATCGCTCAGTCATTGATAATTGAGCGGTAGAGCAACAGGCGGCCCTAGGCACGCCCGTGTCCCAGCCGTGGTGCGGGCTTTCAGCCCGCGCCGTCGCCAGATGTCAGCAGGCGGAGCCTGGCGCGCGCCAGGCATCCCTGGCCGCGAAGCGGCAGAAGCGCTTTCAGCGCTCAAATGCCAGAGTGAGGCTATGGAGCCTGCCCAGCTCGCCGGCCCTGGGCACCGAGTCAGTTAAGTCGGCCGCTGTCTTCTTGGTAGAACGACTCGGGAAAGGCACTGACATAGCAGTCGCAGCTCGGATCGTTGAGAAAAAACTCGGTGGAAATGACGATGGCGTCCCGTTTTTCGGGAAGGATCTCGTCAACCAAGGTGCTCATATAGCGTATCTCGCTCTGGCCCCAAAGGCGTTTCAGCGCGATGAGCAGAGGCATGCTGGATAAGACGGTGCGGAGCCGGCTAAAAACAGAGCGATGAAATATCAGCGACGATGGCCGCATGACATAAAGAAATCGTTGCCAATAGGGTGCTTCCATAATTTGCACGGCTTTTTCATAGGATATTTTTTCGCGTTGCATGCTGCGCAACATCCAGGCAAAGCGCGCGCGAAGATTGTCAGCGTGGTTCACGCGCCAATGTTGCTCAGCGTAGTCCAGATCACGGAGGCGCTGTTCGACGCAGGCCACGGTCATGTCAGTAAGGACCACCTTATAGCGCATGACCTTGAGTGCCGTATTGCGATTTATACCGGTAAAGCTGTGGCCGTCAATGCGATAATGCAAGGCCACTTCTGGCAGCATCACCAGTTGCTTATTCAGGAAGAAGGGCCGCGTCATCAGGGGAAAGTCTTCCATTTTGTTGCTTGGAGCCAACGCTGGGAACTGGCTGAAGATGCTGCGGTGCCAGGCAAGAGCCGCGCCGGGTTGCAACGGCGAAGGTATGCCGATGTAGCCACGGAGGGTGTTGTCGCCATCAATGACCTTGATATTGGTACCGAAGGCCAGCGCGCGGGGGTATTTGGGGATGGCCTCGGCGACAACGCGGCAGCGGTTGGGCAGCGATATGTCATCACCGGCGGCCATGAAAAGCCATTCGCCAGAAGACAGCGTGTAGGCCTTGTAGAAATTGCCGCCGATGCCGAGATTAGGCTCATTGCGGTTGAGGATGATCTTGTGCGGGCCGCGGTAATTGCTGGCAATGTCAGTGGCGATGGCAAAGGTCTGGTCGCTGGAACAGTCGTCCGAAACAATGATTTCGAGGTTGGGGTAGTCCTGCGCCAAGGCGCTGTTGAGCGCATCAGCGATGTATTGTTCCTGATTGTAAGTGATCATCAGGAACGAAAATCGCGGTGTTGTACCAAGCGAATTGGCGCCATCCCCTCCAGCATTCATAACGTTGCTACTCCCATGACGCATTGTATTACGGGATCAAGTGTCGCAGTGCCCGGTTAATTACTGCCACAGCTTGCCGCTGAGAAGGGCGTCGAAGTAGTTGATGGTATTTTTGAGGCCTTGTTCGAGTTGGATGGTGGGTTCCCAGCCGAGTTTTTCCTTGGCGAGGGTGATATCGGGGCGGCGCTGCCTGGGGTCGTCCTGGGGGAGTGGCCGGAAGACGAGTTGTGAGCTAGAGCCGGTGAGGGCGATGACTTTTTCGGCCAGTTCGCGGATAGTGAATTCGCCGGGGTTGCCGATATTGATGGGGCCGACGATGTCGTCGCAGGTGTTCATCATGCGGATCATGCCCTCAATGAGATCGTCGCAGTAGCAGAACGAGCGGGTCTGCTGGCCATCGCCAAAGAGGGTGATGGGCTGATTTTTCAGGGCCTGGACGATGAAATTGGAAACGACGCGGCCGTCGTTGGGGTGCATGCGCGGGCCGTAGGTGTTGAAGATGCGGATGACTTTGATGCGCACCTGGTGCTGGCGCCAGTAGTCGAAGAAGAGCGTTTCGGCGCAGCGTTTGCCCTCATCATAGCAGGAGCGGATGCCGATGCAATTGACGTGGCCCCAGTAGTCTTCGGTCTGGGGGTGCACATCGGGATCGCCGTAGACTTCGCTGGTGGAGGACTGGAGGATTTTGGCCTTCACGCGCTTGGCCAGGCCGAGCATATTGATGGCGCCGTGCACGCTGGTCTTGGTGGTCTGCACGGGATCAAACTGATAGTGTACGGGCGAGGCCGGGCAGGCCAGGTTGAAAATCTCGTCGACTTCCACGTAGAGCGGGAAGGTCACGTCGTGGCGCATCAGCTCGAAATGCGGATTGTCGAGCAGGTGGCGGATGTTGTCCTTGGTACCGGTGTAGAAATTATCGACAACGAGCACGTCGTGGCCGGCGGCGATCATGCGGTCGGCCAGGTGCGAGCCCAGGAAGCCGGCGCCGCCGGTGATCAGGATGCGTTTGCGAAGATGTGATGACATGATGGGAACCCTCTGCCTGCAGTGATTGTATCCTCTGATGGAGCGAAAATAGCTTGGCTATGGGATACTACGAACAGCGGTGGCTCAGAATTGGCGGTGGCGGTCCACGGCGGCGAGGATTGTGCGCGCGGCAGCGCCAGGCTGCGGTGACGCCATGATGGCCGAGACCACGGCGACGCCGTCGATACCGCAGGCCATCAGCGGCGCGAGGTTGTCAGCGGTAATGCCGCCGATGGCGACGACGGGTATCTTGACGGCGGCCTTGATGCGCCGGAGCTCGTCAAGGGCGAGGGTGCGGGTGATGACCTTGGTGGTGGTGGGGTAGACAGCGCCACTGCCCAGGCAGTCCGCACCGGCCTGCTCGGCGGCGATGGCCTGCTCGACGGTCTTGGCGGAAACGCCCAGGAGCATGCCGGGCGGTAGGAGCTTCTTGGCGACGGCTGCCGGGAGGTCACTTTGGCCGATGTGGAGGCCGTCGGCCCCCACCGCCAAGGCGATGTCCAGGCGGTCGTTGATCCAGAAGGGCACGCGGTAGCGGCGGGTGAGCTCGCGCAGTGCCAGGCCGAGCTCGTAAAATTCGCGGCTGCTGCAATCCTTTTCCCGCAACTGCAGCATGGTGACGCCGCCACGAATGGCGTCTTCGACGACGCCGAGGAAATCGCGGCCGTCCAGCCGCGAGCGGTCGGTGACCAGATATAGCCGTGAGTCTATAGCGACGCTCATGAGGGGTTCCTTTTGCTGAAGCGGAGCTTGTTTTCGGCGAGCGCGGCGGCGTCCTGCCAGTCCAGTGGGCTGGCGAAGGCCGTTGCGGGCAGCCAGTGGCAGACGCCGCTGGCGTGAATGAGGATGATGCCCTTGGCGGTGACCCGGCTTTTGCCGTTCTGGAACGCCTGCCAGGGATAGACCTGCTCGGTACCCAGGGGGTCGCCGGCAATGCCCTCGACAGACAAGGCGTAGCGCAGGTCTTTGCCCATGTTGGGGTGGCGGCGGCCCGCCAGGCGGTGGATGGCGACGGTCAGCCAGCGGTTGCAGAACAACAACAGGCCGAAGACGAACTGCAGCAGCAAGAGCGGCAACAGCACTTTGACGACCGCCGGATCGGCAACCTGCCCCAGGCGCGCCAGCGCCACGGACGACACGACGAGCAGCAACAGGCCGAAGACGGCGAAGAGCGACCGACGCCAGCGCGTGCTGAGGGCATCATAGCGAGCCTCGGCGGCCTGCCGCCAGCTTTCGGGTGTCACGGTATATGCAATGTCCCACATGCGTAGAAGATCCTAGAGATTGAACAGCAGGGGCTGATCGGGGTTGTCTTTGGGCTTTTTGCGCTTGGACTGCGCCAGCTTGGGCTTGCCCTCTTCCTCGTACTCGTTGTTTTCGAGGTTTGCGAGCACTTCGCCGGCGCGGCGGATGACGTCGCGCGGCAGGCCGGCCAGGCGGGCGACGTGAATGCCGTAGCTCTTGTCGGCGGCGCCGGGGACGATCTTGCGCATGAAGCTGATGCGCTCGCCCTGCTCCGTAATCAGCACGTTGTAGTTGCGGACGCCAGTCTTGGTGACGGCCAGGTCGGTCAGCTCGTGATAGTGGGTGGCGAAGAGAGTGCGGGCCTTCACGGCAGGCGTGTCATGGAGGTACTCGGCGACGGCCCAGGCGAGGCTGAGCCCGTCGAAGGTGCTGGTGCCGCGGCCGATTTCGTCCAGAATGATGAGGCTGGCCGGCGTGGCGTGGTTGAGGATATTGGCGGTTTCGACCATCTCGACCATGAAGGTACTCTGGCCGCGGCTGATGTCGTCGGCGGCGCCCACGCGGGTAAAAATGCGGTCGGTGATGCCGATGAGGGCCTTGCTGGCGGGGATGAAGCTGCCGATCTGGGCCATGAGGGTCAGCAGGGCCACCTGGCGGATGTAGGTGGATTTACCGGCCATATTCGGGCCGGTGATGATCGCCAGCTGGTCCCGGCGCGCGTCAAGATGCACGTCGTTGGGTACGAAGGGCTCTTCCGTCAGCCGCGCATCCAACACGGGGTGGCGGCCGTCGCGAATGTCCAGCACGGGCTCGTCGCAGACTTCCGGCCGGATGTACTGATGGCGGCCGGCGACTTCGGCTAGCGAGGCCAGGCAGTCGATCACCGCCAGCGCCCGCGCGTTGCGCTGAATCGCGCTCGTGTACGCGCAGATCTTCACCCGCAAGTCCTGGAACAACTCGTACTCCAACGCGGTGCTTTTTTCATCGGCGCCGAGCACCTTGTCTTCGATTTCCTTCAGCTCGGGGGTGATGTAGCGCTCGGCGTTGACGATGGTCTGCTTGCGCATGTAGTCGGCCGGAACCATGTCGAGATTGGTCTTGGTCACCTCGATGAAATAGCCAAAGACCTTGTTGAAACGGACCTTGAGGGACTTGATGCCTGTGCGTTCCTGCTCTTTGGCCTGGTAACTGGCGATCCAGTCCTTGCCCTCGCTGGACGCCCGGCGCAACACGTCGAGCTCATCGTTGTAGCCTTCGCGAATGATGCCGCCTTCCTTGATGGCCAAGGGCGGCTCGTCGACGATGGCGCGGGCGATAAGGTCGGTGAGTTCCGGCAGGGCCGTGAGGGCCTGGCGCTGGCCGATCAGCAACGGTGCCGTGGCTTCGGCGAGCACGGCCTGCAGGCCCGGCAGCTGCTCCAGGCTGTAGCGCAGGGACTGGAGGTCGCGGGCGTTGGCGCTACCCAGGTTGATGCGGGTAATAAGCCGTTCGAGGTCGCGGACGGTGCCAAGCAACTCGCGCATTTCCGCCAGGAACATCGGCGCTTGGCTGAGATTCTCGACGGCGTCCAGGCGGTCATTGATGGCCAGGCGGTCGCGCAGCGGCCGCAGGAGCCATTCGCGCAGTAGTCGCGCGCCCATGGGGGTAATGGTCTCGTCCAGCACGGACAGCAGCGTGTTGCCCTTATTGTCGGCAAAGATCGGTTCGACCAGTTCGAGGTTCCGCTGCGAGATGCGGTCGAGGATCATACCGTCGTCGGTCTGGTAGCTGCTCATGCTGGTGATATGCGAGGCGTCCCGCCGCAGATTGTTGGTAACGTAGTGCAGCAAGGCGCCGGCGGCGGCGACCGCCAGGGGCAATGCCCGGCAGCCAAAGCCGTCGAGCGACGCCACGGCAAAATGCCGGCAGAGGCTGTCGTAGGCCATCTGCTGGTCGAAATGCCAGTCATCGACGCCCGTCCAGCTGATGGACGCGGGAAAATCGGGGAAGCCCTGCTGGCGCCAGCTGTTGAGATTAGAGTCGGGAGTGATACACTCAGCGGGCTTGAGCCGGTGCAGTTCGGTCTCCAGCGCGCTGGCGTTTGCGGCTTCGCTGACGCGGAAATCGCCGGTGCTGAGGTCGAGCATGGCGACGCCGAAGCGCTCTTTGCCGGGCATGACCGACACAATGAAGTGACTTTGCGAGGCATGCAGCAGGTTGTCTTCCAAGACGGTCCCGGGCGTGATGATCTCGGTGATGTCGCGTTTGACCAGGCCTTTGGCCAGCTTGGGGTCCTCCAGCTGCTCGGCGATGGCGACCTTGTAGCCGCCGTCAAGAATCTTGGCGATGTAGCCGCGCATGGCGTGGTAGGGCACGCCGCACATGGGCACGCCCGCACGGGCCGTGAGGACGATGTCCATCAACGGCGCAGCCGTCTTGGCGTCCTCGAAGAACAACTCGTAGAAGTCGCCCATGCGGAAGAGCAGGATGGTTTTTTCCGGCAGGTCTTTTTTGGCCTGCATATACTGCCGCATGGCAGGAGTGAGTTCATTGGGCGTGGTCATAGGTCGCTTGGGCTCTCGGCTGCGGGGGTGGTCGTCGTGGCGTCATCCCGGCCGGCCTGGGTCATGGCACGGAAGGCCGGGAGGCGCTCAATGAGTTCGTCGTAGCTGCCCTGGGCCAGCAAGCGACCGTCGTCGAAGAAGAACAGCTGGTCGCAGGCGCGCACGGTGCTGAGACGATGGGCGATGAGGATGACGGTGTGCGAACCGCGGAGGGCCTCAATGGCATCCACCAGGGCCCGCTCGGTGCGCATGTCCAAGGCCGACGTCGCTTCGTCAAATATAAGCACGGCGGGCTGGTGATACAGCGCACGCGCGATGCCGATGCGCTGGCGTTGACCGCCGGAAAGCCTGACACCGCGTTCGCCCAGTTCGGTGAGGACGCCGGCGGGCTGCTCGCGGACCCACCCGGCCAGCTGCGCGGCCGACAGCGCCGTCCATAGCGCCTGCTGGTCGACCTCGTCGTCGGGGATGCCGAGGGCGACATTGGCCTGCAGGCTGTCGTCAAGGAGACTGATGCTCTGGGGCACGTAGCCGATTTGCCGGTGCCAGCCGGGCAGATTGCCGCGAATGTCGACGCCGTCAACGATGACGCGACCTTGCTGGGGCACGAGCATGCCGAGGATAAGGTCGGCCATGGTGGACTTGCCGGAGCCGGTGGGGCCGACCAGCGCCACCGAGCTGCCTTTGGCAATACGCAGCGTGGCATCGCAAATGGCGGGCTTGCTAGTACTTTCGTAGTTGAAAGTGAGTTGCTCGACAGCGATGTCGCGGATGAAGGGCATGGGCGCCACGACGTCGTCCTGGTCGTCGCCGTCAGCGCCGGCGCCTTGTTCCAACTCGCGGAGATCCTGGCCGATTTTTGTGAGTACGCTGTGATTATAGCGCATAGTGGTGAAATGAATCATGAGCTCGGTGACGCAGCCCTTCATGCGGGCCAGACAGACAGTGATCAAAGCGATGGTCGGCGCGATCTGGGCCATGGGCAGGCCCTGCCAGAGCATGACACTCATGGCGCCCAGGAGCGCGGCGACGGTGATCATCTCCATCATCGGCCACATGCTCTTCTGCAGCACATTGAGCGCGCGGCTACATTCAGCGAGCGTTTCCATGCCACGGTGCTGACGACCGCAAAAGAAGTCGCTGCAGCCGAGTATGCGGGCTTCCTTGAAAACCGCGAAGCCCTCGTTGAGGATTTTCATGACTAGTTCGCGGCCGTGATGGGCGGTCTCGCCCAGCGTCTTGATGCGACGGGTGGTCAGGCGGACATACAGTCCCACGCAGAGCCCCAGAAACACAAAGGTGCCCAGTGATATCAGCGGGTCGTAAATCAGCAGCATGACCACGATCGCCACAACCACCACGGCGTTGCGAATTGAGGTCAGAAAGGGATTGAGCAGCAGCAGTATTAGCCGTTCGCATTCACCAAAACAGCTATTGAGCATGCCGCTGGAATTATGCCGCAGATGATAGGCATAAGGCGCCCGCATGTAAGCGCGGAACAAGCGGCCCGACAGGGCGATCTGGCGGTTGAGCAGCAGGCGCTCCTGCAGGTAGATGACGGCGATCAGGTACAGCGTCCGAAACACAAACAGCGCCGCCAGTATCAATCCGCCCCACAGCGGCAGGTTGACGGTCGCGTCAAGACCGATGACCTCCAGCAGGCGCTGCGACCACGCCGGCGCCGGTCCCCCAGCCATATTGGCCGCCAGCATGGCGACAAACAACGGCACCGCGCCGAGACTGGCCAGTTCCAACAGGGTACTGCCTATCATCAGCAGCACAATCAGCGCAAAACGCAGAAAGTCCTGACGATTGAAAAGATAGCGAATGTCGTGTAAAAACGCTGGCATGGCCTCGGACTGATGCTAGTTGTGGAGCAGTGGAAAAGGTGTGGATAGGAGCAATGCTCGTAACTTTACGACTTCCCTGGCGCTTGTTGTTTCATCCAAACAACCGTATGTCATCGCGGCATTTTATCGCCGCGAAGCGGCAGAAGCGCTGAAAGCGCGAAACATAATAGCCCAGGGCAAGCACGCTGAAAGCGTGCGCCGCCCTGGGTAAGACGCCAACTAATTCCGTGTTCCTCAGCCTCTTTGGCCCCGGTCGGCGAAGCTGACCGGGGCCAAAGAGGCAATGGAACTCATTGACTGCTACTGGATTATGCACTGTTACCCTTCGTCGCAGGTCTATGCAGAACAACGTTGCCGCCTGCGTGGCTGGCGATCATGACGAACACCCGGTCTGGCCAGCGGCAGGAAGGCCAGCGGAGCGCCGGACAGCGCCCCGCTGACGGCAGACGCCTATCAGAGCAGCTTGGGTTCGATGTGCTTGACGATGTCGGCTTCGTTGTTGATCGCGGGCAGACCAGCGATGCCCTGCCAGACCTCGACGTGCTCGCATTCGTCACCGGGAGCCAGGGTGTAGAGCGGCGCGACGGTTTCGATTTCGCAGAAATCAGCGCAGGAGTACGACTCGACGTTGCAGCCGTTGTCAGGGTATTCGTACTCATTGCGGTCGTACACGTCGAAGTACTTGACGAGAGCGACGCCGCCGTTGACGTAGCCGATCCAGCCTTCATCGGCGTTGAAGCCGATTTTGCAGGGGCCGGTTGCGGCGGGATCTTGTTTCAGGCCGATGTACTTGTCGCCGTAGACAATGCGCGGATCAGCGTAGGTGGAGTAGGCCCAGAGGGTCAGGGAACGGTCGGGCGCATAGGGGTAGCCCTGAGGATCCCGCGCCTGCGGTATGACCGCCATGCCGCCGGGAGCCATCACCGACAGCGCCCAGGGCGCCAGCGCGATGTCCCACTGGTTGCAGTTGCGCAGCACATGCGTCAACCGGAACTGGTTCTCGCCCAGCGACTCAATGAGGATGCTCTTCTGGATGCCGGTCAGGCCCTCGGGATCGTTCTCAAACAACACGCCGTCCTCGGTTTCGGTCACGCGCACGGGCTCGTTGTCCGCCGCGTAGCTGCGTGGCGCGGCCTCGGGCGAGTGCCAAAGACGATGGCCGCCGTAGAGCTTGAAGCCGGTCTTGACGCCCTTCATCTCGCGGTTCGGCAGCACCTTGAAGATGTTGTCGCTCTTGCCGATGAAGCCGCCAATGACGCGCGGGCCGACGGCCGTGGTGACGGCGATGCGGAAATCGCCGCTGACCAGCTCAACGCAGTTCTTGTGGGTGCCGACGCTGCATTTTTTCATGTTCTCTGCCTCTTGGTTGGGGTGTTGGACCGCCATCGCTGGCGGCTATTGCTTGCGGGAATGGAAAAACAACGGGTTTTGGCTGGATACTGACAAGATACGATTACCGGCTGATGCTGAACCACAGGGAGCTCTGGGCCGGATCGGCCTGGATTTCCCAGCGGCCGGCCTGGCCGGCGACCGGGATTTCCGCGATGGGCTCGCCGGCGGGGTTGAGGGCGCGTACTGTCGGCCGGGCGTCGCCGGGCAACAGCACGGTGAAAGGCACGGCCGCCGCGATGGTCGGGGCCTTGCCCCAGCGCGAGCTGACGCTCGTGTGGGCTTCGTCCCACTCCATGCCGCTGTTGGCGACTTTGCTCACGACGCAGAGCAACATCCGCCGCGACTGCGCCAGGGGCTGGTCGTCCAGCGCGGCCAGCGCGGCGGTGACGGTGTCGACTTCGGTCGCCTGAAAACGGAAAAGGACATCGCCCAGACGCTCCTCGGCGCCGGCTGCGAACTGGCCAGTGAGCATGCGTAGCTGTGGCGTGTTGACTGCGTAGCGGCCGCGGCCCTCGGCGGGATTCGTCCAGCTGATCTGCGGCGTCTGCCAGGGCATGCCAGTCGCGATGGCCTCGCTGCTCTTGCTGACACGCACGGGGCCGTCGCCGGGGACGACGCGGGTGCCCAACCGGGCGGTGAAGAGCGCACTTTCGGGGTAGCCGTCAAGAGCGCTGCCCGGCCCGGGGAAGCCGAAGGGCAGGCGTGACTCCAACAGTCCTTCGGGAATCTCCAGGGTGACCTGCTCGACCGCCGGCGCCACCAGGCCGCGGCGGAACACCAGCGCCGCAAAGGGCGCCATGAGCGACTTGGCCGGGTTGTAGGCCATGTCAAAATAGCCCTTGAGGCGCGCCGGCGTATCGGGTGTGTCCTGGATTTCCCAGCAGAACTGATAGAGCGCGTCCCAGTCCTGATAGGCCGCGTAGGAGCTTAGCATGGGGAACATCTCGGACTGGTGTTCACTGGGCGTGGCGTGGTCGTACTCGGACAGCGAATAAGGCATGTCCGGATGCCGCCAGCGGGACAGGCTGCTGAGAGTGCCGCCATTGCTGACCGCGCTCAGCGGAGTATTGCCAATGCGCCAGTCCTTGCCGTCCCAAGGGCGGTTAGGGAAGACCGGGTGCTGCCAGTACGAATGCATATCGACGTAGTCGCTGAGGCGCGTTTCGCGCATGAAACCATAGAGGCCGCCGTAGGACGCCTGGGTGTCCACGATGGGCGCCGTCACGCCGACCTTCTCCCGCAGGTGGCTGCGCATACGCCGGACATAGCCGCATTCGGTCTCGAAGAGGAAGCGCCGGAAGTCCTTCCAGAAAAGCTCGGGGCTGCCGCGCTCCGGCAGGGGCAACGCCGCGAAACTGGCAGGCTTGCCGAAGTCCTTGGGATCGGCCCCCTCCCGGAGCGACACCGCGGCGAGTTCGACGACACCAACGGCCGCGCCAAGCCCCAGGCTGAGGCGGTGTTTGGCACCCGCCGGGAGCTCATTGGTGCCAACGACCACTTCGTAGTCCTGCCATTCGGGGCTGAGCTGCACGGGCACCTGCGTCGTGTAGACATCCCATGGCTCGTGAGCCATGCGCAGACACACCGAAACGCGGCGATCGCCTTCGCAACGGGCGCGGAAGCGCACAGTGTAAGTCTGCAAGGAGCGCAGGGGCAAACCGACGTAATGCACCTGGTAGGCCCAGGACACGGCGCCCGGCGCCGTGATATCCAACCGGCAAACGCCCTTTTCGGCATCGACGCTGACCTCGCAGGCGCCGGCTTTGCGCCCCTCGAAGCTCCAGCTGGTCTCGCCGGCGGCGAAAGCGCCATTGGCGAGTATCTCGTCGCCAACGCCATTGCAGCCGGTGTTCCACTGCTTGAGGACAGCAGCGAGCGTCGCATATTTTTTCTGAAGCCACTGCCCCCACTGGGCCTGAAGGGCTTGCCCGAGGTCCTTGTCGCGAATGATGTCCAGTCCCTCCATGGTCATGTTCATGAGGGTGTTTTCGTTATTAATCTCGACCACGGCGATCATCGGATCGTCCGCCAACCGCAGTTTGGTGTAGGGGTTGACGCTGCCCATGAGCATGGACGCGTATTCTTCCTGCAGGACAATGTAGGGCTCGAAGTATTTGTCCAGCACTTTCCCATAGACGAAGGTGCGGGGCTTGGCCGGGAACTTGTAGTCCTTCATGCCGGGATAGGTGCGCGAAACATGCAGGTTGATATTGGCGTAGATGCCGCGCTCTTTGAGCTGGAAGAGGAACCAGTGCAGGCGGTCGAGCTGCTCGGGGTCCAGCGCGGTCTGTTCCTGGTTCCAGATGTGCCGGTTGTCCATGTGGTGAAAACGGACCATGTTGAAGCCCAGCTGCTGCATGCGTTTGGCCACCAGCGGCGCCACGTCCTTGCTCGGAAAAGCGCTGGCAAAACAGACGTTCGAGCCGAAAAAGCGCACGCGCTGGCCCCGCTCATCGACATAGTGCGCGCCCTTGACGCTGATGCGACTGTCGGCTTTGCCCTGATTGAGAAAGGCCACGCTCGCCAGGCTGTCGTCGGACGCCAAATAGGGACTCACCGGAAAAGACAGCCAGCCGTCGGGCAATGGCGGCGCTTCATCCTGCGCGTTGGTCAGGGATACGCATAGGCTCAGGGTGCACAGCAACAAGACCTGTTTCCACATGATGACGCTCCTTGTGTCCTGACTGGTGAGAGGTGTCAACGGACGGCGCAAATGACGGCGCGGACGCAGGGCGCCCGGCACGCAACGCAAGCGTCAAATATAGCCCGGCATGCGACCTTTTGACAGCATCAACCCGACGCAGGTGTGAAAGGGGGCGTAATCGGTCAGACACCACCCCGGTGGGAAAAACACCGGGGACAATGTGCCGAAAACCCACGGCCAGTCGCCGCCCAGCCAGTCGACCTTGACTTCCGCCGACCTTCGCGGCAGCGGAGCCATAGCGGGCCCAGAGTAGCAGCGGCTTCCAGCCGCTGTGCGCACGGCTCGTGCGGCGGGGGAGACGGGCCGGGTACGGTCGGCGTGGATGACGAGGACGGTTTAATGAGCCGTCTTGTCGGAATGGGCGAGACGCCCACTCCACGGCCGCGAGACGTAATCGGTAAGTAACCACCCCGGTGGGGAAAACACCGGGGACAGATTGTGGACTGCTAGGACGCCGGGGACTGACTGGCGGTGTCCATAGCGTCCATGGTGTCCATAGCGTCCATAGCAACACCCAGTGTCCCGCCAGTAAAGAGGCAGCGCGGGCAGCCGGCTATTCTCAATCACTAACCGATTTCAGGCGCCGGGAAATCGGTCGGAGAGTGTTGCTGTGTTGGCCAGGAATGCCCCCTGCCCGCTTGCCGTCGATTGCAGGCAATTACCGGCGGGATACGAGTTAACTGCCCGGGCTATTTATCGTCCCAATGGCATGCGGCGTCGCCGTACGGGTAGCCGTTGGGGAGTGGTCCGAAGTAGCCGCGCCAATTAAGCCAGCCGACATGACCATCGAGGAAGGCCACGTTCATGCCGTCGTTATGCCGTGGCACGGGCAGGCGGCAGGTGTTGGTGTCGATGGTCGCGTAGTATTTCGAACTACAGGTCAGGCTAGACGGCGGGTACGCCTGGTAATGGCTGGCGACGCGCTGCAGGCCGGCCCAGAGAGTGGGCTGGGTGATGACGCTCGACACGCCGGTACCGCAGTCCTGGGCGTCCGTGAACACGGATGAAAAGGACGGGCTGGCGAGGCGATTTACCGCCATGATGTTGGTGGAAGTGGCGTTGTTGTACACGAAGTAGTTGGGGTTGCCGCCATAGCCGCGGCTGTTATTTCCAGTCAGATCGCTGGCCGAAGGGCAAACCGCCGCCTTGGTGGAATCGCCGATGTAGCCCTTGATTTTATCCCACCAACTCACGGCCGGGGGATTGCGCCAGCCTTCCGGAAGAATGCCCTCGGCATCATCCGTGTACATATTCAGGGCCAAGCCAAGCTGTTTCAAATTGGAGGTGCAGGAAATCTGCCGCGCTTTCTCGCGGGCTTTGGCAAGTGCCGGCAGCAGCATCGCCGCCAAGATCGCGATGATCGCGATCACTACCAGCAATTCAATCAGGGTAAATGCCTTGCGTTGTCGGTTCATCATGCTGTCCTTCCTCTCTTTTTTTCTGGGTGGCGGGACTACCTTGGTATCAGCGCGATTTTATTGCAATGCGGCGGCGCAGGTGATTTTGCCGTCGAGGGCGAGGTACATGCCGTCGAGGTTCGCGAGGTTATTGGCACCATTGCTGACGAAAAGCGTGCGGAGCGGCCGCCACTTCCAACTGTCGACATGGCCATCGGCCCACAGTAGGTTAGCCATGCCATTGTGGACGAAATGGATGCCGGCCGGCTCGGTGGTACTGTTAGGATTCAGGAAATAGTGGATGCGGCCAGTCGCGGCGTTGGCCGAATCGGACAGCAGCATGTACTCGGAGGGCTTGGTGCACTTGTGCATGTTGATGGCGGAGGCAGTTACCGTTCCACCCATGTGCGTAGCGCTGTTGCGCGGATTGCCGTAATTCGCTTCGTAGGTCGTGCCAAAGGAGTACTTCTTGCTGCCATAGGTGCTGTAGACAGACAAGCCCGATGTGCTACCGGAGGGGCACTGCCAGGATTTGTCCATATACTTGACGGCATCGCCGGTTGTCGGATTGTTGCCGGGCTGAATTTCATACGCCCAACTCCAACCGCCGGTGTAACGGCAGCGTTCCAGAGGCATGTTGCCCTCGTTTTCATCGCCGTACATCATCAGGTCAATACCGCGCTGTTTGAGATTCGACGTGCAGGATATCTGCCGAGCCTTCTCACGGGCTTTCGACAACGCCGGCAGCAGCATGGCCGCCAAAATGGCGATGATCGCAATCACAACCAGCAATTCAATCAGGGTAAAGCGAAACAATTTCATGAACGAACTCCTTGTTTGTACGTGGGTGGAAAGCTCTGCCCGCAGGCCAGACAACACCAAGGCGATGACTGCTCAGCCGGCGAGATAGTATCGTCAATTTTTAGTAACGAACGACATTATAACAAAATTGCCGCAAAAAACAATAGTGTGGGTGTTTGATGTGCATTGTTGCTACAATAATCCATGCAGAAAATATACATTTATCATTGATCTCTAGGCGCTTACGGAACCATTAGCGCCAAAGGCACCCGGGTAATCGGTCAGGGAGTGAGATGGACGGGCTTAGGGACGACTGGGACCGGCTGGACGCCTTGGTGACAACACTGGGGCGAGGACTCACGGACTCATGAGGCATGGTCCCATGGATTGGACCGTGGGGACTTTCTGGACCATGGAGAATGACGCCTTGGACGCAGGGGACTAGTTGTGGACTGCCTAGATACCGGAGACTGACTGGGGCGGCCAGGATAGCGTCCATAGCGTCCATAGTGTCCATAGCGTCCATAGCGTCCATAGTGTCCATAGTGTCCATAGTGTCCATAGTGTCCATAGTGTCCATAGCGTCCATAGCGTCCATAACAACGCCCAGTGTCCCGCCAGGAAAAAGGCGGCGCTCCCAGGTTCAATGCCGTCGCTTACTGCAGGTCGTCGAGCAATCGTCGCAGCGAATTGCGGTGCAGGCCGAGTTTGGCGGCAGCCTGCGTCTGGTTGCCGTCGGCTTCGCGCAAAGCGCGTTCGCAAAGGCGCCGTTGCAGTGCCTCGACGGCGTCTTTCATGGCCGTGCCGCTGTTGAGATCGACGCTTTCGACGTAATCGGCGAGGAGCCGGCCGGGACTGCGTTCGCCGGCGCTGGCGCCGGCGACGGCACTACCGACTGTCGCCATGACCGCCGCCAGATTCGCAGGCGTAATGACATCGCCGCGGGCGCGCGTGGCCGCCTGGTAGAGCGCATTGCGCAGTTCGCGGACATTGCCCGGCCAGGGCCGGGCCTGCAGTGCGGCGACGCTGTCGGGCGACAGCTGCAGCCGTTGGTCAAGTTGTCGCAGGATGTGCTGGGCCAGCGCGGGGATGTCTTCGGGATGCTCGCGCAGGGGCGGCGTCCGCACCTGCAGGACCGCCAGGCGGTAGAACAAGTCCGCGCGGAACTGCCCCGCCGCGACTGCCGTCGGCAGATCGCGATTACTCGCGGCAATGACGCGCACGTCCACCTTGTTGCCACGACTGGCGCCGAGGCGCTCCACCACGCCGTGGTCGAGAAAACGCAACAGCTTCACCTGTGCCGACAAGGGCAACTCGCTGATCTCGTCCAGAAAGAGTACGCCCCTGTCGGCGGCTTCGCAGCGGCCGATTTTGTCGTCAGTCGCGCCGGTGAAAGTGCCCTTGCAGTGCCCAAAGAGCTCGCTTTCCACGAGGTTTTCGGGCAGCGCGCCGCAGTTCACGGCGACGAATGGCCCGCCGTGGCGCCGGCTGCGGGCGTGGAGCAAGTGCGCGGCGAGGTCTTTGCCGGTGCCGGTTTCGCCACTGAGAAGTACTGGTGCATCCAGCGCCGCCATGCGCAGCAGTTGCGAGAACAGCTCTTGCATCAGCGGCGAGCTGCCCACAAAGCCGCCCTCGGGCTCGACAATGGCGTCATCGCCGGCGTGGCTGGCAAAGAGCTCGGCGACCAGGGCGTTGACGCGGCCCATGTCCAGCGGCTTGGTGAGATAATCCAGCGCGCCGCAGGCCATTGCCTGGCTAACCAGCTCCAACGAGCCGTAGGCCGTCATCATCACCACGGGCAGCTCCGGCCATGCCCCCTTGAATTCCTTGAGCAACGCCATGCCGTCGCTGTCGCCCAGCCGCAGGTCGAGAAAAACCAGTGCGGGGCGCCAGCTGCGGCAGAGCCGGCGCGCGTCCACCGCGTTGCTGGCCGCGCGGACGTCATAGCCGCGTTTCGCGAGCGAGCGGCAGAAGGCGAAGCAAATCGCTTCTTCGTCGTCAACAATGAGAATGCGCGGTGATGCCATAGTGATCGTTCAGTCCTTCGGGGCGCCGGTGGCCAGGGGCAGCGTCAGTACAAAGCAAGCGCCGCCATCGGCATTGTTTTCCCAGCGGATGCCGCCGCCGTGCCGGGTCACGATTTCCTTGCAGAGATGCAGCCCAATGCCACAGCCGTGGCGTTTGTTGCTGGTGAATGGCGCAAAGATATCCTCCCCGGGCGCAATTTGCACGCCGGGGCCGTTGTCGCGCACGGCTATATCCACACTACGCGCATCCCGCTGGCAACAGCTGACGGCGATGGCGCCGCCGGTCGGCACGGCCTCAAGGGCGTTGTTCACCACATTCAGCAGCACCCGCCGCAGGTCACCCGCCGGACAGGCCAGCCGCAGCGGCCGGCAGTCCACCGGGACCGCAACGGTTAGCGCGACGCCGGCATGGCGGCAACGCCCCGCCAACAGCACCCGCAGGCTTGCCAACGCCTCGGCCAAAGGCGTGGGCGCCGGCGGGGCTACAGCGTCAGCGTCGCCTTCGCCGCCGGCCGTGGCGGTGGCGGCGCCCTGCTCCATCGGGCTGCTGGACAGATCGCTCAGGCCGCGCAGATAGAGATCGATGCGATCGACTTCCTGGACGATGAGCGCGAGGCATTCGTTGTCTTCGCCGCTGGCCTCGCGCTGTTCTTCGGCCAGAACCTGCGCGTTCATCTTGATGCCGCTGAGGGGATTGCGGAGTTCGTGGACGACCGCCGCCGAAATCTTGCCGGCGAGGGCGAGGCTTTCCGCCCGGGCGAGACGGCGATCGGCTTCGGCTAGACGCGCGATCAGCCCCTGGTAGGCCGTGGCCAGCCACACCCCGGCACCGACGGCGAGTAACGCCGCCAACGCCGTGATCACGCCAATGCCCAGAGTCTGTTCGCGCAAGGCCTGCCGCAGCTTCGCTTGTGGCAACAGCAGCCACAAGCGCTGCTCCGTCGCGTCATCCAGCCATGACCAGCTCACGCGGTAGCGCTCGCCCTGCAGGGTGACGCGGGGTGGTGCAGCGGCCAAGGCCTGCGACAGCTCGGCGGCGTCGATATCTGCGAGGGTGCTGACGCTGACCCGCCCGGCGTTGGTCACCGCCAACTCGCAGCCGCTGACGTCGCGCAAATTGGCCATGAGCTGCGCGCTGATGGGCAGATGCAGCTTGCTGACAATGCCGGCAAGGTTGTCGCTGCTGGCGCGGACCAGCCGCCGCTCCAGGCTGACGCTGGCCATCCACAGGCCCAGTGCACCAGCCAAGGCCGCGCTCAGCGACGCCAGCAACACCAGCGTGAACAGCAGACGCCGGCGCAAAGCGGCGGGAGTGGTTTGGTGTTCGGTCATCTGTAATCGGTCAGCCATTGGTTGTTGTCGCCTCTGCGCCTCATAGACTACCCTACCGCAACTGCCATCCCGTCGGTGTTTGAGCGCCTTTGGCGCTGAAAACCAAAGACATCAGAACTAGCTGTAACCAATAACCGACCGACTAACGCGCTCAGCTTTGCTTGTCGGCGGGGCCGTGGGCGATGCCGGCCTGATCCAGCGACCAGCCACGGTCCAGCGCCGGCAACGGCTGTTTGGCCCAACCGGCGGCGATGCGCGCCATGGTCGCATCCCAAGATTGGATGCCCGACAGGGAGTCCGGCGCTTCGACATTGCAGGCGCCCACTGCGGCCGCGAAAGTGCCAGCGTCACTGAGGCTGAGCCCGCGGAGCATGGCAGTCAGAAAGGCGGCGATGCTGGCATCGCCGGCACCCGTGGCACCGCGGAAACAGCGTTCCTGGAAGATGGGAAACCACAGTTCGCGATCGGCCCAGGCGTCGAGAGCGGCCGGCCGGCCGGCGCCCATGGCTTCGAGGCGCGCTTTGCCGGCGCTGCGGATGTACATGCCGCGCTTGCCGAGTTTGACGGCGGCGACAGCCACGCCCATGGCAAGCATCTTCGCGCCAAGTTCGGCGAGCTCGTTACCGCTGAGTTCGTCGCCTTTGCCAAAGCGCGCCGAGTCGATCATGTAGAGCAGCTCGTCGGCGCTGGGCATGAAGACATCGACACTGGGCAGGAGGCGCGTGAGCACCCGCTGCCAATCGACTTTGCCGGCCGGGCCGGCGGCGTCGGGCATACCCGGATCCAGCGACGTCGTCACGCCAAGTTCCTTGGCGCGGGCGTACATGGCGAGGAGCTCGCAGGCATCGTCGGCGTACATCGCAGCCATGAAGGCCGGGTAGCCGAAGTGGAAAAGATGGGCGTCCGCCACCAGTGGCCAGTTGACATCCGCCGAGGAATAGCTGGCGTTGGCGCCCGGGCAGTGAAGGAACATGCGATCTGTGCCAGGGATGTTCACCACGACCGTGTAGGACGTCGCCACCGCCGGCGACTGCGCCATGCCCGACAGCAGCTCGGGCGCCCGGGCACGCACGACGTCCAGCACGGACTTGCCGAAGGAGTCGTCGCCGATTTTGCCCATGAGGGTGACGGGCTGGCCCAAGAGATGCATGGTCATGCCGGTGTTGGAGACGGCGCCACCCGTGGCGATGGTCGGCGAACCGACCTCGTAAAGCCGCCCGGGATCCAGGCTGATGTGATGATCAAAATGTGGTATGATATCCAGACAGATATGCCCGGCGACGACTGCGCGTTTCAACATCCCCATGCTCTCCTTCCTTCGACTGACCGCAAAACTAGCGCGACTGCCGTGCTAGTACATTAGGAGTCGTTCATTAATTAACTTTACACTTTTCAACGCAAACGCTCTTTGCCGAAATGCCTTGCCACCGGTCACTATTTCCCTCGCCGCGAAGCGGCAGACGCGCTGAAAGCGCGAAACATACCAGCCCAGGGCAAGCACGCTGAAAGCGTGCGCCGCCCTGGGTATTGCGGCGACAATGTTCGTGTTCCTAGGCCCCTTTGGCCCCAGTCGGCGAAGCTGACTGGGGCCAAAGGGGCAATGGAACTCACTTTTCTTGTTTGCACTGTCTCACCTTTGCATGCTGCTTTCGCGAGGGTGGGCGCCTTCAGCGGGCCTGGATATAGTTGTAAATGTAATTATCGAACAGCACCTTACTGTTTTTTGATGATATGGACCACGGCGTCATTGGCGGCGACGCTAAGCCGCCAGCGGCCGTCGCGGACCTCGCCACGAGCGCCGCGCAGCGGTTCGGCCTCGCTGGGGAGCCAGCCATCCTCGAGCTGCAACTCGTCACAGATGTCCTGCGGCGACGCATTGACCGCCACCAGCACACGCGTGTGGGCGTTCATCGGGTGTTCGCTCAAAAGCAGTTCCGGGTGCTGCTTCTGCACGGCGCGCTTGCTGCCGACGCTCGCAAAGAGCCAGCGGTAGAGCTGCCAGAAGGGCCAGGCGTCGTCGCCCGTGAACACACCGGGAGTCGCGGCCATGCTTTTTTCCATGGGCACGCCGAGGGTGACCACGCGACCATTGCCATAGTCACTGCAGATGAGCACGGGATTACCGTCGTCCTCGCAGGCCATTACCGTCGTTGCCTCGCTCGCCCGCAGGGTGTAGCGGACGGTGCCAGCGGCAATGGGCAGGTCCAACGCGACGGCAGCACCGGCGCAGCTCTGCAGCCGTCCACCCTGCTGGCGTCGACTACGGCTGACAACCGACGCGCCAATGACTTTCTCGACCTCGGGAATGAGACTGTCGTCCAATGACATGTACAGCGTGGCGCCGGCGGCGACCTTGTCCAGCAGCTCCAGCCAGCGACGGCGGTTCATATAGCCAGGACCATTGAGGCCAGCGAGGACATACAGCGGCGCGTCCGCCAATGGCGCCGACGCAACGGCGTTCTGGAAGCTCAGCTCGCCGCCGGCCTGCCGGGCCAGCACATACGCCGCGTAGCTCAGCGCCCAGCTGTCCTGCTCGGCGGTGACCAGGCACAGGCCGTCGATCAGGCGCTTGGGCAGCTCCTCAAAGGGCAGATCGTCCAGGAAGCGGCGGAAATCGCTCATGGCCTTGACCACGGGTTTCGGGCTGCCATCGCCGCGGAAGAGTCCGAGTTCGCGTTCGAGGACATGCCAGTCGTAGGGCGCTTGCTCCAGATGCAGTTGTTCAAAACCGCACCACCAAAGCAGCCCGCGACAGTCGCCGGCCCAGGCATTGAAGAGCACGGTGCGAATGTACGCGGCGGCGGTATCGTCCTCGCCGTACATCGGTCCGAGGGTGCCGATTTCCTCCACCAGACACGGCGCCTCACCCAGATCGGCATAGAGCCGCGATTCGGCGACGGCGTGCAGGCAGGGCCTCAGAGTGTCGAGGGGGTCGAGATCGCACAGCGGCGTGAAACGCGGATACGGGTGCGTGGTAAGGACATCGCAGAGCTCACCCTGGTCTTCCATCAGCCAGACGCCATTGGCCCCCGTCGGCTTCAGGCTGTGCATGCCCGATACCACCGGCCGGGTGCTGTCAACGGCCTGGATGGTATTGACGATCGCCGCCGTCCACAGCCACGCTTCCGCAGGGTCGCTCAGCCCGCCCATGCAATTGCACTCATTGCCAAGATCCCAGGCGCCAATCGCCGGGTGCTTCTGGAAATACTTGACGAAAGTGTGAACGAAGCGCAGCTCCCACTTCATCGCCACGGGATCTTTCAGCGGATTGCGCCCCTCCAGCGCCGGCGGCACGAACCAGCGGCCGCTCATCCAGCCCGTGACCAGCCCGACCACCAGACTCAAGCCCTTTTCCTGGGCAAGATCGGCCAACTCCTGGAAGTGCGCCATGGCCACCGGGTCAATGCCGCTGCGACCGAGTTCATTGTGCGGCCAGGGTTTTTCGCCGTGGCGAATTTCGACACGGCGCCCGCCACCGCCATATAGCTGCGTCAGCGGCTGAAAATCCGGCCACAGCGGAAAGACCCTGACGACCTGCAGGCCGTTTTTGGCAAGCGTGTCGAAGTCTTTGGCGACGACGTCCGGCCGCCAGTCCTTCCACATGTCGGTACCGGCGTGCGACGCCCAATAATTGCAGCCGATCACAAAAGATCCTGGTGTCTGAAATAGCATAGTGAAGTCCTTTCTACTCAATGATCTGCGGCTGTGGCGCCTGCGGCAACGGGCAGATGATAGCCACAAAACGCGTCGTACTAAAATCCGCCAACGGCGCCACAGCCAGCCGCGCCCGAGCATTGTCAAGGATAGTGGTGGTATCGCCATTGTCACCGACAATGACGCTGCCGATGGGCAAGCCGCCGGGCATCCAGCCGCCAAGCCCCGAGGTGACAATCTGCCGCCCCGGCATGACCTGCAAGTCGCGAGGCAAAAAATCGACCTGGCAGAGCGGTGTACTGCGGGTGCTGAAAGCGCCGAGGCCGCTGAGTACGCCCGTTGCCGACGTGCCCGCAACGACGACGCTGAAACGGCATGCCGGCGAAGCAATGGTCACGACCTCCGCACTACGCTCATGCAGCCGACTGACCCGCCCCAGCACCGCCGCGCCACTCATCACCACGGCGCCGACGGTGACGCCGTCCGCGGCACCGCGACCAATCGTGAAACCAAGGTTCCAACTGGCGGGATCGCGCGTCAATACCGGCGCCGCGACCACGCGCCACTCCGGGAGACCCGGCAGCGCCAGCAGCGCCCGCAATTCGCTGTTTTCCCGCCGCAAATCCTCCGTCGCCGCCACGTCAATCTGCGCGAGGCGCAAGGCCGTGCGGGCCTCAAGCAATTCGCGCGTCCGGGGGTCCTCCCCGGGCATGAGCCAACCAATCACCGCCGCGGCACCGCGCTCAACGCCGCGCCACGCATAAATAAAGGGCGTGGCCGCGCCAAGGGCCAACCGCCGCCCAGCGCCGCTGCTGCCTAACACCAGCAACAACACGATGGCCAGACTGACCACAACAAACAAAAAATGCCGGAAGGTATTGCGTATCATCCTAAAGAACCAAAAATAGAAGGAATGGCGGTAGGCCGGAAAATTGGGTAATGTGCGAAGTTTTGTGATAAAAAGAGAGACTTGACACAGTCGTTCTGAAGCCTTTCTCAGCGCCTACGGGGCAAATTCATGCATAACTACCTAACAAGGAGTCTATTGTAAAAAAGCCTTTCGCAAAAGAAGAGTTTCGGTCACATTGGCGCAAATACAAGTGTTCATCACAAGATTTCGCACATTAACGAAAATTGAGGGAAAAGGACAAAGCACTATCAGGACTGCACCGCCGTGGTGTTCCTCTTGCCGAAGCCCCGGAGCCGAAGCCACGGAGCCGAAGCCCCGGAGCCGAAGCCCCGGAGCCAAAGCCCCGGAGCCGAACCCCCGGAGCCGAAGCCCCGGAGGGGCGTCTTCATCGTAGCCCCGGCCGTAGGCCGGGGTAAAACGACCTAACGTTCAGTGCCCTGAAAGGGCACCTCAAGGGCAACCCACCACGCATGCTTGATGTTGTTGCAACGCCCTTATAGGGCATGCTTTTATTGCTCCTCATACCCCGGGCTGCGCCCCATGAGCGTTAAGTTGTTTCCAGAAGTCTCAATGTTGCCTTCCAAAATTCTTAATTTTTGGCAGAAAAGACATTTTTATCTGTTTTTTGTCGCTTTGAAAAGGGGAATTTTGGATTGGAAATCGAAAAAAATGAACTGCTTAACGCTTATGGGCTGCGCCCGGGGCTACGTTGAAATGCGTGCCCTTTCAGGGCAATTTGGATGGCGGTTCCCAACACGGAAAACATTATATGACTGAGGGACTAAAGGCTAGACAGAGGACGGTCTGCCATGGCAGAACACGATCGTCCGAGAAATACAGCACCGCGCGCCAATGCCAGCCATAGCGGCGCGCTGGCGACGACCCGCGTGGTGAAAACGTCAGAAGGTGAAGATGTCATCGGCCGGCTTGGGCGCCGGCTTCGGCGCGGCAGGAGCCGGGGCAGGCGCCGCGGCAGGAGCCGGGGTCGGCGCGGCTTCAACCGGCGCGGCGACCGGCGCGGCTCCATCGGCGACCGGCGCGGCTCCATCGGCGACCGGTGCGGCTCCATCGGCGACCGGCGCGGCTCCATCGGCGACCGGCGCGGCTCCCTCGGCGACCGGCGCGGCTGGTGTTGGTTCGGGTTCGGGTTCGGGGATTTTTTCGATGAGGACGATATCGTTCACGGCGCTCAGCGGCAGGTCCGGGTAACGGCTGACAAGGCTAGCATCGCTGGCGGTGGCAGGGCAAGCGAAGGCCAATTTGACGACGCCGGCGCCGCGTTGTTCGATACGGCGTTCATCGAAGACATTGGTCTGTTCGAGTGCCAGCCCCAGGCACGGGTATTGTTGCCCGTCGGCGGCGAGAGCGTAGTCGAAGCGGCTGAGGCTGCGGTCGGACAGGACGGCGACGGTGAATACCACATAGACCTGTCCTTCCGGCGCGGGGCGGTCCTCACGCAGCCACGCGGGCACAATCTCCGGGGCGCTCGTGTCGCCGGCCGCCAACGCCTCGCCGAGTTTGACGAAGGCCAGCGGCGTTTCCAGCCGTTCCATTTTCTCGATGGTCCCGGCGTGAATCTTCACGGGGAAGGCGACCGCAGCCGAGGCAGCAGTCAAAGCAGTCAAGAGCAGGAGTCCAAAGCATCCCCAGGCTATCCGTTTCATGTGTGCGCCGCCCTCTGTCATGGTCTGTTTCTTTCCTCAGTCGGATCAGCGTCCGGCCTGTTGCATCACACCAGCCTGGAGGGCGAAAATGTCCTTCATGCCTTTTTTTGCCAATTTGAGCATGGCCGCCAACTCATCTTCGGAAAACGACGCTTCTTCGCCGCTGCCCTGCAGTTCAACAAAGCGCCCGCCATCCGTCATGACCACATTCATGTCCACTTCGGCCGCCGAGTCTTCCTGGTAACACAAATCCAAAAGGGGCTCACCATTCACCATGCCGACGCTTACGGCTGCGACGCGCGCGACGATAGGCGACTCGCTGATCAAGCCGTCCTGCAACAGCTTGGCCGCCGCCAGCTCCAACGCGACGCTGGCGCCCGTAATAGACGCGCAGCGGGTGCCGCCGTCGGCATCCAGCACATCGCAGTCAATATGCAGGGTCATGCCCGGCAATTTGGCCAGATCTACCACCGCCCGCAAGGACCGGCCAATCAGGCGCTGGATCTCAGCCGAGCGGCCGGATAATTTGCCGCGCATGACTTCGCGCTCACTGCGCTGCGACGTCGCCGATGGCAACATCTGGTATTCGGCGGTAATCCAACCGCCGGCGACATTCTGCTCTTTCATCCAGCGAGGAACGGCCATCTCCAGCGACACCGCACAAATCACCCGGGTATTGCCGCAGCAGGCCAGCACCGACCCGAGAGGATGACGCTGATAATGAGGAACAAATGACACCGGGCGCAACTCATTCGCTTCCCGCTGGTCCAAACGTGGCATGTTGTCTATCTCCTTGCCGGATGTATCTTATCGTTTCGTTGCATGAACAGCTACAGTAGCGTTGGCATGCCTGCAAATGACGACGACGTCAGTACCTGCAGCTCGCGCCCTGTGCGCCTATAACTTGAATGACTTGGGAAACATTGCCAGTTGCCGCGCTATTTTTTCAATCTCCTGCTCGCCTTCGCCCTACCTGCGGTCTTCCTATGCGGCTGCGGTAAACGGTCGGCACCGCCATATAACCGCGTGCGCAGCCAACTCATCGTCAGCGCCTGCGACAACATCAGCAACGACCAGACCGATGCCGCCATCGACGACCTGCAACGACTGCTCGACATCGACGCCGATAACGCCTTTGCCGAAGCCGCCCTGCATCACGAACAACAGCGGCGCCTGCTCGTCGAGGCCAACGCGCTAATCGCCCGCGCCGATCATGTAGCGCTGCGTCTCTGGCTGGACCAGGTCATCCACGACGGCCAGGCCGGCCCCAAACTGCTGGCCATCCGCGATGTGGCTCCCGCCCTGGCCGCCCTGGCCGATTTCCTCGCCCACGGCCCATGGCAAAACGCCACCGAGCGTCAGCAGGCCCTGGCAAAACTCGACCCGTTCCTCCCCGTGCTGCAACAGTCGGTAGCCTTTCAGGCATTCTATCACACCGAAAAAGAGCAGCTCGCCGCCATGCGCTCTCAGGAACAACGACAGACGGCGCTGCGCCTTCTCCGCGAACTCGACCACGCGCTCTTCAGCGGCCTGCGGCAACGCCAGGCAGCCATCCTGGACGAATTTGCCACCGCAGTCCCCGGGCATCCTTTACAACGCTATATTATGCACTTAAATGCAAAGACCACCACCGCGTCCCTGCATGCTGTTCTTTCCGCAACCGACAAGAGCATTCCTGCCGAGGAAGCCACGCTGGCCACCGCGTTGGCCGCTACCCTGCAATGGTCCGTGCTCAGCCAGCCCGTGCGACTGGCCATCCAAAAACACTGCCAACTACTGCCGACGACGACCTCGCTCTGCGGCGCCTGGCTCCAAGCCCGCGCCAATCACCATCCGCGCCATTATCAGGAGCTCTTTTCCTACCTGCACAGCCTGCCCAGCCCACCACCGCTGTCAAAAGATCTGCTGCAGGACTACCTTAACTTTGTCCTTCTACCGAAACAGGCCGTAACCGCCTGGTGCTGGCGATCGCCGGCACCGGGCGTCACTGATTTTCTCGCCCGGCTCAAACAAGTGGGTGAAACGCAACCAGTAGCATCAAACAAGGAACGACCATGATCCGCAAGCCGCTTTCGATCATCATTGCCAGCGCCGTGATTTCCCTGCCGCTCTTCGCCCAGAATGACGCCCCGCCACCGCCACCGCCCGCACCTGCCGACGCCGTGGCCGTACCCGCCGCGCCCGCCGTCGATCCGGCCATACAGGCCGACAAACTCCTCGCCGTGATCCCAGACGTCGTCGCCACTTACGACGAAAATGGCAAGGTCACCGGCGACGACATCCGGCAGATCATCCGCCCGCAGCTCATGATGGCGCTCCAACAGGGGCAGGACATCCCCGAGGCCGAAATCGCCACCTTCGCCTTCCACCTCGCCGAATCCGTCGTCGCCCAGAAGCTGATGATCGCCGAGGCAGCCAAGCAGGGCATCATGCCCGACACCGCAAAGGTCAAGGCCGAACTTGATGGTATCAAAGCCGAACGCGGCGAAGAAGTCTACAAGCAGATCATCGCCGCCAATGGCGTCAGCGAAGAAGAACTCATCAAACGCGTCGCTGAATCACAAACCGTCAAGGACCTCATTGACAAACGCACCGGCGTCACTGAGGCCGATGCACAAAAATTCTACGACGACAACGCCGCCCAATTCACCGAGTACCACGCCGCACACATCCTGGCCAAATTCCCCGATGGCGCCAGCGATGCCGACAAGGCCGCCGCCAAAAAGAAAATCGAGGACCTCAAGGCCCAGCTTGACAAAGGCGGCGACTTCGCCGCTTTGGCCAAGGAAAAAAGCGACTGCCCCAGCAAAGAACAGGGCGGCGACCTCGGCGCCTTCCGCCCCGGCCAGATGGTCAAGCCCTTTGAGGACGCCATGAAAAGCCTCAAAGACGGCGAGGTCAGTGGCCCCGTTGAAACCCAGTTCGGCTACCACCTGATCAAGGCCGGCGCCACCAACGTCCAGGCCTTCGCCGACGTCAAGGACAGCATCACCCAGTCCCTCCAGCAGGAAAAAGGCCAGGAAGTCTTTGCCAACTACGCCAAGGAATTGCGCGAAGCCCACAACGTGAAAATGCTCATCGCCGAACCCCCGCCGGCCATGCCCATGCAGGTCCCCGCCCCCATGCCCCAGCAGTAATTATCCGCTCCGGCGCCAGCGCCCCAGCAGTAACTGTTGCTACCAAACAGAACTGGTTCTCAACTCAAGTAGCACGGAACCAGTACTCACCGGGAACGGGTTCGGAGTCCACTTACAGCGAACGGCCCCGCCCCCTTCCCAGGGAACGGATTCAGCAACTCTCCAGGCCGGGCGCGTCGAATAACATCGACGCGCCCGGCCCTTTGTTTTTTCACCCCGCGAGGCACCGGGCGTTTCTATGGACAGTATGGACAGTATGGACGCGATGGACATAATCCCGCATTGCCGGGACGGCGGCGCGCCCAGGTTCATGGCCGCCGGGACGGCGCCGCGCCCAGGATGAATGCCGCCGGGACGGCGCCGCGACCAGAAGTCCCCGGCGTCCAAGCGGTCCTCAACCAGTCCCCGGCGTCCATGGCGTCATTCCCCACGGTCCCAGAAGTCCCCACAGTCCAATCCATGAGATCATGCCTCATGAGTCCCTGAGTCCTCGCCCCAGCGCCGCGCCAAAAAGCGCCGCCGGGACGGCGGCGCTCCCAGGAGTCCCAAGCGGCCCCAACGCCGCTGCCAAGCGGTCCCCGGAGTCCAAGCGGTCCGAACTTCTTTTTCGCCATTGCGCGGGCGGGCGGGTGCAATTATGGCGATAGTCTTTTATATTGAGTTTTTGATTTTGCCCGTAAAGAAGCTGGATTCGCGCTGCCGGCGGCCGTGAGTTCAGAAGCAGCCAGAAAACGAGGACGGCACCATGATCTGCAAACGACTAGTTGTGTTATGTCTGCTGAGCGTCATGGCGGCGCGCGGCGTTGATTTTGTCACGTCGCAGACGGCCTGGGAGTACAGCGGCGAGGCCATTGGCTGCGGCAATGTCCTGGCCGAGGTCGCGCCGGCGCCAGGCAAAGAGGGCATGTACTCCCTCAAGCTCACCTTTTATCTGACGGCACACGCGCCGGACTGGCTTGATGTGCGCTATGTGCCGGGAGTGCCGTTGGATTGGCGGCAGGAAACGGAGTTGTCGCTGCCCTATTATGCCGAGCAGCCCGGGGCATCGCCCTGGCTGAAAATCACCTCTACGAATGCCCCCGGCGCCAACTCATCGTTGCACGAAGCGCAGGTATTGCTTGATGGCGTGCCGCCGGCAATGGGTCAGTGGCACCTGCTGAGCATAGCGCTGGACAAGCCGGCGTCGCAGAAGGAGCAGGTCACCGCTCTGAGTGCGTACTTGCCGACGCGCAAGGAATTTCTGCCCATTGGCCAGCCGGTGGTCTTTTACCTCGGGCTCTTCCCCTACCAGCCGCCGGCGCGGCCGGCATGGCCGCCGCAGCGCGCGGCGACGCTGAGCATGACGCCGCTCTGGCAGGGCCCGCTTAGCGACGACGGGTGGGTCCGCGTCAAGGACCACAACAACCAGAATGACCACGCGGCTGAATTCGTGGCCGGCGCGGCCGAATTCGTCTCCACGGTGGATGGCTGGAATGAGTTCTTGCACAGCGACACCGCGAAGATCACGCTCAAACCCAACACGACCTACCGCCTGCAGTTCAGCTACGACATCACCCAGAGCTTGGCCGGCGCCAACGCGCGTTTCTACTCGCTGGTGCGGGCGGCGAACACCATCAAGGCCGACGTTGGCTGGCAGAACTGGTATGACGCCAAGGGCAGCTCGAACAGCCGCGTCGTCAGTTTCACGACTCGTGAAAACGACGGCTACCATCTGGTCTTCGGCATCCGCGACCGCGGCGGCATTCGCATCCGCGATGTCGCACTCTATGAAATGACCGCCAAGCCCTGAACGCCAAGCCCTGATTGTCGCGCCCTTCACCCGCACAATGTGTCACAGAGGATAGAACCTGCCATGAAGACAGCAAAAATAGTCGTTATTACCGCCGCCTGGTATGCTTTCGCCGCCGTCGCTGCCGTCGCTGCAAGTGTGGAAACCGGCCAGTATCTCACGGGCGCCTGGGGCTACCCGAGCACGCCGGAATGGCGTGAGCTTTATCGCCAGGGCGGCTTGAATCTGGTCGGCTACAACCCCAATCTGGTCGAGTGGGCCAAGGAGCACGACATGTCCTTTATCGGCGGCGTATCGGGCAAGCCACCGCAGGCCGCCGCGCGGCCCTTTGAGGCCGCCAATGGCATGCTCTTCAACTCCGTCGGGCTCTTCACCCACGTCAATTTCAATGCGCCGACTGTCGAGGAATGGTGGAACAGCTACGTACCGAAGCGCGCAGCGGCCATGCCCGGTGCCGAGCGCATCCGCTTTTGGAAAATCCACAACGAATTCGGCTACCACAGCGGCGACATCTTCGACTACAGCGAGGGCAGCGTCAGCAAGTACCGCCAGTGGCTGGCCAGTCGTTACGCCGACATCGCCGACCTCAACCGCAAATGGCAGAGCAGCTACGCGGACTTCGCCAGCATCGACGCGCCGCGCGACGACCTCGCCAAGCAGCTGCCGAACTGGCTGGAATGGCGGCGTTTCACCGCGTGGAATTTCGCCCGTTATTTCCGCGAGTCCGGCGATCTCATCCGCGGCGTCGTCCCGGGCGCGGCGGTGTCGGACAATTTTTACATCACGACGGGGCTGGACGGCTGGGATCTCTACGAGCTGAGCCGGCAGACGGAGTACTTGGCGCTGGACCTCTACGCCATCGGCCGCTGGCACAATCTACTGCCCAGCCTTGACCGCGGCCGTTGCGCGGCGGCCGCCTGGAACAAGCCCTTTGTAATGATGGAATACCACGCCGGTCCCAACCACTGGATCACCAAGGTGCACAAACGCGATCTGTACATTGAGGCCAATGTCGCCCTCGCCCGCGAATGCCGCGCGTTGATGTGGTACATGTGGAAACCCGGCACCCAAGGACGCGAGGAGGGCATCCACGGCATGCTCGACATGGCCGGCAAGCCCACCGAGCGCTACACGGCCGTCGCCAAAATCAGCGCCTTCACCGAGCGCCTCGCGCCGGTGCTGGCCAGGACCCGCAGCGCGGCCAGCGTCGCCATCGTCCTCTCCAACGACTCGCAGTACTTCGCCCACGCGACCGGCGGCAGCGTCTGGAACGAGCTGAACGCCCCTGCTAATGTCGCCCGGCTCCTGGACGGCGCTGGCGTCAGCTTCGCCTTCATCAACCTCGATCAGCTCCAGGGAAACGCCATCGGCGACTATCAGGCCGTGATTCTCCCGGGCCTGCCCATTGTTTCCGACTGCGGCTACCAGCTGCTGCAGGACTACGCCGCCGCCGGCGGCACGGTCATCCGCCACCCCGGCAGCGCGCTGCGCAATGAGTTCGGCCACATCACCCGCGACGAGCCCTTCGCGGCCACCACCACCAACGCCAGCAAGGGCGCCATCTGGGAAATCCGGCAGTGGCAAGAGCAGGGCAAAAGCGGCTACAGCCACCGGGAAGGCATCGGCAAGGGCCAGCTGCTTTTCTGCGCATTGGATTGCAGCAAGCTCGGGGGCGTCGTCACCAACGCCGAGAAATTGGCCGCGGCCAGCGCGACCTATGGCGCCATCCTGCGCGACCACGCAGACATTGCGCCGGCGCTGCGGCTCAGCGTCAAGGGCCTCCAGCCTGGGCAGATGGACGCGCGCCTGCTGCAAGACGGCAAACTCAATGTCCTCGCCATCACCAATCTCGCGGAGGAAGACGGCGACGCGCCCGTCACTGTCACGATCGCCCAAGGGGGCCAGGCAGGCCAGACGCAACCCGCGTTGTATCTCCGCCCGGAGAGCGCCGACGTACAGCGTCTGGAAGGCCAGGCGACGGCCGATGGCCTGACCTTCACGCTGCCGGCACCCAAGCCAGCCGGCATGCTCCTTTTCGGCGAATGGCAGCCCGTCGTGGGCATCAGCATGCCCGACGTGCTGCATCCCGGCGACGTCGCCGAGGCGACGGTCACCATCGATAACCTCGCCGCAGTGCCAGTATCAGGCCAAGTGCGCCTGCAGCTGCCAGCCGGCTGGGCTCTCGGCCAGCTCGTGAATAACGACTTCAGTGACCTCGCTCCCGGCGTGCGCGCCGAACTACGCTTCCGCATTACGGTGCCGGAGGATGCCGCGACGGACTTCTTTGCCATCGACTACCCCGTGGTCGCGCAGGTGCGCTTCACGGCGGGCATGGACGGCGTGCTCAGCGCCAAGTCGCTGCCTTTGGTCAAGCCCATGCTTGACGTGCGCATGGTCTATCAGGACCGCATTCTCAACCCCTGGCAGGAATTCACCCCGCCGATTTTGCGCTGGGGCTGGAACAACGAAGTGGTGACGCCGCCGCCGGCGCCGGTAGCCGTCCGTGGCGATGCCGCCGTCACGCTGCAGCTGTCGGCTGCCCCGCAGCTCGCCGGCCAGGAGCTCGTGCTTAGTGTGAGCGACGAGCAGGGCCGGCGGGGCACGATCCGCCCGGCGGATGGCTATGACGCCGTCCTCAAAGCCGGAGAAAGCGAGCTGCCGGTGATCATCACGCTACCAGGCAGCGGCGACTACACGCTCCAGGCGCGCGCCGGCACGACAGACGTGGTGACGAACGTCGTCTTCCCGGCGGCGGTCGGCTCGGAGTCCGTGACGGCGACGTTGGCGGCCGCGACGCCACAGGCCCCGGCGGGATTCACGCCGCGCGCGTTGCTTGGCGTTGGCTCCCGTGGCGCCTCGCCGGGCACAGCAGTGACGGTGCCGCTGGCGCTGCCGGAAGGGCTTGCCGAGCAGGACTTCGCGCTCTTTGCGGCGGACGGCCGAAGCCTGCGCCATGCGCTCGGCGCCGACGCCATCAGCTTCAATGCCGACGTTGCAGACGACGGCGTCGCCGTCTACACCCTGGCTACCCCAGCCGCCGGCGGCGCCCTGCCGGCGCCGGCGCCGCGCCTGACCACCGAGCTTGACCAGGACGGCCGGGCGACTTTCCAAGGCGATAGCTACCGCATCATCTTCAACACCGTCTTCGGCTGGATTGAGTCCATGGCGCTGCGCAATGAGCAGGGCGAGTTCATGCCTTTCATGCCCGAGCGCAGCGGGCCAGTGCTGCTGACCGACGACGGCTTCGAAGTCGGCCCCGAGCACGCCGAGCAGGTCACACTGCTCTCCTATCAGGCCAGTGCCACCAGCGCCACCCTGGAGTTGGAGCGAACCATCAGCAACGAGGGCACGGGCATCAGCGTCCGCGAAGTCTGGACTTTCAATCCCAATCACCTCAAGGCCGACGTGTTTTTCACCAACCGGGGCAACCAGCCGCTGCGTTTCCGCAAAATTGTCTATGAACTGGGCTGCAATCAAGACACCGCGCCGCAGTGGCAGACCGACATGAACGGCCAACAGCGACGCGACGCGCTGCCAGCATCCGTCACCGCCAACAAAGGCACGGTTGTGGACCTGCTCACCGGCAAGGGCCCCGGCATGGCCGTGACTCTGCGGCGCTGTGCCCAGAACAAGACCTGGGCGGCTATCAGCAACCAGGTCAACCACAGCCCCGTACGGACGCGCATCAATCTCACCAACGCCGTCAGCATCGATCCGAAAGACTTCATCCTGGCTGAATTCGATCTCTGGCCCCACAGCAGCCCCGCCGCCGTGCCGGCTACGCCGATATTCACCAGCGGCTGCCGCATCCTCGAATAAATCCGATTGGTTATCAAGACGATTGCATTTATAGCGTTCTCATTTTGCCTTGTCGATTGATTGCGCCTCCGGCGCTATGATTTATCCTTGTATGAAGATTTCGCCGTTAGTTAACCAGTTGTACAGCCTCAACCGCAGATAGCCCTACATAGGAGCACCCATGGCCGATCTATCCATCAATTTTGCCGGCATTGCCATGCGCAATCCGGTCGTGACCGCCTCTGGCGCTTTCGGCTACGCCAAAGAGTACAGCAACGTCGTCCCGCTCAATCGCCTGGGCGCTGTCACCGTCAAGGGCGTGTCGCCTTTTCCGTCCCATGGCAATCCCGTGCCACGGACCACCGAGGTGTACGGCGGCATGCTCAACGCCATCGGTTTGCAGAATCCCGGCATTGACAAATTCATCAGCGACGAAAATTATCTGCCCTACCTGCGGCAGGTGCCCTGCCCGGTCTTCGTCAATATCTGGGGCAAGACCATCGAGCATTACGCGGAAGTCGCCGCCCGCCTAGAGGCCGAGAAGAAGGGCATTGCCGCGCTGGAAATCAATATTTCCTGCCCGAACATCAAAGAGGGCGGCATTGCCTTCGGGACGGACCTGAAGCTGGCGGCGGCCGTGGTCAAGGCCGTGCGCGACGTGACGACCCTGCCCCTGATCACCAAACTCAGCCCGAATGTCACCCACATCGGCGATTTTGCGCGCAGCGTGGTCGACGCCGGCAGCGACGCAATATCGTTGATCAACACCCTGCCGAGCATGGCCATCGACATCGAGACGCGCAGCTTCCGTATCGCCAACCGCATCGCCGGCCTGAGCGGCCCGGGCTTGAAGCCCGTCGCCGTGCGCATGGTGTTTCAGGCCCGCGAAGCCGTGACCGTGCCGATCCTGGGCATGGGCGGCATCTACAGCGCCGCTGACGCCATTGAGTTTCTGATGGCCGGCGCCAACGCCGTGGCCATCGGCACCGCCATCTTCAGCAACCCCGGCTGCCTCGTGGAGATAATCGACGGCATCGACGCCTGGCTGGACCGCCATGGCATCGCCAACGTCAATAACATCGTCGGCGTCATGCACCAGGCTCAGGCCTAGCCGCAACGCCGCCGCCCGGCGCGCCGGAGGATCGCCATCATGCCAACGCTTGTGACAGTCGCCATCATCGCCTGCGGCGCCGCGGCGCTGGTGCAATGGCGACGGCGGCGGGCTACGAGACGCTTCTTTGCCAGCCGCTACCGCGATCCGGCCACGCTGATACCCGACGGTGGCGGCGTGACCGCGCTGTGCCTGCTTGTCGCGGCCATCGCCATGGCGGCCGCCGCGCTCCTCGCCCGACATGACCGCGCCGCGCGCCAGGCGGCGCCGCCAACACTGTATTTTCTCCTGGACTGCTCCCCCAGCATGCTCGCGGCGGGCCAGCGCGGTGCGCGCCTGGCTGAAGCCAAGGAGCTCGTCACGGCGATCGTCGAGGCCATGCCCGAGTGCGAGCTCTGCCTGGTCAGCTTCGCCGGCAATGCCATTGTAGATTTTCCTCCCAGCCGCGATCAGCGCGCATTCCGTCGCGCCCTGGCGGCGGTGGAGCCATCGCTGGCCCTGGCGGCCGGCAGCAGCCCGAGCCAGGCATTGCAGGCGCTGGAGGCCCTTGTCGGCGCAGATGCCCAGCAGCCGGCGAATGCCGTGTTGATCATGCTCAGTGACGGCGAGATCAATGACCCGAATCCGCTATTGCAGGACATCCCGTGGATCGCCCGAGCCTACCCGCTGCTGCATGTGCTCACTGGCATCCCCGGGCAGGACACGCCCGTGCCCAGCCCCCAGGGGCCGCTGTGGCTCAACGACCCCAACAGCGGCGCAGTCGCCACCAGCCGCGCAGACGACCGCGCGTTGAAAACGCTCGCCGCGCTGTCACCACAACCCGCCGAATTCTTCACGGCAGACGCACCAGCAACGGCCGTTAGCGCGCAAATCCGGCAATTCGTTGGCAATGATGGTAGAAGCAGCAGCGGCTGGCTGGCTGCGCGCGCGCTGGGGCTCATCGCGCTCGCGGCGCTACTCGCGGCAAGGTGGCCGCGACGACCAACCCGCGCCCGCCATACACCCGGAAAGGGCACGGCAACGCGCGATACGGCAATACACAACACGGCAATACACAACACAACGATACACAACACGGCGGCGCGCGGTGCGGCAATACACAGCACGACAATACACAGCACGGCACGGCACGGTGCGGCTGCGCCGGGCACTCCTCACGGTAGGCGGGCCTCTGCCATATCTAGCGCGCTGCTGGCGTTGCTGACGTGGTCACTCGTCGCGACTGCCGACGCCGTCCCCGCTGGCTTGCGTGGCAATGCCGCTGCGCGGGCGGACGCCGTGGCGGCCATCCGCGAAACTATCGCCCGGCATGACGGCACTGACGCGGAGCGCGCCAGGCTGCTGAGCAATTGGTCGGCGCTGCTGATCGTGGAAGCCGAGGAGGCCATCCGCACCGGCGCGCTGGACGCCGCTGCGCAGCACGCCACGGCGGCCCGCGAGCTCAGTCGCGAAGCACTGCGCCTCAACCCCGGCAACGCCGCGACCCTGCAGACTCTCGCCGCGGCATGGCGGGTGCTCCAGGCGGCCAAAGCGCTGTCGGGAAAGGACGGATCAAGCGATGCCGCCATAGGCGAGGCGGAGGCGGCAGCAACTGCCGGCTCGCGGCCCAATGAAGCGCAGGACACGCAAAGCGCGCACGACGCCACCGCCAGTGCGGACGGTACGGCCAATGCCGGCACTGCACCCGGCACTGCCAATGCCGGCGCTGCCCATGGCCCCGCCGACGCTGCGCCCGACACCAATACCGCAACGGGCTCCGCCACCGGTGGCGGAGCAAACGCGGGAACCACTAACGCGCCGGTCGGCACCTGGCGCGACCTGCAGTTGCAGCGGCATTACCGCCCGCCACGCCCACCGGGCGTCAAACCATGGTGAGAACACCCGCGCACGCGCGCACAAGCCGCTCGGCATGCCCCACGGGGCATCTTCTTAGCCGCTCGGCATGCCCCACGGGGCATCTTCGTAGCCGCACGGCATGCCGTGCGGCCACAGATTTCCCGCCTTCGCGTGAGGGAATAAGGCGGTTATTTCCCGAAGACTTCGATTTCGATATAGTGGTTCATATCGTCGCTGGTATTGCCGTTGCTATAGAAGCGCAGGTACTGGGCGCTGACGGCCGGGACGGGAATGAGGCGGCCTTCGTAGGTCTCGATGTACTCGTAGTCTTTACCGACGCCGAGGCCGCTGCTGTTATCGTGGTCGTTGTTGAAGATGGTCTTGACGTTCATGATGAAGTCCGGGTCATCCGCGGTCTGGATGACGACATCGCGATAGACGCGGGCCTGCGAGTGAAAATGCCAGAGCACGATGGCGTGGATGGTCGCCTTCTTTTCGAGGTCGATCTGCACCCACTGCGTGCCCGGGCCGAGCTCGACGTAGCTGCCTTCGATGCCCTCTTTATCGCCGTCGGTGATGCATTCGAGGTCGCCGACGACGGGCTCGTTGTCGCTGCTGGTGACGCTCTTCTTCGCGGCGAGATTGACCAGGCCCTTGGCTGCCATGAAAGGCGGGCGTTTTTCGCCATTGCGACTGGGTTCGAGGTTCGGCGTCTTGAGTTCTTTCGGCGTGCCGGTGAAGAGCGGCCGCGGCAGCGTGATCTTCAGCTCGGTGAGGTCGGCGGCGGCGTCCTGTGCAAGGACGGCGCCCGCCGCAAACAGCATTGCCAGCGCCAGAAAACTGCGGTAAATCATGGTATCGACTCCTTTTTTCCTGCCTTAACGGCCGTACACGGCGACTTCGACGAAGCGGGTATCTTCATCCGCCTCGCCGCCGTTGGTATAGACACGCACATAACGCGCGAAAGTGCCATCAAGTTTGTCCTCGCCGCTGCGGGTATCCACGAGCTCGCCCCACCAGCGCGCGAAGAAAGCCGTGTCCTTGCCCTCGCCCAGGCCGCTGCTGTTGTCGTGGTCGTTGTTGAAGACCGTGCGGACATTGTCGCTGAACTCGGCATTATCGGCGATTTGCACGATAACATCGCGATAGACAATGGGATTCTTGTAGTAGTGCCAGACGCAGATGCAGAAGATTTCCTTGCTGGCGCCGAGGTCGACCTGCACCCACTGGGGCTCGCCGGGGAACATCTCGACGTAGTCCTGCTCGTCGCTCTTCTTGATGCCATCGGTCACCTGCGACACCGTGCCGCGCAACGGCTCTTCGTCGCCAAGGTTGCTGCTGACCGGGCAGTTCAGCGCAAGATTGCTGATGCCATCGGGAACCATGAAGTCTGCCCGGCGGATTTCCTCGCGCAGGTGTGGCGGCGGCGTAAAGCCCTTCGGGTAGCCAGGCGTGGCGCGGGTAACGGCGTCGGCGCCCACACCGAGGTCGAGGGGCTGCACAGCGGCGCCACCGCTCAGAAAGCGATGGACCATGGTGTTGATGATCTGCGCCAGCGAAAACGTCGTCATGGAGGCGCCGGTGATGGCATCGACCACGTTCGGGCCGCGTTCGCTGGAACTGATGCGAATGCCTGGCTGGCCATCGACCACCATGGGTAGCTGATCAAACTGGCTGAGCCATTCCATGGTGCCAATGCGGCCGCCGAGCCCCGGCGTTTCATTCTGCTCGTAGATGCGCAGACCGTGGATGTGCTGGCGGTCAGGCGCAAAGGCGAGGATGCCGCGGATTGCGCCGTAACGGCCCTTGCCTTCGATATCAACCATGTAGGCGACGACGGCGCCAGCGCCGTCCCGGGCTTCGAAGAGCGCCATGTCACCGTGCTCAACGGCCTTGACCTGACGCGTAAAGACGGCGATGACGTCGTCGTTTTCCATGCCATCGCGGAGGAAGCCGGCGGCGCCGACCATGGCAGCGATGCGGGCGAAATTCTCATTGGCGGCGATGCGCCCGGCCCAATGGACGTGCGCCGTGGTCAGCAGCAGCGCCGACAGCGCGCAGACCAGCAGGGTGTAGGCGACGACGTACAGGGGGTGCTCTTTCATGCCTTGGCCCTCCCCGCGAAGAGCAGGTCCAGCGTCGGCGCGAAGATGTTTGCCAGCAGCAGCGCCGACAGCATCGCGTTTTCATAGAGCGAGAAACAGCGCATGGTCACCGCCGCCACGCCGATGATCAGGCCGAAAAGCAGCCGGTTGTACCAGCGCTGCGGCGCGCCGGCGGGATCGACGCTGAGCAGGCAGCCGATGGTCATAAAGCCATTGGCCGTGAACAGCAGCCGCAGATCGCCGTCGAAAGGCAAAGCGGTTTCAGGGATGGCATAACGCGCGATGCCATAGGCGCCGATGGCGATACCGAGGTAGATCCACAGCGCGCTGGGCCGGACGACGACCATCAGCAGCGCGCAGCACAGACACAGCAGAGCGCCAATCTGCCACGCGTTCGCAGGATCGGCCAGGGGCGACAAATGCGCAAAAGACGCCCCCGAAAAGATCGTCGGGTAGCTGTAGACCACGAAGCCCGCTGCGGCCAGCACCGGGTTGAACACGCAGTTCTTCGCACCGCCAAAGACCTCTTTCGCAAAGACCGTGCCAAAGACTGCGCCGAGCACCGCCATCCACCACGGCAGCGCCACTGGCAGCAGCAGCGCCAGCAACAGGCCGTGCACCACGGCACCGCCGGTCAGAGGCTTGCGCCGCACACGGGCAAAGACGAGCTCGACCGCCAGGCCGGACAGCGCCGCCAGCAGCGCCAGCCAGAGCAAACGCGGCCCGAGGACCGTCGCGCCATAGGCCAGACACAGCAACGCCGACGCGCCCGCTGCCAACAAATAACGCTCCTCCGCGACCGCATCAGGCGGTCCCGCCAGGACCCGCCGCAGGGCAAGACATGGGCACGTTTTCTTATGTTCTTGATCTGACATCAGCTACCTGTTTTCTCGTATACTCCAAAGGGGCGCCGCGCAGGGGCCGCAGGACTAGAATTCGTCCGCGAAAATCGCCTTGTCGTCCAAGCCTTTGTCCTTGAGGACCTTGCGGGCGGCGGCAAGCATCTGCGGCGGTCCGCAGAGGAAAGCCTGCCGGGCCTGTCCGGGCTGCAGGTGGCGCTCGGCGGACTGGTGGATAAAGCCGGTTTCGCCCGTCCAGTCGGGGCTTTTATCGGGCTCGGAGAGGGCGAAGTGCAGGCGCAACTTGGGCATTTTTTGGGCGAGTGCCTCCAGTTCTTCGCGATACATCAGCTGGTCGCTGGTGCGAGCGCCGAAGAAGAGCCAGCAGGGATGGTCGGGAGCCGTTTCGGCGACATGTCGCAGCAGCGAGCGCATGGGCGCCATACCACAGCCACCGCCGACGCAGACGAGCTCGGTGTCGGGCGCAGTATCGAGTTCGAATTCGCCGTAGGGGCCGGTGAAGATCACGGCGTCACCGGGCTGAACGCGGTGCAAGTAGGTCGACCCCAGGCCGCCGGGGATGAGGCGTACCAGCAGCTCGACTTCACCTGCCATGCTCGGCGGCGATGCCAGCGAATAGGCGCGGAAGACTGTCTCGCGCTTGTGCGGTACCGCAATCTGGATGTACTGGCCGGGCCGGAAGTCGATCCGCGCGGGATCAAGCAGTTTGAGGCGGATCTCACGGATGTCCGACGTGACCATGCGGGCGGCGGACACCGTCGCCGCAAAACGCTGCACCAGCAAATACTCATCCTTGACGACGATTTCGAGGTCGTTGCGAATTTTCACTTGGCAAGCCAGGCGGGCGCCGGCGTTGAGTTCAACCGTGGTGAGAAAAGGCGTTTCCGTAGGCAGGACCGGCCCGCCGCCATTGAGAACGCGGAGTTTGCAAAAGCCGCAGGTGCCCTGGCCACCGCAGGCCGATGGGATGAAAATGTCGTTGGCGTAGAGCGCGTCAAGCAGCTTGCCGCCGCCCTGCACGGTTATGGGCTCGCGGTCGTTGATTTTCACGCGGCACTCGCCGTAGTTGCAGATATAGCGCCCGGCCAGCAGCAGCAGCACGGCCAAGCCGCCGCCCAGCGCGGCCAGCACCAGAATTGCATACAGGTAAATCATCGTCAGTTCACCATCCCTGTAAAGCCCATAAATGCCATGGCCATCAGTCCGGTGATGATGACGGCCATGCCGAGGCCCTGCAGGGGCAGCGGGATGTCGGCCTCACGCAGACGATGGCGGATGCCCGCCATCAGGCAGATCGCCAACCAGAAGCCCAGGCCCGAACCCAGCGCGTACACCGCCGTCTGCGCAAAGTCGTAAATCAGCCCCTGGTCGATCATGAACAGATTGACGCCGAGAATAGCGCAGTTGACGGTGATCAGCGGCAAGTAAATGCCTAAGCTGAAGTACAGCGAGGGCATGAAGCGCTCCAAAACCATTTCCACCAGCTGCACAAAGCCCGCAATGACCAGGATGAAGATCAGAAAACTCAGGTAGCTCAAATCAACAGCCGGCAGGAAGCGCGACCCATGCCGCAATACGCCCGTGTAGATCGCGTAGTTCAGCAGCGTCGTGCAGAAGGTCACAAAGGTCACCGCCGCACCCATGCCAAACGCTGTCCGCATGCTCCGCGATATCGCGATGAAAGAGCACATGCCCAGAAATTTGGCCAGGAGGATGTTGTTCGCGAGTATGGACCCCAGGAGGATCAACGTGTAGCTGGTCGTGCTTGCCATGGGTTGTGTTGTCCGCGTGATGAATAGTGGCAGAGGTGCCGGGCCTTAACGAAAAGCACTGAATATAACACCTCCGGCAGGAAGCGAAAGCAGCCACGCGATGAACCTTTTTTACCCGCAGTAACGCCTCACGCATTGATAGCAGCCGGTCCCAGGGGACGTCTGGGATCGTGGGGACCGGTTGGCGCGGCGCTGGGGCGAGGACACACGACTCATAACCTGGATTCCCGGGAAATATAACAAGGCGCGCCTCGCGCCTTTCATTTTGAGCTAAAAAAAACGTCTGCCGGGCTCTTGCCCGGCTTGTTTTTTGCTCTTCATTGTTATATTATATAACTAGTTCCATCTTGTTGTTGTCTATCACTGGTTCACGGAGGCAAGACCATGGCAGATTCTGAAGGCGCTTCGCCGAAACGGCGGGTTCAGGTGATCAATGGCGTTCCGCGGGTCTACGAGGACTACCCTTACTGGGACACGGAAAAAAAGCAATGCCGTCATCGGCGCACCTACATCGGCCGTCTGGACGAGCAAGGCGCCTTCATTCCCAGCAAGTCCTACTTGGCCGGCCAGGCCTTGTCGGCTGTAGATGTGGTCAAATCGGCGGACCGTCGTTTTTACGGTGCCGGCTATTTGTTGGATCATATCGGCAAAGTGACTGGCGTTGAGGCGGATATCGCCCAGAGCTTCCCGTCCATGAAAGATCAGATCATCTCTTTGGCCTACTTTCTGGTACAGGAGGGAGAAAGCGCCGTCTATCGTTTTCCGCGCTGGATGCTTTCCCACTGGCATCGCCTCACCCACGCATTGGGGTCACAGGGCATCAGTCGCCTGTTCGGCAGCATCCCCGAGGAAGCCAAGCTGGACTTTTTCCGCCTGCAGGCCAAGCGCCGCCTGGAACGGGAATACCTTGCCTATGACACGACCAGCATCTCGTCGTACTCCGAACTGATCAAGCAGGTCAAGTACGGTCACAACAAGGATCGCGAGCGCCTGCCGCAGATCAATCTGGCCATGGTGTTTGGGGAGGAGTCGGGACTCCCCGTTTACTACCGCTTGCTGCCGGGTAACATCAGTGACATCAGCACCATGGAAAACATGATTGCCGACGCGGCGTTCCTTGAGTTCGCCAAGGTGAAACTGGTCTGGGATATGGGCTTCTTCAGCGCGAAGAATGTCAACGCCCTGTATCACGCGCACTATAAATTCATCACAGATTTTCACATCGCTAATTACCCCTAATGTTTTTTACTCGCCTTGTTCAAAGCCTGTGTCTGAGGCTTTGTAACGCCATCCGTATTAGGGTTTATAGAATGTATTCAGTGTCAGCCAAAAATATAAGACGAGTGGCAATAACCGTATGAAAGGCCTTGTTTTTGCCTGAAAAACAGCGATTTCTTGAAGCGTTTGCGCTTGACGGCCTGTTTTTAGCTTATATGTTATTGGTGTTAATTATTCTAATTAACCCTAATTCAGGATGGGCTATGAACGACGTCGACACTTTTTCCAAGCTTACGCCCGAAGCCTTTTTCAAGACACCCGTCCTGCCTCTGCAACGCAAGTACGAGGCTCTCCGCGCCTATTATTTGGATAACCTGCCGGCCGATGCCATTGCCCGGCGCTTCGGCTATACAGTCATGAGCGTCTACTCGCTGATCAGGGATTTCAAAAAAGACTGTATGGGCGGCAATCCTGAAAAGTTCTTCTTCGCGGCGGCCGGACGTGGTCGTCCGGCCAGGCAGGATTCACGTGAGTGCGACCAGCAGATCGTCGCACTGCGCAAGCAGTACCTTTCCGTCCCGGAAATCAAAGTGAAGCTGGACGCCCTCGGAACTCATCTTTCCCAGTCGTATATCTGGCAAGTTCTTCACCAAAACGGGTTTAATCGTCTACCGCGGCGTAGGTCCATGAGGGAAGCGGGGCAGGAGGCCGAAAACGTTCTGGAAGCTCCCGTTTCGGCCTTGCTTGATGACGTTCCCGCCAACTTTTCCACGTCCTGCGGCGGCATCCTCGTTTTCCTGATGTTGATGTCCAAGTACGGCATCGACAAGGTGTTGGAAACGGCTGACTTTCCTGGAACCAGGGTCATTCCGAGCGTCAACTCCCTGCTGGCATTCATCGCGTTGAAACTGTCGGGCTGCAAGCGCTACAGCCATGATGACCAATGGTGCATGGACGCCGGTCTGGGCCTCTTCGCCGGATTGAACGTGTTGCCCAAGACCGGGTGGCTTTCCAGCTACTCCTTTCGCGTGTCGCATGACATGAACATGGCGTTGCTGGCCTCCATGAACAAACTTTGGCGGGAACATGGCCTTGCGGATGGGCCGCAAAGCTTGGATTTCACCGCCATCCCCTGCTGGGGAGACGGCAGTCATCTGGAAAACAATTGGTCCGGGAAACGCCACGAAGCCATCAAGAGCATACAGGCCGCGCTGGCGCATTCCCCCGACACCGGGATCATCTTCTACGCAGACAGCACGGTAAGGCATTCGGGCGAATCACAGGTCGTCCTGGAGTTCCTTGACTTTCGACGCAAGGCCGGGGGTCCGGATCCGACCTATTTGGTTTTCGACAGCCGTTTCACCACCTACCAGAATCTGGACCGGCTGAACAAGGAGGGCATCCAGTTCCTGACCATCCGCAGGCGTGGCAAGAACATGCTGGAGGAGATTGCCGCCCTTGCCCAATCGCAGTGGCAGTCCATGCGGGTGGAAAGCGCCGATGGCTTCAGAAATCTGAAAGTGCATGACGCCAAGGTCACCTTGAAAGACTACGAAGGCGAAATCAGGCAGATCGCCATCACCGGCCACGGCAAAATCAAACCCGCGTTGATTATCACCAATGACGTCGTGTCTCCAGCCGCTCAGCTTATCCGCACCTACACTCGGCGCTGGCTGATAGAGAAGGAAATCGCGGAGCAAATCTACTTTTTCCACCTCAACAAACCCTCATCCTCCATCGTCGTCAAGGTCGATTTCGATCTGACCATGTCAATCATGGCGCACAACCTCTATCGGCTCCTGGCTATGGAGATGCCGGGCTACGAACATTGCGAGGCCGAAACGCTCTTCAACAAGTTCGTGGACAACGGCGCCGACGTCGAATTCGCTGACGCGAAAGTCACCGTCCGCCTCAAGAAGAAACGTGACCTGCCTCTTCTGCTAAAAGTTTCAAAGAGCCTGGAAGGGAAGCCAATTGCGTGGCTCGGTGGTCGCAAGCTGGAATTCCTCGGGGCGTCGAACTCCTAGACAATTAGGGGTATTTTCGGAATATGAAAATCTGTGTTCATCGGCGGCCTGCATCCGGACACGACCCTGGCCTGCAGCAGCGTGAAAGCGGTTAGGGACGGGCTGGTTCACTACGCCAACTATATTGAGGCTGACGATGTCTATTGCATCAGCACCATGATCAATTGGGACTATGCCTGGAGCATGCGCAATGGCGGTGAAGAACGGGGGAAGCGCCGCATGTACGTCCACGTGTACTATAATGAGCAGCGCGCGGCGGCGGAAAGGGCCCAGTTCAACCACGACCTGAAGGAACTCAAGACCGCCGTGCAAAGTGGCAAAGCCACGGACGCGCAGCTGAAGAGGGCGCAACGGCTGCTGACCATCAAAACCACACCGGTCAAGGGAACTCGAGTCGAGTACAATGATGAGGCTATCAAGCAGCACACGAACGATTTTGGCTACTTCGTGCTGTTGTCCAATGACGTGAAAGAAGGAGACAAGGCTCTGGAGTGCTACCGGAACAAGGACCTGGTGGAAAAGACCTTCAACAATCTGAAGAACCGCCTGGATTTCAACCGCACGCTGGTCAGTTCGGTTGAAAACCTCGAAGGCAAGCTGTTCGTGGAATTTGTCGCTCTGATCTACATCTCCTACATCCACAAGGTCATGAAAAGCAGGAATCTGTACCGCAACTATTCCATCCAGAGCCTGCTGGATGAACTCGACGTCATTGAGCGTTTCGACTATCAGGGGCAACGCGCACGATACAGCGAAATCACTGAAAGACAACGGCAAATCTATGAGGCCTTCGGCATCCTGGCCCCCGATGGCAAGCCGTCCAAGACCTACAAGCCGGAGGCGGCGGCCGCCGCCACCCCCGCCCCGGAGGCATAGTTATATTTCCCGGGAATCCAGGTCATAAGGCATGATCCCATGGATTGGATTGTGGGAACTTTCGGGACCGTGGGGACTGACGCATTGGACTCAGGGGACTGCTTGGGGACCTCTTGGACTCTTGGGAGCGCCGCCGTCCCTGGGTTATCAATCCGGGCCGAAAACCGCTGTCATTCGCTGGCGATGTTATTGCGCCGTGGGCGCTTAACCATGCTTAACCCCAGGCTTTAGCCTGGGGACAAAAAAGAAGACGGGCAGCCGCGGGGGGCTGTCCGTCTTCGTTATTAGGTCACCTAAAAGGTGATGTCACTTAACTGTCCACTCTGCTATTCAAGTAACAGTAAGATCAAATGTGATCCCGATTTAAGAATTGTTCAGAGGCCGTAGTGACATCACCAATACTTACCATAGGGCCTGGGACGATCAATGCAAATTCGTCAGCAATTATCGTCTTCATCTTCTTCTTTGACCACGGGCGGGGGCGGGGGCGGCAGTTCGGCGGACCAGCGGATATCGGCGGCCTTCTTTTTGCCGGCGAAGGACTTGAGTTCGCCGTGGAGCTGGTCCATGAAGGCCAGCGACACGCAGAGTGCCTGGAGCGCTGCCGGGGTGACCCACTGGGGCTTGCAGTGCTCGAACTGCTCCAGCAAGCGCACATATTCGTCGCGGGCTTTGGCGCAGGCCGTGACCTGGCTCTTCTTGACGCTGCCGCTTTGCAGGTCGGCTCGCAGCTCCAGCAGCCAGACGAAGAGTCCGGCGATGGCATGGATGCGCAGCGCCTCGCCGCGGAGGCTCTTGAGGCAGCCCTTTTCGGCGTCAATGAGCCCCTCGTTGTCAAGCATCTTCAGTAGGAGGGCATCGGCGTCCTGCGCGAGTTTGACGCAGGCTTGCAGGCGTTCAATGACCTTGCTATCCGCCGGCTGCCCTTCCAGGCGCTTGAGGGCCTCTTCCGGGAAGAAGCGCGGCCAGCCGTTGGGGTCTTTGCCGACGTAGCTGTACTGGTATTGCAGGCAGATGCCGTAAAGCGGCTCGCGAACGGCAGCGAGGATATTGTCCGTCGCCTGGGTATAATTACGCGCATCCACGCCGAAGTGGGCATTTTTCCAGCGTTTGAGGACTTTGTCCATGGTCTGGCCCTTGCAGGATTCCCATGCGTAGGCGGCCAGCAGTGCTTCGTGATCGAGGTGGGACGGGTCATGCACGGCGTAGGAAACGGCGCCAACGCCGCCTTCGTCTTCGCACATGTGCATCATCATGTCAATATTGGGCAGGCGATAGTCGTAGGTGCTCCAGTTGTAATAGCAGGTCATGGGTGCGACCCAGCCGTCCACGCCCTGTTTCTTGCCTATGGCCACGCGCGTCTTGTCATTGAGCGCGTCGTTGTTGTACCACCACCAGTGGAGGACGAGGTGGTCCTGCAGACCGGCCTTCTTCAGGCGCTTGACGAAATCGGTGTCGAAAGCGTCCATGTGGCGGGTGAGCTGGTCATTCCACATCACGACCTTCTTCACGCCCTTCTTGACCAGCATGTCAACCAGCCAGAGCACGTAGTCCTGGAAATTCTTTTCCTTGCTGTTTTTCTTGCAGGTCTTGCATTGGCACCATGGCTCGCCGGTTTTGGTCGGCGCGTCCGGCCACGGGTAGTCCGGCCAGACTTCATCGAGTTGAATATGGAAATAATCCGTGCCCATGGGGAAATAGCGCTCAACGATGGAGCCGTAGAAGGCCTCGACGAACTCGCGCGTCTCCTTGGAGTTAATGCAGTAGCCGACGCCGGTGGGCTTGCCCTTGGCGTCCTTCGCGGACAGTTCCGGCATCAAGCGCGGAATCAGTGTATTGTGGCCAAAGCTGTTAACGAAGGGCACCACCCTGACACCGCGCTCACGGCCATAGGTCTCCACTTCCTGGAGGAAATCGCCCTCGTACATGGCCGGCAAATAGCTCTCGAATTTCCATTCATCGCGTTCGGGTGAATACCAACGCAGCAGGTGTTCGCTCTTAAGCTCTTCATGGCCAGGCACGGGTACCATCAAGAACTCCGTGGGGCGGTCGCCGCCTTCGAAACGGCAGCGGCCCCAGCAGCCGTAGAGCCCGATGCCAATGGTGTTGAGTTTGACCGCCGCCATCTCGTCAATCACCTGGCACCAATCGGCGACGCTCATGCGGTCCGGGCCCCACTTGTTCTCGACGAAGACGCCACGGATCGGCAGCACCGGCCAGTCGCGAATCAGCAAATTGGGCAGGACCTGGCCCCGAATCAGCTGGCGGAAAAGCCCGGCCAACGTGTGTGTCGCCCAGACCGTGCCCTCCTGCTCCGGCGCACGAATGTACACTTCGCTGCCCGTAATGCGCAATTCGTAGTAGTCCTTGCGGCAGGCCTCGGGAACATCGTCCAGCGTAAACGCGCTGGCGTTTTCCACCCGCGCGTCAACCACGTACTTCTTTTTGTTGGCCACCACCCGCACGCCAGCAGCAGTCAAAATTGAACGCACGGCCTTCCGCTGCAAGGGAGAAACATCACTCGTGACTAAACGCACATCCAGGGCGAGATCACTGTCACCACCGGTAGTTTCAAGACATTTCGGCTGGGGAAATAATTCCGGGACTTCAAACTTTCGGCGGCTAGCCATGTTCTCGTCTCCTTGCTCGCGCGTGAATCAATGCACAAATCTCGTTGACTATCAACATGTTACAGCTGTCCTGCAACAAACCGGAAGATACTTTATTAATCTACCATCTTTCGGTAAGAAAACAACTATTTTTTTACCGCAGAGGACTTTACAGATGTAATCGGTCAGTCCAAGAGGTCCTCATGCAGTCCCCTGCGTCCAATGCGTCATTCCCCATGGTCCAGGAAGTCCCCACGGTCCAAGCCATGGGACCATGCCTCATGAGTCCGTGAGTCCTCGCCACAACGCTGCCGCCAAGCAGTGCCGCCGGGACGGCGGCGCTCCCAGGAGTCCAAGGCGTCATTCCCCATGGTCCAGAAAGTCTCCACGGTCCAATGCATGGGACCATGCCTCATGAGTCCGTGAGTCCTCGCCACAACGCTGCCGCCAAGCAGTGCCGCCGGGACGGCGGCGCTCCCAGGAGTCCAAGGCGTCCCCACGGTCCCAACGGATCGGTCTGATCGGTCTGATCGGTCTGATCGGTCTGATCGGTCTGATCGGTCTAATTGCCCGGTGTTTCCTATGTGGCATTAGTTTTTGTTAATGTGCGAAATCTTGTGATGAACACTTGTAGTTGCCAACCAATGATACCATGTGTAAATAAGAGCTATTCTCTTCTTATGAAGAAAACTTTTTACACTAACCTGCTCCCATGAAACCGATGCTCTTCACTTTACGGTATCCATGGCACTTGTTCAGCCAGACAGCCTTTTCTCGTCGCGCATTTCCGCCGCGAAGCGGCAGAAGCGCTGAAAGCGCGACGCATACCAGCCCAGGGCAAGCGGCGCCGAAGGCGCGCGCCGCCCTGGGTGGCGCGCCCTATTGGTCCGTGTTCCTCGGCCTCTTTGGCCCCAGTCGGCGCAGCTGACTGGGGCCAAAGAGGCAATGGAACTCATTGATTGCTGCGGCGGGCACGTTTGCGTGTGGCTGTTTGGAGGTCGGGTAAGGTCATGATCCCAGGTGACGGTGCGGGCGGGACGCCCGCACCACGGCCGGGAGACGGGCGCACGACGCATACCAGCCCAGGGATAGAGCCCACGGCGCAGACAAAGGGTTCGGAACTACTGTGTCAAGTCTCTCTTTCTATCACAAGATTTCGCACATTACCTAGTTTTTAATTAGCAGCACGTTAGTGTCTTTTTACGGCTGTTTGACAGCCGGTGCATTTCTGCCTGTGTTTTTTTTCTTGCGTGGTCATTAATGCGCAATATGGTAGCTTCTGCCCGCAGCCGCGTGGCGGCATGACGACACGCCCGCGGCACGCGCCCCTCCCCCCTGTCGTCGCAACCTATGGAGCTGGCTATGGACAGACTATGTCGCCTTTCTCTCGTCGTTTTCCTGTTCCTTGCGGCCCTCGTCGGCATTGCCCAGGAGGCGGCGAAGAAGAAAACGCCGCCGTCGGAGAAGAACATCTATCTCCCCTACGAACGCCTATGGGAGATCTTTGAAAAGGACCAGCGCGGGGTATTTCTGCCCTATGCGGAATTTCAGCAGCTGTGGCAGCGCGCCTACGGCCAGCCCGATCCGGAGGCGCCGAAGCCGCCGGCGCCGGCGCTGATCACAGCGATTCGCGGCGACATGACGGTTCTGGAGCAGAACGCGCGAGTGACGGTCACGTTGTCCATCGACCTCTACGAGCGCGGCTGGCTGCTCTTGCCGCTGGCCCTCCCGGGCTGCGCGGTGACGCGCGCGGTCATCGGCGAGGACGCAGCGCGACTGATTTACGAGAGCAAGAGCGGCTACACCCTGCTGTACCACAAGGAGCGCGAGGAGCGCGAAAGCATCACGCTCAGCATGGATTTCATCTGCGACATCCAGAAGCAGCCCGGCATCAATAGCCTGCGTTTCCAGCCGCCGGCCAGCCCCATCAGCACTTGGGAGCTGCTCATTCCCGAAACCGACGCCAAAGTCGCCGCCGACCAGACGCGCATGATCATGGAGAAGATCCCCGCCGAAGCCGGCCAAAGCCGCTTCCGCCTGCACCTGAGCGGCGGCGCCCAGCGGACGATCTCGTGGACGCCGAAGGCCGAGGGCGCCAAGGGCCTGGAAGCCTTAATCAACACCAGCGCCGAGCTGGTCAATAGCATTGACGACGGCATGCTCTTCACCCAGGCGCTCCTGCGTTGCCGGATCAGTCGCGCGTCCGTGCGACAGCTCGCCTTGATCATACCCGCCGGCTTCCGCGTCACCAGCGTCTTCGACCCCAATATCCGCGAATGGAATGTCAGCGCCGACGACGCTGGTCAGCGCCTGGAGCTCCAGCTCTACGAGCCCGTGGCAGAGGAGCAGAATGTCCGTCTGGAAATGGAACGCACGCTGGCCGATGGCCAGGTGGACATCCCCGCCGTCGCCCTGCCCGGCGCCGTGCGGCAGCAAGGCCATGTCGCCATCCGTTTGGGCGACGGTCTCAAGGCCGAGGTCAGCGAACGCCGTGGCCTCACGCAGGCGGCGCCGAGCGCCATGCCGCCCGGCATGGCAGACAAAGGGCCGTTTATCGCCTGCTACCAGTACGCGGCGCTGCCTTGGCAACTGCGCTACAAAGTACAACCACTGAAACCGCTGATCAGTTCCGAAACCAGCAGCACGGCCGTCGTCATGCCAAACGCCCTGCAGCTGCTAAGCGAATTCCGCGTCAAGGTCCTGCAAACCGGCATCTTCCATCTGGACCTGGACATTCCTGATGGCTTTGAGATCGAGCCCTGCCAGGGCCTGTCCGGGGTACAGATCAGCGACCAGCATCTCGGAGATGCCGTTGCTGGCCGCCGGCCACTCCGCGTCAACTTCCGCCAAAAAGCCACCGAGTTCAGCATCCGCCTGACGCTGCGACGCGAGCTCAGCGAACCGGCGCTGCTGCTCCACGGCCAGAAACCCGCCGAGCTGAGCATCGCCGTGCCGCGCCTCGGCGGCGAGAATATCGACCAGGAAAATGGCCGCCTCAGCGTGAGCGCACCGCCACACCTGCGGATCGTGCCTGTGCGCAGCGAAAATCTGCGCAGCGTTGACGTCGGCAGCGACGCCCCGGTGCCAATCGCACCGGCGGACAGCCCATCTTTGCGCGTGCAGCCGGTGTTGGCCTACAGCTATTCGGCGCCAGCGGCGCAACCGCTGCTGCTACTGGCGGCCGACCGTCGGCCGCCGCACAGCACCGTCACCCAGCACATCAACCTGTCGGTGGTGTCCGGCAATCAACTCAATGTCGAGTGCGTGCTGAATGTCGATGTGCAGTACAGCGGCATCAAAGCGCTGCAGATTGGCGTGCCGAAAGACCTGCTGCCGAAGCTGCAGGTGCTGCCCGCGTCATTCCGCATCAGCCCCTTGGCGGAAACCACTGACGAGTATCCCGAGGGCTATCAGGCCTGCAGCCTCCAGGGCGAAGCCGAATTCTACGAAAAACGCGTGGTGGTCCTGCGCTGGACGGACGACCTGGGCGACATCCCCGTCGGCGGCAGCAAGGACGTAGACGTGCCCTGCGTGATCGTCAGCGGCGTCAACCGCTCCTGGGGCCAGATCGTCTTCACGAAAAATGACATGACGGACCTCAGCCCCCGCAAAGCCGAGAAGCTGCTGCAGATTGATCCACGCTTCAATCTACTGCCGGAACTAGCCAACAAGAGCGCGCAGGTCGCCCGCGCTTTCGAGTTTCACAGCCCATGGCTTCTGCAAGCGCGGGTCACGCGATATCAGCATGAGAAGGTCAAGAGCAGCAGCATTGAGCGCGGCCTGATCCGCATGGTCCACACGCGCAGCAGCAGCTTGAGCGTGCAAGCGGCCTACGCCATGCGCAGCGTCCGCCAGCGCCTCGAAGTGCAGCTGCCGCCGGACGTGGTCTTCGACAGCACGCCCGCACGGGTCAATAACCGCCCGGTGCCCCTGGAAAAAGGCGGCGACGGCCAGTATTTCATCCCCCTCACCAGCCAGGCCCAAGGCGAACCCATCCTCCTCGAACTGCGCTATCTTCTGCCCCAAAGCCGCGGCCAGTTCCTGCTGCCACAGTTCCCCGACGACACCGCCACCCAGCAGCTCTACCTGACAGTCTATCTACCGAAAGAGCTCCGCATCATGGGCAGCAAGGGGCCCTGGAACAACGAAAATATCTGGGCGCTGCAAGGCGTAATGAGTGTCCACCCCCGCCCGCGACGCCATGCCGAAGAACTCATCACCTGGCTCTGCGCCGACCAGACGCAATTCGAGGCCTGCCGCGAGAATCTGCAAAGCTTTGTCACTGACGGCCAGCCCGTGCTGTACTCGACGCTGCACCCGCCCGTCGGCCCCGCCGGTGCCCTGAACCTGCTGCTGTGGCCCGCCTGGCTAGGCAAGACGCTCTTCATCGCCATCATCATGGTGGTCGGGCTGCTGCTGCTCAAAGCGTCCTACTTCACGCGGGCGCTGGTCCTGGGCTTCATGCTCAGCGCCATGGGCTTTCTGGCGGTTTTCGCACCGAGCTTCTGCTACGGCATAATCTCCAACGCGTCGGTGGTCGCGGCACTGACCGTCGCCATCATCTGGTTCCTGGCCTGGCTGCGGCGACGTCCCCAGCAACCCGCTGGCGAGGCCGGCGGACTGCCGCCGAACACTGGCAAGCTCTTGATAGTGCTTGCTATCTTCCTTCTTGTCTTCGCGCTCTGCACGTACACTCCCGAGCTCATTCCGGTCTTCCTCATCGCCCTGCCATTCGGCATCATCTGCTGGTACCAGCATAAGCGGCAGACCGCCAAAAACCGAGCTCGCCACGACAATCCGCCGAGTCCGCCGAGTCCGCCGAGCCCGCCGAGTCCGCCGAGTCCGCCAAATCCGCCGGTTGCTTAAGAGGAAGGAGCTGTGACTATGCGCACCCTCATTGAGCTGATATGCCGCCGCCGGCAACGCCGGCCGGCGCCCCTGTTTCTTGTCATCGCGCTGCTTGCGGTCACTATGACCATCGCCGCCATCGCGGCGGAACGCCCCGCGCCGCCGCCAGCCCAGCCGTCGCCGGCCGACCGGGAGTTATACATCCCCGAGGAGGACCTCCATCTCCTCCTGCAGAGCTGGCCCAGCGCCACTATGATCTCTCGCGAGGAATTCACCCGCCTGCTCGCCGCCAATGCCGCGCGGGACGAATCCCGCCCGCCGCGAGCGGCGCTGTTGAGTTCGGCGCGGCACCGCCTGGTCGTCGCCGAAAACCGCGCCTTTTGGTCCTGCCAGGCTCGCGCGGACGTCTTGGCCGAGGGCCAGCACGCCCTGGCCCTGCCCACGGCCGGCATTGTCTGGACGCATCTGGCCAGCAAGGGGCAGCCATTGCCGGCCAGCGCCGAGGCAGCTGGCGCCGGCGTCAGCCTGCTGTTGAACGGCCCGGGCGCAGTCGAGCTCCTCTGCCAAGGCGAGTTGCCCGTGAGCACCGACGCCGCGACGCGCACCCTGACGCTGACCCTACCCCCGGCGGCAGTAGCCACGCTGGACCTCGACGTCCCCGGCGATGTCGCCATGCGCTCCGGCCCGACCGTCCTATCGCGCAACTACGACGCTGAGAAGAACCTGACGCATTTTGAGCTCAATCCGCCCCTGGGGCCGGCAGTAATTGTCCTCACCCTCAACAATCGCTTCAAGCAGAGCGAGAGTCTGATTTACGCGACGGCGGCGCTTGCGTCCCAGCTCCTGCCGGCAGGCGAGCAACTCCAGGCCGCCATTGACTTCGACATCCGGCACCAACCTGCTGCCGGCTGCCAGGTGCTCCTCCCGGCCGGCTTTGAGCTCATTGACGTCACGAGCTCCGGCGCGGCGGCGCTCAGCGAGTGGTCGTTGTCTGCGGAGCGGGTGCTGAGCATGCGCTTCATCAGTCCTCAGCAGGGGCGGGTCACTGTCCGCCTCAGTCTGTTCCGGGCACAGGCCAACGCGCAGGGCCCGTGGTCATTCCCCGTCTGCCGCCCTCTGGGCTGCCAGCAGGTCTGCTACTATCCCAGCGTGGCGACAGACCCCACCCTGAACCTCAGCGCCCTGCTGAGCGACGGCGTGCTGCATTTCCCCATTTCCCGGCCACGGCCGCTACCGCAGCCCATGGCCACCGCCGGTGCCCCCACCACGGCGCTACCCCGGGTAAGCGCCTTTGCTCCCGGTGATTTCAGCCTGAGCGGCATCGTCAGCAAGAAGGCTCCGGCCTTGGACGCCACGCTTGACAGCACCCTGGCCTTCGGCGAAGACGCCATGTCCTGCCACGTCGCCATCAGCCTGCGCGCCGAGCTCGAAGCCTGCTTCCAGATTGCCCTGGCCGTACCGGTCGGCTGGCTCCTGGCCAACGCCGATGTCCGCGCCGCCGTGCAACCCGGCCTGGACGTCGCTGTCGCCAGCCAGGTCAACGAACAGCAACAGCTGATCATACGCTTTCCCAATGGCATCTGGCCAGATCAGCCCGCGCAACTGGCCCTGGATTTCACCTACACGCCCCCGCAATGGCACGATGCCTGGGACGCACCGCGCGAGCTGCCCTTTCCGCAGTTCCGCGTGCTTGAGGCCCGCGAACAGCAGGGCACGCTGGCCCTGCGCCCATTGCCGCACGGCTTCCACGCCGAAGTGGCGCTGGCCGAGCGTTGCCTGGCAGCACGCGCGACGGACTTTCCCGACCTGCAGCATTGCCCATTTGTGTACAGCTATCGCGATCCATCCTGCCGCCTGACTCTGTCCTATCGTCGCGCCTCGCCGCGGCTCAAAGCCGAGACCTACTCGCTGTTCCAGGTCCACAGCGACCACATCGCCGTCACCCACGAATTGCAGGCCAACATCGACCGGGCGCCCCTGCGTGAGCTGTCCTTTCTCCTGCCTGCCGGTACGCCTGCGGGCTTCAGCGTCATCTCGGCCCGGCCCGGCTTGCCCGGCGTGAAGGACTACTCGCAGCAGGACAGCGCGGACGGCATGCTCTGCAAGGTCATTCTGGACCGCGAAACCACCCGCGCGCATCTGCTGATCGCCTACCAACTGCCTTTCCAGCACGATGGCGCCAAGGAGCCCCTGCCGCTGATCCGCGCGCAAGGCGTGGCCTACCAAAGCGGCCGCATCGCCGTCGAGGGCGGCGCCGAGCTGGATGTGAGCGTCAATGACCCGCCGCGCAAAATCGACGTCGGCGAGCTCGCGCCCTTTGTGACCCAGCCCGGGAAACGCCTGCTCGGCGTGTACGCCTACACCAATGAGCTGCCGACGGTGACGCTGGATATCAAGCGCCAGGCCGTGCATCCCCTGCCGGCCTGCCTGACGGCGACATGCAACGCCGTCATGGCGTTGTCGCCGCGTGGCGTCGCCCAACTGGCCGTCACCTACGCGCTGCACCCCAATCTCCCCGCTATCACTCTGCGCCTTCCCGAAGGCGCCGTGCTCTGGGCTATTACCCTCGACGACCAGCCCGCAACGGCGCAGCGCGCCTCCAGCGACGCCCGCGAGGTGCTACTGCCCCTGCCACCGTCGACACAAACGCAGTCACAGCGCAAGCTGGCCGTCATCTATGAACTGCCCACCGCGTCCTTCGCGCTCCTCGGCCGCGCCCACGCCGCCCTGCCCGAGCTCTGCTACCACGGCGACGACGGCGTCCCGCGCACCGTACCCACCGCCAATCTCCACTGGCGACTGTACTTTCCGGAAAACTACCGGCTGCTCGCCCACGGCGGCAGCGTCAGCATTGTCGATCGCCAAACGCCGGCGCCGATTGCGCCAGCCATCGGCCGCTTCCTCTACCGCTGCACCGGCGGACTCAACCCCGCTCATGGCTGCATCGGCATCGTGCTCATGCCGGCGCTAAGCAGCGCGCGGAGTAAAGCCATGGCAATCGAAAAAATCGCCGGCGCGGACTACATGGTAGCAGGCGAAATCGACGCGCCAAGCGAGTCCACCGCCGCGGAACTCGCCGAAAAAAGCGAGGAAAGCCATCGGCGAACCAGGCGCGAAAGCAAGAAAATTGACGGCTACAGGTTTGCCGACATGGACGGTGACAGCTTCGCCCGCGCCGGCCTCAAAGCCGGCTGGCTGGCCGCCGAAGCCACCCGCAGCCTCGACATCGCCATCGTCAACCAGGGCAGCCTAGGTCGTTTTCGCAGTCTTGGCGACGATCCCCAACTCAGCGTCACCATGGTCAATGTCGTGGCCTTGCGCAATGTCACCCGCGCCCTGGTGCTATTGCTGATCTGCTGCGGGCTACTGCCGTGGTTCCAGCTTTCCTGGCGACGCAAGCTCGCCTATGTGGCCGCCTGGCTGCTATTCTGCAGTCTTGTGCCCTGCATTCCCGCACTGGCCATGAGCACCATCGTCCTCAACGAGCTCTTCATCGCCGCGCTCGTGCTCCTGGCGGTCTATATCTGCGTGGCTGTCGCCGGCGCGGCACTAGCCGCAATCCTGCGCGCCACCGGCTGTGTTGCACCCGCTGCGCCCGCCCGCAGCGCCGGCACGGCGCTGCTCGCCCTGCTCCTCGTCGGCGCGGCCGCGCCGGCGCAAGCGCAAGCGCCGGTAGCGGCGCAAACGCCAGTCGCTACGCAAGCATCCGTGCAGGAGAGCGCCGCGCCCGTAGTCGCACCCACAACGACTGCCACCGTTGCCGCATCGCCGACGGCGAAGCCAGCCTCGGTCGCGCCTCAAGCCGCCTCCCCGGCCGCTGCCGATGCGCGTTTGCCGCGGCCGGTACAGCTCATTGCCCCCGAGCCCTTGCCGATGCCTGCCGACGCGGTGATCGTGCCCTATCGCGGCACGCCGGCCTCCCCCACGGACAACCTGCTCCTGCCCTACGGTTACTACCAGCAACTGCTGACTGGCGCTGAGCCGCCCCGGCCTGGCGCGCAGCAGGCGCTATTTTCAGCGGCGCAGTACCGAGCCGTGCTTGGCGATGGCGATTCGTTGCTCATTGAGGCGACGCTCTACGCGCACGTGCCCGCCCACGGCCCCAACGCCTTGCCGTTGCTGCGCTACACCAACGCCATTCCCGGCGATCTGGCCATCGACGGTCGCGCCGCCACTGCCTGGCTGAGCGAAGACGACGGCCAACAGGCCATGGGCATCTACCTGGCAGAAGCCGGCAGCTACAAAGTCACCTTCACCCTGCGCACGCCCGTCACCCGCCAGGGCGGCTGGCGTTGCGCCGCCGTGGCGCTACCCGCGCCCGGCCCCGCCGCTCTACGCTTCGAGACGGCCCAGGCCGACTGCGAGGTCGTGTTCAAATCGCCACGTCTTAGCTGGACGCAACGCTGCGCCGCCGCCGGCAGCGTTCTCGACAGCGCCAGCGACGGCGCGCTCTTCAATCTCCAATGGCGCACCCTCGCCACCCGCAATGAAATCGACCCGACCCTCGTGGCCCAGTCCGCCGTGCATTTCACCATCAGCGAAAGCGCGTTGGACGTGTTCTGGCAGCCGCGCTTCCAGTTCCAAAACCAGGACCGATCCATCTTCGACGTCGAATTCCCGGCGTCCTACCGGCTCAAAGCCTTGGAGGGCAAGAATGTCCGCGGCTGGGAAAGCCGCGCGGTTGACGGCCGCACCCGCGTCAGCGTGCATCTGCTGAAACCCGCCGTCAAGGAAGAGAGCTTTGCGCTGCGTCTGACGGCGGCCGGCCCGGGCGTCCATCCATCCGCGCAGACCCTGCAGTTCCCGGACCTGACAGTGCCCGGCGCGGCCCGACACCACGTGTCGCTGCTGGTCAATCGCCAATGCGGCTTTGAAGTCCGCACGGATGCGTCGGCCGGCGTCAGCCGCATTGAGCCTGCGGTCGTCGAGCCGCTGCTCACGGGCATGGACACGAAGCCCGCCCCGCCACCCGACGACGCGCCCGTTCTCCCGCCACCCGATGCGCCCGCACTCCTCGAAGCCTGGCAGTTCAGCGGCGTCGCGGCGCCACTGCGTTTCCACATCGCGGCCTACGCAAAGAGCCTCGATGCTACCCTGCAACTCATTTGGCAGCTGACTCCGGCCGGCCGGAACCTGGAAGGCCGGTTGACGCTCAAAGCCGGTCGGCGCTTCCAGCCCACAGTGTCCCTACGCGTGCCAGGCGGCATGGACATCTACGCCGTCCGCGGCCGCGAGCTGCTCTCCTATCACGTCGCCCCCACGGCCGACGGCGCCCAGCTGCTGGAGCTGCTACTCAACAAACGCCACAGCTTGACACAGGAAACCGAGCTGCATTTTGCCGCCCGAGCCAACGACGCGCTGGCGGCGGGCCAAAGCATTGCGTTGCCGCAGGTGCAGGTCCTCGGTGCCGCCAGTCAGCATACCGACCTAGCTATACAATGCCCGCCGGTCTTCCAGCTGCACGACGAACAGCTCGACGGCATGGAGTTGGTTTTGCGCGACAGCTTCAGCAGCTGGCTGCCGCCGGCAGCGCGCGCGCTCACCACGCTGGCCCTGCGCGCCAGGAACGCCACCTACCAAGGGCGCATCGCCGTCCGCCAAAAAGACTGCGTCGTCACGGGCTTCTGTCTGAGCAGCTACACCTTCACGCCCACGGCCCTGGAAGAGTCGGTCCTCTTCGATCTGCGCATAGACGGCGCCCTCCCCGAGTTCTCTTTCACTGCCGATGCCCATCTCGCCGAAGCCCATATTGACGCCCCGGCGCTGCGCTCACAGCGCATCGAGCCCATCGTCGACGGCGCCCGCGTGCGCTTCACGCTGGTCTTCCAGGACGCCATCAGCGGCACCGCCCGCATTCTCCTCCGCCACGACCGCCAGGCCGTAGACGCCGAGCTGCCGGTGACGGTGCCGCAAAGCGATGTCGCGCTGAAGCACTATCTCATCATTGAGAATCGCGGCCGCGATGAAATCAGCACGAGCATGCTCGTCAATGCCACGCCGCTTGACCGCAGCCGGCAGATCCCGCCCATTCTCCAGCCGCTGATCAAAGGCAACAACCTGCAGTTCTTTGATCTCAAGGACGCCAGCGCGTCGCTGCTCTGCACCGTCAAGGCCCGCCAGACCGTCAGCACCGCCGGTGCCCGCATTGGCCTGGCGTCATCGCTGCTTATGCTTGACCCGCAGGGCCGCTGCCGCGGCGAACTGACCCTCCACGTGGACAACCGCACCGAGCAGTTCCTGGTCATCACCCTGCCCGCCGGCGCCACGCTCTGGACCGCGAAAGTCGCCGGCGAGCTCATCAAGCCTGTCATCGCCGATGACCAGCCCGGCAACCGGGTATGGATACCGCTGGTCAAGACCGCCGAAGGCGATCTCGATTACCAAATCGTGCTCAAATACAGCGCCGTTCTGCCCCCGCCCGGGCTCTTCCACCGCACGGTCTTCCCGCTCATCACGGTGGACAACATCAACGTCGAGCGCTCGCAGCTGTCCCTGCGCCTGCCGCGGGAATACCGCTGGCTGGACTTCAGCGGAGCCTACGGCGACCCCGTCCAAGCCGATTCCTACCAGGCCATCCAGCTGGACTACCAGGGCAGCGTCGCCAAACGCCTCAATGCCGCCCTGCAAAGCAGCGATAAATACACGCAGATGCGCGCCATGAGCAACATCAGCGGCTTCAATGCCATGGTGGAACAATCACAGCTCAGCACTCAAGCGGCCATGCCCCAGGAAGCACTACAACAAACGCAACTGGCCGTCAGTATCCTCAATCAGCAGATGGACTCCATCAGCCAGCTGCAAAGCCGCCAGCGCGGCGAAACTGACATCAAAGGCTACTTCAGAACCCTCAATGCCCAGCAGGCACTGGCCTTCGCCAACGGCAGCCGCCAAACCGAATACCAGTTCCAGCTGCCACTGCCCGCCGAGGATGATTTCCAACTCGCAGACGAAAACGCCGCCACCAAAAAAGAGTTAGCCGCCAAGTCCGCAGCCGAGGTCCGCTGGAAATCGACCGAGCCGGTCAAGCCGACGCAACCCAAACCCGCCGCACCCGCGCCATCCATGGCGCCACCAGCCGCAAAAGTGGTTGAAAAGGAGCAAGTCGGCCGGGGCATCACAAATGCCCGCGCCGATGCGACTGGACAACGCCGACAGGAACGCCAAGCGACAAGCGCCGACGGCATGGGCGGCATGGGCGGCATGGGCGGCGGCATGGGCGCGCCTGGCGCCGCGATGGGTATGGGCGGTGACATGGGCATGGGCATGGGCGGCGGCATGAGCGCACCGAGCGCCGCCGCAGCCCCCGCCGATGGCTTGGTCGCACTGGGCGGTGACATGGGCCTGGGCAGCGCCGCGCCTGGGATGGCGGGCCAGCCGGCGCCCCCGGCGCCGACGGCCGGCGCCAATCTCGCCAGCCTCGACGTCGCGTTGCCGGCGGAAGACCCCGGCCGCTGGCAGACCTTCTTCTTCTCGGCACCGCGGGATGCCAGCGACCTGCGCTGCCGCGCCGTCAGCAGCGCGGCCCTGACCGGCCTGTGCCAGTTCGCCTATGTCCTGCTGACTGCGGCGCTGCTGGGTGCGCTAGTACTCGTTTTCGTGCGCAGGGGCCTGGGCGCGCTGCCGGCAAAACTGCGTTCTCGCAGCATTCTTCTGCAAATTGCGGCAATCAGCATTATATTTGGGATTTTTCCGGTCCTGGGCTTGGTACTCCTAACAGTCAGTTTCTTCGTACCTCGTCGCCAGAACCAGGAAAATGCCGCGGGGTGAATTGGGCTGCTTTGCTACGCTTGTCGACCGCCGTGTCTATTGTCATAACGTGAAAAGGATTTGCCATGTCTCTCGTGTCAATGAATGAGATTTTGCCTGCAGCGCGCAAAGCCGGCCGTGCCATCGGTGCCTTCAACGCCGCCAACTACGAGACCGCCGTCGCGATCATCAAGGCCGCCGAGGCCGAAAAATCGCCGGTCATCCTGCAGCTTTACTCGCGTTTGTTTGGCAATGGCAAAGCCGAGGCCCTCGGCGGCCTGCTCATCCGTCTGGCGGAAAAATGCAGCCAGCCGGTAGCCGTGCACATGGACCACGGCGAGAGTATCGAACAGGTCCGCAACGCCCTCAGCTGGGGCTACACGTCGGTGATGCTGGACGGCTCGCGCCTGCCCTTCGCCGAAAATGTCGCCGTCACCAGCGAAGCCGTCGCTCTTGCCCACGCCGTCGGTGCCTCCGCCGAGGGCGAAATCGGCCATGTCGCCATGGGCGATGCGACGGCCCTGTCCGACGTGGAAGAGACCTGCCGTTTTGCCGCTGCGACCAAGGTCGACGCCCTGGCCGTGTCCATCGGCACTGCCCACGGCTACTACAAGCAGACGCCGAAACTCGATCTTGAACTCTGTCGCCAGATCGGCGAGCGCCTGCCGGGCCTGCCACTGGTCCTCCACGGCGGCACCGGCACGCCCCTCGAAGACGTTCAGAAGGCTATCACCCTCGGTATCACCAAAATCAATATCGCCACCGAATTCCAACACACCTTCCTCAAGGCCGTGCAGGCCGACCTGGAAGCCGCCAATGGCAATTTCATTCCGGTTGACAAATTCATGGACGCGCCAATCGAGCGCTGCGCCGAGCACCTGCGCAAGCTCATCCGGGCCTTTGCCCTGCGTTAAGTGCCACGCCGGCTCTATGCGTCAACTGCTGTTTCCCTCGGCCGCGACCCGCGCGGCCTCGTTTACATGAACCTCCATGGAGCTAAGCAATATGCACTCAGCGACTGACACATTCACTCTGGCCAACGGTAACACCATCCCCTGTATCGGCTTCGGCACCTGGCAAGCCAAGGGCGACGCTGGCCGCGCCGCCGTGCTGGCCGCGCTGAAGGCCGGCTACCGCCACATCGACACCGCCGCCGCCTACGGCAATGAACCCGAAGTCGGCGCCGCTATCGCCGAAAGTGGCATCCCCCGCGAACAAATTTTCCTCACCACCAAACTCTGGAACAAACAGCGCGGTTACGAATCGGCTCTGGCCGCCTGCGACGAGTCCCTGCAGAGACTCGGTACGGACTACCTCGATCTCTTCCTCATCCACTGGCCCGCCAACGCCAAGCAGTTCCCCGACTCCTGCGAGGAAATCAACCAGGCGACCTGGCGCGCGATGGAAAAAATCCTCGCCGACGGCAAAGCCCGCGCCATTGGCGTGAGCAACTTCCACCCCCATCATCTCGAAGTGATCGCCCAAACGGCTACCGTGACGCCGATGGTCAACCAGATCGAATTCAACCCCGGCTTCACCCAACCCAACGTCGTCACCTACTGCCAAAACCGCAATATCCTCGTGCAGGCATGGAGCCCACTGGGCAGCGGGCGCCTGCTGAACGACGCCAATCTCGCCGTCATCGCTGGCCACTACGGCAAGTCCGTCGCTCAGCTCTGCATCCGCTTCGCACTGCAACGCGGCATCCTGCCCATTCCGAAGTCCGTGACGCCCGCCCGCATCACCGCCAACTTGAACGTCTTCGACTTCGAAATCACCAAAGCCGATATGACCACCATCGACGACCTGCCCGTCTTCGGCAATTCCGGCCACCACCCCGACGATATCGGCTTCTGAACTGCACGCGGCCGAAAAGACCTTCGACGATGGGTCGCAACGCGCAATACTGCAGCAGTCAATGAGTTCCATTGCCTCTTTGGCCCCAGTCAGCTGCGCCGACTGGGGCCAAAGAGGCCGAGGAACACGGCCAGAGTTGGCGTTTTACCCAGGGCGGCGCACGCTTTCAGCGTGCTTGCCCTGGGCTGTCATATTTCGCGCTTTCAGCGCTTCTGCCGCTTCGCGGCGATAAAATGCCGCGAAGACAAAAGGCTGTTTTGGTTGAAACAACAGGCGCCAGGGAAATCGTAAGTTAAGAGCATTGGTCCGATCGTCTTTCTGATTATCGCGGACATATCCGACGGATCGGACGGATCGTCGACTTGATCGGTCAGATCGGTCCGATCGGTCCGATCGGCTCGCGAAAACACCGCCGCCCGGCCCCAGATTCGGCCCGGAGGGCCGCACCATGCATATCCCCGGGTGAGGCGCCTGGAAGGCGCCGCAACCCGGGGTAAAAGCCCCCCCCCCCAGAGCATGCGCCCGGAGGGCGCCACATTTACTCGGACGGATCAGACTGATCCGACGGATCGCCGACTTGATCGGTCCGATCAGTCCGATCGGCTCGCGAAAACACCGCCGCCCGGCCCCAGATTCGGCCCGGAGGGCCGCACCATGCATATCCCCGGGTGAGGCGCCTGGAAGGCGCCGCAACCCGGGGTAAAAGCCCCCCCAGAGCATGCGCCCGGAGGGCGCCACATTGACTCGGGCTGATCCGACGGATCAAGCAGACGGGTCCGTCCGCTCTTCTCGTAGCGCGGGTAAATCGCGCGCCACGGACGTTCCTGCACCGTTGTTATTTGATCAGGCGGAGATTGATAGGGTATTTGTAATGGATGCCATCGCGGGCTTTGAGGCAAGCCATGATACCCCAAATCAAGGTGAGTATGCCGCCCACTACCGCCAGCACGCCACAAGTAAATGAACCGCCAACGTAGATGACCACAGCCATCATAATTTGGAAATTGAGCGCTTCTTTGCTTTCCTCGGCGACGAAAGCCGACTGGTCCTTCTTCATCAAAAAGATGATCAATGGCGCGATGAAGCTGGTGAAGATTCCCAACAGGTGGGCGAGCATCGCCATCGTCTTTTCGTCATTCGACACTTCCACGGGCGCTGGCGCCGGATTTTCCACGGGATTGATGACGGGGCCCTGTTCATTGTTTTCCATAGCCTGTACTCCTTTGTTTGGTTAACCCACCCAACACACTATGTCTCACAAACCACGGCGGTGATTTTCCGCCTTGGGAAGCCAACGGGTAAAGTATCCCTTGCTCATGACCCTGTCCAGCATAACATCAAACTGTCCGAGTTCAAACAGCAAATCGAGGATGGTATAGCGATTGCGGATCATGGCGGCGCCGAGGACGCCCTTGCGCAGTTCGGCTTCGTCCAGCCCAATGTCCGCCGGCTCGACCGGACAGCCCAGCAGCTGGAAGCGCCGGCGCAGTTCAGCGTAGGGTAGGAGCTGCTGCTCCAGGCGCTGCTGCATGAGCGGCCAAGCAGCAATGATCTGCTGGCGGCGCGCCTGCAGCGCAGCGCCCGTAAGAAGCTTGCCGATGGCGACGTCAATGGCGCCGACATGAAAGCTACTGCCGCCCAGCAAGGCGTCAATTTGCGCCCGGCGCTCGGCGGGAGACACTTCCGGCGCCGCGTCGGCGCAGGCGCGCATGGCATCGGCGCTCAAGGCGAATGTCTCGTCCATCAGCGCGGTGGCCAAGAGCGTACCGACGGCCACCTTGAAGCCATGGGAAGGCGCCTCGCCGTTCACCTCGATTTCGTCCATTTCCCAGATATGGCTGAAGAGGTGTTCAGCGCCGGAAGCCGGCCGTGATTCGTGGTAATACTGCATGGCAAAACCCGTCGCCGCCAGGCCCAGGAAGAGCCCGGCCATAGCCTCGGACTGCCGTTCAAGAATGCCCTGGGGATTGCCCAGCCACTGTCGCAGGTCCTTCTGCACCATGTCCCAGGTCACCTGGTCGTGGGGCGTGATGCCCAGGGCATCCGCAATATGCCAGTCGGCGCCAGCGACGATCTTGGCCGCCAAATCGGCGTAGCCGGCAGCGACCATGGGCATTGGCGCTTGGCTGACTACGGCGTTGTCCGCCAGAATGGCCAGCGGCGCATCGCAGGACACAGTCTTCTTGAAGCCGTCGACCACCAGCGCCGCGCCCGACGACGTGTAGCCGTCCACCGACGGCGCCGTCGCCACGCATAAATAGCCGCCCGTGCCGGCCTCGTGGCTTGAACACTTCACCAGGTCGTTGATCGTGCCCGAACCGACTGCCACCGGCACCAAGCCGCGAACAATCGGCTTGAGCGCCACGACATGGCGGTAGTCGCCATGCAGCATCGGCTGCGCCGGGTAGATGTGCGGCTCGGCCGGCGCCATGCCAGCGGCGCAGAGAATGTCCTGCACGGCCTGGCCGGCAGCCGCCCAAGTATTCGCGTCGGCAATGATCTTCGGCGTCTTCCCGGGCCAGTACTGCCGCAAGATGGCGGGGATGTCCTTGAGGACGTCGTCACCCAGCACGCACATGCGCGTCTGTAATCCGGCTGGAATGGGTATTTGCATGACTCAGGGTTCCTTTGCTGGCGAAAATGCCGCGGCGCTTGCCGTGCTGATAAGAAAAAGGACTCAATGGCTCGGGCCATTGAGTCCTCCGTATGCAGTGTCGGGCCAAGCCCGTGCGCCCTTGGCCCGGCGGGGCCTCGGGTGCTTATTTTTTCTTGCTGCGCGCGGCGGCCTTCTTAGCCGGCTGAGGGGCGCAGAATTTCACGACTTTTTGATTGCGGCCAGACTCATAGAGACCCATGATCATCTTGTGGGTGGTATTGAGAATGAGCTCGCCGTTGATCCAGGGCGTCTCGCCGTTTTCCAGCGCGCCGTAGAAGTCGTCGATCTGCTTGGTGTGGCTGGCGCCCCAGTAGGACGGCCCGCCGCCGTAATCGAAGATTTCGGAGGGATCGGGCTTGGCGACGAATTCGCGGCCGTCATACAGGGTCACGCGGCCCTCTTCGGCCGTGATTTTGGCGTTGCCCAATTCACCGTTGATGCTGATTTCGACCTGGTCGTCAAAGCTGAAGTAGTTCATGCACCAGAAGGAGGCACGCACGCCGTCCTTGAAAACGATGAGGCCGTCAGCGCAGTCTTCGACGTCGACGAGAGCGCCGGTAGTATTGCGCATGTTCTGATGGTCGCGGTTGGCGATGCTAACGTCGGCGTAATCGAGGTTACTGCCATTGTCGCCGTAGCCGAGGAGCCAGCACATGAGGTCGATGGTGTGGATGGCCTGGTCGATGATGGCGCCGCCGCCTTCCATTTCCCAAGTGCCCTTCCAGTCGCTGCCGGTGTAATACTCGGGGGTACGGCACCAAGTCACATTGCATTTCGCGGCGCGGATTTTGCCGAGCATGCCATTTTCAATGCACTTCTTCAGCAGCTGCGAGCCGGCGTTATAGCGGTTCTGGAAGATCACGCCCAGGGTCTTGCCACTCTTTTTCGAGGCGGCGACCATGTCTTCAGCCTGCTGCATGGAAATGGCCATCGGTTTCTCGGTCAACACATGGCAGCCCAGTTCCATGGCCCGCACCGCCACCGGCGAATGCAGATAATGCGGCAGGCAGATGTGCACCACGTCGAGCTTCTCTTTCGTGATCATCTCTTCAAAATTAGTGTAAGCCTGTTTGCAGCCAAAGAGCTTGGCGCGGTCCTTGGCCTTGGCAATGTCCAAGTCACAGCAGGCCACGACAGTGGCGTTTTCTTGTGATTTCGCGGGCATGCCGTGGAAGGGCGATATACGACCGCAGCCAATAATACCGACTTTGAATTTTTTCATTGTCAACTCAGCGCTTTCCTGCTATGAAACCTCTGTCACTCGCCATACAGAACCGCGCCAGCGACTCACTGGTGCGCCATCATACAGCATGCTCTGTTGGTCCACGCATGTAACTGACTACCGTGTTGGCGGCAAGACCAGTTGGGATTCGTGCGTGTTCAGACAAACGGGGCAATACTATATCACGGTAGCCGTAAATGTGAAGAGCGTGGACGGGAACTTGTTACGGCACATTGAAGTGGACCCCAAGTCAAGAACAAAAACTATCGAATTATCAGCAGCTCCATGGACTCACGCAGGCATTTGGCTGCGAAGCCGCAGGCCGTATCTCTACAGGTTAGCGGCTGAGCAGCCCGTCGTCGCACTTCGACGCATGGGGTGTCCGCCAACCCCTTTCCCCGGTAATTTCACTCTTCTCAGGCGCTCATCGCACGCTCCCAATAGTCTAGTCGGCTGTTTCCTAAGGTGCCGTTCACAAATTACGTTTACACATTGCAGTGCAAACGCTCTTTCATGTCATACCTTGTCGCCGGCCAACATTTCCCTGGCCGCGAAGCGGCAAGCGCCCCAGAGGGGCGCTGTCATCGTAGCCCAGGGCAAGCGACGCCGCAGGCGGAGCGACGCCCTGGGTAGCGCGCCATTTTTGTCCGTGTTCCTCGGCCGCTTTGGCCCCAGTCGGCGAAGCTGACTGGAGCCAAAGAGGCAATGGAACTCATTGCCTGCTGCAGTATTGCGCGTTGCGACCCATCGTCAAAGGTCTTTTAGGTCGCCCCGTCAGGGCTCCTTTGGGATGGGGCTCTTACCCAGGGCGACGCGCCCTGCGGGCGCTTGCCCTGGGCTTTCTTAGGCCGCGCCTTTGGCGCTGAAAACAAAAGACCGCAGAAAGCCTGTTATCAATGGCTTACCGATTACGGCACATGTTGGTCGGGCGTATCGCTGACGCCATCGGTGGCGGGCGGTTGCTCAACATCGGATCTGTGGCCAGCCAAGTCGGGCGTATCGCTGACGCCGTCGGTGGCGGCCAGTGGGCCTTCCGCCTCGATCTGCCGGAAGACGGCGAGGAATTCCGCCATGGTCTTGACGATGGCCATCTGCGCGCGCAGGCGCCGCCGGTAACCGCGTCCGCAGAGGTAGCTGAGGATGATCTTGCGACCAGCCAGAAACGCTCGTTCTTCGTCATAGAGCTCGACCATGCCCGCGACCTGCTGAAGAAGCATGGCGCAGATCTCAGCGTGGGTCGGCGCAGCGGCAAGGCCTTGGATGAGCTCGCGGAACAGCCAGGGATTGCCAATGGCGCCCCGCGCCACCATGAGGCGGTCACAGCCGCTGCCGGTGGCCAGGGCGTCGGCGTCGGCTGCCGTGAAGATGCCGCCGTTGGCAGTGACGGGTATGCTCAGGGCCTCGCGCACGGCCTTGATGACGGCCATCGCCACTGGCCCCGCGTAAATGCGCTGCGGCAGCCGCCCGTGGATGGTCAAGCCGTCGATGCCGCAATCCTGCAACGCCAGACAGAAGCGCACGGTGGCATCCGGGTCGGTTTCGGACAAAATGCGCGTCTTGACGGTCAGAGGCTTTTTCACCACGTCCCGCAGCACTCGCACACAGTCCAGAGCGAGCTCCGGCGTCTTCAGCAGCGCCGCACCGGCATTGCGCTGCATCACCTTGCGGACAGGGCAGCCCATGTTGAAATCGAGGGCATCAAAGGGGTAGTCATTGAGGATGGCGGCGGCCTGGCGCAGGTCGTCCGGCCGGCAACCCATCAGCTGCACGGCGAGCCACGGCTCGTCGTCGCCACGAGCCAGTATCTCCCGATTCTCGCTGTCGTGATGCAACAACGCACCGGCATCAAGCAGAGGCGTGTGCGCGTAAACCAGGCCGAAACGGCGACAGCAACGCCGGAAAGGCAGGTCACTGTAACCGGCCAGCGGCGCTAGAAAATATGTTCGCGTAGGAGTCATGGTGTCGTTCCGTAGCACCTGCGTCCGGGCCGGCTAGGCCCCTGAGCGGCAGGCGAAAAAAACGCCGTCAGCCCGTGTTACTGGCTGACGGCGTCCGTATTGCAAACGTCGGTCTCGTCCGTTCTCTGCTCAGCCGCGGCGGCTGCGCAGGTGGCCCTTATCCATGAAGCCGTCATAATGGCGGGACAAGAGATGGCCTTCGATCTGCCGCATGGTGTCCAACGACACACCGACAATGATCAGCAGGCTGGTACCACCAAAGAACTGAGCGATGGTCCCAGGTATCTGCATGGCGTTGCTGAGGATCATCGGGAAAATCGCCAAAGCGGTCAGGAAGATCGCCCCAGCCAGAGTGATGCGCGTCATCGAATGATCAAGGAACTCCGCCGTCGGCTGGCCGGGGCGAATGCCCGGGACGTAGCCGCCATGCTTCTGCAGGTCATCAGCAATCTGGATGGGATTGAACTGATTGGCGACCCAAAAGAAGGAGAAAACCAGGATCATCAGGCCGTAAAGCAGCAGATAAGGCGTGCTGCCGTAGGTGAAAAACGGCACCAGCCAGCTGAACCACGGCGTATTCGGCAGAAAACGCAGAAGCATCATCGGGAAGGACAGTATCGCCCCCGCAAAGATGATCGGCATGACGCCCGAGTAGTTCACCCGCAAGGGTAGGTAACTGGTCTGAGCCGTCGTCGAACCGCCCACGCCGGCTACGCGCCGAGCATAACGCACGGGCACTTTCCGCTGGCCCTGAGTCAACGCCACCGCGCCGGCACAGACCAGGAAGAACATCGCCACCAGCAACAGCAGATGCACGACTGTCAGCTCACTGCCACCCGTCGCCGCCGCACCAAAAACCAGCGTGACGAGGCTGACCAAAGCCTGGGGGAGCCGAGCAATGATGTTCACGGTGATGATCAGGGACGCGCCGTTGCCGATGCCCTTCTCGGTGATCACTTCGCCAAGCCACATGATGAACATCGCGCCAGCAGTCAGGGTGATGACCGTCGAGATGATGAAACCAACGCCGGGATTGCTGACCACACTGATGCCACTGGGCAAATTCAACTTGTCCGGCCGCATCATGGCCAGCGCGAACATGGTGCCCTGAATCACGCAGATCACCAAAGTGACGTAACGCATGATCTGATTGTATTTCTGCCGGCCGCTCTCGCCCTCGCGGACCATCCGCTCCAACTGCGGCAACACCGGCGTCATCAACTGCAGAATGATCGATGCCGAAATGTAGGGCATGATGCCCAGAGCACCAACGGCAAAATTCTCCATGGCGCCGCCACTGAAGAGGTCTAACATGTCAAAAACACCGCCAGTACCCCGGTTGCCACCAATCTGCTTGAAGAGTTCCGCCAAAGCCGCCGGATCGACGCCGGGGCAAGGCAAAACACTGGTGATGCGGCAGATGGCAATCAACCCGAAGGTAAGCAGCAGGCGCTGTTTTAATTCCGGTATTCTGAAGCAATTCAAATAGGCTGAAATCATGTCTGATTCCTTGTCACGTTGCGGTGTGCCCGAGCCCGTTGCCATCTCTGCCGGCGCCGGCTGGCGCGCCGGCACCTCCCAGCAGACGGGCACCCATGCCCTACCCCTTCAGACCCTTAGGATGCCGGCGCGTCCGTCTCCGCGGTCGCCTTCGCATCGACGCATTTCCCGCCAGCGCGCTCAATCTTCTCACGCGCACTCGCAGAAAACTTGTCGGCCTTGATGGTCAGGGCCTTGCTGACATCGCCGTCGCCAAGGATCTTCAGCGGCAGGTCGCTCTTGCCGAGCAAACCGCTGGCCATCAGCACCTGCTTGTCAATCAGCTGGTCCTTCTCGAAATTCTCTTCGATGACATCCAGGTTGATGACGTTGTATTCAAGATGGTTCGGGTTGTTGAAGCCCCGCTTCGGCAAGCGCCGGATCAGGGGAATCTGGCCACCCTCAAAGTGAGGCCGGCGAGAGTAACCCGAACGGGCACCCGCGCCTTTGTCACCACGACCAGCGGTACGGCCATTGCCGGAACCGTCGCCGCGGCCAACGCGCTTGCGGCTTTGACGCGGAACTGTATTATGCAGCTCATGAAGTTTCATTGCTATCACTATCCTCACGTGCAGGTTGATTGCTTACAGGGCGTTGATGTCACGCTTGGCCAGAATCTCGGCGCGCGTGCGCAGTTTGGCGATCGCCGTAAAGGTGGCCTTCACCACGTTCACCGCATTCTTTGATCCCAAGGACTTGCCCAGAACGTCCTTGACCCCCGCCAGTTCCAAAACGTGCCGCATGCCGCCACCAGCAATCAAGCCAGTACCTGCCGAGGCAGGCCGAACCATCACCTGCGAACCGCCGTAATTGGCATGCACCAGGTGCGTCACGGTGCTGCCGTGCATCGGCACGGTCACCAAATGCCGCCGAGCCTGCTCGCCGCCCTTGCGGATGGCGTCGGCCACTTCGTTCGCCTTGCCAAAGCCCATGCCGACTCGCCCCTTGCCGTCGCCAACCACGATCAGCGCACTGAACGAAAAGTTACGGCCGCCCTTGACCACTTTGCTGCTGCGGTTGACTGAAACGACGCGCTCCTCGAACTCGCCCTCGGCGGCAGCCATGTCGGCCGCACCGCGCTGTTCGACCTGAGGCGTCTCTTCTTTCTCCGCTTTATCTTTGTATTGCTCTGCCACGGAATGTTCTCCTAATCCTCTGTGATGCCGACCTTTTGCTCCTGGATCAGCCGCTCGCCGCGGTTCCTGTCATGCCTAAGTCCAGCCGATCACCCTGATCAAAACTTCAGACCGGCCGCACGGGCCGCGTCTGCCAACGCCTTCACACAACCGTGGTAGAGAAAGCCGCCACGATCATAGACAACCTGCTTGACATCCGCTGCCAGCGCCCGCTCGGCAATGCACTTGCCGATAATGGTCGCACTGGCCACGTTCGCCTTCAGCTTCTGTTCGCGAGCCGACGCTTCCAGGGTGGATGCCGACACAATCGTCCGCTGCGCGTCGTCATCAATGACCTGCGCATAGATATGACCGCCCGTCCGGCAAACGCACAGCCGCGGCATAACTGCCGTGCCCGACAGGGTCCGGCGAAGCCGCTCATGACGGCGCTGACGCGCCTCTTTGTTATTCTGCTTACTCATTTCTTCTTAAACTCCCAAATTGCCAATCCGCTTCGCCACTGTGTTCTCATGCTGTCAGCGGATGAGCCCGCTGCCGTTTACAGCGTATTATGCGCCAACCTTCTTGCCTTCCTTCAGCGTGATCTGTTCGCCGGCATAGCGCACGCCCTTGCCATGGTAGGCATCGGGGGTGCGGAAACGGCGGATCGTCGCGGCAACTTGGCCAACCAGCTGCTTGTCAATGCTCTCCAAGCTGATGTGCGTCTGATCAGCCATGCTGACCTTGACGTTTGCGGGTACCGTGTACTCGATCGGATTGGAATAGCCGAGGCTCAGGGTCAGCTTCTGACCGGCCAGCTGCGCGCGGTAACCAACGCCGAACAGCTCAAGCTCCTGCTTGAAACCCGTGCTGGTACCGACGATCATGGCGTTCAGCAGGCTGCGCACCAGACCGTGTTTCATCTTCAGCTCCTTGTCGTCCTCGCGTTCCCGCAGAACATGCAGAACGTCGCCGTCCTGCTTCAAGGTGATGCCTTCCGGCAGCTGATATTTCAAGGTGCCCTTCGGACCGGTAACGCTGACGTCCTGACCGGATACGTCCAGCTTTACCTTCGGGTCCAAGGCGATTGGTTTGTTGCCCATGCGTGACATGTCTGCATTTCCCTATTCTGTGCTGGCTCCGACTACCAGACGTAGCAGAGCAATTCGCCGCCAACTTTACGTTTCCGAGCCGCCCTGTCGCTCATGAGGCCTTCCGAAGTGGAAAGCACCGCGATGCCCAGGCCGCCCAACACATGCGGAATCTCGTCGCAGCCGACGTAGACGCGGCAGGACGGCTTGCTGATCCGCTTGATACCCTCAATCACCGGTACGGAGCCCTTGCCCTTGTACTTGAGAGTGATGGTGAGATTCTTCTTGTTGCTGCCGATGTCCTCGACAGCGTAACCTTCGATGTAACCCGCCTCGCGCAGCGTTTCCGCCAACGCGGTACGCATTTTCGAAGACGGCATGCTGGCCAGCGGCAACTTTGCAGTTGATGCATTACGCACACGGGTCAGCATGTCAGAGATTGGATCGCTCATGCTCATGGTCGCTCTCCTCTTACCAGCTCGCCTTCATGACACCTGGAATCTGCCCGTTGCTGGCCAGCTCGCGGAAGCAAATACGGCAAAGATGGAACTTGCGAATGTATGCGCGCGCACGCCCGCAGCGCTCGCAACGGTTGTAACTACGCACCGAAAACTTGGGCGTCCTCTGGGATTTGACTATCAGACTTTTCCTGGCCACGTTTTTATCCCCTTCAGTTGGCAAACGGCATGCCCAGCATGCTTAACAGGTCACGGGCTTCATCATCGGTTTTCGCAGTCGTCACGATGGTGATGTTCATACCGATCGTGTGCTTGATCTTGTCCAGATCAATCTCCGTGAACACCGACTGATCCGTCAGACCGAAATTGTAGTTGCCGACACCATCAAAGGACTTGGCTGACACACCACGAAAGTCACGTACCCGCGGCAACACGATGTTGATCAAACGATAGAGAAAATTGTACATGGCGCCGCGACGAAGGGTGACGCTGGCACCGACGGCCATGCCCTTGCGCAGCTTGAAATTCGAGATGTTCTTCCGCGACTTGGTGATCACCGGCTTCTGGCCCGTGATCATGCCAAGGGTGTCCGACGCGGCCTGCATGACCTCGCGGTCCTTGTCCGTACCCACACCGGTGTTGATCACGATCTTCACCAGATGCGGAATTTCCATCGGATTCTTGTAGCCGCGTTTCTCTTTGAGCTGCGGCACTATGTTCTGCTTATACTGATCGTATAATATGCTGCTAATCATTTCCAGACCTCGCGTTTAGACTACTTCACTTTTCCGAACGCCTGGCCCGGTAGCGCTCTTCCGCCATCACATTCGAGATGTGAATCGGGCATTCACGCTCTTCAATGCCGCCATTCGGATGTTCCTGGGAGCGCTTGATCGTCTTCTTGCGGACGGCCACGCCCTCGACAGTCACCCGGGACGACTTGCTGTCCTTCGACAGAACCTTGCCGCTCTTGCCTTTGTCAGCACCCGCAATGACGAACACCACGTCGTTCTTCTTAATTGTTGCTTTCGCCATCACAGCACCTCCGGAGCCAACGAGACAATTTTCATAAAGTTCTTGTCACGCAACTCGCGCGCTACTGGCCCGAAAATGCGCGTGCCTTTCGGATTGCCATCTTCGTCAATGATGACCGCGGCATTGCGGTCGAAGCGGAGAAAGGACCCGTCGGAACGACGGATATTCATCGCGGTACGCACGACAACCGCGCGGACCACTTCGCCCTTCTTGATGGCGGCGTTTGGCTGGGCCTCTTTCACCGAGGCGCGAATGATGTCGCCGATGGCGGCGATCCGTTTGCCCTGGCCCAAGGTCCGTATCGCCATAATCTTCCGCGCGCCGGAATTGTCCGCCACATCCAATGTGGTTTGCATCTGAATCATGGTGAATACCTCCTCAGTCAGTCACGGCGCGCTGGATGATGGACACCAGACGCCAACGTTTCATTTTGCTCAGAGGCCGGGTCTCCATGATCTCGACGACGTCGCCGACCTTGGCCTCGTTGTTCTCGTCGTGCACATAGCACTTGCTTGTGACCTTCACCACCTTGCGGTAAAGCGGATGGGGTGAGCGACGATCGACCTTGACCACCAAGGTCTTGTCCTGCTTATCGCTGACCACAGTTGCGGTCAACACTTTACGCAGGTTTCGTTCCTGTTTTACTTCTTCTGTTTCAGCCATTGTCACACCTCGGTCACTTCGCCTGCTTGCGACGGGCGGTCTTCTCTGTCTCAATCCGAGCCACATCCTTACGCAGAAGGCGGATGCGGGCGGGGTTCTCAAGCTGTCCGGTCTGGCCTTGCAGGCGGAGATTGAAAATCTCCTTCCTGCTTTCTTCCGCAGCGCGGTCCAGTTCCTCTGCCGTCATTTCGCGAATGTCTTTTGCTTTCATGTCACACAACCCTATTCTTAGGCCGCCTTGCCGCTCTTAGACGGCGGCATGCTGACGGGCGAGGAAACGGCAACGGAAGGGCAATTTGCTTGCCGCTCGGGCCAACGCTTCTTTCGCCACGGTCTCTGGGCAGCCGCTCAGCTCAATGATCATATTACCGGGACGAACCACCGCGACCCAGCCCTCGGGAGCGCCTTTGCCCTTACCCATACGGGTTTCCAAAGGCTTTTTGCTGTAGGGCTTGTCGGGAAACACTCGCAGCCAGATCTGGCCACGACGCTGCATGTGGCGGGTTGCCGCCACACGGGCTGCTTCAATCTGATTCGCTGTCAACCAACCGCGATCCAGGATCTGCAGGCCGTACTCACCGAAGTCCAACTTGTTATTGCTGCTCGCGATTCCCGCGTGGGCGCCGCGCTGCACCTTTCGGTGCTCTACGCGTTTTGGCATCAGAGGCATTTTTCGTATCCTCCCAATTTTGGGGTTTGCAGATCCAGACTTTAATACCGATGAGGCCAGCCAGAGTGTGCGCCTCGGAAAAACCGTAGTCAATATTGGCCCGAAGCGTGTGCAGCGGCACCTTGCCGTCCTTGTACTGCTCCGTTCGCGCCAGCTCCGCGCCGTTCAAACGGCCCGAGCAGCGGATTTTGATGCCATCGGCACCAAGCTGCATGGCGGTCTGAATGGCCCGCTTCATGGCCCGGCGGAAAGCGATACGCTTCACCAGCTGCTGGGCAATGTTCTCGGACACCAGCTGCGCGTCAACCTCGGGCTGCCGCACTTCCTTGATGTCCAGGAGAATCTCTTTATCACCCGTGATCTTGGCCAGGCTCGCCTTGAGTTTGTCCAGACCGGCGCCGCGCTTGGCGCCCTTGTCGCCCGCGTTGTCCTGCCCACGGCTGACCGGAGCGGTGGCCTGGCCGAAACGGCCGGAGATGATGATGCCGGGACGACCCGAGTAGATGGTCACGCGTACGCGCCGACCAAAACGCTCAATGATGACTTTGCTGACTGCCGCGCTTTGCAATTCGCTACTGATGTGCTCTCGGATCTTCAGATCCTCCTGCAGAAGCGGTCCGAACTGCGTCTTGCCGGCAAACCAGCGGGATTTCCAGTCCTTGGTGACTGGAATACGAAACCCGATTGGATTTACTTTTTGACCCACTGTGAACTCCCTGTCCTTATGCCTGGTCTGTTACAACGATCCGAATGTGGCTCGTACGCTTGCGAATGCGACCCGCAGACCCACGGGCCTTGGGGCGGAAGCGCTTCAGCGTCGCGCCCTCGCCAATGAGAGCTTCCTTCACCACGAGGCGACTACGGTCGACGCCCATTTTCTCGTCGTTCTCGGCATTGGCCACTGCTGATTTGAGAGTCTTCTCAATCAGCCGTGCCGCCTTGCGGGGGATGAGACTCACCATGTTCATGGCTTCGACGGCGCCCTTGCCCTGGATGAGCCGGGCCACCTCGCGCGCCTTGAACGGTGATATCCGCACGTGTTTGGTGATGGCTAGTTTTTCCATAACTCCGCTTTCTCTTACCTCTACCTTCAGCTCCTGCCCAAACACCGACCGGGTGCCCAGGTAAGAGGCTGACGTGAAAACTGACTATATTTTCTGCTATGTTGATCGGTCCACGGCTTATTCAGCCAGAAACCGGCTACCAATGGCGATTTCAGCAAGCGTACCCTGCACCAGCACCGCAGCACTGATTTCAGGTCGTGCATCCACTACCCGCAGCTTCATAGTGACCTTGCCGTTGCGGGCCTGCCACCATTCGCTGCCAGTGCGAACACCGCTCAGAAAACCACGATCCAAGATGACGAGCTGTAACTCGTCATGAACAGCCAGTACACCACAACCAGTCATTCCGGATTTACCACCGCCTCGCCCGGCGACTATCGACAGTGGGTTGAGACTACGCTCAACAACGCCCCGTAGGGCTGAGATCCGTTCCGACACCTCGCGACGCACCGCGTCACTCGGTTGCATGACATTCAGCATGGTCTCGATATACCGCTCAAAATCACGCAGAGACTGCTCGACTTCTAACTGCCGCACACCCAGTTCCCTGAGTGCGGACAGTGCCTGGTTCGCCAACGCCGCCGTGTCTTCGCCGTCCTTGCGCTGTAGTAAATGCGCCGAGTGTAATTCCAACTCGCGCATCTGCTCCAGTACCGCATGGCTCCGTTCGTAAAACGCGGCGTATTGGGCGCGCTGCCGGCTGAGTTCCTCGCGGACTCGCGACAGTTCCAGCTCAAGCTCCACAATCCGCTGCTCTGCTTCCTTGCTGGACACCGACCCCGCCGTCGCCGTTTTGACCGTGGCCAAACCGCCGTCAGCAAACGCCAATGCGTCTAAAAAGAAAAACAGAATGCATACTATAACGGCGCAAATTCTGAATTGCCAATGCTTAAATGCAATTTTTTTCAATGCTGGCACCTCTTGTCAGGTTACGCTATTCCGGAATGGGCTGGCCACACACGGCAGCCACGCCGCCGAGTGACACACCCAGACGACGCAGTCGTAACAGCAACCGCCCCACGCCATATAAATATAGGTATGGGACGCCGCTGGCGAAGAGCCGCCAAGCGACCATATAATGTTTTTTGGCAAAACGCTAAATGTCATTCCGCAAAGCCCATCCGTCAAATTCGCACCACCGGAAAGCAGACGCGCTAGTGGACTCGGTGGACTCGGTGGACATTGTGGACACATCCTTCGGCAATGGACACCAGCTGGCGGCGGCCCAGGATAGCGTCCACCGAGTCCACCGAGTCCACCGAGTCCACCGAGTCCACCGAGTCCACCGGGTTCCGGCTATGTGTCGTGCGACGCAAGTCCTCATCCCTACGCGCGCCGGTCGTTATCTTTGCGTTTTTGCTTGTTTTTGACCATTTTTGCATTACATTTGACGCTTTCCCTATTTATTCCAGCTTCATTTCACCCAGAGTATTGGAGGCTTTTGTGAAAGTACTTGTCGTCAATTCCGGCAGTTCATCCCTCAAGTTCACCTTGTTCAGCATGACGAACAAGACGGTGCTGGCCAAGGGCCTGGTTGAGCGCATTGGGATGAGCAATCCCAAGCTGACGTACCAGGCGACGGACAAGAACAAGCTGGAGGAAGTCCTCAGCATCACCAACCACAGCGAGGCCTTGCAGGCGGTATGCGACAAGCTAGTCGACCCGAGCTACGGCGTCCTCGAAAAGCTTTCCGAGGTCCAGGCCATCGGCCATCGGGTGCTGCATGGCGGCAAGACCTACACGTCACCGATTCTGGTGAATGAAGACGTGAAGGAAGGCATCCGCAAATGCATCGTTCTGGGACCGCTGCACAACCCGGCCAACCTCGGCGGTATCGAAGCCTGCGAGCAGGTCTTTCCAGGCACGCCAAATGTGGCGGTGTTTGATACGGCTTTCCATCAGACCATGGAACCCGAAGCTTACATGTACGCCATTCCCCGCGAATTCTATGACAAGTACGATGTGCGTAAATACGGCTTCCACGGCACCAGCCACAAATTCGTCTACTTTAACAGTTGCGAATTTCTCGGCCTTGACCCCGACAAGGCGAAGATCATCACCTGCCATCTGGGCAATGGTAGCAGCCTGGCGGCCGTCAAAGGCGGCAAAGTCCTCGATACCAGTATGGGCCTGACGCCTCTCATGGGGCTGGTCATGGGGACCCGCTGCGGCGACCTCGACCCCGCCGCCGTGTTCTTCCTGATGAAGCAGACCGGCGCCACGCCAGACGAAATGGACAGCATCCTCAACAAGAAAAGTGGCCTTCTCGGCGTTTCCGGCGTCAGCAGCGACATGCGCGACATTGAGAACGCGATGGCCCTGGGCAACAAGCATGCCCGCGAAGCCTACAATATCTTCCTCCATCGCCTGATTCATTACATTGGTGGCTATTTCCTCATTCTCGGCGGCGCGGACGCTATCGTCTTCACGGGCGGTATCGGCGAAAATGGCATTCCGACCCGCAAAAAGATTGTCGATCAGCTCAATGCCATCGGCTGCTATTTGGACAGCGATGCCAACCAACGCCGGGGTGAGCAGGTCGTCATCAGCACCCCGGAATCCAAAGTCAAAGTGTTGGTCACGCCGACCAACGAAGAGCTGATGATCGCCATGGAAACCGTCTCGCTCATGAAATAATGACCGGTGCCCACCGATCCATCCAGTCAACCGTAGAAGAAGGAATGCACAATGTCAGGTCTGATGCAGAAACTGCGCCCGAAAGCAGCCGCCGCCGCCAAAACCGTCGTCCTCCCCGAGGGCAATGACCCGCGTGTCATGCAGGCGGCTAAAATCGTCGCCGACAATCATCTCGCCAAGGTGAAAATCCTGGCGACGCCCGCCGAGGCCGCCGAAGCGGCCAAGGGCATCTGCTTCTGCGGTCAGGACGTCGAAATCATCGATTGGACGAATTCGCCGCTCTTCGATGACCTGGCCAACACTCTCTACGAGCGCCGCAAAGCCAAGGGGCTGGAACTGGCCGCCGCCCGCGACATGACCAAGAACCGCCTGTACTTCGGCAATCTCATGGTCAACCGCGGCCTGGCTGACGGCCTGGTTGCCGGCTCCATCGCCTCCACGCCGGACATGCTGCGCAGCGCCTTCCATTGCATTGGCACCGCCAAGGGCATCGCCACCGCCAGCAGCTGTTTCCTCATGGACCTCAAAACGCCCAGCCCTGCCGGCGATGAAACCCTCATCTTCGCCGACTGCGGCGTTAACCCGAATCCTACGGCCGAAAATCTGGTCGACATCGCCATCGCCACCATCAAGACCCACCAGGCGCTCATCGGCACCCAGGCGAAACTGTCCTTCCTCTGTTACTCCACCAAGGGCAGCGCCAAGGGCGAACTCGTTGACAAGATGGCCAGCGCCGCCGCCATGACCAAGGCCCGCATCGCCGAACTCGGCATTGACGCCCTCGTCGATGGCGAACTCCAGGCCGACGCCGCGCTGGTGCCTTCTGTCGCCGCCGCCAAGGCCCCCGACAGCCCGCTCAAGGGACAGGCCAACATTCTGATCTTCCCGGACCTCAATTGCGGCAATATCTGCTACAAAATCACCCAGCGCCTGGCCGGCGCCGAAGCCTACGGGCCAATCCTCCAGGGCGTCGCCAAGCCGGTCAACGACCTCTCCCGCGGCTGCACCGCCGAGGACATCGCCGGCGTCGTCGCCATCACCATCTGCCAGGCACTGGTGAAATAAGGGCGCACGCGGTCAACGCAACAGCGTAAAGCACATAGATCATACAACAGCGCCGGAACTGCCCCATCAGTCAGTCCCGGCGCTGTTTGTTTTCACGGCCTGTCGGACTGTGGCGCGCGCCTCAGCAACCGGGAGGAGCAATGCAGCGGAAGCGGACGACCTCGCCGGCCTGCTCGTCCACGCGGCCGAATTCCGCGCGGCGCAGCCCGGGCAGCCAAATAATCTCGTCGCCAGCGCAAAGGACCGGCCAGCACCGCCGATCCTCACGCCCGATCTTGGCATCGGTAAAGATGTCCTGCAATTTTTTACGGTGATTTGACGCAAAGGGCTGCATGCGATCGCCAGCCTGCCAAGTGCGCACCGTGAGCACGGCGGGAAGCACCGAGGCAGCAAAGAGCTCCTCGTTGGCGTTGGCGTTGGCCGACGCTTTCCGCTCATCGCCGGCCGGCAGCAACGTCGCCTGAAGCACCGTGCCGTTGGCGCAGAGGAATTTCGGTTCGCGGCGCCAATCCCAGTCGCGACTGAGGACCGCGCCAGCGCCAGCGTTGGCGCCCGCGTCGCAGCCGCTAACGACAGGCAACGCCGTCGGGTTAGCAACTGCTAGACCCGCGTCACTGACGGCGATAGCCAGGCCCTTGCGAACAGGTATGTAGCTCGTGCCGCCCCGCTCCCGCTGCGACTCGCATGCGTCCTGCAGGCGCGCCACCAGCGCCGCGCCGGGAATGATGCCTGGCCCGGCATGCTCGTCAAGCCACATGCGGAGGACACGTTGCCGCAAGGCCGGGTGCAGCGCCTGCCAGTCCCGCAAGTCCCGCAATTTGCCATATGCTTCCCGTGCCGCCATTTCGAGGTAATCGGCGTCCATGCGCAAGACCCGCGCGGCCTGTTGTAGTCCCTGATCTTCGCCGAAGATCGCTCGGAAGCGGGGCATGAGGTCATGGCGCACGGCATTGCGACGGTAGGCGCGATCACTATTGCTGTGGTCACAGCGCCAATCAGAAATGCCCTGCGCCAACAGCCACGACTCGATGTCCGCCCGGCGGCATGACAGCAGCGGCCGCAGCAGCCGCACGTCGCCCATCCGGCGTTCCTCGCGCAGGCCGGTCAGGCCGCTGCAGTTGGCGCCACGCGCCAAACGCATGACAAGATCCTCCATCACGTCGTCGCCATGATGGCCAAGAAAAACTGCGGCGGGTCGACCGTCGGCGGCTAGGCGCTGCCAGAGAGCCAGCCGGAGACGCCGGCCGGCCTCTTCCATGCTTTCGCCACTCAGGCGTTCGCCAGGAACATCGAGGTATTCCAGACGAAAAGCAATGCCGCGTTGCTCACAAAAAGACCGGCACCACGCGGCGTCGGCGTCGGCGTCAGCACCGCGCAGGCCGTGATGACAATGCACCGCCGAGACGCCCTCGCCCCCAGCCGCCAGCAGCGCCAGCAGCAGAGCCGTGCTGTCGGCGCCGCCACTGAATCCGACCAGCAGACGGCTGCCCGAAAGGTCATGGCTCTGTAAAAAAAACCTGACTTGGTCGCTGATGTCGATCATGATTGCCTACGCTGCCGCCGCCCGACTGTCACGCGACAACACGGTGCCGGTTTTGCGCATTCGTCTTCCCCGCTTAGTCTTTGAATTGAATGCGAATGGTGCGGATTTGTTTTGCTTCGGCGCTGACGACGACCTCGCGGCCCTCAGCGGCCAGCGCCTCGCCGTCCCGTTCGGCCAGATCGCAGCCGTTGGCGCTGGCGATGTCCTGCCAAAGCCGCAGGCGCTCCTGGGCGGGCTGGGCGTGGGGATTCCACAGGCGAACAATGACACCGCGGCCATCATCAGCATTTTTGCAGGCCGAGAAGATCAGCTGGCCATCCAGTAGTTCCATGAAGCCCTGGTCTGGCGCTTGATCGCCAGTCAGCTCCGGATAGCCCGAACGGCACTTCCCGCTTTGCCGCAAGACAAGCGGGCTCTGCATCGCGAAGAGCTGATCAAATGCTGCGGCGACCGGGAGTTCGCCAGCATAGGGCATGATGGCGAATGCGACGTGCAACGGGCAGAGTTCCAGGCCATCGCGGCCAGCCGTTGAGCCAACGGTGCGGCGATAGGACCTGAACAGCGTCATCTGCAGCGTCCGGCGCGCGTCATCGACCACACCACCCTCGTGCATACCGCCGGGAACGATCAACGCCAGGCCGCGACTGCCATCGCCAACAGCCTGGAGATGGAGAAATGGTTTTTCGGCCAAGTCGGCTTCGGACCAATCGGCGGTTTCACGGCGCAGACGGATGGGCCGTTCGACCAGATCGTAGGGATGATGGGCCAGCCAGCTCTGCGCGGCCACCGCATCGCTGGGGAACAGCAGCCTTAGGCGGTGGTCTTCGATGTTGTTGCGGATCTCGCTGTGGCATTCTAGCGCCCGGGCACCGCGACGGAGAGTCACCGTGGTGACGATAGTCAGGCCACGGCGGCTTTCACTACGGCGCTCCAGATGGAAATCATAGCGTTCCGGCAGATCCATGGTGGTCTGAATCCGGAAAGTCACCGCCAGTGGCCCGTCGTGAACGACGCTGATCTGCGCGCTATTGCCCGCCGAAAGGGCAATTTCGTCTGAAGCGCTTTGGCCATGGAACCAGCCGTCGCCAATTTCACTGCGGTCCTCAAAAAGCATGAGATCGCTGTATATCTGGCCACTGGCCTTGTCACGCAATTCAATGGTGCCATTCGCGGCAATACTCATGGCCAGATGTTCGTTTTCGGCACTGCAGGGGCCATTGCGCAGACTGCCCATGGACCGCTGCAGCGAGGCAACCGGCTTGACCACCAGTGAGCGGAAACCCGTCGCCGGAATATCGAGATCAACAGCGACAGTGTAGCGCGAGCAAGGCGTGCCGGTGGCATTCCAGCCCATGACAGCGTATTGCGTGCGCTCGGCATGCCTGGGTTCGACGGCCAGAATCTGGTACGGCACCCGCCGCCCGTCGGCATCCTCAAGAATAAAGGCGTTGAGGACCTGGCTGTGAAAGGCGTCACACAATTTGTTCGGCCAGTCGAGCGGGAAGTCGATATCAATTACGCTGCTGCCCGTCCAGGGCCGCGGCACGCAGTTGCAGACCGTGAGGGTGAATTCATGCGGCGCCGTGCCCAGCTCTCGGCAGCGACTGCTGATCATGCCCAGCGCGCGATTACGGATTTGCCGGCCAAGTTGTTCAACTTGGTCAAAGCGGTACATCATATCGCGGTGGACTTCGTCAATGGAACAGCCGCAGATGCTGTCGTGGGCGTGATTGAGCAGCAGCGTCTCCCAGGCGATCTGTGGCAAACGCGGCGGCACGACCGATATGCCCAGGCTCTGGGCAATGGCCAGCAACGGCTCGGCCTGCAATTCCAGCAAGGCCTGGCAGGCGTCATTGGCCTGCTTCAGCCGTATACGCGACGACACGCAGTTGGGAATCAGCCAAAGATAGCCATTGCGCGTCTTGGCCGGATCCCGCAATTCCCCCCGCTTGACGGGAATGTCACCGTCGAGATGCGCTGCGGCATCGGCGAAAAAAGCCGGCAGGGTCGAATGGCTGACGCGCACTTGCGCGCAGGCCGTTTCCGCGACCGCAATGTATTTCGCGGCGTCGCTCGCCGGTGGCATATGATCCAGCGCATCAATCAGGCAAAGTACCCGGCCATTGCTGCGGGATATTTCGTGCTCGATGTAGTCCTGCAGGCTTTTGCGGGCCCGTTCGTGGCTCTCTTCGCTGCCATCGCCTCTTTCGAATTCCTGTCGGGCCTTGTTGAAAGCGCCGTAGCCCATTTTATCCTGCAGCTTAAAACACAGAACCTTGCTGTCGTCGGGACTCTGCCAGTGGAAAAATGCCGGGGTGTCGTATTCGTTGGTGCCGCGCCCCAAGACGCAAGAGCTAATGCCGAAGCCCTGGTATATCTGCGGCATCTGCGAAGGATGCCCAAACATGTCGCAGGTGTAGGCCACCGGCATCGCACTCGTCGACCACGCCGACGCAATCCGCTGCCCGGTCAACAAATTCCGCACCAGCGCTTCGGCTCCTGGACAAAACAAGTCCGGCATGGTGTACCACGGACCAATGAGAATCCGCCCCGAACGAATCAGCGCCGCCAAGCGGTCACGATTTTCCGGCCGGACCTCCAGATAGTCCTGCAACACGCAAGTCTGGCCATCAAAATGAAAACTCTTGAACGCGGGATTCTTCTCCATGAGATCCAGCAAGCCGTCCACCAAATCAACAAAGAGCAGGCGAAATTCCTGGTAGGTCCGATACCATTCGCGGTCCCAGTGGGTGCCCGAAATGTAATGCGCGGAGTAAATCTCTGAATTGGCCATGGTCATTGCCCCTTTTGCTGGCACGGCTTTCTGTGCTGTAGGTGACGCCCGCCGCCACCGCCGCCGGAAAATCAAAACCATAATATACATGGCTTTCACCAGGCAGCGGCCACGACTAGCCAGATACTCTGCTAGCCGCGCGGCAAGTCGCGAGGCACTGGACGACCGACCGCCCCCGCCAGCCTTCGCGCCTTTTTATCGGCGGCGTGAATTGCCGCGCAGCGGCAAGACAGGCCGCCATTTTGCTTCGCCTTTGTCTTCTTCGCGCCTTCGCGCCTTCGCGTGAGGAAAAAATACCCTCGGTAGCCTCACGGCATTGCCGCGAGGCACTGAACGCCCTGCCCCCCCTGCCAGCCTTCGCGCCTTTTTATCGGCGGCGTGAATTGCCGCGCAGCGGCAAGACAGGCCGCCATTTTTCTTTGTCTTTGCCTTCTTCGCGCCTTCGCGCCTTCGCGTGAGGAAAAAATACCCTCGGTAGCCTCACGGCAATGCCGCGAGGCACTGAACGCCCTGCCCCCCCGCCAGCCTTCGCGCCTTTTTATCGGCGGCGTGAATTGCCGCGCAGCGGCAAGACAGGCCGCCATTTTTCTTTGTCTTCTTCGCGCCTTCGCGCCTTCGCGTGAGGGAAAAAAAGCCCCCCGCCAGCCTTCGCGTCTTTTGATCGGCGGCGTGAATTGCCGCGCAGCGGCAAGACAGGCCGCCATTTTTCTTTGTCTTCTTCGCGCCTTCGCGTGAGGAAAAAATACCCTCGGTGGCCTCACGGCAATGCCGTGAGGCACTGAACGCCCTGCCCCCCCTGCCAGCCTTCGCGCCTTTTTATCGGCGGCGTGAATTGCCGCGCAGCGGCAAGACAGGCCGCCATTTTGCCTTTGCCTTTGCCTTCCTTCGCGCCTTCGCGTGAGGAAAAAATACCCTCGGTAGCCTCACGGCAATGCCGTGAGGCGCTGAACGCCCTGCCCCCCCTGCCAGCCTTCGCGCCTTTTTATCGGCGGCGTGAATTGCCGCGCAGCGGCAAGACAGGCCGCCATTTTGCTTTGTCTTCTTCGCGCCTTCGCGCCTTCGCGTGAGAAAAAAATACCCTCCGTAGCCTCACGGCACTGCCGTGAGGCAAAAAAAAGCCCGGGGCCCGTCGGTGTGGTATACCAACGGGCCCCGGGCTTAAAAAAAGGACTGGCAGCGCGCTACTTTCCCACGCTCTTGAGCGTAGTATCATCGCCACTGGGGAGCTTAACGGCCGTGTTCGAGATGGGAACGGGTGTGACATCCCCGCCAAAGCCACCAGTCCAAGTTGGAAGAAAACCTGCAGTAGTTGTGGAGGTTGAAGAAGCCTCATGTTGTCTGGAACCGTCCGCCGTTCGAGCGGTGGTATCCGATTCGCCTTGTTGTTTTCCCGCCGGGACTCCGCCTGTTGAGGGGCGGGGTGCCGGCGGGAAAGGCGGCCAAGCCTCACGGCCTATCAGAACTGGTCAGGTAAAACCCTCGCGGGTCTTGCGCCTCCAGCCTGTCAACCCGGTCGTCTTCCGGGGGCCTTGAGAGTGCTTGCGCACTGGGATGACTCGTCTTCGGGGGGGCTTGGCGCTTAGATGCTTTCAGCGCTTATCCCTTCGTGGCGTGGCTACCCGGCAATGCCCGTTGGCCGGACAACCGGAACACCAGAGGCCACCCGCTCCCGGTCCTCTCGTACTAAGGAGCGCTCCCGTCAATCATCCTACGCCTGCGGAGGATAAGGACCGAACTGTCTCACGACGTTCTGAACCCAGCTCGCGTAACACTTTAATCGGCGAACAGCCGAACCCTTGGGACCTGCTTCAGCCCCAGGATGTGATGAGCCGACATCGAGGTGCCAAACCGCGCCGTCGCTGTGGACGCTTGGGCGCGATCAGCCTGTTATCCCCAGAGTACCTTTTGTCCGATGAGCAACGGCGATGCCACATTCCACCGCTGGATCACTAGGTCCTGCTTTCGCAGCTGCTCGACCCGTCGGTCTCGCAGTCAAGCCGGCTTATGCCCTTACACTCAACGCACGGTTGCCAACCGCGCTGAGCCGGCCTTCGAGCTCCTCCGTTACATTTTGGGAGGAAACCGCCCCAGTCAAACTGACCGCCTGACACGGTCCCACGCCCGGATTCACGGGTTCGTGGTTAGACAACCAGACACACAAGGGTGGTATCTCACCGATGGCTCCACGGCGGCTGACGCCGCCGTCTCACAGCCTCCCACCTATGCTGCACATGAGTGACCGATTGCCAATGTCAGGCAACAGTGAAGGTTCATGGGGTCTTTCCGTCCTTCCGCAGGTATCCGGCATTTTCACCGGAACTACAACTTCACCGAGATCCACGTTGAGACAGCGCCCAGATCGTTACACGATTCGTGCAGGTCGGAACTTGCCCGACAAGGAATTTCGCTACCTTAGGACCGTTATAGTTACGGCCGACATTCACCGGGGCTTCACTTCAGAGCTTCGCCTTGCGGCTGACCCATCCGTTTGACCTTTCGGCATTGGTCACGTGTCACACCCTATACATCCTCTTGCGAGTTAGCAGAGTGCTGTGTTTTTGCTAAACAGTCGCCTGGGCCTTTTCACTGCGGCTCCCAACAGCAAGCAAATTGCTTTCCTCACCGTCGGGAGCGTCCCTTTTCCCGAAGTTACGGGACTATTTTGCCGAGTTCCTTAACGTGGTTTCTCTCGCGCACCTTGGTCTATTCGACCCATCCACCTGTGTCGGTTTGCGGTACGGTCCGCGTGCCGTTAACGTCTAGAGGCTTTTCTTGGCGGCATGGCGCAAGCGGCTTCGCCGGCCATTGCTGGCTGGCTCCCCATCACGTCTCAGGTCTATGCGGTGCATTTAACAACCGCGACCCTGCTCGCTTGGACTTCCACTTCCAATCGGAAGCCCGCTCTGCCTTCCGCGTCACCCCATTGACCGGGCACGCGGGTTCAGGAATATTCGCCTGACACCCATCGGCTACGCCTTTCGGCCTCGCCTTAGGAACCGACTGACCCTGGGAGGACGAACCTGGCCCAGGAAACCTTGGATTTACGGTGGGCGGGATTCACACCCGCCTTGTCGTTACTCATGCCTGCATGGTCTCCCGTATGCGGTCCAGGCTTCCTTACGGACACCCTTCACTCCCCATACGGCGCTCTCCTACCAGATCGTTTACAAGAAACGTCTCCGCGACGTCGGCTGCGCACTTCAGTCCCGATCATTTTCGGCGCAAGGTCACTCGGCCAGTGGGCTATTACGCGGTCTTCAAATGATGGCTGCCTCTAAGCCAACATCCTGGCTGTCTGTGCGACCCCACATCCTTCAATCCACTCAGCGCGCGATTAGGGGCCTTAGTCGGCGGTCTGGGCTGTTTCCCTTTCGACTACGGAGCTTAGCCCCCGCAGTCTGACTCCCGTTGTACGCCATGCGGTATTCGGAGTTCGATTGGCGTCAGTACCCCGGTAGGGGTCATCTGCCATTCGGTCGCTCTACCCCCGCATGGTAATGGAACGGGGCTAGCCCTAAAGCTATTTCGGAGAGAACCAGCTATCACTAGGTTTGATTGGCCTTTCACCCCTATCCACAGCTCATCCAAAGGTTTTTCAACACCAACTAGTTCGGCCCTCCACTCCGTGTTACCGGAGGTTCAGCCTGGCCATGGATAGATCACCTAGCTTCGGGTCTGCCGCGCACGACTGAACGCACTGTTCATACTCGCTTTCGCTTCGGCTCCGCCAACGGCTTAACCTCGCCGTGACGCGACAACTCGCAGGCTCATTATGCAAAAGGCATGCGGTCACCCCCGAAAGGGCTCCCACAGTTTGGAGGCGCATGATTGCAGGGTCTATTTCACTCCCCTAGACGGGGTTCTTTTCACCTTTCCCTCACGGTACTGGTTCACTATCGGTCGACGGCTAGTATTGAGCCTTGGAGGGTGGGCCCCCCAGATTCAGACAGGGTTTCACGTGTCCCGTCCTACTTGGGATACCCGTAGACTTCCAGCGGATTTTCGCACACGGGGCTGTCACCCTCTGCGGCGCCTCTTTCCAAAGGCTTGTGCTAATCGGCTGGTCATCATGACCGGGTCCCGCAACCCCACAGAGCACGCTCCGTGGTTTGGGCTCGTCCGCGTTCGCTCGCCACTACTTGCGGAATCTCATTTGATTTCTTTTCCTCCGGGTACTGAGATGTTTCACTTCCCCGGGTGTCGCCTCTGCACACTATGTATTCATGTACAGATGATATCCCATGACGGATACCGGATTGCTCCATTCGGAAACCCACGCTTCACAGGCTGCCTGCGCCTCTGCGTGGACTATCGCGGCTTGCCGCGTCCTTCATCGCCTGCCGTCGCCAAGGCATTCATCATGCGCCCGAACAGCTTGGCCGCCAAATGGTTCTAGCGGTCGGATACTGTCCGGTTCCATTGCGCGTTCCTTGATCCCCCGGCCCGACATGGACAGGGTGGAACGCGCGGTTCAACATTCTTCTTCTTCTGATTCTTCACTACTGCAGATTTTCAAAGAGCAACACCAAGGCAACAGGCTTGGACCCTCGCGGATCTTTACCGTGTTGCTTCAGCGGAAAATATGGTGGGCGCGCCTGGACTCGAACCAGGGACTTCGTCCTTATCAGAGACGCGCTCTAACCAACTGAGCTACGCGCCCACATTGTTCCGGTCCGGCTGGCCTGGAGAACGCGTCTCCGGGTACACCGCCAGTAAAGCTGGTGGAGCCGGTGGGACTCGAACCCGCGGCATCCTGCTTGCAAAGCAGGCGCTCTACCAACTGAGCTACGGCCCCAGTAAAACGGCCTCGAGCCGCCCATTTTTTTCTTGTTGCACCAAAGAGCTGATCCTTTGGCTGCTGAGCAGCGAAATATAATGACTGACATTGCCACGCCGGCACGCGCAGATCTTGCGATCCTTGCGTTTCCTTAGAAAGGAGGTGATCCAGCCGCTGGTTCCCCAACGGCTACCTTGTTACGACTTCATCCCAGTCGCCGGGCCCACCTTTGGCACCTGCCTCCCTTGCGGGTCAGCTCAGTGGCTTTGGGTGAGACCGACTTCCATGATGTGACGGGCGGTGTGTACAAGGCCCGGGAACGTATTCAAGGGACCGTAGCTGATGTCCCTTTACTAGCGATTCCGACTTCATGCAGCCGAGTTGCAGGCTGCAATCCGAACTGGGGCGGGTTTTGGAGGTTCGCCACATCTCGCGATGCAGCAGCCCATTGTACCCGCCATTGTAGCACGTTTGCGGCCCCAGGTGTAAGAGCCATACGGACTTGACGTCATCCGCGCCTTCCTCCCGCTTGACACGGGCAGTCCCGCCAGAGTCCCCAACATTACTTGATGGTAACTGGCAGTACGGGTTGCGCTCGTTGCCGGACTTAACCGAACACCTCACGGCACGAGCTGACGACAGCCATGCAGCATCTGTGCTTCCGTCCCGAAGGAAAGGCGTCTTTCAACGCCGGTCGAAAGCATGTCAAACCTGGGTAAGGTTCTTCGCGTTGCCTCGAATTAAGCAACATGCTCCACCGCTTGTGCGGGCCCCCGTCAATTCCTTTGAGTTTTAGCCTTGCGGCCGTAGTCCCCAGGCGGTGTGCTTACCGCGTTAGCTTGGACACGGATGGGGCCGAACCCACCCACATCTGGCACACAACGTTTACGGCGTGGACTACCAGGGTATCTAATCCTGTTTGCTACCCACGCTCTCGTCCCTGAGGGTCAGTTACAAGCCAGCAGACCGCCTTCGCCATCGGTGTTCTTCCAGATATCTACGCATTCCACCGCTACACCTGGAATTCCGTCTGCCCTTCTTGCACTCTAGCCCGCCCGTACCCGCCGCAGGTCCAAGGTTGAGCCTTGGAATTTCACGGCAGGCGTGGCAGGCCCCCTGCGGACCCTTTACGCCCAGTAAATCCGAATAACGCTCGCCACCCACGTGTTACCGCGGCTGCTGGCACGTGGTTAGCCGTGGCTTCCTTTTCCGGTACCGTCATTGTTTTCGTCCCGGATGACAGAGGTTTACAACCCGAAGGCCTTCATCCCTCACGCGGCATCGCTCCGTCAGGCTTGCGCCCATTGCGGAAGATTCTCGACTGCAGCCTCCCGTAGGAGTCTGGGCAGTGTCTCAGTCCCAGTGTGGGTGACCATCCTCTCAGACCACCTACCCGTCGTAGCCTTGGTGGGCCATTACCCCGCCAACAAGCTAATGGGCCGCGAGCCCCTCTCCGGACTATAAATATTTTAACATTAGACCATGCGGACCAATGTCTTCATCCGGTTTTAGACCAAGTTTCCCTGGATTATTCCGGATCCGGAGGCAGGTTGCTCACGTGTTACTCACCCTTTCGCCACTTTCTCCCCGAAGGGAGTACGTTCGACTTGCATGCCTAATCCATGCCGCCAGCGTTCATTCTGAGCCAGGATCAAACTCTCCATTACGAAAAGTTCGAACGCATCCCCGAAGGAATGCCCTGTTCTTTAATAACTTCTCAAGGGGGGGTGACAGCGTACGCCACATTCCCGAAGGAACGTGCTTTGTTGCTGCCACCGATAATTCAATTCATCGTGACAATCGCACTATATTTCGCTGCTCAGTTGCCAAGGAGCTTTTCCTGCCTCAGGTGAGGCGGAGCATTACTTTATCGGAGCTTTTCACTTTCGCAAGCCCAGCCAGAACTTTTTTTGGAAATTCTGTTTGGATCAGGCGCAAAGCATTCCGTCCGAGTTACTTACTGTAAACCGCCTTTGGCGATCTGCAAGCCCCTCGGCCAGCTTTCTCCAATAATTTTTTTGCTAAGGATCTGTTGCGACCCGTTTGGGGGGCGCGAAGCATTACTATGCCACGCTTCCGCCGATACGCAAGCCCGCAACCCGCAAAAAGACACTTTTTTGTGATCGGGCAGTCACTGATAATTGCCGGGGCCGCGGGGACGCCCGGCCATCGACTACCCGCAACCAGGGGCGACCGGCGGGTCGCCCCTGCTGTTGTGCCTCTACGAGGCACTGCCTTATGAGGCTGTCTTCCCCAGGCTGAAGCCTGGGGTTAAGCATGGTTAAGCGCCTACGGCGCAAAAACATCCGCCGGCTATCGCCGGCTATCGACGATCTGATCGGACCGATCAGACCGATCGGACCGATCAAGTCGACGATCCGTCTGATCCGTCTGATCCGTCTGATCCGTCTGATCCGTCTGATTCGTCTGATCCGTCTGATCCGTCTGATTCGTCTGATTCGTCTGATCCGTCTGATCCGTCCGATCCGTCCGAGAAAAAGACAAACGATCAGACTGACCGAACAAACAGCCTACGTCGCCAGAGGCGACCGCTGGCCGCCCCTTCACGCGCCCGGCATCCCTGGCCGCGCAGCGGCAGAAGCCCCAACGGGGCGACCTAAGATAGCCCAGGGCAAGCGACGCCGTAGGCGGAGCGTCGCCCTGGGTAGCGTGCCAGTATGGTTCGTGTTCCCTGGCCTGTTTGGCCCCAGTCGGCGAAGCTGACTGGGGCCAAACAGGCAATGGAACCCAAGCAGTGTTTTTTAGGCCGCGCCTTTGGCGCTGAAAACCCGCGCAGCCTGCCACACACATCGGCATGGCGACGGTTCATGCCCAGGGCGGACACACAGGTCCGCCCCGACCAAAATCGACTGCCGGCGCTTGCTGGCGTCCCGTGGCGACCATATCTCCCGTGTGCAATCGTATCGCGTAAATAGGTATTATTGTATGTCGTCGCTTTTTTCAATAATTTGTCATTGACAGTCGCCCCGCAGGGCATGGGGCCATAGTTGCCCCGTATTAGAGATAAGGAGCAGGTAAGATGAAAGTAGCGATTATTGGCGCCGGCAGTCTGGTGTTTTGCAAGACCCTGATTTTGGACATCATGCAGATTGAGGATCTTGGCCATGTGGATTTCAGTCTGATGGCACCGTCCACCCGCCACACGTCCTGTGTGAAGCGTTTTGCTGACAAAGTCATCGCAAAGTACGGGCTAGACGCGGCGGTAGCCATCACGACATCGCGGGACGATGCGCTGCGCGGGGCGGATTTTGTGATTTGCACGTTGAAGGTCGGCGGCCATGCGGCCTACGAGCAGGACATTGAGATACCGCTGAAGTATGGCGTCGACCAGTGCATTGGCGACACACTTAGCCCAGGCGGCATCTTCCGGACCCTGCGGACCGTGCCGGTCATGCGCGAGCTGGCGCTCGCCATGCGTGAGTTATGCCCGCGGGCGCTCTTGCTGAATTATGTCAATCCGATGGCGACGGTATGCTGGTCGTTGGCTGACACGGGCATTGAGTGCGTGGGGCTGTGCCACGGCGTGCAAACGACCATCAGGCTGATCGCCGGCTACCTGGAACTGCCGGTGGCTGATATCGACTATGTCTGTGCCGGCATCAATCACATGGCGTGGTTCACCCGCCTCGAACACCAAGGGCACAGTCTTTACCCAGCCTTGCGCGACCTTTTCGATAAACCCGAGTACTACGCGAATGAAAAGGTGCGCGGCGAGGTCTTCCGGCAATTCGGCTATTTCATGACTGAGTCGACGGGGCATCTGTCTGAGTACCTGCCCTATTTCCGCAAAAACTCCCTGGGCATGGCGACCTATTGCGACGAACCCAATTTTGGCGGCGAGACCGCGGCGTGCCTGAAATGGAGCCGCATTCTTGCCAAGAAATATGACGGCGCCGACATGCTCAAGGACGAGCCCATAGAATTGCCGGCGCGAAGTGTCGAGTACGGCTCCTACATCATCGAAGCGGTCGCCTGCAGGCGCAACTTCTGCTTCAATGGTAATGTCATGAACCGCGGCCTCATCAGCAATCTCCCCGCCGATTGCTGCGTGGAAGTGCCGGTATTCGCCGATGGCTCGGGGTTGCACCCGACAGCGGTGGGCGAGCTGCCCGCCCAATGCGCGGCTTTGAACAACAGCAACATCAGCGTCCAGCGCCTGGCGGTGCAGGCGGCGATCAGTGGCGATCCCGAGGCCGTCGTGTGGGCATGCGCGCTTGACCCGCTGACCGCGGCAACGCTCACACCGGCCGAAATCCGCGCCATGGCGACGGAGATGCTACAGGCCGAGGCGCAGTGGCTGCCGCAGTTCGCCGGCAAGCTACCGCGGCCAACGCCGAAGGTCGTCGAGCCGGCAGGCACCAAACGCGTCAAAGTGCCGGTGGATCCGGCGCTGGCCATCAGCGTGCGCTTCGGCCAGCTGTAAAGAGGCCGCGCAGCCACCCCAGGCAGCAGCACGGCCAGAGCCATCAGGCTTTGAGGAAGCCGTCGACGAGTTTCACGGCGCCGTTGGCGTCGTCGCTGAAGCCATTGGCGCCGATTTCTTCGGCGAAGGCCTTGGTGACAGGCGCGCCGCCGATGATGACTTTGACGCCCTGGTCTTTGAAGTGGGTGACGATGTCCTTCATGTAGGCCATGGTGGTGGTCAGCAGTGAGCTGCAGGCGATGATCTGCGCGCCCTGTTTGACGCCGTCTTCGAACTTGGCGATATCGCAGTTGACGCCGAGGTCGATGACATCGTAGCCGGCGCCTTTGAGCATGATGGCGACGAGGTTCTTGCCGATATCATGGAGGTCTCCCTTGACGGTGCCGATGGCGATCTTGCCCAGGGATTTGCGGCCGCTCTTGGCCAGCTCGGGCTCAATGATAGCCAGGCCGGCCTGCATGGCGCGCGCGGCGATGAGCAGCTCGGGCACGTAGGCTTCATTGCGCGAAAAGCGCTCGCCGATTTCGCGCATGGCGGGGATCATGCCCTTGTCGAGGAGGGCATTGATGTCTTCCTTGGCCTCAAGAGCGGCGTTGACAATCGCTTTGACGTCGTCGCGCTTGCCTTTAATGATAGCGGTTTGCAGGGCGATAAAATCAGTCATGATTGCTCCTTTTGGGGGTTGGGGTAGATCAGTTGTTATATTTACCGATGCTGCGGCCGAGATTGAAGAAGTACTGGTAGGTCTCGTAGTCAGTTGACTCTGGGATGGAGTGGTCGCTGTGGAAGATAAAGCCGTTGTTGCCCATGACCAAGGGCAGTTTGGCCATCACTTCACGCTCGATACCGGGCAGGTCGTTGTTGGCGACGGGGCGGACGTCAATGCCGCCCATAAGGGCGATCTTGTGGCCGTACTGCTTGTAGATGCGCAGGAGGTCCATGCCGGCCTTGACCTCGATGGCCTGCAGGCAGTCGATGCCGGCTTCGATCATGCTAGGCAGCAGCGGTTCAACGAAGCCGCAGGAGTGCATGATCACGGGCAGGCCCTGCGAGTGCACGTAGGCAATGGTCTTCTGGTGCGCGGGGAAGATCAGCTCGCGGTACATTTCGGGCGACATAAAGGGACGGCCACGGAAGCCCATGTCGTCAAAAAACCAGATTCCGTCGGGCTTGCCGGCTTCGGCGAACATGGTTTCCATGAGGCCGATGAGGAGATCGGCGAAGGTGTCGGCCATGTCCTTGACCCAGTCGGGATCTAAAGCCATGCCCAGGAGCATGTTTTCGTGGCCGACGACGGGATGGATAGCCTCAAAGACATTGACCCCGCCCCAACAGAAGAAACGCTGCTTGTCCTGGCAGCGCTGACGGGCACTGCGGTAGCCGTCGAGATTGATGCGTTCGCGATTGACGGTGAGGAAGGGCTTGGCGCGTTCTTCCCAGGCGGCGCGGTCGGCGATGGAATAGTTGATGTGCTCGGGGGTGGTATCGTGTGATTTATAGCGGCGGAGAGTGGCGCCATTGCCGTCCAGGAAGGTACGGGTATCCTCGTCTTCGGCGACCAGCTGGTCCACCCATTTGTAATCGACCTTGAGGTTAAAGGCCCAACAAGTCCCGATGTCGAGGCCGAAATGCTCGCCGGCGCTTTGGTCAGCGGGCATTTTTCCCTGTTCAACCCAGTGTTTGACCGTGTGGTTCCAGAAGCTCTCCATCAGGCCGACCCGGTCCACGGGGAGGTGTTTGAGTTGCCGGGAGATGCGTTCGATGCTGCTGAGTTCTTGCATGATCAGTCCCTCTTGCGCTGGGCGTGGCCGGTGCCGGCCTGCTTTCTGCCCGTGACATCTTGTTATGCGGTCAAGTGTCCTATAGTGTAATGCTGAATATCAGTATGTTGTACTTCATTGTATGGAATAATTGCTCTATATTAGTTTTTATGAAAAAGGCCGAATTAACCGCAAGTACACGGCTTGACCCGACCCTTGGCGCCGAGATCAGCTTTCACGCCATTGCCTGGCGGGAGAACACGAGCCCCTCGGCCATACCGTCCGGCGGCCATGTGCTCTATCACCAGCTGCCGCTGGAGGGGTCGACCGTGCATGGCCACGAGCATCCCGAGATCATCGTAGTGATCAACGGGCGGATCATGCACCGGGTCAACGGGGAGAAGCAGCTGCTGGAGACCGGCGCGCTGGTCTTTATCCGTCCCGACGACGTGCATCAGTTTCTGCCAGCGTCGGGCCTGTCGCCCTGTGAGATGGTCTTCCTGGCTTTCGATCTCGATTTATTTGTAGCGGTAAGCAACTATCTTGAGGACGCCAGCTTTCTGCAGAAGTACACCGAGCCGGTGCTGTCGCCGATGTTCCACATGGAGGAGTCGCGCCTGAACCAGCTTTCGCTGGAAATGTTGTCGGTGAACACCAAGAGCTTCACGCCGGCCCTGCGGCGGGCCTACATCAAGGCCACGCTGGTGAATCTCTTCGTGCGTTACTTCCTCAATGACAGCAACTACCTGCAGGCCGACAGCATTCCCGAATGGCTGTCGCAACTCTGCGAACTGATGCACAAGCCCGAGAATTTCACCGCCGGCTTGAAGCGCATGCAGCAGCTGTCCGGCTACTCACCGGAATACCTCTGCGCGGTCTTCCGGCGCTTTTTGGACAAGAGTCCGACGGCGTTCATCAACGAGTTGCGCATCAACCACGCGGCGCATCTGCTGTCGGACAGCCCGATGGACATCACGGCGATCGCCGCGAAGCTGCACATCCAGAGCCTGAGCCGTTTCTACGCGCTGTTCCGGCGCTATTACGGCTGTTCGCCCGCCCGCTACCGGCGACTTGCCGGCAGCCGCCAGCGCCTGTGAAGAACACGCTCAAAGCGTGCGACATACCAAGCAAGAAAAATGAGTTCCATTGCCCCTTTGGCCCCAGTCAGCTTCGCCGACTGGGGCCAAAGGGGCCGAGGAACACGAGCGTAGAGGGCGCGTAACCCAGGGCGGCGCACGCTTTCAGCGTGCTTGCCCTGGGCTGGTATGTGTCGCGCTTTCAGCGCTTCTGCCGCTTCGCGGCGAGGGAAATGTGACGGGACTGTATCGCGCTTTCAGCGCTTCTGCCGCTTCGCGGCGAGGGAAATGTGACGGGACTGTATCGCGCTTTCAGCGCTTCTGCCGCTTCGCGGCGAGGGAAATGTTGACCGGTGGCAAAGCATTTCATCAAAGAGCGTTTGCGTTGACAAGTGTAAACGTAATTAATGAACGACTCCGATGACTCCGCGGCTTGGTCGCCTGTCTGGTCGCGTCCGCCGCGACCTATTTCATGCCGAACATTTTTTCTTTAAGGTCGAGGTAAAAGAGATAATCAGCGGGTTTGACATTGGGCGGGCAGCGGTGGTCGCAGAAGGGGATGTAGCCGCCGCGGGCGACGTATGGCGCGAGGGAATCAAGATAGGCCCGGATGGCATTGGGGCCCTGGCCGAGGGCCATTTTGTCCACGCCGCCCATGATACGCAGCTGGCCGGCATAGAGGTCGAGCAGTTCGCCGGCGTGGCAGCAGCTATTGACCTCGAAGGGGAAGAGGCAGTTGATGCCGGCGTCGAGGAAGCCGGGCAGGAGCGGTCGGACGTCGCCGTCGCAGTCAGTGTACCACAGATCGATACCGTGCTGGTGGAGTTTTTTGCCGATGCGGCGGTAGCGCGGGACGACGACCTGGTTGAAGAAATCCAGGGTAATAATCGGGCCGCTTTTGAAGCAGATGTCCTCCCAGCCGCTGGCGTAATCGAAATCGATGTGGCCGAGGACCTGGTCGAGGTAGTCTTCCACCAGTGCGCAGGCGGTCTCGACCATGTCTTCGAGCATGTCGGGGTAGTCATAAAGGGCGTAGGCGATGCCTTCGAAGGTCAGCATGTCGCGAATGCGCCCGATCATGGAGCCGCAGTACACGCCAAGCGGGTAGTCGCGGGTGGCCGGGTGGCGTGCGCGGATGGCGGCGACGTCCACCTTGCGCGCGGGGTCGTCGCGCCGGAAGCGCAGCTCTTTTTCTCGCTTCCAGTCTTCAGGGGTGACGATACTGGCGCCGAGGTAGTGAGGGATGGTGTCGTGGCCGTCCTTGGGCACTTCGACGATGAGGCCGCTGGCGTCGAGTTTGATCAGCGAGTTCGGCCGCTCCTCAATCACCTTCGGCGTGAAGCCCGGTGACATCCAGATGTTGCCACCCACATTGGCAATGCGATCGAAGTTGAAAAAGACATCAGCCTCGGCGTTGTTCTTGATGCCGTTGTCGACGAAGATATCCCACATGCTGAAATTTTCATTCCAGTAGCCGAATTCCATATTGAAGCAGCGGTCGACGCTCTGCCAGTGCATTTGCCGCGTGAAGCGTTCGCGGTCACTGAGAGTCCCGGGCCATTTGTTGCGACAAGGCGTGACGGTCATGATAGTCGTCCTTTATGCTGAGGCACTGATACTGCGGTTGAAGTCGTCTCTGGCGCGGAAGAACGCGTCGATATTTTCTGGCGGCGTATCCATGGGCACATCGCAGCCACTGGAGAAAACCAGGTTGGGGTAGTCCGCCGTGGCCGCGAGGAAGTCGCGGCAGTGGTCATAGACGGCGGTCGCGCTGGTATTTTTGAGCACGCCGACGGGATCGACATTGCCCATGACAGGAAAATCCCGGGGCACTTGCGGCAGGACATCGAGCATGTTGACGGCGTTGCCGACATGCAGCGCGTCGCAGCCGCTGGCATGCAGTGCGGCGATCTGTTTATCGGTCCGTCCGCAGTTGTGCAGAATGACCATGAAGCGGTCGTCTTTGACCTGATGAATGATGCCCCTGAGGAAGTCGGTGGCGAAAGACCGGCACATGTCAGGCGAGAGGAGGCCGGCGGCGGGCTCGGCGATGATCATGCCGTCGGCGCCGCTGTCCTTGATAGCGCGCGCGTAGTCAAGGAGGAACGCCGAGGTCTTTTCCAGCAGCCGCCAGGCGGCGGCCGGCTCGGCGACGGCCATCATCATGATCTCGCTCATGCCGGCCAAGCGACCCGCGAGGGAAAAGGGGCCGATCATGCTGCCGAAGAGCGGCATGGGCGACATGCCGGCACGCATGCGCAGAGCCCGCAGTGCCTCGGCATCGCGCTTGCGACCGACGGGTGGGACGACCAGCGCCGCGGTGTCTTCGCTGTCGCCAAGGATGGGCGCGGTGACATTGGGAATTTCGTCCTCGGCGAAAGTCACGGGGCAGCCGAAGGCTTCGGCCTCGACGGAGAGGTCCATGAAGGCGGTGCAGGCATCGGCGCGGCCATCGTCGGCGACGGCTTTGAGGCACTGCGCCTGGAGTTCGCCGGAGCTATACGCGTCAGCGGCGCTGATGCCGAGTTGCCGCATGGCCGGCGCGGTCATAATGGGTATAGCCAAGCGGCGGCGCGAACTGAGAATACGCTGGATGAACTGACTGCTACTGAAGGGCATGGCGTGCTCCTCGTCGTTGCGGTTGTGGTGGTTGCGGTTGCGCGGGGATTCAGAGATTCCAGAGAGTCTTGAGGTAGGCCATGTACTGCTGACAGATATCCACGGGGACATTGGCGGGGATGTGGTTGCCGACGGCCCAGATCAGTCCGCGGCAGGACTTGGCGAGCTCGTGGGTGCGATCCATCTCGGCCTTGACCTGCTCCCAGCTTCCGAAGGTCATGGTGCGGCAATCCACGGCGCTGCCGATGAGGCAGTGCGTCTGGCCGAAATTGCGCACGACCCACTCGAAGTCGTTGCTGGGCTCGAAGATGAAACCATCGGCGCCGGCTGCAACCAAGTCGGGCATGAATTCGGTGAAAGTGCCGTCGCTGCAGAAGAGGACTTTTTTGCCGGCGCGGTGGAGTACCTGCCAAAGCTCGGCATAACGGGGGATGATGTTCTGCCGGTAGTAGTCCGGATGCAGGAAGGGGCCGCTGGTCCAGACGAAATCGTCATGCTGGATGAACACTTCGGCGGAACATTCCGCCTGAGCACGGACGTAGTGCGCGGTGTAGTCAGCGAAGCGCTTGAGCACCACCGCGAAGCGCTCGGGCTCGGCGGCAGCGAGCAACAGCATGTCCCAGCCAAAGGCCTGGATGCAGCCCGAGATGATGGTCTTGTAGTAGCCCATGGTGCAAAGCTGGTCCGGATTGGCGGCCTGCTGGGATTGATACCAGTTTTGGTAAAAGCGGACGAGATCGTGATGCTCAGGCACGCCATATTCGCGGGCGGGGTCGAATGCGTAGATCTCTTCGGGGTCGGTAAAGGGACAGATTTTCGCCTCGCGGCGGTCGCTGCCGCCCTCGGCGTAATCGGCATGGCCCATGTCGGTGACGCGCCCCTGCTTGCCCCAGTTGACGGGGCCGTCATTGACGCCCCAAAGGAAGTCGTAGTGCCACAGGCGATGGAAAGCCCTGGTGTCATCGGCGTTGCCCTGGTAGTTAGGCAGCTCCGTGGCCAGCAGTTTCTTGTGGTAGGTCGACACGGAATACTCCGTGTGACCGGGCCGGGGCGTGGGCTGGAGCTTGATGGCGTTGAGAGCAAGGTCGCGGCTCATAGTGGGGCTCCCGAGGCGTTGAGTGGTGAAGAGGAAAGACTGTCGGTCAGTCGTGTGCCGGTGAGCAGGCAACAAAGGCGGCGGCGCAGGTAAGCAAAATGGCCTCTTATTCCTCTACATTAACCCCCAAAAAGCGCCGCGCTTCATGCATATTAGCACAGAGTTGCTCTATTTTGTTCTAAACGATGTTGCCACCCAACGGCGATGGGCCACGATGTAGGCCGACCATGAAGGGCCACAGCATAGGGGCGTGCTTGCCCAGGGCAAGCACCCGTAGGATGCGCCGCCCTGAGTAGGGCGCCTCAACCAAAATGAGCCCTGAATGGGCGACCTAATAGACCCCTTCGACGAAGGATAACAGTGCAAAATTCAACAGCAGTCAATGAGTTCCAGTGCCCCTTTGGCCCCAGTCAGCTTCGCCGACTGGGGCCAAAGAGGCTGAGGAACACGAACATAGACGCCGTTGTACCCAGGGCGGCGCACGCTTTCAGCGTGCTTGCCCTGGGCTGGTATGTTTCGCGCTTTCAGCGCTTCTGCCGCTTCGCGGCAATAAATGCCGCAATGACATAAGGTTGTTTGGATGAAACAACAAGCGCCGGGAAAATCGTAAAGTTAAGATCATTGGACTGATCAGACTGATCAGACTGATCAAACAGACGGATCGGTCCGATCCGTCCGATCCGTCCGCGAAAAAGACAGCCGACCAGACTGACCGAACCGCAAAAAACAGCCGTCGCCGCAAGAGGCGATAGTGGGTGCCCCTACAAAAAGCGACGGCAGGCGACGGCATTAAACGGCTATTTTTTGGCGCCCTGATCTTTTTCCCGCTGCTGTTTCATGGCGCGCTGTTCACCCGGCGGGCGGGTGCTGGCATTGACGTAGAGCGAGGCAACGGGCAGGAGGTGGGTGTAGGCGAACGCCTGCGTGCATTCATCGGCAGGGATAACATCGCCGTGCAGCGGCTGGCCACTGCCCTCGGCGCTAGCACTGATGCTCGCTGGCCATGGCCGCGAATAATGGTGAAAAGCGGGGCAGCGCACTGGCAGGGTAACCCTGTCCTTGTCGGCGGGGATAACGTTGCCCCTAGTGAAGATCAGCTCTTTGCTGGCGAGTGTGATGGGACCGACAAAGCCGTCGAGGCGGGCGGCGACAAAGGTCAGCAAGCTGTAGTTGGGCTGGCTCAAGGACGACTTGGTGGTGTAGACCAAGAAAGACGGCTGGGGCGGCCCGATGCGTAGCCAGTAGCGGTAGTCGACACCGCCAGCGCCAGTGACATCGCGGATCTGGATGTCGTAGATGCCATCGGCGGGAAAGGTGGTCATGAGATAGGGATCGACGTACTGCAGACAGGTGCCGGCGTTGAAAGGCACGGGATGATCGTCTACGGTGGCAATGACGCTGCCGTCCGGCCCGCGAATGCTCATGACGGCGTCCAGTGGCGATGCGCAACGGCGCGCGGCGAGGTCAAAAACGACGGCGGCGCCCTTTCTGCCGATGACGCGCACGCTGTCCGTTTCGCCGGGCCGGGCAATGGTGCCGGCGATGACCTGCGCCGTCGCGCCGTCGCGGGGCTGCCGGCCGGCGTCGTCGTCACTGAGTTGCGGCAACGCCGGCCATGGCGGCGCGGTGAAGGGGTAGGGGCGCGTGCCGAGGCTGATGTCCACGCGGTAGACAAAGTCTTCGCGACCGCGGTAGAGATTGTCGCGCACCTCCAGGGTATAGTCGCCAGCAGTTGGGCAGGCGAAACGGAGGACGGGATCGGGATCGAAGTACTCGTCGTCAGCGAACGCGACTTCACGGCCCGTGGCATCAAGCAGCCGCAGGACGGCCTGGAAATGGCCCGGGACGGCGTCACCGATGAAAGGCAGGAGGCGCCGTCCGTAGAGTGCGCAGCGGTAGGACTGGCCGCCCTTGAGGGCGACCACAAAGCGGTCGGTCTCACCCGGCAGGATTTGGCCGTCCAACACGGCGGGGACGGCTGCCACGCGCGGCGTGGCCGCCGGCTCTTCGTCGGGCGCGCGATAGCTGGGCTCGGGACAATGCGGCGCGGCATCGACATAGAAGAGTTTCGGCGCCGATATGCCGCCGCGTCCGTAGAGCCGCAACTCGCGTTCGCCAGGCGCCGCGTCCGCCGCGACAGCCACATCAACGATGACGAGCTGACGGATGGCCGGCGACGCCTGCAGCGCGTTGGGGATGGTGTGGAGGTCCTTGAGGACGAGGCGCAATTCCATGGGCGCGAGCTCGTGGAGTTTCTGCCACCAGGCATTTTCGCGCCACCCGTCGGTGCTGTCCGGAAGCGGTGGCGGCGCCTTGTTGCCCTTTTCGATGTCCGCAATCCACGCCAAGAGGTACTTGCGCTGACGGCTGTCAGCACGCGGAAAATTCGGCACGATGGTGATCTTGCTGATGTTGACGCCCTCGCCGGTGACGATGCCGCCTTGGACGCCCTGGAGGTTTTGCCCGCCGAGGAGCAGCCGCGCGCTGCTGCCGGCCTGGACGCCGCAGGGATAGACATAGCCGACAAAGGGGTCGGCGGCCAACGCGTCGCCGCTGCCGCCGACAAGCATGAGCAGCAGCAGCATCGCCGGTAACACTCGCAAATAGTGTGTTCGCTGCGATGGCGTCATGGCTTCACCTCGCTATGAACGTACAGCTCTTTCAGGCGACCGGCCGGCGATGCCGGGGGCAGCACGGTGCTTTGCAGGCCGATGGGATTGGGCAGTGGCCCGTCAGGGTCGATGCCGCAAAGCTCGTAAATGCTGCCAAGCAGGTCCTGCGGCGCCACTGGGCGGCTGACGACCTCGCCGGCGACCTCATCCGACACGCCGACGACGCGCCCGCCCGCAAAGCCACCGCCGGCGACAACCGCCGAGAAGCATTTCGAGTAATGATTGCGGCCACCATTCCACGGCGCCTCCCAGTCGATCTTGGGGCCGCGGCCGAATTCGCCGGACCACCATATGACCGTGCTGTCCAGGAGATCCTTTTCAGCGAGGTCCTGCAGGAGCGTGGCAAAAGCCTGGTCCATTTCGGCGGTGCGCTGTTTCATGGTTTCAAAATGGCGCTTATGGGAATCCCAACCCTGCGCATTGATGGTGATGTAGGGCACGCCGACTTGCACCAGGCGACGGGCCACCAGACACGACTGGCCAACGGAATTGCGGCCATAGCGGTCGCGCATGGCGGCCTCTTCGAGGCTGAGGTCAAAGACCTTGGCGGCATCGCCTTCGATCACCTTGCGAGCGTACGTGCCGGCTTCGGCAAAGGCTTGGAGCTCGGGGCAGGCGGCCGGCGCATGCTGGCGGAGCGTGTCGAGCTTATCAAGCAGCGCAAAGCGCTGGCCGAGCTCCTTGCTGCTGAGGCCGCCGGGGGGAACAATGCCATCGACGATGAAACGGGCCTGGCTGGGGTTGCCGCCGGTCACCAGCGGGCTGTATTCCTCGCTGAGGAAGCCGATTTCGGAAAAACGGCCCTTGGGGATGGTCAGGATGACGTAGGGCGGGATGTCGCCCTGGTACTCCTTGGCCTTGAACATGGCGATGACGGCGCCGATGGCCGGGTACACTTTGCCATCGCCGGGCTCGCGGCCGGTCTGCATGAGGTAGGTCGCGGTTTCATGGCCGCGATGGGGGTGAGTCATGGTGCGGATGATGGAATACTTGTCGGCCTGCAGCGCCAGTTTCGGCAGCATCTCGCCGATCTCAATGCCGGGGACATTGGTAGGAATGGCCTTGAGGCCGTTGTTGTAGTCCTTGGGCGCGTTGGGCTTGGGATCGAACGTTTCCAGCTGCGAGGGGCCGCCCCACACCCAGATCTCAATCACGGAGCGGGCGCTCTTGCGGGCACCAGCGGCGTGCAGGCCAGCGACCAGGCAACAGACGAGCAAGGCTATGGCGCGGATGATGTTCATGGCGAAGCGCTCCTGGATGGTCGTGGCAGATCAATGCTGATAAAGGAATTCGCTGGTATTGATGAATACCCAGGCGAGGTCCTGCTGGAAACGCCAGCGGGCCTTGCCACCGGGCTGCAGGGACCACTCGTCGCGCAGCAGCTGATATTCGTCCCGCGTGGGTGGCCGCGAGTAAAACAGCCAGTAAAGGGCGGGGATGTTCTGCAGGAATGGCCGGCCCTTGAAGTCGTCGCGCTGGCCAATGCGGCCGAGCTTGCGGTACAAATCACCGGAATTGAAGAGATACAGCCGCTGCTTGCCGTTGATGCCGTTGTTGCGCTCGGCGAGGACGCCGTCGTCCCGCGCGGGCCGCCCAAAGAGAATCAGAAAGGAGCTGCTGATGGAGCCGTCGGCCAACGCGATGGTCCGCGCTTCCGGTGGCACGTAGGTGAATGGCTCAGGAATGACACTGGAATAGCTGCTCGAAACGCCCGTGAGATCGCAAATGACGTCATCAAGCACTTCGGCTGGAAGCCGCCGCAGAGCGAAGACCGCGAAATGCTCGCGGGCCAAGTCCGGCTGGGCATATTCCGGCGGTGGACAGGACGCGCTGCAGTAGGCCGCCGAACTGGCCACCAGCCGGCAGAGATAGCGCAGATCGTAACCCGAAGTGACCAGCGCCGCCGCCAACGCGTCCAGCAGCTCCGGGATCAGCGGCGGGTTGTCCGCCCGCAAATCATCGGCTTCGTGAACAATGCCCCGGCCCAGCAGCCAATACCAGACGCGATTGGCCAGCGCGCGCGCGAAGTAGGGATTGCCGTCCTCGCGGAGATAGTCGTAGAAAACCTGGCGGGGATCGGCTCCCGGAGGAACGCGCACGACTTTGCCGTCGGGCCGGGTCAAGACCAGCTCGGTGTCGCGCTCCTTGAGGTAGACGATCTCTTCTTTCCACTCCTTGGTGCTTTTGCAGGCGACGCAGTCGAAAAACGCCGCCAGCCGCTGCTGCTCGATCTCTGGCCACTGGTCGCTGCGAGCGCCCATGAAGGTCAGCGCCGCGGCCCGGGCTAGGCCAGCCGCCCGGCGATTGGCCGTGGCCCGGTAGAAATTCACTTCAGGGACCCGGAAGTTGCTGCCCGTGGCCAAGAGCAGGGACTTGACGAAGTGGTCGTAGGGCTCGTTCTCGCGCAGAAAATGCTGCACGCGGCGCTGGTAGCCGTACACGGCGTTAGGCCAGAGATTGATGGGAAATTCTGATTTGACCCGCAGCAGGTCGCAGAAATGCAGGCTCCAGTACTCAATGAAGCCCTCGCTATTGACCAGACGTTCGATGAGCTGCCGGCGCTTGTCGGGATCCTGCTTGGCGACGTAGTCGCGGGCTTCGTCGTTCGTCGGCAGGCGACCACAGAGATCAAGAGTGGCGCGGCGCACGAAAACGGCGTCGGACGCCTCGCAGGGCCGGGCCAAACCGAGGCGCTCCCAGTGCGCGGCGAGTATGCGGTCAATCTCCGAATGCACCGGCACCGTGCTGTCTTTACGGTAGGGCGAACTGACATCCACCGCGAACAGCGCGGCAGACACCAGCGTGGCGACAACAACGCAGAGCTGGAGGCGCAGGCGGCGCCGGAAGTGATGGGTCGATCGCGGCATAGTCGTTGCTCCCCGTTGGCGTCACCCAGAAATGCCGGCGGGCCATCAGCCACGCCGGCTCTGCCTTGTTCAGTCGGCCAATTCGTCATCAGCGGCGGGCACTGCCGGGGCGTCGGCGGCCTTCTGCTGTTTGCCGCCCTTGCGCTGGCCCTTGGCGCCGTCCTTGTTCTGGCCTTTGGCGCCGCCCTTCTGGCCTTTGTTCTGGCCCTTGATGTCTTTGCGTGGCCCCTTGCCAGCGCCGTTGGCCTTGGGCACGAGCATTTTTTCCATGCGCTCGTTGATCATCTGCTCAGCGTTGTCGACGCGCTGCTTGTATTCCTGCCGGGCCTGGTCGAGGTTCTGTTCCTGCGAGCGGATGCGCACGGCGATGTCGTCGGATGTGCGCCGGAAGTCGTCGGCCAATAGCTCGCGCAAGGTGGCCTGCAGAGCGGGCTTGTCGGCGTCGTTCTTGCATTGACGGACGGCTTGCGCGGCCTGGAAAATGGCCTTCTGCGCGGCCTGGCGCTGTTCTTTGCGCTCGTCGAGTTTCTGTTTGAGGAAGGCCTTGGCCTCTTCGGGGTTGTTGCGGATCAGGTCCTGGAGTTTGCTGCGGTCGTCCTGGGATGCAGATGCGAGCCATTCGCTGGCCAAGTGCGGCGGCGTGTCACCGTCTTTGAGCAGCACGCGCAAGTCCTTCATGGCGATGCCCGCATCGGCATTCTGTGCCGGGGCCGACTGCGTAAGGCATCCAAGCACACAAACGGCGACACAGATTTTCAGACTGGCGGTACTGATCTTCATAGTTGGCTCCTGCTTTCCTCTGCTTGTTCCTCGTTGGTCACGTTGATTGCGGTATCATTGTCGATCCAATCGCCGGCCATGTCCGTGCGGGTTTGATCGATGGCCATGCCAATCCACTCGATTTGTTCCATGATGCCCCTGCCATCCCAGTCGCCGGCAAGGAGATCGGTCTTGCCGCTGCGGCCGTTGTTACCCGGCACTGGTGCGGTTTCGAGCATGAGCGACATCATCCACAGCGCGGCGGCGGCGCAGCCGGCAAAGAGCAAGGGGCGCAAGAGCCGCGGCTGCCAGTACCAATCCAGGGGTTCGCGGCAGGCGGCCAGCACTCGCAGATCCAGCCCCGTAGGTATCTCCGGGAGGCTGTCGTGATCTGCGGCGGCCAGCTGCCGTTTCAGTTCCTGCCGGCAGTCGCGGCATTGCATGCAATGCTCCATCAGCTCTTTGGACAGTACGCCGGCGCCGGCGCCGATTTCGGCGCTGTAGTCATCACAGGTCTTGGTGTTTTTATTCATCTCTTGGCTCCTCGTCGACACCGTCCCGCTGCAAAGCGGTGCGGACCTTTTTCATCGCGTAGTGCATGCGCATCAGCACGGTGCCGATGGGGCAGCCCTGCTCTTCGGCGATGATTTTGAACGAGACGTTTTTCTGTCGCATTGCAAAGACCGCGCGCTGGTTTGGACTGAGCTGTGCCAATGCCCTCGCCAGCTGCGCACGCATTTCCTCATCGTTCATTGCCTGCCATGGTTCTTCCCGATCGTCAATTGCATCGGGCGCTTGCTCGCCGGCCGGCAGAATCTCATAACGGCTCTTGCGTTTGACGGCTCGCAGATGATCCAGGGCAATGTTTCGCGCCAGGCGAAAAAGCCACGCCTGAAACTTCTGCTCACAGTGGTAGCGGTGCAGTTTCTTGCTGACACGAATCCAGGTCTGTTGGAAAAGATCGTCCGCATCGGCGCCTGGTGCGAAGCTCTTCAAGTAGCCGTACACCTGGCGTTTGTAGCGGTTGTAAAGCAACGCAAACGCCTCGTCGGCACCAGCAAGATACGCGTCAATCAACTCTTTGTCTGTGCTGTCGCTGTTCATGCCCGGCGGCGTCCATGGCGTGTGTTCAGATGCGATAACGATGATGCATTTCGCTTTATAATAACATCTGGACATCAGCGCCGCGCCGCCGCCGGGCGCCGCCAACAAAAAAAGCCCCCAACGCGGAGTTGGCGCGCTGGGAGCCGTTGACAAGGCTGATTGGGGCAATGGGCGTGATCAAGCCATTGCCGCAGAGCGGGCGATGCGTCACATCCCGCAGGATTGGACGCTGTTGATGTGGTTATAGCCGGATGCCATCATGTGCTGCATGAAGCGGTGGTAGCGTTTGCAGAGCGGATCGTCCTCGCCAGTAGCTGCGTCGTCGCCCCAGATGCGGACGACGCCCTCCTTGCCGTAGGCGAGCATCAGCTGCTGCCCTGGGCGGTCGAGGATCTTGCCGGAGCGGACCACCTGCGCTTTGTCCTCGCCGTGAAGTGTCGCCAGGCATTTACCAAAGCGGTCGTAGCACTTGCCGAGGGCGTCGCCGCCGGTGCCGAAGAATTCGTGATAGCCGTCGCCGGTGAAATCAATGGGCATGAGATGGCAGCCTGGGAAGGGCATGGTGAAATCGACGGGCTTGCCGCTGACGGCGTCATAGTAATAGAGAATTGGCGTGCTCTTGTGAATATCGCCGCCCTTGGCGTCCAAGGCCAGACTCATAGCCATGGCAATGCGCCGGCGGTTTTCGCCGATGTTGGCGACCCAGCCTTTGTGCATGTGGCCGGCTTCCACCGCGCTCCAGATGATGTTGCCGTTGAAATCGTAGGCGACCACGCGCGGCGCCCCGCCGCCTTCCCGGCAAGTGTAGATGTACTTCCGGCCGTCGGCCGGATCAATGAAGGGCACGACGATGTCCGAGTGGGCATTGAAGCGGTCGCGGTCACAACAGAACAGCTCGTGGCCGTCGTCGACGCTGAGGATGCGTTCGCCCCAGAAGATCTCGTCGACGCCGTCGTCATTCATGTCGAGGATGGGGAAGACGTGGCTGGCGCGGGCGCCGGGCGCATCGCCGGGGATGAGAATCTCCCAGCGTTTGTTCATGCCAGCTTGATATCCCTGGAGGTGCATGTCGTGGTAGGTGCCCTGGGCGGTGATGAGCACGGGCTCGCCGTGGCTGTAACCCGCCGCGAGGGTGTAGCGGTAGGTGTGGCTCATGCTTTCATTGCGCGGGTACGGCGGCCAAGGCCACTGGCCGGTGACCTCGCCGCTGCGCGGGTCGATGCGCTCCAGCACGCGGTAGTAGGTCGTCAACGGCAGATTCGGGCGGGTGTTGCCGACGTACCAGATTTCGTCCACGCCGTCGCCATCGAGGTCAAATGACAGCACCGGCGAGTACCAGATGCCCGGTACCAACCCCCAGCCCAGGTCGCGGCGCCAGAGCACCTTGCCACTGTCGCTGATCAGAGTCATCTTGAGGGTATCGCGCGCGTAATTAAAAGCTTCGGACCATGGATCGATGTTGGGGTTCTGCGAATGCACAAACAACGTCGCGCCCTCGCGACCGGCGCCCATGGCAACCGGTATGGACCGCATTTGCGCAAATTCCTCGCCGATGGTGAAGCTGCAAAGTTCACGAATCATCTTCCGCACCTCGTGATTGAGTTTTGGTTGCTGCCGGCCATGATGCTATGGCCAGTACGGTCCGCCTACTATACTTCCGTTGCCACGCCAGGCGCGTAATCGGTCAGTGATTGAGAATAGCCGGCTGCCAGTGCCGCCTCTTGACTGGCGGGACACTGGGCGTTTTTATGGACACCATGGACACTATGGACACCGCCGGTCAGTCCACGGCGTCTATGCAGTCCACAACCGGTCCCCGGTGTCCAAGGCGTCCTTCCCCATGGTCCAGAAAGTCCTCACGGTCCAATCCATGGGACCATGCCTCATGAGTCCGTGAGTCCTCGCCACAGTGCGCGCAGTCGCCAAGTCGTCCCCATAGTCCCAGTCGTCCTCTGAGACCGGCCATTATCAATCGCTGACCGGTTACCCAGGCGCGGCATTTTGGGCTGACCACGCTTGCATTCCCCGGCAATTCGGATAGCTTCTTGTGCGCGGCGCGCCCAAAGGCCGTTGCCAATGCACTGTGCCCAGCCCGTCCGGCGGCCTTGCCGGATATCCTCGCAGGAGTACGCCATGACCACCTGGACCGCTGTCAGAAATTATGAAGAGATGAGCAAACTCGGCGCCGAGCTGATCTTCAACAAGACCTGCGAGTGCCTCCGGCAGAAAAACACCTGTCTGCTGGGCCTCGCCACCGGCAATACCATGATCAGGCTCTATGAGCTCCTCGCCGCAATGTTCAATGACCACAACACCGACCTCAGCGGCCTCATGACCTGCAACCTCGATGAATACGCCACCGCCGATGGCCGCGAAGTGCCCCCAAAACACCCGCTGAGCTACCGGAAATACATGGACGAGAAGCTGTTCTCTAAATTCCAGCCCGCACGCCACTTTGACCACGCCCGGGCATTCTTTCCCCCGGCACAAAACGCCGCCAGCTACGACGACTTGATTGCCCGCCATGGCGGCCTGGATTTGCAGCTGCTTGGCATCGGCTTCAATGGCCATATCGCTTTCAACGAGCCCATGAGCGAAAAAATCATCACCGCTGACGACTTCGCCGCGCTGCCCAGCCGCGTCATCGCCCTGGAACCGCTCACCATCGCCACCAACGCCCGCCTCACCGCCGACAACGATCCGTCCATGGTCCCCACCAAGGCCATCACCATGGGCATGAAGAGCATCCTCGCCGCCAAACAGATTCTGCTGCTGGCCTGCTTCGAGGAACAGGAACGGCCGCTGAGCGTGATCAAATCCGGCCGCGTCACGCCGGAACTGCCCGCGTCGTTCCTCCTCAAACACCCCAATTCCCAGATCGTCTACACCAAAGACAGCATAGCGACTCTCTGAAACAGCGGTGCCGATCATGAAAACTCTCTTCGTCAATGCCCACGTGATCTCGCCGGACGTCGATTGCGCCGATACCGCCGTGCTGCTTGACGGCGCGCGCATCGCCGCACTGTTCAATCCCGGCGACGCCCTGCCCGCCGCCGACCAGGTCATTGACCTCGCCGGACACTATCTCCTGCCGGGCTTTTTCGACATCCATACCCACGGCTGCGACGGGCACGATTTCTGCGACGGTACGCCCGCCGCCGTCCGCGGCATCGCCCGGCACAAGCTCAGCCAGGGCGTCACGTCGTTCCTGGGCACGACCCTCACCCTGCCCGAAGAGGAACTAGCCCGTTCTCTCCAGGCCGCCAAGGACTATATGAGCGCGGATCCCGACGGCGCCGTCATTCCCGCCATCCACCTCGAAGGGCCCTTTTTTGCGGCCGAGGGCGCCGGGGCGCAGAACCCAGCCTACCTGCAGGCGCCCGACATCGCCCTGGTACGACGCCTGCACGCGCTCTATCCGGTCGCCAAACTGTCCTATTCGCTGGAGCTCGACCCGCAGTGCAGCTTTGTGCGCGACCTTGTCGAGCTGGGCGTCATGCCGTCCTGCGCCCATTCGCTGGCCAGCTACGAACTCTTCAAGCAATCCTGCTTCCTGGGCCTCAAGCACATGACCCACTTCTGCAATGTCATGACGCCACTGCATCACCTCAAATTCGGTCTCGTCGGCGGCGGCCTGCTTCATCGCGACGTCTTTGTCGAACTCATCTGCGACGGCGTCCACCTCTGCCCCGAAATGATCCAGCTGCTGTTCATGGTCAAAGGCTGCGACCAGATCATGCTCATAACCGACTCCATGCGCGCCGCCGGCATGCCCGACGGCGATTACAGCCTCGGCGGCCTGCCCGTGGTCGTCAGCAATGGCTGCGCCCGCCTCAAAACCGGGCAGGTCGCCGGCAGCACCCTCCTCTTCCACGAAGGCCTCAAACGCGTCCGCGCCCTCACCGGCCTGCCCCTCAGCCAGCTGGTCAAGACCTGCGCCTGGAACCAGGCGCGATCACTCAATATCACCGGCATCGGCAAAATCGCCCCCGGCTTCCACGCCGACCTGGCCGTCCTCGACCACGACCTCAACCCAGCCCAAACCTGGGTCGGCGGTACTCTACGCTGGCCTCACGGCATGCCGTGCCTCACGGCATGCCGTGAGGCTACAGAGGGGCCTGCGCGCCTTGCGCCTCCAAAAAAGACTCGCCAGATTAACGCGTCGTAAGGCGCGCCCGTCTCTCGGCCGTGGTGCGGGCGTCCCGCCCGCACCGTCACGAGAGGTTAGCTCCTCACACGACACCCGAACAGCCCCACGCTGACGTTCCCGACCTGTCCCCTCCCGCGCCCGTCTCTCGGCCGTGGTGCGGGCGTCGCCCCGGGGCGGCGCCGCCAGGGCGCCACATCCGCACGGCACGTCGCGTCCCTCGCGCCAGCGAGAAGCATGCCGTGCATCCGTTATCAATCACTCCTATGAAACCGATGCTCTGCATTTAACGGTATCCTTGGCACTTGTTGTTTCAACCAAGCAGCCTTTTCTCGTCGTGCATTTCCGCCGCGAAGCGGCAGAAGCGCTGAAAGCGCGAAGCATACCAGCCCAGGGCAAGCGGCGCCGAAGGCGCGCGCCGCCCTGGGTAGCGCGCCATATTGGTCCGTGTTCCTCAGCCTCTTTTGCTTCAGTCGGCGAAGCTGACTGGAGCCAAAGAGGCAATGGAACTCATTGATTGCTGCGGCAATTTTGCGCAGTGGCCTTTCGTCACAGGTCTTTTAGGCCGCCCCTTCAGGGCTCTTTTGGGATGGGGCACCTTACCCAGGGCGACGCGCCCTGCGGGCGCTTGCCCTGGGCTATCTTAGGGCGCACCTGCGGTGCTCAAAACCTCGGCAATGATCTTGTGCATGGTTACCAATCAATTCATGGCCGGCGATTGCCGCATGCTATGTGAAGAGCATTGCTGACCGATGACAACGCGTCAAGCCTGTTCTTTGTCCTTTATTTGACCATATTTACGCACGGGTTCCCGGGTCCAAAAATTTTTTTGGGCAAAATCGTTTGTATTGTATTCTTGCGGCTGTAGTTTAACTGTCGCTTGTTTCGCCTCTGTTAGCGAGTGCCTTTTGTAAGTTCTTACTGCACAGGCCTTTTTTTCAGAGGTAGAATAAGCACGGTTAATGGGTCAGACGTAGATTGACCCCTTTCTAAAATTGTGATCCAGAAAGTAAAAAAAAGGATCCAAATGCCTTATGTATGTAGGTGGAGATTGAAATGGCCAAGAATTTGTATGTCGGGAATCTGAGCTACGGCGTGAATGATGCAGAACTGGAAAGTATCTTTGCCCAATTCGGCAAGGTCGACAGTGCTCGTGTGATCAGCGATCGTGAAACTGGCCGGAGCAAGGGCTTCGGTTTTGTGGAAATGGCTGATGACAACGAAGCCCAGGCTGCCATCGAAGCGCTCAATGGCAAAGAGCAGATGGGCCGCACCCTGACGGTCAACGAAGCCAAACCCCGCGAGCCCCGCACTGGTGGTGGCGGTTTCGGTGGCGGCCGTCCCCGTGGCGACTTCGGTAGCAAACGCTACTAAGTTACCACTCCTGGGAACTGTATGGTTCTCGACACTAGTTTGTACCGGTGTTAATGAGTGACTTGCGCGTAGGCTGCCAGCAGCCTGCAAGACGAGCTACCCGAAAACTGCGCAACTAGCGTCAAAGACAGCCCGTGATTCGTCACGGGTTGTTTTTTTTATCCAGCGTTCTTCATGCCGAGTCCTTTTTCTCTGCCAGGTTTTGTCCGCCCTTTTTTGCTGCTCATGATGAAGCCCTGCTACAACATCGTCCTGGTTGCTCCGGAGATACCTCAGAACACCGGCACCATCGGCCGGCTATGCGTCTGCACAGACGCGGCCTTGCACCTGATCAAGCCCCTGGGGTTTTCGCTGGACGAAGCCCACTTACGCCGCGCGGGCCTGGACTACTGGCCCCATTTGCATTGGCATCTCTACGACGACTGGGAGGACTTCCTTCAGCGCAATGGCCACCCCACCCGGCTTTTTTTCTGCAGCACCAAGACCAGCCAGAGCATCTACGACCAGACTTTTGCGGAAGGCGACTGGCTCATCTTCGGTAACGAAGGGCACGGCCTGCCCCATGCCTTGTACGAGCGCTACGCCGACCAGCTCTACACCATTCCAATGCCAGGCGAACACGCCCGCAGTCATAATTTGGCCAACGCGGTATCCATCGCCCTCTACGAAGCGCTGCGCCAAACGCGCTGGCAAAGCCACGCTGCGCGCTGAACAGCCGCGCTGCGCCAACAACGACAGCGATACCAGATATACAAACACAAAACTAACCCCGCATTCCGACTATTTTGCCCCTACTGCTATAAAGTCATTGAGAACGGGAAGAAAAAACGCTATACTTTCCGGCATTAGTTTATACTTTGCCGGTGCGGCACAGCCCAGAGTCAGCACGGGGCTGGTTACTGTCAACAATTATAGCCAGTGATAATCAGTGTGAAGGCTTTTTTACATTCCTACATCCCGACCGGCGCCCGGTGCGCATGGCGCAAGCCAGTACGCACCTTGCCAGCCGTCATCGGTTTGGCTTGCGCTGGCCTCAGCGCGCCTTGCTGGACGGCAAGTGCTGACAGCGGTAGCGCGGCGCAGATCGGCATGGGCAATCCCGTCGTGGTCATGGCGCTGACCGCGCTGATCACGACTCTGGTCTTCCTCCTCCTGGACTGGCGCCAAAAACACCTGCGCACCATTATTTTCTCGTCCATACCATCGCAGGTCTTCGCCTTCAGCGGCAAAGGGCAGGTGCTTTTCAGCCAGTTGAACACGGCCGAAGGCACGGCGTGGGCCAATGGTATCCGTTCGCTCGACGACCTGCCCGCGGCAATCCGCGATGCCTTCCGCGACAAAATTCTGGCAGTACTGGCGGCCGGCACAGCCATGACCCACGAGTTCACCATCAGTGGCCGCCAATACCGCGTCACCATGCAAAAACTCCCGCGACGGGTTTTGGGTGACGACTGCGTCCTCTGCGTGTTCGCCGACATTGACGAACTCCACCACGAACGCCAGCGTGGCGCCGCCCTCACCGACCGTTTTGCGGCCACGCTAGAAGCCATTGGCGATGCCGTTCTGGCCACCGACAAAGACGGCGCGGTCACCTTGGCCAACACCGTCTGCTGTCAACTCCTCGGTCTCTGCACGGATGAGATCATCGGTAGACCGTATATGGATGTCCTGCCGCTACTTGACGCCAACAAGCACCAACCGCTGGTCCATCCCATCCAGAGCGCACTGCGGCAGGAGCACGATATTCGCCGTTACAGCCATTTCCGCCTCCAGACTCGCGATGGCCGCCAGCTGCAAATCACCGGCACCGCCGCGCCCATCTACGACAGCAGCCAGCAGCTGAACGGCGCCGTCATGGCCTTCCGGGATGACACCGACGATTTCCACCAGCGCTCCCAGCTTAACGTCCAAAACTCCTTCCTACAGGCCGCCGCTGCCGTCGCCGAAATGAGCTACTTCCACAGCGACGGCGGCGGCACCATGCTCGCCGACGTATCCAGCGACTTCTGGGGCCGGCGCAGCGATGGCACAGTCCTGCCCGTGGAAGAATGGGTCCATCCCGAGGACCAGGCAGCCTTCAAGAACGCCTGGCAGGGCATCCACTCCGGCGGCAGCGACTGCATAGCGCTGACCTTCCGCAACCAGGACCGTCTCAGCAGCCGCTACTTTGAGCTCAAGGCCAACGCCATGTGCAACGCCGTCAGCGGCGAGCGGGAAATCATCGGCTACATCCGCGATGTCACCAACTTGCGCCGCAACGAACAACTCAACTACGACACCATGCTGCTGCTACAGGAAATCATTGACAACCTACCCTGCTACATCTCCGTCAGCAACATCAATGACCAGTTCAGCCATGTCCTCAGCAACACCATGCACCAGTCACTGCCGGACAGCGCCCGACTGGCCAACATCGCTGGCGACAAGGACACCCTCGCCCTGCAGGCCATTCTCGCTGCCCTCAGAGATGACGACCGCAACGCCGCCAGCATGGACGAACCCAGCGAGAAAGTGGCACCTTTCGTCGGCCACGACTTCGCCATCCACCAGGGTAAATTCTTCCGCAAGGTCCTCACCCGCGCCAACGGCGAAAAAATGCTGCTCGGGCTGGTGTTCGATATCAGCGACGAAATCGCCCGCGAAACCCAACTGCAGGAAACCAACACCCTCTTCCAGGCCGTGCTCGACACCCTGCCCTGCGTCCTCTTCGTCAAGGATTTCTATGACGAAGACCGCTTCATCATCAGCAACCGCTACTACCACCGGTTGCTCGGACTACCCGATGGCGCCATGATCGGCAAGAACAACTACGACTTCTTCCCCAAACTTCACGCGGACAAGTACACCGACGACGACGGCACGGTCATGAGCTCCGGCAAGGAACTCGAAGTCATTGAGGAACTGCCCTGCGTCGCGGGCAAAGTCATTACTGCCCACGCCGTCAAAACCCGCATCCACCGCCAATCCGGCCATGATCTGCTGCTGGGCATCTGCTTCGACGTCACCGAGCTGCACGACAGCCGCAACCAGCTCCGCGAGGTGAACGGCGTGCTCACCGGCATCCTCGAAAATCTCCCGGCCATCATCGCCGCCAAGAATGCCAATGACGACTATCGCTACGTCGCCTGGAACAAAGCCGCCGAGACGCTCTATGGCCTCAGCGCCAAAGACATTATCGGCCACACCGACACCGAAATCGCCGTCTTCAAGCCCCTGGCCGAAAAATACCGGCAGGAAGAGCTGTTGCTGGCCAAGACCGGCAGCATCCGCAAGAGCCAGCAGCTGCGCGCGCCGGACGGCAGCGAGCACGAGCTCACTGTCGAAATCCGCCAAGTCCAGACGCAAAATACCTCACTGGTGCTGGTCATGGGCTTCGACGTCACGGAAGAAAAACGCCGTGAACTTGAACGCATCAAGCTCAGTGAGCAACTCGAAACCTACGTCGAGCAGGAGCGGCTCTTCAACTCCTGCCTGGAGTCAATTATTCTCAGTGACGACGACGATGTCGCCCTCCAGAACGTGCAACGGACTATCGCCAAATGGATTGGCGCCAACCGCTGCTGCATCTTCCAGTTCGACCGGCCGAACTCGCGCATCCGCCCCGTCATCGAATGGACGGCGCCAGCGATCATCGGCCAGGCCAAGCCCTTTGCGGAAATGCCCATGCCCAAGGCGAACCCCTGGTTTGAGCACTTCAATGAAGAACCCCTGCAGCTCGTTTCCGATGTCGCTGCCAACGAGTTCAATCCCATTCTCAAAGCATGGCGAGAGATCCTCCGCAGCACCGGCGTTAAGTCCATCTGCCGGATGGCTCTGAGCACCCGCGACGAACTCTGGGGCTTCGTCGGCTTCGCCTTCCCTGAACAGCGGAATAGCCTCAGCCCAGAAGACCAGCAGATGCTGCTTTCAGCAGCGCATATCATCGAGATCATCCTCGAACGGCGCCATAGCCGGGAGAAACTCTCCCGCAGCGAATACGAAAAACGTCTGATTCTCGACACGATACAGATACCCATCCTGCTCTTCAACGCCGACCACCAGCTCCTGCGCGTCAACAACGCCGGCATCAAAGTCGCCGGGGTGGACGAAGAGCTGCTCTACAGCGACCCCTGCTTCCTCAATTTCTGCTCCAAACACGAACGGCCTCAAGACTGCCCGCTGGCCCTGACTATCGCCGACCGCCAAACCCACAACAAGGAAGTGCGCGTCAAAGACCGTGACTTCCTCATCACCAGCCACCCGATCTTCATTGAGAAAGAACTCGTCTACATCCTGGAAACCATGGTGGACATCTCGGAGGCCAAGGTCGTCCAGCACAAACTCCAGCAGGCGCTGTTGGAAGCCCAGAACGCCAACAAGGCCAAGAGCTATTTCCTGGCCAATGTCAGCCACGAACTGCGCACGCCACTGAACGCCGTCATCGGCTTCAGCGAGCTTCTACGCGGTAGCGAAATGACCATTACCGAGCGCAACGAGTACCTGGAGTCCATCAACTTGGCGGGCAAAGCCCTCCTCAATCTCATCAACGATGTGCTCGACCTCTCGAAAATCGAAGCCGACCAGATGGTCATTGTCCCCCAGCCTACCGAAATACCGTCCCTCGCCCAGGAAATTCTCGCCATCTTCAAACACCGCACCAATGAAAAAGGTCTGCGCTTCAAAATCGACTACAGCGCGGAAATACCGATTCTGCTGCTGGACACGCTGCGCCTGCGCCAGATCCTCCTCAATCTCGTCGGCAACGCCATCAAATTCACCGACCACGGCAGTATCACCGTCGGCATCTCCTTCAAGCCGCTCGACAGCCAGAAGGGCACCCTGAATATCATCGTCGCCGACACCGGCTGCGGCATCCGCCCGGAATACCGCAAGCGCATTTTCCAGCCCTTCGAGCAGCAGGACTCCGTCCGCGACAGTACGATCTACCACGGGTCGGGCCTGGGCCTGGCCATCTCACGCCGCCTGGTGTTGCGCATGGGCGGTAGCATTGACGTGGTCAGCGAGGTCGGCAAGGGCAGCGAATTCCAAGTGACGTTGCACGACGTGCCCTACACCACCCTGTATCCGGCAGACAGCGACATACCCGGCAAGGTCCTGCCCCAGCGCAGCTCCGCCGACGCCAGCAGGGGCCAGGCCGCCCCAAAGAGCGCCCGCCGCAGCTACCAACACCTGCGTGTTCTCATTGCCGACGACGTGCCCATGAACCTGCAGGTCCTCTCGGCCATGCTCAAAAAAATGGGCGTCACGGCGATGACTGCGGCCAATGGCCGCGACGTCCTCCACCTGCTCAGCAATGGGCAGGTGCCGGAGGTCCTCCTCACTGACATGTGGATGCCGGACATGAATGGGAGCCAACTGGCTGAGCGCATCCGCGAACAAGACCGCTTCAGAGCCATGCGAATCGTCGCCGTCACCGCCGACGCCGAAGTGCGCAGCTCTTTTGACATGAAGCACTTCGATAATGTCTTGCTAAAACCCATCACCTTTGATAAATTGGACGAACTCTTCAGCAGCTTGTAAGCCGTGCGACTATCAAACGGCGGCAGGCGACCAGCAACACCAAAGCAGCAAGCCCCGAAAGGACATGGCCCCTATGGCTGACAACAAGAATGTGTGGGTGGGCTTCGACCTTGGCGGCACCAAGATGTGCGCCTATATCTTCGATGAGGCCTTCAACGTCCTGGCCAGCAAAAAACAGAAAACCAAGGCTAATGAAGGCATGGACGCCGGCTTCGCCCGGGTCTTCGACACTATCCGCGGCGCGCTGGCCGACGCCGCAGTCGGCGCCGAGCGCATCGCCGGCATCGGCGTGGGCTACCCCGGGCCGCTGGACTACAAGAGGGGCGTAATCCTGCAGTCGCCCAACCTCGGCTGGGTCAACGCGCCACTAAAAAAAGCCCTGCAAGCCGAATTCAAACGGCCAGCAGCCATCATCAACGACGTGGACGCCGGCACCTACGGCGAATACCGCTTCGGCGCCGGCAGCAAAGGCCGCTGCGTCATTGGCGTCTTCCCCGGCACCGGCATCGGTGGCGGCTGCATCTACAACGGCCAGATTCTCATGGGCGCCAAGAGTTCCATCATGGAAATCGGCCACATGCAGGTCATCAACGACGGGCCACTCTGCGGCTGCGGCCGCACCGGCTGCGTTGAAGCCGTCGCCAGCCGCCTGGCCATCGCGGCGGCAGCCGCTGCGGCCGCGCAACGCGGCGCCGCGCCGTGGCTGCAGAAAAATGTCGGCAGCGACATCGCCAACATCCGCAGCGGCAGCCTCGCCGAGGCCATCAAGAAGGGCGATAAGGCGGTGGAGACCATCGTCCGCCTGGCCGCACAGTGGCTCGGCGTCGCCGTGGGCAACGTGGTCAATCTGCTGGGGCCGGACCGCGTCATCCTCGGCGGCGGACTGGTCGAAGCGATGCCGGTGCTCTTCCGCGAAGAAGTCGCCCGCAGCGCCCGCGAACGCGCGATGCCGAGCCTGTCCGGGACCTTCAAGGTCCTGACGGCGAAACTCGGCGACCGCGCCACCGCGCAAGGCGCCGCAGCCTGGGCCCAACACTGCCAGGCAGCAAAAGGCAAATAAGGCCCGTCGCCGGCAGCATGGCGCCGCGCCAGCTGCGCCGTCGCCCTTTTGCGGCCCCGCTTCCCCGGGCGGGCCGCGTTGTTTCTCTCTGCAACTGAGGACTCCATGCCGAAAGCTGAAGCAAAACGCAAAGCGACCCGTACCCGCCCCCTCGCCGTCATCGATATCGGCTCGACCGCCATCCGCATGGCGATCGCCCAAGTCGATGACAACAACGACCTGCATATTTTGGACAGCCTGAAGCAGAATGTCGCCATCGGCAACGACACCTTTACCTGCGGCAGCATCAGCGATACGACCATGGAGGAATGCGTGGCCGTCCTCAAGACCTTCCAGCAGGTCCTCTATGAATACGGCGTGCCGGAGCATCCCGACCAGCTCCGCGTCGTCGCCACCAGCGCCGTCCGCGAAGCCAACAATCGCGATGCCTTCCTGGACCGGATTGCCGTGGCAACCGATCTGGCGGTCGAGGTCGTTCACGCCGAAGAGGCCGGCCGCTTCATGTACCTGAGCATCCTGCCTTACGTCGGCAAAAAGCCTCTCACCAAGAGCAACTCCGTACTCTGCGTCGATCTCGGCGGCGGCAGCACCGACGTGCTGTACATCGAAAAAGGTCAGGTGAACTTTTTCCACAACCACAATTTCGGCGCCATGCGGCTGGTTCAGGAAGACGACGAACTCGACTGGCAGACCCAGCGCTTCCGCGATGTCCTCGAAGAGCAGGTGCAACGCCTGGTGCAGCAGATCACCGGGCCACTCAACGGCAAAGGCCGGCGGGACATCCTCCTCGGCGGCGGCATGATCAGCGCCAGCGTACGCGCTCTGGGGCTGAGCTGGCCCGCCAGCGGCCTGCTGACCATACCCATCGCCGACATTCGCGCCGTCATCCCCGCCGTACTGCAAAGCAGTTCGGACCAGCTGGTGCAGATATACCAGCTGAGCTATCCCGAAGCCGAGACCCTCGCACCCGCGCTGCTGAGCTATCTGCGCCTCGCCGAAACCCTCAAGCGCAATGAGCTCTACGCGACCAACCAGGGCATGCGCGACGGCGTCCTCGCCGATCTCATCGGCCGCTGCACCCGCAACCGCGGCTTCCGCCAGCAAATCATCAACTCAGCCTGCGCCATCGGCGAACACTTTCTCTTCGACCGCCCCCATGCTGAACACGTCATGGACGTCGCCCTCAAGATCTTCAAGGTCATCGCCAGCGAACACAGCCTGACCCAGCGCCACCAGCTGATCCTGCAGGTCGCGGCGCTGCTCCACGAAATCGGCCTCTTCGTCAGCAACCACAACCACCACCTGCATTCGCAATACCTCATCATCAACAGCGATCTCTTCGGCCTTGGCGGCGACGACAAAAAGCTCGCCGCCTGCGTCGCCCGCTACCATCGCAAAAATCCCCCCCAGCCTGACGACGAGATCTTCTGCGAGCTCAGCCGCGACCAGCGCATCGACGTCGCCAAGCTCGCGGCCATCCTCCGCGTCGCAGACTGTTTCGACCGCACCCACAGCCAGCTGCTGCGGGAAATCAGCGTCCAACGTGACGACCGACAGCTCGTCATCGCCGTCGCCAAAGCCCGCGAGCTAAGCCTGGAGCGCCTGGCCATCCAGCGCAAGGGCGCGTTCTTCCAAGCACTCTACGGCATCAGCATCGACCTCAAAGCCGTCAAGGAATAAGCATCGCCAGGCGCCATCGGCACCATGCCGACGCGCGCGTAGCCCCCGAGCACAATGTAATCATGAAACAGCTCCACCTCAGCGACAAGCATCTCTACTTCAACCGCGAACTCAGCTGGCTGGACTTCAATGGCCGCGTCTTCGAAGAAGCCGCCGACCCGCAGGCACCGCCGCTGGAACGCCTCAAATTCCTGGCCATCACCGGGTCGAATCTGGACGAATTCTTCATGGTCCGCGTCGGCGGCCTGAAATTGCTGATCCAGAGCAACAGCCAAAGCACCGACATCACCGGCGCGACGCCCGCCAAGCAGCTCATGGCCATCAACGAGCGGGCCCACGCGTTCTGCACCCGGCAATACCAATGCCTGCTGGAGAGCATTGAGCCCGCCTTGGCCGCAGCCGGCCTGCGCCGCCTGCGCCCGCAGGACCTGCCGGAATCCGACCGCAGCCATCTCCAGGGACTTTTCGAGCGCGACATCCTGCCGCTGCTGTCGCCCATCGCCATCGCCAATGGGGCGGCTTTTCCACCGCTGCGCAACTTGAGCATGAATGTCGCCGTGCGGCTGGCGCCCCACCCTGAAATCCCGCGCAGCATGCGTTACGCCGTCGTGCCCATGCCGCAAATGCTCTCACGCGTCATCTTCCTGCCCGAGCTGCGGCCCGACGAACTGCGCTACGTCCTCTGGGAAGACGTCGTCAAACTCTTTGCCGAACAGCTCTTCCCCGGCGCGAATATCGCCGAATGCGTGGCCTTCCGCATCACCCGCAATGGCGATCTCACCGTCGAAGACGACGCCGCCGAGGAACTCCTTGATGACATGAAGCGCGTCCTCAAAGCCCGCCGCACCAGCGACTGCATCCGCCTCGAAATCGAGGATTGCGCCTCGAAGAAGCTCCTGCGGGCCCTGCAACAGGAACTCACCCTGGATGATGACAGCTGCTTTCTGCTGCCCGGCCCGCCCGGCATCGCCGCCTTCATGGCCCTGACCGACCTAAGCGGTTTCGAAGAACTCTGCCGCAAGCCCTGGAAACCACGGCAGGCCGCCGGCGCCGATCTGCGCAAGGGTATCTTCAAGGCCATTAGCCGCAAAGACATCCTGCTGGTTCACCCCTATGAGAGCTTCGAGCCCGTGCAGCGCCTGGTGGAAGAAGCCGCTGCGGATCCCGACGTTCTCGCCATTAAAATCACCCTCTACCGCACCAGCAAAAACAGCCCGATCCTCGCGGCACTCTGCCAGGCCGCCCAGAACGGCAAAAATGTCACCGCCCTGGTGGAACTCAAAGCGCGCTTCGATGAAGAGCGCAACATCATCGGCGCCCGCGAACTCCAGGACGCCGGCGTGCAGGTCCTCCACGGCATCCGTGGCTTCAAAACCCACTCCAAAATCTGCCTGATTGTCCGCCGCGACAGCGATGGCATCCGCCGTTATATGCACTTCAGCACGGGCAATTACAACGAAATCACCGCGCGCATCTACTCGGATGTCAGCTATTTCACCTGCGCGCCGGAATACGGCCAGGACGCGTCGGCCTTCTTCAACGCCATCACCGGCTATTCGACCCTCCGCCAATTCCACAAGCTCGACATGGCACCCGTCGGCATCCGTACCCGCCTGCTGGACATGATCAACGGCGAGATCAGCCGCCATCAAGCCGGCCAAAAAAGCCTCATCATGATCAAGGTCAATTCCCTATCGGACAAGGACATGATCGACGCGCTCTACCGGGCCGCCAAGGCTGGCGTCCGCGTCATGCTCAATGTCCGCGGCATCTGTTGCCTGCGGCCGGGCGTGCCCGGCCTGAGTGACAATATCAGCGTGGTCAGCATCGTCGACCGCTTTCTCGAACACGCCCGCATTCTCTACTTCCACCGCGGTGGCAAACCCCAAGTCTTCATCTCCAGCGCCGACTGGATGACCCGCAACCTCGACCGCCGCGTCGAACTGCTCGTGCCCATCGCCGACGACGATGCCCGCAAACGCCTCATCAGCATGCTCGAAATCTACTGCTCCACCCAGCAGCACAAAGGCCGCGTCCTCAACGCCGACGGCAGCTGGAAATGCCACGTCAGTAACCCAACAGCCAAAACGCCATCGACCCAGGACGCCTTCTGCGCTGAAGCCCAGGAAGACGAGCAGCTCCTGGAACAAAATCGCCGCACAGTCTTCGAGCCCGTCGTCCCACCACCACGCAAAAAACGCAAAAAAGGGTGAGGACGACCATGCGACGTAATCGGTCAGTGACCACCCCGGTGGGGAAAACACCGGGGACAATTTGCAGGAAACCCACGGCCCGCCGCCGCCCAGCCATCCGACCTTGATTTCCGCCGACCTTTGCGGCAGCGTGTTTCATAGGAGGAACTATTCATGCGGCGGGGGAGACGGGCCGGGTACGGTCGGCGTGGATGACGAGGACGGTTTATTGAGCCGTCTTGTCGGAGTGGGCGAGACGCCCACTCCACGGCCGCGAGACGTAATCGGTAAGTAACCACTCCGGTGGGGAAAACACCGGGGACAATTTGCAGGAAACCCACGGCCCGCCGCCGCCCAGCCATCCGACCTTGATTTCCGCCGACCTTTGCGGCAGCGTGTTTCATAGGAGTAACCACCCCGGCGCTTCGCTGGGACAATTTGCAGGAAACCCACGGCCCGCCGCCGCCCAGCCATTCGATCTTGATTTCCGCCGACCTTTGCGGCAGCGTGTTTCATAGGAGGAGCCCCGAATGAGCAACCTAAACAAAACGTGCAGGCGCTCTTAGGTACAGGAAAGGGAAGACACATAGTTCCATTGCCTCTTTGGCTCCAGTCAGCTTCGCCGACTGGGGCCAAAGAGGCCGAGGAACACGAACCAATATGGCGCGCTACCCAGGGCGGCGCACGCTTTCAGCGTGCTTGCCCTGGGCTGGTATGTTTCGCGCTTTCAGCGCTTCTGCCGCTTCGCGGCAATAAATGCCGCGATCATAACAGACTGTTTTGCTAAAGCTTAAGGCACTATGAAATTTGTTAAGTCAAGAACATTGGTTTCATAGGAGTGATTGATAGTGGCCTGAACCGTGGGGACACCCGGGAAGCGCCGCAACCCTGGGTAGAACAACAACATATGTTTCGCGCTTTCAGCGCTTCTGCCGCTTCAGCCGCTTCGCGGCAATAAAATGTCTGATCGGCCAAGTTCGGCCCGGAGGGCCGTACCATGCACCCCCTCGGGTGAGGCGCCCTGGAAGGGCGCCATCAACGTAGCCCCGGGCAATCGCCCGGGGTTTGGGGAGCAATAAAAACTATGCCCTGTAAGGGCCTCTCAATTATGGGCTCCCGCTGGCCACCAGACGCTCGGCATACCTTGCGCTGATTACGAAATTATGCCGCGACGACGTGAATACTACTGGCCTGCGGCCGGCTCACGGCACAAACGCAGTTCCATGAACTCGCCGGCGGCCGCCAAGCCCGGCACCACGATCTGCGCCTTGCCGCAATGGAGGTCCAGCGACGGCTTGTGGATGTGGCCGGCGAAAATGGCTAGCAGTTCCGGCGTCGCAAAGACCTCGCGATGAAACTCGTAGGTGCAGGCATTGTGGCCGTTCTCCGGCCAGGGCTCACGCCCTTCGATCTGCCAATACGGGTCCGTCGCCGCGCACCACTGGGGATGCCCGCAGCCAAAGAAAATGGAACGCCCGGGGACATACAGCGGCACGTGCACCAGCAGTATCAGCGGCTGGCCCAAGGCGGCCTGCGCGCGAAAAAAATCACGCTGCGCGGGTAGAATCTCGTACACGGAATTGTCGATCAGCACCACTCGCAGGCCGCCATGCGTTTCGGCGTGCATCAGCGGCTGCCGGCCTTGATAGAGCGGCGCCAGCCGCCGCCGGCACCACTCGTCCCGCAGGGCAATTTCGCTGCCCGGCATGCCCTCGTAATGCCAGTCGTGATTACCAGCAATGTAGCTGTAGGCGATGCCCGTGTCCTGCAGGGTCCGCGACAGATAAGCCACTGCCGCTTCTGAGGGAAAACTGCTCATGTCGCCCAGCAGAAAAAGGTGATCGACCTTCTCCGCCACCGCCCGTGCCAGCGTCTGCTCCCAATGCGCCTGCGCTGGCTTGTAGCCGCCAGCCATGCGCTGGCTGTACTGACGATACGGACCGCCACGCTCGTCGTCAAGCGCCAGATGGCTGTCGCTCAAGATGAAGGCGCGCCAGCCGTCCGTAAATGCATGGTGCCGCAGGCTGACCACGGAACCGTCAATGGCTATCGTCGACATGCTTACTCCTACACCTTTCACGCGTTGTGCACACACATAAGGCCGTGCGCACTCTCGCGACTCACGGTTCGCAGAACAGGACGGCCTGCACCACCGGCAGCGACAGGGTCGTCGCGACCAGCTCCAGGCGGCCGGCGGCGGCGTCAAAACGCAGGCGCGCCAGCGTGCCGGATTTGTCATTCGCGACGAGCAGCCAGTCGCCGCCCGGACTCAGCGCCAGATCGCGCGGATTGACGCCGCCGGAGGGAGCGACATCGCGCAGCGTCATCGCCCCGCCCGGGCCGGTCGCCAGCAGGGCGATGGAATTATGCCCGCGATTCGACACCAACAGCCAGCGTTCGTCGGCGCTCAGGCGAATGGCCCCGGGATAATTCGTACCGATGTCCTCCGCGCGCACCGCCGGGACACTATACGCGCGTAGCCAGCGGCCATCACGCTGCACAAAGGATGTCACCGAGCCATCGAGCTCGTTGGCCACATAGAGCGTGCCGCCATCCGCTGTGAACACCGCGTGCCGCGGCCCGGCGCCCGGCGCCAGCGACAAATGCTCAACGCGGTCGGCATTCACGCCCACGCCGGCTTGCCAGGGATAGACCAGCACGCGGTCAAGGCCCAAATCCGGCACCAGCAAATGCTCGCCGGCGGGATCGAAGCCGACAAAATGCGGGTGCGGCCCCGCCTGGCGCTTGTGCGGACCGCCGCCGCTGTGCGCAATCACCCGACCAGCCTGCGGCAGATAATCGCGCATGGGTAGCTCGCTGATGGACGCACCGCCGTAGTTGGCCGTGTAGAGGAATTCGCCGTCCGGCGACAGCGCCAAGTGGCACGAGCTGGCGCCGCCCGTGGGCACCATCGCCAGCAATGCCAGATCGCCATTGGCCGCACGCCGAAAGGCCGCCACGCCGCCGCGAGTGCCGTCCGGCAGGCGTTCCACCGTGCCGTAGTAATACTCGGGCTGCCGCGGATGCCGGATGAGGTAGTTGATGGTCTTCACCGCCGTAAAGCCATGCTGCACAAAGGCCCCGTCGTCAGCAAGCCCCAGGCGATACACGCCACCAACAGCACTGTTGGCCGCCGATACCACATAAAACTCCTGCGCCAACGCCGGCAAAACCGCCGCACACGCAATCAGCAAAATGCCCACAGAACGCATGGCAAGACCTCCACAAAATGAATGATGGGATGACCCACAAAAAAAACCAGCCCGCAACCGCGCTGGTCGTCAGAGCGTCATGTTTTCACCGTCGTCGGTGAAGAAAACGCGTTCGCCGAGGATGGCGAAGGCCTTGCTGCGCGATTCGGCTGGGTGGTCGAGGATTTCACGGCCGTGGTGGATAAATCCCAGGCGGGCAATTTGCGGCCGTTCGCGGACGTATTGGCAGACAGCCTCGACGGCGTGATGGCCGGTTTCCATGAGCAGTAGATCGCAGCCGTCCTGGAGCCAGCAGTCGAGTTCGCTGATGCTCTTGACATCGCCGGAGTAGACGATGGTCTTGCCTTCACTGCGAATGCGGTAGGAGAATGAGCGACCGTCGGCGAGGTGGCGGTTGCTGACGCAGTCCACCCGCACGCGGCCGTCATCAAAGCAGGCTCCGGGTTGCACGTCGTGCACGGCCAGGCTGAACGCGGTCTGGAAATTGCCTTCGGACTGCCCGAGGACCTGCATAACGCCGTCCCAGCTCTGGCGATTCGGGACGTGCACGTCAATCACTGCGCCTTGCAGGCGCCGCTTGATGCCGTCGAGTTTGCGGATGTTCCAAAGCAGATTAGCCAGGCCGCCGACGTGGTCCATGTGGCTGTGGCTGATGAAGATGGCCTTCACGGCAAGGAGGTCAAGGCCCAGCAGATGAGCCGTCCGCGAGCAGCTTTCACCGGCGTCGAACCAGTACAAGGCGCCATCGACCTGCAGCACCCACGCCACATGGCAACGGCCGGGTTCGGGCTCTGTGCCGGAACAAGTCCCCAGGAAGATCAGCTCCATAGACCAACACCCCTCGTCTTTCCGCGTTTGGCTGCGCCGCCGGCGCTGCGCCGCCGGCGCTGTGCCGGCGCGCGACCGCCATGTTTATTCGCCGTAAATGGGCAGCCAGAACGGCACCGACAGATTGCCCGCGTGGTCCTTCGCCTGACAACGGAACCACTGGCTGCCCTTGACCTTCGCGCGCAAAACGGCCAAGTCCGTCGCCCGCAAATCCGTGAATTCGTGCGCCCACAAGTCCTTACCCGCAGCGTCAACACAGGTAGCCAACAGCGACGCCACGCCGCTGGCGTCAAACGCTGTCCAACGCAGGACATCGCCTTTCTCCTTGTCCGCTGGCAGGCCGTGGATGAAGAAGTCGTCGAGACTGAGACTTTCGTTATGCTGCACGCCGCGACGCTGGATGGCCACGGTCTTGATCTCCATGTCAGCCAGCGCCTTGGCGTCCACGCCAATCTTGCTCAGCATGTCGCGGACATTGAAGCTGAAATGCAACCACTTGTTGTTCTCCCAAGTGAAATTGACGCTGCGGTTGAGTTCGTTCCCGTCATCGTTGGCCTTGTTAAGCGATATGGTGTAGTTTTTTCCAGCGGTGGTGGTCAGAATCGCCTGGATGACTGCGCCGGCGCGGTAATGCGGCGTCATCAGGCGGAAAGACAGGCAGGGGTGCCGTGATGGCCGCCAGCTCACGGCCTGACTGATGGTGCCGGTGGCGTAGTACGTCCGGTGATTGAGATAGGGCGACTCGCCGAGGTTGTGGATGACATCCAGGCCGTTGTGCTGCGCCGGCGAAAATTGTGCCGTACGGTGGCAGTAGCCATCCCAGTTCCAGAACCAGTTGACGCTGTCCGCAAAGGTGAAGGCGTACCACGACGGGCCGGTCTTGTCCGAACTGTGCTCGACTTTGATCGGCACAACGTAGCGTGGATGGCTGTTGCCAGCGCCGTCCACGATGTTGTCGATGGCGAACTCCAGCACGTCGCCGTCTTTGGCAGCATTAAGGTGGTTGCGGAAGAGGAAGGGGTAATTGAGCTCAAGACGGTCGGCGTCCTTGCCGTGGATAAAGGAGTTGGTCCATTGCGGCAGCGCCTGCTCTTTGCCGGCAATGAGGAAGCTGGCCTTTTCGATGCTCCACGGTGCGCCGCCGTCGCTTTTCAGTGTCACCAGCAGCTGCTTGCCATTATGCGCCGGATTCTGCGACGCCGCGATCTCATGGGACAGCGCCGGGGCGACATTGTCCCACAGGAAGGGCATGTCCATCGGCGTGGATTCCGCGCCGTGGCTGTCCACGGCCTTGACCAGCAGGTGATGAACACCCTGGGCGAGGTCTTTGATCTCAGGCGTAATCGCCTTGCCGACGTCGTGCCGCTGCCAATTGAGCGCCGCCAGTTCGTCGGCGCTGCGTTCCGCCCATGGGCGTTCGCCGGGGAGGAGCGCCGTCAGCACGGCGGTGACGCCGTCGGCGTCGTAGTAACTGGGCGTGAAGGTCAGCTGCTCAGCCTTGGCCACCGCCGGTCCGAAGACCAGGTCGTCAAGCTGCCAGCGGCTGTAGCGGCCAGTCTGATCGGGCGAGCCGATGGAAGCAAAACGGAAGCCCTTGGGCATGAAGCGGTTCACGGCGTAGGGCTCGCGAGTAAACGCATCGGCGGCTACCCCGATCCAGCTGTACCACTGCTCGTCCATGCGCAGGTCATGGCCGTAACGCACCGCCGTCGCGTTGTCAGAATCATCAGCAGCGAGGCGGACATAGTGGTAGTTCTGGAAAGCCAGGCTGATCTGTGCCATGTCCCAGGCGCGATAGCGGAACTGCACCACCGGGTAGTTGGCGATGGAGAAGCCCATGTTGAAAGGCGTCGCCAGCTCCTGCCCGAGGGCGGTGTTGCGCACTGTCAGTGCGTGATTGACGCCGTCGTCACTCTCAAAGGCCATGCGTGGCCGACCGGCGTACACCAGCGGCTCCTGCGAGCCATTCTCGAAACTCATGCACACCGGGCTGAAGCCCTCCACCGCCATCAGCAACGGCGGTGAATTGCGCCGTTCGCCAGGCGCGGTCGCCAGTGCCAGTTCTTTTTCACTACTGCCACTGTTCACCAGGAAGCTAATGCTGCCGGCGGCGATAGCCTTTTGCACGGCAGCCGTACGCGGCAACAACGCCAGGCGGTACTCGTCGTTTTCCCGCAGCACGCGCAGTCGTTCGCCAGCGAAGCTGATGCCGGCCGCCGCAAAACGCCTGTCGACATAGTCGGCCGTACAGCTCAGACGCACGGCGTCCTTGGCGTCGCCGTCCCAGGCGAAGCTCACCGGCACTTCTTCGGGGAGACTGATCCATTCGAGTTGCTGCACCAGTGCCTGCCGGCCATGGTACATCTCCAACCAGACGCTATTGGCGCCCGGGACGCTTTCGGCTTTGAGCACCGCCGTCAGTTCCTCCGGCTTAGTCGTGCGATTGCGGCGGACGAAATCCGTGAGCTGCTTGCGGAAACTCACCGTCGCGCCCTCGGGCAGTTTGAGCTCCGGCACGCCGTAGAAAATTGGCCGGAGGTGGCTAACAGCGTAGGCCTGGCCGGGGCCGTTGCCCCAGATGCCGTTGGCCATGGCGTCGAGCTCCTGGAGCCCGAAGCCCTCCAGACGCGCGTATTGCTTCTCGCCGCGTTCGCCTGGGGCCCGAAACCGGCTGGGTATCCACGCGGTCAACTCCGTCCACTGCTGGCGATCGGGCTCGACACTATCCACCGGCACGAGCTCACTACTGCCGCTCAGGCGCCAAGGCCCGTCGCTGAAATCCGGCCCACTGATCTGGTGAAAAAGACGCCACCGGGGCTCATAGACGCCCTTGGCATTAAGCGAGCCAACGGAGTAGAACAGATTCACGCGCGCAGCGGCCGTACGCTTCATCTTGAAACGCCAGCCGGCCAAATCCTGCAAAAGTACCGGCGGCAAGGTCGCCGTCATGCGCATGTCGCCGCCGCCCAGGAGATTGCGATAGTGCAACGCGTCGGCATTCAGAGCAAAGGGCGTGAGCTGGCTCTGGCCGACGCTGTCGCGCTGCTGCCACAAATGGCCGGCCAATGAATCCAACGGAAAACCACCAGCCGTGGCTTCCCAATGATACGGCGCGGCCGCCGCAGCGGGCGGCGCGGCGGCGGCGGGCGTCTCGGCAGCGGCAGCGGGCGTCTCGGCGGCGGCAGCGGGCGTCGCGGCGGCGGCGGTAGGCGCGGCCGCCAGGAGCGTGTCATCCACGGGCAGCATGGCCACCGGGAAAGAGCGCGGGCGTTCGCTGCCGAAGGCGATTTTGATCTGCGCGAGGGTAATGCTGTGCACGAAGGTCCAGATGCCGACCAGGCCCTCCTGGATCATCTCGGGATCAGTCTCCTTGAAGATCAGCTCGTCGTCGAAATAGTACTCCAGGCTGTCGCCGATTTTACGCAGTTTGATGTAGAACCACGCGCCGTGAATGGGCCGGCCCTGCGCAACCAGGGGATTGAGGACGCGACGGAACATGCCCTTGCGCCGGCGGGGGACCAGGTAAGAATCCGTACGCGCCAGGGCACGGCCGTTCTTGTACAGGGTCGTCCAGTTCTGAGAGAGATTCTGGTCCCATTCCGTACAGGCCGCCGTGTAGCCGCTGCCGGCACTGGTCTCGGCCGCCATGATGGTGCAGTTGAGATTGCCAGCCTCATCATAGAAACCATGACGCGTGCCGGCATAGAATTCCAGCGTGAGATCGCCGCCGAAAACCTGCTTCCGCCAAAAGGCCGCCAGGCCCTCGGGCGCCTCGCCAATCATGTGCGACCAGCTCGGCGTGCACTGAAAACGATTGATGATCTGCCAATCGCCGCCATTCGCCAGCCACGCATGCGGCGACTCGTTGAAAAATTCGTCAATGACATTGACGCGAGTGGCTCTGCTGCGGGCGAGATGCGCCAGGGTCATGCCCTTGACCATCGCGCGGGTGCCGAGTTTTTTGAGTTGCTGATTGAGGCGTTGGCGCAATGCCGTCTTGCCGTCCACGGTCACCCACAGCCACTGGCCCTCGTGAAATACCTCGTAGTCCAGAGCGCTGATGTCCTTGCCTTCCGGCGCGATCAGCGCAAATTCCTGCAGCGCGGGCTCGTCGGCACCGGCCATAGCCGTACTCAGGAGCAACTTGCCGTCCTTGATGCGAAGCTGCACCGCGCCGGCGGCGGCATTATCTGCCACCGCCAGATTCAGTTCGCTGTCAGGCACGCAGGGCATCCGCATGGCGTAGTCGCCGAAGAAATCGCCCTTGTGCCACAGCGCATCGTGGGGCCCGCCGACCCACTGGCCCTCGGGCGACGCCCAGTGCCGCATGAAGCTGTCCGTGCGAAAAACCGGGTTCTTCTGCTCCTGCTCCTTGTACTGAAAACGCTCTGCTGACAAGGACAACTCGCGGAACTCCGCCGTGCCGCCTGCTTTGACCCACAGGCCATTGGCGCCAGTCAGCTCGCCCTCGTATTCCACAAAATGCAGCAACACACCATTGCGCAGGCAACGGAGAATGCCGGGCTCGGTTGCATCGACCATCAGCCGCGCCGGCTCATCACCTGCGGGCTGCTCCTGGCGATCGATTTCGGTGACAGTGCCGTCAGCGTCATGCCGCAGCAGCCGCGTAGTCTCGTTGCCGCCGGCGCGCTCGATCTGGAAGCGCCAGTGGCTGCCGCTGGCGCCCTGCCAGCCGGCAATCAGTGCCAGTTCGCAGGCATCGCCCGCCGGCGCCACCGTCGCGGCAAAGGCCATGTTGCGGCTGTGAGCGCGGCCGATGATCAGTTCGGCGTCCCGGCGGTTGTTGCTCACCCGCAACGCGGCATCGTCCGCAACACCGCGCTCGTGCAGGTTAAAGGCGCCATTGCTGCTCTGGAGGGCATTGTAGCGCAGGGCCGGCATGTCCCGCAAATCGATGGGCAAGTGTGGCTTGAGGGTCACGTCGTCAAAACGAATCTCTTCGGGCGTCCTGGCATATAGACCGATCTTACCGCCAATGGGCAGGAGTTCGCGGACCCGAAAGACCTCGTGCTGATCTAGATAGCAGATGATCTCATTGCCGTGGGCCTTCACGCCCGGCATGTACCACTGGTTATCATAGAGCGCCACGCGCGCACGCGCCAGCATGCGCCGAACGCCGGCGCGCTGCCGCCACAAACGCATCTCGCGCTCCTCCGGATTCGCGCTGTCATACACCAGCGTCAAGGCATAAAACTCCGCGTGCGCGGGATCCGGCGCCACCGGCTCGGCATCCGTCGCCGCAGCGTCGCCGGCGGCGTCGGCAAGCAAGACATTGCGGTGGTAAAAGACCAGGCCGGCCTCGCCCTTCACGGGCTGCACTGCGCCCGTGAAATGGTAGTTGTCAAAAAAGTCATAGCCCATGGTGATGACGGCTTCTTCATTCTTGCCACCGCCCTTCAGTGAGTAGAAATTGGGGCTCTTATCCGCCGTCAATGGCGCTTCCTGCGCGCGTTTCTGGTTGGTCTCAGGACGTGCGACCGCTTCGGCCTGCGCGGTATGAATGCGCCAGTTACCCTGCTGGATCAGCCAGGGGTAAAGCTCGTTCGGGGCGCCTTCCTCAATCATGAAGTCCGATGCGAAACCAACCCGCGGCACCGGCTGGAAACGCAGACTGTCACGAGACATGCCGCGCGAGCGCTGCGGCCAATAGACCTCCGCGGGCAAAAGGAAAGGAGACGCCATTGACGCCCGGATCACACCGTCGAGATAGAACGACCAGTCGTCCTCGCGAAACTTGATGGTCACGGGCATGTCCTGCCGCTCGACATCCGCCGCCAAGGGCGCAAAATAGGACGTCGCCGCCAGCGGCGTGTGCCGACCGTCGGGCGTGATCTCCACGGCATTCAAGGTCGTCGGCGACAGCTCAACCTGCACGCTGCGGCCACTGGCCTCATGATAGACCAGAAACTGAATGACCTCACGGCTCCCCCACGCCGCCGTAAAACGCAAATTGCCCTCGGCGCGCCGACAGTAAATCGCCGGCTCCCAGCCAGCCGGCACCGCCGCGTGCAGCAACGTCGCCACACTGAGAAAAATAAGCACTGACAGGGCTGCCGGCAGCCGACGGAAGATCGGAGAAAGTATGGTCATGGGATAATGTCTCTTGGCAATTAATGCTGCTCGTCAGTGTGGCCGCTCAGCGGTCACGCGGTCGCGCCTCATGCACAAAAAACAGCGCCAGGACATGGCCGGCGCATAGCTGATCTGCATGGCACTTTGTCCAAAAACGCTCCGGGCATGGCCATTATTGGAATTGTTCGGCAACAAGACCGGCACGCCTAACATCTTTCCCGCACAAAAAGCGCCGGGCAACTGGCTGATCAACAGCCTGCTGCCCGGCGCTCGGTGGAGAAAGGGAAAGGTATCTTTAAGAATTACTTCTTGGCAATGACCTTGGCCATTTCGACGACTTTGTTGGAGTAGCCCCACTCATTGTCGTACCAGGAGACGACCTTGACGAAAGTCGGGTCGAGAGCGATACCGGCCTTGGCATCAAAGATGGAGGTGCGGGCGTCGCCGCGGAAGTCGGTGGAAACAACGGCTTCTTCGGTGTAGCCGAGGATGCCCTTGAGCTCGCCGGCGGCGGCGGCCTTCATGGCGGCGCAGATGTCTTTGTAGTCGGCTGCCTTCTCGAGCTCGACAGTCAGGTCAACAACCGACACGTCGGAGGTCGGAACGCGCATGGACATGCCCGTGAGCTTGCCATTCAGAGCCGGCAGAACTTTGCCAACGGCCTTCGCGGCGCCGGTGCTCGACGGAATGATGTTCTCAAGAATGCCGCGACCACCGCGCCAGTCCTTCTTGGACGGGCCGTCGACGGTCTTCTGCGTGGCGGTGGTGGCATGAACCGTGGTCATCAAACCGCGCTTGATGCCGAATTTGTCATTGAGAACCTTGGCAATCGGAGCCAGGCAGTTCGTCGTGCAGGACGCATTGGAAATGATGTCCTGGCCGGCGTAGCTGGTATGATTCACACCGTAGACAAACATCGGGGTGCTGTCTTTGGACGGAGCGGACATGATGACTTTCTTCGCGCCAGCCTGGATGTGCTTGCGGGCGGTCGCGTCGTCCAGGAAGAAACCAGTGGACTCGACGACGATCTCGGCGCCGACTTCGTTCCACTTCAGATTCGCGGGATCCATCTCGGCGGTCAGGCGAATGGCCTTGCCGTTGACGATCATCTTGTCGCCTTCGACTTTCACTTCGCCCTTGAACCGGCCGTGCACGGAGTCGTACTTCAGCATGTAGGCGAGGTATTCCGGCTCCAGCAAGTCGTTGATACCGACGATTTCAATGTCGTCAGCAAAATTCTGCACTGCCGCGCGGAAGACCATCCGGCCAATACGACCAAAACCATTGATACCAAGTTTGATTGCCATTGAGAATTCTCCTTGGGGCTGCCTGTGAATACCGCTCGCCGGCCACGCCGGAAAGCCATGCTAGGGAACAAAAAAGACTGTTTTTACTATAGCGCCCGGGCATGAATTCGCAAGCCCCGGCACAGCAACAACTCAGAGAATTTTGCGCCGCCAGCACGGCCGCCTGGAGCACCCCCTTGGTTGCCTCACGGCATGCCGTGAGGCTACCAAGGCCGTGAGGCTATGCCTCGAGGGTTTCGATAGCGGCCTTGCGGCTTTGCACGGCGTGGAGTTTCGCCAGGTCGAATTTCATACTGCGGTCAAAGAACAGCACGCCATTCTGCTCCTGGAAGACGTCGGTAAGCTGTGTGTAGCAGTATCCGAACATCTTGGGGTTGTCTAGGAGGACATCGCAGAGGCCCTTGAAGCGGGTGTAGAATTCGTCCAGCGACTTGGGTCTTTCGCCGTAGCCCCAGGAGAAATCCTTCTCGCCGGCTTTGGGATTCCACCAAATGCCGCCGAATTCGCTGACGAAGTAGGGCTGGCCGCGGTAGGGGATGCTCCAATGCTTGTCCCGGCCATTCTGGAAGGGATCATCGGCAGCGAGGCCACTCTGCTGGACGGCGAATTTGGCGGGGTCCTGGCTGTAGTCGTGGCAGTCGTAGATATCGGCTTCGGCGACGCGGTGCGAGTAGCCGGAGCTGTCCAGCACGGGCCGGGTGTTGTCAACGAGTTTTGCGGCCAGGAACATGCCGCGGGTGACATCGTCGAGGGTGGTCATGTAATCTTCGATGGACTGGGAGGTCTCATTGAGCGGACACCAGCCGATAATGGCCGGGTGCGAATAATCGCGTTCGAGGACTTCGAGCCACTGGGTCATCATGGCGGCGGCGGGCTGGTGGCGATAGCCATCAACCACGGTGCTGGGCACGCGCGTGCCCTGGCGGTAGCCCCAGTCGCCATATTCGCCCCAGACCAGATAGCCGAGGCTGTCGGCATGATACAGGAAGCGCTCTTCGAAGACTTTCTGGTGCAGTCGCGCGGCATTGAAACCGGCGCGCATGGCCAAGGTGATGTCACGCATCAACGCTTCGTCCGTCGGCGCCGTGAGCAAGCCGTCAGGATAGTAGCCCTGATCGAGGACCTGGCGCTGGAATACGGTCTTGCCATTGATTTTGACCTTGAGCCCATCAATGCTGACGCTGCGCATGCCCGCATAGCTGGTGGCGTGGTCGACCAGCTCGCCGCCTGGCGCGAAAAGGCTCAGGTCGATGTCGTACAGCTGGCCATCGCCCGGCTGCCAGAGCCGCAGGCGGTCAGCCGGCACCGGCAAAATCAGCGTGCTGGCAAAATCGCCACCGGTGACGACTTCGGCGCGAGACACGTCTCCGTGGCTGTCTTTGAGGACGGCGACGATTTTCCACCCCGCCTGCGGATTGACCAAATGCTGGTCAATGCGGAACTGCTTCTCCTGCAAACACGGCGTAATCCGCGGGCGCTTCAGGCTGGTGGGTGCCACGGGCTCCATCCACACCGTCTGCCAGATGCCAGTGGTACGCGGATAATGGCAGCCGTAGTTCTCGTAGATCATCGATTGTTTGCCGCAGGGCTTCGCCCAGTCGCGCGGATCGCGGGCACGGACGACTATCGTGGCCTTGCCACCGAGATCGCGCCCAAAACCGAGATCGCAGCTGAACGGCGAGTAGCCGCCGCGATGCCGGCCGACTTCGCGGCCGTTGACCCACACCGTCGCTTCGTAGTCCACCGCCTGGAAATTGAGCTGCACCCGACGGTCACCCCAACTCTCGGGAACGGTGACCTCGCGGCGATACCACACCGCCTCCATGAAATCGAGGTACTCGACGCCAGACAGCTTGCATTCCGGGCAGAATGGCACGCGTATCTTGCCGCTCAGTTCGCGGTTCAACAGGCCCCGGGCCAGCCCGGAATCGCCGGTGTCGATTTCAAACTGCCAGTCGCCATTGAGATTGAGCCAGTCTTCGCGGACGAATTGCGGCCGCGGATACTCCGGTCGTGGTATTTTTGCCATGGTCTGTCCTCATTCTCTACGTGTGGAGGTGATGGTTGAATGCGTGGCTATTATGCCGCCGACAAGTTGGCCGGCGGCCTTCGTCAGCAGGCGGCAACCAGCGCCTGAAAAAGCTTGAGCTGGTAGGGTTGTTGCCAGATACGTTCGGGATGCCATTGCAGGGCGAGCAGAAAACGCCCGCCCGCCTCCCGGAGCGTAAAGGCCTCAATCACGCCGTCGCTGCTGTGCGCAATGGCCTGGAAGGGCACCGCTAAACGGCCAACGGCTTGATGATGGGACGAATTGCAGCGAATACTGGTGCTGCCCAGCAACGAGTACAGTAGCGTGTCGGCCACGAGCTCGACGTCATGCCAGGTCTCCGCCGGCGGCCGCGTCCGGCGGTGCTCCAGGGCCGCGGGCATATCGTCGGGTATATGCCGGTACAAGGTGCCACCGGCGGCAACATTCATTTCCTGGCAGCCCAGACAAATGCCCATGAGCGGCTTGCTGCTGTGCGCGAGGAGTTCCTGCGCCAGCGCCAGGTCCCAGTCCTCCCGCCGCGCCGGCAAAATGGTCATCGCCGAGTGATTGGCCTGGCCGTAGCGACTTGCCCGAATGTCCGGCCCGCCACTGAGAATGACGCCGTCGAGCCCGCGGCAATAAGCCTTGGCCGACCGCAAATCCGCCAACGGCGGTATCAGCACCGGCAAGGCACCGGCGGCGGCCAGCGCCTCCGCGTACTCAATGGGCAGCGCCAGCTGACCGCGCACCGGCTCAAGGCCGCAACTGATTCCAATGAGGGGCTTGGCCATGGCAGGGCTCCCGATGACAACCCGGCAGGCAAGGCCCGCCGGGCGTCACCACGCAGACATATCAAGCGATAAAGGAACCGCTCAGATTCGTGTCGGCATTCTTGTCCGTGACCTTCTTGAAGGTCGATTTGGCAATCAGCTGCTTGAGGTGCGCTTCGTAAGCGGCGCTGTCCATAGGCAACTCAACGCGCTTCTTCGTCATCAGCGAGTACTGCATGGCGTTGGCAATCTCCACCGAGCGGATGCCGTCTTCAGCCGGGGCGATCAACGGCGCGTTGTCCAGAATCGCCGCCACAAAATTCTTCTTGATGCCGAGGTGCTGCTCGCCAGAGCCAGACAGCGGTATGTCGATATTCCAGATGCCAGGCACGCCGAATCGGTTATTGGAGGTCTTGAGGTACTCGCCAGCGGGCACTTCGTTGCGAATAAACTCAAGCTTGCGGCCGCCACGGCCGATGTCCAGCACGAGTTTGCCGCGGTCGCCGACGATCTCGAAACGATTGGTGCCGGGGGCCTCGCCGGTGGTGGTGAAGAACGCACCAGTGGCGCCATCGGGGTATTCGAAAAGCGCGCTGACGTCGTCTTCCACTTCAATGTCGTGGAATTTGCCGAGGCCACCAATGGCGGTGATGGCCGACGGCATGCCGCAGAGCCACTGATAGAGATCGAGGTTGTGCGGGCACTGGTTGACCAGCACGCCGCCGCCCTCGCCAGCCCAGGTGGCGCGCCAGCCGCCGGAGCGGTAGTAGGACTCGGTCCGGAACCAGTTGGTGATGATCCAGTTCGAACGCTGAACCTTGCCAATCTCGCCCTTGCTGATCAGATCATGCATCTTGATGTAGTAGGGGTCCGTACGCTGATTGAACATCGCCGCAAACTTAATCTTGGGGTCGGTGTGCGCCGCAATGAGTTTCTCGGCATCAGCTTTGTGCACGGAAATGGGCTTTTCCACCAAGGTATGAATGCCGTTCTGCAGGGCGTCAATGCCGATGGTCGTGTGGAAGTAGTGCGGCGTCGCTACCAACACGGCGTCCACATCGCCGCTGCGGATCAGCTTGGCACTGTCATCGTAGGTCTTGATGCCGGGGTATTTGGCGAAAAGTGACGTGTCCAGATCGCAGATGGCCGCCAATTCACAACGCGGGACTTTGCCGTCCATAACCTCTTTGGCATGCGCACTACCCATGCCACCGACACCGATGATACCAAGACGAACCTTGTTCATTGCCAGACTCCTTCACGATGAGGTTGGTGAAAACAGCTTCAAGCCCCGGGCTAAAAGCATCTGAAAAGCCATAAGATAATGCCATTGCCGCGCCCTGCCGGCCAGCAGAACAGATTAAAACAACAATTTCAAGGCCGCCAATACCGTCAAGACTTGTATCAGCCGATTGAAGCCGCTGTTGGAAAGCCTGCTGCTGAAATAGATGCCCAGCAGCCCGCCGACAAGTATCGCCGGCGATAGCTTGATGTTGAAGGCCAGGCTGTCGGAATTGATGAGCCCGAGCTGCATCATGAAAGGCACTTTGCACCAGTTCAGCACCATGAAATACCAGGCGCTGGTGCCGATGAAGGCGTCCTTAGGCAGACGCATGGCCAGGAGGTAGATGAGCATGATCGGCCCGGCCGCATTGGCCAGCATGGTCGTGATGCCGGCGATGACGCCGAAGACGATGGCGATGACCAGGCTCGGCCAGCCGCTCTGATCCTCGCCGATGGGCAGTAGCGCCAGAAAGCGCTCGCGCAAGGCGTTGAGCGCCAGCAAAACCAGCACCAGCACGCCGATGCTGACGCGAATGACGCGGTCGTCCACCCAGTCCTGCCGCATCAGCAGATAGCCAATGACAATCCCCACCAGCGCCGCCGGCATCAGCCGCGTCAGCAGCCGCCAGTCGGCGTGGCGGTTGAAATGCGTCACCCCCATCGCGTCGCCAATAATCAGCACCGGCAACAACGCGCCCGTGGACAGTTTCGCCGGAAAGACGGTCGCCATCAGCGGCACCGCCAAGGAGCCTAGACCCGCTAGGCCGCACTTGGACATCCCCACCACCACACCGCAAAAAATTGCCACGCACCAGCCCATGGCTGACAAGTCATATAGCGTTGAGTCCATGAGTCATCCTATGCTGGTGCCCGCCCGCCGGTACGGGGGCAAAAAAAGGAACAACGCCCGCCTGTGCGGCCACCTGGGAGGGGGAGGGAGGGGGGGGGGTAGGTGGCGGCAAGCATGACGGACGTTGTTCGGTCTACACTGGCTCTTAGCTCAGTGCTTGTTTTAGTGTTGCGGCCTGCTGCAGGCCAATATACTGCTTGACGACTTTGCCGTCTTTGAACAACAGCAGGGTCGGAATCGAGCTGACTTTGAAACGGCTGGCCAATTCGGCCTCGTCATCCACATTTACTTTGCAAATCTTGGCGCTGTCCCCGATTTCGCCAGCCAATGTCTCAAGAATGGGCAACTGCATGCGACAGGGGCCGCACCACGGTGCCCAAAAGTCAACTAGTACAGTACCCTGTGCAACGGCGGCGTCAAATTCGGCCGCTTTCAATTCTTTCAACAAACCTGCCATAATGAAGTCCTTTCTCTTTGTGGTTAAGCAACTTAGTTTATGAACGTGCAGTTCATTTTTCTGCTTCCAGACGAAGACTAAGCCAGCGTTCGGCGTCAATAGCAGCCCGACAGCCCATGCCGGCGGCGGTTATGGCCTGGCGGTAATGAGCGTCCACACAATCACCGGCGGCGAAAACTCCCTCAACGGCGGTCGTACTGGACTGACCGGCATCAGGAAGGACAATATAGCCGTTATTTAACGACAATGCATCCGCAAAGACTTCCGTACTCGGCAAATGGCCGATGGCGACAAAAACGGCGGCGCAAGGCAACTCGCGGGTCGTGCCGCTGACGGTGTCCTTCAGCGTCACCGCTGTCACTTTCGCAGCTTTGGGGTCTGACACCGCAGCCACGACGCTGTTCCACTGCAGCGTGATCTTCGGGTGCTCCAGGACGCGCTTCTGCATGATCACCGACGCGCGCAGGGCGTCCCGCCGGTGGATGACGTGCACCTCGCTGGCAAAATGCGTCAGAAACAACGCCTCCTCCAGGGCCGAATCGCCACCGCCAACCACGACCACGGGCACCTTGCGGAAAAACGCACCATCGCAGGTCGCGCAGTAGGATATGCCGTGATTGCGCAGGGCGGCCTCTTCCGGCAGACCGAGTTCCCGCGGTCGCGAACCCGTGGCGATGATCACCGCCATGGCCTCGAGCGCCGATCCGTCGTCCAGGGTGAGGGTATGTGGCCCGCCCGGCTTGAAGGCGACCTTGCTGACCAAGCCCTGCTGCACTCGAGCGCCAAAACGCTCGGCCTGCTGCCGCATGCGTTCCATCAGCTCAAAGCCCTGCAGGGCTTCCGGAAAGCCCGGGAAATTCTCAATGTCGGTCGTCTGCGTCAGCAGCCCACCCGGCACACTGCCGGCAATAACCAGCGGTTTGAGCTCGGCCCGGGCGGCGTAAATTGCGGCCGTGTAGCCAGCCGGACCGGTGCCGATAATGACCAGTTTTTCCATCCCAAACGTCTCCCTTGTACTCACATGATACCATTCGCAGCCGTGGCGGCCTGCAGCAATGCCGGCGCTTCAGCGTTGCGCGTTCTCTTCTGAAGATAGCACCTGCCGGCGGATCTTGTCAAAGTCCATTTTCAATAATAATTCCGGAATATTGCGCCATAGTTCATGAAAACCGTAGCCGCCCTTGACCATTTCGTCGCGAGCTTCTTCCGGCGTCCAGTTGTCAAAGACCACGCGGTAGGCGGCGCAGACCAGGCCAGTGCGGTCGGCGCCATGGAGGCAGTGCACTAGGAATGGCCCTTCCTGCTGGCGGGCAATAATGCGGAGGGCGCGGATGACATCGTCTTCCGTCGCCGACCAGGGGCTGAAAGGCACGTAGTACACGCGCAGGAGGGTGTCCTGCGCTTCGTCAATGTTGTTGTGGAACTGCCGCAGGCAGACCACGCTGCGCACACCAAGCTGCTTTTCCAGATTTTTGAAACCCGCCGAGCTCGGCTGGGCTGAGCGATAGAGATGCTCATTGAGCCGATGCAGATTCGGCACGCCAGAAATTTCCACCGGCTTTGCCCAGGCTGCTCGGCGATCCACTGCCGGCGGCGCGGCGTCAATGCCATCGCCGTCAGTGCTGCGGCAGCCGTTATGGAGGATAACCAGGGCAATCAGACTGGCGCTGACAATGGCTTTGCGTATCATCTCGAACCTCTACTACGCTGAAAGTGAGCGGCTGAACCAGCCGACTAGCTGCGGGTCGTCTGCATGCCGGTGTTGGACAAGGCAAAATGGACAAAGTGCGCCAGTTTGTTCGGTGGATTGCCATTGAGCTCGGCGCGAATGCGGTTGGCGGCGTCTTCGGACTTCGCCATCAGCAGCAGATAGCCGCCGCCGCCGGCACCGAGGAGCTTCGCGCCGGCAAGGTGGTCACCGATGCGGTCGAGGATGGCGACGATCGCCGGCGGGTAGGTGGCGGCGTCAAGGACGCCGTTGAGCACGCCCGAGCGGTTGATGGTCTTGCCGAGGCCCTGCCAGTCACCGATCTGCACGGCCTGCGCGCCCTGCGTGGCCAGGTCGCCAATCTCTTGCAGGATGCCCAGCTGCTCGTGGTCGTTCAGGAACATGCGCCGGGCGACAGTGTGCAGTATGCCCTTGGCGACGCGGGTGATGCCCGTGTAGTACAGCATCATGTCGCGATTGGCATGTTCGGCAATCATGCGTTCCGGCAGCCAATTGATGGCCAGACGCTGCTCCAACCCCGGGCGGCTTTCCACCAGTTTAATGGACGGCAGCACGCCGCCAACCTGGTCCTGCCAGCCGCCGCCCGTGGTCAAGAGCTGCTCCAGCACCAGCGTGCGGAAAAGTAGTTCCTGGTGCTGCCAGCCGAGCCCGCAAGCGTCATTGAGCGCCCCGAGAATCGTCGCCGCCAGAATGCTGCTCGTGCCCAGGCCTGAGCCCTTCGGCACCGCCGACAGCATGGTCAGTTCCAAGCCGCCGCCCCACGCCTGTAGCTGCTCGCGCAGAGTCCGCGCCGGCGACACGTTGAACTCGGGCAGAAATCCGCAGAGGGCCAGCGCGGCCTTGGGAATGGCAAATGAACCGCCGACCTGCGTGAACTGCCGCAGCTCGGCGTAGTCTTGCAGCCGCAGCTCGCCACCGAGATCAATGGACCGCAGTACAATCTCGGGCGTTTCCGACCGACGGATGAAGCACTGCAGCGGCGGCTGGCCGTTGAGTTCGACGGCGAGATTGAGGACGCGACCGCCGTGGAAGAGGCACTGCGGCGGGGTGTCCGTCCAGCCGCCGGCAAGATCCAGGCGCACTGGGCTGCGCGCCCACAGTATCTGCTCGTCATTGAGGGTGCTGTGAGGGTTGACCGGCGCAGCACTGGCCTGGGCGATCATCGCCTCTCGTAGAATGCTCATGGCCCGTGCGCGTTCGCGATCGGCATCGTCATGGCGACCCTGACAGAAGATCATCTCCGCGCGGAACATCGCATCGCGAGCCGGCCACAGCGGATCCTGGCCATTTTCGCCAGCACCATTTTCCGCCACCGGCGCCGCAATGCCCAGCCCCGCAGCCAGCTTCGCCGTCCGTTGGAGGTCGAGCTGATAAAAGAAACCGCGCTTGCGCGACGCCAACAACGGGGCAAAATTGGCCTTGAGGAAAAAACGCCGCTGGGCTTTGAGGCGTTTGAGATTCGCCTGCGCTGCCAAATCGCTGGCGGAAAGACGTGGGCAACACCGGTAGAAGGCGGCAAAGTCAGCGCCAATGACCGCGTCCGCGCTGCGCACACAGGCCTCACCGCCGGCCGCGCCAGCCAGTTCCGCCGGGGTATTCAGTGCTGGCCGCTGACTACTGGCGGCGGCCGTTGCGCCGCGAACGGACATCGCCGCGCCGTGAATGCTGCAGAGCCATTGCAGGAAATGGCCGGTATCCGCCGTGATGGCGTCGACCATGGGGAAAAGCGCGGCCTGCTGGATATCCTGGGCGGGATCAAGGTCGCAGTCGGCGATGCTCAGTCCCCTGTCCTGGAACCACTGTCCAGCGCTTTGGCCGAGCCAGCGCGTGCCGTGATCGCCAAGTGCGCCACGAAAGGCGTCATCCATGCCGTAGAAGCGCAAGCAGTACTGGTGGTCGCCGACGGGCACCACGTCAAGACAGACGCCGGCCGGCAGAGTAAGCTGCCAGTCATTGACGGGTACGCCAGTGATCACGTGGTCGCTGGCCAGCTGCCAGCCGACTGGAACGTGGCTGTTCTCAATCCATATCGAGTGGTTGTCGCCGTGCAACGCCCCGCCAATGACGGCATTCTGCGTGATGATGCCCGGATGCCGCGGGAAGTGGCCCGCATTCTGGCTCTGTTCAATGCGGCTGTTCTGGATGGCCACGGTGGTCTGTACCAGCTCACGGGACGTTCCGAAGTGGTTGAAGGCGCCAGGTGCCAGCGGCAACACCACGCAGCGAAAATCCGCCAGCGCCGCATCGGGCCGGCTAGGCGTCGTGCCCATGGCCTCGCCCCAGCTGCCGTAGAGCGAATAGGAGCGCGGACCGTCAGGAAAGCCGCCCTGCGCCTCGTCCCAGCCGCATTTGCGCATCAGCGCCATGACCGCGCGCCGGCTGAAGAGCCACAGCCCAGTGTCCAACAGGAAATTGTGCTTTTCGACCAATTCGCAGACGGTCTCCCGCGAGGGCTTTTGGAGGGCGAAGGCGAGCTGTTCCTGCTCGTCACGCCGGCAGAAGAAGACACCGTGGCGGCTGGCCTGCTCGGGCGTGCTCCAGACGCCGAGGCAGGCCACATCACAGGGCGGCACCGCCGGAATCGCGCCGCGCAGCAGCACGTCGCCGCTGGCGACAGCCAGAACGATGTCCTCGGGGGCGTCCCGGAGGACGCCGCGCATAAAAGGCAGCTGCAGCTCCAGCAGGGTCTGTTCCAGATGCTGGCCGTGGCTCCAGCGCCAGACCGGCATGGGCACCAGGGCCTTGCCACTGGCCGCGTAGGCGGGTGTGCGCCGGCTCTCGCCACCGGCGTGTATCAGCACTTTCCGGGACTGCGACAGCCAATCGCCAAAACTCAGGTCAGCGGCATCCTGCCGTTGGCGCTGCCAGGCCTGATGCAGAAGCCACGCCGTGCCACCGCCGGAATCCAAGTGCGACCCAACGGGATCGCTGCAGGCGTACCACGCCGGAAACGGCCGCTGCTCGCGCTCAGCATAATCACTGGCGCTGCAGGGCGGCAAAGACAAGAGAATCTGAAACTGGTCGGCCATGACACTCTCCAAAAAGCAGCAACGACAGAAATAAAACAACCCACCCCGGCAAAACGCGCTGACGCCAGAGATAAAACAAGCGGGAACAGAACCACCGGTTCCGTTCCCGCTTACTATACTCGGATTTTTCGTCGCCGTTAGGCGTTTTCGGCTACGCGATGAACAACGATTTCGGGATCAAGCTGCTCGCGCAGAATGCGCTCAATGCCGCTCTTGAGAGTCATCTGGGCGTGGGGGCAGCAGCCACAAGCGCCTTTGAGCTTCAGGAAGACGTTCTTGCCTTCAATCTTCACCAGCTCCATGTCGCCACCGTCATTCTGCAGGTGCACGCGCAACTCTTCCAACAAGGCTTTGATTTTGTCATCCATGATCTATCTCCTAGTTAGGTGGATTGGGGAGGCTATTGGTTTATACGTGGCTTAATTCTGATATGACAACGATTCGCAACTGCCAACGGCTAGTTGCTTTGAGCGCCAAAACTGGCCAGTTGTTGCCGCACCCGGGAAAGTTTCTCGTCGAATTCGACAATGCGGGCGCGCTCCTTGTCCACGACATCTTGTGGCGCGCGGGCGACAAAGTTGGCGTTGTCGAGTTTTTTGCGGACGCTGGCGAGGTAGGCGACCAGCTCGGCCTCCTGTTTGCGCAGGCGTTCGCATTCGGCAGCCAGATCGACCACGCCAGCGAGGGGTATGTACGCCGTGCCCATGCCGCTGACGGCGACGCCGCAGGGGCCGTCCGCCTGGTACTCGGCGAGGATCTGTACGGATGAGGCGACCAGCAGCGACCGCAGGGTCTCTTCGTCGCGCCGCAGGTACGCGAGGTCTTCGGCGCTGGCTGGCACGAGGATCACGTCGAGCGCCCGGGTGCTGGGGATGACGTAGTTGGCACGCACGGTGCGCACGGCGCGGATGAGCTCGAATTTGGCGTCGCTGCGGCGCATGGCTTCGTCATCGGCACCGAGCTCGGCCAGTTCGGCGGGGCTCAGTGACTCGGGCCACTGCGTGAGCATGATGGAGCTGTCGTCGCCGATGAAGCCCATCTGGTGATACAGCTCGTCAGTCACGAAGGGCATGATGGGATGCAGCAGACGCAGGAAGGTCCCCAGGCAGTAGTCGAAAACACGCAGAACCGTCGCCTGCCGCGCCGCGTCCTGACCATTAAAGACCGGCTTGCAGGACTCGAGATACCAATCGCAGAACTCACTCCAGATGAACTCGTACAGCATCTTGCAGCTGTCATTGAAGCGGAAACCGGCCAGGCCATCGGTAATGGACTGCACGGTATTGTTGAGGCGCGCGATGATCCACTGGTCGTCCGGCCGCAGATCGGCGGCGCTCAGGCCCTTGAGGTCCTGCCAATTCGCGCTGCCCGGGCCCTGGCGCAGGCGAAAGCGCACCACGTTCCAAATCTTGTTGGCGAAATTGCGGCCGATCTCGCACTTGTCATTGCTGTAGCGGATGTCCTGCCCCACCGGCGCGATGTAGATGATGCTGAAGCGCAGCGCGTCCGCGCCATATTGCGCAACCACTTCCAGCGGGTCCGGCGAGTTGTTGAGACTCTTGGACATCTTCCGGCCCTTCTCATCACGGATGATCGACGTGAAATAGACGTCTTTAAAGGGTATGTCGCCCATGAATTCGAGGGACGCCATAATCATGCGGGCAACCCAGAAAAAGATGATGTCCGGGCCCGTGACCAGGCTCTGCGTGGGGAAGAAGCGCTTGAGCTCCTCGCTGCCGCGCGGCCAGTCGAGGGTGGAGAAAGGCCAGAGCCAGGAGCTGAACCAGGTGTCGAGCACATCCGGGTCCTGCGTCAGGGCCTTGCCGCCGCAGTCGGAACAGCAGTCCGGGCGGGTGCGGGCGACCACGAGCTTGCCGCATTTGTCGCAGGTGTACGCAGGAATGCGGTGACCCCACCAGAGCTGGCGGCTGATGCACCAGTCCTTGATGTTCTCCATCCAGTGCCGGTAGGTCTTCACCCAGCGGTCGGGATAGAAGCGGATGCGGCCGTCGTTCACCGCCGCCAGCGCGGGCTCGGCCAGCGGCTGCATGCTCACAAACCACTGCTCGGATAGCCGCGGCTCCACGGGCACGTCGCCACGCTCAGAGTAGCCGACCTGATGCGTGTAGTCGTCAATGCGCTCCAGGCAGCCGAGCTCTTCCATACGCGCTACCACGGCCTTGCGGCACGCATAGCGGTCCATGCCGCTGAACTCGGCGCCGGCGAGGTCGTTCATGCTGCCATCGTCGTGCATGATGTTGATGAAGGCCAAGTCGTGACGGCGGCCCATCTCGTAGTCGTTCGGGTCGTGCGCAGGCGTCACTTTCACCGCGCCAGTGCCGAAAGCCGGGTCGACAAAATCGTCCGCAATCACCGGTATTTCCCGGCCAACAATGGGCAATAGCAGCGTCTTGCCGATCTTGCCGCTGTAACGTGGGTCCTTGGGGTTCACGGCCACGGCCGTGTCACCCATCATCGTCTCGGGACGAGTCGTCGCCACGACGACATAGCCGGAGCCATCCGCATAGGGATAGCGGAAGTGCCAAAGGTGCCCACGCTCTTCCTTGTAGGTCACTTCTTCGTCCGACAACGCCGTGCGCGATTTCGGGCACCAGTTGATGATGCGGTTGCCCTTGTAGATCAGCCCTTTTTCGTACAGGCGGATGAACACTTCCTGCACGGCATCGGAAAGCCCGTCGTCCATGGTGAAACGCTCGCGCTCCCAGTCGCAGGCGCAGCCAATAGTACGCAGCTGACGAATGATCGTGCCGCCGTATTTCTCTTTCCACGCCCACACGTGCTCGAGAAATTTCTCCCGCCCGAGATCGTAACGGGTGAGATTCTGCTCTTTTTTTAGCGCGGCTTCAACCTTGGTCTGGGTAGCAATGCCGGCGTGATCCGTGCCCGGCACCCAACAGACTTCGCGCCCACGCAGTTTCTCAAAGCGAATGAGGATATCCTGCAGGGTGTTGTTCAGAACGTGCCCCAGCGTCAAAATGCCCGTGACATTGGGCGGCGGAATGACGATGGTATAGGGCTTCTTCGGCGACACCGGATCAGCGTGAAAATATCCGCGCTCTTCCCACAACGAATACCACTTCTTCTCCACTTCCGCGGGATCATAGGCTTTGGCTAACGCCTGCTCCGCGGGTTCATCGGCCTTGGCTAACGCCTGCTCGTCACTCATCGTGCTCTCCTGAAACATGCTCTCGTAGCTGATAAGCCCACCAAGGGGCATTAAGGCGAAAAACTAATAAATGTAATGCCGGAAAAACCCGAAAGCCAATGACGACAAGAACCGACCCGGCAGAGCAAATAATGCGCACCCGTTGGTATCAGCCGGTCCCAGAGAACGCCTGGGACCGGGCCGTCTCGGCGGCATTCATCCTGGGACCGCCGCCGTCTCGGCGGCGCTTCCAGTAGCGCGCCCTTCTCGCGGCCGTGGTGCGGGCTTTTAGCCCGCGCCGTCGCCAGAGACCAGCAGGCGGAGCCTAGCGTGCCACCGGTATCCCTGGCCGCGAAGCGGCAGAAGCGCCCTGGAGGGGCGCTGTCATCGTAGCCCAGGGCAAGCGACGCCGAAGGCGGCGCGCCGCCGATATCCCTGCCCGCGAAGCGGCAGAAGCGCCCTGGAGGGGCGCTGTCATCGTAGCCCAGGGCAAGCGACGCCGAAGGCGGCGCGCCGCCCTGGGTAACGCGCTTTTTTCGCTCGTGTTCCTCGGCCCCTTTGGGCCCAGTCGGCGCAGCTGACTGGGCCCAAAGGGGCAATGGAACCCACTTGCCCTATATGCCCCGGCGTCCCGTCACGCCTCCCCATCGCCGCCATCGCCGCCATCGCCCCCCCCGCGCGCGTTATTTCCCGATGCAGAAGCCCGCGAAGCGGCAGAAGCGCCCTGGAAGGGCGCTGTCATCGTAGCCCAGGGCAAGCGCCGCCGATATCCCTGCCCGCGAAGCGGCAGAAGCGCCCTGGAGGGGCGCTGTCATCGTAGCCCAGGGCAAGCGACGCCGAAGGCGGCGCGCCGCCCTGGGTAACGCGCCTTTTTTCGCTCGTGTTCCTCGGCCCCTTTGGGCCCAGTCGGCGCAGCTGACTGGGCCCAAAGGGGCAATGGAACCCACTTGCCCAATATGCCCCGGCGTCCCGTCACGCCTCCCCATCGCCGCCGCCCCCTCGCGCGCGTCATTTCCCGATGCAGAAGCCCGCGAAGCGGCAGAAGCGCCCTGGAGGGGCGCTGTCATCGTAGCCCAGGGCAAGCGACGCCGAAGGCGGCGCGCCGCCCTGGGTAACGCGCCTTTTTTCGCTCGTGTTCCTCGGCCCCTTTGGGCCCAGTCGGCGCAGCTGACTGGGCCCAAAGGGGCAATGGAACCCACTTGCCCTATATGCCCCGGCGTCCCGTCACGCCTCCCCATCGCCGCCGCCCCCGCCCACGCGTCATTTCCCGATGCAGAAGCGCGCGAAGATCGTATCGAGCACATCGGGATCCACGCTGCGACCGAGGATCTTCCCGAGGTCGAAGATGGCGCTACGCAATGCCGGCGCGGCCAGCTCCCAGAGATCGCTGCCGATGGCCTGCCGCGCATCGTCCAACGCCGCGACGGCGCGTTCGAGGTGCGCGCCATGGCGGGCGGCGACGGCCAGCGCGTTATCCGCCGGGCCTTGCGGCTGCTGCCACACCGCGCGTTCGATGGCGTCGTACAGCGCCGGCAGGCCCGTGCCGAAGAGGGCGCTGACGCGCACCGCGTCCGCCGGTGCCCCCGCGCGGCCGCCCTGCTCCGCTGCGGGCACCTTATCGCACTTATTGGCGACGACGATGAGTTTGCCGGCGACGGGCCATTCCGGCCAACGCTGTGGAGCGTATGGCTGGCTGGCGTCATAGACCCACAGGATAAGATCGGCGCTGAGGGCATTGTTTTCGGCGCGTGCCATGCCGGCGCGCTCAATGGAGTCGCCGCCAGCGCGGATGCCAGCGGTGTCCACCAGGTGAATGGGTATGCCGCGGATTGTGGACGGGACCTCGATGGTGTCGCGCGTCGTTCCGGGTATCTCCGCCACAATGGCGCGGTCGCGGCCGAGGATCACATTGAGCAGGCTCGACTTGCCCACATTCGGCGGGCCGGCAATAACCAGGCTGATGCCGCCGCGCAATATCTCGCCGTCATGACGCGACGCGGCCAACGCGCGCAGGTCGTCCTGCGCTGCCTGCAGCGCCGCCAGCAGCGAGGACGTGCTCTGCCAGTCGAGCTCCTCCTCCGGAAAATCCAGTCGCGATTCGATTTCAGCGAGGATGTCCGTCAGGCTCTCGTAGCTGTGGTTGATACGGCGGCCGAGGACGCCTTCGAGCTGCCGACCGGCCAGGCGCAGCGCGCTTTCGCTGCCAGCGCTGATAATGTCGGCCACGGCCTCGGCCTGGGTCAGGTCCAAACGGCCATTGACGAAAGCGCGGCGGGTGAATTCGCCCGGGTCGGCATGCCGCGCGCCCTGCCGGAGCAGCTCTTCGAGTGCCAGGCGCGTGCAGAGGGCGCCGCCATGACAATGCAGTTCGACAACGTCTTCGCCCGTGTAGCTATGCGGCCCCGGCATGACCACGGCCAGGCACTGCGGGTCGATGACGCCGCCATCCGGCCGGCGCAGGCTACCCAGCGTCAGCTGTCGCGCTGGCAAAGCCGGCAGCGCCGCGCGGCCATGCCAAACCCGCTCGGCAACCGCGATGGCGGCCGGTCCGGAAAGTCTGATGATGCTGACGGCGCCGCCAATGGCGGTCGCGATGGCACAAATGGTATCACTGGTCATCAATGTCTCCAAGCAGTCAATGCTCACGGCCGCACAGCGCCGCCCCCCGGCGCTTACACCCGGAACAGCGCGCCGAGTTTCTTGCCGAGGATGCAGGACGCCGTGAGCAGCGACGCGCCGAGGAACACCATGGTCCACAAGCCCAATGCCGACGCGAGCGCCTGGCCCTGCCCCAGCAGATTCGACAGCTCGAAGATGGCCTTGGTGATCGGGAAATACGCGGCCTTCTGCGCCAAAATCAGCGAATCGGACACTTCCAGCATGGAGAAGCTGAAGGCGAGAATGCCACCGGCAATCAAGTTCGCGGCAATCAACGGCATAGTAATGCGCCGGAAAGCCGTCACTGGCGCCGCCCCGAGGCTGGCGGCAGCCTCTTCATAGCTCACCGAGGTCTGCTGCAGGCCCGCCACCGCCGCCCGCACGACATAGGGCAGCCGCCGCACGGCGTAGGCAATCACCAGCAACACGGTGGGATTTTCAACGGGGTCAAAACAGTGAAACAGCCGGCCCTTCTGCGACATCGCTAGGTACCCGAAGGCCAAAACCAGCCCAGGCACCGCCAGCGGCAGCATGACCAGGCTGTCCAGCAGCCAGCCAATCCGCCCTTTGCCACGCACAATGCACACGGCCGCAAACACGCCAATGATCATGGCGGCCGTGACCGCCATCAGCGCATAGCGCATGCTGTTAATGATACTCGGAACCGTCAGGCCATGGCCCAGTGCGGCCTCGAAATGCTCCAGACTCAGCTGCAAGGGCCCCAAGCTGTGGTACCAGCTCTTGCCGAAGGCCAGGCCCATTACCCCCAGATGCGGCAGCACACTAAACAGGCCCAGGCCCGCAAACACCCCAATCACCAGCACTTCGCGTATCCCCCGCAGGTGCGTCTGGCCGGCTGCGCGGCCGGCTTTGGTGATCATCGCGTAACTCTGCCGGCCAAAGAAGAATTTGGCGCCAGCGTACATCGCCACCGAGAAGGTCATCATCACCGCCACCAGCGCGTAGGGCATGGGATTGTAGCCCACTTCGTTGATGCCGGAAAATATCTGCACGGCCGTGCAACGCCCGTAATTAAACATCAACGGCGTGCCCAACTCAGTGAAAGACCAAATGAACACCAGCGACCCGCCCGCAAAAACGCCAGGCATCACCAGCGGCAAGACAATGCGCCAGAAACGCCGAAAGCCCACGCAGCCGTAGTCCTGCGAGGCCTCCAACAACATCGGATCGACATTCGCAAAGGCCGCCACGATATTCAGATACAAGATCGGATAGAGATGCAACGCCTCCAGTATCACCACGCCCCAGAAACCGCCCGCAAACCAATCCGGGCCTTCGCCCATGGCGAAAAAGCCCAGCCGCGCGAACAGCACATTCGCCGCGCCATAACGCCCAAAAATACACTGCATGCCCAGCGCGCCGACAAATGGCGCCAGTATCAACGGCAACAACAACGCGCCGCTCAACAACCGCTTGCCGCGAAATTCATAGCGGTCCGTCAGCCACGCTAATGGCAACGCCAGCAACAGCGACAAGATGGTCGTGCAGCAGGCAATCCGTAGCGAATTGACCAAGCCCTCCAAATACAGCGGATTGCGAAAAACCTCCGCCAGATAAAATGCCGTCAGCCGCCCGTTGCTGTTAACGACGCCGCCGCGCAACACGTGAAACACCGGCAGAAAAAAGAACAGGACAAAAAATGCCACTACGAGCAGCAACAGTCCCTGCGATAATAACTTGCGATACATGGTCGGTTTGACCCCCAGTTGTTGCCACCCACGCCACAGCGACACGAAGCGACCAGCAGGGCACGCTGAAAAATATCACCCTGCGTATTTCTTTTGCGCAAAAAAGCGTTAATATAGCATGGTCAACAACGACCGGCCCCCGGCATGCAACCCGCCGCCGCATGAACAGTAATCGGTCACCCGTTGATATTCGCGCTTTCAGCGCTTCTGCCGCTTCGCAGCAATACAATATCAGATAGGCCAAGTTCGGCCCGGAGGGCCGCACCATGCATAGCCCCGGGTGAGGCGCCCGGAGGGCGCCGCAACCCGGGGTATGATAGCAAGTTAGAATTGCGCCCGGAGGGCGCCACATTGGCGATGCACGTCGCGTCCCACCGCGCCAGCGCGAGGCATGTCGTGCATCTAATATCAATCGCTGACCGATTACATGAACGCCCGCACGGAACACCACCGATTATGACAAAACTTGGTTTTATCAGCGACATCCACAGCAATATTGACGCGCTGCAGGCTGTCTTAGCGGCACTCGACAAGGACGGCTGCGAACTCATTCTCTGCCTCGGGGACATCGTCGGCTATGGTGGTGCGCCAGAACCATGCGTCAATCTCATCCGTGAACGCGAGATCCCCTGCGTGCTGGGCAATCACGACGAATATGTCACGCTGCTCATGGACCCCCGCGTCGAACGCCTGCGCGCCGATGTCCGCCAGTCCATCGAATGGACTCAGGCGCAACTCTCCATGGACAACCTCAAATGGCTGTCAAAGCTCACCAACCATATCGACGCCGAAATCTTCAGTCTCTGCCACGGCGCCTTCGGCCCAAATCCATGGGCCTACTGCATGGACGAACGAACCTTCAAACGCAATTTCGAATTCCAACCGTGCCAACTCGGCTTCTGCGGCCATAGCCATGCGCCGCTCATCGCCGTCGAACTACCCGACCATGAACTGCCCATGGTCGATTACATCAGGCACTGCAAGGTGCCCGATGACAGCAAGGTCATGATCAATATCGGCTCCGTCGGCCAACCACGCGATAGCGACCCCCGCGCTAGCTCGGTCACCTACGACACCGACACCCGCGAATTACACCTCCTCCGCGTGGAATACAATATCGAAGCCGCGCAGGAAAAAATCCGCGCCGCCGGCCTCGCCGAAAAATTCGCCTCGCGACTCGCCGTCGGTAAATAATTCTATCCGCAGATTGCGCCGATTACCGCCGATTAGGTTTTTCCCTCCTGGTTCATCCGCATTCTTCTGCGTGTCAATCTACAGCCAGAGCGTCCCCAAAGTCCAAGCGGTCCCCAATCAGTCCAAGGCGTCGGGAGTCATTCCCCACGGTCCAATTCGTCCCCACGGTCCAATCCATGGGACCATGCCTCATGAGTCACTGAGTCCTCGCCCCAGCAACGCAGCAAAAAAAGCCGCCGGGACGGCGGCGCTCCCAGGTTTTTGCCGCCGGGACGGCGGCGCGCCCAGGAGTCCAACCAGTCCCCAATCAGAAGCGCCGAAGCCTACAGTTCCCTCGCCGCGAAGCGGCAGAAGCGCTGAAGCCTACAGTTCCCTCGCGAAGCGGCAGAAGCGCTAAAGCCTACAGTTCCCTCGCCGCGAAGCGGCAGAAGCGCTGAAAGCGCGAAACATACCAGCCCAGGGCAAGCGACGCCGAAGGCGGAGCGCCGCCCTGGGTACAACGGCGACTACGCTCGTGTTCCTCGGCCTCTTCGGCCCCAGTCGGCGCAGCTGACTGGGGCCAAAGAGGCAATGGAACTATGTGTCTTCCCTTTGCTGTATCTAAGCGCCCTGCACGGTGTTTTTTTAGGTCGCCCCGACAGGGCTCCTATCGGATAGGACTCTTACCCAGGGCGACGCGCCCTGGGCTGTCTTAGGCCGCGCCTTTGGCGCTCAAAACCTCGGCGAATGATCTTGTGCATGGTTACCAATCAACTCAGCGCCGGCGATTGCCGCATGCTATGTGAAGAGCATTGCTCCTATGAAATCCGCTGCCTGGTTAGCCACCCATGTGTAATAGCTGGGCGGCGACTGGCCGTGGGTTTCCTGCAAATTGTCCCCGGTGTTTTCCCCACCAGGGTGGTTACTGACCGATAACCTTCACCGGTGGTTTTTGCGGATGTCCATCAGCGCGTAACTGATGGCGGCGGCGGCCATGCCGTTGAGTGCCGCGATGCCCCAGGGCATGAAGGCGCAGGCCGCCCCCAGTGCCCAGGCCACGCAGGCGCGGCTCTGCACCCGCGTCCCGCCTGGATTCGCGCCGGCGGCAACGACGCCCTCGGCCCCGCCCGCCGCCGCCCCGCTTCTTTGCCCGCGCGCGGCGATGATGTACTCGGTGATGATAATCGCGCCGATGGGCGGAATGACCGTGTTCAGAAAAATCAGATAGCGCACAAAATGGGTGTTCAGCCACAGCGACAGCAGGGTCCCGCAAAGGCCGTTGAACAACACCAGGTAGCGCTTGGGCTGCCCCGTAAGCGTCGCCAGGCAGAGCCCGGACGTGTAGAGGGCGTTGTCGTTCGTCGTCCAGATGTTCAAACCCAGCACCAGCAGTCCGGGCAGCAACAGGCCCTGCATGACCAACACGTTGGAAATGTCGTTGCTCTGGTAGAACATGCCACCGACAGCGCCAAACAAAAACATCAGCGAATTGCCGAGAAAGAACGCCACCAGCGTGCAGACCGCCGCGCTCGGGCCATTTTTGGCAAAACGCACGAAGTCGGGCGTGCAGGTCCCCCCGGAAATAAACGACCCGATGGTGATCGCCACTGCGCTGGCCATGGGCAGCGCCGCGTCTGCCGCCGGCGCATACGACCACAGCATCGCCCACGCGGCGTCGTGGGTGCCGCCAGTGATCGCCAGCGATATCACCCCGAAAATGGCTATCGCCGGCACGGCCACGACGCTGACGATGGTCAGGGCCTTGATGCCCCAATACGCACTCGAACTCATGACCAGGCCCGACAAGCCAATCACCAGCCAGATGTTGATCTCCAGGCCGTGGCTGGCCAGCAGCGTCGTGAAGGTCTGCGAAAACATCGCGATGCCCACGCCAAACCAGCCGACCTGCGTTACCACCAGCAACAACGTCGGCAACACACTGGCGCCAGCCCCAAAGGACCGCCGCATCAGCAGCGAGGTCGATAGGCCGCTGCGCCCCGCGATATAGCCCAACCCGCCCGTGTACGCACCCAAAATGGCATTGCCAATGGCAATGACCAGGAGAAACCGCGCAAAGTCCAGCCCCGCCCCCAGTGTCGCGCCGGCCCACATGCTCGCGGAAAAAAATGTGAAGCCGAGCATCACCACCAGCATCGCCAAAGCGCCCCGCCGACCCGCCACCGGCACCGCGCAATCCTCGTAGTCACTGTGCGCATTCGCCATACACCACCCCATCTCGCCGCAGAGATCAGCCACCGTCTTGGTCTAGCCATTGATCGCTTTTTCTATCCGCAGATCGCCGAGAGAGCTTTCAGATTGTCATCTGCGGATACATCGACAGGAAGTGCAAGGTGCATTAATCCAAAGGTCTCAATATCGCGTTGAGCATGGCCTGCGCTTCCTTCTGCGCCAGCGAATTCACGCGGGCAAAAACCAGTGATAAGCGGTCGTCGATATTGAAGTTCCGTATGTCAGTCTGTATGGAACGCAAGGTGCACCCGCCGTGAATATGGCAATCGCGGACAATCAAGATCGCCCCCGCAATACGCGTAGCAAAGGGTTCGCTGGAAAAAACGTCAGCATCAGTGGCTTCTGGACCATACAGCCGTTTTTCTTGGTCAATGAAATCAAAGTAATGGTCGATGACGAAGAAGACATCAATGAGGTCCTTTGTCCTGCCAGGATTATCTGTATAGGACTTGAGCTTTAACATGGCAAGCCAGCAGGGACGAATCACCTTCAGAACGGTTCCGGCGATACTGACCTCGACAGCGTCTTCATAGGCTAGCTGAAAGCCTTGCACATTCAAAGTCACGTCAAAATCGGGCGGCCAGGCATAGTCGCCACGGGCGTCCTCAATTCCCCCGAATGGAATCGATCAACATAGATGTCGTTACGCAGCCAGAGACGATGCTTGAATCGGGCATCCTGACGTAGCCTATGTACCGTCTTCAGCGTTTCCATGATCCCTTGAAATTCAGCCCAGGTTGAAACCCGACAAGCGAGATCAACGTCAAACGTCATTCTGGCTGCGCCATACACCTGCATGGCCTGCATCCAGTAGTCGCGGGCATAAGCGCCGACCAACATCACGTGCCCAGGTAAGGACTTTACGGCATCCGCAACGATGGCTAGTATTTCCTCGGCCGGCGTCATTGTTCCGCCTCCAGATAATGCTGCCTGATTACCCCTGCCACTTCCTGACAACGGCTGTCGTCCATGGCCATAAGCCCGGCATAGACCAGCAACCATGGAACGGCTTTGACAAAGGTCCGGCTTTCAGGCCAGAATGCCTTCATAACCTCAATGTTCCCATTTGCCGCAGCACGCCAGCGATTTCTCGCAACAGTCCTGGCAATGCTGCCCTGACGCCAAAACTGGCAGTTCGTGGTCTTCATTATTCCTGCCATGGCGGCGGCCGTTTCCCCGGCCGGCAGCAACACGTCGTCCTCGGCCAAATACTCCGTATTTCCCTGGTAACGCTCAATTTCCAGACGGGGCAAAAGAATCTCGGCATAATTGGCCGTCCACAAATCAATCATTCGGGCCTTGTTCGCCCAGCGATAGCCATTATCCCACTTGAGCAGATATTGTCGCCCCAGCGCTTCCTGAATGACATTGCTGACCGTGCCCAGACTGACCCCGCTTTTCGCCGCCATCTCCCGGTAGGTCCAACGCAGCACAGACGCCTCTGTCAGCAACAAGAACAGTACCTTCATCCCCTGCGGATTCCAGCATCTCCCAGGAGTCACCCGACGAAGCAAAGCCGCCGGACGTGGACAATTCTTGACGCAAAAGATGTGGCCACCAAAACGCACATGCAGATTCCCGGCCGCGTCAGCATAATTGACCTGAGCACTGCACAACCGGTCGGCAGTCGCAGACGGAAAATATGGCGCCACCGCCAATAGCTTCTCCTTGCCACGCAAGCCGCATTCCTCAGCCACCTTCGCGGCTGCCAGCAAGGCCACATCAAACACCTCAAAACATACGCCACCACCAAAAGCAAAGCGCGTCGCTCCGCCAGACCGGCGCCGCAGTTTTCGGGCTTTGGGTAGTCCATAACGAGCCAAAAACCTATTCACGCTAGTCAATACCGCATCCGTTAAATCTTGTTTTTTGTTCATAATAAATCATTAGTTTGTTTTTGTTGAACAAGTCTATAATAATGAACAAAAACAGCATTGCAAGCAGAAAGTTGAATCCGGTACTGAATGTCCAGTAGCCTCTGTCATCGCCGGCGCCCGTATCGCGGCCGTGCTGCGAGCGAGACACCCGCACCACGGCCGAAATACATGCGCGCGACGAGACGCTTGCTGACCCCATGCGACGGCGCGGGCTGATGTCCATTGAGTCCATACTGTCCATGTTGTCCATCGAAAAACTTAGTGCCCGCCAGGACCTAACCCCATGCGACGGCGCGGGCTGATGTCCATTGAGTCCATACTGTCCATCTGGTGCCGGCCAGGGGGCGCTGCCCCCTGGCAACCCCCGCGGGCTCCTGCCTCGTCTCGCCCTGGCCGGCCGGCGGCTCCGCCTCGCCGGCCGGCCAGGGCGCTCCGGGCGGAGCCCGGTGCTCAGCAAAGCGGCCGGGAATGGCCCTATTGAACTGGCGGCGCGGAAAGCGCCACGCGGAGGCCGTCGTCGAGGTAGCTGTCGTCCGGCCTGTACCCGTCGCGGTTCGCGGAGCGGCAGTACCTGGCGTTGCTGCTCCAGCTGCCGCCGCGGAGCACGCGGACCGCGCCATCGTCCGTCTCCCGGCCAGCGGGTCCTGCCGGCTGTGCCAAGGTCACCGGCCCCGCCGGATACGTCGCTAACTTGTCCTGGCACCACTCCCTGACATTGCCGATCATATCGTATAGGCCCCAGGCGTTGGGCTTGAACTGCCCCACGGCTATGGTGGTCCCTCGATCTTCACCCTTCTTCCCCTCGCCATAGGGATAATCGCCATCGAAGTTGGCCATTGACGCGTCCAGCGAATCGCCATAATGGAAAGCCGTCGTCGTCCCCGCCCGGCAGGCGTACTCCCATTCGGCCTCCATGGGCAGACGCAGGCCCGAACTGGCCGCCTGGCAGAACGCCTGGCAGTCGTCCCAGCTCACGTTCTCCACCGGCGCCGTCCGTCCGGCATTCTTGAAGTACGACGGAGTTTTCCCCGTCACCTTCTCCCACTGCTCCTGGGTCACTTCGGTCTCGCCCAGATAAAAACCTTGGGAGAGGGTCACCTGGTGCTGGGTCTCATCACTACCCCGATTTTCCTCACCCTCCGGACTCCCCATGGTGAAGGTCCCGGCCGGAATGTACACCAGTTCGATGCCACTTTTTTCGTGAATAATTGCCTGCGCCCAGCCCGTGTTCGTGTAGGGCTCCGGCCCCGCCCCCGGCGCCAGACGGAAGCCATCCGGCACCCGCAACTGATGGCGACTGGCCTCAGCCCGGAGCGCCTTCGCCTCGGCGTGGGCCCCGTCCAGGGCCAGGGCCTTATCTGCCGCCGCCAGGACCGCCGCCGGGGCTGCCACTTGCCGAGCGCGTGTTTCGCGCTGCTGCCGCCAGGCATAGCCGCCGCCGATGGCCAGCGCCATGAGCAGCACCAGTGCCGCCGCCACGCGCAGGGCGGCCGAACCGCCGCGGCGCCCGCCGGCGGACTGCGCCGCGCGGGACCGCGCCACGCGCGCCCCCGCCAGCCGTTCGCCGCCCAGGGCGACGACGAAGTCCCCGCAGGACGCGAAGCGCTCGGACGGATTCTTCGCCAGACCCCGCAGCAAAGCCGCGTTCTGGCGCTTCGTGAGCTCTTCCAGGGGCTGGGGCGTCAAGCGCGTCGCGGCATTGAACTTCACGTTCCAATCGTCGATGGCGAAGGCGCTGGCGAAGGGCACGTCGCCCGAAATCAGCTCGTAGAACAGCACCGCCAGCGAATACTGGTCCGACGCCGCACCCTGCCGCTGACCCGACCACTGCTCCGGCGACATATACGGCGGCGTCCCCGACGAACTGCCCTTCTCTTGCGACACCCGCGACATGGACGAGCGAATTTCCGCCGCCAGACCAAAGTCAAGTACCTTCACCTGGGCATCGGCATCGAGACCGCCCAGCACCATGATGTTCGCCGGCTTGATGTCGCGATGCACGATCTTCTCGGCGTGCGCGTAGTCCAGAGCCGACGCGATCTGGCTGCAGAGCCGCAGCGACTCCGCCAGAGGCACCTTCCGTCCTGGGAAGAGACAGCGCCAGTCCGACAGGGTCGACCCCGCGACGTATTCCATCACCAGCAGGTAGTCGCCGGAAAGCACCCGCAGGGCATCTTTGGCCGCGGCGTCAACGACATCAACACAGTGCAAGTGCTGCAGAGCCGCAATATGCGGATGATGCAGCTTCTGCACCAGGGCGAAGTTCTCCCGCATGCGTTCCAGTTCGCCGGGGTTGTTGGCGATCTGTCCCGGCAGCGTCTTCAGGGCCACCGGTATTTGCGCCACCGTGTCGTCGGCCAGATACACTGCGCCGAAGCCGCCCGCGCCGAGGCGGCGCCGCAGCGCATAGCGGTCCACCTGACCGAGGATCGGGCCGGCGCCGCCCGGCAATAGGACCTCCTCCGTGCGCAGCCCCGACTCCGTCAGCGGACCGGCAACGCCAAGCGCCGCCGCCACCAGCACCAGCACGCGCCGCGCCGGCACCAGCACCGGCACCAGCACCAGCACCGGCACCAGCACCAGCGCCGGCATGGGCACCAGCACCAGCACCAGCACCAGCACCAGCACCGTCCCGCGCCGGAGCATTCCCCGCGCCGCCGGGCGCCGGCTGCCGGGCCCCGGCCGCTCTCATGGTCGGCTGGTAATCAAGATGGTCAGCAGGTGATTGTTTATCGTCCACAGCTCGTCGCTCCCTCGAAATAACCGCATTTCTGACCTTATCGTGCAAAGCCCTTACTGTGAACGACTATCCCCCTCCGCGCAAATGCCATCCCGCAAAAAGCCACGACTTTTCTATCCGCAGACGCCGCCGGGACGACGGCGCGCCAAGGAGTCCCAAGTGTCCAACCAGTCCCCAATCAGTCCAATGCGTCGGGAGTCATTCCCCAGGGTCCAGAAAGTCCCCACGGTCCAATCCATGGGACCATGCCTCATGAGTCCGTGAGTCCTCGCCCCAGCAGCGCAGCAAAAAAGAGCCGCCGGGACGGCGGCGGCATGGGCGCGCTACGGTCGGCGTGGCTGGCGAGGACGGGGAAATAAGCCGTCTCGCTGGAGTGGGCGAGACGCCCACTCCACGACCGGGAGACAGGCGATGCGAGGGTGCAGGCTGGGCCTTGGACTTCCAAGCAACCTATGGAGTCGTTCACAAATTACGTTTACACTTTGCAGGGCAAACGCTCTTTGATGTAATGCCTTGACACCAGCCAGCATTTCCCTCGCCGCGAAGCGGCAGAAGCGCTGAAAGCGCGAAATATGATAGCCCAGATCGGATGGGGCAACGGGGATTGCGCCCCGCGCCCTTCCACACCACCGGACATGCGGTTTTCCGCATCCGGCGGTTGAACAGCACCGGTTCTTTTATGACCGGTTAAACGCTCCAAGGCACAATGAGACCGTATTTGTCCATGGTTTTGTTGCTCAGCGCCGTATGCATCAGCTGTGATTTCGCCATGCACCAGGCTCCTCGTGATGTTTTTGCCCATTGTAGCATCTTTCCCGTTATTCCGAGTGCAATCAACGCCTTTCTTCGACCGGCGTCTGAGTGCCAGCGTATCCAGAAGCACTTTCTGATGTGCCTCCTTATCCAGCCCGCCGTATCGGCGACGTTGCGTCTTTGCGTGGCGATTTGGAAATAGTTCCACCAGCCCGTGGCGTATTTCCGCCATTGGCCTCGCAGCTGTTCGCTCGTCAGGTTCTGCCTGGCGTCCCACAGCCTGCGGACCTCGGCCTTCATGCGCTCAAGCCGTTTGGTCTCCACTTCCATCTTGCCATCGGAATGTATGGTAACTCCTAGGTAGGCCGTGTCATCACTTTTCCCGCTTTTGCTCTTGTCCCGATTGACAGGGATCTTCAACTTCGTCTCGATCCATTCGACAATATCTGACAGAATGCGTTCGGCCGCGCGGCGGCTTCCGGCATAGATGGCCACGTCGTCCGCGTATCGGGTAAACGGCAGCTGCCGCTTCTCCAGTTCTTGGTCCAACGGGGTCAGATAGATGTTCGCCAGCAGTGGCGACAGAGGGCCGCCTTGCGGCACGCCTTTCGTTCGCTTGGTTCGAGTGCCGTCTTTTTCAACCATCGGGGCAGTCAGGTATCGGCCGATCAGCTTCAGTATTCGTTTGTCGGTAACCTCTTTGCGCAGCTCTCGCATCAGGATGTCGTGGTTGACTTCGTCGAAGAAGCTCTTCAAGTCGATGTCCACCACCCAAATCCGTCCTGACATGACGATCTCCTGTGCCCGGCGAATCGCGTCATGCGCGCTCCGATTGGGCCGGAAGCCGTAGCTGCTGTTGCTGAAAAGAGGTTCCCACCGTAAGCTCAGCACTTGGTGAAGTGCCTGTTGGATCAGTCGATCCTGTACGTTGGGAATGCCTAGTTTGCGCGTACCGCCGTTCGCCTTTGGTATTTCCACAGCCAGGATGGCTCCCGGAATGTATGTCCCTTGTCGGACCTTTTCCCATATCTCCTGACCATGTTTCCGCAGGTGTTCGGCAGTCTTCTGCACATCCATCCCATCGACTCCGGGCGCGCCGTCGTTGGCTTTGACCGCCTTCCACGCCGCCCATACGTTCTCGTTGTTCAACACCTCCTCCAGGCTCGGGCCTGGTACTGTTGCTTGGTTTGGTTCGTTACGCACGTCTGACATGTTCATTCTCCGCCTCGAAAACTACGGTTGATACCCGTGTTGGCTTCACACATCCATTGCTTCACCGTCACCGGCCCGCCGTCCCAGCCAGTCGTCCCAGCCGTTTCAGTGGTTGCGTCTTCCTTATTCGCTTCCTTGGCGAGTTTGTCCATCGTTGCGTTTCCTGTTCTTCGGCCCTTCGCTCCACTGCCTTTCAACAGCTTCTACGCTACTATGGCCTCTGCTGACTTCTCCAGCGCTCTCACGCTGGAGATCTCCCCGGGTAAGGTGCGAGAACGTAATTGGCCCGTGCCGCCGGACTCTACACTGCGTGTCTTTCGGTGACTGTTGGATTTCGCGTTTAGCCGCACGCTCATCGCCCACGCTATGCCTCACTGTCCGTTCGTATCCCTGCGGTCGTGCCGTTGCCAGGGCTTCTTTCGCCTGACGCCCTCGCGGGCGCCTACTTGCCTTTCGCTACTCTTGTTGTCACTCAATGAGTCCCCAAGCCTCCTCTAATCCGCAGATTTTATGGGAGTGGGGGATCGTTCTCGCCCATGCCGGGCACACGGCAAGCGGCGCCGAAGGCGCGCGCCGCCCTGGGTACAACGGCGACTACGCTCGTGTTCCTCAGCCTCTTTGGCCCCAGTCGGCGAAGCTGACTGGGGCCAAAGAGGCAATGGAACTCATTAATTGCTGCGGCAATTTTGCGCTGTGACCATTCGTCGCAGGTCTTTTAAGCCGCCCCTTGTATAGTGGCGTCATTGACACCTGTGTGTCGATAGCCACTGCGATTTTCCCCGTAATTCTCTTGGGAGAACCAAGTAACAAGGAGCGGCAAATGGCTACGTATAAGTATCAAAGAGGTTATCCACGAGGCGCCCTATGCATAGTCTCTATGCGTCCTGAAGGTTGTGGTACCTCTTTCTTTTTTCCGGTGTATGTTGTCTTCTCTTCTCTTCTCTTCTCTTCTCTTCTGTTCCGCCTTTGGAGTCGTGTTATCAGGCGCTTTTTTGTGTTTCGCACACAAAAAAGCACGGCCGTGCCTGCCTGTGGCCCATGAGTAACTATTCAGTTCCTCAGCCTGAAGATTAGGCGGCACGACCGTTACCGTGCAGTGCAATAATGGCCGTATTCACCATCTTTGGGGAAACTCCCCGCATAGACAAGGTTGGCCTTGCACGCACACTTCCAACACTATAGCAGCAAGCGGAGAAGTAAGCCATGCTTAGCGAACATATAATCTGGGTCGGTCTTGATGTCGGCAAAAAAGATACCGTCTGCGCCATAGACTGGCTTGACGATAACCAGGAATTGAACAGGAACAAGGGGTTGACCTCCCTGGCGGTCAAGCACATCACCAACACGCGTGAAGGCGTGAAAGATTTCTTCTCCTGGTTGAAGGCGAATCGAAAGCATATTGAGGAACGGTTGCATCCGCAGCGCAAGGTTGTGTACCGGCTGGTGATGGAATCGACGGGATGTTATTCATACCGTCTGATCAAACAGTTAAAGGCGGCGAAGCCCGATAGTTATATTGCGCTCATCAATCCAGCCAAAGTGCCTGCCTTCAAGAAGTTCAACGATATCGAAAGCAAGACGGACAAGCTGGACGCCCAATGCCTGGCGAGGTTGGGTACCACGCAAAAGCCGGACGCCATGTATGAAATGCCGGCAGACTACGCGGGGCTCAAGCGTTTAACCAGAATGAATGCCAGTTTGACCAAAATAAGCACGATACTCAAGAATCAGCTGACGAACCTGGATGATCCGGGCGAACGTCAGATCTTTCAAAATCTGTTGAAGAGCGTGGAAGAACAACTGGACTGTCTCGTGGTGAAAATAAGGGAATACCTGCGGAGCCACGCCGCCCTGCAGGAACGCGTCACCAAGCTGGATTCGATTCCCGGGATAGGAATGATCATAGCGGCTACTCTCATCGCCGAATACGGGCCGGAAGACCGTTTCCAAAACATCCGGCAGGTCGTGAGCTTTGCCGGCATGAACCCGAAGAACAAGTGTTCCGGCACGTCTGTGAAATCCACCCGCTTGTCCAAGCAAGGAGCGCCGGTCATAAGGCAGATGCTCTACATGGCCACCCTCACCGCCCAGGCGAGAATACCCATCTTGGATGCATTGTCCAAGCGTTTGACGAATCTTACCCCCATGCAGAAGCGCTGCGCCGTCATGCGCAAGTTGCTGATGATCTGCTGGTCGGTGCTATGCGGCACGGAAAATTACAAGGAGTATCAGCCTTCAAGCAAGAAGTTGGTTCCCTATGAAGCACCGGCAACAACCAAACGTCGGATTAAGCGGGAAAGAAAAAAAAGGAGTTTTTCACCCGAAAATGACGCTGATTGAGTTGACAAAAGCATACCATCTTCAGGGCTCTTTTGGGATGGGGCACCTTACCCAGGGCGACGCGCCCTGCGGGCGCTTGCCCTGGGCTATCTTAGGGCGCACCTTCGGTGCTCAAAACCTCGGCGAATGATCTTGTGCATGGTTACCAATCAACTCATCGCCGGCGATTGCCGCATGCTATGTGAAGAGCATTGCTCCTATGAAATCCGCTGCCTGGTTAGCCACCCATGTGTCATGGCTGGGCGGCGGCGGGCTGTGGGTTTCCTGCAAATTGTCCCCGGTGTTTGCCCAATCGGGGTGTTTACTGACCGATTACCATTTTTCAGAGTCCTTGGCGAAAGTCAGGCAAAGTAGTGCCTCTACGAGGCACTGATTCCGGGAGGGAGCCATTCCCCCAGGCTAAAGCCTGGGGTTAAGCATGGTTAAGCGCCTACGGCGCAATGTCGAGTTTGGCCAAACTCCAGGCGGGCTGAAAGCCCGCACCACGGCCGAAATACACGCGCAGCGACGAGACGCTTGCTAACCCCATGCGACGGCGCGGGCTGAAAGCCCGCACCGCGGCCGGAAAACATGCGCGCGACGAGACGCCCGGGTTCAGGCAGTCAGGCAACAGTCTGGAAAAACGCGGCGAGGAAATTGCATCCGTGGATGGCCAGATTAGCTTAGGGACATCACGCGAAGCAGAGGGCCCGCCGTGTAAGAAAGCACCCGATTTCGGGTATCACCGGCAGAGCGCAAGGGTGGGGCGCAAGCATGGTGCAGCAAAAGGTGTTTGTTGCCTTCGGAATACGTCAGGTGTTTTGCCAAGCTTGGCCTTGCGTGACGCTATAGCCTTGAAAAATTTCTGTGGGGGCGATGTGGGGGCCTGCAGTGAATGTTGCCAGCTTGCCGGCAATGGCGGGAAGAACAAAGTGCTTGATTTGGAATTCACGGATAAGTGACATAGGAGTTTTTCATGCATGTGCAGCCATTGTTTGACGAGGCGGTTCTGCGCAATCAGCTGTGGGGCGAGTTCGAGCAGTTCAGAGGCAGCGCCGAGGCCACTGCGCTATTCGATCGCCTGAAGGCCTGGGCTGGCCGTGAGATACTCAACGAACGCGAGTCCGAGGCGGCCTTCATCGGCCGTTTTTTTGTCGAAACGTGGGGCTATAACATGCAGGGCGCTTCTCACGAGACGGCCAACTACAGCTGTCGTCCGCAATATCCCGTCGAGGGCGGGGGGCAGCGGGGCAATACCGGCTTTGCGGATCTGGCTCTGGGAAATTTTGGTGGTACGGGGCCTGCCGTACCCCAGGTACTCTGCGAATTCAAGGATGTCCGTTCTGGGCTTGACAATCCCCAGGCGCGCAAGGGCAGCACGCGTTCACCGGTACAGCAGTGCTCGGATTACCTGATTTCTTCCTGGCAGGCCCGTGGGGTGGCATCCCCGGTCGAGCCGACGTGGGCCATCGTCACTGACATGAACGAGTTTCGGCTCTACACGCGTCTGCCGGGTCATGCGGGGCAGTACCAGCGTTTTATGGTTTCAGGCGGCGGATCGCCGCTTGATCCCGATCTGTGCACAGACAGCGACCTGGCCGCTTTTCGTCGCTTCCTGTTCTGGCGGCTGTTCCGCCCCGATTTCCTACTGGCCGAACGCAGCCCCTGCCGACTGGCGCAGATACTCCAGAACCAAGTGACCCGCGAGCAGGACATCGAGAAGAATTTCTACCGCGAATACAAAGCGTACCGTCAGTTTCTCTACGAGAGCATTTGCGCCGCGAATCCAGACTTCCAAGGCACGCGTGGCAAACTGGTACGCCTGACCCAACGATTACTTGACCGCTGCATCTTCATCCTTTTCTGCGAAGACATGGGACGGGTGCTCCGCTACCCGCCGGAGCTGCTGCGTGACATCCTCGCCGAACACAGCAACAGCGGTTTTTACAATCCAGACAGTTCGGGACCATGGGATAGGCTTCGCGAGCTGTTTCGCGCCATGAGCACGGGCGGCCAGTTCGGCCAGCACGAAATCGGCTGCTTTAACGGCGGCCTGTTCGAACCGGATGCCGAGCTTGACAGCTTGCGCGTCCCCGCCAAGGTCTTCTGCGCCAGGGGCCAGGCTGCAGCCATACTGGACCACCCACTCACCCTCCTGTATTTCTCCGGCGCCTATAACTTCGGTTTGTCCAGCGCCTCTGGCGAGAAAACGGTCGGGCTGACGACGCTCGGCCGCATTTTTGAGCAGTCTATCACCGAATTGGAAATCATGGCGGCTGACGCTGACGACCGCGTGTCCATCAATCGCCTGACCAAACGCAAGACGGACGGTGTCTACTACACCCCTGAGTGGGTCACTCGCTATATCGTGGAACAAACCCTGGGCGTGCGCATGGCGGACATCCGGGCCGAACTCGGAGAAGCCGAGCTACCGCCACTGACTGACGATGCCATCGCCGCCTACCGCGCTTTCCAAAAAGATCGCCGCCGCACCGCGCCGGTTGCCGGCGCACACCGCGAGTTCCTGAGGCAGTACCGCGAACGCCTCAATCGCCTGCGCATTGTGGACCCGGCCTGCGGCTCGGGGGCATTCCTGATTCAGGCGCTTGACTATCTGACCGCCGAGTACCGCCGCGTGGTGGCAGCAGAACAACGCATCGATGGAGAGGCCGGGCTGTTTGATCAGGACACGGTGATCCGCTCAATCCTATCCAACAACCTCTATGGCGTGGACATCAACTCGGAGTCGGTGGAAATCACCAAGCTGGCGCTCTGGCTGCACACGGCCACCCCGGGCAAGCCACTGTGCGGACTTGACAATAATATCCGCTGCGGCAACAGCCTGGTCGGCCCCGACTTCGCGGCGTTCTACCGCGCCCGGCACGAGACGCTCTTTGAGCAGGCCGACGAGAATGAACGCGAACGCATCAACGCCTTCGACTGGCAGGATGCCTTCGCCACCGTTTTCCGTGATGGCGGCTTCGACTGCGTCATCGGCAATCCGCCATATGTGAAACTGCAGCACTTCCGCCGCTACCAACCAGATGTCGCGGAGTATCTCATGACCGCCAACCTCCCCGATGGCAGCCCGCTCTACGAAAGCACCCGCACCGGCAATTTCGACCTGTATCTGCCATTCATCGAAAAGGGCGTCGAATTGCTCAAACCCGATGGGCGCATGGGTTTCATCGCACCCAATGTCTGGATGGTAAATGAATATGGCCGGGCTCTGCGCACCAAGATCAGGCGGACGGGGCGCCTCGACCGCTGGCTGGACTTCAAGAGTTTCCAGGTCTTCGACGAGGCCATTACCTACACCGCCCTCCAGTTCTTCCGCGGGCGCCCGATAAACGCCATCGCTTGCGCCTTCGCACCCGATGGCAATATCGATAAAATTGATTGGGCCGTCGCCGATGCCGCACCCTATGAGTCGCTCCCCGATGACGGCGCCTGGAACTTGCTCACTACCGCCGAACGCGCGTTGCTGGATAAACTGAGTAATTCTTGCACGCAGCTGGATGAACCGACAAACACACGCCAGATATTTCAAGGATTGATTACCAGCGCCGACGCCGTCTACCACCTTGCTCGTATTGCGCCAGGGCGGTATCGGACACGGGCAGGCGAAGAGGTTCTCATCGAAGACGGCTTGATGCGACCGCTCATGTCGGGCGCGGAAACAAAGCGCTACCAGGCGCCTCAAACGAATACCTGGCTGTTGTTCCCCTACAATCTCGCCGCAACCGGCCCGCGCCTTTTCACCGCCGCCGAAATGGCGGAGCGCTTCCCGAAAGGATGGGCCTACCTCCGTGCGCATGAGGCCGTCTTGCGTGGACGGGAACGTAGCAAGATGGATGACAATACCAAGTGGTGGGCTTACGTCTACCCGAAAAACCTCGACAAGCATGAGTTGCCGAAGCTCATGGTGCCCCGACTAGTCAATCGGCTGTTTTGCGCCATGGACATCGACGGCGCGTACTACCTTGACAATGTGGATGTCGGTGGCATCCTCTGCGCACAACGAGATTCACTGCCTTATCTTGCCGCACTACTGAACAGCCCTGTGTGCAACTATGTCTGGCGTCGTATTTCCAAGCCGTTTCAGAACGACTATCGTTCAGCCAACAAGCAATTCATTGCGCCGTTGCCGATACCGGCGGCCACGCAGGAGGAACAGCAGCAGGTCGGTGGCATGGCCATGCGCTTGCATGAGCTGCACACAAAACGGCGCGACCTGGTGGCGGCGTTTGCGCAACGATTGCAGAGTGGGCAAACCATGGCCATGTCGCCAGCACCAGGGCCGGACTGGCTGTGGGCGGAGGTCAGGACGCCTGCCGCGTGGCGGGCACATGCTGACGCGCCAGCGGGCCTCAATGGCCGCGCGTTGACCGCGTGGGCCAAAGCGCGCTACGAAGACGTCCTCAACGCGCACCTGGATCAGCTTGATGCGCTTCTCCAACCCGGAGCCCGTTTGGACATCGTCAATACTGCGGACGACATCCGGGTGACAGTCAACGGCAGCGAAGCGCTACGAGTCTACGATAAACCAGATACGCCCTTTATCGCCGCCCAGTGGCGGCATGCCCTCCGGGACGTAAATGTCACCGAAGCCTTCAATGGGAAACGCCTCCTGCGTCTGCTGCTCGACGTGCGTGTCACTGCCGACCGCGCCCTGCGTGATCGCATTGTCGCCATCGACGCCGAAATCGCCGACCTTGACGCCGAGATCGTGGCCGCCGAACAGGCCATCAACGCCGTGGTGTACCGTCTTTACCATCTGACTCCGGAGGAGATTGCGATGATCGAAGCCGGGGCGGACACATAGGTCCGCCCCGACGAATTCGCGCCTTCGCGCCTTCGCGTGAGAAAAAGCGTTTCCTTTGCGCCTTCCTATCGGCGGCGTGACTTGTCGCGCAGCGGCAAGACATGCCGCCATTCATTCTTTTCTTCTTCGCGCCTTCGCGTGAGAAACAAAGGGCGGACACATAGGTCCGCCCCTACGAATTCGCGTCTTCGCGCCTTCGCGTGAGAAAAAAAGGGCGGACACATAGGTCCGCCCCGACGAATTCGCGCCTTCGCGCCTTCGCGTGAGAAAAAGCGTTTCCTTTGCGCCTTCCTATCGGCGGCGTGACTTGTCGCGCAGCGGCAAGACATGCCGCCATTCATTCTTTTCTTCTTCGCGCCTTCGCGCCTTCGCGTGAGAAAAAAAGGGCGGACACACAGGTCCGCCCCTACGAATTCGCGCCTTCGCGCCTTCGCGTGAGAAAAAAAGGGCGGACACACAGGTCCGCCCCGACGAATTCGCGCCATCTGCGGATAGTAATTAACGGATAAAAAAACACCGTCCGCGATGTGCGGGCGGTGTTTTGGGAGTCGGCAGTCGTGGCGGTTTGCGCCGTAGCGCGAACCGCGTGCCGTGGCTCGGCGTTACTCAGAGCAGTTCGGCGATTTGGACGGCGTTGAGGGCCGCGCCTTTGAGGAGCTGGTCGCCGCAGACGAAGAGCGCCAGGCCGTTATCGCAGCTGAGGTCTTCGCGGATACGGCCGACGAGGACGTCGTACTGGCCGTTGCTGTTGCAGGGCATCGGGAAGAGGTTCTTCTCGCGGTCGTCGACTATCTTGACGCCAGGGGCCTTAGCCAGGGCGGCGCGGGCTTCTTCGACACTGACCTTGCGGACCTGCTCGATGGTAATCGCTTCGGAGTGCGAGCGGAGGACAGGCACGCGCACGCAGGTCGGGCAGACGCGGATAGCATCGTCGTGCATGATCTTGCGCGTCTCATAGACCATCTTCAGCTCTTCCTCATTGTAGCCGTTAGCCTGAATGGCGGTGTTGTGGCTGAAGAGATTGAAGGCGTAGGGGTGGGGGAAGAACTGCGGCACGGCCGGCTGGCCCGCCAGGACCGCCGCCGTCTGCTGCTCGAGCTCTTCCATGCCCTTGGCGCCAGCGCCACTCGCACTCTGGTAGGTGCTCACCACGATACGCTTGATCGGCGACAGATCGTAGAGGGGCTTGATCGCCACCAGCATGATGATCGTCGTGCAATTCGGATTGGCAATGACGCCGTGGTGCTTCTTGATGTCCTCCGGATTCACTTCCGGCACAATCAGCGGCACCGACGGGTCCATGCGGAACGCGCTGGAGTTGTCCACTACCACCGCGCCGGCATCAACCGCAAACTGCGCAAACTCACGCGAACGGGACGCGCCAGCGCTGAACAGGGCGATGTCAATGCCTTTGAACGAATCTTTAGTGAGCTCTTCGACTTTTATGGTCTCGCCACGGTAAGTCATGGGCTTGCCAGCAGACCTGCTGGAGGCCAGAAGACGGAGCGATTTCACCGGAAAATTGCGCTTCGCAAGCGTTTCCAGCATTTCCACTCCGACAGCGCCAGTGGCGCCAACGACGGCGACGTTCTTGTTCTGATTCATCTTTCTTTCACTTCCTGCAGGGCGCGATCCTGCGATGTTGCCGGAGTGCCTTGGCCTTGCGAAATATCCGGCAGCGGGGCTCCGTCCGGGTTCGATGTTGCCAAGCAAGGCTCGCCCGGGCGTCGAGTCTGTTAATATAACGCCGGAAAAGCCCGGCCGCTCGACACCGGGACCGGCGCGGGGATGTTTTTAGTAATCAGTGAGTCCCCGGTGTCCCGGTAGTCCAAGACCTGTCCACAGCGTCCAAGGCGTCATTCCCCATGGTCCAGAAAGTCCCCACGGTCCAATCCATGAGACCATGCCTCATGAGTCCGTGAGTCCTCGCCCCAACACGCAGTCGCCAAGGCGTCCCCCCGGTCCCAGTGGTCCTCCGGCACCGGCAAATATCAATCACTGACCGATCCGTCCGATCCGTCCGATCATTTCTCTCTGGCATTGCGCGAGGGCGGCCGGCGCATTATTCTTGAAAAGCGCGGGCGGGGGCGAAGGCCGGCAGCAAAGCAAGCGGAAAACGAATGGCAAAGCAAACCCAAGAAAGGCAATTGCACATATGACCCAGCGGTGGCTGACGGCTTATTTTTTCGCGGCGTTCATCGTTCTGGGCATCGCGCATGGCCAGGAGCCCCCTGCGCTGAGCATGGACGAATTTGTGGTGAATGACGCCCACCTTCAGCGCGTGGCGGCGCAGTCGCGGCTCTATCAGCCATCGGCGCTGCTGACCCTGGCTGATTACTACCGCAATGACGCCGGCGGCCAGCGGGCTTTCCGCGGCCTCTGCGCCAAGACCATACGCATATTGCGCAATGGCGATTATCTGCCAACGGCGAATTACAGCGACGATATCTACCGCGTCAACCCGATCACCCTGGCGCTCGTGTATTTCCTAACCGGCCACGAGCACACGGGCGCCTTCCTACACGACAATCTGCTGGCGGTCATGGCCAAGCCGATGCCCTTCTGGCTGCACGCCGAGCGCTTTCCCAACACCATGGCGACGCAAACGGCGTCGCTGCAAAGCGGCAGCCTCTTGAGCCGCGTCGTTCCCGCGCTGGATTTCACGCGCCCGCTTTTCAGCGCCGACGAACAGCAGCAGATCGCCGCCGCGCTGCGCGAGAAAGGCCTGCTGCCTGGTCTGCGTTTCTGCGCTGGCAAGAACAACAACAACTGGCTGGCCGTCATCGCCAGCGGCACCCACCTCGCGGCGCGCTTGCTGCAGGACGACGCGGCCCACGAGCGAACCCTCGCCGTCCTGCAGTCCTACTTGGACAGCACTATCGAAGACGACGGCAGCTATGGCGAAGGCGCCCAGTACCTGCTTTATCCCGTCGGCGAGCTCATCGGCCCCGCCGCCGCGATGACGCCCGCCGAGCGCGACCGCGTCTTCCGCAACACCCGGCTGGCCCTTGCGCCGGACTGGCTGCCCTACTGCTATCCCTTCGCGACCTTCGACAAGAGCAACATCCGCATGCTCTTTCACGACGGCGCACAGTTTGCCGGCACCGGCACCACCGAGCTGATCTTTCTGGCGGCCCTCACGGGCTCTGGCCGCGCCGTCGAACTCAATCGCCGCCTCGGCGGCACCGGCGACACCAACAAATGGGAATACCGGGTGCTAACCCACGACCTCACGGCGCCGCCGGCGCCCCGCCCACTTGAGGACCTGCCGCTGGTGCGGGCCTTCGCCAATGGCGACTGCTACATCCGCAGCGGCTGGTCGCCAGGCGCGCAAGTCATGGCCATGCTCTCCGGCGGGCGCACGCGCGTCGGCTTCAGCCACCACCGGCCTTATCGCAACGGCATTGTCCTCGCCGCTTTCGGCGAGTACCTGCTGGTGAACCCGGGCCATTCGAGCTACCGCGGCGCCATGCGGCGCGAATGGGACATGCTCACGCGCTCCGGAAATACCATCACCATCGACGGCAAAAACCAGCTCTTCCCCGCAAAGAGTCAGCAGCCCCAGCACGTCGCGGGCGAGCCGCGCGCGGTGCCGCTGCTGACCACGGCCGGCGAATTCGTCGATGTCATGGCCAGCGAGGCCGCCGGCTGCTACCAGCCGGCCATGCACAGCGTCCGGCGCACAGTGATCTTCGTGCGCGAAGCCGGCTACTGGCTGATCTGGGACCGGCTGCGCGGCGCCGACGCGCATCGCTACGACAGTTTCTGGCATGTCCACAATCTCGACGGCCACACCGAGCTCAGCGCGGTCGCGCCCAACTGCTGGCTGCTGCGCCGGCCCCTGGCGGACATGGCCATCCACTGCCTGAGCGCGACGCCACTGGCCACGCAGATCAACCCGGGCATCATGCACCGCCAGTACGCGTACAATCCCGGGGGCGCCGGCGAGGGCAAACCCGGCAGCGCTCTGGAACTGCAGGTCGCGCCCGCCGAGGCGTGCACCGACTGGGACTTGGTCACGCTACTCATACCCACCCCCAAAGACCAGCCGCGCGACCTCAACGCGCTGCTCAGCGATGGCCGGGTCACTATCAGCGGCGACGGCCACGCCGCCCAAGTCGCCCTCGGCGACAGCGGCCTGGACATCACCATCAACGGCCGCCACGAGCTTCTCGCCATACCCGCCGCTGCGCCGCCGACTGCGCCCCAGGCGCAATGATGCGGCAGCCCGCCGGCTGTGGAATTTCGCCGTTTTCGCATTACACTTAGAGACTGCCCGACGGCCGCCGCCACGGCGCGCCTGACCTCATTTTCACCGCCTCGACCACGCCGGCGCCAAGCCGGCGTTTGCCTGTCACCGCCAAGAGAATTCTGGAGATGTCCCATGCCATTTGATCAGGGTAATATCACTTTCCGCATCTGCAGCCTGCCGGAGCCCATGCCCACCGACAGCATTGAGCGCTTCGCCGAATATGCCGCCCGCGCGCTGGACGAAATCAAAGACGAGCCCCAGTGGGGCTGGGTGTCACCACGGCATCTCCTGGACAGCAACATCAGCGACGAGACCATCCGCGCCGCCGGCTTCTACCACCTCTGCCTGCGCCAGGCCGAGCGCAAAATACCGTCGTCGTTGCTCACCGCCGAATGCCGCATGGTCGAACTGGCCCGTATGGCGGAAAAAGGCCACGAGCGCCTCGGCCGCAAGGAACGCAAGACCATCAAGGAGGAAGTCCAGCAACGGCTCCTGCCCAAAATGCCGCCGCAAATCTCCGGCATGTACTTCGCCATCGACTGCACCGAAAACCTCCTCTACACCAGCGCCACGTCGGCCAACCAGCTGGATATGTTCCTCGGCTTCTTCAAAAAAAGCATCGGCTTCGAGCCCCTGCCCTACACGCCCGACGTCGTCGCTGCCGAGCGTTTTGAGCTGGACCCAGCGAGCATCCCAGCGCTGGGCATTTCGCCCGACCCCGACCGCGCCGACGAACGCCCCAACGGCAGCCTCGGCGAGAACTTCCTGACCTGGCTCTGGTTCTTCCAGGAAGAACGCGGCGGCGTGCTGCCGCCGACAAAGATTGGCGAATTCAGCATGATGATCGAGGGGCCGCTGGTGCTGGTCAGTGACGAAGACGGCGCCGGCGCCGTCGAAAGCGTCATCCGCAAGGGCCTGCCCACCCAGAGCGCCGAGGCCAAAGCCGCCTTGATGGTCGGCAAAAAACTCAAGCGCGCCAAGCTCATCCTCGCCCGCAACCCCGGTGAAGAATGGGCCGTCACCGTCGACTCGGATTTCGTCTTCCGCGGCCTCAAAATGCCCGAAGGCGAGGCCATGGACCCCGAAAGCATCTTCGAGGAACGCATGACGAACCTCTTCATCTTCCAAACCATCTTCTTCAATCTCTACAAGCGCTTCCTCGAAGAAATGACCGACAGCCAAAAGGCCCGGGAATACCAGGAAAACGCCAAGAAATGGGTCGCCAACCGCAGGGCGCTGTGACCACACCCGGGAAATCGGAGCGCAGGCGAGATGATACTCGGCACTGGCATTGACATCGTCGACCTGGAGCGTTTCCGCCGCTCCATCGATCGCTACGGCAAGCACTTTCTCGATCACGTCTTCAGCGCCGATGAACAAAGCCGCGCACCCGTATCGGACATCGGCCGGCTCAACTACTACGCCGGCCGCTGGGCCGCCAAGGAAGCCGTCGCCAAAGTCCTTGGCACCGGCATCTGCGCCCAATGCGCGTGGACGGACATCGTGCTCTGCAACCGGCAGGACGGCAAGCCCGTCGTCGAACTCCACGGCAATGGCGCCGAAACGGCCCGCGCCCTGGGCATCGTCCACATCCACGTCAGCATTTCCCACGAGCGCAACTACGCCTGCGCCATGGCTGTCGGCGAAGGCATCTGAACGCGGCGGCATGTGGACGCGGGGAATCACGCGGCGGCCAAGGGCGCAAAACATACTAAAAAAAATATGCTACTTTTCATTTGACAGAGTAGCAAAACCATATAATATTTATTCGCCATAAACCGGGAGAATAGCAAACGTATGGACATCCGCATCATCTGTGTAGGCGACGAGTTGTTGTCGGGCGATACCGTCAACACGAACTTGGCCTTTCTTGGCGATCGCCTGGCGCAGATCGGACTGGCACTCAGCGAAGAACACTGTGTACCTGACGACGAGGAGGCCATCCTGCGGGCCTTGTCCCTCTGCCGCGGCGCCGACGTCGTGTTCGTGATGGGCGGCCTGGGGCCGACGCGGGACGACCTCACCCGGCCCACCGTCGCCAAATTCCTCGGCCGGGCCTTGTCGCTGGACGAAAATGTCCGCGCGGGCATTCAGGCCTACCTGGGCCTTCGCGCCCGGGTCCTGCCATCGGACGCGCTGGACATCCAATCGCAGGTCCCCGCCGGGGCTCAGATCATCCCCAACCGCAACGGCACGGCCCCCGGCTTGATGCTGCAAGACGGCTCCAGCCGCTGGATTCTGCTACCCGGACCGCCGCGCGAAATGGGTCCGATGGTGGACAACGAGGTCGTGCCCATGCTCCGGCAGCAGGCCGCGGACTGGGACGCCGTCACCCTGCACGTCTGCTGCCGGCCTGAGTCGCGGGTGGAAAAAGCCGTACACGAGGCCCTCGGTAACGACCACGGCCTCCACCTGGCGTTTTGCATCAAGCACGACAACATCATGGTCCGCGTCAGCAAACGCCGCCGCGACCAGGGCGGCGATTTGCCGGCCGCCATCGCGGCCCTGCGCAGCGCCTTTGGCGGCCTGCTGCTGCCGGAGGACTGCCCCTGTGCTGCCGCCTACCTCGGGCGGCTCCTCCGTGAGCGCGGCCTGGTGATGGCCACGGCCGAATCCTGCACCGGCGGCGGCATCGCAGCCGCACTGACCGACATACCAGGTTCTTCCGCGTGGTTTGCCGGCGCGGTCGTGACCTACGCCAATGAATGGAAGACGCGCCTGCTGGGCGTGCCGGCCGAGACCCTCGCCCGCCACGGCGCCGTGAGCGAAGAAACCGTCCACGCCATGCTCAGCGGCCTGGTGGCGAACTACGGCGTAACCGTGGGCATCGCCGTCAGCGGCATCGCCGGCCCAGGCGGCGGCACGGCAGAGAAGCCCGTGGGGACCGTCGTGATCGGCGCCATCGGCCCTGGCTGGCGCGATGTGCGCAGCATGCATTTCAACGGCCTGCGCGACACCGTGCGCATGCGCAGCGCCATCGCCGGCATGAACCTCTTAATTGAACATCTTCTGGAAAATAACACCATCGGCTGAGGCGCCGGCGGGCATCGCTTTTCACATGTAAAACGTATTGTTTTGTCTGACAGCATCCGAGCAACAAAGGAGTACCCACCATGGCCAAAGAAACGACCACCGCCAACAGCGGCGACCAGCGCGACCGCAATCTGAAACTGGCACTCGGCCAAATCGAGAAGGAATTCGGCAAAGGCTCCATCATGCGCCTGGGCGACCAGACGCACGACGCCGTGCCGGTGATCAGCTCCGGCGCGATGGCGCTGGACATCGCCATGGGCGTCGGCGGCTTCCCTCGTGGCCGCGTGCTTGAAATCTTCGGACCGGAGTCGTCCGGTAAGACCACCGTCTGTCTGCACGTCGTCGCCAATGCCCAGCGCGCCGGCGGCGTCTGCGCCTACATCGACACCGAGCACGCGCTCGACCCACGTTACGCCAAAATCATTGGCGTCAATACCGACGACCTGCTCATCTCCCAGCCGGACTGCGGCGAAGACGCCCTGAATATTACCGACACGCTGGTGCGCAGCAACGCCATTGATGTGCTCGTGATCGACTCCGTGGCCGCGCTCGTTCCCCGCGCGGAAATCGAGGGCCAGATGGGCGACAGCCACGTCGGCCTGCAGGCGCGACTGATGTCGCAAGCACTGCGCAAACTCACCGCCATCATCAGCAAAAGCCGCACCTGCGTGGTCTTCACCAACCAGATCCGCGAAAAAATCGGCGTGATGTTCGGCAGCCCCGAAACCACCACCGGCGGCCGCGCCCTCAAATTCTACGCGTCCATCCGCCTGGACATCCGCCGCATCGCCACCATCAAGGCCCCCGATGGCCAAGCCCAGGGCAGCCGCGTGAAAGTCAAGGTCGTCAAGAACAAATTGGCCGCGCCTTTCCGCGAATGCGAATTCGACATCATGTACGACGAGGGCATATCCCGCGCTGGGTCAATCCTCGATGTCGCCCTCGATATGAAGCTGCTCGAAAAACGCGGCTCGTGGTTCTCCTTCGAAGACGTCCAAGTCGGCCAGGGCCGCGAACAAACTAAAAAGGCCATCGAGCAGGACCTCGAACTGCAAAACCGCCTGATCACCAAAATCCGCGAGAACCTCCCCGAACACCAGGGCGGCACCGCTACCACAGCCGCGGCACAAGCCGCCGACGCCGATGATGTCGACGATCTCCTCGAAGAAGACACCGCCATCGCCCTCCCCGACGATCAGCAGTAATAACGGATCATCGGTCTGATCATCGGTCTGATCATCGGACTGATCATCGGTCTGATCATCGGTCTGATCATCGGTCTGATCATCGGACGGATCATCGGACGGATCATCGGACTGATCGGACGGATCGGACGGATCAAGTCGTCGGATCGGTCCGATCGGTCCGATCAGTCCGATCCGTCCGCGACAAAAGACAGAAGATCAGACAGATCCGCGAAAAAAGACAGTCGATCAGACCGATCCGCGAACAAAACGGCACGCGACGGCACGCGATTGGGGCGGACACGCAGGTCCGCCCCTACGGAAAGCGCCCCGGCATGTACCGGCAGGCGGATCATCGGACGGATCGGACGGATCGGACCGATCAGGTCAATGCTCTTCATTTAGTAATCAGTCAGTAACCACCCCGGTGGGGAAAACACCGGGGACAATATGCAGGAAACCCACGGCCAGTCGCCGCCCAGCCATTCGACCTTGATTTCCGCCGACCTTTGCGGCAGCGTGTTTCATAGGAGTAACCACCCCGGTGGGGAAAACACCGGGGACAATATGCAGGAAACCCACGGCCAGTCGCCGCCCAGCCATTACACATGGGTGGCTAACCAGGCAGCGGATTTCATAGGAGCAATGCTCTTCACATAGCATGCGGCAATCGCCGGCGAATGATCTTGCGCATGGTTACTTCATTGGGCGCAGGCCTTTTTGATGACGCTGACGACGTCATTGCGGAGTTTGCCGGTTGGGCCCATGAGATTGCCGGTGAGGCCGAAGGCCATACGTCCTGGTTGCCAGGCGCCGCCGTCGGGTCCACCATAGCCGCCGTGGCCGAAATAGCGGGCGACGTCGTTTTCATCGGGATCGGCGACGGCATAGCCCAGGCCGTGGGTACCCCAGCTGGCTCGCGATGCGGGCGGCGGGTCATTTGGCGCCAAGGTCATGACGCAGGCATCGCGGACCATCGCTTTGGACAGCAAGCGGCTGTCACCAGCGCAATCCAGCAGTAGCGAGTAGTGCTTTGCCAGATCGATGGCATTAGTGATGCAATTGAAGCCCGGCAGACAGGCCTGCTGAATGACACGGGTGTTCATGATTTCTTCCAGGGAATAATCCCAGCACGGCGGCTGCGCGGGAATAGGCGGCATACCGGCCCCGCGATAGACCCTCGCCACGCGCGGCAGGGCTGCGTCGGGAACGCCAAAGAACATATTGGCCATGCCGGCTGGCTGGAATACCTCTTCGGCGACAATTTGCCGGAAGGGCTTGCCCGTCACGCGCTGGGCGAGTTCGCAGAGCAGCCAGCTGTAGTTGATGGTCTGGTAACGCGTGGTGCTGCCGGGCGCAAACACCGGCTTCACCGCGGCGACGCGGCGGCACATCTCCTCCCAGTCGGCGATTTGCGGAATGCTGTCGTAAGGCGTCCGGATGCACACGCCCGAGCGGTGCTGCAGAATGTGGCGAACCGTGGTAGCTTCCTTGCCATTGCAGGCAAACTCCGGCCAGATGTCGCCCACAAGCTGATCAAGTCCGATCAGACCGCGTTCGACGAGTCGCAAAAAGGCCGTGCTGGCAATGCCCTTGCCGGTGGAATACACTGCAAAAAGCGAGTCGTCGCCGACGGGCCGACTGTGGGACTCATCCAGCCAGCCGGCGCAGGCGTTGACCACCAGCTCGCCGTCGACATAGGCCGCGGCCTGGCAGCCAATCGCATCCCCCGCAGCCACCGCTGCGGCAAGCATCGCCTGCACGCGATCCTGTATAGCATCTGCATTTTGCTTCTTCATCTGCGCTTCTCTTAGCTTTCATCATCTTGTGGTAGTTTGGGCGGCAAGCGGCGCACCGCTACGCCGCCAGGATTACGCGTTGGCTTATAGCATAACCCACCCATGGGTAATCGTAGACCCATACAACGACGAAATGTCCGAAAAATGTAATCAATCAGTCCCCCCCGGTGGGGAAAACACCGGGGACAATTTGCAGGAAACCCACGGCCCGCCGCCGCCCAGCCATTCGACCTTGATTTCCGCCGTCCTGTGCGGCAGCGGGTTTCATAGGAGTCATTGATATTGGATGCCCGACATGCCGCCGACGTCAACCCCAGGCAAGCCAGTGAGTTCCATTGCCCCTTTGGCTCCAGTCAGCTTCGCCGACTGGAGCCAAAGGGGCCGAGGAACACGAGCGTAGAGGGCGCGCTACCCAGGGCGGCGCGCGCCTTCGGCGCCGCTTGCCCTGGGCTGGTATGTTTCGCGCTTTCAGCGCTTCTGCCGCTTCGCGGCGGAAATGCACGACGAGAAAAGGTTGCTTGGTTGAACAAGTGCCATGGATACCGTTAAATGAAGAGCATCGGTTTCATAGGAGTGATTGATAACCAAAATTGTGGTGCCTCTACGAGGCACTGCCTGTTGGTAGGCTGTCTTCCCCAGGCTAAAGCCTGGGGTTAAGCATGGTAAAGCGCCTACGGCGCAAAAACATTCGGCGGCAATCGGCGGCAATCGGCGGCACGCGACTAGGGCAGACACGCAAGTCCGCCCCTACGAAAATCAATGGCAGCGGCAATCGGCGGCACGCGACTAGGGCAGACACGCAAGTCCGCCCCTACGAAAATCAATGGCAGCGGCAATCGGCGGCACGCGACTAGGGCAGACACGCAAGTCCGCCCCTACGAAAATCAATGGCGGCGGCAATCGGCGGCACGCGACTAGGGCAGACACGCAAGTCCGCCCCTACGAAAATCAATGGCAGCGGCAATCGGCGGCACGCGACTAGGGCAGACACGCAAGTCCGCCCCTACGAAAATCAATGGCGGCGGCAATCGGCGGCACGCGACTAGGGCGGGCACGCAAGTCCGCCCCTACGAAAATCAATGGCGGCGGCAATCGGCGGCACGCGACTAGGGCAGACACGCAAGTCCGCCCCTACGAAAATCAATGGCGGCGGCAATCGGCGGCACGCGACTAGGGCGGGCACGCAAGTCCGCCCCTACGAAAATCAATGGCGGCGGCAATCGGCGGCACGCGACTAGGGCGGGCACGCAAGTCCGCCCCTACTTCCATGCTTTGATGAGGTAGAAGCCGCTTTGGTCGATGAAGCATTCCAGCGCGAGTCCGGCGTCGGCGATCATTGCGCGCATGGTCATTTCGTCGGGCAGCATATCGTGTTGCACGGGGCCGAATTTGCGATGGTGGTGATTGAGTTCGTGTGCCGAATTGAAGTGCGCGATGACCAGCTGGCCGCCGTTGCGCAGGAGATTGGCGAGGCCCTTGACCACGGCGGGTTTGTCTTCAAAATGCGGGAAGCATGAGAAGCACAGGGCCATGTCCACTGACCCGGGCGGCAGATCGATGGCCAGCGCATCGCAGGCCATGAAGCTGATGCGCGGATCGCGGTGCAACCGGCGATTCTCCGCGATCATTTTCTCGGCGTAATCCACCTCGACGAGCCGCGCGGTTGGCGAGAGCAGCGGCAGGATGTAGGGCACGACCACGCCGCTGCCGCAACCGACGTCCAGCACTACGCCGTCCGCCGGCACTTTGACCTCCTCGAAAAGCCGTGCGAATTGCGGGTCATGCAGGCTATGCTGCTCCGTCGCCGGATCAAGATAGCACAGGTCCAGCCAGCGCTCGGCCCGCTCATTGAAGAATTCCCGCCGCTCGTGATACAGCCCGCTGTTTTTTTGCTCGCTCATGGCAACTCCTTGTCAGCGCCGCTGTGCCGGCGCCGCGGTGAAAAGATGAAAGCGGCGAGAAAGGCCGCCGAGGACACCAGGACAATCACGGCACCCGTGGGGACTTCAAAGCAGTATGACAGCGCCAGGCCGATCAGGCACGACCCCACGGCGATCAGCGCCGCGACCACAAAGAGCGTCCACAGGCGCGTGCACAGCTGGTTGGCCGCATTGGCCGGGTTCACCAGCAGCGACGCAATCAGCAACCCGCCGACGATGTTCAGGCTGGCGCTGACCACCAATCCCGAGATGACGATGATGCCGTAGTAGAAAACGCCGTCGGCAATGCCACTAGCCGCCGCGATCTCGCGGTTGAACAGCACTGCCCGGATCTCTTTGTAGAAGACGGCGAGAAGCAGTACGACAGCAGCGGTGATGGCGCCGAGCACCGCGACTTCCGTGCGGCTGATCGTCAAAATGCTGCCCCAGATGAGATTCATCGCCTCGCTTTTGGGCCCGGGCAGCCGCGCCAGCAGGAGAAAGGCCAGGCCCATGGCCGCCGAAAAGATGATCCCGAGGATGTTGTTCGAGCTGGTGCCCGCGTGGTCGGCGATGGGACCGACCAGCAGGCCCGTCAGGCCGCAGGCCAAAAGCGCGCCCAGCAGGGGATTGAAGCCGCAGGTCAGGCCGACGATGGCGCCGAGAAAGGCCGAATGCGACATGCAGATGCCCAGGAAAGGGATTTCCATCAGGGTCACGCAGACGCCGATGGCCGACAGACAAACGCCGCCAAAAACGCTCGCCAGGACGGCGTTTTGCATGAATGACATGTGCAGGAGCTCAATCATGGTGTCGCCTAGAATCACCATCATCACAGGCTTGGCGCATGGCCCGCAGGCCGGCCAGGGGATGGGGGCCGTAAATGTAGCGCAGGACCTCGTCCTCATACAGCCCCGTAAAGGCGCCGTCGTAGGCCACGCGGCCATGCTGCAGCACCAATGCCCGCGTACAGGTCGCCGGCAGCGCCGCGATGTCGTGCATGACCAGAACTATCGGCAGTCGCCGCTCGGCGTAGAGCCGTGAGAGCAGGTCCATACAGTCGCATTGGGCGGCGGCGTCGAGGTTGCTGGTCGGTTCGTCCAATAAGAGCAACGCGGGTTCCTGACACAGCGCGCGGGCGATCTGCGCTTTTTGGCGCTCGCCGCCGGAAAGCTGCCCCAGCGGCCGCGCGGCGAGCTGGCTGATGCCCACGGCCGCTAGCGCGGCGTCAATTGCGGCGTGATCCGCCCCACCGAGGCGCCGGCCTGCGCCGGCATGGGCGCAACGGCCGATGCTGACCAGATCGCGAACACAGATGGGCATGCGCATATCCATGGCGGGATTCTGCGGGACGTAGCCGATGCGCTGCCGCACCAGCCGGCGCTGGCGGCCGGCCGGATCCATGCCGAAGACTCGCACGGCGCCGTGTTGCGGTCGCAAAAAACCCAGGATGCTGCGGATAACCGTGGTCTTGCCCGAGCCGTTGCTGCCGACCAGCGCCAGGAAGTCGCCGCCGGCAATGCTGAAGCTGAGGTCGCACAATGCCGGCTGACGGCCAATGCGCACGTCGACCGACCGGAACTCGCACAGGGGAGGAGCGCCCTGCGTGCTGGCCGCCGGTGCGCTGGGCGTGGCGACGGCCATAGGAGCGCCCTGCTCGCGTGTCGCCGGTGTCGTCATGGCGCGGCCTCCGTAGGCGCCAGCGCGGCTAGCAGCGCGGCGGCGTTCTGGCGGAGAGCGGCGGGATAGCCGTCGGGCGTGGGGAAATTGGTCAGTACGACCACGGGCACGCCGAGCTCGCGGGCGATGGCCGCGCCGCCTTTGCCGCCGCTCTGGAGATTGTCGATCACCAGTGACACGCCGGCCTTTCTGCCGGCGCTGATCAGCGTGGCTAATTTTTGCGCGGAGAGCCCTTCGTCGCGCGGGAAGACCCCGGCGACTGCGCAGCCCAAGTCGGCAGCGACATCGCTGTTCATGGCGGCGCTGAGCACCGCCCGATCGCGCAGTGCGGCGACGACCGGCGCTTGCGTGGCGACGGCGTCGTCGATAGCCTGCAGATACTGCCCGAGCCTGTTGGTGAAATGCTCGCGCAGTTCGGGCCATCTGGCGCTGAGCATCGCGGCGACGGCGATGGCGCCCTGTCGATGCACGGTTGGTATCATCCAGTTGCCGGCGACGTCGACGCGCTGGCTGGCCATGTCGGGCATGCTGGCCGCGAGGGTAGTGAGGAAGCGCTCGTAGCCGTGAAAGAGCACTAGGTCGGCCTGGCGGAGTTTCTCGGCCTGGCGGGGGCTGAGGTCAAAATGGCCGGGGCACATTCCGAAGGGAATGATCGTCGTTACTGCCACGGCGTCGCCGCCGATGGCCATCGTCGCCGCGCCAAGCTGCGTGGTCGTGCAGAGCACCTGCAGAGGCTCGGCTACGGCAACGGCCGCGCAGAGCCACAGCGCGCAGAACAGGGCGCCAGCAGCTATGAGTTGTTTCTTGCCCGTTTGCATCAGAATTCCATTTTCATACCGCAGAACGCGGTGATGCCCGGCATGACATAGCCGGGAATTTCCTCGTAGTCCTTGTCGAAGAGATTGTCCACGCCCGCGAAGAGCTCTAGGCCCTCCCGCAGCTGGTAGGACAGCTTGGCGTTGGCGACAAAGAAGTCGTCGACTTTTTCCACCGCGCTGCCGGCCAGGAGGTTGGCATCATAGAGGCCGGTGACGTACTTGCCTTCCATGGACAGGCGCAGGTCGCGCCAGGTGTAGCTGACGACGCCGTTGAATACCGACTCGGGTTTGCCCTGGCGGTTGGCGTGGTTGCTGCCCGATGGGTCCTCAATGTCCATATAGGTATAGCTAAACTCGGCCAGCAACCCGGCGCAGGGCTTGATGGTCAGTGTGCTCTCGATGCCGCGGATGGTGTAATCGTCGGAATTGACATTGATGCTGGCCGGCGGCGGCTTGGGATTGGGCACGGTCTGGACTTCGTTGCGGACGTCCATGTAGAAGCCCGTGATGGCCAGGCTCAGCCAGTCCGTTAGATCGTGGGTCAGGCCCAGTTCGTAGCTCCAGACTTCCTCGGGGTCGAGGTCCTCATTGTGGGCCGGAAAGAGGTGCAGCTCGCTGTATTTGGCCAAGCGGAAGCCTTTGCCGATTTTGCCGCGCAGGGCCGTGCGTGCGTTGACATGCCAGAGCAGGCCAAGCTGGGGCAGGGCTTCCCACTCGTGGCGGTGGTTGTCATAATGCATGCGTAGGCCAACGGTGTTGACGACTGGCCCGATGGTCAGTTCGTTGAAGGCAAAGAAGTCGTGGCTGTGGGTGCTATAGGGGCCGAAATCCATGAAATTGGCGCCGGGGCCGTAGGACGCTTTCGCGTAGCGGACCCACGCTGAGCGCGGTTCGGCCCATTGGTACTGGTAGTCGTGGCCGAGGGTAAGGACGTCGCGGATGCGGTCGTCGTCGTGCAGCGTGAGCGACAACTTGGTCAGCGTGCCCGTCGTGCGGTCGTCGGAATACCAGTAGTCGCCGATACTTGGCATGTGAAAGCGGTGGGTACCGGAGTTGTTATAGAGCGTGAAGGAGAAGGCCGTGCCGTTGTCCCAGTTGCCCAGCAGATTCGCGTTCCAAGACCAGCGTTTGTACTTCATCACGTCGTCATGGGTGTAGGGAGCCGTTACGGGCCCGGGATCCTCGCCTTTGTCCCGGAAGAACTGGCCGGAGAGCTCCGCGCGCCAGACCTCGTCAAGCTGGTAGCCCAGGCGCAGCGACCCGAAGTCAGCCTCGTAGGCCGAGTTCGCGCGATGGCCGTCAGTCTGCTTGCGGTCGTAGGTGCCGTAGTAGTCGAAAGCGCCGATTTTGCCGCCGTGGCGCAGCACGCTATGCACAGTGCTGTTGGAGCCATACGACGTCAACACGCTGCTCTCAAAACCCTCGTCCTCCCGGCGCTTGGTGATGATATTCACGACGCCCCCCATGGCGTCCGAACCATACAACACGGATTCTGGCCCGCGAACGACTTCAATGCGCTCGACATTCGCCAGTGGCAGGGTCTGCGTCACCGTGCAACCGAACAAGGACATCTTCTCCGGCCGGCCATCTACCAGCGTCTGGATGCGCCGACAATTACTGCCCAGGCCGCGCAACTCAATGGCATGGCGGCCATACACGCCCTCTTTGCGCGTGTACACGCCGGGCAGCTGGTCGATCATGTCCATGACGTAATCAGCATTCGACGCGTCTATCGCCGCTTCGTCAATGACGCTCACCGTCGAGGTCACATCGGTTACCCGCCGCCGCAACGGCGTGCCGGTTACCGTCAGCGTCTCCAGCTCCAACGCCGGCACGGGGGGCGGGGGCGAGAGCGGGGATGAGGCAGGCGCCACCACGGTGAGATCATCAGCCGCAAATACCACCGCACACACAAAGGCCGCCATGGCCAGGCCATGACGGCGATACTTTCTCACTAGGCTATCATCTACTGCCATGCCGTCCGTCCCCAAAAATGCCCGCTGATTTTATTACAAAAAACAAAAACGTAATAAGCTAACGCGGGCAGCGTGGAAGGCAAGGGCAGAAAGGACAAAATGACACCGGGTCTGTAATCGGTCACCCATTGATAATTAAGCCACAGAGCTTCTGGCTGAGTCAAACGCGCCCGTTTCCCTGGCCGCGAAGCGGCAGAAGCGCTGAAAGCGCGAAACATACCAGCCCAGGGCAAGCAGCGCCGAAGGCGCGCGCCGCCCTGGGTACAACGGCGACTACGTCCGTGTTCCTCGGCCTCTTTTGCCCCAGTCGGCGAAGCTGACTGGGGCAAAAGGGGCAATGGAACTCACTTACTTACCCGGGGTTGACGTCGGCGACATGCCTGGGCGTCCGTTCTCAATGGGTGACCGGTTACAAAGCCATCGAGTATCGGCGAATGCCATCGGGGCGGACCTCTGTGTCCGCCCTGCCAGGACGTTGGGCCCTCATTACTGTCCCAGGAGTTTACCGACGCCGAAGCTCATGATGAAGGTCATCATATTGACGTTGAGTTCCTTGGCGCGCTGGCCGAGGGTCTTGTCCACGTATTTTGCCTGGGGGGGCATTTCCCGGCGGTTTTCCGGGGTGAAGCCGGCGATTGCGGGCCCGGCGAGGGCGTCGCGGTATTTTTCCGGCACGGGTTGTTGTTGCCATTTGGCCGCTGGCAGGAATGCCTGCTTACTTTCCTGCCATTCGTAGGTCTCGATGATCAGCGCGTCGGGGTAGAAATTGACCACTTTGAAGCCTGCGCGGTGGCTGCGGCCGATGGCGGGCGCGACGAACTGCCGCCAGCCGTCCCGCTGGAATTCCAGATCGAGGTGCAGGTGTCCGCTGAGGACTGCCAGGACATTGGGGTTGCGGACGATCATCTGGGTTGCCGGCAGGGCATCGAGGAAGCTCGGTGGCCACAGTGGCTCGTGGTTGATGAAGAGCGTCGGTTTGGCGACGGCATTGGCCAGGTCGCTTTCCATCCACTCCCAGCTTGCCGGCGAGAAGGTCACGCAGCCTTCAACGCCGATGGCCTGGTTGTCCGTGCTGGCGAAGTGGAAATGCCAGCCGCCGAAATCAAAGCTGTAGTGGGTCGCGCCGAAGATCTTCTCGAAATCCCAGGGCCAGTTGTCGCCGGGAACGACGACGTAGGGCACGGCCAGTTCGCTGTCCAGAAACCGTTTCAGCCAGCGGTGCCGGCGGATGCCGACGGGCTCCTTCTTTTCGGCATCGCTGAGGTCCCAGTAATAGCCCGCGTTGTCGCCAGTAACGATGGTGAAATTCGGTTTGATGTCGTCTCGGATGGCGTGACAGGCCGCGGTGACCAGGGTGCGGCTGGTGACGTTGGTGATATGGAGGTCGGTGATCCACGCCATGCGGAAGCGCGGCGCGTCTTCCCGCCGGGCCCAGTCAGGCTGCGTCATCACCGGTATCTCGAACTGCCGAGCCATCTCGAAGATATTGCGCAGCGGGTCGGCATTTTCCGTGTCAATCTGTCCGCGCAACAACGCGGCGGTAGCGACGAGGGCGATAGCGATGCGCATAAGTCGAGATATCGGCATGGTACTCCTGATCATAGTGACGGGGAACACGGTTGGTATCGTGGTGATCGGCGCCGTGCTTGTGTTCAGCTTTTCTTCTTTAGGCAGATCAGCAGGGCCACAATCGTGCCCGGCAACCATCCCAGACAAGTCAACAGTAGGATCAGCAGGATAGTCCCGCAACCTTTGTCATAGACCGCCAAGGGCGGGAAGATGATTGCCAAAAGAATGCGAATAATCATGTCTTGATTGTTCATGATGGTCCTCCGTGCCAGTAATAAACGGCGTGGTGCGCGATGGCGCCTCAATTGCCCTCTCATTCTCAGCCCGCGCCGTGAGCGGCGCAGCCATAAGATAACCGCCGGCAGTCTCGACCCCAAACGCCCGCCGAAAATCCGCAGTATTTGTGGCGCTCACTGGACTATTCGGCGTTTGCCCATGGTCTCCTGCAGGCGCCACGAGCTGTAAGCTGAGAAGAAGGACAGTGCCAGGAGGGCGAGGAACACTGCCAGGTAAGATGCGCGGCTGTACACCAGCACGCCCGACGCGTCACGCAGCGGCGCATAGAGATTCATCAAGTAGCCCACGGCGTTGCCCAGGATGGCCACGGAGATGAAGGTGGCAAAATTCATGATGCTGACGGCGCTGCCGGCCTTGTCCGGGTCGTTGGTTTCGTGCATGAGCGGCACGGTGATGGCCGCGGTGCTGGCCGTCAGCGCCAGGAGACAGAAAAACACCACCAGGTATGGCGAACGCCAGTCCATGACCAAGTGCAGCACGATGATTGAGAAGTCGATGATGCCCATCACGCCGGCAATGCGCAAAAACAGACAGCGGCGGTTGCCCAGCATGCGGCTCAGGGTCGCAAAGGTTAGGCCCGACAACGCCGACAGGATGGCCATCAGTGAAAAAATCAGCGCGGCATGGTTCGAGCTGATGCCGCAGTAGTCCTCAATGAATTTCTTGCCGATGACTGTCTGAATGACGTAGTACATGCCAAAGTTGACGCCGCTGAAGGTGCAAACGTGCAGATTATGCCGCCCACGAAATACACCGATGAAATCGGCCAGGTTGAAACGCGATTCCGGCCGCACCGGCGGCTTGCGCACGCCGCGACTGCAGAGCGCAAACAGCGCATACAACGCCATGGATAGCAGCGCAATCACCAGCATCAGGCGACGCCAGCCGATCATCTCCACGCAAGCCACAAAGGGCGCGTTGGCGACAATGCCGCCGCAAAATCCCGACAGGACCATGAAGGACAGCAGAATGGAAAAATTCTTGTCGCTGCTGCTGTGTTTGATTTCCTTGACTAGGCTGAGATACAGCGAGCTGGCGCCGAGCCCGGCCAGCGCCCGGCTGAAATACAGCCACGGCATGCTCGATGAGTAGGGAAAAATAAAGGACCCCAGGCAGAAAAACAGCGCGCCGACCAGCATAACGCGGATGCCGCCATAGCGACCGACCAGCACGCCGGCGATCAGCTGGCAACAAGCGTAGATGTACATGAAAGACGATCCCAGCGCGGTGATCGCCGGCGCCGATGCCCCGAGGTCCTGCTGCAGAATGCTGAAGATGGCCCCGGGAATTGCCACGCGCTGGATATTCGCCAGAAAATACAGCCCCGTCGCCAGAATGATGAGTACGACCCGCAGGTGATACCGATGCATGAAGGTTGATCGCAGAGAAGTGCTTGGCAATGATTCGTATTTGGGCATCGGTGTCAACTATTTCATTTCGGGCAGCGCCACGCAGACAACCAGCGGGGCGAGGCGAGGTTCTATTGCGCTGAGACGCACGGGGCTAAGGGCCCAATGCTTATAGCTTAACGATTTTCCTGGCGCTTGTTGTTTCAACCAAACAGCCTTATGTCATCGCCGCTTTGTATCGCCGCGAAGCGGCAGAAGCGCTGAAAGCGCGCCCTAAGATAGCCCAGGGCAAGCAGCGCTGAAAGTGCGCGCCGCCCTGGGTAAGACGCCAACCTAAGCCGTGTTCCTCGGCCTCTTTGGCCCCGGTCGGCGAAGCTGACCGGGGCCAAAGAGGCAATGGAACTCATTGATAGCTGCTGCAATGTTACGCTGTTACCCTTCGTCGCAGGTCTTTTGGGCCGCCCCATCAACAGCGATTCCAATCAAAGACGGTGCCCATCACCGTCGGGTCATTTTGTGCCAGGCGGGTAAAGACGGCCGGGGCGTCGTGGGGACTGACTTGCTCCCGCAGCAACGGCCGCACTTGTATCCGGCCGGCGGCAAAGAACTTCAGCAGCATGCGCATATCGTCACGCATCGTCCAGTAGCCCGGATGGGACTCGTTCTTCGGCCGCACAAAATTATGGGCGCCGATGATGACAATGCCCGGCCGGTGCACATCGTTGTAAAAATCGATCTGCTCAGTCGGCGTCCGCGAACAGCCTACCAGAGCAATGCGGCCCTGCGGCGCCATGAGTTTCAGGCCTTGTTTGACTGCAGCCGGCGAGCCGGTCACTTCAATCACGGTGTTAATGCCGCGGCCTCCGGTGAGCTGCCGGACGGCTTCAGCGAGCGCCGGGTCGTCGGGCGACCAAGCCGCGTCCGCCCCCAGCTCGCAGGCGCGCGTCCGGCGTTCGGCGACGAAGTCCATCGCCATGAGCGGCAGGGCCCCGGACAGCCGCGCGCACTGCAGCGCGAAAATGCCGAGGAGGCCCTGGCCCATAACGAGGCATGATTCGCCCAGCTCCAGGCGCACTTTGCGCAGGCCCTGCAGCCCCATGGCCGCGACAATGCAGAAGACGGCCTCCGCCGACGGCAGGGCGTCGTCCTCAATGCGCACTAGGTCCTGGCAATGCTTGACCAAGTATTGCGCATGCTGGCAGTGGTACACGGCGACGCGGTCGCCGACCTGCAGCTCGCGCACGTCGGCCGCCAGGGCCATGACCTTGGCGACGGCGCTGTAGCCCAGGTAGCGCGGGAAGCGCGCTGCCCCGGGGGCGCCGAGATTGTCCTCGCCCATGAGATTGGCGCGTTCGGTGCCGGTGCTGATCAGCGTGCAGTCGGTCTTGAGCAGGGCGTGCCCAGGCGGCAGCGCTGTCTGCAGCTCATGCTCTTCCAACGCGGCGATCCCCGGCGCGACAAAGGCAATGCGGTGGCTTTTCATAGCGTTTTCTCTGTAATGCATTTTTCATGCTAGGCCATGGCAAAATTGACTTGCCTACCTGGCGAAACCCTCGTTGAAAAAAGCCCCCCGGTACAGAAAACTGCCCGGGGGTATTCGCGACACGTCAAAAAGGACCGGCAACCGAAAAGTGAGGCAGCCCGTCGTGCTAGTACTATCGCCTATTTCTTGACATCGACCAGCAGTTTCACGCGACTGCTCAGCACCTGTTCCAACTTCATGAAGGCGACATGGCCATCGCAGAAGAGAATGTTACCGCCGCCGTTATGACGAGGCGTGCCCATCTTGGATTTGATCGTGCCCTCGTCCGTGCCCATATTCAAGGACATATTGCCAACCGTGGTGCCGCTGTAGGAGTTCTCAACCATGAAGGCCACTTCCGACGGGCGAATCACGGTACTCGTCGTGCAACCAGAACCCGTCGTCACCAAGTCATTGTTGGCCGCATAGGACACCGGCATCGCCGTGTTGCTGTCGCCAATACTGCTGGGCACAAAAGTCGTCGGCGTGCTGTCCAGCTCGGTCTTGTTACGGGAATCCGACGGGCATATCAGGCTTTTCTTGTCGCCAGAGTAGGTCTTCATGCCATAACGCCAGGACGTCCGGCCGCTGTACAAGGTGCCGTTAATGGTCTCACTGATGAAATAATACGAATTGGGATACTGGCCATTGAGATCGTCAACGTACATCGTCATCGCCAGGCCAATCTGCTTCTGGTTCGATGTGCAGGAGATCGCCCGGGCCTTCTCACGGGCCTTCGACAAAGCCGGCAACAACATCGCCGCCAAAATCGCTATGATCGCTATCACTACCAACAATTCAATCAAAGTAAATGACTTGCTACGTTTCATCACGGAACCTCCATACGCTTGGTATCGCCACAAACTATGCCGGCGGCAAGGGCATTGCACTTATTAATCATAGACACACTTTTACCGCGTTGTCATTAATTTACATATTTTTGCTAGCGGAAACAAGCAAAAAACGACCGCCAAGCCTGTAAATGTCGTTGCAAAGAAGTTATTGTTGTGGAAAAATATGATTAATATTGAAAATGGGTCAACGGCGAGGAGTGACCAGACGAAGGCGCCGGGAACGACCATGAGGACAAATGGGACCAATGGGACCAATGGGCTGCCTTGCAGTTCGGTGAGTCGGATCAACTGTCTTTTATCGCGGACGGATCGGACCGATCGGACGGATCGGACGGCTCGTCGACTTGATCAGTCGGATCAGTCGGATCAGTCGGATCAGTCGGATTAGTCAGCCGAGAGCAAGCGACTATCGTCGGATCTTACTTCGCCATAGGCGCTTAACCATGCTTTATAACCCCAGGTTTCAGCCTGGGGAAGACAGCCTCACCAGACAGTGCCTCATAGAGGCACGACAGTTATCAAGCCATCACCCGATTGCCGTCACTAGCCGTCGAGAACAGTCGAGGGCCGTCTGAAACAAGACATGCGACATAGCAGCAAACGCGAAAAGCCCCCCATTCCGCCTGTCGCACTTCATATCCTGTCTTGTGGGAAATCGGGGCGTGGCCTTGGGTTCCCCCCCGTTTGCTGTCAGGTCTTTGTCAAGTTATAGTAGATGATGTCATAATCCCAACGCCGCGGCGGCACCATCACCACCGCGGCTCAACTTTTCTTACTGCATGGCGTCGCCTGCAGAAAGGGCATGAAAATGACTGACGATTTTATCGTTGTAGGTACTGTTTCCGACGATCCGCTTGCGAGCGACGTCGCACACTACCTCGGTCAGGACACCGAAATTTCCGAATTGATTGCCATTAAGAATTTTTCCAACTCGGAGTTTTGCCCGCGTTTTCTGTGTGATGAGAAGGACTTGGACCACATCGGCCAGTCACTTCGTGGCAAGACGGTGATCATCGTGTCATCCTGCAGTGGTGAATTGACGCGGAATGCGCGGGCGATGCGGACCTTTCTGGTGTCGCGGGCGGCGAAAGACAATGGGGCGGATCGGGTGGTACTGGTGGAGCCTGATCTCTTCTACAGCGCCCAGGATCGCGGCCCCAACGTGACGCAGGGCAATGTCACTTTTACGCGCAATGTGCACGACTATAAGAAATTTGACGGTCAGCCCTTTTCGGCCAATCTGTATGCCGACTTGCTGCGCAGCAGCGGTGTCGATGTCGTGCTGACCGTGCACAACCACTCAGTATCGGTGCAGGATCTTTTCAAGCGCAGCTTCAATGGCCACTTTTTCAACCTCACTCCCTCTGAGCTGTACGCCAGTTATCTGGTTGACCATGAGGCCAATATGTACCCGGATGGCCGGGGCTTTGTTCTCTGCGCGCCCGACCGTGGCGCGACGCCCTTCACCGAAGAAGTATTCCAATACATGGACGAGTCGTCCAAATCCCTCCTGGGCTCGCCCAAGCCTTCGTTGTTGATCATGGACAAAGTGCGCAGCGGCGAGCGCAAAGTCGAAATCAGGGCCCATGAAGACAGTCCGACGCGCCTTGAAGACATCGCCGGCCGGGAAGTCGTGGTCTTTGACGACATGGTGCGCACCGGCAACACGATTGTCGAGTGCTGCAAGCGCCTGAAAGAAGCCCAGGCGCGGCGGGTGGTCTTTGTGGTCACGCACTTCAATTCGTCCCCCGAAGTGAAAGAGAACCTGGACAATCCGGCCATCGACGACATCATCACGACCAACACCATTCCGAGCATTCTCAACCGCGATATGCAGGGGCGTTTGCGCCGCAAGATGTTGATTCTCAAGCTTGAGCGTTGGATAGCCAACACGTTGCGCAAGGACGTTCTGCACTCCACTGAGCCGCAGTACGCCCGCCCCTACACGGTGGACATTTCCCGCAAGAACCCCCGCTGGCGTTCCACCCTTGATCTGCAGGACTGAGTCGCTGCTCGGCTGCATCACGCTCATGCCCGCCGCCAGCACATAAGGAGGCTGTCAGCATGCGCAGCGTCGTGATCAGGCAGGGCGCCCTTGGCGACTTCATCCTCACCCTGCCCCTGCTCAGAGCCTTGGCGCAGCGCGGCGAGCTCCACCTGGTTACTCCCACGCGCTACCGGGCCTTGTTGCCGGATGACCTTGCCATCGCGTCCTTCAGCGACAGCGACAGCGCCGCCGCCGCCGCGCTCTTCGCACCGGCCGTGACCTGTCACCCGCAAGCACTCCCAGCACCCTGGGCTGAGTTGCTGCGCGGCGCTGAACTGCATCTTTTCACCCGTGCAGCCATGCTGCCACCAGTCAACTGCTGCAAGCTGATCTGTCACGATCCCCGACCAACAAACCCGCCACACGCGGCGCTGCAATTCCTCCGCAACGCGGGTTGCGAAGCGCCATCGCAGTTGCTTACCACGCCCATGCTGCCGCGCTCGGGCCAGGGCCGAAATGCCCTGTGGATCCATTCCGGCAGCGGCTCCATACACAAAAACATCCCACCGGATTTCTGGGCCGACGCCGCCAAAGAACGCCTGCAGCGCGACACGCTGAACCTCGTGTTGTCTTTCGGTGAAGCCGACATGGACCTGCTTGAGCCCATGCGTGCGGCATGCCAACGCCGACGCTTGCGCTGGCGGGAAGTCATCTGCCCCACGCTGGCAGAGCTAAAATGCGGTTTGCGCGACGACGCTGCGCGTTTCTGGGGTGCCGACACCGGCGTCGCCCACCTCGCCGCCGCCCTCGGCATCCCCTGCAATGTCTGGTTCCGTTGCACCGACCCGGTGATCTGGCGACCGCTGGGCGACGTGAAGGTGCATTTTTACAACAAATAACTGCAGTCGTCAGTCATTGATAACCAAAACTGTGGTGCCTCTACGAGGCACAGTCTGTTAGCAGGCTGCGTCCCCAGGCTAAAGCCTGGGGTTAAGCATGGTTAAGCGCCTACGGCGCAAAAACATAGCCACTGAATGATGGTGGTTTTCGGCCCGAAGCGGACAACGCAAGTCGTCTGATCGGCCAAGTTCGGCCTGGAGGGCCGGACCATGCATAACCCCTGGTGAGGCGCCCGGAGGGCGCCGCAACCAGGGGTGTGACAACAACTTAAAATTGCGCCTGAAGGGCGCCACATTGGCTTGACACGTCACGTCTCTTCGCGCCAGAGTGAAGCAGCCGGCTCTCCTAGTAGCAATGACTGGGCAATTGCGTTTTACTGCTAATTATTTCATTTAGAGAATTGCATTAGGTTTCATTTGAGCTAATTTTATCTCCATTAAGGCAATTTATAGTGCTACAATGGAGCAAGCATTGCTATCTTTTACATGCATTTTATTACAAGATTTTCGCCATTACTGCCGCCTCAATCCGGCAATGGCCGGCGCCATGCTGTTCGGTTGTGGCCTGCTGGCGGGACTGGCTCCGGTGCCGCTCTGGCGCTATTGTGCCCTGACTGCGCTGTCATTGGGATTGGCGCTGTGCTGGCGCGGGGGTGATGGCTGGCGGGTCTGGTGGCTATACTCGGCTGGATTGGCCTGGGGTGCCGTCGTGCTGGTCGCGCCGTGGCAGAACTACCTGGCGCTGCTGCCCAGGGATGAATGCAGGGCGAGCATCCGTGGCGTCGTCAGCAGCGCGCCACAACAGCGACAGCAGCAAGTTCGTTTTGTGCTGGCGCTGCGGGGCGTCAACACCGGCGAGGGCTGGCGTGACTGTCGCGGCAGGCTGCAGGTGTCGGCACCAAGCGAGGCTGGCAACAACGTGCGCTACGGCGACAGCGTGGAGGCGACGGGTGCCTTCATGCTGCCAGCGCAGGAGCGGCGGCGTGGCCACGCCAGCTACGGTCACTACCTGCTCAGCCGCGGTATTCGCCGGCAGTTCATGGTCGAGAACATGACACGCCTTGCCGAGGCGTATGGCTGGCTGCGGTTGGGGCGATGGTTTCGCGAATGGCAAGCACCCCTCGGCGAAGGGCTTTGCCACGGCATTGACAACGATGTCCACGCAGCGATGTACCGGACGATGATCCTGGGCAGCGGGGAGTTGCCGCGCGAGGTCCGCGACCTCTTTGTCCGCGCGGGCATTGTGCACATCTTCACCATCTCGGGCATGCACGTCGCGCTGATGACCACGGCGTGGCTGTTCATCCTGCAGGCGCTATACCTGCCCTTTCGCTGGCGCTGGCCCCTGCTGGTTCCGGCCGTGACCCTGTACGTGCTGCTCACCGGTGCCGCGCCATCGGCAGCGCGGTCCATGTGGATGGCCATGGCGATGATCGCCGCCGTGTGCTGCTTCCGGCCCCAGTCGGTGGCCAACGCCCTGGGACTATCGGCGTGGATACTCCTCGCCGCCAATCCGTTGGACGTCTATCACAGCGGTTTCGTCTTCTCCTTCACCATCGTCGCGGTGCTGCTCCATGGCTGGCCCAGGCTGAGCGAAACAACGAGTATCGCCCTGGAAAAGGACCTGTGGAGCATCCGCACGCCCCTCGGGCACGTCATCAGCGGCAAGAAGCACGGCGTACTGGGACTCGTCGGCGGTTGCGGCTTGGCGTGGCTGGGCAGTTGCGGCCTGACGGCCTTCTACAACGGCCAGCTGAGCTGGGGCGGCCTGCTGGCCAACCTGGCGCTGCCGCCCTTCACCGCAGCGCTCGTCTACGCGGCCATACCCAAAATTGTCCTCGCCAGCTGCTGCGCGCCGCTTTCGCAATGGCTGGGCGCTGGCCTGGACCAGATTCTGGGAGCAATGATGTTCGTCGCCAAATGCTGCGCAGGGCCAGGGCTTTTCCAGCCGGTAGCATCGTGGTCGTTGCTCGTGGCGCTTGGCTACTACCTGGCGCTAGCGCTGGCAATTGGAGCGCGCCACTGGCCACCAGGCCAGTGGGTCTGCGGCGCGCTGATGGCCACCTGCATCGCCTGCAGTTGTACGCAACGAACGCCGGTAGCGCCCGTGCTGCTGTGCTGCCAAGGCAACGACGGCGGCGCGCCGACGCTGTGCCTGCTGTCCGCGCGCGGCGATGGCGTCGTGGTGCTCTACCCCGGCAGCCGGGCCTCCGCCTACGGCCTGGTTGATGCGTTGGCCAACGAGGGCATTGCCGTCGTCGACTGGCTGCTGATACCACCCAGCGGTCGTGACCGCCAGGGCGCCATGGCCATCGCCAAGCTCATGACCGTCCGTGCCGCCGCCGTCATCCCACCCAGCCGGCAGCAGAGCGCCACGACCCGGACCATGGCGGCATTGCGCGCACAGGGCGTCAACACCAGCATGCTTGCGGGTGACGACGGCCGTTTCGCCGTGACCTGGGCAGACGGCGCCCGAATGGATTACCGCAACGCAGGTCCGGCCAACGAGTTCTATATTCATTTTGAGCACAGGACGGCGGCCTTCGCCCTCGACTTCAGCCGCAGCCGCTACGGCCCCAGCCAGTTGCGCTGGTCAGCGCCTGACCGGACTGGCAGCCACACCATGCGGCCGGCATTGCAGCCGCAATGCCGCCGGGTGAGCGGCGGCAGCGCCAGCGGTTGACAAAAGTCGCTCGCGCCATTAGCTTCTTACGCGCTCTCACTCATTTGGACATCCCTCCACAGTGCCTCGGCGCGCCAACCGCGCCACAGGAAAGGTTAGCACACGCCGCCATGATCTGTCGGGCTTGCCAGCATCGTTTTGTCCCCAGTGAAGCGCCTTCAGCGGCACAACCGCTGATTTGCCCAAAATGCCAAGCTGAGCAGCTACTCAGCGGTATGACCTTCATCGCTCTTTGCCCTGAATGCGCACAAGGCATTGAAGTGGACGAGTGGATGATCGGCAGCTACGCGGACTGTCCGGCCTGCGGCAAAGAAATCATCATTTCGCCGCCAGCGGATCAGGAGTCCTATACAGGGCGGGCGTTGGCCAGCGGCGGCCATCTCCTACCGGGCGACCAACTGGGGCGCTACCGGATTGACCAGCCCTTGAACCTCGAAGGAGCCTGCGAAGACTACCTGGCCTTTCATACCGTGCTGTTCATTCCCTGTCTGGTGAAACTGCTCAAACCCGGCATTGCCGAGCAGGACTCCTTCTTCGCCGAAAAGCTCGTCCGCGACGCCCAGAACGCCTGCAAGGTCAAACACCGGCATGTCATCGGCATCATTGACGCCCATTGGGACGCCGAACGCAATCTCTCCTACGTCGTCACGGAGCGCGCGGAGGGCATGACGCTCCGCGAGGCTTTGGCGAAAGGCCCCGTCGCCGAAAAAAATGCGGTGGAAATCGCGCGCGATCTCTGCAAAGCCCTCCTCTGCGCCGAGGGACACAACATCCTCCACGGCGACATCCGGCCGGCAAATGTCCTCCTGACGACTAACAGCGGGGCAAAACTGCTTGGCTTGGGCATTGCCAAACTTGAGCATGAAGCCAGCCACTGCGAAACCATCGGCGACGTGCATCACGACCTGCTCACCCAGGCGTACTCCGCACCCGAATATCTTGAGTCGCCTCAGGACGCCGACCACCGAGCCGATCTCTACAGCCTCGGCGCGGTCCTCTACCACATGCTCAGCGGCAAACGCCCCTTCGTCAGCGACAACCCTCTCGCTATGCTCACTCTGATCATTGAGGAAACCCCGCCAGACATCCGTCAGTTCAACCCCAATGTCTCCGACGATATGTGCCAGCTAGTCGCCTCTCTCATGGCGAAACGCCCCGGCGAGCGCCCAGCCTCCGCCGGCGAGGTCATAGCCGTGCTCGACGACATCATGCGTAAGCTCGAAAAACAGCCCAAGCCCGGGCGGGTCGTCGTGACTTTCGCCGAGCAAAACCCCGAAGGCAACAGCGGCAAGACTGCGGCAACAGGCAGGGCCATGGCCAGCAGCGCAGCCGGTGCGCATGCAAACAGCAGTGCATACTCAAGCGCCGTACCCACGGGTGCCACCGCAAATACGGGCAACGCCACTGGCGTGCGATCCACCTGGGCCAAAGCCGTCACGATCATCAATATCGTCCTGGCGCTGGCTTGCGCGGCGCTGTTCATCACCGGCATCGTCGTCATGACCCGCAAACCCAAAGCGCCTGCCACTACTGGCCCCGCAAGCGTGACGCATCAGGCCGCCCAGCCACCACGGTGAAGCAGCGGGCGTCGTGCGGCGGCCCCCTCGGTAGCATCACGGCATGCCGTGATGCGGCCCCCTCAGTGTGCGCTGAGGCTAGCAATAGCGCGGGCGAGTTTTTCGCGGTGTTCCTCGATGGGCGCTGGGTCAGTGGTGAAATTGACGAGACTAGCGCTGATGGCTTCGGGCACGGTCAAGAGTGCGTTGAGTTCATCGCGGTAGGCCTGGGTGATGCCATCGGCCTGTTCGCCGAGGAGTCGTTTGAGGATGACGAGGTACTCGTAGTCCTCGATGCCATCGCGGAGCATTTCCCAGCGGATGGAATCGACGGGGCCGTCTAGCACGGGCTCGGCGGGATTGCCGTCGGCGGCTGCTTCGGGCGGGTAGATGAAGCGGCCATCGCCATTGCCCCAGGGGCGTTTCACGCCCTTGTCGGTGGAGTAACCGGAGACCCAGCCCATGGGGTCGAGGTAGGGATTTTGTGGCGCCTTGGCGTCAGGGTAGGCAGCGCCGCTGGTCCAGTAATTGGATTGCCAGACGAGGATGCCGTCCACGCCACAGGCCCAGGTCTGCCAGAGCCAAACGCGCATTTCGGTGCCGGGGTGATCGATGAAGAGCGTGGCGTAGGGCGCTTTAGGGCCAGTGCAGACGTACCACCAGAAACGCTCGCCCTGTTGGTTGCGTTCCTCGACGAGCTCGCGGGTGACGCGGGGCGTCAGCGGGCACCACAGATTAGGGCCGCCGATCAGGTCTTCCTCGACCTGCTCGGTGAGCATCCGCCGCAAGCCGGGCGCGTGGGTCTTGAGCTTGCGGAAGCCGTTCATGACGAACTCGTAGTCCTTTTTGTCGGGCTCGTCGAACCAGTACACATAGGCGAGATTAAGCCAGCCTTTGTCACTAAGATGCTGATGGACCTGGTTGAGATAGTCGGCCATGAGCTGCTGATATTCGGGGCTTTCTTCCGAGAAACCGAAGAGCGACGGCTCGCTGCGGGCGTGGAAGGTGCCGCCGCCGAGGCCCATAATGCGCATGCGGAAGCCATTGAAGCCGTACCGGCTGATATTGTCGGCCATCTCCTGGTCCCAGTCGCTCCAGTCAATGAGCACCCGCAGACTTTCCTGCGGCAGGGGCTCGAAGCCACCGTCGTCAATGAGCTGCTGGCCGGACTGGTTGTCGATGATTTCGACGTCGTCGAGCCACACGGCGCCAGTGTTTTCGCCCTTTTCGGTCCAGCTGGCGGCCCAGAAGAGGAAGTTGAAAGAAGTGGCGTTATCGGGGAATTTGGTAATGCGTTGTTCGAAGGTCTGCCAGCTGCCATCGCCGGTGATGCGGATGTCGCGGTTCCGGCCGGACATCCACGACTTGCTCTGGTCGTTATGGGTGATCGTAGCAACGAAAGTCTGGCCGGGCGCGGCGGTCTTGTACTTGAAACGCAGAGTGATGCCCTCGGCTGGTATGGTGATGGCCTGATCATAACGGGCAGCGGCATTGCCCGTCGTGCTATCGTCGCGGATAAACAGCGACGACTCGCCCGAGGCCTTCTCCGACCGGTCACGGACGCCGCCCTGCCAGCGGCCCAGCTTGCCGGCGAGGGTGACTTTCGCCTGGCTGAACGGTGCCGGATCGTAGGGCGTGATGTGGTGATCGCTGAAATTCTGCCAGTACTTCTGCAGCACCTCACGGCGTTGCGCAGGATCGTCAATCTTCTGATAGCGCCAGACCAGGCCCGGGGTGAAGCCGAATGCCGTTTCGCAGGTCATGGTCTTAGGCAGTGTGAAAGGGAAGACCTCGACGGACAGCGGCACAGTGGCTTCCCAGCCGCCTTCCGCGCGGAGGGTGATCGTGGCCTGATACTGGCCCGCAACGGCGTCTTCCGGGACGCGCACACGTACCCACAGCGGCTGATTGCGGCCGGCGGCAATGCTCATGGGCCGCTGGATGGGCGGCAGCGCATCGGGCCACAAACCGGTGACGCTGGTCTGGTCGGTCTTGATGGCCACGTCGCTGTAATGCACGCGCAGCAGGTCCAGCTGGTCACGGCTGATGACCGCGCCACGCGGCCCCGTGATGTCGCTGCAGGCGACTGTCACGCCGGCGAGATCGCGGCTGGCGCGGATGACCAGCTGCGCCGCTTCGGCTTCCCGCCGCGCCGCGCTGATGCGCAAACCGCGGCCGCGACCACGCGGCAACGCGCGGGTGGGCGGTATTTTCCAGCCGGAGGACGCCCACCACAGCGCCGCGTGGCCGTCGTCATCACGCAGTATATCGCCGTAGCTATCGTCGAAGTACTGCGGGACCATGAAAGACATTTCGGCCTGGTAGCTGATGTCGCCCTTGAGCTCGACAGCGAGGCTGAACTCGCCGATGCCGCTGACTTGGTAGGGCACCGCGACCGTCTGGCTGGCGCCGGCGGGGACGCTTACCGGCGGCTGGGTGCTCACAACGCCCGCGACGCCGTCCTTGCTGACGACCACGGCCGGAACGACGGCGATGGCCTGCGCCCGGCGGTTCGTAATGGCAATCCGCGCCTGGTTGTCGCCGCCAGGCAGCGCATCGCCGAGTTCGACAATGGCGACGTCGACCGCGTCCGGGGGGGGGCTGCTGTGGACATAGCGGGTCGAGCCGCTGATTTCCGCCGGCGAGCCGCTGATGCTCGCCTTGTAGTCATAACCGTGGATCTGAAATGAGCCGGGGTCGGAATCGGCGGCGCCGACTTTCTTGGCCGCGTCGGCTTTCAGACTGATGAAGATGCGCTGGGCCGGAAAGAGCTCTGGCGGCAGCTCAAGCGTAAGCGTGCCCTTGTCCTGTTTTTGCCCGAGCGCTTGCCACTGCTGGCCGTCCTTGCTCACGGCGACCACGAGCTGCCCGCCCACATAGTAGCCGATGTTGACGACAAGGGTCGCTGCGAGCTGCTCGCGACCAGCGACATCATGGCAGTACACGACCTCGGCGCCCTGGCCGAAAACCCAGCGGTTGCTGTTGAAGCCGGCGCTGTGGCTGTGCAGGGGCCGGCTGTGATTGCGGCAGTGACCGTAGAAGGGCGCCCGGAAGGCGTATTCATTGACGCTGATTTTCTCGCCTTCACCCAGAACCACGCCCTGTTCGTGATGATACACGGCCTCGGCGCGCTGAATGGCAATGTCGTCAAACACCACGGTGCCGCGCAAATGCCACTGGCCAAAGCGCAAGGACTGCCGGGCATTCACGCCGGAGGGCGCGACCGCGATCTGCCGGTAGTATTTCCACTCCGCCGGTGGCGAGCCGATGTCCACATTGGCAAACAACGGTCCGGTGACGGCCGTACCGCCACCGCCATCGCTCTTCGCCCAGTAGCTGATGGCGTAAAGACCACCGGGACTGAAGGCGACGGGTTCGGAAAGCCAGTGGTTGGCACCGGCGCCGTCGCCAGTGACGGCGATGGCACGTTGGCCACTGTGGGCGGCGGCGACGACGGCGCCGGGCGGCGCCGAAAGCAGCCAGCCCGCGACACTGTCGCCCTGGCCAATCTCAAAAGACGGATTGGGGACTTCCTGGGCACTGGCAGCCAACGCGCCAAGCAACACACAAGCAAGAGCAGACCACGTGCGTTTCATACTCGACTCTCCTTTTTCCAACGATGCAGACACGCGTAGAGACGACGTCGTAACAGGCCACGGCGGCGACACCCGAAGGGTCGCCGCCGCTGCTGCGCTATTTCATTTGCTGAGCAGGAACCCAGCAGGATCCGCAAATGCACTTGCTCTGCTTGCAGGTGCCATCGGCCGCCGGCGGCTCGTAGGGCGCCATGGACTGCTCGACGAGGGCCCGGAAGTGGAGCCAAGCCGGGTCGTCATGGCCCGTAAAAGCGCCGGCGGCAGCGGCGACTTGCCCCCAGCCGCCAACAGCGGCGGGCAGGGCCGCCATGAGCACGCGGCTCTGGGCTGGATTGGCGACATTGACCAGGCACGCGTAGGGCTGCGCCGCCCAGGCTTCGCCGAAGCGCTCGCGAACGGCATCGCGCAGGGCCTTTTCGCCGGCCGGGTCGGCACTGATGTCTTCGCGGCGGGCGAATGAGTAGTCGCCGTGGTACTGCGCATTGAGATCGAGCCAAGTGATGACCGTCGCCACGGCGTCCTTGTCGGCAAGCAGCGCCGGACAATGCCCCTGAAGGAGGAATGGCATGAGTTTGCCGGCATGGGCGAAGTAGTCGCGCGGCTTGCTCACAGCGGTTTCCACGTTGCGCTGGGCGATCTTGACCATGCCGGGGCGATTGATGAGCTCGTTGTAGGACGTGGCGACCCGCACAGTGCCCGGCCAGCCGGGATAGTCGGGCACGGGTCGTTCCACCGGCGTGCCACGCAGATCCGGCTGGGCTTGGCCGAGGCCATGGCAGGAAATGCAATGGCGGTCAAAGATGGGCTGAACAGAGCGCAAGTAGCTGAAGCCACCCGGGTAGTCGTGGTTGACGGACGGCGTCAGCGCCTTGGGCGCGCCGGCGTTGCCGCTGCGCGGTGGTGGCGTCAGCGCGCGGTCTTCATGGCAACCGATGCAGCTGAGCGTTTCGCCCGGCTGGGTGAAGATGAAAGAGCGCATGGTCATGACGGCCATGCCCTGCTCATCTAACGCCTGTAACTGGATTGGCACGCCGGAAGGCACGTGGAAAAATGCGCTGCCATCGGGATTGACCGGCACCGTGCCCTCCACCCGCTTGACGATCTCCTGCCGGACCGCGCCGCGATGGGGCACCGACGGCGTCGGCTGGCCAATGATGCTGTTGACCCGCAGGGCCTTGATCGGCGCCTCGAAATCCATACGGCCAAGCGCGGCATTCTGGATGTAGAGCAGCCCGGGGCGCGTCTGGCCCTGCTCGTCCAGCGGCGGCGGCAGAGTCGAGCTGAGCAGGACGGGCTCCGGCCGCGGCTGCAGGGGTATGGGCGACACGCTGGACATCGCCGGATCGCGGTAGATTTCCTCACGCCCGCCGAGGGAGTCGATAAGCACTATGCCGTAAGCGCCCACAGACTGGACTTTACCCTGCATCGCCAGTTTCTCCGGCGTATACGCGGCCAGCACGAGGTCTTCGCTGAGGGGCCATGGCGTGCAGAAGACGCCCTCGGGCCAGCCTTCGGTCTCCGGGAAGCGCGTTTCGGGCGTCAGGCGGGTGATGGGCTTGGGCCCGTCCTCGCCCTGGCTGGGATCGAGAGCAATAATGGAACCGGCCGTGTAGGAATGATGGGCCATGGCCGTGCAGACGACCTGGCGCGAGTCGGGAATCGCCCGCGCTTCGGCAAGCATGCAGGGGTTGATCGTGTAATTGCCGTAGTAGTGGGCGGTGTTGGTGCCGTCGGGCCGGATCGTCCACAGACTCTGGTAGAAAGTGTCGTGGCGATTGATGTAGTCCCAGCGGCTGAAAATAATGCGGCCGTCGGGAAGGACGCTCGGGTCCCACTCGTTGGCCTCGCCGAAGGACAGCAGGCGGATGCCGCCGCCGTCCCCATTCATCAGGTAGAGCAGATAGGACGGATTGTAACGGCGGTGGTGGCAGCGCCCGAAAGCCTGGCAGCGCGTGGACACAAAAACGATGTTGCCATCAGGCAGATAGCAGGGATCGAAGTCCTCGACCAGCACGGTATCGCGGCCGCCCTCGCCCTCACGCGCGTCGTTTGCGGTGCCCGTGAGCTGCCGCAGGCCCGTGCCGTCACTATTGATCTCCCATATGAAAAAACGCCGGTGGGCGCGATTTTCCACGCTGTGATCGCAATAGGAAAAAAGTATTTTTTTGCCGTCGTAGGACAGATCGGGGTGGGCGACGCTGCCGGTGGGTAGTTTGTCCTTCAGCAGCTCAACGGCCTCGGGCGCAGCGCTTTTCCAGTTGCGCAGGACGACCAAGCCGGGGCCGGGTCGGCTGTGGCGGCCGAGGTACTGGTCGCATTGGTGGCTGTAGGTGGTCGGCGGCTGCTTGTTGATCAGCAGGTCAGTGAAATCAAGGAGCGGATGGGAGAGAATAATGCGGCGACGCAACGCCTTGAGGTCGCTAAGCAGCTGCGGCCAGCTGCCGTCAGGGCGCTCCGGCAGTGCCGCCGCGCGCGCCGTCAGCGCGGCGAGCTCGGCGGTCTCGGCGGGCAGCGCGCGGCTCTTTTCCACGAACGCCAGGGACTTGCGCGCGAGCTCAAAGCTCTTGTCGGCATCGTCAATGATCGTTGCGGCCCGGCGGACTTCGTGGTAGAAGGCAAGGAGGGCGGCAAGATCCTCGCGCTTATCGTTTTTTGGCATAACAGCGAGGCGCTGGCGGTAGTCCTGGCCCGGCATACCCAGGCGTTTGGCCTGCGCGGTGACCAGGTCAGCGACGGCCACGGCGGTCAAGCCGCTGGCGAACAGCGCGGCGTGACCGCCATCCTGGACGCCCAAGTCCTGGCGCAGCCAGCGTTCCTCAACAGGAAAGTCCTGCGCGAGACTCTGGGCAAATATCCCGGCGACTTTGTCCTGCGGCAGGGCGGCGTGGATTTCGAAGTGCATGTACTTGCCGGCGTTCCAGGCTTTGTCGGCGCCGACACCGACACGGAAGCTCTTGAACTGCCCGTCGAGTTTCAGGCAGATATGGCTGAGGGAATGAGCCCACCAGCCCTCTTGGTGAATTTTGCCGCCGATGCTGATCGGCTCGCGTCGGAAGTTGCTGTTGACGAAAAGACGCTGCCACTGGACGCTGTTGACGAGCATGGGCAGCCCCAGGCCGGACACGGTCGTGCCATCCTCACGGGTAAAGACCGGATCGACCCAGCACGTGTGATCGCCGCCGTTGCCGTCGCCGCCGTAGCCCGCCGTCAACCAAAGCTGCTGACAGCCAGTGACATCGACGTCATAATACACCGCCTCCTTGCCCTTTTCGAGGTTGGGCGTGACCAACAGGGGCTTGGTGCTCAGCGAATGGCTGCTAGCCAACACGTCCCGGCCAGTAAGGAGGCGCTCCGCCCACGCCGCCGCCGCGTCAGCCGCGACTGTGCCTGCTGGCTGCCCCTGGATGCCGGCACTAAATGCAAAACAGAGAAACAGGACGGCGGCGCTGATTTTTTTCATGGTCATTCATCTCTTCCCGCCATCCCCGGCGGTTTGTGCGGTGGGTGCTATCAGTCGTCGATGGCGTAAGCGGCGGCGATTTTGAGCAGTTCGGCCATGCCGACATCAATGCTGTCGCCGACGCTGATGCCGCAGAGTTCGGCCTGTCCGGCGGCGAATTCAATGGCGAAGCGCGCTTCTTTGTAGCTGGGGTAGTGTTTCAGGCGTTCTTCGTAGGCCCATTCGCTCTCGTGGTTGAGTTGGGGCATTTCGGGCTGCATGCGGTGAATGGCAACGACCTTGCCGTCTGCGTCAAGAAAGAGCAGATCAAGGGGCACAAGGGTGTTCTTCATCCAGAATGAGCGCTGGCTGCTTTCCGGGAAAACGAAGATCATGCCGCCGTCATTGGGCACCTTCTCGCGGAACATGAGTCCGCGGGCCTGTTCCATGGGCGTCAGGGCCAGCTCCAGCTTCGGAAAGGCGTAGCCGTTGATGAGCAACGGCCAGTATGCCGGCCGCAACGGTTTTTCCGCAGCATTGGCCTGGCCGTGCTGCAGGGCGATATGGCCGCCGAGGGCCATGAGGACGACAGTGACGAGGCTGCTGAGATGATATCGTATGCTGCTCATGATTCCAATCGCTGACGCGTTAGCGCGACTCAGGCCTGCCGACCGGCGGTAGTGCAGCCGGCGGTAGTTTCGGGTGAGAGATAGACCAGCAGCTGCGCCAGCTCGGCGCGCAATTTGGCGCGCGGCACAACGCGATCGACCAGGCCGTGGTCAAGCAGGAATTCCGCGCTCTGGAAGCCCGGTGGCAATTCACTGCGGGTGGTCTCTTTGATGACGCGCGGGCCGGCAAAACCGATAAGCGCTTTCGGCTCGGCGAGGATGACGTCGCCCAGCGACGCGAAGCTGGCGGTGACGCCGCCGGTAGTCGGATGCGTGAGGATGGCGATGTACGGCAGGCCGGCTTCGTCATGGCGCATCAGCGCGCCAGAGGTCTTGGCCATTTGCATGAGGCTCAGAGCGCCCTCCTGCATACGAGCACCGCCACTGGCGGTGACGATCACCAGCGGCAGGTGGCGGCGCGTGGCTTCCTCCGTCAGGCGAGTGATTTCCTCGCCGACTACCGACCCCATGCTGGCACCGAAAAAGCGGAAGTCCATGACAGCCAAGGCGTATGGCGTGCCGTCGAGAGTGGCGCAGCCGCAGACCACCGCATCCTTCAGGCCAGTCTTCGCCTGTGTTTCCTTGAGCTTGCGCGGATAGCTGTTGTCGTGCGCAAAATCAAGCGTATCAACGGACGACAAGCCCTCGCCAAGCTGTTGGAAACTTCCCTCGTCGCTGAGCAGGGCGATGCGCTGCCCAGCAGTGAGGGGAAAATGATGACCGCAGACGGGACAGACCTGCAGATTGCTGTCCAAGGCGCTTTGGGCAATGGTCTGCTCGCAGCCTTTGCATTTGAGCCAGACGCCGGCCGGTATGTCCGCCTTGGGCGAGGCCTTGCCCAGTGGCGAAATGGTTTTTCCGAAAAATCCCTGCATGTGTGTATGTCCTTGCTGCTTGCTGTGCTTGCTGTGGTTGCTAGTTGCTGGCACTGCCGCCGTTTACAGTCAGCGCGTGGCGATCAGTCTCTGGCGGCAGTAATGACGTAAACCGCCGCCGCGCCGGCTGCCAGCAGTGCCGTCGTGGCGGCGCTGAGAGTCGCGCCCGTCGTGAAAACATCATCAACCAGCAATAACGATTTGCCGACGATGATGCTTGGCTTTTTGACCATGAAGGCCCCGCTGATATTTTTCAACCGTTCTTCATAATGCAGTCGCGCTTGCTGCGAAGTGCGGCGGCGCCGGCGGAGGGCATTGACGGCAGGCCGCCGGAGCTCCCGTCCCAGACACTGCGCCAGCAGGCCGGCCTGGTTGTAACCGCGGCTGATTTCGCGCAGCCAGTGCAGCGGCACCGGCACGATCAGGTCCGGCGCCGCGCCGTAGCGCCGCCAGGCGTCGGCCATGGCACCGGCCAAAAATGGCGCCAGGCTGGTCTGTCGTTGGTATTTGAAGGCGTGTACGGCTTCGCGCAGCTGCCCGGCAAAGGGAAAGGCCGAAACGGCAGCGGCCCACGGTCGGCCACCACACTCCAGGCAGTCCCGGCAAAGGTCCAGATAGCTGTCGTTGGCGCCGCCGCAGCCCGGGCAACGGCGCTCCGGCAAGCAAGGTAGCAGCTGTTCGCAGGCCGTACAAAGACGCCTGGGACCGCAGCTGAGCTCGGCTTTGCAGAGTGGACAGAGTGGCGGCACCGCAATGTCGGCGACGCTGCGGCAGATGCCGCCGCACGCCGTGATGATAGTACCTGCGATGGACGTCATGAATGCGTTCTTCTGCTAGGCGCCGCTACGGGCGCTGATTAATCTTCTGGGTAATCAGCCATATCACAGAGCAGGACGATGGCCTGGGCGGCCAACGCCGCGCCCTGGCCGATGGCGTCCTGCTGCTCGTTCGTCTTGGCTTTGACAGATATACGTTCGGGCTGGCAACGGAAAAGCGCGGCGATGGCCTCGCGCATGGCCGGAATATGCGGCGCCAGTTTGGGTTTTTCGGTGATGACGGTACAATCGAGATTGATCAGCTGCCAGCAACTGACGCGGGGATCGTCCAAAACCTGGCGCAAGAGCAGCGCGCTGCTGGCGCCGCGCCAACGCTCATCGGTGTCCGGAAACCACTGGCCGATATCGCCGAGAGCGAGGGCGCCCAGAACGGCATCGGTGATGGCGTGGAGCAACGCATCGGCGTCAGAATGGCCCTGGAGGCCCCACGGCGAGGGCAGATGCACACCGCCCAGCCAGAGCTCCCGTCCGGAGACGCAGCGATGGAGGTCGTAGCCCTGACCGATTCGCAACATGGTGGCGCTCCTTGCGTAAGTTGTCCTTAGGTCGCCGGCGGGGTTTATGGCGTCAGCGGCAGTGACTCCTGGTCGAAGATATCGGCGACGATTTTTCGGGCGGCGTCATCAGCGGCCTGACGACAGGCGGCCTGGAGGGGAATGTCGCGATCGTGCATGCGCGGCAGATCCGCGCTGCCAATGACCTCGCGGCTTAGCACGGGCTTTTCCAGATCGGTACTGAGGAAGAGCTCATAGGCGGTCTTGAGTTCAATGCGGTAGAGGACGGTCTGGTAGGCGTTGGCGTCATCCTCGCGGGCCCGCTTGTCCCGGATTTCACTGCGGGCGATGCCGGAATTGCTGATGGACAGCAGCCGCACTTTGAGAACGTAGTCGCTCTTCGCGGTCTGGTTGTCGCAGGAAACGCCAGGCTGGTTGGCAAAATGCTCCTGCAGTTTTTGCCGCATGGTCGCAGCGAGGGCGCCTTCCGTGGTGTCATTGGCGACGCTGGCAACGGCAATGGTGGTGCCGGGCTTGGCGCCAGGCGCTCCCCAGTGATAGCAGGACGAGAGGGCCATGACGCAGCCGATGAGTGCCAGGCCGAGCCAGTGCAGATGCAGGAGTCGCGTGGTCATAGTCGATCCTTGGCAAGTGATGATGTGTGGGATAGGACGACGGTGGTGATCATTTCGGGGCGACAGCCGGGATGGCAACGGCGTCAGCCGTCAGTTCGGGGTTGCTATCCAGGATGCGACGGGCTTCCTGGGCAGCGGTGGTGTCGGGATATTCGCGGATGAGGTCGTGGAGGTAGCGCCGAGCCGAAACGATGTTCTTGTGAGTCGGTTTGAGGTAGAACACGGCCTTGTCGAGGCTGCGTTGCGCCTGTATCTGCTTGGACTGGCTGATGAGATCAAGTAGTTCGCGATTGCGTGGCTGTGACGGGTCCTGCTGCAGGGCCATTTCAGCCTGGCGAACGGCCATGCGCAGCTTGCTGCCATCGCCATCGCCGCGTTTGCTCATGTCGAAGAGCAGCATGGCCACATCGGCACGAACGCCCGCGAGTTTCGCATCCTGCTTGAGAATCGCCTGATAGACGGCGATGGCCTCTTCTGGGCGGTGCTCGTTGACCAGCAGTTCGGCCAGGCGCTGGCGATCGGCTAGTGACACGTGGATGGACGGCGCGCCCTGAATGATCAGCTCGTAAGTCTCAATGGCGGCCGTTTTGTCGCGCAAGCCCAGGAAAGTGCCGTTGCCATCAACAAAACTCTCGGCCAACGCCCGCAATTGTTTGACGACGTGCTCATAGGGAATATACAGCGGATAGCGCTCGATCAACTCCTTGTACAGGGGCAGGGCCTTGCGGACTTTGCGGGCCGCGAAGAAACAGTCGGCCTGCCGCAGCAGATAGGCCGCTTTCAGCTGGGGACTCTGAGTGTTGTTGCCCAACTTGCGAAAGAGACGCGCTGCGCGCTTGTACTCGCCTTGCTTCTCGGACTCGGTGGCATCCTGCAGCAGCTGCTGATTCGCCACAAAATCGACCATGGCCTCGTCTTTGTCAGCGCCGTACGCCGTCCTTACAGTCACAGCGGCGACGACGAGCAACAGGGCGAACAGAGCGTTTTTCATATGGTAGACCTCGGGTAAGGGATGAACAAGCAGAATTCAACAAAGCGAAAGGCGCTGATGCAAAAAGCATAACATACTTGCCGATCGCACTCCCGTCTACCACCCGCCGCCCGCCCCGCCGCAAGGCGGTAGTAATGCCTCAGTCATTGATACTGGCCTTTCCTGTAGTCTTTTGTTTTCAGCGCCGAAGGCGCGGCCTAAGATAGCCCAGGGCGCGTCGCCCTGGGTAAAGGCCCCACCTGAAATGAGCCCTGTAAGGGCGACCTAAAAACGGCGCCGGGGGCGCAAGGGAAACGACGGGGAAGACGTTACATCGGGTTCCATTGCCTCTTTGGTCCCAGTCAGCTTCGCCGACTGGGGCCAAAGAGGCCGAGGAACACGAGCAATACTGGCGCTCTACCCAGGGCGGCGCTCCGCCTTCGGCGTCGCTTGCCCTGGGCTGGTATGCTTCGCGCTTTCAGCGCTCAAATGCCGCCGGGACGGCGGCGCTCCCAGGAGTCGAATCAGTCCCCAATCAGTCCAAGGCGTCGGGAGTCAATCCCCACGGTCCAAAAAGTCCCCACGGTCCAATCCATGGGATCATGCCTCATGAGTCAGTGAGTCCTCGCCCCTGCGCCGCCGCCAATCAGTCCCCGGCGTCCAATGCGTCAATCCCCACGGTCCAAAAAGTCCCCACGGTCCAATCCATGGGATCATGCCTCATGAGTCAGTGAGTCCTCGCCCCTGCGCCGCCGCCAATCAGTCCCCGGCGTCCAAAAAGTCCCCAAGGCGTTATTCGGGTTGGTTCTTGCGGATGAGGCGGCTGCGCAGGGGGCTGCGGGGCTCCTTGATGCGGCGATAGTCCTCGTGGAGGACGTCGTCCGCATTGGGCTCGGGCAGTGGTGGCGGCGCACTATTGCTGGCATGGTGGACTTTGACGATTTCGGGTATGGCTAGGCGCAGGCCGCGGATAAAATCGGGCGAAGCGAATTGGCAGGTGCTGAGGACGGCGTCGCGACGCAATGCGGCCGGCGTGGCCTCGGGCAGCTGCAATGCAGCCAGGGCGAAAGCCGACACCATGGCGCCCATGGCGTGGGCCATGATAATCTCCATGACCAGGTCATGCCCGATCAGGTCGGCACCGCTCTGCCGGGCCATGGCGGCCTCAGCCATGGTGCAGAATTGCGATCCAGGCTGGGAAAGAAAGACGCAGTGCCGCACGTCGACGCCGACACCATGCAGGGCGTTGACGATCTCGGAGTTCTGCAGCTGGGAAAGCGCGCTGTTCATGTCGGGAAATGGCGTGGTCAGCAGATCATGCTGGCCATCCAAGGGCGAAAGATGGTGGCCGTTGATGAAGTCGGTAAGGACAGTCCAGCTGCCGGGCTTGATGTCGTTGCGCAGGCTCAGCGCGCTGTCAACTAAAATATGGCGGTGGACGCCGAGGGCGATAGCGGTTAGTGCCGGCAACACGCAGGGGTGGACGCCATGGCCTTCGTAGAGATGGCGGTGACCACGGGCCACCAATATGGGCAGGTCCTGACAGCAGCCGTAGAGCAGCTCGGGACTGTTAAGATCGGGGGTGAGGCCGTCGGGCATGCCGTCGAGACGATGCAGCGGCAGGTCGTGCGGCGGCTGGTCAAAGAGGCCATCAAGCACGAACCCGGCGCCGAACTGGATGAAGAAGGCCGGCTCGCGCCAGGCGCCGAAATGCTCCCGCAGCAGCGCCGCATTGCGCTGTGCATACTCTGCCAGAGAAGGACGTCGTTGGGTCATAGCAGTCTGCCGTTGTTCTACCATGACACGCTCATGGCGGGCGGTGGCGCAAAGAGGTCCGCGCTGTCGGGCCGGTCGGTACTCGGCTGCGCAGTAAATGACCAAGTTGCAGAGTTTTTGTCATGCCGGTCGCGACTGCAGTGACGGATTGGCGCCGGCGTGGTGACGCTGAGCTTGAGCTGGGTGTTGGCTAAGAGGGTCCGCAACTGGGCCAGACGCTGCTGGTCCCAGCGCGCTGGCGTGCTGGGTAACTCCGCCGAGAAAGTCGTCAAGCCATTTTCCTGCTTGAGCTGGAAAGCGCCAAAAATACCACTGTTGATCGCGCTGGCGGCATCGCGGCCGAGGACGATGATCTGCACCCGGCAGAAGCCGTTGTCCGTCGTCTGTTTGTAATGCCGCAACTCAATGTCCGCCCGGGCATTGAAGTAGCTCTTCACGGCTTCTTCGTTGAGGAAGCTGTTGATGCCCGGGACGCGATTGTCCTGATCGCCTTGCCCTTGCCACTGGTCGATGACGGCCTGAGCATTTTCCAGGGTCTGGCGCTGATTTTCGGGAAAGATGTACAGAAAGCTGACAATGACGCTGCCGTCGTTGTTGAAGACCACGGTCTGTTCGTGATCCAGGCAGCCGCAGAGAGCGCCGGCGAGGAAAATGACGCATAGTGCCGACAGCGCGCCGTGAATCATTCGCTGCATTGTGTTCATTCCGTTGTTGTACATGACGAAGGACCGTGGCTGCGACGCGAGTTGATGGGGGGAGCGCGCCAACCAAGTCAGAACACCTAAAATAGCCTCCGGAAGTGCCGCCGCCAAGACCACAGGCGACGTGGACGGATGTATATTTGCCGGCGGGTATGCAGTATGGCGACAAGGAACGGCGCCCGCGCGATACGGGTCTATGGCGCGGGCCGCATTTACGCTACCCGGCGCTCAGCCAGCTACTCACAATTTCACCACTCCGAGGATATTCATGATGACCTATCGCGTTGGCGTCGGCCTTTCAGGCGGCACGGACAGTGCGCTGGCCGCGAAACTCCTGCTTGAGGCGGGCCACGATGTCATTGGTTTCACCATGCAGCTCCTGCCGGGCTGCAGCGCGACCGCGGCCAAGGGCGCGGCCGTCGCCGCGCGTCTGGGCATCCCGCACCGGGTGCTGGACATGACTGACCGCTTTGAAGAGCTCGTTCTCACGCCTTTTGCCGATGCCTACCGCCGCGGCCTGACGCCATCGCCGTGCGTGTGCTGCAACGCGCAGATGAAATTCGGCGCCATGCTCGACGCGATGCTCGCCGCCGGCTGCGAACGCGTCGCCACGGGCCATTACGCCCGACTCGTGCCCGCTGGCGATGACACGCTGCTGCTGCGTGGTCGCGACCCGCGCAAAGACCAAAGCTACTTCCTGGCTATGCTCAATGCTGACCAGCGCCGGCGGGCGATCTTTCCCCTCGGTGACATGTTAAAGAAAGACGTCCAAGCCCGCGCCGCAGCCCTGGAGCTCGTCGCCCCTGGCGAAGGCGAAAGCCAGGATTTGTGTTTCCTGCCCGACGGCGACTTCGCGGCATTTGTCGCGGCGCGCTATCCGGAACTGTCCCGCGAAGGGTGGATTGTGACGAGCGACGGCACGCGCCTCGGTCGCCACAGCGGCGCCTACCAGTACACTCGCGGTCAGCGCCGCGGCCTGGGCCTGGGCGGCGGCCCGTGGTTTGTACTGCGGGTCGATATCGCCGATAATCTCGTGGTCGTCGGCCGACAGGACGAACTGCTGAGCCGCAACGTGATCCTGCAGGACGTGAACTGGCTCCTGCCACCGCCCGCGGCCGGTGCGGAACTACCCGTGCAAGCGCAGGTGCGTTACCTTATGCAGGCTCGACCTGCTACGCTACGACGGCTCGACGACAGCCGCGCTGAGATCGTCTTCGCCGATCCAGTATCCGCCGTGACGCCCGGACAGCTCGCCGCCGCGTACCTCGACGACCGCGTCGTCGCCGGCGGCTGGATCCGCTAGTTTTCCGCAGATTGCGCGGATTAGGTAATGGATCACCCATTGATACCAGCCGGTCACGCAGCAATACTGGCCGGTCACGCAGTCTTTTGTTTTCAGCGCCAAAGGCGCGGCCTAAGATAGCCCAGGGCGCGTCGCCCTGGGTAAGGGCCCCACCCGAATTGAGCCCTGTAAGGGCGACCTAAACAAAACCGCGCAAGGCACAAGACGGTGAAAACGTTGCAGGGGGTTCCATTGCCTCTTTGGCCCCAGTCAGCTTCGCCGACTGGGGCCAAAGAGGCCGAGGAACACGAGCATAGAGGGCGCATAACCCAGGGCGGCGCACGCTTTCAGCGTGCTTGCCCTGGGCTGGTATGCTTTCGCGCTTTCAGCGCTTCTGCCGCTTCGCGGCGATGAAAGGCAGTACCGAACGGCGCCGTGCTTGCCCTGGGCTGGTATGCTTTCGCGCTTTCAGCGCTTCTGCCGCTTCGCGGCGATGAAAGGCAGTACCGAACGGCGCCGTGCTTGCCCTGGGCTGGTATGCTTTCGCGCTTTCAGCGCTTCTGCCGCTTCGCGGCGATGAAAGGCAGTACCGAACGGCGCCGTGCTTGCCCTGGGCTATCATCGATCGCGCTTTCAGCGCTTCTGCCGCTTCGCGGCGATGAAAGGCAGTACCGAACGGCGCCGTGCTTGCCCTGGGCTGGTATGCTTTCGCGCTTTCAGCGCTTCTGCCGCTTCGCGGCGATGAAAGGCAGTACCGAACGGCGCCGTGCTTGCCCTGGGCTATCATCGATCGCGCTTTCAGCGCTTCTGCCGCTTCGCGGCGATGAAAGGCAGTACCGAACGGCGCCGTGCTTGCCCTGGGCTATCATCGATCGCGCTTTCAGCGCTCAAATACTGACTCATCGGCGGATAGTCGAGCTACGCTATTTGAGGATAGTGCGGTCGATGATGTTTTTGCGGCGGCGGAGGTAGCGTTGGAGGTCGGCGACATCGAGATCGAGGAAGCCGACGTTGCCATTTTCGCGAGCGAGGAACGCGGCACTGGCGCCGGCGGCCTCACCGCTGACGGCGCAAGTCGGGATGACGCGGGTGACATCCCAGGTATCACCGCCGGCGGACAGACAGCGGCCGGCGCTGATGAGGTTCGGCGTCTGGACGGCGGCCATGGCGCGCATGGGCAGGCAGTAGATGGGGCCGGCTTTGCGCCAGTCGCCGGTCATGCCGAGGGTGTCGTTGAACCAGCGGTGGTCGTCGCTGGGCTTGAGCGTGACCTTGCCCACCAGACGACGCGTCATGCGGAAGCAGGGAATGGTCGGCATCATGATCGGATAGGGATTGCCGCCGCTCTTGGCCTGTTTCGCGGCAAGGTCGTCCATCATCAGCTGCCGCGAGGCCAGGATCATCTTGGTGACCTGCGTGGCGTCGTCACCGCGGAACAACTCGCCGCTTTCCGGTAGCCGGCGGGTAGCGTTGAAGGGCTTGGTCAGCGGCATGAGCTGGACCTGACCAGCGTGGTCGATGTAGTAGTACCAGCCGCAGCGCACGTTGGTTTTCAGCGACTGGGTCTTCTCGCCGGCCGCCGCGCAAACATCGGCGTCGCCACTGGCATCGATCACGGCTTTGCAGCGCAGGGCCGTGCGGCCGCTCTTGCTCTCCATCAGCACCGCGCTGATGCGCCGGCCATCCCGAACCAGCCCACAAAAGCGCATGTCGTAAAAGAGCTTCACGCGGTTTTTGAGGAGGAGCCGTTCGAGCTTGTAGAGGTAGGTGATGGGATTGTAGCTGCAGCGATAGCGGTGTTTCTTGCGCTCCTCGAGATCGCCGCCCGGCTGCCAACAGGTCGGGGTGGGTATGACTTTGATGTTTTCAATGGGCTCACTCACGTCGTCAACAGAGAGTTTGAGCAGCTCTTCGCCAATACCGCCAATGACCTGCCGGCCCCGGCCATCGCAGAGCGGCAGGTAAATGATGACATTGCCGATGGTCGCCAGGCCGCCGAGAGCGCAGGCTTTCTCAATCAGGCAGACGCTGCTACCGCCACGGGCGGCCGCCAGGGCCGCCGCCGCGCCGGCGATGCCGCCGCCGACCACTACCACGTCGTAATCGCCACTTACCGGGATATCCCGCGCCGGCTCGCTGATCCATTCCTTCATCGCCATCGTGCCTCTTGCCTTGGGTTGCATTTCGTTTATTTTTTGATCAGGGCGACGTAGTCCAGGTTGTTGCCCTTGCCGTCTTCATTGACCATCTGGATGCGTTGCTCCCCGGCCGGGAGGTCCAGGATGACGGGCTGGCCATTGCGGACACAGTAGAAGTGATCCCAGTCGCTTTCGAGGTCGCCGAAACCACCCGTGCCGAAAAAGTGGAACGAGCCGAGGTCCTGGTCATTGACGCGGATGGAGCGCTGCGCGCCGGCGCTGCTGCTGTAGCGCACGACCAGCTGATAGCGGCCAGCCTCGGGCACCTTGATCGCCCAGGTCAGGGCGTGGCCCTGAGCATCCCAGTGCGAAAAGGCCTTGCCCTGCACGCCGCGCTTGTCGTCGCGGATCTGCACTTCGCCGCCGCTCTGGGCGACAAAGGCCTCGGCCTCGGCAAAGAAAGCGTCTTTGAGGACATTGCTGTCGTTGACGTTCAGGAAGCTCTGGCCGCGCAGCACCCGACCGTCTGCCAGCACCAACCGCGCCGTCAGTTTGGCGCGAACGCCACCCTCGACCTGCAGTGGGATATTCTCGACCATGCAGCCTGCGGCCGCCAGCTTCACCGGTATGGGCGTAGTCGGCAGATTGACACCAGCTATGGGATCGAGATGCAACGTGCCGGCGAGACCCTCCTGCATAGGCGCAGTCACGACGACACGCAGGTTGCAGAGATTGACTTCGCGCTGAACCGTCAGATTGAGATTCGGGCTGTGGGCCGATGGCAGCTTGCTCAGTAGCACGCCGCTGGTATAACCCATGGCGTTACTGCCGACGCGCATGCGATAGCTGATGTCCTGCATGAGACAAACGCGGCGATCCATCGCCGGAATGTCCGTGCTGTAAATGCGAAACTCGCCGTTTTGGCTCGTGAGTATCTCTTCACGCCAGTCCCCAAAAACGTCGGCGGCCAGGACGAACCTGCCGGCGACTCGCGAGCCGACCTCGCCGCCGTCGTGCTTGAGGATCTTGGCGCGGACGAGTTCTTTCTGGAGATCGCCGTCCCAGTAGGCCACACTAACGCCGAAGCCGTAGGGCATCTCGGTGCCTTTCTTCAGCAGGGTCTGGCCGTCGGCGCTGAAGAGCCAGCGGTTTTCGGTGAGCTTGTGACCGTCGGCGTCGGTGCCGCCGACTTCGACGCCGGGATGGATCGGGTCGAGATCCGCGCAGACACCGCCGCCGTGCACGTGCTTGGTCGGCTGCTGGAGTTTCCAGACGAATTCGCCCGTGCGGGCGTCAACGACATTGATGCCGCCATCCACGCGCTGACCGGTTTCGATGATGTAAGCGATTTCCATGCCGGGGCGTTGCGGAATGATCTCGCCGTAGTACATGGCATCGGGATGGCCCTTGCCGGTGGTCCAGAGTGGATCGCCGTTATCATCGAGGACGACACTGCCAAGGATAATTTCGTCGCGTCCGTCGTCATCAATATCGACGGCGTGGGCAGTATGCGCACCCTGGCCACGGTAGGTACGGGGGCGATCGTGGTTGTCATAGCGCCAGAGCGCTTCGAGCTTGCCGTCTTTGAGCTGCCAGGCTTCGGCGGTCATGCGGGTGTAGGTGCCGCGCAGTGGCACCACGCAGGGCGTCTTGCCATCGAGGTAAGCGATGACGATCTGGTTGCGCGATGCATAGTTATAGCTGTCAAAGTCGTCGCGGCTGGGCCACGGCGCGCGGGCAATTTCCTTGCCGGTCATGCCGTCGAGAATCAGCAGCCATTCTTCGCCAGTGGTGACCTTGCCTTCTTCGTCGCGCTGGTCGCCCTCGCCGGCGGCCTTCAGCGCCACTTCGGCCCGGCCATCGCCAGTGAGATCGCCGACGATAAACGGGGAATACCAAATGCCCTGCTCAATGGACCAGCCGCGGTCGAAGGTCCACAGGAGCGTGCCGTCACTCAGGAAGGCGTCCAGCTTGAAGGTCTTGGTCGATTTTTTCCAGTAGACATGCCAGGGATCAACCACACTGCCGGGGTGCATCACCACGTAGTCGTAAACGCCGTCGCCATTTAGGTCGCCAATGCCGACCTTGAACGCGCTGGCTTCGGGATCGCTGAGCTTGAAGATTTTGCAATTCAGGGCGCTGCCTTCGTCGAGGGGGAGTATTTCCACGGGCGCCGGCGCGGCCGCGCTGCCGCTGACGGCCACGGCGTAACTGGCGCCAGCGACAGGCGCGTCGTCCAGCCAATCGCAGGTCTGGCGGATAGGTGTGGTGTTGAGCTTGCTGCTCTTGCCGTCAACGACGCGAAAGACATCAAACGCGCAGTCCGGTGCGTCGTCAGCCAGCAGGCGCCAGCTGAGGTACATGGCGCCATCGACCATCTGGCCGACCGCACAACGGGCGAATTGCTCGCCTACGCGCGCTTTGGCAAAGCCCTCGATCTTCGGGCTGGGGGGAATGACCGGGGCTTGTTCGGGAACGACGCGGATGTCGTCAATAATAACGTCCGTGTCACCGCGGCCGACAACCCGGATGACGATCTGATTGATGCTTTCCGGCACGGTGAAATAGCCGGTGGCCTCGGCCCAGTCGACGCTGGGCTTGGGACTGCGGGTTTCGCCAACCGACCAGGTCACAAATTTGCCGTCCTTGTGCCCGACCGCCTGCACGCTCACACTACCAGTCTTTTCGCCCTTGTACCACACTTTGATAGCGTAATCCGTGCCAGGAGTGACGTCGTTGCGCGGACCACCGGAAAAGGCCCAGTCGTCCTTGCCGGCGGCGACTATGCGCAACGCCAAACGGCCGTTGCGCGCTTCTTCAACCAACGTGGCCGAGCCGATATTCTCGCGGTGCCACCACGTCCATTGGTCAGGCCGGGCGCCGACTTGGCCGGCCTCAAAATCCGCATTGTCAACACGCAGTGGCGCCGCATCCTGCGCTTGAGCAAAAAACATGGTCGTACTTAACGCGGCAATGGCGAGACATGAACGCATAAGGGACTTCATCTGCTTCTCCTTAGGTCAATTGGCCGTTCCTACGGCGTGCACCGCAATCGTGCCGGGGATAAATAAAAGCGCGGCATACTTTATCCGCCCGAAGTGGGCCCTGCATGGCTATAACGGCCCTCATGAAGAAATAATTGTAATCGGTCAGCCCTTGATAATTGAGCCGTAGAGCAACAGGCGGCCTTAGCGCGCCCGTCTTCCGGCCGTGGTGCGGGCTTTTAGCCCGCGCCGGCGCCAGAGGCCAGCAGGCGAAGCCTAGCGCGCCAACGATATCCCTGGCCGCGAAGCGGCAGAAGCGCTGAAAGCGCGATCTATGATAGCCCAGGGCAAGCGACGCCGAAGGCGGAGCGTCGCCCTGGGTAGAGCGCCATTTTTGTTCGTGTTCCTCGGCCTCTTTGGCCCCAGTCGGCGAAGCTGACTGGAGCCAAAGAGGCAATGGAACGATGTGTCTTCCCTTTCCTGTACCTAAGCGCCTTGCACGATGTTTTTAGGTCGCCCTTTCAGGGCTCATTTCGGGTGGGGCCCCCTACCCAGGGCGACGCGCCCTGCGGGCGCTTGCCCTGGGCTGTCTTAGGCCGCGCCTATGGCGCTGAAAACAAAAGCCCGCAGGAATGGCCAGTATCAACGGGTGAGGCATTACATCCCGGGGTAATCGGTCACCCATTGAGAACGGACGCCCAGACATGTCGCGACGTCAACCCCGGGTAAGTAAGTGAGTTCCATTGCCTCTTTGGCCCCAGTCAGCTGCGCCGACTGGGGCCAAAGAGGCCGAGGAACACGGACGTAGTCGCCGTTGTACCCAGGGCGGCGCGCGCTTTCAGCGCTGCTTGCCCTGGGCTGGTATGTTTCGCGCTTTCAGCGCTTCTGCCGCTTCGCGGCCAGGGAAACGGGCGCGTTTGACTCAGCCAGAAGCTCTATGGTTCAATTCTCAATGGGTGACCGATTACCTCCAGGGTTCCTTCACCCTGCCTTCCTGCTGGTAAATGCCCCCTTGCGGAGTTACTTTATGCACGCAACTGGCGATGGACGGCCGCTCCGTTTCGACGGGGAGGAAAGTCCGGACACCATAGGGCAGGAAGTCCGGTTGAAAAGCCGGATACCGCGGACGATATGCCGCGGGAAGGACAGTGCCACAGAAAGCAAACCGCCCCTCACGGGGTAAGGGTGAAAGGGTGGGGTAAGAGCCCACCGCCGTCCGGAGTAACCCGGCGGGCATGGTAAACCCCTTCCGGTGCAAGACCAAATAGGGAACAAAGGTGCTGCTCGTACCGGCCTGCTCTGCAGGATGAGTTCCGGGTATCGGTCGCTTAGATGAATGGTCGTCACGGCGCCGCAAGGCGCCGTACAGAATCCGGCTTACAGTCGCCAGTTGCGCTCTTTTGGGAACATTGTGACCCGCGCGCCGCCTGACTCCCCGGGCGGGGAGCGATGCGCGAACCACAGTATACGACTACGCCTCCTCCCGGGAACATGCGCCGATGCCGAACAACGACCAACAGATCATCCATCGAATCAGCGAAATCATCGCCCAGACGCCCAACGCCCAGCAGGGCCTGCAGCAGGCCGTCTGCTGCCTGGTCGAAAATGCCGGCGCCGGCGCCGGCGCTATCTTCGTGATCCGCCCACAGGACGACCGCATCGTCCTCTACGCCGCGCACGGCGTGCCCGCGACGCTGGCGGCGAAGCTGCCCTTGGAACTCAGTTCGGATACTGGCAACGACATCATCCGCAATGGCCGCGCGGTCAACGACCGCAAGAAGCATCTCCCCCCGGAGCTGGTCGGCGTCTTTGCTCACCTGGCCAATGGCTTTCACAGTCTATTGCTGTTGCCGTTGGTTGTGGGCGGTCGGCCCATTGGCTCGCTGGCGCTGGCCCGCGAAGCTGACCGGCCGTTCCCGCAACGAGTGCTCAACAGCATCGAGGCCGTCGTACCGCCACTGGCATTCTTCATTCTCAATGCGCTGCTGGCTGACAAACAGCACTACAGCGCCAACGCCGGCAACACAACCGCCACCGCCGAGCTCACTCAGGACGTCATCCTCAAGGGCAAGGCCATCACCAAGGGCGTGTCCTGCGGCTACGTGCAAAAACTCGTCGGCGTGGAGAAGATCCTCCAGCCGAAAAATCATCCCGACTCGGTGACACCGGAGGGCATTGCCGCCGAAAAGAGGCTCTTTGCCGACGCCCTGCGGGTAGCCCGTGAAGACAGCATCAATACCGCCAAGCAGTTCGGCGATGTCCTTGCCGAGGCCGATTCGGCGATATTTGCCATGCACACGATGTTGTTGGATGATCCAACGCTCAAGCAGCACATCACGGCCTATCTCGACAAGGGCTTCCTCCTTACGGACGCGCTGGGACGGGCCCTCCGCGACTTCAGCGCCCAGTATCAGAAGATCGACGACCCGTACTTGCGCGAACGCCTCAGCGACATCAAAGACGTCATGCTCCGCCTGAAAAATGCGGCGGACAATTTACGCGGCAGCTTGGAAGCGGCCCCGGCCGACGCGCCGAAGCTGGCGGATCGGCGCCGCATCATCCTGGTCGCGCGCGAACTGCTGCCCAGCCAGCTGGTGAGCGTCCCGCTCAAGCAAATCTGCGGCATCCTCTGCGAAGAGGGCGGGGCGACATCGCACACGGCGATTTTGGCGCGGGCGCTGCAGATTCCCATGCTGGTCGGCGTGCCAGGCATCATGCTCAAGGCGCGCTCAGGCGACTGCGTGATCATGGACTGCGGCAGCGACTCATGCTTTTTACGGGCGACGACGGCCCTGCTGCGGCGTTTCGCCGGCCCCATCCGCATCTTCCGCAACAGCCGGCAGAATCTGAGCGACACCGTGCCGCCCGAGAGTGCGCTGGCCACGGCCGACGGCGTGCCCGTGCAGCTCATGGGCAACATCACGCTACTCAGCGAAGTCGTCAGCATGCATCACTACGGTATTCGCGACATCGGTCTCTACCGCACGGAATTCATGTTCATGATCCGCAATGCCATGCCCAGCGAAGACGACCAGTTCAATATCTTCAGCCGCATGCTCAAGGCCGCCGCCGGGGCGACGGTGACCATCCGGCTGCTGGACGCCGGTGGCGACAAGCCCCTGCCCTATTTCAAAACCGACCACGAAGACAACCCGGCGCTAGGCTGGCGTGGCCTGCGCTTCCTGCTCTCCAACCCCGAGATCATGGCGCCCCACCTACGAGCGATCCTGCGGGCCAGCGCGCTGGGCGACGTCCATATCCTCGTTCCCATGGTCGCCGACCTCTACGACCTGGCGGAAATCAAACAGGCGCTGCAGGTTGCCGCGGCGGAACTGCGGCAGCGCGGCGACAAGATCGGCGACTATCGCCTCGGCATGATGATCGAAGTGCCTTCCGCGCTCTACGGTCTCGACCGGCTGCTACCGGAGGTCGATTTTGTCAGCATCGGCACCAACGACCTGGTACAGTTCCTCTTTGCGGTCGACCGCGCCAACGCCCGGGTCAGCAAGTGGTTCCGGCAGTGCCACCCGATCGTGCTGCGGGCTCTGCAAGACATCTGCCGGCAGGTCCATGCCTACAAAGGCAAGACCGTCACCCTCTGCGGCGAACTGGCCGGCTCCCGCCGGGCGCTGCCGCTGCTCCTTGGCGCCGGCCTACGCCAGCTAAGCATGACGCCGCATCAAGCGCCGGTACTGCGCCCACTGGTCAACCAATTATCGATACCCGATTGTGAAAAACTCTTTGCACGTGCTATCCTTTGTGAAACGGAGATGGACGTGATGAAACTCATTGACGAAGCCGGCATGATCAAGAGTCCCAGCTAACCCCAACCCCGAGGAACAGGCACATGGTCACAGCATTCGTTCTGATCAGCGTTGAAGACAAACGCGTCCACGAGACTGTCCGGGCCCTCCTGGAACAGAGGGGCGTCACCGAAGTCCACGTCGTCGCCGGCGAATACGACATGGTCGCAGTCATTCGGGTGCAGGACAATAAAGACCTAGCCAATCTCATCACCAACACCATCGTCAACGCGCCGGGCGTGGAACGGACCAAGACACTCTTCGCCCTGGAAAGTCATTCGACCTACGACCTGCCCGCACTATTCGGCAATAACTCATGATCAAGGCCCGCTGACAGGCCAGCGGCAAGCCGTGCCGGTGACATGCCCCCCTCCCCCTATGGATTCAACAGCAGATACCCCAAAACCTCGCAGCGGCATCACCGGCTATGTCGCCTTGCTGGGCCGGCCGAATACCGGCAAGTCCACGTTGGTCAACACCGTCCTCAACCGCCATTTGGCGGCGGTGTCCGACAAACCACAGACGACCCGTAAGTACCTCCTGGCCATCTACACCGATGCCGAGGCGCAAATTCTTTTCCTCGACGCACCGGGCGTGCATGTCAACAAAATCGCCATTGACGAGGCGATGGACAACTCGGTGTCGCGGGTGCTGGAAGACGCCGATTTGCTCGTCTGCATGGTCGATCCCAGCCGCGAACCCGGCGAAGAAGACGCCCTGACCGCCCAGCGTGCCCGGGCCAACGGCAAGCCGGCTATCATTGCCATCAACAAAGTCGATGTGGCCACGCCGGAACAGATCGCCACCAGTCTGGGCTTCTACCGCCAGTACCTTCCCGACGCGCCTTGCGTGCAGCTGGTCGCCATGGACCCCGAGCGGGTCAAAGACCTCATGGCCATGATCAAAAGCATGCTCCCGCAGAGCATCTTTCTCTATGATGCCGACGAACTGACCGATGTCTATGAGCGGGACGTCGCCGCCGAGCTCATCCGCGAAGTCCTCCTCCAGGAACTAAAGCAGGAAGTGCCGCACTGCATCGCCGTCACGGTCGACACCTGGAAAGAGAAAGACCGCAAGTTGCTGGTCGGCGCCACCATGCATATCGAACGCGAAAACCACAAGGGGATTATCATCGGCCAGGGCGGCAAGATGATCAAACACCTGCGACACCACGCCGCCGCTAAAATCGCCGAATTCTGCGGCACTCGCGTTGACCTCAGTCTCTTCGTCAAGGTCGTCCCCGACTGGCGCCGACGCAAGCAGTTCCTCAAGGAAATACGCCTGATGGAATGAACCTCGCACGTTTTTCGCGGACCAATCGGACCGATCGGACCGATCGGACCGATCGTCGACTTGATCAGTCGGATCAGTCGGATCGTCGACTTGATCGGTCCGATCAGTCGGATCAGTCGGATGAAAAAGAGCGTCGTTTGTCTTTTGAATTAGGTTGTTTCAGGCGGTATATTTGGTTTTTGCCGTGTCGTCTGTCTCGGCACCTGTGCGACAGGAACTCTGTGAACCGGGTCAGGTGGGGAACCAAGCAGCCCTAAGCAGCCGACTTGGGCGCCGGGACAATCCGGGGCAGACGGCACGGCTTCTTTTTTCCGGGTCAGGGACCGCATTGTCCGTCCAATGCCGGTCCGCCATGACATCCCGAGAGGACCCTCCATCATGCCTTATCAAGTTCTCGCGCGAAAATGGCGGCCACAGACTTTCGCTGAAGTCGTCGGCCAGGAGCACATTAGCCGGACGTTGAAGAACGCCATTCTGCAGAACCGCATTGGCCACGCGTATCTCTTCGTCGGTTCCCGCGGTATTGGCAAGACGACCTCCGCGCGCATTTTTGCAAAGGCGTTGAATTGCAGCAACAACGTTGATGGCGAGCCGTGTTGCCGCTGCCAAAGTTGCCTTGAGGTGGCCAATGGCTCCTCGCTAGACGTCATTGAGATCGACGGCGCGTCCCACAACCGCGTCGAGCACATCCGCGACATTCGCGACAACGTGCAGTACGCGCCAGTACATGGCAAGTACAAAATATACATCATCGATGAAGTGCACATGCTCACCACCCAGGCGTGGAATGCACTGCTCAAGACCCTCGAAGAACCACCGTCACATGTGAAATTCATCTTTGCGACCACCGAGCCCCACAAAGTCCTGCCGACCATCGTGTCGCGTTGCCAGCGCTTCGATCTGAAGCGCATCTCGGTGCCACTGATCGTCCATCGCCTGCGACAGATCGCCGACGGAGAGAAAATCAGCGTCGAAGACGCCGCCCTGGCGGCGATCGCCCGCGCTGCCGACGGCGGCATGCGCGACGCCCAGTCGATCTTCGATCAGATGATCGCCTTCTGCGGCGGTCTCAAGGCCGACGAAATAATCCGCGAACAGGACGTTATCGACGTCTTTGGCCTGGCTTCAGGCGTCGAGCTGCGCGAGATGGCGGCGGCGCTCTTCACCAACGACCTCAATCGCGGCCTGCAGATCCTGCAGGAACTGGCGGACAACGGCCGCGATCTCGAGCGGCTCTTCGCGGATCTCATCGGCTATGTCCGCAACATCATGGTGGCGTCGCTGTGCGGCAATCCACAGGACCTGCTGGAAGTCAGCGACAGCGAGCTGGCCGACCTCTGCGCCATCGGCAAAGCGCTTGACCCGCAGCTGGTTCAGCGCGTCCTACAGGGGCTGGTGGCCCAGGAATGGTCCTTCCGCGCCGCCCTCAACAAACGCATTTACTTCGAGGCCGTGCTGGCCCGCGTCATGCTCGACGCCCATAGCGTTCAAATCGACGACATCATGACCCAACTGAACCTCATCAGCGGCGCCCTGCCACCTGAGCAAATGCCGCCGCCACGGCCAACAGTGGTCATACCGCCACCACAAGTCACGCTAACGAAAATCGTCCGCCAGGAAACTCCGGCACCGGCGGCAACTCCGGCACCGGCGGCAACTCCGGCACCCGCACCCGCCGCAACTCCGGCACCGGCGGCAACTCCGGCACCCGCACCGGCGGCAACTCCGGCACCCGCCGCAACTCCGGCACCCGCACCCGCCGCAACTCCGGCACCCGCACCCGCCGCAACTCCGGCACCGGCCGCAACCACAGCCAGTGCGCCGGATTCGTCCGCCGCGATGGCGAACGATGCTCACGATGTCCCAGCCGCGGCCAGTACCGACAACACTGCGGTAGCGGACGCTGCCGATCATAACGTCACCGACGAAGACGACGACGCGCTTGCCGCACCCGCCACTGCCGAGGCAGAAGCAGAGGAGGCCGTACCGACCGACGCTGACGCTGACGCTGACGCTGACGCTGACGACGACGACGACGCTGACGCTGACGCCGACGACGTGGCCGTGCTCGCCGGGGCCCACGGCGCCCATTCGGCCGACATGATCAACAATCTGCTGGCACAGGCGGCCGATAGCGATGACGATGGCATGGCACCCGACGACGTGCTCGACGGTATGGCTTTTGCCGATGCCACCGAAAGCCTGCTGAACGCCCCTGCCGACGACATGAAAAATGACCCGGGGCGCCATCTTCAGGCTTTGGCTGACAAAACGGCGCAGATTGCGCCGGGCAGCGAGCTGGTGGACATCGTCAAGGCGCTAACGCCAGTATCCTACCGCGCCGGCGTTCTCCTGCTCGCCTACGATCGGCGCACCATGACCCAACATCACGTACGCGTGCTGCAGGAAGCGGCATCGCTCAAGGCCCTCAACCACGCCTTTCAGATGGTGCAATCCCGCGGCAGGGTCGAAATAACCGCCCATATGCCCCTCGTGGATGAAGACACCAAAGCCGGTTTGCGCCGCTGCACCATCGAAGAGCGGGAGGCGCTGGCGAAGCAGCCGATCGTCGAGACATTCAGCCAGATATTCGGCAGCGACATTATCGACGCGCGTATCCGCGAGTCAAAATAACCCCCCAAGGCACCCATGGCCGCTACCCAATATCCCCAGGCACTGCAGCATGTCATGTCGTTCTTCAGCCGCTTGCCCGGCGTAGGCCGGCGCAGTGCGGAACGCCTGGCGCTGGCCATGATGGCCTGGCCCGAACAGCAGACCGAGCAATTCGGTCAGGCGCTACTGGAACTGAAAAATAAGGTCCGGCCCTGCGCCGTCTGTGGCAATTACGCCGAAGACGAGCTCTGCGCGATCTGCCAGGATCCAGACCGGCAGCGCGGCGTGCTCTGCGTCGTCGAACAGGCCAGCCAGATCATCGTGCTCGAAAACTCCGGCTCATACAAAGGCCTCTATCACGTCCTCGGCGGCAAACTGTCGCCCCTCAGTGGCAAAGGGCCGGAGGAATTGCGCATCAAGGAGCTCGCCGTTCGCCTGCGCCAAGGCGAAATCAGCGAAATGATCATCGCCACCAGCCCCGACGTCGAAGGCGAAGCCACGGCACACTACCTCGCCCAGGAATTCGCCGCGCTGCCCATGACCATCACGCGCATCGCCTCCGGCGTGCCGGCGGGCGCTGATTTGAATTTTGCCGACGCGGCGACCATCACCATGGCCCTGTCCGGCCGCCACAAACTGTAGAGTATTTTTCTGGAGTCGTGACGGTACGGCCCGCCACGGCGAGCGCAAGCGGATCGCGGGCCGGGGGTGTTCAAGAACGACGTTGCGGAGGAAACTATGAAGAAAATGATGCTCAAACTGCTGTTGGCCGTCGTCAAGTTCCTGTGCATCATTGGCTTGCTGTATCTCAGCGTAGCCCTGGTGCTGTGCATTCCGAAGGTCCTTGGCACCCTGGAAAAGAACCGCCTGGCGCTGATTGCTGGCGGGGCCTTCGTCGTCGGTCTGCCTCTGTTCTGCTTCCTGCGCCTGAACTCGCTGTACGTCTTCGGCCACGAGCTCACCCACTGGGTGATGGCGAAGATCTTCCTCCGCAAAACCGGCCGCTTCCAGAGCGGCAAAAACGCCGGCGCCGTCGAGGTCGAAAATCCCAACGTGTGGATTATCCTCGCGCCTTACGTACTGCCATTCTATCTGTTGGTCGTGATCGGCCTGTACGGCCTGATCATGCTCATCGCCAACGCGTCCATCCATCCCTACGCTGTCAAGGCCTTCGCCGTCCTCCTTGGCCTCAGCTATGCCTACCACGTGATCCTGACCTTCTTCGCCCTGCGCTCCGGACAGGCCGACCTCAAAATGAAGGGCAAAATTCTCTCGCTGATGATGGTCGTCACCGGCAACCTGCTCTTCGTCTTCATGGCACTCATCATGGCTACCAGACAGTGGCGCGGCGGCTTCAAAGCCCTCACCCAACAAATCCTCGCCCAAGCCGAATTCGTCATCGACGTCATGCAACGCATCGTCGATAAATTCTGAGCGGGACAATCGTCTTTCTTGTTTTCGCGGACGGATCGGACGGATCGGACCGATCGGACCGATCAATCGTCGGATCAGTCGGATCATCTGGCTTTTTTCGCGGACGGATCGGACCGATCGGACGGATCGGACCGATCAATCGTCGGATCAGTCGGATCAGTCCGATCAGTCCAATGCTCTTCACTTAACAATTCTCATAGTGCCTTGTGCATCATCAAAACAGCCTTTTGTCATCGCGGCATTTCATCGCCGCGAAGCGGCAGAAGCGCTGAAAGCGCGAGATATGACAGCCCAGGGCAAGCAGCGCTGAAAGCGTGCGCCGCCCTGGGTAAAGCACCAACTCTGGCCGTGTTCCTCGGCCTCTTTGGCCCCAGTCGGCGCAGCTGACTGGGGCCAAAGAGGCAATGGAACTCATTGACTGCTGCAGTATTGCGCGCTGTGCCCCATGGTCGATGGTCTTTTAGGTCGCCCCTACAGGGCTCATATTGGTTGATGCCTCTTACCCAGGGCGCCGCTTCGCCTTCGGCGTCGCTTGCCCTGGGCTATCTTAGGTCGCGCCTTTGGCGCTCAAAACCTCGGCGAATGGTCACGCGAACGCTCACCAATCAACTCATCGCCAACCATTGCCGGTACACTAAGTAAAGAGCATTAGTCCGATCAGTCCGATCACATCTGCAGACTCACCAGCCCAAGCAACGCTGCGCTTAGGGCTGCAGGTAGTCCAGGGCGCTCTTGAAGGGATCCGCCGTGTAGAGGCTCTTGACAATGACGTTTTGGACGTGGCCGTCGACAAAGGTACAGTTGGCCTTGTCTTCGTAATAGTGCACGGAGTTTTTCGACGCCTCGATCATCTGCCCGCGAACTTCCACGTAGTTCCAGCCGCTGCCGCCACCGGCGACCTGCGATGGACTCGGGCCGGCCGCATCGGAAATCAGAATAACCGACGACGGCTTGGGAATCTCCGGCGCAGTGCGGTTCCCCGGGCCGCGGGGGATGAGTCCACCAGTGCCTGACCAGCAATTCAGGCCATACGAATAGCCCGTGTTGGCCGGCACGCCGGTATCGTTGTAACGCCAGATGCGATCCGGTGTCGTGCCCTGCATCTTGATGGCGAGGAGATTCAGCGGACACTTGAAGACCTTCAGGTCGCCTGCGTAAGGCAGCAGCGAATCGCCCCACGCCGGCGTCGCTTTATTGCCACTACCGGAAACCGGCACAATCCGCGGCTCATTGTCGTCCGTGTACATGTTCGACGCCAGGCCTAGCTGCTTCAGATTCGAGATGCAGCTCATGTTCTGGGCCTTGTTCCGCGCTTTCGCCAAGGCCGGCAACAGCATCGCCGCCAATATCGCAATAATCGCTATCACCACCAACAACTCAATCAAGGTAAAAGTGCGTTTCAACATCATGATCTCCAAATAGATAGGGCATTATGCAAAAAAGGCTTTCAAAATCGAAAAGATTGATAACAAAAGAAATTATAGCTTGGATATGGTAAAAAAGAAATAGTTCCCGTAAGAATTCTTCTTTTATTTGTAATCGGTCAGTGTACACCCCGGCGCTTCGCTGGGACAATTTGCAGGAAACCCACGGCCCGCCGCCGCCCAGCCATCCGACCTTGATTTCCGCGACCTTTGCGGCAGCGTGTTTCATAGGAGTGACCACCCCGGCGCTTCGCTGGGACAATTTGCCGGAAACCCACGGCCCGCCGCCGCCCAGCCATCCGGCCTTGATTTCCGTCGTCCTTTGCGGCAGCGTGTTTCATAGGAGTGTACACCCCGGCGCTTCGCCGGGGTGTACACTGACCGATTACCCCGTGGGGGCGGTTCTCATCGGCTTGAACTGGCAGATTGGCTCTGGCCGTGTATTTTTGTGAGGTGCGGAAAGACCCCCGGCCCGCAGCCATGGCCGGCGGGGCTTCTGATCGCGAAGCGAAGAAACCAGGAACAGGAGAGGCCGAGATGAAGAGAAAACTCAGAATGGGCATGGTTGGCGGCGGACAAGGGGCGTTCATTGGCGATGTCCACCGTCGGGCGGCGCGCCTCAATGGCGATATTGAGCTGGTCGCGGGCGTCTTCGGCACCAACGTAGAGAAGTCGCGGCAGTGCGGCGCGGAGCTCTTTGTCGATCCCGCGCGCGTTTATCCCAATTACGAGGCGATGATCGCCGGCGAGCTGGCTCTACCGGCGGATAAGCGCATCGACTTCGTGTCGGTGGTCACGCCAAATCTCATGCACTATCCCATCTCGAACGCCTTCCTCAAAGCCGGCTTCCACGTCCTCTGTGAGAAGCCCATCGCCATGAGCGCGGCGGACGCCGAGGCGCTGGGCAAGACGCAGCAGGCCAGCGGCAAATTCTTCGCGCTGATGCACAATTACACCGGCTATCCCATGATCAAGCAGGCGAAGAAGCTCATCGCCGACGGCGTGTTGGGCGAGTTGCGCAAGATCAACGTCGAGTACTCGCTGGGCTGGCTGGCGGCGCCGAATGCCGGCAAGCAGGCGGTATGGCGGGTTGATCCCAAGCAGGCCGGCATCAGCGGCTGCATGGCTGACATCGGCACCCACGCCGAGCAGCTCATCCACTACCTGAGCGGCCTGCGTATCACGGCGGTATCGGCTGATCTGGCCAGTTTCATTCCAGGGCGTGAGCTGGATGACGACGGCAGCGTCCTCCTGCGTTTCAACAGCGGCGCCCGCGGCGTCATCTTCGCCAGCGAAGTGTCCACCGGCGAAGAGAACAATTTCATCATCAAGATCTACGGGTCGAAAGCGGCGTTGGAGTGGCACCAGCAGAGTCCGGAAGACCTGATCATCCGCTCCAACGACGCGCCAATGCTCGTCTATCGCCGCGGCTGGCCCGGCACGGGCGAAGAAGCCCAGAAGGTCAGTCACCTACCGGCGGGGCATCCCGAGGGCTTCCTGGAGGCCTTCGCGGCCATCTACCGCGCCTTCGCTGACGCTATCCACGCCGACCTCAACGGCGACCAGCCCGTGCTGGACTTCCCGGGCATTCAAGACGGCATCGACGAAATGCGCTTCCTCGAGGCCATCGTCGCCAATTCCGCTGGCGATGCCAAGTGGACAGCGCTCTAAGCGCCGAAACATTGGGCCACCACGGGCCGCGTCGCCGTCTTGGCGGCGCGGCTCTATTGTGTCCGACCAGACCAGAACCAGGGGAGCACCCGACCATGACGACAGGACTTCGCGCGGGCATTGCTGCGGCCATCTGCTGCATCCTACCAGGCCTCGTCGGCCAAGTTGCCGAATTCGCCGCGCTGCCGGCCGGCGTGGTCCTGCCGCCCGCGCCGAGCGTTTCGGTGTCGGCTGCCGGCGACTACTTGGTTGACGGCCAGCCGCGTTATCTCTTCGGCGTGCAGATCGGTTCGGCGCTCGGGGTGGATTTCGGGCCGACTGCGGGTTATCCTCCGGAGCTCAAGTGGGTCTACGAAGAGCCCATGACCTACGAGACGGCCCAGCGCCTGGGCTTCGACAGCTTCGCGTGGTTCCTGCCCAGCGGGCCCTGGCTGGACCGCTTCGGCGTCGAAGAGCATCGCTGGGGGCGTTCCGAGAAGGACCAGGAGATGCTGGGGGTCGTCGTCAACAACGGCCTGCCGCTGCTGGTTGATTACACTTGTTTCCCGTGGAGCTTCGGTAAGCCCGGCACCAGCAAGGCCTATGCGGGCATCCTCCCGGAAGAGGCCATCAACCGCCACCATTCTGCCGCCGGCAACCACTGGGTGCCCTACAATATCTTCCACCCCGAAGGACGGAAGATGTACCTGTCTTTCTGGGAATACGGCGTGGACCACGCACGCCAGCTAGGCAAGAACCAAAAGCTCGTCTATGAGCTTTTCAACGAGCCGTCCTACTTCGACCCGTCGCCCTACAACCGCCACCTCTTCGCCGAGTACCTCGAACGCAAATACGGCAGCATCGAAAAACTTAACGCCCTCTGGCGCAGCGAGTTCGCGTCCTTCGCGGCCCTAAGCCAATTCGCGGACCGCAAAGACCACCCGGGCATCGTCATCGACTGGTCGAAATTCTGTGAAGAGGGCATGACGGCGTTGGCGCGCGACGGCCGGGACTGCATCCGCGCCAAGGCCGCCGGCGCGCGAGTATGCTACCAGATCCTCGGCTACACGTCGTACCGCTCGCCGGCGGCCACGAACATCAACATCTACGAGATCAACCGGCACCTGGACGCCATTTCGACGCCCACCGGCGGCGGCCTCGGCACGCGCAGCACCTTCACGGCGCCGCCGGCGCAGACCGTCCAGGCGCCCGCCAATGTGCCGGCGCTGCCTGAGGGCATCCTCCAGCGCCATTTCTTCCGCTGCATCGCCGATGGCAAGCCCATTCACAACCCGGAATGCTATGCGGCCCGCAGCCGCAACAGCAACCGCAATATCGTCTGGCAGGACCTCCTGCGCGGCAGCAACGCCACCTACATGTTCACCTGGTCCAAACGCGCCTGGGAATGGGGCCCCGATCGCGACGAGGCCGGCGGCCGCAAGATCGCCGAGCGCTTCCCCTACATCCTCGCCAATCCCTACGCGTTCAGCATCGACGATCTCCAGGGCTTCATGGACGCCAAACAGGACATCGCCCGCTTCGCCGATTTCTTCGTGCCCCGCGAACGCGGCATAGCCCGCGAGGTCGCGTTACTGATGTCCTTCGCCACCGAGCGCTACGCCTTTGCCGACGGCTATGTCGTGCACAACGAAATGCTGCACTACACCAGCGGCCTGGAATACAGCCACCTGCCACAGGATGTCGTGCTGGAGGAACAACTCGCCGAGGGACGCCTGGAGCAAAAGAGCTATCGCGCCGTGGTCGCGGTCGGTGTGCGCAATGTCCTGCCCGGCACCGCTGCGGCGCTGCAGCGCTACGTGGCAAACGGCGGCGTACTCATCGCCGCGCGCGAGTTCATGCCGTGGGACGAATACGGCAACGCGACGGCCAACCCGCTCTTCGCGGGCCTGGAGACCGCCGAGGTCGCCGATGCGGCCATCAGCGAGTTGGTCTTCACCGCGCTTGATCAGCCGGCGCTGCTGCCGGGCAAAATCCCCGCCAGGAACAGCCTGCGCGTCCTCCGTGCTGACGGCTGGGAGACGCTGGCGACCTGCGACGGCCAGCCGGCCGTGCTCCGCCGCGCGCTTGGCGCCGGCGCCATCTACGCCATCACGCCGATGCTGCAAGACTACGCCGCCGCTGCCGTGGCCACGGCCCTGCTGGCGCGGCATGACATCCGGCCGGCGCTGAGCATCGCCCGCGTACCGGCAGGCGACCTCGCCCCCAATATCGAAGCGCATTGCGCCCGGCGCGACGGCATGACCCTCGCCTCACTCCTCAATATTGATCTCTACCCGAAATGCGTGGACATTACCCTGCCGGCCGGCTGCGCCACCGCCGCCGATCTGCTCAGCAACGAGCTGTTGCCCATAACCGCTGGCCGCGCCCGCCTCATGATTGGCAACAACCGCCATTGCGTCGTCGGCTTCGCCACCAGCGCTGACCTGCTTGCGCAGCGTTTCGGCGCCATGACTACTGTGAGTCGCGACGCCGTCACCGCGCGTTATGACGAAGCCGTCAAGGCCCACGAACGGGCCCTCGCCGAGCAAATCGCCAGCGCCGGCGTCTTCCATATCGACCCGACGCACACATCGCCTGTCGACCTGCGCGCGCATGCCAACGCCGCCTTCGTTGACCAGATCGCCAATGACGGCCAAGGCGGCTGGATCGACCAAGGCAAAGACCAGTCGCTGGACCACACGCCGTGGGAGATCACCCCACTGCTGGGCGTGCCCTGCGACTTTATCCGCTTCGACGCCAACGACAACCGCTGCTGCATCATCCTCGCCTCAACCAGCGTCAAGCGCAACGACCCAGCCGAAAGCCGCGGCATTCCGATCAAAGACCGCTGCCGCGCACTCTTCTTCTTCCACACCACGGCCAACGCGCAGCCCGGCGACCCGGTCATGACCTACCGCGTGCACTACCTCGACGGCGGCAGCGTGGACGCGCCGATCATCTGCGGCCACAATATCGACCTGTGGACGCTGCCGGAGCCGCCGGCCACCGCGGACTTCCACCCGGCCTGGCGCAATTCCGCCGGCCGCGGCTTCCAAGTCTTCGCCTGGCGCAATCCCGACCCGAACTGCGGCATCAGCCACGTGGACATCATCTCGGCGGGCGGCGCGGCAGTGCCCATCATCATCGGCATCACGGCGGAAAAACTGGCGCCAGGCATGAACGAACTGTCGCTGGCCGGCATCGCGCCGCTTTCTTGGGGCTGCGATGCCGTCGTGGTCAACGGCATCACCGAAGTCGTGGTGTCGGAAAAAAGCTCGAACTGGGCCGGCGTGCGCTTCCCGCTGCCCGCGCCGCTTGAACTCACGGCCGAGCAGGCCCGCAAGGCCGTCATCAAATACGAGGTCAACGGCGGCCGGGACCCCTTCGGGAACTACAAAGGCGGCCAGGCGCTGCAAATCTCCATCGGCAAGGGCTTTGTCCATTCGCACATGCGACCGGACAGCCACGAGGAAACCTTTGAGGCCGCGAGCGAACCCCTGTACCGCTGGCTGCCCAAAAACGACCAGTCGGCGGGGCTGAGCTTGTCGTCGCTGGCTTTCCAATTCCGTGGCACGGGCAAGAGCTCCGGCGTCTTCCTCAAGAACATCCGCATTGAGTACCCCGCAGAATGAACAGCGAATTGTCGTCATATCATTTTCAGCCAGTGGCTGTCGTGCGCAGCTGTTTCAAGACCAAGTTCGGCATACCCCGACAGCCCGGTCTGATCAGTGAAGCCCGTGGCAGCATCGAGTTGCTACCGCCTTACAATCAGCCCAATGCCGTGCGCGGCCTGGAGGACTTCTCGCATATCTGGGTACTCTTCGTCTTCCATGATGCGTTGCGCGAAGGCTGGAAAGCGACCGTGCGGCCACCCCGCCTGGGCGGGGACAAACGCGTCGGCGTCTTCGCCTCGCGATCGCCTTTCCGGCCCTGCCCCATCGGTCTGTCCGTGCTCACCCTGCGCGACGTGCGCATTGGCGACCATGGCAAGATCGCCCTTGCTGTCGAGGGCCTGGACCTCCTGGACGGCACGCCCGTGCTGGATATCAAACCCTACCTGCCCTACACCGACGCCGTGAGCGACGCCCGCGCCGGCTTCGCACCCGTGGCGCCTGCCAGCGCAGCCCTGCCCGTCCAATTCAGCGACCAGGCAGCCCAGCAGGCCGCCGCTATCGAAAAACGTGGGCTGGACGGCTTCCGGCTGCTGGCCGAAAAAGTCATCGCCGCCGATCCACGACCCGCCTACCAGCGCGAAGCCGGGCGCGTCTACGGCATTTTTCTCCACGGCTACGAAGTGGTCTGGCAGGCCGGCGCAGACAGCGCCGTCGTGACTCATATCACCCGCGATGCCACGCCACCGCCATCCAAACGACGGCAGGCACAGCAGATAAAGAACGCGACGAATAACGACATTGCCGAAGAAGCCAGCGCGGCTGCCGCAGACACAGCCGATACCGACTCGGACGCCGCCGGCCCCACGCAGGACAGCTGATCGCCAACCCGAACACCTCGACTCTGTGCGCAGGCGGCCAGCCGGCGCACACCAATTCCCATTCACCCCCCCCGCAAAGGACCGCTCTACCCATGGAAACCCGCTACGATTGTGACAGCCTCATAGCCTTTGCGCAAAAGCTCTTCGTGAAAGCCGGCGTGCCAGCGGCGGACGCGGCGACGCTCGCTGAGGCGTTGGTGTTGACGGACATGCGCGGCATTTGGTCGCATGGGGTCATCCGCAGCGCTCATTATCTCCAATGCGTACAGGCAGGCGGCATCAAGCCCGCCGCCGAGCTGGCAGTGATTGCCGAAGGGCCCTGTTATCTGCGCCTCAGCGCGCAAGGCGGCCTGGGCATACCCTCGTCCATGCGGGCCATCGACATGATGCTGGAACGCGCCAGCAAGCAGGCCGTCTTCGTCACCACCATGAACCACAGCGACCATTTCGGCGCGGCCGGCCTCTACGCGCAACGACTCGCCGAACACGGCTTCCTCGGCTACGCTATGAGCAACACGCCGCCGATGATGGCCATCACCGGCGCCGGCGCCAGGGCCATCGGCAACAACCCATGGGCATACGCCGCGCCGGGCAGCAAATACCGCGGCATCCTCTTCGATATCTGCATGGCCGTCGTCGCTAGCGGCAAAGTACAGATCGCCATGGCCGAAAACAAGAAAATACCCTACGGCTGGATCGCCGACAAAGACGGGAACCCCAGCAACGACCCCGCCGATGTCCTCAAAAAAGGCGGCTTCTTCCTCCCCGTCGGCGACCACAAGGGCTACGGCTTCGCGCTGATGGTCGAAATCATGACCGGCGTGCTGGGCGGCGCGGGCGTCCTCGGCGGCGTCCATGCGTGGAATAAACAGCCCGGACGCGATGCAAACACCGGCCAGTGCTTCGTCGCCATCAACCCGGAATATTTCGGTGGTCTGGCGCCCTTCCGCGCCCAAATTGACCACGTTATCGACACGCTACTGCAGAGCCCCAAGGCCCCCGGCGTGGAACGCATTCTCTATCCCGGTCAGCTGGAATTCGAAAAAGAGGCCGCGGCCCGCCAACACGGCGTGCTTCTCACCGACGCCTCCCTGCAGGAACTGCGCGCAGCAGCCGACCTGGTGCAGGAGCCCTTCAGCATCACCCCCAGCGCCGAATAAGCGCCGCTCCCGCCCGTATGCCACCCCTGTCTTGAGTGGCAGGGGCTTTTCAGCACTTGCGCCCTGGACGACGTCGGTCCATCCCGTCCATATCGTCCATATAACTGACAAGCGCCGCCACGGAGTCTTCTCCCCACCGTGGCGGCGCATTGTCAGTCGTTTTATTTTCTGACGATATTAGGCGACGTTAGCTTGCAGAGCTGGCGGATGCTGGCCAGATCGGCCGTGCTTTGGCTCAGGCCGGGTGCCGGCGCTTCGATGCGGTCGGCGAGGTCCAAGGCCATGGCCAGTGCCGTCACGCAATCGACGATGAACTGCTTGCGGCATTCCGTAGCCTTGTCCGGGGTAGCTTCGGCCCGCAGCATGTGGCAGTCAAATTCGCAGACGCCGCGCCAGCCTAGTTGCTTGAGAGCCCAGAACATGAACACGGTTTCCTTCAGGCCTTCGGGACCGACCAGCGGCGGGAAGTCGTTGTCAAACTGCGCCTTGATCTGGCTGCCGAAGTGGAGGAATTTGAGCTTCTTCAGGCTGCAGAGGTAGCTCACCGTCATGACGGCATTCATCAGCGCCATGCTTTCATGTTGGAGTAGCTCGGGATTCACACCCCAGAAATCCGGGTCCCGCAGCCGCCCGAGGATAAAGCCGGCCGCGTGGCCGCTGGTGGGCAGGAACATCTGCCCGCGCGGCTCGTTGGGCTTGGGCTCCACCGTAGCGCCGACATAGTTCGTCATGCCCTTGTCGCGGATGTAGTCGCGAACGTGGTTCAGGCCATCGGCAAGCCACTCATAGACCTGGGTCCATTGCGTGACCACCGGCACTTCAAAGCCGTCACGGGCGACCCAATAGATGTAATGGCGCGCGCCGAGGAATTGCCCCATGCGCAGCGCCCGTTCGACCTTTAGCCGCGCCATACGGCGTATCTCGGCATCGGGATTGCAGATGCCGCCATTGCGGAACATCGGATGGCCGTGAAGACTGCAGACCGCCGAGTTCACTTTTACCCCGCCCTCATCCAGAATCGCCTTGATCTCCCGCAGCTTCTTGGCGCAGGCGCTGTTGGGATCAAGATCGTCTTCGGGCTGTTGCGGGTCCCAGGGCACGAGATCGTCGTCATGGAAGCCCGTTGCTTCGATGTAGCCTTCTTTGCCAGCCCAGGCGAGAATGCGCGCGGTCTCCAGCGAGTCCATGCGGTTCAGCACCGCGCCGCCAAAGGGGTCCGACAGGGGACTGCCCACGCACCAGAAAGGCATGGAGCGTTCAGTAATACAGGATTGAGCCGTCATAGCGTTTCCTTAAGCTGTGCTGTGAATGAATCAGAGGACACCGGCAGCCCACATCAGGCCGCGCACGGTGATTTCCAGCACTTCGGGGGTGCGTTCAAAGTCGGCAATGACATGGCCAAGGGAGGAATAAAACACGCGGCCTTTGCCATAGCGGCGCGTCCACACCACGGGCATGACCGTGCCGTCGATCCACTCGGCGTGGCGGGCGTCGAAGGTCGTCGTCGCCAGGACGTTGCTGTTGGGATCGACGTGCATGTAATACTGCTCGCTGTGCATATCGAAGTCTTTGAGACCCTTGAGGATCGGGTGGTCATGCTGGACAATGTTGACGCGATAGTCGATGACGCCGCCCGGGTGGGCGACCCACTGACCACCGATCATGAACTGGTACTGGGTGCTCTGGCGGAACGCATCACCGGCACCGCCATGCCAACCACCGACCGCGACGCCCTTCTGCACCGCAGCAATCAGTGCCTGCAATTCGGCCTTGCCGATCTCGCCCATGGTCCACACCGGCACAATCACTTGGTAGCGCTCAGCCAGATCGGGCTCCAACAGGCAGGCCTGGGTGTCCTGGATGTCGACCTCCACCCCGCGTTCGCGGAGGGTCTTGGCAACCAGTTCGGACGTCGGAACCGGGTCGTGCCCAGCCCAGCCACCGCGGAAAATCAGTATTCGTGCTGTCATCTCATCTGCCTTTTTTTTTGCGTGTCGACGCGATTATGGAGTGTTCCGGATAACATATCAGTCCAACTGGCCCTTGCTCAGGCCGATGGGCAGCGGCGCGGGCCGCGCGCAGGTACTTTGGATCGCCACGGCCTGGTCCGAAGCGGCGGATTCACAAATGGCGCACATGACGTCAAGCACATGGAAAGCCAGTTCACCGCTGCAGCGGTGGGGCCGTTTGGTCTCAATGGCCTGGGCCATGTCAGCCAGACCGATGCTCCGCATATTCTCGTTGTAAATGAAGGGATTGTCAATCGGCGCCCAATCCGCACTCAGGCCGGCTTTGAAGAAGCGCCCGTCGCCGGAGAAGGTGTTGGGGTCTGGCACATGCATGCTGCCTTCGGTGCCATGCAACTCGATGTCGCGGAAGTTGGAGTGCTTCCACACGTCAAAGCTGGTGACCAACGTGATGATCGCGCCGGACTGGAAGGTCAACACCGCCGAAATGTGCGTGTCGATCTCCACCGGGAAGGTCTTGCCGACATTCACTTTTAGACCTTCGCGGAGATTGGTCGACCGCGTCGAAAACGCGGTCACTTTTTTGACGGGGCCCAGCATCTGGACCAGCGCCGTCAGGTAGTACGGACCCATGTCGAACAGAGGCCCGCCGCCCTTGAGGTAGTAGAACGCCGGCGCAATATGCCAAGACTCGTGGCCGTGACACATCATAAACGCCGTGCCGGAAATGACTTTGCCGATCAGTCCGCTGTCCAGCACATTCCGGCAGGTCTGGTGGCCACCACCGAGGAAGGTATCCGGCGCACAGCCCACCCGCAGGCCCTTGGCCTTCGCCAGCTTGATGACTTCCAGGCCGCCCTGGCGGTCAAGGCCAAATGGCTTCTCGCAATACACGTGCTTGTTCGCCTCCAAGGCCTGCAGATTCACCTCGACATGCGCCTGCGGCGTCGTCAAATTCAAAATGATGCCAATCTCCGGATCAGCCAGCATCTCCTGCACCGTCATGTCCTTGATGCCAAACTCCGCCGCACGACCGCGCGAGGCCTCGGGAAGAATATCCGAACCGGCAACAATTTTCACTGACGAAAAGGTCGCACCATTGCGCAAATACGCACCACTGATAACTCCGCAGCCAATAATTCCTGCTTTCATCGTCATGGTCTGTTCTCCTTGCTGAATCTTGCCTCGAATATAGGTCTCGTCAACGAGAAAATTGACTTCTGTTGCACGCTGCTGTATATAATATCGCAACGACTATCAACGAAAAATGGATGGACGCGTCAAAAAAATGGACATAAAAGTCAGCCATCTAAAACCCTTCAGCCGCCGTTTCACCGTCCTCCCGCCGGTAGAAACCATCGGCTATTTGCCGCGCAAAACCACTATCATGCACCAGTATTTCAGTGGGTGCAATTTTTCTTTTATATTGTCGGGCCACGGCGAGTACCACTTGGGAACAGCCAGCTACGCCGTTGACGCTCCCTGTGTGATCATGCAATGGCCCGGCGAGATGATGCACTACGGCCCCAGTGAAACTTGGGAAGAACTCTTTCTTATATACCCTGGGCAAATGCAGGAGTTTCTGCGCAACTCAGGGACTTTTGCTCCGGAGATTACGCCGGTCAGGCACATTCCCATGCTCAGCGCCGTCCGCGAGGCCATTGGGCGCCTGGCCCAGCGCCTCAATGAAACGCCCATCGACCCCGACGCCGTCGACCTGGCCTGCTGGGAAATCGTCATGGCCAGCTACGCCACCCCGGCCAGCCGGCCCATAGAAGACCCGCACATCGACCAGATTGAACGGCAGCTTCAGAGCACCCTGGCCGGTCACGTCGATTACCAGGCGCTCGCCACCACCATGGGCATGTCCCTGGCCACCCTCCGCCGCCGCTGGGCCGCCTACCACCCCGGGATGTCCTTCAGCAGCTACCGCGAAAGCTATTTCCTCCAGGAAAGCTGCCGCCGTCTCATTGAAACCGACGATCTCATCAAGGGCATCGCCGCCGCCATGGGCTTTCCCGACCAGTACTATTTCAGCCGCCGCTTCCGCCAGCTCGCACGCATGACCCCACGCGAATACCGCCGCCGCTACCGCGCCGCCAGGTAGGATGACACAAAAGTCTATACGTGCACCGAGCGGACCGAGCTCGGATCCGTCCGATCCGTCGGCTCATTTATCTTCAGTCGGCGGGAAATGTATAGCGAGCCAGATAGTCGCGTTATCTGGGTCGGTACTTTCCACGCGGTGTCGGCAGTGTGCGGCTATAAGCATAGCCTCACCAGCCTGCAGGGCGACGCGCTCGGGCCCGTCGGCGAAGAGCAGCGTGCCACAGCCGGCAAGAACGGCGACCCACTCGTCCCAGTCCTGGTCGTACCAGAAATCCGGCGACGATGCTGCCTGCATGGAAACGATGCGCTCTACACGCAAACCCGGCCGCCGCAACAGTTCCTCAATCCGCTCTTGGCCAGAGCAGAGACGCTCTACCGACAACAGATGAGTTTTGTTCATCCTGGACATACACTTCCCCCGTAATCGGTCACTCATTGATACTTGTAGTCCCTGCGGTCTTTTTTTGATCGCCCTGCCGCATAAACATCATCTTGTTGGCATTTGAGCGCTGAAAGCGCGATCTATGATAGCCCAGGGCAAGCGACGCCGAAGGCGGAGCGTCGCCCTGGGTAGCGCGCCATATTGGTTCGTGTTCCTCGGCCTCTTTGGCTCCAGTCGGCGAAGCTGACTGGAGCCAAAGAGGCAATGGAACTCATTGATTGCTGCGGCAATTTTGTGCTGTGACCCTTCGTCGCAGGTCTTTTAGGCCGCCCTTTCAGGGCTCTTTTGGGTTGGGGCACCTTACCCAGGGCGACGCGCCCTGCGGGCGCTTGCCCTGGGCTATCTTAGGGCGCACCTTCGGTGCTCAAAACCTCGGCGAATGATCTTGTGCATGGTTACCAATCAACTCATCGCCGGCGATTGCCGCATGCTATGTGAAGAGCATGGCTCCTATGAAACCCGCTGCCGCAAAGGTCGGTGGAAATCAAGGTCGAATAGCTGGGCGGCGACTGGCCGTGGGTTTCCTGCAAATTGTCCCCGGGGTTTTCCCCACCGGGGTGGTTACTGACCGATTACCTTCCCCCGGTATACTCATGGCTCCGAGGTGACTGCAGCACCGACAGCAGGGCTAGTGTTTCCCGGTTGCGCCGCCGATGGATTTTCCGTCTGGTTTTGTTTCTTTCTCGCGCCGTAAGGGAGAGTCAACGACAGTGAGAAGATGATAAGCGCAGTGCCAGTGAGGGTCCACGCATTCAATTTTTCACCAAGGATAAGCCAGGAAAGATAACAGGCGAAGACCGGCTTGAGAAAGAACACCATGGACGCTTTGAACGCCGTACAGTGGGACAGTCCGTAGTAATAAAGAAAATAAGCCAAGGCGGTAACAATCAAGGCCATGTACATCAGCAGCGGCACGACGGACAGTATCTCCGCCATGGCATTCACGGGGCGGCGGATGATAACCATCGGCAATGTCAGTAAACTGCCGATAAGCGAGGAGCAACCCATAAACAACATGGCCCCATAGCGGGCAACCACGCGCTTGGTGATGCAGATGGACAGACTGAAGGCGAAGGCTGACATGCACATGGTCAGAATCGCATAAACCGCGCTGCGCGTCGGCGTGCCGGACTCAAAGATGAACATGCTGATGCCGCCCAGACCCAGTGTTACCGCGACCCATTTGCGCCACGTCCAGGTCTCGCGGTTGATGAAACGCGCCAACACGGTCGTAAACAGGGCGTTGCCACTAAAGACCACCGCAGACGAAGACGCATTTTCGAACATCAATATGGCCGCATGAAACAGACTTATTGACAAGGTGATGCCGATGACGCCCGTCAAGGTGAAGATACCGAGATCATGCCAACCAAGCCGCCGGCCGCTCCGCAGATAGCCTGGCAGGCTGATCGCCAACAGCACCACACCAGTCGTGAAAAAGCGGATGAAAACCATCGCGTAGGGATCGATGACCGCCCGCTCCGCGATGGCCTTGCTGGCAATCTCCACCGTGCTGAACAGAACGATGGCCAGAAATAACGCCAGCGTGCCCACTTTTTCCAAACTATGCTGCTGTAAAACCACCGCTATGACTCCTTGTTGAATCCTACCGTCATCTATCACCATCAGCGCCGGTCACTGCCCCCCACGCGCTAGTCCTCAATCTTGCCGCCACGGATTTTCAACACCTGGGCCGAGGCGGTGAATTCCCGTGGAATACGCGTGCAGGCGAAGAGAATCTGGCCGCTTTTACTCAACTCGTTGATGAAATTGACGCGCCGCTGTTCGTCGAGTTCACCGATGACGTCATCGACCAGTATCACCACGTCGTCCGGATTCTGGCGGCAGCGAATGAGCTCCAGCAGGGCAAAACGCATAGCCAGGGAGGCCATGCGCATTTCGCCCTGCGAGCCAAATTTATGTAACAGCTTCTGATCCAACAGACAATTGAGTTCTGCGCGATGCGGACCACAATTCGTCGTGCCGCTTTTCAGGTCGCGTTCGAAGCCATGCTGGAGGCCATGACTGTAAGCCTTGGTCAGTTCTTCCTCATCGCCCTCGCAACTTTCCAGGAAGAACCCCAGTCGGGAAAGATATTTCAGAATGACCAATTGCTGCTCGCCGAAGAGCTGGCGAGACTTTTCCACCAGAATGGCGTTCATACTGACGGCAAAATTACGCCGCGCCAATTCGATAGCCACGGCGTGTTTTACCAACACCTGATCGTAGGCCCGAATGGTCGCCGGGGGAAACTTGTCTGGCGCTTTCAACATGGCATTGCGCGACTTCAAAGCCTCGTAATAAGCCTGGAGATGACGGAGATAGCCCGCATCAAGCTGACTGATGGCGATATCGAGAAAGCGGCGACGCTGCGCCGGTGGACCACAGACCAGGTCCATGTCTTGGGGAATAAACGTCACGCAGAGAAAACGGTTGATGAAATCGCTGGCGCGATAGACCGGCGCGTCGTTGATCAGCAAGCGCCGTTCGCTACCGTAGGACACGGCCAGCGTTTCAGGGGGATTTGGCGCTGATTCCAGCAGGCCATGCAGAACAAAGGAATTCTGCGGCCACTGGCAGAGATCATCGATCACGCTGGTGCGAAAAGACCGCAGCAGCGCCAGATAGTACACCGCTTCAAGGATGTTGGTCTTGCCCTGGCCATTGTTGCCAATAAGAAAATTCATGCCAGGAGCAAAACGCACCTGGCATGAATCGTAGTTTCTGAAATGAAGTAGTCTTATTTGGGCAAGCACAACCGATTACCGCCAAACACAGCTCGCCGCTGCCACGCCAACTTGGCGCATAGGATCAATTCCGCATAGGCATGAGAATATACAGGAAGCCTTCGTCGCCGGATAGCTGCACCGGACTTAATTCGTCATTGAACTGGATGATCAGCTGGTCACAGTCGAGGTACTTTAAGGGATCACTGAAGAAGACCGGATTGAAGGAAATTTCCACGTTTTCGCCCTCAAAGGACACATCTACCGGCTCGCTGGCCTCGCCGTATTCCACACTGGAAGCCGAAAGTACCAACTGCCCTGCGCTGAAACTTAGCTTAACAGCAGAACTGTTCTCGCTCACCACCATGGACACGCGGTTCAACGCATCAGCAAAAGGCAGACGCGGGATGGCCACCGAACGGGCAAAACTGTCAGGAATAACCTGCCGGAAATTCGGATAGTTGCCTTCAACCAATTTGGTCATGACCGATGTGTCCTGAGTCTCAAAGGCAACGTTGGCCGTGGAAAGACGAATCTTGATGTCGCCTTCCTGATTCATATTCTTGACCAGCTCGACCACGGCCTTGTTCGGCAGAATGACATCGCCATCAACTTTGCCATCGCTGTCTAGCACCCGTTCCACCAGCGCCAGGCGCCGGCCGTCGGTTGCGGCGATAGTGAACATGCCAGAACGGATGCTCAAGAGCACGCCGCTAAGCTGCTTGCGAGAATCGTCGTCACTGCGCGCATAGGCGACTTTTTCCAAACTGTGCACCAAATCCCGCGCTGGCAGCGCAAACGACCAGTCTTCGCTGAAATTCTCCGGCTTGGGATACTGTTCCGCAGGCAACCCGTGAATGCGATAACGGACTTTGCGGCAGGTAATCGTCGCCATGTCGTCATCACTGCAGTCCACAGTGACATCACCAACTGGCAGGCCACTGCAGATTTGGTTAAACTTTTTGGCGGGCAACGTCGTTGCTCCACCAGCTTCGATCAACGCCGGAATATGCGTCGACACACACACTTCCAAGTCAGTCGCGGTAATGACAAGATTCTCACCATCAGCTTCAAAGAGCAAATTGCTCAGGGCCGGCAGGGTACTCCGGGGGCTTACTGCATTCATCACACGACGCAGAGCAGCAACCAGATTATCTTTGGTAACAGTAAATTTCATGGTCGGATTTCTTCCTTGAGGTTTTGCAGCTTACAGTATGCCGAGTGCTAGACCATATAGCATTTTTTCTACTCTGCAAGCACTGACCAGCACACTTCATCAGCGCCCTGAATTAAGTCTTAGAGATAATTAAATGAAGAGCTGAAACAATATTATTATAGAAGGGCACTTTTCAAGAAACGCTATGTAACGTTCTTATTATCAAAGAGTTTTGCATAGAATAAAAAACGACGATAGGCTGTTGATAATTCGGTGATAAATCAATTAACACAGTTATTAACAAGCTATCCACTCCCTTAATCATTGGGTTGTCTTGATATGAAAAAAACGAGTTTTCCCGAGCTTGTCGATTTGTTGGCGTGCTATCCTGCATTGGCCGTCTGTGAAGAGGCGATGGCGTCGGCGATTGCACTGCTGATCAGTACCTATGAGCATGATGGCACGGTGTTCACCTGCGGCAATGGTGGCAGTGCCGCCGATGCCGATCACATTGTCGGCGAATTGCTTAAGGGCTTTGTCCGGCGGCGGCCCTTGCCAATGGCTGAGCGCGCGGCGTTAAGCAGCGTCGCCGGCGTTGATGGCGACTACTTGGCGTCGCGTCTGCAGTGCGGATTGCGAGCCATGTCGCTGATGAGCCAGCAAGGCCTGAGTAGCGCGGTCGCCAATGATTTGGGTGGCGACCTCGGCCCGGCGCAGCAGCTTTACGGAATGGGCAGGCAGGGCGATATGCTTATCGCCTTGTCCACTTCCGGCAATGCTCGTAATGTCGCTTTGGCCTGTCGGGTGGCAAAACTCAAGGGCATACCAGTTGTCGGTATGACTGGCATGATGGGTGGACAGCTTGCAGAGTTGGCTGATATATGTATTAAAGTGCCAGAAAGAGAAACTTATCGCGTGCAAGAATTGCATCTGCCGGTCTATCACGCGCTGTGCCGAGCCGTCGAAGCATTCTTCTTTCCGGAATGAGCTCCTCGCTTGGCTTGGCTCCGAAGCTTTGACAGTTTCGTTTCCGGTTGTATTGTGAACGATTCCGACATAACGGCCGGTTCTGAGTAACAGCCGGTTTTTTTCTGACGACGACCCAGACCCTAGCGTCTGATAGGCAGGATACACGGGTGGTAGCGTGATTGAAGCTGATGATTTTATTGTTGATCTGCTGACTGCACACGGTCTGGTCACAGACGAGCAGGTTGAAGCAGCCAAGACCAAACTGCAGGAAGAAAGCAGCGACGGTACTGTGCTTGACGGCTTGTATCTGACCAAAGTCGTCACTGAACAGGACGTGGTGCAGATCCTGGCGTCCGAATATGGCATGGATTCCTTTGATTTCGATGACGCCTCGCAGCGCATCGCCCAGGAAGTCGTTGACATGATTCCGGGTGAAGTGGCCCGCCGCTATACAGTCATGCCGGTGACTATGTCGGGAGGTATTTTGCGGGTCGCCATGGCTGACCCCGCCGATCTGGAATCACTGGACGCTATTCGCTACCTGCTGAAGATGGACGTCGAAGGCGTCGTTTCCTCCAAACGGCAAATCAAACAGGCCATCTCCTACTACTATGGCAATGTCGAGGAAGATTCCGCCGACCAGTTGATGACCGAGCTGACCGAAACGACCACCGACCTGACCGTAGGCACGACTAGCGACGTCACTACTGAAACCGGCGATGCCAATGATGACGAAAATTCCGCCCCCATTATCCGCCTCGTCTCCCTGCTTATCCTCGAAGCGTTCCGGACGCGCGCGTCCGACATCCATCTCGAGCCGATGGAAAAGCGCTTTCGTGTCCGCTACCGCATTGACGGCGTGCTGAACGAGGTCGAAAGCCCCCCGAAGTACATGCAGAATCAGGTCCTGTCCCGTGTCAAACTGATGGCCGGCATGGACCTATCCGAACACCGCATCCCCCAGGACGGCCGTATCCGCTTCTCAGCCATGGGCCGTGACCTTGACTTGCGCGTATCCGATGTGCCCACGACTTACGGCGAGTCCATCGTCATGCGTATTCTGGATAAAAGCGGCGTCATGCTCGGCATCGCCGAACTGGGCTTTTTCCAGGACGACCAGGACATGATTCAGTCGATCATCAATTATCCCGATGGCATTTTCCTGGTTACGGGGCCGACGGGGTCCGGCAAGACGACGTCCCTCTATTCCTTCCTGCACGCGCTGAATCAGCCGACGCGCAAGATCATCACGGCGGAAGACCCCGTCGAATACGAGTTATCGGGTATCAACCAAGTACAGATCATGGCGGAAATCAAGATGACTTTCGCCAATGCCCTCCGCGCCATGTTGCGTCAGGCCCCGAACATCATCATGGTTGGTGAAATTCGTGACAGTGAGACTGGTGAAATCGCCGTCAACGCCTCGCTGACGGGCCACTTGGTGTTCAGTACCCTGCACACCAACGACGCGCCGTCGGCTATCACCCGTTTGATGGATATGGGTGTCAAGCCCTTCTTGGTGGCATCGTCACTGCGCGCCATCATGGCTCAGCGCCTACTTCGCCGCCTGTGCAAAACCTGTGGCGAACCCATCGAATTGACCGACCAGCAGGTGGACTTGCTCGGCATGAGCCGCGAAGAACTCGCCGATAGTACCTTCAAAATGGGCAAGGGTTGCTCAGAATGCAAAAAAGGCTACCGCGGCCGTATCGGCGTGTATGAAATCTTCATCCTTGACGAGAGTATCCACGCCCTGATTTATCAACAGGCCGACGCCAGCGTCATCCGCAAACGGGCCATTGAACTGGGCATGCGCACCTTGCGCGAAGACGGCTTGCGCAAAGCCGCCGCCGGTATTACCACTATTCCCGAAGTCTTGCGTATCACCATGGAACGCACATGATCTGCCGCCACGGTCGAACAGTGCCGCAAATAACGATCAGCATCTAACCCGACGAGGACTACGGACTATGGCAGCTATCGACATGGATGCGGATGTCAGCATGATCTGGCATCTCCTGCTGGATGCAGGCATCGCCACCGAAGAACAACTCGAAGAGGCTTTCGACGAAAGCCAGCGCATGAACCGCACTTTCGTCAATATCCTCTTCAACTTCGATATTATCACCGAAGATGACCTGCTGAAACTCATTGCCGAAAATCTCGGCACCGAGGTCTTTATTTTCAAAAATAAAGAACTCGACATGAATCTGGTCAATACCGTTCCCGCCGACATGGCGCGCTTCTACGGCGTCATCCCGGTCAAGGAGGAAGGCGATGTCCTCTGGCTCGTCGCCAAAGACCCGCTCAGCTCACAGCTCACCGACGAACTGCCCTTCGCCCTGGGGCGCGACTGCCGCATCATGGTCGGCTATCCTCGCGAAATCGATGAAATGCTCGATGTCTTCTACCCCGAAAAAAGCAGCACCGTCAAAGACATCATCGAAGAAATGTCCTCCCTGCGCACGGATATCAGCGGTGACGACGCCGAGTCGCTGGAAAAGGCCGCCAACGAGGCGCCTATCGTCCGCTTCGTCAACCTGATCCTCCAGCAGGCCATCAAAGACAAGGCCAGCGATATTCATTTTGAGCCGTTTTCAGACGAATTTCGTATCCGCTACCGCATTGACGGCTCGCTTTACGAAATGGCCCCGCCGCCGAAGCACCTGGCCATCCCGGTGATCAGCCGCATCAAGGTCATGAGCAACCTCAATATCGCGGAACGCCGTATCCCCCAGGACGGCCGTATTGAGCTGCGCATCAACAAAAAACCCATCGACTTGCGCGTGTCGACGCTGCCAACCCGCTATGGCGAAAGCGTCGTTCTCCGCGTGCTCGATCGTTCCGTCGTCAACCTGAGCCTCGACAGCCTCGGCATGACCGAAAAGACTATTGCTGACATCCGTCGCCTGATTGCCGCTCCCAACGGTATCTTCATTGTCACGGGCCCGACGGGCTCCGGCAAGACCACGACGCTTTATTCCGGCCTGCGTGAAATCAATACCATTGAAGACAAGCTGCTGACCGCCGAAGACCCGGTCGAATACGACATCGAGGGCATTATCCAGGTCCCGGTGCGCGAACAGGTCGGCATGACCTTCGCGGCTGCCCTGCGCGCCTTCCTGCGTCAGGACCCCGACCGCATCATGGTCGGTGAAATCCGCGACGTGGAAACCGCCAGCATGGCCATTCAGGCGTCATTGACTGGCCATATGGTGCTCAGCACCCTCCATACCAACGACGCCGCCGGCGCCGTCACCCGTCTGATCGATATGGGCATTGAGCCCTTCCTCATCAGCTCGACCCTCAACGGCATCCTCGCCCAACGCCTGCTTCGCCGCGTCTGCTTGGACTGCCGCGAAGAATACGCCCCCGCTGATGCCGAACTCAAAATGCTCGGTCTCACTCGCGAAGAGGTGGACAACCGGCCCTTCTACCGCGGCATCGGTTGCGATAAATGCAATAACAGCGGCTACAAAAAACGCGTGGGCATCTTTGAACTGCTCATCATCTCCGAGCCGATTCAACAGCTGATCAACAGCCGCGAACCCTCGCAGGTTATTCGTCAGCAGGCCATCGCCGACGGCATGATCACCCTTCGCCGTGATGGCATCAACCAGATCCTCAACGGCATCACCACCGCCAAGGAAGTCCTGCAGTACACGGTCTAAATACCACGGGGGCGACAAACGCAGCCGATACGCGCCACCGCAACACCTTTCGTGAAAAAGAGGAGATTGATATCATGCATCTGGAAATGAGCGATTTGCTGGATTTGGTGCTGGAAGAGGGCGCCAGCGACTTGCATATCCCCTGCTTCTCGCCGCCAGTACTGCGCATCCATGGCGAAATGACGCCGCTTGATGTCGACCCCATGCAGCCGGAGGACACCGAGTACCTGATGAAATCCATCACCTCCGAGGCTAACCAACAGAAGCTTCAGGAAGACGGTACCGCCGACTTCGGCTTCGCTTTCGGGGACAAGGCCCGCTTCCGCGTCAGCGTTTTCAAGGCCAAAGGCAACATCGGCATGGTGTTGCGAACCATCTCCAACACGCTGCTGAGCATCGAACAGATCGGGCTGCCGCCGTCAACCAAAGACATCCTCTTTAAGCCTCGCGGCTTGGTGCTGGTGACTGGCCCTACCGGCAGTGGCAAATCGACCACCCTGGCTTCCATGATTGACGTCATCAACAAGGAGAAGCGGGACCACATCATCACCATCGAAGACCCCATCGAATTTTATCACAAGCACAAAAACAGCGTTGTCACCCAGCGCGAAGTGCATAACGACGTCCCGTCCTTCGCTGATGCCATTCGCCGCGCTTTGCGCCAGGATCCCGATTGCATCCTCGTCGGTGAAATGCGCGACCTGGAGACCATCGGTGCGGCCATCACCGCCGCTGAAACCGGCCACTTGGTCTTTGGCACGCTCCATACCACCGGCGCCGCTGAAACGGTCGACCGTATCGTCGACTCCTTTCCCACCAACCAGCAGGCGCAGGTCCGGACCCAGCTGGCCGGCAGCCTGATCTGCGTGATTTCACAGGTGCTGCTGAAACGCATTGACAAGAAGGGCCGTATCGCCGCCTTTGAAATCATGATCGGCACGCCGTCCATCGCGGCGCTGATCCGCGATGGCAAGACCTTCCGTATTACCTCCGATATCCAGACCGGCGCCAAGTACGGCATGAATACTCTCGACGCGCACTTGCTGCAACTGTACTCCGAAGGTAAAATTTCCTATGGCGATTTGATTACCAAAGCGAAGGACGCCGAAGGCATTATCCAGCGCTTGCAACTCGAGGCCGCACAGAAGAAATAAGTGGCGGCGATAACGGCATTGTGCGATCAGCAGCGGGCATGACCAGGCAAGGAGCAGTCTATGGCGAAATTTCAATACACGGCGATGGATGGCAACGGCAAGGAGAAAAAGGGTGTCATCGAAGCCGAGAACGAGCAGGAAGCGTCAGCGCAACTTAAACAGCAGGGGCTATTTCCTACTAGCCTGACTTCCAGCAAGGCCGCCAGCAAAGGCAAGAGCGGCGCGGCCAAAGGCGGCGGCGGCTTCGGCATGGGCATGCCGAAGGTCCCCCGTAAGGACCTGACTACGACCACCCGCCAGCTGGCTACGCTGCTGCAGGCCGGCCTGCCGTTGGTGCGGGCCATTCGTACCCTGGAACGTCAGGCCAAAGGCCAAAAACCCCAGCTGCATAAGGTGCTGGGCAATCTCGCCGATCAGGTCGAGGGCGGCGCAACCTTCTCGGAAGCGCTGGCCAGCCACCCGAAGTCCTTCAATAAACTCTACGTCAGCATGGTCCGCGCCGGTGAGGCATCCGGCGCCATGGAAATCGTGCTGGTGCGCCTTTCGGAATTCATGGAAAAGGCCGCGCGTATCGCCGGCAAAGTAAAATCGGCCATGATGTACCCGCTGTCCGTGCTCTGCATCGCCGGGTCGATTACCGCCGGTTTGATGATCTTCATCGTCCCGAAATTCGCCAAGATGTTCGACGAAATGTTGCCGGGCGAGCCCTTGCCCACCATCACCCTGGTGGTCGTGAACGCGAGTAACATGATGGCCAACCATGCGTTGGTCGTCGCGGCCGGCCTGGCCGTATTCGTGGTCATCTTCAAAATGCTGCTCAAAACCAAACCCGGGGCCTATGCTTTCGATTGGGTGGCTCTCAAATGTCCACCATTCAGCGCCTTGGTGGTCCGTAGTGTTTCGGCGCGCTTCTGTCGAACGCTGGGAACCCTGATGGCCTCCGGCGTGGCGGTCTTGCAGGCGCTGCAGATCGTCAAAGACACCGCTGGCAATGAACTGGTGAGCCGTGCCATCCAGGACGTGCACGACGCCGTTAAGGAAGGCGAAGGCATGACCAAGCCTCTGGAAAAATCCAAGGTCTTTCCCCTCATGCTTTGCAGTATGGTCGAGGTCGGCGAGGAAACCGGTGCCCTGCCGGACATGTTGAACCGAGTCGCCGGCGTCTATGAAGAAGAAGTGGACCGGGCCGTGGAAGGCTTGACCTCCATGATCGAACCGTTGATGATTGTCTTCCTGGCTGTCGTCGTTGGTGGTATCGTTATCGCCCTGTTCGCGCCGATGATCAAGATGATTGACAAACTCGGTGGCTGAGGTCGCCGGACCTGCCGCTACCAGCCGAGGCCGAGACACCTTGTGGAAGCCCGGCCGTGGTGATGGGGCGGGCAGGATTGGTCGAGACGAGTTTGGCGCTACGGCGTGAGTGTGGCACTTACTGCCCTAGCCAGCAAAAATATGAAGGTAGGGGTTGCCGGCAGAGAAAGGTGGAATATAGTAAGGGCTTGTCGTCGCTGGGAGACCGGTCATGGGAGACCGCGTCATCAGGTGCACAACGTATGTCGGGGCGTGGCTCAGTCTGGCTAGAGCGCTGCGTTCGGGACGCAGAGGTCGGAGGTTCAAATCCTCTCGCCCCGACCATTTTTCCCTCTTTATTTCCTGCCTTAGTGTTTTTCGTCTTCTCTGTTGGCGAAACAAGTGGTATATTGGCGACGCAATGTCGCACGGATGTACCCGAAACACAAAGAAGGTCAGGAATAATGGCATATCACCATGCACAGTGGCGCCGCCGGCGCGGATTTCTCGGCAAGCTCACCGTCCTTGCGGCCCTGTTGTCCTTCCTCTGCATGTTGCAGGCCGACCAGGATTTCGATTACGACGTCGAATTCCTGCGCAAATTGGGCGACTTGGAGCTCAATGACTATGCTCAGCTGCAAATCGACCAGATGAGCAAAAAGTATCCCGGCGAAAAGGATACGCTCAATCTCGAAAAAGCCCGCCTCTACTACAACATTGGCCGCAGCAAAGACGCCGACCAGGCCCTGGCAGCCATCCCCGCCAATTCCCCCATCGCCAATGATGCGACCCTTCTCAAGGCTGAAGTCGCCGCCGCCCGCAAACGCTTTCCCGACGCCGAGGCCGCCTACAAGCAGTTCTTCTCCCGGGTGAAAGAAGCCCCCAAACGCAAGGCCGATGCCGAGCAGTTCAAGCGCGCCGTCATGATCTATAGCATGGTTCTGCGTGAACTGGGCAAGGGCAAGGAAGCCGCCGCCATCCTGGAAAAACTCGCCGGCATGGGCGGCGGTGGCGGCGACGAACGCCAGATGCAATTCCTGCAACTCCAGGCCGTCCTGGATTCCGAAGCTATCAAGCAGAAAGACAACCAGCCTGTCAATGGCGACGCTGTTAGGAAGGCCCTGGCTGGCTTCAAGGACCTGCAGTTCATCCGGGACGGCGTCGGCGCGTCGTCTTACCTGCAGGCAGCCCGGGCCCAGATCATTCTGGGCAATGACGCGGCAAATCGCCTGATGCGCGAGAAGAAAACCGCCGAAGTGGCCAAGATCACAAACTACCTTGAGGCCATCAAAACCATCAAGATGGTCGATGGCTTCCTGGAAGAACTCGAAGCCGGCATGGGCAAGAAGGAGCGCGGCAACTCGCCCGTCGCCGAAGCGCTCTTCTACAAAGGCCAGGCCATCCAGCGCCACGCTATGATCACGCTCATCGCCGGCAAGAAAGACCTCGCCCGCAAACAGAACGCTGGCGCCGCCAAGTACTTTGAGACCATCCTGAGCGACTACCCCGACTCCCGCTTCCGCAGCGAAGCGCTTATCGAGCATGATAAATGCGCCCGCTTCGCTGAATCACAGTTCGGCGACAAGATTGAGTTGGCCGGAAATGACGGCAGCGCCGAAATCGAAATCAAAATCGAACAGGCCGAAGCGCTCCTCGCCGCTAAAAATTACCAAGCGGCCGCGCCTATCTACCTCGAAGCCGTGAAAATCGGCCGCCGCAGCCGCAAACTCCCGGACGTGGTTGTCCGCTTGTCCCTCTGCCTCGCGCAACTCGACCGCCTTGAGGAGGCCGAGGCACTCATCAGCTACGTCATTGCGATCATGCCCAAGGAAGCCGGCTCCGCCGAAAGCGCCTACCGCTATGGCGGTGTTCTCTATGAACGCGCACGCAATGAAAAGGACGCGAAAAAGCAGACCGATCTCTACAGCCGCGCCATGTGGTCCTGGGACCTTTTCGTCAACACTGACTCAGCACACCCCAAAGCCGCTGACGCCGCTTTCGCCATCGCCGAGTATTACTACAAAGAGGCGTCCCTGCTGGCAAAAGCAGCCAGCGAAGCCAAGAGTGACAAGGATCGCCTGGCAAAGCATCAGCAGGCTACCGCCGCCTATCGGGCCGCCATACCCAAATATCAGCGCCTGGTCGAGGTCTTCAGCGCCTTCGACAAGGGCGTCCGTTCCTGGTATAAGCTCGGCTGGATATACTACTTCCTGGAAGAAAATGCCCCGGCAGCCGAGGCATTCCTGAGCTACTACGAAGACGAAAGCGTCGCCGCTAATGCCGATGATCGCCTCGAAGCCAAATTCCGCGCCGCCGAACGCCTGATGTACGGCGACAGCCCGCAGGACGCCGTGCCCCATTACCAGGAAATCGCCAAAATCTTCACGCCCGAGGGCGTGCCCGGCAAGTCCTTCAATGTCAAAAGCGACACTGCCTTGCGCATCCGCGAGGACAGCGCGGCCTATCTGCCCTGGGCATACGACTTGGCGGGCGAGAAAGTGCGCCCCGCAATGCAGGAATTCCGCGATCAGCAGGACGCCCTCCGCGCCCAGATCAAACAGCTCAAAGCCAGCGTCGAACAAGCACAGGCTCGCCTCGAACAGCTCGCCACAGAACGCGAACAACTCGCCGACAGCGACAAGGCCATGACCCTCCTCATGGAGGAACTCAGCCTGGATTTCTACGCGATGGCCAAAAAACAGCTTGCCGACCGCAGCGCGGCCACCGCCAACATGAGCGAACAGGAAAAGCAGGTCCACCTGCAAACCGTCGAACAGGACATCCGCAAACTTGCCGCCGACCTCGAAAAACGCAAAAAAGACACCATCGGCGGCGATATTATCAGCATGCAGGAAAAAACCGAGGAACTCAAGGCCGCCGAAATTGAGCATCAACAGCAGCTGAAGACTCTCGAGGCCCGCAAGGCCGAACTGGATGGCGATGGCGTCAAACTTGATGAGGGACTGAAAAAACAGCAGGACGACATCAAAAAAATCAGCGGCGCTATTGCCGCCGCCGACAAACTGCTCAGCGATCTCGAGGCCGAGAAGCAGCGCGCCGAAACCCTCATCGCCGACCTGAACGGCAAACTCGGCGATGCCGAGGATGACGCCGCCGCGGCCGTCAAGCAAGACCTCGCCAAGGCCAACGCTGAGCTGGAAAAGATCGGCCAGCGGCAAATTGAGGCTATCGCCCAGCATAACCAGGTTGCCGGTGAAGATAAGCGCAAGGAGCTCCAGCAGCTGGAAGCGGTCTATGCATCACTTGCGGCCGAACGGGCCGAACTGGCCCAAAGCCAGCGCCAGGTCGATAATGCCCTGGCCCTTTCCAAACTGTCTCAGGAGCTCGACAAGGCACAGCTCGTCGCCACCGCCCGCCGTCTGGCCATGAACAACGCCATCAAAGACGCTCTCGACAAACAGCCCGCCGAACGCGCTGGACTCTTGCCGACAATCAAAGACGCCGGTGATAAGGCCATGGAGGGCTTCCAACTGGTGAAAAAACTCAGCACCGAAAAGATCGACCTGCAGGAAAAAACAGCCAAGGCCGACATCGCCGCCGCCGGCGAAGGCATCTCCCGCAACGAAGCGGCAATCGCCAAGCTCGATGCGGAGATCGCGCCACTCAAAGCCGAATTCGACAAGTGGAAGCTCCAGGCCGTGTCTGCCTTTGACGATTTTCTGAAGCGCTTCCCCCAGTCCAGCAAAGCGCCCGACAACCTGGCGCGGCTGGGCACCGTCTACATGGAACTGGGCGAAAACGACAAGGCGTCAGCAACCCTCGGCCGCCTAGCCAAGGACTTCCCCGATTCCAATGCCAGCAAGATGGCGCTGTTTAACCTCGGTCGTGCCCAGATGGAAGCCGGCCAGAAGGACGAGGCCGCCAAGTCCTTCCGGTCGCTCATTGCCAACGCCGCCAGCGTTTCCGTCGTCAATCTCAGCTACGTCGCCGACGCCGGCCTGAATGCTGGCGTGCCGGATGTCGCCTTGAGTGCCTGTGAAGAAATCCTCAAACGCGGTAAGTCGCAGCACGCCGAAGCCGGCCAGGTCCGCGGCGCCATCAAAGACCGCGCCTATATGCGCGCCGCCGAGGCCGCGCTGCAGCTCAAGAAGGACAAGCAGGCGCTGGATTATCTCCAGAAACTCTTGCAGGAAAATCCCAAGACGGGCTATTTCTTCGATGCCAAATTCATGCTCGCCGAGGCTAAAGCGAAAGTCACGCCGCCCGATTTGGACGGCGCGGCCTATGATCTGCAGGAAATCCTCCAGTACGCGGATAGCCCCGTGGTCAGCAACAAGGCCCTCACCCGCTTGGCTGCCGTTCTTCTGCAATATGGCGATGACACCCGCAAAAAGCAGGCACTGGCTCGCTATCAGCAGGTGGTTATGCTCGCCGATGCCGACAACCCGGGCATCCGCACTTACCTGGAGCAGGCCATCGTCGGCAGTGCCCGGCTTTTCGCCGAAAGCGGTGAGAAGGAACGCCTGGAGGACATGATCGCGCGCTACCAACAGCACTTCGCCGGCGGCCAGTACGCCGCCGAGTTGGCCCGGCTTCTGCGCTGAGGTCGCAAGCGGCAGAAAAGAGTTTCGCCTAATCACTGATGAAGATTACATAAACGAGTGCGTAAAACGAGGACCTCATGATGAAAAAAAGCATCCTAATCGCGATTCTGATGGGCTTGGTCGGCGCAGGGCTGGTGCAGGCCCAGCAACAGAACTGCTACCTCGTCAAACCCGATGGCAGCCGCCAGAAGGCCGTCGCCATCCAAGTCGCCAACCCGCAGGGTGACCTCATGGTCAATGTCGATGGCCGCGGCGCCGTCAATATCAAACGCGGCACCTATCGCTACGCCATGATCCCCAAACCGCAGGAAGTGCAGCAGCTCGAACAGCTCTTCGAAGAAGAAAAATACCAGGACGTGGTCAAAAACGCCCCAGCAGTCTTCGAAGCCTACAAGTTCCTCGGTTGGGGTGACGTCATCGGCGGCCTGGAAGCCGAATCACAGCTGGCGCTGAAAAAGACCGACGACGCCCGCAAGGTCCTGGCCAAAGCCGTGCCCTTTGTCGCTGAACGACCGGACGCGCTCATGCGCGCCAATCTGCTTATCATGCTCGAAAACAAGGAGTATGACAAAATTGATGCCGAGCTCAACAAGTTGGTGCTCAGCAAGGAAGACGCCTACGCAGCCTTCGCCTTCAATATGCGCGGTCAAATCTACGCCCTGCAGGGCCAGAAAAAACAGGCCGTCCTGGAGTATCTTAAGACCATGCTGCTTTTCGATGGCCGCAAACTGCGCAAGGAACGCGCCGAAGCCAAAAAGCAGGCCGTGGCCATCATGAAGGAACTCAATGACCCCCGCGTCAGCAAAATTGAGGCCATTGACTGAGTGACATATTATTGCATAAGTATATAGGTGTCGAATTCTAGTGTTCCGTTCGCAAAGGGTTCTCCAGGAGAAATCAAATGACGAAAAACAATCGTGGCTTCTTGAATGTGCTTTGCCTTGGCTTGCTCTGTGGTGGAATGGTCCTGGCCCAGGAGGCCGGTGTCGACGTCCCGACGGAAGCCGCCTCCGGCGGAACCAGTCTGTGGGACATTCTTTACGGCGGTAGCATCGTCAACCTGCTGATTTGGATTGGCCTCTTCGGTACCTCATTCGTCATGGTCTGGCTGGCCATCGACGGCTTCCTCATCGTCAAGAAAGACAAGCTTATTCCGGCCGGCGTGGTTACCGGCGTGCGTGAAGCGCTCTCCCAGGGCGACCTCGGCACCGCCATCGCGACTTGTGATGCCAATCCCGGCGCGCTGTCCAATATCCTCCGCTCCGCTTTTGACAATATCAACGATGGCTATGAAGTGGTGCAGCAGGCCGTGTCGTCCAGCACGGATCTCGAAAGCGAAAAGCTCATGCAGCGCGTCAATTACCTCAATATCTGCGGCCAGATCGCCCCGATGCTCGGGCTGATGGGCACAGTAACCGGTATGGTCGCCGCCTTCGCCGGCTTGGCCAGCGCCACTGGCGCCGCCAAAGCGAAACTCCTCGCCCAGTCCATCTCCACCGCGCTATGGACCACCTGCGTGGGCCTGATCATCGCCGTGCCTGCCCTGCTCTTCTTCACCTATTTCAAGAACCTTGCCACCAGAATCCTCCTGGAAACGGAAGTGACTGTCCTTGACCTCATCAAGGTCCTCCGGAACGCCGAAGTCGAGGGCGAGTAAGTTGCAGCGGTCCCGTGAACCCCACTGGAGCTCGCAAAAGGAGTGCCCAATATGAAAAAACGCGGCGATGACACGCTGGAGACACCGATCACCTCCATGATCGACATTGTCTTCCTGCTGATCATTTTTTTCGTTGTCACGGCGTCGGTGGACAAAGACGTGGTGGATGAGTCCATCATCCTCGCCCAGGCCAAAAACGCCCCCGCTGTCGAGCAAAGCGACCCCCGAACAGTGACGGTGAACCTGCGCAAGGACGGCGAGATCAATATCGCGCTGCAGCCCCTGTCCCTTTCCCAGCTCAAGCAGCTGCTGATCTCCATGCGCGCCCAGGCGGGCAATTCCGTGCCTGTACTGATCCGCTGCGATGGCGATACCCAGTTCCGCCATATCGACCGGGTCATGCAGGTCGCGGCCTCCACCGGCCTCTATCGCGTCCGCCTGGCCGCCGAAGCTACCGGCATGTGAGAATTGGCCTCGCAACCGACCACCGAAGATATAATAGAGCAAGATGAGCCTCACAGCACCTCCAGTGAGGCGGAGAAGCAGCTATGAAACGAAAATCCGCAGATCAGCTGGCCGTGCCGATGTCGTCCATGATTGACATCGTCTTCCTGCTGCTGATTTATTTTATCGTCACCGCCCGCGAAGAAATCTCCGAAGCGCATCTGGCGGTGAATCTGCCTTCGCCCGGGGCCGCGAAGACTGACGAGGTCAAGCCGAAAATGCTCGAAATGCAGGTCCACGCCAACAAGCTGTACTTGCAGGGCGCCGAAAAACCCGTGGAAGAGATCGCCTCGACCCTGAAGTATCTCGGCAGCCTTGATCCCGACCAGACCGTCATTATCCAGGTCAGCATGAGCGCGCGGGCGACCGACTTGGTCACCGCCCTGGACCTCTGCCGGGCCGCCGGGCTGGATAAACTCAATGTCATGACGCTGAAATAATGTCGCCGGCAGCCGGCTGGAACCGCACCAGCCAGGAGGCTTCGGCAGAAGGAACGAGCTATGAGTGAAGAACAACAGGTCTTGCTGGATCACGACGCCGCATTGGCCGAATACCAGCATCGGAAAATGGTCGAGAGCATGATGGGGCCCATCATCTCACTGGTCGTCCACGCCCTCATGATGGGATCGCTCATTCTCTTCTATGACGCCGAAGCCAAGGCGCCGATGAGCAGCGTCGAGCTCGAAATGAAGGAACTCGAAGTCAAAGAACTCGATCCCAAAACCATGGAAGAGCTCGAAAAACTCGAGGACATCGCCCAGGAAATGGTCCCCACCGTCGAAAAACCGACCATTTCCACCGACGAGATGGTCGATGTGTCATCCGTGGCCGATTTCAGCGATGCCATGGCCTCCACCGACGACAACATGGACTTCTCCGACGTCCTCAATGTCCGCGCCAATGACTCCCCCTTGAAACTGTCCAGTCTCTACGGCGGCCGCAGCAACGAAGGCCGTCAGAAGACCTTGAAGAAATTTGGCGGGTCGGACGTTACGGAGTCGGCGGTCCTCCGGGCGTTACGCTGGCTCAAAAAGACCCAGAATGCCGATGGCTCCTGGGCGCCGGGCGAAAAAGAGGCCATGACCGGCCTGGGCTTGCTGACCTTCCTGGCTCACGGCGAGACGCCCATGTCCGAAGAATTCGGCCCGACGGTCCAGAAAGCCATGCAGTACTTGGCCGGACAGGTCGATAAGTGGCCTGCCAAGGTTACCGACAAGAAATGGCCCGATACTTTCTCGTATTCCAATGGCATTGTCGCCTATGCGTTGTCCGAGGGCTACGGCCTGACCAAAATACCCTTCCTCAAACCGGCGATGGAAAAGTCTCTAGCCTACGTCGTCGATGGCCAGCTGCGCAATGGCGGCTATTCCTACGGCTATAACCCCGATGGCAAATGGGATATGTCGGTGGCAGGCTGGCAATACCAGGCCATGAAGGCCGGATACGTCGCCGGCGCGGATGTGCCTGGACTCGAAAAGGCCATTGAAAAAGGCCTCGGCTTCATGGAGAAAGTGTCCTTCTCAAAGGTCAACAACCGCTTCGGCTATAATGTCCCCGGAAATGGCAGTGATGGCCTTCAGGGCGCCGGCACCTTCTGCCTGCAGCTCCTTGGCTCCGGCGACAGCTTCGCCGCCAAGGCCGGCGTGAAATTCATCAGCGAAAAATGCACGGTGGTGTGGAACAACCCGAAACGCAAGATAGAGGCCGCCCATGCCAATCCGATCTACGCGTGGTACTACCAGACCCAGGTGATGTTCCATGCCGGCAAAACCAGCTGGAAAAACTGGAACGACGTCTGCGCCCCGCAGATGATCAAATATCAGCACCAAGAGGGTTATTGGGAATGCCCCAATCAAGACAAAGGCAAATTCAGCTGCAATTACGACAAGTGGTACACCACCACCCTGGCGGCACTCAGTCTCCAAGTCTACTACCGCTATTTGCCGACCTATAAAATGCCCAAGGGCATCGCCAAGGCCGATAAGACCACCATGGAAAAACTCGACGACGATCTCGGCCTCGATCTCTGAACATTGCGCCAAAAACCAGACGTTGTTTTCCCACAGCCCATTGTCGCATCACTTGCTACAATGGGCTTTTGTGCAACCGGATCAAAAAGGCGCCACCGCGTAGTCCGTAAGGCACTGCCGATGGCAACATAACGGTATGAAGAGCCCTCTTATCACTGGAAAGGCATCTCAGCAATGACCACAACAGCGTCTCCCTCGGGCCAGCGCCCCCGTCTCGACCTCGGCGGCACCTGGACCATGCGGCATTTTCTCGAAGGCGAAAAAAACATCAACACGCCGGACGAGTTGCTCTGCGCGGCTTTGGAGGGCATTCCGGCGCAGGTCCCCGGCAACGTGGAGATCGACCTGCAGGCCGCTGGCACGATTTCAGACCCCTTCTTCGGCCTGAACAGCACCGGCCTGCGGCCCTACGAATTCCACCAGTACTGGTACGAACGGCACTTCACCACGCCGGCCTTCAGCGACCCCGAGCTGGTATTCGAAGGCCTCGACTGCATCGCCGATGTGTGGCTCAATGGCAAAAAAATCGCCTCGACCGACAACGCGCTCATCCCCCACCGCTTCAGTCTGCGCGGCAAACTCCGCCACGTCGGCGAAGATAACGTGCTGATGGTCTGCCTCAAATCGCCGCTCAACGCCGTCCGCGGCGAGGACATGGAGCCCTGGGAGCGCGCCCACGGCTTCGGCGTCGAACTGCTCCGCCTGCGCAAACCCGCGCATTGTTTCGGCTGGGACATCATGCCGCGCATCGTCTCCGCCGGTATCTGGCGGCCCGTCTACATCGAAGACCGCCCGAAGAATGAGATCGAGGACATCTACATCTTCACCGAGCGCTGTGACGCCGGCAGCGCCGCGTTGCGGGCCGTGGTCAAGACGCGCAATGACGCGCTGGTCATTGAGGGCTTCAAGCTCCGCTTGCGCGGCCGCTGCGGCGATGCGAGTTTCGAGCACTGCCGGCCGCTGCAGTTTGTCTGGGACCAATTCGCGTTTACGGTTTCCAAGCCGAAACTGTGGTGGCCGCACGGCTACGGCGAGGCCAATCTCTACGAGGTCGTGGTCGAATTGCTGCATCACGACGAGGTTGTCGCCAGCAAAACCGTCACCCTCGGCATCCGCACCGTCGAGCTGGATCACACCGAGCTCAACACTCCCGAGCACCCCGGCCGGTTCAACTTCATCGTCAATGGCGTGCCGGTCTTCATCAAGGGCTCGAACTGGGTGCCGGCTGACGCCTTGCACAGCCGCGATGCCGCGCGCATCCCGGCCATCCTCGAACTCTTCCGCGATATGGGCTGCAACATGGCCCGCTGCTGGGGCGGTAATGTCTACGAAGCCAAGGAATTCTACGACATTTGCGACCGCTACGGCATCATGATCTGGCAGGACTTCTCCATGGCCTGCGCCGCCTACCCGCAGGACGAGGGCTTCCTGGCGCGCTTCCGCCGCGAAGCCGAGATCGTAGTCAAAGAACGCCGGCAGCACGCCTGCATTGCCCTCTGGGCCGGCGACAATGAAAACGACAGCGGCTACGTCGGCTGGTGGGGCCTCTACCGCGATCCCGGCCAAAACCGCCTGACGCGCGAGGTGCTTCCCCAAGTCCTGCAGCGCCTCGACCCGCACCGGCCATACCTGCCCAGCTCACCGTTCATCACCCCGTCCATCGTCGCCCTCAAAGGCAATGAACGCATCGGACCCGAACAGCACCTGTGGGGACCGCGCGATTACTACAAGAGTAATTTCTACGCCAATAACAACGCCTGCTTCGCCTCCGAAACCGGCTACCACGGCTGCCCAGCCATCACCTCACTCAAAAAATTCATCTCGCCTGACAAACTTTGGCCCTGGTATGACAACCCCGAATGGGCCATCCACGCTACCGACCCCATCCCCGGCGTCTCCCATATCGACGGCCGCATCAAGATGATGGCCGACCAGACCCTCGAAGTCTTCGGCAAAATCCCCGATAACCTCGATGACTTCGCTTTCGCCTCACAATTCGTCCAGGCCGAAGCTAAAAAATTCTTCGTGGAGAATTTCCGGCTGCGCAAGGGCCGCACAGGCGGTATTCTCTGGTGGAACATGATGGACGGCTGGCCGCAAATTTCCGATGCCATCGTGGACTACTATTTCACCAAGAAACTTGCGTACTATTTCCTCAAGCGGGTCCATAAGGAGCTCTGCGTGATGATGTCCGAGCCTGACAGCTGGCACTGCCAGGTCGTCATCGGCAACGACTCGCAACGCGAGCGCAAGGGCCATTTCACGGTCAAGCGCGGCGAAGACAAAAGCGTGGTCCTGGAAGGCGATTTCACCTCGCCGGCCAACCACAATATCACCGTCGGCCGCATCCGGGCGCCACGCAGCACCCAGGAGCTCTACCTGCTTGAATGGGAAGCCGATGGCGAACGCGGCGCGAACCATTACATTCTCGGTACGCCGCCTTTCGCTCTCGAACAGTGGCAGCGCTGGCTACCCATCATCCGCGACCTCGAGCCCTTCGAGTGGACCTGCAACTGACAACCGCGAAAGAACGACGCCACGCCCCGGCCTTGGCCGGGGCAACAGTGCTCGCAGCGATTTCACCACAGTCCTGAGTCCTTGTCCAGCGCCACGAGGTTACCGCGGCGCACAAACCCATCGGGAGAACCGACGATGATTCCCTTCGCAGAATTCCGGGCGAAAGCCCACTACGACCTGGTCGGCGTCGTGCCGCTCAGTGCCTACGCTGATGTGCCGGCGCAGGAAAATCCGCTGTCCCTGTTCCCCGGCGCCAAATCCGTCGTGGTCCTTGGCCAGCACATTCGTCGCGGGCGTTTCCGGGCTATGGAGGAAGGCTCCCTGTGGACGGGCGTAGCGCGCTGGCTGACCGGCATGGACGGCGTTGTCCGCGCCATCGAACGCGAGGGCTACGAATGCGTGCCCTTCGCACCCGTCGACGCCCCGAAGATGCCGCGCCGCGCCGTCCATATGGACCTGTGCCGGCCGAATTCCTACCGCATTGCGGTGGAGTACGCCGCCGTCGCCGCTGGCCTGGGCGAGATCGGCTACCACGGCATGTTCATGTCCGAGCAATACGGCATTCGGCAGTCCCTCGGTCTTTTGGTTACGGACATGCCCATTGAACCCGGCCCGGGCGTACCGGCTGGCCGCAAGCCCATCTGTGATCTCTGCATGGAATGCGTGAAATGCTGTCCGCTGTCGGCTATTTCGGCGACAGATCGCGGCACGGTGTCCTGCCAGGGCCAGACCATGGCCGTCGGCGCCATCAACGCCTTGTCCTGCCAAGCCTGCCCCAATGGCGTCAGTGGCGACTCCAAGTACTTCGCCGGTGCCGAAGAACTGCATTTCGAGGTCGAGAACAACCAGGTCAAAGGCGAAAGCAGCAGCCGCTTCTTGGGCGGCAGTCTGCCAAACCGCCTGGCGGCTTCCTGCGGCCGGGCCTGCATCGCCCATTTTGAAGCCACGCACGACACGGGCTACCGCCTGCCTTTCCGCATCCGCGAGCCCTGGGGTTTCCGTCCCGATCAAGCGAAGGAGCAATAACATGACACTGACCAGCAAGATGATCAAAGACGCGGCGATTACGCGCGGTGCCGACATCTGCGGCATCGCCAGTATCGACCGCTTTAAAGACTGCCCGCCCGAAACCCACCCGCTGTCACTCTTCCCCGAAGCCAAGTCAGTCATTGTCTATGCCAATCGCATTCTCAAGGGCTGCTACAAAGGCATCCAGGAAGGCACCGACTGGTCCACCTATTGGATCTACGGCTACGGCAGCGGCCTCTACAACTCGCTGGGCTCAGCAGGCGAAGCCATCTCCGCCTTGCTCGAAGACCACGGCTACGAAGCCGTCGCCTCCCCGGGCGGCCATACGCTTCTTGACGAAGCGCCGCCGGCCCGCCAGCCCCTCGCGCCCGGGAAGCTCCCGCCCTGCGTGATGATGCACATGCGCGTCGCCGCCGCCTTCGCCGGCCTCGGCGAAATCGGTTGGTCGAAAGTCTTCCTTACCCCGGAATTCGGCCCCCGCCAGCGCTTCGAAATCCTGCTGACCGACGCCGAGCTGGAGCCCGACCCGCTCTACCGCGAGCAGCTCTGCGATAACTGCAAGGCCTGTGTTCGCCACTGCCCCGGCCACGCCCTCGGCGGCGAGAAAGAAAGCGTTGTCTGCGAGGACCGCGAGTTCTCCTGGGGCCGTGTGAATTGCGGCAAGTGCAAAGTGACGCACTGGGGCCTCAATCCCAAGGCCTCGCCCTTTGTCACCAAGGACCTGCCCGGCATGCAGATGGACATCGATAAAGTGAGCTACGACTGGTACTCGGCATATCGCCTGGGCTTCGCGCTGTCCACCCGCATCGAGTACCTCGGCCTCATTGCCAACGGCAGCGTTGAACATGGCCAGGGCGGCCGCCCCGGTTCCGTCTGCGGCGCCATCGGCTGCGTGCAGGCCTGCAATGACCACCTCGAAAGCCGTAAACGCCTCAAGGGCGGAGTGAAAGGGTGATGACTATGAAATTCCCGAAAGAAACACTCAAACAATGGGCCGCCGAACTGCATTTGGATATGATCGGCGTCGCCGACCCGAAGCATTTCGCCAATGTCGATCCGCAGTGGAACCCGCTGAGCATCCTTCCCAATGCCGGGGCCATCGTGGTCTTCGCCCGTGAAATTCCGCGCAGCTATTTCCGCGGCATGGAAGAAGGCACGGTCTTCATGCGCGTCAACCGCATCCTCGCTCCCACCGACGCCTATGCGCTCTGCCGTCGCTTCGAAGACAATGGCATCCTCGCCGTCCCCAGCTCGCCCCTCGCGCCCGAGCGCTGGCCCGACGGCGTCCCCGCCGGAAACGGTAAGCCCGCGCCCAATGTCACGCCCGACATCCGCGTCGCCGCCCAGCTGGCCGGCCTCGGCGAAATCGGCTACAACGGCGCCTTCCTGACCCCGCGCTTCGGCGCCCGCCAGGCACTGGGCTTACTCTTCTGCGAAGCCGACATCGAGCCCGACGAGCCCTTCCGCAGCGGCCAGGTCTGTGATCGCGAGCACTGCCGCGCCTGCGTGGCGGGCTGCCCGGCCCAGGCTCTCGGCGCCACTGACACCACCATCGCTGTCGGCGACCAGCAGGTCACTGTCGCCTGTTTCAATGACGACGCTTGCCGTTTCTGCGTCAATGGCGCCTACCCAGATACCTCCAGCGCCAGCGCCCCGCCGAACCGCCTCGCCGCCGCTTGTACTCGCGCCTGCATCGCCTGCCTCGAAGACGGCGGCAAAGTCAAGACCGCCTTCAAGGCGCCTTTCCGCCGCCGCGAAGCCTGGGGATACCCCACCTTCCAAGGCTAGTCCGCAAATCCTCCTAGCCGCATTTTTTGGTAATGTGCGAAATCTTGTGATAAAAAGAGAGACTTGACACAAGTAGTTCTGAAGCCTTTCTCAGCGCCGTAGGCGCTTAACCATGCTTAACCCCAGGCTTTAGCCTGGGGTTAAGCATAGTCGTGCCCCTACGGGGCAAATTCATGCATAACCACTTGATAATGAGTCTATTGTCAAAAAGCCTTTCGCAAAAGAAGAGTTTCGGTCACATTGGCGCAAATACAAGTGTTTATCACAAGATTTCGCACATTATCATTTTTCAGAAGTCTTAGCGTCGTCTGCGGGTAGAATTTTCATAAGCTGGTTGATGACTACGGAGGCCCGTGATGCGTGATTGGCGGCCATTGCGTGAGCTGTATCGGCCCGGTCGGGGCGAGATGATCGACCTCGGGCTCTTTTATCGCGGCAGCTATTATCGCGACCACCCGCGCGCCGCGGGCGTCTCCGAGGCGCTCTACCGGATGCGCGCTCTACAGCACATGGCGGCGATGCTGCCATGTGTCGTGCATGACGACGACGAACTCGCCGGCGAGCCGACCTTTCTTCTGCACGCCCTGCCGGCGGGCATCAGCGATGACGATTACCAGCAGGCCCGGGCGGCCCACGCCGCACACCCCAATCGCGATTTTCAGCGCGGCGGCAGCCACCTGGTGATCGACTTCCCCGAGGTGCTCGCGGCGGGCTTTGCCGGCTATCGCCAGCGCGTCGATGCCGAACGCCGCCGCGAACGGCCGGCCAGCGAGAAGGCCTATCTCGAAGCGATGCTGGCTGGCCTGGACGCGATCGAGGTCTTTTTCCGGCGCCATGCCTCGGCGGCGCGCGCGGCAGGCCGCAGCGACCTCGCCGACCGCGTCGATTGGCTGAGCACCAAGCCGCCGCGGGATATGCATGACGCCCTGCAGCTGATTTGGCTGCTGTTCCTCTTCCTGCGCACGGAAGGCCGTGGCGCCAATGGCTTCGGCCGCATCGATCAGTACCTGTGGCCCTTCTACGATGCTAATCGGCGCGACGAGACCTTCGCCCTCTTCTGTCATCTCTGGACCAAGATCGAGTCGCTGCATCAGTCGCCCAACAATCAGTCCAGCGTCACCAATATCGCCATCGGCGGTCTGACGCCGTCGGGCGAAAATGCCGAGAATGAGCTGAGCTACATCGCGCTGGAGGCGACCAGTACGGTGCGCAGCCCGTCGACCAACCTGTCGGCGCGCTTCCACGACGGGTCGTCGGAACGCTACCATCGCGCCTGCGCGCGCTGCATCATGTCCGGCATTGGCTTTCCCGCGATATTCAACGACGAAGTGAACGTGCCGTCGCTCCACGAACTGGGCATACCGCTCGCGGCGGCGCGCGACTACTGCCTGGTGGGCTGCATTGAATCGCATATACCGGGCTGCCAAACCGGCTGGAGCGACGGCTTCAGCTCCAACACCATGCAATGCTTGGAGCGCTCCTGGCAGCGCCTCCCGCGCAGCTACGACGAACTCTGGGACAACTTCCGGGATGAGGTCGAACGCTCCATCCAAACCGCCGTCGATCAGTACAACCAGCAGCTCGCCGACCAGCCGCCGGAACGCGTGCCAGACGTCATTCTCTCGCTCTTCACCCGCGATTGCATCGCCCGCGGCCTGGACGTGAACGCCGGCGGCGCTCTCTATCCGCGCTGGCATGGCCTGGGCATCCGGGGCTTCGCCTCCATGGTCGATTCCCTGGCCGCAATCAAAAAAGTCGTCTTTGAGGACGGCCTCCTGAGCATCGAACAGCTGCAGGAAATCCTGGCCAAGGACTTCGCCGGCTACGAAAACGAACGGCAGCTGCTCCTACGCCGCGCACCGAAATTCGGCAACGACAATCCCTATGTGGACGGCATCGCCCGCGACGTTGCCGGTCTCTATTGCCGGATTGTGCTCGCGCATCACACGATTGACGGCGGGCGCTTTCTGCCGCTGATCGCGTCGAATATCCACAATATCTCGGCGGGCCGCGAAGTCGGCGCCTCGCCGGACGGTCGTTTTGCGCACACGCCGCTGTCTACGGCCTGCTCGCCGTTCTTCGGCAACGACGTCAGCGGCCCGACCGCCTTCTTTGCTTCGGTCGCGGCGCCGGACTTCACTCTTTCCAAGGGCGGCACGGTCGTTAATGCGCGCTTTGATCCGGACGCCTTCGCCGGCGCCGACGGCCTCGACCGCATGGTCGTGTTCACCAAGGCCTTTGTGCGCCGGCGCATCCAGGAAATGCAGTTCAATTTCAATAACAACGCCGAGCTCGAAGACGCACTGCAGCATCCCCGCGAACACGAAAATCTGGTGGTGCGGGTGAGCGGTTTTTCTGCGTATTTTGTGTATCTGGACCCGATGGTCCAACGCGATGTCATTCGCCGTCACGCCCACGGCCACGCCTGAATGGGCGTGGCAAGCATGGCAGACGACCGGCGCCGCGCTGGACCACGCAAAGACAGGAGACTGATTATGGTCAAGGATAAAACCGCACAGGCACTGGTGTTCTGCTCGCCCGCCCGGCAATTTGAACTGCGGCGCTACCCGCTGCTGGAACCCGGGCCTGGCCAGGTCGGCCTCACCCTCTTCCAAAGCGGCATCTGCGGCACCGATATGCATTTTCTGCACGGCACCCTCGCCCTCCCCCCCGGCGAAATTGTCCTCGGCCACGAATTTGTCGGCCGCATTGACACCATTGGCGCCGGCGCCGACTGCGACGCGATCGGCCAGAAGATCAGCTGCGGCGCCCTAGCCATCGTCTGCGTGGCCATACCCTGCGGCGACTGCGCGAACTGCCGACGCGGCGAAACGTCGAGCTGCATGAACTTCGGCGTGACCTACAAGAAAGCGCCAGCCGACGCGCCCCATCTGCACGGCGGTTTCGCCGAGTATCATTTCGCGCCGGCGGCCAATATCGTGCGGCTGCCGGCGGCGGTGGACCCCGTCGCCGTGTCGGCTTTCCCCTGCGTGGGGCCGACCATGATGCGCGCCGCCAAATACAGCGGCGGTTTTCGCGCCGGCGAGTTCGTGGTCGTGCAGGGCACCGGCGCGATGGGGCTCTTTGCCATCGCCGCTGCCGCTGCGGCGGGCTGCCGCGTGGTCGCCGTGGGGTCCATGACCAACAACGAACGCAATGATCTGGCCCGGGCCTTCGGCGTCGAACAGATTTTCGACTACCGCGCCAGCCGTGACGACCGCGTGAAGGCCATCCGTGAGCTCAGCGGCGGCAACGGCGCCGACGTCGTTATCGAAACCAGCGGCACGCCCGACTCCTTCGTGGAAGGACTGGACCTGCTCCGCATCCGCGGCCGCTACCTGGTCCCCGGGCAGTACTCAAACAGCGGCGCTGTCGCGGTCTCGCCGCAGCTGATCACCTTCAAGGCCCTGCAGATCTTCGGCAGCGGCCAATACAACCTGGAAGACGTCAAGGACTACCTCGCTTTCGTCCTCACCCACGCCCGCCTTACGGAGCTTTTTCGCCGCTGCACCGCCGCGCGCTTCACCCTCGATAAGCACGCCGCCGCCTTCGCCGCCGTCGAAGCCGGCCAGGCCATCAAAGCCGTCTTCATCAACCCCGCCGATTCAGGCGCCGGCTGACAACACGCCGTCAAGACCCTATCCGCAGATTCCGCAGATTCCCGCAGGTTTCATGTGCTGAAGATGTCGAAATCACTCCGCGATAGTCTGCGTCATTTGCGGATCAAGGTCGCAGACGCAAGGGCACTCAAAGCTGTAGAACCAGTCGCTGGCGCCTATATTTCTTCCTGGGCCAGCGGAGCCTCGGATGTCGCATCGGCGTTAGTGGGATGGCCGTTTTGGCGGTTAAACACAGATCGCAGGCCGTCAATATGTTCGTATAAATCTGGCCTCACCTGTGCCCACATTGGGTCTAGGATGAAATCGATGCCTTCTCTGCGCGCAAGTTTGGCGGCGGGCACAAAATCGCTATCTCCAGCTACTAGGATGATCTGATCGACTTGGCGTTTATATGACATGGACGCTATGTCCAGACCAATACGCATGTCAACACCTTTTTGAGTGACTTCGTAACGCACATCGTGGTCATTCAGGTCATTTATGGTGATTTTTCCTGCGAGGAGTTGCTTCAACTTCTCGCCCCCAAGAACCCATTGACCACAGCGTTCGTTGAGGTAACCTAGACGTAACGCTACCTTGCGCAGTTTGCGCAGTTCCTCATGAAATGCCAAGCGCCAGCGGGCTACATCAGTTTTTGAATAATCAATAGCAGTGCCAGAGACAGGGTTATGCACTTTATGCTGCAGCGGTTGGCAATCGTAAAAGAAAATCCGGTACAGCGTTCTATCGTCTCGACCATGATCCTGTTTTAGGTGTTGACGTGCCATCCAATGCAGGTTCTTGGCAACAACATCCGGTGTCGCTCTGCCACGCAGAAAGCGATAGCGACGCAGATAAAAGTCTCCATCAACGAGGATCGCAGTAGGCATTACCTTTCCCCCTAATCCCATAGAAAAAAAACCCCTTGGGCTCGGCTGCCCGTCAATTATATACGACGGGAGCGTACTGCCAAGGGATTGCTTTTCTTTGTGTTGGGACACAATATACGCATCCAGGGTTCCCTGTCAAGACAATTTTACGTCCATTCGGGAGGCAAGTGTAACCGGTCAGTGTACACCCCGGCGCTTCGCTGGGACAATTTGCAGGAAACCCACGGCCAGCCGCCGCCCAGCCATCCGACCTTGATTTCCGCCGACCTTTGCGGCAGCGTGTTTCATAGGAGTAACCACCCCGGTGGGGAAAACACCGGGGACAATTTGCAGGAAACCCACGGCCAACCGCCGCCCAACCATTCGACCTTGATTTCCGCCGATCTTTGCGGCAGCGGGTTTCCTAGGATTAATGCTCTTCACGTAGTGTACTGGCAATGGTTGGCGAGGAGTTGATTGGTGACCGTTCGCGTGACCATTCGCCGAGGTTTTGAGCGCCGAAGGCGCGACCTAAGATAGCCCAGGGCAAGCGCCCGCAGGGCGCGTCGCCCTGGGTAAGAGTCCTATCCGAAAGGAGCCCTGTAGGGGCGACCTAAAAAAAACACCGTGCAGGGTGCTTAGGTACAGGAGAGGGAAGACACATCGTTCCATTGCCTCTTCGGCCCCAGTCAGCTTCGCCGACTGGGACCGAAGAGGCCGAGGAACACGAACAATACTGGCGCTCTACCCAGGGCGACGCGCGCCTTCGGCGCCGCTTGCCCTGGGCTTTCTTAGGCCGCGCTTTCAGCGCTTCTGCCGCTTCCCGGCCATAAATGCCGCGATCATAACAGACTGTTTTGCTGAAGCTTAAGGCACTATGAAATTTGTTAAGTGAAGAACATCGGTTTCATAGGAGTGATTGATATTTGTGGCGAACAGACGCTGTCAAGGCGGCAAGCAGTGGCGCGTTGGCAGTGGCTCGCGACCAGACGGCGATAGTCACTCTACCTCGCGTTGCGTGGTGTCATTTGGCGCGTTCGGCCTCGTAGAATTCCTTCCATGCCAGCCATTCGGCGGGGATGTCGGCGTACTTGCGGGTGATGTCCAGCGCTTTGCTGGCAGCGGCGTCAAAGACGTGCTGCATGCTGGTCTTGGCCAGCACGTGTCGGTTGGCATGGGCCAGTCCGGGCAGCGGGTCGGCTGCCGCGGCCCGGTTGCGCGGCGGGAGTCCCCGTTCGTCACCATTGAACAGATCGCGCCAAGAATGCAGCCAGGGCGTCACCAGGGTGTACTCCCGGTCTGGCTCGAGGTCAATGTGAATATCCTTGGTGGTTGGGTCAAAATGTACGGCGAAGCCCGCGCAGTAGATCGCGTCCTCGCTGAAGGGCCGCCCCCGGTCGTGCAGCGGATTGAGGCGGTGCACCCGTGCTGGCTGCTGGAGGTAGGCCAACAAATCCTTACCCGTGACTCGCATCGTTACCAGATAGCGATCAAAGAAATAACCGGCCAGCTGTTCCGCCGTCCACTCGCCCTGCGGAAAAGCCTTCGGTTCCTTGTCAAAAGCACCCACGGGCAGCAAGGCCAGGTCGGCAGCGCTACTGCCGCGGATGAACTCCGCGTACCAGCTGCCCGCATTGTGCCGTTCCAAAGGCGCCGCTAGCGCCGCCACTACCTGCTTTGCATTGGGCATGTGCGCCGCATACTGCTCGGAGATGAACGCCGCGGTTTCGGGACAGGACGGCTGCAATTGCTCGCCGGTAATTAGTTCGCTGGCAAAGCCGACAATGCGCCGCGTTTCGGGATCAATCTCGAGGGTGAGGCGTCCCATATTGCGGCCACTGGCGCCGGCCTGGACCACGATGACGCCCGTCTCGGCGTGAATCTCGCGTACGCGTGCCTCGGCAAGCGCCGTGTGTGAATGCGCGCCGACAATCACGTCGATGTCCGGGAATTCCCGCGCCAGGTCCACGTCGCTTGGGCAGGCCCGCGTGGCCTCGTGCTTCATCCGTTCAAAGCCCAGGTGGGTGACTGCCACTATCAGATCGGCCCTCTGCGCTTGCAGCTCGGCGATCGCCCGGCGGGTTGATTCCCGCGCCTCCAGTACATGAATATAGGGCCGTCCCTTTGGATTCTGGCCGTAGCTGTCAATCGTGATGCCGAAAAATCCCACGCGCAGTCCCGCCAGCTCCTTGATGAGGTAGGGCAGCACATTCGTGGGCAGTGGATGATCCGTGCAACCGAGATTCGCGCCCAGCACCGGCACGGGATAGCGCTCCATCAGTTCGCCCAGCCGCGCGCCGCCGTAGGCCCAGTCGTGGTTGCCGACAATCCACATGTCGTAGCCCATCGTCGCCATCGCGCCATAGATCGCTTCGCCGCGCGTTACCCGACACAGCGCCGAACCGCGGTCAAACCAGTCTCCCGCGTCTATGAATACCGTCGCCGGATGCTCGGCCTTGTACGCCTTCGCATAGCCCGCCAGCGCCGGCAACGGCGCCAAGGACTGATGCAGGTCGTTCGTATGCAGAATACTGATCGTCGGCCCCGCAACAACACCCGCCGAAAAGACTACCAGCAACAACAGATAAAACCGATAAGCCATGCCCATGCGCTGTCCTCCATGTCTGCGATGATCTGCAACCATTGCCAAAAGCCTCAAGACAATAACCGGCAACGCCCCCGAACGCAAGGGCTGCCGCGCCAATGCAGCCAAGGGAGCCCAGAGATCGCGCCGCGCCCACCGACTGCCCGTCGCCTTCATCCGCCACCCTTTTCCGCTAAGGTGCCGTTCACAAATTACGTTTACACATTGCAGTGTAAACGCTCTTTCATGTCATACCTTGTCGCCGGCCAACATTTCCCTGGCCGCGAAGCGGCACGCGCCCTGGAGGGGCGCGTGTCATCGTAGCCCAGGGCAAGCGACGCCGAAGGCGGAGCGCCGCCCTGGGTACAGCGCCTATTGCGCTCGTGTTCCTCGGCCCCTTTGGCCCCAGTCGGCGAAGCTGACTGGGGCCAAAGGGGCAATGGAACCTCACCTTTTTTTGTTTGCGATGTCGCACGCTTTCAGCGTGCCTGGGCATAGCTGTAAATGTAATTATCGAACGCCCCCTAAGGTAGACCTCCGATCACTGGATGCCTGCTATTTGCCGCGCAGGCCCAAGAATACCTTGGCGCGCCGCGAGCGGCACCAGGCCGTGCCCTGCGTCGGCACGACTTTCGCATTTGGGGGTAAAGCTAGCCTCAAAAAGGCACTACAGTCCTTATTTTTCAGGCAGAAATGGGCCAGGATGGACAACATGAACCACCGTTGCGAAGCCGCCCATGTCCTGCGCATCTTCTGCCCCAGCAAACACTTCGCCTCAAATACAATCTGCGTTCATCGGCGATGCGGATGCGGTCATCACCATCCGCCCCGAAGAATATCATGAGTTGAAAAGGACGCTCGCTGACTCGGTGTTGCCGGTTATCACCGCGACTGACGGAGAACTGAAACGGCGCGAAAATAAAAAGCATGTTCTGCTTACTTGGTACGGCATCACCGACCTGCGTGCCGCATTGGGATTTGAACCGACGGACGGACCGGTGTTAGGGGCGGTGCGTACCGGAAACTATACCGATGCCGTCATTCTGGGGTACTCCAATCCTAACAAGACCCAAAATGCCTTTTTCAGTGCATTGCGGGTGGAATGGGAGAGACTGCATGCCGAGCTTTTGGAAACACGCCTCGCGTGTCCCCGAGAGAAAGCGCAGGTAATGGTGGATGCAGTCTGCAACACGGAAACTGGACACGCGCTTTTTCAGGCGTTTCTGCAATCGGCGAAACTCGTGGTTCGCATTCAGATCCTTCCGCAGGTACTGTCTCACCTTAATGATGCGCAGGCAATCTTTGCCGCCGCCGCATCTGCGGTATGCCTCGCCCTGGCTGATCCGTCCGAAGCCCTGCCCGCGCGGCACGAACGGATGTCACTCTGTGTCCATCTGCGTTCATCTGCGGTTCAAATGGCTTTCTGGACAGGCTCTGGCCAGGTTCTCTGCGTTCTTTGTGGTTGGCTGGCCTGCCTTGCGGTTCACCTTGGTTCACAGTCCATACTCGGTACGCGAGATGACGCTGTCCTGCAACTCCTTGTCGAGGGCGTTGAAATATTCGCTGTAGCCGCCGATGCGGACAATGAGGTCGCGGTACGGTTCGGGATTCGCCTGGGCGGCGCGCAGTTCGGCGGCGTCGAGAACCGAGATTTGGGCTTGCATGCCGCCCTGGCTGAAGAAGGAACGGACCAGGCTGGCCATCTTGGCGAGGACGTCCCGGTTGGCGAACAACGATTTCTGGAAGCGCAGGTTGAGCACCGGGGTTCCCGCCGCCAGCCACAGCGGCAATTTGGCAACCGACTTCAGCAGGGCGGTCGGGCCATTGACGTCGTAGCCGGGAACGGCGCCGACCGAGTCCACCAGGGCTTCGCCGGCGCCGCGACCGTCCGGGGTGGCGCCGACCGCGCGCCCGGCCCCGAGGTAGGTGGTGAAAAGGATGCACGAAGCCAGATAGCGACCGCCCCGGGGCGTTTCATGGCGGTAGAGATGTCGCCAGGCGTATTCGATCAACTCCGCGCCGAGATCGTCCACGAAGGCGATGTCATTGCCGAACTTGGGGCACGCACGCAAGCGGCGGCGCAGGTCGTCGCAGCCATGGAAATTGTTCCGCAGTGCGGCTACGAGTTCGGCGGCGGCGACCGACTTGTCCTCGAAAACGGTTTTGCGGATGGCGGCGGTGCCGTCAATGGTGTTGGCGATGCCCTGGTAGGAGACCACCGCCCAGTTGTAGCGGGCGCCGCCCGCCTCGAAGGATTTGCGGTTTTTGACGCAATCCCCGGTGAAAAAAGTGCGGTAGAGCTTGGGGTCGCCTTCGCTGAAGCGGCGTTTGAGGGCGCCGCGGTTAACTGCCACAAAGGCGTCGGTCGCGTAGGCGATTTGGAGTTTCAGCGCCGCCATGAACGCCTCGAACGACGCGAAGTCCGCGAACCTGCCGGTGTGCGGCCCGGCCTGGACATTCGCCACCGGATCGAAGCCGTCGAACATCGCCAATTCCAGGGCTTTGGCCAAGTTGAGCGAACCTTCCAGACTGCCGACATTGGACAGGCCGGCGATCATGGTTTCGGTGCAACCGCCGAAACCGATTTCGCGGGCATCGGCGTCCGACAATCCCAAGTCCATCGATCTAAGGGTTTCCACATAGAGGTCGTCGTTGTACAGCGCCGGTCGGCCGCTTCCCTTGGCCAAAGCCTCGAGCGCCTCGGCCAGGAGGTCGTCCGGAGTGTCCCGGGTTATTCGCAGCGCCACGTTGGGGCGGCGCAATTTGTTGCGGGCGCAGGCGCGAATACATTCGCGGGTGAGTTCGTTGCAGCCATCCTTCCCCGCCGGGGTGTAACCGCCGATCTGGAGGTTCCAGCCGTTCATGGTTTCGAAGTTGCACCAGAACTCGTCGAGCAGCTCCCGCGCGAACGCCACGTCGAGCCGGCCCTCGCGAATGTCCCGCTCGAAAAGCGGACCGAGCGCCTGGTCGAGGCGACCGATGCTGTCGCAACCATCAAGCATCCAGGCGAAATTCACCGCCAGAAAACCTTGATAAAACGTCTCTGACTTCACCAGGAGGCAGTTGGCCACCGCCTCGGCCACGACCGCCAGTTCATCCCGCCGCCGGCCGGACGCGGCGTCCCTCGCCTTGCCGATGGCTTCGAGCGTCCGACGGTGGAACGCCTTCACCCCCTCGACATAGTCTTTCAGCGCCAGGAGAAGATTCCGTTCCGCGGAATCCGCACTTTCCCCCATCGCCCTGACGGCGGCCAGCTCGCCGTCGAGTTCCGCTTCCATGGCCAGGACGCCCTCGCCGACCACCCGGCGGATATCCGGGTTGGCGTGGGTATAGCCGCCGAACCGGACCGTTTTGGATTTCAAGTCGGCGACCATGGCGTCGATGAATGCCGCCCGTTCGGGGAATTGACCTTTTTTTCTCGCCGCCAGCCGCCGGTTGACCATCAGCCCGGAGTCGTGATGGAGGTTGAAGACCATGCTTTCGGCATGCCACGTGTTGTCGCTGGCTCGCGTTTGGCAGAATTCCATCGGTTCGACGGGGATGAGCCAGCGCCCCTCCGGCACCACGATTTCCATGTTTTCGTAGAGCCGTCGCAACGCCCGGCCATAGTTCATCGGCCATGGCAATCCCTCGGCCTCGGCCTCGTAGAACCCCAGCGCCGTCCACTCGCGCATTTCGCGCAGAACATCCATATTCATCGCGCTTCCATCCTGTCAAGATCGCTCCGGGTCGTTCCTGTTCTTCGTCTCGGCAAAAAACTCGCCGTCGTAGCCCAGATCGCGGGAGACGTTTTCCGCTGCGGCCAGCACCGCTTTGATCGCCCCGCCGCCGCCGCCCGTCTGGTAGCGGCTGGTCAGGCCGGTGCATCCCAAGCCGGCGACGGCTTTGCCTTCGTGGTTGAAAACCGGCGAGCCAATGCAAAAAATTCCGTACATGTACTCTTCGTTGTCGAAGGCCACGCCGGTCTTGCGCACCTGGGCGAGCTGGGAGATCAGGGCGTCCGCAGAGGTGATGGTGTTGTGGGTCAGCGAGGGCAGGCGTTCCTTCGGCAGCAGTCGGCGGACATCCTTCTCGTCCATGAAGGCCATGACCGCCTTGCCAAAGGCATTGTTGTGGTAGTAGACCCGCGAGCCGGGTACCACCTGGAGGAAGTAGCTGGCGTGCGGCGTTACCGTGTCAACCACCAGCATCCGGTCGCCGTCAGGGGCATGCACCTGCGCCGTCTCGCCCAACTCGCCGCTCAGCCACTCGAGATGTGGTCGCGCCCGCTTGCGCAGCTCGAAGTCGCTGTACAGCTTCATGCCCAAGGTGAAAAACCGAGTGCCGAGCTTGTACGAGGCGGTGCTGCCCGTTTCGGCGTAGCCGCGCTCGACCAGCCGCTTCATGACCCGGAACGCCAAGTTGTTGGTTATGCCCAGCTCCCGCGACAACTCGGTAACCCCGCAGGGCCGGTTTGCCTGCGAGAGGTATTCCAAAATGTCAAGCATGGCGTCGACGGCCGGCGCCGCATAGCGTTTCCCCGCCGTCGCTTCATTGGGCTTGCCTGCGGACATTCTGCACCTCGCGTGGCGGACGGTTAACGGGGAACCCCGATCTGGTACCCGTCTTTAAATGCATAACGCTAGTATATCCGCATAACGGAGGCTGTCAAAGGATTTCCTCAAACAGCGACCGCATAACCAACGCCGCCATGGAAGGCTTCAACAACAAGGTGCGCCACATGTTCTCACAGGCCTACGGCTTTCATGACTACGACTACGTAAAACTGAAAATCCATGAATTGCCTTCAATGGAGATAAAGACGCAACTGCTCAGTTCCTGCTCGTAGACATGGCCTTTTTTCGTAAAACCGGGATGATGCGAATTTTGGGCTTAACGTGTGCGCTTTAGCCTACTTTCAGGTTCTCACGCGGGAAGTTCGCGTAGCCGTCGAGTATCTTCCTCGGCCGCTCGTCGAAACCGGCCATATCCGACCTCCCTGCTTATGGGGAATCTCCATAACCACGGAAATCCCATAGTTGTGGTAATGCGCCTCGCAGCCCTGGCAAGTGCCGTCGGAGAGGATTTCCTGGCTGCTGCCTTGACTCCGTAGCCGAACGGCCTATAGTCAGTTATGCCTGCGGTACGGTCTTGCCCCGGGTAATGGAGATTTCCCCAGAAAAACACGTTATGTTCACGCTGCGCGGGCGGAATAAAGAAGGTTTAATTGTCATATGGATAAACTAGAGCACGTATCAATTATGCTAAATAGACGTACTAAAGGGAAGAGGTATGAAAACTTCGTAATAAACTCGATATATACAAAGCTTTCGAATCCCGAGCTTATTCCGATTACTCAACAATATGTAAGGAACAAAAATCATTCTGTAACAAATAGTAAAAAGTATTATTTACTGGATCTCTATTTTCCACAGTTACAATATGGTGTTGAAGTGGATGAGAGTCATCACCTTAGTGATGAGAGTAGAATAAATGATGAAATACGTGCAGAAGATATATTAAGTTCTATTCAATGTAAGCAAGGTAGAATAGCAATTTATAATGATAATGGTTCCCTAAAAGCCTATGATGAAGTAAACAAACAAATTAATAGAGAAGTAAATATTATTAATAATATGGTTCTAGATAGAAATAAAAAAACTGGACAAAAGCTTAAGTGGGAAGATAATAGTATGCGCAAAACAAAGATTCTTGAGAAAGGCTTATTTAATATAGAAGATGATGTTGATTATGAAGGAATAACAGAAATATACAATTATCTTGGACATAGTGTAAAAAATCTTGGTCGTTGTTTTGTAAAACTTAATGATAAATATAAACTATGGGTTCCAAGTTTAGCAGTGCAACTTGAAGATGGTTCTGTAAAAACAAAAAATGGATGGAAAAATACACTTAATGAAGATAAAACAATTATTACTGAAGTCGTTGGGGATATGAATAGATGTGATACTCGAACATTACCAGATGGATCATGGAATGAGAATAAATATAAAAGAATTGTTTTCATGCATATCAGAGATTGTTTTGGTTTGGATCGCTTAAGGTTTTTAGGGGTATTTGAGGCCAATGACCTTAAAAAGAGTAAAGGAATACAAACAAGATCCTATTCAAGAACTGCTAAAAAAATAAGTTTTAGTGAATTAGTAAGTGAAGAAACATAACAACTGCTTCAACCTGATTTGGCTATGTCACGATTCTTGCTAGCCGTCGCTACGCTCCTCGGCAAGAATCGCGCCATGACGCCTCGCAGGTTAAGCATATGTTGTGCTGACCGGAAAGATCGATATGCTGATGCGTACCACATTGTCTGCGGCGACCATGGTGGCGGTAGTGTGCTTCGTAGGATGCGCCCCAGCGAGATGGTCAGTTGACACTGCCAAAGACGGATATGCCTTTGGGACACTTCTTAGTAATCCCGCCAACATTGAGCGAAATGTTCAGGCGGGAATCACCCATGCGACCATCTGCGTGCATTGGAGTGGCGCAGAGCCCGAGCCCGGTGAGTTCTCCGAGGAGTACTTTGAGAAGGTCGAGGCGACAATCCGTCGTTTCTCGGATGCGGGCCAGCAGTAAGCGCTCGCCCAGCCCATTAAGCAGGAAATTCTGATGCGTTTAGGTTAATTGGCAGTCCTGAAACCAAGCAAGGAGACTGCCCAATGACCGACCGTGAAACTGCCTGGCGTGACGCCTTGTCCGCCCATTCGTCGTCCGGAATGCCTTTGAGTCGCTATTGTCGCGACAAGGGGCTCAACTATCATCAGGCGGTGTACTGGCGTCGCCGCCTGGCCACGATTGACGGCGCCGCCGGCTTGTCCGTCCCTGAGTAAGCGCTCGCCCAGCGTAAGCGCTCGCCCAGCCCATTAAGCAGGAAATTCTGATGCGTTTAGGTTAATTGGCAGTCCTGAAACCAACAGAGGAGACTGCCCAATGACCGACCGTGAAACTGCTTGGCGTGACGCCTTGTCCGCCCATTCGTCGTCCGGAATGCCTTTGAGTCGCTATTGTCGCGACAAGGGGCTCAACTATCATCAGGCGGTGTACTGGCGTCGCCGCCTGGCCACGATTGACGCCGCCGCCGGCTTGTCCGTCCCGGATGCGCCTGCCCCGACTTTTTCGCTCGTGGAGCTATCCGAGCCGCCGCGGCAGGTCGCGGACAGCGGCGTGGCCATTGAGTGCGGACGTTGTCGGATCAGTCTGAAAGCCGGCTTCGATCCGTCGGTGCTGTCCCGGGCGCTGGCCGTCCTGTCGGGTCTGGAGGCGGACTGATGTTGTCCCTGCCGCCATTCGCACGCATCTATATTTGCCAGCAGGCCGTGGACATGCGCAAGTCGTTTGACGGCCTGGCGGCGGCCTCCAGCCAGCTGCTCGCCCAGAGTCCGGCTTCCGGGCACTTCTTCGTCTTTCTCAACGCCCGGCGCACGCTAATCAAAATCCTCAACTGGGACGGCGACGGCTACACCATCTGGAGCAAGCGCCTTGAGCAGGGGCAATTCAACCTGCCCAAAGCCGTCGGCGACCGTCTGCTGCTTGATTTGCGCGATCTTCACGCCATGCTTGATGGCGTGAAGCCGGGCGCGTACTACAAAAGATTCTCAAAAAAAATGTGATTTTCGCCATCTTTTTTCGCGTGCCTGCTTGCATGTATTTGTTTTTGATGTAAGTTATTGGTATGCAGAATGATACGTTTTATTTTAGCGACTTTTCTGGCGGCGGCGCCGCGCGACTTGCCGCCGAGAACGACCGCCTGCGTGAACAGCTTCTGCAGGCCACCTCCGAGAACGTCCAGCTGGGTGAAACACTGCAACAAATCCAGCAGCTTGCCACCGCCGAGACCGGCGAGTTACGCGACGCGCTGAAAAAAGCCCTCCAGCGCCTGGCCGAGATGGAACTGCAGTTGGCCTGGCTGAACAAACGGCTCTTCGGCAGAAGCTCCGAGCGCGTGGTCGACGAGAAGACCCCGCTGCTGCCGGGCCTGTTTGTGCCGGAAACGGCCGCCAAACCGGAACCGGCCACGATCCAGGTCCAAGGCCATGATCGCCCGAAAAAGGCCGCCAACAAGGACGCCAAGAGCGTTCCTTTTGCCGATCACCTTGAGCGCAGGGAACGGGTTGTCGACATTGCCGAAACTGACAAACTCGGGAAGGAGTTCATCGGCTTTGACGTCTCTGAAATGCTCATGCACCGTTCCGCTTTCTACGTCCTGGTCATCAAGCGCGCCAAATATGTGGTGCCGGGCGAGCCGGAGCTGGGCGTCGTGATGGCGCCGCCGCTGCCGAACGTCCTGTCCGAAGACTCCGACCGCGGCCATTTCGACATCAGCGTGCCCGTTCACGTCCTCCACGAGAAATTCGTTAACCACATGCCCTTCTACCGCCAGAGCGAAGACCTCAAACGCGAGGGCATCACTCTGAGCCGCGGCACCATGTGCGACTGGGCGGACAAGATCGCCTTCCTGGTTCAACCCATCATGGACCGCCTGACCGACCTGCTGCTGAAAAGCGACGTCATTCACGCCGATGAAACTTCCGCGCGAATGCTGGCGAAAGGAAAATGTCAGAAGTGTTACCTCTGGGTGCGCAAGACCGGCGTCGGCCCGCCGATCACCCTCTTTCATTTTTCGCCCGGGCGAGGTCAGGGCGAAGCGCAAAAAATCCTCGGAAATTACGCCGGTATATTCATCAGTGATGCCTATACGGGCTACGACAAGCTGCCCGGAACCCGCGCCGCCTGCTGGGCGCACGTGCGCCGCAAGTTCTACGAGGTGCCTGAACTGGACAACGAGCAGCGTCTGACGGCCCTGAAGCTGATCCGGATCATGTATGACAACGAGGCGCGGGCCGCTGACGAGGTCAAGGACGCCGAGGCCGCGCGGGCCGGCGGCGAGCTCAACATCGTCGTCCCGTCCCTGGTCGAGACGCGCCGGAAACAGCGGGCCAATTCGGCGGAGCTGGTCGAGCAGTTCTTCGCGCTGTGCGACGACATCGTCCGCCGGCGTCTGCCACCGACCTCCATGCTCGTCCGGGCCGCCGTCTACGCGCTCAAGCAACGCCAGGAGCTCTCCGTGTTCCTGAGTGACCCACGCGTGAACATCGACAACAATCCGGCCGAAAACGCCATTCGTCCATGGGCACTGGGACGCAATAATGCGCAGTTCGGGATTATGCGGAGTGACGTGGAGCATTGGGCTGGAGCATGTTGGTCCTCAAGGAGAAACAGGTTTATGACTCTATCAGTCGCTTGACATAATTCAGACATGAGAGACCCACGACCACGCACATTTACGTGGAAGCGGACCTCACGATGAAAGAGCGTGCTCTCGCTACACTGCAAGAGCCAAGCGACCATCCCGTCCGTTACTCCCCGCCTGACGATCTATTATCCTTACTGGAGTCTCTTTGATTATGCAGAGCGAAAACCGTGCGACTGTCCTCAATTGGTGCCGGACAAGCTTCGTCCGGAGGCCCTCACTCCGCATAATCTCAAACTCTGCATTATTGCGTTTATGCCAAGCTTGGCATAAACGCAAAAATTGGCTCTTTGTTGGCAACGAACGCGGCGGCGAGAAATCCGCCGTCATCGCCAGCCTCGTGGCCACCTGCAAAGACAACAAAGTCGACTTCAAGGCCTGGCTCGAGGACGTCCTCACCCGCCTCGGCACCACCCGGCATGACGACATTGACTCCTTGCTGCCACACAACTGGACTCCCGCACGCAACTAATACCACCCGCACACTATCGCGCCACCGCCCCGATCCGCTTCACGCGGACCGGGGCTTTTCGCGTTCAGGTGTTAATGTAATCACGCGAAACACATGCGGGGATATGGGCTGGGCGAACGCTTACCGCCCAGCCCATTAAGCAGGAAATTCTGATGCGTTTAGGTTAATTGGCAGTCCTGAAACCAACCAAGGAGACTGCCAATGACCGACCGTGAAATTGCCTGGCGTGACGCCTTGTCCGCCCATTCGTCGTCCGGAATGCCTTTGAGCGCTGAAAAGCGGCTTTCAGCCATGCGGATCGAATTTGGCTTCTTTTATCGCGGACGGATCGGTCTGTGAATTTGCCTTCAGAACACCAGTTCCTTGTGTCCGTTGCGGCTTGAAGCGGCGGCGTGAATTGCCGCAAAGCGGCAAGACATGCCGACATCTTCTTTGCCTTTGTCTTCATCGCGGCTTCGCGGCTTCGCGTGAGACAAAAACACATCTTGGCGGCGGCACGGCTGTTATCAATAAGTGAGGGATTACTTGGAGACGCTCAGGCAGATCTGTTGTACCCACCTTAGAAACGAAATTTTGGCTGGTCGTTTGCCGGGGCTTACATTAGGTCTTGTCGGTGGCCAGAAATTCATCAGGAGATAAGGAACATCGCGACTAAATGGGGAACTCGAGACAGCGGGGGGAAACCATGTATGCTGCGACTGCACCCTGCCGGAGGACATTCACGCCGTGCGGCGACACACCAGAGCAACCTTTTCGATACCCGCACAGCGCATTCCGTGACTGAAACAATCCGTTTTTCCAAAAACCGGGAAGAACCCAAAAAGGTTATTCAGACTCCTCCATTTCCATATCAACAGGCATCTCCTTTGCAGTGATATACGCCTGTCGCGGATCATTTGGCGTGGCGGGAAATGCCCATTCCAAGCTACGTTCGTCTCGCACCATCGGTGTCAAAAACTGACTCTGCATCGACTTCGCATTTCTGCGAACAAACACTGCAATGCAATCAAGGGTGACGTATTGGTTCTCACACAGAGCGTGAATGGTTCGCTTCATTATTTCTCGGTCAATTTTTCTCTTGGTTCTGGGTATATTCGCAAGCTGTTCCATTTGCGCACAAAAATTCGGGGCAAGGAATTTAACGTCGTCGACAATGGGGTGGGGCAAATGGGAGGAAACCAGACGCCCTTGGACATCCCGGGAACTATCCAAATGTGGGGAGCTCGCCGCCAAATGTGGGGAGCTCGCCGCCAAATGTGGGGAGCTCGCCGCCAAATGTGGGGAGCTCGCCGCCAAATGTGGGGAGCTCGCCGCCAAATGTGGGGAGCTTATCTCCTTGCCGAACACATCGTCGGGCTGTGGCAAGTCCAGATCTGCCAGATGATAGACGGCGCCTCGCCCATTACCGGCGGATATCAGCAATTGTGCGTCATGGACTAGCTGATGCAAGACCCGCGACAGGTCGGCCGGATGCCTGCCGGTCAACTGCGCCAGGCGACCGTGAGTAAGCGTGCCTTCGGTCAAAGCCAGCGCTACGGCCACCTGTCCTTCGTATCCAAGTTGTTCGTAACGGGGTCCATATTTTTTTCGGAGCAGGGATACTGTGCCAGGCGGAAAGAGGTCAAGCATTCGCAACTCCATAATCGTCTGATCGTAGGGCTCCAGCTTTTCATACAATTCCGGCGGCCGCCAATGCGACAGGCGCCAGCCCTCCATGATTTTGGGAATGCCCGAGCCGGATTGTTCACCCAAGCCGACATAACGGAACATCTGATGCAAAAGCCGATTCCGGCAGTCTGCCTCGCCACCCTTCAAGGCGACTTCCACTGGAATTCGCATGGTTCCCGGATTTCGGAAACCAAACATGTCCGGCCGTTTGACCACCAGCACGGAAGCTCGGTCTGAATAGTCCGCATGCACCAGGGCGTTGACCAGTGCCTCGCGGAGGGCGACATGGACGGGTGTCTCCTGCTTCCGTTCCCCGCCCTCCAGGTGAAATGGCGTCTTCAAATCCGCCATCAGTTTCGGATACACTTTGCGGTAAAAATCATAGAGGTTGCCGGACCACGAGCCATCCAGCGTGACCCGATCAATCCAGCGCAACTCGGTCTTGGCCTCCGGGCGCTCTTGGTAATCCAACATGTAGTACGGGAATGCTTGCTGAATCACTGGATGCGTGCCGAACATGAGCAATCCAGCTTGCGTCAGGCCTTGTTTTCCCGTCATTCGATCCTGCCGCCACGCGCCGATTTGCGCCAGAAAGGCAGCATCGTCCAGGCTACCCCAGGGATGGGCGGGATTTAGATTCTGGTGCGCCTGCCGGTAGGCACGGATAGATTCTTGACACAGGTCATCTAAACCAAACCCGGCAGGAAGAATCCAGCTGTCTCGACTGTCCTCGACTTGTTCGGCCAGAAAACGCTTCACCTCGTCGTCTGTTAATTTCTGGTCGTTTTCATGCAGTCTGCGGTAGGCGTTGCCACCGAGCGGATTGCCATTCAGGAAAACCGGTCGTTGCGAACGCTTCGCACGGGGAACATCCACCCGCAGAATGGCCTTGCCGTCGATCTGAATGTCACTGACCGATTGGTTGGATAGCAGGTTGACGCTGACTTTAGACAAGTTCCCGGCCGTCGAAAAAATGTCCTTTCGGAGCCGCCCGGTATCCGGCAGGTTGATCAATTCGAATTCTCCATCTTTCTCGCTGACGCCAAGCAGGATCACGCCGCCATCGGTGTTGGCCATGGCGGAATATGTTTCCCAGAAGGATTCGGGAACAGTTCCCCGGCCGTCACGACCGCCAGCCTTCTTGCATTCGAGTTCACAACTCTCACGCAGCAGACTGATCTCCTCAATGGTGTGGATATCGAACATCGGCTTGTCCTAAAAAATCATGGGCAGGATGCCCAAGCTATTGTGCTGGTTACTCTGAAAACGAAATTCTGGGCTTCGGTTATTGTAGACTATGCGGACTTTGATTGGGGCTCCGCCCCAAACCCCGGAGTTTTTTTAGGCATGGCACTATCCGGCACCAACCGCTGAGCTCAAGGCACCGGCGGTCTTACCCGCCGGCACGGTCGTTGCCGTTATAGTGGCATTGCTATCCCTGGGGCGGTTGCACTCCTGCAGAGCCGCCTTCCGTTTCGCAATGCGCCTTTAACCTATTTGCCGGTTTTCATCCTGCCACCTGTCCCAGCCTGTTTCTCCTGGCTGCTTCCATCTTTGCCTCTCTTTCGGCGACGATTTGTTCCTTGCGGTCCCACAGCATGTCATATGGCGTAACGTATCCGATGGCGCTGTGCAGCCGTTCCATGTTGTAGTAGTCGATGTATCCTTGAATGACCTCGGCTGCCTGCTCCAGGGTTCCGAAGTACTTGCTGCTGATGCATTCGCCCTTTACGGATTTGTGCCATCGCTCGATCTTGCCGTTGGATTGGGGATAGAACGGCGAGGTTCTGACGTGAGAGAAGCCATGAATGCCGAGCAGCTCCTTGAAGTCGCGCGACATGAACTGCTTGCCGTTGTCGCTGATGATGCGCGGATGCGCATTCGGGAAACGCTCGTGCGCCTGCTGGATGCACAGGTCGACGTCGGCATTGGTCATGTGTTCGCGCAGCACGGAAGCCACGATATACCTGCTGTAACCGTCAATGACGGTGGTCAGGTAGGTATGGCGTCCCGCGATGTGCACATAGGTGATGTCGATGTGCCAGTGCTGATGCGGCGCGTCCGGCTGGTCAAAGCCCGATCCCTTTCTGCTCTTCTTGCCACCCTTTCTCCTCAGCACGCCAGCCTTTTTCAGCACCTTGTACACCGTCGAAGGCGGAACACAGGCGATGTCCTGGTCAACCATCATGTACGCGCGGCGCCGGTACCCTTCATCCTCGTGCTCAAGGTAGAAATCGATGATGGCCTGGCGTTCCCAAGGCAGAAGCCAGTTGGCGTGAGGGAGGTTGCAGCCATGACGATTTGAAGCCCCCCTGCGCTTGCGCCAGGCGCAAATCTTGCAGGGAGAAACGTCCAGCCAGCGTAAGCGTTCGCCCAGCCCATATCCCCGCATGTGTTTCGCGTGATTACATTAACACCTGAACGCGAAAAGCCCCGGTCCGCGTGAAGCGGATCGGGGCGGTGGCGCGATAGTGTGCGGGTGGTGTCAGTTGCGTGCGGGAGTCCAGTTGTGTGGCAGCAAGGAGTCAATGTCGTCATGCCGGGTGGTGCCGAGGCGGGTGAGGACGTCCTCGAGCCAGGCCTTGAAGTCGACTTTGTTGTCTTTGCAGGTGGCCACGAGGCTGGCGATGATGGCGGATTTCTCGCCGCCGCGTTCGTTGCCAACAAAGAGCCAATTTTTGCGTCCGAGTGCCCATGGGCGGATGGCGTTCTCGGCCGGATTGTTGTCGATGTTCACGCGTGGGTCACTCAGGAACACGGAGAGCTCCTGGCGTTGCTTGAGCGCGTAGACGGCGGCCCGGACGAGCATGGAGGTCGGTGGCAGACGCCGGCGGACGATTGCGTCGCACAGCGCGAAGAACTGCTCGACCAGCTCCGCCGAATTGGCCCGCTGCTTCCCGCGCGTCTCGGTCAGGGATGGGACGACGATGTTGAGCTCGCCGCCGGCCCGCGCGGCCTCGGCGTCCTTGACCTCGTCAGCGGCCCGCGCCTCGTTGTCGTACATGATCCGGATCAGCTTCAGGGCCGTCAGGCGCTGCTCGTTGTCCAGTTCAGGCACCTCGTAGAACTTGCGGCGCACGTGCGCCCAGCAGGCGGCGCGGGTTCCGGGCAGCTTGTCGTAGCCCGTATAGGCATCACTGATGAATATACCGGCGTAATTTCCGAGGATTTTTTGCGCTTCGCCCTGACCTCGCCCGGGCGAAAAATGAAAGAGGGTGATCGGCGGGCCGACGCCGGTCTTGCGCACCCAGAGGTAACACTTCTGACATTTTCCTTTCGCCAGCATTCGCGCGGAAGTTTCATCGGCGTGAATGACGTCGCTTTTCAGCAGCAGGTCGGTCAGGCGGTCCATGATGGGTTGAACCAGGAAGGCGATCTTGTCCGCCCAGTCGCACATGGTGCCGCGGCTCAGAGTGATGCCCTCGCGTTTGAGGTCTTCGCTCTGGCGGTAGAAGGGCATGTGGTTAACGAATTTCTCGTGGAGGACGTGAACGGGCACGCTGATGTCGAAATGGCCGCGGTCGGAGTCTTCGGACAGGACGTTCGGCAGCGGCGGCGCCATCACGACGCCCAGCTCCGGCTCGCCCGGCACCACATATTTGGCGCGCTTGATGACCAGGACGTAGAAAGCGGAACGGTGCATGAGCATTTCAGAGACGTCAAAGCCGATGAACTCCTTCCCGAGTTTGTCGGCTTCGGGGATATCAAGAATGAGGTCCTTGCGCTCGAGGTGATCGGCAAAAGGAACGCTCTTGGTATCCTTGTCGGCGGCCTTTTGCGAGCGATCATGGCCCTGAACCTGGACCTTGACCGGTTCCGGTTTGGGGGTCGTTTCCGGCACAACCAGGCCCGGCAGCAGCGGGGTCTTCTCGTCGACCACGCGCTCGGAACTTCTGCCGAAGAGCCGTTTGTTCAGCCAGGCCAACTGCAGTTCCATTTCGGCCAGGCGCTGGAGGGATTTTTTCAGCGCGTCGCGTAACTCGCCGGTCTCGGCGGTGGCAAGCTGCTGGATTTGTTGCAGCGTTTCACCCAGCTGGACGTTCTCGGCGGTGGCCTGCAGAAGCTGTTCACGCAGGCGGTCGTTCTCGGCGGCAAGTCGCGCGGCGTTGCCGCCGAAAAAGTTGCTAAAATGAAACGTATCATTCTGCATACCAATAACTTACATTAAAAACAAATACATGCAAGCAGGCACGCAAAAAAAAATGGCGAAATCACATTTTTTTTGAAAATCTTTCACAGCCGTCCCATAGTCACTGAAATTACCTGTTTTTTGGGCACATGCGAGCACGAGGCCGCCTGATTTTTCAAGACACCTTCTTTGTGTGTGGAAAAGTTTAGCCAGGAGACTATACCATCCCTTCAAAATACAGCTGATATGCTTTTTCCGGACTTCCCCGGATAATATGGCGCCGCTCCCGCTTCGTGTCGCAGCACTCGATGATACTGGGCAAACTGAAGTAATTCCAGAGCACGGCACGCAACAAGGTAAAGAGCCGACTGAACTGGCGCTTCCACTTGTTGTACCAAGCGACGAACCGTAGCAGGAGATAGGCAAGCAGCGCTGTCCAGACTTGCCAGCGGACGGCATTTTCGTTATATCCAAGGAAATCGGCCAGCTGCAGCGTCTGTTTGATTTCCTTGAAAAACACCTCCACACCCCAACGGCATTGATAGAGCTGGCACACGGAAAACGGCGACCACTCGAAGTTGTTGGTAATAAACGTCATCACCACCATCTTCCCCTTCACCTCGACCTCTGCCGTGACCAGCCGCAGGTCATCGGGGTAATTGTCCTTGGTCTGCACCCCTATCAGCCTGATGCGCTCATCTGACAACACCTTGCATTTCTTGCGGACATAGCGGCGCTTGCCGGGCGCTTGCTGTCCCATAACTTCAGCCGTATCTGTCTCGGGTTCTGAGGAGGCGGACGCATGTTTGACGGGATCAGACGCCTCCGGTTTCCCAGTCGCATGCTGTCCCATAACTTCATAGAGCATGTTTTCCTTGGCCCGCGTCACCCAGGAGACGCCGCGCGTGTCAAGGACCTTAAGATGCTTAAAATCAACATAGGCCTTGTCGAATACCACGACCTCTCCGGCCTTCATGTCGGCGCACAGTTCCCAGGCGCTTTTCGGGTCAGAATCCTTTGCACTTTTGACGAGGACGAAGTTCGGCAGGAACGAGCGCATGTTCAGCGCCGTGTGCATCTTGGCGGCCGCTTTCTGGCGTCGGTGCTGGGCCCAGCCCATATTAAATGCCGTCAGTTTGATGGTGGTTGAATCAACGGCGCGAATGGTTCTTGTCCGGAAGCGGTAGGGCAAACCGGGATAATTGCGGCTGGAGGTCAGGAACTCGGGGTAACGGGTTGACAGTGACTCATATACCTTCCAGAACAGTTCTTCGGCCATATCCGCATTGCGGGTCTTGTTGGCGTGAGAGAGACCGTTCCTGCTCGGAGGCGTGCAGTTGCGTATCTGAGCAAGGGGGCCGGCATGGTTGTGGAGGCTGTCACAGATGTCGTTCAGACTTAATGAATGCGCCAGATGCGCGTAAAGCATAGCCATTACATGGCTGGTGGCGCTGAAGGCCCGTGTCTGGATTTTGTACTTTTTGGCGAGGTTGTCGATAATCCGGTCAGGTATCCAGCTTGCAATCTGCGCGAGGACTGACACAGTACTTTTTAGTGGATTCATGGTACCTCCTATGGTTGCTTACTAGGCTACCATTAAGATGCCGTGAATCCTTTTTTTTACGAAGCCACCATCAAGTTATGGGACGGCTGTGAAAATCTTTTGTAGTACGCGCCCGGTTTCACGCCATCAAGCATGGCGTGAAGGTCACGCAGATCAAGCAGCAGGCGGTCGCCGACGGCTTTGGGCAGGTTGAATTGTCCCTGCTCAAGGCGCTTGCTCCAGATGGTGTAGCCGTCGCCGTCCCAGTTGAGGATTTTGATCAGCGTGCGCCGGGCGTTGAGAAAGACGAAGAAATGCCCGGAAGCCGGACTTTGGGCGAGCAGCTGGCTGGAGGTCGCCGCCAGGCCGTCAAACGACTTGCGCATGTCCACGGCCTGGTGGCAAATATAGATGCGTGCGGATGGCGGCAGGGACAACATCAGTCCGCCTCCAGACCCGACAGGACGGCCAGCGCCCGGGATAGCACCGACGGATCAAAGCCGGCCTTCAGGCTGATCCGGCAGCGTCCGCACTCAATGGCCACGCCGCTGTCCGCGACCTGCCGCGGCGGCTCGGATAGCTCTACGAGCGAAAAAGTCGGGGCGGGCGCATCCGGGACGGACAAGCCGGCGGCGCCGTCAATCGTGGCCAGGCGGCGGCGCCAGTACACCGCCTGATGATAGTTGAGCCCCTTGTCGCGACAGTAGCAACTCAAAGGCATTCCGGACGACGAATGGGCGGACAAGGCGTCACGCCAGGCAATTTCACGGTCGGTCATTGGCAGTCTCCTTGGTTGGTTTCAGGACTGCCAATTAACCTAAACGCATCAGAATTTCCTGCTTAATGGGCTGGGCGAGCGCTTACGGTATAGATCGCGTATGCGCTCATGGAACCGTCGCCTGTCAGCGGTGCTTGGCTGCCGACAGCAGCGGCCAGAGGCGCTTCTTGAGGTCGGCCAGTACGGTGACCAAATCGAGGCCGAACGATTCAAGCCCGCTGCGGCGTAGGAATGCCCGCCATTGGGTTTCCTTGATGCCGTCCTCGATGAATTCTGGCGTGAAGGCGACAGGCAACTCCTCCGGCAGCGGGACGTTGCGCCGTTCGAAGGTTCCTCGAATGGCGGCGCGCAGGAGATCGTCGTCGATGCCCATGTGCGTGAGGATGACGTGCATGTCGTAGAAGTCCTTCATCCTGCTGTTGAGAGCGCCGAGAACCACCGTGGCGTTGAGCTTCTCTGCCACAACCGTCGCCGGATGGTAGGCGCGCAGGCGAGGCGCGGGAAAATCCAGGATCGCCGGGTAGTCGATCTGTTGCGGCTCCGGTGTCAGGGCATCGCCGAACCCCACGTCGATCTGAATGGCCAGACGGGCACGGCCAAGAAACCCGAGCAACCGAACGCGGACACCATGGTACTCCTGGTCGTCACGAATGTCGTCGGTCTGGATGGAGTCTGCATCGAAACGCAGTCCGTCGTCCTGCACCTCGACTGCGCAGGCATCGGCGAAGATGGCGCGCAGCCGGTCGTGGGTGAGATCGCCGAAGCCCAGGAGGTCAATGTCCCGGGTGGGGCGACCGGGGACATCGTGCCACAGGGCAAAGAGCATCGCACCTTTCAGCACGAAGGTCTCGGCGTGACCGGCCGCCTGGATTCTGTACAGCAGACGCTCCAGGCCGTAGCGCATCAGCAAGTGATTGAACTGCTCGCCGGTGGTGTCGCGGATGTTCAGCAGCCGCTGGTGAACCGACTTGCTGGTGTCTTCCTTGCTCATCAGGCCATCTCCAGGTAGGGACGCATGACGTGGGACATCCGGCAGTACTTGGCGAGTCGCCAGATTTCGTCGCGGGTGGCCTTCCTTTGCGCCAGGGCGTCGCGCAGCGCCTCGCGAGCCACGTCCAGCCCGATGCGGTTGCGGAACTTGAAGCAGTCGACGACCGTCTTGGCGGGCGAGTAGACACGAATGCGGATGCCATCGGCGTCATGTTCCTCGATTCCCTCAGAGAAGGCAGGTCCGGTAAGCTTCATTACCTGGAGGTTGATCCCCTTGCAGGTCGGCATGTGAGTGCCGCGCTTGATCGCGATCCAGGTCTCCATGGGCATCTGGGTGGTGATCTCATGGAACTGGAGGGCGGAGAGCAGACAGATGACGCCATGCGGCACGCCTGCCGCCGCCGCGAGAAGAGTCTCATGTTCCGGCTGGTAGTCGGCCAGCGCATAGGCTCCGCGGCTGACGCGCCGCAGTTCCCCCTTGTCCGCAAGATAGGGAAGCAGCGTACGACTGGCCCCAGCATCTTCGACGTCGGCGGCACGGATGACGCCGCGTTTTCGCGCCAGGTCAATGATCTTCTCGGTCTGCATGCCAGTGGCTCCGTATTGACGTTTCGTGTCCATATAATAATAAGTGGTTCGGATTTGTCAATGGCGGAGCTGACGGCTTTTTTCCCAGCCTGACACATCGGGAGTCCTGTTTAACGCACCAGGAGGCGGATCGATTAACAGCGCAATGTGCTCACTGAGTGACGATAACAGCACCTGTAGAGCGTGCTGGCTTACTCTACGCCAAGCGCATCGCGGCGCGACCGCCACCGGACCGCTCTGTAATCCGGGGGTGGAGCCGTCGGGGCATCCCGGAAACGGGTCGAAAACGGGCCGCGCGCGGGTGCGTAGAGTTTTCGTCTCTATAGAGCGCGAGAGCACCAGAGAGTTTTGGCCGTATCTCGAAGGTCTCTGGCCCGAACGGCGGCAGGGACGGCGGGAGGATAGAGCGCGCCGGGGAACGAGAGAGGGCGGCGCGCGTGTTGCAAATCCCTTTGGCTGAGCGGGATTTGCGGCCATGAAGGCAAACGGCCAGCCGGGGGGCTGGCCGTAAACGACAAAGCCCTGGTGATTCGGGGCCGAAAAAAAATGGCTCCGCACTTAACCGAGCCGTCGCCCGGCCAGAGCTTATTGGGCGCTGGCTATCGCCGCCGCGAAAACGCAATCGCCTTCGAAAGCAATCCCGCCAACCGGCCTGCCGATCTGGCGCTGCCCGCCGCGTCGCTTAACACCCGCGTTCCGGTCTCCGACCCCAACCCGTGATCGCCCGGCTCCGTTGCCTCTCCCCGGCTCTCTCGGCCGAGCGGCGGCCCGACCGCCGTCGCTCTCGGCCATGAGGGGAATGCCGCAGGCCTCGCCAAGAGAAGAGCGGGAGACTTCTTCGGCAGTATTGTGGCAAACGTCGGGCATTCTAGTTTGACAACATCTGATAACAACTGACATTATCCGCACACTTTGAGTCTGCTCGGGAATTCCGAACCGGAGGTTACCGATCATGAAAAGAGAACCCGACGAGGTGATGTCAATCGGCGAGCTGGCCGAGTACCTGAAGATCTCGCGGTCGACATTGTACAAGTTGGTTCAAGAGGGCCGCCTGCCGGGGCAGAAGCTCGGCAAGCGCTGGCGCTTCCACAAGGACGCCATCGACGAGTGGCTGAAGCAGCACCCGGAGAACACACGGTCAAGAGCCTGATCCAACGCAGCTTCGAGGAAAACTGACAATGGCGGCGGGCTGCCTTGCGGCATGCCGTTTTGTATAAAGAGGAAAGACAGCACATGGCAAACGGGACAGGAGCCAATCTCGGCTTTGAGGACAAGCTGTGGGCCGCAGCGGACAAACTGCGCGGCACCATGGACGCGGCGGAGTACAAGCACGTCGTGCTGGGGCTGATCTTCCTCAAGTACATCTCCGATGCGTTCATGGAGATGCACGACCGGCTGGCCGCCGACGACTACGCCGAGGCCGAGGACCGCGACGAGTACCTGGCCGAGAACGTCTTCTGGGTGCCCCCGGAGGCGCGGTGGCCCTACCTGCAGAAGAGCGCCAAGCAGGCCAGCATCGGCCAGCTTGTGGACGATGCGATGAAGGCCATCGAGCGCGACAACGTCCAGCTCAAGGGCGTCCTGCCCAAGGACTATGCCCGACCGGCGCTGGACAAGACCCGGCTCGGGGAGCTGATCGACCTGATCGCCACCATCGGCTTGGGCGATGCCGAAAGCCGCAAGAAGGATATTCTCGGCCGCGTCTACGAGTACTTCCTGGCCCGGTTCGCCGAGAAGGAGGGCAAGGGCGGCGGCGAGTTCTACACGCCCCAGTGCGTGGTGCGGCTGCTGGTCGAGATGCTGGAGCCCTTCAAGGGGCGCGTCTACGACCCCTGCTGCGGTTCGGGCGGTATGTTCGTCTCGGCCGCCAAGTTCGTCACCGAACACGCCTCCTCCAACGGACAGGCAGGCGGCAAGAGCAAGGCGCAGACCCAGCGCCGGATCTCGATCTTCGGCCAGGAGTCCAACTACACCACCTGGCGGCTGGCGCTCATGAACCTGGCCATCCGGGGCATCGACGCACACATCGAGTGGGGCGACAGCTTCCTCGACGACAAGCAGAAGGACCTGCGCGCCGACTTCATCCTTGCCAATCCCCCGTTCAACATGGAGGACTGGGGCCATTCGAAGGTGGCCGACGACGTCCGCTGGAAGTATGGCACGCCCCCCAAAGGCGGTGAGCGCAAGCAGAAGGACGGCTCGGTCATCACCGTGGACGGCGGCAACGCCAACTATGCCTGGATTCAGCACTTCCTCTACCACCTGGCCCCGGACGGCACCGCCGGCTTTGTGCTGGCCAACGGCTCGATGTCCTCGAACACCTCCGGCGAGGGTGACATCCGCCAGGCCATCATTGAGGCCGACCTGGTGGACTGCATGATCGCGCTGCCCGGGCAGCTCTTCTACACGACCCCGATTCCCGTGTGTCTCTGGTTCCTCACCCGGCAGAAGACCGCCAACCGGGCCAAGGGCTATCGTGCCCGTTCCGGCGAAACTCTCTTCATCGATGCCAGGAAGATGGGCACGCTCATGGACCGGACCCATCGCGAGCTGTCCGACGAGGACATCGCCCTGATCACCCGCACCTACCACGCCTGGCGTTCCGAGGGCGACGCCTACGGAACCTACGAGGACCAGCCGGGCTTCTGCGGCACGGCCACGCTCAAGGAGATCAAGGAGCACGGCTACGTGCTGACGCCTGGCCGCTACGTCGGCACCGAGGCGGTCGAGGACGACGGCGTCCCCTTCGAGGAGAAGATGGCCGAACTCACGGCGGCCCTCTACGAGCAGATGACCGAGTCCAGCCAGTTGGACAACGCGATCCGCGCCAACATGGAGGCCTTGGGCTATGGCCAGTAATAATAAATTGGTGCCGCCACCAATGACAAATTCCACATGGAGCCACCATGAGCCCCTCCGAGGATAAAATCAGAGATTTGGTCAGTCAAGGAGAAGGACTCTCCACTGAATTCAAGACCTGCCGCAGCCAGCTCAGCCGGGATGTGTACGAATCTGTCTGCGCCTTCCTTAATCGCCATGGCGGGACGATCCTGCTGGGCGTAGAGGACTCGGGCCAGGTCGGCGGTATCGAACCGGACGCGATGGCCCAAATCAGGAAGGACTTCGTCACCGCCGTCAATAACCCGCAGAAGCTGCATCCGCCCGCCTACCTCTCCGTCGTTGAGGTCGAGATGGACGGCAAATCGCTGCTGCACGTCTACGTCCCGGAAAGTTCGCAGGTGCATCGCTGCAACGGCCGCATCTATGACCGAAACGAAGACGGCGACCTGGACATCACCGACAATACCGTGCTCGTTGCCCAACTCTACCAGCGCAAACAGGCCACATACAGCGAAAACCGGGTCTTCCCGCACTTGGGATTGGACGATCTCGACCGCGACTTGATCGCCAAGTGCCGCAAAATCGCCAGGCTTCGCTGGGAAGATCACCCGTGGAAAGACATGGACGATCTCGAATTGCTCAAGAGCGCCCAACTTTACCAGACCAATTCGGAAACCGGCACCAGCGGCATCACCCTGGCGGGAATTCTACTCCTGGGACGGCAGCTTCCGCTGCTGAATACGGTTCCGCATCACCGCACCGACCTGATCCTGCGCAAGGTGAATCTCGACCGTTACGACGACCGGGACTTCGTCGATGTAAACCTGGTCGAGAGCTATGACCGCATCATGGCCTTCGTCCACAAGCACCTGCCAGACCCGTTCTACCTGGAAGGCACGACCAGCATCAGCATCCGCGACGCCATCTTTCGCGAGGTCGCCTCAAACCTCCTGATTCACCGCGAGTACACCAACGCCTTTCCCGCCAAGCTGATCATCGAATACGGCCAGGTCCGCACCGAGAACAGCAGCCGCCCCCATGGATTCGGACGGCTCGACCCTGAGACCTTCACTCCGTTCCCCAAGAACCCCGTGATTGCCAAGTTCTTTCGCCAGATCGGGCGTGCCGACGAACTCGGTTCCGGCATGCGCAAGATGATGAAGTACAGCCGGGCCTACGGTGGCGCGGACCCCGAGCTGGTCGAAGGCGATGTGTTCAGAATAACGGTCAAGGTGCCTGAATTCGGCGAACGCGCGGAACCCGTCGCCCCGGAAGTCACCGACCCAGTCACCGCACAAGTCGGGGCAGAGTCAGGGGCAGAGTCAGGGGCAGAGTCAGGGGCAGAGTCAGGGGCAGAGTCAGGGGCGACAAGAGTCCTGCTGCTTCTGCAAGGACAGCCATTGACGAAATCCGAGATCGCCGCCCGGCTCGGACTGAACACCGTGACTGGTGCCTTGAACAGAACCGTAAGGCGCCTTCTGTCCAACGGGATGATCGAATACACCATCCCCGACAAGCCGAACAGCCGACTCCAGAAATACCGCCTCACCGCCACCGGCAAGCGTCTGACCGACAGGGAGGGCACCGGCCATGGCAAACAGGAATGATACAGCTGTCGTTTTGCGGGAGGAACAGCTTCGCGCCCTCATTTACAAGGTGCGCGGCGTGGAGGTAATGCTGGATCGCCATTTGGCCGATTTGTACCAGATCGAGACCAGAGCACTTAAGCAGGCCGTAAAAAGAAACCGCAGGCGTTTCCCCGAAGATTTCTTGTTCGTGCTGGAGGAATCCGAGATCGACATGCTGGTGTCACAATCTGTGATACCATCCAATAAAGTGGTAATGTGCGAAATCTTGTGATGAACACATGTATTTGCGCCAATGTGACCTAATCTCTTCTTTTGCGAAAGGCTTTTTGACAATAGACTCCTTATCAGGTGGTTATTCATGAATTTGCCCCGTAGGGGCACGACCATGCTTAACCCCAGGCTTCAGCCTGGGGAAGGTGTCCTATCGAACAGTGCCTCGTAGAGGCACTACAGCCCCGAAGTCTTGGTTGAAAATGGTCTGTAATCGTGTTTAGATTGTGTTTGTCAGGCATCCAGTAGTGCCCCTACGGGGCACGATTGACTGGAGAGCATTTTCCCCAGGCTAAAGCCTGGGGTTAAGCATAGTTAAGCGCCTACGGCGCATGTCAAGTATCTCTTTCTATCACAAGATTTCGCACATTACCAAAAAAGTATTCGGCGGAGCGATGCCCTTTGCCATTACCGAACAAGGGGTAGTCATGATAAGAGCGTGGCTTGAGACGGAAGAGGAACAACAAACGACAGGTCAGAAAGGAGGGTAGCAACTGTGGTGAACAGAAATATTGCCGTCATCACTCCGCAGGAAGAAAATATACGCCGACAGATATATACTGTCCGTGATGTTCAGATCATGATTGACCATGATCTTGCCGTCCTCTTTGGCGTCGAAACAAAAGCCATCAACCAGGCCGCCAAGAGAAACCTGTCACGCTTTCCCGCTGAATTTCGTTTCCAGCTTACTGAAAATGAAAAAAACGAACTGGTCACAAGTTGTGACCGGTTCAAAAGCCTTAAACATTCGTCAACTCTCCCGTACGTTTTCACCGAACAGGGCGTGGCCATGCTTTCGGCGGTGCTTCGCAGCCGCACCGCCATTGAGATTAGCATCAGCATCATCAATGCCTTTGTCGCCATGCGACGCTTTCTGGTCGCTCACGAGCCTCTGCTGCAACGCCTGGACACCCTGGAAAAGCGCCAGATTGGGCATGAGATGGTAACCGACGCCCGCTTCGAGCAGGTCTTTGCCGCCCTCGACGCCAAGCGCCAGCAGCCCGAACAGGGCGTCTTTTTCGATGGCCAGGTCTTCGATGCCTATCGTTTCGTCAGCGACCTCCTGCGACAGGCGCAAAAGTCGATTGTTCTCATTGACAATTATGTGGATGATAGCGTGCTGACGCTGCTCGCCAAGCGCCAGACAGGCGTCAGTGTCATTGTCCTTACCCGGAGCATCAGCAAAACGCTGGCCCTTGACCTGGAAAAACATAACGCCCAATACCCGCCCGTCGCCATCCGTGAATTCGCCGACAGCCATGACCGCTTTCTGATCCTCGACGGGAACGTCGTCTACCATCTCGGCGCTTCCCTCAAGGACCTCGGCAAGAAATGGTTCGCCTTCGCAAAAATGGATGCCGGCGCCTTGTCCGTCATGGAACGGGTAGCGGCCATCCTGAAAAAATGCCATGCGTAATGGGAAACGATGCAACGCGGAGACACATAACCATGGCCAATGAGTGGAGAATGGTAACTCTTGGTGACATCTCATGCGATGTCACTTACGGCTATACAGAAAGCGCGTCTATAGATCGTGTGGGACCTCGTTTTCTGCGGATTACTGACATTCAGAATGGTGTTGTCGACTGGCACACCGTGCCATATTGTCAAATAACTCCTGAACAACACGAAAAATACCGGCTTCACCAAGGTGACATAGTCGTTGCCCGTACCGGCAATAGTACGGGAGAGAACTACCTCTTCGATAGCACCGAGGATGCAGTGTTTGCATCCTACCTGATTCGGTTTAAAATCGACCCATGCAAGGCAGATGCACGGTTTGTTTGGTTCACCATGCGCTCCCAATACTGGTGGACCTATGTAAATGCTTCAAAGACCGGATCAGCACAAGCTGGTGCCAATGCTAAGGTTCTCCGTGACTATCCGATTTCATTACCACCCCTTCCCGAGCAGCGCGCCATCGCGCACGTGCTCGGGACGCTGGACGACAAGATTGAGTGCAACCGGCGGCTGAACCGCACCCTTGAGGGCATCGTCCGCGCCCTGTTCAAGAGCTGGTTCATCGACTTCGACCCGGTGATCGACAACGCCCTGGCCGCCGGAAAGCCCATCCCCGACGAACTCGCCGACCGCGCCGCCCTCCGCCAGCAGGCCGCCGAAGAACACGCCAAGCCCCTCCCCGACGACCTCCGCGCCCTCTTCCCCGCCGAATTCACCCACACAGACGCCATGGGCTGGATTCCCAAGGGGTGGAGTATTCGTGCTCTCGACCAAGTCGCCGACTACATGAATGGGTTGGCCTGCCAGAAGTACCCGGTGCAGGACGGCGAACACGGCCTGCCAGTCATCAAGATTCGCGAGCTGCGGAGCGGGATCAGCGAACAAACGGACAGGGCGACCGCCTCCGTGCCGAAAAAGTACCTGGTTGAAGACGGGGACATCCTCTTCTCATGGTCAGGTAGCCTCTTGGTGCGGCCCTGGACGGAAGGCCCCGGCGTTCTCAACCAGCACCTGTTCAAAGTGACGTCCGATGCCTTCCCGAAGTGGTTCATCTACCTGTGGACGGATCATCACCTTCAGGATTTCATCCAGATCGCAGCAGACAAGGCCACAACCATGGGCCACATCAAGCGCGACCATCTGACTGCTGCCAAGGTTGTCGTCCCAAGTGGCGACGTCCTGGGCGCAGCCGACCGACAGTTGGGTCCGGCCATGGAGAAGGCAATCAGCGTCCTGTTGCAGGCGCAAGCACTGACGAAACTCCGCGACACGCTTCTCCCGTGGCTACTGTCTGGCGAGGTGACGGTTCCCGTCGCGGCCACGCTGACAGCGGAGGCAGATCGATGACGGATTCATACGCATTAACAAGAAGGCGGGCCCGGGGCATTCGCATGGCCTACGTCCTGAACTGCCTTCTTCAAGGGAAGCCACCAACCCCGGGGCAAAAGTCATGGTCAGAACCGCTTTGCTGACGAACCGCGTCGGTTTCGGCGCGAACTTGCAGCGGGGGTGTTTCAGTCAGGTCGTTGGAGTTATCTTAACAGAAAAGTGGACGAAGCTCGACAGGGCGTCATTGCAGGAGGCCAAGCATGAGCCATAGCAAAATGAAAAAAGAGCATCCCGCGCGCATCGAATCGCTGCGGGTGAGGAATTTCCGGGCGTTGCAGGATGTGAAATTGTCGAATATCACGCCATTCATGGCCTTGCTCGGTCCGAATGGGTGCGGCAAATCGACGATTTTTGATGTATTCAATTTTCTGGCCGAATGTTTCCAGTTTGGCTTGCGGCACGCCTGGGACCGGCGTGGCCGCGCCAAAGAACTCAAGACCCGCGGGCAAGACGGACCGATTGTGATCGAAATCGCGTATCGGGAAAAGTCCCACGACCCGGTCATCACCTATCATCTAGCCATTGATGAAGGCCCGCGCGGCCCCTATGTCGCCGAGGAGTGGCTGCAATGGCGGCGTGGTCAGTATGGCAAGCCCTTTCGCTTTCTTGATTATGCGCAGGGAAAAGGGCGCGCCATCAGTGGCGAAATGCCCGACAGCGACGACCACCGGGTTGAAATCCCTTTGCGCTCGCCCGATCTGATTGCCGTAAACACGCTGGGGCAGTTTGCCGAGCATCCCCGGGTGGCCGCTTTGCGCGAGTTCATCGCGGACTGGCACGTTTCTTACCTGTCGATAGAAGACACTCGCGGGCAACCAGAAGCCGGTCCGCAGGAACGCTTGAGCAAGACCGGAGACAATCTGCCCAATGTCATTCAGTATCTGTACGAACAGCACGGTGATCGCTTGGAACAAATTTACGAGGCGTTGCGCCGACGCATTCCCCGTTTGGAAAAGGTGACTGCCGATGCCATGCCTGACGGCCGCCTTCTGCTGCAGATCAAGGATGCTCCTTTCGAGCAGCCGGTACTCTCCCGCTTTGCCTCCGACGGCACCATGAAAATGCTGTCCTATCTGGTTCTGCTGATGGCCCCGCAGCCACCCCGCTTCATCGGCATTGAGGAACCGGAGAATTTCCTGCACCCGCGCCTCCTGCCCGGCCTGGCCGAGGAGTGCCGTGCCGCCGCCGAGAGCTCACAACTGCTGGTTACCACCCACTCGCCATTCTTCATCAACGGAATGCGCCCGGAGGAAGTTCGCGTCATCTATCGTGATGAACGGGGCTTCAGCCAAGTCACTCGAGCCGCCGACATCCGGGGAATTGCCGAATTCATCAAGGCAGGGGCCTCGATGGGCCATCTTTGGCTTGAGGGACATCTGGGACTCGGCGACCCTTTGGTCAACTCTGGCGCGCCAGCTGACAGGAGATGAAGAGAAGATGGTCTCACACATCGAATTTCTGGTTGAAGAACCATCCATGGAAGCCGCTCTCAACGAACTATTGCCGCGACTCCTGGGCAAGATCACCTTCACCATTCACTGCTATCAGGGCAAGAACGGTCTGTTGACGTACCTGCCGCAACGCCTGCGTGGCTATGCGGCTTGGTTGCCCGATGACTGGCGAATCATCGTCGTCATCGACCGTGACGATGATGATTGCCTGGAATTGAAGCATAAACTGGACAACATGGTCGCCACTTCCGGCATGCGCAACAAGTCCACGTCACTGGCCAAGAACTGGCAAGTGGCCAGCCGTCTGGCCATCGAGGAGCTTGAAGCCTGGTATTTTGGGGACTGGTCCGCCGTCTGCGCCGCTTATCCACGCGTTACGGCAAGTATTCCCCTGCGGGCACGGTATCGTGATCCGGACGCCATAGCCGGAGGCACTTGGGAAGCTCTTGAACGGATATTGCAGCGCGCCGGATATTTTCACTCGGGACTGCGCAAAATTGAAGCTGCCCGGGCCATTGCAGTGCACTGGGAACCCTCACGCAATACATCACACAGCTTTCAGACTTTCTGTCGCTGCTTGCACGACATCGCCGAGGCTTCTTTGCATGGAGCATGTTGACAATGCCCGCCATCACCGAGAACATTCTCGAAGAAACGACGCTGTCCTGGTTTGCCGAGCTGGGCTACCGGACCTTGCACGGGCCGGACTTGGCCCCGGATGGGTGCAGCCCCGAGCGCGAAGACTACCGGCAGACCATTCTGGTCGGGCGCCTGCGCCAGGCGCTCGAACGCATCAATCCCGGCGTGTCCGCCGAGGGTATCGACGAGGCCATGCGGCGGATTCTGAACCCGCCGTCGCCCGATCTAATGATGAACAACCGGGCGCTTCACCGCCTGCTGACCGACGGCGTGGACGTGGAGGTGGCCGCGCCCGAGGAGTATGGCGGCACGCAGCATGTGAAAGTCTGGCTCTTCGACCTGGATGACGTGGCGAACAACGAGTTTCTGGCCTTGAACCAATACACGGTCATCGAGGAACCGTCTTCGCAAGGCTCCGCCGTGTCAGGCAAAAAGAACCGGCGCGCGGACGTGGTGGTGTTCGTGAACGGGTTGCCACTGGGGGTGCTGGAACTCAAGAATCCGGGCAGCGAGAACGCCACGATCCGGCATGCCTTCAACCAGTTGCAGACCTACAAGGCGGACATTCCGTCGCTGTTTACCGCCAATGAAGTGCTGGTCATCTCTGACGGCCTGCAGGCCAGGCTCGGAACCCTGAGTAGCGGTTGGGATCGTTTCATGCCGTGGCGGACCGTGGACGGCACCGGTGTGGTGCCCAAGGGCACCCCGGAACTGGAAACGCTGATCCGGGGCGTCTTCGAGCCGAGGCGCTTTCTCGACTACGTGCTGAACTTCGTGGTGTTCGAGGATGACGGCGCGAAGGTGATCAAGAAGGCGGCCGCCTATCACCAATACTGGGCGGTCAACCGGGCCCTGTCCTGCACGTTCTCCGCATGCGGCATCGACACCGACGACATGCGCCTCATCGGGCGTTTCCCGGCCTTCGATCCCAATGGCGAGCTGGCGATTGGCGAGGGGGCGGGCAGGTACGGCAAGGGCACCACGCATTTCGGCGGCCACCGCATCGGCGTGATCTGGCACACCCAGGGCAGCGGGAAGAGTCTCTCCATGACGTTCTACGCCGGAAAAGTGATCCGGCACCCGGACATGGGCAATCCGACCCTGGTGGTGATCACCGACCGGAACGACCTGGACGAGCAGCTCTTCACCACGTTTGCCAACTGTCGCGAGCTGCTGCGCCAGACGCCAGTTCAGGCGGCCAGCCGGGCGCATCTCAAAGACCTGCTGAAGGTCGCCTCGGGCGGCGTCATCTTCACCACCATCCAGAAATTCGCGGGCGACGACACCCTGACGACCCGCGAGAACGTCGTGGTCATCGCCGATGAAGCGCACCGTTCGCAGTATGGTTTCATCGACGGGTTCGCCCGGAAGCTGCATGAGGCGCTGCCGCACGCTTCCTTCATCGGCTTCACCGGCACCCCGGTCGAGACCGACGATCGCAGCACCCCGGCGGTGTTCGGCGACTATATCGACAAATATGACATTCTGCGCGCCGTTGAGGATGGCGCGACGGTGCCGATCTACTACGAATCCCGCCTGGCAAAGCTGGAGCTTGAGGAATCGGAGAGGCCGAAGATCGACCCCGAGTTCGAGGAGATCACCGAAGGCGAGGAAGAGACCCAGAAGCAGCGCCTACGGAGCAAGTGGGCCGCGCTGGAAGCAATGGTCGGCACGGAACGGCGCGTCGGACTGGTGGCCCGCGACCTCGTCGCCCACTTCGAGAAGCGCCTGGAGGTGCTGGACGGCAAGGCGATGGTGGTGTGCATGAGCCGCCGCATTTGCGTGGACATGTACAACGCCATCGTGGCGCTGCGCCCCGCCTGGCACAGCCCCGATGACGCCTGCGGCAGGGTCAAGATCGTGATGAGCGGCAGCGCCTCCGACAATCCGTCGTGGCAGCCGCATATCCGCACAAAGAACGCCCGCGAGGATCTGGCCAGGCGCTTCAAGAATCCCGGCGACGGCCTGCAGATCGTCATCGTGCGGGACATGTGGCTGACCGGCTTTGACTGCCCGTCGATGCACACCATGTACCTGGACAAGCCGATGAGCGGGCACAACCTGATGCAGGCCATTGCCCGCGTCAACCGGGTGTTCCGCGACAAGCCGGGCGGCTTGGTCGTGGACTACCTCGGCCTGGCGGACTCGCTCAAACGGGCGCTGGCCAACTACACGGCCAGCGGTGGCAAGGGCAGCGCTGCCATCGACCGCGAGCAGGCCATGGCGGTGTTCCTCGAGAAGTTCGAGATTGTGCAGCAAATGTTCCATAATTTCGACTACCGGGCGGTCGTCACCGGCCCGGCCTCGGGCCGCATCGCCGGAATCGCGCAGGCCATGGAGTTCATTCTCTCCCTGGAGGACCTGCCTGCGCCGCAAAGTGGTACGACGCGGCAGGCAGGCGGCAAGAAGCGTTACCTTCCCGCCGTCGCCAATCTGTCGAAGGCCTTTGCTCTGGTCGTGCCCGACGAGCGGGCGCTGGCCCTACGCGACGACATCGCGTTCTTCCAGGAGGTGCGTGCCGCGCTGATCAAGGCCACGGGCGACGAGACCGGCAGGAGCCAGTACGAAGTCGAGGCCGCCGTCAGGCAGCTCGTGTCAAAGGCGGTCGCGTCCACCGAAGTCGTGGACATCTTTGCGGCGGCGGGCATGGACCGCCCGGACATCTCGATTTTGTCCGACGAATTCCTCGAGGAGGTCAAGCACCTGCCCCAGAGGAACCTCGCCCTGGAACTCCTGAAGAAGCTCATCAATGACGAGATCAAGGGTCGCTCGCGCAAGAACGTCGTCCAGGCCCGTTCCTTCGCCGAGATGCTCGAGCTGGCCGTGCGCAAGTACCAGAACCGGGCCATCGAGGCGGCCGAGGTCATCCAGGAGCTGATCGACTTGGCAAGGAAGATCCGCGAGGCGCAGGGGCGCGGCGAGAAGCTCGGCCTGAATGACGACGAGATGGCCTTCTATGATGCCCTGGCGGACAACGGCAGCGCCCGCGAGGTCATGGGCGACGAATCGCTCTGCCTGCTTGCCCAGGAGTTGGTGAACCGCGTTCGCGAAAGCGTCAGCATCGACTGGCAGATGCGGGAGAACGCCCGCGCGCAGATTCGGGTGCTGGTGAAGCGCGTCCTGCGCAAGTACGGCTACCCACCCGACATGGCACAGCGCGCCACCGAACTGGTGCTTGAACAGACGGAAGCACTTTGCCGGGAGTGGACGCTGTGACGCTGCCGACTGAAGGGCACAGGGGATGCCGGTGATGTGTAATCGGTCAGTAACCACCCCGGTGGGGAAAACACCGGGGACAATTTGCAGGAAACCCACGGCCAGTCGCCGCCCAGCCATTCGACCTTGATTTCCGCCGACCTTTGCGGCAGCGTGTTTCATAGGAGTAACCACCCCGGTGGGGAAAACACCGGGGACAATTTGCAGGAAACCCACGGCCAGTCGCCGCCCAGCCATTCGACCTTGATTTCCGCCGACCTTTGCGGCAGCGTGTTTCATAGGAGTAACCACCCCGGTGGGGAAAACACCGGGGACAATTTGCAGGAAACCCACGGCCAGTCGCCGCCCAGCCATTCGACCTTGATTTCCGCCGACCTTTGCGGCAGCGGGTTTCATAGGAGCCATTGATAATTGAGCCATAGAGCTTCATGCTGAGTCAAACGCGCCCGTTTCCCTGGCCGCGAAGCGGCACGCGCCCTGGAGGGGCGCGTGTCATCGTAGCCCAGGGCAAGCGACGCCGAAGGCGGAGCGCCGCCCTGGGTACAACGGCGACAATGTTCGTGTTCCTCGGCCCCTTTGGCCCCAGTCGGCGAAGCTGACTGGGGCCAAAGGGGCAATGGAACTCACTTGCTTACCTGGGATTGACATCGGCGGCATGTCTGGAATCCATTATCAATGTCTGACCGATTACGGTAATGAAACACGCGGGAGGGACGCGCCGGGCAGTCGGTGCTACCTTAATGCTTGTTGAGTTGATTTGGGCAACTTGGAGGGTCTTGGCTATGGCAAGTAAGCAGAAACTCTCGCCCGCCTCGGTTGATGGTGAAGGGGTGCCGTCCCGTCGTAGCCGGGGCCGCACACGCGGTACCGCCTCGTTTCCCGCACCACCGTCGCATGCGGGCACGCCGTCGGACTACATCGCCACGCTGAACGAAATCAAGGACCGCATACGCAGCGAACGCGTCCGCGTGGCCATGGCTGCCAACGCAGCCATGGTGTTGATGTACTGGGAGATCGGGCGAGTTATTCTGGCCCGTCAAGCGGATGAAGGCTGGGGCACGAGGGTGATTGATCGGCTCTCCACCGACCTGCGCAACGAGTTCCCGGACATGCAGGGGCTGTCCCCGCGGAACCTCAAATACATGCGAAAATTCGCCGATGCGTGGCCTGATCAGGCAATTGTGCAAGGGGCCCTTGCACAATTGCCCTGGTGGCAGAACATCGCCCTTCTGGAGAAGCTTAACAATGCGCCCACCCGTCTGTGGTATGCCCAGCAGACGATCGCTAACGGGTGGTCGCGCAGCATCCTTGATCTCCAGATCGAGTCTCAAGCTCATCTCCGTCAGGGCAAGGCCGTCAACAATTTTGCCCTGACGCTACCGCCAGCCGATTCAGACTTGGCCGCACAAATCTTCAAGGACCCATATCTGTTCGACTTCATCGGCACCGCCGATCCTCGCCGCGAGCGCGAGGTCGAACAGGCTCTTGTGGACCATGTGCAGAAGTTCTTGCTCGAGCTTGGGGCCGGTTTCGCTTTTGTCGGGCGACAGGTGCATCTGGAGTTCGCCAGCAAAGACTACTACCTCGATCTGCTTTTCTACCATCTCAAGCTTCGCTGCTACGTGGTGGTGGAGCTGAAGGCCGTGCCGTTCGAGCCGGAGTTCGTCGGCAAGTTGAACATGTACATGAGCGCGGTGGACGATCTCTTGCGGCATCCCGCCGACCAGCCGACCATCGGTCTGCTGTTGTGTGCGGGCAAAGATCGGATCATCGCGGAATACGCCCTGAGTGGTTGCAAACGCCCCATCGGCGTGGCCGACTGGACAAAACAACTCACCGAGACCCTCCCCGCCGATCTCAAGAGCAGCCTCCCCACCATCGCGGAGATCGAAGCCGAGCTGAGCGCGGCGGTCGAGCAAACCGCAGCACGCTCCAGACGGGGCCAATCCGACGGAGAAGCTCGCGAAGCGCCTGCCGCCTACGGCACGGATCGCGTGCGGATCGTGAACGCGCCGTTCGCGACCAGCGGCGCCGAGACCCCCTTCGGTTCCCGGCGGGATGGCGGCACAATCCCGCTCTCTCCTGAGCACCTCGCCGCCCTCGCCGCCGGCAAGACACTCGCTCTTGATGTGCGGGACGAATATGTCGCAATCCTTAAAGCGGATGGGGCACAAAGGATACGTGCCAAGGGCAAAGGATAATGTCGTAATCGTGGGCTTTGTCGATGCGCAATGTGATTCTTGTTGTATCGTTCTTGATACTTGAGACTGGAAACAAGGAAAAACGGTCATGAGCTTGGCTCGGAAGAGCGTCCGCAGCGTTGGATGACTTAGCCCAACTTTCGCATTCGGGGGCAAAGCTCGCCTCAAAAAGGCACTACAGTCCTTTTTGAGGCAGAAGTGAGACCGCGTGGACCGGGTGGGCTACGGCGAAGCCGCCCCTGTCCCGCGCATCGTCATTGCCGTCACCCATTCCGCCGATGACTCATCCTGGTCATCGGCGCACAAACAAAAAAAGCCCCGCAAGAATGCAGGGCTAAAAGAATGGCTCCGCACTTAGCCGCACCAGCGCCCGGCCAGAGCTTATTGGGCGATGGCCATCGCCGCCGCGAAAACGGAATCGATCTCGAAAGCACCGCCGCCAACCGGCCCGCCGAACCGGCGCTTCCCGCCGCGTCACTTTACACCCGCGTTCCGGCCTCCGCCCCCAACCCGTGAACGCCCACCGCTGATACCTCTCTCCGACTCTCTCGCCTGCGCCGATCCTGCAAGCTCAACTCCTGCCGTCTTGTTGGATCCTGTCGGATTCTGGCGGGTTTACACTGGCATACATGGACGCGAATGCTATATTCACGAGCATTTGTACTGAGTCGACTATTATTGCGGCAGAATCGGAGATGCCAACCATGCAAGAACAGGAACGGTGGCTCTCGGTCGAGGAGATTGCCGCCCACTTGGGCGTCAACCGGGACACGATCTACAAGTGGATAGAGCGGAAGCATATGCCTGCCCACAAGCTCGGTAAGCTTTGGAAGTTCAAGGCCACGGAGATCGACGAGTGGATACGGCAGGGCAAAGCAGGCGAAGATTCGCAGTCGGAATGAATATCGAAGCGAGCACATATCAGTGACTGACAAGGTACCACAACCCGGATCGATTGTACGAGGCTCTCTCTTTCCTGAGCCGGTGCAGGTCATCGTCTGTACGCCGCTGGGCGGCTCCGTGAAGCTCATCGGCAAGGGGCTTGACTCTGGCCAGGTCTACGAGCCTATCCTCGATGCACAACAACTCGCCGGACTGCGAGTCACTCCGGAGCAGCCGCCATTCGACGCCGACCCCGTGCAGTTCCGCCTGGGCGTGGAGGCGTTGCGGTTGGCGCTGGCTTACGAGTACGATCCGTATTTCTCGCTGTCCATCGCCCGGGTGGACCCACTGCCGCATCAGCTTGAGGCCGTCTACGACTACTTCATCAAGCTGCCACGCATCCGCTTTCTGCTCGCGGACGACCCCGGTGCAGGCAAGACGATCATGGCTGGCCTGCTGCTCAAGGAGCTGAAGATACGGGGGCTGGTCAAGCGGACGCTGATCGTCACCCCGGCGAATCTCACCTTCCAGTGGCAGCGGGAGCTGAAGGATAAGTTCCGGGAGAACTTCGAGATCGTTCGCGGCGACGTGCTGCGTGCCAACTACGGATCGAATCCCTGGCAGGACAAGAACCAAGTCATCACGTCGGTGTCGTGGGTTTCCCGCATCGAAGACGCGCGCGAAAGCCTGCTGCGGAGCCACTGGGATCTGATCATAGTTGACGAGGCCCACAAGATGTCGGCCTACAGTGCCGACAAGAAGACACTGGCATACCAGTTGGGCGAGCACCTGTCCGGCATGACGGACCACTATCTGCTCATGACCGCCACGCCGCACAAGGGCGATCCCGAGAACTTCTGCCTGTTCCTGCGGCTGCTCGATGCCGATGTCTATGGAGACGTGAAGAGCCTCGAAGAGGCCATGCAGCGAAACTCCGCACCGTTCTATCTCCGCCGCACGAAGGAAGCCTTGGTCACCTTCCCCGACCCGGATACCGGCCTGATCAGCAAGCTGTTCACCAAGCGGAATGTCCAGACAGTCGGGTTCCAGATCGACAGCGACGAGTGGGACCTCTATGACGCACTGACCCGCTATGTCGAGGACCAGTCCATCAAGGCCCAGGCCGCAAACGCTACCACCGGACGAGCGGTCGGATTCACCATGGCCATGCTCCAGCGCCGCCTGGCCTCCAGCGTCTACGCCGCCCGCCGAAGCCTCGAACGCATGAAGGAGAAGCGCGAGCGGATTCTCGAAGACCCGCAGGCGTACCGTCAGGAGCAGATCGCCAAGAAACTGCCGGATGACTACGACGATTTGCCGGAAGACGAGCAGCAGGAGATTCTCGCCCAGTTGGAGGACGTGGTCGCTTCCGTCGACCCAGGGGCGTTGCGCGAGGAGATTTTTCAACTGACCAAGCTCATCAATCAGGCCCGGATACTGGAACAGCGCGAAGTAGAGACCAAGCTCAGCCGATTGCGCGAGGTTATTTCGGAGCAAGGCGCTTTCCAAGACCCCGCGATGAAGCTGCTCCTCTTCACCGAGCACAAGGACACCCTCGACTACCTCGTCGGGAAGCTCAACGAATGGGGCTTGTCGGTTACCCAGATCCATGGCGGCATGAAGATCGGTGACCGCGACACACCCGGCAGCCGCATCTATGCGGAGCGCGAGTTCAAGGAATCCGCCCAGGTGCTGGTCGCGACCGAAGCGGCGGGCGAAGGCATCAACCTGCAGTTCTGCTGGTTCATGATCAACTACGACATCCCCTGGAACCCCGTCCGACTCGAGCAGCGCATGGGCCGCATCCACCGTTACGGTCAGGAGAAGGACTGCCTCATCTTCAACTTCGTCGCGACCAACACCCGGGAAGGTCGCGTTCTGCAGAAGCTCTTCGAGCGCCTGGAGCAGATCGAGGCCGACCTCGACCCCCTACGCACCGGCAAGGTCTTCAACGTGCTGGGCGACGTGTTTCCCGCGAATCAGCTTGAGAAGATGATCCGCGACATGTACCTGCACAACCAGACCGAAGAGAGCATCAAGAACCGCATAGTTGCCGAGGTCGATACTCAGCGGTTCCGGCAGATCACCGACTCCACTCTCGAAGGACTGGCCAAGAAGGAGCTAAACCTGTCGGCCATCGTTGGCAAGTCGGCGGAAGCCCGCGAGCGGCGACTCGTGCCGGAGGTGATTGAGGACTTCTTCGTGAGCGCCGGGCCGGTGGTCGGCATTCTTCCCAAGGAGCAGGCGGCCCGTAGCCATCTCTATCGCCTCGGCCGGGTGCCGCGCCACCTGTGGGCCATGGGCGACAAGCTCGAACCCCGCTTCGGGAAGCTGGGGCACGATTACAAGCAGATCGTTTTCGACAAAGCCCTGCTGGCCAAGGACGCGACCTCTGAATGGGTCACCCCCGGCCATCCGCTCTTCGAAACAGTACGCCAGACCCTGTGGGAGCAGGTTCGGGACGGCCTGACCAAAGGATCGGTGTTCTACGATCTGCACAGCAGCGTCGCCTACCACCTGGACGTCTTCTCCGCCTCCGTGAAGGACGGTATGGGCAACGTCCTCCATCGCCGCCTGTTCGTCGTCCAGGCAAGCCCATCGAGCGAACTGTCGGTCCGGCAACCGACCATCTTCCTCGATCTCACGGTCGCCCCCAGGGGCACCGCCGCCCCTTCGGCCGACGGCCTCGCCAGGCGGGATGCCCGCGAGCAAGCCCTCATGGAGAAGTGCCTCATCGCGTTCCTCGCCGAGGTCGCCGCGCAGCGCCAGAAGGATACCGAGACCATTCGTCGCCATATTGAGATCAGCCTCAACGAACTCATTCATCGCCAGCAATTGACCTTTGCCGGGCTCCACGAGCAGGCTGCGGAGCTGACCCCCACGCCACCGTGGCTGGCTGCCAGTATGAAGCAGTCCGAGGATCGCCTGGAAGAACTCAATCACCGGCGCGAGCAACGGCTGGCCGATCTCGAACGCGAGTGCCAGTGCACCATCGGCGATATCCAGCACGTCGGCTGTGCCTGGGTCCTGCCGCACCCGGAACGCACCTCGCCCGGCGTTGCACCCATGGTCCGGGACGACGAAATCGAGCGCATCGCCGTGCAGGCGGTGGTCGCCTACGAGGAGTCCCAGGGGCGCACGGTGGAGAGCGTCGAGTCCCAGAACCGGGGCTTCGACTTGATCTCCCGTCGCGCCCATCCCGAAGACCCGGCCACCGCCATCGAGGTGCGCTTCATCGAGGTCAAGGGACGATCCGCCGTTGGTGAGGTTGCGCTGACGACCAACGAGTACAAGACGGCGGAACGCCTCAAGAACGACTACTGGCTCTACGTGGTCTACAACTGCGGGTCAGCGCCTGATGTGCATGTGATTCGTAATCCGGCTCGACTGGGTTGGAAACCCATTGTGACGGTGGAGCATTATTTAGTTGGTGCGCACGATATCATAGCTGCGGAGAAAGGGCAAGCGAGGGAGAAACAGCCATGACGGCCAACCATTCGAAGTCAGAGAAGTGTCCTTCATCTATTGATGACAAGCGAGCAATGCTTTTGAACGCCCGTCTGCGTTTTTCGCCGACGGGTGCCAATATTCGAGAGCAAGCTGTTGAACGCATTGTTGAACAGCATCTTGCCTATGCGACTTCAGAAGGAATCCAACTGCGAGGATTGCACGCGGCTATCGCCTCGGCAGAAGGAGTGCCGATACTCAGCTTGCCAGAAGTCGAGGGGGCTCTTAAGCGCCTTGTATCGACCGGTCGGGTCCGAAAGAAAAAGGATCTATTTTCTCTCGCGGAAAAAGCTCTCGCTGATGTGGAAAACCAGATTCAACAGTCAATGACAAACTGGGAAAGCGTTTTGAAGAGCCTTTTTTCTGGTGCGCCGAAAGGACCAGATGCATATGCCGTCGCATTTACTGACACTCTCTGCAATATATTCTCCTGCTTGAGTGCCAGCGACATTGCTGTCCTAACAGGTAGGGAATCTGGCAGGGAGGGAGCAAACCATTTAATAGAGAAGGGGATTGAGTCGGCCCTATCAAAATGCGGTGTTCCTGATGACGATGCGTTCAAATATGGGGTTAACCGATTCTTTGAGGAAAGTAATCCATCTTTTGACGCCATTAAGTGGAACATGGCGCAGAATCATTTTGTTATTGCTGCTCTAGGCATCGCTCCTGCATCTCGACTGCTTTCGGATGACCTGCTCCGCGGTACTACTTTGTTCCTTGATACGAACGTACTGATTGCCGGCTTAGTGCCGGAAAGCAAAAACCATGGTGCATTCAGGGAAGTGGTGGGAGCCTGCAAACACCTTGGGATCGAGGTCAAGGTTGCCCATATTACGGTCGAGGAGCTGAGAAGAACTGTATTTGCAAATGCTTCTGTTTTGCGGCGTGCATATTCCGTCATACCGGCGGAAACATTGCCCAAAGTCCGATGCTTCCTTCTGGATGCATATAGGGACGCACTCGAAACCGATCCATCATTAGGCATAGATGACTTTCTTGATAATTTCAATCACCCCATGGATAGAATTCGTGAAGTGCTGGATGTTGAAGTCGAGGATGATAGATGGTTCGATCAGGAGGCCGATTCTCCTGAGACTCGGAAGCTGGCAAAATCCCTGGCATCCAAGGTTAAGGAAATGCGCCATAAAAACAAGACTGAAACAGCAGCAGTGCATGATGCCCTACTGATCCGATGGATCGATCAGCGTCGTGCGATAGGAGAATCTGACGCTCGTGTGGCAACGCTGGACCTTACTTTGGTCGCTACGGATCGCGAAGAAACTGAAACGCATCCTCGGACTATTACGTTGGATGCGCTTCTCCTATGGGCCGAGCCACACTGTATTTCCACAGAGAAAGCGGCAGAACATGTTGCGGCTGTCTACGCATCTGCTTTGCGATATCAACTCTTGCCGGCTGGTCAGTTCTTGGAAGCACGAGATTTTCTGGTTTTCGCGGATATGGAAATTGAAACGTCGCAGTTGCCTGCCAGCGACGTTGAGGCCTGCGTCAGAGAAATTCACTTACTCGGGCCAAATCTCGACCCAGGGAAGGCGGAAGACCGGGAAAAGATAGGCAGGACGATTCAGGGGTACTTTGCTGATCCTGGGGCCAAATTTCGGAAAGAAATGGCCAATCTCAATGCAGCCAATCGTAAGCTTGGTGAGCAACTTGACGCTGAACAAAAAGCTCGTGAGGTTGCGGAGAAGACGCTCTCTCAAGTTCAAGAGGAATTGGGCAAAACTAGAAATGCCCAAGAACAAACTCAGACCGCACTCGAACGGGAAGTATCGGCGCGAGAGGCGACGAGCACAGAACTAGACGAGGTCAGAAGGCAGACAGATCGTCTTCTTCGATCTGCCGAACGGGATCGATTAACGAGGTCCGTAATGAGAAGGTTCGTGTTCTTGGGGGTGCTGCTACTTCTTGGATGGGGATATGTAGGTTGGTGGGCTTTACGCGATGGGACTGGAGACAATGCTTTTCAGAAGTTGACCAATGCCTGGGGGTGGTTTGGCTGTGTAACCGCTATTGTGGCAGGTCTGTTATATTTTGTCATGGGGCGCGAACGAATGAAACACATAAAATGGTGGAAGGGGGATGATTAGTATCATGGATTCCACCACCCGCTACCCGAAACGCCTTATCGAAGTTGATCTGCCGATCAAGCGGATATCGGCACATGCCAGGCGGGAGAAATCCATCCGGCACGGGCATATCTCCACGTTGCACATCTGGTGGGCGCGGCGGCCATTGGCGGCCTGCCGGGCGGTGATCTGCGCCGCATTGTGGCCAGACCCGGCTGACGAGAACTGCCCGCCAGAGTTCATCGAAGCGGCGAAACGGGAGATGCTGGGTTGGGCTCCCTACGAACGGCAGGCCATGATGAGCGTGGAGAGCCAAGAGCGCTTCAACGCCGCCCGGAAAGATGCCGGATTATTCGATGATCCCGTGGAACTGCGCCACGCTCTCCTCGACTTCATTGCGGACTTCGCAAACTGGGACAACTCGACCAATCTGGACTACCTGGCGACGGCGCGGGCGTTGACCCAGGCGGCGCACGAGGCACTGGGCGGCGTGCCCGGCACCCGTCCGCTGGTAGTCGATCCCTTCGCTGGGGGCGGGGCGATCCCACTCGAAGCCCTGCGGGTCGGCGCGGACGCCTTCGCCAGCGATCTGAATCCCGTCGCCGTCCTGCTCAACAAGGTCGTCCTCGAATACATCCCGAAATACGGACAACGCTTGGCTGACGAAGTCCGCAAGTGGGGCCAATGGATCAAGGAACAGGCCGAGAAGGAACTCGTCGCGTTCTACCCGAAAGACCCGGATGGTGCCACGCCCATCGCCTACCTCTGGGCGCGCACAGTCCAATGCGAGGGCCCCGGCTGCGGCGCGGAAGTGCCTCTGATACGCTCGCTGTGGCTGGCGAAAAAAGGCAGTTGTTCGGTCGCGTTGCGGATCGTCCCTAACCCGGTGCAAAAACGGGTAGACTTCGAGATTATTCAGAATGCCAAGTCCGGCAATGTCGGCGAAGGAACCGTTCGGCGCGGCTCGGCGACCTGTCCCTGCTGCGGATTTACCACGCCGGTGGCCTCGGTTCGCGTGCAGATGAAGGCCCGCAAGGGCGGCGCAAATGATGCCCGATTGCTAGCTGTTGTCACCACGCGCAAAAACCAACAAGGGCGGCTCTACAGGCTGCCCACCAACGCAGATATCAAGGCCGTCTGCGATGCAACAAGCGAAATAGAGAAACGCGGGCAGTCCTGGAAAGGACCTCTATCGCTTGTGCCGAATGAGCCGCTTCCCCTAATGAGTGGTGTTTTTAATGTGCCGATCTATGGACACACTGATTGGGGCACATTGTTTACAGCGCGACAGGCGTTGTCGATAAGCACAATCGCACGACTGGTTGTTGATTGTGGGGCTACCTTGAACATGGCCGAGGATAACACGATGTCAACGGCGCTCAAGACTTGCCTCTCTCTCGCCATGGATAGGCAGGCTGACTACACCACGTCCTTGTGTAGTTGGCATTTAACTGGCGAGAAACTGAACCACACTTACGGTCGGCAAGCACTCGGGATGATTTGGGATTTTGCTGAAGTTTGTCCGTTCGCTAATGGAAGTGGAAACTTCGAAGGGGCATTTTCTTGGGTCGCGGATGTATGCGAACGAGTCGCGAGATCAACGATTGTTCAAGGGCATGTTGAGCGAGCATCTGCTACGGCGCATCCACTACCCGATAACAGTGCTAAGTTGTTTGCCACTGACCCCCCATATTACAACGCAGTTCCTTACGCTGATCTTTCCGACTTTTTCTACGTGTGGTTAAGGCGGACTCTAACGCCGGAGCATCCAGATCTCTTTACGGAAGACACCAGCCCTAAGGACCATGAATTATGTGAGATGGCTGGCTGGGATCCATTACGGTACTCGAATAAGAATGCCCAATGGTATGAACAACAAATGGGAATGGCGATGGCAGATGGCCGTCGTGTGCTATCTCCGGATGGCGTTGGCATAGTGGTTTTTGCACACAAGTCAACGTCAGGGTGGGAAGCCCAGCTACAGGCAATGATACAAGGAGGATGGGTTATCACCGGATCTTGGCCAATCGACACTGAGATGGGAGCTCGACTTCGAGCCCAGAACTCGGCTGTGCTTGCATCATCGGTTCACCTTGTGTGTCGCCCCAGAGAAGCTCCCGATGGCTCGCTGGTTCAGGGTAAGGTTGGCGAATGGCGCGAAGTGTTGGCGGAGCTTCCGAAGCGCATTCACGAGTGGATGCCACGCCTGGCGGCAGAGGGTGTTGTCGGCGCTGATGCGATTTTTGCCTGCCTTGGCCCCGCACTGGAGGTGTTCTCACGCTATGCGCGAGTCGAGAAGGCGAGCGGGGAACAGGTCAGTCTGCGGGACTACCTCGAACAGGTCTGGGCAGCGGTTTCACAGGAGGCTCTGCATCTGGTATTTGAAGGCGCAGATGCCAGTGGTTTCGAAGAGGACGCGCGGTTGACCGCCATGTGGCTGTGGACACTTGGTTCGGGTAATGGCCAGGAAACCGGCAACTCGGCCGATGCTGAGGATGGCGACGATTCCGACGAGGACAGCGGCTCAGCCAAGAAGAAGGTTTCCGGCGGCTACGTGCTCGAGTACGACACGGCCCGTAAGATCGCCCAAGGCTTGGGCGCACACCTTGAGACCCTTGGCACCGTGGTCGAGGTCAAAGGCGAGACGGCGCGGCTGTTGCCCGTGGCCGAACGCACGAAGGCGTTGTTCGGCAAGGATCAGGCCGATGCACCTGTCGGGCGCAAGAAGAAAAAGGATACCCAGCAGATGCTGCCGATGTTTCAGGAACTGGAACAGGCCGAGACCGAGTCGGGCTGGGGTGAGAAGGGCGCGCCGAAGGTCGGCGAGACCACGCTTGACCGCGTCCACCAGACGATGATCCTCTTCGCGGCGGGTCGCAGCGAGGCCCTGCGCCGCTTCCTGGTCGAAGAAGGCGTTGGCCGCGACGGCCGCTTTTGGACGCTTGCGCAATCGCTCTCGGCCCTGTATCCGACAGCCAGCGACGAGAAGCGCTGGGTCGACGGCATCCTGGCCAGGAAGAAGGGACTCGGATTCTAAAAGGAGACAGACGATGCTCAAAAAACTATATATCGACAACTTCCGCTGCTTCCAGAATTTCAAAGTGACCCTGGCCAAACATCAGCTCTGGCTGGGCAACAACGGCAGTGGCAAGACCTCGGCGCTGGATGCGCTGCGCAGCCTGCAACGCGTCCTGGCGGCACACAACGTGGCCGATGTATTCAAGCGCAGTTCGCTCACGGTCTGGGATACGCGGTTGGTACAGACCTTCCGCGTCGGATTGGAGATCGACGGTAAGGACTATGAGTACGAGTTGGCCATCGAGCACATGGATGGGGAAGAACGCTGTCGGATTCAGCAGGAAACACTTACTTGGAATGGCAGTACTTTTTACCGCTTCGACGGATCGGAAGCCCACCTGTACCGGATCAACAGTAGGTCTGGGAAGGTGGAGGAGGGAACGAAGTTCTCGGCCGACTGGAGCCGGTCCATGATCCCGAGCATTGCCGAGCGTGGCGACAATCGGCCGCTGATCCGTTTTCGCGAAGAGGTGCGCAAATGGCTGATTGTGCAGCCGATCCCCTTCGTCATGAAGGGATCCGCCAGAATCGAGTCACACGATTTGGGCCGCTACTGCGAAAACTTGGGCGAATGGTATCGGCACATTCTACAGGAAGCGCCGGGGATCGGATACGACGCACGGCAATTGCTGGAGCTCGTCATCCTGGGATTTGACGAACTGAGCCTGCGTGATGCAGGGGATTCCCGCATGTTGAAGGTAACCTTGCGGATCGGTAACAAAGATCATGTTTTCGATTTCTCCGACTTGTCCGATGGCCAAAGGCAACTGATCCTGCTCTATACGTTGTTGGCAGCACTGAAGAAGGGCGTATTCACAAATCTGTTCATTGATGAACCCAACAACTTCGTCTCATTGCGCGAGATCCAGCCGTGGATCGACGAACTCCATGATGTCTGCGATGATCAGGATCGCCAAGCCATTATCATCTCCCACCATCCGGAAGTCATCAACCGAATGGCGAGAGGTACGGAACGCTGGTTCACGCGCAAGGAAAACGGACCCGTTGAATGTAGGGACGAGTTGCCACAAACACCAGGATTGTCGCCCGCCGAGACTGTCGCAAGGGGGTGGACGGAATGAACAACCGTGCGTCACAAATTATCGTTCTGTGTGAAGATAAACTGCACGATGTTTTCGTGCGACGGTTTTTGAAGAAGTGGGGCGTAGCGAACCGTACCGTCCGTGTTCTCGACTATCCCCAGGGCGCGGGTTCGGGAGCTGCTTACGTCATTGCCAACTATCCGGAACAACTGAAGGCTGTCCGCAGCCGCAGCGCAGGAACAGCACTGATCGTCGTTGTCGACGCTGACAACAGAACTGTCAAGCAGCGAGCCGACGACCTGAAGAACTCGCTGAAACAAGCATCGATGCCGGATGTCGGTAATGATGAGCCTGTGTGCTGCGTCATTCCAAAACGTTCCATCGACACGTGGCTGAAATGGTTGCAGGGCGATCCTGTTGATGAAGAGATGTCCTACAAACAGCAACTGGGTTTCCGCATGAAAGAATCTGAGGCGCATTCACTAATTGACATACTTGCTGAAAAATGCAGGCGGCGGGAGAAGTTGGAGACACCACCAGATTCGCTGTCTAAAGCATGCGGCCAATTCGAAAAAATCCGCTCCGTGCTGTCGGGGGCGTGATAGAAGTGAGTTGGAGAACACGCAAAAATGCAGCGAAGATCAGGCGTCGCGTCTTCTTCGTAAGCTTCGGGATGAAACGCTGTTAAGACAGGAAGGAATGGGTAGAGGGGCGAAATATAGGAGAATAAACGCGCAGTAAAACGCGCGGGCTAGGCATAATCACGCGGCGCGTGTTTAACGCGCGTTTTGTGTGCGTTTCGGCGTCGGCAAGGCAACAAGAGACGCGCTGACGACGGTTCTGTAACTGGTTCACCAGCGCGTCTTCATAATGTAAATTCGGAAATCTCAAATCGGGAATCTCAAATGGCCACTCTACAGCCCTGGTACAAAGTCGTCTATCCTCGAGAAGACCTGCGGGAAGGGAAGCCGTTCGACGCTTCCGAGTTTGCCGTTCACCTGGATCAGGTACGCGACGGTCGTGCCAACCCTGACTACCAGGACCCCGCGCGCTTCTTCAGCAAGACCTATCTGACCAAGAGCCTGCTGGCCGTAGCCTCGGAGACGGTCCGGCGGATGGCGGGCATCAAGACGGAAACGTCGGCGGTCTTCAACATGACGACGCAGTTCGGCGGCGGCAAGACGCACACGCTGACACTGCTGTACCACCTGGCCACCGGCGGCAAGGAGGCGCGGAACTGGACCGGAGTCAAGGCGATCCTGGAGATGGCGGGTGTACCGGACGTCACACAGGCTGCGGTTGGTGTCTTCGTGGGCACCGAGTTCGATTCGATCACGGGACGAGGGGGGACTGACGGCACGCCGCTGCGCAAGACGCCGTGGGGCGAGTTGGCCTGGCAGATCGGCGGCGAGGAAGGTTTCAAGGTCGTCGCGGAGCATGATGCGAAACTCATCGCGCCGTCCGGCGAGGTGATCCGCGCGTTCCTGCCGAAGGACAAGCCGTGCCTGATCCTGATGGACGAGCTAATGAACTACGTGAGCCGCAACCGCAAGAGCGGTCTGGCGAGTCAGCTCTACAACTTCCTGCAAAACCTCTCCGAGGAAGCGCGCGGACAAGACCGGGTGGTGCTGGTGGCATCCATCCCGGCCAGCGAGCTTGAGATGAATGCCGAGGATCAGGCGGATTACGACCGATTCAAGAAGGTCTTGGATCGACTGGGCAAGGCTATCATCATGTCGGCCGAGGCCGAAACGGCAGAGATCATCCGCCGTCGTCTCTTCGAGTGGGACGGGGTAACGAAGGACGCAGAGAAAACCGTGGCCGCCTTCGCCGACTGGGCCGTAGAGCACCGGACGCAGGTGCCCGGATGGTTCCCGGTGGACAACGCGCGTGACGCATTCCGCGCCACCTATCCGTTCCACCCGGTGGTGCTGTCGGTCTTCGAGCGCAAATGGCAGCAGCTTCCGCGCTTTCAGCAGACTCGTGGCGTCTTGCGCCTGCTGGCGCTCTGGGTGTCCAAGGCGTACAGCGAAGGCTTCAAGGGCGCGCATCGCGACCCCCTGATCGGACTGGGTACCGCTCCCCTGGACGACCCCTTCTTCCGCACCGCCGCCTTCGAGCAACTTGGCGAGGCCAAACTGGAAGGTGCCGTGACAACCGACATCTGCGGCAAGCGCGACTCGCATGCCACGCGCCTGGATCGCGAGGCGACGGAGGATATCAAGAAGGCACGGCTGCACCGCAAGGCGGCGACGACGGTGTTCTTCGAGTCCAACGGCGGCCAGATGCGGGCGGAAGCAACCGTGCCTGAAATCCGCTTGGCGGTCGGCGAGCCGGAGCTTGACATCGGTCACATCGAGACAGTGCTGGAGACGCTAAGCCAGGAGTGCTACTACCTCTCAGTCGAACGCAACCGCTACCGCTTCAGCACCACCGAGAACCTGATCAAGCGCTACTCGGACCGTCGCGCGAGCATCTCGGAAAAGGCCATCGAGGAGCGCGTCCGTTCTGAGATACAGAAGGTGTTTACGGCAGAGGGAGGCATCGACCGCATCTTCTTCCCGGAGAAGAGCAACGCCATCCCCGACCGACCGGCGCTTACGTTGGCGGTTCTGGGGCCGGAACACTCGATGGAAGACGAACCGGAGACCAAGGCGCTGGCAAGAAGCATGACCTGGGAGTGCGGCAAATCCGGGCGCACGTTCAAGAGCGCCATCATCTGGTGTGTGGCGGAGTCGGGGCAGACACTGCGCGACGAAGCCCGCAAGGCCCTGGCCTGGGAAGCCATCGACGCCGAGAAGGATGACCTCCATATCGAGGACAGCCAGAAGCGTCAACTGGACGAGCAAGTCCGGCGGTCGAGGCGGGATGTCAAGGAAGCCGTCTGGCGCAGCTACAAGTTCCTGCTGCTGCTCGGCAAAGACAACCAGATGCGTAAGATCGACCTTGGGCTGGTCAATTCAAGCCAGGCAGCCACTCTCGTCGAGGTGATCCTCAAACGTCTGCGCGAAGATGGCGACATTGAGAAGAGCATCAGCCCCAACTTCCTGGTTCGGAAGTGGCCAGGGTTCCCCGAGTGGACCACGAAGGCAGTCCGCGATGCATTCTTCGCTTCGCCGGAGTTTCCCCGCCTGCTGAGCGTCGAAGGAGTCAAGGAAACCATCGCCAGGGGCGTCAGCCAAGGGATCATCGCCTACGCGGGGAAAAAACCCGACGGGCATTACGAACCCCTGTTGATCGACCGGGAAATGTCTGTCATGGAGGTCGAGATCTCCGAGGATGTGGTGATCCTCACTGCTGAGGAAGCCAAGAAGCACATCGAGCCGCCGAAACTCACGGCCTTGTCAGTCTCGCCACAGGATGTTCGGCTACGCCTTGGCGGCTGCACCAGCTTTGTGGCCAGAGGAACCGACCAGCACGGAAGGCCCATCGCCGTGACCGACCTAGCGTGGTTAGCCAAGGGCGGAGAGATTGATGGGAATGGCGCGTTTCGCGCGGGTCAGGATGAAGGCGAGTTCGTCGTCGAGGCAACCGCCGGTGGACTCAACACACACGCAACGGTGTTGATCACCAAGGAGGACGCTCCTCCATCCCCGCTGCCGCCCAAACCCAAGGCCGAAGCAAAAACGATGCAGTGGTCTGGGGCGGTCCCGCCTCAGAAGTGGATGAACTTCTACACCAAGGTCCTGGCCAAGTTCGCCACCAACAGCGACCTCAAGTTGACGGTGAAGTTCGAGGTCACCCCCGAGGGCGGATTGCCGCCGCATCGGATCGAGGAAACCAAAGCAACGCTGCGTGAACTGGGCTTGGATGACGATGTGACGTCGGGCGATTGAGGCGTGCGTGCGGGGGTCAGTCTCGATTCCACTCCTCTTCGATCTCATCGTCGATCCAGAGCAGGGAGACCACCATGCCAAGCGCCGGGATCGATCTGGAGTCCTCCAGAATACAGGAGCGATTGCCCGAAGAGACATTCTCCAGCCAGGCATCGGCGGGTATCTTCACCAGGCCGTTGGTGCTCTCTCCTTTGCCGTCAATGATCTCCCCGGCGGCCGTGTAAGGATGAGGGCGGCCCTGCTTGATCCTGTGTGTGAAGTGTGAACCGCGACGGAACCAGCATTTCCAGCCATTGCCGTTTCCACCGTTCCTGGTGCACACAACCAGCGCGGCTGGTTCGTGTGTGTACTCCACAAACTGTCGGGCAGATGCCAGATTGCTGGTGCCAAAGTCCTCTGCCAGAGCATCGATTACTCGGTGCTCAGGCCTGAGACCGACGAGGCGGGCCCCAAACAGGAAGCCAGGCATAAGCAGTTCAGCTGCAAACCCGTTGGCTTCGGCCTCTATTGATGAGTCGTCCCAAGTCGAAAGCTCACGGTGCCCATCCCATGGCGTACCTGGCGCGTGCAACACGGCATGTCCGATTTCGTGTGCTATCGTGAAGCGCTTCCGCCCACGGTGCTGAATGTCGCCGCTTACCCGGATCGTGCCACCATCGGTCCCACGAATCAGACGCCCAAGAGCATTCTTGAGCGCGCCCTCCTCGATCCGCAACCGTGCAACCCGCCAGGCAAGAAGCTCAAGATCGATTTCGTCAGGCTGTTCAACCGCGATATCCCGCAGAAGATCGACTGCTCGACTACGGCTCGTTTGTATCCTCAGGTTCCGCATTACCTTCCTCAGCGGCCATGATATCAGCAAGAAGCGAACGCAGATCTTCCTCCGAGCACTCGTCAGCCGACTTGTCTCTGAAAAACGCAACCGCCGCCGCCTGTGGTTGCCCAAATCCAGTGCCCAAAGCATAGGACTGAAGCATTCTCTTGACGGCAGCCAACGACATGCCCGCGACCTTGGTCTTCACGACCTGGGCGCGCCACACAGATCCTTCTTGGTCGGCTGCCGCTTGCGCCCGCAGATCAGCTTGATACGCCTTACGGACCATGTCCTTAACTCGTGCGACGGTGCCCTGAACGTCGACACCTTCATCCGTAAGGCGTGCCGACTCTTCGGCGACATCGCCCGATGGTGTATTCAAGAAGTCGTGCAGGCGACACCACTGTTTCAAGGCGTCACGGTTCATCAGTAGTCTCCAGTTTCTTCAGCACATCAGAACGCCGCCGCTCCAGCTTCCGTCGCAGTTCATAGACACGCTCGACCGGAATCCCGGTCAGTTCGGAAATGTCGCCAGGCTTGTCAAAACCCTCGATTACGGCATCGAATAGGTCGTTCAGCTCCGCGTCGCCCTGCATGTTGTCGCGCATCGCTGCGATGAATACTTCCGCATCATGCGCTAGGCCGTCGATGTTCTGGCACCTTGCGGCAATACGTTCCCATTCCTCGGGATCATCCACGTTGGCCATGGCCTCCCATTCCTTCAACCCGAACAGCCCTTTCCTGCTGAGCATGCTGTCGATTATGCTCTTGAGATGAGCTTCCAGGTCAGGATGCTTCACCGGGTCCCACTTCCGTTCCCCGGATATGACCTTGGCCACAGCTTCCTGCACGATGTCCTCCGCAGACTGACCGCCTGGCAGCAGGCGACTCGGATCGTAGATGTTGAACTTGGCGTGCCTGAGCAGCTTGGGTACCAGCATGTCCCAGTCGGCCTCGTATAATCGTTTGACAACGTCACTGTCCATGCGTGCCGTCCACTACTGAATGCGGAAGTGCGAAGATTTTTTGGGATTCCCGTCCCCAAAAGTGAATAGTGCTCCGCACTATAGCCTTGGAGGCCATAAACACAATGGTCGCCAAACATGAAACCTGGGCCTCCAGACCCGGAAGCGGTTCTTCCGGCGAGGAGTCCCCAAACACAAGGAGTCCTGCAATGGGCAAGAACCAGCACGTCGTGCCGCACGAAGGCGGATGGGGAGTCCGTGGCGAGGGGAATCGCCGCGTGACTTCCATCCATCCAACACAGGGAGACGCCATCGGGCGGGCAAGGGAAATCGCCATCCGCCAAAGGAGCGAGGTGGTGACCCACCGTCCGAACGGGCAGATTCGGGACAAGGACAGCTACGGTCCCGACCCGTGTCCCCCGAAAGACACCAAACACTGAGCCTAACGCCGGGCCGGGGCACCCCCGGCCCGGCACTTTCACAAACACCAAGATGAAAGGTAAGCGATGGTGCAATACAACCCAAAATCCGTCCTCCGCCAGGTCGGCAACCCGATGCTGAAGGCTTTCTTCGAGCATCATGGACACACCCTCGACGCGGACTGGGAGAACCTTGGTCCCCGTCAGGTCCAGGACATCTATGACGCCTATCTGAAGCTGCCGGAAGGGGATCGCCGCAATCTGGACATCGAGCTTCAGGGCATCCACACCATCGCCCAGATGGACGCTGGCGTGCGCCTGCTGATCGAGGAGGCGGTCTACCGCTGTCTTGGTTGGGTCTGAATCGAAATTTTGGCTGCCGATTTTTGGCCGGGGCTCTGCCCCGGACCCCGGAGTTTTCTTAGGCATGGAACTACCCGGCACACACCGTGGCTTTCAAGACACCGGCGGTATTACCCGCCGGCACGGTCTTAGCCGTTGTAGTTACACTGCCATCCCTGGACGGTTGCTCTCCAGCAGAGCCGTCTTCCGTTTCGCAGTGCGCAGTTAAACTAAGCTTGTTTTCCTGGAACGCCATCCGCCTCCTTTCTCTAGCGTCCTTCAGCTTCTGGCTGCGCAGAGCCTGGATAACTGGCGCATGACCCTCCAGCATGTCTCGCGGCGTGACATAGCCAATAGCGCTGTGAAGCCGGACATTGTTGTAGTAGTCAACGTAGTCATCGATGACTTTCTCCGCGTAGTCAAAATCATTAAGATGCTTACGGTTGAGACGCTCACTTTTGAGTGAGCCGTGAAAGCGTTCCTGCTTGCCATTCGACTGTGGATAGTATGGCGAGGTGTTGCAATAGGTGAAGCCACTCAAGGTGAGAAGTTCCCTGTATTCCTTGCAGACGAACTGCTTGCCGTTGTCACTGATCACTCTGCCTTTCGCCTCAGGAAAGCGTTCGACGCCTTGCTGGAACACGGCCTCGACGTCCAGCGCCTCGCCGTTCTTGCTGAGTCGATGTGCCACACAATAGCGGCTGTAACCATCAATGATCGAACACAGGTTGGCGGAAATGCCACCAACCTTGACGTGCGTAATATCAGTATGCCAATGATGGTGCGGGCCTAATGGTTGATGGAAACCTTTGCCTTTGCAGCCGGTCTTGCCGCTTCGGGGACGAAGCGCACTGGCGCGCTTGAGCACCGAATAGACTGTCGACGGGCTGGCGCAGGCTATGTTCTGATCCATCATCATGTAGGTGCATCGCCGGTAGCCATCGGTGGTATGGTCCAGGTAAAAATCCACGATCGCGTCAATCTCCTCCTGGGTAAGACAGTCCTCCCTGGGCACGAAATGCGCATGGGCCGTGGGCATTCCCGTGCGTGTGCGCCAGATGCTCAGCTTGCTTTCCGAAATACCTATCCACTGGCAGAAGAGTTTCGCGGCGAGGCCCGTCTTTGCCTTCCACTTGTCCACGAAGGCAATGGCCTCCTCCCGCACGCTGAGCTCAACCCACGCATTGCTCAGTTTGCCCCATTCTTTTTTTTTAGGGTGGTGAACGCCTCCATGATTTCACCGATGACATCCTGTTTGCGGGCAAGCTCGGTGTGAAGCTCCTCAATGCGACGATCCTTCTGCCGGTCCTGCTTGCGGAGGGACTGGTCAAAGAACGACGGGAGGCCGCTGATGACGTCCTTGCACCATTGCTCACATACGACCGGCGGCACGCGCAGGTCCGCGCAGATTGAGGATAGCGGCTCGCCATCTTGAAAGTGGCGGGTGATGGCTTGGACTTTGAGATTAGTCTGGTACTTCAATTTTGGCATCCTGGTGTTCCTTGATGGCTGGGCGATTGACTGAATGTAATCGCGGTTAAGGGATGATGCCAAAATTTCGATTCACCGATGGGCAGAACACCACGGTCTCGATGTGGCCGCCGCGCTCGACACACTCGACAGCCGCTACGACAAGGCCGTGTGGATGCTGATCAATCACGACGAGGTGTGGGACAAGGCCGCCATTCTGGCCCACGCGGATTCGCTGCAGGAACGTTCCTGGCACAAGCGCAACGGCCTGCCCAAGGAGCCCCCCGACCTGTCTCCGGCGGCGTTGCAACAGCTCCAGACCGACATCTCGGCATTCTTCTGGCAAGCCCAGGGCCGGGGCAAGCTCTGCCATATCGAACCCCTGCGGCGCAACGCCCACCAGGACTACCTATTCGTCTACCTGGGCGATCATCCCGACACGGAGATCATCTGGGAATCCGACGGGAGCTGGTGTCAACGCCAAGTTGAAAGTGTACCATTAGCGGCAGCGGGGAGTGTCCATTTCTGGCATTCGTTGTGGCCCCACTTCCGGGCGATTTTTTCTTCTGCATTTTCTTGACGGCTTTCAAAAGCAAGCAAGCCGTTTCTTCATTTTCTTCGCATATTCATCCTCTATCTGTTTCAACCGTATGCCCCTGCTTTCCGGAGGATATGCGATGCCGCCTAGGCCCGACTTTGTCTGTTCAATAAGCCGGGGGTGGAGCGCGGAAACGGGCCGCGAGCGGGTGCGTAGAGTTCTCGTATCTATGGAACGAGAGAGCAACGGAGAGTTCTGGCTGTCCGGGACGGGTTTGCGGGCCGCAGGGCGGCGCGGACGGGCGGAGGATAGAGCGCGCCCGGGGAAGGGAGAGCGGCGGCGCGCGTGATGCAAATCTCTTTGGGTGAGCGGGATTTGTGGGTGGAAAGAGGGACGGCCCGCCGGGGGGCTGGCCGTTAAGCGCAGGCCCCGATGGTTCGGTGCCGAAAAAGAATGGCTCAAAACACCACTGACATGCCTAATGCGGAATGGTTAACCGGCGACTGAACGGCCAGGTTCAGCGCGGGGTGCTAGCCGAGCCGCCAGCCGAGTCGCGGCGGCCGCACCAGGTGCAGACTCTGGGCATGACCGCCTCGGCATGGTCCCGGCATATCTGGAATTGGACGTCACAGGACGACAGCGTGATGTCATTGCGCACCCGCGACTGCCGGGTGTAGATGGCATACGCAGAACTGGGAGGCCGGTGGGCGGTTGTTCCTGCGCGTTGGGGCATGGCTACCGGTTCTCACGGTGGTGCTGGACATTCAGCGCTTTCCACTGCAGGAGAGGATGGGCCAGAATGCGCGCGCCCATCTGGGTGTCGTCGGTCAGAAGACTGGGCACGATCTCGCCGTGGTCGAGCAGGCGATCCAGGAATTCGGCTTCCTCGGGTGTGAACTGCACCAAACTGGCCAAGCGCTCCCGGCAGACCTCGACCATCCGTACCGCCCAATCTGCTTCGAGCGATTCCCGGACAGAACGGCTCAACACTGGCAAGAGCCGGTGTTCCAGTTCGAGAGCATCGCAGCCCACGTCGTCCAGCGAGATGGTTCGCCAGTCGCGGCGGTTCATGGCTCCATAGAGAACGAAGGCAAGCCGCAGGCGGTCGGCGTCGAGTCCCCCGGCAGTCAACAGTCCGTGCGCATCGAACACGTCCCGGCTGGCTTGGCGGGCGAACAGCGCAGCCAGCTTGCCCGCCGCCAGTTCGTGCAGGTCGAGGACGGGGATACCGCTGGCGGCATACGTGCCCACATCCACCGATCTCATCGAGGCGACCGGCCACAGCGGGACACGGAACATGAAGTTCAGGTCGACCTCCAGGTTACCGCTGCCGCCGAGCGCGCTGCCGTAACGCAGACGCCACTTGCCGCCTGCATGGTCACTCGGAACACGGGCCACAGACAGTTCCTCGCGCTGGCAGACGACCTGCACGGCCCGCTCCACCTTTTCACGGTCGGCAAGCATCTCCTCCCGACCAACCGCGCCGACGTAGTTCAGGTCAATGTCGACCGACAGGCGGGGCAGGCCGAAGAAGAACAGGTTGAGGGCGGTACCGCCTTTCAGTGCGAGGCGTCCACCAAGCGCCGGATGCCGCTGGAACACGGTCAGTAGATTGAGCAGGTGGATGACCTTCTCCAGTACCTCCGGTCGGAATCCGGTCGCCTCGGCTTCGGCCATCAGACGTTCGCGTGAGAGCCTCATCTTTCGGCCTCCCACGTCCGGTTCAACACCTCCTCGGGGACGATCAAGTTCCAGGCCGCGACAAGTCGGCCTGATCTTCCACGCTCCAAGTAGTGCGGCTGGCGCGAGCGGACTTCTCGCAGCCTGTCGAGTTGGCTCGCCGCCACTGTAAGCTGCTCCTGGTGCTGTTCGAGGAAGAAGCCGACCTTCGCGGCCGTCGTGGCGTTACGCAGAAGCAGGGCATACTCGACAACCTGGCTGATGTCGTAGTACTCGACCGACTCGGCTGAGCGCCAGATTTCCTCCCAGCCGCCGCCGAGGTCCGGGCGGTCAAGCACATCGACCAGCGATCTTTCCAGGGAGGCAACACGGACATCCTGGCCAAGGCGGTCAAGCGTCTCGACGCCGAACAACACCTGGTCCTGGTCCCGCAATGCCCGTGGATATGGGACGCGGCGGAAGCGGTGCCCATGCATCTGACGCGGCTTGATGGCGGCCTTGCTCAGGAATACGACATCGTCCGATACGGCATGGCTCCGCCCATGGAACTGAAAGGCCGAGCGGTAGGCGATCACGGCGTCATCCGCCAACTTCGACGCCACCAGCCAGGGATCGGGAACGAACGAGGATGGATCGGTTCCGGTCGGCACGCTGGCATACAGGCCGCGCTGAAGCTGCACGACATGTCCGGCGCGAACGTGATAGGCAAGCCGGGCGTTGGCGGTTCCCCGGTCAGTCGAGTAGTCTTCGCCCAACGCCTCTTCGATCTCCACCCGCGTGAACACCGGGTGCTTGGCCAGGAATGTTCGCATGTCCATGCTGTACTCTCGCGTTTGATCCAACGATCCTTAAGTGATAGTTAGTTTATCGCTTGGGGCATCCTGTGTCAAGTCCGTCTAAAAGGAAACTACCGAGGCTGTCGGTGCGGGCGGACAAAACCGTCGGCCGCTGGCGCGGGTCCGCCAGCGGCAACGCCTCCGTGGCGGGGCGTGGCCGGAAGCCCATTTAACAGCGCTTCGGAGGGAACAGTGAACGGGCCAAGTTACATGATTCCAGGCACTTCGAGAGCAATAGAGAGGCGTTGGCTTGCTCTACGCCAAGCGCATCGCGGCGCGACCGCCACAGGGCCGCTCAATAAGCCGGGGGTGGAGCCGTCGGGACGTCCCGGAGACGGGGCGAAAACGGGCCGCGCGCGGGTGCGTAGAGTTTTTGTCTCTATAGAGCGCGAGAGCACCAGAGAGTTTTGGCCGTCTCGCGGCGGTTTTCGGCCCGAACGGCGGCAGGAACGGCGGGAGGATAGAGCGCGCCGGGCGGCGAGAGAGCGGCGGCGCGCGCGTCACAAATCCCTTTGGCTGAGCGGGATTTGTGGCCGGAAAGCGAAACGGCCCACCGGATGGCAGGCCGCTAAGCGCAGGCTCCAGAATGATGGAGCCGAAAAAGAATGGCTCCGGCAGCTGGATTCGAACCAGCGACCAAGTGGTTAACAGCCACCTACTCTACCGCTGAGCTATGCCGGAACAATGAAAATGTCTTTTGTGCTGAAAACGGCATATAAGCTAACTGCCGAATCGTCGATTGCAAGCAGCGACGCCGGACTTCAGAGAATTTTTCGTAATCGGTCAGTAACCACCCCGGTGGGGAAAACACCGGGGACAATTTGCCGGAAACCCACGGCCAGTCGCCGCCCAGCTATTCGACCTTTATTTCCGCCGACCTTTGCGGCAGCGGAGGCATAGCGGGCCCAGAGTAGCAGCGGCTTCCAGCCGCTGTGTGCACGGCTCGTGCGGCGGGGGAGACGGGCCGGGTACGGTCGGCGTGGATGACGAGGACGGTTTAATGAGCCGTCTTGTCGGAGTGGGCGAGACGCCCACTCCACGGCCGCGAGACGTAATCGGTCAGTAACCACCCCGGTGGGGAAAACACCGGGGACAATTTGCAGGAAACCCACGGCCAGTCGCCGCCCAGCTATTCGACCTCTATTTCCGCCGACCTTTGCGGCAGCGGAGGCATAGCGGGCCCAGAGTAGCAGCGGCTTCCAGCCGCTGTGCGCACGGCTCGTGCGGCGGGGGAGACGGGCCGGGTACGGTCGGCGTGGATGACGAGGACGGTTTTATGAGCCGTCTTGTCGGAGTGGGCGAGACGCCCACTCCACGGCCGCGAGACGTAATCGGTAAGTGTACACCCCGGCGCTTCGCTGGGACAATTTGCCGGAAACCCACGGCCCGCCGCCGCCCAGCCATCCGACCTTGATTTCCGCCGACCTTTGCGGCAGCGGAGGCATAGCGGGCCCAGAGTAGCAGCGGCTTCCAGCCGCTGTGCGCACGGCTCGTGCGGCGGGGGAGACGGGCCGGGTACGGTCGGCGTGGATGATCGGGGCGGGTTAATGAGCCGTCTCGTCGGAGTGGGCGAGACGCCCACTCCACGGCCGCGAGACGTAAACGGTCAGTAACCACCCCGGTGGGGAAAACATCGGGGACAATTTGCAGGAAACCCACGGCCAGTCGCCGCCCAGCCATTCGACCTTGATTTCCGCCGACCTTTGCGGCAGCGGAGTCATAGCGGGCCCAGAGTAGCAGCGGCTTCCAGCCGCTGTGTGCACGGCTCGTGCGGCGGGGGAGACGGGCCGGGTACGGTCGGCGTGGATGACGAGGACGGTTTAATGAGCCGTCTTGTCGGAGTGGGCGAGACGCCCACTCCACGGCCGCGAGACGTAATCGGTCAGTAACCACCCCGGTGGGGAAAACACCAGGGTGGTTACTGACCGATTACGCTGGGGGGCGCCGATTTTTGCGCCTGCGGCTTGTATGGCTGGCGGGTGATTTATATTAGCGCTTTGCTTGAGTGGCCGTATGGATAGCAGCCGCCCCGCCCGCGCAAAGGACGACAGACCGCCTGGCCTGTAAGCGTCATGTGTGGCCCGCCATGGATCATGGTGGTGCCCGGACAAGATGAACACAGGAGTTCTGAACATGAACGGCGCGACATTGTTGGGTGTTACTCTGGTCTATTTTCTGCTGGCGTACTGCATTTACGGCCGGAAACTCAAGGCCATCTTCGGCATTGAGAGCAAACGCGAATGCCCATCCAAGCGCCTGCGAGACGACATCGACTACGTGCCGACGCCGATGATGGTGCTTTTCGGGCATCATTTTGCGTCCATTGCCGGCGCTGGGCCGATTGTCGGGCCGATTGTGGCTGCTTACCTTGGCTGGGGGCCGGCCTGCCTGTGGATATTGCTGGGTTGCGTTTTCATTGGCTCCATGCACGATTTTGCGGCGATGTTCCTCTCGGTGCGCAACGACGGTCGTTCCATTGCCTACGCCATTGAGCGCGAGCTGGGCTATTTCGGCCGGCAGCTCTTCCTGTCCTTCTGCTTTGCGGCGCTGATCCTGGTGGTGGCGATTTTTGCGCTACTGGTCGCGCAGTGTTTTGTCGCCACGCCGGCCGTGGCCACGGCGTCCGTGCTGTTCATTGCGATGGCGCCGCTGTTTGGCGTCGCCGTCGGTCGCAAGATTCTGAGTCTGGCCGAGGCGAGCCTGATTTTTGTGCCGATACTGTTTGCCTGCGTGTGGCTGGGGACGCTGATCCCCCTGGATCTGGTGGCGGCGCTGGGCACGGCGCAGCGGGCGACGTCCGCGTGGATTATCATGCTGCTCTACTATGCGGCCGTTGCCTCGATCATTCCGGTGTGGGTGTTGCTGCAGCCGCGTGACTACCTCAATTCCTACCTCCTGTACGCCATGATGATATTGGGCATTGCGGGCATTTTCCTGTATCGGCCGGAAATGGCCATGCCGGCCTTCGCGGTGTCGGGAAAAACCATTCCCAAGCTGTTTCCGCTGTTGTTTGTGACGGTGGCCTGCGGGGCCTGCTCGGGTTTCCATGCGCTGGTGGCCTCGGGGACTTCTGCCAAGCAGCTCGCCAGCGAACGCCATGTCCTGCCGGTGGCCTATGGCGGCATGCTGGTCGAGGGCATTCTGGCGATCATCGCGCTGATCAGCGTCGGCTACCTCGATATGTCGGCCTTCGAACAGCTGCTCAGTGGCGCGGACAAAGTGCCGCCGCAGGTCGCCTTTGCCCGCGGCCTGGCGACCTTCAGCACCAAACTCGGCCTCCGCTACGATGTCGGGGTCAATTTCGTCAGCCTGGCCATATCGGCTTTTATGCTGACGACTCTCGACACCGCCACGCGCCTCACCCGCTTCGTCTGGCAGGAACTGCTGATGCCGCAATCGCCGGCGGCCACTGCGGCCGCGCCTGTCACGCCTGCCGCCGCTGCTGGTGGCTTCCGCGGTTTTTTGTCATCGCGCTGGACCGCGACACTGATCGTGGTGATATTGGCGGGCTATCTGGGCCTGTCGGGCGGCGGCCTGCGCATCTGGCCGGTGTTTGGGGCCTCCAATCAGCTGCTGGCGGCGCTGACGCTGCTGGCGGTGACGCTGTGGTTGATTCGTGGCAAACGGCCGGTACTGTTTGCCATGTTGCCGATGTTTTTCATGACGATTATCAGCATCTGGGCGCTGGTCTGTCTGATTATGGACAACTGGCAGAAGTCCTGGCCGCTGGTAGCGGTAAGCATCATCCTGCTGGTGCTGGCGCTGCTGTTGCTTGGCCTGGCGGCCCAGGCTGTGCATAAGGCCCACGCGCTGCGGGCGGCAGGCGCGCGCAGTGGCAACTAGGCAGTGGGCGGTGCCAGCGGCGGCAGTTTGCACGCGGCTGGTTGACCGGCCGGTGGATTTTCAACGAACGACGAAAGGACGACGAGGAAGCCATGATCATATCCTGCACACGCCGTGACGCCGAGAATCGCCGTTATGTCCCCCTGCCCATTGGCAATGGCGATCTGTCTTTGCAGATTGATTACTGCGGTTCCATGGAGCCGCGCGAGTACTCCGGCCATATGACGCCGGTGATCTGCCGTGCGGGCGTGCGCTACGATTTTGGCTCCCGGCCACTGGTGCGCTTCGGCGCCTTCCAGTGCGGTCCCGAGGGCGCTGGCGAGGCCGTGGACTGGGAGCAGAGCCTCGACCCATGCTACGGCATCGTGGCCTCGACCACGACCTACGCCGATGGCCGGCAACTGCAGGCCAGCAGCTTCTGCTTGCTCGATCGCAACGTCGTTGTTCTCCGCCGCCGCCTGAGCGGCCAGGGCGATTTCGTCTTCACCTACACGCTGAAAGGCCGGCGGATGCGTGCCACCGGCATGCCTGGCACCGGCATTGAGTACCACATTGACGGCCAGAGCCAGTACCGCGGCACGATTTTCATCGTCGCCGACCAGCCGGTCACGACGGAGGTCGAGGACCGCAGTGGGCCCCTCGGCGACTGCGATGTCACCTGGACCATCCGCTCCTCGGCGCCGGAAATCACGTTGTTCATGGCCTTCGACGACTGCGTTCCCGCGCAGCTGCTCGCCCTCGGTTACGACGGCCTCCTCGCCGAGCAGCGCCGACTTTGGGACGAGTACTGGGAAGAAGGCTGGGTTGAATTGCCTGACAAAAAGCTCCAGGAGGTCTATGCCACCTCCCAGTACCACCTGCGCATCAACGCCACCCGCTGGTCAATGCCCGTCGGCCTTTTCCCGACCCATTGGGAGGGCCGCTACTTCGGCTTCGACGAAATGTTCATGTTCCGCGGCCTGGCCAGCTCCGGCCACTTCGGCGTTGCCCGTCGGGTGCCCGAATTCCGCCGCAGCCACCTTGACGCCGCGCAACAGCGCGCCCACCGCTATTTCGGCAAGAGCGGCGGTGCCGCCCATTTTGTGTGGGAGACCGTGGAAGTGCCCGGCGTCGAAGGCGCCCCGCCCGGATTCTGGCTGGAGCACATCTTCCACATGTCCACCATCGCCTGCTGCGCGAACGACTTCTACCGCTACACCGGCGATCGCGACTATCTGCAACAAACCGGCTATCCGCTGCTGCGCGCCTGCGCGGAATTCTTCCGCGTCCACGCCATCAATGAAGATGCCTCCGGGCGGATCTATGTTGGTAAATGCACGGACCTGGAGCGCCTCGGCGCCGCCCGTGAAAACGCCTACATGACCAGCTGCGGCGCCATCAATACCCTCAATGCTGCGGCAGACGCCGCCGTCGTTCTCGCCGAAGACAAGGAACTGGCCGGCGAATGGCGACGCCTCGCCGACGGCCTCCGGCGCTTCCTTCCCAACGACGGTGAAAAGTACATCCCCTACCCGGGTTGTCCCGACAAGAGCGTCGCTGTTTTCAGCGGCATCTTTCCCTTCCCGGCACTGCCGCAGGACGACCCGCTGCAGCGCCGCGCGCTGGACGACTTCCTCGCCGTCGCCGAAACCGCCGGCAACATGTACCCGGTAGGCACGGCGGTCTGCGCGTGGTATGCGTCATGGATGGCCATTGTCTATGCCCGCTTGGGCGATGGCGACGCCGCACTGGCGCTGCTGAGCAAGGCCGCCGCCGCGACTGGCTGCTTCTCGGAGATATTCGAGATATATGAAACGGGCCACCACCCATGGTTCACGACGGCCGAAGGCAGTTTTGTCCAGGCCATCAACGAACTGCTGGTCCAGGACGGCCGTGTCGGCGCGGCCATGCCGTCAAGCTGGGACCACGTGGCATTCAAACTACCGGGGCTCAACGGCAAGATCATCACCGCCCAAAACTGATAACACCACGCCGGATGGACAACACGGGGACGGTCGCTATGCCCAAAAAACAACTGGTTCGCTTGAGCATGTCGCTGGACGAAGAGCTCGGCCACGCCCTCGATGGGCTGGTCCGCGCCGCCAACTACCAGAATCGCTCGGAATACGTCCGCGACATGATTCGCGAACGCATTGTCGACCAGGAGTGGGAGCAGAATGCCGCCGGTGTGCTGGGGACAGTCACCATCCTCTACAATCACCACCAGCGCGAACTCTGTGGTCGCCTAACGGAAATCCAGCATGACGCGCATGTCCATATCCTCGCCGCCACCCATGTGCACCTCAGCCACGAAATCTGCGCCGAGATGATCATGATCAGCGGCTCCGCAGCCGAAATCCGCAAGCTCTACCTGGCCTTGAAACAACCCCGCGGCATCCTCCACGCCGCCCTCAGCATGAGCAGCACCGGCGAAGAATTGCATTGACCGAGCTTGCCAGGATCGCGACGGGATCTCGTACCACAGCGCGCCGTAATCACGGCGCGGCGCGATGCGCTTTACCGGGTTCTCGGCCTGACACCGGCTGTCTTCGCTATTCACGGCTAATCCCATGCCGGCATGAAAATATATTAGTCTTTATGATATTGATTACAAGACACTTGCGTTATATTTGCACGGGTGCTACAGTGGCGCTGTTCGCTGCTCCAGCGGTGTCCAAGCCAGATCATTGGAGGTGCCCATGCAAGAACAACGCATCGAGGAATTTGACGGTCGCATCACTCCTGCAATCAGCCAGCGCCTGCACAGTCGCCGACTAGCCCTGGGCCTAAGCTACGAGAGACTTGCCGAGGCGCTTGGAGTCAGCTGGTCCACTTTGCGCAAGTGGGAGCTGGGCGAATGCTGCTGCTGCACGTTGCCCATGCAGCAGCTCCTGGCCGATTTTCTCGGTGGCCGTTATGACGAACGGCTTCTTTACCGGTCTGAATTGCGCGGCAAGCGCATCTACAATCCCAGTTACGACGCGTCGCAGCAGCGCCTGCAGCGAATTGAGCAGCTCTGTCTGCTTGGCGAACAACATCCGGAAGCCCTCGCCGACTTCGAACTGGCTCTGACTGCTGCGGCCGCCATGGCGCTACAACGCGCCATGGCTATGGCCGCGGAGAAGACGACGCAATAAGCACCCACGAAAGTAATCGGTCACCCATTGAGAATTAAACCACAGAGCTTCTGGCTGAGTCAAACGCGCCCGTTTCCCTGGCCGCGAAGCGGCAGAAGCGCTGAAAGCGCGAAACATACCAGCCCAGGGCAAGCAGCGCTGAAAGCGCGCGCCGCCCTGGGTACAACGGCGACTACGTCCGTGTTCCTCGGCCTCTTTGGCTCCAGTCGGCGCAGCTGACTGGGGCCAAAGAGGCAATGGAACTCACTTACTTACCCGGGGGTGACGTCGTGACATGTCTGGGCGTCCGTTCTCAATGGGTGACCGATTATCCACGAAACGGGTTCCTGCCCTTGCGGACTTTTGTGTCGAGCTGTCCGGCCTTATAGTAACGCGCTTAACATCTCCACGGCAGACCGGAAAGGCAGCATTGTATGTCAGCAGAACGGCATGATTACGTGGCCGACACTCGGCCGGTATGGGCGCCTTGGCGCATCGACTATATTCGCGGCCCCAAGAGCGGCGAGTGTTTTTTCTGCGTGAAGGGCGCGCGGGACTGTCTGGGCGACCACGTGATTTACAAAGGCCGGCACGCCTTTGTCCTGCTCAATGACTATCCATACAACTCCGGCCATCTGCTGGTGGCGCCCTATCGGCACCTGGCTACCATGGGCGAACTCAATGCCGATGAACGCGCTGAAATGATGGATCTGCTCATTCAAGCCCAGGCCGTGCTTAGCGCCGTCATGCAGCCGCAGGCGTTCAACGTCGGCTTCAATGTGGGCGAAGCCGCTGGCGCTGGCGTCAAAGACCACATCCACGGCCACGTCGTGCCGCGTTGGCAGGGCGATACCAATTTCATGCCCGTACTGGGCGGGCCGCGCGTCGTCCCGGAAGCGCTGGATGCTACCGCTGAGCTGCTTCGTCAGGCATGGAAATAAACGGCTGCCGAAGCGCAGCGCCGCTGTCGCCGGTACTGGTGAACATATCACGCTTCAGTCGCGGCCCTGTCAGTTGGTGAGGGCGTGGACCAGTATGTTCGTGCCCAGGCGGGTGTAGAAGACGTGGGCAAAATCGCTGATTTCGCGGCTGCCGTAGTATCTGAAGACGCGCCATTTGCCGCCTGGCTCATTGGCCCAGGCGGGCAGGGCCTGTTCCTGGCAGTAGATAACGTCCTTGCCGCCGTCTTCGCGCACCACTTCGAAGCGCGCGCCGCTGTAGGCGGCTTTTTCGAGATAGCTGTCCAGGCCGCTGGTGCCTTCGAGGACGCGGAAGCGAATGGTGGTCGTCCACTGTCCCAGCGAATTTTTGCCCCAGCCCATGGCGATGATGGGCGTGGTCAGCACAGCGATGCGGCCGTTGATGCGCAGGGCCGCGGCCGAGTAGGTGCCGTCGGGCCATTTTTCCTCTTCGGTGTAAGTGCGAACGGTGTCGGGCAGGAGCGACGTGTCCGGCAGGCCCTGGTAGAAGGCGCGGAACAGCGGGTCGTTGCGCCGCAACGGCTGGAATTCCTTGCCGGGGAAGACGGCGGCGAAGGCCTCCTTGATCTGCGGGCTGGCATCCCATTCGGCGTAACTGTGATGCTGACCGAGCTCGGGATGATCGCGCAGGAAGGACGCCGTAATGCCCGCGTCAATGAAGATGAAGCCGCCATGTTGCAGATAATGCCGTAACGCGGCCTGCTCGGCGGGACTGAAAGTCCAGTCCTCGCGATCGGCGAAATTGGCATAGACGAAGGGGCATTCCAGCAGGCGCTCGTCCGTAAAATCGTTGATCAGCACCGGCTCGGGCACCACGTTGGTGTAGGTCTTCTCGGCAACATGGCTGAGCAGCGACTGCAAGGCATTGGCGTAATTGCGCCGCCATGGGTCACCGCTCGGCGACAGCTGCGCAATGCGGATCTCCGGCCGGGTCGCGACCAGCGCCGCCGCCGAGGACGCTGGTTGCGCGGCATCGCCACCGGCCTCGGCTCCTCGCGCCGTGGTCATCACAATTGCCGGCAACAGCAGGGCAAAAACCAGCCGTTGCACAAAAAAGAATGGCTTACGCACAAAAATTAACCTCACCAGGACAGCACTTTCTCTTGACATGCATATAAATATATGCTAATATAATTGTGGTATTTTTCAGGCCACCCGCCTTGCGAGCTGTTGACCAGCGGGGCCTAATATAGTTCCAATGACGCATGCTGGCGCTTTAAGCCGCAGGCGTGGTCCAGAGAGTGCGTTGACTGCAAATGAAGGGAGCGCAGCGATGAAAGGACTGACTGACAAGCAACAGGAGATCATGGACTACATCTCCGAATTCACCCATCGAGAGGGCATGGCACCGACGATTTTTGAGATCAGCGACCACTTTCAAGTCCAGTCGGCGACGGTATTTTCCCACATTCGCGCCCTGCAGCGCAAGGGCTACGTGAACCGCTCGTCCAAGGCTCGTAGCCTCGCCTTGACGCAGAGCAACAAACCGCGGCATTTCTCGCTGTCGCTGAGCATTCCCATTCTCGGCCGCATCAGCGCCGGTGCACCGTTGCTCTCCGAAGAACACGTCGAACAGCACATCTCCTTCGACCCGACGCTGTTGCCGCGACAGACCGGTGGTCATAAGCTCTTTGGCCTCCGGGTCCAGGGTGAAAGCATGCGCGATCTCGGCATCATGGATGGCGATCTGCTTATCGCCAAGCAAACCGAAACCGCATCCATCGGTGATGTCGTCATCGCCATGGTTGACGGTGAAACTACTGTCAAGTCGTTGTACTTGAGCGACGGCAAATGGGAGCTGCGACCCGCGAACCCGGCTTACAAGTCACGCTTCTACCCGCTCGATGACCTGGTCATCCAAGGCGTCGTCGTCGCCCTCCAACGCACATTCTGAAGGCAGCGCCGAAGGCGCGCGAAGGTAATTGCCGTCGGTCAGCCGTCGGTCAGCCGTCGGTCAGCCGTCGGTTAGTCGTCGATCAGTCGTCGGTCAGTCGTCGGTCAGTCGTCGATCAGTCGTCGATCAGTCGTCGGTCAGTCGTCGGTCAGTCGTCGATCAGTCGTCGGTCAGTCGTCGATCGGACTGATCGGACCGATCAGACCGATCAGACTGATCAAACCCATACGTCCTATTTGTCCCATACGTCCCATACGTCCCATACTCCTCCCCTTCGTCCCATACTCCCCCCCCGTCGCTTGGCCCGGGCCTCAAAAAGCGTCGTCAGTTAGCCTGGTGATAGTTGTAATGCGTGCTGGCAGATTTATCTTGAAGGGCGGTCTTTTTTAGTGTATTTCAGAGAATAGGACGGTGCCATGATAGCGCAGCTGAGCGGCAAGCTCGCCGTATGCGACCTGACGGAAGTCGTCGTTGATGTCCATGGCGTCGGCTATGCGGTGACGGTGCCCTTAAGCACCTTCGACAAGATGCCGCTGCTTGGTGAGCCGGTCACGCTGCTGATCCACACCCATGTGCGCGAAGACGCCATCATCCTCTTTGGCTTTGTGAGCAAGGAGGAACGCGAGCTGTTCCGCTTGCTGATTGAGCACGTCAGCGGCATTGGTCCGCGCCTGGCCTTGAACGTCCTCAGCTGCATGAGTGTGAACGGTTTTTGTGGTGCCATTACCGATGGCGACCTGAAGAGCCTGGCCAAGATCAGCGGCGTGGGCAAACGCACAGCCGAACGCATGGTGGTGGAACTGCGCGACAAGGTCACGGCGGTGTCGCCGGCAGCGGCCTTTGGCGGTGCGGGGGCCGACGGGACTACAGCGCCGGGCGCGCTGCCTCGCGATGCGCAGGATGCCATTGCGGCGCTGGGCACTTTGGGCTTCAAGCATGACGTCGCCACCAAGGTCGTTCAGAAACTCTGTGACGATGCCGGCAAGCAGCCGTTGGGCTCCGAAGCGCTGATTCGTAAAGCGCTGATGATTTTAAATTCGTGACCGCAGCGGCCAGCCAGCCGGGCACCATCCGCCAGAAGTAGGCAGCAGATACGCGACCATGGCAAATGAACGTTTTATTACATCTGAGCTGAATGCCCGCGAAGAGAACTTCGAGGCCACGCTGCGCCCGCAGGTCTTTGCGGATTTTCCCGGTCAGGACAGGGTGAAAGAGCGCCTGCGCATCATGGTCGAGGCGTCAACAAACCGCGGCGAAGCGTTGTCGCACATTCTGCTCTGTGGCCCGCCTGGCCTGGGCAAGACCACCCTGGCGAATATCATCGCCAACGCGCGCGGCTCGGGCATCAAATCCACCAGCGGGCCCGTCATTGAGAAGCCCGGCGACCTCGCCGGCATGCTCACCGGCCTGAATGAAGGCGACATTCTTTTCATTGACGAGATTCACCGCCTGCCCATCCAGATCGAGGAGTATCTCTACAGCGCTATGGAGGACTTCGTCATCGACATCATGCTCGAACAGGGCGTCGGCGCCCGTTCGGTGCGACTGAATCTACCCAAATTCTGCCTGATCGGCGCGACCACGCGCCAGGGCAAGCTCTCCTCGCCATTGCGTTCGCGTTTCACCATGACTTGCCGGCTGGATTATTATCGCGTGGACGAGCTGGAGAAAATCCTCACTCGCAGCGCCGATGTGCTCAATATCGCCGCTGATACCGCCGGCCTGCACGAGATTGCGCGGCGCAGCCGCGGCACGCCGCGCATCGCCAACAACCTCATCCGCTGGGTGCGCGACTTCGCGCAAGTGCGCCGCGAGTCCATCATTACCGGCCCTGTCGCTGACCAGGCATTGACCATGCTCGATATCGATAAGGACGGCTTGGACGAAATGGACAATCGCATCATCGAGGCCATTCTGGTCAAATTCCGCGGGCGGCCGGTTGGCTTGAAGAGCCTCGCCGTGGCCGTTGGCGAAGAAGAAGGCACCATTGAAGATGTGTACGAGCCCTATTTGATACAGGAGGGGTATCTCCTGCGGACGCCTGCCGGACGGGTCGTCACCAATAAGGCCGAAATGCGTTTCGGCATAAAAGGCATAGGCGGCGATGTCAGTGAACAGCCCCGGCAGCCGGAGCTGTTCTAAGCCAGCCGCGATGGCGCCGCTTAACGCGTTGAAAGAAGGATATTTGGCATGAAAAGCATGACAGGCTACGGTCGCGCAACTACATCGGCCGATGGCAATCAGGTGACCGTGGAAGTATCGGCGGTCAACAGCCGCAAGCAAGTGGATATGCGCTTCGCCATCCCCCGCGAACTGAGTATGCTTGAACCCGTGCTGCGCCAGCAGATACAGGATCAACTGTCCCGCGGTAGTCTCTATGTCGCACTGAGCTACGTGCTCAACCCCGCCGCGCGCAAACAAATGGCGCAAGTCGATCTAGATATGGCCTGCCACGTCGCCGCCAATTTGCGCGAAGTCGCCAAAAAGACCGGCATCAACGGCGAAATTACGTTGCAGGACATCCTATCGGTGCCCGGCGTCGTCGTCGAAGCCGCCAGTTCGCCCTACGAGCCCCTCAAGGACCTCGCCGTCGCCGCCCTCAAAGACGCCTTGACCGCGCTGGACGACATGCGCAACCGCGAGGGCGTCAAGCTGCAGGAAGACCTGCTGATGCGCCGACAGACCATGATTGACCTGGTGGACAAAATCACCGCGCGGGGCGACGAAGCGCTCCTGCTCCAGAAACAACGCCTGCGCGAGCGCATCGCCGCCCTCGGCGTCGAACTGACCCTCGACGACGAGCGCCTCGCCAAAGAACTGGCCTTTTTCGCCGAACGCGCCGATATCACTGAGGAGCTCGTGCGGCTGCGCAGTCACCTCGACCAGTATGGCGAGCTGCTGGTCAGCAACAACGACCCCGGCCGCAACCTGGATTTCCTCGGACAGGAGATGAACCGCGAGGTCAGCACCCTGGCCGCCAAGACCGCCGACCTGAGTATCTCGAACTGGGCGCTGGCCCTCAAGGCCGAACTGGCGCGCATCCGCGAACAAATCATGAACATTGAATAGGCCCGACGCGCCCGGCGTAGCCAGGGCGCGATGGACAAGCATGAATAAGACGGAATTATGTACTTTATTGACTGAGCTCGGCGTGCATCCCAGCCGCCGGCTCGGACAGAATTTTCTGCTGGACCCCAATTTGCTCGACGCGCTGGTGAAGGGCGCCGAGTTGCGCCCCGGCGAGCGGGTGCTAGAGGTCGGTCCGGGCACGGGCGTGCTGACATCGCGGCTGCTGGCTGCCGGCTGTGAGGTTACGGCGGTGGAGCTCGACTGGCGCCTGGCGGGCTACATTGAGCGGACCTACGGCCACCTGGCACCGCATTTTCGGCTAATCCAGGGCGATGCCTGCAAGCAAGACTACGCTGCGCTGATGGGCGCCGAACCCTATCGCTGCGTGGCCAACCTGCCCTATTCCTGCAGTTCGCCTTTCCTGGCGACGATGGGCTCGCTAGCCAATCCGCCGCAGGACATGCATGTGCTCCTGCAAAAGGAAATGGCTGATCGCCTGACGGCGGCAGCGCACAGTAAAGACTATGGCGTGCTGACGGTGCGACTGGCGCTGCGCTACGACATGACGCTGGTGCGGACCGTGCCGCCAGCGGTGTTTTTCCCTCCGCCGGACGTCATGTCCGCGTTTGTCCGCCTGCGCTTGCGGGCGGACCGGCCCTCGCCGGCGCAGTGGACGGCGGCGGCGAGGGTGGCGACGCTGGCTTTCAGCCAACGCCGCAAGCAGGCGCGGCGGCTTCTGAGCACGGCCTATCCGGCCGCTGCCGTCGCCAAGGCATTTGTGTCGGCGGGGCTTGCCGAAGGGGCCCGCGCCGAGGATATTACCCCAGCGCAATTTTTGCAGCTCGCCGCCGAATTGTCGGCGGCAGGGAGTTCCAACAGCTAAAGGACAAGTGACCCCATGGGCCTATTTGAAACACTCAAGTATGCGTTTTTCCAAAGTGACCAGGTCGGCAAAGGCATTGTCATTCTACTGTTTTTCATGAGTCTCTATGCCTGGGGGCTCATGCTTGACAAGGGCTTCGGCGTGCTGGCGGTAAGAAAGTCCTGCAAGAAGTTCCTGCGCTTGTACGAACGGGTGAAATCGCCGGTCGGTATGGGGCAACACCTGGATGACATCCACGGCCCGATGAAGGAAATCGCCTCGGCGGGCATTCAAGAACTGTTTGCGGTGTGCTCAATCCATCCTGACCGGCAGAGTGCCTTTTTCCGCCACTGTCATCTGCCACGCGAGCTCAGCAGCGCTGAGATGGATAAGATCCGCAGCACGATGAATCGCGCGCTGAACATTCAGACGCTGATCCTCGAGGACCGCCTGGTTTTTCTCTCGACCATCGTCTCGCTGTCGCCTTTTTTAGGTTTGTTCGGGACAGTGTGGGGCGTGATGGCGACCTTCATTGGCATCGCTCAGACTGGCACGCCGGAACTCAGTGCCATCGCACCAGGGATTAGCGGCGCTTTGTTGACGACGGTCGCCGGCCTGGTCGTGGCCATTCCGTCGCTGATTGGCAACAACGCCATCGTCAGCAGCGTCCAGGCGACCATGGTCGAAATGGAAACCTTTGTCGATGACTTTCTCGCCAGCATCCGTCTGGAAGATGCGGACAAGCCATCGGCACGGGTCAATGTGATGACGGCACCAGAGGCCGCGCCGATGACGATGAGCGGCAGTAGCGGCGACCAACTGCAATGACGAGCGGCCGCGGCGCCGCTTCCGACGCGCCGCTGGCTTAGCGGCGGCAAGGTTCAAGGTCGCTGATTGAGGCAAAGGCGTACGCCAAGCCCGTTGTCCTTGTTGCGAGTGGCCCATGCTGGCCGATGACCGTGTATCGCCTTAGGGCGTGATGATATGGAGCCAACGAAGTAATGCCAAGACGACGCACATCCCGAGTCAAGCTGAAGTCGGAGATCGACATCACACCGCTGATGGATCTGACCTTCATGCTGCTGATCATCTTTGTCATCACTGTGCCGGTGTTGGAGTATTCGACCAAAGTCGATGCCACGCCGCCCGAGCTGAACAACAAGCAGAACGAGGCGAGCGCCAAAGACCAGTCAGTAGTCATCCACCTCACTCGCGAGGGCCAGGTGCTGTATTTCGACCAGAAGATACAGTTCAACGAGCTTGATGCACTGTTCAGCTCCCTGCGCGCTCAGCGCCCCAATATGTCCCTGCTCATTCGCGCGGATGGCGCCAGGCCCTATGAAGATGTGATCGCAATCATGCGGGCCGCCAAACACGCCAATGTCGAGACTATTTCGCTCGTTACCCAAGCAGAACGAGTTACGCCGGGCAAACGGCTCTGACCGCGTCCCGTGCGGTAATCGGTCAGTAACCACCCCGGTGGGGAAAACACCGGGGACAATTTGCAGGAAACCCACGGCCGACCGCCGCCCAGCCATTACACATAGGTGGCTAACCAGGCAGCGGATTTCATAGGAGCAATGCTCTTCACATAGCATGCGGCAATCGCCGGCGATGAGTTGATTGGTAACCATGCACAAGATCATTCGCCGAGGTTTTGAGCACCGAAGGTGCGCCCTAAGATAGCCCAGGGCAAGCGCCCGCAGGGCGCGTCGCCCTGGGTAAGGTGCCCCATCCCAAAAGAGCCCTGAAGGGGCGGCCTAAAAGACCTGCGACGAAGGGTCACAGCGCAAAATTGCCGCAGCAATCAATGAGTTCCATTGCCTCTTTGGCTCCAGTCAGCTTCGCCGACTGAAGCCAAAGAGGCTGAGGAACACGGACCAATATGGCGCGCTACCCAGGGCGGCTCGCGCCTTCGGCGCCGCTTGCCCTGGGCTATCATATTTCGCGCTTTCAGCGCTTCTGCCGCCTCGCGGCGGAAATGCACGACGAGAAAAGGCTGCTTGGTTGAAACAACAAGTGCCATGGATACCGTTAAATGAAGAGCATCGGTTTCATAGGAGTCATTGATAACCAAAACTGTGGTGCCTCTACGAGGCACAGTCTGTTGGCAGGCTGCGTCCCCAGGCTAAAGCCTGGGGTTAAGCATGGTTAAGCGCCTACGGCGCAAAAATATAGCCATTGAATGATGATGGTTTTCGGCCCGAATCGAACAAAGCTAACCATCTGTTACGGCGCAGAAACATAGCCATCGAATGATGGTGGTTTTCGGCCCGAATCGAACAAAGCAAGTCGTCTGATCGGCCAAGTTCGGCCCGGAGGGCCGGACCATGCATAACCCCTGGTGAGGCGCCCGGAGGGCGCCGCAACCAGGGGTGTGACGATAACTTAAAATTGCGCCTGGAGGGCGCCACATTGGTTCGGCACGTCCCGTCTCACTGCGTCGGAGGGGGGGCATGTCGTGCATCTAATATCAATCGCTGACCGATTTCACCGGCGCGGCCACTTCCGGCGCCGCTGATGTGGCAGCAGCGACTTCAGGCCTTAGGTTATACCCTTGACGCCAAGAACGGCCGGAGCACACGGTGCCACGCAGAGTCGGTCAGACGCTGTTACCAGCCTTTTTTCCTGATAACGCAAAGGATTCTTGTGACGGTGATGGACCCGGAAATGAAAACAGTCAGGTCTTTTGGTGCGTATGTGGCCAGCGTGGCCATTCATATCGGTGCCATTGCCTTCCTGTTTTTCGTCGCTGTCGTTACCCCGCCGAAAAAACTGGAAACTATTAAAGTTCGGCTGCTTTCGGCTGCTGAGCCCGAAGCGGTCCCAGACGCGCCTCCCACAGTCGCAAAACCCGAGCCGCCGAAGCCCGAGCCGCCGAAGCCCGAGCCGCCGAAGCCCGAGCCGGTGCCCCCGAAGCCCGAGCCGGTGCCGCCGAAGCCCGAGTCGCCAAAGCCCGAGCCGCCGAAGCCCGAGCCGGTGCCCCCGAAGCCCGAGCCGGTGCCCCCGAAGCCCGAGCCGCCAAAGCCCACGCCGGTGCCCCCGAAGCCCACGCCCGCACCCCCGAAGCCCACGCCGGCACCCCCGAAGCCCACGCCGGCGAAGACCCATCGTGAGTTATTGCGCGAGCGTCTGGCGGCCGCTGAGACGAAGACCGCGCCGAGCCAACCGACGGCGCCACGCGCGCCTTCAGCGCCTCGTCGTAGCGAGTCTGAGTTGGCCGATGCCTTTACTCGCGGTCTCCCCAAAACCACGACGGTGCCCGGAGTTTCGCCGGCGGCCATTGACGCGCAGAAAGAAGCGGATGAGCTGAACTACGCGGAGCAGGTTGTCCGGCCGCTCTTTTATGCCCGCTGGCAGCAGCCGTCACGGGGTGAATTGCAGCAGTCCTGGCCGACGCCGGTGGAAGTGACTTTCACGGTGCTGGCCAATGGTCGTGTCGCAGGCTGGAAGCTGACCAAGCGATCCAATTCCGATGCGATGAATCGTTCTGTCGAAGCGCTGTTGCGGCAGATGACGCAGCTGACCCCCTTTTCCCAGGTCGGTATTCGTTCAGCCAGCCTGCGCATTGTCGTCAACATGGAATTAGGGGCCCGGATGTAATGCCTGGCGATAGCGTTTGGCATTTGGCATATAGATAAAGACACTTGACATCACTCGGAGCGGCTTCGGGCTGCTCAGGAAACTGGAGGCGATGGCATGAAGATAAATTTCGGTCTGGTGGCAACACTCGTCATGGGATTCACTCTGGCAGTACCGGCTTTGTTTGCGCAGGAAGAGCTGCCGCCGCTGCCGACGGGGCAGCAGCTGTTGCGCAACGCCGGCTTTGACGACGAGGCCGGCGGTCTGGCGCTATGGTCGCCACGCAGCGGTGGCCTCGGCACCATCTCGGTCATCAAGGCCAAGGAGGAAGGCGAGGTCAACAGTCTGCGCATCAAGGTGAATCAGACTTCACCGCGGCCCTGGACCATGGAACTGCTGCAGAAGGTTGAAACTGTGGTTGAAAAGGGCAGCACGGTCTATGTGAGTTTCGAGTATAAAATCACTGCCGGTTATTCGTTCAATTTCTACTGGCAGCAGGAAGTGTCGCCCTGGCCCAAGCTGCTCTCCCTACATGTGTCATCGCCGGTGGACAGCTGGCACGAAGTGCGCATGGCCGTGCCGGTACACCAGACCTTCCAGCCAGCGCAGACGGCCTTCTCTTTCCACCTTGCCGAGCAGACTGGCGTACTGGAACTGCGGCGCCTTTCAGCCGTCATGGTCCCGGCCGATGTCAACCCCGAAACGCTGGTGACCAACGCCACGCCAGTGCTGGGCGGCGATTTCTACGATAAGGACTGGCGCGGCATCCAGGAGGCGCGGCTGGCCAAGGTCCGGCAGCTGCCGGTGACCGTCTCTGTGCAGAAGGGCGGCAAAGGCCTCCCCGGCGTCAGCGTGTCCCTGCGGCAAACGGCCCGGCCTTTCCGCTTCGGCGTCGAGGCGTCCATGGCCCTGCTGGCACCGGAAGTGCTGGCCAAACCTGCCCTGGCCGAACTGGCCCGCCAAATCAAGGAACAACAGGCGGAACTGCCAAAATACCGCGAGTGGATTTTCCAAAAAAGCAGCCTCTATCAATTCATCACGTTCTACGACGGTCTGATCTGGCGTGACAGCAGCGTGTGGGGCAAGGACGTGGACAGTGCCTTGGTCGCCGCCGCGCGCGCGGCGGGTCTCGCCGTGCGCGGGCATGCGCTTTACGTCCCCGCCTATCACTATGCGCCAGTAAATTGCCGCAACATGGACCGCGAAGCGTTGACCAACGCCCTCGTCGGCCATATCCGCAAATTGGCCGAAAAGCACCAGGCCGGCGTGGCCGAATGGTCCGTGCTTCACGGCGGCATCGACTACTACGAGATCTACGACTACATCGGTGTCGATAGCATGTCCCGGGCTTTCCAGATCGCCCGCAAGGCCGCGCCAGAAGCCAAGCTCATGGTGAGCGACATCCAGTCGCTGACGGCGCTGTCTGACGTGCCCCTGTCCGATACCATTGAGCTCGTCGACTGGCTGAACCAGGGCGGCACCAAAGTCGATGGCATTGTCATGGGCGCGACGCTTAAGCGTCTTGACGTCGGCCCGCAGTCCATGGAAAAACGCCTCGACCAAATCAGCGGCCGGCTGTCACTGCCCATTCATATCGCCGGGCTGTCGTTGAATACCGATGACGAACAACGGCAGGCGGATATGCTTCGCGATTATCTGCTGCTGTTCTTTTCCCATCCCGCAGTGGCGAGCGTATCCATCGCCGAACAGTGGGCGCCAGCGCTGCTCAATTCCAACATGGCCTACGTCAATGCCGATTTCACCCCGCGCGCGGCTGGCGCCATGCTCGTCAAACTGCTGACGGAGGAATGGCTGACGAAGGCCGACCTGGTCACTGGCGAAGACGGTACGACCGCGCTCGACGCCTTCGTGGGCAGCTATGAGCTGATCGCCAAAGTCGACGGCAAAGACATCAAAGCCACTATCGATATACCCGCCCTGGCCGACCGCCCTGCCAAAGCCACCAAGGTCGGCCCCGTTACGCTCAATAAGACCGACAGCGGCATCGCCGTAGTCATTAACGCCGATTAACCCAACACCACGTGCGGCCGCTCGGGCCGCCCATGCGGAGAGCCCCCACAACATGTTCAAAACAGCACTGCCCGACCGGCAAATCCACCTCGACTTCCACACCTCCGAACATTGCCAGGACGTTGGCGCCGAATTCAGTGAAGAGCAGTTTGCCGCGATGCTGAAACGCGGTCGGGTGCGCTCCATCAATTTCTTCGCCTACTGCCACCACGGCTGGTGTTATTATCCCGACGCAGTGCGCGGGCTGAGCCATCCGCAGCTGCGCCAGGATCTGGTCGGCGGCATGCTCAATGTCTGCCGCCGCGAAGGCATCAACGCCGAGATTTACATCACGGTCGGCTGGAATGACAAGGCCAGCCGCGAGCATCCCGAGTGGTGCGTGCGCAGCGCCGACGGCAAGTTCGTCAACAGCCCGCCGGAAGGCCATCCGGACAGCCCCCGCCCTTGGGGCTGGAAGCGCATGTGCCTGAATACGGACTACCTGCAGGTGGTGCTGGACGTGACCCGCGATGTCCTCACACGCTATCGCCCCAATGGCATCTGGTACGACATCACTGGCGAGACGGTCTGCCTCTGCGACAAGTGCCGCGCAGACATGCTGGCCGCCGGGCTCAATCCCGAAAATGCGGCCGACCAGAAGAAGTTCGCCGCCGGCGTCTATGCCAATTATCTGGAGGCGACCACCAAGCTGGTGTGGGGCGTCGATCCGTCATTGACCGTGTACCACAACGGGTCGAGCCTCCGCGCCCGTCATGACATTTATCCCTTCGACAGCCACATTGAAATCGAGTCGTTACCGACGGGCGGCTGGGGCTACGACCACTTTCCGCCCAATGCGCGCTATTTCACTGCGCTGAACGATGATCTGCAAGTCGTGGGCATGACCGGTAAATTTCACAAATCCTGGGGCGAATTCGGTGGCTTCAAAGACCCCGTCGCGTTGCGCTACGAATGCGCGCAGATTGCCAGTCTGGGCTGTCTGACCTGCACGGGCGACCAGCTGCATCCGTCCGGCTACATGGATCCGGAAACATATCGGGTTATTGGCGATGCCTACGCATACCTCGAAGAGCGCGAAGATTGGCTCAAAGGCGCCCGTCCCTACTCGGATGTCGCCATCCTCGGTACCATGGAGATGTTTTTCAGCCGTACTGGCCAGCAGGCCATCCAGGGCGCCGGCAAGATGCTTATGGAACTGCAGGTACCCCACGCTGTCATTGACGAAACCATGGACTTTGCGCCCTACCGGCTGATCATTATGCCGGACAAGGGGCGCCTGGACCACGGCGTGCGCGATAAACTGACGCGCTACCTCAAAAACGGCGGCGCCCTGCTTATGTCTTATGAGAGCGGCGTGGCCAGCGACGGTTGGTCATTTGCCCTGGATATCGGCGCCGACTGCGAGGGAGCCTCGCCTTTTGATGTCGAGTACCTTGATGTCACTGATGCGCTCAGCGAAGGCATGGTGCGCTCACCCGTGCTGCTCTACCAGAGCGGCATTAAAGCCAAGGTCAGGGACGCCGACGTGCTGGCTCATACTATCCAGCCGCAGTTCAACCGCACTTACGCGCATTTCTGCTCACATCGCAATACGCCTCCTGGGGGGCAGGTGGATTGGCCGGCCGCCCTCCAGAAAGGGCGCATCATCTACCTGGCACATCCCATTTTCAGCATGTATGACGCCGAAGGCATGCGCCAACACCGCCAAGTGGTCAGCAATTGCCTGCAACGGCTTTACGCCCAGCCGCTGCTCCAGGCCGCCCTGCCGTCTTGCGGACGCAGCGCCGTGACCTGGCAGGCCAGCGAAAAACGCCACGTGCTCCATTTCCTCTACGCTGCCCCAGTCAAACGCGGCGCCGTTGAAGTGATTGAGGACGTCGTCCCCCTCCAGGATATCGCCGTGTCCTTCCGCGCCAAGCAACAGCCCCGCCGAGTCGTCCTCGCACCCGAAGGCAGCGACGTGCCCCACCAGTGGCAAAACGGCGTGCTGTCATTCACGCTGCCGAAACTCGTCTTGGCACAGCTGGTCGCCGTCGAATACTGAGCGCAGGCCTCCCGGCGAGAGCGATTACCGCGATGGACGCTATGGACGCGTTCGTAGTGTGAGGGCGGCGTTAAGGCAAGGGGCGGTTTCTTATGCAGCGGGCACCGCCAGGCCCGCAACTGGCTTGCGCTTGTCTACGGCCTGCGGCAGATGGAGAGGCAGCAGGAATTTCAGCTGGGCAGCACAGATACTCCCATGAGCCCGATGATGGTCTGCTGAATGAGAGGTTCTTCCGTGGAGAGGTGGGGACATGTCGGTTAAGACTCCACGTTATTCCTGTATTTGACCGCAAGTCATCATACGTCAATAGTGTAAATAATTGATTGCAAATAAATTAGCGTGAATTATCGACGCAAACTATCGACGCGTATTGCTTATTGGCGATGATTCCGTCGATAATCATCCATTATCTCGCCCAGTACTTCCGGCCACGCTTGTCTCCTACCGGTCGCATCTTACCAGTGGCACAAAGGCGGTCCAACGCCAGTTTGACCTGTCGCCGCTTGATTTCCGACCCTATTCTTTCATGAATCTCGCTTATTGCCGCTCCCGGATATCGCGAAATATCCTCAAGTACCAAGGCATCCAAGCGGTGTGGTTCGATACGAGCCAAGCTGGTTCGGCTGGGAAACTCCTGCCGCCGCAAGAACTCAGGTTCCACGAAATAGCGCGTGCCCTTGGTGCGCCCGGTCTGCCGCACAATGCCGATTTCCGGCAGGCGGCCCAGCCAGACCGCTATTTTGTCAGTATCGGGCAGTTCTAATGCGACGGCCAGTTCACGCGCCGTCAAGCCTTCACTCTGTGCCAACAATCCGAGTACGATTCGTTCGCGCTGCCGGAGCTGGTAGCTCTGATCGGCCTTCACCAGAAAGTCGATCACCTCGGGCTTAACGATGCGCTTTTCAACGACCACCTTTACGTAATCTGGCCCTTCAACAAGTTGTGGCAAAGGACGGCCCTGCGAAAGAAGCACCTCGTACACCAGATCGTAACCGCTGCCCTCACGCTCCATTAGCCCGAGATCATGAAAAACTCGCGCCAATTCATTGTTGCGTCGAACGGACTGATGAAGGATGTTCTGCGGGGTTACTCCCAATGGCAACCGGCCGGGGTTGATTACTTCTAGGTGGTCAGGGTGCAAATTTATGTAGATGTCTCCGCGCTGAGTGTAGGGGCGATGAACTAGGGCATTGACCAGAAATTCACGAACAACGCGATCATCGTAGACAGGAAGATGTTGGCGGAAAAGCCCATCCGGCAATTCGTAACTTTCCCGGAATTCAGCAATGTCCCGCCAAACGACATCAACCAGTTGCATCGGGGACAAGGTGTGATCGTCCCAGAGCAGCTTGTTGACCTTGCGCCCAGCCTCGTCGTACTTGATGGACTGGATGATCGGCGCGGAACCGAGTTGAGCGCGGTGTTCGCGGCGGCCTACACATAGGATACCCAGGTTGGTTAGCTGAGTCCCAATGGCTAGATAATAGTGGTCGAGCAGCTCTTCGTCGCTTTTTTCCTTGATGCAAGCCTTGACCCGGTTGGATGCACGGATGCCGGAAACGAAATACGCAAGAAGGGCTGGGTCATATTCGTTTCGCGAGACCCCCAACGAGGTCAAGGTTTCCCATGGCTGGGCGCTGCGTTCTGCCAGCAGCCGCTGCACCTCCTCGCCGACCAGCGGCTTGCAGGCGTCGCCCACCCGTAGGTAAAAACGCCCGTCAGTTGTCGAAGCCGGTGAAACGGAACGCGAAACCCTAATCACCAGATGCTCTCCGCCAGTGGCTATCGATCGGTGGAGTTGTACGCCAACCGTCACGTTGACTGTTAATTCGCCAATTCTGGAACGAACTTTTTCGATCAACTCTGTTGGAACACTTTGCCCTGCAGGAGGCTCGCTTGCGCCATCTTCAATACCAATTCGCAGCTGTCCACCCTGGGCATTGGCAAAGGCAACACAATCCTTGGCCAGCTCTGCCCATTCGGAGTTATTGCCGGTGATAGCCCGCAGGGATTTGTAGTCGCTGAGTTGCCCTTCAATACTCATAATACAGTTGAAGCGCTACAGACCGGTTCCTGTTTGCCTCTTGCGCTTCCCTTCCCATCTTGATTCCGTATTCTGCGCGGCTATTGGAATCCCATGACCAGCGAGCAGTTGCTCATGACGACAATGTCGTTTTTGAGACCCTCACAAAAGCCCCGGACGGATATGGGCGTCTTGGCTTTGGCGGCTTGGGAGATGATCTCCCAGTCTTCGTTGGGCGTGTTTTTTTCAAATGTGCAGCGAATGGCCTTGGTGCCGAACTCGACGACAATGGTCTCGGTGTTGTCTTTATAGCGCGTTGACGAGTTGCCGCTGATGCGTATTTGCTTGTCGCGATACGCGGCATTGAAGTCGTTGATGGTCAGCCGCCGCAGGTCCTGGAGCATATCGGCGACACTCATGACCAGGTCGTCTTTGCGGGCCAGTTCCAAGGCTTCGCCGCCGGCGCCAGCGGCCGCGTCTTGGCGACTTTTGTTGCTTTGGGCGATGTAATCGGTGATTTCAGCGTTGCTCAGGCGATGCAGTTCGGCGATCTGTGGTTTGAGGTAGCGAGCGCTGCGCCGGCCGACTTCTTCCAGCGCCACGTCGCCAAGCTCGTTTTCTTCAAGGAGGAGTCCGAACTTGACTGCGCCGTCAATGAGGGTGAGGCGGTGGGTCGGCACCCACAGGGCCGCCTGTTGACGGACGGTGCCGCCCTTGGGGATCGTGATTTTGCCCGTGACGTTGATGCCACTGGGATGCTCGACTTTCAGTAAGGCCGGGCCTGCGGTCAGGGATTTGAGGATAAAGGGCGCGGCGCGCATGGGGTTTCCCTCCATCTCGGCAGTTTCGCCCATGAGGACGCCATCGAGATACACTCGGCAGCCGGGTGGCCGGCTGTTTAGCTCGATATTGCCGAGCAGCGAAGCCAGTTCGGCGCGCACGGTTTCCCCGGCGGCGGGGTTGACTGACGCCGCGACTTTCTGGGGCTCGCAGCCGGGACCACGCAAGATGAATTCGTGTTCGCCGGCGGGCAGGTCGCTAAGCAGCAATGGCGTCAAACCGAGGAAGTGCCGGCCTTGCATCACCCAGGCGCCACTGGGTTCGGAAGTGATCAGCAGCGTGCCGGCCTTGAGCCGCAGTTGATAGGGCCGGCTCGGCAGCTGATCCGGGACCTGTATCTGCCGGGTGAGGTCTTCGTAGCCGTCCTTGCGCAAGGCCAGCATGTGCCGTCCAGGAGACGCATCACGCAGCAACAAGGGCGTCGTCCCGACGGGCTGGTCGTCAAGATAGACCTCGGCAGCGCTGGGATCGCTGGTCACCAGGACGAGATTGACCGCCGCGCCGGTGGCAAGTGGTGCCGGGGCGCCATCGTCGTCATCGTCGCCGTCGCCCTCACCCTCACCGGCATTGGCTTGGGGGAGGGGCCGCAGCCGAGTAGGCTCGGTCTGTGGAGCGGCATCGGTCAGCGGGGCAAACATCGGCGCTTCGTCAACGGGTGCCTCCAGCTGGTCGAGGGTCGCCGGGTCAAGTAGTGCCGTCGTTTGTTCGGCGCCGGGTGCCGTTGCGGTTGCCCCAGCGCCGGGAGCGGCGGCGGCGGTTTCGCCAGCGGCGGCCAGTTCCATGGGCTCGGTGCCGGCCTGCGGATCGCCGGAAAACATCAGCATGGCCATGTAGCCGGCAAGGGCCAGGATGATCAACAGCATGGCGATCTTCACAATCAGGATGATCGGGCTGGGGCCATTGCTGGCCGCCGGTTCAGCCTTGCTGCTGGCGGGCGCTGGCGCTGAAGTTGGCGCGGGCGCTGGCACCGCCCCGGGTGGCGCGATGGCCGACGTGTCGCCGGGCAGTTGTTCGAGCTTGCGCACCTTGAGGCCATTCGCGGCAACGGGTACCACGTCCATCGGCTCGAAGACAAAGATGTGGTTGAAAACGGTGATCTCGTCGCCAGGCTTGAGCTGGGTCTTCTCTGTGATTTTCACGGCATTGACGGCAACGCCGTTGACGCTCTGGAGGTCCTCGATCCACCACTGGCCGCCTTCGCGGCGGAAGACACAGTGGTGCCGCGAAATGCCCGGGTCATTGATGACGAAGCCGTTGTCCTTCTCGCGACCAATGGCGAAAACGCCGCCATCGACCGGGATGTCCTGACCGGGATTATCGCCTTTGACGACTCGCAGATTCATGTCCAAATCCCTTTCCAGCGCAATTCGGAGCTATATTGGCCCGTTTCCTGGCGGGGCTATTCCCCGCGTCCGCACACACGAGACAAAAATGCTCTCGGCGGCGGCGAAATCTTGGTTGATGTATGAGAAAGGCTGCCAATCCGATGATTGATTTACACTGCCACAGCACGGCATCCGACGGGACTGTCGCCCCGGAAGAGATGCCGGCTCTGGCTCACGCCGCGGGACTTAGCGCTCTCGCATTGACGGATCACGATACTATAGATGGTGTCGAAGCATTTATGAATGCCGGAAAGAAATTTCCCGCTATCACTTTTCTTGCTGGCGTGGAGTTGGCTGGGTCGGTGAGCAGCGGCGAGCATTACCACCTGGTGGGGCTGGGGATTGACCCGGCCAACGCCATGCTGCGCGCGCTGATGGCGCAGCTGGTGGACTACCGCCACCAGCGCAACGAACAGATGCTGGTGAAGTTGAGCGAAGTCGGTGTCGACTTGAGCCTGGAGCAGGTCCGGTCCTGCAATGAAAATGCCGTTTTGGGGCGGCCGCATTTTGCCAAGGCGATGGTCCGCATGGGCGTGTGCCGGACGATGCGGAACGCCTTCGATCGCTACCTGGGCCGCGGCAAGCCCGCCTACGTCGGCCGCAAAGTCCCGAGTGCCGCCGAATGCCTGCAGGCGCTTCGCGCCGCTGGTGGCGTGAGCATCTGGGCGCATCCCATGACTAGCAATAGCATGACCGGCAGCAAATGCCTCCGCATCGTCGAAGAACTCCAGGCCGGCGGCCTGGACGGCATTGAGGCGTACTACCCCGAACATACCAAGGGCCAGACCGACACAGTCAGGTCTATCGCCCGCGAACGCGGTTTGCTGCTTAGTGGTGGCACGGATTTTCATGGTGAGAATATCCCCGGCCTCCGGCTCGGCATTGGCAAAGGCCATCCCTTCCAAGTGCCGGACTGTCTGCTCCAGCCTATCATCGACCGCATCGCAGCACGCCGCCCGCAAAGCACCTGAGACGCCGTTGACGCCATGTGCCGGCGGCTCGTGGCGTTGCTCAGTACTCCCGGATGCGCTTGACGGCGGCGACGATGTCTTCCGCCTGCGGCAACACAAATTTTTCCAGCGCCAGCGCGGAAGGTATGGGCATGTCGGCGGCAGCCACGCGCATGACCGGCGCTTCCAAGGCGTCCAGGCAGTGTTCGGAGATGAGCGCGGATACTTCGGCGCCGACGCCGCCTGTGAGGCAGGCCTCTTCCACGATGATCACCCGGCCGGTTTTGCGGACGCTGGCGAAGATGCTCTCCTTGTCCAGCGGCTGCAAACTGACCAAGTCCAGCACTTCGAGGTCGATACCCACCGGCTTCAGCGCCTCTTTCACCGCCAGACACACCGGCGTCATGGACGAGTAGCTGATGAGGGTGATGTCCTGCCCGGCCGCGGCGATCACGGCCTTGTCCAGCGCCAGGACGTAGTCCTCCGCCGGGACGTAGCCCCGCTGGGGATACAGCCGTTTGTTTTCAATGACGACGACCGGGTTGGGATCGCGTATCGCCGCCTTGAGGATGCCCTTTACCTGCGCCGGCGTCGACGGCGCGACGACTTTGATGCCGGGTATGCCCACGAGGAGATTGCTGAGCATCTGCGAATGGCTGGGGCCATAGCCGCCTTTGGCGCCGCCCGGCGTGCGCAACACCATGGGCACCGTCACCTGCCCGCCGTACATGTAGTGCAGTTTGCCCGCGCTGTTGAGCAGCTGGTCCAACGCCAGCGCCAGAAAATCCATGAACATGATTTCCACCACCGGCCGCAGGCCCATCATCGCCGCGCCAACCGCGATGCCCACAAAGCTGTTTTCGGAGATGGGCGTCTCCCAGAGGCGCTCGGCGCCATATTTGTCATAGAGCCCCTTGGTGACGCCGAAGGAGCCGCCGTAGCAGCCGATGTCCTCGCCGATGAGTATTACGCTGTCATCGCGGGCGAGCTCGTCATCAAGGGCCTCGTTCACGGCCTTGGAATAGTAGATGGTGCGTTCGTCGTCTGTCATGCTATGGCCTTTCTGGCACTGCGGCCGCTGCTGTTCACGCGAAGAGCCCGTCGAGAGCGTGCTCGCGGCCGCCCGCCGGAGCCGCCAGAGCAGCCTCGGCAGCGGCGGCGACGTCCTGCCGCGCAGCCTCGGCTGCGGCGTCAATGTCCTCTTGGCTGACGCCGCGCTGCCGGAGGCTCTTGGCTGTCAGCAGCAGGCAGTCGCGCTCAGCCATGTGGGCTTCTTCTTCACGGCTGCGATAGACCCGCGCGTCGTTTTTGGAATGGCCGCATTGCCGGTAGGTGATGAGTTCGAGCAGCTCGGGGCCCTGGCCGGCGCGGACGCGCGCGAGGGCCGCACTGGTGACCTCGTGGACGAGCTCGACGTCAAAGCCGTCGTGGGTCTCGCCGTGCATGGCGTAGGCCGGCGCCCGCACCGCGATGGTACCGCTGGCGCAGGATTTGCTGACGGGGTTGCTCATGCCGTAGAGGTTGTTTTCGCACACGAACAGCACGGGCAGTTTCCACAGCGACGCCATGTTGAGGCTCTCGTGGAAAGTGCCCTGGTTGCTGGCGCCGTCGCCAAAGAAGGCGATGGCGACGTTGTCGCTCTTGCGGTACTTGAGAGCCAGCGCCGCGCCGGTGGCGATGGGTATGCCGCCGCCCGTGATGCCGTTGGTGCCGAGGAAGCAGCGGTCCATGGCGCAGAGGTGCTGCGAGCCGCCGCGGCCGCCGCAGTAGCCGCTGAGCTTGCCCATGAGCTCGCCCATCACCCGGGCGATGTCCAACCCCCGGGCGAGGAGGTGGCCGTGGCCGCGGTGGTTCGACACCAGCCAGTCGCTTTCCCGAGCGGCGCTGATGACGCCGACCGCGCAGGATTCCTGCCCGATGCAGAAATGGGACGTGCCGCCAAGCAGGCCCTTGCTGAAGAGGCCGCTGAGGGTCTCTTCAAAGGCGCGGATGCTGACCATCCGCTGGTACATGTGCAGCAAATCGCTGCTGCTGATCAGGTCGTTCATGCCGTGCTTCCTCTCATCATGGCGCCAGCGCCGCAAGGCATTCTTGCCCCGCGGCGCCACCGCAACGCGCTACGCTTGTCGTCTTCAGCATGAACAACGAGCGGATGCTTGGCCGGATTTGCCGCGTGCCGGCCTTTTATTCCGCGAAGACCACCAGGGCGTAGCCGCGCAGCTTCGGCACTGTGACCACGACGTAGCCGTCTTCGCGGCTGAAGGGCAGTTTTTCGCCCTGCGGCGCGAGGTAGACATCGCGGACTTCCCGGTCGTCTTCGCGCAACGCAATGCGCTGCTGTTCGACCAGCAGTGGCTCTTCGATCATGGCGCAGCCGGCACCGCGCGTCTCGGGCAGATAGGCCAGCAGGTGGACCATGCGGCGCCCCGTCTGCGAACAGACCGTCGCTCGCATGAAAGACGGCGCGCCCGGCGTCAGCAGCAGCGGCTGCGGGAAGAGCCGCGCCAGCAGCTTTTCGACGAGCTGCCGCATGGGCACTGAGCCGTGCTTGTAGTAGCTGGTGAAAACCGGGTGCGAGAGATAGCCGACCTGGCGGTTGCAGGTCACCGCCGGCCTGCCGCTGTCCTTGTCCGGCGGCAGATAGACAAAGCCGTGGCGCCCGTCCCAGTGCCGATCGTAATAGGGCTCGACAACCGTGCCCAACACGGCCGTGCCCGGCTTGGCGCTGACGACCACGCCGCGCTCGTAGAAGGCCATAGGCATATCCGGTAACCCGGCGGCAAGCTCCGGCCCGGCTTGCAGGAAAGTCGTTTCCGTTGCCTCGTCGCCGTGGTATTGCAGGCCCCACTCGGGGAGCGCGAAGTCGCGCCGGTCGCGGTCCAGGCCGGCCTGGGCGCTGGCGATGACCACGCCACCGCGAGCGAGATGATCGGCCACGCGCTGCCGGCAGTCGCCGTCCAGGATGACGCTGTCAGCGAGGACCAGCACGCGGTAGTTTTCCCAGGAGCTGATGGGCGATGGCACGTCGAACTGCTGTTTGAGCTCGCAGAGCATACGCGTCGCGCCTTTGATGGCGGTGAAGTCGCGGTTGTAGTCGTCGCGCTCTTCGGAAGCGAGGTAGTCGTAGCCCGGGTAAGGCCTGAGCGTGGGCACGGCGATTTCCGTCAGGGGCTTGGCATCTTCCAGCCACGGTTCGAGCTTCTGCAGTCGCTGGTAGATGCGGGTGTCCAGGGCGGCGACGGCGCGGTTGATGTCGCCGCGGGGATGGAAGTGATCGCCGATCGTCGGCCGCATGCCATTGGCCAGGCCGTTAAGGCAGTCGTACTCCAGGCTCGCCTCGGTACGGATGCCGCCGAAGTCGCCCCAGGAACGGTGAAAACGGCCGGTCATATTGAGCACGGGCTTGCCGAAGGTGCGCAGATAGCGGAAGCCCACCGCCTGCGTCTCGTAACCCCAGCCGCCCGTGGGCAGGCATTCGAACTCCAGATAGCTGCCGATGGACTGCTGCGCCTCGTAGCCCACGCCGTTGAAATACAGCAGCAGGTCGGACTTGACCGTGCGCACCGCATCCGCCAGGCGCTTGGCCATGCCGACAATCTTGCGCTGGTTGAAGGCGTGCAACTGCCGCGAGTCCTGCCAGTCGACGCCCTCCTTGGCCATCGCGTCCAGGCATTCCTTGCCAATGCAGGGCCGCGTGTTCATGCAGTCCAGGAAAAGCCCGTCGACGCCGCAGGTCGCCACGGCCTCTTTCGCCATGGCGATGGCGTGTTCGCCGTAGTCACTGAGGTAGCACATCTGCCGGAAGAAGCTGTTCAGGGGATCTTTGCTGTAGGTCTCGCCATTCTGCGGCAAGACGAGCCAGTCGCGGTGCCGCAGGCCCTCTTCATGGCTGAGGCCGAGGTTGATGTAGGCGCTGACGCGGATGCCGCGGCGGTGGCAGGCGCTGGTCAGGCTGCCCAGGATGTCGCGATGCAACGACGGATGGGGTATGCCGAGCTTCGTCGGGTAATACGCCACCCCGAGATTGCAGCGGGCTGGAAAAACCACGTAGTCCACGCCGGCTTGCGCAAATAGCGCCGCCAGCGCCTCGGCGTCAAAGTCCTTGCCGACATCGGGGTTGGCCGGCATGGTGTGAAAGTCGAAAAACAGGCACCATTTGAGCGGCTTCATGGCAATTTCTCCCTTGCTTGCGCGACTGGTTGGTGACTCCCGAAATGGAGCGAGATGCGTTGCATGACGATTCGACAAGGCTTCTGACCTATGCAATAACCACACTGGGTATCTTACTGTGTGTCTTCAACCGTAACCGGTCTGCCAATGCCGCGAAGCGGCAGAAGCGCTGCGGGTGCCTTCAGCCGTAACCGGTCTGCCAATGCCGCGGAGCGGCAGAAGCGCTGAAAGCGCGAAACATACCAGCCCAGGGCAAGCGCCCCGCAGGGGCGCGCCGCCCTGGGTAAAACGCCATTTATGGCCATGTTCCTCGGCCTCTTCGGCCCCAGTCGGCGAAGCTGACTGGGACCGAAGAGGCAATGGAACTCACACTCCTTGTGTGTAACATGCGACGGCATTGCTCAGCTTGTGACCTCAGGGCAAATCGACGCAGGCATAGCTGCGCGGCGCCAGCCGGCCGCTCAGTCCGCGGAAGGACCACGCCTGCTCGTCGCTGCCGTAGTTGGCCAGAATGAGCGCCTTGCGGCCGTCAGGGGCCTGCCAGCAGGAATGGAGGACGGCGGGCTGCTCCTTGGTGACGATTCGGCACTGGGCTTCTTTGGTGAAGATCATGCGGGCCATGAAGGACACGCTGCGGCTGTCGCACGCAAAGCCGTCGGGCGAGAGCATCTGGCCATCAAAGAGGAAAGCGCGTTGGGCGTGGTAGAAGCGCGCGGTGTCGAGGATGAAGCGATAAATGTCCGCGAATTCCGGGTCTTTCTGGACTGCCGGGCGGATATGGCAGATCATGGGCTGGGCACCCCAGACGACGGTGCGCGCGAGCTCAATAGCGAACTGGTCCGGATAGAGTTTGTGCCACGGCTGCTCATGCTGCCAGCGGTCGGCGGCGGGCCACTTGGGGTCCCATGGCGGTATGCCGTCGGGATGGGCGTAATTGCCAAAAAAGGCGTATTTGCCGTGGTACACGGCGGTGAACAGCGGCAGGGTGTCGGGCGTGATGCCGAGGTGCTCGCTGGAGGTCGAATTGCAGATGATAGAGCCATCGAAGAGGTCCATGTAGGCCTCGTGCGCGGTCTCGGTGGTCAGGGGGTAGTCTGGCAACTCGCGGTGGAGTCGCTCCAGCAGGCCCCGGTAGCCCTGCACCACGTAGTTACCGCCGCCTTTGCTGTGTTTATGGGCGGGGTTGTAGCAGGGTATGTGGTAAGCGCAGCCAATCATGTCGAGATATTGGCCATTGAGGCCGCTGGCCTTGAGCTCGCCGAGCAGTGCGCTGATGCGGTCGTGGAAAGCCGGTGCCTCGCCGCACATATAGGCCAGGCGGTGCAGGTTATACTTGTTGAAGGCCGTGGCATTCGGCGTGCCGTCGCGTCTGACGACTACGCCGTCGCGACCGCCCTCTTCAAAATCGACGCCATCGAGGTCCCAGCAGACGCCGTTGACGTACACCTGGCTGTAGATGCCCTGATCACGCAGGCGCTTGACGGCGGCCCGGAACGGCCCGACGCCTTCACGCGGCGGCCAGAAATTGGGGTAGTCGGTGTCGTAGGCGTTGTTGTGCCACCAGTACCAGTCGAGGGCCACCGGCACGCCGGCGTCCTGCTGGAGTTTCTCAACTGTGGGCACAACGTCTTCGATCAGCCCGCGGTTCCAAACCCACATGGCGATGTCCCGCATGGGATTCGCCGTTGGCCGGGACGCCCACCACGACTGCGCGCAGGCCCATGGCTTGTAGATCTGCGCGGCGTCATACCAGTCGCCGGCAAAATAGGCCACGCTGGACGGATAGGGCACGGCACAGCCCGCCGTCGGCGCAGCGCCGGCGCCGACCATGAAGATGCCTCTGTAGGTCGCGGACCAGCTGTCAGCCGCTACCGTGAATTCACTGGCCTTGCTATACCAGTCCGGATCGCGATGGTCCACATAGACGCAGGGGCCGGCTGTATTGAGCAGCGCGTTGAACTGCATGGACCGGAAGGCGTCGTGCCGGGTTGCGCCGGGGCCGGGAAGCGTGGCGTCATGCAGTAGTAAGCCCGTGTCCCAGCTGCCGAGCAAAATGCGTGAACTGCGGTCAAAAGGCGCGCGGATGATCGGGAAGTGGACTTCCTCGAAGAACTCGTCGCCTGTGTAGCCGTCACATTCCCAGCGGCCCTCGAAGCGGCCGTCGGCGCACTGCGTCCACGTCGCCGTGGCGCGGAAGGTCTCGCCTAGGACGGGATGGCCCTCCCAGACGATCGTGGCGCTCTTGCCGTCGGCGCAGATGTCCTGCCTGCGGCGCAGCATATCCGTCGAGCTGTAGCGCTGCGGTGCGGCGCCGCCGGCCTTGCCGATGACGACGCGCCAGCCTTCGTCGGCGTCGCGGAGGAAATCAGCGAGGGTCGCTGGCGTCTGACGGCGCAGCCATTGCAGAGCGACTTGCACTGGCGAGGGCTTTTCGCCGCTGAAGTGTTTGAGGGCGTCCAACGCCGCGAAGAGCGTCTCGCAGGCCTGGCGATAGTCCACCTGCGCAATTTCCACCAGGAGGCGAGTGCCGCGGTCGAGGAGTTTCTTGTTGGTGCAATCGACCCAGCTCATCCAGTTGCCGGTGATGCGCCCCAGGAGAGCCATGGTGCCTGTCGAGACGGTGTTGAGCACGAGCTTGAGCGCGAGGTGCTTCATCAGCCCAAGCGCGCCACTGGCGTCGGCCGCGTTGATGACGACCGCATCGGGGAGGTCGCGTTGCGGGGTCAGTGCCAGCACGGCATGGCGCTGGAAGCGCGGGCGGAGCGCGGCGTAAGCCTGGCGCAGCGGCGCGTCATCCGCAAGTATGACCATCACGGCGGCATCGGCGGCTTGATCGCAGCGCTCGTCGAGCTCTTCGGCGCCGATGGGGAACTGCAGGAGATCAGCGGCACTGAGCGCGGGCGGATTGCTGCGAATCTTGTCCGCAGTGCCCATGGCGTCGTAGTCGGCGACGTTCCAGTTGAGGCAGCGCAACGGCCGGTGCATGCTCCGCGACCAGGCCTCGGCGGTGTCACCGAGGGGATTCTTGACAAAGGCCCATGACGCCGGCGCGCTCTTGTTGTCCCGCCGGCGGAAAGGCGGCAGCATGAAGGTCGGCGAGCGCTCGGTGGTGTCGGTGAAGATGTCGAGCATGAAATCATTGGCGAAGTAGGTGACTTTGCCCTTCTGGCGATAGACGTCGGCCTCGAATGCCATGTAATCGGCGATGGCCTGGGCATTGTCGTCGCGCTCCAGTGAGCTGAGCAGCGCCGCAAAGTCCGTGGCGTAGTCGCGCTGGGGCCGACCAAGGAGCCGGTGCATGACACTTTCCAGGGCGGCGCCCGCAATGAGCTGCTCGGCGGTGGTCGCCTGCATGCGCGTCGACCCCGCCAGCGCCATGGGACCGCAGCTGAGATCAAGCACGCAGACGCGCGGATCGCGAATCGCCCGCCGCGAACGCTCCAAGCGTTCCGCCAAAAGCTCGGCCGGATTGTTGAAGAGCAGGAAGACCGCCGCACCACGCGCCAACGCTTCGTCGACCGTGCCCAGGACCGACGAGGTCTCGCCGCCCTCGGTAATAGCCACTAGCATGTCCTTGGAACTCATGCCCGCATCCTGGACCTGCCGACGACCAAAGGCCGCGTAATCTTCGAAAAATTCCACCGAGCGCACCAGCGCGTAGTCGCCGCCGGTCATGATGCTCTCCACCTGGTCGGCATAGGGCGTTGCCGCGCCGTCCTTGGCGCAGCAGTCGCGCCACATGCCCTCCAGCAATATGCTCAGACGGCCCGTCGCGCCACAGCCAGAAAAGATGATCCGGCCGCCGCTCCGAATGGTTCGCTCGCCGCAGTCGACCAGCCGCGCGTAGGGCGCCGCCGCCAATACCCGTTGCGCCATCGCCAGCACTTCGCGGTCAACCCGCTGCAGTGTGCGCACGCCCGCCAGCGGCGAGCGCCGAAAATCGTCCTCCAAACCGTGCGTCAGCGGGTTGGATTGCTCCGTCGGCAGAAAGCCCAGGTGGAATTGGCTCTCTTCATTGATGAACTGATCGGCCTGTCTGCGAATCTTTTCGTCCATAGTGTCAACTCCCCGACGATATAATGAGCATGGAATCGCGCCTATTGGCGTGTGTTTTTGTCCATAGCGACAAAGCCTCAGTGAATCTAGCCCGCGCCGCCCAAAAAACAACAGGCGCGTACCGCCGGCGCCGCGCGGGAATCCGCGCTGGAATCCGCGCCGCAAGCGGCGCGGCACAGAACGGCGGCGCGGCACAGAACGGGCGGCGCGGGGAATCCGCGCCGCAAGCGGCGCGGCATAGGACGGAAAGGCCCGCAAGCGGCCGCCTAGCCCAATCGCCAAGGGAAGGCCGTGGTGCCCGGCGTCTCGCCTGCGTGTATTTCGGCCGTGGTGCGGGCGTCCCTCCCGCACCGTCACGAGAGGTCAGCTCCTCGCACGACACTCGAACGGCCCCACGCAGACGTTTCCCGGCCTGTCCACTCGCGCGCCCGTTTCCCGGCCGATCGGATGGGGCAACGTGGATTTCGCCCCGTGCCCTTCCACGCCACCGTACATGCGCTTTTCCATATCCGGCGGTTGAATCCATTTTTTGGCGAATTCCCTCAAACAATCTGCGTCAATCGGCGCCATCTGCGGACAAAACTTCCGCGTCCATTGCGTCCATTGCGTCCAGAGCGTCCATAAATTTTGGGAAAAAATATCCCGGGCCTGGAAAAGCGCCATCTTGCGGCCCTATATGCAGCAGAAAGAAGTGTCGGGGGTGCGTCGTTAGCCGCCCTCGCAACGCAAAACCAACAGTCCCGGAGATACCCCATGCAATACACCGACAACGATACAAATTGGGCCGCTTCAGTGCGCACAACAGGAGCCCACAAAGGCCAGGAAAAAGAAACGCCGACGGCTTGCAATACCCATCTGTTCCGCTTTACTTATGCTCGACGTTCTCCAGGGAAGAGACGCCGCCGCGCGACCATGAAATGGCTGCTGCGCCGTGGTCTTTGCACCACACGGCAAGATTGGCTTATGCACGATTTGACAATCGGCTCATGTCCGTTGTTTTGTGACGAACCATCATTTAGAGAGGAGTAATTCATGACATCATCCTGGCAGACAAAATTGGCGGCCCTTCTTCATGATCCGCCAGACAAGTGCCTGGCGATCCACGACCACGAAGAAAGCGCCAGGCGTTTTCAAGTCGGCGCCGGCCTGGTCGAGCCGGACATGTTCGAACAGCATGTCGTCAAGGCCGCAGATCATTTCGCCGCCGCCGCCGACCGCTTCGCCTTCGCCAAAGGCAAGTGCGCAACGATTTTCCGCGCCTCGGAAAGCGGCAAGGTCATTCATCCGCTATCGTCGACGCCCTACGAATTGCCCGTCGGCAAGCTACTCAACCAGGCCGGCCTGGTCCATGACATCCTTCAGGGTGCTATCGGCGGTATTGATACGGACGACCCACATAAGGCCTTCTTTCTGTACTGGCGGCGTTGGCTGGAAAACGCCGCGACCGCCGGACAGGATTTTGATCTGGCCTTGTTGCCGGCTGACACCCGCATACCTGACCACAGCATCTGGATACATAACAGCGCCACTTCCGCGCTGGCCGGCTGTGCCGTCGATAGCGTGCTGCGCCCGGCCATGCTTCTCTTCCAGCTCGGCCCGGTCCAGGACTTCATCGCTCAGGCCCGCAGCACCCGCGACCTCTGGAGCGGATCGTACCTGCTATCATGGCTCATGGGCCACGCCATGAAAGCCGTCAGTGACGCCGTCGGGCCAGACGCCATGATCTTTCCGAACCTGCGTGGCAATGGCATCTTCGATGCGCTCCACCGCGAGTCCATGTACGCGGTCACCTTCAACAGCGGCGACAAGAAACAGAGTCTCTGGGAACGCATCCTCCACGAAAAAAATGACGCCGTCCGGTCTGGTATGACCGCTGCCGCCTCGCCGGCTGCCCGCTGGCTGACGACACCCACGTTGCCCAATCGCTTCCTCGCTCTGGTACCCGCCGACCGCGCCGAAGACCTCGCCCAAGCCGCCGAAAAAGCCCTGCGCGACGAGCTGAAGCGGATTGGCGACGCTGTCTGGGCGTGGATCGACCGGGAGGCACAAGCCGCCGGTTGCACAGGCCTTGAGCAATGGCGCAAACGCTGGCATGCGCAAATTGAGGCCTTCCCGCAAATCACCTGGGCCGTACAGCCATGGCTGGAACGGGAAGAATGCCTCAAGCACTTTGCCAAACTGCCGGTGAATCAGCGACAGAAGCCGGCGAAAGAGACCCATGGCGCCGACCACACGCCGCTCGACCTGCTCAACACGGTCCTCGCTCTCGCCGAACAATGGCTGCCGCAGGCCGACCGCGACGAGCGCTACTACACGGATAAAGAACTCAAAGACCGCCTCAACAACCCCGGCATTCTCTGGTCAGCGCACTACGCTTTGGTCGATGCCAAACTCGCCGCCCGGCGCAACACCCGCGATTTCGCTGCCTGGAATGACCCATGCCCAACCAGCAGCATCAAGGACTCCCTCTCGGGCAAGGAAGAAGTCATCGGCGACGAGAAATTCTGGGATTACCTGCGCGAACACTACGGTAAGGACAATGGCAATCTCTTCACCACGGCGGGGCATAGCTACGGTGCCATGAATCTCATCAAACGCCTGTGGTGCCGCGACAATATCGTGCCGTACCTCCGTGATGCTTTGGGACTGGATTCTGGCGATTTCCAGGACGTCCTCAAATTCGATTCCGTCGAAGATATTGCCAAGGGTAATCAACGCCACGGCAAGTATGTCGCCGTGCTGGCCATGGATGGCGACGAAATGGGCAAGTGGGTGTCGGGCATGAATACGCCGGCATTCCTAGACCAGCTGTCAGAGCCCGCCCGGCGCTACCTGGAGCCCCTGCTGCAGGCCCACCACTGCGCCGAGTTGCGGCGCCTGCTCACGCCGTCCTACCATTTGCAATTCAGCGAGGCGCTGGCCAATTTCGCCACCTGGATTGCCCGCCCAGTCGTCGAGGCCCACGATGGCCAGCTGATCTACGCCGGCGGCGATGACGTCCTGGCCATGCTGCCGGCCGACCGCGCGCTGGCCTGCGCCAAGGCCCTGCGTGAACTCTTCCGCGGTAAATGCCCCGAAGAACCGAGCAACTACCCCCTGAATGTCGAGCCAGAAGGCATGGTACACGGTGCGGCGGGCTATCCCTTGCAGATGCCCGGTGAACGCGCGGAGGTATCAATTGGCATCGCCATCGGCCATTTCCAGGCCCCCCTGCAAATGCTGGTGCGAGAAGCCCAGGCGGCTGAGCACCGGGCAAAACATCACTATGGCCGGGCGGCCGTGGCCTTCTCACTCTATAAGCGCTCAGGCGAAATCATTCAGTGGGGCTGCAAATGGACGAGTGCCGCACTGCCACTGATGACCCGTCTCGAACAGCTCAGCGCCAGAGACGACAAGAATGGCAACGGCAGCGCCGCCGGCCAGCTCTCTGAGCGCTTCCCCTACGCCCTTGCGGCGTTGCTGGCGCCCTACCGGCTGGATAAGGACAAGAACCTGACCATTGATCGCGACACGCTTTGCGAAATCGTCATGAAAGAAGTCGATCACGTGCTGTCACGGCAGGGCGCCGACCTCAGGCCAGAGGACAAAATGGCCCTCCGCCAAGACATGAACGACTGGCTTGACGAATGCGCCGAGACAAAGCCCGTGCAGGCTGCCGACCAGAAGCCGGCCACCGCTGCATCGGCCGGCGCTTCTCTTAAGCATTTGGGCGATTTCATCCAGCCGTTTATGACTGAGACCTTCATCAATCGTGGCACAAGAGGTGACGAATGAGTAATTACACCCTGAAACTCAAACCCCGCGATCTACTTTTTCTGCGTGATGCGCGGCCCATGGAGGCATCTGATGCCGGCCTGGGGGCCAATTGGCCACGGCCCGACCAGCTGTGGAATGCATTGATCAACTGCTTCCATCGCAACTGGCCGGAACGCCAGCAATGGGAGGGCGCAGAGCACCGGAAAACGGATCGCGAACGCGGCAGTACGCGGCACAGCTCGGATCGCTTCGGCGCCCTGCAGAGCATCGGGCCCTTTCCGCTCGATGACCGGGACGGCACGCTCTATCTGCCCTGCCCGCTGGACCTGGCCATGTCCGAAGATGGCACAATCGTGCCCATGACCTTGAGCGACTGCGCCGGCACCAATTTACCGCAGCCGCTGTCGCGGTCGTTCAGCACACCGGTGCTGGGCAAACAACAGCTGCCGCAATGGCTTTCTGCTGACGACTACTTCTCCTACCTGGAGGGAAAGACTATTGAGCTCAAGGCGGTCCCCGACCTCTACGCCGCCGAACGCCGCATCGGCATTGGCGTTGATGCCGAGCGTGGCAGCGTCGAGGACGGCAAGCTCTATCAGGCCGAGTATCTGCGTCTGCATGACGACATCAGTCTGGCTTGCTTGGCATCCTGCATGATCAAACCCAAGGGGCAGGGCGATAAACTCGTTGATGTCTTCGCGCAGTTGGGCCTGCCGGCGAACCTGATTCTCGGCGGCCAACAGGGCGTCATGTCCATCGACCACGCCACGTGGCAGCTGCCGCAGAGCGCGGCACCGGCGACCAGCTCCGCCAAGACGCTTCTGCGCTGGACGCTCCTGAGCCCGGCGGTATTCCCGTCCCTGGCCGCCAGCGATAGCTACCCCGGCGGGCATCCCGGCGGCTGGCTGCCGACCTGGATCAACCCGGCAGACGGCGCCGTCCAGCTGCTCGCGCCTGGCGAGGCACTTGCGCGCCGCCCCGGCGAAGACCGCAGCGCCTGGCGCACCCGGCAACAGCAGCAGCAAAAACCCATCGCCGCGACCCTCGTGGCCGCGCGCATCGGCAAGCCCCAGCTCTTTTCCGGCTGGGACCTGCATGCAAAAAATGCCGCCGAGGGCGACGACGCTCTCGGCCAGGGCGCAAAACCCACCCGCGCGGCCGTGCCCGCCGGATCGGTCTATGTCTTTGCCTGTGACGATCACGCCGCGTTGTCTGCCCTCTGGCAGGTGCTGGATGCCCAGGCTACGCCCGGACGCATCAACCGGCGGTCGTCGCTCTACGGCGAAAAAGGTTTTGGTATCGGTGTTTGCAGTCTCATTCCCAGCAATCAGGACTAATTCAAGGAGTATGATCATGAAACAACAGCTGCTCGCAATCTTCACTCGCACCCCCATGCACATTGGCGCCGGCTCATCCGTCGGCGCGGTGGACCTGCCCATTATCCGTGAACGCCATACCGGCTACCCGGTCATCCCGGGCTCCAGCCTCAAGGGCGTCCTCGCTGACCTGTGGCGAGAGGAGACAGAAGAAATCGTGCCGGACGACAAATCCGAAAAGCCGGTGGACGAAGCCGTAAGCACCGGCAAAAATGCCCCGAAACCGCGCCGTGTTCGCAAAAAGGATTCTGACCTCGCGAAGCTCTTTGGCGCCGACCGCGATCCCAAGAACGCCCAGTCCGGCAAGCTCCTCATTGGCGAGGGCAAAATCCTCGCCTTTCCCGTGCGTTCGGCCAAGGGCGGTTTTGCCTGGCTGACCTGCCCCCTGGCCCTGTCTCGCCTCAAACGCGACGCCGGCCTGGCCTTCACTCTGCCCACCTTGAACGACGCCGAGGCCTGCCTGGCACCCGAATGCATGGGCTTCGACGGCAAAGTCATCCTCGAAGAATACTGCCTGAAGCGCGCTGGCGATGTTCCCGCTGACCTGGTGACAGCGCTGAAAAAACTCAGCGACGACGAGTCCTGGCAGGAAGAACTGGCCGCCCACCTCGTGGTCGTCTCCGACGAATTCTTCTCCTACTTCGTCACCAATGCCTGCGAAATCGCCCAGCATGTCAAGATCAATCCCGATACCGGCACGGCTGAGGGCGGCGCGCTCTTCAACCAGGAGAATGTGCCTTCCGAATGCATGTTCTATGTCGTCTTGAACGAACTGGCCGATGGGATGATCAATAAACTCGCTGAGAAGCTGCACGCAAACGACAATGTGCTGCAGATCGGCGCCGACGCCACCACCGGCCTCGGCTGGTGCAGCGTCAATGTCATCAATAACAATAACTAAGCGGAGGCCAAGCATGAAAAATCTCGAACAAATCCGCGCCAAAAATGCGCTCCTGGCCGCCAAAGAGTCCATCAAGGGCAAAAACGATGGCGAGGTCGTCAAAAAAATCCCCGCCATGATCCAGCAGAACGGTTTCATCGGCGCCTTGGCATTCGCCATCGAAGACGAACACGACGGCAAGAATGCCGATTCCGGCTACGCCAAGACCTTCCGCGCCATCATCAAGCACCTCGCCGATCGCGACATCGCTCTCTACGCCGGTACAGACGACCTCGACGCCTTCGCGTCCTGGCTTTGCAGCAAACAATCCGATACCCTCCGCGTTGTCACCGCCGAAGCTATGGCGTATCTCAGTATCCTCCGCCGCTTCGCAAAAAAAGGAGATGACGATGCAAACCGCAACTAAGGATATTGTCGATCTCCTCGGAAACACCTTCGAACGCTGCCAGTCGCCATCCCTGCGACTGGAGAAATTCGTGGTTCAGCGTCAAAAAGACAAGAACTTGGAAATAGAGCAAATCTGTCGTTGTGCTAACACGAAGAAAAACCTGTCGTTTTCTACGTTCCCATTCCATCGTATCTCCGGTGCCGAGCAGTTTGTTATGACAACCCAGTCCCGACTGCTGATCAATCATTCTGGTGGCATCCTGGAAAATACCGGCTTGTGTTTGCATCGTTTCCATGGGACACCAATGATTCCCGGTAGCGCACAAAAGGGTATTGCCCGGAAATATGCGTTAGAGGCAGTTCGCGGGGCAACGGATCACGCCACGAAATGCCAATTATTGCTGAAAACGGCGTTGACCTTCGGCTGGTCGGAACAAGATTGGTCGGAGCCGAAACCGTCGGCAGTCAATGACAAAAAGCCTCTCAGTGCTTTCGTTTACGCGTGCGCTGAGCATCGGCAAATTGTATGGGAAAAGTGTGCTCGGAAATTGGCTGATATCACAGGAACGATTATCACTGACAAGCATCGTCATGAACCATGGAAAGCACTGACAAACTTTGCCGGCACCATTGCTTTCCTACCCGCATGTGTTCATATCTCTGATGATATTCTGACGAATCCGAACAAACTCTCTCTTTCACTACTGGATCCCGACATCGTGAATTGCCATCACAGTAAGTATTATCAAGACGAGAGGCAAAATCGTATCGCCTTGGATATAGAGTCACCGATACCCAACTTTTTCCCAGCAGTCTGCGCCGATCTTGATTTCCTCTTTGTCTTGCTGCCTTTGCGGGCGCTTGAGAAAGATGTGTCGTTTTCGCCGCTAGCATTCGGGGGGGAATGCTTACGCGGGGGCTTGTCCGAGTATGGCATTGGCGCTAAAACGAGCGCTGGCTACGGCTGGCTGGAAATCAATGAAACAAAGACCCAAACCCTGCAAAAAGAACGTGATAAGGCCGAGGAAGAACGGCGAGCACAGGAGGCCTTTGAGTCGATGACACCAGAAGAACAAGAGCTTGCCAAATTCATGAAAAGCCTGCCAAAAGGCGATGAACTTGGCGCCTTGAAAGGGATGATTGCGAAAATCGATTCGCTGTCAGTGGATGAACAGCGGATGATTTGCTTGGCTTTCAAACTGCATTTCGCTAAGGAATGGGCGAGCGATTGTCGGGATGCACTCAAAGCCAAGGGCCCGGACGACAAAAAAAATGGCAAGGCCTTCCGTCGCGTGGAAGCTTTGCGCAACGCCGCACGTAAAACAGGAGTGGATTTGACATGAAAATGAACTTGGAGTTGATTTCACCCGGATTCTGTGGTGGAGCACAGCCCAAAACACGGGCCGAGATTCGCGTGCCGGCCATACGCGGCCAGCTGCGTTGGTGGTTTCGCCTGCTCGGAGGCTTTGCCAGTCTGCGCCAAAAAGGGATGGGGCTGCGCGAACAAGAAGACACAATCTTTGGTGCAGCACGGAAAGACAAATGCCAGGCCAGTCAATTGCATGTGCGGGTACGCATCATGCGTAGTGCGCAGAGTACGCCCAAAAATCTTTGTGACATGCAACAATCCTATGACTACTTGCTCTTCCCTCTTAGGCCTGCTGAACAGAAAAAGAATCCAAACGCGCTTCAAGAGGCCAAACGCGCCGTCTTCGATGATTGTCTGCCAAGCTTTGAGTTGTATCTGAATTGGCGTGGTGATGCTGAGTGGGTTGCCGATATTGAAGCTCTCGGATTTCTCTTTGGCTATTTGGGTTCATTGGGTATGCGCTCACGGCGCGCAATGGGCGCTTTGGCCTTCGCTCCCGACAATGACCAACGCATTCCTCCGTTTGCAGAGGTCATCCGCCATTTTGCAGAGCCGGACAGCTTTTGTATTCGCGAGATTGCCATGGCGGATCGCGAAGATCCGGTTTCGGTGTTGGCAGCCTGGTTACGCAACTGGCGGGCCTACCTCAATCATAACATGGAACCCAACGAAGGGGCACCTGGCTTTTCGTACGCCAAGAATGACCACGATGTCGGGTTTCACTTCGAGAAACAAGGACAAACGACTTACCGTCCTGCTCTCGGCTTGCCAATTATCCAACGGTATCGAAATGCGAATCCCACCGTGAATTGGGAGCCCGCAGAAGAGGGCATGGAGCGCTTTGCTTCTCCCGTCATTCTTAGGCCATATCGTTCCCCTCATACCGGTCTCAAAAAGGCTCTTGTGTTCTTTGTGGACAAGTATGCTTGGCCGCCACAAGCCGAGGTTGTTCTTCGTTCAAAATTCACAAAGGAGGAACACCACAAAGTCAGTTTGGAAATGTACCAACGCATGAAACAGGACCCGAAGCTATCTCTTGTTAAAGAACTGTCACCGGATTAAGTTGCTGGCGATTGAGGGCCAAAAACCGTGGGCTAAACGACGGGGCGGTGCGTGTCGGCGCGGGCCGGTGGCGCGGGCCGGTGGCGCGGGCCGGTGGCGACGTGGCACGACCCGTCCGCGATAACCAGAAAGACGATCCGACTGATCCGACTGATCAAATCGACGATCGGTCCGATCGGTCCGATCCGTCCGATCCGTCCGCGATAACAAGAAAGACGCTCGGGCCGCCCCCTCTCCGCTGAAGACCACACAATTGCCGTGGCATTTACTTGCCGCGGAGCGGCAGAAGCGCTGAAAGCGCGAAACATAGCAGCCCAGGGCAAGCACGCTGCAGGCGTGCGCCGCCCTGGGTAACGCGCCATTGATGATCGTGTTCATCGGCCTCATTGGTCCCAGTCGGCGACGCTGACTGGGGCCAAAGAGGCAATAGAACGTAATGTTGCGCCTTGCCATCAGACCGATCGGACGGATCGGACCGATCGGACCGATCAATCATCTGATCCGTCTGATCCGTCCGATCCGTCCGATCCGTCCGCGATAACAAGAAAGACGATCCGACCGGCCTGTCCGCGATAACAAGAAAGACGCTCGGGCCGCCCCCTCTCCGCTGAAGACCACACAATTGCCGTGGCACTCCCTTGCCGCGAAGCGGCAGCAGCGCTGAAAGCGCGAAACATAGCAGCCCAGGGCAAGCAGCGCTGCAGGCGCGCGCCGCCCTGGGTAACGCGCCATTGATGATCGTGTTCATCGGCCTCATTGGTCCCAGTCGGCGAAGCTGACTGGGGCCAAAGAGGCAATAGAACTCCCTGTATTGCCTTCCCTGTATTGCCTTCTTTGTTTCCAGCTTCGTCCATTGCCGTCCCCGTCCATCCGTCACGCCGGGCGTTAACCGGCGGAGGCCATTATTGTGCAAGCGTCATCATCGTCGATATCACCATTGCCGGTTAAACCCGAGTCCCCCGGTCTACTAATTGGCAACAGCTTTCCCATGAGTCTAATCCGTCGGCCGGTGCTTATCGTGCCTCGGGAACGGGCGGCTTTGCTCAGCGCCCTGCAAAATTGCGTCCTGTTTTCGTTTTGGGGCCATGACAACACCTTGCTGGCCGCATCGCGTTATCTGGGCTGCGATTTGACTCCTCCCCAGCGTCGGCCGGTCATCAGCCTCGACGCCTCGGCGCTGCCCTGTTTTTGGGGGCGGTCTTTTCAGGAATGCTGGCTGTTATCACCCAACTATGTGGCCAATTTCCGGCCGGCGCCTGGGCAGGAAGTTCCGGAGAGCGCGATTATGTCCTGGCAGGTCTTGTACCTGAGCTGGCAAACGCCCCCGCCTGTTCTGGGCGGCACGGCTTGTATTGTGGACCCAAACTAGCCGCAGCCGTCGGCGCTACCCCAGAAAGCGCTTTGCTTGTGGCGGGGGGAATTGCGTCTGGTTGCGGGGCGGGCCATGAACCTCTCCTCCCTCTTCTCTTGCGCAAGAAAGGAAATCTCCTCCTGGTTTGCCCTGCGTATGCTTGCCGCATTGACAATGCCGGCGTGCTGGTTATTGTTCACTCCGTAGTGACAGTCCTAGGGCGCGCGGCAATAGCGGGCATCTGACCATGGCGTGGGTGGCGGAAGACCATACAGGTGGAATTGGGAGCAGGCGGTGGAAGCAAGCGAAGAAAAACGTTGGCTGGTTTTGTTCAACTTTGGCATCGACTGTCACCTGGGAACGCTGTGGTTTCTCAAGGAAAGTCTGCTCAAGCGCACGGTTGCGGGCTATGATCAACGCAGCACTCGCCGCGCCCATCCTGGGCTCAGCGTCAATCGACGGACACCCAGCAGCCTGCAGGACGTCGTTAGTATGCTGATTGGCACCAGCAAAGCTCGCTCGCGATGTTTTTCGGCATGTGACATCATGGCCAAGAGGGAACCGGAGCGCCGGACCTACTTCAGCATCCTGCGGCCCGTGCCTGTACGGCCGCTGAATTTCTGCAACACGCGCCAGTGGCGCGCCGAAGTTGAACGCAATCTCCATAAGCCAAAGCTGACTTCGGAGGAAACGCAGGAACTCACGCGTTTTTTGGTCGAAGGAGGTCTTAGCCGATGACTACCCCGTCGTTGTTGTCACCAGAAGAGGAACTGGCAGCCTGGAATACCTGGAAAAAAATCTGTTTCGTGGATGGTTGTCCGCCGGCGGTGCGGTCCTATCTCCAGCGGCGCATTGTCAGCAAGATGTTGCGGCTGCTCGTCAACAATGGTGCTCTCGAGCGTCGTGACTGTCTCAACAGCAACGGGCAGTACGGGCCGGTTAGCGATCATGACATCATTCAGGCCTTCGATTTGTTTCGAGCCAGCAAAGACCAACCGGCATGCGCTGACCAGCACAGCAATCCGGCCGACGCGCCGGAACCGAGCCACGGCCCTAGCCGCCGGCAGTATAAAGAACACAAAGACTTCGTCTGGGCAAAGATTAGCGCCAGCGCAGATCCGCCCATGAAAGTCATCAACGGCATGTTACTCGGGCCGCGCGGCATGATCAACGAAGTCGGCAATGAGCTGATCGAGTCCTATTTTCCGGCCTTCCGCGCGAGAGTCATCCACCAGGAAAGCCAAAAAACGGTCCGACGCTTTTTTTATGCCCAGAGCATCGACCAGCAGGTCGCCGACAACGACGCGCGCACACTCGGCGACATGATTGTCGATGAACTGGCCTTGCCTCCCGATCAAGCCGCCGCTGACAACGATGTCGAGTACGCGTACCACGCTCATGAGTTGATCGCGATACTCAGCCAAGAAGAAATTATCATCCTCCTGGCGATGTTGCATGGCATCAAGGCGTCAGCAGCCGAACTGTGTAAGGCCGTCGGCCGGCAAAAAACAACATGCTGTCGGCTCGCGGCGGCGCTGCCGCAGAAGTTGTCGTTCTGGTTGGCCCAGAGTAGCGGTCGCCCAGCGATGAACGTGTCCTTCTTTCTCGCTCTCCGCGCAGTCCTTGTTCACGCTTTGCAGGAACAATCAACCCATAACCAGAACATACGGGATTTTCTGGCGATGATTACGGCTTTGCCGGCGGCAGCACAGTGAACCTGCCGCAACTGCCGGAAATTTGCGCCGCTTGGTCCCTATATAGGACAGGGAGTCATGCGCCACCGGCCGCCGTCTTCGCAATGCCATGGTCTTGCGGCCAGCATGACGGCAGTCAGTTACTTCTCTGGTGAAATGTCAGGTGCATCATGAATACTAAACACTGCGGAATCGACGCCCTGCGGCGGGATTTGACCAAACGCTTTATCGACCAGCTGTTGGTGTACCTAGCGGTGCAAGGGCATTCCGACGACAGCGCCGACGAGGACGAGCCGCCGCCCACGCTCCCACACGCCACTAGCATAGGCCATGGCGCCGCCGTCAAGGCCCTGGTTGCGGATTTTGCCATGGATAAATTGGCTGCCGGACAGATTCGTCTCTTGTCGCAACCAGATAGTCTTTGCCATGTGCTGTTGCTCCGGCAGTGGGATTCTGCCAGCTACCTAATTGTACCTTTTTCCCGCTTTCCTCTACCGGCTACGGACGAAGAACTGTTGCTCAATGACGGCCGTACGGACTACCTCGCCGTGCTGCAGTTATGGAATGCTCGCAGCATACACGCGCTGTTCCTGCGCCGCAGCTGGCTCGTCGATACCCTCACGGACAGCGAGTTGACGACGGCGCGGCAGGCCCTCGCCTTTGTTCAAACCGGCCAGGTTCTGCCTGAGGAAATTTTGTCGCACATGGCCTTGCCCATTCAGAGCGCCGATGATCCGCGACTCGACTATAAGGCCGCAACGCTTGATCGTTTCGCAGCCCTGGATAGCGCCGATTTTGCCTGGATGGAACAATGCGACCATTTTGCTCAGCACGCCGCGTGGCGTTCGTCAGCCACCACGCCGGCCGGTCGGGAAAACACCATCCAGCCGGTGGATTTTTCGCGCCGCCGCCGTCTCCGCGTTGCCGAGCAGGAGCTCCAGTACGCCGCCGCCGGGGCAGTTCAACGCAGCCCCTGTTGGCGCGTGCCGCTGCCAGCCAACCAGGCATTGCCAGCCATGGCTCATGGCGATTTGGCGACGACCGGCCCCGCCGTGGACGCAGTTTATGCCCGCTATTATGGCGGCCCTTTCGCGGCCCTGCAGCCGGATCAGTATCGGACGCTCCTGTGGGATTTGTCCGATTGCGACCTGCCCATGGGGAGTTACGACGCGCTCTTCATCCACAGCAAGCGCCGCACCCTGCTTGCCAGTGGCTATGCGCGGGTGGACGAGGAAGATAGCAGCGTAGTGCTCAGCGACTGGCTACCCTGCGAACACCCGCCGCTTGCTAGTGCAGCCGATCTGACCATTTTGCTCTGTGAGACTGCGGTTCTATGAACGCACAAGTCCTGCCATCGCTGCAGAAGCTCTTGATGGGCGACGCCCAGCTCATGCTCTGGGAATGCTTCGAGCACGAGCCGTCTCCTAGCTGGGATTTCCGTGCGTGTTATTCATCGCCGCGCGTCAGCGAGCTCGATATTCGCGCCCAGGCGCTCCTGGCTGAATTGGCTTTATGGCAGGCCATCGCGCTTGACGCCGTTACGGATGACCGTTTGCCCTCCTGGCTGCTGGCGGTCAGGCCGTTTCCCCATCTTGACTACAGTCTGCGCGAGCTCCTCGAACACGCGCACCACGCCGCCATGGCCGTCTTTCCTCTGGCCGGCTGCAATGGCCAGCCATCCGAACTGGCGAGAATCTATGTTCTTGCCCACCGGCTGCGCCAGGACTCCCGTCGCCTGCTGGCCTTCAGCGAGAATGTCGCCACCGACTGCAGCCTGCTCGTCCAGCCGCCGTCCTGGTCGGCGGCGCCGTTGGAGGGCCGTTCCTGGCAGCTCGCCGCCGAGATGGCCAAAATCGCCATTGCTGACCGCGCGATGCGCGTGCGCCTAGGCAGCTATTGGGCGGTCAGCGGCGCCTGTGATGGCAAAGGGGATGTCCTTTCAGTTGCTATTGGTAACAAGGCCGAGCTTGCGGCTAGAACCACTCGCTACTGGCTGGTCCCCAACGACGTCTGGCAGGAATTCGCCGTTGCCGCCGCCGCCCGGAACCCCGCCGTCGCCGTCTATGCCGCCAGCAGTCTGCGCGACGCCGTGATTTACGTTCGCGACCACGGTGTCTTCGAGCAGCACTTTGAGTTTCCCACATCTGTAAGCGTGCTCCACCAGCTCGTGGGCGGCGCGCTCCCCCCCGCGCTGAGTGTGCCGCTGCTGATCCAACCACGCGAGCTGTGTTTGTACTATTCGCCACAGACCAAGCCGCAGGCCGATCTCCTGCAGGCGTTCTTTGCTGACCAAAAGCACGTCGCGCTTATCGTCACGACCCAGGAAATACCCTCCAATCACTTGGCCTTGAGTGAAGTCCTGCTGCGCAACCAGTTTGGCCAGCGCGACCCAGCGACTGCGCTGGTCAATATCACGGGCGGCAATCGCTTGATGGGGCAGGCGGCCATGCTCGCAGCAAAAGCCCAGGGCATGAAAATGATCTACCGCGATATCAACGCTGAACCCGATGAGCTGGAAGTGATTGATTTCGCGCAGGGCCCCGTCGATCTACCCCGCAATGGCAAAGTCCACGGCAACAACTGCCCCCAACCCCAACGCGTGAACTGGGGGTATCTCTATGGTAGCGCTCCACGGCAATTCACCGGCCCCCTGCCCTCTCTGGCCGAACTCCGCAGCGCCGTGTGGCGGTGATGGCGCCAGCCGCGCGTGGCCACTGCGCCTGTTCGCGGGCCGCCGCCGAATGACCATCGCTTCTTTTTTTGTTTTTTTGCGCCCGCAGCGTGGAAAAACGCGTGTGGGGTTCCCTATATAGATTGTCAACCAACAGGCATTACGAACGACCAAAACCGAAAGGCAGCCCATGTCGTCCATTCTGATCACCACTCTCGGCAAAGCACGCAAAAGTGACAACGGCCGTTACCGCGAAATCAGCTACCAGTTTGCGGATGGCTTCACTTTCACCAGCAGCTTTTTCCTCCTGGCTCTGCTGAAGCACTGCGAAAAGCTGCAACAAGCGCCGGAACGCATTCTGGTCATGGGCACGGCCTCCTCCATGTGGGACGCCTTGCTCGAAATGACGCCGATGGACAATACCGAGCTGGCCGACAAAGTCCTGACGGAAACCGACGCCGGCGCCGTCCAGCCGCAGACCCTCCGCGAACTCAGCCGCGAACTCAGCGCCGTATTGCATTACGACATCTCTTGCCAACTCATTCCCCTGGGCCGAAATGCCGTCGAGCAGGCCGAGATTCTCCGCATCATGGCTGCGGAAACGCCCGAAAAGGCCTCCGTCTGTCTTGATGTCACCCACGGTCTGCGCATTCTGCCGCTGTTGGAATTGCTGGCGATGATCTACCTCCAGCAAGTGCGCCAAGCGCGCGTCACCGGCCTCTTCTATGGCGCCGCCGATCTCGCCGAGAGCAATGCTGGCGTGCTTACCGCGCCCGTGATTCGCCTGGACTACGTGCTGGAGTTGTTCAAATGGCTCAGCACTCTGCCCATAGCCGAAGGCACGGGCCGCTATGACGCCCTGGCCGAACTCATGACCGAACGCCCCGAGCTGGCGCAAGCCCTCTCGGCGCACAGTCTGCATTTGCGCACCAATCAAACCGTCGCCGCCCGTGAAAGCGCCAAAGACATTGACGTCCTGCTCGAACAGTCCTTTGCCGATCCAGTCGCAGAGCTCTATCGCACGACCCTGCAACGCAAATTCAACTGGCGCAAGGGCGACGACCTGGCGTCCTGGCAAATCCTCTCCGCCAAGGCCGCGCTCCGTGCCGGCGATTTCCTGCGCTGCGTCATCCTCCTGCGCGAAGCGCGCGTGTCCCTGGCACTGCCGCCAAACCAACAGCACAATCAGGCCGCCCGAGACAAAAAACTCAGCGAGCTCAATCGCGACACCGACCACACCGACGAACTCCTCAACGAACTCCGCAACTGCCTCGCCCACGCATCTTCGCCGGAAACGCGTTCGGCAATCAGCCGCGAAGTGCAGGGGCTGCTTCAAGACGAAAATCGCTTCCGCGAGGTGCTCGGCAGAATCGCCGATGATCTCTTTACGCGCTACGAAGATATGCAGCCAAGACCCTAACTAAATCCGAGGAACTACCGCTGTGCCAACCCTCTATCTGAATAGCCAGGGCGTCGATGCCCGCCTGAACGACCGCCGCGTCGCCTTGAGTCGCTTCGACTACACCAATGACGATGTCGATGCCTTTACGGTGCCGATCTTCGATATTGACCGCGTGGTGGTCATCGGCACGCCCAGGGTCAGCATGCAGCTCCTGCACAAATTCATGTACGCCAATATCCCGGTGTACTTTCTCTCGGCTCACGGCCGTTGGGTCAGCTCGATGGTGCCCAACAGCAATGGCAGCGCCCTGCGCCGCCTCCGCCAGTACGACGCGGCGCGGTCAGCCACTCTCGCCGTCATGATCGCCCGCCAACTGGTCTACGCCAAAATTCGCAATATGCGCCGAGTCCTGCAACGCTTGGCCGCCAATCGCGAACAATCCCAAGACGTCGAGCAGATGGACGCCTGTAACTCCCTGTTGGGCTACGCACAAAAAGTCATGGACGCTGACACCGTCGCCGCCATTCGCGGCTACGAAGGCATCGCCTCGGCATGCTACTTCCGGCGCCTCGGCGCCTTCTTCCCGGAAGACCTGCCTTTCACCAGCCGCAGTCGCCGACCACCCCGCGACGCCGCCAACGCCATCCTGTCATGGACCTACACGATCGTCGGTGCCGAAATCGACGCCGAAATCCGCTGCGCCGGCCTCGATCCCTGCCTCGGCTTCCTGCATGATATCAGCTACGGCCGGCCGTCACTCGCTCTCGATCTCGTCGAGCCCCTACGCGCGCCGCTGTGTGATCTGCTCGCGCTGAATCTGCTCAATCATAAATTATTGAAAAAAGAACACTTTGAAAATCACGCCGATGACGGCGGTGTTTACCTCAAATCCGACAGCAGAAAAATCTTCTTCTGCGAATACGAGCAGTATATGGAGCGGTTCTTCGCCGAGTCCAAGGGGGGCAGCAGAGTGACCTTCCGCAGAGTCATCCGCAATATGGTCAATGCCATCTCGCAGACCGTCGAAAGCAACCAGGAACCACAATTCTTCATGATGCCATGATGGACGACGATCTCTGGCAACAACCCGTGCAGTGGTACGAACGGTTCTATCCCGCCGACCACATCGAGTCTACACCCGCCGACTGGGAGTACCGAAATATGCTCCGTATCGTCGCTTATGACATCACCGACGATAAACGCCTCCGCAAGGTCGCTAAAATCTGCGAACTCTATGGCGTCAGAGTCGAAAAAAGCGTCTTCGAATGCGATCTGCCCGATGAACGCTTCCAAGACTTCTGGCTCGAACTCATGGGCGTCATCGAAGAAGACGATGACTGCGTCGTCGCCTACCAAATCTGCAAAGCATGCGTCAAACAAGTCGAGGTCCTCGGAAAAATCTCCCGGCCACGTAAGGCAATCTGCTACATCATCTGATGAATCACAACCACAATCCCAGCATGACCAGAAACCCCAATAACACCTCGTCGGCGGCAGAAAAAAATCACCACGCCACGCAGAAGCGCCGCCGACAACGTACAGGCAAACACTTATGACTATTAATCGCCATTTTCTACTACCACGTGAACACCAAATGGACCCCATTTTTACCCCCCCCGCCGATCAGCATCCCTATTTCCCTATCCTGCACTATAGTACATCCACAACAGTCCAAATCAGGACTGAAGCCGTAAGGCGATTGTGACGGCCGTGCTCATGCAGCTTAACGGTCATGTAACCAATTTGTCCAAATCAGGACTGAAGCCGTAAGGCGATTGTGACACGCTAATAGTGCGTTACCGTTTAGCGTTCCCGTTAGTGTAGGTCCAAATCAGGACTGAAGCCGTAAGGCGATTGTGACGACACCATCCTAATCAAATATAGGATATTGTGGACCTGTCCAAATCAGGACTGAAGCCGTAAGGCGATTGTGACGTAAACGAGTAGCTGTGCATTACTCCAGCGGTCTACTGGTGGTCCAAATCAGGACTGAAGCCGTAAGGCGATTGTGACCTCTATAAGTTTCTCGGCGTTAACAATCTCTCTCCAGAGGTCCAAATCAGGACTGAAGCCGTAAGGCGATTGTGACAACCCTAGCGTTGCGAGTTGTTCCGGCGTGATGGTGGCTGCGTCCAAATCAGGACTGAAGCCGTAAGGCGATTGTGACCTGACCTTTGCCATTGCCGTTTTTATCCTTGCTCTTTCCATGTCCAAATCAGGACTGAAGCCGTAAGGCGATTGTGACCAGCAGGCGTTTCATGCTGTCCTCGCTGATGCCGAGTGCCTGTCCAAATCAGGACTGAAGCCGTAAGGCGATTGTGACATGCCGCGTATGTTGCCACTATCGACAACGCCAGCGGCGGTCCAAATCAGGACTGAAGCCGTAAGGCGATTGTGACCCCTTTTTGATCCTGGCGCCTTGGTCTTGAATCTGCTTGAAGGTCCAAATCAGGACTGAAGCCGTAAGGCGATTGTGACGAGAAAAATAGCACAATAATTTTCGCAGCCTTGCCTAGGCGTCCAAATCAGGACTGAAGCCGTAAGGCGATTGTGACGAAGCAATGACCTTTACCGCATTGCGAAGGCCATTGCCGCGTCCAAATCAGGACTGAAGCCGTAAGGCGATTGTGACCAAACATTCCGATGATACGTTGCGATTTGGTAGTTGTTTGTCCAAATCAGGACTGAAGCCGTAAGGCGATTGTGACTATTGCATCATATGCAGTATTCCATGCTATATCCCATAGCCGTCCAAATCAGGACTGAAGCCGTAAGGCGATTGTGACTAGTCATGCCGTTTAATAAGCTCCTCCAGCTTCTTTCCGGCGTCCAAATCAGGACTGAAGCCGTAAGGCGATTGTGACCCACCAAACGTCGCCAAAGGACCATCACCCAGCTGCCGTCCAAATCAGGACTGAAGCCGTAAGGCGATTGTGACCGCCGTTCTTGTAGTCGTAGATGCGCAGAGCCCCGCCGGTATGTCCAAATCAGGACTGAAGCCGTAAGGCGATTGTGACCGAGCAAAATCATATTCAGTAGCAGCCATCAACACAAAGTCCAAATCAGGACTGAAGCCGTAAGGCGATTGTGACTTCAACATCCAACCAGAAATCAATAATATCGCCAAGTCCAAATCAGGACTGAAGCCGTAAGGCGATTGTGACATCCGCCGGGGCGTTGCGGCCCCGGCGTGATTGGGTTATGTCCAAATCAGGACTGAAGCCGTAAGGCGATTGTGACCCGATCCAGCTGCTCGCGGATTCCTGCGGCCTTGCTCGCGTCCAAATCAGGACTGAAGCCGTAAGGCGATTGTGACTTTGGGCCTCCTGCTCCTCTTCATTCCAGATGAGCCAAGTCCAAATCAGGACTGAAGCCGTAAGGCGATTGTGACCTGACCAAACGGTAGCGTTGCGGGTTCGTAGTAACGTAGTCCAAATCAGGACTGAAGCCGTAAGGCGATTGTGACCGTACCATCCTCGTACAACCATCTTGATCGCGGCGTTAAGGGTCCAAATCAGGACTGAAGCCGTAAGGCGATTGTGACCAACCTAAGTCAACGCCCCTATTCAGCAGCCAAAAAGCACCCGTCCAAATCAGGACTGAAGCCGTAAGGCGATTGTGACCAAATAACTCGAATTGTGTTTTGAATTCCGTAAGGCTCAAGTCCAAATCAGGACTGAAGCCGTAAGGCGATTGTGACTTTGTTCGTTTGGTGGGAAGTGGTGGGGTGGGTATGCGTTTGTCCAAATCAGGACTGAAGCCGTAAGGCGATTGTGACCGTCTCTTCCTTCGACGGTCTCCAGCAATCAAGCGCATACTGGTCCAAATCAGGACTGAAGCCGTAAGGCGATTGTGACGCCGCGATCGTCATGCAAGCAATGGCGTGGGCGTGCAAGTCCAAATCAGGACTGAAGCCGTAAGGCGATTGTGACTTTTCTTGGTCGCATACCCGTATCCACCTTGACGCAACACTGTCCAAATCAGGACTGAAGCCGTAAGGCGATTGTGACCCCTTGTGCTCGAAGTATAGATTATCTTGGTGGATATACATGGGTCCAAATCAGGACTGAAGCCGTAAGGCGATTGTGACCAGGCGGCGGAGTTAAACCGCTCTACCAAGTTCACCAGGGCCGTCCAAATCAGGACTGAAGCCGTAAGGCGATTGTGACCTGCTTGGTGTCTTTGTCATTCAGCCCAATAACAATCTCATGTCCAAATCAGGACTGAAGCCGTAAGGCGATTGTGACATACGTTTTCGATGAAGCTGTTATACTCCTCCTCTTCGCGGTCCAAATCAGGACTGAAGCCGTAAGGCGATTGTGACGGCGGCAATTGTCCTATGGTGACGGTTATGGGCGTGGAGCCGTCCAAATCAGGACTGAAGCCGTAAGGCGATTGTGACTGCACGCTTGTTCCGCTCTTTCGCTTTCCATGCAGCCGTCCAAATCAGGACTGAAGCCGTAAGGCGATTGTGACCAATAAGACGCTGGAACATACTGATGACCTTCTGAGATTTGGTCCAAATCAGGACTGAAGCCGTAAGGCGATTGTGACCTTCACTTGCTTTTCCATTGTTCAATCCTCCTTGTTGTGTCCAAATCAGGACTGAAGCCGTAAGGCGATTGTGACGCTTGTTCGGCTTTTTCCGACTCCATGCAGCCCGCGATAGTCGTCCAAATCAGGACTGAAGCCGTAAGGCGATTGTGACATATAGATATAGTCGCCATACGTGCCCTCACCCCTGGTCCAAATCAGGACTGAAGCCGTAAGGCGATTGTGACTCATCCAGGCAAAAAGCTCGTCTGTGCTATAGACCTTATTTGTCCAAATCAGGACTGAAGCCGTAAGGCGATTGTGACTTATCACGCGAGAAGGTTGTCTCTTCTTTGGCGGGTACCCAGGTCCAAATCAGGACTGAAGCCGTAAGGCGATTGTGACCATGCGCATGCCTTGACGGCTCTGGCTCGTCGTCACCAGTCCAAATCAGGACTGAAGCCGTAAGGCGATTGTGACATAAGCTCCTGCCTTGATCACCGGCCATCAACGCCGGCGTCCAAATCAGGACTGAAGCCGTAAGGCGATTGTGACCGCGCAATCATGCCGAGTATGGTAAGCTCGGCACAGCGGGTATGTCCAAATCAGGACTGAAGCCGTAAGGCGATTGTGACCCAAATGTTCACCGACGTCGAAAAAATCGCCCGTCACGTCGGTCCAAATCAGGACTGAAGCCGTAAGGCGATTGTGACCCATACCCGCCAGCAACGCTATACGCCAGCGCAAGTCGGTCCAAATCAGGACTGAAGCCGTAAGGCGATTGTGACTCAGCCCAGACATATACATAATCACCGTAGGTCCCTTCCCGTCCAAATCAGGACTGAAGCCGTAAGGCGATTGTGACCCTCCCGCATGGCTTTCATCTCAGCCATTAATGCAGCCATCGTCCAAATCAGGACTGAAGCCGTAAGGCGATTGTGACTACAGCACTTCCAGGGAGACCTTTGTGGTTCCTTCCAGTCCAAATCAGGACTGAAGCCGTAAGGCGATTGTGACGCGTCACGGCGCGCGGTCGCTACTCGCTTCGCCTGTTGCGGGAATTGCCAGTATCAATGATTGACCGATTACTACGGGGCGCAATCATTCCTTCTCTTGATACCAGCTGGTCCCATGGGCCGTCTGGGGATTCCTGGGAGCGCCGCCGTCCCGGCGGCTCTTCTTGTCGCTTGCCCGTGTTCCGGCCGTGGTGCGGGCGTCTCGCCCGCACCGTTACGAGAGGCCAGCTTCTCGCGCGACACCCGAACGATCCTATTCAAGTGTTCCTCGGCTTAACCCTCGCGGCAAGCCGCGAGGCACAGGCCGGCGCGCGATCATACCCGCTACCCTCGCGGCAAGCCGCGAGGCCCAGGACGGTCCGCGATCATACCCGCTACCCTCGCGGCAAGCCGCGAGGCACAGGCCGGCGCGCGATCATACCCGCTACCCTCGCGGCAAGCCGCGAGGCCCAGGACGGCCCGCGATCATACCCGCTACCCTCGCGGCAAGCCGCGAGGCACAGGACATATCCCGGTACCGCCGCGCGTGTGTTTCCCGGCCGGGGTTGCCGGTAGCGCGCCTAGGTCCACCGGTTGCGGGAACCGCCAGTAGCAATGACTCCTATGAAACCCGCTGCCGCAAAGGTCGGCGGAAATCGGTCAGCGATTGATAACGGATGCTAGGCATGCCACCGACGTCACCCCCGGGTATGCAAGTGAGTTCCATTGCCTCTTTGGCCCCAGTCAGCTTCGCCGACTGGGGCCAAAGAGGCCGAGGAACACGAATATAGTCGCCGTTGCACCCAGGGCGGCGCACGCTTTCAGCGCGCTTGCCCTGGGCTGGTATGTTTCGCGCTTTCAGCGCTTCTGCCGCTTCGCGGCAATAAAATGCCAGATCGGCCAAGTTCGGCCCGGAGGGCCGTACCATGCATATCCCCGGATGAGGCGCCCGGAGGGTGCCACATTGGCTAGGCACGTCCAGACTCACCGCACCGGAGAGAGGCATATCGTGCATCCAACATCAATCACTCCTATGAAACCCGCTGCCGCAAAGGTCGGCGGAAATCAAGGTCGGATGGTTGGGCGGCGGCGGGCCGTGGGTTTCCTGCAAATTGTCCCAGCGAAGCGCCGGGGTGTACACTGACTGACTACGCAAAAAAATGAATTCATGCCGTGGGATTATACAGTGACTTGAACCGGTGTTATGCTGAGCAGAGTGTCTTTCTCAGAGCCTTTTTGTGGGCGGGGATGCTGTCGTTGCTCGACTGCGCGGGAGCCAACGAAAGTCTACAAGCAATCAAAACGGGGAATGGTATGGAACCAAAACGTTGCGAAGATTTTAGCTTGTCCTGTCGGTTGCGCCGCGATGTGCCAGCCGGGGAGTTGATCGCCCTTCCCGGCGTCTGCGTGCTCCTACTGCGTCAGACGGGTGATGACGCCGCACTGCAAGCATGGGATCGCCAGCAGAATTATCAATGCTACGCTCTCCCTGATGGCTCTTGTCCGGTTTTGGAGGCAGTCCTGACCGTGCATAGCGACAATCGCCCCGAGTGGCGTGAAATTCGCGTGGGCTTTCCCCTGCGCTGCCTGCAGCGATCGGACCAGGGCGACATCGCAATTTCGCTCGACTTCAGCGGCGCGGCCCTGCGGCTCTACGCCGATGGCTGGCTCATGGACGAAAATTTCCCCTACGGCTATCCGGCTCGGCCTGCCGCTGGGGAGATGCGGGTGACGGCGGGTGTTATGGCGCCGGCCTTGTCGTGCCCGGGGCGGCGTCCGTCGGCCGTGGCGCCGCGGACGGGCCTGCGGGCGCAGTATTACACTCCGGCGGGTCACAACAGCTGGGTTGGCGACGTCGTGACCTTCTTTCACGCCGGCGTTTTTCACATTTACTACCTCCTTGACCGTCGCCACCACGCGAGCAAATTTGGCTGTGGCGGGCATTACTTCGCCCATCTCTCTTCCAGCGACCTGCGGAATTGGACGGAGCATCCCACGGCGATCGGGATTGACGAACAGTGGGAGACTATCGGCACTGGCACGCCATTTTTGTGGGACGGCCGCGTCTGTTTTTCCTACGGTATGCACTCGGCGCGCATGGACGCATCCGCGCGCGAGTCCGTCCGGGTTCAGCGTGACTACCTTGCCGCCCATGGCCATAGCGGCGTTTTCACTCGCGATGAGCTGCCCGGCGTGCCCGCAGGCACCCTCTGCGCCTACAGCGACGACGGCATCAGCTTTCGCAAGAGCGGCGAGGTCATTCATCCCTGCGAAAATCCCAGCATCTACGCCCTGCCCGCCGGCCGGCTGCTGCTTTTTGCCGGCTATGGCCTGGAAGGCACTTGGCTCTCGGACCGCATTGGCGCCTGGCGCTGCGTGAATCCGTCCTTCCCGCCCAGCGGCGGCGGCGCCGCCATGCGCAACAGTTCGGAATGCCAGTGCTATTTCACCTGGCATGGTCGTGACTACGTCCTCGGGGGCTTCTCGGGCTTCTTTGTCAGCGACGACGGCCCGCTTGGCCCTTACCGCGATCTCGCCGCCGAGGGGCATGATCTCTATGACGGCCTTGGCGTGCCCATGGTCGCGGCATTCACTGGCGACCGCCGTGTCCTGGCCGGGTGGCTCGCCGGCAATGGCTGGGGCGGACACCTGGTGCTGCGCGAACTGATCCAGCTCCCTGACGGCAACCTCGGCATGAAATGGCTGCCCGAAGCCACGCCTGACACCGCACCAACGGACATCATCGCCGAAAGCACCGTTATCGGGCCGGCAACGCCCCGTTTCAATCGCGATCTGCCCGCGCAGTCGCTGCTGCTGAGCATGCGCATTACGCCACCGCCGACGGCACCCGGGCGCTTTGCCCTGCGTGTTTATGGCGACGGCGGCCAATGCTGTGAATTGCAGCTGGATTTCGCACGCGGCCGCGCCCAGTGGCATGATCAATGCCCCGATGGTGCGCTTGCCGAAGCCCTGCCCAGCGCTCGCGAGCTCTGTGCGCAAAATCCCGACGTCAAGAGCTTCCACAAGCTGCCAAATACCCATATGCGCGGCCGCAATTTCTGCCGGGAGAATGTCCTCGCTGCCAACACGCCCACCGCGTTGCGTCTGTTGGTGATGGTCGACAACAAACTGGGGGGCTGCATCCTCGACGCGGAATTCGCCGGCCAGCAGACAATGATCACGTGCCGGCCGGGGCTGCGGCCGCGTCGTGTCGAGTTGCTGGCGGAAAGTGCCACGGCGGTCGCCGAGTTCAGGATTGCACCGCTGCGCGCGGATTGACCGTCGTCGTTAGCGCCCGATGGTGTACAGGCCGATATCGGCGCGGTTGCTGAGCCAGCCGGTGGCGCCTTGGGCGAGAAGCCGGCGGTTGCCGACGTCGGTGTCGGAGTAGAACGCATTGGCGCGCAGGCCGAGCTCCCTGCAGAGCGCGTAGCATTCCGGCCCGCTATGCGCGGCGACTGGTTGCACAAAGCGGCAGCCGAGCTCTTTGCAGAGGCGCAGCTGGTCGGGATTGCCACGCTCTTGCCACGGCGGCGTGTAGCAGATTTCAATGGCCGGATTGATGGCGCGGACGGCCTTGATCTCGTCCAGCGACGCCAGGGTGAGATAGCCGTGGTCGACCATGTCGTACTGCAAGTACAGGCGGCAGATTTCGGCGATGCCGGCCGCGCCGGCATAGACCTGGATGTTCATGCCGACGCGGCCGCGGAACTCCCGCAGGATGTCCTCAAAACTGGCGATGGGCATCTCCGCGTAGGTGGCGGCGCGCGGCGGCTGATCTGGAGCGTTTTGGTGGGAGAAATTGCCCTGTTTGAGTTCCGCGAGGGTGTAGTTCGCGGGCGGCCCTTGCAGATTGGACGTGCGGTCGAGGGTGGCGTCATGCAGCAGGACGGGCACGCAGTCCTTGGTCATGCGCAGGTCGAACTCGATCATGTCGCAGCCCCACTCTACCGCCTTGCGCATGGCTAGCGCGCAGTTTTCCGGATAGCAGCCACTGGCGCCGCGATGCGCCGTGATGATGACCTGGTCCCAGTCCTCAGAGAGGGCCGTCAGGGAATGATAACGACTCGTTGCCATGCCTCGTCATGCTCCTTCATTGCGTCGCCAAACGGCTTGTTCTGCAGCTCCACGAAACCCGTTTTTGGCCCCCTGGGCTGATTGTATCGGCGGCCTTGTCGCGGTAATGTACATCTTTCACGTATAAATCACACACGCCGGCGGCACGACACCGCAGCCGGCATAAAAGCAGTTGAGCGCGCAACAACGACGGGGTGGTTATGAAACTGGCAATATCGACACTGGGATGCCCAGAGTGGAATTTCATGAAGGTCCTGACGGAACTCAGCATCTGCGGGGTTAAAGGCCTGGAAGTCCGTGGCCTCGACGGCGAAATGGACGCCGAGAAAATCAGCTGGTTCGCACCTGAGAACATGGCCGAGACCCAGAAGCTCATGGATCGCTTCGGCCTCAAATGGGCTGGCTTTGGCACCTCCGCCAATTTTCATGACGAGAAGACCTGCGCGGCCAACGTGGCCGCCGCCAAGCGCGCCATTGACATTTGCCAGCGCATGGGCATTCCGGCCATCCGCGTCTTTGGCGACCAGATCAAGGACCCGGCCCAGCGCGACGCGATTATTGAGCGCGTCATTGCCGCCCTGAAGGACCTCAGCGACTACGGCGCGGCCAAGGGCGTCGATGTCAATCTGGAGATCCACGGCAATTTCAACAGCGTCGAGGTAATTGAGCCCATCGTCAAGGCCCTCAAGAGCAACAAGGCCTTCGGTATCCTCTGGGATGTCCAGCACAGCGACAAGACCTGTGGCGACGACTTCATGCCCTTCTACCAGCTGATCAAGCCCAAGCTCAAACACGTCCATATCAAGGACTACCAGCGCGGCGAGAACGGGCAGTTCAAGCTCTGCATGCTCGGCGAAGGCGACATCCCGCTGGAGAAGATCATCAAGCAGCTCCAGGATGATAAATACAAGGGCTATTTCTCCTTCGAATGGGAGAAGAAGTGGCACCCCGAGCTGGCCGAGCCCGAAATGGCCTTCCCGGCCTTCGTCACCTTTATGAATCGCCTCGACCAGAAAAAAGCCCGCTGAACGAGCACATATCCCCATAACGCCGTCGCGCCCCTGCCGTGCAGCTGATGCACGGCAGGGGCGCGACGGCGTTTTTTTTTGGGGGGGGGCTGCCGCCGCTCGTGTTTGGCGCGCCGCCTTATTTCCCGCGGAGGAGTGCCGCGCGGTCGGCGAGGGGCTCTTTGAGCGCACTTGCGAGGATGACTTCCATGATGATGAAATTGGGCTCAATCATGTCGTCGAAGCTCTCCGCCCATGAATTAAGCTCGTTGGACAGCGCCAGGCCGCCGCTGGTGAGCGACACGAGATTGTTGAAGTTGAGGGTCCGCGTCGCCGCCTTTTTGGGCATGCCGCTGCGCAGGCCGGCCTCGACCAGACGGGCGTTGATGGCGTCGGCCAGTTCAAGGCCCCGTTCGACGTGTGCCTGGTAGTTGATCTCTGACGGCATGATCATGAACGGTTTGCCCTCGCAGGAATGGCCGTTGAAGAAGAAATCCACCCCATAGCGCTCAATGAGCTCCAGCATGGCTCGCGCTTCGGGTGTGCGGATATTGCCCGGGGTGGCGTCGTGCATGATGTTGAAGCCATCGGCATTGGGGTAGCCGCCGGGGTGTTTGACGCGATCCAGCGGCAGGGGGAAGTAGCGCTTGCTTTCTCGCCACTCGATGGGCTGGCCGTCGAGCCATTCGCCCTGGCAGGCCTTGCGGAAGGTCACTTTGTCGGTGCCCTGCAGGTGGTCCGGCGAGATGGCCCGGCCGTCCATGTTCACACAGGGCAGGAAGATGATGCGGAACTGCGATACGAGCTCCAGCAGCTTCGGGTAGCTGCGGCCGCGTAGATCCTTGCCGGTTTCCAGCAGTTGAATCATGTTCAGCGTTGCGACCACGCCTTCGGGCTCGGCGCCGTGAAAGCCTGTTGCCCAGACAATCGTCTGCTTCTCCGGTTGGCCATAATAGCACTCATACGCATCCGATGACGACGACGCCGCCCACGTGCTTTGCCGTGGTCCGCCGTCGTTGAACTCGCCATACAAGACGGCGAAAAGCGGAAAGCCCGCCGCGGTCTGGCCAATGACTTCGCAGCGGCCCTTCTTGACGCCCAGGCAGAGGTCGGCGATTTCTTCCGGCCGGCAGCGCCACCACGACGGCCGCGGCGCCTGGCCGCCATATTCAGATTGCGGGAAACGGAGGTTTTGATATGCGTCGCGCAGTGATGCCATGGTCGCTTCCTCAGATGTGCATTGCTGTTGCGGGCTCAGGCAGCCGGCGCAGGCCACTGCCAGGATTACGGGCAAGAGTCGTATGGTCATTGCGTAGGTCCTTCGTGCTGCTTGGCGCAGGGCACGGCAAGCCGTGCCCCACAGAACGCAAGAGTCGTATGGTCATTGCGTAGGTCCTTCGTGCTGGGCTTTCTCCCCGGAACAGCACACTGTAATGCACTGCGGCGGTCCTGCAAACGCCGTGGCGTTGTGCCGACCGGTAAGCCTCTGACATTACCCCCAGGTGAGCAAGGGAGTTCCATTGCCTCTTTGGCCCCAGTCAGCTTCGCCGACTGGGGCCAAAGAGGCCGAGGAACACGAACATAGTCGCCGTTCTACCCAGGGCGGCGCACGCTTTCAGCGTGCTTGCCCTGGGCTGGTATGCTTCGCGCTTTCAGCGCTTCTGCCGCTTCGCGGCCAGGGAAACCGGCACGCTTCACTCCGCACCAGGCTCGATGACTTAATTATCAATCACTCCGATGAAACCCGCTGCCGCAAAGGTCGGCGGAAATCAAGGTCGAATGGCTGGGCGGCGGCGGGCCGTGGGTTTCCTGCAAATTGTCCCCGGTGTTTTCCCCACCGGGGTGGTTACTCCTATGAAACACGCTGCCGCAAAGGTCAGCGGAAATCAAGGTCGACTGGCTGGGCGGCGACTGGCCGTGGGTTTCCTGCAAATTGTCCCCGGTGTTTTCCCCACCGGGGTGGTTACTGACCGATTGCCGGCTTCGGGTGGGTTACTCACGGGCGTTTTTTGTCGGGGGGGGATTTTGTGCGGTCTGGGGGCCCTGTCCGTCCCGGAGGCCGAGGAGGAATGCTTTGGCGCAGCTGCCGAGGGCGCCGCGGCGATAGCCGCCTTCCTGGACGACCAGTGTCGGCAGGCCCAGTTGGCCGATGGCCTTGCCGACGGCGCTGAAATCCGCGGCTTTGAGGTCCCAGGTGCCCGTGGGGTCGCCGCCGGCGGTGTCCAGCCCGAGGCAGACCAGCAGGTAGGCCGGCTTGAATTCGCGCACGCGCCGGAGGGCCTTGCCGAGAGTCTGCAGGTAGAGCTCCGGACTGATTTTCTCTGGCAGGGGATAATTATGGTTAAAGCCGCGGCCGGCGTCCTCGCCGGTTTCGTCGGCAAAACCGGTGAAATAAGGATAAGCAAAGCGTGGATGGCCGTGAATGGACTGCGTGAAGACGTCTGCCCGTTTAAAGAAGATGTCCTGCTGGCCATTACCGTGGTGGTAGTCGATGTCCAGCATGGCGATGCGACCAAAGGGGCTGAGGTATTGCGCGGCGATGGCGGCGTTGTTGAAGTAGCAGAAGCCGCCGAAGACACCACGCTCGGCATGATGGCCGGGCGGCCGCACCAGCGCATAGGCGATCTTGCGGCCGGCGAGGACTTCCTGCGCGGCGGTGAGCGCGCAGTCCACGGCGCGGCGCGCGGCGATGTAGGCATGGCGACTGATGGGCGTGAAGGTGTCCAAACAATAGTAGCCGGCGCGGATCGGCAGGTCCTGCGGTGGCCGCGAGCGATTGCGCAGCGGAAAGACGTAGGGATACAAGGGCGTGCGGTCATCAATCTGGGCTGAAACCCGCTTGAAATACTGGACGTAGCCCGGGTCGTGCACCGCAATAATCGCCTCGTCGGGAAAATGCGCCGGCGGCAGCTCGGTGAAGGCGTCGCTGCTTGCTAACGCCTGCCGGATGGTCTTTACCCGCGCCGGCGACTCGACATAGCCGCGCTCGTGGACATGGTGGATCTCATGCTGGTCGCTGACCACCACGGCGATGCGGCGCAACGTCGACGGGCTGGGCGCCGCGCTTTTCTCGGCGTTGTCACGCGCGCCGTTGTAGCGCGGCCCCCGTAGTCGCACCGGGTCGTCTTTGATGGACGCCAGCACCATGCGGATGTACTCCGGGCCACAGAGCTCCGGGTACTTGCGTTGCAAGATCGCCTTGACGACGTCGCGAACGTAATCCGGTCGTAGCGTCGTGCTTTGGCCGAGGTCGTCAAAGACCAGGTATGGCGGATTGTCGCCGCCGACTTTGACCGGCGTTTCGTAGGCCGTGCCGGCGATGGGTCGCGCGCCGTAGCGCTCGTAGAAGCGCAGTCGCGCGCGATTCTGTTTGAGAATGGCCGGGTCGCGGCATAGCGCCGGGTCGTCTGGCAGGCATTCGTAAAACAGTCCCTTCACGCCCAGCGACAGCGCCTCGCTGCGAACGCGGTCGTACAGAGCGCCGCCCACGCCACGGCCAGCCAGGCGACTTGCGCTGGCCAGGTAGTCCAGATACGCGAAGGACAGCCCGGCGTCGTGGTCGAGCAGGGCCAGACCCAACAGCTGCTGTCGCTGATCCTCGGCGACGTAGAGTATCGTCCGAAAGCCGTATTTGAGCGGGTGCCGCAGGACTTCCGGAATACGGTCGATCTTCTTGTGCTCCAGGCCGGCAAACAGCTCCCGCAGCAAGTCCTGGGCCTGCGTCAATATGAGCTGGTTGACCGGCGAAATGTCATCAAAGACTCTGCGGATGCGAAACATCGTGGTGCCCCCTGGATGGTGTGTGGTATGGCGGCGCTATTACAATAGCAAGATGCTAGCGGCTATGAAAGGACATACACGCAAAAGGCATTACGTGCTGGCTGCCGAGAATCCGCGCTTTGATCTGTCCAATGTCGGAAAAGCTGATATTGTATGCCCGTTGTTGAGTGTTGCCGCAAGGATTATCACATCATACGAGTCGCCGTTGCCGCGAAAGGACCGCATATGCACCTGTTGAAGACAATGTTGTTACTTGCCCTACCCGTGAGCCTGGCTATGGCCGAGGGTCTGCCGCCGCCGAGCGTTGACGAGGTCGTGGCGAAGATTCGTCCGGATCGCCCGCGCCTGTTCATCAACCAGGATATGCTGCCGGGCTTGCGCGATTACGCCAATGGCACCGCCAAGAGCTACTTGTCGGCGCTGCTGCGCAAAGTCGACGGCTATCAGCCGTCCACCGAACTGGAATTCCGGCCGGAATATGTGCGCATTGACGACGAGGGTCGGATGGTCTTTATCCGCAATCGCGGCAATCAGAACGCCTGCGAATACGGCGTCAAGACCGACGGCGGTTTTCCCGCCAATGAATGTGCCTTGGCCTGGCTGATCACTGGCAAGGAAGAGTACCGCGTGAAGGCCATCGCGTACCTTCGCCTGCTGGTGAAATTTGTGCAGTTGTCCGATCATTCGCGGATTATGCCCAACTGGTACAACTACTCGCGGATCTGTGGTCTGGCGGCCTACGACTGGCTCTACGACACGCTGACGCCGGACGAGCGGCGGGAGATTCTGCTGCCGCTGCTGCAGCACATCAAGCACATGCAGAAGCCCGGCTATCTGCGCAATTCCGGCGGCGCCGACGCAGGCTATTATGGCGAGCCGACGTTGCGCTGGTACGGCGGCCTGGTCGGCTATAAGGCCGGCGTTGACGACGTCCTCGCCGAAGAGCTGCTCCGCCCCGGCTACGAGCACTATGTCACCGTCATGAAGCGCCGCGACGAAGTGTCTGGCGGCAAGGGCCTGCTCATTTCGATCACCGTCGGTTACAGCCTCGGCGCCTATCCGTGGGCCAGTTATAACTTCTTGCACTCGCTTCAGTCAGCCTGTGCCATCGACGGTCGGCAGCATTGGATTCACATGCGCGACTACGCCAACTACTTCAACTGGATGAGCATCCTCGGCGCCGACGGCCGTTTTTACGAATTTGGCTGGGGCGACGCCAATCACAGCAGCAACATCATCGGCACCGGGCTGATGTACACCCACCTGGCGCAGGCCATTCATTTCTATGGCCAGGACTTTCCCGAGCAGGCGAAGATCACGCAGGCGATCATGGCCGTGCTGCCCGGCGACCAGCGCATCAATACGGGGAGTTTCCCCTTTACGCCATTCCTGCTCACCGGTTTTGACGCCAATGCCGTCATTGACAACCCCGACGCCGTCATCAACGACGGCCGCCTCGGCGAATTCTTCCCCTCCTACGGCCTGACCAATGTGCGCTCGGGTTTCCGTGCCGACGCGACCTACGCGTCTTTCAAGGCCGGCGCCAAATACGACGGCCATCAGCATTATGACGAAAACAGCTTTATCATCTACAAGCATGGCTTTCAGGCATTGGACACCGGCACCCGTGACGACGTCGAACACCACCTGGCGTACTACCCGCAGACCGTCGCCCATAACAGCGTGCTGATCCGCATGGCCGACGAACCCCTCGCCCGGCATTGGTACCCCGCCAATGCGCCGAAAATCACTGCACCGCTCACCAGTGACGGCGGCCAGGACGCCCGCCGCAAGGCCGTCAACCTCGGCTTCGACCAGTCGCCCTACCACGTGGTCAGCGGCGGCGACGCCACGCTGTGCTACTCGGACAAGAAATGCCGGGAGGCCGTCCGCCAGTTCGTCTATCTGGCGCCGGACTGCTTCGTGGTCTACGATCGGGTCAGCTCCGTTGCGCCGGATCAACAGAAAGTGTGGCTGTGGCATAGCCAGAACGAACCTACCGCGCTGGCGCCGGAGCTCTTCCAGGCGAGCAGCGGTCAGGGCGCCATGGCCGTTAGGACGCTCCTGCCCATTGCCGCCAAGCACGAGGTCATTGGCGGTCCCGGCAAGGAATATTGGACCAACGGCCGCAACTGGGAAATCTTCGACCAGGAGAAACGCTTCGCCAAGCCCGAAAACCAGTACGGCCGTTACCGCCTGGAAGTGTCGCCCGCCGCAGACGGCGAGAAGACGCGTTTCCTGCACCTGCTGCAAGTCGGCCTGGCGCCAATCCAAAAACTGGCGCAGGCGCGGCTTATCCAAACCGAAACTCAGGACGGCATTGAGGTGACCTGCCCAGAAAGCCAGCGCCGCTACCAGCTGTTCTTCAATCGCGATGGCCTCATTGGTGGTCACATCCGCGCCTGGGACGCCGCCGGCCAAAGCATCCTCGATCAGCCGCTGCTCGCTGACCGCGAACCCATCGCCCGCTGATCACGTGCCCACACTCGCAGGCACCGGCACTCGCGAAGGCATGCCGGCCGGCTAATTCACTGTCTTTCGCCGAGACCCACCGGCTTTCGCTTGCCCTCGCTTGCGTTGGAATCCCACACCCAAAAGTGGTCGTGATTATGCAGTCATGCCCTTGCGGACATCTGCGCCTATTGGTCCCGCAGCCGTGTCAGCAATGCCACCATGAAAGTGGTTCAACAATAAAATACGCCATCTGATAGCACAGGCCTACGGCTTTCATGACTATGAGTACATGAAACCGACTATTTCTGAATTGCCTTCAAAGGTGCTAAGCAAACAGCGGCTCAGTTCCTGCACATAATGGTCACTGTTTTTCATAAAACCGGGAAGATGCGTTTTCCCATCCCAGGGTAAGTCAGGCTAAGTGGAGGCCCCAGTGAGCCGTCCTTGCGCCCCACCCCAGACTATTATCACTGATCGATATCATATGCTCTTGACTACACCGCCAACGATTCATTCAAAGTTGGAGTTAACAACATTCCTGGTCAAAAAAACAGAAATGTGCAAAAAAACAAACGACTGGGCTGGTTATTCGCATGAATTTCGCTGCTTATATGCAAAATATGCCATATTTATATGCATGTTTATTGCTGTTTTGGTGACTAAAAATGAAAATAATAAAGGCGAGCCCCTTGTGTTGCTCCTTTCAGAATGCGATATTATGCGAGAGTTGCGCTCAGTGTTGTTGAAGATGACAATGGAATGAGAGCCATATATAGGGAGCATGTCACACATCAGAGTCATGCGGTGTCGTTACAACTCGATTGTGCATGTGGGGAATACTTGTTTTGTTATACCACAACTGTCAACAGCATGCGGGAGTTTATTTCTTTGCATACTGATTTACCTTAAAACCGCCTCATGGAGTCGCGGTATTGAGGTTTTTTGTTTCTGAATTGCCTTTTTGATATTTGCCCCCTTTGTTGGTTTCATTAAAAGCAACTTGGTGAATATAAGTGCATTTCACTATTGATATGATCAGGTTTTGACGGCGACATCAGTATTTGAGGTCGGTTAAGGTTTGTGCATTTGTGAATAGGAATGAATTTTTTTCAATCATGTAATCTGGTATTAGCGAAAGAAAGGACTGAGCTATGCAAGCGATGAAAACGGCATGTATCCATGGCAGAAGTGTGTTATTGACGATTGTGTGTTCAGTTATGTTTTTCTATGTGGCTAGGGCTCAAGACGCCCCGGTTGCAGTTGCTTCGCCGCTGCAAAGCACCATGACGGCGTACCTGGTTGAGAAGGCCGCAGATGGCACGGACGTGCTGACTAAAGTCAGTCAGGTGAAGCCCGGGCAGACCATTGAGTATGCGTTGCAGTACAGCAATGTTTCCGATGCGGACCTTGCCGAAGTGAGCATTGTCGGCCCGGTGCCTCAGGGCACGAGCTACCTGGCGGGCTCCGCGATGAACATGGGCGCGAGTGTGCCGCAGTTCAGCATTGACGACGGTGTGACCTACAAACCGGAACCATTGACTTACAAAGTGAAGCTGGCCGATGGCAGCGAGATTGAGAAAGTTGCCACGCCGGATATGTACACGCAGGTGCGCTGGACGTTGGAGAAGCTGAGCGCACAACAGCAGTTGACCCTGAAGTATCGTGTGCAAGTGCGCTGACGACTAGTCGCAACGTTCCCCTGATGAAATATTCACCAGCAGATTTCCCCGAAAAACGATGAGAACTTTTGTGTCTGTCATATGCCTTGATGTTCTTTTTGAGATTTCAGACGACGAGATACTGGTCATAAACAGGTGATGAACAGATAGATATGGTTTGTATGAAGTTTTTCTTGGTGTCCGATCCCATCTGAGTTCAGAGACTGATTAGTGAACAACCCTAGCCCAAAGGAGAAAAACGGCCGCAGCACAAAAAGAAGCATTGAGTTCACAGAGGGTTTCTATAGAGTTTTCAAATGATGCAATTTGTAAGCAAAAGGAGAAAGTCAATGATTACGAGCAAAAGATGGACCAGGCGTTTGCTGGGCTGTGCCGTTGCCGGTACGGTCTCATTGTTTCTGGCGGTGCAGGCGTATGCCCTGACGCCGGCGGGAACTGAAATTCGCAACCAATCCGTGGCGACCTATAAAGACGCCAATCTGCAGTCGCAGATATCGACTTCAAATGAAGTCATCAACATCGTGAAGCAAGTGTACGGTGTAGAAATCACGCCGGACAAGAGCGGCGGTGTCGACGCGCCCTTCAACTATACCGATACGCCAGCTTTGACGCAGACGACTGCTCCCGGCAACGTGGCGTACTACCACTACTACCTGAAGAACACCGGTAACACCCCTGACACTTATGATCTGACTACTGCTTTTCAGGCGGCGGCTGGTGTGATCATTGCTCCCAATGGCGTAGAGGTGTATTATGACGCCAATGGCAACGGCCAGGTTGACGCTGGTGACATCCTGCTGGCAACCAACGTTGCCAATCAGGCGGCGACGCCGATCGTCGCCCAGGACGCGACCATCCCCTTGATCGTGGCTGTGAAGACACCAACCAGTGCCCTTGACACGCAACAGATCAACACCGATATCGATGCCGAGTCCAACGGCAGTGCTCTTGCAACGGATGCAATTTCCAACTGGAGCCAGACGCTGTTTTCGGCCAGCACGGGTATTTTGACGGCCAGCAAGTCGGCCAATGTCAGTTCGGCCGTTCCCGGTCAGACCTTGACCTATACGGTTGAAGGCTCAAATACCGGCAGTGCCGATGTCTTCGCCGTGGTGTACGCGATTGGCGGCCCGCCCGCCGTCAGCATTGATCTGGGTGGCGATGGCAACGCGGAAGCCCGCGAAGGTATTCTGATCATCGACGAGCTTGATCCTGCGAAACTGGTGATTGATGCGGCCTACCCCGGCGCCGGCCCCTTTGGTTATGCCGGCATTGCCGCGCCGACGGTTTTTGGCCCGACCAAGGCCCGCATCCTCTACTGGCATGAAGCCAACAACCGGTGGCACATTGACGCGGCAGACGCGGCGTGGACCACCACCCCGAAGATCGCCCTCTTTATTCCTGACGCCGATAGTGTGGAAGCCAACCCCGCCGGTAATGGCCTGAGAGGTTCCGTGCTGACGCCCGGCCAAGGCTACAAGTTCACTTTCCAGGCCAACGTGCAAAGCCCCTATAGCACAGCTCAAGCCAAGCTGATTGAGAACCAAGTTGTTGTCAGCTATGCCAAGAACGCCGCTGGCGATCTTATTGCTGCCGAGTCAAACAAAGCTTTGGTCACGGTCGGCGCCGATCCTCTGACTGCCACGGCTGGTGTTGCCATTGGTCCGTTTGGCTACCCGATGGCAGACAACGGCGCCCCACTCAATCTGACCAGTGCCGATCATCCTGCCATTGACGCCAAGGGCCTCACGGTTGCCGCGACATCCGACACTACCGCCGCCGGCATTCGCGATGCTGGTGAAATCATCGCCTTCCCGTTGACTGTGTTGAATCCCAATGAAGTACTGCCCGCCCTCCCCAAAGACGGCATTGGCGGTCCGGCGACTTCTCCCGACACTTACAACATCGTGGTTAGCAACCCCGACTCGAGCAGCTTCAACGTGGTCCTGTACAAATCCGACGGTGTGACCCCCTTGGCCGACACCAATGGCGATGGCCGGCCCGACACCGGCGCGATCGCTCCCGCCGACATGGCCAACATCGTGGTCAAGGTCTTTATCAAAGCCGACGCGGAAGTCGCCGGCCCCAGCACTTTCACAGCCACGGCCACTTCAACCAACGATCCGACCAAGGTCGATACGACTGACTTGACCATCACTGAGGTTCGTCCTGCTAGCGTGGATATTGCCACCAGCGGCCAATTGGGCAATGACGACAACGCTACTGCTGCGGATGCATCAGAAAACGACGACGACGCCACGACTGCCGCCGGTGTCAATCCCGGTGCCGTTGTGGTGTTCCCGATCGACATCGGCAATATGCGGCCTGAGGCGGCGCCTGGCTCTGACACCACCACCAGCGTTGCTGACACCTACAAGCTGACCACAGCCAAGATTGGTGGCGCATCGTCCTTTGTCGTTCAGCTGTTGAAGGACGTCGATGGCGACGGCGTCATTGATGATTCCGAGTTGGTTCCCATCAGCGACACGGACTGGCTGCCAGCCATCGCCGACGTCGATACCATCGCTCCCAATGAAATCTACAACCTTAATGTGCGTGTGCAGGTTCCACTGGGCACCCCAGCCGGTGACTATTTTGTCGATGTGAAGGCGACCTCAACGAACAACCCGGCCAAATCCGACACCATGCGCCTGCTGATCAAGGTGAACCTCGCTCCCGGCATCCAGGTCCTGCCCGACAATACGGCGACGGTCGTGGCCGGCGGTTCCTACATCTTCTCGCATGTGGTGGTCAATACCGGCAATGTCGCCGACACCGTCACGCTCAGTCACAGCGCCCTGCCCAACGGCTACAGTGCCGTGTGGGTGAACTGCGCCACCGGCGCCGTAAATGGCAATGGTGACAACCCGAATACGCACACCACAGCAGCAATTCCGGCACCGGCACCCGGCGTTGACAATAGCGCCACGGTTTGCCTGAAGGTATTCGTTCCGGCGAATGCCCCCGCAGGGACGGTCCTGCCGATCACGGTCACGGGCCAGATGGACAGCTACGCCCCTGCCGACACCGCGCTGGACATTATCACGGTCATTGATGGTGCCCTGCAGCTGCAGAAGACCAACGCCCCGACCACGGAAGTTCCTCCCGCTGGCAAGATTACCTATCGCACCACCTACAAAAACCTCAGTCCCGGCACATTGTCGCTGGCGGTGATTGCGGATGCCATCCCGGCCAACACCAAGCTGGTGGTGACCGATGCCAGCATCCGGGCGTTGCTCCCCAGCGGCGCTACCGTCACCGGTGCCAATAACACCTACTTCCAGTACAGCACCAACAACGGCATCAGCTGGGTGTTATGGCCCGTTGATCAGACCACCCTGCCGGGCTATGTCGCGGCGGATGAAACCGCCTCCGGCATCACCAATGTCCGCTTTGACATTGGCAATACCAGTGATACCGCCACGCCTGGCGGTGACGTCCCGGCCGGTGAAGACGGCTGGTTCGAATTCCAGGTCATTGTGAAGTAATCACCACGCAGAGCTGACCGGTCGCTGTACCCGTAGGACCACCTGCGGGTACAGTGCCGGCCTTGAGGAGAATGGATGCATTCATGATACTGACAGCACCGCATAGCGACAAGCCTTCCCAACGTGGAAAGACGCTGTCGATGCATGTTAGCCGTGCTGAAAGTCATGATTCACGGTGATTATGCCGCACACAAATAAAACCCAACACCACGTAAGGGGGTACATGCGCTCGCAGCAGCCGGCAATAACGGCTACGGCGGGACACGCGCTTCCTTGCCTGGTGTTGCTTTTTATTTTGCTTCTCGTGGATAGCGTTATGGCCTTGACTCCGGCTAACACGATGATCCATAACCAGGCCACGGCAACCTACACTTGGTCGGGTCGGGATTATGGCGTGGCATCCAACGCCGTCAGAAATCCTGTGGCGCCAGTTTATGGCGTGCGCCTCGACCCTGACGGCACCGTGGCCGATCCGGGGCAGACGGCCTACGGTGACCCCGGCAGGACCGTGTATTTCCCCTACGTGCTGACGAACACCGGCAACACTATTGACAGCTACGACCTCAATGTGGTTTTCCTCCAGGGCGGCTTTCTGCCTTCCTTCCGCGCCATCTACCTTGACACCAACGGCAACGGCCGTTTCGACAGCGGTGAAAACGAGATTAGCCGGGTGGAGCTGCTGGCGCCGGGAGCTTTTGTCAATCTGCTGCTGCGCATTGACATCCCGCCAGATGCGCCGGCCGGTACCCATTTGGCCCCTGAACTTTATCACGATATTCAAGCGCGGTCACTGGGTGATCTCTCCCTCATAGATCGGGACAATGTCAATCGCGTTCAGTTGGTTTTTGACGCCGTGCTCAAGATCAGCAAAGCGTCAGCGGTGACATCTGCGGCTCCGGGCAGCCAGGTCGATTTCATCTTGGATGTGATCAACGTCGGCAGCCTCGTTGCCCAACCTGAGACGGTGCTGGTTGATGGCGTGAGCCGCCGGGGGGTCTTGGTCCGGGATTACCTAACCAGTGCCGTTGACGGCTTGATTCGTTACGTTCCAGGGACGTTAGCGGCCAGCCCCGCGGGGCAGCGTCGGCTGGCTCGTTTTGCTGGCGATGACACTTGGCGCGAGCTGGCCGGCGCCACCGAAGCCGCGCTGGCCGCGCGGATTGTCGAACTCGGCGTCCTCTTTGACAACGCTGCTGATATTTTTGTCCCAAGCCAGCAGGCGCGGGTCACGTTTCGGCTGGCGATAGCTGAGGACCATCCTGCTGGTCTGTTGCCGAACACCAGCCGCGTGCAGTACCGCAGTCGGCAAGGCGAGGCCCGGGAGGACTTGGCGACGAATACCGTTCGCGTCACGGTGCAGTCCCGGGTCAGCCAGGTGCTGATCGGCCCCTATGACGAGCCGGCGGCTTTGGGGGACATCTTTGGCGAGCTGAACAACAACGGCGATGTGACTGTCGACCCCGGAGTGCCGGTTATCAATCCCAATCCATATGGCACTCAGGTCACGGGTAACACCGTTTATTTCCTGAACACGGTTCGCAATAATGCTAATGCGCCGGACACTATCAACGTCAGCATTGACGCCTTGACCAACCTGCCACCATCTTGGCTATCCAACGTGCGCATCATGGCCGTCAGTGGGATCGTGCCGCGCATGGAGGCCGATGGCGTCACGCCTTTCCTGCATCCGAATACCGGCAAGCCGCTGTTTGCACCAAGCAATGTTTCCACCCTGTTTGACAGCAATGGTGACGGCATTCCGGACACTGGGCCGTTGGCTCCGGGTGAAAGCCGAACCATAGCCGTTAGGATGATCATACCCACCGACGCTCTCGCCGCGAGCGGTCAGCCCAACGGTGATAACGACGGCCAAGGTTATCGCATCACCCTGCGTGCCCAATCGGCACTTGACCCCAGCCAAAGCAATCTCACCTCCAACAGCATTCTGCGGGTCATGGCGCCGGGAAATTTCTGGGATCCCTTCATCAAAGACCATGATGCGCCGGACACCATCGGCATCGGCACGACGATTCCCTACGTGAACATTTTCGGTAACAATGGTCCCGGCCCAGTTTTCAACACGATTATTCGCGACGAACTCAGCGATTACCTCACCAATGTGCAGAACATTTCCAACGGCGTCATCTATGACAGCACGGGCAGTGGCCAGTCCATTACCGTTACGGGCCGTTACGAGGCTCAGACCCACGACGTGGTCTGGCACATTTTTGAAATACCGTCCGGCTTTACGGGCCGCATCGGCTTCAGTGTCGACGTTGCGGCCGGTACGAAGGATGGCACCGAAATACCCAATATCTTCAGCATTACCAGCGACCAAACTCAGACGGTACGGCTATCCAATCAAGTGCTGGCAGTCGTCGGTGGAGAAAATATCCTCACCATCAACAAAAAAGTCAGCAGTGACAAAGTTGACCTGGGCGATCCCTTGCGCTATGAAGTCGAGGTGCACAACAAGGGGTCTGAAACCCTAACCAATGCCCAACTGACCGACCTGCTGCCGCGAGGCTTCCGTTATCTCTCCGGTTCGGCCACTCTTGATGGCAAGAAGGCCGAACCCGTGATCTCGGCAGATGGCTCAACCCTCCGATGGACTCTCGGCACCCTTGCGCCTAACTCAAGCCTGACCATTGCCTATGCCTGCGTAGTTACCACGGATGCCCGTCTCGGTCGCAATACCAACAATGTCACCATTTCAGCGATCTTGCCCATGGGGTCGCGCCTACAGGCCAGCAGTGGCGTCGATGTCGAGGTCGAGGCCGGCATGTTCCACAACGATTCGATCATTTTTGGCCGAGTCTTTGTGGATCATAATGACGACCGTCTGCAAAATCATGCCGAGCCGGGCATCCAGGGCGTGAGGCTCATCCTGGAGGACGGCACCTACGTCCTTACTGATCGCGAAGGAAAATATCATTTCACGGGCATAAAACCGGGAATGCATGTTCTGCGTTTGGACCAGACCACTCTGCCCCCCGGAATGACAGCCGCCATTGTCGACTCACAAAACGCCTTGAATCCTCTCTCGCGAATGGTCGAACTGCGTTACGGAACGCCACACAAGGCGAACTTTCGCGTGCTACCAGTCAGAAAAGAAAGCACGGCGGAAGCTCCAAGCAGCACCAGCGCCACCGGCGCTGTCAGTGCTGTTGACGCTCCGGGCAATGTTCTTCGGCCCGTCCGCGTCAGCACGGAAGGCGCGGCGACCCGGGTTGAAATCGAATGTGAAAGTGCCTTATTAGCCGACGTCGCAGTTGATGCCGCGTCGGGAATTGTTCATGTCATGCTTCCCGGAGTAGACTCCAGCAAGCAGCCAGACCGCCTGGCGCTTGACGACCCCAATGTGGCTTCGCTGCGCTGTTACATGGATGACGAGGATGGCCGCGCCAAGCTGCAGTTGCGCCTTCGCAAGCGCACCAGTGGCTATCCGGCCGTGCGTCATGAGCAGACGGCCAGAGGGGTGATTGTCAACATCGGCGACCAAGATCGCGCGCCAGACTTTGATCCCTCGCCGGCGACTCGGCAGGCCGCGCCGGCACCAAGCCCTCATGAATTCGAGGCGCTCATACTCAGTCCCGAGCCCGACGAAACCTTTATTTCCAGCAACCAGATCACCATCAAGACGGCTTTTTTCCTTGCCGGTAAAGCCACCTTGTATGTCAATGGCGACGTCGTCCCGGAAGAGCGCATCGGCCAACGCGGCGTCGATGTCGTTGCCAGGCGCATGACTTGCCTGTACTACGGCGTCAATCTTCATCCTGGCAAGAACACGCTGCGACTCGAGGTCCTCAATCCCGGCGACAACACGCCGCGGGTCAGTGAAGTCAGCGTGTTGCGTGCGGCAACGCCGGTCAAGATTGCCCTCGACGTGACGCCGAACCCACTGATGGCCGACGGTCTTACCGAGCCGCAATTGCGTATCACGTTGCTGGACGACAAGGGCCTGCCGACCGGACACGGCTCGGTGGTGACCGTCACGGTGGATAAGGGAGACATTCTTTCGCCGGACCTGCGCCTGACCGAGCCCGGGCATCAGGCACAGGTGCGCGACGGCATGGCCATGATCCGCCTCAACTCCGCGGCAACACCGGAAACGCGTTCGATCAGAGTCATCGCCGGTGACTTGGATCAGACGGTCAAAGTGACTTTTGCGCCGCATCAACGGTCGTGGATTCTATCGGGTATCGCGTCCACCACCGTCAGTGATTCTCACCGCCGCGACAGCGGGCGAGAAGGCGGTGATTCGGATCACAAGCTCGACATGGATAACCGCGTCGCCTGGTTTGCCAAAGGCTCGCTGCCATACAACATGGTCATGACCACGTCCTATGACTCCAAAAAACCTCGCGACGACGGCAAAATCTTCAGCGAACAGGATCCGCTGAAATATTACCCGGTTTACGGCGACGAATCCGAACAGCAGTATGAAGCCCAGTCACGCGACAAGCTCTATGTCAAGGTCGAAAAAGATCAGTCTTACGTCATGTACGGCGATTTTGAAACCGGCTTGGACAAAGCCCAGCTCGCCGCCTATCAGCGGTCCATGACCGGCGCCAAGTTGCATGCCGAAAGCACCTATCTTGACGTTGACGCATTCTTCTCGCGAAACGACCAGGTCCAAATCAAGGGCCTCGAAATCCGCGGACGAGGCGTCAGCGGCTACTATACTCTGCCGGATAAAAACATTATCTACAATAGCGAACGCATTGTCATTGAAACTCGGGACCGCTGGCATCCCGACGTCGTTCTCAAGAGTGACAGCATGACGCGCTTTACCGACTACAGCATTGACTACGACACGGGCCGCATTCTCTTCAAACGGCCGGTTCTTTCCCAGGACAACGACAACAACCCGATCTTCATCGTCGCCGACTATGAAGTAGATAGTCGCAAGTCGAAAGACTACAACAGTTATGGTGGCCGCGCCGAGCTGCACAACGCCGCTCGCACCATGGCTGTCGGCGTCACCCAGATTCGGGATGAGTCCGCGCCCAACGATCACGTCCTTGAGGGCGTCGACGCGTCCATACAACTCAAGCCCGGCCTGGTCCTCAGCGGCGAACTCGCCCAGAGCAGCTCGGTCGATGGCAGCGACGGTAGCGCCATGCGACTGGAACTAGAAGGCAAATACGACGCGGCTCGCTACCGTCTCTACTACCGAAATATCGGCAACGACTTCGATAATCAGAGCATGTCCGGCGACCGCGCCGGCAGAATGACCCTGGGCTTTGATGGCGAATTCGATCTTAATGACCGCTGGTCCACAAAGGAAGAATTTTACACTGAGACCGACCGCAGCTCCGACCGTCGGCGTCATGTGGCCATTCACGATTTCATCTACAAAAGGGACACGCGAGAACTGACGCTCGGGTTGGGTTACACGGAAGAGGAAGACATATCGCGTAGCGCAAGCAACGGCGAGTGTCTCCGCAGTCCCTTTGCCCGGGCTGGTGCCGGCTTCAATCTGAGCCAATCCCTGCGCATGGAACTTTTCCATCAGCAGGCTTTCGGTGATTCCGGCACTGACCAGGCGACGCGCAGCAATGCCGATGTGCGTTATACTCTCAATCGCTATGCCGATCTTGTTCTCGGCGCTGAACGTCGGGAAGTCCCCACTGCTGGCGCCGAATACAATGCCACCTTCGGGGTCGAAGCCAAGCTCAATGAATCCACCAGCGCCTTCAACCGCCTCAAACTTGAAAACAGCGCTAGCGGCCGGCGGGTGCGATCGGGTTCCGGGTTGGACATTAGTCACCAGGTAAGTAGCGAATGGCGGCTGGGCGGCACCGCCGAACTCAGCCACGCGGTCCGGAAAAGCAAACAGGCCAGCGATGATGATTTCTGGGCGCTTACCCTCAGTTCCGAATACCGCCCCCTTTCTGGTGAGGGTACCGCAGTCAGCCGCTATGAAATGCGTGATGAAGACACTGAGACGTCCTATCTGACAGAAATCGGTGGTACACTCAAAGTCGGCGTGGACTATACGCTCTTCGGACGCAATATCATCAATTACATCGCCGCCAAGGACGATAGCAGTGACAGCCTCAGTTTGGACCTTCTTGTCGGGTGCGCGTACCGGCCCGTCACTTGGGACGCCCTCAATGTTATCGGCGACATCGAATTCAAGCACGAGAAAGACACCGACGTCGCCGACTGGGGACGCCTTAGCCGCCTCATCCTCTCCGTCGAGGGCAACTGGCAGCCATGCGACTGGCTGATCTTGGAAGCCAAGTATGCGTGCAAAAGCACGTCCGCCGAGTATTTGGACTCGGCGCTCTTCAGCGATGTGAAGGCCATGGCCGCAAGGGTGGACATCACCGACCGGGTCTTCGTTGCCATTGGTGGGCGGGTGCTTTCACAGTACGACGTCTCGGCACATTCCCTGAGTTACGGCGCCACCATCGGTTTCAATGTCGTCAAGGACCTCCGGCTGGCGTTTGGATACAACTTCGAGGGCTTTGAGGACCGAGATTTTTCGCGCGGCGAACGTTGGGACAAGGGATTCTTCGTGGCCCTGCATTGGAAGTTCGACGAGTCGATTTTCGGTGTGCTGCGGCGTCTGGAAGGGGAGGACAAACCGTGACACGCTCGGGAAGAGAAAGCGCCCTGGTTATGCCTCGTGATGGCAACGCCGCAGTCCATTGCTACGACTCGGCACGACGCGGCCGCAAGTGCCTGGCCGCAAGTTGCGTCGTCGTCTCTCTTCTCGTTGGCGTATTGAGGATCGCCGCGAACGATACGGTGCCGTCACCCGGGCCGCGTATGCTGGTCGAGCCGGCGATCATATCTCTGGGCGAACTGGATACATCGGCTGGCCAGCTCATCTTTCCTGCCCGTTTCGCCTTGATTAACGGCGGCGACGCCCCTTTGCATATCAGCACGCCTCGTGCCGGCTGCGGCTGCACGAAGCTGCAGTTGGCAAAGCATGACCTCGCGCCGGGGGAGAGCACCGAACTGAAAGCGATGGTTGATGTCACTGGTCGATATGGTCCGCAGCGCTTTTCCATTTTCGTCCCCAATAATGCATCCAAGACTCCCAGCCGTCTCGTCATCGAAGCGACCGTGCCGGATACCCGCACGGCCTGGGAACTGATGCCCCCGCAACTGCCCGTTCGCGACGGCACCCCCGCCCGGCTGCAGATACGACTTTTTGACAAAGACCGTGATCTACGCATTACGGCGCTTGAGCTGCCCAACGGCTGCGAACTGCTCACGTCCCTGCCCATGATCATTGTTGCCGGCGGTCTGGGCCGGCTTGACATCCGTTGCCGGCAGGACTTGAGTGCTCCCGGTGGCCGGTTGCCCTTTGCGGTTCTCAGTGATCACGCGGAAAAGGTCCGTGACACCGGCTGGCTACTCGTTGCCAATGAGCAAACATCGCCACCGGACTTGCCGGCGAAAACGGCTGGTACCGCCACCCGCGCCACGGTGGTGCCGATCGAGGCTTCGACACTGAAGGACTTGATCAGCTCCATGCAGGTCGTCAATGATCTTTTCCTGCTTGATATCCGTCAACCTGATGATTTTATGCGCGGCCACATCCCACGCAGCCTGTGCTATCCCTCGACCCGATGGCAACTGGCGCAGCCGCCATGGCCGGCGTCGGCGCTTCTGGTCGTTATCGCCGACCATGACGACATGGCCGCCAAGGCTGCCGAGCAACTGGCGGCGAGCAAATGTCGGCATGTGCTGGTCCTCCGCGGTGGCATCGCAGCTTGGACGGCTGCGGCCGGAGTCAACACGCTTGAGACCAAGTTGGTGACAGAACCATGATGAATAACCGCATCTCAATTTGGACCTTTGTGTTGCTGACAATGGCCTTGCCGCTGTTCGGCGCGCTGCGCATTAACGAAGTCATGTTCGATCCAGGCGCAGGCGAGGACCCCGATGCCGAATTCATCGAACTGTACAATGAAGGTCCTGGTGACGTGGACCTTCTCAACTGGAGCCTGGACGTCAACGGGCTGCCACTCAAGACCTTCGATGTCAGTCTGATCCTCCCTGCCGGGCAGTACCTGGCAGTGTTCATGGGCAGCCCAGCGGCGCCCCCACCGTCGTCTTATCTGTTGGGTCTGGCGTCAGAAGTTCTTGGCGACAATGGTGGCGAGATACTGCTACGCGACGACACGTCCACGCCGCATGACTATATCGCTTATGGCACCGTAGTGGCAACCCCCCCAGCCCCACTCGTCTTTCCTTTGCCTATCAGCCTTGCCTATTGGCAATCTGGAGACAGCATTGCTTTTATTCAGCCTGACGGGACGACCAATGACGATCCCAGCCAGTGGCTCAATCGCCGCGGTGCCAATGTGACGCCGGCGGCAACGAATAATCGTCAGCCCGCTCCCGTTGTCAGCTATGGCAGCATCACCGTTCCGGCCGCCTTTCCCAGTGTCAATTCCTGTGAAGAAATTGAAGTGCCGGTAACCGTAAGCTACAGCCACGAGGCACCGGTTTTCAATGCCGTCGTGACCTCCACCCTACCAGCGGGCTTTCTTTTTGTGTCCGCTAGCGCCGGCGGAGTCTTTGATGACGCTACTCGCAGCGTGAGCTGGTCCTTGGACACCCTTGATGCCGATGCGGCAGTGAGCGTGCGTGTACGCCCAAATTGCTCCGTCACGACGGGACAGTTCACCAGCGCGGCATTGGCACTGTCATTCTGCCGCTATCCCAGCCAAGTCCCCCCAGTGATGGTGAATTCCGCCAACGTCATCGCCAGCTTCGACGTCAACGTGCCCGAGTTGAACGTGGCAATGAGTCAGTACAATACCGGTGCCAAAGTTATTATTGCCAACGTTGGTTCCGTGGTGGAATTCCAAATTGAAGTCACCAATACGGGCACCGGTACCTTGCCTGGCGATGGCGCCTTCATGACCCTGACCTTGGCAGCAAATCTCTCGCTCATTGGTTTCCGCCAAAACGGCCCGCTTGGTCCGCCCGTGGAAGATTTGGCCCTGGATGTCGTCAACGGCATTTTCACCGGCAGCACCGGTGCCATCGCCCCGGCCCAGACTCGCATGTTCTATGTCAAGGCGCTAAGCGTCGGCTGCGCCACCGTCTTTAATTGCGCCAAAATTGAGCTGAACTGGACCTGCGCGGACAACCCGCCTGGCACGCAGAGCTGCAGTGTCGATGTCGATAGTGGCGCATCGGTTTTCTGCCCACCGACGCTGACCTTTGAAGTTCCCGTCGGTGCGCCGGCAGTCTACATGGGGTGCCAGGATGTCGTGCGCAACATTGTCGTCAGTAATCCCAACGGCGTGCCTCTTGAAATTACCAGTCTCGACGTCAATCTCCCCTCGGGCTACTATTGGGTTTCGACCAGTATCGGCGCTACAGCCGTGGGAACATACGACCAGGCCGGAAAAAGCCTTAGTTTCACGGCGGCGGAAATCAGTGGCGGGACAGGCACAATCGGTGCTTATGGCATGATTAGCATAGAGCTGGTCATGCGTCCGAGCTGCACGGCCACCACGGATCGGAAAAGTACGGGTGTCTTCGTCTACGAAATAGAATGCCCTCTGAGTGGCCCGCTGCTAGCCTCGGTGAGCGCAGAGGGCAATGGCATCACGTTGCGGCAACCTGCCCTGGCGGTCGCCGTACAGGACCCGGCAAATCCCAGCAAAACTACCGTTCTGGCTGAACGGGGTGAAATAGTGACCTTCAAAGTGGTCGTGGTTAACAACGGCCTTGGCGACCTCGACACCGACGGCAAGGCGCCGGGTGAGGAAGGCGGCTGGCTGGAACTGCTCAGCGTCGGCTCTGGCTTGAGCATGCAGAGCGTCAGAGATATCACCCTGGGCGAACCCGGCGTGGAAGTGACGCCCGCCGGCGCGCCGGCGCGTTGGCCAACCGGCGTCATGGGCGCCGGCAGCGATCGGACCTACCTGGTGGACTTCCTCGTCCAAGACTGCGTCGATGTCAGCTACGACATCGGTACCTACTGGACATGCGCTGGGGCGGACCCGCTTGACAACTGCCAGCAGGATGGCGAAAGCAAAGGCTCGGTTAGCATTGTCTTGCGCAATCCCTCTCTGAGCATTGCACCGACCCCATTTGTGGTCAACTACTGCACCGGCGCGACCGTGAGTGTTCCGGTCAGCAATGCGGACGATGACGGTATTGGCGCCGCCAGAAATGTCAGCGTAGCCTTGATGGGACTCAACTTGGCACACTATGATATCGCGATGGACCCCGGATCGCCTTTTGCCGTCTCCATTGCCGGCAACGTGGCGACTTTTTCGCTCGTCGATGGCGATGATGCCGACAACGATGGCGGCAAGGACGACATCGGCCGCGGCCATACTTGCAACATTGATTTCACGGTGAATATCAAGGACGGCGTCTGCAGCGCGGCCACTGACGGCACCCTTGTTTACCAGCCGTACTACGAGGATTCCTGCGGCATCCCCTATACTGCCGGCACCCAACTATCTAGTTACAGCCGCACGGATCGGGTCGGGGTCGCCTTCACCAAGGCCGGGCCGACCATTGCCCGGGTGGGCGATAACGGCCTGGTCTGGACCGTATCGTTCAGCTATACCGGCCAGCCGGGTGCGTCCTTCGAATACACCCTGACCGACAATTATCCCGATGCCAGCAATGACCTCTTCGGTTCGTTCACCATAGTGTCCTTTGCCGATGGTGGCGGGTCATTGACCCCCGGCGTTGATTATACTGACGATGGCGATAGGATCACCCGCAGTGTCACTACGGTCTTTGACGGCGACGGCAACTTCAGCGAGACCTTCACCATCGTCTTTGACGCCCCGGATACGGTCTGTGCCGGCGGGCGAACCTATACCAACAGCGCCAACGTGGTAATCAACACGCCGGCGGCTCCCGTCGACTGCAACGACTGCACCCTGCCGACAACCCTCTCGTCCGCATCATCAATCACCCTTAACAACCGCGTCGAAGACGATATTGATCAGCATAATCGCCGAGTAACTTACAACAACATCAATATCCATGGCCTGGACAATTCCGCCTATCAGGGGGCCGGCGAGACCTGCAGCACCATGGTTTTTGACCAGATCCTGCGCTTCACCCCAGCTAGTCCCGGCGCCTGGGCAGTCGATGTCGACCCCGGTCCTGATGTCAGCATGCGGTCGGTCCGTTTCCGCGATGCCCTCAACGAGCGCCTGCGGGCCCCCAACGGCGTCAAGAAAGACCTGAACGTGCAGATATACTATTTTGCGGCGCCTTGGGAACCGGCAGTGCCGGCGGGAACCGACTACGGCCCAAACGGCACCGGTCTCGTTGACTGGAACGCTGTCAGCTATGTGGCGCCCACAGGAGCCGCCGACGGCTTGCTGGAGATTGACCTGGGCGGCCTCGATGCCATTCCCGGCGGCGCCCCGTCCGTGCCGGCCGATGGCGGCATATTATGGATTCGCTATACGTTGCAGGCCCAGTCAGAGTCTGTCGGCACCTTTACTGATTTCGCTTTGGTTACCGTGCCCCTTCCCGGTGGCGACCCCTGCAGCCTAGGGCAGCCGGAAACGGAATACTACCACTTGGCATTTGTGTCCATCGCGAATTCCGTTCCGACGGTCAGCATCAGCAACGTCAGCAGTCCGAACCCCCTCCATATCGACCGCTGCGAGACGCTCACGCTGCGTTTCAACCTGGGAGCGGAGGACAGCCGCCCCTTTGATGTCTATGACGCCCGGCTCGTCGTCGACCTCGGTGGTAACTATCGCTACCTGCCCGGGACGACGTCCTTTGGCGCCGCTCTCCTTGACGAGGGCGGTTTATCCATCACCAGCTTCGAGCCGATCGAAGCTGGCAATACCCTGACGTGGAATTTCGGCGACATCAGGGGGCTGTCGGGAGCCGGCAACCGTTACGTTGACATTACCGTCCAGAAAAGTTGCGACCAGGCTTCGACGTGGGTCGGCGCCACGATATCTGGCAACAACCAGTGCAATCAGATTGATGACGCCAATGGTCCCGGCGCAGCCAATAGCCAGGACGCGGCTATTGCTGCCATAGTCGACTTTGATGACGGTGACAGCACGTCCTACGAGCCGTTGCTCTACTCAGGCCGCCTGGAAACGCGTTTTGCCAGTCAGCGCGTCTTTTACAACGACGCATATCCCACCGCGCTGCTCCATATCGTCAATTCGGGCAATGGTACTCTCTACAATGCGCGGATCCCCGTGGAGCTGGGATCGTTACATAATGGCACCGGTTCACTGACCTTCCTGGAGGCACATGTCACCGCCGTCAGTGGCTCCACCTCGGCTACCGTCGATACCGTCAATCCCATCATCCCAGTGGCCTTCGGACCTGAATACGCACATGGTTACCGACAGATAACCTTCGCTGTCGACTGGATGGCGCCCAGCAGCATTGTCACCATCCGCCTGCGCTTGCGCATGGTCCTTTGCGCCGACCTCAGCCTGAAAATAGTCCAGGCGCATTGGGGGTGCCCCTCTGGCCCCGCAGACGCCTGCCCGGAAAATCTCGACGCCCCCGAACTTAATTCCTCTATGGAGATTCGCTCCGGCACTGCCCGGTTGCTCGTCATCGAGCACCAGTCGTCTCCCAGCATCGTCGATCTCTGTGGCTCGAAAATGCGCATTGCCATCGATGTGCTCAATGCCGGTAGCGTCGACGTCTATGAACCAATCATTCGCGAACGCTTCCCGGAAGGCCTGCAAATCATTCCGGACAGCGTCCACTACAGCATCAATGGTGGCGCCCTGACGCCCTTCCCCGAAATCAGCGCTGCCGGCTTGCGCTATTCTGAGATGAACTCGACTGTCACTGGCATTGGGACATATCAGACCATCTTCTGGAATTTCACCGACCCCGACAACGATGGCGACGAGGCCGACAGCCTGTTGCCGAGCCCGGCTTTTGACGACCCCTTTGCGACAGACCCGCTGTTCAACCGCCATGTGGTCATGAAGCCCACGACGCGCTTGCGGATAGAGTTCGACGCGGAACTCGACGGCTGCGCCAATGCCCTCGCCTATCAAAATAGCAGCCGTCGCGCCGAGGCGACTCTGCTTTTTGACCTGCCATGCCATCATGATGATCGCGTTGGTATAAACGGTGAGCCCATCGTCGGCCCGGGACGTCTGCCGCTGGACGACACTACCCGCGAAAGCACCTTCCTGGACCCCGGCGAGGCCAATGTCTCGGTCCGTGTCAGTGGACAAAACATTACTCAAGGCGCGCCCGTGGACTTCGGTCAAGTCAATGCTGAACTGAACGACGCCGTCGAATGGACTGTCCAGCTGGACGCACTCGGTCCCGGCGTCGTGCCGGATCCCATTCTGGAGCTATTTGTCCCCGCGATTCTTTCGGTGGACTTCGCAACAGCGCCGCCCGTAATCAGTTCTCCGGCTAACATTGTTTTTGTGGACAGTAATCCGGCCGGCGTCCCCCAGGCCAATCCGGCGGGCATGACCTATACGTTTGTTTTTCGCAACACCGATCCGGCCATGATCGCCGCCAATCGCGAATACTACTTTTCCGCCACGGAAAAAGTCACCATTGCCGTGCCTACCCAGCTCAACACTTGCATTGATGAAAAACCGACCTTTGAGGCGCTGTTGCGCTGGGGCTGCTGCTTGGGCACGCCCGGACTGGAAGCCGCTAGCGGCCAGGACCAGGCGTCGCTGCCCATCAAGAGCAAGGCTGATCCGCCAAGTATTAGCGTTGTCGAAGGTGACGGCGCCCTGATCGCCGAGTTCGACAGTTGTCTTGGGGCATACACGATCATTCTCACCAGTCCCACAACCAATCGTGAGTTATCCCTGCGGCAGCTTGATGTCACCATGACCTTGCCAAATGGCTGGACATACGCGCCTCTGGTTGGCGATGGCACGGACTTCATCTATGCCGGAACCGGCGCCCGCCAGGCCGCGGACCAACTTCTTCCAGCCGAAGAAGAACCCGTCATTGTCGGTGACGTCCTGCGCTGGACCAGCGTTTCCCGCGGCGGCAATATCCCTGACGACCGCGCCAAGCTCTTCCCCCAGGAACAACTACGCATTGTCGTCTATCTTCGCGCCGATGGCAGCGGTGTCAATTGTGACCTCGACGGTGAGAACAACCCGTCAGTCCCCAGCTTCACCCAGTCAGTCACGTTCGCCAATTACGAAGACTCCTGCGGCGGCAGTCTCGATTCACCCAAGGGTGCCAGCGTGGCAATCAATCCGGAAAACCCCAGTCTGAATATCCTGCTTGTTCCAAGTACGCGCTTCATCGGCAGCGGTAGCACCGATGTCCAGTGGGAACTGCGCATCCAGAATACTGGCGACAAGGCCGCCGCCGACATCGTCCTCGAGCTGGACTTCGGCCTCGGCTACAGCAGCGTCAGTCACACGGGTGGCGCGCCGGCACCGGCGCAGGTCGGCAATGCCTTCAACTGGCCCATCGGCAGTATTCTTTCACTGCCACCGGCGGAAACGCTGGTCTGGACATTCACGGCTAGCATCGACACCGTGACCCGCGGCGACCTAGCGGCCCAAGCTGCCGTTCGCGGCTACTGCCGGGAAAGGGACGCGTCTCTGGGCTGCACCTACGCCTTCGCTGAGACGGAACAGTTTGTCTCGGGTGCATCCATTGTCAAAACCCTCGACGGTACGCGCCTGCAGATGCCGGCCGTCAGCACCACTCCCGGACCCAATGACCCCGCAGCTACTGCCGCCAACGCAAGCGTCGGCACCATTCTCCGCAATGTCATCCGCGTTCAGATCTACGAAGGCGGCGAAACGGACATTATCGTCCGTGATGTGCTGCCCAGCGGCCTGGTCTTCCTTGAAGCCAATCTGGTGGATAGCGCCGGCGATTGGCTAGCCAATCTCGTGCCAACTTCAAGCAGCAACAACATCATCACTTTCTCACACAGCAGCATTGGGCAGTTCGACAACATCGTCGGCGGTCGCATCGGCGCCGACGCCTTTTTCCTCGAGATCTGGTCGAGGGTTGATGATGACACGGCTGTGGTTACCGATGGGGTGGTGTTGACGAATACCGCACAGCTCACCGTTATCCGCGGCAACCAGGTTTTTGATCACACGACCCCCGACTTGGCACTGTTTTCTGCCAATGAGGTCACCATTCTTGAACCCTTCATTCGCAATGACGCGTCTTTGACCAAGATATCCGATCCGCCGAGTCTGCCAGCGAATCATGTCGGTGCACCCCTGGATATCGAACCGCGACCGGGCGGCGATAATCCGGTCGCCTACACCTTCACAGCGATAAATACTGGCAGCAGTCCAGCCTATGAACTGGAGTTCACCGATCTGTTTCCCTGGCAGTTCGAGGACCCCACCGCGCTGGCGTCGCCCTATGGGGTGATAGTGTCGATCACTCCCGAGGCTGGCCCGCCGGCGCGCAACTTGATCAAGGACACGGATTATGCCCTTTCCTGGGTGGCAGGCGTCAGCCCCAATCCAGGAACGCTCACGGTCAATCTGCTGCCGACGGCCGACGCCACTCTCGGCGTCAATGAAACGATCACCATCGCCTACCACGGCAAGGTCGAAACCTTCGCCCCCGGCACTTTTGTGGATAACAGCGGCGACGTCACCGGCTATTCCAGTCTGCCCGCTGCTGGAGCAACCTTGATTACCGCACGGGGTACCAGCCTCGCGGAAAATGACGATGAGCGGACCAGCTACGGTGGTATCTATCGCAACCTGCCCGTCAAACGCACCTATCACAAATTCACGAATGAGCTGATCGCTTCCGGTGCTATCATTGCCGAAATCACCCCCATGGCCGACGGCAATCCTCCCGCTTTGCGCGACGACGGCAGCACCCGCGCGACGATCGGCGAACAGATTGAATACTGGCTGCGGCTGAGTCTGCCACAGCTCATTACCCTCCACGACCTGGCATTCGTCCTTGATGTCCCCGATGGCCTTACCGTCCGCAGTGCCCAGTGGGAAATCGTGTTAGTTGACGGAGACTTCAGCGGCGCCGAGAAAAATCTCAGCCATGTCGAACTTGGCACGGGCGTCACTCAGGTCCGTGGCCAGGCCGGCGTCGGCGTCGACGACTTCCCGCAGCCCCTCAGCAATAACAGTGGCAGTGACCAGGAAATGCTGGTTAAGGTTCTTTTCACCGTCGACCGAAGTTATACGGGGGGCGTTCCCGTCATCGCTAACAATCTCTTCTCGCTGCCAGCGTCCTTCTCGTGGAGTACCGGCAGCGACAATACCGATCCCATTCCGGCCTTCACTGTGCTCGAACCAGATTTGACCACCTTGACCAAGACTCGTAGCGCGCATCTCCAGGCTGACAATGCCACCCCGGCGGTGTCTCCGGGAACTGGCACCTATCGCAACTACAACCTGATCGGGCCGGACAACCCCGCCAGCGCGACCGACCCCGTCGCGAATATTTACCAGGTCCGGCCCGGCGACATCGTCGAGTACACGGTGACTTTCCGCAACGACGGCAGCGCCACCGCGTGGGATATTCAGCTGCGCGATACGATTCCCCTAGGCATGACCTTGCGCCCCGGCAGCGTTAGCATTCAGACCAATCCGCCCGACGCCGACGTCAGTATCAGCGAGCCGGCGCCGGCGCCGGTGGTCATCTTTAACATCAACCGCGTCCTGCCGGGCCACGATGTGACGGTCACCTACCGTTGTGACGTCGATACCGGGGTGGCTGCCGGCCGCTACCTGCAGAACCAGGCCGAAATCATACAGTACAGCAGCCTGCCCGCGGCGCCCTTTGTTCCGCCGGTGATGCCCGTCGTGGCCTGGCCGGAAGCTGATCGCAGTGTCACCTCCGGCGGAACCGACCAGTATACCGCCCTTGGTCCGGTGTTCGAAAAGGTCGGGACCGAATACCCGACCAGTTCAAAAACCGTCGCCGCCGAAATTACGGCGCCGGCTGGCAAACTCAAGGATGGCACGAGCCGCGCGACCATCGGCGAACTCATGACCTACGAGCTGCGCGTGGATATACCGGATACGACCGTACTTTATGATTTTACGTTCGGCGACGTGCTGCCGGACGGTTTGACCGTGCGCAATGCGACTTACAGCATCAACGGCGGTCCCGCCGTTGCGCTGGATGCCGCCGCAATTCCAAGTGGAACGACCACGGTCTCCGCGACAAGCAATCCATTCGGCGATGTCGCCGGCCAGCCGGGCGTGACGGACGAAATCGTCATCGTCATCACCGCGACGGTCGACCAGAGCTTTGTCTCCGCTACCGGCGCGACCGATAATGGCCCCTTTGGCATCGGGGGCGCCAACGGCGTTGTCGATGCCGGCGACGTTATAGCCAATAACGCCTCCTTCACCTGGAATCAGGTTAATGACACGGCCACGACCTTGAGTCAGGACGTCGAATCCACACCGGTGACCTTCACTATTCTTGAACCGAGACTGGTAAACCTCACCAAAGCCAAGGCCGCAGTCTCGCCGGCCGCATTTGCCGGTCCCGGCGACGGCTATCGCAATTACAATGCCGTCGGTCCCAGTCCCAACAACAGCGGTCCGGTCAATGATGTCGACCTGGCCGTCCCTGGTCATATCGTGCGCTACACTCTCACTCTCAGCAACACCGGCAACACCATCGCTTACGACGTGGATGTGACCGATACCATTCCCTCTGGCATGAGCTATGTGCCCGGCAGCGCCAGCGTTGCTGCGGGCCCGCAACCCAGCGTCATCGCTTTCCGTAACGTTCCGCTTGCCCCTGTGCCGCCCAGCCAAACCATCACCTTCGAGCTCAACCAGCTTGAGGCGGGCAACACCGCCACCATCGAATACCAGTTGCAGGTCGATGTCCCTGCGGCGGCCGGCCGTTTTCTGCTCAATCAGGCTAATCTGACCGACTACCGCTCGCTGCCGGCGGCGACGGCGGCGTTTCCGGACGCCGCGCGCGACACCGCCGAGCCGTCGCCGCGTTATGCTACTCTTGGTCCGGCCTTGGCCTACCTCGGCACGGCCTTCCCCACGGCAAGCAAAACCGTGGCTAGTGAAATCTCTTTGCCCGCAGGCAAACTGGCCGACGGCAGCGCCCGCGGTACCATCGGCGAAGTCATGACCTATGAACTGCTGGTGGATATTCCCGACGATCATATTCTCTACGACCTGCTGGTTGAGGACGTCATTCCGGCCAACCTGACGGTACGAAGCCAAAATCTCGTTCCGGCAGATATTACCTTCGCCGTGATCAACAACAACGGCACGGTGACGACCTACGGCCCGGCGGCCCCGCAACTGGGCATCGTCGGCAACACGGTCGGGCTTTATCTGGAATCCGATGTCCGTGCTCAAAATGGCGTAGTCAATGAAATCCGGGTGGTCATCGCCGTCACCATTGACGACGTCGCGGCCAATGTCGCCGGCACGGTCTTTGCCAACAACGTGACCACGACCTGGAACCAGGTTGACGAAAATCCCGGCACGCCAGGTGCGCGCGGAACCGTCAACAGCGTTGTCACCCCTGCTCCGGCCGACGAGCCCGACTCCGTGGACTTCATGGTCATTGAGCCGGCCTTGGCCAGCGGCATCCTCACGAAGACCCGCAGCGGCCATTATCTGGCCGACGGCGTCAGCGCGGCCGTGTCGCCCGGCACCGCGAGCTACCGCAACTACAATCCCACAGGGCCTGTTTCGCATTTGGGCGCGCAGGACCCCGTGCCCAACGTGTATCAAGTCCGCCCGACGGAAATACTTGAATTCACCGCGACCTTCACCAACTCTGGCGACGCCCGCGCTTACGATATCACCCTGATTGACTCCGTCCCCGCCGGCTTCACCCTTCTTGCCGCCGGGGTCAACGCGCCCACCCTCTCGGGCGGCAGCACCGTCGGGATTGCCTTCATCAATGGCACGCCCAGTCAGCCCGGTGGCTCCGGCACACCGATTTCATTCGTGATCAACTGGCTCGACCCCGGCCAGACCTGTACTATGACCTTCCGGACTCAGATCCAACCCGGCATCGGCGCCGGCGCGTATCTCCAGAATCAACTCGCAATCGTCGACTTCGGTACTACGCCTGACGCCACGGCCGTGTTCCCCGCCCTTGAACGCGACACGGCCTCGCTGGTGCCCTACACCGCCCCCAACCCCAAGTACGAAAAGGTCGGCAGCGAATATCCCGTGACGTCGAAGACCATTCAGACCGAACTGACGGCGCCGGCCGGCAAACTCAGGGACGGCAGCAGCCGCGCGACCATCGGCGAACTCGTGACCTACGAAATCCTGCTGGATATCAAAGACGACCTGCAACTGTTCGATCTGTCATTGAACGATCTGCTGCCGGATGGCCTGACAGCCGTCTCAGCCACCTATAGCATCAATGGCGCCGCGCCGGTGGCCCTGACCATTGCCGCTCAGGGCAATGGCACGACACAGATCATTGACACCGCCACGCCTCTCGGAGACGTGGCCGCAGTCGCGGCACTTGACAACGAGGTTGTTTTCACTATCACGGCCACCGTGGACCAGAGCTTTATCTCCGCCATCGGCGCAAGCGACAATGGCCCATTCGGCGTCGGCGGCGCCAATGGTATCGTCGACGCCGGCGATATCATCGGCAACAACGCTGCCTTCACATGGAACCAACTCAACGACGAAGCTAGCGCTTCCACCCAGAACGCCGAAGCGGCGGTGGTGTTACTGACCATCGTGGAACCAACTCTGAACAGCAGTTTCAGCAAAGACCTCATTCGCGTGCTTGATTCGGACGGTAACACGAATGTCACCACGACCCGCGGCCATACCGGCACCATCAGTGCCGAACTGGTGCCTGCGGCGGCCGGCGGCAAGGCGTCCTATTTCCGCTACCCGCTCGGCGGTGGCAATCCCACACGGGTTGACGACGTCCAGGTCGTACTGCCGGAAGATTACGTCGAATTCCGTATCACCGTGACCAACTCCGGCAACGCCCGCGCGTTTGATGTGAAAATTCGCGATGTTCTGCCACCCGTCGCCGCTGTCGACTACGTCTCGGGAACCGGCAGCTTCGCTGTTGGCGCCGGACCGTATGACACCGGTAGCGCGGGCAGTCTGCTCAATGTCGCTAGTAGCGTCGTCAATGTCGCCGGCGTCGATTGCACCCAGCTGGACTTCACCATCGACATGATAAATCCCGGCGACAGCGTGGTCATTCTCTACCGCTTGCGGGTCCTCCAGGGGATCGGCGCCGGCCATTATATCGGCCAAAATGTGGCCGACCTGCTGGATTATGGCACGCTTCCCGACGGATCCTTCGCTGTCCAGGTCGGCAACCTCCCGTCAGGTAACACCGTGTATGACAACAGCCGCGAACGCGACACCGCGTCCACACCGGCCTATGCCACTCAGGGCCCGGATGGTGACGACATCGGCGTGCAGTACCCCGAATTCATCACCAGGGTCTATCGTCGCTATGACATTGAAGGCGTCCTGACCGACACGCTCCTGCTGGATGCGACCAATATTCGCATTGGCGAGGTGCTCATCTACGAACTGGAAGCTGTCCTGCCACGCTATACCACCTTGTTCGACGGGGGAGCAGCAGGCAACGCCTTGGCATTCCGACACCGACTCAACCGCGGCTACCATCTGCTTGCCGGCACGGAAAAATTGGCCGGCGGCGACATTGATCTGACGGCCTTGCTCAAGGTCGGATCGCCCCCGATGCCCTATCCTATCCTCGAGACCCAGCAGATTCCCACCTGGTATTTTACCGACATCGCCAATACCGCCGCCACGGCACAACGCGCGCAGCTCCGCTTCCAAGCCGAAGTCCGCAGCAGCGAATACACAGGTGCTGCTTACTTCACGGATCAGACCTTGAGCTACAGCCTCGCCGGCCGATCATACCTCTTCTGGAATACCATCGATGCTCCCGAGAAAAACACCCTCCTGGCAGAAGCCGTCCTCAACACCGGCGATCATCCCTTCCTGCAGCGCGATGGCGTGGCCACCGCCGTGGTGCAGCCAAACCTTCAGCTCTTCAAAAATTCCAATCCCGCACCTGACAGCTTCATCGGCGTCAGCACCGGCATTGGCGATACGATCAGTTATACGTTGACGCTGCGCAACTGGGACAACGCCGGCGCCGGCCCTTATCGCGGTCGGGGCACCGCCTATAACGTGCTGGTGACTGATATCTTACCCAAGGATATTGCTCCCTCGCCACCAGCCGAACCGCTGCTGACCGCCGCCGTGCATTCCATCAATTCTGGTACCGGCGCCACCGGCGCCGTTCTACGACCACTAGTCCTTGGCAGCGATTATACCTACGACTATTCTTTCGACTCAGTCACCATGCAGGGTACTATCACAGTCAGGACCATCCGTGATGTACTCAATAACGACTACGCCTCGCGTATTGCCGCCAACAATGCCCTGGTCATTGGCTATCAAGTCAGCGTCAACCCCGACATCGGCGCCCAGGGCAGCGGCGCCGGCCAGCGCGTCAACCAAGCCCTGCTGGATGACTATTACAGCTTCCCTGAAGGCATTAACGACCCCAACAACAAGCTCTACGGCCCCGACGGGCCGCAGCGGACGTCGCTGCTCACCGAAACGCCCGCCATCACCAAAAGCTCCGCCAATGCCGGCGACAGCGTCGTGGCCGGCGCAGTCGTGGAATATGCCATCGTGGCACCGACGCCGGTAATTCGCGCCAATCTTTACGACATCGAGATTCGCGATAGCATTCCCAACGGTCTGACCTTTGGCGGTGACGGCAGCATCGCCGGCGTCGGCCCTGGCCCCGTCAGCCTCGACCTCGGAGACGCCCCCGGGCAGGTGCCGGGCAGTGAGGTCGTCGTCAGCGGTGGCAGCGGCGCAGTCACCATCAGCATCAGCGGTCGTGAACTGGTCGTAACCGTTGAACGGGTCGATGCCGAGGGCGGTGCCGATCAAGTCACCGTAAGCATGCGAACCTTGATCAAAGACAGCTTCGATAATGGCGCCCCCATCGCACGTCTCCACGAATTCACCAACGCCGCATCACTACTCTGGTACGATGACGACAGCAGTTTCCTCGAACGCTCACGATATGCAACCATTTCTGGTACGGTGTCTCATTTCTATGACGCCCGCGGCATCCTCTTTGAACCCAGTCATACCGGCACTGCCCAGCCTGGTACGATCCGCAGCTACCGGCATATACTGCGCAATTTTGAGGAAAATGACATCAACGTGCCTCTTGTTTTTAGTTCAACCCAGAGCAGTTGGGTCTGGCAGCTCTTCATTGGCGATGGCGACGGCAACATGGTCGATGGGCCTTACGCCACTGGCCACGTCGTCAATGTCCCCGCTAATGGGCTCGTCGAAGTCATCATGCGGGCTTTCGTTCCCAGCGAGATCACCAGCCTGACTACCGACGTGCTGACTATAACCGCAACTGGCGCCGTCGATAATGTCATTGCCGTCACCGACGTCACAGTCACCCAGGCCGAACGCGTAGCCGTCTTCAAAGAAGTCAGTACCACCGGCGATTACGCCACAAGACTCAACGTCCAGCCCAGCCAGGGTAATGCCGTCAACCAACGCATTCGCTTCGTCAATACCGGCCCCGATGACATCAAGGAAGTGTACATCTTTGACTTCATTCCCGAACATACCGCCTACATCGCCAACTCTGCCGTCAATACGGCCGAATTCGGCCTGCAATACAGCAAGGATGGCGGCGTCACCTGGCTCGCTGGCGAGCCCGCAGACAACGGCGAGAGCGTCGTCAACGGCACCGTGCCGGCAGTAACCAACCTGCGTTGGTACTACAACGGCGGCGCCGCGCTCACACCCGGAAATGAACATGTCATCACCTTCCAGCTAAGGATCAAGTAGTCATGCCTAGCGTTGAAGATGTTAACAGCCAGATTCTGCTGCGGCCAAGGCGCCGGCGTCATGTCGCGCTGGCCATCATGCTGCTGCTGGCCCTGCTGGGCGGCGTTCTCAATGCCGCCCTGACCCCTGCCGGTACCATTATCCGCAACCACGCCGTCATTCAGTTCCAACGCATGGATGATAGTGGCCGCCTCTATGACGCACCCTCCAATGAGGTTCTGATTGAAGTCCTACCCGTCTACAACATCGAAATACTGCCCGACGGGGATGCCCCGCCCGGTACACCCGGCCAAATTCTGCGTGCCGTGTCGACCACGCCCAACACCCGCGTCGTTATCAACTACAGCCTGAAATTTACCGGCAATGCCGCTGATAACGCCCGTATTGCCCCGGTCTTCATCCATGGCTCAAGCAACTATCTGCCCAAACTGGCCGATGGCGACACGGGTATGCTTGTGATCAAAGATGGCAATGCTGACGGCGTGGTCGACAACGACGATATCCAGGTCGGCAGTTGGCGCGACGCCAATGGCAACGGCCAGGTTGAAGCCGGGGAACTGCAAATCGGTGACCTGGGCTGCCAATACCAACCCGGTGATATCGTTAATCTCCTCCTGGTTTTTAGGGTCCCCGCGGGGGCCGCGCCCGGCGCCAGCAGTTACATGGGTATCGAGGGTGCCTCCGTGGGCGACCCCACTGCCACCGACCCGATATCCCCTTTGGTGAGCCAAAATATCTCCCAGGTGCTGATTGTCGACGATGCTGTCATGACCGTTACTAAAGCCGCCAACGTTACCGAGGCCATTCCCGGCGGCGTCATAACCTACACGGTCACCGGCAACAGTGTCGGCAGCGCTCCCGCACTGCGTCGCGTTTTGACTGTTGACGGAACCCTCAATTCACATCAGGGCGTGGTTCTCTTCGATATCATCCCGACCGTCAGCGGTAGTGGTTTGCCCTTGCCAATAAGCAATGCCGCCATTGCTTCGCAACCTCCAGGAGTCAACGGCACCATCATCTATTCCAGTCAGAACAACACCGCTCTGGACGTGAGCGACCCCTCCTGGAATTGGCATAGCGCCTACGTCAATGGCGATACGGTCATCGCTTACGTCAGCAGCGACGGCAGCGGCGGCAATCACGATCTGCCGGTCGGCGCCGCCATCAGTTTCACTTTTGATGGCACCGTACCCGCCGGAACGACTGACCAGGCTTTGATCAATGTCGCTTACGCAAGTTATGACACCAACGCACTCGGAATACAGACTGTCAAGGCCATCAACGACGTTGTTGTGTTTGTCCGCGGTCAGACCGGCGTAATCATTCGCGATACTGATTTCGAATTGTCTCCGCCGCCATTGACGCCGGCTGATGACGGGGGAAGCCTCAGTAATGACTCACAGGCCGTTGCTCTTGCCCAAGCCGGCACGTTTGTCTATTTCACCAACCGTGTCCTCAACACGGGCTCTGGCACGGATAGCTTCAATATCACACTGCGCACGACCGGTGGAGCGCCGCTGACCAGTAATCCAAACGGTTGGACCTTCTCATTCTTTAAAAGCGATGGCGTTACGCCCCTGCGCGACACCGGCAGCGACGGCGTCATCGACACCGGCCCTTTGCCGCCATCCGGAACGGATTTGGCAAACCCGCTGCACTACGCCGATATTGTCATCCGGGTTGAAATCCCTGAAAACGCCATTGCATCAGGTAATGACCCTGAGCTCCTGCTTGTTCTGCAAGCCAGCTCGGTGCTCAACCCGACCCAGTCCGATACGACTGAGAATATCGTTGTAGCCGTGTCTGCGCCGACGATGGCCCTGAGTAATCACCTGCCGCCAGGCAGCCTGACTCCCGATCCCACGCCGTTCCAGTTTAGCGGCGCCCCCGGAGATGTCCTTGACTACCCGTTGATCGTGCAGAATCTCGCGCCGCTGAACGGTGAAGCCGACACTTATACACTGTCAACAACCGCCGCGCCGGCGGGCTGGAAAGTGAGCTACTTCCGGGACTTGAATCAAAATGGCCAGCTTGATGCCAATGAATTGCTGCCAGTGTTGAGGACGGCCACTGTCCCACCGGGTGGCCGTGATTATCTTATTGCCCGAGTCATGATCCCCGCTGACGCAATTGCCGACGCCAATGCGGACACCGTTCAGGATGTGCACACGCTCATCTTCCGCGCGACTTCGACTAATCTTTCCAGCGTTTTCGCGGAACAGGACAACCGCGCGATGGTGATGTGGCAGGATCGCTTTGAACTGCGGCCCAATCGCCAGGGGACGATTGAGGCAGGCAGCGTTACGGTCTATGAACATGCCGTGACCAATTTTGGCGAAAGAGGCAATCGCTTCTATCTGACCCTTACCCCCGGAACGCCTGCGTGGAATCACCAGATTCAGACTTCAGACGGCAGTGCCAACCTGCCAAGAGCTATCGACCCCAGCGACGGGACGGAAAAATACTATCTTGATCTGGCCAAAGCCGGTGCTCCCGGCAGTACCGGCAATTTCCGTCTGCGAATCTATGCTCCCGGCAGTATCCCGCAAGGCACGGTCGACGTCACTGCCATCGGTGTCAGCGCCAATGACCCCGCCGCACCAGCCATGCGGTTAGCCGCAACGCCCATGCATATCGTAACCGACGTCACCTTCGTTGTCGCTGGAGACCTCGCACTGACGAAAAATTCTGACCCGGCTCCAGGCGCTTCCGTTCTGCCTGGTCAGCAGATTATCTATACGACGACCTTCTTCAACAAGAGCGCTACAGGGCTCGCGCAGCTGACTATCCAGGACCAAATACCCTCCCATACTGCCTACGTCCTGCAAAGCGCCAACGTAACCATGCCCTTGCCGGCCGGCTTGACCGGTGTATCCTTCGAAGTCTCCCGCAATGGCGGCATATCTTGGTCCGCCGATAATGTTGGCGCCGGCAATGACCCCAGCGTCACCAATGTCCGCGCCGTTTTTATCGGTTCACTGGCCGGCGGCGCTGAAGGTGATTTTATTTTCAGCGTCGTCGTTCGCTGAAAAGATGCGTCCCCGCAAGCATCAATTTTGGCATACTGAACACGAGCATTCATCAGTCACTGGCCTATTCATATCGGGCAGCGACATTCATAGTTTTGGCCCCTCGCAAGGATAACGTCCCGGAGGGCGCGGTGAAGAGACCCTCCCGGGTAATCGGTCACCCATTGATACTAGCCTTTCCCGCAGTATGCTGAGCCAAGCGCGCCCGTCTCCCGCAGCGTCACGTGCCCGCCTCCCGCAGCGTCACGCGCCCGTCTCCCGTAGCGTCACGCGCCCGTCTCCCGCAGCGTCACGCGCCCGTATTGCGGCCGTGCTGCGGGTTTTCAGCCCGCAGCGTCGCAGGAGGCCAGCGTGCGGAGCCTAGCGCGCCCGTCTCCCGTAGCGTCACGCGCCCGTATTGCGGCCGTGCTGCGAGTTTTCAGCCCGCAGCGTCGCAGGAGGCCAGCATGCGGAGCCTAGCGCGCCACCGGTATACCTTGGCCGCGAAGCGGCAGCAGCGCTGAAAGCGCGTAACATACCAGCCCAGGGCAAGCACGCTGAAAGCGTGCGCCGCCCTGGGTACAACGGCGACTATATTCGTGTTCCTCGGCCTCTTTGGCCCCAGTCGGCGAAGCTGACTGGGGCCAAAGAGGCAATGGAACGATGTGTCTTCCCTTTCCTGTACCTAGGCACCCTGCACGGTGTTTTTTTAGGTGGCCCCTGCAGGGTTCATTTCTGGTCGGGCCCTTACCCAGGGCGACGCGCCCTGCGGGCCCTTGCCCTGGGCTATCTTAGGCCGCGCTTTCAGCGCTTCTGCCGCTTCGCGGCGGAAATGCACGACGAGAAAAGGCTGCTTGGTTGAAACAACAAGTGCCATGGATACCGTTAAATGAAGAGCAGCGGTTTCATAGGAGTCATTGATACTGTGTGGTCCCCAGCTCGTGCGAAGTCAGTTTCGCGCGCGACCATATAGGTGGGGGAACCCCCATTTGGGTGGGTGGGCTGATTTCAAGAACCGCAGGAAAAATAGCCATAATATTGCCCCGTGACAAGCATGTAAATCACCGAATAAAAGAATTTTGTGGATCAGGATGACTTCAGCTGCCTTGTCCGTGTCATTTGGGTGTTTTTCGTTGTGAGTTCCGACGAACCGATCTCGACGCTTTGATGCTCGTTTCTTCTCAGCTGTGAGCGACAATCCGCCGTAGTCATGCCCCACTCGGGCGTAGGTGGGAGGCGCTGGCGATAACGGCTGGTATTAATGACTGACCGCTTGCCCCCGGGGCGGTTTTTCAGCCACGAACGCGGAGCAGGAACGCCTCGGCGCGCTATGTTATGTCCCGCAAGGAAGCCGGCCGCCGCGCCCCGCAAGGACAGCTTGCCTGCCTGGTGAAAATTGCTCTCCAGCGAAGCTTCATTAGCTACTGGACTGTTCAGATGTTTATCGACGAATTTTTGCACGGCGCCTGATAGCGTCCCTTCAGTATGTCTACGGGGAGCACCATGATCTTCATCGACACTTATATCAGCGGCGTCGTCATCGTTGAACCGACGCTGCATTGCGACGGACGCGGGTATTTTTTCGAAAGCTATAACCAGCGCGATTTTGCCGCGCATGGCATTGCTACCGATTTTGTTCAGGACAACCAATCGCAGTCGGTGTACGGCACCATTCGCGGTCTGCATTTTCAGCGCGGCGAGCATGCTCAGGCCAAGTACATCCGGGTTCTGAGCGGCCGTATTCGCGATGTCGTGGTGGACTTGCGCCCGGGCTCGCCCAGCTATGGCCGGCATCTGACCGTGGACCTCTCGGCGGAAAACCTCCGTGGACTGTATATCCCGCCCGGCTTCGCACATGGTTTCGCCGTCCTCAGCGAGAGCGCGGTCATCAGCTACAAATGCGATCACTTTTACTGTCGCGCCGCCGAGGGCGGCATCCGCTATGACGACCCCGATCTCGACATCGACTGGGGCGTGCCCAGCGCGGCCGCAGTGTTGTCGGACAAAGACCGCGCGCTGCCCAGTTTCAAGGAGTACCAGCCATGCTGCTAGTCGTCGGTGCCAATGGCCAGCTGGGCACGGAGCTGCGGACACAGCTGCAGGACCGCGCCGAGTACGTCGATGTGGACGATGTCGATATCAGTTGCGAAGACGCCGTCGCTGCCCTGTTTGCTCGCCGCGATTATGAGGCCGTCATCAACTGCGCGGCTTATACGGCGGTGGACCGCGCCGAAGACGACCCCGTCCGCGCTGATGCCGTGAACCACCTCGGGCCGCTTTTCCTTGCCCGCCACGGCCGCCGCATCGTGCATATCTCCACCGACTACGTCTTCAATGGCGAATCGCCCCGGCCCTATGTGGAGACGGATGCAGCGCGCCCACTGTCGGTCTACGGCCGCAGCAAACTAGCCGGCGAGAATGCCTGCTTGGCCGCAGCGGCTAGCGCCGTGGTCATCCGTTCGTCATGGCTCTACTCGCCCCACGGGCAGAATTTCTATAAGACCATGCGCCGCCTGGCGGCCGGTGGTGGGCCTTTGCGCGTGGTGTTTGACCAGGTCGGCACGCCGACCTACGCGGGGCATCTAGCCTCGGCGATCATCGCTGTTCTGCCGCAGCTGCGCGATGGTCGGCGTGAAATCTACCACTACAGCGACGAAGGTGTCTGCTCTTGGTACGATTTTGCGGTGGCTATCATGGCGCAGTGCTCTCTGCGCTGCCGCATCGAGCCCATCCGCAGCTGCGACTACCCGACTCGCGCGCAACGGCCGTCATTCAGCGTGCTGGACAAGGCGAAGTTTAAAAAGGCCTTCGCCGTGGCTATCCCGCATTGGCAGGAAGGCCTCCAAGAGTGCAGCCGGCAAACGCCGTGACGGCTGGCAATAGGTTTGCTGGCGACGATTCCCCGCTGCCCGGATTTCAGGCCAGCCCAAGCTCTTGGAGTTGTCGCCGCGAATCATCCAGCACCTGCTGATGCAGGCTGTTGCCGTGGGCATCCATAGTGACGATTACCGGGAAACGCCGCACGCGCATGACCCATACGGCCTCCGGTGCGCCGAACTCATCCAGGTAATACACATCGGGAATTTCCTCGACACAGTCAGCCAGCACCTGTGCGGCGCCGCCGACGGCGTGGAGATAGACGCAGCCGTACTCACGGCAGGCCTGGGCCGTCGCCGGCCCCATGCCGCCCTTGCCGATGATTCCGCGCAGGTGAAAGCGGGCAATGAGCGCGGCCATGTAGGGCTCTTCACGGCTTGAGGTCGTCGGCCCCGCTGCCGTAACCTGCCAGCGGCCGGAGGCATCGCGGATAACCACTGGCCCGCAGTGGTAGATCACCGCATTACCGAGGTCCAGGCCCGCCGCCGGCTCGGTGCCGCCGGCCAGGCGCTTGTGCGCCGCGTCACGGGCGGTGTGGATCACGCCAGTCAGCAACAGCGGCTCGCCGAGTTCAAGGCCACGGACCGTCGTGTCGGCAAAAGGCAGAATTATCTCGCGGGGAAGTGCCATCGGCTTAGTCCATGTGAATGATTTCTTCACCGGGACGACAGTAGCCAAATTTTTCCCGGGCGACGCGTTCGATGGCGCGCGGATCGCCGCGCTGGAGGTCGTCCATCTCCTGCCGCATCAAGACGAAGCGTTCGTCCTGATCCTTCTGCTTCTCCTGCAGGTCGGCGATTTCCTGGCGCAGGCGCCGCACTTCGGCTAGGGGCGGCGCCAGGACGACTACGGCTACAGCGGCGAGTGCAAGCAGAACGACGACCAGCATGAAATCACGAAATGTCATTGATGGTGCTATCCTCGCTGTGGGAGTCGTGAATGGCGTGGTGAAGAGGTTGTGCTGGCAGCGTGCCCGGGCACGACTCTTACCATATTGTCAATGCTGGCAACTGCAACCGCGTGGCCGCGTCAATTCAGCGTGATGTCGACGGCCAGTGTCACGTAGTGACGGCCTTGCAGTGAAAGGACAATCAGTCGCAGGTTTTGGCCGCTGCGAGTCTTGCTGAGGACTTCTGCCAGGGCGTTTTCATCCGGCGTCAGCCGGTCTTCGACCTGTATGATCACGTCGCCACGCTTCAAGACTTGTCGCCAGGTCGGCTGTTGGCGGGCAAAAGCGCCCTCGGGGTATATTTCGCTGATGGTCAGGCCGGCCAAATCCGGCTTGAAGCCCATCGCCTCGTTCAGAGTCCTAGTCAGTTTTTGCACCTGCAGGCCCAGGCGGGTTTGGATCAGCTTGGGAGCCCGCATGGTGCCGACGGTGGTCGTGACCTCACGGCCAGCCGCGAGCGTCATGCGCACGTTGTCCCCGGTCCGCAGCGCCCACACCGCACGCCCGAAATCAGCCAGGCGGCGGATGGGCTGGTCATTGACGGCGACGACTTCGTCGCCCTTCTGCAAGCCGGCGCGGTGCGTGTCGCTGCAGGACATCACCTCGGGCAGGATGATGCCCTTGTTGCCCATCACAAAAGGCTGGTCCAAGACCATGCCGAGGCAAGCCGACGAAAAACGCTCCGGGAGCAGCCAGTGGCTGAGGAATTGCTCAATGCGCTTCATCGGTATGACGAAGCCGATGCCTTGGGCGTCGTGACGAATGGCCAGATTCAAGCCGATCAGCTCGCCATTGAGATTAATCAGTGGGCCACCGCTGTTGCCGGGGTTGATGGCGGCGTCCGTCTGCAAAATGTCGTCATAGGTGGTTTCGCCATCTTCGAGTTTGCGGTTGATGGCGCTGATGACCCCCTGCGAGACGCTGTGTTCCAGGCCGAAGGGATTGCCCACGCTGAGCACGGTTTCGCCCAGCAGCACGTCGTCCGGCAGGGCAAAAGCCGCCGTGGCCAAGGGCTTGTCCTTGAAATCGCCGACGAGGCGCAGCAGGCACAGGTCGTTGGAGGCGTCGAAACCCACGAGTTCGGCCTGATGAGTGGTGCCGTCCCACAGCCGGATCTCAATGCGTTGCGCCCGCTGGATGACGTGGTAGTTGGTCACTACCAGCCCACGCGGGTCGACTATCACACCACTACCCAAGGGGAAGTACTCAATGACCTCTTTCGAGCGTGGGGAATACCATTTGAAAAAATCGTTATAAAAGACATCATAGCCATCATCGACACGTATGACCTGTTCAGTGCCAATGTTGACCACCCACGGCAGGGCTTTGCGAACAGCCAGGACCGCCGGCGTCAAGCGATTGCCCAGGCGCGTTTCTTCAGCCGGGCAGTGCCAGGCCGCGCCAAAGAAGAGTATTGCGATGAGACATCGAAGTGTGCTGCGCATAAGCAGGTTCCCGTTATTCTGTGAGCGTGCGGTGACGGGGTGGCGGCAAGCGGCCGCCAGTAAGGTAGAACTCGCCTGGCCACTATGTACGACATGCAACTGGTAAACATATTGGCGGCGGCACCTTTTTCAATTCTCGCCGCCGCCGGCCTGCGGCACCCGGGTAATCGGTCAGCCATTGATAATGGATGCCAGGCATGCCGACGATGTCAATCCCAAGTAAGTAAGTGAGTTCCATTGCGCCTTTGGTCCCAGTCGGCAAAGCCGACTGGGACCAAAGGCGCCGAGGAACACGAACAGAGTCGCCGTCGTACCCAGGGCGGCGCACGCTTTCAGCGTGCTTGCCCTGGGCTGGTATGTTTCGCGCTTTCAGCGCTTCTGCCGCTACGCGGCAAAAAAATATCAGGTCGGCCAAGTTCGGCCCGGAGGGCCGTACCATTCATAACCCCGGGTGAGGCGCCCGGAGGGCGCCGCAACCCGGGGACTAACAGCAACTTGGAATTGCGCCCGAAGGGCGCCACATTCGCCCGGTACGGCGCATCCCACCGCGCCCGTGTGAGACAATCGTGCCGACATTATCAATCACTGACCGATTACGCACCCGGTGTTGCTCCGTGCGCGGTGTGCTGCCTGGCACGGATCACCCCTGGTCGCTGAGTTTGCAGAGTCGTTTGATGAGGTCGATTTCGCGTGGGTCGTAGGGGCGCAGACTCGGTCGGAAGAGATCGTGCTGCCACTTGGTGAAGTCGATGTTCTGATCGCCTGCCTGATAGCGTTCCCACATGCCTTCCCATGGCTCGTAGGTCTGCGACAGTCCCGCCACAAACCCCCAGTTCCAGCAGCCGATTTTCTCCAGAAAGAACAGCGGGAAGAGTTCCTGTACGGTGTTACGCTGCTGGCGGTGCAGCCATTCCGAGTTCAAAAGCGGCCGCCCCAGCTTGCGCAGCTCGCGGATCAGCACCACGTTGCTCTCAAGGCTGCTGTAGTTGTGAAACGACACCAGGTCGGACAAGGCCAGCGCCCGCTGCTCCGCCGCCGAGAAACGCCCCAGGCCGCGCCAGACGGCGGTGGTCAATGGCTGGCTGGGCGAACAGTCGCGCGCAACCCCAAACAGGCCTTCCACGTGCGGCACCGACGCGTCGCCGCGATTGGCCGCGCCGGGCTCGTTGTAAATATCCCAGATCACGACGCGCGGATCATTCGCGTAGGTGCTGACAATTTCGGCCACCATCGCGTAAAAGCGCTTGGCTGTGGCGGGCTCGTCGAGCGCCGGATAGTAGCCCATCGCGTTCAATTGGCGGTGAGGCGAATTCTTGCGGCCGCCGTGATATCCCCAGTCGTACGCTTGCGGGCCGAGCTGCTGCGGGCGATAGTTCTCGTCCCGAGGCACCGTGCAGTCATTGGCAAAGCAGACCATCAGGGATATGCCGTGTTTGGCGGCCGTGGCGATGAAGCGCTCCAACCGGGCCATGAAGCCGTCGTGCTCCTCGTCCCAGACCATGAATTCCACGATAACCCGGATGGAATTGAAGCCAATGGCCGCCGCCAGGGCCAGCTCGCGATCCGCCGTGGCCAGGTGTTGTTCGAAGTCCAGCTCCTGCCAGAGGGCGATGCGGTTGCAGCAGTCTGCCGGCAGGTAGTTGCAGCCCCGCAGCCACGGCTGCGCATCGTACCAGGCCCACGCTTGTTCCTTGCTCCATTGCGCCATCGTCGTCCTCCTTGTTGCCCAGTGCTGAAGGCGTTCAGGCCACCCTCGCCGTCGCCCGAACAATGCGCAAAAAAACCCAAAACGGTACTTTGTGGTACTGCTTTGGGCCTTTCAATGACAATACTGGCGGAGAGGGGGGGATTCGAACCCCCGGTAGGATGTTACTCCTACGACGGTTTAGCAAACCGCTACTTTCGACCACTCAGCCACCTCTCCGTGGTCATTCCCAAACCCTGGCTGGCTAGCCGGGATAAAAAGAACGCTTTACTGTACCTCCCGACCGCCGATAGTCAAGCAGCACTACCGCCATTTTGCGCTTTTTAGTAAGCGGTCAGTGATTGAGAAGGGCCAGCTCCCAGCGCCGCCTCTTGACTGGCGGGACACTGGGCGTTTTTATGGACACCATGGACACTATGGACACCGCCAATCAGTCCCCGGCGTCCAAGGCGTCCACAATCAGTCCCCGGCGTCCCCGGCGTCATTCCCCACGGTCCAGAAAGTCCCCGCGGTCCAATCCATGGGACCATGCCTCATGAGTCAGCGAGTCCTCGCCCCAGCGCGCAGCCACCGCCAAGTGCCGCCGGGACGGCGGCGCTCCCAGGAGTCCAATCAGTTCCCGGCGTCCAAGGCGGCATTGGAGCGCTGAAAGCGCTTCTGCCGCTTCGCGGCCTGGGATGCCGGGCGCGCGAGTGGACGCTTGCTGGTCTCTGGCGACGGCGCGGGCTGAAAGCCCGCACCACGGCTGGGAAACGGGCGCGCATAGGGCCGCCTGTTGCTCTACCGCTCAATTATCAATGGCTTACCGATGACCTTTTTGCCGAGGATAAAAGCCCAGCGCCGACCGTCATCGCCAGCTTTGGCTATGGACAATGGTCGAGCGGGGTTTATTTTCTTTTTATGCCGACACTTGTTCGTCATCCGCGCCCGGTCGGCTATGCGAGCGCTACACTGCTGTGATGACTTGGGACAGGAGTACGCGACATGAACAGCAACGAACAGGCCGTAATGACTGCCGTTGGGGCCTTTTTGGTCGCCTACACTCAGGCGGATATCGTCACCTGCATGGCCGCGCTGAGCACGCAACGGCCGCTGATGCTGATGGGCACCAACGAAGACGAGGTGATCTGCACTCACGAAGCCGCGAAAAAACTCTTCGAGGCCGATTTTAAGTGTATGTCTGGTCTGCGCTGGGGTCTCTATCAGCAGCAGTGGGTGGCGACCAGCGCCGATTTGGCGTCGGTCATTATTGCCCTGCCACTGACCTACCGCCATGCGGACAAGGATGTCACCGTGCAATTCCGCTACGCGTTCACGCTTGCCTGTGAAGAGAAGCAGTGGAAGATCTGCGCCGCCGTTGCCTGTGTGCCCCGCCCTGCCCAGACCTACGCTTTTCCCTGATAACCACTTTTTCCCTCTGCAGGACGTCAAAGCCCCCCATTAGCAAAGGAGGACTGCATGGCCGAATTCACTATCGAAACCTATGATCGAAACGCTGTTGTTGACATCACTCGGCAAGTCAATGCGCACATACCGGCCACGGTCCGCAGCGGCGTTTGCCATGTATTTTGCCCCCATACCACTGCCGGCCTCACCGTCAATGAAAATGCCGATCCCAATGTCAAAATCGACATCATGGCCAAGCTGGCTGCCATGATCCCCCACGAGGAAAGCTACTACCGACACAACGAAGGCAACAGCGACGCGCATCTTAAGGCGACCTTGGTAGGAATGTCGCTGACCCTGCCCGTGCGCGAAGGCCGCCTCGCCCTCGGCACCTGGCAGGGGGTCTATTTTTGCGAATTCGACGGCCCGCGCACTCGCCACGTGCAGGTCTGCTGGCAGGACGCGGACTATTGACGACGGAACGGCCGACCTTGCCTGATTTTCTGCCTTCTTTTGTAGACGAATGGGACCAATGGGACGTATAGGACGTATGGGACGTATGGGTCTTATCCGTCCTATCCGTCCTATCCGTCCTATTTGTCCTATTTGTCCTATCCGTCCTATCATCCTCCTGGTATCTCCCGAGGCGCCCGCCCATGCCCATTGAATACATCCGCTACGCCTTGGTTGGCCTAATCATCTTTTTTGCCGGCGTAGCGCAGAGCGCCGTCGGTTTTGGCTATGCGTTGTTTGCGACGCCGTTGCTGCTGTGGTTGGGGCTGCCCCTGCAGAATGTCGTCACCATGGTCGCGACCTGTTCGATGCTGCAGGCATCGATCGGTGCTTTCAAGCTACGCGCTTCGGTGCCATGGCAGCATGTGCGCACCACGACCATAATCCGCGTGCTTTTCATGGCTATCGGTCTCTTTGTCCTCAAGCGCCTTGCCGGCTTGCACATTGCACAGGTCCGCCTAGTTATTGGCGTGATTCTTTGCCTGTTGGTGGCACTGCAGCTGCTGTGCCGTCCCCGGCCGGCGGTCAGTCTTGCCTGGTACTGGGGGGCCATTGCCAATGTCGGCAGCGGCTTGCTTGCCGGCATTTGCGGCATGGGCGGCCCGCCGCTGGTGCTGTGGGCCATGGCTCACGACTGGCCGTCAAAAAAGATGCGCGGATTCCTTTTCGGGGCCTTTGCCGCCGCCAGCCCCGCCCAGCTGTTATTTCTGAGTCTTTCCTTCGGTCCCGCCATCCTGTGGCACGCTGCTCTCGGCTGTGCCTTGTTGCCGCTGGTGTACCTCGGCTCGCTTGTCGGCATGCCTATCGGCAATCGCTTGCAGCGGGAGCGCCTGCGCTGGCTCGCCTACGCACTCCTCGCCGCCATCGGCATCAGCGCCATTGTGCCGGCATTGCTCGGCAGCGGCAAATAAGCAGTCGCGCTGGACCCGCGCTCGTTGCCCGTGGCGACAACAGCTGGCCAATGCGTCGCGCGCAGGAGATGTTCCCGGCAAAGCGCCAGGACAATCGCAAGGCCCCCGCCGCCGGCAGAGCGGAGAACAAGGACTACATTTAACGTCAGCAGCCCGCGCCGCGATTTTTTGCCCCTTTGCCTTCAGCAGCAGTTCACCTTGATTCCGGAGTGACGCCATGCCATACGACCGCATCGTTGAGTACTACGACGACATTTTCCCGCTGAAGCCCGCCACTCTGGCCTTTTTGCAGGCGAGTTTTTGCGCCGGCGGACGGGTCTTGGATGTCGGCTGCGGCAGCGGCGAGTACGTGCTGGGCCTGGCGCGCGCGGGCTATGCCGTTAGCGGGCTCGACCTTGATGCGCAGATGATTGAGCGTGCGGCCGCCAAGGCGCACGCGGCGGCTTTGACGCCGGCCTTGACGGTCGGCAGCATGACGGAACTGCCGAAATACTACGCCCCGGGCAGTTTTGACGGGCTGTTTTGCATTGGCAATTCGCTGGTGCATGCCGGCGGCCATGACGAGTTGGCGGCGATCTGCCGGGACTTCTACAGCCTCCTTGACCACGACGGCCGCTTGGTCATTCAGGTGATCAATTACGACCGTGTGCTGCAACAGCAACTCACGGGCCTGCCGACCATTGAAAATTCCGCCCGCAAGCTGCGCTTCGAGCGCTATTACGAAATCAGCGGCAAGAACGTGCTCTTTACGGCCGTGCTCAAAGTCGATGGCATTGAGGAGCGGACGGTCAACCGGCTTTACGCCGTTCGCGCCGATGAATTGCGCCAATGCCTGCAGGACGCGGGTTTCCGTGACGTGGTCTGCTTCGGTGATTTTGCCGGCGGGCCCTTCGCCATTGCCACGTCACAGCCACTGATTGTCCGCTGCCAGAAATAATTCCTGTTGGCACTGGAGCAATCGGTCGGTGTGGCGTTACCGTATTTGTGCATTCAGCGTGGCGGCAGTGGGTCAATGCCTACGCCGCCCGGGCAAAGAACAAGGGAGGAGATAAACCGACATGATGAACGATCTATTCAAGTTGCGTTGGCGTAAGCCCCCTGCCCCCAAGCTGTACGATCTTTCCTGCCGCAAATGCGACTACAAAGAAATGGTACGGCTGGTGGATGACATCGTGGTTCTGGAAATACAAACGAAAGACGCTCAAGCAGCTGAACCCCGGCAAGTCGAAACGCTGCCCAAGGTCTGCCCGCGCTGCGGCGCGACCCTCAAGCACAGCAAGGTGCCCGTTTTCGTGCAGTACTGACGCACTGTGGGTATGGCGTTGAAAAGCACCCGCACGGGTTTTGGGCGCAGGTGCCGCTTGCTGTGGCGCCTGCGTCCCGAGTGATTATTCGAGGGTGATGACGGCGGCGCTGTCGAGCTGGTAATTGGGTCCGAGGGCCCCGGCCAGGGCGAGCCAGCCATCGGCGTCCAGGCGGCGGATGCCAATGTTGAATTGCATGGCCATGCCGGGCGCATAGGCCTGTCCCAGCGCAGCGATGGGCAGGGACCATTCGCAGGACCAGAAGCCGTCACGGCAGACTGCGCGGTATGCCGCCAGCCTATTCAGCGCAATGACCTGTGGGTTCACCAATTCCTCGGGATGGGGCAAGCCCGCCTTGGCGCCATTGGGGAAACCCTGGAGAACCAGGATGGGGGCCGGGGCGTCTGCCGCCGCCGTGCGGCGTTCGCGCAGGCAGATTTCCATGCCGTCGATCTGGCCCCAGTGGCCGGTTCTATGCGCCAGGAGGGCGGCTTCGCTGGTGACAGGCACGCGCAGGGCCACGAAAAGCATGTCGCCATCGTGCATCAGCCATGCTTCGGCGGGCTTGCCGCGCAGCGCCTTGCGGTCGGGCGTTTCTTTGATCAGCAGGGGCGCCACCGGCCATTCGGCGGCGTTGATGTCGCCATCAAGCTGCGGGGCGCTGGCGACTTTCGCTGCGCGTACCGGGTGAATCGCTCGCGCGTGGGGCATGATGCCGGATACCGCCGCCGCCTGTTCGCTGTGCCATTCCGGCATGCGCATCGGCGTGGTCACTACTGGCCATGACGCCCGCAGCGGGTGCTCATAGACGCCAATTTCCGCGACCGGTAGCTGCCGGAATGCCAGGCGCTTGAAGACGACCGAGTCGTCCTGCAGCCGGAAATCGCCTGCCGCCAGATCGACGAAGCCCGGCTCGTCCGTTTCCGCCAGCATGGCATTTTCGCCGAGCTCGAGATTGCGGCCGCGCTGGCCGATGGTGCCACAGCGCCAGAAGACATTTCGCCAGAAGAAATTCCGGCCGTTGCCGTCGAACATCGTGGCGATGGCGGGGTAGCGTTCCAGGTACAGGTCGCTGGTGTAGGCTTCGGCTTTTTTGCCCGTCTGGGTGTCTTTCCAGTGGGCATTGCCGGGGTTCCAGCCGCCGCTGATGGCGTGTTTGTTGTCAATGAAGAGATTGTTGTCGAAGATATTGTCCCGGCCGCTATTCATTTGTATGGCGCCGAAATTGCCGTTCGAGCCCTGGTAGAGGATATTGCCGTAGACGAGCTGGCCGCTGATGGCGTCATCGAAGCGTATGGCGGCCTGGCCGTGCACGGCGTGGCCGACGGCGGGCTTGCCGACGCTGCGGAAGCGATTGAAGCGGAAGATGTTCCCGCGGAAGGTCGGGTTGCCCCACATGTCCACGCCGCCCTGGTCGTCGGATTCCTTGACGGCGCTGTGCACGTCGTTGTATTCGAAGACGTGGTCGTTGCCGCCCATGCTGATGACGCTGGTGGGGCAGTCGTACATCAGACAGTGCGACACCCGATTGCCGACACCGCCGAGGGACACGGCCTGCGTGTAGGTGCGGTCAACCCGCCCAAAGGAGTGGATGCGGCAGTTTTCGAGGAAGTGTCCGGCGGGGGTGAGGGTTTTGCGGTCGCCGCCCTGGAGGATCACGCCCAGGCGCCCCAAGGCGCTGAGATCGCAGCCGAAGATGCCGAAGCGCTTGCCGCCGGTGGCGATGATGCCGGTGTCGGCCAGGCGGGTGAGCGTGCAGCCGGCGACCAGGCAGTCCGAGCAGTTTTCGGCGACGATGCCGCGGTAGCGGCCGAGGTCGAAGGCGAGACCTTCCAAACGCACATGACTGACTTCGGTGAGCGATGCCATGGGGCCGGCGTGCATGCCGATCTCGACGATGGCGCGGTTCGGGTCGCCTTCGGGATAGAGATAGAGCATGCCGGCTTCGCGGTCGAGGTACCATTCGCCGGGCTGGTCGATTTCTTCCAGCAGATTGAAGGCGTAGTAGATAATGCCCTGGGTGTTGTTCATGCCGCGGCCGCCGTAGTGGTAGGGCTCGGCGGTGGTGATGGTCTTGGCTTCGGTGTCGATTTTGCCGATCTTGATGGTGGCGTCCGCCCAGAGGAACAGCCAGTAGCCGAAGAGCCAGGGATCGTTGGCCTTGGTCCAGCGCGCGTGACGATCGTCGTTATAGCCAAAGACCGACGGCTTTTTCTCTTTGGCCGAACCGGGCTCGATGAGCTCACGGATGGGCACGAAGCCCTCGTTGGGCCAGCGGGCGAGAGTCATGGGCTGGCCATTGACAAAGAGTTCCAGAGTCGGCGGCGCCGGCGGCTGGCCAATGCCGCCGCGGACACGCAGCGCACCGTAGTTGCTAATGCCCTGCGCCCGCAAATCAGCCTGCCAGACTTTGCCTCGCGCCTCTTCGGGCAGCCGCGCCAGGATGTCCGGCGCGGTAACGGGCTCGAAGTCCCTGACTTTGGCGCCGCCGTAGAACACGGCCTTGCCCAATTCCTCTGCCTGATAGACCACCGGGCCCTCAGCAGTGCCGGAATCCTCCGCCGTCAGGGTGAAAGTCTCAGTCACGGGATAGACGCCGCTGCGCACGAGCACCCGAATGGCGCCCTTTTCGCCGCGGCCGCGCAGCGCCCGCACGAGGTCCCTGGCGCGATTGAGCGTTTTGAGCGGCGAGGTTGGCGTGCCGTCGCCGCTGTCGTCGCCATCCGGTGCGACGACGACCTCCGCCGCGAAATCCGATATGCTTGGAATCGCCGTGCGGTTAGCCGCCGGGTCACGCGGTGGCAGGCCGCGCGCCTGCCGGTCCAGCTCGTCAATCAGTTCCCGCGCTTCCTGCCGATGCACGGCGGGATAGTCGGTCGTTTCGGCGAGAGCGGCGTATTCGCGCTGGGCGCCATCGCGGTCGCCGGCGAGGACCATTGCCTGCGCCAGTCGCAGATGCGCGTAGCTGCGGAAATGCGCCGGCGTCTGCGTCTGAGCGAGCAGCTCACGCAGGGGCGCCTGAGCGGCACGATAGTCGCCGGCGGCAATGGCTGCGCTGGCGGCATCGCTTTTCTCCTGGTAGGCGTTCATAGCCTCGGCGCGGGCGGCGGCTTCGGCGGCGGCGGCGAGTGCGGCCTTTTCTTGTTCGTTGAGCGTGTCCTCGGCCATGCCAAAGCGCGGAGATTGTTCCCGGAATAGGCCGATGACCGCGCTGTCCGCGAGCGCCTGGCGATACACGCCGATGGCGCCCATGTCGCCGCTGTAATTCTGCCAGCCGTTACCGAAGCTCAGATTGCCGAAGACGTCGAAGTCGCCGGCGAAAGTCGTCGGCAACGCCTTTGCCCCCTGGCGGATGCCGTTCACATAGGGCCGCAGCTGGCCCGCCTCGCGATCGCAGACCATCACCACATGCGTCCAGACGCCTAGCGCCACCGCCCCCGGCGCCGAACTCGCATCGCCGGAAACGCGCTTGCCCTGCACGTCATTGTAGGCCATATAGCAACCAAAGCTGCCATTGCCATTGATGTTCAAGGTAATGATCGCCTGCGGCCACTGGCCGTAGGAGAACATCCGGCGTGTGTTCTGGCCCTCGCGGCTTTCGGGCATCCCCAGCTTGTCGGGCCGGACCCACGCCGACAGCGTCCACGAGCCCGTGCCCAGGCGCTTGTCTTCCGGCAGATCGATCGTCACCTGGGTCGCGGCCGTGCCGTCAAAATTCAGGACCGGGCCCTCGGCGCTCGGGTGCCATTTGGCGGTGATGACGCCATTGAGGCCGTTGCCGGAATGATCGTTGGCGACATTGCCGTCACCCTCCGTCAATGGCCATTGCAGTAATGGCTGGGCTTGCAGGCAGCCGACTACGGATAGCATGGCGGACAGGGCAAGCAGGCGTCGCGAACTCGTGGGCATGGCGCACTCCATTGGTGTTCGGTTTCGTTGGGCGGGAGGAAGACAGGGGAAGAACCTCAACATAACACCGACATCAATGGCGTGCTACCACCCCGCGCTGGGACGGCATTGATCGCGCGTAATCGGTCAGTAACCACCCCGGCAGGGAATTCACCGGGGACAATTTGCAGGAAACCCACGGCCAGTCGCCGCCCAACCATCCGACCTTGATTTCCGCCGTCCTTTGCGGCAGCGGAGTCATGGCGGGCCCGGAGTAGCAGCGGCTTCCAGCCGCTGTGCGCACGGCTCGTGCGGCGGGGGAGACGGGCCGGGTACGGTCGGCGTGGATGACGAGGACGGTTTAATAAGCCGTCTTGTCGGAGTGGGCGAGACGCCCACTCCACGACCGCGAGACGTAATCGGTCAGTGTACACCCCGGCGCTTCGCTGGGACAATTTGCAGGAAACCCACGGCCAGTCGCCGCCCAGCCATCCGACCTTGATTTCCGCCGACCTTTGCGGCAGCGTGTTTCATAGGAGTAATCACCCCAGTGGGGAAAACACCGGGGACAATTTGCAGGAAACCCACGGCCCGCCGCCGCCCAACCATCCGACCTTGATTTCCGCCGTCCTTTGCGGCAGCGGGTTTCATAGGATTAGTGCTCTTCACGTAGTGTACTGGCAATGGTTGGCGAGGAGTTGATTGGTGACCGTTCGCGTGACCATTCGCCGAGGTTTTGAGCACCGAAGGTGCGACCTAAGATAGCCCAGATCGGATGGGGCAACGGGGATTGCGCCCCGCGCCCTTCCACACCACCGGACATGCGGTTTTCCGCATCCGGCGGTTGAACAGCACCGGTTCTTTTATGACCGGTTAAACGCTCCAAGGCACAATGAGACCGTATTTGTCCATGGTTTTGTTGCTCAGCGCCGTATGCATCAGCTGTGATTTCGCCATGCACCAGGCTCCTCGTGATGTTTTTGCCCATTGTAGCATCTTTCCCGTTATTCCGAGTGCAATCAACGCCTTTCTTCGACCGGCGTCTGAGTGCCAGCGTATCCAGAAGCACTTTCTGATGTGCCTCCTTATCCAGCCCGCCGTATCGGCGACGTTGCGTCTTTGCGTGGCGATTTGGAAATAGTTCCACCAGCCCGTGGCGTATTTCCGCCATTGGCCTCGCAGCTGTTCGCTCGTCAGGTTCTGCCTGGCGTCCCACAGCCTGCGGACCTCGGCCTTCATGCGCTCAAGCCGTTTGGTCTCCACTTCCATCTTGCCATCGGAATGTATGGTAACTCCTAGGTAGGCCGTGTCATCACTTTTCCCGCTTTTGCTCTTGTCCCGATTGACAGGGATCTTCAACTTCGTCTCGATCCATTCGACAATATCTGACAGAATGCGTTCGGCCGCGCGGCGGCTTCCGGCATAGATGGCCACGTCGTCCGCGTATCGGGTAAACGGCAGCTGCCGCTTCTCCAGTTCTTGGTCCAACGGGGTCAGATAGATGTTCGCCAGCAGTGGCGACAGAGGGCCGCCTTGCGGCACGCCTTTCGTTCGCTTGGTTCGAGTGCCGTCTTTTTCAACCATCGGGGCAGTCAGGTATCGGCCGATCAGCTTCAGTATTCGTTTGTCGGTAACCTCTTTGCGCAGCTCTCGCATCAGGATGTCGTGGTTGACTTCGTCGAAGAAGCTCTTCAAGTCGATGTCCACCACCCAAATCCGTCCTGACATGACGATCTCCTGTGCCCGGCGAATCGCGTCATGCGCGCTCCGATTGGGCCGGAAGCCGTAGCTGCTGTTGCTGAAAAGAGGTTCCCACCGTAAGCTCAGCACTTGGTGAAGTGCCTGTTGGATCAGTCGATCCTGTACGTTGGGAATGCCTAGTTTGCGCGTACCGCCGTTCGCCTTTGGTATTTCCACAGCCAGGATGGCTCCCGGAATGTATGTCCCTTGTCGGACCTTTTCCCATATCTCCTGACCATGTTTCCGCAGGTGTTCGGCAGTCTTCTGCACATCCATCCCATCGACTCCGGGCGCGCCGTCGTTGGCTTTGACCGCCTTCCACGCCGCCCATACGTTCTCGTTGTTCAACACCTCCTCCAGGCTCGGGCCTGGTACTGTTGCTTGGTTTGGTTCGTTACGCACGTCTGACATGTTCATTCTCCGCCTCGAAAACTACGGTTGATACCCGTGTTGGCTTCACACATCCATTGCTTCACCGTCACCGGCCCGCCGTCCCAGCCAGTCGTCCCAGCCGTTTCAGTGGTTGCGTCTTCCTTATTCGCTTCCTTGGCGAGTTTGTCCATCGTTGCGTTTCCTGTTCTTCGGCCCTTCGCTCCACTGCCTTTCAACAGCTTCTACGCTACTATGGCCTCTGCTGACTTCTCCAGCGCTCTCACGCTGGAGATCTCCCCGGGTAAGGTGCGAGAACGTAATTGGCCCGTGCCGCCGGACTCTACACTGCGTGTCTTTCGGTGACTGTTGGATTTCGCGTTTAGCCGCACGCTCATCGCCCACGCTATGCCTCACTGTCCGTTCGTATCCCTGCGGTCGTGCCGTTGCCAGGGCTTCTTTCGCCTGACGCCCTCGCGGGCGCCTACTTGCCTTTCGCTACTCTTGTTGTCACTCAATGAGTCCCCAAGCCTCCTCTAATCCGCAGATTTTATGGGAGTGGGGGATCGTTCTCGCCCATGCCGGGCACACGGCAAGCGCCCGCAGGGCGCGTCGCCCTGGGGAAGGGCCACACCCGCAATGAGCCCTTATATGATCCGCGCCGCTTTTTTTATTGCGCGTTGTTTCAGCCGAACCGCAAGGTTCGGAACACGAGCGAAGCGAGTGCAAGGAATGTGCATCATGCTCTTTGGGTAATATTTTATTTCGGCTTTTTTCCCGAGTGGCCAACCGGGAAAAAACACGGGATGCCAGCACGTTGAGCCCTTGCTTTGACAAAGGCGTCCTACAGAAAGTGCGGCATCCCGTTTCCGTGCTCCACAAAATTCGTACAGTATCAAGAACCCATGAGTTCGCATTCATAAGTCAGATTTTGTGGGCACTTCCTTACCCTACGTGGCCAACAAGGAGGATTCAATCATGGTTACAACATCAACAATGTGGTGTGGACTTGACGTTGCTAAGGCCACCTTTGTGGCGGCAATTGACAACCACCAGGAGGACTTCCGCATCCTTCCAAGCCGCAAGTTCCAGCGCACGCAGGAAGGTATTGCCGAAATGGCCCAGTGGATTGCCAGTAAGGTTCCGGAAGCGCTGCAGGATGGAAACTCGCTTGGATTTGTCATGGAGTCTACAGGCAAATTTTCCTGCGAGATGCTTCCTTGGATTATCGAAGCCTTTCCCGGAAGTTCCCCAGCGATTCTCAATCCGCGAATCACCAAGGCGTTCATTGACAGTCATGGTCTTGGCAATCGGACTGATGCAATGGAGGCAAGGTGCTTGGCGCGGATGGGCACCGAACGTAAGCCTAAGCCTACTCAAGTTCTTCCCGACGAATATCAGCAGCTCAGGGAGTTGGTTAGAACCCGTGAAGCTCTGGTTTGTAGCAGGGCTGCCGCCAAAACGAGGCTGCAAACCATGACTCGAGGTAGTGTCGTATATAAAGCCGAAGAGCGGGTTATCGCCGTTTATACGCAGGAAATCGACAAGCTTGAGAAGGGCATGAAGAAGCTTGTTGCCCAGCACGAGGAACTCAAGACGAACGTGGGCATCATGAGCAGTTTTCCAGGTATTGCATTCTTGTCAGCCTGCATAATTCTCAGTGAAATTGGCCCTATTAGGGAGGATAAGTCTCGAAATGAACTGTCTGCTTATACGGGCCTGGCGCCGTGCAGGAAGGAATCTGGGACCAGCGTGAACAAATCGCGGCTGAGTAAACATGGCTCGCCATTGCTTCGCAAGGTGTTGTATTTGTGCGCAATACATTCAGTGAAAAAGGTTCCTACGTTGACTAACAAGTACGAAAGGCTGGTTCAAAGAGGCAAGAAGCCACTCACAGCCAGGTGCGCCTGTATGCGGTCAATGGTTCTCATTCTTCGCAGGATGGTGTTGAATGGCGCGAAGTATGATCCGCAATACGAGATGAAGATAAAAACGCCGGCGGCTTGACGCCTGTAGCAAACACAGTATCTGTAGGGGCGACCTAAAAGACCATCGACGATGGGGCGCAGCGCGCAATACTGCAGCAGTCAATGAGTTCCATTGCCGCTTTGGTCCCAGTCAGCTGCGCCGACTGGGACCAAAGCGGCCGAGGAACACGGCCATAGTTGGCGTTGTACCCAGGGCGGCGCACGCTTTCAGCGTGCTTGCCCTGGGCTATCATATTTCGCGCTTTCAGCGCTTCTGCCGCTTCGCGGCAATACAATGCCTGATCGGCCAAGTTCGGCCCGCAGGGCCGTACCATGCATAACCCCGGGAGAGGCGCCCGGAGGGCGCCGCACCCCGGGGTATGACAATAATATAGGAATGCGCCCGGAGGGCGCCACATTGGCCAGGCACGTCGCGTCCCACCGCGCCAGAAAGAGGCATTACTGGCATACAGTATCAATGGCTGACCGATTCCCATCCTGGTCGCGCAGCCGCACCGGTCTTGCGATGTCTGTCTTGTTGTTATTCGTTCTGCCAGGTGTTTGCGAGCAGCGGCTGGAAGCCGCTGCTACTCAGGGCGCGCCGCCGCCCCGGCGTCGGGTTATTCCGGGGTGCCGAAGCCGTAGTTTTCGATGACGTAGTCGAGGTCCTTGTCACCGCGTCCGGAGAGATTGACGAGGATGGCGCCTTGCTTCATTTCCTGCGCCAGTTTCATGGCGTAGGCGACGGCGTGGGCGCTTTCGAGTGCTGGGATGATGCCTTCCAGGCGAGAGAGTTTGAAGAATGCGTCAATCGCCTCGGTATCCAGTGCGGTGACATACTGCACCCTGCCCTGGTCTTTCAGGTAGCAGTGTTCGGGGCCGACGCCGGGATAGTCCAGGCCGCTGGCGCAGGAATAGACTGGCAGGGGCTCGCCGTCTTTGTCCTGCAGCAAGTAGCATTTGAAGCCGTGGATGATGCCGGGCGTGCCGTAGGTCATGCTCGCGGCATGGTCGCCGGTCTTCGGGCCTTTGCCCAGGGGCTCGACGCCGTACAGCGCGGTCGGGTCGTCCAGGAAGCCGCGGAAAATGCCCATGGCGTTGCTGCCGCCGCCGACGCAGGCCGTCACGGCCTCGGGCAGGCCGCCGGTCATGTCCAGGAACTGCTCGCGGGCTTCAATGCCGACTACTTCCTGGAAGTCCCGCACCAGCATGGGGAAGGGATGCGGCCCTACCACCGACCCAATGCAGTAAATCGTGTTGACCGGGTCCTTCAGATACTCGGCAAAGGCGGAGTCGACCGCCTCTTTCAAGGTCCGCAGGCCGAAGGTCACGGGGACTACCTTGGCGCCCAGCAGTTTCATGCGGGCGACATTGGGCGCCTGCTTGGCGATGTCCACTTCACCCATGTGGATCTCGCACTCCAGGCCAAAATACGCCGCCGCCGTCGCCAAGGCCACGCCATGCTGGCCCGCGCCCGTCTCGGCAATCACCCGCTTCTTGCCCATGTACTTCGCCAGCAGGCCCTCGCCCATGCAGTGATTGAGTTTGTGCGCACCGCTGTGATTCAAATCCTCACGCTTCAAATAAATCCGCGCGCCACCAAGCTGGTCGGACAGCCGCTTGCAATAACTCACCGGCGTCGGCCGGCCCTGAAAATGCTTCCGGATATAACGCAACTCGGCAATGAAATCAGCCGACCGACTGATCCGCTGATACGCATCCGTTACCTCCTGCAAAGGACCAATCAAGCACTCCGGCACGTAAACACCGCCGTACTCGCCATAATAACCACCCGCATCCGGCAAAACATTGCCCTTCTTGAACGTCGTCATCGCAAGATCCTCCGCGTAATAGGTCAAAAACAATAGGAATAAACCAAGTCAATGTTTCGGTACAGTAGCACAAGGAGGGGGAAAGACAACCCGCGTTGGCGGCAAAAGTCCGTGCCGTCGTCACTGTGGTTCTGGCGGATGAGCGGGTGATGGTCGGGTGTTCTTCTCGTCCTAGCGGGCGTTGGCGACGACGGCGTTGTATTGTTCTTCGCCGGCGGCCAGGCGGAAGGTCAGGAAGGCTCCGAGTATGGAGCCGAGAATGCCCGGCATGATGGCGTGATGGCCCAAGGCGAAGCAATTGTTCACGGGGAGCCGGCCGGCCAGGCGCGATTCGGACATTTTGATTCTGACGCCGTAGGCGCTGCCGCGCGGCGGGGAATAGCGCAGGAAAGTCAGTGGCGTGGCGCTGTCGAGGACGGTGAGGGCCTGGGCGTACTGTGGGTAGACGCGGAGGATGTCGGCGACAATTTCGGCGGTGATTTGCTGTTTGGTATCGAGGTATTTTTGGGAATGGCGTTGTTGGAGGCTGGTGATGCCGCAGCGGGCCTTGAATTCATCCAGGTGCATATTGCGGAAGGCAGTAAGGGTCGTGTGTTTTTTTCCCTGGGCGTCGCGTTCGCTACTGGTCACCATGCCGGTGCCGTAGGCGTTGGCGCCGGGGCCAAGGACCGCGTTGAGGTCGTTGCTGCTGATGTACTGAAGGAGCTCCTGCTTGGGTGGTTGTTCATGATCAAGGCGGCCGTAGATGGCGAAGAAGCTGCAGGTGTCCTGGTATTTGCCGAAACGGCGGCGGGTGCTTGGCGTGAGCAGGGCCTCGGGGAAGAGCGGCAGATAGCATTCGGGGTGGACGGCGAAGAAGATGGTGTCCGTGGCGAGAGTTTCGCCAGTGCTGAGGAGTACCTCGCGGCAACGCTGGTCGGCGGTGAAGCTCAACATTTTGTCGATGGTGGTATTGGTACGGATGGTGACGCCATGGCGTTTCAGTTCCCGGTGAAAGCCATTGAGAAAGGCGTCGCCGCCGTGTTCCACCCGCGATAGGTGTCGGTTAAGGCCGCAGCTGATCCGGCAATGCTGACCCAGCGGTATTTCCTGAGGCGGCGTGCCGTGGCAGAACGCCATGATGCCAAGGACGGCGGGCAGCTCCGACGAGTGGAAGTGCTGCTCTGCGAAGTATTCTTGCAGGGTGATGGCGTCATAGGAGGACAGCTGCGGCGCCAGCATCTGCTCGGTGTTATGCAGATTGAAGAGCGGGGTCTCGGCAACGATTTGCTGCTCAAGCTGGTAGTAGCGCCGGATGGCCGGGGCGTCGTCGGGAAAGATATCTGCGAGGTATTCGGCCAGCTCGCTCAGGCCGGTGGCCGGTGGTTCCAGGCGCCGGCCGCTCTCATGAAGGTACAAGGCCGAGTGCATGGGCGACGGGATGACATCACGTTCGAGGTCGAGGACCTGGAGTATTTGGGGCATCACGTCATCAAAGCCAGCGGTGAAGTGGAAGCCGGTGTCGAAGCGCAGGCCTTTGCGGGTGAATCGGCGCAGATAGCCGCCGATGCTCGCCTGCTGCTCAATCAAGGTGACTTTCCGGCCCGTTTTGGCCAGCAGGAGAGCAATGGTCAGCCCGGAGGCACCGGAACCGACAACAAGGGCCTCGTGGGCGGCAGATGATGAATGTGACATGACGCTGAATCTGTTTCCTAGATGACCAGGCCGCCGTTGACCGCAAGGACCTGGCCGTGGACGTAACTGCTGTCGGGCCCCGCGAGGAAACTTACCGCGCCGGCGACCTCATCAACCGCGCCGACGCGATTGAGGGGAATCAGCGGCAGAATTCGCTCCAGCGGGAGTTCAGCGGTCATCGCTGTGCTGATCACGCCGGGGGCAACGACATTGACGAGAATGCCCTTGCGTCCTATTTCCCGGGCAAGCGCCTTGACGGCGCCGATGAGGGCGGCCTTGGCGGCCGAATAGTTGACTTGGCCGGCCTGGCCGGCCTGGCCTGATGCCGAGCTGATAGCGATAATGCGGCCCCGGCGGCGGGCAATCATGCCAAAGACAAAGGGCTGCACGGTGTTGTAAAAGCCGTCAAGATTGGTCCTGATCACGTCCTGCCACTCGCTCGGGTCCATGAAGGCGAAGAGGTTGTCCCTGGCCATGCCGGCGTTATACACCACGACCTCCGGCAGCGCTGCGTCGGCCAGCAGGGGCGCAAGCGCCGCCCGGCATTGTTCGCGGTTGCCGACATCGAAAGTCAGCAGCGTGAACTGCCGGCCGGCTTGGTGGACGAGCTCCGCAGTCGCGACTACGTCCTGACTGTCCTGGCGACTGCTGGCAAGGATGTCAAAGCCATCCCGGGCCAGCCTGGCGGCGATGGCCCGGCCGATGCCTTTGCAGCCGCCGATGATGAGTGCTGTCGGGGTAGATGCGGATTCCTGTGGCATGTCTTTCCTGGTCTGCGCTGCGCGGCCGCGGGGTGCTTAGTTGCCGGCAGGCGGGGTGTTGACCGCATTCAAGTAGATGGGATATTTGCCGATGGACAGCGGCCCGCCATGGCTTTTGCCGAAGTTGGGCAGAATGGACGCCACCAGGCCGGGGAACCAGTAGTTGCTGATTTCCGTTGCCCGGCTGCTGCAGGAGCTGGACGCCGTCCAGATCATGCTGCCCTTTTCGCTGGCCGTTATGACGTACTGGACCGATTTGCGTTCTTTGCGCGGATTGACCGGGACGACATTGAAATGGCTGTCGATGAGCTCGACCTTGATGACGAGATCACTGCTGGCAACCTCTTTCAAGCCTACTGAATGCAGGGCGTTCACGGTGTAGAATTTGATCTCGTTGCGGTAGGGCGGCGGCACCTTTTCGAGGTCAAGCACGTATTCTTTTGCCTCGGCCGCTTTGATCCATTGTGAACTGACTTTGGCGACCTTGACTTTGTTGGGCTGGGGTGGCGTCATGCTGGCGGCATTTCCAGCCGCCGGGGCCGCATCGTCTGCCGCGCTGAGCGCGACACCAGCAAGCATAACACAGGCACAAATTAGCGAGCGCATGGTGAAAATGTGGTGTTTCATGGTCGGGCCTCCCGTTGCTGGTGGTGAATATGGGCGAACAAGAAGAAAAACACGGTCATTATTAGACATCCGGATCGGCATTTTACAAGTCAGCGGCGGACGCCGGAGACTCCTGGGAGCGCCGCCGTCCCGGCGGCATTCGGCCCGTCATTGTTACTGGCCGGCCCCAGGAAACGCCGGGAACCGTGGGGACTGCTTGGCGGCGGCGCTGGGGCGAGGACTCACGACTCATAAGGCATGATCCCATGGATTGGACTGTGGGGACTTTCGGGACCGTGGGGAATGACGCTTTGGACGCCGGGGGACTGCTTGGCGGACGCCGGGGACTCCTGGGAGCGCCGCCGTCCCGGCGGCATTCGGCCCAAAGGGCCGAACCTGGCCGATCAGTCGACGAGCATTGTCTGCTCCGGGCCGATAATCAACATCATACAATTTCTATGTTTCTGCGCCGTAGTCGCTTAACCATGCTCCTATGTTACATGACCGGATAACCGGGGAATGGGGAGCAGGCTAAAGCCTGAACTACACACGCCGCCGCCTACCCAAGGAGCATGTAACCTGCAAATTGTCCCAGCGAAGCGCCGGGGTGTACACTGACCGATTACAGTCGCAGGTCCGCCGTGTTGTCGCTTTCGGCTAGCTGGCGAATGGCCGCCTCGCTCAGGCCGAGGGTGCATGCCGCCGCCGCCGGTTGGCTGGTGCTGGTGCCGGTGCCGGTGCTGGTGCTGGTGCTGGGGTGGCGTTCGTGAATCACGCGACGGCTGCCGGCGGTTGCTTCGGTGCTCAACAGCATGGCGCAGACGATTTCTTCCGGCTCGGTTGGGAAGCGCTCGGGGGCAAGTGCCGGCGCCGCCTGTGTCAAGCTGCCGCGTTCTTCAATGCCGATCAGCAGCACCAGGGGGCAGGCGGCGGCGTGCAGCAGGGTCTGAGCCAGTTCCAGTGCTGCAAAGAGCGGCGCCTCGAAGCCCGTGACGGCAAAGGTCGGTCCCGTGATTGCCAGGATGGTCCCCAGGTAGGCTGCCGCTGCGTTGTGGACCGAGTGGGAGAAGCGGACCGGCAGGATCATGTCCTCGGGATAATCAAGAATGTCGTCAAGCGTGGCGAAGACGGTCTTGTGTGGCCCAAAGGCGCTGACGGTGATCAGGCCGGTTGACGGCGGCAGGGTAGCGGGAAACGCCTGGCCGGCGGGGGCTTTCACGGCGGCCGCTGCCAGCGTGGTAAAACGGTCGGCCCGCCGCAGCGAGCAGGCGATGCGTACCGCTTTGAGGTCGTCCTCGCTCAGCGGCGTCGTAAAACGGCTAAAGACGCGACAGTTTTGCAGGTAGAGATCAGGCATGGCTTAGCGTCTCCTGAGGACCAGCGCGCTGTTGGCACCGCCGAAGGCCAGCGAGGTGGAGAGTGCCCACTGCGCTGCCGGCAGCCGGCAAGGGCTGCGCAAGGGGCCGCAGGGCATGTCCGCAGCCAGGCGCTCGAAGCGCATACTAGCCGGCACGGTGGACTCTTCAAGCATCAGCAGGGTGAGGATGCATTCGATCGCCCCGGCCGCGCCAAGGGTGTGGCCGGTCAGCGCTTTGGTGGACAGGAAGCGGGCAGCGGCCCCGAAAAGGCGGTGGAAGACAATGGCTTCGACGCGATCGTTGGCGGGCGTGCCGGTACCGTGGGCGTTGATGAAGTCAATGTCGCCGGGCTGAATCATGCCGGCGCTGTCCAGGCTGAGTCTGATGGCGCGTTCGAGACCGTGGCCCTCGGGGTCGGGCTGGGTGATGTGAAACGCGTCGGCGCTGTTACCGTAACCGGCGACCGCGCAGACGGCCCGGTCGCCCGCTGCCGCGTCGGCGGGGGCGAGGATGACGACGCCGGCGGCTTCGCCGAGATTCAGGCCGGCGCGATCGGCGTCAAAGGGCCGGCAGGGCCCAGGCGCGCAGACGCCAAGCGCGTTGAATCCCACCAGAGGCACGCGGTTGAGCTCGTCGGTGCCACCGGCAATGACGAGATCGCAGAGGCCCTGGCGGATCCAGAGGAGGCCGATGCCAATGGCGTCGGCGCCGGAGGAACAGGCGTTGGAAATGGTCAGCGCGGGGCCATTGAGCCCGAGTTCCCGGCGGATCCACTCGGCGGGATTGCCGGCAATGTAGTTGTTCAGTGGCCGTGCCGGCGGCAGCGCGCCGCTGCGCAGCGTGGCATAGAAGGGAATGTCGTTGAGCTGACAGGCCACGGTGGTGCCCATGCAGACACCAACCCGTTTGCCGGCCAGGTCGCCGCCGGCCAGCTTCGCGTCGTCCAGCGCTTCGCGTAAGGCGTGACGAAGCAGCTGCAGGCTGAAGCCGCCCGGAATGCCCGTGTCCGGCGCCAGGTCGGCGACCTCGAACACCGGCAGGGACAGCGTGGTCGCCACCCGGCGCGGCAATTCCGGCAGCCGGGGAACAGGCTGATATAACGCGCCGCGAGTCTCGGCGACAGTATTCCCCAGGGTGGAAATCATGCCTTTGCCGATGACGCCGGCCAGGTTGTGCGTAGTGCTCATCATGAGTCGTGTCTGAGGCGCTGACTAGTGCTGCTGTTCGTGATAGTGCTGGACGAAATCGCTGAGGGTGGTGAAGGTCGTGAAGATCTCGCGGCGCTGATCAACGGCGCTCTGGGGAATGTTGTATTCGCGTTTCAGCGCGATGACGATTTCCACGGCGTCGAGGGAGTCCAGGCCCAGGCCGGAGCCGAAGAGCGCGTCGTCGTCCTTGATGTCATCAGGCGTTTTGTCTTCGAGGTGCAGCCAGGTGATGAGCTTCTGTTTGAATTCTTGGCGAAAGGCAGCGGTGGCGTCATCCATCTTCAGGTCTCCCGGGGCGTTGCAGTACTTGCTTGGTGGTCGTAATGAAATAATTGATACGGGTGGTCAACGGCCATTTTTTCCAGCGCGGCGGCATACTGGGCAATATATGGCGTAAAGATGTCGGCAGGGGGTTTTCGTGGCAGATTGTACTCAATGGTGATAGGCGGCGCGAAAAAGAAGTCAATGCCGCCGGCCATGCCGCGCATGAGCGTGAAGACGGGCACGATGGCGCAGCGGCAGCGCGCGGCCAGCAGCCATGGTGAGCGGGGGATGAAGAGCTGTCGGCCAAGCAGGGTCATGGGCAGCGCTTCCTCGTGGTCGCCTGCTTGGCGATCGCCCATGATGCAGACGATTTCGCCCCGTTCCAGCGCGGCGACGCAATCAAGCAGGCCGCCGAAGGGGCCGTCATTATTGATGATGGTGACGTGCTGGCCCAGGAACATTTTGGCGATGTGGACATTGGCGTTGGCCTGAATCAGCAGATTGACTGGCCGCTGGTAGTTTTCCAGGTAGGTGAGTGCGGCCTGCCAGCAGCCCACGTGGCTGATGAGCAGAATCAGCCCGCGGCGGCGGTCGCACAAGGCGTCGCGCAGATGCTCGGGTTGTTCTTCGCGGATGGGCACCTGCCGGCCGCTACGCAGCCAGTGGGCAAGGATGATCACCTGGCCCTGGGCGACAATCAGGCGGTAGAAATGCCAGCGCCGGGCCATGGTGCCCGCCTTGGGGAAACGACTGCGTAAATAGGGCGTCGCCGCTCGCCGGGCAGTGCCGTCGCAGACGGCGTAGAAAAAGGCGACGAACCAGACCATGGCGCAGGCGCAACGCGGCCCGAGGGCGCGGATGACGACCCGGAAAAAACCGATGCCGAGGGCGTTGCCCCGCTGGTCGCTAAGATTTTTCGCTGCAACCGGCATGGTCCAACCTGCTTTTTTTCCGGTTCAGGCGGCTGGCGGCGGCGTAGACCGTCAAGCCGACGACGACGGCGATCGGCGGTGCCAGGACGAGGCTGCCGAGCAGCCAATCCAAGTAACGCAGATGTAATTCGTAGACAACGGTTTGCATACTCGCTTCGCGCAGGAATGTACCGTGGCGCATAAAATAACCCAGCTGCAGGCAAAGAAAAGGCGTCAGCGGCGGCATGAACAGATTCTGAATCGCTAGGGCCATCACCTTGTTCAGGCGCAAGCGGATGCAGACGTAGAGAATCACCAGCATGTGGCAGGACAGCAAGGGCAAAATCGCCAGAAAGCTGCTGAGTCCGGCTGACAGGCCCAGTAGTCCTGGCGTCGCATTCTCGTGCAACAAAAAGAGGAAAAACGCCCTGGGGCTTTTCCATGGCGACGGCGTGTTTGGCGCTGGCGCGGTCGCCACCAGTCGCCGCGAAGGCAGGCCACTGAGCCGGCGTGCCACCAGGGCCGTATGTAAAAGCGACAGCCGCAGGTTGTCCATAAACGGCCGGAAGTGGGTGATGCGCTCGCCGGGCGGGGCATAGATGACGCCAATGGGTATTTCGCGCAGCCGCAAGCCGCCCCAGAGGCAGCGCACCAGCACCTCAATCTCAAAATTGTACCGGCAGCAGCGTAGCTTTAGGCGGCTGAGGGCCTTGACCGGGTAGGCGCGGAAGCCGCTCTGGCTGTCGTCGCAGTTGACGCCGGTTTCGAGTTTCACCCAGAAATTGGAGAACTGCCGGCCGAATTTGCTCGCATCGGGGATATTTTTGCCGGTAAAATCGCGGGCGCCGATGACGATGAGGTCGCCGTCCTGGCCGTCCTTGGCCAGCAGATCGAGGAATTGCGGCAGGTCGTCGGGGAGGTGCTGGCCATCGGCGTCGATGGTGATCATGTAGTCGGTATCGCTGCGGTTGAGGAGCGCCAGGGCGGATTTGATGGCGGCGCCCTTGCCGCGATTGTGGCTATGTCGGATCAATTCCCCGCCGATGGCCTGCAGATCGCGGTCGAAATGCGGTGGCAGGTCGCTGCTGCCGTCATCGACGACGACGACCTGTTCCAGGTAGCGCCGGCAGTCGCCGGCCACTGCGAGGACGGTGGATGCATTGTTATAGAGGGGAATAACGCAGGCGACCTTCATGCCCTAGCTTCTCCGGCGCTGCTGGCTCAGTTCGAGCTTTTTGAGTTTGGCAAAGCCATATTTATGGAGCGTGCGGTAGTCGTTGCTGCGGCTTGATGGCGGGTAGACGCAGTACGGGCTGTCCTTGAAGGCCGCGAGCAGTTGCTGGTGGAGCGTATCGGCGTCGATGCCGGGCGCGTAGTAGTAGAGCGGCTGGGTGTCATCCCAGTCGTCGGCGATCAGGCCTTCCCGGCGGGCTGTCGCAATGATGGGTGCGCCGCTGAGCAGGCGGATGCCTGAGAAGATGATGGTGTAAACGGGGGCAAGGGCGAGCAGGTTGGCAATGCCTTCCCGGACCGTGTCCCAGGTTTCGCCGGGGCCGCCGAACATGGCGTTGGCGTGCACGCTCACTTTGCGCGCCAGGAGTTGCTCGCAGCAGGTTCTGGCTTCCTGGAAGGTAAAGTGCTTGCCGAGGCCGGCCAGGGTGGCGTCGGTTGTGCCGTCCATGCCGAGATCGGCGCAGATGAGGCCCGAGGCAGCCATGAGGTCGAGGTCGTCGCCGTTGACGCCAAAGGGGGTGATGAATCCCGTCCAGGGCATGGTCAGATCGCGCTCCAGCATCCCTCGCAGGATGTCTTGGTAGTGGTGGCTGGGATCATTGAACACGGAGTCGGTGAAGTAGAGCATGGCGTCGGGATAGGTCATTTTGAGGTAGCTGATGTCGTCGAGCACCTCGTCCAGTGGCCGCAGCCGGAGCGTGCGCCCTTCGAGGCTCGGGTAGGTGCAGTAGACACAGTGGAAGGGGCAGCCGCGCTTGGTCTGCAGCGGCATGATGTGGGTCTGGTCATCGTAATAGGCCGCGATCTGGCGCGAATAACGGGCGCCGGATAGCGCTGCGGCTGGCTTGCGGATGATAGTTCCCCGCACCGGTGGCCGGCCGGCAGCGATGGCCGCGACCAGCTCGAGGATCGCGCTCTCGCCCTCGCCGGCGATGCCGTAGTCCGCACCAGAATGTTTCATCACGGCTTCGGGGTTCATGGTGAAGCCGGAACCGCCGAGGATAATCGGGGCGGCACACAGCCGGCGCCAGGTGGCGATGACGGCACAGACCGCTTGAAAGAGCGCCTGATTGGCGGACTGGCTGTCGGCCACGTCGAGATTGCGGATGCTGACGCAGACCAGGTCGGGCATAAAATCGCGACAGAGCTCCGCCGCCCGGGCCGGGTAGTCGTTTTCGCCGCAGGGCAGCGGATCGAACTGGCGGACATCGTGGCCCGCCGCGCTCAGGACGGCGGCGATGACGCCCATGCCCAGCGGATATACCGGCAGGGGCTCACGGCAGAAATTGGCGGCTGAGACCAGGATTTTCATGCCTGATGCCCCCACTTGACATTGCTGGGACGCAGGGACTCGGTCAGTGGCGCCTGCTCTTTTTTCAGCACGTCCAGGTAGAGCTTGGCCATTTTGAACTCCTTGGATTCCTCGCTGTAGAAGCTATCCCAGGCGTACTGATAGGCCCACTGCAGTTCGTCGACGCTCATACGGGCTGGCTTGAACACGACCTCGCCGGCGGTGTAACGGCCCCAGTCGCGGTGGAGAATGCGTCCCTGCTCTGTGAGCTGGGTGCAGATGGCCGAGTGCGGAAAAGGCGTGAGCACGGTGAATTCAGCCAGATCGAGATCAATTTCGAGGAGGAAGTCGACGAGTCGTTTGATGTCATCCAGGCTTTGATCGTCTGTGCCGAGGATGATGGTGCCCTCCACGCCGATGCCGTGGTCCTTGTAGCGCTGAATGCGCGCGCGGATGAAATCGGAGGTGTCGAAGATCGCCTGATAGACGTACCAGGCGCCGGCCGCCTGCGCCAGCTTGAGAATCTCCGGGTCGTCCTTGATGGGGTGCGATACCCATTTTTTGCCCAGTGGCGCCATGGCGCGGAAGAGGTCTTTTTCCCACTGGTCGTCCTGCGCGAGCGAATTGTCCACGATGAACAGCCGGTTGTTGGGAATGGCGGCCATTTCGGCGACGACCTTGTCAATGGGGCGGGGGCGGAATTGCCGGCCGCCCAGGAAAGGCGTGCAGCAGGGAAAGCAGTTGAAACGACAGCCGCGGGAGGCGTGGACGAGATCGACCATCTGGACGCCGCGGTAGTTGTAGAGCTCGCGCTTGAGGATGTCGCGCCGCGCCGGGCCAATTAGGGCCGTGTCGGGAAACTGGCCGAGGAAGTTGTAGACCGGCTTGAGCTTGCCATCGGCGAAATCGCGGAAGACGGCGTCCATGCGTCCTTCGGCTTCGCCGAGGAAGATACTGTCGGCGTGGCCCGCGGCTTCTTCGTGGTGGAGCATGATGGCGATGCCACCCATGATGACGGTTTTGCCGGCGGCGCGGAGTTCGTCAGCGATGGCGTATGCGCGCGGTGTCTGGCAGGTCAGCATGCAGGAAATGGCGTAGAGATCGGCCGGGGACTGCAGGTCCAGCGCCTCGACATTCTCGTCGCAGAAATCGACGTCGACGTCTGCGGGCAGTGCTGCCGCGAAGGACACGGGGCCCATGGGCGGCAGGTTGAAGCGCGGCTGATTGGGCAGTTTGGGCCATTGCGGGTAGATCAATTTGAGTTTCATGGCGTGAGGTCCTTTTTCGCTTGCCAAAATACTGCGGTCAAGTCGTTGTGATCCGGGAGTGGGCCGGGCTGCCTGTCGCAGAGCAGCAGGCAGGCATGGTCCACATGGATTTCGGCAAGCATGATTTGCCGGATAGTCGCGTCGTCGGAGAACAGATCGTCAAGGTGCTCCTGCAGCTTTCGCGTCTGCGGGGGCGTGCGGATGTAGCAGACCGGCCCCTGCAGATGGAGGGTGATGGCGGCCTCGCAGACGGGAATGGACGGCAGCGTCGGCACGAAGAACATGCCGCGGCCCGTTTCCCGGCCGTGCTGCTGGTAGTCATCCCAGTAGGCCTGGTTGGCCGGGGTGCAGCCGCAGCCATTCCAGCCGATGAGCGCCGTGCCCGCCGGCGACCACGTGCGGCGGTCCGATGCCGCGAGGATGGCGCCAAGCTGGGCCAGGCGCACCATGTCGCAAGCACGGCGAAAGTCCTCCAGGTCGCCCGGAACAAAGCGGTCGGCGGCCGCGACGATGAGTTTTTTTAGTTCGCCGAGGCCGTCGTAGGCTAGTGTTTCGCGTCTAAGGCAGACGGCTTGCTGCAGAGTTAGACAAACGCCAGCGGTAATCATGCTCGTCCCTCCAGGATCAGGGCGCTGTTCAAGCCACCGAAGCCGACATTGAGTGACAGCAGGCGCGGGCAGCGCAGCGGCCGCGCCTGGGCGGCGACCCAGCGCTCGGCTCCGGCGGCGGGCTGTAGCAGGCCGGCCTGCGGGGGTAGCTGCCCCTGGCGCAGGAAGTCCAGCCCGTAGACGATCTGCAGGACGCCGGTGGCGGCGAGAGTATGGCCGGTGTTGCCTTTGATGGACAGCAGGGGCGGACAGGCGCCCTGGCCGGCAAAAACCAAGTCCAGGGCAGCCAGCTCGGACTGGTCATTGTGGATAGTGCCAGTGCCATGGCCGATGATGCCGCCGAGCTGCTCCGGCCGCAGGCCGGCACGGCCCAGGGTCTGCGTGATCAAGGCGGCCAGCTGCTCGCCGGCGAGGTTGGGCGCGGTGATGTGGGCGGCGTCGCAGGATTCCCCGGCGGCCAGCAGGGCACCGATGGTACCGCCGGCGCCGCCGGCGTCCAGGCCTAGCAGCAGCGCGCCGGCGCCTTCGCCGAGCAGTAGGCCGTCGCGTTGGGCGTCATAAGGGCGCGTCACGGTCAGCGTTCGTGACACGGCTCCGAGGGACACGAAGCCCGAGGTCACGAACTCGCTGCAGATGTCGATGCCGATGACCAGCGCGCGGCGGCAACGCCCGCCACGCAGCGCCCGCATGGCCGCGGCCGTGGCGCTTTGGCCGGATGCGCAGGCCGCGGCGACCAGGGTCACCGAGCAGCGCGGGAAATGCCGCAGGACCGCATCAAGCAGTATGCCGATGCAATCCGGCGTGGGCCCGCTGGCGTTCTGTTCCAGGCAGTCTATGGCGCCAACAGTGGTCGCCAGATAAATGGCATCGTCGTCGCCCAACGCCGGGAGGCGCGACAGCAGCCGCTTGAGCAGGGCGATGGCCCGGGATTCACCTGGCGATGGCTGCAGCGCCGCGCAGAGGCCGTGGTGGACGCCCCGCGCGGCAAAATGCGTCGGGACGACAAAGGGCTGCGCGCCGGCGGCGAAGGTCGCGCGGGCAGCGGCGAGATCGTCGCCAGCGGCGGATATGGCCTCGGCATGGTGAATATGGACGAGCGCTGCAGTCATTGGATTTCGCCATGTTGCCAGTGTTGCCAGATCTCCGCCACCAGTGGCGGTGGCAGTATGTACGGCTCGTGGGTATAGACATTGAAAAACATCTGCACGGTATAGCCGGTGCCGGCGATGCGGCCGTCGGCGCCCTGCACCGTGTAACTGACGTTCAGACGGGCGCCGTCACTCCAGTGCAGCTCTGCACGGATGCTGAATTCTTCGTCGAGCAGGAGCGGCGCAAAATAGTCCACGTGGCATTGCACAATCGGTGCGCCGACGTCGTGTTGCTTGTAGGCTTCGTAAGTCAGCCCGACCTTGCGCATCAGCTCGGTGTGCGCCAACTCAAAAAACCGGGGATAATGCCCGTGCCAGGCGATGGCCAGGGCATCGACTTCGCTGAAGGTCAGACGGTGCTTGACAACAATGCTGATCGGCGACGGGTCGCCGGGATAGGCCGGGAAATAACGTTTTTTGCGTCTCATGCGCTTTCTGCCAGCTGGAGTTTGATGCGGGCCACGGACTGGCCGTCGCCGGTGGTGATGGTGAAGATGAAGGTGTACAGACCGCTCTCGGCGGCGTTCTGCCGGAAGCTGAACACGGCGTCTGCTTCCGGCGCGAGCAGCTTCTTGAATTTCATCTGAGCGATTTCCCGTAGCTGTAGCGGCTTGCCGACGGCATCGCTGGCCAGCATTTCGGCGGCTGCGACCAGGCATACGGCGGGCACAATGGGATTGTGGTCAAAATGCCCGGCGAAGCCGCAGAAGGCCCGGTCAAAATGAATGCTGGTGAGGTAGCTGCCGTCGTCCTGCCGGCACAGCGGCTGCAGGCGTCGGCGCAAATCGTTTTTGATGGGTGATAAGGTCATGGCGCCAAGGTCTCTTTCTCCGGCGGCGCGGGGCGCTGGAAGGTAAAGGTGCATCTCGTCCGGTAATTTTTATAGACAATGCGCCGGCAGGATTTTAGGTCGTCATCCCAGTCGGCATAGTGTACCACCCATTGGCGCCGAGGAAAAGTCCCCAGTTTCTTGTGTACGGGTCGCAGGGGCGAGCCGTCGAGAGTCTGGACGATGCCCGAGGGCAGCCGTTGCCGGATGGGCGTGCTTGCAACGGCGGGGAATGGCCCCGGCTGCGACGAGGTCAGAAAGATATTGCAGAGGTCGTCGTAGATCCCGGCGAAGATTCGTTTGCGAGCGATGGCCGGCACGACTGCGGCAACGTGATGTTGGCTTTGCCGCCCCCCTTCCCCACTCACGGCAAAGACGACGGCGCCCGTTGGCAGCATGCCGGTCGCCTGCAGGCGCTGGCTGGTCGCGTCGCGTTGCACGACCAGCAGCATGGGGAAGCTGTACCAGAGAATGTCGACTTTCATGGTCAGCATCTGCGCCGGTTCGTCGCCTTGCGCCTGCTGAAACGCCTGCCATTCGCCGGCGGCGGCCGCCGCTGTGAGTTGCCGCGGCGCCTCGCCCTGCCCGCTCGTGATCCTGCAGCCCGCAGCGAGCCAAAGCAGTCCCAGGGCGGCGACAAACAGCCCGCCGCGCCGCCCGCGCCACAGCCGCACCAGCGCTGGGACGACATACAGCGCGGTCAGCGCCGCCAGCAGGATTTGCCCGAATAGCACCAGGCCGGTGTGAAAGAGTATGGGGTGACGGGCAACTAAAAGTGCGGCTGAGGTCAGTAGGGTGGTACCCGCAGAAAGAAATATCGCCGTCGGTATTGTCGACGCATCGCGGGCGGTGACGTGATGCAGGGCAAAGATGCCGTAATCAATCACCAGCCCGATCAGCATAATCATGCCGAAACAAGTGGCGATGTTGACGGGCCGGCCGCTGATTGCGACCAGACCCGCAAACCACAGTGCGGCCGTGAAACCCGGCAGGATGATGATCAGCAGTTTCGCCGGCGAACGATACACCGGCAGCAACAACAACAACAGCCCTAGCGCGACCCATAGCAGGACCCGACTCGCCAAAGGCCGAAAATCGCGGCCGGTCGCCACCCGAAACGCATCGTTGGACAGCAACGCGCAATTGCCCAGCCCATCGAGCTTTTCCAGCAGCGCCGCCAGCTCGCCGTCGTTCAGGGCGCCGGCAAAGAAGAACATGGCCGACAGCGTGTGGCCACGCTCACGAATCAGCCGGGCCGTGACGTCGCGGAAAAAAGCCGGCTCCGGCCGCTCAGCGTCGCCGGCGATGCCCTGGCGCAGCGAGTCAAAAAATGCCGTGAAAAAAGCCGGTGGCAAGCCAGTGCGCTGGCATTCACGGGCGAGTTCATCTTCCAGCCGGCGCAAGGCTGCGGTCGCTTCCGGCTGCCGCCACGTTTGCCGGTGCGCTTCCCGGGTCTGGCGGGACGGCCACAGCCTGGCGGGATGAAAGCAGCGCGTACCGCTGGCGCCCAGCAGCCGTTCCAGTGCTTCGCAGGACTGCAGCAGCTCGTCCCGATCGTTGGCGCTGACGACGATCAGATTGCCGGCGTCATCCCGCCGCCAGCGCCGCTGGAATTCCTCCTCGCTCAGGCGGGTTTCGGCACTGGCGCCGTCCAGCGCGCTGAGGTTGAAATCGAAACGGATGCGGGGAAGGACGCTGACGGCGGCTGCGGAGCCCAGCAGCCACGCGCAAACAATCAGCCACGCGGTCTTTTTCCCCGGCTGGAAGCTGGCGCAGGCAAACTGCAGCCGTGGGCGCTGCGGCAACAGGGTGGGGAGAATGAAAAAAGAGAGGACGACATTGACCAGCAGGGCGCAGCCTGCAAAAATGCCGAGCTGGCTGTAGGCGCGGATGCCGGTCAGCGCAAACATGAAGAACACCAGCGCCGAGGTCGCCGCGCTGAGCAGCAGCGGCGGCCAGATGCGCGCCAGCGCACGGACCCGCCAGCGCCCGCTGTAGGCCGCGTAGACGTGGATGCCTTGATCGACCGCCAGACCCGCGATGCTGCCGCAAATGCCCAGTATGAAGAGGCAGAATTCGTCGAAGATGACAGCCATCAGGCCGGTGACGATGACCGTGGTGGCAAAGGGTATGACCGGTATCCACACCGCGTCATAGGCGCCGCGGTACAACAGCAGAAACAGGATCAGCAAGGCCAGCAGCGACAGGAGACTGACCTGCAGAATGTCCCGCCGCACCGCCCGTTCATTGTCCAGCACATGCTTCAGTGGCGAGATGATGGTGAGCGTAACTCCCGGCAGCTCCCGTGCCACCGCCTGGCGGATAGTCGCCAGCAGCGGAGCGATCTGCGCGGCGGTGGCGAGTTCGCCGGGGCGGCATTGCAGGGTGAGCAGGAGACGGGACGCGTCGGCGTCGGTCATGTAGGGATGCTGCAGCGATATCTTCATGCCGCTCAGCCGATGGAAGTCCTGCAACTCGCCCAATAGCCGGCCCTGCCAGCCGAAGGGGTCATGTCGCCAAGCCGCCAGCGGTGCGGCCGGCAGCATTAAGGCCTGGCGCAGCTTCTGAACCGCCTGGGCGGGGTCAGCCGTCGCGAGGATGGACGCGTCGGTCAACAGCGGCCACGCCGGCGCCAGTTCACTCCAGCTGTCGGCAATGCCGCCGGTGAGCCTGAAGTCCACCGAGCTGATGCTGGGCATGCCGCTCAACTCCGCAACCAGCCGGTCGACGGCCGGCAGCATGGCTGGGGCGCCGCCGGCCTGACCGCTGGCCAATTCCAGCTGGATCAAGTCGCCAAGTCCGCTCCGCGTCATCAGGCGGTATAGGTTGCCCGAGAGGGAGTCGGCGGGGAACATGTGGCCGAGGTCGTTGCTGAACGTGCCCACGCGCAGCGCCGTGACGGCCATTACGCCGACCAGGACGAGCACGGCAGCCCAGGCCGCTCGGCGCCGCCGCAGGACCAGGCATAGTGCCCCGGTCAGCCATCGGGTTATTTTGGCGGTAGCATCCATAGCTGCTCGGGTATGGGCTCGTTATTTCTGATGTTGAAAAAATCCATCTGCATGGAATCGCCATTCTTTTCGCTGAACACCAGGCGTGCAATGGCGTCGTAGGACGGCCGGAAACGCATCTCAATCTGGGTGAAGAACAGCTGGAACTCCTGGCGCCGGGGGGTAAGCCGCAGCGTGTGGTCGTCCAGCGGCTCGATGCTGAAGTCGGTGGCAAGGGCGTCGAGATCGCCGCTTAGCCATTGTTTCTGGCAGTTGAACAGTACCTTCAGCCATGGCATGTCCGCCGCCGAAAGGCTCGTGACCTTGCCGGTTTCGGCATCCCATTGCTGGAACGAATCCTCGCTGAAAATGCAGGTCGAGCGCATGGGACTGGTGGTCGCCCAGAGCAGGCGCCGGCCCTGCTCCTGCGCCATGTGACCATGGATGCTCAGACTGAAATTCAGCGAGCGCAGCAGGCGCGTCTGCCGATACTCCGCTTGGACACTGCGCACGGCCGCCAGCGGCCGCAACCACGCCGCGAACTCCGCCAGCGTCGCTAGCGTCGGCGGCGCGGCCGTCGCGGCCACCGCGGTGTCTGCCGCCCGGAGCAGGCTGAGAGGGCACAACAACAGCAACGCGATGATTCTCATATAATGCATACGTTAACCTCGCCCTGCGCGCACAGCTCGCCAAGCTGGTTGCTGATGCTGAAGTTGAGTTGATACCAGTTGTCCAGAATGTTGTCTTCACTGAGGGTGATGCTGATCTCGTCCCCGCAGTGAATATCGCGGCTGCAACGAATGGCATGGCCAATGGCGAGAAAGCCCGGACGGACGCGCCCGTCGTAATGGAACGAATCCATCGCCGCCCCGGCCTGCGCTACCAACTCTGGAATCACCGCGCGGTCAAGCACGCCGGCGCCATTGACAAAGAGGTTGTCGGGACGAATCACCGCCGATACCACATGCGTCACCCCGGCCTTGACGATCTTTTCCACCATCGCCATCGGCGGGCGATGCGGGATGTAAGGTAGCGCCGCCATGGGCAATGCCTGAATCTGTGCCTGTTTGTCGGCGTTCCGCCAACACAGGGGATCCGACGCTAGGTAGTCGCCCGTCAGCTGATAGGCGGCGCCGCGACAGCCATAGCAGCTCGCCGCTTTGTCGCATACCCGGCAGGGGCCCTTGATCATCTCCAGATGGTTCTTCAAATCCTTGATGATCACGCTGTCCCGCAAAATCTTCGCCAGGGGCTGCGCGAGAATGTTGCCGATGGCGATGTCAATGCCCACGCAGGGAAAGACCTCGCCCTCGGCGTTGATCAGCGCCGAATAGGTGTGCCGCAGGCATTTTGCGCCGACCAACGGTGGCTGCGCGTCCCAGGCATGGCCGATGCTGCGGTCATACTGCTCTATCTCGGTGAAGACCGCCTGCAGCCGGCGGAGGTCCACTTCCAGCTCTTGGTGGGAAAGAAGCCGACCCTGGGGCGTCAATATCTCAAAATGTGGCCGGATCTTTCTCTGGCGCAGATATTTCCACAAGTCTACCACTTCGTCGATATTGTCGGCGGAAATCACGCTGCTGGCGCCTAGCATGTCCTCGCTGAACCCGGCTTCCTGCAGCAGTCGCAGGGTGTTCAAGGAGTTGTCCAGCGATTCCTTCACGCCGGTAAGCAGCTCATGCACGGCCGGGTTGCGGGTATTGAATTTGACGACCACGCGACAGCCCTGGGCAAAGAGAAAGCTGGCCAGTTCGGCGGTCATGATCGAGCCATTGGTGTGTATCTCGACACCGAGACCGCGAGCTCTGATCATTGATACTTTGTCCCGCAGACCCTTGAACAGAAACGGCTCACCCCCCAGAATGACGATCTTCCGGGCGCCCAACTCTGCCGCCTGACTGACCGCGACATCAATCACCCGCGGATCATATTGGGCTGGCACTTGCTCCGATGCCGCCGCATAACAGTAGGGACAACGGTAGTTGCACTGGCGGTTGAACTCGACTTCCAGGGAGAGCAGACGGTCCGCCGCCGCCGCCGCGGCTATCTCGGCATCCGTGAAATCATAGTGGTGAATGTCAAACATACGACGGCTCCGGGGGGGCTTAGGGCTGGCGCAGATCGAAGAAACGCACGGGCTTCCTGGAGCTGCCGAAGACTTTCTGCCGCGCTTCCGTGCAGGACACGCTGTGCAGATTGACGTGCAGGCGGGTGCTGGCGAAAAGCGCGTCCTCGATGCGCAGGCTGTCCATATCCCCGGCATGGAAGGAGATATACAGGTCAATTTCGTCCGACAGAGCCTGGCCTGACACTTCCAGGTAGTAATTGTCGACGCCGTCAATTTGATCGAGTACATGAAAAAAGGCGCTGGGAAACAAGGTCGTTCCCCGCACTTTGAGCATCTGCGCTTTGCGGCCGAGAATGGGCCCCAGGCGGAGCGTGCGACGGCCACAGGGGCAGTCAGCCGCCAGCTGGAAACTGATGTCGCCGGTGCGAAAACGTAGGAGGGGCATGCCGGTGACCTGCAAGGGCGTCACCGTCACTTCGCCCTCCCGCCCCGGCGGCAGCGGCTGCCCCGCGTCGTCCAGTATCTCGACCAGCGCCAGGTCGGCCGGGGGATGCCCGCCGCAGCGACCGGCGCATTCGGTAAAGCTGGTGACGATTTCCGATGATGCGTAGGTCGAGTACACCGCCCCGGGCCAATATGACTCCAGCTTCTCGCCCAGCGGCGTCAGGCCCATCGCGCGGGTCCGCAGCGGCTCACCAATGCAGATCAGGTGGCGGATGCCGCTGGCGTCAATGCCTTTATCCTGCAGATAGTGCCCGAGCTTGGCCAAAAAGGACGGCACGCCGACGATCGCCGTGATCTGGCCATCGCGGATGATCTCCGCGTGGCTTTCCATGCTGGTCAGGCCGTTGCGCACAGCCGCGGCGCCAATCTTGACCACGCCCAGGTAATAGGCCAGCCCAGCAATGAAACAGCGGTCCATCGTGCAGGTCATCAGTACGGTGTCGTCAGCGCTCAAGCCGGCGGCCAGAAAGCCGCGGGCGTCATTGTAGGCCAGGCGCTCCAGGTCCGACGTCGTGTAGGCAATCCGGCAGGGACGGCCCGTCGTGCCACTGGTAAAACAGATGTCGGCAATCGCACGCTGCGGCGCGGCAATGAAATCGTCGTTATGCTCCGCGAGATCGCCCTTGCTGGTCAAGGGCAGCAACGGCAGCTCTTCCAGCCGCAAGGCGCGCTCCGGTAGCCCCGCCAGCAGTCGGCGATAATAGGGCGAATGCCGCCGGCAGTAGGCCACATGCTCGTTCAGCAGCCGCTCCTGCTCAGTGCGGATCGTCGCCGCCGATTGCAGGGACAAGTCATTTTCCAGGCTGAATGACGGCATCGTCCAACTCCTTGTCCATCTTCGCCGTTTCCTGCCTGATGCGGCGGTGCACGGCTATTTTCAATGCGTAGGCGCTGGGGAACTGATCTTGCTCGGCCGGCAAGATGGGCGGCAACAGCCGCACCATGATCGTACCGCTTTTCTTGAACTTGAACCGCCGCGTCGGCATCTCTTCGTTGCCGGCAATGCAGCCGGGATAGATCGGCAGGCGCAATTCCCGCGCCAGGTGAAAAATGCCGCTGCGGAAGGCGTTCATGTGCCGCCCGCCAGAGCGGGTGCCTTCCGGAAAGGCCACAATCGATACGCCCCGCTCATTCAGCATTCTGATCTGCGCCGCGAAAGACGCGTAATCCCCCGCCGTCGAGTCAATGTACTCGCCGAGACGGGCGAAATAACCGTAGAATTTCAGGCGCATCGGCCAGCCATTGACAATCTGGACTATCTCTTCGCCGAGTACGGACACCAGAAAGGGGTCGGATGACGAGCGGTGGTTGAAAACGTAGATGCCGGGACGGCGCTGGCCGCCCGACAAATCCTCGAAACGGACGCGAATGCAGGGCCGCATCGCAACATAGACAATCATGCGCCCGTATACCAAAATGATATAACGGATCACCCGGCCCCGCAGGCGCTCCGGAAGCGCCAAGGACAGCAGGTAGGGCAGGCCAAATATCAGGCAGAAAAGCAGCGATGAAAGAACCAGCAGGCTATAGATGAGTATGGACAGCCACATGCTTGTGCATTATTCCGGCAGTTTGGCAATCAAATCAGGGTTGTCACGGGCCAGCTTCTCCACTAAGTCATAGATGTCCTGCAGGGTCCGGATCTGCTGCACATCCTTGTTGTCACGCAGTGAGATGCCAAATTTCCGCTGTAGGCCGGTGATCAAATCAACAATATCCAGGCTGTCCAACGCAAAGTCTTCAAAAATGCGCTTTTCCGGAGTCAATTCCTCCGGCTCAAGTTCAAATTGGTCGACAAATATCTGGTTGATCAACTCAATAAGTCTGTCCCGCGTCATCACAAGTCCTTTCCTCGCCAGCTCAGCGCGCGCCCCGGCCGGCTCATGCTCCCGCTTCAGCGCTACGCATTATCAGTGTGGCATTGACCCCGCCAAAGGCAATGCAGTTTTTCACCACGGTTCGGACCGGCTGTTGCCGCGGCGCCGCCGGCAAGTCCAGCCCGGCGCAGTCCTCGGCCACCGCCGCGAGATTGGCGTTGGGCAGGATCACGCCATGGCGCATCATCGCCAGCACCGCCGCAGTTTCAATCCCGCCAGAGGCGCCAAGAGTGTGCCCGAGCTGGCCCTTCACACTTGAAACCGGCACCCGATCGCCAAAAACGGCCCGAATTGCCGCCGCTTCTTCTCGGTCACCGGCGACCGTGCTGGTGGCGTGAGCACTGACGTAATCGACATCGTCGGGCGCAATCTGCGCATCCGCCAGGGCCAGGCGCATGCACGCTTCAATGGACGCGCTGTCAGACTGGCTGATCTGCGTGCCCGTGCAGTTGGTCGCATAACCGATGATCTCAGCCAGCACCGGCGCCTGACGCCGCCGGGCGTGCTCGTATTCCTCGACGACCAAAATGCCGGCGCCTTCGCCGCAGACCAGGCCGCAACGCCGGGCATCAAAGGGCCGCGATAATTCCTCCGGCGGGAGCTCGTCACTGTCCGCCAGCGCATACAGATGCCGGAATGACCCCAGCACAATCGGCGTCACTTCGTCTGACCCGCCTGCCAAAAACAGCTCCTGACGGCCCGCCAATATCTGCTCGTAGGCCAGGCCAATGGACTGCAGGGACGACGCACAAGCCGAACACGGCGACAACTGCACACCGTTGATACCGAAAAAATTGGCCACATTGAACGCCGATGAATGCGACACGATGCGGAAAAACTGACAAGCCGACAGGTCATTGAAGCGATGCTCAATGACCGCCTTGGTCGATTCATAGACCTCAGAGGAACTGCCGATGGTGGAGCTGATGATGCAGCCGGCCCGACCATTGCCGAGAATCTCGGCTGCCAAGCCGCTCTCGACAACGGCCTGCTGCGCCGCCAGCGTGGCAAACAGGGCCGCATTGCCCATGGAACGGCGATAGTGCCTCTTGATGCTTTTGCTTTTTTCCGGTGATATCGCCACCGGTGCCGCGCTGACGTGGTCCGATCCGACCGGCACCAGCCCCTGCCATTCGGGCATCAGCCGTACCGCACTCTTGCCCGCAAGCAGTGACTGATATAATTCTGCTGGCGTATACCCCAGTGAACTGGTGACTCCGGCACCGGTAACCACTATTCTTCTTTTCATGAATGAAGACCAATCAGTTGCTTGCCACAAACCGTCATCCACCAGGCGACAAGCAGTATGCGCGCAACAGGCCCACTAGCTTGTTTGTGCCAAATCTCTCAGCACGAAAAGACACAAAAAAACACTCTAAGATAATGCAAAGAGAAGCTCTTCTCAAGCAGCGCCGTCTCGAATCACGGCTTAGCCGGTAATCGCTCAGTCATTGATAAGCAAAACAGTGGTGCCTCTACGAGGCACTGTCTGTTGGCAGGCTGCGTCCCCAGGCTAAAGCCTGGGGTTAAGCATGGTTAAGCGCCTACGGCGCAAAAACATGGGGATTGAATAAAGGTGGCTTTCGGCCCGAATCAGACAACGCAAGTCGTCAGATCGGCCAAGTTCGGCCCGGAGGGCCGTACCCACGCGACGCTAAGAAGCACGAACACCGTCGTCAGATCGGCCAAGTTCGGCCCGCAGGGCCGTATCCACGCGACGCTAAGAAGCACGAACACCGTCGTCAGATCGGCCAAGTTCGGCCCGGAGGGCCGTATCCACGCGACGCTAAGAAGCACGAACACCGTCGTCAGATCGGCCAAGTTCGGCCCGGAGGGCCGTACCATGCATAACCCCTGGTGAGGCGCCCGGAGGGCGCCGCAACCAGGGGTGTGACAACAACCTGGAATTGCGCCCGGAGGGCGCCACATTCGCCCGGAACGACGCATCCCACCTCGCCAGAGTGAGGCATGACTGGCATACAGTATCAATGACTCCTATGAAACCGATGCTCTGCATTTAACGGTATCCATGGCACTTGTTGTTTCAACCAAGCAGCCTTTTCTCGTCGTGCATTTCCGCCGCGAAGCGGCAGAAGCGCTGAAAGCGCGAAACATACCAGCCCAGGGCAAGCGGCGCCGAAGGCGCGCGCCGCCCTGGGTAGCGCGCCCTCTACGCTCGTGTTCCTCGGCCCCTTTGGCCCCAGTCGGCGAAGCTGACTGGGGCCAAAGGGGCAATGGAACTCACTAGCTTGCCTGGGGTTGACGTCAGCGGCATGTCGGGCATCCAATATCAATGACTCCTATGAAACACGCTGCCGCAAAGGTCGGCGGAAATCAAGGTCGGATGGCTGGGCGGCGACTGGCCGTGGGTTTCCTGCAAATTGTCCCCGGTGTTTTCCCCACCGGGGTGGTTACTCCTATGAAACCCGCTGCCGCAAAGGTCGGCGGAAATCAAGGTCGGATGGCTGGGCGGCGACTGGCCGTGGGTTTCCTGCAAATTGTCCCAGCGAAGCGCCGGGGTGTACACTCCTATGAAACCCGCTGCTCTTCATTTAACGGTATCCATGGCACTTGTTCAACCAAGCAACCTTTTCTCGTCGTGCATTCCGCCGCGAAGCGGCAGAAGCGCTGAAAGCGCGAAACATACCAGCCCAGGGCAAGCGGCGCCGAAGGCGCGCGCCGCCCTGGGTAGCGCGCCCTCTACGCTCGTGTTCCTCGGCCCCTTTGGCCCCAGTCGGCGAAGCTGACTGGGGCCAAAGGGGCAATGGAACTCACTAGCTTGCCTGGGGTTGACGTCAGCGGCATGTCGGGCATCCAATATCAATGACTCCTATGAAACCCGCTGCCGCAAAGGTCGGCGGAAATCAAGGTCGGATGGCTGGGCGGCGGCGGGCCGTGGGTTTCCTGCAAATTGTCCCAGCGAAGCGCCGGGGTGTACACTGACCGATTACTTTAGCCGTCCCGGCGGCATGCATCCTGGGACCGCCGCCGTCCCGGCGGTATGCATCCTGGGATCGCCGCCGTCCCGGCGGTATGCATCCTGGGATCGCCGCCGTCCCGGCGGCAGTCGTCGTTTTTTTATCCGCAGATTGCCGCAGATTGCCGCAGATTATTTGTTTAGATTGGCTGCTTGGTGTCGTCAGGACTTCCCCGTTCTCCTCACGACGCTCGTCTCGCGGCGTGGTGCGGGCGTCTCGCCCGCACCGGCGAGACGGCTCATCAAACCGTCCTCGCCATCCCCGCCGACCGTAACTGGCTCGTCTCCCGGCGTCCTGTCGCCACGCCCGTCTCCCCACCGCCTATCCTGGCTAGACAGCGTACCCTCTCCGTGCCAGAAACTTCTCCCCTGCCGTCTTGCAAAAGCCCAATTGCGAAGCAGAATAAGTCACGCTGCGCGCGCATCTTTTTGCAGTCATGTCCTCCCTAGCGTTTTCCGGTTGTTGTTTGGCGTTTTTTTTTCTGTAAACATCATGGTCAAGAATAAAATATCACTCCCGCCGTCCACTGTTTTGCGGTTGATTGGCGACTATTTGTCGTCGCGCTTGCGCGAGCAGCTCAAATCCGTAGCGTTTATTGTCATTTACCTCGTGGCTTTTCAGATGCTGGTGTTTGGTCGGGCACCGGCGCAGGCACTGGTGATAGCGGGTGGCATTGCGCTGGTAGTGGTGGGCCTGGCACTGTTTTTGGAGGGGTTGATACTCGGGCTGATGCCGCTGGCTCAGCGTGTGGGCATACAGCTGACCTCCCATGGCGGTCTGAAGATTATCATCCCCATCGGCTTTTGTATCGGTGCCGGAGCGACCTTCGCGGAACCGGCGGTGGCGGCCCTGCGGGCCGTCGGCAGCACGATTTGCGCTTGGGATGCGCCCTTGTTGTATTTTCTGCTGCAGCAGCGTCCGGAGTGGTTGATCAGCGCTATTGCCATCGGCGTCGGCATCGCGGCGGCTATTGGCCTGATGCGCTTTTATCTGGGCTTTTCCATCAAGCCGATCATTCTGGGCGTCATGACGCTGGCTTTGCCGTTGACGGTTCTGGCTGCGCATTCCAGCAATTTGGCGGCCGTGCTCGGCCTGGCCTGGGACGCCGGCGCCGTTACCACCGGCCCGGTGACGGTGCCGCTGATGTTGGCCCTGGGCATTGGCATCTCCCGTTCATCCGGTCGCAGTGAAAGCGCTGCCGATAGCTTTGGCACCGTCGCCCTCGCTTCTGCCCTGCCCGTGTTGACCGTCCTGCTGCTCGGTGCGCTGCTCCTCTCCCATGTGCCGCAACCATGCAGCGAAGAGGAATTCTTCTCGCCGGCCATGCGGCCGCAAGCGGTGGCGCTCCTCGGTGGCGACGACGCGCTGCGCGCCTATGCCATGCGCATGGGCAGTGCCAGTAGCCGTTCTCAGTTTGCTGAAACGGACGCTGTCAGCAAAGTCAATGCAGGTGGCGCGATCGACGCCGGAAAACCGATTGTGCCGGCCGCCGGCATCACGCCCTTGGGGCTGCTGCGGGAGGAGTTCGGGCATGCTGCGCGCGCGGTCCTGCCGTTGACGGTCTTTCTGGCGTTGATCCTTATCCTGTTGCTTCGTGACCGCCCGCGCTTTCTTGACGAAGTCCTCCTTGGCATTGCCTTCTGCCTGCTTGGCATGTGCCTGCTCGGCATCGGCATTCGCGTGGGCCTGAGCCCCCTCGGCAATGAAGTCGGCGCCCGGCTACCGCAGGTCTATCGCGATACCACGGTCGAAAAGGGCCAGATCGTCATTAAGGACTTCGATCCGGCGATTCTCTTCCCAGCCGTCAGCCGGGATGGCGGTAGCGTCAAGGTCTTTCAGCTCCTTGACGGCCAAAAGGTCCAGGCGCTCACCTTCAACCCCGACTGGTACAACGAGGCCGAACGCGTCTACACGCATCATGTCAGGACATCGCCGCTGCTGCATCCGGAACTCACGCGCATTGGTCTGCTGCTCATCCTCCTTTTCGCTTTCGGCATGGGCTACGGCTCGACCATCGCCGAGCCGGCCTTGAAAGCCCTGGGACGCACGGTGGAAGACCTGACTGTTGGCACAGTCAAAAGCGTGGCCATCATCCGCGCCGTGTCCATCGGCGTCGGCATCGGGCTGATTGTGGGCGTCATCCGCATTCTCTACAACATCCCCATGACTTGGATGCTCTTGCCGCCCTACCTGCTGCTGTTCCCGCTAACTATCGCCAGCGACGATGATTTCGCTGGTATCGCCTGGGACTGCGGCGGCGTCACCACCGGCGCCATCACCGTGCCGCTGGTGCTGGCCATGGGCCTGGGCCTGGGAGAACAACTCCATATTGCTGATGGCTTCGGCATTCTCGCCATGGCATCGGTTTATCCGATCCTCACTGTCATGCTCTTTGGCGTGGCCATTCGCCTGCGGGAACGGACCTTCGCCCGCGCGGCAGAAGGAGCAAATGACCATGAGTGAGCAGCTGCAGACCATACACCGCGTGACCTGCGCCATTCGCCGCGAGCGCAACCATGGCGCCATGGAACAACTGGGCAACATCGGCTTGCGCTCGGTGTTCGTCGAAAGCGGCCGCTGCGTTCGTCGTCGTCGGCGCGGTCGGCCCTTTGGCCTCCCGGGCTTTAGCGAGCGTTTGGAAGACAGCCCGATTGACGTCATCCACTTCAGTGTGCCACCCGAGCTCTCCGAGCCCGTCGTGCAACGCCTGGCTAGTGCCCTGCAGATCAATCAGCCCGGACATGGCACCATCTTCACCCAGGAATGCCGCTCGTTCTTCCAGAATCCCCTGACGGCGGCGGCGCCCATTGTTGACCAAGATGACTACCCACCGGGACTGCTGCGCGACTTGGCCCTCATCACCTGCATTACATCCATTAGCGGCACCGGCGAAGAGCTGGCGCGCGTGGCCCTGGAGCTCGGCACCGGCGTGCCCGTCGTCACCCTCGGTGCCGGCACGGGCTTGCGCGACCGCCTGGGCCTCCTGCGCATTACCGTGCCCGCCGAGAAAGAGGTCATCCGCCTGTTGGTGCCCGCTTGGGACGCCGAGGGCCTGATGCGCATGCTGATCGAAAAAGGCCGTCTGAACCGGCCCGGCCGCGGCTTCATCTACTGCAGTCCTGTCGCTGCCGGTATCCTCGACACCAGTCTTCTCGTCGGTCCGCAGCAGCATGCCGCCACCATCGAGCAGGTCGTCGCTGCCATTGACCGACTCGAAAAAAGCACCGCTTGGCGCCGGCGTTTCCCCGTGCTTGACCCCGACAGTGGCTTCAGTCTGCAATCCCGCAGCGAAAAGATCACCCTCATCTGTCAAGAGGAATTCGCCGGCAAGTATGCGGATGTAGCCATCGCCGCCGGTGCGGGCGCCGCTACCAGCGCGCGCCTCCAGCAAATCAGCCTCGGCGATGCCCCCGGCGGCGCCTGCGAACGCTGCACCTTCGTTGTCCGCAGTGCGCAGAGCAAGGACATTCTTAACGCCCTGACTACCGCGCAGGACGACATCGGCGTCACCTTGGAGTCGCTGGACGTCGAGCCCGTGGACTTCTCCTTCTCCTACCGCGCCGAGGCATCGCGCTTCTTCCGCCGCGGCGGCGCCCAGTCGTCTTGACAAATATGCGGCGGGCCTGGCGCCCCAGCATAAAAACAGCCCCGGAGCTGATGCCCCGGGGCTGTGTGAAGACACATACTGCCATATCCCTACGAAGGACCGCTTACTTCCTTGGATCGCCACGTACAGCGCCATCGATGCGCAGGCGGCGATAGTGCAGTGGCTCGACGTGGCCGTCGAAGAACGTCGCGTTGACGCAATCATTATGTCGATAAGCCACCGTGCCGACGCCGCCGACAGTTGACACGTCACCGCCAATAGCGATATAGCCCTTGCTGGCTGTATAGGGGTCCCAGTTATAGAGCAGCCAATCCAGGCCGTCGGCGTAGGCCAGGCGTTCGGAAGGCTTTGGAATTGCCGTCAGCACATAGCCGGTTTCTACCCAAGTGCCGCTATGTAAGCCTTGATAGGTAACGCCGTAAGAGGAACCAAAATAGCCGTAGCCGGCCGTATTCAGAGAACGCGCGCCGCGGGAACTCGGGCAAAGCATATTTGGCGGAAAGCGCCCGCCGGTACCCGTAACAGCCACTTCTGGTACGCCCAGATAACTGCGGAAAGGATTGTTGTCATACACCGTCGGCGTGACCACCGGTACCCAGCGATCACTGTAGTCACCAGCGTACATGATGGATGCCGTGCCCATCTGCTTCATGATGTTCGTGCAGGAGATGCTCCGGGCTTTGTCCCGTGCTTTGCTTAAGGCCGGCAGGAGCATCGCCGCCAATATCGCTATAATTGCTATTACAACGAGTAACTCAATCAACGTAAAGACTTTTTTCATAGCCTGCAACGCTTTCTTTGTTAGGTGCTGTGACGGGTTAACTGCGGGTGTCAATGATTATACACAATCGTAACATAGAAAACAATAGTGGCACACAAAAAAGGCCCCGGACTAGATGATCCGGGGCCAAGTGAAGATGTGATGTGTGACGGCAGTGCCGCCAGCCGCCTTTATTTCGCACGCGGTGTGCGCACAGCCGAATCAGTAAGCAGTCTACGGTAATGCAGGGGCTCGACGTGCCCATCGAAGAAAACCGCGTTAATGCAGTCGTTATGACGATAGGCTACCGTGCCTTTGCCGGCTGGTACTAAGTCCTCGCCGCCAAGAATGATATAGCCGTTGCCGGAAAGTGCGTTCCAGCTCCACAGGAGCCGATCCAGGCTGTCCGTGTAGGACAGGCGCTCGGAGGGCCGGGTGATTTCGGTCAGATGGAACCCCGGCGCCACCCACGTGCCAGTGTTCAGGCCGGAGTAGCACACGCCGTAGGACAGAGTAATACTTCCCCAAGTGCCGCTTGCACGCGAGCCGCGGGAATTTGGGCAGAGCATGTTCTTAGGAAAATTGTAATTTCCCGTCACGGCCACCAATGGCACGCCCAGGTAGCTGCGATAGGCATCCATGTTGCACCACGTCCAATTGTCTGGTAGGGTATTGACTGGCGGCCACCAATCATGGTTGTCGCCAGTGTACATGACCGACGCCGTGCCCATCTGCTTCATAATACTCGTGCAGGAAATGCTCCGAGCTTTGTCCCGAGCTTTGCTCAACGCCGGCAGGAGCATCGCCGCTAATATCGCGATGATGGCAATCACAACTGGTTCCTACCTTGAATTTTAGCGAATATATATTATATACAGGGAGCTTTATTCGTCTGAGTAATTCCCTTTTTTCAGGAGTGCCGACCATGTCAAAAGTCAACGCAGTGATCTATGCCCGTCAGTCCAGTGGCAAGGAAGAAGAAAGCGAATCGATTGCCATGCAGATTGAGAAATGCATGGAGTTGGCAAGGAAACGCAAAATTGAGGTCATCGCCACGTATAACGACGCAAATGCATCGGGCCGCCTCTATCCATCTGGTGCAGAGAGTATTGCCGATCAGGACAGCGTCTTTCAGGATTGGTACCGGAAAAACACGGCCGAAAAAAAGTATCGCCCCGGCTTGCGTCAAGTTCTGGAGCAGCTGTCAAGAATTGATTATGTCATTGTCTACGATACGACGCGACTTTACCGTCCCATCCAGCGCAGCTATCTGCAGAATTACGTTGACAATCAGCTTATTGCGAACAGCGTCAAGCTTCTGACCCTCAAGGAGGGTGAGAGTAATCCGTCGGACTTTTCAGACAGCCTGGTGACCACTATCAAGTCCCATGTCAACGACAATCAGATCAAGTTGACCAGCGAAAAGTCAAAAGCCGCGATGAGCAAATTGAAGGACGACGGCTACTATGCCACTGGGCCCAAAATGTACGGCATCCGCTACCTTGGTGGTAAGGATCGGGCGGTTGAAGTGATTCCCGAGTGCGTGGAGGTCATCCGCTTCGTCTTCGACCAAATCATCTTGCTGAAGCCCTACAACCAGATCGTTCGCCAGATGAACAGCCGATTTGCCGGGCGCTGTGCGGGGAAGGGCTTCTATGACTCGTCCTTCCGGCATATCGCTTCGCAGCCTTTCTACTGTGGCTACATGTACGATACGCAGGGCGCCCTGATCAAGGCCAAGCAAATGCAGGGGAAAGAAATAATAACGTACGAAACCTGGGAGAAAGTCCAACGCATTATGAGCCGGCGTCGTGCGGAGCCGCAGAGGAGAAAAAGCCTGCCGCATCCCTTTTCGCATCTACTGCATTGTGGCTACTGCGGCGCGAAGATGATCGTCGGGCAGGACGGCAACAAGGAGTTTTATCACTGCTTCCGAGGCGCCAACATCAATACTGACGCCAATTGCCGTTCAGCGCGAGTCACCATCAATCTCATCAGACACTCGGATGAGTTCGTCGGTCTGAAGGCCAGCGTGGCTCCCCTACTGGCACTGGCCCTCTATAAAGAAATTGAACAGCATGACGTCATGAGAATGAAAGGACATGAGCTGGAAAAGCTCAAAACCGACCTCGTCGCGTGTGTGTCGCGCCTGGACGCCGCCGCCTCTGCCTATGGCGCCGGCGAGCTGTCTCTGGCAAGTTTTCAGAAGGTTGAGGCGCTGCTGAACGGCAAAATACTCAAGACCAAAAAGGAAATCGCGCAGATAGAAAATGCCTGCGCCAGCCAGAACAAGGTCGAGGAAAGAGCACGGCAGTTCCTCTTGAAAATTGATGACCTCATGGCTGATAGACTGGAAGACCACGTCTTTGAGGAACTCCTCCGCGGAGCCGTAACGCGCATTGACTGTTTTAATGATCACCTTGAGCTGAAAACCGTCTATGGCGATTTCACCCTCGAACGCTTCATGAAGGGGAAATTCCGTAATTTTCCGAGATTCACCTACAAAATCATCCCTGTCGATGGCTTCAAACGTGACATCCGAAAAACCAAAATCAATGTCACCTACGTCTATGGAAAACATGCTAATAAAAATTTGGTGGTAGACCTGGAAGTAATGAAAATTTACGCCCAGCGGTAGGACGAAGAAAAAAAGCAAAAAAAAGAGCCGCAACGCGGCTCTTAGGCATGCAACGAACGCTTAAACACTAAAACTTGCGGCAGGAACCTACCAGGAGCTCAATCAACGTGAAAGTCCGATGTTTCATGGCGCTGTCCTTTATTTAGTTGCCCATTACCCAGTTGCTAGTGAACAAGAATTTCTATCGTCTTGTTACCCAACACGTAGAATATTCACCTTCATAGAGCTGAATAATAATGGACGTTTACGCCAATCGCATGGACATTCGCTTCATTTGCCCGGCGACAGCGGCCAAATGGCACCGGCAATCGATAGCATCCGACGGCGCTCGACGGCGCTCGACGGCACCCGCCCGCAATCAGGCGATGGCTCGAAAACTGTCGTGCCTCTACGAGGCACTGTCCTTTGGGGGGCTGCGTCCCCAGGCTAAAGCCTGGGGTTAAGCATGGTTAAGCGCCTACGGCGCAGAAACATGGATATTAAATGATGGAGGTTTTCGACCCGAATCGGACAAAGCAAGTCGTCTGATCGGCCAAGTTCGGCCCGGAGGGCCGTACCATGCATAACCCCTGGTGAGGCGCCCGGAGGGCGCCGCAACCAGGGGTGTGGCAACAACTTGGAATTGCGCCTGGAGGGCGCCACATTGGCTAGCACGTCTAGTCTCACCGCACCGGCGAGGGGGCATTTCGTGCATCCGATATCAATGGCTGACCGATTGCGGCAGCAGGTTTCATAGGAGCCATTGATATCTGTTGTCCCTGCGTCATTTTTGATCGCCCAGCCGCAAACCATCATCCTGTTGGCATTTGAGCGCTGAAAGCGCGATCTATGATAGCCCAGGGCAAGCGACACCGAAGGCGGAGCGTCGCCCTGGGTACAACGGCGACTACGTCCGTGTTCCTCGGCCTCTTTGGCCCCAGTCGGCGCAGCTGACTGGGGCCAAAGAGGCAATGGAACTCACTTACTTACCCGGGGTTGACGTCGCGACATGTCTGGACGTTCGTTCTCAATGGGTGACCGATTACGCTTAGCCGGTAATCGCTCAGTCATTGATAAGCAAAACAGTGGTGCCTCTACGAGGCACTGTCTGTTGGCAGGCTGCGTCCCCAGGCTAAAGCCTGGGGTTAAGCATGGTTAAGCGCCTACGGCGCAAATACATCCGCCGGATATAGACCGCAATCGATGGCAATTCAACGGCAAGCGGTGACAAGCGCCGGCGCGTGAACTGTGGTGCCTCTACGAGGCACTGTCCTTTGGGGGGCTGCGTCCCCAGGCTAAAGCCTGGGGTTAAGCATGGTTAAGCGCCTACGGCGCAAATACATCCGCCGGCAGCATTCGCCGGCATCCGCTGGCATTCGCCGGCATTCGCTGGCATTCGCTGGCATTCGCTGGCAGGCGCGTCGCCCTGGGTAAACCGCCATCGACGTCGTTGTTCCTCGGCAGTCTTATTCCTCGTCGTCCTTGCCCATGGCTTCGGGGTAGAGGCGGAGGATTTCCTCGGCGAAGGGCTGGAAATCGCCTTTTTCGAGGTGTTCACGGGCTTGCCGCATGAGGTCGAGGAAGAAGAAGAGGTTATGGGTGGTCATCAGCCTGGCGCCGAGGATTTCGTTGGTATTGAGCAGGTGGCGGATGTAGGCCCTGGTGAAATGCCGGCAGGCATAGCAGCCGCAGCCATCCTGGATGGGCGTGAAGTCTTCTTTGTACACTGCGGCTTTGATGGGCAGGGTGCCGGTAGGGACATAGGCGCTGCCATTGCGGCCCATGCGTGTCGGCAGGACGCAATCAAACATGTCAATGCCGTTCATGACGCCGATGATGAGCTGCCGCGGGGTACCCACGCCCATGAGGTAATGCGGTTTGTCCTCCGGCAGCAGCGGCGCACAGGTGTGGAGCACTTTGACCATTTCGGCCTCGGGTTCGCCAACGCTGACGCCGCCCAGGGCAATGCCGTCAAAATCCAGTTCGCAGAGGGCTTTCACCGCCTTTTCGCGGAGATCGGGGAAGACACTGCCCTGGACGATGCCAAAGACCTGCTGGCCCGGCGCGCGCGGCTGTTCGCGGCAAATCGCGGCCCAGCGCAGCGTCAAATCCAGCGACCGTTGCGCTTCATCCCAGGTCGCCGGCCACGCCGTGCAGTCGTCGAAGACCATGGCGATGTCTGATCCGAGATCGCGTTGAATGGCCATGGATTCGACGGGGCCCATGAAGAGCCGCGTGCCGTCGATATGCGATTGAAAATGCACGCCTTCGGTGGTCTTTTTGCCGAGTTTGCTCAGGCTGAAAACCTGGAAGCCGCCGCTGTCGGTCAGAATCGCTCGCTCCCAGGCCATGAAGCGATGCAGGCCGCCGGCCGCGCGCATGATGTCCATGCCGGGGCGCAAATTGAGATGGTAGGTATTGCCGAGAATGATCTCCGCGCCCATATCGCGCAGTTCATTCGGCGCCATGGCTTTCACGGTCGCCTGGGTACCGACCGGCATGAAAACCGGGGTTTGCACCGTTCCATGGGCGGTCGTGAGTTCGCCCCGGCGGGCGCGACTGTGCGGATCGCGGCATTTTATACAGAAAGCCATGTTCGCTTGTTCTTTCCTGGTTGCTGCCCGTTGCCATGTGGCGCACAGGCTTTATCATCGTCATCTATTGGTAACAGTAATGGCACCGCCCTACCCCGCCGCCCTGCCCGCTCCACAGCGTTGCTCCGACGTCGCCCAAGCCTGACTTTCCTCGACGCGGCACGGGCCTTCCTTGGCCATGCTATCGTCCAAACGTCAGCCGCCGGGCGGCTAAAGTCACACCTGGACGTTAGGATGCTTTTTCGTCCTGCCGGCGCAGATCGACTTCGAGTTTCCAACTGCGCTTACCCTTGAGCTCATCGCACCACAGTTGGACCGTGCCAATGTCGGTCAGGACAGCCCGTAGTCTGACGGGTACCATCACGCCGGCCTTTTTCCCGTCGTCGTCGTTGGGCAAGGTCGCCTGCAATGGCGGCAATTCGGTCAATTCGCCGTCCTGCCAATCGCTTAGCCGTTCGCCGACGGCGTCCTCCTGCCGCGTGGTGCTCGCGTAGAAACGGAATTGCGTGGGCTCGCCGACGACGAGTGCCAAGCCGGCGGCGGCGATGTCGGCTTCACTGCCCTCTTCCATGCCGTAATTCACAACGCAGAGTGCTTCTGGCGGCGGCGTGAAGCCCGGCACGGCCGGCATCGGCGCTTCCACGCCGATATAGAAGGCCCGGGCGCTACCGGCCTTGATGCGAATGCCACCGCTGCGACGGACATGGCCCAGCCACGCTGCGCCGCGTGCTACCGCCATGTCGCTGTCCTGCTGCGCCAGCTCCTGAATTTCGGGTGCGCCAGCACCGCGCCAGCTGGTCAGCGCTGAGATCAGCTTCTCGCGAAAGGCGGTCGACTTGGCGACGCCGCCGTTGAAGAGCACCAGCGTCGGCAAAATGGGCCGCCCTTCGGCATCGTGGAAGCTGTGCAGATTCAGGAAGTTCGCCAAATGGCGGGTAAACGCCGGGTCCGCGGCGTAACGCAGGCCCATGCTGCGTAGCCCCGACTGGGCCGCGCCGGCCAGGCCCTCGCTGATGTCGCAGGGCGGGAAAAAGCCGTCCAGCAGCATTGCTTCCCATTCATCCCTGCTCAATGTCGTGCTGATGGTGCCTGCGACAACGCCCGTGCCGCGGCCTAACACCGTGAGCGGAAAGGGCTCCTTGGCACCACCACCAAAATGCTCTTTGGCTTGCCGACAGGCATGGACCAGGCCGTTGATCTGATGCGCAGTCAGGCGCAGCCCTTTTTCCTTTTGTAGCTTGGCCGCAATCGCGTATGCCAGCGTCAAATCCATGTTGTCGCCACCCAACAGGGTGTGCTCGCCAACCGCTAGCCGCTGTAGGGCCAATTCGCCGTCACTGTCATCGGCAATGATCAGGCTGAAGTCGCTGGTGCCGCCGCCAATGTCGCAGACTAATACGACATCACCCGGTTGGATGATCTTCCGCCACCGGTCTTCATGATCGGCCAACCAGGCGTAAAAGGCCGCCTGCGGCTCCTCCAACAGCGTGAAGGCCAGCCCCGCCGCCGTCGCCGCCGCTACCGTCAAATCTCGGGCCATCGGCTCAAAAGACGCCGGCACCGTAATGATCAGCTCCTGATTCTCCAGGCGCATCTTTTTGTCGCCCTTGGCTACACAGTAATTCCAGGCGTCCCGAAGATGCTCCAAGATCATTTGCGTCGCTATCACCGGTGATAACTGCTCGGCCGGATCTTCCGCTGCAACCGGCAAGCAGGCGCTTCGTGGGTCGATGCTACTCGAACATAGCCACGATTTCGCGGACGATATCACCCGCGACGGCGACAGGCTGCCCATCAGCCGCGCATACTCGCCAACCAAATGACCCTTCGCTGCCTTCTCCCAGGGCAGGGCGTTCAAACCCCCGCTATCACCGCTCCCGCCCGCCAAATAGATGTAAGAAGGCAACTGCGGCAAGGCCGCGATCTCACCAGCCGCAATCAACTGCGGTACTGCCAAGACCTGCAGGCCCGCAGCAATATCCTCACTGTCTATGTACGACAAGACGCAGTTCGTCGTCCCTAGATCTATCCCAACGGTGTACCGCGAAACGCGTTTGCTGCTCTTTTCCAAAATGCCGTCTCCTATGCATCCTTATCACACACCCAAGCCCAGACAACACTCCCTAACCATTCGCTTTGAGTAGGGCAGGGCGCCGTAAACCCTTTAATATAACAATCTTTCAAATACTTACCCATAACAAACGCCCCAACAGCCCGTATTTACGTAATCGGTCGGCCATAGCTTGTGGCCGGGCTCAGTGGACACCGGGGACCATGGGGACGCCTTGGCGGCGCAGCGCAGGGGCGAGTACTCACGACTCATAACCTGGATTCCCGGGAAATATAACTATGCCTCCGGGGCGGGGGTGGCGGTCGCCGTCTCCGGCTTGTAGGTCTTGGACGGCTTGCCATCGGGGGCCAGGATGCCGAAGGCCTCATAGATTTGCCGTTGTCTTTCAGTGATTTCGCTGTATCGTGCGCGTTGCCCCTGATAGTCGAAACGCTCAATGACGTCGAGTTCATCCAGCAGGCTCTGGATGGAATAGTTGCGGTACAGATTCCTGCTTTTCATGACCTTGTGGATGTAGGAGATGTAGATCAGAGCGACAAATTCCACGAACAGCTTACCTTCGAGGTTTTCAACCGAACTGACCAGCGTACGGTTGAAATCCAGGCGGTTCTTCAGATTGTTGAAGGTCTTTTCCACCAGGTCCTTGTTCCGGTAGCACTCCAGAGCCTTGTCTCCTTCTTTCACGTCATTGGACAACAGCACGAAGTAGCCAAAATCGTTCGTGTGCTGCTTGATAGCCTCATCATTGTACTCGACTCGAGTTCCCTTGACTGGTGTGGTTTTGATGGTCAGCAGCCGTTGCGCCCTCTTCAGCTGCGCGTCCGTGGCTTTGCCACTTTGCACGGCGGTCTTGAGTTCCGTCAGATCGTGGTTGAACTGGGCCCTTTCCGCTGCCGCGCGCTGTTCATTATAGTACACGTGGACGTACATGCGGCGCTTTCCCCGTTCTTCACCGCCATTACGCATGCTCCAGGCATAGTCCCAGTTGATCATGGTGCTGATGCAATAGACATCGTCAGCCTCAATATAGTTGGCGTAGTGAACCAGCCTGTCCCTAACCGCTTTCACGCTGCTGCAGGCCAGGGTCGTGTCCGGGTGCAGGCCGCCGATGAATTTGTAGTGTGCGTGATACAGGGCGTTGACATTCCTCGCGCTGAAGAAGCCCATATCCCAGACCAGTTTCACCTTGGCGAACTCAAGAAACGCCGCGTCGGCAATCATGTTTTCCATGGTGCTGATGTCGCTGATGTTACCCGGCAGCAAGCGGTAGTACACGGGGAGTCCCGACTCCTCCCCAAACACCATGGCCAGATTGATCTGCGGCAGGCGCTCGCCGTCCTTGTTGTGGCCGTACTTGACCTGCTTGATCAGTTCGGAATACGACGAGATGCTGGTCGTGTCATAGGCAAGGTATTCCCGTTCCAGGCGGCGCTTCGCCTGCAGGCGGAAGAAGTCCAGCTTGGCTTCCTCGGTGATACTCCCGAACAGTCGACTGATGCCCTGTGATCCCAAGGCATGGGTGAGGCGATGCCAGTGGGAGAGCATCCAGCGCGGAAAACGATAGACGGCGCTTTCTCCCTCCTGTACCAGAAAGTAGGCCAAGGAGATGATCTGATCTTTCATGGAGGGGAAGCTCTGGGCGATATCCTCCTCCACGCCAGTCACTTTGCCGATATGATCCAACAGGTAGCCGGCGCCGTAAAAACGCCGCTCAGCCGATTTGACCGCATCCACAGCCGACAATGCTTGGCCGGCCAAGTAGGACTTGCTGGGAATGAAAGCGCCTTGCTCGTCCAGACGGCCAATGTATGTGCGCCGATGACGGCATTGTTTTTTATCCGTGTCCCAGTAAGGGTAGTCCTCATAGACCCGCGGAACGCCATTGATCACCTGAACCCGCCGTTTCGGCGCTGCGCCTTCAGAATCTGCCATGGTCTTGCCTCCGTGAACCAGTGATAAGCAACAACAAGATGAAACTAGTTATATAGTATAACAATGAATAGCAAAAAACAAGCCGGGCAAGAGCCCGGCAGACGTTTTTTTCAGCTCAAAATGAAAGGCGCGAGGCGCGCCTTGTTATATTTCCCGGGAATCCAGGTCATAAGGCATGGTCCCATGGATAGGACTGTGGGGACTTTAGGGACGGTGGGGAATGACGCATTGGACTCCGGGGACCTGTTGGCTGACACTCGGGACTACTGGGAACGCAGCCGCTGTTTAGGCGGTTTTCGGCCCGCGGGGACGCACTATGCGTAACCTCAGGCGAGGCGCCCGCAGGGCGACGCCCCCCCGGGTATCCAGCAACCCGGCTTTGCGCCTTGGCGGCGCCACTTTGGCCAGGATACGTCGCGTCCCAGCGCGCTAGGTAGAGGCATGCCTGGCATACACTAGCAATGGCTGACAGAGCACGTATTGACACCCGCCGATAACACCGGCCCGGGAAGGCCCGGCAAGACAACAAAAAACGTGGTTTTTATCAATAGTTAATTAGACTAGATTGTAGTTAGGTAAACTTCACTACACTACAGTATACTAATAATTATTTATTTGCCTTGGTTACTCTCCTGCAATTACTTACGTCTTTTTTTGCAATCTTTATTGTCTGCTCTTGTCAAGCCCTTAGAAGTGTAGTATGCTATACTCAGCTTGTTTCTATAGGCTTTTGCTGGTGGCTGGTGGCTAATGCGCAGTGGCTTGGTGTGGGGCGGGCCAGTGGGGTTATGGAGGGGCTTTGGGCGTTATGCCGGCCGGGCTGTTAGGGCTGGCTATGTCTGCAGCGGGGAGGGAGGGCCAAGGACGGCGAAGCCTTGGCTGCGAGGTACAAATAACAAGTAGGCGGCCGAGAGTTGGCTAGGCGTGGCCGGGTGTGGCCTGGAAAGCGGCGACCCGGTATGGCGGCCCGGTATGATAGAGAATAAGGACGGTGACGCACGATGCCGCAGAGCAGTCAGGACAGCAGCAAGCTCTTTGATGAGCAGGTCAGCCGTTTGCACGAGTTGCATTATCTGGTGTTATTTTGGGCTGCCCAGGGGGAAGGCCGTGGCTGCAAGTATAACATCACGAATTGTTTTGACGACTTGAAGCATGCCGGTGTGACGCGCACGAAACAGACGGCGGTGGCGGCGATTGAGGGGCTGGCGACGCTCTGTTTTATCGACATCCGTGACGAACGCAACCGCAAGAACATATATATTACCAAATACGGCGCGAAAGCCCTGGAAGCCCTGGTGATGAGCAACCAGTTCCAGCCGAAACCCTCAGCGTTCCTGGAGGAGCAGTAAAATGACAATCGGTATAGGTGGCGCGGGCAGCAAGATTGCAGCGAAGCTGGACAGCCAGGCGGTGCTGGTGAATGTGTCGGAGACCGAGTTAAACAAGGTCCCCGGCGGTGCCAGACGCATATTGGCTAGTGTGCATGCGGCGCACGGGCAGTTTCGCGGCTCGCGGAAGAACCCGCAGATTGGCCATGACGCCTATCAGTCGGTTCGCCGGGAGCTGCTGGAGCTGGTGCGCGGCAACATGGTCTTCTGTTCAAGCGGCGGTGGTACTGGCAACGGCATAGCCACCGGGCTGCTGCAGGACCTCTCGAAGGTCGGCGACATCAACACTGCGGACAAGACCTTCTTTGGGATCATTCTGCCTTATGCCAAGCTGGAGTCCAATGAGTTTGTCAACAACACGATAGAGTTTCTGACCGGGCCGCTGGCCGAGGCCATTGATAGCGGCAATACGGGCAACATCGTGTTGTTCAATAACAAAAAGAAGTTTGAGGAAAAGATTTCCGAGGACCGCTACAATCAGCTACTGGTGGATTCGCTGAAGCTCTTCTTGAGCATTCCGGACAAGAATGACGTGTATCGGCTGCTTGATGGCCACATTGATCATGAGGACTTCGCGCTTTTCATCTCCAAGCCGTACTTCAACCACTTCACCTTCCTGGATTACGACCCGGCCAAGCCTTTTGGCGAGCAGTTGGATGCCAACAGCAATCCGCTGCTGCTGGAACCGGAAGCAGCCATCGAGGCGTTGTTTCTGCTGGAAGTGCCCCGTGGCGGCGATCCGACCATTTTCTACAACATCTTGCAGTACTTCTCGGATAAGAATGTCTCGCCGATCTACAGCGTGGTTGAGAATCCCGACCGCCAGAAGCCCTTTTTGACCGTCGCCCAGCTTTACTCGCGGAAGCCGGCGGAGCTGGTGGACGACTTCAACCGCATCACCGAGCAGCACGTGCAGGCCAAGGTAAAGAAATCCCTCGATCAGAATGTCGTCCTGCACAAGCTTGACGTGAACATGGAACAGGAAGCGCGGCGGGCCGTCAAACAGCGCGGCGATACCGAAGACGTCCTGGCCACCTTGCGGCGACTGGGGAAACTGTAAGCGCAAACTAAACATCGCGCTAACCGCAGCCTTTATGACCTTTCGGCATAAGCGCTTACGTTGGGAAACGTGAGGGGATACTGATAGTTGAATGAACGACGACGAAAAAAAACAACCTGAAGTACGCAACGCGATCGAACCGACGCAGCGCCGCTATATAACCCAGTCCAAGAACAAAGCAGACTGGAAAGAAGCCCGGGAAGCACTCGAACGCAGTCGGTACAGCTTGGACGAATTGCTGGCCCGCGGGGCCGAAAGCGTCCTCTACCGCGGCACCTGCGAGGGCCGGCTGTACTGCATCAAGGCCGTGCGCAACAAGCTGGGCAAATTCATCGGCCAGGCCATCACCCGCCGCAACGATGAAAAGCTCGAAAAAGTGTCGTATCGGACGAAAATGCGGCATATCAAAAACGAGTATGCCGTGGCCAGAAAGCTCTACGACGACGGCCCCTTGCCGGTGGTGCATATCTACGCGCTGCGGCGCGTCAAGCGCTTTGGGCTGGAAATCGGCTACGATCTCATCATGGAGTACCTGCGGGGCCATGATCTGAGCGACAAGAATCTGGTCAAAAACCTCAGCACCGAAGACAAGATCAAGGTCTTCCACCAGGCAATTCTGGCCTTGGGCTACATGCACCGGCGGAAGATCATCCACTTGGACATCAAACCGTCGAATTTCATGCTCTACGATGGCCAGGTCAAGCTGATTGACTTTGGCGTGTCGGTGCTCAGTGGCTTCCGCGCCAATGCCATTACCGGCACCGGCGGCTATCTTTCACCAGAGCAGATCTGTAAAGAGACACTGGACGAGGGCACGGACATCTTTGCTCTCGGCGTGGCTTTTTCGGTCTTCTTTGGCGCCAAGCCGCTCAGCCAGACCCAGGAAGACCTGCTGACCCGGCAAGTGCGCCAAGAGGCGCGCTATCATCTGGACAACACGACGATTCCGACGGTCATGGAAATTCCCGAGCTCAAAAATCATCCCCGCATTGCCGAGCTAATCCGGGAGTGCACCATACCCAAACGGGCTCAACGGATCAATAACTGCAACGTGCTGGCGAGCATGCTGAAACACCAGGCGGAAGAATACGGCATCGTCATCCCCAACACCCAGACCTAAGCGTCGCCAAGCCGCTGAAATGTGCGCCCTGACACCGCTTGCCGGCGTTGGCTGGCCCCCGGCAATAGCCGTCTTCGCTGGCAGCGGCCAACGGTGTTGGAGCCAAACCAGCCGGGAGCAGGCCATTGGTAGCGTCAAGGCGGCGGGGGAGAGCACATATCGCCCGCCGCGACACCTAGTCACCCCATACCCATTCATCATCCGTTTCTTTGCGTCCAGCAGGAGTACATCACGATGAGCATTCGTCCCATTGAGCAGGGCAGTGTCACCTCACCAGCCGGATTTCAGGCGTCAGGCATTATTGCCGGTTTGAAGCGCAGTGGCGCCAAAGACCTGGCTATGCTGTATAGTCCGCGACCCTGCGTGGCCGTCGGTGCCTTTACCAGCAACCTTTTTGCAGCGGCGCCAGTCATCTACGATCGCAAGCTCATTGCGGCAGACAGCCCCATTCACGCCATTGTCATCAATAGTGGCAACGCCAATGCCTGCACCGGCCAGCAAGGCCTGCAGGATGCGGAAAAAACCGCGGCGCATGCCGCCAGTCTCCTCTGCTTGCATCCGTCGCAGGTGCTGGTGTCATCCACGGGCCGCATTGGCGTGCCCATGCCCATGGGCATCATCCTCGCCGGTGTGGACAAGGCAGTCAAAGCCCTCGCCGCGGCTGGCGGTCGCGATGCCGCCGATGCCATCATGACTACGGACACCAGGCCCAAGAGCCATGCCGTCGCCGTGGATGTTGGCGGAACTACCGTGCGCATTGGCGGCATGACCAAGGGCGCCGGCATGATCGCACCAAAACTGCGTATGCAGCCGCCGCAGGCGACCATGCTGTCCTACATCACTACCGACGCTGCTATTGAACGCCAGGCGCTGCACGACTGCCTGGCGCGGGCGCTGGACCTGTCCTACAACCGCATCACCGTCGACGGCGACACCAGCACCAACGACACCGTGATCGCACTCGCCAACGGCGCCGCCGGCAACGATCTCATCAAGGTCGGCACGCCTGAGGCCGAGCTGTTCTTCCAGGCCTTCGTCGAAGTGGTCGCACGACTCGCCCGCGAGATGGTGCTTGACGGCGAAGGCGTCACCCGCTTTGTCGAAATCAATGTCTGCGGTGCGAAGAACGCCGCCGAGGCGCGCCGCTGTGCCGAGGCTATCGCCAACTCCGCGCTCTGCAAGACGGCGTGGTTTGGCGCCGATCCCAACTGGGGCCGCATTCTCTGCGCGGCGGGCTACTCCGGCTGCGAATTTGACCCGACCACGGTCAATCTGGATTTCATGAGCACGCCGGTGGTGCGTCGCGGGATGGACGCTGGCACGCCGGAAGCCGAGCTGGCAGAGATCGTCAAAGCCAAGGAATTAACCATCAATCTCGACCTCGGTGCCGGGCCGGGCGCCTTTACCGTCTGGTCCTGCGATATGACCTACGATTACGTGAAAATCAATGCGGATTACCATACCTGAGCCGTGCCGGCATTGGCAAGCTGGTCCCAAGGGACCCCGGGGACCGTGGGGAATGGTTAATGTGCGAAATCTTGTGATGAACACTTGTAGTTGCCAACCAATGATTCCAGGTGTAAATAAGAACTATTCTCTTCTTATGGAGAAAACTTTTTACACTAACCTGCTCCCGTGAAACCGATGCTCTTCACTTTACGGTATCCATGGCACTTGTTCAACCAGGCAGCCTTTTTTCGTCGCGCATTTCCGCCGCGAAGCGGCAGAAGCGCTGAAAGCGCGACGCATACCAGCCCAGGGCAAGCAGCGCCGAAGGCGCGCGCCGCCCTGGGTGGCGCGCCATATTGGTCCGTGTTCCTCGGCCTCTTTGGCCCCAGTCGGCGCAGCTGACTGGGGCCAAAGAGGCAATGGAACTCATTGATTGCTGCTGCGGGCACGTTTGCGTGTGGCTGTTTGGAGGTCGGGTAAGGTCATGATCCCAGGCGACGGTGCGGGCGGGACGCCCGCACCACGGCCGGGAGACGGGCGCGCGACGCATACCAGCCCTGGGATAGAGCCCACGGCGCAGACAAAGGGTTCGGAACTACTGTGTCAAGTCTCTCTTTCTATCACAAGATTTCGCACATTACCGGGGAATGACGGCTTGGCCGCCGGGGACGGCTTGGCGGCGACCAAGATAGCGTCCATAGCGTCCATTGCGTCCATAGCGTCCATAAAGACGACGACAACAGCAGCGAGTATGCCTATGCAACTTAACATGGAACCCCGGCCGGTGTTGGCCGTGTGTCTCAATCCGGCCTGGCAAAAGACTCTGATCTTCAGCCACCTGCAACCCGGCGAGGTCAATCGCGCCCGGCGGGTGCATGAGTGCGGCGGCGGCAAAGGCGTCAATGTCGCCAGAGTGTTCCGGCGGCTGGGCCTGCCCGTCGCCGTGGCCGCCTTTGCGGGGGGGTATCCGGGACAGCGCCTGCGCGGAGAGTTCGGTGAGGTCGGCGTCGAACCCATCGTCGTCGATGTCGCCGCGACCACGCGCTGCTGCTTTACCGTCATCAGCGAAGACGACGGCGTTGTCACCGAGCTCATTGAGCCGTCAGGGCCCATCGCGGCTCGCGAGGCAGAGGCACTGCAAATGCTCATAAACGGGCAAATACGGCGTTTTGGTGCCGTGGCCCTGTCGGGAACCGTCCCGCCGGGCATCAGTGGCGAATTTTACGCGTCAGTCGCCCGCGAAGCCGCGATGCATGGCGTGCCAGTGTTGCTGGATGCCGTCAAGGATATCGCGGCGACGCTGCAGGCCGGCGTGACCATGCTAAAGATCAACGCCGCCGAATTGCGCGAGCTCGGCGGTGCCGACGATGTGGCCGAGAGCGCGCAGCGCCTCTGCCGCCGCTTTGCTGCGTTGGCCTGGCTCGCAGTTACCGACGGTCCCCGGCCGGCCCAGCTCTTCTCCCGCAGTCGTAGTTGGCGCTTCACGCTACCGGCGTTGCCGCGTGTCGTCAGCGCCATTGGTGGCGGCGACTGCACGGCGGCCATTCTCTGTCGGCGCCTGGCCGAAAAACCAGACGCCACCGACGAGCTTATGGCCGATTTCTACGCCGAGGCCCTCGCTTGCGCCTCCGCGTCCTGCCTCACCGACACGCCGTCGGTCTTCGACCCGGCCGAGGCCATGAAAATCCGCGCCGCAATCATTATCGAGGCCGTCCGAAAAGCATAGTTGGTTTTTGCGAGGGGGCGGGAAGGGTCATTGACCCTTCCCGCCCCCTCGCGCTCCCCCACCTATCCCTTTTCGGCACGGAGGAGAGCATAGGAACATAAAGAACTGCGCGGCGCAACGGCCAAGCGGTCTCCCTGTCCATCGCGTCCATCAGGCCCCTCGTGTCTATTCAGAACAGCGCCATGAGGGCGTCGGCGAAAAGCTTCATGCCGAAGGCGTTGGGGTGATTGATGGCGTTGAGCATGAGGGTGCTGTAGGGGATGCCCTGGCGCCAGAGGCGGCCGTAGCGCAGTGACCCGTCGGCGAGGGCGATGTTGTTCTGCTGAGCGAAAATGCGCAGGCCCTTGACGTAGCGGCGGGGATCCTCGTCGATATCTTTTTCGCGATTGAGGCCCATCCAATCGGGGCGGACATAGTGCGGCGTGAGGATGATCCACTCGGCGCCAATGCCCTTGAAATCCGCCAGCAGTTTTCCGTAGCGCTCATAGACCTGCTCTTCGGTCATAAAGGCGTCGTTGACGAATTCGGAGACGATCAGGTCGGGTTTGAGGTCCAGCACCTTCTCCTGGTAGTTTTTCGGGCTGCCGGGTTTTTCATTGAGATAGCTGGAGGTATTGCGCCCGCCCCACGCCTCGGTGAGCATCTCGATCTGCGCTTTGGGGAAGCGCTCACGCAGGCGGGCGAGAAACTGCATCTGCCAGCGTTCGGTGTCGGGATTGGGCACGAAGGTGCCGACGGTGACACTGTCGCCCCAGGCGAGAATGCGGATGGGCTCGCCGGAACGCAGTTTGGCGATGGTCTTCGGCAGGAGCTGCTCGGCGACGGTCGGCGACTGCTTGGGTGGCTCGGGATAGGCCTGCTCCAGCAGCGGGAAGAGCTGGGCGTCGCCAAGTTTGTCCATGCGCCCGGCCAGCCAGACATTCGCCAGCCGGAGTTCACCCGCAGCCAGCGCCGGCGGCACGGGATTGGCAACGTGGCCGACGCCGCGGCGCAGTTGCAGCTGGCCATTGGCGTCGAGAATGACGCTGTCCAGGCGCGGCAGGCTGTATTGGTAGCTGCAGAAAACGGGCTGTTTTTCGCCGATGGCGCCATCCGGCAGGCGTCCGAAAGTGCCCCAGTCGGAAGCAAACTCGTAGTCCTTGCCACGCACGAAAAGCGGCGACTGCTCGTCGGCGCCGGCGCGCAGCACCAGCGTTTCGGGTATGAGCATGTTCCGTGCGGTGCATTCCTGCGCGAGCACGCCACGGAGCTTGTTGCCGCGGCCATAGCCGGGCTTCTTCTCGTCGTAGATGGCCAGCTGGCCATGCTTTTCGGCGATTACCGTCACCGTTTCCACGGACTCAATGGTGAATTCCGCGCGCTTGCCGGCGGCCTCCACCGCAATGCGCCAGTCGCCGATCACGGTCATCTTCGCGGGACTTTCGGCGGCGCCAAGCGCCACGGTCATGCTTACCATCGCGGTCAATGCCATTGTCTTCATGCGGTCCTCCATGCCTGGACAGGCTGACTCATATCCGTTTTTGAGGGAAAAAACACTGCGCAGGAAAATAACCGCTCTGGGCATTTTCGCAATGCCGGCCGGCCGTGGCGTTGGGCGCGTGGTGTTATCAGCCCTTGAGTTTATCGACGATCATGCGGCCGACCTTTTGGCCAGAGAGGAGCATGCCGCCGAAGATGGGTCCCATGCGGTAGCCGCCGGCGGTGTTATTGGCGCTCATGCCGCAGGCGTAGAGCCCGGGGAAGTACTCGCGGGTATTGGTGACGGTTGACGCCTCGCCGCTATCCACCCACATGGGCTTTTCGCCGAGGATTTTGCCGGTTTCGGTGTTCAGCTTGATCTGGGCCTTTTCGGTGGCCAGGCGGATGATCTCGCTGGGATGGCCGGTGCCGTCGACCACCACGCTGGCGATCACCGTCAGCGGATCGACGTGCATCTGCAGGCGTTCCACCGGCGTCCAGTTGATCACCAGGCCGTTGACTTTGCCTTCCTTGAAGACGATGTCCTCGACGCTAATCGAGTTGAATATCTTCGCGCCGGCTTTGAGAGCGCCGAAAATCAGCCCGCTGGCCATTTCCACGGAGTCGAGGGTGTAATAGCCGTCGGCGTCGGCAATGGGCTTATAGCTGATGTTGAAGTCGTCGAGGATGGCTGTCGCGCTGTCTTGGACCACGACCTCGTTGAAGAGCATGCCGCCGCCCCAGGTGCCGCCACCCGGCGCAAGTTTGCGCTCGAAAATGGCCGTTTTGAAGCCGTTGCGGGCGATCTCGCGGGCCGCGACCAGCGCCGACGGGCCGCCGCCGACCAGGGCGACGTCGATATTCAGATAGTCATCCAGCTTGCCGCAGAAGCTCCGGACGATGGCGGATGAAATGACATTCTCGATAGACATGGTGCAGTCCTTTCCCAGTTGGTGGCCGTAGCCGTGACAGTGGGGTGCCGGAAAGGGACTGCCGCTTGCAGCAGCGCAAATGCCTGGCTGTGTGATTAATAACAGTCATTGTGGCCTTTCCTACGCCGGAATTACCCGGATCAGGTTCAGAGGGTATGATCTCAGCAACGGCCAACTCGGCCGAAGCACCCCAAAAGTGCCATAAATATAGTCCCTAAAACGCCATGCGAAAGCCCCACGGCATGCCCCGAGGCCAGGGAAATGCGGTGGGGCCCACGGTCGGGAGACGGACGGGACTGATTGGGAACATGCGCGTACGTGAGTGTAAGCCTGTCCACCAAGTCCACTATGTCCACGATGTCCACTATGTCCACTGCCTCGCACAGACTGCCCGAGGAGCCGGCCTCAGGCGATGTTGCGTGCGAGAGGGCTCCTGGTGGCAGTTTTACCCCTTGACGACCTTCTCGACGTCGATGCCGGGAATGCCGAAGTAGGACTGGCCGAGTTCGCAGCCGGCCTGGAGCAGTTTGATTTGCAGATCCTTGCGGTCGACTTTGCGCGGCGCGATCTGTTGTTTGAGGGAGAGCGCGGCGGCGGTGCCGGCGGCCTGGCCCATGTTGAGGCAGGTCAAGACCAGGCGGCAGCCGGCCTGAGCCATGAATTCCGAAGACAGGCAGCGGCCGGCCACCAGCAGGTTATCCATGCTCTGCGGCACCAGCGAGCGGTAGGGGATGGAGCTGGGCAGGGTCTTGCGCTGGAAGGCGTCGCCGCCGCGGCCGAAGCCGTCGGTGATGACATCGAAACCACCGGGAGGCGCCCAGGAGCCGGTTTTGCCGTGGGTAGAGACATAGCAGGTCTTGCCGTCGATCTGGATTTCGGCCCATTTGATATTGCCGGGGCCATCGGGGTTATGCAGATCGTAATGGTGGCCAGTGAGACAGACGGTGTCTTCGAAGGTCTGGGCGCGAGCAAAATCGATGGTTTTAAGCACGTATTCGCCGAGGACGCGGCGGCTTTCGCGCACGCCCAGAAGCGTACCGGTGTCGATCAGGTAGCTGTTTTCATAGCCGGGAACGCATTTCTTGATGAACTTCGACAGGATGTCGGCCTGCGTGCGGCCTTCGAGGTACATGCGCGTGAGGTCTTTGGCCGACAGTGGCTGGCAGTTCCGGGAGTGGGCGAAGCACATGCTGATTTCGTCTTTGCCGCAGTGCTGCGGGCGGCCGGGTACGTGCGTGACCCAGTTCAGGTGGTTGTCAATGGGGTAGGGCAGATCGCCCTCGGCGACGGCCTTTTCGATGAGCTTGATCCAAGTCGGGTCGTTCTTCTTCAGGTCCGAGTTCTGGTAGGCGTCCCAATCCACGCCGCCGAGGCGGAATTCCAGTGAACATGCCTGGTGCTTGCCGTCGCTGGGACGGCCGGACAGGCATTCGCAACCGGCGAAGAAGGCGATGTCGGCATCGCCCGTGCAATCAATGACGCGTTTGGCGAGAATGGCCTGGCGACCAGATTTGTTCTCAATGACCACGCCGCGAACCGCGCCGTTTTCAACGATGGCGTCTACCGCGTGGGATACCAGCAGGAGCGTCACGCCGGCCTCGACCACCATGCGGTCCAGGATGAGTTTATGCTTTTCCGGGTCGGAATTGCGGTGCCAATGGCCGTTGACTTCGTCCAGGCGGGCGAGCATTTCCTTGCTGATGCCAGCCGCGAAGTCCAGCGGGATATTCACCAGGCCGACTGTCGCCAGCCCGCCCAGGCACGACTCGCGCTCGACCAGCATGGTCTTGCAGCCCTCACGCGCCACCGCCACTGCCGCGCCAAAACCCGCCATGCCGCCGCCGCAGACTAACACGTCGAACTCGCCAAAACAGGGCAGGGAACGCTGCGGATCAATGATCTGGCCATTCTGCATACTCAGGGAAATCATGGTACACTCCTTGTTTGCCGCTACTTGAGAAACACAACGGGAAGGAAAAGGTCACGCCGGCCGGCTCAGGACGGCCGCGATTGCGCAAAACGCACAATGGCGGCCTGCGCTGCGGCCGCGTCGTCATAGATGCTGATCGCCTCATTGGCGCAGCTGTCATAACACACACCGCAGTGCCGGCACTGGTCTTGGATAATTTCTGCGCGGACGTCGTCAACAATGCGAATGGCTTTTGCCGGGCAGGCCCAGTAACACGCATCGCAGAGCTTGCAACCGCGGTCAATGACGTAGTACTTCATGATGACGCTCCATTCTGTTGCTGCACCGCACAGCCCGCAGCCATCGTTGCTGCGGTGGCTGCGACTGTTTCGTCGTCGTCTTCGTCTTCGTCGTCGTCTGCTGATCGGACTGATCGGTCCGATCGGTCCGCGAAAGAAACCGTCGGTCCGCGAAAGAAACCGTCGATCCGCTGGTCCGTCCGTTCTCTGGCCTGTGATAACAGTAGTACTTGCCGTGGGCTGTCACCAGTTACAAAAAGCGCTATAGTATTGACCGATTCCGCTATAATCAATGGATATCATCAATGCCCACTCTCGCATCAATTGAAGCGCATTTACAGGCCTTCGAGTCCTTGGCGGGCTGTCGTCTCTGCGTGCACGACCACGCGCGGTTGTTCACGGGTAGTGACGGCCAGCGCACTATCGGCTTCAATCGCGGGTCGCATCGCGTCACCCACGCCATCTGCGGGGCGACTGAGCGCGAGCTCTGCCTGGAAAATTGCATGCATCGCCTGAATCGCCGCGTCGAGCGCCGGCATGAGCGCTGTTTCCTGAAACGTTGTCCCCGTGGCACCATCGAGGTCGTGGCGCCGCTGTATCGCGGCGGCAATCACGTCGGCACGCTCTTTGCGGGCATGTGGGGCGCCACGCATAGCCACGCGGGCCACGGCCTGCCGCCAGCGGCACGGGTCGAGTTGCAGCGCCTACAGCTTATCCTGCCGATTTTTGCTGATGGGCTCCTCGACCTCTGCCTCCGTCGGGAAGAGCCCGTCGCGCAGGAGAACAGCCGCAAGAGCGAGATACATGACTACATCAGCAGCCACTGCCGCGGCGCGCTCAGTCTGCCGGATCTTGCGGCGCGCCTGGGCCTTTCGCCGTCGCGGGCGGGCCATCTGGTCAAGGAGCTCTTCGGGGAGACCTTCGTCGACCTGGTCGCGCGCGAACGGCTGCTAACCGCGCGGCATTTCCTGGTCAATTCCGATTACCGCATGAAAGAGATTGCGCAGCTCTGCGGCTTGGGCAGCGCCGAGCATTTCAACCGGCTTTTCCGCCAGCGGGTCGGGCTGACTCCCGGCGAATACCGCCGGCGCCATCGCAATACGCTCATCTGAGAGCTGGGCGCCGAAAGCGGGCTGCGCTCAGGCGTCGCGCCCGGCGAGCACAGTCGCAAGCGTGCCAATGACCTCGGCCGGCGTGATGCTGCGCAGGCAGCAATAGCGCTCGTCGGGCGAGCACAACGGGCATTCACGCCGGAAGCAGGGTCGGCAGGGCACAGACGCCAGCACCAATTGCCACGGCGCGCCCAAGGGGCCAGTGCCAACGGGGTCCGTTGAGCCGAAAATGCCTACGCCGGGCGTGCCCAGCGCTGCCGCCAGGTGCATGGCACCGCTGTCATTGGCGACCACGGCGTCCGCCGCCGCCAGCACGGCCATCAGCTCGGCGAGGCTGGTCTTGCCCGCGAGATTGATAGCGCCCGGCGCCGCCTCGGCAACCGCCGCCGCCACGGCAGCTTCCTTGCCGGTGCCCACCAGCAGCACCCGGCCACCGCAGCCGTGGTGCCAGGCCGCCAGCTCCCGGAAAGACTCCATCGGCCACTGCTTCGCCGGCCCGTAGGCCGCGCCCGGCGCCAAGGCCAGCCAGCCCGGGCCGCTCACGCCCAGCGACTCCGCCACTCCGGGCTTGACCTCCAGGCGTGGACAGGCGCTGTCCAGGCGTACCGGCCCGAAAGCCGATAACAATTCGAGATAGTAGGACAGCTGATGGCACCTGCCGACATTTTCGCCGCGAGGCCATTCGCGCTGCGCGTGGGTCAGCAGCAGCGACCGCAGCCGGCCGCTCCGGCCGACCCGCAGGGGCAAGGAGCACTGCCACAGGTCCATGGCCGAGCCAAAGGAATTGGGAAAGATGACGCCGACGCCGAGCTTGAGCGCCTTCACCTGCGCAATTTCTGCTGCGCTGATGCGCTTGCCGGCCATGCTGATTACGCCGTCAACCCAGGGGCAGGCCGACCACAGCGGCGCCAGAAAGGCCGGCGCCAGCACCTGCAGGCGCGCGCCTGCCGGCAGCAGCTGCCGCAGTTGCCAGGCCGCCGGCAGCGTCATCAAGCAGTCGCCGAGCCAGTTGGTGGAACGCAACAACAGCCCGCCACGCCAGTCAATCGCCGCCGGAACCGGCCGCCGTGGCGCGCCCAGGTCAAGCAACATAGGCTGAAATACGCTGATTTGTGAACTCATGCTTTTCTTCAAATGGGGAACTAATAGTCGGCGCGAGAGGCGCTTGGCTTGGGCACACGAGTGCTTGCACGCGGCCTGGTTTACAGGCAATCCACCCAGGCGGTGGGAATAGGGCGGTCCTGGTAGGCGACGCGCATGGCGATATCCGGCCGCTGCATGTGCTCCAGGCAGTCGTGGGCGCAGCGCTCGACGAGGTCCAGGCGGTTGCATTCCTCGCTCATGTGGGCGAGGATGACATTGCGGGTATTTTCGGCGACAACATGCGTCAGCAGATCCCGCGACGCCTCGTTGCTCAGGTGGCCGTGACGGCCCATGATGCGCTGCTTGAGCGACCACGGACGCGTGGACGCGGCCAGCAGATTCATATCGTGGTTGCTTTCCAGCACCAGCGTGTCGCAGGCGCGCAGCTGGTATTCGACGATGGCGCTGACGTGCCCCATGTCCGTGGCAATGCCGATCTTCCGGTCGCCGCAGCGGATGACAAAACCGACGGGGTCATTGGCGTCGTGGGGAATGGAAAACGGCTCCAGCACGAAACGGCTGATGCTGAAACTGCTGCCGGCCGCGAAGAGCGCCAGCTGCCCAATCTTATCGTCGCGCTGCCGCAGTACGTCCGCGCATTTGCGCGTCGCATAGATGGGCACGTCATAGTGGTTGGCGCAGACGCGCAGGCCGCGGACGTGGTCGTCGTGCTCGTGGGTGACGACGATGGCACGCAGCATGTCTTCGGGCAGGCCCGCTTCGGTCATGCGCCGGCGGGTGTCCTTGAGGCTGAAACCGGCATCGATAAGGATGGCGTCGCCGCCGCAGTGGACCAGCACGGCATTGCCTTTGCTGCCGCTGCCCAGCACGGTGACTCCGAGATGATTCTGACTGGATACCATAGTGAACAATTCTCAGGCGTTGGGGGCGTCATTCTTCATGGCCGCGAGCACGGCATCGGCGACACGCAGGCTGATGGCGTTATCGCCACCTAGCAGCAGCGTGCATTCGCGGATGCCGGCGACGACTTCGTCATGCCGGCTGCCGCCGGGGAGGATAGTGAGCAACGCCGGCGCGAGCTTTTCAGGCACGGCGTCATCTTGCAGGTACTCTTCGTAAACGCAGCGCTTGGTAACCAAATTGGCTATGGTCACAAAGGGCAGCTTGACCATGTGCTTCACAATGTGCCAGGTGACGGCGTTGAGCCGGTAGGCGACCACCAGCGGCAGGCCGAGGATGGCCGCCTCAACCGTCACCGTGCCGCTGGCAGCAAGACCCGCCGCCGCACGGCTCAGCCACTGGCGCGTCTCGCCAACGCTGTACTCCAGCGACAACGCAACCGGCAGCGGCGTGGCCGCTGCCAGGGATTTTGCCTGCTCCAGGCAACTCTGCCGGGGCAGGGGCACCATGAAATGCAACTCCGGCCGTGCTTGCTGCAGCTGCGCCGCCGTCCGCAGAAAATCCGGAAACAGCGCCTTGAGCTCGCTGCTGCGGCTGCCCGGCAGCAACAGCACCAAATTGGGATCACGCGGCGGCGGATCGCGCCGTAGCGGCGCGAGAATTTCCAGCAGTGGATGGCCGACAAAACTGGCGTCGAGGCCGGTGCCGGCATAGACCGCCGGTTCGAAGGGGAAGATGCAGAGCATTTTGTCCACATCGCGGGCAATACGGGGAATACGGCCCTTTTTCCACGCCCACACTTGCGGACTGATGTAATACACGACGGGTATGCCTGCGCGATGCAGGCGCTCCGCCAGGCGGAGGTTGAAACCGGGGTAGTCGATCAACACGACGGCCGCCGGCCGCTCGGCTATGGCCCGCGCGCTGACGTCGCGCAGGAGACGGATGAAAAAGCGGATGGACTTGAGCACCTCAATCAGCCCGACCACGCCGAGCTCGCTGGAGTCCACGAAGAGCTCCACGCCCGCGGCGCGCATTTGCTCGGAGCCCATGCCGCGCAGGCGCAGGTCCGGCCGGCGCTGCCGCAGCGCCTGGGCGAGATTGGCGCCATAGTTGTCGCCGGAGGCCTCGCCGGCGATAATCCACACGCAGGGACTGTCCGTGCTGCTGCTCATGGCTTCTTGCCGGCGTGGCCGTCGGCGTCGGTTTTGCGTTCGATGACGAACATCGCTTGTTCGGCGCTGATATTGTGATTGGGCTGGCCAAATTCCTCGACCTTGCCTTCCACGAGCACCCATGCCTGGCAGATGCGCACGTTGGCTTTGTTCACCCAGTCGAGAAAGTCCGTGATGCTGCAGAGGTGGATATTCGGGGTGTTGTACCACTCGTGCGGCAACGCGCTGGTCACGGGCATGCGCCCGCCAAGACTGAAGGCCAGACGCACGCTCCAGTGGGCAAAGTTGGGGAAGGACACAAACGAGCGCTTGGCGACCCGGAGCATGCCGTCGAGCACCTGCAGTGGCTCCTGCAGGGTCTGCAGGGTCTGTTCAAGCACGGCGTAGCTGAAACTCTGGTCTGGGACGACGCTCAGAATGTGATACAAGTCTTCATGGCAGACGGGCATGCCGCGCTCGATGCAGCGGACGACGGCGTCTTCGTTGGTTTCTACGCCCTGCACGCGGGCGTTGCGCTCGTAGACCAGTCGCACCAGCAATTCGCCATCGCCGCAACCCAGGTCAATGACGGTTTCGCCAGGCTGGACGATCTTGGCGATGATCGGGTCTTCCCAACGATGCGGCGCGTGGTTTTCATAGCTGCCCTTGCTCTGCTGGGCCTGCATGGTATTCTGAGCCTGCTTGAGCAGCTCGTCAAAATCGCTGTCAAAAGAACTGACGCCGATCTGCCGGAGGAAATCTTCAAATCCCGGCAGGATATCCAATGACTGACGTTTTTTGATCATGGCGTGCCTCCTTTGCCCTGGTCGGCGAGTCGTCTGGCGATGGTCGGCGAGAGGAGGAATGCGCGTAGCAGCTGGCCGACTTTGTCCGCTTCGACCAGGAATGCGTCATGGCCGTAGTTACTCTTGACTTTCACATAAGTCACGGGTATGCGATTCTGCATCAGCGCTGATACGAAAGTCTTGCTTTCTTCCGGCGGGTACAGCCAATCGGAGGAGAAGGACACCACCATGACCTCGGCGCGAATGCGCGAACAGGCATTGACCAGATCGCCGTCGCCCCACAGCGCCGCCGCGTCGTAGTAATCCATGGCGCGGGTGATGTACAGGTAGCTGTTCGCGTCAAAACGCTCCACAAAGGACCGGCCTTGATAATTCAGATAGCTCTCGACCGCGAATTCGGCGTTGAAACCGCCCTGTTCCGTGTGCTCATTCTGCACGCGGCGGCCGAACTTGGTATCCATGCCTTGGCCGGACAGGTAGGTGATGTGCGCGAGCATGCGCGCGGCAATGAGGCCTTCGTGCGGCGGCTTGCGCCCCTTGTCGTAGTAGTTGCCATTATTGAAATTGCCATCGTGCATGATGGCGTGGCGGCCGACGGCGTTGAAGCCCAGGCCCTGCGCGGGCAGTTTCGGCCCCGATGCCAGGACGATGCACTTGAGCACGCGGTCGGGAAAGGCCAGGGCCCATTCGAGGGCCTGCTGGCCGCCGAGGGAACCGCCGCAGACGGCGTAAAGCTGGCAGATGCCGAGCTTGTCCAGCAGCAGCGCTTCCATGCGCACCCAGTCGCCAACGGTCACAATCGGGAAATCCAAGCCGTAGGGCCTGCCAGTCGCGGGATTGCTGCTGCTCGGGCCGGTGGTGCCGTAACAGCTGCCGAGCACATTGGCACAGATGACAAAGAAGCGGTTGGTGTCAATGGCCTTGGTCGGCCCGACCACGTCGTCCCACCACCCCGGGCGTTTCTGACGCCAGGGCCGGAAGCTGCTCGATGCCGCCGCGTCCCAGCCGGCGACGTGCGCATCGCCCGACAATGCGTGGGTAATCAGGATGGCGTTGCTGTGATCGGGATTGAGTTCGCCGTAGGTCTCGTATTCGACCGTCATGGGCGCAAGGAACTTGCCGCTGTCAAGCCGGAAGGGATGCTTCTCATCCGCCAAGACCAGCTGCTTAGGCCGGGTCATGCCGACAGAACGAAGACTGTCCGGCGCGTCATAGGCCTTGCGTTTGGCGCTTGGCGTTGGCTTGTTAGCTGCGGCATTGGAGCTTTTCTCGGTGCGTTTGGGGGTGCTGCTGAAGGTCGTCTTCTCCATTGCTTGTGACCTTTTGCCCGGCAGGTGAGCCTGCACTCAGGCATACGAAAATCATAAAACTCGTAATATAGCACAATGCAACCATGGCGTGACCAACAACAAAACGGATTTTTGCGGAGAGGGCGCGCCGACCGGTCATCGGACCGATCATCGGACCGATCAGACCGATCGGACCGATCAAGTCGACGATCCGTCCGATCCGTCGGATCAGTCCGATCTGCCCGCGACAACAAGAAAGACAATCGGACCGATCAAGTCGACGATCCGTCCGATCCGTCGGATCCGTCCGATCCGTCCGCGACAAAAGACAGGAGACCCGCTTGATCCGCCCGCGAAGAAAAACCTTCCCCCCAAAAATAATCAGCGTGAATCTGCGTAATCTGTGGATAAAACAGCTCCTGCCCGCGCCGTCTAGCGTCCGAGTTCGGCGGAGCGTTTGCGGGCGGCGGTGACGACATCGCGCATCATGGCGCGGAACTCGTGTTGCGCCATGACGGTCAGGCCGGCGGCGGTGGTGCCGTTGGGCGAGGTCACGGCATCGCGCAGTTCATCGGGTGTGCCAAGGCGGCGGGCGAGCATTTCGGCGGCGCCGGCGATGGTCTGAATAGTCAGGTCCAGTGACAGAGTGGCGGGCAGTCCGGCTTCTTCGCCGGCGGCGGCCATGGCCTTGGCCATTTCGAAGACATAAGCCGGGCCGCTGCCGCTCAGGGCGGTGACGGCATCCAGCAGGGCTTCGTCCACCTGCCGGGCCAGTCCCAGCGCGCCCAGGATACGTCCGGCGAGGGCCGCTGCCGCGGCGTCGGCGTCGGGCCCAAGCGCGTAGGCGCTGGCGCCTTTGCCGACCATCAGTGGCGTATTCGGCATCACGCGAATGATGTTGCCCGTGCCGAACCATTGCTGCAGCTTGTTGATGCCAATGCCCGCGCAGATTGATATTACCAGCGCGCCCGGCCGAATGGGCATGAGCTCCGCCGCGACCGCCGCCGCCAGCTGCGGCTTCACCGCCAGCAGCAGCACGTCGGCGTCCGTAACCAGCGCCTGCGACGGCGCCTCGCAACGCACACCCGTCGCCGCCGTGAAGGCCTGTCGCGCCGTCGCGGAGATATCGCAGGCAAGCAGATCCGACACCGGCAGCAGCTCATTCTTGACAATGCCCGTGGCCAGAGCCGTGGCCATTTTTCCGGCGCCGATAAATAGCATCTTCATGTGTCCGTCGTCCTTTGTTGTTGCTCAGGGATTGCTGGTAAACAAACCGCGCCGCACGGCTTCGAAGAGGAACACCGTCGCGGCCTGCGCGGCATTGATGGACTCCGCGTGTCCGGGCATGGGTATGGTCACTCCCCGGCCGAGCTCGGGGTGGCTGATGCCATTGGCTTCGTTGCCGATGACCAGCCCGCAGCCGCGCAGGTCGAAGGCGTCCGCAAACAGCGTCGTGTCCGCTGCCGGCAGCGTGCACCACAGGCCACTGCCACCGAGCTGTCGCAGGTGCGCCGCCGCCGCCGCCAGGTCGTCAAATACCGGCAGGTCCAGGGCGAATTGCGCGCCCATGCCCGCTCGCACCACCTTCGGCGCATAGGGGTCGGCGCAGCCCTTGATCAGCCACACGCTGCGTAGACCGACGGCCCAGGCCGTGCGCAGGATGCTGCCCAGATTGCCCGGTTCGCAGACGCGGTCGAGGATGAGACAGAAGGGATCGGCCAGGGCCTGGGGCAGGGCGCATTCCACACGCCTCAGCACGCAGAGCAGCCCCTGGGGATTCTCGGTGTCCGTCAGCGCCGCGAAGTCCTGCTCGGACAACATTTCCGGCTCGCAGCCCGCCGCCACCGCCAGCGCCGCCATGGCCGGCCAGCGCGGCGACTGCTGCGCGCCGGCGCTGCAGAACAGCGCCTCCAGCCACTCGGGACGCCGCCGCAGCGCTTCTTCGCAGCAACGCCAGCCTTCGGCAATGAACGCGTCGCTTTTCTTGCGGCCGTGCCGTGTCTGCAGATTGGTCAAGAGCTTGCTGTGGCGTTTGTTTAACATCGAATCAATCGTGGCGCGCGGCGGGCGCTGCCGCCGCTGCTGGTTGCCGCTGGCCTATTGGGGAATGACGTAGAACATGATGCTGACCCAGTGGCAGACGGTGCCACCCAGGACGAAGAGATGCCAGACGGTGTGCATGTAGGGCACCTTATCCAAGCAGTAGAAGATGACGCCGACGGTGTACACCACCCCGCCAACAATCAGCATCACCAGCCCCCCATAGGGCAGGCTCGCCCGAATGGCGCCAAAAGCGAAGACGATCAGCCAGCCCATCAGGAGGTAAATCGGCAGCGACGCGTAGGTCGCCCAGCGCGGCACTGCCACCTCGAAGAATATGCCCAGCGCCGCCAGGCCCCACACGATTCCGAACATCCACCAGCCAGTGGGGCCGTGTAGCGTCACCAGCGCGTAGGGCGTGTAGGTGCCCGCAATCAAGAGAAAAATCGTACTGTGGTCGAAAATCTGCCAAACGCGCTTGGCCTTCAGGCCCTTGACCAGATGGTACATCATGGAGCTCTTGTAGAGCAGGATGATCGTCGCTCCGTAGATGGCGCAGCTGGTCACATGCCAGGCATTGCCGTGCAGGGCCGAATAGACGCACATTAGGGTCAGAGCCACAATGCCGAAGATAATCCCGACCATGTGGCTGATGCCGTTGGCCACCTCTTCGGCGCGACTGCGGTGAAATAATTTTGCCAGTTGCTCCAAACGCAGGCGCTCGTCAGCGCCCACCATGACGCCGGCAGTCTGGCCATTCTTCTCGCTCATGTCTCTTACACTTTCTCTGCTACTACGTTGCGGTCTAGAAAAGCCCATGGACGCGGCCGGTTTCGGTATCGACGTCAATGCGGCGGAAACCCGGGTCCGATCCCGTCCCGGGCATAAGTTTGATATCGCCGGCGACAGGCACCACGAAACCCGCGCCTTGATAGATGAGGATGTCGCGCACCGGCAGCGTCCAGCCACGGGGGCGGCCTTTGCGCGCCGGGTCGTGGGACAGACTCAGATGCGTCTTGACCATGCAAGTGCCCAGGGCCTTGCTCGCCGGGTCAGCCGCCAGCGCCTGCAGTTTCTCCTCGGCAGCCGGCAGGAACTCGACGCCGTCGGCGCCATACACTTCGCGGGCAATGCGATCAATGCGGTCCCGCAGCGGCAGGTCGAGGTCGTAGAGAAAATGGAAGTCGTTGGGCTCGGCGGCGGCCGCCTCGACGGCCTCGGCCAGTTCCTGCGCGCCTTCGCCGCCCTTCAGCCAGTGCTCCGAACGCGCCGCGTAGGCGCCTGCTTGCTCAGCCAGGCGCTTCACCAGGGCGACTTCCGCCGCCGTGTCCGTGTAGAAGCTGTTGATGCATACCACCGGCCGCACACCGCTTTTCTGCACCGTCTCAATATGGGCCAGGAGATTCTCGCAGCCCTGCTCCAGCAGGCACAGATTCTCCCTGGTGTACACGTCGTCCAGCTTCAAGCCGGGCTTGACCTCCGGGCCGCCGCCGTGCATCTTCAGAGCCCGAATCGTCGCCACAATCACCACCGCGTCCGGCGTCAGGCCGGAGTAACGGCACTTCAGATTCCAGAATTTCTCGTAGCCTATGTCGGCGCCAAAGCCGCTTTCGGTGACGTGGTAGTCGCTGAGGCGCGTGCCGATCTTGTCGGCGATGACCGAGCTTTGCCCGATGGCGATATTGGCGAAGGGGCCCGCGTGGACGAGCATGGGCTGGCCTTCAAGAGTCTGCGCGAGCGTGGGGTCCAGCGCATCGACCATCCAGGCGCACATGGCGCCGGCGACTTCGAGGTCGCTGGTCGTTACCGGCCGCCCCGAGCGGTTGTTGGCCATGACCATGCGGCCAATGCGCTCACGCATGTCCGCGAGGCTGTCCGCCACCGCCAGAATCGCCATCAGTTCGCTGGACACCGCGATGGCAAAGCCCGAGTCCATCTCGTAGCCGTCCATCTTGCCGCCCTTGCCGATGGTGATATTGCGCAGGGACTGCGCGCAGAAGTCCATCACCCAGCGGCTCTGCACCCGCGCCGGATCAATGTCCAGCCGGCGCAGATTGCGCTTGGCCAGGGCCGCGTCGTCGTAGTTTTGCTCGTGCTGCATCCGCGCCGTCAGGGCCACCATCGAGAGATTGTGCGCGTTGACGATACGGTCGATGTCGCCAGTCAGGCCCATGGAAAAGGGCGTCAGGGGAATGCACTGCGCCAGACCGCCGCCAGCGGCGGAGCCCTTGATGTTGAACGTCGGGCCGCCGCTGGGCTGGCGGATGGCGCCAGTGACGCAGTGGCCGCGGCGCCCAAGCGCTTGTACCAGCCCGATCGTCGTGGTGGTCTTGCCCTCGCCGAGCGGCGTGGGCGTGATTGCCGACACGTTGATGTACTTGCCGCGGGGGCTGTTCGCCAGGCGTTCGCGCAGGCGCCGCTGGTCTATTTTCGCCAGCTGCCGCCCGATGGGTATGACTTCGTCGTCATGCAGGCCCAGCTCGGCGGCGAGCTGAGCGACGCTCTTCATGTCCGCTTCAGCGGCTTCAGCGATCTGCCAGTCGGCAAATTTGGTCGGATCCAATTTCATACTGCGTTGTCCTGCGGCTGTTGCTGGTTGTCTATCACGGATTGCTTGGCGCCCGCGCGCGGCCCAGGAAGGCGCGGCGCGAAAAAAATCACGGCTTGGGGAGGAACCACACGTTGCGGAATTGCACGGGATTGCCGTGGTCCTGCAGCGCCAGCGGGCCCTTGGCGGCTTCTTTGCCCATGGCGCCGCCGGTGGCCTTCGGCAGTTCCAGGCGGTCGTGAATCAGCACGCCATTATGGCGGACCGTCACCATCGCGTTGGCTGTCTTGTTGCCATCGGCGTCAAAGCGCGGCGCGGTGAAATCCACATCGTAGGTCTGCCACTGTCCGGGCGGCAGGCACATGTTTACCAGCGGCTTGCCCAGCTGGTAGATGCCCCCGCATTCGTTGTCCTTGCCGGCGAGGCCATAGCTGTCTAGTACCTGTATTTCGTAGCGGCCCTGCAGATAGACGCCGCTGTTGCCGCGGCCCTGGCCGCGCGCTTCAAACATGACCGGTGTGCGGAATTCCACGTGTAACGTGCCATCGCCGAATTCATAGTTGCTGACCATGCTGCCGCCCTTGGGGAGCAACTCAATCGTGCCGTCGTCCAAGAGCTTCCAGCGCTCGCCGCTGGGCTGGCGGTTCTCCACCAGCTGCCAGGTCGCTCCCGCCGGGTCGCTCTCCGGCGCAAAAGCCTGCACCGCCAACGCCATGCCGCTCTTGCCGGCCTGCGTATAGGGGCCGGAGACGTCCCAGGCGAGGATCGCGCCGTCCGACGCCATCGGCACGCCTTCCGGCTGTAGACGATAACGCAGCCCGGCCAGCGGCCGGCCCTGCAGATCAACCACGCGCGCTTGCGCCGACCAGTCGCCGCCACCCTGCAGCACTTTCAGCATCAAGACGTTCTCGCCGGCGCGCAGTGACAGCTCAACGCGGTCTTCGTCCGCCGTCAACGGCCGCGGCACGGCTTTTTCGTACACTTTTTCGCCGTTGAGAAAGACCACGATGCCGTCGTCGCTGCCGCAGCGCAACAGCGCCTGGCAGGGCGCGTCGACGATCAGACTGTTGCGCAGATACGCAGCGCAGTTCGCGCTTTTTGCCAGGCTCTTGTTGAGGTCGACGACCCCGCCGGCGCGACGGGGACTGCGCAGACCGATCAGGCCTTTGTCGCCACCGATGATCATTTCCGCCCCGGCCGGCGCGGCCAGCCCGAGCGTGGGCGATTCCAGGCGATACGGCTGCAAATCCAGCTCACCGATGGCCGTCGCGCCGCGGAAGGTGCCGGCGGCGATGGCCGCCTGGCTGTCGCCGAATTGCACGCGCTGGCCGTCGAGCTTGCCGCGCAGGACCAGCAGGGGCTTCTCGGGCACTGGCTGGGTGTAGATGCTCTCAAGGATGTTCGCCTGGTACTCGCCTTTGCCCCAGTTGATCACTTGCGCGAACACCGTGCGCGTGGCGCCGTCCGGCGCCTTGAGAGTGCCGCGCCAGTCGCCCATGAAGTCCTTGCCGTGGGTGGTTATGCCCAAGGCTATTACCGCCAACATGACCAAGCCATACCAACGCTGTTTTGTGCACATCCGAATACCCTCCGTTTGTCTTTGCCGCATAGCCCGATGGTCGCGATTGCCGCAGCGGCTCATCACGCGACTGCCTGTCAGTTCATGATGTCCAAGCCGATGTCCACTGCGGGCGCGCTGTGGGTCAGGGCGCCGACACTGATGTAATCCAGGCCCATACCGCGCAGCCGCGGCAGGCGCTCCAGGGTGATATTGCCGCTGGCTTCCAGGCGCGCACGGCCGCGCACCAGCTTGATGGCCTCGACCATCTCGGCGTCGCTCATGTTGTCCAGCAGAATATACTCCACGCCGGCGTCTGCGGCTGCGGCGACGTCGTCCATGCTGTCGGCTTCGACCTCGATTTCCAAACGCGGGTATTTGGCGCGGCAGGCGCGCACGGCGCGGGCGATAGAGTCCGGCCCGGCGTACTTGGCCATCTCGCGGTGGTTGTCCTTGATCATGATGCGATCGTAGAGGCCGATGCGGTGATTCTGGCCGCCGCCAGTAACCACGGCGTATTTTTCCAGCATGCGCATGCCCGGCGTGGTCTTGCGCGTGTCGAGTATCTTCGTGTGCGGGTCGTCAAGCGCCAGCACGTACTGCCGCGTTAGCGTGGCGATGCCACTGAGGCGCTGCAGGATGTTCAACGCGGTCCGCTCGCCCGTCAAGATCGCCCGGGCATTGCCAATCACCGTCGCCATGCGCGTCCCGGGCGGACAGAGCTCGCCCTCCTTGACATACTCCATGAAGACCAGCTTGCGGTCAAGCTCGCCAAACAGCGCCCGCACCACGGGCAGGCCGGCGCAGACGCATTCCTTGCGGGCGACAAAATGCGCCTCGGTCTCCAGGCCTTCCGGCACTACCGCCAGCGTGGTGGCGTCGCCGCTGCCGACGTCCTCGGCCAGCGCCGTCCGGCAGAAATTCTGCAAATGGGCTTCGTTGAGCTGCATGACTACTGCTCCTTCGTGCGATTGAATTGAATAATGGATATCACCGCCAGCATGGCCGCCAGCTGCGCCATGATCAGCAGGATGCCGCTCGGCGGCAGCCACAACAGCGTCAGCGCACCGGCGCCGCCAATGAAACACAAGAGGCAGACCAGCAGCACCGCCGAGGGCCGCGACAATCCCAGCTGCACAAAGCGATGCGATATGTGCCGGTTGTCGCCGACGTAGATCGGCAGGCCCGCCCGCAGACGGATGCACACCACCGCCACGGCGTCAAACAGGGGCAGCAGCAGCACCAGCAGCGGAATCAGCAGCGGCGCCGGCGTCGGGCTCTCGCCAGGCACGTAGAAGGTCGTCAGCGCACCCATGACGCCCAGACCGTAGCCGAGGAAGTGGCTGCCGCCATCGCCCATGAAAATGCGCGCCGGCGGCGCATTGTGCAGCAGAAAACCCGCGCTGACGCCGCTGGTCACCGCCGCCAGCATCGCCACGAAGTGCTGACCACGTATCGCCGCGATGAAGAGCAGAAAGAACGCCGCGATCATCGCCGTCCCGCCAGCCAGGCCGTCCATGTTGTCAAAGAAATTGAGCGCGTTGATGACGGTCATAATCCACAGCGTCGTCACCAGCCAGTTCACCACCGGATTGGGCCCCAGGCAGGTCACCCGCACGCCAAGCCACGCCGTCACCCCCGCAATCAGCGCCTGGCCAAGAAATTTTGGCAGTGCCTTCATGGCCTTGCGGTCGTCGAGGATACCCAGCGCGGTGATGGCTACCGATCCAGCCATGATCACCAGCAACGGGCCCTTCACGCTGGCGATGCCAGGCAGAAAACGCCGGATGTCCTCGCCCATCACGGCCGGCATGATTCTCACGGCGACGATACCGCCGCCGATGACGGCCAGCCAGGCCAGGCACATGCCCAAACCGCCCAGCACCGGCGTGGCCTGGCGGTGGTTCTTGTGCGCCTCGTTCTTGGGCTTGTCCACAAATCCCCAGCGCGGCGCCAGCCAGCGGCAACACCAAGTCGCCAGCCACCCGAGCAGCGCGGCCGCCAGCCATGCCATGAGATAGAGAAGATGCCAGCTCATTAGCGTTCCTTACGCGTTGTGAACAGTCGTTGGGTGGTGTCGATCGGCGGTGCCGGCCGCAGCGATCGGAGCAGGGGCTTCGTCCGCGCCAGGAACGGCCTGAGACCACATGGCCAGCAGTTCGTCGGGCACCCGGGTGGGCCGCAGGCTGCGCAGGTCAATGACGGCGTGCACGGTGTGGCCCGTCGCCAGCAGCTGGTCGCCCCGGCAGACACGGCAATTCACCTGTAGGCGCACGCCGCGGACCCACGCCAGCTCGGCGCGAATCGTCAGCACATCGTCGTAACGCGCCGGCGTCTTGTAGTCGATCTGGGCGCTGACGACCGGCAGGCCCAGCTGTCGTTGTTCGAGTTCCTTGTAGGTCAGGCCCATGGCGCGCATCAGCTCGTTGCGCGAACGCTCAAAATATACTAGGTAGTTCGCATAGTAGACTACGCCCATCTGATCCGTGTCCGCATAGGGCACCCGGTATTCCAGCTGGCCAAACCACTGCGCGCTCATGGACGGTCCTCCACAGCTATGCGGGCCAAGAGCGCCTCAATGACGGCATCCTGATCCAGGCCGTCCGTCATCAGCACCCGCGCATCCGCCGCCGGCTTGAGCGGCGCCGTCGCCCGCGTGGAGTCAATGCGGTCGCGCTCGGCAATCTCAGCAGCGACCGTCGCCAGCGTCGCTCCGTCGGCGACTTCGCCCTTCTGCAAAAAACGCCGGCGCGCGCGCTCTTCGGGCGATGCCGTGACGAAAAATTTGTACTTGGCGTCAGGGAAGATCACCGTGCCGATGTCGCGCCCTTCCATGACAATCACGCCGAGCGCTCGGCATTCGCGCTGGCGGGACAGCATCCACGCCCGCACGGCGGGTATCTGCGCGATGTAGCTGACCACGGCGGCGACCTCCGGCGCGCGGATGTCGTCCTGCCGCACGGTCTCGCCATTGAAATAGAGCTGCAGGCCGCCATCGGCCGCCGGCCGGTAATGCATGTCCCACTGCGGCAGCAACGCGGCCACGCCGGCCTCGTCTGCCCGCGGATCGACGCCGGCCCGCAACACCGCCCAGGCCAGCGTGCGGTACATGTCGCCAGTGTTCACGTAGTAGCCGCCAAGACGCGTCGCTAATTTTTTCGCCGCCGTGCTCTTGCCAGCCGCCGCCGGGCCGTCAATCGCAATCTGCAACTGCTTGCATCCACCCGTCATGGCGCCGCGTCCTCCGCTACCGGCGCCGGCGCGGGCGCGGGCGCGGGCTCCGCCGCTTTGGCGGGCTCCGCGACCTGTTCGCTCCTGTCCTGGAACATCAGCTTGGCGCGCTGGTACAGCCGGTTGCTGTCAAAGAAAGTGATGTAGAGCATCAGGCCAATGAGCAGAAAAGCAAAGACATTCTGGATGATGCCGAGGAATTTCGCCGGCAGGCGCCGCCGCGTGACGCCCTCAATTGCCGCGAAGACAATGTGGCCGCCGTCCAAGATGGGCAACGGCAGGAGGTTGATCAGCGCCAGGCTGAAGGATATCAGGATGATGAAAGACAGGCCGCCACGGATGCCCTCTAGCTTCAACTTGTACCAGAGCATCATGACGATGCCCAGCGGGCCACTCATGTGCTCCACTTTCACTTGCGCGCGATTCGCCGGCAGCTCTTTGCCGCTCAGACGTGACGTCAGCGGCGAAAACAGCAGCCCAAGCGTACGGCCAGTGGTACTGACGACCTCCGTGAATTGCGCCCAGGGCGAGGGATGGCCAATGACCTTCGGGACGTTGTCCGACAGGGTCAGCCCCACAAAATGGATGGTCTTGCCATTGATCTCCCGCGGCACGGCCGCAAGACCGCTCAGCTCCACGTCGCTGCCATTGCGCTCAAGCAGCAGCGTCAGCGGCGCACCGCGAGTTTCGCGCACGAGCTCGGTGAACATCGCGCTGTCGGTGATGTCACGGCCGTTGGCTTTTTTGATGCGGTCGCCCTGACGGATGCCGGCGGCGTGCGCGGGCATGTCCCGCACGACCGCCTCGACAATCACGGTGAAAACTACGCCGAGCTGCTCCATGCCGATGTCGCGGTCGCCCACGCGCGCCGGCAGCTCCATACCTGCAATCTCCAGCTCGCTCCGCTTGCGGTTCACCAGCAGCCGCACCGGCTGCCCGGCCAGGGTCTGAACCTCCTCCAGGAACATGCGTGCGCTGGTGATGGTCTTGCCGTTAATCGCCAGCAACTGGTCGTCAGCCTGCAGGCCCGCCCGCGCCGCCGGACTGTCCGGCAACACCGCGCCGACAGCCACGGGATTGCGCGCCGTGAAAAAGGGCAGGCCGAGGTCTTCAACCCGTGGATTCGGCGCCGGCAAATAACGCAGATCGCGCTGCTGGCCATCGCCGCTGTCCACGGTCAGGGTCACCTCCGGCGTCTTGCTATAGACGTACTCTTTGGTCACTTCGTCAACGCCGCGGTTGAAAGGCTTGCCATTGACGGCGACAATGCGGTGGCCGGCGCGTAAGCCCGCCAGCCACTCGGGATTGGCTACCGGCGCAATCGTCAGCTCGACCGGGCCGTCCTTGCGCCGCACCGTCAGGGTCTGCGGCGGCGCATCGACCGGTATCTTCTCACAGAGCTCTTCCCAAGTCGCCTCAACCGGCTCGCCATTGAGGGCGATGATCGTGTCTTCGAACTTCAATCCGTCCTGGTACAGGGGCAGGGTCTGCGGCACCGATAATACCACGCAGGAATTCGCCGGCGTCGGTTCCCAGACGCCCACCCCCCACATCACTGTCGCCAGCGCAAAGCCAAAGAGGATGTTGAACAGGGGACCCGCAAACGCCGCTATCGCCCGCGCACTCGGTTTGCCCGCCGGCAGCGCCTCGCCAGTGCTGGTCTTCGGCTCGTCCGTCGGATCAAGCTGCGGCAACATCACATAGCCGCCAAAGGGCAGCATGCTCACCACAAACTCAACACCCCAGCGCTTGAAACCCCATAGGCGCTTGCCAAAACCAATGGAGAATTTCTCCACATGCAGCCCTCGCCATAGCGCGGCTAGCAAATGGCCAAACTCGTGGATGAAGACGCAAAAACCAAAAAAGAACGCTATGAAGATGATCTTCCAGATCATGCCAAATATGAACAATACGTTTTCCACGGGGCCTCCAAAGTCTGTGTCTGCGGGTGGCGATAACGCCTCTAGGACGTCCACACCGGCCCGTTGTTCCAAAACGGAAAATATACTTGGTAAAGGCCCTTTGAGCGAATTGTTCCGGCGAACAATGGACGCACTGGCCCATCACAGCTAATGTATAGGCTGTCCCCGGGCGGAACCGCCCCCGGCGCCTTCTCACCTCACCGCAGCAGGTCTTTCACGTCATGAAACTAAGCGTCATCATTCCGGCCTACAACGAGGCACAGACCATCGCCACCGTCATCGGCCAGGTCCGCGCCTGCGGCCTGCCCGACATTGAAATCATTGTCGTCAATGACTGCTCCAGCGATGGCACCCGCGAAATCCTCGAAGCCATGCCGCCGTCTGCCGACCTCAAAATCCTCCACCACGACCAGAACCAGGGGAAAGGCGCCGCTATCCGCAGTGCACAAAAAATGGTCACCGGCGACGCGGTCATCATCCAAGACGCCGACCTCGAATACGCCCCCACCGAATTTCCCGTCATGATCAGGCCCCTAATGGACAATAAGGCCGACGCGGTCTTCGGCAGCCGCTACTCCGGCCGCGAAATCCTCGTGGATACGTTCTGGCACTACTTCGGCAACAAGGTCCTCACCGCCATCTCCAATATCTGCTCGAATCTCCATCTCACCGATATGGAGACCTGTTACAAGATGATCCGCGCCGATCTCTTCACCAGCTTCACCCTCGAATGCAACCGCTTCGGCTTCGAGCCCGAAATCACCGCCAAACTCGCCCGCCGCCGCGCCCGTATCTACGAGGTGCCCATCGCCTACCAGGCCCGTTGCTACGACGACGGCAAGAAAATCGGCTGGCGAGACGGTGTCGCCGCTATCTGGTACATCATCAAATACAATTTGCTCAGTCGCGACTGAAGAGACGCTCTATCACATGCCCCAGTCTTTCCTGCAACTCCAAGGCGTTTCTTTCCGCTATGAACGCGCGACTGAACCCATTCTGGCTGACGTATCGGCATTCTTCCCCCCCGGCTGGACTGGCGTGGTCGGCGCCAACGGCGTGGGCAAAAGCACCCTGCTGCAACTCTGCTGCGGTCTGCTCAGTCCGCAGTCCGGACTGATCCGCAGCTCAGGCGACTGCTGCTATTGCCCGCAACGTACCGACCACTGCCCCACTGATCTCGCCGCGCTTCTGGCCGACTACAATCGCGAAGCTATCCTCATCTGCAGCCAGCTGCGCCTGGAAGACGACTGGCCCGACCGCTGGCCGTCCCTCAGCCACGGCGAACGTAAACGCGCCCAAATCGCCGTCGCCCTCTGGCAAGACCCCGCCGTGCTCGCCCTCGATGAACCTAGCAACCACATCGACAGCGACGCCCGCGAGATGCTCATGACCGCCCTGCGCGCGTTCCGCGGTGTCGGCCTCCTCGTCAGCCACGACCGCGACATGGTCGATACGCTCTGCAGTCAGTGCCTCTTTATTGACCCGCCAAATGTCGCCATGCGACCCGGCGGCGTTACCCAGGGCCTACAGCAGTCGGGTATCGAACAACAAGACGCCCGCCGCAACGACGACCACGCCAAGCACGAACTGCAACGCCTCAAACGCGAACAGCAACGCCGCCGCGAACTCAGCGAACAATCCGCAAAAAAAGGCTCCCGCAGCAGCGTCGCCGCCAAAGACCACGACGCGAAAGACAAAATCGCCCGCGCTAAGGTCAGCGATAAGGACAGCGCCCAAAACAAAGGCCTGCGACAAATGAGCGGGCGCCTCCGCCAAGCCGAAGAACGCCGCCAAAGCAGCGGCGTCAAAAAGGTCTATGAGATGGGCATCTGGCTCGAAAATGGCGGTTGCTCCCAACGCGCCGCGCTGCTCCGCCTCGAACCTGGACACATAGACATCGCCAGCGACCGCATCCTGGCCTTCCCCGAACTCAGTATCGCCCCGCAGGACCGCATCGCGCTCACCGGCCCCAATGGCAGCGGCAAAAGCAGCTTCATCCGCCACGTGCTGCCGCTACTCAAGGTCGAGCCCGAACACCTCGTCGTCGTTCCCCAAGAAATCAGCGCGGAAGCCTGTCGCGATATCATCCGCGAGGTCGCCGCGCTCCCCAAAGAACCACTCGGCCAGCTGATGACCATCGTCAGCCGCCTCGGCTCGCGCCCCCAGCGCCTCCTCGAAAGCAGCGAGCCCAGCCCCGGCGAAATCCGCAAGATCCTCCTCGCTCTCGGTATCTGCAAAACGCCCCACCTGATCATTATGGACGAGCCCACCAACCACATGGATATCCCCAGCATCCAATGTCTCGAAGAAGCTCTCGCTGAATGCCCCTGCGCACTACTCCTCGTCAGCCACGACCGCCGCTTCCTCGACGCTGTCACCACCCGACACTGGCATATCGCCCGCACTCCGCAAGGCGGCGCTATCACCCCGCAGTAGGGGCCGACCTACTATGAAACCCGTTGCCTGGTTAGGTGCCGTTCACAAATTACGTTTACACATTGCAGTACAAACGCTCTTTCATGTCATACCTTGTCGACGGCCAACATTTCCCTGGCCGCGAAGCGGCAAGCGCCCTGGCCGCGAAGCGGCAAGCGCCCTGGTCGCGAAGCGGCAAGCGCCCTGGAGGGGCGCTGTCATCGTAGCCCAGGGCAAGCGACGCCGCAGGCGGAGCGCCGCCCTGGGTAGCGCGCCCTCTACGCTCGTGTTCCTCGGCCTCTTTGGTCCCAGTCGGCGTAGCTGACTGGGACCAAAGAGGCAATGGAACCTCACTAGCTTGCCTGGGGTTGACGTCGGCGGCATGTCGGGCATCCAATATCAATGACTCCTATGAAACCCGCTGCCGCAAAGGACGGCGGAAATCAAGGTCGAATGGCTGGGCAGCGCTTGGCCGTGAATTTCCTGCAAATTGTCCCCGGTGTTTTCCCCACCGGGGTGGTTACTCCTATGAAACCGATGCTCTTCATGTAGCGGTATCCATGGCACTTGTTGTTTCAACCAAGCAGCCTTTTCTCGTCGTGCATTTCCGCCGCGAAGCGGCAGAAGCGCTGAAAGCGCGAAATATGATAGCCCAGGGCAAGCGACGCCGCAGGCGGAGCGCCGCCCTGGGTAGCGCGCCCTCTACGCTCGTGTTCCTCGGCCTCTTTGGTCCCAGTCGGCGTAGCTGACTGGGACCAAAGAGGCAATGGAACCTCACCTTTTTTTGTTTGCGCTATCGCACGCTTTCAGCGTGCCTGGGTATAGATGTAAACGTAATTATCGAACAGCCCCTTAGCCTCCCATATGTGCGGCGACTGGCCGTGGGTTTCCTGCAAATTGTCCCCGGTGTTTTCCCCACCGGGGTGGTTACTGACCGATGTCGTCACTTCGCCTGCGCACCCCTTTCGCTCAAAAATTCCATCATCACCAAATAAGGAAGGTTAAAAAAACAAAAAAATCATATAATCGAATTGAATATCATGCAAATTAGTCCATTATATGCCCAGGAAGAGAAAATGCCTGCAACAGTATCATGCATAACCATGCATGTTTAGTGCATGACATGCGTGTAACCGGCAAAAGCACGGAGGAGCAGAACACATGGCAGAGGCAAGTGCTGGCAGTACCTTCCCAGAACCCGCAAACGACATTGTCTTCGATGGCCACATTACCCCGGATTTGGCCCGGCTCCTGCGGCAAAAAAGAAAATCCCTGGACCTGAGCCTGAGAGAGTTAAGCCCTCTCCTCGGCATCAGCTGGTCAACTCTCCAAAAGTGGGAAACCGGCCAAATCAACACCTGCCGCCCGCAACACGGCGTCATCCTCACGTCTTTTGTCACTGGTAAACTCGACGCCGGCCTCCCTTCCGCCAAGCCTTCCGCAAAAGCCCCCGCTTTCACTTCCGATCAGTCCGTATTGCTCTACGTGCAAACCCAGAACAACCGGGCAGTGATTGCACTACCGGCAAGAAACGGCACTGCTTGCGCAAACGCTTTCCAGTCCGTCTTCAACTACATCAACGACCAACTCCAGGCAATCCATAACGCCGCCAAACAACCGCACGCCGTCGTCCTGCCTGAACCAGGCGCCCCAATTACCCCGGTCATAACGGCTAAGTCTCCGTCTCCGTCCGCCCCAGCGGACCAAAGTCCCCCGCCGACAGCAGCGGGCCCAAACCCTCCACCGGCAGCAACGGATATAAACTCCTAAAAGAGCCAATAATTGCCTGTGTGAAAGACACGCGCGCCACCGTCCTCAGTCCCATCGCGCGCCCCGTTTCCCGGCCGTGGTGCGGGCGTCTCGCCCGCACCAACGCATGGGTTCAGGACCTCACACGACCTCCAAATAGCATTGCGTAAGCGTTCCCTGATTACCTCCCCGGCGCCTCTCCCGGCCGTGGCGCGGACCCCGTCTCCCGGCCGCAGTGCGGGCGTCTCGCCCGCACCAACGCATGGGTTCAGGACCTCACACGACCTCCGATCAGCCACACGCAAACGTGCCTGATTACCTCCCCGGCGCCTCTCCCGGCCGTGGCGCGGACCCCGTCTCCCGGCCGCGGTGCGGGCGTCTCGCCCGCACCAACGCATGGGTTCAGGACCTCACACGACCTCCAAACAGCCTCACGTAAACGTGCCCGGTTATGTCGCGCGCCCGTCTCCCGGCCTGTCGCGCGCCCGTCTCCCGGCCTGTCGCGCGCCCATCTCCCGATTGTGGTGCGGGCGGTCCCCGTCCTGTCGCGCGCCCGTCTCCCGATTGTGGTGCGGGCGTCCCGCCCGCACCCTGGACTTTGGACAATCTTGCACGGACTCCTACGCAACGTCCGGTGCTGATTTTTTTCCCTCCGCCAGCTCGCTTTGCATTAAACGCACCAGATCGCGCAGGGATGGACGGGTGACCGGGTCGTTTCGCCACCGTTCTCGCGTTGGGAATGCCTCGTTTCGCTTGTCATCGTAGAGTCGTATGCTTGCCAGAAGCAAAGCGGCATAGCAAGCCGAGATGAAAGCGGGCACTTTAGCTACTGAATCTTTGTTCCACACCTGGGCTTTGCCAATGCCAAGTATTGCTTTCTGGTCTCGAAAGCTGACTTCGATCTCCCAGCGAAGCAAGTAAGCCCTTATAGCCTGTTCGATCGTGATCTTGTTTATGGCACCGGTTACGACCAGGAAGGCAGGCTGCCGATAGAGAGTGCGCCCATTCTTGGTCAGACGATAGGGAAAAGGCTTAATGACTATGAGATTACAGGGCTGATCGTGGGTCGCACCCGGCCACCTGACGTTTTGGACGCACTTGTAATGCACGGCAAGTTTACGTCCGTGCTTGAATACCTCCATGGTCCGCGTTTCGTAGTTGTCGCTGGCAAGAATATCCTTGGGTGAAGGCAGACGTTGGCCGTACTTGCGATTGCCTTTGCGTTGTTCGGGGCAAAGAGGCTCGACAAAGACCGTGTCCTTCCTCGCTCGCGCGACGATCACGGTGTTGTGAGGAGGATCAGTCAGGAAACAGCTGTTGGCAAAACTGCCGTCGGCGCTTTGGATAAGGACACGGTCGTAACCGCCAGGTATTGCGTCGATTGCCCCACGAAGGGAAAAAAGCTGCTGGCGACCGCGCACACTCATGTTGTGCTTTTTCTTCTCTTCCTTCAGTATCTGTTCCTCCTCCGGACTTGTCACTTTTCCAGCCTTGACCGGTGGTGCGTGTCTGAACGCCACGGGTACGGCTCGACTGGAGTTGGGATCAGAGCCGTGGCACATGATGGTCGTTTCCAGATAGCGCTGGCCAATGACCAGATTGACATGAAACGGGGGGCTGATAGGGTCCCGGGCGTAAGCAGTACCGGGGATTTTTTTGCCGGTCTTGCGCACGAGCGTATCGTCGATGGCGGAAATGATGGGGTCGTAGACTGGGCAGAGACTGACGGCCTCCTGGATAATGGGCCCGAATATGCCTTCACAGTCCCATTTACTCCGGGAGAAAAGTTTATAGAACGCGCTCCAGTGGAACACCATATCTAGAAAGTTAATGGCGCTGGTTATGGTTTTTGGATGACTGGCGCCCAAAAGGCCGATGCCTATCGTGACAAATCGCTTTCGTGACCGAACATCCTTGATGCCCACGCTCAGAGTCGCCAAAAAAGCACGCAACCACACAAGCAGCGATTTGTTTTCCATGGCTAATCGTCCTCCTCTTGGTCCAGCAGTGCAAATTCGTTGCGTCCTGTACGCCGGAACGTGTGTCCGTCGAGAACCTTCTTGGTCATCGCCGACACGATGGACTCGCGACGCAGCTTCACGCCATGGCGCTTCTGCACGCGGTCAAGGATCTCATTGATGTGAAGAGGCTCCCCCGCTTCTCGGAGTATATCGCTAACTAGTAACATGTTAGATCTTTTTCCGGCTGCCTTTCGGTTCGCTTCCAGGCGACCGTCCAAACCTTTGGCCGAGCGCAATGCCTTTAGTCCGGATTCAAGCATTGTTTCCAAGACATTACAGAGATCGTTGCTGCTGATTTCTTTTGCCATACCCGTAGCCCTTCCTTGTTGTGACCAGACACGCCAGCATTCAAGCTACGGGTAGCATAATACGGAGTAGGTAGAATGCAAATTAATTTTTAGATTTATTTTTAAACAAAAAAAATTGTCCAAAGTCCAGGGTGCGGGCGTCCCGCCCGCACCGTCACATGGGTTCAGGACCTCACACGACCTCCAAACAGCCACACGTAAACGTGCCCGGTTATGTCGCGCGCCCGTCTCCCGATTGTGGTGCGGGCGGTCCCCGGCCTGTCGCGCGCTCGTCTCCCGTCTTGTCGCGCGCCCGTCTCCCGCCCGCACCGTCGCATGGGGCCAGGACCTCACACGACCTCCAAACAGCCTCACGCAAACGTTCCCTGATTACCTCCCCGGCGGCGCTCCCAAGAGTCCAACAAGTCCTCAAACAGTCCCCGGCGTCCAAGGCGTCATTCCCCACAGTCCCAAAAGTTCCCATAGTCCAATCCATGAGATCATGCCTCATGAGTCCGTGAGTCCTCGCTCCTGCGCACAGTCGCCAATTAGTCCCATCGGTCCCAGGCGTCACCACGATCCCGGCTATTATCAATGGCCCGCTATGACTCCGCTGCCGCAAAGGACGGCGGAAATCAAGGTCGAATGGCTGGGCGGCGGCGGGCCGTGGGTTTCCTGCACATTGTCCCCGGTGTTTTCCCCACCGGGGTGGTTACTGACCGATTACATTTTCACCGCTTTTTGCGCCGTCGCCTATTTGAAAATCCCGTTTTCGGTCATAATGTAATAACTCGTCAGCAACAAATGCGTACCTGTAGCTCAGTTGGATAGAGCGTCTGGCTACGGACCAGAAGGTCGGGGGTTCGAACCCCTCCAGGTACGCCACTTTTATGACATGCCCGTGGCGGGGTAGCTCAGTTGGTAGAGCAGAGGACTGAAAATCCTTGTGTCGCCGGTTCGACCCCGGCCCTTGCCACCATTTTTTTTGCTCCAGCAAAAAAAATGCCACGCCGTAGCTCACCCCAGCGAGCGCAGGCGGGCCTTCCTCCGATACAACATTGCTCCAGCAAAAAAAATGCCACGCCGTAGCTTGCCCCAGCGAGCGCAGGCGGGCTGCAACCTCAGCGTTGCTTTCAGATAAAGTTTGCATTCCTTGCCGCCAGTCCTGGCGGCTTTTTCGTATCAAGGAGGATAATATGTCGAAATACTATTTCGTCTACCTCCTGAAGGACATTGCCACGGAAACCCATCATTACACGGGCTTTACGGAAGATTTGGCCGATCGTCTTGCGCGTCACAACCGTGGACAGGTTCCGCATACTGCGCCGTTTGCACCGTGGCGCATAGAAACCAGCATTGCCTTTACATCGGAAGAAAAGGCCCGCGCATTTGAACAGTATTTGAAATCCGGCAGCGGGCGGGCCTTTGCCGCAAAGCATCTCTGAGACACAGCTTTTCACGTCTTTTCTCTCTCCAATCTGCTCAACTGCTCAGATTTCTTGTCTGCGACCTGTGTCACCCCCAAATTTAGACACAGGGCGTAACTCGCTGATTATCAGGCACGCAATTTTTTATCCCCCGGCCGGTTTTACTTTCACCCACACCGCGAAGCATCCGGCCGCCACACGAAAATCGTCTCTGTTTGCTGTGTCGCGCGACACAGGTTATCGCCGCTGCACGTTTGTACCACTCAGCACGACACGGGCAACCCGCGCCACGAACGTTTGTCCCACTCTGCTGCTGATTGCGCGCCCTGCTACGGGTTGCGTGCCGGCTTGTCATCACACCGCCGCCGTTGCCTTCCGCAATATGACGTGGTTGGCCATCGGCTGGTGACGGACGATGCAGTCCATGGCTAACCCGGCATGAAGCGCGACCGGTAGCTGGAAGCCAATGGCCAATGTCTTCTGCGCTTATGTCCTTGGCCGATTTTGTGGGTACACTATAGTCACCCGCCTCGGCACCACCCGGCATAACGACATTGACTCCTTGCTGCCACACAACTGGACTCCCGCACGCAACTGACACTACCCGCACACTATCGCGCCACCGCCCCGATCCGCTTCACGCGGACCGGGGGCATTTCGGCTCTTCCCGGTTTTAGGAAACTGGAATATTTCAGTCTTGGAATATGCCGTACAGGAATCGAATCAGCTATTGTGTCAATCAGGGTGCTGCATAGGGTTTCGAATCGTTTTTGGCGGTTCCAGTACTGCTGTTTGGTTCTGCCGGGTTTGTGGCAAAAAGCGCTGTGAAGATCGCTGGGTTTGTGGCAAAAAGCGCTTTGATGACTGATAGTAACGGGCCGATGCCGCCGGCGTCGTTCTGTCGAGGCGTCCAACGGCTGCGCGCCGCCCATCGGATACGGCTTTGGCGGTAACATAGTGCGGTTGGTATAAACCTCCAGAAACCGTGCAATCTGTTCGAACATATTGGAGATGAGTCCGATGAGTGCAGAAAAACCGACTATTGAGCAATGGCGGCGCGCCTACAGGCTGGCCAGTGAAGTATATGACCTGGCACCCTGGGTCTGGATGTATGACAATGCCCATCTGGGTTTTGTGGATCCCAAAGACGCTTCGCCGCACTTTATCAGCATTATGGGGCAGGAGGGCGAGCATTTTGCGGTCGCCGTATACCGGCGCGTGGAAGACCTTTTTCACATCCTTGATATGATTGACGATCCGGGTGCCAACGCCGATGCGATCCTCGAGACATCGCAGTTACAGCTGTCATTTGAGGACCGGGACTACCTGGTTCCCGCGGACATGCGGATTATCAAGCAATTGAAGCTCAGGTTTCGCGGCAAGCAGGCTTGGCCCTGTTTCCGCAGTTTTTTGCCGGGGCAGTTCCCGTGGCAGGTGGATAGCGATGAACTGCGCCTGCTCATTCTTGCTCTCGAACAGGTTCTTGCCGTGGCTCCGCGCTTTAAAGACGATGTGGATGGGCTGAATCGCCTGACCAACTTGGGCATGGACGAGCACGTCTTTCTGATGCGCACGCCGGTCAGCCAAGCCGGAAGCAGCGAATGGCAGGAAAGCATGGTCAAGATCGCCCGCCCGGCCGTGCCTGAGATCGTCTCGGACTTAAATGAAGACCTCCTGGAACGCGTTAGGCGCTTACCCGTCGTCAAGAATGAACTCGAAGTCGATATCCGCATGCTGCCGAATCCCGTCCAGGATGGCCGCGCAGAGCGTCCTTTTTTTCCCTCCGTTTTGCTGGTAGTTGAACGGGATGGCGGTACCGTCATCGGTTGCGAAATGATGGCGCCGGTACCGACCCTGGCTACCGTCCACCGTCGAGCGGCGGGGGTGCTGCTCGCTGCGCTGGTGAAACGAAACCTCCGGCCAGAGGTACTCCGCGTACGTACGGCGCAGATAGCCTCCCTCCTGCGTGGCCCATGCGAGAAGCTGGACATACGAGTTACCGTCCACCCGTCTCTCCCGCGGACGGAAGACGCATTCACCTCGCTGTTGCGCTTCTCGGCGAGGAACTGAGCCCCCGGCGGTTGGCCGGAGAAGGGTTTTGCATTCTGCACCGCAAGCGGCGCGGCACAGGGCGGCGTCCCCGACGTTCTCAAGTGTCTCCGGCGTTTATAGTCCAAACATCAGTCTTCTTTACGTATTGCCTTGGCCAATTTTGGGGTCAACTGTACCTGTGGATGGCGTGGATTAGGGCCGATTGTTTTATCCGCAGCGCAGCTCAGCTCAGCTCAGCGCAGCGCAGCGCAGACATTTTTTCATTTATGGGCGAGTTGTTTGAGTTCGGCGGCTGTCGCGGCGTAGTCGTAGGAGTTGACCATCTGTCGATGCCGTTCAATGAATTCGTCCTTCCGATTGGGTGTGACCAAGAAGCGTGACGAGGCGAATTCGCTAACGATCCAGGAATTGACCGTTTCATCGTAGTGTATGTCATCACGGTAAAGACCAAGGTTACAGACGATATTTTCCGCTGCCTGGAAATCGTATAGATCGAGTCCGTCGATGGCGAGCAGTTCGTCCATAATTACCGCCTTGAATTTCATCCGTCGGTCGAGGGCATTGGGCTGGTAATGCAATATGGAATAGGGGGGGAAGAAGAAAATGATGCGGCTGTCAGGCGTCTGCCGGCGGCGGATGCAAGGCAGGAGGGTTTGCCTAAGATTGGCCTGTAAGTCCTCGATACGGAGTGATTCCGGCCAAGTGGTCCTGCTGATATCCACATGATAAAAAAGGCGTGCCAGGCGTTTTTTGCCGAATTCAAAATTTTGGTGCCACGTATATAGGCCATCGCGGTCGGTTTTGCTGCGGACGCCGAGGAAGACTTTGTAGATAGCGTTTTTCAAGTTGTCTGCCGAGAGATACTCACGGAGTTGTATATGGTTGGTTTCGTAGAGACTTTGGTCGATGCGGAAATTGGGTGTCGTCGTGGCAAAAGTTTGTTCTGCGATATCTGAAATCATCAGCTTAAGTGGCTGTTGTTGGTTGACGTAATTCCAGATGTAGGCGCGTTCGGTTACCGAGCCGCCCTGCAGGGTAAATTTCATTGAGTGGACGTCGAAGGCCCGGTCTATTTCGCTGCATTTGAAATTTTCCGACACCGACGATCCGAAAACAGCCGCGTCGTACTGCGTATTGCGGGCGGTGATAGCGTGGTAGCTACGTTCGGGAATGCCCGCCAGGAGAATGTTTTCACGCGTCCCGTAGATATCCGCGGCGTGGATGAAAAGGGCGATTGATGCTATGGCGGCCGCTAGCAGCGCGATCGTGATCCAGAATGTTTTTTTATATTCCATTGCAGATGTCAGGTCAGAAATTGAAGTACAGGAATGGCACGCGCCGGCCGACGAAAATAAAGCCCAGCATAAAAAGGATGATAGTTAGAAACGCCATTTTCCATGGCGTTTTGATTCGCTGTGACCACTCGAGCGAATTTGGGCAGAAGAATGCCATCATCATGCTGGCGACGAGGATGGCGCCGACTTTGTTGACTGAAAAAGTCGCATCGAAAGCCGCTACTTTGAAGTCGTTAGACAGCCATTGGAGACGGTGGAAAGAAAACATGCTGCGCAAGATGCTGACTGTCCGGGTCCAGCTTTGCGCGCGGAAAAAGACCCAGAAAATGGTTACCGTAACAAAGGTCACTGCAATTCCCGCTACTCGGGGCATGCCACCCGTCGGGCAAAATCGTCCCCAGCCGACACGTTTCCACATCCGATGGGTGAGTATAGCGAATCCGTGGAGCGCTCCCCAAGCGAGAAACAGCACGCCGGCGCCATGCCAAATTCCGCTCAGGGTAAAGACGATCAGCAGATTCATCAGTGTTCTTGCCGAACTGCGGCGATTGCCTCCCAAGGGTATGTACAAATAGTTGAGCATGAAGCGGCCTAACGTGATATGCCAGCGCCGCCAGAATTCTTGGAAATCGGCGGCTTTGTAGGGCGAATTGAAATTCAATGGCAGCTGGATATTGAAAAAGAGGCCCAGGCCCATCGCCATGTCACAATAGCCGCTAAAATCATAGTACAGCTGGAGTGAAAAGGCCAGCGCGACCACCCACGCTTCTGCAAACGTTAGGATCGAATTGGAGTCGAAGCCGAGGTTTGAGTATATCGCCAGGGTGTCGGCAATGAAGCATTTTTTAGCCAGTCCGCAGGAAAAGAGGAAGAGGCCGACTGACCAGTTGCGGAAATTGATCGCTTTTTTTGTGGGGTCGTCGAATTGCGGCAGCATTTCCACCGGCAGGACGATCGGGCCGGCGATCAACTGTGGAAAGAACGTAACAAAAAGCGCATAATCCCAAAAGCCATAGTGCACTTGGTTGCTGCGGTAATTGTCAACCAAGAATGACAGCTGTTGGAACGTGTAGAAACTGAGGCCGAGCGGCAACAGAATCTTGGCGCAGGCCCACGACGTGCCAATAAGCGGGTTGATTATACTGATCGTAAAGGCGTAGTACTTGAAGTAAAACAGGATGCCGAGGTTGACTGTCACACCCAGAGCCAGGATCCAGCGCTCACAATGGTGCCGTCCCAGGTCGCGTGCGCGGTATTGCACACGGCCAACGTAAAAATTGAAGAGTATCGAAAAAACAATAATTGGCAGATAAGCCAGTTTGAAGTAGCTGTAAAAAAACAACGAAGCAAGCACCAAGCCGACTTTTGCGCAACGAATTTGCCGCTTTGTTGCTAGGAAGTAAAGAGAAATGACTGCTGGACAAAAGACTAAAATAAAAATGTAGGAATTGAACAGCATTGAATGTGGTTTCTGCTAACTGCGGGAGCCATTTTCAAAAAGGGGCTGGTGCATGAAATCAAAGCTGAACGGACTTGTTTTTGTGCATGTGCTTGAATATAGCGGGGCGCTAAAATTAGACAAGGCCACATGTGAAGGCGGGCGGCGGTGGAGCATAAGCAAAACCAAGGAATGCAACAACCTTCTCGCGGTCCACACGGAGAATTCTGAGAAGAACAAACGGGCGCAGGAATTCTTCGTCGTTGCCGGAGCGGAAGGCATCCGTACGACCGGCCATGCGTCCATGCCCGAGGACATGCAGGTCCGCCGCGGCACCGAGTATTTACCGCGTCCGGTCTATTCAAGACGTTACCTCGGGTTCCATTGCCTCTTTGGTCTCATTCAGCTTCGCCGACTGAGACCAAAGAGGCCGAGAAACACGAACAATAATGGCGTTCTACCCAGGGCGCCGCTCCGCCTTCGGCGTCGCTTGCCCTGGGCTATCATAGATCGCGCTTTCAGCGCTCAAATGCCAATCGGATGATGGTTTCCGGCTGGGCGATCAAAAAGGCCACAGGGACAACCAATATCAATGGGTTGTTGCCTGCCACGAAAAATGGCCGCGTTTCTGCCAACCACGATGGCCGAAAATGTTTTGTCTTGGGCTGTGGTTTCCTATCTCCAATAGGCAAAGAGAACAACACCCAACAAGGCGGAATTAAGGAGACTTTTTCGCCCTTTTGAAGTTATTACGAACAACCAAACGTATAGCCATAAGAAGACCAAGCATCGCAGGATAACGGCCAGCGCATCTCGTTTGGTCCGTGACGGCGGCGCGGGGGAATCCGCGCCGCAAGCGGCGCGGCACAGAACGGGGGCGCGGCACAGAACGGCGGAATCCGCGCCGCAAGCGGCGCGGCACAGAACGGCGGCGCGGCACAGAACGGCGGAATCCGCGCCGCAAGCGGCGCGGCACAGAACGGGGGCGCGGCACAGAACGGCGGAATCCGCGCCGCAAGCGGCGCGGCCTGGACTTTGGACAATTTTTTTGTTTAAAAATAAATCTAAAAATGAATTTGCATTCTACCTACTCCGTATTATGCTACCCGTAGCTTGAATGCTGGCGTGTCTGGTCACAACAAGGAAAGGCTACGGGTATGGCAAAAGAAATCAGCGGCAACGATCTCTGTAATGTCTTGGAAACAATGCTTGAATCCGGCCTAAAGGCATTGCGCTCGGCCAAAGGTTTGGACGGTCGCCTGGAAGCGAACCGAAAGGCAGCCGGAAAAATATCTAACATGTTACTAGTTAGTGATATACTCCGAGAAGCGGGGGAGCCTCTTCACATCAATGAGATCCTTGACCGCGTGCAGAAGCGCCATGGCGTGAAGCTGCGTCGCGAGTCCATCGTGTCGGCGATGACCAAGAAGGTTCTCGACGGACACACGTTCCGGCGTACAGGACGCAACGAATTTGCACTGCTGGACCAAGAGGAGGACGATTAGCCATGGAAAACAAATCGCTGCTTGTGTGGTTGCGTGCCTTTTTGGCGACTCTGAGCGTGGGCATCAAGGATGTTCGGTCACGAAAGCGATTTGTCACGATAGGCATCGGCCTTTTGGGCGCCAGTCATCCAAAAACCATAACCAGCGCCATTAACTTTCTAGATATGGTGTTCCACTGGAGCGCGTTCTATAAACTTTTCTCCCGGAGTAAATGGGACTGTGAAGGCATATTCGGGCCCATTATCCAGGAGGCCGTCAGTCTCTGCCCAGTCTACGACCCCATCATTTCCGCCATCGACGATACGCTCGTGCGCAAGACCGGCAAAAAAATCCCCGGTACTGCTTACGCCCGGGACCCTATCAGCCCCCCGTTTCATGTCAATCTGGTCATTGGCCAGCGCTATCTGGAAACGACCATCATGTGCCACGGCTCTGATCCCAACTCCAGTCGAGCCGTACCCGTGGCGTTCAGACACGCACCACCGGTCAAGGCTGGAAAAGTGACAAGTCCGGAGGAGGAACAGATACTGAAGGAAGAGAAGAAAAAGCACAACATGAGTGTGCGCGGTCGCCAGCAGCTTTTTTCCCTTCGTGGGGCAATCGACGCAATACCTGGCGGTTACGACCGTGTCCTTATCCAAAGCGCCGACGGCAGTTTTGCCAACAGCTGTTTCCTGACTGATCCTCCTCACAACACCGTGATCGTCGCGCGAGCGAGGAAGGACACGGTCTTTGTCGAGCCTCTTTGCCCCGAACAACGCAAAGGCAATCGCAAGTACGGCCAACGTCTGCCTTCACCCAAGGATATTCTTGCCAGCGACAACTACGAAACGCGGACCATGGAGGTATTCAAGCACGGACGTAAACTTGCCGTGCATTACAAGTGCGTCCAAAACGTCAGGTGGCCGGGTGCGACCCACGATCAGCCCTGTAATCTCATAGTCATTAAGCCTTTTCCCTATCGTCTGACCAAGAATGGGCGCACTCTCTATCGGCAGCCTGCCTTCCTGGTCGTAACCGGTGCCATAAACAAGATCACGATCGAACAGGCTATAAGGGCTTACTTGCTTCGCTGGGAGATCGAAGTCAGCTTTCGAGACCAGAAAGCAATACTTGGCATTGGCAAAGCCCAGGTGTGGAACAAAGATTCAGTAGCTAAAGTGCCCGCTTTCATCTCGGCTTGCTATGCCGCTTTGCTTCTGGCAAGCATACGACTCTACGATGACAAGCGAAACGAGGCATTCCCAACGCGAGAACGGTGGCGAAACGACCCGGTCACCCGTCCATCCCTGCGCGATCTGGTGCGTTTAATGCAAAGCGAGCTGGCGGAGGGAAAAAAATCAGCACCGGACGTTGCGTAGGAGTCCGTGCAAGATTGTCCAAAGTCCAGGGCCTCTTTGGCCGCAGTCGGCGAAGCTGACTGCGGCCAAAGAGGCAATGGAACCCGATGAAACGTCTTCGCCGTCGTTTACGTTACGCCCCCGGAGCTGTTTATAGGTCGCCCCTCATGGCTCAATTCGGGTGGTGCCTTAGCCCAGGGCAAGCGCCTTCAGCGCTCAAAGACGGCACTCGCCGGCACTCGATCTGGCGGTGGCTGGGGCGGACACATAGGTCCGCCCCTACACCATTCGCCGGCAAGCGCCGGCACTCACGCGGGCGGACACATAGGTCCGCCCCTACACCATTCGCCGGCATTCGCCGGCACTCACGCGAGCGGACACATAGGTCCGCCCCTACACCATTCGCCGGCAAGCGCCGGCACTTGCTCGGGTTGGCGTTTCACCGCCGCGAAGCGGCCGAAGCGCCAAATTGACCTGCCCGGCCACTGGGACGACCTCATGGCCCAACGCGGCTGCCGCCCCCTTGCGGCCTTCTACCTCAAGTGATTTTTTTATCCGCTTGGACCAGATAGCGCGGCGTTGGGGTGAGGACTCACGACTCATACATGGTCCCATGGATTGGACTACGGGGACGCTCGGGACGCTGGAGAATGACTCGTTGGACGCCTTGGACTCTTGGGGACGTCTTGACGCTCTGGAGGCTTTGGGACGCTTGGGACTGGCACCAAGGTGATTGGGACGGTTCCGTGGAGGCGGCCGCTTGCGGTCGCCTGGACCAATCGCAAGGGTGACGTCTTGACGCTGGGGACCGCTAAGCGCGGCGTTGGGGTGAGGACTCACGACTCATAAGGCATGGTCCCATGGATTGGACTACGGGTCCCGCGCCCGATTTTCAGTCCATCTTCACTTTTTGCCTTGACCTATTTTTGGGGTCCGCTATAGCTTCATTGTGCTGTGCGTTCTTGGCCGGGCGATACATTTTCAGTCAGAGCTTGGCAAGCTTGCTACCGCCGGCAATTCGCTCATAGTCGTATGCCGGCGTTTCCATTTCCACTCTTCCACGGCGCTGAAAAGGCACGGTACGATAAAAAGGGTGATTATGCTGACCGCCATACCGCCGACAGAGGGTATTGCCATCGGTTGCATGACGTCTGAGCCGCGTCCGGTCGCCCAGAAGATTGGCAGCAACCCGAAGACCGTTGTCGCTGTGGTCATCAAGCAGGGACGGATGCGCTTCAGTCCGGCGTCAATGACTGCGGCACGAATCTCCTGTACGGACGCGAACTGCCTGTCCTTGAACACGGATTCGAGATAAGTGGCAATCATCACGCCGTCGTCATCGACAACGCCGAAGAGCACGAGAAAGCCCACCCAGACTGCAACGGACAGGTTGTAGTCCCAGAGTGCCAGCATCATAAAACCACCACTGGCTGACACCAGGATTCCGAAAAAGATGATCGGTGCGATCCACCATCGTTTGAATCCCATAACCAGCATGCCGAACATGATCAGCAGCGTCAAGGGAACCAGTATTTTTAGTCGCTTCATGGCCCGCACCTGGTTTTCAAACTGTCCTGACCATTCCCAGTAATACCCCGGTGGCATCTGCAGACGGCCATCTTTCAGAGCCTGCCGGAGCAACGCTTCGCCCTCATTGACGACTGATACTTCGTCGCGTTCGCGCGTATTCAGCGTGACATAGCCAACCAGCAGGCCTTTTTCACTCTTGATCTCCTGGGGACCGAGAACGGTCGTGATGGTCGCCAGTTGCGCCATGGGAACCTGTGCGCCGGTGGCTGTCGGCACGCTGATGCGGCTGATCGCTTCTGCATCTTCGCGAAAGTCGCGCGCCAGCCGGATTCGGATCGGGTAGCGTTCGCGTCCTTCGACTGTTTCCATCAGATTGACGCCGCCCAGTGCCATTTCAATGACATCCTGCACATCGCGGATATTCACGCCGTAGCGTCCGATCCGTTCCCGGTCAATCTCCAACTGCAGATAGGGTTTGCCGACAATGCGGTCGGCAACGATATCGACTGCTCCCGGCACCGTTTGCAGAAGCTGTTCCATCTGCAGCCCAACGCGCTCAATTTCACGCAGGTCAGAGCCGTAGATTTTGATGCCCATCATGGCCCTGAGTCCGGTTTGCAGCATGATCAGCCGGGTTTGAATCGGTTGCAAGAAGGTCGGCAGAACGCCGGGAATGGCTGTGACCTGCTGCAACTCTTCCAGAATCTCGCTTTTATGAATCCTCCGGGATTCCGGCCACAGCCGGGCAAGAGGCACTCTGCAAAAGTCCGGCCAGCTGGAGAAGAAACGCCGGACCGGCAGGCGGCGCCACTCCGTTTCCGGCTTGAGGATAATGATGCTTTCGATCATGCCGATCGGCGCCGGATCTAGCGCCGACTCCACTCGCCCCACCTTGCCTACCACCGACTCGACTTCCGCAACCTGGGCTATCGCCCGGTCTTGCATGCTGTTGACCTCAATTGCCTGCGCCAGCGAAGCCTGGGGCAGCAGCGATGGCATGTACAGAAATGACCCCTCATCCAAAGGCGGGAAAAACTCCCGTCCGATGCCAGGCAGAATGCGCCGCCGATTCAGTGACATTAGTCCAGCCGCTTTTTCGGCTGCCTGCTCACTGGGGTCCTGGCGCCGCCAGAGCAGGCGTCCTCGCTGGCGACCGCTGCCGTCAGCGACCTGTTCCAAGGCCAGGTGGGACAATTCCAGCAGCGGTCGCTTGATTCCAGCATTGGCGGGCACCTGCATAACCGTGCACAATCCCGGCGAGGCCAGTTCGCGGGACGCCAGATTCACCAGCCATTCCAGGGGATAGAGGGTGCGGCCGATGCCGAGCCAGACGCTAAGCCCGCAGGCCAAAAGCAGAAAGGGCAGGATCAGAAAAGTTTTTTTATGATCAAGAATCCAGGTCAGCGCCGGAACGTAAATACGGTTAATTCCCCGTGAAACACGATTCCGTTCCAACGGCACAAATTTTTCCCGAGTCATCCGCACGCAGCAGAGCGCCACTCCGACGCCGGTGACTGCGGCAATCAGCCAGCCCTGACTGGTCACTCCCAGGCCGAAGACAAAGGCGGCCCGGACAATGACCATCACGGCCAAACCGATAAGGGCGGATCCTCCCCAGACCAGCCTGTTTCGCAGTTTGACGGGGCGGAAAAGCAGGTAGCAGAGAAAAGGAACCACCGTCACGGCTAGCACCACCGATGAGCCAATGGCAAAGGTCTTGGTGAAGGCAAGCGGCCGGAACAGCTTGCCTTCCTGAGCCGTCAGAAAAAATACCGGTAGGAAGGACACGATGGTATTGGAAACAGCGGTGACAATGGCTCCGCCGACTTCGGTTGCGCCATTATAGACGAGTTTGAAATAGCCTTTGCCCTGTTTTTCCTCGTCCGTAGCTGAGGCGACATGGCGGTAGATGTTTTCCGACATGATGATGCCAATATCGGCCACATCGCCGATGGCGATGCCTAGGCCTGCCAGGGACATGATATTGCTGTCGATACCGAAGAACTTCATGAGAATAAAGGTCAGGGCCACCGCCAAGGGCAGCGTCGATAATATCGTCAGCGTCGTGCGCAGATGCAGCAGGAAAAATAGGATCACCAGGCTGGCTAGGAGAAGCTCTTCGCCCAAGGCTCCTTTCAGCGTCTGAATGGTCTGGCTGACGATGTCGGAGCGGTCATAGAACGGGACGAGACGCACCCCGGAGCGGCGCCCGTCCGCCAATAAACGGCTGGGCAGTCCCGGCGCGAGCTGGGCAATCTTCTGTTTCAGCCGTTCTACCACCTCCTTAGGATTTTCGCCGTAGCGCATGCTGACGACGCCCCCGACCGTTTCCATGCCCGCCTTGTCCAGAGCGCCGCGGCGAAAGTCGCCGCCGAGCTGCACTGTGGCGACGTTTCGCACCGTCAACGGCGTGCCTTCCTGCTGTCGAATGACGATTTTTTCAATGTCATCGAGACTTTTGATAAAACCGACGCCGCGGATGAATGACTCGACGCCATTGTGTTCAATTGCTTTGGCGCCGACATCGACGTTGCTGCGGGAGACCGCATTATAGACATCCATGAGAGTGACGTTATGGGCGCGGAGACGATCGGGATGCAGATCAATCTGATATTGTCTGACAAATCCTCCCACGCTGGCGACCTCGCTGACGCCGGGGACGGCATTAAGCTGATAGCGAACATACCAATCCTGCAGCGAACGCAGTTCCTCCAGATCAAATCCCTCACCTTCCAGGGTGTACCAGAAAATCTGTCCCAGTGCGGTTGCGTCGGGTCCGAGCTCCGGGATGACATCGGCCGGCAACCGTGAGCGGGCGATGTTCAGCCGTTCGAGTATCCGAGACCGGGCCCAATAGTAGTCAACCCGATCATCAATGATCACATAGACCATGGCAAAACCGAAACCAGACATGGAGCGGATGGTCTTGACGCCCGGAGTGCCGGTCAGACTGGTGGCGAGAGGAAAGGTCACCTTGTCATCCACATCCTGCGGGCTGCGGCCGGGCCAGTCTGCATAGACGATGACCTGTTTTTCGCCAATGTCAGGAATGGCATCAACCCGGGTGTGTTTGAGCGCATAATAGCCGCCCCCAAGCAGGGCAAGCAGCGCTATTGTCATCGCCAACGGGTGCGTCAGGCACCAGCGGATTACGGCGTTGACCATGGCCGGTTCCTCCTATTTATGCTCGTGGTGAGCTGGCTCGGCGGCCGGATGGTCGGACACACCGCCCATGCCGGTATTTGCTCCCGGCTTTGGCCCCGTCGGGAGATCGCCGGTCAAGCCGCCCGGATAAAGCAGGCTGGGCCGTCCGCTGATTTGAAATTGGCTGTCGATCAGGAAGCCTCCTCGGGTCACCACCCGTTCTCCCTCGGTCAAGCCGCGCAGAATGGGATAGAAGCCCTCGGCCCGTGGTCCCAGCACGACCTCCCGCGACTCGAATAAACCGTGTTTTTTTTCGACATAAACCAGCTGACGGCTGCCGCAGTCCAGCACGGCACTAGCCGGGATGACAAGCAGGCCGCCGGAGCTAAGCGACGATGGGGATTTCACGGCCGTCAGCTTCATCTCGCAGACCGGGCAATTACCCTGCTCGGAATAGGTTTTGTCTCCTTCGCAGCCCATGGGGCAGGCGTATTTGGGTTTGTCGCGAGCCGCTGTCGGCTCCGCTGGGGCCTTGGCGGCACCGGGAATCAAGACCAATGACATCCCGCAGTGCGGGCACTCGCCCTCGCTCCGGTTCAGTACCTGTGGGTGCATCGGACAGGTGAACTGCCCTTCGACGCCGGTCGGCGCTGCCTGCCCATCGGCCTGCAGCAGCGACTGGATGGTGACACTGACAAACATGCCTGGCTTGAGGGCATGGTCGGGATTGACAATATAGACGGGCACCTGGATCGTCCGCGTCAACTCATTTACTACCGGCAACACAAAGGACACCCGCCCCGCATACTCCTGGCCGGGGAGGGCTTCCGCCGTCAATTTTACCGTCTGGCCGTAGCGTATCCAGGGTAGATCGTATTCATATACGTCGACATAAGCCCAGACGACATCAAGATTGGCGACCCGGTAGAGGACGTCGCCCTCCCTGAAAGAGCTGTTTTTCACCACCATTTTAGCCAGAACCGTTCCCGTTATCGGCGAATAGATGGTTACCCGCTCGGCAATCTGCTTTTTTGTGGCAAGGGAGTCAATTTGCTCCTCGGTCAGCCCCCAACGCCGCAGTTTATGGCGGGACGACTCGACGAGAGAACTCCCCAGGCGTTGATTTGCCGTTCCCAGGGCAATCAGCATCTCCTGCTGGGCAGTGATCAATTCCGGACTGTAGATTTCCAGCAAATGATCGCCCGCCTTGATCTCAATGCCGGTCAGATCGACGAAGAGTCTTTCCGCATAGCCATTGACCCTTGCAGTTACTGTGGCCAGCGACGACTCGTTATAGCTGATTTTACCGACTGCCCGGAGGGCGTGCGTCAGCTCTCGGCGTTCTACCGGCGTTGTTTCCACTCGGGCCATCGCCAATGCCTGCGCGCTCAGCTGAAGGGACGGAATCTCTCCCGAATCCTGGGCGGAGGAATCGGACGGAATCAGCGGCATCTCGCAAATCGGGCAACGCCCCGGTCCGCTCAAGCGAATTTGCGGGTGCATGGAGCAGATCCAGACTTGGGGAGCGGCCAGGACCGGGGAGCCGGTGACTGGGCTTTCTGACAATCGCCTCAAAAAGTCATTCCGACCGGTCAGATACCCGGCAAGGGCGACGGCGACGAGGAAGACAAGCAGCACAAGGGTGGATATGATTTTTTTCTTCTTCATGGTCGTCGCTCTCCATTTTCGCCGATTGCGATGACGTCCGTGGCCTCTTCCAAGCGCGCCGTCTGTCTGCCTATTTCCCCTTTAGTGGCGATGATTTTGAGTCTGGTTGCCAGTAGTATCCGGTGTTGCTCAAGCAATTCGGTGAAAGTGACCTGCCCGTTGCGATAACCAGCCTCGCTTGCTTGGAAACCCGCATCTGCCTGCGGCAACAATTCATTGATATAGAGTTCAAGGCTTCGCTGCGCAGCCTGGAGGGCAATCCGCGCCGTCTCAATCCGCAGGGCGTTTTCCTGCGCGGCGACTCGGGCTTCTGCCAGATTCGCCTGGCGCAGCAGTTTTGCTTGCCGCACGCCTGCACGCAGACTGGAGCGCCAGACCGGCAAATCAAAGCCGACCATCAGCATCAGCATATCCTCACCCGATCGGTTGCCACGGTATTCCACGCTCACAATCGGATCGGGCCAGAATTCCTTTTGCGCAAGTTCGGCCTGCTGTCCATACATGGCACTTCTGGCAAGTGCAGTCAGAACGTTCGGACGAGTTTCGGCCGCCTCGCGCAAATCTGACGACCATGCATCCAGGGCTGGCCACTCTGGCGGCGGTAACAAGGTCTCGACAGGATGCTCCGGGGGCCGGTTCATCAGCACATTCAGCGTAGCGCCCAGCACAGCTTCCTGGGCATCAAGCTCTATGAGGGACTGCCGCAGAACCGTTTTTTCCGCCTCCGCTCTGATAAAATCATTTTGCGAACGTTTGCCGGTCGCATAGAGGGCCTCCGCCAGATCGGCAATGCGCTGTATAACCTGCTCATCGGCACGGGTGACGGCAAGGGTGCGACGAATGGCATACAGACTGTGGAATGCCTCTTTGGTTTCGCGTTGCAGCCGCAATGCCTGGGCGGCGAGTGCATGACCGGCGCCTTCGTACTTCCGGTCGGCGATCTGCCGACGCAGTTCACGCTTGCCGTACCAGGGAATTTTCTGTTCGAGGGTGACCCGTTTCTCGGCGGCATCAGTCCAGTCACTGCCTGCATTCGTCATGTCCATTAGGCCGAAGGATAACATGGGTTCTGGCGGCGTCATCGCCTGTTCCCTCTCTTCACCAACCGCCTCGGCCTGCAGGCGCAGCGCCTCCAGTTCCGGGTGGACGGCCAGTACGGTCCGTACTGCCTGACTGAGACTCAGCCCGACTTCCGGCGCGGGCGACGACGGCGTCTTGTCACCCGCGATGCAGCATATCGTGCCGGACAGGATGATATACGCTATTATCCTTTTCACATCAGCTCTCCTGATAGGCGACAACGACTGCACACGCTTTTTAGGATGCCCTACTGGTCGGCGTCAGACTGAGGTGCCGTCGGGGCAGACTCCAAAGCAATGCCGGCTGCCGTCATCTGCTGTATATACTTCAATGGTTCTTTCTTGACTGCTTCCTCGCAGCCTTTGCAGCAAAGATAGATCCGCTTGCCTTCGACATCCACATAAATGTCCTTATTGATATCCCCCCCCATGACCGGACATTGTGTCTGTTTGAGCAATACCGGCGCCGCGGCGGTCTGACTGGCCGGCTGTTCGTCGGTTTGCTTCGGCGTCGGTTTCCCACACCCATTGGTCATCAAGCACGACGCAGCGCTGATCACGATTGCGGTGATGGCTCTGATTTTCATTGTCGTTCAACTCCTTTTTATCATCTGATGTGAGGGCCAGCTCTTCTGGTCCAAAATTGCTGAGCCCATGTTCCTATAGCCGGCAGAAGGGTGAAAGGGACCCAATGACAAGGACGAATAAACATGAAAATAGCAGTGGACGCATGGACTAGCGGAGGCATTTAGCCGCGAAGCCGCCGGCGGGATCTCCGCAGAAGAGCGGCTGAGCAGCGCCAAGACGGACAAGATCTGCTGCATTGACTTTTATTACCCAGACCGGCTCGGTGTGAAGACTACCAACCTCTTTGTGTAGCTGCTTCGCTTATTGTGGACTCCTTGTCCAGGTGTCGGCCTTTAGCGTTGCTAATATAGACCTCAGCTGGGGAAGTGTGTTTTTGCTCTCGCGATTGACTGATCTGGTTCGTGGGGGGACGCCTTACTCGTTGGCAAGCTCAGCCATGGTCATTTCCTCTCTGGGCGTGGCATGGCCACTTTGGCTTTGAACCAGGGTGCGATAAGTCGCTTCTTCTGGCTAATTTGTGGGGCCTTCTGGGGGGGCAATGGTTAATGACTTCTTCACATATGGCTTTGGCCAATTTTTGGGGCCACTATACTTTCCGGGTGGGCTTCGGCAATCCCAGCGCGTGCAGGTGCTTGCGCACGGCGGTTTCGCGCTCCGCGGGGTAGGGCACATGTAGTTGCTGGCACAGCAGGCGCGCATCCTCTGCGAAGGCATCCAGCGATCGGGCGAGGGAGCGGGCCACGGCGGCCGGGGTCGCCGCCGAGAAATAGACGCGCATCCGCCGCTGGTCCCGGGCAGGCAGCTTGGCCATGTCGCCGGCCCACCATGAGCCTTCGCTTTCGCGGTGGAGAAGATTGAGCACCCGGGCATGCGTCCGGAGGAGCGTTTCCTGGACGTAAAGCAGCTTGTACAGGTCCTGGCGGCACCAGTATTTGCCATCGAGGTAGGCATAGACCCAGAAAGTGTCGATCAAGCGCAGCACGCGCTCCGCAGCCACGGTGGTCTTGGGGTGGACCTTTGCCGCCACCTCGTGCAGTATACCGGTGCGGTCCCAGAGGACGCGGTCGGGCGGCTGGTTGCGCTCGACGAAGAGGGAGCGGGAGATGATGTCGAAATCCGTGAGCAGCAAGTCGTCGCCGTTCTTGAAGAGGAAGGCGTAATTGCAGTAGTTGGGGCGCTCTCCTTCTGGGAGCCAGGCGACAATTGGGCCGAACAGCTTGCCGCAAAGCTCCCGCATCTCGGCTTTCACGGCTGGGTAGTGCGCGTCTTCAATCACGGCGCAGACATCGATGTCCGAATAGGCATCCGTGTCTCCGCGGCCGATGGAACCGTGCAGGTACATGCCGACACAGCGCGCGTCCGCCCGGAAATGGGCTTCGGCGGCGGCCAGCGCTGCAAGCAGAAAAGGGTGCATGTAATACCTCCTTGCCGGATGGCGACTGCAATACGAAGGCCGTTTCCTTGTCGGTGTCAATCAGAGGCTTGTGGACGGAATCGGCGGCGACTCTCGCCGCTCCGCACAGATGAACGAGATGGGCTCGCTATCTTGAAAGTGACGGGTGAACGCTTGGACTATGCGATGGGTCTGGTACTTCAATTATAGCATTCGGGTGTTCCCTGCGGCTGGGCGATTGACAGAATGTAATCGCGGTTAAGGCATGATGCCAAAATTTCGATTCACCGATGGGCAGAACACTCGGACCAGTAATTGAAGCTCAAGCCAGCACACTGACCTGGGTTCCAGGCGCAGGCTGGCATTGAACTGGCGGCTGCGGGAACTCTCTTGATGAGCACGGCTTCTTCCGCCGCCCATCCGAGCCTAAAGTCGGCTTGGAATCACCTGCCACAAGCCGTTGGCCATGATATCTGGCAGGTGGCACTAGTTGGAACCCGATTGGAGGCTGGGGACGCTCGGGGACCGGTTGGACTGATTGGGGACCGATTGGACGCTGGCGTCCCCAAGGGGCCCGAGCCCAACTTTCAGTGCATCTTCTTTTATCGCCTTGTCCTATTTATGGGGTCCACTATACTTAATCAATTCTGCTGCTTCGGCATAATCAGCGGATAGATGGCAAGGCAAAAGCCGGACAGGAGAAGTGATCGCATGATTGGCAAGCGAAAGGCGTTGATGGTCATGATGACTGCAACTTGGCTGGTGGGGTTGGCCGCGGTCGCGCAGGCGAATACAGCGGGGCAGGCGAGCGCAGGTGACGGGCAGCTGCTTTTCGACTTGCGGGCGGCGGGGGTTGTGCCGGCCGGGGCGTTGCAGGCGATTGACGGTCGGGATACCCTTGTGCATGTTTTTCGCGACCAATCGCGGGTGGCTTTGCAGCGCGTGCCTGCGGACTGGAGCGCCTATCACGCGTTGGCCCTGACCGTGTCCTGCCGGCAGCCGCTAGCCGGGCGCTATTCGCTTATCATCAGGTCTGAGAATCGGGACATGCCCGGGCCGGACTACTTTTCGTTCGCGTTGCCAGCGCGTTTCTCCGGCACGCACGAGCTGGTGTTGCCGTTGGCGGAGCTGAGCCGGGTTCGTTCGCCACGCGGACTGGACCAAATTGACGGCGTGGATTTCCACCGCGATTGGATCGGGAACAATCCGCCGGACGCGGACAACGTCGTTACCATCAGTGATCTTCGGCTGGTCAAGGATTTTAGCATCGTCAACGTTCGCGGGCCGCGTTTGTCGGACGAGGAATTTTTCGCGCTAGTGGACACGGGTCATCCTGAGCTATCCGGGGTCAAGGCGGCGCTGGCGGGCGGCGACTATGCGGCGGCGCGGCACGCCCTGAGTGAGCATCTGCGGACGCGGCGCGAGCCGCGCTGGCTGGTTGATCCCCGAGATCGTCCTGGGCGGGGCCTGCCACCGCAGACGCTCCGGGCGGTTCCCGGGGCGGGCGGACGTTATCAGTCGACAGTTACCCTGGACTGGACCGGCTGGAAGCGCGTGGAACTCCGCCTGGAGGATTTTCAGGCCGTGGGCCGGCCGCTGGGCTGGGGGGTGGTCAGCGGACTGCACCTGAGCTGGGACGCGCCCGTGAATTTGCCCGCTGGGACGGCGTTGCATCTTGACGATGTGTCGCTGAACGGCCCGGCCGGGCAGCGCCTGGTGGGAGATTTCGACGCCATTCAGACGGGCTGGGACCAGGTGTTTCAGGACCGCGAGTTCATCCGGGCCGGTACGGCTACCGGCAAATGGTGGTTTCCGGACATGAATCCGGACGTCGTGTGCCGGCGTTATCCGGCGGACTGGTCCGGCTATGAAACCGTGGCGCTGTGGGTGCATGCTCCGGCGGTGGAATGCGGCCGGCTGGTCGTCAAAGTCATGTCGGCGGCGCCTAACACCGCCCGTGCCGACGAGATTCTCAGCCGGACATTTACGATTGGCAGTTTTCGTGATCATCCCTATGCGTTTGGCGAGCGAATTGACTGGTCGGCCAACGCCATGAGTGACGGCGAGTCGCGCACCATTGAATGGAACGCCCAGCTCAACCGTCATTTTCACTTCGAGCATCTGACCAGGGCCTGGTGGGAGACTGGGGAGGAAAAGTACGCGGCCGAGCTGGCCGAGCAGATGAACGGCTGGATCGAAGACAACCCGGTGCTGTTGCTGCAATCCGGGAATAGCCCCTATCATCATGCCTGGGAGACGCTCAATACGGGCATTCGCCTGCATGCGAGCTGGCCCAATGCCCTGGCGCATTGCCTTGAGGCGGAGGCATTCACCGATGATATCATCATCAACATCATGAAATCGCAGGTGGAGCAGGCCCGGCATCTGCTGCGCTGGCCATCGACCGGCAACTGGCTGACGGCGGAGGCGTGGGGCGTATACGTCACCGGCCTGTTGCTTCCAGAGTTCAAGGAGGCCGCAGCCTGGCGTCAGTACGGCATTGATAGCCTGTACCGGCAGTTGCAGGAGGAGGTGTATCCGGACGGCCTGCAGTTTGAGCTGGCCCTGGGCTACAGCAACTGGACGCTGCGGGAATTTACCGATTTGTATGATGCGGCCGTTCTCAACGGCATGGAACATGAACTGCCGTCAGATTATGCTTCCCGCTTGGAGAAGATGTATGTCTATCTGATGGCCAATGTCATGCCGGGCGCAGTGGCTTTTGCGCTCAATGACGCCGGCAACAGCAACGTCAGGCGTCAGCTTATGGACGGCTATCGCCTGTTCAAGCGCCCCGAGTTCCTGTTCGCGGCCACGGATGGCCAGGCCGGCGAGCCGCCGGTGACGGATTCGTTTGGCCAGGAGTGGGTCGGGCATTATGTCATGCGCTCTGGCTGGCATCCTCAGGCCAATGTCCTGCACATGGACGCCGGACTGCAGGGCCGGGGGCATATTCACCAGGATAAGCTGACTCTGGCGCTGGCGGCTTACGGGCAGCAGCTGCTGGTGGATGGCGGGGTGACCATGTACGACAAATCGCGCTGGCGGGCCTACCAGCTGCTGACGCGTGCGCACAACACGGTGCTGGTTGACGGCATGGACCAGTTTGGCGAGAATGCCATGGCAGCCAAGGTCTGGCCGCTGCCGTGGGCGGGCGACCGGCCTGCGGGCAGCGACACGCTGTGGCACTCGTCGCCGGGCGTTGATTATTGCCAGGGCTGGTGGAAGGGCCGCTGGCGCGAGTATGTCGACAGTCAGAACCCGGCGACGAACGCGACCAGGGTCTTGGACACAGTGCAGCATCGGCGCGCCGTGCTGTTCATCAAGCCCGGGCTGTGGGTCGTTCATGACACGCTGTTCGCGACCGACCAGGAGCCGCACACGGCGGAAGTCCTGTATCACATTGACGCGGAGACGGCCGCCGTCGACGACGACGGCGGGGTGGCGATTTTGGCAACGAACAAGGACAAGGCCGGTTTGCGCCTGGCCGCTCGGCCGCAACCCGAGCTGGCGGTGGAGATCGTGACGGGCAAGATGGAGCCGCCGGCACAGGGATGGTCGGCCAACGTCAGGCGGAACCGGCAGAAGGGCATACCGATGTCGGCGGTGCCGACCGCGATCTTCCGTCAACCATGGCAGGGTCGGTCAGACGTGGTGACGGTCGTGCAGCCGTTCCCGGCCACCGAAACCCGCGAGACCCGTTGCGTGTCCATGGCGTGCAGTCCGGAAGCGCAGGCCGCTAGGATTGAGGTCGGGGCGGCAGACGCGTATGCGTGGCTGCACAGCGATGCTCCCGGGCAGGCCATGCAGGCTTTTGCCGATGACCAGGGCGGACCGGTGCAGCTGGAAACAGATGGTCAGGCCGCAGTCGCCGGCGGGACGGGGGCGTCTTTTCGGCTCCTGCTGATTCATGGCCGCCGTGTTGCCGGGCCCGGCTACGCGGCGAGTGTTAGCGAGCCGGCGACGCTGGCGGTGCTGGCGGCCTCGGCGCAGGCGCTGGTGGTCAGTACGGACCGGACGACTGACGTGGCTTTGAGCTTGGCGCTGGTGCCGGCGGCAGGCCTGTCGCTGCACGCACTGGATCGGCGTGGCGCCCGGGTGTCGCTAGTGGCCTTTACGCGCGGCGCGGACGGCACGCTGGCGTGGCCGGCGGCCGCCGGCCAGGAATACGAGCTGACCTGGGGTGGCGACAGTGTTCACGCTATTCGCGCGGCGGAACAGCAGGCTGCGGCCGGGGTACTGTCGCTGCCGGTGCGGGTGCTGCCGTCCTTGCCGGCGGCGCCGGCCGGGCTGTCCATTCTGGTGCAAGCGGAGAATTTTGCGGCCCAGGGTGGCGGGCGGGTCACGGTGACCGATGCCAAGACGGCTGCCGACGGCCGCGCCTTTCTGAATTGGGATAAGACCGGCCATTGGCTGGAATACGCGGTCGAGGTTCCCGCTGATGGTGCATATCCGCTGCATATCCGCCATTGTTCGTCAGGCCCTACGGCCGTGCGCGCGATTATGGTCAACGGGTACTGTCCGCATGCCGATCTGACCCAGCTGGCTTTTCCGGAAACAGGCGGTTGGAGTTCGGGGCAGGACAACTGGGCATGGACCACGGTGCCGGATGCAGAGGGCCGGCCGTTCCTGTTCCATCTGCGGCAAGGACGGCAGCTGATACGCTTCGTCAACTGCGGTAACAGTCTCAATCTGGACTCGTTCGCCTTTGGCGCGCGCCCATAATGACGCCGGCCAGCCGGATCCGCAAAATACACAGAATGTTTTCTCCGCAGATGTCGCCGATTAACGCGGATTTTGTAAGATATAAAGAAATTTGCCGCCTCTGCGGATAAGAGGCGCGCATTTGTTGATGGCCGTATTGCCGGCGGCCATGGCCTTTAGTGAGCACGGCACGTGTGCTGGCACCTGGGTGGCCACATAAACTGCCTCGGCGCCGCTTTCGTCCAGGGCCTGGTCGTAATCACTATAGAAGGCCACTGGCAGTTGCAGCTGAGCGGCGAGGGCTTCGGCACGGGAGCGATCGAGATTGCAGATCGCCGCCAACTCGGATCCCGCGGCGTCGCGCAAGGCTGCCCCGACGCGGATTTTGGCGATATTGCCGGCTCCCAAAAGCAGCCATGAGACGTTTGCCATGTGGGCGGTCTCCGGTGAAGTCGTATTTTCTACGGTTTTTCTGCCTTGCGTGTGGGGGATTATCCCCAAATAGCACGTTTTCCTGGGCTGTGGTAAGTAGATAGAGGTCATCCGAAAACTATATTTGCGTGCCGTAAGCGTGCTTTCCGCCTTTCTTTAGCCATAAAATAGCCATGACTTCTGCGAAAACAGCGGCGAAAAGCCCGGTCCGAGCCCTCAGCTGCTGACGCTCAGCGCCTGGCGGCAAACGCGAAGCGATTGACGCCAGGCGCTGAGCCGAAAAGGGATAGGTGGGGTTTTGCGAGGGGGAGGAAAGGGCCAATGGGCCGCAGACCTGCACCGTAGGTGCAGGGATAGTCTGATAGCCGCGCAGCGGCGGCCCGAGCGAAGCGAAGGGTATTTTCCTCCCCTCGCAAAACCCAACTATGCTTTTCGGACAGGCTTTGGATAGAAATAAGCGAGCCTCTTTTCGTGGTATTGAAAAGAGGCTCGTGTTCGGTGCTGCTCTGGTGATTACGGCTGAGCTTGTGTTTCCCGGGCCAATTTCACTGTGATAGGCGCGGCGGCATCGACGAAGAGCCAGTATCCTTTGCCGGCCTTGAGGGCGCTGTTGGCATCGGCCATGTGGAAGGCGTCGCCACCCACTTGCCAAGCCATGGGTATAATACCGTCGGCGCTGGGCATGGTGCAGTCGTAGGGCGGGCTGAGGAGGTTCCAGCCAGGCTGCAGCATGATGACGCCGTCGGCTTCAACGCCGAAGATGGGAGCCGTTTCGAATGCCTCCTGGCAGTAGATCCAGTAGCCGCACTCGGGATTTAGAGCCTGGTCAAGCGTAACCAGCTGGTTGCGGCCATTGCGCCACAGCCATATTTCTCCGAAGATGTCATCAGCACGCGTGTTACTCTTGCTGAGAATGTCAGCTAGCGACTGTTCGGACATGATGGAATTGCCAACGAAGTTCCAGCCCCTTCTCAGAGACAAGGTCGTTTCAGCGGCTGGCGCATAGGCGATTTCGAATACCCCGTTGCCAACGACATCAAAGGCCGAGACATCGCGCATATTGACGGGGAAACCCACTGCCTGCTCATTGACCAAGCGTTGCAGGTATATCTTTCGTGTCGGTTCGGCTGCAGTGACATCCCAGGTCAGTGCGAATATCTGGGAAGCGTTTGGCGTGCTTATTTCGAGGCGCCAGCGGCTTTCGCCATTTGGGGTGGGGATGGGTCGGAAATCGCGGCCCAAATAGCGCTTGTCGGGGTCGGTGATATGCGAGCAGACCAGCTTGGCCACTTGCGCCTCGGGCGCCAAGGCGTCGTTTACGTCCAGATCATTGGTGGCGTTCTCGGCTTCACCGAATACGAGAGTAATATGGTCAAGCGTATTGTGGGGAGTGACGGCCAGCCACATGGCTGCCACGTCGGTAATAACGGACAACTCAACACTGGTGGTTATGGGCGATTCCCAGTTCGCCAGATTTTTCGGGACGAAGGTCGTCTGCAACGTGTGGGTGCCTAGGGGCAATATTGTGCCACGGGGCGGTTCGTAGACGAATGTGCCGGGGATATTAGCCGTTGCGGCCAGTTGCGTCGCCGACAGTGCTGTGCCTTCGTTTATGGAGAGGGGAGTGGGCCACGTGATGGTCGGCTTGGCCTTCTTGATTTCAAAATCCGCAGTGCCTGCGCCCTGGTAGTTTGTGTCATCGATGCTTGCGGTGACGGCGTAGGTGCCGGCGTTAATGGGCTCGCTTGCCGCGCCATTGTAGAGCATATCGACCTTGCGGCCGGCCGGGACGGTGGTCACGGTGGGGGCTTTGGCGGTGCCATCGTAGGTGACTTCGAGGTCTGCAAAGCTGATTGTGGCCGTCGCTTTGTTGATGACCAATACCGTTTCGGCTTCGCCCTGGTAGTTTGTGTCGTCGATGCTTGCGGTGACGGCGTAAGTGCCGGCGTTGATGGGCATATCAGCCGCGCCGTTGTAGAGCATATCGACCTTGAGCCCGGCCGGCTCGGTGGTCGTGGTGGGGGCCTTGGCGGTGCCATTGTAGGTGACGTTAGTGCCTGCAAAGCTGATTGTGGCCGTCGCTTTGTTGATCACCAATTCCGTTTCGGCTTCGCCCTGGTAGTTTGTGTCGTCGATGCTTGCGGTGACGGCGTAGGTGCCGGCGGCGATGGGCGCGCCTACTTGCTCGCCCGAGGCGTCTTGGTAACTGAGGACGACAGCGAGATCAGCCGGCTCGGTGGTCACGGTGGGGGCCTTGGCGGTGCCATCGTAGGTGACTTCGAGGTTTTCAAAGCTGATTGTGGCCGGCGCTTTGTTGATCACCAATTCCGTTTCGGCTTCACCCTGATAGTTTGCGTCGTCGATTGTTGCGGTGACGGCGTAGGTGCCGGCGGCAATGGGCGCGTCTACTTGCTCGCCCGAGGCGTCTTGGTAACTGAGGACGACAGCGAGATCAGCTGGCTCGGTGGTTACGGTGGGTACCTTTGCGGTCCCATCGTAGCCAACGCTGGTATCTGCAAAGCTGATTGTTGCAGTACCCTTGGTGATTTCAATTTGGACGGGTACGGCTACGCCCTGATAGTTTGGCTCGTTGATGCTTGCTGCGACAGTGTAGGTGCCGACAGCGATGGGCTTGTCAGCGGCGCCATTGTAGAGAATGGCGACGCTGAGGCCGGCCGGTGTGGTGGTCACGGCAGGCTCTTTGGGGATTCCATCGTATGCGAAGCTGGCGTCGTCGATGGTGATAGTTGCCGTGGCTTGACCGATGGCGAAGGACTTGCTGTAATCGACGTTGCACAGGCCGGTGACGATCACATGGGCGGTACCGGCGTTGACATTGTCCTGGTAGTGCAGCAGATAGTCGTGATCCTTAATCAGCACCATGTCATTCCATTTCACTTCGGGCTCGGGTGTCCAAGCCGTTTCTGGCGCGTAGATCACATCGTCGACCTCAGAAATGGTGAGTTGTAAGGCCGTGCTGGATAGTGCAAAGGTGCCGCTCTTGTCCTGATCAAAGTTTGACGTCACAATCAGCATTTTTACGCCGCGGGTGAATCCAATGGCGTAGTTAGCGGCCAGGAAGGCATTGTCGTCTTCGCCGTCAGCGAGAGCCAGCGTGCCGATGGTGATGTCATAGGCGCCAAGCATTTCGCCCTTAACGCGGGTGAGCGCGCCGACGAAGGCCGGGGTTTGGCCATTGGCAGCGTCGCTGAATGCGTAGGTCAGCACCGGGTCCGCAGCGCCGAAGACCTTGGTTTGGCCAGCATTTGGCGTAACGGTGATGGTCACGGGCGTGATGGCAAAGGACTTGTCCTGCGTGCCGGTGTAGTTGCCCTTGCCAGTGACGGTCACCGTGGCAATGCCGGCGTTGGTGTTGTCGGCGTAGGACAGCGTGTAGTGGGTGCCTTTGTCTAGAACCGTGTCGCCGTCCTTGACTTCGGGCGTGGGTTCTTGCGCCACGCCGGTGTAGGCGCGCTCGGCGATGGCGGCGATGGTAAGATGGCTGGCGTCTTTGGCAGCGATGGTGAAGACCACGCCGGGGGTGAACTCCAGTGTGTAGTTGGCAGCCAGGAAGGCGCCGCTATTAGCGAGGGCCAAACTACCCTGGCTGATGGCGTAGGTGCCGAGGGTTTCGCCCGCAGCGCGCGTCAGCGCGCCGGTGAAGGCCGGGGTCTGGCCGGTGAGCGCGCCGGTGTTTGTGAAGGTCAGCGCCGGATCGGCGGCACCGAAGACCTTGGACTGGTTGGCCGTCGGGGCGACGGTGATGGTCATGGGCGTGATGGTGAAGGTCGGAGCCTCTGCGGGTTCGGCCAAAGCCAGCGTGTAATTGGCGGCCAGGAAGGCATTGTCGCCTTCGCCATTGGTGAGGACCAGGGTACCCTGGGTGATGGCGTAGGTGCCGGCGTTTTCGCCCTCAGCGCGCGCCAGCGCGCCGGTGAAGGCCGGAATTTCGCCGTTGACCGCGTCGCTGAATGCGTAGGTCAGCACCGGGTCGGCTGCGCCATAGACCTTGGACTGATTGGCCGTCGGGGTGACGGTGATGGTCGCCGGCGTGATGGCGAAGGTCGGAGCCACTGCGGGCGCATCGTATTCGGCCAATGCCAGCGTGTAGTTGGCGGCCAGGAAGGGATTGCCCTCTTCGCCATCGGCGGGGGCGAGGGTGCCCAGGGTGAAGGCGTAGGTGCCGACAGCTTCGCCGTCAGCGCGGCCAAGTGCGCCGGTGAAGGCCGGGGTCTCATCGTTGACCGCGTCGCTGAATGCGTAGGCCAATTCCGGATCGGCTGCGCCATAGACCTTGGACTGGCCGGCGTTAGGCGTGATGGTGATGGTCGCTGGCGTGATTCCGAAGGTCGGAGCCTCTGCGGGCGCCTCGTAGGTGGCCAATGCCAGCGTGTAGTTGGCGGCCAGGAAGGCGTTGTCGCCGTCGCCATCTGCGAGGAATAGGTCGTCCAGGATGAAGGCGTAGTTACCGGCGTTTTCGCCTTCTTCGCGGCTAAGTGCGCCAGTGATGACTGGCGTCTCGCCTTCGACCACTGCTGTTACATCGGCGTAGGTCAATTCCGGGTCGGCTGCGCCATAGACTTTGGTCTTGGCATCGGGAGTAATGGTGATGACTGCCGGTACGATGGTGAAGACTTTTTCTTGCACGCCATGGTAGTCGCCCATGCCGACGACTGTCACGCGGACGTCTTCGCCGGCGTTGACGCCGGAAACGATAGACAGGCTGTAGTGGGTGTCCTTGGCCAACAGCGTTTCGCCCGACCAGACGTCCGGCGTGGGGGCGTGGGTCGCGCCGGTGTAGACCATGCCGACGTCGCCAATCGTGAAATCGTTGGCCTCTTTGATTTCGAAGGTCACGCCTGGGGCAAGGGCGAGGATGTAGTTATCAGCCAGGAAGGCATCGCCAGCGGCGAGGACGAGGGTGCCCAAGGTGAAGGCGTAGGTGCCGATGTCTTCGCCGGCGGCGCGGCCCAGTGCGCCGGTGATGACTGGCGTCTCGCCGTTGGCTGCGTCGCTGAATGTGTAGGTCAGCACCGGATCGGCCACGTCAGCGACCTTGAATTGCCCGGCGTCGGGAGTGACGGTGATGACCGCCGGGGTGATGGCGAAGGTCGGAGCCACTGCGGGCGCATCGTAGGTGGCCAACGCCAGGCTGTAGTTGGCGGCCTTGAACGTGTTGTCGCCTTCACCATTGGCGAGGGCCAGGGTGCCCTGGGTGATAGCATAGGTACCGACGGCTTCGCCTTCAGCGCGCGCCAGCGCGCCGGTGAAGGCCGGGGTTTCGCCGGCGATAGCGCCTGTGGCCGTGTAGGCCAGAATCGGGTCGTCTGAGCCATAGGCTTTGGACTGGTCATCGCTAGGCGTGACGGTGATGACCGCCGGGGTGATGGCGAAGGTCGGAGCCACTGCGGGCGCCACGTATTCGGCCAATGCCAGGCTGTAGTTGGCGGCTAGGAAGGCGTCGTTGTCCTTGGGCGCCAGGGTGCCCAGGGTGAAGGCGTAGGTGCCGGCGGCTTCGCCGTTAGCGCGGCCAAGTGTGCCGGTGATGACTGGCGTTTCATCGTTGACTGCGTCGCTGAATGCGTAGGTCAATTCCGGGTCGGCGGCGCCGAAGACCTTGCTGAGATTGGCGGTCGGCGTGACGGTGATGACCGCCGGGGTGATGGCGAAGGTCGGAGCCACTGCAGGCGCCACGTATTCGGCCAATGCCAAGCTGTAGTTGGCGGCCTTGAACGTGTTTTCGCCTTCGCCATTGGCCAGGGCCAGGGTTTCCAGGGTGAAGGCGTAGGTGCCGACGGCTTCGCCTTCAGCGCGCGTCAGCGCGCCGGTGAAGACCGGCGTTTGACCGGCAATGGCGCCAGTAGCAGTGAAAGTCAGCACCGGATCGTCTGCACCATAGACTTTAGACTGGCCGGCAACAGGCGTGACGGTGATGGTCGCCGGGGTGATGGCGAAGGTCGGGGCTACTGCAGGTTCCTCGTAGGTGGCCAATGCCAGCGTGTAGTTGGCAGCCAGGAAGGCGCCGTTGTCGGCCAGGGCCAGGGTGCCTATAGTGATAGCGTAATCATCACCAATGTCTTCGCCTTCAGCGCGAGCCAACTCGCCGGCGAATTTCGGTGTTTCGCCATTCTGGGCGGCTGTAGCCGTAAAGGCCAGCGCCGGATCGGCGGCGCCGAAGGCCTTGGACTGGCCGGCAGTCGGGGTGACGGTGATGGTCGCCGGGATGATGGCGAAGGTTTTTTCCTTCGTGCCCGTGTAGTTGCCCTTGCCGGTGACGATGACTGTTGGGGGAGTGGGGCCGGTGGCGGTGCCGAGGGTGGTGTTGTTGGCGTAGGACAGGGTGTAGTCAGTGCCCTTGACCAGGACCGTGTCGCCGTCCTTGACTTCGGGCGTGGGCGTCTGCGCCTTACCGGTGTAGGGGAGGGTGTTGTCGGGGGCAATGTCGGCGATGGTGAAGGCCTCGGCGATGGGCTTGGCGGTGATGGCGAAGGTCGCGCCGGGGGTGAAAGCCAGCGTGTAGTTGGCGGCCTTGAAGGCGTTGCCGTCTGCGCCATTGGCCAGGGCCAGGGTGCCCTGGGTGATGGCGTAGGTGCCGACGGTTTCGCCCTCTTCGCGCGTCAGCTCGCCGGCGAAGGCCGGGGTCTCGCCATTGACGGCGCCGGTGGCGGTGTAGGTTAAGGCCGGGTCGTCCGCGCCGAAGACCTTGGTCTTGGCGTCGGGCGTGATGGTGATGATCGCCGGGGTGATTTCGAAGGTCGGGGCCGTCTCGCCCGTGTAGTTGCCCTTGCAGGTGACGGTCACGGTGGCGGTGCCGACGTTGGTGTTGTCGGCGTAGGTCAGCGTGTAGTCGATGTCCTTGACGAGCGTGGTTACGCCGTCCTTGACCACGGGCGTGGGCTTTTGCTCTAGGCCGGTGTAGGCACGCGAAGCAATGGCGCCAATGGTGAAGCTGTCGCCAGCGAGAGACTTGGCGGTGATGGCGAAGGTCGGGGCTTCGTCAGCCAAAGTCAGGGTGTAGTTGGCGGCCAAGAAGGGATTGCCTTCTGCGCCATCGGCGGGAGCGAGGGTGCCCAGGGTGAACGCGTAAGTGCCGACGGCTTCGCCCTCAGCGCGGCTCAATGCGCCGGTGAAGGCCGGGGTTTCGCCAACGATCGCGCCGGTGGAGGTGTAGGTCAGAACCGGGTCAACTGCGCCGAAGACCTTGGATTGATTAGCGACGGGGGTGATGGTGAGGTTCGCTGGCTCAATGGTGAAGACTTTTTCTTGCGCGCCTGAATAGTCGCCCATGCCCACGACTGTCACGCGGACTTCTTCGCCGGCGTTGACGCCGGAAACGATAGACAGGCTGTAGTGGGTGTCCTTCGTCAACAGCGTTTCGCCCGACCAGACGTCCGGCGTGGGGGCGTGGGGTGCGCCGGTGTAGACCAGGACGACGGCGCCAATCGTGAAGTCGCTGGGCGTCTTGATTTCGAAGTTTACGCCGGCGGTGAATGCCAAGGTGTAGTTGGCAGATAGGAAGGCGCCGTCGTTGGTGAGGGCCAGCGTGCCTTGGGTGATGGCGTAGGTGCCGGCGTCTTCGCCCGCTGCGCGCGTCAGCGCGCCAGTGAAGGCCGGGGTTTCGTCGTTGACCGCGCCGGCGGTCGTGTAGGTCAGTACGGGGTCGGTAGAGCCTTTAACCTTCAACTGCCCGGCGTTGGGCGTGACGGTGAGGGTCGCTGGATTGATAGCGAAGGTCGTGTTTACGCTGCCCGTGTAGTCGCCGATGCCAGTGACGGTCACCGTGGCAATGCCGGCGTTGGTGTTGTCGGCATAGGACAGCGTGTAGTGGGTGCCTTTGACTAGAACCGTGTCGCCGTCCTTGACTTCGGGCGTGGGCGTCTGCGCCAAGCCGTCGTAGGTGCGCGCGGCGATGTCGGCGATGGTGAGATGGCTGGCGTCTTTGGCGGCGATGGTGAAGACCACGCCGGGGGTGAATGCCAGGGTATAGTTGCTGGCCTTGAAGGGGTCGCTATCAGCGAGGGCCAAACTGCCCTGGCTGATGGCGTAGGTGCCGAGGGTTTCGCCCGCAGCGCGCGTCAGTGCGCCTGCGAAGGCCGGTGTTTCGCCATTGACGGCGCCGGTGAATGTGTAGGTCAAGATCGGGTCATCGGCACCGAAGAGCTTGGACTGATTGGCTTTCGGGGTGACGGTGATCGCTACCGACGTGATGGTGAAGGTCTGGTCCTTCGTGTCGGTGTAATTGCCCTTGCCCGTGACGGTCACCGTGGCGGTGTTTTCGCCGGCGTTGGTGTTGGCAGCGTAGGACAGCGTGTAGTCGCGGTCCTTGACCAAAACCGTGTCGCCGTCTTTGACTTCAGGCGCGGGCATATGCGCCAGACCAGTGTAGGCGCGCGAGGCGATGTCGGCAATGGTGAAAGTTTCGCCGGTGATGTTCTTGGCCGTGATTTCGAAGGTCTTGTCGGGCGTGAAGGCCAGGCTGTAATTGGCGGCCTTGAAATCCCCGTTGTCCTTGAGCACCAGGGTGCCCTGGGTGATGGCGTAGGTGCCGACGGCTTCGCCAGCGGCGCGCACTAGCGCGCCGTCGAAGTCCGGGGTCTCGCCTGCGACCACGGCGGCCGGGGTAACGGTATACTCAATCGTTGCCGGGTCATCGGCGCCGAAGACCTTGGTTTGGCCGGCATTTGGCGTGACGGTGATGGTTGCTGGTACGATGGTGAAGGTCTTGTCCTTCGTGCCCGTGTAGTTGCCCTGGCCAGTGACGGTCACCGTGGCCGTGCCGGCGTTGGTGTTGGCGGCGTAGGAGACGGTGTAATCCTTGTCCTCGCCCATTTCTAACGTTCTCTCGCCGTCCTTGACAGTCAGAGTGGCCTCCTGCGCTTCGCCGTTGTAGGTGAGCGGGGCGATGTCGTCGATGGTGAGGGTGCTGGCGGGTTTGGCGGTGATCGCGAAAGTCGGGGCTACTGCGGGTTCCTCGTAGGTGGCCAAGGCCAGCGTGTAATTGGCGGCCTTGAAGGCGCCGTTGTCGCCCAAGGCCAGGGTGCCCAGGGTAATGGCGTAGGTGCCGACGGCTTCGCCCGAATCGGTGCCAGCGGCAGCGCGAGCCAACTTGCCGGCGAATTTCGGTGTTTCGCCGTTTTGGGCGATGGGCTGTTGGTAGGTCAGTGCCGGGTCGGCGGCGCCGAAGACCTTGGACTGATTGGCGTTCGGGGCGACGGTAAGCGTCGCCTTGCCGATGGTGAAGGTCTTGTCCTTCGTGCCCGTGTAGTTGCCCTTGCCTTTGACGGTCACCGTGGCGGTGCCGGCGTTGGTGTTGTTGGCGTAGGTCAGGGTGTAGTCGGTGCCTAAGACAAGGGTGTCGTCGCCGTCCTTGACGTCGGGCTCGGGCTTTTGCGCCACGCCGGTGTAGGTGAGGGGGGCGATGTCAGCGATGGTGAAGGCCTCGCCAGCGAGGGACTTCGCGGTGATGGCGAAGGTCGCGCCGGACGTGAAGGCCAGCGTGTAGTTGGCGGCCAGGAAGGCAGCATTCTCGCCTTCGCCATTGGCCAGGGCCAGGTCACCCCGACCGATGGCGTAGGTGCCGACGGTTTCGCCGATGGCGCGAGCGAAGGCGCCGGTGAAGGCCGGGGTCTGGCCATTGACGGCGCCGGTGGCGGCGTAGGTTAAGGTCGGGTCGGCATCGCCGATAGTCTTGCTTTGACCCGCGTCCGCGGTGACGGTGATGGTCACGGGCGTGATGGTGAAGGTCTTGTCCGTCTTGCCTGTGTAGTTGCCCTTGCCGGTGACGGTCACGGTGGCGGTGCCGACGTTGGTGTTGTCGGCGTAGGTCAGCGTGTAGTCGGTGTCCTTGATCAGCGTGGTTGCGCCGTCCTTGACCACGGGCGTGGGCTTTTGCGCCAGGCCACTGTAGGCGCGCGAGGCGATGGCGGCGATGGTGAAGGTGTCGCCAGCGAGAGACTTGGCAGTGATTCCGAAGGTCGGAGCCTCTGCGGGCGCCTCGTAGGTGGCCAATGCCAGCGTGTAGTTGGCGGCCAGGAAGGGATTGCCTTCTGCGCCATCGGCGGGAGCGAGGGTGCCCAGGGTGAACGCGTAGGTGCCGACGGCTTCGCCCTCAGCGCGGCTCAATGCGCCGGTGAAGGCCGGGGGTTCGCCAACGATCGCGCCGGTGGAGGTGTAGGTCAGAACCGGGTCAACCGCGCCATAAACCTTGGATTGATTAGCGACGGGGGTGATGGTGAGGTTCGCTGGCTCAATGGTGAAGACTTTTTCTTGCGCGCCGAGGTAATCGCCCATGCCGACGACTGTCACGCGGACGTCCTCACCGGCGTTGACGCCGGAAACGATAGACAGGCTGTAGTCGTTGCCGATTTCAAGAACCTTGTCGCCGTCCTTGACTTCCGGCGTGGGGGCGTGGGGTGCGCCGGTGTAGACAAGGACGACGTCGCCAATCGTAAAGTCGCTGGGCGTCTTGATTTCGAAGGTCTTGTCGGCGGTGAATGCCAAGGTGTAGTTGGCGGCCAGGAAGGCGCCGTCGTTGGTAAGGGCCAGCGTGCCTTGGGTGATGGCGTAGGTGCCGGCGTCCTCGCCCGCTGCGCGCTCTAGCGCGCCAGTGAAGGCCGGGGTTTCGTCGTTGACCGCGCCAGTGGCCGCGTAGGTCAGTACGGGGTCGGTAGAGCCTTTAACCTTCAACTGCCCGGCGTTGGGCGTGACGGTGATGGTCGCCTTGGTGATAGCGAAGGTCGTGTTTACGCTGCCACTGTAGTCGCCGCTGCCAGTGACGGTCACCGTGGCAATGCCGGCGTTGGTGTTGTCGGCGTAGTTCAGGGTGTAGTCGGTGCCTTTGACTAGAACCGTGTCGCCGTCCTTGACTTCGGGCGTGGGCGTCTGCGCCAAGCCGGTGTAGGCGCGCTCGGCGATGGCGGCGATGGTGAGATGGCTGGCGTCCTTGGCGGCGATGGTGAAGAGCACGCCGGGGGTGAACTCCAGGGTGTAGTTGCTGGCCTTGAAGGGGTCGTTGTCAACCAGTACGAGGACGTCGTCGCCGTCATTAGTAATGGCGTAGGTGCCGAGGGTTTCGCCCGCAGCGCGCGTCAGTGCGCCGGCGAAGGCCGGGGTTTCGCCATTGACGGCGCCGGTGAATGTGTAGGTCAAGGCCGGGTCGTCGTCGCCGACGAGCTTGGACTGATTGGCTTTCGGGGTGACGGTGATCGCCACCGGCGTGATGGTGAAGGTCTTGTCCTGCGTGCCGGTGTAATTGCCCTGGCCCGTGACGGTCACCGTGGCGGTGTTTTTGCCGGCGTTGGTGTTGGCGTTGTAGGACAGCGTGTAGTCGCGGTCCTTGACCAGAACCGTGCCGCCGTCTTTGACTTCAGGCGCGGGCATATGCGCCAGACCGGTGTAGGCGCGCTCGGCGATGTCGGCGATGGTGAGGGTGTTGGCATTCTTGGCCGTAATGGCGAAAGTCGCGCCGGGCGTGAAGGCCAGGCTGTAATTGGCGGCCTTGAAGGGGTCGTTATCGACTAGGACCAGGGTGCCTTGGCTGATGGCGTAGGTGCCGACGGCTTCGCCGGCAGCGCGCACTAGCGCGCCGTCGAAGTCCGGGGTCTCGCCTGCGACCACGGCGGCCGGGGTAACGGTATACTCGATCGTTTCTGGGTCAGCCGCGCCGAAGACCTTGGTTTGGCCGGCATTTGCCGTGACGGTGAGGGCTATTGGCGCGATGGTGAAGGACTTGTCCTTCGTGCCCGTGTAGTTGCCCTGGCCAGTGACGGTCACCGTGGCCGTGCCGGCGTTGGTGTTGTTGGTGTAGGAGACGGTGTAATCCTCGTCTTCGCCCATTGCCAAGGTCGTTGCGCCGTCCTTGACAGTCACGGCGGGTTCCTGCGCTTCGCCGTTGTAGGTGAGCGGGGCGATGTCGTCGATGGTGAGGGTGCTGGCGTCCTTGGCGGTGATGGCGAAGGTCGTTTCTTTAGAGCCGGTGTAATTGCCTTTGAAGGTGACGGTTACGGTAGCGGTGCCGACGTTGGTATTATTCTTGTAGGACAGGGTGTAGTCGGTGTCTTTGACCAAGGCCAGGCCAGTGGTGGTGTTGGTCACGACCGGCGTGGGTTCTTGCGCTAGACCGGTGTAGATGACATCGTTGATATCAGCCACCGTGGTGGAGTCGCTAATGTCTTCAGGTTCAATCGTGAAGACAACGGGATCAGCCGCGAAAGCCAGCGTGTAGTTGGCGGCCTTAAAGGTGCCGTTGTCCTTGAGCGCGAGCGTGCCTTGGGTAATGGGGTAGCCCCCGTCGCGGACATTTTCGCCTTGGACACGGCTCAATGCGCCGGTGAAGGCCGGGGTTTCGCCGTCGATCGCGCCGACTACCGCGTCTTCATCTTCATAGGTCAGCACCGGGTCAGGGGCGCCGAAGGCCTTATCCTGACCGTCGTCGGGGGTGACGGTAATGGTTGCCGGTACAATGGTGAAGGTCTTATCCTGCGTGCCGCTGTAATCGCCGATGCCGATAAGCGTTAGCGTGGCGGTGCCGGCGTTGGTGTTGGCGGCGTAGGAGAGCTCGTAGTCGGTGCCCTTGGTCAGGACCGTGTTGCCGTTCTTGACTTCGGGCGTGAGCGCGTAGGCGGTGCCGTCGTACGTAACAGGGCCTATTGGAGCGATGGTGAGGGTGCTGGCGTTATAGCGGATGGCGAAGGTCGGGGCTTCTTCGGGCGCCTCGTAGGTGGCCAATGCCAGCGTGTAGTTGGCGGCCAGGAAGGCAGCATTGTCGCCGGCACCATCGGCCAATTCCAAGGTGCCCAGGGTAAAGGCGTAGGAGCCGACGTCTTCGCCTTCAGTGCGGCCCAGCGCGCCGGTGAAGGCCGGCGTTTCGCCATTGACGGCTTCGCTGGTTGTGTAGGTCAGCACCGGATCGTCTGCGCCATAGACTTTGGACTGGCCGGCAACGGGCGTGACGGTGATGACCGTCGGGGTGATGGCGAAGGTCGGGGCTTCTTCGGGTGCCTCGTAGGTGGCCAATGCCAAGCTGTAGTTAGCGGCCTTGAAGGCAGCATTGTCGCCGGCACCATCGGCCAATTCCAAGGTGCCCAGGGTAAAGGCGTAGGAGCCGACGTCTTCGCCTTCAGTGCGGCCCAGCGCGCCGGTGAAAGCCGAGGTTTGACCGGCGATGGCGCCAGTAGCAGTGAAAGTCAGCACCGGATCGTCTGCACCATAGACTTTAGACTGGCCGGCAACAGGCGTGACGGTGATGGTCGCCGGGGTGATGGCGAAGGTCGGGGCTTCTTCGTTCAATGCCAGGGTGTAGTTGGTGGCCAAGAACGCGTTTTCGCCGTCGCCATCGGCGGGAGCGAGGGTGCCCAGGGTGAACGCGTAGGGGGCGGCGTTTTCGCCCTCTTCGCGGCCCAATGCGCCGGTGAAGGCCGGGGCTTCGCCAACGATCGCGCCGGTGGAGGTGTAGGTCAGAACCGGGTCAACCGCGCCATAAACCTTGGATTGATTAGCGACGGGGGTGATGGTGAGGTTCGCTGGCTCAATGGTGAAGACTTTTTCTTGCGCGCCGAGGTAATCGCCCATGCCGACGACTGTCACGCGGACGTCCTCACCGGCGTTGACGCCGGAAACGATAGACAGGCTGTAGTCGGTGTCCTTCGTCAACAGCGTTTCGCCCGACCGGACTTCCGGCGTGGGGGCGTGGGTTGTGCCGGTGTAGACCAGGACGACGTCGCCAATCGTGAAGTTGCTGGGCGTCTTGATTTCGAAGGTCGCGCCGGGAGTGAATGCCAGCGTGTAGTTGCTGGCTTTGAAGGCGCCGTCGTTGGCTAGGGCCAGGGTGCCCTGGCTAATGGCGTAGGCGCCGGCGTCTTCGCCCGCAGAGCGCGTCAGCGCGCCGGTGAAGGCCGGGGTTTCGTCGTTGACCGCGCCAGTGGCCGCGTAGGTCAGTACGGGGTCGGTAGAGCCTTTAACCTTCAACTGCCCGGCGTTGGGCGTGACGGTGAGGGTCGCTGGATTGATAGCGAAGGTCGTGTTTACGCTGCCCGTGTAGTCGCCGATGCCAGTGACGGTCACCGTGGCAATGCCGGCGTTGGTGTTGTCGGCATAGGACAGCGTGTAGTGGGTGCCTTTGACCAGAACCGTGCCGCCGTCTTTGACTTCAGGCGCGGGCATCTGCGCCAGACCGGTGTAGGCGCGCGAGGCGATGTCGGCGATGGTGAGGGTGCTGGCGTCCTTCGCGTTGATGGTGAAAGTCTTGGCCTTAGCGCCGGTGTAGTTGCTGCCCTCTTTGCCGATGACAATCACGGTGGCGGTGTCGACGCCGGCGTTGGTGTTGTTGGTGTAGGAGAGCTCGTAGTCGGTGCCTTTGGCAAGGACGGTTTCGCCGTCTTTGACTTCGGGCGTGGGCATGTGGGCGGCGCCGTTGTAGTCGGCCGGAGCGATATCAGCAATGGTGAAGATGCCCGCGTCTTTGGCGTTGATGGTGAAATTCACGACTGGTTCAGCGGCAAATACCAAGCTGTAGTTGGCGGCCTGGAAGGGGGCGTTGTCTGCCATGGCGAGTGTGCCCTGGTTGATCGCGTATTCGCCGATGTCAGTGCCGGCGGCGCGTTCGAGGGCGCCGGTGAAGGCGGGCGTTTCGCCGTTGACGGCGCCACTGGCCGTGTAGTCCAGCACCGGGTCGGGTTCTCCGAAGGTCTTGGTTTGATTGGCGTCTGGGGTGGCGGTGAGCGTAGCAGGCGTGATGGTGAAGTAAGTGGTTATCATCAAGCCCTCGTAGTCGCCGTTTTCTATGCCGGTGACGGTCAGGGTTGCGGTGCCAGCGTTGGTGTTGTTGGCGTAGGTGAGGGTGTAGTCGCTATCTTTGAGGAGGAGGCCATCGTAGGTTACGGCGGGCTTTGGAGTATGTTCTGTGCCGTTGTAGATGAACGGGCCATCAACTACGGCGGAGCTATTAATATCCAGCGCGAAGGGCGTGGAGAGGTCTTGGTCGAAGATGGTGATTTCGAAGGTTTCGGCGTCAATGGCCAATGAGTAATTGGCGGCCAGGAAGGCATTGTCGCCGTCGCCATCGGTGAGGGCGAGCGTGCCTAGCGTAATGGCGTAGTCGTCGCGGACCGTTTCGCCGGCGTCGCGGCTTAGGGCGCCGGTGAATTTCGGCGTTTGGCCGGCAATGACGGCATCGGCAGCGTAGGTATAGGTTAGAATTGGATCTAGTTCGCCGAGGGTCTTGTATTGATCGGGGGTCGGAGTGACGGTGATCGTGATGGGCGCGATGGTGTAGTCCTTGTTCTTCGTGCCGGTGTAATTGCCCCTGCCGGTGACGGTGAGGGTGGCGGTGCCGGCGTTGGTGTTGGCGGCGTAGGACAGGGTGTAGTCCTTGTCAGCGCCGATAACCAGGAGATTTTCGCCGTCGTAAACGTCTGGCGTGGGCGCGTAGGCGGTGCCATCGTAGGTGCGGGAAGCGATGTCGGCGATGGTGAAAGTGCTGGCGTTTTTGCGGGTGATGGTGAAGGTTACCGGCGTCGCATTGAAGAACAGGTTGTAATTGGTGGCCAGGAAGGGGGCGTTATCAACAAGTTCCAAATCACCGATCAAGATGGCGTACCTATCGCCAATGTTCTCACTGGTGTCGTTGTGAACACGGTTCAGGGCGCCGGTGAAAGCTGGCGTTTCGCCGTTGACTGCGCCGGTGCTGGAGAAGGCGAAGACCGGGTCGTCCGAGCCGAAAACTTTGGTTTGTCCGGCGAGGGGGGTGACGGTAAGTGGTGCTGAGGTAATGGCGAAGGTCACAGCCTTGGTGCCGCTGTAATTGCCCCTGTAGGTGACAGTTAGCGTGACCGTGCCGACGTTGGTGTGGTCAGCGCTGTAGCCCAGGGTGTAGTCGGTAACCTCGATCAGCGTGATGTCGCCGTCTTTGATTTCGGGCGTGGGCTCCTGGGGGAGGCCCGTGTAGGTGTATGACGCGTTGACAGGGACAGCAAAATCGCCGGCCGGCTTGGGGTTGATAGTGAAGGTCTTCCCTTCGGTGAGCACGAGCTTGTAGTTTGCGGCCAGGAAGGGGCCGTTGTCCGCGAGTGCAAGGGTGCCTTGGGTGATGGCGTAGGTGCCGGCATTTTCGCCGGCGACAGTGCCGGCGCCGATGCGGGTCAAGGCGCCGGTGATGATCGGCTCCTGGCCAGCGACTACGCCTGGGGCAACATAGGCAAATTCCGGGTCGGCCTCGCCGAAGGTCTTATCCTGACCGTCGTTGGGAGTGACGACGATCGTCGCCCGGTTGATGGTGAAGGTCTTGTCCTGCGTGCCTTCGTAATTGCCGATGCCGGTGATGGTGAGGGTGGCGGTGCCGACATTGGTGTTATTGGTGTAGGCCAGGGTGTAGTCGGTGTCCTTGATCAGCACGGTGGCGCCATTGCTGACCTGCGGCTCGGGCGTATGTTCGGAGCCGTCATAGATAAAGGGCCCTGCAGCAGCGACAGGGAAGGCGCTTAGGTCCTTTTTGGTGATTTCGAACAGCACTTCGGCGCTGACCGTTAGGTCGTAGTTACTGGCGATGAAGGGGTCATTGTCCGCGAGTGCGAGGGTGCCTTGGGTGATGGCGTAGGTGCCGACGTCTTCGCCGGCAACGCGCGCGAGTGCGCCGGTGAATGCCGGCGTTTCGCCGGTGATGGCGCCAACGATCGCGTCCGGAGCAGCGTAGGAGAAGGCGGGGTCGGAATCGCCGAAGGTCTTGGTTTGTTCGGCGTCCGGGGTGAGGGTGAGGGGCGCAGGCAGGATGTTAAAGAACTTGATTGCCGAGCCGCTGTAATTGCCTTTGTAGGTGACGGTTACTTTTGCGGTGTCCACACTGGCGTGCAAGTTACGGTTGTAGACCAAGGTGTAGTCGGTGTCCTTGATCAGCGGGATGTCGCCGTCCTTGATTTCTGGCGTGGGGCGGTGCCGTTGGCCATCGTAGGTGTAGGGACCAATAGCGGGGATGGGGAAGCCGCTGGCGTCTTTGGGGGTGATCGCGAAGGTCACGGGAACTGGAGACAACGCCAGACTGTAGTTGGCGGCAAGGAAACTGCCGTTGTCAGCGAGGGCGAGAGAGCCCAGGGTAATGGCGTAGGTGCCGGCGTTTTCGCCGGTGGCGGTGCCGGCGTCGACGCGCGCTAGCTCGCCGCTGAAGGCTGGCGTTTCAGTGCCGATGGCGCCAGCGCTGGTGAAGGTCAAAGTCGGTTCCGCTTCGCCGTAGGTCTTGGACTGACCGGCGTCGGGGGTGACGGTGAGGGCCACGGGCGTAATGGTGAAGTCTTTATCCTGGGTGCCGACGTAGTTGTTTATGCCAGTGACGGTGAGGGTGGCGGTGCCGGCGTTGGTGGTGTCGGCGCTATAGGACAGGGTGTAATCGGTGTCTTTGATGAGGACGGTAGCGCCGTCTTTGACTTCGGGCTCGGGCGTGTACGCGGCGCCGTTATAGACTTGCGGTAGGATGTCGGCAACCCTGAAGGTACTAGCGTTCTTTGGGGTGATGGCGAAGGTCACGCCGGGGGTGAAGACTAGGTTGTAGTTAGTGACAAGGAAGGGATTGGGGGCGGTGCCATTGGCGAGGAGCAAACTGTCTTGGACGATGGCGTATTCGCCGACATCATCGCCCGGTGCCGGTGCCAAGGCGCCGGTGAAGGTCGGTGTTTCGCCAGCGGCGGCGCCGACGGCCGTGTAGGCCAAGACTGGATTGGCCTCGCCGAAGATCTTGGACTGGCCGGCAAGGGGGGTGACAGTGATTGTCGCCTTGTTGATGGTGAAAATCGGTGCCAAGGTACCGCTGTAGTTGCCCGTGAAGGTGACTGTTAGGGTGGCGGTGCCGGCGTTGGTATTGTCGGTGTAGGACAGAGTGTAGTCGGTGTCTTTGGTAAGGTCGGTATCGCCGTCCTTGACAGCTGGCGTGGGTGTCCATGCCGTGCCGTTGTAGATGAAGGGCCCGACGGCCGCCACGGTGAAATTAACGTCGACATTTTTGGGATTGATGGTGAAATCTACGCCATCAGTGAATACCAGGCTGTAGTTGGCGGCGCGGAAGTTATTGGGGGCTTCGCCGTCGGCGAGGAGCAGGTTGCCCTGGTTGATGGCGTAGGTGCCGGCGTTTTCGCCGACAACGCGTGCGAGTGCGCCGGTGTAGGCGGGCGTTTCGCCGGGGATCACTTCTGTCGGGGTTCGCGTGTCGGTGAATTCCGCCGGGTCAGCGTCGCCGAAAGTCTTGTTTTGGCCGGCGTCCGGGGTGACGGTGATGGTCAGGGGCGTGATGGTGAAGGTCTTGTCCTGGGTGCCGGTGTAGTTGCCAATGCCGGTGACGGTGAGAGTAGCGGTGCCGGCGTTGGTGGTGTCGGCGCTGTAGGACAGCGTGTAGTCGATGTCCTTGGTGAGAACGGTGTCACCGTCTTTGACTTCGGGCGCGGGCATCTGCGCGGCGCCGGTGTAGGCGAGGGGAGCGATATCAGCGACAGTAAGGGTGCTCGCATTCTTGGCATTGATGGTGAAATCTACGCCGGCGGAGAAGGACAGACTGTAGTTGGCGGCAAGGAAGTTATTGGGGGCGACGCCATCGGCGAGGTCGAGCGTGTCTTGCCCGATCGCGTAGGTGCCGGCGTTTCCGCCGGCGACGCGGGCCAGGGCGCCGGTGTAGACCGGCGTTTCGCCGGCGACTACTGCTGCCTGGGTGGCGGTGTAGGTCAGCTCTGCCGGGTCGGCTTCGCCATAGATCTTGCCTTGGCCTGCGTCGGGCGTGACCGTGATGGTAATCGGCGAGATGGTGAAGGCCTTGTCTTGGGTGCCGCTGTAATCGCCGATGCCGGTGAGCGTCAGCGTGGCGGTACCGGCGTTGATATTGTCAGTGTAAGACAGAATGTAGTCGGTGTTCTCGGTCAGGACAGTTTCGCCGTTTTTGACTTCGGGGGTGGGCGTCTGGTCGGCGCCGGTGTACGTAACAGGGTCTATTGGAGCGATGGTGAGGGTGCTGGCGTCATAAGTGGCGATGGCGAAAGTCACGCCGGTCGTGAAAGCAAGGCTGTAGTTGCTGGCCAGGAAAGTGCCATTGCCGGCCAATGCGAGTGTGTTTTGCTCAATGGCGTAGGTGCCGACGACTTCGCCGGCGGCGCGGGCCAGGGCGCCGGTGAAGGCCGGCGTTTCGCCATTGACGCCATCGGTGGCCGTGTAGGTCAGCACTGCCGGGTCGGCGGCGCCAAAGACCTTGGACTGATTGGCGTCCGGAGTGACCGTGATGGCCACCTGTGAGATGGTGAAGAACTTGTCTTGGGTGCCGGTGTAGTTGCCGGTGCCGGTAACGGTTACGGTGGCGGTGTCGACGCCGGCGTTGGTGTTGTTGGCGTAGGACAGGGTGTAGTCGGTACCCTTGGTGAGGACGGTGGCGCCGTCCTTGACTTCGGGCTCGGGTGTCTGGGCGATGCCGGTGTAGGCGAGGGGGGCGATGTCGGCGATGGTGAGGGTAGTGGCGTCCTTGGCGTTGATGGTGAAATCGACGCCGGCGGTGAAATCCAGACTGTAGTTGGCGGCCAGGAAAGTATTGGGGGCGACGCCATCGGCGAGGAGCAGGTCGCCCTGGTTGATGGCGTAGGTGCCGGCGTTTTCGCCGGCGGTGCGCACTAGGGCGCCAGTATAGGCGGGCGTTTCGCCATCGACTACTGTCGTTGAAGTTCGCGTGTCGGCGAACTCCGCCGGATCGGCGTCGCCGAAAGTCTTCGACTGGCCGGCATCCGGGGTGACGGTGATGGTAATCGGCGTGATGGTGAAGTCTTTGTCCTGGGTGCCGGTGTAGTTGCCGATGCCGGTGACGGTTACGGTGGCGGTGCCGGCGTTGATGGTGTCGGCGCTGTAGGACAGGGCGTAGTCGGTGTCTTTGGTTAGGACGGTGCCGCCGTCGCTGACGGCCGGCTCGGGCATTTGCGCCACGCCGGTGTAGTCGACCGGCGCGATATCAGCAATGGTGAAGGTGCTTGCGTTTTTGGCGTTGATGGTGAAATTCACGACTGGTTCAGCGGCAAATACCAGGCTGTAATTGGCGGCCAGGAAGGGGACGCCGTCCGCCATGGCGAGTGTGCCCTGGTTGATCGCGTAGGTGCCGATGTCAGTGCCGGCTGCGCGGGCCAAGGCGCCGGTGAAGGCCGGCGTTTCGCCATTGACTGTGCCACTGGCCATGTAGGCCAGCACCGGGTCGAGTTCGCCGAAGGTCTTGGCTTGATTGGCGTCTGGGGTGACAGTGAGCGTCGCCTGGGTGATGTTGAAGTTTGTTTGTTTGGTGCCGCTGTAATTGCCCTTGAAGGTGGCGGTGAGAGTGGCTTCGCCGACATTGGTGTTGTCGGCGTAGGAGAGGGTGTAGTCGGTGCCAGAGAGAAGGAGGGTATCGCCGTCGTTGACGCTTGGCGTGGGCGTCTGCGCCAAGCCATTATAGGTGAGCGGAGCGACGGCTGCGATAGTGAAATTAGCGTCGACATTTTTGGCGATAATGGTGAAGGGAACGTTAGCGGTGAAGGACAGCGCATAGTTATCGGCCAGGAAAGCGCCACTGTCAGCAAGCGCCAGCGTGCCCTGGGTAATGGCGTAGGTGCCGACATTGTCGCCGGCAACGCGAGCTAGAACGCCGTCAACGTTGAAGGCCGGCGTTTCGCCGGCGACGGACGAAGCGGCGCTATATGAATAGGTCAGTGCCGGGTCGTCCTGACCGTAGGTCTTGAACTGGCTGGCAGTGGGGGTGACGGTGATGGCGATGGGCGCGATGGTGTAGGCCTTGTTCTGCGTGCCGGTGTAGTTGCCCGTGCCGGTAACAGTGACGGTAGCGGTGCCGGCGTTGGTGTTGTTGGCGTAGGACAGCATGTAGTCGTCGCCTTGGGCAAGGACGTTCTCGCCATCTTTGACCACGGGTGCGGGGGTCTGCGCGGCGCCATTGTAGGTTAGGGTGGCAATGTCGACGATCGTGAGTTCGGCCGCGTCTTTGGGCGTGATGGCGAAGTTGACGACAGGGTCGGCGTTGAATGTCAGGGTGTAATTGGTGGCCAAGAAAGGATCGTTTTCGGCAAGTGCGAGGGTGCCGGCGTTGATCGCGTAGGTGCCGACGTCTTCGCCGGCGTCGCGGCCCAGGGCGCCGGTGAAGGCGGGCGTTTCGGTGCCGACGGCGCCAGCGCTGGTAAAGGTCAATGCCAGTTCAGCATCGCCGTAGGTCTTGGACTGACCGGCGTCGGGGGTGACGGTGAGGGCCACGGGCGTGATGGCGAAAGTCTTATCCTGGGTGCCGACGTAGTTGCCAATGCCAGTGACGGTGAGGGTGGCGGTGCCGGCGTTGGTGTTGGCGGCGTAGGAGAGCGTGTAGTCGGTGCCTGCGGTCAGGGCGGTGATGCCGTCTGCCTTGGTCATTGCGGGTTCGGGCATGTGGGCGGTGCCGTCGTAGGCGAAGGGGGCAATGTCGGCAATGATGAAGGTGCTGGCGTCGACGGGGGTAATGGCGAAGGTTACCGGCGTCTCGTCGAAGAGCAGATTGTAATTGGCGGCAAGGAAGGCGTTGGGCGCGATGCCGTCAGCCAAGACTAGCGTGCCAATGGTGATGGCGTAATCGCCGATGTCTTCGCCGATGTCGCGGGTCAGCGCGCCGGGGAAGACTGCAGTTTCGCCGGCGACTACCGGGGTAGCCGTGTAGGTCAGTACCGGGTCGTCTGTTCCGAGCATCTTGTTCTGACCGGCATCGGGGGTGACCGTGATGTCCATGCGGTCAATGACGAAGTTGCGGTTTTGTTCACCTATGTAGTTGTTGATGCCGGTGACGGTGAGCATGGCGGTACCGGCATTGAGGTTGTTGGTATAGGTCAGCTCGTAGTCAGGGTGGTCAGCGTCTTTGCTCAGCAAGACGCCGCCGTCCCAGACATCGGGCGTGGGCTCTTGGGCAGCGCCATTGTAAGTGAAATCAGGCAGGGCGTCCATGTCGATGGACCTGAGCGCGTAGCCGCGGCGGGTGATGGTGAAGTTCACGACGTCAGCAGACTACTCCAGGGTGTAATTGTCTTTCTGGAAGGCGTTGCCATCTTGGCCATCGGCCAATTTGAGTGAGCCGATGGTGATGGCGTAAGGGCCGTCATAGACGTTTTCGCCCGCAATGCGTCCCAATGCGCCGGTGAAGACGGCTGTTTCGCCGGTGACCGCCGGGGTGCTGGTGTAGGTCAACACCGGGTCGTCATCGCGGAATATCTTGGTTTGGTCGGCATCGGGGGTGACCGTAATTGTCGCCTTTTCGATGGTGAAGAGCTTGTCTACGACCGTGGTGCCGTTGCCGATATTGACGGTGACGGTCATCGTTGCTTCGCCGGCATTGAGGTTGTTGGCGTAGGCAAGAGTGTAGTCGCGGTCTTTGAGCAGCGTGAAATCGCCATAGGTCACCAATGGGTTAGGCGTTTGGGCGACGCCACTGTAGGTGAATGGGCCGACATCGGCGACCGTGAGCACCAGCGCTTCGCTGGCTAAGGCAAAAGGATCAGCACCCCCGCCTTGGTCAAAATCGGCCCAGGAGGTCGTTGTGCCATATGCCAGACTGATCAGAAAAACGAGCACGATTTTTACTAGGCTTTGTTTCATAACTATCTCTCGCCTCAGAATGAAGGGGATACACTGAACAGCCACGGCTGTTTTGACGGAGTCGGCTTCCCGGCACATGCGGACACACACCTGGTGGTCGTGAGGAAGCAAAGGGTATCGTTCCGCTCGTGGGCGGAAACATAGTGGGCAGGGCGGCGGCGGCGTAACGCCTGCCAGGAGAAATGCCGAAGCGCGGGGCGGTAAGGGCTGCGTAAGTGGCCAGCGGCCGGTGAAGCCGCCGCTTTGGCGTTGCGCCTGGGCGGCGGGGCGGGATTGGTGGACCGGCAACGTAGTGCGTCATGCTTGGGTGGAAGCGACTGGGCGGCGCTCAAGGCGCCCAGTTGCGGCTGCTCATGCACGCGCGAGGCGACCTGGCTTTCGCGCCCCAGTGGGGTGACGAATGCAAAGCCCGCGCAGCTGGTTTTCACCCGCGTCGCCCCTTGGGCAAGGCTAGAATTGATGACCAACCGTTTCTGCATGACCTCTCTGCCTGTTTCCATCGTGTCTCTGGTGCAAGTCCCGCTCCTATGCATGTGTTGCGTGCTGGCGTCCTGTGCTGCGTAGTCGCCGGCATTGGGAGAGGCTGGGCGCTGAGTAAGGGTGCCCCGGCCTCCCCGCGTCATATCATCAGTCTATCGGAGCCGGCTGGAAGATCCGGAAGCCGTAGGCGCGGCCGACGCTGGCCGGGCCGTAGTCGCCTTTGTAGCTGAGGGGGCAGTAGTCGGCAGAGAGGTCCCAGGCGCCGCCGCGAATGACCTTATAGGCGTCCCGCTCTTCCAGCGTCCACTCCCAGACATTGCCGTGAACGTCATAGAGGCCCCAGGCGTTGGCCTGTTTCGTTCCCACATCGTGGGTGTTTTCGCCGCTGTTCAAGCCATACCAGCCGAGATTGGCCAGGGCGGCAATGGCATCGGTGCCCTTGCCGCGATCTTGGGTGTAGTCATTGTATTTGAAGGCGGCGCCAGCGCGGCCGGCGTATTCCCACTGCGCGTCCAGGGGGAGGTCGAAGTCGCTGAGGCCGGTGCGGGCGCGGAGACGGGCAAGGAAACCGCCGGCGTCTTTGATGTTATTCCAGGAAACTTTTTCAACCGGGCGCATGGGATTGCCACTGAAATTGCTGGGGGTGAGGCCGGTGACCAGCTCGTACTGCTTTTGGGTGACTTCGTACACGCCGGCCCAGCTGCCATCAGGCAATTCGCGCAGGACGAGCTTGGTGGTTTTGAATTCGTTTTGGCGCACATCCACGAAATGCTTGATTTCGTGCGGGTAGCTTTCGGCGTCCGCGCCGGCGGCGAGATCGATGATCATGAAGCGGCCGGGTGCGCAACGCTGTTTGTCATCGGCACGCACATAAACCACGATGTTCTGGCCAAAATCGCGGGTGCCCCAATCGGCGCCCGGGAGCCAGGTAATGGTGTGGGTGCCGGGAGCATATTGGCGGGCGGCGAGGTCATTGAGCCATACCAGGCTTTGGCCATCTTCACTCAGGAAGCAGGTGATCGGAATGTACTCGTTGGTTTCGGTGTTATGAGCGAAGGGAAAAATCCAGCATTCGTCGCCGTCCGCATCGGCAAGAGTGAAGGTGATGTTGACCTGTTTTTCTGCGGTTACTTCAGTCAGAATATTACTGACTACGGGGCTGGCCGCGTGCGCGATGGTTCCGGGGAGACCGACGCTGAGGGCGAGGATGGCGATGGCTGCAAGCATGCGTTTCATGTGAACATTACTCCATAGCTGTTTGTTGTTGGGAATTCAGTAAAAATAATCATCAGTAAGACAAAACCCCTCTGGTATGGCGATGTCGGATCGCGATGGGGGGAGTCAAAAAAGTAATAGCCGTTGGGTCTTCACCCCGGCCTCACCACACACCTCCTCTAATGCACAACGCGTCATTGCGACAAGAGTCCTTCCTGCACTCGTCAACGCAAAACCGAGCCAATTGTCGGCGCCCTTCCCCACATTTGGAAAACGCGTCAACAGCCCTCAAAAACGCGGTATTACTAAGTTTTATATTTCGACAAAAAGCCGAGAGTGAAAATATTGTAATTATTCGCAGAAGTCAAGCCTTACTGTTTCTTTTTATACTAAGACATGGCCAAGCAAATCCCTAATAAAAAAGAACACGAGCGCGTGGTTTGGGGCCATGTATCTTCCTGCTTCTACTTGTCGTGGTAATTATACGGTTCACAGCGCCTGAAAACAAGGCAAACTCGCGTCAATATTCGCGTTCGTCGTAATTGGTCAGCCATTGATGCTGTATGCCAGGCATGCCTCTGCCTGGCGCGGTGGGACGCAACGTCCTTGGCCAATGTGGTGCCCCCCCCCGGGCACAATTCTAGGTTGCTGTCCTACCCCGGGTGGCGGCGCCCTCCGGGCCGAAAACCGCAGGGACGGCGGCGCTCCCAGTAGTCCGAAGTGTCAACCAACCGGTCTCCAAGCCTCCCGAGTGTCAAGGCGTCCTAATGGTCCCGACCCCAACTTTCAGTCCATCTTAACTCTTTACCTTGTCCTATTTTTGGGGGCCGCTATACCGCGACAGTTAGGGGTAATATGTGAGTAGGTCCTCAGTCTTTTACCGTGGCGCCGTTGGGGTTGACGATTGAGTAACTGCCGTGCCATTCGGTGCGGACGTCGGGGAACGTTTCAGACTGAATAAGCACGTCGAGGGTGTAGGTGCCAGTGGGCGTGCCGGCGGGTACGCGGGCGCGAAGGCCGACCCAGCCGAGCTGGCCGGCCGGGACCGCGATGCTGTCGGGGTGGGGCTCCAGCCAGGGGGCGGCGCTGCCGCGCACGGTCAGGGCCAGGCGTTCGTCGGCGTTGCCCATATTGGCGGGGCGGATGGGCTGCACAAAGCCCTCGCCAGCGCTGATGGCGAGGTTGTGTGCCGGCGCCCAGGCGCCGACGTCGTTGCCGTCGCGGTCCACGCGCCGAATCCAGTCGCCATTGAGTTTCAATTCACAGTAGCGGCCGGGATTTTCGATATTGATGGTGACGGCATGACTGGCAAGGTGCCGGCCATGCTGATCCTGCACGGCCAGCAGCAGATGGCGGCTGGAGGGACGAAGATGCGCCGGCAGGCGGAGGCGCAGCGCGGCGTTCATGGTTGTGCCAGAGAGGGGCGCGGCGCCGTTGTCCGTCGTCCACTCAGGCTCCAGGCCGATCCACCGTGCTTGCAAGGGCTGTTGGCCGTAGATGGTTGCTGGCAGCACATGTTCTTCGCCTGCGCGCAACGTCACGGCCTCTGTCGCGTCAATGCGCAGGTTGGCGGTCGCAGGCATGGCCAGTTCGCGCAGTGCGAACCAGGCGGGGGTGAGGACGAAGCCATGCGCGCCGGCGGGCTGCAGCAGGCCGTACATCTGGCCGGGTTCGACGCCGGTGTACCAGCAGACGACGTCCGCGTGCGCGGTGAGGCGCTGATATGCCTCGCTCAGCCGCGCGGCCTTGATCTCTTCGGAAGCGACAACGCCGGGCCCGCCTTTCCAGCCGCCGGACTGCCAGCCGACTTCGGTGATCCACATGGGCTTGTTGATGCCGTGGTGGGCCATGATACGCTGCATCGTGCGCATGCGGTGCTCGGCGGTGGCGACTTGGCTGGCGTAGGGGTGGACGCCGACCAGGTCAAAAGCGTCGTCGGCGCCAAGGGCGAGCATTCGGGCGAAGTAGCTTTCGCCCATGCCGTCGAGGCCGGCGCTCATGACCAGGCATGTCGGATCGGCCTCTTTGGCTGCCTGATAGGCGACGCGGAGCAACTGCACGAAATCGCCGTCGCTGCCCTTCCAGAATTTGTCGATGTCGGGCTCATTCCAGATTTCCCATACGTGCACGCGATTGCAGAAGGTAGCGACGGTCTGCGCCACGTGCTCGCGCCATTGCCGCCAGTCTTTGGGCACAGCGGCGCGGCTGCCGTCAAGGCCGGCCCAACCGGGCGTGCCGCTCATCAGGCCGATGACGGCCATGCCCTCTTTCTCCGCAGCGGCCAGGGCTGTATCGGCGGCGCTGAAGTCGCGTTGGCCGGCATTGCGCTCACAGGCCGCCCAGGAGAAACTGCCCAGGCGTACCCAGCGGATGCCGGCGGCGGCCAGTGGCGCCATGAACAGTGGGTCGCCATTGCAGACGCCGTAAGGGCCGAATTCGCGAGCGATGGTGCAGACCTCTGCCCGTGGCTGCTCGCCCACGGCGAAAGCCAGCGGCGACCAGTCGCCAGCGCAGTCGGGAAAGGGCGCCGGTGAGGGCAGGGTGGCGGCATCGGCGATGCCTTCTTGCCGCCATTGGCAAGACGCGCGCAGCGGCGTGCCGTCGTAGGTCCCCGCCAGCCCGAAGGACAGGTTGTCGCTCCAGACGCGCGGCTGGATGCGCAGGCCGTCGCCACAATGCCAGATGAGTGACCAGCCGTCACGCCAGCCCGTGACCGCCAGCGCCGGCGGTAGGCCGCTGTAGTCCTCCTTGGGCTGCAGAGGGTGCGACGACATGCTGTCGCCGTCGGGATAGACCATGGCGAGCGACACCGCCTTGCTACGTGCCAGATGCACGGCGAATTCAGACCAGGCGGCGGCATCGCTGTCGCTGAAACTGCTGTCAATGAAGAGGCCATCGGGATTCAGGGCGATGACGCGCTGGAGGACGGCGCCACCGGGTAGCTGGAAGCGCGCCCGCAGGGCGACCAGGCCATCTTGGCGCAAGGTGTCGATGACGGTGGGAGGCAGCAGGCGCGTTTCACCGGCCTGTTCGCCGACTTTGTAGCGGTCGTAGCCATCGCCGCCCCAGCTGCGACCGGCATAGAGAATCTCCTGGCCATTGAGCTGCCAGGAGATGAGGCGGCAGCCCTCCGTCAAAGCCACTTCGAGGCGGACTGGCCCCTCGGTCAAGACCGCGACCTGCCCGTACAGCGGCGACTGCTGCAGGCTCATGTCGGCTGCCATCGCGGCTAGAGCAAGCAGAAAGACGAAATACGCAAGGACCAATCTTAGACGCACAGAATCCCCCTTTCACTTCATCACATGGGCCCAGGTCGAAAAAAATGGCGTGGAAGAACTTATGACAATAAACTCAACTTGCTAAGTTGTCATGCAAAATCGGCGTGATCTGCAGATAAATAACGTCTTCTTCGCGCCCCGCCGTGTGGCACAAAAGGAAGGGTGCAATTCCCAAAAGTGGGTCATTGCGCGATGGGGTAAACACTACCCCCCCCCATTTTTTTTGCAAGTACTCGACTTGCTTTTTTTTGTTGTCGTTGTATGGTATGCTAAACCGCATATATTCAAGGAGTTGCGACGATGGCGATGGAAAAGCAACGCGATTTGGCAAAGGAACTGGTGAAGCTGTGTGGTCTGGTGCGCGGATCGATTGTCCATACGACGCGCAAGTGCGGGCGCGCACAATGCGAATGCGCGAAAGGCAAGCAGCATCCGTTCTGCTACCTGTCGCGGTCTTCAGCTGGTTCGAAAAACAAGATCCAGTATGTGAAGCCGTCCGAGGAAAAAGCGTTTGAGCGTGCCGTGGCCATGTATGAGCGCGCATGGGCAATCATCGAGGAACTGTCTGAACTCAACATCAAGGAGATCAAGGAAAATGGGAATGACGGACGAAGAACTGAACGCCCTGGTGGAAAAAAAGCTTCTCGAACGCAAAGCCGAGATCGTCCAGGCGCTGAAAACATTCAACCGGAGCCCGTCGGCGAAGACCTTCAAGGAAGCGGAAAACACACCGGATCGCCTGTTGGGACAGGCGATGGACGACATCGTGGCGGAGGTGCTGCAAAAGACGGTGGGAGACGTCCGAATAGAAAGGCCCGCTAAAAAAAACTCCGGTACCACGGGCAAAGGCTGACCAGCATTCAGCTCAAGCATGGGAAGTATACCTCGATTACCGGGGCCTACTATCTGCCCGTAAAAGAGAAGCGTCGCGGGCGCAAGCGCGGCACGGGTAGACGCGGCGTGGCGGGCACAGGCAGGTTTCCCGCTTTGCTTTTGTTAGGCGTCCTTGCCGGCGCTTCGCCTGCTTTGTGCGAGGATGTCACGCTGGAAGGGCTGCGAGACTCCTACGAAGAGGCGTCCAATGCGTTGCGCTTACGGGGCCGGGACATTTCGGCCAAGCGCGTCGGCACGATCAGCCGGGCTGTCGGTCATGCTTCCCTGAAAGCGAGGGAACGACGGCTCGCTTGTCTTCGTGTGAGCAACGAGGCCGAGGGAAAAAGACTCGCGGTCGCCATGGACGGGGGACGCGTCCTCATACGAACGAACAAGCGCGGGCGCAAGACCGCCAAGGGCTATCATACCTATGCCGCCGACTGGCGCGAACCAAAGCTGTTCATCATCTACGAACTGGACGCCGAGGGCCGGAAAATGCGCAAGGGACTTGAACGCTGCGACGGCACCATCGGCGGCCCGGAGGACATCACTCGGCTGCTGGTGGCGGAGCTCAGGGCGATGGGCGCGCAGAACGCGAAATCAATCACGTTCCTGGGCGACGGCGCAAAATGGATATGGAACAGGATTGACCAGATTATCGAAGAAGTCGGCATCGACAGAGCGCGCGTGTCAACCTGCCTTGACTACTACCACGCGGTCGAGCATCTTGCACGCGTCGCGGAGGCTAAGACGTTTGCAAGCCAGATCGAGAAGCGCGCGTGGCTCGACAACATGAAAAAACTGCTCAAGAAGGCTCCTCCCGCAGTGTTCCTTGCTGAACTGGCCAAATCAAGACGGCGTGGCAACGCGGTCATCAGGCGGGAATATGCGTATTTCAAAACCAACATGTCGGCAATTGACTATGCCAGGCTCAGCAGAGAGAAACAGCCGATTGGCTCTGGAGCGATTGAAAGCGCCGTGCGCAGAATCGTGAACCTGAGAATCAAAGGTGCGGGCACGTTCTGGAAGCTGGAGAACGCGGAGGCGGCACTCCACCTGAGGTGTCAGCTTAAAACCAACAACTGGAGCATGTTCTACGCCGATTTACTCAATGGCCTGGCTGCATAGGCGCTACCCACTTTTGGGAATTGCACCCCAAAAGGAATCGGCGTTAATCGGCGCCATTTGCGACTAAAAGTGGGGGGAGCCTCGCCGAGTCAAAATACCAGCATGCCGAGGACGCCGGCGCCGACGATGACAGCCAGCGGATGGACGCGCCCTTCGCAGGTCAGCAGCACGGCAAAGGCGGCTGCGGCGATGGCGCCCTCGACCCAGCTGTGGATGACGCCGCGGCTGTAGGACCAGGTGGCAAACAGAAGCAGGCCGAGCACACCGGCGCGCAGGCCGCGGCGCAGACGCAGAGAATGAGTGTTGACTGGCAGGTGTTCCCGGCAGAACAAGAGCAGGACCAGCGCCAGAACGCCTGGCAGCACCACAACTATGGACGCCAGCAGTGCGCCGGCCAGTCCGGCGATGTTGTAGCCCACGAAGGTCGCGCCGTTGACGGCGATTGGCCCCGGCGTCATCTGCGCGATGGCCACCAACTGCGACATCTGCGTCATGCTCAGCAGATCTCGGCTGACCACGAGTTCATGTTGCATCAGTGGCACGGTCATCAGCCCGCCGCCGTAGGCGCCGAGGCCGATGACGGTGAAACTGACGATCAATGTCCAAAATGTCTGCATCATGGCGTGTTCATGGTCCTGATTAGATGTCTTTCGCTATGTTGTCATCGGGGCGCGTCATACGCTCATGCATCAGCAGGTAGCCGACGCTGGCGCCGGCGAGGACGGCAAAAACCGGGTGCAGGCCGATGATCAGCAGCCCCAGTCCCAAACCACAGGCAAAAACGTTCTGCCAATGCACCCGCAGATTGCGGGCGAAGGTGTAGCTGGCAAAGGCAATCTGCGCCGCGACGGCAATGCCGGCACCCTTGAGAAATGACGCTACCATTGGGCGCTCAAAATACGGCGTGGCAAAACGCGCAATGAACAGCAGTATGACGACGGATGGCAGCATGGTGCCCGCCGCCGCCGCTAGGGCGCCGCGATAACCGCGCGCTTTCCATCCCTGCATGAAGGCGAGGTTGATGGCCACCGCGCCAGGTACCGCTGTCGCGGTCGATAGCGTATCGAAAAACTCGCGTTCGGTGAGCCATGCGCGTTTCAGCACCAGCTCGTGCCGCAATACCGTCGCCATGGAAAAACCGCCGCCGAAAGTAGTCAGGCCAATCTTGCTGAAAATAAGAAAGAGCCGCGTGCAGGATATGGCGCGCATGGCGGAATTAGGTGTTGTCGCGGGAGGCTGCGTTGCGGTCATGGAGAAAAGAAGGCCCTTTCATTGGTCGCTGCCGATGTGCTGCCTAATAATTGCAATAACGCCACCACAACGCCGGAGATTTTAAACCGCAGCAAAAAAATCGTGGCTCCATGCCTCGGCAGTAAGCAAAAATGCCAGCGACGCTTGCGTTGTGGCCATAGTACGGCCATATCATCTTGGGCCGCGGTATTGTAGAGAACGGGCTCGACCGTGCCACAACGGCGCAACCATTCATAAGGTGGCCATATCATATCGGGCCACGGTATTGTCGAGAGGTGGCGTTATTGCCAAGTGGTAATCGGTCACCCATTGAGAACGGACGCACAGACATATCGCCGACGTCAACCCCGGGTATGTAAGTGAGTTCCATTGCCTCTTTGGCCCCAGTCAGCTGCGCCGACTGGGGCCAAAGAGGCCGAGGAACACGGACGTAGTCGCCGTTGTACCCAGGGCGGCGCGCGCTTTCAGCGCTGCTTGCCCTGGGCTGGTATGTTTCGCGCTTTCAGCGCTGCTGCCGCTTTGCGGCCAGGGAAACGGGCGCGTTTGACTCAGCCAGAAGCTCTATGGCTTAATTATCAATGGGTGACCGATTACGCCAAGTGCGGCGATGTTGGCTTCTCTTGCTTGACAAGCCAAGCTCAGGGCATCATATTTTGCCCCTGCCTCGGCACCCGAACACAAGCGGGGCGTTTCTTGGGGCCCATAGCTCAGTCGGTTAGAGCAGACGACTCATAATCGTCTGGTCGCTGGTTCAAGTCCAGCTGGGCCCACCAAATTTAAGCCGCTGTTGCAACGTTAGTTGCGATGGCGGCTTTTTGTTTTTCCGGGGCGTGAGCCGGTGGAGACGTCTTGGGGGCGCTGATGGATTACATATTTGGCGTATTTGCCGCTTTGCGATGGTAGAAGGTGCTGGTGTTGATGCGTATATTCTGGTTGTTGCCGGAGGCAAAAGCCCCTGTAGGATCGTTCGCTGACGAGAATTGGAGACGGGGATCAGCATGGCGCGGGCGCCGTCTGTTCCACCACGAGAAAGGAATTACGATGAAAGTGATCGCCCTGATGTCAGTCCTTATAGCGACTTGTGCTGCGGCCGCGCCCGATCCGGCGGTGTATGGTCCGGCGCTGGCAGCGGAGACGGTTGCTGGCTCCAGCGGCTGTTCGGCGGTTGAAGTCGCTGGCGATTATCTCTATGCGGCAGGCGCCGATTCACTTGCGGTATACGACATCAAGACTGATCCGGCCAAGCCCGTGTTGGTTGGCGAACTGAAGGAAATCAAGGGCAGTCGGCAGCTGGCGATTTACCAGGACCGGGCCTACATCACGGCGCGCAATCGCGGACTGTGGATTGTCGATATCGCGGATCCGCGGGCGCCGAAACTGATCCGTCAGTTCGACACGATCGAACTAGCGACCGGCATTGCGGCGACGGAGAACGTGATTTTTGTCGCGCACCGCGTGTATGGCGTCCAGCTACTGGACGTGACCGATCCGCGCTTTCCCAGGCACATCTCGCAGGTGCGCACGGCGGAGGCGCAGTCGGTCGTCTATCGCGACGGCATGCTGTACATTGGCGACTGGGGCGCGGGCAAGTTGACCATCGTGGATGTCCATGACCTGCGTCAACCCAAGGTGGTGGCCCAGGGCACGCTGGACGGCCTTGGCGACGGCGTGTTTGTGAAAGACAACCTCTGCTTTTGTTCGACCGGGCATGACGCCAAGACGGGGCCGAAGGAGGATCGGCCTGGCAACGGCCGCGGCGTTGAGGTCTTCGACGTTGCCGATCCCACGGCTCCGAAGAAGCTCGGCGTCTTCAAGTTTCCGCGTTTTTTGCCTAGGGATAATGACTACTGGACCTCGCGCGCCTGCGGCAGCACGCTGTACTGCGTTGACAGTCACAATGGCTTCTACATGATCGACGTGTCCGATCCCGCGAACATGAAGGGGATTGGCCACTTGCAGCTGCCGCCGCCGGTCTATGCATGGAAGATCCCGGAAGAGCGCAAACTGCGCAACGACTGCTGCGCCAGCCTAGCGACCGGCGATGGCGTGGTCTACATCGCGGGATTGACGACCGGCATCCACGTGGTGCGTACCGCGGCGGCCCACAAGCAGCCCCAGCCGGAGCTGCGCTTGGATATTCCCGCCGAAGTCCCGGCGGCGGTCGACCCGCGCTTGAGGCGCTACGACCTCCACTGCCAAGTGCGTCGTGTCGCGGTGAAGGACGACTTTGCGTATGTCGCGGCCTCGCATGCCGGGTTGAAGTTGTTCAGCATCGGCGCGGACGGGCTTAAGGAACTGCGGACCTGGGAGCGCGAGTGCGTGTACGACGTCAGCGTCCATGGCGACACGCTTTTTGTGGCGGAGAACATTCGGGACCTCGCCGTGTACCGGATCGCGGCAGACGGCGATCTGACCGAGATTGGCCGCGGGCAATTGCCCCGGGACGGGAGTGTGCAGATCATCCACCCCTTCATGGGTGGCAACTATCTGGCGGTCAGCTGTGGGACGGGGCAATTTTTCATCTTGGATGCGACGGATGTCACCCAGCTGAAGTCAGTCTATGCCGGTGGTGCTGGCGGCATACTCTACGCCGACATGTTTCCGACGCGCGATTGGCACGGGGTGTTTCCGGTCAACTGGCATTCGCGGGGGATCGCCTGGTACGATCTGAACGGTGGGAAGCCAGTCGTGAAGAGCACGGGAAACCCACCGGAGGGCAGCCAGATGGACGGCATTGATCGGTTGGACAGCGGCCTGTTCGTGTTTCCGGTACGCGGGTCGCAGCTCGCGCTGATTGATCCGGCGTCGCCTGGCGAGCCGAAGATCGTCGAAGTCAACGGCATAGTCGCGGACATGCCGGTGCGCGGCATTCCCACGGTGAGTGGCGACGTCGTTGCGTTCGCCTCGCGCCGTAATGGCAAAGTGGTGACGCTTGATGTGTCCACGCCGGAGAGCCCGGTTGTGGTCAAGGACCGCTGCTATGACCTGTCGCAAGGTAACTGCGACCGTATCGCGTTTCATCGCGGGAAGATGATCATCCCGGCGGGGCATTACGGACTATTTTTGGAAAAGTGACGCGACGCGCCAGTGACGTGATCCGGAAAAGCCGGGCGAACGGCTGACGAAATGTTGATCCGTGTGTTGACAGACTATTCGCTGACGCGGGCGGTGAACGGCTGAGAGCGCCGGCCACAAGTCGTCAGCCAAGATACTGAATCAGACCCACCCAAGGCAATACCAAGGGAACCCGTCATGGAAAGAAGATAAAGCGCGCATTATAATGGCGTCTCAAAGGGGAGTTTGGGATATGGCGCATTCATTTTGCAAGATATACATCCATGTCATTTTTTGACCAATGAACGGCAACGTTGGCTTGATGATACCATTCGTGGCCGTGTTCATGCATATATGGCTACTTTGTTACGGGATGCGGGGTGCCCTTTCGCAGTAGTTGGTGGACCAGATGACCATGTGCATTTTTTGGCCGATATCGGCAAGAAAATTCTTCCCGTCGACATGATTGCCAAGGTCAAGCAAGATTCGTCAAAATTCATCAAGACATTGGGGTCCGAGTACTATGACTTTTATTGGCAAGCCGGGTACGGCATGTTTTCGGTTGGGCCAACCCATGTCGACGAAGTCAGGGCATATATTGTTGGGCAAGTCGAGCACCATCGCAAGCAGACATTTCAAGAGGAGTTTCGTGCCTTCCTCGTACGGTACGGTATACATTATGACGAACGGTATGTCTGGGGATAAGATTTGAGCGCCCTGGAAGGGCGCCGTCAACGTAGCCCCGGCCGCAGGCCGGGGTAGAAGGAGCACAAAATCATGCCCTGAAAGGGCATTCCAACACCATTGGTTATGCCTCGTGGCACTGTTTTTGAGGTGCCCCTACAGGGCACTTACATAGGTTGGCGATCGACCCCGGCCTGCGGCCGGGGCTACGATGAACGCGCCCCTCCGGGGCTAGGCTGAAAAGGAGCACAAAATCATGCCCTGAAAGGGCATTTCAACACCATTGGTTATGCCTCGTGGCACTGTTTTTGAGGTGCCCCTACAGGGCACTTTCATAGGTTGGCGATCGACCCCGGCCTGCGGCCGGGGCTACGATGAACGCGCCCCTCCGGGGCTAGGCTGAACGCGCCCCTCCGGGGTTAGGCTGAACGCGCCCTTCCGGGGCTAGGCTGAACGCGCCCCGCCGGGGTTAGGCTGAACGCGCCCTTCCGGGGCTAGGCTGAACGCGCCCTTCCGGGGTTAGGCTGAACGCGCCCCTCCGGGGCTAGGCTGAACGCGCCCTTCCGGGGCTAGGTAAAGTGCAAATTAACAGTCCATGTTCTATCACCTGACTGGATGCTCATTGCGTTTCCCTGCGTGTGATTTGGGCGACGCATTAGCAGCTGAGGGAGCAGGGTCCGTTGTTGCAGCCGCCGGGGCAGGCCATGACTTCGAGGAAGTTGCCTGGGAGTTTACCGAGGCCGTAGAGCTGCAGTTGTTTGACGCTTTTGGTGGTGATGCCGTCGATGACGCGGCCTTGGACGGCCACCGCTTCTGCTTTGGCTTCTACGTCGTGGTCGTGTGTGTTAGCGGCGAGTTCCTTGAGTACGGCCTCGGTCACGCCGCAGCTGCGGGCGAAATGTCGTGCACTGGCGGCTGCTGGCCGTGGCATGGGCCATTCGGGTTGTGACATGACGTCGATACCTTTGGCGGCAAGGAGTGCGCCGAGTTCTTCAAAGCTCATGATCCAGTCGATGACGCCGGGGTGGAGTGTGGCCTCGTGGCGTTTGGCGATGCATGGGCCGATGAAGACGATGGCGGCATCGGGATGTTTTTCGCGGGCGATTTGCGCGGCATAGAGCATGGGACTGGGCGTGTTGGAAATGAATGGCACGATGGCGTGGGCGTGTTTTTTGGCTGCTTCGACGTATGCGGGGCAGCATGACGTGGTCAGCAGCCGCGCGCCGGCGGCCATACGTTCGCGGTATTCGGCTGCTTCGTGGGCAGTGGTCATTTCCGCGCCGATGGCCACTTCGATGACATCGCTGAAGTCTGCGGCGGCCATCGCCGCAAACAGCTGGCCGATGCTGCCGGGGAACTGACCTGCCGCCGACGGCGCCACCAGTGCCACTAGTTTGCGACCGCGCTGGAGGTCGTCGACGATGTTCAGAAGCTCTGAGCGCTCAAGGATTGCGGCGAAGGGACAGGCCGCAAAGCACTTGCCGCAGAAGATGCAGGCAGTGAAATCGATTTCGGCGACGCCGGCGGCATTTTTGCGGATAGCGCCGACGGGGCAGGCCTCTTCGCAGGGTACGACGGCACGGGTGATGGCATGGAAGGGGCAGAGTTCCATGCACTTGCCGCAGTTTTTGCAGGCGTCTTGGTCGATATGCGCCCGCTGACTGCGGAAGCTGATGGCTTGCGTCGGGCAGTTGTAGGTGCAAGGCCGGGCGAAGCAGGCGCGGCAGGCGTCGGTCACCTGGTATTTGCCGTCTTCACAGCCGGAGCAGCCCGTGCCGCAGACCGTGAGGGGCCGGGCGGGGCGGGCGTGTGCGGCCAAGGCGTCGCGGAGGTAGTCTCGGAGAGGGCGGCTTTCGTCCTGTTCGTCTTCCCAGGCGGCGCCGAGTAGTGCCATCAGGCGGTATTTGATGATGGCGCGGTCTTTGTAGGGGCAGCAGCGGGTCGACGCCATGTCGCGGGGGCGTAGCTGGCAGGGAATTTTATCGATGTCGTCATCGATCGTGCCGGCCAGGTAGGAGCGCAGGAGTCTGATCATCAGCTCTCGCCGCATTCTGATGACGCCGTTGATCATTGTTCGGCGCTCCTTTCCGGTTGTGGTTTGGCCATGATGGCGTTGACCCGTTGTTCGACGAGATCGCGGGTGGCGCCGCTGAGTAGTGTGCCGTTGATGCGCACGTAGGGCGAGCCGCTGAAGCGATTGCCGTTGCAGGCGTCCATGCAGGGCGTGGCGATGACTTCGACGCGGCCCTGCCAGGCCGCCGGTGGGTCGTCGGCCAGCGCCAGCAGTTCACGGGCGCCAAGCAAAAAACAGGTCGTGCCGCAGCAGACTTCGACTTTGATCATGCATTTTTCGCTCATAGTCATGTTCCTGTCTTTAGTAGTATCTAATGCTCACGCGCTTGCGGTAGCGGCTCTCCAGGATGGCCTGCAGCCGTTTGATGATATTGCGGCGGATTTCGAGGTCCACCGGCAGCGACGGGTCTTGATGGGCGTCATTCACTTTGGTGCCAACGATGAATTCGATGGCGTCGCTATTGAGCATGAGATCGACGATGTCCTGTGAGGCGGCGCCGGCACTGCGCAGGCGTCCCGCGTCGAGATCGGCGGCGACCTGGGTAAGGGTCAGGATGCCCTCGGTCACCAGGCCGATGTCCGGCATGCTGTTGGGCGGTGGCAGATTGCCGCTCTGGCGCAGCCCGCGCAGGTCCACAGCGATGCTGCTGCCGAGCTCGCGGGCGACGATATTGGCGGTCGTGCCGCCGCAGATGACGACCTTGCCGGCGGGAAAACGGGCCATGGCGGCAAATTCGCGGTCGGTTTCGCGGCGGTATGGCGGTCCAGTCAGCAAACGCAGGACGCGCGGGTAGCGCAAGTAGAGCACCATGCAGCTGATGTCATCGCGGCATTTGCGGTCGGGATTGCGGAGGATGGCCTGTGTGGCCACGCGATCGGCGAGTTCTCGGGCCGATATGTCGCTGTTTTCGGCTGTGAGCTGGCGGATGTACTGCAAGGCGCCTTCGCGGCGCCAGCCGAATTTGCTCCCGGGGAAGCCCAGGCCGGCCTGGGTGACGCCGTCGGAAAATGCGACCAGGCGGTCGCCGGCGGCGAGGGTGATTTCGGAGAGCGTCAGGGCCCGGTCGGACCAGCGCGCCGAGACGAGTTTGCGGCTACTGTCGGGCGCGATGTCGTCCTGTCCGCGCAGGTGAATGTATGGCGGGTTGCCCATTTCGATGACGCGGGTGCGGCCGTAGAGCTGCATGTCGAAGATGGTGAAGGTCGCGTAGCTGATTTTGCGGACTTCGCAAACAGGCAGGGCGTCCATCATGGTTTCGGCGGACTGGAGGATGTCCATATCCGAGCGGACGAAGTCCATGGCCATGGTGGTGGTCATGCGCGCCATGAGGCAGGCCTTGATGCCGCTGCCGAGGCCGTCGGAGAGGACAGCGATGCTGCGGCGATCCATGTCGGTCCGGACGCAGCGGAAGTCGTCACCGCAGGCGGCCTGGCCGGTTTTCACCCGCTGACTGCACTCGATTTCCACAAAGAGCGGGCTGCTGGTCATGGCGCGGCACCTCGTTTGCCGGCGGGGGCGCCGGCGATAGGTTGGTGTTCCTCGTAGCTGCCGGCGACTTCACGGAGGATGATTTCGGTTTCGGCCATGTGTTCACCGAGGTACTGGGCGATTTTCTGGACCGTGTCCACGTTTTTGCGGATGACTTCGCGGGCTTTTTCAGCGACTTGTTCGCGATGTAGTTCGTTTTGGGTGACGTCTTGAATTACGGCGCCGACCGCGCGGCCGGCGCTGATGGTGAAGACGCTGATATTGAGGATGCGGTCACCGAAGACCTGGTTGTTGCGCTCGATTTCGCCGCCGTCACCGAGGAGTGCGGCGCGAAAGAGGTCCGCGTAGTCCACCAGGGCCGGCAGACTGGCGCCAGCAAGGCTGCCGGCGCTATCGTAGATGTCCGCGATGTCCTTGCCGCAGAGGACAGCGAACTGCCGGTTGCTCTCCAGGACCTGCAAGTCTTGGTCGACAATGACTACGCCTGCGGGGATGTAGCGAATCAAGGCGTTGCTGGTTTTCTGCGAGATCTTGCGCAGGTAGGACAGGCACATGGCGGGTTCGGCCTTGCCGTCAAGCATCGCCGCGGCGAATTCGCGGCAGCTGTTGTAGCCGCAGCCGCCGCAGTTCAATTCGTCGGCGGGGAGGAATTTGCCGACGCTTTCCATGGCGGCTGTGATGGCCGCGTCGTCGTGGTGTGGCGCCGAGATGCGCTCTTGCTGGTGCTGGTCGTCGAGGAGTACATCCACGTTGCGACCGATGCTGCGGGCATCATCGGCGTGTTCGAGGGTTGCCAGCAGCGTTGCGGCGTCGGTGCCGGTATCGGGCATGACCGGGCCGTTGACGCAGCCGCCCTCGCAGGCGAGCAGTTCGACGAAGAGTTTTTTGCCGGCGCCGTTCAGCGCGGCTTTGTCGCCGCTGAGTAAGCGGCCGATATTGGCGAGGCCGGATACGGTCACGTAGCGGGTCCCCTTGGCGTCTTCGCGGAGGGTGTCAATCATGCCGCCGGCCAGCGAGTAGGCGCGGCCTTCCTCGGCGCGATGGGGAAAGAGTGGCGCTGGTGGCGCGGCGGCGGGGTCGATGCCCGCGGCGGCAAACATTTCAGCGAGGGTTGCGAAGGTCAGCGCCAGGGCCAGTTCGTCGGCATGGCGGTCAGCTTCGTTCTTTTTCGCGGCGCAGGGGCCGAAGAAGACCACCTGGGCATCGGGACCGACGTAGCGTCGCAGCAGTTTGACGTGTGCCATCACGGGTGAGACCACTGGCACCACCGCGGAGACGTAATCCGGCGCATATTTGCGCACGTAGTCCACTGCGGCCGGGCAGGCGCTGGATAGGAGCAGCCGTTCGCTGCTTTTTTTGATCACCCGGCTTGTTTCGGCGCTGACCAGTTCGGCCCCCAGGGCGGTTTCTGACACGCCGGTGAAGCCCAGTTGCAGCAGTGCGCCGGCCAGTTTTTCCAAGGTTAAAGTGGGAAAATAGCCGACGTAGCTTGGGGCGACGGACGCGTAGAGCTTGCCGCCGTTGTCCAGCAGTCGCCGCAGCCGCCACTGGTCCGAGCGGATTTGTTTGGCGTGGGCCGGGCACACTTTGACGCAGGTACCGCAGCTGACGCAGAGCTCTGGCATAACCGCCGCCCGCGAGTTGATGATGCGGATGGCCTTGCAGTGGCAATGCCGCACGCATTTGTAGCAGTCCTGGCAGCTGTTGTCCTGGGTGTAAATGGGGAAATTGTGATTCATGGCGGTGCCCTCAGCGACGTTCATTGGCGCTGGCGGCCGGTACCGGCGAGGGAGTCGGCAGGTAACGGCGCAGGAGATCAATCATCACGCCGCCATCCACGTGGCTGAAGACCTCGCCGTTGATGACGACGATGGGCCCGTCCGCGCAGCGGCCCGAGCAGAGCGAGCCGGCGAGATCGACATTGACGTCGTCGGCCAGGCCATTTCCGGTCAGGTATTCTTCGGCGATGGCGACATTACGTTCGTTGCCGCGGGCGAAGCAGGAGCTGCCGATGCAGATCACGATGTGTGGTTTGTCCATTTGTCCACTCCTGAAAGCAATTGGGGGCCGGGCGACAGTGGTTGCGATATCGCCAGGCCCCCGCGTGTTAGTGCCTCGTGGGTTATTACTTGCCGTAGTATGCCTTGAGGTACAGCTCCTTGATTTCGGCGATCAGCGGGTAGCGCGGGTTAGCGCCGGTGCACTGATCGTCGAAGGCCTGTTCGCTGAGTTCATCGACCTTGGCGAGGAATTCCTGTTCGTTGACGCCGTAGTCCTTGATGGACTTGGGTATTTCGAGCTTGGCCTTGAGTTCGTCGACCTTGTCCATCAGGCGTTCGACCTTCTCGCTGTCGGTGCCGCCGCCCAGGCCGAGGAAATCCGCGATGCTCGCGTAGCGTTCCTTGGCTTCGGGGCACTTGTACTGTGAGAAAGTGCCCTGTTTGGTCGGCTTGCTGGTGCCGTTGAAGCGGATGACCTCGGTGATGAGCAGCGCGTTGGCCAGGCCGTGCGGAATGTGGAACGCCGCACCCAGTTTGTGCGCCATGGAGTGGCAGACGCCAAGGAAGGCGTTGGCAAAGGCCATGCCGGCGATGGTTGACGCATGGTGCACCTTCTCGCGGGCCTTCTCGTCGCTGGCGCCGTGTTCGTAGGCTGGCGGCAGGTACTTGAAGATCAGCCGGATGGCTTCCATGCTCAAAGCGTTGGTGTATTCGCTGGCGAGGATGGACACGCGGGCTTCCAGGGCGTGGACCAAGACGTCCATGCCAGAGAAGGCCGTGAGCTTCTTGGGCATATTCAGTACCAGGCGTGAGTCGATGATGGCGATATCCGGGGTGAGCTCATAGTCTGCCAGCGGGTATTTGCTGCCGGTTTTCTCGTCGGTGATAACCGCGAAGGGCGTCACTTCGCTGCCCGTGCCCGAGGTGGTCGGGATGGCCACCAGCGTGGCTTTCGCGCCCAGTTTCGGGAACTGGTACACGCGTTTGCGGATGTCCATGAAGCGCATGGCGATGTCGCTGAAGTGGACGTCCGGGTGCTCGTAGAGCAGCCACATGATCTTGGCCGCATCCATGGGCGAGCCGCCGCCGATGGCGATGATGGTGTCGGGCTGGAAGGCGTTCATGCGTTCCATGCCCTTGTAGGCGCAGGCGAGGGTCGGGTCCGGCTCGACGTCCGCAAAGACCTCGGTCTTGATGCCCAGTTGATCGAGGACGTCAAACACCTCGGTGAGGATGCCGGAGTTCGAGAGGAAGCGGTCCGTGACGATGAAGGCGCGCTTGCGGTCGGCGAGGTCGCGGAGACCCTCCGTCAGGCAGCCGTACTTGAAGTAGATTTTCGGTGGGACACGGAACCACAGCATGTTTTCTCTCCGTTTCGCGATGGTCTTGAGGTTCAGCAGGTGCTTGGGCGCGACGTTCTGGCTGACGGAATTGCCGCCCCAGGTGCCGCAGCCGAGGGTCAGTGACGGGTCGAGCTTGAAGTTAAAGACGTCACCGATGGCGCCCTGGCTGGCCGGCATATTGATTAGCGTCCGTCCCGTTTCCATGCGGCGGCCGAACTCGCGGATGCGGTCGGCGCTCTGCGGGTTGGTGTAGAGCACGCTGGTGTGGCCCAGGCCACCGAACTTGATCAGCTCGTCGGCGCGATCTACCGCAGCCGTGAAGTCTTTGACCTTGTACATGGCCAGGACGGGCGACAGCTTCTCAATTGAGAAGGGATAGTCGTGCCCGACGCCGTCTGTTTCCGCAATCAGCACCTTGGCATTCTCCGGTACTTTGATCCCGGCCAGCTGCGCGATCTTGTAAGCGCTTTGGCCGACGATTTTTGCGTTGAGCTTGCCGTCGATCATGATTACTGCCGCGACTTTCGCCGCCTCATCGGCATTGAGGATGTACGCGGCCCGCCGCAGAAATTCGGCCTTGACTTCCTCGTAGATGTCTTCGACGACCACGACTGACTGTTCTGATGCGCAGATCATGCCGTTGTCGAAGGTCTTGCTCTGCAGCACCGAGCTGACCGCCATCAGGATATCGCAGGTCTCGTCCATCACCGCCGGAGTATTGCCCGAGCCGACGCCGACCGCCGGCACGCCGCTGGAATAGGCTGCTTTGACCATGCCCGGACCGCCCGTGGCTAGAATCATGCTGATGCTGCCATTGCTCATCAGCGCCTGGCTTAAGGCCACCGTCGGTTCCGGAATCCAGCCGATGATGTCCGCCGGCGCGCCCGCCGCCACCGCCGCGTCCAGGACGATCTTCGCCGCCGCCACTGTGCTGTTCTTCGCCCGCGGGTGGGGGCTGAAGATGATGCCATTGCGCGTTTTTAGGGCCAGCAGCGACTTGAAGATCGCCGTCGAGGTCGGATTGGTCGTCGGCACAATGCCCGCGATCAGCCCCATCGGCTCAGCAACCGTCTGAATACCAAAGGATTCGTCGGTCTCAATCACCCCACAGGTCTTGGTCTGCTTGTACTTGTTGTACACGTACTCCGATGCAAAGTGATTCTTGATCACTTTGTCCTCAATCACCCCCATGCCCGTCTCGGCAACCGCCATCTTCGCCAACTGCACCCGCGCCTCATTCGCCGCCAAAGCCGCCGCCCGGAAGATCTCGTCGACCTGCTCCTGGCCGTAAGACGCGTACTTCTCCTGCGCCGCCTTGACACGCTTGATCGTCTCCGCTAACTCCAACAACTGCTGCGCCGCTAACGCCTCTTTCGCAGCCTTCGCCGCCGCATCGGCGTCCTTCACAACCACATCCGCAGCCGCCTTCACGTCCTGGGCCTTCACTTGCTTGTTCATGTCGACTCCTTTCCGGGCTTTTACCCTGTTTTCCGCTCCGCCGGCAACACACCAGCGCCTGACGGTCAAATGCTCGTACAACAACAATGTTTTTTGGTGTGGGTATTTTAACATCGATGTTTTTGTATCTAGCTATAATAAACACCGCCGGGCGGGGTTTGGCAAGTGGCAATGAAGAATTTTTTCTCGAATAAGAACGGGGTGGACGGGGTGGACCCAGTCGTGGTTTTGGTTTCGGAGTAAATTTTGATTGTTATCGTGTTGGGTGCGTTGGGGGCTTTATATTGTATTATTCCCCGAGCTAGCAGCGATTTACTTGGAGGCATTTGGTCATGTCATTACCGTGGAGAGCCATCTTGTCCTACGGCCTGCCGCCTGTACTTGCGGGTGTAGGCGTTTTGAGTTATTATCTGTGGCCGCAATCGGTGGCTCCGGAAGAGCCTGGGTTTTTGCCCAGCGCGTACAGCGTTCCGGGTGATAGCGTCCATTCTGCGGATTCGCTGGTGCCGTTGCCGCCCGTTGATCCGGCGTTGGTTCCGGGTAGTGTTGACGCCGGTGGCGAGCAGCTTCCTCCGGCACCATTGCCGGACGGTGCGGTGCCGTTGGCTGCGGCGACCTTAGTTCCTGCCGAGGCGCCAGTGCCGATGACGCTGGTACAGGCTGAGGCCGCGTTGCCCGAGCTGGCGGCCACGCTCAGCGCTGATCCGTCCTGGGGCCAGTGGCTGCAGCAAGGCAAGCTGTTGCAGCGTCTGGTGCGGGCGTTGGACGACATTGCGCTGGGGGAGATACCTTTGTCTGCCTGCGCCTTTCTGCGTTCGCGGGAGCCCTTTACAGCCAGCGGGCAGGGTGGCCGTATCACCCAAAGTACCGCCAGCACAAAACGCTATGATGCCGTCGTCAACGGCTTTTGTGCAATTGACCCTGCTGCTGCCGCTGCGTTGTTCGGTCGTTTGGAACCCGCTGTGCAAGAAGCGGTGAATGCCCTGGGCTATCATGATCGCAGCGTTCGCGATTTGCTGCGGTCAGCGATGACGACCATTTTGGCGGTGCCGGTGCCGGCGAGCGCGCCGGAATTGGTTACCAATGATGGCAAGCTCTATCGCTGGGCTGATCTTGAGCTGGAAGCTCTAAGCGATGTCCAGAAACTTTTCCTGCGACTAGGTACTGATAACATGCTCAAGGTTCGCCAGCAGATTGGTCAGCTGGCTGAGGCTGCCGCAATTGATGTGAAACAATGATTTTGCTGCGTTGGCAGAATGAGTTCAAAACGAATGCCCGCCGGTGGTGCGTGGCCAGCTTTCCCCAAGACTTCTTCTGTAATCGGTCAGTGTACACCCAGGCGCTTCGCTGGGACCATTTGCAGGAAACCCACGGCCCGCCGCCGTCCAGCCATTACATAAGGGTGGCTAACTAGGCAGCGGGTTTCATAGGAGCCATTGAGAACGGACGCACAGACATATCGCCGATGTCAACCCCGGGTATGTAAGTGAGTTCCATTGCCTCTTTGGCCCCAGTCAGCTGCGCCGACTGGGGCCAAAGAGGCCGAGGAACACGGACGTAGTCGCCGTTGTACCCAGGGCGGCGCGCGCTTTCAGCGCTGCTTGCCCTGGGCTGGTATGTTTCGCGCTTTCAGCGCTTCTGCCGCTTTGCGGCCAGGGAAACGGGCGCGTTTGACTCAACCAGAAGCTCTATGGCTGAATTATCAATGGGTGACCAATTACCTTCTTCGTAATGCCTCACCCATTGATACTGGCCTTTCCTGTAGTCTTTTGTTTTCAGCGCTCACATGCCGCCGGGACGGCGGCGCTCCCAGGAGTCGAATCAGTCCCCAATCAGTCCAAGGCGTCGGGAGTCAATGCCCACGGTCCAATTCGCCCCCACGGTCCAATCCATGAGATCATGCCTCATGAGTCCGTGAGTCCTCGCCCCAGTGCGCGCCGCCGCCAACTGGTCCCCACGGTCCCAGGCGTCCCTTGAAATCGCCAGTATCAATGACAGACCGATTACCTTCTTCTTTGCCGGCCATCATAATTCCGGTTGATAATACCAACAATTATTGTATATTGTGAACTTTATTATTTCGTGCGGACATCAGCCGATGACCGTAACCACAGTGAAGACAAGCACAAACAGGTGAGAGACATGTCGTTTTTGGATTCGCTACTCGGCCTTTTTGGGAAGAAACCCGTTGCCCCCAAACCTGTTAATCAGAATACCAACAACACGACGGTGTCTCGTCCTCGCAATCGTCAGGTCTATGAAGGCCGGTCTGCTGAAACCCCTGAGTGGGCAAAGGACGTTGCTCCTGCGGAAATCATTGGCCTGCTGAACAAGCACATTACCTGCCGTTATGCACCGAAGTTTGAGATCAAGCGCATCATGTCCACCCAGATGGGCCCAGATGGCAACTTGATTCCTGAATACGACGGCATTGCCGGTGACTGCGGCGCCTTGAAGAATTTCGGTCTCAAAGTCGCCAAACAGAATGGTTTGAGCATGCCCTATCGTTACGTCGATCTTAATACGGCCTATCGTGCTTGCTGTGACAACCCGAAGAAATGCCCCTTCTTCCTCGCTGCCGAGGGCGAAAATGATGCCGTCAATTCCCGCCGCCGCTAATTCGGGCGCCAACAGATAGAAATCACAAAACCAGCCTGGCTGTCGAACAGCTCGGCTGTTTTTTTTTTTGCTCCGGATTATGCGTCCACTGCTGTTTGTTAGTGGACCTCTTGCCAAAAACAGCAAAATGCAGTACGCTACGCCAATGCGTCACCACTCTCAATGTCGCATGCCACTCCCCTTATATCCCAGGAAGACATTAGCTATGAAAAAGAACGTTCTGCTTTTGCACACGCATGACACCGGTCGTTGCATCCAGCCTTACGGTTATGCTGTGGAGACCCCGCACCTGGCCGCGTTCGCCCGTCAGGGCGCGTTGTTCCGGCAGGCATTTGACTGCGGGCCGACCTGTTCGCCCGCCCGGGCGGCGCTGCTGACCGGCCAGGTGCCGCATGAATGCGGCATGCTTGGCCTCGCCCACCGGGGTTTTGGACTCAACGACCCCGGCAAGCATCTGGCCAACTACCTGCGCAGCAACGGCTATCGTACGGTCTTGGCCGGAATTCAGCACGAAACTAACGACAAGCCCGCAACGCTGGGTTATGAGGAGAACATCCAGGCGCCAGCGGATCAGACTATAGCCGACCCCGGCCGGCGCTTCATGGCGCGCGACAGCGCCCACGCCGATCGCGTCTGCGACATACTGCGCCAGGCTCAGGACCGGCCTTTTTTCATCTCGCTGGGTCTATTCTCCACGCACCGGCCCTTTCCGGAAGAGCCCGATGCGGATCTTGACGCCAATTACCTGCGGGCACCGCTGCCAATATTGGACAATGACGACTGTCGCCGCGACTGGGCGGCATTCTGTATCATGGCCCGCCATGTCGATCGCTGTTTTGGGCAGGTCCTGACGACGCTTGCGGAGCAGGGCCTGGCCGACGACACTCTGGTCATCGTCACCACTGACCACGGACCGGCTTTTCCGTGGATGAAATGCAATCTCAACGACGCCGGTTGCGGCATCATGCTGATGCTGCGCATGCCGGGCATGCCCGCGGGCGTCGTCAGCAACGCGCTGGTGTCGCATATGGACGTCTACCCCACGCTCTGCGAATGGATCGGCTTGCCGCGCCCCCAACATGAACTGCGCGGCCGTTCGCTCATGCCGTTACTGTGCGGCGAGGACCGCGAATTGCACGACGACCTCTTTGCCGAGATCAACTTCCATGCCGCGCGGGACGTCCAGCGCACTGTCCGCAGCAAGCGCTACCGCTATGTGCGGCGCTACGACGGCTACGAGCGCGTTGTCCTGCCGAATATTGACGATGGTCTTAACAAGCGTTTTCTGCGACATGAAGCCGACTTGGGGGCGCGTCCGCGCATCCCCGAGGAGCAGCTGTTTGACCTCTACTACGACCCGCTGACCTGCCACTCGGTCGTAGGAGAAGCGTCCTATGCAGCGGTGTTGGCTGACATGCGTCAGCGCCTGCAGGCGTGGATGGTTGCCACGAAGGACCCGCTGTTGGCCGGCCCCGTCAAGGCCCCGGTGGGTAGTCGTCTCAACCGCCAGGACGACCTTGAGCCCCAGAATGGCAACTGGGAGCAGCCCGAACAGTGAGTGGCGCGGAATCGGGGCCAGGCAGTCGGCCCACCCCGCATTATTTTCCCCAGCATGAACTTCAGCAGCAGAGGAAGAGCATGGACAGCAGACCGAACGTCGTGATGATAGTGATTGATCAGATGCGCCGCAGCGCCTTGGGGGTCAATGGCCATGCCTGCGCCGCGCACACGCCGCATCTGGACCAGCTGGCGCGTGAGGGCGTCAACTTCACGCGAGCCTATTCGGCCTGTCCGTCCTGCATAGCGGCACGGGCGACCATGTGGACCGGTATGGAGCACATCAACCACGGCTTCACGGGCTATGATTCACGCCCCGAATGGCACTATCCCGTGACCTTGCCGGGCGTCCTGGCCAACTCCGGTTATCACACCCAATGCGTGGGGAAAATGCATGTCGAGCCGGCCAGAAACCTCATTGGCTTTCACCATGTCGTGCTCCACGATGGCTTCCTGCATGACAAGCGCCGCCAGTACCGCAACGCCGCCGATTACGACGACTACCTGCCCTGGCTGCGCGAGCGTCTGGGACCGGCGGCGGACATCTGCGACGTTGGCCCCGGCTGCAATGGCTACGCCAGCCGCTGCTGGCCGTGGGATGAACGCTGGCACCCGACCAGCTGGGTCACCAGCGAAAGCATCAACTTCCTGCGGCGTCGGGATCCCACCAAGCCATTTTTCCTCAAAGTGTCCTATCACCGGCCGCATTCGCCGTTGGATCCGCCACAGACCTATTTCGACATGTATGCCGACGTGGACTTTCCGGAGCCGCTGCGTGGCGACTGGGTCGAGCACGAGCTGCCCCACGGGCAGGCGGAAAATCCCGTGCCGACGGACAGGCCATTCCGGGAGCGGGCACGCAAAGCCTATCACGCGCTAATCTCGCAGATTGACTACGAGCTGAACCGGCTCTTCATCGAATTATCTGATCGGAATGTGTGGGATGAGACCTTGATTATGGTTGTTGCCGACCACGGCGACATGCTCTATGATCACAATCTTGTGCGCAAGTCGGTGCCTTTTGAAGGCAGCAGCGGCGTGCCGCTGATTGTGCGTCTGCCAAAATCCATGCGGCAAGGCCGCGTCGGGGTGACCGATGCACGCCTGGCGGAGCTGCGGGACCTCTTCCCAACGGTCTGCGAAGTCTGCGGCATCACCCCGCCGGCGCAGCTGGACGGGCAAAGCCTGCTCGCGGCCACGCGGCGGCAGGAGCCCATACACGGCGAGCACCCCAACGCCGAATGGTCGAATCACTGGCTCTGCGATGGCCACGAGAAATACTGCTGGTTCTCGCAAAACGGTCGCGAGCTGCTCTTCAATCTCGACGACGATCCCGACGAATGCCACGATCTGAGCAAAGAGCAACCCGCGCGCCTGGCCGAGTGGCGCCGGCGCCTGATTGCCAAGCTCAGCGACCGCGCCGAAGGCTATGTGGCCAACGGTGAACTGCAAACCGGCCGCCGTCCAATGTCATCGCAGGCTTGGGCTGGTGCCGGTAACAACGCCGCTCAATAGGGAGTGGACCATGAATCAGCAAGAGATCAACCAGGCGGAATGGCAGAACCCGGACAATTGGTCCGTTGGACTCTATTTCAGCAAGAAGGACACGCGCACCTGGGTGCCCAAGCAAATCCCCTGGATGGGCTGGACTCTGAATCTGGGCACCCGCGCCGGCGCCATCTGGATGATTGGCTTCCTCATTGGCATCCCGATTTTCATCATTCTGCTCGTCGCTGCCACCTGTCCCATGCCGTGAGTGCTTGCGGTGCCCACAAGCAGTTGTCCGGGGATGGCGGTAGATGATAATTATTCGCAGCAGATGACGGGATAACGGCTGCTGTTGTTGTCGCCGCGGCCGAGGCCGGGGGCGATGACCAGGAAGCTTTCGCGGCTGCCTTCGTCGTTGTCATTGATGAGGACATTGATGGCGATGCCTTGACGGGCGGCAGCCGCGTCGATGCCGAGCGCGGCGAGGGGCATTGCCACGGTGTAGGTAGTGGTCGTGCGCTCATCATCGCGGGTGGTCGTGAGGATGATTTGGGCCAGGGCCGCAGCCATATCGACGCCCTTGAAGGCCGCCCAGGCCGTGACCTCGCTTTGGCCGTCAGCGAGGCGGGTGAGGCCGATTTCCCACATCCCGTCCTGGCCGGGCGTGGCGATGGCCAGCTGTACGTTGTCGCCTTTCCAGGCATCGCGGCCCGTGAAGGGCTGCGAATGCTTGTCATCGGTCACCCCGACCTGCGCAGTGAGGATGCCGTCTTTGCAGGCCAGGCGGATAGCGGCGCTGAGGTCGGCGGGGCCTTTCCAGAAGAGATGGCTGCTGCCGGGCTCGTTGACGACCGTGCTGTGCAGCTGCGCGCTGTCCTTGAGGACGAAAGTGGGCTGCTCCGGTAGGTCCTTGCCGATCACAGTCAGGTAGCGCAGAGGCACGCTGAACTGCTGCCGGAGTTTCTCGCCGAGGGCGACGGTGATTTCCGCCTGTGGCGGCGCGGGCGCGGCTGCGGGAGCTGCTGCCTGGGCTGCTGGGGCTGCAGCGGCTGCTGGGGCGCTGAAGTCGATTTGCCGGGTGGTGCCGGCGGCGATGTCGACGGCGAGTTCCGCTGGCGTGATGGCGTAGCCGTTGTCGCTGCGGACGCTGACGGTAGCTTGTAGCGGCCCGGCGGTCGGGTTGTGAAGCGACAGGGCGAAGGTGCCGTCCCGGCGGGGATGCACGCTGATATCCTGCGGCGCGGTGATGATATTGCTGACGAGCTCGGGTTGTTGTTGCTGGCCGCTGACGCGGATGGTCGTGGGCGCCTTACCGGCGACGACAAACGCCAGGCCCTGGTCGCTGGCGATGGCCGTTTCATTGCCGAAGATATCGACGGCGTGGACGCTACCGTTGATGCCGCTGAGAGTCAGCAGCCGCTCTTCGCCTTTGAAATCGATGCACCAGGTGGGGATGAGATAGTCGCCATTGGCGGCCTGGAAGAGATACGCCTGCATGCCCTCCGGCGCCGTGTATTCGCGCAGGTACTGCGCTTCGCGGTAGAGCGTCACCAGAGCGTTGTAAGCGGCGTAGGCCTGCTTGGGATAGAAGTCCTTGGTGATCAGTCCGAAGTTGTGCTCATTTTCCTTCGGGTCATAGCCGTCATTGCGCAGATCGTACCAGTTGTAGCCCATGGCGCCCTGCGCCCAGCTGAAGAGGAGCTTTTTGAAGAGCGTTTCGGCCTGGGCCAGCTCGCCGATGTTGATGGCTGACACGGCGGTCTCATTGGCCCACCAAGGGATGTCCAGCCCGAGCTGGCGATGGAGTTCGCGCAGGCCAATGATCTGCGGGATGTAGCGGGCGTGGGAGCCGTGGCCGTGAAAGGCGTGAATCTCGTAAAAGCCCTTTGCTTCGGCCATGCTCAGCGCCATGTGGTCCGGGTGGCTTGAGCGCTCCGGGTAGGGCAGCTTCAATGCCGTGTAACCGCCTGTCAGCACCCGCGCTTCCGGGGAGGCCTTCTTGACGGACTCGTAAAAGACTTTCATGATGGCGATGTAGTCCTCGACGGAGAAATTGGCGAAGCTGAGCAGGTCGGGTTCATTCCAGCTTTCGACGTAGGTGACGCGATGGCGGAATTGCGTCATGAAGGCGTGGACGAAGTCGCCATAGTGCTTGAGATCGAGCATGGCGACGCCGCGGCTGCCGAAGCGGTTGGCGTAGTCGGGATTGGCTGGCTGCCAGTTGGGATCGCGCGCCCAGGAGGGATAGTTGAGGAAGCACACCTGTGAGTCCAGGCCCTGCTGCTCATAGATAGCGAGGAGATCGCCGAAGACGGCGAAATTCCGTTCGTCATCGGCCTTGGGTTGTATCTGCGCCCAAGTCGAGCTGCAGCGCCGGATTTTGGCGCCGCACAGCGCCATGGCTTGCGCTTCCAGTTTTTGATCGGCGACGGGATAGCGCCAAGAGTGCGACTGCACGCCGAAGAGGAAGCCCCTGGGCTGCTCGGTGGTGGGTCCGGCGGGCGTCATATAGCTGTAGCTGACGCGGCGGCTGAGCTCTTGGCGGCTGTCATTGAGGGTGATATCGACGTAGTACACGCCCCGTTTCGTCGGCACCGGCAAGGGCAGCGACACACTACGACCGGCCGGCAACGGCAGGCTGAAAGGCTGGTCGTGAAGGGTGGCTTGCCAGGCATCGCTGATGACATAGCGGCCGCTGATGGGCAGGACGCCCAGGCCGGGATTGCTGATGGCCAGCGCCAGCTGCGCTTCGTCTCCCGGCCGCAGAATGTGTATGGGAGTGCCGGTGATGAGCTCTACCGACGGCTGGGCGAGAATGCTCTTCAGCCGCACCGCGCCCAGGCCGATCTCGCCGGCGGACTCTTTGTCCGCAAAACGGATGGACACGCCCGCTACCCGGATGGGCAGATCGAAGTGTTTGTTAAGGGTGTCTTCTTTGCCCCAGCTGCCGGGCATCTTCTTGGCAGTGTCGAGCTCGAACGAATAGCTCTGCCAGCCGCTTTGCGCACGGTCGAGCAGCATGGTGAATTGCGTGGTTTCGCCGTCGCGGTCAGCCAGGCGCAGATTGAACGCCTCGGCTTTGCAGTCGGCGGGCTGCCAGAGCTCAACGACGATTTCGCCGACATAGATGTCCGGCAGGGTGTAAGTCCCCTGGAAGCTGAATTCGTACCACTCGCTTTCTTTGGCGTCCCAGGAACAACGGATGGCTTTGCGGCCGTCGTACTCGGCCAGCTCGGCCTTACCCGGACGTACGGGTGGGAAGCCCACGCGCGGCATGGTCTCACCAGGCGCAAACAGCACCGTCGTGGAAGCAGCGGCGTAAACGGACACGATGAGGCACAGGCTGGTCAGTAAACCAACAACACGATGAATGAGCATGGGGAATCTCCTTTGCAGATCGGCCAGGGCGACAAAACGCAGAGTCGTGAACATAATGCCGAAAAGCCACAAAGGAGAAGGCGTGCGTGGTGAAAAAGGTCATTTCAGCGTAATCGGTCAGTGTACAACCCGGCGCTCCGCTGGGACAATTTGCAGGAAACCCACGGCCCGCCGCCGCCCAGCCATTGGACCTTGATTTCCGCCGACCTTTGCGGCAGCGGAGTCATAGCGGGCCCAGAGTAGCAGCGGCTTCCAGCCGCTGTGCGCACGGCTCGTGCGGTGGGGGAGATGGGCCGGGTACGGTCGGCGTGGATGACGAGGACGGATTAATGAGCCGTCTTGTCGGAGTGGGCGAGACGCCCACTCCACGGCCGCGAGACGTCATCGGTCAGAAAGAAGATCGCTCGGCTGCGTACGCGAAAACAAGAAAGACGATCGGTCCGATCCGTCCGATCGGTCCGCGAAAACGAGAAAGAATATCGGTTGGCTGCGTCGGCTCCGTCCGCGAAAAAGACCGCTAATTCGTCTCTGGCGGAATTACTGTGCGGCGTAGAAGCAGCCGACGGGGTCTTTTTGGGGGTTTGCGGTCCAAACGGTGAGTTGTTTGACATTGCCGCAGTGGCCGTCGTAGCAGGCGTAGTTACCAGTGTCGCTATGGCGTGGGAAGAAGAGCCACGGGTCGGTGCTGGTGGTGTTGTACCACGAGTCCGCATACCAGGTATTGCTGTTGCCACGGTTGTAGGTGTAGGGCATGCGCATATAGCCGTAGTTGGAGGTGCCACCGGCCTCCCAGCCGATGGCGGTGTGGCGCGGCATGGTGCTGGAACTGGCCAGGTAGCCGAGATCGCCGAAGATCATGGCTGACGACGGGTACACCACGTCGTGGAGTTTGAGGCCGACGGTGACGGTGGTCAGATAGGCATGCAGGCGATTGACATTGTTGAGGCCGTAGGAGCAGGGGGAGGTATGGGACGTGTTGAAGGTTTATCCGGTCTTGGTGTCGTTGGGGCAGATGAAGCTGGAGGGGCTGTCGAGGTACTTGCCGCTTGCCAGCAGATAGCGGAAGGTGTAGTTGGTGCCGCCGCGGGCCTCGCAGCAGGAAATCAGCGCGTCGTCGCTGTCGTTGGTGTACATGGCGTTGGCCAAGATGATCTGTTTGAGGTTGTTGGTGCAGCTGATGGCGCGGGCTTTCTCCCGCGCTTTGGCCAGCGCCGGCAGCAGCATGGCCGCCAGAATGGCGATGATGGCGATGACGACCAGCAACTCAATCAGGGTGAAAGTCCGATGTTTCATGGTCAGTCCTTGTTTGTTAATTCCCAGATTCTTACTTCTCGCAAGCAGGAATTCCTAATACAATGCCACCATATAATAAGACTATGGTTCTAATGAAGCGAAATAACAATGGACGTTTGTGGCAAAAATGTGGACATTTGTGTCAATAATTGCGTTCTTCAATGCTTAGTGTTTGCCTTCGGCGCTCCAGGGGCAGTAGCTGGCGGAGCATTGCAGGGTCTTTTGCGGGAGACTGGCGACATGGCCGTCCAGGAAGCCATAGTTGCTGGCGTTGCTGTGACGGATGGAGTGAGTGTCGGTGCGGGGGCCCTGCGGGTCGTTGCTGCCGGCGGTGCCCAGCGAAAATTCATAGCCGGAGTATTCCAGGAACATCGCGGCGGTGGAGGGGCTGACGATGGAGGACTGCTTTTGGCTGACGAGCGGGGTGGGGGCGCCGCCAGTCCAGTGGGTGACGGTGACGCTGTAGCCGCCTTGGGCGCCCAGTTCCAAGCCGGTCATTTGGCCGGCGTAAGCGTGCGTGGTGTACTTGGTGGTGTAGGAGGGGCAGTTGTAGACTTTTAGGTCGCCAACGTAGTCCTTGAGACCGACCCGCCAGGAGCCGGCGACGGCGTAGGACGCCTGGGTGGAGTCGTTGCTGCCGTAGCGCTGGGGGACATTGGTGCCGCCGTTGTCATCACTGTACATCGTGTGCGCCGTGGATATTTGTTTCAGGTTCGACGTACAGGAGATCTGCCGTGCCTTTTCCCGCGCTTTGGACAGCGCTGGCAACAGCATGGCCGCCAGAATGGCGATGATGGCGATGACAACCAAGAGCTCAATCAGGGTGAAGGACAGAATGCGTTTCATGATTTTCCTCCCGAAATTCTTGGGTTGTGAATGGGACCGCAAAGCCGTCATGGCCGTTACCAAAGCCGGCTAAACAACATAAGTCAATAATAACGCAAGAGATCGCACAAATCAAGGCATGGCGGCGGCATCTGGCTAGATGCTGTCGTTAACCGCAGACCGGCTATTCCGGGCGCGTGGAGGCAAAGGGCTAGCGTTAGCGGTCGCAAGCGGCACTAGCGGTAGTGTTAAAGAAATCGCCTGCGGTGGCTTGACAGGTGGCAGAACGGGCAAATCCACCCCTAGTTGCAGATTCATTCTTAAAAAGCAGTTCCGTAATTCTTTGATTTTGACGATGTTAGGACGTGATGGAAAAAAAGTGCAGAAAAAGCGAGAAACGTGGTTTGCGGGTGGTTGCACGGCATATATAGTGTGTTTTGCTATTGAAGCACACTAAATAGAGCCAAATACATCTACTATAGAGTAAATCACAAGGCTATTGAGCGCATGGAGTTGCTACTATGCGCATCTGGCAAGACTGCGTCCAGCGAGAGGAAAGGGAACGACCATGATCATGACGAAGGGTCCATTTGAGTATTTTCGGAAGCGCGACGGGCATCTGGTGCCATTTCGGTTGGAGAAGATAGCGCATGCGGTGCTGAAGGCCGGCGAAGCGGCGGCGCGCAACGACGGGACGCCGTTCCCAGCGGAGCAGGCTGATGAGATTGCCAACGAGGTGGCCACCCAGCTGGACAATCCCCTGTGCGAGTATTACACCCTGCCTGACAGCGACGGCCGGCGCATTCCCCGCCTGGAAGATGTGCAGGACATGGTGGAGATTGTGCTAGCGGAGCGCAAGCTGTCGTCGACAGTTGCGGCCTTCAAGCGCTACCGGAAGATGCGTGAGCGGGCGCGCGAGGCGATCCATGTGCGGCGTCAGGGCGGTGGCGACAGCAAGAACGACATTACGGATCAAAGCTTGCTGCTGGTTGAATCGACCAGTGGCGGCACGATTCTGCCTTGGGATCGCGGTCGCATAGTGACGAAGCTGGTGGAGCATCTGCAGCTGGATGACGAGGCGGCGGTGAGCGTGGCGAAGGAAGTTGAGAATCAGATCATCGCCAGCAACATGAAGAGCGTAGGGACCACGCTGATCCGCGAGATGGTGAACAACGTGCTGGTTGAGCGCGGCTACAAGAACCGGCTGGAAGACCTGTCGCTGTATCACGTGCCGCGGGAATTCATCAAGAATCTGATGTACGCGAAGCCGACCGAGAACAGTAATATCGTGAGCAACAACCCCGAGGCGGTGAATTTGAGCATCGCGGAGTTGATTCTCAAGCAGTGGGGGCTGGAAACGATCTTCAGCCCGGCGGTGAAAGTGGCGCACGACACGGGCGCGGTGCACTTGCACGACCTGGGCTATCCGCATCGCGTGTACTGCTCGTCGCACTCCATTGAGTATATCAAGAAGTACGGCCTGCGGGATCTGTCGAATCTGAACACCGAGTCGAATCCAGCGCGGAGCGCATCGGTGTTGACGGGTCATCTGAACACCTTCCTGGCGTCGATGCAGGCGAATTACGCGGGTGCGCTGGGCATTGCCTACATCAACATCTTCTACGCGCCGTATTTGATTAACATGAGCAACAAAGAGATCAAGCAGGTCGCACAGGAGCTGATTTTCAACGGCTCGCAGAATGCGTTTTCGCGCGGCGGCCAGACGCTGTTTCTGGATTTCAACATTCACACGGGTGTGCCGGGTTACCTGCAGACGGTGCCGGCGATCGGCCCAGGCGGGCACTATCTGCTGCGGCGTGCGGATGGACAGATTGTGCCGCTGGTTGACCGCCTGCAGGACGCGCTTGACGGCGCGGGCAACCGCTTGATGGACCTCTATGCGGTGGAGGCCGACGGCAGCGAGCGTCTGGTGCTCCACGAATGCTATAGCGAAAAGGGTGGCGTTTACACGGACGTGGATGTGGAAGCCGATGTGACCGCGCGCGGCGAGCACATCATGGTGTATGGCGACTATCTGGCAGAAGCGCGCCGCTTCACGTCAGCGCTGCTGGCGGTGTGGGGCGATGGTGACCGCAATGGCCGCGTCTTTGAATTCCCGAAGTGCGATTTCCATATCAGCAAAGAGACCTTCGAGGACCCCGAGCAGTACCGCATTTTCCAGGAGGCCTGTGAGCTCTCCAGCAAGAATGGCTCGACCTACTTCATTTTTGACCGTGACGAAGTGACGCTGTCGGCCTGCTGTCGGCTGCGGACGACGATTGACGACAATCGCATGCTGCGGCATCCGGAGAGCATGCGTTTCTGCGGCTTCCAGAACGTGACCATCAATATCCCGCAGGCGGCCTATCGTGCGGCGCGTGCCGGCAAGAAGAATCTCGACGGCGTCTTGGCGGAGATTGACGCGACCATGGAGCTGGCGGTTCAGGCGCACTTGCAGAAGAAGGCGAAGATCGCCGAGATGATGAGTGGCCCGGGCCGACCCCTGTGGCAGATCGGCAAGACCGCCTGCGACGGCCGTCCCTACGTGGAGCTCGACAAGGCGACCTACATCATCGGCTTGATCGGCGTTAACGACGCGGTGAAATTCCTCATGGGCAAAGAAATGCATGAGGACAAGGTGGCCTTTGAGATGGCTCTGCGCATTGTCTCGCACATGTATTTGCGCGCCAAGCAGTTCACCAAGCAGTACGGTCTGAAGTTCACGCTGGAGGAATCGCCGGCGGAGAGTGCGGCGCGGCGGCTGGCGAAGGCCGACCTGATATTCTTCCCGGCGGAAGCCCGCGAAGTGGTCAAGGGCGCCAATGACGACGTGGCCTACTACACCAACTCCATCCACCTGGCGGCGGAAGCGCCGGTGTGCCTGGTGGAACGCGTTGAAAAGCAGGCGATGTTCCACAGCGTGATTGAATCCGGCGCCATCACCCACGCGTTTATCGGCGAGGAACGGCCGTCGGCGACGGCGATTGCCGAGTTGATGCAGGGCATCTTCTTCCGGACGCAGTCCGCGCAGGTGACCATCTCGCCGGAGTTCACCTACTGCACGGAGTGCGGGCACCAGTCGCGTGGCTTGCAGGAGAAATGCCGCGAGTGCGGGTCGGAGCAAGTCATGGGCGAGACGCGGGTCGTGGGCTATTTCAGCAAAATTCAGAACTGGAACAAGTCCAAGCGCTATGGCGAACTGGTTGCCCGGCAGAAGGGCCGTTACGCCGTCGAGGCCAAGGCCTGACGGGCCGTTCAGCCGACTAACCTACTGAAGAGCAAGCAAGGGTGAATAGCGTCATGACACAACAAGCAACGACAAAAAAATTGGTAGCGCACGTTTTTGGGAAAAAGGGCTGCGCGAAATGCACCATGTTGAACCGGCGGCTGGATGCATTGCTGGCGGAAGAGCCGTGGAAAGATCTGGTCGAGAAGCGCTACAACGATGTCGAGACCGCAGATGGCCTGGTCTACTTCTGCCTGGCCCAGTGTGTGAATCCTAACCGTATTCCCGCCCTGCTGATGGCGAAGGTCGGCCAGGATGGCCACGAGGATTTCATCGAACGGCTGGAGGCCGGCGGCGTGGACCCCGTCTGCGGCGCGTCCATGCTATACCAGTACGTGGGTATTCAAACCGATTACGGCACGGAAGGCAAGGGTATCATCACACCGGAGATGATTGAGCACGTACTGAAAGAAGCAGCGACCTGCTGATGATAGCAGCCGCGCGCCAGTCGGGACAGCCGTTCCGACCGCGCGCGGCGGAGAGTTTACTGCCTTATGCACAACGAGTCCGTTCTTCACGCCATGCGCTCGGAAACCAGCATGGTGGATTTTCCCGGCCGCATGTCCGCGTTGTTTTTTACGAGTGGCTGCAATTTTCGCTGTGGCTACTGCCACAACCCGGACCTTCTCGCCGGCGGCGACAAATGCTATACCTGGGACGAGCTGGGAGAGATCCTCCAGCGCTTTCGCAAACAGTGGGTGCGGGCTGCGGCCATCACCGGCGGCGAACCGACCATCCACGCGGCGCTGCCCGATACCATCGCTTTCCTCAAAAAGCACGGTTTTGCTGTCAAGCTGGACAGCAACGGCTCCCGGCCGGACATGCTTGAACGGCTGCTGCCGGAATTGGACTACGTGGCCATGGACCTCAAATGCAGTCTTGACAGCTATCCGGCCCTCACTGGCTGGAAAGACGTCGAGGCCATCCGCCGCTCGCTGCGGTTGATACAGAGCTCGGCGCGCGACTACGAATTCCGCACGACGCTCCTGGAGACGCTCCATACCAACGAGGAACTCCACGATTGCGGCAAGCTTATCCAGGGCGCCAAACTGCTGGTGCTGCAGCCCTTCGTGCCGCACGAGAACTTGCCGGCGATCGCCCTGCGCACGCAGCCCCGCACCCGGCCTTCACGCCTGCAGGAAGCTGCCGACATCCTCTGCGGCTACGTCCAAAAGGTCGTTGTCCGCGGTGAGTAAATGGCAGACCGGGCGGCTGGGCCGAATCGACGGTCTTTGCTCGCGGCCGGATCGGCCGTATCTACAGTCTTTTAGCGCGGCCCTCTGGGCCGGATCTACTGTCTTTTATCGCGGCCCTCTGGGCCAGATCTACTGTCTTTTATCGCGGCCCTCTGGGCCGGATCTACTGTCTTTTATCGCGGACGGATCGGACGGATCTACTGTCTTTTATCGCGGACGGATCGGACGGATCGGACGGATCGTCGACTTGATCAGTCCGATCAGTCGGATCAGTCCGATCGTCGACTTGATCAGTCCGATCAGTCGGATCAGTCCGATCGTCGACTTGATCGGTCTGTCCTCATTCCCAGAAGAGCATGGCGCTGCAGCTGGGGCAGAAGGTAAGTTTACCGTTGACGGTGTCGTTTTTGAGCTGGGCGGTAATTTTCATGCGGCAGCGTCCGCATGATTCATCCAGGACGGGCACGACGCATGGCGTTGTTGGGTTGCCACGGCCGGCGCGGAGGCGGGTATAGCGTTCCAAGTAAGGTTCGTCCGGGTAGCGTTCAGCGAAGGGCTTGAGCAGTTCCGGCCGTTTTGCCTGCAGTTCGTCGATTTGCGCCTGGCAGTTAGCGGTGAGGGTCTTGAGGTCTTCGAGCATGCCTTCGGCGCGTTTTTTGCCGCTGGCGAGGTCTTTTTCCCGGAGGGCGACGGTTTCCTTCAGGCCATCGAGGGCCATCATGGCTTCGAGCTGTTTTTCTTCGAGGGTGCCGACGGCGTGGTCACACATTTCGATCTGCAGGAGCGCGGCGCGATACTCGTCGTTATTTTTGATCATCGCCGATTTTGACTGGAAGGCCCTTTTTTTCTCCAGCAGGGCGTTGATTTCGCCGTCGTATTTGCGGGCGGCCAGCTCGGCTTCCTTGAAGGCGGCTTTAGCGAGGTTGAGGGCCTCGGTTTCGGCGGCGTATTGTTTTTCAGCTTCCTTGCGTTTATCGGGAATGCTGCGGAGCTGTTCGTCCATTTTGGCCAGGCGGATATCGAGTTCCTGAAGGGCCAGTAGAGATTCTACCCAGTCGTGCATGAGGTGATTTCCTTTTTCAGTGGCAGAGGCGACAAGTCGATAAAGGGCGGCAATATACACGCAAGCAGCCGGCTGGTCACGGCGAAGGCCTGATTTTGTTTTCCACCGATACGGCGTGGTCTTGGCGGCTGCGTTCGCCGGTGGCATTGCCGCCGACGAGGTGCAGGCCGCCGTCGACATAGAGAATCTGGCCAGTGACGGCCTGTGCTTGGGCGAGGAACAGACAGGCGGCCGCAACGTCCTCTTCAGTGCTGCGCTTTTGGCTGGGGATGTTGTGGATGAGCGCCGCCATGCGTTCGGGGGGGACGCCGGGCGGCGGCAGCACCAGTCCGGGCGCGACGGCGTTGACGCGGATGGCCGGCGCCCATTCGCTGGCGGCGGCTTCGGTGGCATCGCGGAGGGCTTTTTTGGCCAGCGCGTAGGCGCCGGCCTGGGGGTCGACGGCATTGACGCGCTGATCGAGGAGGTTGATGATGCAGCCGCGTTGGCAATGCAGTGCAAAGGCGCGCATGAGCGCGAAGGGGGCGAAGAAGTTGATGGCGAAGGCGTTGGCCATGGCCTGCTGATCGCAGTCGCGCAGGGGGCGACGCGAATAGTGCGAGGCGTTGTTGATCAGGCAGTCGATGCTCAAGCCCTGGGCCAGAAGGTCGGGTATGAGTTGCGCCGCAGCGCCAAGATCAGCCAGGTCGGCCTGGACCAGCCGATGGCCACGGGCCTCGCCGCCAAGTTCGGCCAGGAGTTCGTGGGCGGCCGTGGCCGAGTGCCGGTAGTGAATCACCACGCGGTCGCCTTGCGCAGCAAAGGCCTTCGCGATGGCCCGGCCGATGCGCAGAGCCGCGCCGGTGATTAGCACTGTCGATGGCATGTGGTTGCTCCTTCTGCGTCGGGCGGCCGGGTGCTCTCGCGACCCGTGCCGGGCAGCGGAGAACCCCGGACACGGCGCTAACTGAGGGCCGTTTTGACGATGGTCGCCTGCATGGCGACCTCGGGGAGAAACTCCCAGATGAAACGCTCCGCCAGCGCGCGGCGTGCGGGGGCGCGCTGGGCGTCCCGCAGCAGGAGCAGACTGACGAAGATGAGTGATTCCATGCGAACCATGCGGCGGGCGAGCAGATCAAGTTTGCCGAGGTCGTCCGCGTTAAGCATTTCCAGGCATTCCTGACTGAGACGGCGGGCATCGGCGACGCGGGCGGCCAGGGGGCGGAGCCCTTCGCCGAAGGGCAGCGCCGCCAGCTCGTCCATGACAGGCGCCAGCAGTTGCTTCATGACCCCGCCGATGGCGGCGACGACTTGCATCTGGGTGGTGCCCTCGTAGATATTCATGATGCGCGCGTCGCGGTAGTAGCGTTCGGCGTTGAGTTCGCGCATATAGCCTTTGCCGCCATGGCACTGAATGGCGTCATAGGCGACCTGGTTGGCCATTTCAGTGGTGAAGAATTTGGTCATTGGCGTCAGCAGGTCGGCGAGTCGCCCGTAGGCCTTTTCGGCATTGCGGGTGTCGTCATTGCCGGCGCCGGCTTCATTGAGCTGGGCGAGGGCGTCTCGCTTGTCGACGCAAGCGCTGGTTTCGTAGAGGAGCGTGCGGCCGGCGGCGGTGAGCACGTCCATGCGCGAGAGCATTTCCCAGACGGCCGGGATGTCGCAGAGGGGCTTGCCAAACTGGCTGCGCTTGCTGGTGTAATCCCAGGCGCAACGGCGGGCGGCTTCGGCGACGCCGACGGCCTGCGAGCTGATGGCCAAGCGCGCGCCGTTCATCAGCGACATCACGTAGCGGGTGAGGCCACGGCGACGCTGGCCGATAAGCTCGGCCGGGGCGTCATTGAACTGCAATTCGCAGGTGGGCGAGCCGTGTATGCCCAGTTTGTCTTCCAGGCGCAGCACGGTGATCTGCGGCGATTTTTCGGCGAGGAAGAGCGACAGACCGCGGCCGTCTCTGGAGCCTTCTTCGGAGCGTGCCAGCACGAGCAGCACCTTGGCGCAGCCGTTGGTGATGAAGTGTTTCTTGCCGTTGAGGAGCCACTTGCCGCTGGCTTCGTCATAGCGGGCGGCGAGTTGTACGGACTGCAGGTCGCTGCCGGCGTCGGGCTCGGTGAGGGCCATGGCGCCATCAAGCTCGCCGCTGGCGAAGCGCGGCAGAAAGCGGGCCTTCTGCTCGTCGGAGCCGAAGAGAAAGATGGTCTCGGCGATGTCCTGGAGGCCAAAGAGATTTTGCAGGCTGGCGTCGGCGCGGGAGACCATCTCGGTCATCATGCTGTAGACGGTCACTGGCAGATTTAGGCCGCCGTAACGGCGGGGGAGCATCACGCCCATGAGGCCGGCTTCGACCAGCTCGCGCAGATTTTCCTGCGTGCCCGGCGCAAAGACGACGTCGTTTTGCTGCAGGGCGACGCCCTCGCGATCAACAGCCGCGGCTCGCGGCGCAATCTTTTGCGCCGACAACTCGCCGACCTTGGCCAGCCAGCGCTCGTAAAGCGCCAGCGCGGCGTTCTCGTCAACGGGGGCGTCCGGCCTTGTGCCGGCATCCTTGAAGTCATTTTCGCGCAGGCGGCTCAGCTCAGCGACGACCGGCGTTTTGAGATGGAAAGCCAAGTCGTGGTTGTCAAGGTAGAAATTGTCGGCCATGCGTCTTTCTCCGGCGAAGGGTCTGTTGCCGCGGTGCCGCGCGGTGCTATCCGGGCAACTGTGCTGTCTTGCGGGCGTGTTGCGGAATATTGAAGTCCCCGAGGGGGTATGGCAGCTCGTTGAGTTCCTGGCCATGCATGTCACAGAGCAATGAGGCGAAGATGTGCAACTCGTGCAGACTGCCTTCCTGGATGGCGGTGACGGTGAGGTAGCTCAGAATGCAGGCGATGATTTCCTTGCGCAGGCACATGTGGTACTTATCGCGCGGCCAGCGGCGTTGCTCCCAGTTCCGGGTGACGTCAATGACGTTGAAATTGGCGTCGAGGAGGCAAAAGCGGCCTTCGTACATGCAGATGCCGGATGGCCAGCCGCAGAGTTTGCCAATGCGTTGGGCGAGGAGACAGAGCAACACGGCTGATCCGGCGTGGGTTTCCAGCACGTCGCCGATGGTGTAATATTCGAAGCGCATGCCGAAATCCGGCGGTACGGCGAAGCCCTGGTTGATCATGAAGCTGCGCATCTGCGCCGTGGTGGTCTTGCTGCGGCGGAGAACTCCGGCCAAGGAGCGGGTCTGCTCTTCGAGTTCATCGATTGTGCGGCGGGTGTCCGCCAGCACATTGATGGCCAGGGCGGCATCCCAGGCGCTGAAATTGGGGTTGTCGATCTGGCTGAGGAAGTGGTCGCGCAAGCGCCTGCGGGCGATGACATTGGAGAGCTGGTGTATGCGTCGGCGCAGCTTGGGATTGTCGCAATCCTGATGCTTGGCGATGAATTTGTCAATGCCCTTCATGCTCAGCAGCGGTTCCATGGCTAGAGAAGCGACCTGGCCTTCGTCGTCATCCAGGAGCTTCAGCAGCGCATTGAGCGTCTGTCTGCTTAATCGCGTGTCGGTCATGGGGAACCTCCGTATATCAAATCCCCTCGTCTATAGCGGCGACCGGGGCGAGAGCTTGTTCTTTGGCCATTTGTTCTTCGTAATGGCTCTTACGCTCTAAGACCTGCTTAATATAGCTTCGGGTTCCCGGAAAACTAATCTTTTCGAGGGTGATTGGCAGGTCTGGGGAGTGTGGTAACCAGAGTTTGCTGACCCGTCCGTAGCCAGCATTATACTCGGCCAGTTGGAGGATGTCCTTGGATACATAATTTTCCCAGTGCCGGCCGGTCCAGGCGAGGTACCAGGCGCCGATTTCGATGTTCAACGCGGGGTTCTTGAGTTCGTCAGGGGCGACTTCGGGCCGCGGATGGCGCTGGCGCCATTCTTCAACTGCGCCGGGCGTGAGCTGCATCAGGCCGATCTCGCCCTTGCTGCCGATGCAGGTCGGGTCGAAACGACTTTCTTTCCAGATCACGGCTTTGATCAGCGCCGGCGCGAGGTCGTGGCGAAGCGCCGCGGCGGCGATCAGTGGCGCCAGATCCTGCTCGTGCTTCGCGACTGTCCGTTCGCGAAAGAGGTAATACAACGCGGCAATGCCGCCCAGCAACGCCGCCATAACGACAAGCAGGAGCAACAGGCCGTACAGCATTTTTTGTTTGCGGAGGTGTCGTGACATAATCGCAATATATACCGCGAAAAGGGCTTTTTTCTTCCGACCGAGGGGACGGATCAAGGGTCTTTTATCGCGGACCGATCGGACCGATCGGACGGATCGGACGGATCGGACCGATCGTCGACTTGATCAGTCGGATCAGCGGTCTTTTATCGCGGACCGATCGGACCGATCGGACCGATCGGACGGATCGTCGACTTGATCAGCCGGATCAGCCGGTCTTTTATCGCGGACGGATCGGACGGATCGGACCGATCGGACCGATCGTCGACTTGATCAGTCTGATCAGCGGTCTTTTATCGCGGACGGATCGGACGGATCGGACCGATCGGACGGATCGTCGACTTGATCAGTCTGATCAGCGGTCTTTTATCGCGGACGGATCGGACGGATCGGACCGATCGGACGGATCGTCGACTTGATCAGTCCGATCAGTCGGATCCGTCGGATCAGTCGGATTGGTCTGCGAAGAAGCAAAGTGGCCATTGCGCCTGGTTGCGTGCCTGGTTTTTCCTCTTGCGGGGGCGAAAGCGGCGCTATGTTATAGATTTTCGGCTGAGGCGGGCTGCAACCGCCAAAAATCCTGACTGGCCGGCGGCGCATTTTCGGCGAAAGTGCCGGTTCTTTTTCCAAAAAAGAAGAGGACGTGACGAATGAAGAATACGCTTGCGGTGTTGTTTGGTTTGTGTGTGATGGCGGCGACTGCGGAGCCATCGGCGTACGTGCCGCCGCCGCATGATTTTCAGCGCGTGCCGGTGATTGCGCCGGCGGCGGTAAGTGTGACCGTGGCGGGCCAGGCCTTGCGGCCGGCGGAGTTCGTCCAGCGGCGTTCGCTCAATGGCACGTGGAAGATATCTGGTCTGGTCAATGCGGCGGGGCCTTTTGCGGCGGATGTCGATCTGGCCAGCGGCTATGAACGGCCCGACTTTGATGACAGTGGCTGGGAGGACATTGCCGTGCCGCTGGACTGGTTCCGGCAGTACCGTCAGGCCTACAAAAAGGACCAGCCGTATGTCAAAGGCTGGTACCGCCGACAGATCGAACTCAGCGCGGCGGACCTGGCCAGCCGCCGCGTGGTCCTGCACTTTGAGCGGATTGGCTACGAGGCGCTGCTCTTCGTCAATGGGCGACAAGTGGGAGAACACAAGGGCGATTTCACCGAGTACGAAGTGGATGTGACGGATGCCGTGCGGCCCGGCGCGAACAGCATCGCCTTGCGGGTGCTGACGGATTTCGGGCCGGCCTTTGGTCGCCGGGAGCCCGCCACGCACGCGTACGGCTCGCAGTGGAGCATGTCGAATATCCGTGGCGGCATCTGGGGCAATGCGACGTTGCGCTTGGAGCCGCAGGTCCGCATTGAACGGCTGCTGATTGATCCGCGGCCGCGTTGTCCGGGACATGACCAGGAGCGGCATGAGCTGCGGGCGTCCTACGTGGTGCAGAACTACAGCGGGGTGACGACGGACATCCGCCTGGTGGGCGTGGTGAGTAGCGCGATGCAGGCCGACGCCAATGCCGCCAATCCGGCGCAGCTGTCGCAGCGCATTGCCGACTGGAATGCCGCCGAGTATAAGACGCTGGCCGATCAGCCCAACGCACACAGCGGCCAGGTGCAGATGGTCCTGGACGACGCGCTGCCGGTGCAACTCTGGCATGTGGACCGGCCCTATCTGTACTTTTTTACCCTGCTGGTGCTGGATAGCAACGACCGCGTCCTCGCCGCCCGCAGCGAGCGCTTCGGTTTCCGCCGCTTCGAAGTCCGCGAGGGCAAATTCTACCTCAACGGCGAGGAAATCTATCTTTTTGGCGAGAACATTGCCTCGCCAAGCTACGGCGGCTACGCCGAAAGTGCCGAGGAGCTGGAGGCGCGGTTGACCGACAGCATCCGGAACGAGCGCAACAATGGCTACGTCATCATCCGCAATTCCCACATGCCCATGGTGCCCATTGCCCTGGCCATTGCGGACGAGCTCGGCATGATGATCTTCAACGAGTGGGCGTGGTGTTTCACCGTGGCCATTGACGAAGAGCCCTTCGCGGAGCAGAATCTGCGCGAGATCCGGCAATTTGTGGTGGACAGCTACAATTATCCGTCGGTGTGCATGTGGTCCATGGGCAACGAAGTGCGCCATGCTGGCCGGCCGGATGTCTGGCGGCAGCTCAACGCGCAGGTCGGCCTGGTTCGCGAGCTCGATGGCCAGCGCCGCCCCATCAGCAATTTCTCTGGTGCCGCCGGCTGGGGCAGCTACGGCCGCGATCCGCTGGACACCGATGTGCTTGATCTGCATACCTACGTGGCGCTGTCCAATCCCTGGACGCAACGCGACCGGCAAAGCAACAGTATCTACCAGGGGCTGCTCGAAATCTACGGCGAGCAGGAACGGCTGACGCGGCCGCTGGTCGCCTGGGAAAATGTCGGCTTCTCCTGGGGCTGGAAAACCGACAAGAATTTCCGCGTGGGCAACGCCGAGGACTATCTCAAGTATGCGAAGGCCGATACCAAGTGGGGGCAGCCGAATGGCATCGGCTTCACGGGCGCCATCGGCCTGAGCGAGGCGTTGTTGCCGGGGAAGAGCCCCGCGATGCCCATGAATCTCTACGGCCGGCGCATTCTGGAGCTCTATCGCCTGGACCGGCGCTACACGGGCTTTGCGCCGTGGTTCAACATTGACACGCTCGAATGCGCGCCGTTATGGAACCAGCCGGTGCTGCCGACGCTGCATTCCGAGCGCAATTTCCCGCCGCGGCACCTCTTTGCCGGCGAGGGCAGTGACTGGCTCTGCGAGGTGGTAAACAGCAGCAACCAGGCCTACAGCGACCTCGTCCTGGTGGGCGAGCTGGTCGGCCCCACGGATGACGACGTGCGGCCCCTGGGGAACTGGCCGGTGCCGGCGTTGCCAGCGCAGGCCAACAGTGTCAATCCCGCGCGCCTGGAGCTGCCCGTGGTGCCGGCGGGCCAATACCAGTTGCGCCTGACCTTGCGGGACAGCGCGGGCCAGCGCATCGGCCAGAACTACTACGACATCACGCTGCAGCAGCGAGCTGACGTGACGCGGCCGATCACGGCGCGGCGGCCGGTGGCGGTGCTGGACAACGGCGTGGCCGCGAATGTCGGCGCGCTGTGTGCGCGGCTGGATGCCTTCGGTGTGCCTTATAGCCTCGCCAAGGACCCAGACGCGGTCGCCGCCGGGACCGTGTTGGTGCTGCCGCCGGAGATCGCCCCGCAGGTCATCGGGCCGGTCCTGACGCAATCGCTGGAGCGCTTTGTGAACAAGGGCGGCGTCCTCCTGGCGTTGGAGCAGCAGGATCTCGCCAGCAAGCTGCCTGGCGCCTACTCGGTCGCAATTGGCGAGACCACCTTCTGTGACATGGTTCTGCCCGACCACCCGGTGTTTGCCGGCATGACTCTGCGGCATCTGGACACCTGGGACGACGGCGAGCTGTGCATGGTCGTGCGCGCCGCCTACATGCCCTTCACCGTGAATGCCGTCGCTGCGCGCGGGCCGCGCCTGGGCCAGAAGAACGCCGGCATGGCCATGGTCGAGGGCACCTACGGCCGCGGCCGCGTCGTCTATTCGCAACTGGCGGCCTTTGCGGCGGCGGACCGCGACAGCGCGGCCGCGCTGTTCCTGCGCAATCTCTTCAACTATGCTTTTGCCAGCGAGGAATGGTGGGCGAATACTTACGAGCTGGTGCCGGCGCAACTCATGGGCTACGTCGTCAAACCCGAGCGGGCGCAGAGCATCGATATTCGCACTGCCGCCAACCGCAGCTTCAGCGATGAGAAGGACGGCGATGGCGCCGGCGGCTGGACTGACCAGGGCGAAAACGACTTTCGCATGATGCCGCTGGGCGACAAGGTCCTCGCCGGCGTGCCCTTCACCATCCTCGATCCGGCGGCCAATGACGGCAAGTCCTGCGTCGTGCTCGCTGGTACGGGACGACCCGACTTTCCGCACGCGGCCAAGGGCATCGCGCTGGCGGGCACTTTCTCGCGCTTGTTCTTCCTGCACACCGCCGCCTGGGGAAGCGCGGACAATGTCGGCCGCTATCGTATGCACTACGCCGACGGCAGCACGGCAGAACTGCCCCTGCGCGGCAACCACAATATCGGCGACTGGTGGAACAACGCGACGCTGCCCGACGCGATCATTGGCCTGTCGGAGAAAAATGCTGCGGGGCAGCGGGTCTGTCTATACGTCACCGAGTGGGAAAATCCGCGGCCGGCCGAGCCGCTGGTGGCGCTGGATTTTCTGTCGCCGCTGTACAACGACAAGAACGAGGTGGACTATTTGCCCGGCAGCACGGGCGTGCCGGTGTTAGTGGCGGTGACGGCGGAAACGGCCCACGCCAAGCGCTATGACATCCTCGGCGACTATTACGAGAGCTGCGCCGGCGCCAAGGACATCGGCTCCGAGACCATGGGCGCCATCGCTGAGATTGAGCTTGACGGCCGGCGCGCTTGGCAGGCGGACTTTCCGGCGGTGGGCTCGGGCGATGTTCCCGTGGTCTTCTTCAAGTTCACGCTGGACCAGGCGGCACTTGGCGACGGCTATGACTACCTGACCCTGCGGATCAAGAGCGACCGGCCGGCGTCAATTATGGTATCCTTGCCCGAAAAATCGTGGAAATCGACCATGGATGGCAATCTCACGCTGATTGGCGACGGCCAATTCCACAACTACCGCCTGCGCATTGGCGAGGATATGCGCGCCGGCGCGCATTTCAGCTACCCGACCATGCGCGGCGAACTGTTCTTCTACTACAAAGTGCGCGGTGCGAATGCTCGTGAGCGCGAGGCGCTGCGCTTCGTCATCGCCAGCGCGGTGCTGGAATAGCCCCGCTAGAGTTTATTCACGCAGGCAGTCCCCCCGGCCGGAGCGCCGGGGGGCAGGAGCAGAGAGCAAGGAGTCCGTCATGTCCGAATGTCCGTTGATTCCGATGGGAGCCATCACCGGCCGGCCCAGTCGCGAGTTCATTGAGCACAAACTCTCGCAGTACCGCCGGCAGGGCATCACCCAGTTCCTGCTTTACCCGCGTTCGGGCTGCGAACTGGAGTACATGAGCGAAGAGTGGTTGGACTGCTGCCAGAATGTCGTCGAATGCGCGGAAAAACTCGGCTTTACCTCGGTTTGGCTCTACGACGAATTCAACTGGCCGAGCGGTCAGTGCGGCGGCAAAGTCCAAGCCGCGCGGGAGGACTTCGCGCTGCAGACTTTCGTGGCCGAAAAACAGGCCGACGGCAGCTTTGCCTGCCGGGTGGAATGCAATCCGCGCTTCCCCAATCTGCTCAATCCCGAGGCCATGGACTACTTTATTGAGCTCACCCACGAGAAGTACTGGCAGCGCCTGGGCAAGTACTTCGGCGGGCTCATCAAGGGCATTTTCACCGACGAGCCATCGCCTGGCTACGCCGGCCGCTACTGCGAGAAAAGCAGCGCCGACATGCGCCTGCTCAGCTGGTACCCCGGCATTGAAGAAGACTACGAGAAGCTCAGTGGCGCGCCTATGCGCCAGGACTTGGACGCGCCGCACTTCACCGAACTGCACCACCAGCTCATCGGCCGCCGCTTCCGCACGACCTACTTTGATAAATTGCGCGCGTGGTGCGACGCGCACGGTATCCTTCTCACTGGCCACCTCATGGGCGAATCGCCCGTCTCCAACTCCAAACTGTTCAGCGGCATACCATTGCAGGCGATCCAGGGCTTCTCGCTGCCCGGGCTGGATGAGATTTCTACCCGCACCCACGCCAGAACCATCGAATGGCTGACGTTCGCCACGGCCCGCTACGGCATTGACGCCCGCGGCAATGGCGGCCTCGCCGAGCTCTTCGCCTACGGGCCGGCGGACCTGCCGCTAGCGCGCCTGCGCCAGATGATCTGGCTCGCGGCGGCCTTCGGCGTTGACCACTACGTCCTCGCCGTCGCCCAGCTGGACAGTCGCGGTAATGGCCGTGCCGACAAGGCCGGCTGGTATAACCCCTATTCCGTCGATCAGCCGTGGTTCGAACACGGCATGAAAGAACTCGGCGACGATGCTACCGGCGCTGCAGCCCTGGCGCGCAAGGCCAGTGCGCCGGAAATCGCCGTGCGCTATCCGGTGGACGAGACGTCGGTCGGCGAACTGCTACTTGAGCTGGTTCAGCAGCAGCGCCCATGGCGGCTGATCGCCGCCGAGGACGCCGTTGGCGATGACGTGCCGGAGGTGATCGTGGCCTCGGCGAGGGGCTACGCGCTCGAACGCGGCGGGCTGCTGTTAGACAGCCCGCAGGCCGTCAGCGCCTATCTGGACCGCCATGTTCCCCGCCGCGCCGCCGTGCGCGAGCTCAATGGCGATCTTGCCAGCGAACTCTTGTTGAAAGAATATGCCGACGGGACACTGCTGGTGCTGGATCTCAGCGACCGCCCGCAGGATCGGGCGCTGACCCTCGACAACCGTGGTCAGTCCGTCACCTTCAATCTACCCGGGCGCGGCCGACAGCTCTTTGGCGGCTGGAAAGTCACCCGTGATCGCCCCAATCTCTACCGGCCAAAATGGGCGACGGAGGCCAAGAGCGTAGACATCACCGTGCAGGACGAGCTCGCAGACGTCGTTTTCGCGATCCGCAGCTACGGCGGTGACGTGCGCGTCGCCTTGGATGGCGCGGAGCTCAAGGCCGCGCAGGCGACCGCGCCGCGCCTGTCTGAGGGCTTCCAGGCCCTCTACGGCAGCTCGGCGCCCATGTCTCTCAGCCCCGGCAAACACACGCTGAGCTTGCTGAACGACGCGCCGGAATATCCATTCCTGCCGCGGGTGTGGATCGCCGGCGATTTCGTCGGCCTCGCACCCGGCGTCCTCGCCGCCGACCGCCAGGACGGCCGCGGCCTGGAATGCTACGCCGGCGCCATTTCCCAGACCCGGCGGCTGGAGATTCCCGCGGATACCAGTGGTTTTTCGCTGGAGACCGATGAATTGGTCACGGAGGTCCTCGTCGACGGCGTGTCACTCGGCAAGCGCTGCTGGCCGCCCTTCTTCTGGGACGTCCCCGAGCGCTATCGCGGCCGCTGCGTGGAATTCACCGTTAGGCGCTATACTTCCGTCGCTCCGGCGTTCATCTCGCCGGAAACGCTGCCGGAGCTGCTCAGCAAAGGCACCCAGACCGTCCATCAGCCCGGCAAATACGCCACTAGGCATACAGTGGTCGAACCCGAATTTTTCTAAGGTCGCAACAACCAGGCCGGCGTCGGCAAGCACCGGCGCCGCAATTCAGTTCCCTATTCACCCATGACCCGGAGGTGCGCGATGATGTGGCATAAAATGACCTGTGTGATGATGGCTGTGGCTGGCATGACCGTGGCACAGGCGGCGGAACTGCCGCCGGCCAGCTACCAGCAACTGCCCCAATGGCGCGGTTTCAATCTGCTGGAAAAATTTATGTGGAATGGCCAGCAACGGCGTTTTCTGGAGAAGGACTTCCAGCTGATCAGCGAGCTTGGTTTTAACTTCGTGCGTTTGCCCATGGACTACCGCCACTGGATCGTCGACGGCGATTGGGAGAAGATCGACGAGGGCGTCCTCGAGCACATTGACGAAGCGGTCGCCTTCGGCAAGAAGTACGGCGTACACGTGAGTATCAACTTCCATCGCGCGCCTGGCTACACCGTCGCCAAACCGAAAGAGCCCAAGGACCTGTGGACGGATGCCGACGCCCAGCGCGTCTGCGCCATGCATTGGGCGACCTTCGCCCGGCGCTACCGCGGCGTGCCCAACGCCAATCTGAGCTTCAATCTTTTCAACGAACCTAGCTCGATCAGTGGCGAGAACTACGCCCAGGTGGTCAAGATCATCACCGACGCCATTCGCAAGGAAGACCCGGAACGGCTGGTCATCTGCGATGGCTTGCAATGGGGCAAGAAACCCTGTCTGGAGCTCGTGCCCTTGCAGGTGGCGCAGGCGACGCGTGGCTACTGGCCAATGAACATCAGCCACTATCAGGCGTCGTGGGCCGGCGGCGAGAAATACGCGCTGCCAACCTGGCCGCAGCCCGTGATCGTCGGCTGGCTGGCCGGGCCCGTCAAGAAGGACCTCAGCGCGCCACTGCCGATCACCTGGGACGAAGGCGCCGCGAGCACGCTGCGCCTGCGGATCGGCACCGTCTCCCAGCATATTCACCTGCAGCTCAAGGCCGACGGCGAGCCGCTCTGGGACCGCAAATTCGTCTGTGGCCCTGGCGAAGGCGAGTGGAAGAAAGCCCGCTTCGTCGAACAATGGCAAATCTACCAGAATGAGTACGACTTGGACTGCATCATCGATATCCCGGCGGGCACCCGTGAGCTCACCTTGGAGGCCATCAGTGGCGACTGGGTGGAGATCTCGGAGCTCGGTGTCACTCGCGGCGAGCAACCCGAGGCGAAGGTCAGTCTGCTAACTGGCTACGGCAACAAGCCCCAGCCCATCCGCTTCGCCAAGGGCGCCTGGCAATGCGATAACCAGTACGATCGCCAATACCATTGGGACAACAGCGTCATGCCCTGGGAAAAACTCCGCGAGCAGGGCATCGGCGTGATGGTCGGCGAATTCGGCGCCTTCAACAAGACGCCGCATGACGTCGTCCTCCGCTGGCTTGATGACTGTCTGGCGAACTGGCAGAAGGCCGGCTGGGGCTGGGCTATGTGGAATTTCCGCGGCTCTTTCGGCGTCCTCGACAGCGGCCGCGCCGACGTGGCCTACGAGGACTTCAATGGCCATAAACTCGACCGAAAAATGCTCGATGTGCTCCTGAAATACAAATAACACCACCGTTGCCGCCGCCTGCTCGCGGCGGCCGACCTTCGCCAAGGGAGGGCCTGTTCCATGATCGTCCGTGAACTGCAAAGCGACGCCGATTTGCTGGCGGCGCAAAAAATCGGCGTCCTGGCATTCAACACGAGTTGCGATATGGAGGAGACGGCGAAGAACATCGCCGCCAATGCCAAGCCGCAGGGCATCTACGGCGCCTTCGATGAGAGCGGCCGTCTCTGCGCCAAGCTCAAGCACTGCCCCTACAACATGATCTTTGACGGGCACCGGGTAAAGATGTCTGGCGTCGCCGGCGTCGCGTCGTTGGTGGAAGCGCGCGGGAAAGGCGCCGTCCGCGCAATCTTTCGGCACCTGCTGTTGCAGCAGCGGCAGGACGGCTGGCTCTTCTCCACGCTCTATCCTTTCGCCAATTCCTACTACCGGCAATTCGGCTACGACGTGTGCAATTTCAATGAAGTGTACACATTGCCCACCAAGGCACTCGCGGCATACGCCAAAAGCAGCCGCTGTGAAGCCACCCTGGGACTGCCTGATGACGACCGCACGCCCTACGAGCTGATCTTCGCCGAATTCACCCGCGGCCGCAATCTGTCCGTCTGCCGGACGGATGACATGTGGTCGCGACGGCTGTCACCAGACCCATTCAAGGACAAGGTGTACCGCTATCTGCTGCGCGACGCCCAGCAATGCCCGGTCGCCTACGTGATCTTCACCCCCGGGTCAGTCGATGGCAGCAGAAGCATCAAGGTCACCGATTACGCCTTTGTGGACGCCGGCGCCGGCCGCGATCTCCTTGGCTTTCTGGCGACCCTCAGCGCCCAGTACCCCAAGCTGGAAATCAGTCTGCCGACGGACATTGATCTGGCCGTCGCGCTGCCGGAGGCCTATGACTGCCAGAAGTCCTGCCGCGCTTGCGGCCAGGGCCGCGTGCTCGATGTCCAGGCGGTCCTCGAACTCATGCGCTACCCGGCGGAAAACGGCAGTTTCAGCATCGCCGTGGACGACGTGTTCCTGCCCGAAGTCAGCGGCACTTTCCGGGTGGCCTTCCAGGCCGACGGCAGCCGCGCCGTCGAGCCATACGCCACCGCCACCGTCGATATGCGCTGCTCCCAGGAGTGCTTCACCCAGCTCTGCCTGGGCTTCTGCGATCTGGCCGGCGCCGCTTTGCGCACGGACCTGGCCGTCAATGCCAAACACGACCTGCTGCAACGCGTCTTCGCGCGTAAACCACGCTTCTTTACCGAGAGGTTCTGACCAGTAGCGGCGCGGTAATGAGTGTTACGACTCCAGTTCGGGCACGCCGTGTTTATGGACCATACCGAGGGCGCGGATGCGCTCGCGCAGTTCGGGCGTGATAGGGATGTTGGGCTTGCCGGGATAGATGCGCACATAGCCGACGTCTTTGAAGTGATACGACTCGTGGTCGTTGCAGGCGTAAGCGTGGTAGACGGGCTGCGGCACGCCCTGCCGCATCATGTCCTTGAGCTCGTCGAGGTGCTTGGCGTAGATGTCACGTGGCGCGCAACCATGGCGCGCACAGAGCGCTGCGGCCATGCCGACGACCTCGCCGAGTATGCCCAGGGTCCGCATCACCCGCGCGCAGGAAAAAGCCACGTGCGTCATGCTGATATGCCGGCCGCCCAAGAAGAGATTGCTGACATCGCTGGCATAGAGGCAGCGGTAGGGCACCGGATAGAAGGCCCCGATATCGCGGTGATAGGCGCAGGAACGGAACGGCTCCGGAAAACGCGCTTCGTTGTGCGGATCCGGAAAATGCAGGTCGATGTTCCAGGTCATGGCACCCGTGGCGTCGGGATAGCTACGGCGGTCCTCAATGTCATTTTGGGTGAGGATGACATCGCCGACCACGCGGTAGCTTTCGCGCTTGCCGCCGCAGGGCGACGCCCACGCCAGCCGCCGCCGAGACCACTCGCTTTTGCGCGACGAACGATTTTTGACGAATGACCAGTTGGCGAAGATCGTCATCAGGCCGTAGTCGCGAATGTACTCGGTCTCCTCCGCCTGATCGCGGTACTGGCCACTTTCCCACTCCCAGTCGCCGCCGTTCACGAAATAGGCTTTGTCGTCACTGAATTCCAGCCCCCAGTCGATGTCGGGAAAATCCCCGTCGCCGTCCGCGCAGGGCTCCGTGTACCACTGCACGGATTGGCCCATCACCTGCCGGCAGGGCTGCGCCGGCGCGAGATTCTCCCGGAATTCCTCCTTGCCATCGCGGCCGTACATCGTCCGCGCGCCCATGAGCCGGGCGACCACCGCATCGCCCGTGCAGTCGGCAAAATTCTTGGCGCGATAACGTTTTTCTTTGCCGGTGATGGCGCTGCGAGTGATGATGGCGGCAATGCGCGTGGAGTCGGCGGGGTCTTTATCGACGGCGATGACGCTTTCATTGAGCGCCAGGGTGTAGGTCTTGGGATTCTGCATGAAAAACACATTGTGTTTGCGGTCGTCTTCGTAGCATTTGGCGGGGTAGGTACCGGGGCCGCCAAAGGCCGGCGCAATCTCGGTGACGACATTGCCGAGCTTGGGATACGGGTCGGCATGCGCGAAGCCGCCCAAGCCCACGCGCACTTCGGAGCTGTTGCAGCCGCCAAGGACGCCGCGGTCCTGTACCAGCAACACGCTGGCGCCCGAGCGCAGTGCCGCAATGGCCGTGCAGAGCCCGGCGATGCCGCCACCAGCCACCGCCAGGTCGTACTCGCGCGGATCATCTTCGACGACAATGCCCGCCTTGGCCCGGCGGCAGGCCGCCAGCTTCGCCGGGTCCCGCTCGGGCACGTCGGCGGGGTCGTTGCTCAGGTACAGCGCATCGCAACGGCCATTGAATCCCGTGAGGTCGTGCAGGGCGATGTGCGCCGAACCCGCCGGTAGAGCGATTTTGCCGGCCAGTTGCCATGACCATTCCGGGCCATTGGTGCCCAGTTCCTGCGGGAGGGCCGCGCCGTTGACCAGCACTTGGAAGCGCCCGGCCGCGCGGCCGCGGCCCCACGGCGCGGTCCAGTTGCGGGTGCGTGCCCACAGCGTCCACTCGCCGGCCTCGGGGATGGCGATGGTCGTCGTCGCGTCGGCGACAGGCCGACCCAGGCCGTGCGCCATCACATAAGCCGATCCCATCTGCCGCATGGACTGCGGGTCGATCTGCCAGCCGCCCAAATGCTCAAAGGATTCCGCTTCACGCCAGATATGCGCCATAAATGCCCTCCGGAAAAATGCTGTTTGCGACGACCGCCGTGTCGCCGGTTGTTGTGTTTTGAAGTCGTCGCCGCCGGTTTGCGTGGCCGGTCAGCCATTGATACTCGCCGTTCCTGCCGCCAAAGGGACAATGGAACTCATTTATCTTGTTTGCTATGTCGCACCCCTTCAGGGTGCAATTTCTGGGGGGACGCTTACCCAGGGCGGCGCGCCTTGAAGGCGCTTGCCCTGGGCTGGTATGTCGCACGCTTTCAGCGTGCACCGTCCATCCTGTCCATCCTGTCCATCTTTACCGGACTAAAGGGCTGCATTCCCCGTTTGGATGGTTTTACGGCCCGGTGTCCGTCGGCTATATTTGCCGGCGTTAACAATAAGCGCGAGGCCGTATAAAACAACGCTCGACGGGGCCATTCGCCGGGGCATTTGTTTGGGCTTACAGCAACGGCGGCCGCGCGCGGTCTTTACTCGTCTTTGCAACGCGCTTGGCGCCGGCGATTCTGCTGGCGCCGGCGGTCACACCACCACAGCATGGAGAATGGGCATCATGGCAGATAAAATCAGAGTCGGCATCATCGGTCTTGGCCGCGCGGGCTGGGGCATGCACACCAACGAAATTGATCGCTTCAAAGAGATGTTCGAGATCACCGGCTGCTTTGATGTCCTGCCGGAACGCATGGCGAAGATGGCCGAGCGCTACCCGGGCTGCAAAAGCCACGGTTCCGCGCAGGAGCTCTACACGGCGACGGACGTCGATCTCATCGCGGTCGCCATCCGCTCGCCCGAACATGTCGCCGCGGCGGTTGAAGCACTCGCGACCGGCAAGTACGTGCTCATCGAAAAACCGTTGGCGCTCAATTACGCCGAAGTGCTCAAACTCAAGGCCGCCGCCGAGAAACATCCCGGCAAGCTCTTCTGCCGTCACAACCGCCGTTTGGAAGCGGCATTTCTGCATGTGCGCGAGATCATCGCCTCCGGCAAGCTCGGTGAGGTTTTCGAAATCAAGCTCTGCCGCCACAACTATCAGCGTCGCAATGACTGGCAGAGTCTTAAGGGCTGCGGTGGCGGCCAGCTTAACAACTGGGGTCCGCACCTCATTGACCACGCGCTGCAGTTCCTCGAATGCCCCGTGGAATCCGTTTGGGGCGACATGAAGCTCGTAGCCGCCAGCGGTGATGCCGAAGACCACTTCAAGGCTGTCATCCGTGGCACCAACGGCCGCATCATTGACGTCGAAGTCTCCGGCGGCGTGGCGATTCCCTCGCCGGTTTACGCCGTGTACGGCAAGCGCGGCACGCTGGTTGCCTACAACGAAAAGGAGCTCAAGCTCAAGTATCTCGACGTCGCCAAATGCTCCCCGCCGCCGGTCGCCACGGGCGACACGCCGCCCATGGCAGGCGGTTTCGGCAGCGCCGACGGCCTGGTGTGGATCGAAGAGACCGTCCCCGTCGCTCCCAGCTCCGGCGACACCGTCTCCGATCTCTATAAGTACATCTACCTGGCCATCCGCGAAGGCCAGCCCTTCCCCGTCAAGAATGACGAGGCCTTCGAGGTCGTCCGCGTTACGGAAATGATCCGCAAAAACAGCAAATTCTGAGCAGACGGCAGCACCGGCCGAAACGCCCTGTGAGGGCACCGCAAAAGAAGCCACACGGGGCAAAACCGATGGTGTTGAAATGCCCTTTCAGGGCATCCTCGTGATTAAGCAATCGTACCCCGGGCGTTGCCCGGGGCTACGTTGATGGCGCCCTTCCAGGGCGCTTTTGCCGTATCTTTGCAGAGCGACTTTAACATCCTTTATGCCCGCACCACCGTGGAATTGCTTCTTCGAAGCCCCGGAGGGGCGTTTTCATCGTCGCCCCGGCCGCAGGCCGGGGTAGATCGGCAACATCCGATAGTGCCCTGTGAGGGCACCGCATAATTAGCCCCCCGCAGTCATCATGGCCCGGGGGGCTTTCTTCTGCCTGCGATCAGATGAAATCGCCGAAGGTGAGGAGCAACGGGTAATCGCGCAGAGGCAGGTGCAGGAAGCTGCGCACGCCGCGGCCATTGTCTTCGATCATCGCCGGCGGCAGCGTGTAGATGGAGCCGTCGACCAGATCGACCAGGCGGACCTGTTCCGGCAACTTCACGGCCTCCAGCGACACGGTTGATTCGTAGCTGGTGGTCAGTAGCTCGGTGGAACGCCAGTAGACCAGGCCGGCCGAGCCGTTGCTCTTGCGGAAGCCGTGGTACTGCAGGTCCTTGAACGAGTCGTCGCCACGCAACAAGCGCGGACTGCCCTTGCCCGCGCTGAATTGCAGCGGCATCTCGGCCAGCTTGACGTCCTCGCGGAAGATCGCAGCGATGGTCTGCAAGGCCCGGTAGGACGGCTTGGGCGTGTAGTCGCCGGTGGCGACGCCATTTTCGTCAAAATCCGCGCCGAGGACGCCGAAGTAGCCGTAGTCGAGGTAGCTCGATTTGTCGCCAACCACGCCATTGAGGGCCTCGATCATGTCCATGCAGGAGAAGTACGACGAGAACATGACGTCGTCGAAAAGATCAGCCATGGTGTGACGCGCGAGGAATTTGGCCTGGCGCAGTGGCGTCCAGGCGCCACCGCGGAGGGCGCCGGCGCCGTCATCGCGGGACTGCGTGCCAGTCTCGCCCTGGATGATCTCCATGCGCGGATTGAAGGCGTGGCAGACGGCGCGGAGGCTGCGCACGCGCTCGAAGCCGCCGACTTCGTCGGGGCTGTAGCTGTGGTAGGTCAGGGCGTCCATGCATTCGCCGGCGCCGGTCTGCAGGACGTCGTTGAGCCAGCCTAGGCCGGTGAGGCACATGGACCCGCCAATCACTTTGGCGTCGGGATCGCCGACCTTGATGGCGGCAGCCGTGGCCTTGACGAACTCGCCATATTCCGTGCCGCTGACGCCGTGCTTCCAGCACCACTTGCCGTCGGGCTCATTCCACACTTCGTACCAGCCGATGCGGCCCTGGTAGCGCTTGGTGACGGCGACGACATAGTTGTGCCATGCCTGCTTCTGCTCGTCGGTCTTGATGGGCGGGCAGCCCACGGCGCCAAACACCTTCGCGGCTTCTTCGTCGTAGAGGCCGTTGCCGTAGCAGAGGCAGAGCCAGGGCTGCAGACCACGCCGGCAGAGGTTGTCCACGATGTCGTCCAGCCAGGCAAAATCATAGACGCCCTTGCTTTTTTCCGTCCGCGCCCAGCCGGATTGCAGGCGTATCCACTTCACGCCAATGGCCGCGACTTTGTCGTAGGCCTTGCTGGGATCAAAAACGCCGCGGTCGAGCTTCTCAAAGCCAATGCCGATTTTGGAAGTCTTCACCGCCGTCGATGGCACGGCCGCGACTTCGCCGATCTTCGTCAATTTGTCCATGACTGCCCCTTCCTTCATGATGTCTTTTTGCCTGGAAATCAGGAATGATTCTGAAATAAATCCGTCAACTTGGTGTATATTGAAGCGGAAATATAACCCCCGTCGCCGGCGCCGCCTGGCGGCATGCAAAAATCCCCCACTACGCCGGCGAGCGCGTGTTGCTGCCGGCGTGGCCATTTCCAGAGGAGAAACATCGAGGTCATGAAAGAGTATTTCAAAGCTGAACGCGTGAGCGAGAATGTCTGGTGGGTCGGCGCCATTGATTGGAACGTGCGCAATTTCCACGGCTATGAGACCAGCCGTGGCACGACCTACAACGCCTTTTTGATCATCGACGAGAAGATCACCCTGGTTGACACGGTGAAGGCGCCCTTTGTGAGCGAGCTGCTGGCGCGGGTGGCGTCGGTCATCGACCCGTCGAAGATCGACATCATCATCTCGAACCACGCCGAGCCGGATCATTCGGGCGGCCTGCCGGCGGTCATCGCGGCGACGCAGCCGGAAAAGGTCGTGGCGTCGGTCACGGGCGTGAAGACGCTACGCGCCTATTACGGCGAAGAACTCGCCGTTGATGCGGTGAAGACCGGCGACACGCTGTCCCTCGGCAAGGGCACCCTCAGCTTCGTCGATACCAAAATGCTGCATTGGCCCGACAGCATGATCAGCTATTATGACCGCGACAAGGTGCTGTTTTCCCAAGACGCCCTCGGTATGCATCTAGCCAGCAGCGCCCGCTGGGCCGACCAGCTGGATCCCTACGTCCTCGACTACGAAGCGCGCAAGTACTTCGCGAACATCCTCAATTTCCAGGCGCCTAAGGTGCTCGCGCTGCTGGATTCCCTGCCCAGTCTCGGCCTTGATATTGGCATCATCGCCCCCGACCATGGCCCACTCTGGCGCAAGGACTTGGAGACCATCATTGGCATCTATCACCGCGCCGCCGAACAGCTGCCCAAACGCAAGGCGCTGATTGCTTACGCGACCATGTGGGGCGCCACCGCGCGTTGCGCCAACGCGCTCGCCGACGGCCTCCGCAGCCAGGGCGTCACCGTCGTGGTCACCGACCTGAATGTCTCTGACCGCAGCGCGGTTATGACCGAAGTCGGCGACGCCGGCATCATCGCCTTCGGCGCCCCGACCATGAACAACCAGATGTTTCCGGCCATGGCGGACGTCCTCACCTACGTCAAAGGCCTGAAGCCCAAAAACAAGATCGGCTTCGCCTTCGGCGCCTACGGCTGGAGCGGCGAGGGCGCGAAAAATATTGCCGCCGAACTCGACGCCATGGGCGCGCAGCAGCCCGTCGAACTCCGCCAGGTGAAGTACATGCCCACCACCGCCGACCTCGAAGCATTCTTCGCCTGCGGCGTCGAACTGGCTAAAGCCCTCGGCTGAGAAAAACGGGCACGTCTGCGGCGTCAGCATAGCGCGCCCGCCGGGGCTCAAACGAGGCCCGGTTTCACCGGAAAGCATCGCGCTGGCGCCAAGACCATGAATATACACTGCGGGAGAAAAGCCGGAGGCGGCTGTTTTTCGCGGCCGAGGCGGGCGTTTTCTTTTTCTTTTTTCGCGGCCGGGGCGGGCGTTTTCTTTTTCTTTTTTCGCGGCCTGATCGGACCGATCGGACCGATCAGGTCGATTGATCAGTCCGATCAGTCCGATCAGTCCGATCGATCAGAAAAGAATGCCTTCTGCGCTTCTGCCGTTCCGTGCATTTTTTGCGATTGCCGAGAGGGTAGGGCGGGGGTATATTAGGCAGTTTACCGTTGATCATCAATAATACATCCTAATCACGACATATCAGGAGTTTGTCATGGCTCAACAATTGTTGCTTGGAGACGAGGCGCTCGCGCAAGGCGCGATTGACGCCGGGCTCTCCGGCTGTTATGCCTATCCGGGCACGCCGTCCACGGAGATCATGGAGTATTTTCAGGCGTCTGCGGAGGCTTCTGAGCGCGGCATTCACCGCCAGTGGTCGAGCAACGAGAAAGTGGCCATGGAAGAAGCGTTGGGCATGTCCTATGCGGGCAAGCGGGCGATGGTGTGCATGAAGCACGTCGGCCTGAATGTTGCTGCGGACGGCTTTGTCAACGCGGCGATTACGGGCACCAATGGCGGGCTGATTGTGACGGTAGCGGACGACCCGTCGATGCATTCGTCGCAGAATGAGCAGGACTCGCGTTTTTATGCGCAGTTTGCGATGATACCCTGCCTGGAGCCCAGTTCTCAGCAGGAGGCCTACGACATGGCCGGCTACGCGTTCGGCCTGTCCGAACAGCAGCAGCTGCCCATCATGCTGCGCCTTTGCACGCGTCTGTCCCATTCCCGGGCTGACGTGCGCACAGCCGCGAGCAAGACCGCGCAGAACGGCCTGCAGCCGGCGGACGCCGCTGCCCGCCGTTTCATTCTGTTGCCGGCGATTGCCAAGCGCAATTACGACGCGCTCTGCGCCAAGCAGGACACGCTGGTCGCCAGCAGCGAAGCGTCGCCGTTCAACCGCTATGAAGACGGCGCGGACAAGAGCGTCGGCATTATCGCCTGCGGCATCGCCTACAACTACCTGCAGGAGGCCTTTGGGGGGAAGTGCCCGCATCCCGTGCTCAAGCTCTCGCAGTATCCCCTGCCGAAAAAGCAGCTCGCGCAGCTCGTGGCCAGCTGCCAGACCGTGATGGTGTTGGAAGACGGCATGCCCTTCGTCGAACAGATGCTACGCGGCCCGCTGGGCAACGACCGCATCCTGGGCCGTCTGAGCGGCGAGCTGCCGCGCACAGGCGAGCTTAATCCCCGCCTGGTGGGCAAGGCGTTCAAGCTCGAGTTGCCGGCGGTGACGACCTTGTCGCCGCTGGTGAAGATACGGCCGCCGCGGCTTTGCGACGGCTGCCCGCATATCAACACCTACGACGCGCTCGGCGAGGCGCTGAAGGATTTTGCCGATGCGAAAGTCTTTGGCGACATCGGCTGCTACACCCTCGGGGCGCTGCCGCCATACAACGCCATCAGCAGCTGCGTGGACATGGGCGCGTCCATCACCATGGCCAAAGGCGCTGGCGATGCGGGCGTGTTTCCGGCGATTGCCGTTATTGGCGACTCGACCTTCACGCATTCCGGCATGACCGGCCTCCTTGACGCCGTGTGGGAAAACAGCCCCATCACTGTCATGATTCTCGACAACGGCACCACCGGCATGACCGGCGGGCAGGATTCCATGGGCACCGGCCGCATGGCCGAGATCTGTGCCGGCATCGGCGTCAGCCGCGACCACATTCGCGAATTCGTGCCGCTGCCCAAGAATCACGCGGCCAATGTGCAGATCATCCGCGAGGAAGCGGCCTACCGCGGCCTCTCGGTCATCATCGCCCGTCGCGAATGCGTGCAGACCCTGCGCAAGAAAAAACGCTGAGCAGGTGCCAAACCGGCAGCACTGAAGCACATTTCACCCGCAGCAGATATCAGGAACAGCTCATGAAACACGACATAGTTTTAGCAGGAGTAGGCGGCCAGGGCATCCTCACCATCGCGGCTATCATTGGCGAAGCGGCGGTGCGGCAGGGCCTGCACGTCAAGCAGTCCGAAGTGCACGGCATGGCCCAGCGCGGCGGCGCCGTCCTGGCGCACCTGCGCCTGAGCAGCGACCCCATACACTCTGATCTCATCGCCGCTGGCAGCGCCGACGTCGTTCTCGCCGTCGAGCCCATGGAGGCCCTGCGCCAGGCCGAGTCGCTGTCGCCCCGCGGCGTCATTCTGGCCAATGCGCGGCCCGTGCGCAACATCGGCGACTACCCGGAGCTGGACGACATTTTGGCCGCGTTACGGGCATTTCCGCTCAATGTGGTCATTGACGCTGAGCAGGTGGCGCAGGACGCTGGCAATGCGCGCGCCATGAACATGGTCATGCTCGGCGCGGTGTCGCCCTTCCTGGAATTTCCCGATGATCTGTTGGCGACGACCATCCGCGACACCTTTGCGCGCAAGGGCCCGGAGGTCATCGCTGTCAATCTCAAGGCTTTTGCCGCCGGTCGCGAGGCCGGTCTGGCTGTCAAACGCTGAGCAGTCGCTGAGCATCAGTCCGCTACGCAAGCAGCAAGAGGATACGCAATGAAAGAACGTCTTATACAGGCATTCACGGCAAAGTTTGGCCAGGCCCCGACTGTCCTCAGCCGCGCTCCGGGCCGTCTGGAGATTCTGGGCAATCACACGGATTACAACGAAGGCACGGTGCTGAGCGTCGCGGTTGACCGCGAAATGACCGCCGCCGCCGCACCAGTAGCCGGCAAGACCTGCAGGCTTCTCGACGCCGTCACCGGCAGCGAACGCAGTTTCGAGATCGACAAGCTTGATCGGCCCAAGCGCGGTGACTGGGCGAACTACATCAAGGGTTTGATTGTGGAATTCCAAAAGCGCGGCAAGACCGTGCCGGCCTTCAACGCCGCCATTGGCGGCACCGTGCCCATGTCGGCGGGCATGAGCAGCTCGGCGGCCCTCGAAATGGCCATGACTCTCATCATCCGCCAGCTTGCCAAGGCCGATGATATCAGCTGGCAGGACTGCGCCCGCATCGGCCAGGCCTGCGAAAACAACTACGTCGGCGCCAAGACGGGCCTGCTTGACCAGTTCAGCTCCCTGAAAGGCAAGGCCGGCCAGCTGGTCTATTCGGATTTCCGCAGCCTCGAAGTCCAGAATGTGCCCATACCGGCCGGCACGGCCTTCGTCGTCGCCAATTGCATGGTCAAGCACAATCTGACCAACGAGTACAACGAGCGCCGCGAAGCCTGTGAAGACGCTGCCCGGACCCTCGCCGGCATCTACCCCGGCGTCAAGACCCTGCGCGATGTCAGTCTGCAGCAGCTTGAGGCGGCCAAAGAGCGGCTCAAGCCGCTGTCGTATCGCCGTGCCCTCCATGTGGTCGGCGAAATTACCCGCGTGGCCGATGGCGTCGCGGCGTTGCAGCGTGGTGACATCAAGGGCTTTGGCCGCCTGATGTATGAATCCCAGTACAGCTCCAGCCACCATTTTGAAAACAGCTGCAAGGAGCTCGACATGCTCGTGGACATCGCCCGCGAGTTGCCTGGTGCTCTCGGCGCCCGTCTCAGCGGCGGTGGTTTTGGCGGCATCACCGTGCATCTGGTCAGAGCTGAAGTTGCCAACGAGTACCAGCAGGCGCTGATTGACGCCTACGCCACGCGCAGCGGCCTCAAGGCCGACGTCATGATCTGCAAGGCCGCCGACGGCGCCGAGCTGCTGTCCCTATAAGTTCCCGCGCCCGCGCCGTTATCCGAATGAGGAAGTACACGCCATGTTCAATAAATTGACCGACCGTTTTCAACAGGCCTTCCGCAGCCTCACCGGCCGCGGCCATCTGACGGAAAGCAACATCAGCGACGCGTTGAATGAGATCCGGAAGGCCCTTCTGGAAGCCGACGTCAATTACCAGGTGACGAAGCAATTCGTGGCTGACGTTCGTGAGGAATGCCTTGGTGAGGCGGTGATGAAGAGCGTCACGCCGGGCCAGCAGGCGGTCAAGGTCGTTCACGACAAACTGGTGGCGCTGCTGGGCGAGAGCGCCGTGCCGCTGGAGCTGTCCGGCTCGCCGGCGGTCATCATGCTCTGCGGTCTGCACGGCAGCGGCAAAACCACGACCAGCGCCAAGCTGGCCCTGTATTTGCGTGACAAGCAGAAGCGCAAGGTCATGCTCGCGGCCTGTGACGTCAATCGCCCCGCGGCCATTGACCAGCTCGAATTCCTCGGCAAGGAACTTGGCGTGCCGGTGTTCCTGGATCGCGACCTCAAAGACGTCCCCAAACTGGCGCTCTTGGCCGTTGACGCCGCCCGCAAACAGGGCTGCGACACGCTTATCCTCGACACCGCCGGCCGGCTGCAGATCGACCAGGACCTGGTGCAGGAATTGGCCGACATCAAACGGCGCGTGCAGCCCAAGGAAATTCTCCTGGTTGGCGATGCCGCCCTGGGCCAGGAGGCCGTGTCGGTCGCGGAGCATTTCGATCAGGCGTTGGGCATCACCGGCATCATCCTGACCAAACTCGACGGCGATGCCCGCGGCGGCGCGGCGCTGTCCATGCGCCAGGTCACCGGCAAGCCGGTCAAATTTGTGACCGTGGGCGAGCGGCCCATTGACCTGGAGGTCTTCCATCCCGACCGCATGGCCCAGCGCATTCTCAACATGGGCGACGTGGTGTCACTGGTCGAGAAGGCCGCCGAGCAATTCGAGGAGGACGAGGCCAAGGAGCTCGAAGAACGCCTCTTCAAGAACACGTTCGGTTTTGACGACTTCCTCGGCCAGCTCAACAAGATCCGCAAAATGGGCGGCTTCGCCTCACTGCTCAAATTCCTCCCGGGCATGGGCAATCTGCCGCTTGACCAGCATATCAATGATGACGCATTCAAACGCATTGAGGGCATTATCAACAGTATGACGGTGAAAGAACGGCGCCAGCCCGAAATCATTGGCCTGCCCCGCCGGCAACGCATCGCCAAGGGCAGCGGCGTGCAGGTCAACGAGGTCAATCAACTCCTCAAGCAGTTCAGCCAAATGAAGGCCGTCATGGCCAAACTCGGCCAGGCCGGCGGCCCCTCGCTAGGCGGGCTCTTCGGCGGCGGCATGCCCGGTATGGGCGGTATGCCCGGTATGGGCGGCATGGGCGGCGGGATGCCACCGATGCCCGGCATGGGTATGGGTGGCGGCAGCAGCAACCAAAGTGCCAGCCAGGCCGCAAAACGCCTCGCCCGCAAGAAAATGGCTGAAAAATCCAAGAAGAAAAACCGCAATAAGAAAAAGTAACCAGCTGGTATTGGCTGGGACGGCCCTGTCGGCCGTCTTGGTTATACACAACACTCACCCACGGAGCACCCACATGAGCGCAACCATGACGAATGGTTATCATCACGTGGCGATGAAAGTCGCCGACCTGGACAAATCGATCGCTTTTTACGCGGCCATTGGCATGTCGGTGGCGGCATCCTGGGGCGAGGGCGATGGCCGGGCGGTCATGATTGACTGCGGCAACAGCAATTACCTTGAGCTTTTTGCGGGCGGCGCCGCTGGCGAGAAGCCGGCCGGCTTCGTCACCCATTTTGCCTTCCGCGTGGCTGATACGGCGGCCTGCCTGGCGGCGGCGGTTGCTGCAGGCGCGGTGGTCACCATGGACATCAAGACCCTGACCATTCCCAGCAAGCCGAAGGAAATTCCCGTCTGTCTGGCCTTCTGCAAAGGCCCCGACGGCGAGATCATTGAGTTTTTCCAGGAACTGTAAGATGCCTGCTCGCAAATCCACGAAGAAAGCGCCGACAGCGACGGCCACCAATGTGCGCAGCGTAGCGTGCCCGAAATGCGGTACGGTGCTGGACACGGTGGTCACGACGACGCTACTGCCCGGCAGTCCGGACATCAAGGCGCTCTTCGCCGGCACGCTGAACCGCCCGGAATGCCCGCATTGCGGGACGCTGTTCCTCATTGACGAGCCGCTGGTTTACCGCGATACCGCCTCGGCATTCATCGCCTACCAAGTCGCCATGCCCGATGATGGCGACACCAGCGCCATCGAGCAGGAGATCGACTGTATGGCCACCGACATCAGCAGCCGTGAGGAAACTGAACGGCCGACCGTCAGAGCCACGTTCACCCGCAGCGACTTCATTGAAAAAATCGCTTTGCGCAGCGCCGGCTACGACGACCGACTGGTCGAGTACGCCAAGTTCCAGCTCTTTAAGAATATCCCCGAGGAACAGCTCAATCAAAACCGCCACCGGCTGCTCTTCGATTTTTCCAATCAGGACGAGGACAAGATCGTGTTCATCGTCTTTGATCGCGAACTGAACAAACCAGTGTCGCAAGTGCATCTCCCTAGCAGCGACTATCTGGCGCTGCTTGACGAATTCCTCAACTCGCCCGAGTTGATGCTTGAACTCGACGCGCTTTTCCCCAGCTGCTACGTGAGCTGCGATCGCCTCATTGGCTGATGTCCGACGTCGCCAGCGAGACGACCACACCCGTGGACGCAATGCTCTTTCGGTTACGATTTACTTGGCGCCTTTTGTTTCAACCATCAGCATTAGGTCGTCGCGGCATTTCAGCGCCGCGAAGCGGCAGAAGCGCTGAAAGCGCGAAACATAATAGCCCAGGGCAAGCACGCTGAAAGCGTGCGCCGCCCTGGGTGAAACGCCAACTAAGGCCGTGTTCCTCGGCCTCTTAGGTCCCGGTCGGCGAAGCTGACCGGGACCTAAGAGGCAATGGAACGCGTTTCTTGCGGCTGGATGGTGCTCTGCTACCCCTCGGCAAAGACCTTATCGGTCGCCCCTTCAGTACCTTGGTCCCGTGGATGACACTCCCCATGAGCAAAAAGAAAAAACAACGCCCAGAAGACCTGCCCTTGGAAGAGCGCCTTGGCGATACCTGGGCCAACCCCTTTCGCGACCTCAAGATCGCTTTGCCCGAAGCCGAGCCGGCGAAAGCTCCCGAGCCGCCGCCGCTCAGTCCCGAAGAGCGCAAGAAGCAGCAATTGAGCAAGGAAGACCAGGCGTTGCTCGCGGCTTTCGGCGGCGGCAGCACCAATGCCAAAGGCGAGGTCATCTCCTTGCCCAAGGGGCCACTACTGACCTTCACCATTGAACGCAAAGGCCATGGTGGCAAAACCCTCACGCTCGTGCGCGGTCTCAACAGCCTCGACACCGCCGCGCAGATGGAACTCTGCGCCAGCGCCCGCACGGCCCTCGGCATCGGCGGCCGGTTTGTTGACGGCATGCTCGAACTCCAGGGCGATCAGCGCGAACGCGCCGCCAAGTGGTTCGAAAAGCAGGGCTTCCGCAGCCGTATTCCCTAAGCAACGCCTGAGCGTCATCTCCTATCCACAGGGCAGCCATCGCCATGACCGACATCTCCTACCATAATCACAGCCGTTTCAGCGACGGCATCGATAGCATCAACGACATGGTTCAGGCCGCCAAGACCGCCGGCCTCGCCGAATTCGGCCTCAGCGACCACTGGGTGGTCACGCCTTTCGCCGACCCCGAAATCAAAGCCTGGTCTATGGCCCATGACCAGCTGGATAACTATATCGCGGGCGTCCTCCAGGCCAAACAAGACTACAGTGACAGCAGCTTCCAGGTCCGCCTCGGTTTGGAAGTGGACTTCTTTCCCGAAAACGCCGCCGTCGTTGTCGCCGCGCTTGGCGATCGGCCTTTTGATTACCTCATTGGCTCCGTCCATTTTGTCGATCGCTTCTCCGTCGATATCAGCGCCGACACGTGGGCGCCATTATCCCAGGAGCGCATCGACGACATCTGGCGGCTATACTGGCGGCGCATCCGCGACCTCGCCCGCAGCGGCCTCTACGACATCGTCGGCCACCTCGATCTACCCAAAAAGTTCGCCTTTTATCCCACCGTCGATCTCCGCGCCGAAGAGGATGCCGCCCTGGCGGCCATTCGCGACGCCAATATGGTCATTGAGATCAACAGCGCCGGCTTGGACAAGCCCTGCGCCGAGCCCTACCCGTCGCTGTCGCTCCTCCAGCGCGCCTGCGCCCTGGGCATACCCGTGATGGTCTCTGCCGACGCCCACCGCTGCCCAAACGTCAAACGTAATTTCTCCGCCGCCTACGACCTCATGGCGCGCGCCGGCTACGACCCCGATACCCGCTGGCGCTTCAATCGCCGCCAACGCCTAACCAGCCGCCGCGCCTGAACCAAGCGGCATTGCCTATCCGCAGATTACGCAGATTTCCGCAGATTTGTTGCAGCACGGCTAGCCGCGGAAACGGCGCGGACGGTGCGGACCGCTCTTCTGTCTTCTTCGCGGACGGATCGGACCGATCGGACCGATCAGTCGACTTGATCCGTCGACTTGATCAGTCGGATCAGTCGGATCAGTCGGATCTGTCCGCGAAAATAATAGCAATGTAGCCACGTGCGTGGCAAGTGGCGCTATCTTAGGGCTCGGTTGCAGAGGAACCGTGGTCATTACACAGGAGCGTGATGTCGATGGCAGAAAAGAAACTTCGGGTTGGTGTCATTGGTTGTGGTGGTCGGGGCTGGGCGCATGCTAGTGCGTATATGCGTTCTGACAAAGTCGTGCTGGCGGCCTGCGCGGACGTATTCAAGCCCGCGCGGGACTTCTTTAAGACCAAGTTCGGTTTCAAGAAATGCTATGCGGACTATCGCGACATGCTATTACGCGAGCATTTGGACGTGGTCAGCGTCTGTGTGTGGCCGCATTTGCATTGCCAGGCCGTGTTGGACTGCGCGTCACTGCATCACCCGCCGCGGCTGATCAATTCCGAGAAGCCCATGGCGCCGACCTTTGGCGAAGCCGTGCGGATGCATGAGGCCTGCGTGCATCGCGACATTATGCTGACTTTCTGCCACCAGCGCCGTTTTGGCGCCAGCTGGTCCACCGCCAAGAAGCTGCTGGACAGCGGTGCCATCGGCACCCTACAGCGCATGGAAATGAACACCAGCAACATGTTCGACTGGGGCACCCACTGGTTTGATATGATGCACTTTTTCAACAACGACTTGCAGGCGTCGTGGGTCATGGGCCAAATCGGTTGCGCAGCCGACAACAAGATTTTCGGCGCGACCATGGAGACCGCCGGCATCGCCTACGTCAAATGGCCCAACGACGTCACCGGCCTGCTCACCACCGGCCAGGGCAACGCCACCCCATACGAAATACGCCTCATGGGCAGCGCCGGTATGATTGATGTCTATCACGGCAAATGCCGGATATTCGCCGAAGGCCAGAAGTGGACGGACGTGCCCCTCGGCGAGCAGCGGCCCGACGATACCTACCTGCACATTCTTGATTCCATCGAATGCCTGCTCAACAAGCGCCAGTCGATCCTCTGCAGCGAAAATGCCTTGCGGGCGACGTCGTTGATCTTCGCCACCTACGAATCATCCCGGCGTCGCGAACGCGTCTTTCTGCCACTGGAGATAGACGACTCACCGCTGTTGAGCATGCTCGCCAACGGCGACATCGTCATTCCTGACTGGCCGACCTACATCTCCGCCCAGGACGAGGAGGATGGCTTCCGCTTCTTCTTCAACGGCAAAAACCTCCGCGGCCTCACCTGTGCCCCGCAGCGCTCGTGGCGCAGTCGCGCCGGCATCCTCTGCAGCGACAAGACCGAGGCGTGGATTTACCTGGACAAGGACCTCGGCAATTTTGAGCTGCGCTTTGATATCCGCCTGGGCAGTCGCAGCGAAGCCGGCGTGATCTTCTGGGCCGATCCCCGCAAGGGCCCGAAGTCCGGTCTGGAAATCGTTATCGCCGATGATCCCCAGGCGCCCCCGGGACTGGCGACGACGGGCGCCATTCGCGGTCTCTCACCCGCCACCAAGGGCATCGGCGGCATCGCCTCAAGCTGGCGGGCAGCCAAGATTGTCTGTCAGGACGGCAAGGTGACGCTGTCCATCGCCGGCCAGGACTTGAGCACCCACGACTTGGCAGCGCCCGCGCTCGCCGGACATGCGCGTCATGGCGCGCTGGGGCTGGTCGCCCGCCGCGGCGACGTCGAATTCCGCAGCGTCTTCTACGCGCCCAGGGGCTGAGCCGGGATCTGCGGTGCCGGCGGCGCCGCATTGCGCGTTTTTTGCGCGCAGGGGGCCGGGAGGTGCGGTACGCGTGCCGCTGGCTTCCCCCCGCGCGCGTGGCCGCCGCCAAGCTGACCGATATCGCGGGTGTCGTCACAAGGGCTTCCCCCCGCGCGCGTGGCCGCCGCCCACAACGGGCGCATAGATCTTCGTCAAGCGACGGCTTCCCCCCGCGCGCGTGACCGCCGCGGCCTATGGCGATGAGCACCTGGCCGCGTGGCTGGCTTCCCCCCGCGCGCGTGGCCGCCGCTCAGGGTTTGGCGTCGTCTTTTGGCCGTGGTTTGAGCACAACGGTGACCGTGGCGTCGCTTGGGGGCTGTGGCTGCTGGTGATTGACGGAGTGGATGGTGTCGTCTTCGCCCTGCGCATCGGGCGTGGACAGCACGCTTTCGCCAATGGCGTAATTGATGGCGATGTTGCCCTCGCCGTCAGCCAAGAAATTGCCGTCCTTCACGCGTGAGCCGACGAAGACCCAGCCGACGCGCGTCATGGGCTTCTCCGTACGGTTGTCGATGATCCACGCCTCGACGGGGTCGCGGCGCGTCTTGCCGGCGGCATCCGTCCATTCGATGTCGATATCCACCAGGTCGCCGCGTTTGCCGGTGAGGCCATCCTGCCGCGGGCCGTTTTCGGCGCCGAGGAGATAGAGCATCGCCTGCACCTGCAGGGCCTTGACGTCCGTGCACAGCAGCGCTTCGTGCAGACGGCCGTGGGGATGGACGATGATCGCCTCCAGCGCGCCCGCCTGGAGAATGAAACGCGCCGGGAAGGCCAGCTCGCGCTGCTCGCGCCGCACCATGATGTCGCCGACCTTCAGCGAGCCGTCGGCCAGGCGCTGCGCACCAATGGGCAGGGCGTCAGCCTCAGCGCCGGCAGCGGCTGCAGGCGCGACCTGCGCGCGCACCACGCTGGTGAGCAGAGCTACTGTGATGGCCACGGCCAACAAGCTGCGTCGGGCGGTAATGTGGTTGCGCGTCATCGTGTCTTCTCCTTGCGGGCCGGGGTGCAGCGCGCCGGGCCATGTTATCAGCGCCTGATCTTACCGAATGCGAGTTCCTTGCCATCGCGGATGCGCTGGATGTTTTCTTTGTGGCGGTAGATGATGAGTGCCGCGAGGATGGTCAGCAGGAACACCGCTGGCCAGTGCACCTTGTCGTTGCCGGCCACGCGCATGACGAACGCCGTGAAGGCCATGGCCACGCCAGCGACCATGCTGGCGATGGCCACAATCCGGTAGCGCAGGAAACTCAGCAGCCAGAACACGCCGCCGATGAGCACCGGCCAAAAGGCCACGCCCAGGACCGACCCGAGGCTGGTGGCCACGCCCTTGCCGCCCTTGAAATTCAGCCAGCAGGGATAGACGTGGCCGAGGACGGTCCCGAAGGCCGCGAAAATGCCGCCCCATTCAAAGCCCACTGCTGTCGCCGCGCCCAGGCCGTGGCCGATGACCAGTACGGGCAGGTAGCCCTTGAAGAAATCCAGGAAGAAACAGAGGAGGCCCCAGTCGCGCCCGAGTGTCCGCCGCACATTGGTCGCGCCGATGTTGCAGCTGCCGTGCCGGCGAATGTCCAAACCATTGAATTTGCCAATGAGAAAGCCGCAGGGCGTGCAGCCGACCAGGTAGGAAAGCAGAAAGACGACGAGGGCGCTACTGACAAAATGCGAATCGGGCATGACAATCACCTCATTTACCGTCGCGCAGCGGCCGTTTGGCATTGGTATGCCTCGTGCCGGCGCCCGCCGATCAAGTTATACATTTGTGCTGACTGGCCAGTGGCTGCACCCACTCCGGGTTGCTGCCGGCGCCTTGCGGCCGCGGAGGTGATTGACCTTCCGGGCGCGTCATCCGGCGCGTCCTGGCCGTCACTCTACATCACGCCATCCCTGCGGAGATGGTAACAGTCATAACAGCGAAAGACATCAATGCCGTAGACCGGAGTCTTTTGCGGCATGACTTGTATGTGGAGCAGATCATCCGTCTTGAGCGGAATTTGCTGGAGGTCGTTGTCCGCCACCAGTACCGCCGGTCCCCGCAGGAGTTGGACCGTCAGCTTGGTTTTTTCGGGCACGACGGTGTGGCCCAGCAAGTCCATGCTGTTGTTGAAGGCCAGGCCAATACCCGTCTGGATATTGCCGTGGGTGATGCTCTGGAAGTAGCCCGTGCTGCCAAAAGGCGTGGCTACCACCAGGCTGTCGGCGACGATCTGGCCGCGGTACAACACGTCGTCCAGCCACAGCCGGTAGCGGATTGCGCTCGTGGCAAGTTCGCGCGACAGGACGATGTCGTTGATGCCACGGAGTTCCTCGCCGTCTTCAGTTGTGGCCGACAGCTTGCGCAACTGTGTCTGCCGGAGCTCGCCGCGGAACAGCTTGGTCAGCACGGCCTTCTCGTCATGCTGCGGGCACTTGGGGTTCTGGCGACGGTCGCGAATGGGAAACTTCGGCACGCCGGGGTAGCTGCGTTCCGCGCCGAGCAACGACCCGTCGCCGCCGTGGGAGATGACCAGGTCGGGCGTCTCTTCAACCAGCTGCACGGGAAACTGGTCCAACAATGGCAGGATGTCTGCCAGATTGCGGCCAACCAGCGCCACGCGGATGGTCTGTTGTTGAAAAATTGCATCCATAAGCCGAAATGTGATCCGTGGCTGCCTGGGAAGGAGCGCCGATTGGGGGGTAAAGCGCATTACGATACTAGAAAAATGCAAAAAAACCAATCGACCGATCAGGTCCGGCTGGTGACGGCGTGGCACTTAGAGGAAACCGGCCTTTTCCAATGCGGACATGGTCACGGTGCTGTCGCCTCGTCCTTCGCGCAGGGCGAGGTGGCGGAGGATGTAGCGGCCGATCATGTCGAATTCGAGATTGACGGCGTTGCCGGCCTTGAGGTACTGGAGATTCGTGTGCGTCCAGGTGTGAGGGATGATAGACACGCCGAAGGCGTCGTCCGTGAGGCGCGCGACGGTGAGCGACACGCCGTTGATGGCGATGCTGCCCTTCATGATGACTAGCTCGCGCATGTCTGCCGGCAACGCCACGTCGAGCACAAAGTCGTCGCCATCCCGGCCAATGCGCGTCACCTCGCTGCTGCAGTCCACGTGGCCGCTGACGAGATGACCGCCGAGGGCGTCGCCCAGGCGCAGAGCCCGCTCCAGGTTGACGCGGCTGCCCGAGCGACAACCGCCGAGGTTGGTTCGCGACAGGGTCTCGCGCAGGGAGTGAAAGGACAGGCTGTCGGCGCCAACGGCTTCCACTGTCAGGCAGGCGCCATTGACGGCGATGCTGTCGCCGACGCGGATGGCGGCCGTCGGCAACGCGCAGCGCACGGAAAGTTTCGCAGCCTTGCCGGCGCTGTTCAGCGCGGTGACCGAGCCGATATCTTCAATCAAGCCGGTAAACATCTTTGCAGTACCCCGTGATGAGCAGATCGTCGCCCACTGAGCGACTACGCATGTTGATGAGTTCCTTTGCCTCCGCGAGTGCCAACGGGTTGTCGCCGCCCACGACCGGACGGCTGCCACGACCACAGAGGATCTTCGGGGCAACAAAAAAAGCCACTTTGTTGACGATGCCCGCGCGCAGCGCCGACGCGGCCAGTTCGCCGCCGCCTTCGAGCAGCAGCGCGGTCACCGGTCGTTGTTCGTGCCGGCCGAGCGCCGTCAGGAAGTCCAGCCATTCCTCGCGACTGCGGGGCTTGGCCAGGATGGGCTTGGCGCCGCCGTCGTGGAGCATCTTGAGCTCCGGTGGCAGGGCCGGCGCGGAGGTCCAGACGACCCGTAGTGGCTGCCGTGGCCAGTCGGCCGGCATGCGCACCTGCAGGGACGCGTCGTCGTGCCGGACGGTGTCCCCGCCGGCCATGACCGCGTCGGCCCAGCGGCGCATTTTCTGCACGGCGAGGCGTGCGGCCGGGCCGCTGATCCACTGTGAATGACCGTCCGCAGTGGCGATGCGGCCATCGAGTGTCATGGCCATCTTCAGGCAGACAAAGGGCCGCTGGTTGGTGACCCAGAAGAAGAAAGCCTCGTTGAGGCGCCGGCAAGGTCCTTCCAGCACATTGCAGCGGACCTCAATACCGGCATTCTGTAGTTTGGTCACGGCGATGCCGGCGTGCTTGGGATTTTGGTCTACGCAGCCCACGACCACGCGTTTGATACCGGCCTGAATGATGGCGTCCGTGCAGGGCGGCGTGCGCCCCCAGGTCGAACAAGGCTCAAGCGTGACGTAAAGCGTCGCGCCACGGGCCAGCTCGCCGGCCTGCGCCAAAGCCAGCGGCTCGGCGTGGGGGCAGCCCGCCTGGTGATGATAACCCTCGCCAACCACCTCGCCGTCGCGAACCACCACGGCGCCGACCATCGGATTGGGTGAACACAGCCCCAGCGCCCGCTGCGCCAAACGCAGCGCCCGGCGCTGCCATCGAATATCATCCTGGTCATTCACTGTTTATATCACACCCGTTGTTGGGGAAAATATGTTGGCGCGCCACCGGCCGCAGGTCGGCAAGTCTTGTACTCCGGCGGCTTATTTTTCCATGGACCGAATCATCAGCCGGCAGAGCCGCTGCAACTCATCGCGGTCGGCGTCTTCGATCAGCGTAATGCGCAGCGAGGCACTTTCCATCAAGCCGTACAGCAGATTAGTCGCCAAATCGGGATCCGTCACGCGGAAAAGCCCTGTCTCTATGCCTTCCTGCACCAGCTTCTTCAGTGTCCGCCGAAAGGCTACCGTGTGGCGGCGGATCTTGCGCGCCACGGGCTGCTCCTGCCGCCGCTGGTTGATCAAGTACTCGACAATGGCCTGCAAAAGATGCCGGCTGCGAAACAGCAGGTCTATCGCCTGACTCAACACTAAATTGAGTTTCTCAGATGCGTTCAGGTCGGGATTGCTCTTGATCGATTCCTGAAAACGGTGGCCGATTACACCGACTTGGTACATGATCGCATTGCCAAAAATCTGCCGCTTGTTCTGAAAATACTTGTATAAGGTGGTCCGCGATAATCCGCAGACCGCAGCCAACTGCTGGTAAGTCACATCCGGATAACCGCGCTCCCCGAACAATTTCAAAGCCTTTATGAGTATCTCCCGCTGCCGTTCATCATGATCAACGACAATGCCCACGTGATATCCTCCTTTACCTGCATTCTGGGATTCGCCCCATACCGGAGCTGTACCGTAAATTACAGTAATGCGCCGATCGTCATCCTGCCAGAACCTAGGCGCAGTTCACTTGGGCCTTTTTCCCCGCCGATACCGCTGCTTATCGCAGTTTTTGAAGAATGATCATTCAGCTGCGGCAGCTGCGGAAAAACGCATTTCAGTATGGGTGTGGTAGGCGCAGCATGGCGGCGATGGCGCGGCTTTGGTCGTAGAGGCTCTGCCGCGCCTGGGCCAGGACTTCGTCGAGCGGCATGACTGCCGGTACCGTGCTGAAGCAGGCCGCGAAATGCGCGCGCAATGGCTCTTGGTCGCCCTCAATGGCGCCCGAGAGCAGCACGCAAGGCACGCCGGCGGCGCGCGCCAGGTCGGCCAGCACCACGGGCAATTTGCCGTCGAGACTTTGGCGGTCCGTCCGTCCTTCGCCGGTGATCAGCAGGTCGGCGCGCCGCAGTTTTTCCGGCAGGCCGACCAGTTCAGCGACCATGCGCGCGCCGGAGCGCATGTCGGCGCCCGCGATGGCCCGCAGTACGAAACCGACGCCGCCGGCGGCGCCATCGCCGGGCTGGTCCAGGTCCTTCGCCAGGCCTTGCGCCTGCAGGACCGCCGCCCAGTGCGTCAATGCCGCGTCGAGTTCGGCGACCATGGCCGGCGTCGCACCCTTCTGTGGACCGAATACCGCCGCGGCGCCGCGGGGCCCCGTCAGCGGATTGGTGACATCGCAGGCGACCTGCAGGCGCAGCGCCCGCAGGCGCTTGTCGCAGCCACCGCTATCAATTGCTGCCAGGCACGCCAGCGCCGCGCCGCCGTGCGGCAGTTCCCGGCCATCGGCGTCCAGCAGCCGGTAGCCCAACGCCTGGAGCAGGCCGGCGCCGCCGTCAACCGTCGCGCTGCCGCCAATGCCGACGACGATCTCCTTGGCGCCGGCGTCCATGGCCGCGCGGATGAGCTGGCCCGTGCCGTAGCTAGTGGCGCGGAGCGGATCCAGCTCGGCTGCCCGCAGCAACTCAATGCCGCTGGCGGCGGCCATCTCGACGAAGGCGCGGCGGCCGTCCGGCATCATCGCGAACTGCGCCGTGATGCCGCGGCCGAGAGGATCCAGTACCGGCACGCTCCGCAAGGTCGCGCCGGTGGCAGCGACCACCGCTGCCAGCGTGCCTTCGCCGCCATCGCCCATGGGCACGCAGCAAAGCTCTGCCGTCGGCAATTCGGCGGCAAAACCCGCCGCAATCACCGCGCAGACGTCGTCGCTGCGCATACAGCCTTTGTACGAATCAGCCGCTATCACGATGTGCATGCTATAAGCTCCCGTTCGCAGCCGCATCAACCGGCTGCGCTCTACGAATCATCGGACGGATCAGACGGATCCGACCGATCAAGTCGACGATCCGTCGGATCCGTCCGATCCACCAGCTTCGGCAGAAAACAATAGTATGGCCCCACAGCATTGTTTTGCGCTCTGCAAACTGCTATTTCATTGGCTGATGGTGGGCAGCGCCGCGGTGGGCTGTCACAACTTCTGCGTCACGCTGCGATTATTTTCCCCTGCTGTCTTGGTAAATACGCAACTATTCTTATATTAGCACTTGTTTTGCATGCTTTATTTTTGTATAATGCCGCAGTCCCTCTTGCTTCTATTATTTTTTCACGAACAAGGTTCTGTAAAATCTCCATGAAAGAATGAAAACTGAGGCAACTCAGTGCATTGCTCTTTGAAAAACTGAAAAACATCACCGATTTGGGGCGTCTTTGTCGAAGCCCTCGCCCCGGTATTCGGCTCGGAACGTTCTGCAAGCGGGTTTGCCGGCTCCTCTGCGTCAAGGAACTTTCGCGGCATAAGCTTGCCTTGCTTCAGCAAGGCAAGTTATTCCACGGTTTCCTTGACGTCGTCGCCGGCAAACGTTGAGACGGTCACGTTCCGGCCGAACCGGTTCTCAGGCTTCTCGTTACGCGGCGGCCAGCGCCAGCAGCCTCTTCCACTGTTCCTGATAGAGCTTGACGCCGGCCAGTTCCGGCAGAGGCACCGGAACCTCGTTGCCAATGGCTGAATGAGGTCTTAAGTGGTTGTAAAAGGCGACGAACAGCGTCGTGAGCGCGCAGGCGCCATCAAAGCTTTTGAAGCCGGCTCTTGGCCTGGTATGGAACTTGTAGGTCCGGTTCAAGCGTTCAATAAGCTGCTTGAATGCTCTGTATCGCGCTGAGACTTCGTCGCGATTTTCCAGTCCGATGACGGTTATGGAGGTTATGGCCTTGTTGGTCGCTTCCCGCCCCGCCTCGAGCGCCGCGTTGTTGTAGGCATGCACGGCGTTGTCGTACGACGGGCAGCCGTCTCTGACAAAGGTGTGCGTGGGCGTCGTGGCGTCTGGCGGCCCGAAGGCGTTGTAGAGCGTGGCGACGGCTGGCTGCGTGCCGCGCGTCTGCGAGAGATTGTAGCCGCAGATGGCTCTTCGTTTCTCTTCCACGACCAGCCAGGTGTAGTTCCATTGGCCGTTGACTTGAATGTAGGTTTCATCGGCGGCCGCCATTGCTTCCGGCACGGGCATGTGCTTGTCCACCCATGGCGCCAGCAGTTCCGCCGCGGCGTTGACGTAATTGATCACCGTCTGGTGCGAGATATGAATGTCGAAGAATCCGGCCAGTAGGTTGCGCGTCTGCCGGGAGCTCAGTCCAACATTGACGAAACAACTAAGCACCAGGGACAAGGTCCGCGGAGAGTTGTGGATGCGCGAGAGGTCGACGTTGGAGCCGCCTTGGGGACGTCGGCAGGCCAGATCCTCGGGTTTGAGGTGAAATTCGCGGAACTGATAACGCAGCTTGTAGTTGGGATCGTATATGTTCCTTTTCCTGGCTTCGCGTTCCTCCGGCGTCAGCCGCGCCAGTCGGTCCAGGTAATGCCGACATTGGTCATTGCCACACTTGTAGATGGTTTCCGTTTCGGACTGCTTCCATACGTAAAGCGCACGCGAGCAGCTCGGACACCAATACTTGGCTTCACTTTTCCGGCGAGTCGGCGCAATCTGTCCCAACGCGTGGCAGATTTTGCAGCGGTACTGACTGGCGAGACGCCCGTCATTCACATAAAGATAGGCGGCCGGAGCTCCACAGTGTTCGCACTGGCAAGCTTCCGGAACGCGTACGCCCTTGCGGGAACGCACCGGCGTAAGCGCCTTGCCATGAGCTTGGGCATATTCAGCAAGCAGACGACGATAGTCGGAGTTTCTTGCCGGCGACCGGTCCAACGCCGGTTCCTCGGTCAGCGGGGGCTCCAAATCAACGCGGAAAACGCGGAAGTTCTCGCTTGGCTTCTCCGCCTTGAAGGGATACTCACTGCGCTGGCCGGAGAGAATCTCGTTGAGAATAACCATCAACGACGCAAACATGTTGTAGGTGAGCTGGCGGCAAATCCAGCGGGCAAGTCGTGGTAATGATGTGGTCACGTGGAGCTCCTTTGCTTCTTGGTGCAACAAAAACAAAGTCTCCACGTTGACCCTTTTCAAGCCAAAATGCAAGGATGTTTTTCAGTTAAATTGCAGGATAGAGAAAGAAAAGGTCGCAAGTGGTTCTACTAAAGCTAGTTAAGATTTCATAACAGGTGTTAATTTTGACAGAACGACGAACAAACTTAGGAGAAGCCTACGATGTCTTGGAGACGAATGAAGAATGGTATGTCTTTCACCCTCATTGAATTGCTGGTCGTTATTGCCATTATTGCTATTCTTGCCGCCATGCTGCTGCCAGCGTTGGCCAAGGCGCGCGACAAGGCCCGCAGCATCACCTGCGTCAATAACCTCAAGCAGATCGGTCTTTACCAGACCATGTACCTGGACGACAACGACGGCGTCATCCAGAAACGCAGCGGGTCCATCCGGCCGACGACCTACGGGAAATGGCCCGATGTGCTCATGCCCTACATTTATCCCGGTGTCACCCCAGGCGATTGGAGCTTCCACTTTGGCAAAACCACCAGTACCGGCCGCATACCCCGCGATCCTTTCGCTTGCCCCAGCTCCGAAGGCTGCGACTACAGCTACAAGTCCCTGCACTATGGCGGCAACGCCGCCGGCTATCTGTCCTATGGCGTCACCGGCGCCGCCGACAAAGTCAATACCATCATGAACATCACGAATCCGTCCAGCCGCAGTTTCTGCATGGACATGAGCCGCATCACCACCTCCCAGTGGGGCGTCAGCTGCTACCTTAGCAAACGCTCCGAGGCTATGTCCGGCGGCGGCTTCCTCCGCCATAGCTCAAACTCCATGCTCAATGTCTGCTTCGCGGATGGCCACGTCACCAGCATGAAACTCAATGCCCTGCCAATCGACGCCAATACCGGCGATACCGATAAATTCTGGGGAGTCGTTCCGTAACCCTCATCACGTCACCATTGAACGCACACCGGCCGGTAGCGGACCCCCTCCGCCACCGGCCGGTTCTTTTTTGGGGTGAGGGGGAATTTATCCGCTTTTTATCCGTTTGTCTGATGAAAAGACATCGTTTTTGACACCAAATGGCGCTATTCGGGCAATAAAAAAGGACCCACAGCCGAAGCTGTAAGTCCTTGATTATCAGTGGTACCGGAGGCGGGAGTCGAACCCGCACGCCCTTACGGACACCAGATTTTGAGTCTAGCGCGTCTGCCATTCCGCCACTCCGGCTGATGAGCGGTGATTAATGTAGCTGGCGGTGTTTCGTTTGCAATCGTCACGGCAGGGAAAAATGATCGTTGCTGTTGTGTCTCCCGATCGTGCTGCGGGCTGAGAGCCCGCAGCACGGCCGCGATACGAGCGCGCGAGGGGATGCATGCTGACATTAGATGTCGCAGAATACCGCCGATTTTTTGATAAGGCTCTTACACACTGCGGAAGCTGTGGCGGGCAAAAGTGATTGTGGGGGCTTATTTGCGCAGGTATATGGGTTCGAAGCTGGGGGTGATGGTGGTTGATGGGAGGGGATTGCCCCAGATGTCCATGATGTCGGCGTCTTTGGTGATGGAGTCGGGCAGTGGGGTATTGCCATTGCCCCAGAGGACATGGAGGGTGCGGCCATTTTCGGGTGGGAAGCGGAAGCAGCGGATGCCGTCGGCGACTGCGATTTCAGTGGGTAGGCCATTGCCGTCCATGAGACTGGCGAGGACGGCGCGGGCGGCGAGGAGGGGCTTGATGGCGCGGTCGTGTTCGAGATTGGCGCAGAAGATATTGCCTTCGCCGCGGTCCGGGTGCAGGGAGTAAAGGAAGAAGCGTTCGACGCCGGCGGCCATGCCGCAGACATCGAAGCGGACGATGTAGGCTGGCTGCAGCAGGTACGGAATGCCGCCGGTTTCGGGGCGGTAGCAAGAGCCGATACTTTCCGAGCCGCCCTCGGTGTTCCAGATGGGCCGTTCGCCGCCGTGCTCGGCCAGGAGTTCTCGCCAGCGCGCGGTGCTGGTGGCGACGCCGATGGGAGCGCCGGGTTCGCCCATGAGGGCGTTGTTGTATTCGTGGTAGCTGAAGACATCAAAGATGCCCGTGCCGCCGGCGAGGGCGTCGCTGGTCCATTTTTCATTGCCGCGGTAGGTATCGACGCCGACGATGACCGCGTCGGGGTGGATGTCCTGCTTGATTTGGTAGGCGCGGCGCATGAACTCGACGTACATTTCGGGTTTACCGCCGCGGGTGAGCCACCAGCGGCCCCATGGTTCATTCCAGATTTCCCAGTGGTCGATGCGGCCTTGGTAGTGGCTGATGGCGGTGCGGCAGTACTGTTCCCATTTGGCCATGGTGTCGGGGCGGTCGGGGATATGCCAGCGGCTCCAGTAGCCGGTTTCGCGTTTGCCGCTGGTGAGCCAGTAGGGAATGCCGTCGAGCATGCCGAGGATGGCGAGGCCGGCGTCGTGGGCGCCGGACACTGCGTCGTCGTAGAAGAGGAACTGGCCTTCTTCGGGTTCGAGTTCGGCCCATTTGGCGATCATGGACGTGTCATGCAGGCGCAGCCAGCGCTGGCCGCTGCGGCGCGCTAGCGCGAAGAAGTATGGCGAGAGGGAGATGTGGACGCCGAAGCGCGATGCGGTCGGGGGAATGTCGCGCGGCTGGGGCAGTTGCGACCACAGTTGTTCGGCGGGATGGGCCAGCAGGGCGTCGCCACGCCGCAGTTCCAGGCGGGCCTTGAAGACGCCATGGCCGGCGAGATTGGGCACGGGCAGCGTCTGGCTGGTGGGTGGCAGGCGGCGGGTGAGGATGGTTTTGCCGCGGAAATCGGTGATAGTCAGCAGCAGATCGTCGCTGGCGGCGTTGCCGCCGTGGCAGGCGATGGCGAAGGACTGTTTTTCGCCGTCGAGGACGATCTTGCCGGGGGTATCCAGAGCGATGGTGATTTCGGCATTGGCGGCAAATTGCGGTGGTAGGGGTGGATCGACCTCGGCGCGCAGATCGTCAATGGCTACGATGACTTCCTGTTCCTGGGCGGGCACTTCCAGGGTCAGCCAGCCCAGCTCAATGAACTTATCGAGTTTGAAAGGCATGGCGACGCGTTGCCAGACGCCGCTGAGAACGACGTCGTGGCTGGCGGCGACGGGCGAGTTGCGGGTGGCGCCACGCAGGCGGAGGGCGGCCTTGCCGCCGTTGGTGCCTTTGATCCAGAGTCCGGCTCGGTAGTTGTAGCCGGGCGACCAGCGGATCAGCTGGCTACGGATTTGGCCGTTATTGCCTGGCGGCACGCGCAGGCGCAGGTAGCGTTCGCCGGCGGTGGCGCTGCCATCGGTGACGACTTCGGGTCGGTTGTCCTGAAATGCCCAGGTCAATTTTTCGCCATTTTGCACGGACCAGCCGTTGCCGATGCCGGCTTCGAAGGAGCCATTGGCGACGAGATTGCCGCCGGGCGGCGGTGGGACATTCTGGAGGTCGGCCTTGGCGAGGATGGCGTCGTCCACCCAATATTCGGTGGGCGCCCCGGTGAGAATCAAGAGCATGAAAGGAATGTCGGCGGGTACATCGGCGATGAATTCGTACTTGGCCCATTCGGGCGTGGGCATGACCAGCATGCCGCCGTAGGCCGCATAGGGCGCGGCCTCCTGGCGCAGTTGCAGGCGCAGGGCGCCGGCGCGTTCGCTGCGCAGGTGGACGCTGATGCGATAGATGCCGGGCTCGGTGAGGGTCAAGGTCTGTGCGGCGAGTTGGACATTGCCGCTGTTGACCTGCGCGGCCGTGACCTTCAGGCAGGCGTCGCCGCTGTTGGGCATTTGGCGGTCGCAGCTGTAGACGGCGGACACGGCGGCCCAGTTGGAATTATCTCGCCAGCCGGCGGGTATTTGGCCTTGAATGCGGCCGCCGTCCTTGGCCGCGATGTCGATATCTTGCCAGTCGCCCTCAAAGCCGCCATTGCCGAGCATGTTGTCAGCGGCGGTAAGAGTCATTGCGGTCATGGACAGAAATGTCAGCAGAATTCGCATAGGGCACCTCGAGGTTGAGGGATGGGCGACTGGACGATTGTGCTGCATGGCGCGAGGCAAGGCGGGTATTGGGAAAGCTCAAGGCACGATGGCGCCGTGGTCGCGGAGGGCCTGGCGCAGGTCTGCCAGCGGGACGCTCCGTGAAGGCATTTTGCGGAGAGCGCCCATGGCTGCGGCGGCGCCGGCGGCCTGGCCCATGGCCATGCATGACGCCTCGACGCGGAGGGCGGAGTGCGCCAGCTTGTCGCTGGCGAGAATGCGGCCGGCGACCATGATGCGTTCGGCGTCTTTGGGGATCAGGCAGCCGAGGGGCAGCGTCGGCACTTTTTCCGGCGGGAGGAATTCCTGGTAGGTGCCGGTGTCATTGTGGACATCGATGAAGTAGAGGGTGTAGGCGACGGCGTCCGGGAAATGTCGCGCGTTCATGTAGTCGTCGTAGGTGACCGTGGTTTCGCCGACGATGCGCCAAGTGTCGCGCGCGGTACAGTCGTCAGCCATGTAGGTGATCTTGGCGCCTTCGCAGCCGGGGACGGTCTTGAGGAAGCGTAGCATGCGCAGTAGGCCCTGATGGCCGTCGATATTGGCTTGCGTGAGGAGGGGCGACGTCGTGCTGTCGGCGCCGAAGACATGCTGGAGATTGCCACCGCCGCTCTTGATGTAGTCGATGAAGGGCCGATTCGCGTAGCAGAAATCGCCGTGCTTGAGGGTGCCGTCGGCCATGGCTTGGTCGTAGGCCTTTTGGACGGCGTCGGCGTTCAGCGTGTTGGGGTCGATGCCGCCGATGCGGAATTCGAGGGTGCCGGGCTGGCGAATTTCGTCGCGGGTGCGTGGCAGGCCGAGCATGGCGACGATGTTGGCGTCGCCCGTGCAGTCGACGATCTCGCGGGTCAGGAAGCTATGATGGCAGTTTTTGCCGACGGTTTCCACGTGCCAGAATTCGCTGTCGTGCTTGGCGACTTTGAAGAACACTTCGTGGTAGTGGATGTGCACGCCGGCCTGGATGCAGGCTTCTTCGCAGAGGATGGCCCACAGCGGCGCGTTGACGCCAAGGTGGTAGCTCGGGCGGCGCGGATTGCGCACGGTGAAATCCGGAATGTTGGCGCCGCCGAGCTGCTGGCATTTCGTGGCGATTTCCCAGCCGATGCCGGCGATGATCTGCCGCAGCGGGCTCCAGAAGTAGGCCGGTGCCGACACGCCGCCGGAGGTCATGGTGCCGCCGAGCTGGCCGGTCATTTCAATGAGGATGGTCTTGGCGCCGAGACGGCCGGATTGGATTGCGGCAATGGCGCCGGCGGTGCCGCCGCCGGCAATGCAGACATCGTAGATTTCCATGATGGTGTGCTCCGTTTGTGGCTGGTGGGGTGGGAAAGCGTGAAGGGGGCGAAGGTAGCGAAACAGGGATAATGTAGTCGCAAAATCGGCGAGAAGAACAGCGGGGGCGTGAAAAGGACGAATGGGTCGTAATCGGTCAGTAACCACCCCGGTGAGGAAAACACCGGGGACAATTTGCAGGAAACCCACGGCCAACCGCCGCCCAACCATTCGACCTTGATTTCCGCCGATCTTTGCGGCAGCGGAGTCAAAGCGGGTCCAGAGTAGCAGCGGCTCGTGCGGCGGGGGAGACGGGCCGGGTACGGTCGGCGTGGATGACGAGGATGGTTTTATGAGCCGTCTTGTCGGAGTGGGCGAGACGCCCACTCCACGGCCGCTGTGCGCACGGCTCGTGCGGCGGGGGAGATGGGCCGGGTACGGTCGGCGTGGATGACGAGGACGGTGTCATGAGCCGTCTTGTCGGAGTGGGCGAGACGCCCACTCCACGGCCGCGATACGAGCGCGCATAGCCGCGTGTCCATCGCGTCCATCGTGTCCATCGTGTCCATCGTGTCCATCGTGTCCCTCGTGTCCATTGCGTCCATCGTGTCCATTTTGTTATATGGCCCGGGGGAGATCGGCGGGTATATTACTGGCTTCCTTGGCCCGTGGTGTTATGGGGTTTGGTCTCATCACAGAATGCAGGAGTAAGGAGTAGAGCGATGGCAATTCGTATTGGCTTGATTGGTGCTGGGCGGATGGGCGCGACGACGCACGCGCCGGCGATTACGGTTCGCGAGGACGTGGCCATTACCGCAGTGTACGATCCGTTGCCGGCGGCCGCGCAGGGCGTCAGGGACAAGTACCACGCGGCCATCTGCGCGTCGGCGCCGGAGCTCGCCGGGCGGGCCGATGTCGATGCGGTAATGATCTGTTCGCCGACCTTCGCGCACATCGAGGGCATTCGCGCTGCGGCCACGACCGGCAAGCCGATATTCTGCGAAAAGCCGCTGTGTCGCAGTCTGGCCGAAGCCGACGAGATTCTCAAGCTGCTCAAGGGCTACCAGGCGCCGGTGACAGTGGGCTTTGTGCGCCGGCACGGCGCTGGTCAACAGAAATTTCACGAGATTGTCGCTTCGGGCGTGCTTGGCACCCTGCGTGTGGCGACGGCTGATATGATGTTCGGCGCTTTCAAGCGGCTGGACGGCGACTGGTTTGTGGATTTTGCCCGCAGTGGCGGCATGGCGCTCGACATGTTCATCCATCATTTTGATTTGTTCAACTGGTCATTTGGTATGCCGCAGCGGGTGTATGCGCAGAGCTCCCTGCTCAGCCGCGACCAAGCGGAGCCGGCCGACTACATCTCGGGGACGATGACTTTCCGCAATGGCGTGATCTGTAATCTCAGCGGCGGCTGGCAGCGCTTTGGTCGCAGCAACAACTACATGGACGTGTATGGCGAGAATGGCTGCGTGAGCTACAAGTGGGGCGTGCCGGAAGTGACGCTGACTTTGAAGGGCCAGGACCCCGTGGTTTATAAAACTCCCGATCCGCTGCCAGTTTTCCAGGCTGAAGACAATGTCTGGCTGGACGCCATTCTGGGCAAGGGCAAGGTAAAAGTGACGGTCGCAGACGGCGTCAATGCCGTCAAAGTCGCGCTGGCTCTGATCGAGTCCGCGCAGAGCAACCGCGTGATAGAACTCTGAGGCGACGAAGGCCGCTGACACGTGTTGGCCGCTCGGCAGTCGCCAGGCAACCCCAAGGAGAGAGTGAAAATGAAGAAGACCCTCGCCTGCCTGCTCGTGGCGGCTACGGCGGCCCTCGCGCAAGTTCAGCAGCAACAGCCCCCCAGCGCGGTGGCGTGGACCAATGTCGGCCCTGGCGGCGGCGGCTGGATCCAGAGTATCGCCGCCAGCCTTTTTGACGCCGACGAGCTTTTCGTCGGCTGTGATGTCGGCGGCTTCTATCGTTCGACGGATGGTGGCAAGAGCTACCGGGTGTACAACACGGGCTTGCAGGATTACTTCGTGGAGGTGATTGCGCCGCACCCGGCAGATCCCGCGTTGATCTTCCTCGGTTGCCGTAGCGGGGTGTATCGCAGTCGCGATCGTGGCCGCAGGTGGCAATGGCTGCGCGAGGGCTTTCCGGCGATCAACGAGCACGGCTGGTCTGCGCCCATATCGGCTATTTCCTTTGTGCCCGGTAAGCCACAGGTGGTCTATGCGGCTATCGGCGACCCACGCGGCGACAAGCATTTCCGCAGCGAGATCTACCGTTCGCTGGATGGCGGCGACAGTTGGTCGCAGATTGTGCCTGCGGGCCAGTTGCCGGAGAAGTGCAATATCACGGCGTTGCAGATTGATCCCCGCAATGACCAGCGCCTGCTGATCGCCAGCAGCCGTGGTGTCTTCATCAGTGTCGATGGCGGTGCCAGCTGGCAGGAGAGCAACGACGGCCTGCCGGCGCATCGTCGCGCGCGGCGTATGGTTATGGCGCCGAGCAATCCCGATGTGATTTATCTGAGCATGCGCGCCGCGTCTGGCGAAACGCCCTGGCAGGGTGGCGTGTACCGCTCGGACGATGGCGGCCGCAGCTGGCAGGCCCGCAGCGCGGGGCTGCCGGATCGGGCGGCGCCTAAGGCCAGCGACACAGTGATGCTCACCTGCAATGTCGATCGCCTGCAGGTGGATCCGCGTGATGCGGACAAAGTTTGGGCCGGCGGCTACGCCTGGGTGAATGCCACGGTCTATCTGAGCCGCGATGGCGGCCGGAACTGGCAGGCTCTGCTCAGGAACACCCGCGACGAAAACAGCAACTACCAGCCTGGCTGGATTAACTTCTGGGGCCCGAGCGTCACCTGCCTGACGCTGTCGCCCGTCAAACCCGATCGCCTCTACTTCGGCACGTCGGGCCATGTCATTTGCACGGACGACGACGGCGGCAGCTGGGAACAACGTTACTGCCGGCAATTCGACGACGGGCGCGTCGCCGGCACTGGCTTGGAGGTCACCTGCCTGCACAACGTCATGCCCCATCCGCGCATCGCCGACAAGGTGTTCTTCGGCTACTTCGACATCGGCCTGCTCTGGACTGAGGACGGCGGCCAGAGTTTCCGGCGCTCACTGAAGGGCATTCCCGGCTCGCATCAGAATTCGTGCTTTGCCATGGTCTTCGATTGCCGTGATGACGCTCGCGCCTGGGGTGTCTTCGGGTCTTGGGGCGGCCGCGGCAGCGGCATCATGGCCGAAACGCGGGACGGCGGGCAGAGTTGGACACCGCTGAACCGCGAGAACAGCGGTCTCGGTGACGACAAGCCCGGTAATCTCACGGCGCTGCCCGGTGTCGACGGTGGCACCGTGCTCTATCTCACCCAGGCTTCCAAGGGGCTGCTCTGCAGTACTGACGGCGGCCAGAGTTGGCAGCCGCGCAATGCGGGCCTGCCGGAAACGGGCATACGCCTGTTCGCCGCGCATCCCACGACGGCCGGCAAGATGATCTGCATCTTTAGCGCCGGCAAGGACCGCGAGCCTGCGGCGTACCTGTCGCTGGACAGCGGCCAGAGCTGGGCCAAGGCCGGCGACATGCCCTGTTCGGACCTCAAACGCATCGTGGTCGCCAGCGACGGCGTGATCTACGTGGTCGCGCGCGTCAGCCGTGATCACCAGGGCGGGCTTTTTGCCAGTCGTGATGACGGCAAGACCTGGCAAAAGCTTTTTGCGAACAAATTTGCCCAGGGCCTCGCGGTGGATCCGCGCAATCCCCGGCGCCTTGTCATTGGTCTGGTGGATCACCCTTACCACGACCAGAGTACTGGCGACGGGGTCTATCTGAGTAATGACGGCGGTGGCACCTGGCAGTGCCTCAACAACGAAAAGTTGCACAATCTCTCTGCGGGCAGCATTGCCTTTGACCCACAGCGCCCAAACAAACTGTGGGTCGGCACCGGTGGCAATGGGCTTTTTTATGCGATTATAGAATGATGTAGATCGCTTGCAAACAACACCCTACAGACGACGAAGGCAGGGTGCCCGACAAGCGTGAACATTGCTTCCCGTAGCCAATGTCATGCTTTGACTTTTTGTGACAAGTTGTGCTTTTTGTCTTATCCTGCTTCTTTTAGGAATGGTTCTGTTCTAGCTATTGTCATCCATATGTGAAATGCTATACTATTGCATGACACGACGCGAGATTGAATAACAACAGTGTGAGCATGCGGAACGTGTAGAAAGAGGGTACGACAATGAAAAAGATACTGATGACCTTAGCGATGGCCTTAATGAGCGCATCGACCTTTGCAGCGTTCCAGTGGAGCGTTGTGGAAAGCACGGTGGCCGGGAGTGGTAGCGCTGCTGTTAATGGCTTTGCTTACACCATCCAAGTGACCGAGGGCACGGGGTCCATATACATCGTGGACAAAATCAACAACCTGTACAGCATGAGCGGCAACAAAGAGCTGCTGAGCATGAAAGCCGACATGAGTTCTACGACCAAATACGGCTGGGTGGATGTAGCTACGGGCACCAAATATAGCGCCGAAGGGTCGACCACGACGTTCTACAACCATCAAATGAATGAAAACAACGACCTAGTCACCCAGACGGGCTACAAACTGGGCGAGTTCAGCGCCGGCGACGAGATTGGCGTGTGGCTGACGACCAAGAAAAAAGGTGCCATTGGCGCGTCGGTGTTAGACAAGGCCAGAGCCGATCTCAACTCTGACTCGATGAACTACCGGAATGCCTACGTGGGCACGGATTCTACTGGCATGACATTGCATCAGCTGGACTTTACGGGCGGCGTTGGTAGCATATTCTTCGGCTTGGCCGGCGTTGCCAGCCCGGGTGCGCCGATAGGCCAGCCCCTGCCGGGCGCGCTGGCGACCTTGCTCCTCGGCGGCGCTATCAGCGGTGCGGCGGGCATGAAGAAGCGCCGCCGCCAGAAGGCCTGAGCGGCATAGCGAGACAACTGAATAGCTAAAAAACCGGCCGGTATTCACGAGAGTGAGTACCGGCCGGTTTTTTGTGTAATCGGTCACCATTGATATTGGATGCCAGTAATGCCTTTCTCTGGCGCGGTGGGGCGCGACGTACCTGGCCAATGTGGCGCCCTCCGGGCGTAATTCTTGGTTGCTGCTATACCCCGGGTTGCGGCGCCCTCCGGGCGCCTCACCTGGGGTTATGCATGGTACGGCCCTTCGGGCCGAACTTGGCCGATCTGACGACGTGCTTTGTCCGATCCGGGCAAAAAACCACCATCATTCGAGGGCCATGTTTTTGCGCCTACAGCGCACAAAAGCCAAGCCAGTTTTTCTCCGTTCCGGCTCAAAACCGACCAGAGCCGGAAGGTTTTCCCCAGCCGCAAAATGCCAAACTCCAGGCGGCCCTTCGGGCCGAAAACCGCATTCTGGCGCCGGGAAGGTGCTGAAAACATAATGCTGTTGCACGGCTGGTAGCAAAGAGTGACCGATTACGGTTACGACAAGGCAAAGCAAGGCGGTTTCTGCAGGTAGTTCCTAATAGGGAAGGATCTAGGCATGTGCCAGCAGGAATTGACAAATTTATCACAATGGCAATTGGCGGCTGGTTGCGGTTAGGCACAATAAACGTATCGCAGCGCTCTCCCAAGTGGCGTGGCTAGTGCTGTGCCTGCCTTTTCGGCTATTCCTATCGAGTGCAAAAGATTACTTGTTAGCAACAAGTTATAAATTTTCGGCATTGTGGAAAGAATGCGCTGTCGTTACACTATATAGCAACGAGCAGCCATGTGTGGAGTTATTTCTTATTGTGACCGGCTGGTGCAGAAAGCGAGGAGATTATGAGGACGAAGGTGTTGGTGTTGGTGTTGGCGCTGATGGCTATGCCCGTCTTTGCCGTCTTCCAATATGAAATTGTTACGGGGCCATTTGGCGTTGGGGGCGTTGGCATCGATCCTGGCATCAAAGGTATGCCCTACTATGTGCGTATTACCGAGGGTACGGGGTCCATTTACATTGCGGACCGGATTGACGACTTGAAAAAAATGTCAGGAAACAAAGAGCTTTTGAGTATAACGGCGGAGATGAGTTCACCGGAACACTATGGTTGGGCGGATATGAGCTCCGGCAAGGCCGTTGTTGCCACGGGAAAAACACAAGAAATTTTGGTTGCCAAAGGTACCGACGGCCCGATAATCAAGACCGGCTATGAGTTGGGCACATTTACTGTTGGTGATCAGTTTGGCGTGTGGCTGACCCCCAATGACCAGAAATTCACGGGTGCGACGATCTTTGGCAAGGACAATCCGATAAACTCGCCCGAATTGGTCTATCGCAAACCCTTTATAGATACTGATGCCACCGGAACCGCTTATCATGAACTGTCATTTAAGGGTACGGGTTCGAATTATTTTACGATTTACGGTGTTGGTGAAGAAGGGCCGTCTGGTAAGCCCCTGCCGGGCGTTCTGGCGACCTTGCTCATTGGTGGCGCCATCAGCGGCGCGGCGGGCATGAAGAAACGCCGCCGCCAAAAGGCCTGAGAAGTATTGGGGCAACAGCAAAGTAATAATACCGGCCGGTATTCACGTGAGTGAGTCTCGGCCGTTTTATTTGCTGGCGAGGACTGGAATGCCAGCTTTATTTGCTTAAGGCCTGTTATCTTGGCGCGTGTTATATCGCGCCTGATTTCTGCAGTTCCTGCGGGTGGCAGCGGATGGCGACGACGGAGTTGCCGGCGTCACTTTCGCGGTAGTGCGCGTAGGTGATGGCGAGGACGCTGCCGTCGGCGAGTACTTCCAGGCCGGGGTAGCCGATGTCGGCGTTGGCGGGCTTGGTGGCGGTGCCTTGTTGGTGCAGGAAAGTGCCAGTGAGTTCGCCGGGGCGCTGGGCTTTGAGGTCCTCCCAGCTGCCGATCCAGAAATCAAAACTGCGAGTGCTGACGCGGCGGAATGCCGCGATGATGCGTCCGTCGGTGAGGTACCTGGCGACATGGCGGTCGCCGTGCAGTTCTTCGGGTAGTTCGATGGGCACGGCCCAGCTTGCGCCGGCGTCCTGCGAGAAAGCGATCATGGAGCGGCGGCCGGGCTGGTTGCTGCGCATGATGCAGGCCAGCTCGTCGCCCTGCGGGGAGGGGATGACCCATGGTTCGCAGAGCTTGGCGCCGGGGATGTTGATTTGCGTGTGGGCGTCGCCCCAGCTCAAGCCGTCGTCGTGGGAGGTGGCGCCGATGATCAGGTTGGAGAAGGGATCGGCGCTGTCGGGGTCACGGGCATTGCTGAGGGCGCGCAGGACGGCGCCATCGCGCCAGACGGAACACCAGGGCATGACGCAGCGGATGGGTGTGCCGCCGCAGACGCGCATAGGCGACCAGCTTTCGCCGTAGTCCAGGGATTCAGCGCAGGCCAGGTGGTCGGTGCCGATTTCCAGCGCATAGACCACGAGTCGTCGCGGCTGCGGCGGCGTTGGCAGGTGAAAGAGCGTCGGGCAATTTCGGAAGCGCGACCAGTTGTGGGGCACGGGTATGAGCTCGCCCCAGGATTTGCCGCCATCACGGCTGATTTTGAGCGGGCCGCAGGGGCCGCCGTGCTGGACGGTCCAGGCAGCGACGACAGTCTGCCCGTCGGGCAGCAGTATGCTGCTGGGATGGCCTTGGTAGAGGTCGCGGCCGTCGGCGACGACGGTTTGGCGCGATAGGTCATGGCTCAAATCGAGGTGTGGCATGGGTGTTGTCCCAGAGGAGTGTGGGTGTGGGGGCAAAAGCTGCTCGGGTTGGAAATGTGCGGGGTGTTGCCAGTAATGGCGATGACTGGAGCGTTGTGCAAACGAATGACCAAGCAGCTTTTCACCATAAAGGTGGCAATGCGGTATTGCCAGGCCAGTTAGGAGATATTATCGTGCCAAGTATACGCAAGCAAGGTGTTTTTTGGGTTTTTGTCTTCAGTAGTGTCATGGCGTTTTCGCAGCAAAGGATGGCGGACGTGTTGAAGAAGCATGAGATTGGCAAGGTGTGGGCGGGCCACCCGGTGGGCTTTGCGTTTTTGACTCAGGGCGGGCAGCAGTTTATTGCCTACTACGATGCTGAGCGGCGCCTGACGGTGGCGTCACGCGAATTGGGCAGTGACGCCTGGCGTTACCAGCTGCTGCCGTCGACCACGGGCTGGGACAGCCACAATTATCTCACCATGGTCATTGATGACGACAATCACATCCATCTCTCTGGCAATATGCACTGCGTGCCGCTGATTTACTTCCGCACGACGCGGCCGTTGGACATCAGCAGCTTCGAGCAGGTGCCGGCGATGGTCGGCAGCGAGGAGAAACGCTGCACCTATCCGCGCTTCCTGCGCGGTGCGCAAAACGAGCTGATTTTCGCCTATCGCGATGGCCAGAGCGGCAGCGGCAATGACATCTACAACGTCTATGACCTCAAGACTCGCCAGTGGCGACGGCTTTTGGATCAGCCGCTGACTGACGGCAAGGGCTTGATGAACGCCTACTGCGCGGGTCCCAAAGCCGGCCCCGACGGCTATTTCCATCTCTGTTGGATGTGGCGGGACACGTACAAGTGCGAGACGAACCACAATTTGTCCTACGCGCGTAGCCGCGACCTGCGGCATTGGGAAACAGCCGACGGCCAGCCCGTGACGCTGCCGATGACCCTGGAGACACCCGGGCTTATTGTCGACCCCACGCCGCGCGAGTTCAGTGGCATGATCAACATGGGTTTCACTATCGGTTTTGATGCCGAGCAGCGGGTGATACTCAGCTATCACAAGTACGACGCGCAGGGCAACAGTCAGATCTACAACGCGCGTCGCGAAGGCGACCGCTGGAACATCGTTCAGACCAGCGATTGGGACTGGCGTTGGGAGTTCACCGGTGGCGGCTGCGTGCCCTGCGAGGTGAGCGGCGATGCGGTCAGGCCGACGGACGATGGTTTTCTTGCCCAGGGCTACCGCAATCGCGAAAAGGGCAGCGGGACCTGGAAACTCGACCCGCAGACCCTCAAGCCCGTTGGCAAAATCGCTATCGAGCGGGATAAGATGCCGGCGGACTGGAGCAAGGTGCAAGGGACCTTTCCTGGCCTGCAGGTGAAGTCGGTGCGCAGTACAGCCGATGACGGTTCGGATGTCATCTACCTGCTGCGCTGGGAAACCATGCCGGTTAATCGCGATCGGCCGCGCCCCGAACCATGGCCGGAACCGAGCACCCTGACCCTGTGGGAAGTGCGCGGGAAAATCTGAACGCAACGCCAAGGCGATAGCGCGACGGGCGTAAATTACGTTTACACTTTGCAGTGCAAACGCTCTCACATGTAATACCTTGCCACCAGCCTACTTTTCCCTTGCCGCGAAGCGGCGATGAAATGCCGCAACTTGTTTTTCCGCCGGAGCAACTGTCTTTTATCGCGGACCGATCGGACCGATCGGACGACTTGATCAGTCGGATCAGTCGGATCTTCGGTCTTTTATCGCGGACGGATCGGACCGATCGGACCGATCGGACCGATCGGACGACTTGATCAGCCGGATCAGTCGGATCTTCGGTCTTTTATCGCGGACGGATCGGACCGATCGGACCGATCGGACCGATCGGACGACTTGATCAGTCGGATCAGTCGGATCAGTCGGATCAGTCGGATCTTCGGTCTTTTATCGCGGACGGATCGGACCGATCGGACGGATCGGACCGATCGGACCGATCTGACGACTTGATCAGTCGGATCAGTCGGATCAGTCGGATCAGTCGGATCTTCGGTCTTTTATCGCGGACGGATCGGACCGATCGGACCGATCGGACGACTTGATCAGTCGGATCAGTCGGATCAGTCCAATGCTCTTCATTTAGTGTACTGGCAATGGTTGGCGAGGAGTTGATTGGTAACCATGCGCAAGATCATTCGCCGAGGTTTTGAGCGCCGAAGGCGCGACCTAAGATAGCCCAGGGCAAGCGACGCCGAAGGCGGCGCGACGCCCTGGGCTGTCATATTTCGCGCTTTCAGCGCTTCTGCCGCTTCGCGGCGATGAAATGCCGCGATGACAAAAGGCTGTGTTGGTTGAAACAACTTGCGCCAGGGAAATCGTTAAGTTAAGAGCATCAGTCGGATCGGACGGATCGGACGACTTGATCAGTCGGATCAGTCGGATCTTCGGTCTTTTATCGCGGACGGATCGGACCGATCGGACGGATCGGACGGATCGGACGACTTGATCAGTCGGATCAGTCGGATCAGTCGGATCAGTCGGACCAGTCGGATCAGTCGGATCGGACTGCGTCAAAGTCTGAGGGCGGGTATGGCGGCATTATACACGACTATTTGATTCCTGACAGGCATTTGCGTTGTGAGCAGGGTGTAATTTGGCGTTAAATTTGACGTAACTTGTTCTCATAGAGTCGTATGCGAAAAAACTTACTATTATTAAGTGATTTATTTGATATTCCAGATCAATACAATAATTTAGGAATCAATCCCCAAGAAGTTATTGATCTTATCATAATTGAATCACATAAAAAGAGAGGGTGTCATGCAGGTATCGACGAAGGGAAGGTACGGGCTGAGGTTGATGGCGGCTTTAGCGGCGCAGTACGGCAAGGGCGTTGTCAAGGTCGACAAACTATCAGAGAGTGAAGAGATCACCATCAATTACATCCATGTGCTGATGAATTCGTTGAAGACGGCTGGATTGGTCCGGGCGATTCGTGGTCCGAATGGCGGCTATGAGTTGGCCATGCCGCCGGACGAGATGACCGCCTACGACGTGGTGACGGCGTTGGAGGGGCGCATTGAGCCGGTTGAATGTGTGCATACGCCGAGCATGTGCAAGGCTGTGGGTCAGTGCATGACCCGCGATGTGTGGTGCGATTTGGCGAAGGCCTATGAAGAGGTGTTGAAAAAGTACACGTTGCGCATGCTGCTGGAAGGCTGGCTGAAGCAGCATGGTGGGGTCGATTACAGCATTTGAACAAGGCAGGCAAGGGAGATGTGGAGATGGAAGCCATTGCGAATAATATCCTGGCCACCATTGGCAAGACGCCGCTGGTGCGCCTGGCGAAGATCAATCGCGGTGCGGCCGAAGTGCTGGCCAAGGTCGAATTTTTCAATCCGGGTGGCAGTGTCAAAGACCGTATTGCGCTGGCGATGATTGATGACGCCGAGCGGCGGGGCTGTTTGCGTCCGGGCAATTTGATTGTGGAGCCGACCAGTGGCAACACCGGCATTGGTTTGGCGCTGGTAGCGGCCGTCAAGGGCTATCGGCTGATCCTGACGATGCCGGAGACCATGAGCATTGAGCGGCGCAAGCTGATGGCGGCCTATGGTGCCGAGCTGGTGCTGACTGACGGCACAAAGGGCATGCTCGGCGCCATTGCCAAGGCGGAAGAAATCTTGGCGGCCAATCCCGGCGCTTTCATGCCGCAGCAATTTATGAACGAGGCCAACCCGGCGATGCACGAAGTGACCACGGCGCAGGAGATACTCAATGATACGGCTGACCGGGTGGATGTCTTGGTGGCGGGCATTGGCACCGGCGGGACTTTCACTGGCGTCGGCCGGGCACTGCGCAAGCGACTGCCCAAGGTGATGCTGGTCGGGGTGGAGCCGGAGGATTCGCCGGTCCTGTCCGGTGGGCTGCCCGGCCCGCATAAGATACAGGGGATTGGCGCGGGCTTTGTTCCCGGCGTCATGGATATGGCTTTGCTGGACGAGGTGATGCCGGTGGCGGCAGACGCAGCGATGAGTGCAGCGCGGCTGGCGGCGCAGCGCGAGGGCATATTGGTGGGCATATCGGCCGGTGCGGCTTTGTTTGCGGCACTGGAGTTGAGCAAGCGCCCGGCGCTGGCGGGCAAGCGGATAGTGGTGATTCTGCCGGATACGGGCGAGCGCTACTTATCTACCTACAATTATCACGAGCCGCTATCCCCTCCGCGCTGACGGGGGCGGCGAGGGTAATTAAGGCCGGGCCGCTCAGGGCAGGGTGATTTCGCACAGGACTGGGAAGTGATCCGATGGGCAGAGACCGTCATCGGTGTCATCGATGGTGCGGTGGCTGTGAACCTGTACGCCCTTGCTGACGAAGATGAAGTCGATTTCCCGTTTCGGCGGCTGATCGCGATCATAGACGAAGCCATTGAGAGTGCCGACGGGGCCGAGGTGGGCGATCTCGGAGAGTGCTTTGCTGTTGTGGAGTTTTTCCCGCACGGCCAGGATGGTTTTGCTGTTGGGGAGGGTGTTGAAGTCGCCCGTGAAAAGGATTGGCGCGCCATTGGCGATGCCGTCCATCCTGTGTAGAATCAGCTTCACGCCATTGAGGCGCGCCTTTTTGCTGCGGTGATCCAGGTGGGTATTGAAGAGGACGAATTCCTTGCCGCTGATCTTATCGCGGAAGCGGCCCCAGGTGCAGATACGGCGATTGGCGCTTTCCCAAGACTGGGACCCGGCCACTTCTGGCGTTTCCGATAACCAGAAAGTGTCTGAGGCCAGTAGCTCAAACCGCGCGGGGCGGAAGAGAATGCAGCTGTACTCGCCGCCGCGCTTGCCGTCGGCGCGGCCGACGCCGATGCTGGCCCAGTCGGGGTCACTGAGCAGGAACTGCAGCTGTTTATGGGTTGCTTCCTGCAGGCCGACGATGTCGAATTGATGCCTGGTGATGAGGGCTTTGACGCGCGGGGCGCGGCTGGGCCAGTCGTTGGGTGGCTTGTCCATGGGGCAGCGGATATTGAAGGTCGCCAAGCGGATGCGCGCGCTGTCATCAGCCAGCGCCGGCAGGACGCCGAGGCAGAGCATTATTGCCAAGAAGCAGCGCGTTGCGGACAACAAGGTCATTTCTCCCGATCTTCGTTTTTGGCCATATCGTGGTTCATTGTAGGCAAAACAATATCCTGCCTTGGCTTCTTTGCCAGCAATCAGCGCAGGATAGACCGGGGGGGAGACGGCGCTCCTGGCAGCTGTGGTTGCGCGCTCTTTCGGGCTGCGGCTTCTGCGTCCGTGCGCTCAGGGCGTGGTGATGGCCAGGAATTTGCTGAGGACGGCGCGGGCGTCGTTTTCGGTCCCTTGGGCGCAGGGCGTGCTGACCTGGGCGGTGAACCACGGCGTGCCTTGGCGCCAGAGGCGGCGGAAGGCGAGGAAATTGCCGGTGGAGGCATCGGCAGAGCTGTACCACACCCACACCATGATGCGCTGGCCATCGCGCCGCGCGATAATTTCGCTGACGGATAGTTTTTGGCTGGCAACATCGACGCTGTCGATGTTTTCGGCGTCGATGGCCCACCCAGACACCCGCAGGCAGTGGCTGGCCGGATGAATCTGATGGATGTCGTCCACACAGGTTACTGTCAGGACAGTGACGATGTGGTCATCGGATGCGAAGATGTATTTGCCGAAACTGCTGGTGCCGAAGAAGCGTTCGTCGGCGGGGGTAATTTCCATTGTCTGGCCGAAGAATTCGCCGCGATCGAGGGTGCTGAAATCGGGAAGGAAGGGCGCGGCGGTGTGGTAGAGTGTTCGAGCCTGCCAGGCGCCGAAGGTGAGGACGGCGAAGGCCAGGTAGAAGCAGAACGTTTCCCGGCGGACCTGGCGTTCACGCAAGACATTATGCAGCAGCCAGGCGAGTAGCAGCAGCGTGAGCGTGCCTTTGATGGCCAGGCCGTTCCATTGCAGCGGACCGGAAAAGTATCCCAGCCAGTAGCTGGTGCTGGTGCAGGACAAGCCCATGATGGCATAGATGGGAAAGGCCGTGTAGGCTGAACGCCACCCGAGCGCAAGCCAGAGCATCGACCAGGAAAAGGCGACTGCGCCCATGATGGCAGCGGCATGAATTTCCAGAGCCACGCCTAGTGCCATGAGCAGTAGGGATGGCAGCAGCGCGACCATGTACACGCCCTGAGTGCGGCTGCGGCGGGCCAGGAGGACCCGTAATGTCACCAAGAGCGCTACGGCGGCAATGAGGAGGAAGAGCCAGTCAAAGCGGTCCATTGGCGAACTGCGCCAGGCATTAGTCATGTAGGGCAGTTTCCACGCATAGGGCAGAAAACTGCCGAGGAGGAGCAACCAGGTAAAGGCTCGCGTGAGTTTAGTTAGCGTCATGGGGGGACTCCGGGGACTCGGGGGACGCGGCAATGTCAGCGGGGGTGGACTCCTGCTCGGGAAACAGCTTGCCGGCGGCGTACATCAAAACCACGGTGACGACGACCAGCAGCAGGCCGAAAAGAATGTGGAAGAAATCGGCGAAAATGACGGTGCCGATGCGCTGAAACAGGACGATGGTGATGATCAGGCGTAGCGCATTCGCCAGGACGACGACGGGCAGGAGCAGCGAGTAATGCAGCAGTGCCCGGCGCAGCTGCCGGTGCTGCCGGCGGACAATCAGGTAGCTAAGCAGAAACAGCGCGAAGAGCTGCGAGATGCCGCTGCAGGCATCGGTGATGGCGATGCTGGCGTCCCCCACGTAGATTGTGGTGTGGTGGTAGCTCACGCTGGCGTTGAAGAGCTGGATGGTCTCGCAACAGAGAATGGTCGACAGCAGCCGGAGAACATAGCTGAAAGAGAGGTAGATAAACTCTTGTAGCGGCATGGCCACTAGTGCTAGTAGTAACGGCGGCAGAGACCATAGTGCCGTGCGGGCGCCGCGCTGGAAGGCGCTGAAGGCAAAGGCCAGCAGAAGCAGAATGACGTTGGCATTGAGGTCCATGACGGCTGAGCCGGGTATGAGGAGGAAGCACGGTGCCAGCGCCAGGGCAACCCAGGCCAGCAGGCGTTCCCGAGCCGGCACAGTTTCTCGGCTGGGCGACATCCGGTGGCGGCTGTCCCAGCTCATGAGTGCGACGATCGTGCCGATGATGAGGATGTTCTCCCAGTGCCCCGATGCACTACGCAAACCCTGGATGGCGCCGATCAGGAGGGCACCGCCGATCACGGGCAGATGAAACAGCGAAGGCTTTGCATCGGTCGCTGTCGAGCTGTTCTTCATGCAGGTGGTCCTTGTCTGAGCGAAGTGTGGATATTAATAACCGGTGCAGTCTGCAGCGCCCGTCGGGAGAGCTGCGCCGCGAGGATAGTCAGGGTGCGGCGTCACCCAGGGCAGCGCGGCACTGCGCGGCATGATCGAGCGCCACCTGGTTGCTGCTGAAATGCCGTAGCAGATGCTGGCTGAGAGTGAGGCAGTCGAGATACTTTTTGGCGGTGAAGGCCTCTTTTATCAGCGCTTCCGTGGCGATGCGCCAGGCGTCGAGGGCGCGCGGCGTGGCTTTTTTGCTGTCGACGGGCAGCCCCAGCAGCTGCACGGCGCGGGCGTAGCGTTTGGTTTCTACCAGGCGCAGACCGAGGCATTCCTGCACCGCCAGCAGCGAGCCGTTGGCCTGCCAGGCGGCCTGGGCCAGTTCCAGAGCCCGCTCGTGTTCACCGATGCTGGCGTAGAGTTCGGCGAGATTGAGCTGGATCATGATGGGCATGGGATAGACATCGGCAATGCGCTGGTAGAGTTCAATGGCGGGCTGAATTTCGTCCACCAGTGCAAACAGATAGGCGACGCGGTAGATCAGCTCGACGTCTTCGCGCTGGTCGGTGCTCAGCGGTTGCTCGACGATGGCTTTTTTCAGGGCCGCGACCATGCTAACGATGTCGTTGTTCAGCAGGGCGAGCTCGGCCTCGATATAGGGCACCAGGTAGCGTTGCTCGGGCTGAGGCCGTTGTTTGGTGTCAGTCAGCAGTGCCTGCAGTTCGTTTTTGCGGTTGTTGCTGACGCAGAAGGCGAAATAGCTGTAGACCATGGCGCGGTTGTCGGGATTGTCCTTGAGTACTTCTTGATACTGGCTGATGGCGCGGTCGCTCTGACCGGTATTCTGCAGGGCCAAGATGTACTGCAGGCGGATGGGCTCGGTGTTGTTGCCGTTGCGGAGATTGCGCTCAATGTGCGTGATGGCTTCGTCAAACTGGCGATTCTGCATCGCCAGTGCGGCCGCGATGCGCAACACGACCGGGTCGTCCGGAAAGGCCTGCAGGGCCGTCAAGACGTCTCGGCGCTGCAGGAGCCGTTTGTCAAAGTTGCCGGTCAGCGATACTCGGGTGAGAAAGAGGTCGGGCTTGTCCGGATTTCGGAAGAGATCTGCCAGATTGGCTGCGGCGATGAGGTTCTGCTCGTCAAAGAAAGCCTTGATGAGCGGCAGGACGATGGCCTGCGCCTGTTCCAGGAGGCCGGTGTCGTCCCGGGTGACGCGAATGCTGTCAACGACTTGGCGAATGCCATTGACATCGCGCTCGTAGACTGCGGCGTGTAGGGACATCATCAAGGCGACGGGAGTCTTGTAGACGCCATTGACGCGCTTGATGTTGTCCCGCAGGGCTTCAAAGTCTTGGCGGCCGAAGGCCTGCAACGCGTCGAGGTACGTGCCGACCTGCAGGATGGTCTTGTTGCCGACGCGGTATTTTTCGCTCAGCTTGTGGATGTCGTCCAACCGGTTTTGACTGGCGAGGGCCTCACCAAGCATCACAGCGGTGGCGGGGTCAATGCCGTTATCCAGGATCTCCTGAAAAATGGGAATGGCGGCTGCGAAGTTGTTGTTGAAGAAGTAGAATTGGCCAAGCAGTGGCGTGCCGCATTCAGGGTTGAGGTCACGGGCGCGGTTGAGGGCGTTTTCAGCGCGTTCGGGCTGGTCGTCCAGCACGAACTGGCGGGCGAGGTGCTCCAGCGCTTCGAAGGCTACAACGGGGTCTTTGGATTCGGCGAGCTCGGCAAGTTGGCCCAGCCGCGCTTCGGGGCTGTTCTTTTTGATGTTCAAGACAATTTCCAGCAGCCTCGCCATGGGCGAGAGCAGGGTCTCGCGGTCGGTGATATTCAGGTAAATATCTTCGGCGACGAGGACGCGGTCGAGCTTGTAGTTGGCGTAGGCCAGGTAGCTGTTTTGCTGCGGAGTGAGTTTCGTGTCCTTGCTGTCCTGTTCGAGGACAGTGAGCAGACTGTTGTAGAGGCGTCCACGGAGCAACGCATCGATTTCCGCCTGGCGGTACTCGGCCTTGAGGGGGTTGAGGATGGTGGCGCGCCGCCACAGTATGGCTGCGTTGTTCCAACGGCCTTCCTGGACCATCAGTTCGGCCATTTTGACAAATGCCAGCTCGTTGTTGGGATCTTCATTGATGCTGATGTTGAGCAGTCGTTTGGCAAAGGTGATGTTGCCCGCGTCCAGCTGCTTGAGCGCCTCCTGAAAGCGCATGGTGCGCTGGTGCCCCCGGACCAGATAATAGGCAAAGAGGGCGCTACTGCCTCCTGCTATCAGCAGCACGAAGGCCAGCAGGATGATCTTTGGAGTGAAAATCTTGATGAAATGTTTTGACAAAGGCAGTTCCCTCCTCATGATGTCGACATGCTTTGGATTGGCGGCAGTCGTTGGCCGCGTCGCGTGGGTTCTATGGGGCAAAAGCGAGTGTGATGGTCAGATCGGCGCCGGGGGTGACCCGCTGGGCGCGGGCGGAGGCAAAGGTGTAGTCGGGTGATTCGCCGCAGACGAACAGCTCTGGCGCCACGGGCGAGTGGAGGATGCGGCCGTCCAGCAGGAGCAGCTCCAACGACATGGAGCCGATGGCAAACACTGGCGAGTCCGGCATGCGGATGCGCAGAGTGTTTTTCTGCCGCAGGCTGTTGATGGCGTCAATGCTGAGAGGTGCCGCGCGGCGGGCGGCATAGCTGGTGCTTGCCGGTATCTCGCCCAGAGGCACGTCATTGAGCAGCAGCTGCGACTTGTTGTCCTGCTTGATGCTGCTGAAGATATTGAGCCAACCGGCGCGGACCTGTGCGAAATCCCAGTCGCTGAGTTGCTGATTGCGCGGGAGATGCGGCGGGAAGGACAGTATCTCCGGTCGTGCAAAACGGGCCGGGACGCGCAACTCCGCCGAGCCGCGCAGGGAATGCCAGCGGACATGCAGGCGGTCGTCGTCGACATCGACGGTGAAGAAAGCCGGTGCGCTGTCTTCGACGATGCCCCAGTAGAAGCGGTTGTCGTTATCATCGGGCGCCAGCGCGTGCATGCGTTCCAGGGGCACGACGTCCATCTGCGGGTAGCCCACGGCCGAGCCCTTGATTTGTAGCATGCCCCGGTGCCAACTGACGGCCTGGTTGTGCGTGTGGCCGCAAAAATAGATATCTATGGGGTACTGCGTGAAGATGTCGCGGACTTCCTGCGTGAACCACGGGCTGTCAAAAAAATGCCGCCCCCACAGATACAACGGTGCGTGTGCGAAGGCGAAGATGTGCCGGGCGCCGTGGGCGGCGCCGAGTTCGTGCTGCAACCAGGTGCTCTGCTGCTTGTTCCAGTTGATGTAGTCGAGGATGAAAAAGACCGCGCCGTCATATTTGAACGAGTAGTAGCTTTGCTCGCCCTGAGGCTTGCGGCGGTCGTGGGTGCCCTGGGCGACATGCAGTTCGGGTACGGCGGCCGTGAAGAGCTTGCGCGCTTCGGCTTCGTCCAGTGCCGAGTCGGCGCCGCCTTCGATAAGATCGCCGGTGGAAATCAGAAATTCCGGCCGCAGCGCGGCCAGCTTGGCGGCCAGTTTGTCGAGCACGCGCTCTTTCATGCCGGCGTAGCGCAGATAATCCGGCAGGGCCGGCATCCCTTGCTGGCGCCGTGACAGCGGCCGGCCGGCCAGGGTGCAATAGTGGGTGTCGCCAATCACAGCAAAACGAAAAGATCCCATAGTGGCCTCGTACTCCGTTGCGTGGGCGCGTGAGCTATAACAGCGTGGCGACAATAGAGCCAATCGCCAAGTAGTCTACAATGTTTTTTTCGCAGACACAAATGGCCCGCGTAAAACAGGCCGGTCAAAAGATATAATGTAGCTCATTATGCGCCGCTTGCCCTGAAAATCACTGGGGACGAAATGAATAGTGGTAATTGGTCAGCCACTGCTGGCGACCGACTTCAGTGGACAACGGGGCCATAGTGACTAATTGGCAACGGCGCGGGGACGAAGACTCACGATCCACGCCCCATGGCCGGGACCGTGGAGACGCCCTCGACTGCTTGGGGACTCTTGGGACTCCTGGGAGCGCCGCCGTCCCGGCGGCAAAAATGTCCCTAGTGTTGCCGTGGGTGGCTTGGCCTGCGGGAACTGATTTTGACTCATTGGGGATGGCCTGACGCCTTGCCGCACGCTTGGTTATGAGCGGAAAAATTCTGTTAGCGGGCTCTAATTTCGGCTAGGTTACTTCACGACTGCTGAGCAGCCCGCTGTCAAAAGCCATGTTCCTCTATGCAATTTCAAGTTTACGGTTGCAAATGGCCTGTCGCCGGGGTAGTTTTTTGCTCGTCATTTCGGATGGCCCACCCAGCCTGGGGGGACCCCCTCCCAAGGTAAAGCGGCAGTCGGTCGGTTTGCGTCGGGGATGGTCCTTGAGCTTACTTATGGCGGTGTTTCGGCGAGCGCCGAGTATTTGTGGTTTGCAGGCGGAGTTTGTTGGGTTTTGGACGATGGCCAGTTATGCGGGCGACGCATACGGATTACCATGCGGGCTATGCATGGGGAGTGTAGAAACGCGGGTGATGGTTTGTAGGGGCTTAGGCAGAATTTGCCATTTGCGGTGCAGGTTGAGAAGTGCAGGCGCGTCTTGAACTGACGCGCCGTTGTTGTTTTCGGCCAAAGGCCAGGTGTTTTGAGAAATAAAGGGCGGGCGAGATCATGGCAGTTGTGTATGCTTTGTTTTGTTTACTGTTTGCGGCGGTGAATGACCTGGTGTTCAAGAAGTACGCGGATCGATTTGGTGCCCGTGGCGCCTTTGTATCGTTGATTGGCCTGGTGTGGTTTGTGTTGATGGTGTGGCTGCCCTGGGGTGTCGACAGCGATGTTGGCGCGACCGTGCTGTGGGGGGCGATATCCGGCGCGTTTTCGCTCAGTGCGAATTTGTTGTTGATGGAGGCCATGAAGCGCGAGAGTGCCGGCATGTGTTCGACCTTGTATCGGCTGAATCTGATTTTTGTGGTCGCCGGGGCGTTTTTGTGGTTAGGTGAGAGCGTGTCGGCTATGCAGATTGTGGGTATTTTGCTGGCCTTGCTGGCCATTTTGGCATTTTTTCCAGCGGGCAGTCATCTGTTCAGCGTGCGTTCGGCGGGATTTTATCTCGCGTTGCTGGCGGCGATATTGCGTGCCGGCATGGGCCTGAGTTACAAGTACGGCTTTACGCATGGCGCGGACGCCAATGGCGTCGTGGTGATCAACAGTCTCTTCTGGCTTTTTGGGGGCATGGCGTATGCGTTGGTGTTGGAGCGCCGTGCGTCCATACGTGATCGGTCCTTGTTGAGCTACGGAGTTTTTTCCGGCCTGTTGGTATCTGGCATCGTCTTTTTCATGGCCGCGTCGTTACGGCATGGCGCCGCGTCGGTGGTATTGCCGATAGCGCAGATGAGCTTCATCGGCACCTTCATTCTCAGCATTGTCTTTTTGGGCGAGGGTTTTTCCCTGCGCAAGCTCAGCGCCGTGCTCAGCGGTGCGGCGGCGGTGATACTTTTGAGTATCAGCGCCGCGTAGGCGCAGCGGGCGCTATATTCATACTTTCCGAGTCTTCTTCCAAAGTCATCTGAACACAACGAAAGGCATCGTTATGAAAATCGAGAAGATCGCATTATTGGCGCTGTTGCTGACTGTTCTTGGCGTCTGGGCATACAATCCGCCGGTGGACCGCCAGGCGGATGTGGCGGCCGGGATTGTGCAAGTCCCGGCGGAGGTGAGCGTTAGCGACGGCGTGGTTTTTCGTGTTCAGGTGAGCAATGAGCGTGCCGACGCGGTGTCCTTTCGTCTGCGGGTGTACATGAATGACGACTGGCGGGTTGAGCCGCAGGCGGCGGCGGGTTGGCAGACGCTGGCTGCTGGCGCGCAGTTTGAGCAGGCCTTTACGGGTCGGGCCTTGCCGCGGGTGTTGACGGCCTTGTATCCTGTGCATGCCGAGGTTGAGTTGCGCTTTGATGACGGCGACATGGCGCTGTTGCATCCCATTGCCATCTTCTCGGCCGTGCGGCCGGCGGCGGCCAGCGAGAGCGTTTCGGCGCAGCCGGCGGGTGGCGTGATCAGTGCTCAACGGCTGCAGACGCCGGTGGTTGTGGACGGGGGGCTCAGCGACTGGTCTGAGCAGGCGCAGCCGGTAGCTTTTGGCTATCAGCACATCAGCGTCGGCACAATCAGCCCGGAGACCCTGCAGAGCTTCAACGGCACGCTGATGTTTTTGCATGACGAGGAAAATCTCTATGTCGCTGGGGTGGTTAAGGACGACGACATTTCGTGTGATGACAAGACGTCTGACGATTTTATGGACAGCGATTACTTGCGCATCTACGCATCGCCGGCAGTGGGTCGTGCCGATCATGAGGGCCTTGGCGAACATGATCGGGTGGTAGCGATCAATCTTTTTGGTGGTGATGGCGGCCAGCCCTTGCTGAAGGCCCCGGGTTATTTCAAGGACGCCATTCCAGGCGGCATCAAGGTCGCCACCCGGCGCTTGCCGGACGGCTATAGCTTCGAAGTACAGCTGCCCTTTGCGGGCATTGGCGAGGGCATTGCCGCCACCAAGCGCCTGGGTTTCAATCTGATGCTTGGCGATGCCGATTACGGTCGGCGGCGCAACGAGTACACGCTGGGTGGGACCGGTTCGCAGTATTGGCTAAAGCCGTCATCGTATGTTACGCTCGAACTGGGCGATGCGCGCAGTACGGCCAGCGCGGGCGTCGAGTTGTCGGCGTTGCCCTTGAGCAAGGGCGTGTGGAAGCTCGGCGAGCTGCCCAACCGCCGTTGCAGTTACATCATGGATGGCAAGACCGAGGTCGTTCTCGCCCATGATTTCAGTGGTGGCGACCGTACGAGCGGCGTGTCGTTCCAGGGTGTCACGGCCACTCGCGGTGGCACGGCTCTGCCGGCCATCAGCGTCCATCCGCCTTATCGTGGCGGTACGGGCGAGGCCGTGGTGTCGTATCGTCTGCAGTTGCCGGCGGGCGAACCGGCGGTTTTCCAGGCGCAGACGGCCATTCGCGATCACAATCCCGAGACCGAGCCAGCTAGTGATGGTGTGGAATTCGTCGTTGCGGTCGCTACGGCTGACGACGCGGCGCCAGCACGGCTCTTCAGCCGCTTCAGTGACAGCAAGGTCTGGGAGCCCGTTGCGGTCGACTTGTCGGCGTATGCCGGCCAAGAGATCGTGTTGTCATTGCTTGCCGGTCCTGGTCCGGCGCGCAACACCACTTGCGACAGCGCATTCTGGGGCGTGCCCACTGTGGTTGTGGGCGTGCAGCCGCAGCCGCTGAGCGAAGAAGCGTGGCGAGAGCGCGAGGAGCAGGCGATAGCCTTGGCCCGCCAGGCGGCCGTTGGCAAGCGCGGCACCGGCGCCTTCACCCTGCGTGGCGAAGCCGGCCAGTACGGCGCGGCCATTATTCCCGGTGATGAGGGTATGGTTGACGGCGTCATTGCGTTTTCCGACGGAGCGAAGGACTTGTGCTATCGCGGCTTTGCCTTGCGTATCCACGGCGAGGATATTGGCATTGCCGCCGGCAGCGCGCCGGTGCGTCGCGTGAAGGCGCGGCGCGGTTGGCTGGGCGACTTCATCGTTGACCATCAGGTCGACATTCGCGGCGACGTGGTGCCTTTCCGGCTGCGGGCGCAGGCTGACGGCGGCGTGCTCAAGCTGGAGTGGAGCATGCCGGGGCAGGATCGCGACCAGCGTGGCCAACCGCGTTTTGAGAAGATTGCGGTTGGTCCGGGGCGCGAGGCGGCCTGGCGGGTCTATGCGGGTTTCGGCAATGTCATTGAGGACTTGCAGGCGCCTTTCACGCTGGGTGCCGGCGGTTTCACGCTGAGTACGCGCCATGTTGGTGCGGATTATCGCAGTGGCCTGAGCATGGCTTTGGCGTCGGATTATTTTCCGGACCGCCTGCGGGTGGTGCCGGCGGACAAGCTGTTTACGCTTGAGGCGCATCACGACTTGACCTATTTCATGGCGCCGTCCAGTGGTGGCGCGTTCAGTGCCGCGAAGGAATATGGCAAGGTCGCCGGCTTCAAGGCCTCGCCTGGGCTGGAGGAGCTCAAGGGCCGGCAATGTCTGGACCAGTGGGGTGGCGACTACCTGGCCGCCGCCGAGCAGATTCGTATGGCGGCGCGCTATGGCTTGGACCACTCTGTTTTTGTCAAGCACGTCTGGCAGCGCTGGGGCTACGACTACCGCCTGCCGGAGATCTATCCCCCCGCCGGTGGCCTGGATGCCTTCAAGGCCCTGGCTGACGCCTGCCACGACACCGGGATACTCTTTTCCCCGCATGACAACTACATCGATTTCTATCCCGACGCCAAGGGCTTTAGCTACGACCACATCATTTTCAATGCCGATGGGACGCCGCAGAAAGCCTGGTACAACAAGGGCCGCAAAGCACAGAGTTACCGTTGGCTGCCGCACGCGTTCCAGCCGTGGATGGTTGAGAATATGCAGCTCATGCGGGACGGCTTTGCGCCGAACAGTCTGTTCATTGACGTCTTCACGGCCATTACACCCCGTGATTACTACGATCGCGAAGGTCGTTTTTACGATCAGAAGCGCATGGCCAAAGAGTGGTCTGAGGCCTTTGACACCTGCCGGCGGATACTCAAGAAGGGCTCGCCGATGCTCAGCGAGTGCGGGCACGACGGGCTGATTGGCTCGCTTGACGGCGCGCAGTCCGACCACTATCACGCGCGGCGTTGGGGCGCGCAGTGTTTGGATACTGATCGCACGCCTTGGCACGATATTGTCACCCACGGCAAAATGGTGCTTCTCGCTGGCGGCCTCGGCGGCCGTTATGGCAAGGACGAGCCCGGGCATGACTACGGCAGCGACGACTATCTGTCCAATACTGTGCTGGGCGGTCGCAATCCCATGAGTGACGGGCCCTTCAGCCGTGCGGCGGTGCTGACCTACTGGCTGCTTCACGACGTCTGTGACGTCCTCGCTCGCCAGAGTTTTGACCGGCACGAATTTGGCGGGACCGTGCGGCAGCAGCACACCGTTTTCGGTGGCGGCGCGAGCCGCGTCTGGGCCAATCGTGGGGCGGAAGACTGGACTCTGGCCGATGGCCGGGTGCTGCCGGAGTACGGCTTCTGGGTGGAGACGCCCGAGGCCAGCGCCGGGACCTTCGCCATTGACGGCAAGCGCGTCCGCATGGCCCAAAGTCCCAATATGTTGTTTGTGGACACCTTGCCGCCGGCGGGAGCGCTGAGTGGCCGCACCAGCATCGCCACTCGCGTCGAGAAGGTCGAAAAGCTATCTGAGCAGCAGTACTTGCTGCAGGTATCATGGGATTTCCAGTATGCCTTTGCCAGCACCGACATCAATCATTTCATTCACGTGTGTCATCCGGACAGCACGCATCCCGAGAGCATCCTGTTTCACGGCGCGGTCAAGGCGAGCGACCTGAAGTTGTCCGAGCCTGGCAAGTACACGTCGGCGATAATCGTGGACATTCCTGACGACGTCCTGGCTGGCGAGCTGAATATCCGCTACGGGCTCTACAGCGCCAAGCACGGCAATCGCCTGTCGTTGAGCGCGGCCGATGTCACGAGCGGCCGCGTCAATGGCGGCGTCATCAAGGTCGAGCGTCAGGGTGGCGCTGTCCGGTCGGAATACATCAGCAAGCTGGATGAAATTGCCATAAGTACCACCGATCTGCCGATGATTGACTTCGGCATGCTGAGTACGAACGGCTCTTTCCGTTTGCAGACGCCCAATCCGCAGACGGTGGTCGTCATACCCATGGCGGGATCCTTGCCCTTCCGGGCGGAACTGGACTTGGCTAAGCTCGGCTACGGTGGCAAGACCGCCCGGAGCGCCAACCTGGTCATGCCGTGGCTCGAATTCGCCCGCCAGCCCGTGATGAGCCAGCAGGGCGACCGCGTGACGATCGAGCTTGACGCTCAGGCCTTCGCCTACGAAATTCACTTTTGATCTGATTGATCCGACTGATCAAATTGAAGATCGGACTGATCCGACTGATCGGACTGATCCGACTGATCAGACCGATCAAATCGAAGATCAGTCCGATCGGTCCGATCAGTCCGATCAGTCCGCGATAAAAGACAGAAGATTGGTCCGCGATAAAAGACAGAAGATCAGTCAGATCAGTCCGATCAGTCCGATAAAAACAGAATCAGCAGAGGAAGTAGGGGCAGTATGAAAAAGGCATTGACGGTTGGTGCATGTGGCATTCTGATGGCGGCGGCGGCGCTGTGCCATGGTCAACAGCAGGCGCCTTTGGCGGGTGATTTTGCGGTGCGGAAGATATACAGCAGTCACATGGTGTTGCAGCGCGACCGGCCGATCAAGATTGCCGGCACGGCCGAGGTTGGCAAGGCGGTGGTGGTAAAGCTGGCCGGCCACAGCGCTAGGGCTATGGCGGACGTCAATGGCGAGTGGACGGCGGTGCTCCCGGCCATGCCGGCGGGCGGGCCGCACGTGGTCAGCATCAGTGGCGCCAACGAGAAGCAGGTCACGTTTGACGATGTGCTGATTGGCGAAGTGTGGCTGTGCAGTGGCCAGTCGAATATGTCCATGCCGGTGTTCAGTGGCCGGCAGTTTTGGTCGGCCATGAATGGCGAGGACGAGGCTCGGCATGCGCATTATCCGCAGATCCGCCTGCACAACACCAGCCAGAAGCGCGGGATGGCGCCGGAGGGCCCGCGCAAAGAGATTGCGGGGCCGGAGTGGGTGGTCTGCATGCCGGACAGCGTCGCGCTCTTCAGTGCGGCGGGCTATTTCTTTGGACGGCAGCTTTTCAAGGAGTTGGGCGTACCCATTGGCTTGATTGACAGCAGCTGGGGCGGCACGCCCATTGAAAGCTGGATCAGCGAAGAGGGTTTCCGGTCCGCCAATCTCGAGAAGGACCTCGAGCGCATTCGCCAGGGCAAGCTCACGGCCGAAGAAATCCAGGCGCTGGAGGCCGCGTCCGCCGCCAAGGCCAAGGAGGCCTTCGCGGGCTGGGAGAAGCGCTTTTTCACGCAGTACCAGCAGCAGATCGATGCTGCCCGTGGGTGGGCCCAGGCTGACTTGTCGGCGGATGGGTGGGTGGCAGCTGACCTGCCTGGCGAGCGCTTTCCGCGCGACATGGACGGCGTCATCTGGTACCGCAAAGCCATCAGCATTCCGGCGGACTGGGCCGGGAAGGACCTCTCGCTGAGCCTCGGGGCTATTGACGACTGCGACGAGACCTATTTCAACGGCGAACTCGTCGGCAAGACTGGCACGGATACAGCCGAGTACTGGTCCGTGAAGCGGAATTACACGGTGCCGGCGGCCATGGTCAAAGCCGGCCAGGCTGTCGTCGCAGTGCGCGTTATTGATTATTATGGCGACGGCGGTTTTACCGGCCAGACCGACGACCTGAGCATTGGTCCGAAGGACAGCGAGCAGCGCCAGAGTCTGGCTGGTCAGTGGCACAGTCGCACCGAATTTGTGGCTGACCTCGCGGTCATTGGCAAGCGGCCCGACCCGGCGGGTGCGGGCTTGAGCACCCTTTCCTCGCGCAAGCCGGGGCATCCGACCACGCTTTACAACGCAATGATTGCGCCGTGGACGATCTACCCGATTCGCGGCGCCATCTGGTACCAGGGCGAGTCCAATGCGGGTGCCTATGAACGCTACATGACGCTCCATCCGTTGCTGATCCAGGATTGGCGCCGGTTGTGGCAGGACCCCGATCTGGCCTTCATCTTCGTGCAGCTCGCCGCCTATGAACGTCACAAGCCCACCGAGCGCCTAGCGGACGATTTCTGGGTCGGCCGCGAACCCAGCGATGACAGCTGGGCGAAGCTCCGCGAAGTCCAGACCGCGACCCTCAAGATTCCTCGCACCGGCATGGCGGTGATCATTGATGCCGGCGACCATTCGGATATTCACCCGGCGAACAAGCAGGTCGTCGGCTACCGCCTGGCCAAAGAGGCCATGCGCATCTGCTACGGCTTCAAAGGCGTCAGCGCCGGACCGCTCTACAAAGACATGGCCATCGAGGGCAATCGCATCCGCATTCATTTTGACAACGCCGATTCGGGCCTGGTCAGCAAGGGCGGCGAACCGACGTCGTTCGCCATCGCCGGCGCCGACGGCGTCTTCGTCTGGGCCAATGCCAAGATCGAAGGCACGACCATCGTGGTCTGGAGTGACAAGGTGCCCGAACCCAAAACTGTCCGCTACGCATGGGCCAGCTACCCCGGTAACGCTAATCTCTGCAACCGCGAGAACTTCCCGGCATCGCCTTTCCGCACCGATATGCCTGACTACCTGATAAAATAAGCACGCGGATGCACCGGTCTGCTCGGCTGTCTTTTATCGCGGTCGGATCGGACGGATCGGACGGATCGGACGGATCGGACGGATCGGACGGATCGTCGACTTGATCAGTCGGATCAGTCGGATCAGTCGGATCAGTCGGATCAGTCGGAGGAAAAAGCTTCGCCTTGGGGGGGAGTTCATAACGCGCTGCCTGTTGCCGCCATTGCTTGTCAATGGGGCAACAGGCAGCGTTTTTGCTGTTGGGGCATTTTTTGGGGGATTGCGCTTGTGTTCCGGCGCGGGTTGTGTATACTGTTACTGTTATAACTGTAAATAGTTTTTTGCAGAAAACGGAGCGTTTTCATGAGTCCTGCCGATTTAGCATTATTTCAGGATTTCAAGCGTCGCAGCAATGGCGGTATTCAGTTGGCGATTGTGTCGTATCTGCGTGACAAGATCACGCGTGGCGAGCTTCAGCCGGGCACGCAGCTGCCGTCCTTGCGGGAGTTGGCGCAGCTGTGGGGCACGAATTTTTTTTCGGTGAAATTGGCAACGGATGCGTTGCAGGAAGCTGGTTTGTTGAGCAAGCACCAAGGTCGCGGCATGTTTGTGGACCAGCCGCAGGCTGAGGCAATCAGTCGTGTTGGGATATACATGTCGGGGACGCCGCAGAATCGCCAGAATTTCATTGCTTTCGCGACGCAATGCGACCTTCTCTGTGAGCGGCTGGATGCGCGTGGTATTGACTATGTGATCTGGCGCGACAGTCGTCCGGCGGCGGAGCATACCGGTCCGCCGCCGGTCATGCGTCAGGCGATTACGCAGAAACGCGTCCAGGCGGTATGTGGTGTGAATATCCGCCGCTATGACATGCGCTGGTTTGGGGCGTTGCCGATACACAAGGCTTTTCTCACCGCGAACCGCTTTCCCATGCCAAGCTTCAACGACATGGCTGCGGAGTTACGCGTGCAGGGGCGCCAGCGGGTGGCCATTATTTCACCCGAAGGGCAGGATTGCACGTGGAGTTTTGTTGTCGAGGGCTTCAAGAATGCCGGTGTGCGTATGCCGCCCAGGCGGCAGCGGATATTTGCTGAGGCTGCGTATTTAGAGCGGGACTGGAGTGAGTTGGGTTATCATGCGGCGATGGAGCTGCTGACGGCATCGCCTCGGCCGGACGCGCTTATTGTTTACCCCGACAACGCGGTGCCGGGTGTGATCCAGGCCATTTTGCAACTCGGTCTGCGGGTGCCGGAGGACCTCCAGACGATTTTTCATCGCAACCGCGAGTTGCCGTATTTTTGTCCCTTTCCGAGCATGACCATCACGACGAGTTTGTCCGACATGGCCGATCAGTTATTTGCATCGCTGGTCGGCGGATAGAATGGCATTTCTGCTTTGCTAGCCCGAGCCAAACAAGGAGGACCGATCATGAACAGCCTGCGACATCGTCTCTTCACGCTCATTGAACTCTTGGTGGTCATAGCGATCATCGCGATTTTGGCGGCCATGCTACTGCCGGCCTTGGCGAAAGCCCGGGAGAAGGCCCGGAGCATATCGTGCGTCAGTAATATCAAGCAATGTACGCTGGCGCATCTGCTCTATGCGGATGGGCATAACGACGTCATTTATGGCTGGCATGGCAGTTACGCGCGGCCGCGCTGGCATTCCGTGCTTTATGATTTGAAGTTGATTGACATCACGCCGGCGTTGCTTTGTCCGAACATGATGCAAAAAGCGGGCACGTTGACCAGCACTTCCAAGTGGACCTACTCGATCTTCAACCCCTACTTGAATAGCGATTGGCTGACAGCCGACCGCAAGGAGGAATATGGCAATTTGCTGTCGATGTGCAGCAATCCGCCCTACGTTATCATGCACAATCGCGTGGTCATGAAAAAACCCAGTGACACCATGATGCTTGGTGACGGGATTTACATTACTGCCACGGCCTGGTCGCCGGACTGGTGTTTTGGACCTAAGAACACAAGCTATCCGATCAGTCTCAATCATGGTGAACGCACGACCCTGTCCTTTATGGACGGCCATGCTGAAAGCGTCGATATTGGCCGCCTACGCAATCTGGGCTTTACCCAGGTCGCCCGCAATGGCGTCGCCACCCCGCCGTAATGACAGCTTGGCCGAGATGTAGCCAACCACAGGTATGATCCACGAGTAGAAGGACAAAATGACGCTATGATCACGACGAAGTTGACCCGGTGCTTTCTGGCAGGCGCGGCGTTGTTGGGCGCGGTGGCATTGCGCGCGAATACGGCGTTGCTCAATGATGCGAAGAGCTGGAAACCCATGGGCACGGAGGACATGCGGGTAGCGTGGTCGGACGCCGAGGGCGCGCTGCATTTCCAGGCTGCGTTCAGCAAGGCCGGCCAGCATTCCGTGTGGCCGCTGGTGCCTCTGCCGGCGGGTATGGCCGGCGCGGCCGGCATCCGTTTTGAGATGAAGCTCCTGCCCGAGGGCCTCAAGGACCTGTCGTGTCGGGTACATTTTGCCGACCAGGGCGCGCTGTCGGGCCACTTCAGTTTTGCGCCGCCGGTGCCGGGCGCATATCAGCCCGTGGAACTGCATTTTGAGCGCGCGGGTTTCGACATGGCTAAGGTCCGCAGCTTGCAGATGGTTGTGTCGACGACGTCGCTGGCCATTGACTGCTATATCAGGAATATCGCCGTGTTCAATGCTAAGAACGAGGTCATGCAGGTATTTAAGAAAGACCCGTCGCGGGTGATGAAACTGACCACGGGCGACAATCTGCTGCAGTTCTACGCGCTGCCGGAGCAGCCGCAGCGCATTGAGTTCGCGACAGGGCATTTTGCCGATGGCCAGGCCTTGAGTTACGACATCACGGACTACGCCGGCGCGGCGGTGGTCAGTGGCGCGTCCACCGTGGTAGCCGATGGTCGCGTGGCCATCAGCGTGACCCTGCCTCGCGGCTATTATGAGCTTCGTTTCCCTGACGCCGATTTGGTTTTTGGCCTGACGGTACTGGAGCCCTACGATGGCGCGCCGGATCCGTTTTTTGCGATTGAGGGCCTGATCAGCACTCGCAGCGAAGAGCGCATTAGGCAGACGGTCGCGGTGTTGCTGCGGGCGGGCATCCGTTCCAATCGCGAGTGGTGCAATTACGCGGCTGAAGAGCCCGTACAGGGCGAGTACAAGATCGAGCGCGAGCGCTTTTACGGCATTGCGGGCGACATGGGCCTGAAGTCCATCTTCTGCTTCAACGATTTTCCGCGCTGGTATGGCGGCGAGCCGGTCAATGACCGCTATGTCATGCCGCGGCATTTGCTGGGGCTGGTGCCGTCCGTGTCAGGCATGCTGGATCGCCGGGCGGCGGGGCTGGAGGCCTTCCACATATTGAACGAGTATGACGCCCGCAGCATACCTGGCGAGGCGCATTTGCCCATTATCAAGGCTGCGGCCTATGCCATGCGCGGCCGCGATCTGCTGATGGTCGCGGCGCCGTTCTGCCGCGGTGAATCCGCCCGCGACTGCCTGCGTGCCGGCATGGACAACGGCCTGCTGGACAGCATCGACGTCTTTGCCTTTCACAATTACGGCGCGCCGGAGAAGCTCGTGCCGTTGATTCAGACCTACCGGGATATGTTGGCAAACCATCCCAAGGGGCGCTTGCCCATGTGGATCACGGAATGTGGCAAGCCGTGGTCGCGGGGCCTTGATCCGTCGGTGCAATTGAGCAGGCCGCACGGCGGACCGCTGGGGAAACTCCATCCCGAGCGCGATGAAGACATGGTTAGCGCCCTGTGGATCACCATGAAAGGCGTCGAGTCCCGCGCCGCCGGCATCGCCAAGTATTTTCCCTTCACCATGCCATTTTTCCAGGAGAACAACAACAACTTCGGCATGATGGACTACCACGCCACGCCGTTGCGGTCGTTGGCGGCGTATATGCTGTTCGTGCAGCAACTCGCGCACAAGGACTATGTGGGCGACTGGCCGACGTTGCCGGCCCATGCCATGATCTGCCGGGTCTTCAAAGGGCCAAATGGCGCCGTCGCGGTGATCTACACGGGCGATATTCGAGAACAGACGGTGTCCATCGCCGACATGCCGGCCACGGGCGCGTGGTCGATCGACGGCCGGCCACTGGCTATTGCCGATGGCGCCATCCGCTTCGCTGGCGGCATGGCCTACGTCGGTCTGGACGCGGTGAAGCTGAACACCGCCGCACTTAATATGGCCACGGCGGCCATGGCCTTGCGTAGCGAGGCAATAAGCTATGAGCTGCGGCCGCGCGTGGCCACGCCAGTGGTCTATCAGTTTGACCATTGGCAGGTGAAGTCGTGGGACGGCGTCAGTTACCACGCTGATTCCGACCGCTTCAGCGTCAATGTCTATAATTTCAGTGACGACGAGCAGCGCATCGCCCCGCAGCTGCAGTTGCCTGCGGGCGTTTCAGTGGCCCAGGCGCCGACAGCTGCCGCGCGCGTGCTCCCGCCGCGCAGCGAAACGCCGCTGACCTGGACCTTGGATTTCAGTGGCTGTAAAGACGTGTATTACAGCATTCGACTGCACGACACTGGCTTCCCGCTGGCTGGCTGCAGCGTGCCTTTTGTCAATTGGTCGTTCATGGCGAAAAAGACCTTCGATTTTCTGAATCCTGAGCGTTGGCGGCAGAACAGCTCGGGCGCGTCCACCTTCAGTTTTGATGCTGTCGAGCAGGCGTTGAAAGTCTCGACCACGTTTGCGGGCAGCAACAGCGATCGGTGGGTCTTTCCCGAGTACGTGCTTGATGCTGGGAGCGAGGAGCTGGCGAACGCCGTTGGCATTGGCTTCAGCATCAAGGTCAAGCGCGGCGGCAATGTTGGCCGCATCTGGGCGCCGCTGGTCATGATGGCCTACCAGGACGAAAACGAAAAGGGCAAGTACGACGGCCTGCGCTATACCGACCCGCAGGATGAGTGGCGCGAGGTCTTCGTGTCATTCAATCCCGACCGCGCCGGGCTTTACAAGATGATTCGCGTGGGCATGTGCACGTCCAGCGACCAGATTGACTACTGGCTCAAGGACGTGGTCATCTACTCCCGGCCGTGATTGCGCCGCTGCGGTACTCGCGCCTCATTGCGGCTGTCGGATGCGGCCTTGTTCGAATTGTCGGCGGTGGCTGCCGGCCAGCTGATGAAAAAGCGGGAGGCCGCCGAGGACGAGCAAGAGGATGTCGTCGATCGTGCCGACCACGGGCATGGCATCGGGGATGATGTCCAACGGCATGAGCCACCAGAACACCGCCAAGGCGCCCAGGAGGATGCTGCGTGGCCACAGGGACACCTCGGACAGCAGCGAGTCGTAAGTGGACAGACTTCGCGCCGGTGCCAGGAAGAGCCCGTCTGAGCTGAGGTGGACCGTGAGCAGGCCGTGTTCATAAACCAGCCGGTGGCTAAGCGACCGGGCGATCACGGGTATGTCTTCTGCGGGCACGCCGTAGCCGTCAGTGTAGTTGCGGCGGATGATTTCCAGCACGCTCTGTTCGGCGATCTGGCCGTCCTGCAGGGCTCGTTTGACGATGCGGATGCTGCTGGTGCGTTCGGCGTCGTCGCGGACTTGGCGGAGGCGCCGGAGGATATTCCGGTCGCAGACGTAGCTGGCCACGTCCATGTATTGGCCGATGACCCCCAGCAGCATCAGCATGGCGCCGATGACGAAGCTCAGCGACGGCCGTGGCGTATTCAGGATGCTTTGGATGAAGGGCACTAGCAAGGCCGTGAGGAGCAGGCCGATGCGCGTGGATTTGCGCTGGCCGAAGGACAGTGCCACGCAGACAACGATCAGCAGAAAAGCGAGCCCCGGCGAGGCGAATATCTCCTGGAAGGCCTTGGGGATGACCGAGTTGACGCCACTGAGCCGCAGCAGGTCCTTGATCATGCTCATGGCATCGCCAATCAGCCCCGTCTGGTTGTTGTAATTCCATGGCTTGCCGATGATGCGGCCGAGAAAGAGCGAGAAGGGAAAGATCAACAGGGCTTGCAGGAAGACGTTGATGCCCTCGGGCCGGCCAAGCAGATGCCATTCGAAGCTGACCGTCGCGACGATGATGAAACTGATAAGAATCGCCAGCAGGCCGTGGTTCCAGACAAAAAAGCGCTGGCCGAACCACGGGTCCCGCGCCATAAAGCCGATGGCGAAGATGTAGGCCAGCGCCACCAGCAGCCACTTGGGCGACCAGATGCTGTCGACGCCGGGCGCCCAGTACAGTCGGCGCTCCCGGCAGTAGCGGTCGATATGCGCGAAGATGCTTTTCATGGCGATGTTCTTTCGTGGGGCCGGCGGGCGGTGGCGGTCCCAGTCGTTGTCAGTTGTTGCCGCGCTGCCGCAGCAGTTGTTCGTGGAGTTCGATTTCCTGCTCGACATTGGTGTAGGTCATGGGGCGACCGTCCACGATGCGGCTGCCTGGGTTGCGTTGCCACCAGTTGCGCCAGTGCTGTCGGCAGTCCCGCAGGAGGGACAGGCGCAGTTGCAGGGCCTGGCGGCTGTCTTCGGGTATTTGGCGCAGCATGGCGAAGGCCTCTTCGCGGTGATCGTCGTCCCAGGAGAAATTGCTCAGCCACCACAGGCGTCGCTGGCAGTCGGCCATAAGCAGACGGAAGGCCTTGAGGGCGTTGCTGACGGCCGGCGTGGGTTTTCGGGTGGCCAGCGCGGCTTCGGCGGCGGCGCATTTTTTCAGCTGAAAGGCAAGAAGTTTACCGTAGTATTTGCGGTCTTGGCGGGTGTAGTAGTCCATGCGGGGCACGGTGTCGATGTCCAGCTTGGCTGGGTAATAGACGGCTTCCACCGCGTCGGGGACCAGCTGCCTGAGGCGGCTGCACTGCCGGCGAAGGTCGTTGTGTTGACGCAGGAGGAAGAGCAGCTCCAGGTGCTGCTGCCATATCGGTAACCACAGAATGTGCTCGCGCTGCTGCGTGGGCAGGGCGTCGAGATACTCCGCGCATTTGTCGCGGGCGCCATTGAGGCGGCCAGTTTCGCGCAAGACGGTGATTTCGGCCAGGGCGTTCTTGACGACCTCGGGCGGGCGCTCGGTCAACAGCGGCGAGTGCAAGAGCAAGGCGTCGTCTTTGGGAGCGGTCTTGATGAAATGTCGCCAGGGAAAGGCCAGCGCGACCACGAGCACAAAGGCCAGCACCGCCGCCAGCAGGGCCAGCAGCTCGTAGAGCGAGCGGCCGCCCTGCTGATCCACGCCGGTTGATGCCGTCGGATGGATGCCCTCGCGAATGTCGGCAGCACGCTGCTCGTCGTCACTCAATGCCCGGGTCGCTGGCAGGGTCTGCAGGTACGGGCCGTAGGCCGGCGAGAGGGTGGTGACCGCGCCGCCTTGGCTGCGGACAGCGCCAGATGTTGCTGGCACGACCGCGTTGCCGGGGGGTGTCGCTGCCCCGCGCGAGTTCTCGGCGCTGTCGCCGTGCTGGGCGCTGTTTTGGTCGTCTTCGTGTTGATTGGGTTCGGAGTTTGCCATGGTTGTGTTGTTGTTTTCCTGGTCGACCACACAGGCGCGGCGCGTAGGTGAATAAACGCGTTGGCCTTGTGCTACCAACGACGAATCGCCAGGGCCTTTCATTGGACGCTGCCGTGGTGCTTGGCCGCCGATGGGGTCGCGGTATACGGACAGATCGGACAGATCGGACGGATGATCGTTCTGATCTCTTGGCGCATGCTATTGCCTATCACCTGGCAGGGCTTACATTAAGCCGCGCGTTGTTGCCGGGCCGCAGGTCGGTTCGGGTGGCGCGCATCACCACGGTTGTCATTTGCATGGAAAGGCATAAGCATGAGCGACATCACCCGCACGGCGTCCTGGCAGAAGCTGCAGAGCCACTACGCACGCATCAAAGACGAGCATCTGCGCGATATGTTCCAGCAGGATCCCAAGCGCGCGGCGACGTTTGCCCTGGAATTTGAAGACCTGCTGCTGGATTACTCTAAGAACCGCATCAACGCCGAGACCATGACGCTCTTGTGCGAGCTGGCTCGCGAAGCCGGTTTGGAAAAGGCCATTGGCGAGATGTTCAGCGGCAAGGCCATCAACGAGACTGAAAAACGCGCGGTACTGCATGTCGCTTTGCGCAACCGCTCCAACCGGCCCATTATGGTCGATGGCGAGGACGTCATGCCCGGCGTCAATGCAGTGCTCAAGCGCATGGCGGATTTCTGCGAGCAGGTGCGCAGCGGCAGCTGGCTGGGCTACAGCGGCAAGCCGATCCGCAACGTCGTCAACATCGGCATTGGCGGTTCCGATCTCGGGCCGAAGATGGCCTGCGAGGCGCTCAAGCCCTTCTGCTGCAAAAACCTCAATGTGCTTTTTGTGTCCAATGTCGACGGCTTCCACCTGGCTGACACGCTAAGCGCGTTGGACCCGGCCGAAACGATGTTCATTGTAGCGTCCAAGACCTTCACCACGCAGGAGACCATGACGAATGCCATGAGCGCGCGTGACTGGACGCTCAAGGCTTTTGGCAGTAAAGCCGCCATTGCCCGCCATTTCGTGGCGGTGTCCACCAACCAGGATGATGTCGCGGCTTTTGGTATTGACACCCGGAACATGTTCGAGTTCTGGGACTGGGTCGGCGGCCGCTATTCCATGTGTTCGGCGATTGGCCTGCCCATCATGCTGGCGATTGGGCCGGCGCATTTCACGGCGATGCTTGATGGCTTCCACGCGATGGACGAGCATTTCCGGACGACGCCCCTCGAGCAGAACATGCCAGTGCTCATGGGCCTGCTGGGCGTGTGGTACAACAACTTCTTTGCTGCTCAGAGCTACGCGATACTGCCCTACGACCAGGCCATGCATCGCTTTGCGGCCCATCTGCAGCAGGTCGACATGGAGAGCAACGGCAAGTCCACCAGTAAAGACGGCACGCCCGTCGCCTGGCAGACCGGCCCGGTCATCTGGGGCGAGCCCGGCACCAACAGCCAGCACAGCTTCTTCCAGCTCCTCCACCAGGGCACCAAGCTCATTCCCGGCGATTTCATCGGCTTCTGCAAGTCGCAGACGCCCATTGGTGACCATCACCAGAAACTGATGGCGAACTTTGTCGCCCAAACCGAAGCCATGGCCTTCGGCAAGACCACGGCGGCCGTCAAGGCCGAAGAGCCCGGCATCAGCGACGCATTGGCCGCACAGAAGACTTTCGACGGCAATCGCCCGACCAACACGCTCTTGGCCGACGAGTTGACGCCGCGTATGCTGGGTATCCTCATGGCCCTCTACGAACACAAGATTTTCACGCAGGGCGTTATCTGGAATGTCTATTCCTTCGACCAGTGGGGCGTGCAGCTGGGCAAAGTCCTGGCCAAGAATATCCTCAAAGATCTCACAGCCGGCAAGAAAGCCGAGCTCAAGCACGACTGTTCTACCAACGCCATCATCCAGCGCCTGCGCAATCGCATGTAATACCCCCGTTGGCAGCGTCGCGCCGCCGAGCTGGCGGCCGGCCTGCCCGAAACCCGACTGGGCAGCATGAGTCCTGACGAAGCATATCGCGAATTGGCCCAACAGCTTCGGCGGCTTGAGCGGCTGAATCCGGACCTCACCGCCACGGAAGTCGAGCGCCTCAACCTGCTCGCGGAGCAGTCTGGCCAGCAATTCTTCGGCCTGGCTGCCGAGCAGGTCGAACGGCTGGTCACTCTCTACCGCACCTGCGCCGTCAAAATCAGCGGCGAGAACATACTCGCCGAGTACTTTGAGTGCATTGAGAATAGCTCGCGATTGCTGGCGCAAGGTGGCGAAATCAGTCAGCCCGAACCCGCACCCACGACCTTCTCCAAGGCCCTTGTGCCCGCTCAGACACTCACCGCTCTCGACCGCTGCATGGTCCTCAGCCGTGCCGTGGTTCCGCATGCGCTCGGTAAGGCCGCCGACGCTTTCCGCCGCCGCAATGAGGTCGTCGAAACTGTCCTCGAACTGGCTTTCCGCGTACTCTGGCGCATGGACGCCGCTCGCGCCTGCCAGTGGTTCCTGGATTTTTTTGCCAGGCACGATGGTCAGCTTGATCCGGATGTCATTCGCGATGCCCTGACTGTCGTTCTCGAAGCGCCCGGGCCCATTCCCCGTGATTTTCTTGCCTGGGCGGAGCGCTGGAGCGCCGACCCCAATCTCCTTGAATACTGGCCGAATGTCACTCGCAAGGCCGACCGTCTGCTCTGCCGCCACGGCATGCGCGCCTGGCGCGACAGCGCCCCGGCGCGCATCGCTCCGCTGGCGCATCTGCGCCTGCTGGTCGATCAACGGCGTTTGGATGACACCCAGCTCCTCTCTTGGCTGCGCAAGGCCCTCAATGACCTCGGCGAAAGCGTATTGCGCTTCATGGCTCTGGACGAGTCCCTGGCGACGTCGCAGAAAGATTGGAAGACCGCAGCGCTGGTCGGCGAGCTGCGCCGCATGACGGCGCTCTATCCTGTCGTCATGCTTGCCGCTGACCTGATTCTGACCTTGCCGGACGGCAGCGAGAAACTTGCCCTCGCCTTTATGGGCCTGGCCGGCCAGGGCCGCGAGCAATGGGACCAGCGCGTCGAGCAGTTCGCCGTGCGTGTCATTCGCCGCATGTTCATTACGGACATGCGTGATGGCCGCAAGCCCTTGGCGACGATTCAGCGGCTGACCTTTGGCGACCTCGTGGCCTTCAAACGCGCCTGCGCCGAACTAGATATTGTCCAAGAGCAATTTGATTCCATCAAGCAGCGCGAGCGCGTCATTGCCATCTTGGCGTCATTCTATGCCAGTTATCGCCACGCGTCGTTCCTCGCTACGGAAGTGTCGCGGCGTTACCGCAGTCTCATGCGGCTCCTCCATGAAGACTACCTCCGCCAGCACCTGCCTGCTGAAGAGCTCGACGGCATTCTGCGGCGCGGCGTCATCACCGAACTGGCTGGCATGGCCTCGGCTGCCCGTCGCTACCTCGCCCGCCGGCGGGATTTCGCGTCGTCGCTGGAGGAAATGCTCGCCGCCAAGATGGACTTTGAGCTGCACGTGCGCACCCAGCGCCTCGCCGTCTTCCGGCAAATCATGCCCGGGTGATGGCGGCTGCGCATATCGCCCTGAAGGCTAATGGGCGGCTACCTTGTGGTCGTCATCACGATTGGCGACGAATTTCCACATGTCGTGCTGGGCTTTGCCAAGCAGGCCGTGGTGATTCGCGTAGAAGTCGTCTTCCTCGTCTTCCGAGCAGGGCCGGTCGTTGAGGGTGCTGAGTTGTTGCTTGCGGAAGCGCGCTTTGGCGCCCAAGGGCAGTAGCATTTTGTGCGTCTGGGTGACGATGGTGGCGATCTCCCAGCCACAGACAATAAAGAACTCGCGTTCGCCGGTCATGGCCAGGGCATTTTGTCCTACCGAAAAGTCTTCCGGGGGATTTTTCACGCCGAGGAGCGGCGCGATGGTGGGGACCATGTCGGTGTGATGGGTCATCAGGGCATGTACGGCTGGCGTACTGCCAGGCGCATAGAGCACCCACGGCGTGCGGATCTGCTCCTGCACAAAGGTCGAGTTGTGGCCGAGAAAGCCCTTCTCGTAGAATTCTTCGCCGTGGTCGCCCGTGATGACAATGATCGTGTTGTCCATGAAGCCCTGCTCGGATAGTGCCGTGATGATGCGGCCGATTTGCCGGTCGAGGTGGTAGGCGGCATTGACGGCGCGGTTGTAGATGCGTGGGGCGTCCTTGGCTGACAGCGTCGCGTAATTGAGCTCGGGGAGGTAGTCCGGCCGGATGACCGCGTCGTCCGGGAAGGTATAGGGCGCGTGGGTGGACTCAAAGAAGCTGAAGACAAAAAAGGGCCGGGAGGCATCGCGGTCGGCAATAAAGTCCACGATGCGGTCGGTGTTGCGGATATCACGCAGCCACGGCTGGCCTTTGCTGTCCGAAATCATGCTGGCATTTGGTAGCGCGGAAAAAATGGTGCGATCGAATTCCGGATAGGTGAATTTTGCTGAGGTGACGCAAAGGAACTGGTAGTCATCGGCCAGCAGCCAGTCGATGAGCAACGGTCCCCGGCTGAGCCGCAGAAAATGATCCCAGGTGTTGGCGTAGAGGCCGTAAAACATGCTGAACATACCCGGGCGGGTGCCGTGGCCACCGCTGTAGTGCTCCGTGAAACGATGGCCCTTGGCGGCCAGTTGCCAGCTGTTGGGCATGGCTTCTTCGTTGAGCAGGTCGGCGCGCAGCGACTCGCCAACCAGCCAGACGATGTTCATGGGCTTGTCCGGCGTGCGGCGTTGTATGGGCCGTAGTGGATAGGACAAATAGCCGTCGTCGCCATTCATCGCCTGCAAGACCGCGCGCGATTTGCGGTCGGGTTCCGCAAAGCCCAGTGAACGCATGGTACTGCGCATACGCATGGTGAGAACAAAAGGGAAGGCGTCCTGCGCCATCAGGGCGTGCTGGTGGAGATTAAAATCGGCGACGCCCGTGCTTAGTAGCGAAAAGAGCAGGCACAGCGCCAGGGGCAACGCCAGGCGCCACCAAGAGAAAATTGCCCGGTGCCGCGCCGCAAGCGCCGGCAGGCGCCGCGAACGGCGCGAAACGAAGGCCAGCGCACCGTGGGCGGCCATGATCACGATAATAGCGATGAAGCCCGGGATGATCGTGTGGCTTTCTAGGCCCATTGATTCAAAGCCGCCGGGCGTAATCAGCAGATTCCACACAAAGCCGTTGAAATGGTAGCCGAATTTGAGCAGAATGACGGCATCAATCACCAGAAAGACATGGGTCAAACCCGCTGTTAGCGCGGCCAGGGTCCAGAAGAATCCGGGTAGGACGCGGCGAAAGCCGCGCGAGTCACCGAGGGTTTCGCCAAGTAACGCGAAGCCCAGTGGCGGCAGCACCAGCAAGCCGGCGTTGGCTAGGGCCGTCACCGCTAGGAAAAAGAGGCGGAAAAAGCCCCGCCCGTCATCGTGCTGGAACGCGAACCAGAGAAAATAGGGCAGAGTGGCGGCATACAGCAAAACGCCGTATAACAGGCTGCGGGAGCCGGACTTGTGCATGGGCGGGGTCCAGAGTAAATGACTAAATAGGAATTGCTTGAAAAAAGGAAACAATATACACCACCTGCCAAGCTCTTGCAGCTGCCGGCGGACGGAACGGGCGGATTTTCGTAATCGGTCAGTGTACACCCCGGCGCTTCGCTGGGACAATTTGCAGGAAACCCACGGCCCGCCGCCGCCCAGCCATTCGATCTTGATTTCCGCCGACCTTTGCGGCAGCGTGTTTCATAGGAGTCATTGCTAACGGATGCACGGCATGCCTCGCGCTGGCGCGTGGGACGCGGCGTGCCTCGCCAATGTGGCGCCCTCCGGGCGCAATTCTAACTTGCTTTCATACCCCGGGTTGCGGCGCCCTCCGGGCGCCTCACCCGGGGCTATGCATGGTGCGGCCCTCCGGGCCGAACTTGGCCGATCTGACGACTTGCTTTGTCCGGTTCGGGCCGAAAACCACCATCATTCAGTATCCATGTTTTTGCGCCGTAGGCGCTTAACCATGCTTAACCCCAGGCTTTAGCCTGGGGACGCAGCCTGCCAACAGACAGTGCCTCGTAGAGGCACCACAGTTTTGGTTATCAATCACTGACCGATTACCTTTTTTCGCGGACGGATCGGACGGATCGGACGGATCGGACGGATCGGACGGATCGGACGGATCGGATAACTGATCGGTCTGATCGGTCTGATCGGTCTGATCGGTCTGATCGGTCTGATCGGTCTGATCGGTCTGATCGGTCTGATCGGTTTGATGATCGTGCCGGGTAGCGCGCATGTGCGTCGCGTGTTGTTCAGCGCATGAGCGCGAAGACCTCGTCGGCGATGTCTGTGCGTTCTTGTTTGGCGCGATCGTAGTCACCGCAGCGGGTGGTGAGGACGACGACGAAGCGTTTTTTGGCGATATCGGCGAAGATGGACTGGCCGCTCCAGCCGGAGTGGTAGATAATTTTCGCGGAGCTGTTCTGCGGTTTGTATTGGTCGGCCATGACCCAGCCGAAGCTGCGTTTGGGCATGCCGTCGGGCATGCGGTTGGTAGTGAGTTCGGCGAAGGTCGCGGTGGAGAAGAGCGCCTTGTTTTCTTTGCCGTAGCAGCCGTGGTTGAGCAGGCATTGGCAGAAGATGGCCAGGTCGTCGGCGCTGCTGAAGACGCCCGCGTTGCCGGCGCAGCCGCCATCGCGGAAGACTCTTCTGGCGATGAAGTCGGAGATTTGTCCCGGCGCGCTGCAGCCTTCGGTCTGGGCGAGTCGTTGTGGGTCGTCACTGACAGGTTGGCCCATGCTGCTGTCGTGCATGGCGAGGGGCGCGAAGATTTCGTCTTGGCAGAATGCCACCAGTGATCGTCCGCTGAGTCGTTCGACAATGCGTCCGAGGAGGAGGAAATTCCAGCAGGCGTATTCGAAGTGCGTGCCAGGCGGGTAGAGTGGTGGGAAGGCGAGGATGTTGTTCATGATTTCCGGGCCGGTGGGCGCGTCGTATTGCCGGCGTTCGCCGGCGCGGTGGCCGAAGCCGGAGATATGCATGGCCAGGTCGCGGACGCGGATTGGCGCGGGCAGTTCGGCGCGGAATTCCGGCAGATACTCGGTAAAGGGCGCGTCGAAGTCGATCAGGCCGCGGTCGTGGCAGATGGCCAGCGCCGTGGCGGTGGCGACAGCTTTGCTGACGCTGGCGATGTCGATGATTGTGCGCGTGGTCATGGCGATGTCCGTGCCGCCTACGGCCAGCCCCTGGCTGTGCCGGAAGATGACCCGCGCGTTGTCGCCGCCAACGATAGCCGCGCCGTGGATGACGCCGTCGCTGATGGCATTGCCGATGATGTTTTCGATCGTGGTCGCCATGGTCTCAAGCTCCCTGCTGCTGGAAAATTCGGCTGCGGGCGGTTCGTCAGCCCGGGCCTGGCGGACTAGATTAAGCCCGTCAATACGCGAAAACCCACAAAGTAATACAGGAGAAGGAAACGACAATGGCTAATTGGAAACTCGAGACCCTGGCGGTTCAGGCCGGCTACACACCCGAAAATGGCGCACCGCGGGTAGTGCCCATCACCCAAAGTACGACGTACAAGTATGACGACGCGCAAAGCGTGGCCGATCTTTTTGATTTGAAGCGCGAGGGCTTTTTCTACACGCGTCTAGCCAATCCCACGGTGGACTGTTTTGAGAAGAAGATCGCAGCGATGGAGGGTGGGGTGGCCGCGGTGGCGACAAGTTCGGGGCAAAACGCCAACGCGCTGGCCTTGCTCAATATCGCCCGCAGTGGCGACCACATCATCGCGGTGTCGAGCCTCTACGGCGGGACGGTGACGCTCTTTGCCAACACCCTCAAGAAGGCCGGTCTGGAATTCTCCTTCGTGCCGCCGGAAGTTACCCTGGCGGAGATTGACGCGTTGGTGCGCCCCAACACCCGGGCTATTTTTGCCGAGATGCTGGCCAATCCCGCGCTGATTGTCCTCGACATCGAGAAGATGGCCGCCGCCGCTCACAAGCACGGCCTGCCGCTGATAGTGGACAACACCTTTCCGACGCCTTTCCTCTGTCAGCCCTTCCAGTACGGTGCGGACATCGTCACCCATTCGACCTCGAAATACATTGAGGGCCACGCTACCAGTATTGGCGGCATGGTGGTCGAAAAGGGCGGTTTCGACTGGAGCAACGGCCGCTTCCCCGATTTTGTCGAGCCCGACGCGAGCTATCACGGGCTGATTTACACTCGCGATTTCAAGGCCTGTCCCTACTCGGTGAAACTGCGCGCGCAGTGGATCCGCGATCTGGGCTCGCCGATGATGCCTTTCAATGCCTTCATGTCGATGGTGGGCTGCGAGACGCTCCACGTGCGCATGGAACGGCATTGTTTCAACGCCCAGAAATTGGCGGAGCATCTGGAGCAGCACCCGATGGTCAGCTGGGTGAATTACCCGGGGCTGCCTGCAAGCCCGCAGCACGCCATGGCGCAGAAATACCTGCGCGGCGCGAGCGGCGTCCTTTGTTTCGGCGTCAAAGGCGGTGCGAAGGCCGGCGAAATCGTCATGAACAGCCTCAAGGTAGCGGCGATCGCCGTGCATGTCGCCGATCTACGGACCTGCGTGCTCCATCCGGCCAGCATGACCCATCGGCAGCTTAACGAGCAGGAACTCGCCGCCGCCGGCGTTTCGTCAGATCTTATCAGGGTGTCTGTCGGCCTGGAACATATCGACGATCTCTGCGCGGACTTCGATCAGGCGCTGGACAAGGCCGGGAAGGCCTGAGGAGACCGGGTCCACCGGAGCCACCGGTCAACGATTGCGAATAGCCGGCTGCCTGTGCCGCCGGGACGGCGGCGCTCCCAGGAGACCCTAAAACCCGCTGGTCTTACTGGCATATTGGTCTTTCCGGGTGATATTTAGGGCTTTGCCGCATTGGCGCAGCCCCACATGATTTTTACGCAGGACACCGCAACGATGGCAGCACTTCAGAACAGCAAGCCCGGCCCCATGGGCATCATCCGCGACGCGCTGGGGAAGGACAATCCAGTCTTAGTGCAGGTTTTGGGGATTTGTTCGGCGTTGGCGATAACTGGCCTGGTCAGCACCACGCTGGTGATGGGCTTGGCGTTGATGATCGTGACGTCGCTGAGTTGCCTAATGGTGTCGGTGTTGCGCAGCACCATCCCCTATCGCGTGCGCTTGATGGTGCAGATGATGGTCATCTCCGTGTTTGTCATCCTGGTTCACCTCTATTTGCGCGCGTACCATCTGGAGATGAGCAAAGCGCTGGGACCATACGTGGGTCTGATCATCACCAACTGCATCGTGCTTGGCCGTTGCGAGGCCTTTGCCATTCGCAGCAAGCCCCTGCCGGCCTTTTTAGATGGCCTGGCCAATGGCGCCGGCTATGCGCTGGTGCTGCTGTTCATCGCCGTTATCCGCGAGCTTCTTGGTGGTGGCACCCTGTTGGGCCACAGTGTCTTCCCGGCCAGCTTCCAGCCGGCGATGTTCCTCAAGACCGCGCCCGGCGCCTTCCTGACCCTCGGCGTCGTGGTGTGGGTCGTCAAAAGCATCTGGCCGCAGACCGGCGCCGCGCCCAACCACGAAGGCTGATTTACGCATGACATCGCGAGAAAGACCGACATGAGCAACGCGTGGTTTGAGCGTCCCCAGGCCGGCCCATCGGCAGCCAAGGCCTTGGTGGGCATAGGCATGGTCTTCTGCCTGCCGAGCGTACTAATTTCCCTGTTGTTTTACCTGTATCTGCCACAAATACAAGGGGCCAGCAGGGCGCCGTACGCGGCGGTATATGAAATGGGGCTGATGGCCATCCTCATCGGTTTTATCATCGGCCTCAGCATGATTTATCAGTACTGGACGGACGTCCTGGCTAGGACCTACCAACGCAGCCAGTTGTGGGCGACGCTGTGGCTGCTGCCCATCGTGGTCCTCGGGCCGCTCTATTACCACCTAGCCGTCCTCCTGGTCGCCTTTAAACAGCGGCAACGCCGCGCCGCCTACTGGAGTTTTCTGGGCGTGATTGGCGGTTGTGGTCAGTGGCTGGCAATCATCTGGGGCCTCAGTGGCGCCTTCGGTATCAATTTTCAGATCGGATTCTGGTTCAGTCTCTGCGGCATTGCCGCGTACCTCGCTGCCACCCAGGCGCTGACCCAGCTCGTTGGCAGCGATGGCTTCAGCCGGCGGACGATAGCTGCCGCCTGGGCGCTGACCCTGACCTGGTTCGCCCTGCAGGCGTGGCATTGCATTCTCACCCTCGACGCCGAGCAGCGCAATGCCGTCGAACAGCTGCAGCTGGCGTCGGCCCACGGTAACGACTTGGTGAGAAGTGCTCTCAATGTGCGCAGCGGCTTTGGTGCGAATGGCGACAACGCCGCGCCCGTTGGCGCCCTCGGGGAAATCCTGGCCGGCGTCAGCGCCGCCGAGCTGGACGCCGCGCAGCCCGTGGCCAATGCTGACGCCGCCGGCGCCGCGTCCCCGGCGCTAAGTGCGGGTGAGCCGGCGCGCATTGGTCAGTGGCTGGAGGAAAATCGCTCGGTCGTCGCGCAGCTCAACGCGCTCAGCGACGGGCCGACTTTATCGCTGGGCCTGGACTACGGCGAATCGAGCTTGGCGGACATCTACACGTGCGAGTCTGGCGCCTGGATGCAGCTGTGGACGGCAGCGCGGATATATCGCCTGCAGGCCTTGCAGGCCCTGGAAGAAGGTGATGGCGCACTGCTGGCGCAGACGCTGCGTCGTCAGGCATGGCTGCGGGACAGCGCTGGGGCCGTTCCGAGCATGGTCTTCCATCATTTAGCAGTGACCATCGAACGCCAGCGTCTCGTCGTCGTCGCGGCGGCGCTTGACCGCAAGCTCCTCGCCGCCGATGCCCGGGTCGCGCTCAAAGCCGATCTCGTGACAGCGGTGGGCCGCCATGCGGCGCAGCAGAAAAACGCGCTGTTCCGCGATGCCTTGGACATGCTGGCCGCCATCGACTACCTGAGCTTTTCGCCGCTGGCGCGACGGCAGGCGACAAACACCACGGGCGTCGTTGGCGGCTTAACGCGCTTCGGGCGTTATCTGCCGGGCTTTCAGGCCCTGGGCGGCGTGCTCTGCAATCCCATCCACTGGGCCATGCAGCGCGATCTCGCGTGGTACTTCGCCAAGCAGCACGAGCTGCTGAGCGCCCTGGCCAAGGGCAGTGACGAGCCTGTCGCGCTGAACGTTGACGATACGCCCGGCTACGCGTACCTGTCCGGCTTTATGCTGCTACAGAGCAGCCAAATGCTGCAGGTCGACGCGCTGCTGGCCGACAGCCGGCGGGAGGCTATTCGCAGGCTGGACTAAGTGGACCCGGTGGACAGAGTGGACCCGGTGGACAGTAATGTCTTTGTCATCACTACCAGCCATTCCTGCGGCCTTTTGTTTTCAGCGCCAACGGCGCGGCCTAAGATAGCCCAGGGCAAGCGCCCGCAGGGCGCGCCGCCCTGGGTAAGGGCCCGACCAGAAATGAGCCCTGAAGGGGCGACCTAAATAACAGCGCTGAATGCGCAAAGAACAAGACGAGGAACACGAGCATAAATGGCGCTTTACCCAGGGCGTCGCTTCGCCTTCGGCGTCGCTTGCCCTGGGCTATCATAGATCGCGCTTTCAGCGCTCAAATACCAACGGGATGACGGTTTGTGGCAGGGCGGTCAATAAGGCCACAGAGACAACGAGAATCAGTGAGTAAGGCATTACCTAGTAAAGGCCTTTCCCTGCGTGGTCGCTGGAGAAAGGCGTTAGCGGTGGTAAACTAAAGGGCGTGTATTTCTGAGTGTGGCGAGCTCCGCGCAATTTGTCGCAAAATACTCTTGCGCAAGACACTACGACTTATCTATCTCAAGCATGGAATGGACTGACGATGGCAGAATATCGCAAAGTGACCGCATTCAAGACCGTGGCTGAATTTCGTGATTACCTGGCCAGCGAGGGCATTGACATCGGCTTGGTGGACAGCGTTCCCGCCGATGGTCGCGCGGCCTTGGCGCAGCCCATTCAGTGTCTTGGGCGGACGGTCGGGAACCGTTGGGCGATTCTGCCTATGGAAGGCTGGGACTGTATGGACGACGGCACGCCCAGCGAGTTCACCCGCCGCCGCTGGCTGCGCTTCGCCACTAGCGGCGCGAAGATGATCTTCGGTACCGAGGCGGCCGCAGTTATGCACAGCGGCCGCAGCAATCCTCAGCAACTGTTCATCGGCGATCATTCCCTGCCGACGCTGAAGGCGCTCTGCGCCGAAATGCGCGCCGCGCATCGCGAGCGTTTTGGGTGCGACGACGATCTGCTGATCGGCCTGCAACTGACCCACTCCGGCCGCTACTCGCACCCGAATGACGCACATACCCTCGAATCCGTCACGGCTTACGCCCACCCGCTGCTGGACAAAAAGTTCGGCAACAGCGCGGCCAATGTCGCTTCGGACGATGAATTGCGGGACATCATCGCGCACTTTATCCGCGCGGCGGAACTGGCCACCGATGCCGGTTTTGACTTCGTGGACATCAAGCTCGCGCACGGCTATCTCGGCCACGAGCTGCTTACCGCGCACGACCGCCCGGGCGAATTTGGCGGGTCTTTTGCCAACCGCACGCGCTTTTTCCGCGAGATTGCCGCCGGTATTCGCCGGCGTTGTCCCGCGCTGGGTATATCGGCGCGAGTGAGCCTCTTTGACATCCTGCCTTTTGAGAAGGGGCCGGACAAAGTTGGCCGGCCGATGGCCTGGGGCGGCGACCGCTACCCCTACGCGTTTGGCGGCGACGGCAGCGGCATGGCGATGGACCCCGAGCTCAAGGAAACCGTGCAGCTCATGGAGCTGTTGCGCAGCTATGGCGCGGAGATGATTTGCGCGACCATCGGCAGTCCCTATTACAACCCGCACATGCAGCGGCCGGCCTATTATCCCGTCAGCGACGGCTATCTCATGCCGGAGCACCCGCTCTACAACGTCTCGCGGCATATCCTGGCCGTGAGGCGCATCAAGGAGCTCTGCCCCTGGCTGCAGGTAGTGGGCTCCGGCTACACCTGCCTGCAGGAGTTCCTGCCGCACGCCGCCGAGTACGCCGTTGCGCAAGGCATGACGGACTTCGTCGGCATCGGCCGCATGGTGCTCTCGTATCCTGATCTCTGCGCGGACGTCCTCGCCGGCCGCGAGCTCGACCGCTGCCGTATCTGCCGGACTTTCGGCGACTGCACCAACGCACCCCGCGCCGGCATGATCTCCGGCTGCTACCCGCTGGACGAATTCTACAAGCAGCGCCCAGAGGCCATCCGCCTCAAAGAGATCAAGAAAGGGCGCTGAGGCAGCGCCGCCGGACTGCCCATGCTGATCAAGATCATCGTTGTCGGCAAATTGAAGGACCGCGCTCTGCAGGCGCGTTGTGACGAATTCGCCAAGTGGCTCGGGCCCTACGCGAAGGTCGAACAGCGCGAACTCGCCGACAGCGACGTGGAGCGCGAAGGCGCTGCCATCAGCAAGGAACTCGATCGCGACCGTGGCGCGGCAGTGGTCGTCCTCAGCGAAGAGGGCCGGGAATTCGGCAGTGTGGCTTTTGCGGAGCAGCTCGGGCGTTTCGACCGCAAGGTCATCTTCGTCATTGGTGGGCCGTACGGCCTGGCGCCAGCCGTCAAAGCCCGGGCAGACATCCTCTGGTCGCTCTCAAAACTGACCTTTACCCACGAAATCGCCCGACTGTTGCTCTACGAACAGCTGTTCCGCGCCGTCAATATCCTCCACGGCGGGCATTACCATAACCCGTGAGAAGATGCGCGCGACGGCTTGTGGAGCGGGCTGAGCGGCCTGTGGGCCAAGCCACGAGTAGTCTTTTTTACCTGCTTTATTTAGTTCCTCCCGCTGATTTTTGGGGGCCGCTCTTGCTATTGCTGCAAGAATTGTGTAAAATGCGGCTATCGTCTGGTTTGGTGTTTTTCCTCTGTAATTCCATGTTTGAAAGGACAGAAAGTATGAAAAGGCGTGTTTTTACCCTAATTGAGTTGTTGGTAGTGATCGCTATCATCGCGATTCTGGCGGCGATGCTGCTGCCGGCCTTGAGCAAGGCCCGTGAGAAAGCCCGCGCTATCAGTTGCACGAGCAACTTGAAACAGCTCGGCCTGGGTTGTCGGCAATATCTTGACGACTTTCCGCAGGGCATATGGTATCTTACGAGCAATGCGCGCTACCAGAACCCCGATAGTTCTTATACGACGACGGGCAGTATGTACTGGTTTGTTTCGATCTATCCGTATGTCGGCGATGTAAAGACCTTTAGCTGTGGTAGTTCATCTGCCGCGAAGTGGAAAGGCGAGGGCGCGTACTACCAGCAGCACTACGGCTGGAATCACAAGGGCAGCGGCGCGGCTGATTCGTCTTACGTGTCACCCAGCACCACGGGGATGCTCATCGAAGCCAATCCGGCCTATAGTGCCGGCATGCCTTCCGGGGGCGTGTCCAGCTGGAGCTATACCATCGACGCGCATACCAAACCCAGTTCCGCGGCAGATTCGACGTCGCGCAAGACCAGCTTCCGCCATAACAGTTCGGCGAATATCGCCTATGCCGATGGCCACGTCGGAAGCGTCACCTACCAAGGCATGCCCAACTACAGCGATACCAGCCGCTTCTGGAAGCCCACCTACACCGGCACCCTCGATTGATCGGTTGCTGTTTAATTAGACGCATGAACAACGAGCGCCGGCACGATACTGCCGGCGCTCGTTTGCGTTTGCGCGGACGGATCGGGCGGATCGACTGTCTTTTCGCGGACGGATCAGCAGAAGAAAAAGCGGTAGAAGAAGCAGAAGAAGCAGTAGAAATAGTAGTAAAAGAAGCGGAAATAGTAGAAGCAGCAGCGGCGGCAGCAGCGGCGGCGGTGGCCCCGGTGTACCTTCCGCGGTTTTTATTGTCGTGGTTTGAGGAGGCGGATATTGCGGACCCAGTAGGTGAGTTGTTGGCCGATGGGGTTGGCGCCAAGGCGGAACATCTTGACGCTGTCCAGGGGGATTTTGGCGCCATCAAGGGGCACGTAGCGCGTTTCCCAATCGTGCAGGGGCGCCCGGTAGGAAATCGAGCGGCTGTCCCCGCGTTCCTTGACGTTTTCGGTCACCAGCATGAGGTAGTTGTAGCGGAAGTCGTTTTCGACCTTGTCCTGGCTGCTTTTGACCTCGAAGGCCAGCATGGAGGCGCCGGCGAAGGACTCGTCGGGCAGTGTCAGGACGTGCTCGGGGTAGAACCAGCGATCGACGCCGGGGTCGTTCCAGCTGATGTCGAAGCGCATGGCCTGCTCGGTTTCGTCATAGACCATGTTCGATGTCGTGCCAGAGTCATTCTGCCGCCAGTTTTCCGGTTGGGCGGTGTTGAGCTTGATTTCATCGCAGTTGGCGACGAGGTCGCCGAAGAGGAGCATGGGCAAGTGGAATTTGCTGATTTTCTTGTCATTGAAGCTGCCAACGATGGTCAGTGAGGTATTGTAGCCCTCCGCAGGCAGTTCGGGGGTGATGACGACAGCGAAGAGCGCTTTGCCCATGGGGGCAATGCTGATGCTGTCTGGCAGGCCACCGACGGCGGCGCCGCTGACCAGCAGCCGGCCGTTCTTGGGCGTGTGGTCGAGATTCCATAGCGTGAGCGTGCCGCGGGCGCTATTCTTGTAGAGGGTCGCCATGCTCTTGATGCCGCCGATTTCGACATCGTCGGGATTGAGATCGAGGTGGACGATGACGCTGAGGTCGTCGCTGGCGGTTGCATTGTTGGTCAGAGTCGTGCCGGGGCTATGGGGCGGCTGGTCGGCTTTGAGGCCGCGGAGGCCGGCGAGGTACTGCGGGAAGCGCGTCGCGCGTAATGTCGTGGCGCCGGCATTGCCAGCCACGGTCAGTGCCTGGGCGGTGCCGACGAGGTCCGTGAGGACGTAGTCGCCAGCGGGGAGGGCCAGGCTGATATCGGCGGCGTGGAGCTCGGCGATCGTGGCGGCTTTGCCGCCGGTATCGACGGCGGATTTGCTCCAGAAGACGACGGTTTGCGAGCCATCGGGCTGTTGGAAGAGGAAGGCGCGAGTTTGGTCATCGGTGTTGATTTCGCCGAGGAGGGCGGCTTCGAGGAGCTGCGCGGTGATGGTGGCAAAGGCGGCGTAGCCGGGCTTGACCGTGCCATCGCGGCGCATGAGGCCCCAGTCTTTGTGGCCGCCGCGTTCATTGTAGGGCGGGAAGACAAAGTAGTAGTTGCGAGCGACGCCCTCCAGCATCAGCAGAATCTGCGATTTGGGCAGGAATTCGGCGAGGACCATTTCCTGGTCGGGGCTGTGTTTTTTGAGTTTGTCCTTGCCGCTGTCGGCGGTGGCCGGTCCTTCGGCGTTGGTGCCGCATTCGGTGATCCACAGCGGTCGATCGGCGATGCCGTGGTCGGCCATGAACTGGCGCATTTCGGCGAAGATATTTGGGTAGCTGGCCAGTCCGGCGTAGGTATGGAAGTTCATGAGGTCGGTGTATTTGGCGATGTCATTGGCGAAGAGCCCGTAGTCATAGGCGTTGCGGTCGGGGCGGCAGAGTGCGCCGATGGCCACGGGCATATTTGGGCGTGCGGCCTTGAAGCCCAAGTAGGCGGCCTTCATGCTGGCGGCGAAGTCCCAGGCGGGTTCGGGAGCGAAACCGATGTCCTGTTCATTCCAGTATTCCCAGTTGCCCATGCGGTCACCAAAGACCTCGGCGGTCTTTTTGCAGAAGATGTAGACTTCGCGCAGGTCCAGTGGCAGTTTGATCTTGCGGCCGGCCCATGCTGGCGCGTTGTGGAACATGCCGCTGATCAGGATGCCGCGTTCGTGAAGCAGATTGGCATTGTAGAGATAGTGGCCGTAGTCGTATTCACCGGGATTGGGATTGACCTCCGGCCAGCTTAGGCGCTCGCGGACATGGGGGACGCCGGCGCGGTAGATCAGCTCGCTGATCAGCTTGAAGGTGTCGCCGTCGTACCACGGGCAGGCGAAATTCCCGCGCTTTGCCAGCCAGCTCTGGGCGGAGTCCGTGCCGAAGAAACTGCGGTGGGTCTTTGGTCGCCGCGCGGGGTCGATGACCACCACGAAGCTGTAGGGCGCCAGCTGGTCCGCGCCGTCATGGCTGGTCTCAAGCAGGTAGTAGCCGGGGCTCATGGGGGGGAAGACCAGCGGGCTGTCGCCGCCGTCCGGCCAGGTGCTTTCTTTGAGGACGGTGCCATGCCAGTTCTTGAGGACGTAGCGGAGATTGTCCAGCGGGGCATTGATTGTGAAGGTCGGTTCTTCCTGTTCGAGCCACACCGCGCCGGGCGCGGCGGTGGCCAGGACCGGCGCGATGTAGCGCCGCTGCGGGGTGCCGTGGAAACGGATGTTGCGCAGGGCGAAACGGTGGCTGTCATGTTTGGGATTCATACCTACGCGGAAAAGCATGGCTTCTTCCTGGCCCTTGCTGGTGGCGCCGGGGAGCTTTACGGTGATGTCTTGCCACTGGCCGGGCTCCGGCGCCTGATAGGGATGCAGGCCGGCGAGCATGACATTGGCGGTGGCGAGGCCCTGGTAGTCGTCCTGCGGGCTGATTTTGAGCTCGAAGCTGATGGCGTCGGCCCCGTGAAGAGTCTCGCCATTGCCGAGTCTGAATCCGGGATAAATCCAGTGATCGACATCGGGGTGAAATTTCACGTCAAAGACCAGCGCCTGTTCGTCGGCGTCAAAAGCGATAGACATGGCTCCGGAGCTGTTTTTCTCCCAGCGTTCGGGCTGGAGCAGGTCAGCGGGAGCCGGGAAAGTCTGCGGAGCGGGCGCGGCGGCCAGGCTGGCGATGCTGAGGGCGCTGGCAAGGATGGCGGCAGTCAGTTGTTTCATCATGATTACTCCTCGAGTCGGGGGGCGAGTAAGGCGTGTGCGGTCGTGTTGCGGTGCGGCCTAGCTTTCCAGATGGGGCTTGACGATGCGGGCCATTTCGATGTAGGCGGGGAATTGCACATGGGTGCCATCGGGCCGGGCGAAGCGCTCGGCGAGCTGGCCGTCGGTGTCCTTCAAGGCGCTGTGATAGTCGAGAAAGACCAGGCCCTGCGCCGCCGACCACGCAGCAAGCTCGCGGTTGATGGCGACGATCTTGTCCTGATACTGAAAGCGGTTCCACTGATCCGGCGAGCGCAGGGGCAGGATGCTACCCGGATAGACCGCGATGCCGCGCTCGCGAATGGCCTGGGCGACATGGCAGATGCGCGCTATAATCAATTCTTGCGGCACCTGGATGCCGTTGATGCCAACCAGCATGAATACCCGCCGCGGCGAGTACTGGAAGACGTCCTGTTCCAGTCGCGTGTGGAGCCCTACCGGGTTGTCGCCGCCGATGCCGCGGTTGAGTACGCTGTACTGCGGGAAGAACTCGTGCAGTGGCCACGCCGCCGTGATCGAATCGCCAAAAAAGAGATTCTTGACCGCGCCGACCGCCGCGGCGATGCCGCGGTAGTTGTCCAGCGCCCGGCAGGGCTCGTAACTCTGGTAGAACTTCTGAATGGCGGCGATGTCGCTAGCAGGGAAGAGCTCAGTCATGCTGTGGTCCGCGAGGTTTGAGGTGAAAGATCCGGCGCGCCATGGCGGCGACGACAAAAGGCAGTACAATAACGCCGTCCACTGAAAAGGCCGTATGGCCGGAGAAAATTGTGCTCCGTAATCGTGCTGAAACAACGACGCAAAAGGACACGCTGACATGACCAAGACCATCAATGCGTTACTATGGCCCGACGGCGCTCCCGGCGCTCTGGGCGATGCCGTGGAAGATAAGCCGGACCTGACGCTCTACCTGCCGGACGGCCCGGGGCCTTTTGCCTGCGTGGTGATTTGTCCCGGCGGTGGTTATGTGCGCAAGGCGCGGCATGAGGGCGAGCCCATTGCCCACATGCTCAATCGATATGGCATCGCTGGCGCCGTGGTGCAGTACCGCGTCGCGCCGTATCGTTTTCCCGTGCCGGTGATGGACGCGCAGCGCGCCGTGCGCCTACTTCGCGCTCGCCGCGCTGAGTGGGGCATTGACGCCGAGCACGTAGGCATCCTCGGTTTCAGTGCCGGCGGTCATTGCGCCGGCATGGTCGCCACTCTCGGCGAACCTGGCGCTCCCGCGGCCGCCGACCCCGTCGACCGCGAAAGTAGCCGCCCCGACGCCCTTGTTGCTTGTTATGCTGCGCTGACTTTCCGCGATCGCAAACTCGAGCGTTGCCTGCGCAATCTCGCCGAAGACACGCAGGGCAATCTTGCCGCCGACGCTTTCGATTTCTACAGCGTCGAGACCCACGTCAGCCCGCAGACACCGCCGGTATTCATGTGGATGACTGTCGACGACCCGGTCGTGCCCGTGGAAAACAGCCTGGTCATGGCTGCGGCCCTGCGTGAGCACCGGGTGCCTTTCGCGCTGCATCTGTTCCCGCATGGGCGTCACGGCCTCGGCCTCGGCACCGGCGAAGACTTGCCGCTCGTCGAACAGTGGAGCGATCTCTGCGGCAACTGGCTCAAAACACTGGGCTTCTGAGGACTTTTATCCGCAGATTGCGCAGAGTAACGCTGAGTATGGGGCAGCGCGGCTTGCCGCGCCGCCGGTTGTTGCTAACCGAGCGGCCGGGCAAAGCCATGGGGTATTATTACTTGGCGCGGTAACCGGTCACCCATTGATAACAGCCAGTTCGAGGGCACGCCTGGAACCGGTGGGGCTTCTTGGCAATCGATGGCAATCGACGGCAATCGACAGGCAATCGACGGCAATCGACGGCAATCGACAGGCAATCGACGGCAATCGACAGGCAATCGACGGCAATCGACGGCAATCGACGGCAATCGACGGCAATCGACGGCAATCGACGGCAATCGACGGCAATCGACGGCAATCGACGGCAATCGACGGCAATCGACGGCAATCGACGGCAATCGACGGCAATCGACGGCAATAGGCACGGTGAGGATGGCGCCCTTGTGTCCGTTGCGGCTTGAAGCGGCGGCGTGGATTGCCGCAAAGCGGCAAGACATGCCGCCATCTTCTTTGCCTTTGTCTTCATCGCGGCTTCGCGGCTTCGCGTGAGACAAAAACACCTCTTTGCGGTGGCACGGCTGTTATCAGTGACTGACCGATTATCGTTCGGCGCGGACAAAATTGGCCGCGGGGTCGCCAAAAGGGGCATTGGGGTATAAATTACGCAGTTTTGGCGCCGTTCCCGCAGGGAGCGTTTGCCGCGTATTGTGCATTGCCAACCCCAGATATTCACCAGGGCTATGAAAAAAATATTCATCTTATTACTGGCGATATTGATCGCCGCGTCGATCTACACGTATTTAACGGGAGCGAGCAAGCGCACGGACGTGCCAGTGATATCGTGGAAGTCCGATGCCAATCCGCAGCGTTACGAGCAAATTGACATGTACCACAAGTTTCTGCAGAAGAACGGCGTGGTCAAGGAGGACGGGTCGCCGCGCGGGCAGCTGGTGCTGGACACGGCATCCAACCAGAGTACGCTGATTCAGGCTGTATCGGGCATGGCCGGGGATATTTTTGATTGTTTTGCGGTGACGGACTATGCGGCCATGGGCGTCGGGGTGGATGTCACTGAGCAGGCCAATCGCAATGGCTATGGTTTGAACACGACCTACGAAGGCATGTGGTCTCAGCTGTCATTGGGGGGGCGTCAGTACGCCTATCCCTGCAATGGGGCTGTGCCGGCGCTGTGGGTGAATGTGGATACCTTCAAGAAGTACGGCCTGCCCGTGCCGCCGCAGGAGTGGACGCCGGAGGAATTTGAAGAGCTGGGCAAGCGCTTCGTCAAACTCGCCAATGCGGGCAGCCGCCGGCAGCTGTGTTTTTTTGTGCCGTCGGTGGAGTCCAGCAGTTTCGCGATGCCGATTCTGCGCAGTATGGGCAAGGATGTCTACAACGAAACGATGACGCGTTCGGTGGCCAATACCCCCGAGCTGGCGAAGGTCTTCGAGTTGCTCTACAAGTGGACCTACGAGGACCGGATCGCGCCGACTGCGGCGGATGTCGCGTCCATGAATGCCGATGCCACGGGCTACGGCGGGGCGAATTTCTCCAACTTTCTGCAGGGGCGCTATGCGATGATAGTGACGGGGCGCTATGGCCTGATTCGCTTCCGCGAGTTTGAGCGGCAGGTGACGTTTTCGTTGAGCCAGCTGCCCATGTACGACTTCAAGAATTTGCTGATTACCGTGCGCGCGGCCATGCCCTATGGTCGGACCAAATCACCCGAGCTGGTCGATATGTTCCTGCGTTTCCTGGCCAGCTACGAGTACAACAAGTACATCATTGATTTCGCCGACGGCCTGCCGCCCAATCCCCACATTGTCGAAGAAGACCTCAAGCAGCTCAAGTTCAAGTATCCGCGCGAGGGTATCACTCACGAACTGGAGATCGGCTGGGCGCAGACCATCGCCATTCCCGAATCCCGTCCGCGTTACCTCAAGGCCGGCACGCCCAACTGGCTGGGCAACAGCATCAGCGAATTTTTCAATGGCCGCAAGAGTGCCCAAGAGGCTGCGGAATACGTGGAATACCGCTATAATCTCGAAATCGACACGGCCTGCGAGGCCAATCCGGCAACGCGTGCCGACTGGGAAGAGCAGATGCACGTGCAGGCGCGCATTGACGAGTACAAGGCCGCCGGCAAGAAAATACCCGTCGAGTGGATCAGCAATCCATTCCACATCCGGTACTATCGCAAGATGGGCATGCTGGTCGAAACGACCACTGCGGGAGCACGATAAGCATGAAGAGCAACCAACGGCAACTTAAAAACGTCTGCACCGGCATGGCCTTTCTCCTGCCGAATCTCCTGGGCTTCCTGGCTTTTACCATGCTGCCACTGGTGATGAGCATCTACATGGCTTTCACCGACTGGAACCTCGAGATGCACAATTACTTCCGGGCCGAGCCGATACGCTTCGTCGGCCTGCGGAATTTTGCGCAGTTGTTTGCCGACCCGGACTTTGGCCGCTATCTGGGCAACACCTTCTTTCTGATGATTGGCATACCCTTCGGTGTCGCTGCCAGTTTGGGTTCGGCTATACTGCTTAGCCTGGAATTTCGCGGCACGCGGCGTTTCTGGGGCCTGTCGATACTCACGGCATTGATGCTTGGCGGCTGCGTGATATTGACGCTGGCTGGCATGGGTGCCACGGCCATGACCATGCTGATGGCGTCGCTCTTCGGGTCGGTCTTTTTCATTGGCAGCATCGGCGGCCGCACCGTGTACCGCACGCTGTTCTACTTTCCCCATTTCACCTCGGGCGTTGCCACCTTCATACTCTGGAAGAAACTCTACGCGCCGGAGAATGGCCCGATCAACAACGCGTTGCGGCCGCTGTTCAGTGCCCTGACGCCGGTGGCGGAGTCGCTGCTGCCCTTTGCCGACGGCATAGCGACGGTGCTGCTGGGGCTGATGATGGCGTTGTACGTGGTCATGGTCTTCCGCAAGATGCGCCGTTGGGAAGATGGCGAGTGTGGCCACGTGTCGGCAGTGCTGGGCATGGTCGTGTTGTCGACGCCGCCGGTGCTGTCCATGTTGTGGGTGGACGCGCCGTGGGTGCGTGTGGCGATGCCGGTGCTGCTGGCGGTCGGTTGGCTCTGGTTCGCGTGGCACATCTTCGGCATGAAGCGCATTTACAATTGCGTGCTTGATTACAAAATTGGCGACTCGACCATCGTTGACGGCGTGGCGATGGTTGCTAGCTTTGCCTTGATTGGCCTGGCCAATGTGGTGTGGAACTTGCCCGAGCTGGTGGGGCAGCCGGAGGGCCTGCCGCTGCCGAAGTGGATCGCGGATTACTATTGGGCGAAGCCGTCCATCATTTTCATGGGCTTTTGGGCGGCGGTAGGCTCGAACAACATGCTGTTGTATTTAGCCGGGCTATCTGGTGTGCCGCAGGACCTCTACGAGGCGGCGGATATCGACGGCGCGTCGCGTTGGCAGCGTTTCTGGCATGTGACTTGGCCGCAGCTGGCCAATGTGACTTTCTTCATCATGGTCATGGCCATCATCGGCGGTATCCAGGGCGGTTTTGAGATGGCCCGTGTTATGACCAACGGCGGCCCCGCCGGGTCGACCACCACGCTGTCCTACTACATCTATACGCAGGGCTTTGCCACCGGCCGTCTCGGCTACGCATCGGCAGTCGCTTGGTTGCTGTTCCTGCTGATGTTCGTGGTGACGATGTTCAACTGGAAATTCGGCAACCGCTACACCAACGAGTAACTCAAGAGAGCACGGCGATGGCGACTAAAAAGAAAAATACCACTGGCGCGCGGCTGACACGGACGACGCTTCTGCATATCGGCCTGTCGCTGATCGCGCTGTTGATGATCCTACCTTTCACCTGGATGATTCTCACCAGCCTCAAGCTGCTGGAAGAAGTCGAGTTCGATAGTTGGCTGCCGACGATATTCCAGTGGCGGAATTATCCCGATGTCTTCCGCATGCGCGGCATTGAGTTTGGCCGCTGGTACTGGAATTCGATCTTTGTGGCGGCGTGGGTGACCTTTCTGCAAGTCTTTACCAGCAGTCTGGCGGCCTTCAGCTTTTCGCGTTTGGAGTGGAAGGGCCGCGACCGGGTGTTCTTCATGTACCTGTCGACCATGATGTTGCCCGGCCTGGTGATGATGATTCCCAATTACCAGAACATGATCCGCCTCGGCCTGGTCAACTCTTATTTGGGCCTGATCATTCCCTCGGCCTTTTCGGCCTTTGGGACCTTCTTGATGCGGCAGTTCATGATGAATATCCCCAAGTCGCTGGACGAGGCCGCCGAGATTGACGGCGCCTCCAAGTGGCAGCTTTATTGGGAGATCATCCTGCCGCTGGCGCGGCCGGCGATGATCACGCTGACCATCTTTACCTTCATCGGCAACTACAACTCCATGTTCTGGCCGCTGGTGATGATGAAGAGCCCGGACAAATACACCCTGCCCATCGGCATGCTGGCCTTCCAGTCCAGCCAGGGCCAGCAGACAAATCTCCTCATGGCCGCCGTCGCCATGAGCGTGCTGCCCATGATCATCATCTTCATCCTCATGCAGAAACAACTCGTCAAGGGCATTATGCTCGGCGGCGTGAAGGGCTAGCGCAGATCGGATCGGACTGGGGCGGACACATCGGTCCGCCCCGACGCGGTTTTTCGCGGACCGATCAGTCGGATCTACTGTCTTGTATCGCGGACGGATCGGACGGATCGGACGGATCGGACGGATCGTCGATGTGATCAGTCGGATCAGTCGGATCTGTCGGATCTACTGTCTTTTATCGCGAACGGATCGGACGGATCGGACGGATCGGACGGATCGTCGACTTGATCAGTCGGATCAGTCGGATCAGTCGGATCGTCGACTAGATCAGTCGGATCGGGCTGGGGTGGACACATTGGTCCGCCCCGACGCGGCTGACAACCCCAAAAGAGGACCACGCCACCATGCGTTTTACCAATCTTGTCGGCTTTTGTACCGTCTTGTGTTGCGCTTCGGGCATCGCTGCTGACGCGCCACTTTTTCCTTTCATGATCAGCTATGGCGGTGCCGACAACGCCAGCAGCGTCGCCAAGCTCTTGCCGACGCCGGCAGGGCGCGATGGGCAGATCCGCATTGTCGATGGCCGTTTCGTCAATGACGCCGGCCCCGTTCGGCTTCACGGCACGAACCTCACTGGTCCGGCCAACTTTCCCACCCACGCTGACGCCGACAAACTCGCCGAGCGCCTTGCGCGCTTGGGCATCAACTGCGTCCGTCTGCACTACTTCGACACGCCCTACGGCAATTTCATGACGCCGGCGCTGCCCGGCATTATCGCCGCCGACCCGGAAACGCAGCTGCGCCTCGATTCAGAGCAGCGCGATCGCCAGGATTACCTCGTTGCCGCGCTGAAGAAACGGGGGATATACACCAACATGAACCTCCATGTTGGCCGCCAGCTGGACAAACGGGATGGCATTGACGAACGCACGCCATGGGCCAACAAGGGCGTCGATAGCTTCTACGGGCCGCTTATCCAGCACCAGAAAGACTACGCTCGCGAGCTGCTTACCCGCGTCAACACCTACACGGGCATGGCGTATACTGACGACCCGTGCGTCGCCATGATCGAAATCAATAACGAGAACGCCCTCTGGAACCAGTACGGCGGCGGCGGTCTCGACTGGCTCGGGCCGAAGATCGGTGGCGAATTCCGCCGGCAATGGAATGACTGGCTTAAGGCCAAGTACGGCACGGACGACGCTCGGCGCGCCGCCTGGGCCTGGAAGCCCGAGCCGCTTCACGACGAACAGATCGCCGAAGGACGCTTTGACGCCCCCGTGGACTTCACGGCTGAGCCCTGGGTGATCGCCACCGGCCAAAGTGGCGCGGCGAGCGCCGAAGTGCGCGATGGCCTACTACATCTGACGGTGACCCGCCGTGGCGAAGAGTACTATCCGAAGCTCTACCGCGGTGTTAGCGTGAAAGCGGGCCAGAATTACACCCTCTCTTTCCGCGTCCGGCGCGTGGATGGTCGGCGGGTCGAGCTCGGCTTGGGCGTTGCCCAGACTGCCGGCGGCTGGAAGTCCCTCGGCTTGGTTCGCCGGGTGATGATCACTGATGCGTGGCGTGAGATCCTCTACAGTTTCGAGGCCACTGAGGATTCCGACTTGGCGCAGGTGCAGATCACCCGCTTTGTTGACGGCGAGTATGAGATCGACAACTTGTCCCTGCAAAGCGGTGTTCACGAGCAGTACCGCTTGGAGGGCACGCTTGCCGAAGGGACGGTGCCGATCATCCGATCGTCGGCCTTTGCGCCGAAGACCGCGCGCCTGGATTTCGCGCGTTTCCTGTGCGCGACGGAAGATCGCTACTGGCATGACGAGATGTATCTGTTTCTGCGCGATGAGCTCAAATGCCGCGCGGTGGTCTCCGGCACGCAGCTGGGGTACAGCCCGCCGCCGGTTCAGGCGCGACTAGATTATGTTGACCATCACAGCTACTGGTGCCATCCCGGTCCGGTGAACAAGGACTGGCGCATTCGCAACGAGTCCATGGTCAATTCGCTGTCCTGTGTCCGCAGTTTGGCGGCGCAGCGGGTTGCAGGCAAGCCTTTTACCGTCAGCGAGTACAACCATCCCTTTCCCAACCTGTACGGCGCCGAAGGCCAGCCGATGCTGCGTGCCTACGGTCGCTTTCAGGGCTGGGACGGCGTCTTCGAGTACACCTACAACCACGGGCCGGACTTCGAGCCGCCCATGAACAGCTACTTTTTCAGCATCATTGCCCGTACGGACGTGCTGGCGCATTTTCCGGCCTGCGCGACCATGTACCTGCGCGGGGATGTGGAGGAAGCGCGCCAAAGCCTGATCGCCGTTCCCGACCAGGAGAAGTACCTGGAAAACTTGGCCAGCTCCAGCAGCGTCGGCCAAAGCATCACTCACGCCGGCTTCCACGCCAATCACCCGCTGGTGCATAAATGCGCCGTGGCCTTCACCGGCGAAAACGCGCCCGCGCCAGAATCGCTGGTGGTCCCCGCCGGTCCGGTGATCAGCAGCGACACCGGCGAGCTCATCTGGAACCGCGATATCCCGGACGCCTGCTATTGGCTGGTCAATACACCCAACACCAAGCTCTTCTCGGGCTTTCCGCGCGGCCGCGCGGTCGATCTCGGGGAAGTCAGCCTGGCGGTGGGCGACACGCGCCTGGGGTGGGCGACGGTGTCGTTGTTATCTCATGACGCCACGGGCTTCGGCGCCGCCGGTCCCGCCCGCATTCTCCTGGCCGCCACCGGCTACTGCGGCAATGACGGCATGGTCATCGAAGAACACGCATCCAAGCTGATCAGCCTTACGGACTGGGGCAAGGGCCCGGTGGTCGCCGAGGGCATCCCCGCCGAGCTGACCCTCAAGGCCAACGCCGACCGCGTGCGCTGTTACGCCCTCGATGGCGCCGGCGAACGCAAAGGCGAAGTGCCCGTCCAAGCCGGACCCGAAGGCGCCGGCGCCAAAATTGTCATCGGCCCCGACTATCAGACCGTGTGGTACGAAATCATCGTGCGTTGACCACGGCCTGTGCACGATGCCGCGCGAGGAGAGGCGCGCGGCAGGATAACATGAGGCCAAACGACGCTGGCGAACTGCAGTCAGGCATTGAAAACCAAAGGAGCGACAGACCATGATCACCGCGAAAAGCCATTTTGCCGGATTGACCGCCGCGCTGTTTCTGCTGGCCGCCGCTGGCAGCACCGTCGCCGCTGAGAATCTCATCATCAACGGTGATTTCAAGGACGGTCTCAACAGCTGGTCTTTCAGTAAGAAAGCCCCAGCCGCCGTCGTCGCCCACGTCGTCAAAGATGGCCGGCTGGTGTTGGACATTCAACCGGGGACGGCCCTCGGCGCCACCGACATCCTCCTGATTCAACGGCATGTCCTGCAAGACGGCCAGCGCTACCAGCTGAGCTACACGGTGGAGACCGACCAGCCCGGCACCACGCGCCATCTATTCCAGCTCAGTTCCTCGCCGCATTCAGTCCTCGGCCTGGCCGAAAATGTCGATGTGCAGTCCGGCCGCACTCGCGTCAAGGCGTCTTTCGTGGCTCTGCAGGAAAACGCCACGCCCAATAACCTCACGCTCAATCTCAGCAAACTCCAGGGCCATGTGGAAATCTCGGATATACGCCTGGAGCTGGCGCAGGAGTATCCCGCGACGGCGCTGTCGTTCGAATGGCTGGTCTTCCTTGATGTCGCCGCAGATACGGCGTTGCCCGCCGCGACGCCGGCGTCTTTGCCGGGCCGGGCGGGCGCAGACGTCACGCCTCAGCGTGCCGCACTGCAGGACGGCGCAATTGACCTGGCGGCGCTCGCCGGCGGCGCTGTGTCCGAAAAGCAGGTCGCCGTGCTGATCAACGACTTCGTTTGCGACGGCCCCGGCGTCATCGCCCTCGGTTTTGCTGCCGACTGGTGGATGGACATCACCCTCAATGGCCAGCCCATCTACAGCACTCTCAAGGACGGCAACCGCTCCGCCAAATTGGTTCCCGACGACCACCCCGTGGCCCTGAATGTGGACAGCGGACGCAATGTGCTCGCCGTGAAAGTCCTGGCTGGATCGCAGGGCTGGCGTTTTGTCTGCGGCGTGCCGCAGCCGCCGATCAAGTACGTGGCCAACGACGAATGGCGGCCGGTGTCCATGCCCGACCCCGTGATCAAGGCCGGTACGGCCTTGGACCTGTCCGAACAGGTTGCCGCGCCCGCCGGGACACTCGGCCGCATGGCGATTCGCGACGACGGCGAGCTGGTCCTTGCCGACGATCCGGCCACGCCACTGCGCCTCCTCGGCTTCAACGGCATACCCTCGGGCGTACTCAACGTCGATGACGACGAGCAGTTCCGCGCTCGCGCCCACGAATTCGCCCAAGCTGCGCGCCGCCAGGGCTACCGGCTTTTCCGTTTCCACAGCGTCTTCGACCGCACGCTCTGCGAAGGCAGCGACGGCCCGATGCAGATCAATCCACGGCAACTCGATCGCTGGGATTACCTCGTTCATGCACTCAAGCAAGAGGGCATTTACTGCCACATGGTCGTCTTTTCCTTCACGCTCTACGATGCGCCGCAGAACCGCGGCAAGAATTTTGAAGATCGTGACATGCATAAGCTGATGATGTACCTCGGTGGCGCCTGGCAGAGGGGGCATTTTCAGTATGGCGCGGAGACCGTCCTCAATCACTACAACCCCTATACCAAGTTGCATTGGCGGGACGACCCGGCTATTGCCTTTGTGGAATACTACAACGAGCACGAGTTGGGTTTTGAGCGCATTGGCGCGGTCCTGGAGAATTATCCCGACGCCAAAGCCGCGTTGGAACGGCGTTGGCGCGAATGGCTGGTCGCCCGCTATGAGGGCAAGGACCTGCCGGCGGCGCTGGCCGCCGAACTCGGCGGCGCGCCCTTGGCTGCCGCACCGCTGCCCATTATGGGCCACCGTGGCCGCGGCACCGCCATGGCCAATGAATTCTCGCTGTTACGCATGGCGTTGAGCAAGGAGTGCGCGGCATGGTGCGAGGGCGTGGTGCGTGGGACGGGCTACAGCGGTTTGACCACCCAGTACAATCTGTCGAAGAAGATTGGCGATAGCGCGGTGCGCTGGGAGGCGTCGCAGGTGATTGAGATGAACACCTACTACCAGCATCCCGCCGGTGGCTGGGGTGCGCCGGGTTGCACTGTTGGTCAGGCCAGCTCGCTGGCCGACGCGGCTAATTACTGGCGCAACACCACATCGTCGCGCATTGCGGGCCGGCCCTTCATCGTCAGCGAATACAACCACTGCTATTGGAATCCCTATCAGTACGAGGGCGGCATGGTCTTTGGCGCCTACTCGGCCCTGCAGGGCTTCAACGCGCTCGAAGTTCATTCTGGGCCAGTGGCTTTTGCGGGTGCGCGCAGCTACGTCGGGGCATTTTCCTGCTACAGCTCGCCGATTGTGCGTGCCAGCCAGTTCCTGACTGCCTGTCTGTTCCAGCGCGGCGACGTCAGCAAAGCCCGGCAACGCGTGGAATTGGTCGTGCCCGAAGAAGTGCTCGTCGCTGACGGCGTTGCCGACGGCGCGGTGTCCGCCGAGCAATCGCGACTGGCCCTGATTACGGGCTTCACCATCGCTTTCCCCTGGGCGCGGCCCGCGCCGAAGACCTTCCCGGGCGCGCCGCCGGCCATGCAGATATTGCCGGCTGGCATCGCCACAGTCGATGCCCACGATTGGTTCGTCAACGTGGTGGAAAGCAAGGACGGCACTTTCGCCTTGAGCGAGGCTATCGCGACACTCAAGCAGCGCGGCGCGCTGCCGGCGACCAACGCCAGCGACCACGACGCTGGTATTTACCAGAGCGACACCGGCGAAGTCACCATGTACAGCCAGGACCGCCGTCTGACCGTGGTCACGCCGCGCAGCGAGGCCGTCAGCTTGGACATCGGCGGCGCGCTACCCGTCGTCCTCGGCGCTATGACCGTCCTCAAGAGCAGCGTGCCGGCATGCATCGCCGCCTGCGCCATGCGCGGCGATGAACTGGCCGCCAGCGACCGCGTTGTGCTTGTTTACTCGACATCAGTGGTTAATTCCAACACGACTCTCGGCCCCGGCCGCCAAAAAATGATCAACAGCGGCCGCTCGCCCGTGCTCCTGCAGGCCGGTGATTTTGCCTTGCTGCTGCGTCATCAGCGCGCCGATCGGCTTGCGCTCTACGCATTGGGCTTCGACGGCCAACGCCTGCAGAACTTGCCGGTGACCGCACGCGACGGCGTCGCCACCGTCGCCGTCAATACCGCCACCATCGAGAGTCCGACGACCTTCTTCGAACTGGTCGTGGAATAACGGCGCGGGACTACATGCATCTATCCGCAGATAACGCAGATGTGCGCAGATTGTTTTTTGGGGGTGGGGCTCGTCGTCCGCCCGCCGCGAAAGGAGTGTTATTTGTAGGGGCGGACCTGCGTGTCCGCCCCGGTCGCAGGCAGCCGAGCGCAGTCGGACGGGCGATGGCTGGGCGGACATAGAGGCTGCTCTTCTGTGGTGCCTCTACGAGGCACGGCCCTTGGGAGGCTCTAACCCCAGGCTAAAGCCTGGGGTTAAGCATGGTTAAGCGCCTACGGCGCAGGAATATCCGCAGGCCGTTGATGGCCGTCGCCTTTTGTAGGGGCGGACCTGCGTGTCCGCCCCTCTGGCGAGGGGCCAGCGATAGCCGTCGATTTTGCTTATTTAGTGTCCTGGCGGAGGATCTCGGCGATTTCTTCAGGGGTGGCGCTGCCGGTTTGGCCGATTTTGCGGATGGATACCGCGCTGCAGCAGGTGCCGAGTTGTGCGGCTTTGACCCAGTCGCGGCTGGCGGCGTAGCCCACAGCCAGGCCGGCGAGGAAGCTGTCGCCGGCGCCGACAATGTCTATTGGGCCCGAGCTGGGGATGGCCGGGATGTGCGTCGTCAAGTCGAGTTCAAAGACATAGCAGCCGTTGGCGCCGTCGGTGATGACGACAGGGCGGCGGAAGCGCTGTAGCAGGGCATCGCCGGCGTCCAGCGCGGGCGCGTCGTCGCGGGCGAAGGCCAGTCGCGCGGCGTCGCGGGCATTGAGTTTGAGCACGGCGGCGGGATAGGCATCGAGGTAGTCCCGGCCATCGTAGATGGCAACGACCTCGGGATGGCTGGCTAGGTAGTCGGCGAGGCGTCGCCGCAGGTAGGGCTGGTGCAGGCCGCGCTTGAGCTGCTGGTTGATGGCCAGGACCTTCACGCATTTGCAGATATCACAGAAGGCGCGGAAGACTTCTTCCTGGATGGCCTCAGGTATGTCGTTGGCTACGCCCAGGTCGAAGCGGGGCAGCTCGCGGCCGGCCAGCATGGGCTTGCAGTACACCGGCGTCTGGTAGGCGCCGCCGGGGATCTTCCAGATGAGACTTGGCGCGTCGCAGTTGCAGCCGTGGACCAGCTTGGCCAGGTAGTCACCAAAGAGATCGGCGCCGACCACGCCAATGCACGACACCTGTCCGGCCTGCAAGGCGCAGAGATTGGCGAGGACATTGCCAGCGCCGCCTAGGGAATAACGCTGGCGCGACACCGGCTGCGTTGCCAGGCCGGTCTCTAGTGACGTCTCGCTGCGCGTGGGGTCGATCTCCCAATACGCGTCAAGGCAGAAGTCGCCCAAAAGAGCCACTGGGCTGTTACGGCGTTCGAATAAATCGCGGATGACGGCGGCTTCGACAGCACATTCACTCAGCATGGCCATGGGATTACCTCGATGTGGCGGGAAGTTCGGGCAAATTGGCGGCGGGAGGACGGGCACGGGCACGGGCATGGGCATGGGCATGGGCACGGGCATGGGCATGGGCAAATCGGCCTGGTGACCCGAGGCCGTAATGTAGCCCCGGCGGTTCCGCATGCCATGGGATTAAGCCGACGTGCCGTCGGATCAACGGTCTTCTATCGCGGACGAATCGGACTGATCGGACGGATCGGACCGATCGTCGATTTGATCAGTCGGATCAGTCGGAGCAACGGTCTTTTATCGCGGACTGATCGGACAGATCTTCTTTTTTGATATCGCGGACTGATCGGACTGATCGGACTGATCGGACCGATCGTCGATTGGATCAGTCGGATCAGTCGGATCCGTCCGATTCGTCCGCGATAAAAGACTGCTGTTCAGAGCTGGAGAATGTCGGTGATGCCGCAGGCGTCGGCGAAGCGTTCCAGGCGTTTGTGGACGCCGCCGATGATTGATTCTGGGGAATGGGCGTCGCTGCCGATGCTGAAGGTGCAGCCGCATTCGCGGGCGATGGTCATCATGCGGATGTACTCGGGCGAGAACTGGTCATCGCCGGAGCCGTGGGTTTCGTCGCGCCTGGCGGCGCAGCCATTGAGTTCGATGGCGCAGCGGGCCTGTTTGGCGGCGATGAAGCACTCGCAGTATTCGTTGTCGCTGATGCGCGACTGGACGGTGTAGGGCATCTCCGGCGTGAAGCCCATGGCGTGGAAAGGATGGACGACGGCTGTGGCCAGGTCCAGCGCCATGATTTCCATGAAGCGCCGGATCATGATCGTCTTGATGCCATCGGGGTCGGTCACGTCCGCTGGGAAGACGTAGTTCTTCATGTGGAAATGGTCTGGTGGAATGAGGACGAAATCGAAGAGACTGGCGGCATCGCGGGATATGCCGACCTGCTTGCCGCCGAGGAATTCGGTTTCGCAGCCGACGAGGATTTTCAGGCCGCGGCTGAGCTCCTGGCATTCATCGCTGGCGAGGGCCTTTTTGATGCTGAGGACGTGGTCGACGTCCTGGGGCTGGTACCACTTTGACGCTCCGGGCACGGCCTTGTCCCACAGGTGGTCGGAAAAGCCGATGGTGCGGATGCCCTGGTCACGGCAGGCCTTGAGCAATGCTGCTGGCGTCGATTCGGGTTTGGCGCAGGCCGAGAGATTGCTGTGCAGATGGATGTCGCTGGTGATGTGCATTAGTAAGCTCCTTATTGTAATGATGGTGCTGAAAAAATAGGGCCCGGTCTTGCTTTGGTATCAAGACTGGGCCCCGTGAATTGTAATCGCCGATCAGGCCGTGGTTATTTCTGCTCCAAGACGAAGGTCTGGGCTTTGGGCGGCACATAGCCGTGCGTGGAACCCTGTACCCAGTTGATGCGTTTGGGGCCGCGGATGTTGTTGTAGAGAATGGCCACGCCGGAGGGTGGGCAGGTGTAATCGCCCAGGCCGGCGCGATTGATGTCCACATAGCAGCTGGTCGGGATGCGCTTGGCGTGGTTGATGGGGTCGTAGTAATTCAGTGCTTCAACGTAGGGCAGGCGCCAGCCGGCGGTAATGCGGCCGAGGGTTACGCCGCCGAGGTCGCAGCACCATGGCACGCCCGCGCTGGCTTTGACGACGTCGGTGTCGAGGCCGGCGGCCCAGACCGTCTGCAGGCCGCCCTGGCTGCCGCCGCCGACGGTGAGAGTCTTGCCGTCCCACTCCGGCCGGCTCTTGAGGTATTCGAGGGCGCGCATCACCCGCAAGGCCATGCCATTGAAATAGGCCGTTTCGGGATCGGCATTCTGGACGGGATCAAAGGCGTAGCCCTGGCCATTGGACTTGATGGACTCGAAGAAGGCCTTGTAATAGTCGTCGCTTTGGCCGAGGTCGTAGCCGTGGGCGTTGACGCTGAAGTTGATGCTGGTGTCGGAGCCACCGCTGGGCGCGCGCTGAATGCTGGTGCCGTAGCCGTGGAAAGAGGCGCTCACCGGCAGGGACTTCTCCTTGGCGTCCGCCGGTACCGTCAGGTAGCCCGTGACGGGCCGCGGGCCCGGGCAGTCGATGCTCACCGCATAAATCTTCACCTTGGGGTCTTTGCTGGGCTGCTCGTCGAGGCGGGCATTCATGGGCACGGCGGCCAGACGGGCCTTCTGCTTGGCCCAGAAGGCGTCGAAGTCGGCTGGTTCGGGCACGCCCTGGAGTTTGTCGATGTCGACGCCGGCGCCGCCGTCAAAGAAGAGGTTTTCCTGTGCTTCTTTGCCACGGCGCATGACTTTTTTGGTGACGCGCTTGCCATTTTTGTCCACGAGATAGGCGAGAATGCGGACGAAGCCGGGGCGGTCGAGGCTGGTCTTGATTACCAGGGGTTCTGGGCCGACTTTGGCTTTGCCGGAGTCCTTGACGCCGTCGTCGCCGGTGCGTTCCCAGGTGATGAAGTAGTCATTGCTGGGCTCTTGGCCTTGGAAATCGGCCACGAGGTTAAAGGCCATTTCTTCGCCGGGGGCGAAGAGCGCCTGTTCGCGGTCGAGGGTGCCGGTGAGGGACGCCTTATTGCCATCGAGCAGGACGACTTCTTTTACGGTGAGGTTGTCGATTTTGGCGACGATGAAGAGCTCGGCCTGCTGGTAGTTCTGGCCGCTGCTACTGAAAGTCCAGTCGGGATTGGGGGTTTTGCTGCCGCCGAAGTTCGCTTCGACGTCGGTGTTGTTGCCGATGCCCAGGTCGCAAGTTTTCCCGGCAGTGAATTTATTAAAGGCGAGCACGACCTGCTTTTGTTCGTAGTTATGTACCTGCAGGCAGCCGTAGTTGCCATTGCCATTGCTGTCGGGCTGGTCGCCGAAATCGAACGCACTGGTGGCGCCGGGGATATTCTTGTTGTTGGTGCCGCCGTAATTGCAGCCCCAGATTTCGACATTGCCCTTGGGGAAGGCGCCGGTTTTAATGGCGGGGACATTACTGAAGACCTCCAGGTTGGTGACGTAGTCCTGGAAGATGTCGCCGCCAGGCGTGGGCATGCCGAGGCGGGCGATGTCGGTGATGAAGGGGTCCATGGCTGCGAACACCCACGAGAGCTCGCCCTGTTTGTCCGTCAATTTCAGCAGGTAGCCGATGCGTTTGACATCGCCGCCGAGGATCTCGCTGCGGTCAATGGTATAGCCGCTGCCCGCGTAGGCCGTCGGGTCAAGCTTCGCGATCAATTCGTAGCCCGTTGCCTGTGGGACCAAGGCCGTCAATTCCGGGACTTCGGCACGGGCCAGCAGGCCCAACAGCACAATGACTCCGACCCAGCGTGCGATGTTCATGATCTTCCTTTCACAACCTGAAACACTATGTCCGCAACAGCAGTCGCTGCCTGCGGAATGGGAAAAAACCATCAAAGATAGCCCCCGCAAACAGGCTGTCAACCGGCTACTTTGCGGCAATTTGATCAGACCAGTCCCAAAGAATCAGCCGTTGCCATTAAGACCACTTCACGCTGCTTGCTGGGAAAAAACGATTTGGGCGCTAAGGTAGCGTGTCGCCTTCCTCCTGCTGCACCTTAAGTTTGGTTAAGTTCTTAATGTTTGTGCGCACAGTTGAGGCGACTTTTTCGTTTCTGGATTGTATCGCGGGTTTTGGACTGGATTGGCGGTCGGCTTCCACGCTCATGCCGTGTCGAACTCAAGTCGCCATTCCCCTACGTCGATCTGACTCAAGGGTCTGGTCGTGATCGATCTTTTGAATTTGCACATCAAGTTTTTGATGGTGCCGTACCATGTCATCATCCGTTCGCGGATTGTATGCTTGACGCGATCCGGATTCTGGTGCTGCTGGAGACGGCGAAACAGGTTGCTGTGCAGCATGAGTTCCAAGATGATGTTGGCGATTTGCACGATGTGGTAATAGTTGGTTCCCGCGTGTCCCACTGTGCCGAACGCTTGTTCCAGTCCAAGTCCGTGACATTTCTGAACCTTGAATGCTTCTTCGATTTGCCAGCGCGTCCGACATACGTCGTCGAGCAGGTTGGTTGCCCTCCTTTTGTGAATGAAGATGCTGGTTGCGTAGACGAATTTATCCGTCTTGCCCTCGCTGCCTGTCTTGGTCATGGCCAGGACGTTGAGGCTGACCTTGGTTTTTCCGAATGTGTGTTGCACGTGGTTGGTCCAGGTGACCACGCGTTGCTTGCCATCGGCCGGGTCATCCTCTTTGACCCGGTTTCTGTGGTCGGCAGCCATTTTTTGTTCTGCTTTGGCAAGGAACGCGGATGTATTGTCCTTGACCGTCACCGATAGTTCCATGTGGTTTTTCCTGGTCAGATTAACGATGTCCTCGCACAGATAAAGCCCATCCATCAGGATAATCATGGGAAGTCTGGGATACTTGTCCCTCAGTCGGACCAGGAGCCTTTTGGCCGCTACCAGTTCGCTGTCTTGCTTGTTGTACTCGCCCCCCTCGGGATTCTCAATGGGTTCGGTCATCAACGGGATTCTTACCCCGCCTGGACAGACCATATGGGCCTCCAGCGCTGTCAACATGTGCTCAACCGTTCCATCTGAACGCGTTTTGTGGGTGGAGTGCGGCAGTTCCCGGGACGACGTGTGATAATGGACGCCGTCGATAGCGACGAGAAAATGCTTTTTCCCGGTGAGCGTTTCATCCGTGCGCATGCCGTCAAGGACTTTATTCCGGATAAGCCGGCCAAGCATCTTGTTGCGCATGCCGGCCAGTTCTTTCGGGGGAAGACCTTCCATGGAGTACTTCAAGGTGTCCGAATGGGGAAACCTCTCCATCTTGCCGCCAGTCAAGGTGTTCAGGTTGTCCAGGAAAGCCTGTTCGTCCTGCTCGTTGTCCGTGTCGCGATTGGCCGTGTTGCCCATCAGGCGTGACAGAACGCACAACATGACAATGACGTAAAGCGGGTAGGTAATGCGATCCTCTCGCCTGAAATCATTGATGTCGTCGACGTACCGGTTCAGCTGCGGAAAATAGGCGTCTATGACTCGGATGAGGTCGCCGTGGTTGATGCCAGGCTCGCGTTCCTGCGCTTTGCGGCCCGGGCGCGCGGAACATGAAGGCGTACCACCTTTTCCGCCAGCACGTCTATTTCCTTGAGCAGTTTCTTTACTCGCTTGTATTCGCTTGTCCATGCCTCAACCTCGTCGGCGATGCCGACTGGTATGTAGATGGCCTTGGTCTTGCCGGCGACCTTGCTGGTCACCGCACATGCGGGATGCGCTTCGCCACCCTTGGCGCAGGCGCAGGCGGGGTTTCCGCATACGCGTCGCTTGCGCACGAAGGTGCCCGACATGAACAGCCCGGCCTTTCCCAAAGCCTTGATTTTTGCATGCATCTGCGCCTTGAGGGTCTCGATGGATTCAGGCATTTCCATGGCCACATCTCCCTGATCAATAAAAACACGGATAAAACAAGCCGTATATATACGGCTCAGGTAATTTACGCCGTCAATAGCTGATTTCAAGGTGTTGCGCAAAAAAACCACCGAAAAAACACAAGAAAATTTAAAGATCGTATAATTACGGCTCAGATATTTTTTACAAAAAGACAAAAAAAGGCCTTTGCGAACTAATCGTCGCAAAGGCCTGGAGGATTCACGCACGATCCATGCGCGAACTATTTCTCATTCTTTGTTACTGTGATCAGACCGATCAGACCGATCGGACCGATCGGACCGATCAAGTCAACGATCCGTCTGATCCGTCCGATCCGTCCGATCCGTCCGATCCGTCCGCGATAATAGACAGAAGATCCGTCGGATCATTTCTCGATGACGACGAAGCCGTGGCCATTGAGTTTGGCGACGACCTTGTTGCCGCGGCGGACATCGCCATGTGCTTCGAGGGCGATGATGCGGTCGTCGTGACCGATGATGAGGCAGGCGCCGTAGCCGGCGGCGACGGGGAGGGTGATGTCGTTGTGGACGGCGTTGATGCTGTCCAGGCCGTTGTTCCAGAAGACCCAAGCGGTGCCATTGCGGCCGGGGACGCGGAAGGTGGTGAGGTCGTCGGGCGTATCGGCGTGGCGGGTCGTCTGGGCGCCGGCCTGTTTGAGCAGTTTGCCGTAGATGACGCGCATGGCGTGGCGATTGAGGCTGCTGATTTCCAGCGGATCGGCGGTGAAGGCGACCGTCCCGGCGCCTAGGCGATTCTGCACGACCACTGGCGTGTCGCCGGCGCTGAACCAGGGCAGCGCCGTGGTTAGCTCCAGGGCCATGGCAGGCCGGAACTGCTGGCCGGCGAGGGGGCCGGCGGCGACCGGCGGCAGCGTGTCGGGGCCGGCGACCATGGGTTCGGCTGCCAGCAGCGCGGTGGGGCGCACGCCGCAGAGCGCCTCCAGGCGCGCGGGGATGGGGTCGCCACCGGGATTAGCGCTGTCGCGCGACATGTCGCCGGAGAGCCAGAGCACGCCGCCACGCTGGACGAATGCCGTGAGGGCCTGCAGCGTATCGTCGCTGACCACGTAGGGCAGGGGATAGATCACCAGCTTCACGCTGGCGGGCAGCTCGCTTGCCAGCGAATCGGGGAGAAGCGACAGATTGGCGCCGTGCCAGAGAAGGGCGTCGGTGACATTATGCGCGGCCTCAGTGAGGGTACCGCGTTTGGGCGTGTGGCGGAGGTAGTCCGGCAGTAGCAGCACGACGTCGGGCGGGTTGTCGACCAGTTCGAGCAAGCCGAAGACGCGGGCCATGTCGCTGTAGAGAGCGGCGGTTGGTCGCGGCGTGCCGGTCTGATGGATGAGCCCGCAGGGGAAGATGCCTTCCATGGGATCGCGCCAATGCCAGGACAGCAGCGCCGTGGCGCCGAAACCGAAAGCGTGGTGGACCAGGTAGAGGAAACGCCGGCTGTAGCTCTCGTCGTCATCGCCGTTGCGCCAGGGGTCCTGCTCCTTGAAGGTCGGGTGGTTCTTGGCGCCGCATTCGCCGACGATGAGGGGCTTGCCCAGCACCCGCAAATCGACGTCTTTGACATGGCCGGCGAAGGCCGCAGGCGTGCCGTAGTAGTGCCGGTCGGTGAAATCGAGGTCAAGCGAAGCCAGCAGCGGGTCTTTGGCGGCAACGCCCCCGGACCAGCCTTGGCTCCAGCCGATCGACACGGGCAACGCGGGCTTTTCGGCCCTGATGGCGTCGCGGCTGTTCTGGGCCCAGCGCCGTTGGGCGTCGCTGACCAGGCGCCAGGTGTTGTGCACCTGCGGGTCTGCCCAGTGGCCATCGGGCTTGGGAGCGTGGCCGAGGGCCTGCTCAAAACCCGGTGCGGCGAATTTCATGCTGGGTTCGTTGCAGATGTCCAGTGCCAGTCCGGGCACGTCCCGGTAACGCCGACCGATGTCGCTGGCGCTCTGGCGTTGCTGGGCGAGCGACCATTCTTCGAGGGTGTTGCTGAGGTTTGGCGTGTGGTAGAGGACGATGCCGTGCTTCTGCGCCAGCTGGACAATCGCGTCGCTGACGCGGGCGTCGCTCTCGTTCTTGATGGGCAGGAAGCAGCGCGACCAGCGCAGATGGTGTTCGCGCATCTGTTTGAAATCGCGATTGAAAGCGCGCGGCGAGCGCGCGGTGACGGAGTTGTGCTGGCCCCAGTAGTTTTGGCAGCCCATGGTGAAGCGCGCCTGGCCGTCGATGCTGAGCATCAGGCCGTCCTTGGCCAGCTTGGGGCCGCAGGCGATGACGGCGGGGGTCCAAATGACCACCGCGCCTTCTTCGCGGTCGAGGCAGCGGCCGTCTTCCCAGAGTTCGGCGCTGAAGTCGATGTAGTCGGGGGCGTCGGCGGGCACGGGCCAGGCCTGGGTTAGCGTCTGGCTGGCCATGGGCCCCACTGTCGTCGGCTGGTCCCAAGTGGCCAGGACGGCGCTGGCTTCGTCTTTGAGCGTGAAACGGACCACGGTGCTGATGTCCTTGTCGCCGTAGTTGCTCAGCGTGGTTTTGAATTCGGCGGTTTCGCCGTGACGATAGCAGGCGTAGCCCGTAGTGGTGTCGTGGAGGAAGTAACGGCGCAGGAGCTGCGCCAGCAGCGGCGGCAGCAATGTATTCAGCACGGGGCTGTCCGCACTGAAAAGATCGCGGTCGTTGACGCCAAAGATCGCCCACGATGAGCCGGAGAACACGCCGCCGAAATGCCTGATGACAGCTGCGGCGTGGCCGCGGGAACTGCCAGCGCCGTCGTAGCATTCCAGCAGGGGCAGCCAGCGCGCGTGGTTCGGGCCGAAGCCATGGCCGTTGAGGCCGAGCATCGCCACCGCCGACCAGCCGCCGACCGCGCCCGGCAGGGTCAACTGCGGGAATATCCCGGCGGCTTCCGGCGCCGATGCCGTGCGGGCGACGTCGCGTAAGGGGAAGGACGGGTCGAAGGCGCCAATCTGGGTCGCCTTGGGCCACATGGCGTCGCGAATGCGGGCGCGCCGGGTGTTGATCTGCGGCCAGACGGCCAGGCGCTCCTGCCAGCGCGGATCGACGCCCGCCTTCAGTCCCGCGATGGCCGCCTGGTGCGCCATGCCGGTCTTGACGATGTCCAGGGCGACGCCGAAGGACAGCTGCTGCACGGCGCGCGGATTGATGAAGTCGCCATCACCGCCGCGGCCGATGCTGGGGTTGTCATGCCAATAGGTGAGTTGCTCCATGGTGATGACGACTTCGCGCCATTCGGGTGTCAGCTCGACGGCGTAGTGCCAGCGCGAGCCGTCCTCTTCGGTGAGCTCGAACCATGCGCGGCTGGTTTCGGGGCCGCCTTTGACCCAGAAGCTCAGGACGGACCATGCTGCCGGCAGCTCGTCGGCAAAACGGAACAGGCCGGTGTCCCAGCCGGACAATTCCGGCGTGGCGATCTCAATGCCGTCGCTGCCATCGGGGCCAGCGATGGCGTTGATTAACGTCGGGCGGTCTTTGCGGTTGGTGGACGGGCGCCAGCGGCCGGCGTCGCCGATGGCGACGGGCTGGTCCGGCCGCAGGCCGTCGCGTGGGATGTCCCGCTGGTCGCGCCAGCGGCCATCGCGGTCTTGGTTGACGGGGCGGTCGCAGGCGTAGCCGCCCATGGTCAGCAGCAGGCCGCCGTCCTGTAGGAATTGCGTCAGCGCCGTGTGCGCGTTGGCGGGGAAGACATCGCCGCTGGGGACGACCAGCAGCTCGAAGTTGTCGCTGTTGAAATAGTGGTCGTTGATGAGCTGTGCGGCCAGGATGGCGACGGCCTGGTAGCCGCTGGCGGCGAGCGCCTTGGTTAGTGTGGGCACTGCCGCCGGCGCGCGGCCGGGGCCGAGGTGGTCGAGCGGCCCCAGATCGAGCACGGCGATGCGTTGCGCGCTGGCGGGCAGGGCCGCTAGCCATTCGCGGGCCAGCGCCTGTTGTGCATCGGATTGATGGCCGTCGCGGCGGTCGGCGTCGGCGGGCTGGAAAGGCGTCGCGTCGCGGCCTTCTTCAACCTGAACCTGGGTGAACCAAGCGGTGCCCGTGCCGTAAAGACAGAGGTGGACGCGCACCTCCGAGCTGCCCTTGGCCAGCTCGGGAATGGTCATGACAATGCGCGTCCAGTCCGTCGTGCCGCTGAGTTTGGTGGGGCTGTCGTTGGTCTGCAGGCGATTCGATGCGCCGGCGCCACGATAACAATTCAGCGAAATGTAGGCCATCGATCCGTCGCCCAGGCCCTCGGTGCGCACATAGGCGCTGAGAGTGTAGGGCGTGCCCGCCCGCAAGCCCGGCACCGTCCGCGATGACCAATGCCACTTCTTTTCGCCATCGGCTCCCGAACGGATGCGCAGAGCCGGCGAGCCTCTGAAGTCAATGTCGCGATCCACTTCTATGACTACCGTTCCCGCCGCCGCCTGGGGCTCCCAGCCCACCGCCGTGCGCGGATCACGCGGCCGCAATGAAAAGTCGCCGTTGGGTACCAGATTGGGCGACTGCGACCACGCATAGGCGGCAGTCAGGGCAAGCAGACCAAGAAAAACGCGACAAGTCATCACTAAGTCCTCCATTTTTGAAGCATGGAACGTGTATAAATACGCCCGTGAAACATGACTTTCACTGTAGTCTACGCATAGCGCGAAACAAACCACGGCGTGATACTGATTGGGGACTTTTTGGACTCCTGGGAGCGCCGCCGTCCCGGCGGCATTGAACCTGGGAGCGCCGCCGTCCCGGCGGCACTTGGCGGCGGCTGCGCGCTGGGGCGAGGACTCACTGACTCATGAGGCATGATCCCATGGATTGGACCGTGGGGACGAGTTGGACCGTGGGGATTGACGCTTTGGACGCATTGGACTGATTGGGGACCGGTTGGACTCCTGGGAGCGCCGCCGTCCCGGCGGCTCTTGGCGGCGGCTGCGCGCTGGGGCGAGGACTCACTGACTCATGAGGCATGATCTCATGGATTGGACCGTGGGGACGAGTTGGACCGTGGGGATTGACGCTTTGGACGCTGGGGACTGATTGGGGACCGGTTGGACTCCTGGGAGCGCCGCCGTCCCGGCGGCATCGAACCTGGGAGCGCCGCCGTCCCGGCGGCATCGAACCTGGGAGCGCCGCCGTCCCGGCGGCTCTTTGTTGCGGAGGCAACACCCGGTGGTGCCCAGTAACAAAGAATGAGAAATAGTTCGCGCATGGATCGTGCGTGAATCCTCCAGGCCTTTGCGACGATTAGTTCGCAAAGGCCTTTTTTTGTCTTTTTGTAAAAAATATCTGAGCCGTAATTATACGATCTTTAAATTTTCTTGTGTTTTTTCGGTGGTTTTTTTGCGCAACACCTTGAAATCAGCTATTGACGGCGTAAATTACCTGAGCCGTATATATACGGCTTGTTTTATCCGTGTTTTTATTGATCAGGGAGATGTGGCCATGGAAATGCCTGAATCCATCGAGACCCTCAAGGCGCAGATGCATGCAAAAATCAAGGCTTTGGGAAAGGCCGGGCTGTTCATGTCGGGCACCTTCGTGCGCAAGCGACGCGTATGCGGAAACCCCGCCTGCGCCTGCGCCAAGGGTGGCGAAGCGCATCCCGCATGTGCGGTGACCAGCAAGGTCGCCGGCAAGACCAAGGCCATCTACATACCAGTCGGCATCGCCGACGAGGTTGAGGCATGGACAAGCGAATACAAGCGAGTAAAGAAACTGCTCAAGGAAATAGACGTGCTGGCGGAAAAGGTGGTACGCCTTCATGTTCCGCGCGCCCGGGCCGCAAAGCGCAGGAACGCGAGCCTGGCATCAACCACGGCGACCTCATCCGAGTCATAGACGCCTATTTTCCGCAGCTGAACCGGTACGTCGACGACATCAATGATTTCAGGCGAGAGGATCGCATTACCTACCCGCTTTACGTCATTGTCATGTTGTGCGTTCTGTCACGCCTGATGGGCAACACGGCCAATCGCGACACGGACAACGAGCAGGACGAACAGGCTTTCCTGGACAACCTGAACACCTTGACTGGCGGCAAGATGGAGAGGTTTCCCCATTCGGACACCTTGAAGTACTCCATGGAAGGTCTTCCCCCGAAAGAACTGGCCGGCATGCGCAACAAGATGCTTGGCCGGCTTATCCGGAATAAAGTCCTTGACGGCATGCGCACGGATGAAACGCTCACCGGGAAAAAGCATTTTCTCGTCGCTATCGACGGCGTCCATTATCACACGTCGTCCCGGGAACTGCCGCACTCCACCCACAAAACGCGTTCAGATGGAACGGTTGAGCACATGTTGACAGCGCTGGAGGCCCATATGGTCTGTCCAGGCGGGGTAAGAATCCCGTTGATGACCGAACCCATTGAGAATCCCGAGGGGGGCGAGTACAACAAGCAAGACAGCGAACTGGTAGCGGCCAAAAGGCTCCTGGTCCGACTGAGGGACAAGTATCCCAGACTTCCCATGATTATCCTGATGGATGGGCTTTATCTGTGCGAGGACATCGTTAATCTGACCAGGAAAAACCACATGGAACTATCGGTGACGGTCAAGGACAATACATCCGCGTTCCTTGCCAAAGCAGAACAAAAAATGGCTGCCGACCACAGAAACCGGGTCAAAGAGGATGACCCGGCCGATGGCAAGCAACGCGTGGTCACCTGGACCAACCACGTGCAACACACATTCGGAAAAACCAAGGTCAGCCTCAACGTCCTGGCCATGACCAAGACAGGCAGCGAGGGCAAGACGGATAAATTCGTCTACGCAACCAGCATCTTCATTCACAAAAGGAGGGCAACCAACCTGCTCGACGACGTATGTCGGACGCGCTGGCAAATCGAAGAAGCATTCAAGGTTCAGAAATGTCACGGACTTGGACTGGAACAAGCGTTCGGCACAGTGGGACACGCGGGAACCAACTATTACCACATCGTGCAAATCGCCAACATCATCTTGGAACTCATGCTGCACAGCAACCTGTTTCGCCGTCTCCAGCAGCACCAGAATCCGGATCGCGTCAAGCATACAATCCGCGAACGGATGATGACATGGTACGGCACCATCAAAAACTTGATGTGCAAATTCAAAAGATCGATCACGACCAGACCCTTGAGTCAGATCGACGTAGGGGAATGGCGACTTGAGTTCGACACGGCATGAGCGTGGAAGCCGACCGCCAATCCAGTCCAAAACCCGCGATACAATCCAGAAACGAAAAAGTCGCCTCAACTGTGCGCACAAACATTAAGAACTTAACCAAACTTAAGGTGCAGCAGGAGGAAGGCGACACGCTACCTTAGCGCCCAAATCGTTTTTTCCCAGCAAGCAGCGTGAAGTGGTCTTAATGGCAACGGCTGATTCTTTGGGACTGGGTGGTGCCGGGCCAATGGCGGTAGGGGGTTGACAATGAAAATACCAGTGGTATACTTATAGGGTTTTCACCACAATTCAACTCATTTTGCCGATGGGATAGATCATGGCGGATCGCCGGGAAAATTGTCGTCGTGACGCGGTTTTGCAGCGTATGCGGGTGTTGGTCGCAGAATTACGTTCGGCGGGGCAGGTATTTCTGCCGTCGGAGCGGGCGTTATGCGAACAGATTGGGACGAGTCGGGTGACCTTGCGGATTGCGTTAGCGGAGTTGGAGAACGAGGGGCTGTTGGCGTCGTCCTGTGCTCAGGGGCGGGTTATTGCGGGTTCGTCGCCTGCTGCGGGCAAGGGCCGGGTGCTGTTTATCTCGCAGGGGCGGAGTTGTATTCAGCTGCCGGCGTGGAACCGCCTGTGGTTCGTGTTCAAGGAGTTGGCTGGTCGCGCCGGCTACGACTGTGAGCTCGCACTGGGCGAGGTGAGTGAGGACGTCCTCGACCGCGCTGATGCGATCATCTACAGCGGCAGCGCCGATGCGGCTGGACGGCGTCTGGGCGCTTACGCGGCCAAGCGCGGCAAGGTCATTGGTGTCCAGGAGAATCACGTCGGGCTGCTGCCCTATGTGGTCGCGTTGGACAATCGGGCCGCCGGCCGTCTTGCCGCGCAGACGCTGCTGGCGGCGGGCTATCAGCGGCCGGCCATTCTGCGGCGCAAAGACGGCTATTTCGCCTTCGAGCACCGCGAAGAGGGCTTTTGTGGCGAGCTGGCGCGGGTTCTGCCGGGCTATGACGCACCGAAGCTGCACATGGTCGGGGCGTCCTCGCTGGCCTTTATCCGCGATTACCTCGGGAAGATTGACGACTTTTTGCGGCAGGACATTGACGCGCTGTTTGTGGCTGGCGACGGCATGATCGAGCTATTTTACAGCTCTTTTTCGCCGACGCGGCGCATTCCCGACGACTTTGGCTTCATAGCGCTGGCCAGTTCGCATGAATGCTTGGTTCATCAGCCGCCGATCACGGCGGTCGGCCATGCCACCAACGGTGTCGCGCAGGCTATCGTGCGGCTGCTGGATAGCCTCCGCGCTGGCGCTTCGGCGCCGGCGCTTACCCTGTTGGCGCCGACGCTGCATGTCGGCGCCACCGTGCGCGGCGCGGCCACGCCGGCAGCCGGCGCTTCACCCACTGCATTGCCGGCGTCACGGCGCCGTGCCCATGCCAGGAAGAACACCACCAAGGAGAAGGATTGACATCATGCTGACTGCGAAGGACGTAAAGAAAATGGCCCGTGAATACGGGGCGGATCTGGTAGGCATTGCCTCCATGGACCGCTTTGCAGGCGCACCAAAACGGCAGGATCCGCGTTATATCTTCCCGGAAGCCAAGAGCTGTATTGTCATGGCCTTCCGTATTCCCCGCGGCTACTTTCGCGGTATTGAGGAGGGCACTTACTTCTCGGCTTACACGTCCATGGGCTATGCTGGCATCAACGAAGTCTTCGCGCCGGCCGTAATCCGTCGCATGTGCTGTTACGTTGAGGACCACGGCTACGAGGCCGTGCCGCTGCCGAACATCTACCTGCGCCCAAATATGAGCTGGGACAAGCCGTTCAATCGCAGCATACCTGTGCGTGAAGGCCTCCCTGAGCCCGACATCATGATCGACATGCGCGTAGCAGCCTTTGCTGCCGGCCTCGGCGAATACGGCTGGAGCAAGGTGTTCCTCACCCCGGAATTCGGCCCCATGCAGCGCTTCGCCGCCATGTTGACGGACTACGAGCTGGAACCCGACCCGATCTTCACCGGCAAGATCTGTGACCGCTGCCTGCGTTGCGCCCAGGCCTGCACTGGCAACGCCATCTCCAAGACCGAAAGCGACCACATCACCATTGCCGGTCATGTCTGCGAATACGCCAAGATCGACCTGCATAAATGCGGCAATGCCTATCGCGGCGGCAACAACGAGTACAATCCCTTCCTCAAGGACGGTCAGACGCTGGCGGATTTCCCCGACAGCCAGATCATCCCCCTCTACATGCGCCATCAATCCGCCCTCGAAGGCGCCCGTGGCTGCATGCGCGAATGCTACGTGCACTTGGAGGAAGCTGGCCGCCTCACCCACAAATTCGCCACGAAATTCCGCAAGCGCAAGCCGTGGAAGATCGACCGCGGCAATACTGCGGCTGACGTGCCCGCCGCCAACGACGCCAGCGCCAGCGCCAACAAGCCCAAAGACGACGGCAAGGCGCTGTTCTGAGCTGGGGTTTTTCCTGCGGTCTGATCGGTCTGATCTGGTTTCTTGGTTTGCTTGGCGGTCCTTTGGTAATCCCTCACCCATTGATACCGGCCATATTCTTGCGGCCTTTGTTTTCAGCGCCGAAGGCGCGGCCTAAGATAGCCCAGGGCAAGCGCCCGCAGGGCGCGTTGCCCTGGGTAAAAGTCCCACCCGAAAAGAGCCCTGAAAGGGCGACCTAAAAGACCTGCGACGATGGGTCGCAGCGCAAAATTGCCGCAGCAATCAATGAGTTCCATTGCCTCTTTGGCCCCAGTCAGCTGCGCCGACTGGGGCCAAAGAGGCCGAGGAACACGAGCAAAAATGGCGCTCCACCCAGGGCGGCGCTCCGCCTTCGGCGTCGCTTGCCCTGGGCTGGTATGCTTCGCGCTTTCAGCGCTCAAATGCCGCCGGGACGGCGGCGCTCCCAGGAGTCGAATCAGTCCCTAATCAGTCCAAGGCGTCGGGAGTCAATCCCCACGGTCCAATCCATGGGATCATGCCTCATGAGTCCGTGAGTCCTCGCCCCAGTGCGCCGCGCCAATTAGTCCGCACGGTCCCTGGCGTTCCTTGGAACCGCCAGTATCAATGGGTGAGGCATTACGTCCTTTGCTTTGTGTGTGTGTGTGGCGGGTGTTGCCGTGGCTGATTGGGGTTCTATATTGCAAGGTCGTCCTGGTTCAGCCACAATTTCATCCCCAACCCCTGGAAGTCGATCATGCACACCGCCCCCCTGACCTGTCTTTTTGATTTTGAGCACACGAATGACAAGACTCGCCCGTATGTCATGCAGGAGTTCGCCGTCAACGGCGTGACGAATCTGGTATTGACGGACACGCTCATCAGCGAGATCATGAAGAGCCCGGGCTTCGCCAAAAAACTCCGTGACGACCTGAAGAACACCGGCACCCGCTTTGTGGATGCACACGCGCCTTTCGGCGTCAACGAAGACCTCAATGTGCCTATTGCCGAGCAGCGGCCGATCATGCTTGAGCGGCTGAAGCTGGCGCTGCGCATCACGGCGGATTTCGGCGTTGACAGCATTGCCGTGCATGTGGGCAATACGCCGGAGACCTTTGCGGCGTACAGCCTCGACGATCTTCACGCGGCGATCATTCGTTCGCTGGAGGAACTGCTGCCGCTGGCGGCGCGTCTGGGCGTGACCATCGCCATCGAGAACATCTGGTTTCCCACCAGCACGCCCGAGAAGCTGCTGGACATCATTGCTCATTTTCGTTCGGAGCACCTGGGCATTTGCTTCGATGCCGGCCACGCCAACCTGATGGCAGTCGATCGCCATTTCGAGGTCAGCGCCGCCATCAACGGCTGGAAACGCTTCGGCGCCGTGCCTTACGACGACCAGATTCTCGAGAAGCTCCTGCCAGAGATCACCACCTGCCATCTGCATGACAATGACGGCCAAAACGACCAGCACTTGCTTCCCGGCCGCGGCACCATCGACTGGCAGCACTGCATGGCGCTGCTCAAGCAGGCGCCGCGCATAAAGTGCTTCCAGAGCGAGGTCATTCCTGTCCGCACCAATAGCAGCATTGCAGACGTCTGCCGGACTTTCCTGGCCATGGTCTGAGCATATCCAGGCATCTGCCGTCGCCCTCACGCGCGAGGCGCCAAGAAGCACGGCGTTTCGCGCGTTTCCTTTGCTACCCACGTTTCCTCTTGCGCCGTGAGCGATCCCGCCGTAGTATCTCTCCACACACAAAGCCCGGAAGGACCCACCATGAAAAACACATTGACGCTCATCCTGATGCTTGTCATCGCCTGCTGCACGGCGTTGACTGCGGCGCCGCAGCGCTTTCTCGGGGTCGATGAATCCCGCGGCCAGCTGATTTATGTTGATACTGCTGACGCGAGTAAGTCGTGGGCGCTGTCGCTGCCGGTGAAATGCCGGGATATTCAGCTGATCGGCAAGCAGCGGGTACTACTGAGTGGCAGCAACGGCTACTACGAATACGACCTGGCGACGCGCAGTTGTGTCAAGACCTTCAGCAAACCGGACTACGCGGGCACGATGTCCGTCCGCCGCACCCCCGAGGGGCGCACCCTCATCGGCTGCATCCAGCAGGGCAATACCGTCATTTATGAACTCGGCGCCAATGACGAACTGCTGCGCCAGGCGCTCTTCAGCGGTCGCAAGAGCCTACGGCTGATGCGCGTCACCCGCGATGACACGCTGCTCTTTGGCGGGCCCGACAACACGATCGTTGAGGCCGACATGAGCGGCGTCATCCGCCGCGAAATCGTCATTCCCGGCGGCCGCCATGTCTATCAAGCGCTGCGTCTGCCCGGCGGCAGCACCGTGGTCGCCAGTGGCTACGGCTCGGCGGTCATCGAATTCGCCGCCGATGGCAAGGAACTGAGGCGCTTCGCCGCGAGTGCGGACGACAAGGCGCGCGGCGTCAATACCCAGTTTTTCGCCGGCATGCAGATCCTGCCGGACGGGACCGTGGTGGTGTGCAACTGGACCGGGCATCGGCCGGAGGACAGCCAGAAGGGCCCGCAGCTCCTGCAGTTCGACCAGGACGGCAAACTCGTCTGGACTTGGCACGACTCGGCCTTTGCCGGCACCCTCCACGGCGTCATCGTCCTCGACCACCTGAACGCCGATGTTCTCTGCGACGACAGCAACGGCGTCCTCGCACCGCGCTGAACAGCGCCGCCGCACGCGCAGTGCCATGAGGCAGACCACCGGTGCTCCGCACCAATGCCCAGGCGCAAAAGACCTTGCCGTCGGCGTCGCGTTTCGATCACTGGGCGGGGTTGGGAAATGTTGATAATTGATTGAATTTGTGTTAGACTGATTCTGCCGTGGTGAACAGCCATTGCAGGCTGAGTTCACCGGCGTTACAGTAGCGACCGACAGGGTGGCCGGGGGGCTTGCCACGAACGGCAAAAATGCGTTACGATGAAAGCGGGTACTATGATCAGGCAGGTAGGCATGATGGCGGCGGCACTATTGGCGGGTTGTGCGGTGGCGGCGGAGGCCGCGGAAGAGCCGGCGACGCGGCGCCCAGCGGTGGAATACACGGTGCGTGGAGGACTGCCGAATTTTTATCGCCAGGCCGAGGGCGGCATGGCGCCGTTGCGGGTGGCTTATTTTGGCGGCAGCATCACAGCGGCCGGGGGGTGGCGGGTGCAGACGCTCGCGTGGTTTCGGGAGTCCTACCCGGCGGCGGAGATCACTGAGATCAATGGCGCCATCAGCGGCACGAACGTGGGGCTAGGCGTGTATCGCCTGGATTATGATGTGCTGAGGCACAAACCTGACCTGCTTTTTGTGGAGTTCGCGGTGAATGATGGTGGTACCAGCGCCAAGGAGATCCATCGCGGCATGGAAGGCGTGGTGCGCAAAGTCTGGCAGGCTAGCCCGGAAACCGACATTTGTTTCGTGTACACCCTTACGGGCGGCATGGTCGCCGATTTCGCCAAGGGCGTCTATCCTCACGCCGCCAGCTGCATGGAAGACATCGCCGATTACTATGGCATTCCCAGCATCCACCTGGGCTACGACGTGGCCCGGCGGGCCGCCGAGGGCAAGCTCATCTTCAAATCGGCCGAGCCCGAGGCCGTGCGCCGCAAGGCGTTGCAGGACGACGGCGTCTGGCATTTCACCAATGACAATGTCCATCCCTACGCGGACACTGGTCACCCGCTCTACACGGAGGCCATCAAGCGCGGCTTCGCCGCTTTCCGGGCAGCGGTGGCGCCGGCGCAAAAGCCCCACGCGCTAGCGGCGCCGTATCGCGCGGACAATCTTGAGAATGCGCGGACGCTGCCGCTGTCGGCCGCAAAACTGACGGGCTCGTGGCGGCGGCAGGACAGCGCCAGCGAGCTGCCGGCGAAGAATGTCGCCCTGCGGCTGCCGGAGTTGTGGCAGGCGGCGGGTCCGGGCGCCACGCTGGAGCTACGCTTTAAGGGCACGGAAATGCGCATCTACGGCCTGGTTGGGCCAGACTGCGGCCAAGTGAGCTACTCGGTGGATGATGGGCCGCTGCAGACCGTGACGCAGATCAGTCGCGGTTATTGGTCGGACTGCTACATACTGGGCACCATCAATGTGGCCATGGGCCTGGAAGACAAGGTGCACAGCGTGAAGATGTTTGTCGCCCCCGAGCCCATTGCAGACAAGCTGGCGGTGCTGCAGATGAGCCCGAAGTACCGTGAGTTGACGGCCGAGGCGCTGGCGGCCTCGCCTTTGTCGGCGCAGCATTGGTACGCGGGGAACATCCTGCTGGTCGGTGAAATTGTACCATGAACGGGCCGGGGAGCAATATGAGAGGAAGGAGCAGACAAAGCGCATGAAAACACTTCGCAAGGAACTCCATTTCAATCTGCCGGCGCGGCGTGGCCTGGTGAATATCACTGGCCAGGTGCAGCAGGCGGTCATTGAGAGCGGCGTCAAGGACGGCCTAGTGTTGGTGAACGCCATGAATATCACCGCGAGTGTGTTCATCAACGATGACGAAAGCGGGCTGCATGCGGACTACGAACGCTGGCTGGAAAAGCTGGCGCCGGAACAACCCTACAGTCAGTATGCCCACAATGGCTTTGAGGACAACGCCGACGCGCACCTCAAACGTACCATCATGGGGCGCGAAGTGGTGGTGGCCATCACGGACGGGCGACTGGATTTCGGCACCTGGGAACAGATCTTTTATTATGAATTTGATGGCAAGCGCGACAAGCGCGTGCTGGTCAAGGTCATTGGCGAGTAGGACTGAGCGACGGCGCGCAGCTCGCCAAGCCCCGTAACGACAAGCCACATAGGTGTAATCAGTTACGGCGACGAAACAGCGACAACGGAAAAAGGAGAGACGACGATGAAACGGTTCTTCACTCTGATTGAATTGCTGGTAGTCATTGCGATCATTGCGATTTTGGCGGCGATGCTCTTGCCGGCATTGAGCAAAGCCCGAGAGAAAGCGCGGACGATATCCTGCGCGAGCAGCATGAAACAGATCGGCCTGGGCATGACGCTGTATTCGCAGGACAACCAGGACTGGTTCCCGCCGCTGAATGGCCTGGCCAGCAGCGGTTCGAACTGGTCGGCGTCGGCATCGACGTGGCGCCAGGCCTATCTGCACTACATCGGCGAACGCAATGTCTTCAAATGCGCATCGGATAGCCGTACTGTAGCGACGACGAACGACTCGGGTATCCTGGTGATGATTACTGGCGTCAAGGCTGACGCGCAGTGCGCCGTGTCCTACGCGGCCAACTACCTCCTGCACAAAGAAAGCCCGCGGACGATGATTGAGGTCAAGAATCCCTCGGCAATCATCTTTGCGGTCGATCAGGTGAATTCGGGCTACCGCTGCGTGATGAGCAACGCCGCGGAGACGCAGAAACAGCTGGGTGAATCGCTGGATTTGAGTCTGCTGCCCGGGCGGCACAACCGCGGCGCGAATGCGGTTCACGCCGATGGCCATGTGTTGTGGTATGGCTCCAAGACGACGTATTTGGCGTCGCTCAGCGGGTCGAGCGTCGAGATGCGCAAACTGTGGAATCCGGATCTCTGAGCAGAGTAACAGCGGATTGATGATAGAAACAGCAGGCCGCGGCGGCGCGGCGGATGACAACGGCGGGATATGACAGAACAGCAGGTTATGGAGAAGAAGGCGCCTTATCGGGTATTGGTCAGTGGGCATCGCAATCCGGACATTGACAGTCTGGCGGCGGCCGTGGCGATTGCCGAGTTGCGGCGGCGACAGGGCCAGGCGGAGATCACGGCGCTATGTCCGGGAGTGTTGCCGGAGCGGGCGCTGTATTTGTTCAAGCGTTTTGGCATCGAGCCGCCGCAGAGCCGCAACGATGTCTATACACGGGTGCGGGACGTCATGACCCCGGCCACGCCGGTCAGCACCGGCACGACCTTGTTTGACGCCGTTGGCAAACTCCGCGAGACGGGCCGGCAGCAGCTGCCGGTGGTCGAGGGCGACGGCCGTTTTCTCGGCATGCTCAGTGGCTTGGCGCTGATCTCGAATCTGTTGGACATCGGCAACGACGCCGGTAGCGGCCTGACGGGGCGCTGCATTCACAGCTCCATCCGGCTGATTCAGCAGGTGCTGGAAGCCGAAGTGCTCACGGCGGACGACGCCGACAGCACGCAGGATTTCCAAGTCTATGTCGCCGCCATGAGCCTGGACAGCTTCACCGAGCATCTGCCGGACACGGCCAGCCACGAGCTGGCGGTCATTGTCGGCGACCGGCCGGAAATTCACCTGCGGGTGCTGCACCGGCGGATGCGGCTGATGATTGTGACCGGCAATCGGCCGGTGGACCCCTTAATTGTCGAAGCGGCGGCGCGCGCCAAGGTATCCATACTGCTGACGCGTTACGATTCGGCGGCGGTGATCCGGCGCCTGAAATTCAGTGTGCCAGTGGAGTTCAGCCGTTTCCCGGCGAACCAGCTGTGTTTGTCGCCGCGTGACCGCCTGCGCGACGTGCGCAATCGGATACTGAACAGCGTTGACGACCTGGTGCCGGTGGTGGACGAGGCCGGGCTGCTGTGTGGCGTGGTGTTGAAGAACGCCTGCAATCAGCCGCCGCCCTTCCGCATGATCCTGGTCGATCACAACGAGATCGAGCAGAGCCTGCCGGGCGTTGAGGAAATACCGGTGATTGAGGTCATCGACCACCACCGCATCGGCATGCCACCGACGACGGCGCCGATCCGTTTCACGGGCGACGTGGTGGGTAGCACCTGCACGCTGGTGGCGGCGATGTTCCGCAGCGCCGGCGAACGCCTTTCGGCGGGGCTGGCGGGGCTGCTGCTGGGCGGGATTATCTCCGACACGCTACTGCTGCGCTCGCCGACGAGCGCCGACCTCGACCGGCGCATGTGCGACTGGCTGGCCAAAATCGCCGGCGTGCAGCCCGAGGTGCTGATGGACGAACTGCTGCGGATCGATTCGCCGCTGGCGGCCAAGCCCGCGCATGACGTCATCCATGGCGACCGCAAGGATTACAGCGACGGCCGTTTCCGCTTCACCCTGGCGCAGGTGGAAGAAACCAACCTGGAGCTACTGCACCAACGGCGGGACGAGTTGCTGGCCGAGATGCAGAAGGTCCTTGCCGATCAGCAGCTAGATTTTGTCGGCCTGATGGTGACAGACGCGGTGCGGGAGACGTCCGAGCTGCTGATCATCGGCTGCGAGGAGCTGATCCGCAATCTGCCCTACGCGGCGCTGGCAGAGAACCTCTTCGTGCTGCCGGGCGTCCTCAGCCGCAAAAAACAACTCCTGCCGCAGGTCCTGGCCATCACGGCGGCCCTGCAGGACCAACGGTAATTCTTTATCCGCGGATAAAAAAACGGCGTTTACGGTTGGGTGAAGAGCTCTTGCCAGTTTTGGGCGATGGTTGCGGCGACGACTTCTGGGGTGGCCTTTTTGATGTCGGCGATGGCCTGGACGACGGCGTGTACCTGCCATGGCTGGCTGAGTTGGCCGTGGTATTGTGGTGCGGGCAGGTCGGGGCAGTCGGTTTCGCTGAGGATGCGGTCCAGCGGCGCGTAGAGCGCGGCGGCGCGTGCGCGGCGGCTATTGGGGTCGGCGACGGGGCCGCAGAAGGACAGGTGGAGACCGTGGTCGAGGGCTTGGCGGGCGATGTCGCGGCTGGCGCCGAAATGGTGGCAGTAGCCGCGCAGGGTGGTGATGCGCAGGTCCTTGAGCAGCGCGAAGAATTCTGGCCAGGCTTTGCGGTTGTGCAGGCACACTGGCAGGTCGAAGTCGCGGGCGATGAGCAGCTGTTGCGCCAGCGCGGCGAGCTGTTTGGCGGTGCTGTCGCGGTGACTGAGGAAGTCCAGGCCGATTTCGCCGACGGCGATGATCTTGGCGCCCGGGGGCGGTGCGGCGATGGCCTGGCGTAGCTCGTCGGCGCTGTGGTCATCCCAGTCGGCGAGGAAGAACGGGTGCATGCCCAGGGCGGCATAGACGATGTCATGGCGGGCACTGAGGGAGGCGACGGCGTCCCATTCGTCGCGTCGCGCCGCATTGGCGAGAATGCGGCGGACGCCGCGCACCACGCACTCCGCGAAGAGCTGCGGCAGGATCGGCGCCAGGCGCGGATCGGCCAAGTGCGCATGGGCGTCATAGAGTGGGAGGTTTGCCATGTCGCGGCTCCCGAAAAAAAGGCCCGGCGGATTGCCGGGCCGAGGGTGGCTGAGACGATTATGGTGCGGCGGGCGCCGCTGGTGCAGGAGCAGCTGGGGCAGGTGCGGCGGGCGCCGGTGCGGGCGCGGGCGTTGCATCGGCCTTTGGTTCGGGTTTAGGGAGGTCTTTGAAGAGCTCGTCGCGCTTTTTATCGATATTGCTGATGGCGTAGGTGCCGACTTCGAAAGTCCAGGGCGCGAGTTTGGCGAAGAGTTCTTGTGCCTTGGTTTGGCCGTCCTTGACCTTCTGGGCGAATTCGGCGTCGAGGCGTGCTTTATCTTCGGGTTTTTCGTCTTCGGCGGCATCGCGGGTGGTCTTGCCGTTCCAGGTCAGTTCGCTGATGCGCAGGTAGCGTTTGCCATTGACGGTTTTGCCGATGAGAATCGTGTAGCTGAGGTCGTCGAAATCGGTGGCTGTGAAAGTCTTGACCTCGTCCATGCCGACATCTTCGGGTTTGGCGGCCGGGTCAGCGACGTCGTTGAAGCGGATCCAGGAGAAGGCCGATTTGATGCTGTTGAGCTTGGACGTGTCCGCTTCCTTGCCTTCGGGTATCTCGCCGACAACGGCGAGATTGTCGCTCTTGCTTTTGCGTTCGACGGTCCACATGGTTACATCGCCGGCGCTGAGGGTGGCCGATTTGAGGTCGCTGATTTTGAAGAAGTCCTTGTTAAGCCAGAAAGTCACCGGCTCGTCTACCAGGGCGAAAGTGTTGGCGGCGATGACGGGTCGTTGGTCGTTGAGCAGGAGGTAGCGGCCGACGGGCGCCGTGTTCTCGCCGGGCATCATGCCGGGCATGGCCGGCTCGGCGGATTCCTGCTCGTGCTTCTTGCCGAAGACGAGGGTCTGGAGGGCATCGCCGGCGGCATTATGGAAGCTGACTGTGACTGCGCCGTCGGCCGGCGTGAGTTGCAGCTCGGCGAAGTGCTGCTGCGCAATGGCCAGTTCGCGGGCGACGCGGGTCTCGCTGAGGTCGAAGACGAACTGGTTCAGCTCGGAGAAATTGGCGGGGAAGCCATAGCGTTCCTTGACGCTCCAGCCCGGTTCCGTTTTTTCCAGGGTCACGGTCTTGTCGCCCGAGCTGAACGTGACGCGCGTGACGGCGCTGCTGTCAAAACTCTCCGGCACCAGCGTGGTGCCGGCGGCGGCGCCGCCCTGCCAGCCGCGTTTTTCCGGGCGGTTCATGACGTAGGCAGCGATGGCGAGGACGACTGCCGCGCAGATCAGGACAATGAGTTGTTTCTTGTTCATTTGCGTTTGCTCCTTCCGCGTTTGACCAATGCCAAGGTGAGACCGCCGATGACGACCAGCGCGGGCATCAGGGCTATATTAGCCAGCATGATGTTGTTTTCGAGGGCGTCGATGTCCTGTCGCAGCTGCTTGCGGACGCTCTTGAGGCTCTGCTTGGCCTCGGCTTCCTTCTTACGGAATTTGGCCAGGGCCTGCCGTTGTTCGGCGGAGAGCAGATCGCGCTCGCCGGGTTGGCGTTTGCGCTGCAGGTCATTGATTTCGCGCTGGATGTCCTGCACTTCGGCTTCGAGTTTGGCGATCTGTTCGCGGTAGCGCTCGTTGGCGGCCAGCTCCATGGCCTTCACGCGGGTGAAGGGGCGGGATGTGCCGCCGCGGGAGCGGATGCTGAACAGCGCGTTGTCGCCGCTGAGACTCTCCAGCATATTCTGCGCAAAAGCCAGATTCTGGTTGATAGGCTGGACGAAAGTCTGGCCGAAGATCGAGCTGCGGCGTACGCAGAAGGGATCGTAGAGCATGTCGGCGTCCGCAACCAGCACTACCGCGCCGGGCTTGCTCGATGCGCTCAGCCAGGTGCTGACAGACTCGGCTTTTGCTTCGCCGTTCTTGCCGTCTTCGTCGGCTTTTGCTTCGCCGGGTTTGCCGTCGGGATAGGCGGTTTTGAAGGTGCCGGTGAGGCGGATGGCGAGTTCTTTGGTGGTGAGGTCGGCGCGGAAGTCCTTCATGAGATCCTTGCCGCTGCGCTGGGCCATGTATTTTTCGAGAAACTGCGAGTCGTCGGAACTGCTGATGAGGACGGTTTTGGTGAGGCCCTCGGCGGGCGTGCCGGCGAAGGCGCCGGTATTGAGCATGAGCATGGAATTGAGGAGGGCGACGGCCGGGTCATTGCGGTCGATATGCTCCACGCCAAGACTGAGGACGCTCGGCATGGTCTCGGCGCCGCTTTGTGGTCCCTGGCGGATTTCGGTGGCGGCGCTGCGGTCGAGGACGACTTTTTCGGTCTCGAAGCTGACTCCCCATGCCTTGAGTAGCGGATCAAGGGACGATGCGGCTGGCGGCATGTACTGCATCTGCTGCGGCTGGTTCTGCATGTCGGCCATGCACATCGGGTCGAGGAAAGCGATCAAGCGGCCGCCGCGGAGGACGAACTGGTCGAGGGCAAAGAGCGTCTTGGCCTCAAGCTCCTTCGGGTGGATGGCCATGACGATGTCAATGTCGTCGGCGATGGCGTCGCTGCTGACGGGCAGCTCGACGACGTCGTATTCTTTTTTGAGTTCGGTGATGATCATCCACGCGGGCTTCATACCGCCCGGTTGCCCCTGCATCATCATATTGGGGTTGTCGATGCCGCCCATGACCATCATGGGGCTGATGACGCCGACTTTGGGCTTGCTGGGGTTGGTGACGTTGATGAGGGCGCGGGTGATGTCGTATTCCAGCAGGCTTTCGCGTTCGGGGCTGAGGAAGGGCAGCGTGGCCAGGCGGCCGGCGCAGCTGATGGCGATGCCGAGGTACACGCGGTCTTCCATGCCGAGGGCGTCCATCGGCTGGCCGACGACGCCGTCGAGGTGGGCGGAATCCTCCGCGTCGGAGTCGGGCTGGGGATTGAGCTTGGTGACATCGATGTGCTTGCCGGCATTGCGCTTGTACTCTTTGAGGATGTCTTCGACGCGGTTGGCGTAGGTCTTCATGAAGACCGGCATTTGTGCGACGTCCTTGGAGTAGTAGAAGCGGATGCTTACTGGCTGGTCGAGTTTCTGCAGGGTCTGGATGGTGCCGTCCGACAGCGTGAAAAGCTTGTCGCTGGTGACGTCCCAGCGGACATTCGCCGGCTTGAAGATGAGGTTGACAATGATGAGGATGACGGCCATGACGGCGACGCCACCGAGGGAATAAAAGAAGGCCTCGAGATGTTTTTTATGGCTGCTCATAGTTAACGTTGCTCCTTGGTCCTTGGCCGCCGGTCGCGGCGGCCTGACATGCCGGTTGGTTTACGCGCGGTAGGTCTTCAGCACGATGTTGGTAGTGAACAGGGCGAAGACGACCAGCGAGATGAAGTACACGAAATCGCGGAGATCAAGGACGCCGCGCTGCATGCTTTCAAAGTGGAACATGACGCTGATGCCGGCGGCGAATTCGACGAGGTTGTTGGCTGCGCCCCATTTGAGGAGGATGTTGGTGACGGGTGGGTAGCCGGCAAGGACCAGGAACAGACAGATAACGACCGAGGTGATGAAGCTGATGACCTGATTGCGAGTGCAAGCCGAGGTCATGCCGCTAATGGCCAGATAGGCACCGGCCATGAGGAAACTGCCGATGTAGCCGGTGAGCATGGGGCCCAGATCGGGCTCGCCCAGGTAGCAGACCGTGATCGGCATCGGGAGGGTCAGCAGCAGCGCGAAGCCCAGGAAGATCCACCCGGCGAGGAACTTGCCGGCGATGGCCGCGGCAGTGTTGACGGGCATGGTGAAGAGCAGTTCGAGAGTGCCCTGGCGGCGTTCCTCAGACCACAGGCGCATGCCCACGGCCGGCACCAGCAGCATGTACAACCAGGGGTGCCAGACAAAAAAGCTGGTGAGGGTCGCTTCTTTGAAGCGGAAGAAACCGCCCATCATGAAGGTGAAGAAGCCCGTGAGGAGCAGGAAGATGACGATGAAGACGTAGGCGACTGGCGAGTTGAAGTAACTGGCCAGCTCCCGTTTGGCGATGATCCAGGTATTTTTCATGCCTTGTTCTCCTTCGCGCTGTCAAGGCTGGTGATGGTGCGGAAGACGTCGTCCAGCCGGCCGGTTTCCGTGTGCAGTTCGTCAAATTGCCAGTGCTTGCCGTCCAAAACGGCCTTGATGGCGGGCGCCAGGGCGATGGCGGGATCTTGGCGCTGGACCAGCACCGTGACGGCCTGGCCGTCCGCGCCGAGTTTGCTGACGTCGCCGGCGCCGGCGATGGCACCGAGGGCGCTGCTGATGTCGGCGTAGGGCACGCCGTGAACGCGGACCTGCACGGCGCCAGCGTCGTTGGAACGCGCCTTGAGCTCGGCGGGGCTGCCGTTGAAGACGAGTTTGCCCTGGTCGATGATGATTACGCGGCTGCAGATGGCCTCGACTTCTTCGAGGATGTGCGTGGAAACGATGATGGCCTTGCTCTTGCCCATGTCGCGGATGAGCATGCGCATCTCGTGCTTCTGGTTGGGGTCCAGGCCGTCTGTAGGTTCGTCAAGCACCAGCACCGGCGGGTCGTGAAGAATCGCCTGGGCAAAGCAGCAGCGGTGGAAGTAGCCTTTGGACAGGGTGTCGATGCTCTGTCGGCGGACTTTTTGCAGGTGGCAGGTCTCGATCGCCTTCTCGACCGCGTTTTTCTTCTCATCGCCGCTGAAGCCGCGGATGGCGGCGCAGAAGGCCAGGAAGTCCTCGACGGTCATGTCGTTGTACGCCGGGGCGTTTTCTGGCAGGTAGCCGAAGAGAGCTTTGGCCGCGATGGGGGCCGTTTCGATGTCGTGGCCGCCAATTTCGATTTTGCCGCCGGAGAGGGGTAGGAAGCCGGTAAGCATCCGCATGGTGGTTGACTTGCCGGCGCCGTTGGGCCCCAGGAATCCCAGGACTTCGCCGGATTGAACCTCGAAGGACACGTGGTCCACCACGAGGTTCGGCCCGAACCATTTTTGCACGTCTTGAGCCTTGATCATGCCTAACATTTCCTCCTGATTTTCAGGTTGCCGACAACAGGGGTGCCAGAGGGAACAAAGCCCTTTTGACCCAGTGATAAAACGCGAGTTCCCAGCCACGAAATGCTTTTTCGGGGAAAAAGCACGGCTGGACGAAGAAAATCCGACTGACGGGTCGGCTGGTGCTGCCGGCGTGCTCACTGCACGAGCTTAGCGAAGGCCACTGCGCGGATGCCGAAGGTCTTGATCTTAAGAGTGCGCCAGGGCGAGTCCGGCGACCATGGCAGACTTACGTCGGCGCCGAATTCCAGGACGAGGAGGGCCTGCGGTCCGGCCCAGGCGGCGAAGTCGGCATCCAGCAGTAGCTCGCGGGCGCCGTAGGCACCCGCCGGGGGGTGATAGGGCGGATCGGCGAGAATGACGTCGCAGCTGCCGGCCAGCTGCGGCAGCAACGCCGGCGCGCGGCTGGCGTCGCCGCAGAGCACATCGATATCCGGCGCGGACGGATTGCCCATGGCCTTGAGGACAGCCTGGAGGTTCTGCTTGATGACCATGCAATGCGCCTGGGCCTTCTCGACGAAACGGACGCTTCTGGCGCCGCGGCTGAACGCCTCCAGCCCGAGGGCGCCAGTGCCGGCGAAGAGATCGACGACGACGCTGTCGCCGAGGTCGCCGATAGTGGCGAAAATCGCTTCCTTGACACGGTCTTCGGTTGGTCGGACGTCACGTCCTGCCGGGGCGGTGAGGCGAATACCCCGGGCTGCGCCGCTGATGATTCTCATTGGGTGGTGGATGGGCTGTGGGTTTTTTTGTTCAGGTATGGCTCGGCCCGGCCGGCGCAGCGTGGGCACTCGGGCATTTGGGCCTGGCGTTTGCTGAGAAAGACAAGGCCGCATTTGGTGCAGGAGCCTAGCTTGTGCCTGGAGATGTCCCAGGCGACGGCCTGGTCGCGGATAATGGTGATGATATAGGCGACGAAAGCCAGCACGAAAAGCCCCAGGACGTGCAGGAGCATGGCGTTCTGGATGCTGATGGTCATGAAAAAGGCGATGGTCATGGGCAGATTGGCCTTAACTACGGGCTGCGGGCAGGCGCCAGTCGATTTCCAGCAGGAGCTTGCGGGCGCGACGGGGACCGGCGGTCGCCGGCGTGAAGGGCTGGCGTTGGAAATAATCGCGGACGGCGTTGAGCAGCAGTGCATCGAGTTTGACATTGCCGCAACTCTGGCGAATGACCGTGCGGGGCATGGGCAGCAACGGCGTCAACTCGATTTCCAGCAGGGTGATCTGCTGGGGCTGGCCGTGGTCGTTGATGGCCTGGCTGATGAAATCCGGCTGGATGATGGGCGGGTCAATGACCAGACGACCACGCAAATCGCGCCAGAAAATGCCGCTGGGTGTCTGCCATTGCGGCAGAGGCGGTATGGTCAGCGCCGTATCCCGCGGCCATTGCTCGGTCAGCAGCAAGTCCAGGCTGCTCAAGCGAATGGGCAGGGCCATGGCATGAATCACCGGCGGCGTCGGAGCACCCGGATTCCAGACGTTGGCGGGCAGCGCCGCGCGGAATTCATGCTGGGGCAGGGGGCGAAAGCGCGCAAAGCCCATGTCGATATTGGGCAGGATAAAGATGGTCGGGTCGCTGATACTCAGCCAGTCGTATATCGTCGCCAGAGCTGGGGCGGTCCCCGCCTCAGGGCGGGGCGGTAGACTGACGACCTCGGCGTCGTTCGCACTGTTGGTCTGCGGGTCGGCGCTGGTGCTGGTAACGTCGAGAAAAAGCATTGGCGACAGCAAGAGCAGTGCCGTCGCGCAGGCGAAGAGTCGGCGCCACAGGGCGTGCGTGCGATAAGTTTGGCGGCGGTTTCGGCGCTTCATGGCATCTGGCTACTGCGAGCTGGGGCGAGGTTGAGCTGTGGCGCGGCGTTCGTCGCTTCGACGTCGGCGACAAGATAGACCCCGAGGCCGAGGGAGCGCGCCAGAGCCATCACGGCATTGATACGTTCATAGGGCAGATCTTTGTCTGCCCGCAGGGCGACCATTGGTGGGCGCGAGGCCTTGGGAGCGGTGGCGGGATCGAGATTGCGTCGGCGGGCGCTGGTGATGTTGCTTTCCCGGACTCGCTCGCGCAGCTCTTTTTCCAGGCCGTGCCAGTCGAGGGCTTTTTCGTTGAAGAAGATCTGGCCCGAGCGGGTGATGGTGATGATGAGTTTGTCGGCTTCGTGCATCTCGGCCTGCGCGGTGCGCGGGAGGCTGAGCGACGTCTCGACCTGGGTGCCAGGCCAAAAGACCACGCTGTTGCCGATGAGGAAAAAGATCAGCAGGATGAAAAACAAGTCGAGTATGGCGACCAGCGGGTACTGGCCGGCGGTGACGCCCATAGTGCTTTTCCAGCGCGGCATATCAGAGGTCTTTCTGCTTGTCGTCGTCCATCTCGTCGCTGATCGTGGCGTTGTCGATGGCGCTTTCTTCGGTGGGCGTGGCGGTCAAGGCTGACACGGCGCCTTGGTCGGCGGGCGTGAATTTGCGCGCTGCGAGGAAGTAGATCATTTCGCTGGCGCTCTTTTCCATATCGAGGACGATCTTGCCGATTTGTTCGGCGAGGATGAAGTAGAACAGCTGTACTGCGAGGGCGACAATGAGTCCCATGACGGAGCTGATGAGGGCGCTGCGGACATGTTCGGCGAGCTGGATGGTTTCGACAAAGTGGCCCTGGCCCTGCATTTTGCTGAAGATGCTCATGAGGCTGATGAGGGTGCCCAGTAGGCCCAGCACGGGGGCGATCTGGCCGATGGCGGCCAGCAGCTTGGTATTACGTTCAAGCCGGGGAATCTCGGTCAGTGCGGCCTCGTCCACTGCCTGGCGGATCTTCCCCTCGTCCTGGTCGCAGTGGCAGATGGCGGCGCGGACTGTGGCAGATACCGGTCCGGGCGTGCTGTCGCAGATGGCGATGGCCTCGACGACTTTGTTGTTCTTGAGGATGTTGAACAGCCCGCGGAGAAATTCGCGGGTATCGATGCGAGCGCGATGGCAGTAGAAAAAGCGGTCGAGGAAGATGATTGTCGCCAGAAGCAGGCAGCCCAGAAGCACATAGACAATGGGTCCGCCGTCGTTGAGCAGCTGTTGAAAATAGGACATGGACTTCTCCGTTGAGTAAGACAAACGGCCCGGGGGCCTTTTTAAGTGTAAACTTGTAATCTAGCACGATGTGGCAAAAAATGCGTTGCGATCGCCGGCTCCGGCACCAGATTGTGGGTGATGCCTTGCTCATTGATGCCAGTCGTTCACGCCGCAGTGCCGGCTTTTTTTTGCAGCATTTTGTCTTCAGCGCCAAAGGCGCGGCCTAAGACAGCCCAGGGCAAGCGGCGCCGATGGCGCGCGCCGCCCTGGGTAGCGCGCCATATTGGTCCGTGTTCCTCAGCCTCTTTGGCTTCAGTCGGCGAAGCTGACTGGGGCCAAAGAGGCAATGGAACTCACTTGCTTGCCTGAGGGGGACGGCGGCGGCATGCCAGGTATGCCACTTTATCGCAGGACGCGGCGTGCCTCGCCAATGTGGCGCCCTCCGGGCGCAATTCTAACTTGCTATCATACCCCTGGTTGCGGCGCCCTCCGGGCGCCTCACCAGGGGTTATGCATGGTCCGGCCCTCTGGGCCGAACTTGGCCGATCTGACGACTTGCTTTGTCCGGTTCGGGCCGAAAACCACCATCATTAAATATCGATGTTTTTGCGCCGTAGGCGCTTAACCATGCTTAACCCCAGGCTTTAGCCTGGGGACGCAGCCTGCTAACAGACAGTGCCTCGTAGAGGCACCACAGTTTTGGTTATCAATCACTCCTATGAAACTCGCTGCCGCAAAGGTCGGCGGAAATCAAGGTCGAATGGCTGGGTAGCGACTGGCCGTGGGTTTCCTGCAAATTGTCCCCGGTGTTTTTTCCCACCGGGGTGGTTACTGACCGATAACGAGATTGTGCTCGGTGATGCGTGGTAACAGGGTGCCGCCTTACGCCGGGCCGTCCTGCGGCAATCCTGGTTTGACCCGGATGATTTTTTCCTTGCTGATGGTGACGGTGCCGGGTTTGGCGCCACGGGGCTTTGAGACATTGCGTGCCTGGGTGCAGGACACTGGGCAGTTGCCGCCGTCGCGGGCCTTGCTGTGCCAGGCGGCGATGGCGGCGGCCGCGCGAAGAATGTCAGCGTCGGGCGCCTTGGTTTTGTCGGCGTGGCTGAGGACGACGTGGCTGCCGGGCATGGCGTGAACGTGGAACCACCAGTCGTTCGGGTGGGCGCAGCGCAGGGACAGCAGGTCGTTGTCGTCGTCGGTTTTACCGGCGCGGGCCAGCCAGCCGTCGGCGAGGTCGTATGACCAGCAGCGCGGCTCAGGCGGGCCGTCGTCGGGATTTGTAAATGATTTTCGCATGCGAATATGTCGTGTAAGCAATAAGAAGAGTGTGTAAGCCCTATACCATAATGCCGGGGGGCTGGTTCCGCAGGCGATGCTGGGGAAGAATAAGCAAGCGGACGGAGCGTCGATTTGATCGGTCTGATCGACTTAGTTTTGTCGCGGACGGATCGGACGGATCGGACGGATCGTCGATTTGATCGGTCTGATCGGACGGATCGTCGGTCTGATCGGTCTGATCGGTCTGATCGGTCTGATCTGATTAGTTGTTTTCAGGTGGCAAGACAGGCGCAGGGGCTTACATTTGGCTGTTAGCTGCTTATTCGGCAATCTGTCGGGCGTAGTTTTTTGCAGATATGGTTATCGCAGTATATGTCGGTCTACAATAGAAAAGGAGTGCGGGTATTATGACAAGAGCAAGAGGATGGGTGTTGGGGCTGCTGGTTTTGTTTGCGTTACCGTTGTCGTTGTCGGCGCAGCCGTGGCATGACCGGCTGGCGTTGAGTCGGCAGGACAGTTGGCGCGGTCGTTTTGCCTTGCAGTTCAGCAATTTGCCGACGATGGACGCCAAGCAGATGCTGCCGGTGGGTGTGCCGGTGGCTGGCGAGGCTGGTGTGTCTGCCTCCCTGCCGCTGGTGGGTATGCCGGTAGCTGGCATCCGAGTGGTGGCGGCGGACAGTGGCGCAGAACTGTTATGGGCGGTGGCCGATGCAAGCGGCGAACGCGTCGAGATTGGCGTGGTGCCTGCGGCTGGGACGCTGTACGTGCCGGTTAGCCCGGATGGGGCGTCGACGCAAAAGCTGCTGGTGTACTACGACAATCCGTCGGCCTGGCCAGTGTCGGACTACTTGCGCATACCGACTGCTGGCGATCTCAACGGCTCGTTCGAGAAAGTCGCCCAGGGCATGCCGGTGGGCTGGCGCCCGAAGCTGACTGATGCGCAGCATCGCGTCGAACTGGCAACGGACCGTCCTGCGGACGGCGCGTACTGCGTCAAGGCCACGGCTGATGCCAATGCCGAGTCCAGTTGGTTCGGCATTGAACGAGCGGGCATGCCGGTGCAACCCGGGGAAAAATACATGCTGCGGGTGCGGGTGCGCGGCGAGGGCGTCACCGAATCGGCCGGCTGGTTTGTGCATGTGGGCAGTCCCGGCAATTCACAGATGGTCAATCGCGTGGTCAGCGCTGGCAAGGGCAACTTTGACTGGCAGGAGTTGAGCCTTGAGGTGGAAATACCCGCTGGTGCCACTCTGCTGACGACTGGTTCGGTGTTGCGTGGCGCGGGCGCCGCCTGGTTTGATGACTTCCGTATGGAAGGCGGCTCGGATGCACCCCGCTACACGTTGGCGGTCGGTGCCGCCGAACGGCAGTTGTTGCAGCGCGTGGGTGCCGACGTGCCGTGGTTGTCCGCGCCGCGCGGCCGGCCGTGGCTGTTCCGGGTGCCGGTGAAAGTCATGAACACCAGCGACGAACCGCTGGCGGGTGTCTTGGCCAATATCGCGACCAGCGACGTGTTCCGGCGCTTGCAGAACCCCGACTTTCGCCTGACCTATGAAAACGAGGATGTCAAGGTCACTCGTTTTGGCGACGGGCTGCTTTTCACCTGCTCGGTGCCGCCGCGGACGGAAAAGGTGTACTACCTCTACGTCAGCGAAGACCGCTCGGCAAAACCGGCGGCGGCGCCCAAGCTGCAGAGTGCGCTGGGCAGCGATATTCCCTCGGACCAGATACTGGTCGAGCTGCCGCCGAGTGCCGGCGTTGCCGACTACGTCGCGCTGATGAGCAGCAAGGCCAACATGCTACGCAATCCCAGTTTTGAAGATGGTGCCATGTTGCCTGAATACTGGCTGGGCAGTGGCGAGAAGGAAGACGCGTCGTCGTCGTGGTTCAGCCTGGGACGCCCGGGTGGCTTTGGGGCGCGCTACGCGCGGCTGGACGTCCCGGCAGGCAGCAAGCCCGACTGGATTGGCTGGCGGCAGAGCGTGGCCATCAAGCCCGGGCAGACCTACATTTACGGCGTGTGGATGGCCAGCGAGAAACTCAGCGCCAAGGCGCAGCTGCATGCGCACCTCCGCAATGAGGCGGACGAAGTCTGTCCAGGCGGCTATCTCGGTGCTGGCCCGGGCGTCCAGGGCGACAGCGACTGGACGCCGTTGTTTGGGTCTTTCACCGCGCCAGCCGATGCCCGCACTTTCCAGATGCATCTGACCATGAACTGCACTGGCGTGCTCAAACACGACGGAGCCTTCCTGGCGCCGTCGGTGCGGTCCATTGTGGGGATTCCCGAAGTGGCACCGGTGCCGCCGGCGGCATTGATGGCCTGGCAGGTCAATCCGGTGGTGAAGGTCTTCCCGGAAGATACGCCGCCGGCGCAGGCCCGCGACCTGCTGGCGCGGCCGGGGGTGTTCAGCCGCTGGTTTGGGCGCCAGGCGGCGCCACTGGCGGTGAGTCTGGCCAAGGGCGAAGACGAGGGCCTGCATGTGGCTCTGCGCAGCGGCGTGACGCGCGATGATCTGGAGTTGGTCCTGCCGCAGTTTGCCGACGCGGGCCTGGAACTGACAGCGGGCGTGCTGGGCTATGTGCCCATCGACCACCGCAGCGGCTACTTCAGCAACCGCCGGCCGGAGTGGGAGCGCAAACAGCCCACGGGCCAAGGCAGCACCGACGGTTGGGCCGGCATGTGGCCGGACCCCATCATGCCCACGGCCAAACTGACCTTGCCGGCCAACGACACCCGCGCCATCTGGGTGTCCATCCGCGCCAGCGCCAATGCGCGCCCGGGCACGCATCGCGGCCAGATCGAAATACGGCAGCGCGGCGAGTTGCTGGCGACCTTGCCCGTGGCCATCACGGTGTGGAATTTCACCTTGCCGGCGCGTCCGAGCCTGGCGGCGGTCTATGACTACCGGCCCACACCGTGGGCGCTGTGGTCGCAAGGCGGCCTCAATGGCGCCCAGCTCCAGGATCAGTTCCTCGCCTTCATGGCGGACAAAAAGGTGTCGCCTGACAATGTCCTGGCGTCGCCGTCTTTCAAGCTCGGTGCCGACGGCGTGGTCACGGCGGATTTCAGCGCCTACGACCAGGCCGCCACCCGGCATTTTGACGAGCTCGGCTTCGTGCGTTCCTACACGCCGGGCTTTTTCTATCTCTTCGGTTGGGCGTATCCGCCGAAGAAGGTGCTTGGCGTCGCGCCCTACGAGGGCGAGCATCCGTGGGCAGACGTTCCCCGCGACCAGCTGCGGCCCGAGTACAAGTCGGTCTATCAGCAATGCTTGAAGCTCTACATGGACCACATGCGCGAAAAGGGCTGGGCGGACAAGATTGTGCTCTACATCTCCGACGAACCTCACTTCAGCCACGAGCACATTCGCGTCCAGATGAAGGCCCTTTGCACCATGATCCAGGAGGTGGAGCCCGACATGCCGATCTACAGCAGCAGCTGGCGGCATTGCCCCGACTGGAATGGCGCCATCACGGTGTGGGGCGCCGGCAGCTACGGCTGCTTCCCTGAAGAGGTGTTGCGCGAACGCGCCGCCGCTGGCGATCGTTTCTGGTTCACCACCGACGGCCAGATGTGCACCGATACGCCCTACTGCGCCATTGAGCGCCTGCTGCCGCATTACTGCTTCAAGTATGATGTCGAAGCCTATGAATTCTGGGGCATCAACTGGCTGACCTACGACCCCTGGAAATACGGCTGGCACGCTTACATCTCCCAGGCCGACCGGCCCGGTGAGGACGCCCGCTACTGGATCCGCTACCCCAATGGCGACGGCTTCTTGGTCTATCCCGGCGAACCGGCCGGCTTTTCCGGCCTGGTCACCACCATTCGCCTCGAAGCCGCCCGTGACGGTGTAGAGGACTACGAGTACCTCCTGCTGCTGAAAAAGGCCGCGGCGGCCGGCTGCGGCGAAGCCGCCGATATTATCGCCCAGGCTGCCGAACTGGTGAGCATTCCCAACGCTGGCGGGCGCTACTCCACCAAAATCCTGCCTGATCCCGAGGCGCTGACCCGCCTCCGCCAGCGCATGGGCGAATATCTCAATCGCCAGCGGTAATTGTTGCCGAAGAAAATTGACTGAAAAATGCGCCGGCCCGGCGGGTACTTCCCGTCGGGCCGGCGCGTGTTGCTGACTGGTGGTTATGGCGTGTTATTCATTGAACCACATGCGCCGCGCGGCGCTGCCGGTGCTGGCGATGTAGTTTGACCAGGCGCCGATGCTCTTGGTCCAGGCGACATGGCCATCAATCATCACCAGATTCAGGCCGCCGCCGTGGCGCGGCGCGGTGACGCCGGCGCCGAGCTGATTTTTGGTATTGGTGTCAGTAGACGGCGTGCCGCCGACGCAGAAAGCGCGGTTGGTCAAGTTGACCTGATCGCCGGCCCAGGCCAGTTCGGACGGTTGTTTCAGCTCGCTCTGGTTGGTGCAGGGATTCCAGCTGCTGATCTTGAAGTTGTTGGCGTAGGAGCCATGGCACTTGATCAGGTCCACGGAACCCGAGGTCATGATGATATTGCCGGAGTCGAAGGACGTCGTGCGGTCATCGGAGGGGCAGCGCATGATCTTGCTGTCGCCGATGTAGGTGACCATCTGTTGGCGCCAGGTGACGCGGCTGGCAGCGAAACCCGTTCCCATCAGGGCCGATTCAACCTGCGGGATGTTGCCCTGGTTGTCGTCCATGTACATGTTGATGGCCAGGCCGACCTGCTTAAGACCACTGGCGCAGGAAATGGTGCGGGCCTTCTCCCGGGCTTTGCTCAGAGCCGGCAAGAGCATGGCGGCCAAAATGGCGATGATGGCGATGACGACGAGGAGTTCGATGAGCGTGAAGGAGCGGCTTTTCATCATTCTTCTTTCATTTGTGGGGGCTGAGTAAGCAGCTGCAGATAATGCAGCCAAACAGTAAGGTCCTATTTCTTGTAATACGCATAGGTGAAGAGAATCCGGCCACCGTTGCGGAAAAGACGCCAGTTTTCCAGGGCAACATGGCCATCGACGTAGGTGATGTTTGAGCCCACGCCATGGGCGGTGGCGCTGTCGTAGTTTGTCGCGGTGGAGTTGAGAACTCGGCAAAGCCGGTCATAAAAGCCCTGCGTGTCAGCTGGGCCGCTGAGATGCGACGTGCAGTCGCCGAAAAGGAAGGTATCCGAGGGTGCCTTGAGGTCGTTGAGGGTCATGGGGGGCTTGGTGCCATTGTCGGCGGCATGGAGGTTTTCGTTGATGCCGTAGCAGGATTTGATTTTGGCGCCAGGGTAAAGTTGGTTGCTGTAATAGCCGCCGTAGTTGCGCAGGTCGCTGTCGGTGCGCACGGGGCAGATGAACGCGTTGCCATCGCCAACATAGGGATAGACGGCGGTGGTCCAAAAGGTGGGCTGCTGGGCCAATGGCAGCTGGTAATGGCTGGCCCAGTGCCAATAGGGGAAGGCGTCACTGAAATCGGCTTGGTACATGGTCATGCCCAGGCCGAGCTGCTTTAGATTGGACGTGCAGGAAATTGCCCGGGCCTTCGCGCGGGCTTTACTCAGAGCCGGCAAGAGCATGGCCGCCAAAATGGCGATGATGGCGATGACGACAAGGAGTTCGATGAGCGTAAAGAACTTTTTCTGCATGATCTTCTCCTAGTTGGGATTGGTTTTCTACGCCTTAACGAAAAGTACCCGTACTAATGATAATGAACGCCACGCTGGCCAAAAGCCAAGGACTGCGAGTCTTTGCCATGATATGAAGGCGAAATGCCTTTTTCTTTTTGTCAACAAGAACAGTGTAGCGATTTTTTGGGAATGAAGCAAGTGCCTATTTGATGAAAAAGACACAAAAATGGGCTGATTGTGACGGGTTCATGGTATTATTTGTGATTCAATCGCGTCACGCAGCTTCTTTCATTGCGGGTAGTCGATACGTGGCTGTCGCGCAACGCCAACCGGTCGCCATGGTCCGCAGACTTTTCTGCAGGCATTTGTTTTGAGCGCGCACATGCCAACAGGATGATGGGGGCGCCAGGGCGAGCGAAAAGGGTGCAGGGGACGACTGGTGCCGGTGGGGACTCCTGGACGGCAGCGCGCCGCTGCCCGGGGGCATGTCGGGCATCCGTTATCAATGACAGAGGGATTACCGGCGAATCAATTTTTGTCGGTGGTGGTGGTTGACAAGAGCGGTTGATCAGATATTTTAACTGCTCGTCAAAAGATTTCATGGATGCCCGATGGTGTAATGGTAGCACAACTGATTCTGGATCAGTTTGTCTTGGTTCAAATCCAGGTCGGGCAGCCACAGTTCAGACCCAACTCGTGTGAGTTGGGTTGTTTTGTTTCAGGTAGGTTAGCTGTGGCGGTACAGTCCACAGATCAGGTGGAGTGGCGGTGACAACACGGCGGAATTTTCACACGCACACGGCGTTGTGCAAGCACGCGTCGGGCGGTGTGGCAGACTACTGCGAGGCAGCGGTGGCGCAGGGCGTAACGGCGTTGGGCATCAGCGATCACACGCCACATCCGGACGGTCGTTGGCAGAGCACGCGCATGGCGATGGCGGAACTGCCGGGTTATGTGCAGGCCATTCGTGACGCGGCGGCGGCTTATCCGGGTTTGCGCGTCCATGCGGGCATGGAATGCGAGCATGTGACCGAGCACGTGGCGTTTTACCAGGATGAATTGCTGGGGCGGCACGGTCTTGCTTATCTGATTGGCGCGGCCCACTGGTATCCGTATGCTGGTGAGTGGGTGCCGATCTATGGGCAGCAGATGGACGTTCAGCAGCTGCATGCCTACACCGACCACATCGTCAAGACCATCAGCAGCGGCCACTATGCTTTTATTGCCCACCCGGATTTGTTCGGGGTGGCGTACCGTGGCGCCGGCGAGGAACTTCACGCCTGTGTACGAACCATTGCGCAGGCGTCGGTGGACTGCAAAGTCCCCTTGGAAATCAACGCCTACGGTTTGCGCAAGAAGATGATTGAGGACGGTGCCAGCTGGCGATTCATGTATCCGCTGATGACGTTTTGGGAGATGATCGCCGAATACCAGGCGCCGGTGATGGTCAGCTCTGATGCCCATCGACCGCAGGATGTGTGGGGCAATACCGATGAATGCCTTGACATCGCCCGGCGTTATTCGCTGCAGGTCGTCAATGAGGATTTTCTGGTGGATCAAGGCGCTCCCGCGCGTGGCAGCGGGAGCTGACGCGCTTCAAGCCGTGAATGGTCAGTCGGAGCAGAAAGGGCGATGAACATGCGGGTATTGAGTTTGGAACCCCTCTCGGGCGCTGCCGGCGACATGATTCTGGCGGCATTGATTGATCTCGGCGCCGATCCGGCACCCATCACGGCCACTCTCCAGGAATGCGGACTGGCCGGCGTTCAGCTGGCATTCACCCGGGAAAAATGCCGCCACGGCATCATGTGCGGATACCTGCGGGTCCTGGAACATGGCGCTGATGCCGATGGGCACGACCACGACCACGCGCATGCCCCCGGCGAGGCCCATGAGCATGAGCACGACCACGCGCATGCCCCCGGCGAGGCCCATGAGCACGACCACGATCACGCGCATGCCCCCGGCGAGGCCCATGAGCACGACCACGACCACGCGCATGCCCCCGGTGAAAATCCCGTCCACACACACGACCACGACCATGGCGATGGTGTCGTGCACTCGCATGACCACACGCACGCGCCTGGTGACCCGCAAGTCCACGGCCATACGCATGATCACGGCGATGAGCATTCTCACTCGCACAGCGACGTTGGCGCGGCGATTCCAGCTCACGTGCATGCGCATCGTGGGCTGAGTGACATCTTGTCGTTGATACACGGCAGCAGTGCGGCGGCGCGGGCCAAAGCGCGGGCCGAGAAGATTTTTCGGCGACTAGCGGCGGCTGAGGCCGCGATACACGGCGTGAGTCCTGACGACGTGCATTTCCACGAAGTGGGCGCGGTTGATTCGATAGCGGACATTTTTGGGATATGCCTGGCTTTGGAGCAGCTGTCAGTCGACGTTGTGTACTGCAGCGGCTACAAGATTGGCCATGGCACGGTTCGTTGTGCGCACGGGGTGATGCCGGTGCCGGCACCGGCGACGGCAAAGCTTCTGGAAGGCTACGCGGTGACTCGCCTGCCGATCATGGGCGAGTTGACGACGCCGACGGGGGCGGCGGTGCTGACGGCTTTGAGCGAGGGCGCATTGCCCTCCCAGCCCATGACTCTCCTTGGCACGGGCTACGGCCACGGTCGCAAAGAATTTGAGCTGATGCCTAATGTGGTGCGCGCGCTGCTTTTTGAACCGGCCGACGGCAAGGCCGGACTGCAGACGGATGTCGTGGCCGTAATCAGTTTTGAAGTGGACGACATGAGCCCGGAGGCCCTCGGCTATCTATTGGAGCGCGGCCTGGCTGCTGGCGCGCTGGACGTCAGTTTTGTCGCCGTGCAGATGAAGAAGAACCGCCCTGGCACGCAGGTGCGGGTGCTGGCGCGCTGCGAGGACGCGCAGCGGCTGGCGACGCTAGCGCTGCGTGAAACCAGCACGCTGGGCGTGCGCATGCGCGAAGAGCGCCGCTGGGTGCTGTCCCGGCAAGCCGAGCTCATTCAGACACCCTGGGGGGCATTGCGCTGCAAGCGCGTCATGCGACCAGGCGGGCACAGCGAGCTGGTGCCCGAGTATGACTCGGCGCGCGAATTAGCCATGGCCAGTGGCCGGCCGCTGCGGCAGATCATGGACGCCGCCCGTAGCTGGGACGGTGCTGCTGATGCTTCCGGTGCTGAGCAGCGCTAGGGAGAGGCCGTCCGCAATGCATTAGGTAGGTTTTGCGAGGGGGAGGAAAGGGGCAACGCTCCTTTCCTCCCCCTCGCGCTCTCCCACCTAGCCATTTTCGGCTCAGCGCTAGGCGATAGTATGGGGCCGTTCGATAATTACATTTACAGCTATACCCAGGCACGCTGAAAGCGTGCGACATCGCAAACAATAAAAAGTGAGGCTCCATTGCCTCTTTGGCCCCAGTCAGCTGCGCCGACTGGGGCCAAAGAGGCCGAGGAACACGAGCGCAATAAGCGCTGTACCCAGGGTGGCGCTCCGCCTTCGGCGTCGCTTGCCCTGGGCTACGATGACAGCGCCCTTCCAGGGCGCTTGCCGCTTCGCGGCCGGGGAAATGTTGGCCGGCGACAAGGTATGACATGAAAGAGCGTTTGCACTGCAATGTGTAAACGTAATTTGTGAACGGCACCTATGTACTAAACTTTTCTCCGTTGTTTTTCGGCAGTCATATCTATATTTATGATCAAAAGAACACCGGATGAAGGCAGTCTTGACAGGCAAAAGTCGTCTGGGGACTTTTCGAAAGACCTCTAGGCCGCGACGTGCCCCGCTGCCGGGGACGTGAGGCCGCGACGTTGGTTAGCTGTCGTCTGCTGTTGCTGGTGGCGCCGCTGATCATGGCTATTGCGGCGTGGTGAAAAACACCCAGTAAGGCCGGTTGGCTTCTCGATTGCCGGTGACGGGGCGGTAGTTGCCGCCTTGCCAGGACCATACGGCCTGAGGTGCACCGAGCCAGAGGCCAGCCGTGTCGAGGGTGGTCAGAACCCACGGGCCGGTAGCCAAGGCCGCCGCCGCGTTCGTGTCGGATTCCAGATAAACCCGCAGGGTGCCGCTAGCCAATGCGAATAGCCAGTGCGGCCCGGCCCGGAGGTCACGGCTGCGGACCCAAGCTTTTGCACGGTCTGACCAGGTCATTGCTGCGCATTGCCGGAGCAGGGTCTGCCATGGCTTGGCTGGCGGCGCGGAAAAATTGACCAGATTCCAGCCAGGCAAGACGGACAGATCCGTATAAGCCATAGCCGGGCCGTGGGCGGTGACGAGGAACTGGTGGCTGCCGGGCGAGCTGACAGGCACTTCGCCAGCCTCATGCAGATCGTATGAATGCAGCGGGTTGGCCATATCGACCAGGCGTACCGCGTTGTCGCCGATGATCTCCGCCAGTGCCCAGCTGATGCTGAGGGACTGGCTCTGTAGAGGGATGTTCACCTGGAGTAGCCACTGCATGGCCTCGGCATGGCGATGGCAATCCCAGGAGAGCGCGGCGGGGGTATTGGCACCAGGTCGCAGCGCTAGCAGCGCGGCCGATGGCAGGTCCTCCTTCGCTGGTGGCGCCAGGAGCCGATCTTCTTCGGGCACGATGTTGTCGCTGGCGTCACGGTCGCTGACGGCATGCAGCGTGTAGCAGTCGCCGTTCTGGCTGGTGATGCGCAACGGCAGGTAAAAGGGGTAGCTGCTTGGCGCGCGCAGTTCGTAGACTGCGTTCAGAGTGCTATAGCGACTGGGGTAGTCCAGGTTGATGACCCAGTCCGACGGAGCGATGCAGCCGGGGACATGCCGGAAGCGGACGCAGTACTGCTCACAGGACAGTTCGAGCTCGCTGCCGCTGCTATGCCATTGCTCGCCGTCGATGGACCAAGCCGCGCCAAGCGCAACGGCTCCCGCTGGCTCAATCTGCACTGTCAGAAAGGCAGTGGCAGTGGCCGGAATGTCCGCCGGCAAGGTCTCGGCGACTGAGTTGTCGGACCTCGCCAAGGTGTTGCTGCTGAGGGCGATTGTCACGGCCGTGACGACGCCGCAGCAAAGCAGCTGTTGGTGGTGGAATGAGGCCATGTCGCGCCTGTGAGTGAATGAGCCGTGGTTGCGGTGAGTGGTGAATAGTGCCGGGGCTGGGTGTGGGCCGGTGACACGCGCCGGCATGCCTGTAAGAGTAAGGCTACATTCTGGTGATGTAAAGCCGCAACGCGCTCTGTGATAACATATTGTGATTTGTTGTGATTTGGCTCCACCCGCGCCGCCGGCGCTCCTAGGATGCCTGCCGACTGCAATCGACGGCAATCGACGGCAATCGACGGCAATCGACGGCAATCGACGGCAATCGACGGCAATCGACGGCAATCGACGGCAATCGATGGCAATCGACGGCAATCGACTGCCGCCGCGCCGGCGGCGGTCCCAGGAGTCTTGCCGCCGGGACCGGTTGCCCGTAATTGGTGATAGTGGCTATTGGCAGGTTGCGTTGCGGTGGCTGGGGATTACATTGAGAAGGTTACGCCTTTGGCGTTCGCGAGATGCTTTGGAGCAGTTTTTTCATGGGCAAAGTGTGAGGTCGACCATGTTTGATCGTTTGCGTTCATATGGTGTGGTGCCGGTGGTGGCGGTGGACAGTCCCGACGAGGGGCTGCGTTTATGCGAAGCGCTCATCGCAGGCGGTTTGCCGGTGGCGGAAATCACTTTCCGGACGGCAGCGGCGGAGGCTACGATCCGCGAGGCCGCAAAGCGCTTTCCCGAGATGATTCTTGGTGCCGGTACCATCCTGACTGCGGAGCAGATGCGCAAGGCCGTTGACGCCGGGGCGCGCTTTGCCGTCGCGCCGGGCTGCAATCCGACGACCATTGCCGCCGCGCGTGAGTGCGCCATGCCCTTTGCGCCGGGCGTCTGCACGCCCAGCGATGTGGAGCGCGCTGTCGAAATGGGCTGCTCGCTGCTGAAATTTTTTCCGGCGGAGGCTGCTGGTGGCGTCGCGATGCTGAAGGCTCTGCTGGGGCCCTACGGTCACCTGGGCATCAGCTTCTGCCCTACGGGCGGGGTGACGACCGGCAATCTGGCGGAGTATCTGGCGATACCGCAGGTGGCGTTTGTCGGCGGCACCTGGGTTGCGAAGAAAGAGCTGATCAAAGCCGGTCGCTGGGATGACATCGCGGCGGTTGCGGCAGCCGCGGTGGCGGCTGCGAAGCGCTGAAGGGCGCAAGACGGCTAGTGCGCTCGCAATTGGCTCCAGTGATGTGATGGAAGGATGAGATGATGGACGCTCCGACTCTCTTGGTGCTTGCTGCCGGCCTGGGCAGCCGCTATGGTGGAATCAAGCAGATGGACCCGGTGGGCCCCGACGGCGAATTTGTGCTCGACTATTCGATATACGACGCGTGGCGGGCGGGCTTCCGGCAGGTCTGCCTGGTCATTCGCGAGGAATTGCGCGAGCCCTTGCGCGAGCATTTCGCGGCGAAGCTCGCCGGCAAGATGAGCCTGGATTTTGTGGTACAGCGACTGGACGACTTGCCGGCCGGCTTCAGTTGTCCGGCGGGGCGACAGAAGCCATGGGGCACCGGGCATGCGGTCTGGTCGGCGCGCAACGCGATCAGTGGCCCTTTCGCGGCTATCAATGCAGATGACTTTTACGGGGCCGAATCCTACCAGGTGCTGGCGGATTTCATGCGCTCACCGCAGTGCACGGCGACGACCTACGCGATGGTCGCTTACAAACTGGCCAACACCCTGTCGGAGCACGGGTCGGTTTCGCGCGGTGTGTGCAGCAAGGACGCGCGCGGCGAGTTGCAGACGGTGGTCGAACGCACGCAAATCGAAAAAACTGCCGGCGGCGCGCGTTATCTTGATAATGATGGCCAATGGCAGGCGTTGACGGGGAATGAGCCCGTGTCACTCAATTTCTGGGGCTTCATGCCGGGGCTCTTCGCCCATCTCGAGACGCTGTTCAAGGAATTTCTGCAGGCGCGCGGGCATGAGGCCAAATCCGAATTTTATATCCCGACTGTGGTTGACACGCTGATCCATCGTGGGGAATGCCGGGCGGTGGTCCTGGAGTCCAGCGAACGCTGGTTTGGCATGACTTACGCAGAGGATCGCGCCGTGGTGGTCGAGCAGATACGGGCCTTGACCGCGGCGGGCCGCTACCCGGCGTCGCTGTGGCGCTGAATGAGCAACGTGGCGCCGCGCCCGATGCGGGCGGGGGCGTCGTTAGGCCATCTGAGGCAAACAGTAGGTAACAGGAGAAGGCAGATATGCAGGATGTATTCAAGCTGGTGAAAGCGCCAACGCAGCCAGTATTGGACCCGGAATTTTGCCCGCCCGCCTTGTGTAATCGGGCGTTTCTGGCAGATGTTAACGCGTCGGGCGCGGCGGTGCCGCTGCTGATTGCCGTTGAACGTGATCGCCAGCGCGTGTCGTGTTTTTCGACGCGGGTTTATGATATGCGTCATCCTGCCGCGGCGGCCAATTACTTCTACGTGGACCGCGTGGTGAAATTTCTCCTGTGGCAGTTTGGTGGTTGGAAAGTGACGGTTCATGGTCCGCAGGAGCTGGTGACCTGGTTGCGGAGCTGTTACAGTCGCACGGGCATGCGGGCATTTGACGCCGAGTTCTGGGGCGAGCAGACCTACGAACAGCCAATGACCTTTGTGCACGCGCCGACCCCGGCAGATATGCCTGTTGCCAGTGACGGCGCCAGCAGCGCAGTGAAGTTGGACTGGACGGGCTGGCGCATTGGTTTCGATCTCGGCGCCAGCGACCGCAAGGTCGCCGTGGTCAAGGACGGCAAGCTGGCGCTGCGGGCGGACGGCGAGCCGCTGCTCAGCGCCGAATACGTCTGGGATCCCAAACCTCAGACCGACATCCGCTACCATTTCGACCAGATCATGTGGGTGCTCAAAGAGGCCGAAAAGGCCATCAAGGCGGTAGATCCCGAGGCGAAGGTGCAGGCGATTGGCGGCAGTTCGGCCGGCGTCTATGTGGATGGCCGGGTGCGAGTGGCGTCGCTGTTCCGCGGCATCACGCCACGCGAACGCTTCGAGCGTGAGGCCGCCCCGATCTTTAAGACGATTGAGCAGGCATGGGGCGTGCCCCTGCGGCTGGAGAACGACGGCGATGTTACGGCGCTGGCCGGCGCCATTGCGCTCAATGACGGCGCGGTCCTCGGGTTGGCGATGGGATCGTCACTGGCCGGCGGTTATGTGGATGACCAGCGCGCGATCAAGGGCTGGATGAACGAGCTGGCCTTTGCGCCGGTGGATTACAACCCCCGGGCGGCGGTGGACGAGTGGTCGCGGGACTTCGGCGTTGGCGCGAACTATTTTTCGCAGCAGGCCGTGGCGCGGCTGATACCGCTGGCGGGCATTGCCATGCCGGACTTGCCGGAGCATGATTTCCCCAAACGCCTGCTGCGGGTGCAGGAACTGATGGCCGCCGGCGACGAGCGGGCACGGCGCATTTACGAGACAATCGGGGTGTATTTGGGCTACAGCGTGGCCCATTACGGCGATTTCTATCCCTGCGTGCGCCACGTGGAAGTACTCGGTCGCGTGGTCACCGGCGATGGCGGCAAGATCATTTTGGACAAAGCCAAGGCGCTGCTCCGCCGGGAATTCCCCGCGCTGGCAGTGAATTTCTACGAGCCCGACGAGCGGGAAAAACGGCACGGCCAAGCGGCGGCGGCGGCGAGTCTGCCGCTGGCGTGAACGCGCGTACATGACAGCCCTGCGTGCCAAAAGCAAAGTGAGGAAAGCATAGCATGATGACCAATAAAGAACGCAATGAGCTCATTGCGCAGAAACTCAACGAGGGCATGTCGCTGTCCGATGTGCAGAAGCTCCTGTCCGATGAGCATGGCCTGCGCATGACCTTTCTTGATCTGCGCCTCATCGCCGCCGATCTCAGCGTCGATTGGCAGAAACACGACAAGCCCAAAACCCCGGCGCCAGCTGCAGTCGTCGCCGCGCCAGCTGCCGACGCAGGGGCGGGCGAGACGGATGCCCTAACTGAGGCCGAGGACGCATATGATGAGGACGATGACGAGGTAGAGGATGGCGGCGCCGAGGATGACGAGGTCGCCGCCGCGCGCGAAGGCGATGCCGACGATGACGCTACCGATGCCGATGACGACGGCTCTGGCACTCGCGTGACCCTGGACGCGCAGCCGCGCCGAGGCACGGCCATGAGCGGCGCGGTGCGCTTTGCCTCCGGGCTGCACGGCGGGTGGTATATGGATCAGACGGGCCGCCTGGGGCTGCAACTGGCCGAGGGCCAGGACGCTCAGCCCAGCGAGGACGACATCAGGCTGTTCCAGACCAAGCTCAGCGCGTTGCTACAGAAGATGCAGGACGACTTGGCCCGCGAGGCCGCTGAGGGCAAGACCAAGGTCGATGTCAGCCCCGTGGTCCGCCCCGGCGCGATGTTCAGCGGCGACGTGGAATTTGCGTCTGGCGCCAAGGGCGAGTGGACCCTGGATCAGTCCGGCCGGCTTGGCTTCCAGCTCGGCGAGGGCTCGGCGAAGCCGACGCCGCGGGACATGCAGCTCTTCCAGATGGAGTTGCAGCGCGTCCTCCAGAGCAAGGGCCTCTAAGCGCCAAACGACCGGAAGACGGGCGCGCGACAGTCGGCGTGGATGGCGAGGACGGTGTAATGAGCCGTCTCGCCGCTGCGGGCGAGACGCCCGCACCACGACCGCCAAACGGGCGCGTGACGCTTCGGGAAACGGGCGCTTGGCTCAGCATACTGCGGGAAAGGCTGGTATCAATGGCTGGCCGATTACGGGAAAAATAGGAAAAGGTCATCAGCTGATTTGCCAGAGTGGCATAGGCTGTATATATTAGACGACTTCTAAAACACTATTTGTCATATTTTTTGATATGTGCAAAGAAAGAAGTGCAGTGACACACGCTGTCTTTGTGTGGTAGGTTGCGCTTCGGAGCCAAGGAAAGCAAGCATGTCGGTAAAGATCAGACTTCGTAGAACAGGTAAACGCAATGCGCCATGTCACCGTATTGTGGTGACGGACTCCCGCAGTCCTCGTGATGGTCGTTTCATCGAGATCATCGGGGTGTACGATCCCCGTCATGAGTTCGAGCGCATCGACTTGGCCCGGGTTGACTACTGGATTCCCCGTGGTGCCCAGCCCAGTGAGACGGTGACTGCAATTATCAAACGGGCTCGCGCTGCTGGACAGCCTGAAGCGACCACAGCACAGGCATAAGTTATCATGGCGTTTTCATTTCTAAAAAATTTGTTTGCGGCCAGTGACGACAGTGTTCCGGCCGCTGACAGCAAAGCTGCTGTGCCCGAAGCCTCTGCGGGGTTGTCATCGTCGCCTGGCGGCGATGTTGGCGAGTTAGCTCCGCCGGTATCTCTGGCTGGTCTTGAGAGCTTCGTGCTGTACGTTGTCCGGTCTTTAGTTGACGAGCCTGCCGAGGTGAAGATTGCCACGGTTGAGCGCGACAAGATGAGCGTGATCCAGATCACCTGTGTGAAGAAGGACATCGGCAAGATCATCGGCAAGAGCGGCAAGACGATTGCGGCGATTCGTTCATTGGTCAGTGGCGCTTCCGGCCGTATTGGCTTGCGGGTCACGGTTGACGTGTTGGATTAACCTGAAGGCGGGCGATGCGCCTTGAGATTGTCAGTCTTTTTCCGGCGATCTGTGCCGGCCCGCTCAGCGAATCGATCATGGGCCGGGCTCAGCGTGAAGGACTGGTCGATATCAAACTGGTTAATTTGCGTGATTATGCGCACGACCGTCGACAGAGTGTCGATGACAGCCCTTATGGGGGTGGCGCCGGCATGGTGTTGCGGGTTGAGCCGCTGTTTGAGTGTATTGAGAGTTTGCTTGATGACGACGCGCATGTGGTGCTGATGACGCCGCAGGGCCGGCCTTTCAACCAGGCCACGGCACGGCGGTTGGCGACGAAAAAGCACCTGATATTGGTCTGTGGGCACTACGAAGGCATTGACGAACGTGCTCGCCAGGCCCTGATTGACGAAGAGTTGTCATTGGGCGATTATGTATTGACGAACGGCGCCATTGCAGCAGTAGTGGTGTCTGACGCGGTGATACGGCTCTTGCCTGGTGCTTTGGGATCGGACGAGTCTTCCGACGACGAGTCATTCGGCAGGGAGCCCTTGTTGGAGTACCCTCAGTATACGCGGCCGGTGGTTTTCCGGAACATGAAGGTTCCCGACGTGCTCCTGTCGGGAAATCATGAAGAAATAAGAAAATGGCGACAGGAGCAGCGGGTAATACGGACTGCGGGACGGCGTCCAGACTTGCTGCGACAGCACATGGAAACAGGTGAAGTCAATGGAAACAAAAAAGAGTGTGATTGAAGAGCTTCGTCAAGAGAATCTGAAGCCGTCGTTGCCGGAGTTTGGCATTGGCGACACGATCCAGGTTGACGTTCGTATTATTGAAGGCGGCAAGGAACGCATACAGGCGTTTACGGGCACGGTGATTGCCCGGAATGGCGGTGGCATTTCCGAGAGTGTGACGCTGCGTCGTGTCAGCCACGGCCAAGGCGTCGAGCGGGTAATTCCGCTGCACTCGCCGCGTATTGCCAGTTTCAAGCGCATTCGTCAGGGCAGCGTTCGCCGCGCCAAGTTGTACTATCTGCGCGATCAGGTCGGCAATGCCGCGACGGTGAAGGAGAAGCGCCAGCGCTGATGCTGCTGTGGCGTGTCCGGCATCACTATCTGCGATGATTGAATGGGAAGGAGACATGCCACATGTTTCCTTCCCTTGTTTTTCCCCACAGGCGTCGGCATGACGGGCGCCGCTGACAAAGGCCGTGGCATGGGCTTGGCGGGCGGACAGCAGCAGAGTGCTGATTTATTCAGCTACGAGCGCGCGGCACGCGTGCGTGATGGCGTGCTGTTGGTTGCGGGGGTGGACGAGGCTGGTCGCGGCCCGCTGGCTGGGCCGGTGGTCGCGGCGGCGGTGATCCTGCCGGCAGATGGCTTTTCCTTGCCGGTGCGCGATTCCAAGGCCTTGCGGGAGGGCGTCCGGGAGGAATTGGCGGTGGCCTTGCGTGCCGATGCGCGGGTTCGCTATGCGGTGTCCGTGAAGAGTGCGGCGCGCATTGACGAGATCAATATATTACGAGCGACCCACGAGGCCATGCGCGAAGCAGCGCGGGCTTTGCAGCCTTCGCCGGAGTTGGTGCTGGTTGATGGCCTGCGCGTGCCTGACTTTCCCTATCCGGCGCAATTTGTGATCAAGGGCGATGCCTTATCGGCCAGCATTGCCGCTGCGAGCATCATTGCCAAGACGCACCGTGACCAGCTGATGTTAGAGTACGACCGCGAGTATCCCGAGTATGGTTTTGCTCGTCACAAGGGCTATGGCACGGCTGAGCATCTGGCCGCGCTGGCGGCACGGGGGCCATGTCCCATTCATCGCCGGACCTTCGCGCCCGTGGCGCAAATTCTATGGCCGCCGGCAGAACAACTGAGTTTGAGTTTTTCGGCGAATGGCCCTGTGTCGTCCGCCGATGGATATACTAGATAGCACCTTCGTTATGCCAATACGTGACAAAATTCGCCCTGCCGCCGCCGCCGTTGTTCAACGGCTGGTGGATAGTGGTTATGAGGCATTCATTGTGGGCGGCGCCGTTCGCGACCTCCTGCTGGACCACGCACCGAAAGACTACGACATTGCGACATCGGCGTCGCCCGAGGAAGTCCAGGCCGTTTTCAGCCGGCGGGGCTGCCGCATTATCGGCCGGCGTTTTCGCCTGGCCCATGTTTTTTCGGGCGGGGATATCTACGAAGTGAGCACGTTTCGGCGGGAGCCGACTGCCAGTGAGCGCCGCGGCCGCTATGACGACGACGGGGTGATGATCTGGAATGACAACCGCTACGGCACTCTGGAAGAGGATGCCCGCCGCCGTGATTTCACCGTCAATTCGCTGTATTACGACGTCGCCGGCAATCGCGGCATCATTGACCTCGTTGGCGGCATTGACGACATGCGTCGCCGGGTGGTGCGGACGGTTGGTGACCCGGCATTGCGCCTGGAAGAGGACCCGGTGCGTCTGCTGCGGGCCTTGAAGCTGGTCGGTCAGCAGGGTTTTACGCTGGAGCCGGAGCTGGGGGCGGCGTTGCGTAAACACGCGGCGAGCATCCGTCTGGCGTCGGTGTCGCGGTTGTTTGAAGAGTTGCTGAAGATATTTTTCACGGGCCGCTCGCTGGAGATCTTCACGGCGTTTGCCGATTACGGTTTGCTGGCGCATTTCTGGCCGGCCATGGCGCGGCTCTGGGGCGAGCCACTGGGCGCGGCCACGCGGCACGCGCTGGGGGAACGTGATGCGGCTCTGCGCGGTGGCGACTATTCGAGTTCGAAAGCGCTGGCGCTGGCGACGGCCTGTCTGCCGTGGGTGGTCAGCCAGCTGCAGGAGCCCGAGGACGAGCGGGGCCTTTGGCGGCCCGGTGGCGACAGCGGCTCGGCCTGCAGTGCCGCGATTCTGGCTTTTTACGAGGGCTTTGTCCTCCCGCGCTTTTTTTCTGCGCGCATCCGCGACATGTTCATGATGCTGCCGACGTTGGCCGACCCTGAACGAGCGCGACGTTGCTTCCGCCATCGTGAATATAAGTATGGCCGTGCCTTGCTGATATTGCTGTTGCACGCCATGGGGCGCGACTGCGGCGCCGCCGAGGCGCTCCCTCTGCCGGAGGAAGCGGATGTAGCGGCAGCGGCGGTGCCCGCCAAGAAGCGTCGCCGGCGGCCGCGTCGGCGTGGGCCGCGGACGGGTTCTGCGGAGACTGCGGACGCCGACGGGAGCGCCGGTGCTGCTTCCGCGCGTCCTGACCATGACGGTGATAACGACTAAGAGGAGAAGGTTTTGATGTTGAAGTATTACATCCTAGGCGGGATTGTCATTGTTCATCTGGTGGTATTTGGGGTTATGGTGATGTCACCGGATGACGGCATGCAGGCGCCCGAGGTGGCCAGTGAGACAGTTCTCGAAGCCGCCGCGCCGGGGGCAGGCGCGCCCTTGTCGCCGCCGGAGCCGCCAGTGCCGGCCGGGCCGGTTTTCACGCCGTTTTCGCCGAGTTATTTCACGGTGAGCAGCCGGTCTCTGCCGAAGGCGGTGGAGACGCGGACGGGGGACATTGCCGCCGGTGCGGTTGTCGATTTGAGTTCTCGCACGGTGTATTGGGGCAAGCACATGCTGCAGGCTTATCCCATTGCTTCCATGACCAAGATGATGACGGCCTTGCTGGTGGTTGAGGACTTGCATGCCTCGGAGGGGCGCCTGACCCTGGAAACGCCGGTACAGGTCACGGTTGCCGCCTCCAAGATCGGCGGGCGTCAGGTGTGGCTGGACCCCCGGGAAACCCTGACCATTGACGAGCTGCTCAAATGCGTGCTGATTCGCAGCGCCAACGACTGCGCCTACCTGCTCGGGGAATTCCTCAGCGGCAGCGAGAGCGCGTTTGTGACGCGGATGAACGAACGCGCCAAGGCGCTGGGCTGCCGGCAATTCGTCTTCCATAATACGCACGGCTTGCCGGACAATGGCCGGGAAAATCTCAGTAGCCCCGTGGAGCTGGCCTATCTGGCTGGGGTGCTGATGGACGTTCCGGAGATCATGCGCTGGACAACGGTACGGCGTGATGCCATTCGCGAAGACAAGAAAATTCTCTATCTGGATACCACCAACAGCCTGCTCGGGCGTTGTCCCGGCGTCAATGGCATGAAGACCGGCGTGACCAACAAAGCCGGGCATTGCATCACTCTGACCTGCGACCGCGACGGTCGCCGTCTGGCCGTGGTGGTTATGGGTGCCGCCAACAGCAAGAGCCGCGATGCGCTGGCCCGCGAACTGTTGGAGTGGGGCTACGCGCAGAACTAAGTAGGAGCGGACCTGTGTGCCCGCCCGAGTCTAAGCAGGAGCGGACCTGTGTGTCCGCCCGAGTCGATAGCGCCGCATGACGCCGAGTTTTGGGCGCCCAGCAGGGCGCCCCACGGAACGGCCCCGGGCGCGCTACTTGGCTCCGCCTGCTGGCCTCTTGCGACGGCGCGGGCTGAAAGCCTGCACCACGCTGGGAGACGGACGCACCGAGAGCCGTCTGTTGCTCTACGGCTCAATTATCAATTCCTCCTATGAAACCCGCTGCCGCGAAGGTCGGCGGAAATCAAGGTCCAATGGCTGGGCGGCAACTGGCCGTGGGTTTCCGGCACATTGTCCCCGGTGTTTTCCCCAACGAGGTGGTTACTGACCGAGTACCTTTTCGCGTCGTCGGGCAGTCATTGATACGCCGTTATTGCCAGCGCCGCCCACCTACGCACAAGAGGGACATGACTGACCGAGTACCTTTTCGCGTCGTCGGGCAGTCATTGATACGCCGTTATTGCCAGCGCCGCCCACCTACGCACAAGAGGGACATGACTGACCGAGTACCTTTTCGCGTCGTCGGGCAGTCATTGATACGCCGTTATTGCCAGCGCCGCCCACCTACGCACTAGAGGGACATGACTCAGGTGGAATATCGCTCGCCGCCGCGATAAAGCGGGCATCTGAGCGACGCGATCGGTTCACCAGAACTCACAACGATGAATACCCAAATCACACGAACAAGACAGCTCAAATCATAGTGATCCACAATTTGCTGTTATTCGGCGTTTTTTTGCTTGTCAATGGGCGAGTTTTTGACTACTTTTTCTGCGGTTCTTGAAATCAGCCCCCCCACCGTAGGGGGCCCCCATCCTATGGTCGCGCGCGCGAAGCGAGCTGCGCTTAAGCCGTGGTCCACACGGTATCAATGACTCCTATGAAACCCGCTGCCGCGAAGGTCAGCGGTAATCAAGGTCGGATGGCTGGGCGGCGACTGGCCGTGGGTTTCCGGCAAATTGTTCTCGGTGAATTCCCTGCCGGGGTGGTTACTCCTATGAAACACGCTGCCGCAAAGGTCGGCGGAAATCAAGGTCGGATGGCTGGACGGCGGCGGGCCGTGGGTTTCCTGCAAATTGTCCCAGCGAAGCGCCGGGGTGGTTACTGACCGATTACGAAAAAACGTCAGGTGGGCGTTGTTGGCCATTGCATGCGGGGTGCGCAAAGGTTATGTTTTGAGGTTTATTTGGCTGTGCCGGCAAAACCAGTAACGCGCGAGGTCTGAAGTCGCGAGAGACAGCCAGTTACTGGCGTTGTGGTGTTGCTGGCTGGCAGCTGTTGCGCGGTGAAGTGTTCCCTAACTGGAAGGAAATGCAGCGATGAAAACGACTCTCTATGTTCTACTGATCGGCTATTGTACTCTACTTGGCTTGCCAGCGATGGCGAGCACGCCGGCGGAAGCTCTCAAGGCGGCGTTGGTACCCAACGCCAGCATAGTCTTCTTTTCCGACCTGGAGCGAGCGTCGAAATCGCCGTTGACGGGTCAGTTTGAGCAATTCCGCGAACAGGTCAACGTGATCCAGCAAGGCGGCATGCCCGATCAGCTGGCTAAATGGAATGAATTGGCGACCTTTGCCGAGGGCATGGGCAAGGATCTTGGCGTGAAACCCGAAGATACCTTGCGGACTTTGGTGTCGATCAATCTCGCCCAGTGGACCTTTGGTCAGAAGATGAATTTTCAGCAGATGGACATGGTGTTTGCCAGCGAGTTCAAGCAGCCGATTGAGAAAAAGAAGCTGCGGACGGCGTTGGAAGAAAACAGTGTTCTTGGTGGTGTGGAGAGCATCATTGACGAGATGGAAATTCAGGGCGTGCCAGTCGTGTCCGTCTTCAATCCCGACGCGCCTGCGGACGCGATGTTCACGCAGCTTTTTGTGGCCATGCCTTGCGATGGCCGAGTGCTGTTTTTCGGCGGTGAGGCGGCAGTGAAGAGCGCCCTTGGCCGGCTAGCTTCCGGCAAACCGGCAGAGTATCCCGCGGGCCTCGCCGAAATGCAGCAGGGCACGAAAGACAGTGACAGTTTCTTCCTGTTCGCGCCGACCGAGCCGATGCGCACCAAGATTGCCGAGTTCGCGCAGCAGCAGCAGGCGACGAATCCGGCCATGGGCGGTATCATGGCGGGCTTTGCCAAGATGAAGGGGACGGTCTTTACGGTCAAATCCGGCGATAAGATCGACTTTGTCTTCTCGGTGCTGATGGCGACCGTTGAGGATGCGACGCTGATCAAGAGCATGCTGATGGACACCATGGTGATGCCGTCGCTGAAGATGATGATGATGCAGAAGATCGGCAAGATGACGCCTATGCTCGAAAGCATGAAGACTGAGCAGAAGGGCAACGCCGCCAGCTTCCTGGCCAGCGTGACCCAGGAGGACATCACCATTTTTGCCGAGGTCTTCAAGCCCGCCCCTGAAAACGGCGCCGCCGCACCGGTGGGTATTCCGGCACAATAAGCACAGAGTGCGCGATAGTCGCGCGCAACACGTGAGGAAAACACACACGCCCGGGGCATTGCGCCCCGGGCGTTTTTGTTGGTTTTTTCGCGGACGGATCGTCAGCTGGTTGTCGCGGACGGCTCGCCTGTCTGGTTATCGCGGACTGATCGGACGGATCGGACCGATCGGACCGATCAGTCGTCGGATCAGTCGGATCAGTCGGATCAGTCTGATCAGTCGGATCAGTCGGATATTCATACCAAGTTTTACGCGAAGTAGTCGACGCCGGCCTGGAAGAGTCCCTGGCTGCGTTGGCCGGGGATATTGATGCTGATATGGGTGTCGACGCTGCGTTCGCTGTGGCCCATTTTGCCGAGGACGCGGCCGTCGGGCGAACAGATGCCCTCGATAGCGGCGATGGAGCCGTTGGGGTTCCAGGGCATATCGGCGCAGGGTTTGCTGTTGAGATCGGCGTATTGGAAGGCTACCTGGCCGTTGTCGAGGAGATCCTTGACTTGCTGGTCGCTGGCGACGAAGCGGCCCTCGCCGTGTGAGATGGCCATTTCGTGGACCTCGCCAGGCGTGGTATGCATGAGCCACGGCGAGAGATTGGAGGCGACGATGGTCCTGACGGTGGTGGCAGCGTGGCGGGCGATGGTATTGAAGGTGAGGGTTGGGTCGTCATTGGCCAGGCGCGGGCGGATTTCGCCGTAGGGGACGAGGCCGAGTTTGATCAGCGCCTGGAAGCCGTTGCAGATACCGAGGGCGAGGCCGTCGCGTTCGCGCAGCAGCGCTTCGGTGGCGGCGGCGACGCGGGGATTGCGGAAGGTCGTGGCGATGAATTTGCCGCTGCCGTCCGGTTCGTCGCCGCCGGAGAAACCGCCGGCGAAGACGATGATTTGGGCGTTGGCAATAGCCTTGAGGATGGCTTGGACGCTCTCCTCGATCTCGGCGGTGCTGCGGTTACGCAGGACCACGCGGTCGACGACGGCGCCGGCGCGCTCGAAAGCCCGCTGAGTGTCGTATTCGCAGTTGGTGCCGGGGAAGACGGGGATGAAGACGCGCGGTTTGGCAATTTTGCTGGTTTTCTGGCGGCGCGGGCCCTTGGTGTAGGGTTGCCAGGGCGGTGGCGGTGGCGCTTGATCGGCGCGGGTGGGGAAGACCTTTTCGAGCGGTTCCTGCCACGCGGCCGCAGCGTCATCAAGGCTGATGCTGTTGTTGCCGGTGCGGATTACGGGTTCGGCGCTGGTCCAGCCTAGTGGCACGGTGCCGGGGAGCGTCTCGGTCCAGCCGGGGACGGTTTCGATGATGATCGCGCCGTAGTCCGGAGAGAAGAGATTGCTGGCGTCCCAGCCGTCGTCGAGGGTCGCGCCCAGCCAGTTGCCGAAGCACATTTTGGCGAGCGCGGCGGCGACGCCGCCCTGGCCGACCGTGTGGGTGGCGGCGATGATCCGCTCGGTGTTGATCCAGCGGTGGAGATTGGCGTAATTCTGGCGCAGCTGGGCAAAGTCGGGCATTTCTTGAGCATTGCGGGGCGCGGTGAGCAGGAGGAGGCGGCTGCCGGGGTGTTTGAGCTCGGGGCTGCGGAGGCCGCCGGCCTTGCAGCAGGTGACGGCGAAGGCCACCAGTGTCGGCGGCACTGAGATGTCTTCAAAGGAGCCGGACATGGAGTCCTTGCCGCCGATGGCCGCAGTGCCGAATTCGAGCTGGCCTTTGAGGCCGCCGAGGAGGGCGGCGAGGGGCTTGCCCCAGCGCGTTTCGTCGTCGCCCAGGCGTTCGAAGTATTCTTGGAAAGACATGCGGACCTGGCTGACGTCACCACCGGCGGCGGCGATTTTGGCGTTGGCCTCGATGACGGCGTAGAGGGCGCCGTGGTACGGGCTCCATGCGCTGAGCTGCGGGTTGAAGCCGTGGCTCATGAGGGTGCAGGTGTTGGTGCAGCCGGCGACGGGCAGTTTTGCCGCCATGGCCTCGTTGGGCGTCAGGCGTGTTTTGCCGCCGAAGGGGCTGATGACCGTCGCGGCGCCGATGGTGCCGTCGAAGCGCTCAATGAGGCCTTTTTGGGAGCAGACATTGAGGTCGCGCAGCGTGGCCAGCCAGGCATCGGCGATGGATGGCGCGGCGGTGCCGGCGGCGACGGCCTGCAGGAAGAAATTGGCATCGGGGTCCGGCGCGGTAATGACGGCCGTGGCGTGCTGGGTGACGCCGTTGGTGTCCAGGAAGGACCGGGCCAGGTCGATAATGGTCTTGCCGCGCCACTGCATGCGCAGGCGTTCCGCGTCGGTCACAACCGCGACTGGCGTCGCTTCGAGATTCTCACGGGCGGCCAAGTCAATGGCTGCGGCGACGTCCTCGGGAGCGAAGACGCAGGCCATGCGTTCCTGGGATTCGGAAATGGCCAGCTCCGTACCGTCGAGACCGTCGTATTTTTTGGGGACCTTATCGAGATCAATGTCCAGTCCGCTGGCGAGTTCGCCGATGGCGACGCAGACGCCGCCGGCGCCGAAGTCGTTGCAGCGTTTGACGCGCTGGGCGAAGTCGGCGACGCGGAAGAGCCGCTGGATATTGCGTTCGGTGAGTGGGTTGCCTTTTTGCACTTCGGCGCCGCATTGTTGGAGTGACTCGCCGGTGTGTGCTTTTGAGGAGCCGGTGGCGCCGCCGCAGCCATCGCGGCCGGTGCGGCCGCCGATGAGGAGGATGACGTCGCCCGGCGTTGGTGCCTTGCGGACGACATTGCGGCGCGGTGCGGCGGCGATGACGGCGCCGAGTTCCATGCGCTTAGCCATGTAGCCCTGGTGGTAGATTTCCTGGACTTTGCCGGCGGCGAGGCCGATCTGGTTGCCGTAGGACGAGAAGCCGGCGGCGGCGGTAGTGGTGATTTTGCGTTGGGGGAGCTTGCCGGGCAGCGTGTCGTCGAGACTGGCGCGGGGATCAGCGGAGCCGGTGATGCGCATGGCTTGGTAGACGTAGGCGCGACCGGAGAGCGGGTCGCGGATGGCGCCGCCGAGGCAGGTGGCCGCGCCGCCGAAGGGCTCGATTTCGGTGGGGTGGTTGTGGGTTTCGTTTTTGAACATGACCAGCCACTCTTCGTCCTTGCCGTCGATATCGGCGCTGATGACGATAGAGCAGGCGTTGATTTCTTCCGACGCATCAAGATTAGCGAGTTTGCCTTGTTTTTTGAGTTCGCGGAGGCCGATGGTGGCCAGGTCCATAAGGCAGCAGGGTTTGTTCTGGCGGCCGAGGTCGTGGCGGATCTGCTGGTACTGCTGGTAGCTTTTGAGGATCGGCTTGGTCAGTTCGCTGAGGTCGATTTCGACTTCGTCGATGCTGGTATGGAAAGTCGTGTGGCGGCAGTGATCAGACCAGTAGGTGTCGATGACGCGGAGTTCGGCGAAGCTGGGGTCGCGCTGCTCCTCGTCGCGGAAATAGCGCTGGCAGAAGGCGAGGTCTTCAGCGCTCATGGCCATGCCGAGGTCCTTGACCATGTTGGCGATGTCGGCGGCGCTTTTGTTGATGAAGCCGGTCATGACGGGCACGTCGTCTGGCACGGCGGCGCTCATGGCCAGCGAGGACGGCTTGGCCAGCGACGCCTCCTGGCTTTCGACCGGGTTGATCAGGTAGTTCTTGATGGTCGTTAGCTGCTTGGTGCTGATGGCGCCGTCGAGGATGTACAGCGTGGCACTGCGCACCAGCGGGCGGTCTTTTTGGGTGAGCAGCTGCACGCACTGCGCGGCGGAGTCCGCGCGCTGGTCGTATTGGCCCGGCAGAAACTCGACGGCAAACAGCTGGCCGGCGCAAGGCGGCAGCGCCTCGTCGTAGACGACATCGCAGTTGGGCTCGGAGAGGACGCTGTCGCGCGCGGCCAGATATTCGCCGTCGCTCAGCCCGGAGAGATCGTAGCGTTTGCAGATGCGGACGCGCTCCAGGCCGCGGATGCCGAGGTTTTCGCGCAGATCACTCAAGAGATGGCGCGCTTCCACATCGAAACCAGGGCGTTTTTCGACAAAAACCCGTCTGACGAACTCCATAACGGCGTACTCCTGCAAGGGACAAAAGGAACGAAAACCGGCCAGAAGGCCGGCGCTGGCAATGCGTTAATATAACGCCGCAAGCGCCGTCTTTGGGGCGGTGGCGGGAGCTTTTTCCGTGGGTTGGCGTTCAGCCGAGCATGAAGGATGCCTTGCCTAGTTGGTCGAGTTGTGGTTTGCGGGCGAGCGCTTCTGCGCGGCGGCCTTCTTCGACGAGTCGCAGGTAGGTCGTCACCAGTTCATTGTGGGCTTCGCAGGTAAGCAGATTACGGAGACCGAGGAGATTGGGGTTTGGCGCGGGCGCGTCGAAGTCCTCGGGAGTCCATGACGGCTTGATGAAAGCGCGGGGGTAGCCGCTGCTGGCGGCCCAGCATTCGAAGAAGCCTCGCAGCTCCTGCATATCGGCGATGGGCGCGGAGATGGTATTGATGTAGTTGAAGAAGCCCTCGCGCTGTTTGCCGGCGAGTGGTCTGACGGTGTCGGCGTCAGTGGTGAAGGTGGTGGGGATGAGCTCCATGGCGGTTGCGCCGCCTTTGTCGATGCTGAAGCGGACCATGTAGCCCAGGTACCAGAAGTTGGTGGGATCGTCGGCTTTGGGGGCGCGTTCGGGGAAGAAGAAATTACCGAGACTGTAGACGATGGGCTTGCCGTGCCAGAGCTCGGTGCCCTGTGGGCAGTGGGTGTGGATATTGACGACCATGGCGGCGCCGGCGTCGATGAAAGTCCGGCACATCTCGACCACGCGTGGGCTGGGGAGGGGGTTGTGTTCGTTGCCGCCGTGGAGGACGACTAGGCAGCAGTCGACCTCCTTGGCCAGGTCGCTGATTTGGCGGGTGTTCAGGGCGGGCGAGAGCGGCGCGGCGCCGGGGCGATCCGGGGTGGCGCTGCCGAATTCGTTTTCGGCGAAATTGAGGATGCCGATACGGATGCCGTTGATCTCGCGGATCAGCGGCTGGTAGGCGGCGGCGAGGTTTTCGCCGGCGCCGACGGTGTGGAAGCCGTTGTCGCGGAGTTGGGCGATGGTATCCATGGCGGCTTTAGGGCCGAAGTCGCCGATATGGTTGTTGGCGAGGAGGGCGACATCGCCGCCCCAGGCGTGCAGGAAGTCGATGGTGCCGGGGTGGCAGCGGATATTGGGGCCGCTTTTGGTGATGGGAGTGTCGTCGCTGGTCAAAGGCGTTTCAAATTGGATCAGGGAGAGATCGGCAGTCGCGAAGATATCGTGAAGCGGCGCGAGGATGTCATGGGCCTGGCCGTCGAGGACGCGCTCTTCGGCAATGAGGCGGGGGCAGCAGTCGCCGGCGATGAGGATATCCGCCTGCTCGCTGGATTGGGATTCACGGATGGTGACGCGGCCGTTTAGCGGGTTGATCATGACGGTGGTCCTTTGCGGGATGGGGGGGGGATGAAAATCGTTGAGAGAAAATGAAAGGATAGCATCGTGTTGCCGCCGCGGCTAGTCGCAGCGGATGCTGAGGTCGTCGAGAAAGAATGTGGCGGAGCCGCCGGCGGGGGGGATTTCCGGGAAGAAGTCCACGACGACTTCCATGGGCGGTCCGTCCTGCTGCTGATTGTTGTCGCCGCCGAGGTATTTTGGCGGCTGTTCCTTGAGGTCCCAGTTGATTATGCGCCAGCCTTGCCAGTCCAAGCGTCCATCGGGGCCAAAGAACTGCTCGCCGCTGCGATCGCGGATGCGCGGGATGAAGCGGGTGTTGCTGCCGTCGCCGAAGAGCTTGAAGGACAGCGCGGTGACGGGTCGGTCGAGGCTATCGAAGCGGACCGAGAAAAGCTTGAGTTGCCAGGTCCTGGTTTTGTCGGCGGGGGGGAAATGCGCCGAAACGGCGACGGCCTGCTTGCCGCTGGCGGCGTGCTGGTCGCTAAGGACGGCCTGGGCGGCGATGGTCGCGCCGTCGGGGGCGCGTTCTGGCCAGACGTAGGCGAGAGCCCACGGGTTGTCGCTTTCGAAATCGAAGTCGAGTTGCAGCGGCCCGGTGCTGGTGACGACTTGGGGCTCCGGCGGAGCGATGTCACCGACGGGCAAATCAATGGGGCTGGCGATGCCTGGCGCCCGGCGCTGTCGGCCGTCCATGACCTTCGGCTGTTGGGCCAGGAACATGCCGCGGAAGGATGGTGCACCCAGCACCGATTGGGCGTCCTGGCCGCAGGCGCTCTGGAAGTCGGCGAAGGCCGTCGGCGGGAAGTCTTGATCATTGATGCGGAAGGCGCCGGGGTGGTAGGCGTTGCCGTTGGCCCGTAGGGTGCCGCCCTGGAGCAGCAGGGCATGGCCGCCTTCGGGATGCCTGATCAGCGAGTGGAAGAGGTGAAGCGCGGCACCACTGAGGACGCTGGCGCCGATGGCAGCGTCTAGGATGCTGCAACGCTGCACGGTGGCGCGGGCATTGCTCATGACGACCAGGCCCTGCGGGCCGCCGCTGATGACGACGTTTTTGAGGAAGAGCGTGCCGGCGGCCATGGGATCGTCGGGTTCGTAGCCGGCTGTGGCGACGAGGGTGCTGCGGATGACGACCTGCCCACCGGCGTTGTCGCGCACGAGCGAGTCTTCCATGCTGCGGAAGCCGCCCCAGAAGTCCGCGCCAGCGCGGTGGTTGTGCTCGACGAGCACGCCCTGGTAGAGAGAGCGCGCGACGCTGATGTCCTGGATGCCGTAGTTGTTGTGGTGAAAATGGCCGCCGCGGACGACCGCGGCGACGTCTTCGTGGTTGGAGAAGCCGTCGTCGCCGTTGTGGCGGCCGCAGATGTTTTCATAGTGGAGACCGCGGCAGTAGCCGTGCATGTTGAAGCCGTCATTGGCGAAGTACTCGGCGTTGAGATTGCGGATGGTGACGTAGCTGATGTTGGTCATGGTGACGCCGCAGGGCCGGTAAGTGCCGCGGAGACCAAGCTGGGCCGGGGTGACGCCGGGTGCGCAGCGCAGGTAAATACCCTTGGCGGGCCAGCAGGCCTGGCCGACTTTGAGCTCCTCGGGCTTGCGGGAGCCCTCCAGGCGCCGGCCATCGCCGTCAATGAGGTAGGGTTCCAGGGCGCCGACGCGAGTGCCGTCGGGTTGGAAGAACAGGCCGTCGCCGCGGTCTTGCCACTGGTCGGCGGGGACGGGCGCCAGGCCGCTGATGGTCGCGCCGTTGCCTTCGATGGTGATGGGGCGCCAGGGCGTGCCACCGCGGACGAAGACCATGCTCTCGTAAAAATACTGGCCGGCACCCAGCGACACCGTGTCACCCGGCTGGACTTTGGCCATGGCGGCGGCGATGCTGCGCAACGCGGTCTGCGGACTGAGGCCGTCCTGCTGGTCGTCGCCCCGGGCGGCGTCGACAAAAATCACGTTCTGGGCGATGGCGAACACCGCGCTGAGGAGGAGTGCCGCTGCTGCTGGAATACGTGTGCGCATGATAGTATCTTTTCCGTTGTCAATACTAGGCCCTGTGCCAATGGACTGACTGTGTCATTCGTTGTTACTTGCTTGTGTATGGCGGTTGCGCGTGGTGCGAACCATAAGATGGTCACCTTGGCGGGGTTTTCAACAGCTTTGTGGCGGCGCCAACGCGAGTTGTTTCGGTGCTATGCGGTGGCGGTATATGGGCGCCTGGTGGGCGCAAGAGGTCAGTGCAGATACGAGGTGTCAGCAATCTATGAAGCAGATTCAGAAGTGCCCGCATTGCGGCAAAGACGCCATCTTCATTCGCGAATTGTGCCCGAATTGCGGTCATGATTCGCATAGTGATGATCGCGGCGAGCCGGATTACAAGGCCGACGAGCGCGGGCGCCTGCCATCCTACGTGTCGCTGCTGGAGGAGACTCTGAGCGTGCCGCAGCAGCACGGTCGGATTCTCCTGGGGATGATCTGCGCGTTGCTGGTATTGCCGGTGGCGGCTCTGAATGTGGTGAACGTCTATTTGCTGCTAGACCCCGACCGCACGCGCGACATCCTGGTGTGGCGCAGTCTGTTGCTCCTGGTGCTCTGTCTCTGGCTGGTCTATCGCGTGTGGCATGGTCGGCGCTGGTCGCAACCGTTGCTCACCGGCTGGGCCGTTCTTTCCGGCCTGTTACTGCTCGCCTATGCGCTGCAGCATTACGCGCCAGGCGCGTCCGGCAATCCCGTGGCACTGCTGGGGGCGACGGTGTTCGGGCTGGTGAATCTCTGGTGTGCCTGGCAACTTTGGCGCTCACGCATAATTCCCGATTTTGTTAACCGCCAGCAACGCTTCTATCAAGCCTCTTTCTGAACGGCGCGGCATTCGCGCCCCGGCGGCATTTTTTTCAAAAATGTAATAACTCCGGCTGGTTTTCGTGTAATTGGTCAGTGTACACCCCAGCGAAGCGCCGGGGTGTACACTGACCGGTTACGTTTTCGTGCTAAATGCCTGGCGAAAAACATTGAAAGTTAGGTATTGTGTCCTAACTTATTCAAGTCGTCTCGGGTGAGGCGGCGAAGTATTTAGGCAGATGGCGGCGGTTCGGTTCGGGCGGCGATGGCCAAGGTGTTGTTGCCGTTTGGGTTGGTTGTTGTCATCGAATGATAGAGACGTGATTTCCGCATGGAGGCGCGTTCGAGGAATTCAGGGTGTTGACTGAGGCCATGGGGCTGACTGCCAGTTGTGGCTGTTACTGTGCCCACCAATGCACATGCCGACCCATTTGACAACAAAGGAAGCGCTGCGACATGAGATACGGGCGCGCTTACGCGCAACCCGGCCAGATTCATTGCGCAGTGGCCGAGTGATTGCATCGTTGTTGTCGGAGTTGTCGGTGCTAGCTGAAGGGCAGGCGTTGGCTGCATATATGGCATTTGGGCTCGAGCCGGATATCAGCGATTATCTGGTGGCCTGGCTGAAAACTGGCAAGGCGTTGTATTTGCCTGCATTTATTGAGCATGAGCAGGCCTACGCCATGGTTGCGGTCCATGATTTGGACACGCAGCTGGTTGCCGGTCATTATGGCATACGCGAGCCGCACCCAGCTCTTCCGCGATTGCATCCCCCCTTTGACTGTGAGCCGCCCTGGACGTGGTTGGTGCCCGGTTTGGCCTTTGACCAGACCGGCAACCGCCTTGGCCGCGGGCGCGGTTATTATGACCGTTTACTCACGGGCGCGACAGGCATCAAGATCGGCGTGGCCCACGATTGTCAGATCGTCCCGGCCATACCGACTCATGCGCACGACGTGCGCATGGACTATGTCGCTACGGAAACACGTGTGGTTTCATGTGGCGGACATATTGCCTGAGTGGCAGAAAGGATTTTATGATGATTACACAGGGGTTATTACCGGCCCTAATGACAGGGCTGTTGGCACAGTTGGGCGGCGGGGAAATTGTCTTGGTGATTGTGCTGGTGGTTACAGTAGCGGTTTTTGGCTTGTTGGCTCTGTTAATCAGACAGCGCCGGACAAGTGGGGAGGGCGGCAACAGCTTGCTGGCGCAGGCTCGTGAGGAAGCCGAGCTCATTCGCCAGAAAGCCAGCCTGGAAGCTGAGAACATCGTCAAGGAAGCGCGGATCAAGGCCAAGGAAGAGCTGATTGCGTCACGCGATGAATTCGAGGTATCGACCAAGCAGCGCCGGAAAGAACTGCAGAAGGCCGAGGAGCGGCTGACGGCCAAGGAAGACAACGTCGACAAGAAGTTGGAGCAGCTTGATCAGCGCACGGCGCAATTGGAGAATCGTGACAAGGAGTTGCGGGCGCAGTCCGATGCGTTGAAAGTGAAGAAGGACGAGCTTGACGTCAAGATTGGCCAGCAGATACAGGAATTGGAGCGCGTTGCTGGTCTTTCACAGGACGAAGCGAAGCGGCAGTTGCTGGCGCGGCTGGAAGAGTCGTTGGAAACCGAGCGTGGCACGCTGATCCGCCGCTACCAGGAGGAGAACAAGCAGCTGCTGATGCAGGAAGCGCAGGAGGTGATGATCACCGCCATGCAGCGTTATGCTGGCGACTGCGCCTACGAGCGGACGACATCGACCATTCCTTTGCCCAATGAGGACATGAAGGGGCGCATTATCGGCCGCGAGGGCCGGAATATCCGCACCATTGAGGCCGCGACTGGCGTGAATGTGCTGATTGACGACACGCCGGAGGCCGTGGTGATATCCTGCTTTGACCCGGTTCGCCGGGAGGTTGCGCGCATTACCATGGAGCGCCTGGTGGCAGACGGCCGGATTCACCCGGCGCGGGTTGAGGAGATTGTGACGAAGGTGCGCAAGGACGTGGAAGCGGAGATACAGAAGGCCGGCCAGGACACGGTGAACCAGCTGGGCATTACCCGCCTGCGTCAGAATATCGTGACCCTGCTGGGGCGTTTGAAATACCGCTACAGCTATTCGCAGAATGTGCTCATGCACTCTATTGAGGTCGCGTCCATGATGGGCGCCATTGCGGCGCAGGTCGGTCTTGATGAACACAAAGCCCGCCGGGCGGGGCTGCTGCATGACATTGGCAAGGCCGTCGATCACGAGGTGGAAGGCACGCATGCGCTGATCGGCGCGGACCTGCTGAAGCGCGCCGGCGAAGAGGACGACGTTGTCAATGCCGTAGCCGCGCATCACGAGGAGGCGGAAAAGACCTCGCTAATGGCCATTCTGGTGCAGATTTGTGACGCACTGAGCGCCAGTCGGCCCGGTGCCCGCTCTGAGACCACCGAGCTCTACCTGAAGCGCCTGGAGCAGCTGGAGAGCATTGGCAATGCCTTTGACGGCGTTGAGAACTGCTTCGCGATTCAGGCCGGCCGCGAACTGCGCGTCATCGTCCAGCCTGAGAAAATCACTGAGGAACGCGCGTCGATTCTGGCTCGCGAGATGGCCGAGCGCATTGAGAAAGAAATGCGCTATCCCGGCCAGATCAGGGTGTCGATCATCCGCGAAACGCGGTCGGTCGATTACGCCAAATAAGATCGGCGGGGCTTTTATGATGCGGCCGCGCCGCAGACGATCGAGTCTGCGGCGCGGCCGCTTTGTTTTGTGGATGGGGGGAGGGAGACGGGCGGGCGAGGGGGCAGGCGCGGGCAACGGGCGCGGGATGGGAGCCCACTGGTTTCATGCGGCCAATGCTCTTCATATAAGTTCCATTGCCCTTTCGTCCCCAGTCAGCTTCGCCGACTGGGGACGAAAGGGCCGAGGAACACGGCCATAGTGCCGTCTTACCCAGGGCGGCGCACGCCTTCAGCGTGCTTGCCCTGGGCTGGTATGTTTCGCGCTTTCAGCGCTTCTGCCGCTTCGCGGCGAGGGACAGCTGGCCGGTGGCGAGGTTCGAAAGAACGTCTCCGGCCGTCGTAGTTGGCAGAAACACGGCCATTTTCCGTGGCAGGCAACCCTGGTATGTTTCGCGCTTTCAGCGCTTCTGCCGCTTCGCGGCGAGGGACAGCTGGCCGGTGGCGAGGTTCGAAAGAACGTCTCCGGCCGTCGTAGTTGGCAGAAACGCGGCCATTTTCCGTGGCAGGCAACACTCATGCGATGCTGCGGGCAAGAGCCCGCAGCACGGTCGGGAGACGGGCGCGGGAGGTGTTGGGAGACGGGCGCGTGGAAGGTAGTCGGTTTATCGCAGTATGTGGCGCGGCCCTGTTACTGCGGGTCTTATCTCATGATGGCGAAGCTCTTGGGAGGTTCGCCGGTGACGAAGTAGTAGACGAGGCCGATGATGATGGCAATGACGCCGGCGAGGAATTCGCCGGCGACGAGGCCGGCCATGAGCGGTTTGAGGTCCTGGTAGAGTTTGCCGCCGCCGAATTTGGTGACCAATGATTTGACGAGCCAGCCGATGATGAAGGAGAAGGCCAGCACGGTGCTTTGCCAGGTGGCGAGGGTGAGGAACATCACTGGGTGCAGTGGCCACCAGGGGAAGCGATGGCGACAGGCGGTAAAGAGGATGACCAGCGAGAAGGTGATGGCGAAGGCGATGAGCGAGGGCCCTTCGGGCTTCATGTCTCGGAAGCGCTGCCAGCCGCTGCGCTGGTCGATGGCCTGGAGGGATCCTTGCGCCTGCATGGTGGTACGCAGGCTGATATTGGCGTTGATGGCCATGGTGGGCGGGCTGCCGTAGGACCAGCCGTCGCCGGTCAGGATGGCGCCGTCCTTGTACTGGAAGTACATGGTGGTTGGCACAGCTACGGCCAGGCCGATGATGATGACGGCCAGGCCCATGACGCCGACTTTGCCGATGCGGAGCTGCAGGCGATCGGTCAGCCCGAGGCTTTCGACTGCGTAGGGCATGAAGCATTCGCGAGGATCGACGAACATGACGCAGGACATCATGCCGATGATCAGCAGCTGCTCGGGGCCGATGGCCTGGACGCCGAGGAAGCCCCAGATAATGGCGCAGGGAAAGAGGTTGGTGTGCAGATAGAACACGCCGGCCTCGGCCAGCAGCCGGCTGACCACGGTGAGCAGTACCAGCATGCCGGTGATGTACAGCAGCGAAATCTGCCATTGCAAGCCGGCCAATTGCGTCATGAGGACGAAGGCGATCATGCCGAGGAAGAGCAGGCGGCCGCCCCAGACGGCGTGGGGTTCAACCGGGTCGCCGCCTTTCAGGCCGAGACAGCGGCGCAGGACTGAGCCGTAGTAGTGCCGGCCGGTGTACATGAGTACGGCGAACATGGCCAGGTAGGAGCCGGCATAGCAGAACGTGTGCAGGGTCGGGCGGATCATGGTCGTGCCCATGACGACGCCGTAGGCCGCCAGTTTGCCCGTGATGAAGCCAAAGACGTAGGGCGCAATGCCCAGCGACAGCGAGATGTCCTTGGGTAGGAAATAGGCAAAGCCGATGACAACGAAGTAAATCACCGGGTTGAACAGCGTCCAGTAGCCAATGCCGGAGCGGTAGTAGGTCGGAAAGAGCTTGAGCAGGGGCGAGAAAGAATAGCGCAAACGCACGGGGATGAGGTAGTCCGGCCACCAGGCGACACCGCAGTTGTTCATGTGGATGATTAATACGGGCAGGAGGCCGATCCAGAACCAGCGGCTGCGGAAGATGTCGCTGATGACCTTGCCGGGTTCGGGTAGGAGCATGCGGGCGAATTCCACCGTGGGGTAGGGCAGGTGTTCGTGGGTGATCCACTGGCGGTGGATGACCATGGCCAGGCCGGTGGCACAGGCGCAGACGATGAACATGAGCGGCAGCCAAAACAGCAGTGGGCGGCGCCAAGCTTGCCATGGAATGTCATTGCGCAGGGAGATGCCGGCGTCGCCGGAGCCCAGGCCGTTGATGAAGCCGTCGAGGGCATTGGCGTCCACGCGCGGATTGGCCAGCATGATTGGCGGGATGTGGGCGATGGCGCCGGGGTTGCGCAGGCGGATGCCGTCACCGAAGGCGACGTCAAAGGCGGCGCGGGTGATGCCCTGGAGTTCTTCTTCGCTGAGCTGAGCGTCGGGATTTTCGAGGAGGAATTTGGCGTAGTTGGGGAGGAAGGCGCCGTCTTGTCGCAGATCGGCGTGGAGACCCTTCTGCAGGATAATGGCGTTGAATTCGTCCAGGGCTTTGAATTGGAAGTCGCTGCCAGGCTGTTGGTCGGGGTTTTCGGGGAGCTTGGCCAGCAGATCGGCGGAGAGTTTGCTGCGGATAAGGGCGGCGGCGGGGCTGTCCTGGACTGAGCCGGCGCGGAGGGCGTTGGCGATTTTGCGCCAGTCGCTGATGGCATTGATGGCGATGCGGGGGCTGTCGCTCTTCCACGCGGTGTTGGTGCGGGTGTAGTGATGCGGGAACATCAGCACGTTGGTGAAATGGTGCATGAAGCCCCGGCCGGGGATAAAGCAAGCGAAGAACAGCAGGGCGATGATGACCGCAAGCTCTTTGCCGCTCAGAGCCCAGCGTTTGCCGAACATGGCCAGCAGGGGGTTGCCCAGGAGGACGAAGAGGATGAGCGAGCCCATGATGCTGAACGGCAAGAAATTGCCGACCAGGAAAGTGCCGCGGATGACCATGTCATTGAAAAAGGTGAAGCCACAGAGAATAATGACGCCAAGAATGCCAATGACAATGGAGCGAAAGGTCATATTTCGAGTCCTGAAACAATGCTGCGGATGGTGGGCGTCGGGTGGTGAAACTACATACTATGCACGCCCTTGGACATTATTCCATTGTCGAAATTGCACTTTTTGAATGACGGGTGGAGTGTGGGCGCCCGCGAAGGAAACTGGCGCCCTGTCATGGTCACGAGCGGAGGATGGCGAAGCTCTTGGGCGGGTTGCCGGTCGTGAAGTAGTAGACGAGGCCGATGATGATGGCGATGACGCCGGCGAGGAATTCGCCGGCGACGATGCCGGCCATGAAGGGTTTTAGGTCCTGGTAGAGTTTGCCGCCACCGAAGCGGGTGACCAGCGATTTGATGAGCCAGCCGATGAGGAAGGAGAAGGACAGGACGATGCTCTGGTAGGTGGCCAGCGTCAAGAACATCACTGGATGCAGTGGCCACCAGGGGAAGCGATGTCGGCAGAGGGTGAAGATGATCACGAGCGAGAAGGTGATGGCGAAGGCCACCAGGGACGGCGCAACGGGTTTGATCGCCTTGATGCGTTCCCAGGGGCTGCGGTCCTCGATAATCTTCAAGGCGCCCTGTGCTTGCAGGGTGTTGCGCAGTTCGATGTTGGCATTGATGGCGATCATGGGCGTGTAGCGGGTCCAGCCGTCGCCGCTGCGGGTGCCGCCATTTTTGTGTTGGTAATAGAGCGTCGCCGGCACGCCGGCGGCCAGGCCGATGATGATGATGGCCAGGCCGGTGATGGCGAGTTTGCCGATGCGGCACTGCATGCGGTCGCTCAAGCAGAAACCGGCGACGGCGTAGGGCATGAAGCACTCGCGGGAATCGACGAAGGTGACGCAGGAGATGGTGCCGATGATGAGGATCTGCTCGGGGCCGAGAGATTGCACCCCAAGGAAGCCCCAGATGATGGCGCAGGGGAAGACGTAGGTATGCAGGTAGTACACGCCGGCCTCGGCCAGAAGCCGGCTGACGACCGTGAGCAGCACCAGCATCCCCGAGATGTACATCAAGGCGATCGGCCATTCGAGGTCGATCAGCTGCGTCATCAGCACGAAGGCGATCATGCCGAGGAAGACCATGCGGGCGCCCCAGACGGCGTGGACTTCCACCGGGTCGCCGCCTTTCAGGCCGAGGCAGCGGCGCAGGACGGACCCGTAGTAGCGCCGGCCAGTGTACATAAGCACGGCGAACATGCCGATGTAGGCGCCGCCGTAGCAGAAGGTGTTTAGCGTCGGCTTGAGCATGGTCGAGCCCATGACGATGCCGAAGCCGGCGAGCTTGCCGGTCACAAAACCGTAGACGAAGGGGGAGAGTCCCAGGGACAGCGAGATGTCCTTGGGCAGAAAATAGGCGAAGCCGATGACCACGAAGAAGATGGTCGGCGCGAAGAGCGCCCAGATGTGAATGCCGGAGCGGTAGTAGGTTGGGGCCATTTTGAGCAGCGGCGTGAAGACGAAGTTGAGTTTGACGGGGATGAGCACGGTGGGCCACCAAGTGGCGGCGCAGTTGTTCAGGTGGATGACCAGGACGGGCAACAGGCCGAGCCAGAAGAGCCGGTTGCGAAAGACGCTGCTGAGGACCTGACCGGGTTCGGGCATGAGCATGCGCATGAATTCCACCGTGGGGTAGGGCAGGTGCTCATGGCTGATCCATTGGCGGTGGACCACCATCGCCAGGCCGGTGGCGCTGGTGCAGATGATGAACATGATCGGCAGCCAGAACAGCAGCGTGTGCTGCCAGGCGCGCCAGGGAATGTCGTGGAACATGGAGATGGACTCGTCGCCGACGCCGATGCCGTTGACAAAGCCGTCGAGGGCATTGGCGTCCTGACGTGGATTGGCCAGCATGAGCGGCGGGATATGCGAGACGGCACCGGGGTTGCGCAAGCGGATGGCGCCGGCGAAGGCGACGTCGAAGACGGCGCGGGTGAGGCCCTGGAGTTCTTCCTCGGAGAGCTGGTCATCGTTGCTTTTGAGCAGGTAGCGCGCGTAACCGGGCAGTGGCGGCGGGTTGCTGCGCAGTTCGTCGTGGAAGGCCTTGTCCTGGATGAGGCGATTGAATTCGCTGAGGGCGCGGAATTGGCAGTCGGGGTTGGGGATGTCGTGCGAGCTGTCGGCCAGCATGGCGAGCAGGTCTGGGCTGAGGTGTTTGCGAATGAGCGCGGCGGCGTGCTGTTGGTCGGGGGCGGCGCTGAGGACGGCGGCGACTTTATGCCAGTCGCTGATGTCATTGAGAGCGATGCGCGGACTACCGGCTTTCCATGAGGCATTGGTGCGGGTGTAGTGGTGCGGGAACATGAGCACGTTGGCAAAATGGTGCATGAGGCCGCGGCCGGGAATGAAGCAGGAGAAGAAGATCAGGGTGATGATGACGGCCAGCTCTTTGCCGCTTAGCGGCCAGTTCTTGCCGCCGCGGGCGAGGAGGGGATTGCCCAGGAGCACAAAGAGAATCAGCGTGCCCATGATGCTGAAGGGCATGAAATTGCCCACCAGGAAGGTGCCGCCGATGACCATGTCGTTGAAGAAGGTGAAACTGCACAGCAGAATGACGCCGATGATGCTGATGATGATGGCGCGAAAGGTCATGATGCCATTCCTCAAAGGCCGCCAGTTGGCGTGGCTTGCGGTTGCGCACGAAAGAAGAGCATACTATGCACGATCCGGGACATTCGGCCAGTAGCGGCCGTGCGTTTGCCATCGGCGCCCGCGCCGGCGCAGTTGTACGCATGGCGCGGGACGTCTGGTGAGCGTGCTTATTCGAGGATCCAGATGATCATTTCGCCGGGGTCGCGGTTTGCCCAGAGGAAATACGGAATGGCCATGAGGGAGCCGGCGTGGTAGTGGGAATTGTCGGCCGCGTAGAGCTTGATATCCCAGGCGCTTTTGTCGCGGCGCAGGGCCGGGCCGGTGATGACGGGGACGCCGCCGAGATCGGCGGGGCCTGGGTGGACGTCGAGTTCAGCGACGGGGGGGAGGCGCAGGTCGGCGAGGTCCGGGCCGTTGTCCACTTCTTCCAGGCAGTAGACGACGGGGCCGCGCTGGAGGGCGACGCGGCCGGCGTCATGACGGACGGACGGGTGGGCGTAGATGCGCTCGGGCGCCATGGCTAGGCTCAGCTCGACCTTGTCGCCCGCCTGCCATTGGCGGCGGATGACGGCGTAGCCGCGTTCGTTGATTGCCGGGATGGCCATGGTCTTGCCGTTGACTTTGAGGGCGGCCTGGCGGCACCAGTCGGGGATGCGCAGGGCCAGGGCGAAGGAGCAGGGCTGGTCGGGGTGGACGGTGATGGCGACATCGCCGTCCCACGGGTAGTTGGTCTGCTGATTGAGGCGGACATTTTGGCCGGCGACCGAGAAGGTCGCGTCGCAGCTGGCGTAGCTGTGTGCCCAGATAGCATCGTCGTTGCTGGTGTAGAAATAGCTGCCGATGGACGCGAGCACGCGAGCGATGTTAGGCGGGCAGCAGGCGCAGCCGAACCATTCTTGGCGACGCGGGGATTTCTGGCCGCTGAATTTGTGATATTCCGGATGACTGGCTAAAAGGTTGTCGTAGAAGAAATGCCGGCCGTCCAGTGACACGCCGCTGATGACGCCGTTGTAGAGGGCGCGTTCCATGACATCGGCATAGCGGCTGTCGGGATCGCATTCGAGCATGTTGCGGGCGAAGAAGACCAGGGCGATGGCCGCGCAGGTTTCGGCGTAGGCCTCTTCGTTGGGCAGGTCGTAGTCGAAGGTGAAGCGCTCGGAAAAGCGCGACGAGCCGACGCCGCCGGTGATGTACATGCGGCGGGTGCTGATGTTGTCCCAGAGGCGCCGGCAGGCGTCCAGCAGCGACGGATCGCCGGTGGCTTTGGCGACGCTGGCCATACCAGCGTAGAGATAGCAGGCGCGGACGGCGTGGCCCTCGGCGGTGAGTTGTTCGCGGACGGGCAGGTGTGCCTGGAAGACTGCGTAGGGACCGATCTCGGCGGGGCCGTGGTTCTTGGGCGCATCACCACGGGCGCGGCGTTCCTGGTCGTAGTAGTGGGGCTGCTGGCCGCGCTCGTTGATGAAGTATTCGGCCAGCTTGAGGTACTTGTCGTTGCCGCTGGCTTTGGCGAGCTTGACGAGCGCCAGCTCGATTTCCTCGTGGCCGGGATAGCCGCGTTTTTGGCCGGGGCCGTGCCCAAAGGTCGCGGCAATGTAGTCGGCATAGCGGCACATGACGTCGAGTAGCGTGCGTTTGCCGGTGCCCTGGTAGTAGGCGACGGCGGCTTCCATGAGGTGTCCGGCGCAGTAGAGTTCGTGGGCGCCTTCGAGGTTGCTCCAGCGTTTGTCGGGCTCGACAATGGTGAAATGGACATTGAGGTAGCCGTCGGGCTGTTGGGCGGCGGCCATCCAGTCGATGACCTCATCGCAGAGGGCCTGCAGGGCGGGGTCGGGGAATTGTGCGAGGCTGTAGCCGACGGCTTCGATCCACTTGGCGACATCGGAGTCCCAGAAGATGTGGGGGGGATTGGGCTGGCCGGGTTTCCACTCCAGTTTCCAGGCGTCGAGACGGCCGGTTTTCTTGCACTGGTCGTATTCGATGGGGAGGGTGATGTCGCGGTTGACGCGCTGTTTATCCTGCCAGAAGCCACCGGTGAGGGTGACGGCGGTGACGGCGGGGGCGGCGCTGCGGGTGCTGACGTGGTCTTTCATTGACAAGGGCCTTCTGACTGGGGTGACATCCGTGGGTGAGCTGTGCTGGAGGACGTAACAGAGCCTGGTGACGGGTACTATATACGCAGAGGGCGTCGTGGTTGGCCTGGGGAATGTTTTTTTCACCGCGTGGCCTACTGTGGGCGTCCTGTTGCAAAAGGCGCAAAGGTCATTACAATAGCGTTCCGGAAGCGCCCGGCGCAGTGCTGGCGCAGGCATGGATTTCACTTCAGGGAGATTGACGTGATGAGAAAACGCAGTGTGGTAGCTCCGGAATGGTGGGATTACACGACGATCAGCGACGACCTGGTCGCCGACGTGGCGAAGCTGACGGTGCGCGACCTGGAGCAGCTGTCGCGCCCCGGCTTCAAGGTCGTGATGTTTGACAGCATTGAAGAGTTCTATCTGGCGGAGGCCCTGGAGTATATCGAGGCGTGGCAGCAGTCGACGCCAGATAATCCCTGCGGCGTCTGCGGGCCGATCGGACCGACGGAGCAGCTGCCGCTGGTGGCCCGCATCGTCAACGCCACTGGCATGAATCTGGGGCGTTTGGGTGCGCATTTCTGGGGCATGGACGAGTGGGTGGAAAACGGCGTGGCCGTGAGCGCGGATCACCCGTTGTCCTTTTCACGCTGTGACAAGGCGCTGTGCTTTGACCGCATTCGGCCCGAGCTGCGCCTGCCGGAAGCGAACATGCATTTCCCCACCGGCGATCTGTCCGTGTACAGCCGGAGTTTTGACAGCGTCCGCTGCCGCTTGATGCAAGGGGGGCAGGGCGACACCAAGCACTGGGCGTTCAACGACCCGGTGAAGCGCGCCGGTGCCTACGCAGAGCGGCCGCCGACGCCGGCCGAGTACCGGCAGCTGGCCACCCGCATCGTGGATCTCCATCCCATGACCGTCATGCAGAACGCCCGGACGTCGGGCGGCGGCAATATCGCCATGGTGCCGACTGTGGCGGCGACGGTGGGGCCGCAGGAGACCTGGAAATGCGACAAGGTGTCCATCTGGCAGGCCGGTTGCCACGACAACGCCTTTGGCATGCGCCTGACCACGTTCATGATCAGCAAGGGCTTGGCGGATTCGGCCGTGCCCATGAGCCTGCTGGCGGATCATCCCAATGTCCAGTTCAATTTCTATCGCCCGGGCATTGGCCCCTGCGCCGTGGAGATGCACTAATGAGCGAAAAACCACGAGTTTTGGCCCTGGTGGCCCATCCGGACGACATTGAATTCATGTTTGCCGGCACCATGCTGATGCTGCAGGCGCGAGGCTGGGAAATGCACTGCATGACCATTGCCAACGGCAGCTGCGGCACGGCGGTGGACGACGTCGAGACGATCGTCGCCAAGCGGCGCGCAGAGGGCCAGGCGGCCTGCAAATTGGCCGGGGCCGTCTGGCACCCGGCGGTGTGCAACGACCTGGAGGTGTTTCACAACTGGGATGTCATCAGTCAGGTCCTCAGCGTGGTGCGCGACGTCCGCCCGCAGATAGTGCTCACGCAGTCGACGGACGACTACATGGAGGACCACATCAACAGCTGTCGTGTCGCCGTAACGGCGGCGTTTTGCCGTGGCATGCGCAACGCCCAGTGTCGGCCGCCGCGCCCGCCCATTCAGGACGACGTGGTGGTCTATCACGCGATTCCGCATGGTCTGATGGACCCGTTCCGGCGCCGCATTGAGCCGGAATTCTTTGTCAATATCGCGCCAGTCATGCAGATGAAATGGGACATGCTCAGCTGCCATAGCTCGCAAAAGGAATGGCTGGATGTGAGCCAAGGCATGGACGCATACCAGAAGGTCATGGTGGGCTTCGCGGCAGAACTCGGACGCCGCACCGGACGCTTCACCCACGCCGAAGGCTGGCGTCGGCGCTCGTGGCTGGGTTTCTCCGCCGAGGAAAAAGACCCGCTCCGGGACGCTCTCGGCGACGACGTCGCCATGAACCCGCTCTGGCACTAAACCATTTGTTTCTCCGCAGATGTCGCAGATTAACGCCGATTTTTGGCGCTGTGCCGTGTTGCGGTGCGGCAGTTCGCGCCGCCAAAGGTGCAGCGACAGGAAGCCGCTGTGCGCACGGCTCGTGTGGCCCGTGTGGCGGGGGAGACGTGCTGGGTACGGTCGGCGTGGATGACGAGGACGGTATAATGAGCCGTCTTGTCGGAGTGGGCGAGACGCCCACTCCACGGCCGCGAGATGTAATCGGTCAGTAACCACCCCGGTGGGGAATACACCGGGGACAATTTGCAGCAAACCCACGGCCATTCGCCGCCCAGCCATTGTACCTTGATATCCGCCGACCTTTGCGGCAGCGGGTTTCATGGGAGTAATTGATAACCGGCTCCCCGGCGCCTTTCGCTTTCAGCGCTGCTGCCGCTTCGCGGCCTGGGATGTCGGGCGCGCGAGTGGGCGCCTGCTGGTCTCTTGCGACGGCGCGGGCTATAAGCCCGCACCACGGCTGGGAGACAGGCGCGTGACGCTTCGGGAGACGGGCGCGCTTGGCTAAGCATACTGCGGGAAAGGCTAGTATCAATGACTGACCGCTTGCGGGGCAATCCACAATTCCGTTTTGGTGCTGCGGACTGCCGGGCAAGTCATGCTATATTACAAGTTTTCGCAATAACGTGTGGCAGTCGGCAGCACCGCGTGGATGCCGGCGTTTGTTTTGCATATAGTGCAGATGGTGATTCAAGGAGCGGATAATGAGGCGGACATTGGTGCGTGACGCGCTAGCCAGCCGTGAGTACGGCAAAGAGATGACGGTTGCTGGTTGGGTGCGTACTCGTCGGGATTCGAAGGCGGGCATGTCGTTTGTTGAATTGAATGACGGTTCCTGCATGGGCAATCTGCAGGTGCTGGCGCCGGCGAGTCTGGCCAATTATGCATCCGAGGTTACGCGTCTGCATCCCGGTGCGTCGATAAAAGTGACGGGTCAGCTGGTAGAGTCGCCGGCGTCCGGCCAGGCCGTTGAGCTGCAGGCCACGACCTTGACCGTGCTGGGCTTCTGCGATCCGCTGGAATACCCCTTGGGCAAGAGCCGCATATCCTTCGAGCGTCTGCGTGAAGTCGCCCATCTGCGGGCGCGCACCAACACCTTCGGGGCGGTGGCGCGGGTACGCAACGCCTTGGCCTTTGCCACTCACCGCTTCTTCCAGGAGCGGGATTTCTACTACTTCAACGCGCCGATCATCACCGCCAGCGACTGCGAAGGCGCCGGCGAGATGTTCCAGGTGACGACCCTCGACCTGGAGAAACCGCCGCGGGATCCCGACAGCGGCAAGATCGACTTCAAGCAGGATTTCTTTGCGCGGCCGGCCAACCTCACGGTCAGTGGCCAGCTGGAAGCCGAAACCCATGCCTGCGCCCTCGGCAATGTCTATACCTTCGGGCCGACCTTCCGCGCCGAAAACTCCAACACGACCAGGCATCTGGCCGAATTCTGGATGATCGAACCGGAAATCGCCTTTGCCGATCTCAATGACGACGCTGATCTGGCTGAGGACTATCTGCGCTTCCTGTTCCAGGAAGTGCTCGCGCGTTGCCCCGAAGACCTCAAATTCTTCGACCAGCGCGTGGAGAAGGGCCTGCTGGCAAACCTCGAAGCCCTCGCCAAGGCGGAGTTTACCCGCATCAGCTACACCGAGGCCATTGCCCTGCTGGAAAAGGCGGCGGACAAATTTGAGTTCAAGCCCTACTGGGGCGCGGACCTGCAGTCCGAGCACGAGCGCTATCTGGCCGAGGAGCTCTTCCACGGGCCGGTGATTGTGATGAACTACCCGAAAGAGATCAAAGCCTTCTACATGCGCCTGAATGACGATCAGAAGACGGTCGCGGCCATGGACGTGCTGTTGCCGACGGTCGGCGAGATCATCGGCGGCAGCCAACGCGAGGAGCGCCTGGATGTGCTGGAAGCACGCATCCGCGACATCGGCATGACTCCGGAAGATTACTGGTGGTATTGCGATTTGCGGCGCTTCGGAACCGTGCCGCATGCGGGCTTCGGCCTGGGTTTTGAACGCATGGTGCGTTTCTGTACGGGCATGGGTAACATCCGTGATGTTATTCCCTTCCCGCGCACGCCCCAAAGCGCTGAGTTCTGAATGGGCCCTGGTCCTCAAGACTGGACGTGCTGGTGAAACGGCAGGCCAGTCAGGGACGAGGTCGGACACGCCGGACAGCCCCCCTCGGGCGTATCGGCTGACGATGGTACGAGCACTGGCTAGAACGAAAGAAGGCTGAAAAGTATGGGCGGTTTCTTTGGCGTCGTCTCTGCAGGTAGTTGTGTTCAGGATCTTTTCTTTGGCACTGACTATCATTCGCACCTGGGCAATCAGCGTGGTGGTATGATGGTCTGGGGCGAAAAAGGTTTCAAACGCTTTATTCATGATATCAGCAACGCGCAGTTTCGCAGTAAGTTCCAAGTCGATGTCGATGAGCTCAAGGGCTCCCGCGGCATTGGCTGTATTAGCGATACGGGTGATCAGCCCCTGATCGTCTCGTCGCACCTCGGGACTTTCGGCATCACCACTGTTGGTGTGATCAACAACCTTGGTGAGCTGAGTCGCAACGCCTTCCGCAGCACCCGCGCGCATTTTGCCGAAATCCTGGGCGAAGGCGTGAATCCCACCGAGATGGTCGCCTCACTCATCAGTCTTGAAGCCAATTTTGCCGACGGCATCCGTTCGGCGCAGGATAAGATTCAGGGCTCCTGTTCCATGCTGCTGCTGGCCAAGGAGGGCGTGTACGCCGCGCGCGATCGATATGGACGCACGCCCGTGATCATCGGCCAGAAGAGTGACGGCAGCCTGGCGGCGACCTTTGAGACTTGCGCGCTGGACAACCTCGGCTTCAAAGTCGTGCGCCGGCTGGGGCCTGGCGAAGCCGTGCTGTTGCACGAACGCAATGGCATACAGCAGATTCTGCCGCCCCGCAAGACCATGCGGATGTGCGCGTTCCTGTGGATCTACTACGGCTTTCCCGCATCATGTTACGAAGGCATCAACGTGGAGGATGTCCGCTATCGCTGCGGCATGGCCTTGGCAGAACGGGATGGCAAACTGGACGTGGACGCGGTGGTGGGCGTGCCGGATTCGGGCACGGCGCATGCGTTGGGCTATTCGCACGCGTCGGGCCTGCCCTACAAACGTTCGTTTGCCAAGTACACACCGACTTGGCCGCGGAGCTTCATCCCCAGTGACCAGCCGACCCGCGAGCTCGTCGCGCAGATGAAACTGATTGCCATTGAGCGCTTTATCCGCGATCAGAAGCTGCTCTTCTGCGAAGATTCCATTGTGCGCGGGACGCAGTTGCGCGACACCTTCAAGCGCCTGCCCGAGCTGGGTGCCAAGGAGATACACGTGCGTTCGGCGTGTCCGCCCATCCTGTTCAATTGCAAGTACCTGAATTTTTCCCGTTCGCGGGCCTTGCTGGAATTGGCGGCGCGCCGGGCCATCCAGCATCTTGAGGGCGACTGCGAGGCGAATCTGGATCAGTACACGGATTGTACTACTGAGAAATATGCGGCGATGGTCGATCACATCCGTGAAGATCTTGGGCTGACGTCCTTGAAGTACCAGCGCCTGGATGATATGATTGCGGCGATTGGTATCCCGAAGGAATGCCTCTGTACCTACTGTTGGGATGGCTGCGAGCATGAAAATCCCGGGGACGAATAGATAGCACGACCGTTGGCCTTGCGCCGATCGGCCACCAGTTGAGGAAAACATGCCATGAAGTATTTTTCGCGTGACGTCTTTGCCTTGGCGCTGGCTCTGGTGCTGCTCGTGGGTGCCGTGTCGGTGTTTGCTGAAGGCTGGCCCCAGGCTGGCGTGGTGACGGCGACGCAGGTGAATGTCCGTGCCCGTCCCAGTACGCATTATGAGCGCATTGGCCAGTTTCGGAAAGACGACATCCTCACCGTCGTGAACATGAAGGACGGCTGGTATGAAGTCGAGCTCAATGACAACTTTGTCTGCTGGGTGACGGCCGACAGCGTCGCCACCAATGGTGACGTCGTGACGGAGCCGTGTCTGCTATACGCCGGCCCCAGTCTGGTGTTCACGTCCTTCGGCAAGGTGGGCAAGGGCAGCAAGTTGACGATAGTCGGGGCGGAGGCAGACAACTGGCGGCAGGTGCGGGTGCCGGACAAGGCGACGGCGTGGGTGAGCGCGGACTACATTGCCCTGCAGGACCCGCCGACACCAGTCAAGGCCGAGGTGGTCAAGAGCGCGGCGCCGGCGCCGGCGCAGGTGGCGCCACGCCTGACCGAAGAGCTCGCCCGTCAACAGGCGAGTCTGCAGGTGGAGGCCGAACGCCTGGAGGCCTTGCAGGCCGAAGCCGAGCTGATCAAACAGCACACCGCCGAACGGGAAAAGGAAATCGCCGTTCTGCGTGCGGAGGAAGAACGCATGCAGGCGATGAAAACCGACGCCGCCAAGCAGCTTGAGGCGGCCTTGATGGCCCGCGAGAAAGCCGATACCTCAGCCCGTCTGGAACAGATCCGCTTGGAAGACTTGAAGAAAGAGGCGGAAAAAAAGGCGCAGACGGTTAGTGCCGAACGGGCTAACTGGGAAGCCGAAGCCAAACGTCATGCCGACGCGTTGGCCAAGGCCAAGGCCGAAGCCGACCGCCTGGCTGCCGTCGCCAAGGCGGAAGCCGACCGCTTGGCCAAAGAACAGACCGATGCCGCTGCCCAGGCCGAAGCCCTGCGCGCAAAGGTCGTCGCCGCCGAATCCGCAATCAAGGACGGCAGCACTCGCCATGCCGAACTGCAGCTGGCCATCGCCGATGTGGAAAAAGAAAAGAACGAAGCACAGGCGCGATTGACAAAACTCCAGGAGGAGAAAAAAGCGGTCGATGTACAGGTGCAACGGGAAAATGAACTGCTGGATGCGCTGAAACAGCAGGCAGCGGCCATCACCCAGGAAAAACAGGCCGTCATGGTGCAGATTGAACAGGCCAAGAAGGAACGCGAAGAACTCGAAAACAAACGCCTGGCCGAGGAAAAGGCCCGCGCTGACGCCGACGCCAAACGCCAGACCGCAGAGGCCGAAGCAAAGGCCCGCGCTGACGCCGACGCCAAACGCCAGACCGCAGAGGCCGAAGCAAAGGCCCGCGCCGACGCCGACGCCAAACGCCTGACCGCAGAGGCCGAAGCAAAGGCCCGCGCCGATGCCGACGCCAAACGCCTGGCCGCCGAGGCCGAAGAGAAGGCCCTTGCCGATGCCAATGCCAAACGCCTGGCCGCCGAGGCCGAAGAGAAGGCCCGCGCCGACGCCGACGCCAAACGGCTTGAGGCAGAACGGCTGCGCCTCGAGGCTGAAAAGCTACCGCCGAAGTTCAGCGGTAATGGTCTGCTGGTGCCCCTGCGGCCCAACAGTGCCGGCAAGGCCACGCATGCCTTGTGCGAGCCCCGCGGTGAGCGGAAAGAGCTCGTGGCCTACTTGATAGCGCCGTATATCAATCTGCGGGAATGGGAAGATATGCGGGTGCAATTGGATGGCATGGACGTCCGTCCCGAAAACTGGCGCTACCCACTGATTGAGGTTCGTTCCATTCGTCCCGAACCCAAATGACAGCAGTGCCAGGCTGAGCAATGACCGTGCCGGGCTGAGCAATGCCGGCGTAGTGTTTTATCATCAAGGAGTTGATCATGAAGTACAGTGTGACCACAGTGTGTCTGCCCGCCCTGGACATGGCACAACAGGCGGCGCTCCTGCAAAAGCTTGGTTTCGACGGCGTTGAACTGCGGGTCCGGCGGGTGTCTGACGAGGTGCGCGCCAAGGCCGAACCGAGCAGCTGGGGCTATCACGTGAACGACGTCACGCCGGAAAATTTTGCGGAGAAGGCCCCAGCGATCCGGCAGATACTGTCGGATCATGGCTTGTCGTTGGCTGGTTTGGCGACGAACATGACCTGTCTTGACCTAGAGCAGTTCAAGCACGCGCTGGCTGGCGCGGTTGCCGCCGGGGCGCCCTTTATTCGTCTGGCTGCTGCGGCGGGCTACACGGGCAAGGACGGCGAGAACTACTGGTCCATTTACGGCGAGACTGTTGCCGGTTACGCGCGTTGCCTGGAATTGACCAAAGGCAGTGGCGTCAAGTTGGTGCTGGAGATGCATGGCGGGACGATCCACCCGAGTGCCTCGCTGGCCTATCGGATTCTCAGCCAGTTCTCGTCGTCGGCCGTGGGTGTGATTTACGACCCGCAGAACATGGTGAAGGACGGCTTTGAGACGCCGGCGTTGGCGCTGTCGCTGCTGGGCGATTATCTCGCGCATTGCCATTTTGGGGCGCATCGGCCGTTCCCCGGCGACAAAGACGCCAAGGGTACCGCGCAGTGGAAGTGGGAGGCCTGCAGCATGGCCGAGGGCCTCTTCAATTTCCCGCTGATTATCAAGTTGTTGCAGAAGCAGCAATACAGCCACTTTATCACCATCGAAGATTTCCGCGCCAATATCGCCCCGGAACTGAAATTAGCCGAGGGCATCCAGTATCTGCGGTCCTTGGAGGAGCAGGCGTAAGGACGCCGGATCAGCGCCGGCGGTGACGGCAGTGGCCATGTTGGCCGCTGCGGTGTGCGGTCCGGCTGCTCCCGGAGACCAACTATGCAAGGAAAAGTCATTGTTCTGGTGGATGGACCGGCGGTGCTGTTGCGGGTGCCGGCATTGCTTAACGGTTTGCGCGCGGCCGGGTTGTCGGTGACGGTCGCCAGCAGCGAGTCCGCCAATATCTTCATGCCGCCTTTGGCGTATTCGGCCCTGTCCGGCCATGCCTCGTTATCGTTTGCGGCATTGAGCAGCGAACGGCTGCACGAGGCCGATCTGGTGATGGCCGCGCCCCTGTCCCTGCAGCTGCTGGAGTTGCTGGCGGGGGAGGGCTGGGAAGAACGCCGTCAGGCGCTGAAACGGCCCCTGCTGGTCGCACCGGCACTGCTGCCGACGGACCTGCAGCCGGCTTTTATGGACGAACTGGCAGCACGGCTGGGGCCGCAGTTTGCGTTAATCCGGCCCAGCGCGGCGGCCGAGCCGCTCGGCGCTTTGGGTGCGCTCTGCGTGGCCTCGGTGGAGCAGTGCCTGGAAGCGGCGCTGACGGCGCTGACGCCGCAGGACTGTCGTGACATGCGTCTGCTGGTCACGGCTGGGCCGACGGCAGAGGACGCCGATCCCGCGCGCTACGTGACCAACCGTTCGACGGGGCGCATGGGCGTGGCCTTGGCGGTGAAGGCGGCGCGACGCGGCGCGAAAGTACTGTTGATTCACGGGCCGATGACCTGGCCGGTGCCGCCGCATGCGGGCATCGAGTGCTGCGCCGTGCGCAGCGCCCAGCAGATGTACGACGCGGTCACGGCGCGGCTGCCTGAGCATAACGCCGCCATACTATGCGCGGCGGTGGCCGATTATACGCCGGTGGCCTACTCCCGGGAAAAGATCAAAAAGGGCCAGGAAAGTACGTTCAGCCTGCTTTTGCAGCGTACACCGGACATTCTGGCAGCGGTGGGCGCCTTGCCCTCGCGGCCCTTTTTGGTCGGTTTTGCGGCTGAGACGCATGAGGTCGAGGCCAATGCGCGCGAAAAGTTGTACCGCAAGGGCTGTGACATGCTCTGTGCCAATGACATATCCGAGGCCGGCAGCGGTTTTGCGGTAGCTACCAATCGGGTGACGGTGCATCTTCGCGATGGCAGCAGTATCGAGTTGCCGATGCAGAGCAAACTGGAAGTCGCCGATGCCATTCTGGATCTGATGCTGGCCCGCTGGCAACAGGGGCGCTGATGCCCGCCGATGTCGCGGACCGCCCTCTGCGGAGCGATGTTGGTTTACCGCGGACTTATTGTTGACCTAATCGTTGTAGAGAGAGAAAGGGACGCCGATGGCGGTCACGCAGTTGGAGCAATTTTTGTATCAGGCGTTGTACGACGCCGCATTTGCGCTCCTCGCGGCGCAGCCGTGGAAGACACTCGGCGAGGACGACGTCTTCGCGGTGCAGAATCCTGACGACGGCGAACTGCAGTTCGCAAAAATCACTGGCCGCGAAGGCGACCAGTGCGAACTGACCATCTTCAGCGGCGCTCGCGGTTTGGACATACTGTGGTCCTTGAGCAACACGCCGGACATGGCTTTTGTCAGCGACCTATGCTGCGACGTGCCCGGGCTGTGTTTTGCCGCGGTGCCCAAGGGTATGCTGGACAGCCTGGACCGCGATATTGTCGCGGCCATCACCCTGCCGGAGGCCTTTGACGGCCATTATCCGGTTTTTCGCAGTCTTAGGCCGGGGTATTATCCCTCACGCCTGAACATCAGTGACATATGCTTGCTGGCGCATGTTCTGCGCCAGGCGACGGTGCTCGTGCGCGAGATCCAGAGCGGAGCGGCGTCCCTGGCGGTGGTGCCGGGTCACGAAGATGACTACGTGGCGAGGCTGGCCACCAAGGATGAACAGGGCGCCATCGCCTGGCGGACGGACCGCGTCACCATGATTCTCGACGAGCTGTTGCCGCGGTCAACGCCGACTGCGGACAGCGACGCGCTGGCGGCAGTCGCCGCCAAGCGCACCGGCAAGCAGGAACTGCGCCTCGAACTGCTGCTGGCGCCGCCCGATCCCGCACAGGCCGACGAGAACGGCGCCGTGCCTGCGACCTATGTCTTCCTCGTCAGCGATCATCAAAGCCGCAGCCCGCTTTGCGCGCAAATCGCCATGCCCGGCGCATCGCTGCTGGAATTTCGGCAGGGGCTGCCGGCTGTGCTGCTGGAGCTCCTCGGGCGTCTGCCCGCGCGGCCAAGGCGGGTTCACGTCGAACTGCTGTCGCTCCAGGACAGCATGAGCGAGATGCTGGCCGCCATGGGCGTCGCTCTGGATCAGCACGCCATGCCGCCGGAATGCGCCAAAGAACAGGCCGCGTTGCTCAAACAGGTCGCCGAAATGGACATGCCGTTGCCCGCGACACTGTGGTTCTGAAAGGGTAGGTCCCGCCGCGCATGCGCGCGGCATCATGCATCAAGCAGCATGACGCTGGACGCCGCCCCGCCTGAGGCGCTATCATGAGCTGTCCTGCTACTTGCAGGGCAACGCAATGGAAGTGGGGTTGTTGCCGGACAAGCCCTGCTGCCGCAAAGATCACCGCCGGGTTTCACACTGAGCCGAGTAGGAGCTACGCGTTAAGCAGTAGTTGCCGCAGTTGTTTGAGCCAGGCGATGGCTTCGGCGACATCGCGTTGCTGTTCTGGTCCGAGTGGCAGTTCGCGTTCGATGATCAGCGGGCCGCGGAAGCCATGGCCGACCAGCTGCGCCAGGAGCTCGGCGAAGCGGGTATCACCCTTGCCCAGCGGCGTTTCCTTGCCCATGTGGCCGGTCTGCTCGGGGCGACGGCCATCCTTGCAATGCACGACGCCGACGCGGTCGGCAAGCAGAGAGAGGAAATCGGCTGGGTCGTCCTGGTTGTAGATCAGCAGATTTGCCGGGTCAAAATTGACGCCGACGTTGTCCATGCCGATGTCGTTGAAGGTCTGTTGCAGCTCATGGGCGCTTTCCGGGCCGGTTTCGAAGAGGAAGCGCTGGCCATTTTCGTTGGCGAAGCGGGCGACTTGGCGCAGGTCGTCAATGAGCTGTTGGTAGTCGTTGTCGCCGTGTGCGGGCATTTTGCCCACATGGCAGGTGATGAAGTCGATGTGGTGCTGGCGGGCCCAGAGCATCTGTCGGCAGGCCGACGCGATGCGGCCGGCGCGGGGTTGCGGTGGGGTCAGGCCGAAGCCACCGCCGTCGGCCGTGAAGCGCTGAGCGGGGAAGGACAGGAACACCGACACGGCTTTGATGGCATGTTCCGCGAGCAGGCGCATGAGCGCGGCGCTGTTGTCGGCGCCTTGCTGGCCATGCAGCCAGTCTTCGCCGACGCGGGCGAGCTGGCAGCATTCGAGGCCGGCCTGGCGTAGGAACTGCAGGCGTTCCGGGGTGATGTCCGGCAGTCGCAAGAGAGTGCCGATGCTCAGAGCCTGTGACATGATCAAGTGCTCCGTCTATAGCGGTGGTGGTGGGCTGGGTTGATGGTCGCTACGAGAACGCAGTCGTAGCCTGTGCGCGTGGGTGGGGCTGTCCGTCGGGTGAGAGGGTAAAAAGTGCGCCCCAGCGCAGGCAGCATCCGGGGCGGGGGCGTTGGGGTAATTTTAGGACTTGAGGAATTTGAGGTCTTCGGCACTGAGTTTGGATTCGAAATCGGACTTGTTGGTGGCTTTCATGTAGGCCTCCATGCCGGAGATGCGCCCTTCCTTGAGCAGGGACATGAGTTCGCTGTCCATGGTTTTCATGCCGCGGCCGCTGGACTGCTCGATGATACTGCGGATATTGGCGATGGCGCCCTCGCGGATGGTCGCCGGCAGCGCTTCGTGGCGGAGGAGGATTTCGTGGACGGCGACACGGCCCTTGCCATCGGCAGTCCGGCAGAGTAGCTGTGAAACAACCGATGCGAGCGACTGGGAGAGCATGGCACGGATTTGCGGCTGCTGCTCGGCGGGGAAGGTGTCGATAATGCGGTCGACGGTCTTGGGCGCGTTGTTGGTGTGGAGGGTGCCGAAGACGAGCATGCCCATGGACGCGCAGGTCAAAGCCAAGTTGATCGTCTCCAGGTCGCGCATTTCGCCGACGAGGATGATGTCCGGGTCGGCGCGCATGGCGCCGCGCAGAGCGACGCTGAAGGCCGTGGTGTCGGCGCCGACTTCGCGCTGGACGATGATGGATTTTTTGTTTGGGTGGACGAATTCGATCGGGTCTTCAATGGTGATAATGTGCCTGGCCTGGGTATTGTTGATGTAGTCGATCATGGCGGCCAGGGTCGTGGATTTGCCGCTGCCGGTCGGGCCAGTCACCAGCACGAGACCGCGCGTGTACTGACAGACTTCGTGGAGGACCGGCGGCAGATGCAGTTCCTCAATGGTCTTGATGCGAGTCGGAATGATACGCAGAATGGCGCCCGGGCCGAAGTGATTGAAGAGGTAGTTGACGCGGAAACGAGCCAGGCCGGGAATCTCGTAGGCGAAGTCCTGGTCGAGGTTTTCCTTGTACCAGTCCCATTTGGCATCGGTGGCGATTTCGTGGAGAATGTCCTCCATTTCCTCGGGGCTGATGGCTGGGAAATCCAGTGGCGTGAGTTCGCCGTGGATACGGGTTTTTGGTGGCAGAGTGGAGCAGAGGTGCAGGTCCGAGCCGCCTTTGCCGACCATATCACGCAGGAAGTCATCAATTTTGGCCATGAGCATGTCCTTCTATCGTTAAGCTGAATCGCGGGTTGTGCTGTTTGTGGGGTGCAAGGGGACGATGGCGTGCCGCCGCGGGAACGCCGCTGGTTAGAACCACTTCCGTTTCTGATTGCCGCCGGCAGCGGCGGCCGCCGCAGTGGCTTCGGCTTTTTTGGTGCCCATGCGTTGCGCTTCGAAGACCTGCATTTCGCGGATAAGCTCCTGATTGCGGACGAAGGGGATGGTCTGGTCGTAGCTGCGCACGCCGGCCTTGAAGAGATCGACGTGACTTTGCTCCATGGTGCTCATGCCGATGTTGCGGCCGGTCTGGAGGGTCGAGTCGATCTGGAAGGTCTTGCCTTCGCGAATCAGATTGGAGATGGCCAGGGTGCCTAGCATGATCTCGGCGCCCATGACCACGCCGTCGCCGTTGATGTTGGTGTAGAGCTGTTGACAAATGACGCCCTTGAGACTTTCGGCGACCATCGCGCGGATCTGCGCTTGCTGGTTGTAGGGGAAGACGTCGAGAATGCGGTTCATGGTGTCAGCGGCGCTGCTGGTGTTGAGAGTGCCGATAACCAAGTGGCCGGTCTCAGAGGAGTGGATGGCCATCTCGATGGTTTCCAGGTCGCGCATTTCGCCGATGACGATGACGTCGGGGTCTTCGCGCAGGGCGGCGCGCAGGGCGTTGCCGAAGGAGCGCGTGTGGCTGTTCAGCTCGCGCTGGGTGACGTTGCAGCCCTTGGGATGATGGATGATCTCAATGGGATCTTCGACACTGATGATGTGGTCTTTGCGGTTGCGGTTGACGTAGTCGACCAACGCGGCCAGGGTGGTCGACTTGCCGCAGCCAGCCGGTCCGGTGACCAGAATCAGCCCCTGGTTGTTCGTGGTCAGTTTTTCCACAATTTCGGGATTCTTGAACCCGAGGTCGCGGATGGAGCGCACGGTCGAATCGATGATGCGGTAGGCGCCCGCTACGCCCAGGCGCTGCTTGAGCAGATTGGTGCGGTAGCGATCTTGGAGGGTGATGCTGTAGCTGTAGTCCAAGTCATGGTTGGCAATGAACTCCTCGCGCTGTCCTTCAGTCAAAGGCGCCAAATTCAGGCGTTCGGAGGCTTCCTTCGAGAGGATGTTCTGCCCGGGAACGTACATGACTTCCTTGTAGCGACGGACGAAGGGGTAGGCGCCAGCCGAAAGGTGGACGTCACTGCATTTTTCTTGGCGCGCCCGGTGGAGGAAGTCGTTGAGGAGATTTTTGGCCTGCGGGTAGTCCAGGCCAGCGGCTTCATTGAGGTCAGGCCAGCCTTGCAACCAAGCTGGCGCGTTGGCGGTGGGCAGCGGCCCGGCAGTGGAAATTGCCGTGGGACTGGCGGGGGCTGGTGATGCGTGAGCGGGGCGTGCGGCAGCGGCTGGCGCGGCCGGGGCCTTTGGCGTCAGGGGGGCGCTGGCAGACGAGAAGATGCTGCGGCTGGGGAACCCAAAAACGTCGGCTTCCTGCTTGCTCATGTCTTTGAGTTCGTTGAGCCGGTCGATGTTCGCGCAGAGCTCATTGTCGTGGGCGACTTGGATAATGAGGTCGACGGTCGGCGTCAGGTTTTCCCCTTCTATCGCCTCCAGGACGGCTATGCAGTCTTCGGCACTGAGTAATTTTTCTGAAACAACGTGATAGCAAAACCAGTCAATGTGTTTGGTGATATTTTTCTCGTTCATCAAAGACCTCAGTAGATGTGATTGGAGGAAAAAGAGCCTAAGTAGAATAGCCCCGAAAAGGCAAATTTAAATGTGATTGAGTAGAAAATGAAAAGGTTGATTTTGTCCCGTCGGGCGGGGAAAACGCCCATGTCGTCTTATATTTGGAGCAGCGGTGGTGGCCTGTGGCGCTGCTGTCGGTGCCTGGTTGGTTGTTGAGCTGGCGCGTGGCGACGTGCGCATTGAGGTCTGTCATCTGCAGTCCTAAGCGGGTTGCAGCAAAGGGAATACAGGTGTTTCATGCCTTCACAGAATGAATTATGGTATGCGGCTCGGATGACTCGGGTGGTGTATCGGCCGCCGCGTCTGCTGGAGACCTTTGGCGAAACCGTCGTGCAGTACTATGTGTTGTCCGAGGTCCCTGACGTGGACGAGAAGGTCCGCATGCGCCGGGGCGTGGTTCGTTCCGCCAGGCCGCGTGTCATCACGCCCCATTATTTCCTCCATGAGGCTTTGGACAATTTTGGGGAGGACGCCCGGCGCTACTTTGGGGATGTGTTGAACCGCAAGGACAGCATGCGCATTGTGCAGTACGGCCTGCGTTTCGAGAAGGAGGAGCACAACGAAGAGCTCCTCGGTGGCATGGTTGATGATATCGCCGAGCAGGTCGCCAAAGACGCCCAGGACAATTTGCGGGAGTTGCGCGGGGTCATGGTTGGGCCAGACCCGTTCTGGGAAGTGTCTCTGCTTGTCTTCCTCAATGAGCTGGTGAATCGCTCCGGCCCGCGCAACGCCCGCGAACTAGCCGCACGCGGCCTGCTGGACCTCGAGGGCGGCGTGCCTTGGGCAGTGCGCAATGAGATTCGCGACGATTTTGCCGCCGTGGACAGCCGGGATAAGGCCGAGGCCCTCGGCAAAAAACTGCGTGACTACGGCGTTTTTGATGAATACGAGGATCGCTTCTTCGATCTCTACCAGAAATACCGCTGACGCCCGGTTGGCGCGAGGCCAGCCGGGCTGGCCAATCAGTCGATAAGCGCGGCGGCTTCCTCCTGCAATTGCTTGAGGTGCTTGGCGCTGATGGTGCTTTCGGCGTAGACTTTCATGGTATTTTCGGTGCCTGAGGGGCGGATGGCGACCCAGCCGTGCGCCGTGCACAGTTTTAGTCCGCCGATATCGGCCTGGTTGCCGGCGGCGCGGGTCAGTTTGGCGGTGATGGGGTCGCCGCCGAGGGTCGTCGCCCTGATGTCCTCGGGTTTGAGTGCGGCGAGGCGCGCCTTCTGTTCGGGGGTGGCGCGTGAGTCAATGCGGCCGTAGAACGTCTCACCGAATTCGGCGACGAGGTCCTGGTAATGCTCAGCGGGGTCACGGCCGGTGACGGCGGTGATCTCGGCGGCCAGGAGGGCGAGGATGAAGCCGTCCTTGTCGGTCGTCCACACCTGGCCATTTTTGCGCAGGAAGCTGGCGCCGGCGCTTTCTTCGCCGCCGAAGCCCAGCGACGAGTCAAGCAGGCCGCTGACGAACCATTTGAAGCCCACAGGCACCTCCACCAGCCGGCGGCCGAGTTTTGCGGCCACCTTGTCAATCATGCAGCTGCTGACGACGGATTTGCCGACCCCGGCCTGCCGGGGCCACGCCGTGCGGGTGCTGAAGAGATACTGGATGGCCACGGCGAGGTAGTGATTGGGATTCATCAGGCCGGCGCTGGGGGTGACAATGCCGTGGCGGTCGAAATCGGGGTCATTGCCAAAGGCGATGTCGTAGTCGTTGCGCAGGCGAATGAGGCTGCCCATGGCGAATGCCGACGAGCAGTCCATGCGGACGCGGCCGTCGTGATCCAGGCGCATGAAGCGAAAGCTGGGGTCGGCATGGCCGTTGATGATGGTGATGTCCAGGCCGTAGCACTCGGCGATGGCGCGCCAGTAGTTGATGCCGGCGCCGCCGAGAGCGTCGGCGCCGATGCGGATGCCGGCGCGGCGAATGGCGGTCATGTCAATGATGGCGTCAAGATCGGCGATGTAGGGCGTGCGATAGTCGTACTCCTGAACGCAATCGGCAGCAACGGCCTGGGCGAGCCCGACGCGCTTGACGTCGGCGTTGCCGTTCTTCAGGTAGACATTGGCGGCGCTGGCGATCCATTTGGTCATAGCGGATTCAGCGGGGCCGCCGTGGGTGGGGTTGTATTTGATGCCGCCGTCTTCGGGCGGGTTATGCGACGGGGTGATGACAATACCGTCAGCGAGGCCCTCTTTGCGGCCGCGGTTGTAGCCGAGAATGGTGTGCGACACCACCGGCGTCGGCGTGAAGTCGTGATCGCGGGCGATGCGGGTTTGGATGCCATTGGCGGCCAGCACGCAAAGAGCGCTGCTGTGTGCTGGTTCGGAGAGCGCGTGGGTGTCCATCCCCAGGAAGAGCGGCCCGTCAATGCCGGCTTGCCGCCGGTAATCGCACACCGCCTGGGTGATTGCCAGGATGTGGCTTTCGGTGAAGCTGCCGTTGAGGGAACTGCCGCGGTGGCCCGAGGTGCCGAACACGACGCGTTGTTCCGGCTGCTCATAATCAGGCTGGGTGGCGTAGTACAAGGATACCAGGCGAGGAAGATTGACCAGCATGTCGGGGGGAACGGGCTTGCCGGCTAAGTTGTGATGCATGGATCGTGTGCTCCTGTGATCAATAATGGCTCGATGATGATAAAAGATGCTTGCTGGCGGCTGATAATGTAGTAGCTGCCCGCCGGCTGACAATGCGCCGCGCCCGCGAATGGGCGCAGGCAACGCGCCGTCGCGGCTGGAATGATCGTGACGACGACGTATCTATTCAGAACTGCCACCCCAAAAAATATAAATAGTCACCGGGTTAATTTGCGCTGAAAAACGCATCGGCGGCATATAACAACACGCAGATGGATTGATTAATAACGATGATCATATGTGATACTAATTTCTCTGTTGCGGCAGACTAATTGCGACGACATCTGCAGTGTCGCGGGTAGAGGTGAGGACGAAGCCATTTTGCTGCCAGTGGTATATATACAAATAGTGAAGTAAATGCCAATTGCAGAAAGTGGCTTGCATCCTGTAAATCTGTCATTATTTTTTCCGTGTTTGAGAGATTATTTGCTCTTCTCCTGTATATTTACTCTGTTAGCAGATGTGGAAGTGACAGGAACAAAGGGAAACAGCAATGAGCGAAACCCAAAAAGGTGCAAAAGCCATGACCGAAGATCGCAAAACCAGCATTAGTGAAGGCCGGAAACGTGCCAAGGAACAGCGCGAAGCAGCCGAGCAGCTTTTCGAACAGTGTGGCGGCATGCTGATCTCTTGGAAGTTCTGGAAAAAAGTTGACGCCGCGACGCGCGAAGAGATTCTCAAGGCCATCAAGAAAGCCAACAAGGCCGTCATTGATGCCGATATTCGCGCTCTCGAAAAGCAGCTCGCGGCCATGCGCGCCGCCAAGGACGGAATCGACGCCTGATAGGCCCGGTTCGTTCTAGTACAGCCTGACTAAAGCCGCCGTGGGATTTACCCCACGGCGGCTTTGTTGTGCGCAAGAGCTGAGGTGCTGGCGCTTCCGGGCGGCAGCTTGGCTGGGGCTGCTGCCCGGGGCGCACTGCCCGTGTTCAGCGGATAGCGGTCTGGAACTGGGCGGTGGCATCGGCGACGGCGCAAGCGGCCGACACGGGTTTTTCGAAGTCGGCGAAGACGCCGCGCTTGAGGATATAATCGCAGGCGTCGTCGGCGTCACTGGCGTCGAATTGGCTGTCAGCCTGGTCGAGTCCAGGCGCATTTTTTTCGTAGGTGCAGACGTAGAAGGCCTGGCCTGGCTGCAGGGTGAATTCGCGGACGATGATCGCATCTTTGCGGATGATGGCGAGCCAGCCGTGCTGGCCGTCGGGGGTGACGACGCCGGTGATGCGGGGCGTGTCGAGGCTGTCGTGCTCGTAGTCCATGGCCAGCATGACGGAGGCCATGGCATCACGGGGGGGCAGGCCGGCCTGGATCTTTTCGGCAACGGGATCGGTGTGGGAGCCGTTGCTGACGACGGCCATGCCGCGGGCGATACGCAGGCAGTTGTAAGCAATGTAGGGATTCTTCTGGATGTCGTTTTCAAAGCCGGCTTTGGGCACAATCGCTATGGCCTGGTTGAGTATCTTGGCTTCGCGATTGGGAAAAGAGCGCGATGAAACGCGATAGAGGGCGGCTCCACGGCCTTGGGGGGTGCAGGCGACTGCGACGATGCGTCCGACGTACATGATCATGTCCTTTGGTTGCTGGTGAAATGAAGATAAGAGGTGAGACTATCGGTTGAAGATGAGAACGAGAATAGCGCCCATGAAGCAGCCCATGGCGCAGCAGAAAAAGAGGTGGTTGAGAAGAATGCGGTGGCGAGCTTTGTCGCTAATCTCCTGATCGCGGATAGCTACGCGCAGGCGGTTGTGGCTGCCGAGAATACTGAGCATGGCCATGAGAGCGCTGCTGAACATCACGTGTTCACGCTGGGTGAAGAACTGTGACGCGAAAAAGAGGCTGGCAAAAGTCAGCATGATGACGATGGCCGCCTCAGTATAAATATTCCACGTTGCCGAACGGTTTTGCTGCGCTTTGTTGCCGGGGATGTTGGCCATGTGATGATGGCGCCAGGCAGCGATCAGCAAACCGAAACTGCCTATAATGAGAATGCCAAGTGCGGGGAGATTCACAGTGGAAGTCTTTCGGATAATCGTTGCGTCAGGGGGGTGGAAGGCATAATATAGCCTGAATAATAACGCCTGCCGGATGCATTGGCCAGGGACGACTGACTGCTTACGTTGTTGTCGCTTTATCTCTATTGCATGTTGGCTCAGGCGGAGTATTTTCTGCATGATTTGATTGCGTGCGAGTTGGTCGGCGGCGCTTCGTGATGGCGTGCTGGTTGTTTCGCAAACTGCCGGGTGCGTGTTTTACACGGCTGCAGGTCATTATCAATGGGAGTACGTGCAAAGATGAAGACGGCGTGGCTTATGTTGATTATCTGTACGCTGGGGGTATTTGCCGAGGGTGAACTGCCCCTGCTCTTACCCGCGCCGGCGCGTCCGGGCGAACTTCCCAAATGCCCAGTGCAGATTACGAACGAGGGCGCTTTGCAGCTTGGTCGGGTTTACGATCGCTCCCGGCATGAAATACGGGTGCAATTTCGCCATGCGGGTGAAGGCGCGATCCTATTTCGCGTCGCGCGCTCGACCTGCCCCTGCATTGCGGTGTTGGAAGCGCCCATGAACCTCAATCTTTTCCCAGGCGACACCTTTAGCCTCCGGCTTCAGCTTGACGCCTCGGCGCTCACTCCCGGGCCCTTCACCCGGCATGTGATCGTGGATTTCGGCAACTGCGAGAGCCTGCGCTTCGCTGTCTACGGTGAGTGTGTCCAGCCGGTGCAGGTGTCGCCGGGAACGGAAATGGACCTTGGCAGTTTTGAAGGCGTCGATGTGATGTGGAAACGGCATTTCGAATTGACGACGACGGCGCTGGCTGGCGATGCAGTCAGCTTTGTGGCGCCGGAGGCGAGCGAGCGTTTTGAGTTTGAGCTGAAGCCGTTGGCCCATGGCCGCCATGAGCTGGCGATTCGGCCCCGCCTGCCTTTGCCCTTGGGCGAATTTCACGAGCGGGTGAGTGTTGCGGTCAAAGGTCTGGAGAATTATAGCGATCTGCAGCTGCTGTTGCATGGCCATGTGCGTGGCCGGGCCTTGGTGGTGAAAAATCCGCTGCTGGAATTCACGCGGGCGGAGATCGCTGGTGGTGGCGCACAACAGCGTGAGCTAGCCATCATCCGGGTTGCCGCCGAGGGCGCCCAGGGCCGTGGCCGGCGCCGCTTGATGCCAGCTAGGCGGCAAGGCAATGGACAGCAGGTCACGGTGGATGAACAACAGGCCGGCACCAAGGCCATTTTTGCCAAGCTGGCCGAGGAACTGCGCTGGCAACCTGCGACGGGCATTACGGTCGAGATGCAGGCAGAAGACCTGCAACTGCGCCTGCGTCTGAGCTTGTCGTCCGAATTTCTGCAGCACAAGCCACTGCCGACGCTGAAGTTGTTCCGTGGCGACGAGTTACTGGGTGACATTGAACTCGTAGTCAAATAGCGCCCGTGAGCTCTGATGCTCGCGGTGTAATCGGTCAGTGTACACCCCGGCGCTTCGCTGGGACAATTTGCAGGAAACCCACGGCCCGCCGCCGCCCAGCCATTCGAACTTGATTTCCGCCGACCTTTGCGGCAGCGGGTTTCATAGGAGTGATTGATAACGGATGCACAGCATGCCTCTGGCTGGCGCGTGGGACGCGGCGTGCCTCGCCAATGTGGCGCCCTCCGGGCGCAATTCTAACGTGCTATCATACCCCGGGTTGCGGCGCCCTCCGGGCGCCTCAACCGGGGCTATGCATGGTGCGGCCCTCCGGGCCGAACTTGGCCGATCTGACGACTTGCTTTGTCCGGTTCGGGCCGAAAACCACCATCATTCGAGTGCCAAGTTTTGCGCCGTAGGCGCTTAACCATGCTTAACCCCAGGCTTTAGCCTGGGGACGCAGCCTGCCAACGGACAGTGCCTCGTAGAGGCACCACAGCTTTGGTTATCAATCACTGCCCGATTAGCTCGCAGTTGCTCGGCGGTACAGCCGAGCAATCCCGTCAGGCCCGGAGTTGTTCGAGAGCCGTGAGATATTTTTCTCGGGTTTGAGTGACGACGTCAGCAGGCAGCTTCGGCGCGGGCGGTTGGTGGTTGAAGCCGACGCCGTCCAGCCAGTCGCGGACAAATTGCTTGTCCAGGCTCGGCGGGTTCTGCCCGGGCTGATAGGAAGCGGCAGGCCAGAAGCGGCTGGAGTCTGGCGTGAGGACTTCGTCGGCGAGGGTGAGAACGCCGTTTTCGTCAAGGCCGAACTCAAATTTGGTATCGGCGATGATGATATCGCGGGTGAGGGCGTAGTCGGCGGCTTGGAGGTAGAGGTCCAGGGCCATATCTTGCAGCTGTTGCGCCAGGTCGGCGCCGACTTTGTCGCTGAGTTCGGCGAAGGAAATGGGCATGTCGTGGCCGGAGCTTTCCTTGGTGGTCGGCGTGAAGATGGGCTGATCAAGCCGCTCGCAGTTGGCGTAGCCTGCGCGCAGGGGGGTGCCGCAGACGGTGCCCTGCTGCTGATATTCTTTCCAGCCCGAGCCGGCCAGGTAGCCCCGTACGACGCACTCGACGGGGACAATGCGCAGCTTCTTCACCAGCATGGCGCGGTCCCGCAAGTCGTCCTTGGCTGCGGCTAGTGTCGGGGGAAAATCGTCCACGTCAGCCGTGATGAGGTGGTTAGGGGTGTCGGCAAAGAAATCGAACCAGAAGAGACTGAGCTGGGTGAGGACCTTGCCTTTGTCGGGAATGCCGTTGGGCATGACGCAGTCGAAGGCGCTAATGCGGTCGGTGGCTACGAAAAGCAGCTTGTCGCCGAGGTCATAGACATCGCGCACTTTACCGCGCTGGGGTGATGTCAAGCCGGGAATCTCGGTGGCAAGCAAGGCGCGGTTCTCGTCGTACTTCATAGGTAATTGGCCTTTCGGGTTGGGGGACGACGGGAAGAAAATGTAATGGAAAAAAGCGCAAGATGCAAATCACCCGGCTGATGTCCAGCGTGTTTTTTTATGGCGCCGGGATTTTCACTGTGGGCGGCTAGTGGTCGCGGTCGGTGATGAGCCATTGGCGCGGCGTAACGACGATGCCGGGGTGTTGGCGCAGGAATGCCTCGACGCAGTCGCGGGTGCTGATGCTGCTGTCACGGCAGCGGGCGGCCTCCGCCCGGATGATGCTGGTGAGCACGGGCAGGACGCCCGAGCCAGCGGCGGTGTGGCTGTTCATGGCCAGGAGCAGGCGCCCCGCCTGAACGTTGCCGGCGGTGGCTTTGGGCGCGCTGTTACCGGTGCCAGCCTCGCTGCTGTGGTGGGCATTATCGACCATGGTGGCTTTGCCGGCGCTGTTGATGCGACAGGAGCGTCCCCAGAGTCCGCAGAAGCGGTAGTTATCGCGCTGGGTCCATTGTTCGCTGACGATGGCGGCGAGTTCGTCTGGGGTTACTTCGGCGAGGACGATGTTGTTTTCGTAGGGGACGAGTTGGAAGAGATCGGCGATGGTCACAGCCGGGCCGTCGAGGCTTTTGGTGGACAACTTGCCGTGGATGACGGCGTCGGCGCCGGTGGCGTCGGCGATGGCCTGGCAGATGAGTTCGCTGGTGGCGCAGTTGACGCCTGGGCGCCCGCTGGCGCTGATGGGCCGGGCCAGGGCCGGGAGCACGATCTGCCGGCCGGCCTCTTTCGCCCGTGTGAGCCATGGGCGGAGGGCCTGTGCCAGCTGCGGACATTCAGGTGTGTCCGCGCCGACGGGCACGACTTCGGAAGCGATATCGACGACGCGGTGGGCGCTGATGTCCACCTGGGCCTGGATGACGCCCAGGCCCGCGCCGTGGCAGCCCGGCTGGACGTACCAGCTTTTCAGGCCGATGCGCTGGCCGGGGACCAGCCGGTGGCTGTGGGCGCCGAGAATGAGGTCGATTTCTGGGAAGCGCCGGGCGATGTCATTGATTTCATTGACGCCGCGGCTGTCCTTGAATTCGAACCATGCCTGGTGGGTGGCTAGGACAATCATGTCGGGCTTTGTGCGGTGCACGTCTGGGAGCACGCGTTGCAGCATGTCGGCGGCGCGTTCGATGTCGCATTGGGCGCTGTATTGCGGCAGCAGCCAGTTGGAGGTGAAAGACGCCTGGGCGCCGATGACGGCGACGCGGATGCCGTTGCGGATGAAGAGCCGCCACGGCGCCGGCGCGGGCTGGCCTTTGACGCGGAAGTTGTTGCCGAGGGCCATGTTGCCGGCCAAGGCGAGGAAGCGCTGGTACTGCTCCAGGCCGTAGTCGAGTTCGTGGTTGCCGGGTATCCACACATCGTAGCCGAGCTGGCGGAGGGGGACGATGGCGGTTTCGCCGCGGGAAAGCGCGGTGGTGAGGCTGCCCTGGACGGTGTCGCCGCAGTCAATAAGCAGGCACTGATCTTCGCCGTATTTCTGACGTTGGTCAGCGATGACGGTGGCCAGTTGCAGCCACGAGCCGGGTTGCGACGAGTCGCTGCGGTCGGCAGGCGTGAAGACGCCGTGGATGTCGGTACTCTGCAGAATGGTCAGCTGCCGAATCTCAGCCAGGCAACAGCCGACCAGGCACAGGATGATGACGATGACACGACGCATGCTTTACACACTCAGCTGTGGGGCGAGACGGCCCCGCTGGAGGAGGGAAATGAGGCCGTGGCGTAAGCCGTGGCAGTTAATGATCAGCTTCTCATGGCCTAGCGCGCACATGCTGCTGAACATGATGATCAGTCCGGCGGGAAAAACGCTGGCGCGGCCCGGCGGCATGCCTGGCAACGCCTGACGCGTGGCGCAGTCCATGGCGGCGATGCGGTCAAGCAGGCCGGCAATTTCGGCGACGCCGCAGTGACGGCCATGGACTAGGCGGGGGTCGAAGTCGTGGCGGGCGGCAAGGACGGCGCCCAACGTGGCGGCAGTGCCGCCAGTGGCACTAAGTACAGCTCTGCCGCCGTTTTTGCTGGCGGCGCATTGTAGGTCGGCGATGTCTTTGCCGGCGGAGTTGATGGCATCGCGGACGGCATGTGCGGCGTGTTCGCGTGCGTCGTTGCCGAATGCTTCGCCGAGGTCGAAACGGTCGCGCCAGCGGACGCAGCCGATGGGCAGGCTGAAGGCGTGGCCGAGTTGTCCAGGCTCGCCGGCGCTGAATTCCGTGCTGCCGCCACCGGGATCGATGTTGATGAAGGCTTGGTGTGGGGCGAAGGCGCTGGCGGCGCCGAGGAAGGTCGCTTCGGCCTCCAGGGCGCCGCTGAGGATGGTTGGTGCGTCCTGCAGGGCGAGTTCCTGTCCGCATTGGTGCATGAAAGCCGCGCCATTGGGCGCATCGCGGACGGCGCTGGTAGCGGCGGCGACCAAGGTGAAATGGCGGTAGCGGTCGCGCAGTTGGGCGAGCTGGCGGCGGACGGCGGCGAGGCTGCGGGCCATGGGCTCGTCGCGCAGACAATGGCCGTTTTTGGCGTTAGCGCCGGCGCCGAGCTGGGTGACCTCGCCGAATTCGTCCATGACCTGCAGTTGTCCTTGTTCATCGGCTTGCATGACGAGAGTCATGACGGTGTTGGAGCCGATGTCGAGCGCTGCGATGGTGGTGTTGGCGGTCATGGCGAAGTCGGTGAGTACGGCAACCGCGCCGCGCGCAGAGCGCGGGCGGCGGCGGCGGGGCGGTGGCAGTGTGGATCAGCTGTCTTTGACAGTGCTGGCGATGCAGAGCTCCGCGAGCTGGGCGGGATCAACCGTGCTGGGCGAATCCGTCATCAGACAGGCGGCTTTGGCGGTTTTGGGGAAGGCAATGACGTCACGGATTGATTTTGCGCCGCACATGAGCATAACGAAGCGGTCGAGGCCAATGGCCAGACCACCGTGGGGCGGCGCACCGAAGGAGAACGCTTCGAGGATGTGGCCGAAGCGCAGCTTGGCCTCGTCGTCGCTAATGCCGAGCGTCTTGAACATCAGCGCCTGGCGATCGGCCTGGTGGATGCGGATGGAGCCGCCGCCGAGCTCGACGCCGTTGAGCACGACGTCGTAGGCCTTGGCCCGGACCTTGCCGGGGTCACTGCTCAGCTGGGAGAGGTCTTCGTCCAGCGGACTCGTGAAGGGATGATGCACGGCGACAAAACGGCCGGATTCGGCGTCCCAGTCCAGCAGCGGAAACTCGACGACCCAGAGGAAATTCAGCACTTTGTCATCAATGATGCCGGCCTTGGCGGCCAGGTCGAGGCGCAGGCGGCCCATGACTTCGCAGGCGCAACGCCACTGGTCGGCGACGATCAGCAGTAGGTCGCCGGCCGTGGCATCCATGGCGCCAAGCAGTGCGTGTTTTTCGTCTTCGCTGATGAATTTGGCGGCGGAGCCGCTGATGCTGCCGTCGGCCTCGACCTTGAGCCAGACGAGGCCCTTGGCGCCGAAGAGGCGGGCCGTTTCGGTCCACGCGTCCAGCTGCTTACGGCTGCTGGCGGCGGCCATGCCCTTGCCGTTGATGGCGCGAATGACGCCGCCGGCGTCAAGGGCCTCGCGGAAGGCCTTGAATTCGGATTTGGCGAAGACAGCGCCGAGGTCCTGGATGTCCATGGCGAAGCGCAGGTCGGGCTTGTCGGAGCCATATCGGTCCATGGCGATCTGGTAGCTTAGGCGCGGGAAAGGCGTGGGTACGTCGATGCCGTGGACGTCTTTGACGACGGCCACGATCATTTTTTCCACCAGGGCCATGACGTCGTCCTGTTCGACGAAGCTCATTTCGAGGTCGATCTGGGTGAATTCGGGCTGGCGGTCGGCGCGGAGGTCCTCATCGCGGAAGCAGCGAGCGATTTGGAAGTAGCGTTCGACGCCGCCGACCATGAGGATCTGCTTGTACTGCTGGGGCGCCTGCGGCAGGGCGTAGAAGGTGCCTGGGCGGACGCGGCTGGGCACGAGGTAGTCGCGGGCGCCTTCGGGCGTGCTTTTGCTGAGGATGGGCGTTTCGACTTCCATGAAACCATTGGCGTCAAGCACGTCGCGGCAGACCTTGGTGATGCGGTGGCGGAGGCGGAGATTGGCGACGATGCCGGAGCGGCGCATGTCGAGGTAGCGGTACTTGAGTTTTAGGTCATCGCTGGCGCTGGGATCGTCCAGGTGGAAGGGCATGGGCTGAGCCTGATTGAGGACCGTCAGCGAGCTCAGTTCGACTTCTATGGCGCCGGTCTGGCGCTGCTTGTTGACCATGTTGTCAGGCCGGCTGCGGATGACGCCACTAACGGCGAGGACCCACTCTTCGCGGATGTCTTTGGCCTTGGCGGCCAGTTCGGGGTTCTGCGCGGGGTCGATAAACAGCTGGGTGATGCCTTCGCGGTCGCGGAGGTCGATGAAGATCAGCCCGCCCAAATTGCGGCTGGAATTGACCCAGCCGCAGAGGCTGACCGATTGACCGATCTGGGCTGTGCCCAGCTCATTGCAGTGATGCGTGCGTGTATAGGCCATGGGGGTTCCTTTGCGCTGTGAGTGGCTTCAAATCGGTGAATACGCTTATGCCGTCGGCAGTTTGCCGCGCAGCCACGCCGCGAGGTTGCTAAGGGCGACGCTTTCTTGTTCGGACGAAGTCATGTCGCGGCAGAGGACGCTGCCCTGCGCGAGTTCGTCGTCGCCGCGGATCAGGGCCACTTTGGCGCCGGCCTTGTTGGCACCGCGCAACTGCGCCTTGAGACTGCGGCCGGAAAAGTCCGCCTTGATGCGCAGACCACCGCAGTCCAGGCGGAGCTGCTGGGCTAACTGCAGGCCGGGCAGCAGCGCGTTGTCGCCGAGGCTGAGGACCATGACGTCCGCTTCGGCATTGGGCTGTGTCTGCAAGCCGAGGCTGGCCCGGGCCATCAGCAGGCGTTCCATACCAGCCGCGAAGCCAATGCCCTCGACGGCCTTCTTGCCGCCTGGCAGTTCGATACGGTAGCGGCCGCCGCCGGCGAGAGCGTCCTGCGCGCCGAGGCCGGGATGGGTCACTTCAAAAACCGTGTGGATGTAGTAGTCGAGGCCGCGGACCAGGCGTGGCGCCAGTTCGTAGGACACGCCGAGGTCTTTCAGGCCCTGGCAGACCCGGGTGAAGAAGCCACGGCTTTCATCGCCCAGGAGATCGACGATGTTCGGGGCCTTGAGCGCAATGTCGTGGCAGGCGGGATTCTTGCAGTCGAGCATGCGCCAGACGTTGGTGCTGAGTCGCCGCTGGCAGTCTTCGCACATGGCCGGTGCGTGTGGCGTGAAGTACTCGACCAGCGCGGCGCTGATCTTCGGCCGGTCAGCCGGCAAGCCGCGAGTGTTGAGCATCACGCGGGAGCCGCTGATGCCGAGCTGATCGAGGTACTGCGTGAGCATGGCGATGCACTCGGCGTCCATCCACGGCGAGTCATTGCCGACGGCTTCGACGCCAATTTGGTGGAACTGGCGCCGGCGGCCAGCCGCCGGGCGTTCCCCGCGGAACATCGGCCCGAAGTAGAATACGCGGGCTTCGTCGCCCTGTTCGAGGCCGCGGAAAGCGATGGCGCGGATGACGCCGGCGGTCCCTTCCGGGCGCAGGGTGAGGCTGCGGCCGCCGCGGTCGTTGAAACTGTACATTTCCTTCTGCACGACGTCGGTTTCGTTGCCGAGATTGCGGACGAAGACGTCGGTACGCTCGAAGATTGGCGTGCGCAGTTCGCTGTAGCTGTAGCGGTGGAAGACATCGCGGGCGTTGTTTTCCAGTTCAATCCAGTCGAGGGTTTCTGGTTCCCAGATATCGGCGGTGCCGGGTAGGGGCTCGTTGGCGGCCATGAAGAGACTCCTGCGGGGGGCTGGGGGCTGGACAGGTCACCGGCGGCGGGGCGCCGGCGAGTCTGTCATGGGGCAAGAAAAGAAGCCAGCACAAGGCTGGCTTCGGGAAAAATCGTCGTTGACTATAAGCTTTGTCTGACCGTCGGCCGCCTTATTGGAGGTCTTGCGGATCGAGTTTGAGCACCAGTTTGCGCATTTCCTTGCCCGGTTTGAATTTGACGACAGCGCGTTCGGGGATTTTCACTTCGGTCTTGGGCTCATTGGGGTTGCGGCCAACGCGTTCTTTGCGGCGCATGACTTCAAACACGCCGAAGTTGCGGAATTCGATGCTGCGGCCGGCAGCGAGTTCTTCAGTAATGGTATCCAGCGTCAGCTGAATAACATCCATCACTTCACTTTGTTTGAGGTTGGTTTGACGAGCGACCCGAACCACCAAATCACGTTTCGTCATGGTCATGATGCCTCCGTACGCGCAGTATGCGACGTTTTTGATTGCTATAAGTTAGGTGCTGTCCTTAAGTTAGGGCAGAACGGATAACATACCCCGAGAATAGAATGAAACAACCTTGGACGGGCCAAAGGCAAAAAAACGGCAGCCGGCGCCAGTGAAACTATCAGGGGGACATGGCCCCGTTATCGCGCCGGCATAGTTGAGGCTGACTACCATCCCAGACTCAAAGCCGACATCATAGGGCTCGGCTGTTGGCCGGCTAATCTCTGCATGTCAGTCATGCTCAGGGGTGAAAAGCGGGGTTATTATATTGTTTCTCAGTATATTAGTCAAGACCGCCAGCGCTGATAAAATAGCCATGACGCAAACCTGATAGGACCTTCAGCGCCAGTAGGGGAACGGTAGAGAAGACAAGAACTGCGAGACCTGAAGATGCATGTAGATCCTGATGAGCAGAAACGAGCTCCAGAACCGCTTCCGGCCAGCCCCGGTGCCGCCCTTGTGCAAGCGGTTGTTGCCCCGATGGGCGCTCGCGCCAATGCTGCCGGTGACGATGTTCCAGACGTGGCTGAGGACGAGGTCTATTTCGTGCCTTCGCCGGCGTCGCGCTTTAATCCATGGATAGCGGCGTTGGCGTCCCGGCGGGTGCCGTACCGGGTCGAGTACGATGGTGCTGAACGCCGCATTGCGGTGCCGGCGGGCTATGCGGAAAAGGCCGGTGAGGAGCTGGCGGCCTATGAGCGGATCAATCACGCGTGGCCGCGGCAGGCGCCCGCCGACCCCAGGGCCAATGAGCCGTTGGTGAGCGACGCGTCCTTTTTTGCGGCTTTGGCGAGCGCGGCGGCGCTCTTCCGTTTTTACCTGTGGGTGGAAAACACGCCGGGGCTTGGCTGGCGCGAGCGTGGCGCGTGGCGGGATTCGGCGTTTGCCGCTGGCGAGTGGTGGCGAGTGCTGACGGCCCTGACCCTCCATGCGGATGCGCCACACGTGCTGGGCAATCTCTTCTGGATGCTCGGCCTGCTGGCAGTACTGGGCGCCGAGATCGGCGCCGGCGCGGCCTGGGCGGCAATGGTGTTTGCTGGCGCGCTGGGCAATGCCGTGATGATCGCGCTGGCACCGGAAGGACACAGCGCCTTGGGGGCGTCCACGATGGTCTTCGGGCTGTTGGGCATACTCAGCGCGGTGCGGACCTGGCATAGCTGGCGACGGCGCCAGGGCGGGCGGGGACAGCTGTTGCGGATCGTGCCTTGGCTGCCCCTGCTGGCTGGCTTGGCGATGCTCGGCATCTACGGCACCGCGCCCGGCAGCGACTTGCTCGGACACGGCTGCGGCTTCGGTGCCGGCGTGGCTATCGGCGCGCTGCTGCCTGTCTGTCGACCGGCGCTAGCCTGGCGCTGGCTGCAGCTGGCGCTGGCCGGTGCCGCCGCCGTACTGCTCGTGGCCGCCTGGCTAGCGGCTTTCGCGGGCTAGGCCGGCGTTGCCGGGGCCTTTTTCGCCGCGATCTTCCCAGGCGTAGTCGCCCTCGGCTTTTTTGACGAGCACTTCAATTTTTTTCTCGGCCTCGCCCAGCTTGCCGGCGCAGGCTTTTTGCAGGCGCATGCCTTCTTCGAAGTACGCCATGCTTTGTTCGAGGGACAGACCGCCATTTTCGAGTTGGCTGACGATGCCTTCCAGGCGCGTCAGTGCTTCTTCGAAGCTCAGTTCGGGTTCTGGTTGTTGATTCATGGCGATGGCTCCGTTGGGATGACGCGGTTGACGTTGAGTTCCAGGTCGCCTTTGGCCAGCATGGCGTGGATGCTTTCGCCGGGCTGCGTTTCGGCGGCATCACGGAGGGCCAGGCCGCGTTGGTTCAGTAGGATGCTGTAGCCACGGGCGAGCACGCGTCGCGGCGCCAGGGCGTTGAGGGTCTGTTCCGCCCGGGCAAAACGATCCCGGCGCTGGCGAACGAGGGCATTGAGCGCCAACGGCAGGCGGCTGCTGGCGTTGGCCAAGCGGCTGCGCGCGCGTTCATGTAGCCGTGGCAAGGTCTGTTCCAGACGCGCGGCAAGATAGTCCAAGCGCTGCTGCCGTTGCAGAACGATGTCGTCAGGCCGTTGCAGAAAGGGGCAGCTGGCCGCGCGGGCGTAACGCTGGCGCAGGGCAGCCAGACGCAGCAGCAAGGCATCGCGCAGACGACGGCGGAGGTTTTCGACGCGGTCGGTGAAACTTTCTTTTGCTTGCACGACCAGTTCGGCTGCCGCTGATGGGGTTGGGGCGCGGAAGTCGGCGACAAAGTCGCAGATGCTGTGGTCGCGTTCGTGGCCGACGGCGCTGATAACGGGGATTTCGGAGCTGGCGACGGCTCTGGCGAGCACTTCTTCATTGAAGGCCCAGAGGTCTTCGATGCTGCCGCCGCCGCGGGTGACGACGATGACCTCGCAAGCCCGGCGGACATTGAAGAAGCGAATGGCGTTGGCGATCTGGGCGGCAGCGTTATCGCCCTGGACGGCCGTGGGGATGATGCGCACGTGCATGCCGGCAAAGCGGCGGTTCAGGACATTGAAGAAATCTTGGATGGCGGCGCCGTCGAGTGACGTGATCAGCCCGACGCAGCGGGGCAGTGTTGGTATGGGCCGTTTGCGCTCGAGATCAAAGAGGCCTTCGGTCTGTAGCCGTAGCTTGAGTTCTTCGAAGCGCTGGTGGAGGTCGCCAAGACCCAGCGGTTTGACGTCCAGAACCGACAGCTGGTAAGCGCCCTGGGGTTCATAGACGGTTAAGCTGCCGGTGGCGACTACGGCCATGCCGCGCGCAAGCTGCAGACGCTCAGCGGCGGCGGCACCACGAAAGAATACGGCCCGAAGTTGGCTGCCGCGATCTTTGAGCGTGAAATAAACGTGGCCCGAACGATGGACGACCAAGTCGCTGATTTCGCCCTGGACGGCCAGTGTCCGGAAATTCTGTTCCAGCAGCCATTTCACCCGCGCCGTCAGATCGCTGACGCTCAGAATGAAATTTCCGGCGGGTTCGCTCATGCTGCTGTCCAGGCTGTGGCGGCCGCGGTTGCGGGGGAGGAACGGTGGCCGGCGGCGGCGTTTATTTTTTGCTCACCGTGATGGTCAGCGAGCCGTCGCTGATCTTGACTTCGGTAAGCTTGCTCTTGATCTTATCCAGGGCGGTGCTGCCGCCGGACAGATTGACGAATTTCTGGGTGATCTTTTGGTTCAGCTGTGCGGGCACGGGCACGAAGCCGATCTTGGTTTTCTGCACATTCATGGCTAGGACACCGTTGCTGACCGTCGGCTTGACGACGACGGTGTTGTGCATGGGCACCTTACCCATCAGTTTGCTGGTGAGGATGAGGGTGGCGCAGCCGTCGCCGGCAAAACTCACGCTGAGGTTTTCCGAGGTCAGTTTGTTGTCGCCGCCGGTGATGGGCAGATGCAGGGACTTGTTGAGCAGCGCCGTGGCATCCTGGCTGCTGAAGGTGAAACTCTTGCTGCTGGGCTTGTCATCATCCTTGTTGCGTGGCGGCCGGCGGCCGCGCCGGACGGCCTGTACGCCGAATGTCTGCGCCTCTTCAAATTGCTTGGTGGCGTCGGCGCTGGGCTCGTTGCCAGTGAGGTGCGCGACGGGGAAGAATATGCCCACGATCAGCGTGATCAGCAGCAGAGCGATGACGACGCTAAGCACCTGATTGACGATCTTCATGATCTTCTGCGACTTCGTTAACTTTTTTTCGAGGAACGAGTCGGGTTTGAGTTCGCTCAAATCGAGCTTCTCACCGCAGCCACGGCAGAAGATGGCGTTCAGTAGGTTGTCTGATCCACATTTGGGACATTTGATCATGGTCTTCTTTCCTCGCGGAATGTTTCGTTTGTTCAGTTGCAAGCGCAGTCGCCACGGCGCTCAAGTCGCGGCGCTGTTCTTTTTCGTGCCGCTGCCACCGTCTTTGCCGCCGCTGGTGGACGAGCTGCTGCTGCCACCGTCTTTGCCGCCGCTGGTGGACGAGCCGCTGTCGGTGTTTTTGGCCGGGGTGCTCGCGCCGTTGCTGCTGCTTTTTTTGTAGTCGGTGCAGTAAAAGCCGCTGCCTTTGAAGAGGATGCCGGCGCCTTCGCCGATCAAGCGGCGGAGTTTGCCGCTGCATTTTTTGCAGGTTTGCAGTGGTTCTGAAGTCATGCTTTGGAAGTGGTCAAAGCGGTCGCCGCACTGTTCGCATTTGTACTCGTAGGTAGGCATAATCCGTTGATGGGTTGATGGTTGAAAATGGTCAAGTCAGGAAAAGAATTCGCCTAATATAGTTTATCGGCGGTCATGTGCAATGGCTGGGACGAGAAAAGGCGCTTTTCGCTCCTTGTGCAATGTGCTCATTATGAATTAGATGGATACATACCGACGACTGTGGCGGTGGGGAGTGGCCGAGCTGGCGGCATGGGCTGGCGGACTTGATTCTCGGCCGGCTCCAATTATGGTTAGGGCCGTGCCAGCCGCGGGGCGGCATGGCCTAGCCCCGGACGACCGAATGAGTATCTTTAATGCAAAGGACGCGTGTTATGAAATTTGCCATGTGCAACGAATTCTGTGAAGGCTGGCCGCTGGCCGACTGTCTGAAACTGGCGCGCGACTGCGGTTACCAGGGCCTGGAAGTGGCGCCGTTCACGCTGGCAGACTCCGTGCTGGACATCACGCCGGCGCAGCGGGACAGCATTCGCGCCACGGCCGAGGCCAGCGGCGTCGCCATCATCGGCCTGCACTGGCTGCTGGTGAAGCCCACCGGCCTGTACTTGAACTGCCCCGACGCGGCTTTGCGCAAGAAAACCCGCGATTATTTCGCGGCGCTGATTCACTGCTGTGCGGATTTTGGTGGCGACCGCATGGTGATCGGCTCGCCCAAGAGCCGCAATCTCATGCCCGGGGTGAGTTATCAGCAGGCATGGAATTGGGCTAAGGACACGTTTGCGTCCCTGCTTGATACCGCTGCCGAACGTGGAGTCGTGCTCTGTATTGAGCCCCTCGCGCGAACCGAAACCGACTTCATTACCACGGTCGGCGAAGGCGTGCGGATGTGCCAGGAGCTGGGCGATCACCCCAATTTCCGCGTGCACATTGACGTCAAAGCCATGTGCGACGAAGGGCGGCCCCTGGATGAGATCATCATGGGCGCCAAAGGCTACGTCGGCCACTTCCATGTCAACGACGCCAACCGCAACGGCCCGGGCTGGGGCGACACCGACTACGCGCCCATCGTCCGTGGCGTCAAAGCCATCGGCTATGACGACTACGCATCCGTCGAGGTCTTCGATTTCTCCTTCGGCGCGGACAAAATTGCCCGCTCCAGCATCGAATTCCTCAAGAAGGTCTTCGTGTAGTATCACACGTAATCGGTCAGTGTACACCCCGGCGCTTCGCTGGGACAATTTGCAGGAAACCCACGGCCCGCCGCCGCCCAGCCATTCGACCTTGATTTCCGCCGACCTTTGCGGCAGCGTGTTTCATAGGAGTAATCACCCCGGTGGTGAAAACACCAGGGACAATTTGCTGGAAACCTACGGCCAGTCGCCGCCCTGCTATTACACATGGGTGGCTAACCAGGCAGCGGATTTCATAGGAGCAATGCTCTTCACCTAGCATGCGGCAATCGCCGGCGATGAGTTGATTGGTAACCATGCACAAGATCATTCGCCGAGGTTTTGAGCACCGAAGGTGCGCCCTAAGATAGCCCAGGGCAAGCGCCCGCAGGGCGCGTCGCCCTGGGTCTGGACTTTGGACAATTTTTTTTGTTTAAAAATAAATCTAAAAATTAATTTGCATTCTACCTACTCCGTATTATGCTACCCGTAGCTTGAATGCTGGCGTGTCTGGTCACAACAAAGAAGGGCTACGGGTATGGCAAAAGAAATCAGCAGCAATGATCTCTGTAATGTCTTGGAAACAATGCTTGAATCCGGACTAAAGGCATTGCGCTCGGCCAAAGGTTTGGACGGTCGCCTGGAAGCGAACCGAAAGGCAGCCGGAAAAAGATCTAACATGTTACTAGTTAGCGATATACTCCGAGAAGCGGGGGAGCCTCTTCACATCAATGAGATCCTTGACCGCGTGCAGAAGCGCCATGGCGTGAAGCTGCGTCGCGAGTCCATCGTGTCGGCGATGACCAAGAAGGTTCTCGACGGACACACGTTCCGGCGTACAGGACGCAACGAATTTGCACTGCTGGACCAAGAGGAGGACGATTAGCCATGGAAAACAAATCGCTGCTTGTGTGGTTGCGTGCTTTTTTGGCGACTCTGAGCGTGGGCATCAAGGATGTTCGGTCACGAAAGCGATTTGTCACGATAGGCATCGGCCTTTTGGGCGCCAGTCATCCAAAAACCATAACCAGCGCCATTAACTTTCTAGATATGGTGTTCCACTGGAGCGCGTTCTATAAACTTTTCTCCCGGAGTAAATGGGACTGTGAAGGCATATTCGGGCCCATTATCCAGGAGGCCGTCAGTCTCTGCCCAGTCTACGACCCCATCATTTCCGCCATCGACGATACGCTCGTGCGCAAGACCGGCAAAAAAATCCCCGGTACTGCTTACGCCCGGGACCCTATCAGCCCCCCGTTTCATGTCAATCTGGTCATTGGCCAGCGCTATCTGGAAACGACCATCATGTGCCACGGCTCTGATCCCAACTCCAGTCGAGCCGTACCCGTGGCGTTCAGACACGCACCACCGGTCAAGGCTGGAAAAGTGACAAGTCCGGAGGAGGAACAGATACTGAAGGAAGAGAAGAAAAAGCACAACATGAGTGTGCGCGGTCGCCAGCAGCTTTTTTCCCTTCGTGGGGCAATCGACGCAATACCTGGCGGTTACGACCGTGTCCTTATCCAAAGCGCCGACGGCAGTTTTGCCAACAGCTGTTTCCTGACTGATCCTCCTCACAACACCGTGATCGTCGCGCGAGCGAGGAAGGACACGGTCTTTGTCGAGCCTCTTTGCCCCGAACAACGCAAAGGCAATCGCAAGTACGGCCAACGTCTGCCTTCACCCAAGGATATTCTTGCCAGCGACAACTACGAAACGCGGACCATGGAGGTATTCAAGCACGGACGTAAACTTGCCGTGCATTACAAGTGCGTCCAAAACGTCAGGTGGCCGGGTGCGACCCACGATCAGCCCTGTAATCTCATAGTCATTAAGCCTTTTCCCTATCGTCTGACCAAGAATGGGCGCACTCTCTATCGGCAGCCTGCCTTCCTGGTCGTAACCGGTGCCATAAACAAGATCACGATCGAACAGGCTATAAGGGCTTACTTGCTTCGCTGGGAGATCGAAGTCAGCTTTCGAGACCAGAAAGCAATACTTGGCATTGGCAAAGCCCAGGTGTGGAACAAAGATTCAGTAGCTAAAGTGCCCGCTTTCATCTCGGCTTGCTATGCCGCTTTGCTTCTGGCAAGCATACGACTCTACGATGACAAGCGAAACGAGGCATTCCCAACGCGAGAACGGTGGCGAAACGACCCGGTCACCCGTCCATCCCTGCGCGATCTGGTGCGTTTAATGCAAAGCGAGCTGGCGGAGGGAAAAAAATCAGCACCGGACGTTGCGTAGGAGTCCGTGCAAGATTGTCCAAAGTCCAGGCCCAGGGCAAGCGCCCGCAGGGCGCGTCGCCCTGGGTAAGGTGCCCCACCCAAAAGAGCCCTGTAAGGGCGGCCTAAAAGACCTGCGACGAAGGGTCACAGCGCAAAATTGCCGCAGCAATCAATGAGTTCCATTGCCTCTTTGGCTCCAGTCAGCTTCGCCGACTGAAGCCAAAGAGGCTGAGGAACACGGGCCAATATGGTGCGCTACCCAGGGCGGCGCGCGCCTTCGGCGCCGCTTGCCCTGGGCTATCATAGATCGCGCTTTCAGCGCTTCTGCCGCTTCGCGGCGGAAATGCACGACGAGAAAGGGCTGCTTGGTTGAAACAACAAGTGCCATGGATACCGTTAAATGAAGAGCCATCGGTTTTATAGGAGAAAACCGTCGGGACGGCGGCGCTACAGGAGTCCCTGGATATCCAAGTATACCCAATCAGTCCCAGGCGTCAGGCAACTGGTCCCCGAAGTCCAATAGGTCCCCAACCAGTCCCCGAAGTCCAACGCGTCATTCCCTACGGTCCCGAGCGTCCCAGTGGTCCAATCCATGGGATCATGCCTCATGAGTCGTGAGTCCTCGCCCCAGCGCCGCCGCCAATCAGTCCCACCGGTCCCAGGCGTCCCCCAGGACTGGCCGTTATCAATGGCCGATCGATTTCGTATCACACGGCGTCAGGGTATTGGCCAACTCCACGGAAACGCACGGGGGACAGCCACGGCGCGGCCAGCAGCACCGGTTGCTGGCCGCGCTCGTTTTTTCAGTCCAGGAAGACATTGTCGATGAGGCGGGTCTTGCCGAAGAAGGCGGCGACGGCCAGGACGGCCGGGCGGTCGACGGTCGCCAGCGGGCGGAGGCTGTCGCGGTCCATCACGACCACGTAGTCAATGTTGCCGCCGGCGTTGGCAATGCCGGTCTTGACCAGGTCGCAGAGGGCGGCGGCCTGGCGCTGGCCGCCGGCGAAGAGCGCGGTGGCCTGGTTCAGGCCGTTGGCGATGCTCAGGGCGCGGCGCCGTTCGTCGTCGCTGAGGTACTTGTTGCGTGAACTCATGGCCAGGCCGTCTGGTTCCCGCACCAAAGGCGCGACGACGATCTCGACCGGCACATTCAGGTCACGCACCATGCGGCAGATGATCAACGCTTGCTGCGCGTCTTTGCGGCCGAAGATCGCCACGTCGCAGCGGGTGATATTGAAGAGCTTGAGGACGACCGTGGTCACGCCACGGAAATGCCCGGGCCGGGCCGCGCCGCACATGGTCTGCGACAGACTCTCTTCCGTGACCCAGCAGGAATGGTCCGGGCAGTACATGACGGCGTTGTCGGGATAGAAGATGGCGTCGACGCCGCGAGCCCGGCAGCAGGCTTCGTCGCGGGCGAAGTCGCGCGGATATTTGTCCAGGTCTTCGTTGGGGCCGAACTGGGTGGGATTGACGTAGATGCTGACGACGACGCGGTCGGCGCGTTTTTTGGCTTCGTCCACGAGCGACATATGACCTTCGTGGAGGTAGCCCATAGTGGGCACCAGGGCGATGGTCTGCCCCCGTCGCCGCCAGGAGTCAAGGGCGGCGCGGGTATCGGCGATGCTGCGGAGGATGATCATTTGGCGCTGTGCTCCTCTCCGGGAAAGCGGCCGGCGCAGACGTCCTCGCGGTAGGTGCCAATGGCGTCGCGCACCGTGTCGGCCAATTTGGCGTAGAGTTTGGCGTGCCGGGGCAGGAAAGCGCCGCCGAGGCCGAGGAGGTCAGTGATGACTTGGATCTGGCCATCGCAGTGCGGGCCGGCGCCAATGCCGATGGTGGGTATGCTCAGCTGTTCGCTGATCTGCGCACTGAGTGGCGCGGGGATGCCTTCGAGGGTGACGGCGAAGGCGCCGGCTTCCTGGACGGCAAGGGCGTCGTCAAGGAGCGCCGCGGCCTCGTTGCTGCTGCGGCCATGAATGCGGTAGCCGCCGTCTTTGAGTACCGACTGCGGCAGCAGGCCGATATGTCCGAAAACCGGGATGCCGGCTTCGACCAGCCGCTTGATGACCGGCAGCATGACCCGCCCGCCCTCGAGCTTGACGCCGTCCGCGCCGCATTCCTTGAGATAACGGCCGGCGTTGCGGACGGCTTCGTCGCCGTTGATCTGGTAGCTCATGAAGGGCATGTCGCCGATGACCATGGCCCGCTTGACGCCGCGGCAGACCGCCGCCGTGAGCATGAGACTCTCGGCCAAGGTGACGGGGATGGTGTTCTGGTAGCCGAGGACGGTGTTGCCCATGGAATCGCCAACCAGAATCAGATCGCAGCCGGCTTCGTCTGCCAGTCGGCCCATGATGGCGTCATAGGCCGTGATGGTCACGATCATCTCTTTGGCGGCCTTTTTTTTGCTGAGATCGCGGACCGTGACTTTGCGCACGGGATTGTCCATGTCAGTACTCCTTCTGCAAGGGCGGGCTGCCGATTGGGTGGCAACCCGGTCAATGGTGATAGGGCCAGCGCTCAAGGCGTGGCGCTGTCCGGGAAAAACGTTTTCAAGGCCGTGGCAGCGTTCGGGTGCTCGTACTTGGCCGCCATGTCGAGCAGTTCTCTAGCGCGGCTGGGGTTTTTGGGGGTGGCGCGGCCTTCCAGCAGGAACATGGCCATGCGGTACATGGCCTCGGGGTTGCGGATATCTGCGGCCTTGCTCAGCCAGTGCAGGGCCGCGCCATCGTTCTTGCTGGTGCCGATGCCCTCTTCATAGAGTGTGGCCACTTGCAGCATGGCCGCAGTGAAATTCTGTTGTGCGCTGCGTTCGATCCAGGTGAAGGCTTCGCCCGGATTGGCTTCGACGCCGGTACCGCTGAGCAACGCCATGCCGTATTGGTATTCGCCGATCTCGTCCCCGAGTTCGGCCGCTTTCTTCATGAGTTCAACGGCCTTCGTGAGGTCGTGGGGGACGCCGCAGCCTTCGAGGTAGCAACTGGCGAGGGCGACGATTCCCGGCGCGTAGTCGGCGTTGGCGGCGCTTTGGTAGCAAGCTGCGGCCTGGTCGGTGTTTCTGGAGATGCCCATGCCTCGCTGGTAGCAGTAACCGAGCTTTGTCTGGGCCTCGGGATCGCCTTCCTGCGCCGCCAGAGTCAGCCAGTTGAACATCTCGTAGTAATTGCGTTCGATGCCATTGCCGCGCTGGTAGCAGTCGGCCAGATACACTTGCGCGCGGATATCGCCTTTGCGAGCCGCTTTGAGCAGGTACGTAACCGCTTCGGACGCGGGGGCGTTGGTGCCGATGCCGTTGAGAATGTACACGCCCAGCTTGCGCTGGCAGATGGTGTCACCCGCATCGGCACGCAGACGCAGGTACTTCACCGCGCTCTGGTAGTCACCACGCATCTCGGCGATGGCCGCGACTTTGCCCTGCGCCTCCGCGACGCCGCTATCCGCGGCCTTCCGGTACCAGTCGTAGGCCGCAGTCGGATTCATGGCCACCCCGACCCCGTTCTCATAGCATATCCCCAAATTGAACATCGCCGCGCCATTGCCGGCTTCAGCTGCCATCGTGAACCAACGGATGGCCTCGACATAGTCCTGTTTGACGTTGGCACGCCCTTCAAAATAAATTTTGCCCAGCGCCAGCTGGGCGTTGGGATTGCCGGCCTTGGCGACTTTTTCCAGCCTGTCGATGGACACCGCCGGCTTTTCTTTTTCTGGGGGCGGCTTCGCCAATTTAGAGGCCGTGGTTTCGGTTTCCCCGCCAGGGGTGGGCAGCAATTTTTTGCGGTTGAATGGCCATACTGAGCGGCAGGAGCCGCAGAGCAGGGCGCCGGCAAGAAGGCATAAAAGGGCAAGACGAGAGGTGTGAATCATACGCGCAGGACCTGCAGATGTTGGGGGGGGAAAGTCGGGTGGTAGTTTTCCGCGCAAGGCTGATGTACTGTAACCTCTTTACCCATGCACTGCAATTGGCCTTGCGAGCTGCGTGGACCAGCAAACGCAGCCGGAACCACCCTCCGAACACTCCTTTCAGCCGTGAGGTAGCCCATGAAAATCAGCCATTGTGCCATTGGCATCATCTTCTGCGCCGCCGTTTCCAGTCATGCCGTGACGCTCTACGTCAGTCCCCAGGGCAATGATCAGGGCGACGGCAGCCGCAACGCACCCCTGGCGTCGCTGGCCCGGGCTCGCGACGTCTTGCGCGAACAGGCACAAGCTACAGGCACTCCCGGCGGCGAAATTGTGCTGCTGCCGGGCCTCTACGAGCTGTCGGCAACCGTGCGCTTTGCCGAGCAGGACGGCGGCTCGGCGGCCTCGCCGCTGCTGATCCGGGCCGCCGAGCCCGGCACCGCGCGCCTGTCCGGCTCGCGCCGGCTCGCGCCCGAGCTTTTTCAACCGGTGACGGCGCCGGCGCTGCGGGCGATCATAGACCCGGCAGCGGTCGACCACATTCTGGCGGTCGATCTGGCGGCAGCGGGAATTGCCCTGCCGACGAAGATCGAGGAGCGCTTCCGCATGCCCTTTGCCCTACCGGAGCTCTACTGCGATGGGCAACGTATGGACCTGGCTTGTTGGCCGGAGGATGGCTGGGCGACTATCGAGAAGATCATCGACAGCGGCGCCACCTTCAGTTCTGGCGGGGCATTCGATGCAGCCAATCCCAGCAAGGCAAGGAAGGTCGAGGACCGTGGCGGTATTTTCCAGTACAGCGGGGATAGGCCGGCCCGCTGGCATGCCGACCGTGGGCTGTGGCTGCATGGGTACTGGTGTTTCGATTGGTATGAGCAGGTGCTCAAAGTCGCAAACATCGACACCGCGACGCGACAGATCACCCTCAGTCGCGGCCATCAATACGGCCTGCGCCAGGGAAACCCCTCGCCTCGGCGCTGGCGCGCGGTCAATCTGCTGGAAGAATTGACCCGGCCCGGCGAATACACCATCGACTGCGAGAACAAGCGGTTGTATTGCTGGCCGCCGGCCCCGCCAGCGACGGCGCGCCTGGCCATCACGGTGCTGCGCGGTTCAGTTCTGCACTTCAGCAAGACGCCGCATGTATACCTGCAGGGACTGGTCATTGAAGAAGGGCAGGTCGGTATATCAGCAGACGATTGCGACGACTTCCGCGTTGAGGGCTGCGTGGTGCGCAACCAGCAGCGCGAGGGCATCCGTGTCAACGGCGGCAACGCGGCGCGGGTGGTCGGCTGCGATGTCCACGACACGGGCACGGGCGGCGTCAATGTCACTGGCGGCGACCGCAAGACGCTGACGCCCGCCGGGCACGTAATCGAAAACTGCCACATTTGGCGTTTCGCCGTGCATCAATTGACCTACGCATCGGCCATTGCGCTCCGCGGCGTCGGCAACAACGCCCGCCATAACCGCGTCCATGACGCACCGCACATGGCCATCAGTCTGTCCGGCAATGATCATGTCTTCGAATACAATGTCGTCCACGATGTCTGCTTGGCCGCCGATGACGCCGGGGCGCTCTACAAGGGCCGCAATCCGTCCTGCCGCGGCAATGTCGTGCGCTATAATTTTTGGTATAACATCGGCCGCCCCTTGGGACACGGCAATGCCGCCATCTATTTCGATGACGGCGATGGCGGCGAAAAGGTCGTCGGTAATGTCTTCTTCCGTTGCGGCGAGCCCGGTAAAGGCAACTTCGGAACGGTGTTCTCCCACGGTGGCCACGATAATCTAGCCACCGACAACGTCTTCATCGAGTGCAAGCGCCCGCTGGGATCATCACCCTGGAATGACCAGCGCTGGCGGACCTACGTCGAATCCGAACTGTGGCAGAAACGCCTGCTGCAGGATGTCGATATTACCAGCGAACCCTACATCACACGCTACCCCGCGCTGGTCGGCTTCATGGACGCACAGCCCAGTGCCATGCGTGTGAACCGCGCCCAGCGCAACCTGCTGGTGATGAGCGCCGAGCCCAGCAGTGGCAACTGGCAGCTCGATGACTCGAACTGGCAGACCGACGACGATCCCGGCTTCGAAGATATCGCCAAGGGCGATTTCCGCTTCAAGGCCGCTGCCGCTGTCTTCCAGCGCATCCCCGGTTTCCAGGCGCCGCCCTTTGCGAAGATGGGCCTCTACGTCGATGCCCTGCGCCCCGTGGTGACGCCGGTGCCCTGGACGCATGAGCCCCCACGCCCCCTGCCGCCGCTGCCCAAACGCGCGGCGCCGCCCGCGCGGCCAGCGCCGCCGGCCGGCACCCCACCGTTGTATAAGGTGCGCCGGACGAACGCCGCGCCCGCAATTAATGGCGTGATCGAGGCCGACGAATGGGCCGGCCGCCTCGCCGCCGATGCCATGCCCCTCGCCAAGAACTACAATGGTGCCGCCGCCGCCCGCAGCAGCTCCGCTTGGCTCAGCCACGATGGCGAATTCCTCTACGTGGCAGTGACCAATCCCGTTGCGGCTACCGCGAAACTCGACGGTGCCACCTGGGGCGATTACGATGCCGTGGAATGCAGCCTGCAGGCGCTCCCCCCCGCCCCTGCACAGCCCATTCATATCTTCCGCAGCTATGGCAATGGCGTGATTGAACACAGGATTGCCAAGGACGGCGCCGCTGAGCCGAGCATGGCACCGGCGTCGCCGATGTTCCTATATGCGGCGACGCGCCCCCGGCCGGATCTCTGGCAGGCGGAAATCGCCATTCCTCTCGCGTCGCTCGGCCTCGACCCCGCGCGCAACAATCGCCTGGCCTTCAATCTGACCGTCCGCAAAGGCGACGACAATCTGTGGCTGATGTGGGCCCCCACCGGCGGCTACTCCTACAATGTCGCCGCCGCCGGCATCATCGAACTCCAGCCCTGAGCAGGTGCGCGCCGCCGTCCCGGCGGCATGGAGTTTGGCAAAACTCGGGTGCGGGCGCGCCCGCATCGTCGCGCCGCCCATCAGCGTCATGTGTCGTTGGCGCCCGCCTTCCGATTATCACGCCGCCCCTCGTCGCTTCTGGCGCGGGCGTCTCGCCCGCACCCTCGCTGAGGCCTGCGCCTCACTCGACCACAGAACGGTCATGCGCGTCATTCGATTGTGGTGCGGGCGTCTCGCCCGCACCCTCGCTGAGGCCTGCGCCTCACTCGACCACAGAACGGTCATGCGCGTCATTCGATTGTGGTGCGGGCGTCTCGCCCGCACCCTCGCTGCGGCCAGCGCCTCACTCGACCACAGAACGGTCACGCGCGTCATTCGATTGTGGTGCGGGCGTCTCGCCCGCACCCTCGCTGAGGCCAGCGCCTCACTCGACCACAGAACGGTCACGCGCGTCATTCGCTTGTGGTGCGGGCGTCTCGCCCGCACCCTCGCTGAGGCCAGCGCCTCACTCGACCACAGAACGGTCACGCGCGTCATTCGCTTGTGGTGCGGGCGTCTCGCCCGCACCGGCGCATGCGGCCTGCTTCCCGACAAGGCACCGGGGAGCTCTATGGACAGCATGGACGCAATGGACATAATCCCACGCCGCCGTCCCGGCGGCATGGCCTTCATCCTGGGACCGCCGCCGTCCCGGCGGCAATCTGCCTGGGACCGCCGCCGTCCCGGCGGCAATCTGCCTGGGAGCGCCGCCGTCCCGGCGGCATGGCCCTCATCCTGGGACCGCCGCCGTCCCGGCGGCCTGGCCATCTTGGCCGCACAATTTATCTCCTCGTTGGAGAGATGGATTACCACACGAAAATGCCCCCGTCTGGTCCTTACTACTGACCAGACGGGGGCGTTTGTTCACAGGTGGCAGCTTGTGGTGCTCAGCGACGGTCCTTCGGCCTCTTCGGGCCTCTTTCCTTCTTGCCGCCCTCTTTGTCCTCATCCTTGAGTTCGTCCTTTGGCTCATCAGCGAGACTTTCAGGCTCGTATTCATCAAAGAACAGGTGATAATTGATCAGATCGATCTGTTTTTTCAGATTGGCATGGCTGCCGGTGTACTTGCCTTGTTCCTGATAGAACTTCGTGGCGCGGTCTTCCTGCTTTTTTGCTTCGGCGTCTTCAGCCTTTTTACCCAAGTCATCCAGGCGCTCTTGAAGCTTGTCATAGTCCTTATCCAATGGCTTGCGGATTTTTTCGGCGATCTTGTAAAAGTCCCGCTTGGCCCGCTCAAGTTTGCGGTCGACCCGTTCGAGCTTGCTCTTGGCTTTGCGTGCCTCTTTGGGATCATTGGCGGTCTCCAGCGCCTGCTGCTCGCGGTACATGCCGACAATCTCGTCGTAGGCGGCAAAGAACTCCTTGAACTTGGGATTCTTGCGGGCGTTCGTCAAGTCATTCTCACCGGGCTTGCCGGGGCGTTTCTCGGGCCGAAGGTCCGCGCCGCGGTCCGACGACTGGTCACGATCATCCAAGGGGCCGCCAATGCTGAGCATCGGCGCCACAACGGCAACCGCCAAAACGAGCTTCAACAGGAAGTGCTGGAAGTGAGATTTCATGGCAGGGGTCCTTTCTGGGTGGCTTAGGCCGATGCTGTCTCGGCCAGTTGAAAAAAAGTAACGCCAAGTCAAAAAATAGCACGGATTTGTTTGATTTGTAGCGAAGCATCCCTATAGTAAAGCTGTTTCCAAAAAATGGGGCATTAGCTCAGTTGGCTAGAGCGTCTGCATGGCATGCAGAAGGTCATCGGTTCGAGCCCGATATGCTCCACCACCCCGTTTATCGACGCCATCGAGTCCAGCTACTCGATGGCGTTTTTATTTTCTCCGCAAGTGGCGTAAACGCAGTGTGTTGCGGCGTTTGCCCGTGGCGCCCTCCGGCGCCGCCGAGACCGCTTGGCGGGCCGTTTTGACCGCCCGCAGGCCGGCAATCTCGGCACTTGTCTCTGTAGCCGAGGTCAGAAGTCCACTGGTTTATGAGGTTTCTATGCCTGGGGCTTTTGCCGCCTATAAACGCGTCTCTTTGTGCGCCGGGCGTGCCTGTCGCGGTCTCTATTTGGCCGTTTTGAGGCGGACGCTCAGGTCACGAAATTTAGCGTTCGCGGAGAACTGCCTGCATTGTTTCGTATAACTGGGCGACCACGGCTAGAGACAAACTCAAGCCGGAAACACAAGCGCCGCCGACCGGGGCTCTTCGGCCATGGTAGTGTTCTTTCCGCAGATTCCGCAGATTAACGCAGATGATGTTTGAGACTGGCTGCTTGGGGCCCAGGATCGCCTGCTTATTTTTTCGTCGTACTACATTCATTTGACATGATTGTCGTGGGGGCGATATTTGAGACAGCGTTGCTGTCATGGTCAGGCATGGTGTGATTGCCTGAGTGACTGTTACAGCAATTAGGGAGGAATCGTCGGTGCACTGTCCCCAATGCCATAAAGAGATTGCTGATACGGCGAAATTCTGTCCGGAATGCGGCACGCGCATTTCGGGGCTATCCGGCGGTCTCTTTGACGACAACGTCTGTCCTTCTTGTCACGCGCGCAATCGTGACGGCGTGAAATTCTGTGTCAGCTGCGGTGCCGGTCTGACCTGTCTTTGTCCAGAGTGCGAATGCGAACACCCGGTGCACAGGCCTTTCTGCGGGAGGTGTGGTACCGAGGTGAAGGCGTTCTTGAGCGTGCGGGATAGTGCGCAGAAAATGCGTGCTTACAGCAACGACAACAAATGGAGTCGGGTTGCGAATGAATATGGCCATGTGCCAAAGAACGCCCGGCTGCCCGGAGGTAAGGGGCAGGAACTACTCGCTGAGATCAGCGCCTTGAATGAGGCTGCCAAGACTGCTTTGCAGCAGCGAGACGAGCAACTCTCGACTATGGCTACGGCCATCAAGGCCGCTTTGCAACGGCGGGAGGAGCTACTCACCGCTATGGCAACGGCCATGGAGAAACACAACTATGCGGCTGCAGCACAGGCAGTGACAGAATGTCTGGATATCTTCCCGGCAAATGCCACCGCCACTGAAGTCCGCAAGCAGCTGGATCAGTTGGCAAAGCGGGTTACGGCAACTGCTGCCGAGCTTGAAAAGGCCATTGTTTCAAGACGATGGAGGCAAGCGCAGCAGCTGGCAGAGACGGCCAGGCATGATTTTCCCGATTCTGAGGTACTGGCTGATTTATGCCAGAGAGCGGTGGCAGGCGCGGCAGCCGCTTTCCAACGGCGCGATGAGCTACTCACCGCTATGGCAACGGCCATGGAAAAACACAACTATGTGGTTGCAGCACAGGCAGTGACAGAATGCTTGGATATCTTCCCGGAAAATGCCACGGCCAATGAAGTCCGCAATCAGCTGGATCAGTTAGCAAAGCGGGTTACGGCAACTGCTGCCGAGCTTGAAAAGGCCATTGCTTTAAGACGATGGCGACAAGCGCAGCAGCTGGCAGAGACGGCCAGGCATGATTTTCCCGATTCTGAGGTACTGGCTGATTTATGCCAGAGAGCGGTGGCAGGCGCGGCAGCCGAAAAGAAAAATGTGGACGACTTCGTTGCCGGCATTCCGATCGCCCGGGCTTTGTATGAAAACCGTAAGCTCGTTTCCTGCGGACGGCTGTTGACGCTGTTGTGGTCCCTGCAAGACAGTATTGGCGACGCCGATGATCCCGTCTGCGCTCAGCGAATGCAGTCTGCCTTGGAGCCACTGGCGAAGCTGGAGAAAGATTATTCGGCTCTCAAGGCCGAATATGACGCATTGCTGACATCAGCCCGTGAAAAATTATCCCAGAACGACTATGAAGCTTGCTCAGCTCTTTGCACCCAAGCTAGTGCCCTCAATGTTGAAAGCACGGCTGCTGAAGAGTTGGCCCAGATGGCAGAGATGTCCAAAGCGGCCGTTGAAAGGTTGTTGCGGAAGGCCCAGCAGGCATGGACTATGAAATGCTGGACAGAAGTGGAAGCTGCCTGCGAGGCGCTTCTGGTTTATCACCAAGGACACCCCGAGGCGGAACGGTTGTTGCGTCATTGTCGGCAGGACCAGCTTTCTCATCGACAGAAAATAAAGCGACTGGTGATGATTGTTATTGTGTTTCTAGCGGTACTGGCCGGTGGCCGCACTATTGTTCTCATGCACCAACGCGCAGCACGAATTAATGTTCATATGGCCGTGTCACGCACGGCGATAAACGTGCAGGATTGGGCTGAGGCCATGGCGGCAGTAGATAAGGCATTGGCCCTGGACGCAGCCAACGCCGAGGCGAAGGTGCTCAAGATGAATGCGATAATTGAGTCGCATTTGGCTGTTGCGCGCACGGCGATGACCAACAAGGACTGGCCGGCGGTCTTGGCCGCAGCAGATAAGGCCCTGGCCCTTGATGCCGAACATGCCGAGGCGAAACAGCTTAAGGCGAATGTTGATGCTGCCATAATTGAGTCGCATTTGGCTGTTGCGCGCGCGGCGAAGGTCCAAAAGGACTGGCCGGCGGTCCTGGCCGCAGCAGATAAGGCCCTGGCCCTTGATGCCGAACATGCCGAGGCGAAGGCGCTCTGGGCTGAATCCAGTCGCCATCAGCGGGTTCCGGAGGGCTTCCGCCTGGCACCAGGCGCGGGCCCGGAGTCCTACACGAACACGGGCTGGGTGCAGGCGATCATCCACGAGCAAAGCGGCATTGAGCTGGTGTATATTCCGGCGGGGACCTTCACCATGGGGAGTCCGACCACTGAGACGGGCCGCAGTAGTGGCGAAACCCAGCATCAAGTGACGATTCCGCAGGGCTTCTACCTGGGCAAGACCGAGGTGACTCAGGCGCAGTGGGAGAAGGTGATGAAGGTGAATCCGTCGGGTTTTCCGAATGCCGGCGCGACGGCGCCGGTGGAGCGCGTGAGCTGGGACGACTGCCAGGCGTTCTGCACAGAGGCCGGTTCGGGCCTGCGCCTGCCGCTGGAGGCGGAGTGGGAATACGCCTGCCGAGCGGGGACGACGACGGCCTTCCACTATGGTGATTCGCTGGACGCGTCGATGGCCAACTTCAGAGGGAATTACCCCTATGGCGCTGGGAAGAAAGGCGAATATCGAGGGACCACCATTGCGGTCGGCCAGTTCAAGCCCAACGCCTGGTGCCTATACGATATGATCGGCAATGTCTGGGAGTGGTGCCAGGACAAGTTTGAGACGTATCCGGCGGGGCCGGTGACCTTGGCACAGCCGGCAGGACCCGCTGGCCGGGAGACGGACGATGGCGCGGGCCGCGTGCTCCGCGGCGGCAGCTGGGACAACCTCGCCAGGTACTGCCGCTCCGCGTACCGCAGCAGGAGCGGGCCGGACTACAGCTACGGCAACAGCGGCCTCCGCGTGGCGCTTTCCGCGCCGCCAGTTCAGTAGGGCCATTCCCGGCCGCTTTGCTGAGCACCGGGCTCCGCCCGGAGCGCCCGGGCAGGCCGGCGAGGCGGAGCCTGCGGGGGTTGCCAGGGCGAGACGAGGCAGGAGCCCGCGGGGGTTGCCAGGGGGCAGCCCCCCTGGCCGGAGTGGAATTTCCAAGCGGGCGCCGTTGCCTACGCCGCAATCCGGTAACGAGCGCATGTCGCATCCGGCAACTGGCGCCGCGATGTGTGGCAGGCTGGGCCTTGGATGTCCAAGCAGCCAATCTAAAAAAAATCGGCGCCAATCTGCGGAATCTGCGGAGAAAACACTATCATTGCCGCCGACCATTTGGCCAGCGGCTTTCTCGCTACGGTTTCCTCATCGTGTCAGCAGTTCTTTTTGGTCGCTCCACAGGTCCGGAATCGCCCTGCGGGCCAAATCGACGGACAAGCCGGCGAAATCCTCGCCGGCGATGGCTCCCGCGATGATGTCCGGCGCCAGTACGGACAGACGGATAATGCGGGCCACGTAGCTGATGTCGCGGCCAATGGCCGCCGCCAGGGTCTTGACGTTCTCCACTTTGCCTTCGTCGATGAGCCGCTGCCAGCGGCGTCCGCGCGCCACGGCCAAGAGAAACGCCTGCCGGCTGGGATCGACGGCATCTGCTCCCGGCACGATTACTTTTTTGCCGTTGCCATGCTGCTTCAGGCATATCGGCACCGACACCTGCAGGTTGCCATTGGGCAGAAGATCAGTCGTTACGGTTTTCATGGTCGATTTGCTCCTTGAGGGCCATGATGCCCTCCGCTTTGAGTTCCATATCCATTCTGTCCTCGTGGAGTTGAATACGTTCTACCAGAAGCTCGACGAGCCGGCGCTTTTCCACGCTGGTCGCCGCGGCCCAGAAGGGCTTGCCGAGGGCATCGGCCATGCCGCCCGCGTCAGTGCCATTGAGACCGGCGAGCCTGGCTGCCATGGCCGGCGTACGGAACACCGCCGAGATCTGCTCGAATACCACGTCCTCAAGCGTCGTGGCGGCCACCTGCTTGACCGGGCAACTTGAGACCGCCCGCCGCGAGTCCCTAGAGCACTTGTAATACGAGTAGCGCTTCCCGTTCTTTCTGGTGGTAGCTGCCATGGTCATCATGCCGCCGCAGTGCCCGCAGGTGAGCAGCCCCTTGAGGGCCGACACGTAATCCGACTTTCGCGTCAGGTCGGTATTCGTGGGGGTGGCATTCATGAAGTGCTGAACCGTTTCCCAGGTGTCCAGGTCCACGATGGCCGGCTGCTCGCCATCGAAGGTTTCGCCCTTGTGACTCACCTTCCCGATATAGACGCAGTTCCGGAGGATATGGTGCAGGTTGCCCTTGTTCCACGGGCGGCCGGTCTTGGTCTTGAGGCCCTTGGCATTGAGCTCGATGGCGATCCTTTTCGGCGATTGCAGGTCAAGGTAGCGCCGGTAGATATGCCGTACGGACTCGGCCTCCTCGTCAACGACAACCAGCTTGCGGTCTTGGACACGGTAGCCCAGCGGGACCGCGCCACCCATCCACATTCCCTTGCGCTTGCTGGCCGCGAACTTGTCCCGGATGCGCTCGCCGATGATTTCACGCTCGTACTGCGCGAAGGTCATCAATATGTTCAGCATCATCCGGCCGGACGAGGTCGAGGTGTTGATGTCCTGCGTCACCGAGCAGAAGCTGACGTTGTACTGATCGAAGAACTTGGTCAGCTCGGCGAAGTCGCAGATGCTTCGGGACATTCTTCTGGGCTTCCGCCTCGTGAGGGAGGTCCCCTAGTCCTCGTCGTCTTATTCCCCGCCTATCGCCTTGTTTTCCTGGTTTTAGTGGGCAATTCAAATGGACAGCGCCGGAGGTACCGGCGTACTGCTAGCGTTTGAACCAGGAGAGTACCATGAACGCCCCGAAACGTCCGAAACCCGACCTGCCGATTCACTTGCAGCAAGCACTCCTGATCGCCGCCAGCGTCCTCCGGCGCATGAAGGAGAAGCAGGCGCAGAAGGCCGCAGAAGCGTAAAACGATTGTGTTGGCGCTAGCCAGCGGAATGTGATGCCATTTGGCTGCGGTTTGTGATGCCAACCGGCTGGGGAAATCGGTCAGCCATTGATATTAGGCTTTCCTGCGGCCATTTGTTTTCAGCGCCAAAGGCGCGGCCTAAGATAGCCCAGGGCAAGCGCCCGCAGGGCGCGCCGCCCTGGGTAGGGGCCCAATCCAAAATGAGCCCTGTAAGGGCGACCGAAAAATACAATGCAAAGGTCGCAAGGCACAAGATGGTGAAGACGTCATATCGGGTTCCATTGCCTCTTTGGCCCCAGTCAGCTTCGCCGACTGGGGCCAAAGAGGCCGAGGAACACGAACAAAAAAGGCGCGCCACCCAGGGCGGCGCTCCGCCTTTGGCGTCGCTTGCCCTGGGCTATCATAGATCGCGCCTTCAGCGCTGTAGCCGAGGTCAGAAGTCCACTGGTTTATGAGGTTTATATGCCTGGGGCTTTTTCCGCCTATAAACGCGTCTCTTTTTCCGCTGCGCACGCCTGTTGCGGTCTCTATTTGGCCATTTTGAGGCGGACGCTCAGGCCACGAAATTTATCGATCGCGGCGAACTGCCTGCATTGTTTCGTATAACTGGGCGACCACGGCTAGAGACGGATTTTAGCCGAAAACACAAGCGCCGCTGGCCGATGGGCCGACGGACGACTTTGTTGTCTGGCATGGCGTGCAGACCAGAAAGCGCGATCTATGATAGCCAAGGTGACGCGCGCCAACGATTACGGGCGATTGCCGTTGAGTGCAGTCGAGTGCCGTCGAGTGCTGCCGGGTGCTGTATTTGAGCGCCACAAGCGCGACCTACAGCGGTGTTTCCAGGAGTCCCAGACGTCAAGCTGTGATAGCTCCTCGGGGTGGACAACGGATAAAGCCTTCTACACATCAAGCCCTGGCCAATTATTGGGGGGTCACTATAGGCATAGGCTGAACGTATCTCAGCTGTTTATGTGGCAGGTAAGTGCATATCCTCAGCGTTGCAGATGCCGGAAATAGTCAGGCAATGCGGGTTCCTGTATTCCTTGGCAAAAGCGGCAGCTGTTGTCGGGTTGGAGGGGATATTCGCCGGTGTCGGCGACCCACTGGCCCAGGCGGCGGTAGTGTTTGCGGATCAGGCACTCGCGGCGCGGATTATCTCCGAGCGCGCGATTCATCCGCAGCCAGATGTCGTTGAGTTTCTCGTCGCTGATTGAGCCAAAACTCAATGGCGTAAAATCACAGGGGCAGACTTTACCGGCGCTGTCGATGTACAAATGCTGGGTGCCGCCCGCGCAACCGAAGAATTCGGGGCTCTCGATCTGATTGAACGCGCAGATTTTGGGTTTGGCAGCGGCACGATTGGCAGCCACGTGAAAACGGCGCAGCTCGTCAATCTGCGGCTTGCTCAGGAATTGCTCATCAGGCGCGTGCCGCCAATTGCCGCAGGGCATTCCCTCGACCAGCCGCAGTTCATGCACTCCCCACGCCTTGCCTAAGCGTTGCAAGGCCAGGTATTCCTTGCTTTCAACAAAATCCGGCGTGGCCACCGCTCCGAGCATCGTGTAAAATCCTGCCTGCAAGGCGCGGGGGACGGCCCGCTCGACCGTCGCAAATGCCTGCGGATGACCACGGAACGCATTGCAGGCCGCCGCGTCTGCCCGGTCCAGGCTGAAACAGACCGCCCAGAGCCCAGCCTGCCGCAATTTCTCCGCGCAGTCGGCATCAAAGCCCTGTCCGGTCGTAAAGAGAATGGTCGCCGAGCCGCCATCCGCAGCGGCTTTGATCAGCTGCGGCAAATCGTCGCGCAGGATGGGATCGCCGCCGGTGAAGCCGATGATGGCCGTTTGCAGTTCGTGTATCTGGCGGATAGTGTCCAGCCAGGCGGTCGTGGTCAGTTCCGCCGTAGGCCGCCCCCGTGCGCTGCAATGCGGGCAGTTGAAACCGCAGCGCGCCGTGATCGCCAGAAACGCCGACACCGGGCTGAGATGGCGACCGCTAAGCAGAGCCAGGAACATGGCGTCAAATGCCCGTGAGGGGAACGGCGGCAGAAACGAGTTCAAGACCCATTGCCCCTGATGGCGGGTCGGGTTTTCACCGGCAAGCCATTTGGCCATATAGCGCAAGGTCGCCAGGCCGGGCCGTTCACGCTGCACTTCGGCGCCGACCGCCCGGGCAGCCGCTCAATTCCGCGCCGCCGCAATTCGCGGAGTACCCGCAATGGCACACGCAATATCCGCGGATCGTGCAGCATCAGCATGATTTTCAGCCATTTCAGCATGGACGCGCTCCCTTCACGAGGCAATAATGGTGGGCCAGGGGCTGCTGCTTGAGCGCCAGCAGCAGTTCCTGCCGAAAATAGTCCCGCACGTCCTGGTCATCGTGTATGGGCAGGATTTCGGCGAAGCCGGCCAGTATGCCCGTCTTGAGCAGCCAGTCGACTATATCTTCAGCCGCAGGCGGGGTAATGGCGATCTCGCCCGCCTGCAGCTCGTCAACCGCGACGCCACAGCGCCGCAGAGTGTCGGCAAGCCCAGCCGGCGATGGCGGGAAATGGTGAACGATGGCGCCTTTCGTCCGCTCGGGGAAACGCGCCAGCGTCCGTCGGTAGGCAAGAAACACGGGCTGCATGGTGTCCGCCAAGTTCGTCACGAACAACTCCCAGCCGCCCGGGGCCAGCACCCGGCTGATTTCCCGCAGGAGCTTTGCCGGCTGGCTGTAGCCGATGGCCCAGGCGGACAACACCAAGGCCTGTGAGGCATCAGGAACCTGCCGGCAAAATGCCAGCATGTCCGCCGTGCGGAAATCACCGCCGGGGCAGCGGCGGCGTGCCTGGGCCAGCATTTGAGTTGATATGTCCACCGCGACCAGATGACGTTCCGGGTAGGCTGCCAGCAGCCGGCTGCTGGTATAGCCGCTGCCACAGCCCAGATCCAGGATGTCACCCTGCACCAGCTGCGTCGGCAACAGCGCCAGCAGTTGATCAGTGACGGCCCGCAGATGCACCAGCCAACTGCGGTTGTAGTCGTCAGCCAGCCGATCATAGCTGCGAGCGACGTCTGCCGAAGTCAGAAAGCGCCCCCGGCAACAATGCTTGAGCATCTGCCAGTTCAGCCTCAGGCAATTCAGATACTTCTGGCCGTCCATATCATATCGGACCACAGCCGGACAGTATCAACAACTCGAGAACTGCCAGCAAGAGAAAAATCTTCGTGAGTTTACTGCTCATGCGGTAATTCCTCCATAACGAGATATTTGGTGACGTCTCTGGTATCAACCTCTAGCCAACACATCGTCCTTTCACTCAGATTTGCCACTATCAGGAGAGATTGTGAGGGTGCAAGTAAATGTTCCTGGTTGCAGAGCATGATGAGAAAGTGGCCATCGGGAGTCGTTGTCATGGTCTGGCAGTCCATTCCAGGTATCGCGTTCAGCCATGGCACCTGCAACAATTCCTCCGGCAGTGCGCTTGGCTGTTGCCGGAAGACGCTGCCGGCCTTGATGATCAGCAGGTCTTTCCGTGACGGCACAAAACCCAGGAGTCGCCCGTCAATGTGCTGTTGGGAAAAGCTGCCGTCCTCTTGAACACACACGACGATGTTATTTGTTTCGCAGCTATCGAACATCACCAACATTTTGCTGTCATCTGACCAAACCAGAACGTGTCTATAGCCAAGATCTGTCAACGGTCCGCGAAAAAGCTGCTCGCCAGTGGCGGCGTTGTTGATCTGCAAAGCGGTATTCGTCTCTTTTGCGGCCGTACTCAGCTCAGCGACGTAGTTGCCGTCAGGCGAGGTCGTGACCTTCTCTACGGCATCCCGGGGCGGGTCATTCATCAGCGTTTTGGTGTTGACTTCAGGGATACACGCGCCAATGAAGTCAATGACGGCCGGCACCCAGCCTTTTTCGTCAGGGTCATAGGCCTTCATGCTGCTCCCTTTTCCGCGCAGACGGCCTTGCAGTCCACGCAACGGCTCGAGCGATGAATGATGCCGCAGCATGAATTCGCACTCGCGAAGAACGTTATTCATAGCCGCGCCTATCATGGTTGCAAAGCCGAAGCCGAGGACAAGACTGAGGACGGCAAGCACTTCCAGGATCGAACGTCGTCTGGCTTTCACCCGAGCCTGCCAGGCATCGCCATTCATCGCCGTAAAGAGTAACAGGAGATAGGCGGGCACAACAATGACACTGTTGACCGACGACAAGATTGTCCCCAACAACATTTCCACGCTGCTGATGAATGGCAAGGAGAGAAAGACATAGCCAAGGCAGGCCGCTAGGAGCAATAGCAAGAACAACGGCACTTTCCGGAGCTGGTATTTATGTCCCAGCAGATACGCCCCATACAGCAGGACATGATACACGCCGCCGGCAAGAATGTACAGCGGCCAGTACAGCCGCAACGCAAACGAGTCCAACCACAGGAAGGCACAGGCATTGCCCAGGCAGCCCCACCCCATGGCGGCAGTCAGCACCAACCACCAGCCCGAGTCACCACGCCGGCGCAGGCGATTGGCCATCGGTAAAAAGGCCGTCAGGAAGGCGAATAAAAAGCAGGCGCGAATCACGGCGCGAATCACGGCGCGACTATCCCCACTGGCAAATGCCGACAGGTAACCGCAGGCAATAGCCAGTACCCACGTTAGGACGATGCGCCGCCACGGCCAGTTATTATCCATTGATACGCCTCCTGCCATATGATGCCTTCATGCCTCCGCCCGCATAACATCATCGGTCGCAGCAAAAAAGCCGCTCCACTATATCACTCTCCAAGCCGACAAACAACAGCGTGTTACGCCGTGATGACGTACTTGGTCAGCCATTGACACTGTATGCCAGTAATTCGTCTTTCCGGCGCGGTGGAACGCGATGTGCCTGGCGAATGTAGCGCCCAGCGAGCGTTTGTCCTAGGCCATCTTCGACCGCGCCTTTGACGCTGAAAACAAAACTGCAGGCATGGCCGGTATCAATGGCTGGCTGATTACCTGGCAATTCGGCGACGGCATGGCAATCGTCACTGAGCGCCACCGGGGCTACTCGGGGGTGGCTAACGGGTAAAGTCTTCTACACTTCAAGCCCTGTCCAATTATTGGGGGCCACTATAGTTGTCAGGGTTGGGGGATGGGGTATGTTAGGCTATGCTTCGGACGAAAGTGGTATGAGAAAATTGATGATCTGTTTTTGGTAACGGCCTCCCCCTAACGGGATGGAATATTCAGCGCGGCAAGGGGCGCAGCACAGGACGGACAGATCGGAAGCGCCCGAATGGAAAGTAGCGCTGCCAAGGGGGCGGCAAGGTGCGCAGCACAAAACGTCTCAAGTCCTCCTGTGCAAGCCATCCCGCGTCAGGACGCAGTCGGCGTTAGTCGCGTCATGAATGGATGCATACCGAACGAACTGCAACTACGAAGTGTCATGATGAAGCAGCTGATACAAAGAATGTTCTTTGGCGCAGAGCCCGAAAAGGGCGCGTTTTTTGCGTGGACACTGCTGTTTACCTTGCCGTGGTTTGCCTTGGCGTGGTTTTTCCACAATGCCTTGGCGGCACTTCTGAGCTCTCGCGGCGCCGCCGCTTTTTTCAGCCGGCTTGACATCTTGACGCCGCTGCTCGTCGCGCTGCTGCTTTTGTTCTACGCTTCGTATCTTGCTCAACGCTTCGCCCGTCAGGTCAGACGAAATCCCGCCCGCCGCAAAGCCCGATACTTATCGGCAATTAGCTCCATACTGGCCGTTTTCGCGGTGTTCACGCTGTGGGCGATTGCCGACAGCGCATTCGCTGACCTGGATACGATCCTGGCCCAAACGAACATTCGGGGCTTCGACTACAACAAGTACATCGGCTTTACCGCCAGCGGCTGGTGCTGCCTCGCTTTGATCAGCATCCTCTTGGTGGTCGCTGCGTACGTTCTTATCGGCAAATCCATTGCCTGGTTAGGCGAGGTTCCCTATCGCAAACTCATCACCAAGCCTGTGCTTGCCCTATGGATTTTGACCGCCGTCAGCTACCTGGCCTGTTTGCTCATGGCCTTACAGGCCACGACGAAATATCATCAGGCGATTGCCGACGTGGCTGACTACTTTGGCCGCCCCTTGACGCCATCGGCTCTGGCTGAGTTATATCACCAAGGGCGCGCGCCAGATGCGGAATTCTGGAATACTTTGAAAGCCCTCGCACCCGCGTTCGCGGCGGAAACGGCGGGCATGAGGAGTCCGGACGGCGTAAAATACCGTAGCGGCGCCTCAATCGTTCAATATCCGCAGGCGGTGTTCCCGGATGATATCTACGATCACTGGCAAGCGTTGTTTCGGGGCGATGACAATCTGAAAAAGCGCAGCGCGATGCATGAGAGCCCGCTGCCGCCGACTGAGCGTCCCTATGCAGATAATCAACCCCTGTTCGGCATGCCGCTGCCCGAGTTGTCGCAGTGCCGGAATCTGATGTTATACGAGCGTTGGGGGCTTCGCTTTGCCTCGGAAGACGGCGATGCGCAGACGGTGAAACGGACTTTGGCGCGCATGGAAAACCTCTGCCGCTACCTGCAACATGATCCTCTGCTGATCAGCAGTCTGGTGTGGATGGGTCTTGAGGACATCCGGCTGCAAGCAATCGTCAGTGTCGCCGCCAAGCCATGGCTGGATGATGACTGGTTACGTGAGCAAATCCAGAAGCTTGATGACTTGGAGAACACCGTTCCCGCGACGCAGCAAAAGGCCATCTACGGTGAGGCGGTCTTTGCCGTCAACGCCACCAACTGGTTGACGCGTTTTTTGCCGCTGCCCGGCAGCGAGTACAGCCAACCGACGCAGAAGTATTATACCTTGCGTTGGTTTTTTCCTCAAGCCTGGAGCTATCTGGCTCGCACAGCAGAGGAAACCATCCGCGCCTACGCGATTGCCGATTTTGCTGAATTTCCTGGCCCCGCGACCGCGAATCCGTTCCTGGCGCTGACTGCCCCCGCTCTGCACAAGGCCGGCAAACAAAATTTTCCTACCCTCGTCGCGAAACTGCGCATCACCCGCGCCTTGCTGGCGGCCGAACGGAGCAAGCGCCAAGACGGCCGCTATCCTGAGCAGCCGGACGATCTTCCCTTGGACCCTTTCTCCGGTACCCCGCTGAAATACCGGCTTGGCCCTTGTGAGGTCCCGATAGTGACCTGCAGCCTGATCAGCAGGGAAGACGGGCCCATGACGACGACTTCACCGGCAGGTGACGCGTCCCCTAACTCTCCGCCCGAGTATGACTTCATTAGAGAAAATCACCACCTTGAGGCAGTTCAAGTCTGGAGCGTGGGCCCGAATGGCCGTGATGATGACGGCATGATAAGCTGGCCGAAATATGACCCAAAGAGGAACAAGGATGACATTCGCTACATCATCCGGCTCGAATGATGACGGCGCTCTTTGTCCCGCCAAGTTCCTGGTTTCAGTGGGCAATTCAAATGGACAGCGCCGGAGGTACCGGCGTGCTGCTACCGTTTGAACCAGGAGATGACCATGAGTACCCCGAAACAACCGAAACCCGACCTGCCGATTCACTTGCAGCAAGCCATCATAATCGCCGCCAGCGTCCTCCACCAGTGCCTGCTCTACCTCGAGGGAAAATGATGTCTTTTGCCGTGGACGCATTTCAGGGCATTTTGTTTATTCTCGTGGTTTACGGTTGGCTGCCCTTGGGTATCATTGCGGCTCTGCGTTTGCATGGGAGGAAGCGTCATGCCGCGCTGTTCTCCATACTATCGGTTCTCTGGTTTCTGTTCTACATCTTTGTCCACACCGTTTCAAGACACTGATGTATAACGCTAACACAAACACGACCATCCGGCTATGCGCGGGGTATGGCAGCGAGGAGGCTTGACGCCTACCCGCTGGCGTGGCCGTGATTATCCTGGTCGATTTCTTGGGCTTTTCTATGGTAGGCTTATGTCTGCGGACGATAACTTTTTGGTGTTTTGAGCCTTCAGCTTTTGGGGTTTTCAGCCTAAACTTTTCATCTCTTGGAAGTAACTACATTTTTTTGCCATCGCCTGGCGGTGGCGGTAGCGCTTCCCGGGTCGACGGCGAGTGCCGTGAGCAGCCCCGGGGCCACGACCTCGAATATCTCCCTCACCTTGATTGGCACTTCGGCCACGATTCTGGAACCATCGGCGTGGGCTACGGCCCTGAGCTTCCGTGCCTGGTCAAGGGCCTTGTTGACCGAAACGTGTCCCAGCAGATCGGCCTTGCGGAGCGCGTTCTCAAGCAACTTGAACAGCGTCACGGCGATAAAGGCGAGGAAAAGCCGTCCTTCAACGCTGTCATCGCCGGCGGAGCGCAGGCGATCGTTGCCCGTTGAGTTTTTCAGAATGTCGAAAACCTTCTCCTGACAGTCCCGGCTGCGGTTGTCTCGCAGCGTCTGTTCGGCGTCGGCTTCGCGATCGCTGTTGAGCACCATGAACATACCGAGGTTTTTCATCGTTGCCGCGTAGGTCTTTTCGGCCACACAGAGCTGGAAATCGCCCTCTTTCGAGATGGCTGCGCAATCGCCTTCCTCGCGCAGGCCGCGGGTGGCTTTCCTGACCGAGAAGAGGTCCGCCTTGCTCTTGCCCGCTATCGCCGTCAGCCATGCCTGGGCGTCCTCAAGCGTGGAGAAGGATGTCCGCGAAAAGTCCGTCATGATACCGTGGAGCAGCTCTGCCAGTTCGCGTTCCTGCCTGGCGCGTTCGCTTTTATTCAGAAAGAGATGGGCCGTAGCGGCGAACCAGCTGTCTTTTTCGCCTTTTCGTCCGTGTTTGGTCACTACGTAGGTATCCGCCGCGTGGTGTAGCGTCGTGTCATCAAAGGTGACTATGCTCTTGAAGGAACGGAACTTCAGCCGGTTTTTATCCAGCAGCCGTTCTGCTTCGCGGTTGTTGCTCACAGGCACCCCGATGGTGAAGCCCAGCTTTTCGTTGTGAAGGTAATGCAGGTTTTCTGCGCTGAAGAACCCTCTGTCCAGGGAGAAGGTATAGGCTGACAGGCCGAGCTTAGTGATGGCTCGCGAGGTGTTTATCAGAGTTGTGACATCGGCGACACTACCATGTATAAGCCTGTAGAACAACGGCAGATGCGTCTCTCGCGAATACACCACGTTCAAGTTGACCTGCGGCAAATGCTCGCCATCACGATTGTGCCCCCATTCGGCCAGGCAGAGCTTTTCTGCGTAACTGGAGATGGATGTGGTGTCGCTGATCATAGCTTTCGGGTTGCCGCTGGCCTTGAACCAGGCACGAAAAAAGTCGTTACGCAGGTCTGAATGTTCGCCAAGGTGCTGAAGCAGCCGAGTCACCGATGACGGCGACAACGACAGGTCCGCGTCACGCAAAGACGTGTCGTCAGCCCAGTCTTCAAGACGGCAGAGCGCTCCTCCTTCGCAACACGCAAAACTGGCCGCGGCCAAAATGCGTTGAGCGTCTTGCTCGCCAAAGGCGCGTATCAGGGAACCATGCAGGCCGCTGTCGCTGGCAAGTCGCGCAAGCAGAGAGACGCGGCCCAGTTCAACGTCGTGACAGGATGTCAGGGTCTTGAGCACGGTCTCCCTTTCGCGAAGCAGGCGCTTGCGCCCGCTGTAGCTGATCCCCTTGGCCTGCAGCAGGGCGACAAGCTCCGCCGTGGGCTCGGAGCAGCTCCTGCCCAGCAGCAGCTCCGATGCCTCCTGGTCGAGTACGCCAAGATAAACCCGTTTTTGCACGGGATAGGTCCGGCCCTCGACCCGATGGCTGTCAACCACATAGACATGAACGCGGTCTTGGCCAAAACGTTGTTGGACAATATAGGACATGCGCGCCTCCTTGACAGGAGTTGGTGTAGTTACTCCTGTTAACAAATAAGAGTAACTACAGAAAACAAAAAAACAAGCTCAAAAAGCTGGTAGTTACTTTATTTATCAAAAAATATGAAAAGTTTAGGCAAAGAACGACGGGAGGCCGCTGATGACGTCCTTGCACCATTGCTCACATACGACCGGCGGCACGCGCAGGTCCGCGCAGATTGAGGATAGCGGCTCGCCATCTTGAAAGTGGCGGGTGATGGCTTGGACTTTGAGATTAGTCTGGTACTTCAATTTTGGCATCCTGGTGTTCCTTGATGGCTGGGCGATTGACTGAATGTAATCGCGGTTAAGGGATGATGCCAAAATTTCGATTCACCGATGGGCAGAACACGTACGCCCCGCGCGGCGCGATGGCTTGGCGCGGGGCCGGTCCGCGCTACATTGAGCCTGCCGAGTACTATCGTGGCGATATCGAACGCCGCAACAACGATGCGTTGGTGCTCATGGTGTGTTGTCCTCTTGGGTGATTTGTTCTGCGAAGCTGTTCAGAGTCAGGCATTGCTCACGCGTTAGCGAGCGCCGGTCGGAATGATGCGGCCAGGGCGCCAGCATCAGCAGCCGGCCGGCGGCGCAGGCGTCAAAATAAGATTTTGGCGGCTTGTACAATTCCGGGAAACCATTTTCCAGAATGACAATCAGCGGCAGCTCCGCCTGCAGTGCCGCCCTGGCTATTTGCTTTTCGCCGGGGCTGATGCATGGTGACACCAGCACGGCGCCATGTAGTGCCGCTGCCAGCAGGTCAGCTTCGGCCGCGGCCAAGGCCTCTGGGGTCACCGAGCGCGAGATTTGGACCTGGCGTTTGACCGGGGCATCGAGTAGAAAGGGATTGCCGATGGCCGCAAAGGTATGGCCACAGATCGACAAGTTGCGAATAATCCGAAACAGCTCGGGATGCGCCCGCTTGACTGCCAGGCGCCGCGGGTTGTCTTTGATATAAGCCCGCATGTTGGCCAATTGCCCGCGGTGGAGGAGGATTGTGTCCTGGTAGCCTGGTGACCAGAGACGTGCTTCAAGCCGGCCGCAAGCGGCCGGCCACGGAACGGCCGGCCCTGGAACAGCCGGCGGAGTGCTTGGCGAAGGAGCGCTTGGGGCGGGGCCTTCAAGCCCGCCGCAAGCGGCCGGCCACGGAACGGCCAGCCCTGGAACAGCCGGCGGAGGGCTTGGCGAAGGAGCGCTTGGGGCGGGGCCTTCAAGCCCGCCGCAAGCGGCCGGCCCTGGAACGGCCGGCCCTGGAACGGCCGGCCCTGGAACAGCCGGCGGAGTGCTTGGCGAAGGAGCGCTTGGGGCGGGGCCTTCAAGCCGGCCGCAAGCGGCCGGCCACGGAACGGCCAGCCCTGGAACAGCCGGCGGAGGGCTTGGCGACGGAGCGCTTGGGGCGGGACTTGCCGGGGGGGCCTCCGGGCTGGCGCTTTCGTTCTGTGCCGCGCCGCAATCGGCGCGGATTCCCTCTCGGTAAAGGGATGTACTGTGCGCTTTGAAGGCGCCGATAATCGCCCCCAGGGGTTTGTCTTGAGGCGCTTGCACGAAAATGATGCCGTGGAAGTGGTCGGGCATCACCTGCCATTCGAGTAGGGAGACACCGGGGAAGCGCGCCGGGATTTCCTGCCAACATTGGGCCACCATCATACCTACGTCGCTCAATTCGGTGGCGGGGTTGTCGATGCATCCAGTCAGCCGTCCCAGGAGTGGCCGGCGTTTTTCCACGGTCACCGTGATCATGTATATGCAGCGTTGCCGGTAGTTCCAGTTCTGCTTGCGTTTCAGCATGCAGTTGTTGATCATGCAGGTAGCTACATCAAAGATTAGAACTGGTTGTGTCCGATCATATTACCGCCATCCGAAGCGCTGGAGAGCTTCAGGTACGGGATGCTTTCGACATGGCCGTCCGCCATGGTGCTGTTCATGATCTTATTATGCAAGTTCTTGTCCCTGATGAAAATGGCGACATTTTCCTGTCCGTCGTTACAGCTCGGACACCAGTGTGAGTAGGCTTGGCTGTATTCGCCATATAAAATCTGTGAGGAGGGATTTTTGAATGAGCCAAGGGTACGGGAGCGCCAATCGCCTCCGCCATCGGGGTAGTTGTGTTTTTGGAACGCGACGTAGTGCAGATAATGGTCGTTGGGGGCAAGGGCGGTGCCATTGCCGCTGTTGCCCAAAGTGCGATGCCAATCGCTCAAGATACCGGTCGGATTCGTGGGGCAGCGGAAAATCTTCCTGTCGCCGATATAGGACTCTCCCAGCAATTCCCACCACCACGGACCGATGCCTGATGATCCGTATGCGCCATTGTTTCCGTAGACAATGGGAATGAAGTCGTCATAGTCTTGGCAATACATCATGTTTGCCGTACCCAGCTGCTTCATGTTGGAGACGCAGCTGATAGTGCGGGCTTTCTCGCGCGCCTTGCTCAACGCCGGTAAGAGCATGGCCGCCAAAATGGCAATAATTGCTATCACGACAAGCAGTTCAATCAGGGTAAAACAGGACTGGCGATTTTTTCTGGACATCATGTGACAATCCTCCCTAACCTTATGATTTTTCTTCTCACGCCACAACTTCGAGGACAGCAATGAGTATATAGTGTTTTTTGACTATTTCAAAACAGAAATAATGCATCTTCTTGGTATTGGGAAAATCCCTCCTTAATGCAACGTGGCAGCTTGTTATTCCGTTACCACAGAGAACAATAATGAGAGTTGTCGCAAGCCCGTTGGGGTTGTCTGCCGCATTGCGGCGGGCTACGTACGCATTTTTCTGTAAATTCCCCGTTTCGTCAACGGAAAAATCAGATATAGGCCTTCTCTTCGGAAAGCCATTGTTCATCCAGTTCAATGAGCATTGCGGAGGCGATTCTCAGGAGCGCCCCCTTGTTTGGGAAGACCCTAATGTTGCGAGTCCTTTTTTTCAACTCCTTGTTTTGGAATTCGACCATGTTGGTAGTGCGCAACCTTTTTCTGGCGAAGTCGTTTTTAGCCACACTGTAGACCGTGAAGCCTTCGGGGATGTTTGACTCCATCCAGTCGGCCAAGTCCTTGAATTTGGCCTCTCTGTAGCGCGTGGCGGTGCGTTTGAGCAGACTTTCCGCCTCCTCCCGGGACGGCATGGAGAAGATCGTGCGAATATCGCGATGCACCTCCGTCTCCATCGTCTTTTTCGGGATGTAGGCCGTGGCGTTTTTCTGGATGTGGAACTGGCAGCGTTGCCATGGCACGGAGGGAAAGACGCTTTTTCTCGCCGCCTGCAAGCCGGCGTGCGAGTCACTTACGATCATCTTCAGGCCATGCAGGCCACGCGCGGCAAGCGATTCGAAGAACTTCCGCCAATGGATCTCTGCCTCCGAGTGCTCGACACTGACTCCGAGCACCCTGCGCCGGCCATTGGGAAGTATGCCATAGGCGGTCAGCAGGGCCGTATCCAGCACATTGCCATCCCGGCGCACCTTTTCGTAGCGGGCGTCAACCAGAAGGACATCCACCGGTTCGGACAACGGGCGTTCCCGCCAGGCGGTCAGGGTCGCATCCAACGTCGCCGTGGCTTTGCTGACCTGGGATGCACTGACCTCCAGACCACACATTTTCTCCAATATCTCGGTGACATTCCTGGTTGCGACGCCTTGCACGTACATCTCCGCCATAGCCACCGTAAGGGCTCGCTCACTACGGAGTCCGCGCTCCAGGCAAGAGGGATAGAAATCAGAATCCCGCGTCTGAGGGACATCCAGAGTGATGCTGCCAACTCGGGTATGAACCGTCTTGTTTTTGTAGCCATTGGCGTAGCCGGAACGTTCGGCTGAACGCTGATAGCTGGAGGCGTGAAGGTGGTTCTCGCGCTCGAGCCTCATGGCCTCGTTGAGCATGACGCGAAGCGATTCGGCAATGCCGTCGAGGCCGTGCTCCAAAATGGATTGCAGAATGGGATTTTCAGTGGTACATTCAGACATTGTGGTAAGTCCTTTCCGAGGCGTGTTTGTTGGTAGCTTAGACGACTCGGGAAACTTACCACTTTTTTTGCCCAGGCAAGCCGGTCAGGCACTGGTGGCGACCCGACTCCGACGAGATGGTGTCCCATTCTCGTCGGGTCGCCACAGGCGCACCATGGCCTGCATGAGCGTCAAAAGGCGTTACGCGCGACCAGTCGCCTGCAGAGCGACCGTTCCGCGTATTTACAGAAAATCACGCACACTCCCCATTTTGGTCGTGTAGCACGGTTTTTCCATGGTAGGTTTATCCTCGCGGTGGATAACTTATCGGCGTTATCGGCCTTCAGCTTTTTGGGTTTTTAGGCAGGGAATGGCTTGCGGCGGGCAGGACGGCAGTCGGCTAACAAAGTTGTGCTTGACGCAGGTCCGCCGGCCTTTCTGGTCTTGGTCGATTTCTTGGGCTTTTCTATGGTAGGCTTATGTCTGCGGACGATAACTTTTTGGCGTTTTAGGCCTTCAGCTTTTGGGGTATTCAGGCAGGGAATGGTTCTCGGCGGGTAGGGCGGTGGTCGGCTAAAAAAGCAGTGGTCAGGTGCTGCTGCTTTGGCGGCGCATAAAAGAAAACAGAGACTGCCGGCTCGTTCGCGAGGTTTTGCTCCACCATTACGTTTATGAACGCCGTCGGGTCCAAGCACTCGACGGCGTTTTTGTTTTCCCTGCAAGTGGTGTCTGATCAATTTCAGAACAAATCACTATGCGAGCCGGTGCGCATCAAAGTCAGGACCAGGTGGTTCTGCATGACGAGGTAAATCAGCAGCCAGTCTGGCTGAATGTGGCATTCCCGGAATTTGGCTAGCTTGCCGACCAACTCGTGGTCATAATATTTTGCTGGCAAAGGTGTTCCGGCCTGAAGCATTTCAATGACTGTGCGCAACTCATCCAAATCTTTGCCACGCTTTTTCATCAGCTTGCAATCTTTTTTGAATTGCGTGGTGATTTGGAGATTGTAGGTCATTCGTTCATATCCTGCATCAATTCGTCGACCGAGGAAAACGTTTTGGCGTTGGGATCGTTCGCTAGTTCAAGGGCTTCGCGCATTGCCGCAACTGTCGCTTTGTTCGGGAGTTGTTCTTTGCGGACGGGAAAGGGCAAGCCCTGCGCCATCAGAGACTGATGCAGGAAAATATTGACTGCCGAAGACAAGGTCATGCCCAGATCACGGAAGAGACGTTCGGCGTCTTTTTTCACTTGAGCATCCAAGCGGACGGTAAAAATGGTTGTTTTGGTTGTTTCCACAACGCAGCTCCTGTTTTTTTCTTGCACTGAACATAATACAAAAGTAATACATTGACATTACAATATATGTGTGTGAGTTAAATTCCAGGAAGTAATTAAGGCCACACCCCCGCCGCGAAGGGCTCGTTCTTCTCCACGGCAATGATGTGCACGGGCACCGTCTCCCCCGACTCCTGGCGGATGACCGCGCGGTAGAAGGCCAGCTGGTGGATGTAGCCATAGCGGCGACAGTCGTTCTCGAAGTATCGGAGGCTGTCGCAGGTCTTGAGATCGACGAGTCCGTGTCTGGCCGACAGCCAGTCCAGACGGACCTGGCAGGGCACGTCGCAGTAGTGGGTTCGAATGACGCCCTCGGCCACGCCTTCGCTGAGAAGGTCGGAGGCGAACGCGTGCTGCCAGACGCCCGTCTGCAGCTTGAGGAGGAAGCCGTAGTCCCTGCCCGAAAGGACGTCGCGGTCCTGCGATGCCAGCCATTCGGCGTAGGCCTTGGTGGAACGGCCATAGGCTTCACCCGTGCGGGCATTGACCGGGCCGTCGGCAACGAGGTATTCGTCGGCAAAGGCCTGGCGGCCCTCCAGAATGAGGCAGTGTGATGCAGACGCAAGGGGAGCGCAGCGGATAGTCTGATAGCGCGCAGCGCGGCCCGAGGAGCGATGCGACGACGGGTATGCGCGGCCAAGCGCCAGGGCGGGCGACTCGGCGTCGGGCACCTCCCCCGATACCTCCTTGTGGTACAAGGCCGGGGATTCGCGGAAGTGGGCCAGCAGGTGGCTCGACATCACGTGGCCGCGCCGGCTCGCGGCGTGCTACTCTTCTGCCGGCAGCGTGAGAAGGCATGTGGTGGGTGTGGTCATCGTCAGTGTCCTTGGCTTCTGGATGGGTATCCGCAGGCCGGATTGCCTGTCACTGACGTTATTCAACAAAAAGGTGCCGGTTGAACCACCTTTCCCGCAAAAAAAAGGGAATTCATTAATCCGCCACGCAATAAAAAAAGCCCCGACGACGGCACGGGCCGTTGTCAGGGCTGGGGGGAGGGCTTGTTGGGCTTGTCTAGCAATGCTTAACAGGCTATATAAGAGGGCGCTTGACAATTGCCGGGGATGCAATGAGCTATGTCAAAGGAAGGGTGCGATGAGCGCCGGATACATTGGATGCAGGCGAGGAAGAGGGATTATGGGTAAAACCACGCGTCGATGCGTGACGGCGAAGCTGCTGAGCCGCTCTTCTGCGGAGATGCGGCCTGCGGCTTCGCAGCCAAATGCCGGCGTGAGCCCATGGAGCCTCTGATAATTCGGTGGTTTTTTGTTCTTGACTTGGGGGCACTTCATTATTCAACATGGTAACTAACCCCACAATGAGTTTTCGCATAGGCTGGCTATTGTCTCTGACATAGTATGTCTTTCCCGAGGGATGACAATGAAGAAATTTCTCGCAAGATTATTTTTCTTCGATAAGCCTGGCCCGGGGGCATTTTTCGGCATGACTATGCTTATGACTCTTCCGTGGTTGTATTTATCCCTTATTTGTGTTCTGCTGGGCAATGAAGGTTTGACGAAATGGATATTACATGGAAGACTTGGCGTGCTTATTCCTATCATTATTGTAGGAATTCCCTTATACACGCTATTCGTCTATGCAAAATCGTTAGGACAGACCATTTCGCCCCTAACTAGCAGGGCAAAGCGCTTGTGCCGATGGGCTTGTATTTACGTACTTTTCCTGTTACCACTTGTCTTTGCTATTGAATTCTTGGCAAAACTTGATTTTTTTCTTTCATCTGAAAGTTATGCAATATTTACTTTTTGCATTCTTCTTTTCCTGTTCGGAAGCGCTTTTCTTTTGCCTTCGTGCGGCGCAGTGTGGAAAAAACTGGCCATCATATTTTTATGGCCCATAGGATTTATCGGACTAAGTCTAATATTTGCCTATGGAGTACTGCCATTTTTCGTTTTCTACGATAAACTTCCTTCGGGTCCCCCTCCCATTGTCCAGTATCACGATTATCAGTGGTTAACTGCAATTCGGGAGTTTTTTATGATTTCTGGAGTGGGATGGAAATGGCTGGCAATCACTAGCTTTGTATGCTTTTTTGCCGGTTATGTTCTGCAAGCGCAAGCTTTATGTCTATTCTTGAAGATTTCCTATAGACAATTACTTAGTAAGCGCGCGATTTTTGTGATGATTCTATGCCTGTTTATTTATCTCGTATCGTTGCCATTTGCATTATTCGCCGAGGAAAAATACAAGCATTCGCGACGAAAATTAGAACATCATTTTGGCAAATCTATCGTTCCGCCGACTCTAGAAAATAAATGTTGTTGCGTCGGGAAGGATACTGGACAAACTTGGCTGGAATTGGAGCATGTCTTGGATAATATGACTCCTTATTATAAAGAGAATTTCTGCTTAATTGATAGTATGCGTATAGATCCCTTGCTAAGCAAATGGGAAAATGAACTCTACAGAAAATGGGAGATATTTTATTTGCGTCAAAAGGAAATTGAATGCATAAACGACTTTCTTGATGGTGAAATACCGCCGATTCCGCGTCAATATTGCGATGTGGCATTAATTGAATTAGACGGTTTGGATTGTCCTGACATCAGGATGCTTGCTAATTGCTTTGATGCGCAGTTGTGGCAGTTGCGATTTGCGATGGAACATCAGGATATAAACACTGCGCATGTTCTTTTTACACGTATGCAAAAAATATGTTCATATTTGTATGATAAAGGGTTGCCGTCCTATCTGGCCGCGCAGAAAAAATACCTGTTAGCGCTATGTCGATTTATTGAGTACGAGTTAGCTGATAGGCAATGGATTGATTCGCAATTTGATTTTTTTAGTAAGCATGAAGCAGATTTTTTTTCACTGGAGGAGCGAATACAGTTTTTTGAGGCGGTTCGTTTTTGTGCAATTTTAGATGGAATTTCCCATAGGCTGGGTGAATCAGTCGCCCAAGGAGCCGACTTGAGCCAATTGCGCTGGTTCTTTCCCCAAGCCTGGTGGCCGGCTGCGGAAAAAGCCAACGCAGTACTACGGGCTTTTGAGGATTATCTAACTACGGGAAAAACACCTCTAGCCAATTCTCCTGAGATGATTTCTGAAAGAGCAATTGGCCGCATCAGCAATCAGAGCAAGCGTGCCAAAGTTCAAGTCTTCTGCGCGAAGATGCTCTTTGAAGTGGAAAAGATTAAACAGCAAACTGGCAGTTACCCGATAACGATGCCGTCCCTCCCAGTGGATCCCTATACTCAAAAGCCACTACAATATGACGTAGGGACATTTGAGTTTGAAATTCAGACCGTTTACGACGGCGCGTCCGAGGAAGGCAATGAGGGTAGTCTCACAACGGAGGAATGTGAAAGCGGAAAAGCCTGGGTTAACCCGAGGTGGAAAATGACAAAGGCAAATGTAAACATGGTACGCGTCTTTAGTCCGGGTGTAAATTTGGCTAAGGATTATGACGACATCTGTTTTTTCATTCGGCTTGAATGATAAGGTTTTCATATAGTAGCCACCATAAAGTGGACAAGGCTATACGTGGCGAAAACATTATTCTTTGTCCAACCCAGAGTCTCCCAGATGAACATGAAGAAGCGTCATTTCACGCCCGAGTACAAAGCCAAGGTGGCCATGGTCGGGCTCAAGGAGGTGAATACGTTCGCTGAGTTTGTCAGCGCGTGAGGTCGGCGCACGAGTTATTCGCGGTAGATATTGACGAAGGAGTGTTGTGTGTCCACGAACAGCAGGGCCTGAGCAAGGAGCAAGACGACGATGGCGGCGGCTGGGGTGACTTCGCCCGGGGCTGCCGCTCCGCGTCCCGCGGCAGTTACTGGCCGGACGGCCGCATCAGCATCTTCGGCCTCCGCGTGGCGCGCTCCGTGCCGCCAGTTCAGTAGGGCCATTTCCGGCCGGTATGCTGAGTACCGGCCGGAGCCCGCGAAGGTGGTCGGAGGAGCCAGCGCCTGGTCGCGAATCGGCAGGCGCGCGGTCGATTCAGCCCAAGCAGGACATTGTCTTTACCGGGTAAGACGTTGCATCAGAAAATTGAGGGGATTGCCGGAGAAGGCAGCTGTCGTCATAATGCACTCAAAAACATGGGGACGGAACGATGAAGAAGTTAGCTGTATTGTTGATGGGCATGGCAAGCCTGTTATTTTGCTCTTGTGTCAAGTTGAAGGATTCTAAGGTTGCCGATGCCGTCAGCCTGGACCTTGGTGGTGGTGTTATGCTTGATCTTGTACTCATACGGCCTGGCAAGTTTATGATGGGGTCCGAAAATGGTGAAAGAAATGAGAAGCCAGTTCACGAGGTGACGATCTCACAGCCGTTCTATCTTGGCAAGTACGAAGTGACTCAGGCGCAATGGGAGGCGGTTATGGGTTCCAACCCGAGTGAAAGCAAGGGAATATATCTGCCGGTGGAATGTGTCTCATGGGAGGATTGCCAGAACTTCATCAAGAAGCTCAACTGCAAGGGAGTTGGCACGTTCAGATTGCCGACGGAAGCGGAGTGGGAGTACGCCTGCCGGGCGGGAACAACAGGTGATCATGCCGGGAAGATTGATGAAATGGCGTGGTACGGTAAGATGAACGAATTCAGGAAGCAACCAGTGGGTATGAAGAAGGCAAACCCTTGGGGGTTGTATGACATGCACGGGAATGTGTTTGAATGGTGCCAGGACTGGTATGGCGATTACAGCCAGGACAAGCAGACCGATCCCAAAGGCGCTACTGACGGGGCTGGCCGTGTTATCCGGGGCGGCAGCTTGTACTACGATGCAGACGACTGTCGTTCGGCGTACCGCTACCCCTTCCCGGTTTCGCCGTTGCATCGGGACATTCTTCTGGGCTTCCGCCTCGTGAGGGAGGTCCCCTAGTCCTCGCCGTCTTATTCCCCGCCTATCGTCTTGCTTTCCTGGTTTCAGTGGGCAATTCAAATGACAACGCCGGAGGTGCCGGCGTACTGCCACCGTTTGAACCAGGAGAGTACCATGAACGCCCCGAAACTACCGAAACCCGACCTGCCGATTCACTTGCAGCAAGCCCTTCTGATTGCCGCCAGCGTTCTCCGGCGCATGAAGGAGAAGCAGGCACAGAAGGCCGCAGAAGCGTAATGCAGAGCGGCACCTAGCCCATCTTTCTCACTTGATTTTATTCAAAAAAAGTTTTCCTGCGTGAGACCGGCCCCCGGCCCGCTGACGCTGTGCGTAGGGGTGGGCGGAAGCGCTTTTGTTGTGCCTTTTCAATGTGCTGTTATAGCTTGAACTTTTTAATCTTATTGCTAGTCTATTTGCGAATACATACTAGAAACCTTCACTGCAAAGGCACAAAATGTATTTTCGCGAAAAGACAAGCACCAACGGCACTCTCCTTCTTCAGTTGGTCCGCGGTAGTCGCGGACTTGACGGCAAGGTGCGCCAGCAGGTTCTCTTGTCTCTTGGGGGATGCGTCATACCCGACGTGTTCCGTCGCGAGATCGCCCATAACATCGAAGCCATTGTTTCCGGTCAGCAGTCGCTTCTGCCCATGAAGCCAGAAGTGGCGTCCTGGTCGGACCTGATCATTGACAAGATGAAATCCGAAGGCAAGCTTGATCTTGTCAGGAGCAGCGTCACAAGGAATGTACCGGTCGGCGGCATCGCCGACGGCGTACTTCTTGATGAGGTCAGCCACGAGGACACCAGGCAGATTGGCGTTCTGCTGCCGCTCAAGCGGGCGTGGGAAAGCCTTGGCCTGTCGGACTTCCTTGCGTCGCGAGGCATGCCAGCCCGACGCATACACGCCGCGCAGGCATGCGTTTTCAACCGCCTTGTCGAGCCATGCAGCGAGCACGAACTTCCGTCGTGGCTGCAGACCGTGGCCATGGACGAACTTCTCAATGACACGTTTGGCTTTTACGGCAAGGAAATTTTCTACAGAGCTGGCGATGATCTGCTTGAGCATAGTGTTGAGCTCACCAGGCACTTGCGGGCGCGCGAGGAAAACCTGTTCAACTTGGGAAACACAATTTTTCTGTATGACCTGACCAATAGCTATTTTGAGGGCGGCTGCACGGAAAATCCCAAGGCCAAGCGAAGTGCCAACAGCAAGGAGAAGCGAACGGACTGTCCCTTGCTTTCGGTTGGTCTTGTCCTCAACGCGGAGGGTTTTCCTGTCGTGCACAAGGTCTTTCCCGGAAACACCAGTGATAGCAAGACCATTCTGGACATCGTGTCTTCGCTGCAAAGGGAGACTGGTGACACAAGACGTCCGACCGTGGTGTTGGATGGCGGCATTGCCACTCAAGCCAACCTCAAGACCCTGCTGGAGAACAACTACGACTATGTGGTGAATGGCAAACGAACGACACGCCAGAATTTTGCCGAGGACTTCAAGCGGCGGGAGGCCTTCCAAACCGTCAAGGGGCGCGACGACAAAAAGCCGGTCTTCGTGAAGCGCATATGGGGCGAGGGGGAGGTTGTCCTGCTTTGCCGAAGCGAAGACCGAAAGGCAAAAGAAGACGCGATAGTCAGCAAGACGGAAGAACGATACCTTGAGGCGCTGCGAAAGCTGGCCGGAAGAATTGAGAAGAAGGACGGGAAACTGCACTTGGACAGCAGCGGAGGGCGGGCAAACGTGGACAGGTGCATTGGGAAAATAGCGTCGCGATATACCAGGGCCTCCAAGTTTTATACCGTCAGATACAATGAGGACCAGCAGCTTCTATCCTGGACCAGGGACGAGGATAAATACCAGGAGGACGCCAGCCTGCATGGATGCTATCACCTGAGGACAAGCCGCAAAGACCTGTCAAATGACGAAATATGGCTCATCTACATCATGCTGACGCGGGTTGAAACGGCCTTCCACCTCCTCAAGGGGGAACTGGGGTTACGTCCGTTTTATCACTGGAAAGAAGACCGGTGCGATGCACACATCTGGATCACCGTGCTCGCCTATCACCTATTGCGTTGGATAGAGTATTCCCTGAAGCTGGCTGGCGTGGACTGCACGTACCAGGAAGTCCGCAGGCTGCTGCAGACCCATTGCTACACGACCATCAACCTTCCTTGCCGCAATGGAAGGAAATATCACGTCCGGCGCCCAGGAAAGCCCGACGAAAGGCAGAAAATGATCTACAGCGCTCTCGGCATAGACGTGAGCGCGCTGCCAGTACGGAAAGTGGTCGTGGAGTCGTCGCCGGCTGGTGAGGCCTAAACGCCCCGTTCATTCATGACTCAAGGGGGAGATGTGAAAATTTTGTTGTGCCTTCCCAGCCTCAAAAAGGGGGCAAAAGTGAGAAAGATGGGCTAGCCGACAATATCGTCGCCGCCCAGTGGCGCAGGGGTAAGGTCAAAAGCATTGTTGCTCTCTGTACTGGGCGGGCTTTTGCATTTTGGTCGTGTAGCACGGTTTTTCCATGGTAGGTTTCTCCTCGCGGTGGATAACTTATCGGCGTTATCGGCCTTCAGCTTTTTGGGTTTTTAGGCAGGGAATGGCTTGCGGCGGGCAGGACGGCAGTCGGCTAACAAAGTTGTGCTTGACGCAGGTCCGCCGGCCTTTCTGGTCTTGGTCGATTTCTTGGGCTTTTCTATGGTAGGCTTATGTCTGCGGACGATAACTTTTTGGCGTTTTAGGCCTTCAGCTTTTGGGGTATTCAGGCAGGGAATGGTTCTCGGCGGGTAGGGCGGTGGTCGGCTAAAAAAGCAGTGGTCAGGTGCTGCTGCTTTGGCGGCGCATAAAAGAAAACAGAGACTGCCGGCTCGTTCGCGAGGTTTTGCTCCACCATTACGTTTATGAATGCCATCGAGTCCAGCTACTCGATGGCGTTTTTGTCTTCCCTGCAAGTGGCGTAAACGCAGGGTGTTGCGGCGTTTGCCCGTGGCGCCGGCCGGCGCCGCAGAGACCGCCTGGCGGGGCGTTTTTGCCGCTCGTTGGCCGGCAATCTCGGCACTTGTCTCTGTAGCTGAAGTCAGAAGTCCTCGGGTTTATGAGGTTTATATGCCTGGGGGGGTGTCGGCGTATAAATGCGTCTCTTTTGGCGCCGGGCGTGCCTGTCGCCGGTCTCTATTTGGCCATTTTGAGGCGGACGTTCAGGTCACGAAATTTATCGTTCACGGAGAACTGCCTGCATTGTTTCGTATAACTGGGCGACCACGGCTAGAGACAAACTCAAGGAGAAAACACAAGCGCCGCTGGCCGATGGGCCGACGGCGGACTTTGTTGTCTGGCATGGCGCGAGGACCCGAACACGCGATCTATGATAGCCAAGGTGACGCGCGCCAACGATTACGGGCGATTGCCGTTGAGTGCAGTCGAGTGCCGTCGAGTGCTGCCGGGTGCTGTATTTGAGCGCCACAAGCGCGACCTACAGCGGTGTTTCCAGGAGTCCCAGACGTCAAGCTGTGATAGCTCCTCGGGGATGGACAACGGATAAAGCCTTCTACACATCAAGCCCTGTCCAATTATTTGGGGGGTGCGATATTTGCCTTTCTGCTTGTTCTGCTTGTTCTGCTTGTTCTGCTTGTTAGAATGGTTATAATAATTGTTAGAATTGTTAGAACCATAGCCAGACATGGAACCCGTTGATGGAGGTACGATATGGTGCAGCACGAGAGCAGCAAGGTTGAGTTCAAGCGGGAGTACAGCGACACGATCCGCCGCTCGGTCATTGCCTTCGCCAATAGCGACGGCGGTTGCATCATCGTGGGCATCGCTGATGACGGTGAGGTGTATGGCGTCGCTGACGTGGATGTGACGTTGTCACGCATTGCCAGCACCATTCGTGACAGCATTTTGCCTGACGTGACGCTGTTCACCCGCTGTGACCCGGAGATAATGGATGGTAAAAAGGTCATCCGCATTGATGTCCAGCGGGGAACGGCACGTCCATACTACTGGAAGGAGAAAGGTATACGTCCCGAGGGCGTCTTTGTCCGCCAGGGAGCATCGTCGGTGCCCGCGTCGCCGGCGGCCATTCTGCAGATGATTGGTGAATCGGGAGAAGGACGGTACGAGGAAGCGCGGTCCTTCAACCAGGATTTGACTTTCACGCAGACTGCCGCGTTTTTCCGCAAGAGGGGACTCGCATTTGGCAAAGCCCAGATGCAGACCTTGCATTTCATCGGGAATGACGGCATGTATAGCAATTTGGCCTGGATGCTGTCCGATCAATGCGTGCATTCCATCAAGTTGGCCGTTTTCGAAGGCGCAGAGAAGAGCGTCTTTCGCGACCGCCGTGAATTAAGCGGTTCGCTTCTGAAACAGGTTGCAGACGCCTATGAGTTCATCGACAGGCTGAATCGCACTCGTTCGGACTTCCAGGGGCTCGACCGCGTGGATAGCCGTGATTACCCGCCCGAGGCCATCCGCGAGGGCCTGTTGAATCTGGTTGTCCACCGCGATTATTCCTTTTCCGCAGCGAGTTTGATCAGCCTGTTCGAAGATCGGCTGGAAATGATCAGCGTTGGCGGGTTGTTGCCAGGCATACAATTGTCCGATATTGAACTGGGCGTTTCCGTTTTGCGCAATCGAAATCTGGCCGATGTATTCTATCGCCTACGCCTGATTGAAGCCTATGGCACTGGACTGCTGAAAATCCGCGAATGCTACCGAGGTGCACCACAGCAGCCCGTTTTGGCTGTGTCGGACAACGCCTTCAAGCTGACTTTGTATAATCGTAATCGGCTCGCTGCCGACAATCAGGCGGCAGCGCCGGCGGCGCCTCGTCTGGCCAGTGAACGCGAGCAGGCCGTGCTGAGGCTCATTGCCCGAAAAGGCCGCGTTACCAGAAAAGACGTCGAGTCCGAATGTGACATAGCCGTGGGCACGGCGGTCAATCTGCTGCGCGCGATGCTGGACAAGCGAATGATAGTTAAGGTCGGCCTGGGTAAAAACACCGCTTACCGCAGTAAAGACTGAAGAGCGATGCATCCTAAAAATCGGCAAACACTTACACTATTTGGTCACGTCTAAGGGGCTGTTCGATAATTAGATATACAACTATAACCTGGCCCGCTGAAGGCGTCCATCCTCGCGAAAGCAGCTTGCAAGGGTGCGACAGTGCATGCAAGAAAAGTGAGTTCCATTGCCCCTTTGGCCCCAGTCAGCTGCGCCGACTGGGGCCAAAGGGGCCGAGGAACACGAGCGTAGAGGGCGCGCTACCCAGGGCGGCGCACGCTTTCAGCGCGCTTGCCCTGGGCTATCATATTTCGCGCTTTCAGCGCTTCTGCCGCTTCGCGGCAATAAATGCCGCGATCATAACAGACTGTTTTGCCGAAGCTTAAGGCACTATGAAATTTGTTAAGTGAAGAACATTGGTTTCATAGGAGTGATTGATAATGTCGGTCCGTCTGCCTTACTCTGCTGCGGTGAGACGTAGCGTGTCAAGCCAATGTGGCGCCCCCCGGGCGCAATTCCAAGTTGCAGTCACCCCCCGGGTTGCGTCGCCCTCCGGGCGCCTCACCCGGGGTTACGCATGGTGCGGCCCTCCGGGCCGAACTTGGCCGCTCAGACGACATGATTTATTCGCGATTCGGGCCATACATTTAGGGACCGGCGGCGCTGAAGTGGACCCCAAGTCAAGGACAAAAACTAACGAATTATCAGTGGATTCAAGGATTCACGCGGGCATTTGGCTGCGAGGCCGCAGGCCGCATCTCCACAGAAGAGCGGTTTGGACGCTTAAGACGCTAGAGAACGCAGGGGACTAATGAGAACGGCTGGTGGCGGCATTGGGCCTCGGACAATAGGTGTCCGGGGGTGGTGGCGATTGTAATGGCAGTGAACAGAGTGTGTCGGGGATTTTTCCGGCCACTTGTCTTGGGGTAGCACATCGCCAGAAAGGGACACTGCCATGACGTCTACAAGCGAGCAACAGGAACAGGAACTGCAACAGGAACAGGAATTGCAACAGGAATTGGAAGAGCTGCGTCGGGATGAGGAATTCATGCTTGCGCACTTGAAAAAAGGGACCATCAGCCGCGCCCTCGGCTTTGGTAGCAACAATGGCGCCATATGGATACGCTCTACGAAAATCATGGTTGACGGCAAGAGCCGGTGGCAGCCGGAATACCTGTCACGCGAGGAGGTTTTTCGCAGTGTTGACATGCGGAAGCTGGTGGTGGCCGTGTATTGGCTCATGCTGGGGCGTGGCCCCTTGAAAAAGGCCGCAATGGCCGAGATTGCGCCGTCGTCCTTCTGGGTGGAGTTTCTTCGTGTCGCCCGTGAGGCCAAGTGGCAGGGGCAGAAAGTGCATTTGGCGCTGGTGAGCACGGCGGCGGTGGTGCCGACTCGTATTCGGCTTGCGTCGTGGTTATATCTGTTGGACAGAAGCCCGCGTGCTCTGAGTCGTGCCGGTCTTGATGCAGAGGGCTTTGAGTTGGAACAGGTCGACTTCAGCGCCAGGCATGAGAAGCGCTGGCGTGAACTGACGGTGATGGGTGTCGAGGCGATGTTCGAAAAGCGTTGTTATCAGGCCAGTTTTGCGGCTGACCTGTCGCCGTTGAAGAAGGCGGACTGGTTTTCTTTTGCCTTGGTGAAACACTGCCTGGAGGTTGTTTGCATGTGGCTGGAGACCTTCAGCGAGGCCGAGCTGGGCATGACTTATCGCGAGGTACTCATATACGCCGTCGGGCATTATCGCGGTGTTGACGCGGCCATCCTGGTCAATAAGCTTGAGGAGTTGCGGCCGGGGCTTTGCGCGGGCTTTTGTGACCGCCACGGCAACAATCTGCTTTGGTACACGGCGACGTGCTGGCAGCCACGGCAAAAGAGGTCGAAGGGATTAACCACGGCGCAAGTACAGCAGCTGTACCAGCAGAGCGGGAAGTCGCCGCTGCCGCCGGCAAAGTGGGTGGTATCCAGGCAGGCCCCATGGGAGGAAGTGGCCCAGAATTATACCCATCTGGCAAAGGAGCGCGAGGGCAATCGCAATCTGTTGAAATTGCTTTGTGCGCTGGGCGTGTCGCCGCAGAAGCCCAATGCACTGGGATTTTCCTTCCGGGATCTCGATGACTACGCCAGCATGGTGGGGAAGCGCTGGCAGATCATGCGCATTCATACGCGGCTGCCGGACTTTGCCGACTGTAAGACGTGGAAACGGCCGCGGTGTCTGACGGCGTGAGCGAGGCGGTGGCAGGAGTTGAGCTCAGCTTTGCAGGCGCAGGACGGTTTCGGCGATGTCGATAATCGTCTGGCGGAGCGAGTCGGGGCTGATGACTTTGACTTGGCCGCGGGCCCAGAAGATCAGATCGACGGCTTCGTGTTCGGCGACATCGTGCAGTGTCAGCCGGAGCGAGCCGTCTTTCTGTGCCTCTAGGCATTCCGGCTTGTTGGCGTAGCGTTCGCGGACGGGCTTGGCGAAGTCGGGCTGGATGAACAGACAGACTTCCGGCATGCGTGGGAAGTCGAACAGCTTGCCGTCGTTGATGCCGTTCAGAAGCTGCCGGTCACTGGCGAAGGACATGTCAGTCATCTCGGCGGCGCTGATGCGATGCAGGGCGAGAATGGTGTTGTAGGGCTTGCCGTAGCTATACTTTGGCGTGCCGACCAGTCGTCCTTTGAGGTACCAGACGCCAGCCTGCCAGGCGATCACATGTGGTTCAAATATCTTGTCACTTTCCTTGCCTTTGGCCGTGCTGTAACTCAGGCGCAGCCGATGCCGTTGTTCCCAGGCTTTGAACACGGTGCAAAAGATGTCGGGCGAGAGCGGCAGTTGTACTGGATTGATGACCTGCATCATGTCCAGCTCAGCCAAGGCGCTGAAACCCGTTTCATGTTGGGTCAGCAGTGCCTGTACGGCCTTGTTAATTTCTCCGCGCAGGGGCTCGGGCATGAGGGACTGTGCGGCCATTTGGCCGAGTACGGCGCTTTTTATCTTAAAGGGCTCGACCAGGAGATCCTTTGAGAACCACTCCGGGTCTGATAGAAAAAAGCCGTGTTCTGTCGGCTCGTACTCTACTGGCGCTCCGAATTCAGAGCGCAGGACTTCCATGTCGCGCCGAAAGGTCTTGTCCGCTAGCGAATATGCTCCAGCAAGGTCTCGCCGTTTCATTTCAGCCATGAAACGGCTGTAATTGGGGTACGTGTTCTTGCGCAAAAGCTCAAGAATGACCTGCAGGCGCAACAGCTGATTTTTATTTGCTGGCATGGTTGGAGACCTCCCAAGACTCTGGTGTCAGAATTGCTCGCCGCTGCCTGTGGGGACGCGCGTGGCAAGACCGGGCGAACAATAACCCCGGCGGGATGAAGTGCAAATAGCGCCCGTGATGGCCGGAGCTGCGGCGTAAGGGGTCTGTTATTGATATTGGATGCCACAGGCATGCCACCGACGTTAATGCTAGCTGCAGAAGGCACCCTGTAAGCGTGCGACAGTGCAAGCAAGAAAAGTGAGTTCCATTGTCTCTTTGTCCCCAGTCAGCTGCGCCGACTGGGGACAAAGAGGCTAAGGGACACGGCCAGAGTTGGCGTTGTACCCAGGGCGGCGCGCGCCTTCGGCGCCGCTTGCCCTGGGCTGGAATGTTTCGCGCCTTCAGCGCTTCTGCCGCTTCGCGGCGATGAAATGCCATTAGGCGGCGGCGCTGGGGACTGACTGGGGCCCGCTTGGACTTCGGGGACTGACTGGGGCCCGCTTGGACCTCGGGGACTGATTGGGTACCGCTTGGACGCTGGTGATTCCTGGTAGGGCCGCCTTTGTTTTTGCACAAAAACACGTGGCGATTTGGGGGGGCGGACAATAGGTGTCTGGGGGTGGGGCTTATGCTATAGCCGTGACAAAAAAAGTGTCTTGTCCGTGTCCGGCAAACAGCAACCCAAGAGGAAGGGGGTCCCGCATGAATCTGGTACCGATGGTCTTAGTCAATGGCAGCAACGGCGAGCGCAGTTACGACCTGTACAGCCGGTTGCTCCGCGACCGCATTGTCATGCTTTCTGGTGAGATTGACGAGCAGGTCGCCTCGTTGGTGGTCAGTCAGCTGTTGTTTCTCCAGGCGGAGAACCCCAAGGCCGACATCCACCTGTATGTGAATTCGCCGGGTGGGTCGGTGGTGGACGGCCTGGCGATTGTGGACAGCATGGAACTGTCCAGCTGCGCGGTGAACACCTACGCAGTTGGCCAGTGCGCGTCCATGGGCTGCGTCGTCCTGGCCGCCGGCTGTGCCGGCAAGCGTCACGCTCTGCCCAGCAGTCGCATGATGCTCCATCAGGTGGCAGCCCGCACGCAGGGGCCGGTGGAGGACATGCGCCGCAGCGTCAAGGAGGCCGAACGGCTGAACGACCTCCTCGCCGAAAAACTCGCCGCCAGCACCGGCCGGAGCCTGAAGCAAATCAAGGCGGATATGGACCGCGATTTCTTCTTGTCCGCGTCGGAAGCTGTCCGCTACGGTTTGATTGATCAGGTCTTAAGCAAGAAACAATAAGAAAGGGAGGCTTATCATGACGACGACGAAAAAGAACACGACGAAAGTCACGACGACCGCGACGACCACTGCGACCGAGGCTGCTCAGCTGCAGGCGTTGGACGACGCCCGGATTTTCTCCGGCGACCTCTGGTGCAAAATGCATGCCACGGGTTTTTACCGCAATTTGCTGGTCAAGCAGCGCGAGGACATTGACGACAGCGGCTGGTGGCAGTTCCCCGGGGTGGTATTGCGTCACAGCGAAGTGTCGGCGCTCTACGACGGGCTGTTGTCGCGCAGTGTCCGGCAGAAAATGGCGGCGCGCGAGAACTACCGCAATCGTCCGCCGGAGTTTGCCGAGGGCGATTGCAGCCGGGACGTCTTTGATTTCCTTTACAAGAACGTCTTGACGCGCACGCGCTTTGTCGCGGCTCTTGGCGAGCTTCTCGGGCGGCGGCAGGACGAGTTGCGCGCGGCCTTGGCCGGCGAGGGCGCGGAGCCGTCGGCCCTGGCGGCGAAGTTTCAGGAGGCCAAGACGCTGTTCCAGCTGGATGACCAGGAATGCCTGGTGCTGTTGTTCCTCTACCTCAGCGGCGGTGACATCTGGAGTCTTGATGACGTCTTCAGTTCCAGGCGCATGGGCGGCGAGGGCAAGAAGGTGGCCAACCTGGCGATGGCTCTGGGCTGCACCCAGGCGCAGGCGAGCAGGCTGCTGGGCAAGGACGGCAATTTGCGTCGTTTCGGCTTGCTGGATGAGCGTGGCCTGGACATTGACGACTATGTCAGGGACTTCCTCAGCGGTGCCAACGACACGCCTTTGAGCGATCGTTATTACAGTCGTTTTGCCGGCGAGGTATTGCCCTGGGAGATGCATGGCAAACTCGCCGAGCAGGACGGCGCGGTGCTGAGCGACCTGATTCGGGCCCGCAAGCCCGGCAAAGGCCAGAACATCCTGCTTTACGGTTTGGCCGGCACCGGCAAGACCGCCTTCGCGCAGAGTCTCGCGGCCAAACTTGGCAAGGAGCTCTACTTCATCAACCAGACCGACAGCTGCGACGGGCGTCTGCGTAACGGCGGCACCAACTTCCGCTTTGCGGGGCTGGAAGTGGCTAATCTCCGCCTGGACGCCGAGAAGGTGATTGTCTGCGTGGACGAATGCGACAAGATGCTCGCCAATGTGGGCCTGGGCGCGCCCTTCTTCCAGATGTTCGGCATGCCGGTTGATCGCGATGGCGAGGGCAAGGGCCAGCTCAACGCGGTGCTGGACAGCCTTAAGCTGACGGTCATCTGGATCGCCAACACGCGTCAGAACGCCATTGACCCCTCCAGCCGGCGTCGTTTTGACTTCAATGTCTATTTCGACGCGCTCAGCCCGACAGCCCGGCGCTTTATCTGGGACAACGCCCTCACGCGCTACGGGGTGACCGGCCGTCTGAGCGAGGACGCGCTGGCGGAGCTCAGCTGCCGTTACCCGGTCAACGCCGGCGGCATTGATGTCGCCGTCCGGAACGCCGCGGCGATCTGCAGCAGCAAACCCGAGGCCGATTTCACGGCGACGGTGATGCTCTATCTGCGCTCGCACTGCAATATCCTGAATATTGCGGACAGCCTGGATGGCAACAAGCCGGCGCGCGATTATAGCCTGGAGGGTTTGAACATCAAGAGCGGCCCGAAGCTGGAGCGCATTGTCGCCGCCTGTGACAAGTACCTGGATCAGGGCAATCGGCCGGGCGTGGCCAGCGACACGCCGCGGCTGAATCTACTGTTGTCAGGTGCGCCGGGCACCGGCAAGACCGAATTCGTCAAGTACCTGGCGGAAAAGCTGGGGCGGCCGCTCAACATCAAGATGGCCAGTGATCTGCTCGACTGCTATGTTGGCGGCACGGAGCAGCGCATCGCCAACGCCTTCCGGGAAGCCGCCGCCGAGGGCAGTATTCTCTTTATTGACGAGGGCGATGCCATGCTCGGGTCGCGTGCCAAGGCCGTTCGTTCCTGGGAAACGAGCATGGTGACGACGCTCTTGAACCAGATGGAGAACTTCGCCGGCATCTTCGTGATGGCGACGAACTTTGCCCAGAATCTTGATCCGGCCGCCATCCGCCGCTTCACCTTCAAGCTGCAGTTCGACTACCTGGACATGCGGGGCAAGCTGCACTTCTACGGGTGCTTCTTCAAACGCCTGGGCCTGCCTAAGCTGAGCGCGGCGGACCGCGAGGCGCTGGAAGCCGTGCCCTGCCTGACGCCGGGCGACTTCCGCAACGTTCGCCAGCAGTTCTTCTACCTGGCCAATGCGAAAGTCAGCAACGCCGAGATCATCAAGGCGCTTGCCGACGAAGCGGCCAACAAAGACCAGCTGAGCATGGCGGTCGCTTTCGCCAATCAGCGCAAAATCGGCTTCGAGGCGTAAAAAAATCGTGGTCGAAACCGGCCTCGGACAATAGGTGTCCGGGGCCCGGTGGCAGAGTAATCACGTGGCCAGAAAAGGCTGTTTTCAGGAGTTCCCACAACCGCAACGTAGAGAGGAGAGTGTCATCATGGGTAAGAGCATCCAAATCAACAATCACAACGCGATCACTGCCCGGGATTTCGAGAGCATGCTGCGTCTGCAGCTCAATGCGCTCTGGGAGGGCAAGTGCCCGGCGGACAAGCTGCCGCCGCTGATGGCCTGGGGGGCGCCGGGGCTGGGCAAATCCAGCATCATCCGCGAGTTGGCGAGGGAGTACGGCGTCGGTTTTCTGGATATCCGCCTGGCTCAGCGCGAGCCGGTGGACATTCGCGGCCTGCCCGTGCCTGACAAGGACGGTGTCAAGTGGCTGGTGTCCGCCGAGTGGCCGCGTGATCCCAAGAGTCGCGGCATCATACTCTTTGACGAGCTGACTGCCGCAGACCGTTCCTTGCAGGTGGCCGCCTACGAGCTCATCCTCGACCGTCGGCTTGGCGATCTTTACAGCGTGCCGGATGGCTGGTACATCTGTGCGGCTGGCAATCGCGTCGAGGACCGCGCGGTGTCGACCACCATGTCCAGCGCGTTGGCCAACCGCTTCCTGCACGTCGAGTTGCAGAGTGACATGGAATGCTGGGCGAAGTGGGCGATTGCACACGATGTGCACCCGGCCGTCATCGGCTTTTTGCGCTACCGGCCGGAGCTGCTGTTTGCGCAGAAGGATGAGAATCTCGAGCGGGGCTGGCCGTCGCCGCGTTCGTGGGAGCGGGTCAGCTCGATGCTGAGCATCATCGGTACGGGCAATCTGCGGCAGCTCGGCAGCGCCGTCTTTGGCCTGGTCGGCAATCGTGTCGGGGTGGAATTCCTGGCGTTCGTTGAAGTCAACGACAGTATGGAGGACACGCTGGCGATGATGCTGAACCCCAAGGCCAAGGTGCAGATTCCGGTCAAGGCCGACCGCATCTACGCGCTGTGTTCCGCCATGGTCTATCATCTCTGGCGCGGGAAGGACGAGAAAGAGCGTGCGGCGTTGCTGGATGGCTTCTACCGCATCGCTCTCGCCCTGCCCAGCAGCTACGCGGCCATGAGCATGATTGACGCCATGGGCGACGACGAACAACGCGCCGGCAAGCTCTATATGCATCCGCAGTATAAAGCCTGGGCTGAACGCCACGGCACGGCATTAAAAAAGCGCATGAGGAACGAGCGCTGCGACGACGATTCGGCCGCCGATGCTGATGCCGTCGCCAGCGTCGCTCAATAAACAGCAAAGGAGGTGAACGATGAGTACTTTTCGTCAACCAAACGTGCGGGAGATGGCCAAGAAGGTCAAGGTACGGGAAATGGCCGAGGCCGATCGCACCCTCCTCCTGCTGCGTCAGCCATTCATCGGCGCCATGGTGATGCGTATGGATATCATACCCGTCTGTGATTCGCGGCTGACGACGGCCGCCACCGATGGCAGCGATATCTTCCTGGACTGCGACTTCTACCTGGGGCTGAAGCCCGATGAACGTATCTTTCTGCTCGCCCACGAGGTGTGGCATTGCGTCCTCCTGCATTTCAATCGCAAGTTTAATCGCGTGCATGAGCTGTGGAATATCGCTGCCGATCTCGAAATACAGTTCATTCTGGCGCATGAGGACATGAAGAATCCCTGCCCGCTGCCCTGCAAGCCCGGCTGGGAAGGCTATAACGCCGAGGAAATCTACGACCGGCTGCCGAAAAGGACCACCCGCAGCAAGGCCATCGACAAGCATCTGGACAAGGATAGCGACGACTGCATCGGCGATCCCCGTAAGCAACCCGGAATCTCCGGCCCCAAGCTGGAGGAGCCGGGCGAGGAGGACGGCAGCGGCGGCGACAAGCCGGATGACGACAAGGACAACGGCAGCCGCGGCGAGCAGGCTGGCAAGGATGAAGCCGCCGCGGGCACTGCGTCGGGCAAAGACAGCCGCGGCGAGCAGGCGGCCGGGGAAGATGGTGCTGAGCAGGGCGACACTGCAGCGCCGGCAGCGCAGGCTGGCAAAGGCAAAGGCAAGGGCAAGGGCAAGGGGAAGGGCAAGGGGAGCCCTGCGGCGGCTGATCAGGAGCAGACTGCTGGGGGGCAGGACACGGTCATTGATCCGGATTACTCGCCGTACTTCGCGCCGGACATTAGCGAGCGCATTCGCAGTCGGGTGGTCAGCGTTGCCCGCCAGGTTGAACGCATGCGCGGAAAGCTGCCGCTGGGCGCCGAGAAGATTCTTGAGGACCTCCTGGATCCGCAGTTGCCCTGGCAGGAGTTGCTGGCGCAGTTTGTGACTGCCTGTTATGGCGGCAAGCGCCGTTGGCTGCCGCCCTCTCGGCGCCATGTCCACCAGGGCTTGTATCTGCCGTCAATGCGTGACCAGAAGCTGAAGGCGGTGGTGGCGGTCGATACGTCCGGCAGCACCCAAAACGACCTGCCGCAGTTCTTTGGCGAACTCAACTCGCTGCTCGCTAGCTTTGGCGATTACGAGCTGACGGTCATTCAGTGCGACGCAAAAGTCCAAAAAGTCGACACCTTCAGCAACAATGAGCCCTTCGACCCCAACCGCAAGTGGGAACCGAAGGGCTTCGGCGGGACCGACTTCCGACCGGTGTTCAAATACATCGACAAACATCAGGAACTGGCGGAAGCCCCGGTGATTTTCTTCACCGACGGCTGCGGCGCCGCGCCGGTGAATGCGCCGCCAAACCCGGTGCTGTGGCTGCTGTGCGCAGGCTGCACGCCGCCTGTGCGTTGGGGCACCGTGGTCAAGCTCGCGCTTGTTCGAAATGCATAGTTGGGTTTTGCGAGGGGAAGAAAAGGGCTGAGCCAGCCCTTTCCTCTCCCTAGCGCTCCCCCACCTATCCCTCTTCATCTCAGTTTCTTGCGGCAGTCATGTCTATTTTATGGCTAAAGAATGGTTGAAAAACACGCTTACGACAGGCTGAAATCGCTTGACGTTCCTTTTCGGATGGCCTCAGTCTCGCATCGCGTGAGTAGGAGCCGCTACCGTAGCTAAGTCAGCAAAAAGCGCAAGAACGCTGGGAAGCGGGTACGCACTGCGACAGTAATTGGTCAGTAACCACCCCGGTGTTTTCCCCACGGGGGGGGTATTGATTACACTGCGACAATTTTGGTGACTGCCCTGAGGGGCGGACAATAGGTGTCCGCAGCCGTGGTCTAGGCTAAGTACTGGCGCCGGAAATGGGTTTGGCAGGGGCTGTTTAACGTGGGTGGGGCGACAACATAAAGAAAGGACGGTGACCATGATGGACGCGACACAAATATTGGATGCTGAGTTGACCGCGCTGCGGGGTGACCAGGCTTTTATGACCAAGCAGCTGCAGCGGCAGGTGATCTGCGACATGCTCGGGCTGGGTACTTACTGTGACCATGAGTGGCGAGTCTATGAGTGGCGAGTCTATAAGGACGGGAAAAAAGCGTCTTGGCGCTCTCGCGATTATGTCGCCAAGAGCCGGGACGAGTTGTTGAGCACGGTCGATATGCGCAGACTGCTGTTGGCGCTGTTTTGGACACTGCAGAGCCGTCGTCCCAAGGACTTGGGCACCTTGGTCGCTATCGGCGACGATGCTTTCTGGCTCGAATTCCTGCATTTGGCCCAGGCTGCAAAGTGGCGCCCGCCATTGCTGTGGCAACGGGTCTTGGACTCCACATCGCCGCATATTCCCGCTCAGGTGCGGGTGGCGGCCTGGATGTATTATCTGACCATGGCCCCGAAGAGCTACAAGGGCAGTCGCTTCCCGCAGGCCGCCTTTGAGCGCCTTGATCATGTGCAGTTTGACGCCACGCAGAAGACCCGCTGGGATAATTTGGTCGGCTTCGGCTTGGAGGCGCTGTATAAAAAACAGTTCAACAAGGTGATGTTGGCGATGGACATGACTGCGACGGAGCTGAAAGACTGGCTGACCTGCGCTTTGGACCGACAACGCCCGGAGCTGGTCGCCTATCTGCTCGAAAACCATGGCGAGGCCGATCTCGGGATGAGCTATCGGGATATTCTCCTGTATGTGGTGGCGAACATCCATGGCGAAGTGGCGTTGCAGCTGATACGGCGTTTGGAAGAACTCTCGCCAGGCATCTGCGTGAGCTATCGGGATCGTCGCGGGCACAATCTCCTCTGGTACGCCGCTTGTTGCTGGCAGTTGCGCAGCCCCTTTGCCCATCCCTACACCGAATGCGGTCAGCCTCGCGATCCATCGATGCTCGGGCGGGCGAATAAATCCTGGGACGCGTACGCCAAAGAGCACGGCGTATTTGCCGCCAGCAACGCCGACAACAGCAAGCTGCTGGCAATGCTGATCCGCTACGGGGTGTCGCCACTCGAGGCCAACGAGGTCGGCGTCACTTTCCGCGATCTGGACGACTTCGCACGGCTGATCGGGCAACGCGGGGCCTTCACCCGTCTGCGTCAGAACACGCCGGGTTTTGACGATGCGGTGTACTGGGGGCTCGACCCGCAGAAAGAACAGTGATGTGTGTGTCGGCTGCCGTGCAACGCGGTGAGTGTCTGCTGCAGGTCGGCGATTAGAACGGGCGCGGGCGATTGTACCGCCACTTTCAATTGAAGCGCTACAATGTCCACCAACTTGGGTTTTGAAATGGAGGAAAGACAATGAAAGAAATACTCATTACTATCTGGTTTCTGGTACTGGCCATAATCGTGATTCTACTCAAAGCGATGGCATGGCTTTTTCTGGCACCAATTCACCTCTTCATACGGTGGGGGGAAATGATACGCTATGAAGCACAATGTCTGCGTCACCCACCACCGCCGGGTGGCAGATTCGGAGCAATGGGCAGAAGCTTGCGGGAGCAAAAACAGGGGAAAAGCTCCCAGGAGGTACATCACGAGAATAAATAGTACTATCCCAACCCGGGTGGGAAGTGTGCATAAATACGCGGAACGCCCGCGGGGAAGCGGCGGGCAAAGCTGCGGCGCGGGCGAGTAAAGCGGGGGCTTTTTGGCGGCCGCAAGCGGCCGCCCACAGGACGGCGGGGGATGCGCAGGCTGCGGCGGCCGGGGTAGGCGCGGGCTAGTAAAGCGGGGGCTTTTTGGCGGCCGCAAGCGGCCGCCCACAGGACGGCGGGGGATGCGCAGGCTGCGGCGGCCGGGGTAGGCGCGGGCGAGCAAAGCAGAGGCTTCTTGGCGGCCGCAAGCGGCCGCCCACAGGACGGCGGGGGATGCGCAGGCTGCGGCGGCCGGGGTAGGCGCGGGCTGCGGCTTTTTTTTGCGAAACCGGGTTAAGGAAAGAAGGTCATTCAGTAAATTCGATATCGTTATCTTGTAGCCACTCTTTGAGTGCGTTGCGGATAGCATCGTTTTGGAACTGGTACCATTTGTCGGTCATCTCCAAGCGGTCCAGGAGGGCGCGGAATTTACTGTAAGCCCCGCGATGGCGGAAGAAATTATAGACCAAATCGCAGTCTGCCGGTCGCAGGTATTCATCGGCAAATCGCAATGGCAGCCGGCTGTCTAATCCGAGCTCGTGTCTGTCTGGCAATTCGAGCCAGTTTGGATCATTGTGGATGCGTGCTTGCAGTTCTTCCAGTTCCTCCGCGTCGTACCCATCTGCCGCATCAGAATCTTCCGCCGGAAGAAAGTCGGCCTCGTTGGTTACGGGGTTGATAAACGGGATGAAAAGCCTCGGTTCAGACATGCCGACATCGCAGAAGAGACAAAAGACCTTTTCTAGATCAATCATGTTCGCTTCCTTTCATTTGCCTTGTTTGTGTCATTGATCTTTTACGGGAGGCACCGGGGTTTATGGCGTGTGGTCCTCTTGGGCGATTTGTGTTGCGAAGCGGTTCAGAGCCAGGCATTGCTCGCGTGTTAGTGAGCGGCGGTCGGTATGATGCGGCCATGGCGCCAGCATGAGCAGCCGGCCGGCGGCGCACGCGTCAAAATATGATTTTGGCGGTTTGTACAACGGCGGGAAGCCATTTTCCAGAATGACGATCAGCGGCAGGGCGGCTTGCAGCGCCGCGCGGGCTATTTGCTTTTCGCCGGGGCTGATGCAGGGCGACACCAGCACGGCACCGTGCAGGGCCGCGGCCAGCAGGTCGGCCTCGGCTGCGGCTAGGGCATCGGGAGGCACCGAACGCGAGATTTGGACCTGGCGCTTGACCGGGGCATCAAGCAGGAAATGATTGCCGATGGCCGCGAAGATATGGCCGCAGGCCGATATGTTGCGGATGATCCGAAACAGCTCGGGATGCGCCCGCTTGACTGCCAGACGCCGGGGGTTGTCTTGAATATACGCCCGCATATTGGCCAGTTGCCCGCGGTGGAGGAGGATCGTGTCTTGGTAGCCAGGTGACCAAAGATGCGCTTCCTGGCGGGCTCCCGCGCGGTAAAGGGAGGTGCTGTGGGCTTTGAAGGCGCCGACAATCGCCCCCAGCGGTTTTTCTTGAGGCGCTTGCACGAAAATGATGCCGTGGAAGTGGTCGGGCATCACCTGCCATTCGAGGAGGGAGACACCGGGGACGTGCGTTGGAATTTCCTGCCAGCATTGGGCTACCATGATGCCCACGTCGCTCAATTCGACGGTGGGGTTGCCTAGCCCACCAGTTAGCTGTCCCAGGAGAGGCCGGCGTTTTTCCACGGTGACCGTGGTCATGTAAATGCAGCGTTGCCGGTAGTCCCAATCCAGCTTGCGTTTGAGCATGTGGTTGTTGATCATGTGGTACCTCGTTGCTTTTTTACGGAGACGATCTTCGCGATTGAAAATTGGTGAAGGCGAGCAAAGCAGCGGTATATTCTTGCGGCGGGGGAAATGCCGGCGGGGAATGCCGGCTGGGAATGCCGGCGGGGAATGCCGGCGGGGGGAATGCCGGCCGCAAGCGGCCGGCCACAGAACGGCGGCCGGGCAGAGAACGGCGGCCGGGCAGAGAACGGCGGCCGGCCACAGAACGGGCGGGCGGGCACAGAACGGGCGGCCGGGCAGAGAACGGCGGGCGGGCACAGAACGGGCGGCCGGGTACAGGACGGGCGGGCGGCCACAGGACAGCGGCCGGGCACAGAACGGGCGGGTATAGAATGCCGGGTATAGAACGAGCGGGTACAATTGGAGAGTCTTGGATGAAACTATTATTGAGCTTATGCGTGTTAGCGGGGGTGAGTGTGTTTGGGCAGTTGCAGGTGAGCACTGTGGCGCCGGGTCGGGTTTGGTATGCGAATGAGCGGCCGACCTTTGCGTTGGCTGGCGGGGCGGGGGGCAGTCGTTGGGAATTGCGGTCTTGGCGTGGCGAGACGTTGGCTGCTGGCGCGTGGCAGAGTGGCGATTTACAGTTGGCGCTGCTGCAACCCGGCTATTATGTCTTGCGCACGGTTGCTGCGGGCGGGCAGGAGCTGCTCGCCGACTACACGTTTTCGGTGGTCATGGAGCAGGAGAAGCGTGATTGGGATGCGTCGTCGGTCTTTGCCATGGACGTGGCGTTGAGTTGGCTCTGCGGGGCGAAAAATCTTACCTCGCCCTGGTACGATGGCGATGGCTATCGCCTGACCTGCGAGTTACTGAAGCGCGCCGGCGTGCCCTACGTTCGCGATCGCCTGAGCTGGCGCGTTTGTGGCAAGGATCCGGCTGCGATCAATTTTGGCAGCTACATGAAGAATGCGCGGTTGCAGGCGGAGCATGGCCTGACGGTGTCGGGCATGTTTCATGACGCGCCCGAGGTCGCGCAGCCGCTGGCCAAGCTGCCGAGGGACCTGAAGCTGCTGCATGATTTTTGCGCCAAGGCCGCCAGTGATTTTGGCGACACCATGGGCAATTGGGAATTCTGGAACGAGCAGGATATCCATTTTGCGCCGGAGCCCGTGTGGGACTACGTGGCATGCCAGAAGGCGGCCTACCTGGGCTTCAAGTCGGCCAATCCCGCCAAAATCGTCCTGCCGGGGGCGGTGACTCGCGACCAGCGCGATGACTATGACGAGCTGATGTATGAAAACGACATGGCCAAATACTCCGAGGTGGTGAATCTGCACAGCTACGTGCCGCTGGCCAGGTATGGGGAGCATTATGGTGACATGCGGCAGCACATGGCCAGGCACGGATTGGCGAATCGAGCATTGTGGGTAACGGAATGGAATTCCTTTGTTCACGGCGAATCCAGCGGTCCCGACGACCCGCTTTACGCAGGGCGCAAGGAGCATTCCTTTGACCAGGAATTGCTGATGGCGGAGTATTACGTCAAGGCGATGGTCTTGCAGATGATGCATGGCGTCGCCAAGAGTTTTTATTTTGTGTTTCCGGCGTATCGGTGTAAAAATCCCAAGATGAACTTGAGTTTTATGCGCAGTGATGGCTCAGCGAAGGCGATACTCTGCGCTTGTTCGGCGATGACTGGCGAGCTGATGCAGGCGCGGCTGCTGGGTGAAGTGAAGCTGCAGGAGGGCGTGCGCGCCTTCGTTTTCCAGCAGGCAGACACCCAGACGCTGGTGTTCTGGTCGGTATCAACGCTGGAGACATCCACGAAGCCGGTTGGCTTGACGACGCAAAACCTGGTGGACATTGAGTTGAGCGTTCCGGCGGGGAGCTATCGCCTGACAGACACGCTGGGCGCGACGCGGGAGGTCACGGCTGCGGATGGCAAGCTCGCGCTGCAGACGTCCCGTTTTCCCAGCTATCTGTCGGGCTTACGGGGCCTTGCGGTGGATGTGCCCGCCGTTCCCCGTGGCGAGATTGAGCGCTATCAGCCCGGGGCGGACGAGGACCTGTCGGTGGTGATTCGCGTGGATTTGCACCCGGATGACTTTGTGATTATCGGCAACAAGACCAAGGCGGAAGTGCGTGCGGAAGCCGCGCGGATGAACGTCGTCGTGTGGAATTTTTCGTCTGAGGAGAAGCGCGGAGTGTTGCTGAGCGAGGGCGGCCTGCTTGCGGGCTTGCCTGCTGAGATCATCTTGCCCGCGCAGGGCAAGGCCGAGATCGCTGTCACCTTGGATACCACGGCGGAGCCGATTGATTCCCGGCTGGTTCTCAGTGGGCGTTTCAATGGCCGCGTGACCTCGCGTCTGGTCATGCCCTATGTGGCATTCTGGAAATTTGCCAAGACCAGCGAGGCGATTGCCTGGGATCTGAGCCAGCATGACGGCTGGGTGGAATTTGGTTCCAGCGACACGGTTGCGATCACGGCGGATGAGGGCGGTGTGCGTTTTGACCTGGGCTGGGATGATCCCCAGACCGACCGCTGGTTCTATCCGCGCCACGCGTTGACGATGCCTGTGGAGACGCTCAAGCGGGCGCGCTTCCTGGAATTCGAGGTGAAGTCGGTCCAGGACGACCCCGTGAACGCCTACACCCACAGCATGTGTTCGTTTGCGACGGTGCCGCAGCCTGGCGGCGGCAAAAAGAGCTACCGCTGTCTTTTTCAGGCCCCGAACGCCAACTGGGAGCTTCGGCGTGTTGACCTGCATGCCGCTGGTATTGACTGGGACAATGTGCGGACCTTCCACATTGGCGGTAATCCCAAGGGCATGAAAGTGTCCTACTGGGTGCGCAACGTCCGCCTGTTGTGCGAGTGATCCGGGGGGACGCTTTTGCTCAGATAGCGGTGGCCTTTAGAAGCTGATGAGTGGGAAGAGCGCGGTTTCGTGCTTGCCGAAGCCGAAGCCGGGGGCGATGGCGATGAAGCTTTCGCGGGTGCCGGCGTCCGAGTCGTTGACGAACAGGTTGAAGGGGATGGGTATTTGTGCGTCGGCCGCGAGGCCAATGGCGGTGGCGGGGATGACGGCGTGGTAGCGGGTGATTTTGGCGCTGTCGTCGCGGCTGGTTTGCAGGGTGATTTGTTTGCAGGCGCGGGCGGCGTCCTGCCCTTTGGGGGCCGCCCAGCAGCAGGCCTGCGCGGTGCCGTCCGCCAGAAGGGAAAGCCCCAGTTCCCAGCAGGACGACTGGCCGGGCAGCTGGAACGCTAGCTGAACATTGTCCGCTTTCCAGACATCCTGGCCGGTGAATGGCTGTTCGTGCTTGTCGTCACGTACCATGACATCGACGATCATGGCGCCATCCGCCTTGCCCAGCCGCAGTTCGGCGGATAAGTCATCCTAACCGGTCCAGAACAGGTGAGTCGTGCCCGGCTCGTTGATGACGCAGGAGTTAACTTGGGCGGCGGAGTCAAGGATAAAGTCCGGCGTGCCGCCAATACCGGCCATTTTGCGCACCGGGCGTATGGGCGCGGAGATAGAGCGGGTGACATTGCTGCCGACGGCGATGCTGACGTTGAGCAAAGGCTGTTCGCGCGGTGACGCCTGGAAGTCGGGCAAGGCCTTGAGCACGAAGGGCAGCTGCTGGCTTGCTTCTGCCGGCAGGGTGAGTTCGGCGCTTGCGGGGGCGACAGCAAGTCCGGCCGGCGTGGCCAGGGAGAGGGACAGATTCAACGCGCGGTTCAGTGGGTTGCGGCAGGCGATGGCGAAGGAGCTCTCAACGCCGGGCGTGAGGACGATGTCGCTGGGGAGACTGGTGATGGCCGGCGCCAGGCGGGGCTCCTGGCTTTGCCCGGATATCCGCAGCGTGACGGGGTGGCGGCCGGCTTCGATGAAGTCGACATTCTGCGCGACAGGTACGGGCGTTTCATTGCCGAACAAATCAACCAGGTTGAACGAGCCGGTGATAGAGTCGATGGTCAGGATGCGCGCGGGTTGATTAAGGCGGATGTTCCAGCATGCCAGCAGGTAATCGCCGTTGGCGGCTTTGAAGAGATAGGCCTGGAATTCCTTGTCGGCGACCAACTGGAGGACGAAGGTCGCGCCGCGGTAGTAGGTGGCCAGGGTGTTGTAGGCAGCGTACGCGGCTTTGGGGTAGAAGTCTTTGGTGATCAGGCCGAAGTTGTGTTCGTTTTCGTATGGTCATGCCTGGTGTTCGAGGGGAGGGGGCGTTAACCGCGATGAAATGGACGGCTAATATAGCGAGGGGCCAATTATCAGCAATGGAAAAACGACGTCGGCTGGTTTCGCCGAAGAAATCGGTCAGTGATTGATAACCGCTGGTCATGCGGTCTTTTGTTTTCAGCGCCAACGGCGCAGCCTAAGATAGCCCTGGGCAAGCGCCCGCAGGACGCGCCGCCCTGGGTAGAGCCCCCATCCCAAAAGAGCCCTGCAAGGGCGACCTAAAAAAAACTCTGCGGATGGGCAAGGTACATAGCGGTGAAAACGCTGTGAGGTTCCATTGCCTCTTTGGCCCAGTCAGCTGCGCCGATTGGGACCGAATGGGCCGAGGAACACGACCTTGGTTGGCGCTTTACCCAGGGCGGCGCGCGCTTTCAGCGCTGCTTGCACTGGGCTGGTATGTTTTGCGCTTTCAGCGCTTCGGCCGCTTCGGCCGCTTCGCGGCGAGGGACATGGTGGTCGGTGGCGAGGTCCGAAAGAACGTTTTTCCGGCCATCGTAGTTGGCAGAAACGCGGTCATTTTTCGTGGCAGGCAAGAGTCGATGGTGTACTGGGCTGGCCGGTCTGGATGTCGTCGCCGGTGCAGCGGATGACGAGGCTGCAGCCAGTGGGGCTGCCTGCACGAGCTGTGCTGCTGGTGTCCACCAGCTCGGTTTTGGCGAGAGGTGCGAGATGATCGTCCAGCCAGCTGAGACGCGGTGGCGTGCGTCGTGGTTGGGCGGCAATGTCGTGGCGGATGCTTGCGAGGTGTTTGGCGTAGCGTTGGTTGAGGGCGCGGGCGATGGGGGTGGGCTGTGCCAGTTGTTGCTCGTAGGTCTGAACGCTGTCCGGGCCGATTTGGGCGAGGATGGCGCCGGCGGTGAGCAGGGCCAAGAAGAAACACAGGCTGGTCATGGGGAGGGGCGAATTAATCCGTGAGGGGCGTGACGGTGAGTGTTTCCTTGGCGCGGCGGGCGTCGCTTTCCGCAAAGCTGAAGTCGTCCTGCTGGCCGTGGACGAAATAGACCATGCGGTTGCCGGTGCGCGATTTGGAGCTGAAGCCGAGCTGTCCGAGGTTTGGCGCCTTGTCGTTCCAGAAGATGATACTGGAGAAGGGGGAGAGCGCCACGCAGCTATGCGCCCAGCCGTCGCCGCGCAGGGCGAACCACTGTGGCTTGGGGTTGCGGCCGCTGATACCGCCGGTTTCGCTGACACTGTTGTCCATGGGGCCCTTGGTGCCGGCGTTGTCGAGGTAATCGGCACTGAGGCGGTAGAAGCCGCGGTTGTAGGTGCTGCCGGCGGGTCCGTCAAGGTCGATGGTGAGTTCAAAGCGGTCGGGCAGGAAGGTGTAGGTCTTGGTGTAGGTGCTGCCGTTCTTCAGTGTTTTAGCCACAACCAGGGTGCTCTTGGCGGGGCCGTTTTCCAGCACGTCGAAACGCTTAATGACGCCCTGATCTTCGCTGCTCCAACCGGTCGGGGCGGAAGACACGATAAAGTGGCGGAGGAAAGGCGCATGGGTGGTGAAGGCGCGTCCCGGTGCGAGGTCCATGAGGACGCCGTCCCGGAAAGCGAGCTGATACGTGTCGGTGCTGACCGTAGCCATGCCGGGCTGATCGCCAAGCTGCAGCAGCGGTCGGCCGCTGGGATACATGCTCAGGCCTGGCTTGGCGGCAACCGTGAAAACGATATCGCTGTGGGCAAATAGCTCGCTGAAAGCCAGGCTGATCTGACCGCGGCGAGCGTCGGCTGCGTCGGGCGTGAACTGCGCGTGGGGAAGAAGCTGCTCGATATCAGTGTCCAATTGTGGATTAATCTGGCGCAGGTAAACACGGACGTCGTTGGGCTTGAGGCCGCTGCCGGCGGGCAGCTGGCTGGAGAAGTCCACCGGGAAAGACAAGGGCGTCCGTCTTGCGGCTGGGCCGTCAGTGCGCAGGGCGAAGGAGGCACGCAGGGGCCACTCGGGCCGCTCCGACTCAATAAGATCTGTGCGGGTTGATATATTATCATCGGGGGTGAGGTCACTGCCTTTGCGGGGCGTGACGACTGCGATGAAGGTATAGTCGCCGCAAAATCTGTCGGGCCTGAGCTTGAAGGCGACCGTGGTGGTTTTGCCGGCGGCGATGCGGCCAGTGGGAAGGCTTTGCAGGAGCCGCTCGTCGCTGATTTCATTGAGGTAGAGCTTGACGTCGGCGCGTTGGGCGGCGCGGGAGTGATTGGCGACAATCGCAGGCAGAGTGAAAACATACGGACCGGTCGCGGGAGGAGTGAGGTCGAGTCCTTTGAGGAAGAGCTGGAGGTCGGGCTGTTTGGCCATGCTGCCTGAGAAGACCTCGTAATTGCCGGTGCCGGGTAGTTGCAGGCCACTGGTCCCGACGGTGGCGCTGATGCGCTCACTGCGCTTTCCCTGTTCGTCCAGGCGATAGATCAGAGTGGCCCCGCGAGTGAGCTTCTTGAGGGCCTCAGTTGGAATAGGCAGGCTGTTGTCCTGGACAATGGCGATTTTGAGGTGGTCGTTGGCTTCTTGGTTGACGATGGTCATGGCCAGGAGGCTGGTCGTGCCGTCCATGCGCGGCAGGGTATCTTTCATCACGGCCTGGTAGAAGAAATTGGGCGCGTGGATTTCGGCGTGGATCAAGCCGTCGTCACCGAGAACGAGCTGCTGCTGGAGCCGGGGGCCGTCGACGGCAAAGCCGTTGGGGCAGAGGCGGTACTGGCGGCCCTTGAGGACGATGTCGCGGGGCTCGTTGGCGATATTGACGACGATGCTGCTGCCGTCGGCGAAATCAGTCTGTTGGAGATAGCGGTCGGGGCTGAGGAAGCGATGGCTGAGCATTTCTTCCATACCGAGGACTTCATGGACCTTCGTGGTGTGGAAATAGCTGCGGAGGAAGGAGCCGCGGTCGTGTGTCCAGGTGCCCTTGTTGATCCAGAAGGTGGACATGGAGGCCAGGAGGACATTGAGGGCGTCTTTGCGGGGAGTGACTTCCGGGGCGGCTTCGATGAGGAAATCGGTGGTGTCGCCCCAGTACCAGGTCGAGCTGATGCAGTCATGAAAGACCAGGTCCCACAGCGGCACGCGGCGGGTGCCGATGCCGTACACTTCGTAACGGGTGTAGAAACGATCGGTGGGCACGCCGGTGCCGCGAGTGTCGTCTTCCTTGGTTTTGGGGCGGCGCAGATGGCCGGCCGGCCATGAGTAGTTGCCGCCGGACTGCATGCCTTCCAGATAATGCAGATCGCGGGCGCACCACCACTTGCCTTGCTCGCCGCCGGCGACCAGATTGAGATTGCCGGGCTCCCAGTTGCCGAAGTAGGCGAAGATGTTTTCGGAATGCTGGCGCTTTTCCATGCGGGATATGGGGTGATCAGGGTGGTAGCATTCGTAGAGGCCCTCCGCGGAGGTGACGTCGAGGAAGCGGGCCAGGTAGGGGTAGCGTTCGAGGTCGGGTGGAATCACGCGCTTGGCGGCGTCGAGGATGAGCGCGGGGCAGCGCTTGTAGGACGTACGGGACTTGTCAAAGGGTATCCAGGCGACCATTTTTTCGCCATTTTCCTTTTGGACGATGTGGCCGGGGATGGGCGCACTGAGGGCGTCGATCTGGTCTTCGGGCTTGTCGTTATAGACGTCGGTGTAGATGTCATATTTGCCGGGGAGGTATCCCAAATCGACCATTTTCTGCATGTGCTCGGGTGCGCACTGGCCGTTGATGAGCAGCTTGTTGATGCCGTAGCTCTTGGCGGAGGGGGGAAAGGTGGCGTTGTTGCCTGCCCAGATGTCGGCCGCGCCCATGAGGCGATGGACATTGGGGTTGTGGCGGGCTTTTTCCTTGAGGGTGACGACATAGCCGTGCTCCTGGGCCCATTCCCGCCAGGTCTTGGCGATGCTGACATAGCCGCCGGCGGCGACGAAGACAAAGCGGTACTGGCGCTGGCGGGCGCCGAAGGTCTTCATGGTCGGCAGCCATTTGAGCTCGGGAACGCGCGTGGTTCCTTCGCCGTGGGGGACTTTGATGAAGGAGTAGGAGCCGTCTTCGGGGGTATCGACAATGAGGCCGTAGCCGTTGCCGCTGGCCATGTCAAGCATGCAAATGAAGGGCAGCTCGCTGGCCGTGCTCATGGTGGTGCGCAGGAATGGCTCTTGATTGAGCTGGTAGAGATGACCGGCGGAATAATCTGCGGCGATGAGCGACCCTTCCTGATCCGGGACGATGAAGCCGATGATTTCACTGACGCTGCCCGTCATGGGCGCGGCGCCGTCCTCGGGCGTGACCGTGAAGATGAGCTCCGGTTTGCTGGCATGGAGTTCGGCGCGGACCAGCAGGGGGGTGCAGCCGGGTTTCTCACGACGGTAGCTGACGCCGCGGCCGTTGCTCAGCAGGCGGCAGTCGCGATAGGCGGGTTCGGGGGCCTTCTCCTTGATGCTGGGGGCGGCCTTGTCGGCGCTGCGCAGAGTCAGCTGGGCAAAGGTGTCGGGGCTGGAATGCCGCCAGGTCTGCGGAAAGTAGATCTGGCCTTCGCGCTTCGATGGGTTGTCCGCGTCGTTGACGCCGATGGCAAAACGGAAGGGCTTGGCCGCTGAGAGCTGGAAGGCCGGCAGGGGTAGCCGCAGGTCCAGGCGGTAACCGGTGGCGGCGCTGCTGACATCGGCCTTGGCGGTGGCGATATCCTGCCCGTTGTTGATCAGGACGCGGGCTTTGCCGGGCGTGGGCAGGACGGCGTACTGGCGGCTGTCCAGCCAGAATTCAATGGAGTCCTGGTGCCACCAATTATCGGTGGTGGTGGCAGGGAGAAACGCTTCATCGGTGATGTCCATGCTGACCAGCAGTGCGTCGCCCTCCCAGCCAAGCCAGAGGGTGGCGGAACAGTCGGCGGGGCCGCTGATGGCGCTGGCGTCGCCGGTCATGCGGTGACTGATGGGGTAGGGCGTGGATTGTCGGATGGTCGCGGCGCTGGCCGGCGCGATGTCCATGGCGACACTGGCGATCGCCACGTTCCCGGGCGCGGGCTGCGTCCACGTCCGGCCGTTGCGGCTGTCGCGCAGCTGCCAGTGGCCGGTGAAAGGATCGACCGTCGCCTCTAAATGGCGATTACGGAAGCTCAATGGCTCGGCCGCGAGGATAAAACCGCAGAGGATGGCACCCGCAAATAGCTTGATGGTCATGGCTGCTCCTGGTTGACGGGGACGCAATGGGTGAAAAGGGGGAAGAAAGGCGACCCGGCAAATATAGTAGCCACGGGGGCAAGGACAAAAAATGTTGGTAATGTGCGCAATTTTGTGATAAAAAGAGAGACTTGACGCAGTCGTTCTGAAGCCTTTGTCAGCGCCGAAGGCGCTTAAGGGCGGTAGCTTGCACACGCAACCAGACCTAAATGCCACATTGGCGGCAATCCCAAGGGCATGAAAGTGACTTACTGGGTGCGCAACGTCCGCCTGTTGTGCGAGTGACAACGGCGCTTGGGCCAGGGGCAAGAAGCGCCTGGTGAACCCGCGCCGGCGCTGGTTGTACATGCCAAATCGTTGTCGTCGCGCAGTATTACGCCGTGACCTTTTCGGCGCGGCCGCTGGCGGCGGATTTGATGATCGCGTCGGTGATGACGGCGGTTTTCACGGCGCTTTCGATGGTGCAGAGCGGCGACGTGTTGGTTTGCACAGCGCGGACGAAGTCCTCGATCATCGGCAGATGCCAATTGGGCCTGACGCCTCTGGTGTCGCCGGAAAAGGACTCGGGGATTTCCTCGTAGCCATTGGGGTGGGCTACTTTGTATATGGGCGAGTTGAAATGGGGCGGGCATTCTGGCCAGTAGATGCGGCCTTTGGAGCCGTAGAATTGGTAGGCGTGGCGCAGCGGCGCCTTGGCGGTCATGTTGAGAATGATCGAAAACTGCGCGCCATTGGGGTAGCGCAGGATGATGTTTTCGAGGTCGTCGATGTCGTAGTCCGGCTGGTGGTCGCAGTTGCAGGAGCTCATGCAGGCGAAGACTTCTGAGGGCATGCCGAAGAGCACCAGCGACAGATTGAGCAGGTAGAAGCCGAAGCCCAGGATCGGCGACATGCCGAGTTCCTTGCGGAGGGGTGCGTTGCTGGGGTTGTAGTAGTTTTCTTCGTCGTGGGCCCAGCCGCCGACGAGGTCGCCGATTGTGCCGTCTTGAATCAAGCGGTAGGTGGTTTTGAACTGATTGGTGAAGAGACGGTAATTGGAGCAGCAGGTGACGCGGTCGCTTTTCTTGACCGCGTCGAGCAGCCGCAGACATTCGGCGCTATGGATGCCCAGGGGTTTTTCGCAGAGAATGTGCTTGTTGGCGGCCAGGGCTTTCAGGCACATGTCGACATGGAGGTGATGCGGCGTGGCGATATACACCGCATCGACGTCGGCCTCGGCCAGGGCCTGGTCGTAGTCGTAATAAATAGTCGAGACGTTGTTGGCGCGGGCCAGCGACTCGGCGCGTTTGGGCGAACGACCGCAGACGGCCACCAGCTGCGAATTCCGCGCGGCACAGAGCGCTGGTGCGACCCGATTGTGAGCGATGTCGCCGGGGCCGACCAGCAGCCAGCGGACCATTTTGCCGCCGGCCTGGAATTCATGCCGGGGTGATGCTGCGGGCGCGGTGTGGCAGGACATGCTGCCGTTGCTGGGCGTGGGCATGGTTGCTCCGATGCTCATGGTGTTAGTCAGCGTTTGCTGCCTTGGTTTCGGCCTTGGGCATCGCGGAAGACTGTGCGGCCCGAGTTATCTGTGGCGGTGCCGAGTTGACGGCCTTGGGCGTCGCGGAAGACGCTGCGCTTGCCCTGCTGGGTGGCGGTGACGGCGGTGCGCCCTTGGGCATCGCGATAGACCGTGCGCTTGCCCTGGGTGGTGCCCGTGCCGAGGCTGCGGCCTTGGGCATCGCGATAGACCGTGCGGTTGCCCTGTTGGGTCGCGGTCATGGTCGTGCGGCCCTGGGCGTCGCGATAGACCGTGCGCTTGCCGGTGGTGACGGCGCTGCCTTGGTTTCGGCCCTGGGCGTCGCGAAAGACCTGCCGTTCGGCGGCAAAAAGTGCGGTGCCGGCCCAAAGTGCGGTGATGACAATTAGAATGTTGCGCATGATGTGTCCTCCCTGTTTTCAGTTCCCCGAATGCGGCGGCGGTGTCCAGCTGCTGGCAGCAGCTGTCTACGGGTAGTATACACCCGATTCACTTTGTTTGACGGCACTACCGGGATTGGTGTGGGAGCGCTACGCTTAGCGGGGCCGGCGAGGCGTCTTGATGATTATATCTGGCGGTGCGGGCTGCAAGCCGGCGGGAAGGGCCGGGAAAACAGGCGAGATGAAAGCCTGCGCTTACGGGTGGTTGTCAGGCTTGAAGACCTTGGCATCCAGCGAAGCGACTTGCCGGAAATGTTTTTGATTGGCGCTGCAGAGGCGTAGTGAATGTTCGCAGGCCGTGGCGAAGACGAGGGCATCCGCGAGTCGAAGACCGGATTTCAAAGCATATTCTTCCATGAAGATAATGGCGCGGTGGGAGATGGCTTCCGTGACTGGCAGCATGTGAAAATTGAGCGCGTTGAGGAACTGCTTAATGAGCATCTGCTCCCGTTTGTCGCGGGCGCCCTGCATGAGCTCCATGTAGTTGATGGCAGAAATGAAGCGCTGGTCATCTGCATCAATTTCGCTGGCAGCGTTGGGGGAGCCTTGCAGTGCCCAGATTAAGACATCCGTATCGAACAACATCAGTTGCCTCGCGGTTCGCGGAGTTTTTTGACGAAGGCCACGGCATCGGCTATCTCTGTGCGTTTCGCCCACATTCCAAATGCAGGCAGATCGGCGACCTTGACTGTAGATTTGGTCGCCTCGCCCAAGGGCAGGATCACTGCTCGCTGCCGTCCACGATGGGTAAGAATTACCCGCTCGTGACGGTCGATGGCAGACATGACGTCTTTCATTTTTTTTCTGAGATCAAGTACGCTTGCTTCCATAACTATACCTCCTTTAAGTGTACAGTTATACTGTGCACTTCGCAGGCGCGGATGCAAGCTGTGAATTGCTCCCTGAAGCAAATTTTTGGCTGCAGCGAGCAGTGTCCCTACTGGTTTGGCCTGGGTAAAAAACAGGCGGGGCAGTGTGGTCACTGCGCCCGCCTGTAGAGGTGCTTGGGATGGCGTCCGGGATTTACTTGTTGTCCCAGGAGTTTTCGACACTGCCGTAGGCATGGCCTTTGGGCAGCGGGCCGATGAAGTTGATGAGCTTCATGGTGCCAACGTGGCCGTCTTGGTATTGGATGTTGAGCTGGCCGTTATGGCGGCCGATGGGCAGGCGGGTGTAATCACTTTGGGCATTGTTGCCGTAGTAGGTGGTCGTGCCGGAATAATTGGTGGGCGTCATCCACTGCCAGTCTGCAGTACCTTGGGTTTGGCTGTTCCAGGCTTCGGGGCTGCCGCTGGAGGTGTTGGTTGACGTGGGCAGCTGGGCGCAGTCAATGAAATAGGCGGTGTTAGACGGGTCGGCGATTTGTTTGGCGCTGTAGGAGCCGTTCCACCAGCTGAATGAGTAGGCCACTGCATAGCCGCGGCTTAAGGACGCCGCCGAGGGGCATTTGAGGGTTTTGGCGTCGCCGTAGTAGTTTTGATTCAGGCTGTGGTTATACCAGCGATTGCCGCCGTTGTTGCTCCAGCCGGCGCCTGGCGTGTGCTGGTCGTCATAGTCGTCGAGATACATGCGCATGGCGGTGCCCAGCTGCTTGAGGTTGCTCGTGCAGGAAATGGCGCGGGCTTTCTCGCGGGCTTTGGAGAGGGCCGGTAAGAGCATGGCCGCCAGAATGGCGATGATCGCAATGACGACCAGCAGTTCAATGAGGGTAAATGAGCGGCGGAGGATATTCATGGTTGTACTCCTGACTTATTTTTGGGGAGGTATTATCTCGCGGAACGACTTGACCGATATATGGGGTGAACGCTGGAAGGCAAGGATGGATATGCGTCTGTGGATTTAGACGAAGATAATTAGTAGTTGTTCCTATAAAGAATGATAGCGATAGTAATATAATTCCATGAGCAGAAACTTCACGGGAAATATCGGAGAATAATGATCTTTTCTGGTAATCGGTCAGCCATTGATAACCAAAACTGTGGTGCCTCTACGAGGCACAGGCTCTTGGTGGGCCTTCTCACCCCAGGCAAAAGCCTGGGGTTAAGCATGGTTAAGCGCCTACGGCGCAAAAATATCGCTGAGTCGGGGAGTACATTTTACGGGAATGATGTAGCCTCACGGCATGGCGGCCTCACGGCATGCCGTGAGGCTACGAGGGAACCGCGGCGTGTCGTGGAGTAGCGGCGTGTCGTGGAGTAGCGGCCTTCAGTAGCATCACGGCCTGCCGCGAGGCTACGAGGGTTCGGCGGCCTGCCGTGAGGCTACGAGGGTTCGGCGGCCTGCCGTGAGGCGGTGCGCGGCCAGTCGGGGTGCTATTTGCGGATTTGCTCGACGCGGATAGCGATGGGCAGTTGTCGGAGGAAGGCTCGGCTGTAGGCGCGGATGCCTGGGTCGGTCCAGGTGACGATATCGGGTTCGGCGGCGTTGGTGAGAGGCGCAAAGGCCAGTTTGATATCGTGGTGCGCGGTCATGAGGTCGTTGAGGCGGGCGAGATCGGGGTCGGGGGTGCGGGTGAAGTGCCATTGGCCGTCATTGAGGAAGAGTTCGACGCCGATATTGTAGTTATTGCGGTAGTTTTCAGTGGCGAGGATGATGTCGGTGGCGCCGTCGTCATTCCAGTCGACGGGGACGACTTCGGTGCGGGTGTGGGCGTAGAATGGGTTGCCGTTCTGGAGCCGGAGGGGAATCGGTTCGGTAAATTTGGGTGCCTGGCCTGGCGTTTGGGTAAAAGGCACGACATGGAGGCGTGCTTTGGCGCCGGGCATTTCAGTGCGGCGGTTATCGTCAAAATGGGCGATGAGAGCGGGCTGGCCGTTGTAGGTGGTGACGCCGGGTGTGCAGCGATAGGCGATGGCACTGCGTGGGGGGAGGCTCTGGAGATCCCTTTTGAGGTCCAGTGCGTAAGTGGTCTTGCCCAGCGGGTCTTCGCAGATGAATTCGGTGAAGACGCCTTCGGCGGGGCAGCTGAAATCGGTGGGGTGTGCCTTGCGGCGGTCTGGGTATTCGCGGAAATGCTGCACGGCCATCCATGTATAGGAGCCGAGGTGGAGGCGCTCGGCGAAGGGTGGTGGGCAGTGCTGGCTGCGGCAGAGCAGCTGGTTATTGACGGTCAGGGCGCTACCTTGGCGATCCCAGGTCAGCTCAATGCGGTAGAAGGCATCACGTTGGAGGACGACGGGCAGGCGGGTGGTCATGGATTCGCTGCCCAGTTGGCAGCAGAGTCGGCCGTCGGGCAGTTGGGCGAGGGTGAAGCCGGGCAGGGCTGCCATGAGGTCGGCGAGGGTTTTGGTTTGGTAGTAGAGATTATGCAGGGCGCTGGCGTCGAGCTGTTTGCTGTCCCAGAAGACACTACTGAAAAAGACGCGGCCCGTGGGTGGTATGGCGCTGTCATTGGGGGTGAAAGTGAGGCGGATGGCGCCGCCGGCGGGCGTGAGCTGGTCGCGGCATTCCCAAGAGAGATAGTCGAGGGAGCTGCGCGGAGTGATGCGCAGGCCCTTGCCACGTTTGGTCTTGACGATGTCTGCGTAGTCCGTGCATGGCTTGGGGGCGAGCTGCTCTTCGGGGGCGAACTGACCGTTTTCGAGTTGGCGGTAGAGTGAGAAGTAACCCAGGCGCCAGTTGTGTTCGGTGTTGCAGAGGACGTCCAGGCGGCCATCGCCATCGGCGTCAAAGCAGCGGATTTGGGCGTAGAGGGCGCCGTATTCAGTGCTGTCGGGGCAGCCGTAGCGCTGCGCGTCGGGTGCTTCGAGGGCGATGGGCTCCAGGCGAGTGAAGAGGCCGTCTTGGTAGCTGAAGCGCGCGAGTTTCATGGCGGCGGCGATTTGGCAGAAGATGAGCTGGCCGTCGTTATGGAGATCGGTGATGGCGAAGTTCGCCAGGCCGGCGTAATTCAACGGCGCCTGTCGTTCCAGGCAGCGCAGAGGTGTCTCGGTGGCGGCGACGCTCAGCACGCTGCCTTTGGCCAGGCGGGCGCCGCGGACAGAGCGCAGGAAGAGATCGTGGGTGCCGTCTTGGTTGATGTCATGCCAGGCGAAGAACGGGTAGTAGCGCCGGCATTCGATGGGCGCACCGGCGTCGGTCTTGACGACTTCGGCTTTGTTGAAGGCGAATTCCTTGGCCGTGCCCTCGTTGAAGGACACGTAGAGGAATACCGGCACGAGGACGGACAGGTCCAGGAGTCCGTCGCCATTGAGATCGTCCAGGGACAAAGACGGCGTGCAGACGCTGCTGCCGCGGGCGGTTTCCAGTGAGTCCGGGATGACGAGTTTGATTGGCTTGGCCGGCCCGAAGTGGAGGACGCCCTTGGCGTCCAGGCCCAAGCCTTTGCGGAAGATGATGCTCGGGACGGCTTGTTTGAGCTGGATGGCGACGGCGTCGGCGAGGCCATCGCCGTCGAGATCGCCGTAGGCGTAGCGCCAGCCGCGGGGGAGCTCGGCCACGGTGCAGGGATCGGCGAAATCGAGTTGACCAGGGCGTTGGCTGATGTTGCGTGCGAAGAGCGGCGCAGTGTTGTAGTAGCGGCAGAGAAAGAGGTCGATTTTGCCATCGCCATCGACATCGGCGGGATCGACGACGGAGAAGGCCAGGCCGTGGTGTTCGTCGGTGCCGATGGCTTCGTCCATGCTGTCTCTGGCGAGGAAGTGATGAGCCTCGGCGGTTTTGAAGGGGCCGGGGGCGCCGAGGTTCTGGAAGATGTGGGCGAAGTCCGTCCAGCGGCCGGCAATGAGGGCGGGTTTGCCATCGCCGAAGATGGGCGCAAATTTGGCCGACCAGATATTTCCGGGTAGGCCGGTGGTTTCACGGGCGTTGAGCATAAGCTGATCGCCCATGCCGAGGAGGCGCTGCAGGGGCAGGGCGCCACCATGGTCACTGGCAGGCGCGATGTCGATGCGAAAGCGCCGTGCGGCGCCGGCGATGGGCCAGGCTACGCGGACGCGGTCGGGCGTGAGCGGCGTGACCTGGCAGACGAGAGCGGCGGGAGCGTTAGCGGCGGCGTTGTTGCCGCTGTCATCGTCATGTAAGGCGGCGATAGTGATGCCCATGCGATCAAGGGATTTGCCGGCGAGTTCTTCGAGAACGATGAAGTCGATGGTGTACTGGGCGATCTGGCCAGGCTGGATGTCGTCGCCCGCACAGCGAATGACGATGCAGCAGCCAGCGGTGCCGCTTGCGCCGGCAGCGCTGCCGCTGTCCACCAGTTCGGTTTTGGCGAGGGGCGCGAGTTGTTCGTCCAGCCAGGTGAGACGCGGCGGCGTGAGTCGTGGTTGGGCGGCAATTTCCTGGCGCAGGCTGGGAAGGTGTCTGGCGTAGCGCCGGTTGAGGGCGCGGGCGAGTGGGGTGGGCTGTGCCAGCTGTTGCTCGTAGGGCTGGACACTGTTTGGGCCCAGTTGGGCGTGGATGGCGCCGGCGGCGATGAGCACGACGATGAAGCACAGGCGACGGCGGGTCATGGTGGTTCTCCGAATAGGTCAGTGACGGGTGTGATAGACAGCGTTTCCTTGGCGCGGCGGGCGTCGTTTTCGGCGAAGCTGAAGCCGTCCTGCTGGCCATGGAATCCCCCCGACAGTGTTTTCTGGTTTTACGGGGACTAGCGAACAGCGAGATGCAATATACTTGCGGCGAAGACAACGACAAAGGGCAGATGGTATGACGTTCGGCCTATTTGTGCAAGGCTTCAGTCATTGGCACCAGATTTTTTTCGCCGTCTTGTGCTTTCACTGCCAAGGGCGCGACCGAGCAGGCAATGGAAGACGAACAATACAGGCGCTCTACCCAGTGCGGCGGTCCCGGGGGCAATGCCGCCGGGACGGCGGACCGGGGAACGGTTGCGGGTAGCCGCTCGAACGTCGTGCGAGTAGCTGACCCCATGCGACGGTGCGGGCGAGACGCCCGCACCACGGCCGGGATAGGAGCGCCGGGACGGGGGCCGGGGAACGGTTGCGGGTAGCCGCTCGAACGTCGTGCGAGTAGCTGACCCCATGCGACGGTGCGGGCGAGACGCCCGCACCACGGCCGGGATAGGAGCGCCGGGACGGGGGCCGGGGAACGGTTGCGGGTAGCCGCTCGAACGTCGTGCGAGTAGCTGACCCCATGCGACGGTGCGGGCGAGACGCCCGCACCACGGCCGGGATAGGAGCGCCGGGACGGGGGCCGGGGAACGGTTGCGGGTAGCCGCTCGAACGTCGTGCGAGTAGCTGACCCCATGCGACGGTGCGGGCGAGACGCCCGCACCACGGCCGGGATAGGAGCGCCGGGACGGCGGCGGTCCCAGGATGTATGCCGCCGGGACGGCGGCGGTCCCATGATGTATGCCGGCGGGACGGGTGCGTTTTCGTGGCTGAACGGAAAACCGGGGCTACTGTATGCGGGTGATGGTCCGCAAGCAGTTGCGACGCCGTGAAGATGCAGCCAAAGAACACAGGGAGAAGACGATGATGAAATTGACGAGTGCGATGACGTTGTTGTTGGCGGTGGGAACGCTGGCCGTGGGGCAGGAGGTCTATAGGTGCCAGTTCAGCCCGGAGGAGATGGCCGAGTGGCAGCTTGGCGACCTGGCCCGAGTCGTCGAGGTCGCTGGTGTCCGTGCGCTGGAAGTGAGCATCCCTGCTGGCAAGGCCGGGACCTATTTTGCGTCCAGGCCCTTTCCCATTGAGCAGTATCGCGGCAAGTGGCTGAATATGACCTGCCGCATACGCTTTGAGGATGTCACCCAGCCGGCCGATAGCTGGAATGGCACGAAATTCATGCTGACATACGTGAAAGGCGACGGCAAGACCAGCTGGAATCACTCTACGGGCCAGCACGGCAGCAGCGACTGGCAACAGGCCTCGCGATTCTTTCGGGTCGATGAGGGCGCCAGCAGTGGCCAGTTTCAGCTGGGTCTGCAGGACTGCAGTGGCAAGGTGTGGTTCAAGGATGTGGTTATCACTCTCATTGATATGGCCAATGTCTATCCGCGACTGGTGCCCGAGGACTATCGCATCGAATACAGCGAGCGGGTCAGCAAGGATCCGGTGCGGCGCGGCATGATGTCGCCGCATTTTGGTCCGAACACGCTGGCGAAGGACCTGCCGGTGCTGGCGTCGTGGGGCGCGAATGTCGTGCGCTGGCAGATGTCCCGCAACTGGCACAAGCGCAATGACAACCAGGACCTGCCGGAGTATTTCCGCTGGATCGACGAGAAGATCGCCCAGGCGAAACAGGGCCTGGATCGCTGCCACGAACTCGGGTTGCGGGTGATTCTGGACCTGCACGTCGCTCCGGGCGGGCGGAATCTCGACGGGCGCATGAACATGTTCGACAACCGCGAGTACGCCGACGCCTTCGTTGAGGTCTGGCGGCGCTTCGCCACCGCCGTGAAGGGCCATCCGGCGCTCTATGGCTACGACTTGATCAACGAGCCGCAGCAGTTGGGGGTGGCTTTTGCCGTCGATTACCTCAGCCTGCAGCACGAGGCCGCAAAGGTCGTTCGCGCCATTGATCCACAGACGCCGATCATCATTGAGTCAAACGAGTGGGATTCGGCGACGGCCTTCTCCTACCTGAGCCCCATACCCATGAAGGACGTCATCTACCAGGCGCATATGTATTTCCCCGGCGAATACACCCACCAGGGCGTGAACAATCGGAACGTGGGCCTGAAGTACCCCGATCCCGAACGCAACTGGGACAAGGAGGCGCTGCGCCGGCACCTCCAGCCCGTGCGCGATTTCCAGCTCAAACACGGCGCGCGCATTCTCATCGGCGAATTCTCGGCCGCGCGTTACGCCGAGGGCGCCGAACACTACTTGGCCGACTGCATTGCGATCTTTGAAGAATACGGCTGGGACTGGACCTATCACGCCTTCCGTGAATCGCCTATCTGGAGCGTGGAAATGACCGGCACCGTGGATAAAGCCGTGCCGGCAACGGCAGACACGCCTCGCAAACGCGTGCTGCTGGAGGGCTTCAAGAACAATCAGCGCTGAAGCTGCGGCGGCCCCGCCGGGTCGATGTGAAAAATTCACAGCGCCGCGCGCAAAATCATCGCGCAGCGGCTTTTGGTGGTGTGCACAAGGGCCGGGTGCTGTGTACTGTATGGCTGACTGCGACTGCTATTGGCAGTGAAAGCAAATGACTGGCGGAGCGGTTTTCAGGCGCTGCCCGCCGGCCGGTGGTTCCAACACGAATCAAGGAGAAGGACCTATGGCGACATTGGCGATCGATGGTGGCCCCAAGACCGTGACCAACAAATTGACTGGCTGGCCGAAATTCAGTGAAGAGGCGATTGCGGCTGTCGAGGCCGTCATGCGCTCCGGCAAAGTGAATTATTGGACGGGCCCGAAGGGCATGGAGTTCGAGAAGAAGTTTGCGGCCTGGCAGGGCAGCAAATACGCGATCAGCGTCAATTCGGGCACGTCGGCCTTGCATGTCGCCATGGCGGCGTTGGGCATTGGCCCCGGCGACGAAGTGATCGTGCCCAGCTACACCTTCATTGCCACGGGCTTCTCGGTGGTGCAGGCCGGCGCCATTCCGCGTTTTGCGGACGTGAATCTCGACGACCACTGCATCAGCATTGCCTCGGCGGAAAAGCTGGTGACGGCGCGGACCAAGGCGATCATCCCGGTGCATCTCTATGGCAACGTCTGCGACATGGACCCGCTGTTTGCTTTTGCCAAGAAGTACAATTTGTTTATCATTGAGGACAACGCCGAGGCTATTGGCGGCGAGTACAAGGGCCGCAAGACCGGCACGCTTGGCCATATCAACGCCTGTAGTTTCTGCCAGAACAAGACCTTCACTACCGGCGGCGAAGGCGGCATGGTCACCACCGATGACGAAGACCTCGTCTGGGCCGCGCGGAGCTTCCGTGACCACGGCTACGACGTCAAGGAACGGCTGAATCTGCTGGAGCTCGAACAGAAGTTGCCTTACATCCATAATCGGGTGGGCTGGAATTACCGCATGACTGAGCTGCAGTCCGCCATCGGCCTGGCCGAGTTGCAGCGTCTGGATGACTGGAATATGCCCAACCGCCGCCGCAATGCCCATATCGTCATGGACGCCCTGCGCGATCTACCGCAGGTCAAGTATATGCCTATCGACACGCCGGAGCGCCGCAATGGCTGGTTCGTGATGGCTTTCTCGCTGAATATTGAGCAGATGAACTGCGACATCGCACAGTTCGTCAAAGCCGCCGGTGCCGAGGGCGCGCCCTGCTGGAAGGTCTTCTGGCCGCAGTGCCACACCGAAAAGGCCTACATGAAGCAGAACGGCTTCGGCCGCACGGGTTTCCCCTTCAATTCCAAGGAATACACGGACGCCGCCAGCGTCGACTACAGCAAAGTCGAGGTCCCCAATGCCCGCTGGCATGAAACACACACCTTTACCTGCTTCGCGTATCCGACGTACAGTGCCGACGATATGGAACAGATCGCCGCCGCACTGGTGAAGGTCATCAAAGCCTATTCGCGCTAAGCGCTGGCCCGGCGGGTCGCACAGCGCGGCCCGCGTTGCGTCAGCAAAGGAGGCACAATGGAAAAAGTCCGTTTTGGCATTATCGGCGCCGGCGGTATCGCCCGCCGCCGCACCATTCCTGGCATGCTCCAGGCCGAGAACATTGAGGTCCGCGCGGTGATGGACATCGTCAATGCGCAGGAGATCGCCGACGAATTCAAGGTGCCGCGCGCCTATAACAGCCTCAATGCGCTGCTGGCAGATCCCGAGATCGACGCAGTGTACATCGCCACTCCCGTGAATCGCCACCTGACGCAGATCATGGCCGCGGCCGCCTGCGGCAAGCACATCCTCTGCGAAAAGCCGCTGACGATGAATTCGGCGGACGCGGCGGTGGCGGTGGCTGCCTGCAAGAAGGCCGGCGTGTACCTGCAGGAGGGCTACATGATGACCTTCCACGGCGCGCACCAGGCCATTCGGCAGCTGATCGCCGCTGGCAAGATCGGCAAGGTCGTCTATATGCGCGCACAGCTGTCCTGCTGGTATCCGCCGATACCGGGCGCCTGGCGGCAGGACCCGGCACAAGGCGGTGGTGGCGCGCTGATCGACATGGCGACCCACCTCTATGACCTGCTGGCATTTTTTGCCGGCCCGATCAACCGCGTGGTGGCCTTCACCGGCCGGCAGGTTCAGGGCTACCAGTCGGAAGACTCTTCGACCACGCTGCTCGAATTCGCCGGTGGCGCTCACGGCACCGTCGATGCCTTCTTCTGCATTCCTGACGAGGCGTCCCGCACCCGCCTGGAAATCTATGGTTCGCAAGGCAGTATCTTCGCGGAAGGGACCATCGGCCAAAGCCAGGGCGGCACCGTCGAGGGCATTTTCGGCATCGGCGCCGGCGGCTATGACGCCGCGCAGACCAAGGATGTCGCGCGCAGCTTCGCGCCAGTGCCATTCGCGGAGCTCAATCCCTATACGGCCGAATGCGCGGCCTTTGCCGACTGCATCCTCAACAAGCGGCCGCCGCAGGTCAACAACGGCGACAACGCCATCCGCATCATGAAGATCACTGAGGCGGCCTACACCTCGGCTAAGGACGGCTGCGTGCACGTCATCAAGTAGGGCGGACCTGCGTGTCCGCCCATGGCTTTTTTTTTTCTCACGCGAAGGCGCGAAGGCGCGAAGAAGGCTTTTTTATCCGCAGATTACGCAGATTAAGGAAAATCAAGGCAGATTATGGCGTCGTGTCTTGCCGCTGCGCGGCAATTCACGCCGCCGGTGGAAAGGCGCGAAGGCGTTGTCTCACGCGAAGGCCGTCGTTCAGTGGCCGCACGCGTGCGTGCGGCGATAAAGAATGCGTGGGGTAGGGGCGGCCCTGCGTGTCCGCCCGGTTTCTTGCTCAATACGTATCCCAGTGGTTTTGGTTGTGCTGTGACGGCCAACCGGCTGGCAGTGGCCCGAAGAATTGGCGCCAGTTGAGGGATTCGACATGGCCGTCGAGCATGAGGGTATTGACGTTGCCATTGTGGCGGGGGACGGGGCGGCGCAGCTGGTTGTTCCACTGGTCAGTGACGGTGTAGTTGGTGCCGCCGGGCATGGTCGCCTGGTAGGACGACGGCCCGGTCTGTATTGCAATCCACGTCTCGGGGTTGATGTTGCCGGTGCCCTCGGAGCTGAGGTTTGCGGCATCCATGAGTGCCGACGTGTAAGACGGCGTGCGGTAGCGAGACATGGTGTAGCAGGTACCGCCGGCGGCGGCATTCCACGGCATGACGTAGCCATTGCAACCGTAGCCGCGCGTGTACTCGCCTTTGCTCGGACAACGGAACATCTTGTTCTCGGCGGAATAGCCCCCGCAGTATTCACCGAGATAGTTATACCAGTATTTTGTGGCCGTGATCGCATACATGCCATGGGGCGTCACGCCGTCATAATCGTCCATGTACTGGGTGAGGCAGAGGCCGAACTGCTTGAGATTCGACACGCAGGCAATGGCCCGCGCTTTCTCCCGCGCCTTGCTCAAGGCCGGCAATAACATTGCGGCCAAGATCGCAATGATCGCAATCACCACCAGGAGCTCAATCAGCGTGAAACGAATGATGTGACGTGTGCTGGACATGGCTGCCTCCTTGTTACTGTTTCCGTGGCTATATGGGATGATAAAAACAAGGTGTGCTTTACGGTGCAATCGGCATGAAAAATTGTACTGCCGAATTCATGCAAAAGCAAATTTGCGCAAGTAGTGATTGCAGTCGCTGGACAGCCACGCGGTTTTATGGAAGGGACACGTTGACAAAATTCCTTTGCGGCCATTGTGTACTGCCCGGCCGGCGAAATACATTAAACGAGCCTTCTTCGTGGACTGATCGTCGACTTGATCCGACGGATCCGACGGATCGGACGGATCAAATCGACGATCCGTCCGATCGGTCCGATCGGTCCGATCCGTCCGCGAAAAAAGACAGTTGATCAGTCCGATCGGTCCGATCAGTCCGATCCGTCCGCGAAAAAAGACAGTTGATCAGTCCGATCGGTCCGCGAAAAAAGACAGTTGATCAGTCCGATCGGTCCGATCAGTCCGATCCGTCCGCGAAATAAGACAGTTCGAATAATCCCCCCACAGCAAGGAGCGTACTCACGATGGACAGCATGCGGTGTATGGCGTTATGTAGTCTGGTTGGTCTGGTGGGTGTCCAGTGCGTCCAGGGTGGTGGTCTGCCGGCCTTGCGAGTGACGGCGGATCAGCGGGGGCTGTGCACGGTGGCGGGTGAGCCATTTTTCTACCTGGGCGACACTGCCTGGGAGTTGTTTCATCGCTTGGATCGCGCCGAGACTGAGCAGTATTTTGCGGATCGCGCGGCGAAAGGCTTTACCGTCATTCAGGCCGTGGCGCTGGCGGAGCTCGACGGCTTGCGCGTGCCCAATCGCCAGGGCGACTGCCCGCTGCTGGAGATGGACCCGTTGCGACCGAACGAGCCATACTGGCAGCATGTCGACTGGGCTGTCGCCCGTGCCAACGCCATGGGGCTCTACATCGGCCTGCTGCCGACTTGGGGCGACAAATGGAACAAACGCTGGGGCGTCGGCCCCGAAATCTTCACGGTCGAAAATGCCCGTGTCTACGGCCGCTGGCTGGGCCGGCGCTACCGCGAGGCCGGGGTGATCTGGATCATGGGCGGCGACCGCAATATCGAAAGCGATGCGCAACGCGACATCATCCACGCCATGGCTGCGGGCCTGCGCGAAGGCGATGGCGGCGCGCATCTGATCAGCTACCACCCGTCCGGCGGCCAAAGTTCATCAAGCTTCGTGCAGGACGCGTCATGGCTGGATTTCAACATGATACAGTCCGGCCACGGCCGCGGCGACACCATAGTGCGCCTGCTGGCCAAGGATTGGTCGCTGACGCCGACGCGGCCCGTGGTCAACGGCGAGCCGGCTTACGAGGCGCACCCCAATCACTTCCGCAAGGGGGACGACGGCTGGCTCGACCAGCACGACGTCCGCAGGGAACTCTATGTGACGATCTGCAGCGGCGGGGCGGGCTATACCTACGGCGCGCATCCGATCTGGCAGTTCTACGACCGGGGCCGGGCGCCGGTGAATGGCCCGCGCCTGACTTGGCAGGAAGCGCTGGCCTTGCCGGGAAGCTCACAGCTCAAGATCGCCACCGCGCTGCTGCGCGATAAGAACCTCTGGCGGCGCGAGCCCGCCGGTGAGCTGATTGTCAAGCCCGAAAAACAGTCGGTGTTTCCGGCGCAGGCCTGCTGGAATCCCGAGCGCACGCAGGCGCTGGTCTATCTGCCAGAAGGGCAGCGGGCGACGCTGGACCTGGCGCTTATCAAGGGCGCGCAGGTGTCTTTCGAGATCATCAATCCGCGCAGTGGCGAGGTCGTCGCCAAGGGTGAAGTTGCTGGTGGGGGTGCGCAGACCATTACCCCGCCCGAGTCCTTTGATGGCGGACGGGACTGGCTGCTGTATATCATGGCGCGGCCCTAGTCCTTAACCGGTTTGAACCAGATGCCGCTGACCTCGCTTTGCGCGTCGGCGGCCAGCAGTTCCTGGTGCTGCGCGGTGACCTTGCGGAAGGCGTCAATGTACTGGTCGATGATCGCCGGCTGGAAGTGCTTGAACCACGGCACGGTGATCACTCGGGCATTGACGCCCGCCGACACCGGCAGATCGCCGGTGAGCGCTAGCGGATCGCTCGCCGGCGGCCAGTTCACCCGCGCGGTGGGCTGGCCGTGCCCGTAGATGTCCACGTCGTAGAAGAGCTTCGACTGGTGCAGCGGCCGATTGCAGCCGGCGTGGACATTGCGCACGCCCTCGGCCTGCAGCGCCTCTATGAAACGCGGTAGCGATAGCCCGCCGAGCTTGTCGCGGTCATAGAAGACGACAGACGCGTACCAGCCGGCCTTGCTGCTGCCGGGGTCGCGCGGGTAGTGGGCGCGAATGCCCGGCAGCTTGCCGATGGCGTCTGTGAAATAGCGCATGGCGCGGTCAATCTCGGCGATTTCTCCAGGGTATTTTTTGAGCTGTTCGACGCCGACGGCGGATGACAGCTGATGAATGCGGTATTTGTAGCCGCCCCAGGGAATGGGCCCGATGGCGGGATCGAGGTCTTTGCCGAGCACGGCCTGCTGCCGCTCGTAGTGGGCGAAGCGCACAGCGCGCTTGAAGATCTCCTCGTCGTCACAGAGGAGCATGCCGCCCTCACCGATGGCGAAGGATTTGCCGGTCATGAGTGAGAAGGCGGCGACATCGCCGAAGGTGCCGAGCATGCGGTCCCGGTAGAGGCCGCCCTGCGCGTGGGACACGTCCTCAATCACCTTGATGCCGTGCTTGCGGGCGATGGACATGATGGCGTCCATATCGGCCGGGTGAGAGAGATAATGTACGACCATGACGACTTTGGTGCGCGGGGTAATGCGCGCCGCGAAACTCTCTGGGTCGAGGCAGAGCGTGTCGGGATCGACATCGGCGAAAATAACCCTGGCGCCCAGAGACAGCGCCTGCACGGCGGACGCCCAGTAGGTGATGGACGGGCAGATCATTTCGTCGCCCGGGCCGAGCCCCAGACCATACATGGCGCAGTGCAAGGCCGCCGTGCCGCTGCTGTTCGCCAACGCGTACTGGCGGCCGTTCCATGCCGCGTAGGCTGCCTCGAAACGTCGGGTGATGTCAATGCCGGACATATTGCCCGCGCGCAGGCAGGACAGCACCGCCTCCTCAATGGCCGGGGTGATGATGGGCCAGCGGAAGATGCCGTCGTCGTGTTTGCTGACAGCTGGGCTGCCGCCAAGTAATGCCAGGGTGCTCATGCTGTTCGTGCCTCCTCGTATGACGCGGTCACTGCTTTGCGGTCGTGGGAAAACGGCGCTGGTACACGCCAGGTGCCCAGCCGAGGAATTGTGAATAGACGTCGAGAAAATCGCAGCCGCGGTGCCGGACAGTCTGGGCGTCCACGCGTTCGGCGCCGATCTTCTCCCGCGTGTCGGCCATATTGCAGTCCATGTAGCGCACGTCGAGGGAAAACTGCCCTAGCATGGGCATGGCCTGGTAGCGCGGGAGATCGCGTAGCGCCTGCTCGGCGGCGGCGCTCAGTTCGGCGCGCACGGCCGTGGGGTGGCGGTTGACGGCGCTGTAGCGCGCGAGGCCGGTCTTGGTCACCACCGTGGTCAATGGCCGCCCGCCCACAAAGGCCCGCGCCTCGCGGCAGGCCGCTTCGTCGCCGGCGATGAGAATGGTCGGCACGCCGAAATACGCGGCTTTGAGGATGCCGATGCCGATCTCGCCAATGGGCTCGCCATTGAGCGCCATGGCGACGATGCCGTGGCTGTTGTAGCTGTGGTTGAGATAGCCGTCGGCGACGCCGGCCATGGCGTGCGCGCCGATCTGGATAGCGGCCGCGCAGCTACTGTCCATGCCGTTGCCGATCGGGGCGAGAATGCCCATGATGTTGACTAGGGTGACGGCTGGGTGCAACTGGCCGATGTCGAGGTTGTTGCCGCCGCCATGGCCATCGGCGACGACGACTTCGCTCGCGCCGCCCTTGACCAGCCCCTGGGCGAGGGCGTTGACTTCGCCCACCAGCATGGCCAGGGCAATGGGCAGATTGACAATCTTGTTGCCGATGTTGTCGCTGGCGCCATTGACGCCGCTGACGCCTTCGAGATCGGTCATGACATTGATCTTCATAGCGGGCACTTTTCTTGTTCAGAGGCCGAGGACGCGAATAGCATTGTCACGGGCGATTTTCTGGAAGACCTCTTCGGCGAGGTCGCCCTGTTGGCGCAGGTCGAGGAGGAAATCCGCGAGAGTCCGGAGGGTGGGCATGGTCGGCTGGCAAATGTCCGTGCCGAAGAAAAGGCGGTCTTGGAATTCGGTGAGGAAGCGCACGGCGTAGTCGCGGTCGCGGATCAGGGAGTTGGCGCCGCTGTGGGCGGAGAGATCGCCGTAGAGATTCGGGTATTGCCGCATGAGTTGCGGCACGCGCCCTTCCTGGACGGGCCCTTTCGGGTAGTTCATGCGCTCGCTGAGCGTCGGTCGGGCGCCCATCTCGGCCCAGAAAGCCTGTGAATGGCCGAAGAATTTGAGTTTGGGGAAGCGCTTGAGGGATTCTTCCAGGCCGGGTAAGCCGGCTTCGTCCACCAAGCCGTAGGAATAGCCGACGTAGGGTGAGAGATGGAAGGTCAGCGGTATGCCGGCGATTTCTGCGCCGCGGAAGAGATTCTGCACCAGCGGGTCGATGATGCGCAGGTTCGCCGTGACTTCGCCGATGCCTTTGCAGCCGAGGTCGCGGTAGTAGCAGAGCATGCGCTCCAAAGGGGCGTACGGCGAATTGCTCAGCGCGCGGGGATCAATGTTGCAGAAAGGGATGAAGCGCCCGGGGTGGTTGGCGGCGATCTCCAGCACTTCTTCGTTGCTCTGCGGCTGGGTGCAGCATTCGGGCGACGCGCCCGGCAGAATAACGCCGCGCTCAATGCCGATGCGGTCATAGGCGGCGACGAGCTCCTGCGGCGACGCGTAGGTCTGCTGGTCGGCAAGCCGCGGAAAGCCCTTGTGGCGACGCGTGTGGACGTGGATATCGATGAACATGACTGCTTGCTCCTTACTGACAGAACTCGTGGGGTGCAATTCCCAAAAGTGGGTCATTGCGCGATGGGGTAAACATTACCCCCCCCATTTTTTTTGCAAGTACTCGACTTGCTTTTTTTGTTGTCGTTGTATGGTATGCTAAACCGCATATATTAAAGGAGTTGCGACGATGGCGATGGAAAAGCAACGCGATTTGGCAAAGGAACTGGTGAAGCTGTGTGGTCTGGTGCGCGGATCGATTGTCCATACGACGCGCAAGTGCGGGCGCGCACAATGCGAATGCGCGAAAGGCAAGCAGCATCCGTTCTGCTACCTGTCGCGGTCTTCAGCTGGTTCGAAAAACAAGATCCAGTATGTGAAGCCGTCCGAGGAAAAAGCGTTTGAGCGTGCCGTGGCCATGTATGAGCGCGCATGGGCAATCATCGAGGAACTGACTGAACTCAACATCAAGGAGATCAAGGAAAATGGGAATGACGGACGAAGAACTGAACGCCCTGGTGGAAAAAAAGCTTCTCGAACGCAAAGCCGAGATCGTCCAGGCGCTGAAAACATTCAACCGGAGCCCGTCGGCGAAGACCTTCAAGGAAGCGGAAAACACACCGGATCGCCTGTTGGGACAGGCGATGGACGACATCGTGGCGGAGGTGCTGCAAAAGACGGTGGGAGACGTCCGAATAGAAAGGCCCGCTAAAAAAAACTCCGGTACCACGGGCAAAGGCTGACCAGCATTCAGCTCAAGCATGGGAAGTATACCTCGATTACCGGGGCCTACTATCTGCCCGTAAAAGAGAAGCGTCGCGGGCGCAAGCGCGGCACGGGTAGACGCGGCGTGGCGGGCACAGGCAGGTTTCCCGCTTTGCTTTTGTTAGGCGTCCTTGCCGGCGCTTCGCCTGCTTTGTGCGAGGATGTCACGCTGGAAGGGCTGCGAGACTCCTACGAAGAGGCGTCCAATGCGTTGCGCTTACGGGGCCGGGACATTTCGGCCAAGCGCGTCGGCACGATCAGCCGGGCTGTCGGTCATGCTTCCCTGAAAGCGAGGGAACGACGGCTCGCTTGTCTTCGTGTGAGCAACGAGGCCGAGGGAAAAAGACTCGCGGTCGCCATGGACGGGGGACGCGTCCTCATACGCACGAACAAGCGCGGGCGCAAGACCGCCAAGGGCTATCATACCTATGTCGCCGACTGGCGTGAACCGAAGCTGTTCATCATCTACGAACTGGACGCCGAGGGCCGGAAAATGCGCAAGGGACTTGAACGCTGCGACGGCACCATCGGCGGCCCGGAGGACATCACTCGGCTGCTGGTAGCGGAGCTCAGGGCGATGGGCGCGCAGAACGCGAAATCAATCACGTTCCTGGGCGACGGCGCAAAATGGATATGGAACAGGATTGACCAGATTATCGAAGAAGTCGGCATCGACAGGGCGCGCGTGTCAACGTGCCTTGACTACTACCACGCGGTCGAGCATCTTGCAAGCGTCGCGGAGGCTAAGACGTTTGCAAGCCTGATCGAGAAGCGCGCGTGGCTCGACAACATGAAAAAACTGCTCAAGAAGGCTCCTCCCGCAGTGTTCCTGGCTGAACTGGCCAAATCAAGACGGCGTGGCAACGCGGTCATCAGGCGAGAATATGCGTATTTCAAAACCAACATGTCGGCAATTGACTATGCCAAGCTCAGCAGAGAGAAGCAGCCGATTGGCTCAGGAGCGATTGAAAGCGCCGTGCGCAGAATCGTGAACCTGAGAATCAAAGGTGCGGGCATGTTCTGGAAGCAGGAGAACGCGGAGGCGGCACTCCACCTGAGGTGTCAGCTTAAAACCAACAACTGGAGCATGTTCTACGCCGATTTACTCAATGGCCTGGCTGCATAGGCGTTACCCACTTTTGGGAATTGCACCCGAACTCGTGCTCGGCCTCGCGGAAGATCGCTATGGCCTGATCGGCGTCCTCGGCGGTGAAGGCCTCGTTGATCATGAAATTGAAATGGCTGGCGATGGCCGCGTCGGCATTGGGCGTCGGGTAGTCGCGATCGGCATAAGCCATGCCTGGCGCGGAACTCCACGGGTGGCTTTTGGCGCGGAAGCGGTACCAGTCCTGCCGGGCCGGTAATGCGCCGCTGTACTCGGGATTGATGGGCAGGCCGCGCTTGGCCAGCGCCGCGCAGAACTCGGCCTTGCGGCAGGGCATGGACTCCTGCCGGAAACGCAGGCGCCAGAACCAGTAGCAGCTGTCTGACGACGCGTCCAGCGGGATCGCCACCGCGCGCAAGTCGCCCAAGCCGCGTTCGCGGAACATCGCCACCACGGCCTGGCGGCGGTGGGCGATGTCCGCCAGCTTCCTGAGCTGCACGCGGCCGATGGCGGCGTGAAATTCGTCCAAATTGCAGTTGAGCGCGACCAATTCGTTGTTGGCGCCGGGCGGGCGATTGAAGGGCTTGCCGCGGTCGGCGGCGCGGCGGATGCGCCAGTACAGGTCTTCGTCGCGGGTGTAGACCACGCCGCCCTGGCCGCCGGTGCAGGCGAGTTTGCCAAACATGAGCGAGAAGGCCGCAGCCACGCCGAAGGTACCGACGGGCTGGCCGGCGACGCTCGCCAAGGGCGTCTGCGAGCAGTCCTCAATCACCGGCAGGCCGTGTTTTCGGGCGACGGCCATGATGGCCGGCATGGGCGCGGCTTCGCCGCCGATGTGGGCGACGACCACCGCGCGAGTGCGTGTGCTGATGCGCTCTTCGAGCTGGTTTGGGCCGATGTTGTACGAGCCGGGCATGCTGTCCACCGGCACGGGTATGCAGCTTAGGGCGGCGATGGGCATCATGCCGCCCGGGTCGGTGACGGCGCTCACTGCGACCTCGGAATAGGCCGGCAGGTTCAGCGCGCGCAGGACCACGTATAGCGCGTTGGTGCCCGAGTTGACGCCGTCGGCATAGCCGCCGCCAAGCAGCGCCGCGAACTCCTTGCCGAAGGCGTCCTCTTCGGGGCCGTTATAGCCTGGCGTGTTGCCACTGGCGATGGCTTGATCGCAAAGATGCAGCAACGCGGCTTTTTCTTCCTCGCCGAGGCTGTGGCGGGCCGGAAAAGTCCAGGTGGTGATGGGCATGGCTGATTTCCCTCCTCTGATCAATGCGTATCTGCAAGTAGCCGTTCGGCATTGCCGCCAAGAATCTTGGCGCTGACGGCAGCGGGCAGTGCCAGCGTTCGGATGAGGTCGGCGTGCCGGGAATCGAAGTAGTCTCTGGCGAAGAGCACGCGGTCCTGAAATTCCGCCAAAAAGCGCCGGGTGTAATCGTGGTCGCGGTTGAGGGCGAGAAAGCCCGAGCCGGCGGATATGTCGCAGTGGAGATTGGAGTACTTGCGCATGAGCAGCTCAAGACGCCCGCCAGGCACCACCGGTGCGTCGGCCGGTGGGTAGTTGACGCGCTGATAGAGATCGTCATTGGAGATATGCAGCCAGAAACCCGGTGCGTGGCCGAGGAAATTGGTATTCGGGCAGGCTTGCAGGACGCGCTCAATGTTGTCGATGCCGCCGCCCCACCATTCGGTCCACGGGTCGCCGTGGCTCTGTCGGCGATTGTATTCGAGGTGGAAGGTCACCGGCATGCCCAGGTCGCCCGCGCAGCGGAACAGTAGCAGCGCGTCGGGATTGTCGTAGAGCATGCGGCATTTGAGTTCGCCGCAGACTCGCGCGCCGTAGATGTCGTGCGCGGCGCGCAGGGCCGCGCAGGCGTCTGGTCGCCGGGGGTCGGGACAATAGCCCAGCACAAAGCGCTCCGGGCAGCGCTCGACATAGCTCAGGCAACGCGTAAAGGGAACCGGCCCTGTCGTGCTGCCCAGCAGTGCCGCCGGCAGCACCTGCTGATAATGCGGACTGTATTCGTGCGCCGGACATTCCCAACTCAACAACCAGCAACGATCAATGCCATTGGCGTCCATGTTCGCCAAAAAACGCTCCAGGTCGTGGCCGTGCCAGTCTGGGTGGTTGTGTGCGTCAATGACCGCCATCGCCAAGCCTCCGTTGAAGGATGAATCACGCGTGCCTACGCCATGAATACAAAGAGTGTATTACGGCAACAGCGGAAATCAACGCCCATATGTTGAATTGAGCACCACGGGCCGACTACAATCGATCGTAATCGGTCAGTAACCACCCCGGTGGGGAAAACACCGGGGACAAGTTGCCGGAAACCCACGGCCAGTCGCCGCCCAGCCATTACCCATGGGTGGCTAACCAGGCCGCGGATTTCATAGGGGCAATGCTCTTCACATAGCATGCGGCAAGCGCCGGCGATGAGTTGTTTGGTAACCATGCACAAGATCATTCGCCGAGGTTTTGAGCACCGAAGGCGCGCCCTAAGATAGCCCAGGGCAAGCGCCCGCAGGGCGCGTCGCCCTGGGTAAGGTGCCCCATCCCAAAAGAGCCCTGAAGATGGTATGCTTTTGTCAACTCAATCAGCGTCATTTTCGGGTGAAAAACTCCTTTTTTTTCTTTCCCGCTTAATCCGACGTTTGGTTGCTGCCGGTGCTTCATAGGGAACCAACTTCTTGCTTGAAGGCTGATACTCCATGTAATTTTCCGTGCCGCATAGCACCGACCAGCAGATCATCAGCAACTTGCGCATGACGGCGCAGCGCTTCTGCATGGGGGTAAGATTCGTCAAACGCTTGGACAATGCATCCAAGATGGGTATTCTCGCCTGGGCGGTGAGGGTGGCCATGTAGAGCATCTGCCTAATGACCGGCGCTCCTTGCTTGGACAAGCGGGTGGATTTCACAGACGTGCCGGAACACTTGTTCTTCGGGTTCATGCCGGCAAAGCTCACGACCTGCCGGATGTTTTGGAAACGGTCTTCCGGCCCGTATTCGGCGATGAGAGTAGCCGCTATGATCATTCCTATCCCGGGAATCGAATCCAGCTTGGTGACGCGTTCCTGCAGGGCGGCGTGGCTCCGCAGGTATTCCCTTATTTTCACCACGAGACAGTCCAGTTGTTCTTCCACGCTCTTCAAAAGATTTTGAAAGATCTGACGTTCGCCCGGATCATCCAGGTTCGTCAGCTGATTCTTGAGTATCGTGCTTATTTTGGTCAAACTGGCATTCATTCTGGTTAAACGCTTGAGCCCCGCGTAGTCTGCCGGCATTTCATACATGGCGTCCGGCTTTTGCGTGGTACCCAACCTCGCCAGGCATTGGGCGTCCAGCTTGTCCGTCTTGCTTTCGATATCGTTGAACTTCTTGAAGGCAGGCACTTTGGCTGGATTGATGAGCGCAATATAACTATCGGGCTTCGCCGCCTTTAACTGTTTGATCAGACGGTATGAATAACATCCCGTCGATTCCATCACCAGCCGGTACACAACCTTGCGCTGCGGATGCAACCGTTCCTCAATATGCTTTCGATTCGCCTTCAACCAGGTGAAGAAATCTTTCACGCCTTCACGCGTGTTGGTGATGTGCTTGACCGCCAGGGAGGTCAACCCCTTGTTCCTGTTCAATTCCTGGTTATCGTCAAGCCAGTCTATGGCGCAGACGGTATCTTTTTTGCCGACATCAAGACCGACCCAGATTATATGTTCGCTAAGCATGGCTTACTTCTCCGCTTGCTGCTATAGTGTTGGAAGTGTGCGTGCAAGGCCAACCTTGTCTATGCGGGGAGTTTCCCCAAAGATGGTGAATACGGCCATTATTGCACTGCACGGTAACGGTCGTGCCGCCTAATCTTCAGGCTGAGGAACTGAATAGTTACTCATGGGCCACAGGCAGGCACGGCCGTGCTTTTTTGTGTGCGAAACACAAAAAAGCGCCTGATAACACGACTCCAAAGGCGGAACAGAAGAGAAGAGAAGAGAAGAGAAGACAACATACACCGGAAAAAAGAAAGAGGTACCACAACCTTCAGGACGCATAGAGACTATGCATAGGGCGCCTCGTGGATAACCTCTTTGATACTTATACGTAGCCATTTGCCGCTCCTTGTTACTTGGTTCTCCCAAGAGAATTACGGGGAAAATCGCAGTGGCTATCGACACACAGGTGTCAATGACGCCACTATACAAGGGGCGGCCTAAAAGACCTGCGACGAAGGGTCACAGCGCAAAATTGCCGCCGCAATCAATGAGTTCCATTGCCTCTTTGGCTTCAGTCAGCTTCGCCGACAGAAGCCAAAGAGGCCGAGGAACACGGACCAATATGGCGCGCTACCCAGGGCGGCGCGCGCCTTCGGCGCCGCTTGCCCTGGGCTGGTATGTTTCGCGCTTTCAGCGCTTCTGCCGCTTCGCGGCGGAAATGCACGACGAGAAAAGGCTGCTTGGTTGAAACAACAAGTGCCATGGATACCGTTAAATGACGAGCAGCGGTTTCATAGGAGTAACCACCCCGGTGGGGAAAACACCGGGGACAAGTTGCCGGAAACCCACGGCCAGTCGCCGCCCAGCCATTACCCATGGGTGGCTAACCAGGCCGCGGATTTCATAGGGGCAATGCTCTTCACCTAGCATGCGGGAAGCGCCGGCGATGAGTTGATTGGTAACCATGCACAAGATCATTCGCCGAGGTTTTGAGCACCGAAGGTGCGCCCTAAGATAGCCCAGGGCAAGCGCCCGCAGGGCGCGTCGCCCTGGGTAAGGTGCCCCATCCCAAAAGAGCCCTGAAGGGGCGGCCTAAAAGACCTGCGACGAAGGGTCACAGCGCAAAATTGTCGCAGCAATCAATGAGTTCCATTGCCTCTTTGGCTCCAGTCAGCTTCGCCGACTGAAGTCAAAGAGGCTGAGGAACACGGACCAATATGGCGCGCTACCCAGGGCGGCGCGCGCCTTCGGCGCCGCTTGCCCTGGGCTATCATATTTCGCGCTTTCAGCGCTTCTGCCGCTTCGCGGCGGAAATGCACGACGAGAAAAGGCTGCTTGGTTGAAACAACAAGTGCCATGGATACCGTTAAATGCAGAGCATCGGTTTCATAGGAGCCATTGTTACGCCGTTTTCGCCGGCGCCGCCCACTTACATCCGAGTGGGACATGACGATGGCGGCTTTTCGCTCACAGCTGCGAAGAAGTGGGCAGCAAAGCGCCGAGATCGGCTCGTCGGAACTCACAACGATGAATACCCAAATCACACGAACAAGGCAGCTGAAATCATCTTGACCCACAATTTGCTGTTATTCAGTGTTTTTTTGCTTGTCAGAGGGCGAATTTTTGGCTATTTTTCCTGCGGTTCTTGAAATCAGCCCCCCCACCGAAGGGGGCCCCCATCCTATAAAGTCGCGCGCGCGAAACGGGGGTTGCTCGAGCTGGGGACCACACGGAATTGATGGCTGAGCGATTACCACGGGGCGTAATCTCATCCTGCGCGTATTACTTTCGCCATTGACATTGCGGTACTGCGCGCTTACAGTTTCTGCTTGCTATTTCGTCCCGAAACCGTTTCGATTTCCTTTTTCAGTTGAGGTGCATAATGATCCACTGGCGTTTTGCCCGTTGCGCGTTTCTTCTCGCCACTCTTCTTGGCTGTCTGGCTTCTGCTCAGGATGCCTATCGCGACAGCTGGTTCACGTTTGTCATCACGGATGTGGCTGACGACGAGACGGCCGGCACGCCCATTGATCTGTCCCATCTCAATCCCCAGCCGGCTGGGGCTCATGGTTATTTGCGGGCTGATGGCGAGCGCGTGGTAGACGGTCGCGGTCAGACTGTGCGGCTCTACGGCACAAACATCTGCGACTATCATCCCATGCCGCCGAAAGAGGACGCGCCGCAGGTCGCCCGCCGTCTGAAGCAGTTCGGCATCAACTTCATCCGCCTGCATTATTTTGATTTTGCCAAGGCGCCGGCGGGCATTCTTAATGCCGATATGCAGACGCTCAATCCCGAGAAGCTCGATCAGTTCGACTGGCTGATCGCCAACCTGAAGGAAAATGGCATTTACGTCGATATCAATCTGCACGTGTGCCGGCCCTACCCGAATATGCCCGAGGGCACGCACCGCTTCGGCAAGGGCATTGACTTCATCCACGAGCCCTACATTGAGTCGCAGAAGCGCTATGCGCGCGACCTCATTGGCCACCGCAATCCCTACACCGGCTTGACCTATGCGGAAGACCCGGCCATCGCCATCATCGAAATCAACAACGAAAACACGGTGTTTTCCATCTGGACCCGCCTGGCCGCTCTGCCGGAGGAATTCAGCAAGCCCATCCAGGAACGCTGGAACCATTGGCTCGTCAAGAAATACGGCACGACTGACAAGCTGCGCCAGGCATGGAACAGCGAAACTCAAGGCGAGCTCGGCCCCGCACTCCTCCCCAATGGCGATTTCAGCCAGGGCACTGACGTCTGGCATTTTGAACACGTCAAGCCCGGCGAGGCCACGGCCGCAGTCGTCGAAGACGCCGAGTTGGACCGCTACCTGCGCTGGACGGTCACCAAGCAGGGCGGCGCCGACTGGCATCTGCAGTTCTACAACAGCAACCTCCCGGTGGAGCATGGCAAGAAGTACGCACTGACCTTCAAGGCCCGCTGCACTGACGCCACGCCCAAAAAACTCGCCATTCGTATGATGATGCAACGCGATCCGTGGAAGGACGCCGGCGGCAGCGCCACCTTTCTCATCGGCAACACCTGGCGCGAATACAGCCTGAATAGCACCATCGACAATCCCGACGCCATTCCCCTCCGCCTGAATTTCTCCGCCAATAACCAGCTGGCGACTTTTGAGATTGCCGACGTATCGCTGCGCGAAGGCACCTACGCTGTCAAAGGCCTGTATGATGGCGAGACTCTCGAAGCGGCCAATGTGCCGCTGGTTGGCGACAGCGCCTGCGTGCCGCGTACCCTCGACTTTCTCACGTTTCTTATTGACGCCGAGGGCGAATACGTCCAGACCATGCGCCGAGTGCTCAAGGACGAACTCGGCTACCCGGGCATGGTCCATTGTAGCCAGGCCAGCTACGGCGGCCTAGCGGGCTACCTGCGGGAGAGCCGCCACAGCGATCTCATTGATATGCACAACTACCCCTGTCATCCGTCTGTCGCCACCGACGAACAGGGCCGGCGCATCCATCGCGTGCACAACGAGTCGCTGGTCGCCAAGGCCTTTGGCAGATTTGAAAATGCCGCACTCTGGCGGGTGCCGGGCATGCCCTTTGTGATGACCGAGTTCGACGTCAATCCACCCAATGACCACGCGTCGGAGAACTTCCCGTTGCTGGCGTTGATGGCGGCTTACCAGGGCTGGTCGGGCTTCGCCGAGTACTCGTGGTATAATTTTCAGGACAACAAGCACGGCCACGACCGCATCCGCAGCCACTACGCCACCACCGGCCATGCCGGCCAGATGGCCTTCGTGCCCGCCATGGCACTGCTTTACCGCCAGGGGCTGGTCAAGGAAGCCAAAGAGCCGCTCGAATTGCGCTGGGCCGACGCCGAACTGGCCGGCGAGTTTATCGCCAATCCGTGGTATGACCTGAAACGGATTTTCGGTCGGCTCGCAGGCGAGAACTCCGATGTTTGGCGCCGCCGCGTCAGCAGCCGCCTGGTGGAAGGCGCGGCCGAAAGCAGCATCGTCGGCAGCAGCGGCAAGGACGCGTCGCACATCGTTAGTGACACGGGCGAGATTCTCTTCGACCGCCGTAACGACGGCGAGGAATTCCTGCAGGTGAACGCGCCGGCCGCGCGACTGCTCATCGGCTATGTCGGCGGGCGGGATTTCACCATCGGCGATGTCGCCCTGAGCGTCAAGACCGGCACCCACCGCAATTACGCGAATATCGCGCTGGTCGCCTTGGACGAAAAGCCCATCGCCGCATCCCGGCGGGTGCTGCTTACCGCCGTGTCCCGCGTCGAAAATAAATACCAGCAGTGGGATGAAAAGCGCACGACCATCGGACCCAAGTGGAGCGAAGGCCCGACCATGGCTGAGCCCGTGCCCCTGACCATTACCCTCCCCGGCAGCGGCTGGCGCGCGAGTACCCTCAGCGGCAAGGGCCAGGTTATGGCGAAAGTGCCCATGCAGGGCAACGCCCTCAACAGCGCCCCTGAACACGAGACCGTCTGGTACCTCTTCGAAAAAGACTGAGCACGCGGCATAGCGCCTTTCTAATGCCGCACGCAAGCGTGCGGCCACGGAACGCCGGCCTACATGCGTCTTCTCGCTCGCCGCACGCAAGCGTGCGGCCACGGAACGCCGGGTTTCTGGCTTTCGCGTGAGACCACACCTTCGTGCTCTCGCTCCTACCTATCGGCGGCGTGTCTTGCCGCGCAGCGGCAAGACACGCCGCCTGAGATGGGATAGAGAGGGGGGCGCGGGGGGAGGGGAAGGGCTGACAGCCCTTCCCCTCCCCCCGCAGAAACCGCCCCTCCCCCCGCAGAGCCCCCCGCCCTATTTTGGGCAGCGGCGGAGCCATAGCCAGTATCGCCCGCCGATGCGGCTTTGGCAGTAGTCGCCGAGGGCCATTTGCAGCGCCGGGTCTTCGGCGAGTACGCGCAATTGCGTGACGGGGTTGATCAGTGGCGACACCGCGATCATCTCTGGTTGCTCGGTCGATATGCGTTGCGCCATGGCGGTGCTTTCGGCCCAATTTTGCGGCGCCACGTATAGCTCGGGGGCCCACGGCAGGCCTTGCGATACCTCGATGGGCACAATCACGTCATGTGCCGACCAGCCGTTGTCTTTGATCATATCCGCGACCATCAGCGTCTCGCCGCAATCGCCGTAGATATACCCCGTCGCGTAGGGCGCCGTGGCCTGCCGGATGACCATAGCCGTGTTTATGCCCAATGCCGTGGCGATGAGCGCCGGCAGCAGCGCCGCGCGTTGCCAGCGCCACGCCCATGCCAGGATTAGTGCGGCGCCGCCGTAGGTCGCTGCCAGACGCAGCGCCAGCTCGAACAACATGGGCCGCAGTGGCTCGGCGACGGCCTGCGCAATGCGCAGGTCGCTACGTAGGACATGCAGCGGGTCGCCCATGGCTGCCAGCGCCAGTACGCATGTCGCTAGCGCGCAGGCTGCCAGCGTTGGCCATTGCCTGGCGGCGACACTCGCCTCACCGCGTTGCCACGCCTTGCCGCCGGTCATGATCAGCCCCAGCGCGAGCAATGGCAGCGCCGGGCAGTGGTATTTCGGGAAGCCGAACAATGCGCCGCCGACGACGACATAGCCCGCCAGCAACCACAGGCCCGCCAGCAGAAAAAGGTCGTCCGTCCGCAGACGGCGATTGCGCCAGAGTTCCCGCAGGAGTTGCCACAGGGCCCATGCCAGCGCTAGCAGCACGTAGGGATTCAGTCCCCAGAAGGACAGATAGAGCGCGGTCAGCACGCTGTGTTGCCCACGGGATGCAGCCCGGGCGCCGACCGTGGTTTCGCCGAAGGACCGCCGCAGGTAGTCGAAGACGCCGGCGGCATTGACGCCGCTCAGGCGTCCGTATAGCAGCCAGCTCAGGTGGAAGATCGCCCAGCCGGCGACCAAAGCCAGCGCCAGGCCGGCGACGCGTTGCCAGCGCCAGCGCAGCAGCAGTGCGTAGGCCATGAACAGCGGCAGGAGTAGCAGCGGCGTGCTTAGCCGGCACCACAGCGCCGCCGCCAGGACCAGCGCCGTCAGCGCCGCGCGGCGCCACCCGGGGCGGTCTGCGTATGACCGCACTGCGCAGCAGAGCAGCAGCGTGAAAAAGGGCAGGGCAGTCTGGTCGATTTCTATGATTACTGCCGCTTGCATCGCCATGGGCATGCAAGCGATCAACACAATCGGCAGCGCGCGCCAGAGTGGCGAGATGCTTTGCGTGTCGCCGGCTAGGTTATGTCGCGGCCGGCAGAGCCAGGCGAGCAGGCCGATGGTCCCCAGCCAGTAGAGGATGCCGCACAGACGCAGCACGAAAGGCGTGAAGCGCCCCAGTGCTTCGCACAGTGCCCAGGCGCTCAGTGGATAGAGGTGGGGCGAGAAGGTGATGAGCCCGGCGGGATCGACGTAGCCCTGGTGATAGAGCAGCCCCACGAGCTTGTAGTAGTGGCTGATCTCGTCCTGGCCCATGATCTGATTGCTGCGCAGAAGCGCCCCAAGCAGAAACAGCGCTGTCGCCGCCGCGCAGAACAGCCAGTAGGGGCGTTGCCATTGGGGTTGCCGATCATCCGCGTTCATCCGCCCGTCCTCCCGCGCCATGGCTCCTGCGCGAGGATTTCCTCGTACCAACCGAGGAATGCCCGCACTTGCCGGTCAAGGCTGAACTCGGCGCCGCGCCGCGCCGCCGATGCGCGCATGGCATCTCGCCGGGCGTCGTCGGCAGCGAAAAAATCAACTGCGGCGTCGGCCATGCCTGCCGCATCACCGGCGGGGCAGAGGAAGCCGGTTTCGCCCGCGATGATTTGTTCGACGATGCCGCCGACGGCCGACGCGACCACTGGCGTGCCGCAGGCCATGGCCTCGGTGACAGTCTTGCCGAAAGCCTCGGCTTTGGCCGTGTGCACGAAGAGGTCCGCTGCGCGGTAGAGCTGCGCCATCTTCTGCGGGTCGCGCACGTATGGCAGCTGCCGTATGGCCAGGTGCCGCAGCGCGCGATCAGGCAGCGCCGCGCCGACGCACAGCACCTGCAGACTCGGTACGCGCTCGGTCATGGCCAGAATGGCCTGGGCCATGGTCGCCGGGTCCTTGTAGATGTTCTTGCTCGACGCGCTCGCGAAAAGCACAGTCGGCGCGTCCGCTGACAGGCCCAGCGCCGCACGAGCGGCGGCGCGGTCGCCGGGCCGGAAGCACGCCGTATCGATGCCGTTGGCAATCACCCGGTATTCCGCCGCTGGCAGCATGGACTGTTGCGCTTGCGCCAGCAGCCATTGCGATGGCGCGGTCACGTAGAGCCGCGATTGCGCGTAAATCGCCGCCTTGCGCTGCCAGTTTGCCGCCGTTGCATCCCGTCGGCAGGCCGGATAGACATCGAGGTGCGGACAGTTCCCGCAGCCCTGCCGCCAGCGTTCGCAGTCGACAAAATACGCGCAGTGGCCCGTGATGGCCCAGCTGTCTCGCAGATTCAGGATGAGCGGCTGGCGCTGGCTCAGTCCTGGCAGGACGCCGAGATCGAAATACCAGCCGTGGAGATTGTGGCAGTGGATGATGTCCGGCGGCGCCGGGCAGAGTCCCGGCAGGTCCGCGCAGCCGGGGAACTGCGTTTCGTCGCGGCCATGCCACCAGTCGGCGAGGCGCTCTGGCCAGGCGAGCCGGTCGAGGCCGCGCGCCAGACAGCGCATGCCGGGCAGCCGGCCTTCCTGGCTCCTGGCTGCGTCCGCGCCATGCTGCAGGAGCCGTCCCACGGCGCTGGGGGCGCGCCCGCGCGGTATTTCCAGCACATCGGGGTCATTGCTGTATTTGCGGCCGACGGCCAGCCATGACTGCTGCCCCGCTGCGCGATAGCGGTCGAAGAGATTCCACGCCGACCCCTCGGCGCCGCCGCCGCGATCAGCCGTATTGACCTGCAGGATCCTCACGGCGCCTCCCCGGCGTGGTTTTTCTGCGTGGCGACCCACTTCGCAGCGGCCAGCAGCGACGGCCCCGACCACTGCGCAAGCGGGTCTGGCGTCGCGCCATCGCGGCAGATCTGTAGCGCGGTGATGCCGAAATTGCGCGCCAGTAGCATATCGGCCTGGCTGTCGCCGACCATCAGCGCGCGGCTGCGGTCGATGCCGTGTTCGGCGCAGGCTTGTTCGAGCATGCCAGTGGCGGGTTTACGGCAGCGACATTGCGCTTCTGGCGCATGCGGGCAGTAGTAAATTGCGTCCAGTGCCAGGCCCTCGGCGGCCAGCAGCTCCTGCAAGCGTCGATGCACGGCTTGCAGTTGCTCGTCGCTGAAATAGCCCCGGCCAATCCCCGACTGGTTGGTGATCATTACCAGCGCATAGCCCATGGCGCGGAAGCGCCGCAGGCCCGCTAACGCGTCCGGCATAAACTCAATGCCAGCGGGATGCGACAGGTAATTCTTGTCCACGATCAGCGTGCCATCGCGGTCCAAAAACAGCACGGGAATGTCCTTCATCGTCGCTCCGGGGTGCAGGTATGCCGTAATAACCGATCGCGCCGCCGTCCGGCCCGATCAACAAGCCCATACCATAATGCCCCAAAACTACGACGCGGAAAACACGATCCAGCTGATCAGACCGATCCGACCGATCAGCAGCCGGATCCGTCCGATCCGTCCGATCGGTCCGCGATAACAAGAAAGAAGCTGCGACCGACGGCCGCTGCTACTCAGCTGCCGCGTCATCGACTTTGCTGCTGGAACCGGGTAATCGGTCAGCGATTGATAATAGCTGGTCTCAGAGGACGACTGGGACCATGGGGACTACTTGGCGATTGCGCGCACTGGGGCGAGGACTCACGGACTCATGAGGCATGGTCCCATGGATTGGACCGTGGGGAATTTCTGGACCATGGGGAAGGACGCCTTGGACACTGGGGACCGGTTGTGGACTGCTTGGACGCCGCAGACTGACTGGCGGTGTCCATAGCGTCCATGGTGTCCATAAAAACGTCCAGTGTCCCGCCAGTAAAAAGGCGGTGCTGGCAGCCGGCTATTCTCAATCACTGACCGATTACGGAACCGGCGGCGATTTTGGCCAGGCGCGGTTGCAAGGAGGGAAAAATCGGGTATCTTATGCAACACTTTTTGGGTACCCGTAGCTCAGTTGGATAGAGCGACTGCCTCCGGAGCAGTAGGTCGTGAGTTCGAACCTCGCCGGGTACACCATGTCAACCGCCTGACTCATCGTGAGTTAGGCGGTTTTTTTTGCCCGGAAAGGCCCCCGCTCTGTACACTCATTTTATGTCTGTTAGAACCTGTTTTTGTGCTCATTCACTAACGATAGCTTAACAAGTAACCTAACACGAAAACCTGCCCGTGCGCAGTGAAAAGTGCGGTATGGGGTAGTATCTTTGCGGGGCTGCGGTGTTGCCACGTTCTGATATTGATGCCTTGATCACCCGTCTGTTCAGGAGAAGCACACGAATGAGAACGACGTCGAGTCTGCTGATGGCCCTAGCGTTATGTGGAGCGGTGACCTTATCGGCGGCGGTGGCGCCGGGGGAGAACCTGGTGCTCAACGGCACTTTTGAGGCAGAGCAGGCGGACTTTCCGCATTTTTGGACGGCGAGTCCGCCGCGGCTGGTGAGCTTTAATGCGGCGGGTGGGCCGGAGGCGGTCGGCGCGGTGATTTTGAGCAATCCCGAGGGCGTGAGCGGCGTGGCCGCGGTGCGGCAATATGGTCTGCAGCTGGTTGCTGGCGAGACCTACAAGATGAGTGCGTGGGTGAAAACCAGCAATTTTGCCAGCGGGCATTGCGGCGTCATCGTGCACAACACTGGCTGGATCAGCTCGCAGGGCGTGCGGGAGTTTCCGGCGACCAGCGACGGCTGGCAGTACCTGGAAAGCACCTTCGTGCTAGAGGCGTCGAAGGACGACAGCTACGGCGTGGCGCTTTTCGCTCAGAATTTCCATGGCGAGATACAGATTGCCAAAGTGAAATTGGAGGCGATCAGTGCGGGCGCGCTGGCCAAGAGCCAGCCATCGCCGATACTGGGCGAGCAGCATCGCCTCCGGCTGGTGGCGTGGTCGCCGCTGCTGAACGCCATTCCGCTGAGCGAACCGCGCCTGAGCTTCTATGCGTACGGTCGGCCGGGTGAGGGCAAGGACTGGGGGCACTACGATGCCGTTTTCGCGCTGGATGGCCAGGAAAAGCAGAAGACCGCGCTGCAGCCGAAAATCAACGTCCTCGATCTTACTGGCGTTGCGGCCGGCGAGCACCGCCTGCATTGTGCTATTCGGCAGCGCGACACCGGCGAGGAGCTCTTCGCGCGTTCGTTGGTGATTACGCTGGTGGATCTGCCGGCGTTGGACACCAGCAGTCATCGTCGGCTCAACAATCTGGTGACCGAGGTGCTCAGCAGCGAGTTGGCGGTGCAGGCCGAGGCGCAGACCTTTTCCTTCGTCAATCCCAGGGACGGCTGGGTCTTTGTCGCCCTGCAGGGCAGCCAGGACGCCACGGGGCTCGCGGTGGAACTTGCGGGGCAGGGCGTGGTGATCACAACCGCCAATGAGCGGCGGGAGGCCTTCCGGCTGTTGCCGCGGGGGAGCCACGGGGTGACGGTGAAGGGCGCGACGGGCGGCGGCCGGCTGCTGGTGCGCGCCATTGCCGAAATCTTCAATTACCCCGCCTGCGCGCACAGCCAGGTGCCGCAAAACGGCAAATACGATTGGGATTTTCACGAGAAGCATATTTTTCCGGCAGTGACGACCCTGAATGGCGGGCGCGTGCCGGATGAGCATCTGCCTGAGCTCAAAGAGCGCGGGCTGCTGTGGCTGGCCAACCTGGGTACGGTCAACCCCAAAGACGCGGACGACCTGCTGGCGCGCATGGCAAAATCGCCTGGCTTTAGCAACCCGATGTACGACGGCGTCACCTGCGACGAGCAATTTTTCGGCCAGGCCAATTTGAGCCATTATACCGAGGCTCTTTGGGCCTATGATAACCCCAGCCAGCGCTTGCTTTACACGTGGATAGTGGGCAAGCCCGGGCTGGTTGGCGCGCATAACGACTTCATGAGCGCGGCTCTGAATGCCTCTCGCGGCCGTGGCCGGCTGCTCTTCGAAGCCTACTGCCACAGCCGGCCCGATGAAAAGGACGCCAGCGATTATCTCCTGAACCGCCTCGTCGACACCATGGACAGCTTCAAGCAGTTCTTCCCCAATGCCGCTGCTGGCACGGGCATGATCCTGGGCAATTTCAATCAGATACCGATTATCTCGCTGGACGTCAATCCCGAGGTTGATTACAAGTATTACCTCGACATGCAGGTCAATCTGATTGCCAATCATCCGTCCTTCCGCGACTTGGCCACGACCGGCTACTGGGGCAGCTACTACGACGACGAGGAGCTCTACCGCTGGTCCTTCGCGATTATGCGCCATTACTGCGTCGAAGGCAATACTGGCATGCTGTCGGAGCAGTTTGGCTACCGCTACATGCCCGGGCACCTGCGCAACGGCGATTTCAACCGAGGCATGGAGGCGTGGGCACTGAGCCCTGCGGCGGAGGGTGCCATTCAGCCGGCGTCTTTCCCAGGCTATGGCAAGAACAGCCAGGGGCGCTGGGGTGCTTCCGGCGGCGTTGGCGACACGTTCTGCCTCTTCAAACGCCAGGAAGGCCAGGCCAATAGCATCAGCCAGACGGCCACTGGGCTCGTGCCTGGGGCGATCTATACCCTGCAGTTCATTACTGCTGATTATCAGGACATGCAACAGAAGCGCTTCCAGCCCCGCCAGCATGGCTTGGCGGCGACCCTTGGCGAGGGGGCCGAGCTGCTGCCGGAGCAGTCGTATGTCTTCGTCGACCGGCGCAACAGCGCCCGCAAAAAAGACGACGGGATGGCCCGGATCAATCTTCATCACCTGCGTTTCCGCGCCACGGGCGATACCGTCACGGTGGCCTTCAGTGATGCCGGCGCCGCCCCTGGCGAAGAACTGGCACTGAACTACATCATGCTCAAGCCCTACTTCTAGTAGGAGGCGCGGAGAGAGGAAGGCATATGCATATAGGGCGTTGTTCGCTATGCCAGGCATTCCTCTTTTTTGCGCGTTGGGACGTGACGTGCCAGGTCAATGTGGCGCCCTACAGGCGCAATTCTAACTTGCTGCCATACCCCGGGTTGCGGCGCCCTCCGGGCGCCTCACCCGGGGCTATGCATGGTACGGCCCTCCGGGCCGAACTTGGCCAATCAGACGACGTAATCTGGCCGCTCCGGGCCGAAAAGCGCCGGGACGGCGGCGGTCCCAGGATGGATGCCGCCGGGACGGCGGCGGTCCCAGGAATGATGCCGCCGGGACGGCGGCGGTCCCAGGAATGATGCCGCCGGGACGGCGGCGCTCCCAGGAATGATGCCGCCGGGACGGCGGCGCTCCCAGGAGTCCAATGCGTCATTCCCCAGGGTCCCGAAAGTCCCCACGGTCCAATCCATGGGACCATGCCTTATGAGTCGTGAGTCCTCGCCCCAGCGCAGCGCCACCGGTGGTCCCCACGCTCCCAGGAGTCCAATGCGTCATTCCCCATGGTCCCGAAAGTCCCCACGGTCCAATCCATGGGACCATGCCTTATGACCTGGATTCCCGGGAAATATAACTATGCCTCCGGGGCGGGGGTGGCGGCGGCCGCCGCCTCCGGCTTGTAGGTCTTGGACGGCTTGCCATCGGGGGCCAGGATGCCGAAGGCCTCATAGATTTGCCGTTGTCTTTCAGTGATTTCGCTGTATCGTGCGCGTTGCCCCTGATAGTCGAAACGCTCAATGACGTCGAGTTCATCCAGCAGGCTCTGGATGGAATAGTTGCGGTACAGATTCCTGCTTTTCATGACCTTGTGGATGTAGGAGATGTAGATCAGAGCGACAAATTCCACGAACAGCTTGCCTTCGAGGTTTTCAACCGAACTGACCAGCGTGCGGTTGAAATCCAGGCGGTTCTTCAGATTGTTGAAGGTCTTTTCCACCAGGTCCTTGTTCCGGTAGCACTCCAGAGCCTTGTCTCCTTCTTTCACGTCATTGGACAACAGCACGAAGTAGCCAAAATCGTTCGTGTGCTGCTTGATAGCCTCATCATTGTACTCGACTCGAGTTCCCTTGACCGGTGTGGTTTTGATGGTCAGCAGCCGTTGCGCCCTCTTCAGCTGCGCGTCCGTGGCTTTGCCACTTTGCACGGCGGTCTTGAGTTCCTTCAGGTCGTGGTTGAACTGGGCCCTTTCCGCCGCCGCGCGCTGCTCATTATAGTACACGTGGACGTACATGCGGCGCTTCCCCCGTTCTTCACCGCCATTGCGCATGCTCCAGGCATAGTCCCAATTGATCATGGTGCTGATGCAATAGACATCGTCAGCCTCAATATAGTTGGCGTAGTGAACCAGCCCGTCCCTAACCGCTTTCACGCTGCTGCAGGCCAGGGTCGTGTCCGGATGCAGGCCGCCGATGAATTTATAGTGCGCGTGATACAGGGCGTTGACATTCTTCGCGCTGAAGAAGCCCATATCCCAGACCAGTTTCACCTTGGCGAACTCAAGGAACGCCGCGTCGGCAATCATGTTTTCCATGGTGCTGATGTCACTGATGTTACCCGGCAGCAAGCGGTAGTAAACGGGGAGTCCCGACTCCTCCCCAAACACCATGGCCAGATTGATCTGCGGCAGGCGCTCGCGATCCTTGTTGTGACCGTACTTGACCTGCTTGATCAGTTCGGAGTACGACGAGATGCTGGTCGTGTCATAGGCAAGGTATTCCCGTTCCAGGCGGCGCTTGGCCTGCAGGCGGAAAAAGTCCAGCTTGGCTTCCTCGGGGATGCTGCCGAACAGGCGACTGATGCCCTGTGACCCCAATGCGTGGGTGAGGCGATGCCAGTGGGAAAGCATCCAGCGCGGAAAACGATAGACGGCGCTTTCTCCCTCCTGTACCAGAAAGTAGGCCAAAGAGATGATCTGATCTTTCATGGACGGGAAGCTCTGGGCGATATCCGCCTCAACGCCAGTCACTTTGCCGATATGATCCAACAAATAGCCGGCACCGTAAAAACGACGGTCCGCCGATTTGACCACATCTACAGCCGACAAGGCCTGGCCGGCCAAGTAGGACTTGCTGGGAATGAAGGCGCCTTGCTCGTCCAGACGGCCGATGTAGGTGCGCCGATGACGGCATTGCTTTTTTTCCGTGTCCCAGTAAGGGTAGTCCTCGTAGACCCGCGGAACGCCATTGATCACCTGAACCCGCCGTTTCGGCGAAGCGCCTTCAGAATCTGCCATGGTCTTGCCTCCGTGAACCAGTGATAGACAACAACAAGATGGAACTAGTTATATAATATAACAATGAAGAGCAAAAAACAAGCCGGGCAAGAGCCCGGCAGACGTTTTTTTTAGCTCAAAATGAAAGGCGCGAGGCGCGCCTTGTTATATTTCCCGGGAATCCAGGTTATGAGTCGTGAGTCCTCGCCCCAGCGCAGCGCCACCGGTGGTCCCCACGCTCCCAGGAGTCCAATGCGTCATTCCCCATGGTCCCGAAAGTCCCCACGGTCCAATCCATGGGACCATGCCTTATGAGTCGTGAGTCCTCGCCCCAGCGCAGCGCCAATCAGTCCCCACGGTCCCTGGTGGTCCTTGGGACCGGCTGGTATCAAAAAGTGAGGCATTGCCGTTGATTCGTCTTTTCTGTGTTTTGCTATTGCGTCGGGGATATTATTTTGCTATAGTTAGGGCGAGTTCCGGGTTCCGCCGGTTAATTTGGTTTTTGGGGCCTTTTGCCGTCACCCAAGGAGGACATCACGATGAAATTGTTGCGATTTACCCTGATTGAGCTGTTGGTGGTGATTGCGATCATTGCGATATTGGCGGCGATGCTGCTGCCGGCCTTGGCGAAGGCGCGGGAAAAGGCGCGGGCGGTCAATTGCGTGAACAATTTGAAGCAGTGCATGCAGTCGATCATGCTCTATACGGACGATTTTGGTGGTGCGTTGATCTATAACACCAACTGGTCATCGAACTGGGTGACGTCACTAACGGGCGGCTACAACACGGGCAGCAAGTATTTATCTGACACGACGCCGGACGAGACGGTCTGCCCCGGCCGCAAGCCCTTTGTGTACAAGGGCTCCTATAACATCTACGGCAACCGTCGGGACTTCAATCCGACCGGCTATTTTACGACTCCTCCCTCGGCCTATAATTCTGCCCAGAGAGATGGTTTTCTTTTTACCGGCAAGATCCAGGGCCCGTCGTCGTATGTGTGGATTGGCGACTCGCATGGACTGGAGGGGTCTGCTTCGCAATTGACCGAGGCCAATGGCTATCAGTGGGGGCCGGTTTTCCCGTTGGAGTCTGGGCGCAGCCGCTACTTCTGGGTTGGCGCGCATGGCTCGTCGGGCAATTTTGCCTTTATCGACGGGCATGTGGCGGCGATTGGCAGCCCGGGGCAGTTTGCGGACCTGTTCAACCAGGAGTACGTCACCAATGGCGAGGCTAAGAAGACCGTCTATACCTTCAACAGCTATCTGACGGTAGTGCCGTATAAATGAGCGGCGCAGGCGTTACGGGCAAGACGCATTGGGGTGAGGATGACTGTATTGGCGTTGGTGGCATAAAGGGAACGAATGCGTCTGCCTGCTGATTTTTTTCTGGCGTTTCGCTATTTGCGGCCGAAGCGCACTTTTGTGTCGGTCATCACGCTGTTGTCCATACTGGGGCCGACCCTGGGCGTGGCCATCCTGCTAATTGTCAGCTCGGTGATGGCTGGTTTTGACCGCGACATCCGTCGTGGCATCATGAACATGCAGGCGCACCTGCAGGTCTATCCGCGCTATGAAGCCGTGATTGGCGATCCGGCGGCCATGATGGCGGCCTTGCGCGAGCACGGCGTGCAATGCTCACCGCTGATTGAGGGGTCGGCGCTGATCCAGCTGCGGCAGAGCATCCAGCCGAAGATGCTGCGGGGAATTGTGCCGGCGCTGGAAAAAGAAGTCAGCAATGTGGCGGCGAAGGGCTTTATTGGCCGCTTTGACATTCGCGACGGCGAGGCGATCATTGGCCAGCGCTTGGCCATGCAGCTCGGCCTGCGCATCGGCGACCAGATGCTCATCCACTCGCCGGCGCGCCTCACCCAGAATGTCACCTGGAAAGACGACGGGCAGGTCGATATCAGCCAGCCTGACGTAATTTACCTGCCTGAGGAAGTGCACGTCGTCGGGCTCTTCAGCACGGGCGTGGCGGATTTTGACGACAATGTGATTTTCGTGACTCTTGATCAGGCCGCGGAGTTGTTCGGCTACGAGTGGGGCGCGGCGACTTGCGTACAGGGCAAGGTAGCTGACCCGATGCGCATGGACGCGCTGGTGCAGACGCTGCGCGAGGCGCTGCTGCCGGCCGACGTGGTGACCTGGCAGGAACGCAATCAGCTGCTGTTCGGGACGCTGCGGGTCGAGAAGAATCTCATGTCCTTCCTGATGGCCTTCATTGTGCTGGTGGCATCGTTCAGCATTGCGGCGACGCTGATCACGGTGGTGGTGCAGAAGACGCGGGAGATCGGCGTGTTGAAGGCCGTGGGGATGTCCCGCTGGCTGATCGCGCGCATTTTCTTGCTGCAGGGCGCGGTGATCGGCGTGATCGGCACGAGCTTGGGCACAGGGCTGGGGCTGCTGGTGATGGCCTGCCGCAACCAGATCGCGGCGTTGCTCAGCGCCATCATGGGCCACGATGTCTTCCCGGCCGAACTCTACCACTTAACGCAAATACCCGCGCTGACGACGGCGGCAGACCTTGGCCGGATCGTCGCGCTGTCGTTGAGCATCTGCGTCCTGGCGGCGCTGGTGCCCGCGCTCTATGCGTCGGCCATGGCGCCGGCAAAGGCCCTGCAGGATGACGTCTGAGCGCACAAGGACCATAGCATGACAGCAGGCGAATCTTTATACGATGTCAAGGACCTCCACAAGGACTTCCGGCTTGCCGGCGGGGTGGTGAAGGTCCTTTGCGGACTGAATTTCACGGTACAGCGCGGACAGTGGACCGCGCTGGTGGGGCCGTCGGGGTCGGGCAAGACGACGCTGCTCCATCTGCTGGGGGGGCTGGACCGGCCAACCAGCGGCGCGGTGATGCTCGAAGGCGTGGACCTGGCGACGCTGTCGGCCAGGCGCTTGACGGCGTTGCGCCGGCGGCGCATCGGCTTTGTCTTTCAGGCGTACCATCTTTTTCCCGAGCTGAGCGCGTGGGAAAATGCCGCGCTGCCGGCGCTGCATTGGGGCGAGGCGCGCGACGACGCCTTCGCCAAGGCACGGCAGTGGCTGGAACGATTTGGCCTGGGCGAACGCCTGGAACACCGGCCGCAGGAACTCTCCGGCGGAGAACAACAACGGGTGGCCATCGCCAGGGCGCTGATCAATGACCCGGATGTCATCCTGGCCGATGAGCCCACCGGCAATCTCGATGCCGCCGCCGCCGCCGATATCATGGCCATTCTCGCCGAACTTCGCGCCACTGGCAACAAAACACTGGTGATGGTCACCCACGACCAGGCACTCGCCGCCCGCGCGGATGCGGTTGTAAGCCTGATGAAGCAGTAAGAGGGGGAGATTTTGCGAGGGGTGGTAATGCGAGGGGGGGAGAAAGGGGCATTGCCCCTTTCTCCCCCCTCGCGCTCCCCTCTCTATCCCATCTCTTTCGGCGCGTGCGTCGCCGCTGCGCGGCTGCCGCTCGCGCCGGGGAGGGAGGGACGAGCCTTCGGTGGGCGACCCACAAGCCGATGACTATGCGCAATATAGCCAAATGCATCTGCTGGGCATGAGTTCCATTGCCTCTTTGGCCTCAGTCAGCTTCGCCGACTGAGGCCAAAGAGGCCGAGGAACACGAATAGAGTCGCCGTTTTACCCAGGGCGGCGCGCGCTTTCAGCGTGCTTGCCCTGGGCTGGTATGTTTCGCGCTTTCAGCGCTTCTGCCGCTTCGCGGCAATGAAATGCCCTGGGTGAACCAATGGTCTTTGTCGCGGACGGATCGTATTTTCGTGTTATCGCGGACGGATCGGTCTGATTGGACGGATCATTTTTTCGTGTTATCGCGGACGGATCGGACGGATCGGACCGATCATTTTTTCGTGATGTCGCGGACGGATCGGACGGATCGGGCGGATCCGATGACTAGATCCGTCCGATCCGTCTGATCCGTCGGATCCGTCGGATCCGTCGGAAGATTGGCCTGGGATCACCCCTGGAAGCGTTTGTCGAGTTCGCTGTAGGTGATGTGCACCATGGTTGGGTGGCCATTGGGGCATGCGTATGGCATGGTGCTGCGGGCGAGGCCGTCGAGGAGGGCGCGGATTTCCAGCTCGCTGAGTTCTTCTTTGCCGCGGTGGGCATGGCGGCATGCCGCCTGGGCGATGTGGATGGCACTCTGGCGGTTGGTGACCGAGCTTTGGCGGAGGTCGTCGAGGATATCACGCAGGGCCTTGGCGATGTCCTGGTTGGGATAGGCGGGGGGCACGGCGGTGATGAGGAAGGTGGTGCCGCCGAAGGGCTCGATGGTGAAGCCGAGGGTGTCGAAGTGGCCGATTTCTCGGCGGAGGAAGCGCGTTTCTTCCAGGCTGAGATTGAGGGTGACGGGCAAGAGCAGCTGCTGGCGGGTCTGGCGTTGGTCGTTCATTGCCGCGAGGAGCCTCTCGAAAAGAATGCGCTGATGGGCGGCCTGGAGATCGACCACGACCAGCCCCGTGGGCGCTTCGGCCAGTACATAGCGTCGGCCCAAACGGCCGCAAAGCCGCAGCTGCGCGAGGTCTTTGTTCACCGGCGGTGCAGGACGCAGGCCGGCGTTGGGCGCGCCGGGTGTGCCGGTGGCATTCGCCTGGGGGCCGGGTGCGGTAGGCATTGTTCCCTGCGTCGGAGTGGCTGCGCCGGTGGCATCCGTCTGGGGGCCGGGCGCGGTGGGCGTGGTTGGTCCAAATGCAGTTGGTGATGCCTCCGGCGTGGCCGTTGCGGGCGTTCCGAGTATGGCTGGCGCGGTTCCCGGCATTGGCGAGACCGCATGGGCGGGATTGGCCAGGACGCCGGGCCGGGCGGGAGGGCGCGTATCTGGGAAAGTTGGCTGGCCGGCAAGTTGGTTGGCAGGCGCAGGGTCCGGGAATGGCGTCGGCGTGGGCGGCGCGGGGTGAAAAGCGGACACTGGGGGGAACGGCGCTGCGGGCGTGGGCGGCGGTAATGATGTCGCGGCCGCGGTTGGAGCTGCGGGATATGGCGTTGCGGCCGTCGTGGGCGGTGGCGGCGGGAATGGGGCGGCAGCGGTCATATCTGGCTCATCGTTCTCATTGCCGGTGTCATGCGCATTGCCGTCTGGCGGGAACGCGTGGTGATTGGCGGTGCCGATGCCGGTGGTGGCCATGGGCAGGCTGACCTGTCGTGGGGCGTTGATGGGCATCGCCGGCGGCAGGGCGGCGCCGGGTGAGCTGCTGAGGTCGATGACTTCTTCGCTGCCGCCGGGCATACTGCGCAGAGCGCGGCGGATGGCGGCAGCGATGATGTTGCCGGTTTCGCGCGGATCGCGGAAGCGCACTTCGCGTTTGGCGGGGTGGATGTTGACGTCCACGCGTTCGGGAGCGAGGTCGATATAGAGTACGGCGCCGGGATAGCGGCCTTTCATGACCAGAGTGTCGAAGGCGTCGCGAATGGCGAAGAAGACCGTTTCGGCGGCGGCGGCGCGACCGTTGATGAAGACACGTTGTTCGCGGCGCGATGAGCGGGTGAAGCCGGGACGGCTGACGAAGCCACGGACGAAGACGCCGTTTTCCTCGTAGTCCACGGGCAGCATGGCGGCGAAAGACTCCTGACCGAGCAGCATGGCGACGCGTTCGCCGAGTTGGGTGCAGGCGTTGGCACGCAGCTGTTCGCGGCCATTGAGGGTGAGGGTAAGCGACAGTTCCGGGCGGGACAGCGCCAGCATGAGCAGCATCTCTTCGATGTGGCCGTCTTCGGTGTCCGGCCCTTTCAGGAAGCGCCGGCGGGCGGGGAGATTGGCGAAGAGCTGGCCGACGCGAATGTTCGTGCCTGGCGCACAGCCGCATTCGCGGACATCGCGGATGGTCCCGAAGTCCACACTGACCTCGGTGCCGGTGACGCTGTCGGCCTGGCGGGTTTGCAGCAGGAAGCGGCTGACCGAGGCGATGCTGGGGAGTGCTTCGCCGCGAAAGCCCAGGGTGCTGATCTGGCCGACGTCGCCATCGCGCGTGATCTTGCTGGTCGCGTGGGTTTCCAGGCAGAGCAACGCGTCGTCGCGGTCCATGCCGCAGCCGTTGTCGATCACTTGGATCATGCGCTGACCGCCTTGTTCGGCGTTGACGCGGATGCGGGTGGCGCCGGCATCGATGGCGTTTTCCACCAGCTCCTTGACGACGGACGCCGGCCGTTCGATGACTTCGCCGGCAGCGATGCGGCCGACGATTTCGGCTGGCAGGACGCGGATGATGCTCATGGTGCTGGCGGCTCCTCGTGCTGGTCGTGACTGTGAGCGGCGCTGAAGGCCTTCAGGCGGACTTGCAGGAGGGCGACTTCGGCGGGGGTGACGCCGTCAATACGCGAGGCTAGGCCGAGGGTCGCTGGCTGACGTTTGCAGAGTTTGCTGACGGCCTCGGCGCTCAGCCCGGGGAGATGAAAATCGAAGTCTGGGGGGATTTTCCAGTTGTCGAGTTTGCGCAGCGCCTGAGCCTGCATGTCCTGGTGGGCAATATAGCCGGCGTAGCGCGCTTCGATGGTGAGCTGTTCGTGGACGCGCGGGCTGAATTGCGGCAGGTCGGGGTGATCGGCGTAAATGAAGTCGGGCTGCTTCATCAGCTCCCAGAGATTCTTGCCGCCGCAGCGGATGCCCTGGATGACCTGGCGGGCTTCGGCGATGTCCTTTTCGAGGGTCTGTACGCGCTGGTGCTCGCTGGCGCTGGCCAGGCCGAATTGGTAGCCGATGGCGGTGAGGCGCCGGTCGGCATTGTCCTGCCTGAGACTGAGGCGGTACTCAGCGCGGCTGGTGAAGAGTCGGTACGGCTCGGCGATGTCCTTGCTGATCAGATCGTCGATCATGACGCCGATGTATGCTTGGTCGCGGCGCAAGGTCAGCGGGCCACTTTGGTCGGCGACGCAGCGGGCGGCGTTAACGCCGGCGACCAGGCCCTGCGCGGCGGCTTCTTCGTAACCGCTGGTGCCGTTGATCTGGCCGGCGAGGAAGAGATTGGGCCAGCGGCGCAAGGCCAGGCTGAGGTCGAGCTGATGCGGGAAGACGAAGTCGTATTCGATGGCGTAGGCGTAGCGGCTGATCTGGGCGTTTTCCAGCCCGGGGAGCGAGCGGACCATCAGCCACTGCACGTCTACGGGCAGACTGGTGGAAATGCCGTTGAGGTAATACTCGTCGGTGCTGTCGCCTTCGGGTTCGAGGTACACGTGGTGGCGGGGGCGATCGGCGAAACGCACGACCTTGTCTTCGAAGGACGGGCAGTAGCGGGTGCCGACGCCGTCGATGCGGCCGGAGTAGAGCGGCGAGCGGTCGAGGTTGTCGCGCACGGCTTGGGCGGTCGCGTCGTTGGTGTAGGTGATGTAGCAGGGGCGCTGGGCGAGCGACAGGGCGTCGAAGACGGGTACGGGCGCGCTGGCCGCCGGCCGGAAAGAGAAGCGCCGGCGAGCTGGGTCGGGCCCCTGCTGCGTCATGGCGCTGAAGTCGATGCTGCGGCCGAGGACGCGCACTGGCGTGCCGGTTTTCAGGCGACCCATTTCCAGCCCGAGGCCGTCGTGGAGGTCCTTGGCGAAGGCCAGGGCCGCGGCGTCGCCGGCGCGGCCGCCCGGCCAGGAACTGAGGCCGTAGTGGAGTTTGCCGCCCAGGAAGGTCCCCGTGCAGATCACGGCGGCGGCGCAGGGCCAGCAGTCGCCAAAGACCGTCTTGACGCCGCAGACGCGGCCGTTGGCGGTTTCCAGGCCGACGACTTCGGCTTGGTGGATGCTCAAATTGTCCTGTCGTTCGAGGACGAATTTCATGCGCTTCTGGTAGAGCATGCGGTCGCATTGTGCGCGTGGGGAGAGCGCGGCGGCGCCCTTGGTGTCGTTGAGCATACGGAACTGAATGGAAGTCGCGTCGGTGTTGGCGGCCATTTCGCCGCCGAGGGCATCGATTTCGCGTACGACCTGGCCTTTGGCGATGCCGCCGATGGCGGGGTTGCAGGACATCTGGGCGATGTGGTCGTTGTTCATCGTCAGCAGCAGCGTGCGCGCGCCGAGGCGGGCGGCGGCAAGCGCGGCTTCGCAACCGGCGTGGCCGCCGCCGATGACGATGACATCAAAATGAGGCAGGGTGCTTGGCATGGATTCCTGACGTGGCGAGGCGGACGTGAAGGGTTGGGATGGCGTGCGTCGCGGGGTGCGGCGTGGCGCTGGCGTTCCGGGCAGCGGCCACGCTGCGGCAGGAATGACGATGGGGTGGCCTGCTGCTGCGTGGCCGGGTTGATAACTCTTGGCGGCAAGCGGCGGCGGGTGCTGGCGGCTACTGCGCCGGCCTGCTCTTGCCGCTGCCGTGACGGCTGCTTATGCTTTGGTGACCTTGAGGAAACGCTGGTAGGCGCCGTTCCAGGCGTCTTTGTCCTGCGGCTGGTAGCTAACGGCATCGGTGCTGGCGCGGATGATGTCGCGGCCCTGCTGGAGGCTGGCGATGTCGCCGGTGGCGATGGCCTGGCCGATGATATTGCCCAGCGCGGTGGCTTCGACGGGGCCGGTCAGCAGCGGCCGCTGGATGGCATTGGCCGTGAATTGGTTGAGAATGATGTTCTTGCAGCCGCCACCGACGAGGTGCAGCAGCTCAATGGGCTTGCCGCTGATGGCCTCGATTTCTTCCAGCGACTGGCGGTAACGCATGGCCAGCGACTCCAACGCGGTGCGGAGAATCTGTCCGGGCGTCTCGGGCTTGGGCTGACCAGTGGCGACGCAGTACTCGGCGATGCGCGCGGGCATGTCGCCGGGAGCGATGAAGCGCTGGTCGTTGGGGTCGATGAAGGAGCGGAATGGCGCGGCGTCAGAAGCCATGGCGTCGAGCTCATCGAAGGTGTATTTGAGGCCGCGGCGCTTCCATTCCGTGCGGCATTCCTGGATCAGCCACAGGCCCATGATATTTTTGAGGAAGCGAATTTTGCCGCCGACGCCGCCTTCGTTGGTGTAGTTGGCTTGGAGGCCCTTGTCGCTGATCAGTGGCTGGTCGAGTTCGATACCGAGGAGGCTCCAGGTGCCGCTGCTCAGGTAGGCCCAGGATTTGTCGCCAGTGGCCGGCACGGCCGCTACGGCCGACGCGGTGTCGTGGGAGCCGACAAGGATCACGGGGATGGGGCCGCATTTGAGTTCTTCCTGCAAGGCCGGCAGGAGGGTGCCCACGCGGGTGCAGGCCGGCGTGATGGCCGGGAAAAGACTGCGTTTGACGCCAAGGGCGTCAATGATGGGCCAGGCCCAGTCGCGCGTGGTGGGGTTGTAGAACTGGGAGGTCGTGGCGATGCTGTACTCGGCCGTGGCGTCACCGCAGAACAGGTAGGTCAGCGCGTTCGGCATGAAGAGCAGCTTTTCGGCAATGCCGAGGCTGCAATCGCCATCGCGGACGGACGCGGCCAGCTGGAAGACGGAGTTGAGGCTCATGAACTGAATGCCGGTCTGGCGGTAGATGTCGTCGCGGGAGATCTTGGCGAAGGCCCATGGCATGACGTCGTCGGTGCGGCTGTCGCGATAATGGCGGGGCATGCCCGCGAAGAAGCCGTTTTTGTCGATCAGGGCGTAATCGACGCCCCAGGTGTCGACGGCGATGCCGGCGAGCTCGACGCCGCTGTCCACGGCTTTTTTGAGGCCGATCTTGAGTTCATTGAAGAGGCCGAGGAAGTTCCAGAAGAGACCGCCGTTGATGGCGATGCCGCCATTTTCGAAGCGATGCAGTTCTTTCAGGGTGACTTTGCCCTGGTCGATGCTGCCGAGTATGGCGCGGCCACTGGAGGCGCCGAGATCAAAGGCCAGATAGTGCTTCATGATAAGTCTCCCTTGGGTGGACGTTTGCGGCTGGCCGGCGGGGCTCAGTCCGTGTCAACGTGGTGGAACTGCGAGGACCAATGTTGGCCGGGCTCATAATCTAAGACCAGGAACGAGCCCGTCAATGTGAGCGAGCCAGCACAGAGAACTGCCGAGCGATTGGGCAGGGCGTAAGCGAATGGGTCGTGGATGTGTCCGCAGAGGAGGACGTCCAACCGACCGGCGGTCAGATGCTCGAGAATGGCGTCGGCACCGGCGAGCGCGCGCCGTGCGCCAAGGGGCCGGCCGTCGGCGTGGCAGGGCGGGAAATGGCCGATGCCGACGCGGATGGCCCCGGCGGGGCGCGGCTCGCTGAGGATGGCCGCCAGGCGCGCCTCCTCGTTGTCACTGAGGCGGCCGGAGGAGCGGAGCATGCCGACGGGTACGGCGCCTGGGATCATCACCAGCTGGGCGTCTGTGCTGGTCATGGCCAGCGGCAGGTCGGCGAGCTGCCAGCGGTGGCTGTTGAGCTCGTGGAAAGACGCCGCCAGGGCGCGACGGCAGGCCTGGTCGCGCACATAGACGTCGTGGTTGCCCGGCACGTAGATAAAGCGATCGCCAGCGAGCTCGCGAATGGGCCGGAGCCAGTCGCAGGCAAGAGCAAATTCCTCCGGCGAACCAATGCTGCTGAGGTCACCACTGCAAACCACCCAGTCGGGGCGGAGTTGCTCAAGGCGCGAGGCCAGGCGCTCTACGCGCTCGGGCCGGCAGGCATGGCGCCGGCGCAGCAGGTAATTGAGCGCGCCGAGGAGCCGTTTGTCAGTCAGTGCCGCGGCGCTGCGCGGGAAAAGCCCGGCGTGGATGTCGGAGAAATGGACGATTCGCATGGTGATATCCGGCAGCGCCAGGGGCGGAAAGGGGATCCGTTTTCGGCCGTGGGCTATTTGTCGCCGATGATCTGCTGGACCTCGTCGGCGACAGTGGCAAATGCGGTCGGGTCGCTGTTTTTGAGCAGTCCAGCAAGTTCGGTTGCTTGTGTTTTGTTGAGTTTGCGGAGGAATTCGAGTTGGTTTTGCATGTAGTACTGGCCGCTAAGATTGGCGACTTCGTCCTGGAGTTCCTGTGGCGCGCCGAGTTTTTGCAGGAAGCCCGTGATAGGGGCGAGGTAGGCGCCGCGAGCCAGCAGGAAATTGGCGCTGAGTTGGCCGACCTCAATCGGCGAGAGACTCTCGGTCTCGGCCAGCTTGTGGTTGATAGCCTCAAGCTGCGGGAAGAGTAGCTGGTCGATTTCAAGACTGCCTGTCAATTCTTCAATGCGGTCATTGCCGTCTTTGTCGACGACCTGGCGGACGCGTTTGATGTTGACTTTGTCGTATACGACGCTGTCGATCTGCCATTTGATTTTATCGCCCAGAACGGGCATTTTGATTCCGGCGAGTTTTTCTTTGGAGTTGCGGATCAGCTTGTAGTACTTGTCGGCATCGTTGAGGACCTTCGTCCACAGCTCGGCCCAGTTCCTGGTGGCGGGGTCATTGCTGGCAAGCATGGGCGAGAAGAGAATTCGGGCGCCGCTGAAGTCCATTGCGTTGGTTTTCTGCAGCATCTGGTCGCGCAGGGCGGCTTTCTGCTCGTTGAGCCGCTCAAGCTGGCGCTGGGTTTCGGCTTCGGCTTCGGCCTGGCGCTGGGCCTCCTCCTCGGCTTTTTTGGCCTCCTCGGCCCTCTTGGCTTCTTCGGCGGCGATGCGCTCGGTTTCAGCCTTGGCGGCCAGCGCCAGCGCCTGCCAGCGCTCCTTTTCGGCGGTGATGTCGGCCTCGCGGGCCTGCGCGAGGGCTTTTTCGACGTACGGCGCCGCGACGGCGAGGAAGTCGTTGTAGCCAGCTTTGTCGGGAGCCATGCTTGTCGCCAGGCGATTGAGTTCGGCAAAAATCTCATTTTCGGGCTTCTGGCTGCTGATCATCGCCTTGACGATGGCGACGCCGTCCTTGGTGCCGCCGTCTGTCGCCGCGCCACCGGCCTCGCCGCTATCGCCGCTGGCGCGGGACATGGCGAACCAGGCGCCGCCGCCGCCCAGGGCGAGGAGGAGCACGACGGCGCCAATCAGCATGGGCATTTTGCTTCTGGGCTTGTCGGTGACCGGCGCAATGCTCTGCGAACTGCCGCTGTCGGCGTCGTCAGCAGGCGTGCTGTTGGTAGTGCTGGGTGGCGTGCTGTCAGTGGCACCGGGGGCTTTGGGCGTGGCGCTGAAGGTCATTTTCTTTTTGGGTGTCGGCGGTGTCGCGTGGCTGTGGCTTATGATTGATTCGGAGCCATTGGGGACGGCGAATGGGTTGTCGCTGTCGCCGTCGATGGGCAGTTGGGCATCGGGGGCCGCGTTATGGGCGGGCATTCTGCCGGCTTTGACCAGCTTGAGGTCAGCGGCGATGAGGTCGTAGTCCGGGTAGCGCTGTGCGGGTCGTTTGGCCATCATCAGTTCAATCATTGCGGCCAGGCCGGGGGGAGCGTCCGGCGCGACCTCAAGCAGTGGCGTCATTGGCTTGAAGATATGCTGATTGACGATCTCTTCGGGTGTTTGTCCTTCCACTGGAGATTGGCCACTGACGAGGTGATAGAGGGTGCAGCCGAGGCTGTAGATGTCGCTGCGCGCGTCAGGCGAATAGCCGAACAGAAGCTCTGGCGCAATGTACTGGGGCGTGCCGAACAGTTCGGAACTGCCATCGGGATTGGTTTCGGTGATCTTGCGGGCCAGACCGAGGTCGGCCAGCTTGGCGTGGCCGGTGTTGGCCATCATGATGTTGTCCGGCTTGATGTCGCGATGGACAATCTTGCGCTCTTTCCAGGCGAAACCCAAGGCGGCGACGACGTCGGTGGCGATGTCGATGACCCGCTCTGCTGGCAGCCGGCCTTCCTCGGCAAGAGACTGCTTGAGGGTCTTGCCGTCGATATACTCCATGGCAAAATAAAACAGGCCGTTTTCGCTGTTGACGGCATAGGCCTGGACGATGTTCGGGTGATTGACGGCGGCGGCGGCCCGGGCCTCGCGAATAAATGACTCGATGAAAGCTGCGTCCGCGGCAAAACTGGGCAGGAGGACTTTGATGGCGACGTCCCGGTCCAGGGTCGCCTGGTGGGCCAGGTAGACCGTGCCCATGCCGCCGACGCCGAGTTCGCGCTTGATAATGAAATCGCCGATCAGTGCGCCGGGCGACGTTGTTGACAGCGGCGCCGTAACTGCGCTTTCACACTGCCCGCATTGCACTAGCTCGCCGGGGTCACAATCTTCAATGTCCAGGATGGCTTGGCAGTGGCTGCATTGAAATCGCACGGCTGAGGACCTTTCTGCCTGACCGGCGTCGACAGGTGCGAGCGCTTTGGTCGGGATGAAAAAACAGGCTCGGAGGGAACGAATATACCGTCGCCGGCGGCGAACGGGCGCACAAAATAGAGTTCGTGTATTATATTAGCCAAGTTTCGTCTGTATGGCAACTCCCGTACGCAGTTTTGGGCGTGGTTGTCGTTCTGGAAAACCAAGAAGCAAGGGGAATCACGATGATTGTCACCACCAAAGATCTGTTCAAAGCCGCCTATGGCAAGTACGCGATTGGCGCGTATAACATCAACAATCTCGAGCAGTGCATGGGCCTGTTCCGGGGCAATATTGACAGCAAGGCGCCCTTCATCATCCAGATCAGCAAAGGCTCCCGTTCCTACACCAACAAATTGATGCTGGAAGGCATCATCCGCAGCGCTGACAAGGTCTTTCCCGAAGCCGTTTTTGCTGTGCACCTGGACCACGGCGACGAGGCCACCTGCATGGATTGCATCCAGAGCGGCTTCTATAGCTCGGTGATGATTGACGCTAGCAGTGAGTCTTTTGACAAAAATATCGAGATCACCAAGCGCGTGGTCGACGCCGCCCATGCCAAGGGCCTGGTCGTCGAAGCCGAACTCGGCCAGCTCGGCGGCGTGGAAGAACACGTGTCGGTCAGCGAAGCCGACGCAAAGCTGACGGACCCCGCCCAGGCGAAGGAATTCGTCACCCGCACCGGCGTGGACAGCCTCGCCTGCGCTATCGGCACCAGCCACGGCGCCTTCAAATTCACCGGCACGCAGGGCCTGCACTTTGACGTCCTGGCAGAAATCCAACGCCAGCTGCCCAACTTCCCGCTGGTCATGCACGGCTCCAGCTCCGTCCCGCAGGAGGAAGTCGCCCGCATTAATGCCGCTGGCGGCCAAATCGCCGGCGCCAAGGGCGTTGACGACAACCAGTTCGCCCAGGCCGCGAAACTCGGCGTCACCAAGATCAACATCGACACCGACGGCCGTCTGGTCTGGTGCCGCGTCCATCGCGAGCATTTCCGCGACGACCCGAAGGACTTCGATCTGCGCCCCGCCGGCAAGATCTTCATGACCGAATATGCCAAATTCATCGCCGCCAAAAACGTCAAACTCGGTAGTGCCGGACAGCTCCCCAACGTCCGCCAGATGCTCGGTATCTGATGATCAGGCAATAGCGCCGCCACCGGGAACTTACCTGTTGACGGTCTGATGAATAACCGCGGCGGTTACGGCTGATAAGCTGTGACCGCCGCGGTTTCTTTTTTCTCACGCGAAGGCGCGAAGTCTTTTTGTTCTCACGCGAAGGCGCGAAGGCGCGAAGGCACGACGTCTTTTTGTTCTCACGCGAAGACGCGAAGGCGCGAAGGCACGACGTCTTTTTGTTCTCACGCGAAGGCGCGAAGGCGCGAAGAAGGCAAATACGGGCGGCGTGTCTTGCCGCTGTGCGGCAAGTCCCGCCGCCGATGGCAAGACGCAAAGAATGGGCCGTTTACGCGAAGGCACGACGTCTTTTTGTTCTCACGCGAAGGCGCGAAGGCGCGAAGAAGGCAAATACGGGCGGCGTGTCTTGCCGCTGTGCGGCAAGTCCCGCCGCCGATGGCAAGACGCAATGAATGGGCCGTTTACGCGAAGGCGCGACGTTTTTTTGTTCTCACGCGAAGGCGCGAAGGCGCGAAGAAGGCAAATACGGGCGGCGTGTCTTGCCGCTGTGCGGCAAGTCCCGCCGCCGATGGCAAGACGCAATGAATGGGCCGTTTGCGCCAAGGCACGACGTCTTTTTGTTCTCACGCGAAGGCGCGAAGGCGCGAAGAAGGCAAATACGGGCGGCGTGTCTTGCCGCTGTGCGGCAAGTCCCGCCGCCGATGGCAAGACGCAATGAATGGGCCGTTTACGCCAAGGCACGACGTCTTTTTGTTCTCACGCGAAGGCGCGAAGGCGCGAAGAAGGCAAATACGGGCGGCGTGTCTTGCCGCTGTGCGGCAAGTCACGCCGCCGATGGCAAGACGCAATGAATGGGCAGTTTGCGCGGATGTGCGGCAAGACACGCCGCCGATGGCAAGACGCAATGAATGGGCAGTTTGCGCGGATGTGCGGCAAGACACGCCGCCGATGGCAAGACGCAATGAATGGGCAGTTTGCGCGGATGTGCGGGGTCTGTAGCGGCACGGAATGCCGTGCCGCGGAAAGCGTTTGGTGTTGTTTGGGTGCCCTTTCGTGTCTTGTGATTCGCTGGCAGTTGTTAGCGGCCAGTCGGGAACGTTTATGTTTCTCCATGCAATTTCAAAAAAATGGTTGAAAAGATGCGGGTTTCGAGGTAGTTTTTCGCCCGTCATTAAGGCCGGCCCACCCAACCTGGGGGGACCCCCTCCCAATAAGGTAAAGAAGAATGCGGGAAGGGATGAACGGGGGTGCGAGGAGGGGCGAGTGCAAAATCCCCTACTGGTCGTGGTGCGCAATTTGGGGTTGGTATTCTTTTGTGGGTTAATCAAGTTTGCATGGTAAGCGGGCGCCGATGCTCCGTCATACATGGTCGCTTTATCGCGAAGTAAAAATCTCCAAGCAAGGGAATGATGCTATGAAGTTTGCAGGCAAGTGCGCGGTGATCAGTGGTGCGGCCAGAGGCATTGGTCGGGCGACAGCGTTGAAACTGGCGGCAGAGGGCGCAAAGGTCGCGCTGTTGGATATCAATGCCGAGGGGCTTGATGCGGTTGCTGAGAGCATCCGGTCGGCCGGCGGCACGGCCCTGTCCAAAGTGGTCGACCTAAAGGCGCAGACTGAGGTCAAAAGCGCGGTTGCCGATATTTTGGTGGCTTTTGGCCAAATCGACATCCTAGTGAACTGTGCCGGCGCGGGTTGGCACAAGAATGTCCGTTTCAAAGACCTTCCCGATGGCTCCTGGGAGTGGATCTTGGATTTGAATGTGAAAGGCACGATGTTCCTGACCCAGGCGGTGCTCGGGAATATGGTGGAACGGCAGTACGGCAAGATCGTGAATCTGGGGTCCATTGCCGGCAATGTCGGTCTGCCAGGGCTGGCGGTGTATTCGGCCAGTAAGGGAGCGATCACGTCGTTTACCAAGGCGCTGGCCATGGAGCTGGGCAGCAGCAATATCAATGTCAATTGCATCTCGCCCGGGCTGATCGCCAGTGAAGAAAGCAAGGGCAAAACCGAGGGCAATTACCTGGAACGCTGGGGCATGCCCAGCGAAGTCGCAGATCTGATCCTCTTTCTGGTGTCGGAGAATGCGTCCTATATCACCGGCGTGGACTACCTCATTGACGGTGGGCGGGTCATCGGCCCACGCATGCGCTGAGGAAGAACGAGCGGACGGACGGTCTTTTTTCGCGGACGGATCAGACGGATCGGACGGATCGGACGGATCGGACGGATCGTCGACTTGATCGGTCCGATCGGTCCGATCGGTCCGATCGGTCCGATCGACATTATGTAGTTGTCGGTTATCGGCTCACTGGATGCCGTATTCGTTGAGTTTCCGGTGTAGGGTGCGGCGGCTAATATTGAGTTTGATGGCCGCCTGTGAGCGGTTGCCGCCGCATTCGGCGAGGGCCTGGATGATCAGGTTTTTTTCATTGGCCTTGATGTCCAGCGGATCGGCGGTCGTGGTTGTTGCGGGCGCATCGCCGTGATGGTCGTTGGTGCCAGAAAGCTGTTCGCCAACGGCCTGGCGGATGTCTTCGGGGACATCGTTGAGGGTGAGGGTGCTGCCGCGGGCGAAAACGACCATGCGTTCGACGCAGTTGCGTAGTTCGCGGACATTGCCGGGCCAGTCGTAGGTGTCGAGGACTTTGACGGCTTCGGGGCTGAAGCCGTCGATGGCCTTGTTGTTTTCACGGGCAGTTCGTTTGAGGTAGAAATCCAGTAGGAGCGGGATGTCTTCGTGCCGTTCGCGCAGGGGGGGCAGAGCGATATTCACCACATTCAGACGGTAGAACAGATCTTCGCGGAAGGTGCCGGCGTCGACCATGGCTTTCAGGTCGCGGTTGGTGGCGGCGATGAGTCGCACGTCTACCGTGATCGTGCTGCCGCCGCCGACGCGTTCGAAGTTGCGGCTTTCGAGTACGCGCAGGAGTTTCACCTGTGTTGCCGGGGTGATTTCGCCGATTTCGTCCAGGAACAGCGTGCCGCCGTCGGCTTTTTCGAAGCGGCCGATGACGCGTTCATTGGCGCCGGTGAAGGCCCCTTTTTCGTGTCCGAAGAGCTCGCTTTCCAGGAGGTTTTCATTGAGGGCGGCGCAGTGGATGGCGATGAACGGTTTGTCGGCGCGGGAGCTGAGCCGGTGAATAGCCTGGGCGAAGAGTTCCTTGCCGGTGCCGCTTTCGCCGGAGAGCAGCACGGTGGAGCGTGAATCGGCAACTTGGCGGACGGCGGCGAACACCGTGGTGATGCGTTTGGAGCTGCCGATGATGGCGTCGAGGCCATCGCGGTTGCCGAGGCTGTTGCGTTCATCGCTGGCATTGGCGCGTTGGCGGAGCGTGTCCAGGCCGCGGGCGATCATCATTTCGAGATTGTCGAGATTGACGGGCTTGGTGAGGTAGTCGTAGGCGCCGATTTTCATGGCTTCGACGGCGGTCTGCACGGAGCCATACGCCGTCAGCATGATGATGAGGGGCGGGTTTTCCATGCTGGCGGCCTTGCGGGTGAAGTCCATGCCGTCGAGGCCGGGCATGCGGAGGTCGGTGAGGACGATGTCGACGGCGTGTTCTTTGAGCAGTGCGAGACCGCGGAGGCCATCTTCGGCGAGGAGCACCTCGTATTGGTCGGCGAGGGCGCCACGCAGGCCTTCGCGGGTATTGCGTTCGTCGTCAATGATGAGGATAAGGGGTTTTTCGAGGCTCATGGCTGCGGATTGTCTTCGGGCTGAGGGGGCGGGCTTTGTTGGAGCTGGCGGGTGACGCGGGCCTGCCGTGGCAGGCTGATGGTGAAGGCCGCGCCGCGGCCCGATTGGCTTTCGATGGCCAGTTCGCCGCCGTGGGCGCGGACGATGCGGTCGACGATGATCAGGCCGAGGCCGGTACCGCTGTTCTTGGTGCTGTAGTAGGGCTCGAGAATGCGGCTGAGTTCCTGTTCGCTGATGCCGCGGCCGCTGTCCACGAATTTGAGGTTGACGTAGAGGTCATTGACGCTGCAGGCGATATGCAGCTGGCCGCCGTCGGGCATGGCCTGGATGGCGTTTTTGACGATATTGAAGAACGCCTGGGTGAGCTGGTCGCGATCGCCAAGCAGGCTGGGAATGCTATCGGGAAAACTGATATCGACTTGGATGTTCTTGTCTTCGATTTCCTGGCGCATGAAGCCGATGGCGGTGGCCAGGAGTTGGTGGAGGTCCAGTGGCCGTAGCTGGGGGGGGACGGGGCGCACCGCGTTGAGGAAGTTCTTGACGATGCCGTCGAGGCGGCGGACTTCCTGGCTGGCGATAGCGAGGTGTTCGGCGGCGCTGGCTAACTCAGGTGCGGTTGAGGAGTTTTTGCTGAGGGCGCGCTGAAGGAGTTGGAGGTGTATGCCGAGGCTATTGAGGGGATTTCCCAGCTCGTGGGCGACGCCGGCTGCCAGTTGGGTGATGGCCTTGACCTTCTGGGTTTCGACGTGCTTCTCGTTGGCCAGGCAGACGTCGGTGACATCGTGGAAGATGAGCGTGGCCAGTGGCAGGCCGCTTTTAGCCATGTCGGGCCGTTCGGCGACCGGCATGATGTAAAAGGTCAAGAAGCGGTGTTCGGGGTAGAACACTTCCATTTCCCGGCGGGAGAAGTTGCCCCAGGCATTGGGGTCGGCGCTGAGCATTTCATCCCAGTCGAGATGTTTGATGAAGCGGCCGATGTACTGATCGACATCGCTGGGACCGATGCCCAAGAGCGTCTCGCAGGCGCTGTTGACGAAGCGGATCTTGAGCTTGTTGTCAATGACAATGATGCCCTCGCGGATCGTGTTGAAAATGCCTTCGAAAAAGCCCTTTTCGTTGATCAGGCGCAGCAGGTAGGTCTGGAGACTGGACGGGTCCAGGCGGTCCATGCGCTCCACGAGGCGGTCGTAGAAATTTTTGCTTTTGTGGTCCATGGCGAAGGCCGGTTGCGGGTTGCTCATGGGCGCTGATTGCCGGCGTTGGCGGTGCTGTCGCTGCCGCTGCCGTCGTCGCAGCAGTTGGCGAGTTGATCTTGAGCGGCGATATCCTCGGGTTTTCGGCGGTCGACGCCGGCGACGGTGTAGATGACAGTTGAGACGAGGCAGAGCCAGATGAATGAGCTGCGATAGATTTTGTGGGTGATGGCGATAAGGGTCAAGACCAGCATGAGGATGCAGAGCAGCAGCTTGGCGCCGCGGGGGATGCATGGCCAGATGCTGCGGGCGAAATGGCGGTAGGGGACGCTTGAGATCATGAGCACGCTGGTGAGGAGGACGACGGCAGCGGCACCCAGGCCGAAATAGGGGTGTTCGAGGTTACGGGCGATGAGCACGGCCGATCCGGCCAGCATGGCGCCGGCGGGCGAGGGCAGGCCCTGGAAGATGCCGCCAGGCATATCTTTGGTGGGATGGAGAAAGCGGTAGAGGCGGTAGATGAGGCAGGCGACGAAGAAGACAGCGAGGGTGAGGGCGGCCCATGGCGGCACCAGTTCTTCGTAGTTGGCCAGGCAGAAGAAGATGATGCAGCCGACGGCGAGGCCGAAGCTGGTGGCGTCGGCGAGGTCGTCAAAGACCGGTCCGCGTTTGGTCGAGCCGTATTTGCGGGCCATGCGGCCATCAAAGAGATCGAAGAACTGGCCGAGGAAGATCAAGACCAGGCTGAGGATGAATTTGTGCTGCCAGGCCAGGATGATGGCGGCGATGCCGCAGAGGAAATTGGCCAAGGTGAATGAATTGGCGTACCAGATGTCCGGGATGACCTTGCAGTAGCAGGACAGAAAGGCCAGGATCACGCAGGCGCAGGCGAGGGCGTTGACGAATGGCGGGGTGATGAGCCAGAAGGGGTCGATCTGATTAAGCGCGATGGCAGAGAGCAGGATGGTTGTCAGCGCGGTCTTGGCCTTGCCGAAGGAATTGGCGGCTTTTTTCTGCGAGATGAGGCGCGATGCCTGGCCGAGGGTGTCGATGATCAGGAAAGTGCCGACCAGCCAGGGATTGATGGGCGTGGAAATGGTGCTGCCGACGGAGAAGTAGATAAGCGGCGGGAAGTACATGCACTTGTCGCTCAGGGGGTCGAGCCACTTACCGGATTCGGTCATGAGGCTGCAGTTGCGGGCGATGGTGCCGTCGCTGAGGTCGGTGATCATCCAGAAGGCGAACCAGAGGATGGCGCCGGGCCAGTTGCCGCGGTAGGCCAGCCAGATGCTGATCAGCCCCATGGGAATGCGCATGAGTGAAATGGCGTTCGGGTGCAGGAGGGGAAAACGCCGCACCCAGGCGCGGCCGCGGGGATTGCGCGTGACGCCAATGACGGTTATTCGCTCCAGAGCGAGCATGAGGAGGACAATAGCGGTAATGAGCCAGAATGTCGTCATAACGGAAAATGCTTTCGGGCTGGAGCTGAATTAGGCGCGGCGTCAAAAGCATTTATATAATACCCGGAGGGCCAATTTTCCAGCTGAGAGGCAGGGATGACAGTACTGCCGGCGGGCAAGACAAGGCCCGGCGTCGCGGGGGGGGCGGTGATGCCGGGCTGCCGGAGGGGAGGAGGACGATCGCCCGCGGCGCGGATCGGGGCTGGGTGGCGCGGCGCGGTTCGGGTAGTTCAGCGGCGCCCGCCGCCGGGCCCGCCACCGAAGCCGCCGCGGCCGCCGAAGCCGGCGGGGGCGGTGTTGGTGATGTCGAGGATGGCCTTGATTTCATCGGCTGCTTTACTGCCGGCGGCCTGTTCGATGAGGATGTCGCGGACGGATTGGGAGAGCTCGGTGATGGCGCGCTGGTTTTCCCAGATTTCGCGGCCGCTTTCCATATCGCCATTCATGGCATTGAGTGCCAGTTCGTGGTTGGTTTGGAGAAGGGCGCGGTAGTCATTGACGGCTTCGCGCTGGGCGTCGTTGAGGCGGGCGGTGTTAATTTTGTCGAGGTAGTCTTCGCGTTTGCGTTGTTGCTCTTCGGCTTGTTTGCGGGCATTGTCTCGCCAGGCCATGATTTGTTCATAGCGTTCGGGGTCTTCTTCGCGCAATCGTTCCATGCGTTCCTGCATGTTGCCGCGGCGGTCGTTGCCGCGGTCGGGGCGGCGGCGTTCGGGTTGATCTGGGCGTTGCTGGTCGGCGCTGGCGAGGGCGTCTTTGAGGGCAACGATGTCCTTGTCCTTCTGTTCCAGGAGTTTCATGAGCTTTTCGTTGCTCTCGTCGTTTTCCGTATCGCCGTTGTTGGCGATGGCGTTGAGGCGGGCCTGGAGGAGTTTTCGGTCCTCGTCTGCGGCAGTTATCTTGGCGAGGGCGTCGTCGCGTTCTTGGCTGAGGGTGGCGAGCTGGTCTTGCAAGCTGCTGTTGTCCAGATAAAAGAACAGCGCCGAGGCGGCAAAACATAGATTCAGGGCGATAAGGGCAATAACGATTTTCTGCTTGTCCATGACATGTACCTCGTCGTTGCGGTTGTACGCAGGGGCTTCGCCAGGGTGGCGACGGGTCGAAAGAGGGGCGCAGTCATATAACGGCGAAACGCGCAAAAATTGTTTTTGCGACCCTCGCGGGCCACGACGAGTGGTCTGCGAGCGGGCGCGGTGGGGCGCGGCGTACCTGGCCGGTCAGGAAATTTCCTTCAGGCGGTATTTTTGGGTGCCGCAGCCGAGTGCTTCCAGGGCGTCGACGATGACGTAGGGATTTTTGCCGTGGATCTGCTCGAAAAGATGGCCCTCGCCGTTGAGCGACATGCCTGGCGGCAGGCTGCCGGGGATGAAATGTTCGCTGCGGATAAGATCGAGTGCGGCCTTTTCGATGGCGACGATGTCGGTGCCGGCGATGATGCCGATGTCGGGGACGAGGCTGGGCGTGGTCATACCCCAGCAGTCGCAGAAGACGGTGATATTCTGCAGCAGGCTGATGAAGAGCGTGCGTCCGGCAGCGAAGGTCTTGAGTATTTCCGCGCTGGCGCGGGCCATGCCCTCCTGGAATGCCTGGTAGCCGTTGCCAGACATGGTGATGGCCTTCTGCGGGCAGATGAGGATACAGTGTTGGCAGAATTTGCAGGCGTGGTAATCGACGCAGAAATTGCCGTCGTCAGCGAAGGTCAGGGCGTGGTTGGGGCAGTGCTTGGCGCATTTGCCGCAGTGGCTGCAGAGGGCCGCGTCCCAGTCCAGGCCGCCTTCCAGCGCGTGGAGCTTGCGGCGGGTGGAGCCGACGACGGCGCCCATGGAGAGGTTCTTGGAGGCGCCGCCGAAGCCGCAGCAGCCATGGCCTTTGATGTGCGCGAAGTCCACCATGGCATCGGCGTCGACGATTTCGCCGGCCAGTTCGATCTCTTCCAGGCTCAGGTAGGGCGGCGTTATTTTCCGGCTGTAGAAGTATTTGTCAGCGGTGCCGGCGACGGGGACGATCTGGCAGCCGATGGTTTCGGTGGTGTAACCCCGTTCGGCGGCATGGCGCACGGCGCTGGGGCTGTCGCAGACAAAGACCTCGCCGGCGCCGGCGCCGTACAACGCCTGGACGAGCTTGCGCACCAGGTAGGGATGGACAGTGGAAAAGCCGTAGCCGCCACCGAGGTGCATCTTGACAGCGACGCGGCGCTGAGTGGCGATATTGGCCAATGGCAGTGCTGCCAGCAGGCGTTCCCACTTGGCGCCGATGCTGTTCTGGGGTTCGAGATTCTGGCTGCCGTAGGCGGTAAAGAAAATATCGGCGGTCTTTTTCATGTATTCTCCAAGGGTGAACGGGGCTTACTCGCGGTTGCTAGCGGGTGAGGGCGGCGCTGCGCTGGCAGTGTCTGCAGAGCCCTTGCCGGCGGCCGGCGCTTGTGAGCGCAGCTGGCCGCAGGCGGCCTGGATGTCCTTGCCTTTGCGGCGGCGGAGGGTGGCGTGGACCTTGCGGCTGAGCAGCAGCCGGAGGAAGCGCTCGCAGAGCTCGTCGTCGGGCGCGCGGCATGGCCCGCTGTCGTTGTTGCAGGGAATGAGGTTGACTTTGGCGTGGAGGCGGTGGGCGATGTCCACCAGGCGCGAAGCGTCTTCGGGCTGGCAGTTGCGGCCATCGAGGAGGATGTACTCGAGGGTCATCATGCGGTTGGTCTTCTGCATGTAGTACTCGCAGGCGGCGAATATGTCTTCCAGCGGGTTGCGCTTAGCCGGCGGGATGATTTTGGCGCGGGCCTCGTCGTTGACGGCATGCAGGGACAGTGCGAGATTCCAGGGTGTCTGCAGCTCGGCCAGGCGCCGGATGGCGGCGGGCACGCCGCTGGTGGAGATAGTGACGTGCCGGGCGCCGAGGCCCAGGCCGTCAGCTGAACACAGCAGCTTCAGGGCTGCGACCAGCTGGTCGACGTTGTGCAGGGGCTCGCCCATGCCCATTACGACCACGTTGTTGACCAGGCGGCCGACGGCGCGGCTGGCCAGGATGACTTGGTCAAGAATCTCGGCGGAGCTGAGATTGCGCACCAGGCCCTGTTTGCCGCTGGCGCAGAAGATGCAGCGGACGGCGCAGCCGACCTGGGAGCTGATGCATACCGTGTCGCGTTCGGGAGCACGAATCAGCACCGTCTCAATGGTTTCGCCATCGCCGAGTTGCGACAGCCACTTGATGGTCTCGTCCGTCGCTTCCTGGGTCTTGAGCGGCGTTAGCGTGAAGGCCCGGAAATGCTCGGCGAGGGACTGGCGGAGCGCCAGCGGCAGATTGGCCATGTCGTTGAAGTCCACGGCATGTTTTTTGAACAGCCAGTCCTGGATTTGCTTGGCGCGGAAAGCGGGCTGTTGCCGTTCGGCGAGCCACTGGCGGAGATCGGCGTAGCTGAGGTCTTTGATGGAGGGAAGCATGGGATGATCCTTGGCTCGGGGCGGGGAGGGGGCTTATCGTCGGCTGCCGCGAAACAGCTGCAGGCGGGCGGGGGGGGCGTCGGGATGGCGTCGTTCCGGAACGCGCTGGATGGCCAGGAGGGACTGACGCCCCGATGGCTGTTGTGTGTGGGTGGAGCCCGGCCGGAAGCACAGCTGCAGGCGATAACGCAACTTCGGGTCAACTGCCGGGCTGATGGGCTCCCAGTTGTGCGTGGGCACGGCCGGACTGCGGGCACTTAGCACGTAGAGTGTCGCTTCATCCGTGGGAAGCTCGTGCACGGGATTGCTGATATTGACGATAGGCTTGTGCAGATAGAAGGTCTCGACCTGATAAAAGTCGTTGGAGTGCAGATAAATGCGCGGAATGTCCCGTCGCAGCTGATGGAAGGTCGTTGCCGGCGGCGGCTCGGGCGGCAGGGCTGTATCGGGATCGACGCCGGTTACCGGCTCCAGCAGGGGCTGACCTAGCCCGGCAAGTGCCAGGCCGGTGGCGCGACGGCTGTCGTGGAGCCAGTTGTCCAGGGGATAATACAGGAACATGACGACGAGTCGGAAGGCGAAGACACACCAGAGAATGCTGCTACGAAAAGTCCGCTTGCTGCCGGGAGCCAGGATCTGAGTCCAAAGTAGCAACATGGTAATTAGCAGCGCCACCGCGAAGAAGACGGGCCAGCGTCGCGAAAAATCGTCAATGCTGATCAAACCGGTGGTGACCAGGCACCAGAAGGCGGTGCCGGCGGCAGCCAGCGCGAAGGCCAGCCAGGCACCAGCGTGGAGGATGCCGATGAGAACATGCTGATAACGGCGGATGACGATCTCGAAATGCACTCCGATGAGGATGGCCATGGCCCCGAACACCGGCAACAGCAGCAGTGGCGAAGCGCCGGGCAATAGCCACAGTGCGAAGACGTTGCAGAAAATGATCGTACGCATGTAGTTGCAGGCGTTGCTGTCATTCTCAAACTGCCGCAGGGCCAGGCAGAAGGGTGACCAGAAAAAGAAGGCCCAGGGCAGTAGATAAACGATGCTCTTGATGGGGAAACTGACCAGATGGCTGAAAAAGCGGGTGCCGCTTTCACTTTCGCTGGCGCCAGCCATGATGGTGTTCCAGCTCAGGAAGGGCTGGCCTGGGATGACGTAGAGCCAGGTGCCAAGCAGCAACAGCAGGAGAGTGAAGGTAAAAACGTGCGCCGGCCCCTGCAGACGATGGAAGATGTTGAAGGGACGATGAAGAAACAGCAGGGGAAAATAAAAGAAAAAGAGCGCCTTGGCGCCTACAGCCAGCACAGCGACGAAGACCAGCCCGAGGGCGATGCCCCAAGCCCTGTACCATTTTTTCCCTTGCTGGCCGTAGTAATACCAGGCCGCCCAGGCCGCGGTGAGCAGCAGCGCGTGTAAAATTTCGCTCTGGGCACGGCAGCCAATACGGAAACTGGCGAGGGAGGTCAATACCACTGCGGCAGCTACGGCGCCGGCAAAGGCGCTTTGGAGGCGCCGCGCAATCAGCCCGCAGAGCAGCGACAGGCCCAACAGCGCCAGTACCGCCGGCAGGCGGACGCTCAGCGTGGTCGGCGTCTGAAATCCGGAACAGAGCACGACCAGCCAGGAATACAGCGGAAATGCCCGGACGGGGCGGCCTTGCAGGTGGGTCTGCAGAAAGCGCCCGCTGGCGACCATGTCCTGAGCGAAGGCGGCGTGGAGAGCCTCGTCGCTGGCCCGCAGCTCGTGGATGGTCAGACAGCCGAGGTACATCACCAGCGTCAGGACGATGAGTAGCACCACGCTGCGGGTTGATGGCTGGCGTTCAATATAGAGCATAGAGCATGGTCGGTTGGGGCGGCTGCCGCTGGCAGAGGCCGGTACAGTGAGGCAAGGCAAGAAAGTGAGGCGAGGCAAGAAAGTGAGGCGAGGCAAGAAAGTGAGGCCATCAATGCACTGCGCCGGTGCGGTTGGGAGACCGGCACCGGCGCAGAACGGTGGAATCAAGGAAGTTCGGCAGCGGTTCAGCCACGTAGGGCCTGAGCGGCCTTGAGGCATTTCTCAACCGCTTCCAGCGCAGGAATCTCCGGGCATTCGTATTCGATAATATACCATTCGGTGTCGCCCTTGTCTTGACAGAAGGCGAAAATGTCTTGCCAGGGGCAGTCATCGTCGCCGATGATGGGCTTGAAGCGTTTGTCGGGGTCTTTGCTGAAGGGCTTGAGGTGAATGGTCTGGCAGCGTCCCGGGTATTTATTGAGGGTGCCCATGATGTCGGCGCCGCCGGAGAGGGCGTTGCCGGTGTCGAGCTGCATGACGACACGTTTGTAGGTATTGCCCATGTAGCTGTCCCACGGCGCCTTGCCGTCAAGGAGCTGGAATTCATGGGCGTGGTTGTGATAGCCGCAACGGAAGCCGTAGGGGGCGAGTTTGTCCGCCAGGGCGTTCATTTCGGCGGCTTTGGTAAGCCAGTCCTGGTGGCTCTCGGCCTTGAGCCAGGGAATGATGATGTACTTGTTGCCGACGGCCTGGTTGAGACGGATGGTGTCGGCCAGTTTATCCGGCTGCACGCGCGCCCAGGGGGTGTGCCAGCCGCAGCAGACGAGGCCGGTTTCTTTGAGCAGCCCAGCGTAGAATTCCGGCGTGAACTGGGGGTCGCCGGCGAATTCGACGCCCTCGTAGCCCATGGCTTTGACGGCTTTCATGGTCGCCAGCGGGTTCTCGGTGAATTCTTTGCGGACGGAGTACATCTCAAGCGCGATGGGAATGTAAGCCATGTGTGGTCCTTTGCTGATGATTGGTGGCTGGGCACCGGGCTGGTGGGGGTTTTGGTGCCCGGTGGTGGTACTGCCGGTCGGCGGCTAGCCGGCCGGTTGTGGGGATCAAGCTTCGGCGATGGTGACTTTTGGCGGATTGACGTAGTCGTGGTACTTGGTGGCGACGCCGGCATGTTGGCAGCAGCCGGCATGGAAAAGGACGCGGTAGCGGAAGTCCACGCCGGTGCCTTGGGCGATGCTGAGGCTGCCGTTGGCTTTTTTGTCGTTCAGGAAGTAGGACAGTCCGAAGGGATTGGCGGTCATTAGGCCGTAATTGCGCACGTGCCAGTAGGTGGGGTAGCAGTAGTTCGTCGGGTTGTCCATGATGCAGATGCCGACGGTGCCGCCGGGGACGGGCCCGTAGTAGTCGCACCATTCGGCGCGCTTGCCCCAGGTTTCGCTTTCGCCGACGGCGCCATAGGAATTGACGATGGTGCCGGCGCCGGACGCGTCCATGGAGCTGGCGACGCGGATGGAGCAGATGCCGCCTTCCTTGGTGTCACCGAAGGTCACCGGGCAATTGGTGGCCATGAAACGCACGCTCATGTCGACCGCGCGGGCGCTGGCAGGAAGCATGTAGAAGACGTACTCGCGCTCTTCTTCCATGAGCTTACTGCCGTTTTCAGACAACCAGTCGCAGCTGAGGGCAATGCGCGCCCGCACCGGGCCGTTCTCAAGGATGCGGGCATCTTTGCAGACGATGGTGCCGAAGGCTGTCTTCTCTTCCCAGCTGTTGGTGCCATTGACGTCGCCCCAAGCTGTCCAGAAACTCTTCTGGTGCGGGTGGTCTTTGGGCTCGCCCGCGACGTCAGGAATCATCGGGTAGGAACGGGTCATGGTGCTGCCATAGGGGCCGATCACGGGAAAGAGAAAGGGCTTGGCCCATTTGCTGCCGTAGTGCAGGGTGGTGAATAGCGCGCCGCCGCAGAGGACATCAATCTGCTCGTCGTGCTGCTTGAGCGTCACGCCAGCCACTGGTGCGGCACCATCACAAAGCTCGTAGCTCACTTCGGTTTTCGCCGGTAATGAGTCGATGACGAAGGCCAGGGCGCTGGCGCCATTCTGCTCGAAAACCTGCGCCGGCAGCACCGTGCCATCGGCGGCTTTGAGCGATACGGCCTGGCCCACGGGCAGGGGGCAGGCGACGCTGACAGGACAATGCGCACGGGCGTGCAGACCGGTCTTGACGGTGATCTTCGTGGTCATGCTGGATAATTCCTCTGGCTATGGGGGGGGCTGGTGCCGGCCGTCGCAATGACGGTCGGAGATTCGGCTTTGGCAGGACCGGGTTTAACGGCCGGCGGTAAATTCATAATATCCCACGAGTTGCAGATATTCAATCTTGCGGTTGATCAGATCGACAAAGCTGTTTTCCAAGTCGGTCTGGGTTCGGACCAGCTCGAGGATGTCGATTTCGCCATTTTCCCAGCGGTCGCGGTAGAGTTCTTCCTTGCGCTGAAGGAGCTTGCAGAGGTTTTCCTGCAGAGCCACGGCCCGGGCGCTTTCATCCAGCCGGCGCAGGTAATTGCTGAGGCTGGTGGTGATTTCCTGGGAGATGATAAAGTAGTCGTGCTGGTTGTTGGCGATGCGGTTCTGGGCCTGCTGCCAGCGGGCGGCGTCGGCGCGGCGGCCAATTTCCCAATTGAGATTGAGGGTGACGGTCTGTTCGTCCGGCCCATTGAAATTGAAGCCGTCGCCATTGCCCTGTTGACGGTGCGTTGCCGCGACGCTGAGGTCCGGCAGCCGCTGGCTGTCACGGATGTCGAGCAGCCAGTACAGCTTGCGGTTTTCCAGGCGGTTGTTGAGCATTGACTCGATGTTTTCGAAGGCGTAGTGGAGGTCGTCGGCCAAGTTGACGCTGTGCAGCTCGAAGCTGAAATCGCCGGTGATCGCCAGCTCGTCCTGAACTGGGAAGCCCATGCGCTCCTTAAGGCTGTCCAGTCCGTTGTCAATGGTGCGCTGGGCGGAGTTGACGGCCTGCTCATTTTCTGGCACGCGGATTTCGGCGGTGAGGATGTCCAGCGGATTTTCCCGCTCGCGGGTCAGCATGAGGTTGCGGCGGGCGTTCTCCAGCGCCCGCTGCTTGACCATCAGGGACTGCTGGGCCTGAATGATGTTGTAGTATGCCAGCTTCACGTCCAGCGCCAGGCGCCGGCGAGTCTGATTGAGGTTGTTCAGGGTGCTGAGCTCATCGACCATGCTTGCCTTTAAGTCGTAGCTGGTTTCCAGTGCCGTGCGACCGCCCAGGAGTTGTTTGGATACTTGCACGGCGAAGGTCGAGTCACTGAAGCCACGGCCATTTTCCCGTTCCGCCGTCAGCCAGCTGCGCAGGGAGACGCCGGATTGGAACTCCTTGTCCAGGCTGATCTCGCTGCTGTTGACGCCGGCCTGAAAGGCCTGGCTGTCACGAGCGCTGAGGTTGAAGGCGAAACGGGCCTCTTCAATGACGGTCTGGAGTTTCTGGTTCTTCACGGTTACGTCCTGCTTGGCTAACACCGGCGAATGCGCTAGCGCATAGTCAATGCAGTCCTGCAGCGAAAAACGCTGCGGCGCATCAGCCGCCGTGAGCAGAAATGGCGTGAACAAAAGCTGTGCCAGGCAGAGGCTGCGGAGTAGCGGCGCGAAGGCAAGTGGGAAGCGGGAAAGCTTAGCTGTCATGTCCTCAATCTCAAAAAGTGGCGGCCCCGACACGCCGTGCGTACGCTGGTGCGGTCATGGGCCTGATGCAGTTGTGGTCGTGGTGGGGCAGCTTGTTGCCACACCCGGTGGCGGCTCAAGCGAGTATCAGGCCGTGAAGGCTTTATAGGCTGCTGCGTCCATGAGCGCCTCGACTTCGCTTGGCGAAAACTGGTCGATGCGGCAGATCCAGCCATCGCCCTCAGGGCTGCTGTTGATCAGCCCAGGCTCTTTTTCCAGGCGGCTGTTAACCGCGATGACCCGTCCGGTCACGGGGAGGAAGACGTCCGACGCGGCTTTGACCGACTCGACCACGCAGAGTGGCGCGTTGGCGGCAATGACCGCGCCAATGGCCGGCAGTTCGACGTAATTGAGCTCGCCGAGCTCTTCGGCAGCAAAGGCCGTAATGCCCACAGTGGCCTCACGGCCCTGGCATTCGACCCACTGGTGTTCATTGCTGTAGCGTTTCATCCTATTTCTCCGCTGGTCCATGGCTAGTGTGAGCAGGCTGTCACCCCGAGCTGTGGCGACCTTGTAAATTCACCGAACGTGGTCATATTTGCAAACTGACAGCAGGAAAATAGTTCAAAACGCCAGAAACTCGGTGGTGTTTTTTAAGTTTAGGGCGCTTGACAAGTGCTCTGCCAACCGGTATGATGTAAAAATGCGGAGGGACTATAAACAATCTGACCAAGATACAGGAGTAGTTACGGGTTAGCTTTTGACTCGAGAGAAAAGGATAAGTTTTCTAGTGATTTTGGTTGAGTAGTTTTTTAGTACTTGGCCGAGGGTAAACAACACAACAACGGGAGTAAGAAATGAGCATTGCACAAATCGTCGTTATGATCATTGCCGGTATCGGTGCCTTCATTGGCATGAGCAAACAGAAGGAAGGCAAGACTTGGGGACAGCCTTTGGCCATTGTTTGCGCTATAGTTGCTATCGTCGCCGCTTTGTGGAGCGCGATTGGCACGATGTCTGGCGCTCCTGGCAAACAGGCCGGCGAACGCGAAATTGAATTCCAGAAGGTGCAGACCCGCGTTCTTGGCGCGCACTTGGCTGAGAAGTACTCCGGCGCCAAGGCCATTGTCATCAAAGACCCCTTCAACACCGACGCGACCCGCCCCAATCCCCTGCTTGATGGCTTGAAAGAAGGCATGGGCTCAGCGATTCAGATCGTTGCTGAAGTTTTCCCGCCCCTGCCCGCCGGTTACAATGAAGGCGGCGAAGGCGAAATGATGGCTCCGATGGAGACCTGGTACACCGCCAAAGTCATGCAGGACATTCTGAAGAACGCCAATGCCGATTACGACATGGTCATCACCTGCATCGGCCTGCCCGCTGGCGGTCTGCTTCATCTCAAAGGCAAGAAGGTCGTCTTCGCCGGCGGCAGCCCCTACGAGTACGCCGCAGCCATCGCTGGTGGCCTGGTCGTCGCCGCTGTCACCTACAAGCCCGACGCCATCTACGACGACAAGCCCGTCCCGAGCAATCTGCAGGAAGCCTTTGACAAGCGCTACGTGCTGATCTCCACTGACAACATCAAGGAAGTCGCTAGCAAGTACGCCGAGCTCTTCAAACAGAACTAAGCTGAAATTAAGCGGCTTCTGTTGATTCTTGGCCCATCGGCAAACGTGCCGGTGGGCCATTTTTTATTATAGCCGGGCCGGGCCCGGCATGGTTATGGAGGTTCCCGGTGGTGCATCAGCTGCATACTGAGCAACAACTGCAGTTTCCCCTGTTATGGCATGGACGGCTGCTAACCGTGGCGCCCGGCGATGGCGTCCCCATGGCCGTGGAGCAAATCTACGCCGGCATGCAACTCGGCGCCGGCGTGGTCAAACGCGGGCAGCTGTCCAGCAGCGGTAAATACCAGTCGTGGGAATTGCAGGCCCAGCTGCCGGATCGCGCCACCATGCTGGCGTTGTTCACGGCTTTGGAGGCTATTCCCGGCGTCAAGATGCTGCTGTGAAGCCGTGTGCGGCATTCGGCGGTCAACGCATGAAAGAGGGTAGTGAAGATGAAAATAGTCGTGCTTGATGGCTACACCATGAATCCTGGTGATCTGGATTGGCAGGAGCTGCGTGCGCTCGGGGTGGATTGCGAGATCTACGAGCGTAGTTCGCAGGCGGATGTGCCGCTGCGGGCCGCCGACGCAGAGATCGTCCTCACCAACAAGGCCGCGCTGAAGCGGGGTGAGATCAGCCAGCTGCCGTGTCTGCGCTATATCGGCGTGTTGGCCACGGGCTATAACGTTGTCGATCTCGATGCGGCGCGTGAGCGCGGCATTATCGTCACCAACGTGCCGGCTTACAGCACGCCATCGGTGGTGCAGACGGTTTTTGCCTTCATTCTTGAGCATTGTCAGCAGCTCGCGCGTCATGCCGCTGCGGTGCGGGCGGGGCAATGGTGTCGGTCGCGCGACTTTGCCTTCTGGCTGGCGCCATTGACGGAACTGGCCGGCAAGACCCTGGGCATCGTTGGCATGGGGCGCATCGGCATGGCCGTGGCGGAGGTGGGACACGCCTTCGGCATGAATGTCCTGGCCCGCTCGCGTTCGCCCAAAGCCGACGCACCGGCATGGCTGAAACAGTGCGATCTGAACACTCTGCTGAGCAGTTCGGACTTCATCAGTCTGCACTGCCCCCTGACTGACGACACCGCCAAGCTGATCAACGCCAAGACGCTGGCGTTGCTGCGCCCGACGGCATTTCTGGTCAATACCAGCCGCGGCGGCGTGATTGACGAAGACGCTCTCGCCACGGCGCTTCACGCCGGCCGTCTGGCCGGGGCCGGTCTGGACGTGCTGACCCAGGAACCGCCAGCGGCCGACTGCCCACTGCTGACGGCGCCGAATTGCCTCGTGACCCCCCATTACGCGTGGGCGACCCACGAGGCACGGGGACGGCTCTATCGCGTCGCCGTCGGCAATATCAGGGCTTTCCTTGAGGGCAAGCCTCAAAACGTGGTGTCGTAGGCGAGGTGTTTTTCGCGGACGGATCCGACGGATCCGACGGATCCGACGGATCCGGTGACTTGATCAGTCCGATCGGTCCGATCAGTCCGATCAGAAGACAGAAGAGCAGTCTGCGAAAAAGACAGGCGATCAGTGCGGCCCTGTCCCTACTCGCTGCGGAGGGCGTCGACGGGGTTTTTGTTAGCGGCCTGGTATGCGGGGTAGATGCCGAAGATCAGTCCGGTGGCGGTGGAAGCGACGACGGCGGTCAGCAGCAGGGTGAGGCTGAAGACGATAGGCAGGTGGAGGAATTGGCAGGTGATGATCACCACCACGGCCGCCAGGATGACGCCGAAGATGCCGCCGGTCACCGAGATGATCATGGCTTCCGAGAGGAACTGCCGCAGGATGTCCTGCCGGGTTGCACCGACGGCGCGGCGGATGCCGATTTCCCGTACGCGTTCCGTCACCGACGCCAGCATGATGTTCATGATGCCGATGCCGCCGACGATGATGGAGATGGACGAAATGCAGATGGTCAGGATGTCGAGCAGGCGCTGCGACTGCTGCTTCTGCTTGAGGAGGTCCATGGGAATGACCAGGTCGAAGTCGCTGACGCCGGCGTGGGTGATGCCAAGAATGGCCTTGACTGCGCGGCCGACGGTGCTGAGGTCGTCTTCTGTGCGCAGCTGCAGCTGCAGTTCATCAATTTCGCTGCGCAGATCGTGGTAGGCCGTGCGCGTCAGCAGGGTCTGCAGCGGCATGAGCAGGTCGTGATTGGGGTCGCTGACGCTCGTCGCTTCCAGCTCCGCCAGATCGATGTCTTTGTCAGCCAGAATACCGACAATGCTATAGGGCGTGCCACCGAGAAAAAGGGTTTGGTTGAGTAACTTGGTGAGGTCGCTCACCGGTTCTTTGCTGCCCTGGCTTTCATTCCTGGCGACCAGCATGGCCCGCGCCACGCCACTGCCCAGGACGACCACCCGCGCGCTGCGGTCTTCGTCAAAATGGTCGAAAAAACGGCCGCCGAGGATGCTGAGGTTGTTGACGGTCAAGTAATCGCCATGCACGCCCAGCACGCGTGGATTGAGTGTCCCGTGATCGTGCAGGACGTTGATCTTGACTTCGCGCAGGGCTGCCGAGCGACTGATCTCAGGGATGCCTTGGCGCATGGCCGCCAGGTCGCGCCGGGTCAATCCCAGCGAGCCCTTCACCCGCGCCTCCACCAGGCGTTCATTCTCAAACTGCTTGTCGACCACGCGCACGAGGTTCGCGCCCAGCGCCCGGATTTGGTCGGCCTGTTTTTTCTTGCTGCCCAATGAAAAGGACGACATGGCGATGACTGACGACACGCCGATGATAATGCCGAGCATGGTCAGGAACGTGCGCATCTGGTGTGCCAGCAGGCCTTCCTGCACACCGATGTGCAGCAGGTCGAGGACACTCAGGCGGCGCTTGTGCTGCAGCGCTCGGGGGTCTACGGGACGTTGCACCGGCGCCGCTGGCTGGCGTTTGCCGGGGCAGTCCTCAATGATCTTGCCGTCGCGCAGAGTGATCTTGCGGGTGCCCTGAAGCGCCAACTCGGGATCGTGGGTGACCATGATGATGGTGTGCCCCTGGGCATTCAGGGAGTAGAGAATGTTCATGATTTCGGCGCTGGTGCTGCTGTCGAGGTTACCGGTGGGCTCGTCCGCCAGCAGAATGTCCGGCTCGCTGACCAGAGCGCGGGCGATGGCGATGCGCTGCAGCTGGCCGCCTGAAAGCTCCCTGGGCTTGTGATCCAGGCGATGGCCCAAGCCAAGCTTCTCCGCCATCTCAATGGCGCGCGCCTGGCGCTGCGCCCGGGGAACGCCGCGGTAGACCAGGGGCAGGGCGATGTTCTCAACCACGTTGAGATCCTGCAGCAGATTGAATTGCTGGAAGACAAAGCCGATGTGCTCATTGCGCAGGCCGGATAGCTGCGCGTCGTCACCGTTGAGCATGCTGCGGCCGTTGATCTCCATCACGCCGTCACTGGCGACGTCCAGCAGGCCCAGCAGGTGCATCAGCGTCGATTTGCCGGAACCAGAACTGCCGACGACCATCAGAAAATCGCCCTGATGGACGTCGAGCTGCACCCCATCCAGGGCGGCGACAATGCTGTCGCCCATCTGGTAGTGGCGTTTCAGGCCGGTGATATGAATAATGGTGTTGTTGGGCATAAGACGCCGTTCAGGGTTTGGCCACCGCGCCGCCATCGTCGTCCACTGGCAGCGGGTAGCTCAGAAGTATCTCGTCACCGGCCTGCAGGCCGGCTGGGATTTCCACGTAGAGGTCGTTGAAATACTGGCTGTTGACGACCTTTGGCTCTGCTTCGCCGACCAGGCGCACCGCGTTGCGGCCGTCGTCCAGCCGCACGATGGCCGAGCGTGGGATGAGCAGGCGCTCGCGGGGGCTGTGCACTCGGATCTTGATGATTGCCGACATGCCGGGGTGGAAATTGCGCCCATCGCTGTCCATGTCGATTTCTGCGTTGAACATGGCGATTTCGGAATCGCGGCCGCCTTCGCTGGTCGGATCCACGCGGTTGCGGTCGCGGCCAATGGCGCCGAGCTGGCGCAGCTTGCCGGTGAAGACGTGTCCGGGGTAGGCCGGCAGGCTGATCTCGACCGTCATGCCGTCCTGCAGCTCGTGGTAGTCCGCCTCATGCACCACCAGCTTGACTTTCATGCGTGACGGGTCGATCACGTCGGCGACGACGTCGCCCGGGTGGCGTTCTTCGCCAACGCTGTACTCGCGGGTCTGGCCGCCGCTGCGCCAGTCGCGGTAGGTGCGAATCTTAAAAACGCCGTCGTTATCCGCATAGACATTGGCGCGGTCGATTTCGCTCTGCGCACGGGCAATGCGGTGGCGGATTTCCTCCAAGCGGCGTTTTTCGGCCTCAATCTGGCCGCTAATATCCGCGAGGCGCCGCTGGCGTTTCATGCTGACGCGGTCGAGGTTGGCTTTGGCACGCTCAAGGCCTTTGCGCAGCTCGACGCGGCGTTCGTCCGTAATGCCTTTGCGTTCCAGTTCATTTTTGATGCGGACTTCTTCCAGTGCCGCCTTGGCGTTTTCGAGGGTACGGGCATAGGGTTCGAGGGCCGAAAAGCTGATGTACTCTTTGTCGAAGAGGCGTTTTTCGCGGTTGTAGGTGTCCTGGGCGTCAGCGACGTCCAGCTCGGCAAGTTCTTCCTCGATAGCCATTAGGCGCCTGGCGCGTTCATCGGGGATGGCGAGCTCTTCGGCTTCCTCCAACAGGGCGTGTTCATGCTGGGCTTGGCGGAGGCTGACATTCTTGCTTTCCTGGAAGTCCACCAGTTCGTATTGGGCGTTGAGGCGTTCCACGTTCAATTCGGTGTTCTGGAGGTCGGTTTCCTGATTCTCGATTTCTTCGCGGGCGGAGCTGTCATCGACTTGCAGGATCAGCTCGCCTTTTTTGACGGCGCTGCCCTGGCTGAGCATCTGCGTAATGCGGCCGCGGGTGCGAATCGTCACTGGCACTTCGATGGCACTCTGGAGGACGCCGCGACAGAGCACCAGGCGTTCCGCGCTGACGGGTACGACGGTGTAGCGCTGCAACTGCTTTTCCGGTGGCTTGATCATGCTGCGCCAGAAAAACCACCCGGCCAGTATTAGCGGTGGCAGGGTAACAAGGAGGAATAGGATGATGAGGGAGCGGCGTTTCATGCTGTCTGGATGGCATTGCCGGCGTCTGTCGGCGTTGGCGGTTCTTTCTGGCTAGCGTTTCTGGAAGGGGAAGAAGACCTCGCTGATCAGTCCGGGTTTGAGGCGATCGTGGTCAGTCTTGACGGTAATGCGCACTGCGAAGGTTACTTCGCCCAAAGGCTCGTGCGACGAGTACAGCCCAAGCTGGCTGTCCTTCTTGCCGCGATTGGAAAACAGCAGGTCCACTTTGCTGACGGTGCCGGCCAGGCGCGCCTCGCCTAAAGAGGGTATGCGCACCTCCACCTCCAGGCCCGAATGGACGTCGCCGTAATACTTCTCCGGTACCTCGACCTTGATTTCCATCTCGCTGACATCAGGAATGGATAGAATGTTGAAGCGCGGACCGACGGTGTTGCCCAGCGAAACCTTCGCCATATTGTTGCCATTGAAGACTTTGTTGTAACAGATCAAGCCGTCCGCTGGCGACGTGATCACGTGGTTGTCCCGTCGCCGGATCTCCCGCTGCAGGCGCCGGTCGATATTCCCAAGCTGTTGTTTGTTGCGATCATATTCGCGACGGATGCTCAAGTTGTCAAAATGCACCGACTTGGCGGTGCTCTCCAGATTCGCCTCGGCGTCAGCCAAATTCAGCGCCGCGCGGCTCTTGGCGATGCGGGTGGCGCCCTCGCGGTCCTTGCTTAAATTGAGCTCGGCCTGTTCTACTTTCAGCGTGTGCCGCCGCAAGGTCCGTTTGAGTTTCGCCAGCTCCACCGGGGACATCGTTGGATTCTTTTTGCCTAACTCGCGGTCCAGCCGCCGCTGCGTGGCCGCCAGCTGGATTTTGGCTAGTTTGAGCGTCATTTCACCGCGAAAGACTGGCAATGGCGAGACATAATTCAGCGTTTCGCCGCTGCTGATGCGCACCGTCGCCAGGTTGTTGCTGGCGTTGGTCTGGCGGAATTCGCCGTTGCGGCGGGTGATTTCTATCTTTTTTTCCAGCTCGTTGCAGCGGCTTTCGACTTCGGTGTAGTTGGCGCTGATGTTGCTGATGCGCTTTTCGCGCTCTTCGGGATCGAGCTTGGCGACGACGTCGCCGGCTTTGACCATGCTCTCTTCCGGGATGAGCCAGGTGATTTTGGGCCAGGGCCAGCGGCCGATGTCTGGCACCAGAATGTCTGTCGACCGTACAGGCAGGAGTTCGCCGGAGGCGCTCAGGCGTTTTTCCTCCTTGCCGTCGTCGTCTTTGCGCACGGGAAAAGTGCCACGGGCGGTGACCCGTTTGTCCAGCCAGGACGGGTTGTCGAGGATGAAAAAGCTGCCCACGACCGTGCCGCTCACTTCGCGGTACAAGCCGTTTTCGGCGACGAATGACTTGCCGTCCTGCTGCAGCACATATTGCAGAGGCAGGGCCGGGCCGACAATCGGCGTGCTCGCCAGGAGATCAGCCTCGCCGCGCATGCCGGGGCGCAGCCAGGACAGCGGTTCGGTCGTCGTGATAACCACGTCAAACACTTTTACGCCGAAGGTCTTGACATCGCCGCCGCCGGACTCCTCCTTCTCGGCCAGGTCATGCGATAGCGTGCTGATGGATTTGAGGCGGCCCGAGATGGCATCGGCATAGCGGCCATTCACGCGGATGCGTACCTCGTCCCCTTCTTTGAAATGTTTGCGCACCGACTCGTGCAGCACGCCGCGAAAACCGATCGTCGCTATCTCCGGTATCTCCATGAAGGCGTAGTTGTCCCACATCTTCAGGCCGGGAATGAGCTCGCTGTTGAAGACGCGGTTGTGGCTGACAAAGCCGGCAATCGGCGCCTTCACGCTGGTGTGCTGCAGGTCCTTCTCCTTGTCGGCGATCTCTTTCTGATTGCGGCGCTGGTGAATCCTGGCGGCGTCCTTCTGGATGACGGAAATTTTTTCCTGTTCGGACATCTCAAAGGCCAGCTTCTCGACTTCCAGTTTGGTGTTTTCAATGTCGATTTCGGTGCGTTTGATGTCGTTGGGCACCGTCGGTGGATTTTTGGTGACTTCGAGTTCCTGGGTGGCGAAGCGGGCCCGTGCCTCTTTTTCGCGCAGGTCTTTCTCGTAGCTGTCCAATTCGGCGCGTGAGATCATGGCGCGTTTGAAGCGGTCTTCGGCTTTGGTGAAGTCTTTTTGGCTGGCATTGACGTTGAGGGTCGCCACCCGCAAGCGCCCCTCGGCAATGCGCACGTCGTCCGGATTGGGCTCGCTGCGCAGGCGTTCGAGTTTGGCTTCAAGCGCGGACAGCTTGTCCTGGAGGGTGCCCATCTGGTCCGTCAGATCGACGGCGTTGTTGTCGATCTCGGCCAGTCGCCGATCCACATTGGCGTCAATCACCGCCTGCTGCAGTTTCAGAGCGATAAGGTCGTTCGCGGTCTCTTCGCTGCTGAAGGTTGCCACGACATCACCGGCCTGCACGTAGGTGCCGTCGGCGATCACCGTCTCCAGCGGCAACCAGCGCACAGGGTTGTTGATCTTCTCGGATTTCTCCGTGAACGCCCGAATGCGGATGCTGTAGGTGAAGGGCAGACTTTGCTCAGAGACCACTATGCTGTCTGCCAACGGCGCGTCGTCGGCCGCCCAGACGGTGGCCAAACAGGCAAGCAAGGCGAGAAAAGTAAAGTGATGAAGACGAGAGCGCATGAGAAATGGTGGAACAACAATCAAGATAATGATGACGACAGCTCGGGAGCAACTGGCAAGCATGACTATGACTAACGAAAGGTTTGCGCCCTTTATTGGCGAATAAGCCTGTCTATAGTCTTTTTGCGACCGCTACGTTCACGTAATCGGTCAGCCATCACCCCAGCGGGGAAAACACCGGAGACAATTTGCAGGAAACCCACGGCCCGCCGCCGCCCAACCATCCGACCTTGATTTCCGCCGACCTTTGCGGCAGCGGAGTCATAGCGGGCCCAGAGTAGTAGCGGCTTTCAGCCGCTGTGCGCACGGCTCGTGTGGCGGGGGAGACGGGCCGGGTACGGTCGGCGTGGATGACGAGGACGGTTTAATGAGCCGTCTTGTCGGAGTGGGCGAGACGCCCACTCCACGGCCGCGAGACGTAATCGGTAAGTAACCACCCCGGTGGGGAAAACACCGGGGACAATTTGCAGGTTACATGCTCCTTGGGTAGGCGGCGGCGTATGTAGTTCAGGCTTTAGCCTGCTCCCCATTCCCCGGTTATCCGGTCATGTAACATAGGAGTCATTGATATTGGATGCCAGTAATTCCTCTTTCTGGCGCGTGGGACGCGACGCGCTAGGCCAATGTGGCGCCCTCCGGGCGCAATTCCAAGTTGCTGTCACACCCCGGGTTGCGGCGCCCTCCGGGCGCCTCACCTGGGGTTATGCATGGTGCGGCCCTCCGGGCCGAACTTGGCCGACCTGACGACGTGATTTGTCCGAGGTTATCCGGTCATGTAACATAGGAGCCATTGATAATTGAGCCATAGAGCTTCTGGCTAAGCCAAACGTGCCCGTTTTTCTGGCCGCGAAGCGGCAGAAGCGCTGAAAGCGCGAAACATTCCAGCCCAGGGCAAGCACTCTGAAGGCGTGCGCAGCCCTGGGTACAACGGCGACTATGTTCGTGTTCCTCGGCCCCTTTGGCCCCAGTCGGCGAAGCTGACTGGGGCCAAAGGGGCAATGGAACTCACTTGCTTACCTGGGATTGACATTGGCGGCATGTCTGGCATCTATTATCACTAGCTGACCGATTACATGTTCCCTTAGGCATTTTCACCCCGGCGGTTGCAAACGCTCGCGAGTCGGGGTAGTTTTTCGGCCGACAAGAATGATTGCCCACTCGACTTGGTATTCGGTATGCGGGTTGATGGCGGCAATTTCTTATGAGTCCGAGCAGGCAGTGGCTCTGCGGGCGGCAGCATTGCCGGGTGCAAACGGGCGTGGATATGCGGTGATCCTATCAGTGAAGGAGTGAATGCGGACATGAGCCCCAGGAAATCAGCTTCCAAAAAGACCAGTCGGCCAGTGACTCGCGGTGTCGTCAATGTGGCGTTGGTAGGCGCCGGCGGCATGGGCATGGGCGTGCTCAACAACCTCATGCCTTTTGCGGACGTGAAGGTCGTCGCCATCGCCGATCCCATTGCGCAGTATCAGGACGACTTTTTCTACAAAAAGCCGCTAGGCCGGCTCAATGTCAAAGCGGCGGTAGAGAAGTTCTATCGCGAGAAAGACCCGGGCTACAGCTGTGCGGACTACGAGGATTTTCGCGTCATGCTGGCTGAGCATCCGGAAATTGACGCGGTCGTGTGTGCCACGCCGGATTTTTCCCACGCGTATGTATCGATTTATGCCATGCGTCAGGGCAAGCACGTCTATTGTGAGAAGCCGCTGACGCACAACATTCGCGAGGCGCGGCTGATGGCGCAGGTGGCTGCGGAGATGGGCGTGGCCACGCAGATGGGCAATCTCGGGCATGCTCGCGAGGGCATGCGTCAAGCCTGCGAGTGGCTTTGGGACGGCGCCATTGGCCCGGTGTCCGAGGCGCATGCGTGGGTGCCCGCCGCTCGCTGGCACAAGTGGATGGTCACGCCACCGCAGGACGAGCCGGCCATGCCTGACGGCGTCAACTGGGACCTCTGGATTGGTCCCCGGCAGCCACGACCGTATCACCCGGTGTACACGCCGGTGCGCTGGCGGGATTTCTGGACCTTCGGGCTGGGCGCCATCGGCGATTTTGTCTGTCACGACATGGACGTGATATGCTGGGCGCTGGACCTCGTCGCGCCGACCACGGTCGAGGCATTCCAGGGCGGTTTTACGTCGCCCGAGCTCACGCCGCACAGCGAAATCTGCCACTACGAGTTTGGTCGGCGTGGTCGCAAGCCGCCGGTGAAGGTGACCTGGTATGACGGCGGCATGCGGCCGCCGACACCGGCCAGCTGGCCGGCCGGCATGGAATGGCCGCGGCGTGGCTGTTATTTTGTCGGTCCAAAGGGCATGTTGGTATGTCCGGGTCTGGGGCAGACGCCGTTCCTGCTGCCGGACAAGCTCGCCAAGAGCTACAAGCAACCGGCGCCAACCCTGCCGCGCTCGCCGGGGCATCACCGCGAGTGGATAGACGCTTGCAAAGGCGGCGCGCCCAGCGGTACCGAATTCGGCTACGCGGCCCGTTTGACGGAGCTCGCCCTGCTCGGCGTACTGGCTATCCGCAGCGGCAAGAAAATCCACTGGGACGCCAAGAGCATGTGCGCCAAGGGCCTGCCAGAAGCCGACGCCATCATCAACGGCGAGCCCTATCGTGCAGGCTGGGAACTGGAAAAAATTCCCCGCGTTTAACAACGCATGATTCGATCGTTTGTCGTGATAGAATGTTTAACTTTCATCGGGAGAACAACAATGATATTTCGCCGACTTTGCTTATTGTCGTTACTTGCCACGTCCTGGTTGTTTGCGCAGACCTTGCCGGAGCCGATTTTTCGTGCGGGCGATCGCTGGGCGGCTGTTGGCGACAGCATCACGCATGGCGGTGGCTATCATTCCTACGTCTATCTCTACTATGTCACCCGCTATCCAGAGCAGAAATTCACCATGACCAACGCCGGCATTTCCGGTGATTCCGCCGCTGGTGCGGTCGGTCGCTATGATTGGGACATCAAACCCTTCGCGCCGACCGTGGCTAGCATTATGCTTGGCATGAATGACGTCGGTCGCGGCCAGTACAGCGACAAGCCCGATACGCCGGAAATGGCCGAGCGCAAAAAAGGCGCCATCGACCGGCACGCGGCGTCCATGGCCACGCTGGCACAAAAACTGCGCGACGACCAGTGCCGGCTGATTTTCATCACGCCGTCCATTTTCGACCAGACGTCGACCATGGACAAGCCCAATAACTTCGGGGTCAATGACGCCCTGGGTATCTGTGGACAGAAGGCTCGCGAGCTGGCCGCCAAGCACGACGGTCGCGTGGTGGATTTCCATGGCGCCATGAGCGCCCTTAATGCCAAAGTCCAGCAAGGCGATCCTGCGGCGACGATTGTCGGCGGCGATCGCGTGCATCCCGGTGCGGCCGGCCATCTGGTCATGGCCTATTATTTCCTCAAGGATTGCGGCGCGCCCAAGGCGGTGACGCGCGTGGAGATTGACGCCGCGGCCAGTGCCGTGCGCAGCACGCTGAACTGCCAGGCGGATGGCCTGAGTTACATCGGCGGCGAAATGAAATTCAATTACTTGGCCAAGTCGCTGCCTTTCCCGATGCCCCCGGGCACCCAGCAGGCATTGGCCTGGCTGCCGGAGCTCTGGAATGATCTGTGCGAAGAACTGCTGGTCATCAAGGGACTGCCGGTAGGCGAATTCACCCTGCTGATTGACGACGCCGTCGTGGTGACGGCGGATCACGCGGCCTGGGCCGCCGGCGTCAATCTCGGCCAGCTGGAAAAGTCGCCCATGCTGCAACAAGCCGGCGAAGTCATGAAGCTCAATGATAAACGCCATTCTATCAGCAGCCGCTACCTGCGGAATTTCGCGATGTGGCGCCACGGCCTCAGCCGGGAAAAAGACCTCGATTTCAACGACTACGACGCCATGCTGGAACGCATCACCGCCAAGAATGCCGCCCGCACCAGCAACCAGGGCTATCACAATGCCATGGCCAAAGTCTATGCCGAACACAAGCCCCGCGAGGCCGAATACATCAAGCAGTCGCAGGAGCTGACCGACGAGATGTGGGCGAAAGCCAAACCATTGCCCCGACGCATGCTCCTGCGTCCCGCGCAAGCCGACGACAAGAAGTGACGACGAGGTAGGCGACAGGGGCCGAAAAGGATTTGACGGCCCCGGAGGCATTCGACCGCACTCGACCGCAATCGACCGCAATCGACGGCAATCGACCGCAATCGACGGCAATCGACCGCAATCGACAGCACTCGGCAGCAATCGACCGCACTCGGCAGCAATCGACCGCAATCGAGGGCATTCGACCGCAATCGACCGCAATCGACCGCAACCGCCCGCAATCGACCGCAATCGAGGGCATTCGACCGCAATCGACCGCAATCGACCGCAATCGGCCACGTCATCGCCATTCGTGTTTGGGGTAGCGCCGTGAGAGTTCTGAGCGCAGACGCGGGTAGTGCACTTCCCAGAAGCGCGGCAAGTCGTCAGTGATCTGCACGGTACGCATATTTGGCGCGAGGATATCCAGCAGGAGTTTGGCGCGACCGCCGGCGATGTTCAGCGCCTCGCTTTTGAGGTCGTAGAGGTCCTGGATGCGGGCGCGGCCTTTTGCGGGCAGTCCGGGGCGATATTCGATACGCATGCGGCGCCCCTTGGGGAGCATGATCTGGGCGGGCGCCATTTGGTCTACGAATTGCCGGTCCTGCGGGCTGAGTTGCTGGCGGGCGGCTTCCAGGCAGCTCTTGGCTTTGACGGCGCGGAAGGAGTATTCGCCTGCGCAGAGGCGGCGGTGGATGGCCTGGCGGTCCTGCTCACTGTAGGTTGGCAGTTGGCGTTCCGGGAAGATTTCGGCCAGCCAGCGGACGCGGGCAATCCAGGCTTCGACGTCGTCGTCCCAGCCGGGGAGGGCGAGTTTGCCTTCGTCCAGGCGCTGGGCGATGACCTCGGCGGCGACGGTGACGTCGGGCTGCTGGCGGATGCTTTCCTCCATGAGCAGCCCCAGGCAGGACAGTGTGCGGCGGCTGACAACCTGCTGGAGCTTTTCGTCCCAGCTGATGTCATCGCTGTCCACCCACTCGTCGGGGAAGAATTCCCACAGCCACTCTTCACGGCAGCCTGAGGCCAGGCCGATGCTGAGCTTGCTGCTTTGCAGGCCGCTGCTGGCGATGCCTTCGCGGATTTCGGCGACGATGAGTAACGGCTCGTCCCTGGCGACGCTGTCCTTGCTGAGCTCGGCGTAGCGGCCATCGGCAAGGAGGCAGAGCAGGGTGCCAGCGTCGCGGCGTTTGGCGATGCGGTCTGGGAAAGCGCGGAGGAGACACTGCAGGAAGGCGATTTCGCGGCCTTCTTCGTCGCGAGTCGGCCACGATGCCCGCTGCGCCAGGCGGCTGTACTCGCCGGCATCGCGCCAGACATCGCGGGCGGCGCCGGCATGGATGCCCAGTGACTGGCAGGTCTCCAGGTCGAAGCGGCCGTCGCGCGCGGCGTCAAGGAGTCCAAAGAGGGTGAAGAAATCGGATTGTGGCAGGGCCTCGGCGCGGCTGAGTTGGCGAGCGTCCTGCCGGCGCTGGCGGCGTTGCTCGCCGCCGCCGCTGCGGCCGGTGATCAGTGGTCGGCCGGCGATGATGGCCGCCGCCAGGGCGCAGTGGCCGAAGCAGCCGGCCTGTGCGCCCAGCCACATCAGCATGGACAATCGCGGGTGGGCGGGGAAGGGCAGCAGCTGGCGACCGAGATCGCTGAGGCCGCCGTGGTTCTTACGCAGTATTCCCAGTTCTTCCAGTAGTCGCTGGGCGCCGGTGATTGCCCGTTCGGGCGGTGCTTCAAACCAGGGAAAGGCCGCTGGGGCATGAAAGCCGAAGGCGTTACTGAGCATGAGGGTTTCGGCTAGGTCCACGCGTTGGATTTCCGGCAGGCTGCGTGACGGCTTGGCGTTGTGCTCGAGCTCCGACCAAAGGCGCCAGCAGCTTCCGGGTGCCTCACGGCCGGCGCGGCCGGCGCGCTGGTCGGCAGAGTCGCGGGCGATGGGGCGCGTTTCGAGCATATTGACGCCGCGCACGGCGTCGTAGCGGTTGCTGCGGGCCTGGCCGCTGTCGATGACGATACGCACGCCGGGTATGGTCAGCGAGGTCTCGGCGATATTTGTGGCGATGATGATTTTACGCTTGTCGGCCGGAGCCATGACTTGGTGCTGCTCTTCTGGTGGCATTTCGCCGTAGAGCGGGAGGACGCTGACGCTGGCGGCGCCGCAGAGCCGCCGGCATTCGTCCGCAGTCTGACGGATTTCATAGACGCCGGGCATGAAAATGAGGATGTCGCCGATTTCGCCGCTGGCGATGATCTGCCGGGCGGCCATGGCGGCGGCGCTGGTGACAGGCTGTCGCGGCGCGGGCGGCAGGTAGCTGGTCGTCACCGGGTAGCAGCGGCCATCGGCGTGGATGTGCGGGCAGCCATCGAGGTAGGCCTGGAGGGGCTCGGCGACGATGGTCGCCGACATTACCACCAGACGCAGATCCGGCCGGTAGCACTGCCGGCATTCACGGGCCAGGGCCAGGCCGAGGTCGACATGGAGGCTGCGTTCGTGAAACTCGTCGAAGATAATGGCACCGATGCCGCGCAGGGCGCGGTCGCCTTGCAGCATGCGTGGCAGTATGCCCTCGGTGATGAAAAGAATGCGTGTGTCGGCACCGTGACAGCGCTCGAAGCGGGTCTGGTAGCCGACCAGGCCACCCGGCTTCTCACCCAGCTCTTCGGCGACCCGTTCGGCAAGCATGCGCGCGGCCAGGCGCCGCGGCTGCAGTACCAGTATGCGCTCGCCAGCCGGCAGCAAGGGCAGCATCATGCGCGGGATCTGCGTGGACTTACCGGAACCCGTCGGCGCCGTCAGCACAACCTGCCCCGACGCGCGCAGCGCCGCCAGAAAACTCGCTTCGATGTCGTAGATGGGCAGACGGGGCATGGGGCTTTCTTTTTTCGCAGACGGAGCGGCTGGCTTTTTCGCGGATCCGTCTGGTCTTCTGTCTTCTTCGCGGATCCGTCCGATCAGCGAAGTCGTCGGTGCGGGCTTACTTGCCGGCCTTGATTTCGTCCCAGAGCTTGGTGTACTTGCCGAGGTTTTCGCCGAGGTCGAGGGTGAATTTCGATTTGGCGAAGATTTCCGGGTCGATGAACACGGCCGGGTTGTTGCGGACGTCATCGCTGAGCAGGGGATAGGCGTCTTTGTTGGGGCAGCAGTAGAAGACGTGTTCGGTGTTGGCGGCGGCGATGTCGGGTCGATGGATGAAATCGAGGAATTGATAGGCCAGGTCACTGTTGCTGGCGTTGCTGGGGATGGCCAGCATGTCGCAGCAGAGCAGGCAGCCGTCCTTGGGAATGGTGAAGGACACGTGGGGATTTTCGTCAACGACCTGCATGAGGTCGCCGGAATAGCCCATGACGACGTAGAATTCGTTGGAGGCGATGCCGTTTTTGTACTGCTCGTTTTCAAATTTGGCGATATTTGCGCGCCAGGTCATGACCAGTTCGCGGGCCTTGGCGAGGTCTTCGTCGTTGGTGCTGTTGGCGTCAAGACCGAGGGCGCAGAGGGCGGCGCCGATGACTTCGCGCATATCGTCCAGCAGGGTCATGCGGCCTTTGAAGTCGCTACGGGCGAAGACCTGCCAGTCGGGTGGGTTGTCTAGTTTGGTGTTGTTGTAGCCGATGCCGGTGTAGCTCATCATGTAGGGGATGGCGTGTTGGCAGTCGGGGTCGGGCAGCATCTTGACCACTTCGGGGTCGAGGTGTTTGAAGGTGCCCAGGCGGCTTTTGTCCAGTTCCAGGAGCATGTTGTCCTTGACCAGCGAGGCGATGATGTAGTGGCTGGGGACGATCACGTCGTAGCCGGTCGCGCCAGCCTGGAGTTTGGCTAGGAGCGCCTCGTTGGAATCAAAAGTGTCGTACACCACCCGGCACTTGAACTCTTTCTCGAACTGCTTGATGACGTCGGGGCTGAAGTAGTCCGCCCAACTGTATAAATGCAGGGTGGCCTTGCTTTTGCCGCAGCCACAGAGACAAAACGCCACAATCAGGCCGCACAGGAGACTCATGCTCATTTTCATTGCCGGGGGGTCCTTATCATTGATCGGATTGAGTGGAAAAATGCGAAACAACAAATTTACTCCGCAATGGTCACCGGAGCAAACAGCAATCAGCAAGAAGCCCACCGAGTCCACTGGGTCTACCGAGTCCACTGGGTCCACCAAGTCCACTGGGTCTACCGAGTCCACTGGGTCCACCAAGTCCACTGGGTCCACCAAGTCCACTGGGTCCACCGAGTCCACTGGGTCCACCGAGTCCACTGGGTCCACCGAGTCCACTGGGTCCACCGAGTCCACTGGGTTTTCACGGTGGCAAAAGGCCCTACGCAGCATTAGATTACAACGCGTTTTTTTGGGGCCGATGGCGGTCGCACCCGCTGCGTCTGGTTCGTCGCTCCGCACGTTTTTTCCCCAGCGACTGCTCTCGGCGCGTTTGCCGTGAGCGGCGGCAGTACCCGTTTTCGTGTTCGGCACAGGCATTAGGAGAAGCACATGGATTACGTCTCAGAGCTCAAGAAACTCCAGCGCAAACATGATTTTTTCATCGGTTTCGACAGCGACGGCTGCATTTTCGACACCATGGAGATCAAGCAGAAAGAGTGTTTCTGCCCGGCTTTCATCAAGCATTTCGGTCTGCAGGCCGCCAGCAAGTACGCGCGTGAAGTGTGGCTGTTTGTCAATCTGTACTCCAAAACCCGTGGCTGCAACCGCTATCTGGCCGTGCAGCGCGCCCTGCAGCTGATAGGCGAGTGGTCGGTGTTTATCGCGCGTGACATCTACATGACGAACATTCCGTCGCTGGACGCGTGGATCAAGGAAGAGAGCAAGCTGGGCATACCGGCGTTGAAGGCCAAAGTCGCCGCCAGTGGCGACGAGGCGCTGGCGAAGATCCTCGCCTGGTCGCTTGAGGTCGATGTCCGCATCAAGGACATGGTTTTCGGCGTGCCGCCATTCCCGGGCGTTCGCGAGAGCCTCGCGCAGCTCCAGGGCAAAGCCGACATGATCGTGGTCAGCCAGACGCCCGTCGAAGCGCTGACACGCGAATGGGAAGAACACCACATTGACCACTACGTCGATTTCATCGCGGGACAGGAAGCCGGCACCAAGACTGAGCATCTGACACTCGCTGCCAAAGACAAATACCCGGCGGAAAAAATTCTCATGATTGGCGACGCTCCCGGCGACTTCAAGGCCGCCAAGGGCAACGCCGCGCTGTTCTTCCCGGTCATTCCCGGCGAAGAAGAGAAATCCTGGGAGCGTTTCCACCAGGAAGCCATTGGCAAATTTTTTGCCGGGACTTTCGCCGGCGCCTACCAGCAGGAGCTGTTGGCTGAATTTGACCGTGCGCTGCCTGAGCATCCCAGCTGGTCGTAAGCGCCGTCGCTCTTCTTTTTATATCCTGACTCTCCCGCAACCATAGCAACGCAAAGCAAGGACATCGCAATGAGCAAAGCAGACATCGGTTTGATCGGCCTGGCCGTCATGGGCGAAAACCTCATCCTCAACATGGAAAGCAAGGGCTTCACCGTCGCTTGCTTCAACCGCACCGTGAGCAAAGTCGACGACTTTCTCAACGATCGCGCCAAGGGCAAGAACATCATTGGCGCCCATAGCATCGACGAGCTGATTGCCAACCTCAAACGCCCGCACAAAATCATGCTGATGGTCAAGGCCGGGCAGGCCGTCGATGACTTCATTGAGCTGCTCATTCCCAAACTCCAGCCCGGCGATATCATTATCGATGGCGGCAACAGTCATTTCCCTGACACCACTCGCCGCACCCAGTACTTGGAAAGCAAGGGCCTGCTCTACATCGGCACCGGCGTGTCCGGCGGCGAAGAGGGCGCCTTGACCGGCCCGAGCATGATGCCCGGCGGCTCGCCTGCCGCTTGGCCGCACGTGAAGGACATTTTCCAGACTATCTGCGCGCATACCGACGCCGGCGAGCCCTGCTGTGACTGGGTCGGCGAAAATGGCGCCGGCCACTTTGTCAAGATGGTCCACAACGGCATCGAGTACGGCGATATGCAGATGATCTGCGAGAGCTACCACATGATGAAGTCCATCGGCCTCAGCAACGAGGAGATGCACAAGGTCCTCAGCGACTGGAACGATGGCGAACTCAACTCGTACCTCATCGAAATCACCCGCGACATCCTCGGCTACAAGAACGAAGAAGGCCAGGCCGTCGTTGATCTCATCCTTGATACCGCCGGCCAGAAAGGCACCGGCAAATGGACGGCCATCGCCGCCCTTGACGCCGGCATGCCCCTGACTCTGATCGGCGAGGCCGTCTTCGCCCGCTGTCTCTCCGCCATCAAAGACGAACGCGTCATGGCCAGCGGCATCCTCAAAGGCGTGGTCAAGCCCTTCAGCGGCTGCCGTGACCAACTCATCAACGATCTGCGCAAGGCCCTCTACGCCGCCAAGATCGTTTCCTACGCGCAGGGCTACCAGCTCATGATGGCTGCCGCCAAGGAATACGGCTGGAAACTCAACTACGGCGGCATCGCCTTGATGTGGCGCGGTGGCTGCATCATCCGCTCGCTCTTCCTCGGCCGCATCAAAGAGGCCTTCGATCGCGATCCTGAACTCAAAAACCTCCTCGTTGACCCCTTCTTCAAGGACGTCATGGACTCTTCGCAGGAATCCTGGCGCCGCGTCGCCGTCGCCGCCATCGAAACCGGCGTGCCCATGCCCTGCATCAGCTCGGCGCTGAGCTATTTCGACGGCTATCGCTGCGACCGCCTGCCCGCCAATCTCCTCCAAGCCCAGCGCGACTACTTCGGCGCCCATACCTACGAACGCGTTGACAAGCCCCGCGGCCAATTCTTCCACACCAACTGGACCGGCCACGGCGGCAATACCACCGCCAATACCTACGTGGTGTAATTCTACGCCCTGGATGACGCGATACGCGGCGCCATGCGCTGCGCATCACGGCAAGGGGGACGTAGGGGACGTAGAGGACGTAGGGGACGTAGAGGACGTAGAGGACGTAGGGGAAGTAGGGGACGTAGGGGACGTAGAGGACGTAGAGGACGTAGGGGACGTAGAGGACCTATGACCTGAAGATTCTCGATTTCGCTGGCCTGCGGCGCTCCCCTCGCTTCGGAAAAAAGTCCTGCTGGCCGGTTGCCGAACTGGCCATGGGGCGTTATCTTAACGGGCTCCGCCGCATCAATGGTCTTTTACCATATCCATACAGCGCCGCTCGGTGGCGCCGTGCAGCCAGAGAAACAAGGAATACTATCATGAAGAGAACATTTCAACCGCACAGTCTGCATCGCAAGCGCAAGTTGGGTTTCCGCGCTCGTATGGCCACCAAAAATGGCCGCCGGGTCTTGGCCAATCGTCGCCGCAAAGGCCGTGTTCGCCTGGCGTTGTGAGGACAGCTGATGGACGCATTGCCCAGCACGAGGGCGAGCAAGCGCAACCCGGCCTTTGGCTCCGCTGCCCGGCTGCGTCAGCAAAAGCAATTTGCGACCATGCGTGCCGCAGGCCGGCGATATGCCGGTGTCACCTGCGTCCTGGTTGTCTTGAAAACGCCGCCTGACGGAATGCGCAAGGCGGCGTTTTTGATTTCCCGGCGTTACAGCCATCTCGCCGTTGTGCGCAATCGGGCGCGGCGACTGTTCCGGGAAGTCTATCGGCAGATTTACGAGCAGCTGCCGCCATCGTGGCTGTTGTTCATTCCCCGGCAGCGCCTGCGGGACGCGGGCCTGGCGGACGTCCTCAAGGATGTCGACGAGCAAGCACGGAAAGCCGGCCTGTTCACGGTCGCGCCGGCGCCAACGGATCATGACTCCGAGCCCAGTACAACATTGGATGCGTGACGCTCTGGTCGCGCTGATTGCCTTCTATCGGCGCTACTTGAGCGGCCTGAAGCCGGCCTGCTGCCGCTTCCAGCCCAGCTGTTCGGAGTATGGCATGGTGGCCATTCGCCGCTATGGCGCCTGCAAAGGCACGGGATTGCTCCTTTGGCGTCTCGCGCGCTGCCAGCCTTTCTACCACGGGCCGGTCTATGACCCCGTGCCCGATCTTAAGCATTAAACATAGAGATAAACGTATCAGACGCGAAGGACCGCCGCAGCCGAAACACCCAGGCCGCGGCAGACGAACGGTAAGCATGAAATACGACAAAGTGACCATTCTCGGCGTGGCCGGCTGCGTGCTGGCCTTCATCCTGCTGATGTATTTGGCGCCGCGGCCGCAACTGCCGCCACCCGCAAGCAACAGTGACCAGCAGACCACCGTCCTGCCTGATATGACACCGCCCGCCGGCGCTGCCGCCACGGCTGCCACCGACGGCACCACGCCCGCCGATCCCGCAGCGCCCGCCGATCCCGCCGGCGCTGCCGCGGTTGCCGCGCCGGTTGTGGCTTCGCCTGCCGGTGTTCCCGGTGCGCCGCGGCTCTGGCCCGATGCCGCCGGCGTGCCGCTGCCCTTGATTCGCCCCGGCGAAAGCGTGGCCAGCATTGACAGTCTGGGCGGCGGCATGACTCGCGTCGTCCTCGAAAATTATTTTCAGGACAAGCCTCGGCGCGGCGATGCCGAGCCCAGCTCGGTCGTTCTTGGCAATCACGACGCCCCTTTTCTGGCCTTGGATGCCAGTGCTGCCGGTCTGTCCTTCAATGGCGCCCAGGCCGAGAACGCCAATGGCGACGTGCAGCTCAGCCGGACCAGCCTTGATGGCCGCCTGACTCTCACCGAAACCTGGTCGGCTGATCCCGACAACAGCTACCAGTATCGCTATACTCTGCGCATCCGCAATCTCACTGACAGCGCCATCACCCTCGACGGGTTGCTGCTCGAAGGCGGCTCGCTGCCGCCGTCTATCTCGCCGGACCGCAAGGCCGGGCGCGGCGAGTCTTCCGGTGGCGCCGCTGTCAGCGTTCAGGGCGAAAAGCACGCGCGCATGCTCGGCATGAAGGACCTGGTGAAAATGAGTCCTGTCGACCGGCAGCAGCTCTTGCAGACGCCGGTGGCGTGGACGGCCGTGCACTCCAAGTACTTTCTCTTCCACATCTGGCAGAGCAGCGGCCTCTTCGCCGGCGTTGACGCCGCCACCGCGCCGTCCGCACACCAGGAAGGCGTTCCCACTGAGCAGCACGGCCGGTATCGCCTGCGCCTGCGCCTGCCTGCGGTCGAGCTGCCGCCTGCCGGCGACCAGGAATGGACCTTCAATGCCTACGCCGGCCCCAAGAACTTCAAGCGCCTGCACGCGCTGGGCAATGGTGTCGATACCATCATGGAGATGGACCGCTTCTTCTTCTTCCGGCCGGCCTGGATGGGCTTCCTCAGCCGCATGCTGCTGGAGGGCATGGTGTGGATCAGCGGGCTCTTCCCGCCCAGCATCGGCTATGGCATGGGCGTGATCTGCCTGACCCTGCTGGTCAAGCTGCTCTTTTGGCCACTCACCCACAAAAGCACCGTGTCCATGCGCAAAATGCAGGCTCTGCAGCCGCAACTCAAGGAATTGCGCGAAAAGTACAAGGATGATGCCCAAAAGATGTACCGCAAGCAGCAGGAGCTGTTCAAGGAAAACAAGGTCAGTCAGCTTGGTGGCTGTCTGCCCATGCTGCTGCAGATTCCCGTCTTCTTCGCCCTCTTCAACACCTTCCGCAACGCTGTCGAACTGCGGCACGCCGGCTTCCTCTGGGCCGCCGACCTGTCGCTGCCAGATACTCTGGCCTTCTCGCCGGACTTCCTACCCATCCGCCCCTTCGCCATCCTGATGGGCGCAACCATGTACTGGCAGCAGAAGATGACGCCGTCGGCCGACCCCAACCAGGCCAAGATGATGAACATGATGTCGCTCTTCTTTATCGTGCTATTCTATGGCATGCCGTCGGCGCTCACCCTCTACATGGCCGTCAATTACCTGCTCACGATTGGCCAGACTGTCATCACCCGCAAAATGGAAAAGACCAGCCCCGTGCCTGCCGTGGCCAAATAACCCGATCTTCCCTGCCATTCACATAGTCCGTCTGCCTTTTGAAGGAGAAGCTGTTATCATGTTGGAAAAGACACAACAAGAAAAAGCGCAACAGGTCCTGAGCGAACTCCTGCGGCTGCTGGGGACGACCGCGCAAGTCCTTTGTCTGGAACAGGACGACGACTTCCGGCTGTCCGTGCAGTCCGAAGAGGCCGGTCGGCTTATCGGCCGCAAAGGGCAGACCCTCGAGAGCCTCGAACTCATCCTCAATCGCATCCTGCGCTGCCAGCACAATAACGACGAGAGTCTGCCGTGGGTGCCCGTCGAGGTCGATGGCTACAGCGTTACCCGCCGCGGCAACGGCGACGCCGGCCGCAGCGGCGGCCACGAGGGCGGCGGTAACCGGCCGGACCCCGCCCGCATGGAGGGCATCGCCCGCGACGCCGCCAAGGAAGTCAAGCGCTGGCGCAGCCCCCGACAGGTCGGGCCCTTTACCCCCGCCGAACGCCGCCTGGTCCACCTGACCCTGCGCGATGATCCCGAAGTCGAAACCATCAGCGATGAACAGGCCGACGCTAACGGCTGCAAACGCATTACCATCCGTCTCAAAGACAACGCGTGACGAGCGCCTGCCGCCTGCCGCCGACGCGGCGGGTTGCGTTTTCCCGCAGGCCATTGTATAACATAGACAGCGCGCAGTGAAGAGGCCCGCAGGGCCGATCGGCAAAGGAGCCAAGCTATGGTCAATCCGCAAATCAAGGCTTTTATGGAAGCCCAGGGCTTCGAGGCCCTGACCTTCAATGACGTCTCCATGGAAACGCGCTATGCCGACTTTCTGCCTGCGGAGGCGAGCATTGTCAGTCAGTTTTCCCGCAATATCACCCTCAATGCGCCCTTTGTCAGCGCCGCCATGGACACCGTGACCGAGAGCGGCATGGCCATTGAAATGGCCAAGCTGGGCGGCATTGGCGTCATCCACAAGAATCTGCAGCCGGCCGTGCAGGCCGAGCAGGCCGCCAAGGTCAAGCAGTACCTCCACGGCCTCATCCAGAAACCCATCGTCTTCCATCAAAACCTCAAGGTCGCTGACCTGCTGCGCACCAAGGACGAACAGCACTATACCTTCAGCGGCTTCCCCATCGTCGATGACAGCGACCGCCTGGTCGGCATCCTGACCTCCCGCGACGTCAAGTACCTTACTGACTACAACATCACCGTCGCTGACGCTATGACCCGCAACCTCGTCGTTGGCACGGCCAACACCGACATGACCGAGGCCTTTGAAATCATGCGCAAGAACAAGGTCGGCAAACTCCCCATCGTCGACCGCGAAGGCCGCCTCTGCGGTCTCTACAGTTTCCACGACGTGCGTACCCTGCTCAAAAACATTGAGCCCAACTACAACCGCGATGCCCGCCACCGCCTGCGCGTCGCCGCTGCTGTCGGTCCCTATGACGACGAACGCATCGCCGCCCTGGTCGCCGCCGAAGTGGACGCGCTGGTCCTGGATACTGCTCACGGCTATTCCAAGGGTGTCATCGAGACCCTCAAACAACTCAAGAAGGACTACCCGCAGGTCGACGTCGTCGCCGGCAATGTCTGTACCGCCGAAGGCGCCGCCGCGCTCTACGAAGCCGGCGCGGACGGGGTGAAGGTCGGCATCGGCCCGGGGTCCATTTGCACCACCCGCGTCGTCGCTGGCGTCGGCATCCCCCAACTCACCGCCGTCTTCCAGGCCAACGAAGCCATCAAGGACCGCATTCCCATCATCGCCGATGGCGGCATCGCCCACTCCGGCGACGTGGCCAAGGCCATCGCGGTCGGCGCCAGCTGCGTCATGATGGGCTCCGCCCTGGCCGGCACCGAGGAGTGCCCCGGCGAGCGCATCCTGCACCAGGGCCGCACCTACGTCATCTATCGCGGCATGGGTAGCCTGGACGCCATGCGCAAGGGCAAGGGCAGCCGGGAACGCTACGGCGTCAGTGCCGAATGCGCCACCGAAAAACTCGTGCCGCAGGGCATCGAAGGCATGATCCCCTACCGCGGCTCGGTGTCCGAAGTGCTCAACCAGTACATCGGCGGTCTGCGCTTTTCCCTGGGCTACTGCGGCGCCCGCACCATTGCCGCTCTGCAGGAAAACGCCCGCTTCGTCCGCGTCAGCTCGGCCGGCCTCCATGAAGCCCACCCGCACGACGTCATCGTCCAGAAAGACGCCCCGAATTATCGCGCGACTTGATGCATCGCGGAGTTGCTTAAAGCTGCCTGAATCGCCCGAACAGTCAACGTCATACCCCGACGGGGGAGAAAGGACCGGCCATGTTACAGGTCATCCTGCTGCTGTCCATTGTGCTGGCTGTGGCCAGCGCAATTCTGCTGCTCTGGTTCGTCGCCTTCGTTGTCCGGCACTTCCCCCTGTGGCTTGAGGCCAACGCGGCCGGTCTGGGTGTTGGTTTCATTGACCTGCTCACTATCCACCTGCGCAAGCTACAGCCGGTCGAACTGGTCGATTGCCTCAAAGTCATGCGCAAAGCCGGCGTCGAAGTGACCCTGGCCGACCTGCAGAGCCACCAGCTCGCCGGCGGCAATCTCGCCAGTATCAAGAGCGCCGTCGTCGGCGCCAACAAGGCCGGCATCAAACTCGGCTACCGAGACATCGCCGCCATCGATCTGGCCGGTCGCGATGTCCGTGACGCTGTTGACAGCCACATCAACCCCAAGGTCCTGCGTTGCCCAGTCCCGGGCCAGCCACTGGTCGATGGTCGCGAACCCGGCGTTGCTGGCATCGCCAAAGACGGCATCCGCCTGGAAGTCAAGGCCCGCGTGACGGTCCGTACCCGCCTCGACCGCCTGGTCGGCGGCGCGGGCGAAGCCACGATCCTCGCCCGTGTCGGCGAAGGCATCGTCACGGCCATTGGCCACGCCGACTCACACCGTCAGATACTCGAAAGCCCCGAGCTCATCGCCCAGGAAATCCTCAAACGCGGTCTCGACAGCGGCACCTGCTTCGAAATACTCTCGGTCGATATCGCCGACATTGACGTCATGGACAACGTGGCCGCGCGCCTCAGCAGCCAACAGGCCGATGCGGACAAACGCATCGCTCGAGCCAAGGCTGAAGAGCGTCGTGCCAATGCCGTGGCCAGCAATCAGGAAATGCTCAGTCAGACCATGGCAATGCGCGCCAGGGTCGTCGAGGCGCGGGAGAATCTGCCCCTGGCCGTCGCTGCCGCCTGCGACGGCAACAACTTGGGCTCGCCGCAACCCATCGCCGCGCTGCTGCCGGCGACCATGCGCTTTGAATGACGCCGAAGCGGCCGCATATCGGATGAAGTGGCCATTTATTGGCCAGTGTGACATAAAAACAAGAAAAAGCCACGGCGTCGTTCTTGATTTGCGCTTGAAGCACGCCTATGGTAACGCCCTGTTATGGCACATGCACGGGTAGGAGCAGGCATGACCGCAGCGCGGCGTCATCTGTGATGCGCTGAGGCAGCCAATATTTGTCGCTTATGGCGGCTGCAGTAATGTGGTTGCCCTAATTTGGTATAGAAAAAGGACAGGAGGTCATCATGTCGTTTATCGCCCTCAACCGGACGCTGCTACGGTTGCTCGCCATGCTCTGCCTGGCCATGGCGCCGCTGGCCATGGCCCAGCGCAGCCGGGTCGATACCAAAATCACCAGCCTCAAATTCGAGAGCGAGCGCACGCCGTCCTTCAAAGACTCCAGCCGCGGCAGCCAGGGTTCACGGGAGACATGGTGCCGCATTGATTTGGCCTTTGATACCAAGGGCGCCAGAAACGGCTGGCTCGATGAAGTCGAGGTGTTCTGGATGATCCTGGCCGAGTCCGACGTGTCCTCAAAACCCCTCGTTATGACCCAGTCCGTGTTCTACACCGATGTCGAAGACGGCAAACACGCCGCCTGCATCTACCTCAAACCCAAATTCTTCAAGCGCTACATCGGCAGCTCCCGGATCGACTCGCGCAAACTCAGCGTCTATGTCGAGATACGCGTTGATGGCCAGCGCGTCGCTCGCGAAGAAATTAAGTCCAACCGCATACCCGACGGCTGGTACAACAAAGCCGAGGCCGCCGGCCGCATTATTCAGTCCGAGCTGCTCCCCAAGAGCAAGACGCCCTTCGCACCCCTCGACTACGACTACTATGAGCACGAAAAGGTGAGCTTCTAATGTCGTTTCGGACCCGTCTTTTCCACCACCTGACAGCGGAACAGTAATCCATGGCACACGATCGGATTCTGGCAATCGATATCGGCGCAACCAGCATCAAGCTGTGCGAATTCGAATACGCATCCAGCGGCGAAGTGCGCCTGGCCCTCTTCGCACACCGGGAATATGAAGAGGAATTGTCCGAAGGAACCCGCATGGGCGTCGTCGCCGGCCTCCTGCGACAGATGCTCGCCGAGGGCGGCTTCACCGCCCGCAAAGCCATGATCTGCATGTCCGGCCAATCCGCACTGACCCGCTTCAGCCGCCTGCCGGCCATGAATTACGACCGCAAGCAGATCAAGCAGCTCGCCGAATACGAGGCCATCCAGAATATCCCCTTCGCCGTCAGCGAGGTCATCTGGGACTACCAGTTGATCGCCAGCGAAAACGCCGAAAACATCGACGTGATGTCAGTGGTGATTAAAAACGAGATCGTCGAGCAATTCACCGCCGCCGTGCAGATGGTCGGCTGCATACCCATTCTGGTTGACGTGGCCCCCGCCGCCTGCTACAACGCCGTCCGTGCCAATGCCATTGGCGATAACGAATGCGTCGTGGTCCTCAATATCGGTGGTCGCAGTTCCAATCTGATTTTTGCCGAAGGCGATCACTTTTTCGCGCGTACCATCCCCATTGCCGGCCACGCCATCACGCAGCAGATCGCCAAGGAATTCGGCATCGGCCTGCCTGAGGCCGAAGAGCTCAAACGCCGGCATGGCTTCGTCGCCCTCGGCGGTGCCTATGCCGAGCCCGAATCCGAGACCGCCGCCAACGTCTCCAAGATCATCCGCAATGTCATGGCGCGGCTGCACGGCGAAATTGCCCGTTCCATCAACGTGTACCGCGCCCAGCAGAAGGGCTCCCGCCCCGTCAGAATGTACCTGACCGGCGGCAGCTCCATTCTCTCCTATTGCGATGTCTTCTTCTCCGAAAAGCTGGGCATACCAGTCGAATACCTCAATCCTTTCCAGGTGGTCACCCTCCTGCCCAGCGTCGACCGCAATCGCCTGCAGGAAGTCGCCCACATGTTCAGCGAGGCCATCGGCCTCGGTATGCGCTACGCCAGCTCCTGCCCCATCGAACTGAGCCTCATACCGGAAACGATCCGCCGCCAACAGAATTTTGACAAGAAAAAACCCTACTTCGTCTTCAGTATGATTGCCGGCTTGATGATTCTTGGCGTCGTCGCCTATGGCGTCAGCGTTCGCGGGACAATCTTCGAACAGACCAAACGCGAGCTGGAAAAACTGCAGATCGAAAACAAGCCCACTCTGGCGAGAATCGAAGAGGCCCGCAACAAGGCCCGGCAAAAGGAAGACCAGTACCAGGCCGTCAGCGACCTCTTGCTGCAGCAGGCGAAATGGCCCGTCATTCTCAATGAGATTAACCGCATCAAACCCAACAATCTCTGGCTGTCCTCCATCAAGCCCATCTACGGCGAAGTGAAGGCTTTCGTACCCGTCAGCGCCGCTGATACCGCCCCCGGTGCCATGGACGGCGGTATGTTCGGCCCCATGGATGGCGGCATGTTCGGCCCTATGGACGGCGGCATGATGGACGGCGCCATGCTGGGCGGCGAAGCGGTTGCCCTCGGCAAAATGACCACCGTCGGCGGCCTGGAAATAGTCGGCTACTCGGTCATGCCTGATAAAGGCCCCGTCAGTTTCAGCATCGGCGACGAAATTCCCCTGCCTTTCACCGTCGATAAACCCGAAGAGCCCGACGCTGTCCCAGCCGACGGCAGCGACGCGGCCGCCCCCTTGACCAACAATGATAAAATCGCTCGTGCCATGCGGCAGGCCGGCAGTACCCCTGAGCTGGCATTCGAGGCCGCCCTCCGGCAGTCACAGCTCTTCTCCGCCGACCCGCAAATGACCGTGCTCAAAATCTATCGCTCGGCAACTACCGTCAAAAATATCAGCACCTTCATCATCCAGGTCAAATTCACCATGCCAGTTGAATTCTATGAGGTCACAGCCAGGGCCGGCCGCACCGGCGGCATGGGTGGCGGCATGGGTGGCGGTAATTTCTAGGACGATGCAAGGACTCAGCCGGAGTTAACAAAGGTCTGCTATGGATTTTGTCAAAAAAAATTGGGGCTTCCTGGCCATTGCGGTCGTCTGCTTCGTGGTGGCTATCGGTATCATCGTCTATTGGTTGCAAGCGAACAAAACCCTCGCCGCACACCAGGCCGAAACCGCCAAGCAACTCGAATTCTTTGACCGCGTCAAAGGCAGCAATATCAAGCTCAGCCAAGACAACATCACAGTCACCGAAAACAATCTGCGCATTGCCACCGAGCATTTCAATAATCTGCAACTCAGCCTGGCTGAAAAATCACACATTGAGCCACAGGTGCCGGCAACCCCGCTGGAGGCCGTGCGCGTCCTCAAAAGCGAAATTACCGCTCTCCAGAAGGCCTTGGCCGACGGCAATGTCCTCTTTGCCCCAACCAGCGCCTATTTTACCTTCGACAATATTGCCATGCAGGAGAAGCTGCCCCATAAGGACGACCTCTTCCAGATCTTCCGCCAGCTGGCCATCATCAAGGAGGTCTGCCGCATTCTGCCCCTGTCCGGCATCAGCTCGCTGGACAGCCTGGTCCGCCCCCTGGACCTGGTCGTGCAGCAAGAAGACATCTATACCTACACCCCCGTCGAAATCGTGGCCACTGGCTCCCCGGAATCCGTTCAGAAGCTTCTCAATCTGATCAACAACGAAGCCAAATACCTCTTCTTCATCCGCACGGTCGATATAAGCGCCCCCGACCAGTTCACTGACCTCGGCATGAGCCTCGCCATCGCCCAGGAACTGACCCTGAGCGGCGGCGTGGGCGGCAGAGCCGGCGCCGGCATGGGCATGGGCATGGGGATGGACGGCATGGGTGGCATGGACGGCATGGCACCCGGACGCCGCCGCCCCGGCATGGGCATGAACCCCGGCATGGGCATGAACCCCGGCATGGGCATGAACCCCGGCATGGGCATGGATGGCATGGGCATGGACGGTATGGGAATGAACCCCGGCATGGCCGGGCAGGGCGCCGCAGCCAACGCCGCCATGCTGCCACCGCCAAAGCGACAAGACTATCTGGTCTTCGCTCCCAAACAGGTCACCTTGAACGTGCGCCTAGACCTTATCGAATTCAACTCCCAGACCACTACGCAGGGGAACTGATCAGTGGATATCTTCATCAAACATTACGAAAAGGTCGTCCTCGGACTCTTCCTGCTCCTCCTGCTCTTGGGCAGCGTCTTCGTCCTCGGCGCCTTCGACCGCAGCAAAAAAGACCTCGAACAGAAAAAGCAGGGCGCCAGCAGCATGGTTAAAGGCGGCTCAATACTGCCTGTGTTGGACACCACTCGTTTTACTGCCGAGGAAAATCTCCGCGATACGCGCAAAAACATCACCATTGTCAGTACAGTCAAGGACGATCCCAAAGGCAGCCTCGTCGTCCCCCACCGTTATATCAAATGCCTTAGTGAAAAATGCAGTTATCTGCTTGCCCTCTCATCAGACACTTGCCCCTTCTGCGCCACCAAACAACTCGACCTCGGCAAGGACTCCGAAGAAGGCGACGATACGGACGGCGACGGCATCCCCGATCTCGTTGAACAAAAATACCCCACCTTCCTCAACTATCTTAACCCGCAGGACGCCCGCCAGGACTATGACAACGACGGCTTCCTCAATGTCGAAGAACACCGCGCCGGAACAGCCATGGATGATCCGGACGTCTTCCCCCCACTGGGCAACCTCATCCGCAGCATCAAGACCTTCCGCCGGCCACTGCCGCTGCAGATGCGCACTGTCGATACCTACAACAGCACGGATAAGGCCAAGTGGGAAGTCGCCCTCAACTACTTCGACGCCAAATCCCAACGTCAACGCAGCCGCACACTGCTCATCGGCGAAAGCTTCATGGACTTCAAGCTGATCGACGCCGGTTTCGACGGCGAGGGTGACACCGCAACCGCCTTCGCTGTCATCTCCCCGACCAACGACCCGAATACACGCTACCGCCTGGTTCAGAATCTCACCGTCACCTACAACGATGTCACGGTGCAGTTCGTTTTCCTCGCCAACCGCCTGCGCGAATACCAGCGCCTGGTCTTCACCCGCTTCGCCATGGTCAAGACTGTCGGCGAGGAATTCCCGCTGCAAAAACAAAAAAGCACCGGTCCGTACACCGAATACTACCGCATCCTTGCCGCCGATGAAGCGAAAAACACCATCACCATCGGCAGGCTGGCCGCCCCCAAGGGCGAAGTCAATCTTGAAATCCAGGTGCCACTCTATAACCTCAACGATGACGTCGGCCTGCCTAATACCGCCCCCATCGGCGGTGGCGACATGGGCATGCCGCCCGGCGGCGACGGCATGATGCCAGGAAACCTGAGACGACAATTTTAACGTTTCTTTTACACCAGCGTGAATATTATTACAAAATTATTGTAACATAGTAGAGAGACCGGGGAAATGTGGCATATTGTAGCCCTGCTCATTCCCCCCGTCCTAACGGGGAGTTGTCATCCATGATGCAACAACAGAAAAGTGTGGTCATAATGAAAAACAACGTCGTCAGCCGCTGCCTGGCCTGCATTATTCTTGCATGCCTGTTGCTTACTGTGTCTTTTGCACAGCTCGCCCCCGATAACGCCGCGGCACCCGCCCCAGACGCCGCCATCGGAGCCGGCGACGGCGCCACAGCCCCACCACCGGTAAAACCCGCTGTCGTGGAACCGCCCGTGGAAGAGATCGGCAACGAACTCGATATGCGCGAAAGCATCCGCCGCCAGGAGTGCTTTGAAGCCGGCAAAGAACTTATCGTGCAGGCCCGTAACGCCTATACTGACCGGGATTTCTATGAGGCCGAAGCCAAGTTCAGACAGGCGACCGCAAAACTCAATGAGGCCAGCGAATACATGAAACGCGCCGGCGAAAGCAGCCCGGTCGTACAGGAACGCATGGAGTACATCCGGCGCATGCAATACGAAATGTACCTCGACTGGGCCGAACACCTGATGGAAGAATCCCGCCGCTCAATACAGGCTGGACAGGTGGAAGACGCTCTGGAAAAACTGACCCGCGCCCTCGAATACGCCCCGGGCGAAAAAGACCGTATCAACAAGCTCCGCCGTGACTACGCCCTCGCCAGCAAAGACATTGAATTCAAGGAAGCAACCAAGCCAGAAAATGTCGTCAAGGACGTGGCTGATATCAATTACAAAATCAAGGAGCTGCTCCAAGCCGGCAAAGTGCAACTGGCCTATGGACGCTACAGCGATGCCCGTGATACTTTTGAGACCGTGCTCCTGGATGATCCCTACAACCTGGAAGCCATTCGCTATCTCGCGCGTATTTCTACTGAGTTGGAAAAGGCCGCAACCGCCAAATTGGGCAGCATTCTTGCGGAACGCCTCGCCGAAGTGCGCTGGAAATGGGCAGAACCCGTCACTCCCTTGCTGACCCGCTCCAGTAGCGCTCTGGGCTCCAAAGCCCTCAAAAAAACCGACGAAACACTCGGCCTGCGTAATAAACTCGAAACCATGATCATTCCCCAAGTCAAGTTCCAGGACACGCCCTTGGCCGACGTCTTTGCCAAACTCAGACGGCTGAGTCAGGAACTTGACCCCGATGGCGAGGGCATCAATTTCGTCGTCCAACTCGAACCCATCCGCAGCGCCGGAGCCGCTGCACCTGCTGGCATGGGCCCAGATATGGGCATGGGCGGCATGGGCGGCATGGGCGGCATGGGCGGTGATATGGGTATGGGCGGCATGGGCGGCATGGGCGGTGATATGGGCATGGGCGGCATGGGCGCTCCCGCCATGGGCGGCGATATGGGCATGGGCGCCATGGGCGCTCCCGCTATGGGCGGTGATATGGGCGCCATGGGCGGCATGGGCGGCATGGGCGCTCCTGCCATGGGCGGCATGGGAGATATGGGCGGCATGGGCATGGGCATGGGGATGGACATGGGCATGGGTATGGGCGCCGCTGCTGCGGCACCGGTCATCACCGAGAGTTTTGCCGACAAGACCATCACCATGGAAATGTCCAACGTGACCATGAATGAAGTGCTCAATACCATTTGCCTGATCACCGGCGTCAAACAAAAAATCGAGCGCAAAGCGGTTGTCATCAACCACCCGGCAAACCCCATGGACGAAATGGAAACGCGCTTCTACAATGTCGAAGCAGGTGTCTTCGATGTCGGTCGTACCCGCAAAAAACTTTCCAAGCTGACGCTAGACACCGGCGATGACGATGACGACGATGACGACGATGACGACGATGATGATAACGACACCGGTGGTGGCACCGGCGGTAGCAAGTACTTTATTGATGTCGCCAGTATCTTCATGGGCATGGGCGTGACCTATCCCCCGGGCGCTCGCATCATGCATTACCCCCGCGCCGGCAAACTTATTGTCCATAACACGCCGGAAAATCAGCTGCGGGTAGAGAAGATCCTCCAGGAACTCAACATCACCCCGACCCAGGTGAGCATCGAAGCAAAATTCGTCGAAGTCAAACAAACCGACTTGAGTTCACTGGGCTTCGAATGGTCCATGGTCGCTGGCGGCGTCAGCTTCAACCGCGCGGCCGAAGTCGGTGGCCAGAATTATCTCAACGACGAGTACAGCGGCCACAACACCGGTATTGGCAATAAAGGCGACAACTTCCAGCTGGGCATCGGTAAAGAACCCGCTATCACCAGCGGTCTGCGTTTCGCTGAATCAATGTTTGGCGGTAGTTCTGACACCCTCTTTAATGTCTATTCCATCCTCGGCAATTACGCGTTCAATACCATCGTCCATGCGCTCGAACAGGAAACCCATTCCGACGTCCTCTCAGCGCCCAAAATCACGACCATCAGCGGCACTACCGCCCAGATCAAAGTCGTGACGGTCCATTATTTCCCCGAAAGCTGGACCCCACCAGAACTCGGCGCCCCCGAAGGCGACAGCGGCGCCCGTGACTACACCCCGTCCATGCCGGAATTCGGCGATGGCACCGACATCGGCGTCATCCTTGATGTCACCCCGACTGTCTCCGCCGATGGCTACTCCATCGACATCGAACTGAGCCCCCAGGTCATCGACTTCCTCGAATACGAAACGTCATTCAATACCTTCATGATCGTTTCCGGTCAGCCTCTCGAAGTCAAGTACAACATGCCTATCCTCTCCAAACGCGAGGCTTACACCAAGCTGGTCGTCTGGGATGGCGAAACCGTCGTTCTCGGCGGCATGATCCAGGAACGCCTGGAAAAATACAACGACCGCGTGCCTTTCCTCGGCCGCGTGCCCCTTCTCGGCCGCCTCTTCTCCAGTAAGGGCGAAAAGAGCGTCAAAACCAATCTGCTTATCTTCGTCAACGCCCGCCTGGTCAACCCCGAAGGCCTGCCCATCCGCGCCAACGACCTCCGCGGCCTCCCAGACTTCCGGCACTAAGCCTCAGGGACGTGCTGCGGGAAGCTTTTTTTATCCACAGATTACACAGATTACCACAGATTTTTTTTAGATTGCTTGTCTGACAATCCAGGGCCGTACTGCGCCCGTCTCCCGGCGTGGAGTGGGCGTCTCTCCCGCGCCCGTCTCCCGGCCCGTGGAGTGGGCGTCTCGCCCACTCCGAAGCGACGGTTCATTTCCCCGCCCTCGTCATCCCCGCCGACCGTACCCGGCCCGTGGAGTGGGCGTCTCGCCCGCACCCTGTCCCGCGCCCGTCTCCCGGCGTGGAGTGGGCGTCTCGCCCGCACCCTGTCCCGCGCCCGTCTCCCGGCCGTGGAGTGGGCGTCTCGCCCACTCCGAAGCGACGGTTCATTTCCCCGCCCTCGTCATCCCCGCCGACCGTACCCGGCCCGTGGAGTGGGCGTCTCGCCCGCACCCTGTCCCGCGCCCGTCTCCCGGCCGTGGAGTGGGCGTCTCGCCCGCACCCTGTCCCGCGCCCGTCTCCCGGCCGTGGAGTGGGCGTCTCGCCCACTCCGAAGCGACGGTTCATTTCCCCGCCCTCGTCATCCCCGCCGACCGTACCCGGCCCGTGGAGTGGGCGTCTCGCCCGCACCCTGTCCCGCGCCCGTCTCCCGGCGTGGAGTGGGCGTCTCGCCCACTCCGAAGCGACGGTTCATTTCCCCGCCCTCGTCATCCCCGCCGACCGTACCCGGCCCGTGGAGTGGGCGTCTCGCCCGCACCCTGTCCCGCGCCCGTCTCCCGGCGTGGAGTGGGCGTCTCGCCCACTCCGAAGCGACGGTTCATTTCCCCGCCCTCGTCATCCCCGCCGACCGTACCCGGCCCGTGGAGTGGGCGTCTCGCCCGCACCCTGTCCCGCGCCCGTCTCCCGGCCGTGGAGTGGGCGTCTCGCCCACTCCGAAGCGACGGTTCATTTCCCCGCCCTCGTCATCCCCGCCGACCGTACCCGGCCCGTGGAGTGGGCGTCTCGCCCGCACCCTGTCCCGCGCCCGTCTCCCGGCGTGGAGTGGGCGTCTCGCCCACTCCGAAGCGACGGTTCATTTCCCCGCCCTCGTCATCCCCGCCGACCGTACCCGGCCCGTGGAGTGGGCGTCTCGCCCGCACCCTGTCCCGCGCCCGTCTCCCGGCCGTGGAGTGGGCGTCTCGCCCACTCCGAAGCGACGGTTCATTTCCCCGCCCTCGTCATCCCCGCCGACCGTACCCGGCCCGTGGAGTGGGCGTCTCGCCCGCACCCTGTCCCGCGCCCGTCTCCCGGCGTGGAGTGGGCGTCTCGCCCACTCCGAAGCGACGGTTCATTTCCCCGCCCTCGTCATCCCCGCCGACCGTACCCGGCCCGTGGAGTGGGCGTCTCGCCCGCACCCTGTCCCGCGCCCGTCTCCCGGCCGTGGAGTGGGCGTCTCGCCCACTCCGAAGCGACGGTTCATTTCCCCGCCCTCGTCATCCCCGCCGACCGTACCCGGCCCGTCTCCCGTCCTGTCCCGCGCCCGTCTCCCGGCTGTGCTGCGGGAAGCTTTTTTTATCCACAGATTACACAGATTACCACAGATTTTTTTGAGATTGGTTGTCTGGCAATCCAGGGCCGTGCTGCGCCCGTCTCCCGGCGTGGAGTGGGCGTCTCGCCCGCACCCTGTCCCGCGCCCGTCTCCCGGCGTGGAGTGGGCGTCTCGCCCACTCCGAAGCGACGGTTCATTTCCCCGCCCTCGTCATCCCCGCCGACCGTACCCGGCCCGTGGAGTGGGCGTCTCTCCCGCACCCTGTCCCGCGCCCGTCTCCCGGCCGTGGAGTGGGCGTCTCGCCCACTCCGGCAAGACGGTCCATTTCCCCGCCCTCGTCATCCCCGCCGACCGTACCCGGCCCGTGGAGTGGGCGTCTCGCCCGCACCCTGTCCCGCGCCCGTCTCCCGGCGTGGAGTGGGCGTCTCGCCCACTCCGAAGCGACGGTTCATTTCCCCGCCCTCGTCATCCCCGCCGACCGTACCCGGCCCGTGGAGTGGGCGTCTCGCCCGCACCCTGTCCCGCGCCCGTCTCCCGGCCGTGGAGTGGGCGTCTCGCCCACTCCGAAGCGACGGTTCATTTCCCCGCCCTCGTCATCCCCGCCGACCGTACCCGGCCCGTGGAGTGGGCGTCTCGCCCGCACCCTGTCCCGCGTGTCACCTGCTACATAAAGTGGCCGTAACGCTGCCACTGGCAATGGCCGCGACTTGACCGGCCGTTGGCCACTTTATGTGGCAGGTGACAATCGGCCGGCCGCTTCGTCCAAGTGTTACTGCGATCACGCCGACTGCCAACGTCTGCGCGCGGCGGAACGTCAGCGACGTCACTACCGCGAGGTGGCCACGACGCCATCCCGGCGTCCCAAGCACGAGGCGATACCGGTCCGCAGCATTTGAAGCAATATGCCATTATTTCATTTTCGCACTTGATGTTTTCTTTTTATGCATGTCATTATTGCTCCTAAAGCAATTTATTGAATGCTTTATAAGATTGCTATAAGGAGACCATAATCATGCCCCGGAGCGAATTTAACTACCTACCTGATCCATTCTTCGGCGTATACCGTCACAGCGACTGGCAACATTTACCTCACGTCCACGCCTACGGCGCGATCTACTCTTGTTGTTTCAGGCTAATAGATTCCATGCCACAGGAGTTACTGAGGGAGTGGCGCTTACAACTTGATGACTACATGGCTGCAATAACAAGCGATGAGTGTTTGGGAATCAATCGCCATACGCCGCGTTATGACCAAGATTCGGTGGCGGTGCAATACTATCTGTCAGCTGGTGCTGGCGAATGCATTCTCCGCGAGGATCGTTTTGCGCAAGTAGTGTGGAATTCACTTTGGTTTCGGGACAACGAGGAATACTATCTGCATGCGGTGGCTATCATGCCCAATCATGTACATGTCATTGTCGAACCAGCTGATGGTATAATGTTGTCAAATGTCACTCGCAACTGGAAAAGCTATACAGCGCATGAAATCAATAAGTTGCGCGCTACGCCGGGCAAAAAGGTCTGGTTGTCGGAATCATACGACCATATCATTCGCAATGAAGACGAATACCGCAATCAGGTGAATTACGTAGTGCGCAATCCAGTCAGCGCTGGTCTGCATAATTGGCAGTGGGTGTGGCCAATACAAGAACTGCCCGCGCCAACGGACGACTGGCCACGTATGCCAGACATATCCTGGCTGCCACCGGACGCCGATGATCAAGCATGACGCGCCACTGGGCTGTGCCCAGGCAGGGCGCGAGACGGGCGCGAGACGGGCGCGAGACGGGCGGGATATGGGCCGGGAGACGGGCCGGGTACGGTCGGCGGGGATGGCGCGGACGGGGAAATATACCGTCTTGTCGGAGTGGGCGAGACGCCCACTCCACGCCGGGAAACGGGCCGGGTTCGATCGGTGGGGATAGGCCGGGATACAGGCCGGGTACGGTCGGCGGGGATGGCGCGGACGGGGAAATATACCGTCTTGTCGGAGTGGGCGAGACGCCCACTCCACGTCGGGAAACAGGCCGGGTACGGTCGGCGGGGATAGGCCGGGAGACGGGCCGGGTACGGTCGGCTGGGATGGCGAGTGCGGGGAAATAAACCGTCTTGTCGGAGTGGGCGAGACGCCCACTCCACGCCGGGAGACGGGCCGGGTTCGGTCGGTGGGGATAGGCCGGGATACGGGCCGGGTACGGTCGGCGGGGATGGCGCGGACGGGGAAATATACCGTCTTGTCGGAGTGGGCGAGACGCCCACTCCACGCCGGGAAACGGGTCGGGTACGGTCGGCGGGGATGGCGAGTGCGGGGAAATGAACCGTCTTGTCGGAGTGGGCGAGACGCCCACTCCACGCCGGGAGATGGGCGCGCGATGGCCGGGAGATGGACCGGGTACGGTCGGCGGGAAACGGACCGGGTACGGTCGGCGGGAAACGGACCGGGTACGGTCGGCGGGAAACGGACCGGGTACGGTCGGCGGGGATGGCGCGGACGGGGAAATGAACCGTCTTGTCGGAGTGGGCGAGACGCCCACTCCACGCCGGGAGACAGGCGGGACGCCCGCTCTCCGGCCCTGGATTGCCAGGCAACCAATCTCAAAACAAATCTGTGGTAATCTGTGTAATCTGTAGATAAAAAAAGCTCCCCGCGCCACGGCCGGGAAAAAACGCGCGGTGGGCCGGCCGGGCGAAAATTTGTTCGGTGAAAGCAAACGCAAGAACTTTGCGCTATTACTGCAAGCATCGGCTGTTGATAACTTGTGCGTAAATTGTCCGGATATGGGGATTAAGCTATGTGGAAGCTGTGTTGTCGCCATAAACAAAGCTGGGGTGAAGCTGCGGAAAGCCTGATAATAAGAATTCGTGACAGGTGTCGCAAGTGCCGTCAGTTTGCCGACTAGCTTGCACTTACAAACGTGCAAAAAGGGCTCAATCGCAAAATTGAGAAGGAACAGCCTGAATTCGGCGCCTCATCTGAGGCTAAAAATGCCTTTGCGAATCTTGCAATTTGCGCATCGTCCCCTACTGTAAAGAGTTTTCCGTTATTCTACCTGAATTGGCCTTAGTCGTGGCTGTGGAAGCCATTAAGTGGGGTTGAAGGCGGGGAGAGAATTGTGAACGCGGGCCGTCCCGGCGGCAAAAAGTATCCCCGGGGGAATTTTGTTTTTATATGGCACGGAAATTGCTAAATAATAGAGCAAATAGAACTACGCGTGTCGAGCGCGGCCTAGTCGGGACGGTCCCGGTTGGCGCTCAGCGCGGCGGCAAAGCCCCGGGACAGCGGGCGAGTTTGGTCCGTGACCATCATCAGCACATGAAACACAAATTACATATGAACAACAAGCAACAAAACGAAACCACGAACGAGCAAAGAGGTCAAGGCATGATGACGAAAATCACGCACACCGAGAATCGCCGCACGATGGCAGCAGAGACCAAGAAGCAGGCCGGCCGGGCTACGGGCTGGCGTCGGGGAGGGCACTGGCACTGGCTGTTTCTGGCCACCTTGCTTCTCAGCGCCGGTGTCGTCCGTGGCGCTGCCAGCTTTAGTTTTCAGCCGGTCACGGACCAGAACCAGGGCATTTTGCCGGGCAGTCCCTGGACGGCGGTCATCATGATTGAACAAACAGTCACCAAGGACGATGCTGCGTCGGCCTTTCCCACCTACATTACCTTTTCCTTGAGCCAATACATGCAGAATGGTTCGGCCATTCTGGACGAAGTCGGCCTGGTCCATACCGGTATTACTGAATCTTACAATGGCCAAGCGCCGGATAACAAATACCGCCAGGCCAGTAACACGAACGCGCATGGCCTTGGCGCTTTTTCGACCGTAAGTGATAACTATACTACTTCCACGGCAAGGACCTACTACTACTGGGTTGTGATCAAGACGAAACCCTTTGTTTCAAATGGCGAGGCAACAGACCTCAATACTGACACTGTAAACGACGTCTTCAAGGTTCAGCGCAGTACTGGAGAAGTGAAAAACAATTTCGGCAACACGCGTTCAACATTCAATCTTTTCGTGGATAACGTCTGGTATCAGCTGACGGGCGGCACCGCCCCGACCTTTTTTGGAGTATCCGGCCCGCGACATGCGCGGAGCAACACCTTAGTCTGCGAAGCGAACGTCATTGACATGATTGCGCATCGCACCTTTATTCGCGAGGGGCAGCCTTTCGAGTTGTACGACTATCTGGGCTACCCCCCTTACTTCATTGGCAATCGTTCCCGAGTGCGTGAGTACCTCAATTCGCCCCTAGCGTACTATTCGTTGAATTCAGGCTGGACCAACCTGCCGAATTTCTTTGACCCCGAGGACAGTACGGCGCCGGACGCCTACTATGAGATGATCGCCCAGCGGGAGCTCATGGGCATCCATGATCCCTATCCGGTCCTGGGCATCAATGTAGCTGGGCGGCGTGGTACGGTGAGTGCCACGGACGGTCGTGGTGACGACGAATGGCTCCAAAGCGTCACGGTGGTTATTGAGGTGGACCCACGTGTTTCCAGTTTCAACCCCCTGACTGACCTGACCACCGAAGAGCAGACCTCGGATACCCGATTGGCTAATATTTCCGTGTGGTATGACGCCAACGCCAACGGCACTTTCGAGTACGCTAGCGACTTGTTGGTCAGCCGGCACACGAACGATACTGGTGCTGATACCCATGGCAATGTGGTGGTCAAACGCTTGAAAATGGCTGGGGAAACGCCAAATGACGGCTATTTCCGCCAGTTCATTGATGGCTTGGAAACACGGTTCAGCGGCAATGTCGACTATGCAGTCGCACTCGCGCAAAATCGTGTCTCCTCGACGAATTTTCATTCCTTACCTCGCCGCAGTGGCACCGCAGCGATATGGAACAATATATATTTACCAAACACGGCGACAACGCCTGCGCCAACAAACGTAAACCAAGAACTAGTTGCTCGCGGCGCGGCCTTGAAAGACCGGTGGTATGCGGACAATTTCACCCCAGCCGACCCTAATTCCTGGCTGTCGCGCATGGCATTTGATGACAACAAGGACTACTACATCGCCACCGTGACGCTTGCTTTGCACGATCACCCACAAAGAGCAAGTGGACATAAGATCCCCAGCGTCGCGAATGGCCTGCCTGACTACTTCGTGTGTATTACGACCAAGCCCGACACGGCGTCAGTGACCCATCAGCCCAAATATGGCGCGGATTTCAGGGTCTTCCTCCCGCAGGAACTGCCGTCGGCAAATATCTACCTCGCCAGAGATGACATCTATGACTTCTTCCCCCAGTATTCAAGGGATTCTGATTTGGGCGCACCAGCCAGCCCATCGACAAACGCTCCTCCTTTTAGCGACGGACAGATTGCTGCTGCTCGTAATGTTTACATAAGTGCATTAACAGCATTTGATAATGCCGTAATTAACTACGCCTCTGCCAGAGCCCAAATTGATACTTTGCGCAATGGTTATTGCGGCGGCCAATTCGGTGAGTACTTGAACGGCACTGGCATTAATATCGGGTCTGTGACTTCGGCAGTTAACACCTTCAACACCGCAATTGCCACCTTCACCACAGCCTTGACTGAATATAGGAATTTTATCAATAGCCTCGACGATGGTCGAACTAACCCCCTTCCGGAAGAGCAGTTCTACACACGCACAGCCAACCTAGCCAATGTGGGGCTAAGCAGCGTTGTACTTCGTGACGAAGAATGGCGCGCCACCCGTGAGTTGCAGGTGAGTGTTCAGAACGTGATACAGAACGTCACGTTTTTGACGACGGTTGAGAACAGGCCCGGCGTAGCGAATCCGAACATCCATATAAATAAGGAAGAGGTCAAGCAGGCGCGGGTCAGTTTTGATGTCATTCCGCATGTTCCGGACGCCCTGGAGGCCGACGGCTTCCCGAATCCGGTGATGAGCTTCAACATGGCGGCGAGTCGAGACTCCAATATCCACGAGACCCTGCACAGCATCCGCGTGTGGTTTGAGGGCGAGAATTTCCTGCCTAGTGACTTGGCGGCGTTGACGGACGACACGATGTCCGGCGTGAGCCTGTGGAAAGACAATAAGAGTGGTAACCTTCTTTATGAGAAGGGCCTGTTTGATCCGCGCGGCGGCAACGACACGCGCATGCCAAGCATTAGTGACAATCTGATTCCCCTGAGCACAGACAGCTTGGTCTGGTACAACTGGGATGGCACTCTCTGGAATGGTGAAGTCACTCAGAGCATAGTACCCGCATATAGCGACCCCGTCACGGGGAAGTCCATCCATCGTTTCTACGTCGTCTTGCGTCCCAAGGCGGCAATTCCCCTTTATCAGCACGACTTTTTCAATTCCGACACAAACGGAACTTCGTATGGCACGGGTGCCTATGGCGGCATGGACTATATCATTGCCATTCGTGGCGGCGGTGTCGGCCGGTCCTATGCGGACAATGATCGCGGACCCGACTACGGCGAGAAGTTCCGCGTCACGGTCCGTCCTTCGCAGGACTTTTTGTTCGGCCACGGTGTGACCGCTGTTGACACCATGGCTTGGGACGATGGTAATAAACCCGGTCTACCCCCCGGACCCAACGACTTGCTGACTTATGAAGACCCTGATCCTAATAAGATCGCTCCCTTTGACCCGCATCCGATTGACGCCCGTCCTAATTTTGGTGGTGTCAGTACGGAAGTACAGATGGCCATGCCGACCTTCTATTCCATACCGGACAATGGGCAGTATCTGGCCGTCAATGAAAAGAAAGCGGTCTTGGCGTTAGATATCACTGCGCCGAAGAGTGATCAGTACCGCTACAGCTTCAATCACTTTGCATTTCAGATATTGGATAACAACGCCGCTTTTGCCGCCAATGACTTTATAGATGACAATAGCACCGGCGCGGATTGTGGTATCGCTTTATATAGGGATAACGGCGATGGTATTTTCGACGAGCAGACTGACACGCGCCTTCGCTACGTCACTGATGCCACCGGTTACCAAGTGTTGCCAAGGATCAACACCATCACTTGGAATGTCAATTCCTTTGTGCATATGATCGAAATGGACCTGGACCCGGTTTCGGTCGGCGATCTGCCCACGAATAATCTGGGCAACAACGCCGGACCAGACTTTTTCCTCGTCCTCCAGCCCACCAAACATGCTGACCCCGGCGACAGCATTCAAATTCAGCTCTGGGGCAGCGACCTTCTCGGCACCTACGACGACACGATCAGCTATATCGTCAGGGATAACGACGTCTATTCCAGCTGGGAGCAACTAGGCGCTGATCGCACCCGCACCATCACAGACAAACGCGGCGACCCCGTCTATCTCGAATATACTAGCGACCAAATCAGAGATATCCTGGAGAGTATTACAATTGATTTTGATATTTTATTGGGCACTGAGTGGTTAGATCTCTTTCCTACCGTTACTCTGCAAGAGTTGGGTGAAGATGGCTTGCCATTAGCAGGAATCGCTCCAGGGACGGATTACATAGCGCAACTGCAAGCACAAATAGTGCCTTACGGCGCCTTGGAGATGCTGCGCTTTATTCCTCAGGGGGTGTCCTACAGCCCAGGCGCCGTGGCAGCGGAGAGCCCAACCTATGCGGCATTTCCAGAGACTGTTCAACTTGTCAGCTACCTGACCTCCGGAAACTATGGCCTTATAATGCCTGTGATTTTCCAGGCATTTTGGGGCAGTGGTGCCAGCGATCTGGACGACGATGGCGTGCTAGACACCCCCATAGTCATTCCCATATTGACGCCGAAGACCGTGCAGACGCGTGACCCCTTTGATCCCTGCACGCCACCGATTACCTACAAGCGCATCGTCACTGATACACAAATTGTTGAGACGGTAACCAATGACGTCATCACTAATCTGGTGGATGTGGGGCTGCAGGTCACGCCGACCGCTGGCGATTTCAACCTGATGCGCATTGACGTGGGCTACCCCGGTTCGCTGCAGACCACGGGACACCAGATGGCCTTGCGTCGGGTGCGGGTTTATTTCGACTCCGATGCGGCCAACCAGCTGAACCCGACCTGGGTGCTGAATCCGCTTGATGGCACCAGAAGCGCCGGTGTGCAGATTTATGACGGTAATACCTTCTTGACCTCCAAGAGCACCAGTTGGAAATCTGATTACACCCATGGTTACATTGCCTATAATAAGGAAGTGGGTGCAGTCGGGGCGAAAGTCACCCACAGCGTGCGGCAGGACACGACCGTCAGTCAGCCACCCAATGGTGCTGCGCTGACGGTGTTTGCCATTACCGACAATCTGATCTGGTACGACGCCGATGCCAATGGCGTGTGGAGCAGCGAGGACGCCCTGTGGATCAACATGGGGGCCAGCGCGGACACCCTCAACGCCGACTTCTATGTCGAAGGGACGGACGTGCTGTTGGCGGGCAACCCGCACCGCAACGCCTACGGCAAACTGGTGTCCGGTTCCACCCACGGCTTTGCCTATCTTGATCGAGACGGCAACAGTTCATTTACCTACCCGACTCCAGCGTTTCCCGCTGTGGGTGACGACCTTTACTTCCTCGGTGCTGGCCGTACCCAGTTGGGCTACTTTGCCGACATCGAGTTGGCCACGCCGCGCCTTCTCTCCGCTACCGATAGCTTCTACATCACCTGCAAGATCAACACCGATCCCCACATTTTCGGTAATCTGCAGTTCAAGATGAGCGTGTTGTCCAGCGGGGTGATCTACGGCACCTCGGCAGATAACGAGGAGCACTCCTACGCGTCCAGTAATGTCGTCTCCAACTTGATCACCGCCAAGATCATCCCCGGGGCAATAACCAATTTCACCGCTCGCCGCGGCACCAGTGACAAGGGCGCGGGACAGATCACCCTGACATGGGAAAACCCGACAACGACGTTTGACAATATCGTCATCGTCCGTTCTGAATATCCTAGCAGCTACAACAGCTACATGGCGTTCCCGGATGGCTATCCGACCATGAAGCGCTTCTACTCGTCGCGCGAGTCTTCGACCAACCCTGAATACACCAGACTGCTGCGATACGCGCGGGCCGATTCCAGCACGGGGCCGATTGTCACGTACACGCCAGACGATATTTTTGGCGGCAGAGTGCAAAAAATGCACTCTGTTGGACCTAACAGCTACCCTGTCTTCAGGGTCATTGATACGGACACGGAGCTGTATTTCGATGGTACCGATTATCGGTCGGTGGGGGATAACAGCGTCGTGCCTACTATTGTCGGCGCGCCTCTGCGTTTTTATCTCACGACCGGTGCCAACGGCAACACGCCACTGACGCAGACGTCCACCTCCGGCCTGACCAACAGCGTCAACTTCATGATCGATCCAGCAGGAACTAACTACCTGGTTGCTGCCAGCGCTGCGATAGCGGACCCCGTCATCGCCCGCGTACGGACGGGCTCCGGTACAGTCGGCGATCCCTACGTGTATCACTACTACAATAAAAATGACATCAGCGTCAAACTGGTCGCTGATGGTGCCGGGAATTACACGACAAAGAATTCCTTGGATGTCGTTGTCACCTTTACCGAAGCCGACTTGCGCCCGCTCTACGAAACTGCTGACATTGGCGGCAGCACGATGGCCTTTACCATCAATCCCGCAACTCGCGGCAGCGGCAATCTGTCATTGACCCAGGGCACGACGTCGGTTGCGGGAGGGACTGTCACGGCCTTGGATTTTGTCATCGGCAGCAACCTTAGTGCGGATATTGTTGACGCCGCGGACCCCGTCATCTGCCGGACCGGCAGTGGCACGGTTGCGGATCCGTACGTGTTTTACGATAAGGCCGATACAGTAAACCCGTTGGTTCTCAACGAGACTACTGGCCTGTACACCGACGACGATGGCACCACCACCTTTATGCCTGCCGATCTCAATCCCAAGTGGAATACCGGAGACGTAGGCGGAATAAAATATTTTGTAGTGACCGTCGCTCCGACGATAGCCATCAAAAGTGATCGGACCGAAGCTAAGATTTCGCCTGTGCTGACTGTCTATTCTGCAAGCACGAAACTGGATGGCAGCGTGGCATTAGTTGATGCTTCCGGTGCATCTCTGCCTCTTGATTACACCCGCAATCTCGAGTACCTCACGGATCCGGATCCAGCTTTTACACATGACATTGCAGTGACTGCGGCCACTGTGACGCCGGTATACACAACCGTACCGGCTGGAGTAGGGCAGACCTACAGCCTGACTGATTTCATTGGCAATACCAAGGTCATCTATGTCGGTAAGGACACTGGATATGTTGACGAAGATGTCACCTTCGGCAACCGGTATTACTACATGGCCTTCGCAGGCGACATCACCAATGGCCGCGATGACGGCACGCCGAACTCAGTGGTGCCTACCGCAGCGGAACCGGTCAGCAACAGCAAGACGTTCAACAACGACCGCGACCAGATGATTGAAGCCTACGGCGGCTGGGGCGTGGAACTCACCGATGATGACTCCCGGCCAGCGCCGGTACGCAATCTACGCATTGAGCCCGGTGATGCCGCACTGACCCTGTACTGGGACCACCCGGCCAATAACGCCCTGGGATCGTCAAATAATGACGAGGAGTCCATCGCTTACAAGCCCTTCACCGGCGATATCATTGTCGTGCGCTCCGAAGGCGCAGCCGTTGACGGGACGCCTAATGACGGCCAGCAGTACACGCTTGGCGATGTCTTCGGCCGGAATGCCACAGTCATTGCCATTCTGTACGCCCGTGATCTCGGTGGCGGCACCAACCAGTACAGCGTCAACCCCCAGGACACCATCGCACTCACCAAAAAGACACACACAATAGGTGCCGATTCCAAAGACTACTACGAATTCACCTTTACTGATGCGGGCGACCTGAGCAACAATGTCACCTATCACTATGCGCTTTATGCCCTTGACGCTCCCTTCATTGATGTCACCGATACCCGTAACGGCAATTATTCCGATGAAAGTGCCAACGCCTATTGCACGCCGAACGCCTTGTCGGCTGACCAAAACAACCGTCCGGCTTCGGTCAGCGATCTCGCTGGTCTCAGCCAGACCACTGGGCTCGGCGCCTTGTCGGTGAAACTGACGTGGAAGTGGCCGAAGAACGGCCAGGTGGATGTGGTCAATCCTGTGTACATCCTGCGCTCGACCTCAGCCTTCATCCCGGCGGAGCTACCGTTCTACCTGGCTGATGGCCGGGTGTATAACCAGAACGACGTGGTTTACAGCGAAACCGAGCTCGTCGGCGGCGTGGACACCGTTACCCGAAGCATCAACGTCCTGACCCTCTACAGTGGCGATGCCCCGACCTTTACGGATACCTCGGTGACCAACGGCGTGACCTACTATTACGCAGTGGTGAGCTACCATGCCGAGTCCCGTTTGCACAATCCCTACTGGTCGTCAGCTGACAACAACGATACTGACCACGCCTTCACTGCCGACGAAAACTACTGCTCGGTACTGGCGGGTACCAGCAGCGTTGACCGTGACAATTATGATGAGCTGGACCCCGATGATGATGGCCTTGCTACCACCCGCGAAATTACCGGCGAATTCAGCGTCACCTATGACAATTTTGCCGGCGGCACGACCACGGTGGACTACGTCCAGGCCAGCGACCCGCAGTCGCCTTACTCGCCGATGATCAACCGTGCGCTGAAATTGACTACTGCCGGCGCCTTCGGCAAGGTCGAAAACTATGACTTGGTGAACAACTCCGCGCCGTTGACCATCGAGTTCTGGTATCGCCTCACAGAGGCTCCTGCGGACGATGCTGTGGTGCCTTTTATCTACAAGAGCGCCTATCCGGGCAGTGACTGGACGGACGACCTCGGTAATACCCAGCCGGCCCTGCCGAAAAAAGGCGATTTCTGGGTGGGTTTGGCTGACGGCATTCTGACCTTCAAGTACCGCACCATGGGCGAAAGCAAGACCTTCCCCAACAGCGCGCCTAAACTGCAGGACACCGAGTCCACGGTTGAGCTGGCTGGCCTGGATTTATCAGCTGACACTGACAAGTGGATACACGTCGCCGTCGTCCTGCAGAACAGCACCGTTGATCCCGACAACAGCATGGCGGTGACTTTCGTGGTTAATGTAGACGGCTTTGAGCATAGCAAGACCCTGCAGGTCCTTGGTCGGCGCAATCCCGCCGCCAATGATGGTGATCTGTACCTCAGCAAGCAAAGCGGTGGCTTGAAAATGTACATGGACGAATTGCGTCTGTGGAATGCCGCGCGTAGCACTACTGCCATTGCCCAGTGGCGCAATGCCGTGCTCTATGGCGGGGCTCTGCCGAGTGCGCAGTGGAATCAGCTGGCGTCCTACTACAGCTTTGATGATGGCGGCCATACCGCCGAGAACGCAACAATGAGCTTGGCCGGCTATTCGTCAATTGACGTCATTCCCGAATATGTGCTGCGGGCTGCCGTCACGATTGAAAATGGTGACATGGTGGCAATCGAGTCCTCCCATGTCAACGACGTGACCTTCCAGTACTTATATGGCGACAGTGACAATGACTCCATGCCCGACTTCTGGGAGCGCATGGTGTTTGGTGACCTGAGCACCGCTCAGATTGCCGCCACCATCAGCAGCCCCGATGGTTCTATCTGGTGGACAGATACCGACGACGATGGCATTAACGACTACTACGAATTCATGACCGGCAGCAATCCACTGCGGGAAAATGCCACTGCCATGAATACCGAAGTTGACGGCGCCACTGCCGGTAGCGGCCTGACCTTGGCGCGTGCGCAATACTGGCGGGTCAATCCCAATCTCAATGACAGCGATGACGATGGCGTCAGTGACGCGGCCGAAATAGCTGACTGGTACGCGTTGGACAAGGACCACAGCCTGCTGACTAACCCCCGCTACAGCGTGGCGCGTATGGAAGACATTGCGGGCACCTTTGTGCGCACACCGAACAAAGTCCTTGATTTGTCGTCTGCCACAGGCGCCAAGGGTCTGGAGACGCCCCACGGCCGCCATCGTTTCAATGATGCGACGTCAATGACCTACGAAATGTGGTACAAAGCAGGGACTGACGGCACTGGCGTGCTGCTGGCCTACATGGTCGGCACTCCTGCGGTTGAGGTGTTCAGTCTGCGTATGGACGCCGGCAAGCCGGAGGCCAAGGTCACCTTCAAAGATGGCACGACAAAAACTACCGCCGCCAGCGGTTACACGTTTGACAACACTACTGGCTGGCATCACCTGGCGGCCGTATTGGATCAGCAGGCTCGCAGCTTGTCGCTGTATGTTGACGGCGTGGCGACGACGTCTTACCACTTCACGGCCGAGGAAATGCTTGCCGAACCTGCATCTGGCACGCTCTTCATCGGCGGCAATGGCAGCGCTCTTGCGGCCGACCTCCTGACGACGGGTTATGTGGATGAGCTGCGCGTGTGGAAGAGCGCGCGGACGCTGGCACAGATTGAGCAGAACCAATTTGTCGTGTACGAGACCGTACCGGCTGGCCTGGAACTGTGGTATCGCTTTGACGACGCCGGCACCAGCATTGAGGACTACGCCTGGGCTTACGCGACGGATCGTCCTTACCCCAACCGCAATACTCGCTATGCGCTGGCCATTGGCGTTCCCGCCTGGCTGAAGAACGACTCCTCTTTGTGGATGGATAATATTGGCATTCCCACCGGGCAGTTCCCGGCATGGTGGTCCACCATGTACTTTGGTACTGGCGCGATGGTCGTCGATGCCGATAATGATGGAATGAATATCTGGTACGAATACCTCTGTGGCACGGCCCCTAACCGCGCCGATACGGACAACGACGGCGTGTTCGATCGCAACGAAATTACTGGCGCCTATGGCATGACCAATCTCGATGCTCAGGAACTTGGCACCATACCGGGCTTCAGCACCGATCTTGATGATGATACAAAATCGGACGTGGCTGAACAAACGGCGGGAACCGATCCACTGAACGCCCGTTCACCGCTGACCTTGCGTCAATTGAACCTGGATGCCACAGGTAACCAGTATCTCGCGCTGTCCAATTTGGCCCAGTATGCCATGGACAGCTTCACCTTGGAAGCATGGGTCAAGCTCACTGCTCTTCCTGCCGTCGGCACGCCTGCAGAGATCGTGTCAAGGCAGATCACTGCCACCGCGTTCAATTACCGCTTTGTCATTTTGAACGATGGCCGTCTCCAATTGGACTACAATTACAACGCTGGTGATCTGACCCAGCTACATACGATTACGTCCAGGGACGACACAAATGTGAAAGTCGTCGATGCGGTTTGGACGCATGTCGCGGTCACCTTCGGGCGCGTCAGCAATGTTACGACCTCTCCGGATTACCATCGTTTCCAAGCTCGTTTCTATGTCAACGGGCAGGACGCTTCCGATCAGTTGCTCCCCAGTACGAGCAGGGTGCCCCTGCTGACCGCAGCCGGCCCGGTTGCGGTCCGCAGCGGGCGCTATCTGAATGGGGCGCTCTTCGACCTGCGCTTGTGGAATGCGGTGCGTGCGATCAGCACGACCACATACGAGGACCAGCCGACTGGCAATGAAGCGGCACTGGTGAGCTGGTTCATGTTCGATGACGGTGGCAGCAGTGTCCAAAACAATGCCGCCGTGTTTGCCGATGACTGGATGCACAATTGGCGTCATGCGGCAATGGCCACGGGCACAACCGTCACCGACAGCGCTGTCGACGACATCCCCGGCACCTCCTCAGTTGGCCGCGATAGCGATGGCGATGGCATTGCCGATTGGTGGGAACGTCAGTACTTCGGTAACTTGACGACCGCCAATGCCAACTCGGATTATGATCGTGACGACCTTGGCGACTATTACGAATTCCTCGCTGGCTTGGATCCGACCAAGCCCCAAACCACGCCCGGAACTTACGATGGTGATGTCGATACGGACAATGATAGTCTGACCAACCTGGAAGAGCAGGACCTGCGCACCCATCCCAATAATAAAGATACCGATGATGACGATGTGGAAGATGGCGCCGAAGTCACGGCTTATTCAGACCCCCTGGATCCCTACTCACCACTCAAAAACGGCGCGCTTTATGTGCCCGATGCTGTGACAGACTCGGCGAAGGTTGCCGGTTTCGATGCCGGCCGCATTGACCCGACTCGTCCTCTGACCCTGGAGTTGTGGTTCAAGCTGGATGCTGACTCGGCCTCTTCTGGCTCACTGCTACGCAAAACCGCACGGAAAGACGGCGTCGCAGTCGCAGACGACTTCTGGTTCGGCCTCGTCGACGGGAAGCTTACTTTCAAATATCGCAACTTGAAAGATACGCTGGTCCCTGTCACTTACGCTGATTTGCCGTTGACTGCTGCTGATGGCTGGGTACATGCAGCCGTTGTTGTGGAACCTCCGCGACTGAACAGCACCAAACCCGATGCCATGACCATCACGTTCTTTGCGCAGGTCGAGGGCTTCGAATACGACCAGACCTTTGTTGCCGTGGGCTTGCGTGACACCGTGCCCTGTGACGGCGAGCTCATTTTCGCTGGCGCGGACAGCACGGGCGCATTGAAGCTGACCATGGACGAAGTGCGCGTCTGGCAAACCCAACAGACTGATAGCAATAACAACGTCCGTGGCCGCTATGGCGATGCTATACGCGATCAACGCGGGATGTTCCTGACCAACTCCACTCCTGGCTGGAATGCCCTGGTGGCGTATTTCCGTTTCGATGATGCCGGTACGTACCTCGAAGATGCCAAACGCTCATTTGTCGGCAGCATGCTTCCGGCAACACGCCGCCAGGCCGTGTCCTCGTCGTTGGTCCTCACCGGCGCCGCTGTACGTCTGCCTATGCCGGCGGTCAAGGAAGGCGATGAGACATTTACCTATCTGAATCGCGACAGCGATGGCGACAGCATGCCGGACTTCTGGGAACTCCAACACTTTGGCAATCTCACTACCGCCGGCATCAACGCCGCCGGCCGCGATGTCGTCGATGGCACCGCCTGGTGGACGGACTATGACCAGGACGGCATCAACGACTACTACGAGTTCCGTATGGGGTTTGATCCCTACGATACCGACAACTCCGCCCAACTGGTGCTTCCCTGCCCAGGCGGCAGCGGCCTGACTTTGGCGCAAGCCCAGCAGTGGCGTACCAACCCCAATCTAGCTGACACGGACGACGACGGCCTCAAAGACGGCGAGGAAATAGCCACCTGGAATACTGCCAATCACCGCCTGGTGACCAACCCGCGCTACAGCATCGCCCGCCGAGACGGCGCTGCCGCGACGGAGATTTCCCCGCCCAAAGCTCTTAACCTGGCCTCGATGGCTGCCAACGCTCCGAACGGCCTGGAAGTGCCGTTCTCCCGCCGTTTCCAGGGTAGTGCATCAATGACCTTCGAGGCCTGGTACAAGTACAGCGGCACTGACGACAACGGTGGCTTCCTGGTCAACTATGTGATTGGCAGCGACAGCGTATTCAGGATGGGTATCAGCGCTGCCGGCAATCCTTATGCCCAGGCGATGTATTATGACACCGCTTCCGTCAAGACGATTCTGACGGCTAAAAACACGCAGTACAACTTGCGCGCCGCCAGCCTTGCCGGGTGGCATCACTTGGCCGCAGTCCTTGACCGCGCTGCCGGAACGGTCAGCATCGTTGTTGATGGCCTGACCGTCGTCACGACTACCCTGCCGGCCGGTGCGACCCTGCCCGATCCGGACGCATTTGGCGAACTCATCCTCGGCGGCAACGGCAGCAGCGCGACCCAACAGACCAGTGGTCTGTTGGACGAAGTCCGCGTCTGGGGCTATGCCCGCGTGCTCTCCGAAATCGGCGGCGAGCAGATGCGCCTGGCCAGCGATATTCAAGCTGCCGGCTTGCTGGCGTATTACCGCTTCGACGACGGCGGCAGCACGGTGGAAGACTTCACGCGGCCCTTCCCGGGCAGCGCGGCCGAAGCCTACGCACTGAAACATCCGGCGGCCGGCAGCACGTCGGCCTGGCTGGCGGCGGAAGGGGCGCCGGTCAGCCACGAGCGTCCCAACGCCATCCCGAACTGGTGGGCGGAAATGTACGCCACGCCCCAAGCCCTCGGCATCAATACCGAGTATAACGGCCACTACTACCAGGTCGGCGACCTCTCGGATGCCACTGCCTGGACCTGGACCTACGCCAACGGCCAGGCCGCTGCCCTTGGCGGCCAGCTCGCCATCATCACCAGCCAGGGTGAAAATGACCTCGTTGCCAATTACCTGCTGCAGGGCCGCTGGGGAGCTTGGATCGGCCTGACTGATGTCAACAATGAGGGCGACTTCGTCTGGGTCAATGGCACACCGCTCGCCTCCTCCGGCTACAGCAACTGGTCCCAGGGCCGGACTGCCGAGCCCAATGACGGTTTCTGGGGCGGTACGCAGCATGCCTCCGAAGACTACGTCCTGCTGGTCGGCGAAGGCAAGCAAAATCCCAATTTGGTGGTTGGCTTCTGGAATGATTCCGTTGACGGCAACACCATTTACTCCGGCAGTAACGGCGCCTATCGCGATGCCGACAGCTTTATTGTCGAATACAGCAATTTCCTGAATTACAACAACATGAAAGATGACGACTGGGACAACGATGGCCTCAGCAACTGGTACGAATACCTCACAGGCAACAATCCCAACAACGACGATACGGACAGCAACGGCGTCGCCGACGGTGCGGAGAAGTTCTTGGCGTTCCCGATGGACAATGCCACCGCTGCACGTCTGGGTGCCATCCCGGTCGACGATGCCGCCGCCGACACCGACTGGGACGGCAAACTGGACCGCAACGAATTTGACGATGGCAGCGACCCGGCTGACAGTCGCAGCCCGCTGATCGCCCGCGAACTGGTGCTGACTGGCGCCGCAGACTACGTCGAGCTGCCTATGCATCTGGACTACGCCTTCACGGCCTTCACCCTGGAAGCGTGGATCAAACCAAAAGCGGCGGGGCAGGGCAGCATCGTCGCCCGCGAAGTAGGCGCCGGCCTCTTCAACTACAAGTTCGAGCTTCTGGATTCTGGCAAACTCAGCCTGACCTATCACGATCAGCTTGGCAACGAGAAGCCCGTCACGTCGGCGCTGGCCATTCCGGCTATGGACGGTGAGACCTGGACGCACGTCGCCGTGGCCTTCGGCCCCGCCGCCGCCGGCCAGCCCAACAGCGTCGCCTTCTACATCAATGGCGAGAATGCCCTGGTTTACGCCCCCGGCGTTAGCTTGGTCGCCGCTCCGCGCACTGTCGTGGATGCCGCACCCGCTGCCTACATCGGCAAGGGCATGATCGGCTCTGTATTCGAACTGCGCATGTGGAATGCCGTCCGCAGCGCGACCGACATCCAGCTGAACTACAACACCGAGCTGGCCGCCAACGACCGCGCCGGCCTCGTCGGCTGGTTCCGCTTCGATGACGTGTACGACGCCGCCGCGAAGGGTAAAGTCGAGAACTTCGCCAAGCCGCAAGACTGGCTGACCGGCTGGCAGTTTGCCGGCAATACCGCCAATGCCTGGATCAACGCCGCCACACTCAAGGGCGCAGCTACCGTCGCCGCTACCAGCGAAGCCCCGGTGAGCGACATCGACAGCGATGGCGACCTCATGCCCGACTGGTGGGAACGCCAGTACGGTCTCGATCCCGCCAATCCCGCCGACGCCCTCGCCGACGCCGACGCCGATGGCCTCAACAACCTCTACGAGTATCTCTCGGGCACTAATCCCCGCGATGCCGCTGATGGCCCCGACGGCGACAAGGATGGCGATCTACTCAGCAACTACTACGAGCAGCTCTTTGGCACCGATCCCCGTGAACGCGATACGGACGACGATGGGCTGACGGACCGGCAGGAGGTCGATCTCGACCGCGATCCGCTGTCGAGCGACGACAATGTGGTTGACCACTACTTCAAGGTGATCGCCAACAATACCGTGATCTTCCCTGGCGAGGCGCTGGCCATCACCGGCAACTTCAACATGAACTTCTGGGCCCGCTTGGACAACACGGACTTCGGCGCCGCCCTGACGCTGGTCGAGCGCGCCGCCGATATCGCCGGCAGCCAGTTCAAGGTCGCCTTGACTGCCGATCGCGAAGTGGTCTTCACGGTTGGCGCCAAGAGCGTGACGATCGCAGCGATCGTTGTGAATCCGGTCGAGACGTTCACCTGGTTCCAGGTCAATGCCGCTCTGAATAACGGCGCCATGACCCTGACCGTCAGCTATGACGAGCTGGGCAACGACGTGGTCGTGTCCGAGACGACGACGACCGCCTTCGCGGTGGCCGATCTGCCGGCATCGACGGCTGACGTCGTCATTGGCGGCGCAGTCGCCTTCGGCATCGACGCGTTCACGTTGGCCGCGACGCGCACGGTCACGACGACGACCATCGTCAACAACCAGCCCGTGACCACGACGACCGTCGTGACCACGCCCTTGGTCAACGCCACCTTCGACGACCTGGGCCTGGCGGCCGAAAACCGCAATGGCGCTCTGATCTCGCTGATGGCGGGCAAGACCTACCGCGATCCGGAATCCAACGGCCTGTTCAGCGAGGCGCTGGCCGTGACCGTGCCCGCGCTTCTCACGCATCAGGGCTTCATGGTCAATGACCGCGTGGACGATGCCAATGAGAACGGCATTGTTGACAGCTGGGAACAGGACAACTTTGGTCGCCTGCTTGCTTCCGGCGAGGAGTTTGAGGACGCCGACGAAGATGGCCTGAACAACCTGTACGAATACCTGGTTGACAGCAATCCCAAGACAGCTGAAGATCATGCGGTGCTCGATGCCGACTCCGACGGGCTGTCTAACTACTATGAGCAGCTTTACGGAACGGATGCGAGTGTGAAGGACACCGACGATGATGGCGTGACCGATGGCGAGGAAGTTTCCGCAGGCCGCGATCCGTTGTCGAGCGATGACAACATCGTGAACCATTATCTGCGCATGCCTCCTCTCCGTACCTTGACTTATCCTGGCAGCGACCTGGTCATCAACGGGAATTTCAGCGTAAGCTTCTGGGCGCGTGTGTCGAATACGAACCTTGGTTCGACTGCTGCGGTTTTGTTAGAGCGTTCCGCGGATATTTCCGGGAGCCAGTTCAAGGTTGAACTGACTGCTGATGGCAAGGTCATCTTCACGGTAGGCACGACCAGCGTGACCAGTGCTGCGGTCGTAGAACATCCCGAGTTGACCTACACCTGGTTCCGGGTGCAGGCGTCTCTTGCCGGCAATGCCCTCTCTCTGACGGTTTCGGACGATGCTCTTGGCAATGACGTCTATACCGACCATGTCTTTACGATGCCGTATAATGCCGGCAGCATTCCGGCCTCGACGGGCAAGGATGTTGTGATCGGCAATTCTGGCAATGGTATTCAGATTGGTCTTGATGATCTGACTTTGACCGTTGCTGGTACGCAGTTGATTTCCATCGACTTTGATGACCTTGGGGCGACCTTCGAAAACAAAGCCGGCGCTCTGACCTCCCTGATGACGGGCATGACCTATCGTGATCCGGAAAGCGCTGGCACGCCGAGCGTGGCCAATGTCGGTGGTTCCGGCACGGTCGCTGATCCGTTCAAACATGTCTGGTTCATCCTGAACGACCGCGTGGATGACGCCAACAGCAACGGCATCGTTGATACCTGGGAACAGGACAACTTTGGTCGCCTGCTGGCTGCCGGCGAAGAGTTCGCCGACGAGGACGCGGATGGCCTGAACAACCTCTATGAGTTCCTGAGCCAGACCGACCCGAACGACGCGGCCTTTGGCCCGAACGGCGACTTCGACGGTGACCTCTTGACGAACTACTACGAGCAGCTCTATGGGACGGACCCGACGGTTGCCGACACGGACGATGATGGTGTGAAGGATGGCGAGGAAGTGGCCAATGGCCGCGATCCGCTTTCCAGCGACGACAACATCGTGAACCATTATCTGCGCATGCCTGCGGCACGTACAGTGCGTTATCCTGGCAGCGACCTGGTCATCAACGGGAATTTCAGTGTGAGCTTCTGGGCGCGTGTGTCGAATACGAACCTTGGTTCGACTGCTGCGGTTTTGTTAGAGCGTTCCGCGGATATTTCCGGGAGCCAGTTCAAGGTTGAACTGACTGCTGATGGCAAGGTCATCTTCACGGTAGGCACGACCAGCGTGACCAGTGCTGCGGTCGTAGAACATCCCGAGTTGACCTACACCTGGTTCCGGGTGCAGGCGTCTCTTGCCGGCAATGCCCTCTCTCTGACGGTTTCGGACGATGCTCTTGGCAATGACGTCTATACCGACCATGTCTTTACGATGCCGTATAATGCCGGCAGCATTCCGGCCTCGACGGGCAAGGATGTTGTGATCGGCAATTCTGGCAATGGTATTCAGATTGGTCTTGATGATCTGACTTTGACCGTTGCTGGTACGCAGTTGATTTCCATCGACTTTGATGACCTTGGGGCGACCTTCGAAAACAAAGCCGGCGCTCTGACCTCCCTGATGACGGGCATGACCTATCGTGATCCGGAAAGCGCTGGCACGCCGAGCGTGGCCAATGTCGGTGGTTCCGGCACGGTCGCTGATCCGTTCAAACATGTCTGGTTCATCCTGAACGACCGCGTGGATGACGCCAACAGCAACGGCATCGTTGATACCTGGGAACAGGACAACTTTGGTCGCCTGCTGGCTGCCGGCGAAGAGTTCGCCGACGAGGACGCGGATGGCCTGAACAACCTCTATGAGTTCCTGAGCCAGACCGACCCGAAGGACGCAACGGTCGGCCCGAACGGCGACTTCGACGGTGACCTCTTGACGAACTACTACGAGCAGCTCTATGGGACGGACCCGACGGTTGCCGACACGGACGATGATGGTGTGAAGGATGGCGAGGAAGTGGCCAATGGCCGCGATCCGCTTTCCAGCGACGACAACATCGTGAACCACTACCTTTCGTTCCCGGTCGCCGATCGCACGGTGAGTTATTCGGGCCGCGACCTGGTTGTCAGCGGGAATTTCAGTTTGAGCTTCTGGGCGCGTGTTGCCAACACCGATTTGGGCGGCGGTGCCGCTGTATTACTGGAACGCGCTGCGGACGTTTCGGGTTTCCAGTTCACGGTTGAACTGACTGCTGCCGGTGAAGTTAAATTCACGGTAGGCACAACCAGTGTGACCAGTACTGCGGTTGTCGAACATCCCGAGTTGACCCACACCTGGTTCCGGGTGCAGGCGTCTCTTGCCGGCAATGCCCTCTCTCTGACGGTTTCGGACGATGCTCTTGGCAATGACGTCTATACCGACCATGTCTTTACGACGCCGTACAATGCCGGCAGCATTCCGGCCTCGACGGGCAAGGATGTTGTGATCGGCAATTCTGGCAATGGGATACGCTTTGGCCTTGACGATCTGACTTTGACCGTTGCTGGTACGCAGTTGGTCTCCAGTGACTTTGATGACCTTGGGGCGACCTTCGAAAACAAAGCCGGCGCTTTGATTTCCCTGATGACGGGCATGACCTATCGTGATCCGGAAAGCGCTGGCACGCCGAGCGTGGCCAATGTCGGTGGTTCCGGCACGGTCGCTGATCCGTTCAAACATGTCTGGTTCACCCCGAACGACCGGGTTGACGACGCCAACGCGAACGACATTCTGGACAGCTGGGAACAGACGAACTTCGGTCGCCTGCTCGCTGCTGGCGAAGAGTTTGCCGACGCCGATGGCGACGGCCTGAACAACCTCTATGAGTTCCTGAGCACGACTGACCCGAACGACGCGGCCTTTGGCCCGAACGGCGACTTCGACCTCGACGGCCTGACGAACCTGCAGGAACAGCTTGCGGGTACGGACCCGACGGAAGTTGACACGGATGACGACGGCCAGAACGACTTTGCCGAAGTGACGGCTGGTCGCAACCCGCTGTCGAGTGCTGACAACATCGTCAACCACTACATGGCGCTTGCCGCCGCTGACACGGTGACCTTCCCGGGTGCGGAGATCGTGCTTGCGGGTGACTTCAGTGTGAGCTTCTGGGCTCGCCTGGACAACCTCGCTGACGCGACCTTCGTGAGCCGCGCCTCCACCACGGTGGGCCTTGACCAGTTCAAGGTGGCGCTCTCTGGCGGCAAGGTGGTCTTCTCGGTGGGTGCCTATCAGCTTTCCAGCGACGCTCTGCCGTCGGCCGGGTGGTACCAGGTGACTGCTGAGCGCGTTGGCTCGGCCCTGACCCTGACGGTGAGCTACGACGAGCTGGGTAACGATGTCTATGTCGACTTCGTGACGACCGGATCGATGTTCGCGGCCGATCTGCTGACTTCGAAAGCGGACATCGTGCTGGGTGCGACGGGGGCTTTCGGCATCGACGATGTGGTTGTGACGCTTGGCGCCTCCGCGGTCCTGACGGCGGACTTCGACGACCTGGGTGCGACGGCCGAAAACCGCAATGGCGCCTTGACCTTCCTGATGACGGGCAAGACCTATCGCGATCCGGAAACCAACGGCGACATCACTCTCGGTGTGTTCACGGTCAACGACCGGGTTGACGACGCCAACGAGAACAACATCCTGGACAGCTGGGAACAGGCCAATTTCGAGCGCCTGCTCGCTGCTGGCGAAGAGTTCGCCGACGCCGATGCGGACGGGTTGAACAACCTCTATGAGTTCCTGAGCGCGACCGACCCGAACGACAACACGGTCGGCCCGAACGGCGACTTCGACCTCGACGGCCTGACGAACCTGCAGGAACAGCTTGCGGGTACGGACCCGACGGAAGTTGACACGGATGACGACGGCCAGAACGACTTTGCCGAAGTGACTGCGGGTCGCAACCCGCTGTCGAGTGCTGACAACATCGTCAACCACTACATGGCGCTTGCCGCCGCTGACACGGTGACCTTCCCGGGTGCGGAGATCGTGCTTGCGGGTGACTTCAGTGTGAGCTTCTGGGCTCGCCTGGACAACCTCGCTGACGCGACCTTCGTGAGCCGCGCCTCCACCACGGTGGGCCTCGACCAGTTCAATGTCGCGCTCGTGGGTGGCAAAGTGGTCTTCTCGATCGGCCAGTATCAGCTTGCCAGTGACGCTCTGCCTGGCGCGGGGTGGTACCAGGTGACGGCCGAGCGCGTTGGCGCGGCCCTGACCCTGACGGTGAGCTACGACGAACTGGCTAACGACGTCTATGTCGACTTCGTGACGACCGGTTCAATGTTCGCGGCCGATCTGCCGGCTGCGACGGCCGACATCGTGCTGGGCTCTACCGGCGCCTTCGGCATTGACGACGTGGTTGTTTCCAGTGGCGCGACGGCGGTCCTGACGGCCGACTTCGACGACCTGGGTGCGACGGCCGAAAACCGCAATGGCGCCTTGACCTTCCTGATGACGGGCAAGACCTATCGCGATCCGGAAACCAACGGCGACATCACTCTCGGTGTGTTCACGGTCAACGACCGGGTTGACGACGCCAACGAGAACAACATCCTGGACAGCTGGGAACAGGCGAACTTCGAGCGCCTGCTCGCTGCTGGCGAAGAGTTTGCCGACGCCGATGGCGACGGCCTGAACAACCTCTATGAGTTCCTGAGCACGACCGACCCGAACGACGCGGCCTTTGGCCCGAACGGCGACTTCGACGGCGACCTCTTGACGAACTACTACGAGCAGCTCTATGGTACGGACCCGACGGAAGTTGACACGGACGACGACGGCATGAATGACAAGGCCGAGGTCGATGCCGATCGCGATCCGCTATTGAGCGTGGACAACGTGGTTGACCACTACTTCGCGCTTTTGGCCGCCAATACCGTGAGCTTCCCCGGCGCTGATTTCGCCATTGCCGAAGACTTCACGGTGAGCTTCTGGGCTCGCTTGGACAACGCGTCCTTCGGCGCTGCGACCACGCTGGTCGAGCGCGCCGCTGCTACGGCTGGCAGCCAGTTCAAGATCGCCCTGACCGGCGACCGCGAAGTGGTGTTCACGGTTGGCGCCAAGAGCGTGACGAGCGCCGCGATCGTTGCCAATCCGGTTGAAACGTTCACCTGGTTCCAGGTCAATGCCGCTTTGAACAACGGCGCGTTGTCCCTGACGGTGAGCTACGACGAGCTTGGCAACGACGTGGTCGTGTCCGAGACGACGACGACCGCCTTCGCGGTGGCCGATCTGCCGGCATCGACGGCTGACGTCGTCATTGGCGGCGCAGTCGCCTTCGGCATCGACGCGTTCACGTTGGCCGCGACGCGCACGGTCACGACGACGACCATCGTCAACAACCAGCCCGTGACGACGACTACCGTCGTGACCACCCCGCTCATCAACGCCAACTTTGACGACCTCGGCCTTGAAGCCGAGAACCGCAATGGCGCTTTGATCTCGCTCATGACGGGCAAGAACTTCCGCGATCCGGAAACCAACGGCGCCTTCAGCGAAGCCCATGACTTGGTCAAGCCTCTTACGCACCAGGGCTTCCTGGTTAACGACCGCGTGGACGACGCCAACGAGAACAACATCTTGGACAGCTGGGAACAGGCGAACTTCGAGCGCCTGCTCGCTGCTGGCGAAGAGTTCGCCGACGCCGATGGCGACGGCCTGAACAACCTCTATGAGTTCCTGAGCACGACCGACCCGAACGACAACACGGTCGGCCCGAACGGCGACCTCGACCTCGACGGCCTGACGAACCTGCAGGAACAGCTTGCGGGTACGGACCCGACGGAAGTTGACACGGATGACGACGGCCAGAACGACTTTGCCGAAGTGACGGCTGGTCGCAACCCGCTGTCGAGTGCTGACAACATCGTCAACCACTACATGGCGCTTGCCGCCGCTGACACGGTGACCTTCCCGGGTGCGGAGATCGTGCTTGCGGGTGACTTCAGTGTGAGCTTCTGGGCTCGCCTGGACAACCTCGCTGACGCGACCTTCGTGAGCCGCGCCTCCACCACGGTGGGCCTCGACCAGTTCAATGTCGCGCTCGTGGGTGGCAAAGTGGTCTTCTCGATCGGCCAGTATCAGCTTGCCAGTGACGCTCTGCCTGGCGCGGGGTGGTACCAGGTGACGGCCGAGCGCGTTGGCGCGGCCCTGACCCTGACGGTGAGCTACGACGAACTGGCTAACGACGTCTATGTCGACTTCGTGACGACCGGTTCAATGTTCGCGGCCGATCTGCCGGCTGCGACGGCCGACATCGTGCTGGGCTCTACCGGCGCCTTCGGCATTGACGACGTGGTTGTTTCCAGTGGCGCGACGGCGGTCCTGACGGCCGACTTCGACGACCTGGGCGCGACGGCCGAAAACCGCAATGGCGCCTTGACCTTCCTGATGACGGGCAAGACCTATCGCGATCCGGAAACCAACGGCGACATCACTCTCGGTGTGTTCACGGTCAACGACCGGGTTGACGACGCCAACGAGAACAACATCCTGGACAGCTGGGAACAGGCGAACTTCGAGCGCCTGCTCGCTGCTGGCGAAGAGTTCGCCGATGCGGATGGCGACGGGTTGAACAACCTCTATGAGTTCCTGAGCGCGACCGACCCGAACGACGCGGCCTTTGGCCCGAACGGCGACTTCGACCTCGACGGCCTGACGAACCTGCAGGAACAGCTTGCGGGTACGGACCCGACGGAAGTTGACACGGATGACGACGGCCAGAACGACTTTGCCGAAGTGACGGCTGGTCGCAACCCGCTGTCGAGTGCTGACAACATCGTCAACCACTACATGGCGCTTGCCGCCGCTGACACGGTGACCTTCCCGGGTGCGGAGATCGTGCTTGCGGGTGACTTCAGTGTGAGCTTCTGGGCTCGCCTGGACAACCTCGCTGACGCGACCTTCGTGAGCCGCGCCTCCACCACGGTGGGCCTCGACCAGTTCAATGTCGCGCTCGTGGGTGGCAAAGTGGTCTTCTCGATCGGCCAGTATCAGCTTGCCAGTGACGCTCTGCCTGGCGCGGGGTGGTACCAGGTGACGGCCGAGCGCGTTGGCGCGGCCCTGACCCTGACGGTGAGCTACGACGAACTGGCTAACGACGTCTATGTCGACTTCGTGACGACCGGTTCAATGTTCGCGGCCGATCTGCCGGCTGCGACGGCCGACATCGTGCTGGGCTCTACCGGCGCCTTCGGCATTGACGACGTGGTTGTTTCCAGTGGCGCGACGGCGGTCCTGACGGCCGACTTCGACGACCTGGGCGCGACGGCCGAAAACCGCAATGGCGCCTTGACCTTCCTGATGACGGGCAAGACCTATCGCGATCCGGAAACCAACGGCGACATCACTCTCGGTGTGTTCACGGTCAACGACCGGGTTGACGACGCCAACGAGAACAACATCCTGGACAGCTGGGAACAGGCGAACTTCGAGCGCCTGCTCGCTGCTGGCGAAGAGTTCGCCGACGCCGATGCGGACGGGTTGAACAACCTCTATGAGTTCCTGAGCGCGACCGACCCGAACGACAACACGGTCGGCCCGAACGGCGACTTCGACCTCGACGGCCTGACGAACCTGCAGGAACAGCTTGCGGGTACGGACCCGACGGAAGTTGACACGGATGACGACGGCCAGAACGACTTTGCCGAAGTGACGGCTGGTCGCAACCCGCTGTCGAGTGCTGACAACATCGTCAACCACTACATGGCGCTTGCCGCCGCTGACACGGTGACCTTCCCGGGTGCGGAGATCGTGCTTGCGGGTGACTTCAGTGTGAGCTTCTGGGCTCGCCTGGACAACCTCGCTGACGCGACCTTCGTGAGCCGCGCCTCCACCACGGTGGGCCTCGACCAGTTCAATGTCGCGCTCGTGGGTGGCAAAGTGGTCTTCTCGATCGGCCAGTATCAGCTTGCCAGTGACGCTCTGCCTGGCGCGGGGTGGTACCAGGTGACGGCCGAGCGCGTTGGCGCGGCCCTGACCCTGACGGTGAGCTACGACGAACTGGCTAACGACGTCTATGTCGACTTCGTGACGACCGGTTCAATGTTCGCGGCCGATCTACCGGCTGCGACGGCCGACATCGTGCTGGGCTCTACCGGCGCCTTCGGCATTGACGACGTGGTTGTTTCCAGTGGCGCGACGGCGGTCCTGACGGCCGACTTCGACGACCTGGGTGCGACGGCCGAAAACCGCAATGGCGCCTTGACCTTCCTGATGACGGGCAAGACCTATCGCGATCCGGAAACCAACGGCGACATCACTCTCGGTGTGTTCACGGTCAACGACCGGGTTGACGACGCCAACGAGAACAACATCCTGGACAGCTGGGAACAGGCGAACTTCGAGCGCCTGCTCGCTGCTGGCGAAGAGTTTGCCGACGCCGATGGCGACGGCCTGAACAACCTCTATGAGTTCCTGAGCACGACCGACCCGAACGACGCGGCCTTTGGCCCGAACGGCGACTTCGACGGCGACCTCTTGACGAACTACTACGAGCAGCTCTATGGTACGGACCCGACGGAAGTTGACACGGACGACGACGGCATGAATGACAAGGCCGAGGTCGATGCCGATCGCGATCCGCTATTGAGCGTGGACAACGTGGTTGACCACTACTTCGCGCTTTTGGCCGCCAATACCGTGAGCTTCCCCGGCGCTGATTTCGCCATTGCCGAAGACTTCACGGTGAGCTTCTGGGCTCGCTTGGACAACGCGTCCTTCGGCGCTGCGACCACGCTGGTCGAGCGCGCCGCTGCTACGGCTGGCAGCCAGTTCAAGATCGCCCTGACCGGCGACCGCGAAGTGGTGTTCACGGTTGGCGCCAAGAGCGTGACGAGCGCCGCGATCGTTGCCAATCCGGTTGAAACGTTCACCTGGTTCCAGGTCAATGCCGCTTTGAACAACGGCGCGTTGTCCCTGACGGTGAGCTACGACGAGCTTGGCAACGACGTGGTCGTGTCCGAGACGACGACGACCGCCTTCGCGGTGGCCGATCTGCCGGCATCGACGGCTGACGTCGTCATTGGCGGCGCAGTCGCCTTCGGCATCGACGCGTTCACGTTGGCCGCGACGCGCACGGTCACGACGACGACCATCGTCAACAACCAGCCCGTGACGACGACTACCGTCGTGACCACCCCGCTCATCAACGCCAACTTTGACGACCTCGGCCTTGAAGCCGAGAACCGCAATGGCGCTTTGATCTCGCTCATGACGGGCAAGAACTTCCGCGATCCGGAAACCAACGGCGCCTTCAGCGAAGCCCATGACTTGGTCAAGCCTCTTACGCACCAGGGCTTCCTGGTTAACGACCGCGTGGACGACGCCAACGAGAACAACATCTTGGACAGCTGGGAACAGGCGAACTTCGAGCGCCTGCTCGCTGCTGGCGAAGAGTTCGCCGACGCCGATGGCGACGGCCTGAACAACCTCTATGAGTTCCTGAGCACGACCGACCCGAACGACAACACGGTCGGCCCGAACGGCGACCTCGACCTCGACGGCCTGACGAACCTGCAGGAACAGCTTGCGGGTACGGACCCGACGGAAGTTGACACGGATGACGACGGCCAGAACGACTTTGCCGAAGTGACGGCTGGTCGCAACCCGCTGTCGAGTGCTGACAACATCGTCAACCACTACATGGCGCTTGCCGCCGCTGACACGGTGACCTTCCCGGGTGCGGAGATCGTGCTTGCGGGTGACTTCAGTGTGAGCTTCTGGGCTCGCCTGGACAACCTCGCTGACGCGACCTTCGTGAGCCGCGCCTCCACCACGGTGGGCCTCGACCAGTTCAATGTCGCGCTCGTGGGTGGCAAAGTGGTCTTCTCGATCGGGCAGTATCAGCTTGCCAGCGACGCTCTGCCTGGCGCGGGGTGGTACCAGGTGACGGCCGAGCGCGTTGGCGCGGCCCTGACCCTGACGGTGAGCTACGACGAACTGGCTAACGACGTCTATGTCGACTTCGTGACGACCGGTTCAATGTTCGCGGCCGATCTGCCGGCTGCGACGGCCGACATCGTGCTGGGCTCTACCGGCGCCTTCGGCATTGACGACGTGGTTGTTTCCAGTGGCGCGACGGCGGTCCTGACGGCCGACTTCGACGACCTGGGCGCGACGGCCGAAAACCGCAATGGCGCCTTGACCTTCCTGATGACGGGCAAGACCTATCGCGATCCGGAAACCAACGGCGACATCACTCTCGGTGTGTTCACGGTCAACGACCGGGTTGACGACGCCAACGAGAACAACATCCTGGACAGCTGGGAACAGGCGAACTTCGAGCGCTTGCTCGCTGCTGGCGAAGAGTTCGCCGACGCCGATGGCGACGGCCTGAACAACCTCTATGAGTTCCTGAGCGCGACCGACCCGAACGACAACACGGTCGGCCCGAACGGCGACTTCGACCTCGACGGCCTGACGAACCTGCAGGAACAGCTTGCGGGTACGGACCCGACGGAAGTTGACACGGATGACGACGGCCAGAACGACTTTGCCGAAGTGACTGCGGGTCGCAACCCGCTGTCGAGTGCTGACAACATCGTCAACCACTACATGGCGCTTGCCGCCGCTGACACGGTGACCTTCCCGGGTGCGGAGATCGTGCTTGCGGGTGACTTCAGTGTGAGCTTCTGGGCTCGCCTGGACAACCTCGCTGACGCGACCTTCGTGAGCCGCGCCTCCACCACGGTGGGCCTCGACCAGTTCAATGTCGCGCTCGTGGGTGGCAAAGTGGTCTTCTCGATCGGCCAGTATCAGCTTGCCAGTGACGCTCTGCCTGGCGCGGGGTGGTACCAGGTGACGGCCGAGCGCGTTGGCGCGGCCCTGACCCTGACGGTGAGCTACGACGAACTGGCTAACGACGTCTATGTCGACTTCGTGACGACCGGTTCAATGTTCGCGGCCGATCTGCCGGCTGCGACGGCCGACATCGTGCTGGGCTCTACCGGCGCCTTCGGCATTGACGACGTGGTTGTTTCCAGTGGCGCGACGGCGGTCCTGACGGCCGACTTCGACGACCTGGGTGCGACGGCCGAAAACCGCAATGGCGCCTTGACCTTCCTGATGACGGGCAAGACCTATCGCGATCCGGAAACCAACGGCGACATCACTCTCGGTGTGTTCACGGTCAACGACCGGGTTGACGACGCCAACGAGAACAACATCCTGGACAGCTGGGAACAGGCGAACTTCGAGCGCCTGCTCGCTGCTGGCGAAGAGTTCGCCGACGCCGATGGCGACGGCCTGAACAACCTCTATGAGTTCCTGAGCGCGACCGACCCGAACGACAACACGGTCGGCCCGAACGGCGACTTCGACGGCGACCTCTTGACGAATCTCGACGAGCAGTTGGCTGGTACCTACCCGAACAATCCGGATACGGATGACGACGGCGAGACCGATGGTGTCGAAGTGGCGGCGGGCACGAATCCGCGCTCCAGCCTGAGCCGTACGAGCGTCGCGACCTACAGTATGGAATTCAAGGCTGTTGATGGCACGGTCACCTACCAGCCTGAAGCTCAGGTTGCTGACAAGCTGGCCTTTGCCGGCTCCTTCACGTTGGAATTCTGGCTGAAGGCGGCGGCCGACAATGCCAATGGCCAGGTCTTGGTCAAGAAGGCGGTGAAGACCGGCGCGCAGCCGCTTTTCAAGGCCGAGATGGTTGCTGGCAAGGTGGTGTTCTGGATGGGTGCCAACCGCGTCAGTAGCGCAGTGGCAATACCGGCTCTGACTTGGGCGCAGGTGGCGGCTGTTTACGACGCTGCCGCCGGTTCCATAACCTTGCGTCTCTACTATGTGGATGCGCAGGCTAATGTTCAGGACAGCGAGATGACGGTGCAGACCTTTGGTAGCGTCATGCCTGACGCCGCTGGCACCGACCTGGTTCTCGGCGGTGGTTTTGTCGGCCATGTCGATGAACTGCGCATCTGGAACAGTGCACGTAGTGCCGAGCAGATCGCTGACAATCGCGATGCGGCTGTTACCGATATGATCGCGAATGCGGCATTGGTTCTGTACTCGAGCTTTGATGACTTCGGTACGGCGACGGCCGGTGTTGCTGGCAGCTACAGCGCCGAGGATATCAAGGCCAGCGCCGAACTCATGGCTGGCTTCGCTATCCCGGCTCTCGAACAGGCTGGCTGGTTGAATGACACCGCAAAGGTCGACTTCTCCACCGACGTGCGCGACATGGAAGTTCGCGACATGAATAACAACCGCATTGCTGATGATTGGGAAATGCTGCATTTCGGCGCCTTGCTGGCCGCCGGTGCGGAATATCTCGACAGCGACAAAGACGGCCTCTGCGAGTACTACGAGTACCTGTCCGGCACCAGCCCGATCCTGGCCGACAGCGACGGCGATGCCACGAGTGATGCCGACGAAGACTACGACGGCGACGCCCTGACCAACGCTCAGGAGCAGGCGTTGGGCACGCACCCGGCCAATCCGGACACGGATGATGATGGCGAGCTCGACGGTGCCGAGGCCATTGCGGGTACGAATCCGCGTGACAGCCGCAGCCCGGTGCAGGATGCGCCGCAGTGCGTCGTGCTACCCGCTGGCGCCATGCTGGTGTATAGCCCCGATGATAACGACACGGACGCCGTGGCTTTCACCGGCTCTTTCACGGTCGAGTTCTGGTTCCGCTACACGACTGGCCAGAGCGGCACGATTGTGCGTAAGGCTGCGGCGACGAGTGCGCTGCCGCACTACGAGTTGTCGGTTGCTGCCGATGGCAAGCTGAGCTTTGCGGTGGGTGCGGACAAGGTCACGAGCCACGTTGCTCTGGCCGGTACGATCGCTGCGCCTGCCTGGTCGCATGTTGCGGCGGTATACAGTGCCGGCGCGCAGTCGTCCCTGACTCTGAGTTTGACGCCGTGGACGGTCGCCGGTGCAGAAGAAGCCCGCGTGACCAGTGTCAATGCCCAGGGCAGCATGCCTGCAAGCGTGGGCACCAACCTCGTGCTGAGCGGCCCCGCTGCTGGCGCTTGGCATCTGGATGACCTGCGGCTCTGGTCGCAGGCGCGGACGGCAGCGCAGATTGCGCAGTTCCGCGACGCCGTCTTTGCGTATGACGCGGCCGGCCTGGCGCTGTACTCCAGCTTTGACGATGGCGGCGTGCAGCAGGTTCTGCCTGCGCCCTCGCTGGCGGTTGTTGCCGGCACGGGCACGGCTGAAAATCATGTTGCCCGCATTGAGCACATGGTTGGTCGTCAGGTGCCGGATCTGGCCCTGGCTGGTGTCTTCAGCGGCGGCGCGGCCTTTGACAATATCGCGGCGCGCAAGGCCGACTTTGTGGACAGCAATGCCAATCTCATCGCCGACTGGTGGGAGATGCTGTACTTCGGTCAGCTCCTGGCTGCCGGTGATGAAACGGCCGATCCTGACAGTGATGGCTTGAACAACCTCTACGAGTATCTCGCAGGTACCAACCCGTTGCTGCCCAAGACCGATCCGGCCGCAGTCGGTGAAAATGACAGTCTGGTTGATTCCGATAACGACGGTCTGACCAATGGCTATGAGCAGCTTCTGGGTCTGAATCCCGGCAAGCTCGACAGCGATGACGATGGCCATAATGACGGCGACGAGCTGGCTGCTGGTACGGATCCGTGGAATAGCATGCATCCGGGCTTCATCAACTATGACAGCGGCGCAAGCCTGCTGATATCTGCTGGCCAGACGGTGGTCTTCCGGCCCATGTCGGCGGCGACGGATCGCGCGGCGATCAATGGCAGCTTCACGGTCGAGTTCTGGTTCAAGAATCAAGGTGGAGCTGGCCTGCTGCTGAAGAAGGCCTCGACGGCCGGTGTGGCGCCGCATTACCAGATTGATATCGATGCCACGGGCTATGTGAGCTTCACGGTTGGTGGGCAGACGCTGAAGAGCGCGGAGGTCGCCGCCGTTGGTGGTTGGGCGCATATCGCCGCGACCTATACGGCTGGTGCGTCGCCGATCCTCACCCTGCGTCTGGCGCAGCGTGAAGGCGCGCAACTGGTTGAGAAAGTCAGCACCAAGTCTCGCGCCTTTGGTGATGTCCCGGCCAGTGCCGGTACGGCCGTGGTCATTGGCGATGCTGCCATGGCGGCCGACCTTGAGATCGATAACCTCTGCATTTGGTCGGGCGTGCGTACGGCTCAGCAGATCGCGACGTTCCGCGACGCGGTGCTCGACGCGACGATGTTCCCGAGTCTGGCTCTCTACGCCAACTTTGAGGATGGCGGCGTGAGTGCTCAGAACTTTGTTGAGAATGTCAGTTATGTGGCGGGCTATGAGCTGCCTAACCTGGACTGCGCTGGCGCGTTCTCGAACAACAGTGTGGTATTTGTGGAATGCGATCGTGAGCTAGACTTTGTGGATACGGACAGTAACCTGATTGCCGACTGGTGGGAGTATCTGTACTTCGGCCAGCTGCTTGGCGTTGCCGGTGCTCAAGGCGACAGTGATTCCGACGACCTCAGTGAGCTCTACGAGTTCTTGGCTGGTAGCGATCCGTGGAATCCCATCAGCAATCTGGTCTTCGGTGACCTCGATTCCCTGGATGACAGTGATGCCGATGGCCTGACCAACGGCGAAGAGTGGGCGATGAACCTGCATCCGGCCAATGACGACTCCGACGACGATGGCGAGACCGATGGCGACGAAGTGCTTGCGGGCACGGATGCCCACGATCCCTATTCGCCGCTGGTCAATCGCGTTCTGGACCTGACTGTCGCCGGCGCTTATGCGCAGGTGGCGGAGTTTGAAACGCAGGTCAATCCGTCGCAAGCCCTGACGGTCGAATTCTGGTACCAGCTCAATGCTGGTTCTGCCAATAGCGGTGCCTTTGTGCAGAAGACGGCCAGTGTGGCCGGCCAGACGGGCGACTTCTGGGTTGGTTTGGTCAACGGCGATCTGACGGTCCGCTATCGCAAGGCTGGCAGCGCGGCTACACTGGCTACGGCCAGCTTTGCCGGTCTGCCGGTAAACCTGGTCGTGACTGGCCAGTGGGTGCACGTGGCCGTGGTCATCAGTGCCAACGGCACGACGCGTACGGATGTGACTGCGTTGGTCAGCGTTGATGGCGTTGAGTACAGCCAGACAATCACTGTTGATGGCGCCAAGTACACGGCCAGCAACAAGGGCGACCTAGTGTTCGGCCAAAATGCGGCCGGTGGCTTGAGCATGCTGTTGGACGAAGTCCGCATCTGGAACAGCGCCCGTACGGCGGCGCAGGTGGCGGTGGCGCGTGACATGTTCCGCACGGCGGCGACCGAAAACGCCTGGGCCAGCCTGGCGGCGTACTACCGCTTTGACGACGACGGCGTGACTGCCGAAGATGCGACGCGGTCCTTCGCTGGCTCCAAGATCGACACGTTGGCCGTGAAGGTCTTTGTGGCCGCTGCGGCGACGCTCGAAGGCGGCGCAGTCTTCGCGGTAGCCGACTTCAAGGACTACTTGGACGGCGACAGTGACGGCGACCTCATGGCCGACTGGTGGGAATACGACTACTTCGGCGACCTCTATACCGCCGGTCCGGGTTCGGTCAATGGCTATACCGACTTTGACGGTGATGGTCTCAACGACTACTACGAATACCTGGCAGGTACCGATCCGACCAGAAACTACACCTACACGGATGGCGTGGGTCAGCCGATACCGGACATGACCTACGATGCCGACAGTGACGGCCTCAGTAGTATTGACGAGCAGAAGTGGGGCACGGACCCGACGCTTGCCGATACGGACGACGATGGCGTTGTGGATGGCGTGGAAGTCGCCTTTGGCAGCTCGCCGACGCATCCGCAGGCCGTGGTGGTTGATGCTGCCGGCAACCTAGTGACGGGTGCTTACAGCGCCAACATCGCTGCGCAGTCCTACCGCTATGCCCAGGCGTCGGCCAAGGCGCTTGATCTGAGCAAGGGCGCCTATGCGTTGCCGCTGGCTCAGCGTTTTGCGGTTGGCACCGGCGCGTTCACGTTGGAAATGCTGGTGAAGGCAGATGGTGTTGCCGCTGGCACGCAGTGGCTGTTCGAGCTCCGGGGCGCGACGGGCTATGGCTTCCGTCTCGGTCTGGAAAACAGCGCGCCCATCGCCGAGTTGTATCGGACCAACGGCACTGACGTGATTGCCACTGTCGGCGGCGCGCAAGTCGCGCCGGCCTTAGTGCAGAGCACTTGGACACAGCTGGCGGTGGTTTGGGATCCCACCAATGGCAGCTTCCGTCTGTATCGCGATGCTCTGTCGGTCATGGGTGACGTTGTCACATCGACCTTCGATCTGGGTTCGGTTGTGACGATTGCGAACCTGGGCGGTACGGCCGCTCTTGCTGGCGCTATGGTGGACGAAGTCCGCTTCTGGACGGTGGCCCGCAGCGCCGCGCAGATCGAGGCCTTCGCCGACACGCTGGTGCCGGTGCCGGCCGCGGCGACTCTGCAGGCCTACTACCGCTTCGATGATGGCGGCAGCATGATCGAAGACTACGCGCAGCTGGGCGACGAGAAGTACTGGCTGACGCCAGCCGCTGGCGCCGTCACGGCCGTGAACGCCAAGGCCCTCAAGGGCAGCGACGACGTGGATGGCGATGACCTGCCCGAATGGTTTGTCGAGGTGTGGAGCATTGTCAGCAATGGCCAGGCCAACCTCTGGGCTTCTTCTGACAACGACAACGACGGTCTGAATAACCTGTGGGAGTACCGCTTTGGCACCAACCCGTTGCGCCAGTACAGCGTCAATCAGGGCGTGTTGGATGGCGCGCTGGACTCCGATGGCGATGGTCTCGACAATCAGTCTGAGATCAACACGTACCGTACGGATCCGCGCTTCGTGGATACCGACAATGACGGCATTGCCGACAACGTCGAGCTCAGCCAGGGCACAGACCCGTTGGATGGCAACAGTCCGCTGAAGAGTCGCGTGCTTGAACTCAACGGCGCGGGTTATCTGCTCCTGCCGGCGCAGTCGCGCCTTGCTCTGACGTCCTGGACGGTGGAGATGTGGGTGAAGCCGACGGCCGCCGCGGCCAATGGCACGCTCATTGAGCGGACAGTCTCGACCATGGGTGCCGGCAAGGTCAACCTCGCCATGACGCTGGTCAACGGCCTGCTGCAGGCTGAGTTCGACGTCGACGGCGCGACTGGTGCGGTCCTTACCGCTCCGGCGCGTTACGCCCTAGCGGCGGGTGTCTGGTCGCATGTGGCCATGAGCTATGGCAGTGACGCGGCCCTGGCGTTGTACATCAATGGCCAGCGTGTGGCCAACGTGACGGTTGCCCAGTTGCAGCCGCTGACGACTGCCGCTGGCTTGCTGAGCACCAAGGTCGGCGCGGGCTTCGTGGGTAGTGTCGATGACGTCCGCGTTTGGAACTACGTCCGCGGCGAATACCAGCTCAATGCCGCCATGGACGGGGTCCTCAGCGGCAACGAGTATGGCCTGGTGGCCTACTACCGCTTCGACGACGTCGCTGTGGGCCGGACTGGCCTGTACCGCGACGCCGTGGCTGACGGCGCCCAGGCTGCTGCCAGTGACTGGCTGAGCGACTGGGAGAATGCCGCGCGCCTGGTCGCTGGTGCCGTGGTTGCTGATGACCTCGACAGCCCGGTGTACGACGAGCCTGACGGCAACGCCAACGGCATCGCCGACTGGTGGGAATACCAGTACTTCGGCCGCCTGCTGTACGCGGGTGAAGAGCAGTACGACAGCGACGAAGACGGTCTCAATGACTACTACGAGTACCTAGCTGGTGCGGATCCCTTCAACCGGATATCGCTGGATCCGGCTGGTCTGGTCACTGATGCTGAAATCGATATGGATGGCGATGCCCTCAGCAACGCCGACGAGCAGCTGTGGGGCACGCATCCGCTGCTTTCCGACACGGACGACGACGGCGTCAACGACGGCGACGAAGTCTTTGGCCTGGGTGGCAAACCGGAACTGATCAGCCACCCGCTGTTCAGCATGTCGCATTACTCCAGCGCCATCATTGACACTGAACAGGACGGCAACCACCTGCAGCTGACGCCTGCTCGCAGCCTCGACCTTAGCGTTCCTGCTGCGGCCATGGGCGCGGCTTGGACGGGCATCCGCCTGCCGGAGCGCGACGCCTTTGCCAACCTGCGCAATGGCGCGACGATCGAAACTTGGCTGCGGCTTGCCGCGGTCGGTGCCGATGGTGAGACGGTTGTGATGGCCATCCGCAATGCCGGCAAGTCCATGCTCGAATTGGGTTACGAGGTCAGCAATGGCGATGCCTATCTCTATGGTGCCTTCAATGCCGTGGATGGCACGCAGGTCAAGGTTGGCGGCGCAGCCGTGGCGACGACCGCCATCGTGAGCGGCACTTGGGTGCATGCGACGGCAGCGTGGAATCCCACGGACAAAGTCCTCAGCCTCTATATCAATGGCGTGATGGAATTCAGCCTGTCCAGCAACCGCATCCCGGCCTACGCGGCTGATGCTGACATCGAGGTCTACATGGGTGGCGACGGCACGGCCGCACGCACCATGAATAGCGGTCTGTTGGACGAGACCCGCGTATGGTACGGCGCCCGCAGTATTGACCAGACCCTGTTGCACCGTGACCGTCTGGTCAACGCCGCCAACGAATACGCTTTGCTGGCCTACTACCGCTATGACGACGGCGGCATGAACATCGAAGACTTCTGCCATCCCTATCCGGACGATGCCGAGGCCGACGAGTACGAGCTCAAGGCGGCTGATTACAGCGTCGCTGCTGTTGACGCCGACAACTGCGCTACCTGGATGAGCACTGCCGACGCCAAGATCGTCCGCGGCATGGACGACGGCGATGGCGATGGTCTGGCCGATTGGTGGGAAGCCCTCCATGGCGGTGACATCAGCCAGCGTTATGCGCTGCTTCCCGGCAGCGACTATGACGATGACGGCCTCAGCAACCTCTATGAGTTCTACTGCCGGACCAATCCGAATGCACGGGATACGGATGGCAATGGCGTGATTGATGGTGCCGAAGACTACGATGGCGACGGCCTTACCAACGCCGAGGAACAGCGCCATGGTGCCGATCCGCGTCTGCAGGATACGGACGACGATGGCAAGAATGACCGCGAGGAAGTCAATGCGGGTACCAGCCCGGTCCATCCGAGCAGCCGCGTCGGCTTCGCCCGTTCCAGCCTGGATATGGGCGCTCTGGCCGTTCCCGGCGCTGGCGTGCAGCTGCCGATGGCCAATCGTTTCATCTTTGCCGGCACTCCTTGGACGGTGGAGTTGTGGTATCGCGGCGGTGCCGACATGACTGGCGATCTCTTCCGCTTTGACAGCTTCAATGGCGATAGCATCCGCCTGAGCGTCGAGGACGGCTATCCCGTCGGTATGATCTTCAACATGGACAGTAATGGCGCTCCCAAGCCGGTCGTAACCGTTGGTGGCAAGCACAGCACCGGCGCCCAGATTCCGCAGCTCACAGTGGGTGAATGGACGCATTTGGCCTTGGTGTGGTCGCCTGCCGATCACAGCATGCGCCTGCACATCAATGGCGTGTCGCTGATCGCGCAGCTGACCCTGGCCGAGCCTAACGTCGGCGCCGGCGAAGCCTTCTTGGGCAAGGACTTGCTCAATGGCCAGCTGGACGAAGTCCGCGTCTGGGCCGAAGCGCGCAGTGCGCTGGAGATCGAACGCTGGCTCAACGAGATCATCCCGACTCACGCCACCATTGATCTGCTCTTCAACTACCAGGAACTGAACAACCAGCTCGTCGGCGTGACCGATGCCCTACAGACGCCGTCCTTCGGCCTCACGGACATCTACGAGTACACCGACTTGCTCTTGGCCTACTATCGCTTCGATGACGGCGGCCAATTCGCCGAGGACTACGGCTATGTGGGCAACCGCGACTACTACCTCGACATTAAGAACGCCTTTGCTGCCGATGAATATGCGCCGGTGGACGGCGTTGACGACGAGGATGGCGATGGCCTGCCCGAGTGGTGGGTGGCTCTCCATGGCCTGGATATGTGGCGGAAGATGCTGTTTACCAGGGACGATGAGCTGGCCGGCGACTGGATGCAGATCGTCGCCCACAATACTGCTGGCATCAATGGCCGCAATACCTCCGGCTGGGACGTCAACGCCGGCATCATCAATGGTGCTGGCGCCGTGACCGCGCCCAACAACGGTCCAACAGTTGTAGCCGAGGCTGGTCACATCGTCCGCGACTTCACCATCTATGGTTCGCTGGGTGGCATTACGGCTTGGGCCGAGAATTTCGAGGCCGTGACGACCAAGTCCAGCGTGACCTATCCGTCCGGTATGTTTGTGGAATTGTGGAAGTACATCGTGTTGGATCGCCAGCCCGAGGAAGCGCCCTTCACCTTGAACCTGTTTAATGGCTCGGTGCAGCAGATGACCGTCAATGGTCAGAATGTGCCCCTGGCCGGTGCTGGCACCATTGACATCGCCCAGTACATGCAACAGGGCCGCAACCAGATATACATCTACCTGGCCGACGCCGGCGGCAACACGTGGATTGTGCGTAATGTGGTTCCGCCTGGCTACTGGACCTACAACTCCGGCGGCCAGACCCCGGTGCTGACGCGCGAACCATGGCCAACGATTTCCTATACCTTCCCGCGCGCCACCATGAAGGCCGACATGGCTTTGAGTGTTGATGGCCAGGAAGTCATCGTCCGCGGCGACCGCTTCAAGTTCGATCCACGCAGTGTCTGGCATGGTCGTACCGCGACGGAAGCGCGCTTCCTGCGCGGCGGGTTTGATACGGACAACAGCGGCAAGTTCGTGGGTCATCAGGATTACGGTATTGACAATGATCCTGACGACGACGGCCTGACCAACCTGGTCGAGTACCTCATCAACACCAATCCCTATGACGAGGACAGCAACAACAACGGTATCACCGATGGCGATGAGGACCTCGACGGCGACGGCCTCACCAACACCGATGAGGACAAGTACGGTACCGATCCGCGGCTGGTTGACACCGACGACGACGGCCTGAGCGACAGTGTTGAAGTCGGCAAGGGCTACAGCCCGACGGACGGCAACAGCCCGGCCGAACAGCGTGGCGTTGCCTTCGCGGACGCCGCGGGTGGTTACCTGCTGCTGCCCTGCCAGAACCGCTTTGCCATGGTCAACTGGTTGGTCGAACTGTGGGTGCGGCCTGATCGTACGCAGACCGCTGCCACCGCGACGCTGTTGGAACAGCGCGTCGGTATCTTCAAGGCCACCGATGGCAGCATCAAGCCGCTGGTCAACTACGGCTTGCGTCTGAATACGGCCGACAACACCATCACGGGCTACTACACCGATGCCACGGGCACGGAAGTGACCGCGACATCCATCACCAGTATCAAACGCGACGGTAAGACCTGGACGCACGTTGCGTTTAGCTTTGACAACACGAGTCGCACGCTGACCCTGTGGTTGGATGGTGTGGAAGCGCGCAAGCTGAGCAGCAGCCTGGCCCCGATCATGACGGGCCCAGGCCTCTGTACGCTCGTGGCTGGCCGCGATTACGCTGGTGTCATTGACGAACTGCGCTTCTGGAACAGTGTCCGCACGGCTGATGAGATCACTGCGACGATGACCACCAACATCGCCGGCAATGAGGACGGCCTGGTGGCCTACTACCGCTTTGACGATGGCGGAGTGACGGCTCAGGACAGCCACAGCGCCAGCTTCGGCGACTGGAACAACAGCTGGCGTAATGCCGCGCGGCTGCAGAACGCATCCTTCATTGACCTGGGCGACAGCAGCCCGATCAGTGCTGAAGACGTGGACAGCGATGGCGATGGCCTGCCGGATTGGTGGGAGATCAAGTACTTCGGTGACTTGACCACGACCGATGGCAGCATCGATAGCGATGGCGACGGCCTAATCGACACCTACGAGTACTTGGCGGAAACCAGCCCCATTGATCAGTACAGCGCTGACGTGGTAGATATCACCGGTGCGCTTAAGCCCGACACCACGCTTGACGCCGACTGGGACGCTGATCTGGACGGCTTGACCAACTTCGCCGAGCAGCAGTACGGTACCCATCCGCGCCTGGCGGATTCGGATGACGACGGTATCGACGATGGCCAGGAGGTCACGGACCTCACCAGCCCGCTGCATTCCATGAACAAGCTCGACGGCGCCAACAATTTCAGCAACCGTTACCTCGACCTCGCCAACATCGGCGATGGCAAGGACGGCGGCCTGGATATCCCGTTGGCAGCCGCTGAGCGCGCGGTGCGCATGCCGTCCTGGACGGTCGAAGCGACCGTTCGCGCCGCCACCCCGGCGAGCGCTGACGGTGTGCTGTTGCAGCGCATGGTCGGTACTCGCGTCGGCTTCGCTCTCGGCCTGTCGGCCGGCAGGCCCTACGTGCGTTACCAGACCGTCCGCGATACCGTGGTCGAGCTCGTGAGCTCCACGGCAATCACGGCCAACGTCTGGACGCACCTGGCGGCGACGTGGGATCCCAACATCCGGACGCTTTCGCTGGTCATCAATGGCAATTCTGTCCTTGAGCAGGAATTCAGCGCCAGCGACCTCGACTACCTGCCGGTTGACGGCAACAACAGCTTCGCCATGGCGGTCCCGAGCAACGTGGTTACCGGCTGGGCTGGCGCTGTCTGCCTGGACGAAGTCCGCGTGTGGACTACCGCCCGCAGCATGCAGGACATTGACGCCACGCGTCTGGAACTGGTGGCCGAAGGCACTGCCGGACTCTTCCGCTGCTACCGCTTTGACGATGGCGGCACGAGCATTGAAGACTTCGCGCACCCGGGTTGGCGCAATGCCGATACCTACGCCGTTGATGTGGCCAGCTACAACCCGACGGGCGATTGGTATGGTGCCGACAGCGCCCTGGCCTTCTACGGCGTCGACGACAGCAATGGCAATGGCATGCCCGATTGGTTCGAGACCGTCTATCGCGTCAGCGCTGCTGGCGGCGACCAAGACGGCGACGGCCTGACCAACCTCTACGAGTACCTGGCCGGTACCGACCCGAATGACAGCACCAACGGCACGGCGGACTTCTTCGCCACGGCTTCGGCCGGCGATGGCCTGACCAACGGCGAAAAACAGGCCTATGGCCTCGACCCGCGCCTGGCTGACAGCGACGGCGACGGCTATAGCGACTTCGAAGAGGTCACCGGCATCGCCGGCATGTTCCGGCGGCCAGATGAGGACAGCTACGCGGCTGATCCGCTCAACCCGCTGAGCAACGTCGCACCCAAGACGCACAAGCACTTGGTCTTCACGGGCGATGCCGCCGGCCTGGTCGTGCCTGCTCAGGCGCGCCATGCACTGGCGAGCTGGACCGTCATGGCTATGGTCAACACCAGCAGCACCACGGCGTCCACGCTCATCAAGCGCCAGGTCGCTGCCACCGGCGTGAACTACGAGTTGGGACTCGATGCTGGCCTCAAGCCCTACGCGGCCTTTACGGCCATTGATGGCACGCAGGTCAAAGTTGGCGGCGCCGCCGGTCTGGTTCTTGCGGCGGACAGCTGGGCGCACGTGGCGGCCAGCTATGACGCTGAGACCAAGGTCCTCACCCTCTATGTCAACGGCATGCCGGTGGCTGAGAGCACGGAACTAGACGAACGCCACGAATGCCCAGCCACGGGTGACGGCGTCATTGGCGGCGTCCTGACGGGCGCGCTGCTGAGTGTTGGTGCCGGCTATGACGGCCTCATGGACCAGATCGCCATCTACGGCTCGGCCCTCCCGGCCAGCCAGGTGTGGCGGCTGCACAATCTGGCGACCAGTTCCACCATGGGCGTCGCGGCGCCATACGGTGCGGATTACGGCATGTTCCGCAGTGGCACCATGACCACGGCCGAATTGCTGGCTGAAGAGCACGTGGCTGATCAGCTGATTGTCAAGTTCAAGCCCTTCGCCATGGAAAGCCAGACCGTCGCTGTTCAGCGTCAGGCTGCCGCGGCGACCATTCGCGAGTCCAGGCTCACGGGCGCCCGCCTGTTGCAGTTGCCAGCGGGCACTGACCTGGCGGCGGCCATCCAGGCCTTCCGCGCCAGTGGCCTCGTGGAATACTGCGAGCCCAACTACAAGATCGAACTGCTGGCCATGCCTAACGACCCGATGTACGGCAATCTCTGGGGCATGGAAGCCATCGACGCCCCGGCCGCCTGGGACAAGGGCACCGGCTCACGCAACGTCGTCGTCGCGGTCATCGATACTGGCATCGACTACACGCATCCCGACCTGGTGGACAACGTCTGGACCAACGCCGGCGAAATACCTGGCAACGGCATTGACGACGATGGCAACGGCTACGTGGACGACGTCCACGGCTACAGCTTTGTCGGCGGCCATGGCGATCCCATGGATGACCACAGCCACGGCACGCACTGCTCCGGCACCATTGGCGGCGTGGGCAACAACGGCGTCGGCGTCGCCGGCGTCAACTGGCAGGTCCGCGTGATGGGCCTGAAGATTTTCGACGCCAGTGGCAGTTCCTACAATGCCAGCATGGACGCGATCAACGCCATTGAGTACGCAATTGCCAATGGCGCGGCCATCAGCAGTCACAGCTGGGGCGACTATGGCTACTCCGACGCGCTGTATGACGCCATCCGCCGGGCTCTGTCCGCCGGTCACCTGCTGCTTTGCGCGGCCGGCAATGAAAGCAATGATAACGACGGTCAGTGGAGCTCCTATCCGGCCAGCTACGACCTGCCCAATATCATTTCGGTCGCGGCGACGGACCAGAATGACCAGCTGGCGGATTTCTCCAACTACGGCGCGACCACGGTCGATGTCGCGGCGCCGGGCGTGAGCATCCTCAGCACCGTCCCGGGTGACTACGATTTCATCAATGGCACGTCCATGGCGACGCCGCATGTGGCTGGTATTGCCGCGCTGCTGAAGTCGCAGTATCCGACGGCGACGGCGATGGATCTTAAGGAAGCGATCATGGCCGGTGTTGATACGGTTGGTGCGCTCAGCGGCACCTCTGTCACCGGCGGTCGTGTCAATGTCAATACGGCGCTGGAAGTGCTGGCGTCCCGGGCGATGATCGCTTGCTTCCGCGGCAATGGCACGGACAAGGCTGGCGCTTGGCTCTTCGATCTCAGCAAGAGCGAACTGGGCGCGGCAGCGGCCGGCCTCAATGGCGGCGCGCCGCAGGTCGGTCGTTACGCCGTGGCGATGATCAACGGCGTTGGTGCGGCTGCTACCGCGGACGCCGATCTGGCGGCCTTCGCTGGCGACAGCGATAGCGATGGCATGCCCGACTGGTACGAAGTCGCTGCCGGCCACGATCCTGGTAATCAGGATGGCACGGTCGACGCCGATGGCGATACGCTGAGCAACTACTACGAGTATCTCGCCGGCACCTCGCCATGGAATGCCCTGTCTGACGGCACGACCCCGGATCAGCAGTTGGTAAATCTGGACCGGACCTACGCCGAACTGCAGCGCCTGGGCTACCACCCGTTGACAAATTCCCAGACCGACCAAGACGACGACGACGTGAAAGATGCTGACGAGCAGGAGACTAACGCCAGCAATTCGCTCAAGCCTTTCACCTCACGCGTCTTGGCGCCCAACGCCGGCTACTTGGCGCTGCCGAACCAGCCGCGTCTGGCCATGGACGAGAGCTGGAGCGTCGATGCCTGGGTTAAACTGGAAAGTATCGGCAGGGCCATGACCCTCATCAGCCGCCGGATCGACGGCGATCTTGATGGCGACTTCGAGACCATCAACTACGAACTGGCCGTGAATGCTGCCGGCAAGCCCGTCGCGCGCTTCACCAGCGAGGTCTTTGGCGCAACGACGCCCGCTCTCCACGAGTGTGTGGCCAATACTGCCTTGCCTACTGGCAGCTGGACGCATGTTGGCGCGATCTTCGATGCCGCGACCAACACCCTGAAGATCATGGTTAACAACAAGGCCGCTGGCAGCAAGATATTTGCCGGTGTGACGCCTAGTGGCGTCGCTGTGGGCCTTGCTGACCTGCGGGTTGGCGAAGGCGTTGACGGGCAGATGGATGCCGTGCGCATCTGGAATGTCGCCAAGGCGGACTTCTCCGACTTCCTGGCGTCCACCCCGACCACGCTACCGGCCACGCCGGTATTGAGTCAGGGCCTGGTGGCCTACTATCTCTTCGACGACGGCGGTGATACCGCCCAGGACTTCGCCTCGCCACTGGACGATTGGAAGACCGGCTGGCTCAATGCCGCCACGCTGGTTTCCGATGCGAAGATGGCCGATGGCTCCAGCCCGGTCACGCCTGAGGAAGTCGACAGCGACAACGACGGCATGCCCGACTGGTGGGAAACGCTCTACGGCCTCGACCCGAACTACAGTGGTGACGCCGATGGCGATCTCGACGGCGACGGCCTGAGCAACTACTACGAATACTTGGCCGGCACCGATCCGACCAATCAGGACACCGACGGCAATGGCGTCAGCGATGCCGACGAGGATATGGACGACGACGGCCTCACCAACGCCGAAGAACAAGGCTGGGGCAGCCTGCCTAACAATGCCGATAGTGATGACGACGGCGTGCAGGACAAGGTCGAAGTGGTCTTCGGCAGCTCGCCGAACCATCCCATGAGCATCATCGTCGACCAGAATGGCAATCGCGTGACGGTGGACTACGCCACCGCTCTGGCGCAGGAAGTGCCAGTCGGCCCCTATACCTACCGTTCAGTCATGGCGCCGCCGCTGTCGCTGGATCTGGCCAGCATCGGCACCGCCGCGGTCTACTCGCTGCCGTATCCGGACCGCTTTGCCGTTGGCAAGGGCGAATTCACGGTGGAAATGTGGGTGAAGCCCACTGCCGCCGCCAGTGGCTGGCTCTTCACCTTCGTCGGTGAGACGGGCCACGGTTACCGCCTGGGTATTGACGCCAGTGGCGCGCCCATCGGCCAAATCTTCAAGGCCGACACCATGGAAGTGCTCGCATTCGTGGGTGGCGAACTGTCCACCCCGGCGCTGGTCACTGGCGAATGGACGCACCTGGCCTTGGTATGGAAGCCGGAAGAGAAGAGCCTGCAGCTCTTCCGCGACCGCCTGGCCATCATTGGCTCGCGCCTGGTCACGGCCATCGTCGACTTCGGCAACTCCGCTACCCGCGCCGAGCTCGGCAAGGTCGTCAATACGCATGTGGACGAAATCCGCCTGTGGACGATCGCCCGCACGGCTGATCAAATCGACTACTGGGCCGACCGCATCGTCCCGGCGCCGCTGACCCCGACCCTGGAAATCAACTACCTGGTCGAGCCTTATCCGCTGGCGGCCTACTACCGCTTTGACGACGCCGGCACGAAGGTCGAGGACTTCGCGCAGTTCCGCAACGATGCCTACATGCTGAACCTCACGGCCGACGTGGCTGGGGCCGACGCCAAAGTTCTCGCCGGCGATGACGACGTCGACGGCGACGGCATACCCGAATGGTGGGTCAATTACCACAAGCTGGACAGCTTCCCGCGCGTTGACCGCCGCTACTACGATTGGCGTGACGCGGCGGTGATCAACGGCACGACCTTCCAGGGCCTCCGCGGCTACACGCAGGGTGTGGGCTATCTCACGCTTGGCGAGGGCTATCGCGGCTGGGTTGGCGAAGAAGGCATCGGCCGCTATTGGCCGGACAACGAGGCGCTTGAACCCGAACACATGTTCGTAATTCTGCACAAGCATTTCGAGTTGGCCACCAAGCCCGAGGAAGCGATCCTGAGCTTCAATATGCATGCCGTTACGCCTGGCGCGACGGATCATGCCAGGGATCACGAATTCCTCACCGTCAACGGCGTGGTCTTCGCCAGTACGGGTGGAGACGTCGACATCGCCTCCGCGCTCAAGATCGGTCGCAACAAGATCGTGGTGGCTTACACCCGTTCGCTGTTCCAGACGCAGGAGACCAAGATCACCATCGGCACCACCGAAGTGACGCTGGAACGCGATATGTACATGGGTACGCTCGACGTGCAATTGCTCGTCGATGACCAGCCGGTCATCGTCTACGGTCATGACAATCCCTGCGATCCCCGCGCCGCCTGGCATTACACTGCCTTCACGGAATGGGAATCCACGGTCGGAACCTACACTGCCTACGGTGTGGACACCAATGGCTTCCTCATGCGCAATGCCGACTACGGTATGCTGCTGGACGGCGATAGCGACGGCATCGGCGTCGCTTGGGAGTACTTGCTGGGCACCAACCCGAACGCCAAGGACAGCGACAACAATGGCGTGCCGGACGACCTGGAGGACTTCGACGGCGATGGCCTTAACAACATCACCGAAATCAACCGCGGCATCCATCCGCTGCTGATGGACACCGACAATGACGGCGTTGCCGACAATGCCGAGTTGGGCCAGGGCAGCGATCCGTTGGATGTCAACGATCCGTTCGTCAACCGCGCAGTGCGCTTCGACGGCACGACTGGCAATTTCGTGCAACTGCCGCTGCAGAAGCGCTTCAAGCTGAACACCTGGACACTCGAAGCATGGATTCAGCCCGAGGCCATTGCGGCGACGGACGACTGGACCATCATCGAGCGTTGCGTGGGTACGGTAAGCGCCGACAAGCATCTGGTGAACTACAAGCTGGGTGTCAAGGGTGGCTCGCTCTACGCGACCTTCACCAGCCTCGGCGGGACCGCCCAGGCCGAGATGCTCACCGCACCCGCCGCATTCATCTTGGAAGAGGGCAAGTGGGCCCATGTCGCCATGAGCCTTAATGCGGCCGATGCCACACTCAGCCTCTACATCAACGGCGAAAATGTCGCCACCAAGTTTGCCATGGTCCAACCCGTGACCGATGGCCCTGGCATCGTCAGTACCAAGGTCGGCGAAGGTTTCAAGGGCTTGATTGACGACATCCGCATCTGGGATGTTGTTCGCTCGCGTGACGACATCTTCGACAGCATGAAGACCATGCTCTTCGGCGATGAGGATGGTCTGGTAGGCTACTACCGCTTCGACGATGTGGACAGCGTTGGCCGCGCGGCCATCGCCGCCTTCACTGGCGACAGACGCTTCATCAAGCACGCTGCTGACAGCCAGCTTGCCCATGGCGGCGATTGGCTGAATGGCTGGACCAACGCCGCCGTGCTGGTGGGCGCCAGTATTGTCGCCGAGGCCGTTGCTGAGAACGACAATCCCTTCGGCGAAGATGCCGACACCAACAACAACCTCATCTCCGACCGTTGGGAACGCAAGTACTTCGGCGATCTCCTGCCTGACGGCGCCCAGTACGGCGACACGGACGAGGACGGCCTCAACGAGCTCTACGAGTACCTCGCGTCTACCAACCCGCGTCTGGTTGACACCGACGACGTCAATTTCGATAGCGAAGCTGACTTCGACGAGGATGGCCTGACGAACTACGAGGAGCAGCTCCGTGGTCTGCATCCCGGCAATCCGGACAGCGACGACGACGGCCTCAGCGATGGCGCCGAGTTGGGCAATGACCCGGCCCTGGCAGCCGATCAAGTCGCGGACTTCGATGTGCTCGTCGGCAATCCCGCGGACAGCCGCAGCCCCGCACGCAAGGACAACTGGGGTATCGACTTGGCTCCTGGCCGCAGCGTGACCTACACGCCGGTGTCCTCGGACGACGACGCTCTCAACATGACCGGCTCCTTCACCCTGGAATTCTGGATGAATGCCGCTGCGGCCGGCACCATCCTGGAGAAGAAGAGTGCTCTGGGTAACCTCAGCCAGTACAAGGTGGTCTTGAATGCCGATGGCACGCTGACCTTCGTGGCCGGTACCGCCAGCATCAAGAGCCTTGAAGCGATCACCCTGGGCACTTGGGTTCATGTCGCAGCGGTCTATGACGTCGACGCGAATAACTCGGTGGCCATGAGCCTGCGCTGCGCCGTGATTGACGCTACGGAAACGCGCTTTGAGGAGTTCCTAACGACCTCAACCTATGCCATCTCGGCCTTGCTGCCTGACAGCGCCGGCACCAGCGTGGTCCTTGGTGGTGTCAGCAGCTTCACCGGCGTCGTGGACGACCTGCGCCTCTGGCCCGTCGCTCGTCCTGATGCTGAGATCATCGCCTGGCGCGACTCAATCCTGCCGCTCACGGACTTCAATGCCAACGGCATGCCGCTGCCGGTATTGTACTCCAGCTTTGACGACAAGGGCGTGGCCCGTAGCGTCAATGGCGCTGCGGTGCTCGGTACCGGCACGGCTGAGAACCATGCCGAGACCATCAGCTTGATGCCCGGCTTCACGCTCCCGAGCTTGGAGCGCGCCGGTGTGCTCAGCAGTGGTGCCGACTGGATCGTGGTTGATCGCGTCCGCATTGAGGCCGATCTGAACAACAACCTCATCCCGGACAGCTGGGAATACCAGTACTTTGGTGCCCAGCTTGCCGATGGTGCCGAATTCGGCGACACGGATGACGACGGTCTCTGCGAGCTCTACGAGTATCTCTGTGGTACTGATCCATTGGTTCAGATGACCGACGATGTGACCTATGACTGCATGGCCGATGCTGACCAGGACGGCCTGGATAACTTCGAAGAGCAGCTCCGCGGCCTCGATCCGCGCAATCCTGACAGCGACGACGACGGCTATGGCGACTACTACGAGGTCTATACCCTCGAAAGCGACCCGCGCAGCAGCCGCAGTCCGGACAAGAAGGACGCATTCCCGCTGGGCCAGACCATGAGCTTCCCGAGCGCGACGGCCACCGTGTCCTACAGTCCTGAATCCGAGCTCAACGACGCACTGGCCATGACGGGTTCCTTCACCGTGGAATTCTGGGTGAAGCCCGCCGCTATTGGCACGATCTTGGAGAAAGCCGGCCGCTTCAGTATGCCGGAATACCGCGTGGAAATTGACGCTGCCAGCAAGCTGATCTTCCGGGTCGGCGGCGACTTTGTCCGCAGTGCGGAAGTTCTCGATCTCACCGGTACGGTGTGGGTGCACGTCGCTGCCAGCTATGATGCGCCGGCAAGCACGCTCACGTTGCGTCTGGGCATGCCCATGGACGGTGGCGCCCTGGCAGAGAAACAGGTCACCAAGGCGGTCGCTGGGTCCTCGCAGGTCAGCGCCGGCAAGAACCTGGTGCTGGGCAACGGCTTCATCGGTGAATTGGACGAACTGCGCATCTGGACGCGCGTCCGCACGCCCGCCGAAATCATCGCCTACCGCGACGCCGTACTTGATGTCCAAGCGGCCAATACGGTCACTGTTCAGGTCAATACCGGCACGGCGCAAGCGCCGGTGTGGGTGACCCAGACCAGCTATGTGCGTAACCTCGCGTTGTACTCCACCTTCGACGACGGCTACGTCGCCCTCGTTGGCGCGGACGCTGCTACGCCTGGGCTCCAGACTGCCGAGAACTTCGTTGAGACCATCAGCTACATCGACGGCTTCGCGCTGCCGAACCTGGAACGCGCTGGCGTCCTCGCCGGCGGGGCGGTCTTCGTCGAGTGCGAACGCCCGGTTCAGCTGGTGGACACCAACGCCAACCTCATCCCGGATTGGTGGGAGTACCAGTACTTCGGTGACCTCCTGGCTGCAGGCGAAGAACTCGGCGACGTGGATGAAGACGGCCTGAACGAACTCTACGAGTTCCTCGTGGGCACCAACCCGCTGGTCCAGAAGACCAACGGCACGGACTTCGATGGCGATCGCGACTTCGACGGCGACGACGTCCCGAACCTCGACGAGCAGGTCCTCGGAACCCGCCCGGACGATCCGGACACGGACGACGACGGCTTCAGTGACGGCGTCGAGACCGGCTATAGCGCGGGTACCATCTACACGAGCTCGCCGGTGGAATCCATGCAGCAGCCCAATGCGACGGGCGACGGCATGGCCAGCGCTGCGGATATTGCCAAGGTCTTCCGCATGGACGGCACGAACAACATGGTGGTTGACAACAACCCCGCTCACAGCGGCAATGTCATGACCGTGGCCTTCTGGTTACGTACCAATGCCATCACTGGTAATGCCAGCTTCCTCCGCCGCACGGTCGGCACGGCCCGCGGTGCGGACAACTACCGCTTCAGCTGGATCAACGGCAAACTCAGCCTCAAGGTCTTCCAGAAACCCTACGGCGTCGTGTCGGCAGAGGTGGTCAGCGATGATCCGACTGCCTTCAAGCCTGACACCTGGTACATGGTCGCGGCTACGATCAATACGGTCACCGCCGGTACGACCACGACCACGACGATCCGCCTGACGGTCTTGCGCAATGACCTGGGCGACAGCAAGACCTACAGTGCTCGCACGGTCTCCAAAGTCTTCAGCACGGCCGCCGTCGTCAACGGCGCCGAAGGTCAGCTGATCGTCGGCCGCAAGGACGGCGATACCACGTGGACTGCCGGTCTGACCCTGGATGTGGAAAATCTCTGCGTCTGGAGCCGCGTTCTCGACGTCGCTGAACTGCGTACGGTCCTGGCCAGCACCGGCACGGACAACAGCAGCTACCTCAACCAGCTCGTGTCGCAGTTCCTCTTCGACGACGGCGGCATGACCGCTGAGGACTACATGGCACCGCAGGATTGGTGGAACGATTGGAAACGCGCCGGCAAGCTTACGCCCGCGCCCGTCGCCGGCGTTGTCCCGACCATCGGCATGATTCCGGATGCGACCCTCATCGATGTCGATGCCGACAATGATCACGACGGCCTGCCCGACAGCTGGGAACTGCAGTTCTTCGGCCACCTCGGTTACGGCGCCGCGGACGATCCCGACGGCGACGGCCTGAGCAACATTGAAGAATACACCCTCAGTGCGACCCACCGCCAGACCAGCGATGTCAACTCGCCGTTGTACTGGCTCGACCCGAGCCAGGCCGACACGGATGGCGACGACATGCCCGACGGCTGGGAACAGCTGCACGGCCTCAACCCGCTGAATCCCGCTGACGGCGATCTCGACGGCGACTTCGACGAGCTGGCCAACTGGCAGGAATTCGCCTACGGGACCGACCCGAACAACGCCGACAGCGACGGTGACGGCCTGCCGGATGGCTGGGAAGTGCGCTATATGTCCCTCACGCCGCCGAGCCTTGATCCTAACAACGCCGACGGTGCCTATGGCGCCGATGGCGACCCGGACAACGACGGCCTGACGAACATGGAAGAGTACACCTACGGCACCAACCCGATCGTCTATAACTCGCCGGACGCCGATACCGATGGCGAGGGCCTCAGCGATCGCGAGGAACGCCTGCCGGGCATGAACACCGATCTGTCCCTTACCGATACGGATGACGACGGCGTCGACGACTTCCAGGAGCTCGTCCAGGGCACGCTGGGCTACGACAGCCTCTCCAAGATATCGCGTCGGGCCACGATAAACTTCATCTATGAAGGCAATCTGGCCGCGCAAATCAAGGCGCCCTTCGTCCTGACTGTTCCCGATGCCGGCGATGCCAACCGTCTCGGCTTCGGCAGCTGGACCGTTGAGGCGCGTTTCCGCCTGCGCGATTTCGCCATGACCGCCAGTGCCATGGGCTACGACGTGTACCTTGTCCGTCGCAGCTTCACGGCGAGCGCCGCATTTACCGATGACGCCGCCAGCGGCGTCGTGGCCTGGAACTACGCCTTGGGCTTCAATGTCAAGGCCGAGGCTGGCAAGACCGTCATCCGGCCCTTCGCGTCCTGGAAGGCCTTTGGCCAGCCGGAACGTCGGGTTAACGCGGTCTATGCCACGGAGCTGGCTGCCCAGAATGGCGGCAATCTGTACAAGACCAACTGGACCTTCCTGAGTGCCACCTACGACGCCAGCGCCCGTAGAATCACTCTGTATGTCGATGGCGACACGGACAACTACCTCAGCCTGAGCAATGTCAGCACCGCCGAGCAGTGCCCGACCGACGCCAGCAGGATCGGCCCGGACTATCGCGCCTACGTCAAACTGGGCGAAAACCTCGGTGCTGCTACCGACACCCTGTTGCTGGATGAAGTGCGCGTCTGGGGCGTCCGCCCGAACACTGTCGCCGTTTCCGGCAGCAGCACGGGCTATCTCAATGCCTTCACCCGCAGTGGTAACGAAATCACCGCTGGGGTCAAACAGGGCGTCGAACCGGTCGCCGGGGTCTACAATGCCAGCATTGCGGATCGCTTCCGCACGACTGACGCCAGCGCCCAGCCGCTTGTCGGCAACGCCCATGACTACAGTGTTGATCGCCATGTCAGCGACAACAGCTGGCAGACGTCCACGGGCTTCAGCGGCAACTTCGTCGTCGTCAGCTTCGCCGACGCCAACGGCAACGGCAGCTGGGATGCCGGCGAAGACGTCTGGCGCGATGCTGCCGTCGCCGGCGCTCTGACCAACGTCTATGACGAAGGTCTGGATGTGCCGCTGGCTGGCGGTTACAACGGCTGGAATGCCGCCGCCGGTGCGCTGGGCGTCGAGCTCGGCGTCTATTACAACGACATCAATGGCAATGGCCAGCTTGATGCCGTCGATGACATCTGGGTCGAATATGACGACAGCGATGACAACTGGTACCAGGCCAAGCGCTCGCTGGGCCGAGGCCATGGGTATGGCGCTCTACCTGAAATTCGATGATGGCGGCGCCAGCATCGAAGACCTTACCTGGCACGCTGATTGGCGCAGCCGTCCCGCGTGGAAACACGCCCTGCGGCCGGCCAACCTGGACGGCGTCTTCCCGCCGAGCAACCCAATGGCTGTCGGCGCCGAACTGGCCCCGGCAGGCGTCGCGACTTGGTATCAGTGGCTGACGGCGGTCAATGCCAACTACGGCTTTGCCTGGCTGATTGATGCCGCTGGCGTGCCTAGTGCGCCGGTTGATATCGACATCAGCAATCTCACCGGCGATGCCATGACCTGTTATCGCCCGCTTAGCAACACGGCTGACCAGAGCCTGTTCGAGTTGGTTGACGGTACGAGCTACGGCCTCGAAAGTACCGCAGCGAACATCTTCGCCTACAAGTACTACTGGCTGGTCTACGCCGACGAGGCAGCCGCCAAGGTCGCGCAACAGGCTGGTTACGCCTACGGCGCAGGTACGCTGAAGACCGCCGCCGGCGCCAGCGTCGCCACTCAGCTCGTGGTCACCACGGCGCCGCTCGACCTCTACGCGCAGCGTGCACGGGTCGCCGTGGGCAACGCCCTGGTCCTGGCCGTGGTTTCCACCAACGCTAGTGATGTGGCCGTCAGCCTCAACACTGCGGTCATTAAGGTCAAGGAAGCCCGCGAGTGCTACCGGCCCATGAGCGATAGCGCTGACAAGAGTCTCTTCGACATTGTCAACGTTACGGCCTCCGGCTCGGTCGATCCTGACGACAACGCCTTCAGCTACCAGTACTACTGGCTGGTGTTTGCTGACACGGCCCAGGCCATGGCGGCCATGCAGACGGGTTATCGTTACAGCGAAGGGTCACTGGTGACGACGGCCGGCGACAGCGTCGCCGATCGCCTGGTCGCCACGGGTGCGGAACTGGACCTCTATCAGGTTCGCAACCGCGTCAAGGTGGGCAACGCCATGGTCCTGGCGGTCTTGGCCCTCAATGACAGCGGTAAGGCCAGCGCGGTGGAAACAAAGCTGCTGGTGGTCAGGGAGTCCAATGCGGGCCCGGCCAGTACGCTGCTGGCGCCACTCAACTTCGTCTCCTTCACGCCGCTGAGCCCGGTGCCCGGCAACGACCTGGTCGTCAGACTGTCGTCGTCGACGGCGCGCGCGGGCAGCATCCACATCGAGTGGTACCGCAACTTGACGCTTTACAGCACGGATCAGCAGTCCGGTGGCACGGCGTGGTCCTTCACCATGCCCGGCCGGGTGACAAACGACGACGGCACCTTCAGGGATGTCACCGTCAAGGGCGATGTCTGGTCCTTCAAGGCCTACTACACCGAAAACGGCATGACCAGCCGCGCTATACCGCCGACGGCCGAGTACAGCCGCAATATGCTGTTCCGCGTGGTTGGCGGGACCTACGATGACGACGCCTCGACTGGCAGCGGCACCGCTGCTGGCGCCAGGCCGCCGCACCCGGTCAACGTCAACATCACGCCCAGTCAGGCGGACGTCAATTCCATCCTGATCGCGAATGTGAGCGCACCAGGCTACGAAGACAGCCGCGATGACGACGGCCATATCTTCAGCTTCCAGTACCAGTGGTACGTCAACGGCGTGGCCGCCGCTGGCGAGACCCTGCCGTACTTCCCGGCTGCGGGCACGGCTATGGCAGCGGACAACCGCATCTCGGTCGCCGTCTTCAGCATGGATATCTACGGCGCCACTAGTACGACCGTGATGAGTAACGCCTTGGCGCTCCAGGCGAGCATCGCTGGCGGCGGCGCCACAGCGGGTGCCACCATGGCCTACGAAAACAACAGCACCAGGGCTCAGGCCAATCGCATCCTGCCCAAGGCCGTGGAGTCCAGCTTGAGCGATGGTAACATCCAGCGGCACTACTTCCACGAAGCCGGTGATGTCGATTGGATGTGGTTCCTGGTGCCCGAGACCATGAGCAACAACAAGAAGCGCGTGCTCTTCGAAACCAACACCAACAGCGAGATGTACAACCGCTACCACCAGGCCGAGCAGGACTTCGGCGTGGATACCCAGCTGGTGCTCTACAACCAGCAGGGCGTGCAGCTGCACCGCAACGATGACTTCGGCAACCCGATTGGCATCGGCGGCACTCGCTACGCCCGCTTCGACCAGCTGTTGGACCCGGGTATCTACTTCGTGCAGATCAGCCTGGCCAACACCAAGGAATACGGCAGCAGTGTGACGGCGGCAACGCCGTACTACGTGCACCTGTTCATGGAAGAAGGGTCCACCTCGCTCGGGCCGACGCCGGCAACCACGGTGACCCTCAGCCCGGCCAGCGCCGCCGGTACGGACAACCTGGTCTGCACGGTCGCCGGCTCGCAGAGCACGTCTACCACTGGCGTGACCTACCTCTACGTGTGGTACCGTGATGGCTTCGTCGTGCCCTTCGGCAAGACCAATGCCACCCTGGAAACCTGGAACACGCAGCGTTATCTGGTCTACAATGCCAAGAACTACAGCGCCGATGCGAACCTGAGCGCCGCACCGCATATTGTGCCGGCGGAGTTCACCGGCGCCGGCCAGACCTGGTATTGCGATGTCTATGCCATGGACGAGTACGGCATCAGCGACCCGGTTCGCAGTAACGAGGCCGTCGTCGCGTCTTCCGAATGGCAGCAGGCCTTCCGCGTCGACCGCAGCTATCTGCGGAACGTGGGGACGCCGGTCACCCAGCTGGTCACCCTCGGCTGGGCCGACAACGCCACCTTCGGCTTCGACGCCGCCTATGACAGCGCCATCCCGAGCATGATGGTGCCGGGCACCGACACGCCGATCAACGAGCCGGTCAGCATGGGCCGCTTCTACTCGGTCGGCATGCACGACAGCAACATCATGCTGGATCGGGATATCAGGCCCTTCGGTCGCGGCGGTTCGTGGTTCCTCAAGATCGAGATGGGCGACGACAGCATCGACCAATGCACCCTGAGCTGGGATGCACCGAGCATGCCCAACGTCAGCGTCGGCGCCTTGACCCTGACCCGGATGCGCCAGACTACCAATGGCACCTTTGTACGGCAGCCTGGCGCGTCAGTCAATATGATGGAACGTAGCAGCTTGGTCTTCACGGCTGCGGATATAGCGACCATGCAGATCGACGAATACGGCCAAAAGTATGCCGTGTTCAGCGTCAGCCTGGGCGCGCCCGATGCCGAGCACACGGTGGACCTCAACGCCGGCTGGAACATGATCTCCGTCAGCGTCACGCCGCTGTACAACAGTATTGACCAGGTCTTCGCCAGCGGCGATGAGAAATTCTACCGCGGCACGGTCTGGGTCTACGAAGACGGCCAGTACGTGCCGGCGACTACCGTCGTGGCTGGCCGCGGCTACTGGCTCTATGCGCCGAAGACCGTCAGCTTCAAGATCTACGGCGATATGGACGTCAGCGGCATGAGCCTCAAGAAGGGCTGGAATATCGTCGGGCCGGTCGCGGACATCGCCGATTTCGCCACCAGTTACGCCGACTTCGTCAGCGTGGTGTTGCCAGGCAATATCTACCGCTTCACGGTGGATGCCTATGGCAACCCGGGCTACGAATCGATTGCGATCGGCGGCAAGTACCCGCTGAAAGTCGGCGAGGCCTACTGGATCAAGGCCGAGGCTGACATCGACCTGCCTTTCGTGCCCTAAAGGCCACCCTCTGGGCCGGTCGCCGCTAAGCAATGGCGGCCGGTCCAGCCGCTAGTGCCCGGGGGAGCAATTTACCCGCTCTCCCGGACTTTTTGTTCCCTCTCATCACAATCTGAAAAGCACATGGACTCCATTCAACACATTCGCAACATCAGCATTATTGCGCACATTGACGCCGGTAAAACCAGCACGACTGAAGGCTTTTTGTATTACTCGGGACTATCACACCGCTACGGCAGTATTGACGATGGCACCACCGTCATGGACTTCCTGCCCGAGGAACGCGAACGGGGCATTACCATCGCCGCCTCAGCCGCGACTATTCCCTGGAAAGACGCCTTGATCCACCTGATCGACACTCCCGGGCACATTGATTTCACCGCCGAGGTCGAGCGCTCGCTGCGCGTCATCGATGGCGCGGTTGTCATCTTCAGTGCGGTTGAAGGCGTTGAAGCCCAGAGTGAAAAAGTGTGGCGGCAGGCCGATGCGTATGGCGTGCCGAAAATCGCTTTCATCAACAAGATGGACCGCGTTGGCGCGTCCTTTGAACGCACGGTGGAGCAGATCAACAGCGTCTTCAATCGCTGCGCCTTGCCCCTACAGCTGCCGCTGGGCGTGGAAAACAGCTTTACGGGAATGCTTGACGTGCTGACCCGCGAGCAGATTCGCTTCCGCGGCGAGCGCAACGCCGAGATTATTCGCGAACCGCTCAGCCCCGATCAAGACGAGTTGTGCCAGCGCGCCTACAACGCCGTGGTGGAACGGTTGGCGGACGTGTCTGAGGTGATTGCCGAGCTTTTCCTCGCCGAGGAGGACATACCGCTTGCGGTGTTGCGACAGGAGATTCGCCTGCAGACTTGGGCGCGCAAGATCGTCCCGGTCTTCGTCGGCAGCGCCAAGCGCAACCTGGGCATACAACCTTTGATCGACGCTGTCGTCGACTACCTGCCGTCGCCGCTGGACGTGCCGACGTATCAGGCCTTCGACCTCAAAAGCGGCGATCCTGTCGAGGTCAAGACCGCCGCCGCCGCACCCTTCGCCGGCCTGATCTTCAAGGTCAACGCGTCGGTGACGGCCGATCTCTTCTACATGCGCATCTACGCCGGCATTCTCAAGGTCAATGCCACGCTGGTCAATACCCGCACCGGCGAAAAAGTGCGCCCACGTCAGCTCTTCAAAATCTTCGCCAAGAACACCGAGCAGATCAGTGAGGCCGGCCCCGGCGATATCGTCGGTATGACCGGCCTAAAAGACTGCAGTATCGGCGACACCCTCTGCGAAAACCGCCGCCTGGTCACCTTTGAAAAAATCAGCTTCCCCGAACCCGTGATCTCCATGGTCGTCGAACCCAAATTCAGCAAGGACAAAGACAAGCTCGACGATGTGCTCGATATGCTCTGCCGTGAAGACCAAACCCTGCGCCGCGCCAGCGCCGAAGATACTGGCCAGCGGCTGCTTTCCGGCATGGGCGAACTGCACCTGGAAGTCAGCCTCAAGCGCGTCAGCACGGATTTCAATGTCGACATCCGCTGCGGCGAGCCGCGCGTTGCTTACCGCGAAACCCTGAAAGCAGCGGTCGTCGAAAAGGTCGTCTTCGAAAAAGTCCTCGGCGACACGCCTATTTATGCCGAAATCACCATTGCCTTCAAGCCCTTGCCACGCGGTGAAACGATGTTCGACATCAAATCGGCCCTGCGTGATGGCAACATTCCGCGGGCATATATCCACAGTGCCGAACGGGCCTTGAATGACGGCCTGCGCACGGGCGGCCTCCACGGCTATCCGCTGATCTATGTGGCCGCGACCATCACCGAAATCAAGTTTTCGCAGGAATCGACCACTGAGGGCGCCGTCGCCGGCGCGGCCCTGCAGGCGATTGACCAGGCGCTGGCCAAGGTCGGCACCACGGTCCTTGAACCCATTATGCACCTGGAGATACTCACGCCGGATGACACCGTCGGCGAAATCTCCATGTTCCTCCAGCCGCGACGCGCGGTCATTCGCGATATTTACAGCATCGACCAGATGAAAAAGATCATTTGCGAAGTGCCACTGGCCGAGATGTTCGGCTTCGGCAAGGCCCTGCCGCGACTCAGCGGGGGCAGGGCGTCCTTCTCCATGGAACCATCCGGCTACCAGGAAATGCAGGTCAAATAAAGCGCGGCAGAAGGACCGCAACCTGGGAGCGCCGCCGTCCCGGCGGCAATGGCGCTTTTTTTATCCACAGATTACGCAGATTAACGCAGATTATTTTTTGAGAGTGGCTGCTTGGCAGTCCAAGGCCCCATCCTGGGAGCGCCGCCGTCCCGGCGGCAATGGCGCTTTTTTTATCCACAGATTCCGCAGATTAACGCAGATTATTTTTGCGCGTGGCTGCTTGGCAGTCCAAGGCCCCATCCTGGGAGCGCCGCCGTCCCGGCGGCAATGGCGCTTTTTTTATCCACAGATTACGCAGATTAACGCAGATTATTTTTTGAGAGTGGCTGCTTGGCAGTCCAGGCCTTTGCCGTTTTTCGCGAGTGCTTCTTCGCGGACCGATCCGACTGATCCGACCGATCGGACCGATCATGTCGACGATCCGTCCGATCCGTCCGATCAAGTCGACGATCCGTCCGATCAAGTCGACGATCCGTCCGATCCGTCCGATCCGTCCGATCCGTCCGATCCGTCGGATTCACCCACATTCGGCCCAGATGGCCGCGCCTTTTTACTGCTGCCCTGTGTGCAGCCGGGGCCATCAAGGCGACTACGGCCTTCCACGATTGGACTGACCTGGATTTGGGTCGTGATGCGATCTTTGAGCGTGCCGACGTGTGAAATGACGCCGATGACCTTGCCTTCGTGCTGCAGGCCAGCCAAGGCATTGAGGGCGCAGTCCAGCGCGTTTTCATCCAGCGCTCCGAAGCCCTCGTCGAGGAACAGCGAGTCGATGCGGACATTCTTGCTGGCCATGTTGGACAGGCCTAGGGCTAAGGCCAGGCTGACAATAAAGCTTTCGCCACCGGAGAGATTCTTGGTTGAGCGGATGGCGTCGGCTTGGTAGTTGTCGAAGACATTGAGCTCCAAGGGATTGTCGCGGTCGCGGGTGAGCAGATAGCGGTCGCTCATCTTCCGCAGCTGCACATTGGCGTGCCTGATGACGATCTCGAAGGTCAGGCCCTGGGCAAAATCGCGGAATTTCTTGCCGTCGCTGGAGCCGATAAGGTCGTGGAGCATTTGCCATTTTTCGCATGACTGCCGCTGCGTGTCCAAGGAGGCGGTTTTGTCCCGGTGTTTTTCCTTTGCCTGGTCGTTGGTGTCGAGCTCCTTGCGCAGGGCACCGCGTTTTTCGCGTTTTGCGGCCAAGTCTTCCTGCTGCTTTTTTTGTCGCGATTCCAGGTCTGCGCGTGGCTCGTTGCTCAGGGACTTTTTCTCTTCGTCGGCGAGTTGTTCGCGGAGAGTCTTGTCTTTGGTGACGAGTTCGGTGGCGTTTTGCTTGAGGTCGTCGTCCTTTTCTTGCAGTGCCTTGCGGTCGGCTTCGGGCTGCCGTGCGGCGAGGAATGCCGCTTCGTCGCTGAAACTCCTGGCGGCGATGGCCTGGTGGAACGCCTCCTCGGCGCGCGTCGTGTCGGCTTCGAGTTTACCTGTTTCATCCTTCAGATTACTGATGGCGCTTTTCAGGTTTTGTTGTTTTTGCTGGCAGTCCTGCAACAGCTTGTTCGCTATGTCGCGTTTGGTCTCGGCGCGTTCCAGCTCATTGATCACGCGCGTTTCTTCGTCATTAGCGGCCTTGCCACCAAGGACATCCGCGCGGCTGGCCTGCAGCTCGGCGAGCTCGCGCTGCTGAGTGGCCAGCTCACCGTTTTGCTTAGTCTGCTCATCCGCCAATTCACGGAGTTGCTTCGTGCGTTCGGCGATTGTGGCCGTTAGGGCCGGGATGTCCTGGTCAAGCTTAAGCAAGTCCTGTTGCAGGTGTTGCCAATCATTGTGGCGCTGTTGAAGCTCGCTGTAGATGCCATCCAGGCGATCTTCGCTGATGTCGTCGTAGCCGAAAGGCTGGATAAGGCTAAGTGTCTGCTGGAGCTGCTCTGTCAGGCGATTCTGCGCGGTGGTGCTGGCTTCTGCTTTTGTCTGCAGGTGCTGCTTGGCAGTGTCGATGTTGGCCTTCGCACTCATGAGAGCCATTTCAGCCTTGTGGGCGGCGGCAACGGCCTTCTCTGCTTCTTTCTTAAGCATCTCGACGGTCCCGGCGTTTTTTCTTGCCTGCTCAACGACCCTCGCCGCTTCTGCCGTTTGGGCATCCAGCTCTTGTGTGAGTGCCGCAAGCTTTTCGCTCAGTGCCGGCATGTCGGCTTTAAGACTGCCGTCCGGCGCGATCTTGGCGCAGAGTTCGTTGAGCAGCCTGGCCGCCGAGGGGATATCCTGCGCAAGTTGATTGAGATCGGCTTCAGCCTGGGCCTTGTCTCTCCGCTTGCCATTAAGCTCAATTTCGAGTCGCTGTATCTCTTTGTCTAGCTCACCGAGTTTATTCTTGGCAGCGTCGCATTGTTGTTGGGCGGTGCTCGGCACTGGGATGTTGCCTTTTGCGAAAGGATGGTCCGTAGCGCCGCAGAGCGGGCAGGGCTTGCCGTCCGCCAGAGCCTGGCGCGCCTGCTCGTAGTCGGCAATGAGGTTGGCGGCGCGGAAGGTCTCTTCCAAGCTGCTGACCAGTTTGACCTGAGTCTGGCGGCCTTCTTCCTTGCCCCCCAGGATCGTTGTCAGTGAGGCAATGCTGTTTTGGAGTGAGTCGCATATCTGCGTGCAATCGGCCTGCTTTTTGAGTAGAATACCGTATGCGCCATGGCGTTCCTGTGCCCGTTGCACGTGTCCTAGTATGCCTTGCAATGACCGCAGCTGGTCTTGCCAGTCGTCATGCATTTTCCCGCGCAAGACGTCCTTCAGTTCGGATTCGGCCGCGATCAGGTTTGCTCCGGCTGCTTCGGCTGCAGATTGCAGACGGTCAAGATCGCTTTGGTCACGGGCGACGGCTTTGTCCGCCTCCTCCTGCATTTTCTTGGCCCTGTCCAGCTCAGCCGATGCCTTGTCCAAGTCCTTACGGGCCTGCCGCAGTTGGGTGAATTTGTCGCGGATGGCGGCCAGTTGCTCCACTAGTTTGCCGTCGGCGCTGCGGCCAGCGGCTTTACTGCGCAATTGGTCGCGCAGCTCATTCTTGTCGGCCAGCGCGGTGTCGTCCTTAGCCACCGCAGCCTGCAGTTCCTTCGTGCGTTTCAAGATTTCAGCAAGAGTCGTCGCGGTGCCTGCCAACAGAATCTTGCCAGTCTTGATTTTGCTGTCCAGATCGCGGGCTTCGCGGAGCAGCGGCGCCAGGGCAAGCTGCGCGGCTTTGACGGCCTGGTATTGCTCTGCTGCTTCCTCAGCCGCCTTAGTGGCCAGTTTGCTCTGTTCTTGCAGTTCGGGCAAACGCTCGTTGGTGGCCGCCAGCTCTTCAATTTTATTCTTGCAGTCGGCGCGGAGCTGGGCATATTTGCCGTATTCCGCGTCGCATTCCAAGGCCCGTAGCGCGGCGGCCAGCCGTTCGCGGTCTGCCGCGAAGGCCGCAGTGTCCGCCGCGAGTTGTTCTTTTTGCGGCTGTATGGTGGCCAGGCCCTGGTTGAGTTCTGCCAGTCGCTGATGCCAGTCGATGGCGGCCTGCAGGGCGACAATCTGCTTATCGAGTTCCAGCATGGCCGAGTCAGTGGCTGCGAGTTCATCGCGCTTCTGCTGTTCTTCATCGTCGCTGAAAAGCATCACGCCGTTGAGTTCAGCTTTAAGCCGCTCCAGTGTTTGTTTTTCGTCTGAATTGCGCTGGTGAACCAGCTCGGATATCTCCGTGTAGATACTGGTGCCGGTAATGCCCTCCAGAATGGGCGAGCGCTTGTCGGGGTCGGCCTGCAGAAATGCCGCAAAACTGCCTTGTGCCAGCAGCATGGAGCGGGTGAAACGCTCGAAGTTCATGCCGGTCACCTCCTCGACTTTCGGGATGACCGCCAAGAGTTTTGTCTCAAGCAGCTTGTCGCTAGCGAGGTCGGCAATTTCGTGCTTCTGCTGCTGCAGCTTGCCATCGGCCTTGCCACGGGCGCGGCGTTGGCTCCAGGTACAGCGGTAGTGCCCTCGCAAGGTGCTGAATTCCACCTCGGCTAGGCATTCGCCGCAGTGCCGCGACATGATGTCGTTGGCACTCTGGTTGACGCGCTCGAGTCGCGGCGTCCGCCCGAAGAGGGCCAGGCAGATGGCGTCGAGGATGGTCGACTTGCCGGCGCCAGTGGGGCCCGTGATCGCAAATATGCCATTGCCGCTGTAGGCCGGATGGGTGAAATCAATGCGCCATTCGCCGACCAGCGAATTGAGATTCTGCAGACGGACCTTGAGAATTTTCATGCTTCCACCCCCTCGACGGCTTGCGTGTCGGCTTCCTGACGCGACTGCAGTATCTCGTTGTAGGCGTCGATCAGCGCGGGCCGTGTGGCGGCAGGGACGTCATGGCTGTCCAGGCAGCGGTTGAAGACTTCCTCCGGCGTGAGGTCCTCCAGGCTCTCCCCGGGGACGTCGGCGTGTAGGGCATGGAACTGGCCCCGGGCTGTTTTTGTGCAGAGAATCTCCGTGTGGCTACCCGCAACGGCCTTGTTCAGCTGGTCACGCAGATCGCCCATGGGCTCCGTGCTGTCGTAAATTGTTTCCAGCCAGACTCGGTCGCTGGAGTTGGCCAGTTCGGCGACCCGCGCCAGGAGGGCCTCCCGGTCGCCGGTGATGGACAATATCCGCTGGTAAAGTGGTACTGGCAGCTGTTCGATGCTGCGCTCCGGCGCAAAGCGGATCAGGTTGACACCCTTTTGTTGCGCGTCCTCATGAAAGCCCATGGGGAGCGGCGAACCGCTGTAGCGAATGAAGTCTTTGCCGCCGACGGCTTGCGGGACGTGGATGTGGCCGAGGGCGACGTAGTCGCAGCCGGCCGAGTAGGCATCGGCACCAATCTCGACCAGCGAGCCGACGACGTAGAGCTTCCGGGTGCCATCGCCTTCGGCTACGCTGCTGCCGCTGCTGTAGAGATGGCCCATGACGACTATGGGTGGTTTCGTTGCGAACTTTTCGCGCTGGGCGAGGGCCTCGTCGCAGACCGCGCGGATGTGCTCGCGAGTTCTGGCGATCAGCTGCTTATCTTTGTCCTCGGCGCTTTCATTTTCGCCGATGACGCGAATGTCCCGTTCGCGCAGGTAGGGAATGGCCCCGACCACGAGCTCCGGCGCGTCATTGCGATCGTACAGCACGACCACTTCGTCTTTAATGCTCTCAGTCATACAGCCGACGACGTGGATGTTCAGGGCTTTCAGCAGGGACGCCGGCGCATTTAGCAGCGACGGCGAGTCGTGATTGCCGGCTATGACCACGATGTGGCGGCAAACGCCGGCCCGCCAGACTTTCGTCAGGAAATCGAAGTAAAGACTCTGCGCGGCGTTGCTCGGTATGCTGCTGTCAAAGATGTCGCCGGATACCAGCAGCACATCGACACCATGCTCTGTGATGGCGCCGTTCAGCCAGTCGAGAAAATGGGCGAATTCGTCATGGCGGCGGCGGCCCATCAGGGTGTGTCCCAGATGCCAGTCGGAACTGTGTAGAATCGTCAAGGGCTTGTCAGTCATGGTCTCTCCTCTGTCTTGCCGTGCCGCGCTCATGGCCATGCGTCCGGGGCAGGGCGCAGATTGTCTGCGCATGGGCCGGCGTCGTCATTTCCCCCGAGCCGGCTCCCCGCCGGCTGCAAGCCCTCAGTATAACTGCCGAAAGCCGCCCCGACAACCGCCGAAAGGCCGCCGCCGGAAAAAAGATTGCGTCTGCCCGGCCTGGCGCTGGCAATACGTCGTGCAGGGCCTATTTTGAGCAGCGATGTGTACAGCCGCAGGCTGTTTTTAGTTCATGTGGCGACTTGTCGTTTTCAAAGAGAAAGAGGGTGTGGTCATGGGGCAGTTGCAGGCAGGAACGGGCAGGGTGGACATTACACCGGGACTGGGATGTCACATCGCCGGCTATTTTGAAGACCGTATCGCGGAGCACATCCACGACCCGCTTTACGTGAAGGCTTTGGCCATCAGCGATGGTGAGACGACCATCGGGCTGATGACGATTGATCTGGTGTACATCACGTCGGAGCTGGTCGAGGAAGCCAAGGCGATGATTGCGGCTCGGACCGGCGTGCCCGCCCACTGCGTCATGATTTCATCCACGCATACCCACACCGGCCCGGCCGTCCGGGCGGTACTCGGCACGCCCGCCGAGCCGGGATATGGCGAGACCCTGCCCCAAAAGATTGCCGATGCCTTCGTGATGGCCTACAATCAGCGTTGTCCCGCCGAACTTGCCCACGCGTCCGGCTCCTGCCCTGAGGAGGTACACAACCGCCGCTGGCACATGAAAGACGGTACTGTGCGCATGAATCCCGGTTACTGCAATCCCGATGCCATCAAGCCCGCCGGGCCGACCGACCCCGAACTCGGCGTGATGATCTTCCGGGAAAAAGACAGCCGCAAGCCCATCGCCGTCTATGCGAATTACCCGCTGCATTACGTGGGCAACAACAAGCATTGCTGGATATCGGCGGACTACTTCGGCGAGTACGCCACGGCTCTGCAGCGCATTGCCGGCGAGTCCTTCATGGTCATTATGGCCAACGGTTGCCAGGGCAATATCAACAATTGCGATTTCACCCGCCCGCCACGCAAACAGACCGATCCCTATCACAACCAGCGCCGCGTCGCCAACGTCATCGCCGCCGAAACCTGGAAACAGTGGTCGCTGCTGCGCGAAGACGACTTCGTGGACCAGCTGACCGTCGCCGCTACGCTCAAGATGTTGCCCTTCCAGCGCCGCCGGGCTAGCGCCGAGGATCTGGCCAAGGCCGAAAAGATCGTCGCCGCCAATGACCATAGCAACGCCATGGAGTGGATCTACGCCAATGAGCTCGTCAAGCTCGAAAAGGACGTGCCGCCGTCCTGGGACGTGCCCCTGCACGCCCTGCGCGTCGGCGATCTCGGCATCGTCGGGCTGCACGGCGAGGTCTTCGTCGAAATCGGCCTGGCAATCAAGGAGCAGTCGCCATACAAGCGCAATTTGGTTGTCGGCATGGCCAATGGCTCGTCCGGCTACATTGCTACCGACCAGGCCCTCAGCGAAGGCAGCTACGAAACCCGTCTCTGCCGCCATGTCTGCGCACCGCCCGGAACCGGCCCGGCATGGATCGCCGCCGCCGTCAGCGCCCTCAACGAACTCAAACCACGCACCTGACCGGCGTGGGGCACCGTGTTTGGCACGAGGACGACCGGTCGGTCGCCCTTGTCGGTGAAAAAAGCCGGTCGCCCCAGTCGATGGCAGTCGTTCTGGTTTTATGCGCTGCAGGCGCGCGTTGCTCTGGGGCAATACGCCCTATGCGGGCCGCTCTTCAGGGCTGGATGTCGATGCCGGTGTGGACGCTGAACGCGCGCTGTGCCTCCCGCTCCGGCCGTACGGCGACGAAGAGCTGGCGTGGCTGGTCATTCTCCATGTAGACAAAGGGCCGTTCGACGCGGAATTGCTCGCGGGGCGCCGTGTCGGCAAAGGGGAGGTCGCGCGTGCAAAGCGGCTGGATGATGCGCCAGTCCTTGCCGTCGGCGCTTTCCGCCAGCATCAGTGAGCGTTCGCGGTCGTGATAGTTCCGGCCCATGTCCTTGAAAGCCGCGTAAAGCCGCCCGCCCCAGCTGAAGACGCCGGGGTCTTCTGCTGCGAAAGGCTGGCCTTCCCGGCGGAAGATCGGCTCGGGGTGGCGGACAAAAGGGCCCTCCGGGCGCTCGGCAAAGGCCACTCCCAGCACGATGTCGCCATGATGTACGGGATTGTCCGGCCGCGAACAAGCGCGGTAGAGCATGATGAAACGGCCGTCGGCCATGCGGCAGACGCTGGGATTGCAGGATACCAGTTCGTCCCAGGAGCCCGGCGTCGCCGGCGCCAAGGGCTGACCCAGCCGGCGCCAGGGGCCACCCGGGCGCTCCGCCACCGCCAGGCCCACCCGCTGATTGTAGCGGTGGCTCGGAAAGGTGCCGTCGCCCGTGTTGCCCGTGTAGTACATATAGAAGCGACCGTCGTGCTGGATGATCCACGGGTTGTGCACCATCGCGTGGTCCCACGCCTCCGGCGACGGGTCGCCGCTGAAAACCACGCCCTGAAAGCGGTACTCGGCATCGGGGTGCTCCGCCACGGCGTAGCCGATCTCCGAATGGTAGAGCCAGCCGTCAAAACCACGCGCTTCCGGCCATACCGACAACATCAGATGACAACGACCGTCGGCGCTACGAACCATCGTCCCGCACCAGGTGATCTTACCCGGTGCCGAGACAATGCCCAGCGCCGGAATGGGTTGAAGCGTAATCTGCATCGAATGTTCCTTTATCTGTATCGCGCGCATGCCATGACCGGCAGCAGGCACCCCTGGATGGGTAATGGATAATGGTAAAAAAGCCCTTTACAATACCCGCTTGGACGCGGATTGGAAGAAGCCAGTCCGACTGATCCGACTGATCCGACTGATCCGACCGATCCGACTGATCCGACCGATCCGACTGATTGATCGGTCCGATCGGTCCGATCCGTCCGCGATAAAAGACAGTTGATCCGACTGATCCGACTGATTGATCGGTCCGATCTGTCCGATCCGTCCGCGATAAAAGACAGTTGATCCGACTGATTGATCGGTCCGATCGGTCCGATCCGTCCGCGATAAAAGACAGTTGATCCGACTGATCCGACTGATTGATCGGTCCGATCGGTCCGATCCGTCCGCGATAAAAGACAGTTGATCCGACTGATCCGACCAATGCTCTTCACTTGGTGTGCTGGCAATCGCCCGCCATGAGTTGATTGGTAACCATGCACAAGATCATTTGCCGAGGTTTTTAGCGCCGAAGGCGCGACCTAAGATAGCCCAGGGCAAGCGCCCGCAGGGCGCGTCGCCCTGGGTAGGGGCCCCACCCGAAACGGAGCCCTGTAAGGGCGGCCTAAAAGACCTATGGCAAGGCGCAACATGAATTTCCATTGCCTCTTTGACCCCAGTTAACGGCTTTCCTTTCTTCATGGCTCCTTTCGACGGTTTTTTGGTGTTGCCTTCATGCTAGTCACGATCAGTCTGATATAGTATTTATTCGCAAGCTACCGCGAATACGGGTGCTCGCGTGCAACCGATTGATAGGGAGAGTATTGATTGTTGTGTTGATTACAATAGAGCCGCTGGGGTAGATATTACCACCCGAAAAGGACGATGCCATGACCTTATCATCTCACCGCCACTGTGATCGGCAATCCTTGTTAGTCGTACGGGGCAATAGCTTTTCCCCCACCAGCCGTGCTATCCTGACCGCCTGCATGGCTGTAGTGATGCTGTTTGCCGGCATGGCCTCGGCGGCGGAAATAAGCACCGAGCAGGCACTGGCCGCCGTTGGCAATTGGCTGCGCTACACCCAGCAGCGCCCGTTGGCGACGCCACTCACCCGCAGTGGCGACGTCGTCCAGAGCCTCCGCGACGAGCAGGGCAGGGCGCTCTGCCACGTGGTCGCCCTGCAGGACGGTGGCTTTGTCGTTACCGGCGGCGACGACGGGGTTGTGCCGATTGTCGCCTTTGCCGCCAAGGGCGCCTTTCCGTCGGACCGCAATCATCCCCTGCGCGCCATTCTGCACCGGGACCTCCCGCAGCGCCTGGCATGGGCCGATCAGCGCCGCGCGAATCCGGCGACCCGCCAGGGCGCCGACATGCCGGACTACGTCGCGCAGTGGCAGATGCTCCTGGCGCCGTATCAGACGACCCGCAGTGGAATTGAGCTGCCCGACGATCTGCGCGTGGCGCCAATCGTGCAGTCAGCCTGGGGGCAGGATGTTATCTACTCGGATAGCTGGGAACGAATAAACATCTACAACTACTACACGCCAAAGAACTACGTGACAGGCTGCGTCGCCACGGTCGGCGCCCAGCTGCTGCGCTACCATGAATACCCGACAGCACCGGTGGCTGCGCTGACCAAGCAATGCGAAGTCGATGGCGCCCCGATGGCTCTGACCATGAAAGGCGGCACCTACGCTTGGCAGAACATGCCCCTCAAGCCCGATGCGTCTATCACCCTCGCCCAGCGGCAGGCCATCGGCAAGCTGCTCTATGACGTCGCGGTCAGCGTGGGCATGAGCTTCACCGCCTGGTCGTCGTCAGCGTCAGTGTTTGATTTAAGTGAGCGCCTGCGCGACACTTTTTATTTCGCCAACGCCAAGTACTTCCTTTGCTGGGACGATGGTTTGTACGTTTCCAGCACGACTCATTATGAGGATATGTTGCTGAGCAATCTCGATGCCGGCTATCCGACCGTCCTAGGAATTAGTGGCAACCAGGGCGGCCACGCGGTGGTTGGCGACGGCTATGGCTTCCACAACGGGCGCCTCTATGTGCACCTAAACATGGGCTGGGATGGCTCCGAAGACAGCTGGTACAATCTCCCAACTGTCGTTACCGAACAATTCACCTTCAGCGTCTTCGATGAGCTGCTTTTCAACGCCTTCCCGGATTTCAGCGGCGAGCTGATTTGCGGTCGGGTTACCGACTTGGCGGGGCAGCCCCTGGCCGGCGTCGCCGTTACGGCACAAAATGTCGCCACGCAGGCCATCGTCGCCGAAATCTCCACTAATGATCGCGGCATTTACGCGCTGAAAATACCCGCTCCCGCGCCCGCTCATAAGCGCTATCGCATCCGCGCGGTCTTCCGTGGCGCCGAGGCATCGGAAATCGTCGATAATGTTGTTACGAGCAACGACTACAATATTATTGACACGGCGGACAATGACATCCGGGTGAAGATCGGCAGCCGCTGGGGCGTGGACTTTGAACTAGATCCCCTGCCGTTCAACTACAGCGTCGAGAATGGCGCTGTCACCATCACGGGTTATGACGGTGAACCGACCGCGTTGGTAGTGCCCGATGTTATTGAAGACCTGCCCGTCGTCGCCATTGCGGCCGGGGCCTTTCAGGATTTTGTCACTTTGGCCAGCGTCGTGCTGCCTGACTCCGTGGTGTACGTCGGTGAGGATGCCTTTGCCGGCTGCATCAATCTGCAGAGCGTCACCCTCGGTCGCGATTTGGCCAGCATTGGCAATGGCGCTCTGCGAAACTGCCCAGCGTTGACGACCATCGTCGTTGCACCAGCGAATGGCGCCTTTGCAACGGACGCGGCCGGCGTCTTGTACAGCTATGACTTCAGCGCGCTCTACCGCTATCCGGCCGCCCGCGCCGGTGACTACGACGTCCTCGCCGGCGTGAGCATCATCCAGCCATACGCATTTGACAGCTGCTCGGATCTCCAACAACTCACCTTGCCTGAGAGTCTTGTGGAAATAAGTGCGGTGGCATTCCGCGGTTGCGCCTCACTGACCACGCTGACTTTGCCTGTTGGCTTGAACCGCATCGGCGACGGCGCTTTTGCCGACAGCACAATCACGGAGTACGTCTTCGTAGGCCAGCCGCCGGCGTTGGGTTACGCGCCATTCCCAGCTGGGGCCACCATCCGCTACTACCAGACAGCGCCCGGCTGGGACGGCCTGGCGACTTTCGGCGACCGCCCTGTCGAGATGATACCCGTCTTCTACACGGTGAATTTCGTGCTCGGGGACAAAGGCCGGACCGATGACGAGCCGCTGCTCTCTCAGCAGGTCCAGCGTGACACGGCCGCCACTGCCCCAAATGTCGTGACCGACAGCCCCTGGGCCTTCGCCGGCTGGGACGCCGACTTCAGCGCGGTCGTCGGCGATATGACCATCCATGCCCGCTACTCCTATCGCCGCGATGTCGCCCTGGTCGCCGGCTGGCAGGTCATCGGCCTCGACTTCGTCCCCGATGAAAACTGCGGCGCCGCGCTTGCCGCCGAAGACCTCACGCGTTACGATCACGCTAAGAAAGTCTTCGCCCGGCCGGCCGGCTTCGTCCCTGGCCACGCCTACTGGCTCTTCCGACACGAGCCCGGCACCATCACTCTCAGTGGCGATATCGTTGCAGCGCCGCCATTGCCCAGCACCCGCGGCTGGCATTTCGTGGCTGTAGGCGCAAATTACCCCGTGCTGCCGCCGGACATCGTTGCTGCCTGGCAGTGGCGCAACGGCCGCTATATCAGGGTGACCGAGGAGCTTGCCATCGGCGCGGGCTACTGGCTCTACTGCTTGGGCACGGCCCGCTAGCCGCGGCATGCAAAACGACGTAATCGGTCAGTAACCACCCCGGTGGGGAAAACACCGGGGTGGTTACTCCTATGAAACACGCTGCCGCAAAGGTCGGCGGAAATCAAGGTCGAATGGCTGGGCGGCGGCGGGCTGTGGGTTTCCTGCAAATTGTCCCAGCGAAGCGCCGGGGTGTACACTGACCGATTACTAAAACGACAGCCTTTCGTTGCTGCGTCGTATTGGAAACGGTCGTTGCGCCATTAGTGTATATCGTGCATCGGATCCCCTCGCCAGCGTTTCTACCACCCCAGTTCACAAGGAGGATTTATCATGGGCGGAATTATCTTCATCATTCTGGTCATTGCGGTCATCATGCTCGTCGCCATGTACAACGGCCTGGTTCGCAAGAAAAAGTTGGTCGACAACGCCTGGTCGCAGATTGACGTGCAGCTCAAACGCCGTTACGATCTTATCCCCAACCTGGTCGAGTCCGTCAAGGGCTATGCCGCCCACGAAGCCGGCTTGCTCGAAAAAGTCACCCTGGCGCGGACGCGGGCCATGGGCGTGCCCAGCGGTGACACCGGCGCCAAAATTGCCGCCGAGACCGAGCTTGGCGGCGCTTTGCGCGGTCTGATGGTGCAGGTCGAGGCCTACCCCCAGCTCAAAGCCAACGAGAACTTCCTCCAGTTGCAGGAAGAACTGACGTCCACGGAGAACAAAATCGCCTTCTCCCGCCAGCACTACAACGACAGCGCCACCAACTACAATACCGCCATCGCGGTGTTTCCCGCCAATGTCGTCGCTGGCATGTTCAAGTTCCAGGACGCCGCACTCTGGCAGATCACCGAAGCCGCTGAACGCGAAGCACCCAAGGTGAAATTCTGACGATGAGCGCGCCGCTGACTTTCCATGACATGATCGCGCGCAACAAGCGCAACAGCGTCATTTTGATGACGCTGATGGTGGCGTTGCTGCTCTTGCTCGGCGTCGTCTTCGGTGGCGCTTTTGATGCGCTCGAATTCGGCGTGGCGCTGGCGCTGATCGTGGGTGCCATCTGGCTGCTGATTGCCTGGAATGCCGGCGCCGGCGCGCTTATGGCTTTCAGTGGCGCCAAGGAAATTGAAAAAAAGGACTACCCGCAGCTGTTCAATGTGGTCGAAGAACTGTCCATCGCCGCGGGTCTGCCCATGCCACGGGTTTTCGTCATTGAAACCGACGCGCCCAACGCTTTCGCGACGGGCTCTGATCCGCAACACGCTGCTGTCGCCATTACTACCGGCCTGCTCAACAAGCTCAATCGCGATGAAGTGCAGGGCGTCATGGCGCATGAAATCGGCCACATCCGCAATTTCGACATCCGCTACACCATGCTCATGGCCATGCTCGCCGGCGCCATCGTCATGCTTAGTGAGGTGTTTCTGCGCATGATGTGGTTCAGCGGCGGCGGCCGCAGTCGCCGTCGCAGCAACCGCGAGGGCGGCGGCAATGCCCAGGTCGTATTCATGCTCATCGGCATCCTCTTGGCCATCCTCGCGCCGCTACTCACCACGCTCATCCGCCTCGCTCTCAGCCGCCAGCGCGAATACCTCGCTGACGCCTCCGCGGTGGAATTCACCCGCAATCCCGGCGGGCTGATGTCCGCCCTGGCCAAGATTTCCGGCGACAGCACGCCGATGGAGACTAGCAAAGTCACGGCACCGCTCTATATCGTCAACCCCAAGCTCGGCCTGCGCGGTGGCGGCAGCAGTCTCTTCAGCACCCACCCGCCGACCCAGGAACGCATCGCCCGCCTCCAGGGCCTCAACGGCGGCGGCATCCCGGGCTGATACACGCGGCGGCGCATCGCAAGCACGGGCCATTCCTCCCTTGGCAATACCTCGGCCCAAACTGACTGGCACCCAAAAGAAGACCGGGCGGGACACTTTCGTATCCCGCCCGGTCTTGTGTGTTATGTCGTATCATGCAGACGGCTGGTGCGTCTGACGCTCGGTGCCCGTCTTTTAGCGCGCGGCGAGCATGCGATCAATCATCATCAGCGCCCCAGTGGAGTTGCCGGCCATCTTGAGCTTCTGCACGATGGCGTCCACTGACGCTTCCTCTTCGACCTGCTCCGTCACAAACCACTGCAGGAAAATCTGCGTGGCGTTGTCCTTGGCTTTCTGCGCCTGGTCAACGAGGGCGTCAAAGGCCTTGGTCACCGAGCATTCGTGCTTGTAGGCGTCCTCATAGGCGGCCAGGGGGCTCGCCCACTGCGCCGGCGGTGCCGTCACCGCGCCGACGGTAATGCGGGCGCCGCGCTCGTTGAGATGCTTGTACAGCCGCATGGCGTGCCCAGTTTCCTCTTCGGCCTGTTTTTCCATCCAATGCGCCGCGCCTTCAAGATTGATGCTGTAAAAATACGTCGCCATGGAGAGGTAGAGCCGCGCGTTGTAGAACTCCTCGTTCATCTGCTGGTTCAGGGCGTCGGCCATTTTTTTGCTGATCATGGGTATTGCCTTTCCTGGTTATGCTGCTGCGTGAGTGCGCGGACCTCCTTGCCCCGTCGACGGGAGAATCCCGCCAACAGTCGCAGCGCTCTGCGAATCCGCGCGCTAGTCAGAATCTATTAGAGGCCGACAATTACGGTTAAGTTCCCACGCGGAAAATGACCAGCCCCCGCCAGCGCCGGCCACCGCACAGGCGCAAAGCGCAATCGCATGCTTCCCCGCTGGCCGGGTGCTGGCTCCTCCCGTTCAACTATGCAGTCGAGAGCAGTCGAATTTTGTCGGGGCGGACCTGTGTGTCCGCCCGCGTGGCGAGGAGGCCGTTGCAAATAACCGCGACCAGGCGAAATTGGTCCATGGCGTCCAATCAGTCCCCAATCAGCCCCCGGCGTCCAGTCCGTCCCCAATCAGTCCCCGGCGTCCAGTCCGTCCCCAATCAGTCCCCGGGGGCGAGCGTCATTCCCTATGGTCCCGAAAGTCCCCACGGTCCAAGCCATGAGACCATGCCTTATGAGTCGTGAGTCCTCGCCCCAGCGCCGCGCCAACCGCACCAACCAGTCCATGAAGTCCAATCCGTCCCCAGTGTCCAATTCCAGCCCCGCAGGAGTCCCGCCTATGCAAGAGTACCTCCAGTTCGCCGAAGCGATTTCTGACGAAATCCGCGTCATTGCCGACTTCATTCACGCCCATCCTGAACTCGGCTTTGAGGAATTTCAGGCCGCGGACAAAATTGCCGCCTTCCTCGAACGCCACGGCTTTGCGGTCACCCGCCAGGCTGCCGGCATTGCCACGGCTTTTCGTGCTGACATGAAGCTCAACGACGCCGACAATGCGCCCCGCGTCTGCGTCTGTGGCGAGTACGACGCCCTGCCGGGCCTCGGTCATGGCTGCGGTCACAATCTCATTGCCGCCGCTGGCCTCAGCGCGGCGTGGATAGCCGCCAAGTACGCCGAAAAACATCACCTTGATCTCAATCTCTGCTTTATGGGCACCCCCGCCGAGGAGGGCAAGGGCGGCAAGGTCAAAATGATCAAAGGCGGCGCCTTTGCCGACGTGGCCATGGCCGTCATGGCCCATCCATCGGAACGCACCGAAACCGACAGCGGCGGCCTCGGCGTCGCCCGCGCCCGCATCAGCTTCCACGGCAAGGCCTCGCACGCCGGCTCCGCGCCGGAGCGCGGCATCAACGCCCTCGACGCCATGGTCTTCTTCTACGCCGATATGCTCGAATGGAAAAAGGCCATCGGCACCCGCGAACGCGTCCATGGCATTATCACCAATGGCGGCGACGCGCCCAATATCATACCCGATCTCACCCAGGCGTTCTTCTACGTCCGCGCTGCCACGACGCCGGCCATCGACAAGCTCAAAAAGGCCCTGGACGAGTCCGTTCGCCGCGGCGCCGAAAAAGCCGGCTGCCGCTACGATATCGAGTGGGACGAAGGCACCGCCCCCATCCTCGTCAACCGCCCCATCAATCTCGAGTACCAGGCCGCCTGGCGGGATATGGGCGAGGACATTCCCCTCTGCAACGGCGACGAACGCTGCGGCTCCACCGACATGGGCAATGTCACCCAGATCATGCCCGGCGCCCATGTGCGCTTCGCCATCAGCGACGGCGAACCCTGCCCCGGCCATTCCATCGCCTTCCGCGAGGCCGCCGCTGGTTCCGCCGGCTTCGCCAACGCCATCAAGGCCGGCGCCGCCATGGCTCGCATCCTCATCCACTATTCCCAAGACCAGTCATTCCGCACCGCCGTTAACGCCGACTTCCACCAGCGCCGCCATAAATAGCTGGGCAACCAGTAATCGGTCAGCCATCGATACCAGCCGTTCCCGCAGTATGCTGAGCCAAGCGCGCCCGTTTTCCGGCCGTGGTGCGGGCTTTCAGCCCGCGCCGTCGCAAGAGGCTAGCAGGAGTCACCACGTGCTGATTACGGTTGTAAAGCCGGGGTGGGTAGGAACCCCTGTGCAGCGCAGTGTCAATGGCTGGTCGATTACGGCAACCACCACCAAATTGCCTCGCTACCAATGCTTTTCGCGCAAGTCGTGCTATAGTAAGCACTGCGTCGGTGGCTAGTACCGCGCCGGCACACCCACGATACACGTGGGGGCGAAATGGTCTCGACTGCTAAGGTAGAACGCAGGTCGCATGCGGAGGATGATCGTTGGCCTCCTTAATCATCGGTCGAAAAAGTAACTGCGAAAAACGAACTCGCACTCGCTGCTTAAGTACAGCGACGTCTCTACCCGGATGCCTGATAAGGGATAGAGACGCAAACATCGGGCTGGTTCACAAGCCGCGCCAGCGGGCCTGAGAACAAGACTCAACAGATGGCCGCTTTCTCCGCCGTGTGTGGACGCCACCAAAACGGAGAACTAAGATTAAATCGCGTCCTAAGCATGTAGACGCCTTCGGGAAATCTTCTCAGGACCCGGGTTCGACTCCCGGCGCCTCCACCATCCAACAAAATCAGCCTGCCCGGTACACCAGCCGCGCAGGCTTTTTTGTATCGTGGACCCACTGGACTTCCAGTGCCGCCAGGCGGCTCCTGGGAGCGCCGCCGTCCTCGGCGGCATTGCGCCTGGGAGCGCCGCCGTCCCGGCGGCATTGGTCTTTTTTCTATCCGCAGATTGCCGCAGATTTTTTTGCGGTTGGCTACTTGGCAGTCCCAGGCATCTTTATAGCGGCCCCCAACGTTTGGGCAAGGCTATGAGTGGAAATGCGCTGTCACTGGCGCGGCCCTCTCACGTGAGGGTGCGAAGCCTTTACCTAAACAGATCGTCAATTTTTTCATACCAGTTTCGTCCGGGTATGCCCTTTTGGTGGCGATCATCGGTGGCTGACCCGCTAGCGACGGCTATAAAGCCAACCACGGCGGCTGCCGTCCAGGGACTGATTTCCTTGTACAACAACCAGTCCCAGAAGCCGCTGGTCTGCGACGAGAAGCCAAGCGCCAGGAAAAAACGGAGGATATTGATCCCAACGGCCCAGCCGAAGACTGTCCCGGCATCCCAGGCGATTTCCTCCAGGCCGACTCGGCGTTGCGTTGTTACATACCAAAACCGGGTGAATTGACCGGCTATGACAAGAGCGATAAGCCAGTGCACAATACACAGAAAGATATTCACGTGCCCCTCCTTGCCAGGACAAGGTGAATGGCTTGCCTGGCTTTGCTAAAAGTGTCCCGAAAGGCGTTGCGCTACTCGTGTTGCCGCCGGGCCAACTCAAAATGGCTTGGAACAATGCCGTCTCCAAGGCTACTGTACTCCCCCTTTGCGAAATGTAAAAAGAGGGGGCTTTATAGTGCCACCAAGAATTGGGAAGGGCTAGACGCGTAGCAGGCCTTGACCGATGTCCACCCTGAGTATAGTGGTCAGGACTTGTGTTATAATCTATTATATAGAGGTTGGATGCTTCGTGTTTTTAGGGTATGTGCATGGACTCATATCCTATATGTGAAATCGGTTACGTAAAGTTTATACCCCCATGAATTTATTAGTGAACTTACTTGTGTTCAGATAAATTCATTTCAAGGTCAAAATGATTATTTGATGTTTATTTTTTGTCTTTTTCCAATGTAATCAAAAATTGCATTGTAATTTAGTTGTGTCGTTGAATAAAAATCTTCGACTTTGACGGAGAAATTTACTGAAATATCTTGTGACAATTTACTGTCATTTGAACCACATAAAAAATACAAATTGACACCATGTCCTTTGCGTAAAATTTCAATGAGTTTATCTTTAATTTCCTGGGAATAATTATATAAAGTTTCTATATTATCTATTAGTATAATATTGGACGGAATGAAATAAGTTTCTTGCTTATAGACTTGCAAAAAAGAATTGTATAAATTTTGTAAATCATTCACAGATTTGATTGGTGTTATTACATACTGCTTGTTATTTATTTTCCTTGCAACTTTCATCATATTATTAGTTGCTTTTTTGCCATAAAATAACACGCCACTTATTTTTTGAAAATCCAAACTGATTATTTCATTGTCAATATCAAGAAATATTGGAATTTCTCCAGTTGAATTGGAATTAACTAAAATGTCAGCAATTTGTGATTTTTCCATACTTTCTCCTTAAGTAATATTCGTTTTACGATGCCCTAGGTATTGGATTTTTCTCATGGATTTGTGATTGAGTAATCAATACACTGGACTATAACTCGAATCTTGGACTATAACATAAATCCTGTGAGTTACCATGAAGGAATGCCACGGCATACCCGCCACCACCGACCTCACGTCTCTTGCCGCCACGAAGCTGGCCACCTGCCGATGTTGACGCTCTTGGATCGCTCTGGCGGCGCCAGCGGGGAGGGCAGACGGTTGCGGGAGTACCCAGGTCCTTGCCAAGCCTGCCGCGAAGGAGACGCCGCCCGAGTTCGCTGTATGATTTATTGCTCGGATAGCGATAAAAACCCAGGTCCTGAGGTTCCGAAGCCATACTTTACGGTGGAAGGGTGGGAGAAATCTCTGTTTTGGGCGAGAAAACGGAGAATTGCCTTGCGACCAGGCTAGTTTCGGTGAGGTTAGACCGCAGAGGGTGCGCTCTGAGGAGCCGCTTCCTCCAGGATTCGAACCCGTGACCTCCACACGTCTTGAGCGTGGTAATTCAATCTGGCGAAAAGGCACAAGGTGATCTGGTGAATTATAGTGGAGGATAGGTAGAGCCCGTCCGAAAAGCATAGTTTGGTTTTGCGAGGGGGAGGAAAGGGCCATTGGCCCTTTCCTCCCCCTCGCGCTCCCCCACCTATCCCTTTTCGGCTCAGCGCATTGCGGCTATCGCTTCGCGTTTGCCGCAATGCGCTGAGCGTCAGCAGCTGAGGGTTCGGACCGGGCTTTTCACCGTTGTTTCGCAGAAGACATGGCCATATTGTGGCTAAAGAAAGGCCGCAAACACGCTTCCGGCAGGCAAATATAGTTTTCGGATGACCTCTAGGTAGCTTTCGACCATTTATTCACCAAGGACTCTGAACGATCATGACCAAGGAACAGGAACGCACTGGGCTGTCTCGCGCAATAACGATAAAAAAATCAACAAAGTGCACGACCCCGCTTGCGGTTAGGGGGGCGTTGTGGCGGGGGGAAGCTTCATGAGTGAACAACCCGGCGGCGAAATCATTCTCTATCAGCGCGATCATGCGCCGGCCATTGATGTGCGTCTTGATGGCGATACGGTTTGGTTGAGTCAGCAGCAGCTTGCTGACCTGTTTCAGACCTCGCGCACCAACGTGGTAGAGCACATTGCCAATATCTACGCGGAAGGCGAGTTGAGCCAAGAAGCAACCTGTCGGGAATTCCGACAGGTTCGCACCGAAGGTACCCGTGAGGTTGCGCGTACCCTACCTTTTTACAACCTCGACCTCATCATTTCGCTGGGCTACCGGGTGCGCTCGCGCATCGCTACCAGTTTTCGCATCTGGGCCACGGAACGGCTGCGGGAATACCTGATCAAGGGCTTCACCATGGACGACGCCCGCCTCAAGAACCTGGGCGGCGGTGGCTATTGGAAAGAACTGCTGGAGCGCATCCGCGACATTCGCTCCAGTGAAAGGGTGCTCTACCGGCAGGTGCTGGATCTGTATGCCACCAGCGTGGACTACGACCCCAAAGCGGAAGCAAGCGTCACCTTCTTTAAAACCGTGCAAAACAAGCTGCACTACGCTGCCCACGGCCAAACTGCGGCAGAAGTCGTCGCCGCACGGGCGGATGCAGACAAGCCGTTCATGGGCCTGCTGTCATTCAGTGGCAGCCAGCCCACCAAGGCCGACGTGGCTGTGGCCAAGAACTACCTTGATGCGGACGAACTCAAGCGGCTCAATGCCCTTGTTTCTGCCTATTTCGATGCCGCCGAATTTCGTGCCATGAACCATGAACCGACCTATATGAAAGATTGGCTGGCACACTTAGAGCAACTGATCGTGGCCATGGGCGGCAAGACCTTGAAGGGCGCGGGGCGACCTAAAAAAACACTGTGCTGCGCAAAGGTACTGGAAAGGAAAAAGACATCGTTCCATTGCCCCTTTTGCCCCAGTCAGCTTCGCCGACTGGGACCAAAGGGGCCGAGGAACATGATCAATACTGGCGCTCTACCCAGGGCGACGCTCCGCCTTCGGCGTCGCTTGCCCTGGGCTATCATAGATCGCGCTTTCAGCGCTCAAATGCCACCGGGATGACGGTATGCGGTAGGACGGTCAAAAAGGCCGGGTGCAATTCCCAAAAGTGGGTCATTGCGCGATGGGGAAAACATTACCCCCCCCCCATTTTTTTTGCAAGTACTCGACTTGCTTTTTTTTGTTGTCGTTGTATGGTATGCTAAATCGCATATATTCAAGGAGTTGCGACGATGGCGATGGAAAAGCAACGCGATTTGGCAAAGGAACTGGTGAAGCTGTGTGGTCTGGTGCGCGGATCGATTGTCCATACGACGCGCAAGTGCGGGCGCGCACAATGCGAATGCGCGAAAGGCAAGCAGCATCCGTTCTGCTACCTGTCGCGGTCTTCAGCTGGTTCGAAAAACAAGATCCAGTATGTGAAGCCGTCCGAGGAAAAAGCGTTTGAGCGTGCCGTGGCCATGTATGAGCGCGCATGGTCAATCATCGAGGAACTGTCTGAACTCAACATCAAGGAGATCAAGAAAAATGGGAATGACGGACGAAGAACTGAACGCCCTGGTGGAAAAAAGCTTCTCGAACGCAAAGCCGAGATCGTCCAGGCGCTGAAAACATTCAACCGGAGCCCGTCGGCGAAGACCTTCAAGGAAGCGGAAAACACACCGGATCGCCTGTTGGGACAGGCGATGGACGACATCGTGGCGGAGGTGCTGCAAAAGACGGTGGGAGACGTCCGAATAGAAAGGCCCGCTAAAAAAAACTCCGGTACCACGGGCAAAGGCTGACCAGCATTCAGCTCAAGCATGGGAAGTATACCTCGATTACCGGGGCCTACTATCTGCCCGTAAAAGAGAAGCGTCGCGGGCGCAAGCGCGGCACGGGTAGACGCGGCGTGGCGGGCACAGGCAGGTTTCCCGCTTTGCTTTTGTTAGGCGTCCTTGCCGGCGCTTCGCCTGCTTTGTGCGAGGATGTCACGCTGGAAGGGCTGCGAGACTCCTACGAAGAGGCGTCCAATGCGTTGCGCTTACGGGGCCGGGACATTTCGGCCAAGCGCGTCGGCACGATCAGCCGGGCTGTCGGTCATGCTTCCCTGAAAGCGAGGGAACGACGGCTCGCTTGTCTTCGTGTGAGCAACGAGGCCGATGGAAAAAGACTCGCGGTCGCCATGGACGGGGGGCGCGTCCTCATACGCACGAACAAGCGCGGGCGCAAGACCGCCAAGGGCTATCATACCTATGTCGCCGACTGGCGTGAACCGAAGCTGTTCATCATCTACGAACTGGACGCCGAGGGCCGGAAAATGCGCAAGGGACTTGAACGCTGCGACGGCACCATCGGCGGCCCGGAGGACATCACTCGGCTGTTGGTAGCGGAGCTCAGGGCGATGGGCGCGCAGAACGCGAAATCAATCACGTTCCTGGGCGACGGCGCAAAATGGATATGGAACAGGATTGACCAGATTATCGAAGAAGTCGGCATCGACAGAGCGCGCGTGTCAACCTGCCTTGACTACTACCACGCGGTCGAGCATCTTGCACGCGTCGCGGAGGCTAAGACGTTTGCAAGCCTGATCGAGAAGCGCGCGTGGCTCGACAACATGAAAAAACTGCTCAAGAAGGCTCCTCCCGCAGTGTTCCTGGCTGAACTGGCCAAATCAAGACGGCGTGGCAACGCGGTCATCAGGCGAGAATATGCGTATTTCAAGACCAACATGTCGGCAATCGACTATGCCAGGCTCAGCAGAGAGAAACAGCCGATTGGCTCTGGAGCGATTGAAAGCGCCGTGCGCAGAATCGTGAACCTGAGAATCAAAGGTGCGGGCATGTTCTGGAAGCAGGAGAACGCGGAGGCGGCGCTCCACCTGAGGTGTCAGCTTAAAACCAACAACTGGAGCATGTTCTACGCCGATTTACTCAATGGCCTGGCTGCATAGGCGCTACCCACTTTTGGGAATTGCACCCAAAAGGCCGCAGGGACAACAGATATCAATGACTGACCGATGACTTTTTTCCCTCCATTAATTCTGAGTTTTGGGTGGCGAAGTTGAGATTGCTAGAAACAACTTAACGCTTATAGGCTGAAGCCTGGGGTTAAGCATGGTCGTGCCCCTACGGGGCAAATTCATGCATAACCACCTGATAAGGAGTCTATTGTCAAAAAGCCTTTCGCAAAAGAAGAGTTTCGGTCACATTGGCGCAAATACAAGTGTTCATCACAAGATGTCGCACATTAACAATTTTTGATAATGGGCGGGCATTTAGGACACCTAAAATGGGAAATTCCAGATACCCGTTTATCATTTGCTGGTCTTTGCCTGAGGACTCGTCAAGGCGTTTTGGCCTGCATCGGGCAAACAGGCGGAACGGTCAATCACAAGGACATTCTATAGTGGGCTCCCCAAATAATTGGATAAAGCTATACGTATAAATACAATGAACCAATTGTCCACCTCGACGTGTCCGGTGCACTGCATGAATCCAAAAATCCACTAATAATTCGTAATTTTTAGTTTTTGACTTTTTGGGCCACTGTATGCGGCGTAGTCGGCGGAACGATTTGTGCAATCAGGAAGGGGTTTTCTCAGCGAATATACTTGCCTGTTTTTTCCTTATACATTCTCAAATAATTGGCAGAAAAAACTATGAAAAACTCAGAAGAAAATATGAACGTTTTGTTTTCTATTCACCCGAAATGGAAATCCGTCATTGAGAAAAAATGGCCTGATTGGACACAACCGTCAGAAGCTCCAGGACTTGATTTGCAGTTTGCGTTTGTCGATGACAAGCTGCAAGATGAAATGCACAATCTATATGTATCCAGTGGGAACGATGAAGAGTTCTTCATATTAGAAGTTCCGTCCATACGCGAGCTATTCCGTGGCAACCGTAATCCTGGCAGCTTGGGGAATACCACCGATGTGAAATATATGTATATCATCACCTATGTGGAAACACAGTGGATTGCCCTTGTCAATGGAGAATTTCTTGATGTTCCCAGAGACATGACAATGAAAGAAATCTACTCGCAGCTGCGTCGCAGGCCGGATGGTTCCTCACATAACACCGATGCCATCTATTCCGTTATCTGGCAATGCTTAGCCTTTTTGACCGGTGTCATGGAAATCAGTGAAGCGGAATATACAGCCATTCTTTCACGCTTGGTGCGCAGTGCATCGACTTTTTACACCAGCGCTGCCTCTAAGAATATGTATGAGCGACTTTTAAATGTCTACTGAGCACATTTCATCAAAATCCTAGAGTATATCATAATTTCTGGAATTGTGCGGAATTTTGTGATAAAACGAGGGGCTTGACACGGTAGTTCTGAATCCTTTGTCCGCGTTGTAGGCGCAAAAACATGGATATTGAATGGTGGTGGTTTTCGGCCTGCACCTGACAAATTTCGTCGTCAGGTTGGTCAAGTTCGGCCCATAGGGCCGCACCATGCATAGCTCAGGGTGAGGCGCCCGGAGGGCGCTGCAGCCCGTGGCGTGAAGGCAACTTAGAATTGCGCCCGGCGGGCGCCACATTGACGAGGCACGCCGCGTTTCACGCGTCAGCGAGAGGCATGCCGTGCATCTGTTATCAATCACTGAGCGATTACGTGGAAGGCTCAGGAAACCCCTTCACAACATTTGACAATATTACATCGCCACCTACTTTTGCTTTGCTCGATGTTCGCACCTACGGTTGATTATCGGATTGGACCACAATGACAAGACTGCTGACTCATTCCATACCTGCCGTTCTCCTGCTCTGCGCCACCGGGACGGGGTGCGCGGTGGTGCCGAATGGCGCTGCCCCCCAGGACCACAGCGGGCCGGTTCTCCTCTTCCGCAGCGGCTTCGAGGCGGACACCGCAATCGAGCAGGTGTCGGCCACGAGCGACAAGCTCGTCGGAGCCGACCGTTCCGTCGCCGGCAACAACAATTGGACCACCATCGCGCCGGACACGAACGGCAGAATCCACGGCGGCAAACTGAACTACAACCCTGGGGACTGGACCTGCCGCCAGGCAATCATCGCGCCGGACCCGACCGACCCGGACAACCGCGTCCTCCGCCTCCGGGGGGTGCCCTCCCCCGAGTCACCCAAATTCCGCATCCAGGCCGATTTTACATCCCCGGTCCAGCAGGGTTTCAAGGAGTTTTCCTGCTCGGTCAGGCTCACTGTTCCCGAGACCATGGCCGCCCTGCGGGACTACCCGAAGGCGATTACTTGGCTGACGGTCGCGGAGTTCTGGAACGATTCCGCCTGGACCTCCCGCGAAGACACCGAATACGCCTTCCGGGTGACCGTCGGCATCGGCAAGGACGCCGGGGCCGGGGAGGAGCTGTATTTCCGCATTTCCACCGACGACTTCAGCCACACGGGAACCGGAGCGAACCGCAAATACAAGCAGATTCATCTCGAAGTGGAGCGGGCCGCGCACTTCCCGATTCCGTTCGACACATGGCTCACGCTGGAGTACCACTTCCGGGACGGGGACCAGAACGAAGGGTTGTTCCGCCTGGCCGCCACCCCCGCAGGAGGGGAGCGCCAGGAAATCTGCACGCTGCACTCGATCATGCACAGCCCCCAGAATCCCGATCCCAAAGGCGTCACCTACTGGGCACCGATCAAGATGTACACCTCGGCGACCCTCGCCGCCTGGATGCAGTCCCAAGGCAGGGAACTCGAACTCCTCTTCGACGATCTCGCCATATGGACAGGCCCCCCGCCCGGCAGTCCGGAACCAGATGCTGGATTATAACATAAATCCCGTAGGGTACCCTGAAGGAACGCCATGGCATACCCGCCGTCGCTGACCTCACGATCGGCGCCCGTCACGAGGCCGTTCACCTCCTGGGGCAGTCGTCCTTGGCTTGCTCCGCCATCGCCTGCGGGATTGCCGACGGCTGCGGCCTCACCCAGGCGTTTGCGCAATCGATCAGCCATTGATAATGGATGCACACCTTGTCTCTCTGGCGCGGTGGGACGAGACGTGCCAAGCCAACCTCAACTTTTCATCTCTTGGAAGTAACTACATTATTTTGCCATCGTCTGGCGGTGGCAGTAGCGCTTCCCGGGTCGACGGCGAGTGCCGTGAGCATCCCCGGGGCCACGACCTCGAAGATTTCCCTCGCCTTGAGCGGCACTTCGGCCACGATTCTGGAACCATCGGGGTAGGCTACGGCCCTGAGCTTCCGTGCCTGGTCAAGGGCCTTGTTGACCGAAACGTGCCCTAGCAGATCAGCCTTGCGGAGCGCGTTCTCAAGCAACTTGAACAAGGTCACGGCGATGAAGGCGAGGAAGAGCCGTCCCTCCACGCTGTCATCGCCGGCGGAACGCAGGCGATCATTGCCCGTTGAGTTTTTCAGGATGTCGAAAACCTTTTCCTGGCAGTCCCGGCTGCGGTTGTCCCGTAGCGTCTCTTCGGCGTTGGCTTCGCGATCGCTGTTGAGCACCATGAACATACCGAGGTTTTTCATCGTTGCCGCGTAGGTCTTTTCAGCAACGCAGACCTGGAAATCGCCATCTTTCGAGATGGCCGCGCAATCGCCTTCCTCGCGCGGGCCGCGGGTGGCCTTCCTGACCGAGAAGAGGTCTGCCTTGCTCTTGCCCGCTGTCGCTGTCAGCCACGCCTGGGCGTCCTCAAGCGTGGAGAAGGATGTGCGCGAAAAGTCCGTCATGATACCGTGAAGCAGTTCTGCCAGTTCGCGTTCCTGCCTGGCTCGTTCGCATTTGTTCAGAAAGAGATGGGCCGTGGCGGCGAACCAGCTGTCTTTTTCGCCTTTTCGCCCGCGTTTGGTCACAACGTAGGTATCCGCCGCGTGGTGCAGCGTCGTGTCATCAAAGGTGACTATGCTTTTGAAGGAACGGAACTTCAGCCGGTTTTTATCCAGCAGCCGCTGCGCCTCGCGGTTGTTGCTCACAGGCACCCCGATGGTGAAGCCCAGCTTTTCGTTGTGAAGGTAATGCAGGTTTTCGGCGCTAAAAAAACCTCTGTCCAAGGAGAAGGTATAGGCCGACAGTCCGAGCTTGGAGATGGCTTGCGAGGTGTTTATCAAGGTAGTGACATCAGCGATGCTTCCATGTATAAGCCTGTAGAACAACGGCAGATGCGTCTCTCGCGAATAGACCATATTCAGGTTGACCTGCGGCAAGTGTTCGCCATCACGATTGTGTCCCCATTCGGCCAGGCAGAGCTTTTCCGCGTAACTGGAGATGGACGTGGTGTCACTGATCAGAGCTTTCGGGTTGCCGCTGGCCTTGAACCAGGCACGGAAAAAGTCGTTACGCAGGTCCGAATGCTCGCCGAGGTGCTGAAGCAGCCGAGTCATCGACGACGGCGACAACGACAGGTCTGCGTCGCGCAAAGACGTGTCGTCAGCCCAGTCTTCAAGACGGCAAAGCGCGCCCCCTTCGCAGCACTCAAAAATGGCCGCGGCCAAAATGCGTTGAGCGTCCTGTTCGCCAAAGGCGCGTATCAGGGAGCCATGCAGGCCGCTGTCGCCGGCAAGTCGCGCAAGCAGAGAGACGCGGCCCAGTTCAACGTCGTGACAGGATGTCAGGGTCTTGAGCACAATCTCCCTTTCGCGAAGCAGGCGCTTGCGCCCGGCATGGACGACCTTGCGCCCGCTGTAGCTGATCCCCTTGGCCTGCAGCAGGGCGACAAGCTCCGCCGTGGGCTCGGGGCAGCTCCTGCCCAGTAGCAGGTCCGATGCATCCTGGTCGAGGACGCCAAGATAAACCCGTTTTTGCACGGGATAGGTCCGGCCCTCCACCCGATGGCTGTCAACCAAATAGACATGAACGCGGTCTTTGCCGAAACGTTGCTGGACAATATATGACATGCGCGCCTCCTTGACAGGAGCTGGTGTAGTTACTCCTGTTAACAAGACAAAGTAACTACAGAAAACAAAAAAACAAGCTCAAAAAGCTTGTAGTTACTTTATTTTTTCAAAAATTATGAAAAGTTTAGGAAGCCAATGTGGCGCCCTCCAGGCGCAATTTCAAGTTGCTGTCACACCCCGGGTTGCGGCGCCCTCCGGGCGCCTCATCCGGGGCTATGCATGGTCCGGCCCTGCGGGCCGAACTTGGCCGATCTGGCATTTTACTGCCGCTTCTCGGCCAGGGAAACGGGCGCGTTTGACTCAGCCAGAAGCTCTATGTGAACGACATTGTGAAAAGTGCCCAAAAGTGGCATTTGCCTGGCCCCGGCCGCGAAAGCATTGGAAGAAGAGGAAGAAACGGCTTTTTCCCCTCAGCAAGCCGAGAAGAAGAGGGGCCAAGGTGGGGCCAGAATACATGTCGATAGTGGTACACTTTCAACTTGGCGTTGATACTCTATGGGGTTGTTCGATAATTACGTTTTCAACTATACCCAGGCACGCTGAAAGCGTGCGACATTGCAAACAAAAAAGGTGAGGTTCCATTGCCTCTTCGGCCCCAGTCAGCTGCGCCGACTGGGGCCGAAGAGGCCGAGGAACACGAGCGCAATAGGCGCTGTACCCAGGGCGGCGCTCCGCCTGCGGCGGCGCTTGCCCTGGGCTACGATAACAGCAGTGGGTAAGGTAGAGGTTATGAGCCTCTACCTCCCCGTTGTAGCGATGGGGTCATTTCCCCATATTTACCAGCGTGCCGGTCTGGCACTGGGCTACCCCTACTCAGGTTGCCACGTTTCGTGGGGCAACTCGTCGTGTTTTACCATACTCATCTTTGTACGTGCAGAACTGTTCCAGTGTCAAGAGCCCAAGTTTCTGGCTGAAGTACCTCACGCTGATCCGGCGGTTGTCGTCGTAGTTCTTTCTCTTCTTCTTCATGGCCCGTAGTCGCATGCGGATCCACGAGTCGAGTTTTTGGAAGAGCCACCGGCAGGTTGCGAAGGGTTGCGCGAAGTAGTTTGCCGTGCCCCGTATGACTTGGTTGAGCGCATTGATCACGGTCTCGTCAAAGTTTCGCGAGCGTGTGGTTATTTCCCTGACCTTGTCTTGAAATTTGTTCCTTGACTTGTCGCGCATCAGGCGCGATCGTACGGACAGACGGAAACCGAGGAATTCGTATCCTTTGCCGTATGTCGTCAGCCTCGTCTTCTCCTCGCTCAGCTCTAGTCCGAGCTGGATCAGGCATTGCCTGACGACCTCAAGGGCTCCTTGCGTCTCGGCCTTAGTTTTCCCGAGCACGACGAAGTCATCGGCGTACCTGACATGCAGGTATCCGGCTTCGGCTAGTGCCCAGTCCATGTAATCGAGGACGACGTTTGCCAGTAGCGGGGAGATGACCCCGCCTTGTGGCGTGCCGATGGTTGTCGGCTTGAACACGCCGTCCTCCATGACTCCGGCCTTGAGGAACTTCTCCACAATGCCAAGAACGTTTCCATCAGCTACGCGCTGGCACACGGCGGCCATGATCACCTTGTGCGGCAGATTGTCGAAGAAGCCCTTGATGTCGGCGTCCAGCACGTGCCGGTAGCCTTGTTTGTGCAGCTCCAAAATCCGCTCGATGGCACTGTGACAGCCGCGCCCTTTTCGGAAGCCGTGGGACGCGTCGTGAAAAAGCGGTTCGAAGATGGGTTCAAGAAGCCTTCGCAGGACTTCCTGTGCCACCCGGTCACGCACGATTGGGATGCCCAGGGGGCGGGTTTTTGTGCTTCCCGGTTTTGGGATGTTGACGCGGCGCAGCGGCTTGGTCTGAAACGTCCCGCCCTTGAGGTCGCGCATGAGCGCGTCCAGATTGGGGCTGAGGTTTGCTTCAAACATCTCCACGCTGACCTTGTCCACCCCTGCTGCTCCACGATTGCTTTTGACGGCCTTGAAAGCCTGCCTCATCAACTCGGGGGTTATGCGGCCGGTCAATGAGTGTGCTTTGATGATTTTTGGCATGGTTAGCCTTTCACGTCGATGTTGTCACGCAGTCGCCTCCGGCATGTTTTGGGACCGTCTCCTAGCGGTTGCGTTTCGTCAGCAAGAACCTGACTGGGCCTTTTGTGGCCCATTGCGCCTGTGCTAGCTTGTCTCGTGGTCTGCCTTCGGTTTCCACGTCGCTTTTCGGTTTTGTCTTTCATCGGGTGTTGCGTGTCCCCGACTACTCCGACTCTGCTGCCGTCTCCAAACCGGGGGCCGTTAGGCACGTTCCCCTGACCAATGCTTCAACCCGACCTTTCGCGTAGCGCTTATAGTGCTGGGTTTACCGCTCCTCTGCGGACACTGTGAGACTTTCACCGGTCATGTCTCGAAACCATTTTCCCTTGATGATAGCCCGTTGCATCCGGCAGGTTCTTCCGTGATAACCGCTGTGTCTACGGGAGAGAGACTCGGGGGAGTCCCAGTGCTTCGCTTAAGGGCGGTAGCTCGCACACGCAACCAGACCTAAATGCCATCCTCAAGAGTACCGTTGCCTGGCTCCTTCGTTACGACCCCTTCTTCGGGACGTCCCCGTGGGTGTCGCCCTAGCTGCGTACCTCATCACCTCGTTTGTGAGTTCGAGCAACGGTTTCTGTACGATCGCGGAATCGCACAGGTAGGTTTTGGCTGTTATTGCTGACCTCCTTCCTTTTGGCCTTACCGTTTTCAAAATGCTAGACTTAGTTTCGGACACTGCGGCTCACGCGCCCCTCTGGGGCGCTTGCCGCTTCGCGGCCAGGGAAATGTTGGCCGGCGACAAGGTATGACATGAAAGAGCGTTTGCACTGCAATGTGTAAACGTAATTAATGAACAGCTTCTTAGTGTCTGCCCCCAGCGAATAATGACCACGGAGGAAACGACTCACATGAAAAACGTCTCTTGGCTCCTGTTGGGTGCCGGCAATATCGCCAAAATCCGCGCTGGCGCGGCTTTGCGGGATGCCGCGGGGTCCGCGCTGGTAGCGATCTGCGACCGCGATAGCGACCGCGCTGAGGCTCTCGCCGCGCAGCTACAACTGCCGGTGACCATTTATACTGATTACGACCAGGCCCTGGCCGAAAGCGGCGCCGAGGCGGTCTATGTGGCCACTCAGGCGCCCGCGCATGTCCCGTGCTCGCTCAAGGCCATGGCCGCCGGCAAGCACTTCCTCTGCGAAAAACCCCTGGGCCTGGATGGCCAAGACGCCGCCGTGCTTTACCAGGCGGCCAAGGACTCGCCGCTGGTCTGTTCCTGCTCCGACTACCGGCGCCTGTCCGAGCATATCAAACTGCTCGAAAACCTCGTTCGCAGTGGCGAGCTGGGCGAGCTGACCTTCGGCTGGATGAACTGGATTGCCAGCGCCCGTGCCTGCGGCAACACGCCTTTGTCCCGCGCCGCCGGCGGCAGCCCGCTGAAGACCCTGGCCTTTTACATCTTCGACATCGTCCACAACCTCTTCGGTATACCTGTCAGCGTGCAGGCGGCAGCCGCGCGCCATTTCAATCCGGGCAACGACAGTGAAGACGTCTCCGCCATCATCATGCGCTTCCCCAATGGGGCGCTTTTCTCGCTCAATGTCGTGATCACCCCGTGGGCCAGGAACGACCGCATCGAATTTCACGGCACCAACGGCTCGGTCATCATGGACAAATGGCCGCCGTCAGGCAACGGCCCCGTCATCATTAACACCCAGACCGGTGGGCAGCGCAGCGTCACCCCGGTGACCAACACCAACTGGCACCTGCCCATGGTCGAAGACTTCTGCCAGGCGGTACGCCAAAAACGCGCGCCTGTCTGCACGATCCGCAGCGCCTACATCACCGAACTCATCACCGACGCCGTCTTCCGTGCCATGGACTCCGGCAAGGAAGAACCAGTACTCACGGAAGGACTGCTCTGATTATGGCTAAAACCAAAGTCCTCATGATCGGCGGCACCGGCATCATCAGCACGGACTGCTCCCTGCTGGCCCTCCAGCAGCCCGATATCGACCTCTATCTGCTCAACCGTGGCAAGACCCCGAACTTCTTGCCGCCGGATACCAAGGCCATTCACGCCGACGTCAACCGCGAAGACGACCTGCGTCAGGCCCTCGCCGGCCATGATTTCGATGTCTGCTGCGACTTCTTCTCCTACGACCAGGCCGCCCTCGAAAGCAAACTCCGGGCGCTGCGCGGCCATTGTCGCCACTACATCTTCATATCCTCCATCATGGCCTATCGCGCCTCGGAACACCTGCTCAAGACCGAGGCGAACACCCCCATCGGCAATGCCCGCTGGACCTACGGCTGGGAGAAAAGCTGCTGCGAAATGCGTCTGCGCCAGGAGTGCGCCGACACTGGCATGGCCTTCACCATTGTCCGCCCCGGCTACACCTACAACCGCGTCCGTTTTTTCAATCCCTGGAGCATCTCCCACTGGCGCAGCTGGACCCTCGCGGAGCGCTTGCTCAGCGGCAAGCCCTACATCTTGCATGACGACGGCATGCAGCTGTGCACCATCACTCACACCAGGGATTTCGCCAAGGCCTTCGTCGGGCTCTTCAACAACCCGGCCGCCGTCAACGAGGATTTCCACATTACGTCCACGACCTACCTGACCTGGAAGCGCGTCGCCGAAATTCAGGCCGAGCTGCTCGGCGTCAAGCCGGTCTTTCATTGCCTGCCTGCCGAAAAAATCTGTGCGGTTGTTGGCTACGGCCCGGCTCAGAAGGTCGTCCACTGTTGTAGCCACGACATCTATGACAATTCCAAAATCCGCGCCGCCGTGCCGGCTTTTTCGTGCACGACGAGCTTCGAGGACGGCATGGCCGAGTCCATCCGTTTCTATCGCGACAACCCCGCCTACCAGCAGATCGACCCAGCCTGGGCCGCCTGGTTCGATACTCTCGCCAAGTACTCGGTTAGTCATTGATGTTGGATGTACGACAAGCGTCAGACTGTTGCGGCGGTACGCACCGCGCCTGACCAATGTGGCGCCCATGCGGCATTGGGCGGCTCAAATTTATACTGATGTCACGGGGAAGAGTGTTGCCGCGATGTTGGTGAATGCATTCACCAGTTCGTCGTGGATATTGGCGTAAGGCAGGCGTCCCTGCATGAATGGTACCCTGGTTGCTGCGTAGCCACCGCTGCGGGTAGACGTTTTCGCCTCCTCTAGTGACTGTCGATCCGGCGCATAGCCGCAGGCGCCGTTGCATAGACTCATCACCATGGGCATTGGCGCACGCAACTTGGATACCGTCTCATTTTTGATGGCCTGCATGATTTCGAATGGCGCGCCCAAAAACGCGAGGGGGCCCAGACGGATGCCCTGGACTTCCGCCGTGACGCTTGTCTTCTCGCCTGACTCCAGCAGCGCCATCATCTTTTTGACGCCCAGGTAATTCACGGTCCCCATCCGCACCTCGTGCGCGTCGTCGTTGGCCAGGGGCGTGTGCAGCACTTTTTCGAATTCTTCCTGCAATTCTTTCAGGTGTTCCATCGTGAAGTCCGACCGGGTAGAGAATTCAACGCTTTGCGATATGGTTGCGAGGTCATTGATCTGCAGCGGTGTGGCGGCGGCCAGTCCTTTGCGGATTGCGTTGGCAAAGCGGGCGGCGAACACGTCCAGGGCCAGCAGTGATTCATTTTCCGCCTTATGGACGCAGCCGCTATTGACATCGCCTTGGGCGCCCTGCAGAAAGATGCCGGTGGAGCCGGGGCATTCGCGCATCAGGTTATGGATGGCGATGGCAGGGTAATCGCCGTGGATGAAGTGATTTTGCTGGCAGCAGACGACGGGGTGACAGCCGAAATAGGCCATAAAGCCCTTTAGCTCGCCCTGCTTGTTGTCGAAACGGATGACGCGGCATTCGGTATCGGTCAATTCCGGCTTGGCGGGTTCCCAGTCCTCCTTGAGCACATCGGCCAATGGCGGGGCATCACGATCATAAACGCGATTCAAGCCGATATGCCGACAGGGCACCAGCGCCGCCGAGGCGGTCATGTCCTCCAGATTCTGAACGGCAAGAATACCCGCCTGGGCAATCTTGTAGGGGAGGATTTCCATATAGGGCGGGTCGGGCGTGCCCCAGCCGCGATCGCTAAATACGGTCGCCGGGCCGGAATGAGTGTGGCTCGTGGCAATCAGGATGTCCTGTTTCGCCAGGCCGGGGATTCGCGCGATGATGATGTCGCGAATCAGCGCGCAGGTTTCCGCCTGCAACGTACACAAATCGCAGCCGATGATGACGGCCATTTTACCGTCCAGCGCGAAGACGGCGGCGCGGGCGTCAAGATAATCGCGCACGGCGACGGCGTGTCGATTCAGGTAAGGGCCAAAGCCATAGAGGCCGACGCCAGCCCGGGGAGTGATGTCGTATTGTGCAAAACCGGCTTTCAACATTCGTGCAGCTCCTTTCGGTTATCAGCGATTTTGTGGATAGCGCTCGCGAGTGCATCGGCGTTGGCGCGATGGCTCATATGCCAGTGCATCAGGACAAGCATCCGTTCAGAGAGACGTTCTGCAGTCGGGCAGCCGCTGTTACGATAGTCCTTCTCGTGTAGATTGAACAGGAGGTGTTTGTATGCCGGCCCGTAGGTACCGTTGATGCCCATGATGCCTTCCGCCCGCAACGCCTGGAGGAATCGGGCTTTGGGGATGCCGTGCCATTCAGAGCCGTCAAAGATCAGTCCGCACGCATAATAGCCCTGTGGCGAAGCCATGCGTCCAGGGGCCTGGACGCGGAAGCCGGCGATGTCGCCCGTGAGCTCACGCAAGCGGTCGGTAAAGGCGTTGTAGCGATCAAGAAGTGCCGGCAGCTCGTCGAGTTGATCAAGCAGTATCTGCGCCGGGAAGGCGAGCCCGCGATAGTTGTGGCAGAGCAGCCCGGACGGTGGCGGAGTGCCGGCCTGGCCCTGCTGATCATAACGGGAGTAGCCGATGTGCTTCGTCCGATAAAGCAGTTCGGCGAGCTTGTCATCGTTGGTCAGGCAGATGCCGCTTTCACCGCCGCTGAGGGTCTTGCTTTGCTGAAAACTGAAGGAGCCGACATCGCCCCAGGCACCGACGCCGCGGCCACGCCACTTGCCACCCTGCATGTGAGCGCAATCTTCAACGACGGCTAGGTGATGCTTTTGCGCAATAGCGATGATGTGATCGAGGTCGGCCATGCCGCCATACAGGTGAACGGGTATCACCGCTTTGGTTCGCGTGGTGATCTGCGCCTCAAAGGCGGCGGGAGCGAGGGCGGCCGTCAGCGGATCAATATCGGCAAAAACCACTTTCGCGCCGACGTATTTCACGGCGGCAGCGGTGGCGATCCAGGTCAGTGCCGGCACGATCACTTCGTCGCCCGGGCCAATGCCGAGAGCCGTGAGGGCGCATTCCAGCGTCACGGTGCCATTGGCCATGAAAATCCCGTGCTTGGCGCCGTGGTACGCTGCGAAAGCCTGTTCAAATTCCTGCTCCTTGGGGCTGTTGAAGGACCATGCCCGGGACAGGTAGAGCTGCTTGAGTTTCTCGGCTGTCGCCTCGCACACTGGAGGCCACGCGGTTTCGATGAATTGTCCCACAGCGACGGGCGTGCCGCCATGAATTGCCAGGTGCTTCATTGTCGTTAGTCCTTCCATGGGCTGTACGCTGACCTCGGTGATGACTGTTTCAGTATCGTTTCGTTGCAACGTGAATACGGGAGCCGCCGGTGCCGCCTGGGCGGGCAGCCGGGCGGCGAAAAAAGCCTCAGCTGAGTGAAGTTGATAGAAAATCTGGCGAGACGACTTACCCACTGTCCGTCGTGGGCTCCCAGGAGCGATCACATTGATGCCATTCCGCCGAGAAAGCCAGCGGATTTTCCACAGGTTATACTACTTGTATCTCGTCTTTAGCGCAATAAACTGATGCTGGCATTTAGTTGATAAAAAGTCTCATTCAATTGATAAATCTGGCGCACGTGATCCAACTCTGGGAGGTCCGCGATGGCCGTATTGACCGATCTGGCAGCGAATGCTGACTTGACGAATCTGATTTCACGGCGGGAGCGAAAAATCATCGCGTCCTGCCATTCTGATATCAGGGCGGTGACGATTGGCAAAACGGAACTGGCATGGCACCGCCGTCATCAGGACTCGCACATGCGTCGTGAGGCACTGCTGATTTTGTCTGGTAAAATGGTCCAGTCCTTGAATGGCGGCTATTACCAGGCTGTTCCGAATACGTTGTTTTTGTTTGATCACCACGAAAAGCACGACAGGGGCTACTATTCGTCGGCTCAGGGACGGCACCTGTGGATTTTTCTGGCCCCGGATGTGCTGGTCTGCAATCTGACCTCCTGCCGCCAAGGCAGCTACCGCTTCACTCACCGCTATTTCTGCAAGAACTTGGACCTCATCCGGCGCCTGGAAAACGCCTGGGATGATTGCTCGCGCCAGGATCGCTGGGCGCTGTCGCTGTCGGAACTGAACGCGCTATTCAGTGTCGTCTTCGCGGAATGTTACCGCGCTTTCAGCGATCCGGAACAGAGCGAAGAAAACGAGTACCAAATGCCGCATATGCAGGAAATCATGCAGATGATCAAGAGGTATTTACGGGATAATTGCGGTCGGAATTCGGGGATCGACACCCTCGCTCGCCTGGCCGGGTGCAGCCGGCAGCACTTTCTGCGCCTTTTCCAGACCTACACGGGCATGCGGGTGAAGGAATATGTCGATCTGGTCCGCCGGGAGAAGTACGACCAGCTTAAGAACGTCGCCACGGTGAAAAGCATCGCCTGGGAGCTGGGCTTCTCTTCCAGCGCCGCATTCCTTCACTGGAAAAAGGGCAAGCTGACCCCGCCAACAGGAGATATGGCAACGGACAAATAGGACCGCGCCAGCCCGTCCCACCGTCCGTCCGGTGTCGTCCTGCGCCGCGCCGCTTGCGGCGCGGGGTATAGTATGGGGCTCATTGCCTTTGACCGTGGTTTTCCATACAAACTCAAAAACAGTGGATTTGGTATGACACAGCGTATTGAGAGTGAATGGCGGCGGCTTGTTGATGGCTTGGTGTGCGAAATCAATATTGACGACAGCTGGTATGGCGTGGACGACGCACGGGCGCGGGGCTTCGCGTTGACTGCTGCGTTGGCGGGTGACGCGCGGGTGCTGACGGTCATCAACCAGTCTGGTCGGGACGTGCGTTTGGGCGGGTTCCGCTGGCGTGCGTCTGGGCCTGGCGGCGGCGTTTTGCCGGTGCCGGCCGAGCGTCTGCGCGTGTATATCGAGGGCTGGACCATGGCCAGCCCCTGCGGCGTGCGCAAATATGGCGACAGCGATTTTCGCTACAACCCGGAGTATCTCAAATTCGCCATGTGCGCTCCCGAGGAGTACAGCGGCGCGTCCAATCATTTTCACGCTGAGCACGCCATGGCCTTCAGTGACTGCGTGAGCGGCGAGACACTGCTTGCCGGCTTCATCAGTTCCGCTCGCCAGTTCGGGCGTTTTTCCTGCGTGCTGGACGCGCAGGGCGTGGCTGAATTCTGCGCGGTGAGCGATTGCAGCGGCGCGCTGCTGGGCGCTGGCGAAACCGTCGTATCCGAGGAGCTGGCTTTTTTCGCAGCGCCGTCCCTTTACGCAGCGCAGTGTCGTTTTGCCGAGTGCTGGGGCGCGCGGATGCACGCCCGCAAGCGGTTTGCGCCGCCACTCGGCTGGTGCAGCTGGTACTACTATTTTGCCAAAGTGCGCGAGGAGGACATACTCGAAAATGTCCGCTGGTTTGCCGACCATCGGGAGGAATTTCCCATTGAGTACATCCAGCTCGACGACGGTTATCAGCGCGCTCTTGGCGACTGGCTGGTCTGCAACGAGAAATTTCCGCATGGGCTGCGTTGGCTCGCGGCGGCGATCAAGCGGGCCGGCTTCAAGCCCGCGTTGTGGCTGGCGCCATTCCAGGTCGAGGACAATTCCGAGCTGCTGCGGGAGCATCCGGACTGGATGATTCAGAATGCGCAGAACGCGCCGTGTTTTCCCGCGTCGTGGCGCGAAGGGCACAAAGTTGCCATCCTGGACGGCTCCAACCCGGCTGTGCAGGATTGTTTCCGGTCGCTCTTCAAGACCTTGCGCGAGTGGGGTTTTGACTACGTCAAGCTCGACTTCATGGTGCAGGGCACGGTCTGTGGCGAGGGGCATTTCTGGGATCCCCGAGCGACTCGCGCGGCGGCATTTCGTAAGGGCCTGGAAGCGATACGGGAGGGCTTTGGCGAGGACGGCTTCATCCTTGGCTGCACCGCGCCCTTCGGGCAGATGGTCGGCCTGGTCGATGGCGAACGCGTGTCTACCGACATCACGCCGTACTGGGCGCCCGACCGCGAGTGCTTCGACGAGGCGCCGACGGTGCCCAATGTCTGCCGGAACATCATCCACCACGCCTACATGAATCACCGGTTGTGGATCAACGACCCGGATACCCACATTGCCCGCACGGACAACAACAAGCTGAGCAGCGACGAGGTGGAGTTGTGGACGGACGCCGTGCGGCTCGGCGGCGGCATGCTGCTGTTCAGCGACCGCTTCGCAACGCTGGTGCCCGAGCGGGCAGCCTTCTCCAAATCGCTGATCGCCGATCAGGACCAATACGAGTCGAGGCCCGTTGACGCCTTGGCGCGGCCCTTTCCGGCGCTGTGGCTTGGGCGGCACCGGGGCACTGGCGCGTTGCTGCTCGGGGTCTTCAACCTGAGCGATGGCGTCGAACGCGTTGACCTGCCGGCAATTCCCGGCAAGACGACGCTCAGGGAGCGCAAGAATGGCCGGGAGGTGCCGCTGGCCGGTGCGATAAACGTCTTGCCGCATTGCGTACGGCTCTTCGACGTGCGCTGAGGGTCAGGATGATGCGCGCGGTATGTTGTCCGCGCGCATGGTTGACTGCACTTGAGGCGCTCGGTGTGCGCGCCAGTGCTTATTGGGCTGCCTGCTTGTAGATCCAATAGACTTGGCTGGGATAGAGCGCCGTGGCTTGAACATATTTAGCGCCGCGCCACTCCCAGGCCGTGTGGCCATTTGGCAGAGTAGCTACCTCCTGCCCGATTCCGACAAAGGACCATTGGTCTGCCGGCAGGTCGGGGAGACCCAGGGGCGGATTGGCGGGGAGCAGGCCGGCGACTGCCACGGGAGGGTAGTAAGGAGCGGGCTCGCCGCCGCCGCAGACCCCCAATGAATTTTGATGGTTTTCCCGGAAGACCCACAATGGGGTTTGCAGGGGGACATCGTTACTGATGACGTACTTGTCGTCTGCCATCCGGTAGCAGGGTGCATCAAGCAGCATCGCGATGGTCTGCGGGTGGGCGATGGTGAAAGGCAGGCAGATGGCATTCCAGCCAGGCTGCCATGCGTAGTCGATCAGGTCGCAGGCGTAGGACCATTTCACGGTATAGGTGGCGTTGTTTGCTCGGCCGGAGAGGCTCACCAGGTCGATGGTCAGTTCGAATTCGCCGCTGGTCCAGGCGTTGTCCAGCAGGCCGTCGAGGGTATAGTTGCGTGCGTCGGTTCGGCTGAGGGTGAAAGCCCACTCTTCGCCGGCGAAACGGAGGGCAATGGCAGAGCGGAGGACATCAACATCCAGGTCAAGATTGGCATTGAAGGCCAAGGTGATTGGCGCGCTGTCACCGGGATTACGGGGCAGATTGGTCACGGTTACAGCCAGCGGGGCGGCGTGGAGGACGATCTTGAATTCGGCGACGGTGCTGGTATCGCTGCCGCCATTGGCGACGCCACCATCGTCCTGAATAGTGAAGCGGACGATGGCTTCTGAGCCCACCTTGTCCTTGGCAGTTTCGAGCAGGCTAAAGTTAAGCGTCACCTGCGAGCCTTGGCTACCGTTATAGGAAACTTGGCTGAAGCTACCCAGAATGCCGTCAGGATCGACTTGCTCAACCTGGGTGAAGCCCCGCAAGACTTGGACATTTTCATCCACGCCGCCGCCCATATTGACGTCAAAGGGGCCCCAGGTGATAAGTTCGCTGGTGCAATCATCTGGGAGGGCGTAGAAGTTGGTGACCGCCACAACTGGCGCGTCGTTGACTGGGAGGACCGTGAAAGTTACGTCAATCGGTGCCGAGTCGGCTGCGCCGTCATTGGCGGTGACCGTGAAGGAGACATAGCCATTGAAGTCCACGGCCGGCGTGAAGGCCACAGTCTTCTGCGTCGGATCGTAGGTCAGCGAGCCAGCGTCGGTTTGGGGGAAGGCGATGGTGTAGCTGCGGCCGGCATCGAGGTCAGCAACGTCGTCATCGGTGGGCGTCACGAAATCAGTAAGCGGCAGGGTGGTCGTAGCGCAGTCCTCAAGCAGCGCGGTGGCGCCAGTCCAAGGCAGTGGATCAACCAGAGCCAGCACCGGCGGGGTGTTGGCAATGACCACGCTCGTCGTGCTGCCTTCGGTGGAAACTACTTCAGCGCCGTACGCAGTGGTTTTGGCCTTGGCGGTGACCGTCCAGGTCTCGCCCTTGGCGCGGGTCGCGATGTCGGTGCTGGCATTCTTGTCATTGGCCCAGGTGAAGTCATAGCCCGTGACGGCATCGCCATCGGGGTCAACAGAGCCATCGGCAGTCAGGGTGATTGCCTGGGCGACTTTGGCCTCGCCGCCATCGGCGATTGCCGCGCCAGCCACGAGAATATTGAGTGTGGTCGGGTCACTGGCGGCGCGGTCGACGTCGCTGACGCGGATGGTCCACGTGGCGGAGGTATCGACGTTCATCGCGTCGGTGACTGTCACCGTGACAAAGAAGTCCTGGTTGGCGGGGCGGCCAGCGCCGGCGATAGCCTCGTAGCCAGGGAGGGTGATGTTAACGGTGCTGTCTTCCTCAATAGGAGCATTGGGGTATTCGGTGCTGGGAGCGTCGATGGCCCAGCCGGCGTGATTGCCAACGATTTCCCAAGTGATGCGTTTGACGCCATGAGGCGCAACGGCGTTGGCGGCCGCTGCGGTGACGCCGAGGGTGGCGATACTGGGATTGCCATTGGCATCGACCTCCGGCACGTTCACCATGCCACTGAGAGTCGACTGACCGGCGGCGGCGATGGTAAACATCGCGGTGTCAAGCACAGCAGCACTTGCGCCGGCGGGGTTGGTGCTGCTCAGGTCGGCGATGTATTCGCCGGGCGTCAGGAATTCGGCAAGCAACGTCGTGACCGGGATGATCATGCCATCAGCCCGGGGCTGGAATTTGACGTTGTTACGCTCGAACACCAGCTTGGGAGCCGCACCGAGGAGAATCGAGTACACTTTCAGCGTGTAGGTCGATGCCAGCGGTGCCTTGATATTGAAGGTCACGGTGTTGCCGTCGGGAGTAATCACAGCGTCGTCGGCATTGGCGAAGGACGCCGCCGTCGGTGCGGCGTAGAAAGGCACCAGGACTGTGTCGAGAAGAACTTTGGCCGGGTCGTTGACGACGCCACTCTCGTCCCGGGGCAGGATTTCCACCGTGTACGGTTTGTTTTCACCAGCTGTTGCCGAGGGCAGCAGGCCAGAGCATGGCACGTCGGAGCTTAGGTACTTTGCGGGTGTGAAGAGCATATCTTGGGGGCTGTCGGTCTTCATCAAGGTGTTTTGGGCTAGTACCGCGTCACCGTCCTTGATCCGGACCACGTAGCTGGTGTAGTCAGCGAAGGCGGGATTCTCGGCTAGCTTGGCATCGGTCAATTGGTAGAGCGGATACCATGGCATGGCGCCAAGGACGATCTTGAATTCAGTGACGGCGCTCGTATCGACACCGCCATTGGCGACGTCACCGCCGTCTTGAATAGTGAAGCGGACGATGGCTTCCGCGCCCACTTTGTCCTTAGCGGATTCGAGCAGGCCAAAGTTTATCGTCACCCGTGACCCCTGGCTACCGTTATTGTAAATCCAGCCGAAGCCACCCAGGATGCCGTCAGGATCGACCAGTTCTACCAGGGTGAATTCCTGCAAGCCTTGGGGATTTTCATCAGTACCGCCGCCCATATTGACGTCAAAGGGGCCCCATTCGATAAGTTCTTCATTGCAATCGTTCGGGGTGGCATAGAAGTCGGCGATGGCGATACTGGGCGCGTCGTTGACCGGCAGGACGGTGAAGACGACATCTATGGGCTCTGAGTCGGCCGTGCCGTCATTGGCGGTGACCGTGAAGGTGACATCGCCATTGAAGTCTATGGCCGGGGTGAAGGCCACCGTCTTTTGCGTCGGATCGTAGGTGAACGAACCCGCGTCCGTTTGGGTGAAGGCGATGGTGTAGCTGCGACCGGCTTCGAGGTCAGCAACGTCGTCATCGGTGGGCGTCACGAAATCAGTAAGTGGCAGCGTGGTCGTGGCGCAGTCTTCAAGCAACGCGGTGGCACCAGTCCAAGGCAGTGGATCAACCAGAGCCAGCGCTGGCGGGGTATTGACGATGACGACGCTCTTCGTGCTGCTTTCGGTGGAGATGGCTTCAGCGCCGTAGGCCGTAGTCTTGGCCTTGGCAGTGACGGTCCAGGTCTCGCCTTTGGCGCGGGTTGCGATGTCCGTGCTGACAGTCTTGTCATTGGCCCAGGTGTAGTCATAGCCCGTGACCACATCGCCATCGGGATCAACGGAGCCGTCGGCATTCAAGGTGATTGCTTGGGCGACTCTGGCTTCGCCGCCATCGGCGATTGCCGCGCCATCTACGAGAATCTCAAGCGTGGTCGGGGCACTGGCGGGGCGGTCGACGTCACCGACGCGGATGGTCCACGTGGCGGTTGACTCGACATCCATGGCATCCCACACCGTGATGGTCACGGTAAAGTCTTGGCTGGCAGGACGGCCGGCACCGGCGATGGTCTCGTAGCCCGGCAGAGTGATGCTCACGCTGTTGTCCTGCGAGGGGATGTTGGCATAGACGGTGCTCGGTGTGCTGACAACCCAGCCAGCCGGATTGCCGTTGACCGCCCAGGCGATCTTCTTGACGCCGAAGGGTGAGCCGATGTTGCTGTCGCTGGCATTGATGCCCAGGGTGAAAACGCTGGGAGTACCAGTGGCGTCGACTTCCGGGACGTCAACCACAGTACCGAGTGCGGGCTGGCCGGGAAGCGCGACGATGTTTGGAAAGGCGTTTTCGCGGAAAGCGACTGTTACGGTGGCAATGTTACTGTCGTCCGTGCCGTCGTTGGCCACAAAGGTAAAGGTGTCGACAGCGGCTCCGAAGAATTCCTGGCTGGGATCGGTGACGGTGTAGGTCGCAACATTGCCATTGATGACCACGGTGCCCTTGGTAGGCGCCGCGACAACAGCGTAGGAAAAGACATCAGCCGGATCGGCATCGGTGGCGGTCAGCGTGAAGGTCTGTTCGGCCTCGACGCTTTTTATGAGATACATAGAGCCATTTGCAACCACGGGTGCGGTGTTGCCAATGGTGACATCGGCGGTCACAGAAAAGGAGTGAAACTCGGCGCCGTAGGGTGATGTCACTGACACTACCGATGCCGTCCAGGTCTCGCCCTTTTGGGTAATGGTGCTGGGCAGTGAGGGGCCAGAAAGGAACTTTGTTCCGGATATCCATTCAACCACATAGCTGATGGCATCGCCGTCGGGGTCTGCTGCGGGCGTGCCGATGAAATTGATGGTGACGTTGTCGCCGGTCTTGGGCGCTGCGGGAGTAAAGCCGGTGATGGCCTGCGGGGCGCCTTGCGGGCGGTCGACGTCGGTGACCTTGACCGTCCACGTGGCCGTGGAGGTGGTGCCCGTGACATCAGTTACGGACGCTGTCACGGTGAAGTCTTTGTTTGCGGGCCGGGGCGAGCCGGTGATGGTGTCGTAGCCCGGGAGAGTGATGGTGATGGTGCTGTCCTGTGAAGGCTGGGCGGGATCGTAATTGGAAACCTGGGCATCGATGGTCCAGGCGTTGGTTTCGTCGCCAAGAGCAACTGCCCATTCAATCTTGGCCACGCCGTTGGGGGTGACGATCGGATCATCGGTGGCGTTGATACCCAGGGTGAAAAAGCTGGGAGCGCCATTGCCATCCACTTCGGGAACAGTCAACGTGCTGCCAAGCGCCGGCTGGCCACCAAGCGCGGTTATCACCGCTGGCGGGTTGGCGCGGTAGCTGACGGTCACTGTCGCCGGCGCGCTGGTGCCCGTGGTCGCATCACTGGCCGTGAACTGGAAGGTGTCGGCGGCGTTATCATAGAATTCAGTATTAGTGTCGGTGACGGTGTAGGTGGCTTTGTCGCCAGCAATAGTCACTGTGCCTTTGGTCGGCTGAGTCGTGATCGCGTAAGTCACCGGCTTGCTAGCATCGCCGCCCGTGGAAGTCAGGGTATACACCTTGCTGGTCTCAGCGCCCTTCTGAATGAACAGACTGCCAGCAGCCACCGCGCGCTTCGTGAAGACGGGGACAGGGATTTGCTGAACCACATTGTACGGGGGAGTGACTTTACCCCAGGCGGATTGGCCAAGAGTCTGCTCGTTAAAAGCAAACGAAGCAGCCAACTTATACGGCATGTTGTTCACACCAATCATAGCTTGTGGAATTGCGACTAAAATTTGTGCGATGAGTATCTCGCCCCCGGTAGCTTCCATGGCATACTTACCAACGGCTGACTTCACATTGAAGGTCAGGCTTTGTCCACTAACACCAGTTTTGGTGAAATTGGCATCGGCAGAAAAGGCTGCTGTGACCTCCTTAATCGCATCGGCTGGCGTACCGACGAAATCCATGCCACCGCTGTTTGCCAAATCAAAGGTCATGACAAAAGATTTGACCTTCGCATTTGCATTCATGTAGATGTTGATAGTTGCATGTTGATCTACCCCATGTACGAAATTGTCTGCTTCAACATTGAAATCCAGCTGGGGCATGTCGGTGACCTTGACCGTCCAAGTGGCGGTGGAGGTTACGCCAATGGTATCGGTGACGGTTGCCGTCACGATGAAGTCTTTTGTCCGAAGCAGAGGCGAACTAGTGATGGTACCGTAACCAGGGAGGGTGAGGGTTATGGTGCTGTCCTGCGAAGGATGCGCGGGATCATAATTGGTAACCGGGACATCGATGGTCCAGGCGTTGGTTTCGTCGCCAAGAGCAACGGACCATTCAATCTTGGCCACGCCGTTGGGGGTGACGATCGGATCATCGGTGGCGTTGATACCCAGGGTGAAAAAGCTGGGATCGCCATTGCCATCCACTTCGGGAACAGTAAAGGTGCTGCCAATGGCCGGCATACCATCAAGCGCGGTGATCACCGCCGGCGGGTTGGCGCGATAGCTGACGGTCACTGTCGCCGGCGCGCTGGTGCCCGTGGTCGCATCACTGGCCGTGAACTGGAAGGTGTCGGCATTGGCATCATAGAATTCAGTTTCGGTGTCAGTGACGGTGTAGGTGGCTTTGTCGCCAGCCACAGTCACTGTGCCTTTGGTCGGTTGAGTCGTGATCGCGTAAGTCACTGGCTTGCTAGCATCGCCGCCCGTGCAGGTCAGGGTGTACACCTTGCTGGTCTCCGCGCCCTTCTGGATGAACAGACTGCCAGCAGCCACCGCGCGTTTCGTGAAGACAGCAATGGGTATCTGTTGAACAACATTGTATGCGGGGGTGACTGAAGCCCATGCGGATTGTCCCAAGGTCGTCTCGTTAAACGCAGTTGAATTAGCTAACATATACGGCAGGTTATTCGCTCCGACCATGGCAGGAGGAATTGACACAAAGATTTTTGCAATAAGAATCTCGCCATCAGTAGCTTCCATGGCATATTTGCCAACAGCTGACTTCACGTTAAGGGTCAAGCTCTGGCCACTAACACCGGTCTTAGTGATATTGGCATCGGCTGTGTAAGCTGCGGCGACCTCATTAATCGCATCGGCTGCCACGCCTGTAAAATCCATGCCACCGCTACTGGCCAAATCAAAGGTCATAACGAAAGACTTAACCTTTGCGTTCGCATTCATAAAGACATTGAAGGTTGCATTCTGATTGACGCCATGGACAAAATTATCCGCAGTTATTCTGAATGCTATTTGTGTTTGGGCAGATGCGTTTAGAGAACATCCCATGGCAATAACTGCCATCAAGGTGATGAGCCTGCTGATGTTGAAACCTTTCATGCGCTATTCCTTTCACCTGATCGAGGTGATCTTGTTAATTACATCTAGTACTAGCATACCGTGTTTACTCTACGATTAAACCATCAACAAGCTCTCGCAACGTCTGAAGTGCTGTGTCAGCATCCACTTGTTGGGCCTGCTCGGTGAAAGGAAGAAGATTTTCACTCGTATACCATGCCGCACTGCCTGGCTGGCAGCCATCCATATAAAAGTTGTAGAGGAACATGGCATCGTTGGAGTCGGGGTATCCGTCTGCGCCAGCGCCATCGTAGTCCAGCACCTCAATATTCTCCTGGATGAATGTCAGGGCTGCTGTCGCGGCGGTTACGGCTGCGGTCGCATCGGCAAAACTTGTGAAGGGGAGTAAGTTCTCATAGGTATACCACGTTGCGGTCGCCGGCTGGCAACCGTCCACGACGAAGTTGTACAAGAACATCACATCATTGGCGGTGATTTTCCCATCCCCATCGAAGTCGAGGGTGCCGAATTGCTGGATGATAGCGATGAGATTGCCGAGGAGTTCTTCGGCGGTAGGCGTGCCGTCTATCTCTGTCAGCGTGGTGTTGGCGGACAGCGGCGCGAGGCCAGTCTTGGTGGGCTGCGCGGATAGCAGCCAGTCACCGTCGGCCCGGGTATTATTTTTGGTCAGGGTGGCGATGAGCACGTTGGGGTCAGTGCCATCCCAAGCGAGGGCCACATCGTAACCGGGAGCGACGACTTCGACGATCCAGGCAGCAGCTGCGGAGATATCTGCGGGAAGGATATCAGCTCCGCTATTATTTGGCCGGTAGCCGGTCAGCAGACCAGCACCATCATATACGGGAAAAGCCAAGAGAGTTGTGCCGGCATTAAGATTGATGCTGATGGTGTAGGACGTCACGGCGGCAAGAGATGGCATATTCAAGGTGATGACGGCCGGTTCCAGATTGCCATCATCGTCTTTGCCTACCATCTGGGTCGGGTTGTTGGGGTCGGTCTGAAAATCAGCAGTACCGACGCCTACGCCCAGCGTGTAGGTAATGCCGGCTTTGACGCTGAAGGTGGCGCCAGCGACAACTGCCTCGACTTTGTTTTCGCCCTTTTCGGTCCAGGCGATGATGAAATTGGCAGGAATTGCACCGTCCACGGCGGTCCAGGTAAGGCGGGCGTTGCTACCGGCTACCAGCACCCAGCGGTTGTCAACACGAGTGGCGCTGGCCTTGATATCGACCTGTAGGCGATTGTAGTAGGCCTGGATATCCGCAGGTACTGCTGGATTGCCAGCGGGATTGGCCAGGTAGACATCCACCACGCCGAACATGCCGCTGAAGGGCGGCATGGGTTCCATGGCGGCTGTGCCTTCGCCGAAGGACATGGTCGGCCCCTCGGTGCAGCCGTTGACAAAGACATCGACCTGCCAGGCATGGAGGCTTCCAGGCGCGATAGCCAAAATCAGAACGACCCACATTACCCGCCAAATGCCGCTGGTTTGCTGCCGTTTCATGGAACAACGCTCCTCTTTTTGTCGACGTGGACTATGGAAAACAATGGGATTAGCAATCCTATGGTTGCTCTGCCGGGGGCACTGTGGGGGGCAGAGGGAACGGTTCTTCTGGTGTAGCAATTCGTTCTTATGGTTTTTACGGGGATTTCTCGAGGGTGCTTTCACGGCTGACTGGTGGGGCGCGTCTGATTTGTGGTCAATGCGGGGGGGGCTGCTTTAGGTGGCATCAGCCGCTGGTGTGGCGTCGTCGTCTGGGAAGTCCTCATTGAGCATATCCGCGAACTGTTTTTCGAGGGTGGGTAACGCAAACAAGTAGAAGGGAGTGAATATCTTGTAGTTCAGGTTTTCGTCAGCGCAGCAGGTAATGAAGCGGTGCTGGTCATGGTTGAAGAGGCGTGCACGGTCGACCCACTTGCTAATGTTCAAGGTACAGCCTGATTTGGTCTCGAAAATGTAGAATCGATTATTGATTTCGACGACCAGGTCAAGCTGCATGTCATGTGATTTTTCCGCAGGGGAATCGAATGACTTCAGTTTGACGTCCCGGAAAAGCTTGTACTTAATGGTGTGAGTCTTGCTAAATGCATCCAAGGCCTTGACTATGAGGCAGCGGTTGGTTTCTTCAGCCCAGCCGCCGTTGAGGAAATTTTTGGGCGGGCCCGAGATGGACGGCTTGACCTCAATGATGTCTTCTTTTCGATTAAACTGGTACTCTAGCCATGACTTTTTCGCCAATTCTTTGCAGAGATTCAGGAGGTCGGTCAGGTCGGACGGTGACAGGTTTTTGACGTCGTACGTGAATGCCTGTTTGGCATTACGATGGAGATGCTTGATAAAGGGCAGTGATATCTTCCGGCAGTTCCATATCTGTTTGGCGATGGGATACAGCTCCTGGGAGACATTGCTGGTTTGCAGAGTGACCAGGCGCATACTGTGTGCGTAGAAGAACTCGGCCAGTTTTTTGGTTTGACGCTGGGCCAGGTACTTGTCTTGTGCACGTATGTCGGCGACAGCGCCGTCGCGAACGGCCAGTAACTCGGCGTGTTTGCCCCGGAGGCATGCCAGCTGCTGTTCTTGGCAGGCGATAGCATAGTCGAGATGAGCAATCTCATCGTTGGCACTGCGTTGGGTCATCGCTGCCCTCTCTTCTTGGGGGAAAGTCCTCGGCAACCGAATAGCGAAGAAAAAGATTATCCCGGCTTTCCTGCTTTTCAATGCGGAGAAACGAGAATAGTTGCCGCCGGAAAATTGGCCACCCGTTGATACCAGCCGTTCACGCAGCCATTTGTTTTCAGCGCCAAAGGCGCGGCCTAAGACAGCCCAGGGCAAGTGCCCGCAGGGCGCGTCGCCCTGGGTAATAAAGGTCCCACCAGAAACGAGAGCCCCGAAGGGGCGACCTAAAAACAGCGTCCCCGGCGTAACGTAAACGGCGGCAATCGACGGCAATCGACGGGACGATGGATGGGGCGGACACATAGGTCCGCCCCTACGGAATTCGCCGGCACGCGGCGGCAATCGACGGCAATCGACGGGACGATGGATGGGGCGGACACATCGGTCCGCCCCTACGGAATTCGCCGGCACGCGGCGGCAATCGACGGCAATCGACGGCAATTGTGTTGCCGTGTTGCCGTGTTGCCGTGTTGCCGTGTTGCCGTGTTGCCGTGTTGCCGTGTTGCCGTGTTGCCGTGTTGCCGTGTTGGCTGGTCAGGCCTTACGGGGGATGAGCCTAGAGAAGCAGATGGACGGGTCGGGGAGATTGGGCGAGGGGGCGAGTTCTTTGCCGGCGAGGATAAGCAGCACCGACAGGCCTTTGAGAGGCAGCGGGCCGTCCTTGGGCAGGGGTATTTCCGTCAGGACGCAGTGGTCGGCGTCGAGGATATACGCGTGGCAGTCGGCGCGTGAGACGCCGGCGAGGTCGATGGTCAGTGCGCGGTCTTCGGTGCTGTTGCTGACGATCAGCGCGACCTTGGCCGCGGCGGTGGCATCCTGGACGTCGCTGCAGGAGCTGCTGGCGCTGCTGGTGTTGCTGGTGTTGCCGGTGCTGCTGGCGCAGACGTATAATTCGTCGCCGTCGGTGCTGGCGAGGACCTCGTTTTTGAGTTTATAGACTTCGTTGAAGGCCTTGAGGGCGAAGAAGGCCGGGGTGGGGAGGAGGCTGGGGAAGTAGAAGAGGCCGCAATAGCCGCTTTGGGAGTATGCGCAGTAGTACATGGCGGTATCGACGGGGCTGTCCTGCATCACGCAGAGTTCGGCGGCGGTGAAGGCTGCGCCGGGCATTTCTTTTTTGAGGACGTGTTCGCCGCCCCACTTGGCGCTTGTTTCGTCGCGGCGGACGTAGTTCCACTCATTGACGGATAGTTCAGTGTGCTGGAAGCCCGCGTCATCCAGGCGCTTGCGGGCGTAGTTGGCGTGGACGCCGATTTCCTTGGGGTCGGTGGAATACAGGTGGAAGGAGAAGAAGTCCAGCGGGCAGGCGTTTGCAGGCGTGGTGATGAAGTCCATGAAGCGGTTGAAGAAGGGCATCATCCGGACCATGTACTTGTTCATGGTCGGTCGGGTGATTTCGTAGAAGCCGCTGCTGGCGAAGCCGCCGATTTTGAGCTGCGGGAAGCATTTTTTCAGGTGTCGCGCGGCCACAACGTAGAGCTCGCAGAATTCGTCGGTGGTGCCTTGCCAGCAGTCCGGGTTGTCCGGTTCATTCCAGATTTCCCAGTAGCGGATGGTGTAGTGGAAGCCATTAGCCCAGCCTTCGGTGTAATGGCGGACGACGTGTTCGCAGATTTCGGCCCATTTCTGCAGGTCTTTTGGCGGGAAGATCGTGTAGGCTTTGAGCACCTGGAAGTTTTCGATGGTGACGCCGAGGCGGAAGAAGGGCTCGATGCCCGAGTCGACAAGAACCTTGAGATAGGCGTCGGTGAAGGTGAAGTCGTAGGACTCGGGCGCGTTGACATCGGCAGTGAAATCGCGGAAGAGATTGGGGATGTCGACGAGGAGATTGCGGCCGAAGGCGCCGCCGACGTCATGCAGGCGCGCAAAAGGCACGCCGATCTCTGCCAGACGCTCATGTTTGCCCCAGTATTGCGGATCGGGGCGGTTGACGCCGTGCAGGGGCTTGATTGTTCTGCCGGTCGTCTTGCTGAAATCAATGCTGATGCGGTCTGCCATGATACGACAATGCCTCCTCAAAAATGGGGATAAAAATGGATGATGAGTGCGCCGGCAATGACGTCCGCGCCAGGAGAACGGGAAAGAGTAGCATGCCTTTGCGGATTGGCAACGCGGCTGGCGGCATTTCGTAGGCCGTTTTTTGTTATCGGTCAGTAATCACCTCGGTGGGGAAAACACCGGGGACAATTTGCAGGAAACCCACGGCCAACCGCCGCCCAGCCATTACCCATGGGTGACTAACCAGACAGCGGATTTCATAGGAGCAATGCTCTTCACATAGCATGCCGTAATCGCCGGCAATGAGTTGATTGGTAACCATGCACAAGATCATTCGCCGAGGTTTTGAGCACCGAAGGTGCGCCCTAAGATAGCCCAGGGCAAGCGCCCGCAGGGCGCGTCGCCCTGGGTAAGGTGCCCCATCCCAAAAGAGCCCTGAAGGGGCGGCCTAAAAGACCTGCGACGAAGGGTCACAGCGCAAAATTGCCGCAGCAATCAATGAGTTCCATTGCCTCTTTGGCCCCAGTCAACTGCGCCGACTGGGGCCAAAGAGGCTGAGGAACACGGACAAAAAAGGCGCTCTACCCAGGGCGACGCACGCTTTCAGCGTGCTTGCCGTGGGCTATCATAGATCGCGCTTTCAGCGCTCAAATGCCAACAGGATGATGGTTTGCGACAGGGCGATCAAAAAGGCCGCAGGGACAACAAATATCAATGGCTAACCGATTACCGGTTATTTGTACAGCCTTGTTGCGAGCAGCCATTACCGACGGCCGGGAGAGGGGCGGGCTACGGTTGGCGGGGATGGCGGGTGCGGGGAATGAGCCGTCGCGTCGGAGTGGGCGAGACGCCCACTCCACGCCGGGAGAGGGGCCAGGTACGGTTGGTGGGGGATGGCTGGTGCGGGAAATGAGCCGTCGCGTCGGAGTGGGCGAGACGCCCACTCCACGGCCGCGAGAGGGGCCAGGTACGGTTGGTGGGAGACCGGCGAACGAAGGGCGCGGGATTATGTCCATTGAGTCCATACTGTCCATACTGTCCATAGAAACCCTGGGGCGTCCTTTTTGCTGGGCGGTGGGAAAGAAACTCATTGCGGTGGTTGATATTTGCGGTGCTTTGGGCGTATTATATAGAGAACGGTCCTGCCGGCGCGTCGAGTGTGGGGTTCGCAGGCAAATGCGTTGGTCGCGCAGAGAAGACGCGTGGCGAACGGCTTGCGCGGGCTGCGGTAAGTTATGAGAGGCGGCAGGCGCTGGCAATGAAACAACCCTTGGTGTTTGCATACCGGATAGGCAGCTTATGAGTGCTCATATGTCGTCACAAATGCCGCTGGCTCTGACGCGTTTTCGACTAGTGCTGTGGGGGATGGCGGCAATACTGGTCGTGGCGGCCGTGCTGGCGGCTGGTGTCGGTTACGGCCACTGGCTGGTGCGGAGCCATGAAGAGGCATTGCGGCGGGACCTGCTGCGGCAGGCATCGCAGATTGCCCGCTCGCTTGAATATGACGTGACGGCCACGTTTGCAGAGGCCGAAAGCGGCAAGCACGATGAGCACATTGAGCGCATCAGGGACTACTTGCAGATACTTGACCAGAATTTTTCTGATGCGCATTCCATCTATCTGGTGGGCTTGCGGGATGGCGGCGACGCATTTTTCTTTTGTGGCCACGAGTACACGGATGCCTCTGGCCATGCCATGCATTGTACGCGGCACAGCCAGTCCATGCCAGATTTGGTGGCGGCGGTGGGTCGAGGCGAAAAGGTCGTCAGCGGGCCTTATGCTTATGGCCAGTCGCTGTGGTTGTCGGCGTTGGCGCCGATCCGCCATCGGGTGAGTGGCAAGACCGTGGCGTTGCTGGGGATGGATGCGGAGTATGAATCGTGGCGCACGCGTCTTGTCTGGCCGCTCGCTGGCGTGGCGCTGGTGACTGTGTTGATGCTAGCGTGCGTAGCCGTGGGCATCAGTGCCTTTTGCCGCCGGCAGTTGCACCCGGAACGGCGCTTGGCGTTGCTATGGGAGCCCGGCTGTCTGCTGCTGTTTGGACTGCTGTTGTCAGCGGCGGTATCATGGCAGATACGGCGAAATGACCAGCTCGGTCAGAAGACTTTTTTTCAGCAGCTGGCTGACAGTCGTAGCGAGATCATCGCCGGCATTTTTGCCGAAGTCAGGGTGTCGGAATTGGCGGGTATAGCGGGGCATTTGGCGACGATTCCGGAAATCACTCAGGATGATTTTGTGCTTTACTCGCGGCACTTAACCAAGACGTCGCTCGTGCAGGCGCTGGCGTGGATGCCGGTGGTTAAGGCCGAGGACAAGGCCGAGTTTGAGGCCACAATGCGGCAGATGTGGGGGGGCGATTTTATGGTCTGGCAGCATGGTGAAGACGGTCGCCGCGAGGCGGCGAGTGGTCGCGATTTGTATTACCCCATTGTCAATTTATATCCCGTGGTCGGCCATGAAAGCGTAGTGGGTTTTGATCATGGCAGCAAAGATGAGCGGCGTTTGGCGTTGGAAAAGGCCATACGCGTGCGCATGCCGACTGCCACGGAGTCCATTGGGGTGGTGCATGACCGCCTGCGGGTGGGCAAGAACATCATTGTCTATGCGCCTGTTTTTGCTAGCGATGGCACGGGGCGTCTGCGTGGGGCGGCGTCGCTGGTGATGCGCATGGACAAGATATTCAACGTCGATCGCGGGCGCCATCCGCTGATTGCCCTGGAGTTTTCGTATTTGCCGCCCGGTGGCGGTGTGCAGGCGATGTTTTCGGCGGGCGAGGCGGGCGAAGCGCCAGCGGCTATGCAGTTACGGCGGCCTATTTGCGAGTTTGGGCAGGTCTATATGCTGACGGCGCGACCAAGCGTGGAGTTTCTGCGCTCCACCAGGCATTGGAAAGAGCGCCTGGCCTTTCTGGCCGGGGCGCTGTTGAGTGCGACGATGACGACCATTTTATTTCTGCTGCTGCGGAACCGCCAGCAGCTGCAGGAGCAAGTCGCTGCGCGCACGGCACAGCTGAGTGCGAGTGAAAAGAAATTCCGCATGCTTTTTGAGAACATGATTGGTGCTTTTGCGTTGCATGAAATGCTTTACGACGACAGTGGCAAGGCGGTGGACTACCGCTTTGTTGAAGTGAATCCGGGTTTTGAAAATATCACTGGCTTGGAGGCGTCGGCGATCCTTGGGCGGACGGTGCGGGAGGTCTTGCCGGCCACTGAGCAGGAGTGGCTTGACACCTACGCAGAGGTCGTGCGCAGCGGCCAGGGCCGTTATCTGCAGCGTTATTCGGTGGAGTTGGGGCGCCATTATCGCGTCTGGGCGTATCGGACGGAGCCGCCCTATTTTGCGACTTTCTTTGTGGACGTCACCGATCAGGTGAAACTCGAAGAACAGCTGACACTGTATTTCAATACCAGCGTCGATCTGTTCTGCATTCTCGACCTCAAAGGCACCTTTTTGCGGGTCAATCCGCAGTGGCGGGAGACGACGGGCTTTGCTGCGGCAGACATGATCGGGAAGACCTATCAGTCTTGCTTGCATCCGGACGATGTGCCGGCCTCGCGCACGGTTTTTGCTCGCCTGCAGGAAGGCAAGGGCATTGATGGCTTTGTCAACCGTTATCGTCATGCGGATGGCGGCTATCGCTGGATTGAATGGCGGGCGACCATTGGCGATGGGCTGATCTACGCGTCGGCGCGGGACATCAGCGGGCGTCGCGAGCAGGAGTCTCGGCAGGCGGAAAACAATCGCTTGCTACGGGAATCCGAAGAGCTGGCGCGGAAGATGGCGCAGCAGGCCGAAAGTGCCAGTCGCGCCAAGAGTGAATTTCTTGCCAATATGAGCCACGAGATTCGCACGCCTCTCAATGCGGTGATCGGCATGGCCGACATGTTGCTTGAGCTGGAGTTGCCGCTGGTTGGGCGGCAGTACGTCGAGATGATCAGTAAGAACGGCGAAGCGCTGCTGGCGTTGCTTGGCGATATCCTTGATTTCGCCAAGATTGAGGCCGGGCAGATCGAGCTCGAACCGGTGGATTTCGACCTAATGAAGCTGGTGGATGATGCGGTGGTGACCATGGCCTACAGCGCGGTTGGCAAAGAGATGGAGGTCAACTGCTATGTGTCCGCCAGTGTGCCGCAGTGGTTGCATGGCGATCCGGGGCGCCTGCGTCAGGTGTTGGTGAATCTGATCGCCAACGCCATCAAATTCACTGACGCTGGCGATGTGACTGTGCGTATTGAACTGCTGCCGCCGGAAAGCGGCGTGAGGACGGATGGGGCAAGAGGCAACACCGTCGCGCTGTATTTTTCGGTCTGCGATACTGGCGTTGGCGTTGATCCCGCGAAGCTCGGCGGGCTTTTCAAGCCCTTTGTGCAGGGTGATTCGACGTCCACGCGCAAATATGGCGGCACCGGTCTGGGGCTGGCGATTTGCCGGCAGCTGGTGGAGTTGATGGGCGGCGAGATCGGCTTGCGCAGTCAGGCCGGCAAGGGCTCCGAGGCGTGGTTCACGGTACGGCTGGAACCGTCGCATGGTGCTCACGAGGGCAGCCGGGTCAAGCCCTGGATGATCCGGCCCGGCACCAAAGTGCTGTTGGTGGACAGCCATGGCAGCCACAGTCGTCTACAGGCCTATGAACTGGCGGCCTTCGGCTACGAGCCGCATATCGTTGGTAGCGGCGAGGCGGCCCTGGCGGCATTGCGCAAACATGCTGATGGCGAGCCTATTGCGGCTGTCGTTATGGATCATTTTCTGCCCGACATGGATGGTGTGACGTTGGCGCGGCGCATTAACGACGAGGGCATGGCGCCGGCATCGGGGATGATCCTACTGCTGAGCTCCAACGACACCCTGCCGTCTGACAAGGCCGTTGACTGCTGCTGCCGGGCCGTGCTGCACAAGCCGCTACCGCAACGGGCGCTCATAGAGGTACTTGCAGGCACCCTGCCGTCGGCGCCGGCCGATGCGTTGCTGCAGACGGTAGAGCACGTGAAATCGGAGAGCGAGCTGAACGTGATTGTCGCTTGTCTGCAGAAGCGACAGGCACGGGTGCTGGTGGTCGAGGATGTGGCCGTCAACCAGTCCGTAATCAAGGCCATGTTGCGTAAATTCGGCGTGGTGGTGGACGTGGCCGACAATGGTCTCGAGGCCGTGCGGCTGCTGGAGAAGAGCAGCTATGATATGGTGCTGATGGACGTGCAGATGCCCGTGATGGACGGCATCGCGGCTACCCGGGTGATCCGCGACGAAACGTCGGCCGTGTTGGACCACGGGGCGATCATTGTGGCGACGACGGCGCATGCCATGAAGGGCGACGAGAAGCTCTGTCTGGAAGCCGGGATGAATGACTACCTGACCAAGCCCATTCGGCCGCGGCAACTAGCGGAGATGCTGGCCAAGTGGCTACTGCCGCGCGGCTGAGGACCCCGGTGGCAGACCTGGGGCGTGTGGTCAGTGGCGGCCTTGCAGGAAGCGCTGCCGTTCTGCTGCCGGGTAGTGTTCGATGGCGTAGCGCAGGGTAGTCCGGGGCAGGGCGTGTTGGTGCTTGCGGAGGAAGGCGCTGAGGGTGTCGCGGTCTCGTTTGCCGACTTCGCGGAGCATCCAGCCCATCGCTTTGTGCATCAGGTCGTGCTGGTGGGACAGGAGTTGCTCCACCAGGCGGAGGGTGTCGGCGAATTCGCCGGCGCGGATAAAGGTCAGGGTCGCGACCATGGCGATACGCTGATCCCAGAGCCAAGCGCTGGCGGCGAGAGCGGTCAGTGGCGTGCGGTCGCGGGTAAGCAGGTGCTCGCCGACAATGCCGGGTGCCGAGATGTCCACCAGGTCCCAGTTGTTGATGCGCGCTGTGTGCTGGAGATAGAGGCGGTAGATGCGCTCGCGGCGGGCGTCGTCGCCGGCGGCGGCATAGCTGTTGACCAACAGGAGTAGTGCGCAGGAGCGGACTTCGTGCCAGGGGCTGGCGAGGAGTCGACAGGCGTCCTCCGGCGGGCAATCGCGGTAGATTTTTGCCAGCTGGCGCATGATTGGGGCCGTCAGGCCCAGGAACTGGTCGCCTTCGCCATATTGGCCGGGGCCGGTCTTGAAGAAGCGTTGCATGGTCAAGGCCTTGGCGGGATCGCCGGCGGCAATCACTGCGGACGCAATGGTCTGGGCGAGGTCGTTGTTTGGCATGGGAGAGGGTTCGTGGGAGGGAACGGGCAGTAGCGGGAGTTTTTAACGCGCCCAAATTGCTTGCTGGCTAGCTCTGTTTTTTTGCCTTGACAGTGTGAAGTAGTGGCAGTAGCTCTGGAATATCGTCATGGATGATACTCCAGATGGTATCGTTATCTATACCAAGGTAGCCATGGATAAGACGATTACGCGTAGCAGTGATCAAACGCCAAGGAATCTCAGGATGCTGCGAGCGGATGTCATCGGGAATCTGCCGGGCTGCTTCGCCGATTAGTGCCACGTTACGCAAGGTGGCATCGACTACAAGCTCGTTGGCCAGGAAACCAGCCTGGTCCAGCCCATTGGTGTAGCTGATCACCTTGGATGCAAAGGTGATCATGTCGTCAAGGTAGATGCGCCACTCGCGCGGTCTGTCGTCAGACATTGATCATCTCCTGGTCGATAAAGGGTCGCAGTTCTGGGCGCCGGGCTTTTTCAGTAACCAGGTCAACCGGTCGCCCAAGCAGGTCCTCCAGATAAAATTGTACGCCAAAGTAGCGTTTTGAGGTGGCGGGGCCGTCGAAGGCCACGAGGATATCAACATCGCTACCACTGTTCGCGGTGTCCCGCGCAGTGGACCCGAACAGGGCTAGTCTGGTCACGCCAAAGCGTGCGCGCAATTCCGGCTTGCAACGACGTAGCAGTTCAAGAGTGTGCTGTCTATCCATATATCCTCCGTCGCGCGTGGTGTTGACAAACAATAACCTCGGGCTGGCCGCATACAAACCGGACCATGCGTGCGGCGGACTGGCTGCTTGTGCCACAGACAAAAAATCCGTCAACGGCGAGCCGTTGACGGATGAGGAGTGAAGATGGTCGGGGCGGAGGGATTCGAACCCCCGACCTAGTGGTCCCAAACCACTCGCGCTAACCAGACTGCGCTACGCCCCGCAAAAAGCGCCGTTAATATATCGGTCTTGGTCGTAAAGACAACTGGCGGAGAGTGGAAAAGGGGAAAACGGGGTAATCGGTCTTGCTTGCTGAGCGTTGCCTGGGCGGGGGCCGCGCTATGGCCCGATGTTGATGCGGACGGTGTTCAGGCGCCCTGGCGCGGGTTGTCGGTTTAGTAGAGATCCCAGGCGTTGTCGGCGGATTTCAGGGCATGGCCTTGGGGGAATGGCCCGAGGAAGTTATAGACATTTTTGCTTTCGACGTGGCCGTCGACGTAGGAGACATTGATGCCGGTTTGGTTGTGGCGTGAGGTAGGTCTGCGCGCGCGGTTACCTTCGGCAGCTTCTGAGTAATAACAGGAATTCCAGCGGCTGGTTGGCGGTGTCCACTGGTAGTGAGTCGAGCCGGTGGCGTAGGAGTCCCAGTTTTCGTATTTGGGGTCTGGCGTTACCTTTGCGGAGTCGCACTGTGCGGCATCACAAAAGTAGGCGGAGGTTGCGGGAGACGCCAACAGCAGTGACGATATGCTGGAATTCCAGTCGCTGTAGTTGATGACGGCGCCGTAACCGCGGGAAAAATTGGATTTTGACGGGCAGATGTAGGTCTTGGCGTCGCCGACGTAGTCTTTGATGGCGTTGTGCCATTCGGAGGTCGAGCCGTTGGCGAGTTTCCAGGTGGCGCAGCCGACGGGGAAGTAGTCGGCATTGTCGTCGATGTACATGCTTGCACCCAGTGCGCACTGCTTAAGGTTTGACGCACAACTGGCTTGGCGGGCCTTTTCCCGTGCCTTGCTTAACGCTGGCAGCAGCATGGCAGCAAGAATGGCGATGATGGCAATGACGACCAGCAATTCGATCAGGGTAAAACGCGCAATTCGATTCATGACCAGCCTCCAATTCCTTGTTGGTAAAGAAAACTAAAACATCATGTCATTGACTAGTTTATACTATGCTGTTGTAAAAAACAAGAGGGTGATGACTGGAGTTTATTGAACCATGCGCAGTGAGCCGTCGGGGTCTTCGCTGATGGGTAGGAACAGCGCGCGTTCGTAGGGGCCGGTGTTGGGTGCATGGAGGGCTATGTACAGCTGGTTTTGGAAGGAGCGGAAGATCATGGCGTGGCCGCCGTTTTTGGTGAAGAGTGGCTCGGGGTGCTGTCGCCAGTCGCCGTCAATGTGGCCGTTGCTGCTTTCGGCGATGCCGACGGCGTAGCCATCGGTACCGAAGCTGGACCAGAGCATGAAGAGGCGGCCGTTGGCGCTGCGATGAAGGAAGGGGCCGTCGGTGACGTAGGTGGGGTAGTCGCGCTTGCTGCCTGGTGCGGGGAATGGGTGCTTTTTGCCCCATGGCGCATCGGTGGCGGAGAAGAGATAGATGGGTCGGCCGGCGGGGCGGCTGAGGTCGGCGCTGAGTGGCATGGCGCAGATCGTGCCGTTGTGGACTTGCAGCCATTCGTGGCAGAAGACGATGAAGGGCGTGCCGTCGTCGGCGACGAAGAGCGTGCCGTCGAGGCACTCCCAGTGCTCTGGCGTCGCCGGGCGGTCACTGATGGCAGTGAAGGGCCCGGCAGGAGAGTCGGCGACGAAGATTTGCGTTCCGCGGTAGTGGTTCGGGGCTTTGAGGGTGGCGAAGAGGTAGTACTTGTCTTTGTAGGCATGGACTTCGGGTGCCCAGTAGTCGCGGGTGGCCCAGAAGTCCGCCGGCGGGGTGAAGACGCGGATTGGTTCGGACCAATGCTGGAGGTCGTTGCTACGGAAGGCGACGAAGCCCAGGGGCGTGCCGGCTGGGCAGGACGAACCGGTGGATGCGTACATGTAGTAGCACTGTTCGGCGGCGACGGGAAGCACGAAGGGATCGCGGATGCGGATGTCGTTGAGAGTGAGCATGACTTGACCGGTGGTTGGGGGTGGCAGGGAAGCAGAAAGGGCTGGGGCCGGCGGGGGAACTGGCGCGTCCGCGGCATTGCCGCGGGCGCAGCCCATGGCGATGACCATGGCGACAACGTAAGGCAGCGCTTTGGCGCGTCGCCGTGTGGTGCGAGCATGGGCGTGGGTGGTGAAGCAGCGCGTGATCATGGTGAAGCGGGGCTTGCGTGGGTTGGTGGCGAAGTGTTTTTCTGTGGAAACTAGGAATGGCACGCGGTAGGCGTTTATATTGCTGCTTCCGCTGAGATGAACACAACAATACAGCCAGGTGTTGGGCAAAACAACGGTGCGGCGGGCTGAAATGAATAAGAATAGAGGCGTTACAAATCCGTAGCCAAAGGGCTGGTGACCATGACTAAGTGCGAAATGGACCTGAACGTATCGGTGCTGCTTGACGACATGCGCAAGAACGGCGGCTTGGCACCGCTGGACATCGAGGCCTTTTGGCGCAAGCAACGCGAGGCGATGGCAGCGCCCTTCGGAGACAAGATTGAACAATGTCCATTCGGAGCGACGCTGACCTGGGAGTGCGTGTTTGACGAGCTCGGCGTCGAACAGGACTGGTGGCGTTTTCAATACAGCGAACCGGCCTGGGGCGTGGAGCTGTGCCGGCGTTACAACGACAAGGCCGAAAAGATCGTCGGCCGGCGCATTTTGCCGGAAAAATTGCCCGACTTGGCGCGGCAGTGGCCAAGGGTCAAGGAGCTGTATGACATTTTTGAGGCCGAGAATGTCTGGGAAGGGGGCGCATCGGGGTCGTGGTGGCTGAAGCAGTCTGCGCACGACGAGGCGTCGCTGGCCGCTTTGCTGGATCGCGTTGAACGCCGGCTGGAGAATCTGCGGGACTTCCTGCTGCCGGAAAACTGGGCGAGCGAAAAGGCGCGGCTGACGGCCCTGGGTCTGAAAGTGCCGCTGTACCGGGGCCAGCGCGGGCCCTGTACCTTCGCGTGCTCGATATTTGGCGCGGAAAATCTCCTCATGCTTTACTATGACAATCCGGATTTGCTACGTCGTTTCAGCGACGTGCTGGCGCGGGCAATACTTGCACGGGCCGGGGTGCTGGATGCCGAGGCGCAGGCGGAGGACGTCGCGCGCGCGCGGCATTGGTCGTGGGCGGATGACAACTGCTGTCTGTTTTCGCCCGAGATGTATGACTTTTTTGCCATGCCGATTCACCGGGCGGTGTTCGGGCACTATGCGCCGGAGCCCGGCAATCACCGCTTTCAGCATAGCGACTCGGCCATGGGGCATCTGTTGCCGCTGCTGGGCGAGTTGGACCTGCGCGGGGTGAATTTCGGACCGACGCTGCGCGTGCGCGATATCCGCCAGCATTGCCCGCGGGCGGTCATTCACGGCCAACTGGCGCCATTTACCTACAGTCGCAATGACGAAGAAGGGATGGTGCGCGAATTCCTACGCGACTTCGCCGAGGCGCGCGAACAACGCGGGCTGGTCTTCGCCACCGCCGGGTCCATCAACAACGGCAGCCGACTCACCGGCATGCGGCTCATCATGGCCGCCATCGAACGCTACGGGCAATTCTGAGGAGGGGGGGGAGGAATGATGAGTTTGCGGGGGAGGGGAAGGGCCGGCGGCCGCAGCCGAAGATGCGCAGTCAATGAGTTCCATTGCCTCTTTGGCCCCAGTCAGCTGCGCCGACTGGGGCCAAAGAGGCCGAGGAACACGAACATTGTCGCCGTTATACCCAGGGCGGCGCGCGCTTTCAGCGCTGCTTGCCCTGGGCTGGTATGTTTCGCGCCTTCAGCGCTTCTGCCGCTTCGCGGCAAAGAATGGGCGGCGGCAGAAGGCAGATATTGGGGCGCGACACGCGTCAGCGGAATTGGCGAGCGAGGGGTGTGGGGGTGATCCGTCCCATTCGTCCCATCCCCCTACGTCCTATTCGTCCCCTACGTCCCCTACGTCCCATCTGCCCCCGTTGCTGTTTTTGAGGACGAGATTGAGGACGTCTTGGCAGTAGTGGCAGCTGTCGCAGTTTTCGGGGCATTGGGCCATGTGTTCGGCCCAGTCGGGTGGGAATGCCTGGTTATCGATGTAGAATGGTGCGAAGGCGGTGGAGAAGCCGGGTTCGGTCAGGCTGAGCAGATCGCCGGCGAAGGACTGGTTGGCATAGGCGCCGATGACCACGCGGGGATGGGAGTGCTGGCGGGTAGCTAGTTTGACGGTGTGGACCATGCCGGCGTAGTGATGGAGGTCTTCTGGACGGATCCAGGTCGCCTTGAGGAATTCCACGAAGTGCTCGGGCTTGCGGTAGAGATTCCAGCACACGTGCGGATTCCAGCCGGGGAGGTTGTCCATCGTTTCGACTTTGGCGATGTGGGCCAGGAAATTGTCGTGGAACGTCTGTCCCGGGCAGTATTTGAGGCAGCCGCTGTTGGCGAGCAGGCAGAGTTTTTTATGATGCCGCTCGCACCACTGGTGCACGCTGGCGACGTGGCGGAGATCGCGCTGGCGGTCGCGTTGCAGATAGAAGCTATCGAAGAGATCATCGACGTAGCTCATGGCCTGGGTGCTGCCAATGCGCATATTGACGGAGGCGCGAACTTCGACGGCCGGGAAGTGTGTTTTGCTGATATGGGCGATGGCCGGCGAGGTCGTGGTGATGATGTCTGGCTGGCAGCCCAGTTCGCCGAGGTAGTCCATGACGCCGCGGACGTTGTTATCCAGCTCGCGGCTGAAGGCGTGCGCGCCGTAGCAGTTGGCGTTGAAGAGAATGTCGAGCTTCACGCCGAGCTGGCGCAGGGCTTTGAGGTCTTCTTCGAGCACGTCTTGGATGGCATCGCTGTCATCGTCATGGGCGCCGAGGATCGGTCGGCCGGAGGGCGTGCCGACCCAAGCGAAATAGACTTCGCCGACCTGTGGTTGGTAGTCTGCCACGATGTCGCTGAAGCGTTCGCCATTTTCAGGTTGCTGATAGCCGACGGCGAAAGTGAAGGGCGGATTAGCGTGGGGCATGGCGGGTCCTGCTGTGGCATGCGTTGCTGGGGATACGAAACAGCGGGTCGCGGCGCCAAGTGGCGTCGCTACCCGCGTATGGGCCGAATGGACTGTGGCTTTGGGGACGGGTCAGTCGATCAGCGGGTTGGGCTTGTCCGTTTTCTTGTTGGCGGTGCCGTAGTTGTCGCGGGCGTTGTACTTGATGTACTCGTCGACGTCTTCGATCATGTCCTTTTTGCCGTAGTAATCCAGCACGTCCTGGGTGAGTTCGTAGGGCTTGCTGCGGTCGATTTCCCATTGCGGCGTCGACCGGAATTTGTTGTGGAAGAGGTTTTTGATTTTCTTGCGTTCTTCGAGGTGCATCATGCAGGCGCGGATGCAGCCGCAGGCGCCTTCGATGGCGCGGCCGTAGCCGTACATGCGGGGATATTCGCCATCGAATGGACTAAGCTCTTTGCCGAGACCGCCTTGGATGCCTTTTTCGCAGGCGAGGGGGTCGAGTTTGTTCCATTCGAGTTCGTGGCCGGCGACGGTGACCTTCACGGATTCGTCCATGCTGATGGCGTTGCCGTGGCAGTGCTTGACGCAGAGTTTGCAGCGGTCGCAGATTTTGCCTTCATAGATTGGATCGGGTTCGAGCTCGGCGTCGGTGAGGAGAATGGCGAAGCGCTGGCGCGGGCCGAATTCGGGGGTGAGGAAGACCTTGCTCCAGCCGATTTCACCGAGGCCGGCCATGTAGGCGGCGAGGCGGAAGTGCACGAGCACGTCGGGGTAGGGCTTGCCATCGGCGACGGGTCGGCTCCAGCCTTTGCGGAATTTGCCGGTGACGGGGTTGAGGGCTTCACCGCCGTTGGCGTTGAGCATGGGGATGGTTTCGTGGCCCTCGTCTTCCAGGATGCGGGTGAGGTTCCAGAGGACCATCGGGCCGTAAATCTGGTTGATGGCCGCATAGCCCATGGACGGGTAGTTGCTGAACAGCGTGCCTTCTTCGATGCCGCGCAGGGTGCCGCGGGCAATACGGAAGCCGAGGACGATCATTGACTTGGCGTTCGGAAAGATGTAGCGGGCGTCCATCTGCTTGGGCGCGCCCTCAAAACGGCTCATGGGGGAGATGCCGACCAGGTCGGCGCCAAGACGCTTGGCGTGAGCTTTGACTTCTTGAGCGGTGATCATCGTACGAGGCCTTTCGCGTGCTGTGGTTCTGTTTGCTCTTGCTGGCTATTTATGAACGAGAAACGATTTGCAGCATATTGCCTTCGGGATCAACGAAATTGAGCAGCTGACCGCCGCCAATGGCGGGCACCGGCGCATCGGGGAAGACCACGCCGTGGTCGCGGAGTATGGCGGCGGCTTGGTTGAGGTCGTTGACGCGCAGCGCCAGGTGCGACCAGCCGGGCGTCCAGGTCGTGCGGGCGGGCCGGGCCGTGTCGTCTTTGGGCATGACTTCCAGCAGCGACCCGTCTGGTGCCGCGAGTATCCACACATTGCGGTCAGTGCGGTGATATTCCGTGTAGCCTAGCACCGCGATGTACCATTGCGCTAGTCGCGCGGGCTCAACGGCGGCCACGGCCGGGTGGTCGATACCAGTGATGATAGCGTGTTCCATGTAGCGAGTCCTTTGTCAGATAGCCGAAATGGAAAGGCTAATATATCCCCCAAAACAGCATAAGGTTATAGCCGCGACTACAAAATCACATTATGCCATTACCGCCATTGATCTGTCGCGCCGCGATGCCATCTTGCCTCTGTGGCGCCGTCGGCGCCGACAATACAATTTTCCCCACCTTGCGGGTTGTGTAGGTGCGTGATTGGCTATGGAGGCGGTTGGCATGAATGGCGATCGGAAAGACGACGGGGTTGCGGTTGCGGCGGGGCGGTGGTTGCGCGCGGAATACCTGCCACGGTTGCGGGCATGCCGGGCGCTGGGGAGCGGCGGTGTGTTCCCTGGCGGGGGGGAGGTCCCGAGCGGTGGTGGGGTGATAGCGGAGGGCGGCGCTGTTGATGGCTGGCCGGGCTGTCAGTTCAACGAGCGTTTTTTGCAGATTATCTGGAATGAACGGCATTTGGCGCCGGCTTTGACGACGGTGAGCGGCCAGGCCCTGCAGGTGATATCGCCGGGGGTGTGGAATGTGTCCGGTGGGCCGGATTTTCGCGGCGCGAGCCTGGTGATTGCCGGGCGTTTGTTGCATGGCGATGTGGAGATACATCGCCGCAGCTCGGATTGGCACCGGCATGGCCATCAGCAGGACCCGGCATACAACGGCGTGATTCTCCACGCGGTGTGGCAGGACGATGCGCCGCCGCCGCGACCGGAGCTCGAAACGCTGGTGCTGAGCGAGTTTCTCAGCGCGGCCTGGGAGAAATTGCTCTGGCAGATGGAAGACGCGTGCTATCCCTACGCCCGCCAGGTGCGCGCCGGCGCGTGCGCTCTGCGTTGGGCGTTGACGGACGACGAGCAGCTGCGCACGATTCTGAATGCGGCGGGGCTGGCGCGTTTGGAGAACAAGGGCCTGCACCTGCTGCGAAGCGCGGCTGAACTGGGGTCGGATCAGGCGCTCTACGTGGGTTTCTTCGATTGCCTGGGCTACAAGAATCACCGCGAGGCATTCCGCGCCTTGGCCGAGGCAGCGCCACTGGAACGACTGCAGGCCCTGCCAAGCGACGAAGACCGCGAGGCGCTGCTTTTCGGCATGGCGGGGTTGCTGCCAGATCCGACGCAAGACGAGGTGCTGCCCGAATGGCGCGACGCCGTGGCCGATCTGTGGCAACGCTGGTGGCGTTGCGGTCATACCCGGCTGGAACTGGACTGGCATAGCGGTAGTGCTCGCCCCTACAACAGCCCGCAACGGCGTCTCGCGGCGGGGCTGTCGTGGCTGCGGCGGGTGGACTATCGGCCGGCGCAATGGCTGCAGCAGCTGGCGCTAAGCAGTAGTAATGCACGACTATTGCGCAAGGCCATGCAGGCGCCGCTGACGGCGGCGCAGAGCTGGCGGGGATACCGCGATTTTGGCCATGCCATCAAGCCGGCGGCAGACCTGCTCGGGCCGCCACGATTGCTGGATATCGCTGCCAATGTCTTCCTGCCCTACCTGAATGCGCAGCTCGCGCTGACGGCCGGGGCGGACAGCGCCGCCGCGCAACGCGTTCGCGACGCCTATGTTCTCTTGCCGCCCAGCCAGGAAAACCGGCTGCTGAAGGAGGCCATCCAGCGTTTTTTGGCGCCACCGAGCCGTTCGCGCGAACTCATCCGCAGCGTCTGCCACCAACAAGGACTGATCGACATATACAAAAATTTCTGTCTGGCCCTGGATAATAACTGCGACTGCTGTCCATTCCGTGGCGCCGAAGGCGCGTAGCCATGGGTAGAGGGCACATCAAAATAGAGCCCTGTAAGGGCGACCTGCATTGAGCGCCGAAGGCGCGCCTTCGGCGCTCAAGACAGTGCGCGCCTTCGGCGCTGACCGATTCCGGTGTCCGTGTCGGAAAATGCGGTGGTATGCTTGACAACGTGATCGCGGTGAATACACTAGGCCGTTGACTTGCTGAGTGAGCCCTTGTCAGAAATGGCGAGACTAAGTCTGCGAAACGGCCAGTGGGCCGATATGGAGCTACGACATGAGCGACAAGTTGGAAGATGCGATTTTGGCGGCATTCGGCGATGACAAGAAGAACGACGCGCAGGGTGAGAATGCGGCCCAGGGCGAGAATAGCGGACAGGCCGATACTTCTGCTAAGCCCGCTCCAGACGAGCAACAGGCGCAGCCCGAGCAGGCGGCGGCGGGTACCCCGGGTGCGACGCAGAGTCGTCCAGCGGCGGGCGCGCGTTTGGGTGCAGCTGGTGGCAAGCCATTGATGGGTAAGGGTCTTGGTGCAAAAGTGAAGCCGGCGGTGGGCGCGATGCCCTCGGCGACGCAGGCGTCGCTGGGCGGCGCCAAGCCGGCTGCGGCTGTAGCGCCACCATCGGCGACGGCGACGCGTTCGGCGGTGATTACGCCGGCGGCACAGCCCGTTGTTGCGGCAGTTTCGCGACCAGCTGCTGCTGCTGTTGCGTCGTCGTCACGCAATGGCAATGCGACGCTGCTGCTGGTGTTGTTGTTGGTGACGAATCTGATCACGCTGGTGCTATGTGCTGGAGCTTTGGCAAAAGTATCGGGTTTGCATAAACGCGTGGTTGGTTTGGAGACCACCCTGGAGACAGTGCGCAAGTCTGCGGACTGGGCCTCCAAGCTGCACGGTGGCGTGACCTTCCTGGGGACCGACAAGCGTCCTCAGAAATACATTGTCACGATTGTGGACAATGCGGGCAAGCCGGAGTTTGGTCCGGTAGTGATGCGGCCGTTGGAAGACTGAGCGCACGGTGGATTCAGGCGCGACCATGCTGAGGGTCATCGCCTGTGTTTATTGTGCATGCGCCATACATGCGAGATGACATTCATGACGACTTCGGGCCTCTGTCCGGCAACAAGCGCAGTGCCATGGCCGGGCAGAGGCTTTTCGTTATCTACGGTAAGGAAGCCGGTTGGCCGGCGATATAGGCTACCATGACCGAATTTGCAAAAGTCAGTGGCTACATAGCGGAAGCTGAGAAACTGTGGGCGACGAATCAGGAGCTGGTGCAGAGTCGGCAGTTCTATTGCCTGTGGGAGGACGCTTGTCGTCCGGAGCCCTTTGTGGTGCCAGCGGCTGGCTTGCGGCTGGGGCGGCGGCAGGTGCTGGCGCCGGGGGCAGCGACTGGTGAGCGGGTGGCGCATTTTACTTGGCATGATGACGAGCATTGCGCGGCGCTGGTGGTGGAGGACGATGACGAGACGCAGCTGGTTCTGCTGCGGTTTGTTGACGGCGCCCTGCAGGTGACGGCACAGAAGCCGGAACGGCACGGTGATGACGATCGCAGTTACGGCGAGCGGGTCGAGGTCATGTCCGATGTGGTGGCGCAGGTGCGCGAGCAATATCCCGGCGTGGACCTTAAGCACGTGCAGAACGCGATGATTCTTGACGCGTTGCAGTCCCTGCGGGGGCGCTATCCCGAGGACATTATTCGCAGCTTGGAGAAGAGTAGCGCGCGGACGCGGTTAGCGCTGGTGGGCAAGGTCCTGGCAGATATGGCCGCAGACGAATCCAGCCCGCAGCTTACCTTCAATCTAGGCGTGCCGGCGACAGCTGAAGCGGCTATGGCCACCCATGCCGGCCCTGGGGCAGCCGACGTATCCATTCCGCCGGCGGAAATACCAGCCGGGACGACTTGGGCTGTGGGGCGGCGCTTGGTCCTGCTAGTTGAGACGGCGAAGAAACTCTTGGCGGCTGAGGAGCGTTTTGTGATGGATTTTGCCGGTGCGGAGAACCTGTCGCCGGCGCCGGCTGCGGGCGTCTGCGTGTTGAAACTGCCTGTGCGGAGCGACGCGACCTTGCCTTTGCGCGAGGGCAGTCGCCTGGTGGTCTTTCCTTTCGGGCAGCCGAAGGCGCCCGTGGCGGACTTCGTGGTTGACATTCTCGACAGCGACGAGTTGATTGGCACCCTGAGCTGGACCGATCCCTCACAGACGCGCCCTTTGGATGGGCAGCTCTGTGCTGGCCTGCGGAAATCGCCGCAGGCCTTTGTGACTCGTTCGTTGCAGGAGCTACAGCGTTTGCTGGCGGCCAGTGAAATACCGGAGCAGGCGGTGCTGCGTGGCGTGTTGGGATTAAGCAGCGTGCCGTATTTGTTTCGGCCGGGGCCGCAGCTGGGTACCCTGGACAGCTGGCAGAGTCGCGCGGTGGGAGCTTGTCTTGATCCGTTGCACAGCGTGGTGCTGATTCAGGGTCCGCCGGGTACCGGCAAGACCTGCGTGGTCGAGAAGATGCTGCGGGAGCTTTGTCGGCAGCCACAGCGGGTACTGATTACCGCGCCGTCGAACGCGGCGCTGGACAACCTTTGTCGGCGGCTCCTGGACATGCCGTTGCTGCGCCATGGCAGTTCCCGGGAGGCCGTGCAGGACGACGTCGCCGATCAGTGTTGGCATGGCGACGAGGCGGTCCAGGCGGCGTTTGCGGCCCGCAACGCCGCGACGGGCTGCGCGCTGCACGCCGGGACGCCGATCGGCTTGTTGCGCTCGCCGTCGCTCGCGGAGGAAATCAGCCGCAACGGGCTGTTTGACGTGATTGTCTTTGACGAAGCGGGCATGGGCGGCGCCGCCGAAACACTGCTGTGCCTGTGTATGGCGCGGCGGGCGCTGTTCTTTGGTGATCCGCAACAGCTGCCGCCCTTTCCGTTGCCGCGGGAGATATGGTCGGAGTTTGCCACGGCCGGCCGGGCGCTGACGCGTGACGAGCGCGCTTTCATCGGCGGGAGTTTTTTGGGCTGGCTGCAGGAGTTCCGCCATTTTCCGACGCTGTTGTTGCGCAACAGTTACCGCTGCCAAAATCCCCGGCTGATGCGCTTTGCATCGCATTTGTTTTACAACGCGCAGGTGCAGGCGGCACCGACGGCGGAGTACTACCAGCTGGGCTACAAAGAACGGCTGCTGCGCTATCCGGCATCGACGCTGCGCTTTGTCAGCACGTCGCAGCTGCCTGTCGCACGCCGGCGCGAACAGGTCGTGACCGCAGGCCAACCGGGCATTGAGAACCGCTTGGAGGCCGAGATTTGCGCGGCGCTGGTGCGCGAGTACAGCGGGTGCTATCCGCTCAATGAAATCACGGTGATTACGCCCTATCGTCGGCAGCTGCGCTTGCTGCGCAAAATGCTGTCGGCGCCACCGGCGGGCATTGCTGCGGCGGAGTGGGAGCAGTTTGTGCACCAGCGTATTTCGACGGTGGACAGTTTTCAGGGCGGCGAGAGCGACGTGGTGATTATCTCCTACGTGCGCTCTGGTGGGCGCAGCGTGGGTTTTGTGGACGATCCGAACCGCGTGAACGTGACGCATACCCGCAGCCGCCGCGAGATGATCGTGGTCGGCGATGCCGAGTTTTTGGCCAAGAAATCCCGCGGGCGCATTTTTGTGCGGATGCTGCGGGCCATCACGCGTGACGGCGTGGTTGAGGAACTGGACGAGGCCGCGCTGGCCGCGCTATTGGGTGACAGCGATGACGACGGTGAGAAAGCCGCGCCGGCCAAGGCCGCTGCACCGGCTGCGCCGGCTGCGAGCGGCGGCCGGCAGCTGACCTTCGGTTTTTGAGGAAAACTGGCTGTTTTTTACGACTGGTAGAGTTTTTGTTGGTTAGCCCAGGCGATGACGTTGTCAAGGGCCTGTTGTGGTGAGACGATGGGCTGGTAGCCGAAGTCTCTGCTGGCGCGTTCGTGGCTGAAGGAGTGGGAGAATGCCAGTTCGTTGGTGACGAAGCGGGTCATTTTGGCGGGGCCGAGGAAGGGCAGCCCGGCCGTGAGCCATTCGCAAAGTGCGGCGACGATGTAGGCGCTGCGGTAGTCGACACGGCGGGTCACGGTGGGCAAGTGCAGGCTGGCCAGGAGACTGTTGATCCAATCCCAGAGCACGACGGGCTCGGTGTCGTGGACGAAGTAGGCCTTGCCGGCGCAGCGCGCCTGGCCGGCGAGTTCGTCGGCGGCCAGGATGTGGGCGTGGGCGGCGTTGTCCACGTAGGTGATGCTGACTTGGTTCAGGCCGTCGCCGATGATGCGCAGGCGTTTTTCCAGAGTGAAGGCGAAGAGTTGCGGGAGGATATGCGGGTCATCCGGCCCCCAGATGAGATGGGGGCGGATGGCGCAAGTGCGGAGGCGAGTGACATTGTGTTCGCCGAGCTCGCGGCGGTCGTCCGCGGGCGAGTTCGGGACCATCTCCCAGTTGTCGGCGTCAAGGATCATTTTTTCAGCGATGGCCTTGGTTTTCGGGTAGGGCGCCAGGTAGTGGTCGAGGTAGGGCAGGGATTCATCGCCGAGAATGATATGGTGCGGTGCGATGACGACGCTGGGGGTGCTGGTGTAGACCAGGCAGCGGACCTTGTTTTCGAGGCAGGCCCGTAGGACATTGGCGCTGCCGCGGACATTGACCTCGTAGTACAGGCGTTTGTCGCGGATGATGTCGCAGATGGCGATGGTGTGGAACACGGTGTGGCAGCCCTGGCAGGCGCGCATGACGGCGGCGGGATCGCGGACATCACCGACCACGCATTCGGCGCCCAGGGCTTCGACCTCGGGGTAGCGGTGGCGGCCGAAGACCCGGACGGCGTCACCGCGAGCCCGGAGCATGCGGACGATGGCTCGGCCGAGGAAGCCACCGCCGCCGAGGACGGCGTAGTGGCGGGGTTGCGCAAGACCTGTTCCGGTCTGTTCACTCATACAGAGGGCTGCTCCGGTGGCTGCTTGCTGGCCAGTTTGGCGCGGATCTGGCTGACGGCCTTGTCCACCAGCGAGCCATAGTCGTCGCCTGCCTGTGGGACGATGGGTGGGAGGAAGGACACGGCGACCGGCTTGAAGAGTTTGGGGAAGAAGCGATTTCGTGGCAGCGCCTGGTAGGCGCCGGCGATGGCGATGGGTACGATGGGCACATTGAGTTCGCGGCCGAGGATGGCGAAGGTTTGTTTGAAGGTGCCCAGCTGGCCGTCGACGGTGCGGGTGCCTTCGGGGAAGATAATGACCTTCTTGCCTTGCGCTAGTGCGCTGGCCAGCTTTTGTAGGGACAGCTTGAGGTCGCTGTTGACGTCCATGATGATGACATTATGGCGGTTAGCCATGAAGCGCTGCCAGCCGCGGCGGAGGTGTTCGGCCTTGGCGTAGAAGAAGGTCTGTTTGAGAACGCCTTTTTTCATGAACGCCGAGATGAAGAAGGCGTCGAGGTAGCTCTGGTGGTTGGGGGCGAAGACGCAGGGGCCGTCGGGGATATTCTCCACGCCCTCGCCACGCAGTTTGAAGACACTGTGGAGGATGCTCTTGGAGAAGAGATTGAGCCACTGGTGGGTGAACCAGCTCCGGGGTAGTTTCACGGCGATTTTTTCACGGAGGATCTTGCCCCATTTGAAGCCGCTGCTGGCGGCGATGGTGTCGTGGCCGAGATCGTGAATTTTGGCGGCGAGCTTGGCGGGCGTGGGGTGTTCGAGCAGCATCTGCTCGGGAATTTCCACGCTGAAGGTGCCGCTGAGGAAGACTTGGAAACTGACTTTGCCGAGGGAGTCCAGGCTGAGGTCCATTTCAAAATGGTCGTTGGGATGGATATCTTGTCCGAGCTGGCCGACGAGGTACTCCTTGATGACGCGGTATGCCTCGCTGTCGGGTTCGGCGACGGCCTCTTTTTGGCGGGCGTTGCCGGCTTTGGCGATTGTTTCGAGCTCATGGCGTTTGAGCTTGCCGAGGCGGGTGCGGGGCAGGGCGTCAGTGACGAAGGTGCATTTGAAGACGCGTTTGTAGCTTGATGCCTGCTGGTTGTAGTGGGCGATGACTTGCTGGCGGATGGACTCTTCGATATTGAGCACGCCTTGCGCCTGGAGATTCTGGAAGTGCGGCAGGATCAGCGCCTGGAGCGAGTCGCCCGAGCCCAGCACGGCGATTTCCGCGATCCAGTCGGACATCTTGATGATCTTCTGCTCGACCTCGTCGGGATTGATATTCTTGCCGTTGGGGAGGACGATGATTTCCTTCTTGCGGCCGGTGATGAAGATGAAGCCATCGTCGTCGACGTAGCCGAGGTCGCCGGTATGGAGCCAGCCGTCCTTGATGATCGCGGCGGTTTCCTCGGGGCGTTTGTAGTAGCCCTTCATGACATTTTTGCCGCGGACGGTGATTTCGCCATCGACGACGCGGACTTCATTGCAGGGTATGACTTGTCCAGACGAGCCGGCGCGTGGGGCGTTGGGCTTGGTGAAAGAGATCATTGGCGCGGTTTCGGTCATGCCGTAGCCCATGAGGATCTCGAAGCCGAGGGTACGGAAGTCCTTGACCACCTGCGGGTCCAGCGAGGCGCCACCGCAGGGCATGTGGCGCATGGCGCCGCCAAATTTCTTCTGCACGGATTTGAAGATCACGCGGGAGAATGCCAGGGAGTTGACGGCGGCGGCGAGGGCGAAGAGTGCCGAGGCGACCTTGCTCTGGCGGATGCGGCTCTTCATGCTGTCACGGAGGAGGATATAGAGTCTGGGCACGCCAACGAAGAGGGTCACGTGATGGTCGGCGAGGGTTTGGAGGATATCGGCGGCGACCATGGAGGGTGACATGACGCAGGTGGCGTTGATAGATAGCGGCATGATCAGGGTGCCTTGGAGGGGCAGGACGTGATGCAGCGGCAGGAGGATCATCACCCGGTCGGTGGCTTTGTAGATGGGCACCTGCTCGGATACCGCGATGAGATTGGCGCGGAGATTCTCGTAACTGAGCATGACGCCCTTGGGGCTGCCGGTGGTGCCGGACGTGTAGATGATTACGGCGGTGTCGTCGTCTGCGGCTTCGGGGAAGACTTTGTCCTCGTCGGGAATGGTGGCGGGTATGGCGATGTCGGTGAAGACGATGAGTTTCGTCTGGCATTCGGCCATGGCAATGGCCTTCTCCATGGTCTCGACATTTTTTGGCGACACGAAGACGGCGACGGGCGTGCTATCTTTGAGGATGTAGGCGATTTCATCGACACTGGCCATGGCGTCAATCGGCACGGGTATGGCGTGCTTGCGCCAGGCGGCGTAGAACGCGTAGACCCACTCGGGACGGTTTTCCGAAAAGATTGCCACGCGATCCCCCGACGCGGCGGCAACGAGGCGGGCATAGACGGCGGTGACGCCGATGAGCTGGTCGAAGGAGACCTGGTCATTCTTGAAGATCAATGCCGGTTTGTTGCTGTTTTGGAGTAATTTCATGCGTTTGTTTTTGGCTGGGGAAGTTCTTTCGCTAAAGTTATGGACGATAGTGCCGTGGCGCCTGCCACAGTGTCGCTTAATATACCCGCGCATGTGCCGCTGTCGCATTGTCAGGGTGTCTGTGGCCATTATATTAGCCACTTGCTCCGCCGCAGGCGGATGTGCAAGCACGAACGAGTGAACGACGAACGCGAGGAAGTGACCGATGAGTGACCACGCCAAGCCCGCCGAGCCGGCATTGCCGGCCGCGACCGATTTTATCCGGGAAATCATCAACGAGGACATTCGTTCCGGCAAGTACCAGCTTGGCGACATCCGCACGCGTTTTCCACCGGAGCCTAACGGCTATTTGCACATAGGTCATGCGAAGGCGCTGTGCATCGATTTCGGCATTGCCCGTGACTACCAGGGCAAGTGCATGCTGCGCATGGATGACACCAACCCGAGCAAGGAAGATGTCGAATACGTCGATGCCATCAAGGAGGACGTGCGCTGGTTGGGCTACCAGTGGGAAGGCGAGGTCCGCTACGCGTCGGATTATTTCGCGAAGATGTACGAATACGCTGAGATGATGATCGAGAAGGGCCTGGCCTACGTGGACGAGCAGAGCGCGGAGGAGATCCGCGAGACGCGCGGCACGCTGACTGAGGCCGGCAAGGAAAGCCCCTGGCGGAACCGCCCGGTGGCCGAGAACCTCGATCTCTTTCGGCGGATGCGCGCCGGCGAGTTTCCCAATGGCGCGAAGGTGCTGCGGGCGAAGATCGACATGGCGGCGCCGAACATCAATTTGCGTGACCCGGTGATGTACCGCATCCAGCACACGTCGCACCACCGCAGCGGCGACACGTGGTGCATCTATCCGATGTACGACTGGGCGCACGGCCTGGAGGACTCCATTGAGGGCATCACGCACTCGCTGTGCTCGCTGGAGTTCGAGATCCACCGGCCGCTTTACGACTGGTTTCTGCAGCCGCTGCCCGTGCACAAGCCACGGCAGATCGAGTTTTCGCGTTTGAATCTCAATTACACCGTGATGAGCAAGCGCAAACTTCTGCGGCTGGTGCAGGAGAAATACGTTCACGGGTGGGACGATCCGCGCATGCCGACGCTCTGCGGCCTGCGCCGCCGTGGCTATACGCCGAGCGCCATTCATGCGTTTTTGCAGCGCGCTGGCATCACCAAGTTCAATGGCATTACGGACGTGGCGCTGCTGGAGAGCTGTTTGCGTGACGAGCTCAACCAGAGTTCATCGCGCTACATGGCGGTGCTGAAGCCGCTGAAGCTGGTGATCAGTAACTACCCGGCCGGTCAGGTCGAATGGCTGGAAGCCGTGAATAACCCCGAAGATGCCGCGGCCGGCACGCGCAAAATCCCCTTCGGTCGCGAGCTGTACATTGATCAGGACGACTTCCGCGAGGTTGCCCCGCCCAAGTATTTCCGGCTGACGCCCGGACAGGAAGTGCGCTTGCGCTGGGGCTACATCATCGCCTGCGAAAAGGTGGTGAAGAATGCCGACGGCAGCATCGCCGAAGTGCATTGTACCTACGATCCCGACAGCAAGGGCGGCAACCCGGTCGACGGCCGCAAGATCAAGGGTACGATCCACTGGGTCGAGGCCAGCCACGCCATCGATGCCGAACTGCGCCTCTACGACCGGCTCTTCGCCAAAGAAGCCCCGGAGGACGTCGAGGACGGCCACGACTTCGTGGAAAATCTCAATCCCGACGCGCTGCAGGTTCTGCCCGGCTGCAAGATCGAGCCGGCCTTGGCGACGCTTAAGCCCGAGGACCGCGTGCAGTTTGAACGCGTGGGCTATTTCTGCGCCGACCGCTATGACTACAAGCCCGAGAAGCCCGTGTTTAACCGGACGGTCGGACTGAAGGACAGCTGGGCCAAAATCGAAAAGCAGGACCAGAAAAACAACGCGCCGGCCGCACCGGCGCCAGCCGCGCCCGTGAAGGGCGGAGAGAAGGCCGGGGCCGCGCCGGAGAAGGCGCCGGAAAATGTCGCCCTGATCGGTATTGAGGACTTTGCCCGGCTGCAGTTGCGCACGGCGCTAGTGCTGGCCGCCGAGCCGGTGCCAAACACCGATAAGCTGCTGAAGCTGCAGGTGGACTGTGGCGAGAAGCGCCAGATTGTCGCCGGCATCGCCAAATTCTATCAGCCGGCGGATGTCGTGGGTAAGACCATCGTCATGGTGGCGAACCTGCAACCGGCGACGCTCTGCGGCGTGGAATCACAGGGGATGCTCCTGGCCGCTAAGAGAGGCAAGGAGCTGCGACTGCTCGGCGTCGATGGCGATATCGCTCCCGGCGCCAAAGTCGGATAACTTTCCAGGCGTCTTTTTATCCGCAGATTCCGCAGATTAACGCAGATTTTGGCGGCGTGTCTTGCCGCTGGCGCGGCAAGTCACGCCGCCGGTGGGAAGGCGCGAAGGTACCGTGGCCCCACGGCTTGCTGTGGGGCTTTTTTTGCCTCACGCGAAGACGCGAAGGCGCGAAGAAGACTTTGTTATCCGCAGATTCCGCAGATTAACGCAGATTTTGGCGGCGTGTCTTGCCGCTGGCGCGGCAAGTCACGCCGCCGGTGGGAAGGCGCGAAGGTACCGTGGCCCCACGGCTTGCTGCGGGGCTTTTTTTGCCTCACGCGAAGGCGCGAAGGCGCGAAGAAGACAGGGAAGATGGCGGCGCGTCTTGCCGCTGGCGCGGCAAGTCACGCCGCCGGTGCGAAGGCGCGAAGGCGCAGGGGGCCTCACGCGAAGGCGCGAAGGCGCGGAGAAGACTTTGTTATCCGCAGATTCCGCAGATTAACGCAGATTTTGGCGGCGTGTCTTGCCGCTGGCGCGGCAAGTCACGCCGCCGGTGGGAAGGCGCGAAGGTACCGTGGCCCCACGGCTTGCTGTGGGGCTTTTTTTGCCTCACGCGAAGACGCGAAGGCGCGAAGAAGACTTTGTTATCCGCAGATTCCGCAGATTAACGCAGATTTTGGCGGCGTGTCTTGCCGCTGGCGCGGCAAGTCACGCCGCCGGTGGGAAGGCGCGAAGGTACCGTGGCCCCACGGCTTGCTGTGGGGCTTTTTTTGCCTCACGCGAAGACGGGAAGGCGCGAAGAAGGCAGGGGCCCCTTACGTGAGGGCGCGAAGGCTCGGGCGTTCCGTGGCCCACGGCTTGCCGTGGGCATTCAGCGCACACGAGTGGCGGGTGTCTTCCTTCAGGCCAGGCCGACGGCTTGGCGGACGCGTTGGAGGGTCTGTTGCGCGACCTTACGGGCGCGGGCGGCGCCGTCCTGGAGGACGTCCTCGACGAGCTGTGGTTTTTCGAGGAGTTGTTTCCGGCGTTCGCGCATGGGTGCGAAGAACTCGCTGTATTTATCGAAGAGTGCCTGTTTGGCGTGACCGTAGCCCATATTGCCGGCGAGGTAGCGTTGGCGGAGTTCGGCCTGTTCTTCGGGCGTCGCCATGAGTTTGTAGAGGGCGAAGACATTGCAGGTATCGGGATTTTTAGGCTCTTCCATGGGGGTGGAGTCAGTGATGATCTTCATGAATTTCTGACGGATGGGCTTGCCCTCGCCGAAGATCTCGATGGTATTGTCGTAGCTCTTGGACATTTTCTGGCCGTCGAGGCCGGGGATAACGGCGACGTCTTCCTGGATCATGGCTTCGGGGACGGTGAGGATATCGCCGTAGCGGTTATTGAAGCGGATGGCGATATCGCGGGTGACTTCGAGGTGCTGTTTTTGGTCTTTGCCGACGGGGACGAGCTGTGAGTTATAGAGGAGGATGTCCGCCGCCATGAGCACGGGGTAAGCGAAGAGGCCGTGGTTGGCTTCCATGCCGCGGGCGAGTTTGTCCTTGTAGCTGTGGCAACGTTCGAGGAGGCCGACGGGGGTCAGGCAGGACAGAATCCAGGTGAGCTCCTGCACTTCGGTCACGTCCGACTGGCGGAAGAACACGGTGGTATCGGGGTTGAGCCCGCAGGCCAGAAAGTCCACGGCGACATCGAAAGTGCGTTGGCGGAGCAGTGCCGGATCGGGCAGCTGAGTCAGCGCGTGGTAATTGGCGATGAAGTAGTAACAGTCATTGCCCTCCTGGAGGGACAGCGACGGGCGCATCATGCCGAAGTAGTTGCCGATGTGGAGCGTGCCGGATGATTGTACGCCGGAGAGAATGCGTTTGCCAGCCATGTTAGGTCCTTCTGCTGCTCAGGTCGAATATGCCGCCGGGCGTAGCGCGGGGAGGCGCCGGCCGGCAGCTGTAAAGAAAATGTTATTGGGTATTGGTCGGGGCGCCGTGGCGCGTCGTCAGTTGATGAAATTGGGTCGTTCGCGGGCGATGGTCGTTGGCGCTTCGTGGCCGGGGTAGACGGTGGTCCGGTCCGGCAGGGCGAGCAACTTATTCTTGATGGACGCCATGAGGTGCGCGGCGTTGCCACCGGGGAAATCCGTACGGCCGACGGTACCGCGGAAGAGCGTGTCGCCGCTGAGCAGGAACTGCTCGGCGGGGAAGTAAAAGCAGACGCAACCGGGGGTATGGCCGGGCGTGTGGATGATCTCGTAGCTGCTGCCGGCGATCTGCGGCGCTGTGTCGCAGGGCTCGGGCAGGTCTTTGGCGGCGGGAATCCATGGCAGAATGGCATTGGCGGGGCTGCTGTAGAGCCCGCGGTCGGCCTCATGAATCCACACCGGGATGCCGTAGGCCTTGGCGATGGCGGGCACCGCCGAAATGTGGTCCACGTGGCCGTGGGTGAGCAGGATGCCGCGGGGCTGCAATGACAGATTGCGGACCTCGGCCTGGATGCTGTCCCCGTGATCGCCGGGATCAACGATCAAGCACTCGCGGCTTTCCGGATGATAGAGCAGATAGCAGTTGACGGACAAGAGTCCGACGGTGAACGAATGAATCTCGGTCATGGCGGTGGGTTCTCTCTGCGGTCGGCGCAGCGGGTCAAGGCGTGGCTGCTTTTGCTGGCACGGCTTGGCTGCGCAGGTTCTTGAAGTTGGTGCCCTTGCCGCTATCGAAGGCCAGGTAGCTGTTGAGAACCTCGACTGCGCGTTTCAGCTGCTTGTCGATCGCCAGCAGCTTGTCCATGTCGCCTTCATTTTTGATGATGGCAATGATGTCCTGTGGGCTGAGCTTGTCTTCGATATCAGGTTCGATGCCGTGTTCATGGATGACGCGGCGGCTGGGCGTGTAGTATTTGGCGATGGTGAGTTTGAGGGCGCTGCCGTCCTGGAGCTGAACGACATTTTGGACGGAGCCCTTGCCGAAGGTCTTTTCGCCGAGCAGGATGGCCCGGCCGGTGTCGCTCAGGCAGCCGGCGGTGATTTCCGCCGCGCTGGCGCTGCCGCCGTTGATAAGCAGCAGCACGGGCTTGTCGGCGGGGAACTTGAAACCGTCTTCGTGGCTGCGCTCAATCTTCTTGTTTTCGCGGCCTTCGACAGAGACCACGAGCTGCCCCGGCGGCAGGAAGAAGCTGCAGATGTCCACAGCGGAGTCCAGCAGGCCACCGGGGTTGTTGCGCAGGTCGATGATAAGCCCGGCGACGTCCTTCTTGACGAAATCTTCGAGGACCGCCTGGAGCTGTCCGGCGGTGGGTTCCATGAATTGCGTGATGCGGACATGGCCGATGCGGGTGCCGTTGAGGACGGTGGCGTCGGCGACGCTGACAAGGGGAATGAGCGCCCGTTCGAGGGTCAGGTCGATGGTTTCGTCGGTGGCTGGGCGGTAGATGGTGATGGCCACGGTGGTGCCGGGCTTGCCGCGCAGGCGGGCCACGGCTTTGTCAACGGCGACGTCTTCCAGGGGCTCCTGGTCGATCTTGATGATCTGGTCGCCGTTGATGATGCCGGCCTTGGCGCCAGGCGTGCCGGCGATGGGCGAGACTACGGTGAGCACGCTGTCTTTGACGCTGATGGTCACGCCGATGCCGCCGAATTCGCCCTCGGTGTCCTCCATGAGCGACTGAAAGTCGGTCGGTGGCAGGAAAGCGCTGTAGGGATCGAGCTTGCTGGTCATGCCTTCCATGGCGCCGCGGATGAGCTCCTGGTAGTCCACTTTGTCGATATCGACATAGTTTTTACGGATGATCTGCATGACCTCCATAAGGGTGTCGATATGCTGGAAGACCTCGTCCGCGCCGGTTTTTTCCGCCTCGTTGCTGAAGACCCGGTAACCGATGCAGGCGTTGATGGCCAGAACGAGCGAGAGGATGGTCAGGCAGGCTTTGCTTCGTTGCATGATGGGCACCCGTGGTTGGAGGGCCGGCCACGCCGTGGGGCGGCGCGGCCGGGAGGCTGGCGCGCTCAGGCGTCGGGGTAGATTTTGCTTTGCAGGTATGCGGGCAGGGCGGCGATGGCGATGCGCTCCTGGGTCATGGTATCGCGGTCGCGGACCGTGACGGCTTGGTCATTGGCGGTGTCGAAATCGACCGTGACGCAGAAGGGCGTGCCGATTTCATCCTGACGGCGGTAGCGTTTGCCGATGCTGCCGCTGTCGTCGTAATTGGCGCGGTATTGCTTGCGCAGGTTGCGGAAGAGCGCCGAGGCGCTTTCGTCGAGCTTCTTGCTCAGGGGCAGCACGGCGATCTGCACGGGCGCGACTTTGGCCGGGAGCCGGAGGACGACGCGGACGTCCTCGTCCATGCCTTCCTTCTGGGTGTCAGCCTTGTCTTCGTCATAGCCATTGCAGAGCAGCATCAGGCAGATGCGGTCGAGGCCGCAGGACGTCTCGACGACGGTGGGGAAGAAGCTGTCCTTCGTATCCTGGTCGTAGTACTTGCAGTCTTTTTCCTGCTTGGAGAATTCGCAGTGGCGGGACATGTCCCAGGTGCCGCGGTGATGCACGCCTTCGATCTCGCCCCAGCCGAAGGGGAATTCGAATTCGATGTCGAGGGCGGCCTTGGCGTAATGCGCCAGCTTGTCATGCCAGTGGATGCGCAACTTGTTTTCGGGAATGCCGAGGACCTTCGTGTAGAAGTTCCAGCGTTCTTTGTGCCAGTAGTCGAACCACTGCATGGAGTCTTCGTCGCGGCAGAAGAATTCCATTTCCATCTGCATGAACTCGCGGCTGCGGAAGGTGAAGAAGCGCGGGTTGATCTCGTTGCGGAAGGCCTTGCCGGTCTGGGCGATGCCGAAGGGCAGCTTTTGGCGGGTGGCGATGCGCACGGTATTGAAATCGACGAAGATGGGCTGGCAGGTCTCGGCGCGCAGCCAAGCGGCATGTTCTTCATCAAAGACGGGGCCGACGAAGGTCTTCATCATCAGGTTGAATTCACGCGGTTCGGTCATCTTGGTCGACCCGCAGTTTGGGCAGACGCCGGGATTTTCCAGCTGGTCGACGCGGTAGCGTTTTTTGCATTCGAGGCAGTCGGTCATGGAGTCGGAGAACTGCGCCAGGTGGCCGGATGCGCGCCACACTTCGGGATGGCAGATGATGGTGGAGTCGAGGCCTTCGACATTGTCGCGTTCTTCGACCATATAGCGCCACCACAGCTGCTCGACGGCGCGTCGCAGCGGCACGCCGCTGGGGCCGTAGTCCCAGAAGCCGTTGATGCCGCCGTACATTTCGGAGCTCTGAAAGATGATGCCGCGCCGTTTGCAGAGGGCGACGAGTTTGGTCATGGTGTCGTTGTCAGCAATGTTGCTCATGATTTCCTCAAAAGGCGTCCTGGGGTGAAAGGTCTTTCAACGGTGGTTAATACGGGAAACCCATAACATACCACGGAAAGGGCAGGAAAAAAGCTGATTTGAGGAAGTATATTACCGGCGCTGACAACGACAACGGCCTTTTTGCGGGGCCCATCAGGAGAACGCGCATGAACATCTTGGTTACCGGCGGTTCCGGCTTTATCGGCTCCCATTTATGCCGCCTTTTGCTATCTCAGGGCCATGACGTGCTGGTGCTGGACGATCTCTCCACGGGGCGCTACGAGAACCTCGAAGGGCTGGAAGACGGCCGGCGCCTGCGATTGATCGTGGACAGCGTCAATAACGCCGCGCTGGTTGACCAGTGCGTGCGCGAGGTGGATTGTGTGTACCATCTCGCATCGGCAGTGGGCGTGCGGCTGATCATTGACCAACCGGTGCGGACCATCGAGAGCATCGTCGGCGGCACCGAGAACGTCCTGAAGTCCTGTTCGCGTTATCGGCGCCCCTTCTTGCTGACCTCGACGTCCGAAGTCTACGGCAAAGGCAGCAAGGTGCCTTTTTGCGAAGACGACGACACCGTGATGGGGCCGACCAGTAAACGCCGCTGGAGCTACGCCTGCGCCAAGGGGCTGGACGAATTTCTGGCCCTGGCCTACTGGGTCGAAGCGCGGCTGCCGGTGGTGATCGCGCGCCTATTCAATACCGTCGGGCCTCGTCAGACCGGCCAGTACGGCATGGTCGTGCCCGCATTTGTGCGGCAAGCCCTCCGTGGCGAGCCGATTACCGTTTTTGGCGACGGCCAGCAGAGCCGTTGCTTCGCCCATGTTGAGGACGTCGTCGGGGCGCTGGTCCGTTTGCAGGACAGCCCGGCGGCGCGGGGGCACGTCGTTAATATCGGCAACAACGAAGAGATCAGCATCGAGGGATTGGCGAAGCGCGTCAAAGAGCTGACGGCCAGTGCATCGGAGATTCGATACATTCCGTATGCCGAGGCCTATGGTGAAGGTTTTGACGACATGCAGCGTCGAGTGCCTTCGTTGGAGCGCGCGGGGGCATTGATCGGCTACCGGCCGGCCCGGTCGCTGGATGCCATTCTGCGTGATGTCATTGAGTACGAAAAAGGAGTGATGAGCTAAGTCCGGATGTATTATTGAGAAACGAAGCCCGTTTCCGTTGCGGAAGAAGCAGGGGCACCATGCAATGCCGTCGCTCAGCATCCTCCGCGTGCAAGCAACCACGTGACGAATGAAAGACTATGCGTATGACAACGACCTTGAGTGACCGTTATTTTGCCCGCGGCCGGGATTTCCTCGGCTGCAAGTATCCCTTCATGTGTGGCGCGATGACCTGGGTGAGCGAGCCCCGCCTGGTGTCGGCCGTGTGCAACGAGGGCGGTTTTGGCTGTCTGGCCGGCGGCAATTCGCCGGTAGCCATCCTCGAACAGCAGATTGACCAGATGCGCACGTTGACAGACAAGCCCTTCGCGGTGAACCTGGTCACGCTGGCGCCGGCCTACCGCGAGCACCTCGAACTCCTGAAGCGCAAGCCGGTCCCCTACGTGATTTTCGCCGGCGGCTTTCCCAAAGATCATGATATCACGATGATGAAAGACACGGGTGCGAAAGTCATGTGCTTCGCTTCCACGCACTCCATTGCTGCCCGTATGATTCGCTGGGGCGCCGACGCCATCATCCTCGAAGGCACGGAGGCCGGCGGCCACATCGGCCAGATTACCCTCACTGTGCTGTTGCAGCAGGTGCTTTTCACCACGGACGACGTGCCGGTATTCGTCGCCGGCGGTATTACCCAGGGCCGCATGTGCGCGCACCTCTTCATGATGGGCGCCGCTGGTGTGCAGCTGGCAACGCGCTTCGCCGTGGCCCACGAAAGCATTGCCCACGATAATTTCAAGGACGCCATCATCCGCGCCAATGCCCGCGATGCTGCCGCCACCCCGCAGTTCGACAGCCGGCTGCCCGTCGTCTCAGTCCGCGCTCTCAAAAACAAGGGCACCGACGAGTTCGGACATCTGCAGCTGGACCTCCTCGGCAAGCTCGAACGCGGCGAAGTCACCCGCGAAGCCGCACAACTGCAGGTGGAGACTTTCTGGATGGGCGCACTGCGCAAGGCCGTCATTGACGGCGATGTCCAACGCGGTTCGCTTATGGCCGGGCAGTCCGTCGGCCTGGTCGATAAGAGCGAAAGCGTACACGATATCATCATGGACCTGGTCAACGGCACCGAGCTGGAACTGCAGCGCGTGCGCGACGTGCTCTGCCCGTAAGAATATAAGAAAAACGACATTCAGGTACACGGCCCAGCCGAGACGCTAAGACAGCGCCGCGGCCGGGCCGCTTTTTTGGGGCGCTGCTAGGACGCGGTTGCAGACGGATAGGGGTGGCACGGAGGAGACGTATGGGACATATGGGACGTAGGGGACGTGGGGGACAGAACAAGATGACTATCTGCCCATACGTCGCATACGTCCTCTACGTCCCATCATTGTTTTCTTTCCAAACCCGACAACGCTGTACTTTTTTTGCCAAAAAGCGCGCGTGGTGCTTGTTTCCTGCATGAAAAATGGTATTTTAGAATGGCTGTGCTTACTAGTAGTAATTCTTATATAGTCGCACGGGTACATTAGAAAGGTTCATAATGCAAAGGCGTTTTACACTGATCGAGCTTTTGGTTGTCATTGCGATCATCGCCATTTTGGCGGCGATGCTGCTGCCGGCGTTGAGCAAGGCGCGTGAGAAAGCGCGGAGCATTTCCTGCACGTCGAACGTGAAGCAGATTGCGCTGGGCGCCAACATGTATTCGGATGACTATGCGGACTTCCTGCCCTGTGCTTGGATGAACAACACCGAGATTTGGGCGAAGGTTCTTTACGCCTACGTTGGTGACAAGAAGGTTTTTGACTGCCCGTCCTATGTGGGCACGCATGCCGACTTGAAAGTTGATGGCGACTGGCTGAATGAATACGGCTGGAATTATCACAGCTATGACGCTTCAACCACGGATTACGACAATAAGGGCGGTTTGGGTTTCAAGCATCCCAGCGATCCCCGTGGCGGCCCGGTGACCCGTGCGAGCATACCCCATCCCAGCGAGATGATCATGATGGGCGATAGCCGTCAGACCAATGCAGGGCCCTACCTCGGCCCGCCCAGCAACTTGGGGTGGGTTCCCAACCACCACAATGACGGCTGCACTATTGGTCATGTCGACGGCCGTGCGACCTGGTACAAGCGCCTCACCCTGACTTCTCCTGGCAATCAGCGTATGTGGAAAAAGACCGGCAAGTAAGTCTGCCCACTACACGCACAGGAGACAAAGCGCTGTTCGCAGCGGTGTTGTTAGGTTCAGGATGAGGCCGCCTTAGCCGTCGCTACTCGCGCCGGCTGGCCGCCCAGCTTGCAGATCCGGGATCTATGACTGGCCACTATGTCTTGATTTTGCCGAAGTGGCAATAAAAGCCTTGCGCCGACATGATAATTTTGCTAGAATGCCTAGGTACGTGTCTTTACGGTCGCCCAGGCGCAGATTTTTTTGCCGAGGCGATGGTTGTTATGTAGAAGCAAAAGAAGGGATGGATGGCGATGCGAAAAGTCTTTACCCTGATCGAACTGCTGGTGGTGATTGCGATCATTGCGATTTTGGCAGCGATGCTGTTGCCGGCGTTGAGCAAGGCGCGGGAGAAAGCGCGAAGCATTTCCTGCACGTCGAACATCAAACAGATTGCGCTGGGCGCCAACATGTATTCGGACGACTATGCGGACTTCCTGCCCTGCTACAAGATGAGTGACGTCTTCTGGGGCAAGCTGCTTCTTGCCTATGTGGGCGACATCAAAGTCTTCAACTGCCCGTCGTATGTGCCGTCAGCGACTGCTCTTGCGGCCTTGTTGATTCCCGATACGGACAAGGACTGGTATAACGAATACGGCTGGAATTACCACTCCTATAACTACTCTTCCGATTATGCCACCTATGGCGCGTTGGGCTATGTGTATCCTGGCAGTGACACTCGCGGCGGTCCGGTGACGCGGGGTAGCATCCCCCATCCCAGCGAGATGATCATGATGGGCGATAGTCGGCAAAGCAGCCCTGCACCAGTAATCGGGCCGGCTTCGACATCGACCTTTGTATCCAATCACCACAATGACGGCTGCAATATCGGCCTGGTGGACGGCCATGTGGCCTGGTACAAGCACGCCGCGCTGATCTCTCCCGGCAACGCCCGCTGGTGGAAAAAGACTGGCAAATAACTCGCCGTTCTGGTGACAGGCATAGCCTCCGCCAGTAAGCGTAGACATTACACACCGCCGCCAACCGCATCATGCTGTTGGCGGCGGTATTTTTTTGCCGTTGTGGGGGCAATAACTGCCCGGAAATAACTGCAAGGAAAGTTGCAAGTTGCTGATAAAGAGAATAGTGTGAAAAACTTTGCGCTGTAGCTATAAATCGTCTGCACTTCTCTTGCGTTGTTAATGCATTATTGTTATAATCACTAGCAGACAATGGCAAGAGGCATTTACGACTTGGAGGGATTTTTCTTCCATCCAGACTACAGAAGGGACGCCAGCTATGCGCAAATTATTCACTCTTATTGAGTTGTTGGTGGTTATTGCGATCATTGCCATTTTGGCCGCAATGCTGCTGCCGGCGTTGAGCAAAGCGCGGGAGAAAGCCAGGAGCATTTCCTGCACGTCGAATGTGAAGCAGATTACGTTGGGTGCGAATATGTATTCGGACGACTACAAGGACTTTCTGCCCTGCGCCTGGATGAACGACACGATTGAGTGGTCGACGCTGCTCAATGCCTACGTGGGTGACATCAAGATCTTCAATTGCCCGTCCTACGTATCGACCATGGCCAACGAGTACGGCTGGAATTACCATTCCTACAATGGGTCAGCCGATTATGCCGCCAATGGCGCCTTGGGCTTTAAGCATCCTGCTGATCCCCGCGGCGGTCCGGTGAAACGTCTGAGTATTCCCCATCCCAGCGAGATGATCATGATGGGCGATTGCCGGCAGAGCAGTCCCGGCCCGTATATCGGCCCCGTAGTCACTACGAGTTTTGTCCCCAAACACCACAATGACGGCTGCAATGTCGGCCACATTGACGGCCATGCTTCCTGGAACAAATGGGCGACGCTGGTTTCGCCCGGTAACTACCGCTGGTGGAAGAAAACGGGCATATAAGAGAACAACTGCGTAAAGTTTTTGTGTAAAGCATGAATTGGGTTTGCTTGTTAATGGCGCATAGCAGCAAGGAGAAACACACATGAGGGCTCTGGCGAGGTTTACGCTGATTGAGTTGCTGGTTGTGATTGCAATCATTGCGATTTTGGCGGCGATGTTGCTGCCGGCGCTGAGCAAGGCGCGAGAGAAGTCCCGTGCGATCAGCTGTCGCAACAACCTCAAGCAGATCGGCTTGGCCTTGATTCTCTATGTGGATGAAAACAACGGCACTTACGTGCCCATGATGGTAGGTAACTGGGCGCCGCCATTTTGGCAGGACATGTTTAATTCGGTCCTGCCCGGTACCACGGGCAATCTTGGGCGCAACAAGTGTTTTTACTGCCCCTCCGAGGACAAGCACCACAACATTTCGGACTACGGCAACAATCAGCGGATCATCTCGAATTGCAGGACGAACCCAGCGGCGTCGGTAGCGCAGAGCCAGATCACGCGGCCGTCGGAGATTTCCGTGATTATGGAGTCGAAAGAGTACATTACGTCGTCGAGTAGCTACGTCGCATCTTGGTACACCAATGTGCACTCATCCACGTTTTATAACGCGCCACTGACTGCGACCACGGCCGGCCCGGGCTGCGGCAACCTGCCGCGCCATGGCAACGAAATGAACTATCTATTCTGTGACGGCCATGTCGAGGGCATCAACCAGAATGTCATGGCCGCGAACTGCCGTAAACTGTTCGGGATCGACGCGCTGTAAGTTTTACAATGTTTTGGCCGAAACGCTCCGGTGTTGACGGCGAGAGAGTAGGTCGTCAACACCGGAGTCTTTTTGTCTAAAATGCCCCCAAACAAGCCCCCAAGAAGCCCCTAAAAAGAACAGAAACAGGAGACAGTGCATGCGGCGTTTTTTCACCTTGATTGAGTTATTGGTGGTGATTGCGATTATTGCTATTCTAGCGGCGATGCTGTTGCCGGCCTTGAGCAAAGCGCGGGACAAAGCCCGAAGCATTGCCTGCCGCAATAACTTGAAGCAGATTGGCACGGCGGTGATGCTCTATACGGATAGCTACAAAGAGTATTATCCGCCCATGGGCAACTGGAAGACGCCCTTCTGGCAGGACAAACTTAACGAGGTGCTGCCGGGCACGACCGGCAATCTTGGGCGCAACCCCTGTTTCTACTGTCCGTCGGAGGCAAAACATCACAACATTGCGGATTATGGCTGCAACCGGAATATCATCAGAAATTTTGACAATGGCGGTACGGAGGCAGCCGTGTGCCTGGCAGATATCAAGCGGCCATCGGAGCTTGCCGTGATCATGGATTCGAAGGAGCCTGGTGTGGATTCGGGGTCGTGGTACACCAACGTGCATGATACGGGTGGTTTCCAAGCCAATCCCCTGACGACGTCGACTGCCGGTCCCGTGGGCAATGCGACCTATCGTCCCCGGCATAATGGCGGCGCGCACTACCTTTTCTGTGATGGTCACGTGGATGGCTTGAGCCACCAGAATATGGCCGCAAGTGTAGTCAAGATGTTCAGAAACAACTAACGGCCGCCGGCGGCGGTGCCGTCGCCCAGCTGGCGTTGACTGGCGAATATAGTGAACATGAGAACAGCGCGGGCGCAAATCGAACGGATTTGCGTCCGTTTGTTTATACGGCTGGAGCGTAGCGGCGAATTGATGTCGCGCGGCTGTGTCCCGCGGCCTTACCCCGTCATTTTGCATCATCATCAACATGAGGGCACCCATGAAACTACCGATGGTCGTACTTAGTTCGCTGGCGCTGGCCTGTGTGGCGCAAGAACTCCCGTGGCATTTTCCTGAGGCGTCCCGGCGGCAGTGCCTGGAGATAAGCAGCAGCGTTCGCCGCGTGGAGCCGCCAGTGACGGTCAAGCTGGCTGACGCGGAGCGCTGCCGGCTGGTATTGTCGGAAAAGGCCGGCGCGCCTTTGGCCTGTCATGTGGATGGCGACGTGGTGAGCTTTGTACTACCGGGCGAAATTGGGCCGGAGCGGCCGGCGTGCGTGTTGGTGTACTGGTCCGACGCGGCGGCTTGGCAGCCGTCGCCGCGGCTGGCGGAAGTGCCGGAGCCCCAGGACGACTTCGCGCGCATCGTCCTCGGCCACGAATGGGATTTTGCCGAGGACCAGTGCGGCATTCAGGCCTGGGGCGACCGCCCGGAACACATTGGCCCGGTGACGATTGAGGACGGCTGGATGAAAGTGCCGGTGACGGGCAGCGACCCTTATTTCATCTGGGGGACGATGTTTGGCACGCCGCCGGCGGACGACCCCTTCAAGCTCGACTCGTCGCTCTTCACCATTCTCGAATTGCGGGTGCGGCAGAGCCAGCCCGACCTGCAGTGGGGCTATTTCGTCACTGACGCGACGGGCACCTACCGCAAGGGGCAGTTCCGGGTGCCGGGTGTGGGGCCCCATACTGCCCGCATCTATCTGCCGCGCAGCCTGCCGGATTTCTGGGATGGCCGCTTGTTCCGGGCGCTGCGCATAGACTTGCCCAAGCAGGCCGGCGTCACCGTCTGGGTGGACTATGTGCGCGTGCTGCCCCGGCAGCCGCAGGTACTGCAACTGCCAGTGCTCCGCCAGGACGACCTGGCCACGACAGCGGCCGCCGCCGGCTGCGAATTCACGGCTCTGCCGACGGCCCTCACGGCGGGAGCTGAGCACGCGCAGCGGGTTGTCGTCCGCGCCGCTGCCGGCGGCGTGCTGGCCGACCGGCCATTGTGTTGGGTCATGCACTGCCAAACGGCCAAGGGCGATGCTGAAACGCGCCACGGCCAAGCCCGCACGGACGCTGCTGGTGCCTTCACGCTGCCGTTGACCGCGCCTAAGCGCACCGGGACCATCGCCCTCAGTGTTGGCCTCGCGGACGACTATGGCCGACAAAGCAAGGCGGCCAAGGCTGACATCGCGGTGACACCGGCGGCGATCGTGTCCTACGATCTGCAGTTGGAGCGCTCCTTTGTCCTCAGCACGGCGACGACGCAGACGCTGTCGGTGTGGGGGCTGGACGAATTCGGCAACCGCCAGGCGGTGGACATCGCCGCGCCGCGCTGGCAGGGCGCCGAAATCGCTCAGGGACCGTTGCGGGGCAATCCGGCGACGGTGGGCATCGCGGTGCCGGCGACGCCGCAACGCAACTACGTGATTTCGCTTGAGGACGCCGAGGGTCGCCGTGGCCAGACCTGGTGCAGCGTGATCGCGCCCATGCCCAAGCAACGGCAGGACACCATCAGCATTGGCCCCAGTGGCTATCTGCAACATCCGGATGGCGCACTTTTCACGCCCTTTGGCGGCCTGTACGCCAACTGGCCGCATGGCAAGCCGCAGGAAAATGGCCGCCTGCAGCGCTCGCTGGACCTCTTTCCCTGCGGGCCTAGCAACTACCAGTACGGCTATCCGTGGGCGCCGGACGTGGAGCAGAAGGTCAAGGACTACCTGGAGCATTGCGCGTCGCGCGGCCTGACGGCGCTGCGGCTGATGCTGCGCAATATGGACCTGGTCGGCAAAGTGGACCACACCCAGCTGCAGGCCGTGCTGCGCATGTTCGACCTGGCGCGGCCGCTGGGCATCAAATTCAATGTCGCGCTTTGCGAAGACTACGTCAAACCGCCCTACGGCAACAGCCAAGTGCTGGAGAAGGTCGTCATGCAGCATTACAGCGAAGACGAATTGGCGGCATTGCCGCCACACCGTCGGCGCTTCCTGGTGGAAAAACGCCTCCTGGTCAATCCCTACGACCGCTACCTCGACGAAGACGTGATCGCCTGCCAGAAGGACTACCTGCGCGAGCTGATTCCCATCCTCGCGGATCGCGAGGAGATCTTCTGCTATGAATTCGAGAACGAGATGATTCGGCCGCCCATGTCGTGGTGCAATGACATCTCGGACTTCATCCGCTCCATTGATCCCCACACGCTGATCTTGGCCAATCCCCATCCCATCCTGTGGCCGGCGCCGGTGCAATGGCGCGAATCGAACATCGACTTGTTCTGCGATCATCCCTATAACACCGGTCGGCCCGATGCTGATCGCGGCGCGCTGATGTTCACGCGGGCCAAGTGGTGCATGGCGTCGGGCAAGCCGTCGCTCACCGGCGAAGGCGGCGTCTTCCCGGCGACCTACTGGTCACGGGCGGGCGTGGACTACGACAGTGTCATCGTTCCCCATGGCACCCGTTTTGCCCGCGATCAGGTGTGGCTATCCCTCACCGCCGGCTATGTCGGCGTCATGTATTGGACCGTTGATCTGGACAGCAAGGCCGACGAACTCGGCAAGCCCACCCGCGTGCTCGCCGCTCTCGGCGCTGACCTGCGCAGTTTCCAGCGTCGCCGCCCGCCCCTGGCGCTGGCCATGCCCGCTGACGCTTCTAAAAACAACGACTGCTTCGCACTGGTGGGGAAACTCATGGCTCTCGGTGCGGATTTCGATACCGTGCCCGCCGACGAGGCCGCCGGTTACCCGGCGGTGCTGGACCTCGCCACGCTCGACCTCGATCAGCTGCCGGCAGTGCCGTCTTTCGCCCGGCCCGCTGACGGCTATCAGGCGACGGCGCTGGTCGCTAAGGACGGTCAGGCGTTGATCTACCTGCGCAATGCCGCCGCCATCGTCAATCCGGATCCCAAGCTCCCGACGGTGTATGTGCGCGAAGTCCGCGAAGCGCGGCCGGCGCTGGCCTTTGACGCGTTCCCTTACACGAGCTGGCAGGCATACGATCTCAATGAGGACAAAATCGTGACCCTGACCAGGACGGCCGCTGGCTTGGCCTTGCCACCATCGACCCACGATTTCGTGCTTTATCTCAAATAAGGACCATGAGGCGCGTCGGGCGCGGCGTGCCCTGCGTGGCACCCAACGCTTCGCAAACAAAGGACGGATTATGCAGGATGCGTTGCTTCGCAATGGGCACTTCGCACAGCAATTGACAGCCGATCCAGGCGCATTGCCCCTGTCGTTTCGCTATGGCGGCCAGCTGCTTCACGGTATTCCCGCGAGCTGGCGGCCGCAACGGCGGCTTGAGACCATCGACAGCTGCCGGCAACGCGTCACCTTGAGCGGCGGCGATCCCGCCAGCGGCCTGCGCCTGTGCTTCGAGCTTACGATTTATCGTGACCACCCCGTCTGTGAGTGGGTTCTGTGGCTGGAAAATGCCGGCAGCGACGACACCGCGCCCATCAGCGAACTCATGGGCGCGGACCTGACCCTGCCCATGGCCGCCGGCGGTGCGCCCTGGCGGCTGTGGAGCGGCGTTGCCGAATCCCACGACGACAAGAATTACTCCTTCAGCACGACCGCCCTGGCTCAAGGCGACGACCTTCATTTCGCCAATCGCGGCGGCCGACCCAGCGATGGCGCCTTTCCCTACTTCCGGCTGTTGGGCGATGACGGCGGCTATGCGCTGGCCATCGGCTGGCCCGGCCAGTGGCAATGCCACTACGACATCGGCGCTGACGGCGTGCAGTGGCGCGCCGGGCAGGGCGAGCTGGCCTGCGTTCTGCGGCCCGGCGAGCGCATCCGCACGCCGCGGCTGACTGTCATGAGTTTCGCCGCTGCGGACGATCCGGTGAACTGCTGGCGGGCGTGGTACCGCGCGCATATTCTGCCGCGTGCCGCCGATGGTCAGCCCCTGCAGCCGCGGCTCTGCGGCTACGCCCGCCGCAGCGCCGACATCGAGCATTGCAGCGAGACTTGCGACACTCAGCTCGCGTTTATTCGTGAGGCTCGTGCCAAGGGCTTCCACTTCCATAGCTGGTGGATCGACGCCGGTTGGTACCCGTGCACGCTGCCGCCGGAAAAACGCACCGCGTCGCCATGGATGGCCGACAAGCCCACGCATTGGGTCTATACGGGCGATTGGCGGCCCGATCCGGCGCGCTTCCCGCAGGGCCTCAAGCCCATCGCCGACGAACTCGCCAGCGAGAACGCCGAACTGCTGCTGTGGTTCGAACCCGAACGTATTTTCGCCGGTCTGGGCACGGACGGCATGCCCGATGACTGGTGGATCAAATTGCCCGGTAATGTCAATTCACTGCTCAATCTCGGCAATAACGACTGCCGCCAGGCATTGACGGATAAGATCAATCGGCAGATCCGCGACAATGGCATTCGCGTCTATCGCCAGGATTTCAATTTCGATCCGCTGCCCTACTGGCGCCAGGCCGATGCCGCGCAGGGGCCGCAGCGCCAGGGCATCTGCGAGAATCTCTACATCCAGGGCTACCTGGCCTACTGGGACGCCCTCCTTGCCGCCAATCCCGGGCTGTGGATTGACTCCTGCTCCTCCGGCGGTCGCCGCAATGACCTCGAAACCATGCGCCGCGCCGTACCACTCCATTACAGCGACTACGGCTATGAACTCTACGTGGATAAACAGCGCTACCACCACGTGCTCTATCAGTGGCTGATGTATTTCAAAGATGCGCAGAAATTCTGCCTGCAGGACAAGGATCGCGCCGTTGACGACTTCGCCGCCACGGCGAGCATGGCGCCCATGACTCTGCTGCCATTGTGCTTCCCCGAGGGCTTCGCCACCGACAGCATGCTGGCCATCGCCGAGCGCTGGTCGCAACTGCGGCCCTTTTTCGTCGACGGCGACTACTACCTGCTCAGCGAGGAACTCTTTGGCGACGACCGCTGGCTGGCCCGGCAGTTCCATGATTCCGCGCGGCAGGCTGGCGCAGTTATTCTCCTGCGCAATGAACACGCGTCCGATGCGTCATTCCAGCTTCGCCTGCGCGGACTGGACCCCGACCGCGACTACGTCCTTAGCGATTTCCGTGATGGCCGACAGCATTCCGCCAGCGGCCGGCGCCTCAGCAAAGACGGCTTGGCTTTCGCCCTGCCGCCGCGCGGCGCCACCGTGCTGCATTACCACGCGCTGTGACCATGTTACTTGGCCGATATGATGACTTGCTTTGTCCGATCTGGGCCAAAAACCACCATCACTCGAGTGCCATGTTTTTGCGCCGTAGGCGCTTAATCATGCTTAACCCCAGGCTTTAGCCTGGGGAAGCAGCCTGCCAACAGACAGTGCCTCGTAGAGGCACCACAGTTTTGGTTATCAATCACTCCTATGAAACACGCTGCCGCAAAGGTCGGCGGAAATCAAGGTCGGATGGTTGGGCGGCGGCGGGCCGTGGGTTTCCTGCAAATTGTCCCAGCGAAGCGCCGGGGTGTACACTGACCGATTACCAATGAGTGTGAACGTCCAAGGCATGACTGCGGAAAAAATGTCTGTGGCATTACATTGCGGGTGCGGGCGGGGCTTTGCCGCCGGCGATGACAAGCACGAACATGGGGATCTGATGATGTTGCAACGCGTGGGTTTCACGGTGATGATAGCGACCCTGCCGGTATTTGCGCAGGTGTTGGCTGACGATGGCTTCATTCGCGACTGGCTGCTGGCCGGGCCCTATCCGAGCTACCAGGTGGACGGCCGTGGCCGCGGCCTCGACACGGATTTTCTTGCAAGCGAGGCCGAATGCCGGCCATATCCCGGCATGAGCGACGAGGCGGAATTTGTTGCCGACAAGGGCAAGCTGATTGCCGGCATCGGGTCGACCAACGAATGGGGCTTCACGGAGACCAGGCGTTTTCCCATCACGTGGACTGCGCGGCATTTCGATCGTGGTATTATCAGCCTAGACAAGATGTTCATGCCCATTGATGATTACTTCGCGGCCTACGCGGCCTGCTACATCGAATCGCCGCGGGATCAGGACATCAACGTGCGCATGGGCAGCGACGACGACCACAAGGCGTGGCTGAATGGCCGCCTCCTCGGTCGCGCCAACAGCTCGCAGGCCGTCGTGCCCGATAATTTCATTTACCCGGCGCGGCTGCGGCGCGGCATTAACCGCCTGCTGCTCAAAATTGTCGATCGCACGCACGGTTGCGGCTTTTGTGCGGCATTGTCGGACCTGGCCGACCAGCCGTTGCGCGACATCCGCGTTTTCACGGATCACCCCGGCCGCGAGCGCCAGGCGGAAGCCTATGACGCCGGCTTCATGGCGCGCTTCGCCTTTGGCGATGGGCCGCTCTTCGCCGGCCAGCAGGATCTGCGCGTGCAATTCTGGGCGCCGGAGCCGGCAGCGGCGGCGGGGCAGGGGCAGGGGGGCGAAGACGGCGTCGCTGCTGCTGCGCCTGTGCGCTATCGTGTGGAATTGCAGGGCCAGCAGCGGGAATTGGTCAGCGGCGAACAATGGGATATGGCGGTGGCTGTTGCCGCCGGCGAACAGCTGCTCACGATGGCTGTGTATGCTGACGGCAAGCAGTGCGCGCTATTGCAGCAGCTCTTGACGGCGTATTCGCGCGAGGACATCCTGCGCGAAAATGCCGAGTTGCCGCAGCGCCTGCGCGAGCTTCGCGAAACCAATGAGCGGCTACGACAGCAGCAGGACGGGCTCGAGGCGGCGGTCATCCAGGCGCAGGAGCGTCTCACCGCCGAATACACGCGTCGCGAGGATGCCTACGCCGCGCAACGGCGGCAGGCGGTGGCGCGAGCGCCACGCAGCATTGACGAGCCATTGCCGCCACTGACCCGTCGTTCACGGCTTTGCCTGAATGGCGAGTGGGAGATCAGCGCCGACCGCCAGGAGTGGTCGTCCTTCCTGCTACCGCAGGCGATGTGCGACCTGTATTTCCGCGTCGGGCAGTATCCCGTTCGCCAGCTCGATCCCAAGAACCGCTATGGCAAGGTCGAGCCACTGCCGGGTTGGGATGATTTGGACATCAACATGCTGCGCTTTCAGCGGAAAGCGTGGTACCGCCGGCATTTTGTCGCGGACGGCGCCAGCCAGGCGACTTTCGTCTGCGAAAATATCGACGGGCAGGTCAAGGTCTATGTCAATGGCGAGTATTGCGGCGAGTATTTGGGAAGCATCGGCATCGTCGAAATACCGCTGAAGAATGTCCGCGCGGGCGAGAACCTCATTGAACTGGACTTCGATTCGTACTTTGTGACGCGCTTCTATGGCCTGCGCGGCGACATCTTCATCGACTTCACGGCGCCGGCGCGGGTGCAGGACAGCTGGATCAAGACCAGCTGGCGCAATGCCGAGTTGAGCGTGCAGACCGAGCTCGCCAATAGTGGCCGCGATGCCGTCGCCGGCACGCTGCGGCAAGTCGTGGCTGATGGCCAACGGCTGCGCCTGCGGCTGCCCGAACAGGCCGTGGCGCTGCCTGCGGGCGGTATGATTACGGTGAGCAACGCGACACTGTGGGCTGATCCCGTCTGCTGGGGGATTGGCGGCGACTACGGCACGCCGCAGGTGTATGAGCTGGTCAGCGAACTCGTCGTGGCTGGTGAGGTCGTCGACCGCCATAGCCAGACCTTCGGTTTTCGCGAGTTTTGGATACACGCGACGGATTTTTACCTCAATGGTCGGCGCATCATCTTGCAGGGCGATGTCGGCCACGCGCCCTGGGGCATCAGCAAGCTCGGCGATGTCTTCTGGCCGCTGTATCGGCTGGACGGCATCAACATTCTGCGCCTCCACGACTCCGACTATTGGGCGCCGGAAATCGCCCGGCAGGCCGACCGCTACGGCATGCTCATCTACGCGCAGTCGTACCCGAGGTTGCATGACGACCCCAGTAAACGCAGCAACGACCCGAAAAACTATGTTCCGCTGCCCGACTGGCCGGCCACCGCCACCCACCAGTACAACCTCGACAACTACCGGCGCTGGTTCCGCATGCTGCGCAACAACCCCAGCGTGGTTGTTTGGTCGACAGACAATGAGATTCTCACCCAGGCATGGGACACCGCCGAAAAGGCCGATTTCAATGTGCGCAACGACAAAATTGGCGCCATGTACGGCCAGTTCGTCAAGAGTCTCGAACCGACGCTGGTCATGACCCGCAATGGCGATATCGGCACGCAGACGCGGCGCGGCCGCTGGTTCGAAGACCCGCCCTGCGACACCGCCAACTACCACTATCCCGATTTCAATGTGCGGGACTGGGTGGTTAACTGGCAGAAGGTCTACGAGTACCGGCCGGTGATCTTCGGCGAAACGCTGTACTGCTCCTATGGTGCCTGGGACAACTGGATCGGGCCTATCCCCAGCCAGGTGGCCAAAAAGGCCGCGCGCGTCCGCGAAATTGCTGGTCTGTACCGCGAACTGGGCATACCCGGGCAAATCTACATGGGCCTCGGCCTCGATGGCTTCGTGGGCCTCGACGACAGCGGCCAGGGCAATCCCTGGGGCGTCACCGCCACCATGATCAAGGACCATAAGGCCAATGGTACCTTGCCGCCGGGACTGGCTGCGGACCAATTCCCCTACTACCGCTTGCCGTGGCCAGCGCTGTCCGGCAAGGGTTACAAGCCGCTGTGCACGAACATCGTCGCCACCAGCTATGGCAGCACGGCCTTCAATTGGTTTGACGCGAGCCGCCCGAGCCACGTCCGCAACGCCGTCAATGACGCCTACCGCGATTCGCTGCTGCCGCAGCCGCCACTGGTGCCGGCGCGGGACGCCGAGTGCGTCGTCCACGCCGCGCCTGGCGCGGTGGTTTGGAGTACGTCCGAGCGCGGCGAGCGCTACGGCGTTCCCGCCGACGCAGAAGGCCGCGCGTGGTTTCAGTTCCCGCGGGCCGGGCGGTACCAATTCAGCGCCGCCACCGACGGGGAAACGCGCGCGCTGGTCCTCCCGGCGCGCGGCGCTGCCGCCGCCAAGCCGGGCTTCGATCACCTTGTTCATCTGCAAATGGGGAGTGCCGACTGATGCATAAAAGCGTACTGATAGCCATTATGACGGGGTCGCTGCTGATTCGCGGCGACGAACTGGCCACCAATCGCGCCCTCAAAGCTGAGTTGGCCCAAGAACAAAAAACACACGACGAGCTGCGCCGCCGCGCTCAGGAACTCGCCGAAAAGGCCGCTGTGTTGCAGGAAACTGCCGATCGCGTCGCCGGCCTGAAACAGGGCCTGCCGGCAATGACCGTGACCTACACGGCAGTGCACGAATTCTACCAGGACGCCGATCTGCTGCTGGAAAACGACGACGAGAAGCAGCAGCATACGGTGTGGAAGCAGTGGCTGGACTTGGCCGAGGGCGGCAAATACCGCTTCCGTGCTCAGGTCAAAAGCGACAACGTCAAGAACATCAGCAACATTAAATTCGGCCTGATGATACCGGTGGCGGGCGCTAAAACCCAATGGCCGGCGGCGGCGGTCGGCGCGGGCACTTTTCCTTGGCGCGAGGTGTCCTTTACAACGACCATGCCCTTTGGCTCCGGTGGCCGCGCGCTGCTCCTCTGTGGCATGGAAGGCAATGGCACCGGCCAAGTCGCCTTCCGCAATATCGTCGTCGAACGCATCAGCGAATGAGCAAATGTTCTGCAGATTCTTTTCCGCAGATTGCGCAGATTAACGCCGATTATTTTGTTAGGCATCTTCCCGCGCGAGTGAGGCGGCGGGGGAGAGAGGGAAGTTCGATCGGACTGATCGGACTGATCCGACTGATCAGAATACTGATCGGTCCGATCCGTCGGATCCGTCCGATTCGTCCGCGAATAAAAAGGACCGCCTGGGTTGCCCCGGTCGGTCCCAAAAAGGTACGCGCGTGGTTCGCCTTGCCGTCAGCCTTTATTTGCTGATCCAGAATTGACCGTCGGTGGCGTCTTTGTTGAAGGGAATGTTATTTCTGCCGATGAAAGCGACATGGCCGTCGGCGTAGGCGGCGTTGGCGCCGGAGCCGCTGGCATGGCGGTAGTAGCCGCGGCTGCCTGCGATGACGTTATCGCGAACGGAGCAGCTCGGGTCCGGCCAGCTGCCGTCGGTTTTGTCAATATCCATAAAGGCCATGAGCATGGATGGCGCCGTGAGCGTGCTAATGGCGCGTTTGTGGTAGCCGGTGACATTGATGCCGTAGTGCCGGGAGTCTTTGGTGACATCCATGGCGGGTTCACCCGTCGGGCATGCGTAGGGATCGCGCGGACGGCGGCCGCCAGGCACGGCGATGGTGTGGCACCAGTCGGTGCGGGATATGCCCGGATGGCTGAACTGCGTCAACGCGTCAAGCCATTTGCCGGAATAGAGCCCGTTGAAATTGCCATTGACTGCCGGCGTGGTTTCGTTGTTTTCGTCGGTGTACATCAGCAGATACGTGCTGATTTGCTTCTGGTTGCTGGCACAGTTGATGGTGCGGGCCTTGTCCCGCGCCTTGGATAAGGCCGGTAGCAGCATCGCCGCCAGAATGGCGATGATGGCGATGACGACCAGGAGCTCAATCAGGGTGAAGGCGAAGATCCCGCGGAAAAACCGACTTGTTCTCATGATTTCATTCCTTTTCTGCTGTTGGGTTTAATTTGCAGTAATTCGGATCAGATATAAATAATTCATGACAATGTCCACCGTTGCCGGTGCTTATGTACCCTCGTAGACCCGTACGTAGTCGATTTCGTTGCGGGCGGGGGAGAGAGGAAAGTTCGATCGGACTGATCGGACTGATCGGACTGATCGGACTGATCCGACTGATCAGAATACTGATCGGTCCGATCCGTCGGATCCGTCCGATTCGTCCGCGAAAAAGAAGGACCAAGTTATTCAGCGGGTAAAAATGGCGGCGCTTGTTTTGGGTGCCTATTTGTGTTCAAAGACGCGGACGTAGTCGATTTCATAGCGGGCGGGTAGGGCGCTGTCGTCCATGTCGCCGCCCCAGGAGCCGCCGAGGGCAAGATTGAGCAACAGGTAGTGTTTCTGGCGGAACGGGTTGCTGCCGTCGGGCATGTCGGCTTGGGCAATGTCGAAGGAGAAGTACTTGAGATCGTCGTAGAAGAAGTCGATTTTGTCCTTGTCCCATTCGATGGCGTAGACGTGGAATTCGTCGTAGGTGTTTTTGGGGTCGTGATTGAGGGTGTGGCCGCCTTTGGAACGGTGTTTGCGGTCTGTGCCATCGACGCCCCAATGGCAGGTGGCGTGGATATTGGTCGGGGTTTTGCCGACGTGCTCCATGATGTCGATTTCGCCACAGAAGGGCCAGCCGCGAACGGCCGGATTGGCTTTTTTGTCGCCCATCATCCAAATAGCCGGCCAGGTGCCTTTGCCGGCGGGGAGTTTCGCGCGCACTTCGATGCGGCCGTACTGCCAGGCGATCTTGCCGGCGGTGTTGATGCTTCCGGACGTGTATTCGGCGAACTCCGGCGCGCGCTGCCAATCGGTCGCCTCGGCCTGATGTTTGGCGTTCGGGAAGCGCTCCTTGCGTCCTTCGAGGATGAGCAGGCCATTTTCGAGGCGGACATTTTCCGGCCGCTCTTTCGTGTAGTACTGCAGTTCGCGATTGCGGACGAAGCCGTGCTCGTAGTTCCACGCAGCGGCGGCGGGCGCTGTGCCCTGGTCAAATTCGTCTGCCCAGACGAGTTTCCACGAGCTGTCCTGGGCGAACGCAGCTGATGCCGCGAGGGCGATGATGGTGGTGGCAGTACGGAATCGCATGGCTTTATCTCCTCGGTGGGTGCTGACGCAGAAAGACTTATGCCGCCCGGCGCTGTGGCCGGCGGAAGAACTCGGGCGCTAATGGTTAACGTTCCCGGCGGCGGCTTGATTGGCCGCCGGCGGTCATCTGGTGCTGCCGGCGGCGCGAAGTCATGGCTGGTTGCCGACCGGCGGGACGGCTGGTGCTGGCGACGGCGGGACTACCGGTGTGGCTCCCACGCGTCGCGGCGTGGCCTGGGGCGTCCCCGCCCGTGGCGCGGCGGCTTTGGTCGGCGCCTTGCCGCCGGTGTTTGGGCTGATAGTCAGCGCGGCATTCTTCAGGTCGGTCCAGAGCGTGCCATCGCCGGCGTGAATGATATTGATGCTCAGCTGCGGGTTGAGATTTTCTACCAGCATGAGATCGGCCATCATGCCCATTGCGCCGAGCGATTCCGCTTTCATCTGCGTGCCCAGCGCGGTTTCGTTTTCGCGCAGGAATTGCGCTTTGACTTCGGTTTCGCCGCGCAGCTGGTTGCTTTTGGCGATGATCTGGGCGGATTCGAGCTCGATGTTGGCCACTTCGAGTTCGGTATTGACCTCGACCATGCGCACGGCCTGGCGTTCATTGGCGGCGATTTCGGCCACCTGCAGTTTGGTCTGCTGTTCGACCTCGCGGCGTTTTTGTTCGATCAGTGCCGTTTGCGTATTGAGTTCGCCTTCCATCTTGGCCGCTTCCTGCAGGGACTCGTTGGTGAGGTTCTGTTCGACGGCGATGCTGGCTTCCTGGATCGGTTTGAGGATGTTCTCCGGTATGGCCACATTGCGGATGATCGCGTTGTGGATGATGATGTTCTTTTCCTTCATCGCCTCCACCAGGTCGCTACGCAGATTGTTCTGGAAGGTCTCCCGCCCATCGCCGACGATGAAGTCCTGCGCCTTGTAGCTGGAGCCCTTGATCCGCGAAATGGACAGAATCTGCGGCAGCAGGATTTTCTCCACCACTTTCGGCAGATCGCCGAAGACCAGGTAGATGCGCGACAGGTCCGCCGGCAGCAATTCGAATTCCACCGTCATGTCCATCATGATCTTGAAGCCGTCGCGCGAGGGAAATTCGACGTAGTTGCTGATGCCGAAGATGACGGTCTCGTCCTCCCGGGCGGCGGCGGGGCGCTGCGGCGTTGACTTCTTTCGGTAGTCTTCCCGGCGCTGTTGCTGGACGCTGAGGGTCTGCGCCTGCATTTCCTGCACGGCCACATTGGTCGAAGCGATCTGGTTTTTCACTTCGATCAGGCTGCCCTGTTTGCCGGTCATGCTCACCTGATTCATGCCGATCTCGATGACATTGACCTGGTAGGCGCGGGGATTGACGTAGTAGAGGCCGGGCTGCAGAATGTCCTTGATCACCCCTTTTTCGCCGATGGAGGCAAACTGCCCCACGGGCGCCGCCGGACCGGTCTGGGACGTCACCACGCCCACGTAGCCGATGGGAATGTTGATCGCATCAACGATGTCGACCTGGTAGCCTTCGGGATTCAGTCGGTGTAGGCCCGGGCCCAGCACGTTGCGCCAGATGCCCTGGCTGTCCTTGTCGGCGGCGATGATGTCCCCGGGCGGTAGTGCCGCACCGACTTTCGAGGTCACGATGCCGACTTTGCCGATGGGAATGTCCAGCGCCGGCGTGATGCGTATATCGAAAAAGATCGGGTTGAGGAAATATCGCCCTTCGGGCAACACTTCCCGCCAAATGCCTTTTTCGCCGCGCTCGACCAGGATGCTGCCATCGTTGCGCGGCGTGCCGTTTTTGGCCGTGACGATGGCCATGTGCTCCGGCGGCACGTAGAAACGGCAGAAGAACCACTGGTAAATACCCGCCACGGCGGCGAGCGCGAGGACGAACAGGACGATTGCTGCTGCTGCGCGTGTCTTCATGGCTGGGTCCCTCCTTTCGTCGTTGCTTTGGGCTGGAGACCCACCGGCAGCCCAAAGGGCCCGGAGCCGGCCTGGCTCAAGACGCTCTGGATTTGCGGCGCGATGCGCTCGTAGAGCAGGCCGGCAACGTAGGCTTCCGCGCCGCCAAAGGCCTCGATGTTCAACTTGAGCACGTCCCGCTCCATGGTGTTGCGGGCGGAAATGACGTTGCGCTCGGCTTCGGCGATGGTGAGCATGGCCTTGGCATCGGCCTCGGCACGCTAGTACTCAATGCTCGCGGCGTTTAGTTTGGTCTGGGCGTCAATCACCTTCTCGACCTGGCTCTGCTTGGCGGCTATTTCGCTGGTGAGTTTCTGCGTCTCGGCGGCGACGATCGCCTTGCGCTGCAAGGCCAGCGTGCGCTGTTCTTCCAACACCGTCGCGGATTTGGCCTGCTCAATCTGCTGCTTGTATTTCTTCGCCTCCTGCTGGGCCAACTCGCGGTTGCGGATGATCTCCGCGATCTCCTGCGGCGGAATGATGTCGCGGATCAGCACGGAGTTGATCGAAATGCCCCAGGTCTGGCAGTTCGCCTGCAGAAATTTTTCCAGCTCATTCTGGAAGAGCTGGCGGCTTTCGCCGACGATGAATTCGGTCGCGGTCTTCTTGCTGCCTTCGATACGGGCAAAACCGCTGACTGACGGCAAGATCAGCTTCTTGAGGATGTCCTCCATGTCGCCGACTTCGTGGGAGAGGCATGGCGCGGATTCGGCCGAGATGTTGAATTCGACGGTGCCTTCCAGTGAGATATTGAAGCCGTCCATGGTGATGAAGACGATGGCGTCGTCGCCGCTGAACTCATAGCGCTGGCTTTGAATGTTGACAATGGACACGCTCTGCAGGAAGGGATTGATGCGGTGCGTGCCTTCCTTGAGGACCTCTGCGAGCACGCCTTTGCGGTTGCTGTCCACCAGAAAACCCTTGCTGTTGGTGATGTCGTTGGCGATGCCGGCAAAGACGTCTGCCCCGCAGACATTGACGACGACGCCGACGGTGCCGGGCATGATGCGCAGGTCTTCATAGACTTCCACATCGTAGGCGTAGGGATTGATACGGTGCTTGCCGGTGCCGAGAACGTCCTCGACAATTCCCTTGTACTCCGCCGACGGCGCGATGATCTCGCCCTCGGGGAGGTCTTTGCCGTATTTTCGCACCAGCACGCCAAAATGCCCCGCCGGGATGTCGGTGATGGCCGTGATTTCCCACTCCCAGACGTAGGGATTGCGGAAATAACGCCCCTCGCCAAGGACGTCGAGCTGTATGCCTTTGTATTCCGGTCCCGGCGCAAGGATCTGTTCGCTCGGCAGCTGCTTGCCAGTCTTCTTGATCATGACCGCAAGCTGGCCGTTGCGGGGCTCGATACGGCAGAAAAACCACACAAAAACCGGCGCCAGCAACAGTGCGAGCACAATCACGCCCCCAAGGGGGCCGAGGTAGGTCTTGCCCATACGTTTTCTCCTTTCTCTCATCACTTGCTCAGCTGCCGGGTGCGGCAGAACGAAAAACTCGTCAACGCAAGGGGCTAATGTATCATGATTTCACTCGGACGAAGGCGCCGCGCCGCCAGCGATGCTGGTTTTTTGCCCACTATGGGCCATATTAATCGACTTTCCTGACGGCACGCCCACGCGGCGAGAGTGATGCCAGCGGCAGCATGATGCCTGCTGGTGGCGACGCCTGGCGCTTCGGCGACGTTCTGCTGGCGTGTCGGCGGCGAGACGAGGGCGTTTGTCAAGGGAAGACAGGACGTCTAGCGAAAGGGGGCTGTGCCATGCGCGTTTTATGTCTGTCAGACCTGCATTTCAAGGTGCTGGATCGCGACATTGCCGCCAAACGGCTGCCGATGCTGGCGCTGGACGTCCGCAAGGTGGTGCTGGAAACCCGTCCCGACCTCATTGTACTGACGGGTGACACCCTGCACCCCATGGCGTTGCGCTCGTTGTCGGCGCTGTGCAGCCTGCTTTTTCCGGCGTCCCTGCCGGTACTGGTGACCCTCGGTAATCACGAATTCTGGGGGCGGCGTTTTGAAGAGACTCTTGAAGCGCTCCACGACCAGCTCTTGCCGGCAGACAATGTGCACTTCCTTGACATTTGCGGGAGTTTCCTCTACGGTGGCTACAATTTTGTTGGCGGGACGCTTTTTTATGACGGCTCGCTGCGCTATCGGCAATCGCAGGCGATTACGCCATGGAATGGCTGGAATGACCACTTTGTCGTTGATCTGGTGCGGCGCTATCGCGAGATCAACCAGTATTTCGTGGAGCACATAAAGCGCGCCATGATTTCAGATATGGCGACGGTGCTGTGTACGCACCACGTGCCGCATCAGGCCTTCCTGGGCGGTTTTCCGCCCAACCACTACAATTTCTACGGCGGTATGCGCGATTTGCCCAGCGAGTTGCCCTTTGCGTCGGGTAAGAAGAACGGCCTGATCTGCGGCCATACGCATTACCGTATGATTGGTGAGCTCGTTCCGGGTTTCATGTGCGTTAACGTCGGCAGCGACTACGGCATTCTCAGGCATTATTTGCTGGAATTGCCCTGAGCGCCTGCGTCTGTCTTGGGGATGGTCATGGCAAACAGTGAGTTGAACACGGCCATGACCGCCGCGCTGGCAAAGAGCACCCCGACGCCATAGTGGCTCCATACCCAGCCGCCCAATGGCGCGGCCAGTACCGAGATGAGGTGGTTGATTGATATGCCGGTGGAGAGGGTCGAAGTCAGCTCGCTCTGATTGTCCGAGATGATCTTCGCATACAGATTGGTCGCCAGCGCGCTGGTGCTGATGACCGAGTCCAGCAGGAAATTTGCGCAGAGGACGGCCACCACCAGCGCTGGCGCGAAGAGCTCGCCGGCGAAGCCGTAGAGCAGGCAGACGAAGAAGAGGATGACGGTGTCGTAGATCATCACCCGGCGATAGCCAATGCGGTCCGTCAGGCGGCCAACGAGCGGCGCCATGAAGATATTCACCGTCGCGCAGACGCCGAGCAGCAAGGCCATGGTGGCGGTGTCGAAACCGTACACGCGGATCAGTACGTATGGCGCGAAGGTCATGAAGATCTGCTTGCGGGCGCCGTAAAACAGCTCCAGCGCGTAGAACTTCCAGAACTTCCGGCGGAAGTACAGCCGCGAACGCCGTGACGCCTGCGTCGGCGCATTGGGCGCGAAGGTGCAGACCAGGCTGATGGCGAGCATGATGAAGATCATCACCCACACGCTGTCGTAAATGACCACGCGATCGGTGATGTTCAGCAGCCGCGTGCTGCCCCAGAAGACGCCGGCGACCATCATGCTGCCCAGGACATGCCCGAAATGCATGGCGCCGCTGAGGGTGCCCAGCGATTGCCCGGCGTTTTCCGGCCGCGCTACCTGCATGGCAATGGCGTTGCGCACCGGCATGACCAGGTGCTCGCCAAGACTCCAGATCATGATGATGCCAATCACGGCGAACTTGCCCGCCGGCAACATCAGCAGGCTCACGCCGATGATGCTCACGATCGTGCCCAGACGCATGATCCGCCAGTCGCTTACCCGATACAACAACGCCAGAATGAACACCAGCGCCAAACCAGGCATCTCGCGGAAAAATTCCAGCCAGCCGCGCTCAACCGCGTTGAGGTCGTGGATTTCCGACAGGAAGTTGTTCATCGTCGCCGCAAAACAGCCAACGCCAATGCCCCAGACCAATATGCTGACGAAAAATGCCGTCGCCCCCGAATCGGGCTTGAAGATGTCGCTGCTGCGCCGAAAGGATATCATGTGGTCAATAAATTAGTGCTGGGGTGGGGAAAATGGCCCCCGTGACAAGCACGCCGGGCCGCGGCAAAAGCATAACCATAATGCCATTTCCCGCGTTTGGTAACCTCACGGCCGGTTTGTCGCCTCACGGCATGCACACGGTCAGCCATCGATGCCCGGCTTTCCTGCGGCCTTTTGTTTTTAGCGCCAACGGCGCGGTCTAAGAAAGCCCAGGGCAAGCGCCCGCAGGGCGCGTCGCCCTGGGTAGAGGCCCCACCCGAAATGAGCCCAGTAAGGGCGACCTAAAACGACACTACGGAGGTCGAAAAGCACAAGATGGGGAAGACGTTATATCGGGTTCCATTGCCTCTTTGGCCCCAGTCAGCTTCGCCGACTGGGGCCAAAGAGGCCGAGGAACAGGAGAAAAAATGGCGCTCTACCCAGGGCGTCGCTCCGCCTTCGGCGTCGCTTGCCCTGGGCTATCATAGATCGCGCTTTCAGCGCTTAAATGCCAACGGGATGATGGTTTGCGACAGGGCGGTCAAAAAGGCGCAGGGACAACAAGTATCAATGGCTGACCGATTATCTGGTCTGTAGGTAAAAAGCCAACGTGCGGTGCCGCCGCTATGCTTACGGACTTATTTTACGCACTTTGCGTCTTTTTTATCTTTGGCGTGCCGCCTTGCTCTGTGCTTGTGTGGTCGGCGCTGCAACTTTGGAGGACCGTCCCCGATGCTCATCGTTCAATCGTTTTGCGCCCTTTGCATCTTGCTGGTCATTGGTAAGATATTACGCAGTCTTTTGCCGATCTTTCAACGCCTGTATCTGCCGTCGTCGATCATCGGCGGTCTGCTGGGGCTGTTGCTGATCAACGTCGGTGGCGACTGGATTGCGCCGGAGTGGCATGCCGGCTGGGGACGCCTTCCGGGTTTCCTGATCAACGTCGTCTTCGCGGCGTTGTTTCTTGGCCGGCGTACGCCGGGCCTGGGGCGCATCTGGAATGCCGCCGCGCCGCAGCTGTGCTTCGGCCAGTTGCTGGCCTGGGGCCAGTACGTCATTGGCTTCGCCCTCACGGCCTTTGTGCTCATGCCGCTGTTCAAGGTCCCGGCGGCCTTTGGCAATCTCCTCGAAATCGGTTTTGAGGGCGGCCATGGTACCGTCGGCGGCATGACCGAGTCATTCAACAAACTCGGTTGGTCGGCCGGCGTCGATCTCGGCCTGACGGTCGCCACCATCGGCATGATCATCGGCATTGTTCTCGGTATGATGCTGATCAACTGGGCGGCCCGCAAAGGCCACGTCAACAACCTGCGCGGTTTCGACGACCAAAACAGTTACGAACAACGGGGCATCTACCATTTTCGCCGCCAGCCCCCCGCCGGTAAACAGACCGTCGCTTGCGATTCCATCGACTCATTGGCCTGGCATGTCGCCCTCCTGGGCATCGCCATCTTCCTCGGCTGGATCATGAAACAGGGCCTTGCCAGCTGTCAGCAGTTCTTGCCCGCAAGCTGGCAAAGCTGCGGCCTGCTCGACAGCTTCCCGCTCTTTCCCCTCTGTATGTTTGGTGGGCTCATCCTTCAGAAAATTCTCGAGCGACTGCGGCTGTCGCTGCTCATCAGCCATGAGCAGATGGCGCGCATCTCCGGCTCCGCGCTCGACTTCCTGGTCATCTCCGCGCTGGCGACCATCAACCTGCAGGTCGTCAGTGCCAACTGGCTGCCGCTCTTGCTGCTCGTTGGTGTCGGCACCGCCTGGAGTGTCTTCTGTGTGGTGTTTGTCGCCCCGCGCATTTTCCGCGACGCATGGTTCGAGCGCGCCATCGCCGAATTCGGCCAATCTTGCGGCGTTACCGCAACCGGGCTGCTGCTTCTGCGTACTGTCGATCCCCAGAATGACACCGTTGCCGCCGAGGCCTTCGGCTACAAACAGCTCCTCCACGAGCCCATCATGGGCGGTGGCCTCTGGACGTCTCTCGCGCTGCCCCTTGCTTTCGCCATTGGCAGCACCAAGATGCTCGCCATCAGCGCCATCGCCATCTTGCCATGGATCGCCTACGCCATATTCCTCAACATAAAACGGTAGACGGGCAGCCATTGGTAATTGAACCGTAGAGTAACAGGCGGAGTCTAGTGCGCCACCGGTCTCCCAGGCGTGGTGCGGGCGTCTAGCCCGCGCCGTCGCAAGAGGCCAGCAGGCGGAGTCTAGCGCGCCACCGGTCTCCCAAGCCGCGAAGCGGCAGAAGCGCTGAAAGCGCGAAACATACCAGCCCAGGGCAAGCACGCTGAAAGCGTGCGCCGCCCTGGGTAGCACGTCATTTGTGTTCGTGTTCCTCGGCCTCTTTGGCCCCAGTCGGCGCAGCTGACTGGGGCCAAAGAGGCAATGGAACTCACTTACTTGTTTGCTATGTGGCACGCTTCCAGCGTGCTTTTTCGATGTGGACGCTTATGTGAAGAGCATGGGACGCATGGGACGCATGGGACGAATGGGACGAATGGGACGAATGGGACGCATGGGACGAATGGGACGAATATGGGCAATAATCGTCGATTGCATTCGATTGCCGTAGGGGCGGCCCTATGTGTCCGCCCTTGTGCTGGCGCGAGCCGCCAGCTGTCCGAGCGCGTTACTGGGCAGACCGTCGGAAGAAAATATGTTTTGGGGTGGGGGCCAACGGCGAAACTGCGGTTATTGTGTAGGCGTGAATTCTGGTAGCGATCGTCAGGTAGGTGGACGACTCTCGCGGCGTTTACCTCCTAGAACCCTATGGCTCAAAAGTAATCTGGAGAGTGCGATGAAAATGTACCATGTGAGTGCCGAGCGCCCGTGTTATGTCGAGCTGAAAAGTTCCGAGTACGACCCGGCGAAGTTGGGCGCGGACGAGGTATTGGTGGAGAATGACTTCAGCGTGATCAGTGCGGGCACGGAGCGCGCGTGGCTGATGGATATGAACAACGCGCATCCGACCTATCCGTACTGCCCGGGTTATAGCGCGGCGGGGCGGGTGTTGGCGGTGGGCGCGCAGGTGAGCAGCCTGAAAGTCGGTGACCGGGTCGTCAATCCCTGGGGCGGCCATCGATCGCACAATGTGAAAAAGGCCTCGGCGCTGTTCAAAATTGAGGATGATGCCATTGACCTGTTGGACGCATCTTTTGCGCACATTGCGTCCTTCCCCTGCCTGGGCGTGCGCAAACTGCGGGTCGAGTTGGGCGAGTCGGTGATGGTGGCGGGCATGGGCATTCTCGGCGTCTTTGCGCTGCAGTTCGCGCTGCTTTCCGGGGCGATACCGGTGCTGGTGGCCGACCTCGATCCCGTGCGGCGCGACCTCGCGCTGAAGCTGGGCGCCACGGCGGCATTCGATCCCAGCGCCAAGGATTTCAAGGACCGGGTGCTGGCGGCGACGGGCGGCCGCGGCGTCGATGGCGTCGTGGAAGTGACCGGCGTGGCAGTCGCTCTGCAGCAGGCGCTTGAGTACGTCGCCTACATGGGCCGCATCTCGCTGCTGGGCTGCACACGCGTATCGGATGCGGCCATCGATTTCTATAAGTTCGTTCATTGTCGCGGCGTGAAGCTCATCGGCTGCCATACCAACACGCGGCCAAAGACGGAGTCGCGGCCCGGCGAATGGACGGAATTTGACGACTACGCAGCCATTCTTAAGCTGATTGCCGCCGGAAAACTGCAGACGCGGCCGCTGATTTCGGAGATTGTCTCCCCGGAGAACGCCCACGCTGTCTATGCGCGCTTGGTCGAATGCAAGAATCCGCCGCTGGGCATCGTCTTCGACTGGCGGAAAATACGCTGAATCAGGCCTAAACGGGCGGGGAACTTTGGCAATGGTCGTGGCGTTGGTATATTGGCTGGTCTGGTTTTGCGATACAACTGATAGTTTGTCGCTGCCGGCGCTGCTGGGCTGCTTTTTGTTTTAGCCTGGGCGCGCCGGCTGCTTTGGTAGCTTGCAGCTTTCACACAAGCAAGGAGTGAAGCAGATGAAGGTAGTATTCATTGGTGCCGGCAGCGGCTTTGGTGCGCGCACGGTGGTTGATTTGATGAGTTTCCCGGAGTTGCGGGACTGCGAACTGGTGTTGGTGGATATCAATCCGGACCACCTGCGGCCGGTCTTGGAGTACGCGCAGAAAGTCGCGGTGGCCGTCGGCGCCGACAGCGCGAAGATCCGTGGCGAGCTGGGCTGGCGCGATGGCGTGCTGGAAGGCGCGGACTATGTCATCACGGCCTTTTCCCAGGGCGGCCCGGGCTACAACGGCGTGCCGTATTACTACGAAATCAACGTGCCGCGCGAACATGGCATTGAGCAGCGGGTGGCTGACACGGTTGGCATCGGCGGGGTATTCCGAGTCATGCGGACGGCGCCGGAGTTGCTGGCGATTGCGCAGGACATGGAGAAACGCTGTCCGGGCGCGTGGCTGTTGAACTACGTCAATCCCATGTCGATGTTGACGCGGATTATCTGCAAGGCCTGCCCCGGCATCACCATGTTGGGCCTGTGCCACAATATCCAGTATGGCATTCGTGACCTCGCCAACTGGCTGAAGGTGCCCTACAAGAGCCTGCGCTACGAGTGCGCCGGCATCAATCACATGGATTGGTTCCTACGCCTGGAATACCTCGACGGCCGCAGCGCCTACGGCGATTTGCTCAAGGCGATCGAAGACCCGGCGATCTACCAGAAACGGCCGGTGCAATTTGAACTACTCAAGAGTTTTGGTTACTTCACGACTGAGTCGTCGGGTCACCTGGCCGAGTACCTGCCGTATTTCCTGCCGCGGGAACGGGACCGCCTGCAGTTCTTCAAGGATGCACGCAACCCGGAGCGCGTCGCGCCGCCGACGCAGCCGCGCTGGAATCCCGACGCGCCACTGGTGAAGGAGCTGCGCGGCGAGGTGCCGCTTAACCTCAAGCGGTCCTTCGAGTACGGTGCGCACATCATCCACGCTCACGAGACCGACACGGTTTATCGCATGCACATCAATGTCATGAACGAGCAGCTCATCGATAATTTCTCCCGCGAGACCTGCGTGGAAGTCGAGAGCATCGTCGATCGCATGGGTCTGCACCCGCTGCGCTACGGCAGCATGCCCATCGAGCTGGCGGCGCTCTGCAGCAACATGGCCAATATGCAGACGCTCGGCAGCGACGCCTTCCTGGAAAAAGACCTCCACAAGGCTTACCTGGCCTGCGTCATCGACAGCTGTACCGCCGCCAGCGCCACGCCGGCGACCATTAAGACCTGCTTCAACCAACTCCTGGAACTCGAAAAGCCCTACCTCAAAGACTACTGGGGAGACGTCGCCCCCATTTGAACAGACGAATTTATCCGCAGATGTCGCCGATGAACGCAGATTTCTTTTTGGGAATAATCTGCGATAATCGGCGTCATCTGCGGACCCGACGGCTTTGTGGTCTCGGCAACTGTTTTTTTTCGGACGGATCGGACGGATCGGACGGATCTGGCTAGGGCGGACACATAGGTCCGCCCCTACGCGGACCGATCGGTCGGATTTTCTTATATCGCGGCATGAGTGGGGCAAGGCGAGTTTTTGATCATCATATCAGTCAGTGTGATTGCCACAGCGTCCCGACACTAAGATAACAGGGCTACGATGTTATTTTCGAGTCAGCCATTTTTGTTCTTCTTTTTACCCGCAGTGTTGTTTTTCTATTTCGTAGTGCTGCGGGACGTCCACAAGCGGAATGTCCTACTTTTTTTCTCCAGTTTGTTTTTTTACGCCTGGGGCGAGCCGTATTTCGTGCTGGTCATGTTGTTCTCCATCGCAGTTAACTGGTTTCTTGGACGCCATTGCGAGCGGAGTTGCGGGGATGATCAGTGTACTCGCCGGTATTTTTGGCTGGCGGTGGCCTTCAATGTCGCTTTGCTCTTTGTCTTCAAGTATCTCGGCTTTGTCGTGCGTACTTCCGCAGAGCTTTTCGGCGGCTCTTCGGACTTTGCCATTGTCCTGCCCATTGGCATATCGTTTTTCACTTTCCAGGAATTGTCGTACATCATTGATATTTACCAAGGCAAAGCGCGGCCCTTCCGGCACTTTATGGACACGGGTCTGTACATTGCTTTTTTCCCACAGCTTATTGCCGGTCCCATCATTCGCTTCGACAATTTTTCGAGCCAGTTGCTGACTCGGCGTGAGAGTATCGACGGTTTTATCAGTGGTATTGAGCTGTTTGGGATTGGTTTTGCGAAGAAGATCCTCGTTGCGAATGCACTGGCCCGGGTTGCGGATCTGAGTTTTGATATGTCACCAGCGGCATTGACTGCGCCGCTTGCCTGGCTGGGCACGTTGGCATACACCTTCCAAATCTATTTTGATTTTTCCGGCTACTCAGATATGGCCATCGGGTTGGCGCGTATGTTCGGGTTTGACTTTCCCGCCAATTTTCGCTACCCGTATATATCGCGTTCCATAGCGGAATTTTGGCGTCGTTGGCATATTTCAATGGGGAGTTTTTTTCGCGACTACGTCTATTTTCCCCTCGGGGGCAGCCGAGTTAGCTCGTCTCGGCGCCTGATATGGAATTTGCTGGCCGTATGGGCGCTAACTGGCCTTTGGCATGGCGCGAATTGGACATTTCTTGTTTGGGGCTTGTACTTTTTTGTTCTGCTCGTAACCGAGCGGGCCTGCAAAAAAATAGCTTGGCCGAAGTTATTTCAGGCATTGCAATGGCCTGTGGTCTTCCTTTTGGTCATGTTTGGCTGGGTGCTTTTTCGGGCCAATTCACTGACACACGCAGCGGCGTATGCTTGGCGCATGATCAGCATAGATGCTTGGACTGTCGATCGGTTTTTTTTGCAGCACCTGGTCGAATATCTGCCGGAATTTCTTGTTGCTGGACTGGCATCGACGCCGCTTGCGCCGTATTTACAGAGTAGGTTGCCGTCTTGGCTGGTTATTCAGATCATCAAGCACGTGTGGGTACTCTTCATCATTGTTTTGGCTCTTGGTGCCTTGGATGTGTCGAGCTTCAATCCGTTTATTTACTTTAATTTTTAGCGGCAGTGGCAGTACATGACTCTACATGACTACGAATCGCGCGTATTCGGCCTGGCCTTTTTGGCTTTGATGGCTGTCGGCTCGCTGTTAATGGCATTACGTGTGGGCGTCGCCGCCGAGCGCGAGTATTGTCGCGCCCGTGAGCAAGCCGGCGTATGGACCGCCTGGCGTGCTGCTGCTAGAACGGCACAGCACTTTCACCGCTATGAATACGAGCTTAAGGATGTTGTTGTTCCCAAGCTCAATTTTATCAGCACGGCGGTGCATCACCTCTACACGGGGTATTTGATAGCTACGGGGCGTCGTGTTATTCCTGCGGATACGGCGGCAAAAGTCGTGGTGCGGGGTCCCGATGATTTTTTGTATTATCTCAATGGCTTTGCTAAAAACCCCCAGGATGAGGCCGCTCTTTTTTCTGCCGTACATAGCTTGGCGCAGAAGCGGGGCGTACCGATGCTCCAAGTTGTCATCCCGACCAAACAGCTCAATGAGAAGGCCGTTGTTGGTAACTTCATTGATTTGGCCTGTGATGAAAATTACGCCGCATTTTTGCATGACACGGCGCGATATGGGGTTCCGCGCGTTAATTGCGCTGCGATTTTTCGTGGGCTCGGGGTTCCTCGCGAGTCTCTTTTTTACCGTACGGACCATCATTGGACTCCCTACGGCGCGCTGAATGCGGTGCATGCCACGCTGACTTTACTGCGGCAGACGAGTGTTTCGGGCTGGCACCCTGCCGATTTTTCTGTCAGTGATGATTTTGTCTGGGCGGAGTCGGCGGCCGATATGATGGGCGTGCAGGGCTTACGGCTGGGGCGTTACTGGTCGGTGCTGGATCGGGAGATATATGGGGCGCCACGGCATTCGCCCAACTATCGGTTGGAGTTGTGGCGTGCCAATGGGGCAGTAAGCGCGGAATGCGGAGACTTTGCAAGCGTGATTAGCCATTGTGACAGGAGCAATTACCGCGCATCTTTTTTCAGCGGCAGCGACTATCCCAAGATTAGTCTTGTCAATGACTCGGTACCTGACGGTGCAGTTTTAGTCATACAAGATTCCTTTGGGCGCTCCTTCTCGGGCTACTTGTCTTTGTTTGTGCAGCAAATGATTATTCTTGATCCCCGTTTTTATCAGCTTAAGGATATGCTGGCTGTTGCAGCCGCACATGAGTTTGATGCCATTTTGTACGTGCGGTCAGAATTTACTCTTGGTATGATAGGCACACAACGAGACAGCCTGCAGCCATGATTCCGAATAGCTAGAGCCCGTCCGAAAAGCCCTGGCGAGAGTCTTGTTTGAGTGCCATGGCGGCTGTCGGGGCGGACGCCAACTGCCCGGGCGGCGGCGACCCGGCTATTTCATTCAGAAAGATTTGTAGTTAGGAAGGATTCTTTGATCTTTTAAACGCACGCGGCGCATTTCACCCGTTAGGTTTATTATTTCTGTCTGTTTATGTCATGTTTTGTCTATTCATGCCGTGTTCCTCATCTTCTCTTCCTGCTCCTGAGCTTCCTTGGCCTTTCTGGCGCGGACCATCAGGATGCGGTCGACGTTGTAGGCGATGATCTTCTCCAGCATTTCCGCTCTGACGTTTTCCAGCCCGCAGCGCCGCATTCTGGCGAAGAAGTAGCCATCCTTCATGACCGCCATGAGGGACTCCACGGCGGAGCGTCGCGCGCGTTGCTCAATGGCCTCGGCGCTGTCCCATTCCCCGGCCGGGGTGATCTTCTTGCCCTTGGCGCCGGAGAAGGTGATCAGCTTGACGCCCAGTTTGAGCGCTGCCTCGCGGTTTTTCTGCGAGGCGTAGCCATCGTCCGTGGTGACCTTTTCCGGCACGTCGCCCACGCGGCCGGTGACGGCTTCGATCGTCTTGACCAGCACGCCGCTGTCGGCGGTATTGCCCTTGTCCAGCGCCAGGTCGACGATGAAGCCCGCGCGGCTGCGGGCCAGACCGGGACGGTAGCCAAGTACGGTTTCGCGGTCGCCTTTGATGATCAGGGCCGCGTCGGCGTCGGCCAGGCTGAGCAACTTCTCGTCCATGGGCACGGCCTCGTGATTGAACACCCGGCGCCGGATTTGATTGCCGGCCTTCCAGGCGTTGACGAGGGCCTGTACGCCATCGAGCAGGTGTCGCTCCCGCTTGGCCTGAAGCTGCGGAGCCAGCCGGGCCGCGTCTTCTGCGAACAAGGTCTTGTAGAGCTCTTTCATGGGTGCCATGGCCTTGTCCATCGTGTCAAGCATCTTGCGATACAACTTCCGTCTTTTGCTCGGAGCCTTCTTGCCGCGGGCCATGTTGATGTCACGCGCCAGGCAGACAATCGTGTTTTTCCAGCTTGGCATCCAGCCATCGGTGAACGTGACCACTCCCTGCTCCCGCAAGGTCCAAAGCTCGATGAAGGCTCGCTGCAGGCTGCGAGCGGCCAGACTGGCGTCATTGGGAAACGCCGAGTTGGCGCACACCGCCGTGCTGTCAACGCAGATTTCCTTGAAGTCGTCAAGCTCCTCGGTCAGGCAGTCCTGGAGCTGGGCATCCAGTATGGCCTGCCGCGTCGCGTTGGTCACGGCGTTGAGGTTGTCGACCAGCGCCTGACGCGATGGCAGGCGAAGACCGCGAGGCGACAGCACAGCCTCGATCGTCTTGTACTCGCAGAAGCGCTCGCAGGCGTCCTGGTCGCTGACCGAACCGTAGCGGCCGCGCATGAGCAGAAAGAGAAAGACGACCAATGCCGGCATTCTGGGGCGACCAGTCTCAAGGGTACGGGGGGCGACGCTGGGCTCCGCCTCGGGGATGTTACTCAGCAAGGCCGGCAGGGCTGGCAAGACTGCCCGTGCCGCTTGCCGCTGGCGCGCACGCTGGGCCTTCTTCCGCAAACCGTAGGCATCCAGGTCGGCGTCAATCAGCGGCAGCAACTCGCCATGGCGGTCGATGAAAGCCAGCATCTCCGCAGCGAAATCAGCCAAGTCGCTGTCGGGAGTGGTCGAAAACAACTGGTAATTTGGAAAGAGAAAAATACATTCCATGGCGTGCCCCATTATGTTTGTGCGACCTTTCTTCGCGGAATTCGATCGCGTTCAGCATAATGTGGCACTTTTTTTTGATTTGTCTCGCGCGTGCGCGCATTATGCGCGCGCACGAGGGCTTTTCGGATGACCTCTAGCTATCCGCAGAAGTCGCCGTTGAACGCAGATTTCTTTTCGGGAATAATCTGCGATTAGCGGCGTCATCCGCGAATCCGACGGCTTTGTGGTCCCGGCAACTGTTTTTTTTCGGACGGATCGGACGGATCGGACGGATCGGACGGATCAGATTACCGATCGGTCTGATCGGTCTGACCCCTTGTTTTTTCTGGCCATGCGGGCGATCAGTCGAAGTGAGCGCTGAAGAGTGGTCGATCGAGGAATTTGGCCGTGGGCTTGTACATAACGCCGCATTCACAGACTTCGAGGACATTCTCACCCTGGTGGAGCCAGTTTGCCGGTACGAATAGGGTGTAGGCGGGGCCATTTCGGTCATAACGGCCGAGGGTCGTGCCGTTGATGCGGCAGAATCCGCATATGCCGTTGGGGATTTGCAGAAAGCTATCGCAGGGGGCGCCGTCGATGAGGAACGTGCCTCGGAAGAATGCTGGTGTTTGGACGCTTTCGTCTTGGGCAAGTGGCCGGTATTCGACGCGGCTGAGGTCTTCCATAGGCATAGTGGAGATGGTCCAGCCGTGCTGGAATTGCTGGTTGTTAAGGATCACGCCGCCGGAAATGCCCTTACGGTTGTCTTCGATATTGCAGAAGAAATTAGTTCGCCCCATGTTTTCGATGACGATGTCGAGACGGCCGCCGTCTGGAGCGTTGACGACGAAAGAGGCGCCGCTGCGGCCAAACGAGGCGATTTTTTTACCGTTGAAGAAAGCCCAGCCGCGGTCTTGGTACTGGTAGAGCGTGATGGGCAGTGGGAAAGACTGCGGAAGCAGCTCGGTGGTGTAGCGGACGAAGCCGCCGTCGCCGCCGATATCCTCCATGGACAACGTGGTAGGCGACTGGACGGTATTGCCGGCGAGGGCATCGAGGGCATCGGCTATGCCGGCTACAGCGGTGAGCGCAACTTCGCCGTAAGCTTTTTTGGGGAGCTTTGCCGGAACGGGCGTGGTGCTTTCGTCAAAGGTCGGGTTGTACCTGCTGATGACGGCACGCAGCTTGTGATACAGGCTGGTGGGGTCGCCACATTCGCTCAGTGGTGCGCATGCGTCATAGCTGCTGAGCAGCTGTACGTAGTTGCCGTTTGGGGCTCGCATGGCGCCGTTCATAAAACCGAAATTCGTGCCGCCGTGGAACATATATAGGTTGATATGCGCGCCCCACGCCAGTGCGCGGTCAAGGTTCTCAGCGATGAGGTCCGGGTCGCGCATGAAGAGCGGCTGGCCGGTCTTCATGGACTGGCCGTTCCAGTATTCGACAATCATTTGTGGCTTGTCTGGTTGTTTTTTGCGCATCAACTCCAGCTGCGGGATGCAGTCTTCGCGGCCACACATCAGCGTCTGCCAGACGCCATCTGGGACTTTGGCAGCTATTCGGGTGTCGCTGTCGCCATCAGCAGCGATGACGATGCCGGCGAAGCCGCTGTCGTCAACGAGTTTTTTGAGGAAGTCGTAATAGACTTGGTCATTGCCGTACGACGCGTAGCCGTTTTCGATTTGCATGATGATGATATTTTTGTCATAGAAGTCCCTGACTTGGCAGAAGACCGCCTCGAAATAGCTTTTGACGGCGTCGAGGTAGTGTTGATTTGAACAGCGCAGTCGCATGTCGTGATCTTTCAGTAGCCATGCCGGAAAACCGCCGAAATCCCACTCTGAGCAGATATAAGGGCCGGGACGGAGGATCATATTGAGGCCGAGTTCGTCGGCCAGCTCAATAAAGTGCCGGATGTCAAGAATGCCGCTGAAGTTGAATTGGCCGCGCTGGCGCTCGTGGAGATTCCAAGGCATGTAGGTCGCGACGGTGTTGAGACCGCATGCGCGCAGCTTCAACAGGCGATCCCGCCAGTATGCGCGTGGGATGCGAAAATAGTGCATTTCTCCGGAAAGAATGCGGTAGGGCTGGTCATTTACCAGGAGTTCACCGTTGACAAAACGAGAGGTCATGATGCTTTGTCCTTGTGCATAGTTGGCAATGCTGGGTGGATATACGTGTTTGCTGGAACGCGGGCGGTGGTTTCGCGGCCGTGGCTGTCGCGGCGGGAGTGTCTGCTGAATATATATCCGCAGATGAACGCAGATTTCTTTTTGGGAATAATCTGCGATAATCGGCGTCTCTGCGGACCCGACGGCTTTGTGGTCTCGGTAACTGTTTTTCGCTGACGGATCGGGCGGATCGGGCGGATCGGATTGCCGATCGGTCTGATCGGTCTGATCGGACGGGTCGGCAGGTCACGGTTAATTCAGGGTGATGTCCAATGATTGGACGCGGGCGGTGGTTTCGCGGCCGTGGGCGTCGTAGCGGGGATTGCCGGTCATTTCGCGGGTAATGCCCATGAAGAGCGAGCTTTCCATGCCGTCGATTTTGATGCGGCCGTCGCTGTTCATGGTGATGATGGCGTTGATGGGGTCGTTGTACATGACGGTGTTTTTGGCGAGGCTGTGCCTGGCGAGGACGTCGGGCGGGTACTTGTCGTGCGCCTTGGCGACCCACTCGTAGTTGGCGGAATTGAGGTCGAAGTAGAGCACGCCATCGATGAGTCGCAGATTATCGCGGTGGTGATGGCCATTGATGACCAGGCGGACGCGGCCGGGGTGGGCCGCATTGGCGTCATTGAAGATTTTGCGGACCTCGGCGTAGTTTTTGCAGCCGCCGATTTCGCGTTCGAAGCTCTGATGGCTGAAGATTACGCAGGGATAGGGCGAGTTGCCGATGGCGTCTTTGAGCCATTCAAGCTGTTCCGGCGGGACGTACGACGTGCCGATCTTGTAGTAGTTGCTCGCCGAATAGTGGGTGTAGATGCCGTCCTGCAAGAAGTAGTTCGGATCGGCGACGATGAAGCGGAAGCCCTTGCGGTCAAAAAAGTAATGCCCGCATTGCAGGCGATAGCACTCGAGGGTGACATCGTGGCTGTTGCCGTCATCGTCGTGATTGCCGATGCAGTGGTAGGTCGGTAGCGAATAGTCGTTGTACCAGTTGACGTAGTCGCTGAACTCCTTAGGCTTGTGGGTGAAATCGCCCGCATGAATGACGAAATCGACCTTCTCGCGGGTGGCGCGGTCGAGAATCCGCTCAAGCCATTCGCGGCTGTCGTGGGGAAAGACACGCGGGTAGTAATGGATGTCCGCAAACGCGCTGAAGCGCACTTCGCTGGCGGCGGCAGTGGTGCTGACGACGTCGTCCTTGGCCAACGCCCGTCCGGGCAGCACGCTGAGACTCGCGCCAAGCAGCGCGCCGGTGCTGAGAAAATCACGTCGCGTCATGACAAGGCCCTTTCCGGTTTGCCGCGTGGTAAATAAGCCCCGGGTGGGGTGGGCGCGGTGAAGGTATTATTGGCTCGGGTGTTGCTGATGTGTTCGTGGTGGAACATGCAGGACAGGCGTAAGCCGGCGACCAGCCGGCGTACCGTCGCGGCGCTCCGCCGCAGCGTGCGGAATGGCGTTGCCGACACGCCCACTATAACCTCGTGCGCTAAGATAGGACCGGCCACTGCGTCTTGCCAGGCAACACAGGCGTTTTTTGGGGGGGCGCGCCGGCACAAACCACGGTAACCGCCAGTGTCAGCGAGTGGGGCATTATGGTAAAAATGTTATTTCTTGGTAATGTGCGAAATCTTGTGATAGAAAGAGAGACTTGACACAGTAGTTTCGAACCCTTTGTCTGCGTCGTGGGCTCTATCCCTGGGCTGGTATGCGTCGCGCGCCCGTCTCCCGGCCGTGGTGCGGGCGTCCCGCCCGCACCGTCGCCTGGGATCATGACCTTACCCGACCTCCAAACAGTCACACGCAAACGTGCCCGCCGCAGCAATCAATGAGTTCCATTGCCTCTTTGGCCCCAGTCAGCTGCGCCGACTGGGGCCAAAGAGGCAATGGAACACGGACCAATATGGCGCGCCACCCAGGGCGGCGCGCGCCTTCGGCGCCGCTTGCCCTGGGCTGGTATGCGTCGCGCTTTCAGCGCTTCTGCCGCTTCGCGGCGGAAATGCGCGACGAGAAAAGGCTGCCTGGCTGAACAAGTGCCATGGATACCGTAAAGTGAAGAGCATCGGTTTCATGGGAGCAGGTTAGTGTAAAAAGTTTTCTCCATAAGAAGAGAATAGTTCTTATTTATACCTGGAATCATTGGTTGGCAACTACAAGTGTTCATCACAAGATTTCGCACATTAACTATTTCTTGGGTGAGGTTGAGCGGCCCGCGATTATCGTGCTTATATTGGCAAGTCACTGTCGTGCGTGGGCGAGCATGATCGGTCTGAAGCCGTAGTGTAGTCGCTTAATGTGGGGAACTGGTGAGATGATAGACGGCCTTTCCTACCCATATGGGTGTCCAGTAGACTGGGGCACTTGGGGAAGGTGGCAACGTCTTTGAGTAGGGCCGAGTCCCAAAAACAAGGTTGGAGCAATGATCAGCAAGGAACTTGATGAGATTGAAGTCACGAATTCGTGGGAGAAAAATGGACGGAAAGCAGAAGAGCAGATAGCGTTTTACCTGAAACGGCGTTTCCATAGCGACGAGAATTTTTATATCATCAATGGCCTGAGGTTTCGTGCTCTTGATGGCACCTATACGCAGATTGACCATTTGGTTGTCTCGCAATACGCCGCGTTCATCATCGAGAGTAAAAGTGTGACATCGGTGGTGAAATATGATGCCACCGGGCAGTGGCTGCGACTTTGGGATAATCACTACACGGGGATGCCCAGCCCTGTGCAGCAGGCAAAAAATCAGGAATGTGCCTTGCGCGAAATAATGCAGGCCAATCGGGAGCAGCTGCGCCGGAAGGTTCTCTTCGGACTGGCGCAGGGTGGATTCATGGGGTTGCCGATACATACCATTGTTGCTATTTCTGATGCTGGCCGAGTTATCCCTCCTGCTGGCAACGACATTCATGCTGGTGTTGTGATGAAAGCTGACTTGGTGACCGACCGAATTGTCGAATTGTACGGTGACTACAAAAAAGCCGATACGTTGTTTGGAAAATCCGACCCGTCGTGGTCCATGCCGATGGAAGATGTGCAAAAGACGGTGGCCTTTCTCCTGCAGATTCACGAGCAGCAGCCAGCAAAAAAGCAGTCCGCAGGGAAGGCGCCAATAACTCACGGGCCAGATGCAGCGCGTCAACCAACGGCAGCGCGTTCACAAGCATCTGCACCCACACCTACCACCATGTCAGCCACGTCAGTCCCGGCTGCTTCTGATCGGCCGCCGCAATCGTCAGGATCGTCGTCGGCGACGGAAAACGATGGCGCGATTGATTCGCTGAGCTGCTGCCCAGAATGTCGTGGCAAAGTGAGCATTCTGTGGGGGGCGAAATACAAAAACTACTATTGGCATTGCCAAGCCTGTGGTAAGAATTTTTCAATTAACTACAAATGCCCAGGTTGTGGTGAAAAGCTACGCATACGCAAGCAGGGGAATGAATATTTCATATACTGTGACCCCTGTAATTTGTCGGCTTTGTACTTTACTGATGGTTTGTGAGCTGGCGGTAATGGGCGTGTGCTCTATGTTCGACGGCAGCAAGGCATGCCTGGCTGTATGGCGTGTTGTGGTTAGCGAATGAGATGGAGATGGAGATGACGACGATGGATGAGATGCGTGCGCGCTATGGGCAGTATTTGCAGGGGCAGGACGACGCGGCGGTCGCCGCGTCCTGGGAACGCATGCAGGCGAAAATGGCTGTCTATCTTGAGCGGCGCCGGGATTCCGAACTGTTCAAGGACGAGCTGTACAAGTGGCGCTTGCTGCAACAGTGGCATGGCCAGGCCGTTCATGACCGTGAGACACTGAATGCCTGGCTTATGGACAAGGAGAACAACCTGCTATCCACGCGCAGCTATGGTAGTTGGTACGACGATATTCTCAAGGGAACCAAAGGTACCGACGATGAACTGCGGGCGGCACTGGCTCTTTTTGACAGCAGCGATAATCTCGACGCCATCAAGGCGCATCCATTGTTCCAGTGGACGAACAAGAGCATGTGCAAGCGGACGATATCCGACCGCGACATCGCCGCGTTTCTATTCCTGCGCGATCCCTTGCGTTATATGCCGTATCCCACCGAGGTGTTTCGTCTGGCGGCGAAAGACCTGGGGCTGGGTGGCATGAGCTTGATGCGCTGGTTCGAGCTGGCGCAGGAGGTGCTTCTGCCGCTGCTGGCGCAGAAACTGGGGCGGCCAGTGACATCTGCGGAGAAACTCCGGGCGATGGACGTCGAACGGGATTTCGCCGCCATTCAGCAGGGGGATTTTCTGTGTATGCTCGACGTGCAGGATTTCATCTTCATATCCTGGCACGATAATGGCGCGACGGAAGCCACCGATCTGAGTGAGGCGCAATGGCGGGAAATACTGGCTTCGCCGGACATCACCACGCCGATGGCACAGGACTTACTGAAAAAATGGCAGAGCTTTGGCGGTAAGGCGACCTGTTACGAGGTCGCCACTCGCTATCATGAGCATCCCACGGTTTACGTCGGCGTGGTCGTGGGCTGGGTTAAGCGCATCCTTGAGGCGTACCAGTGTCCCATAGAAATGGATGGTGAAGACAAGCCGATCTGGTGGAAGGTGGTCTTTTTGGGTGAATCGGCTGCCGATAAGCACTTCGCCTGGGAGTTCAAGCCGGAGCTAAAGCGGGCCCTGGCTGCTACGGTAGTGCCGGTTCGCCAGGATTTGCTGGATTTGCTGTTGGCGACGCACCAGATCATCTTGACCGGCGCCCCCGGCACGGGCAAGACCTATTTAGCCCGCCAGCTGGCCTACGCGATCACGGGTGATAACGACAAGGATTCGCCACATGTTTGTCTCTGTCAGTTTCACCCGTCTTTTGACTACACCGATTTCGTGGAAGGGCTGCGGCCCACGGCACCCGACGAGAACGGCGCCATCGGCTTCGTGCGACAGGACGGGCTGTTCAAGGACTTTTGCAAGAAGGCCGCCAGCGTCAAGCCGGCAGTGACCCTGCCGGAGCTTTTCGCGCAGCTGCTGCAGAAAATCCAAAGCGGCGAAGTGGATTCGTTTACCCAGAAAAGAGGAGGTAGCATCCAAGTTGTGGAGCTAACGCCGAATAACAACATCATCGTCCAAGCTCTTGGTGAAAATTCGGAGGCGACCTACACCGTGTCCTATCGGCGCTTGGAGAAGTTGGCGAAGGCCTATCCGGATCGAGCGGCGCTGCAGGCCATCAGCAACATCAACGACGGCATTGTACAGGTGATCGGCGGTTGCAACAGCTCGGCCTACTGGGCAGTGCTCAATACCCTCTGGGGCCTGAAAGAAGACAAGGCACCTGGGGACTCCAAGCAGAAATTCGTTTTTATCATTGACGAGATCAACCGCGGTGATATTTCGAAGGTCTTCGGCGAGCTGTTCTTTGCGATTGATCCAGGCTATCGTGGCCCATCGGGACGCGTCCAGACGCAGTACGCGAATTTGCTGAAGAACAGCGGTGATATTTTTGCCGATGGCTTTTACGTGCCGGAGAACGTGTATATCATCGGCACCATGAATGACATTGACCGCGGAGTCGAAAGCATGGACTTTGCCATCCGTCGGCGTTTCACTTGGGTGGACATTGGCGCGGACGAAAATTTGGCGATGTGGGATCAGAGCATGCCGGCATACAAAGACGCAGCGAGGGATTATCTGCTGCGGTTGAATAAAGCTATCGGGGACTACGAGGTTTTAGGCAGCGCCTATCACATTGGCCCTGCTTATTTTCTCAAGCTCAATCATTACCAGGGCGACTTCAGCAAACTGTGGCGGTGTGACCTCGCGCCGCTTCTGAAGGAGTATTTGCGTGGGACGCCTGAGCAATCTGAGCGGCTGGTGGAATTCGAAAAAGCATATTTCGGCCAACTTGCCGAGGACTGAGCAATGATCCAATCGCTGGTCATGTGTGACAATAGCCGCAGTGCGGAGCCCTTGCCGGCTGATGTCCTGCAGGCACTCAGCCCGCTGGCGGGATTGTCGTTCGACGAGCTGCAGAAAGAGCGCCGGCTGCTGATTTATCCCCACAGTCTCGGCGTTCATCGCGATGGCATTGAGCGCCAGAGCATTTTTGAGTTCCACGGCGGGCAGCTGCAGACGGGCAATGTCCTCGGCTATATCGGAATTGATGGCGTGCAGCTGTTCATCCATTCGCGTTTTGACCAGTCAGGCGCGCAGTACTTCCTGCACTATATGCTTCAGCGGGTCATGGGCATCACCATACTCGACTTGCCGGTTGGTGCAGCGCCTGCCTGGCAGTGGGACTTGCTGGTGTATATGTTCCCCCATTGCCTGCAGCGGGCGCTGGGCCAGGGGCTCTTCCGTGCCTATCAGCGCCGCGACTACAACGACAGCGCTCTGCGTGGCACGATAAACGTTGCCCGGCAGGTGCAGCGTAATCAGCCATTTGCCGGTCGCATCGCCTACAGTACCCGTGAGCGAACGGCGGACAATGCCCTGATGCAGCTGGTCAGGCACACGGTTGAATACATCGCTCACAGTGCCTTGTACTCCAGGCTGTTGGGCTGCACCGAGTCCATGCGAGCCGCCGTGGCGGCGGTGCGCATGGCCACGCCGGCGTATTGCCGGCAAGATCGCAGCCGGGTCATTGCCACAAACCTCCGGCCCGTTCGGCATCCCTATTTCACCGAGTACGCGGCGTTGCAGACCTTATGCCTGCAGATACTCCAGCATGAAAAGATCAACTACGGCCAGGACGAACGTTCCGTGCATGGCATGGTCTTTGACGGTGCTTGGCTGTGGGAAGAATACCTGGCGACCATTCTCCGCGACTGCGGCTACCGTCACCCCGAGAACAAAACGGGCCGCGGGCGGCTTTATCTGTATCAGGATCATCGCGGCGTGATCTACCCCGATTTCCACAAGGACGACGTGGTGATCGACGCGAAATACAAGCGTATGGATCAGAATGGAATATCCCGCGAAGATCGCTTCCAGATGATCGCCTACTTGCACGTGACCAGTGCCGGGCACGGCTATTTTGCCTTCCCGACCCAAGAGAGCGATGCCCATGCTACCCGGGAAGGCACTCTCAATGGCTACGGCGGTGACCTCGGCACACTGCCATTTGCCATTCCCTCAATGTCGTCAGAATTTACGCAGTTCAGCGCCGCCATGGCGATTAGCGAACGCGCCTTTGCCAATACTTGCCAGGCACTGGGCGCGCCAGCGGCCATGGCCGCCCTGTGAGCATGGCGCGTGCTGCTGGCGCGGTGGGGAATTCAAGGATTGACGATGAGGAGGTTTTCGGGGGCGGTGGCGACCAGCGGGGGCAGTGGCGCGCCGAGGCGGAAGCTGTAGTCTTCGAGGGCGGAGGGGAAGGCCAGGCTCCAGATTTCATCTTTGGCGGCGTCTTCGCGGTGGTGTTTGAGGATGAAGGCGTTGGTGGCGTCGGCGATGGCGTGGACGGTCTTGCCGGCCGGGTCAATGAGCGCGGCGCTGACCGGCTCGTTGGGATCGGGGGCGATCTTGATGGCGATGTCCTTGACGCCGGCGGGGACCATGAAGAAGAAGCTGTGGTCGGCGCTGCGGAAGATGCCGACGGGGCTGTCGGTGCAGATTGCCTGGCCCGGCGCGGCGTAGTCGATGCTGATGGTGTTGGTGCCGGTATCGAATTCGAAAGACCAGACGTCGTTGGCGGCGGCTTCGGCGACGTAAGTGAATGGCGACGTGGTGATGACGACGTCGTCAATGATGGTGTCATTGCTGTCGCGTACCGCCAGTTTGATGTTCAGGGGCGCATTATTGACCTGGCTGGCGGTGAAGACCAGTGGCAGGTCGCGGCCGCCCTCGATGTACTGCAGGAATTTAATGCGGTGGCGGAATCGGCAGTGGGGTAGGGCATTGCGCGCGCTGTTGCCAATGGGGCGCAGCTTCTTGAGGTCCAGGGGCGCGCCGCTGAACTGCTTCAGGTCCTCATCGGGTTTGTTGGCGGCGACGAAGGCCGCGAGGTCGAAGGGCTGTCCGGCGATGCTGATCGTGCCCTGGAGGTCCTTGATGCCGCTGCCGGTGCCGCTTTGGAATGACAGTGGCGGCTGCTCTCCGGGCAGGATGCTCAGATTGGCGAAGCGGATGCCGCTGACGTCGGTGAGGCTGCGGCTGCTGATGGTCAGCCCGCGCGAGTTGCTGCTGCGGCAGTCCAGGACACAGTCGGCGATGCTGAAGTCCAGCCCACCTTCCTGCTGGTTGGCGATGACCATCTCGGCGTGGCGGGCGCCGCTGAGATGGCAGTTTTCGAGGCGCAGACTGCCCTTGACGGGCGAGACATCGGCGGCGCCGATGCTGAAATTTCGCGAGTTGCCGGCCATGCGGCAGTTCTTGAAGAGCACCGAGATGGGCCGCGATTCGGCCGTCAGCTTGTTCAGGTAGAGCGTCATGCCGGCTCCGGCGTTGTCGTTGAACTCGCAGTTTTCGACGACGCAGTCATCGAGCCATTCGCGGGCGTGGTTGGGTTCGAAGTCGATGCCGGCGGCGGGGGCGGTACCTTTGGTGCCATTGAAGCTGCTGTTGCTGATGCGCAGCTTTTCCGCGCTGATGACGCTGATGCCCTGTCGGTGTTGGTCACGGGCGGTAATGGCGTTAATGAGGACATTTTTGCATCCTGGCATGTCGCGGGTGGAGCCGATGTAGATGCCGTCGCCGCCGCTGCTTTCCAGCGTCAGATGTTCGATGCGGACATTTTCGCAGCCGCGGATATTGATGAGATGCCGCCATTCAGAGCGCTTGTAGACGGCGGCGTCCTGGTAGTCCTGCTTGTTCATGACGAGACGCGCCAAGCCCTCGCCGCGCAGGGTGACGTCTTGGCAGTTTTGGGCCGCAAAGAGGGCGTCGTTTAGCGCGTGGAAGGCGCCCGGCAGAGCGCGGACGACCACGCCGTCGGCGAAGACCAGCTCCAGGTCGGAACGCAGGGCGATGGGGCTGACGATCCAGTCGTGGCCGGTGTTGTCCACGACCACCGTTTTGGCGCCGCTGGCGATGGCCTCCTGCAGGCACGCGGTGGCATTTTCGGCGTTGAAACCGAAGGCCGAGGCGATGACTTTTTCGGCGGCCCGGGCGCCGGTCGCCATCATGACTGCCATACTCACTAGAAGCAAGGATTTCATGCTGTAAAACTCCGTGTTGTGGTCCGTTCCTGTTTGCGTATGTGCCGGAAAATCAGCCGTCGAGCTGAATGTACACTCGCCGCGATTGGCTGCAACCGTCGGTGCGGTCGCACTTCGGGCAGGGGGGGGTAGTGGCACGACGGCAGCGCCGTTATTTTTTGCAGAGGAGGACGACGTTCCAGCAGTAGCGTCGCATGAAGGGCAGGCAGCGCAGAAAAATGCGGTCGGCCTTTTCGAGGAAGAGGTAGAGGCCGGCAAAGCGCGGAAAGTCGTAGACGATTTTCTTCCAGTAGCGTTCGTCGTTGGGATGGACATGATCGACGAAGTAGAATTTGAGGAAGACGGCGAGGGTGAAGAACCAGGTCATTTGCGTCTGAATGGAGCTGAAGTAGCGCGACAGCGTCTTGATTTGGGCCATGGTGAGGGGGTGTTCGTCGGCGGTACGGACTTTGTCAGCCATGCGGCGGTAGACATTGATGACTGGATTGTGCGCCAGGGGTTCCCAGGCGACAAAGATGCCGCCGGTCTTCAGCACTCGCCGGACCTCGGCGAGCGTTGCGTCGATATCGACATGGTGGAGGAGATTGGCGCAGTAGACGACATCGAAGGACGCGTCGGGGAAGCTTAGCGCGTGCGACAGGCATTTGCTGGTTGCGATAGTCACGCCATTGTTGCGGGCCAGCTCGTCGGCGACTTTGAGCATCTCGCCAGAGATATCTGTCGCCGTCACGTCGCCGCCGCGTTTGGCTAGAAAGACCGACGCCTCGCCGGCGCCGCAGCCGAGCTCGAGGATTTTTTTGCCGTGGACATCGCCGAGCCAGTCAGCGATGAGTTTGTTTTCAACGCAGGACGGGCAGGTGAAGAAGGTATCCACGTCAATGTCATCACTGTGGATGGTCTTGGCCCAGTCATCGTGAAACTGTTCTTCTTGGCTGAAGACATCGGACTGTGCGGGCTTGCTCATGGCATTGCTTTTCTGGTCGTGGTGATGATTGGGTGCGAAGCGACGGTAAAGACCATTGTGGTTGTGGTAGGTCGGCTTGAGCTGAAAATAGCTCACGGCGCTGGTGGCAACGACGTCGTCGCCGACATAAACCAGATAGGCGCAGGGGGAAAGAAGAATCGTCGGGAGCCGCACGGCCATAAGGCCCGCTCGCCCGGGCGGTTGGTGGCCGTGCCGGGCGATTGGGGTGTTGTTTGTGGGCTGTGCAGCGCGGGCTGGTTACAGTTCGATCAGGCGCATGAATTTGGATGACATTTTTTCGACGCCGTGTTTTTGGACGGCGACGCCATTTTCCCAGCGGAGGCCGAAGTCGTCGGCAGAAAAGAACGTATCGACCTGGAAGGTCATGTTTTCGGCGAGGTCGAAGGTGGACGTTGATTCCATCCAAGGCTGTTCGACTTCCATCATGCCGATGGCGTGGCAGGGCCCATAGAGCATGTACTGTCCGAAGCCTTGTGCTTTGACCCATTCTTCGTACTCTTTGACCACGGCGGCGGCGGCTTTGCCGGCCTGCATGAGTTCGATGGTCTTGAAGTGCGCCTGCAGGCCGAATTCGGCCAGGCGTTTTTGCGGCGCGGGCAGTTTGCCGATGGACAGGGGCAGGCCGACGCTGGACGAGTAGCCGGCGACGCGGGCGCCGATGTTGAGCTGGATGATCTCGTTGGCCTGGATGGTCTTGTGCGTCGGCCGGCAAATGGCGTTGTTGGTGCGCGGACCGCTGAAGCAGTAGAGCGCGTGGCCTTCGTACTCGCCGCCGTGCTGGTAGATTTCGCGCTGGGCGATGCCAATGACCTGGAATTCGGTCATGCCGGGCTTGAGCTCGTTGAGAATGGCGTCGACAGCGATTTCGCTGATGGCGAAGGCGCGGCGCATGCAGGCCAGCTCGTTATCGCTCTTGATGAAGCGCAGGGGCAGGAAGAGGTGGTCGGCTTTGATCAGTTCCACGCCGGGGAGATCGCGTTTGAGCGCGTCGAGCACTGGCAGCGGCGTGATGCTGTAGCTGACAATGCCCAGCTTGCGCAGCGGCCCGCAGCCCGACAGCGCGACGACGTCCGGATAGTGGGCGACGGCGATGCCGGGGTAGTTCGGCTCGGCTGACTCGCGGTATTCAAGCATCAGGCAGATGTCGGGGATGACACTGCGGCCGCGGGCGTATTTTTCGCTTTCGGGGCCGATGACGAGCACGGGTTTGCCTTTGGCGGGCACGAACACCGCGGCGGCCTCGAAAGTTGGCCAGTATTCGGAGAGATAGCGCACGTTGGCGAAGTCGGCTTCGTTGCCGTGCACCAGCGCGGCGTCGAGGCCGGCGGCCTGGAGATTGGCCTGGAATTTGGCGATGCGCTCGGCGTACTCGTTTTTCGGAATGGCGTACATGTCGAATCTCCTATGCAGTGATGTCTTTCGCCTGGTGGAATACCGCTCCGGCCGCTTTGAGGCGCGACAGGAGCAGGTCGAATTGGGCAACGGCGTATGGTCCGCAGTTTTCGATGAGGAACGGGTCGGGGAGGACGGAGCCCTCGCCGTAGTGGATCAGCCCTTGGCGCATGGGCCAGAATTCCCAGGGATGGAAGTAGAAGCAGAGGAAGGGCTCGACTTTTCTGTGGGTGCAAAACTCGACATAGCTGTCGATGTGGCGCATGAGCTCGTCAGCGCCGGCGGTGCGGAAGAGCGGCCACTGATCGCGGTCGCGCCCGAACTTGTCTTGGGATTCCATGGCCATGTCGGCGAAATTGGGCAGCTCGACTAGTCGCAGTGATCCTTCTTTGGTCCAGTCGTCGGCGGCGGGGTGGTATGGCGTCAGTCGTTCCCGGTAGAAATACATCGGGTAGCTGGCGTCCGTGCGGTAGCCGAGCGCGTCGAGGGCGTTGACCACGGCCGTCGAGCCGAAGAGCCGCGGACAGCGGAAGGACAGCGGGCGGACGCCGGCGACCTCCTCGACCCACTCCGTCGCCAGCTTGAGGCGCAGGGGCACTTCTTCGGGCAGAATGGGCATCATGCCGGGGATGTCGAAGAGCGCATCGCCGATGGTTTCGTGGAAGAGCGTGTGGCAGCCGATTTCGTGGCCGGCGGCCTTGACGGCCTGCACCGTGCCGGGATTTTTGCGCGCGGCGTCGCCCGTGAAGTAGAAGGTGCCGGTGACCTGGTGTTTGCGGAAGAGATCGAGGACAATGGGTGTGCCATTGACCAGGCCTTCGTACCAGGGCGTCCAGCTGCCGATGTCCGTTTCGGTGTCGATACCGATGACGACCTTGATGTTGTTCATGCCTGCAGTCCTCCGATGAAAGTGGCCGGAACGCCGAAGCAATCTTCCAGGCAGTGCCCGAGCCGGTCTGGCGCGCCTTTGAAGATCAGCGTTTCAGTGCAGAGCGTACTGTGGGTGCCGCGGCCAGCCGCGTCGCAGTGTAGCGGCGCGATGGTCTCCAGCTCGAAAAAGCCCATTTCGCCGCCATTGAAGATGCTGTAGGAATCGGCGGCGGAGAAGGCCCCGCGCGGCTGGTCGTTGTCAGCGATATTGAAATAGAGACCATTGTCGGTGATTTTGCTGATGCGGCGGATGATCAGCAGATTGCGGCGTGGGTCATAGGCGCCGATGAGTTTGGGCTGGCTGTGGTGGGCAATGCCGATCTGGAAACGGTCCTTGCCGCCAAGGGCGAGGCGGAACAGCTGGCCATCGCAGCGCAGACGGTCGCCGGGATGGCCATAGTAATCGCAGTTGATGGCCGTCGCCGCGTCATCGGTGGTTATTCCAAAGGCGACGACGCCGTCGCCACCGGGGAATTGCTCCAGCGACCAGGCGCAGAAGAGCATATCGTCGGTCGGGGGTGGATCCTGCGCGCGCAATTCATCGGTGCAGCTGTAGGCGACGCCCTTGATGCCGTACGGGCCGCTCATATCCTGCGGTGCCAGGATGCTTACGCTGCGGCGGTAGTCAAAAAGGCGTGTCACGCCCCGGCGATTCTGCAGACTGACGACCTTGCCGCCGGCAAGGCGCGTCGTCGTCGACTCCTCGGCGATGGTCGGCTGGCTGTTGATTGCCGGCTGGACGTACCAGCCGCCGTCGCCCGGCGGGTAATTGAATGCGTAGGGGCCGCCTTCCGGCCCCGGCCACAGCGAGTTGCCGCCGAGGTTGTTGAAGGCGTCAGGCGCTGGTGCCGACGCCAGCGCGGCGTCATAGCGGTGGACAATTTCACCGTCGAGCTCGCAGAAGATGCGGCCCTGGAGCGCGTGCGCCATGGCGACGGTGCCGTCACCAGCCGGAAGAACCGTCCACGCCGGTGAAAACTGTGATGCTGGTGTTGTCATGGCTGAAGACCTTTCCCTAACTTGCTCTCAAGTATACCCCGGTCGCAGGGCAAAACAATGCAATGATAAAAAATAACTACGGCGGCGGGTAATCGGTCAGTGTACACCCCGGCGCTTCGCTGGGACAATTTGCAGGAAACCCACGGCCAGTCGCCGCCCAGCCATTCGACCTTGACTTCCGCCGACCTTTGCGGCAGCGTGTTTCATAGGAGGAGTCATTGATAATGGATGCACGGCATGCCTATCGCTGGCGCGGTGAGACGTTATTCATTCGTTGTTTTTGCACGTTTTCGTGTTTTTCTTGTAAATGGCTCAAGTTTTACCGTGATATTTTCAATTTTTTATTGTGAAGTAGTCTTGCCAATATCGTCGTCACCAATAGCTTTGAGACAGGTGCAGTAAAAGCGCGAGTTCTGGCGGGCTACAATGGCTATTTCTGGACCGGCAAATATGACGCGAGCGCAGATAAGTAGGCTCGCACCTTCACTACAACCTAAGGACGCAAGAATGAAGCTCAAAGACAAAGTCGCCGTCGTCACCGGCGGTGGTGGCGCGATCGGCGGGGCGATCTGCCTGCGCCTTGCGCAGGAAGGCGCGGTCGTCGCCGTGACGGACCGCACGTTGGAACAAGCGGAGAAGACCGTGCTGGTTATCGAAAAGGCCGGCGGTCGCGCGGCCGCGTTTGTGGCTGACGTGCTTGAGACGGCGTCAGTGCGGGCGATGACCAGCGCCGTGGAGGAACGCTTCGGTCGGATTGACATCCTGGTCAACAACGCCGGTGGCAGCGCCGCGTTGCGCAAGGCCCTGACCGAGTTCAAGGACGCGCAGGAGGACATCTGGCAGTGGGTGCTCGACCTTAACCTCGGCGGCACGATGCGTTGCACGCAGGCGGTGTTGCCGGGTATGCTCAGCCGGGAGTATGGCAAGATCATCAACATCGCGTCCATTGCCGCCGAAGTCGGTATTGAGCAGCGTGCGGATTATTCGGCGGCGAAGGCGGGTATTATCGGCTTTACCAAGGCGCTGGCCATTGAAGTGGGCCCGAAGAACATCAATGTCAATTGCGTGTCGCCGGGGCTGGTGGCGCGCTATGCGGTGGGCGAGGAGCCCGAGGTGATGCCGACGAGCGAGGGCACCTACGTGAAGCGCCAGGGGCGGCCTTCCGAACTGGCGTCGATGGTCGCCTTTTTGGCATCCGAGGAGGCGTCCTTTATTACCGGCAGCAACTACATCGTTGATGGTGGCCGCACCCTCGGCCCCAAAGCCGGCAAAATCTAACAACAACAAGAGTGACAACGACACACGCCATGAAAAAAGTCTGCATCATCTATCATACGGGCGGTGGCCGCCTCGGCGGGCACTACACCCACTTGTCTTTCACGGGGCTACCCGGCGTCGACATCGCGGCGCTCTGCGATGCCAATGACGAGGGCATCGACGACCGTTTGCGCCTGACCGGCGCCAAACGGCGTTACACGAATTACCGCGAGATGATCGAGGTCGAAAAACCCGATATCGTCGCCGACTGCTCGCGTTCGCCGGACGAGCATTACGAGCAGATCAAGTTCGCGCTCGAGCACGGTTGCCATGTCATATGCGAGAAGCCCTTTGTCGCCGAGCTGGACGAAGCCGACGAGCTGATTGCGCTGGCGGCGCAGCGGCGCCTGAAAATCGTCGTCGCCCATCTGGGTCGTTACGCATTGGTTTTCCGCACTATGAAGCAGATGATTGAGGCCGGTGAGATCGGCCGGGTACTGACCTTCTACGGTCGCGGCAAGGAAGACTCCCGCGGTGGCGGCGAAGACATGATGGTCTTGGGCTCGCACATCCTCGATCTCGGCGTGTACCTGTTCGGCGCGCCGGAGCAGGTCTGGGCAGACGTCCGCCAGCTCGACGGCCGGCCCACCACCGCGCAGGACCGCTGCAAGACGGAAGAGCCCATCGGGCCCTGTGTCGGCGACGAAGTGCTGGCGTTCTATCGCTTCCCCGGTGGTGTCAACGGCATCTTCGAGAGTCGCCGCGGGCTGGTCGGGCGCGGCCCATGCCAGCGCATGGGGCTGGTCGTCGTGGGTACCAAGGGCTCGCTTGCGGTCCGTTACGACGGCAAACGGCCGTTGCGCATCAACCGCTCGGCGACCTTGCCCTTCGAAGATCAGGCGGTCTTTGAGGACGTGCCATTGACCGAAACGCGTAATATTCCAGGCGCGGTGCCCCTGGATTACGCCGCCATGGGACTGGCTGCCGGCAACTACAGCCACCAGTATTACGCCGACAACAACCGCCTCGCCGCCTGGGACCTTCTGCAGTCGATCGACGACGATAGCGAGCCCATCTCCAGCGCGGCCAATGTACTCACGTCGCTGGAAATGATCGTCGGCGTCTACGCGGCCCATCTGGCCGGCCGCCCAGTGGCGCTGCCCCTGGAGGACCGAAAGCACCCGCTGAACCGCGAATGAACGGGACCAGACTTTGTAGCGCACTCGGATCGACGGTCTTGTATCGCGGACGGATCGGACGGATCGGACGGATCGGACGGATCGGACGGATCGGACGGATCGGACGGATCGTCGATTTGATCGGTCTGATCGGTCTGATCGGTCTGATCGGTCTGATCGGTCGGAAGGGTTGCTTGTAACCAGGCATGGCGGCAGTATCCTAATGCCACCGCAACGCTGCGGTGGGACGTGCGGGGCGAACTGCTGTAGTGGAGACCAACGATGCCAAACATGCCAGCCTTAGGCATGGGGCGTTTTTTGCCCTGTTCCATATTATCGCGTCGGCCCTATGTGCTGGCGGCGTATGAGCGCGATTTTCTGAACCACGTGGATGCCTACGAGCGGGCCTTGCCACGGGATCAACCCGTGACGCTGTTCATCCAGCTGGGGTGGCAGCGCCGCAAGGCCGCTGCCGCTGCGAAGCTCGCGCAGGAATTTCGCGCGGCCCGTGAACGCCTGCCGCAGATCAGTCGGGTATTGATTTTGGCCAACGAGCCAGAGGAAGTCGCCGCCTTGTCCGCGCATGGCATGGAGGTCGTGCTCTGCCATCAGAACGCGTTTTTGGACGAACGGCGCTACCCGATTCTGCCCTTTTTGGGGAAACGCTACGACGCTATTTATATCGCGCGCATCACGCCGTTTAAACGCCATGTGCTGCTGAGTGAGGTGGAGAGCTTGTACCTCATCGGCGATTATTCTGAAAAAGAGCACGACTACGCCGAGGCGACGCTGCGCGGTTTGCCGCGCGCGCGGTGGTCGCGGAAGTACACGTCGCGGCTGATCATGCTGCCGATCAATCGGGCGCACTGCGGCATGTGCCTGTCGGCGGAAGAGGGCGCAATGTTCGTCAGCGCGGAGTATTTGCTGTGCGGGCTGCCCGTGGTGAATACGGCCAACATCGGCGGGCGGGATCTGGTCATGCCGGATTTCGCGGTGGCGCAGGTCGCCGCCGAACCGTCGGCCGTGGCGGCGGCGGTGCGGCAATGGGCCGCGCAGGCGCCGCCGGCGACCGATATTCGTGAGGCGACGCTGGCCATGATGCGGCCGCATCGGGAGAAAATGCTGGCGTTGCTGCGGGATGCCGGTGTTGCTGACGACGTCTGCGCGCGCTATGCGCGGCGGATACCGCATAAGCTTGGTTTGCGCTGTGGGCAGTCGCCCTGGCGCAATATGGCCATGGGCCTGCCCTGGCCGGCCGAGACCGCTGCAGCGCGATAGGTGTTTGGCGCTGTGCTGCCGGCGCCGGCGGCCGCCATTCGTTTTTCCTGTCGCCTGATTCAGCCGCGCATGACCAACAGCAGGCTGCTGGTGTAGCGGGTATTGATAGCTTTTGAGTAAGGATTGACCATATGTTACCAGGACAAGCGGGGCAGGGACCAGGAGAATTGCAGACCTTTTCACCATGCGTGTCCGGCGACGATCGCGCGGCGTGGCCGCGCGTGCTTGAGCCGCAGGCGGTGGCGGGCGCGTCGCCGGCGACGGCGATCTGTCGCAGCGCGACGCATCTGTTCACCTGCGGACGCGATGTCCTGAGCGTGTATGATATTGCCAGCGAGCCGGCCCGCCCCCGGCTGCTTTGTCAGTTGCGCGGCATCAATTTTGGCCGACAGATGCTGCTGCACCGCCAGGTGCTCTTCATCACCGCACGCTACTACGGACTATACATAGTCGACGTATCTGATCCGTTGCAGCCGGTATTGGTTAAGAACTACACCACACTTGAGCTGGCCACGGGCATTGCCGTCGATGGCGACCTGCTGTATGTCAGTCTGCGGACCTATGGCGTTCAGCTTATTGACATCAGCGACCCGGCCAATCCGCGGCATCTCTCGCTGTTCCGCTCGCGGGAATCCCAGTCCTGCTGTGCGTTTGGGGATCGACTGCTTGCGGTGGGCGACTGGTATTATGGTTCCGTCGCGCTGGTGGACACTGCTGATCCGCTGACGCCGCGGCTTCTGTCGGAAACGCTCTTGCGTGGCTATGGCGACGGTGTGGCGGTGGTTGGCCAGACTTGCTATGCGTCCACGGGCCATCATCGCCTGGGCAGCGATCCGCGTGAAGAGTGGCTGCGGCCGCCAGAGGACGATCGCGGCTGGGGCCACGGCTTGGAAATCCTGGACATCAGCGACCCGCGGCAGCCGGTCGTGCTGTCGCGAGTACAGTTCCCGCGCTGCACCACGCTACGTGACGACTATTGGACGCCGTACGTCATTGGCGACACGGTCTTCGCTGCGGATACGCACAACGGGCTCTTCGTCGTCGATGTGGCGGACAAGCGCCAGCCGCGCTGTGTCGCGCAATTGCTGCTGCCGACGCTGCCGACGGGGGACATTCCCGGCTGCGTGTCCGCGCTGGCTTTTGCCGACGGCCTGGTGTACATCGCTGCCAACGAACAGGGGCTTTACACCGTGGCGATTCCGGAAGCGCGTTATGTGCCTACGCCGGAAAGACATCGCGTGGTCAGTGTTTCTGCGCCGCGAGTCGCGCCGGCGGGTTTCGTGGCGGCGGACATCGACAAGGCTTTCCGCGTGGCGCTTAGCGGCGACGGCGCCTTTGTCGCCGCTGACGACCAGGGCATCGCCTATATCGAATTCACGGCTGATGGCGGCGCAAAGGTTGCGCGCAGATTTCCGGGGCCTGGCTGTTACGACGTCGCCGTGCATGGCGATCTGCTGTATGCGGCTGAGCGCTATAACTGCTGCCGCATCTATCGCATTGGCGCTGGCGGCGCCTTGACGCCCGTTGCGGCGATCACGACGGACTTTCCGCGGATTGTCAAATGCCTGCATGTGGTCGCCAATGGTCGCCTGTTGTTCATGTCGGGCGGTCACGGCTGTTTGGATGTCTATGACGTGTCGGAACCGACCTCGCCGCGACGAGTCCACACGACAGCGGGCCCGCTGTTTTACTCGGATTCCCTGCCGAACCGCGATCTCAACGGCATGATGCTCATCGATCGCTACTGGCTGGGCGCGAGCTTGCTCGACCTCAACCAAGAACCGCCGGAAGTGCGCCGCGGTTTCGAGCTCTTCCTTTACCAGCTCGGCGGCGCCGAGGCCCTCAAGCAGCATTTCATCGCCGTCGGCAAACAGGACTGCGAATACCAGCTCTTCGATCCCGTCACCCTGACGGTCAGCACCGGCCGCAGTGACGGCATGGCCGTCACCGGCATTCCGACCTTCGATGGCGACCACACGGTCGTCTTTGCCGACCGCAAAAGCGGCGAGGTCAAGACGTTCGATGTCAGCGACGAAGCGCACGCGCGTTTTATCCCCGAACGCAGCTTCGCCGCGCCGCTGTTCAATCCCGAACGGGTCGTCTTCCGCCATGGCAAGATGATCATACCCCTGCGCGACCAGGGGCTCGTCATCGAACAGTAGACCTTACCGCTGAGGCGGGGGAGGGGCAGAGTTGCGAAAGAGGGAGCGCGTGGCATTCTCGCAGGCAATTTAACTGTGAGGGTTGCAAAAGTCATCTCTCCGGGGTAGCTTTTCGCTTCGTCCTTGACGAATTTCAGCCAACTAATAGTCATTTTTTTCCCAGGAATGTGCAAGACAGCCATGATAGAGCAGCATTGTCCGCCGCCGTCGTTTATGCAAGGCGCTCCCGAACATAGTTTTACGGGCACGTGGATCACCGCCGGTGAATTTCTGCCCTTGCCGCGGCAGGACGTCTACCACCGCCAGTTGGACCGCGCGGCGCGGGCGCGTATTGAGAATCGCGTTCGCAACCGGCACATCCTTTTTCGGCGCGACTTTGCGTTGGCGGGGCAGCCGAGCACGGCGGTGTTGTTTTTCAGTGCGGACGACTATGCGAAAGTGTATGTCAATGGCCAGTTTGTTGGGCAGGGGCCGGCGCCGGGTTATCCGAGTCACTATTTGTATCACGCGATTGACATCGCGCCGTATGTGCGGCCCGGGCGGAATGTACTGGCCGTGCACAGCTACTACCAGGGCCTAATTAATCGCGTGTGGGTCAGTGGCGACAACCGCCATGGCTTTCTCTGCGATGTCGTCATTGACGGCCGGGTGCTTTGTGCCAGCGACGAGCAGTTCCGCTGTCAGCCACACAGCGGCTACAGCGACGTGGGCACGGCCGGCTACGACACGCAATTTCTCGAACGCTACGACGCCGGGGCCGCCGAAGCCGATTTTGAGCAGGTGGATTTCGACGACTCGCAGTGGGGGCAGGCGCGCGCGGTGCCCAAGCCGGATTACGCGCTGTTCCCCTACTCGCTGTCGCCGCTGGTGTACGAGGACATCCGTCCGCAGACCATTGAGCGTCGTGCGGATGGCCGGCTCTTCATTGATTTTGGTGCGATGTACGTGGGCACGCTGGGGTTTCGGGCGACGGGGCGTCGCGGCGATGCGCTTGAGGTCCGCCATGGGCAGGAGCTTAATGGCGACGGCACCGTGCGCTATCGGCTTCGCGCCAACTGCAACTACAGCGAGTTCATGCTACTGTCGGGCCGTCCAGGCGATCGTCTGCGGCAATACGACTACAAGTCATTCCGCTATGCCGAGCTGCTGCTGCCGGCAGATGGCGACGCTGATGTCGATCTTGCGTCTGTGCGGCTCATTGCGCGGCATATGCCCTTTGAGCTGCAAGCGCGCTGTCGTTTTGCGGACGACAAGGCGCGGCGCATCTGGGACCTCTGCGTGCGCACGCTGCAGTACGGCGCGCAGGAGCAGATACAGGACTGCATGGAGCGGGAAAAAGGCTACTACCTCGGTGACGGCTGCTACACCATGCTCTGCTGGTGCCTCCTCGCTGGCGATTTCCGGCCCATGCGCAAATTCATTGACGACTTCTTGCGCACCGAGTTCATCAATGGCGGCCTGATGACCTGCGCGAACTGCTCGTTCATGCAAGAGATCGCCGAGTATCCGCTAATGATGTTCCTGCTGCTGCCGGTGCTGCTGGATCGCGGGGACAATGACGACTTCGTGAAAGAGCGTCTGCCGGCATTCCGGCGCATACTGGATTTCTATCGCGACCAGTATGCGCAGGGCAATGGCCTGCTGTCCAATCTCGACAAGTGGTGCGTGGTCGAATGGCCGCAGACTATGCGCGACGGCTATGACGCCGACATCACCGAGGGCAAAGTCTGCACGGTCATGCACAACGCCATCAACGCGTGGTATGTCGGCGCCATCAAATGCTACAACCAGACTGCACGACGCCTGGCAGTGCCCGAGGTCCCCGGCGAGGACGCGCTGAGCGCCGCGTTTGTGGCGGCCTTTTATGATCCGGCGACGAAACTCTTCCGGGACAGTGTCGAGTCCACGCATATCAGCATGGCCGGCAATGTGTACGCGTGGTTTTTCGGGCTGTACCCATGCGAAGCGAGCCGGCAGGCGATCATCGCCATGATTCGGCAGAAGCGCTTGTCGCAGAGTATGTTGTTTGTGACTTTCCCGCTTTTTTCCGGGTTGCTGCAGGACGGCGAAGAGGCCCTCATGCACGATTTGCTGACTGACGACGACGCGTGGCTGCGCATGTTGCGCGAGGGTGCGACGACCACCTTTGAGGGCTGGGGTAAGGAAAGCAAGTGGAACACGTCCTTGTTCCATCTGACCCTGTCCTATGCGGTGGCCTTTATGACCGACTGGCCTATTGGCAAAGTGCTCAATTTTCGCTCATAAAGCCCCTGGCCGCTAGGCAGCCAGCGCGGCGACGGCTATCTTGTCGCGTCGCTGACAACGGGCGTCGTAGCGTATGATGTTCCAATGGGGGACAAGTAGAAAGGACCGGACCATGAATCTGACCGAGAAGCTTTACCGGGTCGCTGCTGAAATCTACGCTGAGCACGGCGTGAATGTCGATGTGGCGATGAAACGGCTGGACCAGATGCCGCTGAGCATCAATGCCTGGCAGGGCGATGACGTCACCGGCTTCGAAAGCACCGGCCATGCCCTTACCGGCGGCTGCCAAGTCACCGGCAATTACCCCGGTCGCGCCCGAGACGCCGATGAACTCCGGCAGGACCTGGACAAGGCCCTCGCGCTCCTCCCCGGCAAGGCCTTCCGCGTCTGCCTGCAGGGCCACGAAGTCGACCGCATGACGCCCGGCCGCGACCGCGACGCCTTCACCCTGGAAAATTTCACTGGCTGGCTGGACTGGGCGGCGGAGCGCCGTCTCGGCATGGACATTGCGCCGGCGTATTATTCCCATCCCAAGCTGGTCAACGGACTGTCGTTGTCCAATCCCGACCCGGACATCCGGCGTTTTTGGATTGATCACGGCAAGGCCATCCGCCGCATAGGCGCGGCATTTGGTCGTCGTCTCGGCAGCCCGGCAGTGTGCAATGTGTGGGTGCCCGACGGCTACAAGGACCGGCCGGTGGATCGCCGCGCGCCGCGCGAGCGCCTCCTGGAAGCGTTGGACGAGACCTTCGCGGAGAATTTCCCCGAGACCGAGCTGCTCGACGCCGTCGAGTCCAAGCTCTTTGGCATTGGTGTAGAGTCTTACACCGTTGGGTCCAACGACTTCTATCTGCCCTACGCGGCCACCCGCCACAAACTCATCTGCTACGACACCGGCCATTTCCACCCGACGGAGTCCATCGCCGACAAACTCTCGGCGATCTGCTGCCAGCAGGGCCGCATCCTGCTCCACATCAGCCGTGGTGTCCATTGGGACAGCGATCACGTACCGCTGCTTGACGACGCGTTGCTCGACCTCGGCCGCGAGGCGGTTCGCAATGACAACGGCCACAATCTCTATTTCACGCTGGACTTCTTTGACGCCAGCATCAACCGCATTGCCGCGTGGGTGGTCGGCGCTCGTAATTGGCAGAAAGCGCTGCTGGTCTCGCTGTTGGAGCCCGCCGCAGGCCTGGCCGAAGCCGAAACCGCCGGTGATTTCACCAGCTGTCTGGCGGGCCTGGAAGCGCAACGCAGCCTCCCCTGGGGTGCGGTGTGGAATTACTACTGCGCGACCCGCAATGTGCCGCCGGATGACGCCGTCCTCGAGCCTATCCGGCAGTACGAGCGGGACGTCCTCAGCCGGCGCGATTGATGCGACGAGGGCGATATGCGCGTATGAAGAGCGCATGGCGACCTGACGTTTGCGAATGGCGTGTCATGGCGGGCGTTGGTGCGCCTGGCGGCGGGTGCCGTCAGGCTCTGGCTGGCTTGGCAGTCTTGGTACGACTAGCGGAACAACGACATGGGACTTGATTTTGATACCCTCGAACTGATGCGTCAGAACCACCCGGCGTGGCGCCTGTTGTGCGCGCATTACGCGCCGTTGGTGGCGAGTTTTCTGCATCGCTTGTTCGTGGTGCCGAATGCGCGCAATATCCCGCAGGCGGACATGGTCGAGGCTCTGGAAGACGAGCTCTACGCGCTGCGGGAGCGCCTGGGGCCCGACGCGTTGCCTGGGACTGCCTTGAGCTACCTCAATGACTGGGCGGAGAACGACAAGGGCTGGCTACGCAAATTCTACCAGACGGGCGAAGACGAGCCCTACTACGATTTGACGCCGGCGACCGAGAAGGCCCTGAGTTGGCTGGAAAGCCTGCAGCAGCGGAGCTTCGTGGGCACCGAATCGCGGCTGCTGACCCTCTTTGAGCTGCTGCGCCAGATGAACGAGGGTAGCCAGACCGACCCGGCGATACGCATCGCCGAACTGCGGCGGAAGCGGGACGATATCGACGCCGAAATCGCGCGCATCGAGGCCGGCCACCTCCCCCTGTTGGACGACACGGCTATCAAGGACCGCTTTCAGCAGTTTTTGCAGATGGCCCGCGAACTCTTGGCGGATTTCCGCGAAGTGGAAGACAATTTCCGTGCGCTGGACCGTCGTGTCCGCGAACGCATCGCGACCTGGCAGGGCGGTAAGGGCGGACTGCTGGAAGAGGTCATGGGCGAGCGCGATGCCATCAGCGCTTCGGATCAGGGCAAGAGTTTCCGAGCCTTCTGGGACTTTTTGATGTCCCAGAGCAAACAGGACGAACTGAAGGCGGCGCTGGAACGGGTCCTGGCTTTGCCGGCGATTGTGGACATGAATCCCGATGCCCGCATCAAGTACGTCAACCGCGAATGGCTGGAGGCTGGCGGCCATACCCAGCGCACGATTGCCCGGCTGTCCCAGCAGCTGCGACGCTTCTTGGACGACCAGGCCTGGCTGGAGAATCGCCGGATCATGGACATCCTGCACAGCATTGAGCAGCAGGCACTAGCCGTGGTCGAGACGCCGCCGCCGCAGGGTGATTTCATGGCGGTGGACGACATCGGTGTGAGCATCCACCTGCCGGTAGAGCGGCCCTTGTACCAGCGGGCGCGCGATGTCCGCCTGAATGCGCGGGCAGTGGTCGAGGGCGATGTCGAGGTGGATATGACGGCCCTGTACACGCAGATCGCCATCAATCGCGACGAGCTGGCTGGGCATATCCGCCGCGAGCTGCAGAGTCGCGAGCAGGTGAGCTTGTCGGAGGTGATCGCGGCGCATCCCCTGCGTTACGGCCTGTCGGAATTGGTCGCTTATTTCGAAGTGACATCGCGCTGGAAGCGGGTGGACGTGTCGGACGACGTGCAGGAGAAAGTCGCTTGGCGCGGCGAAGACGGCGTCGACTATCGGGCGACCATGCCCCGGGTCATCATTCTGAGGAATTGACGATGAGTCTTACTGAGCAGAGCATAAACACGCCAGGCCAGGCGTCCCGCGAGTTGTCGCTGGTGCTGGTCCAGCTGATGAAGAACGTGATCTACCGGGATGAAAATCCCGAGCAGTGGACGGCGCTGTTGCGCCAGCAGGCGGCGGTGCAGGACTACGTGTCCGTGATCGGCTTGGAGCTTATGCTTGACGAGGCCGAAGGCTATGCGTTCCTGCGCTCGCGGGCTGACGTGGACGGCGGCGACGACGACGCGGCTATGCCGCGGCTGATCACGCGCCGGCAGCTGTCCTACCCGGTCAGCTTGCTGCTGGCGCTACTGCGCAAGAAACTGGCCGAATTCGACGCCGTCGGCAGCGAAACGCGGCTGATCTTGGCACGGGAAGACATTGTCGAGATGCTGCGGATATTTTTTGCGCGCGGGTCGAACGAGGCCCGCGTGGTTGACCAGGTGGACAGCGCCATCAACAAGATTGCCGACATGGGCTTTGTGCGGCGCCTGCGCGGCAATGGCGAGATGATTGAAGTCCGGCGCATTATCAAGGCCTTCATTGACGCGCAGTGGCTTGCCGATTTCGACCAGCGCCTGGAGGAATACCGCGGCGGTGGCGACAATGAGGACGATGCAGACGGCGATGACGACAATGGCGACAATGAAGATGCCGCTGACGCGACTGCGGCGCCAGCCGCAGCGGAGGACCGCGATGCCTGAGATGCTCGAACTCGAATTCATGAGCGACGATCGCCTGGCGGGTTTTCGCCTGCAGCGTCTGGAGGTCCTCAACTGGGGCACTTTCACGGAGAACGTGTGGACCTTGCGGCTGGACGGCCGCAACTGCCTGCTGACGGGCGATATCGGGTCGGGCAAATCGACCTTGGTTGACGCCTTGACCACGCTGCTGATTCCCAGTCGCGACATCACCTACAACAAGGCGGCGGGGGCCAGCCGGAACGAACGCACCTTGGCGTCCTACGTGCTGGGCCAGTACAAGTCGGAGCGGCAGGATACGCAGGACGGCACCAAGCCGGTGTATCTGCGCGATCAGTCCAGCTACTCGGTTCTGCTGGCGGTGTTTCACAACGAGGGCTACCAGCAGACAGCCACGCTGGCGCAGGTCTTCTGGCTGAAAGACAAGCAGGCGCAGCCCGCGCGGATCTATGCGGCCTGCGACCGCGACCTGTCTATCGCCCACGACTTCAGTGATTTCGGGTCGGATATCAATGCCCTGCGCAAGCGCCTGCGACTCAAAAACGTGGAGCTATTTGACGGCTATGCTCAGTATGGCGCGTGGTTCCGGCGTCGTTTCGGTATCAACAACGACCAGGCGATGGAGCTGTTCTATCAGGCGGTGTCCCTCAAATCCGTCGGTAACCTGACCGACTTCGTGCGTACGCACATGCTGCGGCCGCTGGATGTGGAAAAACTCCGCGGCGAGCTGATCCATCATTTCGAGGATCTCAACGCCGCCCACAACGCGATCCTCAAGGCAAAACGGCAGCTGGAAATTTTGACGCCGTTGGTGGCTGACTGCGGGCTGTACCGCGAATTGTCGCAGCAGCTCGAACAACTCCGTGCCTGCCGCGACGCCCTGCGGCCGTGGTTCAGCACCCGCAAAGCCGAACTGCTCAGGGAGCGCATCGCCAGTCTGGTGCAGGACCTCGCCCGCGCCGCCGAGGCCATCGCCCGGCTCGAAGAAAAACGGCGCGGCGAGCAACTCAGCGAACACGAACTCCGCCGCAATATCGCCGAAAATGGCGGCGATCGCCTGGAGCGAATCGCCGCGGAAATCGCGCGTTGCGCCGAGGAGCGCCAGCGCCGCAGCGCCAAAGCCGGTCGCTATGAAGAGCTGCTGGGCCTGCTTGGTGGTGGCGGCGCTGCCACGACCCTGGAGGACTTCCAGCGGCAGCGCGCCGATATCAGCGTCTGGAAGCAGCGCGGCGAAGAAGAACGCCAGCGTCTGCAGAATGAGCTCTCCGATGCTCGGGCGGACCTGACCCTCAAGCAGCGTGAGTACGAACAGCTGCGTCAGGAAATTACCGGCCTGAAGGTCCGCGTCAGCAACATCGACGAAAAACACATTGCCCTGCGGGACAAGCTCTGCTCGGCCTTGGGCATTGCCGAGAGCGAGTTGCCTTTTGCGGGCGAGCTGCTGCGGGTGCGCGAGGCCGAGCGCGATTGGGCGGGGCCGATTGAGCGTCTGCTCCACGACTTCGGGCTGTCCTTGCTGGTGCCGGATCGATACTACCAGCAGGTGGCCGAATGGGCCGACAGTAACTTTTTGCGCGGCCAGCTCCTTTACTACCGCGTGCGTGACGGCGCGCCGACGTCGTCGCCAGCTGCGCCGGCGACATCCGTAGTGCACAAAGTGGAGATCAAGCCGGAGTCGCCCTTTTATGCGTGGCTGGACCGCGAGTTGGCCCGCCGTTACAACGTGGCCTGTTGCCAGGACCGCGAGCAGTTCCGCCGGGAAGCCCAGGCGCTGAATTTGACCGGCCAGTTCAAGCTCAACGGCGAGTTCCACGAGAAGGACGACAGCTTCCCGCTCGGTGATCCGCGCTACGCCGTCCTCGGCTGGAGCAACGCCGAGAAAATCGCCGCGTTGGAACGGGAAGCCCGTGAGCGCAAGGCGGCGTTGGCCACCCAGGAAAAGGCCGTCGCCGAACTCGCTGCCGGCCTTGAACGCGCCAACAGCCGCCTGAACAATCTCGCCCGGCTGGACGAATTCGCCGACTTCCGGGAAATCGACTGGCGGCCGCTGGTTGAGCAGATCGCCCGCCTGGAAGCCGAACGGCGCAGCTTGGAAGCCGCGTCGGACAAACTCAAGGTCCTGCGGCAACAGCTCGTCGAACTCCAAGAGGCGCTCCGCAAAACCGAGGCAAAACTCGATGAGGCCAAGAAGAAACACGCCATCGGTGACGACAAGCTCGCCACCGCCCGTGAGCAGCTTGCCGCCACCGAAGAGCTGCTGGCCGCGTTGCCGGCGGGCGTTAGTGACTGCTATCCGGCGCTGGCCACATTGCGCGCGGAAATCCTCGGCGCGCAGGCCATTACGGTCGAGACTTGCGACAATCGCGAGCGCGATATGCGTGATGAAATCCAACGGCGGCTGGACAATGAGGACAAGCGTCTCGGCCGCCTGCGGGAAAAAATTGCCGAGGCCATGAACAACTTCAAGCACGAGTGGCCCCTGGAGACTCGCGAGGTTGATGCCAATGTGGCTGCCGCCGATGAATTCAAGGCCATGCATGACCGCTTGCGGGCCGACGACCTGCCGCGTTTTGAGCAGCGCTTCAAGGAGCTGCTCAACGAAAACATCATCCGCGAGGTGGTCAATTTTCAGTCGCAACTGAACCGCGAGAGCGACATCGTTGAGGAGCGCATTGCCCACATCAACCACTCGTTGACGCAGATCGACTACAGCCCCGGCCGTTATATCCGGCTGGTGCGCATCAAAAGCAACGACCGCGAGATCATCGACTTCCAGAAGCAGCTGCGGACTTGCACGGAAGGCACCCTCACTGGGTCGGATGACACGCAGTACTCCGAGGCCAAATTCATGCAGGTCAAGAGCATCATCGAGCGCTTCCGCGGTCGCGAGGCTTTTTCCGAACTGGACCGCAAGTGGACGGCGAAGGTGACTGACGTCCGCAACTGGTTCGAATTTGCGGCCAGCGAACGCTGGCGTGAAGACGATCGCGAATTCGAGCATTACGCGGATTCCGGTGGCAAATCCGGCGGCCAAAAAGAGAAGCTGGCCTACACGGTGTTGGCGGCGAGCCTGGCCTACCAGTTCGGTCTGGAATGGGGCGCCACGCGCTCGCGTTCTTTCCGCTTTGTCGTCATTGACGAGGCCTTCGGGCGCGGTTCTGACGAATCTGCTCAGTACGGCCTGCAGCTGTTTTCCCGGCTCAATCTGCAGGTGTTGGTGGTGACGCCCCTGCAGAAGATCCACATCATCGAGCCCTTCGTGGCCGCCCTCGGTTTTGTGAAAAACACCGACGGCCGGACCTCGGTGCTGCGCAATCTCAGCATTGAGCAATATCGGGCCGAAAAACATGAGGCGCGGGAATGAATTGGACGACGCCTGACGATATCCGCCGACAGCTCCTTCGCCTCTGGGAACGCGGCGTGCTGCCGCAGGCCGTGCTCAGGGAAGGCGACGGTGACGGCGAGGGGGCAGGTGGCAAGCAGGACGTGATGGGCGTTGCGGAGTCCGACGTCAGTGCCGGTGAGGCTGGCACGGGTGCGATTGGCTATCAATTTCCCCTGCGGCTGACGCTCAAGGCCCCCAGCAGCGCCGAGTTGAGCGAGCACTTTGGCGATGTGCGCGACTGGTTGGCGCGGCTGAGCGCGTCAGCGCAGCACTACCGGCTGGAATTCCGGCGGGTGCGGCTGCGGCAGCTGGGCGAGAACGACGTGCTTAGCGCCATCTGGGTCGATCGCCTCGACCAGGCGCTGGCGCTCATCGGCAAAAAGAAGGACGCGCAGCAGCTCCTGGAACTGTCCCGTTTGACGCGGGAACGCCTGCCCGCGTTGCTGCCGTGGCTACGCCGGAAGCCGCTGGCGGCACTGGCGCTGGCAGACGACTGGCCACGGCTGCTCGCCATCGTCAACTGGCTCGCAGGCCATCCGCGGCCGAGCATTTACCTCCGGCAGATCGACTTGCCCGGCGTACACAGCAAACTCATTGAACGGCATCGCGGCGTCCTGTTGGAATTGCTGGACAGCGTGCTGCCTGCCGATGCCATTGACGACCGTTTTCGCGGCGGCCGCGGCTTCTGTCCGCGCTATGGCTTTTTGGACAAGCCCTTGCGGGTGCGCTTTCGCGTGCTTGATCCGCAGCTGCGGCTTTTTGCGGCGGCTGGCGATCAGGACATCACAGTGACGCAGGAGGCCTTTGCGAGTCTGCAGTTGTCGGCGACGCGGGTGTTCATCACCGAGAACGAGGTCAACTTTCTGGCCTTTCCGGCGCTGCCGTCGTCGTTGGTCATTTTTGGTGCGGGCTACGGCTTTGAGAATCTGGCGCCGGCGGCCTGGCTGGGGCAGCGCGCACTCTATTATTGGGGGGACATCGACACGCATGGCTTCGCCATTCTCAACCAGCTGCGGGAGCACTTCCCGGCGGCGGTGTCCTTCCTGATGGACACCCAGACTTTTTTGGCGCATCGGGCGCTGTGGGGACGCGAAGAACTGCCCGAGCGGGGCGATCTGCAACGTCTTACGCCTGACGAAGCGCGCCTCTACGCACAGCTGCGCGATAACACCTGGGGCGAGCAGCTCCGCCTGGAACAGGAACGCATCGGCTACGAATTCTTGCGCGAGGTCCTGCAAGCGTTGCTCCAGAGGGGATGACATCTGCTTGCGCACGGGAGTGGAAGTCGACGGCCTGGTCAATTTTTCGTAGGGAACTCACGGTTTATCTCCTGCTTGCGAGGCTGGGGTGGTGGGTGGTGTCTGCGGGGCAGAATGCGGCCGGGAACGGCGCGGGCGTAGTCGTCGTAGGCCGCGCCGAAGCGCTGGCGGGTGTCGCGCTCTTCGCGGTCGCGGTGACGTGCGAAGGCCCACAGCGCGAGTGCTGGTGCCAGCAGGTACGGCCATGAATGCGCCAGCAAGGCGATGGCGGGGAAGAAGCCCCATATCCACGCGGCGTAAACGGGGTGGCGCATGGTCGCGAAAGGGCCCGTTGTGGCCAGGTGGTTCTGCGACCAGGCGCGTCGCAGCAGCACCAGGCTCCATGCGTAGAGCCCGCTGCCAAGAACGAGTAGCAGCAGGCCCAGCACACGCGACAAGGCCGCCGGCAATGGCATGGCGCAGCGCTCCGGCCACAGCCAGCTGGGCACGAGCGCCAGCAGTAGGCCGGCAGTGCCGGCGATGCCGATGCGCGGGCCAATGCCGCAGTGGGCGCTGACGCTGCATATCTGGTCGATGTTCATAGAATCGCAATAATTTCCAGTTGATGCGTGGGGCGTTGCGGATATTGGCCAGTAAAGTACCCCGCGAAGTATGTATTGTCAGCACCGCGACAAGGCATTATTCTCGTCCCTTGCCCACTTGCAGCCAGCATTGAACACCCCATCAGAAGAAGGAATTGTAGCCATGGCCAATGACATTCACATCACCCTTGACGGCGACGCGTTGATTGGGTCTATCAAGCGTCTCAACGGCGGCAATCTGGCGCCGCCGATCAGCAATACGAAGGCTGGTTTGGACATCCGCGCGGCCTTTGCGGCCTTGCAGATGCCGGTGACGCGGCTCCATGACAGCCCGCTGGAAAATCCTGGTACGCGGCTGGTGGACGTGCCGCTGATTTTTGCCAACTTCCATGACGATGCGGCCGATCCCCGTAACTACTACTTCCGGCAGACCGACGACTACATCAAGACCTGCGTTGACGGCGGTACGGGTATTGTTTACCGCCTCGGCCCAAGTATTGAGCACGGCTTCAACAAGTACTTCATCGACCCGCCGTCTGATGTGGACAAATGGATAGACATCTGCAGCAATATCATCCGCCATTATACCGAGGGGTGGGCCGATGGCTTCCATTTCGCCATCAAGTACTGGGAAATCTGGAATGAGCCGGAATGCCAGGACTCCGATGGGTTGCACCTGATGTGGGGCGGCACGGTCGCCGAGTACAATGACTTCTACGTCAAGGTGGCGACTGAGCTGAAGCGGCGTTTTCCGCATCTGATGATCGGCGGGCCGGCGCACTGCGGCTTTGGCCAGCTCAGCAAGGACTTCATTAGCCACTGCGCTGCGCATCAGGCGCCCTTGGACTTCTACTCGTATCACTGCTACTCGGCCGATCCTTTCCACTGGATCGTTGAGTCGCCGGCGCAGGCGCGCCAGGCGCTGGATGACGCCGGCTATACCAAGGCTGAAATCCACCTGAATGAATGGCATTATTTCCCCGGCGAATGGAAACGCCTGCGCTCGGATCCGGAGTACAAGGACCGCGTTTACGAGGAAATGAAGGGTATTGACTCGGCTGCGTTCATTTGTGCGGTGCAGACACTTTGGCAGGACACCCCGCTGGACCTCGGCTGCTACTACACGGCCACCGCTAGCGCCTGGGGGCTTTTCAAGACCCGCAGCGCCATCCCTACCAAGTCGTACTACGGCATGAAGGCTTTCGGCGAAATCGCCCTCTGCGGCGATCGCCTCAAAACCAGCTCTGACCGCCGCGAAGCCACTGCCCTCGCCGGCCGGACTGCCGACGGCAAGACCGCGCTGCTCATCGCCGCCTTCAAGACCGGCCCCGCCGACATCGTCGTCGATATTACCGGGATCGGCGCGCCAAAGGACTGTGTCGCGCGGATGGTCGATGACAGCCATGACCTTACGCCGGTCGATATCGTGCAGGACGGCAATACCCTGCGCGTCAAATCCGATGCGACGTCGGCCGTCCTGCTTGTCACCTTCATCAGCTGAAGAGGCCGGATCGGTCTGATCTTCTTTTTTTTGTCGCGGACGGATCGGACGGATCCGACGGATCGGACGGATCCGATTTCTGATCAGTCTGATCGGTCTGATCCGACGGATTTTTCTTTTCGGCATTACCGGTTTTTCTGCTGGTCGCTGGCGCGTTGCGCATTATATTTATGCGCTATTTTGGCAGTGAAAGGCCCTTTTTGTCACTATTCGTCGCTGATTTTCCATAAGAAGAAAGAGTCGCTTTCGACCTATGCGCATAACTCTGGTGTTTCCTCCGCGAACTGGGCCGACGTACATGCCTTTGGGGGTAGCCTGCCTGGCCGCCGTGGCCAGTAGCCAGAAGATTGCCATTGATCAGTTTGACGCGAATCTTGAGTTGTGGAACAGTCTATGTGACGACAACGCCTTTCTAGGGGCGATGCGCACCTTTGCTCGTGGCCCCCTAGATGGCTTTCTTGATCCGGGTGCCTACGCGGCGAATATGAGCTACATGGGCGAGGGCGTTCGGCGCATCGACGAGCTGGAGCAGCTGGGGCGGCAGTATCTCGCGGGCAACGGCCTGGGCACGGAGCTGTCGGCGCTTTTGGCCCGCCATGGCCAGCGGATTCTGCGGGACGATCCGGAGATCGTGGGCTTTTCGGTCATGTATCTCGATCAGCTGCTCTTTGTGCTGGCCCAGGCCAAATACCTTCACGAAGAGCTTTCCGCGCCGTGTCGCATCGTGCTTGGCGGTGCCGCCATGAGCGCGCTGGATCCGGTCGAGTTGCTTCAGGCCGCGCCGTGGATCGGCGGCGTCATCGTCGGTGAAGGCGAAGTGCCTTTTGCGGCGCTGCTGGCCGGCCAGACGCTGGGGCAGATTCCCGGTTGTTATTATCGCGATGGCGCCGGCGTGGTCAGTACCGGCAATCCGGAAACTCTGGATGATCTCAGCACGCTGGCGATGCCGGACTTCAGCGTGCTCGCCGATGGCGGTTACTTCAATCCCGTGCCGGTGCTGTCCATCTATGGCTGCCGTGGCTGCAAATGGCGCCGTTGCCGTTTTTGCTCGCACAATCAGTCTTTCGGGCGGCATCGCCAGCGTCCGCCGTTGACCGTCGCTCTTGAAATGCTGGCGCGACAAAACAGCTACGGCTGCCGGCATTTTTATTTTGTCGACCAATATGTCGATCCGATCTATCTTGATGCGCTTAGCGACGCCATTTTGGCCATGAAGCTCGATTGCCGTTTCCAGATCATGGCACGGACGATTGCGGACTACACGCCGGCACTGCTGGCCAAGGCGGCCCGTGCCGGCTGCTGCTGGATCAGCTGGGGCATGGAAAGCGGCTCACAACGGCTCCTCACGCTAATGAACAAAGGCACGGAGGCGGAAGCGTCTTTTGCGGTGCTGAAAAACGCGTCTGCGGTGGGTATATCCAATCTGCTGATGATGATCTTTGGCGCGCCAGGCTCTGACGACCGCGCCCTGGATGACACGTTTTCCTTCCTCGACCGGTCCTGGCCTTATGTGGACGGCATGACCGCCAGCGCCTTCGTCCTCTTTGCTGAAACCGACTATGGCCGGCACCCGGAAAAGTACGGCCTGGAGGTCATTGGCACGAATACCATTGTGGACGTCGGCGGGCGGCCCATTCACGATATGAAATTGCGCTTCCGCCGCGAAGGCGAGGACGGCCGGGCCGAATCGCCCCTAGCCGCCAGGGAAATCGACTTGTGGGAGCGCCGCCGCGCGTGGTTGCCGCCGTTGCCCTTCCACGGGCGCCTGTGTTGCGAACATTACCTGCTCTACGCCGACGCCCTGCAGGCCAAACCGCGCCCGGGCAAACGCGATCATTGCGCATAGATCGATCTTTTTCTCCGCAGATTCCGCAGATTCACGCAGAGTCAATTGCGGAGCATGGCCTGTGTAATCGGTAAGTAACCACTCCTGCGGCGGGGGAGACGGACCGGGTACGGTCGGCGTGGATGACGAGGACGGTTTAATGAGCCGTCTTGTCGGAGTGGGTGAGACGCCCACGCCACGGCCTCGAGACGTAATTGGTAAGTGTACACCCCGGCGCTTCGCTGGGACAATTTGCAGGAAACCCACGGCCAGTCGCCACCCAGCCATTACACATAGGTGGCTAACCAGGCAGCGGATTTCATAGGAGCAATGCTCTTCACATAGCATGCGGCAATCGCCGGCCATGAGTTGATTGGTAACCATGCACAAGATCATTCGCCGAGGTTTTGAGCACCGAAGGTGCGCCCTAAGATAGCCCAGGGCAAGCGGCGCCCGCAGGGCGCGTCGCCGTGTGCCCGGCATGGGCGAGAACGATCCCCCACTCCCATAAAATCTGCGGATTAGAGGAGGCTTGGGGACTCATTGAGTGACAACAAGAGTAGCGAAAGGCAAGTAGGCGCCCGCGAGGGCGTCAGGCGAAAGAAGCCCTGGCAACGGCACGACCGCAGGGATACGAACGGACAGTGAGGCATGGCGTGGGCGATGAGCGTGCGGCTAAACGCGAAATCCAACAGTCACCGAAAGACACGCAGTGTAGAGTCCGGCGGCACGGGCCAATTACGTTCTCGCACCTTACCCGGGGAGATCTCCAGCGTGAGAGCGCTGGAGAAGTCAGCAGAGGCCATAGTAGCGTAGAAGCTGTTGAAAGGCAGTGGAGCGAAGGGCCGAAGAACAGGAAACGCAACGATGGACAAACTCGCCAAGGAAGCGAATAAGGAAGATGCAACCACTGAAACGGCTGGGACGACTGGCTGGGACGGCGGGCCGGTGGCGGCGAAGCAATGGATGTGTGGAACCAAGACGGGTATCAACCGTAGTTTTCGAGGCGGAGAATGAACATGTCAGACGTGCGTAACGAACCAATCCAAGCAACAGCACCAGGCCCGAGCCTGGAGGAGGTGTTGAACAACGAGAACGTATGGGCGGCGTGGAAGGCGGTCAAAGCCAACGACGGCGCGCCCGGAGTCGATGGGATGGATGTGCAGAAGACTGCCGAACACCTGCGGAAACATGGTCAGGAGATATGGGAAAAGGTCCGACAAGGGACATACATTCCGGGAGCCATCCTGGCTGTGGAAATACCAAAGGCGAACGGCGGTACGCGCAAACTAGGCATTCCCAACGTACAGGATCGACTGATCCAACAGGCACTTCACCAAGTGCTGAGCTTACGGTGGGAACCTCTTTTCAGCAACAGCAGCTACGGCTTCCGGCCCAATCGGAGCGCGCATGACGCGATTCGCCGGGCCCAGGAGATCATCATGTCAGGACGGATTTGGGTGGTGGACATCGACTTGAAGAGCTTCTTCGACGAAGTCAACCACGACATCCTGATGCGAGAGCTGCGTAAAGAGGTTACCGACAAACGAATACTGAAACTGATCGGCCGATACCTGACCGCCCCGATGGTTGAAAAAGACGGCACTCGGACCAAACGAACGAAAGGCACGCCGCAAGGCGGCCCTCTGTCGCCACTGCTGGCGAACATCTATCTGACCCCGCTGGACCAAGAACTGGAGAAGCGGCAGCTGCCGTTTACCCGGTATGCGGACGACGTGGCCATCTATGCCGGAAGCCGCCGCGCGGCCGAACGCATTCTGTCAGATATTGTCGAGTGGATCGAGACGAAGCTGAAAATACCTGTCAATCGGGACAAGAGCAGAAGCGGGAAAAGTGATGACACGGCCTACCTGGGAATTACCATACATTCCGATGGCAAGATGGAAGTGGAGACCAAACGGCTTGAGCGCATGAAGGCCGAGGTCCGCAGGCTGTGGGACGCCAGGCAGAACCTGACGAGCGAACAGCTGCGAGGCCAATGGCGGAAATACGCCACGGGCTGGTGGAACTATTTCCAAATCGCCACGCAAAGACGCAACGTCGCCAATACGGCGGGCTGGATAAGGAGGCACATCAGAAAGTGCTTCTGGATACGCTGGCACTCAGACGCCGGTCGAAGAAAGGCGTTGGTTGCACTCGGAATAACGGGAAGGATGCTACAATGGGCAAAAACATCACGAGGAGCCTGGTGCATGGCGAAATCACAGCTGATGCAAACGGCGCTGAGCAACAAAACCATGGACAAATACGGTCTCATTGTGCCTTGGAGCGTTTAACCGGTCATAACAGAACCGGTGCTGTTCAACCGCCGGATGCGGAAAACCGCATGTCCGGTGGTGTGGAAGGGCGCGGGGCGCAATCCCCGTTGCCCCATCCGATCTGGGTAAGGTGCCCCATCCCAAGAGAGCCCTGAAGATGGTATGCTTTTGTCAACTCAATCAGCGTCATTTTCGGGTGAAAAACTCCTTTTTTTTCTTTCCCGCTTAATCCGACGTTTGGTTGCTGCCGGTGCTTCATAGGGAACCAACTTCTTGCTTGAAGGCTGATACTCCATGTAATTTTCCGTGCCGCATAGCACCGACCAGCAGATCATCAGCAACTTGCGCATGACGGCGCAGCGCTTCTGCATGGGGGTAAGATTCGTCAAACGCTTGGACAATGCATCCAAGATGGGTATTCTCGCCTGGGCGGTGAGGGTGGCCATGTAGAGCATCTGCCTAATGACCGGCGCTCCTTGCTTGGACAAGCGGGTGGATTTCACAGACGTGCCGGAACACTTGTTCTTCGGGTTCATGCCGGCAAAGCTCACGACCTGCCGGATGTTTTGGAAACGGTCTTCCGGCCCGTATTCGGCGATGAGAGTAGCCGCTATGATCATTCCTATCCCGGGAATCGAATCCAGCTTGGTGACGCGTTCCTGCAGGGCGGCGTGGCTCCGCAGGTATTCCCTTATTTTCACCACGAGACAGTCCAGTTGTTCTTCCACGCTCTTCAAAAGATTTTGAAAGATCTGACGTTCGCCCGGATCATCCAGGTTCGTCAGCTGATTCTTGAGTATCGTGCTTATTTTGGTCAAACTGGCATTCATTCTGGTTAAACGCTTGAGCCCCGCGTAGTCTGCCGGCATTTCATACATGGCGTCCGGCTTTTGCGTGGTACCCAACCTCGCCAGGCATTGGGCGTCCAGCTTGTCCGTCTTGCTTTCGATATCGTTGAACTTCTTGAAGGCAGGCACTTTGGCTGGATTGATGAGCGCAATATAACTATCGGGCTTCGCCGCCTTTAACTGTTTGATCAGACGGTATGAATAACATCCCGTCGATTCCATCACCAGCCGGTTCACAACCTTGCGCTGCGGATGCAACCGTTCCTCAATATGCTTTCGATTCGCCTTCAACCAGGTGAAGAAATCTTTCACGCCTTCACGCGTGTTGGTGATGTGCTTGACCGCCAGGGAGGTCAACCCCTTGTTCCTGTTCAATTCCTGGTTATCGTCAAGCCAGTCTATGGCGCAGACGGTATCTTTTTTGCCGACATCAAGACCGACCCAGATTATATGTTCGCTAAGCATGGCTTACTTCTCCGCTTGCTGCTATAGTGTTGGAAGTGTGCGTGCAAGGCCAACCTTGTCTATGCGGGGAGTTTCCCCAAAGATGGTGAATACGGCCATTATTGCACTGCACGGTAACGGTCGTGCCGCCTAATCTTCAGGCTGAGGAACTGAATAGTTACTCATGGGCCACAGGCAGGCACGGCCGTGCTTTTTTGTGTGCGAAACACAAAAAAGCGCCTGATAACACGACTCCAAAGGCGGAACAGAAGAGAAGAGAAGAGAAGAGAAGACAACATACACCGGAAAAAAGAAAGAGGTACCACAACCTTCAGGACGCATAGAGACTATGCATAGGGCGCCTCGTGGATAACCTCTTTGATACTTATACGTAGCCATTTGCCGCTCCTTGTTACTTGGTTCTCCCAAGAGAATTACGGGGAAAATCGCAGTGGCTATCGACACACAGGTGTCAATGACGCCACTATACAAGGGGCGGCCTAAAAGACCTGCGACGAAGGGTCACAGCGCAAAATTGCCGCAGCAATTAATGAGTTCCATTGCCTCTTTGGCTCCAGTCAGCTTCGCCGACTGAAGCCAAAGAGGCTGAGGAACACGGACCAATATGGCGCGCTACCCAGGGCGGCGCGCGCCTTCGGCGCCGCTTGCCCTGGGCTATCTTAGGCCGCGCTTTCAGCGCTTCTGCCGCTTCGCGGCGGAAATGCACGACGAGAAAAGGCTGCTTGGTTGAAACAACAAGTGCCATGGATACCGTTAAATGCAGAGCATCGGTTTCATAGGAGTAACCACGGTGCCAGGAGTCGGCCAATCAGTCCCCTGCGTCGGGAGTCATTCCCCGTAGTCCAAAAGTCCCCACGGTCCAAACCATGGGACCGTGCCTCATGAGTCGTGAGTCCTCATCCCTGCGCTGCCGCCAAGGAGTCCCGCTGGTCCCAGTCGTCCTCGTGGTGGTTGGAGAAGGGGCTGTTGAGCAAGTATAGTGCTAACCGTCCGGTTCCCCCCACCCCTATGCTGCGCGAGGCCATGCATGTTTACACTCAAGCCTGATTATGATGCTGTTCTGAACCGTTTCGAGGCCTGGTGGCACGCGGATATCGTTGATCGCGCCTTGTTCGGCCTGCGTCTGCAGCAAGCGCCGGAAAAGCGGCAGGCAGTTCCGGTCAAGACGTTTGCCAGCCACCGCGAGCGTTGGTTGGACACGGGCTATCTGGTGGAACGCACGGCCGCCGCCATGGGCAATCAGCTTTATCTGGCTGACAGCCTGCCCATCGTCATTCCCAATCTCGGGCCGGAGGTCTTTTCGGCCTGCTACGGCTGTGAGCTCGAATACGGCGAAAATACCACCTGGAGCCACCCGATTCTGAAGGACTTGACGGACGAGTCGCTGGCCGGCATCGCCTTCGACATGAATAGCTTCGCCTTCCGCAAACTCGACGAGATGAGCAGGGCGTTGCTTGCGGTCGGCAAGGGAAATTTCATTGTCGGATATACCGACGTCCATCCCGGCGGCGATGCCATCGCGGCCTTCCGCGATCCGCAGGAGTTACTGCTGGACACCATTGACAATCCCGCTGGCATCAAAAAACTCGTTGCCCGGGTGACGGACGACTTCATACGTTTTTACGACTATTTCTACGACCTGCTCAGTGGGGCGGGCATGCCCAGTGCGTCGTGGCTGCCGGCCATCGGCAAAGGCCGTTTCCACATTCCCTCCAACGATTTTTCCTGCATGATTTCCGATCAAATGTTCGAAGAGCTGTTCATTCCGGGCATCATCCGCGAATGCCAGCACATGGACCACTGCATTTACCACCTCGACGGTCCACAGGCGCTGCGCTATTTGGACCGGCTGCTGGAAATACCGGAGATTCAGGCGATCCAGTGGGTGCCGGGGGCCGGCCATGGCGGCTGGCGCGGGTCTGTCCCGGTGTATCAGCGCATCCAGAACAAAGGCAAGGCCTTCTACGTTGAGCCCGTGCCGGCGCAGGACCTCGACGAGCTCTTCACGCAGCTGGCGCCCGAAGGCGTCTGGATCAGCGCTGTCACGGGCGTGGCGACCATCGCTGAGGCCGACGCCGTCACCGCCAAAATCGCCGGCTGGACCCGCCGCAAAGGGTAGTTGGTTTTGCGGGGGACAGTAAGCGTCAATGGCCCTTTCCGCCCCCTCGCCCTCACGCCCCTGTCGCTTCTTGCCCCAGCGCGCAGGTAATCGCTCAGTCATTGCTAACCTAAACTGTTGTGCCTCTACGAGGCACTGTCTGTTGGCAGGCTGCGTCCCCAGGCTAAAGCCTGGGGGTAAGCATGGTTAAGCGCCTACGGCGCAAAGTCATTGCTAGTGAATGATGATGGTTTTTGGCCCGGATCGGACGGATCACTTCGTCTGATTGGCCAAGTTCGGCCCGGAGGGCCGCACCATGCATAGCCCCGGGCGAGGCGCCCGGAGGGCGCCGCAACCCGGGGTATGATAGCAAGTTAGAATTGCGCCCGGAGGGCGCCACATTGGCCAGGCACGTCGCGTCCCACTGCGCCAGCGAGAGGAATGTCGTGTATCCATTATCAATGGCTCCTATGAAACACGCTGCCGCAAAGGTCGGCGGAAATCAAGGTCGGATGGCTGGGCGGCGGCGGGCCGTGGGTTTCCTGCAAATTGTCCCAGCGAAGCGCCGGGGTGTACACTGACCGATTACCGCACAGTGAATTTTCTGACGCTGGCCACTTGTAAGAACTGCGCGTGATGATAACTTCAAGCGCTGTTTTTTCCTTTTTTCGTGTCAAAAAACGAGCCCAAAACGATAGGGAGCATGTAGTACGATCGCCTGTGGGTGGCGTCGCTTTGAGGGATAAATCCCGCATGTGACATAGTGGACTTTTACGCGTACCCCGGTGGTCTGCGCAAAGGCTCCAAGGGTACGGCGAGCGCTTCGGCGCATTGCCCGGCAAATCTTTGTCTCTGCATTTTTGCCCCCTGCGGCCCGGGTCGCAGCGCCATTTGCGTATCGTGGCTCATTTTGTCTCTGACCAGCAGCAGGTTGGGTGAAAGAGGGAATGTCGTTCTGCCGTCAGAAACCGCAGACGACCAACGAGGGCCAATCCCCCGTTCGAACATAGTGGAACTGCCTGGCAACCAGTTGGTTGGCAAGTAGGGCCAATGTTTCGTCGGTGAGGGTCAGTTCACCGGCAGCCGTTTTTTGTCTTTGCATTTTTCGTGTTATCCAAAGGACCAAACGTAACTAACAAGAAAAGGACATGCATCATGAGCAACTCAGCCTACAATCCCTACGAAACCGCCCAGGCCCAGTTTGACGGCGTCGCAGCCATGCTTGACCTCGACGAGGCCACCTGTGAGTTCTTGCGGCAGCCGATGCGCGAGTATCACCTGACCCTGCCTGTGCGCATGGATGACGGCAGCGTCAAGGTCTTCAAGGGCTACCGCATTCAGCACAATGACGCCCGCGGCCCGGCCAAGGGCGGCATCCGTTTTCATCCCATGGAGACGGTTGACACTGTCCGTGCGCTGTCCATGTGGATGACCTGGAAGTGCTCGGTGGTGGACATTCCTCTCGGCGGCGCCAAGGGCGGCATCATCTGTGACCCGCACAATCTGTCCGAGCGTGAACAGGAACGCCTGTGCCGCGCGTGGGTGCGGCAGCTGGCCCGCAACATCGGCCCCGTCAGCGACGTGCCGGCGCCCGACGTCATGACCAACGCCAAGCACATGCAGTGGATGCTTGACGAGTACGAGACCATTCACGGTGGGCGTTACCCCGGCTTCATCACCGGCAAGGCCGTCGGCATGGGCGGCTCGCTGGGCCGCACGGAAGCGACGGGCTTTGGCGTCATCTTCGTGCTGCGCGAAGCACTCAATAAACTCGGCATTGCCATCGACAAGACCACCGCGAGCTTCCAGGGCTTCGGCAATGTGGCGCAGTATGCCGTGCGCAAGTACAGCGAACTCGGCGGCAAGGTCGTTGCCATCTCCTGCTGGGATAACGGCGACAAGAAGGCCTACACCTTCCGCAAGGCCAGCGGCATGGATATCGACGCGCTGACCGGCATTACCGACGCCTACGGCAGCATCGACAAGGCCAAGGCGCAGGCCATGGGATACGAAATTCTCCCCGGCGACGCTTGGATTTCACAGGATGTGGACATCCTGATTCCGGCTGCATTGGAGAACCAAATCACTGCCGAGACGGTCAATAGTATCAGCAAACAGGTGAAGGTGATTGCCGAGGCCGCCAATGGCCCGACCACGCGGGATGCGGACAAAGTCATCAACGAGCGCGGTATTTTCCTGCTGCCGGACTTCCTTTCCAACGCCGGCGGCGTCACCTGCAGCTATTTTGAGCAGGTGCAGTGCAATATGAACTACTACTGGGAAAAGGGCGAAGTGCTCGACCGCTTGAACAGCAAGATGACCAGCGCCTTCCTGGCCGTATATGACATGGCCAAGAGCAAGAATATCACCATGCGCGACGCCGCCTACGTGATCGCCATCAGCCGCGTCGCTCAGGCCGTCAAGGCCCGCGGCTGGGTCTGAGCCTCAGGCTGAACGCCCTTCAGTGTCCCGCGCCAGTACCGGATAGAGCATGACTCGGGAGATGACAGCATGGACAGCAAGACAACGGTAAATGATTTTCTCGGCGTTCTCAAGGAACGGGAGAAAGAGCTCAACTGCCTCTATATGGTCGATGAGATTCTCGCCCAGCAGCAGCTCACTTTACCGGAGCTGTTCCGCAAGGTCATCGAAGTCATGCCGCCGGCCTGGCGTTTCCCGGAATACTGTCACGCCCGGATCGTGTGCAATGGCTACAGCTTTCACACGCCGGGCTTTCTTACCTCGTCGATCTCCGTCAAAAGCGAGATCAAGGCCGATGGCCGGCCTATCGGTCTTCTCGAAGTGGTATACAGCGAGGACGTTCCCAAGACGGACGAAGGCTATTTTCTTGAGAATGAACGTACGCTGATCAACACCATTGCCGATCGTATTGGCCAGCGGGTGCTCTACCGGCAGATGAAGTCGGTGCTGTCCGACTGGTCGCAGGCCAACAAGCAGCCCAAGGAGGGCAGCGGCGGCGGCAGCAACGACGCCTGGAAGATCATGCTTGATTTTTTCCGCCAGGGCGACCACGAACTGCTGGCTACCATCTGCCGCAAGCTGACCAACTACCTGCTCATCAAAGGCGTCGAAGAGGCGTCCGAAATCCTCAGTATGACCACGACCAGAGGGCAGGACGACGAATTCTACACCAACACTCCCGCGCTGAAAGAGCCCATCGCCGACATCATCAACGTCAGCGAACGGGCCTTCAAGCTGGCCGAACGCCACTTGGGCAGCGAGGAAATTCTCGTCTTGGTCAAGAAGTGGATACAGGAGGCGAATTCATTTGCGCTGGTGAAGGCCATCGGCAACATCTCGCCGTCGCTGCACGACATCATTGAGCAAATCCGCAAATTCCAAAATGTGCTTCGCGGGGACGAACTGCAGTTTTCGCCGAAAGAGCGCTGGCTGAATGTGGGGCTCATCAGCCACCTGCTGTCCGACCGCCACGACTATATCGATGTGGCCAAGCAGCACATCAGTTTCAAAGATTTTTTTGATATCATCAACCGCATCATCTGCCCGGCGCGCAGCCAGGGCAAACTCGGTGGCAAGGGCGTCGGGCTCTTTCTGGCACAGAGGATTCTTGCCAATGACAGCGACAACACACCGGCCTTCCGCGACCTGAAATATCCCAAGACCTGGTACGTCACGACGGACACCATCACCGAATTCCTCCACTACAACAATCTCGAAGAGCTCAATGAGCAGAAGTACAAGGATATCCAGGAAGTCCGCATCGAGTACCCGCAGGTAGTCCGCTTGATCAAAAACGCGTCGTTGCCGCCCGAGATCGTACGCAGCTTGTCGGTCGCGCTGGACGACTTCGGCGACAGCCCGCTGATTGTCCGCAGTTCGAGTTCGTTGGAAGACCAGGCTGGCGCGGCGTTTTCCGGCAAGTACAAGAGCCTGTTTCTGGCGAACCAGGGCGGCAAGAAAGCCCGCTTGGATGCGCTGATGAATGCCATCCTTGAAGTGTACGCGTCGGTGTTCAGCCCCGACCCGATCCAGTACCGGGCCGAGAGGAACCTGCTGGACTACCACGAAGAGATGGGCATCCTCATCCAGGAAGTCGTCGGCAAACGTGCTGGCAAGTACTACTTCCCGCTATTTTCCGGCGTGGCCTTCAGCAACAACCAGTACCGCTGGTCGCCGCGGGTCAACCGCGAAGACGGCCTGCTGCGCATCGTGCCGGGCCTGGGCACCCGCGCCGTCGATCGTCTGAGCGACGATTTTCCCGTGCTTATCTCACCCGGTCAGCCGAATATCCGCGTCAATTCCGTGCCCGAGGAAATCTGGAAATACTCACCGCGGAAGATGGACGTGATCAATCTGGAGGAAGGTACCTTTGAAACGGTTGCGGTCACCGACATTCTGCGTGAATGTGGTCAGCAGATCGACCAGGTGCACAAGATTGTATCGATCCTGCGTGACAACCACCTGCTTACCCCCAACCGCTTCGATATCGACTTCAAGAGCGACACGCTCGTGGTGACCATGGACGGCATGGTCGCCAGCACGCCTTTCGTGAAGACCATCAAGGCCATCATGGACAAGTTGAAGGACAAGACCGGCATGCCCGTCGATCTGGAATTTGCCCACGACGGCGAGTCGCTGTACCTGCTGCAATGCCGTCCGCAGAGCTCCAATGACGAAAGTAAGCCGGCGCCCATCCCCAAGGACATTTACGAGAATGACATCATCTTCAGCGCGAAGCGCTTCATCGCCAACGGGCTGCTGCAGAACATCTCCCACATCGTCTATGTCAGCGCCGATGGTTATTCGTCGCTGACGCAGCTGGACGACATGCGCATGGTGGGCAAAGTCGTCGGCCGTCTCAATGCCATCCTGCCCAAACGACAGTTCATTCTAATCGGTCCGGGCCGCTGGGGCAGCCGCGGCGATATCAAGCTTGGCGTGCCCGTGACTTACTCGGACATCAACAACACTGCCGCGCTGCTGGAAGTCGCGGTGAAAAAAGCCAATTATGTTCCCGAGCTGTCCTTCGGCACGCATTTCTTCCAGGACCTGGTCGAAGCCGACATCCGCTTCATACCGCTGTATCCGGATGACGACGACGCGATCTTCAATCGCCATTTCTTCCGGCGCGCACGCAATTTTCTTGAGGAGATATTTCCCGAGTTTGGCTATTTGCAGGACGTGGTGAAAGTCATCAGCGTGCCGGATTCATCGGGGGGCATGACCATGTCCATCGCCATGAATGCCGATCTCGGCGAGGCTATGGGCTATCTGACTGCCAATGTTGTCCAGATTCCCCAGGATGGCAAAAATACGGGTTTTGACAGCCAGAGTGGCGACAGCAGCGCCTGGCGCTGGCGCTTTTTCATGGCCGAACAACTTGCCGCGCGCTTGGACCCGCAGAAGTACGGCGTCAAGAAGCTCTATCTCATCGGCAGCACCAGCAACGGCAGCGCTGGGCCCGCCAGCGATGTCGATCTGCTCGTTCATTTTCAAGGCAATGAACAGCAGAAGGAGGACCTGCGCAAGTGGTTCCAAGGCTGGAGTGAATGCCTTGCCGAACTCAACTTCCTCAAAACCGGCTACACCTGCGATGGCCTCCTCGACGTGCATATTATCACTGACGAGGATATCGCCAACAAGAACCCCTTCGCCGTGCATGTGGACAATATCCACGAGCCGGCCCACGAACTGGCCATGATGAACCCCGAGAAGGTCAAGAGCTGATACCCGACACGTAGCCCCCAGCCCCGCCGGAGGCACCTGCTCGGCGGGGTTTTTCGCACGCGGGTCTATTCAGCGCGTTCGATCAGCGGGCTGTCAAAGTAGATGTCGCCGCGGGAATTCTTGTCGATCCAGAAGAGCAGGCGCACCTTGGTGACATTTTTTGGGGCGACGAATTCGCCTTCTTCGCGGGACCACTTGTCCTTAGCGCCGCGGTCGCGGAAGATGGCCTGTGGTTCGAAGCTGATGCTGGCGCCGCCGCCGCCGGCGCCGTCTTCCTGCGTGGCAATGAAGAGACCGAAGGCGCCGCTGACCAGGCGATTGGTGACCATGGCCGACACGAGGTAGCGCTTGCCTGGTTCAACCTGAATGACCTCGCTCCAGGCGCGGATGTGGTCGGGGTTGTTGTCTGTGGCGGAGAGTTTGAGAGAGCGTCGGCCATCGCTGGCCAGGTCGCCGCTGATGGTGGCCTGCTGTTCGAGCATCCAGCCTGCCGGGGCGCTTTCGAAGTCCCAGACGATTTTATTGTTGGCCGCCAAGTCCGTAGCAGCCGGAGGCCTGGGCGTGGTGATGCCGGCCTGGGCGACGAGGTAATCGGCGAGATGGTCGGCGATGAGCTGTTGGCCGCGGGCATTGGGGTGGGCCATGTCGGCCATGACGCTTTGCAGGTTCTGCCGTCCCAGGTCTTTGAGGAGCGCGTGGACGTCGAAGCAGGGCAGGCCGCGTTCGGTGGCAAGGTCGCGCATGGCTTGGGCATAGCCGTCCAGCATGACGAAGCGCCCCTGAGTGCCGGGCGCGGTGGCGAAGAGCAGCACGGCGCTCTTGCCGCCGGTGGCGGCGGCAATGCGGTCGATGTAGTCGCTCATGCTTTGCCGGAAATAGTCTTTGCTGATGCCGCCGGTTTTGTCGTTGTAGCCATACCAGATGCAGACCAAGTCGGGCGCGCCGCCGGCGAAATCGCGTTGCAGCCAGGCCCGGGCGTCGTTGACTTTGGCGCCGCCGACGGCGCGATTGCGGCTGGTGATGCCGTCGTAGCCGAGCCATTGCCGCAGGATGACTTCAAGGCGCGCTGAGTAACGCTCGTTGAGTTTGTCGGCCAAGGCTGTGCCGGCGGTGATGGAATCGCCCTGGAATTGGATGGTCACGGGCTCGCGCGCACGCAGTTTCGCCAGCACCTTGGCGAAGGGCGCGGGAGTGGTCGGGGCCGGAGCCGGCGTGGGGGGGACCAGCGTTTCAATCTGAATGTGGTCAACGGCGAAACTGTGCGTGGGAATGGCATCGTTGTCGAACCAGATTTTCCAACGGCAGCCGAAACGCAGGGTCAGTATGCCGCTGGGGGGCAGCCCTTCTGGCGTGCCGATTAGGTCTACGGCGCCCTCGGGAATGAAGTCCGACCAGGCGACCGTGTACTTGACCCAGTTGCTATTTTTCAGCGGGAAGAAATACACGTAGGAGAAGGCGCCGTAGCCCGCGTTGACGCCAATGACGCCCCAGGCGTCGGAGCCGTCGCCCTTGACATGAAAGGACAGCCCCTGGCTTTTGTCCCAGAGCTCACGGATGTCATCCCCGCGTTGAACTTTCTTGCTGACGCTGCCGGGCAGCGTCACCGTGATGGCGCCCTGGCCGACGGCGGCATCGGACGCCGCGGCAAAAGCCGCTGGCTTGCCGTCCGCTATCCAGCCCGTCAGCGACTCGAAATCATCCAACACCAGCGGCGACGTCGCTTGCGCCAGGACCAGCAGCGGAAACAAGGCGATTAACACGACGGAATAACGATGGAGTGACATGGCAAGGCCTTTCTGCAAAATGCGCTTTGGTTGATTTATTGCTGGCCGCCGTCGGTCGGTGGCGTAGCGGTGGTGGCGAAGTACCCCCGCACACGCGCCTGCCAATACGCCGGGATGATAGTGAAGATACTGCCGGCCCAGCCCTTTGGCCACATTTTGCTGATGTCCTCCCGCAGGACTGCGGCCGTTTCTGCCGGCATTGCGTAGGACGGACACAAGAGCAGCCCGCCAATGATTTCGCCGTGGTCGCGCGGACTCTTGTACTTCGCAAGCGCAAAGTGCGGCGACGCGGCCACGTAGGCAGAGTAAAGCGCCATGGCGTCGAGAATCGCCGCTTTTTGCGCCGGATCTTTTTCGACGTCGTACACCAGCCTGAAGGCCGCGTTGGTCTGCAGGACGGTGTAGGGCGGTGAACTCCACTTGATCTTATCGGGTGGCAGCTCCGCGTAGGCCCTGGCGCCGGCGAGACTGTCCGGCAATGCCGCGCGGTAGCGATCGTGGTAGTCTTGCTTGCCGCTCACGTCCCAAGCTGCCGCGTAGAACATCGCCAGGCGCAGCGTGAGCAGCTTATCTTTTTCGTACATCTTGCCGACGCCGCGGTCGTCTTTCACGCCGTAGGCAAAATCGAAGGACCAGTTGTTTTCGGGGGTGACCTCGCGGGTCATTTTGTCGGCTACGGCGCAGAGAATATCGCGGATGTCCTGTCGTTCGCTTTCCTCGGCCAGGCCGCTGCGGTAGAAGCGCCAGAGGCCGTAGATGGCGTTGGTGTACTGGTCGCGCGACGTGCCGGCAAAAATCGACTTGCCGTCTTCGTGGCAGACGCCCCGGGCGATGAAGCCTGGGCAGCCATGCGCCGTGGCGGCGCTCTTTAGGCCTTGGAAGGCGCGCAACGCCTCGGCGCGGACGCTGCGGTCGCTAGTCACGGCGTACTGATCGCACATGGCCGCCAGCAGGGGCCCCGTGAAGAGGCTGCAGTCCTCCGTGCCCGTGCCACCACCATGGAGATTGTAGCCGACGCTGTTTTCGTCGCCCTTTTTGTACGGCGTCGTCCGGTACTCGCCGCGGCGATACTGCGCTTCGCTGATATACACGCTGGCCGGCGGCAGCTCCGCTGGCGGGCGAGTATAAAAGAGCCCCGTGCGCTCCGACCAGTAGGTCGCTACCGCGTGCTGCCAGTGATCCTTTGCCATGGCTTGCAGACGGTCGTGGTCAGGAGCCACCGGCTGTGCCAACATGCTGCCGCCAAGCAGGCAACACAAGCTCAACAAGGGCCGACCAAACAGCGGCCGGACATGGTCGGTGGCCGCAGTGGCGCGGGGCAACGGGGCAGAATAAAGTGGTGTTGGGGCGTGAGTCATCTCAGGGTGCTGATGTAATGCCATTTTGACCTCGCTATTCTATGCTGATGGGGGGGACGGTGTTAACACTCGGAATGGTCGCTACTATACACGCCCGTGATGCGTCAGACTCCGCCCCAGAACACAATGGACCCGATGGACATAAAGGTCCACCAGGTCCACCAGGTCCACCAGGTCCACCAGGTCCACCAGGTTCACCAGGTCCACCAGGTCCACCAGGTCCACCAGGTCCACCAGGTCCACCAGGTCCACCAGGTCCACCAGGTCCACCAGGTCCACCAGGTCCACCAGGTCCACCAGGTCCACCAGGTCCACCAGGTCCACCAGGTCCACCAGGTCCACCAGGTCCACCAGGTCCACCAGGTCCACCAGGTCCACCAGGTCCACCAGGTCCACCAGGTCCACCAGGTCCACCAGGTCCACCAGGTCCACCAGGTCCACCAGGTCCACCAGGTCCACCAGGTCCACCAGGTCCACCAGGTCCACCAGGTCCACCAAGTCCACCAAGTCCACCAGGTCCACCAGGTCCACCAGGTCCACCTGGGATCCTGACACATTTTTCAAAAGCGTCACGCAAAACGCCGCGCGTGTGCTATCTTTACCCGATTTCGCTGTAGCGAAACATCGTTATTTCGCTATATAGAAACAAATAACCAACGTATGGAGGCGTGTAAGATGTTTGGGATACCTGACGTGTGGGTTTTGCTGGCGTTTGTGTTGTCGTTAGGCAGTTCGGTGTTATGTGTTGCGTGGGGAGTGATGCGTTGGAACGAGGTGGATCCGGTTGAGGAGCCGCCGGAGGAGCTTCAGCAGTGGCGCCGCGAAGAGAATTTGGTCAAGGACGAGCTGTAAATAGGTGGAGGGAACCAGCATGTTTTCGATTTGGATGACGTTATCGGTTGTTGTCTATCTTTTGGCAATTGGTTATTTGGGCTATTGCGGGTACAAGTCGACGGCTGGGGCGACGGACTTTTTGTTAGCTGGTCGACGAACGCATCCGTATGTCATGGCGATGTCGTACGGGGCGACCTTTATCAGCACGTCGGCCATTGTCGGTTTTGGGGGAGCGGCTGGTGTTTTTGGGATGGGGCTGTTGTGGCTGACGGTGCTGAATATTTTCTGTGGAATTTTTTTAGCGTTTGTGTTTTTTGGTGGGCGGACGCGTCGCATGGGTTTGCGTTTGGACGCGCATACATTTCCTGAGCTTTTGGGGCGGCGTTTCCAGTCGCGTTTTATTCAGGGTGGCGCGGCGGTATTGATTTTTGTGTTCATGCCGTTGTACGCGTCGGCGGTGTTGATTGGCGCGGCGAAGTATTTGTCGCAGCAATTGCACATCCCGTATGAGGTGGCGCTGTTTATTTTTTCGGCTCTGATCACGCTTTATGTGGTCATGGGCGGTATGAAGGGCGTGATGTACAGCGATGCTTTGCAGGGCACGATCATGCTGATAGGGATGACCGTGTTGATAGTTCTGACCTACTGGCACATGGGCGGGGTGTCGGAGGCCCACGCCAAATTGACGGCCATGGCTGACATGGTGCCGGTGAAGTTGCAGCAGGGCGGGCATCGGGGGTGGACGGCTATGCCGGCCTTCGGGTCGCCGTTATGGTGGACGCTGGTGAGTACGATCGTCATGGGTGTCGGCATTGGCGTGCTGGCCCAACCGCAGTTGGCCGTGCGCTACATGACCGTCAAAGGTCAGCGTGAACTAAACCGGGCAGTCGCGGTTGGCGGCGTGTTCATTCTGATGATGACGGGCGTGGCCTTTGTGGTCGGCGCGCTGACCAACGTCTATTTTCAGGAAACCATGGGCAAGATCGCCATTGCGGCCGCCGGTGGCGATGTGGAGGCGATTATTCCCATGTACGTCAAGGGGCGTATGCCGGAGTGGTTTTCCGTTTTATTCATGCTGACCTTGCTATCGGCTGCCATGAGCACCATCAGCAGTCAAATTCATGCCATGGGCACCTCTGCCGGGCGGGATTTTTATGAGCAGGCGCTAGGGCACGGAGCCAAGAAGGGCGGTCGCGGCGGCGCCATGGCCTCGCGCGTTGGCGTGGTGGTCGGCGTCCTCGTCAGCGTCTATTTGGGCTACTACCTGGAAAAAACCATGGGCAAGGCCGGCGTGGAGATTGTCGCCCGGGGCACGTCCATTTTCTTCGGGCTGTGCGCCTGTGCTTTTCTGCCCATGTATGTCGGTGGGCTGTGGACGCGTAGCATCACCAAGGCGGCGGCCATTGCCGGCATGCTCAGCGGCGCTTTGGCCAGCTTCCTGTGGATGCTGCTGATTCACGATACCACGGCGAAGGCCCTGCTGTTCTGTAAGGCGGTGTTCGGGCGGACGTCGCTGGCGGTGGGTGAGGGCGGCCCGCTGAGCTTCGGGCCCTTCGTTTGGGCCTATGTCGATCCGCTCATCATCGGTCTGCCACTGGCGATTGTGGTGACCGTCGTGGTGTCGCTATTCACGAAAAAGCTAGACGAGAGCCATCTTGAGCTTTGCATGGGCGTACGCCCGCCTCGCCGCTGAAGTCTATTGCGCCAGCGTGCCATCACCTTGTCGCCCGCGCCGCTTTCTATGGGCAGCGCGGGTTGACAATTGCCAAAGCGGGTACACTTTGGAGTGCGGCCGGCGGATGTGTTGTCCGCGGTGAGACTGAACAGCGGCGCAACCAGGAGCACGGCATGTACCTGATCACGGATTTCGGCGCGTTGGCAGATGGGCGGACGGTTAACACGGCAGCCATCCAGGCGGCAGTCGACGCTTGCACCGCCGCAGGCGGAGGAACGGTAATGGTGCCGCCGGGGACCTTCGTCACCGGCACGATCTGGCTGCGCGATCACGTGGAATTGCATCTGGAAAAGGGCGCGATTCTTCTCGGCAGCCCCAATCTGGACGACTACAATGCCGATGACGCCTTTGTGCAGAACATGCGCTCTGAGCGGGAACAGTGGAATGGCGCGCATCTTATCCTGGCCGTCGAGGTGACGGATGTCGCCCTGACCGGCAGCGGCTGCATCGACGGCAATGGCCCCGTCTTCTTCGAGACCGAAGCACCGCCCTATCCACCGCGCTTTGGCTGGAGCCAGGGCATTCGCCACGCGCGGGACAAAGAGCGCCTGCGCCCCGGCCAAATGCTTCTTTTTTGCGAGTGCAGCGATGTCCGCGTTAGCGGCCTGACCCTGCGCAATGCCTGCTGCTGGACCTGCCTGTTCTATGGTTGCGAAGACGTCGTGGCCACGGGCCTGCGCATCGACAACCCGCCGGACGCCGCCAATACCGATGGCATCGATATCGACTGCTGCCGGCAGGTCGTGGTCAGCGACTGCCTGATCCGTACCGGCGACGACGCCATCACCCTGCGCGCCAACCCGCAACGACTCAAGGACAAGACGCGCACCTGCGAAGACGTGGCCATCAGCAACTGCGTGCTGGATACCTCGATCTGCGCCTTCCGCATCGGTGTCGGCACGGGCGTCATCCGCCATACCGCCATCGCCAACATCGTCGTGCGCCGGGCGTCAACCGCGTTTCTGCTGCAGTCGGCGTATCTGCCGCCCTCGACGGGCGTGGCGATTTCCGACCTGGCAATCAGCAATATCCAGCTGCACAGCGTGGCCTTTCCCCTGAAGATTGTCTCTGGCGCGCCGTCGGCGACGGCGCTGATTGAGAATATCCGCGTGAATGGCTTGTACGGCAGCTGCTATGGCAACTGTGAGATCAGTGGCAGCGCCCTCACTCGCCCGCGCCGCATCAACATCAGCAGCGTCGATTTGACGGTCGGGCCCTGTGTGCTGGACCCCGCCCCCGCAGCCTACCCGGATACCTTTCTGCGCGTCAGCCACGCCGACGCGGTCACGCTTGACCATGTCCGCATCGCTTGGCGCGACCAGCACCCGGCCTGGCGGCGGAGCCGCGCCGTCGAAGACGCCACCGTGGTTATTGCTGACACCTGCGATCTGCCCGAACCGACCTGAGGCAGCGACGTGCGTGATGAAGGTGTGTTTGCAGGGCCCTTAATTCCATGCCACGAACAAGCAAAGCGAGGCGTAATCACATGGCGACTAGGCAAAAAAAGAAGTCTGTTCAAGTGCCAACGAAGGCAATCCTATTCAAGGTGCAGCTGTGCCGGATCAAGCCGACCATCTGGCGCCGGGTGGTTCTTCTTGATGATATGTCTCTTGGCAGATTGCATTGGGTCATCCAAGTCGCCATGGGCTGGCAATTTGAACACCCGCATAGCTTTCTTATTGACGATACGCGCTACGAAGAAAAGGGATTCGGCTACAGTGAGGCCGAAGATGAGAGCGACGTGACCCTGGCCGAGGTCATCACAAGCGAAAAACAAAAGTTCTTGTACACCTACGACTTTGGCGATGACTGGGAACACAAAATCGTCGCGGAAAAATTTCTGCCGTTGCTTCCTTCCAACAAGTACCCCGTCTGCGTCGGTGGTGCGCGGGCCTGTCCGCCTGAGGACTGCGGCGGCCCTTACGGCTATTTGGATTTTCTTGAAGCGCAGACCACAAAGACCCCCACTGAGGCGCAACTGGTGTTCCGCGAATGGCACAATGGCAAGTTCGACCCGGAACACTTCGATATGGACGCAGTCAACAAGCGTCTGCACGGTTAAGCGAGGCCCAGCCCCAACCAGGGACGATGTGGAAAAGTGGCTGCATTTACTGGGGAACAACGTGTTATGAATATCGAGATTATCACCGGCGACATCACGACCCTACAGGTTGACGCCATTGTTAATGCCGCTAATTGCGGCCTGCTTGGCGGTGGCGGCGTGGACGGCGCTATCCATCGCGCTGCCGGCGGGGCGCTGCTGGCAGAGTGCCGGGCCATGGTGGCAGGCTTGCCAGACCACCGGGGCGAAACGGGCCAGGCCTATCTGACTGGCGCCGGAAATCTGCCCTGCAAATAAGTGATTCACACCCCAGGACCAGTCTATCAGGACGGCGAACACGGCGAAGCGGCCTTGCTCGCAAACAGCTATGCCAACAGCCTGCAGCGGGCCGAAGAGAAGCAGTGCCAGGCCATCGCTTTTCCCTGCATTTCTACCGGCGTCTATGGCTATCCCAAGGAGGCCGCCGCCGAGATTGCCCTGGCCACCGTGAAGACATTTCCCGCGCGATCCGTCAAGAAGGTCATCTTCTGCTGCTTCAGTAGCGCAAATGCCGATATCTACAACCGTCTGGTCGCCCTGCAAAAGTAAAATCGACGCTCGCGGCTGCCGCCCGCCTAGCGCGTTACGCACACAGCCGCGCGCGTAGCGCTTGGAGATTGTCACCGGCTGCAGAGGCTTGGTCGGCAGCGGACCCAAAGTTGCAGCGACTGCCAGCCGCTGATCGCGTAATGCTTTTCTGGCCGCTGCTTTTTTGGCCTCGCTGCAGTGTCGGTGCCTGCTGTCGCTAGTCGGCAGGCGGGGCGGGGCAGTAGAGCGCGAAAAGCATTCTGATTGCTTCGCTATGCTGGGAATTGACGGCGGCCTTGTGGATTAGCGTTTGCCGAAAGTCGCCATAGCTGTCTATGATCATACCGGGATTCTCCGTTTGTGGAGAGTCGGCGGGGGTGTTTTTTATGTACCTGAGGTTAGCGCGGGCGATGTCGTCGTTCGGGTCCAGGTCCAAGGCTGTTTGGAATTCCCGTATGGCGTCGTCCTTGCGCCTCATATGGATATAGCAGACGCCGAGATTGTTGTGGAGTTGCACTGTATGGGGTTCTTCTGCCAACATTTTTTGGAAGCCATTGGCAGCCCGTCGCGGATCACTGATGATCATATTCTCGTAGCCGATTAATGTCCGCCTGCGGATCATGGTAGCCGCAAGCGAAAAAAGCGGGCCGCTACGGGCGTATATGTCCGCCATGTCACGCAGCTGTTCTTTGGCTTTGATGTGGAGGTGATGCGTTGGTGGCATCAGATTCATCGCGATGTGGCAGGCATCGTAAGCAAAGCTTGAATATCCATCCGCCAGCAATGAGCAGGAGAGGTTGTACCAAGCATGGGCAAAAAACGGAAACATCATGATGGCGCTCAGATAATATTCCGATGCCTCCTCGTTTTCGTCATTAGTGGAACAGATAACTCCCAGTGCGTAGAGATAGTAGGGAGACGTGTCATCGGCGTACTGTTCCAGGGCTTCCAGCGCTTTCTCCGTGTCGCCCGTATCAGCGAGCTCCTCAAGGACATCGGCAATGTCATCCTCGTGGGTGGTGTTGATGATGAAAGGGTGTTTGTCGGTCGTGCGGTAGCGATCTACGGCCAGGCGCATGGCGGCGACGTAGTGCTCGCAGTCGCCGCAGGGAGCACCGCGCCGGCTGACGCAGCATTCGGGGCATATGCTTTTCCCGCCTAAGGCAGGGCAAGCACGCTTGCCTTTGCGCTTTTCACATACTGAACAATGTCCCGTCTGCATAGTCATACCTTTCTTCGTTTGGCAGAAACTGCTCAGGCCGAACCTGCCCATGTATTGCGGGGCGCACTGCTAGGCAAGTGGAGATGGGGGAGCGAGCCATTGGCGTAATTTAGCGCTTCCGCGGGACAATAAGAAGCGGGCGCTGACACAAGACAGCGCTTTGGAGTAACGCCTCACTCACTGACACTAGCGGTTCCCGCAGCAGGCAGCTGGTTTGAAGCGGACCCCAAGTCAAGGACATGGACGGGGTGGCCCGGAGTGACCCACGGTGGAAACGGGGGAAATGTTTCAAACACTCTTTCCCCAGATTCCAGGAAATAAAAAAGCCACAACTCGTTAAAGTTGAGGCTTTTAAGATGGTCGGGACGGAGAGATTCGAACTCTCGACCTTTTGACCCCCAGTCAAACGCGCTAAACCAGGCTGCGCTACGTCCCGAAGATAGATTGGGAAAGGCGGGAAATACATTACATGCGCCCAGCCGGGTTGCAAGTTGCGAGGTGGGAAAAAGTGGAAAAAATGAGTAATCGGTCAGCCATTGATACCAGCCAGTCCTGGGCCTTTTGTTTTCAGCGCCCAAGGCGCGGCCTAAGAAAGCCCAGGGCGACGCACAGCATTCGGCGTCGCTTGCCCCGGGCCATCATAGATCGCGATTACAGCGCTGCTGCCGCTCTGCGGCCTGGGATGCCGGGCGCGCGCGTGGACGCTTGCTGACCTCATGCGCCGGCGCCGGCTAAAAGCCCGCACCACACCGCGATATGGGCGTGTGGTGTGGTGCCGGCGGCGGTGGCGGGGATTTTTGTCTTTGGGTGGTTGTTAACAGTGCGGGAGTGATTACAGTGTGTGCTTTATTATGGCGCGGGCGTACCGACGTGGTGCGTTTGGGTGCCAGGTCGACAACTCAGCATGGAGATGTCCGAATGGATAAGGTCAAAGTCGGATTTATTGGCTGTGGTGGCATTGCGCAGTATCATTTTGGTCATTTTGAGAAGATGCGTGACAAGGCGCAGATTGTTGCCGCCTGCGATTTACAGGAAGAGCGGGCGAAGGCGACGGCCGATCGTTTTCAGGCCAAGGCTTATTTGGACTACAAGCAGATGTTGTCGAAGGAGAAGCTCGACGCCTTGTTTGTCTGTGTTCAGCCGGGTGCTCATGACGGCATGGAGATGCTGGCGATTGAGAAGAGCATTCCCATGTTTGTGCAGAAGCCGATGACGCTGGACATGGCCTATGCTAAGAAGGTGCTGGCGGGGCTGAAGAAGAAGAAGCTGCCGAGTGCGGTGGGGCTGCAGTGCCGGTATTGCGATAGTCTGCTGGTAGCTAAGCGCTGGGCGGACACGCATGACATCGGCGTGATCAGCGGTCATCGTCTGGGCGGCATGCCGAAAGTGTGGTGGTGGCGGGTCATGGAGCAGTCCGGCGGCCAGGCCGTGGAGCAGACCATTCATGATTTCGATCTGCTGCGCTATATCTTCGGCGAAGTGACGAGCGTCCGCTCGGTGCGTCGGCGCGGGCTGATGACCGACGTCGAGAACTACAATGTTGACGACGCGTCGTCAACGGTGTTGACCTTCAAGAGCGGTGCGATCGGCACGTTCAGCACGGGCTGTTTCGGTCCCGGTGCGCACGACATGAACGCCTATGCGGCCGACAGCCGTCTGCTCTACACGATCTTCGGCAACTACAAGATCACCGAGCCGAATCGGACCATCGAGGGCAAGGCCAGCAATGACTATGGCCAGGAATGTACCGAGACCTTCATTGACGTGGTCCGCGGCGCGTTGCCGGCCGACGAGGTGCTTTCGCCCTACGCCGACGCCATGAAGACGCTGGCGCTGGTCTTTGCTATCAACAAGTCGATGGACAATGATGGCGCGCCGGTGACGCCGTCGATCTAAAAGCCGTCCGAAATGCATAGGTAGGTTTTGCGAGGGGGAGGGAAGGAGCATTGCTCCTTCCCTCCCCCTCGCGCTCCCCCACCTATGCATTTTTGGCTCAGTGCCTTGCGGCTGTCGTTTAACGCGGACGGATCGGGATGGGGCGGACAAGGGCGGACACATAGGTCCGCCCCTACGCGGTCTGATCGGACTGAGCTTACCGCTGGCCGTTGTGGGGCACGCGGATGTTCTATGGAATGTGGCGCCCTCCGGGCGCAATTCTATTTTGTTGCCATACCCTGGGTTGCGGCGCCCTTCGGGCACCTCACCCAGGGTTATGCATGGTGCGGCCCTCCGGGCCGAATCTGGTGGGCCGGGTGATCGACTGTAATTTATCGCGGACGGATCCGACTAGGGCGGACACATAGGTCCGCCCCTACGCGGACTGATCTTCTTTCTGGTTATCGCGGACAGATCGGACGGATCCGACGGATCGGACGGATCCGATTTCTGATCGGTCTGATCGGTCTGATCGGTCTGATCGGTCTGATCGGTCTGATCGGTCTGATCGGTCTGATCAGGGTTTGAAGAGTTGGCGGAATTCGTCGATACTGACGGCGGCGCCATAGGGTGACAATTCGAAGACCTCGGCGTTTTTGACGTTATTGCCGGCGGCGCCGTAGGTTTCAACGAGGGTTTGGCGGGCGAGATCGGCGGCGGCTTTGAAGCGGATTCCCCACTGGTCGATAATCCACTGGCGTTGTTCGGCGGTGGACATGTTATTTTGGTTGAAGTCTTTGAAGCCCTTGTCCCAAGGCAGCCATTCGAAGAATTGCGATTGGTGGCATTGGAGCATGGCCAGTTTGGTATCCATGACCGAATCGATTTCGACGGCGGCGTCGGGGCGGAGAGGCCGTGGGTCAACGAAGCGGTCGTAGCTGTAGGCGAAGACGGGGTTTTTGGCGACGATGGGCGTGTCGGCGCAATAGAGTGGCACTTTCACGAGGTATGCTGCGTCCATGACGAGCTGGCCGGTGTTGCGGTGGTCGGCGTGGTAATCGCAGGAGCGATGTGAGATGACCACGTCGGGCTGGAAGCGGCGGATGATGCGGATGAAGGTCTCGCGATTGGACAGGTTGCATTCCAGACGGCAATCGGGAATAGGCAGGACTTCGTACTCGACGAGGCCGGCGATTTTTGCCGATGCCTGGGCTTCCAGGAAGCGCCGTTTGGCCAGGTCGGGCGAGGACATTGACTGGTGGCCGCAATCGCCGTTGCAGGCCGAGACGAATTTGACGGCGTGGCCGGCGCGGGCGAGTTTGATGGCGGTTCCACCGAAGAGCAGGTCGGAGTCGTCGGGATGCGCGCCAAAGAAGAGGAAGCGGCGTTGGCTGGGCATGGCTGGTCCTTTGCGATTGTGGTTGGGGGACTTAGCAGGTGGCTGCCGTAATGGCCGGTGCAGAGAATAGTGTGCCGGTTGTAGCCTTGGCGCTGTGCGCACTCAGGCATTGCTGACGTGCAGGAGATTGAGGATGGCGATGGCGGTCATCGCCTCGACCACGGGAATAGCGCGAGGGATGATGCATGGGTCGTGCCGTCCGCGCAGATTGAGGGTGGTATCGACATGCTGCTGGAGATCGACGCTGTGTTGTTCGCGGGCGATGGACGGCGTCGGCTTGAAGGCGGCGCGGAAGAGCAGGGGCATGCCGGTGCTGATACCGCCGAGGCTGCCGCCGGCGTGATTCGTGCGGGATTTGACCTGGTCGCCGTCGTAGAAGTACGCGTCGTTGTTCTGGCTGCCGCGGAGGGTGGCGACGTCGAAGCCGGCGCCAAAATCCAGGCCCTTGCAGGCGGGGATGGCGAAGATCATGGGCGCCAGGGCGGATTCGATGCCGCCGAAGATGCCCTCGCCCGCGATGCCTGGGGGCAGGCCGGTGCAGGCGCATTCGATGATGCCGCCAATGCTGTCGAGCTGTTCGTGGGCGACGGCGATTTCCTGTCGCATGGCGTTCTGCGCCTGCGGGTCGATGGTGGCGAAATAGCGGCTACTGAGGTCCTGCATGAGCGCGGCGTCGATGGCGCAGCGCGGGAAGGGCTGGTCTTTGGCCTGGCCGATTTGCAGCGCGTGGGCCGCGATGGCGATGTCCTTGCGGGCGAGAATCTGTCGGCAGACGGCGCCGGCGAAGACCACCGGAGCCGTGAGGCGGCCGGAGAAATGCCCGCCGCCGCGATGGTCGCTGGCGCCGTGGTGTTTGACGAAAGCCGGATAGTCGGCGTGGCCGGGGCGGGGCACGGTCATTTTCTCGCCGTAGTCTTGCGAGCGGGTGTTGGTGTTGTGGATGGCCATGGCCAGTGGCGCGCCAGTGGTGACAAAGGCATCGTCGCCTTGTGGAATGCTGCCGGCGAGCAGTTGCGGCGTATCGGCCTCGCGGCGCGGCGTGGCGGTAGGGTCTTGGCCGGGAGCGCGGCGGGCCATTTGGCTAAGGACTGCGGGCCAGCTAATGACTTCGCCGGCGGGCAGGCCGGCGATGACCACGCCGATAGCCTGGCCATGGCTTTCGCCGAAGATGGACACATTGATGGCGTCACCCCAGGTTGACATTGGCAGATCCTCCGATGCTCCGGAAATGCGCAAAGAAATCCGGGTAGCTCTTGTTGATGCTTTGTGGGTGGCTGATGGCGACGGGGCTGTCGGCGCGGAGTGCGGCGATCGCGCTGGCCATGACGATGCGGTGGTCGTTGGCGCCGTCGACGTTGCCGCCGTGCAGGCGCTCGACACCGTCGATGATGAGGCCGTCGGCGCTTTCGCTGATCGTGGCGCCGAGAGCGCCGAGGGCTTTCTGCATGGCGGCGAGGCGGTCGCTTTCCTTGGCGCGGAGTCGTTCGGCGTTGAAGATGCGGGTCTGGCCTGGGCAGAGGGCGGCGGCGGCGGCGAGGGCTGGGACGAGATCGGGTATTTGTGCCGCGTCGATGGCGATGCCGCGTGCCTGATTGCAGCGGGCGTGGAGGGCGCCGGCGGCGTCCCAGGTGATCGTGGCGCCGAATTGGCGGAAGAGGTCTTCGGCGGCGCGGTCGCCCTGTTTGGAGTCGCGTTTCAGGCCGGTGATGCTGATGTCGCTGCCGATAGTGGCGGCGGCGAGGAAGAATGCGGCCTGGCTCCAGTCGCCTTCGACGCTGTAATTTCGCGCCTGGTAGCGCTGTTTGCCGGGAATAGCCCAGCCATTGGCGGTGGCGTCGATGCGGATGCCGGCATCGGCGAGGACGGCGATGGTGAGGTCAACGTAGCCGGCGCTCTGCAGATCTGAGCTGAGGACGATGACGCTGTCGCCGTTCAGCATGGGCAAGGCGAAGAGCAGGCCGGTGATGAATTGACTGGAGATGTTGCCAGGGAGGACGTAGGTGCCGGGCTGGAGTTGGCCGCTGATGCTGAGGGGAAGGCCGCGGTCGCTGCTGAAGGCCACTCCGTGCTGGGCGAGGCAATGGAGGTATTCGGCCATGGGGCGCTCGGCCAAGCGGCCACGGCCAGTGAAAGTGGCATTGCGGCCGAGGGCGGCGGCGATGGGGATGAGAAAACGCAGGGTGCTGCCGCTTTCGGCGCAGTCGACGAGTGTAGTCGCTGCGGCTGCGGCGGTGGCAGTGGCGTTGTCGTGCAGCCCGCGAACGACCAGGGCGTCGCCGTCGGTGCGGATATTGGCGCCGAGTGCGGCCATGGCGTTGCTGGTGGCGATGATATCGTCGGAGGCGGCGATGGGGGTGATGCGGCAGGGGCCGTTGCTGAGGGCTGCGGCGATGATGGCGCGGTGCGCGGCGCTTTTACTGGGCGGTATGGCGACTTTGCCGCAAAGGCGGCCGGGGGAGATAATGACGTGTGGGGTGGGGCTCATGGAAAGATGGCCTCTGAAACAATGTTGTGACGGCGGTCAGTTCGGGCTTGCCGTAGGTGGCGGCGTGCCTGGCTGGCGATAGGAGCGCCCCGGAAGTGCATTCGCGCGGGGGCGCCTCTTGGAAATTGTCGTTCGCGGGGTATCTTGAGCGACTCCATAGTATAGTCTCTGGACTACTGAGAGCCCAAAAAACTGCAGTGACAAAATAAGGCTTGCCATGACGACACCCGATCAAACCTTTCGTGCTCCAGCCTATCCATTGATTACGCACGATCCCTACTTTTCATTGTGGTCCGGCAGTGACGAGCTCCATGGCAGCTGGCCGCGGCATTGGACGGGGCGCAATTATGGCGTGGCCTTGTTGGCGCGCATTGACGGCGCGTCCTATTGCCTGATGGGCGATGTCCGTGGCGTGGCCAAGATGGCACAGCAGGGCGTGAAGGTGACGCCGACCCGTACCGAGTACCGTTTTGTTAGCGCTGGCGTGGTTATTGACTTGTGCTTTATGACGCCGGCGCTGCCGCAGCGGCTGGAGATACTGTCCAGACCGGTGACCTACTTGGATTTTACCGTGACTAGTGAGGATGGCGCGGCGCATGACGTCGCATTGTATCTTGATTTCGGTGGCGAGATTGCGGTGAATGACAGTTCCGAGCCAGTAACGTGGGCGCGTTACCGGATACCGGGCCTGGAGCTGCTCAAACTCAGCGCCGCCAATCAGAAGATGCTGGCGCGGGTTGGGGACGACCTGCGCATAGAATGGGGGCACTTTTACCTCGCCGTGCCGGAAACGGCCGTCGCCGCTGGCGCAACGAGTATCTTGGCGCGCAGTAGGGTTAGTCGCCAGGTATTCATGAAAGACGGCGCGTTGCCTGCTGGGGACAGTCTTGAGGACAGCTCGCAGCTGCGCCACCCCTGCATGGCGGCAGCAGTGCTGCTACCCATGACGGTGACGGCAGTCAAGCCGGCGGCTCGGACGCATGTCCTGGTGGCTTATGACGACATCTATGCCGTGGAATTTTTGCGTCAGCGCCTGCCGGCGTATTGGCGGAAGGATGGCAAGAGCTTCGCGACGATGCTCCAGGAGGCCGAGCGGGACTTCTCGGTGCTGGCCGCAGATTGCCGGGCCTTTGACGAGGAGTTGCTGGCGGATGCCGCGGCTGTCGGCGGCGCCGATTTTGCCGCGCTTTGTGCGATCAGCTACCGGCAGTCGTTGGCGGCGCACAAGCTGGTCGCCGCAGTGGATGGCACGCCTTATTTCTTTTCGAAGGAGAATTTTTCCAACGGCTGTATTTGCACGGTTGACGTGACCTATCCGTCAGCGCCGATGTATCTGTTGTTGCAGCCGGCGTTGTTGAAAGGCATGCTCATCCCGATTTTGGAGTACGCCGGGTTGCCGCGCTGGCGTTTTCCCTTTGCGCCGCACGACCTCGGCACGTATCCGTTGGCCAATGGCCAGGTCTATGGCGGCGGCGAGCACGGCGTGGAGAATCAGATGCCGGTTGAGGAATGTGGCAACATGCTCATTCTGGCCGGGGCGCTGTTGCGTTTTGAAGGCGAGCTTGATTTTGTGCGCAAGTACTGGTCGACGTTGAGTACCTGGGCGGATTATCTGCTGGAGAAGGGCTATGATCCCGATAATCAGCTGTGCACGGACGATTTTGCCGGCCATTTGGCCCACAATACCAACCTGTCCCTGAAGGCGATCATGGCGTTGGGCGCTTTCAGTCAAATGGCTGCGGCCATGGGCGACGATGCCGGCGCCAAGCGTTTCCGCCGGGCCGCCGAGGCGGCGGCGCAACGCTGGCAGGTCGATGCGCTTGATGACAGCGGCTGCTACCGCCTGGCTTTTGATCAGCCCGGCACGTGGAGTCAGAAGTACAATTTAGTGTGGGACAAACTATTGGGGCTGGAGCTTTTCCCGGCAGCAGTCGCCCAACGTGAGCTGGCGCATTACCGGCGCATACAAGGCCAGTACGGCCTGCCACTGGACAATCGCCGCAGCTACACCAAGCTCGACTGGATTTTGTGGAGTGCGACTCTCACGGGTGACGACGGCGATTTTGCGGCGTTGCTGGCACCAGTCATGGCCTTTATGCGTGACACGCCGGACCGTGTGCCTCTCACCGACTGGTATGAGACGACCAATGCACGCAAAGTCGGTTTCCAGGCCCGGTCGGTTGTCGGCGGGGTCTTTCTGCGTATGTTATACGACTCGTCATGGCGGCAGAAATATCGCGGTCGGCAGTGACGCTGCCGAAAGCCGAATAATGGAAGGATGGCGACAATGAACGAGCTGAAGTACGCGCCCATGGCGAGTGAAGAGGAATATCAGCAGGCCTATGCGTTGGCGACGGAAATCTGGCAGGACGCCTATAAGGGCATTATCTCGCAGGAGCAGATCGACTATATGTTGCCCATGATGTACGCCCCGGCGGTGATTGCCCGGGAGATTCGCGAGGGCATCGTTTACGAGTTTGCTCTTGATGGTGAGAAGCGGATTGGCATTGTGTCTTTTGGGCCGCATGGCGATGGCGTGATGAAGTTGCACAAGCTGTACCTGCTACCGAGCTATCATGGACGAGGCGTTGGTTCGCAGATGCTGCAGCATGCCATTGCGGCGGCGCGGGCAAAAGGCGCCAAACGGCTGGTTCTCAATGTCAACAAGCAGAATAGCCGGGCGATCAAGGCGTACAAGCGCAATGGCTTCGCGGTGCAGGCCGACGTCAAGAACGCCATTGGTAACAGCTTCTACATGGACGACTATGTGATGGGTCTTGATCTGTAAACAACCAATTTGGTCTGCCGGCGCCGGATAAGTGTCGGCGGCAAGGAGTGCGGTCACATGAGCAGCGAACCCCGTCGAAGTGTGGTGTTGGATAAAATGCGCGCCGGCAAGAAAGCCCTGTCCTTCAAGAACAACTTTGCCTGCAGTCGCGCGACCGAGATGCCCGCCATGGCGGGTTTTGACTGTATTTGGTTGTGTCGTGAGCACGTCCCCACGGATTTTCACACCATGGAGAAGCAGATACTGGCGGCGAAGGCCCATGGCGCCGACTGCATTGTGCGGGTGTCGAAGGGCTGCTACAGCGACTACATCCTGCCCCTGGAGGCCGATGCGACGGGCATCATGGTGCCCCACGTGATGAGTGCTGCCGAGGCGCGCGAGATTGCGCACTGGACGCGCTTTCATCCCATTGGTCGTCGGCCGGTGGACGGCGGCAACGCCGACGGCCGTTACTGCCGCATGCCCACCAAGGACTACGTGGAGTTTGCCAATGCCAACCGCATTGTCATGATCCAGATTGAGGACCCCGAGCCGTTGGCCGAGCTGGACGAAATCTGTCAGGTGCCCGGCATTGACCTCATCTTCTTTGGCCCCGGTGACTACAGTCACGCGCTGGGCTGCCCCGGCGAGCTGAATCACCCCGAGGTGTGCCGGGTGCGCAAGCTCGTTGTTGACACGGCCCACAAATACGGCAAGTTCGCTGGTACGACCACCGGCCCTGACACCATGGCCGAGTATTTTGCCATGGGCTACGACTTTCTCAACTGCGGGTCGGATGTCGGCGCGATGAACGCCTTTTGCGACAAAGTCCTGGGCATCTTCAACGGCATTGCCTGAGCGACGGCCCCTCAGCGGTCGGCCATGGCGGCGTTTTCCAGGATTTCCGCGTAGCGTTGGTAGCGTTGGTAGAGCTGGTCGTACTGGGCGACGAATTCTGGCCGGGGCGTGTAGGTGATGTCGAAGCCCGGGCTCATGTGCGCCATGGCTGTTTCGGTGTCGGGGTAGACGCCGGCGGCGACGGCGGCGAACATGGCGCCGCCGAGGGCGCAGACCTGGTCGGAAGCCGCCACGCGGATGGGCCGGTTGAGGATGTCGGCGCAGGTCTGCATGACGAAGGGCGATTTGCGCGCAATGCCGCCTGTGGCCAACAGCGCATTGACAGCGATGCCCTCGCTGATAAAGCGTTCAATGATGGCGCGCGCGCCGCAGCAGGTGGCTTCCACCAGCGCGCGGAAGATCATGGCGGGGGTGGTGCCGAGATTCAGGCCGATGATGGCACCGCTGAGATGGGGATTGGCGTCGGGGCTGCGGCGGCCGTTGAACCAGTCCATGGCCAGGGGGCCCTGGGGATTGATGGGCAGCGCGGCAGCCTCTTTGTCAAGCTTGGACAGAGATGTCGGCGCTTCGTAGGAGAGCAGGCGGCGGAACCACGCGTAAACATCGCCGAAGGCCGCCTGGCCTGCTTCCAGGCCGATCATGCCGGGGACGACCGAGCCGTCCACTTGGCCGCAGATGCCACGGACGCAGGTGGGTACGTTTTTGCTGACCAGGATGTCGCAGGTCGAGGTGCCGAAGACTTTGACCAGCTCGTTGGCGCGGATGCCAGCGCCGACGGCGCCGGCATGGCAGTCGATCATACCGCCGGCGATGACCACGTGTTTGCCGAGGCCGAGTCTGGCGGCCCATTGCGGGCAGAGCGTGCCGACGGGCAGGTCGGCTGTCTGGCTCTGCGGCGAGATGCGACAGCGCCAGCCGGCGAGCAGCGGGTCGACGCCGGCGAGGAATTCATCTGCCGGCAGGCCGCCCCACGATTCATGCCACATGGCCTTGTGGCCGGCGGCGCAGCGACTGCGGCTGATGGTCAGCGGGTCGCGTTGGCCGGCGAGTTCGGCGCAGAGCCAGTCGCAGTGCTCCACGAAGCTGCAGGCGGCCCGCCGGAGCTGCGGATTACGCCGGAGGACATGGAGGAGTTTTGACCAAAACCACTCGCTGGAGTAAGTGCCGCCTTCGTAGAGCGTGTAGTCGGGTCCACCCCAGGAGTGGGCGTAGTCATTGATGCGCTCGGCTTCGGCGATGGCCGTGTGGTCTTTCCAGAGAATGAACATGGCGTCGGGGTCATCGGCGAATTCGGGGGTGAGGGCCAGCGGCGTGCCATCGCGGTTTACGGCGCAGGGCGTTGAGCCCGTGGTATCGATGCCGATGCCGACGACGCGCGCCGGGTCAATGCCGGCCATGACGCCGCGGACGACCGCCTCGGTGCCTTCGAGGTAGTCCAGCGGGTGTTGACGGAACTGCATGGCGGCGGGATCGCAGTAGTCGCCACGTGACCAGCGCGCATACTCGTGAACGCTGGTGGCGATGATGTCGCCGTTGTCGGTGCGGGCAAGCACCGCGCGGACGCTGTCGGTGCCGAAGTCCAAGCCGATGCAGAGAATGCTGTCCATGTGATGATCTCCGGTTGCGGGTTCCGTGGTGAGGATGCGTGTGTGTGCGTACTGGGGATTAAGCATAATGCCGCTTGCGCGGTCGTGCCAGAGGCGCAGACCGCGCACCGAAGGGCAGTTGCCTGAAAAGGCGGTCCATCCGGCCCGGGGCGTTCATGGTGTCGACAAGTTTTGCCAATGTCGGCGCGTTTTATTTGCCGGTGGCGTCGTAAAATAGCGTGGGGCGGTTAACTTTTTTGCACATGAGGCGCCAGTGGTTGTGAACCATTTCCTTTTGTTGTTTTCCAAGGGTAGTCATGAAGAAAAAGAACGTCACCATCATCTTGCGTGAGCGTCGTGGTGCCTGTGCCTGCCATCGTGGGCATCAGGTTGGCGATCGTTTTGATTACGCGAGTGAGCGCGGCAAACTCTGTCCCCTGGCCATGCATGTCGCCTTTCCGTATATCGACATCATTCGCTATGGCGGAGAGGCGCCTCGTGTGCGTGATGGCCGCATTTTGTTTTCCTGCCCGGATCCGGACGTGCTCAATATCTTTGAGCTCGTGCCGGAGGAACAGCCGGATGATCAGGAGTGAAGAACGTCGCCAGCAAAGGAGTCCATCTTGTCCACCAATAAACATCTTAGTAATGACGCCTTTGATCGCGTGCTTTGCGAGCTTGGGCGTGAGTACCGGCTGCTGGGCCCGCGGCGTTTTCCCGGCAAAGGCGCTCATTCGGGTGCAGACGTCACGGGCTACGGTGAGATTGGCAGCCTCAGCGATCTGTATCTGGAGGGCAAGACCTATTTCAGCCCGAAAGAATGTCTCTTTCCCGTGCGGGAGACCCTGTTTTATTTCCGCGACAAGGACATCACGCCGGCGGCATTTGACGACCGGCCGACGATAATCTTCCTGCGGCCTTGCGATATCAACGGCATCAAGCGGCTCGACACTATATTTCTGCACAATGGTTCGGAGCCGGACCCCTATTACGCCCGGCGGCGTGAGCGGGTGAAATTTTTCCTGATCGAATGTCGTGAGGGTTTCGACAGTTGTTTTTGCGTATCAATGGATGCGAATCGCAGTGACGACTACGCCTGCGCCTGTCGTTTTGAGGGCGATGGCGTCCGGGTGGAGATTAAAGACGGGAGTTTCGCGCCGTTTTTTGCGGGTGGTGAGGACGCGGCGGCGTTTTTGGCATTTGTGACGGCGAACAAGACAAGTGTGCAGGTGCCGGATTTGTCAAGAGTTGATCTCGGTGCCTTGTTTCAGCATGAGATATGGCAGGAATACAGCAGCCGCTGCATCGCCTGTGGTCGATGCAACACGTCCTGTGTGACCTGCAGTTGTTTCACCATGCAAGACGTCAGTTACGGCCGCAACCAGGCGTTGGGTGAGCGCCGGCGGGTATGGGCCGGCTGTCATATTGACGGTTTCACTGACATGGCCGGCGGCCACAGCTTTCGGGCAAAGAACGGCGACCGCATGCGTTTCAAGACTATGCACAAGATCAATGACTTCAAGCGTCGCTTCGGCTTTCACATGTGCGTGGGCTGTGGTCGCTGTGACGACGTGTGTCCGGAGTACATATCCTTTCCAACCTGCATCGAGCGCCTGGGGCGCATAAGCCGGGAGATGACGCATGAATAATCCCTACTTACCCCGCCCGCAGCGCATTTTATCGGTGACGCAGCAGACTGCGATTGACTGGACATTTCGGCTTGAGTCCGATATGGCGCCGGGTTTCGGGCAGTTTCTGGAGCTGTCTTTGCCTGGGCTTGGCGAGGCGCCCATATCCATCAGTGATTTTGGTCCCGGGTGGCTTGATTTGACCATTCGCAGTGTTGGCCGGGTCACGCGTGGTGTCTTTGTGCTGCGGCCGGGGGATGTCGTGTATGCGCGAGGGCCCTATGGGCGGGGTTTTGACCCGAAGCAGTATTGTGGTAAGAACCTGCTGATGGTTACTGGTGGCACCGGCCTGGCGCCGGTGAAGAGCCTCATTCGCCATTTTCTTGCCCACCGTGATGACCTCAAGGCCTTTGCGCTCATCCTCGGTTTCAAATCGCCGGCGGATGTGCTTTTTGCCGCTGAGATAGAGGAGTGGCGAAGGGGGGCGGACGTCATTCTGACCGTTGATCGCGGCGATGAGCAGTGGCGCGGTCAGACTGGCCTGGTCACCCAGCACATTGACCAGTACGCGTTCCATGACGGGCCGACGGAGGCGATCGTCGTCGGCCCGCCGCCGATGATGAAATTTTCCACGTTGGGTTTACTCCAGCGTGGTGTGTCAGCAGAAGCGATCACGGTCTCCTTTGAGCGGAAGATGAGTTGTGGCCTGGGCAAATGCGGTCATTGCAAGATTGACGAGACCTACGTGTGTCTGGAGGGGCCGGTGTTCAACTACGCCAAGGCGCGGCTGCTGCTTGATTAAGGAAGGGCGATCATGGATATCAACACCAAAAAAGTGAAGAAGAACGCCTTTCGGATCACGCGGCATCGGGGCATCACGGCCTTGCGGATCCGCGTTCCGGGTGGTCATTTGGCGAGTTCTTATCTGTCGTTGATTCAGGAACTTGCCGACACCTATGGCAACGGCACGGTACATCTCACGGCGCGGCAGGGTTTCGAAGTGCCCGGTATTGCTTTTGCGGCCATGCCGGAGATCAACCGGAAGATCCGGCCTTTGCTGGAGATGCTCGGCATTCCGCTGGATAATCCGGATGGTGGTTATCCGGCGGCCGGGGCTCGCAATATCTCGGCTTGCATTGGCAATCGTGTCTGTCCTTTTGCGAACTATGACACCACGGCCTTGGCGCAGCGCATTGAGCGCGAGCTCTACCCGAATGACCTCCATTTCAAGGTAGCGGTGACGGGTTGTCCCAACGACTGCGCCAAAGCGCATCTGCAGGACTTCGGGGTTATCGGTATGACCGAACCGCAGTACGACGAAAGTCGCTGCATCAGCTGTCTGGCCTGTGTTAAGAACTGCAAGCGGCGGGTGACCGGTGCGTTGTCCGAAGAGAATTTTGCTATTCGCCGCAGTGACGACTTGTGCATTGGTTGTGGTGAGTGCGTGCTGAAATGCCCGACGGGCGCGATGACGCGCAGTACGACGCGATTTTATCGCCTGGTGATCATGGGGCGCACGGGCAAGAAACAGCCTCGTTTGGCGCAGACCTTTTTGGACTGGGCCGAAGAAGACGCCGTGGTGCAGGTGATCAAGAACACCGTGCCATTTGTGGAGAAGCATATCGACCGCGGTTTGGACAAGGAGCACATTGGCTACATTGTGGATCGCGTGGGCTACCCGGCCTTTCGCGACGCCGTGCTGGCCGGGATCACGCTTCATCCCAAGACTCGCGTGGCCGCGTGGATTGACTTCGGCGGCACGTCCTATCGACGCGACATCAATCTCAAGCAGCCTTAGCGCTGAAGAGGAGGCCCATGAGCATCAATTACGACCTGAATGACCTCGTCAACAACATGATCGAGTTAGAAATCACGGGTGCGGCCTTTTATTCCGGCCAGGCCGGCAGCCGGCAGCAGCCCTTGCTGGTCGCGCTGTTTCAGGATTTGGCGGAGCAGGAGAAGAAGCACCAGGCGGTATACGAGCAGCTGCGGGACAACATCGCTGGCGAGGCGCCGTTGGACGACGACTCCAGCGCCTACCTGCGGGACATCATTGAGCGCAAATTCCATCTTGATCCATCGGCGGCGGCCCAGTGCGAGACGGCGGCTGCGGTGATTGACCTGGCCATGCGGCTGGAGCAAGACTCCATTCTTTTTGTGGAGACCTTTGGCAAGATGACTGGCGAGCGTCATGCTGCCATGGTTGGGCGCATCAAAGGCCAGGAAGAACAGCATTTGCGGCGTTTGACGGAACTCAAAGCGGCTTTGGCGGGGAATTGATGCCTCGGTGGAGGATATCGTGTTGCCGAGTGATGGCCGGTGATTGCCGAGGCCAAAGCGCTAAGTTGACGCATCTGGCCATGGGTGTGACGCGCCGGCGTGTTTTTACGCTATTGGAACTGCTGGTGGTCATAGCGGTGATCGTTATTTTGGCGGGGCTGCTGCTGCCGGCGTTGAGCAAGGCGCGTCGGCGCGCTGGGTCGGCGTTGTGCGCGAGCAATCTCCGGCAGCTGGCGTTAGCCAACCATCTCTATGCTGATGCGAACGAGGATTTCTTTTGTCCCTACGAGACGGACGGGGGCACGGTCACTTGGTTTGGCATCGAAGTCGCCAACAAGGTCTGGGACATGCGGCACAGCCCGCTACTCGGGCCTTATTATGGGCAGGACCCGGCGGTGCTGAGGTGTCCGGCCGTCGTGCTGCTCAAGAGTTTTGCGCCAGCGCAGCCGGCGGGTGATTTCGGCGAGGTAGTGGGTGGCGGCGGCTACGCCTACAATGGCGTGTGGTTTGGTGGTTTTGCGATCAACGGCCTGTCGGTGGCGGTATCACGCTTCGGCACGCGTTTTCCAGCGAAGACCCTGTTGTTTGCTGATGGCGCGCGTTCGGGCGTTGGCAGCAAGGAATACGACGTGGTGCGGACGGTGTCCTTTCTCTACTGCAAGGTCAAGCCTGACGGCAGCAGGTATGATTTGAGCCGGAGTGGCAGCAATCATTTTCGCCATCTGCGTCGTTGTAATACTGCGTGGGCCGATGGCCACGTGTCAGCAGAGCCAGTGGGGACGATCAACAGCGCCCACGCGTCGGCCGCCGCAGCCGCCGTGGGCTACGTGGGCGCCGCTGATGAAGATTGGTATAACCCGACGCGGCTAAGCGATTAGCTCGCGGACTAATATGCGCCGAGGGGGAGTCGCTTGCGTCCCAGGAGTTAGGTAAGTGCAGTGATAAGAACAGTGATAGTCTGTTGCCTATTGGCTGGCCTGAGCAGCTTGCGCGCGCAGATTGTGCGTGAGGACGCGGCGACGCTGGTGTATCGCCAACGCGACGGCTTGGTGGTTACCTTGCGCAAACGGCCGTTGCGAACGGTCATTGCCTACGCGTCGTTAACGAAAGTATGGTATGCGGCTGGTGGCGAGGCGGTCGCGGTGCCGACGGTGAAAAGCAAGGCGGCGCTACCGGCGGCGACACACGCACTGCCGGAGATTGGCAAGATCAACATGATCAATGCCGAGCAGGTGCTGTTGCAGAAACCCGATCTGGTCTTGCTCAACCACGATTTTCCCCGGCACCGGGAACTGGCGACGCTGCTACGCGGCATGGGCGTGGACGCCTTGTGTTGTGAGTACGACAATTACGCTGATTACGCTGAGCTCGTGGAGCTCTTTGCCAAGCTCAATGGGCAGGCGATGCCGGCCGGGGGCCATGCCGGTGCAGATGATATTGCCGCGCTGTGCGCCAAGGCGCGGCAGCAGCCATCGCCGCGGGTGGCGATCATCCTTTGCACCAGCTCGGGCTTTGCCCTGGAGACACCGGTGTCCAACACGGGCTACATGGCGCGCATGCTTGGCGCCACGAATGTCGTCGCCAACACTGAACAGCGTAAAGTGCAGTTCTCCTACGAGCGTTTCCTGCTGGATAACCCCGACGTGATTGTGATCGTGCCGATGGGCGACCTGGCGGGCTTGCAGAGCAAATTTCGCCAGGAGCTATTGACGCAGCCCGCCTGGGGTAATCTGGCGGCCGCGAAGGCGTCCCGCGTGCATTTTCTGCCGGCGGAGTGGTTTTTGTTTCAGGCCGGGCCGGATTACCCGCAGGCGCTGCGACACTTGGCGGCATTGCTTTATCCAGGGGTGGATTTCGACCAGTGAAAACGGTTTATTCAGTCCATAGCAGGTCGTGGCGGGTGATGGCGTTCCTGGCGTTATTGGCGTTGTGCGTGCTGGCATTCATGTTCAGCGTTCGTTTTGGCGAGCTGCGGTTGGGGCTACCGGAGATTGTGACGACGCTGTGGCGCCGCGACGGCGGTTTGGACTATCAGATCCTGTGGTACATCCGTCTGCCACGCGTGCTGTTGGGCGCGTTGGTCGGCGCGAGCTTTGCGGTATCGGGCGTGATACTCCAAGGCGTATTACGCAATCCGTTAGCGTCGCCGGGGATCATCGGCGTATCGGCGGGGGGCGGCTTGGCTGGCATTGTTGTGATGGTGTTGTTGCCGCGACACGGCGGCGCGATGGTCCCGGCGGCGTTTGCGGGGTCGCTGCTGGCTGCGTTGCTGGTATACGTGTTGTCGTGGAAGCGCGGAGTGAGCACCATTCGGCTGATACTGGCGGGGGTGGCGGTATCGGCGATGCTCGGGGCGTTGTCCAGTGCGGTACTGTTGTTCAATGCGGAGAAAGCCGGCGGGGTTCTGGATTTCACCATAGGGTCCCTGTCCACCCGTTCCTGGCGTCATGTTGAGCAGGTGTGGCCGTACATGGCGCTGGGGCTGTTGATGGCGCAGGCACTGTGTGGTCGGTTGAATATCCTTGCGCTGGGCGACGACGTTGCTGTGGGGCTGGGTTTGCAGGTGGAGCGGGTGCGGGTGGCGTTGTTGGCGACGGCGGCGTTGCTAGCGGCCGCGGCCGTGAGCGCGGTGGGGTTGCTGGGGTTTGTTGGCTTGATTGCTCCGCACCTGGCGCGGATGGTGATAGGTTCTGACAATCGTTTTTTGCTGCCGGCGGCGGCTTTGTTGGGTGCAACGCTGGTGATGGCCTGTGATAGCGTTGGCCGGGTGGTGATGCCGCCATCGGAATTGCCGGTGGGGATCATCATGGCGATGGTCGGGCCGCCTTTTTTCCTATGGCTCTTGCGGAAAGTGTCCTATGAAGCTTGAGGTGAACAAATTGACGGGTGGCTACGGTGCCGAGCTGGTTCTTGACGGCGTGGAATTTTCGGTTCCAAGCGGTGCCATCGTGTCACTAGTCGGTCCCAACGGCTGCGGCAAATCGACCTTGTTGAAGCTGATAGGCCGGGTATTGCGTCCGCGCGCCGGTGATATTTTGTTGGATGGGCGGTCCTTGTCGGCTTTTCGAGGAGGCGATTGTGCGCGTTGCCTGGCGATGTTGCCGCAGCACCGCCATGAGCCGGCGGGGCTGAGTGTTGGTGAGTTGGTTGCCTACGGCCGGTTTCCACATCGGCATGCGCTTGGGTTGCTGAACGACGATGATCGTCGGATTGTTGATGAGGTGCTGGCCATGACTCGCCTGACGGCGCTGCGTTCTCGGCATCTGAGCACGCTATCCGGCGGCGAGCGCCAGCGCGCCTGGATTGCCATGACGCTGGCGCAGACGCCTCGGCTGTTGTTGTTGGACGAGCCGACGAGCTTTCTCGACATCTGCTGTCAGTTCGAGATCATCGAGCTGATCAAGGAACTCAATGCGCGCGGTGGCACGACGGTGCTGATGGTGCTGCACGACCTCAATCTGGCGGCGGCCTGCTCGGACCAGATGATCATGATGAAAGAGCGCAAGGTGTATTGCGCCGGCGCTCCGCGGAACGTCCTGACCGTCCAGAATCTGCGGGCGGTCTTTGAGATTGACGCGAGGGTCAATTACGACGACGCTGGGTGCCCCTACTGTCTGGCCATGGGGTCGGCGAGGCCGCGCGACCGCGCTTGAGCGGAGGTGGGTAGTGTTCTTGTTCGCATTAGTGTGCGCCGGCGGGGGCTGATGTTGCTGGCGGGTTGGTGTTGGCGGTGTTGCGGCTGTCTTGCAGGCGTCGGCCCCACGCTTCGATTTCGCTGATGGCGCGCCATGCTTTGGGCACACTGGGGGTAAAGTCACGGAGGCGCAGCCAGGTCAGGCGTCGCGCAGGGAAAGGGAAGGACTGGCGGTCGGCGGTTTTGCTGAATGCGATGGGCAGCGTTGAGCCGTCGGAGCATTCGATGACAGCTGCGGACCAGGTGTCATCGTGGGGAAAATCTGCTCGGAGCCAGATATCGACGCAGTCGATTTCGACCTCTTCGCCGAAGTCGATTTTGAGCCAGGGATCGGCGATTTGCTCGGGGCCCCATGAGGGAAAGGCGTGGCCGTGGCCTTTGTTTTCGCTGCGGCCGTCGATGGCGTTGGCGGGGTGGAAGGCATCGTCATTGCGGCAGCAGCTGTTGCTGCTGGCCTGTGGGAATGTTTTGGGGTCAGATTTGGCGTAGGGATTGACGGCGAGGTTGCTGTAGCCGGTGGGGAGGCGATAGGTGGCGCCGGTTTGCCGGCGGATAAAGGCCTCAAGATGGGTCCGTTCGAGGGCGGCGAGGCGATGTCGTTTTCGTTCGTAATGGTTGTATTTGGCCATTTCCTGATCGTTCCAGAGATTGGCTTCGCGGTAGTCGCCGCAGAAGGGCACGGCCAGGTCAATCCACAGGGCGATGGTTTCGAGTTCACGCGCGGAGAGCGTGACGCCGCGATGGCCGGCGCGGAGCAGCGTCAGCAAGTTGCTTTGGGTGGAGCCGCCGGAGCGGGGCGGCAGCATGGGCGGCGCGGACTGCGAGGAAATCCAGTTCACGATCTTGCTGCTGCGGCCCTTGCGGGTTAGCGACGCGTAGGACGCCGTCCAGCGGCGGCCGGCCTGGGGATCGTCGATGGGCGTGGCACTGAGGTCGATTCGTGTGTGATCGGGGTATTTTTCGCCCGGGGCGGCCACTTGCCATTCGAGGACGCCGGACGAGAAGCGCTCCTGCAGTTGCACGTCGATGCGCAGGGCGCGGGTGGTGACTGCGGCGAAGGTGACGGCGTTGAAGCGGTCTTTATGGACAGTGAAGGGCTCGCTGGTGACGACGGGGCGCCACTGGCCGTCGGCGTTGTCCAGGTAGAGCAGCTGCCATGACGTCGGGGGGCGGCAGGCGCCCTTGATGGGCTCGTCGTCAAACCAGTAGACGCGGGTTTTGTCAATGCTGCGCGATTCAGGGAAGTCATACTGCACCCATTCGCGGCGGTTGCGGTGGGGGTGCCAGGTCATGCGGCGGATGGAATGGTCGCAGGAATGATCCGGCAGCATGTCGTCGCAGAGGGCGTTGACGGTGTCGCCATGGTAGCAGTAGGATGCTGAGGGCGTGGGTCGTGGGGGCGGCTGGGTTGTGACCGCCTGGTGGCAGGACACGCAGTGCTTGTCCCAGATGGGCTGGATGTCCTTGAGGTAGGAAAAACCGCGCGGTTCCGGGGAGAATGGCGTGAGTGCCTGCGGGCCTTTGCCACCGGCGATGCTGCGCGGGCGGGTCGGGAGCATGGACTCGTTTTTGTTTTCATGGCAGCCGATGCAGGCGAATACCTCGTTGGGCTGGAGGGTGGACCAGCTGCGCATGGTCTGAACAACCTGGCCCTGGGCGTCCAGTGCCTGGAAGAACACCGGCGTGCGCGCCGGGACTTTGAAGAATGCCGAGCCGTCTTCGTAGACGGGCGTTGTCCCCAGCACGCGCTTGACGTCCCAGGAGCCGTTGTTGATGGCCACCGGTGTGCAGACCAGGGCGCTGCCGCCCGGGCCGTGGCTGCTGTTGCTGCGGATGCCGGCGGCGCGGAAATCCAGGGCGACGACACGGAGGCTTTTGACTTCGCCGCGCGCCACGCCGGTCAGCCCCGGCCCGTAGTAGATGTCCTGGAGGTAGAACGTGCCGTCTTGCTTGCGGTAGTCGACCAGCGACGGCCGCGTTGGCGGGACGGCGCGGGGCTGCACGGCGACCGGGTGGTTGCCGGAGCGCCAGGCGTTCCAGGCGAGGACTTCGCGGCGGCCGTCGGTATGGACGTAGTAAATGCCGAAGTTCTGGGCGCCACGACTGGTATTGAGTAGCGCTGGAATGAATGCGGTGACGACATCGTTTTCGCTGGCGGGGTATGGGTGCCGGAAGAGGTCGCCGCTCTGGCCGTAGGCGTCGATGCGGACGGCTTTGGCCTTTGCGCGTGGCGCGAGCATGGTGATGCCTTCGGCTTCCTGGCGGCCTTTGAGTGGGTCGATGCTGATGAGTTTCCCGGCCTGCCAGGTGTGGTGGCCCATGGCGACGGCGAGGAGTTTTCTGGTGCCGGGGATTTGTCTGGCGTGGCAGGGTGTGGTGGGGAACCACGAGTTGTTGCCATAGAGTTCAGTTTGGGCGCTGCCGTCGGTGTTCATACGGAAGAGCGCCTGAGTGAACATCTGGCCGCGGTCATTGTAATCCCATCGGGTGTAGACGACCGAGCCGTCGTCCATGAGTTGCGGATAGACGGTGTGGACCTGGTCGAAACCGAGGCGGCGCAGGTAGCGCCCCTGGAGATCGCAGGTGTAGAGATTGCTCACTTCGGTCCACCAGCAATCGACGGTCTGCACGCAGCGCGAAGAGCTGAATACGATGTGGTCGCCGGGGACGTAAATGCCCTCGAAATCGGCCACGCCGAGGCCGTGGGTGATTTGGCGGACCTGGCGGTCCGCCAGGTTGATTTCGTACAGGTGATAGTCGTCATCCCGGTCCGATTTTTTCCAGGAGAAGAGGATCCGGCTGGCGTCAAAGGCGACATCGGGATCGCGCATCATGCCTTGCTCATCGCGGATGATGGTTTCTTCGCTGCAGCTGCCATCGCGCGTGATGGTGAGGAGACACAGTTCACTGCCAGGGCGGAAAAAGCGTTCGTGCTGAGCATCGGACTGGCCTTCGGTGTAGGCGAAGAAAGACGGCGTGACTGGCGCGCGCTTGATGTAGGCGAAGAGCGGCGCGTGGTCGCCGAGCACGGCGAGGCGCTGTCGGCGGCGCTCCCTGGCGTAGTCGCAGTAGAGCGTGAGCCAGGCGTGGTCGGTGCCGTCTTTGCCGGCGACGGCGAGCAGCTCGGCGGCGTTAACGGCTTCGGCGCTGCGGCCTATTTCGGCGGCGGCCTTGGCGATGGCCTGGCGAATGAGTTCCGTTTCGCTGTTTTGCGCGAGCCAGTCGGTGCCGGGCAGGTCTTGCAGGAGCCAGTCGCATTCGACGGGATATTTTGCGTAGAGGTCCTTGATTGGCGCGATCAATTTTGTCTGATACTTGCCAGTCAGGCGTCCGCGCGCCTTGTGGTCGGTGATTTTGGCCTTTTCGGCGTCCCACTCAGCTTCGACCAATGGTTTCTGCTGCTGGTAGCGGGTGCGCGCGGCGAGTGCATCGCTGACGAAGTCCTGGGCGTGGAGGATGCCGCTGGCGAGGATGAGTATGGCGAGAATGATACACATGTTGCTGTCACCGTCGTGGTTGGTTGGGCGGGGGTACATGGCCGCGCTTTGGCGGCGGTTTGGCGCAGTAGATAGTTATGGAGACGAATAGCCCGGCGTGAAAATTGACAAGAAGGTCTACGGGGCAGCTTGTCGCGTCTATATTACGTCTGTTCGGGCCACATTTGAGGCAACAAGAAGTAACAAGGACATAATAAGGACATAATAAGGAGATAATGACTATGATTCGGGTAGCGATAGTTGGCGCGGCGGGCCGCATGGGCCGGATGTTGGTAACGGGCGTCATGCTTGATCCAGAGTTGGCCCTGTCGGGTGCTTTGGAGTATTCGGGCTGCCCGTTGCTGGGGCAGGACGCTGGCGTGGTCGCCGGGCAAAGTGCCGCGGGCGTACGCATCACGGACAAAATTGAAGACTTTATCGCCAATACGGACGCCGTGATTGATTTTTCGTCGCAGGCATCGACCATGGAGTTGGCGCCACGCCTGGCGGCCGCTGGGGTGAATATCGCCATTGGCACGACGGGGCTGACGGACGGCGACAAGGCCGCACTGCGGTCGTTGACGGCGGCCGGCGCGAAGATTGTGCAAGCGCCGAACATGAGCATTGGTGTGAATTTGCTGTTCGCCTTGTGCGCAAAAGTCGCGCCGTTGTTGGGTGAGGACTATGACATCGAAGTGGTGGAAATGCACCACAACAAGAAGAAGGACGCGCCATCGGGCACGGCCGAGCGCTTGGGCGAGATTTTGGCGAAAGCGCGCGGGCTGGACTACGGTCACGACACGCGTCATGGCCGCGTTGGCATGGTCGGCGCCCGCAGCAAGGGCGAAATCGGCATGCACGCCCTGCGTGGCGGCGATGTGGTCGGCGACCACACAGTGATTTTCGCCGCAGAAGGCGAGCGGGTGGAATTGACGCACAAGGCGTCGAGTCGCGAGACCTTCGCCAAGGGCGCATTGCGCGCGGTCAAATTCCTGGCAACGGCCAAGGCGGGTCTCTACGATATGCAAGACGTGCTGGGGCTGAAGGATTTCTGACGAATTTTGGCGGCGTCTCGGCATGTCTGTGGCGTATTGCAGCCGTGCAGGATTTACGTCATTCAGTGACTTATGGCTGTGTGTCAAGAAGTTAACTGCAGAAGGAGTGCGACGATGGGACAGCTCAAGAAGACATTTGATGCCAATGGTGGTATTCTGCGTTTGGCGCCCAACTGGGTGCCGCGGTCGTTCTGCATTCCGGGGCGGCGGATCAAGCTGCATCCCGACGATTATTACGCCCTTGGTGGCGAGCGCGGCGGCATTGATGAACGCTGGTTTGCATCGACCACGCCGGCGGACAACGGCCCATTGACTGGCAAGAACGAGGGCCTGAGCCAAATCATCTGCAACGACGGTTCGCAGGTAACCCTGCGGGACGCGGTCAGCGAACTCCAGGGCGAACTCATCGGTAAGAGCCTGTGGGAGCGTTTCCACGCCTGGCCCATCTACTCGAAATTTTTTGACAATTTCGGTCCGCTGCCGCATCACATCCACCATCGCGATGATCACGCGGCGCTGGTCGGCCAACGCGGCAAGCCCGAGTGCTATTACTTCCCGGCACAGGTCAACAACCACGGCGGCCATTTTCCCTTCACCTTCTTCGGGCTCGAACCCGGCACCACCAAAGAACAGGTCCGCAAATGCCTGGAAAATTTCACCAAAGGCGACAACAAGCTGACGAATTTGTCCCGTGCGTATCGTTTGGAGCCCGGCACGGGCTGGGACGTCCCGCCGGGGCTGTTGCATGCGCCGGGCAGCCTGTGCACCTACGAGCCGCAGGCCGCGTCTGACGTCTTCGCCATGTACCAGTCGCTGGTGGATGACCAGATTATTCCTGAAGAGCTGTTGTGGAAGAATTGTCCGGCGGACAAGATCGGCAGCATTGACTACTTGCTGGAGGTGATGGACTGGGAGCTGAATGTCGACCCGCTGATGGGTGAGCATCGGCATATGCGGCCGAAACTGGCTGGCGAGTTGGCCGCGATGCACGACGGCGGTTACGAAGACAGCTGGATCTGCTATAAGTCGCCCGCAGTCAGTGCCAAGTCGCTGACGGTGCTGCCCGGCCGCACGGCCGTCATCAAGGACAAGGGCGCCTACGGCTTCATCATGATGCAGGGCCACGGCACGATCAACGGCCAGCGCATTGAAACGCCGACCATGATCCGCTTCGGCCAGCTGACCTACGACGAGTATTTCGTCTCCGAAAAGGCCGCGCAGGCCGGCGTCACCATCGTCAATGAGTCGCCCGTTGACCCCATCGTGATGCTCAGGCATTTCGGGCCGGGCGTCTGCGACCTGGTTAAGGACTAAGACGCGTCGGTGACGCTGGGCAGATTCCTCGCGGTGGCATCCGGTGGCGGTGTGTAAGTACCGCCGCCGGCTATTTTTTTATGCGCTCCGGGTCATTTCCCCTTGTTGCCGTGCGCGGGATGATTTTGCAATTGGCCATGGCGTTATATATTACTTGTTTACGGAATTTGCCGTAGCGACACCTTAATGAACGAGGACAGACATTGGCGAACAAACGTCAGGCGACAGTGAAACGCACGACTCGGGAGACGGATATCCGCATCGAGTTGCTGCTTGATGGCGCTGCCGGCGAGCTGGAGATCCAAAGCGGCGTGCCATTTTTTGACCATATGCTGCACGCTTTTTCCTGCCATGGCGGCTTTGGCCTGCAGCTGGCTGTCAAGGGCGACCTCGACGTCGATGCTCATCATACCATGGAGGACATTGGCCTTGCGCTTGGCCAGACGCTGAAAGATGCGTTGGGCGACAAGCGCGGGATAACTCGCTTCGGGTCGTCTTTTGTGCCGATGGATGAGTCGCTGGCGCGGGTGGTTCTGGACCTCAGCGGCCGGCCGCATCTATCTTGGCGAGTGAGCTTGCCGGAGACGATTGTCGGCGGCGTGAGCGGTCGTCTTTTCCGCGAGTTCTTCCAGGCCCTGGTCAACAGCTCCGGGTTGACGCTGCATGTCGACTTGCTGGTCTGTGAGGAGTCCCACCACGGCATGGAGGCGATTTTCAAGGCCTTCGGTCGGGCGTTGGCGCAGGCTGTCGCCCGCCAAGCCGGCAGCACGGCCGTGCCGTCCACCAAGGGCGTCCTGGAGTAAGTGCCATGGCGGCTAGGGGGCTTGATTTGGTCGCTGCCCGCCGTGTTTTTTTGCTGATTTTACCCCATAGCAAGTGCTCGTTTGTCCAGGCCCGAAAGTGTCTGGAGCGGCGGGCTGAGGAGAGTTGAGCCAATGTCGAATTCAGATTTGCACATGATTCGTCACAGCGCGGCGCACATCATGGCCGCCGTGGTGCAGAAGTTATATCCGGATGTCAAGTTTGACATCGGTCCGGCGACGGACGAGGGCTTTTACTACGACTTTGACATGAGTCACCGGCTGGTTCCGGAAGACCTCAAGACGATTGAGAAAGAGATGCGCAAGATGCTTGGCCGGCAGCTGCAGTTTGAGCGCCGGGAAGTGAGCCGCGAGGAAGCACGGCAGTACTTTGCGGAGCGCAATCAGACCTTCAAGCTGTCCCGCCTGGACGATATTCCCGAGGGCGAGGCGGTCAGTCTCTACCAATGCGCAGACTTCGTTGATCTATGTCGCGGGCCGCATGTCGCGGTAAGCACTGAGATTGGCGCGGTGAAGCTGCTATCGATTGCCGGATCGTATTTCCGTGGCAACGAGAAGAATCCGATGCTACAGCGGGTGTACGGCACGGCCTTTGCGACGAAAGAGGAGCTGCAGGCGTATCTCGACCGCATTGAGGAAGCCAAGAAGCGCGATCATCGCCGCATTGGCACCGAGATGGACCTTTACAGCACGCACGAGGAGATTGGCCCAGGGCTGATCTGCTGGCATCCCAACGGCGCGCGGGTGCGGCATGTGATTGAGACCTTCTGGAAGCAGGCTCATTACGACCACGGCTACGAACTGCTGTACACGCCGCACGTGGGCCGGGCGCTGCTGTGGGAAACCAGTGGCCACTTGGATTTTTATCGTGAGGGCATGTACTCGTCCATGGATGTGGATGGCGATCCCTACTACGTCAAGCCGATGAACTGCCCCTTCCATATCGAGGTGTACAAGGACCGCCCGCGCTCCTATCGCGAACTGCCACTACGCTGGGCCGAGCTGGGCACGGTCTACCGCTACGAGAAGGCCGGGGTGCTGCATGGGCTGCTGCGGGTGCGCGGCTTTACCCAGGACGACGCCCACATCATCTGCACGCCGGAACAAATTGAGGACGAAATTCGCGAGGTGCTCCGCTTCAGTCTGTTCATGTGGAAGAAATTTGGTTTCAAGGAGATCAAGGCCTACCTGGCGACCCGGCCGGCCAAAGCCGTCGGCGATGACTCGATGTGGGAGCAGGCGCTGGTGTCGCTGGAGAAAGCCGTGCACGCCGAGGGCGTCAGTTGCGAGCGGGATGAAGGCGGCGGCGCCTTCTACGGCCCGAAGATCGACTTGAAGATCAAGGACGCGCTGGGGCGCGAATGGCAGACCAGCACCATCCAGTTCGACTTCAATCTGCCGGAGCGCTTCGATATGACCTATGTCGGCCAGGACGGCCAGAAGCACCGGCCCTACATGGTGCACCGGGCGCTGCTGGGGTCCATAGAGCGTTTCTTTGGCATTTTGGTCGAGCATTACGCCGGCGCATTTCCGCTGTGGCTGGCGCCGGAACAGATCCGCATTCTGCCCATTAGCGAGAAGTTTGAGGGCTACGCGCAGGGTTTGGCGGCGCAGCTGAAGGCGGCGCATTTGCGCGTGAGCGTGGATGTGGAGGCCGATCCCATTGGCGGCAAGATCCGTCGCGGGCGCAATCAGCGCCTGCCGTATCTGCTGATTGTCGGCGAGCGCGAAGCCGAGCAGCAGGAAGTGTCCGTGCGTAGTCGTGCCCAGGGCGAAGAGGGCGCCATGCCTTTCGCAGCTTTCTTGGAGCGCGCGCGCAAGGAAAATGACGACATGCAGTAGAGTAAGTGACGCCGTGACCCTGCTATGGTGAATTTGCTAGATGCCAGGCATAGCGTTAGTGTATACAGCTTTTTGAGACGATGTTTCATGGCGGCAGGGTTGGGCCGGCCGCCGCAGCGCTTGTCCAAAGGGGACGGCGCTGTCTGATTAGTAACCCTAGTATAGGAGGATCCTCCCATCGCACGTCAGCTAAAAACCGGTGATCGTTTTTTCAGGGGCAAGACTGTCCGCCTCATCTCGGAAGACAATGAGCAGCTCGGCTTGCTAAGCTTCGAGGCCGCCTTGGAGCGCGCGCATGCCGCTGGACTGGACCTGGTGGAAATCGCCGGCAAGATTGATCCGCCGGTCTGCCGCATCATGGACTTTGGCAAGTTCCAGTATCAGGAGTGCAAGCGTCAGCGGGAAGCGAAACGCAAGCAGATCCAGCAGAAGGTCAAGGAAGTCAAGATGCATCCGAATATCGATGACAATGATTTCCAGACAAAAGCCCGCCACACGATTGCTTTTTTGGAGAAGGGTGATAAAGTAAAAGTTCTTCTCGCCTTCCGCGGTCGTGAAATGGCCCATGTCGACTTGGGCATGCAGGTTCTTGCGCGGCTGGTAACGACGGTTGGTGAAGTTGCTGTGGTGGATTCACCTGCGAAACAGTTTGGCCGAAATGTGATTATGGTGTTGGCTCCGAAGCCTCAGAAATGACCGGGGCTGCGCACCAGACCTGTCGGTAAACGAAGAGCAAGGGAACAGCGGCCCCGGCGCTGTTCCTGTTTTTTGCGGGCGGATATCCTATAAAGTGAATGTACGTTTTTTTTTTGAGCGTAATGGATCAGTGTTCATAGGACGGGACAAGCAATGCCAAAGATGAAGACCAGGAAGGCCGCCGCCAAGCGCTTCAAGCAAACGGGGACGGGTAAGTTTCTCCACAATTGTGCCAATGGCCGTCACATTTTGACGAAGAAAAGCTCTAGCCGCAAGCGCCGTTTGGGCCGTGACGCGGCGGTGCGGTCGAGCGAGATGGCTCGCGTGAAGGCTTCTTTGCCTTATGGCCTGTGAGTTTAGTGGTGAGTGTGCTGATAGAGATGTGATCAAACAGGACGTGCCATCCTGGTGCCATGTAGCAAGGCAAAGGCACATTGGAGAGATAAGATGAGAACGACATATGCAGTTCCTTCGCGCAAGCGGCGCAAGCGGGTATTACGTCAGGCCAAGGGTTTTCGTGGCAATCGCAGCAAGCTGATCCGTATGGCATACGGTGCGGTGGACCACGCGATGGCAAACGCCTTTGTGGGCCGCAAGCAGAAAAAGCGCCAGTATCGCAGTTTGTGGACGCAGCGCATCAACGCTGCCTGCCGCGCTGCCGACTTCAAGTACAGCTGGCTGATTGATGGTCTGAACAAGGCCGGTGTTGAGATTAACCGCAAGGTCCTGGCGGATTTGGCGGTCACTGATCCGGCGGCGTTCACGCAGCTGGTTGAACAGGCCAAAGCGGCGCGCTAAGCGTAGCTGATGGTTTTGTGCGGGCATGGTTGTTTATTCGGCCATGCCTTTTTTTTGTGCCGCTTTTCCGCAGCTCGGCGCTTGCCGGCGGCATACCATAGTTCGGCTTGTCCAGGTGGTTCTGGCCCGCACGCATGGTGGGAAAACGCTGCTGCCGCTCTTGAGCTCGCAGGACAATTTTGCTATAATGGGCGCTGCACCATACGTGTTCAAGGTCGGTGGTACAGTTCACCGCGTGGCTGCTTGGGGTTGTGCGGCTGCTGAACATTTTTGTCGTGGCATTGTCACTCCACTGAAGCACTATCGAGACTGAGGAAATGACCGAGCATTCCAGCCAATCTGCCATGAAAATACGCTGCCCCGGCTGCCAGCGGAAGCTCGACGTCAGTGAGCTATCACCGTTGAGTTTGTTTCCCTGTCCGCATTGCGGAGTGGAATTTCGGGTGCCGAAGTGGTTTCAGTCCATACTCCTGGAAGACATTTTACATGAGGCGGCGGCTCTTCATGTGTACCGGGCCTTGGATACGACTTTGGACCGTGAGGTTTGCGTCAAGGTGATAACCGGCGGTGGCCGTTTTAGTGGGGAGCAGCTGGAGGCTTTTCTGGCGGTGACTCGGCGAATGGCGACGATAGGCCATCCGCAGGTGGTGTCTGTTTATGCCTGTGGTCGCAGTGACGAAGGGGGTGCTTACGCGGTGCAGCAATATGTCCGCGCCCTGTCCTATGCATCGGCCAGGGAACGGATGGAGCCTGCGCTGCTACAGCGTTGTGCGGCCGGCATCATTGGCGCCTTGATGGAAGCCGATGCGGCCGGTATCTGTCATGGTGGGCTCGCCCCGGGCAACATCCTCTTTGATGAGGACTGCTTTGTCAAGGTGACAGATTTTGGCGTGGCGCGCGCCTTGGGCAAAGACGCTGGCGCTGATCCTTACGCCAGTCCGGAAGTGCGCGACGGCGCCACCGCCACCCGTGCCAGCGACATGTACAGCCTCGCGGTAGTTCTCTATGAGTTGGCGACGGGGCGGCGACCAGCAGAAGTCGGGGCCACTACCGGCAAAACGGAGCCTTTGCACGTGGCTCACCCGGGCTATTCGCAAGCCTTTGGGGAGTGTTTGGGCCGCATGCTTTCCAAACGTCCGGAGGATCGCCCAGGCAGTTACAACGACGTTCTCAAGGTGCTGGAAGAGAAGAGCCGGGCGAAGCAGCGTCCAGCTAAGGTCCTCCGGGGCGGTGGCGACCTGGCTACGGGCGGGTTGCGGCCTGAGGACGCGGCTGCGCATGCGGCCATGACCGCGCCGCGACGTAAGTCAGGCCGCGGCGCGACGATAGTCAACGTCCTCTTGCTTGGTGGATTAGTGGCCCTTTGCGCCCTGTTTCTGGCGTATCGCCTGCGCCAGCGGCGAAGCGATACCATGCCGATAACCGACACCCCGTCATTGACGTTGCCGACGGCGTTGCCGACGGCGCTGGAGGCGGCTACTGCCACGGCAGAACTGCAGGAAGCTGCAGGCGGGACCCCGGCTGCGGGTAGCGGCGTTACGGTGACGATTGGCACGGCGGCGACGATTGCGCCGGCCGTGTGGGCGTCTCGTCCCCAACCGCCGGACCTTGATTTTACGACTACGCGCGAGGAGAACAAACGCTATTTGCATGCTGTGCCAGAAGCGCTGCAGGAGACGGAACGCGAACGCCTGCGCATTGTCGGCTCGGCGCGGGACTATTTGCAGCAGACGATGCGCTATATCGGTTATGATCGCGGCGAGAGTGGGCGGATTGTTCTGCGGAATGGCCGTTCATATCTGGGGGCCATTCCTCGCGCCAACGAGAAGGGACTGACCGTCCGCCGTCGTGACCACGCCGCCGGGGACGGGGATAATTCCATGCAGGTCGGGTTTGAGGACTTGGCCTGGCCCCAGCTTTGGGACATCTTTGCTTTCTATGCCGAAAAACGCCAGGATATGGCGAGCAATAAGCGCCAGGAACGAGCTGCGGCAGTGGACGTCTTTGACGACTATCTGCGGCTTGCGCTGCTCTGTGACTGGTATGGCTTTGCGGAGGATAGCCGCCGCTATGCCGCCCTGGCCGTAGCGGCGCAGCCCGGCAAAGAGTACTTGCTGAGGAAATACGGCTTGCATGGGGCGGGCAAATAACGCAGCCGCTTTCGTGACCGCAAGCACTCTCCCGTTCTGTTCCGGAGCGAAACTCCGCAGTGCTGCGTGTTATGCGTCCGACGCGTTCGCCGGTCGGTTTACGGCGTTCTGCGGACGGCGGCGGCTTTGATCTCAGCGATCAGTGCGTCCAGCAGTTGATCGGCCGGCAGGGTTCGCACTTTCTCACCCTTTTTGAAGAGGATGCCCTGGCCCATGTTGCCGGCGATGCCGATATCGGCGTCCCGGGCTTCGCCGGGGCCATTCACTTCGCAGCCCATGATGGCGACTTTGCGGAGATTGATGTCGTAGCCGTCGGCCTGGATGGCGATGATGGCCTCTTCGACGGCCGTGACCAGGGGCAGTAGGTCGATGCTGGTGCGGCCGCAGGTGGGGCAGGCGATGATTTCCGGCGCGGCGATGCGCAGGCCAGCCGCTTCCAGGATGCGCTTGGCGGCAGTAATCTCGGCTTCGGGCGGGGCAGTGAGACTGACGCGGATGGTGTCACCGATGCCGTCGAGCAGCAAGGCGCCGATGCCCATGGCGGACTTGACCAGGCCGGTGGACATTGGGCCGGCTTCGGTGACGCCGAGATGCTGGGGCAGGTCAGATTGTCCCGCGAAAAGGCGACAGGCCGACACCGTGGTGCGCACATCGGAGGATTTCAGGCTGACTTTCAATGCCTCACAGCCTTCGCTCGCGAAGAGTTCGACGTAGTGCTTGGCGCTGGCGACGAAGGCTTCGGGGCCATTCCCCAGACGTCGACGGACTTCAGGCGCGAGACTGCCGCCGTTGACGCCGATGCGCACGGCACAGCCGCGGCGGGCCGCCTCGCGCGCGACACAACGGACCTTGTCGGCATTTTTCATATTGCCGGGATTGACCCTGATGCCGTGTGCGCCGGCGGCCATGGCGGCGATGGCCAGTTCGTGGTCAAAATGGATGTCGGCGACGACGGGCAGGGGGCTTTCGGCGCAGATGCGCGCAAAGGCGTCCATGACTGCTGCGTTGGGCACGGCGCAGCGCACGATGTCACAGCCGAGCGCCCCCAGGCGCCCGATTTGGGCGAGGGTGGCGTCGGCATCGCCAGTGGGGGTGTTGGTCATGGACTGAATGCTCACGGGGGCGCCACCGCCAATGGGCACCCGACCGAGCATAATACGGCGGGTTTGGCGGATTTGTGCAGAGGGCGTGCTGCTGTGCATGGTGAGTTCCCAAGGTTAAGTGGTCGGGGGCGATACGCATACTGTGGATGGCCTATTACTATACGAGTCGAAGCCCAAAAGGGCAGCATGGCGTATTAAGCTGATGCGAGTATTTCTGACCATGACCGGATACTATGCGGTCACGCATGCAGATTAGGCAGCACGGGCAATGCCTCACCCATTGATACTGGCGGTTCCAAGGAACGCCAGGGACCGTGCGGACTAATTGGCGCGGCGCACTGGGGCGAGGACTCACGGACTCATGAGGCATGATCCCATGGATTGGACCGTGGGGACGAATTGGACCGTGGGGATTGACTCCCGACGCCTTGGACTGATTAGGGACTGATTCGACTCCTGGGAGCGCCGCCGTCCCGGCGGCATTTGAGCGCTGAAAGCGCGAAGCATACCAGCCTAGGGCAAGCGACGCCGAAGGCGGAGCGCCGCCCTGGGTGGAGCGCCATTTTTGCTCGTGTTCCTCGGCCTCTTTGGCCCCAGTCGGCGCAGCTGACTGGAGCCAAAGAGGCAATGGAACTCATTGATTGCTGCGGCAATTTTGCGCTGTGACCCTTCGTCGCAGGTCTTTTAGGCCGCCCTTCAGGGCTCTTTTCGGGTGGGACTTTTACCCAGGGCGACGCGCCCTGGGCTATCTTAGACCGCGCCTTCGGCGCTGAAAACAAAGGCCGCAAGAATATGGCAGGTATCAATGGGTGAGGGATTACCAGCACGGGTAATCGGTCACCCATTGAGAATTAAGCCACAGAGCTTCTGGCTGAGTCAAACGCGCCCGTTTCCCTGGCCGCGAAGCGGCAGAAGCGCTGAAAGCGCGAAACATACCAGCCCAGGGCAAGCAGCGCTGAAAGCGCGCGCCGCCCTGGGTACAACGGCGACTACGTCCGTATTCCTCGGCCTCTTTGGCCCCAGTCGGCGCAGCTGACTGGGGCCAAAGAGGCAATGGAACTCACTTACTTACCCGGGGTTGACGTCGCGACATGTCTGGGCGTTCGTTCTCAATGGGTGAGGGATTACCAGCACGGTAGGAAAATTTCATCTTGTGGGTTGCATCGTGACGTCTATTGCATATATTTTACAGTTCGGCTTTTTATCTGTCGGTGGGCACCCGTTTGTGTCCAGCCGAGTTCAGTGAGAGCAGGTAGCAACACGTAGTAGTAACCCCCAAACAACAGCAATTATGAGCAAGAACAACATCAATCTGGAAGACATGCCGTCCATGGAAGAACTCCTTGGCGGGCAGACAAACGTGAATTTTCAGGAGAACACCCTGGTCAAGGGCCGGGTTGCCGAAAAGACTGACAAAGGTGTCCTGTTAGACATTGGTTACAAAGCCGAGGCGCTGGTGGACCGTCAGGAGATCAAGAACTGGGACACGATCCAGGTTGGTGACGAGCTGGAAGTCTATCTTGAGCAGATCGAAGACGAAGAGAACATTCCGGTGGTAAGCATTCATAAGGCCGAGCTGCAGAAGGCCTGGGATAGCATTGTTGCCAACTACGAGGAAGGCGGGCTCATTAAGGGCACGATCCGCAATCGCGTCAAGGGCGGCTTGATTGTTGATGTTGGCGTCGAGGCGTTCCTGCCGGGTTCGCAGGTTGATCTGGGGCCTGCCCGCAATTTGGACGATTACGTCGGCAAGCAGGAAGATTTCAAGATTTTGAAGATCAATGCCGAGCGTCGCAACATCGTGTTGTCTCGTCGCGAATTGCTTGAGGCCGCTCGTGCCGAGCAGCGGACGAAGTTGATGGACGAGTTAATTCCCAAGCAGATCCGTCGTGGCGTGGTCAAGAACATCACCGAGTTCGGTGCCTTTGTGGACCTCAACGGGATGGATGGCTTGCTGCACATCACTGACATGAGCTGGGGCCGCGTTTCGCATCCGAGCGAAGTGGTCAAAGTCGGTGAAGAGATCGAAGTGATGATTTTGGAAGTCGACCGCGAGCGTCAGCGGGTTTCCTTGGGCCTCAAGCAGAAAGAGGGGAATCCCTGGGACACTGTCGACGTCAAATATCCCAAGGACTCCCGTATCAAGGGCCGGGTGGTCAATGTCATGCCTTACGGCGCCTTTGTGGAGCTGGAAGAGGGCATTGAGGGCCTGATTCATGTGTCTGAGATGTCGTGGACGAAGAAGGTCAACCGCGCGAGCGACATTCTGCACGAAGGTGATGAAGTCGAGGCGGTGGTGTTGGACGTGAACAAAGAGGATCGCAAGATCTCTCTCGGTCTGCGTCAAACCCAGTCCAATCCCTGGGAAGTGATCAAAGAGCGTTATCCCAAGGGCACCCGTATCAAGGGCAAAGTGCGGAACATGACCGGCTATGGCGCCTTTGTGCAGATTCAGGACGACATCGACGGCATGATCCATGTGTCCGACATGTCCTGGATCCGCAAGATCAACCATCCGAGCGAAGTGCTGCAGAAGGGCATGGAAGTCGAAGCGGTGATTTTGGATGTCGATGCCGATCATCAGCGCATCTCCCTGAGCATGAAGAAGCTGACGGACGATCCGTGGCAGACGATTCAGAACAAGTACCAGGTCGGCGATGTTGTCGAGGGCAAGATCACCAAACTGGCCTCCTTTGGCGCCTTTGTGGAACTTGAAGGCGGCATTGATGGTTTGATTCACATTTCCGAGCTCAGTGATGAGCGCGTGAACCGTGTGAAGGACGTGGTGCAGGTTGGCGACACGGTCAAGGCGCGGGTTAAGAACATCAACACGGACGAGCGTCGCATTGGCCTGAGCATGAAAGACGCGACCGAGGGTTCTGAGATCCCGACCTCGCTGGCAGCGTTGCACAGCAACACCGGCAATGATCTGGGCGGCCTCGGCGGCATGCTGGATGACGCATTTCAGCGGGCGCAGGAAGAGACTGAGAAGGCTACTGACGAGGCCCCGGCCGATGAAGACGACAAGGCCACTGCTGCGGCTCCGGCCAACGAGGACGACAAGGCCTGAGTCAGCGCCATACTCTCCGGCAGCTCCGGGGCAGCGGTCAGTTGACTGTGTCCCGGGCGTGCCGTGGTGGCATGACCTGCTGCGCGGAACAGCGTGAAAAATCCACAAAAAAGTAGCAAAAAGAGTGAAATGCAGTTGACAGCCTTGCGTGGTCAAGCTAAAGTATTGGCTCCGCAAAAATCCCGGGTGTGATTTTCGTTCGGGATTGTTTTTCAGGTCTGCCCACGTAGCTCAGTTGGTAGAGCGCATCCTTGGTAAGGATGAGGTCATCGGTTCAACTCCGATCGTGGGCTCCAGAATACTAGCAAGCCGCGAATGTGGCCACAGTCAGTAACAAACGTGGTTGTGGCGATGGGCTGAGGTTATTTGCTTTTTTTGTTTTTTTGATCGGTAGCTAAAGAAGAAGAACAGTGGTGGTACTTACAGAAAAGAGTACTGCCCAAGTCCCCAAGCAGAAGGATTAAGGACAATGGCAAAAGAAACATTTAAACGCGATAAGCCCCACGTCAATGTCGGTACCATCGGCCACGTCGACCACGGCAAAACCACCCTTACCGCCGCCATCACCATGGTACAGGCGAAGAAGTTTGGTGGCGATATTCGCAGCTATGCCGAAATTGACAATGCCCCGGAAGAGCGCGAGCGCGGTATTACGATCAACACCTCCCACGTCGAGTATCAGAGCAAGAAGCGTCACTATGCTCACGTCGACTGCCCCGGCCACGCGGACTATATCAAGAACATGATCACTGGTGCTGCTCAGATGGACGGCGCAATTTTGGTTATCGCCGCCACCGACGGCCCGATGGCCCAGACCCGCGAGCACATTCTGCTGGCCCGTCAGGTCGGCGTACCGGCCATTGTTGTTTTCATCAACAAGTGCGACCAAGTTGACGACGCAGAACTGCTCGAACTGGTTGAGATGGAAGTTCGCGAGCTTCTCAGCAAGTACGAATTCCCCGGCGACGACATTCCGATCATTCGTGGTTCCGCGCTGAAAGCCTGCGAGTCCCTCCAGGCCAATGGCGATCCCGAAGCTGCTGACTGCAAATGCATCAGCGAGTTGATTGACGCAATTGACAGCTACATTCCGGACCCGGTTCGTCCTCTGGACCTGCCCTTCCTGATGCCGATTGAAGACGTGTTCTCGATTGAAGGCCGTGGTACGGTTGTCACGGGTCGTGTTGAACGCGGTATCATCAAAGTTGGCCAGGAAGTCAGCATTGTTGGCATGAAGGACACGGTTAAGACTACGGTCACCGGCGTTGAGATGTTCCGCAAGCTGCTCGACCAGGGCCAGGCTGGTGACAACGTTGGTTGCCTGCTGCGTGGTATCAAGAAGGAAGACGTCGAGCGTGGTCAGGTTCTGGCCATTCCCGGCAGCATCACCCCGCATACCAAGTTCAAGGCTGAAGTGTACGTACTGAGCAAAGACGAAGGCGGCCGCCACACCCCATTCATGGATGGCTATCGCCCGCAGTTCTACTTCCGTACGACCGACGTCACTGGCGTCTGCAAACTGCCCGAAGGCGTGCAGATGGTCATGCCTGGTGACAACATCAGCATGGAAGTTGACATGATTGCTCCGATCGCCATGGAGAAGGGTCTGCGCTTCGCCATTCGCGAAGGCGGCCGTACTGTTGGCGCCGGGCGTGTTTCCGACATCATTGAGTAATGTGAACACGATGAGCTGGCACACAAACAGCTTTAGCTGGGTGTGTGCCGGCCATTTTCACCGAGGTTATCCCGATGCCACAAGAAATCATTATCCTTGCCTGCACTGAGTGCAAGCGCCGGAACTATTCGACGACCAAGAACAAGCGTAATACGCCTGGCCGTCTGGAAAAGAACAAGTACTGCCCCTTCGAGAAGAAGCACACCCTGCATCGCGAAACGCGCTAAGTGCGTCTGGCGCCTTGCAGAAGCTGCCTGAGGCAGTTGACAGTTACCCGTTTTCTAGCAGGTGAGTAGCTCAATTGGTAGAGCAGCGGTCTCCAAAACCGCAGGTCGCAGGTTCGATCCCTGTCTCACCTGCCAATTTTTATGCAGGCAACAGTCTGACATGGCGCGTTGCCAAGAGTGCAGCTTATATATCGGGCCAATGATAGAACCGCGATCGCCCGCAAGGCTGCCAGCCAGGCAATACCGCTGTACATTCTTTTGGAAAGTCACCTACAGATGAAAAACCCTATTGTCGCCATTCAGAACCTCTACAATGAGACGACGAGTGAGTTGAAGAAATGCTCTTGGCCAACCCGGCAGGAACTTTACGAATCAACGGTGGTAGTGGTTTCATCACTGATTATTCTGAGTCTGTTTGTATCCATAGCGGATTGGCTGTTTGAGGGCGCAGTGCGCTACATCACCGGCAGTATGTAAGCAGACGACATGGCGGCGCGAATACTCGCAAGCGAACACGGTGATCAGCGAAGGATTATTCAGGATATGGATGAAGTGCCCAGCAAAGCGCGGTGGTATGTGATGCAGGTGATGTCCGGCCAGGAAAACCGGGTTCTCAAGAGCATTGAGCATCGCTGTCGGCAGAACCAGGCCAACGGTATTGACAATGGCATCTACGAGGTGATCATTCCAATCAAGAAGGTCGAAGACCGTCGCAACGGCAAGAAGATCATCAGTGAGCGCAAACTGTTTCCTGGCTATGTCTTATTGCATGCCGAGATTTACGGCGACAATGAGCAGCTCAAGCCGGAGACCTGGGGTTTCATCAAAGAAACACAGGGCGTCATTGGTCTGATTGGCGGTGACCATCCCGTGCCGCTGACCGAACAGGAAGTCAGTGACATGATTCCGAAGGAAGGCGAGGAGAGCGAGCTGACGGCTCCTGTGCGTCCCACTCTGCCGCCGGTCGGATCGCGGGTCAAGGTCACCAGCGGGCCATTTGAGGGCTTTGAAGGTCTCGTTGAAAACGCTGACGAGGTTCGTTTGCGCTTGACCGTTTCTGTCAGCATCTTTGGCCGTTCGACTCCCGTTGAAGTGGAGTCTTGGCAGGTAGAAATACCAGAGGAATAATGAGTTGCGCTTGCCTGCGTGCCGTGCCATTGCCGGCGCTGCCAGGCCAGCTTAGACATTTTGGCAGGTCGGTGGGCATCTGACAACCAGGTGTTTGCCGGGAAATGGAACCTATAGGACACGATATTTGGGAGAGTGCCTGCCAGTTCTGACCAAAATCGTGGTGAAAGAGGACGTATGGCAAAGAAAGTCGTGGGTGAAGTGCGCTTGCAGATTCCCGCAGGTGCCGCCAATCCAGCTCCGCCCGTCGGGCCGAGCCTGGGTCAGGCTGGCGTCAACATCATGGAATTCTGTAAGCAGTTCAACGCGGCGACCCAGGCCCAGGCGGGATTAGTTATCCCGGTCGTCATTACGGTCTATCAGGATCGTTCTTTCACGTTCATCACCAAGTCACCGCCGGCGGCTGTTCTCCTGAAGAAAGCTGCCAACATCGCCTCTGGCGCCAAAACCGCTGGACGCGAGGTTGTTGCCAAGGTTACCCGCAAGGACCTTGTGCAGATCGCGGAGACAAAAAAGGCTGATTTGAACGCGAGGAGCGTGGATGCCGCAGTGAAGATTATAGCTGGGACGGCGCGTAGCATGGGAATCGAGGTGGTCGATGAAGAGAAGTAAACTTTATCGTGCCCGGCTGCAGGCATTCAAGCGGCAGGATTTTTACCCTCTGGAAGAGGGTATCCGGCTGTTGAAGAGCATGCCAACCACCAAATTTGACGAGACGGTTGAGCTTGCTTTCCGTCTTGGCATCGACCCCCGTCAGTCAGACCAGATCGTGCGCGGTGCGATGGTGCTTCCTCAAGGCACCGGCAAAAAACAGCGCGTGGTAGTGATTGCCGAGGGTGAGTTCGCGCAGAAGGCGAAAGACGCCGGCGCAGACGAAGTTGGTTATGAGGACCTGCTTCAGCGGATCAAAGGCGGATGGCTGGATTTTGACGTTTTGATTGCCACGCCATCGGCAATGAAAGAGGTTCGGACACTTGGTCGGGTATTGGGTCCGCGCGGCTTGATGCCGAACCCCAAGACCGGTACGGTGACCGAAGATACTGCCAGTGCAGTGAAGGATGCGAAAGCGGGCCGGATTGAATATCGCTGCGACCGTGCCGGTTGCGTGATGATGCCGATTGGCAAGTTGTCGTTCAGCGCGGAAGCGCTGGCCGAAAATGCCAACGCAGTTCTCTCCACCATCCTCCGTGCAAAGCCATCGGCGGCCAAGGGTATTTACATGCAGTCATGCACCTTGAGCGCAACGATGAGCCCTGGAATCCGTCTTGACGTCAAAGCTGCTGCAAAGGCATAAGACCATGAGAGCCGAAAAAACGCAAATGGTGCAGAACCTGAAGAAGCTGCTTTCCGAGCGGCCGGTGGTTCTGATCAGTTACAAAGGCCTTAAGGCCAATGTCTTCAATGAGTTCCGTGGCAAACTTGCCACCCTCAATGCCGAGTGCCACGTCATTCCGAACACGCTGTTGCGCATTGCGTCGCAGGAGCTTGGGATGGATGGCCTGGCTGCGGCAGACGTGTCTGGTGACACGGCGTTGGTGAGTGGTGCCTGTGATCCAGTGGCCATGGTCAAGATGGTGCTGGAGTTCGCCAAGGGCAAAGACCAGGTGTCAGTGAAGTTTTCGTACATCGAGAACGCTCTACTGAATGAGAAAGACACTCAGGCCCTTGCTGATTTGCCTCCTCGCGAGGTATTGCTGGCGCAATTGCTTGGTTTGCTCCAGGCTCCTGGCAGCCAGCTGGTTCGGGTGCTCAATGCCAAGGTGGCGAGTGTTGTGTATGTGTTGGATGCTTTCTGCAAGAAGAACGAGCAGGTAGCTTAATAAACGGAGGTTATTGCCATGTCCGACGAGAGCAAAGTTGTTGTTGATGAGAAGATGGAACAGTTCATCTCTTACATCGAGGGTCTCACGGTTTTGGAAGTGTCCAAGCTGGTGAAGGCTTTGGAAGAGCGTCTTGGCGTGAGTGCTGCGGCTCCGGTCGCGGTTGCTGCTGCCGGCCCCGCTGCTGCCGCTGCCGCCCCGGTTGAAGAGAAGACTGAGTTTGACGTGATTCTTGTTGACGCTGGCGCCAACAAGATCAACGTGATCAAAGAAGTGCGCACGATTACGGGTCTTGGCCTGAAAGAGGCGAAGGATCTGGTGACCGAGGCTCCGAAGCCCGTCAAGACTGCTGTGAGCAAGGACGAAGCTCAGCAGATCAAGGCGAAGCTGGAAGAAGCCGGCGCCAAAGTCGAAGTGAAATAAGCGTCATTCGGCATCAGCTCGAATGCAAGACAAGACAGCCGGGGCCTGGCATGACCAGGCCTCGGGTGTCTTTTGGGGTTTTCAGAGACTGTGGTTGGCGACAAGGGGGTCTGCCGCCGGTTGCAGCCTAGTTATGGATAACGTCGGTGCGGGTTAGTGGCGCAGAGTGCAGGGCTGCGCAGTGGACAGCAGCGACGGCTGGGACGAGAATGACGACGCGGGACATGTCAGTGGCGCGAGTATAGCTTGCGCGGTGGACAGCCGGGTCTTTACGGGAATTGGCAGACGTGGTGGCAGCGCCAGTGGCATGGCCGTGATTTTGCAGTGGGCCTGTCCGTCACGTGTGTCCGTCGCGGCCGAAAGCAGGGGCTATCGGCACTTTTTTCCCAAATGCGCATACGGGGCACGAACTACCGCCCGGGGCGCCGAAGCAGCAACGAACGAAGCGGAAGGCGAGCATGTCACAACGCATTAATTTTGGTCGTTTACACGACGTCATTGATATTCCCGACCTGATTGAAATCCAGACAAAATCCTATGCGGAATTTTTGCAGCTGGACGTCCCTGCCGACAAGCGGCAGAATCAGGGCCTGCAAGAAGTTTTTCGGGACATTTTTCCGGAGAAAGAACACAGCACGACGGAGACGCATTGCGGTCTCGAGTTTGTCCGCTATGAGATAGGTGAGCCGAAGGTGCCGCTGGTGGATTGTTTGAAGGACGGCGGGACTTACCAGGCCGCGCTGAACGTGGTTTTCCGCATGCGTAGCGCGAACAACCGCGATACCAAGGAAGAGAAAATTTATCTGGGCGATTTGCCGCTGATGACTGAGCGGGGCTCTTTTGTGATCAACGGTGCCGAGCGCGTGATTGTCAGTCAGTTGCATCGTTCGCCGGGCGTTTGCTTTGAAGCGACGCGTCATGCCAGCAACAAGACGCTGTTTTCTTACAAGATCATTGCTGATCATGGTTCCTGGTTGGAAGTCCAGTTTGATATCAACGACTTCATTTATATTTATTTGGATCGCAAGCGTCGGCGCCGGAAGTTTTTGATCAGTACCTTCCTGCGGGCGTTTGGCTTTGATGGCTACCGCGAGATTCTCAACATGATCTATGGCGTTGAGGACATCACGGTCAGCAAGCTGATGAAGGAGGAGGACCCCTCCCAGCTGTACACCGCGGAGGCGGTGGCGGACCCGAACGACTCGTCGACGCCGCTGGTCACGGAACTGGAGTCCCTGAATGAGAAAATCTTCGAGTCGCTGAAGGCCAATGGCATCAAGAAGCTCGCGGTGGTGCGCACGGCTGAGATCGGCGACTACTTTATCCGCTGCCTGCAGAAAGAGGCGGATTTGAGCAAGAACAATGCTTTCGATCTGCGGACGACGGAAGGGGCGCAGAAAGAGATCTACCGTCGCATGCGGCCAACTGATCCGCCATCCTTGGCGAATGCCCGCACGCTTTTCCGGCGTTTGTTTGAAGACCCGCGTCGCTACGATCTGGGTCTGGTCGGTCGCTTCAAGATGAACCAGCGTCTGCACATTGATGTTCCGGCTGATGTGCGGGTGTTGACGAAGTTCGACGTGGCAGCGGCGACGGCTCATCTGATGCGCTTGCGCAAGACCAACGGCCAGGTTGATGACATCGACCATCTTGGCCGTCGGCGGGTGCGCACGGTTGGCGAACTGCTGCAGAATCAGTGCCGCATCGGCCTGACGCGCACGGCCAATCTGATTCGCGAGCGTTTGTCGTCCAGCGATAGCGCCGACGACATCAGCATCACCAAGCTGGTGAACACCAAGGCTCTGGCCAGTGTCATTCGCGATTTCTTCGGGCGGAATCAGTTGAGTCAGTTCATGGACCAGACGAACTGCCTGGCCGAGCTGACGAACAAACGGCGTTTGAGTGCCTTGGGACCGGGCGGTCTGACCCGTGATCGCGCTGGCTTTGACGTTCGTGACGTCCATTCCAGTCATTATGGCCGGGTGTGCCCGATTGAAACGCCGGAAGGTCCTAATATCGGTCTCATTTCGTCGCTGGCCTTGTATAGTAAGATTGACGATTTTGGTTTCATTGAAACGCCGTATCGCCGCGTGAAGAATTCCATGGTGACCAAGGACGTCGATTATCTGACTGCCGATGAGGAAGAACGCTTTGTGATTGCCCAGGCGAATGCGCCGCAGGACAGCAAGGGCGTCTTTGTGAACAATTATGTGCTATCGCGTCTGCAGGGCGATTCCGGCGAGCATGAGCGTGAGAAGGTTGATTATATCGACGTGTCGCCCAAGCAGCTAATCAGCGCCGCTGCCGGCCTGATTCCCTTCCTTGAGCACGACGACGCGAACCGGGCGCTGATGGGCGCGAACATGCAGCGCCAGGCGGTGCCTCTGCTGCAAGCGGATCGGCCCTTGGTGGGCACTGGCCTTGAGCACGTCGTGGCGCGCGATTCCCGCGCTATTGTAGTTGCCCGCGGGGATGGCATTGTCGCATCAGCCAACGCTGAGCGTATTGTGATCACCAGTGATGGCAAAGAACCTGATGAGACGAAGCATCCTGACAAGGTGCAGACCTACGCCCTCTACAAATTTCTGCGTTCGAATGCATCGACGCTGGTGAATCAGCGGCCCATCGTCCGTCGTGGCGACGTGGTCAAGAAAGGCCAGACGATTGCTGATGGCGCCTCGACGGACCAGGGCGAGATCGCGTTGGGACGGAACGTGACGGTTGCTTTCATGCCTTGGCATGGCTATAACTTCGAGGACGCGATTATCATCAGTGAGCGGCTGGTGCACCAAGACACCTATACCAGCGTGCACGTGAGTCTGGAAGACGTCATCGCCCGGGACACGAAACTGGGCGCCGAAGAGATCACCAGGGACATCCCGAACGTCGGGGAAGACGCATTGCGCAATCTTGACACCGAGGGCGTGGTTCGCATTGGTGCGGAAGTGAAGCCTGGCGACATCCTGGTGGGCAAGATCACGCCGAAGTCCGAGACGGAGCTGGCGCCGGAAGAGCGGCTGTTGAAGGCGATCTTCGGCGAGAAGGCGGCGGACGTCAAGGACAGTTCGCTGCTGGTTTCCGGCGGTTGTTCGGGCATCGTCATGGACGTGCGCGTTGAGCGTCGTCAAGAGCCAGGCAAACAGAAGAAGACGCGGCAGGAAGTGCGGGCGCTGATCAAGGACACCGAGGCGAAATATCGTGGCGAACAGCTGGGCATAATTGAGGACATGGTCCGCGCATTGAGCGAAGAATTCCTCGGCCAGAAACTGAGCTGCACGGTGACGCGTCTGGTTGCCAAGGAGCCTGAGGACGTGATACCGGCTGATCGCAAGATCACCAGAGTGATGCTGACTCGTTTGGCCACCTATCACGACAGCTACATCATGCGTGATGGCGAAGAAAAGTCCAAGATTGAAGAGATTATCAAGCCCTTCCGGGTGAAGTTGCGTGACAACGAGCAATGCCGCAAGGAAGCCATTGACCTGCTGGGCAAGGGCGACGGAGCCGACATGGGCAAGATTAAGTCGGTCAAAGTGTACATTGCCAGCAAGCGCCGCATCTCCATTGGTGACAAGATGGCCGGTCGGCACGGTAACAAGGGTATTGTCGCCAAGATTGTGCCGGTAGCCGACATGCCGTACATGGCGGATGGTACTCCGGTGGACATCGTCCTGAATCCGCTGGGCGTGCCCTCGCGCATGAACGTCGGGCAGGTTTTCGAGACGCACGTTGGCTGGGCGGCTAAAGTGCTTGGCATCACGGCGGCCACGCCGGTGTTCGACGGCATCCATGAGAGCAAGATCAACGAGTTGCTGGCCGAGGCCCGCAAGGCGAAAGTTGATCAGCAGGGCTGGAAAATCGCCAAAGACGGCCGCGTGGTTGACGAAGCGGGCCGTGACCGCAGCGATTGCTTTATCGGCCTTGATGGCAAGACGCGTCTTTTCGACGGTCGCAGTGGCGAGCCCTTTGGGCAGCGCATCATGGTTGGTCAGATTTACATGTTGAAACTGGACCACTTGGTAGCGAACAAGATTCACGCTCGCGCGGTTGGCCCTTACTCGCTGGTGACCCAACAGCCGCTGGGCGGCAAGGCTCAGCATGGTGGACAGCGTTTCGGTGAAATGGAAGTGTGGGCGCTGGAGGCCTATGGCGCGGCGCATACCCTGCAGGAAATGCTGACCGTCAAGAGCGACGATGTGACTGGCCGGACAAAGATCTACGAATCGATCATGCGTGGTGACAACTCGCTGGTTGCGGGCACGCCGGAGTCCTTCAACGTCCTGATGAAAGAAATGATGAGTTTGTGTCTGGACGTGCGTGTCCGCCGCAATAAAGGGGTTATGGCCTAAACGAAGCGTGTGAAGCGGCGCTGCCAGCCGGCGGCGCTGCGGTCATGATCCTTTTTGCGCAAAAGTAACTGGAACCAGATTCTCAACCTATGGAGGGCTGTTTACTTGGACAGCACACTGAAACAACTGACTGGTATTGAAGCAATGGACGAGACCAGCTGCGTGACCATCGGCGTCGCCTCACCCGAGACGATCCGCTCTTGGAGCCACGGCGAGGTCAAAAATCCTGAGACCATCAATTACCGTTCCTTCAAGCCTGAAAAAGGCGGTTTGTTTTGTGAACGGATTTTCGGGCCGACGCATGACTGGGAATGCAATTGCGGCAAGTACAAACGCGTGAAACACAAGGGCGTGGTTTGTGATCGCTGCGGCGTGGAAGTGACCCTGTCCCGCGTTCGTCGCGAGCGCATGGGGCACCTCGAACTGGCCGTGCCGGTTTCTCACGTGTGGTTCTACAAATGCATGCCGAGCCGGCTTGGCCTGATGCTCGACATGACGCCGCGGGCGCTGGAAAAAGTCCTGTACTACGAATCATGGATCGTCACCGACAAGGGCAATACGCCCCTTGAGGACCAGATGCTGCTCAGCGAGGAAGAATATCGCGAGAGCCGCGAGGCCTATGGGGATTCCTTCAAGGCCGGGATGGGCGCCGAGGCCATTGAAGAACTGCTGGCGAAGCTTGATCTCGAAGCGATCCGCGTGGAATTGTCTGAAGAGCTGGTAACCACCAAGAGCAAAGCCGTACGGAAAAAGATTGCCAAGCGGGTGCGCCTGGTCGAGGGTTTTATCGACAACAAGATGAATCCCTGCTGGATGGTCCTGCATGTGCTGCCGGTCATTCCTCCGGAGTTGCGGCCGTTGGTGCCGTTGGAAGGCGGTCGTTTTGCCACTTCGGATCTGAATGATCTCTACCGCCGGGTGATCAACCGTAACAACCGTTTGCGTAATTTGTTGCAGCTGAAGACGCCTGAAGTGATCATTCGCAATGAGAAACGCATGTTGCAGGAAGCCGTTGACGCGTTGCTGGACAACGGCCGTCACGGCCGGGCAGTGACGGGCACGGGCAACCGTCCGCTGAAGTCGCTCACTGGCATGCTCAAAGGTAAGCAGGGTCGTTTCCGCCAGAATCTTCTGGGCAAGCGCGTGGACTACTCGGGGCGTTCGGTGATCGTTGTGGGTCCCGAGCTGCGGATCAATCAGTGCGGTCTGCCCAAGGAGATGGCGCTGGTGCTTTTCGAGCCATTCATCATGCGGCGCCTGAAAGAGCGTGGCCATGTGCATACCGTCCGCAACGCCAAGAAGTGGATTGAGCAGCGGCGGAAAGAAGTGTGGGACATCCTGGATGAAGTGATCAAGGGCCATCCCATTCTGTTGAACCGCGCCCCGACGTTGCACCGTCTGAGTATTCAGGCTTTTGACCCGATCTTGATTGAGGGCCAGGCCATTCGTCTGCATCCGTTGGTCTGTACGGCGTTCAACGCGGACTTTGACGGCGACCAGATGGCCGTGCACGTTCCGCTGTCGAACGAGGCGCAGCTGGAAGCCAAGTTGATCATGCTGGCTCCGAACAACATCTTCTCGCCGGCCAGCGGCAAGCCGATCACCACTCCCAGCCAGGATATCACCCTCGGGGTGTATTATCTGTGCTATGAAAACAAGCGTGACAAAGAGGCTTTCCTGAAGACTCCCGCCAAGGAACAACGCTGGTTCAATGACTACCACGAGTTGCTCCGTGCCTACGACGCGAAGGCGCTAGGTATTCACGACCATATCAATATGCGCAATCCCTTCTATGGCAAAGACACCACCTGGGGCGCGGCGGTCAAGAACGAGCGCTTCATCGTCACCACCGTCGGCCGCTGTATCTTCAATGAGATCTGGCCGGAGGTCATGGGCTTCTTTAATGGCCCGGTTGGCAAGAAGGAACTCGGCCGGATGATCAAGGATTGCTACGAGACGGTGGGGCGCAAGGGCCTGATCACGGTTCTGGATCGGCTCAAGGACCTCGGCTACGAGTATGCGACCTGGTCTGGTTTCTCAATCGGCATTCAGGACATGATCGTGCCGAAGGAAAAGCCGGAGATCATTGGCAAAGCGCAGGGCGAAATTGACAAGATTCGCGAGCAGCGCCGCATCGGCGCCATCACCGAGCTAGAGCGTTACAACAAGAGCATCGACGTGTGGACGCAGGCCAACAACGAGTTGGCCGCCCGTCTCTTCAAGGTCCTGGAAGAAAACAATGGCAGTGAGGAAATCAATCCGGTGTTTGCCATGCTTGATTCCGGTGCTCGTGGTAGTAAAGACCAGGTTCGTCAGCTGGCCGGCATGCGCGGTTTGATGGCCAAGCCTTCGGGCGAGATCATTGAGCGGCCGATTCAGGCCAACTTCCGTGAAGGGCTGCCAGTGTTGGAGTACTTCATTAGCTCGCACGGTGCGCGCAAAGGTTTGGCGGACACGGCGTTGAAAACGGCCGACTCTGGTTATATGACTCGCCGGCTGGTGGACGTTGCTCACGACGTGATTTGCGTCGAGCACGACTGCGGCACGGTGAACGGCATCTGGGCCCGGCCTATCCGCGAGGGTAATGAGGACCGCGTGCCGTTGGAAGATCGCATCATCGGTCGTTTCAGTGTCGATGAAATCAAGGACCCGGTCAGCCGCACCGTGCTGGTTGGCGCCGGTGAGGAGATCACGGCGAGCATCGCCAAGCGGATTGTCCAGATGGGCATTGAGAAGGTGCATATCCGCTCGGTGCTGACCTGTGAGAGCGATCGCGGCGTCTGTTGCAAGTGCTACGGCCGGAATCTGGCCACAGGCGATCTGCCGAACATGGGCGACCCCCTGGGCATCATCGCCGCGCAGTCCATCGGCGAGCCTGGTACCCAGCTGACCATGCGTACCTTCCACTACGGCGGTACGGCATCGGCGTCCTTCAACCAGTTCTTCTACGAGGCCCAGCACAGCGGTATCCTGCGTTTCCAGGAAGCCCACCCGGTGCAGACCAAGGATGGCAACTACATCGTCCTGAACAAAAATGGCCGTATCATCATTGAGAACAAGGACGGCATTGAGCAGGAAAGCTACGAGCTGGTTCCCGGCGCGACGCTGCGCAAGAACGACGGCGACAGCGTCGAAATCGGCGAACGCTTTGTGGAATGGGATCCCTACAACGTGCCCATCATCACCAAGATCGGCGGCCGCATCGAATACCGCGACTTGACTGAGGGTATTACGATGCGTCGCGAGATCAGCGGCACCAGCGGCAAGGAAGAAACCATCGTCATGGAGCACAGCGATGACGTGCACCCGACCCTGGTGATCGTCGGTGAAGGCGCCAAGAGCGGCGATGAATCGGCCGTGATCGACTCCTACAGTCTGCCGGCCGGCGCGCATATTATGGTGGCCGAGAAAGCCCGGGTCGACGCTGGTGAAGTGCTCGCCAAGACGCCGCGGCAAAGCATGCGTACCAAAGATATCACTGGTGGTCTGCCCCGTGTTGCCGAGCTCTTTGAAGCCCGTCGGCCCAAGGAAGCCGCTGAAATCGCCAAGATTGACGGCACGGTGGAGTTGGACAAGCCGGTGAAAGGGCGCCGCAACATTCGCATTCGCGATCTGGAAAGTGGCAGCAGCCAGGACCACCTCATTCCCCCTGGCAAGCGGATTATCGTCTTCAACGGCGACTTCGTGCGCAAGGGCTCGCCCCTTACGGACGGCACTGTGGTCTTGCATGAAATGCTTGACATCTGCGGTCCGCAGGAACTGCAGGAGTACCTGGTGAACGAGGTCCAGCAGGTCTACCGTCTGCAGGGCGTTGAGATCAATGACAAGCACATTGAGATCATCGTGCGCCAGATGATGCGCAAGGTGCGTATTACCGATCCTGGCCAGACGCGTTTTCTCTTCGGCGAGTCCGTGGACAAGCGCGAGTTCCAGGAGGAGAACCGCCGCGTGCTCGAAGAAGGCGGCATCCAGGCTGAGGCGCAGCAGATGCTGCTGGGCATCACCAAGGCGTCGCTGGCAACCGAGAGCTTTATCTCGGCGGCGTCCTTCCAGGATACCACGCGTGTGCTTACCGAGGCGGCCACTCTGGGCCGGGTGGATCACCTGCGTGGTTTCAAGGAAAACGTCATCATGGGCCATCTCATCCCCGCTGGCACGGGCTATCACACCGTTCAGAATGTCAAGCTGAGCTTCAACGTGCCTGAGGACGAGGACGAGGAGGGCGTGATCTCCGAAGCCAGCGAGAAGGAAGCCAAGGCAAAGGAAAATCTCGCCGGTCTCCGTGGCTTTCTGGACCTCTAAGCCGATTGTCGGAGCCGGCCGCCAGCGCAGCCGGTTTCGGCTAGTGCCGCCGACGGGCCAAAAGCCCGGCGGTGGTTTGACAATGTCTTGGTTGGTAGTACATTAGTTGTTCGTTTTTTTTCATGGTACAAACTTTCTAGGAAAGAACTGATGCCGACGATTAATCAATTGGTTAGAAATGGCCGTAGTGTGAAGCCCCGGAAGAGCAGTGTCAGGGCCTTAGCTCAGTGCCCCCAGCGCCGTGGCGTCTGCCTGCAAGTGACTACCCGGACGCCCAAGAAGCCGAACTCGGCTTTGCGTAAGATTGCCCGTGTGCGCCTGACCAACGGTCAGGAAGTCACGGCCTACATTGGTGGCGAGGGTCACAATCTTCAGGAACACAGCGTGGTTCTAGTGCGTGGTGGTCGTGTTCGCGACCTTCCTGGTGTGCGTTACCACGTGGTCCGTGGTTCGCTGGACACCCTGGGCATTGAGAAACGCCGTCAGGGTCGTTCGAAGTACGGCACGAAGCGTCCGAAAGCCGGTGCTCCCGCAACGGCCAAAGGCAAGAAATAATCGGTGCACGGGTAGTTCACAGAGGCAGGATAAGCAAGCATGAGAAGACGTAAAGCAGAGAAGCGTCCGGTAACCCCGGATATTTGTTACAACAGCGAGCTCGTCGCCCGGCTGATCAATGCCGTTATGGAGCGCGGCAAGAAGTCCGTCGCCCAGGGCATTGTCTACGACGCGATGATAACGATCAAAGAGCGCAAAAAAGACACTGATCCGCTGGAAGTGATGCAGCAGGCTCTTGAAAATGTCAAGCCGCGTTTGGAAGTGAAGAGCCGCCGTGTTGGCGGTGCGACCTACCAGGTTCCGCTGGAAGTGCCGACGGAGCGTCAGACCGCAGTCGCCTTGCGTTGGATTGTCGGCTATGCTCGTGCTCGCAAGGGCATGCCCATGGCCAGGGCCCTCGCCGGCGAGTTGCTTGACGCTTTTGACAACACCGGCAACGCCGTCAAGAAGCGTGATGACACGCACAAGATGGCCAACGCCAACAAGGCTTTTGCGCATTACCGCTGGTAAGTGATTGCCTGCGACTGTTTTTTTGATTTTTGGAGGCGCAGGTTATGAGCGAGCCCGCAGCTGCAGGACCCGCGGATACTTCCGCCTCAAGGATACGCAATGTCGGCGTCATTGCCCACATTGACGCCGGCAAGACCACTTTGACCGAGCGGATTTTGTTTGATTGCGGCGCCTTGCGCTACATGGGCGATGTCCAGGACGGCACGACCGTGACGGACTGGCTTAGTCAGGAACGCGAGCGTGGCATCAGCATCATTAGTGCGGCGGTAAGTTGTCAGTGGCGGGAGTGCCAGTTGAATGTGATCGACACTCCCGGCCACATTGATTTTACGGCAGAGGTCGAACGGACCCTGCGGGTGCTCGATGGTGCCGTTGCCGTTTTCTGCGCGGTTCGCGGTGTGCAGGCCCAGTCGGAAACAGTCTGGCGCTGTGCACGCAAGAACGGGGTGCCGGGAATAGCCTTTGTGAACAAAATGGACCGTATCGGGGCCGATTACCGGGGCGTCGTGCGGCAGATAAGTGAGCGCTTTCGCATTACGGCGCTGCCGGTGCAAGTGCCGCTAGGGGCTGAAGATGCTTTTCGCGGTGTGGTCGATGTCATCAGTGGTCGCGCCTTGGGGCCGGGCAACGAAGCGCTGGCCGAGTTGAATGATTTTTCGGGCGACGAGGAAGTCCGCGCCGCCCGCAGCTATTTGATAGAATGTCTGGCTGAAGTTGACGACGGCATTCTCCGCGATTATCTCGCGGATCAAGTGCCGGACGAAGAGAGCTTGAAAGCCGCCTTGCGGCGGGCCGTGCTGGCCTGCAGCATCATGCCGGTGTTCTGTGGGAGTTCCCTGCGGAATATCGGGGTGACGTGTCTCTTGGATGCGATCTGCGATTATCTGCCCTCACCGGCAGAGCGACCGGCGCCCGAGTTGTTGAGCGAGGCTGTGTCGGGCTCGGCGACAAGTCTGATGGTCTTCAAGGTCGTCAATGACAGCTATGGCCTGGGCCGGCTGAGCTACGTCCGGGTATATTCCGGGCAAGTCAGTCCCGGGTTGGTTTTACGCAATGTCCGCAGCGGCAAGGAAGCGGTAGCTGAAGAGGTCTTCCGCGTCCGCGCTGATCTTTGTGAGAGCATCGCCGAGGCAGTGGCTGGAGACATTGTGGCTTTGCGAGGAATGGGTGACGACGTCGTCACCGGCGATACGCTGTGCAGTCCGGCAGCCGCAGTGGAATTGCGGCGTATATGCTTTCCCGAACCCGTGGTGAGCATGGCGCTGGAAGGCAGCAGCGTAAGCGATAGACAGGGCCTGGCGGCTGCCTTACAGCAGATGTGCCTGGAAGACCCGACGATACGACGAAAAGAAGGCCCGGGACCGGGCCAGTGGACAATATCCGGGATGGGCGAACTTCACCTGGATGTCTTTCTGGATCGGCTCCGTTCAGAATACGGGATAGCGGCGAAAGCCGGGAATCCCCGCGTTGAATACCGGGACACCATTGCCGGTGAAGCTTGCGTCGAAAGACGTTTTGAAAAGCGTTTGGGCGATGGCCGGGTCCTGTGGGCAGCAGTGAAAGTGAGTGTGGCCGCCTTGCCGCGAGGCAGTGGCGTACGGTTGGAGCTGGGCGATGCCGCGGCGGCGTTGCCGGGGGCCTGCCGCGAAGCACTCCTTCAGGGGCTGCGTGATGTTTTGGCTGCGGATGTCTGTGAAGGGCATCCGCTGACAGATATGCATGTCCGAGTCGAGGACTTGTCGTACGATGCAAGCGACCTGTCTGAGCTGGCGTTTCTCAATGTTGCCCGGTTGGCCTTGTCAGATGCAATAGGCGAGGCTGGTCGGGTCGAAATGGAACCGGTCATGTTGTTGGAGGTGAGTACGCCTCAGGATCATCTAGGTGTCGTGATTGCCGATCTGACGGCTCGGCGGGGTCGCGTCACTGAAGTTGACTCGTTGGCACTTGGGGTGGCTCGAATTGTCGCGTTGGTTCCGTTAGCGGAGTTGTTTGGTTACGCGTCGTCTCTGCGCTCGCTGAGCGGGGGCCGTGGCGATGTGGTGGCCGAGCCGTCGCAGTATGCGCTCTGTCTACGGAAGCATAAGTGATTGAAGCAGTTAATTGAGGTTTGACATTACTATGGCAAACAAGCAAACCATTCGCATCAGACTCCAGGCGTTTGAACATACGATCCTGGATCAGTCCACCGCTGAGATCGTCAATACGGTCAAGCGGACGGGCGCCCAGATCGCCGGGCCGATACCGCTGCCAACGCGGATCGAGCGCTTTACCGTGAATCGTTCTCCCCATGTTGACAAGAAGTCGATGGACCAATTTGAGATCCGCACCCATAAGCGCGTGCTGGATATCATCGACCCGAGCAGCCGGACAGTTGACGAGCTCAAGAAGCTCAATCTTCCTGCTGGTGTTGACATCATCATCAAGATATGACGGGGAGGCGCAGCATGAAAAAAGGCTTATTAGGTAAAAAACTGGGCATGACCCATGTTTACACGGAAACGGGCGTGATGGTCCCAGTCACAGCGATTGAGCTGGGCCCCTGCCCGGTACTCGACTTGCGGACACAGGCCAAGGACGGCTACAGTGCCGTTCAGCTGGGCTTTGGCTCCCGCAAGGTTAAGAATGTGAGCAAGGCAGTCTTGGGCCACTTGGCCAAGGCCGACCTGGCCGCGAATCCCCCGGCGGTCATTCGCGAAATGCGCATGGACAGCGATCCGACCTGCGCCATCGGCGACCAGCTCTCAGCGGACATTTTTGCCGCCAACGAGTTTGTTGATGTCGTTGGCCACAGCAAGGGCAAGGGCTTCTCTGGCGTCGTGCGCCGCTACAACTTTGCTGGCGGTCGCGCCAGCCATGGCGGTGCCTGGACTCGCCGGACGGGTTCCATCGGTATGTGTGCTGCTCCTGGCAAAGTATACAAGGGCCGGAAGATGCCGGGGCACATGGGCAATGAGCGTTGTACCGTGCAGAATCTCCTGGTGGTTGAAGTTCGTCCGGAAAAGAATCTGTTGCTGGTCAAGGGTGCGATACCCGGTCCGACCGGCGGCATGGTGATTGTCCGTAACGCGGTGAAAAAATAAAACGGGGAGTGGCTGCAATGGCAACGACATTACCTGTAAAGACGATGACTGGCGCTGATGGCGCCACAGTTGATATTCAGGAAAGCTGGCTTGAGCGCATCAAAGGCGAGCAAGCTGTAAAGGATTCCGTGGTGGCATTTCTGGCGCGTATGCGTTCAGGCACTGCGGCGACGAAGACGCGTGGACTGGTATCTGGCGGCGGCAGCAAGCCGTGGCGTCAGAAGGGCACTGGTCGTGCCCGGTCCGGTAGCTCACGCAGTCCGGTGTGGCGTGGTGGTGGTACCGTTTTTGGTCCCCAGCCCCGCAGTTACGAGAAGAAAGTGAATATGAAGGTCGAGAAGCTGGCCCTGCGCCGCGCTTTCACCGATCGTATTGACGAGGGCGAAGTGATCTTGGTTGACGAGTTGTCCTTTGCGACGCCGAAGACCAAGGAAATGACGAAGTTTCTGGCAGCCGTCGGCGCTGGTGACAACGTGCTGGTCATTGTTGACGACTACAGCGAGAATGTCGAGCTGGCCGTCCGCAATCTGCCGAAAGTCCTGCTGTTGCCCGCTTCAGCGGTCAACACCTACTGGATGCTGCTGTTCAAAAAAGTTGTGATAACCAATGCCGGGCTTGAAGCGCTTGGCCAACGCTTGGCGTAAGGAGGCCATACACCATGAAGAACCCTTACGATGTAGTTTACACAGTGATGATTACCGAGAAGGCGACGGCGCTGTCAGAAAAGCAGAGCCGCTACGCGTTCAAAGTGAATCCGACCAGCAACAAGATTGAGATTCGTCAGGCCGTTGAAGCGATTTTTGAAGGCGTGAAAGTCTCTTCTGTGAACGTGATGAATTGCCTTGGCAAGAAGAAACGCATGAGAAGTTCCAAGCTGGGCAAGCGCCCGGATTGGAAGAAGGCGTTGGTCACAGTGACCGAAGGCAGCATTGAACTGCTTTGAGGCGGAAGCGTTTAGAGGAGCATGAGGCAATATCATGGGAATTAGAAAATACAAACCGACGTCTCCAGGGCGGAGGCAGATGACAGTCAGTGATTTCACTGAAATCACCCGCAGCACCCCCGAGAAAAGTCTGACTGTTGGCAAGAGCTCGACTGGCGGCCGTAATAACGCCGGCCGGATCACCACGCGGTTCCGTGGCGGCGGTGTCAAGCGGCGTTATCGTCTCATTGACTTCCGTCGTGACAAGGACGGCGTGGCGGCGAAGGTCGCGCATATCGAGTACGATCCCAATCGCAGCGCCCGCGTAGCCTTGCTGCATTATACCGACGGCGTGAAGCGCTACATTTTGGCGCCTGCCGGTCTGAAGCAGGGCGACATGGTCCTGAGTGGTGAGGGAGCTGATTTCAAGCCCGGCAATGCGATGTGCTTGAAGGACATTCCTGACGGCTTGAGTGTCCACTGCATTGAGCTGGTTCCCGGCCAGGGCGCGAACATCGCCCGCGCGGCGGGCCAGGTTGCCATTGTCCGCGCCAAGGAGAATGGCCTGGTGCAGGTGAAATTGCCCAGTGGTGAGATTCGTCAGATCAACGGCAATTGCCGGGCGACGATTGGCCAGGTCGGCAATATTGAGCACATCAGCATCAGCCTGGGCAAGGCCGGTAAGAAACGCTACCAGGGCAAACGCCCGCACGTTCGTGGTGTGGTGATGAACCCTGTTGACCATCCCATGGGTGGTGGTGAAGGCCGGACCAGCGGTGGCGGTCATCCGCAGTCGCCCTGGGGCCAGCTGGCCAAGGGGTATCGGACCCGTAATAAGAAGAAGACGTCCAGTCGCTTCATCATTGAACGGAGGAAGAAATAATGTCATCACGCTCAATCAAAAAAGGCCCGTTCGTGGACGCCCCTCTGATGGAGAAGGTGGAAGCCATGAACAGCAAGGGCGAGAAGAAGGTCGTCAAGACCTGGTCCCGCCGTTCCATGATCATGCCCGACTTTGTTGGGCACACCTTTGCGGTGCATAACGGCAAGGTGTTCGTCAACGTGTTTGTCACGGAAAACATGGTCGGCCATCGCCTTGGCGAGTTCTCGCTGACCCGGACCTTCCGTGGCCACGGTGCCATCAGCGGTAAGTAATACTCGCCGCGACCTTCGCACGCACTATTGCGTACTCAAAGGAGCCTGGATTCGTCCAGGCTCCTTTTTTTTGTTGGCATGAGAAGGGCGCAAAGAGGGACTTGTCTCGGCATGAAAGGAGCGACGCGCGCCCTGTAATGCATCCTGGCAAAGCAAGTTGTCTAGGAAAATCACGACGGGACGTTATCCTATGCCACAGACATATTTTCGGCAACTGGGCACTCACGATTTCATATCACCCATGAGGACATTGTCAAGTATCATGTCCATCCCAAGTCAGCCTTTTCAGCCGCAGGAATTAACTGAGCGTCTCAAGCATCTTGATGCCGGAGCCCTGCTTAAGCTAAAAAAGGCATTGCAAAGTCAGTCGCAGCTAGTGGCTGCCCCGGTTATGGTTGAAGCGTTGCCGCCCTCGGGTGAGGACGCCGGTTGTTATGAGATGAGCCGTATTCAGCGGCGTCTCTGGTTGCAAAGCCAATTTGGCGAGGCCGGCAGTGCCTCATACAATATTGCGGCTGCGTTTTGGTATCCAATTCGTCTTTCATCCGAGCGTCTGGAAATCGCCTGGCGTACACTTTTGGATCGTCACGAAATCCTCCGCACCGGCTTTCTGAGCGCTGATAACGGTCAACGTTTTAGCCAGCGTCCCCGTGCTTCGCGTGATTGGCGAATGAGTTTTGAGCAGCTGACAGGCGTTACCGAGGAAGAAGTCCTGGCCTGTCTGGGCACAGCGGCGAATCGTGAGGCCGCCCGTCCTTTTGATTTGGCGAAAGACTGGCTGTTACGAGTCGTCTGGTTTGAGTCGCCGCAGCGAGACGGCTGTGGCCTGTCGGTGGTTTTCCATCATTCCATCTGCGATGGGCAGACCCTGCGCATTCTCTGTCAAGAACTCGCAGTCTTGTATGAAGGGAAGACCAGTCTTCCTGCCCCCGCCCATCAGTATCGCGATTTTGTGGCCTGGGAACAACGTCGCGAGGCCGAGGATTCGGACGGCGATCTGAAGTACTGGACGGACGTCTTTGCCGAACTTCCTGAACCGCTGCCCCTGAATACGGACTTTCCCCGCCAAGCGATTGCGCAATTCAGTGGTTCGGTCGTTGAGGCGACGTTTGAAGCCGCAACTGTCGGTCGCTTTGTGCATCGTTGCACGGCGAATAGCGGGACGCTTTTCATGGGCTGCGTCGCGGTCACGCAAATACTGCTTGCCCGCTGGAGCCGCCACGCCGATGTTGTCATCGGCATCCCATCGTCGGGACGCATCGTGCCGTCATTGGAAAATCTTGTCGGGCCCCTGGTCAATACCCTGGCGCTCCGTCTTAATATCAATGATCACGAACTGAATTTTGACGATTTTTTCGCGCGAGTCCGCAATGTGGTATTGGATGGTTTTGCGCATCAGGGATGTTCTTTTGACCGTCTCGTGGAGGCGGTAAAAGCCAAGCCGCTTGCTGGTCATTCGCCCCTTTTTGATATTTTACTTGGTCTTGTGGACGAAGAGGACGAAGCCCTCGTCCTGGGTGGGCAGTATCCTCGTCTACTGCCACTGGCCACCCCTTACAGCAAAGTTGATATTTCCTTTCTGCTGACGAGAAAACGCGATGGCGGCTTGACCTTGCGCCTGGAATACGACAAACAGTTGTTTTCCAGCGCCCGAATGGCCAGGCTCTTGTGTTCGTGGCAAACTCTTTTTCTGGCATTGGCCGCTCAGTCCAGCGAAGCAATTGGTCGGCTGCCGCTTCTTGATGAGGCCGGCCGGAGGCAAGTGCTCCAGGCGTTCAACCAGACCACCAGGCCATACCCCGAGAACTCCACCATTACCGCCGAATTCCGTCGGCAATGCGAGCGGACACCGGATTTGCCGGCTTTGCAGGCGGGGAAGACGACTTTGACCTATCGCGAGCTTGATGCTCTTTCCGAGCGTCTGGCGGTTTGGCTGTATGGACAGACGCGCGTCCAGCCTGACCGTCCTCTCGGGCTCATGGCGGATCGTTCGGCGGACATGCTGGTCGCCATTCTGGCTATTCTGAAGACAGGGGCTGCCTATATGCCTCTTTCGCCGGATTTGCCGCTTGAGCGCCTGCGTTTCATGCTGGACGACGCCGACGTCGGGTTTGTTCTTGGTGAGACTCGTTGCGCGCCTCTATTTGCTGATTGGGGGGGGCGGTTCTGCGGTATGGCTGAGGTGATGGAGCGATTACCCGCTGAGTGCTGTCCGGCGCCGATGGTGCCTCAGTCGGCCAGTTCTTTAGCCATAGTCATATATACTTCCGGTTCGACTGGGCAGCCCAAGGGGACGCTGGTCGAGCATCGCGGAGTGCTGCGGACGGTATGCAATACCGATTATCACCAGGTTGTATCGGGTGAGCGGGTGCTCCAGACTGGTGCTTTGTCTTTTGATGCTTCGACCTTTGACATCTGGGGGCCGCTCCTCAATGGGGGCTGTTGTTGTCTGCCTCCTGGGAAGGAGCTTCTGGAAATCCAGGAGTTTGCCGAATTGCTGGATTTTTACCGTGTTGACACGGCCTTTATCACGACTGGGTTGTTCAATCAGATCGTCGAGTACAATGTCTCGGCCCTGAGTCGTCTTGGGACTATTCTGACTGGTGGTGAGAAAGTCTCGGTCAGGCATATGAACCGACTTCGGCAAGCTGCCCCGCGGCTGCGGATACTGCATATGTATGGTCCGACGGAGAATACCACGTTTTCGACTTGGCATGAGGTCAAGGGCGTGTACACCGACACGGTGCCTATCGGGGCCCCCGTTGCCAATTCGACGGCTTACATCCTCGATGATTTTCTCCAGCCCCTGCCCATTGGCGTTCCAGGCGAAATCTACTGCGGGGGGGCGGGAGTGACGCGTGGGTATTTGGGGCATCCTGAACTCACGGCCGAACGATTTCTCCCTGACCCCTATGATCCCGCTTGCCGCGCCGGGGCCATGCTCTACAAGACCGGCGATTTGGCTTGCTGGGACGAGCACGGGCAAATCGTCTTTCTGGGACGCAATGACGACCAAGTGAAGATTCGGGGGTTTCGGATCGAGTTGGGGGAGGTCGAGCTTCTTCTCCGGCGCTTGCCGGAGGTTGAAAATGCCGTCGTCACTGCCCGTCGCAGCGGTGGCACCAGCGAACTGATTGCGTACATCGTCCCTGCTGCAGGTACTTCGCCTTCTCGCGAGGCCATCCGGGCGGGCATGGCAGCTCTGGCCCCATCCTATTTTCTTCCGTCCTTTATCGTCTTTATGGAGCAGCTTCCTCTCAATGCCAGTGGGAAGGTAAACCGCCGCCGGCTACCGGAACCGGGGGAGCAGGAAAGTACTGGGGAGACGGCGACGGAGGGAAATGGCCAGGCCTGCCAGGGGCGGGCGGAGACGATTATCGGGGAAATCTGCCAGCAACTCCTCAACCGCCCGCATCTCAGTCGCTCAGACAATTTTTTCCGTCTGGGCGGTGATTCGATTAAGGCGATTCAACTCATGTCGCGGGCCAGGCAGCGAGGGCTGATATTTAAGCTGGCGGATGTATTTGCGGCCGACAGCATTGCCGAACTGGCGGCTGGCGCCCAAGAGTTGCCTACGGCTGGCGAGTCGGAAGGGCGCCGTCCGTTGCTGATGACATCGCCGCTCTCGCCGGTTCAGAGATGGTGGGTTAGCCAGCGCGGCATGCCCATCGACCATTTTAATCTCTCTGGGGTTTGGAAAATACCGGGTGAGCGGTTATGTCCCGAGCGTCTGAAGATTGCCTTGGACCAGCTTCTCGTCAGTCATCCCTCACTCCGTCTGAGTTATTTGGCGGGGGAGGAGTGCCAGAGCATCCATTCGGAGGCCACGTATTCACTTGAGACCCTCGTTTTCAGCGCGTCTGAAGGGGGTGACCGCAGTGATGCTATTCGGGGTTTCTACGCCCGGCTACAGGCCAGTCTTTGCCTGGCCAGGGGGCATCTTTTGGCCGCTGGGCTCATTTTAGACGGCCAGGACAGCACGCTTGCCCTCATTTTGCACCATTGGGTCGCCGATGAACTTACCGGCAGGATACTCATCGACGATTTGGAGCACTTCTACTATTCTGACGCTGACATGCCGGCGGCCATACCGGAGCCGATTCCTTTCACCAACTGGTGCGAAGCGGTCGCCGGGACTGCCTGTCGCGATTTTCTTCTTCATGACCTGGTTCTGTGGGACAGGCTTGCCAGCGAGATTTCCGCTTTCAGTTTGCCCAGACCACCAGAAAAAGCCGTCAGCACTACGGCCACTGGCACGCTTGCGGCAGCGACGACAGACGGCCTGGTTGCCCGGGGAAAACAACTCTATCAGGCCGATTTGCGCGAGCTTCTTTTGGCTGCGTTCAGTCGTGCCTGGCAGTCGCTCACGGGGCAGAGTTATTGCGCCGTTGCCCTGGAGGGGCATGGCCGGGAGACGCTTCCCGGTTATGAGGACATTGGGCGGACGGCCGGTTGGTTCACCGCCCTCTTTCCTTTTTCCCTCGACACACTTTCGGGGGAGAGCTGGGGCGAGCTCTGCCGCCGTCATAAAGACCGGCTTCGTGCTCTTCCCCGGCATGACTTCGGCTATTTGGCCACTGGCCACAGCGAGCTGCCGCCCATCAGCTTCAATTATTTGGGGCAGACTGATTCCGCGAGCACGAGTCGTTGGCAATTGACCGCCGAGACCGCCGGCGAGAACCATCAGGAGGGAATGCCCCCGCTCTTCACCTTTGATGTCATTGCCCAAAAGATCAACGGACAGCTGGTAGTGACGGTCGCCGGCTATTCGCTTGACTGCTCCTCGGGGCATATCGTCACGCCTGAGCGACTCCTGGAAGCCTGGCTGGGAGAGCTTTCCGAGCTGGCCGAATGGCTGACTCGCCCCACCCGTGTCCCGCAACTAAGTCTGGCCGACCTCACAATACAGGATTTGTCGTTGGTTCAGCTGGATGCCCTTCTCGCCAAGTATGGCTGGGGCAATAGTGACGTGCAGGACATTCTTCCTCTGACGTCGTTGCAAGCGGGCATTGTCTATCACACCGTCGCCACCGGCGACCGGCAATCCTACGCAGACCAGGTCAGCCTGAGATTGCGCGGGGCACAACTGGAGGCGGCGGTGCTGGCTCGTGCCATTGACACGCTGGGAGAGATCGCTGAGGGCCTCAGAATTGCCATCATCACCGAGGATGTCCCGGCGCCCTTGCAGGTCGTCCTCAAAAATCGTCGCCCGGCCTGTGAAGTCATTGACCTCTCGCCGAGAAAGGCTGGCGAGGCCGGGGAAAGTCAGGAGGCCTTTCTGGAGGCGTTGCGGCTTCGCAACCGGCAGCGCGGCTTTGATTTGACGGGCGATTCCCTCCTGCGATTTACCATCGTCACGTTGGCGGCGGACACGTTTGAGCTGGTCATAGATTTTCATCATGTGGCCATTGACGGCTGGTCCAGCACTCTCATTTTGTCTCTGCTCGAAAAAATTGTCAAGGAGCCAGAGACCGTTCCGGTAGTTCCGTCGCTTTCCGCATATTATCGCTGGTGGCAGAGCGAAACCGCGAACCAGGCAGAGAGCGTTCAGTACTGGGAGCGACTGGTTGGCGACTACCGGCAGCGCATTCTCCCTCCCGGGCAGCCCGCCGCCCGGGACGGTGCGGCGTCGGAGCCACTTTTTTGGGAGGCGATTCTTGAGTCAGCGGTGGTTGAGCCCTTGCGCACCTGGGCAGCGACCGCCAACTGCACGCTCAGCCATGTTTTCCAGGCGCTTTGGGGGCTTCTGCTGTCCGTCACCAGTGGCAGTGATGACATCGCCTTCGGCTGCACCGATTCAGGCCGGAATGTTCCCGTGCCAGGGATCGAAGGGCTTTTGGGAATGGTCATCCATACTTTGCCGGTCCGCTTGCGCCTGCAACACGGCATGACCTTTGCCGAACTGGGACGAGAGGTGCGCAACCAGTTTACTGACAGCCAGAGCCACAGTCATGTCTCTTTGGCCGATATCCAGGCCCTTTCACCCGCCGGGGCCAGTCTTCTGACCCATACCATCGTCTTTGAGAACGCCCCGGACGAGACGGCTGAGGATGGCAAATCCGGCTGGCAGTGGGAGACCACCGCCATCCATGACCCCATGCACTTTGACTTCGGATTGCTTGTCGTTCCTCAGAACGGCGGCTTGAAGTTGCGCTATGTGGTCAATGGCCATCTCTATCACCAGTCAGACCTCCAGGCTATCACTGAGGAGTTGATTCGCCTTGCCACTTTGGCGGGGACTGACCCCGAGTGCCTCTTGTCGTCCCTGAAGCAAACAGCCCAGATTCGAAAAGCCCTCCCCTGGACCGTTTCCGCCACCTTCACCGCCGACCCGCTGGTTGAAATGCTCCAGTACTGGGGAAGTCTCACCGGACTACCCCCGGCAGTCGAACTTACCGGTTTCAATCAGATACTCCCCGAGCTTACTTTGCCCGGCAGCCGCTTGAACGATTTTCCAGACGCCAACCATCTGCTGCTCTGGCGGTCGGCCGACTGGCCACAGACCGAGTGGGAAGCAGCCAGTAGGCTTCTCGTCGCGGCGATCTGTTCATTTCAAGCCCGCCAGCCGCTGGCGAGAATCATTCTTGTTCCTTGTCCGGCCGATGACGAATCCGGACTGGCCAAGTGCAGCGAGTATGCCGCCGGTTTCACGGCTATGCTACCGGTTTCACTGGGTGTCACTGTCGTTGACCTAGCTGACCTCGACCAGGCTTTCCAGCTCCAGGACTGGTATCTGGCGGACACACCGGGAGGACTTCCATATGCCGAGGAATTCTTTGCCGCCTTGGCGGCGCGATTGGCTCGGCTGGCTGATGGCAGGACACGGCAGCCGCCCGTCAAGGTATTCGCCGTTGATGCCGACAATACGCTCTGGGGCGGGGTTGTCGGTGAAGACGGCGCGTCTGGTATCCGTTTGGAGGCGGGTCATCTTGACCTGCAGAATCGCCTGATAGCGGCTGATGCGGCCGGTCAGCTCGTCTGTCTGGTCTCCAAGAACAATCCCGGGACTGTTGCCGAAGCTCTGGCACTGCGGCAGGACATGCCCCTCCGGCCCTCCCATTTTCTGCGTCTTTACGAAGGCTGGCAGCCCAAGTCGGAGAGTCTGCGCCGTCTGGCGGCGGACTTGAATCTGGGACTGGATGCGGTGGTCTTTTTGGACGACAGTCCTTTCGAGTGCGCTGAAGTGCGCCAGCACTGCCCAACTGTCCGCGTCGTCCAGCTTCCTGACACTCACCGGGTTGAATTTTACCGTCATCTATGGCTTTTTGACCACGAAGTTGGTACGGCAGAGGATAAACAGCGGGCGGCGATGTACCGGCAGGAGGCCGCACGCCAGAGTTATCTGGAACAAACGGCGTCTTCACCGAGCTGTTTTTTTGCCCAGCTGCAAATTGCGGTCACGGTGTTGCCGCCGGGTGTCGAGGACCTTTCTCGCCTGGCCCAATTGACTCGCCGCACCAACCAGTTTAATACCACCACGTTGCGTCTTCAGGATAGCGAGATGGCCTCACGTTATCAGCCGAGTGGGGTTACGGAAGCGGAGGGCATGCCGGCAGTTCTGGCGGTCCGGGTCCGGGACCGTTTTGGCGATTATGGCTTGACCGGTGCCGTTTTTGGCGAAAAACGCGGTGATGCCTGGTTGGTCACTCATTTTCTGCTCAGTTGCCGGGTGCTGGGGCGGGGAGTGGAGTTCGAGGTGATTCGACAACTGGCCCGGATGGCTCAGGCCGCCGGTTTCGTCACCCTCGACTTCGCGTTTACCCCCAGTGGCAAAAATGCGCCGGCGAAGGCTTTTCTGGATAAAGTTGCAGGTCACCCGCCTTATTCACTCACCATTGCCAATGCCCTGAAGCTCTCGCTCGAAACAGTCCTGGAACAATCGGAGCGTGACGAGCAAACCGGGACGACGATTCCCGCCACAGGCGCAGCCGCCGTCGCACCCGTGTCCTCCGTCGTCGCGTCTACAGGCCCACGAAGCCCCTCCTCACTGGATTACGCCTGGCTGGCGGGCAATTTGGCTCGTGGCGGCGATATCGTCAAACGATTGCGCGGGCAGTATGGCCGGGGCCGTCATAGTGGTCGGATTGGCCGCGGCGGACCGCCACAAGGCGAAGTCGAGACCGAATTAGCCCGGATGTGGTCTGAAATTTTGCGCATTGCGTCGCCGGGTCGCGATGATGTGTTTGCTGATTTGGGTGGCCATAGTTTAAAGGCTGTCATGCTTTTGGGCCGCTTGCAGCTCGCATTTCATAAACAGTTTACCCTTGATGATTTACAGAGTCATCCTACCATCAGGAGTCTGGCCGGGTTGCTTCGCACGGCTTCTGCCGGGACGGCGGTTGTTCCGCCCCTGGTATCTCTTCCGTCGCAGGCCTCCTATCCCTTGTCCAGGGGTCAGGAGAGACTCTGGCTGCTCGAATCGCTCCGTGGGGATGGCCCTTCGCCCTTTTTGCTGACTATCGCCGTGGCCTTCCCAGCGCGGTTGGGGGTCGCCGTGCTGCGGCAGGCTTTTTCCCGGCTGTTGGAGCGTCATGAGAGTCTGCGCACGTCTATTCGCCTGGACAGCGATGGCCGTCCCCGGCAATATATTTGTGCGGCCAGCGAAGTTGAGCTGCCCTTGACAGTACTGACGGCTGTCGGTCCAAGGACTGATTCGGCTTTTCTGGACCTGCTGGGGAAATTGGGTGGACAGCCATTTGACCTTGCGCAACCGCCTTTGCTTCGCATCTTTGTCTGGCAGGACGATGACGAGGCAGGGGGCATTCCCGCCACGGCCGCCGGCGCCGGCGGGCCTTGTTATCTTGGCATCGTTACTCATCATATTGTCAGTGACGGCTGGTCTTTGGGGGTTATGGGTGACGAGCTTCAGCAGCTATACGGCGAGGCCCTAGCAGGTCTTCCGGCCCGTCTCGCGCCTCTTGCAGTCCAGTATCGCGATTATGCTGTCTGGCAAAGTGAATGCCTCCATTCCGTCTCTGGCCAGGCTGGCCGGGACTTCTGGCTCAAGTATCTAGATGAATTGCCGGAACCGCTGAATCTCCCAGCCGATTATCCGCGGCCGCCAGTCAAACAGACGGCCGGGGCTGCCCAGACTTTCATCCTGCCGGCCCAGCCATGGGCGGAAATGCAGCGGATGGCCAGCAATGCTGGCGGACAGACTGCGTTTTGTGCGCTGTTGTCTGCCGTTCAGCTGCTTCTTTGTCGCCTGTCCGGACAAAACGAGTTCCTGGTGGGCACGCCGGTGGCGGCGCGTCCCCATCCGCAGCTGGAAAATCAAATAGGCTTCTTTGTCAATCTGTTGCCTCTTCGCGCCGTGGTTAATCTCGAAGCCAGCCCGAGCGATTTTCTGCGCGCGACGGGCGATAATCTCCGCTGCTGTCTTGATCATCAGGACTATTCGTTTGATTATTTGGTGGACGATTTGCATTTGGCGCGGGAGAGGTCCCGGGCGCCGCTTTTTGATGTCTTGGTTGCGTTCCAGAATGTCGCCCAAAACGCCGTTTGTCTGGGTGGGGAGCCGGGGCGCACGTTGGACTTTCCCAGTCCCAGTAGTCAATATGATCTGACTTTCAACGCATTTGATATAGAGGGCGGGCAGCTGAAAATCGTGTTGGAATACGATACGGCCCTGTTTTCCGCGGCGAGGATTACCAGAATTGGCCACCAGTTGCTGCTGATTCTGTCCAGTCTGGGACGGGATAGTGGCCGCGCGCTCGGGAATCTTGACTGGATACCAGAAGAAGAATGTCGTCTGGTCGTCGGGTATGAGGGGGTTCTTGCCCAACCCGTCCAGAGAACCATTCCCTCTCTTGTCAGTTATCAGTCGGGCGATAAGATTGCGCTCCGGGATTCGCGGGCATCCTACAGCTATCGTGCGTTGCGGCAGCGCGTAGACCATCTGTGCCCGGTCATTGTTGCGGCCGTCCCCCGGGGGGCACGCATTGGTGTTTTGGGGCGGCGTTCGGCGGCCAGTGTCATTGCCCTGCTGGCGGTGATGGAAGCCGGAGATTGCTATGTACCTCTTGATTCCGCCAATCCTCCGGAGCGTCTGGCTTTGATGCTTGAGGACGGGCATTTGGATGCGCTCTTGGTTGCCGATGGGGACTCCCTGCGACTGGCGCAGGAATTGACCGCCGGCTATCCCCAGCCAGCCGCTCCCGTCATTATCTCCTGGCAGCCCGGGGAAGGGTCCGCGCTGGTCGGGGACGGGGCCGCCTTGGTGCCGTCGCCGGTTGCGCCAACGGCCCCCGCCTACATGATATTCACTTCGGGGTCCACGGGGCGTCCCAAAGGGGTGGTGGTTTCTCATTCGGCTTTCTGCACCATGATTCGCGAACAGATCAAGGCTTTCGACATCCATGCCGACGATAGCTGCGGTCAGTTTGCGACACTGGCCTTCGATGCATCAATTTCGGAAATCTTTTTGGCCCTGGGGGCAGGGGCGACACTGGAAGTGGCTCCGGATGAAGCGCGGGAGAGTACAGAGGTCTTCCGGGATTGGCTTCGGGAGCGGCAGCTGACAGTACTGACTCTATCGCCGGCTTTTCTGCGCCTTCTGGACGTCAGCGAGCTGTCTGGCTTGCGCGTGCTCATCACCGCCGGCGAAGCGGCGGATACCGCCCAGGCCGCGGCTCTGGCCGTGCGGATGAAGGTCATTAATGCGTATGGGCCAACCGAGGCCGCGGTCTGCGCCACCTGCTTTCATGTGCATCCCGGCGGTGATTGGCCTTTCGGGCTTCCTATCGGGTCACCACTGCCTGGAGTCCTAGCTTCCGTCCGCGATGCCATCGGCCAGCGTTGTCCCATCGGTGTGCCTGGCGAACTGTATCTTGCCGGGCCGACTTTGGCGGACGGCTATGCCTTTGCCCCGGAGCTCACCGCCGCCAAATTCCCTTTGCTGCCTGAGACGCCGGCCGCCGATGCCCAGTGTCGACGCTGGTATCGCACGGGTGACCGCTGCCGTTGGTGCGAGGATGGTGTGCTGGAGTATCAGGGGCGCTGCGATTCGCAGGTCAAGATTCGCGGTTTTCGGTTGGAATTGGGTGAAGTAGAACAGACTCTGGGGCAAGTTTCTGGAATAACGGCGGCAGTGGCTTTGCTGGACAAACGGTGGGGGCTGGTTGCCTTTTGTCAATGTCCGACGCCAGTGGCGGAAGAGGAGCTTCGTTCGGCGGCCAGCAGGCGCCTGCCATCCTATATGCAGCCTTCCCGCTATGTCATACTCCCCGAGTTTCCGCGCACCGCCAGTGCCAAAATAGACCGCCGGCGCTTGATCGTGCCAGAATTGTCCGTCGTTGGCGAGTATGAAGCGCCGCAGGGGGAGGCCGAGACTGTCCTGGCGGCTGTTTGGTCGGAGGTGTTGGGACATTCATCCCTTGGTCGGAACGCAAATTTCTTCAATCTCGGTGGGGATTCGCTCAAGGTTTTACGAGTCATTTCGGCTCTTCGGGAAAAGGGCTGGTCGGCCACTCTCAAGGGGCTTTTCGCTTCACCCGTCTTGTCCGAGGCAGCTTCGCTACTGACGCGGAACGATGTCGGTGGGGAGCCCGAGCGGATGCCCGCTGCGGAAAAAGATGAGCCCCAGTCCGGCATTGTCCCGTTGCTGCCTATACAACGCTGGTTTTTTCAATCGCGACAGATTCGGACAGCCAGGCAGTTTGCCCTGTCTGTTGTCCTCAAGTCCGCGTCCAGACTTGACCTTGGGCGGCTACAGGACGCCGTGGACAAATTGCTGGCGAAACACGATATGCTCCGGGCACGATTCTTCCGTCAGGCCGGTGTCTGGCAGATGGACTTACGTGAATCGCTATCGTCTCTTTCCTGCCTTTCTGCCATGACCTTGGCAAATGACGGTCAGGAATCGGATTGGGAAAAACTCGGGCGGACGCTGGGGCGGCCCTTCGACCTAGAAAACGAGCCGCTGCTGCGCCTATGCCTGATTCATACTGGCGCTGGCGATTTTCTCGCCGTGGTCGTTCATCATCTGGTGGTGGACTGGGTTTCGCTCCGCATCTTGATGGAGGATTTGGGTCATTTTTATGAGCATCGTCCCGTTCCTGGGGGAACGCATCTTGCGGTTGCGTGGGCGCGACTTCGGGCGCAAGAGACTGATCGGTCCAGCTGGGCAGTCGGCAAAGAGCTGCAACGACTGGTTCGGGCCAGTGCTTTCCCGGCCGCTGGCTGTCATGGCGAGCTGGTCACCCGCGCGGCTTCTTTCCCGCTTCAGGGACGACCTTTTTCCCGCGAGGTTCTTTTGGGCGGAATCATTGCCGCCAGCAAGGCGGGATTTCATCTTGCGAGCATCCCCGTGGTACTCGAAGGACATGGCCGAACTCAGACGGTGGCGGGGCGGCCTCTTGATCGCAGCATCGGTTGGTTCACCAGGCTTGACCCGCTCATCCTGGATACAGGGACGCCGGAGGCCATTCGCCCGGCCCTGGCTTCACTTCCCCGCGAGGGGCGCGACCTCTTTGCTTGGTTCGCCGACAGTCCAGCTCGCTGTCGCAGAGACTTTCCCGCTCTTCTCAGTTTCAATTTTCTCGGTGATTTGACCACCAGTGCCGAGCTGGGCGGAGCCGCGCGGCCACTGTTTACTCTCAGCGAGCGGACATTGCCCGGAATGACGGCTCCCGAAACACCCGCCAGCGTTCCATTGCAGATTGAGGCTTTCATTCTCCATGACACCCTTCATCTCCAAATGGCCTGGTGTCCCCGGACTATCCCAGCGGAAACCATGGAGAGGTGGTGGAAGCGGGTCGCCGAGGCCGTTAGCCGTTAACCACGAACAACCTGCCTACAGCCAGAGCAGGGTGAGGAGCTGCTGCCCGGGGACTGGCCAAAACAGTCCGGACACAGTCCGGGGCAGTTCGGGGAGTGTTTCGGTTAGTTCCAAGGTGAATGATCGTGCCGACAGTTGCCTGATTTCGGCTTGGGGGAAATCCAGCCAGAGTTTGGTCAACGGGTATTGGCTTTTGAAGAAGGCTTCCTTGGCGGAGAATCCCAGGGTTGCCTGCAGCTTGGCTGTTTCCGGGGAAGCGATGGTCGTGGTCTGTAGAACCTGCTGTTCGGCGGGAGTGAAAACGTACGGCCACAGATCGGGAGTGACAGCACCGATAGATTCCAAATCAACACCGATGGAGCGGCAGTCATGAAGACTAGCCAAGGCGGCGGCACATTGGGACTCGCTATGGGAGATGGAGCCGGCAACGCCTTCCGGCCAGCGCGGGCAGCGCGAGGCGTCTGCCGGAATGGCCCCAGCGGGATAGCCCGCCTGGACAAGAAGTCGTCTGGCGAGAGTGCGTCCGGCCGTGAACTCGCGGCGGCGTTTGGGGACTGCGCGCGCGAGTTGCTGGCTTTCTTCAGGAAACAGGTCGCCCTGGAGCTGGTCGATGGGCTGACATTCGAGACGAAGCCAGTCAGGAAGGCCGGTAAAGACGTCCATGGCGCGCATCAGTATTCCTGAAGGACTCGTTGTGGGTGCGGGGGGTAGAGTGGGAGACCGTCCGGTACAACGCCGGCACTGCGGGTTGTCGTCAATTTGGCTTCGGCGACCATGTCGGGGAAGAGATAATGGACGATTTTGAATCCGATAACCGCCAGGGCGTTCGTCGGCCAGTTGGCCTCGTTCCAGAGGCTGCGGTTGCAGATGAACGCCAGACTGCAGGCCTGTCCCGGGAGTGAAATCATGGCGGCGTCATAGCCGGCGATTTGGCCGCGATGGCCAATGACATCGTAGTTGGAATTGTTGCTGGCATCGGCTTCGTGGGCCATACCTAGTCCGAAAGCGTTCCTGAGATTCCAGTCTGGCTGGGTGCCGCTGAGGATGAAGAGACGCCATTCGGTGGGGGCCGCTTTGAGTTGTCCCAGGTCAATTGCATTGGTGGAGATGGCCTCCATCCAACGGGACAAATCGGCGGCGGTGGAAATCATGGCTCCGGCGGCCCCGACGAGGCTGGTGTCGAGCATGGTGACGTCGGCCAGGCCGCTGGGCAGGGACGGTTCGCCGAAATAGTTCGCCTTGTCCATATAGCCATGGGCGTAGGAATCATCTGCCGTGCCGCTGAGACTGGGCCAGAGGACGCCCGGGTCGGGATAGGCGGTGTGTGCAAGGCCCAGCGGGACGATGAAATTCTCCCGGATGTATTCGCGGGCGGTCTGTCCGGTCAGCGTTTTGATGAGTTCATCGACGACGATGTAATTGGTGTTGGAATAGGATACTTTGAAGCCTGGGGTGCCAGTCTGAGCTCCCTCGGCATTGCCGCCCTCGGCATTGCCGTCATTGACTATTTTGAGCAGCTGGTCGTTGGTCATGCCGTTCTCGGGCGTGAAGAGATAGGGCATGGCCCACTTCTCAATGAAGTTGGTGTAGCTGGCCAGACCGGAATTGTGTTGCAGGAGCATCCGGATGGTAATTTTGTCCACGTCGTAATTTGCGAGTTTGGTTCTCAGGGTTTGGTCAATGGCGGAGATTGGCTGGTCTAGCCAGCATTTGTTTTCTTTGATCAGCTTGAGAATGGCCATGGCCGCGAAGGTCTTGCTGGCACTGCCTATACGCATGAGATGCCCGGGTTGCATCGGGATGCCTTCCGCTCGCGACTCCTCCGTGGGCTTTTGCGCATAACCGACAGCAGCTTCCCAAGGGGCTTCGCCCCAGAACTTGACGGCGAAAGTAATGCCGGGGATGTCCCATTGTTGGCAAGCGTTGTCGGCCAGTTGCGTGATGTCGTTTTTTTGGCTATCGCTGAGCGAGCGGGTCAGGGAATTGGTGCATAGTTGTTGTCGGGGGCTGAAAATCATATAGCCTTGACCGGGAATGAAGGCGTTGTCCCGGTGTAATTCCCAGCGGTTGGTCAGCCACTTATAGACGTTGAGAGTGGCGAAGTCCACGGGATTCAAGACGACCTCGTTGAGCGAATTGGTCAGGGTTGGCCCCACGAGATTCCAGCCGGGCTGAAGAGCGAAGCCGGTAGTGGTGGCGGCGGCAGTGCTCAGAGTGACGTCGACCGCTGACGTCGCCCCCTGAAAGAGCCAGAAGGCGTACCCGGCGGGGGGGTACTCCTGGGAATGGACGTAGACTTCGTTGGCCAGGTAAAATTTGTTGTCGGTGGCGAAATGGGATAATTGCGGGTCGCTTCCGGTAGTGCTGAGCAGATTCCAGCCGGGTCTGACGGTGATTGCCGTTGTGACTTGGTTGGGTACTTGCCCGTACGCGATGGTGGTGACGAGACCGGTAACGAGACCGGCGAAGAGGAACGTGAAGAGAGCACGGAGTGGGCGGTGATTTTTCATGAGACACATCCTCTTTTTGGGGTGGGTGGATGACCAGGGATCAGAACGTGATTCTCAGCAGCCATTTGATAGCTGTATTGTGCTCTTTTCCTCCGATATGCCGAATGACGGCGTTTTCTTCCTGATTGAGTTCGCCTCTCAAGATGAGGCTGACATGCTTGTGCACGTCGAACTGGAGTGAGCAGCCGAGTTGCCAGCGGTCGTCCATGTCGCCGTCCGTGAAGCTGAGATAGCGCGCATCGGGCCGCACGGAGAAAAAGTCATTGACTTTCCAGATGGTGCGGATTTGGGCGATGGCCGCCGCGCCCGCTGCGTCGTCTTCGCCCGTGAAGGGGGGGGAGAAGTGTTTCAGGAGGCTGATGTCGTAGCTGACGTGTTCGTAGCCGGCGGCGAGATAGGGCGTGATTTGCAGGTTCGGGAGCGGGAACCAGTCGTAGCCGACACCGAGGAGGAGATCGTTCCGGGAATCGACGAACATCGTATCATCTCGTTCATTGATGATGCCAGTGGAGGCGAACCAGCACTTGTCAAAATCCTGGCGGAGGAAATTGCCTACCCTGTAGGTGGTTTCCTTCGTTTCCCCCATCAGCCCATAGTCCTTGTCTTTGTGGGAGAGGGACAGGTCGGAGTACCAAGACCAGATGCGTCGTCGCAGGACGAACGAGGCATGGCCTGAGAGCTCCGTGCCCGATTCGTTACCCGTGAGTCTTTCGCCGGAGAACTGGAGTTCGAGATGTTTCTGGAATGTGTCCAATGGCTCGCCGTTGCGGCGGGAACTGACCTTCCACCATTCCGGTGCTTGGACGGAGGGAGATTTGTTTTCCTGCGCCAAGCCAGCGAAACCAAGCAGACAGACGAGGGTGAGGGCAAAAACCAGTCGGTGATGCATGTTGGTGTTTTTCATCATAATCGGTAGTGTTTTCATGTTGGTTGTGGAAAGAACGACAGGCGGCTCACGATTTTGGCACTATGGGCCCCCGCGAGTCATCCCTGGAGATGTTTCAAAGCTTCGGTGAGTTCTTCTGGCGAGTAGTTGGCGAGGAGGTCTTCGATGTCAGCCGATGCGGCGGAGGGCGCTTGCGCTTCCAGAAAATCTCCTTGTTTGTCGAAACGGGGAGTGTCAAAAATGTCCCGTACAGAGAGCGCTAATCCCAATTCCGATTGGACGAGAGCGGATAGTTTGACTGCCCGCAGGCTGTTGCCGCCCGCCGTGAAAAAGCTGTCCGTTGCCCCGAAGGCAACGCCGCCCAGGACGGTTTCCCAAAGTCGTCTGAGCTTCTGCCTGACGGGTGTCAACGGAAGAGGGTCTGATGTCGTTTCCACGGCTTGTTCCCATGGGGAGGGTAGCGCTCGCCGGTCAATCTTGCCATTGGCGGTGAGCGGGATTTCCGGGACGAAGAGGAATTTGGCGGGAATCATGTAATGCGGAAGTTTGGCCGCGCAGAAATCGTGCCAGTCTTTTGGCGCCTCCTCGGCGCGGCCGGTGAGGTACGCCACGAGTTGCGTGGAGCCATCGACTGCGAAGGGGAGGACGATGGCCTTGTCCACAGCGCTGGCCTGGCGGAGGCAGTTTTCGATTTCGCCGACTTCCACTCTGAAGCCTCGCACCTGAACCTGGAAGTCGTTGCGCCCGAGGTAGGTGGCCTGTTTAGACTCCGGGTCGATGCGTCCCAGGTCGCCGGAATGATAGACACGTTCATCGGGTCTGAGCGGGTGCCGGCCAAAGCGTTTGGCATTGAGTTCGGGGCGGTTGAGATAGCCCAGGCAGACCCCCGTTCCAGCGATCCACATTTCCCCGGCTATTCCCGGCGGCTGAAGATTGCCAAAGCGATCGACAATCCAGATTTCAGTTTCGGGGATGGGATGGCCGATGGGACTGAGACCGCGACTGTTGGCTATTTCAGCCGCAGTCATTTCATGGCAGGAGACGTGGACGGTGGTTTCGGTTATGCCGTACATATTGACCAGTCTGGTGTGTTGCAGGGGCACAGCGGCCAGCCAGGGCTGGAGGAGTTCGGGAGTCAGGCGGTCGCCACCGAAGATGATCGTCTTGATGGACTGCAGTTTGTCCATCCCTTTGATTTTTGCCACTTCGCTGAAGCGGTAGAAGGCCGGGGGGACTTGATTGAAGACGGTGACTTTTTCACGCACCAGGAGGTCGTAGAGGGCGAACATATCGCGGATTTCTTCGACGGCGGGAATGACGAGGCGTCCCCCGTAGAGGAGTGCGCCGTACATTTCCCAGACCGAGAAGTCGAAGCAGAACGAATGGACGTTGCTCCAAACGTCGCGGGAGCTGAACTCGAATTCCATCCTACTATTTTTGAGCAAACGGACGACATTTCGGTGCGAGACCATGCAGCCTTTCGGGATGCCCGTGGACCCTGACGTGTAGATGACGTAGGCGCAATCGTCCGGCAGAGGCTGTGGCATGCGTAAGTCCGCCGTTTTCGTCTCCTGCAGTGTCGCCAGTCGCTGCATTGCAATGTCCGCCGGGAGAGGGGGCATATCGTCTCCGATGATGGCGAACGGCGCTCCGCAGTCGGAAAGGATGAATTGCAGTCGTTCCTGGGGGTACATTGGGTCGAGGGGGACGTATGCGCAGTCGGCCTTGAGGGTGGCGAGCATGGCGATGACCATGTCGCTGCTTTTTGAGAGCCAAAGGGCGAGCCGGCTCTTTGGCGCGTAGCCGGGCATGCTGCGAATGCCGGTGGCGACGCGGCCGATCGCATCCATGAGCTGGGCGTATGTCACATCGGGTCGATGTGTGCAGGTGATGGCCACCGCCTGAGGAGTTTGGGCGGCTTGTTTTTCCAGCAGGTCGATGAGGTTGGCTTGGCGTGGATAGTCGGCTTTCCGGTCATTCCAGTCGCAGAGCCACTGTCGTTCGTCCTCGGTCAGCAAATTCAGCCGTGAGAGTGGCTGGTCGTGAGCTGTCGGGAGTTCGCGAAGAAGCAGGAGAAGGTGTGCTGCCAGATGCGCGATTTGGGCTTGGGAATAGACGTTCTGGTTGAACATGAACCGGAAGCGGAGCTGTTCGCCTGACGGTTCGGCAATAAGACTCAGGGGATAGTGCGGTTGCTCGAAAGAATGGAGCGCGCGCATCTTGGGGCGTCCCGCTGTCCCACCGTCTTCACCCTGCCGGAGTTCCTCACTCATGGGATAGTTCTCCAGGACGAGAAGGTGGTCGTAGAGTTCAGGAATCCGGCAGGCATCCTGGATGTCGGACAACTGCAGGAACTCGAACGGCCTGGAGTCGTTTGCCTGTTTCTGCAGCTGACGAAGCGCCTGTTCGGCGGTGATGTCGTCATTGAGCTGGAAGCGGACAGGGATGGTGTTGATAAGGAGCCCGATGGTGGTGTCGATGTCCCTGACGAAGGGTGGCCGCCCCGAGACGATGGTTCCGAAGACGACGTCGTCCGTGTCCGCGAATCGCGCCAGGAGGACAGCCCAAGCGGTTTTGAGTGCGTTGAAGAGCGTGGCGGCGTTGGCTGCGGCCCAGTCCCGGACGCGTGCCGTGTCGGCGGGTTCGAGAATCGCGGTGTGTTCGGCCGCGCTGTACAGTCTCTGTTCGTCACTCTGCTGAGGCCATGGGGGGAGTCTGGAGGGGCCGGCGAAGCCTTTGAGGAGATCGCGCCAGAAATCCTTGGCAAGCGTTCTCGGCTGCTTGTCGAGCCAGTCGAAGTAGGGGAGTAGCCCCGGGCGGGCGGCGGGGGCGTTTTTTTCTCCCTTTTTCAGCGTATCGCAAATTGTCAGTAGGTCTCGGTAGAGCAGTTCGACGCACCATCCGTCCATGAGGAGATGATGATGACTCCAAACGACGCCGGTGCTACCCTTGCCGCATTCGAGTAGCGCGACTCTCATCAGTGGCCCGGTGGTGACATCGAAGCCTGTGGCGCGGTCCTTTCGCGCCAATTCCTCCAGTTGTTCCTCGTCGCTGCCGGGGCGACAGCCGCTCGGTACTTGGATACGCGTGACGGGGAGCGAGAGGTTGCGATGGATGAGCTGCACGGGCGTCCCGTCCCCCGGGAGTGAGTGGAAGGTGGCCCGCAAAGTCGGATAGCTCTGGAAGAGGAGCTGGAAGGCCTCCGCGAGGCAATTGGGGTCGACATCATCGAGAAGGAAGCTGAATTGCTCGAAATAGGCGGGTGAATCGGGTTGCAGTCTGGCCTGGAAGAAAAGACCGTCCTGCATGGGGGTAAGCGGCCAGCAATCTTCAATGTCCACAGGCGTGAGCCCCAATCCTGGCAGCAGGCGACGGCCTTCGGGAAGCCGCCATGCCTGTGCGGGGCGGTCGTCCTGTGGACTGGTCGGCGCCGGCTCAGCTAGTATTTCCCTGATGGCCGCCGCCGTGTGGTCGAGGAGTGCCTGGGCGACATCTTGTGCCGCGGGGAGAGTGGCTGCGGTGACGGTGAGATGGAGACCGCCATTATCGCGGAAGGCGAGAAATTCGATCGGTGAGACGAAGCCTCTGGCTGCGTCCTGCTCTTCTGCGACAGGGTCCGGGAGGAGAGCGAAGGCGTGATGGACTGTCGTTTCGCGGTCGAATTGTCCCAGATAGTTGAAAGCGAAGGGCGGCAGGGGAAGACGGCTGAGTTCTTCATCGTGACCGAGATAGCGCAGGATTCCGAAGCCGAGTCCCTGGTCGTTGACCCGGCGTGCCGTGTCGCGGACGGCTTTGACGGTCACGTCGCAGTCGGGGGTTGGCGAGGGGAGATGAAAGCAGAGCGGGTAGGCCGAAGTCAGCCAGCCGGGGGTGTTGGAGAGGTCAAGCTGTCCCGTGAATTCACTGGGGATGCGCCCGTGGTTTTCGCGGAGGAGCCCGATCGTCTTGTCTCCCGTCCAGACGGCGAGCGCCTTGACCACGGCGGCCAGCAGGAGCTCGTCGCTGCGCGTGCCGAACCTGTCGTGCGCCGGCCCAAAAAGGTGGTCGGCGAGTTCTGGGGGCAGGAGGAGTTCCGCGCGGCCGACGGTATTTTCGGTGTTTGCCGCTGCGGACAGCATTTTTTGGTGGCGGGTAGCCTGGAGCATTTCGCGCCAGAAAGGTTTTTCGGCCTCGGCTTTCACCAAGGCGCGCCGGCTGTTGATGGCGCCGGCATACTGTGCGAAAGAGGCTGTTTCGGGTGGCAGCTTGGTGAGCGGACGCGCGTTTTTGCTATCGGTCCACAGCATCGTCCATTCGCGTAGGAGTATCTGCCAAGTCATGGCATCGGCAATCCAGTGATGGAGGGCGACGAGCAGTCTCGTCTGGCCCTTCTTTCTGGGCTGGATGGCTACGACGAGGAGGGGGCCTGCCGTCAGGGAGAGGAGACCGCGCGTTGTGTGAACGATGGTGGATTCGTGGGTCTTGGCGGGGTACTGCGTGACCTGAAAGGCTTTTTTCCCAAGCGGTAGGGCCTGCCCGTCCTCCCGTAAACCGGTGGCAAGCGCGGGATGCGCCTCGAACCAATGGGCGATGATCGCCTCAAGCGCTGCGACGGTGACGTCGGAGGGGGCGGAGAGCCACGCAAGCTGCAGATAGGCCTCGCCGGGCTTTTCGCCTTTTTCACGATACCAGCTCTGGAGGGGGGAGAGGCCGACGACTGCGGCGGCCGGCTCGGAGGTGACTTGAGACGGCGAGGAACAGCCGACGGACGGCACAGCGTCTGCCCGAGTGAGTTTCCGGGAAAGTTCGTCGAGAATCGGGTGCTGAAAAATCTCGTTGACTTCCAGTAGCCAGCCGTGGTCAAATAACCGGGAGATAATGAGAATGGCCTGGATGGAATCACCCCCTTGCTTGAAATAGTGGTCGGCAAGGGACAATCCAGGATTCCGCAGGATGCTGCGACAAGTCGCCAAAAGAGCTTCGGCTGCTCCGGGGAGGGCTTCGGTTGCCATCGCCGCCGTTACGGGGACTTTCTTGATTGCCTGTCGGGGCTGCGGGATGGTCGGCGAGGCGATGGGCAGTGCGTCGCCGCTGTCTTCCTGGTTGATGATTTGGCTGAAGAGATGATGGAATTCCTCTAGCCAGCGTTGGGCTGTGGTTGCTTCCAGGAGTTGCTTGGGATAGGAGAAATTGACGATGATATCGCCGTCCGTTTCAATGACATCGAAGAGGATATCGAACATCCCGGCCCCCTCGAACTGTTCGATTATTTTACCTTGGAATCCCTGGCAGCGGAGCTCGCGCCGGCCAGCGTTTTCGTAGGAGAACATGGTGTCGATAAGCGGGGCGCGGTCAGTGGCCGGGGGGATATTCAGTCGTTGCAGGAGTTCACCGAAGGGGAGGTTGCTATGTTCCTGGAGTGCGAACAGGCGTTCGCGAACATCGTCGCGCAGGGTGGCGAACGAAGTTCCCGGCTGGATTTTTTCTCTTAGGATGACGGTATTGACGAACATCCCGACGGCCGTTTCGCTGTCAACTCCTATTCGTCCACTGGCGGGCAAGCCCAGCAGCAGGTCGTTTTGGCCAGTGAGCCGATGCAGCCAGGCGGTGTAGAGGGCCAGCATGACGGCGAAACCTGATGATTTATGGCGTCTGGCGTAGTGCCGGAAGGCAAGCAAAGCCGGCTCGGGCAGCCGCAATACCAGTCTCTCGCCATGGAAGTCTTGGACTTCGGGGCGGGGATGGTCGAGCGGGAGTTCCAGGCGGGGGAGTGAATCCGGTGATTCGGGCAGGATGTGCCTCCAGAAGACCTCGTCTGTTTGGGCCTGTTCGCTGAGCAGATAGTCGTCCAGCCGTTGTTGCAGGTGTCTGGCTTGAAGCTTGACTGCGGGGAGTGCCTGGTCGTCGTAGAGTTGTAGGAATTCGTTGATGATGACATTGATGGACAAGCCATCGACGGCTAGATGGTGCATATCCAGGAAAAGGAGATGCTCATGGTTTGACGTTTTCATGAGTCCGACCCGGAGCAGTGGGGGTTCGGCCAAGTCGAAGGGTTTGACGAAGCGGCTCAGGATGTCCAGCGGCGGGTCCTGACTGGGTGGGAGCGTCTCCAGGTGGAAGCGGGGTTCGCTGATGATGTGCTGATAGAATTCCCCATCCACGACAACGAAAGAAGTCCGCAATGATTCGTGTCGACATATCACTTGGTGGAGGCAGTCTTCGATTTTGTCCCGGTCAATTTCCCCGGTGAGTTCCCATATTCCGGAGAGATGGTAGGGCATCTCTGCGTCTTTGCGCTTGGTCAGGGAGTAGATGCGTCGTTGCACCGAGGACATCGGGAAGAAAAAGCGACGCTGGTTGGGTGAGGCGAAAGCAAAGCCGCCTTGGCGCAGGGTTTGGACGGCATCTTTGACGGCGGCGACGATTTCTTGGCAGTCCGCGTCCGAATGGGCGGTGGAAAGATTGCAGCCATGGAGCTCCCAGGTGAAAATGCCGCGTTCGAGGAGGAGGTGGTAGAAAAGCTCCATCTCGAACGGGAAGGACTGGCTGTCGAAACGGAATTGAGTCCCGAAATGGCTGAATTGAATGGGGACGTTCTCTTTTTCAAAGAAAACGTTCAGCGAATCGGCCATGCGCCGAATTCGCTCGCGCAGGGCGGGATACAGTTCGGCGGACACGGCCTCAATGTGGTCGAGCACAGCATTGGCGGCTGCCAGGGCCAGCGGGTGCCGGTTGTGCGTCCCTCCGGTGGAGATGTTGTCGGTGCAGGGGAAGGAATCGTCGTCGAAGTTCCAGACGCCGCCATCAATCCATCGCATCAGCTCGGCCTTGCCGGCAATGACGCTCAGCGGCAGGCCGCCGCCGATGATTTTGCCGTAGACAGCCACGTCGGCATGGACACCGAACCATTCCTGGGCCCCGCCCGGGGCAATGCGGAAGCCATTGACCATCTCGTCGAAAACCAGGGGAATTCCACTGTCGGCGGTGACTTTGCGCAGTTGGCGGAGGAAGCGTTGGGGTTGCAGGCTGACTTTTCGCCCTTGGACAGGCTCGACAAAGACCCCGGCCAGTTCGTTTGCTCTTTGCTTGATCACGTCCAGGGCTTCATCGGAACCATAGTCCAAGATGAGGATGTCCTGGACGAAAGCTTCGGGGATGCCAGGCGACATGGGGATGGTGCCGCGTTCGCTTTGCCCACCCAGCATATCCGAGCAGATGCCGTGATAGGCACCGGCAAATTGGACCACCAGCGAACGGCCTCTGGCCGCCCTGACGAGCCTCATGGCAAGCATGACGGCATCGGAACCGGTGACGAAGAACGCGGCGCGGTCGAAGCCCGTCAACTGGCAGATTTTGCGGGCGACAGAACCGGCGAGCGGCGCCTGCCAGCCAATGGCGGAAGATTGAAGCATCTGGCTGCGGATGGCATCGTCAATGAATGTTGGGGAATGGCCGAAGAAATGGGCCCCCATGCCCATGGCCAGGTCGATGTAGCGGTTGCCGTCCATGTCCCACACGTATGAACCGGCGGATTTGGCCGCGAGGAGGGGGAAGCGCATTGCCTTCGTATCTCGGCGAACTTGCACAAAGAACTTCCAGTCCGCCAGCCAGGGACGGAATTCCTCTGTCCACTGCTTGGAAGCGGGGCAGCGTTGCCATAGTCGTTGGATCAATGCCTGGATGAATTTGTGCTGGGCCTTGGTCAAATCGGAGCGCGGATTAGGGTCGACTCCCGTGAAGCGCAAGCGCATTTCAGTGGCGGCGCGCCGCTCTTCCTCGGTCGCATTGTCGGTAACCGACTTTGCTTTGGCAACGGGTGCCGCAGGGGTGGCGGCAGTGGCGGGGGTGGCGGCAGGCCCGGTGTGGGCGAAGAACTGCTGCATCAATTCAATGTGCGCCATCATGACCTTATCGACGGAGTTATCTTGCGACTTATCTCCGGAGATGGTGGTGGTGACAGGCGGTGGGCCGTCGGCGGTGGGCGGTTTGGGGGCGGTGTTGTGGACGGCGGCGGCATAGCCGGTACGGGTGGGACAAGCCGCGAGTTTGTTGGCGAGTTGTCGTACGCTGTGCAGATCGTCGTAAAAGCTGCGGATAGGGATTGCCAATCCGTAGTCCTTTTCGATGACGCGTCCGATTTGGACAAACATTAGGGAATCCAACCCCATCGCGAGGAGGTCCGTGTCGGGGGTGAGATCGGCAGCTGGAATGCCGCTGGTTTTGGCAATTACCTCGGCTAGATAGGCGAATGCTATTCGCTCAGTGTCCATATAAGTCACCGTCAGTTTTGCTTGATGCCTGAGAGTTGTTGGTGCTACGCAGGTTGAGGTACTGTTGCATTAGTCTGAGATGCTCTTGCATGATGTGGAGGTTCGTTGCGGATTGTCGCCCCAGGCGGGCGCGTTCGGCTGCCGCCGACCAGCATCGCTGGCGGTCGAATACCGGTGCGGCCAAACGGGGGCGGCCGGCAGAGCCGGTCAATGGTGGCTCCGCCAGAATGATGTGGGCATTCGTCCCGGCAAAGCCAAAGCCGCTGATACCCGCGATTCGCGGACGGTCGCTGCGTGCCCAGGGCGACAGGGTGCGGTTGACTTCCAAGCAGCCAGAAGACCAGTCGAATTCGGCAGTCCCGTGCTCAAAATTGAGGTGCGGTGGCAAGGCGTTATGGCGCATGGACAGGAGAAGCTTGCAGATGCCGAGCATTCCGGCGCCGGCCTCAAGGTGGCCAAAGTTGGTTTTTACTGAGCCGATGCGCAATGGGCGGCGACGCGTTGTGGTGGCGAAGACATCGGCCAGGGCGTTCAGCTCCATGGGATCGCCGGCGGGTGTAGCCGTGCCGTGGGTTTCCAGGAAATCCATGTCGTCGGGGGTGATGCCAGCTCCCTGCAGGGTCTGGCGAATGACATCGACTTGGGCGAGGCCGTTGGGTGACATCAGACTGTTGCTGCTGCCGTCCTCGTTGATGGCTGAACTAAGGATAAGACCGTCCAGGCGGTCGCCGTCCCTCAGGGCATCCGGCAATTTTTTCAAGATGATCATGCCGGCGCCTTCCCCGCGCACGAAGCCGTGAGCGGCCGCGTCGAAAGTTTGGATGCGGCCATCGGGGGCGAGTAATCCCAATTTGTCGAAATTGATGGTCATGGCCGGGCTGAGGATGAGGTTGGCAGCTCCGACCAGGGCCAAGTCGCAGTCGCCGTTCTGCAGGCTGCGACAGGCATTGTGGACGGCGACCAAGGAGGAAGAACATGCGGTATCCAGCACGTAGGCCGGGCCGTGGAAATCGTGGAAGAAGGCGATTCTGCCAGCGGCGGGGGCGAAGGAGCAGCCGGAGCCCACGTATGGGGTCAATTCATTGAGGCTGTCCAGATTCGTGTGCTGGACGGCGAAGTCGAAGCCGCTTTGACCGATGAAGACACCCGTTCGCGAGCCAGCGAGGGCTGTTTTGGCCAAGCCGGCGTCGGCGATGGCCTCGCAGGAAAGCTCCAGGAGGAGTCGTTGCTGGGGGTCGAGGCATTCCGCCTCTTTTTTGGACATTCGAAAAAACTGGCAGTCGAAGTCTTCGACCGGGCCGAGAAAGGAGCCGAAACGGCAACGCATTTTGCCGGGTGCGGTGGCATCGGGGCTGTAGTAGTCGTCGACTGACCAACGGTAGGCGGGCACTTCGGTGATGGCGGATTGACCGTCACGGAGAAATTGCCAGAGCTTATCGGGTGAGTCGCAAGCTCCCGGGTAGCGGCAGGCCAGGCCGATGACGGCGATGGCGTTGTCGGGGATGTTCTGGATACTGGGGGTGCAATTCCCAAAAGTGGGTAGCGCCTATGCAGCCAGGCCATTGAGTAAATCGGCGTAGAACATGCTCCAGTTGTTGGTTTTAAGCTGACACCTCAGGTGGAGTGCCGCCTCCGCGTTCTCCAGCTTCCAGAACGTGCCCGCACCTTTGATTCTCAGGTTCACGATTCTGCGCACGGCGCTTTCAATCGCTCCAGAGCCAATCGGCTGTTTCTCTCTGCTGAGCCTGGCATAGTCAATTGCCGACATGTTGGTTTTGAAATACGCATATTCCCGCCTGATGACCGCGTTGCCACGCCGTCTTGATTTGGCCAGTTCAGCAAGGAACACTGCGGGAGGAGCCTTCTTGAGCAGTTTTTTCATGTTGTCGAGCCACGCGCGCTTCTCGATCTGGCTTGCAAACGTCTTAGCCTCCGCGACGCGTGCAAGATGCTCGACCGCGTGGTAGTAGTCAAGGCAGGTTGACACGCGCGCTCTGTCGATGCCGACTTCTTCGATAATCTGGTCAATCCTGTTCCATATCCATTTTGCGCCGTCGCCCAGGAACGTGATTGATTTCGCGTTCTGCGCGCCCATCGCCCTGAGCTCCGCCACCAGCAGCCGAGTGATGTCCTCCGGGCCGCCGATGGTGCCGTCGCAGCGTTCAAGTCCCTTGCGCATTTTCCGGCCCTCGGCGTCCAGTTCGTAGATGATGAACAGCTTTGGTTCGCGCCAGTCGGCGGCATAGGTATGATAGCCCTTGGCGGTCTTGCGCCCGCGCTTGTTCGTTCGTATGATGACGCGTCCCCCGTCCATGGCGACCGCGAGTCTTTTTCCCTCGGCCTCGTTGCTCACACGAAGACAAGCGAGCCGTCGTTCCCTCGCTTTCAGGGAAGCATGACCGACAGCCCGGCTGATCGTGCCGACGCGCTTGGCCGAAATGTCCCGGCCCCGTAAGCGCAACGCATTGGACGCCTCTTCGTAGGAGTCTCGCAGCCCTTCCAGCGTGACATCCTCGCACAAAGCAGGCGAAGCGCCGGCAAGGACGCCTAACAAAAGCAAAGCGGGAAACCTGCCTGTGCCCGCCACGCCGCGTCTACCCGTGCCGCGCTTGCGCCCGCGACGCTTCTCTTTTACGGGCAGATAGTAGGCCCCGGTAATCGAGGTATACTTCCCATGCTTGAGCTGAATGCTGGTCAGCCTTTGCCCGTGGTACCGGAGTTTTTTTTAGCGGGCCTTTCTATTCGGACGTCTCCCACCGTCTTTTGCAGCACCTCCGCCACGATGTCGTCCATCGCCTGTCCCAACAGGCGATCCGGTGTGTTTTCCGCTTCCTTGAAGGTCTTCGCCGACGGGCTCCGGTTGAATGTTTTCAGCGCCTGGACGATCTCGGCTTTGCGTTCGAGAAGCTTTTTTTCCACCAGGGCGTTCAGTTCTTCGTCCGTCATTCCCATTTTCCTTGATCTCCTTGATGTTGAGTTCAGACAGTTCCTCGATGATTGCCCATGCGCGCTCATACATGGCCACGGCACGCTCAAACGCTTTTTCCTCGGACGGCTTCACATACTGGATCTTGTTTTTCGAACCAGCTGAAGACCGCGACAGGTAGCAGAACGGATGCTGCTTGCCTTTCGCGCATTCGCATTGTGCGCGCCCGCACTTGCGCGTCGTATGGACAATCGATCCGCGCACCAGACCACACAGCTTCACCAGTTCCTTTGCCAAATCGCGTTGCTTTTCCATCGCCATCGTCGCAACTCCTTGAATATATGCGGTTTAGCATACCATACAACGACAACAAAAAAAAGCAAGTCGAGTACTTGCAAAAAAAATGGGGGGGGGTAGTGTTTACCCCATCGCGCAATGACCCACTTTTGGGAATTGCACCCGATACTGGTGGAGACACGCGGAACAGTCCTGGTCGAGGTCAAGTTGGCAGGCGGTGTTATTTCTGGCGAATGCTCCTGGCCGTCCTGCGCCTTGGGGGCGAGTTCCCCCGCCAGGAAGGCGGCGAGTTTTTCGGGGCTGGGATAATCGAAGACGAGTGAGGAGCGCAAGCGCCGGCCGCAGTCTTTTTCCAGTTGTCGCCGGAGGTCGAGGATGGCGAGGGAATCCATTCCAGCTTCGGCGAATGAGGCGTCGGCTGCAATGTTTTCCCCAGCGCCGGCATGGCCGAGTTCGGCAATAGCCTGGAGGAGATAGTCGGTAATGAGTGGCTTGGCCTGTTCCGCCGTGAGGTGACGGAGGCGGGACAGCAACGGGCTGGCGACTCCCTGGGCCGTGGTGGGCGAAGCTTTGGGCAGGGCGGCTGTTTGCTGTTCCGGCTGGCCCGCCAAGACGGCGAGCGGAGCGGCGGCGGATGGCTGATCCGACATGACGCGGCCCATGGCCGCGAGGGCTTCAGCAAATTTCAGATATCGGTAGCCGAGCCTTTCGAGCCGCCGGCGTTGATTGTCCTCTAATTCCGCCATCATTCCGGTGGTTGCTTCCCATGGTCCCCAGGCAATAGCCCGGCAGTCACGGCCGGTGGTTTGTCGGGTCCGAAGAACTATGGCTTCCAGGGCGGCATTGGCAGCGGCGTATTGGCCTTGTCCCGCGCCGCCGAGCCAGGCAGCCACGGAGGTGAAGGCAAGCACTTTGGTTGTGGAATCCGGGGGGAGGCAAGCGAGAATGTTTTGGAATCCGCCGACTTTTGTACTCAGGATGCCGTTCCAGTCGTGGTTGTCCATCGACTCGAACATAGCGTCGGCTCTGGTTCCGGCCAGATGGAAGACGTACTCTATCGGCAGTCCAGTTTTCTGAATGTTGCGCATGAGGGCGTTGGTTTCCTGGGGCTGTCCGCAATCGCCGATGACGGCCTGGACATCGTATCCCTGGCGGCGCCAGGCATCGATCTGAGTGGCGGCCTTCGTGCTGGGGGCATGTCGGGCTGTGAGGACGAGATGTCTGGCCCCATGCTCCAAGAGCCATTGGGCGAGGTTCATGCCGATGCCGCCGGTGCCGCCGGTGATGAGTTGGATAGCGTCGGGGCTGAAGGCTGGTGGCGGATTATCGATGGGGGGGACTCGCTCCATATCGGCGATCTTTTCGCGGAAGAGGCTGGCGTTGCGCAGGGCAAGTCGCTGTTTGCCGGCAGCTGCCCAGAGTGGCGAAGTGTCTGCCAGGAGGGTGTTGAGGACGCCGTCACTGCCGGTGGCATTGTCCGTGTCCAGGAGCAGGATCGTCCAGTCCGGTTTTTCGGCGGCGAGACTGGTGGCGAAAGCCCAAAGGGCGGTCTGGGTGGGATTCGGTGATTCGCCGTCTTTGACGATTTGTCCTTGGCACGTCACCACCGCTAGGCGGCCGCCCGTCGTAGGCAAACGACGGACGAATGCCAGAAAGTCCAGCCCCATTGCCGCCGTATTGTCAGACTCCGAGGCGAAGCGGTAGACGAGCGGTTTTTCGCGAGAAAGATTGTCGGTTGTGGGCATGGCCGGGCCGGGTGCGGCAATGGGCAGTGGCATCCACGTGCGGGCAAGGAAACGTGGTCTGTCAGTCAGTCCACCGAGGATGGTCGGTTCGACCGTTTCGAGTCTTAATCCGCCTGTTTGCATGAGGACGTTGCCTTGCGGATCAAAGAGGGTCACATCTGCAAGCAGAAAGTCTGTCTGCTGGTGCCGGATGGTGGCGAATGCGTACAGGGTGGTGGTCGTTGCCGAGGGCCTCTGGTGGAGGATGATTTCGTCAACGTGGGCGGGAATCATGGTTTGGGTGGGAAAGGCCGGGAGTGCCGCCAGGATGACCTGCCAATGGCAGTCGAGAAGGCCTCCTGGCAGTTTGGCCGCAGTGTCGGCAGGCAAGCCGTTTGGAAGGTGCAACTCAGCCAGGGCGTGCCCCGCCGCGTCTTTTCGCACTTTGGTGAGCCAGCGGAAGGAGTGCCCGACGGTAATTCCTACAGAAGCCAGATGTCCGGGCAGGTCATCGGGCGGAAGAGCAAGGGTGCAGAGTTTTTGGGCATCCGGGAGAGAGAAGGTCGCCTCGTTCGGGATACTGGCGGTCAGTGGCTGGCAATCGGCCTCCACGTGACGGACAGGCGCGCCGTCAGGACTCAAGCTGACGATGGACATGCCGGCCGCGATGACACCGTCCTGCTGGACGGGACGGACGACGAATTGCAGGCTCAGGGGGTGTTGTTCCGGGACGACAATTGGCTTGATGAAAGTGACATCGTGAAGGGCGACGGCTTCGGCCTTGGTCCAGTCTTGGGCGGTCATCAGGAGTTGGGAGACGTAAAGTGCGGCCGGAGGCACGATTTTCCCGAAAACCAGGTGCTCGGCGAGTTCGGGAAAAGTATTTGGGCTGTATTGCAGGCTATAGACCCGTCGTCTGTCCTCGATGAGGTCGATTGCGTGCTCCAGGAAAGAGTTTTCGTGGTCTGCAGTGGGTACTGCGTCGTCGTCGGGTTCAAGCCATTGCCGTTGCCGCTGCCAAGGGTAGGTTGGTAGTTCGGTTCTGCGGCCTGCGGCGTCGGGCGGCCAGCCATTCCAGTCGAGGGTGATTCCTCGCTTGAACAGTTCGGCCAACGTTCCGCCAAGTACCTGCTGCTCGTTTTTTTCGCGCAGCAGGGAGGGATACCAGGGAAGGCCGGCCGCGTGCAAAGTCGGTCTGGCCAAGTTGCAGAGGACGGGATGGGGGCCGAGTTCGAGAAAGAGGGTGCCCCCCAGGGTTATGGCCGTCTGCAGATTGTCATGGAAACGCACGGTCGAACGGGCGTGGCGGGCAAAGTAATCGGGATTGAGGGTGTCGGAGCTGTGTTCGCCACCCGTGACGTTGGCAAGAAGATGACAGGTTGGCTTTCTGAACTCCATCGCGCCCAAGGCATTGCGGAATTCGTCAAGCATCGGCTCTAAGAAATGCGAATGGAATGCCTGAGAGACTTTTAGCCGGGTGACCAGGAAATTTTTCGCATTCAGACAGCTGACAGCGGCTTCAATTTGCCCGGCAGCCCCGGTGAGGGTGACATCCTGGGGGGAGTTTACGGCGGCAATCTCGCAGTTCACGTCGGCGCTTTTGAGGCAGGCCAGGACGGCAGACGGCTCGCCGCGGACGGCGGCCATGGCCCCGTTGCCGGGGAGATTCTGCATGAGGCGGCTGCGGATATCCACGAGCCGGACGGCATCGGGAAGGGAAATCACGCCGGCGCAGAAGATGGCGGCGATCTCGCCGATGCTGTGTCCACAGGCAATGTCAGGCCGAATGCCCAGTGATTCGTATAGTCGTATCAGCGACGCCTGCAGGGAAAAGAGCGCCGGCTGCGTCCAAAAGGTCTGGTTGAGTCGGGAGGCCGCTTCGTCCCCCTCGGCGAAAAGCACATCGTGCAGGGACTCGTGGCGATGTGTCTTGAAGAGTTGGTCGCATTCAGCGAAAGTTGCACGGAAGACGGGGAAGCGCCGATACAGTTCCCGCCCCATGCCGAGGGTTTGCGCGCCTTGTCCCGTGAAGAGGAAGACGATTTTTTCTTCTTTGGGGTTGGCAGGTTGGCAGATGGCTGGTGCTGAAAGTGCGGTGATGAGCTGTTCTCGAGTCGTGAAAGCGTATGCCGTCCGCGTTGTGAAGGTCTTTCTGCCGGTTTGCGCCGTCCGGCAGATGTCGGTCAGTGACGTGTCCTGATGTCGGGGCAGCCAATCGAGATAGCTGCGCTGGAGGCTGGTCAAGGCTTCTGCGCTGACGGCGGCTAGGGGGAGGATATGAACGTCGCCCTCGCTGTCTGCCTCCGCGGCAATGTGTTGCGGGGGGGCTTCTTCGAGAATAACGTGGGTATTGGTGCCGCCCATGCCCAGGGAGTTGACGGCGGCTCTTCGTGGATGGTCTGCGGGTTGAGGCCAGGGCAGCGTTTCGGCGGTGACGAAGAAGGGCGAAGTCGGCAAATCACAGAGAGGATTGGGAGAGTGGAAGTGGACTGTGCCAGGCCGCTTCTGGTGCTGCAGGGCGAGGACGGCCTTGATGAAGCCGGCGATTCCGGCGGCAATTCCCAAGTGTCCGAAGTTGGATTTGACGGAACCTAGGGCGCAGAAGGAACGCTTATCCGTGTCCATCCGGAAGGCCTCTGTCAGGGCATGGACTTCAATGGGGTCGCCCAGCGGCGTGCCCGTTCCGTGCCCTTCGATATAGCCGATGGTATCGGGAGAAAAGCCTGCGGTCTGAATGGCTTCGCGAATAGCCCGGACTTCTCCGGCCTGGCTAGGCGAGACAAAATTCATTTTATTGGCCCCGTCGTTGGCGAGGCCACTGCCGCGGATGACGGCCAGGATGCGGTCGCCGTCCTCCCGGGCCTGGCGAAGGGGTTTGAGGAGCACGGCTCCGGCGCCGCTGCCGAAGAGGGTGCCGGCTGCTTTTGCGTCGTAGGAGCGGCAATGTCCGTCCGGGCTGGTAATCATCCCTTCGGCGAAAGTATAGCCGGCTTTTGGTGGTACCATGATGGCGCTGCCGCCGGCCAGGGCCATGGCGCAACTGCCGTTTTTGAGGGCCAAGATGGCTTGATGAATGGCGGTGAGGGCACTGCTGCAGGCGCTTTGGACGGCCATGACCGGGCCAGTCAAGTCGAGTTTGAAAGCCGTTCTGGTGGCGAGATAATCTTTGTCGCTGGCAAGCATGAGGCTGAGACCGTTGAGCGAATCTACGGTGAACAGTCTTCCCTCGTTGTTCCGGCGTAGCCAAGTTTTATTTGCCAGGATGTTGTTGCTCAGATAGGTGTTGGTGCCGGCGGCGGCGAAAACTCCGACTTGTCCGAGTGAGGCGGAGGGAATGATGCCGCTATTCTCAAATGCTTCCCAGGCGACTTCCAAGAACAGGCGCTGCTGGGGGTCGATTATCCGTGCGTCATGCCCCGAAATGTTCCAGAAGTCGCAGTCGAATTCTTCGATTTGCTTCAGGAGTGGCGCGGCATTGACATGGTTCGGATCGTTGGCAATGGCGGGTGGAACGCCCGCGGCAATGGCATCCTCTACCGGGAAAAAAGTAATGCCCTCGCCGGACCGCTCCAAGAGTGTCCAGAATTGCTCGAGATTTTCCGCTTGGGGAAAACGGCAGGCCATCCCGATGACCGCCACGCCCTCGTTCTCCAGGAGAAGACGGGATGAAGGGACTGTGGCAGGCGTGGCGGGCGTGATGGGCGTGGCGGGCGTGGCGGGCGTGATGGGCGTGGCGGGCGTGGCGGGCGTGGCGGGCGTGATGGGCGTGGCGGGCGTGGCGGGCGTGGCGGGCGTGGCGGGCGTGGCGAGATAGTCGGCAAGGTGACGAAGGGTTGGATTGGCGAAGAGGGTGACGGTGGAAAGCTGCCTGCCGCTGAGTTTCGAGAGATCGGCAAGCATCCTGACCGCCTGGATGGACCCACCACCCAAGCCGAAGAAAGTGTCGTCGGGACCGGGAGCGACATCGCCCAGATGCTGTGTCCACAGGCGGGCAATTTGCTCGCTCCATGCCCTGGCCATTGGCTTCGGGGCATTGTCGTTCATGCCATTCGGCGTGCCCGCCGGCGATGGCACTTCCTGATTTTCAGGCGGCAGAGCCGCCAAGAGGTTACGAAGCTCCACCCGGCGGATTTTGCCGGTGACAGTCCTGGGGAAATCTTTTTTGGCGAGATGGATCATTAACCCTGGGGAGAGGCCAGTTTGCCGGAAAATGGTTGCCCGCAGGGATTGCTGGAAGGCGGCATCGTTGGGCTGGGAGGCTTCGAGGCTGTAGAAGAGTGCGAGTGTCTCAGTCGCCTCGCCGGGACGGCGGAAGCCGCAGGCGGCCAGGCAGCCGGCAATGATACCTGGTTGTTTGGCCGCCGCAGTTTCGATTTCCTGGGGACTGTAGTTGTGCCCGTTGACAATGATGACATCTTTTATCCGGCCAGTGATATAGAGGTGTCCTCCCTGAATGAAGCCCAAATCGCCGGAATCGAGCCAGCCGGGAGCGGGAAAGGCATTGGTGACAGGCGGCCCTGCTTGGGTCTGGAGGTAGCCGTCAATGACCATGTCGCCCTTGAAGAGAAGCCGGCCGGTTTGCCCTTGTGGCACGACATTGCCTGACTCATCGACGATACGAATACCCAGGCCGGGTATCGGCGTGCCCAAGTCGACGTAGGCGTCATCGTCCTTGGTATCCTCCAGGTGGAAGCCGTCTGACCAGACGACGGCCGAGCATGTTTCGGCCATTCCCATGGTTGGCCGCATGGCCCCTTTCGGGAAACCGTGGGGTGCGAGGAGAGTCAGCAGCCGCCGCGCCGTCCGCGAGACCACGGATTCGCTGCCGTTTGCCAGAACCTTCATTGGACTCAAATCCCAGCTCCCGGCGCGCAGGGCCTCTTCTTGCTGGACGAGAAGCGAACAGGCGAAATTGGGCAGCCAGGCGAAGGAAACGCGGTGCGCGGTCATGATGTCGAGAAGATTCAGCGGGCGTTCCAGAATATTTTCCACCGGGGCGTGGAGCTGTTCGGCGCGGAGGACCAGCGGGGCGACGCATCCCAACAGTAGCGAGCCAGTGTGTTCCATGCTCAGCCAGTTGAAAAAAACATCCTCGGAGTTGAGCTTCAGCTTGCTGCTGAGGCCGTCGGCGAAAGCCAAGATATTCTCGTGGGTGAGTGGCACGCCCTTGGGAATACCGGTACTGCCGGAAGTGAGGAAAATGGCCGCGGTATCGCTGGGGGACGGCAATGGCCAATCGTCCCCCGGAGGGTGTTCCAGCAGATCTTCCCAGAGGACGGTTCTGGGCTGGAAATCAGGATTGCTTGCTTGACAGTCTCGGATCGCGGCTGCGGTCGTGCGATCGGTGAAAATGCAAGGTTTGTCAAAAGTCGGCCAGACAGCGAGGAGTTTTCGCAGTTGGCTGTTGTCTTGCCGGTAGGAAGGCGGGGCGTTGAAAGGAATGGGAACAATGCCGGCGAGGATGCACCCCCAAATAGCTCCGATGACCTGCGCCGATTCGGGAAGCTGCAGCAGAAGCCTGTCGCCAGGGCGGAACTCACTGGCGAGAAGCCCTGACGCCGTTCGTCTGGCCTGCTCAAGAAGTTCCCCGTATGACTGCGTGTCGCTCGTCCCGTCCCGATGGAAGTGGCGCGATCCCGTCGCGTTGCACGCTTGACAATTCAGAAGTGCCTCAACCAGGGTGGCCGGCAGTTGCGACGTGCTCTTGGTCTTCCTGACGATGACTTCCGCTGGCAGAGTCTTTTTTTTTGTCATAAGAATAACAATAGTAATTTCTTACTTCGTTAATGCCGGTCAGGAGTTCGCGTCCTGGTCAGTGCTGTCGTTGTCGGGTTTATCGACTGGCAGTCCGGCAATGAGCAGAAGGAGACCAATCAAGGGTGTCAGGAGGATGGATGCGAAAAAGTACCCCCAGAAGCCGAACTTGAGATGCCTGCCGGCGTGTGCGATAGCTGTGGAAGCGAGGATGACGGCGAGAAAAAGAAAGATTGGAATCATGATTGCTGCGATCCCCTCTAGTCGATGGTGAATTCGTGAAAAGCCCCGTTCTTGTACTCCTTGAAGACAAAATTGAGCCCGATGGCATCGCCGTTGAGGCCAATTTTATAGGGTCCAAACACGCCTTGGCTGGGCGGGCCGAATTTAATGGCAGCAGTGATGGCGATAGGGTTGAAAGACTGTGCTCTTTGCACCCCCTGGGCATACAGCATCACGTTATCAAAACTGGTGCAAATGAAATCATAGGCCGCTGGGCTTATCTGACGCCGGACGATTTCTTGGAAAAAGTATTCAGCCGGTGGCCAGTTCAAGTCCGCTTTCGCTTGATTCAATTCTCGTATGTAGGTGATCAACAAGATCCTCCCAGAATTAAGCAGTCGTTCTTCGATGAGTGAGTTGAGGTCGACGCCAGTTTCGAAGTTATCGGTGCCAATTATGGGAAAGGTTCCGCCTTGTTTGCGGATGTGCCTGATCAGTGTGGCAGCTTGCGGCAACTCATCGATAAGCAGAAGGCAATCGACCCCAGAGGAAATAATCTGGTAGGCGAGCATTGGAACGTCGTTTTTTGTTTCGGAATAGCTTTGCGAAAAAACCACCTGGATGCCGTGGCCTATGGCCTCCTTCTCCCGATAGCGGTGGTACGCCATCATATAATGGTGCAGTCTGCTGACAATGGCGATCTTGCGGACCTGCAAATGGTCGAGCAGTTTGAGGAAATCTTTCTCAGCGTGTTCATCTTGCACCTGCGGTCTGAGCACCAGCGGATAGCCGTAGGCCGTGAGAAGAGGATTGGTGGCAAAAGGGGATATGTACAAGAGACCGGCTCGGTTGTAGGTGTTCGAGGCCGGAATAGACGTGTCGCTGTCGTTATGACCAATGACGACGGAGTGCCGGGTGTTCAGGGCGATTTTGCGGGCGGTCTTGAGGGTGTTCGCTTCGGAGTATTGGGTATATGTGACTGGCCGCCCCAGCAGGCCACCATGTAAGTTGAGGTAGTCAATGGCGATGTCGATGCCTTCAATAAAGCCCTGGTTGTCATAATAGTTGCGGTCCCAGACAACCGCCAAATCAACGGGATCGGCACTCTTGCTGGTCGCAACTAATTTTCTTTCATGGCAGATTTTTGCGAAATCGGGTTGTCGGGCGGCAAGAAAGCGGGCGAGAAAATAGGCGATGGCCACGGTCGCCAAGGCGGTGCCAGTCCAGTATTTGATTTGTTGCGCTCTCGTCATGCTGTCCTCTTAGCGGTCGCCACCGAGGATGATGGGTAAGCCGTCTTTGCCGGAACCGATGACAATGACCTTGGCGTTGTCGGAGGTGGAGATGGCCTCGGTGGCCTGAATGCCGCGGAAGCGAAGCAGGTCCGGAGTGAGTGAATCGGCCAAAATGCGGTTGGCCGCGCTGATCCCGTCCGCCTCGATTTGCCGGCGTAAGGCTTCATTTTCTTCGATTTCGATTCGATAGACATAACTTTTGGCAATTTCAGATTGCTCGAGTTTGACATCGATGGCTTTCTGGATAGCCGGTGGCAGCATGATTTTGCGGATGTTGACGGTGTCGATTCTGACAAAGGATTGTCCGATATTATTGATGGTCTGGTTGACGATAGTTTCCACCACCGCGCCGGAAGAGGTGTAGAGCTCCTCGCTGTCAAACTGTCCGACCGTATGGCGGAGGCACGCCTCAATGTCCGGTAGAATGACGCGTTCGAGATAATCCGGTCCGACAACGACATGGAGGAGTCCCAGCATGGAGTACTCGGGACAGTAGCGGACGGCGTAAGTGACCGTGACTTTCAGACCGCTTTTGGTCAGGGCTTCTAATTCGCGGTTGGCCACTTGTTGGCGAACGGTGTAGATGGTCATACTGTCCCAGGGCCAGATGACATGCAGGCCCTCGGTGAAAACTTTGTCGGTAATTGTTCCATTGAAGAAACGAAGCCAAAGTATGCCTGCTTCACCGGGCTTGATGGAGATGAAAATGTGATTCCACAATAAAATGAGGAGAAAAAGCAGGGCCATTCCCACGACGAACAGGTAGGATTTAATCCGTCGCCAGAGGGATTCGGGGTGATTGTTCTGTGGCTTTGGCATTATTGGCATGTTTCGTTTTGGGAGGTGGAGGCTCCGTAAAGGTTTCGTGCTAGTTGCCCGTACTCCATTTTGACGACTCTGTCGGCCAGATGCCAATAACGGTCATCATGGGAGACTGCCAGGACGGTTTTGCCCGCCGCCCGGAATTCGGCCAGGAGTGTCTCATAGAAGAAAGTTCGGAACTGTGGGTCTTGGTCGGCGGCCCATTCATCGAGCATGACAATTGGCCGGTCGTCCAAGAGGGCGACGATGAGAGCGAGGCGTTTGCGTTGTCCGGTGGAGAGGTCGGTGTGCGTGAACCGGCCTTTGCTGAACTGCGTCTTGTGGGCAATGTCCATCTTTTTGAGCCAGTTGTTGACCGTTGTGGGGTCGACTTCTTCCTGCCCATAGAGTCGATCAAAGAGATGGAAATCAGAGAAGATGACCGAGAAGAGCTCCCGGTAGTCCTGATAGTTGTTCTGCTCCAGCCTTTGGCCGTCCAACCGGAGCTCCCCGCTATTGAGCTGGTAGAGGCCGCAGATGATTTTCATGAGCGTGGTTTTGCCGCAACCATTGCCGCCAACGAAAAAGACCGTCTCGCCACGCATGAGGTGCAAGTCGAACGGCCCGACCGTGAACAGGGGATTGTTCTCGGCGTCGCGATAGGTGAACTGGAGGCTGTGCCCGGTGATTTCCTGAAAGTTCAGGAATTGGGATGGGGCCTGGAAGGGCCGGTCGGCGTCTGTTTGCGGGGCGGTGAGCACGTCATCCAAATCGTAGATGTTCTTCAAGGCCGAATTGGCCCGGGTGATAAGTGGGGCGGTGGTGGCGATAATGTCCAGGGGATTGACAATAAACAGAATTGCGGCGGTGACGCGTATGACGACGACTGAGTAGGTAGGGACAATTTCGGGGAGGATGAAAACCACGGCCCCAATCAGCAGATAGAAGAAAATCTGCGTGAACATGATTTCCAGTATGAAAGTGTCGTTGGCGCGGACTTTGACGGTTCTGGATTCCTCGGCCAGTCCAGAATAATGTTTGAAAACACCCTCGTTTCGCTTCTGGTTCCCATAGAGTTCTTTGTAGCCCTCGACGATGTCACAGACGGCCTCGACAATTTCGCCCTCCTTTTTATTCATTTCGGCCATGTCGCGGACCAGTTTTTGCCGATGCCCCCAGTAGATGCTAATCGCTATGATGATGCCAATGACCGTCATGAAAAAAGCCCCAGGCGAAAGCCAGGCAATATAGAGAAGACAACAGACAACCATCACCAGTGCCTGGACAATGTTGACCAGGAAAAAGGCAGATTGGGAAATAGTCACGGTGTCCTGTGAAATTTTAGTATAGATATCTCCTTTGCTGAAAGACTCCATTTGGCGCAATGATGTCCGCCGCAATTTGTTAACCACCCGTACGCGCAAGTCGTGGAGCATGTTTTCGATGATCCGGATGGACCTGGTCATGCTTTTATTCTTGGCGTAGCAGAAGACAATCATGGCGATGATATATAAAAACAAAAACTGGAGTCGTGTTGAACTTTGGGATGCGGCGGCCGCGCCATTGTTAATCAGACAAAGAAGAATGCCGTTGGCGATACCGGAGCAAATGGCAAGAAAAGAAACCTCTCTCCAAGAAACGCTGTTATACTCCTTGAGGAAACGTGCTAGATAATTCTGAGACATCAACCTCTCCAGCATCTGCCATATCCCACCCCAGACCGGTCGGTTCCCCGATGACTCAAGACAAAAAGCGCCCCTCGCCCACCCCTGGTGGCCTATCACCACCTCGCGGTATCGGAACGTCCGAGGCAGAAAAACTCACTGCCTGATGAGCCTATGGGCTCGCACGTTTGTCCGAAACGGGGTGATACGATAAATACTCACGATTTCGTATGTGGTCAGCCCCCCTGAGGTGGCCAAGCGCTAGCGGTCGGCTCTTGTCGGAATCACGACTGTCCGGGACACTCTGGGCCTTGGCAAGAGACGAGATGCCAAGGCTTCATATCAAAGACTGCACGCTGCCCATTTCACCCCTCTCCCTAAAACCGCCAGGGCCGATGGCGATAACAGTTTTGGGGAGATGGGATCAGGCGATTTGCCCAACCAAATCAATTTACTGCGGCGGTCTTTTCTGCAACCGCGTCATTGCTGCCATCAAACTTGACTTTTTCTTTGACGGTCCGCATGACATTGGTGGAGGCTTTCTTGCCCTGTTCGTAGTAGTCAGCGAAGGTGTCTTTGACGCCGGAAGCATCGAAAGTGAGGAAAGTCCCGCCGGAGGCAAAATGCTGGCTGAACAATTTGCCAAGAGCGAAGGTGGCGGCACCAGCGAGAACAGGCATGGCGGTGAACCCGAAAACCGGTCCGACAAAAGGAATCATTTTGGCGGCAGAGGCCAGCATACTGCGGGAGAGGGTGCCGGAGCCGAGGCCACCAATGAGGGTGGCAAGGGCGGTTTTGCCGAGGTTCTGGCTGAACGCGACATCGTAGAGTTTGGACAGCTCACGAAGCATTTTAATCTGGACACCGCTGACCAGAATGGAGTCGATAAGCACTGGCGCCACACCGCCAGCCATCGCCCAAAGGACATATTTCTGCACGATGCTTTCGGCCTGCTCGTCCAAAGTCGGAACCGGGGCGGCCGCAGTTGCGACTGGGGCGGCGTCGGCGTCGGCGTCGGCTGCGGGCGCAATGGCGGCAGCTGCGGGTTCCATGATGGCCTCGGCTGCCTGATCAATCTCCAAAGAAACGGACTCGGATTTCATGGAAAAATCATCTTTTGCATTGTTCTTAGCCATGGTTTCAATCTCCCTTGTCTTGATGTGAAAAATGGGAAAAAGGGACACCTTGGGGCACGCATAACATTAACTTATATCATGCCGAAATCGGCAAATACAAGTAGTTCTATTCGTTTTAGCTTATGTCATGAAAAAAGCACGAGTCGCGCGAGAAAAATTACTATCAGATAAATGACAGGAGATCATAGATAATTACTGCTCTGTCAGCCTTTGCAGCCAAATTTGGGCTGGGCATTTACTAGGGCTTACCTTAGGGGCTGTTCGATAATTACGTTGACAACTATACCCAGGCATGCTGAAAGCGTGCGACAGCGCAAACAAAAAAAGGTGAGATTCCATTGCCTCTTTGGCCCCAGTCAGCTTCGCCGACTGGGGCCAAAGAGGCCGAGGAACACGAGCGCAATAGACGCTGTACCCAGGGCGGCGCGCGCCTTCGGCGCCGCTTGCCCTGGGCTACGATGACAGCGCCCCTCCAGGGCGCTTGCCGCTTCGCGGCCAGGGAAATGTTGGCCGTCGACAAGGTATGACATGAAAGAGCGTTTGTACTGCAATGTGTAAACGTAATTTGTGAACGGCACCTTCGGTAATGAATGGGACGCCATTATGCTGATATTGACTCTTGTTGTCGAAGAAATCAGCGCGCATTCAGGACATTCCTTTTTTCGAATTAGCAAAGCATGGCTCGGTGCCTTATTTTTCACCGTGACGAAAACTTATTTTGTGGTAATTGCATGCGTTGTTGATGTTTTTTAACAGCAATTAGGCAAATGGTTTTGCGACAATTATCACCGTGTAATTATTCTTATATTCTTTTTTTAATGGCGTCAGTTGGTTATTTAGGACAGGAGTTTTTTTATGCCGGAGGTTTATTCGACGAACGAAGGTCGTCTGGCGATTGTCGAGCATCCTTATTCCACGCTGCCGGTCGGTTGGTCTGTTATTTTTCAGTCAGCGGATGCTGATATTTGCCGCGCCTTTGTGAAGAGCCACTGGTGTGTGAAGTATTTGCAGTCTGGGCGGGGGATATTGCCCGTGATAGCCAAACACCTTCCCGAAGGAGTTGTCTGCCCTTGTTCTCCCACTGTGCCAATTTTTGCGCGGTTGCTCGTTTTCCCTCACGCAGGGGGCGGTCCTTCTGCTTACTTTCCCTTTGCCCGCATACTTGCGCAGTCTGGTATTGAAACACTGATTGTGGCCTACCCCGGCCGTGAGGCGCGCTTCCGTTCTGCGCCAGCCCCTGACATGGAAGCATTGCTGATGGATATTGAATCGAATCTTAGCGAGATATTGGCTGAAAGTCCTTGCTCGTACTATGGCCACAGCATGGGCGCGATGGTTGCTTTTGAATTGTCACGCCGTCGCCGGCGGCAGGCGCGGACTCAGCCTGAACACTTGTTTTTGACTGGTCGCCAGGCGCCGGCGGTCTGCGGCGGGGATATGGTGACGGACGGTCTTTCGAATGCTGACTTTATCCAAGCCGTCGCTCGCCGCTATCATTCCATCCCCGAGGAGATACTGTCATCGCCCGAGACTATGCAGTTGATTTTACCGTCCTTGCGGTCAGATTTTCACCTGGTGGTGAATCATCGTTTTGGCCAGGAATCGCCCTTGCATATCCCGACGACTTTGCTGAATGGTACAAATGATGCCGCAATATCTCCGGCCGGCGTGGATGCGTGGACGCAGGAATTGCCGGTCGTGCAAAATCTTTGGTTGGACGGCGACCATTTCTTTTTGAATCGCAATTTGGTGGTCGTGGCGGACATCGTGGCGCAAGAGCTTTGCTGGCAACAGCCGGCAGGAGCAATGGCGTGCCGTTCCGGTCAAGGACAAAAGACGTGAAATGGTCATTAGTCTTCGCAGGTCGCATGGTGATGCCTTGACGCAACGACGGTTTGTGGGTGTATAGTTGGCGGCTGATTTTTTCCGGGGTTTTGGTGTGCGAAATGGTCTACAGAGGAGACGTGTGATGGCAGTGCGCATGCAGTATTTTCCGGGTGGTCGGAACAAGGCGTTGACCTTCAGTTATGACGACGGTCCGGCGGGCGACCGGCGCTTGGTGGAGCTCTTCAACACCTATGGCTTGCGGGGGACATTTCACTTGAACAGCGCCAACTTGGGGCACGGCGATCGGATCAGCGCGGCCGAGGCGGCGACGCTATACGCCGGGCATGAGATTGCCGGCCACACCTGCACGCATCCCTATCCGAAACAGCTGAGCAATGAAGAGCTGCTGCAGGAACTCCTGGAGGATCGTCGGGCGTTGGAGGCTATTACGGGCGCGCCGGTGCGGGGGCTGTCTTATCCGTACGGTCATTTTGACGACCGGGTGGTGTCGCTGGTGCGCGCCTGCGGTTATGCCTATTCACGGACGACGAAGGCCGACGCCGGCTTCACGCTGCCGGACGATCCCTACCGCTGGGCGACCACGGGCCATCACAAGCACGACATCATGCAGAAGGCGAAGGACTTTCTGGCCATGTGGGACGACAGGCGCCGGGGGCCGTCGCTGTTCTATGTGTGGGGACACAGTTTTGAATTTGACCGCGAGAACAACTGGTCGCTGATGGAAGAATTTGCCAAGCAGATTGCTGGTCGGGACGACATTTGGTACGCGACCAATATCGAGATCATCGACTATTTGGACGCGATGCGGCGCTTGCGTTACACGGTTGACGGCAAGGTCGTGTGTAACCCCAGCGCGCAGCCGGTGTGGGTGGCGGTCCAAGGCGAGGCGCGGGAAGTCCCGGCGGGCGGTTGTTTACGCTTGGGATGACAGACGGTGGATACTGGCGGTGATGGCGTCGCGGATGCGCGCGCATTGCGCGGTGGCGCCATCGCCCCAGGCTTCCACGTTGAGGCGCAGCGCCGGCTCATTGCCGGATGAACGCAGGACGAACCAGTAGCCGGCGCGGCCGTCGGGGGCGCTGCTGACCAGCTTCAGGTCGGCGGCGGGCAATTCCGCAGGGCGGTAGGGGCCGTCGGCCTTGACGACCCGTTGCAGGCCCAGCGCGTCATCGACGCGGATTTCATAGCGGGTGCTGGGTGGCGTTTGCTGTTCGCGGCAGATGGTTTCGAGGGTAGGGAAGATCAGCTCCTTGCGCGGGAGGGTGAAATTGATTTCGCCGCTCCAGCAGTAGTGGTTGCGCCATGGCTGGAGCTCGTCGGCCAACGTGCGGCCGGCTGCTTTGAGCTGGCGGACGTAGCTGAGCAGCTGCAGACTGGTGAGCATGCCGCTGTCCACGTAGAAGAATTCCGGGTAGAAGTAGTGACCGGAATGTTCGCCGGCGAAGAGGACGCGTTCGCGGAAATGGTCGTGGCGCATAAGGAGTTTGACCTTGCCGTGGCCGACGGGCGTAGCGAGTAGCTCGACGGGGCCGTCCGGGGGAAAGAGGTCCTGCAGCAGGCGCGAGCAGCACAGATTGCAGAAAATCATCGGCCGGGGGGCGCTGTCGGCGTCCATGGTGGCGGTCTGGACCTTGCGGCGCGCGACCAGGGCGAGGACTTGCGATGGGATGATTTCCTGCCCGAGGTGGTCGACGAAGCCGGCGCGGTCGGCATCGCCGTCGAAGCCAATGCCGATGTCGGCGTGGTGTTGGCGGACGGCGTCGCCGAGGCGGCGCATATACTCAGGCAGGAGGGGATTGGGCACGCCGTTGGGGAAATCGCCGTCGGGTTTCGCGTCGAGGAAGATCGTGTGGACCTGCTGGGCCGTGAGACGTTCGGCGATGGGCCGGAAGGCCTCGCCGCCGACACCATTGCCGGCGGCGACGACGATGGTCATGGGCGGCCGCGAGGCGTCTGCGGGCATCTTGGCGATGCTCAGGATATGATCGGCGAAATCCTGGCTGCTGTCCATGGCCTCGGGCAGGGCGAGGTGGCTTTGCATGAATTCGAGCATGAAGGCCAGGTCGTCAGCATTGAAAGGCGCGGCGCCGGCGTGGATGAATTTGGCGCCGTTGTATTGCCTGGGGTTGTGGGACGCGGTGATCATGGCGCCGCCCTGGAATTCCCGCTGGTATTTGCCACAGACGAAGTACACCTGTTCACTGGAAACCATACCGAGGCGGCGAGCGCTGGCGCCGCCGGCGGTCAGGCCGCGGCAGAAGCTCAGCATGAGTTCGAAGGATCCCGTGCGCGCATCGTGGCCGACGGCGACGCAGGGCGCGGCGTGGTGCTGGGCAAGGCGCGTGGCCATGGCCTGGCCGGCGAGAAAGGCCGTTTCGGCGTTGAATTGGTCGGGCCAGATGCCGCGGAGATCGTCGCGTTTGAAGACGGCGGCGATGTCCTGGCTAGTGAGCTGTCGTGGCGTAGTCATGGCGGTGTCCGTGAACTGATTGCTGGTGCTTGCTTCCGGGCATTTTTTGGCTGTTGCGGCTAGTAATGCCGGTCGATCTTGTTATCATATATGGCCAACACGGATTTAGCCTCACTGGCGGTCGAAAAAAGCTTTCATTGGATTAGGATTAAGCAAGGAGCAGACGACATGGCTGAGCAGAAGGACATTCGTTTTGGGGCAATTGGCTGTGGTGGTGCGGGCACGGACCGCATCAAGCAGCTGGCCAAGCACGAATTGGGCTTGCGAGTGGTGGCGGCAGTAGACATCGCGCCGGAGCGGCTGGACAACCTGGCCAAGGTCATTGGCTACGATGACTTCAAGCGCTATACGGGCCCAGAAGACTACAAGCGCCTGATCGAAGAGAACGACCTTGACGCCGTGGGCATTTTCACTCCGCACGTTCCTCATTACGACCATGTGAAGTACGCCATTGAGCACGACATGAATGTGCTGATTGAGAAGCCGATGGTCTGCGGCGCCGCGCGTGCCCTGGAGATCACGCGTTTGATGGAAGCGCGCAAGAAAAAGGTCGGCATCATTCACTACCAGCGGCATTTTGAGCTCAAGTACATGAAGGCCCGCGAGCTGATCCAGCAGGGCGTGATTGGCGACGTAACCAATTTCTATATTTACATGGCACAGGATTGGTCTGGCCCCCGCTGGCGTGGCGAGCCGGAATTCTCCGGTGGCGGCCAGATCAACGACTCGGGCAGCCACTACCAGGACATCATGCTGTGGATGACCGGACTGATGCCCATCAGCGCGCAAGGCAATATTGATTCCTTCTACCGCGGTCAGGAGCGGAAAGTAGAATATAACGGTAGCTTCAACGTCGAGCTGAGTAATGGCGTCAGCGGCCGTATTATCATCATCAGCGATATTCCAGGTGGCTTTGTGGACGACGTGCGCATTTGCGGCACCAAGGGCCGTCTGATGTTCCAGGGCGAGCGATTGATCCATTTTGACCAGGAAACAAACAAGTACAACGACGTGCCGTTGGCGCGGCCGGAGAATTATCCCGTGTCGCCATGCGACAATTTTGTAAAGCTGCTGCGCCGGAAGGTCCGCACGAACCAGGTGCCGTTTATATTCGGCTGCCGGGTGGCGTTGCTGACCGAGGCGCTCCTGCGCTCTGGCCACGCCAAGGGCGAGAAGATTATGTGCGAGGACATCATGCGCGAGTCCGGCCATAGCCTCAAAGACCTCGAGGTGTGAGGAGAACAATTAGGTCGTGGGTCTCACGTCTGGCGCTGGAAGCTACCGCTGACTCTAGTTGGTCGTTCGAGCGCGGTGTGGGGGTGGCGCCCTCCGGGCGCTGACCTATATTGTTGATACACCCAGGGTTGCGGCGCCCTCCGGGCGCCTCACCCGGGGTTATGCATGGTGCGGCCCTTCGGGCCGAATCTGGCTTGTCGCGGACGGATCGGACGGATCGGACCGATCGGACGGTTCGGACGGATCGTCGACTTGATCGGTCGGATCGGTCGGATCGGACCGATCGTCGTCCTGATCGGTCGGATCGGACGGATCTTTAGCGGCCGTAATGGATGGGGCAATGGAATTTGCTGACAGTGACATCATGCGTTGTGTGCGGCGGATTGCGGAGCTCATTCGCGATGGTGGTGGCCGGGCGTTGCTGGTTGGCGGGTGCGTGCGCGATGCCTTGCTGGGCGAGGGGTGCAAGGACTTTGACCTGGAGGTGTACGGGCTGGGTGCGCAGGGCCTGCAGGATATACTGGCGGCGCATTTTCGGCTGGAGCTGGTTGGGGCCAGTTTTGGCGTATTCAAGGTGTGTGGTTGGCCGATTGATCTGGCCTTGCCGCGTCGCGAGAACAAGACGGGGTGGGGGCATCGTGGCTTTGTGGTGGAGGCGACGCCTGATTTGGACATTGCCGAGGCTGCTGCCCGTCGCGATTTGACCATCAATGCCATACTCTGCGATCCGCTCAGCGGCGAGTTGATCGATCCTTGGCATGGCGTGGAAGATTTGCGGGTGGGGCTGCTGCGGCATGTCAGTGAGCATTTTGCGGAAGATCCCCTGCGAGTGCTGCGGGTGATGCAGTTCACCGCCCGGCTGGGCTTTGCGGTGGCGCCGGAGACTGTCGCGCTATGCCGATCAATGACGCCGGAGGATCTGCCGGCGGAACGCCTAGCGGGCGAATGGGAGAAATTGCTGTTGCAGGGTCGGCAGCCGTCGCTGGGTCTGCGTTTTCTGCGGGATTGCGGGTGGCTGGGCTACTATCCCGAGCTGGCGGCGCTGGTGGGCTGCGAACAGGACGCACGTTGGCATCCTGAAGGCGATGTGTGGGAACACACGCTGCTGGCGCTGGATGCCGCCGTTGGGCGCCGCAACGGCACGCGGGACGGCGATCTGGCCGTGGCGTTGGCGGTGCTCTGCCATGACTTCGGTAAGGCGGTGACGACGGTGCACGATGATGATGGCCGCATCCGCAGCAGCGGGCACGAGGTCGTCGGCGAAGAACTTGCCGGGGCGTTTCTGCGGCGCATGTGGTCGGAAGTGTCGCTGCTGGACATAGTGTTGCGCCTGGTCCGCGAACACATGTGCCCTATGGGGCTGATCATCAATGACGCGTCGGATAAGGCGATCAGACGTCTGTCGCTACGCGTAGGAGGCCGTATGGACCTTCTGCTGCGCGTGGTGGAATGCGACATGGTTGCATCGGCTGGGCGCGGCCAGGAGGCCGACTTGGGGCCTTTGCGGGCCTTCGCAGCGCGGGTGGCGGCTCTGTCGGTCATGACGGAAGCGCCGAAGCCACTGGTGCTGGGGCGACACGCTCTGGCCCTGGGCGAGAAGCCAGGCCGGGCGTTGGGCGAGCTGTTACAGGCCTGTTTCGAGAAGCAGCTCGATGGCGAATTCAGCGATCTCGCGGGCGGGCTGCAATGTCTGGAAGCGCTGCTCGCACAACGGCGAGGGTAGAAGCGCGGGAGTTATTCTGGGGGGGCGAACCGTTTTGCTGGTTTTGGCTGATGTATGGGACGTATGGGACGTAGGGGACGTATGGAGAGGGGACGTAGGGGACGTATGGAGAGGGGACGTATGGGACGTATGGGACGTATGTGACGTATGGGACGTATGGGACGTATGGGGCGTATGTGTAGGGGACGGATAGGACGATAGGACGGATTGCCGTGACGCCCCGCTCCATACGTCTCATTCGTCCCCTACGTCCTATATGTCCTATCGTTCTATCTTCTTGTTGTTTTCAGCGTTTGATGCCGAAGGGCATGAAGCAGAAGTCGTCGTTCCAGACGATGCGGTGCCACGGTGCGAAGACGCCTGGGGCTTTGTAGAAGACGCCTGGTGAGACGCCGAGGCATTCGCCTTCTTCGAGGTGCAGTGGTCCGAGCATATTGCGGAGACTGTTGGTCAGCTCGATTTCGATGGTGTTGGCCCCGGCTTTGAGGACGCCGGCGGGGATGGCGCAGGCGTAGTCGGGGCGGGTGACGGTGGCGACCTGGCGGCCGTTGATGCGGATCACGGCGACTTGCGCGAAGAGCTTGGCGAAGGCCAGTTCGTAGCCGTGATTTTCCTCGCCGGGCGGCAGGGTGATGTCCTGAGTGAGGGTCATGGAGCCGGCGAAGAATGGGAAACCGCATTGTTCGATGCGCTCGATATCGACTTGGGGGGCTGGGGCGCTGAGGACGAAATCGCCGCTGTAGCGGATGGCATCGCGATCGAGTTGGCTGAAGGTGCCGCCGGTGTTGACGCCGAAGTCGCCGCAGAGGTAGATGGCTTCGATTTCGCTGTTGTAGGCGAGGCGATTTTTTTCGGATTCGAAGACTTTGGCGGCATCAATCAGCTGGTAGACGACGGGTTCTTGGTGGAAAGTCGTCGTGAGGGTGATGGTGTTGGTGCCGGTAACGACGGCTTTGCCGATGTCGATGCGCTCGAAGGCCGGGTCGGCGAAGAAGCCCTGCGGTTGGTTGCTGACGGCCTGGCCGTTGACGCTGATGGCGAAGTGCTCCGGGTGTTCCAAGAGCAGTGCCAGTGGCTGGCCGAGGCGGTATTTTGCGTCGGTTCGGAACGTGAAGGTCATTTCCAGCTTGGCGTCACGGCGGAGCTTGAGCAGCTCGTCGTGGATTGTCAGCACGTATTCGCGGTCGGACTTCTTGTCGCCATCGACGCTGTAGGCGCAGTATTCGAGGGTGAGTAGGTTTTCGGTGCAGCGTTTGATGGCGAAAGTGTCGGGCAGCGCCAGTGAATGCGTCGGCTTGGTGGCTGGCGCGGCGGCGGGCACGGGCGTTTCGCGGGCGATAAGGATGATATCGCCTGCGGCTTCGAAGCGGTGTCTGACGCGCAGCATGCCGTTTGGGGCGGTGTCGTAGGCGACGGGGACCATGCGGCCGAGCTCAGCGTCAAAACGTTCGAGGCCGACGGCGGGGATGTACAGGTCGGCAGCGACGGCTTTGAAGCGCTGGTTGTTGACGTAGTAGTAGAGAACGGCGGCTTTGCCGCCCAAGTCGCTGAAGTAGCGGCGGGTGGCGTGGATGTCGCCGAGCTGGCTCGCAGGTGTGTTCAGCGCGGACAGCGCGGTGTCGGGAGTGGCGACACAGATGGGCGTGGCGGCGGCCATGGCTGCGGCCAGGAGGGCGTCGCGGTCGGCGAAGAAGCGGATTTTCTTCAGCAGCGGCGCGTTGTCGGCGGGGACGCCGTCGATGAAGAAATGGCAGGAGAGATCGTTTTGTTCGGCGAGGAGAGTGCCGCCGGCCTGGGCGAAGTCGTCGAGCAGCTGCACCTGTTTGCTGGAGAGATTGAGGATTTTGGGTAGGATGACCATGCGGTACTGCTGTTGGCCGACGACGATGCTGGCGCCGTCGACGCGGCCGTGCTGCTCCATGAGCGTTTCGTCGCCGTAATGGTGATTGACGTGTACGCCTTCGAGGGCGCTGCTCAGTGAGATGAAAGCGTTTGAGTAGGCGTTGACGAGCTCGTTGCCACTGGCGGCAGTATTGAAGAGCAGGTGTGCGGAGCTTTGGCCGTGGATGAGCAGCGTGTCGACGCTGATCTGGCCCTCGGCGAGGAGGGTGCCGATGCGCGACATCTCGTCGTTGAACTGGCGGTAATAGCGCCACCACGGCTGGTGGACGAAGAGGGACGCCGGGTAGTCGCGTTTGCGGATGCCGCGCAGGGAGTAGCTTTCGAGGTGTTGGCAGAGCAGATTGACGCCGTGGACCATCTGCCACTGGTAGAGCCATTTGAGGTCAGCGAAGGACACGGCCCAGCCACAGAGGGCGAAGGTTTCGGAGAGGATCTGCTTTTTGCCGGTTTGGGCGGCGGCGCTGGCCAGCTGCATGGGCGTGGCCAGGCCGGGGAAGCGGCGGCCGAGGGCGTCCATGCCGGGGATGTGGAAGTACTGGTAGTGGGGCATGGCGGCGCCGTTGCTGGCGAGCTGGCTGAGGTAGGTTTCTTCGCAGACCAGGTGGCCAGTAAGCTCCCATTGGTGGGCATTGCACCAGTCGTAGATGGGCTTGAAGAAGTGGTCGAGGAAGAGCCGGGTGGTCAGGCGCCAGAAACGGCAGCGGGTCTGCTCGTAGGCGCCGATTTCGCGGAAGAGCTGCGGGAGCAGCGGGAGGAGTTCGTCGCCGAAGGCCTGGCGGTATTCGTCGGCATGGGTGAAGGACCAGGGGATGCCGCCGCGGGAGATCTGGGGCTCGTCGGTGAAGACGCCGCGCATGGTTTTGCGTTCGGCTGGGCTGAGCTCCGCGTAGTAGCGCTCGTGGACGGCGTCAATGAAGGCGTTGGTGGCCTGGAGCGAGAGGGTGTCGACGTAATAGGGATTAACGTCGAAACGGCAGACGAGGAGGCGCGGCGCGGCTTTGGCGGCGTCGGCGCTGAGCATACGGCCGTCGAGGTCATAGCAGGCGACGACGTTGGTGGACTTGGCTAGATCGGCGGCGGCGATTTCGGTGAGACGGAGGTATTTTTGCTGGTATTCGAGGCCCATTTTGGGCACGACGCCGTCGGCGAAGCCGCTGGGCCAGCCATTTTCGTCATAGGCCCAAGGCTGCATGCCGTGTTTTTGGGCGGCGGCGATGGAGCCCCTGACGGCGTCGAACCATTCCTTGCTGAGGTATTCGGTGTGGAGGCCGCCGCGGGCGTGCATGAAGAAACCGCCGATGCCGGCTTCTTTCATGAGGTCGATTTGGCGGGCCAGTTCGGGGACTTCCAGGCGATCATTCCAGCTCCAGAAGGGTATGGGGCGGTATTCGGCGGGGGGATTGGCGGCAAGTTGGAGAGGATCCATGGATACTCCTGGTTTGGCTATGGGCACTGGTTGTTTGGTGATCCAAAAGCGGAAAATGGCGGCGGCGATGATGACGGCGGCGAGTAGGGCCAGCGACGCCCAACGGGCAGTCACCCTCAGTCGGGTGCGGTTGCTGCGGCCGGTGGGCTTTGGCGGCACAGCTCGGATCCTCGGTGGGGTTGATTTATCCCGGGCGCAGCCGCGTCAATAGCGGGTCATGCCTGGTGGGCGATTTTATAGTACTTGACGGCGTCGGGTGGGCGGATATTGGTCAAGTCGCCGCGATAATGCCGCAGCTGGGTAGGCAGGAAGGGGTGCTTGCGCAGTTCGTCCTCGTTGAGATCAATACCCAGGCCGGGGCGTTCGGGGATGACCATGCGGCCGTCGAGGAGGGTGAGGTCTTCATCGCAGATGTCTGCGCGGAAGGGGACGTCGGTCATCATCATTTCGAGGATGACAAAGTTAGGCACGCAGGCGGCCAGCTGCAGGGTCGCGGCGTTGGCGACGGGGCCGGATGGGTTGTGCGGGCAGAAGCCGATGTGCCGCGCTTCGGCCTCGGCGCCGAGGAAACGCATTTCGGTGAGACCGCCGGCGTGGGAGATGTCCGGCTGGATGTAGTCGGAGCAATTGAGGTCAAAGAACTGGCGGAATTCGTAGCGGTTGTAGAGGCGTTCGCCGGCGGCGAGGGAGACGCGGACGCGTTCCTTGACTTCGCGCATGCCGTTGAGGTCGTCCGGGGGCAGGGGTTCTTCGAACCAGTAGATATCGAATTCCTCCAGGCGTTGGCCGATTTTGACGGCAGTAGGGATATCGAAGCGGCCGTGGCCCTCGATAAGGAGGAGCGTGTCTTGGCCGACGGCGTCAGCGACTTTACGGATGCATTCCATGGCGGAGTTGAGTTCGGCTTTGGAGATTTGCAGCCAGGCTTTACCGAAGGGGTCCCATTTGCAGCCGAGGAACTGGTGGTCGCGGACGGCAATGGCTTTTTCGGCGAATTGGTCGGGGGTTTTGGCAGGCGAGAACCAGCCATTGACGTAGCAGGGGACGGTGTCGCGGACCTTGCCGCCGAAGAGCTGGTAAACCGGCACGTTGAGTTCCTTGCCCTTGATGTCCCAGAGGGCCATCTCGACGCCGGCGAGGGCGCTCATGAGGACGGGGCCGCCGCGCCAGTAGGCGTCGCGATAGCAGTCGTGGCGGAATTTCTCGACATTTCGCGGGTCGCTGCCGATGAGGTAATATTCGAGGTCGTGGATGGCGGCGACGACGGTGGGCTCTTTGTATTCGAGGGTGGCTTCGCCCCAGCCGTGGAGCCCGGCGTCGGTCTCGATTTTGACGAAAACCCAATTGGTACGGAAGCAGTTGCAGACGTAGGTTTTGACGGCGGTGATTTTCATGGCTGATCCGAGGTTGGGCGTGAAACGGTGTGGCTACAGGGGGGGCCTCAGGGCGCGGTGGTGGCGTTGGGCAGTGTCGGTGAGTTGCTGCTGCGGTTGCGGTTCATGCGGCTGGCGGCGAAGCCGGCGCCGAAACCGTTATCGATATTGACGACGGTGATGCCCGGCGCGCAAGAACTGAGCATGGCGAGCAGCGCGGTGATGCCTTGGAGGTTGGCGCCGTAGCCGATGGAGGTGGGCACGGCGATGACGGGGCGGGAGATGAGGCCGCCGACGACCGAGGGCAGGGCGCCTTCCATGCCGGCGACGGCGATGACGACTTCGGCGTCCTCCAGGTCAGGCAAGCGGCTCATGAGGCGGTGGATGCCGGCAACGCCGATGTCGTAATAGCGCTTGACGGCGTTGCCCATGACCTCGGCGGTGATGGCGGCCTCCTCGGCGACGGGCACGTCGGTACTGCCAGCGGACACGATGGCAATGGTGCCGCGGCCGAGGACGCGGCGGTCTTCGTGAAGGAAGGCGAGGCGGGCGGCGGCGTTGTATTGCAGCCGTTCGTCAACGGCGCGCATGACCGCGAACTGTTCGGGGGTGCAGCGGGTGGCGAGCACATTCTGATGGGCGGCGAAGAGCGACGTGGCGATATGGCGGAGTTGCTCGTCAGTCTTGCCGGGGCAGAAGATGACCTCGGCGAAGCCGATGCGGCGTTCGCGGTCGGTGTCGGGGACGCATTCGTTGTGCGTTGGCGTGTTTGGCATGGCGAGGTGTATGTGCTTTCCCGTGGCGGGGTGGGGGGTATCAGCCGAGGTGTTTTTTGGCGAAGGCGACGTATGCTTCCCAGTCGTAGCGGGTGACGGCGTGTTTGCCGGGGCGGAGGTGGTAGCCGATGTTGTCGCCGATGGGGGTGTTGAGTGGCGGCAGGACGTCCCGTCCCAGGCCATTTTTGCCGAAGAGGGCGTAGGCCGGCTCAGCGTTTTTGAGGGCGAGGAATTCGCCTTTGGGGTCGGCCCAGAGATCATCAGCGGCGCTGGAGATGTAGAGGGGGCGCGGGGCAGCGAGGGCGACGAGCATGTGCTGATCGAAGGGCATGGTCGCTTCTGCGTCCTGGTAGCGGTTGTAGTTCTGGCAGAACCAGTGCGGGAAGGCCGTGGTGATGCGCCAGATGGTTTCGCCGAAACGGCGTCTGGCCAGGGCACCGCCGCCGCAGCCGGCCTGCACGGAAACGATCATGGCGAAACGCGGGTCGTTGGCGCCGGCCCAGAGGGCGGTTTTGCCCAAGCGCGAATGGCCGATGACGGCGACGCGCTTGGCGTCAATGGCTGGGCAGAGTTTTTCAATGGCGTCGAGGCCGCGGCTGAGTCCCCAGGCCCAGGCGCCGATGGTGCCCCATTCGTCGTCGGCGCGGCCGGTCCAGCCGGGTGCCTGGAAGAGCGGGTGGACGCCATTGTGGAAGCCGTCGTCGACATCGGGATCAATGCTGCCGCAGTAGGCGGTGGCGAGGGCAAAACCCTGTTCGACGAGGTATTCGGCGGACCAGGTTTCGGTGGCCTTGCCGCGGCTGGCGGCGTTGGCTTTGTTGTCGCTGACGCCGTAATCGGCGTTGTTGCGGTACCAGCCGGCGGCGAGAATGATGTCGGGATCGGCGGCGACGGTGTGGTTGCCGTGGAAATTGAGGCCGAGGAAGGCCGGGACGGGCCCGCTGGCGTTTTTGGGGCTGTAAACGAGGAGGTCCATGGCGGGCTGTGGCGCATCGCTGAAGAAGACGCGGAGCTGCTGGCGGCGGGCCTTGCCGGCGAAGGCCTCGCCTTCTTCGACGACGGTGAAGCGGCAGGGCAGCTGTTTGGTGGGCATGCGGCCGAACTGTTGGCTGGCGATGACATCGAGGATTTCGGCCCGGCGCGCCGGCCATTGTTCCTTGTTTTCGACGACGGTGCCGTTGTTGCGGCGGAGGAGTTCGGGCAGGGTGTAGGCCGGGACCTTGGTTTCTTCGTAGTTCGGGGTGAAGGCTGCCGTCTTGCTTGCCGTAGCAGCGGGCATTTCGTACTTGTATTCGCGCATGGCTGGCTCGAACATATCGTAGTAGTTGGTGCGGGTGTTGGTGTCCTGGTCGTCAATGAGCCAGCGGCCGACGGCTTCGGGTTTGACGGGTATTTTCACGAGCGGGAAGCCGAGGAATGTTTCCAGGCGTTTGAGGGTTTCGTCCTGCTTGAGGACGAAGTCTTCCAGGCGCACTTCGATCCATTGGTCGGGTTTGGCGCAGGCTTTGACGAGGTCGTACTGGTAACGCCAGGAGATGGCGCGGCGTTCGCGTTCATCAACGGTGTCGGGATAGTCGATGCCGAAGTGGCGCATGTCGTCGGTGACATGATTGCCGATGATGCAGTCGCGGGGATTGCGGATCCAGAAGATGTACTTGGCTTCGGGAAAGAGCTTGTGGATCCAGGGGAAGCAGAGGGTAGTTTCGGGAATCTTCCAGCCCTTGTGTTCGGCGTTGCTGGCAAGAACGGACTTGAGGTAGCTCTTGATGAGGCGGACGAACTCGGGTGGGGGTTCGGCGGCGAAAGCCCGTTGCCAGTCCCAGCTGAGACCGCCGCGCCAGTCAACGTATTTGGCGAAGACCCTGCAGGCGTCGTACATATCCTGCGGCGGGACGAGGTCCCAGGAGCCATTGAGGGGCTCGCCCATGTACACGCCGCTGGCGGCCAGGGTGTTGGAGATGGCGCGGGTGCCGGAGTGGCCCCGGCCGATGATAGTAATGAGTGACATGCTGATGCTCGGGTGGTTGGTGCTGAAGTGGGTGGGTGAATTTAACGGCATTGCGCCAGCCACGTGGCGGGCGCGTTCTGGCCATCCGGCCAGTCGATGCAGGCATAATGGCCCTGGGGGCCAAAGGGACCGGGGTTGACGATGATGGCACCGGCGAAGGCATAGATGCCGGCAGCTTCGTGGATGTGGCCGCAGAGAACCAGCGGAGGCAGACGGCGCTGAACGAGGTCGGCGACGGCTTGGCTGCCGACGGCGCTGCCGTTGCCAATGCGGTCGGCGCCGGATTGGCGCGGCGGGGCGTGGGAGACGAGGATGTCCAGCGGGCCGGCGTTGGAGTGGCTTGCCGCCAGCCGCGCCGCCATGTCAGCATCGCCCCATTCGTAGGGGGTGTTGAAGGGGGTGGCGTTGGCGCCGCCGATGCCGAAGAGACGGCGGCCACCGAATTGCCGCTGTTGGAGATGCAGGGACATGTCCTGTTCGTCAAGCAGGGCGTTGGCGGCCTCGGGGTCGAGATTGCCCAGCACGGCCAGGCAGGGCTCAGGGCGTATGCGGACGCTGTGCAGAACCGCCGCGACGTCCTCTACTGAGCCGAATTGGGTGAAGTCCCCGCCGACAATGAGCAGGTCGGCTTCTGGCAGCGCCGTTACGGCGCTGCACTGGCCGTGAAGATCAGAGATAAAAAGGATGCGCATGACACCACCTCGACTGCCTGGTAAACAACAGAACGGCCAGTTTCTGGCGTTGAGCCGTTATTATTGGGCGACAGCTTGGCGGTGGGTGTTTCTGGCGGCGCATTCCTGGCAGACGCCCCGCAATTCGAGGTGGGCGGAACGGACGGTCGCAAATCCCGGCACGTCGGAGTAGTCCTTGGGGTGGGGATTGGTCATGTGATGGCAGTCCACGACCTTGTCGCATACCGTGCAGATGGCGTGCGGGTGCGGGGATGGATTGCCGTCAAAGCGCACTTTGCCGGCCAGGATTTCTACCTGGGAGATGATCCCCTTGTCGACGAAAACACCCAAGGTGCGGTAGACGGTGTCGAAAGACAACATGGGTTGGATGGCCTTGGCCTGTTTAAAGACCTCTTCTGCTCCGGGGTGTGAGGTCGTGCCGGCAAGAATCTTGTAGATCTCATAGCGCTGTTGCGTCGCGCGCAGACCTTTTTCCAGGCAGATCGATTGGAAGTCCTTGAGAGTAACCATGTTAAGCTTCTACCGGTATGGGGTTGTTAAAGATCAATACAGGAGAACATAAGATGCTGCATCGTAATAAAAAAATCAAGGCTGCGAGGGGTAATAAATCACGAAAAAAATAGCCAACGGGCGACAAGCTGGTATTGCAGTACACGGCGTTTGGTTACATATGGCATATAGTGTCAGAGCGAAAGGTTCTGTTCAGGCAGGAATAAGCTTGCGGTTGCTGCAACGATTCTGCTATGGCGGGATTGTGGCCATTTTTAGCTGCACTTTAGTGGCTGATCGATAATTACATATAACAGTTATAGCCAGGCCAGCTGAAAGCGTGCAACATACCAGCCAAGGTGTGCGCCGCAGACGCACCCCCTGGGACGCGTCTTCCAGGTCCATGCACAACCAGAAGGGGTGCAAGATAGCAAGCAAGAAAAGCGAGTTCCATTGCTTCTTTGGCCCCAGTCGGCGAAGCTGACTGGGGCCAAAGAAGCAATGGAACAGGAGCGTAGAGGGCATGTACCCCAAGGCGGCGCGCGCTTTCAGCGCTGCTTGCCCTGGGCTGGTATGTTTCGCGCTTTCAGCGCTGCTGCCGCTTCGCGGTAATAAAATGCCAAATCGGCCAAAATCGGTACAGTGTGCCACGCTCTGCATATCCCCGAGTTGCGTCGCTCGATGGAGTGCTAGGCGTTTCTATGGACACTATGGACGCTATGGACACTATGGACGCTATGGACACTATGGACGCTATGGACGCTATGGACACTATGGACACTATGGACACTATGGACGCTATGGACGACGCTATAGACGCTATGGACACTATGGACACTATGGACACTATGGACGCTATGGACACTATGGACGCCACCGATTATGATTACACGGGTTATCTATTCCCAGAGCAGTTCGTAGATGAACTGGGCGCCGTTTTGGCCTTTGACGGCGAGATCGAGTTCGATGCCTTCGGTGGTTTTGGTCACGGGCAGGGTAGCGACGCGTTCGCCGTCAGTGCGCAGGACCCATGCTTTTGGTGTGCCTGGGCGCGTGCTGCGGATGAGGACCTTGGCGCGGCCGTTGCGGACAAGGTGGGGGAGTTTTCCCCAGCTCAGGAGGGTCTGGCGCTCTTTTTCGGCAAAGCTGGCGTCGGTGTTCTGCAGATCGGTGAGGTGGGTGACGAGGATGTGGGGCGAAGTGGCCAGGGGGCTGTCGTCAAGGCTTGACGCCCAGACGGTGGCGTCGGTATCGAGGATGGTGATGCGGGCGGCTTCGGTGTTGATGGTCGCTCCGGCGGGTGCGTAGGCGCCGGCGGTGCGGGCGGTGTCAAGGATCATGGTGTCCTCGGCGGGGACGATGGTGAGCTGCTTGTTGGGGGATTGGCGCGGCGAGGGGCTAGCGTCGAGGTCGGTAAGGTTGCCCTCGGGGAGCCATTTATCCTCGCGCAGCCAATTGCTCAGGGCGGTTTTGCCGTCCTGGCCGAGAACATCGCCGGCGATATTTTTGTTCGCTTGAGGTGCTTTGCTGCTCAGTGCCATGCTGACATCGGCAGGCACGGGGGTATTGGCGGTGGCGATGAATGCTCCGACCTGCGCGTGTGCGTTGAGTGCTCGCCAGGCTGGGGCGAGGCCGCCTTCAGGGCGGTCGGGGTGTTCGCTGAGGTGGTCGGGGTGCATGGTGATGGCGATGGTTTTGGCGGCTGGGAGCATATCCTGGCGGAGATAGAGACAGAGAGTCGCGCGTTCGGCGGCCTGGTTGAGTGGGTCGCGAACCATGTCGAAGTAGTTGGTGATGGATGGTTTAAAGATGGCGCTGTTGCCATGGGCGTAGGCGAAGCGCCAGATGCCGGCCCAGTCCTGAATGGCGCCCAGGCAGCCGGTGAGGATGCCGCCGACGCCGCGGTAGCGCCCGGGGCCGGAGTAGTTGTATTCGGTGATGGTGAAGGGTTTGTCGAGCAGGCGGGTGAAGGAGTTGTGATCGCCGCCGATGGAACCGCGGGCGACAACGCTTTGATTCGGGCAGCGTGACGGCAGACTCCAGCGTTTTTCCAGGAAGGACGGGTGATCGATGTAGAAATGGTCATCCACGTAGTCGAAGTTATTGCGGGCCAGTTGCATCCACGCTGCGTTGCCGCCGAAGTTCATGTCGGTGAGGAGTGCTTGGCAGCCGAGTTCGTCGCGGAGGAAGGCCTTCATTTCGGCGAACATGGCGTTTTGGGTATCGAGGAAGAAGATATTGACATCGCGGACAGCGGCGTCGCTGGCGTCTTTGGGGAGCATTTCGGTCAAGGCTTCGGGCAGATCGAGTTCCCATGCCTGGTTGCGGGCGCTGCTGCTGCCGTATTTTTTGGTGAGCCAGGCGTTCCAGGCGTCGAGCCAAAGTGCTTTGACGCGGTCATCGCGGGCGCTGATGGCGTTGATGCCGAGTGTACCCTCGTTGATCATGGAGAGCCAGGCCATGGCGGGGTCTTCCGCGTAGGTCAGGCCGGTGTAGGGATTTTTGTGGAGGAGGAAGTTGCGGGAGAATTCTTTCCAGTTGGCCATGGCGGCGGAGCAGACGGGGACGAGATATTTGAATTCGCGCATGTCGAGTTCGCCGGTGGCGCCGGGCCAGATTTCGCCGGCGTAGACGCGTCGGGACACGTACATGTCGGTGGTGGAGTACATGCCGCGTTTTTTGAGTTCGGCGAAGAAGAAGTCGAGTTTGTCCATGGCGTCGGGATTGAGCTTGGTGGACTGGCCGTTGCTGCGGTCGATGATGCTGTTTTCGTGGTGGTGGAAGCGGACGGTGTTGTATCCCAGGCGCTGGAGGCGTTCGGCCAGTTCGGCTGCCTGTTCGTGGGGATTGACCTGGCCGTTGCCGCAGAAATTGATCCCGTAGAAGCGCTGGGCCTTGCCGGGGAGATTCGCGAATTCGAAGTGCTTGCCGACCGCTTTGACCCAGCCGTGTTTGCCGGCGGGGGCGTCGAAGTAGCTCATGGCGGAGAAATCGAGCGCGGAGTCGGGTTTGATGCCAAGGACGGTGTCGAGGGGAATCCAGTCTTCGCCGGCAGTAATGACAGTCAGTTCAGGGCGATTGAGGGTGAAGGGGGCTGGGAACTGCAGTTCGAGGTCGAAAGCGATGCTGTCGCCGGCTTTCCACGGGCTGTCGTTGCTGTCATTACCGACGCGGATGACGAAGCTGTCAGACCACTGGCGGTTGTCCTGGAGGAGGATATTGGTTGGCTGGCGGAAGGAGAAGACGACGGTGCCGCCGGTGGTTTCCACGGCAATGCGGGTGACGGGGCCGGATTCGATGCGGGTCTGGTCGAGTGCGGCGGGGAAGGCTTTGGCGGGCTGATTGTCGATCTGGTAGTTGTGGCCGAGGAGGACGCTGGCGGGGAAATTGAAGCCGACGTAGAAGCTGTTGAGAACGACGTCCTGCTGGGTTGCGAGCTGGTAGCTGAGCAGCTGGGTATTTTCGTTGATGGTTTCAAGAGTGAGATCGGAGGTAAAGGTGACGTTGTTGTGGGTGGTTTTGCCGTGCAGGGCGCTGTCCTCGAGGCGGGAGCTGTCAAAGCCGTTGATGCTGGTGCCGGTCCAGCCGGGGTAGAAGAGACCGGGGGTGAAGGAGATGATTTGCTGGTCGCGGTACTTAACGGTGCCGCCAGTTGAGCGGTTGAGAGCAAGAGTCCAGTCGGGCTGGGCGGCGATGGTTATGGAGGCAAAGATGGTGCTCAGTGTCGCGAGGGTGCGTGTGAACATGGGGGGATTCTCCTGAAGGGGTCGTGGTGGGTCGCGGCTTGCGGGGGAAACCAGCCTCATACTGTAATTGCGGGGCTGGGTTGCGGCAAGGTGGACCGGCCCTTATATTCAGAATGCTTTTTTCGTGACAAAAGCGGTGGGATAGGGATATGCGGGTAGCTGCGGCTATGTCTGGAGCGAACCGGCTGGCAATAAAGAACGCAAGAGGGCAGACGGTGAGTAAATTCAAATCGATCAAAGGCATGATCGCGGACGGGCAGCGCTTTTTCCGCGAAGAAGTGTGGACGCAGGAGACCGCCGACCAGCCGTTTGGCCGGCGGTTTTTGTTTTCGCTGTGCCGTATTGGCATGATTGTGGCGCGTGGTTTCCAAGGCGATCATTGCAGTCTGCAGGCATCGGCCTTGACCTACATCACCTTGGTGTCGCTGGTGCCCATGGTGGCCATCATGTTGTCCTTTTCCAAGGGACTGGGGATGCAGAAGCATCTGATGGACACCCTGGGGATTGAGAAGGTCGAGCTTGCACCCGTGCCGGACCTGCCGGCCGGCGAGTCCATCGGCGAAACGGCGTTGGCGCACCGCCCGCCCTGGGAATACCGGGTGGTGGAAGGTGGCGCGGCGAATGGTGCGAATGGCGCGGTGGAGGTAAAGATTTCCCAACGCTTGCCGGAGCCGATGCAGAAGGCGCTGATTACCGTGTTTACCTACGTTGAGAACACCAACTTCATGGCCCTCGGTTTGGTGGGGTCGCTGTTGTTGGTATCCAGTGTGATTTTTTCGATGGCGAAGCTAGAGGACAGTCTCAACGCCATCTGGGGGGTCAACGAGGGGCGGGACTTTTTGCACAAGATCAGCGAATATCTGGTAGTCTTGATTTTCGTCCCGATTGTGTTTCTGGTTGCCACGAGTGTCAACACGCTGTTGCTGTCCAATAAGTTTGTGTTTTATTTGCAGGAGAATCTTGGTGCGGTGGCGTGGTTGTTTGAGCGCCTGGTGCGGATTGTCGGGGCCTGTTTTGTGCTGCTTGGTTTTGCCTGTTTTTACATTTTCATGCCGAACACCAAGGTGAAGATCTTTCCGGCGTTGATGGCTGGGCTGTTTGCCGGCATTGCCTGGTTCGGGGTGCAGTGGGCGTATCTGGGGTTGCAGGTTGGATTGACCAAGTACAACACGATTTACGGCACCTTTGCGGCGGTGCCGTTTTTTCTGGCGTGGTTGTACGCAAATTGGAGCATCGTGCTGTTTGGTGCCGAGGTGAGCTTTGCCATCCAGAATCATCGGACCATCCACCTGGAGAAAGCGTCCGAACGGGCTAGCACCGGCGCTTGTATTTTCCTCGGTTTGGCGGTGACCTACGAGGTCTGCAAGCACTTTGCGACCGTCGGTGGTGGCTGGAATGCCAGCGAATTTGGCCGGGAGAAGTGTGTGCCGACGCGGATCCTGAGCTACGTGGTCAATGTCCTGTGCAAAGCCGGCGTGCTGGCGCGGGTCGAAGGTCCGAGTGACCGCGAATATCTGTATGTTCCTGGGCGCGATGCCGCCACGATCACATCGGCCGATGTGGATGAGGCGTTCCGCCAGGGCCAAGGCAGCGAGACCAAGCACTATCTGCAACTGCTGCCCGCCGAGTTGTCCAAGAAGATTCAGGCGGTGTACGGCGATTTCAGCCAGAATCTCGGCAATTTGAGTTTCGCCAAACTTATTGACAAAACGCAGGCGGCTTCCACTCGGAGCTGAGTGCATGGGTGACAAGACGGCCGGCGGTCGGCGACAGCCGCAAAGGCCAACCAGATACGACGGGGTGATCGTGAGCTTGCGAATACTTTACTTATTTCAGGTACTGGTGCTGGGCTGTGTTGTCGCTGCTGACCCCATGGTGCTTTTTGTCAGCGTGGTTCCGCAGCTGGAGGCCGTACAGCGCATTGGTGGCGACGCTGTGCGCGTGGAGGCACTGGTGCCGGCGGGGGCCAGTCCGGAATACTACCAGCCAGATGCTCGGCGTCTGGTGACGTTGTCGCGGTCGCGAGCGTTGCTGTGCATCGGGGCGCCGCTGGAAAAAGCCCTGCTGCCGAAGGTCCGCAAGAATTTTCCTGGGGTTGCGGTCATTGACCTGCGCCAGGGCATGACTCTGCGGCAGCTGACGGCTGCCGAGGCACCCGAGGAGGACCACGGACACGACCACGCGCACGAGCACGGTCACGCAGCCGGCGAGCCCGATCCCCATGTCTGGCTCAGTGTCAAGAACATGATCAGTCATGCGGAAAATGTGATGGCGGCCTTGTGTAGGTTGGACCCGGCGGGTGCCGATGGGTATCGGGCGCGAGGCCGTGCCTATAGTGACGAGTTGCGGCAGCTGGACGAGCGGTTGCAGCGGCAGCTGGCGCCCCTGCGGGGCACGGCGGTGATGGTGTTTCATCCCGCCTTTGGCTATTTTCTGGATGCGTATGGCCTGGAGCAGCTCACGGTTGAGCACGAGGGCAAAGAGCCAGGCGCCCGCCAGTTGGCGGCGCTGCTGCGACTGGCGCGGGCGAAGCGGGTGCGGGCAATATATGTCCAGCCGCAGTTCAATGAGCGCTCGGCGCGCAGCCTCGCCCAGTCGTTGGGCGTGCAGGTGCGGGAGTGGGACCCCCTGCCGGATCCCTATATTGCCGGTCTGGAACGCATGGCCGCCGTGCTCCGTGATGCCCAAAGCGACAGTAAATAACCGGACGCCGGGATGAATATGGATAAAACAGTACCGGTCATTGAAATTCACGACGTGTGTTTCGCTTACGACAGCGAAGAAGTGCTGCATAATATCAACCTGCGGGTGCAGGCGGGCGTTTTCGCGGTGGTGGTGGGCCCCAATGGGGGCGGTAAGACCACGTTGCTCCGGCTCATTTTGGGCTTGCTCACGCCGCGCTTCGGCAGCATTGCCGTCTTTGGTCGCAGTCCGGCGGCGGCGCGACGGTTGGTGGGTTACGTGCCACAGGCGCTGCATGTCGATGCGCAATTCCCGGCGACGGTCCTGGACGTGGTGCTTATGGGGCGGGTTGAGCGGCACCGTTTTGGGCCCTACCGGCGCGCCGACCGCGAGGCGGCGCAAGCAGCGCTGGCGCATGTCGGGCTGGATAGCTATGGCGGCCGGTCATTCTCGGCCTTATCGGGAGGCGAGCGGCAGCGGGTGCTGATTGCCCAGGCACTGGCTTCCGAGCCAGCGCTGCTGCTGTTGGACGAGCCCGGCGCGAATCTTGATCCTGAAAGTCGCCACCGCCTCTACAGCTTGCTGCGGGACCTCAATCACCGCCTGACGATTGTGCTGGTATCGCACAATCTGAAGATTGTCGAGGCCTATGCCAGCCACGTGATCTGTGTGAATCGAACGGCGGCCATGCATTGCCTGGACGAACTGCAGACCAGCGCGCTGGCGGATGGCGAATGGCTGCGGCTGGAACACGAAGCCTGTCCGGTTGACAGTGCGGGCGTTTCCTGCCTGACGCCCCATCTTGGCGAACACCGGGAATCCTAATGCGCAGGCAGTGACGGAGGACGATGGACGGATCTTTTTGGCAAGACTTGGCGGCGGCGGCGTTTCTCCGTCGTGCCGTGCTGGGCATGGCGTTGACGGCGGTGATCTGCGGCGTGATCGGCAGTTATGTGCTGGCGCAGCGCCGCAGCTACATGGTCGGCGCGGTGTCTCATTCGCTGCTGGGGGGGATTGGCCTGGCGCGTTATCTGCAGGTGGTGCATGGTCTGCTGTGGTTTACGCCGCTGTTGGGGGCGCTGCTGGCGGGCTGTCTGTCCGGGGCGGCGGTGGGTTTGCTGACCTTGCGGGGGCGCCTGCGTGAGGACAGCGTGCTGAGCGCGGTATGGTCACTCGGGGTCGCCGTGGGTGTGAGCGTGATTGCCATCACGCCGGGCTATGCGGAAGATCTCAGCAGCTATCTCTTCGGTAGCATCATGATGATTTCCACGAGTGATCTGTTGGTGATGACTGGCCTGGTGCTGGCCTTGCTCGTTCTCGCCTGGATATATCATCCGCGCTTTCTGGCTCTGTGCTTTCATGAGGAGAATTTGCGCCTGCGGGGTATTTCCTCGGAATGGGTGTCGCTGGTCTTGCAGGTCATGACGGCCATGACGGTAGCCCTGTTGTCGCAGGTCGTCGGCATTGTGCTGGTCTTGGCGTTACTGGTCTTGCCGGTGGCTACGGCGGCGTTGTTTGCGCGGCGCATTGGCGGGATCATGCTGCTGTCGGTGTTTTTGTGTTTCGCCTATTCCTTTGGTGGGCTTTATGTCAGTTATGGGCCGAATTTGCCGGTTGGCGCGACCATTGTTGAGCTGGCCGGCGCCGGCTACTTGCTGGCGGCGATATCGCGCTGGCTGTGGCGCCGTTGGCGGCGCTGATGCATGCGTGGACATCCTTGCCCTAAGCCTGCCGGGGGAGTAGATTAACAGTTTGCGTTTCGCGTTCCGGCGGCAGCATGCTTCGGCGGTTAGCCGGGTGTATGCCGCAGCACAGGTCGGAATGGCAGCAAGTGGTACAGGAAAAATGGAGAAAGCACGATGAAGGCAGTGATACGGATGGTTGTAGTTGCGTTGCTGTTGGTGGTCGGTCTGGCTCACGCTGACCGCATCAAGCTGCTCAACGGCAAGGAATACGAAGGCAAGGTTGTGGTCAAGGACGATCACGTGACGGTGGTCAATGATAGTGGCGTGTTTCAATTCAAAAAGCAGGAGATTAGTGAAATGAACGGTGAAAAACTCGCAGCGACCGGCAATCCGGTTATCCGCATAGCCACGGCAAAGGGCGATATGCTGGTGGAGTTGTATGAGGACGACGTGCCCAACACGGTGGCAAATATGATCACGCTGGCCGAAAGCGGTTTCTATAAGGGCATGTCCTTTCACCGGGTGATCAGCGGCTTCATGGCTCAGGGCGGCTGCCCCCATTCCAAGCGCGATGCGCAGGGGCGTCCCGGTACTGGCGGACCGGGATACAGCTTTGCTGACGAATTTTCGCCGAAGCTTCGCCATACTGGCCGGGGCATCCTGTCCATGGCCAATTCAGGCCCGAACAGCAATGGCAGCCAGTTCTTCATCTGCTTCACGGCGACGCCGCATCTAGACAATCGTCACGCGGTGTTCGGCAAAGTGATTGAAGGGCTTGAGGTCCTTGACCGTTTGGAAAAAATCGGCTCTGACTCGGGCACTCCGAAAGAGGACGTTCGATTCAATATTGAGGTCGTGAGCAAGCGTGGCCACGAGTATAGCGTTAAGAAGCTCCGCTGAGGCGGTAACGCTCATTGGCCAATATGTGCGCGGCATGGCCGGGAGCATGCCCGGTATGGACCCAGGATGTGAAGGGTGAACAGCGTCAGTATGAGACAGACGAAAGAAGACAGAGGCCGTAGCAGCCGGGCGACACGGCTGCTGGCATTGACGGCGTTGCTGACGCTGCTGGCGTCCTGCCTGAGTTTTGGGCTCAGGCAGCCTCCTGGCTTCGAGCGGATCAATAGCGCTCTCCAGCCAGTTTTTCCGGTGGAGACTCCCGCGTCGCATCGCTATGCCCTGATGACCTGGTATTTGTCGGCGACGGCGACACAAACGGCACCTGTGGAGCTGTCACGTACAGTTGAGCAGATTCGCGACCAGGCGGCGGCGGAACTTTTCCGGCTGTGGGCGGAGCGTCTGACCACGACCACGTCGCCCTTGGTTGTACTTGGCGAAGGCGCGGTACTGCGGCAGGAAAGCGCAATTTTGGCGGCCTATGGCTCGGTTGAGGATGGCCTGCGGCTGGTTGACACCGCGTTGGCGGGCATGCAGGTGCCCATACCCTGCGAGCTGACGGCGGCAGAAGTCGATCAAGATCGTTACTGGCGCAAATTGCCAGCAAAAGACCGGCAGGCGTTTCTGTCCTGGCTGCAGCGCAGCGCGTTGACGGTGCCGGACCCGGCCCATTTTCAACGCGGCGAAATGATATCCGCATTGACCATGGCGCGTGCACAACTGGAAGCACTTGGGCGGATTAAGGCCGCCATGGCCAGCGCCGAGCTGCTCAGCGCTGGTGGCAAGGGCATAGAAGCGCTGGATACCCTGCAGAAAGTCCGCGAGGAATTGCCCCTGGACACGAATCTCACCGTGATCGGCGATACCGAAACCATTGGGCGCCTGCAGGCACTATGGGATGAACTTCCCGACCGTTTCACCGCCGCTACCCTTGATGGTTTCGACGGGCGCATTGCGCAGCTGCAGAAAAGCTGGCAGCCAGGCAGTGCCACAGGCGGCGACACCGGTATTCAGGCGGCCTTGAACGCGCTGGAAAAAGAGATATCGGATTGTTTGCGGCGCTACCGCCAGGATCTGCGTTTCGCGCCGGCGTTGGGGAGGGCCGATGAGCGCGTCCGCCGGCTGGTGGCATCGGCGGCGGCTTTGCGTTCCGGGCTGTGGCGTAGCGCGTTTCAGGCTCTGGTGAGCCGTCACGAGTATTGGGATGCTGCCGAGCATTTCCGGCTCGGGCGGGAAACGCTGACGCAGGAGGCGAGCCGTGATCTTGAGCTGTATTTCAGCAACAACGCGTCCGGCGAGACGATCAAGACCATCGGTGATACCTTGCGTGATGAGCTTACGGCTGAGTACATGCAGATGCTGCCACTGGCCTATGATGAGCTGCTGACGGCTGCGGAACGGGCAGCGAACATCAACAACAAGCATGGTTTTAGCCTGGCCTTATGCATCATGCTGCAACAGATGAGTGCCATCGTGAACGGTCGGGACAAGTGGCCCGAGGCGTTGTTGGAGCAGGTGAAGCGCATGGAGGCACTGCTGGCAAAGTCCCGGCAGACGATAAACGACAGTTATGTGCAGCGGACCTTGCTAGTGAACGACATGTCATCGGCGACGCCGGGGGTGGGGCTGACCTACGCCCGGGATATCGAAACCGAGATGCGGGCGATCCTGGAGTCCTTCGGCATGGCGCAGCAGGTGCGGGTGGTGGAACCCGGCATGACGACGTCGCCCTGGGGCTACACGGTCTATGGCGGCGTGGTGGCCAATTTCGACGGCAAGGAGAGTGCCGAGCGACAGACCATGCGCACGGTCCGCTACGCTGGCGAGGTCAAAAGGCAAGCCAATCCCGACTACCAGCCCGACGCGCAGGAGCCGCAGACGCCGCGACAGAAGTCGCCAACCATTTACATCCAGGACATCTACGAGCAGGTAATCCGCATCCGCGAGGTCGAACGGCTGGCGCAGGTGCGAGTTTTTTTCAATCTGCGCGGGCCGGGAGTGACGACGCTGGTGGAGGTCAATGAGTTCTACACGAAGAAGTTTATGCAGGAGGAATCCCATCCCTTCAACGACGTCCGCGTCAGCGAAGTCCGGCGCGTGTACGACGTGAGCGAGTTGCAGTCGCAGGGCACGGAGCCGACCCTGCGCTATGACCGCGTGTGGACGCCCGGCGAGATGCTTGACTGGGCGCGGCGGGACAGTCTGCGGGTGCTGGCGCTGCATCTGTTGCAGCACCTCAACCGCTATCCGCTGTTTCTGGCCGAGACCTCCGCGCGCTATAGCAAGGACGGCGATGCAGCGGAAGCTCTGGAGCAGCTCAGCCGTTGCTATGTGCTTTGCCAGGGGCTGGATGTGGACACCGAATTGATCGTGCAGCTCAAGCAGGAACAGGCGCCGGCTGCGGCTGCCTACGAGGGCTGCTTGGCAAAGTTGCGCCAGCAGCGCGATGAGATCAGGGAGCTGAAGCGAACCGTACCGCTGCAGCTGCTCAAGCAGACCAACGAGTTGCTCCGCCAACGCCGGCAGGCTGCCAATTAAGACTGACTCCAAAGTGGCTGCACCTTGCTCCGGCTGCATGTCATCTGACGCCCTGTGGCGAGTTTTCCGGCGCGTCATCCTGTAACAGTGGTAGGCTGAATCGTAACCTCATGGGTGGTCACGTCCGGTAACGATGTCCTCCTGCTCATAATAGTATGAGTAGTCGATGCCCCTCATAAATGTTGGTAATGTGCGAAATCTTGTGATAGAAAGAGAGACTTGACACAGTAGTTCCGAACCCTTTGTCTGCGCCGTGGGCTCTATCCCTGGGCTGGTATGCGTCGCGCGCCCGTCTCCCGGCCGTGGTGCGGGCGTCCCGCCCGCACCGTCGCCTGGGATCATGACCTTACCCGACCTCCAAACAGCCACACGCAAACGTGCCCGCCGCAGCAATCAATGAGTTCCATTGCCTCTTTGGCCCCAGTCAGCTGCGCCGACCGGGGCCAAAGAGGCCGAGGAACACGGCCATATTGGGCGCGCCACCCAGGGCGGCGCGCGCCTTCGGCGCCGCTTGCCCTGGGCTGGTATGCGTCGCGCTTTCAGCGCTTCTGCCGCTATGCGGCAATATAATGCCAGATCGGCCAAGTGCAGCCAGGTAATAATAAGGGACGCCAGTCAGTCCCCGGCGTCCAAGCTGTCCACAACCGGTCCCCGGTGTCCAAGGCGTCCTTCCCCATGGTCCAGAAAGTCCCCACGGTCCAATCCATGGGACCATGCCTCATGTGTCTGTGAGTCCTCGCCCCAGTGCGCGCAGTCGCCAAGTCGTCCCATGGTCCCAGTCGTCCTCTGAGACCGGCCATTATCAATCACTCCTATGAAACACGCTGCCGCAAAGGTCGGCGGAAATCAAGGTCGGATGGCTGGGCGGCGGCGGGCCGTGGGTTTCCTGCAAATTGTCCCAGCGAAGCGCCGGGGTGTACACTGACCGGTTACTGGTGGATTAATGACTTGGCGTGTGGGCGCTGGTCACTTGGTCAGCGTTCAGAATGAGGTGCCGACGCGGCCGAGGAATTTGCCGGTGCGGGTATCGATGCGGATGCAGTCGTCCTGTTCCATGTACTCTGGGACCTGGATGGACAGGCCGGTTTCCGTCTTGGCGGTTTTGCCGCGGGCGGTGGCGCTTTGGCCTTTGATGGCCGGATCGCATTCAGCGAGGCGCTGTTCGACGGCATCAGGGAGGCGTATACCCACCAGGCGTTCTTCGAGGATCATCCCCGAAACGCCTTCGAGATTTTCCACCAGGTAGTATTTGTCATCGCCGACAATTTCCTCGGCGAGGGGCATCTGCTCGTAGTTGTTGAGGTCCATGAAGACGTAGTCGCGGCCCTCTTTGTAGAGGAACTGGACTTCGCACTGGCGGAAGTCTGGTTCGCCGTAGTTATCTTCGCCTTTGCCGGTGAGGTCGGTTTTGCTTTGGGTGATGAGATTACGGCAGCGGACCTTGTAGATGGTCGCGGCGCCACGGGCGGACGGGGTGTGTTTTTCGACGTTTTCAATGACGTGCGGGGCGCCGTTGATGCTGATGACGCCGCCGGATTTGAACTGTTTGACGAGCATAGGCGTTCCTTGGAGGAGGCAGGGGATGGTGCTAGGGAGGGGGGCCTTGGGGTGGGGATGTTTTAGCGCAGCTCGACGCCGAGTTTTTCGGCCAGGGCGCTACGGATGGTCGTCTGCAGGGCGTTGACCTCGTCGTCGGTAAGCGTGCGTTCCTGATGGCGGAAGGTGACCGAGTAAGAGAGGCTGCAGCGGTCTTTGCCCAGGACTTTTTCGTCGCTGAAGATATCGAAGAGGTCAATGCGGTCCACCAGCGGCAGCTGCAGGTCGCGGATGGTCGCGACGATGGTCTGGTGGGTGAGGCCGGCCGGGGCGACGAAGGAGATGTCCCTGCTGGTGGCGGGGAACTGAGCGATGGGGGTGTATACTGGTGGCGCGGCTTTGAGTTTGAGGAGGGCGTCCACGTCGATCAGGGCGAGAAAGAGCGGGGCGCGCAGGCGTATGCCCTTGGTGAGGACGGTGGCGGCTTCGCCGAAAGTGGCGATGGTTTTGCCCTTGCTTGTTAAGGTGGCGCAGGCGCCGGGCTTGCAAGCGGGCGCTTCGGCGCTCTGCCAGCTGCAGTCTGTCAGGCGGCGTGCTTCCAGCCAGCTGGCCAGGATGCCCTTGAGGTCGTAGAAATCTACGGTGGCAGCCAGGTCGCTGCCGAAGCGCTCGGGGTGGCGTTTGCCGGTGATGGCGATGGCGGCCTGGAGGCCTTCGCTGTGGCGGCCGTTGTTCTTGCGGAAGACCCGGCCGAGCTCGAAGAGTCGCAGGTTGTGCTCATTGTGGGCGATGTTGTGGGCGACGACCTGCATCAGCCCCGGCAGCAGGGTTGGGCGCAGGAAAGCCGTGTCAATGCTGATGGGGTTGTCGACCTTGATGATCTCTTCCTCGCTGCAGGCCGTGCCCTGCAGGCACTGCGGCAAGGACCACAGGCTGTAGTTGATGATCTCGTCCAAACCGAGTGCCTGGAATTCGCCGCGGATTTCCTCCAGCGGGAGGAAGCGGTCGTCTTTCATGGTGCCGCTGATTCTGGCGGCGACGGGCGCTTCGGGAATGGCATCCAGTCCGCTGATTTGGGCGACCTCTTCGATGAGGTCGTGTTCGGCGTGGAGATCAAAGCGCCAGGCCGGGGCGCGGGCAGTGATGGTCTCGGCGTCCTGCATGAGGATGCTCAGACCGCGGCGTTCCAGGCAGGAGGCTATGGCCGTGGCGTCCAGGCTGAGGCCCAGCAGGGCATTGCAGCGTTGTACGCGCAGCGTGATTTCGGGGCATTGCCAAGGCTTGCCATAGCAGTCGATGATGCCATCGACCTGGTCGGCGCCGCAGAGTTCGCAGAGGAGGGTGGCGGCGCGGGCGCTGGCGGCGGCGGTGGTTTCGGGGCTGACGCCACGTTCGAAGCGGTAGGAGCTGTCGGTAGCGATGCCGAGGGTGCGTGAGCTGACGCGGACATTGGAGCGGTCGAAGGCGGCCGCTTCCAGCAGCACCGTGGTGGTGGCGTCGGTGATCATGCTGTTTTCACCACCCATGATACCGGCGAGGGCGACACCCTTGTCGCGGTCGGCGATGAGCAGATTGTCGGTGCTGAGTTTGAGTTTGGTGCCGTCGAGGGTGGTGATCTCTTCGCCCTGCTTGGCGCGGCGGACGACGATTTCGCTGCCGGCGAGGGTGGTGAGATCGAAGGCGTGGAGGGGCTGGCCGAATTCGAGCATGACGTAGTTGGTGATGTCGACCACGTTATTGACCGCGCGGAGGCCGACGGCTTCGAGGTGTTTGACCATCCAGTCCGGCGAGGGGCCGACCTTGATGTTCTTGAAGACCCGGGCGATGTAGCGCGGGCAAAGGTCGCTGTCAAGTACACTCACTTTGGCGCAGTCGTGGACCGAGCTGTTTGGCAGACTGCGGATTGCCGGTGCGGGGAGGCGCAGCGGCAGCTGGGCGACGGCGGCAATCTCGCGGGCAATGCCGACGTGCGAAAGCCAGTCCGGACGGTTCGGGGTGACTTCCCAGTCGATGACGGCGTCCTGCTCGACGATGTCTGTTAGGGGAATGCCCAGCGGCGTGTCGGGGGGGAGGATCATCAGGCCGCTGTGGTCGTCGCTCAAGCCTAGTTCGCGGGCAGAGCAGAGCATGCCGCTGGATTCGACGCCGCGGATTTTTGCCTTCTTGATCTGGAAATCGCCGAATTGGGTGCCGACGGTGGCCAGCGGGACCTTTTGGCCGGCATCGCAGTTGGGGGCGCCACAGACGATTTGCAGCGGCTCGCCCTGGCCGGCGTTCACGGTGCAGATGCTCAGGTGGTCCGAGTTGGCGTGGGGGCTGCGCGCGAGAATCTCAGCGACGATGACGCCGGCGGGGATCTGGCCGGTAAATTCGATGCCCTCGACTTCCAGGCCGGCGGCGGTCAAGCGGGCAGCCAGTTCTTTGGGGGCCCAGGGAATGTCGATGTAGTTGCGGAGCCAGTTGACTGATGTTTTCATTGCAGGATCATCCAAGCTGATGGGGAACGGGAGCTGGTGAAATGTTGAGAACGCCGGTTGGTGACGACGTCTGGCTGCCGTTTAGCGGGGGAACCAGCGGTAGGGCAGGGGTTTCTGGTCGGTGTTGATATAATATAGGACGCCGACAATCATAAAGATCACTGCCGCTAGGACTTCGCCGGCGATGATGCCGACCATGAGTGGCCGCAGTACTTTCGCCATACGCACGCCACCAAAGCGAATCGCCGATTTTTTGATCATCCAGCCAATGAAGAACGAGTGGCAGGTCATCTGCATCGGATAGGTCGCCCAGAGGAGGAACATCACGGGATGCAGAGGCCATTTGGGCACCCGCAGGCGCAAAAAGCTGAAGAAGAAAACGGCGACAATGCCGAAGATGAAGGCGCCGAGGAAATTTTCTTTTGGGGCGACCCGGGCCAGGCGCTGCCACCAAGGCATGTCCAGTGCTTCTTCCAGGCTGCCGATGGCTTGGAGTTGCATGACTTCCGGCAGGGCTGAGCGGAAGGCCATGGTTGGCAGTCGTTTGTAGGGCCAGTCCATGTTGGTCGGCGCGCCGAATTCATAGACGGCCACCAGCAGGACCAGCAGGCCGATGATGCAGGCCACGGCGTACATCAGCATGGTCAGCGAAGCGACCTTGGCGGGGCGGATGCGCGTGCGGTCGGCCAACCTCAGGCCGTTGGTCAGATAGGGCATGAGCGCCTGGCATTGATCAATGCACAGCATGATGCAGACCAGGCCGCAAATGACTTGCGCCGACGGCGGGAAGGCGAAGCTGCCGAGGCCGGCCGTAAGCAGCCCAAAAGTCGTCCAGCGGGGCTGGACGAAGAACAGGCCGGTTTCGGCGCTGATGCGCGAAACGACCACGAAGGAGAGGAGCATCAACCCGATGGTGATGATCGCGTAGGGCAACTCCAAGCCTAGGCGCCAGACCAGGTAGGTCATGATGACGAAGGCCAGGATGAGGATGCGCATTGCCCAGATGTAAGAGCGGTTCTCCTGGTCCTTGGCGACGGCGCCGGGGCTGAACGCGGCTTTGAGCAGATGAGTGTAGAAATGCCTGCCTGTGTACATGAGCATAACAAACATGGCGATGTAGGCGCCCGCGCGCTGCCAGCCCTGCCAGCCGCCGACCCAGTCGGTGGATAGATTCATGCCGACGCTCACCATGGGCAGCGCCACAAACACCCAGCAGAGTTGGGATATGCCCAGCGTCAGCGATATTTCCGTGCTGAGGAAAAAGGCGAAGGCCACGACCAGCGGGAAGAAGGACAGATTGAGCAGGGAAGACCCGTAGGGCACACGGAAGAGCTCGGGCCAGACTTGGGCAAAGGGGGCCAGGCTCCAGCTCAGCCTCACGGGTATGTAATAATCCGGATACCACACGCAGAGGCCGTTGTTGATGCGAATGACCAGTAGCAGGATGAAACCCAGCCAGAAGAGCTTGCTTTTGGCGATGATCGGCAGGAGGTCGCCGGGCTTGCGTTCAATGAGGCTGTCATTGAATTCGGCAATGGGGAAACTGAGGAATTCGTGTGCGGCCCATTGTTTGTAGGTGATCAGCGCGAGGCACACCGACGCGAGAGCGCTGAGCAGGACCAGGGGCACCCAGGTAAGCAGCGGCGGCCCCCACGCGCCCCACGGCACGCGTTGCCATTTCTGCACCAGCGACGCTACGATGTTCGGGGGTGCCTTGGCGCCCCGGGGGGCGCCCATGATGTAGGTGCCCACCACCTGGTCGTAGTTGTCCTCATTGACGTCGACGAGCGCATTTTTGGGCGCGTAGCCGAGGATGTTATTTTCTTGCCAGCCAGGGGTGACGCGGTTCCAATGGTAGGGCATCACCATGGTGTGAGTGAATTGCTCAAAGAGACCGCGACCGGGTATGCTGCAGGCGGCACTGCAGAGAACGACAATCAGGGCCAGTTCGCCGGTGGTCAGCGCCAGCCGGGGGCGCAGGGCTGCCAGCAGGGGATTGATGACCAGCACAAACAGGCATAGCGACCCCACAACGATAATGGGAATCAGCTGGCCGTTGGTGAAACTCTCCAGAGACAGCACGCAGTCATTGATGTAACCGCCGGCGGCAATGAAAATCGCTCCGAGAAAGGCCAGAATAATGCCGCGTACTGTCATGATATGGAAGTACCTGTAGTTGTGTTTGGTTGAAGAAGAAACCGCCCGTGCGGTCGCTAAGGACAGCTGTTGAGCACAAAAACTCCCTGGCAACACCAGCGGTGAGGGCAGGGGAAAGCCATAAAATAACGGCTTAAAGGCTCCTAGTCAATGACTACCTGATCGAGATCGGCTTCCGCCGCGGGAAACTGCGGCTTCATGTCTCGCAGGGTATCCAGGATGATCTGGCTGACGACGGCGTTGCGATACCATTTTTTGTTAGCGGGAATGACGTACCAGGGCGCGTTGGCGGGTGAGCAGCGTTTTAGTACCCGCTCGTAGGCGTTTTCGTAGTCGTCCCACAGAGCGCGCTCGGCGAGGTCGCCGCGGTTGAATTTCCAGTTTTTCTCGGTTGTTTGCAGGCGACTGAGGAGGCGCTCGCGTTGTTCGTCCTTGCTGATGCAGAGGTGGAATTTGATAACGCGGACGTGGTTTTCGCCCAGGTATGCCTCGAAATCATTGATTTGGCGGTAGCGTTGTTGGATGTCGTTTTTCGGTGCGAGCTCCCGCACTTTGGCGATGAGCACGTCTTCGTAGTGCGAGCGGTTAAAGATGCCGATCATGCCCTTGGCCGGCACCGCCTGATGCACCCGCCACAGGTAATCGTGTGTGAGTTCCCGGCCGCATGGCGCTTTGAAGTTGCTGACATGTACGCCCTGGGGGTTGAGCGGGCCGAAAACGGCGCGGATGGTGCCGTCCTTGCCGCCGGTGTCCATGGCCTGGAGGACGACCAGCAGCGCCTGCTTGCCTTCCGCGTATAGCCGCTCCTGCAGGTCGTTGATTTTTGGGATGTTCTTGTTGAGAAGAGCCAGGGCTTCCTCCTTGCCATCCAAACCGGGTGTGCTGTCGGGACGGAAGTTGCGGTAGGACACTTTTTGGTCTTCGCGGATCTGGAACTGCTGGCGCCATTTGCGGGCGGCATTTTTATCTGACATTGCGTCCTCCATGGGGTGGTGGTTGCTGCGGCAGCCTTGTCGCATCCGGCGTGAAGTCTGTGGCTAATCTACACGGACAATGACGTCCTGCGCTAGGTGTTTATTGTCATTTGCGGCATAGCGGGGGCGTTGGGCCGGCATCCGTGGTCGGCTCCGGGAAGGCACCTTGGCCGCAAGGGGCTCGTGCGCCGGGCGGCAGCGAGGGCATCAAGGCGGGGCCGGCGGTGGCTGCCGGGTATATTTACGCAGGGGAAGCTTGGAAAGATCCGGCGGTGTCTTGCCGAGGTGCTTTTTTCGGTTATATTTGGGCCGTTTCGTCTCATTGAAGGAACGTGGTAATTTACTGCGTCCAATAGCAACCGGAAATAAGAACAACAGCAAAGAGGTGCAGCATGGCGGCGAAAGTTGACAAGGAAAAATGCGTTGGTTGTGAGAGCTGCGTGGGCGAATGCCCGGTCGAATGCATCAAGATGGTCGACGGCAAAGCCGTTGTGAATGAAGAAGAATGCGTCAGCTGCGGCGCCTGCAAGGACGCTTGCCCCGCCGAGGCCATTGAGATCAAATAAACCCGACCTCATAACGCGATGCGATCAGTAAGCCCCGTCCGACACGACAGCCGGATGGGGCTTTTGCATTTGAGTTACTGAAGGCAGTTCACCGCCGTTAATGCTTCGCCTGCTGCAGGAATGTCGGCGACTGGGTCACCCCTGCAGGTTGGGGATAGCTTCGCTCAGCATGGCGTTTTCGGCATGGAAGTCGATGCTGAGTTGCAGCAGGCGGGCGATCAGCGAGGGGTACGAGAAGCCGGACAGCTGCATGAGTTTGGGGAACATGCTAATTTTAGTGAAGCCGGGGATGGTATTGAGTTCGTTGAGCACCCAGCTCCCGTCCGGCTTGAAGAAGAAATCGACGCGGGCCATGCCGGAACAGCCGAGGATCTGGTAGGCACGGCAGGCCAGTGTCTGGACCTGGGCTATCTGGTCAGGCGTTAGGTCGGCGGGGGTCTTCAAGGACGCGCCGTCAGCCAGCAGGTACTTGGCTTCGTAGGAGTAGAACTCGGTGTGGGGGATGATTTCACCGGGGATGGCGCAGAAAGGCTCGGCGTTGCCAAGCACGGCGCACTCGATTTCTCGGCCCTGGACGTACTCTTCGATGATCACTTTCCGGTCATAGCGGAAGGCGTCGGCGACGGCGGCTGCCAGGGCGGCGATGGACTTGACCTTGGCGACACCGACGGACGAGCCGGTGTGGGCGGGCTTGACGAAGAGCGGCAGGCCCAGGGTGGCAACGATCTCTTCCGCCTGCAGGCTGCCGTTGCCGTTGCGGAGGACCACCGATCGGGCAACGCCGATGCCGTTGGCCGCGAGCAGCTGCTTGGTCGTGTCCTTGTCCATGCAGGCGGCGGAGCTGCTGACATCGCAACCGACGCAGGGGCAGGAGAGCATTTGGCAGAGGCCCTGCATGGCGCCATCTTCGCCGTTGGCACCGTGCAGAACGGGGAAGAGGATGTCAAAGGGATGCCGTATGCCGCTGTGGAGTTCCTGGAGGGCCGGGCCGTCGGTGCTGCGCACGGGGAAAACGGGTATGCCTGATGGCGCCAGGGCAATCTTTGTTGGGTCGTCGGCGTTGACGCAGAAGTGACCATCGGGGTAGAGATGCCAAAGGCCCCGTTTGTCAATGCCGGTTATCAGCGGTGTGTACTTGTCCCGTGGCAAGGCGTCGGTGACATTTTTGGCGGAGAGCAGTGACACTTCGTGTTCGGTGGATTGACCGCCGCAGGCCACGCAGACAATACGTTGACTCATCTTGTTCAGTCCTTATTCAGGGGCGAAGAGGATATCCAGATCGGGAAAGGGTACCGGCTCGGGTAGCCATTGGGGAAGTACAACACGATGGTCTGTTCGGCGTGCTGCGGGGCAAAAGGCTGCAGCTGAAAACGACAGGACTCGGCGGCGGCGCCGTCCTTCTGGCCAACGCGCTGGCCGTTGAAGAAGAGCGAGCAGCGGCCAGGCAGGGCCAGAAAATTGATGTAGGCGATGATTTCGGCGTGATTTTCCGGCAGAGCCATGGTCTGGATGAGCCAGCAGGCTTGGCTGGTTGCATGGCTGTCTGCTGGTGCTGGGCCCGCGCTTAGGTGCAGGAGTCGCGAGGTCGCGCTGCGCCAGTCGTCGATCAGGCGCTTGTCCCATCCCTGCTGCAGGCCGAGGCGGGCAGAGTCGGTTGCTAGCAGCCAGACGGCAGGTAGGGGCAGCGCCGGCTCGGCGGCAGCAAAGAGCGCGGCCCAGTTTTCGGCGGCCCAGTCGCCGGCGGCCTTTTCATCGGTGCGCAGGGCTGCGAGGTAGCTGGGGTGGGTCTTGAGCAGCACATCGCGGACTCGGCGCAAACGGCTTATTGCGGCCAAGCAGTCGCGGGCGGACATGGGGCTATCCTGGAGCTCATCACGAGCCAGTGCGGCGTCCAGAAGCAGCTTCATGTGTTGGTGCTGCAGAATGACGGTTTCCAGATTCTGTTTCTGCGTGGGACTGAGCTGCGGCGTTGTGGCCAAAGCTTGCATCAGCTGCTTTTCCGTCGTGGCAAAAAACTCTGGTTTGAGGAGTGTCTTGATGCTGTTCAAGCGCTTGCTTGCGGGAGCCTGGCGCAGATCGTCGAGAACCTTTCGCCGTTGGAGGGAAGGAACGATGCTCAGCCATTGCTCGCGGTAGGCATTGATGGCGGCAGCCGCTGGACCATAGCAGCCGTCGTTGCCAAGAACGCCGTCTGCTGGCTGCAGGGTTAGCGGGAAGGGCGGCAGCAGGAGCTCCTGGGGTGGCACGGCATCATCGCTGTTCAGGCATTGCCATTGGCCGAGTGGCGTGTCGGGCTCAATCGGTGGATTCGTTACGCAGGCTGGGGTGGTAAAAACGACAAGCGCGAGGGCGAGCCAGGCAATGAATTTTAGCATGGTGAACAATCCCAATGTCTGCGTCGCCCGGGTTGCCGTTGTGGCGATAATACATAAGGCGCGATGCTTGTGGCTGAGTCTGAGTCTGAATATGGAACCAGCAAGGCGAATGCGAGATGCGTTGTGTGGGTTAATCTGGAAACGCTGGTGAATATAATCATCTGCAGGAAAAGCAAAAGCCGGGCAGATGTTTTTCCGTGGTGTCTTCCTGCGCAGCTGCTTTGGTTGTGCAAGGCGATGCAAGCGGCGGCGAGGCCATTTTTGCAGCCTGAATTACCAGAAAATGAACTTTTTTGTGACTTTTTGTGAAAAAAGTGCAAAAAAAGTTCGAATACGGTTTGCAAAGCCCTATGTGACCGCTGTACTGTATGGCTAGCTACGTGTTGGCTAGCCTCAATTGGGTGGGCGCAATGGTGGCGTCCAATGGGTACATCACAGCAAAGAGAAGGAAAAAAAGAATGAAAGACACATTCTACGATGTGAAGCTCCGCAAAAAGGTTGAGGCAGAGGTCACAGAAAAAGTCAAGTATGACAATGGTCGTCATGCCCTCAAGGCCAAAACCAAAGATGGCCGCAATCTGACCAAGTTTGTGAATGCTGAAGCCTATACCAAGGCCAACGTTGGTTGCTGCGGCAGCAAGCCCAGCGCCGGCTGCTGTGGTGCCAAAGCCGCCAGCAAGAAGAAGTAAACCACGACTGATTTTCAGTCTGTCAAAGGGGCCGCTCGCATGAGCGGCCCTTTTTTTTGTTCAAGGGCTGTGCTACTGGGAAGCACTGGTGGCTGGCGCGGCACGGCGTCAGGCAAGTGTTAGCACGACGTCGTGCGGGTGTCGCGCTGCTGCTAAGGGGTGTTTTGCCGCGGTCCGGGGAAGAGTCCTGCGCCAGCGATGGGGTGGCACACCAAGATGGCCGGCGGCAGTTGACGGGGAGCATAGTAGCGCGAGATCATCTCGCGTTTGACGTTTTCGACGGCATCGCGTCTGGCCAGGATCATCATGCAGCCGCCCAGGCCCGCGCCGGCCAGCTGGGCGCCATAGACGCCAGGGACGCTTTGCGCGATGTCCACCATTTCATCAATGGCGGCGAGGCTGCAGGCATATGCTCCTGGCTGGTAGCGCAACTGGGCGGCCATGACCCGCTCGGGTTCGCCGCTGCTGAGGTCGTCCATGAGTCGGAGAAGACTGCTGTTGTCTACAGGTGACGAGTAAGGGCGCGCCACGCCGTTCTGGTCGAAGCTGACCACCCGATCGCCGTCATGGGAGCAGCGCATCAGGCGACCGATTTCGTCAACATCGCCTTTTCGGAGCAAATCGGCGTAAGTGCGTGAGCGTTCGGCTTCGGCCAAGCCAAACATGGCGACGCCGCGCAGTGGATAGCTGGTATTTTCACCGAGGCCCTGGTGGCCGGCCCAGAACGCGCTGAGATCAGTGCCAGGGAGGAGCCTGGCAATATCGGCGCGGGTTGCCTGTTCGGGTAGACAGAGCAGGATGCGGTATATCCACGCTGGCGGAACTCCGAGAGTCCGGGCATTGACGTCCCGGAGATGGTGGAGGAGATGACGGTACTGGGGGAACTGGCGGCAGATTATGCGGAAGGCCAGGCGGTAGCAGGCGATGCGATGATTGAACTGGTCCTTGGCGCCATTGGCCTTGCAGGCTTTGAGGCCGGAATCGCAGACGAGCATACTCAAGTCGGCGGGGAATGGCACGATGTCTTCCACGCCAAAATCGAAAAAGCGCACTTTGACCACGGCGTCGCGTTGTCCGAGCATGACCGCCGCATGATCGGCGCTGCCGCCGCGGGTGCCGACGTACCATTCGCCTTCACCGCAGAGCGACACGAGCTCAGCCGGCCGGCAATCAAGACCGTTGATGCGTACTGCCGCGCTTGCCGCGCCCACAACCAGGGACGATGACGAGCTCAGTCCTGCGGCTGGGGGGATGTTTCCGGATACGAAAATGTCGACGCCACGGAGCAGACTCTGCGGAAACTGCTTTTGCAGGCGAAGGAATGCCGCTTGGATGTAGTGCGACCAGTCAACGCCGTACTCGCCGATGAGTTTTTTGAGTTCCGGGCTGGCGACCAGCGAGTGCCAGTCGGTCCAGGGAAGCTCGGCGATGAGCTTGCCCAGGGAAAATTGACACGGCCGGTAGTTTTTCTCGTCGAGATTGAAGATGCGCACGACGTCGTCCCCTCGTGGGCGGACAGCCATGATGGTTTCATAGCTGATGGTCATCAGATTGCAATGGCCGCCTTGGTGGTCGACGTGTCGTCCCATGACATTGAGCCGTCCGGGCGCCCGGACGATGGCCAGGCGCTCGGCGTCGGCCTGTTCGCCGAGCTGCTGTTGGGCGAACTGAAGCAGGGGCAGGTAGAGCGCCCGCTGGCGGGAGATGGTTTCGGGATTGGTGCCATAGACGGTATCCAGGCAGTTCTGCAACAGCTCCTGCTTGGACTGCGCGGAAAATAGTGCCAGCCAGTCGCCAAGGGGGCGGAACTCATCATCGGGAAGCAGATTGTGTCGGGCTGCCTGTTGCCTGGTGCGTAAAGTGTTTTCGACCTCAAGCAACTCGGCGGGGTTATTGAAGCCGAGGACGTCGTTAGGGTCGGCCGCCAGGAGCACTTTGGCGCGGCCGCCGGTCGCGGCGGTGATCGCGACCAGGTCGGACAGGTATTCCTCCTGCTGAGCATTGTGGTTGCTCAGTTTTGCCATGGCGTTGGCGAGAACGCCGCGAGTCGTCACGTAGACCGACGTGTTGCTGTGGGGCAGCGCTTCCGCTTCATCAGGCGTGAGGCACAGCGGCCGGCCGGCACGGGTCTGAAGGGAGAAATACCCCAGCTGTTCAGGGACGAGGGCAAGGAGTTCAGAGGCCGTTATGGGCTTTCGAGCGCGCAGCGCCGGCCAAAGTTCAGGGAAGGCTTTGGCAAGCTTATCCTCATTATCGGAACGAAAAGTCGAGGCCAGCAAAGAGCGAATCTCTTCAGTAGGAGGCAGCTTTTCGGCAGCGGCCAGCTCACGGAGGAGAGCGTAGGCGCGGCGTTGCCTGATGTCAGCCATTTCCAGGATGGCAACGGCATTTTGCTCGTCGTCGAGCACGACGCGGCCAGCGCCGGTGTTGGGGCGGGTCGTCGTGCAGAGGATGGTGATATCACAACGAGTACGGTCGAAAAGGTCGGTTAGGGAGTCCACGATGCTGGGAGCGAGCAGGCGGTCGCCGGCGGCCAGCAGCAGCCGGGTGGAACTGGGCAGGGACGGATCGGCGGCCAGGGCGGTTTTGACTGCGCCAGCTGTGCCATTGGCCACGGTCTGAAAGGCGTAACTGACATTGCAGTGCCGCTGTGATACTGTTTCCATGACTTGCTGAGCCAGGGTGCCGACGACGACCAGATGCCGAGGAATCCCGCAGCGCTCGTAGCAGTCGAGAGCCCGGCAGACGGCAGGGACGCCGTCTACCGGGAAGCACACTTTGTGCTTGTCTGTTGATCCCATGCGGGAGCCTTTTCCCGCAGCCAAAATGATGCTCAGGTCAATGGTTGAGGTTGCCATTGGAATGGAATTCCCTTTCATTTTTTGTGAAAACGGGTTGACAAAGTGGCATTACTTTAGCATACTAGTAACGTTTCCCTAGATCGGGATGCGTAGGAAGGCTGGCCCACCGGCCTGAAAAAGATCGTGTCCCTTCCTCGGTACGCACAAGGTAGCATGAGCCAGCGGCGCATGCGGGACGGTTCTGTGACATGCGAGTAATATGGCTTGCAATGGCTGAGAAGATGGGCTACCGCTGCAGTCGTGGCTATAATTCCTCCCTACGCTTGCGCAAGTACAAAAAAGGAGTAAAGTATGCAAAGTTTTTTTGAGAGGAGGTGTTACAACAGGTAACGCGAGTCCAGATATTTTTGGGCGTGATCTTACGGATCTACAGCGACTGTATGCTAAGAAGGTGGTTCTATCTATCTCTTTTGCAGTAGGTTATGACTCTGTGACTGTAGTTTGCATCAAAAAACACAAGGAGTATAGTACTAACCCAGGTTGACAATGGGTTGGTAGACTTAGCCAGGTTTAATAGCCTTTTACGGTGATATTTACTTTCCTCAGGTTTTCTTCTGAGTCACAGCGAGACTGACTAATTGGGAAAAGGAGGTATGGAGGACGTACAAACAAGTGGTTTGAGAAGTAGAAAAGCCTTTCCATGGCAGATGAATCGTCGGTTTTTAGAACAAGGAGAAAAAAATGAAACAAGTCTTATTCGCATTGATGGTTTTGGTTATTGCGGCATGGACCGCTCCGGCGTTTGGGCAAGATGTAACTTTGCTTGACCAAGTCAAGGGCAAGACAGAAGCCGAAGTGGTTACTTTCATGCAAGGGCTGAACGACACTGAGCTGGCCAGCCTTATCGCCCAGGCTGTGAATGCTGCCATCGTCGACCCCACAAATGTGGCCACCGTTGCCCTGCGTGATCTGGTCTTGCGCGCTGGTGGTACGGTTCTGGCAACCAAATCAACCGAGCAATACAATGCTATTGTGGCGGCCATTCAAGCTGCCGCCCCGGGCACAATCATTGGCAAGGACGCCCAGGGCGTTCTGACCATCACCGCACCTGCCCTGCCGGTTAAGCCGGGCCAGCTGCCCCCGCCGCCTGCACCGAAGGACGACGAGACCAACAATCTTATTGATCAGAAGAATAGCGACAGCGAACCTGCTTTCCGCTAGTAATTTGGTTTTCAGACCAGTGCCAGTGACAGAGTGGGTCTGTCACTGGCAGGATAGTTAGGTAGAATAACAGAAAGTGACAGCACAATGATAAGTAACAAACTGAAAACTGCAGTTCTGGCAGGTGGGGTTGTTCTCGGGTCGATTTCTTTTGCCAACGCTGCTAGCGTTCTTGGCCGCTATTTTGACACGACTTCCGTGGCTCTGCCGGACAAGCTGGCCTTGGGTATCTACGAAGAAGTCCGCTACGAAGACAACCTGTTCAGCACGGGTTCCGGCGAGCGTGGTGGCATCGTCTTTTCGACTGGTGCGACCTTGGACGCCAGCCGTGCTCGCGGTGAGTTCTCGTACGCGATCAAAGCCGATGTGGCCTATGATCATTATCACAAGTTCGCCTCTGACTTGAGCGCTCCAGTTTATACCATCACCCCGATGGTTCGTTACGACCAGGGCAATTGGGATTTCGTGCTCGGCGGCAACTTCCTTCACTCGCATACGGTTCTTGACCGTGGCGTTGGTGGTGGCACCCGCTCCAAGTACTACGTCAGCGGCGTTGACGCCACTTGGAACCTCCACTTGAATGAAAAGTGGGGCCTGGCGGTGACTGGTGAGTACGAGAACAAGGACTACACAGACGGCTTCTACGACGACGAAGATTACGAGTTGTACGAGATGACGATTGCTCCGTACTATGTCTTCTCACCGAAGACCAAGGCCGGTGTGTCCATGGGCTACGCTGTTAAGGAATACAATGACAGCGTTCGTTATGCTGACTCAGACACCATCATGTTGAATGGTTTTGTTGACTACCGCGTGACGGGCAAGATCAGCACCCACGCCACCGCTGGTGCTGAATGGGTGAACTATGACGATACTTTTAATGACAGGAAGGACGAAAACGACGCTTTGTTCAACTGCGGTTTGACGGTTCGTTATGCGATGCTGTCCAACCTGGACCTAAGTGTGGGTCTCCTGCACAAGCATGATGACAACAGTGGTGCATCTGGTGGTCTGCAGCAGGACACCGATGCGCTTCTGGGCTTGACCTGGCGCATCAACTCCAAGCTGACCCTGGCTCAGAACTTCAGCCATACCTGGAGTGACAAGAAAGACGGGATCACCACGGACAACACCCAGATCGGTTACGATGCCACCCTGTCCTACGACATGACCAAGAACCTGACGATTTATGGTGGCTACGAGTACGGCAACACGGATTACAGCAACCTGGCTGTCAAGGATGCCGACTACACGACCAACATCTATCACATGGGCGTGCGTTACACGTTCTAAGGTCAGTGACAAGGGTAATTGACAAGGGCTGTGAGCACGTTCTCTTAGGAGGATATGAAAGCAATAATGCTGATTCACTGCCCTTATCAGCTCAGTCAAACTGATTGACAAGGCTAGCCCATAACTACCAGTCACAAGATTATAGGTAGTTATGGGCTCTCTTTTTCTCAGGTAATGTTCTTAAGTCGTTAAGTGGGGTTGTTGTTTCAGGTGTTTTCGACAGCGAGTGGCCGAGGTTGCTCCCTGTCGCATACCTCTGAAAAGCGAAGTATGTCGCCAGCGACTGGATATGGCGCCAACACCAACTGAAGTCCAAGCAGTTATATACTCGAATCTCAGGCAACACACTATTAGGAGTAAATTTTATGTTGAGGAAGTGGTTCATCGTCGCCGTGCTTATGTCCATTGGACTTTACGCGCAGAGCAATCAATGGAATGCCAGTGCGTTGCGCCCGGGCGATGTGCTTGCCATCAGTGTGTTCCGCATGGCCGAATTTGACACCAAGGCCCGAATTGAAGAAGATGGCAGCTTCCGCTTTCCCTTGTGTGGTGAGATACGGGCAGCGGGCTTGAACACGAAAGATGTAGCCAACGTTATTGCGGAGAAATTGTCGCAGCAAATAACTACGCCGCATGTGGATGTATTTGTCGAGACCTGGGGCCCCCGTACCGTGTATATCCTGGGCGAAGTGAAAAACAGTGGTATGTCCTTGGAATTGCCCACCAACGGCAATATGACGGCGTTGCAGGCGATAAGCGCCGCGGGCGGCTTTACGGAGAGTGCGGACCCCTTGAAGGTGGCTGTGCTTCGCCGCGACAGTGGCAAACAGCAGCTGACGCGCATGCCGATTGATGTCAGTGCGCTTATTTCCAAGGACAGCGGTGGTGACGAGTTTATCCTATTCCCTGAAGACACGATTATCGTGCCCAAGGCACCGCCGGTGTATGTATCCGGTTTGGTTGAGAAGCCCGGTCTTTTTTACATCAACACGCAGCGGCCGCCGCTATGCTCGGAGATGATTACCCGTGCCGGTGGTCTTTCCGAGGGGGCCAATGCGGAAAATGTGCAGATTGTGCGCACCTTGGCAGATGGTTCGCGGCGGATGCTGGGGGTTCCTTTACGTGAGATTCAGGACGGCGCCTATGAGAAGGACGTGGTGGTTGAACCTGGTGACGACGTTGTTGTCACCAATGCTGCTCAGATTTACGTGCTGGGGGAAGTCAAGTCGCCTGGGCCGCTGGTACTCAATCCTGGCGTGGTAGTGACAGCGAGCAGAGCGATTGCCCTGTGTGGCGGTTTTACCCAGATTGCCAAGCAGAATGACGTGCTGCTGATCCGTGAGAACAAGATAAGTATTCTGAACATGAAGAAGTTGTACACGGACGAAGAGAATCTTCGCCACGACGTCGTTCTGCAGTACGGCGATATTATTTACATCAAAGAATCCATGTGGTAATAGATTGCAGCGTGTTATTTCGTAGTTTGCAGGGTTAAGTCACGAGAGATTGGTGAAGGGTAAACGAGCTATGGTTGACGATATTTCCGATGTTGCGCGGCAGTCAGCACTCATGCAGCAGACTGATGACAGTAATCCGCTGAAGGATGCTTTGCATTATTATGGCCTGTATGTGCGCCCCTATCTGTGGGTTTACATCCTGTCGCCGATTTTATTTTTGGTTGCGGCGATCATCTTTGTGCAGACCGTCACGCCGAAGTACGAGTCGACCTGCCAGTTGCATATTAGCAGCAAGCAGGCAAACATCACCGAGATTCGCGGGGTGATGGATGGCAGTATTGGCGGCGCCAGTGAAGAGGCTTTCATCAACACCCAGATGCTGCTGCTGCAGAGCAAAGACGTGATGGACAAGGCCTATGAGCTGTTTTCCCGAGGGTTGTCGGCAGAAGCCTATGAGGAGTGCTCGTTGCCGAAGGTCAATCGTGAACGTGGGACAATGCTGGTCAATCTGACGATTGAGTCCACGAATCCCGAGAGTGCGGCGCGCTTGGCCAATACCCTGGTTGAAGTCTATTTGGAAGCGAGCCGTGCCCGCCGTCAGAACATTTCCCGGACGGGTGCCGAGCTTTTGCGCAATCAACTTGAGGAGATTCGCAAAAGCCGTGAGATGGCGATGAATGAGCTGGTCACCTACAAGGAAGCGCATGGCATTTTCAACCTGTCTGAAAATTATGCTGCATTGGTGAAGCAGATCAATGCGTTGACGGAGACCATAGTTGAGGCGACGGTGTTGGAAACGGAGCTGGCGACGACCCTTGAGGCCATAGAGGACAATCGGGTCAACGCGGTGCGTCTCATGCCCTTCATTGCGCCGGAGGGCGGCAACAGCAGCACGCTAGGGTCTTTGAAGATGCTGCATTTGACTCACGAGACCGAGTTGCCCGAGTTGTTGCGTCAGTACAACGAGACTCACCCGGCTGTTCAGGCGCACATGAAAGTCCGTGAAATGATTGTGGCGGCGGAAGAAGCCGAAGTGGATGTGAGTGTTGCCGGCCTGCGTTTGCAGTATGAACGCGCGCAGAAGCGCTCGAAGATGCTGCAGGAACAAATTGCTGATTTGCGCAAGCAGGTCGCGGATTTGGATCGGGTCAGCGGCGAGTATCAGATTCGTGAGGATGCCTGTGAATCGCTGGAAAACACCTATCGCATGCTGGTGAACCGCATCAACGAGCTCAATATCACCAATGCGACCGAGAGCGTTGACAACGCGTCGATCTTCGTGGTTTCGCCTGCGGTCAGTGCTGAAGACCCGTTTTTTCCGAACAAGTTGAAGATTTGCGCTATTGCGATCATTTTGGGTGGTGCGGTTGCTGGTGGTTTTGGCTTTGTCTTCGGTTCATTGAACAACACCGCGAAGGACATTCAGGCGGTGAATCAGCTGTTTGGCAACAACTTGGCGGTGTATGGCAACGTCCCATTGTTCGAAGAGGGTGAGGCGGCGCTGTTGAAATCCAGCGGCCATGATGACATTGATGAGGCGTTCCGCAATATTCGGATCAGTCTGAATTTGTCGTTGGCCACACATGGTGGCCGCATCATGGCCATTAGTAGTACCTTCCCCGGCGAAGGCAAGACATTTGTCAGTTTCAATTTGGCGAAGAGTTTTGCCATGGACAATCGGCGGGTGCTGTTGCTTGAGATGGACCTGCACCGTCCGCGGCTGTGGAAGCTATTGTCGCCCATCGTCACCCAAAAGCCTGAGAAGGGCGTCAGCAACGTCCTCATTGGTGACTGTGATCTCAAGAGTGTCACCATGCATGTGAAGGATTTCAATCTTGACATTGCCTTTGCGGGGCCGGTGCCGCCGAACGCTGCTGAGCTGCTTGGCACCAAGAAGCTGGCCGATTTGTTGGCTGAAGCGCAGGCGAATTACGACTGCGTGCTGATTGACACGCCGCCGATCCTGGCGGTTTCGGACACATTGATCATTGCCAGTCAGCATATACCGTTGTTGCTGGTGACGCGTTTGTTCACGACATCTATGCCGGCCTTGCGGCATTTGCGTGACCGGCTCGCATCGGTCAATTTGCGGCTTGCAGGTCTGTTGGCTAACAACGCCGACGTGCCGAAGAACAGTTATGGCTATTATGGCTCGGACAGTTATGGTTACAAGTATGGGTATGGCTATGGCTATAAGCATCGCGGTGTCGGCTATGGTCAGGATACTGACCCGGATGCCGCTCCTGAGAAGAAGAAGTCCTAACCACGTTGTTTAGCCACCGGCGTTCCTGGTGTCAGGAACAGCAGTAAGACAGGATCAAGTCCCTGCCGCAAGGCGGGGACTGTTTGTGTTTGACCCGCTTAGCCGGCGTGAAGTCGGCCGGGATGTTGTTGCTGTGACAGGTCCATGCAGCAGGCTTTCCGATAGGGAGGGATAGGTGACGATGTCGGTTTCCCCTACTGAACAACAGGAAGTGGTGAGGGAGTCTTCACGCGGGGACGACAGGAGTTCGGCCCCTTCAGAGCGGGAACGGTCGCACCGGCATCGGTCGCGACATCATCACCATCGTTCGACCAGCCTGGCTTCACGCCTACGGCGTCAGTTGCGGACGCTTGCCGCCCATATCTCCAGCACGTTGCAGTGGGTGCCCTTTTGGGGCGCCTTGCTTCTCTTGGTTCTCCTGCCCCTAGCCATGGGCGGTGGTGAGCTCTGGGCCCTGCCGCTGTCCCTCGGGTGGTGTCTGTGTCTTTATGTGTGCTGGGGCATTAGCGCGTTGGGGGCCTCGCCACGGGTGCCGCGGCTACGCGTGCATTGGCTTTGCGCATTTCCCTTGAGCATTATTCTCGTCGGCGCACTTCAGTGCTGGCCCAATATGCGGCTGGTTGAGAGTCTTTCGCCGGGTGCGTTGGGGCATTGGCGCCGGCTTGGCAACATCGGACTGACGAACATCGTGCCCTCGCTGAGTGTTGCTCCGGATCTGACTGGACGCTACTGCCTCTACGCGCTGGTTGTATTGCTGCTGATGGTGCTGTTGATCAGCTATTGTCGGAGTCGGCTCCAGGTTGTTGCTAGTGCGTTGGCCATAGCGCTTGCGGTTGTCGTTCAGACGTTAGTGGCGTACTACCCCTTTTTTTTCGGCGAGGCGTTGTTTTATTGGCAGGTCGATATTGAGCCCGACATTCTTTTCGGGGCATTTCTGAACCGGAATCATTTTGGATTCATGCTGGGCATGGGGGCCCTGCTCATTCTGGGAATCATCTTTGCGGCGATGCACAGTCGGCAGCGGGTTTTGGCGAAGAGTAACAATCGGGCGCACAAGCGTTTCATGCTGATGATAATCCCGCTGGTGGTGGCCTGGTTTTTGGTACAGGTATCGCAGATCTTCAGTTTGTCGCGTGGGGCGTTTATGGGGACCGTGCCGGTAGCGTTGGTGCTGGTCAGCGCCTGGCTATTTCGTCCGCATGGTTATATGCGCAGTCGGCATGGTGGTTCTCGGCAGAATCTGGTGATGGCGGCCGTGGTTGTTCTTTGCGCGTTATTCATTGCTTTGCCTGAGGCCTTGCCGCGTTTGTCGGAGCGTTATGAGCGCTTGATGAACGATCAGATAGTGACCAAGGACACGCGCTTTGTTCTTTGGCGTGAGAGCTTGCCGATGCTTCGGGACTACTGGCTTTGCGGCATCGGTATGGGCAACTACGCTCAGGTCATGACGCAATACGAGTCGGATTACACGCCCATGACCCTGCCGATCAATGCGCACAACGACTGGTTGGAACTGATGATAGAGGTTGGCCTGCCGGTAGCCTTGGCGCTCTATACGCTGTTTGCGTTGTTCCTGTTGTTGTCGTTCCGGCGCCTGTGTCGGCAGGAAGACAGCATTCTGCGCTGGATTGGCTTTGGCGCATTCTCCGCTCTGGTCATGGGGATGATTCACGAATTGGTTGACTACAGCCTGCGTGCACCGGCGAACGGACTGATTTATGCTGTATTGATGGTGCTTGTTCTGGCTTGTTCTCAATCCTATCAGGGGGCAGTGGCGTCAGCAAGCAGCCGACGGCGCGATGATGCCGGATCAGCAGTGGCCTTATCCTGGCCTCAGCGCGCGGTTTTGCTTCTCGTGGCCGGCATGTCGGTGATGGCCATGCCAGTCGCATACCGCCGCGTGGTTGGCAGCGTTCTTCACGTCAAGATGATTGAGAAGATTGCCAGTCAGGAACGCGCACAAGAAAAGCGTTATCCCCTGCTGAAGAACGAGTACAGGTACTTGGTTGCGTTGTCTTCACGCATTCTCGAGTTGACGCCTGATGTCGGCGAAGTGCTGCGTCGCCGGGCGGTCTGTTTGAATCACCTGGCCTATCTGACTTGGGAGGACGACGCCGAGAGTATTGTGGCGGCCAATCATTATGCTGATCAGGCCATTGCGGCCATAGGTGCTGCTTGTCAGCGCTATCCGATTGACGGGCGTTTTCATCAAGCGCGCGCGGTCATCCATGAGAACGCTGGTTGGTGTGCCCGGAAGTACGACGAAGAGGTGATTGCCAACGCCTACGAGCAGGCCTTGGCCGGCTATCCGCGCTATGCGCCGATGTATCGGGATGTGGCGTCAGCCTATGTGCGTTCGAGCCGGCGGCTGGCCTTGCAGCCTGAAAAGCGCGTTTTGGTTGCCCAGCACAAGGCGCGCGCCAGTGTCCTCTTCAAGGAGTATTTGACCTCGGTTCCTTGGCAAGCGGATCGTATTTTGGCCGATCTCTGGGAGCTTGATCCGCAGCCAGCGCGGGTGGCGGCGTTGATACCGGCCAATTTTCACGCACAACGGGCTCTTTACCGGTTTTTCATGCAGAAGCAGCTTTATCTTGACGCGCTGCAGCCCCTTAATGAAGTGGACGCCTTGAATCGGGTTGAGTTATCGGAGCGTGACCTCCGTCGTTTGTCGCCCTTCGAGCGCCGGCAGTATTTGGACCGGTCGCGCGACGACACGGGTTTGCGGATTATTGGCGAGCAGCTGGTCTTGAACGGCGTGTTGGGGCGCTGGGATGAGCATGAGGAGTTGTGGACGCGCTATCGGCAGGAACTGGCCGCGAAAGAGGCTCGTGAATTGGCGAAGGCTCGGGAACAGCGTCAGAAGGGGCAGGTCCGCCTGGCAGAGGCGTCGTTGTTGAATTTAGCCCGGGAGCTGCCATTTGCTTATGAGACTCGCCTGGTGCTTGCTGAGATCTATGTGGGCTTAGGGCGCTGGCAGGAGCTAGCGTCAGCTTTGTCTCTGTTTGTCTATGACCAGGGGCCCATTGACAATGCTTTGTTGGGTCGCGCTGTTAAGCTGATGGAGCAGATGGTCCCAATTGAAAAACCAGGTGAATTCAACAAATATCGCTTTGTGGCGGCGGCGCTGAAAGTCCGGCTAGATGAGGGCAGCCAAAGCAGCAACCGACGGCAGCTGGCGGAGTGTCTGAATGAGTTTGCCGAGTTAACGGCGTGGAATTCGGCGAATCCGGACCGGGCGTGGATTCAGCGGCATTTGCTTGACTTGTATGCCGGCCGTGCGCACGAAGTGCTTGGTGATGCGGCGGCGGCGGCGGCGGCCTATCGTCGTGGTCTTGAGGTCAGTCCGCAGAATCTTTGGCTGCGTCAGCGTCTGGCTGCCTTGCCGGCGCCGCATGGCGAAGCCGATGAGCTGTCGGCTCTTGTGGCGAGTTTGGTGCCGAGTCGGCATTATTTTGGCAGCGACCTTTGCCTGCTGGGTTACTCCGTCCAGCCCGAGCTGGTTCAGCAACTGCATGGTGGCGTCGAGGTGACGCATGCCTGGCTGTGTTTGGATGACATCAACGAAGACCGATCGGTGTTGATCAGTTTTCATAACAACGGCGGCCGGATATTCAGTGACACGTACAATTTTGTTAAGGAAGACCGACCGATGATCAGTTGGCGCATTGGCGAGTTGTGGTTGCAGGAGCGCAGTTACCGGCCGTTGCTGTTGGCGCATCGTCAGGGTGGTGGGCATGTTTGGAGTAATGGGCCGGTTGCCAGTGAAATTGTCACGCGGGGCATGAATCGGCGCCAGGCGAAGCAGGACAACGCCAGTCCACGAGCGTATGTCCCGGTTTTTTCCTTCGCGATTCAGCGCGACTGAGACGCGCTGCACGTGCAGGCGCAGCATAGTTTGTGACGTAGTGTGGATGATCAGCAGGAGTGTGATGACATGATTGATATGCACAGCCATATCTTGCCGGGGGTGGACGACGGCGCGAAAGACATGGCGGAAGCACTGGCGATGGCTGAACTGGCCGTGGCAAGCGGCGTCAAGATCATGGTCACAACGCCACACGGGCTGTCGTCGCCTTTCAATGTCGCTGCCAGCACACGCGATCTTGTGCTGAAAGACTTGCGTCAGGAATTTCAGCGGCGACATCTCGTCCTGGAGCTGTTGCCGGGCATGGAGTGCTGGGCGGATGAAAAGGCCTTGAATGAGGCCCTGGCCCATCCGGAGTGTTTCATGAACTACCGGCCGGAGGATGCCGGGCGCAAGTGCCTGTTGGTGGAATGTCCCCCCATGTTTGATTTGCCCATGGTCGATAGTTTGCTTTTTCAGGCGCAAATCAAAGGCATCGACTTGATATTGGCGCATCCGGAGCGGCATCCGGGCTTTCGCCGGCACGAGAGACTGCTGGCAGCGATGATGGACAAGGGGTTGACTTTGCAGTTCAACGCCGAAGACATTCGCAAGCGTCGTTGGCTGTGGGGTGCCGAGCGGGTGACGCGGCGGCTTATGGCGCGGAATCCGGCGCAGATTGTGCTGGGCAGCGATACGCACTCCAAGGATAAGCGGCCGCCGAACCTGGCATTCGCTCGCGAGGTGATCTGCGAGTGGTTTGATGAGGGGATGTGGGAGCAGCTGAGCGTGCGGAATCCCTCGCGACTGCTGGGTCTGAAAGACTGAAGGCAGTAGGGGCTGTTGAGCGCGCTGGCCGTCATAGCGCTGCCGACTGGGTGGGGGGCGGTGTCGGCGGGACTTTGTCAAGCGCACCGAAGCGTGTTGCTCAGAGGGTTTCTTCCCGGTAGGTGTAGCAGACGATTGTGACCTTGTGATCGTTGCAGAAGGCCTGCGTCTTTTTCATTTCCTCGCCGCTGAGATCAAATTTGCATAATGCCAGTTTTTGGAATGGCGTGCGTCGGTGGATTTGGACTAACGCGTTGATGTCGCCGAGGACCTTGTAGCCTACGCAGTAGCCGTGGGTGTAGGTTTTATCCCGGTCAATGAAGCCGATGATATGTTCGCTGCCGTTGCGGACTCGGCTATTGATGTTCTCGCGGATGTAGGTTCTGCCGGCTGGGCAAATGCCGTACACCAGCACCCCGGCGGTATTGTCGGTTGCCAGATGGTTGCGGTGTCGGTATTTGATTAATGACGAGCGGATCCAGGGAATGAACAATCTTTCACCCATTATACCCAAGGTTGTGAAGGCGTAGGCGGTGAAGAACAAGTCCGAGTTGCCGCGGGGGACCCTCGGCAACTGGGCCAAGAGCCAAGCGGCGGCGAAACCAACGGCCAGGTAAAGAAGAATGTGGAAATAATCCTCAATGCTGGCGTGGTTCCAGAAAATGTGGTAATTGCGTGACAGAATCAGGGCGATGAAGACCGGCGTGACCCAGTGCAGAAGCATATAGAGATCGTTGCGGCCGGAAAAATGGCTGTGCTTGGCGCTGAGCAGGAAGGCAAAAACTAGTATTCCGAGGTCCCACAAGGGGTGGACCAGGTTTAAGATCAGACCAGTGCGGGAGAGCGAGAAGCCGTTGCAGATGAGTTCTGAGGAGTTCCACAACTCAATGACCGCCAGGCGGTGTACGACCAGGCTGAAGGCGATGAGCGCGAGAAAGAATGCCAGCCATGGCAAATGCCTGGGCAGGTAGGTGCAAATAACAGCCACCACGGCAAGCACGGCGGCCAACAGGTAGATGACATGGACTGTCCGCGGCTGGTTGTTCTCGAAGAACGACAGCAGGCGATGGTGCAGGTGATGCCGGTCGGCGCTCATGATGCCGACATTCGGGTCGTCGCGATGCAGCATCTTGTAGGTTACCCGGCGCCAGATGGCCAGGCTGGTGTCAAGGATGGGGATGCCGCAGGCGAGGATGGGCACGACAATGGCAGACACCGTGGCAATCTTGGTGCAGGTGATGATGCCCAAGGCGCCCAGTGAGTAGCCGAGGAACATGCTGCCGGTATCGCCCATGAAAATCCGCGCCGGGTGCATGTTGTAGCGGAGGAAGCCCAGGCAGCATGCCGCCAGGCAGAACATCACCAGGGCGTGCGGATGGGAGTTCTTCAGCATGAGAATGCCGCCGAGGCAGACGGCGGAAATACCAGCGACGCCGGAGGCGAGGCCGTCAACGCCGTCGATCAAGTTGAAGGCATTGATGACGGCGGTGATCCAGAACACGGTAATCACGAGACTGAAGAAAGTATTGCAGTGGAAGCCGAGAATGCTGGTGAATCGTATGCCTAGTGACCAGCAGACCAGCGCCGCCAGGATTTGTAAGGCGAGCTTGATTTTTGCGGGGATGCCCCAACGGTCGTCAATGATCCCGGTCGGCAGCAAGATGAGCAGGGGAATGAGGAGTTTGGCGGCTTCCGGGGTGCCAATAGGCAGGAAACGGGACGGTGCCAGGAATGACGAGCAGAGAACTGCGATACAAAAGGCCAGAATCATGGCCACGCCGCCACCGAGAGCGACTTCCCGCGTGTGAATGTGCCGTCCGCCGGTGACTTTGGCGACCAGGCCGACCTTTGGCAGTGCGAAAACGCAGAGTCTGGTCAGTGCTGCGGCCAGAATGACGGTCAGTACCGGCAATAACAAAAAAACCGACCAGTTGGCCAGCATTTTCCAGCAAATATGGAGTAAATTAATCATCCGTATATCGTATCTCTCTATCGACGACATGGGGCCAAAGCGGCGTTTGGCTTTGGCGGGATGCTCCCACCCTCAAGTATGAAAAAAGGCAAGCACTAACAATATATGCTTTCATGCAAGAATCAATAGCACGGTCGCCGTCCAGCCACGAGTTTTGGGGTGGCGTTTGCGGATGGCAGAAGTATTATCGCAGTATGGTCGGTCACTCAAGAAGGAAAGCATTTTCTGCAAGTAGCGCGGAAATTCCACGCATGGCAGTTGCATTAATATCACTTGCGGCGATGATGAGATTGCATGAATAACGACGTTATTTTACAGCCCGGGCGAGAGCGTTCGTTGCAGCGCCATCATCCCTGGGTTTTTTCCGGAGCGATCGCCCGGGTAAGCGGCCAGGCGGCGGCGGGGGACACGGTTGACATCCATGCTGCTGATGGCCAGTGGCTGGCGCGCGGTGCCTACTCGCCGGCTTCGCAAATACGGGTGCGGGCGTGGACATTCAGCGCGGACGAGGCCATCGATGCCGATTTTTTCAGCCGGCGTCTTGCTGCCTGCCGGCGCTATCGCCAGCAGCTTGGCGTGGCTGCGGCGAGCAATTGCTGGCGTCTGGTGCACGGCGAGGCTGATGGTCTGCCGGGTTGCGTCGTTGACCGCTATGGCGATTACTACGTCTGCCAGTTCAGCAGCGTCGGCGCTGAACGCTGGAAAGGTGTCATCGCCGAGTTGTTGTCTGCCGAGCCCGGTGTGCGCGGAGTGTACGAGCGCTCGGATTGCGACTCACGGCTGCGTGAGGGGCTGCCGCTTGTGTGTGGCGTGCTGGCTGGCGAGGAACCGCCGGCGCTGCTTGAATTGCGCGAGAACGGCCTTCGGCTATGGGCGGATTTGCGCGAGGGGCACAAAACCGGCTATTATCTTGACCAGCGCGACAACCGGGCCGAGCGGTGCTGCTATGCCGGCGCCGCCGAGGTGCTGAATTGTTTCTGTTACAGCGGCGGTTTTGGTATTCGGGCGGCGCTGGCCGGTGCAGCGCGGGTTACTCAGATTGATGCGGCGGAGAGCGCCTTGGCGCTGGCACGGCAGAATGCCGAGCTCAATGGCCTGGCGGATGAGCGTTTTCGTTATGTTCGTGGAGACGTCTTTCAGTTTCTCCGGCGTTGTCGCGACGCCCGTGAGAGTTTTGATGTGATCATACTTGATCCACCGAAGTTTGCGGACACGCAGGCGCAGTTGGCCAAGGCCTGCCGTGGCTATAAGGACATCAATCTGTTGGCCGCGAAGCTGTTGCGTCCTGGCGGGACGCTGTTGACTTTTTCCTGCTCAGGGGCGATGACGCCGGAGCTGTTTGTGAAGGTCGTCGGTGACGCCGCCCGCGATGCTGGTCGTGATGGACGCATCGTGCGGGTGCTTGGCCAGGCGCCCGATCATCCCTTGTCCCTGGATTTTCCGGAGGGCCATTATCTCACCGGCTTGGAGCTGGTGCTCAGCTAGTCCATGTCAAGCAGAGAGTGACATTGTTGTATGCAGATGGATATCCAGCAACATTTGAACGTTCAGCAGCGGCAGGAACTGGTCATGTCCCCGCAACAGCTGCAAGCGCTGCAAATTTTGCAGGAAGCCACGTTGGAGTTGCAGCAGCGGATCACGAGCGAATTGAACGTCAATCCCGTGCTGGAAGTGACGGGCAATGGCCTGGAACAGCTGGCTGGTAATCCGTTGGAAGATAGCGGGCTAGGCAGTCAGAACGAGGAGCATGCGGCGCAACTGGCCGAGTACGATGAAAGCATGGTTGACGCCGTGCGCGAGATCGGCGACGAGGGACTTTTTCGCGACGCGCTGGCCGGCGTGGCTTATGACGAGGACGCTGAGGAGCGCCGGCAGCATTTCTTCAATTCGTTGAGCAGCGAAGCGACCCTGCAAGACCGCCTGTTGGAACAGCTGCGTGACGTGGTGCAGGACGATCCGCATTGGGTGCGGATCTGCACGGAGGTTCTCGGTAATCTGGATGACGCCGGCTACCTACAGGCCGGTGATGATGACATCGCTCGCGGCGCGGGCGTCAGCCTAGCCGAGGCGCAGCGGGCGGTGGCCATTGTCCAGAGCCTGGAGCCGGCCGGCATCGGCGCTCGGGATTTGCGCGAATGCCTGTTGCTACAGCTGGAACGGAACCGTGAGCGGGGCAGCATCGCCTGGGACATAGTCGATCGGCATCTTGACGATTTGGCTCGGAATCGCCTGCCGCAGCTGGCGAAGAGCCTGGATGCCGATTTGAGTGAGATACAGGCGGCGGCGGAGCGGATTCGCTCGCTTGATCCCCGGCCAGGACATGCGTTGGCGGCCACGCCGGTGAACTACATCGTACCGGAAGTCGTCATTGAGCTCGGGCCGGAAGGGCGCTGGCAGGTTCGCATGAATCGCTGGACGACACCGCGTCTGGGGCTGGTGCAGCGCTATGTGGATATGCTGCAGGAACCGAGCGTGCCGGCGGAGGTCAAGCAGTTCTTACGGGAGAAAATGGCCAGCGCAAAAACGCTGATGAATGCTCTTGGCGAACGGCAAGCGACGATTGAGCGTATTGCCTGGGTGCTGGTGGAGATGCAGGGCGACTTCTTGCGTGAAGGGCCTGGCAAGCTCCGGCCCCTGACCATGCAGCAGGTCGCCGAGGAGCTTGAATTGCACGAAACGACAATCAGCCGGGCTGTCGCCAACAAGTACGTGCAGACGCCGCATGGGCTCTTCAGCTTCCGGCATTTTTTCACAACGGGCTATCAGGGCAGCGACGGCGAGGCTCTGTCCAGTCGCGCCGTCAAGGAGAAGATCGTGGCCTTGGTTGCCCAAGAAGCGAAGGCCAAGCCGCTGTCGGACCAGAAGATCGCCGAGTTGCTGGCCAAGGAAGGCCTGACGGTTGCCCGGCGCACGGTCGCCAAATATCGTGAAGAAGAGGGCATACCCGCCGCGAGCCTCCGCCGGGTGCACGGTTGAGCGCAAGAGAACGGAGCGCGAAGGAAAGCGCTCCTCTCCGCATGAGCTGCCGGGCGGCGGCGCGTTTCTGAGCGGTCCAGGTGGGTTTACGCCTGGTTGTTGATAGCGAAGTGGTGCTGCCCGGCTTGGAGTGCCTTGCCCTCGTAGACGACGGCGGTGTCGGGCGGCACGCTGATAGTGAGCTCGATGATGTTATTGTCGCAGCGCCGCCAATGCACATTGACTGAGCCGTGGGCGTTCTTGCGACTGCAGCGGCAGCAAGTCAATTGGGGAATGAAATGCGGGCGGATGACAATGATGCCGTGATCGACATTGATGCCGCCGAGGGTGCGGACGATCCAGCCCATGAAATCCGAGTACATGTGGTGGTTTTTCGACGCGCGGCAATCCCACATTTCCCACAGGGTGGTGGCGTCTTTGTCAAGCCACTCGCTGAAGCTGGGGTAGCCTTTGGCGGTGATGATGCGGTAGGCGTAGTCGGGCAGGCCGCAGATGGTGAGGGCGTCAAAGAGATGGCGGAGACCGACCATGCCGCAGTTGTGGTGGAAGCCGGCGGCTACGACGAGCTCGATCAGCTGGGCCTTCAGGGGGGCCAGTTCCGTATAGAGGTCGTGGTAAATGACCATGGCGACGGCGCTTTGCTCGTTGACGACGCAACGGCCGTCGGGCAGCATGAAGTGCTCGGCGAAATGTTGTTCCTGTGACGCCAGCTCCGCGCCGAGGGCGTCTGCATCTGCGTCCATACCGGCTTTGGTGGCGGCGATGCGGGCGATTTTGAGAAATTTGATTAGCAGGACTTCGTTGATGAAACCCAGTGGCACTTTGGTTGGTCTGGGTGCAGCCCAGTCGCAGAGGCCGTATTCGAGGAAGCCCTGGTCATTCTTTTGCGAGCGGAACCAGTCGAGACTGCGCTTCATGGCTGGGTAGGTGCTGATGAGCGGCTGCTCGTCGTTTTCAGCAAGGAAAAGCCGGTAGGGGATTTCGAAGAGGATGCCTTCGGAAACGGGTCCGTTGCCCCATTTGAAGCCCCAGCCGCTGGTAGGGATGATACCGGGCAGGGCGCCGTCCTCGCGCATGGCGTCGACAATGTCCTGGAGCCATTTGCGGAAGAGCTTGCCGACGCCGAAATTGAGCAGCATCTGTTCGCAGGACGCCTGGGCGTCGTTGGCCCAGCCGAGTTTTTCGCGGGTTGGGCAGTCGGTGGGCTTCCAGAAGAGATTGGACAGCACGGCCATTTGGCCGATGCTGAAGAGTCGGTTGAGCATCTTGTCCGAGCAGCTGAAATCGCTGCAGACGGCGACGTCTTGGTGGACGAAAATGCCGCTGACAGAATCGAGCCGGGGATTTTTGAGGCCGCAGACTTTGATATAGCGGAAGCCGTGGTAGGCGAAGCGGGGGGACCAGGTGAAGGGGCCACTTGGGCAAATCAGCTGGTCGGAGGCGAAGACGCTTTCCGGGTAGAAGCGCAGCATTTCATTGAAGTTCAGGGTGTTGTCATCATTGATCTGTTCTGCGTAGCGGATGGTGATGAGGTCGCCGGCTTGCTGATTGACGTGGATGCGGGCGTAGCCGGAGATATTCTGGCCGATATCAAAGATGATGCCGTCATTGACCTCGATCATTTTTTGGGCTTTGTATTCACCGCATTCACGGATGGGCTCGCATTCGCAGCGGCGGAAAGATCCGCGTGGGGGCGTGCTGTCGCAGATAGCGTATGGCCAGTGGTGGTCGTCGAAATCGGCGCCGTTCCAGGCGGGGTCGTAGAGTCTGGCGTCGAAGTGTTCGCCGCTGCGGAGCTGGTTGTAGGTAATGGGCGAGTCGGAGCTGCAGCGCCAACTGTCATCGCTATTGAGCAGTGTCTTGCCATCGACTGCCAGTTTGAGGATGAATTTGGGGTGATCGCGCCAGGGCGCCTCGTTGTAATTCCATGGTGTCTTGAAGATTTCGTTATAGTAGCCGTTGCCGCAGATGACTGCGAGAATGTTTTGGCCCTTCTGCAGTAGCGCGGTGACATCATAGACATTGTACCAGAGGGTTTTGTTATAGTCGCTCTCTGGCGCGGTGAAGAGATCGGGGCTGATCGGTTGGCCGTTGAGGTAGTAGTAGGCGATGCCCAGTCCGCAGACGGCTATTTCGGCTTTGCTGAATGTGCCGTCCACGGTGAATACCCGTCTGAACATGGGCGCGTGGCAGCCGGTGTTGTCACTAGGAACGAAAGGAACATCGGCCTTGATGAAAGACGTCTTGGCAAACATGAAGCACCTCGGTTGAAATGGAAATCCAAAGGGTGGCTGGCTGGCGTATCGTCCCTGCGTTAGCGGGGGATAATGTACACGCATTACTTGTCCATCGCCCAGCCGGCATTACACTAAATGCCTTTGCCGGACCATCCCCCTGAAGGCGCCGGTTCGGGTGCCGCGCAGCCTGCTTGAGTGCTTGTCTGGTTGCGCGGTTAACGAAAGCCTGGCGAAGCCGGCGTGGCCAGCAAAGGCCACTATACGTCGTGCAGCGGGCGCCGTGCCTGATTTTGCATTGACCGCGACCATGGAGATGATGATGACGGATACCTTGCATGCCTATTCGAGCTATTTTCCGCCAGCGCTGCACTTTGGTTGTGGCTGCCGGCGGCTGAGCGTGGAAATCGTCGACGCGCTATGCGTGCCGGCGGCGCCGCGGATCTTTCTGGTGTGTTCGCAAAGCGTGTATGGCCAGGAGCCGGCGCGGGATCTGTTGGCGGCTTTGGGGCCGCGTGTGGTTGCCATGCGGATTGGCGTGCCGCATGATCCGCCGCTAAGTTGCGTTGATGAAATCATCGCGGCGGCGCGTGTTTGCGGTGCCAATGCTTTTTTGGCCATAGGGGGCGGTAGTGTGATGGACGCGACCAAGACCGCCGCGCTGCTGGCGGCTGCGCCGACGCCGCAGCCGGCGGCGGAGTATTTCCGCGGGCAGCGCCCTTTGCCCGCGCGGAGCTTGCCGCTGGTGGCGTTGCCGACCACAGCAGGCACTGGCGCGGAGATCACCAAGAACGCCGTGTTGACCGATGTCGAGAAGGACAACAAGGGCTCCATACGCTCACCGGCCATGATTCCAGCGGCGGCGCTGGTTGATCCTGATTTCACGTTGGCTTTGCCGGCGCAGGTGACGGCCGACAGTGGCATGGACGCCTTGACACAGGCGTTGGAGTCCTACGTGTCCACGGGGGCGTCGGAATTGAGTCGCGGGCTGGCTGAACGCGCGGTTGCTCTGTTGTTGCGCTGGCTGCCGCAGGCGTATGCCGACGGTAGCCACGCTGAGGCGCGGCTGCGCGTGGCCGAGGGCAGCATGCTGACCGCGCTGGCTTTTTCGCAGAGCGGTCTGGGCGCGGTTCACGGCCTGGCTCACCCGGTTGGGCACGTGCTGAATCTTGCACATGGTCTTACTTGCGCAGTGTTGCTCCCGCACATCATGCGCTGGAACTACGATTGCCGGCGTGACGACTGGTCGCGGCTGGCCCGTGCTTGCGGCCTGGCCGACGGCGCGGCGCTGCTGCGCGCCGTGGAGGCGCTGGCGACGGAGCTGCGGGTGCCGGGTAATTTACGTGGGCTCGGGCTCCGGGAGGAGCATTTCGCGTACATTGTCCGCCACTGTCGCAGTGGCAGCATGAAGGCCAATCCTCGGGCGATGAGTGATGACGAGGTGCTGGCTATGCTCAGGGTGCTGGCGGGACTGGGCTGATACGCGGATTGGTTTTGTTGTCTCCGCAGATTGCCGCATATTTTTTCAGGCGGCAGGTTTTGCCGTTGTGCGGCACGTCGCGCGGCCGCAGACGGCCGTGTGCAGCGTCTCAGTTGGTGTTGATGACGGTTACGTCCTGCTCCAGGGCGCGGAAGATCTTGCTGAGTTCGCGGATGAGTTCCTGGACGGTCTCCAGGACCTTTGCGTCGTCGTCTGCGCCGATAGTGTCCATGATGCTCGCGGAGCGGCTGGACAGCTCAGTTAGGCCGATGGATGACAGCTGGCCTTTAAGGCGATGGAGGATGGCACGCGCGTCATCCCAGTTGCTGCGTTTGGCGTAGATGTCGAGGTTGTCGAGCATGATGCGCCAATCGGCGACGGTCTGGGCGAGGATCATCTTGATTTCGCCCAGCGAAATCTGGTAGCGTTCACGCATAAAATCGTGCATGAGACGCACTTGGCTGTCCTCTTCGCTTTCGAGCAAGTCGTGATTTTCCCGCATTTCGCGTTGGGGCTTGATGCCGAGAGCGTCGGCGATGGCCAGCAGGAGCTGATCGCGTTCAAACGGCTTGGGGATGAAGCCAGTGGAGCCGGCACCGAGAGCTTTTTCCACGTCTTCTTGGAAGGCAGATGCTGTTAGGGCGATGATGTGGGTCATGCCGCTGTTGGGCAGTTTGCGGATTTCGCGGATGGCGGTGTAGCCGTCCATGACCGGCATCTGGATGTCCATGAAGATAAGATCGAAACGCTGTTTGCGACAGAGGTCGAGGGATTCCTGCCCGTTTTGCGCCGTCAGGTAGGGCAGACCAGCACTTTGGCAGATGGTTTCCAGCAGGAAAAGGTTGGTAGCGGTATCGTCGACCAGCAACGCGAGGTGCTTCTTGAGCTCCTGGCGAGGCAGAATCACTCGGAAATGGCCAGAAAGGCGGACCTGCTCCTCGGGCTTGGCGACGGCGCAGGTGACGGTGAAGGAAAAGCTTGAGCCTTCGCCGGGGCGGCTTTTGACCGTGAGCGTGCCGCCGAGGAGCTGGACGATGCTGGCGGAGATGCTTAGCCCGAGGCCGGTGCCACCGTACTGGCGGAACACCCGGTTGTCGGCCTGGGCGTAGGGTTGGAAAAGCTTGCTTTGCAGGTCGAGAGGGATGCCCACGCCGCTGTCCTGGACTGTGAAGTCCAGGGTCAGGCGCCCGTCTGCAGCCGTGCGGGCCTGAATATCCAGGGATATTTTGCCGTGGTCGGTGAATTTGACCGCATTGTTGAGGAGGTTGTCCAGCACCTGGCGGAGGCGGGTTGGGTCGCTGCGCACAATCAATGGCTCGGGAGCGTTGATATTGAGGTCGACCTTGAGGTTTTTGGGTTTGGCCAGCTGGCGAGCTAAGGCGACGCGGTCGTCGGCCATGGCCCGCAGGTCAAAGGCAAGCTCTTCGAGTTCGAGTTTGCCGCTGCTTAGTTTTGAGTAATCCAGGACTTCATTGATGACATGCATGAGGCTTCTGGCACTGGATTCGATGATGCGCAGATACTGTTTTTGCTGTGGGTTGAGAGGCGTTTCGCCAAGGTTGGCCAGGAAGCCGATGACGCCGTTGAGGGGCGTACGGATTTCGTGGCTCATCGTCGCAAAAAAGGTGTCTTTGGCCTGGTTGGCTTTTTCCAGCTGTGCAAAGAGGGCGTTGAGTTCGGCGCCAAGTTCTCTTGGGCTGCTGGCCCGCGTCAGATGTTGGTTTTTTGGGGAACCGGGCGCCAGCAGCAACCGGTCGCTGATGGCGCGAATTTCGCCGGTGACATTGCGGTGGAACAGCCAAAGTGCGGCGCCAAGGCCTGATAGCGCGATCAGCGCTGCCAGCCAGATCCCAATCCGACCGTGGCGCAAGGCGCGCGCAATCTGCTCGCCGGTGATGGTCTGGATGGTCTGAATGTCCCAGAGCAGCTTGAGGCTCTCGCTGATGGACACGTCGTAATGGTTGCTCAGACCGCGGCCGCTGACAATACTGCTGCGAGCGTCGCTGATGATGCCCCAGCTCTCCCGAAAAGCCAGTTGGCTGTTGCGCCCCGGCTGGTACCGCTGCAGGACGGCTGTCGCAGTGTCGTTTTCGTCACAGCGATCAAGGATGTCTTTGATCGTTTTGCTGCTTTCGTCGATCAACGATAGGGCTTCGGCTTCCTTGGTGTTAACACCCTGTTGCCGAGCCTTGATCAGCTTGTCGAGAAAGATGCCCTGGGTAAGCACTTCACCGTGCAAATGCGCCAGGTCGGCCTGGAATAGTTGCAGTTGTTCGGCTTGGTGCAGAGTCCGCCAAGACAGCAGCGTGCAACCGAGGAAGACCACTATTGGCAATACCAAGCTTGAGATGAGTAAGTGGCGTTTGGACAAAGGCGCGCTCCCTGATAATCCGCCGGCTGGTGCCATCCCCCGCGATGACAAAGAGACAAAAAGGCCGGACAGGTTATGCTCCGGCCTGAATAAGCAGATTCACTTGCGGGACTGTCTCAAAAGCAGAAGTTGATGATCGGGAAGAACGGCACATTTGATTCGCGGATGATGTTGACCAGGCCGATTTGCACGCCGACCATGAACTCGCAGTAGTTGATCAGGCCGACTTGCAGGCCGTGGCTTTCCAGGGCGGTGTTGATAATGCCGATGTCAATGCCTTTGCTCATGGCGTCCACATTATTCATCAGCAGGCCTAACTTGACGCCGCTGGCGGCGCCGTCAAGATTGATCAGGCCGATCTGGAGGCCGGTGAACTCCTCTTTGACGACGTTGACGAGATTGAGTTGCAGCGCCGAGGTCCGGTCACTGGCGGAAGCAATGCCGAAATCAAGGCCGGTGATATTTTTGTTGCCGCCGTATGGTAGATTGATCTTGAGGCCAGCGACGTCGATGTAATCCGGCACGACTTGGGCGTTGGGAGGCCAAACGCTGATCTGCAGGGGGGTGGTATCAAAAGCCGTGGCGGCGAAGCAGCTACCTAGTACGGTGAGGACAACGGCGAGCATTTTTTTCATGTTTTGTTTCTCCCGAATGGACCCTTTGTGAAACGCCAGCTTGTAGCCCCCAGGATGCCTAGGGGTTAACACGTGATAAAACGCATAAACAATAACGCCCGGAGGGGCGCTTTCCAAGCGGCGCAGGCGCAAATTTAGGCGTGGGCAGTAATCGGTCAGTGATGGATACTAGATGCCCGACACGCCTCTCCCTGGCGGGATGGGCCGCGATGTGCCAGGCCAATGTGGCGCCCTCCGGGAGCAATTTTAACTTGTTGTCATACCACGGGTTGCGGCGCCATCCGGGCGCCTCACCCAGGGTTATGCATGGTGCGGCCCTCCTGGCCGAACTTTGCCGCTCTGCCATTTTATTGCCGCGAAGCGGCCGAAGCGCTGAAAGCGCGAAACATACCAGCCCAGGGCAGATGCGCGTTGCGGCGCCTGGTGGTACTCGCTGTCGTTGTTCAGCGCTTGCCCAGGCTGCACAGCAACTGGGGAAAGCGCTCGGTGCTGAAGAAGTGTTCGAGGTGCCGACCGGCCTTGTACTGCAGGAGCGGCGAGCGGCCGTGAACGTGGTCAATGGCGGCGACGCCGTACATGACGTCGTCGGCCTGGATTTGGGTGCGTTTCTGGCTGGCGGCGCGGATGCGGGCGGCACAGAGGACGAGGGGGTAGGTGAGGAATAGCGCTTTCAGGCCGGTGAAGAAGGCCGCGCCATAATAGGACACGCCGAAGAATTGCAGGCAGTCGAGGCGGGCGCTGAGGAACCGGCGGTAGGCATCCCAGGCAGCAGGGACTGATGGTTGCCAGCGGGTCGGATTGAAAATGCTGGCCCGGCGCAAGAGCAGGTCTGGATGCTCCTTGCCGAAGGTGCGGAGGTTGCCGCCGCCGGCAATGATCCTGGCGATCATCAGCGCACGCCGGAGGCGTTGGCGCAGGCCGCGGTCGGTTGCTTCTTCGTCGCGTCGGCAGTATATGGTGAACCATTGCCGGAAGTAAGCCCGGTCGTAGGCGCCCAGCCCGATCTGCGGTACGTCGGCCAGTTCCTGTTTGAGGTTAGCCATGACGCTGGGCATGACGCTGCGCATGGTGTCGGCATCGTTGATGAATGTTGCCCCGAGTTTTTCCATGCGTTCGGCGAATGCCATGAGGAGAAGGGCCATGCCGTCACTGCTGAGGGTGTCGTCACGAACAATGCCTTGGCAGTGATCGCGCAGCATTTCGACGCTGCGTCGTTCCAGGCCCTGGAGCTGTTCGGGGGTGAAGCCCTTGCCGAAATGGAGTTCGCGCGCGAGTTTTTCGATATCATGACGCTGCTCGCGGATGAGCTGGCCGTGGTTTTGCAGGACGGCGGGGCAGTCCATGCGGGCGAGGACGGAGACCTCGCCCGGAAAAGTCGAGGCGAAGTTGAAAGGATAGCCGCGGCAAGTCAGGGCTTTGATGTCGAAGCCGAAACGGCGGTGCATGCTGCAAACACCGGCGGCGTCGAGGAAGACACAGGCGCCGTCGTCGCGGCGGCGGAAGAAATTATAGCCATTGAGCTTGACGTGGAAATCGCGGGGCGCCTGATCGGCCTCGTCCCAGGGCAGGGCCGCCAGGCGTTGGATTTCAGGCTCCTGCAACAGCACATGGAAGCGCCGGCAGCAGCGGCCGCAGAGCAGGCACGAATAGCGTTGGTCTTGCGCAATGTGGATGGTCATGGGCTGCACTAGCCACGGCGGTTGCGCCGGCGCGGCGCGGCCGCCGTCAGTGATTTCGCTTGCTGGCGACGGACGCTGTTGGGGACTCAAACGCCGGGGGTGATGCGGTCGAAGCCAGTGTAGGGCCGCAGGACTTCAGGGATGATGACCGAGCCGTCTTCCTGCTGGAAATTTTCCAGGATAGCGCAGACGACGCGGTCGGTCACGCCGGTGGCGGAGATGGTATGGACGAAGCCCTTGCTGCCGTCGTTGCCCTTGTAGCGGATGCCGAGGCGGCGGGCCTGGAAGTCGGTCAGGTTGGTGTTTGAGGTCACTTCGCGGTAGCCGCCGTAGCCTGGGTACCAGGCTTCGATGTCGTATTTCTTGTAACCGGGAGCGCCCATATCGCCGACGCAGACATTGACCACGCGGTAGGGCAGACCGAGCTGCTGCAGGAGGTACTCTTCGTTTTCGAGGCAGAGCTCGTGGCAGCGCGGCGAGTCTTCGGGCAGGCAGAAAATGATCTGTTCGACCTTATGGAATTGGTGCACGCGGAAGATGCCGCGGGATTCTTTGCCGTAGCTGCCTGCTTCCGTGCGGAAGCAAGGCGTGTAGGACGTATAGCGGCGCGGCAGGGTGCCGGCGTCGAGAATTTCGTCGGCGTGGTAGCCGACGAGGGTCTGCTCGGACGTGCCGATGAGGGCGAGGTCTTCGCCGCTGAGGGTGTAGGTTTGGTCCTTGAAGAAAGGCAGGTAGCCGGTGCCGAAGAGCGTCTGTTCCTTGGCGACGCAGGGGGACATGAACAACGTGAAGCCGCGCTTGACCAGCTCCTGCTGCGCCCAGAAGAACATCGCCTGGGTCAGCTGTGCGCCCTTGCCCACCCAGTAGTAAAAGCCGGACTGCGCGACCTTGGCGCCGCGGCCGGTGTCGATGATACCCAGCAGTTCGCCGAGGGCCTGGTGGTCGCGGCCGGCAAAGGCGAATTCGGGCTTTTTGCCGACGAAGCGGAGGGCGGCGTTGTCGGCATCGCTACCGCCGTCGGGGACATCGGGTGAGAGGAAATTGGGCAGCCAGGTCATTTGCTCGTCGACCACGGTCTTGAGTTCGGCCATACGGCTTTCCTTGTTGGCCAAGGTGACCTTCATTTCTTTGACGGTGTCCCGGGCGGCGGGATTCGTTTGACATTCCTTGCTGAGGCGATTGCGTTCGGCGCGGAGGTCTTCGACTTCGCGGATGAGGCCGACGTACTCGCGGTCGAGCGCGACCAGCTTGTCGACATCGACCGTGCAGCCGCGGCGGGCGGCGTTTTCTTTGACGCGGTCGGGATTTTCACGCAAGGCGCGGATGTCAATCATGTCACACGATCCTTCTGCCGGCGAGGCCGGCCATCTCTCTTTACTGGGACGGTATTGAGTTTGCACTGACCTACACGGCCAGCTTACTGTGGGGTCATTTCTTCTTTGGGAACGATGGCGAATTTGGTCGAGCTTTCGGCGATGATCTGCTTGCCGACATAGAATACGCCGTTGGCGAAGCCGAAGCGCCCCTTCATCTCACAGGACGCATGAATGACGATCTGTTCGCCGGGCAGGGCGGGGCGATGGAAGACGGCGTCGTCGATGGACATATACAGGCCGAGCTTGTCCCGGTTTTCGGGCTGGGCAAGAATGGCGGCGCAGCCGAGTTGGGCGCCGCTTTCAAGCTGCAGATATCCGGGGTACATGGCTGGGCGGGTCGCCTGCACCAGCGGGTCATTGCCGCTGACATTCTTGTAGCCGAGGACTTTCGCGGGATTGTCGAGGCTGTAGGCCCGATCGACCAGCATGAACGGGTAGCGGTGGGGGATGACAGCCATGATGGCATCGGCGTCAAGGAACTTGTCGTCGACATCAGCCAGCAGGGGGCACTGCTCGGCGCCATCGCTGGGCGCGAACCAGCCTGCTTCTTTCCAGGTGAGGGAGATGAAACCGCTAGAGGCCAGTTTGCCGCCGACGATGGAATTTTTCACCTCGAACTCGACGCTACCGTCGTCGTTCTGCTTGTGGAATCTGCAGTCGATGGCGAGGATCATTCCCGGTTGCACGGGGCTGCGGAATTTGACGCGGTGGAGGTGGGTCACATAGGGATGGCCTTCGCCTGGGAACATGACGCTGAAAAGGACGCGGCTGGCCTGGGCCATGGCCGCGACTTGGAGCACGCCAGGCAGCACCGGAAAGTCGGGAAAATGGCCGTTGAAAACGGCTTCGTTGCGCGTGACGTACTTGCTGGCGACGGCGTGGCCGGCGTCGCTGTCAAGGCAGATTCGGTCGAGCATCAACAGCGGCGGGGTCACCGCCAGCTGGTCGCGGAGCTGATCGTAGGTCAAATGCTGTTTCGTCATGCCTAATCACCTGATGTGTAGTGCGTTAAGTGATGTATTCCTTCTTTCCCGCCAGTGCAAGAGAACGAATACTTTAGGCGATGAAGGGCGTTTTTTCAAGAATGGCGATCATGGGGTTGTTGTCGCGCGTTGCTGGTTTTGGTGGAAGAAGTCGATGGCCTCGCGCAGGTTGATGCGGGTATAGGCCGAGTCGCAGGCGGGGTTTTTGCGGCCGGCATCGGCGAACCACATATCGAGGGTTTCGGGTCGGAAGATGGCGTTATGGAGGTTGGACTTCATGGCGACGGGTCGTTTGATGATGGTCATGAGCATTTCGGGGGTGATTTTGCCGTAGTTTTCGTTAATGCGCTGGGCGAGGGTTTGCGCCCGATCGGGGGCTGAGATGAGGACGGTGTCGGCGGGGACCGGCGGCAGTTTTGGGTGCTGTTGGCCGGCTTCGAGGACCTCAAGTTTTTCGGGGGTGGCATACACGCCGATCATGTCCTTACTGGCATCGCTGAGCACGTAGTAGTACTCGCAGGTACGCGGCGTTGTTTCCAATATAGCCAGTGCGTCGCGGACGGTTTTGGCCCGTTCCATGATATCGCGCATGAGGAAGGTCATGGGCATGCCGTCCCACTTGCCCTCGCCTTCGCCGCCGACTTCGCCCATGGCCAGGCCGTGTTCGTTCATGGCGGTGACGGTGCCGAGGAAGCCTGCGTAGCCCAGCGACATCCAGGCGTTGCGGCCTTCCGGGATGAATATTTGCACGGCGGTGTACTTTTGCAGGTTGACGTCTGCCATGTAGTCGAGGACGCGGACATGCAGGATCTGACCGTCGCTGGTGGCCTGATTGCGCATGGCGGCGCCGCTGCAGTGGAAAAGCTCGGGGAAGAAATTGGCGCAGAGGGCATCGCGGTCGGAGATGCCGGCGGCGCGGCCCATGGCGAGGCATTCTTGGACGAAGCGCTCGGGGGTGTGGGGCATGGCGCGGCGGATGATTTCGTCCATGCGTGCAAAGAACCAGTCGCCCTTGCTGATGGAGTAGACGGCGCCGACGAGGCACATGGTTCTGGGTGAGACCTGGGGGACCATATTGGCCATGAGTTTGCCATGGGCGCCGCCCATTTGTTCGGCGGTGCCGTTGACGATGAGGACGCGTTTGCCTCCCAGCAGACAGAGCATGCCGTTTTCGTTGCGGGCGATGACGCGTAGGTCCTGGGCGAGGCTCATCAGTGGCAAGGCGATGGTCAGGGTGAGGGTGAGGGTGAGAACCCAGTGGTGTTGCAGGCGCTTGGTGCACATTATTCTGTTTCCTCCAGTAGGCGTTCCATCAATGCGGCGATCATGCGCAGGACATCTTCCTGTCTGACATTCGTGGTATTGTCGCTGGCGGGCGGGGCGAAGATTTCGGCCTGCTCGGGCGTGTTGATTAGCCATTCCTTGATGGTGATGGTACCGGAGTAGCCCATGGCGTTGAAGAGCATTTCGCGTGGTGTTTCATCGGGTGCGAAGCCCAGAGTGACCTCGGCCTGGACTTGGTCATGGGTGCTGGACATGATCAGCGAGGCGCCGCCATCGGGGGCGCTGCTGTTGCTGATGGTGCAGAATTGTTTGAGCAGATCCGGCGCCATGGCGGCGCCGGCGAGGGCGCCGACGCCCACCTGCCACTGCAAAAAGAGCCGTGGGGTGATGTATTGCGTGCAGCCGCGCCCGGCCTGGGCGTCGATAGTGCCAACGAAGACGCTGTTGTTGGCGCCGGCCAGCCACGGGTACTCGCCTTGGCCGATTTGTGCCAGGCCGAGCTGCGGGATTGTCCCGGCGATGCGGTAGCGCCCGCCGCTGCCGCGGCAGTAATCGATGCTGCCTTTGAGCGTGTTGGTGGGCAGGTTGATGCTGAAATCAAGCTGGCAACGGTGCATGCTGCCCGGCATGGGCGAGGAGTTGAGCAAGGACAGCGCGCCCTGGAGGAAGGAGCCGGTGAGCCGCATGGCGTTGTTTTGCGCCGTGATCTCGGCGGGCGAACGCCAGGACGCCGGGCGGTCCGCGCTGAAGAATCGGACCAGCTCGTCCATGATCTGAGGCATGGCGGCGGCGACGGTGTAATGACCGAGCCCTGGTAGCCACGTGATGTCACAGCCCGCTACGGCGGCCAGCTCCCGTGAGCAGTCCGGAAAAACCACTTCATCTTCCGCGGCGCAGATCATTTTGATTTTGCCCTGCCGGTTAAGTCGTTGGAGCGCCGGTCCCTGCGCTAGCGGGTCGATTTCGAGCAATTTGGCGAATACGGCTTCGCGCTCGGCTTCTGGCAGGCGGTCGATGAAGGCCTTGAGGTGCCTGGTCTCGTGGGCGTTCATGATGATTTTCCGCAGATTGCCGCCGCCGAGGATGAGGAAGGCGCGGTTGATGCGCGGTTCGAAACCGCAGATGCTGGCGGACATGATGGCGCCGAGGCTGCCACCGGTGACGCCGACCTTTTTGGGCGAGATAAAGGGCAGTGACGAGATGATATCGACGCTGCGGCGAGTGTCGGCAGTGGCCTGGGTGAGAGTGTCGATGAAACGCTGGGGATCGCTGGTCATTTCCCGGCGGCCGTTTTGGCCGCCGCGTTCGCCGTAGTAGGGCAGTTTGAAGAACATGGCCGTGATGCCCTTGCTGGCGAGGGTCTGGCATATGGCGCGTTCCAGTTCAAAATTGCCGTGGAGAATATGGATGACGACGGCGGCTGGGTACTGCCTGGTATTGGGCAGGCCCTTGGGAACGTAGAGTTCGCCGGGGACGCTGTTGTTGCTGGCGACGGCGGTGGTGATTGGCGAGGGAAACGTGATGGCGAAGGTGCTGTGGGTGTCGCAGCTTTCCAGGTGCTGTAAGGAGTAACTGAAGCCCCTGCCGTCAAAGCTCTGTTCCGTTGGTATTTGGTAATCGCCGCTGAGCAGTTGGGCGCGGGCGTTGAGGGCGATGATCAACAGTAGAAGCACTCCTTGTCGGAGCTGCCTGGGCAAAAACAAGCGTACACGCACAAGCTGGAACATGAAAACGCCCTCCTTCAGCAACTTCGTGATGGCCCAAGGTGAAGAACAACGGGTAATATGCGCGCGTGAGCGGGTTTTGCACGCCTGATGCGAAAAAAAGTGCCGAGTTGGCGCAATCGGTCAGTGATTGATAATGGCCGGTCTCAGAGGACAACTGGGACCATGGGGACGACTTGGCGACTGCGCGCACTGGGACGAGGACTCACGGACTCATGAGCCATGGTCCCATGAATTGGACCGTGGGGACTTACTGGACCATGGGGAAGGACGCCTTGGACTCAGAGAACCGGTTGTGGACTGCTTGGACGCCGGGGACTGACCGGCGGTGTCCATGGTGTCCATACAAACGCCCAGTGTCCCGCCAGTCAAGAGGCGGCCCTAAGCGCGCCCGTCTCCCAGCCGTGGTGCGGGCTTTCAGCCCGCGCCGCTGCAAGAGGCCAGCAAACGTCCACTCGCGCGCCCGGCATCCCAGGCCGCGAAGCGGCAGAAGCGCTTTCAGCGCTCACATGCCAACACGATGAAGGTTAGCGGCAGGGCGATCAAAAAGGCCGCAGGGGCAACATTATCAATGGGTGACTGATTACGGTCGTTCAAGACATGGCGCCGGGTGGTTATTGTTTGCGCCTGACGGTGAAGGTCACGCGGGCGGAGCGGGTGCCCTCCTGGTCGTCGATGATTAGGACGCTGTGACGCCCGGGGGGGAAGGGGCGGGATGCTCCAGGTGGTAGTGCGCCGATGAATTGATCATCGATGAACCAGAGGCAGGAAGGTTCAGCGCTGTGCAGTGGAATGGTGGCGTTGCCGTCGGGGCCGCAGAGGTAGGTTCCAGGTTTGGGCGAGAGAATGTGAAGTGTCGCCGCCGCCTGGGGTTGCTGGCACTGGCTGCAGCGCTGCAAGGGCACCCCCAGGACCTGGAGACCGCTGCGGGAGTCTACGCAGGTGCTGTCCGCAGCGAGGCCACTTTCAGCGCAGAGGGTGGTGGCGCTGAGCGTCGCGTAGATATCCGGCCACTGTGGCGGCTGGTGGTTGCGGTAAAGCGCGGCGATGATAGCTGCGGCGCAGGGGGCGGCGGCATTGGCGCCGTTGAGAGGGGCTGCTGCCCGACCGTCTTTATTACCGAACCACACGCCGAGGGTGAAATCTGGCGTATAGGTGATGCACCAAGCATCGTGATTGCCATTGGCGGTGCCGGTCTTCCAGGCGCTGTCGACGCCGGCGCCGTTGAGGGGCCGATATCTGAGCATGCGGCTGACCATGGCGCAGGTGCCGGGGGTGAAGATCATCGTGGCGTCGTGGCCTGCAGCGGCGGGGCTATGCTTCAGGAATGAGCAGGGGCGGTACTGGCCGCTGCGTGCCAATACCGCGTAGGCGGTGGTCAGATTGAGCAGGGAGTGGCCGGCGCTGCCCAGGACCAGGGACAGGCCGTGGGCGTGATCCGGCTGTCGTGACGGCGCGTCTCCGAGCAGCCCGATACTGTGGAGGCGCTCGCTCATGCGCGAAACGCCGAGTTTGGCGAGCAGGCGCACGGCGGGTGTGTTCAGGGACAGACTGAGTGCCTCCGTAGCGCTGACGCGGCCCCGGAACACACCGTCATAATTGCCGGGGCTATAGTCGCCGTAACGCAGGGGCGCGTCCAGCAGCACCGTGCAGTCGACAATGATGCCGCCGTCGATGGCTTCTGCGTAGATGAATGGCTTGAGGGTGGAGCCAGCGCTTCTGGTGGCGGTGGCCGCGTTGACCTGGCCGGCCTGTCCGGCGGTGAAATCGAGGGTGCCGACGAGTGCCAGGACGGCGCCGCTCTGGCTGTCCAGCAGCACTGCGGCGGCGTCGCTGACATTGGGCAGCAGATTGCGTTGAGTCGTCAACGCGTGGTGAATGAGGCCTTCGTACTCCGTATCAAGGTGGCATGGGTATATGAGTGCATTGGGTTGTTCCTGCTGCGCCAGAGCAAAATAGTGTTGATAGCGGCTCGGGTAACGTATGGCGAAGGGCGGTGGCTGGCTAAAATCCCGGAAGCGGAGTGGCTCGTGGTGGAGAATTTTTTCGGCGTGCTCGGCGCTGATGACGCCGTGGCGGGTGAGGAGATGCAGAACGACGCGTTGGCGGTCTTTTGCCCGGGCAGGATGGCGGTCCGGGCGATAGGCGTTTGGGCGCTGTGGCAGGCCGCAGAGCAGGGCCGCCTCTGCCCAGTTGAGGTCGCGGGCGCTGAGGCCGAAATAATACTGCGCAGCGGCCTCGATGCCATGGATCTTGCCGCCGAAGAGGACGCGGTTGAGGTATTCGCTGAGAATGCGGTCCTTACTGTAATGTCTTTCCAGCTTGCGGGCGGCGGCGGCCTGGCGGAACTTCCACCACGGTGTGCGTTTTTTGCCGGGCATGCTCAGGCCAGCTAGCTGCATGCTGATGGTCGATGCACCGGACACAACCGTGCCGGAAAAAAGATTTTGCCACGCTGCCCGGGCGATGGCGCGGTAACTGACGCCGTGGTGCTGATAGAAATCGCTGTCTTCTGCCGCAAGTAGGCATTGAATGACGGGTGGCGAGATATCAGTGAGCGGCACCGGGAAACGCCACTGGTAGTCCCAGCCTTGTTGCTGACAGATGACCTTGCCACGGCGATCGACAAAGGTTATTGCCGGCGTTTGCTGCTCCAGAACAAGCATGGGATCGGTCACAAAAGCTGGTGCCAGCAGCCAAAGGCTGCAACTGATCACGGCTACTACCGCGCTGCTGCAGACGACGGCCAGCAGAGTCACGCGCAGCCGTCGGCCGTCCAGGAGTCGTGGCGGGCGCCAGGGCAGGAATCGCCTGCGGTCGCCATTTGGCCCATAGCGGCGGCCATCAGCCATTGAAGGCTTCTTCAGCCAAGTACGAGCTTCTGACCAACGGCCCACAGACGGCTTTTTGGAACCCGAATTCATGTTCGGCGATATCGGCCCACTGTTTGAATTCATCGGGGGTGATGACTTGTGCGACGGGCCAGTTGTTCTTAGTCGGCTGGAGGTACTGGCCCATGGTGACCATGACCACGCCGGCGGCGCGGAGGTCTGCCAGCGCCTGTTTGATTTCGGCGGCCGTTTCGCCTAGACCGAGCATCAGACCGGATTTGACCAGCGTGCCGGCCGGGGCGTGCTTGGCGGCATGGCGGAGTACGCGGAGGCTGCGCTGGTAGTCGGCGTGGCTGCGGATGAGCGGGGTGAGGCGGACGACCGTTTCGAGGTTGTGACCGAAGACCACCGGGCCGGCAGCAAGCACGCTGTCAATGGCTGCGGACTGTTCCTGGTAGTCGGAGCAGAGCACTTCCACTTTGGTTTCGGGGCAGCGCGTGCGGATGGCGCTGACGGTGGCGGCCATTTGCGCGGCGCCGCCGTCGGGAAGGTCATCGCGCGTGACACAGGTGATGACGGCGTAGCGCAGTTGAAGAGCGGCGACGGCGTCGGCGACGTGCGCGGGTTCAGCGGGATCGACAGGCGTCGGCTGGCCGTGGTCCACGGCGCAGAATTTGCAGTTGCGGGTGCAGTTGTTGCCCAGAATCATGAAAGTCGCGGTGCGGCGTTGCCAGCACTCGCAGAGATTGGGGCATTTGGCGCTTTCGCAGACGGTGTGGAGTTTCACCCGCTGGAGGAGCTTACGCATTTCCAGGCGTTCTTTGCCCCCGGTGTAGCGTACTCGCAGCCAAGGCGGCAGGGGCGTTTTGCGCTCAGGTTGTTCGGAGGGATGGTCGTTCACGGTGGCAGTTCCTATGTGCGGGGCGCTGCCGGGCTGCGGAGCCATTGGCGGAGTTCTTCCGTGCCGCAGGCATCGGCGATGAGCAGTTCCGAAGCGGCAGGGTCGTCGCCCCCGAGCCACGCCAGCACCGCGTGGTCGGCGGGCGCCAGGGGTAGGTTCTTGAGTTCAGTAGCGGCAAACCACCCCGCTGCTTGCCCTTCCAGGCACCGCACCGCGCTGTCAGCGGTGGTCAGTTCGCAGCGCATGAACCAGAGGCGGATGGTTTTTTCGGGATAACGATGCACGATGGAAAAAAGCGGAAACGCCTGCGTGACCTGCAGATCGAGCTCCTCGCGGAGTTCTCGGGTGATGCAGTCGGCAAGCGTCTCGTTATCATGCTGTTTCCCCCCGGGAAATTCCCAGCGGCCAGCCAAGTGGCCGCCGGGACGGCGGGTCGCCAGCAGGATGCGGCCGTTTCTGATCACCACGGCCGCACACACATCCAACGGTGCGGACATCAGCGGGTGCCGATGAGGAATTCCGCGCGGCGGTTGAGCTGGTGATCGGCCTCGGTGACCGCGTCGGCAACTGCGGGGCGGTCTTCGCCGTAGCTGACGGTGTGCATGCGTTCAGCGGCAATGCCGAGAGTGACCAGGTAGTCGCGAACAGCCAAGGAACGACGCTCCGAGAGGGCGCGGTTGTATTCGTCGCTGCCGCGGTCGTCGCAATGGCCTTCAATCACCACAGCGAAAACGGGGTTGTTTTGGAGATGGCCGGCCAGCGCTTCAAGCTTCGGACGTTCGGAGCTGCGGACTTCGGAACGGTTGTAGTCAAAATAGACCTTGTCGTTCCAGTAGGTGCCATTTTTGACGAAGTTGCTGGCATTGGCATCGGCCACGGGGGAGCCCAGGTCGCCCCAGGCTCCACTGCCGGCGCCGTCTTTACCGGTGCCGTCCTGCCCGGCAAGGCCGTCCAGAGGCGCGAGACCCGAGGGGGAGAATGATCCGGGATCATAGCCATCGCCGGCGCCATTCGTGCCATCGAAGGCGCTGCCGGCGGGGTTGTTCTGGAGGTTTTCCAAGCGCAGCTTGGGCTTTTTGGCGCAGCCAACGGTAACCATCACGGTGATCAGGAACAGTACGGTGATGCGGGACAGGGCGATCTTGCTCATCATGGGCTTCCTTTTTCTTAATGAACACACTGCGGATTCAGAAAACAGTCATGGGTAAGCAGCCGAAGCTGTAAACGGTGAAGGCCAGAAAAACAATGGTGAAGAAAACGTGCGGAGCGGTCGTCATAAAGTCTGGCCAAGAGCTAGCCAAGTGAGGGTTGCCGTGCCAGCGGGAGAAAATATCATGGTCAATATAATGCAAAAAACAGCAAAACAGGCCCGCAAGAGCCTGTTTTGCATTTTTCTTTTCTCTGATGGCAATTTTGTGCGGGTCAGCAGCAGTAGTACAGTCTTGGCATTGCCATACGTTTCATAACTTATGACGAAAAGTTTTTTTGCTAGCGATGCCGTGGGTTTTCTGCAAATTGCCCCCGGTGTTTTCCTCGCCGGGGTGGTTACTCCTATGAAACCCGCTGCCGCAAAGGTCGGCAGAAATCAAGGTCGGATGGCTGGGCGGCGGCGGGCCGTGGGTATCCTGCAAATTGTCCCAGCGAAGCGCCGGGGTGTACACTGACCGATTACCCTGAGAATGCGTTGATCAAGGCAGGAGGTTCTTGGTTTGGATCTCGCTTTCGATCCAAGCGGCGACGTTCTGGGCGCCGATGTCGTTATGCAAGAACCACGATCCCATCCACTTGCGAGCGCTGTGGGCGCCGTTGATTTCAAAAAGTGAGCGGGCGTCCAGCAGGGGTAGGCCGGCCTTTTGGCAATTTTGCCGGCGCAGGCGCAGAACGGAGTCGAAAAGCAGCTGTTGGCTGTAGGCCCATTGCTGGTGCTTGCCGGCGTCAAACTGCTCATCGGGAGCCTCGTTGGGATAGATGGGATTGGGCAGCCAGCAGAGGGCCTTGAGGTTATGCTCTTCGAGCAGGGCATCGAAAGCGATGAAATCCTCGGTGAGACGCTCCAGGCGGCCGCGGAGCTCTTCATTGCTCAACTCGGTGCCGTGCAGCTGGAAATGGGCATCGCTGAAAGCGAAGGAGAAGACGACCAGGTGGGGGGTGAAGGGTACGATGTCCCGCAAAAAGCGCCTCACGCCTAGGGCTGTGGTGGTGCCGGCTATGCCGGCGTTGAGAACGCAGACTTGCCGTTTGCTTGCTTCGCGGGCCTGCAGGCGCTGTTCCAGCAGCTTGGGCCAGGACTTGCTTTCGTCGTCTGCGGAGAAAGTCAGTTCATCGCCGATGCAGACCACGCGGATGGCGGCCCGTTCCATGCGGTCAATGAGATCAGTGTTCATGCGCTGAGGCCAGTCGCGGGTGGCTGAGTGTTCGGTCCAGGGGCCGGCGCTAGGAATGCGGATGACGGGTCGCGAAGCGCTTGGCTCGGGTTCCGGCTGGCGAATAGCAGCGATTTCGGAGCCGACGCAGTCTGCGCAGCGCGCGGGTTTGTTGAAAGTTCCGAGCTGGCAGAGCAGCTGTTCCTGCACGGACCAGGAGATCGACTTGCCGCATTGTTCGCAGTGTAGTTCTTCTGGCTGGTGGTTGGCCAGGAAGTCTTGGCAGGCGGCGCAGCGTTTCTGCGGCGTGTCTTTGCCGAGGCATTTGTCTCTGAGCTGGTCGTCGGCTTTGTAGAGCCAGCTGCCGCTGCAGCCTTGGACCATACAGGGTACTTCGCGGTCACTCAGTGTCTTGAGGGCTGCGTTGCACTCTTCGCAGAGCCGGGCTGGTGGCCGTTGCTGGCCGCGCAGGCGTGCGGACAGCTGCATGCTGCGCGTCCAGGTCCAGGTGTGTTTGCAGCCGCGGTTGCGGCAGGCGACTTCCGCGTCCTTCGCGCTGTTGAAGAATTCGAAGCAATCCTTGCACATGCGGCTGGGAACGGCTGGCGTTTCGCCTTCGGGCGTGGTGCGGAGGAGTTCGAGTTGTTCGTAGGCGCTGTAGGTCCAGGTGTTTTTGCAGCCGTGAATCTTGCAGGGCTGCTCGGTGTTTGTCAGGGTATTGAACTGTTTGAAGCAGTCATCGCACATGCGGTGGGGCGGATTGTCCAGATTTTTGCCACTGCGGATGTGTTCGAGCTGCTGGTAGCGGTTCCAGACGAAGGAATGGGTGCAGCCTTTGACGCGGCAGTGCACCTCAATGTCGTTGAGTGAATTAAGTGTGGCGAAGCATTCGTCACAGAGCCGCCTGGGGGCGCCTTTGCCATCGGCCTCAATTTGCTCGCGGGCCGTCCAGGTCCAGGTGTTGGCGCAGCCTTTGAGGCGGCAGGGAATTTGCTGGGCGGCGATGCTTTTGGCCGCATCTCGGCAAGCCTGGCAGAGTCCCCGGGGCGGTGTAAGTTCCCGGCCCTGGGCGATGGCTTCAAGTTGTTGGAAGCGGTTCCAAAGCCACTTGCCCTCACAGCCAGCCTTGGAGCATGGCACTTCCATGTCGCTCAGGGTTTGCATGCGGGCGAAGCACTCCTCGCACATCCGGTCGGGGCGGTTGCCCTTGCCGCGAGCCACGTTATGCATGGCTTCATCGCCGGAAATATGCAGGACGTTCTTGCAGCCACGAATGCGGCACGGAACCACTGTTTCTGGAAAAAGATCACCCAGACTGCCAAAGCTGTTACCCAAAGCTACTTCTCCTAAAACCTGATTGCGTGCGCCGGAACGAAGCAAATCTGCAACGAAAATAATCAAGGGATCGCTGTTTGCAACTGCATCTGCAACAATTTACGACAAAAAGGGCTGTTGATGGACAAATATAACGATGGCGATTGTGGCGGCCGTGGGCCCCGGAGCGGCTTGCGCTGATCAGGGCGCGAGTTTTTCCAGCACGAAGCAATCGATGTTGAGGTGTTGTCCGCTGGTGTTGGTGAGGGTGATGGTGTTGCTGCCATTGCGCAGGGGCAGAGCCAGTGGCTTGCCCAGCTCATTCTGTGGTTGCAGTGCCTGCCATTCGGCGGCGTTGCTGCGGCCCCATCCGCCGGTGGAGTGAATTTGCAGCAGGGCCAGGTCTGGGATGGCGTTGCCGTTGACCGCGATGGTTCGGGCGGCGGAAGCTTCGGAGGTTGCGGCGACGATAGTGATGGCATAACGGCCTTCCTGCGGTACTGTCACGTCCCAGTCTAGGGCGTGGCCGGCGTTGGCCCAGCTGAAGATGCAGCCGCCGTTGCTGGTGTTCTGGTGCGAGGTGCTGATGCTGACATTGCCGCCGCGTTCGGCCGTGAATTTCTCGCCTTCGACGATGATGGCGTGGGGATTGGCGAGGACCTGCAGGCGGTCGCGGGCAACCAGTGAGGGCACGCCGGGCAGAGGAGCAATGGCCAGCCGGAGGTCAGGTATCTTGCCATCTGGCGCGGGCAGTGTGAAAGCCAGCACGCTGCCGGGTTGCAGCATCAGCGCGGCTTTGTCACCGGGAAGCGTCACTGGGCGACTGACCCCGCGGACGAAGACCTGCCCGACTGCGGCCTTGCTGTTGTTCTCCGTCAATTGAGCCGTGAAGAGGCCGCTGCGGGTTTCGTTCCAGACGAATTCGCCGCGCAGTTGTCCGTCCGCCCAGGTTCCCTGCGCCGGCTTGTCTTGCGGTTTGTCGGCGATGCTGACGGGAATGGAGACGGCGAAGGGCTTGACGGAGGCCAGATCGTCGAAGCGTGCTTGCAGGGCTTGGCGGCCGGCTGGCAGCGGCAGGGTGACGCAGCTGGCGCCGTCGTCGTAGCTCCAGGCGTTGTCGGCCATTGGTTCGTGATTGAGAAAGAGACGCTGGGGTTTTTTGCCCGTGAAAATACGTATGGCAGTATCGGTCGGGCTATCAATGACGGCCTTGATGGCGTGGGCATCGTACACTGCGCCGTAGCTGACCTTGGTGTCGGCGGAGAAGAGTGTCTTGCCCTGGTGGCTGAGTTGGGTGGTGGCCTGGGCGATCAGCGTGCTCAGGATGATTGTGGTGGTACTGCGAAGAAACAGGTTCATGGTGTATTTCCTTGAAAACGTCGGTTGGTAGTGGTGAGTCGACGGCGCCGGCCCTGCCCGGCATGATACATTGGCAAGTATAATCCATGTTTGACAGGGGGCAATCAGCGCCCCTTTTTTTTGCGAGGCTGAAGTTGCAGAACGACCTTGGGCCGTTACAGTAAAGCCGTTTTTCAGCCATGCGGGTGTAGCATAATGGTAATGCACTGGCTTCCCAAGCCAGCTACGTGGGTTCGATTCCCATCACCCGCTCCAGGTGCTTTCAAGCCGCCGTCGCAGGTTATTCTGCCCGGCGGCTTTTTTGTATTATGGCACTTTCGGTGCCGTGGTGTATCGGGCAAGAGCGCATCAAGGTCGCGGTGACGTAATCGGTCAGTGTACACCCCGGCGCTTCGCTGGGACAATTTGCAGGAAACCCACGGCCCGCCGCCGCCCAGCCATCCGACCTTGATTTCCGCCGACCTTTGCGGCAACGTGTTTCATAGGAGTAACCACCCCGGTGGGGAAAACACCGGGGACAATTTGCAGGAAACCCACGGCCAGTCGCCGCCCAGCCATTACCCATGGGTGGCTAACCAGGCAGCGGATTTCATCGGAGCAATGCTCTTCACATAGCATGCGGCAATCGCCGGCGATGAGTTGATTGGTAACCATGCACAAGATCATTCGCCGAGGTTATGAGCACCGAAGGTGCGCCCTAAGATAGCCCAGGGCAAGCGCCCGTAGGGCGCGTCGTCCTGGGTAAGGTGCCCCAACCCAAAAGAGCCCTGAAAGGGCGGCCTAAAAGACCTGCGACGAAGGGTCACAGCGCAAAATTGCCGCAGCAATCAATGAGTTCCATTGCCTCTTTGGCTCCAGTCAGCTTCGCCGACTGAAGCCAAAGAGGCTGAGGAACACGGACCAATATGGCGCGCTACCCAGGGCGGCGCGCGCCTTCGGCGCCGCTTGCCCTGGGCTGGTATGCTTCGCGCTTTCAGCGCTTCTGCCGCTTCGCGGCGGAAATGCACGACGAGAAAAGGCTGCTTGGTTGAACAAGTGCCATTGCCATGGATACCGTTAAATGAAGAGCATCGGTTTCATAGGAGTAACCACCCCGGTGTTTTCTCCACCGGGGTGGTTACTGACCGATTACGCGGTGACACGGATGCTGAACAGTGTTTGGGCTGAGGTTGGACGCCTGTTTTCGGTAAGAGGACAATACTTGTTATCACGGAATGGTATGGATTTGCACTGCGAGGACATTTAGAACGTGCCTGGCTGGGGGTATGGTATGACGCAATTACAGCTGCAGGCGCAGTCGCTGAGTGGCGGGTGCGTCTGCCGGCTTGGCGCGCCGGATTGAGTCACAAGGATTTCGAGAAGGTTTGGTAGAAGGGGAACTCTGCCCCTGACCACCGCCGAAGGGGTGAGGCAATGGCTGAATTGCTTTGGCATACATTTGCCCGTGATCGGGCGGAACTCGACCGGCAGTACGAGGCGCCGGCGTACCGCGAGGCGTCTGGGCTGGTTTACGACGATCTGGAGAAGGGTGCGCTGGCCTTGGCTGAGGGCCTCGCCGGCGAGCCGCACCCGGTGGTGAAGGCGCGGGCTTTTGCCTTCATTCTGGCGAATGCCCGGCTGGCGGTGAATCCGCTGGACTGGTTTGGCTTTCATTTTGACGTGGTGAAGGTGGTTGGCAAGGCCGATATTGGCTGGCATGTGCGGATGATTCTGGGGCGGCTCAGCGGCAAATGGATCAACGAGCTGTGCCAGGGGTCGGTGCAGCCCTATGTGAGCGAGCGCGCGCGGCAGGGGCGGGACGACGGGCTTTTTGTGATGTATCCGGACTACGCCCATTCGTCGCCTAACTGGGACGACCTGCTGGCACTGGGGCTGCCGGGGCTGCTTGCCCGCACGCGGCATTTCCGCTGCGAGCAGACGGAGTTGACGCCAGCGCAGACGGCCTTTTACGACGGCATCGAGATCAGCTACGAGGCGATGATCGGTTTTGCCGAGCGTCTGGCAGCGGAGGTGTCATTGCATGCGGCCGGCAGTGCGAAGATGCAGCGGCTGGCGGACGCGTTGCGGCGTCTGGCCGTTGCGGCGCCGGTGAACACCTACGAGGCGTTGGTGCTGGCGATGTTCTACTGGAAGCTGCAGGAAAATGTTGAGATGGCGCGGGTGCGCACGCTTGGGGACATGGGCGTGCTCTACAACGGTTTCTACCAGCGTGATGTGGCTAGTGGCGCGGCGACTCGCGAGCAGATCAAGGAGCTGTTCAAGTATTTCTTGAATCATTTTGCGGCGATGCACGTGCTCTATCAGCAGCCCATGTATTTCGGATCCATGGACGCTGCTGGGAAGGTGCAGATCACTGAGTTGAGCCGGCTGATTTTCGACGCTTACGACGAGTGCGGGCTTTACGACCCGAAACTGCAGGTGTGCATTGCCGAGGCCACGCCGGATGCTTTCATCAAGCGGGTACTGGAAGCCATTCGCGGCGGCAATAGCAGCATTTCGCTGATCAACAGTGAGAATGCCATTGCGTCGCTGCTGAAGTGCGGCATGAGCCTGGAGGACGCCCGGACTTTCGTTATGACGGGCTGTTGGGACTACGCTGTTCGCAACGAGGCCAAGACAATACCCCTGCGGCTCAATTTGCCGAAGGTGGTCGAACTGACGCTGAACAACGGGGTGGATCCCCTCACTGGGCATCGCCTGGGGCCTGCCACCGGCGAAGCGGAGAGCCTCGTGAGCTTCGAAGCCTTTTACGTTGCCTTCAAGCGACAGCTGGCTGATATCACACAGTACATGATGGCCATCGCCAACTGCTTCGAGCCGTTTCTGCACGAATTCAATCCGACATCGTTGTATTCGGCGACCATTGCTGAGAGTTTGCTGCGCGGTGTGGATGCGTATGCCTTCGGGGCGAAAGTCTGCAGCACAGTCTTCAACGTCAGTTGTCTGGCGACGACGGTGGATTCACTGGCGGCCGTGAAAAAATATGTCTATGACCGCAGTGATATCAGCTTGCCGGCGTTGGCGGCGGCGCTGCGGCAGGATTGGCAGGGCGCCGAGGAGCTCCGTGAGCGTATTCGCGCCGACCGCGACAAATACGGCAGTGGCAGCGCGCTGGCTGACGAACTGATGGTCGATCTCACCGACTACACGACGTCGTTGATCAACAACCAGCCTAACGGCCGTGGGGGCTTCTACAAACAGGGGCAGATATCCATTGACTTCAATGTCAAATTCGGTGCCAAGACCGGTGCGACGCCGGATGGCCGGCGCTGTGGCGAGCCCCATTCCAAAAATCTCTCGGCGACGGTCGGTATGGATCGGCAGGGCCTGACGGGGCTGATCAACTCGGTGACCAAGATGGACATGAGCAATTTCAACCATGCCGGCATGCTCGATTTCATCATGCACCCCAGCGCCGTTCAGGGCGACGATGGCCTGGAGATCATGCTGGCGCTGGTACGAACCTATTTCCGCAAGGGCGGGCATTCCATTCAGGGTAACGTCTTCGACGCGCGGTTGCTGCGGGATGCCCAGGCGCACCCGGATCGCTATGCGACCCTGCAGGTGCGCGTCTGCGGTTGGAATGTTTATTTCGTCAACTTGAGCCGCAAAGAGCAGGATCTGTTCATTGCTCAGGCCGAGCACCTCGAAAAGATGGGGGCGCACTGAATGAGCACGGCGGCCATCCAGTCCTTTCTGATGCTCGGGCAGTCGAATATGGCCGGCCGCGGTGATCTTGGCGTCGTGCCGGACATTGTCCATCCGGACATCCTCATGCTGCGGGATCACGGGTGGGTGCCCATGCGAGAGCCCATCAATCCCGATCGGCCCTTCGCCGGCGTGGGGCTGGCGGCCAGCTTCGCCGAGGAATTTGTGAAGGCCGACGGCGGCCGGGTGGGGCTCATTCCCTGCGCCGACGGCGGGACTTGCCTGGATCAGTGGGCGGTCGGCGGTGCGTTGTACAGCCAGGCGCTGCGGCGGGCGCGACAGGCCCAGCAGGATAGCCATATCGTCGGCATTCTTTGGCATCAGGGCGAAAATGACAGTCACAGCCAGGCCGACGCCGACGCCTACGAGGAGAAATTCACTTGCATCATGGACAGTCTCACGCACGAACTGGGTATTACGGAGGTGCCGTTGGTTCTCGGCGAGATCGGCGAGTTTGCGGGCCAGTATCAGAATGGCCGCTGTCGTTTCTTTCCGCTGGTCAATGCCGCACTGCACCGGCTTGCGCAGAGCCGGCCGCATTGCGCCATTGCGTCGGCGGTTGGCCTGACGCCGCGCGAGGACCTGATTCACTTCGACTCGCCGAGCTGCCGGACGTTCGGCCGCCGTTATTTCGCCGCATATCAGTGTTTGCGCACGGCCACGCCATGCTGACGTTGCGCGTGGCGCGACTGCAGCATGGCGAACAGGTCTATTTCAGGCGTTTTCTCGCTTGGAGGCATTGGAACAACGGGAGAACAACAAGCAATTTTGGGCGTTTGCTGGCGAGGGAACCACTGCGACTGATATGCTGTTGTTTGCTGTGTAGGGAGATATTGCCAACCGGTGGACGGTACCCCAGGCTGAATTGATTCCGCATTTGCTTGAGGGCAAAACTCACGAGGAGATTGCCAATATCCTCAAGGTCAAGCGGCAGAATGTCAGCAAAATTGCCAACGCCGGCAAGTGGGACTATTTTCGTCGGCTGCTGCGGATAAGTGCCAACGCTTAGCAACCTAATTTGGTTGCATTGTTGAAAGCAATCTTATTTGGTTGCCTGGGAATGCAATGAAACGACGTGGAATAGTGGGAGGATGTTCATGGAGATGACAGCGTTGGGTAATGTGCGAAATCTTGTGATGAACACATGTATTTGCGCCAATGTGACCGAATCTCTTCTTTTGCGAAAGGATTTTATACAATAGACTCCTTGTTAGGTAGTTATGCATGAATTTGCCCCGTAGGGGCACGACCATGCTTAACCCCAGGCTTCAGCCTGGGGTAAGGTGTCCTATCGAACAGTGCCTCGTAGAGGCACTACAGCACCGAAGTCTTGGTTGAAAATGGTCTGTAATCGTGTTCAGATTGTGTTTGTCAGGCAACCAGTTGTGCCCCTACGGGGCACGATTGACTGGAGAGCATTTTCCCCAGGCTAAAGCCTGGGGTTAAGCATAGTTAAGCGCCTACGGCGCATGTCAAGTATCTCTTTCTATCACAAGATTTCGCACATTACCCAGCGTTGTGGAAGGGCGCGGTGCTATACGTCTCGGCGATTTTCTGCTTGACTTGGCTGGGGGGCAGGTTCATCGCTTTGTGTTTGCGGGGCTTGTCTGGAGCTGCATCTGGACGACCTGGGGTCGGCCAAAAGATCGGTTATGTGGAGCGCCTCCTGATTTTCATTTTTGTGCTCTGTGGCAGTATTGAAGCTATAGGTTTTTTGATCACGGCGAAATCGATATTGCGTTTTAGTGAGAGTTCCAAAGACAAGCAGTACGCTGAGTACGTGCTTCTTGGCACTCTGCTGAGCTATCTGCTTGCATTGATCGTGGCCTTGGCAACCCGATATGCCCAAAGCAGCATTGGGGTAGGGGGTGCGTAGGTCATTTTAGGTGGTGTTTGTCGATGCTGGCTTGTGATTCGATCCAGCCGATATCGCCGAGGATGACGTAGAAGCAGGGGAGGGCGAAGAGGACGAGGAAAGTTGATGCCAGTAGTCCGAACGCCGTGCTGATGATCAGTGGTTTGAGGATTTGTGCCTGGAGGCTGCGTTCGAGGAGAATGGGCAGGAGGCCAGCGATGGTGGTGCTGCTGGTCATGAGGATGGCGCGGACGCGATCGCGGCTGGCGGCCACGGCGGCTTCGGGCAGCGCCTGGCCTTCCTGGCGGGCATTTTTGAGGAAGAGCACCAGCAGGATGGAGTCATTGACCACGACGCCGGCCATGGCGATAAAGCCCAGCAGGCTCGGCATGCTGATAGGCACGCCCATGAGCACGTGGCCCCAGATGATGCCGATGATGGAGAAGGGTATCGCGATCATCACGATCAGCGGCTCAGTGTAGGTCCGGAATTGGAAGGACAGGAGAATGAAGATGCCGACCATGCCCATGGCCAGGGCCTTGAGCATGGACTTGCGGGCAAAGCGCGTTTCCGTTAGCTCGCCGGCGAAGCTCACCTCGACGCCGGGATAGCGCTGTTGCAGATCGGGCATGACCTGTTGGCGAAAGAGCCCGGCCAGTTCGTTATTGTTGACCAAGCGGGTGTCGATTTCGCCGATGACCGTCACTGTTCGCTGGCGGTTGAAACGGCCGATGCGCGCCCAGCCGCGGCCTTCAGCCCAGGTCACGAGACTGCGTAAGGGCGCCTGGCGGCCATCCGGCAGGACGATCATGAAGTCGTGGAGATCGCGGCGGCTGTTGCGGTCGGCGTCGGTCATGCGGACATCGATTTCGTAGGATTCGTTGCCGACTAGGATTTCATCGGCGGTGATGCCTTTGAAGGCGCCGCGCAGTTGCTGGGCGATATCTTCGGCGCTGCTGCCGGCGTTGTGGGCCTCCTCGCGCAGGCTCAGGCGCAGTTCGGGTTTGCCCCGGCGGAGGTCGTCGCTGAGATTGAAGACGCCTGGGAAGCGTCGGTACCAGTCTTGGATTGCCAGCGCGGCGTCTTTGAGCGCTTGCAGGTTCTGTCCGCGGAGTCGAATTTCGATGGGGCGGCCGGCGGGTCCGAAGCCCGGCTCGGTGATACTGAGGCTGATGACGTCGCTGAGGGTGCCGATCTGTCGTTGCCATTCGGCGATGTAGTCGTTGATGCTGCCCGAACGGATTTCGGCGGCAAGGAGATCCACCGTGATGGTGGCGACGTGGGGGCCATTCTCGAAGGCGTCGCTGTTCAGGCCGAATTGCACGAAGCTGTTTTTGACTAGCGCTTGCTGTTCGGGCTGTTTTGGCGTGAAGACATCGTTGCAGCGCTGGAGGGCGTCAAGAATGTGGTCGACGATTTCATCGGTCCGCGCCAGTGGCGTTCCTTGCGGCAGCAGCAGCCGTGCTGTCAGGACATCGCCCTCCAGCTCTGGGAAGCCCTGTATTTTCAGGCGGCCGCTGGCGATCAGGCCAACCGAGAGAATGAAGAGCGCGAGTACAGCGCTGAACACCAGGTAGCGGACGCGAATGAGTTTGGCGGTAGTGCCGGCGATAATTCGCAGGCGAAACCACGCGAAAAGCGCGTCGAGTTTTTGGCGCAGCCTGCTGACTTTGTTATCGCGCTGGCGTGCCATGGCGTGGTGCAGATGGGCGGGGAGGATGGTGAAGGCCTCGATCAGGCTCACTGTCAACACCAGCAGGAGGATCATCGGCACCACGCGTAGCACTCGGCCGATCTGGCCCGTGATTAGTGCCAATGGACCGAGGACGCAGATGGTGGTGACAAAGGATGAAAAGACGCCGGCGGCGACTTCGCGGGTGCCGTCGATCGCGGCCGCCAGCGGAGTTTTGCCCTGTTCGCGATGAGTGGCGATGTTTTCGGCGATGACGATGGCGTCGTCCATCAGCAGTCCCAGGGCCAGTAGCAGACCGACCATGGTAAACATATTGACCGTGAGCCCCAGCAGGGGCGCCAGGAGGAATGCGCCCAAAAATGACACCGGCAGGCCCATGGCCACCCAGAACGACACGCGGGCGCTGAAGAACGCCCACATCACCAGGAAGACCAACAGCATGCCCTGGACGCCGTTGCTGAGCAGCATATCGAGGCGGTCCTGCAAAATGATCGATTCGTCCTGGGTGATGGTGAAAGACAGCTGTGGGTGGCGGTGGGACTCTGCCTGAATCAGTGCCTTGGCGCGCTTGGCTATCCGGATGCTGTCGTCCTGCTTGTTTTTCCGGATGGACAGCAGCGCGGCCCGTCGGCCATGGTGTTCGATGCGGTCTTCGTTGATTTCGAAGACATCGGCGATTTCGGCGATGTCACCCAGGCGCACGAGTGCGCCGCTGGTCGTGGCTCGGACCACGATGTTCTTGAGTTCGTCGGCGGAGCGGCGCTGGTCAGTAAGGCGAATGAGAATGTCCTGGTCGCGGCTTTCAATCGTGCCCAGCGGGAGGTCGCGATTTTGGCTGGCGATGGCATTGGCAACGGCTGGCACGCTCAGGCCGCTGCGGCGCAAGGCCCGTTCGGAGAGACTGACGCGGAACTGCCGTTCGGAAAAACCGGCGATGTCGACCAACGGCAGGCCGGATTCTTGCAGGCGGTCTTTGAAGTCCTCGCTGTAGTCCTTGAGGCCGGCCGCGTCCACGGGGCCGGAGATGATGAGGCCAAGAACGTGGTCGGTGCGGCCGAGTTCTTGCACCACGGGCTTTTCCGTGTCAGCGGGAAAGTCGTCAATGGCGTCGATGGCACGTTCAATGTCGTTGAAGAAGACCTGGAAGTCGCCGTTGTTGCTCATCTCGACCGTGGTGATGCAGAGGCTTTCGCGGGCGTCGACGCGAATTTCCTCGATATGGCTGATGTCGTCCAAGGCGTCTTCAATGCGTTGGGCGATGGCTTCTTCGACGTCTTCAGCGCTGGCGCCAGGGAATTGCACGCGAATTTCGACCTCGCTGGGGCTGAAGTCGGGCATGGTTTCGCGGCGTAGCCGCGGTAGTGCGGCCAGGCCGCTGATGAGGAACAGCGCCATGAGGAGATTGGCGGCGGTGGGATGCTCGGCGAAGAAGCGGATCATGGTCGGGCCTCCTCGCCGACGGCTTGGTCGCGTAGCCGTGCTGGCAACGCGTGGTCATGCACGGGATCGATGAGCATGCCGTCAATGGCCGGTGAGAGATCGGAGAGCACGACCAGCTCATTTTCCTGGAGGCCATCGCTGATGACGGCCAGATCGCCTTGCAGAATAGCGACTTCCACCGGGCGTTGCCGCAGGCGTGAGTCGGCATCCAGGACGAAGACGTGGCCATTGTGCACGGCGCTGGCTGGTAGCACCATGGCGTTCGCTTGCACGGGGGCCATGAGTTCCACCGCGCAGAACATGCCTTTGATTAACAGCGGGCGGACTCCGGGGATTACCTGGGCAAAGGGATTGTCGACGACGGCGACGACGCCGATGTCGCGGGTTTGCGGGTCGGCGGTTTCGCGGATGCGATCGAAGCGCGCTGGCCATGACGCGTGCCAGTTGCCGCTGTCCAGCCGCACGGTTACAGATAAATCAAAAAGCTCACGCAGCGCGGTCATGGTCAGGCCCGGTTGAAGTTGCTGGCGTTTGTCTAGCGGGAGGAGATCCCGGAGTTGTTCAGGGCGGAAACGGGCTTCGACGTCCACCTGGTCGGTGCCGTGGGCTGCAAAAAGCTGCTGATTGACTTGCAGGACCTGGCCGACTTCGATGTTGACATCGCCGAGGCGGCATTGGTAGGGCGTGCGGATTATGGTGCGTTCCAGGTCGATGCGCGCGCGCTGGAGATTGGCTTCGGCGGCCGCGATGCCGGCGTTGATGGCTGCCTGGCGTGCGGGCAGGAGTGCCAGCTGGCTATTGAGGCGTTGAATGGCCTGGTCCTGGAGGAGCACCTGCCGTTCTTCGCGGTCCATTTGGTCAGGCGGCACGACTGATTGTTCGCTGAGACCGCGCACGCGCTCAAGGGACTTTTTCGCCAAGGTCAGAGAACGCTCCTCGATGGCCAGTGATGCTTGCAAGTTGCGTTCTTCGGCGACGAGCTCCTGCTGACGGGCAGTCAACTCACTGAGGCTGGCTTGCAACGCTGCCACGGCCAGCTCATAATCGACCGGGTCGATTTTGACCAGGACCTCGCCGGCGTCAATGATCGCCCCCGGCAGGAGTTGTTCGTGGACGGCAACGACCCGCCCTTTGACCTCTGCCACAGCCAGCCAGATGCGACGGGGAGTGACGACGCCGTACGCACGCTGCATAGGCCGAAAGGGCAGACGGGCCACGGCGATGACCCGGGCCGCTTGGCGATGCTCTGCCACGTCAGTGGGCTGGGGCCGGCGACGAGTTTTGACCAGGCCAATGACGACTGCCAGTGCCAGCGCCACGGGCAGCGTCCGGAGGGCAATTCTGAAAAGGCGAGCAAAAAAACGGCTGCTTTTTGTGGTCATGGCTTGTCTGTTGTCCTTGATGGTGGTAGCGCTTGTTCTGTGTCGGTGATACCGGACCGTGCGCAAACTTGAATTGCTTGTCTCAGACACCGCGCAATTCTCACAGTCGCATGCGCCGGTGTGGAAAGGCGCAGACAAACTGGTAGCGGGGCGGTTCTCATTGCTGGCATAGGTACTATTTTGTGTAAGGCGGAGCGATGGTGAGGGAAGGTGCGCTATGGCGCTGGCCGTCGCGATCAATGACTGTAAGGGTGAGTTGTGCGGGCATGGTGGCGTCAATAGGCAGGACAAATTCGGCGGGCCAGAAATCGCGGGTGAAGGACTCGCTGACGCCGTTTTGCTCCAGGTGCAGTTCTGCCCGGTCGGCCTTATCGCCCTGGTGGTCGCTGTAGATATGGGCGAAAGCGCGGTCGGGGCCGAAGCCTAGCCAGTTGGCGCGGACGGTGCCGGCCAGGCCGTCGGTGCTGACCTCGGCGCGATAGCCATCGGCGGGTTTGAGCAGGGGCGTTTTTGCGCGTTGCCAGGACGCCGGGGGCTGCAGGCCCTGGAAACGCAGAATGCTCAGGCCTTGCGGGGAAACGGTTATGCGTGCCTGACTGCCGGCGGCATTTCGCGGGCGTTCGTGGTCTTTGTCCTGCCTGGAGAAGACGGCCTGGATGTCGCCAGTGAAATGAGTCAGATCAAGGGTGACGGTGCTTTCGACGGCGGTGTTGCTGGTGTTGCTGAGGAAGATGTAGACGCTGTCGTCGTCATAGCCGGCGAGCCAGTTGAGTTCGGGGCGATCGACGCTGACGCCTTTGCGGGGCAGCCACGGCCAGACGTCCTGGCGGTCGAAGACCCGGCCTGGCTGGTGTCCGAAGAGGCGGTTGTCGAACCACACGTAGCCGCATTGGCGGCCGGCGGGGAAAGCGATGGCGCCGGCGGAGCGCACTTCGAGGTCGGTGACGAGGTAGTCGGCCACCATCATGAGGAAGCAGGGGATGTGATGCCAGTAGATGCCGGAGACATCGGGCCCCTGCAGGGGATAGTCGGTGTTGCTGGTGATGTCGGTGAAGTCGGTGCGATAATAGCCCGGGTAGTTTCCCCAGCGGCCCAGCACGGCGTTGTGCGCGGCGGTGCGGAACAGCGGCTCGGGCGTCAGTGCGTCCAGGCGGAGCAAATGCGGTGCCCAGTTGGCCATGATGATATGCGCGCAGGTGCCCTGGCCGCGGCGGTAGGTCGTGGGCTGTTCGATGCCCAGGCCGACCACGCTCGGCAGCCAGCCGGGGACTTCTTTTTCTGGCACGCTGAGATAATCCAGTTCTTCGTGGGTGGTGGGATGGACACCGGTGATGGAGTTCGGCCAGCCGAGGAGGAACAGCTTGTCGCCCTTCAGCCAGATCCAGCCGTTGGTGCGGGTGCGATTGCCTTGGTGGATGGTCATCATGCCGGGCTGAACAACGGGCCAAGTGTAGAGCCCGACAATCATGCGTCGGGCGATCTCATTGGCCATGCGTGCCAGTTCCTGGTCGCCCGTGGCTTCAGCGACGGCCAGCAGCCCGCGCCAGTTGCCCGTGTGGGTCACCTGGAAGAAATGCACCGGGTTGATGTCGCGATTCTGGTTCTGCAGGTAGTTTCTGGCGTAGTCGATGGCTTCCTGCCGGGCGATTTCGAGGTGGCGTTGTTCGCCGGTGGCTTGGTAGGCGCCGAGCGCGTCATCCATGGCATGGACATTGCCGCGCTGGGGCGTGCCGTCGTCCGTAAAGGCCAGGTCGCAGAACTGCGGGCTGTAACCGCCGGTCAGCTGCCAGGCCGAAAGGCGGACGGCCGCTCCGTACATGCGGGTCGGTTGGCCCAGGTTAAAGCGGCCGTAGCGCCCGGGTGCGGCGGGGACGGCACCGGCGTGCTGATCGGGGCGCGACAGGAGGAAGGCCAGCGCCGGCGCGGCGCGGCGCGCGAGCAGGTCGTCGTCCCTGGTGAGCATGGCGGCCATGACCAGTGACAGTGGCGCAGCATGGGTGACGGTGTTTTTCGATTCGATGTTCCAGAAGCCCATTTGTGCGGGCGACCAGCCGGACGCGTCGTCGTCGGCCATAAGTGAGATGGTGTTGAGCAGCACATCAGTGAGGCTATTGCCGTGATTCTGGCGGTAATCACGCAAGTTGCAGAGCGTATTGGTGACGGCGCGGTAGGTCTCGAACCAATCATCGGCGCGGGCGATGAGATAGGCCCGCGCGCTGACGCTTTCACCGGCTTTGCGGGCGCTGCCGCTGGCGCCGGGGATGACCAGCCAGGCGGCGGGCTGTGCGTGGCCGTCGCTGTTGGCCAGTTGGAAGCCGGCTTCGAATTCCCGGCAGTCGGGCCAGGCCGTCGGCAGGTCCGCCGGGGCGATGGCGATGCCGGCGCAATGGGGGCCGGCGGTTTGCACGGTGGCCATGGGCGTAGCCGTCAATTCTGACGGAATGAGCTCGGGCCCAGCCGGCAGGCGGCGGTAGGCATGCAGGAAAGGGCAGCTGATTTCTTCAACGTCTTCTGGAGACACGGGCGCCGTCGCCGCATAACGCAAGCCATAGACGCCATCCGCGTTTGGCGTGAAGGTCAGGGTCAGGCGCGGGAATAGCTCGCTGGGGGCGAGTTCCCAGCGGGCAGTGATGGTGCCGGTGGTATTCTCGGCTTGCAGCTCGACGGCGTTTGCCAGTTGCCGGCATGCTTTGGGCAGGAAGTGCAGCATATCGCCGCACTCCTCGGGATTGCCGGTGGTGGTGGACATTCTGGTGTCGTAGCTGATGTCGTGGTAGCTGACCTTGAGGTCGCGGGGGGTGAGAAGCCAGTTGACCAGAATGCCGGCGCGGCGACCGTCGATCGTGAGTTCGTTGTGGGCTTTGAGGACGTCGTAGCATTCCAGTCGCGGGGCGATGATGGTTGTCGCGCCGCCGTTTTCGCTGCGGCAGTCCACGCGCAGCATGACGACGTCCTGGCCGTCGCGGCTGCCGGCGCTGAAGATCATGCTGATGGCGTCGTTGTCCAGGCGCGCCAGCACGCGGCCGCTGTCTTGTGCGTGCGCTGGCGACGCATTTACGCCGGGGCGGTCTGCCGCTGCGGCTGCCGCGAGTTTGTCTGGGCTGGTGGCGGGCAGGACCTTGGCGGTGGTGATGTCGTCTTGGGTGCGCGGGAGTGATGCGCCGGTGGGCACCAGCGCGATGGCGTCGGCGCGGCTCCAGGGTGTGATGCGTTGCAAGGCGACTATGGCCGGTCCCGCCTCAAGGTCGAAGCTGCCGCCGTCTTCCCACTGCCAGGCTGGTGCCTGCGGATTGTCGACTGCGTGGGCGCCGAATTCGCGTTGGCTGCGTTGGCCGTTGATTTCGACGACGAAGCGTCGCGTGCCGGGGCGGTCTTTGGGAAAGTCGCGGCTGCGCACCCACAGTTGCCAGCTGCCGTCGTGGGGGATGGCGATGAAGCCCACGGCTGGTCGCACGGCGTCTTCATTGGGCGTCATCAGGAAGCTGCGGCCGAGTGCGCCGCCTTCGCTGGTCTTGGTCCAGTCGCCGGCAAAGGGCAGGTCTTCCGCCTGGAAAAAGATGGCTTGGGGCTGAGCAACGGCGAGCAACGACAGGGTGAGGGTGAGGATCGTGATGCGCATGAGGACGGTCCTTTGGGGGTGAAACGGGAAATGCATGATGTGGGTAGTACGCGAAAATGCCTTATTACAATACTGGTCAGTCTGGGATTGGACAATGCTGGTGGACACCGAGGCCCCGGTGGACCCAGTGGACCCGGTGGACCCAGGGGACCCGGTGGACCCGGTAGACCCGGTGGACCCGGTGGACCCGGTGGATCCGGTGGATCCGGTGGACCCGGTGGACCCGGTGGACCCGCCGGCTTGTTTTGGAAAAGCGTTGCTTGCCGTGGTATTTCGTGTGCTGCCGGGATACATTCCAGTGGTTTTTGTTCATTATTTTGGGTGCCAGCTGCGTTGTTGCAGCTGGCATTACCGGGTGACATCTACAGACCGACGATTGCTGAAAGGGCCGATAATGAAACGGATGTGGCTGGGCGTGGCATTTTGCGGGCTATTCGGGGCGATGGCGGCGGAGTTGCCGCAGACGACGGTGTTGTATCACGAGGACTTCAGCGCCTATGCGCCGCAGGGCGAGCGGCAGCGCGTGGTGGATTCCGGTCAGGCGGAGTTTGCGCGGGCGCTGGAATTGACCAGCGTCCACAAGCCCGATGGCAAGCTTCACCAAGGCACGTGGCGCAGCGCCAAATTTGATGCCAGCGCGGCCGAAATTCTCGATATCGACTACTGGATCAAGTTTGGGACTGATAGCGCGCGCTATGCGATGTTGGCCAACGACCGTTCTTACAAGGCCATCACGGTGGTCCAGGACGGCGGCAAGCTGCAGGTGTCCAAAAGCCTCACGTGGAGCTGGCAGGACGTCGCCAGCGTTTCGTTAAACACCTGGCATCGCATCCGCTATAGCGTCAACAAAGTCCACGGGACCTACGATATTTACGTCGATAACTTGGTTACGCCGGCGCTGGCGGCCTTGCCGTATCGCGATCCGGCGACGGTGTCTCTGGACCAGGTCTGGATGCTGGGCAGCGAGCAAACCGACTCGGTGACCTTCCTGGGGCCGGTAACGGTCACCGCGCGGGCCAGTGGGGCCTTTCCGCCCCCGGCCTTGACGCAGGCGCCGTATTATGTCTGTGCCGCGTCGTGGGTTGATGCGCCGCCGGCGATTGACGATTTTCGGCGTCTGGCGCCGCCGTTGGCGTTGACGGCGAACAGCAGCGCGGCGGTGAGCGAGGCCGCGCAGGCGCGAGTGCTGCGTGATGCCGAGACACTGTATGTCCTGTTTGAATTTGCCGCTAAGGATATGGCCAAACGCACTGGCGAGATCACGGCGCGCGATGGCCGGGTGTGGGACAACGACTGTTTCGAGCTCTTCATACAGCCCGATCTGACCCAGGAACTCTACTACCATTTTGTGGGGAATTCGTCGGGCGGTCTCTATGATTCATGCCATCGCCAAGGCGAACGCGATGACAGCTGGAATGCCGCTTGGACGGCGCAGATCGACAAGGGCGATGGCCAGTGGACCGCGCTGGTGACGGTGCCTTTTGCTGAACTGGGCACGGCGGCGCCAGCCGGCGACGCGCTGTGGGGCTTCAATCCCTGCCGCGAAAATCCCCACGGCGAAGACGTGTTGAGCTGGACGGCGCTACGGAGTTTCCATGATCCGGCGCGTTTCGGCAAGCTGCTGTTTGTATCGCCGACTGACGAGCGGCCGACGGCGCTCCGGCAGCAGGTGCTGATTGACGCGCTGCTCAATCCGCAAGGGGCCCTGGCGGCGTTGGCGGCTAAGGTGCCAGGGGATTGCAGCGATTTGCCGGCGACGCTGCAACAGGCGTATGGGGTGTTGCGCAATGAGGTCGCCGCCGCCTTGGCGGAACTGTCCGAGCTCAAGACTTTCCCGGCCGCACGCATGGCATTGGAACAAGCCCGCGCGCTGGACGAACGGCTGACGGCGCTTGCAAGCGATTCCGAGCGGGCGCGGGCCTTCTTCGCTCCGGGCAGCGCGGCGAGTCAGCGCGGCTACGCCAGTATGGTGCTGAGTTCCATGACCAAAGTGTCGGACCAGGACACGGATTTTTATCAGCGGGGAGTTGAGCCGGCGCTGCGTCTGTCGGGCAACGAATACGGCAGTGTGCAGGTGCTGTTGATGGCGATGCCGGGCAAGCCTCTGACTGGCCTCGACGTCGACGTGACGTCACTGGCGGATGGCGCTGGACGGCCCCTGGCTGGCGCGTCGTGCAAGAGTTTCGTGGTGGATTTTGTGCGTACGGCGATGCCGCGGAAGGCCCCAGTGTATTATGCAGACGTGTTGCAGCCGGTACACTCAGGCGCCTTCCCGGAGCCGCGCGCGTTGGTGCCGGTGTGGGTGGATGTCTATCTGCCGGCGGGCGCGCCTGCCGGCGACTATCTGAGCACGGTGACTCTGCGGCCGCGTGGTTGCGCTCCTACGAGCGTGACGGTGCGGGTTCAGGCGACGGGGCTGACTTTGCCCAAGAGCGCTTCGCTGGACACGGCTTTTTGCTTCGATCGTTCTTGGGTGAAGGCCTTTTACGGCCAGGAGCCGTCGAAAGAGAGCATGACGGGGTTCTGGCAGTTCATCCTTGATCATCGGCTGGAGCCCATGAATCTCTGGGGCGGGGCCCATGATGTCGGGCTCGACTATCTTGACTACTGCGCCGAGAACGGCAAGACCATGCTGTTTTTGAGCATTCGGGATATCCGCAAGAAGGAAGCGTCGGTGCGCGAAATTGTGGAGAAGTACCGCGGGCGGTTGCGGCCGATATTCTTTGGGCACGACGAAGTGCTGATGTCCCGCAACCCCAGCGCGCTGGACAACATGATGCGCGATTACAGCGACGCCAAGGAACTGTTTCCAGACATTCCGCGCTTGAACACCGCCCGCGTTGACGAGCGGCTTTTTGGCTACGTGGATATCTGGTGTCCGCTGTTTCAGCACATCGACATCGAGGCGAATGCCGCGCGCGCGGCGTTGGGTGAGAAAATATGGTGGTACCCCACGGATTATCCTTTGACGCCATACGCGAATTTCAATTTGGATTCACCGGGGATTGATCCGCGGGTGATTCCGTTGATGACGTGGAAACTCGGACTCAGCGGCCTACTGTTCTGGGGGCTGAACCGCGAATGGCCGACCAACAGCCCGCGTGAGTTCGCGCACCTCAGCAATGAATTTATCGCCGAGCGGCGCATGGACTGGCTGGACGACGAACAGTTGACGGCGATGCGTGCTGGCGAGCTGCGTTGGCCGGCGATACCGTGGCTGCCCTATTTCCGGAGTGTCATGAATGCCAAGCACGTCAGCGTGACCAATGGCGGGGGCAATATGATGTATCCGGGGGCGGACTGGCAGCCGTTGTCGTCCATGCGCTTGAAGAATCTGCGCGATGGCATGCAGGACTACGAGTACCTGGTGATGCTCCGGGACAACGTGGCGCAGCTCAAGGCACGCGGTGGTCACGACGACATCGTGGCGGCCTCCGCATCATTGCTGGCCATTGACGACGCAGTGGTGGGCAGCGAGACCAGTTACAGCAAAGACCCGGTAGAGTATCTCGCCTACCGCAATAAGTTGATTGACATGGTATTGCGTAGTGCGGCCGTGCTGCGTAAGTAAGCATTTAAGGCAGTAGCCTGAGAAACACACACGTACGGGAGATGACGATGACAGCACGTTATTGGCAAAGCAGCCTTTGTGGCGTTGCATCGCTCGCGATAGTGGCCTTGGTCGGCTGTGTCAGCACGACACCAGATGACGGTGTGTACCAGTTTGAGAATGACAGCCTGCGGGTGAGCGTCCATCGCGATCAGCCGGTGTGGGACGTGCTGGACAAACGCAGCGGCCGGCTATGGCAGCAGGCGGCGGCTAAGGGCCACGAGACTTGGCAGGTGCCCATCGCGCGTCGCAGTGCCGAGCTGCACTTGGACGCCGATCTGGCCGAATGGTCTGGCGTGGGCATAGCGGTAGAGAATGGCCAAGACGGAGCGCCAGGCACCGGCCGTTTTCACCTCGCCTGGGATGACGAAGGACTCTGGGTCGCGGCAGAGGTGGTGGACGAGAAGGTTACCGGCCTGGTTGATGGCGTGCCCCAGTGGCATGTGGACGGCATTGAACTATGGATCGGCCGTGAGCAGTGGGGGCTTATTCCCAATGGCGATGAACTGGTGATTTCCTGCTGGACCAACCCGGCCATGGCCCAGGGCTGCCGCGGTGCGGCCAAAATTGGTGGCCGTGGTTGGCAGATGGAATTGCTGGTGCCCTGGTCGGTCATCAAGGCCTTTGATGCCAAGGCCGCCGCTGGCCGGAAATTCCTTTTGGCTTTCGGCATTAACAATGCTGACGGCGGACCCAAGCGGCAGAGCCAGTATTTTTTCCCGCCGGGCTATAAGCATAAGCAGTTCATGACCCACGCAATGGCGGAGCTAAAGGGCGAAACGGCCGTCGCGGCGCCTTCTCTGGCTGAAGGGCGGATTGATGGCCCGCAGCTGCGCGGCATTACGCCGCTGCCGAAACCGGCGCTGGGCGTCGAAATCGCGTTGGATTATCCGCGTGAACTCGGCGATTACATGCCACTGACCGCGAAATTGTGGTTGCTGCCGGGTGCTGGCGACCTGGCCTTTGAGCTCAGCGGCGATGCTGATTTGAGTTTCAAGGAACTGGCCTATCCGGCGCCGATAGTCCTGGAAGAACTCACGGGGCGGCTGGTGATTCCGCAGATGGCCGGACTGCTGTTTGGCGTCGATGAACTTGAGTGGGATGGTCGGGCTATTGGCGGCAATTTGTCCATGCCGTGGTATGGCCAAACGGATTTGGCGCGCGGCGATGGCGTCATTACGATCATTCAGACGGCCGATGATTGCTGGGGGCGTGGCCTGTTCCGGGGCGTGAAGGTGGGCAGCACCAGCGGCGATCGCCTGTCGGTACAGCCGGTGTGGGAGCCACAAAAGGGCCGTTTCGGTTACACGCGGCGCCTGCTGTTCCATTTTGCGGCTGAGGGATCCTATACGGCCTTGGCCAAGCGTTATCGCGCCTACGTGAAGGAGACGGGACTGCTGAAGACCTTGACTGAGAAGCGCCGTGAACGGCCGAATATCGACAAGTTGGTGGGCGCGGTGAATATCTATGGCAGCCACTGGGCGAACATCGAGGAGCTGCATCGGCGCGGAGTTGAACGCGCGCTGGTGTCGGGAATGTACGATAAAGCCCCGCAGATGCGCGACTGGGGCTATTTGCCGGGCCGCTACGACATCTACACCGATCTCTATGATCCGCAGATACCGCCAGGCAAGTGGGAGCGCTGTGAGGGCTTTTCTTTTCCGGACGACGTGGTCAAGAAGGCAGACGGGTCAAACCAGGCCGGCTGGTGTCCCTGGACGGACCCCCAGACGGGCGAGAAGCACCCCAGTTACGTTATTTGCTGGACGCGGGGGTTGGACGTGTTGAAGGAGAAAATGCCGAAGCGGCTGGCGCAGACGCCCTACGGGTCGTATTTCCTGGATTGCGTGACGTCGGTGGCCCTCTATGAATGCTACGATCCGCGGCATCCGCTGACTCGCACGCAGGACCGCGAAGCGCGGGTGGCACAGATGGGGTATTTGAGCGATGAGCTCGGGCTGATCGTTGGTTCGGAGAGCGGTCGCGACTATGCGGCGCATGTCGCAGATTATTTTGAGGGCATCATGAGTTCGGCGTCGTTCTTTGCCAATTTCAAGGCGATACACGCCATACCCTTTGCGTCCTGCGAGCCGACGGAGCGCTACCTGGAATATGGCATCAATCCGGCGCGGCGGGTGCCCTTGTACCAGCTGGTCTATGGCGACTGCATGGAGACGACTTGGCGCTGGGGCGACAATACCCACCGCATGCCCAGTATCTGGTGGCAGAAGGAACTGGTGGAAATGATCCACGCCGGCATGCCGACTTTCGTGCTGTGGGATGTACAGCAAGATCTGTTCTGGGGCAACGTCGATCGCTTTGTGGACACCTACAATCGCGTGTGCCGCTGGCGACGCGCGGTCGGCTACTCGGAAATGCTGCAGCATGAGCGCCTCAGCGACGACGGTCTGGTGCAGCGCAGTAGTTTTGCCAACGGCGCGGCCATCACGGTGAATTTTGCGCCTGAGAGCCGCGTGGTCGATAGCGTGACCATGCCGCGTTATTCCTACCTGCTGACCGGCGATCCGGAGATACTGGCCGGTTTGCCGGTGGGCGTGCCGGTGCAACAGGACGACAGCTGGACTCCCAAGCCCTTCGTCATGCCGGCAGGGGCGGATTTTGAGACCAAGCCGCTGCGCTGGCGCGCTGGCGAGGGTAGCGACCTGGAGCTGCAGGGCGACGTCGTTCACGGCGGCGCGGCGGCGGCGAAGCTGTTGGGCAAAAACGTGGCGGGCTGGACCTACGCGTCGGGGCCGCTCGTGCCGCTAAAAACGGGCAGGCGCTATCTCATGCGTGGCTGGGTGCGGGTGGACGCGGTGGATCCGGCTGATGCCGCGCCCGGCTTCAAATGTGGCCTGTCTCGTGACGGCAAGTGGTTCCACAATGAATACACCAGTCGTTACGACTTGAGCAAAAAGGGCACCTGGCAGCTGCTGGAGGGTCGCTTCACGGTGCCTGAAGGCGAGGTCACCGGGTCTCTCGCCCTGGAAAAGCGCATGCGCGTGCCGGTATCCATCACACTCTATTTTGACGACATGGAGCTCATTGAGCTTGATGACGCCGCCAAGGACTGACGGCGCCTGACGCTTGCCGGTGGCGACCGAAATGTGGCAGGGCGACTATACCCAGGCACGCTGAAAGCGTGCGACATCGCAAACAAAAAAGTAGAGGTTCCATTGCCTCTTTGGCCCCAGTCAGCTGCGCCGACTGGGGCCAAAGAGGCCGAGGAACACGAGCGCAATAGGCGTTGTACCCAGGGCGGCGCTCCGCCTCCGGCGTCGCTTGCCCTGGGCTACGATGTCAGCGCCCCTCCAGGGCGCTTGCCGCTTCGCGGCCAGGGAAATGTTGGTCGGCGACATAGGCGTTGTACCCAGGGCGGCGCTCCGCCTCCGGCGTCGCTTGCCCTGGGCTACGATGTCAGCGCCCCTCCAGGGCGCTTGCCGCTTCGCGGCCAGGGAAATGTTGGTCGGCGACATAGGTGTTGTACCCGGGGCGGCGCTCCGCCTTCGGCGTCGCTTGCCCTGGGCTACGATGTCACGCGCCCCTCCAGGGCGCTTGCGGCTTCGCGGCCAGGGAAATGTTGGTCGGCGACATAGGCGTTGTACCCAGGGCGGCGCTCCGCCTTCGGCGTCGCTTGCCCTGGGCTACGATGTCAGCGCCCCTCCAGGGCGCTTGCCGCTTCGCGGCCAGGGAAATGTTGGTCGGCGACAAGGTATGACGTGAAAGAGCGTTTACACTGCAATGTGTAAACGTAAGTTATGAACGGTGACTTAAGAACATGGAGTGGTGTATGAGAGCTTGGACATGGGTGTGGCTGGTGGCAATGGCGGCCTTGACGACGCGCGGCGACGACAGCATCTGGCGTTACACGGTTGAATGCCTCGGCGACGCGGAAAAGGCGCAGTTAATCAAGCCCGGAGCCGAGGGCAGCGCCGCCGCCATGGCGCTGCATTACAACGAAGGCCCCTGGTCGCGTTTCAACTGGCCGATGTTCCGGCCCGTGAAGGGCAACACTGTCCTGCGTCTGCAGCTCCGCCGCGAGGGCGTGCTGCCCCAGGCCGCATTCATGCGGCTGCTGACCAGGGACGGCGGCGAGTGGTCGTTGAAAAAGGCCATTACGCTGACGGAGAACTGGCTGGCGGTCGAGCTGACGCCCGAAGAGTTCCAGCTCTATCGCGGGGCCGATCCAGAAAAGGTTCGCGCACTTTCATTTGACCAGGTGATCCAGTGCCATGTTCTCCCGGCGTCCAGCCGTGACGGCGCTGGTGTCCTCGTGGTCGATTCGCTGGCTTTTGTGCCCAACGGGCCAGTATATAATCACGACGAGGACGAATGGCGGCGCCCGCCGGAGGCGGTGGCGGTGGAATACGCGCGGCTGCAGGATGTACGCGAGCGCTATCAACTGGAGTTGGCGCAGCTGGCTGGCAGTCGTGAGCACGTTCTGGCCTGGACGCAGGAACTGCAGGCCATTCGCGAACTGTGGGCGCGGGATCCCGCTGTTGCCCAGGCGCGGCTGGCGACGCCGACGGCGCCGTGGAAACAGCGGCCGTCAGCGGTCGAGCCCCCAGCGTCGCCGCTTCCGGCCATGACCGATGAGGCATTTCGCGCGCGCATTGCCGCACTCGATGGTCGGCCGCGGACGCTGGTGAACGACTTTCGCACGGCCGCGCGCGTGTCGAACCACGTGTTGTATCAGGCGCCACCGCAGGCCGCGCCCGAGCGCCTTGAGGAGAATGGCGAGTTCTTTGTGCGGCAGCAGGTCGTTTTTACGGGCGAGAACAGCCCGCAGACGGTGTTTCTGGGTATGGACGTGCCGGTTGGCGAGGACGGTGGCCGCTATCTTGATGTGAGCGGCCGCGCGATCGTTATGAAGATCCGTTGTCCGGCGCGAGTTTTGCATGAGCAACGGCCTTTTCTCCTGCGCTTGTGCAGTGAGCATCCCGAAGGGTTGGAGGCTTTTTTGGACTTGCGGCCGGAGCCCATGCCGGGCAAGGACTGGACGGAGTGCCGTTTTGATGTCACCATGCCTTTTCGGGGTGTGCGCTTCGATCCGCGCAAAGTCACGCGCATGGAATTGCGCGTGGAAAATGTCCCCGGCGAAGCCGATACTTTTGCGTTGGACGCCGGCGCAATTTATCTGGCGTATCCTCCGGCGTTGGCTTCGGTGCGGGATGAATTTCTGGCAGCTTGCCAGCGGCAGCTGCTGCAGGCGCGCATGGCCTTGTTGGCTGCCCGCAATGAGCTGTTGCTACTAGAAGACAGCCTACACAGCTTGCCTGATTTGCGCGATCTGTACCTGCGCAGCTTCAGCCAGGAGTTGCGAACGAACGCCGTCGACGCGGTACCGCTGGCGGATGCCCTCTTGTCTTACGATGGTCCGGCCGTGGCGCCTTTCACTTTTCGGACGCGGACGGAGCTCGTCGCCGGCCAGCCAGAACTGGTTTTGTGTCTGAGTGCTGCCGTAGCGCGGCTCTGTGTGGAACTGCGCGACACGACTGGCAAGGTGCTGGTGGCGCGGGATTGGCGCGGCGGCGTTGATGCCTGGCAGGACCTGCGGCTGCCCGTCAATGTGCCTTTGTGGTCGCCGGGCAATCCGCAGCTTTTCCAGTTGCGCATGGTCGCTTATGCTGCCGATGGCGAGGTGCTGGCGGCTGATCGGCGCGAGGTCGGCTTGCGCGAGTCGGTGCTGTCTGCGTCGGGAGTGACGCCGGTGTTGCGGCAGGGCCTGGTGAGGCGGCGTCCCGACTGGTTTTTCCGTTACAACGGCCAGGCGGCTTTCCCGCGTACGGCGGCTTTTTCGTGGATGGAGGAGAGCCTGACGGCTTGTCCGGCGGCGACCGCGTCCTTGCTGGCGGATTTGTGGGTCGAGGGCGGCCGTTTCTACGGGTTGAAGCTCAGTGAGTCGTTTTGGACGCTGTTTGAGCGCGGGGGTTTTGCTCAGTTGGCCGCTTATGGCCCGTCCTACAAATCGCTAAAGAGCTGGGATGACATGCGGCTTTTTGGCGAGCAGCTGTCTTTCACCGTCGAGCGCATGGCGTCGCCGAGTTCCCATGCATCGCCCTTTGTGCTCCAGGTCGGTAATGAAGTCGAGCTGGACAGCTGGGGCGCGAGCATCAACGCGGCTTTTCCGGGCACGTCCTTCCAGCCGCTGGACTACGTGGCCGAGGCCTTGCGGCGTGAGCGGCTGGACAGTTCGCCGATCATGTACGTCCGCGCGGGGCATTTCAATACCGTGGTGCCTCTGCCGAACGAGGACATCTGCGGTATCAATCAGTACACCGGGCGCTACAGCGGCCGGCTGGACGAAGTGCATCGCGATCTGGCCGAATTGGCCGCCGAGGCGGCGCTGTTCAACAGGCCCGTGATGATCACCGAGTGGAATGGTCCGAAGTACTCTTGGGCGACGGGCGGCATCGGCGGCGTCACCACCCGCGGCGCGGCCTACTACCTCGAACGCTACTGGCGCGGCCTGGTGGAAACGCCCGGCGTGGCCGGTTCGGCTGAATTCACTCTGAATTGGGTGATCGCGCCCTTTGAGGACCTGACCAACCAGAGCCGCGAAGAGGCGTGGCTGAATCGGCCCCGGCATGCTGCCTTTGGCGGTGGTCACACCGCGGACCACGTACCGCTGTTGCATGCGGACAAGGTCGTTCCCGATGAATGCTACCGTTCCATGCAGGCTTTTCATGGGCCGCTCTATGTCATGGCGAAGACGCCGGGCGATATCCACATGGTGGCGGCGGTTGGCGGCGGCGAGCTGGTGACAGCGCTGGCCCCGCTGCGCGGCCTGGGCAAAGGCCTTGGCGTCGATGCCCGCAACGCAGCCTTGCTGGGGCCGGCTGAGTTGCCGCGTGATCGGCACTGCGTGGTCGTGTTGCCCGTGGGCAGCGGCGCAGCAGCGCTGCCGCCGGCATGGTCCGGCCTGCTGGCGCCCTTGGCGGCTGGCGCGGCTGAGCCGCTGATCCGCTCTGTGGTTCACCCCTATGCGCCGGATTTCCTCCTCTGCGTCGTGCAGGTGGAGGACGACGACGCGCTCGGGCGCGCCGTCCGCCGCCTTGGCCAAAGCGCTGCGGCGTTATTTGACCTGCGCGCGAAAGAGTCGCAGATGCGCCGGGCGGTGGCGTTGATTGACCGCAATCGCGAGCTGGTCTTTCAGCGCTATGTGCTGGAGCAGGCCGGCCGGGGCTTCTTCTTCACGGGCGACGATACCCGGACGGCGCTGCTGGCGGACGATTTTTACGACGACGCTGGCCAGCTGCTCCCCTGCTGGTCGGCGCTAGCCACCTTGTATCTTGATGCGCCCCGGGCATTGACGGCCGACGAGTGGTCGCTGGTCCAGCGTCTGCAGGCGGATGGCGTGACGCTGGTGATCTCGTCGGGCTGTTATCAAGCCAACGCGGCTTTGCAGACGGCCTACCCGGCGGAACTGGCGGTCGCAGGCGACTTCAGTCAGCCATTGTCTTTGCATACGAGCCTGCAGGGGCCGGCACATCTACGCGCCCTGGGCGGGGCCGATCTGGCCGTGGTCGGGCGCTACGCGCCGGCGATGCTGACGGATCCCGGCGTGGGCGTCCAGACGATACGCGCTGACGGCGCGACCGCGCTGGCGTGGAATGAGCAACAGCAGGCGGTGATTGTGCGCTGGCCAGGCGCGGACGCCGGTCGCGGCAGTGTCGTTTTACTGGGCTACCAGCTTGGCAATATCGCGCAGGTACATTGGCGGGTGACTCACAGTGGTCAGACGCACGGCATCTACGACCGCGATACGGCCTGTGGCCTGGAACGGGCGTCCTTGGCGGCGGTGAATGCCGGGCTGCCCGAGCAGCGCGCCAGCGAACTGCTGCCCGCTCTGCAGTTGCACGCGGTTCCGCAGAGTTTCCTGGTCGCGCCTGGCGAGGCCCCGCAGCTGCTGGTAACGGTGCGGGACGGCGCTGGCCGGCCGGTGCCGGGGGCGCAGGTCAATGCGCGCGTGCGCGTCCGCCTAGATGGCCGGAATGGCGCCAGCTCGGACTATGTCCGACTGCGCGCCGACGCCGACGGGAACTTCGCGGTGACCTGTGTGTCGGAAAACGCGGCTGGCGCCGCCGAGGCCGCTGCTGGTGTGAATCCTCTACGTTACAGTAGTGGCGACAGAGCGGCGAAAGTCTCTCGCGTTCTCAGCGTGCAATTGAAGGCCTGGGCGCCGGGCTATATACCTGCGGATAGCGCCTGCGCTTTTATCCTTGGCGAATGATGAAATCAATAGCACTCATAACTCTAGGAGGGTGACTATGGGGCATCCAGCAATACCCTGTTCGTTGGTTCCGGTCAACAAGGAAGACAAGGAGATACTACGCAATCTCCTGGAGAAGTACCTCTACGAATTTACGCAGTATGAGCAGCGGGCGGTGAACCGCCTGGGGCTCTTTGGGTATGACTACCTCGACAACTATTGGACGGAGTCGAATCGCTGGGCCTTCTTCATTCGCGCCGGCGATGAACTGGCGGGCTTCGCCATGGTCAATGATTTTCAGGAATCGCCGGTGGAAAAGACTGACTTTGCTCTCGCGGAGTTTTTCGTCATGTACAAATATCGCCGTCAGGGCATTGGTCACTGGGCGGCGACGGCGTTGTTCGACCGTTTTCCCGGCCTATGGCAGCTCAAATGCCATCCGCTCAATGTGCCGGCGTTGCATTTTTGGCAGACGGTGGTTTCTGAATACAGCGGCGGCGACGGCAAGCAGATTGAGGATCTGCCCGGTTCGGAATACCCCGACGGCTCCAGCGGCGTGGTCTTTGTTTTCCGCAGCCGCAAGGACGCCTGAGCCCGCACCTGATGGCACTTCTTGCAGGTAATCGGTCAGTAACCACCCCGGTGGGGAAAACACCGGGGACAATTTGCAGGAAACCCACGCCCGCCGCCGCCCAGCCATTCGATCTTGATTTCCGCCGACCTTTGCGGCAGCGGGTTTCATAGGAGCAATGCTCTTCACATAGCATGCGGCAATCGCCGGCCATGAGTTGATTGGTAACCATGCGCAAGATCATTCGCCGAGGTTTTGAGCACCTTCAGCGCTCAAATACCACCGGGATGACGGTATTCGGCGGGGCGGTCAAAAAGACCGCCGGGACAACAAAAATCAATGGCTGACCGATTACGCTGCCCAGGTGATTTATTTCTGCGGGTGCGTACCAGTTTCAGATGGCGTGCTATTTTTGTTTGTGCCCCATAATGGTATACTACTTCTGGCTACGCACATAACTAACCGCCTACACGGTGAATGCAGAGCATGACGACATGATATCCTTGACGCAGAAAACACAAAAGGCCTTTTTGGAAGCGCTGTTGCACGGCGACCGCCTGCTGAGTTCGCAGATTGCTACCGAACTTGCGGACAGCCCCGAGGCCATCAAAGCTCTTTATGAGGATGTGGTCAAGGAGTCGATGTACCGCATTGGCCAGCTGTGGGAGAACGGGGAAATCAGCGTGGCGTCAGAGCATGTCGCCTCGGCGATAGTTGAAGGCGTGCTCAATGAGCTTTATGCGCGGGTGGTCAGCGGCCAGCGTACAGAGCGGACGGTGGTGGCGGCTTGCGTTGAAGAGGAAAAACACCAGATCGGGATCAAGATGGTCGCTGACGTCTTTGAGATGCATGGCTGGAATGTGTATTTTCTCGGGGCGGATGTGCCTTGCGACGAGCTGATCCGTTTTATGCAGGGCGTAAAACCGGATGTGTTGGCTTTGTCTCTGAGCATCTATTTTCATCTGCCGATGTTGGAGAAGATGCTGGTGAAAATCCGCGATGTCTTCCCGGCCTTGCCGATATTGGTTGGCGGCCAGGCTTTTCGTTATGGCGGTCGCGAGGTGTTGTCGCAATATGCCGGTGTGGACTACGCCGGGAATTTGGCTGAGTTGGAAGAATGGCTGACACATAGAGGTGAGCATGGACAAGATCGACTTGGTGAGTAGTGCGCAGGCGTTGCCGCCGGTAAGCGCCGCCGCCGCCGATGAGTACAGCCGCAAAGCCGAGGTGTTGGCCAACGCAGTGAGTGCGGTTCTGCTGCAGCGTGCAGACATCGAAGCACTGGTTGGCAAGAACAATCTGGATATGATGAAGGACAACCACGCCAATCACGCGCGCTTCATCGCCTCGATTTTGCAGCGGCCGAATGCCGAAGTGTTGGTTGAGAGCGTACTGTGGGTGTTCCGCGCCTACCGCAGCCACGGTTTTGCGACGAACTATTGGGCGGCCCAGCTCAATACGTGGTTTCAGGTCCTGCCGCAGCAGCTTAGCGCGGCGTCGTGGGCGGAGATCCGCCCTTGGTACGAGTGGCTGCAGGTGAATATCCCCATTTTTGTGCTTTTGACTGACAAGAGCAAGGGGGGGCAATAATACGTGTCATCGCCCTGTTGCCAAGATTCCAGCGCGTTCCCTATCCGTGACTGGCAGGACGAAATCAGCGCGTTTCTATGCCCCAGCCATTCGCTGTGTTTGGCCTTGTTTGATCTTGAGGGCGCGCTGCAGTTTGCCAATCCGGCGATGCGTAGGCTGTTCAAGAGCGATCCGGTTCGCAGTTTCCTCAATCCGAGTTTTGCGGCTCTCTGTGAGCATCCCGTGATTGACGGCACGCTGGTTTATGATGGCTTTGTGACCATTGGCGACTACCTGTCCACCAATCCGTCGCTGCGTTCGAAGGTCTTTCGCAAGAATGGCCAGCTGTTGATCAGCTGCGATTATGACGCCGCGCAGCTTTTTGAGCTAAATCAGTCGCTTGCGGACCTCAATCAGCAGGTGAACAACCTGCAACGACAGCTGATCAAAGACAAAGCAACGTTGCAGGCGACACTGGCGCAACTCAACGAGGCCAATGCCCGGCTGGCGGAGCTCAATGCGACCAAAGATCGGTTTTTCTCCATCATTGCTCATGATTTGCGCAGCCCCTTCAATGCCATCGTGGGCTTCAGCAGCCTACTTGCGGAGCAGGTTCGCGATAAGGACTACGACGGCATTGGCGAATACGCCGAGATGATTGAAGAGTCGTCACAGCGGGCACTGGCCCTGCTGCATAATCTTCTGGAGTGGTCCCGCAGCCAGACCGGCCGCATCAAATTTGCGCCAACTGACATGAGTGTGAAGAAGCTGTTGGACGACTGCGTGGCGCTGGTGCAGGACGCTGCCCGCCAGAAGAACATCGCTGTTGTCGCCGACGTACCGGTGGATGGCAGGCTCTACGGCGATGAGGCCATGCTCGCGACCGTTCTGCGCAACCTCCTGACCAATGCCGTTAAATTTACTACTGCGGGCGGGCGGGTCTTGGCGACTGCCCGCGCCGATGAAGAGGGATGGACTATCGCGGTGCGGGATAATGGCGTGGGCATCAGTCCCGAGAATCAGGCGAAGCTCTTTCGCCTGGATCAATCCCTCAGCACCAGTGGCACCAACAACGAGCAGGGTACCGGCCTGGGCCTCATCCTCTGCAAGGAATTCGTGGACAAGCACGGCGGGCGCCTGTGGGTGGAAAGCACGCCCGGGCAGGGCAGCATCTTCTCCTTCTCCATCCCCGTCTCTGCGCGCTGAGCAGGTAAAATCAATCGGCTTTGCGGAGGGGGCAGGTGCTAGTCGTGTCCCTGGCAGTGTTGCTTCGGGGGGGGGGGGCAGTCTGACGGGGGGCGTTCAACATGATGATTTGGCGCGTTTTCTTGCGTGTCGGCGTGATGCGGGTACTGTAATCTATGGCCGATTCACTGGACAAAAAACAGCTGGCCTGCTGGGAGCATTGTCAATAAAGAATGTTATTCAGGCGTTAGTGGACTGAGCTGGACTGGAAGGGAAGTTGGGAATAGAGGGTTGGTAGTCTTTTGTTGATTGCCAGTCAAAGCCGGATTTGAGGCGATGGCTGGTGCAAGTTAGCCGGTTATGGAATGGCAAGACTGAATTGAGCGACGAGAGTGGCATGGCAATGAGGATGGTGGATATGAGAAAAATTGGGCTGTTGTCGATGGCAGGCATTCTGGTGCTAATGGGGGCCTGTGCGCACTTGCCTAGTGATCCGCTCAAACCCCAGACGCCCGAAGACATTGAGGCCGTCGCCAAGGCCAATGAACAGCGCGAATTTCGCGCCGTCATCCGGCGGCGCTTGGACACGGCCCACAAACAGCTGGAGCGCGGCGAAATCGACGCCGCCGAAGCCAGCATTCAGCCGCTGCTGAAATTGGATTTGTTCCAGGACGAAGTGGGGTATTTGCAGGAGAGTATTGCGCAGGCACGCGCCATGAAGCCCCTGGCGGCCGAGCAGAATCTCAGCCAGGGCACCATGCTGCAGGAGATTCAGCAGGCGGGGGTGCTGCCTGCCAACTACGGCAAAACGGTGGTGATTGATTCAAGCCTGGAGCCAATAGAACTGCCGCCGGGACCGATGGAAGAGCTGGTGAACCGCAAGGTGACGATCAACCTGACTAACGCCGGCGTCGCCGAGCTGGTGCAAGCGCTTAACGCCGAAGGGCTCAATGTCATTGCCGATGAAGCGCTGCAGGAGGAGAAGACCCTCACCATCAGCGTCAGCGAAGTCCCGCTCAAGGAGCTGTTTGGGTACATTGCCCGGAACATGGGCATAGCCTTCAACCTCGGTGAAAATCTCATTTGGGTCACCCGCAGTCTTGAAGTCAGCGAGGGACCGCAGCTGGAGACGCGCATTATCCGCCTGCCGCAGGGGGCCTTGCCCGTTGTTCCGCAGGGGGGAGAAGAAGTTGACAATGACTTGGAAGATGTGTTGACGGCCCTTTTAGTCAACAGTCCAGTTGGGGCTAGTTTCCGGATTTTCCGCAACCGAAATGTGTTGGTGGTCAAGGATTCGCGGGAAAATTTGCGTCTGGTAGAAGAACTCGTGCGCGAATTTGACAAGCCGCCCTACCAAGTGGTGATTGAGGCGCGTTTTATTTCCATTGGCCAAAATGACTTGAGCGATCTGGGGGTGGAGATCAAGCAAAGCAACGTCATTGCCGGACTGGATCCTGAAGATCCAGAGGGAGTCAAAGTGACAAATTTGCTGACGGAGTTAGGAGCGATACAGTCAGGGGCTGATACAGGGGTAGGCCTGATGAACCTGAGTGGCGTGATTGCCGACCGCACCTTTGACGTCCTGGTTAGTGCGATTGAGAACAAGGCTTCGGCGGTTACCTTGAGCGCGCCACGGGTGACGGTGATGAATAACCGCACGGCGCGTTTCCGTATGGGGGACAATATCTACTACTTTGAAGAATACGATGTGCAAACAGTATCGCTGGGCACATCAAGTGGCGATTCAAATCAAACCCAGACTTTGGTGCCAACGGGAACGCCGGTGCAGTTACCCCTTGGTATAACCTTTGATGTACGAGTCAACGTCGGCAATGATGGTCGTACTGTGCTGTTGGGCTTAAAGCCGGAAATTAAAGATTTTCTGGGCTGGGAATCATATGCCAGTTCTGGTGGGGATGGTGGAGGCGTGACGGCAGTGAAATTGCCGCGCACCAAAGAAAAAATGATTTCGACCACAGTTGGAGTGGCCAGCGGCCAAACGGTTATTCTTGGTGGTATGATGGAACGCATTAAGAGCGTAAAAGTTACTAAAATTCCGTTGCTTGGTGACATTCCTTACTTAGGGGTTCTCTTCCGGCATACGGCTGAGACGGACACGCCACTCAATCTGCTGATATTTGTTACCGCCAACGTGATCAATGACCGCGGCGAATACGTCGAAGTGACGCCGGCCGCTGCCCAGTAAGAGTACTATGCGAATCACACGTCACACAACAGGCATTGGACTGGACATCGGCCAGACGACGGTAAAAGCACTGCGGCTTGACCGCCGCGGCAAGGGTATCGTCTTGTCGGGCCATGCGCTGCTGGACATCAAGGAAGAGGGCCTGCTGGACGAGTCCGAACTGAATGCCAGCATTGCGCCATGGCTGCAGGAAAAGATTAATTGTCAGAAGCAGCCGCTTTGCGTGTCACTGCCGCAGTACCTGGCCACGACGCAGATCAGCGATTTCACCGCCGGGGTCAAGGCTGACGAGCTGGCCAAGATGGTCCGCTACGAGACGCTGCATCTGGCGGGGCTGTCGGAAGCCACTTTCATCTACGACTATCAGCCCATGCCGGCGGTTTTTGGACGGAACAATCCCGTACTGATCGGCATTTGCCGTGAGACGACCGTCGATGAATTCGCCGAACGCTATGCTGGTATGGGTCTGCGGTTGGACGACATGGCCATGTCCGGCATGGCAGCGGTCAATGCCCTGTTTCACTTGCGGCCGGAAGAGGCCAGTGCCCAGGCGCCGCGATTGGTGATCGACATTGGTCACGAAAATTCGACGGTGGTGGTGCTCGCCGGTGGCGAGGTGCTTTATGTGGGCAGTCTGATGTTCGGTTCACTGCGCTTCACGCAAGTGCTGGCCCACGCGCTGGGCTGTACGGAGGCGGAAGCAGATGTCAGGAAAAAAAGTCTGACGCTGGACGATGTTAACGACGAGCAGTCCCTGCTGCTGGCGATGCGCCAGCTCGAAGCCGAGTTGCGTACAGCCATCGACCACTGGCGGGGTGGCGAGCATAGCGAGCTCAAGGATGCCCTGATTGAGCGCATCTGGCTCTGCGGTGGCGGCGCGCAGCTGCCGGGGCTGGCGCGGCATCTGGCGCGGACCTATGGTTGCGAGGTGGCCCTTTTCGGGCCGGAAATCAATGGCCAGATTGCTCCGACCTACGCTGTCGCCTATGGCCTGGCTCTGCAGGGCCTTGGCGAGGTGCGCTTCCATTTGTCGCTGATTCCCAAACTATTGCGCTGGCAGAAGGAGCGCATCCTGCGTTTTCCCTATCTGGCGGCGGCGGCGGCGCTGTTCTTCCTGCTGGTGTATGGGGTGATGGCGTCCTTTCATGTTCATTGGTCTCAAGGGCAGCGGCGCCTTGAGGAGCAGCTGCGGGAGCTGAAACAATGTAGTTCGGTGGTACCCAAGCTTGATGCGGTGCAAGATCAGATCGCCTCATATCAGAAAATGCTGTTGCCCATCGTGGAATACGGTGGGCGTCCCCACCGTTTTGTTGAGAGTATGGAAAAACTGAGCGAGGCCTTTCCCGATGGCGTGTGGAGCGTCTATCTGGCCGATGAATTCAGTCATCGTGCCAATGCGGCGGTTAAGGATGATAAGGGCAAAGGCGGCCCGTCGCTGGGGCCACCTGCCGCTGCCGCTATGGCGGGTTCTGGTGCAATGTTTGGGGGGGCGACGCCTGCAAAAGACGGCAAAGCTAACGCAGGGCTTGGCTATACCAACGTGAGCACCATGCCATTGCTGACATACATGGTCCTGGGCGGTTTTACGCCGATTGTTGAAAATAAACGCTTCGAGGCCGTCCTTGCTATTCAGAATAATCTCAATGACCCAAAAGCCGTCGGCACTTCGGAAACAGATACGAAGGGGCCAGAAAACTACTTCACCGGCGTCGACTGGCTTGATGAAAGCAGCGAGTGGACCGGCCGGGAATTGGAAGTCATCGAGCCATGGGCAAAATTCCTCCAGGGCTTCCAGGTCAATACGAATCCGAAACGTCCGGCTCTTGATGAATACACGCAGTTCTTTTTGAAATTACCTTTTGCCAAGAAGCCGATTACTCTACCGGAGCCACCGCCGCCAAAAGCCAAAGGCAGCAAAAAAGGATGATGGGCCGGTGCTGCCGCGACGGCGCTAAGCAGTAGGGGGATATAGATGTCACGACAACGAGCTGGAATGAAATGAGTATGAAATTGGAAGATAAATTTCATGAACTGCCTGAGCAGCACCGGGCATTGCTGGTGGTGATGTTTCTGCTGGTGGTTGCCGGGGTGTTGTACGGCATGTTTTTTCTCCGCCCGCAATGGAAAGCGTTCTCGGAACTGGTCAGTGAGCATGCGTCGGTGGACAAGAAACTCAGCGACTCGTCCTGGCCGAAAGACTCTGCGCGGCTCAATTCACTGCTGCAAAGCTATCAGCAAAAGCTCGTCGGGATGAAAAAGAGCGTTAAGGATGGTGATGCGGCCGTTCCCAGCCTTTTTGCGGCTGACACCCGTGACTTGGGGCTGCAGGACAAGGCCGAGTTGGTGATGAAACACGCTACGAGCATGTTTGACCAGAATATTATAAACGCCTATGGCGACGCCACCAATTTTGTGACCAAGGCCTCGCAGACGGAGTACAAGGATCTCTATGACCGTACAGATTCCATGTTGCAGGGCATGAGGGTCGTATTGGAACCGTCGATCTTTGGCATGGACGAGTCCACTGCCGAACCCGAAAAGTATCAGATGATCTTGAAATTGTGGACTGTGCAAGAAGTGGTTCGCCGTGCTCGTGATAATAACCTACGGGTTGCCAACGACCCATCGCTGACGCGGGCTGGGCTGGGCCGGCCATCCAAAATAAGCGTGTTGCCGATGATTTCCTATAGTCTTGATCCGCAGGACAAGGAACCGTATCTGCTGGAATTTCCAGTGCGGCTGCAAGTGGAAGGGACGATGGACAACTTCATCAAATTTGTTCAGTCGCTGCAAACCGAGGAGTGTTTTTTGCCGATGAAGCAGATGGAGCTGCTGGCAGAACAGCCGCAGCCGGCGTTGCAGATACTGGTTGATCCCGATGGTACAGTGAACCGGGTGTTCAAGACTCCCCGAGGTGAGGTCAAGCGGCCGACGGGTGAAAATGGCCTGCTGGAATTACGCAACATCACGGCCGTGGTCGTCTGCTCGTCATTTTTCCGGCCGACGCCAGGCACACCGGTGCGCAGCAGCCGTAGGCAAGTTATTGAACCGAAACCAGCGGGAATATAAGCAGCAGAAGTGGGAACTAGTTCATGAAGAATGTAGTAGAAAAGCTCAAGCAGGAATGGGAGCGCGCCATCTTGATGGCTATTGCGCTACTGGTGCTGCTGGTGCTGCTGTTCGCCGCGTATAATACGCTGAAGGACAATGGTGGTTCCACCGGTCAGGGCAGCAGCTTGCCGGCACTGCCCAATTATTTCGACACCAGCACCTTCTCCTTCGTCAAGCCGGTGAAGGACTTGCCGCCGGGCGTAAATCCGATGGTGTTTCGCAGGCAGCTGACCATACCCAAGGCTCCCGAGACACCCAAACAGGGTGGTGGGACGCCGCCCAAACAGGGTGGTACTGCGGTTGCCCAGCCGCCCAAGCAGGGTGACAAGCCGTCGGTGCCGGACAAGAAGGAGCCGCCGTGGGTGATCACCGTCAAGTACCGTGGGTTGTACAAGGGCATCACGGGCAAAGAGATGGCCTTTATTGACGCGAAGAACAGCAAGGGGAACAAGCAGGCCCAGAGCGTCGGGCGGAAATTTTATCTACCGGCGAATGGTCGTGTTTTCAATGCGATGACCGTGCGTTCGTTTGATGCGCAGCGGGTTGTTTTGAGCTACGGCAAGGGCAAGGAAGTCGCGTTGGAGCTAGGCAAGGAAAAGAAAGTGACGATCGATGAGTGAGACGCTTAATCCCTTGGCGGCCGGCGGCGATGTTCTTGGCATTTTGTTGGCGCAGCGGGTGATCAATGACGAGCAGGCCGACCAGGTTCGGCGGCGTATGCGTCGCGAGCAGGCGCCCGCGCATCAGGCCATCCTGGATTTGGGTTTTGCCAGTCAGGAGCTGGTCTACCGGGCTCTGAGCCAGGTTACTGGCGTGCCTTTTTTGATATTGGGTGAAATTGAAATCAGCGAGACCGCCACGCAGAAGGTGTCGCCCAAGGTCGCCTTGCACTATCAGTTTGTGCCCATTACCCTGGAGCGTGGCACGATGAAGGCGGCTTTTGCCAACCCGCCCAATCTGCACGACCGGGAAAATTTGCGACTGTTGTTGGGTGTGCGTCTGGATCCGGTCTTGGCCACGCCCAATGAAATCAGCACGACCTTGAAGAAAATTTACGGCATTGGTGCCGGCAAGGTCATTCAGATCACTCAGGATCGCCGCACTCAGAACATCGAGGCGGTCGAGGGCACCTTTGATGACCGGGAAGAGCAGAATCTCGATACCGGGGCGCAGAGCGAGGATGCCAGCATCATCCAGCTGGTGAATGAGATCATTACCGAGGCCATTCGCCAGCACACGACGGATATTCACATTGAGCCCTTCCGTGGTAAAGTTCGTCTGCGTTACCGCATTGACGGCATGCTGCGGGAAATCCCGACGCCGCCGGGCATGGTTGCGTTGCACGACGCGATCGTGTCCCGTTTAAAGATCATGGCGCGGCTGAACATTGCCGAGAAGCGTCTGCCGCATGACGGCCGTATTCGGCTGATCCTTGGCGGTGAGACCTCTGATTTGCGCGTGTCCATCATGCCGACGCGTTTTGGCGAGACGATCTGTCTGCGGGTGTTGAACAGCAGCGCGATATTTCTTGACATGAGTGAGCTGGGCTTGAACAAGTTCCAGCTGACCATTCTCAAGCGGCTGGTGTCTCTGCCTCATGGCATTGTTTTGGTGACGGGGCCGACCGGCAGTGGTAAAACGACGACGCTGTATGCCGCGTTGGCCTTTGTGCGGGACAAGAATCCCGAGCGCAAGATCATCACGGTTGAGAACCCGGTTGAGTACGAGTTGCAGGGCACCAGCCAGATTCAGATGCACGCGGAAATCGGCCTGACCTTCGCCAGCGCTCTGCGCTCTATATTGCGGCACGACCCTGACATCATTCTGGTCGGTGAAATTCGTGACAACGAGACGGCCGACATCGCCATTCAGTCGGCGTTGACGGGGCACCTGGTTTTGTCGACCTTGCACACCAACGACTCGGTTGGCGCTGTCAACCGCCTGGTGAACATGGGTGTTGAGCCCTACTTGGTTGCGGCGTCCATGGTTGCAGCCTTGGCCCAGCGCCTGGTGCGCCGCATCTGCAAACACTGCAAGGTGGAAGACGAGAATATCAGCCGTCGCGAACGTGCCGAGATTGCCGACGTCCTCGGCATAGCCGCTGAAGATGTCAAAGCCTGGAAGGGCGCGGGCTGTCTGGAATGCGACCAGAGCGGATACCGCGGGCGGGTGGCTATTTATGAGATATTCCTGCTTGACGAGGAGATTCAGGACCTCGTATCGGCGGAAGCCGGCACCAGCGTCTTGCGCAAGACGGCCATTGAACATGGCATGCGGACCTTGCGGCAGGACGGCTGGGAAAAGGTCAGCCTGGGCCAGACGACCATTGAGGAAGTCCAGCGTATTACCAGCACCTTCCAGATCAGCTATGACCTGGGCGAGACGGAATAAGTCAAGCGGCCGGACTGTGCTGACACGTGTTTGCCCACCTCGGCAGTTTCTGCCTGGGGTGTGGTTGTGCTTGCGTTCCCAGACTGTGTTTTGGCGGTTCATGGAGGCCCGTTATGTATGAAATGAGCGGCCGACCGGAAACCGCCACAGCGCACACCCAGGCCATTGGCGCCGTGTCGGTTGTCATTCCCTGCTATAATGAAGCGCCGCGGCTCGAACGCTGGCGCGAACTGATCACGGCTAACGCGTTTCTGGATTGGGAGTGGATCTTCGTCAACGACGGTTCGCGGGACAACAGCCGCGAGGTGCTGGCGGCCATGGCGTGGGATCTTGAGCCTTGCGGCATGCGCATCGTCGACCTGCCGCGCAATTGCGGCAAAGGCGCGGCTGTCCGGGCGGGCTTTATGGCTGCCACCAGGCCCTGTGTTGGCTATGTCGATGCCGATTTGGCCGCGTCGCCGCTGGTCTTTCAGCTTTATCTCGACGATGCCGTGCGGCAAGGCCGCACACTACTGGTTGGCATTCGCCTGTTGACGGCCGACCGGCTCGTGCAACGCACGCTGTTCCGGCATATTCTCGGGCGCCTGTATCAGACGTTGTTCTCCTGCTTCCTGGGCAGCACGATTTACGACAGCCAGTGCGGTTTCAAGCTGCTGGCCACCGCCAAGGCCCGGGCCTTGGCCGCCGACATGCGCTGCGATGGCTTTGCCTTTGATGCCGAGCTGCTGCTGCTTGCCCAGCAGCACCATGACATGCATCTGCGGGAAGTCCCCATCGCCTGGAGCGAACGCGGCGGGAGTTCCGTGCGCCCGTGGTCGGCCTTCCGGATGCTCGTTGATCTGTGGCTGATCCGTCGCCGCCTCCTGCGGCACGGTTCGCAAGAGTGAGGCAATAAGAAAGCCGGTATTCGGTCAGCCATTGATATTGGATGCACGACATGCATCTCGCTGGCGCGGTGGGACGCGACGTGCCTCGCCAATGTGGCGCCCTCCAGGCGCAATACTAACGTGCTATCATACCCCGGGTTGCGGCGCCCTCCGGGCGCCTCACCCGGGGTTATGCATGGTGCGGCCCTCCGGGCCGAACTTGGCCGATCTGGCGACTTGCTTTGTCTGATCCGGGCTGAAAGCCACCTTCATTCGATGACTATCTTTCTGCGCCGTAGGCGCTTAACCATGCTTAACCCCAGGCTTTAGCCTGGGGACGCTGCCTGCCAACAGACTGTGCCTCGTAGAGGCACCACAGTTTTTGTTAACAATCACTGATCGCTTACCCCGGGCGTGTAAATCCGCCTGCTGGCGTGTTTCTTTCCCGGGTCGGCGGCATATATTACGAGGTTCACTGTGATGTGTGCATTGTGTGTATTTGAACGCGTACGAGTTGTTGAGGAGATGCATTGACGATGAAACCCAGAAAAGCCCTGACCATAGCGGGTTCGGATTGCAGTGGCGGCGCGGGCATTCAGGCTGATCTGAAGACCTTCCAGGAACGGGATGTTTACGGCATGAGCGTGTTGACGGTGCTGGTGGCGATGAAGCCCGACACCTGGGCGCACGTCGTGGAACCCGTAGGACTGGAGATGATCCGCGAGCAATATGCGACCATTTTGCCGGGCATCGGCGTCGATGCTGTGAAGACCGGCATGTTGCCGACGGTGCCCATCATTGAGCTGGTTGGCGAGCTGCTGGCGGCATCGGCAGTGCCGCATCTGGTGATTGATCCGGTGATGGTCTGCAAGGGCACCAGCGAAGCGCTGTTTCCGGAAAACACCTACGCGATGGTGAAGCATTTGTTGCCGATCGCCGAAGTGGTTACGCCCAATGCCTTTGAGGCCGCGCAGCTGGCCGGTATGGATGGCATCAGCAACGAACAGGAGTTGCAGGACGCGGCACGGCGCATTCATGACCGCGGCGTTCGCAATGTGGTGATCAAGGCCGCGCGCATCTTCCCGGACCGATCCTTGGACATCCTCTTTGATGGCCGCTCCTTCCAACGCTGGGAAGAGCCGCGGCTGAACAGCACGTGGACGCATGGTGCAGGCTGCACTTTCTCGGCTTGCATTACTGCCGAACTGGCCAAGGGCGCGAGTGTGCCGGCGGCGGTGGCGACTGCGCACGACTTCGTGCAGGCGGCCTTGCACGATGCCTTCCCGCTGAATCGCCATGTGGGACCGCTCTACCACAAGGCGCTGGCAAAATCAGGCCGTGGCTGAAGGGCGCAGTAGCGCAGGACAGGTGAACGGACATGACCGACAACGACGACGACATGGCCTTGGCGGACGACGGCTATTTTGTGCCGGCGGACGAGGATCACGTCCGGCGTGAAAAAGACAAGGCCCGTGAATTGCGCCGTTCCCAGTGGTGGAAAAACGAGCTCGGCCATGGCAAATGTCATTATTGCGGCCAGCGCGTGCCACCGAAGGAGCTGACGATGGACCACATTGTGCCGATTTCCCGTGGCGGCATGAGCCGCAAGGGCAATGTCGTGCCCTGCTGCAAAAACTGCAATACGAAAAAGAAGTATCTCCTGCCCGTGGAATGGCAGGACTATCTGGATCACCTGGGTGGCAAGGGCAGCCTGCGAGAAGGCGATCAGGCCTGAAGCCAGCCAAGATTGCCGCGCCGCTGGGCGTTATGGTTCTAGCCAGAGCACCCAGACGAGCTGGCCTAAGTGCGCGCGGCGATCATCCCGAAAACTGACTTTGTCACATGCTAAGGAGCGAGGCGACATGGACGCGTTGAAAATTGCGGTTATCGGTCTGGACACCAGTCACAGCATCGCATTTCCCAAACTGATGAACGATCCGACTTGCGCGCCGGATTTGCAGGTCGCTGGCCTGCGCGTTGTCAGTTGTTTGCGCTTTGAAACCCCGTTTCAGGACGCCAAGGGGCTCGATGCCCGCCAGCAGCAGCTGGAAGCCTGGGGCGTCAAGGTCACGACTTGTCTGGACGAGGCACTGGTCGATTGTGATGCCATCATGATGGAGATCAACGACCCGGCCTACCACCTCGACTACTTTCAACGCCTGGCGGCCTTGGGCAAGCCGATTTTTCTGGACAAGCCGCTGGCGGGTACCCTTGCGGACGGCCGGGCCATTATTGCCGAGATGAAGCGCTGCGGCACGCGGGTGTGGTCGGCGTCGAGCCTGCCTTTTGCGCCTGGCATCCAGGCGGCGATTGACGCTGTCGGTGGCGCCGTCAGCGTGGGGCATTGCTTTGGTGCCCTCGGGACCGCGCCGGCCGGCGATTCGCTGATCTGGTACGGCGTACACAGCTTTGAGATGCTGCAGCGTCTGATGGGCAGCGGCGCCCAGAGCGTTCGGGCGGTGGATTTGGGGCCGGCGGTGGTGACGACGGTGGATTATGGCAATGGCCGCTATGGCGTGATTGAGTCCATCCGCAATCAATGGCAGTACGGCGGTCGGGCGCAAAGCAGCAAGCAGTCGGCGTTTTTTGATGTCGATTCCAGCCGCATCTACCACGATCTGCTGCTGCAGATCAAGGCATTTTTTCTTGGCGCCGAACCGCCGATCAGCATGGAGAAGACCTTCGAGGGCCTGGCCATGATGTGCGCGGCGCGCCAATCCATTGCCGGCGATGGCGCGGCAGTGCCGGTTGAGAAACTCTGAGGATATGGAACACACCTTGTTGGCAGCGAAGTTGTTGGCGCTGGTTACTCGCGCGTCGGTGGACCTCCCGGCGGATGTTGAGGAGGCTTTGTCGCGCGCGCAAGCGCAGACGGTGCCTGGCGGCAGCGAGGCGCAGTGCTTGACGACCATGCTGAGCAATGTGGCGCTGGCGCGGCAAAAGATGCTGCCGTTATGTCAGGACACCGGGGCCCTGTTTTTTCTGGTCGAGGCGCCGGCGTGGCTGCAGCGCGGTGATTTTGAGCAAGCCGCAGCCAGGGCGATCGCCGAAGCGACGACGCGGGGCGTGCTGCGGCAGAACTGCGTGAATGCGCTGACGGGGCGCAATACCGGCAATAATCTCGGCTACGGCAGCCCGGTGATACACTGGCACGACAGCGCGTCCACCGAACTGCGCGTGACACTCATGCTCAAGGGCGGCGGCAGCGAGAACATGGGCGCGCAGTACAGTCTGCCCGACCACGGCATTCAGGCCGGGCGGGATCTTGACGGCGTTCGCCGCTGCATCCTCGACGCCGTGTGGCGCGCGCAGGGCCAGGGCTGCGCACCGGGAATACTCGGCGTGGCCTTTGGCGGCGATCGCGTCACCAGCTACGAAGAAAGCAAATTTCAGCTTCTGCGTAAAATAGGCGAGCGCAGTCCAGAGCCGGAACTGGCGGCCTTGGAAGAGCGGGTGTTGCGCGAGGCCAACAGCCTTGGCATTGGCCCCATGGGTTTTGGCGGCCAAACGAGCTTGCTGGACGTCTTCATCGGCTGGCGTTGTCGCCTGCCGGCGTCATTTTTTGTGAGCATTTCGTATATGTGCTGGTGCTGTCGGCGCCAGACGATGATCATCAAGCATGGCGAGGTCTAGTCAGAGAAAGGCGTTGCGATGAGCGAGCAGGTATCGATTGTTCTGGTGGGCATTGGTGGGTATGGGAACACCTACGTGTCGGCTTTGCTGGGGCAGAGTGGCGAAAAATCCTGGCGTTTGGCTGGCGTGGTTGATCCGCTGGCCAGCAAAGCGCCGGGCTTTGCGGCCCTGCAGGCGTTGGACGTGCCCTTTTACGCGACATTGGACGAGTTTTACGCCGGCAACAGTGCGGATTTGGCTGTGATTGCCTCGCCAATTCAGTATCATTGCACACAGACTTGTACGGCGTTGCGGCACGGCAGCAACGTGCTCTGCGAGAAGCCCGTCAGTGCGGTGATTCAGGAAGTCGAACAGATGATTGCTGCTCGCGACCACGCTGAACGATTTGTGGGCATTGGCTACCAGTGGTCCTTCCATCCGGTCATCCAAGCCTTCAAGGCCGACGTGCTGGCGGGGCTCTTTGGGCGGCCCATACGTTTGCGGACGATGGTGTTATGGCCGCGCAACGACAAGTACTACGGCCGTAACAACTGGGCCGGCGCGCTGCAGAGTTCCCGCGGCGACTGGATTCTGGACAGTCCAGTCAACAACGCTTGCGCGCATTATCTGCACAACATGCTGTACGTCATTGGTCCGACGGTGGACCGTTCGGCACAACCGGCGACCGTGCAGGCCGAGTTGTATCGGGCCAATCCCATCACGAATTACGACACGGCCGCGCTGCGGGTGATGACCACCTGCGGTGCGGAAATCCTTTTTTACACGACCCACGCCGTCACCCGCAACCGCGGACCGGAGTTCGTCTATGAGTTCGAGAAGGGCACAGTGACCTTCAATTACAAAAGCAAGCTGCTTTGGGCAACCTTCAGCGACGGCAGCAGCAAGGACTACGGCTGCCCGGACACCCAGATTACCACGAAACTGTGGGACGCCATCGCGGCCTGCCGCGGTGAGAAAAAGATCGTCTGCGGCTTGGAAGCGGCGATGATGCACACGCTGTGCGTCAATGGTGCGCAGGATTCTGTACCGGCAGTCAAGGATTTCCCGCCGTCGTGGGTGTACAAGGCCGGCGTGCCCGGCAATCAGTTCCGGGTGATGCCGGGTTTGGCCGATCTGATGCCGGCCGCCTATGACGCCGGGTTGCTGTTGAGCGACTACCAGGCGCAGCCGTGGAGCCAGCTGGGCCGCGTTGTCTCGCTGGACAATTACCACCGTTTCCCCAGCCATTAAGGGATCCTCGTGCAACATACTGCCCGGCAAAAGCCGTAGACAGGAAAGAAAAGACATGCGTTTGTTGTCTCTGATCGTATTCATGTGTTCTTTGTGGTGCTTGACGCCCTTGTTGGCCCAAGCTGACACCTCGGCAGCTGCTCCGTTAGCAGCATCTGCCACCGCGGCTGGGGCGCGCAACGTGGGCGACTTCAGCCGCGATGCGAGCGGCTGGGTGAGCCGCAGCTGGTTGGCTGACGGCAGCGCCAAGACCGAGCCGTTGAGCGTGCGCGCCGCCGCCGGCGATGCGCCCGGCGGCTTGATCATGCCCCTGCAATTCCCCGGCAAGCAGGAATTTGTCACGCCGGTCGTTGTCGGGGATGGCTGGCTGGACGCCGGCCACCTCGAATTCGTCTTTGCGGTACCGCAGTCCTTGCCGGAGACGGCCATGATCACGATTTTCACCAAGGACGCCGACCATCTGTGGCGGCAGCAGCGCCGGCGTTTTCCGGCGCCGCAGGACGGCGTGGTGCGGGTCAGCGTGCCCATCCGGGGTCGCGAGGCGGTCGCCAGCTGGGAAAGCCTCGGGCATCAGCGGCCTTGGACGGCGTTGACCGCGCGTCTTCTCAGCGAAGTCGGCTGCAGTTTTGAGCCGGATACGGGTGCTAGCGACACATTCAGTGGCGAGGTGGTGTTGACGGCCATGCGTCTATTGCCACCCCAGGCGTTGGCGCCGCTGCGGGTGCTGGGCATGAACTACGAGCCGCGCAGCCCGCTGCTGGGCGAACGCATGGAGTGGACGCTGCGGCTGTCGGCTTGGCCGGCGGCGCCATTTGCTCTGAAGCGGACGCGCATCGTCGCCGAAATTACCCCCCCGCACGGTCAAGTTGAGCTCGCCTATGGCTTTTACTACGAAGATTTTCTCTACGACCGCGAGGAATGGGACAAGACGAAATGCCTGACGCCCAGCGGCGAGCCTAGCTTCAAGATCCGCTATTGTCCGCGGGGGCCCGGTGAATACAGCGTGCGCATCAGCGGCGACATTGATGGTGAGACCTTCAAGTTGCCGGAAATGCGTTTTCACGCCCGTGAGAGCGCCGAGCCCTATCGCGGTTTTGTTCGTCGCGACCCGGATTTTGATCAGTTTTTTGTGCATGACGACGGCACGCCGTTCTGGGGCCTGGGCATCAATGTGCGTTCGCCCTTTGACAATCGCTACCAGCAGGTCGCGCCATACAGCCAATGGCAGGACCAGGGTTTGGCGGCATACGAGCGTCTCTTCCGCAAATACCGCGAGAACGGCATCAACTTGGTGGAAGTGTGGATGTGCTCGTGGTGGCTGGCTTTGGAGTGGATCAACGACGCGCCGGGCTTCCACGGCGTCGGCCACTACAACCAGTACCGCGCCTGGATGCTCGACCACATCCTGCGTCTGGCCGAGGAAAATGACATCTACCTCATCATCGTCTTGAACAACCACGGCAAATTCGGCATGACCTACGACACGGAGTGGGCGCGCAATCCCTACAACAAGGAACTGGGCGGCTTTTTGGACAAATGCGAGGACTACTTCACCGATGAGCGCGCTCGCGCCGCCTTCAAACAGACTGCCGATTACATCCTCGCGCGCTGGAGCGCCAGCCCCAATGTCTTCTCCTGGAAGTTGTTCACGGAAGTCGATCTCACTGGTCCCTCGCTGAGTTTCTACCTTGATCCGTCCGTGGCTGCCTGGCATCGCGAGATGGGCGCCTACATGAAGGAACAGGATCTTTACAAGCACCCCATCAATACCCACTGGATGCTCAGTTATCACCGCATCAACGACGCCATTGCCACGCTGCCCGAGCTGGATGCCATGGCCACCGACGCCTATTATAGCGGCGGCGGCACCGCACAGCTCATCAATCTCCTGCGCTCGGGGCGCGTCTTTGCCAAGGAGCGCAAAAAGCCGCTACTGATCACCGAATACGGCGGCTCGTCCTACGCGGACAGTATGGGCAATCTGATGAAGCAGGTGAGCATTGGCCTGTGGACGGGATTCTTCAATGAGGCCGGCGTCATTCCCATGTACTGGTGGTTTGCGCTGGTGGACGACAAGGACCTCTATTACGAGTATCGCGCGCTGTCGCGTTTCGGCAAAGACGAGGACCGCCGCGGGCTGGAATGCCGGAATTATGATTTGAGCGGCCTGCCCATCAACGTCAATGAACTGCGTGGCAAGGACCGGCTGCTGTACTGGTTGTTTGACACCGAGTACTACCTTTCCGATCTGGAAAACGTGGTGCCGGCGCGGCGTGAGAACGTCGTGTTGGAACTGCCGCGGCTCGATGTCGGTGATTACCAGGTGGAGATCTGGGATCTCCAGCGCGGTGAAGTCTGCGAAGAACGGACGCTGGCGGTGGTGAGCGGCGAGGAAGAACGGCAGCGGCTCAGCTTGCCGCCCTTCGCGGCGCATGTGGCTCTCAAGATCAAGGCCGCGCCGCTGCCCCTGCCTGATGGCGGCCAGTAACGCGCGGCGTGGCGCTGGCCGTGAGGGGGCTCGGGTTGTTTCCGGACGCGGCCGTCTGGGCCGGTTCGGGGCCGGCGCGGATGCGCACGAATGCCTTGCATAGTATGCCGTGGCGATGGCGGTTCAGACCCCCCGTTGCAGTTTGACAAGTCAGTAAATGACAGTACCTTATTGCTTTAACCGCAAGGGTTCCCATGAAGGAAAAAGAGACGTCAGAAATAGCGGTCATCCAGGAGATCAGTACAGCCGTCGTTCACGAACGCAATGTCGAGGAGCTGTTGAATCGCGTCCTCGAAATTCTGAACCGGAAAATGGGCATGTTGCGGGGGACTTTCACCCTCCTGCACGGCGATGTGCTTGCCATTGAAGCGTCGCAGGGGCTGGATGAAAATGAGAAGAAGCGCGGCCGCTACCGGCTAGGCGAAGGCATCACCGGTCAAGTCGCCGCCAGCGGCAAGCCCGCACTCATTGCGGACATCGCCAAGGACAAGCGCTTTCTTGATCGCACTGGCGCGCGCGGCCGTGACGGCCATACGGCCTTCCTCTGCGTACCGGTGTGGCGCAATGAGCGGGTCGTCGGCACTCTCAGCATTGATCGTCGCAATGACACACCGGGTGTGGATCTCGAACAAGACCTGCGGATGTTGGAGATCATTGGCAACCTCACGGCCGACGCCGTGGCGGTACGGCAGCAGGAAATTGAAGAACGCGAAACGCTGCTGGAAGAGAACAAGCGCCTGCGCAGCGCCCTGGATACGACGGAAACGCCGGGGGAGCTCATTGGCAACTGCCGGACCATGCAGAAGATCTACGAGCTGATCCGGCAGGTTGCTCCGACCAACGCCACCGTGCTTATCCGCGGTAGCTCTGGTACGGGTAAGGAGCTGGTGGCCAACGCCATCCGCATGCTCAGCCCGCGTGCCGACAAGCCCTTCATCGCCTTCAATTGCGCGGCTTTGCCGGAAAATCTGGTTGAGAGCGAGCTTTTTGGTTACGAGAAGGGGGCCTTTACGGGCGCCATTGCCCGGCGCATTGGCCGGGCTGAAGCCGCTGATGGCGGCACGCTGTTTTTGGACGAGATTGGCGACCTGTCCTTGCCGATCCAGGTGAAGCTGCTGCGTTTTATCCAGGAGCGCACTTTTTCGCGTCTTGGCGGCAATGCCGAGCTGAAGACGGACGTGCGGTTGCTGGCGGCGACGAGTCGGAATTTGGAAGAGCTGATGGCGCAGGGGCGTTTTCGTGAGGACCTCTACTATCGCTTGAATATCTTCCCCATCGTCTTGCCGGATTTGAAGAACCGCCGGTCGGACATCATGTTGCTCGCAGAGCATTTTGTGGCTAAATTCAATCTGAAGTACGGCAAGAGCATCCGCCGTTTTTCGACGCCAGCGATCAACATGTTGATGGCGTATCACTGGCCGGGCAATGTTCGCGAGTTGGAGAACTGCATTGAGCGGGCGGTGCTGACGGCGTCTGATGACAGCATTCACGGCTACAATTTACCGATGTCGTTGCAGACGGCGAAGGACTCGGGCATCGAACAGCCGGTGGCGGAGGGCACGAAGGTGCCCTTCAACACACTGGTTGCGTCTTTTGAGCGTGAATTGATTGTTGACGCTTTGAAGCGGAACAACGGCAACATGTCGGCGGCGGCGCGTGATTTGGGTCTTTCGCCCCGCGTGATACATTATAAAATCAACCAGCACGGGGTGACCCCCGAGTGGTACAAGCAGCGGCCGTCGCGGCGGCGCGCCCAGGAATGAGTGCGGGGCATCCGGCACATGGCCGGCCACGGCCAACGCCGGGTGCTTTGTTTTGTCGTCGCCGTGCTGGTGTTCATGAGTGCATGGCCGGCAGAAGTGTGTTTTATGTGTAATGGATTCGAGTGACTTAGGTGTCCGCAGATCAATAAAGGATAAAGACATGCCTTCAATAGTTGTGATTGGAACCCAGTGGGGCGATGAGGGAAAAGGCAAGATTGTTGACCACTTGGCGGCGAAGGCTGACGTGGTGGCGCGCTATCAAGGCGGAAACAACGCTGGCCATACTGTGGTCGTGAAGGGAGTGGAGCACAAGCTGCACCTTCTGCCGTCGGGCATTCTCTATCCGGGCTGCCTCTGTGTGATCGGCAACGACGTGGTAGTTGATCCGGCGGTGCTGCTCAAGGAGATTGCGGTGATGCGCGAGCGTGGGGTGGATGTGAGCGGGCTGCGCATATCGAGCCGGGCGCACGTCATCATGCCTTATCATCGCCTGCTCGACCGCCTGGAAGAGGAGCAGAAGGGCGCTAACAAAATCGGCACTACCGGGCGCGGCATCGGCCCCTGCTACCAGGACAAAGTCGCCCGTGTCGGTATTCGCTTCGTATCATTGCTGGACAAGGAGGCCTTTGCGGCTGAACTCAAGCAGAACATCGCCATGAAAGATCCGATTCTGACCAAAGTGTACGGCCAGGCGCCAATGGATTTTCAGGCGATCTATGACGAGTACTGCGGCTATGCCGAGCAGCTGCGGTCTTTTGTGACCGAGACGACCTTTGTGGTCAACCAGGCGATCGCCAAGCAGCAGAAGGTCCTTTTTGAGGGCGCGCAGGCGACCATGCTGGATTTGGATTTCGGGACCTATCCTTACGTGACCTCATCGCATCCGATAGCTGCGGGTGCGTGTATTGGCACGGGGACGGGGCCCAGGAATATTGGCAAGGTCATCGGCGTGGTCAAGGCCTACTCGACTCGCGTCGGCGAAGGGCCCTTCCCCACGGAGCAGCTCAACGAGATCGGTGAGAAGATTCGCAAAATTGGCCATGAATATGGCACGACGACGGGCCGGCCGCGGCGCTGTGGCTGGCTTGATGTCTGCGGTTTGCGCTTTGCCCGTGAACTCAGCGCGATTGATTGCATGGCGCTCACGCGTTTGGACATTCTCGATAGCATGCCTACGCTGAAGATCTGCGTGGCGTACCGCTACCACGGCGCCTTGCTGGACGCTTATCCGGCGAGCTTGAAGGTGCTGGGCGAGGTCGAGCCGGTCTACGAAGAGCTGCCGGGTTGGCAGTCGGACATCACCGGCATTCGCCGTTATGAGGATCTGCCGACGGCCTGCCGAGCCTACGTGGAACGCATCGCGGTGCTGACTGGCATGCGCACGGGCATCGTATCCGTCGGGCCGGGCCGTGACCAGACCATCGTCTGCGAACCCATGTTTTGAAGAGGCGATATAACAAAATCGCTAAATTGACGTTGATTATAGCGATGACCGGCAGGTGATGAGGACCGCGGGTCCCGACCGGTTAGCCAACAAGTCAACGAGAGTATAGCAAACAGAAGGAAGACGCACATGAAAAAGATCTTGATGCTGGGATTGATGGGCGCATGCTGCATGGGTTTTGCTCAGGATGCTGCGCCGGCTGACGCGCCACCGCCGCCGGCTGGCCGCCGTGGCGGCCCGGGGCCGAACGCCCCGGCTTTCATTGAACGCCTGCAGAGCAGCGCCAAAGAGCTTCTCGCCCTCTATGACAAGAATGGCGACGGCAAACTCGACGAGGCCGAAAAGGCGGCTATGGACAAAGAGCTTGCCGATATTGAAGTGAAGGCCCGCCTCGCCCGCTTCTACCAGCAGATCAAAGCCATCGACACAGATGGTGATATGGTCATCAGCCCCGAAGAGGCCGCCGAGGCACCGACAAAACTGCAGGAATTCCAGCGGAAACGTATGGAAGAGATGCGCCGCAACCGTCCCGAGCGCCCGGACCGCCCCGGCCGCCCCGGCGCCCCCGGTGAAGGCGAGCGCGGCCCGCGTCGCCGCCAGGGACCGCCAGCAGCTGGCGAGCAGCCCGCACCGCCCGCGCCGCCCGCGCCGCCTGCGCCGCCCGCCCAGTAATACCGTCAGCTAACGCGCAATAGCGCCTGACACACAAAACACAACGCCCCCGCTGACTTCACGCCAGTGGGGGCGTTTCGCGTTAACGGTCTTTGACGAGATGGCCGCTCAAGAGAGTTTGGATGGACGCTATGTACGCTATGTACACGATGTACACGATGTACACGATGGACACGATGGACACGATGGACACGATGGACACGATGGACACGATGGACACGATGGACACGATGGACACGATGGACACGATGGACACGATGGACACGCAGTGCGCGCTGCGGTGCAGGGAAATTACGCTTGAGCAACCGCGCAGAAGCAGGAGTGTGGGTTCAATGCAAGCAACCTAACGATTTCCCTTGCTCTTGTTGTTTCACCCAAACAGCCATGTGTCGTGTCGGCCTGTCATCGCCGCGAAGCGGCAGAAGCGCTGAAAGTGCGAAACATGATAGCCCAGGGCAAGCACGCTGAAGGCGTGCGCCGCCCTGGGTAAGACGCCAATCAAGGCTGGGTTCCTCGGCCTCTTTGGCTCCAGTCGGCGAAGCTGACTGGAGCCAAAGAGGCAATGGAACTACGTAACGATTTCCCTGTGCTGTGCCTTGCGACCACCGCAGAGTTTTTTGGGTAGCCCCTACAGAGAAATTAGCGGCGTGGCGCGATGCGGGTGAAGCTGATGTCGTCAAACTGGCCGCCGTGGCCTTCCCCGCAGTTGTCGATGCGATTACGCCCGACGCTCCAGATACGCGCTGCTTTGAGCTTTTCCTGGGTGGTTTTCGTCTGCCACCGGGGTGTGGCGGCGTTCTTGCCAGCGCTATTGTCGGTGGCCGTAGAGGCTGCGGTGTCGGAAATGATGCTGGGGGCTGCGACGGCGTCCGGCGTGTGGGTGACCGTTGGCGTTGTGGGCGCGTCGGTGGTGGTTGCTGCCGCTGGCGTGTCGTTGGTAACGGGCGCGGTGGACACTTCTGTGGCTACTGGTGTTGTTGCATCGGTTGGCGTTGGTTGATCTACCGGTACGATAGTGATGACTGGTAGTGTTTCATCAAGCAATTCGTAACGCAAGGGCTGGTCATTGAATGGGTCGCGGGGGATAGTTGGCAGGAAGGCCGGCACGAGTTGATCCAGAGTTTCCGGAAACTTGCCATGCTGCAGAACATGGCGATCTAGGGCAATGGCGCAGGTGAGCAAGCGGTGTTTGGCACTCGCCGTTTGGACATTCGTTTGGAGGCTTTTCATTGACGTGAGCAGCACTGGCACGCCCCAGTCGCTGGTGATGCGCGGGGCGTTGCAGAAGTCTTCTTGGATAAATAGCGTCAACGCGTCACGCTGTTGTTTGCGCAGGAAGATATGCAGGGGGGCCAGGAGCGGGCGGAGTTTGCTGGTGTCGAAAATGAGTATGTCGCGGGAGTGGGTGCCGTTCATGATCTCGTCGAAGGCGACATTGAGTAGGGCGCTTTCGCCAAACCGCAGCAACGGCAGTTGCTTCTGCAGGCAGGCGCGACTGAGAAACAGGTCCTGGGCACTCCGGTTCAAGGCTGCCTCGTCAAAGACATTGGCGTTAATGGCCAGGGCCAGAGCGGTGCTGGCATAGTGAAGGCATTGGAGGTTGGCATACAATGACGCGGCAAAAGGCTCTTCCGAGAGCGACAGATGCAGGGCGTGGGTGCATTGCCAAAGCTTGGCAAGGGCGTCTGAGTCCTGACGCTGGGCGGCGCTGAGAACCCGCGCCGGCAGGAGCGATGCCCAGTCCTGCAACCAATCCAGGTACGGTAGGGCGCGGACATCATCGCTGTTTTCGGCGACTAGCGGGAATTTGAGGATTTGGTTGTTGCTTAGCCGATGGTCGACGAGCTCAATGAGCGCGCTGTAGCCGGCCAGTTCGTTGTCTAGCGCCTTGATGAATTCGTCGTTCAAGGCCGGCGTACTGGGCAGCGTTTGTGCCAGGTGGATCAGCGGCGTGGCGTCGTGGGCATTTTGGCTGCCGACCTGCTGCAGCGCCGCGAAAAATGCAGCGTCGGGTTCGTGGCCGTTGTAATAGACATCGCGGATGCCGGTGATGTCCAGCGGGGCGCCCCAGGTGGCCGCGACCTGCTTGCGTTCGCGGGCCAGCAGGACATCGCTGTAGTAACTGGCGGCGAAAGAGACGATCCAACCGACGAGAAAGACGGCCCAGAGCGTCTGCAGCACCGGCGAATAGAACTCCTTGCGGGTTAGCTTGGCCAGCAGAACGTAGAGCCACAGGGAAAGCACGTAATCGACCAAAAAGAAAATGGCGTGGGCGTGGGCGAGCTCTTCCGGGCTGAAACGTTGGCTGCCGGCGTTGGCGACGCCAAGGAAAATGTAGGCCGCGAAGGTCAAGAGCGCCGGCACGACGGCAACCACGAAGGCCTTGCGGGACACCGTCCAAGCCGCCAGCGGCGCGCCCAGGGCTTTGAGCAGAAACCAGAGAAAAACCGGGAAAAGCAACAGCAGCTCTCGGGGCGAGGTAAATAAGGCTGCCGCGAACACGCAGGTGACGGCCGTGAGCAGCAGTGCAATGGGTAGGGCGTAACCCGACATCATGTCTTGCCAGATCGGCGAGCGGCTGGCTCGGCCAATGCGGGTGTAAAAAATGTACAGCGCGGCAAACAGGCCGGGGACCAGTAGGGCGTCAAGCAATACCAGCAGCAGCCAAGGCAGAAACATGCCGACACTGACACCGGCGAAAGCCCGTTCCAGAGAAAACATCTGGAAGTAATTCAGGGTGAGCCACGAACAGCCTAAGAGCAAGGTGTGCAGGAAAATGCATGACTGCGCCAAAAAGGGCAAAGACTTTTTTTTCATGAACACTATCCCCAGTACGCAGAAGATAAGGGTGAGCTGATGCGCAGCGCTACAATAACCCGCCGACGCTGCTTGCGCCACGCACGAGCAGAAATTAGCCAGACAGCGAAGACAGCATTCGTCCTATTTGCGGCTTTAGGCTGGAAGGGGGAGGTGCTGACCGCGTGGACCGCGTGGACAGCGTGGACCGGAAACACAACGCGTGTGTGTAGCGGATACGGTTGTCCGAAGTGCCAGTGAAGGTAATGGGTCAGTAACCACCCCGGTGGGGGAAACACCGGGGACAATTTGCAGGAAACCCACGGCCCGCCGCCGCCCAGCCATGACATATGGGTAGCTAACCAGGCAGCGGGTTTCATAGGAGCAATGCTCTTCACATAGCATGCGGCAATCGCCGGCGATGAGTTGATTAGTAACCATGCACAAGATCATTCGCCGAGGTTTTGAGCACCGAAGGTGCGCCCTAAGATAGCCCAGGGCAAGCGCCCGCAGGGCGCGTCGCCCTGGGTAAGGTGCCCCAACCCAAAAGAGCCCTGAGAGGGCGGCCTAAAAGACCTGCAACGAAGGGCCACAGCGCAAAATTGCCGCAGCAATCAATGAGTTCCATTGCCTCTTTGGCTCCAGTCAGCTTCGCCGACTGAAGCCAAAGAGGCTGAGGAACACGGACCAATATGGCGCGCTACCCAGGGCGGCGCGCGCCTTCGGCGCCGCTTGCCCTGGGCTATCTTAGGCCGCGCTTTCAGCGCTTCTGCCGCTTCGCGGCGGAAATGCACGACGAGAAAAGGCTGCTTGGTTGAAACAACAAGTGCCAAGGATACCGTTAAATGAGGAGCATCGGTTTCATAGGAGTAACCATCCCGGTGGGGGAAACACCGGGGACAATTTGCAGGAAACCCACGGCCATTCGCCGCCCCGCCATGACATATGGGTAGCTAACCAGGCAGCGGGTTTCATAGGAGCAATGCTCTTCACATAGCATGCGGCAATCGCCGGCGATGAGTTGATTAGTAACCATGCACAAGATCATTCGCCGAGGTTTTGAGCACCGAAGGTGCGCCCTAAGATAGCCCAGGGCAAGCGCCCGCAGGGCGCGTCGCCCTGGGTAAGGTGCCCCAACCCAAAAGAGCCCTGAGAGGGCGGCCTAAAAGACCTGCAACGAAGGGCCACAGCGCAAAATTGCCGCAGCAATCAATGAGTTCCATTGCCTCTTTGGCTCCAGTCAGCTTCGCCGACTGAAGCCAAAGAGGCTGAGGAACACGGACCAATATGGCGCGCTACCCAGGGCGGCGCGCGCCTTCGGCGCCGCTTGCCCTGGGCTATCTTAGGCCGCGATTTCAGCGCTTCTGCCGCTTCGCGGCGGAAATGCACGACGAGAAAAGGCTGCTTGGTTGAAACAACAAGTGCCAAGGATACCGTTAAATGAGGAGCATCGGTTTCATAGGAGCCATTGAGAATGGATGCACGGCATGCCTCTCGCTGGCGCGGTGGGACGCGACGTGCCTCGCCAATGTGGCGCCCTCCCAGCGCTGCCCCGGGGCGATGCTCTCATCACGGCCGGAACATGGACGCGGGAGGGGGCTGTTCGGGAACGTCAGCGTGGGGCTGTTCGGGTGTCGTGCGAGGAGCTAACCTCTGGTGACGGTGCGGGCGGGACGCCCGCACCACGGCTGGGAGACGGGCGCGCGAGTGGACGCGGGCTGAAAGCCCGCACCACGGCCGGAAGACGGGCGCGCCTAGGGCCGCCTGTTGCTCTACCGCTTAATTATCAATTACTGACCGATTGCCAAGGAAGCACAATTTTCCGTTACTGCGGGTCGGCGGCTGCAAAAGCGGGATATAGTAAGCCAAGCGTGCACACGCAGGGCTGCGTAGGTATTTGACATGGAAGTCGCGTGGCACTGGGTGCGGGGCGTTTGGGCCGGTTTTCGAGCGTCGCGATTGGCTGCGGGTGGCGTTTTGGTGCGGTAATGGCGCAAGAAGGAGTGGCTGGACAATGACATATAATGGCCTAGGCTTGCATTTGGGGACACTGAGCAGATTGTCGTCAGCGCAGACGCGGTCGATCAGCCCGGAGAATTTCAGTGGTGGCAAGGGCGGTGGTGGTCAGGCGACGACGGGTACTGGGGCGTCGTGTGCGCGTGATTTGGGTGCGGGCTGGAAAGTATCGCCGTCGGTGGCGATTGAGGCCGGCGAGTGTTTTACGCTGGCGGACATCAGCGGCATGGGCGCTGTGCAGCAGGTCTGGCTGACGCCGACGGGCAACTGGCGTTATCAGATCCTGCGGCTGTATTGGGACGACCAGGAGCAGCCGTCGGTGGAATGTCCCGTGGGGGATTTCTTTGGCATGGGCTGGGGGCGTTATGCGCCGTTGAATTCGCTGGCGGTGTGTGTGAATCCCGGCCGGGCCTTCAATAGCTACTGGGAAATGCCTTTCCGCAAGCGCTGCCGCATCACGTTAACGAACATCTCCACGGAGGCTGTTCGGCTGTACTATCAAGTGAATTATACTCTGACGGAGGTGCCGGAGGACTGCGCGTATTTCCATGCGCAGTTCCGGCGGGCCAATCCCCTGCCGTACAAGAGCGTCTACACCATTCTGGATGGTGTGAAAGGGCCGGGGCATTATGTCGGCGTCTGCATGCACTGGGGCGTGAACAACACGGGTTGGTGGGGCGAGGGCGAGATCAAATTCTACCTGGATGGCGACGACGAGTATCCGACCATTTGCGGCACTGGAACTGAGGATTATTTCTGCGGGTCCTACAACTTCGAGAACCAGGCCACGCACCAGTACGAGACCTTCAGCACGGCGTACGCGGGTCTGCATCAAGTGATCAAGCCGGATGGCGTCTATGCCAGCCAGCAGCGGTTTGCGATGTATCGCTGGCACATCATGGATCCCATCCGTTTCAGCTCGGATCTGCGGGTGACCATCCAGGCGCTGGGATGGCGCAGCGGTGGGCGTTATTTGCCTCTGCAGGACGACATATCGTCGGTGGCTTTCTGGTATCAGCGGCTGCCGACGGCGCCATTTCCGGCGCTGCCTGATCGGGATGGGCTGGAAGTGATATAACGGCGCTGGCGCTTTTCAGATTGATAATAACCGGTGGCGATGGTAATAAAGAGTCGTGTTGGGCGTTAGATGTTGGCTACTGGTAGGCTTGGGCGACAATGCCCGTTACCGGACAGTGCAAGGATAGGAGTCGTGCGTGAGTTATTCGGAACTGCCCATCGGGCTGGCGTTGCTGGTCTGCGACACGGTGATAGAAGATCGCCGGACGCTGAAGAAGAGCCTCGTGGGGCTTTTCAGCCAGATCAACGTGGGCAAATTGCCCTATGTGCATCCGGGGCTGTTTCTGTTTGTGTCGCTGACTGGCGGTACGGGCGAGTATCCCTGTGAGATTCTTTGCGAGCATGTGGATAGCGCGGAGAAAGTATTTGCGATGAAGTGCAAGGTGGCTTTCAAGTCGCCCTACGACGTCGCCGAGCTGGTTTTTGCGCTTCGTTCCCTGCGTTTCACGCAACCGGGGCGTTATTGGATTAAAGTACTGGTTGAGAGTATGCCCTTGATGATGCGGCCGCTGGTGGTGACTTGCCGGCCGCCGGCGGCGCCGGGCGGTGCGGCTGACCCAGGACAACGGCCGGCGGCACCGCCACCGCCGCCGCCACAACCATAAGCAGATGACGGCGATGATGTTGAGGTGATGCTGAATGGCATTGTACAAATACAAAGTGAGTGACGCTGCCGGAAAGATCAGTGAGTTGCTGATTGAGGGCGACTCCCAGGCCGATGCGGCCCGGCGGATACAGCGCCGGGGCTTGATGCCGCTGGATTTTCTGGGCGAGGGCAGCAAGACGCAGCAGGGAGGGGGCTGGTTCGGCCCCAAGCTCAATGTGGTCGAGTTTACTGAACGCCTGGTACCCCTACTGCAGGCGAACATCACGCTGGAGCGGGCGCTGGGCATTGTCGGCGATGACAATGACAATCCCGTGCTGGCCGAAACTGTTGGCGACCTGCGGCGGGGCCTGCATGAGGGCAAGAAGTTCTCGCAGCTAATACGTGATCGTGGGCGTACTTTCCCGCAGTTGTACTCGGGTGTGGTCGAGGCCGGTGAGGAGGCCGGGGCGCTGCCGCAGGTGATGGGCGAGTTGCGGCGTTTTCTGAGTGAGAGCCAGGAGCTGCGGTCCTTCATCATCTCGTCATCGGTCTATCCGTTGTTTATAGCGTTTACGGGCGTGGTGATGATGGTGGTCGTGCTCGGGGTGATCGTGCCGCGGTTTGCGACGGCGCTGGCGGGAGCGGGCGTGGAGTCGATGGCGACGACGATTCTGCTGGGCGTGTCGAGTTTCTTCCGCAACTATTGGTGGCTGAGTCTGGTTTTGCTGGCGCTGGTGATCTATGTGGTGACGCAATTGCGCAAAGAGGGCAGCGCCCTGCGCATTCGCTACGACCACTGGATCCTGCGGGTGCCGTTGGCGGGGCGCCTAGTGCTGTATGCGAATATCGCCCGGCTGTGCCGGACGATGGCCATCCTCATGCGCAGCGGCGTGCATCTGTTGAACACGGTGGTGATAGCGAATCGGGTGGTGCAGAACCAGGCGATCAGCCAGTCGATCGTAGGGCTGTCCGGCGAATTGCGCCAGGGCCAGCGGCTGTCGGCGGCATTAAGCAAGAGCGAGTACATACCGTCGCTGATGCTGAAGATGATCGCAGTGGGCGAGGAGACGGGGTCGGTCGAGACGATGCTGGAGCGCGTTGCCGACCGCTATGAAGAGGACATGAAGCGGCTGGTCAAACGGCTGTTGAGCCTGTTTGAGCCGGCGATCATCATTTGCCTCGGGCTGGGCGTTGGCGTCGTCGTGTTGCTGATGTTCATGGCCATGATGGACATGCAGGGCGCCGCGGGCTGAGGATAGTCGCTTGGCAATGCTGGTTTCGGTGGAAAATAAGATTGGGTAGCAAGTCAACGCATAGAAAAGGACGCAGGCCATGAGCAAGGACAAGAGCAGTTTACGGCGGGTTCGCCGCCACCGTTTCACCCTGATTGAGATTATGATCGTGGTGATGATCATCGGCATGCTGGCGGCGCTGGTCGGCCCGAACATTGTCGGCAATTTGGACAAGTCGCGGGTGAAGAGCACCAAGGCCCAGCTGGTGTCGGTCAAGAACGCCGTGCAGCAGTATTACATGGACATGTCGACGTATCCGACGCGGCTGGACGAGCTGATCACCAATCCTGGTAATGAGAAGTGGGACGGGCCTTATCTCGAAGCCAAGAGTATCCCGAAGGACGGCTGGGGCAATGACTTCCAGTACAGCGTGCCTGGGCAGGACAATATGCCCTTTGACATCATCAGCTATGGTGGCGACAAGAGCTCGGGTGGCACCGGCAACAATGAAGACATTTCCTGCTGGAATTGACGTGCAGAGACGATCTGACAAGTTTAGCGAAGGCGTTGTGCGCGGCAGTCGCTGCCATCGCCATGGCTTCACGCTGTTTGAGATATTGATTGTGACGCTGTTGATAGCGGTGATTGCCGCTTTGGTCGGGCCACGGGTGAGTGCCATCCCCAAGCGCTATGTGGTCGAGAACAATCTGAGTAAATTGCGCCAGGCGATCAACGAGACAGCCACGCGCGCTCGGGCCAGCGGCCGGGGATTGACGCTGGCGCTGGATACGGACGCGTCGAGCTTCGCGGTAACCGCACTGGAGCAGACACTGGCGCGCGAGTGGGTGCCGCCGGCGACTGGCGGCAAGGATGGCGTCGGGCCGTCCATGGGCTTCATTGAGGTCAAATCCAGCTATGAGCTTGGCAAAGACTTCACTTGGACGCCGGAGAATGATGCGCTCAATGACGATGGCAAGGTGGTCTATTATTTCCACCCCAGCGGTGAAGCGGGTGGGCCGACACTCGACTTCGAACTGAAGGGCCGGCGCTTCCGTTTGGATGTCGACCGCCTTACTGGCACGCCGCTGATCCAGGAGCTGGAGCAGTAAGGCGTCGCGCAGGCGAGGCGGGTCACTGTGCAGCGCCGTCGGCGAGCATCGCCAGCAGCTGATCTTCCGTGATGACCTTGACGCCGAGCTGCGAGGCTTTTTCCGTTTTTTTGGCGCCGACGTTGGCGCCGGCGACCAGATAGGTGGTATTTCTGCTGACGGTGGAAGACACCGTGCCGCCGGCAGCGCGGATTTTGGCACTGGCCTCATCGCGGTCCATGCTGGTCAAGGTGCCGGTGAGGACGAAGGTCTTGCCGCTGAGGGTGGCGCCACCGGCCGCCGCGGCGCCGTCGGCGCTTTCTGGGGCGCTGCCACTACTGCCGGGCGACGCCGGCGTGATAGCGAGGGCCCTAAGGCGGCTGAGGATGTTCTTGCCGGCCGCGCTGTGGAAGAAATCGAGGACGGCCTGGGCGGTTTTGGGGCCGATGACAGTGGTGACGAAGCCGTTGCCGGCGCCGCTACTGGGCTTAAGCAGGCCCAAGGCCTGCAGGCGTTCGAGCCACTCAGTGCGTGCTCGGTCTGGTATCGCCTGGCGTTGTTCAGCGAAGGCGAAGAGATCGCCTAGCGCCGCGTCCTGCGCCGTGGCGGTACTGGCGCTGCGGTGGTTGCCACCGGTGTTTTTGTCCTGCCCGTCCATGATGTCCAGGAGCGCCTGTAGGGTGGGCGACGTGGCGACTTCAAAGATATCGCGGTGGGTCCTGGCGATATGGAAGGCCGTGGCCTTGCCGACTTCGGGGATGCCGATGGCCTGCAGCCAGTTTTCCAGCGGCAGATCGCGCGCGCGTTGCACGGCCGCCATGAGCTTGGCGGCATTTTTGGCGCCGAATATCCGTGGTTCGTTTTCGGTGCCGAGGTTCAGGGTGGCCAGGTCCGCTTCCTTGAGCTCGAAGATATCCAGTGGTTCTCGGACCAGCCCCTGCACGACCAGCGCTTCGGCGACCACGCCACCGAGGGCCTCGATGTCCATCGCGTTGCGGGCCGCAAAGTATTCCACGCGGCGGACGCTTTGCGCCGGGCATTGGAGATTCGTGCAGCGCCAGGCCGCGAATTGCGGGTCGCGGGAGATCGCTTCGCCACAGGACGGGCAGTGGCCCTGGATGTGATCGTAAAAATTGAATGGGCGGGCGTCTGCGGGGCGTTTGGGCATGACGACCGACACGACGGCGGGGATGACCTCGCCGGCCTTTTCGATGACGACGGTATCGCCGATGCGGATGTCCTTGCGGGCGATTTCGTCTTCGTTGTGGAGGGTCGCGCGGCTGATGGTGGAACCGGCGAGAGCGACTGGCTCGAGCTCGGCGACGGGGGTGAGTACGCCAGTGCGGCCGACCTGGATGGTGATGTCCCGCAGGGTAGTTTCGCGTTGTTCGGCGGCGTATTTGTAGGCGCGGGCCCAGCTGGGGGCTTTCGCGGTCATGCCGAGGACTTCGCGCTGGCTGAAACTGTCGACTTTGATGACCGCGCCGTCGATATCGTAAGGCAGGTCATGGCGGGACGCCTGGAGTTCGTCAATGGCGGCGATGATGCCAGCGAAGTCGTGGGCGATGCGCAGCCATGGTTGAGTTTTGAGACCGAAGCCATTGAAAGTCTTGAGGAGTTCCTGCTGGCTGCCGATGTCGATACCGTCGAGTTCACCCTGGGCGTAGAAGACGATGTCGAGCGGGCGTTGGGCGACGACCCGCGAGTCGAGTTGCTTCAGGGTACCGGCCGTGGCGTTGCGGGCATTGGCGAAGGGCTCTTCGCCGGCTGCGACGCGGCGTTCGTTCAGGCGCTGGAAGCCCTCCCGGCTCATGAATACTTCGCCGCGGGCTTCGAAGAGCGGCGGCGGCTCTGTGCAGCTCAGGCGCAGGGGCAGGGAGGGGATGGTTTTGAGATTGGCGCTGACATCGTCGCCTTCCATGCCGTTGCCGCGGGTCAGCGCCCGATTGAAGACGCCGGCGACATAGCGGACGGCGATGCTGACGCCGTCCACCTTCGGTTCGATAGTGTAGGTCGGCGTTTCGCCGCGGAGGCCGCGCATGACATAGTCGTGGAAGCGTCGGATTTCGCCCGGGTTGTAGGTGTTGTCGAGGCTGAGCATGGGAATGCCGTGCCGGCGGGTGACGAAGCCGGCGATGGGCTCGCCGCCGACGCGCTGGGTCGGCGAGTCGGCGGTGATGAGCTCCGGGAAGTCCCGTTCGAGCCCCTGGAGTTCCTCCATGAGGACGTCGTAGTCCCGGTCGCTGATTTCGGGGCGGGCGTCGACGTAGTAGAGGCGGTTATGCCGCCAAATGTCCCGGCGGAGATCGTCAATGCGTTGTTGGGCGTCGTCTTTGGTCATGGTCGCGCGGTCCTGCTGCTTGCTGCTCGGCGTGATGCGTAGGCTTTGTTGACAGGGCACAAGATAATCGTCAAAGAGTCGCGAATAAAGGTGTCGAGCCGAGAAAAGGCTGACGCAGTGCGGTGAGCGGTGGTGCCGAGCCGACCGCATTTTTTTAGGCGGTGGTGTTTGTTGACTGGGGTATTTTTGCCATGGTGATATGAAATCGGTCAGCCATTGATATTGGATGCTCGACATGCCTCTGGCTGGCGCGGTGGGCAGCGACGTGTCAGGCAAATGTGGCGCCCTCCGGGCGCAATCCTATGTTGTTGTCCTACCCCGGGTTGCGGCGCCCTCCGGGCGCCTCACCCGGGGCTATGCATGGTGCGGCCCTCCGGGCCGAACTTGGCCGATCTGGCGACGTGATCCGTCCGGCCGGGGACGAACCCTAAGAACGGCCGCGATCCCAGGAGTCCCGGTAGTTGGCCAATCAGTCTCAGGCGTCGGGAGTCCTTCCCCACAGTCCAGAAAGTCTCCATGGTCCAATCCATGGGACCATGCCTTATGAGTCGTGAGTCCTCGCCCCAGCGCCGCGCCAATCGGTCCCCACAGTCCCAAGCGTCACCTGAGACCGGCTGTTATCAATGGCTGACCGATTACTTGCCGTGTGATCAATTCGACGGTCGGTCATTGTTCGGTCTTGAAAAGCGCTTATATTGGACGCGTCACTTTTCGCGCCGCGGGCCTGCGTAGGCCACGCCTGAGCGCCCAACCTCATTCCCCTTTTTGAGTACCTGTGTTAAGCTCACTTCATATCTGCAATTTTGCGTTGGTGCAGGAACTTGACTTGGAGTTCGGTCCTGGCTTGAACACCATCACGGGCGAGACTGGCGCCGGCAAATCGCTGATCATTGGCGCGGTGCAGCTGCTTGCTGGCGGCCGGGCGACGCCGGGCAGCATCCGTCGCGGCGCCAAGACCTGCGAGGTTTCCGGGATTATCATGCTTGGGGGCGGCGACGAGCAGTTGCGGCATCAGCTTGAAGAGCATCTGCAGGCGGCAGCGTTGCCGCCATGTGAGGACGGCGAGCTGCTCATCCGGCGGGTGTTGACCGAGAATGGCAGCCGGGCCTACGTGAACGGCGCGGCGGTGACGGCGGGTTTCCTGCGGGAAATCGGCGAGATGCTCATTGATATTCATGGTCCTCACGACAACCAGACCTTGCTGCAGCCGAGTCGCCAGCTGTCCTTGCTGGACACCTACGCCGGCCTGCAGCAGCAGGTCCAGCACTGCCGGCAGCTGCACGAGGCGCTGCTGGCCATCCGGCGGGAGATGGCCGCGCTGCGTGCGGAGGGCATGGCGCCGGAAGACATCGAGTTGCTCGCGCATCAGCTCAAGGAAATTGAGCAGGCCGAGCTGCGTGAAGATGAAGAGGCGGAACTGGTTGAGCGCTATCGCATGGCCACGCATGCGAAACGCCTACTCGAGCTGGTGACGCAATGCCGTGACGGCCTCGCCGAAAACGACGGCTCGGTGGTTGATCAGCTCGGGGGATTCCTGCGCCTGCTGCGGGAGATTGAACAGATTGACGCCGCCCGCGGCGAAGTTTTCGCGGCCGACCTGGGACGAATTTCCGAGAGCATCCAGGAACTCTGCGTGGATTTGGCGGACTACGCCGGCGGCCTCGAGTTGGACGAAGAAGCCTTTCAGCAACTTGAGGAGCGCCTGGATCTGGTGCAGAAGCTCAAACGCAAATATGGCGGGTCGCTCTCGGAAGTGCTGGCCACGGCCGGGCGCATCCGCGAACGGCTCGGGCGCATCCGCGGCCGCAGCGACGCCATCAGAAAACTCCAGGAACGCGAGAAAGAGCAGCAGCAGGCCTTCTTGGTCGCCTGTACGGAACTCAGCGCCGGTCGTCACGCCGCGGCCACCGGTCTTGCCAATGCCATTGAGGACAAGTTGCAGAGCCTTGGTTTTGCCAAGGCGGCCTTCGCCATCCAAGTCTCGGCGGCGCCTGTTGGCGCCAGCGGGGCGGATGCGGTGGAGTACGCCTTCGCACCCAATGTCGGCGAGGACATGCAGCCCCTGAAGGCGATTGCCAGTAGCGGCGAGATGGCCCGCGTTATGCTGGCCATCAAGACCGTCTTGAGTGACGCGGACAAAGTGCCGATTCTGATTTTTGACGAGATTGATGCCAATGTCGGTGGGCGAGTGGCCATACGGGTCGCGGCGGAACTGGCGGCGGTGGGTAGCCGCCATCAAGTCTTCAGTATCACCCATCTGGCGCAAATTGCCGCGGCGGGCCGGCAGCATTACCAGGTCAGCAAGAGCGTCGTCGCTGATCGCACGCTGGTGGCAGTGGCCAGTCTGGACGACGATGGCCGCCTGGCGGAAATTGTGCGCATGCTCGGCGCCGATAGTGGGTCCGCGGCAGCGCAGAGCCACGCCCGCGAACTCCTGCAGCAGGCGGCGCAGACCAGCACCAGCGGAAAATCATGATGAAACGAGATGAAACGATGACCTCTGCGATGACGGCTTGGCTCCGCGTTGGGCGCGGCAGGCAGTGGCGTGCCGCTCTCCTGGCTCTGCTGACTATCGCTGCCGCGCTGGCGCTGCTGTCGTCATGCCAGCAGCGCCAGGAGAGCAATGTTTTGGACAACGCCTATCAAGCGCTGGTCGCCGGCCGGCATGCCGAGGTGCTGACGCTGACCGAGCAACATTTGCGGCAGCGGCCGGACGACATTGACGCGTTGTTGCTGAACAGCTACAGCGTGCAGGTGACGGCCAGCGACCGTGGCGCGCCTTCCAAGGCGATATTCAACCTTGACCGGGCCACGAACCTAGCCCCATCGCGTTACGACGTTTGGTATGTCTATGGCTGGGTGCTCTACGAGAACGCGCGCTATGAGGACGCCATCAAGGCATTGGAGAAGGCCGAGGCGCTGATCATGGACTTGAAGGCCCCCGGGGCCTCTGATCAGGCACTGCTGGCCAGCGCGCGCTTCTTGATCGGTCGTTGCTGCATGCACAGCAATCTGCCCAAAGGCCTGGCTTATCTCCAGGTGCTGCGACTTCAGGAGCCCTACCGACGTTGGCCGGAACTGTACAACACCATGGCGATATTGTCTTTGAAACAAGGTCTGTACAGCAACGCCTTGGGCTGGCTTGGCGAAGGCCTGCGGCTTGATCCCAACAACGTCGGGCTGCTGCGGAATATCGCCGTGGTCTACGACATCTATTTGGCCAATCCGCGCTTGGCACGGGTGTTTTATGTGCGCTGCCTGGGTGCGCTTGGCCAGGACAGCCCGGAAGCCGCCAAGGTCCGTGAGCAAATCCTGCGGCGCCTGCGGCAGCTGCCGCCAGAATCATGACGCCGGATGGCGCGGAAGGCAGAACGCTGGCGGGGGGGCGATGTGACGACGCAAGGCGTGCGGTCCTCTCGCGACTGGCAGCAGTAGATCTTGTGAACATGAGTTGATGAACGGATGATGGAAAGAACATGGCGCATATACCTGAGGAGATCATAGACGAAATTCGCCGGCGCGCCGACATCATTGATGTGATTGGCACGACGGTGTCGCTGCAGAAACGCGGCAATGACTACTGGGCCTGCTGTCCCTTTCACCAAGAGAAGACGCCGTCTTTCAAGGTTGATCAGCAGCGTCAGACCTATTACTGCTTCGGCTGCAAAAAGAGCGGCAACGTTTTTCATTTCGTGCAGGAGAGCATCAACACGGACTTTGTTGGCGCGGTGGAATGGCTGGCGGACCGCTTGGGCATAGTCATCCCCGAACGCGGCGTTGGCAGTGGCGACGCCGCCGCGGCAGCGAAGCGGCGCGAGTGGCGCGATGCCGGGATGCGTCTTTTGGGCGATTGTGCGGAGTGGTTTCGGCAGAATATGGCTACGCCTCAGGCTCGGCAGGCACATGATTACCTGCAGAGTCGCGAGATTGACGCCGATGCCGTGGCGCGCTTCCAGCTCGGCTACAGCCCAGATTCCTGGGACACGCTTTGTCAATGGGCGCAACGCCAGGGTTACAGCCCCGATCTGCTGCTGGCGACCGGCATGGCGGTGCAGAAAGAAGGCCACAAGACGATCTACGACCGTTTTCGCGGCCGCCTGATGTTTCCGATCTGGGACGAGCTCGGGCGGGTGGTCGGTTTCAGCGCCCGCGTGCTCGACCCGGCCATCAAGACCTCCAAATATATCAACAGCCCCGAGTCGGAATTTTTTCAGAAGGGGTCAATTCTCTACGCCTTCAATTTTGCTCGGCAGTCCCTGAAGCAATTTGGCCACGCGCTGGTCTGTGAGGGGCAGCTGGATGTGATCGCCTGCCACCGCGCCGGTTTGACCCACGCGATTGCTGCTCAGGGCACGGCCTTCACGGCAAATCACGCGCGACTGTTGAAGCGTTCCGCCAACGAGGTCGTACTGGCCTTTGACGCCGATACCGCCGGCGAGAAGGCGGCGCAGCGGACCGTGGCGTTGTTGCACGGCGCGGGAATGAGCGTTTCGGTGGTGACGCTGCCACAAGGGGAAGACCCCGACAGCGTTTTTCGCAAAGGTGGCGCGTCCGCCTTGCAGCAGATTATGAGCAACAGCCAGCCGGCGGTGCCTTACTTGTTCCAGCAGAGCAGCGCGCACCATGATCTGGCGCGTCCGGAGGGCCTCAGCGCGGTGGTGAATGACGTCCTGGCGGCAATCAAGCCCATTGAGGACGCGGTGATCCGCACGGCGCACTGCCAGTGGCTTTCCCAGCAGGTGAATCTGCCCGAGCGAGTGCTGTTTGACGCCTTGCAGGCCCTGCGTAGTGAACATCGTGAATTCGCCATGAGCAGCCAAGCGACACCCTGGGCGGCAAAGCCCCCGGCGATGCCGGTTTTTCAGGCGCCGGTGGCCGCCTCGGAGCAGACCCTGCAGGCCTTGCTGGATTTGATTCTGCATCACGAGGCGCCGGCGCGCATGCTGGCTGCTGAACAGGATGTGCACGAGGTCATTCCGGACACGCCGTTGGGGCAGGCACTGATGCGGGTGCTGGCGGCGGTCGACCAGAATGAATGGGATGACGTCGAACATGAACTGGTGCAGTACGACCTAGTGCGTGATCCGTTGGTCGGCGCCGTGCTGGCCCAGTCGCATTTTTCCGGCCACACGACCATTGCTGCGCCCGGTGACGCCGCCGTGGCCGAGAAGCACCGGCAGGCATATGCTGACTGCCTGCAGCGCCTGCGCCTCGAACGCCTTAATGCCCAGATCGAAGCTCGCAAGGCGCAGCTGGCCACGGCCAGCGGTGACGACGCGCGGCGACTGCAGGGCGAACTAATGGAGCTGCTCAGCCAAAAGAGTCAGCTGCGCGGCGGTAAACGCTGAGCCGCCAACCCAAAAACTGACGGCGGCGCCGAATGGTGGACCCGGTGGACCCGGTGGACCCGGTGGACCCGGTGGACCCGGTGGACCCGGTGGACCCGGTGGACCCGGTGGACCCGGTGGACGTTGTGCCCGGTGTGAGAATTTTCACTATCGGGATAGTTTGCAATCTTAGGAATAAGCCATAGAGTAACCATTACTTGCACTCGGGGAAATAAAGAGAGCGGTGCTAGTTTCCATCTTCGGCAGCCCATTGCGGCTGACTGTGTGATGTTTTCTCCAGGAGGAGAAAAGGCTGCTGGTGGCTGTGGCCATACCGGGCCAGTGGGATTTGTCAGGCGTATGGAGTGGTGACGCCCCTTCGTGGCGCGCCGGCTCAATGCAATCAGCGTTCCCCAAAGAAAAGAAAATCCCTTCGTATTATGCTCTACTGAGCGTCGTTCAGGCCGCGTCTTAACATGGTCATGCTAACGCACTCTGCGTTCGTTATTATTCCATGTTGAGTGCCTGCAGAGGCTAGGGTGATAAAGCAGGCAATTAAGCATGATCTGTCTGTCGCCTACTCTGGCGTTGGCATGAACCTAACCTCGTGGTAATCTGTTTGGTCATCGTGTGATATGGCAATTGCCACTCATGTTTCCAGCAGATCAGCTCTGTGGGTGTTTCCTGCCCATGCCTAATGATGAATCATTGAATGACGTTATGCCGTTCGGCGCCGTTTCTGTTAGTGGTGTCGTTGCCGGCAGACAAGGTGGCTTGATGTTGTGCCCCCGTTGCCGAGAGCTCGAAAGAAGAGAGCCCCGAACATGATGTTGGTAGCTGTCACTGGCGGAATAGGCGCTGGCAAGACGACGGTTCTAGAGCAATTTGCGCGTTGCGGGGCTCAAGTGGCCGATGCTGACGCTTTGGTTCATCGCTTGTACGAGCCGGGCAGCGACTTGCACGCGGCCTTGATCGAGCGCTGGGGCGAGCGGGTATTGTCGGCGGCCGGCCAATTATCGCGGCCGGCCATTGCTGAGATCGTGTTTTCGGATCCGGCGGAGTTGCAATGGCTCAACGGTGTGGTCCATCCGCGAGTGCGGCAGCTGATCACGGACATGGCTGCGGTGGCCCGACCGGCCTTGTTCTGCGCCATTCCGTTGCTCTTCGAGAGCGGTTGGGAAAGCGATATGAGTTGTACGGTCGCGGTGTGGTGTGATCCTGTCACTCAGCGGCAACGGCTCAGTCGGCGTGGCTGGGATGAGCGCGAAATGACGCGCCGAATTAGCCAGCAACTGAGCATGGATGAAAAATTGCGCCGCAGCGATTACGGCATTGTCAGCAATTGTTCGTGGGACTTGCTCGCAGAGCAGTGTCAACTGGTGTACCAGCGGGTTTTGGAACGGTCTTGCGCCCAACAGAACGCTTGATACCGGCCCCGCGACTGGCACCCTACGCCCCAGATAAGCTTTTTTTACAGATGTGTATTTGAGATAGTATGATTAACGATCGTTAGAGGAATTAAGACCAATATGGCAAGTGAGAACGAAAATAGCACCCCGAATCCCCAGGCTGAAAATACCGACAAGGCCGCCGCACCGGCTCCGCGCCGCCGAGGCCGGCCCTTGGCTATCCCAGCTGTAAAGCCTGAAAAAAAACCACTGAGCATCGGCGTCGAAGCACGCGAACAAGCAGCGTTGTGGGATGCTGATGCCGGCAACGATGGAGCCGCCCAGCAGACGCGACGGGCACAGCCGGCAGCGCCGCGAAACGCCGGGCAGAATGGCAACAACGCCAACCCGCCCGCGCCCCAGCCGTCCGCGCCACAGCAGCCGGCAGTGCCCCAGCAGTCGGCGCCCCAGCAGCCGGCAGTGCCCCGACAGCCCGCGCCCCAGCAGCCGGCAGTGCCCCAGCAGTCGGCGCCCCAGCAGCCGGCAGTGCCCCGACAGCCCGCGCCCCAGCAGCAGCAAACCCAGGGCCAGCAAGGCCAGCCGCAGCAATCCCAGGGCCAGCAAGGCCAGCAGCAGCAATCCCAAGGCCAGCAGGGTCAGCAGGGTCAGCCGCAGCAGTATCAAGGTCAGCAGGGTCAGCCGCAGCAGTATCAAGGTCAGCAGGGTCAGCCGCAGCAATCCCAGGGGCAGCAGGGTCAGCAGGGCGGGGATGGCGGCAATCGTGATTATCGTCAGAACAAGCAGCAGGGCAACGATTTTCAGCGTCAGCAGTTCAACAAGAACGCCAATCGCAACAACAAGAATCGCAACAACAAGAATCGCAGCAATAACAACAACAAGAATCGCGGCAAGGGCAATTTTGGCCGCGATGCGTTTGTTGATGAGGACATTGACGAGCAGGCTTTGCTGCAGGAGATCCAGGGCAGCACGGATGAGTTGCTGGATTTGAATGTTCTGCAGACGATGGACATGCGTGAGTTGACGCAGCAGGCTCTGGAGTTGAATCTCGAGGGCGTTGGCACGCTGAGCCGTCATGACTTGCTGTTTGAGATATTGCGGGTGAACAACGCCGAGAAGAACGGCATCATGAAGGGCGGTGGCGTCATTGAAGTGATGAGCGACGGCTATGGCTTTTTGCGCAGCCCGAACAGCAGTTATCTGTCTTGTCCCGAAGACATCTACATGAGTCCCTCGCAGATCCGGCGTTTTTCCCTGCGAACGGGTGACACGGTAGTCGGCCTGATCCGTCAGCCGCGGGAAAAAGAGCGTTTTTTTGCGATGCTGAAAGTGCAGACCGTCAATGGCGATGCGCCGGAGCGCAAGAAGGCGATGATGCCTTTTGAGACCCTGATACCATTTTTCCCGACGCAGCGGCTGATGTTGGAGCGCGCGCAGGACGAGTTGTCTACGCGGATTATCGATCTGGTGACGCCGGTGGGCCGTGGTCAGCGCGGCTTGATTGTGGCGGCGCCGCGCACAGGCAAGACGGTGATTTTGCAGAAGATCGCCAACAGCATTACGGCGAACAACAACGACATCGAGCTTATCGTGTTGCTCATCGATGAGCGGCCAGAGGAAGTGACCGACATGAAACGGATGGTCAAGGGCGAAGTGGTCAGTTCCACCTTCGATGAGCCGCCAGACCGGCATGTGCAGGTCGCCGAAATGGTCATTGAAAAAGCCAAGCGGCAGGTCGAGCACGGTCGCCATGTGGTCATCCTGTTGGATTCCATCACGCGTCTGGCGCGAGCCTACAATACCATTGAACCGCACAGCGGCCGCATTCTCTCTGGCGGTGTTGACGCCAATGCCCTGCACAAGCCCAAACGCTTTTTCGGCGCGGCACGTAACATTGAGCATGCGGGCAGTTTGACGATTCTGGCCACGGCGCTGGTCGATACCGGCAGCCGCATGGACGAGGTGATCTTCGAGGAATTCAAGGGCACCGGCAATATGGAATTGCATCTTGACCGGCACTTGGTGGATAAGCGTATCTACCCGGCCATCAACATCGAACAGAGTGGCACGCGCCGCGAAGAGCTGCTGGTGCATCCGGACGAACTGGAGCGCATCTGGGCTTTGCGCCGGGCCTTAAGTGGCATTCCCATCACTGAAGCGATGGAAATGCTGATCAACAAAGTGAAAAAAACCAAGAACAATATCGAATTTCTGTTGTCTTTGCAGTTGACTGAAAAAAGCTAACTGCAAGCCCGACGGCATACTGACGATTTGACTGGACGTGGCCGGTGCACTAAAATAAGGCCGCTCTTGTGGCAGGTTGGACGATTGCGGTTATCTTTTGGCGGTTCCGGGATGGTGTCGTGTCTGCAAGCATGCCCATTCCCGAAGTTTCATTGCATGATATTTCCAATCTGAGTAAGGAGACACCACTATGGCGCGCGAGACAATCAAGTGTCCGCATTGCGAATGTAAAGTACTGGTCAGTGAAGTGGAAAAAGAGGATGGCGCCTGCCCCGAATGCGGCCAGCTGGTCATGTCTTCTAAGCTCTTTGATGACTACGACGACGAAGACGATGATCTGGAGCTGGAAGACCAGGAAGAGCTGGGTTTAGATGACGATGATGATCTTGATGACGATTTTGACGACGATGATGACGACGATTTTGGCGACGACGACGATGATGACGACGATCGTCCACGCGGTCGCCGCTGAGTCTGCCTCGACGACGACTGATTTGTCTTTAGGCAGTATTGTTCAGGTCATTCTGAGGGTGTTCACTTCCGTAACGGGGAGTGGGCACCCTTTTGCATGTTAGTGATGACCAGTTCAGCGCAGCGGACAAGCCGCAGCGGGGTCGCGCGTGTATATTTGAGGCGCTTTGGTGGTGATGGCAGTGATTGGTCAGGTGTGAGAGGAACGGCATTCAGCAGTGGCAAGCCAAGAAGCAAGTATCAGTACCCGGAAATATGACGACAGCAGCATTCGTACGCTGAGCGCGTTGGAGCATATCCAGCAGCGCCCGGGCATGTACATCGGCCGCCTCGGCACCGGCGATCATCCCGACGACGGCATTTACGTGCTGCTCAAGGAAGTCGTGGACAACAGTGTCGACGAATTTACCGTCGGCGCTGGCAAGCGCATTGAAGTGGCCCTGGCTGATGACGGTGGGGTAACCGCACGCGACTACGGGCGGGGCATTCCCCTCGACAGCGTCGTGGCTTGCGTGTCGCAGATCAACACTGGCGGCAAATTCATGACGGGCGCGGATGGCGAGGACCGGGCTTTCGCCTGTTCCATCGGCCTGAACGGTGTCGGCCTCAAGGCGGTGAACGCGCTGTCCAAGAGTTTTGTGGTCATCTCACGGCGGCACGGTCATAGCCGCAAGGCGATATTTGCCGAGGGGGCGTTGCTCAGCGAAGAGCGTGGCAGTACCATGGATCCCGACGGTACCGAGGTCTATTTTCTGCCCTCGGAGCGTTTTTTCCCCGGCTTCCATTTTGAGGCCAAGCACATTCGTCGGCGCATGCAGCATTACGCGTGGCTGAACAGCGGCTTGAGCCTAAGTTTCAATGGCGAGAAATTCTTTTCACGCCGCGGACTGTTGGACCTGCTGGAGGCCAAGCAGGAGAGCGAACCGTTGTATCCGCCGCTGCATTATCGCTCGGATACCCTCGAATTCGCCTTTTCACACACGAGCAGCTTTAACGAGAGCTACTATTCATTTGTCAATGGCCAGTACACGAATGACGGCGGCACGCATCTGTCGGCCTTCAAAGAGGGCATTCTCAAGGCTGTCAACGAGATCACCCAGAAGAGTCTGGATGCGGACGACGTGCGCAATGGCATTATCGGTGCGGTGGCGATTCGCCTGGACAGCCCGATCTTCGAGTCCCAGACCAAGAATAAGCTGGGCAACACGGAAATTCGCGTGGGCATTGTCAACGAGGTGCGCAAGGCCGTCGTGGAAGTGCTGTACAAGAATCCCGAGTTGAAGAGCAAGTTGCTGGAGAAGGTGACGCAGAACGAGACGGTGCGCAAGCAGATCCAGGCAGTTCGGCGCGAGGCCCGCGAGCAGGCGAAAAAGACCAGCCTGAAGATACCCAAGTTGCGCGACTGCAAATTTCACCTCTGCGATGCGCCGGCGCGGCGGAAAGAGGAGGAGAAGATCAAGTGTTCCGAGTCGGTCCTGTTTCTGACCGAAGGCGATTCGGCGGCGGCGAACATGGTCAGTGCTCGTGATCCCGAAACGCAGGCGGTCTTCCCACTGCGCGGCAAGCCCCTGAATTGCTATGGCAAGAAAAAAGAGACGATATACAAGAACGAGGAATTCTATTACATCATGCAGGCGTTGGGGGTGGAAGCGAGCATGGACGACCTCCGCTATGGCCGCGTCGTCATCGCTTCTGACGCGGATGTGGATGGCTTCCACATTCGCAATCTGCTGATAACCTTCTTTTTGACCTACTTCCAGCCCCTGGTGCTCTCCGAGCACCTGTTCATACTGGAGACGCCGCTCTTCCGGGTGCGCAACAAAAAGAAGACCTATTACTGTTTTAACGAGCGCGAGCGCGACGAAGCCATCGCCAAGCTGGGCAAGGGCCATGAAATCACCCGCTTCAAAGGCTTGGGCGAAATATCTCCTAACGAATTCGGCCCCTTCATCGGGCCCGATATGCGGCTGTTGCCCGTCAATGTGGACAATGTGCGCGAGATTGACGGCATGCTCGGGTTCTTCATGGGCGACAATACGCCGAGCCGGCGAGATTATATCATGGAGAACCTCCGCTGAGGCAGCGTTGGCGCAGTCGGGAAAAGCGCCGCCGTGCGCGGCGCTACTGGTGAATGTGAAAGGGCGTTTTGACCCATGGCTCCACGAAAAGGCAAGAAACATAAGGACGAGCTGCAAGCCGCCGGCGAACAGGCCCAAAGCCCGGATGAACGCGGCGATGAGCTCGTGTCGTCGATGTCTGCTGACGACGGTGACGGCGATGATCGCGATGATCGCGATGACGTGCCGGCTCACCTGAGCGAGGCTGACAAAGCTGGCGACAAGGTGCCGGCGGCGGCTGCGGACCATGACGCTGGCGACGATGACGCCGGCGACGAGGACGATGACAGCGGCGATGGCAATGCCGAGGAAGACGATGGCATCCGCGGCTTGATGGCCGACAACTTTATTGAGTACGCATCCTACGTGGTCAAGGATCGTGCCATTCCCGACGTGGACGACGGCCTGAAGCCCGTGCAGCGACGGATTATGTTCTGCCTGCACCGGGTGGATGACGGCCGTTATCACAAAGTGGCGGGGATCATCGGCGACACGATGCATTTTCATCCCCATGGCGACCAGTCCATTGGCGATGCGTTGACGGTGCTGGCCAACAAAGAATACTTCATTGATCGCCAGGGCAACTTTGGTAACATCCTGACTGGCGACGGCGCCGCTGCCGCGCGTTACATCGAATGTCGCTTGACGCCAATGGCGCGCGAAGTGCTGTTCAACCAGGAAATCACCGAGTTTTCGGAGTCCTACGATGGTCGCAGTCTGGAACCGGTGCGCCTGCCCTGCAAAGTGCCGGCGTTGCTGATGCTGGGGTCTGACGGCATTGCCGTGGGCATGATGACGCGCATCTTCCCGCACAATTTCTGCGAACTGCTGGAAGCGCAGATCGCCATCCTGGAAAATCGCCCATTCCAGCTCTATCCGGATTTTCCGCAGGGCGGCATTATGGACGTGAGCGAGTATGACGATGGCGCTGGGCGCATTCGCCTCAGGGCGCGGATTGAGCCCGAAGGCGACAAGAAGGTGATCATCAAAGAAGTGCCGGCGACGACGACCACGGAGTCGCTGATGGCCTCCATCGAGCGTGCGGCAAAGAACAACCGCATCAAGATCGCCGCGATTAACGACTACACGGCGAAAGACGTCGCCATTGAGATTACGCTGCCACGCAATATCTACGCGGAAGATACCATTCGCGAGCTCTACGCCTACACGGACTGCGAAGTCACGGTGAATTCGACCTTACGGGTGATTCGCGAGCAGGTCCCGGTGGAGATGACGGTCAGCGAGGTCTTGCGGCGCAACACCGAAAAGCTCCAGGGCTACCTGAAGCGCGAGCTGGAAATCGAACGGCAAAAGCAGGAAGACCTGTTTCACGAGAAGACTCTCGCACAGATTTTCATCGAGAACCGCATTTACAAACGCATTGAAAAATGCGAGACGCTTGAGCTGGTGATGAAGGAAACGCGCGCGGGTCTGGAGCGCTTCCGGCATCTGCTCCGCCGGGACATCAGCGACGCTGACATTGAGAAGCTGCTGCAGATACCGATCCGGCGCATATCCATGTTCGATATTCGCAAAAACGAGCAGGACCTCGCGTCATTGCTGCAGGACATGGCGGCGACGGAAGAGAATCTGGCACACATGGTTGATTACGCGATTGCGTACATCCGGCGTCTGCTGGACAAATACGGCGCGCAGTTCCCGCGGCGGACGGTCATTACGGGCTTCGCCCCGGTGGACGTGCGCAAAATCGCGCGGCGCGATGTGAAAGTGCACCACGACCGCCTGAATCACTTTCTCGGTACCAATGTCAAGGGCAGCAATAAGGACAGCGCACCACTGGTGTGCACGGAGTTTGACCGTCTGGTCCTGCTGCGCAACGATGGCACCTGCCGCGTTATTTCTGTGCCGGAGAAGGAATACATCGGCCCGACCAAATACGTGATGCTGTGGAACAAGGACCAAGTCTATTCCATCCTCTACCGTGACCGGCAGGAAGGCACCTGGTTCGTCAAGCGCTTCACTCTTGAGCAGTTTACCCTCGGGCGCGAATACCACATCGTGCCACCGAATTGCCTGATCGAAAATCTCTACACCAACAGTGGCGTGGTGCTGTCATTGGAATTGGCGCCCAACAACCGCCGCTCATACCATTCCGTTACTGTCGAATTCGATCAGTACGCGTTGCGCTCACGCGAGGCCAAGGGCTACAAACTCACCCAGTACCCAGTCACCACTATCAATGTCATTAAACGCGGCAGCGCCATTACCCCGCCGCAAAATGACGAGGGCAGTGACGACGAACAGGCGACCGGCGACGAACAGGCGACCGGCGACGAACAGGCGACCGGCGACGAACAGGCGACCGATCCGGCGACGGACGCGCCTACCACGCCGTCGCCAGCCGCCGACACCGTCGCCACCACCACCGCTGAAAAACAGAGCGGGAAAAAATTGCCGCCACCGGTAAAATCGGCCGCAAAACCAATGCCAGCCACCAACGGTGACGCGAAGGACAGCGCCACGCTGGACGGCGATGATCAGGACGGCGAGGCGCAGGGTGATGACGCGGTCGCCGAGGACAACACTACTGATGACGGCACCGACCAGGACGGCGATGCCAAAGATGGCGATGCCAAAGACGGCGCAACGCCCGGAACTCCATCAGGTGCGGGTGCCGTCAGTCCCGATGAATTGGCAGGGCCGGATGCGGACGCGGTCAAAAACGGCGCCGCCAAGGGCATGTCACGCCTACGCAAGCTGATCGACGAGGACACGCCCTTCTTCCTGGAAGATTGAACCGGGTAAAGGCGACGCGGCGCTGTGCTTGCACCGTTCTTTCCGAACGCAGCATTCGCCGGCCTCGACCGCATTCGCCGGCACTCGCCGACCTTGCGTACATTGGCATTTCATTGCCGCGAAGCGGCGCAGGCCCCACGGGGTGTGTCCTACGATAGCCCAGGGCAAGTGCCCGCAGGGCGCGCGTCGCCCCGGATAAAACGCCTACTATGTCCCGTGTTCCTCGGCCCGATCGGTCGTGTCTCCCCATGCCCTATTTGCTTTGTCGCACGCCATATAGGGTGCTTTGGGTTGCGCCGTCAGTCTTCGTCGTCGAGCCAGTGCTGGAGGTGATTGGCGACGAAGGCGTCGTCGTGGAGGTGCGGGTAGGCGTCATGGATGCGGGTGATTTCGTCGGCCTGGCCAGGTGAGAGGGTTTCGTTGGGGTTGAGGCACCAGATGCCTTTGAGGAGGCCTTGGCGGCGCAGGACTTCGTGGATGCCGGGGATGCAGCCGGCGAAGGCGTGGGCGGGGTCGAAGAAAGCGGCGTTGCAGTCGGTGATCTGGGCGGCGCGAGTGAGCAGCTCGGGCGGAATGGCTGCGTTGCTGTCCAGCAAGCGCTGGATTTCCGCGAGGAGTTCGACGGCGCGGCGGGTCCAGCAGCACCAGTGCCCAAGGAGGCCGCCACGGATGCGGAGGCGCCGCCCGGCGATGTTGTAAACCGTGAGCAGATCGACGACGATGTTGTCGTCATTGCCCGTGTAGAGCGTGATGTCACGGCCGGATTCGGCGACGGCGCGGACGACGTCGAGAGTGCAGTAGCGGTTGAACGGCGCGATCTTAATGCCGAGGACATGGTCGATATCGCAGAATTTGCGCCAAAAGTCGTAGGGGAGGACACGGCCACCGACGCTGGGCTGGAGGTAGAAGCCGATGACGGGCAGGACGTCGGCGACGGCGTGGCAATGATCGATGAGGGCCTGGATGTCGTCGTCGCGGAGCGCGGCGAGACTGAGCAGACCCGCGTCGTAGCCGCAGCTGACTGCGAAGCGGGCTTCGGCGAGCGCCTGGTCGCGGCGGCCACAGATGCCGGCGATTTTGAGGATAGGCTGTCCTCGGCGCGCGCAATAGCGGTCGATGAACTGCGCGGTCTGGCTGAGGACGGGCTCGAAGAGACCGATTTCGGGCTTGCGGATTGCGAATTGCGTCGAGTGCACGCCGACGGCAATGCCGCCGACTCCCGCGTCAATGTAATAGCGGCAGAGCGCGCGCTGGTAGCGAGGGAGAAAACGGCGGTTTTCATCTAGGGCGAGGGGCTGGGCCGGGATGACGCAGCCGGCACGGAAACGCTGGAGAACGGCGGGGGCGATGGGCATGGAACCACTCCCATGAAGGTGGATCATAGGAACCACGAATGAAAAAGAAAGAACCACGAATGGACACGAATAATCCTGGGGTGGACTGGCGTCCATCCCAGGGGATGAATTTTAGAAACTGATTGTCAGCCGCGGCTGACGGCTGCGTAAGGGTGATCAAAGAGCCTTGTTTTGGCGTCTTAGTATTTGCCGTCGTTGACCTGGAAGTGGGTGGGTTTGTCCAGCGACGCGCCGCCTTTGCGGAGCCAGTCGGCCTGCCAAGCGATCAAGCGCTCAAGGGGCACCGTCGGCGGGCCGAAGAGGGCGCTCATGCGCGAGGCGTCGGACAGGTAGGCGGCTTCGCCAGAGCGCTGGTGCCGGAAACGCAGGGGCTTGCCCAGGAGCTTGGCGAGGGCGCGTGCGGCGTCCTCAATGGCGATGGTTTCCGAGCCGGTGACATTGATGATGGCCGCCGGTGACGCGGCCAATTCCAGCGCGCGCAGTGCGACATTGTTGGCGTCGCCCTGCCAGATCACGTTGAAATGGCCGACGCTGTTGTCGACTTCATCGCCGGCGAGGATGGCGCGACCGATGTCGTGTAGGACGCCGTAGCGCAGATCAATGGCGTAATTGAGGCGGAAGAGGGTGATCTTGGTGCCGTAGGTCAGCGCTGCGTATTGGAAAATGCGTTCGCGACCGAGGCAGGATTGGGCATATTCGCCCACTGGCGCTGGGGTGACCTGCTCATCGCAGCCGCCTGTTGCCGCCGTGACCAGCGGATAGACGCAACCCGTGGAAAAGGCGACGATGCGCGAGGAGGGGAAATGCCTGGCCACATTGTCGGCGACAACCGTGTTCATCACCCAGGTCAGATCCTCGCGGCCGTCGGTGCCGAATTTTCGCCCGGCCATGAAGATGACATTGGCAACTGGCGGGAGGGCTGCGATGGCGTCGCGGTCGAGCAGATCGCAGGCGATGGTCTCTATGCCGTACGACGCGATCTTGTCGCGCAACGCCGGCTTGCTGAAGCGGGCAACGCCATAGACGCGCTTGTGGACTCCCGCCTGGCGGATGGCGTTCAGCGCACAACGCCCCAGCGAAACGCCGATTTTGCCGGCGATGCCCAGGATGATGATGTCGCCATCCAGGTGCCGCATCAGGTCAACAAGCTCGGGTGACGGCCGCGACAGCAGGTCATCAAGGTGTTCTTCGTCCCGAATGGTGTCGGCTAGTCCAGTCATGGTTGATATGGCTCTGGTAAGTGCGTAGGGAGCGGTGTTTAGGCAGGATGTTACAGGCATGCCGCAGCCGTCCCGGGGTGGGACGGCTGCGGCTGTGGGAGGCGTGCCACAGGAGTGGCGCAGGGTTAGAGCGGCCTGGAAGCGCGACGGGCGCTCAAGCGGTTGCGGGCGTCCCAGTGGTCTTGGGTGTTCTGGCGGTGGTCGTTCTGGACGCAGCCGGTCAGCTGGAAAGGCACCGTGATGTACTCGGGGTTGAAACGACCCGCGAGGGTGATTTCCAGCAGGACGTATTCGTAGGCGCCACCGAATTCGCCGGGGATGAGTATGACTTCCTTGACGACTTCGTTGCCGTGATGGGCGAGCATAGCGACTTCGCAGCCGGGTTCGGCCGTCCAGCCCTCGGGCAGTTCCCAGCGGCAGTGCACGCTCTTGTCGTCAAGCACCAGGCGGTTGAGCCAGAGTTTGATACGCAGGGGCTCGCCGGGTTTGGCGATGGGGCCGTCGACGTACTGGATATTGAAGCAGCCGTAGGGCAGGGGGTAGCGCAGGATCATGCTGGAGCGCTGCCACAGGCGTTTGGCGACGGCGCCGGAGGAGAGCAACTTGGCGCGGTAGGCGTCGTCAATGGCGGTCGGCGCATCGGAGATGGGGATGAGCGTGGGGTTGCGAACCCAGGTCTCGAAGGCCACGCGGGCCACGCGGTCGGTGAGCTCCTGCAGGGTCTTGGGCACGTCCAGTTTGAAAGGATTGATGGCGACGGTCTTGATGGTCTCGCCAATGGGCTCAATCCATTCCTTGGGAATGCCGCTGCGGCCTTTGATGATGCCGAGGATGGCACCGGCAGTGGCGCCGGTGCAGTCCGTGTCGTCGCCGCAATTCACGGCGGCGCAGACAGTCTTGCCGAAGTCGCCTTCGCCGTAGAGCAGGCCCAGAATGGTGAAGCCGATGTTGGCGGGCGCCTGGAACCAGCCGAGATCTTCGTTCTCTTTGACGATGGCATTGCGGGCGTCGACGAAGTCGTGCTTGGCGTCGTATTCGCTGCAGGCGAGTTTGACGCTGCGGGCGACGCGGCAGTCTGCCGGGATCTTGGTCAGGCCGATCTCGATGAGCTTGCGGATGTCGCTTTCGACGAAGGCGGCGGCTTCGACGGACGCGGTGAAGAGTTCGGCGTAGATGCCGTCGTCGGCGTGGTCGACGCATGCGTCCATCCAGGCGTAGCTGGCGGCTTCGTCGGGCGAGCCGGGGAACATGCAGGCCCACACTTCGGAGCGGATCCAGGCGCCGTTGCTGTTCTTCCACTGGTCGTTGTTGACGGCGCCGGAGAGCGGCGGCACGAGGCCGTTGCTGATATTGACCTTGCCCACGCCATATTCATTCCAGGGGCCGATAATGTGTCCCATCCAGTATTCGCCGAGGAGGCGCTCGGTGATGTGTTCGGCGCCGTGTTCCTCGACTGCCTGGAGCCAGACGAGCTGGAGATCGAGGTCGTCATTGGGTGCGGGCACGCCCTTTTGATCCTGCGTGTAGAAGGTCACGTTGAAGATGTCGCGCTTGCCTTCCATCGGGGTGCCGAGGGTGCCGCCGATGTTCTTGCCCGTCCAGCAGCCAAGGACCTTGTCGAGATACTCTGCGCGGTTCAGATTCTGGGTGCTCGGCCTGTTTTGATCGAACATGTTTCTCTCCTGGTTTGCTAACCCGTGGACAATGGCCGGGGCGAAAAAGACCCGGTTGATTGCGGAACGCGCTAATATATACCGCACTTTATCAGGCGTTGCGCCGGAATGCGTTATTCCGGCGCAGGGGGGAAATCGGTCAGTAGCTACTCCGGAGGGGAATTCACCGGGGACAATTTGCAGGTTACATGCTCCTGGGTGGGCGGCGGCGTATGGTGTTCAGGTTTTAGCCTGCTCCCCATTCCCCGGTTATCCGGTCATGTAACATAGGAGTCATTGATAATGTAGGCACGACATGCCTCGTTCTGGCATCGTGGGAAGCGACTAGCCTTGCCAATGTGGCGCCCTCCGGGCGCAATTTCAAGTTGCTGTCGCACCCCGGGTTGCGGCGCCCTCCGGGCGCCTCACCCGGGGCTATGCATGGTACGGCCCTCCGGGCCGAACTTGGCCGACCTGACGACGTGACTTGTCCGAGGTTATCCGGTCATGTAACATAGGAGCCATTGATAACAGCCGGTCACAGACGACGCTTGGGACCGGTGGGATTGATTGGCGGCGGCGCAGGGGCGAGGACTCACGACTCACGACCTACGACCCATGGCCGGGACTGTGGGTATAAGCGTTAAGTTATTCAGTTTTTTCGATTTTTTATCTATAATCCCCCTTTTCAAGACGACACAGACGGCCAAAAATGTCTTTCCCGTAATCGGTCAGTGTACACCCCGGCGCTTCGCTGGGACAATTTGCAGGTTACATGCTCCTTAGGTAGGCGGCGGCGTCTGGTGTTCAGGCTTTAGCCTGCTCCCCGTTCCCCGGTTATCCTGTAACATCGGAGCCGTTGATGCCAGCTATTCCTGCGGCCTTTTGTTTTCAGCGCCAAAGGCGCGGCCTAAGAAAGCCCAGGGCAAGCGACGCCGAAGGCGGAGCGTCGCCCTGGGTAAGCGTCCTATCCGAAAGGAGCCCTGTAGGGGCGACCTAAAAAAACACCGTGCAGGGTGCTTAGGTACAGCAAAGGGAAGACACATCGTTCCATTGCCTCTTTGGCCCCAGTCAGCTTCGCCGACTGGGGCCAAAGGGGCCGAGGAACACAGGTATAGATGGCGTTGTACCCAGGGCGGCGCGCGCCTTCGGCGCCGCTTGCCCTGGGCTGGTTTGTTTCGCGCTTTCAGCGCTTCTGCCGCTTCGCGGCCAGGAATGTCGGGCGCGCTTTCAGCGCTTCTGCCGCTTCGCGGCCAGGAATGTCGGGCGCGCTTTCAGCGCTTCTGCCGCTTCGCGGCCAGGAATGTCGGGCGCGCTTTCAGCGCTTCTGCCGCTTCGCGGCCAGGAATGTCGGGCGCGCGTTCAGCGCTTCTGCCGCTTCGCGGCCAGGTATGTCGGGCGCGCTGGCCGCGGGTGTTAGTGGGATTTTCCTCAGTAGTTATCCCAGTGGTTTTTTTCGTCTTTGTATGCGTGGCCCTTTGGGATTGGCCCGATGAAGTCGTTCATGTTGCGGCTTTCCACATGGCCGTCGACGTAATGGACATTGGCGTTGCCATTGTGTCGTCCCACGGGGCGTCGCAGGCTGTCGCCGCTGGTTGCGACGTAGCGCGTGCCCCATGAGGTCGTCAATTCGCCCGGTGGGCGCCACTGATAGTCGGAATTGCCTTCGGCTTGCAAGTGCCATTGATCAGGCATGAGGCCGGTGACAGTGGAATTGCAGCGGTTGGTGTCCACAAAATAGGCGGTAGCGGATGGTTTGGGCACATCGGAGATGACCGTTTTGCCGTTTCCCCAGGTATCATAACCACTGAGGTTATCAGAGCAGCCATAGCTGCCATTCCATTTGGCACCGTATGAATTGACGCTGGCGTACTTATTCGATGGGCACTGATGGATGTTCCAGTCGCCGATGTAGGTCTCGTTGAGGACATCGAACCACCTGGCTGATTTTGTGCCCCAGAATTTTGGATAACAGCCGGGCGGGAAATTGGTGTTGTGTTCATCGAGGTAGATGTTTAGTGCCAGGCCGAATTGTTTGAGATTGGACATGCAGCTGGCGGCGCGGGCTTTTTCGCGGGCCTTGCTCAATGCCGGCAGCAGCATGGCGGCGAGGATGGCAATGATGGCAATCACCACGAGCAGTTCGATCAGCGTGAAACATGTGAGTCGTTTGAACATCTGCGGACCTCCTTTGGGCTTCAACCATACGAATATCAACGGACTTCCAGATGGTGCGGTAATCTTTTTGCCTCGCTGTGGCCGGATATCGCCGGTCGGGTAGTGGCGTTGTTGCCGCCGTGCCTATTGTTCGGCGGTGATGGCGACCACGGCGGGTACGGAGCCGGTTTCAGTGGATAGCACATCAAGACTGACGAGTTCCTTATCCGGGTGGGGATTGGCCCATTTGTAGCAGAACAGCTGGACATTTACGTCGCTATTGCTTGTTTCCAGGGCGATTTTGGCATTGCGGGGCACCTTTTTGCGGTGCCAGTCTTGGATTTCGACGGCTTGGCGGATGGGTATTTCGCTGCTGCTGCCATCAGCGAAGTGGGCGACGTATTTGAGGACGACGGTGTCGTCTCCCCCCGGCCAGGCGATGCAGTGGAGGAAATAGAGCGCGGTGACTTTGCCGCCGACGCTGACGCCGGTTGCGCTCTTGGGGAAGTATGGGCGGCCCTTGCCGTAAAGGAGGAGGGCGCCCTTGCCGTTGTTGCTGGCGGGGTCGATGATGTCGAAGGGCACGCCGGCGAGGGTGTGTTTGCCGATGGGCATGGCGGCGAAGTCGTTGCTGCTGCCCTGGTCGAACCAGCCGCCGAGCTCGTCGCCGGCGATGTCGTCTTTGAACGCCATATTGGCGATGCCGCGCAAATTCAGCGGCCGGCAGTTGGCGGCGACGACGCCGTCATAGCGCCGGTCGGCCAGTTCCTGCCGTTCGGCTGTTTCGCGCAGGGCTTGGATTTTCGCCAGTTCCGGCGCTTCGGCGGCGGCGATGCTGGCTGCCATCGCCGGCAGGTCGGCCGGTCGCAGCAGCTCGCAGCCGGCGGGTTTTTCGCGCTGCAGCATGAGCAGCATGCGTTCTTGCGAGGGGATGGGCAGACGGATGCCCTTGGCGAGTTCGGCCATGGTCCAGCTGTCCTTGCTGGCGTTGGCGAAGAGGCGTTGGTTGACGTAGTCGAAGACGTAGAATTCGCCATTGTCGGGCAGATTGAGTCGCAGGTCGCACCAGCGGGTTTCGCGGTCGGCCATATTCATGAGGAAGAGCAGTTTGCGGTCGCCGCGGTCGATCAGCTCGAGGTGGCAGTTGCTGAGGGCCGGCGTCAGGGTGGCGTAGCGCTTGACGCCGGCGAGGGCCTGGATAAGCTGCGCGCGGCCGGCGATCTTGCCGGCGTCGATGCGGGTGATGCCGTCGTTGGCGCGCGGGGCGAAGGGCGTGCCCCGTTCGTCAAACATCAGCGCGTTGCTGTCGGCGATGATGCGGCCGCCGCGTTGCCGGAAGCGCTCGATGGCGGCGACGCTTTCCGCCGTGGCGTAGGTGGCGCAGGGAATGACCAGGGCTTCGACGCTTGCTGGCAGGCCCGCGCTGAGGTCTTCGTCGAAGACCACGGCGAGCGGGTAGTGATTTTCCTTGAGCACCTCAAACCACGCGTTGAGTTTTTTGCCGAAGTGGCCTACGGGCTCGCGTGAGCCAACGCCGTCCAGGTACAGGGTCGGATAGCTGTGGAAGATGGCGACGGTGGCGGGCTTGCTGCGGGGGAAGGGCAGCGCCAGCTCTTTGAGGGGGTCCAATTCTTTGCGGAACAGATCAAAAGCGACCAGTTCGGACGGCGGCCAGTTGTAGGGATTGAGGAGGATGGAGTTTTTGTAGCCGGCGGATTGGGCGGATTTTTCGGCGCTGGCCAAGTCCTTCCATTCATGGCTGCGTTTATCCCAGCTGTAGCAGTAGACGGTTGACATGCCGTTGACGAGGTTGAGCCAAAGGGTGCTGATCATGTCGCTGCGGCGGCTGGGGACGCGGACGCCGCCTTCATAGCGCATGCAGTAGCTTTCGTGGTTGGTCACGGGCTTCTGGTCCTTGTTCATACCGGCGATGATGGCGGCGCCGAGCATGAAAGCCTTGCGATGGGAGACCACGATTTCCTCCATGCCGTCCTTCGCCTCGGGTGGGTCGCTTTGTTCGCCGTAACGGCAGGGGCCGCCTTCGACAGAGATGACGTCGATGGCGGGCAGAATCTGCCGGTAGTCCATGCCGGCGCCGCGCGCCGTCCACAGGTGATTGAGAGTCATTTGCTCGGCGAAGTAGACCTTGTCGCGCTGGTCGAATTGGCGGATGTAGTTGCTGTAGAGCCTGAGGATGTCCGCATAACGTTGTGCGGAGAAGTGGCACCAGTCGGGCCAGATGCGTGGGAACTGGCGGTAGCCGGTCACGGCAGCCACTTCGGCGAAGCTCTTGAAGATGGTGCCCCAGACGCGGTTTGCTTCCGCGATGGAGCCGAATTTTTCCTGCATGGCTTTCGCGAAGGCTTGGCGGTTGTAGTTGCATTCGCAGCAATAGCTGGACTCATTGAAGAGCTCCCAACAGAAGACATTCGCCTGGTTCTTCAGCGCTGCCAAGGCGCCACCGCGGAAGAGGGAGCGGTAGTAGTGGTCGCCAGCTGGGTGCTCGGGACAGAAGGGAATGAAGGAATGCCACATGGCGAACTGCTGTTTGATGGCGGCCGCCAGGTCAGGCAGCTGCCGCTGGACTTCGTACTGCGCAAAGGTGAATTCCATGGTCAACGGGAGGTCTTTCATGCCCGTATAGAATTCCCGGACATCTTTTTCGGACTCCGCAGGGCCTTTGACATTGAGGCCGAAGAGCGCGTTGGCGGGTTTTTTTTCCATGGCGATCTGGAAGCTGTTGATGCCCACAGCATCGGCCACGATCTTTGACGGCGGCTGGTAGTAGGCGATGTGGTCTATGCCCTGGCGGTTTGGGTTGGCCCTCGGCCAGTCGCGATCAAAGGTCGTCTGTGAGCTGTAGAGCCAGCCGCCGAAGAAGAATTCGGGTCGGCCGTTCATGAACCAGGTGCCCTGGCGAATGTCGGGTCGGACGTGGCCGTCTTCGCGGAAGATGACCGGCTGCTCGTATTCCTTGCGCATGGCCAGGGTCGCGTCGTCCTGCGGCGGCAGGGATTCCATGCCGAGGGGGCGGTCGCCGGCGCCAGTGGCGGCGGTCGTCGTGGCGGCGGGGTTGGCCGGGCTATCGAAGCCGACAGCCACGTCATCGAAGAAAGCCTCGCCTTTGTGGTACCATTTATTTGAGCACCATAGTTCGAAGCGCAGCAGCTTGAGGTCGGCGGGCAGTTCGGCGCGGACCTGCAGTTGTCGCCAGTCGCCGCCTTGGTCGGCTAATTCCATGAACTGATAGCGGTTGTGCCAGGTATCGGCGCCGTCTGTCCAGGTGATGGCCACGCCGACTTGAGCATTCTCGCTCATGGAGACGAGTTTGCACCAGGCGGACATGAAGACCACGCGGCCGGCCATGTCGTCCCGCAGCTGATTGAGGGGCGAAAAATGAAAAGTCGAATTGCTTTTGCCGCTGTCGTCGTCCACTAGGTGCAGGGAGTGCTCGCCGCTGTGGGCGGCGGCGCTGGATTGCGCGACAGCCACCTTGGTGGCGTAGAAACGGGCGTGGCCGGTTTCGCCCGCCCATTGTTCAAAGCTGGGATTTGGCCAGAAGTTGGTCGTGGCGGCGTGGGCGCCGGCGGCCAGCATTATCGCGCTGAGCCAAGCATGGATGGGGCGGAACATCGGCGTCATGTCTTTTCCTTTGGTTGTATTCGGATCGGCGGGGATTACATCTCGGAGACCTGATAGTGAAAGGTGTATTCCGGGGCGACGGTCTTGCCCGCGAACAGCTCTTCAAGGCATGCGGCGGCCTGGCGGGCGATGTCGCGGTAGGGGAAGGCGCGGACGAGGCCGTGGTGCTTCGCCAGTCGTTCGGCGCTTTCAATTTCGGATAGCGTCAGCCAATTTGGCGGCGTGATGCCGAGGCGCTGCAGCGTAGACGGGAGGGCGCAGATCGTCTCGCCGTGGAGAAAGACGGCGTCGGGAAAGGCGTTCTTCTGCGCGTAATCGCTGACCTTGGCCTCGAATTCGCTCATGTTGGCGACTTCGCTGATCTTGATTTTGGTATTGGCTTCGGCGCAGTACTCCCGCAGACCGGCTAGGTGTTCCCTGCAAATGGGATCGAAAGACATCCATAGAATGCTGCGGACGCCGCGTTGCTGGAGTTGCCTGGCCATGTCGCGTCCCGCTTGGCGGTGATCAGCCAGGAGGGACGGCATGCCCTCGACGTTGCTCCCGGCGGCGACCACTGGCATGCCATGGGATTGCAGTGTCTGCAGGGCCTGGGCGAGGTTTTTCGATGGCCTGATGGCGATGATGCCGTCCAGACTCTGTGATTGCAGTTCCGCGGCAATGTCGTCGGGATGACCGGCAATGAGATTCACATATCGTGGATGCGCTATCCCCGGCAGCAGCGCGAAGCCGCAGCTGGTGATGAAGGTCCACTCGCAGAGGCCGTAACACAAATAACGGCCATCGCCGTAGATGATGCCGACAAGCCGCCGACCAAGCAACCGATCGTCGATCTTGATCACATTGGGGACCGTGAACATTCCCACGCCCTGCCGGCCGATGATCAGACCTTCCTCAACCAGCTTCTTCAATTCGCGGTTGACGGTGCTCATCGAGATGTTGTAGCGGCTCGCCAACTCCGACGCGGACGGTAACTGCGTCTCCCGCGACGGCGCGCGATACAACAACTCCACAATGCCATAACGAACACGTAAACCAACCGGCGATTTTTCTTTGCGGGACATGAGGGCCTCCTATGCCATGATATATGTCATGATATAAGTATCGCAGGCTTCTTTTGTGATTTCAAGTCCACGCGCGATAAAAATATTGCGCGGACGGGCCGGACGGATTTGCTGTCTTTTGTCGCGGACGGATCGGACGGATCGGACCGATCGGACCGATCAGGTCGATGATCAGTCGGATCAGTTGGATCAGTCGGATCAGTCGGATCAGACCGAAGAAGCGGCCTGTCGCACCAGGTTCGGCTTGGTGCCGCTGACTCGGCTCGGTGCCGCTAGCGGCAAATTTTCTTGTTTGGGGCGTTTGCAAAATGGTTGCGGCATGGTATTTTTTATCATCATTGAATGATAATTCAGCATTGCTGAGTTTTTCGTGTAACCAAACATACGGTTTGTTGGTGGGTGCGAACGAGTGACCGTGGCATGATTCAGTCCATAGAACGGTGCATGGCATTATTGGAGCTGCTGAGCTCGGCTGGGCCAGAGGGCCTTGGGCTGGGGGACTTGGCGGCGCGTTCGGGGTTGAAGGGGCCGACGGCACACAACATTCTGGCGACGCTGGTGGAATTGGGCTATGCGGATCAGGTCAGTGGCCGTCATTATGTCCTGGGGGTCAAGTCGCGGCAGCTGGGTAATACCGGCGGAGTGGTGCAACGGCTGACGCAGCATGCGCACGGGCTGATGTCCGAACTGGTGCATCGGGTGCAGGAAACAGCAGTTTTTTGTCTCTACGAACGTGGCAAACGGCGGACGCTGGTGGCTCTGGAGAGCACGCAGGCCCTGCGGGTGTCGGCGCAGGAGGGCGAAGACGACCGGCTGTTGTCGACGGCGACGGGACGGGTGCTGTTGAGCCTGTTGCGGGAGAGCGAGCTCAAGACTTGGCTGGCGGGTCGTACGCTGCCGGATCGCGGTTGGCCCGAGGTCGATGATCTGGCGACGCTGCAGGTGGAACTGGCGCACATCCGGGCGAGCGGCCATTGTTCTTTCAGTAGGGACGCGTTGATTCACGCATTGGCGGTGCCACTGCCGCTGCCTGAGTACGGCCTGCGGGCAGCGCTGGGCATCTTTTATCCCCGCGGGCGCCATCCGGCTGACGGTGACGACTGGGAGCTGTTGCTGCGTCTGAAGGAAACGGCGGCCAACATCATGGCGTTCAAGGATCAATAAAGTTTTTCGTTTACAGGTGTTGTTCCGCATGGCAGCGGGGCAGGAAGCAAAGGCAACTCATCAAAAAGGTGTGGTTAGCATGAATGCAGCTGAACTGAAACAACGGGCGAAAGAGCACGGCGCGGACCTTATCGGCATCGCGTCGTACGAACGCTGGGCTGATCTGGCGCCGGGTAAGAACCCGCGGTCGATCATGCCGCAGTGCAAGTCGGTGATCGTCATTGGCCGGAAGATTCTGCGCGGGGCTTTCCGCGGCGTGGAAGAAGGTACCAATTTCAATTCTACCTATGCGATGTACGGCCGGGACTGGCACGAGGGGATCTTTTTTCCGCGCGTGACCTACGCGTTGTGCAATGACCTCGAACGCTGCGGCGCTGAAGCCATGCCACTGAGCGGCGGCATGCCCGGTGGCGAAAACAAGGTCATCGGCAACGAAGGCGTCGCCGCCAACGTCAGTCTCGACACGAAATTTTTTGCGCAGGCGGCGGGTTTGGGCAGCATTGGCAAGGGCGGGTTCTTTTTGACCAGCAAGTACGGCCATCGTCAGCGCTTTGGGTTGATATTGACGGACCTGGAGCTGGCTGGCGATCCGCTGGTCGAGCTGGATTTGTGCAAGGACTGCGATGCCTGCTTGCGGGCCTGTCCGCTACAGGCGTTGACGGCTTCGGGCGCGAGCACTTTTGCCTTGAACACGAAGCTCTGCGGGCTCTGCCAGAATGGCCGGCAGAACAGCGGCGGGCTGCGTTTCGAGCCGCTTGACCGCTTGGCGGCGGCTTGCGGCCGTGCCTGCATGGTCGCTTTGGAAGACAAGATTGAGGAGCGCTTCAATACGCCGTTCCGCAAGCGCGCCGTGTGGGAACGGGACATTCATGGCAAGGCCACGGTGAAGCCCCTGCCGAAGAAAGGAGAATAAGTCATGACCTCACAAGAACTCAAGGCTGCGGCGAAGAGCTTCGGCGCTGATTTGGTCGGCATTGCCTCGACGGCGTCCCTGGCTTATCTGCCCAAGGAAGACAACCCGCTGTCCATATTCCCGCAGGCCAAGAACGTGATCATCATTGGCCGCAAGATCCCCCGCGGTGCGCTGCGCGGTATCGAACAGGGCACGGAGATGGACAACTCCTTCGCGCAGTTCGGCTTCATCGACCTCGAAGATAACTTTTTGGCCAAGACGACCTACGATGTGAATATCTGGATGGAAGCGCGCGGATTTGAGGCCGTGCCGTTGTTCGCGTATGACTGCACTGGTCAGCCGGTGGGCGTCCCAGTGGAGCCGGGCAAGCCCGCGCCGAACGTCATCCTTCAGTATCGTATTATGGCGCAAGCAGCCGGGCTTGGCGAGACCGGCTTGAACGGGCTTTTTTTGACACCGGAGTTCGGCCCCCGCCAGCGCTTTGCGATGTTGCTGACCGACGCCGAGCTGGAGGCCGACAAGCCCTTCCAGCCCTATCTGTGCAAAGATTGCGGCAAATGCGTGGCGGCCTGTCCGCTGCAGGCGCTGAACCCGGACAAGGGCACCAAGGCGGGTTTCGCGGGCTGCGAAAGCCTGGTCGCCGCGCGGGACAACGACTTGTGCCGCCGTTGCCGCAATGGCGCTTTTGTGACCAACGAAGGCCGGTTCAACACGGTTGAGCGCGTCGCCGCCGCTTGCTCCCGGGTCTGCATCGCCGCCCTCGAAGAACGGGGCGCCACCCAGGAAAAATTCACCCATCCCTTCCGACAGAGTGCCCCGTGGGGCCGTGATATTGTCGGCGACAAGGTACAATAACTCTGGAGGAGCTCAGCATGTCAGCAAAAGTCTTGACGTCAAAGATGTTGAAGGACCTGGCGATGAAGATCGGCGGTGGCGGTGGCGGCGTGGACGTCGTCGGCGTTGCCAACATCGAACGCTTTGCGGAAGCGCCGGAGCGGATGCACCCGCTGAATATCTTTCCGGACTGCAAGTCGGTGATATCGATTGTGCAGCCGATCCCGCGAAGCACCTATCGTGGCATTACGGAAGGCACGCATTGGAACAACTACACGTATTACGCCTACAATCGTCTGAACACGTTGTTCCGGCCGATCGTGACGGACGAACTCAGCCGCTTCATTGAGGAATGCGGTTTCGAGGCGGTGCCGGTCTATCCGGGCGTGCCGGAGACCTATCCGAACAATCCCGATCCGATCCCCGGCCGGCCATCCCCGGACGTGCAGATTCAGGTGCGCATCGCGGGCATGGCCTGTGGCCTGGGTGAGATGGGTTGGTCGAAGGTCTTTCTGCATCCGGTCTTTGGTCCGCGCGTGCGCCTCGGCACGATTTTGACGGACGCGGTGCTGGAGCCCGACCCGCTGATCAAGCCTGGCACCTTGTGCAAGCGCTGCATGAAGTGCGTGAAGGATTGCCCCGGCAACGCCATTCCGCCCAAGGGTGGCCCGAGCATCAAGATCAACATCGAAGGCCAGGAATACGAATGGGGCGATGTCAATATGGGCCGCTGTACGGCGACGCATCATGGCATCAACTACAAGGCCTCGCCATTCCTGAAGCGCTACTTCCCCGGCTTCAACCTCGACATCACTGACACGACGATGTCTGAGGAGCTCGCCTACAAGATCACTCATTCGTTGGGACGGGCTCAGTGGCATCGGCAAAACCCGGAATTTCCGGGTACCATGGGTTATCCCTACATCATGCAGGTATCCAGCCATTGCGGCTATCTGGCGGTTTGTGGCGCCAAAGGCTGCATCCGCGCCTGCATGGAGTTCCAGGAGAAGACCAAAAACATTCCTCAGAACAACTTCCAGACGCCAGTCTTCCCGGGGCCCAAGTGGGAACTCTGCCCGCCGGAAGAAGACCAGACTGGCGGTATCGTCGAGAAGAAGGCCCTGAACGAGCTTTACCAAGATCCGGACAAAGACGCCGGTCAGTGGTGAGGCGTTCTCCGTGCCGGCGACAGTATGCCGCTGGCACGGCCATCGCGGCAGCATAAGCCACGATGAAAATAGTAAAGGCCTGTAGCGACGTGGTCGCTGCGGGCCTTTCTGCTGCCGCTAACGGATCGCGTGGCGGGCAGGTTTTAGCGGCTGCTTTTGGGCAGTAGTTCTTCGCCGGCATGGTGGTTAAGGAGGTCTTCAAGGGCCTTGAAGGTCACCTTGTCTACCAAGTGGAGAATTTCCTCGCGCAGTTCGGGGCGATTGCGGCAGAGGGCGTAGGCGCTGCCAATGCGTTCCAGACACAGATTGATGTTTTCGGGAAGGGCCTGGCGACTGCCACTGAGGGTGACGTACGGTTTGTAGGTGAACAAGTCGTTGATTTCTTCATCAAGATCGCCATTGATGAACTTCTCGATGACGGGGCGATAGCTGATTTCGCATTGCAGGGTCGGCCCTTGCTCCCACTTGCGAAAGGTCGACCAGTTGATGCCGAAAAATTTGGCGACATTCTGGAAGGGCAGCCCCAGCTCAATACGCTTCCGGTGCAGGGCATCGCGGATTTCCTGGGTGAAGGTGCCATCGAAGGTGAGACGGGTGAACTGCGCGTTGTCGTGAACTACCATGTCCTTTTGCCTTTCCTGGTTTCCCATGGGTTTCCTCTTGCACCCCGCGCGGAGTGCTTCATTGACCGGAATGTATAATGTCTTTCATTTAATTGCAATGATAAAAATATGAAAAAAGTGGGTGATAACAGCATTTTGTGACTTGTTATGAAAATTTATAATTTGCTGAATAATAGATTATTACACTTGTAATAGATGAAATCTGATGTTTCCCGGTGTGTATTTTTCGTCTTTTCTTTGTGCGATTTAGTGCATTGTTTTTTGTTATTAAAATTGCATTGAATGCATTTTTCATGCAGTAATGCAACTCATTGCTGCCAGGGTGATTTTCGTGTGCCGGGCAGAAAGTTGCCTGTGGCTATTTGTCGGGGGCTATTGCTTATGTCACGCGTCGGCGCCGCTTATTCTGCTATGTGAGGGGTTTCGGCCCGGTGCGGGGGCGTTGTTGGCGTTGTTGCGGCTCTGGAGCTGAGTTTCTGGGGGGGGATTTGGTCATTGCTGCCGGTGTGAACAGGCATGGGGCTGGTTGTTATGGCTGGCAGCAGATGATATACTTAGCTCCAGTCATCATGTCCGACCCTCTGCATCGGCGGCGTTTTTTCGTTGCCGGTAACACGTGTCGCCGCCCTTTGGGCGGTGAAGTCTATTCATCTGTAAAATGCATTTTCTTCGTTTGTTGCAAGTGACGACTGCAGTTGTCCTTATGTGTAATTACCTTTGTCGTGTAATTGTTGTATTGGAAAAGTGTATAACATGAAGATGCCGTGGAATTTATTGTGTATGGGCAGGCTTGGCCGGTTGCGCTGGCTCGGTTTTGGTTGCGCGCTACTGGCCGGTTTTTTGGGCGTGCTGGCTCATGCTGTCGAGCCGGGCTTGAGCGAGGCCGAAGCGTCTTTGCTGCAGCAGGCCGAGGGTATGGCACCGGCGGCGGCAGCCGAGCTGCTGCGGGCGGCGACGACCGCAGAGAGCAGCGCGGCGCTGCCATTTGCGCGCGGCGTTTTTCTTCTTCGTGCCGAGGAGCGCGGCGCGGCCCTGGCGGCATTTCGCGATGCGTGCGAACGCGCGCCTGATTTTCATCGTGCGCGACTGAATGTGGCGAAGTTGCTGGTGATGCAGGGCGAGCACACGCCCGCAGCGCAGGAACTGCGCGTGCTGTTGGCGACGACACACGGTCTGGACACTGGCGAGTTGTGGTCGTTGTTGGCGCGCTGTGAGCTGGAGCGGGGCCATGCGTTGGCTGCCGAGGGAGCCTGCCGGCAGGCGCTGCTGTGGCGGCCCGAGGATCGTTCCTGCCGGCTGATGCTCATTCAGGCCCTGGCCGAGCAGGGGCGCCTGGCTGATGCGGCGTTACTGGCCCGCAGCGAGGTGCTCGCGGCGCCGACGGAGACTTGGCTGTGGGGCGTCATCGCCAACGCGGAGCTGCAGGCCGGGCGCAATCGCGAGGCGATGGCTGTGCTGGACGTGGCGCGGCGCTTCGCCGTGGCGACGGACAGCATGCAGGAGACACTGTTCGAGTTGTTTTTGTCGGAGAAACTCTATCGGCTGGCGGCGCAGCAGCTGGAGAGCCAGGCTCGCGCGGGCGTTGACGCACCGCCGGGGCTGTTGTTGCGCTGCGCGCAAGCGCTGCTGGCCGCTGGTGCCGAGGAAGAGGCGCGGCGGGTGCTGGCACTGCTCGGGGATGGGACGGCGTTGACTGGTGATGACCGCGGCGCCTACGGCCGTCTCCAGTCCCAACTGGCCCTGCTGGCGGGTGACAGCACCGCCGCCGGGTCCTATCTGCGGCAGGTGTTGGCGGCAAACCCCCTTGATGGCGCGGCGCTGCTCGCGCTGGGGCGCTTGGCTCTGGACGATGGTCAGCTGGTGGCAGCCGAGGACTGCTTCGCGCGCGCGCGGCTGCTCCCGGAATTTACCCGTGAAGCCCGCATGGCCCTGGCTCGCGTCGCGATGGCCCGGGAAGACTGGGCCGAGGCGTTGCAACAGCTGCAGGAGGCACGGAAAATGTCGCCTAGTCCGGAACTCGACGAGAGTATCCGGCAACTGCAGGCGTGGCTGGCCAAACGCAAGTAGCGCCGGCAAGGGGGGAGCCTCCAGGCACTCGTGACGGCGAGGCAGAAATGCCGCTGGTCGGGTTGTCGCGCCAGATTGGCAAGTGCCGTCGCGGCGTCCAAGTTGTGCGCAAAGACTGCAACCGCCCTCTGGCGCGATTCTTACTTGCACCAAAAAAACTGCGCCCGGCTGGAAGGGGTTCCAGCCGGGCGCAGGTGCTGCGGTGCGGTTGTGAGATTCCTACTCAGCGGCCGCGACGTCCGCCGTGGCGGACGGTGACGTGATTGCCGCGACCGCGGTCATGGTTCCCGCGACCGCTATCGAAGTGGCCGCTTGAACGGTGGTGGATCACGGGCGCCGGGCGATGATAGACCACGGGCGCCGGGCGATGATAGACCACGGGCGCCGGGCAGTAGCTGCTGCTCACAACCACCGTGCGTGGGCGGCAGACCGGTTCGGTAACAATCACTGTGCGTGGGCGGCAGACCGGTTCGGTTACGACATAGGTTCGTGTTGGCTCTGGCGCAACCACGACGGTTTTGGGCGATGCCGCGTAGAGGATGGTGCCAATGATGTCTACCGCCAGACGCAAATCCGGATGGCGCTCACGGTGATGACCGCCGGCCTGGACATTGCTGGCCATCAAGACGCCGGCGCCGAGAACGAGGGCTGCAAAATAAGTTGTGTGGTGTTTCTTCATGGTCGTTCCTCCTGGGTTGGTATGTCCTGCTACTCCTGATCACGCAAACCTTGGTGGCCGCACTTTGGCGATCACTAACCATGAAACGCCGGTTTAAAACAAATATTTGAAACGATGGTTTTATTTTTATGATTCTCTGAGAGCTCTTCCATCTGCCCTGGTCGGGCTTGGTGGCGCTTGCTCAATGCACCCTCCTAAGACCCGGCATGGGTGCATAATGTGGCATGGCCTTCTTGACGCATTGTTTGATTTCTTGCCAGCGTTGCTCCTTGAGGATGCGGTGCGGGCAAAATTTTCCGCTCCAGAGCGCACGGCAGAGGTCTGGGCTTGTATGCACCTGGGGATTTGTCTGGCTGTCACTGACATGGCGGCAACCGGCGCCGGGGCAGAGACGTCAGATGACGAAATAGGCACCGTAGGGACTCGCTCCAGCAGTTCAATTCGTTCGAGGTCATCCGAAAAGGAGCACCAAACGATTTTCGCCTGCGCAAGCGTTTTTATCAGCCTTGCTTTAGCCAAAAATAGACATGACTTCCGCGTAAACAGCGGAGAAAATTCCAGACCATGCTCACAGCTGCTGACGCTCAGCGCCTTGCGGCTGTCGCGAGGCGAAGGCCGCAAGGCGTTAAGCAGTTCAGCTTTTTTCGATTTTCAATCAAAACTTCCCTTTTCAAAGCAACAAATGCGGCCCAGAATATCTTACCCGTAATTGGTCAGCCATTGCTACCAAGCTTTCTTGCGGCCTTTGGTTTTCAGCGCCAAAGGCGCGGCCTAAGACAGCCCAGGGCAAGCGCCTGCAGGGCGCGTCGCCCTGGGTAGGAGTCCTATCCGATAGGAGCCCCGTAGGGGCGGCCTAAAAAAACACCGTGCAGGGCGCTTAGGTACAGGAAAGGGAAGACACATCGTTCCATTGCCTCTTTGGCCCCAGTCGGCGAAGCCGACTGGGGCCAAAGAGGCCGAGGAACACGAACAATACTTGCGCTCTACCCAGGGCGACGCTCCGCCTTCGGCGTCGCTTGCCCTGGGCTATCATCGATCGCGCTTTCAGCGCTCAAATACCACCGGGATGACGGTATGCGGCGGGGTGTTCAAAACGGCCGCCGGGACAACAAATATCAATCACTCCTATGAAACTTGCTGCCTGGTTAGTCTCCCATATGGGCGGCGACTGGCCGTGGGTATCCTGCAAATGGTCCCAGCGAAGCGCCGGGGTGTACACTCCTATGAAACCGATGCCGTAAAGGTCGGCGGAAATCAAGGTCGGATGGCTGGGCGGCGGCGGGCCGTGGGGTTCCTGCAAATTGTCCCCGGTGTTTACCCCACCGGAGTGGTTACTTACCGATTACGTCTCGCGGCCGTGGAGTGGGCGTCTCGCCCACTCCGACAAGACGGCTCAATAAACCGTCCTCGTCATCCACGCCGACCGTACCCGGCCCGTCTCCCCCGCCGCATGAATAGTTACTCCTATGAAACCGATGCCGTAAAGGTCGGCGGAAATCAAGGTCGGATGGCTGGGCGGCGGCGGGCCGCGGGTTTCCTGCAAATTGTCCCAGCGAAGCGCCGGGGTGTACACTGACCGGTTACCTGGCGCGTTCATTTCGCTGGCGGCAGCAACTGGCAAAACGGTGCGATGGCGCTACTTTTATGGCCGTTTCAAGGTGCTTCGGCCACGCTGCCGCGTTTCGGCTGCTGCTGCGCTCGGACAATGTCGATGTCGGGCGTGAGGAGGGCGGTGGCGGGCCGCGATGCGTGATGCCGTCGGGGGGGCTCCGTGGAGCGTGGCTGCGAGCGCATCTGGAGAAGACAATGCCTGATATGGGGGATGCAATGGCTGCGGGGGTGGGGGCGATCAAGTCGGCTGGCTGGCGGTCCTTGCCTGGCGCCGTGGAGTGGCGGCGGGCGGTTTGTGGTCCGCAGCCGTGTCAGGGGTATTGTACATGCGCGCTTTGCGCAGCCGTCTCGCCGCCGGCGCGAGTGTCACCTTTGGCCATCATGCCTTTCAAGAACAACTCGGCTCGGGCGCTTTCCTGCCTGAGCCGCCATAGCGATAAGGACTAGTGACGTCATGGCTTTGAAGAAATCACAGCTTTACAGTTCCTTGTGGGCGTCGTGCGATGAATTACGCGGTGGGATGGACGCCAGTCAGTACAAGGACTACGTCCTGTTCATGCTGTTCATCAAGTACATATCGGACAAATACGCGAACTCCGACGCGCTCGAACCGCCGGTGTGCATTCCCACGGGCGCGAGCTTTGTCGACATGGTCCGGCTCAAGGGCCAGAGCGACATCGGCGACCGGATCAACACGCAGATCATCCAGCCGTTGATCGATAACAATTCCCGGCTGGCCCGCAGTGACTTCCCGGACTTCAACGACCCGAACAAGCTCGGCGAGGGCAAGGCGATGGTGGATCGCCTGACCAACCTGATCAGCATCTTCCAGAAGCCCGAGCTGGACTTCTCGCAGAATCGTGCCGAGCACGACGACATCCTCGGCGACGCCTACGAGTACCTGATGCGGCACTTCGCCACTGAGAGCGGCAAAAGCAAGGGCCAGTTTTACACGCCGGCCGAAGTCAGCCGTATCATTGCCAAGGTCATCGGCATCTCGCCGAAGAACACGGTGTCGGCCACGACAGCGTACGACCCGACCTGCGGTTCCGGCTCGCTGCTGCTGAAAGTCGCTGCCGAAGCGGGCAGGCACATCACCCTGGAGGGCCAGGAGAAGGACGTGACCACCGCCGGCCTCGCCCGCATGAACATGATCCTGCACGACTTCCCCACCGCGAGCATCCTCAGCGGCAACACCCTGGCCGCGCCCAAATTCAAGGATGGCGAGCAGCTGCGCACCTACGACTACGTGGTGGCCAATCCGCCATTTTCCGACAAGACCTGGTCCAGCGGCCTGACGCCGGGCAACGACCCCTATCAGCGCTTTACTTGGGGCGAGCCGCCCGCCAAGCAAGGCGACTACGCCTATCTGCTGCACATCATCCGCTCCATGAAAAGCACGGGCAAGGCCGCCTGCATCCTGCCGCATGGCGTCCTGTTTCGGGGCAATGCCGAGGCCCTCATCCGCAAAAAGCTCGTCAACTCGGGCTACCTCAAGGGCATCATCGGTTTGCCCGCCAACCTGTTTTACGGCACGGGCATACCCGCCTGCATTCTCGTTCTCGACAAAGAGAACGCCAACGCCCGCAAGGGCGTCTTTATGATCGACGCTTCCAAGGACTTTCTCAAGGACGGCAATAAGAACCGCCTCCGCGAGCAGGACATCCATCGCATCGTCGATACCTTCACGCGCCTGGCCGACACCCCGCGCTACGCGCGCATGGTGCCCCTGGAGGAAATCGCCGACGCGAAGAACGACTACAACCTCAATCTACCGCGTTACATCGACAGCACCGAGCCCGAGGATATCCAGGACATCGCCGCCCATCTGCGCGGCGGCATCCCCGAGCGCGATATCGACGCCCTTGCCGCCTACTGGCAGGTCCTTCCAAGCGTGCGTGCGGCCCTGTTTTCGGCGGCTGACCGCCCCGGCTATTGCCAGCTGCGGCTGCCCATTGCCGAGGCGCGTGCTGCCATCTTCGGGCATGCCGAGTTCGACGCCTTCAAGGCGACCGTCAATGCCAGCTTCGCGGCGTGGCAGGCCAGGGCCATCCCGCAGCTGAAAGGCTTTGGCAAGGACGACAAGCCCAAGGAGCTCATCGCCGTCCTTGCCGACGACCTGCTGGCCGCTATCCGCGCCGCGCCGCTGCTGGATGCCTACGATCTCTATCAGCACCTGATGGACTACTGGGCCGACACCATGCAGGACGACTGCTATCTCATCGCCGCCGATGGCTGGGTTGCCGAAACCCGCCGCGTGCTGGAAGAAGCCAAGACCGGCAAGAAAAAAGGCGAGTTGAAGGACAAGGGCTGGACCTGCGATCTGATCCCCAAGTCAACCGTCATCGCCCGCTACTTCGCCGACGAACAGGCCGCGCTGGACGCGCTCCAGGCCGACCTGGACGCCGTCGCCGCCGCACTCGGCGATCTGGAAGAGGAACACGGCGGCGAAGACGGCGCCTTCGCGGAACTGGAAAAACTCAACAAGGCCGAGGTCAGCCGACGCCTCAAGGAAATCAAAGCCGATCCCGATTACGCCGACGAGGCCAAGGTCATGCGTGAATGGTCCAGGCTCGACCAGCAGCAAAGCGACCTGAAAAACAAGGTCAAAGACGCTGACGCCGCACTCGACCAGCGCGCCTACGATCAATACGCGCGGCTCAGCGTCGATGACATCAAAACCATGGTCGTGGACGACAAGTGGCTGCCCGCTTTGGCCGCCGGCGTGCAGAACGAACTCGACCGCGTGTCGCAGTCCCTCGCCCGCCGCATCCGCCAGCTCGCCGAACGCTACGACACGCCGCTGCCGCAACTCGCCGCCAGCGTCGCCGACCTGGAAGCAAAGGTCGCCGGGCATCTCGAAAGGATGGGGTTCAAAGCATGAACAAGAGCAAGCTTTCCGAACAAGCGACCGACTACCCGCTCGTGCTCTTCACCTCGCCGGACGGCGAAGTCACGGTGCCGACGCGGCTGGAACGGGATACCGTCTGGCTGACCCAGAAGCAGATGGCGCAGGTTTTCGACGTCAAACGGCCAGCCGTCACCAAGCACCTGGCAAATATCTTCAAGACCGGTGAGTTGGATCAAGAATCAGTACGTTCCATTTTGGAACATATGGGGCAGGACGGCGTCCGCTCATACACCACCAGGCATATCCGGAACGCCAGCAATGAAAGGGAAATGTGCGAATACCAGTATGTGCAAATTTTGCACATTCCTCACGGAGGCCGGCCATGACTGATATGCCAAATGGATATAAGATGACCGAAGTCGGAGTCATTCCAGAAGAGTGGGAGGTTTGTCATATTGGGGATTTTGCCCAATGTTTTTCTGGAGGTACGCCTAATACGTCAAATCCAGCTTATTATGGCGGGGATATTTCGTGGATCACATCAAGCGACCTTAACCAAGGCAGGATTACGGACGTTCAGGGACGAATTACAGAATTGGGTGCTACAAATTCAGCTGTAAAGTTCGTCGATAAGGGGACCTTGCTCCTCGCGCTCTATGGAGCCACAGCTGGAGTTTGTGCGGTGACCAATATCGAAGCAGCGATCAACCAAGCTGTTCTCGCTATATTTACAAAGCGTGTTGATACCGAATACCTGTTCCAGTTCCTGACTTTATACAAGAGCCGCTTTATACATACCTATACACAAGGAGGCCAACCAAACTTTAGTGGTGCAATCGTTAAGTCATTTGCTGTTACCTTTCCATCAGCAAAGGCCGAGCAGCGGGCGATAGCGGCGGCGTTGAGCGATGTGGATGCACTGCTGGCGGGGCTGGACCGACTGATCGCCAAAAAACGCGACCTCAAACAGGCCGCCATGCAACAACTCCTCACCGGCCAAACCCGCATGCCGGGATTCAAGGGGGAGTGGTGTGAAGCTTTACTTGGAAATATCGCTCGCATCAAAACTGGCAAGAAAAATAATGAAGATAAGGTGGACAACGGTGAGTATCCGTTCTTTGTGAGGTCGGCTGATGTCGAACACATCAACTCGTTTTCCTACGAATGCGAAGCGATATTAATACCGGGCGAAGGTAATATTGGGAGTATTTTTCACTATATAAACGGTCGCTTTGACGTTCATCAACGTGTGTATGCTATCACCCAGTTCCGCGAAGATGTATCAGCCCGCTTTCTCCATGCCTATATGACGCAGTTCTTCGGTGCTTGGGCGCTTCAGAATACCGTCAAAGCAACAGTCGATTCACTACGTTTACCAACGTTCCAGAACTTTCTGGTTGAACTACCACCGACGCTCGCTGAGCAAGCCGCGATAGCGTCGGTGTTGTCGGACATGGATGCGGAGATCGATTCTCTTGAGCGTCGGCGGGCGAAGACCGCCGACATGAAACAGGCCATGATGCAGGAGCTGCTGACCGGGAGGACCAGGCTGGTATGAGTTTTAAGGCAGTGGAATGGGACAAAGGGGACGAATGGGACCTATGAGACGTATAGGCATGGGACAAAGAGGACGCAGAGGACACAGGGGACAGGAAATGCACGAACATACGTCCCCTACGTCCCATGCAACCACCCATGCCGAGATTGAGGTTCTTGAGCGTCGGCGGGCGAAGACCGCCGACATTAAACAGGCGATGATGCAGGAGCTGCTGACCGGGAGGACGAGGCTGGTGTGAGTTTTAAGGCGGTGGAATGGGACAAAGGGGACGAATGGGACCTATGAGACGTATAGGCATGGGACAAAGAGGACGCAGAGGACACAGGGGACAGGAAATGCACGAACCTACGTCCCCTACGTCCCATGCAACCACCCATGCCGAGATTGAGGTTCTTGAGCGTCGGCGGGCGAAGACCGCCGACATTAAACAGGGCATGATGCAGGAGCTGCTGACCGGGAGGACCAGGCTGGTGTAAGAGTGGCAAGGGGCAAGTCGAGAGGATGTAAAAAGCAACATGAGCATCAAGGTCTTCATCAGCAGCGTGCAAAAGGAGTTCGCGGAAGAGCGGGCGGCCTTGCGTGATTTTCTGCATGGCGACGCACTCTTGCGGCGTTTTTTTGAGCCGTTTTTGTTTGAGGACGTTCCTGCCGCCGACCGTCGTACCGACGAAGTGTATCGTGATGAGGTGAGAGGCTGTGGGGTATACATCGGTCTCTTCGGCAATGACTACGGCTTCGAAGATGCAGAGGGGATTTCCCCTACACAGCGCGAGTTTGATCTGGCGACCAGTCAACACAAGTCGAGGCTGATTTTTGTTAAAGGCAGTGATGACAAGACAAAGCACCCCAAAATGCAGGCGTTGATTCGGCGGGCCGGCAGCGATCTAATCCGGCGACGGTTTCTAACCTCGGCGGAGCTGGTGTCGGCTGTATATGCTGCACTGGTGCAGATTCTGGAAGATCGTGAGCTCATCCGCACCGGCCCGTTTGATGCCGCGGCATGTCCAGTTGCCACGCTGTCAGATTTAGATGTCGAAGGCATGAAACGCTTCATTCGTGAGGCGCGGCGGTCTCGGGGGTTCCCGTTAAGTGAAGGCGCATCGCCGAAAGAACTGTTGACGCACATGAACCTGTTGAATGACGGACGCCCAACAAACGCCGCCGTGCTGTTGTTCGCGCGACAGCCGCAACGTTTCCTCATCGCATCCGAGGTGAAGTGTGCCCATTTTCATGGCACAGAAGTAACAAAGCCGATTCCGTCGTATCAGGTCTACAAGGGCACGGTGTTTGCATTGGTGGATCAAGCGGTTGATTTCGTGATGTCGAAGATCAACCTTAGCGTTGGCACTAGGGCTGATGGACCGCAAGCCCCGGTTAGCTATGAAATTCCCCGCGAGGTGGTGGCGGAGGCCATCGTAAATGCTGTGGCGCATCGGGACTACACGAGTAATGGCAGCGTACAAGTGATGCTTTTCTCCGACCGGCTGGAAGTTTGGAATCCGGGGGCATTGCCACCCTCGCTGACATTGGAAAAGCTCCGGCAGCCACACGGCTCCGTGCCGGCAAATCCGTTGCTGGCCGAGCCGCTTTATCTGACCCGCTACATTGAACGCATGGGAACTGGCATAGGTGACATGATTCGGCGTTGCCTGAAAGCAGGTCTACACGAACCGGATTTCGAGATACGCGATGGCTTCGTATTGACACTCTGGCGCCAGGCAGCTAGGCGGCCAGAGTCGCGGCCAGAGTCGCGGCCAGAGTCGCGGCCAGAGTCGTTGGAGATTCGTGTTCTGGGTCTATTGCGTGCCGGTGCGTGTTCGAAGAGCGAAATATCGGTTGGTTTGGGCCACAAGGAAGTATCTGGTCAGTTGAACAAGGTTATTCGGCTGTTGTTAGCCGAGCAAACCATCGAATACACCCTTCCAGACAAGCCGAACAGCCGGCTGCAAAAATATCGCCTGACGACCAAAGGCGAAGCCGCATTGGCATCAGGCCAGGGCGGCGACATCAGCCGCTGAAGTAGCAGCCAAAGGAGTTCACATGCCTATACAACCTCGTCCTGAGCGCGTGACGCAGAATCGCGTGATTGCGTTGTTCACGGATGCGTCGTGTCCGGGGTGCCTGGGCTACCGTTATCTGGGTGACTGGCAGCAGCGCGCGGGAAACCGTCCGGTTGAGGTCGAGATACTGCGGGCGAATTTGTTGTCGCGGGGTTATTCGGCGGCGCAGATTGCGGCGGCGTTGCAGAAATTGCTGGCGGCGGTTGACACGACGGGCGTGACCCTGTACCAGGCCAATATGCGCACGTATAATTTGCTGCGTTATCCGGTGAAGGTGCAGGTAGCGGTCGGGCATCCGCATGATGACGTGCAGCTGATCGACTGGGAGCATCCGGAGAAGAACGACTTCGCGCTGGCGGAGGAGGTGACGCTCAAGGGCGGTCACGAGCGCCGGCCGGACATCGTGCTGTACCTCAATGGCATCGCCGTGGCGGTGATGGAGCTCAAACGCAGTTCGGTGGACGTGGCCGACGGCGTCCGGCAGCTTATCACCAACCAGGAGGACATCTTCAACAAGAACTTCTTCGCGACCGCGCAGCTGCTGTTTGCGGGCAGCGACGCGCAGGGCCTGCGCTACGGCACCGTCGGCACGCCGGAGAGCTTCTTCGTGCAGTGGAAGGACGAAGACGGCGACACGGCGCTGGCGCCGGGCACGCTGCTGGACAAACCCCTGGCGCAGCTGTGCCGCAAAGATCGGCTGCTGGACCTGATCCGCAATTTCGTCATCTTCGACGCCGGCAAGAAAAAAGTGCCGCGGCCGCATCAGTATTTCGGCATCAAAGCCGCGCAGGAGCGCATCGCCCGGCGTCGCGAAGGCGGCGTGATCTGGCACACCCAGGGCAGTGGCAAGAGCATCCTGATGGTGCTGCTGGCCAAGTGGCTGCTGGAGCACGATCCCCATGGCCGCGTGCTGGTCATCACCGATCGCGATGAGCTGGACAAGCAGATTGAGGGCGTCATGCGCAACGCGGGCGTCATTGGCGAAGACGCGCCGGCGCCGCGGATCACTTCGCGGCAGCAGTTCGTCGAGAAACTCGGCGCGACCATGCCGCGGCTCCTCTGCGCGCTGATCCACAAATTCGACACGGCGGACCTGAAAGGCGCGCCGCCGCCCGTGCATGGTCATTTCTATGTGTTTGTGGACGAGTGCCACCGCACGCAGGGCGGCGACATGAACCGACAGATGAAGCGCTGGCTGCCGCACGCGATCTTCGTCGGCTTCACCGGCACGCCGCTGCTGAAGCGGGACAAAAAAACGACGCGGGAGGTCTTCGGCACCTACATCCACACCTACAAATTCCACCAGGCCGTGGCGGACAAGGTGGTGCTGGACCTCAAGTACGCAGCGCGCGACGTGCCGCAGCGCCTGACGTCGCAGAAGAAGATTGACGAGTGGTTCGAGCAGAAGACCAAGAACCTCAATAACTTCCAGAAGGCGGTGCTGCGCAAGCGCTGGGCGACGATGGAGGAGCTGATGAGCGCCGCTGAGCGCAAGCAGCGCATTATCGCCGACATCATTGAGGATTTCAGCCTCAAGCCCCGCTTGAACAACGATCGCGGCACGGCCATCCTGGTCGCGGCGTCCATCTATGACGCCTGCCATTACTTCCGGCTGTTCCAGAACACGCCTTTTGGGCAGTGCTGCGGCATTATCACGTCGTTTGAGCCGCAGGCGGCCGCGATCTCGAAGGAGCCCGCCCACAGCGACGAGCGCTACAAGTACGACACCTACAAGAACTACGTGCTCAAGGACGGCCAGACGACGATGAAGTACGAGGAGGAGATGAAGCGGCGCTTCATTGATGAGCCCGCCAACTGCAAGCTGCTGATCGTGGTCGGCAAGCTGCTCACGGGTTTCGACGCGCCGTCCTGCACCTACGTCTATCTGGACAACGAGCTGCATGACCACAGTCTCTTCCAGGCCATCTGCCGCACCAATCGCCTTGATGGCGACGACAAGGACTACGGCCACATCGTGGACTACAAGGAGCTGTTCCGGGATGTGCAGGAGGCCCTGGCCGTGTACAGCTCTGACGAGCTGGACCTGGAGGACGGCGGCGACGAGAACAACGTCAAGCTCAAGAACTGGCTCGAAGAAGGCCGCAAGAAACTCGATGCGGCCCGCGAGGCACTGAAGTACCTGTGCGAGCCGGTGCCACCGCCCCGGCTGGTGGAGCAGTACCTGCATAGTTTCTGCGGCGACGCCAGTAATCCCCTGGCGCTCGACGAAACGGAAGTGCTGCGAATATCGTTCTACAAGGCCGTGGCGACTTTCGTGCGGGCCTACGCGGCGATATCGCAGGATCTGCCGGAGGCGGGCTACACCAGCGCCGAGATCACGGCGATCAACCAGGAAGTCGAGTGGTTCTGCGATATCCGCGCGGCCATCAAGAAACATTCCGGTGAAGAGCTGGACATCAAGCCCTACGAGGCGGACATGCGGCACCTGATCAACACCTACATCCAGGCCGATCCCGCCGATCCGCTGGGAACGCTGGAGCATTACTCGCTGGTGCAGTTGATCATCGCCACCGGCATTCACGACGCCATCGCCAAGATGCTCAACGCAAAGGGCAAGCTGTCCAAAAACGCCATTGCCGAGGGCATTATCAACAACGTGCGCAAGACGATCATCCGCGATCAGCTCACCGACCCGAAGTTTTACGAGGAGATGTCGCGCTTGCTGGATGACCTCATTGCGCTGAAGCGGACCATCACCGAGTCCTACGAGGAATTCCTGCAGAAGGCCGAGGCGCTGGTCCATCAGGTGTCCGGCAAGGCGATGACCGGCAGCCACCCCAGTGCTCTCAATGGCAATCTGGAGGCCATACACCTCTACAACAATCTCGACCGTATTCCGGCAGACCGCTTTCAGTGTCCGGCCGACGCCGATGGCCGGGTCAAACTCGCGCTGGCGATCGACCGTACGATGCGGGAAAAGGCCCCGGCGGGCTGGAAGGGCGACGACACCCGGGAAAAACAGGTCATCAACGCCCTCTATGAAAACCTCGACCGCGATTCGAAGGCGACCTACGCCGTGTTCGAAATCGTCAGAAATCAGTCGGGGTACACCCTATGACTGAGCGGATTGAACTGGGCGACATCGTAATCGCGCTGACGCGGAAAGCGATCAAGAACGTGCATTTGTCCGTGCATCCGCCGGATGGGCGGGTGACTATGTCGGCGCCGGCCGGGACGCGTCCGGAGGTCGCCCGCGCCTACGCCATCAGCAAGCTCGGCTGGATTCGCGAGCAGCAGGCGCGACTGCGCGGCCAGGCGCGGGAAACGCCGCGCCAATTTGTTGAACGCGAAAGCCACTATCTCTGGGGCCGCCGGCATCTGCTGACCGTGGTGGAACGGGACGCCAGCCCCGCCGTGGCGGTGGATCACAAGCGCATTACCCTGAGCGTCCGCCCTGGCACGGATCGGGCCAAACGTGCCCGGATCATGCACGACTGGCACAAGGCGCTGTTGCACAAGTTCATTCCGTCGCTGATCACGCGCTGGGCGCCGAAGATCGGTGTGAAGGTCAATGCTTATTTTCTCCAGCGCATGAAGACCAAGTGGGGCAGCTGCAACCCCCGAGCGGGTAACATCCGGCTGAATACCGAGCTGGTGAAAAAGCCCAAGGATCTGATCGAGTACGTCGCGGTGCACGAGATGGTGCACCTGCTCGAACCAACCCACAGCGAGCGCTTCGTCGCTATCCTCTCCAAGCACTGCCCGGCCTGGCGCGAGGCCCGCGCCGAACTCAATCATCTGCCGCTGGGAGCCGAAACGTGGAATGAGTGACGACGGCGACGTGAGGGAGCAGAGAAACACGCAAGTAGAGGACAGTAACTTCACTCTTTTTATAGTGCTCCCTTGTCGCGCGACCAGCCGGTTGCTTCATTCAAAATGAGCCGTTGGGCCTACTTCAATTGAGGCGCCACACGACGTCAACCGCATAATGTCCACGCAATTCGTCATAATATCTTACTTTCCTACGGCGGCGAGCTGGGGCTGACACAGCTGTTGCGGGTGGCGGCATCTGGGGGCGGCTCAGGGGTGTTGCCGGTTATTGTGGGCAGCGGCATCATCTGGGGCCCGACTCAGGGGTGTTGGCGGGTTTTGGCGCGGCAGTGTCTGCGGCCGGCTCAGGGGTGGAGGGCTTTGGTGCGGTTTTTTGAGGTGCAAAGCTCGGCAGGTTTTTGACTGGGCAGTTTTTGCCGCAGGACTGGCAGCAGCCGCTGTCGCAGCCATCGGCGGATCCTTTCAGAACGCGACGCGCCTTGCGGATGCCGATAGTGACGATGATGATGGCGATAGCGAGGACGATGAGGTGTTCAATGGCCATGGTGTGTTCTCCGCTGTATGGCAAATGGAAATACAGGTTGATAGGCCGACATTCGCCGGAACGAGTGTTTGCCGATGTATGGCTAACATTCGCCGGAACGTGTGCTTGCCGCTGTATGGCTAATGGGTGCTGGCAACGGTATAGTATACGTTCGTTGTAGAACGTGCACGAATCAACCGGGGCATATTTGACGGGGCGCAGCGCGCGATGTCAGCTAAGAATGGAGACAGTCGGTTATGGTGTTGAACCCAGAATGGCGGCGGCGTATAGACCATTGGCGGAATTACCTGCCGAAAATTTTTTACCGTGCGGTGGGTGACGTCGCCTTGGAGCATTTTGTCACTAGCGAGTCTATGCGGCCGGCCGAGGCGCAGACGCGGAGTTTTCAGGCGATTGCGCCGGGGACGACTTGGGGTGAGGAATGGCAGCTGGGCTGGTTTCGCGGCAAGGTGGTGGTGCCGCCGGCGCTGGCTGGGCAGCGGATTGTGCTCAAGCTGGAGACGGGCGGCGCGGAGTCGATCATTTGGGTTGACGGCGTGGCACGCGGCGCTCGCGACCACAGCGGCCGCGAGCTGCTGTTGACTGCCGAGGCTCGTGGCAGCGAGGAGTTCAGCATTTTGGCGGAGACCTTCGCGGGCAACCAGCGCAACTGCGGTGGTGGGCCGCATCCCGAGTGGTTTGCGCCGGTGGCCGGCACGCCCCCGACGGTGCAGCTGGGGCGGACGACCTTCGGCTGCTGGCATGAAGAGGCGTTTCAGCTGTGGCTGGACATGGAAACGCTGATACAGCTGCGCGACGGCATTCTCGATCCCCATTCGTTGCGTATCGCCGAGATTGACGATGCGTTGCAGCAGCTGACCCTGGTGGTCGATTTTGAGCTGGCGGCGGACGCGCGCGACGCGAGCATCCGCGCCGGTCGCGCGCTACTGCGGCCGTTGCTGGCCTGCCGCAATGGCTCGACGGCGCCGGTGATGCATTGTTTTGGGCACAGCCATATTGACGTCGCCTGGCTGTGGCCGTTGGCGGAAACCGAGCGCAAGTGCTGCCGGACCTTTTCCAACCAGCTGGCGCTCATGGACGAGTATCCCGAGTACAAATTCCTGCAAAGCCAGGCGTATTTGTATCGCCGCACGCGGGAGTTGTATCCGGATTTGTACGAGCGGGTGCGCGCGGCGGTAGCGCGCGGGCAATGGCTGGTCGATGGCGCGATGTGGGTGGAGGCCGACACGAATATCAGCGGCGGCGAGGCGCTGATCCGGCAGTTCCTGCACGGCAAGCGTTTTTTCCGCGAGGAATTCGGGGTCGAGAACGAGCTGATGTGGTTGCCGGACGTCTTTGGCTACAGCGGCGCTTTGCCGCAGATCATGGCCGGCTGCGGCATCAAGTGGTTCTCGACCCAAAAGATCTTCTGGACCTACAATGGTGGCGATCCCTTCCCCTACAACAGCTTCTGGTGGGAGGGCATAGACGGCACGCGGGTGCTGTCCTATCTGCATAACGACTACAACTCCGAGACCAAGCCGCAGGCAGTGTTGGCGCGCTGGCGCGAACGGGTTCAGAAGGATGGTTCGCACAAGGGGCGGCTGATGCCTTTTGGCTACGGTGATGGTGGCGGCGGGCCCACGCGCCTGCACCTGGAGTACCTGCGACGGGAAGGCGACCTGGAAGGCTTGCCGAAGTGCCGAATCGCTGAGCCGGCCGAGTATTTCCGCGATATGGCCAGCGATGCCCTGCCGACCTGGGTTGGCGAGCTGTATTTTCAGGCGCACCGGGGCACCTACACCTCGCAGGCCAAGACCAAAAAAGGCAATCGCGACAATGAGCTGGCGCTGCGCGAGCTCGAATGCTGGGGCGCGATAGCCGAACGCCTGCAGGGCAGGGCATACCCGCTGACGGAAGCGGACGAGCTGTGGAAGAACGTGCTTCTGAATCAGTTTCACGACATTATTCCGGGCTCGTCCATCCACGAAGTCTATGTGGAAGCCGAGGCGCTGTATGCGCGGACGCTAGCGCGGGTGCGGGAGCTGACGGCGGCGACGCAGACGAGTCTGGTCCATGACGACGATGCGGCGCAGACCCTGTTCAACTCGTTGTCTTGGGAGCGCGACGCGATGGTCGAGATTCCTTATGCGGCTGCCTGTGACGAAGCAGGCTCGGCCTTGCCGGTGCAGACGCAGGACGGACGCCATTTCGCCCTGGTCCGGGCGCTGCCGTCCTGCGGCTGGACGACGATCCGTCGCGGCGCGCAGGCGTCGACCGCTGTGAATTCGCTGCGAGCGACGCCGACGACGCTGGAGAACGACCTGATGGTCTTCACCTTCAACGCGCTTGGCGAGCTGACCAGCGCCCGCAGCAAGGCCGACGGCGAAGAGGTTCTGGCGGCGCCGGCCAACGTGCTGCATTTGTACAAGGACGTGCCCAGTTCCTACGACGCCTGGGATATCGACAGCATGTACAAGAAGACGCCATGCGATTGTGTTCGCGAGGCGACGGTGACTGTCATTGCCCAGGGGCCGGTGTTTGCGGCGTTGCGGGTTACGCAGAAACTGCATGAGTCGGAATTGACGCAGGACATCGTTCTGCGGGCGCACTCGCGGGTGCTGGAATTTCGCACTCGGGTTGAGTGGCGCGAGAGCCACAAGATGCTCAAAGTGGCCTTTCCCGTGGCCGTTCGGGCCGAGGATGCCCTGCACGAGGTCCAGTTCGGGCATGTGCGCCGGCCGACCCACGCCACCCGGCCGTACGACGCGACGCGCTTTGAGGTGTGCAATCACAAATGGACGGCGCTGGTCGAGGAAGGCCGCGGCGCGGCAGTGCTCAATGACTGCAAATACGGCGTGAATGTGGATGGCAACAGCATCAATCTGACGCTGCTGCGCTCGCCGCTGGCGCCGGATCAGACGGCGGACAAGGGCCAGCAGGATTTCACCTACGCCTTCTGCTGTTGGCAAGGGCCATTCCTGACCAACAATCCGATTCATGACGCCTACGAACTCAACGTGCCGGTGGCGGTCTGCGCCGGTAACGGCGGCCACCAGGAAATCGTCAGAATTTCAGCTGCGAATGTGGTGCTCGAGAGTCTCAAGCCGGCCGAAGACGGCTCCGGTGATGTCATTGTGCGTCTGTATGAAAGTGTTCGGACGGCGACGGACTGCGAGTTGCGGGTGGCTCTGCCCTTCCGTTCGGTGTTGGCGACGAGCATGCTGGAGAGCGACGGCGTTGCGGTGCCCACGCACGGCGCGGTGATGACCTTGCAGTTCCGGCCTTTTGAGATCAAGACACTGCGGCTGGTGATGGCCTGAGGGCGTCAGACTGCAGTCCGGCGTTGGAGAAAGAGGGTCCTATGAGCGAGGAAAACGGCTCGGCTGCGTTGGATGTGCTCCATGTCACAGAGGCTTGTGGCGGTGGCGTGCGCAGGCATCTGCGCCTGCTCATCCCGGCCTTGCAGGCTCGTGGCGTGCGTTGCGGCCTCTTTGCCTTTGGTAGCCGCGACGAGGCGGATTTTGCCGATGACTTGTCGGCCCTTGCGGCCTTGGGGTGTGACGTCAGTTTTCGCCATCATGAAGGCAAGGGCCTCGGCGAGTATTGGGGCAGTTGGCGGGCGTTGCGGACGCTGATTGCGGCTCGGCGGCCACGGGTGCTGCATTTGCACGCCGGGGTGGCGGGGGTGCTTGGGCGTTGCGGCTGCCGGCCCTATCCAGATCTGCGCATCGTGTATTCGCCGCACGCCTTCGCCTTCCACCCGTCTTTGCCGAGGCTGCGCAACTGTGCCGTGCGTGGCGCCGAGCGGCTGTTGGCCTGCAATGTCGATGCCTATGTCTTCGTGGGGCGCTCGGAGATCGCGGATGCGAATCTGCTGGGCTTGCCGCCGGAACGATTCCAGCTGGTGGAAAATGGCCTTCCCGATGACTATTGCGCGACGCTGCTGGAGCCGGCGGTGGCCCGGTACAAGCTGGAGATTGCGCCGGGGACGATTGCGGTCGGCGTGCCTTGCCGGCTGGTGCGCCAGAAGGGCCTGGGCATTTTTCTGAGCGCGTTTGCGCAGGTCGCCGAGAAGCATCCTGCGGTGCAGGTGCTGTTTTGTGGCGATGGTCCCGAGCGGGACAATTTGCAGCGGCAGGCAGTGAGCCTGGGCTTGTCCGGCCGGGTGCGTTTTCTGGGGACGGTACCGGATTTAGCCAGGAAACTCACGGCTTTTGATTTGGCCATGCTGCCGTCGTTTTATGAAGGGCTGTCTTATGTGCTGCTGGAGTGCCTTGGCGCGGCCGTGCCCCTGCTGGTAAGCGACATCCTGGCGAATATCCCACGACCGGAATTTCGGGAATGCCTGGAGACGTTTCGGGTCGGCGATGTTGGCGACCTGGCACTGCGGCTGGATTATGGCCTGGAACACCTGGAACTGATGCGCGGCAAGGCCCAGATCGGCGCGGAGCTCATTCGCAGTGAATTCATGCTCAGTAGCCAGGTGGACAAGCTGGCGCTGCTCTATAAACGCCTCGCGCGCAAATGCCACGGCAATGGCGCCGCGGCGAGCATCGCCGAGAACGAGGCAAAATAAGCTGGGCGCGATGCTCAATCTGCGTGGTGTGTTCCATTGCCCATTCGGCCCCAGTCAGCTGCGCCGACTGGGGCCGAATGGGCCGAGGAACACGGCCATAATGGGCGCGCTACCCAGGGCGGCGCGCGCTTTCAGCGCTGCTAGCCCTGGGCTGGTATGTTTCGCGCTTTCAGCGCTTCTGCCGCTTCGCGGCGAGTGACATGGTGGTCGGTGGCGAGGTCCGAAAGAATGTCTTTCCGGCCATCGTAGTTGGCAGAAACGCGGCCATTTTTCGTGGCAGGCAACAAGCCGTCTTGTCGGAGTGGGCGGGACGCCCACGCCACGGCCGGAAGACGGGCCAGGTACGGTTGGCGTGGATGGCGAGGACGGGTAAATGAGCCGTCTCGTCGGAGTGGGCGGGACGCCCACTCCACGGCCGGGAAGACGGGCCAGGTACGGTTGGCGTGGATGGCGAGGACGGGTAAATGAGCCGTCTTGTCGGAGTGGGCGGGACGCCCACTCCACGGCCGGGATACGGGCGCACGCGAGTAGCGCTGCTACTTTGGCTGTCCAGGCAATCCAGCGGGTGCTTTGTTGTTGCGGCGTTTCTTTTTGAGGACTCCTGAGCTGATTTCTTCTTTGGCGGGGATGATCTTGCCGCCTTTGCCGCGGAAGTTCACGGCGCCTCGTTTGGGGATATCGCCGAGGAGGTCGCGGCCGTCAGCGCTGTCGTCGATACCGCGATGGATGACCAGCTCGACGCTGAGGGGCAGTGGGTGGGTGTCGATGGCGCGCTGGGCGGCGGCGAGTTTTTCCTTGAACTGGTCGAATTTGGGGAATTGCCCGTCATAGCCCTCAGTGAGTTCCTGTCTGAGTGCCAGTAGGCTGATGATTTGAGTGGCTTGGCCGTTGAGGTCAAAGCCGAAGTCTTCAAGGTGATCACGGAAGAAATTGACGTAATAGTTGGGTCTGGACAGTGCGGCGGCGGTGGCGCGGTCGATGCGGGCCTGGTACTGGAAGCAGAGAAAGGCAGCGGCAGCAGCCATTGCCTCAGCGGCTTTGGCCGCCTGGTCGCTGTTGCGCAGGGTCTTGCTCAGGGACGCCAGCAGCCAGCTTCTTTCGGCGGCGGTGGTCATGCTTTCCCAGTCATGGACGGCGCCGAAGAGATCGGGGAAGATCGGCTCGGTGTTCACGTCGATGGAAGCGGCCAGGGTGAGGCGCGAGAGTTGGCTGACGTACTCGTTGTTGCGGCGGTAGTATTGCCCGAGAGCCTCAGCCAGCCAGGGCGAGGTCGCGATTGCGGTGAGCTCCTGTTTCTGGATTTTGCTGGTTAAGAGGTAGGCCAGATTGTCATCGGCTATTTCCAGAAAATCGCTGTTGTGATTTTTCTTGCCGAGTTTGGCCAGTGCGAGTGCGGCCATGGCTTCGGCTTCTGCCTGGCCGTAGTCACTGAGATCGCCGCCTTCATAGATTTGATCCGAGGGGAAGAGTTTGGCGGGGATGAAGCCGTTGCCGGGCTGGGCCTGTCGGCAGATGTGCCGGCCGATGGCGGTGGCGATGGCTGGGTAGTCGGGGTTGTCGGGGAAGATCGTGGTCAGTTCGATGAATGCCAGGCAGGCGGTGGCATTACTGCGCAGGGTGGTGATGCGGCGGGGTTCAAGATGGCTGTCGGCAGCCACGGGTTCCTTTTCGATGACGGCGATGAATTCTTTGTTTTGGCCGTAGCGCATCATGGCGGCCTGGAGAGGCCTAGCGGCAAGGGCGGCGCCGGCGGCGAGGTGTTTTTTTTCGCTGTTGCTTTGGGCAAGGCGGGCGAGGGCGATGACCAGTTCGGCCTGTGCGTCGGGCGCTTCGCGGTTGCTGACGCCAGCGCTGGGGCCGCTGTTGCTGACGCTGGGGAGCCACTCGGGGAAGGGCACGGCGAGGGTGCCTTTGGCGGGGTCGAGGTAGCTGATCAGCAATTCGCCGGCGCGGGTGGCGGCATCCAGACACTGATCGTTGTTGGGCAGTTGGGCGATGGGGTGGCCGCGGTAGAGCCTGACGACGTTCTGGCCGTCCGTGCAGTAGCTGTCGACCTCGAAGAGGCAGATGCGGTGGCCGGATTCGACGGCGCTGAGGCGCAGCCAGTTTTTCATGGCGCCCCAGTTGTAGGTTTCGGCGATAATGTTAGCGACCTGCTGTTTGGCGAGGAAGCGTTCTGGGGTGACGAGGCAGCGGCCGGTGAGTTGTGCGGGTGGGAAGGCGAAGCCCACCTGGGGGCCGAAGGCCAGGCCGACCAGGCTGGTCAGAGCGATCTTCGAGCCTTCTACGGAGTAGTCAAAGGATGGTCGGGCGACCTGGACAATATCCAGCCGCAGCCAACTCCAGGCGCCGGGATTCTTTTCGCGGTCGACCCAGTCTTGAGGGACGGGCTTGCCTTCGCGTTTGGCGCCGTCGATGGTGCCGCGGGCTTGTTTGGCGGTTTCGAGGGCGTAGGTTTTTTCATTGGCGAGCATGATGGCGGTGGTGCTTTCCCAAGCGTGGGCGAAGTTCCAGCCGCCGCCGAAGTAGGTACGTGAGGGCCAGAGGTCGTTGCTGAGACTGAGGAAGAGGATGCGGGGCGACTGGTCGGCGGGGGCCAGTGCCGCGAGCTGTTTTTCGTCTTGGCCGGCGGCGATGGCGCGGTGGATTTTGCGGCAGAAGTCTTCGATCTGCGCTGTCGTCAGCTTGGTCGGCGCGGTGACTTGGTCGAACCACACGTCGTCAACGGCGGCGAGGTTTTGGGCGTGGATAGCGACGAGGGCGCTAGAGAAGAGGACGGCACAGGCGTAGCGGCAGATATGGACCATGGAATGAATTTCCCTTGGGGTGAAGGGGTGAAAAAGACCGAATAAAGGCACTGAGAGCATTGGTAAGGTAAACCAAGGACGGTAATTTTAAACCGGCCCGCTCCGGAGAAGGACACAAAAGCAAAGGACAGTGCATTCCATGACAGAACAACGCTGGTTAGGTCCGGCTCAGCAGAACAGACGCTATTTCACCCTAGGCACTGGCGAGACCTTTATTCCCATAGGGCAGAATTTCTGTTTCCATCGGCTCGCCGACCAGCTTGGCGAAGAGGAGGTCCTGGCGACCTACCGGCACTGGCTGGGCGCTTTTGCCGCCCAGGGCGGAAATTTCACCCGGATATGGCTTGGCGTACCGTTTTTCAATGTGATGCCCGAGCGCCTGGGCGAGTTCAGCGAGCGCAATCTCGGTCATATTCGCGCCGTGGTTGCCATGGCCGAGGAATTCGGGGTGAAAATCAAGTTCACGGTGGAGCATTTTCGCAGTGTGCAGCCGCCGGCGCAGCCGGTGGCGGAGACTTTTCCGGGCGTGATCAGCTTTTTGCAGCCGTTGTTTTCGCCGGAACGGGGCGGCTCCTGCCGCAGCATGGCGGAATTTTTTGGTTCGGACGCCGGTCGTGCCGCCTATTTGGCCAAGTTGCGCTATTTAGCGGCGGCGGGCCTGGGGGAGACTCCTGCGGTGGTGGCCTGGGAGCTCTGGAATGAGATCAACAGCACGGGCGAGCTGGCGATTTGGCGGGAGTGGAGCGACCAGATGCTGGCTGCGCTGCATGAGATATTTCCGCGGCAGCTGGCGTTGCAGAATCTCGGCAGTTTTTCCGGCAGCACGGCATATCGCTGTTATGACTATTTGGGGGCCTTGGCGGGGACGGACTTTTTGCAGGTCCATCGCTATCTCGATCCCGGCGCGGAGCTCGATATCTGCCGGGGGCCGATGGACGTCCTCTGCGCGGACGCCATTGGCCAGTTGCGCCGGCGCTGTTCTGACAAGCCGGCGGTGCTGGCCGAAGGCGGCGCGGTGGAGGCCAATCACGCGCGCTATTCGCGGCTTTATGAGAAGGATCGCGAGGGCACGCTGCTGCACGACGTGTTGTTTGCGCCTTTCTTCGCCGGCAGTGCCGGCAGCGGCCAGTGCTGGCATTGGGATCACCTTTACCTGGACAAGCACGACCTCTACTGGCACTTCGGGCGTTTTGCCCGCGCCGTTGCTGGGGTGGATCCCATCGCCGAGGACTTTCAGCCCTATTATACCGAAACCCACGCCTTGCGCGTCTATGGCTTGCGTGGCAGGCGCATGGACCTTTTGTGGTGCCGTGACAAGGCCAGTGACTGGCGCAGCGAACTCGACGAAGACCGCCCGGCCGCCGATCTGCGCGGCCTGAGCGTGCCGGTGGACGACGCCAGCAGCTGCCAGGCTTACGCGCCGTGGACGGATTCGGAGGAAGAGCTGGTGTTACGCCATGGCCGCAGCGCGCTCCTGCCGCCTTTCCGCCGCTCGCTCGTCCTGCGCGTTCGGCATTGACGTGAAGGCCTGTGGCTGGTGTTGGCTGGCCGCGCGGCAATGCCAGGCGTACCGGCTGCGAGGTGATACGTGATTACAGACGAGGACAGACGATGAAACTGGGACTATTTCTACCCGCTGTGCCGGATAGCAAGTGGACGTTGGCGCGGCAGGCCGGCATTGACTACGCGATTACCAAGGCCGCGCCGGAGTTGACCGGCCTGAAGCCGATCTGGGACTTTGCGACTCTGGCGGGCATTCATGCGCGCTTTCGTGATGCCGGCTTTCGGCTCATGGCCATTGAGGGCGATGAATTCGACATGAGCCGCATTAAGCTCGGATTGCCTGGGCGCGACGAGGACATTGAGCATTACTGCGCCATGCTGAGCAACATGGGCCGGCTGGAGATACCCGTGCTCTGCTATAATTTCATGGCTGGCGTCGGCTGGTTTCGCAGCCGGGTGGACATACCGGCGCGGGGCGGGGCCTTGACCAACGGCTATTTTCCGGCGGACATGCCAGCGGCGGAATTGTGCCTGAGTCACGAGCAGCTGTGGGACAACTACGCGTATTTCATGCGGGCGGTGATGCCGGTTGCCGCCGCCGCCGGGGTGCGCATGGGCTTGCATCCGGACGACCCGCCGGTGCCGGAGCTCAAGGGTTATCCGCGCATCATGACCTCGGCGGCGTCTTTTCGCCGGGCGAAGGCCTTGGCCGCCAGTCCGGCCTGGGGCATCAGTTTCTGCCAGGGCACCTTCCGCAGCATGGGCGAGGACATCATGGCGCTGATCCCTGAATTCAAGGACGACATCATATTTGTCCACGCTCGCGATGTTGAAGCCCGCGATGGAGGTTTTGTGGAGACCTTCCATGACAACGGCCCCACGGACATGGCCGCCGTCATGCGGCAGTACCGCCGCTGTGGCGTGGATTGCCTCATGCGGCCGGATCACGCGCCGACCATGGCTGGCGAGGACAATTCGTCGCCCGGCTATGCCATCATGGGGCGCCTCCTGGGCGCGGCGTACTTGCGGGGAATACTGCGGGCGATAGAACAAGAAAATAGGTAATGTGCGAAATCTTGTGATAGAAAGAGATACTTGACATGCGCCGTAGGCGCCTTACTATGCTTAACCCCAGGCTTTAGCCTGGGGAAAATGCTCTCCAGTCAATCGTGCCCCGTAGGGGCACAACTGGATGCCTGACAAACACAATCTGAACACGATTACAGACCATTTTCAACCAAGACTTAGGTGCTGTAGTGCCTCTACGAGGCACTGTTCGATAGGACACCTTACCCCAGGCTGAAGCCTGGGGTTAAGCATGGTCGTGCCCCTACGGGGCAAATTCATGCATAACTACCTAACAAGTAGTCTATTGTAAAAAATCCTTTCGCAAAAGAAGATATTCGGTCACATTGGCGCAAATACATGTGTTCATCACAAGATTTCGCACATTACAAGAAAATACGGGACACTGAGCATGAAGATTATTACTTTGGGAACCAGTCACGGCGATCCGACCTACTGCCGCCACTGCAGCAGCACGCTGTTGCAGCTGAGCGATGACATGGGCTACCTGATTGACGCCGGTGCGCCGGCCAACGCGCTGATGATCCGCAAGGGGCTGCAGTTGACCATGCTGCGCGCGGTGTTTATCACCCATCAGCATGAAGATCACATGGGCGGGCTGCCTGGCGTCCTCAAGACCCTGGTTAAATATCCCAAACGCGATGGCGCGACCACGGATATACTGTTGCCGGAGCAGAGCGGTATCGACGCGACCCTGGCCTTTATGGCCGCGACGGGCCGTGGCTGGCCGCCGGAGCTACTGACCTTCAGGGTCTTGCCCAGCGCCGCCTGCTGCTATGCTGACGACCTGGTGCGGGTCAGCACGCTGCCGACCGAGCATATGGGGGCGTCCCCCAGCTATGGCTTCCTGGTCGAAACCGAGGGCAAGCGCGTGGTTTTCTCGGGCGATCTGCATGCCAGTTTCCGCGATTTTCCGCTGCGGCCCGGTGATGATCCCTGCGATCTGTGCATCTGCGAGTGTGTCCACTACCGTCTTGAGGACGCCCTGCCCAAGCTCAAACAGTTGCCCATTAAGCGCATGATCTTCAATCACATCGGCAACGCCTGGCATGGCGAAGACAACGAGCGACGTTTCCGGGAGCTCGTCGCGGAATTGCCGTTTCCGGCGACGATGGCTTTTGACGGGGATGAATTCACGGTCTAGGCATTTCGCCCTGCCGATTGGAAGGACTGTTATGACGACGATTGCCTTGTTGGGCGACATTCATTTGCCCGACCGCGAAGACACGGTAAAGGATTTAGTGTGGGACTGGGCCCTGGCCGAAGCGCGGCGACAGGGCGCCGAGTTGCTGGTCGGCCTTGGCGACTTGACCAGTGTCGGTACGCTCAAGGCTGCCCAGCGCGTTCGTCGCAAACTGGACGCGACGGAGCTGCCTTTTGTGCTCAGCCCCGGCAACGCCGAGTTTCGCACTCGCGCGCAGACGGCGGCGGTGCTGAGCGCGCTCAGCACGCCCCGTCAGCACGGCGAGGTTCTGGTGCTCGATAGCGCCAAGGGCTCGTTCAGCGACGACAGTCGCGCCGACCTGGCTGCGCTGCCCGCAAGTGGCCGCCGCAATCTCCTGGTGGCGACGCACTGCCCGCCGGCGGATTTGCCGGAAGGCGATCGGGCGATGCTGGAAGAGTTGGCGGCCGCCGGCGTCATCGGTTGCCTGGCGGTGGGGCATAAACATTGGGATGCCAGCAGCGGCTGCTGTCAGCAGATTCGCGGTCTTGATCCGGATAAAGCCCAGGGTGGACCGCCGGCGCTGGTCATCATGCGGCGCGGCCCGGTGGGCTGGCAGCGGCAGGACATTTCCTGCCCGTTGGCCGACCCGCTCAACTGGTCGGAGGCCGAGCGCCGCGAATGGCTGGCGAACCTGGGCATATCGGCGATGGGGCAGACGCTGCCGGCCTTGGCCGAAGCCCGCGCGGAGGGCGTCGCCGCCGTGGAACTGCGTTATGAAGCCACGCGTGGTATTGCGGACGACGAGTTGCTGCCGGCGCTGGCGGCCTGGCGTGGGGCGGGCGGGCGTTGTCTATCTATGCACTGCCCGAGTATCGCCTGGCAGGACGGCGTAGTGACGGGCGTGTCGGAGTTGCGTGCTTGTGCGGAGTACAGCCGTCGCCTGGGCGTTGATCGCGTGACCGTCCATGTGCCGGGGGTGACCGTGCAGGAACTGCGGCGTGATGCCGTGCCGTATGGGGCACTGCTGGATGCGACCTGCGACTGTCTGCGGCCGCTGGTGGACGCGGGTATCGCCATCGGCATCGAAAACATGCATATGCGCGACGCTGAGAGGGTCGGTGACAAACGTGGCTTCGGCTACATCCCCCGGGAATGCCAGGAGTGGATTGAGGCTCTGCGCGGCAGGCTGGGCAAGGACGCGGTCGCGTTCCATCTGGATATTGGTCACGCGCGCAACAACAACTGGTATTCGAGCCTGTACAACCTAAGCGAGTGGTATGCGGAAATGGGCTCCTGGCTCAGTGGCTGCCATCTGCATCAATACAGTCTGGTTGATGGCCGTTATGATAACCACTATCCATTGCACGAAATCTACGGCGGGTTCATCTCACTCGCGTCGTTTTTCATGTCCTGGCATCTTGGCCAATGTCGCCATGTGCCGATGTTTTTGGAAATCCGCCACGAATCGTCCATTGCGAGTTATCGGTCCCTGCGTTCGGCTTTGGGGCTGGCGCGCGGTGAAGACGCCTGACACCGATCAAAACACACCATGGGAGAGCACCATGTCACTTGTCAAGCAACCCCGTCTGAGTATGATAGCTTTGATCTGTGCCGGGGCATTGCACGCGCAGAATGCCATTGTCGAGCAGTTTTCCCTTGCCGATTTCAGCGCCGACCAGGCGGTGCGCTGGTCTAGTCGGCTGAGCGTGATTGCGGACCCCGCCATGGGTGCTGTCGGTCGCTGGGCGGTGCCTGCCGAAGCCAAAGCGGATAGTGTGCCGCTGGCGCTCGGCGACTGGGCACCGGAATGCGACGAATGGGACGAACTACGCTTCGAATACAAGCTCAGCGAAGTCCCGGCCTGGTTTGGGGTCAAAGTCACCGACTATCCGTTGGCTGACGGCATGCAGGCGACTTGGCAGCTGGAGGTGCCTGGCAATGCCGCTGGGCAGTGGCGGCAGGCGATTGTGCCCTTGCACGCGCCGAGGTGGCTTTGGGGCGACAAGCCGTCGAAAGAGCGACGGGCTATTGATTTTCGGGTACAGAACGACGCTGAACGCGAGGTCGAGGTGTGCATTGCCCGCCCGCGGCTGGTACGTCGCAAAGTCCATCTGGCCGGCGCGCCGGAACTGTCTTGGGAAGCGGCTGGTCGCGCGGGGCGGCTGGCTTTCACGGTTGTCAATCGCTCGCAGGACAGCCTGGCTTTACAGCTGCGCCTGAGCGCCAGCGACGATCGCGTCGTGTTGACGCCGGCGGTGGCCGACCTGAGTTTGGCGCCCGGGCAGCGACAGGTTATGAGTGCCGCTCTGTCTTGTCGTGAGGCGATAGGGCCGCTGACGTTGTTTCAGGTGGACGTGGTATTGCAGGCGCCGGGGGCTGACGCGGCGCCGGGCGATGCGTTGGGCGACGACCTGCTGGCGGTGCAGGAAACGCTGGCGGTCACTGTGCCCTTTGGTGAGATTCCCGTGCCGTGTCTGCTGTTTACGCCGGAGCAGTTGCCGGCGCTGCGTGAACGCGTCGCCGCTGGTGGGCCTGCGCACAACTGGTGGCAGGGCGTGCTGAAGAAGGCCGACGGGTGGCTGGAGCGCACGCCGGAGTATCCGCCGCGTGGTGCGCAGTGGTGGCATTGGTACAGCTGCAAGACCTGCGGTGTGAGCCTCAAGACGGCCTCGCCGACGAGTCATGTCTGCCCGCAGTGCAAGGCCGAGTACACGGGTTGGCCGTACGACGACGTTGTTCTCAGCCGCGATCACGACGCGCTGGCCAATAGCATCCGCGATCTGGGCATTGTCTATCAGGTGACTGGCGACCGCCGCTACGCCGCCAAGGCTCACGAGATATTGCGGGGCTATGCAGAGCGCTACCTGGGCTATCCCCTGCACAATATCCATGGCAAGCCCAGCAAGGGCGGCGGCCATGTCCATCCGCAGACTCTCGACGAGGCGATCTGGCTCATCGCCATGGTGCAGGGTTTTGACGCGATCAAGGAGACACTGAGCGCCGCTGACATTGAGTTCCTGGCCAGCAAGATGCTGCGGCCGGCGGCGGAGATGATCAAGGATCACCAGTGGGGCATCCACAACATCTGCTGCTGGCATGCCAGTGCCTACGGGCTGGTCGGGATCACTCTCGGCGACCAGCAGCTGCTGGGCGCGGCGATCAACGGCCCCAAGGGCTTCCGCGCACAGGTGGATAAAGGCGTGACTGAGGACGGACCGTGGTACGAGGGCGCCTGGGGCTACCACTTCTACACCATGTCGGCGCTGGAGCCATTGGCCATCGCCGCCAAAAATCTCGGCATTGACCTGCATAGCCAGCGCTACAAGGGCATGTATGACGCGCCGCTGAAATTTCTGGCGCCGAGCTACCAGCTGCCGGCCTTCAATGACAGTGCCCGGGTGGGCTTCACGCCTAGCGGGGCGAGCTGGCGTTACGAGACGGCCTACGCGTGGTGGGGCGATCCGCTGCATGGCTGGGTGGTCGCTGGCGGCAATCGCCAGAACATGTACGCGGCGCTGTGGGGCAAAGACGAACTCAATGCCGGTCAGGCCGAATTTGCGTCTGGCGCCTACGACGCTGCTGGCGCGGTGGTGATGCGTTCGCAGTCGCCACTGGTTCCGGCTGGCGACATCCCCGGCAATTTTGTCGCCGTGGACTACGGCGAGCACGGCGGCGGGCATGGCCATCCTGACAAACTGAACATCGTCATCTGGGGGCGCGGCGAGCTGCTTTCTGAGGACCCGGGCTGCATCGCCTACGGCAACCCGGCCCATCAGGGCTGGTACCGGCAGAGCCTGAGCCACAACACTCTGGTGGTGGACGGCGAGAGCCAAAAGCCGGCGACCGGCAAGCTCCTGGCCTTTGTCAGCGCCGGCAATGCCACGCTGTGCTCAGTGACTGCGGGCGACATCTACAGTGGCGTCGAGGCCGGCCGCGTGCTGGCACTGGTTGACGACATGATACTCGACCTGCTGTGGGCGCGGTCGGACAAAGAACGCCAATACGAGTGGTGCTTCCATTCACGCGGCGCCCTCACGTTGGACGGGGCCGGTGAGGCCGCGCCGGCACCCGCGGGCGACGCCTACAAGTGGGTGCCATCATGGCGCCGGCAGGGCCACGATGGCGCTTGGCGGGCCGAGTGGCAGCATAACGATGTCGTACTGCGCCTGTGGCAGCGCTCGGCCACCGGCGAGCTTTGGGACGGTGTCGGCATGGGCAATCCCGCGACCGTGAAGCCACCGCTGGTGCTCAACCGCGTGCGTGGTCGCGAGGCGCTTTTTGCCAGCGTCATGGCCATTGCCGGCAAGGACGAAGCGCCGGTCGCCGGCGAAATCCTCGACCAGGGCATGGACGGCGCGGGCAATTGCTGGCTGCGGGCGCGCTGCGCCGGCAAGCTCTATCTGCTGCTGGCCAGTCGGGACGGGACGATGCGTTACGGCGACCTGACCCTGCAGGGCCAGGTCGCGCTGCTGGTCAGCGACGACGCGGCCGGTGCCGCGCCCGCATGGCAGTCCATTCTGCTCAAGTGATGGCGATTGCATAGGTGGCATTAGCGCGGAAAAAAAAGACACCGAATTATGAATAAAATCTGTCTGTTGTTTTTGTGTGCGGGGTTGCTGTCGGCATCGGCGCAGCAAGCGACCATATCCATGTTCGTGGAGGCGGAAAATCCCGGGCCTGGTGACGCCAAGGGTGAGTTTGTTGACAGGCAGGTAGCCATGGCGCGGGTGGCGCCGGATACTCTGCGGGTGACGGTGCCGGTCAAGGATATTCCCGCGCGTGCCGAGTGGCTGAAGATCCTGCCGGAATTTGCCCAAGCGACGGTGGGCGACGCCGGCTACTGGGTGATTGGTCGGGGCATCTTCGGCGAGTTCATGCCGGGGGACAAGGACTACTTCGAGTCCAATCTGATGATACCCATCTACGGCATGAAAACGCCGACGACGGCCTACGTCGCCATCGTGCAGGGCATGCGCTTTGAAGCCACGGTGCAGATATGGCGGGAGAATGGCGTTTATACGCAGGTGCTGAAGTATTATCTCAAACGCCTGCAACGCCCGCCCTACGAGGATATCGTGGTGGACTTTGTCCTGCTGACGGGTGACGACGCGAACTACTCGGGCATGGGTCGGCGCTACCGGCAGTTCCAGCTGGAACGCGGTGTCGTCAAGTCCATCCCGGAGCGCATTGCCAGCGGCAAGTCGCCCTACCTCGACTACCTCTGCGACGCCATGCCTCTGCGCATGACTCACGCCGGCAAACCGTATAGCAAGGAGCGCATCGACTACACGGCCGAAACCGAGAAGCCCCTGCAGGTGTACAATGATTTCCCCAAGGCGCGCCGGCTGCTGACGACGCTGAAAAATGCCGGGGTGGACAAAGCGGCGATGTGCGTTGCCGGCTGGCAGACGGGTGGCTACGATGGCCGCTGTCCGGCGAGCTTCCCCGTGCCTGCGGAGCTCGGCGGGGAAGAAGCCCTGAAGGCCTACGTGAATTTTGTGCAAAAGGATCTCGGCTATGTCTGCGACGGCCACTCCAATTACACAGACTGTTTCACGGTGTCGCCCATGTGGAGCGAGGATCTTGTCTGCAAGGGCCCGACTGGCAAGCTCAATACCAATGGCGTCTGGTCCGGTGGCAACGCCCACAACCTCTGCGCGCGTAATGCCTGGGAGACTTTCTTCCGCGACGAGATCAAGCGCATTGCCGGCCTGGGCTTCCGCGGCGCGCATTACATCGACGTTTTTTCGGCCGTGACGCCGTACTCCTGCTATGATCCCAAGCACCCGGCGACCCACAAAGAGGCCGGCGAATACCAGCGGTTGATGCTGCAGGAGGCCCGCAAGTACTTGCAGGGCGCCGCCTCGGAATGCGGCTGGGATCACGTCATCGGCGAATTGGATTACATCAACTACACATCGCGACACATGCTGAACTACTACAAAGACGGCCGCAAACACGCGATGGTCAAGACCGTCGTGCCGTTGTGGGAAATCGTCTACCACGGCATCGTCCTGTACAACCCCGATAAACTGACGCAGGGCGAACTTGACGCCGTCAACGCCCTGCGGCTGGTCGAATTCGGCGGGCGGCCGATTTTCTACGGGGTTAGTGACCGAAACATCCCGGCAATTGCCAAGGCCTACGAGGACTTCAAGCCCCTGCGCCATCTCCAGCGCGTCTTCATGCAGTCCCACGACATGATCAGCGAGAAAGTCGCCAAGGTGACGTACGCCGACGGCACGGTTATCGTCTGCAACTACGGCGACGAGCCGTATAGCTACGACGGCAAAACCGTCGCGCCGCTGGCCTACCTGCTCGACGGCAAATAAGCGCGGGGCGAGGGGGACGGCGCTGCTGTGGACAACGTGGACAAAGTGGACAACGTGGACAAAGTGGACAAAGTGGACAGAGTGGGCAAGGTGGACAGAGTGGACGCTCTGTTCGTGTAAGTCCACTGTGTCCACCAAGTCCACCAAGTCCACCGGGTTCGCGTTAGCCGGTTCCACCACAAAATGGTATGTTTTGTGGGCATGTCGCCATTGGTATGGTCAGTAGTTGTGCTTCATTAGTTGTGTGTATTTTGCGGGTGTCGTTTTTGCCGCAGCGTCGGTATCTATTGCGCATATCTGGTGAGGCGAGGTCATGGAATTATTTGCGACAGCGCGCGAGCGTTTGGAGAAGCAATACGAATGCGCGGTGTATGATCCTGCCAGCGGCCTTGATCGCGCGGGGCTGCAGGAGCTCTTTGCCGCGCATCGCGCGGCGCATCCCGCCGAAGAGCGGGTGCTGACCAAGGCCTTTCTGCTGAAGCTGATCTTCACTCACGGGCGCATCGTGCCGGAACCGGACAACTTTTTTGCCGGCAAGGTCGATCACTGCGGTCTGCTGGTGGACTTGCGCAAAGAATGGCATGCCGACGAGTGGTCACGGCAGGACAAGAGCGGCGGCATGGCCGGCTATTGGGCGGCCGATGCGCAGAACAACGGCGTGCGCTACATGATCGACGTCAGCCATGTGGCGCCGGACTGGCCGTCGGTGCTGCGGCTGGGCTTCACGGGGCTGCTGGAACGGGCGCGTACGGGCGACACGCCTTTTCATCGCGCCTGCGCCATGACCTACGAAGGCGCCATTGCGCTGTGCCGGCGACTGGGCGCGGCATCCGCGAATTCCGCGCTGGCGGCGCTGGCAGAAGGGCCGCCACGCACGCTGCATGAGGCGTACCAGATGGCGTACATCTTCCACGACCTCGCGGAAAACGAAGGCGAGGAAGTGCGCTCCATGGGCCGTTTTGACCAGCTATTCATCGACTACTATCGCCGCGATCTCGCCGAAGGCCGACTGACCCGCGATGACGCCAAAGAACTGACCAAATATTTCTGGATCGCTTTCTACGCCAAGTACCAGGGCAAGCGCTTTGGCAAGAATTTCTGTTTTGGGCCGGATATCAACGAGCTGTCGTATCTGGGCATGGAAGTCTATTACGAGATGAACACGGTGGACCCGAAGTTGTCGCTGCGGGTGACGCCGGACACGCCGGCGGATTTTCTGGCGCTGGTGGCGCGCACTGTCCGCGACGGTCGCACGGGCATTGTCATGCTCAATGACGACATGATTATCCGCGGGCTGATTCGACATGGCCGCCTGCCGGAGGATGCGCGGGAATACCTGCCCATTGGCTGTTATGAGCCGGCAGTGCAGGGCAAGGAAGTGGCGATCTCTGGCGCGACGGGACTGTATCTGCCGCGCTTTGTGCTCAAAGCCATGGAAGACGGTCGGGACTACCCGGACTTTACGTCCTTCAAGGCGGCCTATTACGACTATCTGCGCGCAGGTACGTTGCACATGTGCGAGATGCAGCGGCGCTGCGAGGTCGCCTGGCCGAAGGTCCACCCCACGCCGTTCCTCGCAGGGTCTTTCCCAAACTGCCTTCGGACGGGCCGGGACTACTCAGAGGGCGGCGTCGAATACAATTCGACGGGCTGCGTGATCAGCTACTGCGCGCAGGCGGTGGACTCACTGGCGGCGGTGGACTTCCTGGTGTACCGCGAGAAGCTCTGCACGCTGGCCGAGCTGCGGCAGGCGCTGGCGGCGAACTGGTCGGGCTTCGAGAAACTGCGGCTGGCGGCCATGAACCGCGCGCCGAAGTGGGGCAACAACGACACGCGGGCGGACGAATTGGCCGTCGAGCTCGCGCGCTTTATCGGGCCCTTCCTGAACAGCCAGCCCAATGCGCGCGGCGGGCATTTCTTCGCCTCGCTCTATGGCCAACTGGTGGTGGAAAGTGGCAAGCGCTTCGGCGCGCTCCCGGACGGCCGCCTCGCTGGCGAGCCGCTGTCCAAAAACATGGACGCATGCACCGGCATGGATCGCCGTGGCGTCACGGCGCTAATGAATTCCGTGCTCAAGATCGACATGACGGACTTTCCCTGCGGGACGTGCCTGGACATCATGCTCCACCCCAGCGCCGTGACCGGCGACGATGGCCTGGCGACCCTGGTCGCGATCATCCGCGCCTTCATCGCCGGCGGCGGCAGCGGCCTGCAGTTCAACATCTTTGACGTCGCTACGCTGCGCGACGCACAGCTTCACCCCGATAAATATGCCAATCTGCAGGTGCGGGTCTGCGGCTGGAACGCGCGTTTCACGGACCTGACCCCGGAAGCCCAGCAGACCTTTATTGACCAAGCCGCCGCAACGGCCTGACGTCGGGATGAACCCATGTCGTCATGCGATGGTTCCCTCGGCTGCGGAGCCTGTCCGGAAACGGCTGGAAGCCGTTTCTACTCTGGTCGCTCTGCGACAAGACATGCCGCCGGTAGAAGAACGCGAATAAGTTGGGGGGCGGAGGGGCGCTCGGGGGGGGCACGCCAAGGGTGTTTGGTCTGAAGTCCTGTCGATAAAACGGCTGGGCCCCGCCTGAAGGAAATTCTTCAGCGCGAGGCCCTTTGTTGTTATCTGCAGGCCTTGCGGCTTACAGCAGCGGGATGTTGTGTTTCTGGCAGGCGTCGATCATGTCATCCGGCCAGATGCTGGCCTGGATTTCGCCGATGTGGGCCTTTTGCAGGAGGAGCATGCAGAGCCGTGACTGGCCGATGCCGCCGCCGATGGACAGGGGCATCTTGTCTTCCATCAGGGACTTGTGGAAGAGCAGTTTCAGGCGGTCGCTGGCGCCGCGCAGTTCCAGCTGCTTGAGCATGGCGGCTTTGTCGACGCGGATGCCCATTGACGACAGCTCATAGGAGCGGTCGAGGATGGGGTTGAAGACGACGATGTCGCCGTTGAGGCCGCAGTGGCTGGCGTCGCTGGGGGTGGACCAGTCGTCGTAGTCGGGCGCGCGGCCGTCGTGGGGCTGGCCACTGAGGGGCAGCGGGTTGCCGATGCCGATGACGAAGATGGCGCCGTACTGCATGGCGGCCTTGTCCTCGCGTTCACGGGGCGTGAGGGTCGGGTACTGCTTTTCCAGGTCTTCCGTGTGCAGGAAAGTGATATCCTTCGGCAGATAGGGCTCCAGCACGGGATATTCGTTGGCGATGAATTTTTCCGTGCGGCGGAGTGCGTAGTAGATGTGGCGGACCGTGTCCTTCAGGAATTCCAGGTTGCGGTCTTTGGCGGTAATGACCTTCTCCCAGTCCCACTGGTCGACGTAGAGCGAGTGGAGGTTGTCCAGGTCCTCGTCGGGGCGGATGGCGTTCATGTCGGTGTAAATGCCGCAGCCGGTCGGGATGCCGAGGCGGGCCAGTTCCATGCGCTTCCACTTGGCCAGCGAGTGCACGACTTGGGCGCGGACGCCGCCCATGTCCTTCATGGGGAATTCCACGGGGCGTTCGGTGCCGTTGAGGTCGTCGTTGATGCCGGTGCCGGCCTGGACGAAGAGCGGCGCGGTGGCGCGCTGCAGATCGAGCTCAAAGGCGAGGTTGGCCTGGAAGTCGTCCTTGATCTTGCGAATGGCCTTTTCCGTGGTGAGGGCGTCGAGCTTGGGCTGATAGCCCTTGGGGATATAAAGACTAGACATTGGGCAAAGTCCTTTCCTATCGTCGTCAAAAAAATACGAAGGCGTGACAGTGGCCAGAATTTCTGGCCATTTTTGTAAAAAACGTCAATTATTCGTCATCTGCTCCTCCTTTCAGAGGGTAACGCGGTTTGGTGGGCATGGCCTGGTCAGCGATGTTTGGGCGGTGACCTGGGTATTGTCGCCAACAAAACGGCGTATCGGCAAAACGTCGTTATCCTGGTATTACGAAATTGTAAAAGAGGGTATTGCCAGCTGGTGCCGGCGGGGTTACTACGTCACAGCCAGGCGGCGGCGTCGGCATCGGCGGGCATGCGCCAGTCGCCGCGCGGAGACAGGGCGATGGTGCCGACCTTCGGGCCGTCGGGCATGGCATTGCGTTTGAACTGCTGCGAGAAGAAGCGCTTGAGGAAGGTCGCCAGGGTCGCGCGGATGTGTTCGGGCTCGTAGCAGCCGGCGAAAGTCTGGTATGCCCACTCCAGCAGATCATCGGGTCGTTCTCCGTACTTGAGGAAGTAATAGAGGAAGAAGTCATGTAATTCATAGCAGCCAAGGAGCTCTTCGGTATGCTGCGCTTCGGGCAGCAGTTCCGGCGAGACCGGCGTCGCATTCACATCTAGCAATAAGCGTGCCAACTCGTCATCGGCGCTGGCGGCATAGAATTCCACGAGGTATCGCACGAGGGTCTTAGGCACGCCGCAGTTGACGCAGTACATGGACATGTGGTCGCCGTTGAAGGTGCTCCAGCCCAAGGCAATTTCCGAGAGATCGCCGGTACCGACGACGATGCCGCCGACGGCGTTGGCGACGTCCATGAGAATCTGGGTGCGTTCGCGAGCCTGGCAGTTTTCGTAGACCACGTTGAGATTTTTGGGGTCGTGGCCGATATCCTGGAAGTGGCTGGTGACGGCCTTGGTGATGTCGATCGTGCGCAGTTCGGCGCCGATTTTTTTGGCGATGGCGCTGGCGTTGCTTTTGGTGCGGCTGCTGGTGCCCATGCCGGGCATGGTGATGGCGCAGATGGTTTTGTGGGGCAGCTTGAGCATGTCGCAGGCCCAGGCGGCGACGAGGATGGCCAGCGTCGAATCCAGTCCGCCGGACAGACCGATCACCAGGCGTTTGGCGCGGGTATGCTCGAGGCGCTTGGCCAGGCCGGTCGCCTGGATGGTGAGGATTTCGCGGCAACGCTGTTCGCGGTCGGCGCTGTTGGCGGGGACGAAGGGCTGTTTGGACAGCGCGCGGTACTGCGCGTCGGGCGCGACGGGCAGGGCGGGCAGGGCGATGCGGCGGACGGGGGTGGTGGGGCAGTCATTGAAGCTCGTCCAGGCGCGGCGCAGACTGTCGAGCCAGCGTGGGACGACATCGGCGTAACTGATGCTGCCTGTGCGTTCGAAGCGCTGGTTTTCGGCGCAGACGCGGCCATTTTCGGCGATAATGGCGTGGCCGCTGAAGACGAGATCGCTGGTTGACTCGTGGACGCCGGCGCCGGCGAGTGCGTACACGGCGCAGAGCCGAGCGCTTTGGCTGGCGACGAGGGTGCGGCGGTAGTCGGCTTTGGCGACCAGCTCGGGGCCGGCGGAGAGATTGAAGATGATCTGTGCGCCATTGAGGGCGAGGTTGTTGGAGGGCGGGGTGACGGCCCAGAGGTCTTCGCAGAGTTCGACGGCGAAATGGCAGTCGTCCCCGGCGGTAAAGACCATGTCGGCGCCGATGGGGAGGTCGCGGCCATTGATCACGACGCTGGTGGCAGGGCATTCGCGGATGGAGCGGAATTGGCGTTTTTCGTAGAATTCGCGGTAGTTGGGCAGGTAGGTCTTGCCGACCAGGGCGAGGATGTCGCCATCGCGGATGACGGCGGCGCAGTTGAAGAGGCGCGTGCCGCAGAGGATGGGCACGCCGACAATCAGCAGTGCGGGCTGTCCACGGGTGGCGTCTTGGACTTTCTGCAGGGCGGCGAGGGCGGCATCCAGGAGGGCGTGCTGCTCGAAGAGATCGCCGCAGCTGTAGCCGGTGATGGCCAGCTCGGGGAAGAGCACGGCGGCGGCGCCGTGGGCCACAGCCTCGCGATACTGCGCGATGATGCCATCGGCATTGGCAGCGGGATTGCCGACCTTGAGGGCCGGTACGGCGGCGGCGATGCGGTATACTCCACGCATGGGATCTCTCCTGGAAAGGCGCGCTCGGATAGGTTGGTCGGGCTGGGCGGCTCGGCCTGGGCAGGCGTGCGGGCGCAAGAGTCGTCAAAATCATTCGTGTGCAATGGGTTGCAACGGTATTTTTGGCGTTCTTGGCGCACGCGTCGGTGACGAACCCATACTATACCCCCTCAAAGGGCAGGGGGAAACGGCACGGCCATAGCCAGTTACAATGCCGCATAATCGGTCAGTCATTGATATTGGCTGGACGACATGCCGCCGATGTCAATCCCAGGTAAGCAAGTGAGTTCCATTGCCCCTTTGGCCCCAGTCAGCTGCGCCGACTGGGGCCAAAGGGGCCGAGGAACACGAACATAGTCGTCGTTGCACCCAGGGCGGCGCACGCCTTCAGCGTGCTTGCCCTGGGCTGGTATGTTTCGCGCTTTCAGCGCTTCTGCCGCTTCGCGGCGGAAATGCACGACGAGAAAAGGCTGCTTGGTTGAAACAACAAGTGCCATGGATACCGTTAAATGCAGAGCATCGGTTTCATAGGAGCCATTGATATTGGATGCACGACATGCCCCTCTCTGGCGCGGTGAGACTGGATGTGCTAGCCAATGTGGCGCCCTCCAGGCGCAATTCTATGTTGTTGTCCTACCCCGGGTTGCGGCGCCCTCCGGGCGCCTCACCCGGGGATATGCATGGTTCGGCCCTCCGGGCCGAACTTGGCCGATCAGTCTGATGGTTTGCGACAGGGCGGTCAAAAAGGCATCAGGGACAACAAATAACAATCACTCCTAGCCGCATAATCGGTCAGTCATTGATATTGGCTGGACGACATGCCCCTCTCCGGCGCGGTGAGACTGGATGTGCTAGCCAATGTGGCGCCCTCCAGGCGCAATTCTATGTTGTTGTCCTACCCCGGGTTGCGGCGCCCTCCGGGCGCCTCACCCGGGGCTATGCATGGTGCGGCCCTCCGGGCCGAACTTGGCCGATCAGACGACTTGCGTTGTCCGATTCGGGCCGAAAACCACCATCATTTAATATCTATGTTTTTGCGCCGTAGGCGCATAACCATGCTTAACCCCAGGCTTTAGCCTGGGGACGCCGCTTGCCAACAGACAGTGCCTCGTAGAGGCACCACAGTTTTGGTTATCAATCACTCCTATGAAACACGCTGCCGTAAAGGTCGGCGGGAATCAAGGTCGGATGGCTGGGCGGCGGCGGGCCGTGGGTTTCCTGCAAATTGTCCCAGCGAAGCGCCGGGGTGTACACTGACCAGTTACCATGCCGTGTCGATGGTACGTGCCTGGGCCATGCCGTCGGCGATAGCGCGGACGACCAGCGATGGGCCGTTGGCGGCGTCGCCGCAGATGCTTATGGCTGGGCTGTCGGCGAGGCCGTACTGTTCTAGCAGTTGCTGGCGGCTCTGCTTGATGAAGCCCAGGGCCAGGAAGACCACGTCGCAGGCGATGACCTCTTCGTTGCCAGTCGGGGTGAACTTCAGCGGCCGGCCGTCTGGTGCGCAGGTCCAGCTGACGGGGTGGACCTTGGCGCCGCTGACGCGGCCGTTTTCGCCGACGAAGGCGGTTGTGCTGAGGTCCCAGCGGCGTTCGCAGCCTTCTTCGTGGCTGGACGACGTGCGCAGCAGGTATGGCCAAAGTGGCCACGGCGTTGACGACGAGCGAGTCGCCGGCGGCTGGGGCATGATTTCGATCTGGGTGACTGATGCGGCGCCCTGGCGGTGGCTGGTGCCGACGCAGTCGCTGCCGGTGTCGCCACCGCCGATGACCAGCACGCGCTGGCCCTTGACGACGATGGGGGGCGCAGGCAGTTCGCCGGCGTTAGCGCGGTTCTGGCCGGCGAGGAAGTCCAGCGCGAGGTGAATGCCCTGGAGTTCGCGGCCGGGTATGCTCAGGTCGCGGGCGACGGGCGTACCGCAGGAGAGGACGAGGTGGTCGTACTGCTTGGTCAGGTAGCTGGCAGAGACGTCCCGGCCGACCTCGGTGTCGCAGACAAAGCGGATGCCGGACTTCTTCATGATCTGCACGCGGCGTTCGATGAGCTGCTTGAAGAGCTTGAAGTCCGGGATGCCGTAGCGCATGAGGCCGCCGGGGCCGGCGTTCTTCTCGTAGACGGTGACGTTGTGGCCGAGGCGGTTGAGGATGACGGCGGTGCTCAAGCCGGCGGGGCCGCCGCCGACGATGGCGACGCGGCGGCCGCTGCGGCTGGCGACCTGGTCGGGCTGCACCCAGCCATTGGCGAACGCGCGCTCGACGATGGCTTTTTCGACCTGCCGGATGGTCACGGCCCCGCAGTTCATGCCGGCCGTGCAGCTACCTTCGCAGAGCGCGGGGCAGACCCGGCTGGTGAATTCCGGGAAGGGACTGGTGCTGCTGAGCAGCTCCCATGCCTGGCGCCAGTCGCCGCGATGGACGGCGGCGTTGAAATCCGGAATGAGATTGTCCAGGGGGCAACCCGTGCCGTGGCAGAAGGGTATGCCGCAGTTCATGCAGCGCGATGTCTGCTGGCGGAGTTGTTCGTCGCTCATGGGCATTTCGACTTCGGCGAAGTCCCGTTCGCGCTCATCGACGGGGCGGTAGACGTGGTCGAGGCGCGGTATATCAAGGAATGCACGTTGTTCATTCATGGCTTATTCCTCCACGGATTGGTTTTGCCGACGCAGGGCCTGGCGGTACTCGATGGGCATGACCTTGACGAAGGTGCCGCGGGCGTTCTCCCAGTCGGCGAGAATGGCGGCGGCCGCGGCGCTGCCGGTGAGAGCGTGGTGGTCGCGGAGCAGCGCGAGCAGCTCTGCTTCGTCCGCGCTGCCGGCGTCGATGCTTTCGAGATCGATGGAGCCGAGATTGCAGTGCAGATCGAAGTCGTTGTGTTCGTCCAGGACGTAGGCGACGCCGCCGGTCATACCGGCCGCGAAATTGACGCCGGTGGGGCCGATGACGACGACGCGGCCGCCGGTCATGTACTCACAGCCGTGGTCACCGACGCCCTCGACGACGGCATTGAAGCCGCTGTTGCGGATGGCGAAGCGCTCGCCGGCGCGGCCATTGAGGAAGAGCTGGCCGCTGGTGCCGCCGTAGCCGACGACGTTGCCGACGATGGCGTTGTCCTTGGCGACGAAGCCGCTGCCGGTTGGCGGGGTGATGATGATGGTGCCGCCGGAGAGGCCCTTGCCGACGTAGTCATTGGCTTCGCCTTCGAGCCTGAAGGTCACGCCTGGCGCCAGGAAGGCGCCGAAGCTCTGGCCGGCCACCCCGTTGAAATCGACGCGGATGTTGTCCTGCGGCAGGCCTTGTGGGCCGTGCTTGCGGGTGATAGCGCAGGAAAGAGTCGCGCCGACGCTGCGGTGGACGCTGCGGATGGCGCACTGGATGTGTGCCTTGCTGCCCTTGTTGACGGCCTTCTGCAGCTTGGGCAGGAGCTGTTCCTGGTCGAAGCTCTCGACTGGGAAGCGCGATCCGTCCCAGCGGATCTGGCCTGCGCTTTCCCGGTGGAAGATGGCCGAGAAATCGAGCTTGCGGGTCTTGTAGTAATTGATGGCTCGGTTCATGACCAGCAGATCGCTGCGGCCGACGGCCTCGTCCAGCGAGCGCAGGCCCAAGGAGGCGAGGATTTCGCGGGCTTCGCCGGCGAGGAGGCGGAGGAAGTTCTCGATGTACTCGGGCTTGCCACGGAAGCACTTGCGCAGTTCGGGGTCCTGCGTGGCCACGCCGACGGGGCAGCTGTTGTCATGGCACTTGCGCATCATGACGCAGCCGAGGCAGACCAGGAGTGTTGTCGCGAAGCCGAATTCTTCGGCGCCGAGGAGGGCGCCGATGACGACATCGCGGCCGGTCTTGAGCTGGCCGTCCACTTGCAGGCGGACGCGTCCGCGGAGCTTGTTTTTCACGAGGGTTTGTTGGGCTTCGGCCAGGCCGAGTTCCCATGGCAGTCCTGCGTGCTTGATGCTGGTGAGAGGCGACGCGCCGGTGCCGCCGTCGTGGCCGCTGATGAGAATGACGTCGGCGTGGCCCTTGGCGACGCCGGCGGCGATGGTGCCGACGCCGACTTCGGAGACCAGCTTGACGGACACGCGCGCCTCGGGGTTGGCGTTGCGCAGATCGAAGATGAGCTGGGCGAGGTCTTCGATGGAGTAGATGTCGTGATGTGGCGGCGGCGAGATCAGCGTCACGAAGGGCGTGGAGTGGCGCACGCGGGCGACGGCGGCGTCGACCTTGTGGCCGGGGAGCTGCCCGCCCTCGCCGGGCTTGGCGCCCTGGGCCATCTTGATCTGCAGTTCGCGGGCGTTGGCCAGGTAGCTGATGGTGACGCCGAAGCGGCCGCTGGCGACCTGGCGGATGGCGCTGGAGCGGACCTCGCCGTTGGCGCCGGGCTTTTCGCGGTCGGGGTCTTCGCCACCTTCGCCGCAGTTGCTCATGGCGCCGAGGCGGTTCATGGCGATGGCGATGGCTTCGTGTGCTTCGGGGCTGAGGGAGCCGAGACTCATGGCGCCGGACACGAAGTGATGGATGATGGACTCGACGCTTTCGACTTCGGCCAGCGGCACGGGCGTGGCAGCGGCGAAGTCGAAGAGACCGCGGAGAGTGCACAAGTGTCTGGCCTGGTTGTTGATGCATTGCGCGTAGGCGCGGTATTTGTCGGCGTCATTGTTTTGCACGGCCTGGCGGAAGAGACTGAGACTGTCGGGCGTCCAGAGGTGGTTTTCGCCGTCCTTGCGGAAGCGGTATTGGCCGCCGGAGGGGAGGAGGCTCATGCCGGTCTGGCCGAGGGCATCGGCCTGGCGTTGCCGGGCTTCGCGGGCGATGTCGTTGAGATCGATGCCGCCGATGCGCGAGGCAGTACCGGGGAAATAGCGGTCGATGACATTGCGGTTGATGCCGACGGCCTCGAATATCTGGGCCGAGCGGTAGCTGCGCAGGGTTGAGATGCCCATCTTGGACATGACCTTGAGGATGCCCTTTTCAACGGCGGTGATGTAGTTGCTAGCTGCCTTGGGGGCGGAGACGCTCAGCTGCTGATTTTGCGTCAGTGCGGTGACAGTCTGCAGGGCCAGGTAGGGATTGATGGCCGTGGCGCCGAAACCGAGGAGCAGGGCGTAGTGCATGATTTCACGCACTTCGCCGGACTGGACGATGAGGCCGACGGGCGGCCGCAGGCCCTTGCGGATCAGCGCGCGGTTGACGGCGGCACAGCCCAGCAGCGCCGGCATGGGGGTGAGGTCGTCGGGGAGGTCCTTGTCGCTAAGGACAAGGATGTTATGGCCGTTCTTGACGGCGGCCACGGCGCGTTCTTCCAGGCGGGTGATGGCCTCTTCCAGGGAATTGTGCCAGCCCAACTGCAGGACGGCCGTGCTGACGCGGGTTTCGCGGACGGCGCAGATGCGGCGTAGGTCCTCGTCGGTGAGGATGGGCCGAGAGAGCTTGATGATGCTTGCGCGCTGGGCGGAATCCGAGAGGATATTGCCCTGGTTGCCGATGTAGGTGGTAAGGCTCATGACCAGCTCTTCGCGGATGGGATCGATGGGCGGGTTGGTCACCTGTGCGAACAGCTGCTTGAAGTAGTTATAGAGCAGCTGGGGCTTTTCGGAGAGCACGGCTAGCGACGCGTCATTGCCCATGGAGCCCAGTGGCTCATGGCCGGTGGCGGCCATGGAGCCGACGATGATGTCCACGTCCTCGCGGGTCCAGCCGAAGAGGCGTTGCTGGGCGGCGAGGTCGCCATTGACCAGCGAGGGATTGATGGAATCGAAGAGACCGCTGATGGAAATCTTGTTTTCCTCCGCCCAGCGGCGATAGGGTTGTTGGCGGGCGATGCTGTTCTTAAGCTCGGCGTCGCCGATCAGCCGTTGCTTCTGCAGGTCGCACCAGATCATTTCGCCGGGGCCGAGGCGGCCCTTGAGGACGACGTCGCCGGCGGGGATGTCCAGTACGCCGGTCTCGGAGGCCAGGACGAAAAGGCCGTCCTTGGTCAGGGTGTAGCGCGCCGGCCGGAGGCCATTGCGGTCGAGGATGGCGCCGGCGTTGACGCCGTCGGTGAAGGCGACGGCTGCGGGGCCGTCCCATGGCTCCATGAGCGCGGAGTGATAATCGAAGAAGCCGCGCACATCGCGTCCGAGGTGGTAGTTGACGCCCCATGCCTGTGGCATGAGCATGAGCATGGCGTGGGGGAGGCTGCGGCCGGCGCAGACGAGCAGCTCGAGCATATTGTCGAGGCAGGCCGAGTCATTCTGGTTTTCGTCAATGAGCGGGAGGAGCTTGGGGAGGTCGTCGCCGAAGAGCGGGCTGGCCAGGAAAGGCTCGCGGCCGCGCATCTGGTTGAGATTGCCGCGCAGGGTATTGATCTCGCCGTTGTGCGCCAGATAACGGAAGGGATGCGCCAGCTTCCAGGTCGGGAAGGTGTTGGTGCTGTAGCGCTGATGGACAATGGCCAGGGGGCTGACCAGGTCCTCTTCGCTCAGATCGGGATAAAAGTGGTCGATCTGCGTCGCCAGCAGCAGGCCCTTGTAGACGATGTTGCGGCTTGAAAAGCTCGGCAGATAGGCATCGTGGAGCTCCTTTTCCAGGCGCCGCCGCATGACCAGTAACTTGCGTTCGAAGACGTCCTGGTCGGCGTATGCCTCGCCGCTGACGAAGAACTGGCGGATCAGCGGGCAGCTCTCGCGGGCAACGGGGCCGACTGCGTCGGGATTGACCGGGACGTCGCGCCAGTGGCAGATGCTGGCGCCTTCGCTGCGGACGATCTCGTCAATGCGCTCTTCCTCACCACGGCCATTGAACAGCATGGCGACCGCGTAACGCCCCGCCGGTGGCAGTGCGATGGGCACGATGCGGCGGAAGAAGGCGTCGGGCAGGGCGAAGAGGATGCCCGCGCCGTCACCGGTATCGGGATCGCTCCCGGCCGCGCCGCGGTGCATGAGGTTCTTCAGAACGGTGATGCCCTTGTTAATGATATCGTGATCGGCGCGGTTGGTCAGGTTTGCGACCAGACCGACGCCGCACGCGTCGTGTTCATGACGAAAACTGTACAACCCTGAATCTGCAGGCAGATTCAGGCTACGCTGTCGGGCCTCATTTTCATTCTGGGACATGGTGGTACCTCGTCGTAAGTGGGCTTGCAATGAGCGATGCGGCAGAAACTGCCGGGAGAACTAATAGCAGGGGGCGTGCCAAGTGTGGGGAAGATTGGAATGGGGAAGGCATGGGACGAATGGGACGTAGGGGACGTAGGGGACGTAGGGAACATGGGACGTAGTGGGACGTAGGGGACGTAGGGGACGTAGGGGACATGGGACGAATGGGACGAATGGGACGAATGGGACGTAGGGGACCTATAGTAGGCAGCAGTAGTGGGCGAAGGGGGCGTAGGGCAAGAAACAGTCGTCTGCCCAGGGTGGGGCGTCTTCCCCGTCTTGTACATTTTTGTACAACTCGTTTTCGTGGTTTTTTACAAAATGGTAATAGATTAGGCAAGGTGCCTTGGGCGGTCTGAGCTCGCCGGGGTCTTTTGCGGCATTGGCATGTTTACTGCTGAGAGTATGCACTGTTTGGGCGGTGTAATGACATCAGCGCTTTGTTAAGGAGAATGCGACATGAGCAATTTGAATCGAGTTAACGCGGTGAATGCGGTAGCGGACCGTCTGCCTTGCGGCGTGATGCCGGCGCAGGCGGCGAGCATCTCGTATTATGCCGAGGATGTCTTCAATGCCGAGAGCATGCGTGAGTACCTGCCGAAAGCGACGGCGGAAAAGTTGATTGCGACGATTTCCGGTGGCGCGGCTTTGGACCCGTCGATTGCGGGCGACGTGGCGCATGCGATGAAAGAATGGGCGTTGGCGCGAGGTGCGACGCATTACACGCATTGGTTCCAGCCGTTGACGGGTGGGACGGCGGAGAAGCATGACGCCTTTTTGGACGTGTCGGACAAGGGCGAGGCGATCATGGCGTTTTCGGGCAAGAATCTGATTATGGGCGAGCCGGACGCGTCGAGTTTTCCGTCTGGCGGCTTGCGTTGCACGTTTGAAGCCCGTGGGTATACGGCCTGGGATCCTACCAGCCCGGCGTTCATCAAACGTCACGGGAATGGAGCGACCCTCTGCATACCCACGGTTTTTTGTTCGTACACGGGCGAAGTATTGGACAAGAAGACGCCGCTGCTGCGTTCAGTCCAGGCACTGAATCGCTCGGTACGCCGTTTGATGAGCTGTTTCAAGCAGCCGGAGGCGCGGACGGTGGCCACGCTCGGGCCGGAGCAGGAGTACTTTTTGATTGACAAGAAGTTCTATTTGCAGCGGCCGGACCTGGTGCAGACGGGGCGGACGCTGTTTGGGGCGCCGCCGCCGAAGCATCAGCAGCTGGAAGACCATTATTTTGGCTCGATCAAGCCGCGGATATTGGCGTTCATGACCGATGTCGAGAAAGAGTTGTGGACTCTTGGCATCCCGGCGAAGACGCGCCATAACGAAGTGGCGCCAGCGCAGTTTGAGATTGCGCCGATCTTTGAGGATCTGAATCTGGCGATTGATCACAACATGCTGGTGATGGAGGTGCTGCGGCAGGTTGCGGACCGTCATGGTCTGGTTTGTCTGATGCACGAGAAGCCCTTTGCGGGCGTGAATGGCTCGGGCAAGCACAACAACTGGTCCGTGAGCTACGGCAATCACAACCTATTGGATCCGGGCAAGAATCCGCATGAAAATGCGATTTTTCTGACGGTTTTGAGTGCGATTATCCGGGCGGTGGATTTGCACTGTGACCTGCTGCGGTCTACGACGGCGGGTGCCGGCAATGACCACCGCCTGGGGGCGAACGAGGCGCCACCGGCGATCATCTCGATCTTCCTGGGCGAGCAGCTTGCCGATGTCATCAACCAGATCAAGAACGGCGCCATCACCGGGAGCAAGCGGCCGGACGCCATGCGCATCGGCGTGGATTCGCTGCCCACGTTGCCGCGTGACGCGACGGACCGGAACCGGACCAGCCCCTTCGCCTTCACCGGCAACAAATTTGAGTTCCGCGCGCCCGGCTCAAGCCAGTCCTGCGCGGAGGTCAACACGGTGCTCAACACGATTGTCGCCGAGTCGCTGGATTATCTGAGCGAGCGACTGGAGAAGCTCTCCACGGCGGATTTCAACACGGGGCTGCAGGCCCTGCTGAAGGCCGTGATCAAGGAGCATCAGCGCATCATCTTCAATGGGGACAATTACAGCGCGGATTGGGTGAAGGAGGCCGAGAAGCGCGGCCTGCCCAATTTGCGCGACACCATGGAAGCGATCAAGCCGCTGCTCAAGCCTGAGAACCAGGATATCTTCGTGCGCTATGGCGTGTTCAGCAAGATCGAACTGGCCTCGCGCTACGAAGTGTACATGGAAGAATACCATCGGCGCATACGGATTGAAGGCGGCATCGCGGCAGAAATCGCGCGGAGTCTGATCTTCCCCGTGGTGACCGAGGAATACCGGCGGGTACTGACGGCGCTCAACGCGGCGAAAGTGGCCGGTATTAGCCATGGTGTTGAGGGCTTGCGCATATCGGCCGAGTTACTGGGCAAGGGCCTGGACGAGCTGCAGCGGCGCTGCGACGAGCTGGACGAGGCGCTCAAGGGCATGCACGAGGGTATCATCGTGGCGATGGAGAGCATCCGCGAGATCGTCGACACCCTAGAGCACGCTGTTGATGACGCCCGCTGGCCGCTGCCGAAGTATCGCGAGATGCTGTTCATCTACTGACGGGTGATCGTGCCTGGCGCGGGGCCGCTGTGGTGGCTCCGCGATGGCGCGAACGGTGACCGCGCCCGGCTGCGCGCATAGTGCGGCCGGGCTTTTTGAGAGCACGAGGAGCGGCGGGAAACAACGCGATGTCCGACGAAATCAAACACGAGTGCGGAGTGACGCTGCTGCGCCTGCGGCAGGGCTTGGGTTATTACGAGAGGCAGTACGGCTCTGCCTACTACGGCTTTGAGAAGCTCGCCCTGTTGATGGAGAAGCAGCACAATCGTGGTCAGGACGGCGCCGGCATCGGCTGCGTCGGCCTGCAGGTCGAGCCTGGGCACCCCTTCTACCAGGTCGAAAAGTCCTGCGGGGAATTACCGCTGGCGGAGGTCTTGAACCGCATTGGCGACCTAATCGCAGCCGCTGGCGGGGCGGGCGTGTTGCCGGTGGCTTCGCCAGCGCCGGGGGCGTCGGCGGGCTCAAGTGCTGGCCGCTCGTTGACGCGCCCTTTTTGTGGTGAAGTGTATTTGGGTCACGTGCGATATGGGACCTATGGCAACCGCAGTATGACGGCCTGTCATCCGCAGGTGCGGGACAGCTCGTGGCGCAATCACTGCCTGCTTTTGGCGGGCAATTTCAATCTGACGAATACGCGGCAGTTGTTCACGCAGCTGGTCGAATCGGGTCATCATCCCAGCCGGACCCAGGACAGCGAAGTGCTGTTGGTGCAGCTGGTGCACTACCTGGAAAAATTGTCGGTGACGCACCAGGGTACCGACAGTTCGGACATCCTGGGGATATTGTCCTCGGCCGCCAGACATTGGGATGGCGGCTTTGTTATTTGTGGGGCATTGGGCAATGGCGATGCCTTCGCGTTGCGCGACGCCGCCGGCATCCGGCCGGCCTTTTATTACTTTGACGACGAGATTGCGGTGGTGGCGTCGGAGCGCGCGGCGATTCAGACGGCGTTCAACCTCGCGTCGGCGCAGGTGCAGGAATTGCCGCCGGGGCATGCGCTGAGCGTCATGCGCAATGGCGAGCTGAAATTGCAGCGTTGCCTCCCGGAGCGGCCCCTGCGGCGCTGTGTCTTTGAGCGTATCTATTTTTCCCGTGGGAGTGACGCTGACATCCAGCGCGAGCGTCGGGCGCTGGGGCGGGCGGTGACGCCGGCGGTGCTGGCCGCGGTCGATCATGACTACGCCAATACGGTGTTTTCGTACATACCCAATACTGCTCAGATCAGTTTCCACGGCATGCTTGACGAGTTGCACGAGAGCAGCGGTGGCCAGCGGGTGCGCTTCGCGCAGATCGCGGTCAAGGACGCCAAATTCCGTACGTTTATTGCAGACGCGGCGCAGCGCAAGGACCTCTTTCCCCACGTGTACGACGTGACCTACGGCATCGTGCGTCAAGGCTTTGACAACCTCGTGGTGATTGACGACTCAATCGTGCGCGGCAATACCATGCGCAACGCGATTTTGCCGATTCTGGACCGCCTGGGGCCGAAGCGGATCGTGGTGGTGTCGTCAGCGCCGCCGATCTGTTACCCGGATTGCTACGGCATTGACATGGCCAGCTTTGGCGAGCTGGTGGCCTTCGAGGCCCTGATGTCACTGATCAAGCGGCGGGGGCTGGAGAAGGCCTTCCAGGACGCGGTGGTCTTGGCGCGGGCAGACTTGGCGTTGCCGGACGAGCAGATGGCAAATCGCGCGCTGGCGCTGTACGCGCTGGTAACGCCGGCGGAACTGTCGGCGGAGATCTGCCGCTTGCTGCGGCCGCCGGAGCTCAAGGCCGAGTTGCGGATTGTATATCAGAGTTGCGAGCAGCTGCGCGCCTGTTGTCCGGATCATCTTGGCGACTGGTATTTCACGGGTGACTATCCAACGGCTGGCGGCAAACGCGTGGTCAACTGCGCACTGGTGAACTACGCCAGCCGGGTAGCCGGCCGGGCTTATTGACAAGACGGAGTGACGAGACGAACAAATTCCCGCGGCGCCACGGCGCCGCGGATGGAGAAAGGTGAGACGATGGACAAACGGCACTACCTAGCCCTGGATGACGGCGAAATCTTCTATGGCCGGTCCTGCGGGGCGCCGCGCGACAGCGTGGGCGAGGCGGTTTTCAATACGGGCATGACGGGCTACCAGGAGATCATCACCGATCCGTCCTATGCCGGGCAGTTCGTGACCCTGAGCACGGCGGAAGTGGGCAATTACGGCTGCAATCACGAAGACATGGAATCACGCGGGCTTTTCCTCAATGGCCTGATTGTCCAGACCATGAATGAGCCGTCGAACTACCGCTCTGAGGAGAGCCTGAGCGCCATGCTGCGGCGGCATGACAAGCCGGCGCTGTGTGATGTGGACACCCGGCGGCTGGTGCTGCATATCCGCGATCACGGCACGCGCAAGGCCTATATGCATGTGGCGGATGAGCCGCTGGACACGGTCGAGGCGATTGCCCGGGCGCAGGCCTGGGAGGGCCTGGATGGCCAGGACTACGTGGCCAAGGTCAGCAATCCGAGCGCTTACGACTGGAATCGCAGCGGCGATCTGCGGGTGGTGGCCTTCGACTTCGGCATCAAGTACAATATCCTGCGGTCGTTGGCGGCGGTGGGCATACAGGTTCAGGTCGTGCCGGCGTGGACGACGGCGGGCGAGGTGCTGGCGCGCAAGCCCGACGGGGTCTTCCTGTCCAACGGTCCGGCCGATCCGTCGGCGTTGACGGGGGCGATTGCGGCGGCGCGGCAGCTGGTCGGGCGGGTGCCGGTGATGGGCATCTGCCTGGGGCATCAGATACTGTGCTTGGCGATGGGTGCGAGCTGCGGCCGTCTGAAATTCGGCCATCACGGCTGCAATCACCCGGTGCGCAATCTGGAGCGGGCGACGGTCGAGATCACCAGCCAGAACCACAACTACGCGGTGGCGATGGACTCCCTGCCAGATTGCTTGGATGTGACGCACATCAATCTGAACGACCAGACGCTGGAAGGCGTGCGTCACAAACACGAGCCGATGTTCTGCGTGCAGTATCATCCCGAGGCGGGGCCCGGCCCCAATGACGCCTTGTATCTTTTCAAGCAATTCCGGGAACTGATGGGGCGGTGACGGCAATGGCGAAATACATCTTCATAACGGGTGGCGTGGTATCAAGTCTGGGCAAGGGCATCACATCGGCGAGTCTGGCGCTACTGCTCAAAAGCCGCGGTTACCGCGTGGCCATGCAGAAGCTCGACCCCTATTTGAATGTCGACCCCGGGACCATGTCGCCATATCAGCATGGCGAGGTTTTTGTGACGGACGACGGCACGGAAACCGACCTGGACCTCGGGCATTACGAGCGCTTCGCCGGCGTGAGCTGCGGGCGGCACAGCAACTACACCAGCGGGCGGATCTACAGCAATGTGATTGCCCGCGAACGCGCCGGCGGTTATCTTGGCGCGACGGTGCAGGTCATTCCTCATATCACCGACGAGATCAAGCTGGCGATGCGTTCGGCGGCCGCTGATGACATCGACATCGTGATCTGCGAGATCGGCGGCACGGCCGGCGACATCGAGTCGCAGCCTTTCCTGGAGGCCGCGCGGCAGTTCAAGCTGGAGGCCGGCGCGGGCAACGCCTTGTTCATTCATCTGACGCTGGTGCCGTATTTGCGGGCGGCGGGCGAGCTCAAGACCAAGCCCAGTCAGCAGTCGGTGGGCATCCTGCGCAACATCGGTATCATGCCGGACGTGCTGGTTTGTCGGACGGAAGTCAGCATGGGCGCAGAGCATCGCCGCAAGATCGCGATGTTTTGCAATGTGCCGGAGGATCTGGTGATTGAGGAGAAGGACGTGGCCAACTCAATCTACGAAGTGCCGTCGGAACTGGCGGCGCAGCAGCTGGACATGAAAGTGCTTGAGTACCTGCGGCTGCCGGTGCATGAGATTCATCACAGCGATTGGGACGGCGTGTTGCAGCGGGTGCTGCATCCGCGCCGTCGTTGTCGCATCGCGCTGGTGGGCAAGTACGTCGAATGCCGCGACGCCTACAAGAGCGTCTATGAGGCGCTGAGCCACGCCGGCATCGCCTCGTATGCGAAAGTCGAGGTGGAGATGATTGAGGCCGAGGAGCTCGCCGGTGGCTGCGAGCGGCTGGGCGCAGTCGATGGTGTGATCGTGCCGGGCGGCTTTGGCCAGCGTGGCGTGGAATGCAAACTGGCGGCCGTGCGCTACGCGCGGGAAAATGGCGTGCCCCTGTTGGGCATCTGCTTGGGCATGCAGTGCATCGTCATCGAGTATGCGCGCAATGTCCTGGGCTGGGAGGACGCCGACAGCACGGAGTTCAACGAAGCGACGACGCATCCAGTGATCGATCTCCTGCCGGAGCAGCGGGGCGTCACCGCCAAGGGCGGGACCATGCGGCTAGGGGCCTACCCGTGCCTGCTGCGGCCGAACACGGTCAGCGCCAGCTGCTACGGGGAGGAAGAAATCTCCGAGCGGCATCGCCATCGTTATGAGTTCAACAATCTATTCCGCGAGGACTTGAGCAACGCCGGTCTGGTGATAGCCGGCGTGAGCCGCGACCAGCGCCTGGTGGAGATCGTGGAATTGCCGGGCCGGCCCTTTTTTGTCGGCTGCCAGTTTCATCCGGAGTTCAAATCGCGGCCGATTGCGGCGCATCCGTTGTTCCAGGGACTGGTGACGGCGGCGCTGGAGCGGCATTATGCCGATAGAGGAGCAAATAGGGAGACAGTACATGCCAAAGCGCAATGATATCAGGAAGATCATGCTGATCGGCTCGGGGCCGGTGGTGATCGGCCAGGGCTGCGAATTCGACTATTCTGGCGTGCAGGCCTGCAAAGTCCTCCGCCAGGAGGGCTTCGAGCTCGTGCTGGTCAACAGCAATCCGGCGACGATTATGACTGATCCGGAGTTCGCGGACCGCACCTACATTGAGCCCTTAACCGTGGAGTCCCTGCATGAGATCATCCGTCGCGAACGGCCGGACGCGCTGTTGCCGACGCTCGGCGGTCAGACCGCGCTCAATCTGGCCATGGAACTGGCCGAGAGCGGCATCCTCAAGCGCTACCAGGTCGAGCTGATCGGCGCGAATGCCGACGTCATCCGCCGCGCCGAAGACCGGCAGCTATTCAAGAGCGCGATGACGGAGATCGGCTTGGAAACGACGCGGTCGGCATCGGCCCACAGCTTGGATGAGGCGCGGGCGATTGCGCAGACGATTGGCAGCTGGCCGCTGATCATTCGCCCGGGTTTCACGCTGGGTGGCTCCGGTGGCGGCATCGCGTACAATGACGAGGAATTTGTGGCGATCGTGCAGCGGGGGCTGGCGGCCAGCCGCAACCGGGAGGTGCTCGTTGAAGAATCGTTGATCGGCTGGAAAGAGTTTGAGATGGAGGTCATCCGGGACAAGAACAACACCTCGGTGATTGTGTGTTCCATTGAGAATATCGACCCCATGGGCGTGCATACCGGCGATTCCATCACGGTGGCGCCGGCGCTGACCCTCAGCGACCGCGAGTACCAGGCGATGCGCGACGACAGCCTGCGGGTGATGGCCGCCATCGGCGTGGAAACCGGCGGCTCCAATGTGCAGTGGGCGATCAATCCCGACAATGGCCGGCGCATCATCGTCGAGATGAATCCCCGCGTGTCGCGTTCCAGCGCGCTGGCCAGCAAAGCCACGGGTTTCCCCGTTGCCAAGATCGCCGCGCTGCTGGCGGTGGGCTACACTCTTGACGAACTGCGCAACGACATCACTTGCAGTACGCCGGCCTGCTTCGAACCCGCACTGGACTACGTGGTCGTCAAAGTGCCACGCTTTACCTTCGAGAAATTTCCTGCGGCGGACAGCACGCTGGGCACGCAGATGAAGTCGGTGGGCGAGGCGATGGCCATTGGCCGCAATTTCCAGCAGGCGTTGCAGAAGGCCCTGCGTTCACTGGAGACGGGCCGTTTTGGGTTTGGCGCCGACGGCAAGGACGGCCGTTACGAGGCCTACGACGACGCGACGCTGGCGGCTGAGCTGGAACGGCCGCATGCCGAGCGGCTCTTCGTGCTGCGGGCGGCCCTGCGCCGCGGGTGGACGGTGGAGACACTGTACAGTTTGACGCGCATCGACAAGTTCTTCCTGCGCAAGATGGCCGAGCTCGTGCACTTCGAGAGCGAGTTCACGGACGCCCCGGCGCAGCTCTTGCGGGCGAAGCATTTGGGTTATTCCGACCGGCAGCTGGCCTACCTGCTGGGCAGTACGGAGCAGGCCGTGCGGCAGCGGCGCAAGGACTTGGGTATTCTGCCGGTGTACGGCACGGTCGATACCTGCGCCGGTGAATTCACCGCGCCGACGCCGTATTACTACTCGACGTACGGCGAGGCTGACGAGCCCGTGAAGGACTCGCAGGGCAAGCCGCGCATCATGATTCTTGGCGGTGGGCCAAACCGCATTGGCCAGGGCCTGGAGTTCGACTACTGCTGCTGCCATGCGGCATTCGCCTTGCGTGCCCACGGCTACGAGACCATCATGGTCAACAGCAATCCCGAAACGGTCTCGACCGACTACGACACCAGCGACAAGCTGTACTTTGAGCCGCTCACGCTGGAGGACGTGCTCAATATCTACGAACGCGAGCAATGCGCGGGCGTCATCGTGCAGTTCGGCGGTCAGACGCCGCTGAATCTGGCCAAGGGCCTGCAGGCGGCCGGCGCGACCATCATCGGCACTAGTCCGGAAGACATTGACGCTGCCGAGGACCGCGATTTTTTCAAGCAGCTGGCAGATCGCCTGAAGATCACGCAGCCGCCCAGCGGCATTGCGCGCAATACCGACGAGGCGGTGGCGATCGCCGAGCGCATTGGCTATCCCGTGCTAGTGCGGCCGTCTTTCGTGCTCGGCGGGCGGGCGATGGTCATCGTCTACAACGAGAAGTATCTGCGCCGTTACATGGCCGAGGCCGAGTCGGTTTCCGAAGGGCGACCGATCCTGGTGGATCATTTTCTGGAGAACGCCGTTGAGCTGGACGTGGACTGCATTTCGGATGGCACGACGACGGTGCTGGGGGCGATCATGGAGCACGTCGAGTTGGCGGGCATCCACTCGGGCGACTCTGCCTGCTCGATACCGCCGCGGAGTCTGTCGCCGGCGATCATTGAGCGGGTGCGGCGGCACTCCCACGATCTGGCGCGGGAGTTGCACGTCCGCGGGCTGATCAATATCCAGTATGCGGTTCAGGACGGCGAGGTGTACATCCTCGAAGTCAATCCACGGGCGTCGCGGACAGTGCCCTTTGCGAGCAAGTCGATCGGCGTGCCGCTGGCCAAGCTGGCGTCGCTGTGCATGGTCGGCAAAAAGCTCAAAGACCTGCGTTTCACCAAAGAAGTGCAGATTCCATACACGACCTTTAAGGAAGCCGTGTTTCCCTTCGTGAAATTCCCCGGCGTGGACATCGTGTTGTCGCCGGAGATGAAGTCCACGGGCGAGGTGATGGGCATTGATTACAGCGTGGGCGCGGCCTACATGAAGAGCCAAGAGGCCGCTGGCAATGCGCTGCCTGCGGGAGGCGGTGTCTTCGTGTCGTTGCGCGACCTCGACAAAGCGCCGGCGCTGCCGGTGATTCGCGAGCTCGTGAAGCTCGGCTACACCATCTATGCGACGCGCGGCACGGCGACCATGCTCTACAACGCCGGCATCCAGTGCGAAGCCGTTTTCCGCATCAGCGAGGGCCGGCCCAATCTGCTCGATCTGCTGAGTGAAAAACGCGTGAACTGGATTGTCAACACGCCGGAGACCGGCGCGGCCGCTATGGTTGACGAGATCCGCATGCGCTCCGGCGCCGTCGCCGCCGGCACGCCCATCACCACCACGCTGTCGGCCTTCACTGTGGCCCTGGAAGGCCTCACCAATTCAAGCATCGACGCCGGCCGCATGACGGTCTGCAGCTTGCAAGAATACCACCGGCATCTCTTCGGCCGCGAACGGCCGATGATCTAAAGACTGCTGCTCTTCGTGGACGTATGGGACGTATGGGACGTATGGGACGTATGGGACGTATAGGACGTATAGGACGTATAGGACGTATAGGACGTATAGGACGTATAGGACGTATAGGACGTATAGGACGTATAGGACGTAGAGGTCGTATAGGACGTATAGGACGTATAGGACGTATAGGACGTATAGGACGTATAGGACGTATAGGACGTATAGGACGGCGTGGTCGGCGTGGACGGCGTGGTCGGCGTGGTCGGCTGATTGGCCAAGTTCGGCCCGGAGGGCCGTACCATGCATAACCCGGGGTGAGGCGCCCGGAGGGCGTCGCAACCCCGGGTTATGGCAATAACATAGGATTGCGCCCGGAGGGCGCCACATTGGCTTGCCACGTTGCATCGCATTGCTCTGGCAAGGAGCGTGCCGTGCAGCCGAGGTCTACCGCCGGCCGGATTTCCGGCTGGACGCAAAAAAAGCCCGTTGGTGGCCGGCGCTGGTGGCGGCCATGGAGTAAATTATTGACTTTTCCGACTGCGGCGCGCAAATGACGTCTCGGCGGCTAGGATTGACGGCAGGGTGAAAGGACGACAATGGCTTTGCAGAACGAGACGATCGTCGTATTGGACTACGGTTCTCAATACAGCCAGTTGATTGCGCGGCGGGTGCGCGAATGCCATGTGTACAGCAAAGTGATACCCTTTGCGACCACGGCGGCGCAGCTGCGCGACGAGGCACCGGCGGGCATCATCCTGTCCGGCGGGCCGGCCAGTGTCTATGAGGACGGCGCACCGCAGCTTGATCCGGCGATCCTTGCGCTGGGCATACCGGTGCTGGGCATCTGTTACGGCATGCAGCTGATGGTGCAGACCCTTGGTGGCAAGGTTGTTCCCGGCAGCGCCCGTGAGTACGGCCGCGCGGATATGACTGTGGTCGAGCCGGGCCGGCTCTTCGCGGGCGTCAAGGCGGACCTGCGCGTGTGGATGAGCCACGGCGACAAAGTCTCCGCGCTGCCCGACGGCAGCCGAGTGCTCGCCCGCACCCATAATACCGAATACGCCGCCGCACAGATCGGCGACAAGGACATCTACGGCATACAGTTCCACCCGGAAGTCGTCCATAGCGAATGCGGCAGCCAGATCATCGCCAATTTCTGCCTGAAGATCTGCGGCTGCAGTGGCGCCTGGACTATGGCGTCCTTCATCGCCCGGAGCATTGAGGACATCCGTTCGCGCGTTGGTGATGACGAGGTGATCCTGGGCCTCTCCGGCGGCGTCGATTCGTCCGTCGCGGCGGCGCTCCTCCATCGCGCCATCGGCAAACAGCTGACCTGCATCTTCGTGGACAATGGCCTCCTGCGTAAAAATGAGGCCACCAGCGTCCAAAAACTCTTTGGCGAGAATTTCCAGATGAATTTGCGGACGGTCGATGCTGCCGAGCGCTTTCTCAGCCAGCTGGTCGACATTGAAGAGCCCGAGCAGAAGCGGAAAATCATCGGCCGGGTCTTTGTGGACGTGTTTGCCGATGCCGCCCGCGATATGCGTCGGGCGCGCTTCCTGGCACAGGGCACGACCTACCCGGACGTCATTGAAAGTGCGTCCATCAATGGCAATCCCTCCGCCATGATCAAGAGCCACCACAATGTGGGCGGGTTGCCGCCGGACCTCAAATTCCTGCTGTTGGAGCCGCTAGCGCAGCTGTTCAAAGACGAAGTGCGGGAAGTGGGACGGCAGCTCGGTCTGCCGCAGTCGGTGGTCGATCGCCAGCCCTTTCCGGGGCCCGGTCTCGGCGTGCGGCATCTCGGGCCGGTCACGAAAAAGACGCTGGATATCCTGCGCGAGGCCGACGCCGTCATGGTCGAGGAAATCAAGGCTGCTGGCCTCTATTATCACAAGCTCTGGCAGGCCTTCGCCATATTCATCCCCATGCGGACAGTGGGCGTCATGGGCGATCTGCGCACTTACGAGTACATCATCGCGCTACGCGCGGTGGAAAGTACCGACGGCATGACCGCCGACTGGGCGGACCTCCCTCACGACCTCCTCCAACGCATCTCCAGCCGCATCATCAACGAAGTGCGCGGCGTCAATCGCGTGGTCTATGACGTCACCAGCAAGCCGCCGGGCACCATTGAGTGGGAATAAACATCCCAGCGGCTGAAATGAAAAAGCGCGGGCGTTTTTCCAGTGGGAAGAACGCCCGCGCTGAGTTTTAGCGCTGATTGACGCTGAGTTAGCGCTTAGTTGACGCTGGCTCAGAACTCTTCGCGATGGAGTTCGAAGTAGGCGCGGGTGTGTTTGCAGACGGGGCAGATTTCCGGCGCTTTGGCGCAGCAGACGATGTGGCCGCAGTTCCGGCAAATCCAGTATTTCTTCTCTTCCTTCACAAAGACCTTGCCGGCTTCAACATTGGCCAGGAGGGTCTTGTAGCGCTCTTCGTGGCGTTTTTCAATCTCAGCGACCTTGGTGAAGAGGGCGGCGATTTCGGTGAAGCCTTCTTCCTTGGCGACATCGGCGAAGCCCTTGTACATCTCGGTCCACTCGTAGTGCTCGCCGGCGGCGGCTTCTTTGAGGTTCTTGGCGGTGTCGCCAATGCCGTCGAGCAGCTTGAACCAGATTTTCGCGTGTTCCTTTTCGTTGCCGGCGGTTTCTTCGAAGACGGCGGCGATCTGCTCGTAGCCTTCTTTGCGGGCGGCGCTGGCGAAGTAGGTGTATTTGTTGCGGGCCTGGGATTCGCCAGCGAATGCTTCCTGGAGGTTCTTTTCGGTTCTGCTACCTTTGAGCTCGGCCATGGTCGTCTCTCCTTGACTGTAGTGGGTTGGGGTCTGGGGGGAAAAGCACGCGGCGCAAGTCCGCGGTTGCCTAAAAACAGTAATGGTTCTTATTATGATGGTGCTAAGTCTTTTTTCAAGTTCAGAAGCTATATTTCGCGCTCAGCTTGTACTAAAATACGGGGGCTCTGACAAATGACAAACGAAATCGTGGCGGCAACGGGCAATAAGCACAAAATTGCGGAAATCCAAGCGATATTGGCCCCGCTGGGGCTGCGAGTGCTTAGCGCCAATGACGTCGGCGGTATGCCCGACGTGGTTGAGGATGGCGAGACTTTCCGCGACAACGCGGTCAAGAAAGCCCTTGCCGGCGCTCGGGCGCTGGGGCGGACGGTCCTGGCGGACGATTCGGGGCTGGAGGTCGTCGCCCTCCATGGCGCACCCGGGGTCTATTCGGCGCGCTACGCCGGCGAAGGTGGCAACGATGGTCGCAATCTGAGCAAGCTGCTGCGGGAAATGACGGACATCACGGACCGCCGGGCGCGCTTTGTCGCCGTCATTGCCGTGGCGACGCCGGAGGGGCTGGTCGGCACGGCAGAAGGCGAAGTGCGCGGCATCATCGCGACGGCGCCGCGCGGGCAGGGCGGTTTTGGCTACGACCCAGTATTCGTGCCCGAGGGAGAGGTGGAGACTTTCGCGGAATTGCCGGCGGCAGTGAAAAACGCCATGAGCCATCGCGGCAACGCCCTCAAAGCCGCCGTGGCGGCGGGGCTGTTTAGGTAGGGGCCGTCCGAAATGCATAGGTAGGTTTTGCGAGGGGGAGGAAAGGAGCATTGCTCCTTTCCTCCCCCTCGCGCTCCCCCACCTATCCCTTTTCGGCCCAGCGCCTTGCGGCAAACGCGAAGCGTTTGCCGCAAGGCGCTGGGCGTCAGCAGCTGAGGGCTCGGACCGGTCTTTTGACCGCTGTTTTCGCAGAAGTCATGGCTATTTTGTGGCTAATGAAAGGCCGAAAGCACGCTTATGGCAGGCAAATATAGTTTTCGGATGACCTCTAGGTAGGCGGCCGGGCCGGCCACTGATCAAATCGTCGATCCGACTGATCAAGTCGTCGATCAGTCGAATCGGGCTGCTTTTGCGCGAGTGCCGTAGTCTGCATTTCTTTGTTTCGGCGTGGTGATACAACGGTGGCGGGGTATATTAGGGCGATTGTTCTGGCCGTTGTGTGGTCAGGGCGCAAGAGAGTCGCCAACGAGAGAAGAGACAGGCAATATGAATGATCTTCTGCTGAAAGATTTTGTGGACCGCCGGGCGATGGAGCGTATCCAGCTTGAGCGGATGCAGGACACCCTTCGTCGCGTGTACGACAACGTGGCCTTTTATCGTCGGGCTTTTGACGCAGCCGGGGTGAAGCCCGAGGATTTGCGGAGCCTGGCTGATTTGTGCAAGTTTCCCTTTACAGAGAAGACTGATCTGCGCGATCATTATCCCTTTGGTTTGCTGGCGACGGATCAGAAGAACGTGGTGCGCATTCACGCGTCGAGCGGCACCACGGGCAAACCGACGGTAGTCTGCTATACGCATGACGACATTCAGATTTGGTCGGAGACCATGTGCCGGACGCTGCAGCTTGGCGGTTGCACGGAGCACGACATCGTCCAGAACAGCTATGGCTACGGGTTGTTTACAGGCGGTCTTGGCGCGCATTACGGCGCGGAACGCCTGGGCTGTTCGGTCATCCCCATGGGTGGCGGTGCCACCGAAAAGCAGCTGTTGTTGATCCGCGATTTTGGGACGACGGCGATTTGCTGCACGCCGTCGTTTTTCATCCACATGATTGAAGAAGCCGAGAAGATCGGCATGGATTTTCGGCAGACCAAGCTGCGTATCGGCTTTTTTGGCGCGGAGCCGTGGACGGACGCGATGCGGCGCCTGATTGAGGAGAAATCCGGCATCAAGGCCTTTGACATCTTTGGCTTGTCGGAAGTGATTGGGCCGGGCGTGTCGGCGGACTGCGAAGCGCATTGCGGCCTGCACGTTTTTGAGGACCACTACTACCCGGAGATTGTCGACAGCGTGACGGGTGAGGTGTTGCCTCCCGGTGAGGAGGGCGAGCTGGTCTTCACGACGATTACCAAGCAGGCCATGCCGGTGATTCGTTACCGCACGCATGACATTTCCCGGCTGAATTACGAAAAATGCGCCTGCGGGCGGACGATTGTGCGTATGGACAAGGTGCAGCGGCGCAGCGACGATATGCTGATTATTCGCGGCGTAAATCTTTTCCCGTCGCAGGTTGAGAGTGTATTGTTAACCGTGAAGGGCGTTGAGCCGCATTATCAGCTGGTGGTGACGCGCGAGGGCGCGATGGACGAGCTGGAGATCCGGGTCGAGGTCACGCAGCAGATCTTTTCGGACGCCGTTGGCGGCCTGGAGATGTTGCGCGAGCGCATTTCCTCCAGGATCAAGGAGATCATTGGCCTAAGCGCCAAGATTACGTTGGTGGAGCCCGGGACGATTGAGCGCAGCATGGGCAAGGCCCGGCGAGTGCAGGACCTGCGCAAACTGAAATGAGCATGGAAGTAGACGTTGTCATCAGTGTGCAGGGCGCAATAGAGGAGAAGTAAGCATGGCTATCAGACAGTTGTCCATTTTTCTGGAAAATCGTGTTGGTCGTCTGGCGTCGGTCGCGAAGGCCCTTGGCGATGCGGGGATCAACATCCGCGGCTTGTCGGTCGCGGACACGAAGGATTTTGGTATTTTGCGCTTGATTGTCGATGACGTGGTTGCGGCGGAGAACGTGCTGCGTTCGCATGACACGGTGTGCCAGATCAACGACGTGACGGCGGTGGATGTGGACAATCAGCCCGGCGGGCTGGCGAAGGTCCTAACGGCCCTGAACGAGGCTGCAGTGAATGTGGAGTACATGTACGCGATTGCCGAACCCAAGGGCGTGCGGCCGGTGATGATTTTCCGTTTCGGAGATGCGAAAGACGCTGCGATGGCGGCCTTGCAGAAGGCCGGGGTGCATCTGTACGACGAACAAGACTTGCTGGGTAAGTGACGGTATCGGGCCGGCCGGCTGCAGTGTGCGCCTTAGACCGCCCGTACTGACAATGTGATGAAATGACGAGCCCGCCGCGGGATTTCTGCCGGCGGGCTTTATGTAAAGAAGGCGGGGTGCGAAATATGGTGACGTGGCGCGGGGTCCTGTGGAGTGTTGCGATCGGCGTGCTGCTGTTAGGCGGCAGCGACTGTCGGCACTGCCCGTTGCAGTCGGCAGCGGCGGTACAGCCGCCGGCGTTGCTGGCCTTGCCTGCCGCGAAGGCCGGCGTGGTGGCCTATTACGAGCAGGGCCAGTACGAGCGCGAGGTCGCCAAAGTGATGGCCGAGGCGATGGCGCTCTTGCCGGAGACTGCCGTGCAGGACGGCAAGCGCCTGGCGGTGGTGCTGGACATCGACGAGACGGCGTTGTCCACTTACGAATATCAGAAAGGCATGGGCTTTGGTCATTACGGCAAGGCCTGGCATCAGTGGATTGAGATGCGGCGGGCGACGGCGATTGCGCCGGTGCTGGCCTTCTACCAGGCGGCCCGTGCGCGCGGTCTGGCCCTGTTCTTCGTCACCGGCCGGCGGGAAAAAAGCCGGGCGGCCACGGAAGACAATTTGCGGCAGGTCGGTTATGACGGCTGGGAGAAGCTCTATATGAAGGCCGACGACTACCGCGAGCCGTCCGTACAGCCATTCAAACAGCGTTGTCGCGAAGAGATCGAGGCTGCGGACTACGTGATCTGGCTGAATATCGGCGACCAGCGCAGCGACTTGGACGGCGGGCACGCCCGCCATGGCATCGAGTTACCCAATTTGATCTACACGGTGGAGTGACATGACGGGCATCATCAGCGGCTTGTTGTCCGCAGTTTTCTTGGCCTTGGCGTATGTGTTTTCGGGTGTGGCGGTGCGGCATTGCCGGCAGGCCGGCCCGGTGACGATTTTAGCTTTGGCGCACGTCATGATGGGTCTGTTGTCGCTGGTGGGCCTGGCGTTTATGTGGACGCCGCTGGTGTGGACGGCGCTGCCGGACTACATCGGTCCGCTGGTCGGGGTGATGGTGTTTTATCTCTGCGGGCAGGGCGGTCTGCTTTGTGCGCAGAAGACGATTGATTCGTCGCGCATTGTGCCGCTGTTGGGGCTGAAGCTGGTGGTGCTGGCGCTGCTCAATCTGCTGATCTTGCGCACCGAGAGTTACGGTGCGCTGCAGTGGTTGGGGATAGCCCTGACCTTGTTGTCAGCGGCGTTGCTGAATCGGGCGGGCCGGCGCATCCCGCTGCGGGGCCTGCTGCTGGTGGTGTGGACCTGCGTGGGCTACGCCCTGTCGGACACCTACATCGTGCAGCTCGTGCCGCAGTTTCATGCCCATGGCATGGAGGGGCTGGTTAGGCCGGCGCTACTGTCGGCCTTCTTGGCCTACATCCTGTGTGGGATTGTCAGCCTGGCGATGTTGCCCTTTTTGCCGCGGCAGCCGCTGGCGGTGTGGAAGAAAGTGTCGCCCTTCGCCTTTTTCTGGCTGCTGGCCATCCTGTTTCTCTTCACCTGCTTTGCCGATCTGGGCACCGTGAATGGCAATATCATTCAAAGCACGCGCGGCTTGCTGGCCATTGGCCTGGGCGCCATGTTGGCCAAAGCGGGGTATACCGAACTGGAAGAGCGCGTGGATGCTGCCGTCATGGCGCGACGCGTTCTCGCCGGCGTGCTGATGGTCCTGGCGATTGTCTGCTACAACTGGGGACGCTGGTAGGTCGCTAACGCGCTCAGCCGCCGCCCTGCTTGATGGCAGCCATGATGGTGTCCATGCTGATGGGGCCGGGGCGGAGGATGTTCGGTGGATCAGTAAGCAGGGACAGCACGGTGGACGCTGCGCCGGCGGTGACCGTGACGATGCCGCCATCCACGAGCAGGTCCGGCTCGCCGTCGAGGCCCTTGACGGCATCGTCGGCATTGACTGCCGGCGGCTTGCCACTGAGGTTGGCGCTGGTCGCCGCCAGCGGTTCGCCGAGTTCCTGCAGGACCGCCAGGATAAAGGGGTGGGCGGGAATACGCAGGCCGATGCTGTCGTTGTTTTGGGCTGGCGCGACCACGGTGAGCGCACCGGGCCAGAAAGCCGCCGCGATGGCCGGCAGAGCCGGGTGCGGCAGCAATCCCGCGCTTTCCGCGGCGGCGAGCGACGGCGCGAGCATCTGCAGGCGTTTGTCTGCCGGCCGGCGCTTCAGCTGGTAGATGCGCTCGCGGGCGGTTTGGTCGGACCAGCGCGCGAGCAGGCCGTAGACGGTCTCGGTGGGAGCGACGACAACACCGCCATCGCGGAGGATGCGGACGGCGTCGCCGACGGCTCTGGGGTGTTGTTCGCGGAGGCGGTTCATAGTGGGACGGGGCCCCCTTCGTGGATCAGAGCTGCAGCATGTGCTCGGCCAGCGTTTTCGCATAGCTGAACTTGGCCAGACGAATGGGCATGGGGCAGCAGTTTTCGCCGGGTACTTCGAAGTTGAAGAGGCCGGAGTAGCCGACTTCGCGGAGGGCCGGCATGACTTTCAGCCATGGCACGGTGCCGCGGCCAAAGGGCAGCATGTGGTCGTCATTCTGGCCAAGGTTATCGGCGATGTGCAGGGCCTGGAGATGGGAACCGGCTTCGCGGATGAAGGCCGGGACATCGACCTGGCGGGCGTTGGCGTGGCCCGTGTCCAGGCAGATGCCGACATTGGGGCGCTTGATTTCATTGATGATGGCGAGTAGCTCGGAGCATTGCCGGGTGCCGTCCATGAACAGATTTTCCAGGCAGATGTTCAAGCCGCTGCCGGCGGCGAAATCGGCGACGGTGGCGACGGCCTGGCAGCGGCGCTGGAAGACCTGGTTCATGTCGCGGCCCTTGGCGATCATGGCCTGGCCACCGCAGTGGAGGACGCCGGCCTTGATGCCGATGGCCGCAAAGAGCTCCACCCAGTTTTTCATGGTGTCCATCATGGCGGCGAAGGCGCTGTCGTCTTCGGGAGCGATGTCGGCGATGCTGCGGCCTTCCATGTCTTCTGGGCGGATGCCCTTGGTGGCCAGGAGGAAATGGCCTTGGGGGAAAGACATCCCGAGATCGGCGGCGAAGCGTCGGAAGTCCTTGCCGGCGGCGGCGGGTTTGCCGCGTTTGAGGATGTCGTGGGCGTGTTCATCGCTGAGTTCGCTGGTCTGCCAGCCGTACTTGGCGTAGGTCTTGACCATGTCGTCGGGGAGCAATTCGATGAGGTAGCTGGTCCACATTGAGGTCGCTAACATGACAGCAGTCCTTTGGTTCAGGCCGTTGGGGCATCCTGTGGCGCCGATGCATGGCGGAGCAGGACGGCGGATTCGAAATGGGCCGTGCGGGGAAACATGTCGAAGATGGCGCTTTTGACTGGCACGTAGAGGCCGTCCTGGCAGAGCAGGCGGAGGTCGCGCGCGAGCGTCGCCGGGTTGCACGAGACATAAACGATTTCAGCGACGGGGAATTTGCGCAGGGTGTCCATTACTTTGGGTTGGCAGCCTGTGCGCGGCGGGTCGAGGACGAGCAGGGTTTCGCGGGCATTGATGTGGGCGAGGACTGCCGGTAGCTGGCTTTCGGTGCTGCCGGTCTGGAAGCGGCATTTGAGCTGGCGGACCTCGTGATTGCGGGCGGCGGCGGCGATGGCCTGGTCGTCGCTCTCAATGAGGACGCGGTACTGGAAGCGGCTGCCCATGGCGATGGAGAAGGTGCCGACGCCGCTGTAGGCGTCAATCAGGCAGCGGGATGCGGAGTCTTTGGTCCAATCGGCGACGGTGCGTAGCAGCTCTTCGGCCACCGGCGGATTGACCTGCCAGAAACTGGCCAGAGGCACGCTGAACTCTTCGCCAGCGAGCTGCTCGCGCAGCCAGGGGATGTTCACGGGCGGCCGCCCGTAGAAAAAGTGGCTTTCGCCGCTGGAGGTAACGCGGAGGGTCAGCGGGTAGGGCTTGGGGCGCTTGGCATTCTGGCGGCCCCAGTCGCTGTTGACGGCTTTGGGAATGAGCTCGTTGAGACAGTCCTGCGCCAGTGGGCATTCTTTGATGATGAGGTAACTCTGGTTGTCACGCTGGCAATAGCCGTAGCTGACAAAGGCTTGGCCGCGATTGCTGACTTTACGGATGGACTCCAGCCGCATTTTGTTGCGGTAGCCGTAAGGCTGCGGAGCCGCCACGGCCGGCGCCGGCGCCGGAAAATCCGCAAAATGGCCCAAGCGAGTGATGGTGTCGATGAATTGCTGGCGTTTGGCTGCTAACTCCGTTTCGTAGTCGAGGTGCTGATAGGCGCAGCCACCGCAGACACCGAAGTGCGGGCAGCGCGGCTCCGTGCGACCAGCGCCCGCCTGGATGATCTCACGCAGCTCGGCGCGATAGAAATTCCGCCTTTGCTCGGTGATATCAGCGGCGATGACATCGCCGATGGCGGTAAAGGGCACGAAGACCACGGGGCCTTCGTCAGTGCGGGCGACGCCGTCGCCGCCAAAAGCGATGGCAGATATCGACAGCGTGACACGTTGTCCGACAGTAAACATAGGAAACTCCAATCGACAGCTGGGATCGGGAATAGTCGTTGCGTAAAAGACTTAATATACCGCCGGGGGGGGATTGTGCCGGCAACGCGCGGGGAAAGGGCGGGGGGGCAAGACGGCACGCAGGGGGGGGGCTTACCGTTTCACGGCGGAGGAATATCAGCACTGCCGCGAGCAGTCGCGAGCAAGGCAGTCGGTCGGTCATTGATAATGGATGCCAGTAATTCCTCTTTCTGGCGCGGTGGGACGCGACGTACCTGGCCAATGTGGCGCCCTCCGGGCGCTATTCTATATTATTGTCCTACCCCGGGTTGCGGCGCCCTTCGGGCGCCTCACCCGGGGTTATGCATGGTGCGGCCCTTCGGGCCGAACTTGGCCGATCTGACATTGTATTGCCGCGAAGCGGCAGAAGCGCTGAAAGCGCGAAACATACCAGCCCAGGGCAAGCACGCTGAAAGCGTGCGCCGCCCTGGGTACAACGGCGACTATGTTCGTGTTCCTCGGCCCCTTTGGCCCCAGTCGGCGAAGCTGACTGGGGCCAAAGGGGCAATGGAACTCACTTGCTTGCCTGGGGTTGACGTCGGCGGCATGCCTGGCATCCAATATCAATGGCTGACCGATTACCGTACCGGACGGATCGTCGATTTGATCGGTCTGATCGGTCGGATCGGTCGGATCGGTCGGATCGGACGGTCCGCCCCTACGCGTTGCGGTGGTGGCAAAACGTTCTTGCCGAGCGTACATTTCAGGCAAACTCACGTTTGAGCCGTTTCCCGGGGGGGGTATACGATTTGGTTACTGGGCACTTGGAGAGCACATGAAGCGCATTCTTATCATCGGTTGCAGTGGCGCCGGGAAAACCACGCTGGCTTTGGCGTTGGGCCGGCGCCTGCATTTGCCGGTGCATCATCTTGATCAGCTCTGGTGGCAGCCCGGCTGGGTGCAGGACACTCGGGACAATTTTGATCGCAAGCTCGCCGAGCTTCTGCGCAGCGACTGTTGGGTGATTGACGGCGACTACAGTCGGACCGTCCGGGAACGGCTGCACTACGCCGACACGGTGATCTGGCTGGATTATCAGCGTCTGCGCTGCGTCGGACGCGTCTTGCGGCGGACAATTAGCCTCTATGGTCGCTCCCGTCCCGACATGCCCGATGGCTGTCCCGAACGCTTTGACTGGACCTTCCTGCGCTATGTCTGGAACTACAACCGGGACGCCCGGCCGAAGTTGGCGGCGGCGGTGGCCGGCTTCACGGGCAAGATTCTCGTCATGCGCACGCCGTCTCAGACGGCGGCGTGGCTGCGAGACCTAGCCCCCGCTGGTGAGTGAGGACACGCGATGGCGCGGATGGCTAGCAGTGCAAGTTGTTGTCAATAGCGCCGTTTGGCTGCTGCAGGCGACGTTGTGTCAGTTGTTGGCGAAGGAGTTGTGGTCTCGGGCCTGGTCAGCGAGTTCTCGGAGGGTAGCGTGGTGACGTGGGTGCAGCCAGTTGGGGAGCAGTTCGGCGGCGGGAAAGAGGCAGAAAGGGCGCGCGGTGAGGTCTGGTGCGGGAAGATCAAGGGAGCCGTCACAGACATCGCCGGCGATCAGCAGATCGAGATCGATGACAATGCGCGGAATGGCGTCCGTGGGCTGTTGACGCTGGCGGCCGAGGCGGTCTTCAATGGCCTTGAGTATCGCGATGATTTCGGTGGGCGTTCGGTCGCTATGCACGAGGGCGACGGCGTTGAGGTAATCGGGGCCGCGGCCATCCAGGGGTGCCGTACGCAGGACGTGTGAGAGACTTACCTCGCCAAAGGCGTCGCGCAGGGCCTGTTCGGCTTTGCCGATAGCGCGTTCGGGGTAGTCGTTGCTGCCGATGCCGATGAGTATGGGGGGCGGGTGGGCCATGTTTTTTTTAGGATGAAGGTGAATGTTGCGGTTGGTATGGAATGAAACAGCCGACAAGCTATTCCTAGAAACGGCTGTTTGCAAGGAGAAGGGGCCTGAGGCATGGGATGATCAGTTGAGTAGTGGGGGGAGGTTTTCTGACAGTTCACGCATGGGTGAAATGGGGCGCCAAGGCATTATGTGCCGATACCGGTTGGCAGAGCTGCTGATTGTTGGTTATTGTTGAGCGGCGAGGATGGGGCGACGATGGAGATTGTGATCAAGACTGGTGGTGGTGATGACGACAGCTAAGATATGCGTGCGGTGGCTGCTGCCGGCGCTGCTGTTGCTGCTCGCGACGGCGGTGTTTTGCTGGCGCTGGTCGGGACTGGAGGACCGGCCGATGCACCACGACGAAGCGAATCAGGCCGTGCGTTGCGGCGAGCTGCTTGCTGGGCGCGGCTATCGCTATGATCCGGAGGAACACCATGGGCCATCGTTGTATTACCTGAGCGTGCCCTGGTTGCGGTTGCAGGGCGTGACGACGCTGGCTGAGAGCTCGGAACGGCATTTCCGGCTCGTGCCTCTGCTCTTTGGCTGCCTGCTGATCATGCAGCTGCTGTGGTTGCGGCGCGGGCTAGGCGCGGTCGGCGTGGTGGCGGCGGCGCTGCTGCTGGGTTTCTCGCCGGTAATGGCGTATTACAGCCGCTATTACATACAGGAGGTGTTGCTGGTTTTTTTTGCGGGCGGGGCGCTGTGCTGCCTGTGGCGCTGGGTTGAGCAGCCGCGCTGGCCGTGGGCGGTGGGTGTCGGTGCTTTCTGGGGCCTCTGCCACGCCAGCAAGGAGACTTGGGTGATCAGTGCCGCCGCAATGGTATGCGGCGGCGTGTTGTTGTGGTGTTGCCAGCCAGCGTGGCGGCGTCGGGTATTGCTGGCGCGCGCGCTACGTCAGGCGCCTTGGGCCTTGCTGGCGCTGCTGGCGCTGAGCGCATTGTTGTACACGGCGGGTGGGCGCCATCCACGCGGACTATTGGACTCCGTGGTGGCCTATGGCGGCTATTTGCAGCGCGCTGGCGGGGGCGACCATAGCCAGCCGTGGACCTTCTACTTGGAGCGGCTTTTGTGGTATCGCGCTGGTCCGGGGCCGCGCTGGAGTGAATGGCCGGTGCTGGCGCTGGCGCTGTGCGCGTTGGCGGGGTTGTCTGGCTGCGGTCGCTGGCGCTCGCCGGTGGCCAGGCCACTGCTGTTGTATCTGGCGGTGTATGCGCTGGTGCAAGCGGTCACTTATTCACTGATAGCCTACAAAACGCCGTGGTGCGCGCTGGCCTTTTGGCATGGCTTCATTCTGCTGGCTGGCTGCGGCGTGGCGACGTTGTACGCGTGGTTGCGGCACTGGTACTGGCAGGTGCCCGGCATGCTGCTGTGCGCGTTGCTACTGTGGCCGCTGGCGGCGCAAACCCGTCGCGCGAATGGACGCTATGCGGCGGATCCGCGCAATCCCTACGCCTATGCACATACTCTGCCGGATGCGCGGCGATTGGCACAGCGCATTGACGCCGTGGCGGCTTGCGGGGTGCCGGCTCCCGGGGCGGCATCTGGCAGGGCTGATATTGCCGTGTTCAGTTCGGCCGAGGACGCCTGGCCCTTGCCTTGGTATCTGCGGCGTTATGACGCCGTGGGCTACTGGGCCGAGCCAGTCCCGGCGCTGGTGGCGGCGCGGCCGCACTTCATCGTCTGTTCAGTAGCATATGACGACGAGGTGGAAAAACTGATTGGCGCGGTCTATCAGCGTGAGCTTTATGGGTGGCGGCCCAATTGCTTCATGGTCTTGCGTGTGCGCCGAGACGCGTGGGACAAGTGGCTGGCACGGCAGCAGCGCTAGTAGCGGGGCGCGTCCATTTGCATCAGGGTGAGATGCATCATTGCCGGTTCTAGGGTGGCGCCCGCCGGGCGAAAATTAAGTTGAAGTCAAACCAAGGGTTGCGTCACCCTCCGGGCACCTCACCTGGGGTTGTGCATGGTGCGGCCCTGCGGGCCGAATGACGGCGGTATCCCGGTGATCGCGTTATTTGCGCAGCCAGTGATCAATCAGCTTGCGCAGTTGCCCGGCTGTGTAGGGTTTGGTGAGGAAGTCGTTCATGCCGGCGGCCAGGCAGTTTTCGCGATAGCCATGGATGGCGTGGGCGGTGATGGCGACGATGGGGACGTCGCGGTTGATGGCAGGGAAATTTGCGTCCCGGATGCGGCGGGTGGCTTCCAGGCCGTCCATTTCGGGCATTTGCACGTCCATGAGGACCAGCTGGTAGCTTTTTTGGGTGAGGAAGCGCAGGGCTTCGTTGCCGTTGTTGGCTAGATCGGCGTGGTAGCCGGCTTTTTCCAGGATGAGGAGGGCGACGCGTTGATTGACGGGGTGATCTTCGACGAGGAGAATATCGGCCTTGGGGGGCGCCGCGTCAGTGGTTTCATGCCAGAGCGGTGCCGCCGGTTCGGACCCTTGGTCAGTACCTTCTGGCGCTTGATTTTGGACGGCCGCGTGTGCGTGCGTGGCATTGTGGACGGCGCTATGCAGGCAATGCCAGAGGTCTTTTTGGCGGATGGGCTTGGTGATGATGTTGGGGAAAAATTTCCGCAGCATGGCGTCGTTGTTCGGGCGTTTGCCCAGGGGCAGCATGCCGACGAAGATGGTGCTGTCGCCAGCGGCTTGACGGATTGCGGCGACGCAATCGTCGTCGACGCCCGGCATGGCAAGATCCAGGAAGAGGACGCTGTAGGGCCGGTGGGCTTCGCGGGCTTCCTGCAGCATGCCCATGGCACTGGTTAAATCACTCCTGCGGTGGGGCTGTAGTTCCTTGAAGGCAAGGCAGTTCTGGAGGTATTCGCAGACCTTGGCATTGTCGTCAATGACCAGTACTTGCGCATGGACGAGTTCAGGCGGTGGTGGGTGAAATTTTGGGCGGGCGCCGCCTTGTTTGGTCAGGGGGATGGCGAAACTGAAGACCGACCCGCAGGCGGCTTCGCTGGTGATGGTGAGGGCGCCGCCCATCTGTCCAATGAGGTGTTTGGCGATGGCCAGGCCGAGACCGGCTCCGCCATGGCGGCGCTTGATGGACTCGTCGGCTTGGTAGAAACTTTCGAAGATGTTCTTCTGGTGTTCCGGCGAGATGCCGATGCCGGAGTCGCTGACGGTAAAGCGGACGATGGCATTTTTGTCATCCTCTTGATCAATACTGACTGTGAGGACGACTTCGCCCTGGGTGGTGAATTTGATTGCGTTGTCGAGGAGGCAGAGTATGGCCTGCTGCAGGTGCAGTTCGTCGCCGTGGACGAGTTGCGGCAGCTGCGGCGGGATGACGCAGAGCAGCTCAAGGTCTTTCTGGTGGGCATTCACGGCTAGTTGGCAGCAGAGGTCTTCGACAGTGATGCGCAGATTGAAGTCGTGGTTGACGATTTTGATGCCGCCGGCGTCGAGTTGGGCGTAGTCGAGCAGTTCATTGACGAGTCCGAGCAGCTGGCAGCTGCTGGAGCCGATGACATCGACGTATTCGCGTTGCTCGTTGTTCAGCGGGGTGCCACGGAGGAGGTCGGAGAAGCCGATGACGCCGTTGATGGGCGTGCGGATTTCATGGCTCATGTTGGTGATGAAGCGGCTTTTGGCCTGGTTGGCGGCTTCGGCGGCGCGCTGGCTCTGGAGGAGCTTTGCGGCCAGTTCTTCGCGGTCGGTGACATCGCGGTCCCAGCCGTAGATGCCGGTGAGTTGCCCATCGTCGTTGATGATGGGGGTGCCGCTGGAGGAGACTTTGATGACGCTGCCGTCGGCGGTTTGGACGGATTTGATGATATCGATGAAAGGCTCGCGTTGTTGGAGTACAGACTGCATGAAGGCGGTGAAGGCTTCACGGCCAGCTTCGGGATTGAGATCGAAGATGCTCATCTTACCGACGAGCTGATCGGGGCTGTAGCCGAAGACGCGTTGGGCGACGGGGTTGACTTCGCTGAAACGTCCATCGGGGGTGCAGCGCCATTGGACGGTGCGGCTTTGGTCGGCGAGTTGATTGAAGAGGAGTTTGGTTTCGGAGAGCGCGCTGGTGTGGGCGTGCATATCGGCGATGAGTTTGGCGCGGCGTTTCAGGAGGAGGTTGCAGATGATAGCCAGGGCGAGGGACAACGCCAGGCCGGTCAGCAGGGTGCCACGGACGCGTCGAAAGGGATGTGCCTGGAAGAAGCTGAGGTTGGGGTGTGAGTTGAGGAGGAAGACCTGGCCGAAGGCGAAAAAGGGCCGGGTAAACGCGTGGTGGTCGGGGCAGTCCGGGTCCTTGCCACTTTCGCAGAGCAATTCGGGAAAGGCGTCGTCATTGAGGGTGTGGAGCGAGATGTGCTGCATGTCGCTGCGGCGAAATTCCCGGTTGACGAACTGGGCGAAGTTGATGGTGGCGAAGGCAATGCCGCGGAAGGATGCCGGGTCATCGGACGCAAAGACCGGTGAGAAGATGATCATGCCCCTGCTACGGTCATTGAAGCCGAGGCCGACGGGCCCAGTGGTCGTGGGGAGACGGCTGTGGATGGCGTCAGTGATTGCCCGCAGCCGTTTAGCTTCGCTGCTGAGGTCGGCTCCCAGGATGCGTTCGTTGCCGTTTTCCGGCGCGTAGAAGAGCACGGGGAAGAAAGTGTCACGTCCCTGGGCGGGGCGGATTTCGCGATTGGGGCCAGGCTCCCAGATGGTGAGGGTGCCGATGTCGCGCTGTTGGGCGTGGGAGGCGAAGGCATCGCGCTCAGTAGCAGGTACGGGTTCAGTCCAGCCCCAAAGACTCACGGGGGGCTTGCCGATCAAGTAACGGATGTAGCGGTCGAATTCGTCTTTTCTGATATCGGGCCGGCTGGTGAAGAAATGTGCGATGCCGGCCAGTTCGGTGGTGGCGATGGCGTGGAATTTTCTGGCGATGACGCCGGTCTGGGCTTCTGCCAGTCGGTAGAAGGAGTTGGCGTGCTCCTGTTTTTCTTTTTCGTAGGTGTGCCAGCAGGCGTAGGCGGTGAACATGATGCCGAAGATGGCGATAAGTGCGGTGATCAGTGTTGGCGACTGGTCGGCTTCCTGTGGATTTAGCCGGTAGCGGCGTTGGATCACGGCGATGGCCGCGAGGGCGAAGAGCCAGATGGTGAACACCGCGAGTGCGCGAGGGGTGGCCTGGTGCAGGAGTTGTCGTTGCCAGTGTGACGCGTCCACGTCTATACCCAAGGCGGCGATGGGGCGGCCGGTACTGTGGTTAATAATCGGCGTGACGGCCGAAATCCAGTTGCCCCATTGGTCTGCCAGGGGACCCTCGGTGATTTCCTTGCCCGTGCTGACGGCAAGACGGAATGTGGGGCTGGCATCTTGGTAGACAGTGCCGGGGGCGACATAGTCAGGGGTGTCAGCGGGGGCGTTGTCCAGGAAGAAGAAAATCTCGCCGTTGTTGCGATGGCCGACGAGGTAGATGTAGCGGAGATTGGGTTGGGTACGATGGAGAATTTCTATTTGCCGTTTCAGGCGGTGGTGCTGTGGTTTGGCGAGGTCGGCGACTGTTCCCTGCAGTATTTTGAGGTCTTCGGGGTGGATGGCTGCGGCCAGGATGCGTGCCTGGCGGAGCAGGGCGTGGCGCATGACGCGGTCGTCTTCCTGCATGGTCCGCCAGACGTGGACAAGTCCCAGGGCGAGGACGAGCATGCTGAGGGCATAGGCCATGCGGGGCCGGTATTTCCAGTACTCGGGCCCCTTGGGCGGGTTTGCCAGCTCGAGTACTGGAGATGCAGGTTGAACCATGGTTAGGGCCTTGGACGGGGGCTGTAATGGCTAGGCCGATGAACGACAATGGTCGGTAACGACAGCAGCGGTGCCATCGCTGGTATGGCAGGCGAGTTGGCATTTGTAACGATGCTGATAAATATGCGCGGCTTGCCCACTTTTTCCACTAGCGCGGGTGCAAAATCGGCAATTGGATGCGATCGGTCAGTGATTGATAATGGCCGGTTTCAGAGGACGACTGGGACCATGGGACGACTTGGCGACTGCGCGCACTGGGGCGAGGACTCACAGACACATGAGGCATGGTTCCATGGATTGGACCGTGGGGACTTTCTGGACCATGGGGAATGACGCCTTGGACACCGGGGACCGGTTGTGGACTGCTTGGACGCTGGGGACTGACTGGCGTCCATTATTATTACCTGGCCGCACTTGGCCGATCTGGCATTTTTTGCAGCGAAGCGGCAGAAGCGCTGAAAGCGCGAAACATACCAGCCCAGGGCAAGCACGCTGAAAGCGTGCGCCGCCCTGGGTACAACGGCGACTATATTCGTGTTCCCCGGCCCCTTTGGTCCCAGTCGGCGAAGCTGACTGGGACCAAAGGGGCAATGGAACTCACTTGCTTACCTGGGGTTGACGTCGGCGGCATGCCTGGCATCCAATATCAATCACTGACCGATTGCAATTGGATGCGATCGGTCAGCCATGGCAGTTGGAGGCCGACAGACCGCCGACGCGGTGAGACGGGACGTGTCAAGCCAATGTGGCGCCCTCCGGGCGCAATTCGAAGTTGTTGCCACACCCCTGGTTGCGGCGCCCTCCGGGCGCCTCACCAGGGGTCTGGACTTTGGACAATTTTTTTTGTTTAAAAATAAATCTAAAAATTAATTTGCATTCTACCTACTCCGTATTATGCTACCCGTAGCTTGAATGCTGGCGTGTCTGGTCACAACAAGGAAGGGCTACGGGTATGGCAAAAGAAATCAGCAGCAACGATCTCTGTAATGTCTTGGAAACAATGCTTGAATCCGGACTAAAGGCATTGCGCTCGGCCAAAGGTTTGGACGGTCGCCTGGAAGCGAACCGAAAGGCAGCCGGAAAAAGATCTAACATGTTACTAGTTAGCGATATACTCCGAGAAGCGGGGGAGCCTCTTCACATCAATGAGATCCTTGACCGCGTGCAGAAGCGCCATGGCGTGAAGCTGCGTCGCGAGTCCATCGTGTCGGCGATGACCAAGAAGGTTCTCGACGGACACACGTTCCGGCGTACAGGACGCAACGAATTTGCACTGCTGGACCAAGAGGAGGACGATTAGCCATGGAAAACAAATCGCTGCTTGTGTGGTTGCGTGCTTTTTTGGCGACTCTGAGCGTGGGCATCAAGGATGTTCGGTCACGAAAGCGATTTGTCACGATAGGCATCGGCCTTTTGGGCGCCAGTCATCCAAAAACCATAACCAGCGCCATTAACTTTCTAGATATGGTGTTCCACTGGAGCGCGTTCTATAAACTTTTCTCCCGGAGTAAATGGGACTGTGAAGGCATATTCGGGCCCATTATCCAGGAGGCCGTCAGTCTCTGCCCAGTCTACGACCCCATCATTTCCGCCATCGACGATACGCTCGTGCGCAAGACCGGCAAAAAAATCCCCGGTACTGCTTACGCCCGGGACCCTATCAGCCCCCCGTTTCATGTCAATCTGGTCATTGGCCAGCGCTATCTGGAAACGACCATCATGTGCCACGGCTCTGATCCCAACTCCAGTCGAGCCGTACCCGTGGCGTTCAGACACGCACCACCGGTCAAGGCTGGAAAAGTGACAAGTCCGGAGGAGGAACAGATACTGAAGGAAGAGAAGAAAAAGCACAACATGAGTGTGCGCGGTCGCCAGCAGCTTTTTTCCCTTCGTGGGGCAATCGACGCAATACCTGGCGGTTACGACCGTGTCCTTATCCAAAGCGCCGACGGCAGTTTTGCCAACAGCTGTTTCCTGACTGATCCTCCTCACAACACCGTGATCGTCGCGCGAGCGAGGAAGGACACGGTCTTTGTCGAGCCTCTTTGCCCCGAACAACGCAAAGGCAATCGCAAGTACGGCCAACGTCTGCCTTCACCCAAGGATATTCTTGCCAGCGACAACTACGAAACGCGGACCATGGAGGTATTCAAGCACGGACGTAAACTTGCCGTGCATTACAAGTGCGTCCAAAACGTCAGGTGGCCGGGTGCGACCCACGATCAGCCCTGTAATCTCATAGTCATTAAGCCTTTTCCCTATCGTCTGACCAAGAATGGGCGCACTCTCTATCGGCAGCCTGCCTTCCTGGTCGTAACCGGTGCCATAAACAAGATCACGATCGAACAGGCTATAAGGGCTTACTTGCTTCGCTGGGAGATCGAAGTCAGCTTTCGAGACCAGAAAGCAATACTTGGCATTGGCAAAGCCCAGGTGTGGAACAAAGATTCAGTAGCTAAAGTGCCCGCTTTCATCTCGGCTTGCTATGCCGCTTTGCTTCTGGCAAGCATACGACTCTACGATGACAAGCGAAACGAGGCATTCCCAACGCGAGAACGGTGGCGAAACGACCCGGTCACCCGTCCATCCCTGCGCGATCTGGTGCGTTTAATGCAAAGCGAGCTGGCGGAGGGAAAAAAATCAGCACCGGACGTTGCGTAGGAGTCCGTGCAAGATTGTCCAAAGTCCAGACCCCTGGTTGCGGCGCCCTCCGGGCGCCTCACCAGGGGTTATGCATGGTCCGGCCCTCCGGGCCGAACTTGGCCGGTCAGACGGGGGGCTTTGTCCGATTCGGGCCGAAAACCGCCATCATTCAATGGCTATGTTTTTGCGCCGTAGGCGCTTAACCATGCTTAACCCCAGGCTTTAGCCTGGGGACGCAGCCTGCCAATAGACTGTGCCTCGTAGAGGCACCACAGTTTTGGTTGTCAATCACTCCTATGAAACACGCTGCCGTAAATGTCGGCGGAAATCAAGGTCGAATGGCTGGGCGGCGGCGGGCCGTGGGTTTCCTGCAAATTGTCCCCGGGGTTTTCCCCACCGGGGGGGCTGACCGGTTACTGCCAAGGGTCATGTCTCGTTATCGTAGTTCAAGGATGCCGAAGTCGGTAGCGGGGTTGAGTTGTCCCCACACCAGCCGTGGCTTGGTGAAGAGTGCATCGGCCCAGGTGTTGACGGCGTTCTGGCCATTGGCGAGACTGGTGTGGCGGAAGAGGGCGAAGCGGATGCTGGTCGGCAGTAGGCCGCCTTTGTCGATACCGATGCTTTGCCAGGGGATGGTGACGGCTGCGCGCCATTCGTTGGGCTGCTGTTTGACGGTGACGGTCCAGGGCAGTTGTTCGCGAAAGAGGTAGCCATCATCGCGTTTGCTGCTGGTGTTGCCGTTGAGGGTGAAGGTGAAGACGCGGCGGGTGGAGCATGGCCCGGCTTCAAAGATGAGTTCGACACGTTGGTCTGGCTGGGTGGCATTGTCGCCCTGACAGCTGACGATAAGGAAGAGCGACTCGTCGTCGTAGGACGCGAGCCAGGACGTGCGGGGGCTGTTTGCGGGCGTGGGGATGACGTCGTAACCGCTGCCGTATTCGCTGCTGGTCGTGGCGGGTTGCGCCGCCAGCCAGCGTTCGCAGAGTTGGGCTTGGCAGCTGTGGCGGGGGAGGTGGTCGAGGTGGTGGCAGCGATGGCGCTTGAGGGTGGGGGTGGGGAAAGGCGTGAGGCCTTTGCTCAGGCGCTTGGCGACTAGGGCAAATTCGGTGTTGAGCAGCTGTTCGAGTTGCTTGGCGCGCCAGCGGAGCTTGGCCGGGAAATAAGTGTAACCTTCGGCTTCGGCATGGAAGCCGAGGCGGGAGTCCTGCTCGGCGAGATTGCAGAGGCGCTCACTATGGAAGATTTCGGCTAGGACGATGTCGCGCATGGCCTGCAGCATTTTTTTGCCGGCGGCACCGGCGCGGAGCGTTTGCCGCAGCTGGTAGAAGCGGAGGATGTTGGCGGCGCTGTCGAGTTGGATACCGATGGCTTCGGCGAGATTGAGGTCGCGCAGGCGTTCGGGATCGTTTTGGTAGTCGTCGCGCAGCTGTGTGAGAATGAGGCAGCCTTTGCGCCAGTTTCGGGCCATGTTATCGCAGAGGCTGGTGACTTCGGCGAGGGTGAAATTACTGGCGAGGCATTCGTTGATATGGTCGCCGCTGGGGAGGTAGCGCAGTTGCCAGGATGGCGCAAGGGGCAGTTCGCGGGGGACAAGGAAAAGCGGCCAGGCGGGACCGTCGTTAACGGGGCCGTAGTACTGGAAAAGATGGGTCGCGGGAAAGCATTCGAAGCCCTTTTGGAAGTACTGCCAGGCTTTGACGAGCTGTTGCGGGTGCCGCGGCCAGGTGATGGCTGCCAGTTGGCGAAGGAAGTCGGTCTCGCTCGCTGGGAATGGCTCGTTGGCGAGGAGCCCGGCGGCGTGGCTCATGAGCCCGGGGTAGCTGCCCATGAACCAGCAGTACATGGCGCCACTGAAGCCGAGTTTGCGCATGGCGCGGTACTTCTGATAGAGCAGGCCAGGGACGGGGATGCCGGGCACGGTGGCGATCTCGTGTGAACAGCTGACTTGGAGTTTGGCAAAGACGCGATTGCCGCGGGCGACGGCGGCGCGGCTGGCGTCCTCGCAGAGAATGCCGGGGCCGACCTGCGAGAGCCAGTAGTCCCAGCAGGGGCGGCTTTGGCCTAGTTGCATTTTGCTGCTGTCGGTTTCGAAATTGTGCATAAGGACGACGTCCGGCGGCAGTTGCGTGGCGGCGGCAACGCCGCGGTCGCGGCCCCAGGCAATGATCTGGCCGTAGGGCCAGGCGATGACCAGCGCGTTGGGGGCGACGGCGTGGACGCCGCGGGCCATGGCGGCGAGGGTGTCGGCCAGGACGGCTTCGGGTGAACGCTCGCGGCAGCGCGGGCAGCTTTGTGCGTCCGTGCTCAGCGAATAGCAGTGGGTGAAGCGTTCGCCGACGGGAATGACGATCATGCCGCCGAGGCCGGGCACGGCGCTGAAGAGTTCGCGGGTGGCTTCTTCGAGGTAAGCCTGGCCGAGCGCGCTGCTGGTGCAGAAGGCGGCTTGGCCGCCGGCGACGCGGCCTTTGAGCTCGGGGTGGGCGGCGAGGGCCGGGCTGTTCAACGGCTGCGCGGCTGGATCGATGCAGAAGACGAAGACGCGGATGCCGTAGCGGGCGCAGCGGCGGACGGTGTCGCGCAGTTTGTCGAGGCGCTGTGGCGAGCCGCTACCGAATTCAGGTATGAGCTGTGAGGGGACCGTATCGCGCAGTTTGATGCTGAGCCAGAGGCCGTTGACGCCTTGGTGAGCGAGGCGGTTGAGGTACTCGTCGGGATAGTAATTGACGTCGTCGTTGAGTTCATCGCGGTGTTTTGGGGCGCGGTTGATGGGGCCAAAGAAACAACGGGAGATGCGGTCGCGGATGAAGGGCACGTGCGTGCGGTCGCCCTTGGGGAGGAATGGCCCCTGGGCGCTCTGCATGAGCTCTTCCAGCCAGACGAAGGCGCGGCGGACGCCGTCGCTGTCGGCGGCGCAGATGCTGCACTGGCGGGCGCTGATGCGCAGGCGGTGGTATTCCGGTTTCCGGCAGCGGCGGCTTAGGGCGACGCTGATGACGAAGGCGCCGGGGACGTCTGCGGCGACGACGGGGGTGTTGGCGCAGGCGAGGAAGAGGCGGAAGTCAGCAAAGGCGGTCTCGAGGGCGCCGTCAGGGTCAGGGAAGGCGCTGTTGATGGCGACGCCGTGGCCGAGGTCGACCTCGGTGCGCTTGGCGGCGCGTGTGGGCCAGTGGAACGGCCGGTGGAGGGGCGTCTGCAGGTCGGCAACGAAGGACCATGTTGACTCGGGCGGCTGTGGCGGGAGATCAGCGAAGGGGTTGCTGCGGTGCGGCATGGCGTCGGCCCTCAGGAATTGGCTTGTGGGCAATGCGGGGTGAGGTGAAAAGAAAACCGCCAGCCGGGCGTGGTCTGCCCGGCTGGCGGTCGGCGGTCAAGGGGGCGTGGCGGGTGTGTACGGCGCGCCGTGCCCTGTTGGGCTGCGTTGCTCAGAGCCGGGCGAGGACCTTGTCCAGGATGGCGCAGGCGTCGTCGATCTGGCCTTTGCTGACATTGAGCGGCGGCAGCATACGGAGGATGCCTTCGCCGGCGGGGAGGGCCAGCAGCCCGAGCTCGCGGCAGCCGGCAAGGATGGCGGCTTGTTTGTCGCCGACGTCGGCGCCGACCATCAGGCCGATGCCGCGGACGGTTTTGATGACGGGGTATTTGGCCTGCAGGGCGCGGAGCTCACCGAAGAAGTAGTCGCTCATGGCCTGGACGTTGTCGAGGAGTTTTTCGTGGGCGATGGTCTGGAAGACGGCGATGCCGGCGGCGCAGGCCAGGGCGGTGCCGCCGAAGGTGCTGGCGTGGGTGCCGGGGGGGAGCACGTCGTGGTACTTCTGCTGGACCGTGAAGGCGCCCATGGGCAGGCCGTTGCCCAGGGCCTTGGCCATGCTCATGCCGTCGGGTGCGAAGCCGTAATGCTGGTAGGCGAAGTATTTGCCGGTCCGGCCCATGCCGCACTGGACCTCGTCGAGGAGCAGGAGTAGCTGATGCTCATCGCAGAGCTGGCGGAGGGCGGTCATGAAGGCCTTGTCGGCGGGGATGATGCCGCCTTCGCCCTGGACGGGTTCGATGAGCACGGCGACGGTCTTTGGGCCGATTTTGGCCCTGATTGAGTCGAGGTCATTGAAGTCGGCGAAGACGAATCCCTGGACATCGGGCTGGAAGCCGTCGCGGTATTTACTGCGGCCGGTGGCGGCGAGGGTGGCGAGGGTTCTGCCGTGGAAGGAGTTGTTCATACAGATGATTTCGTAGCGGCCGCCGTTGCGGCTGCCCCATTTCCGGGCGAATTTGATCAGCCCCTCGTTGGCTTCGGCGCCGCTGTTAGCGAAGAAGACCTTGCCGCCGAAGCTGGCTTCGGCGATGATCTTGGCCAGCTGGGGCTGATTTTCATTCTGGTAGAGATTGGAGACATGGACGAGCTTTGCGGCCTGTTCGCAGATGGCCTTGGTGACGGCGGGGTGGCAGTGGCCGAGGTTGCAGACGCTGATGCCCATGGCGAAATCGAGGTAGCGTTTGCCGTCGATGTCCCACAGATAGCTGCCTTCGCCGCGGGTCATGATGGTGTCCCGCGAGTAGGTTTTGAGGACGTACTGGTCCTGCATGGCCAGCAGTTGGTCTTTGGTGAGTGTCATGTGCGTGGGTCCTTTATGCAAAAACGTGGGAATGACGGTCGTGCCGTCGAATGTTGTTTGAGCGTGCGTTGCTGGTCACGCCGCGCCGTCCTTGCAGCCTGGCTAGGTTACGGTCAGCCGGTTAATGACGGTCCCGAGTGGGCAAATGCATACCATGAATGCGGGGGGATGATTTGCCAATGGCCGGCGGTAAAAAGCGCCGTTGGCCGGGGGTCATTGCGGACGGGCGGCGGTGACTCGTCGGACCACGTCGCGGTCGAAGTAGTTGATGCTCATGCCGGCGTCGACCGTGATGGTCTGGGCGTTGATGCCGCTGGAGCGTTGACTGAGGAGGAATGCCACGGTGTTGGCGACCTCGCTGGTATCCAGCGCCTGGTGGCGGGGAATGACCTTTTCGGCGTAGAGATAGGCGTCGATATAGCCGGGGATGCCGGCGGAGGCCGATGTTTTGAGCAGTCCGGCGCCGACGGCGTTGACGCGGATGTGTGGCGAGACTTCCTGGCTGAGGGACTTGGCCAGGAAAGCCACGGTGGAGTCCAGTGCGGCCTTGATCGGGCCCATGTAGCCGTAGTTTTCGGAGGCCATGCGGGTGGTCGAGATGCTCATGGTGACGATGGCGGCGTCCGGGCTGAAAAGGGCCTTGAGGCGGTTGGCGACCTCTACCAGCGAAAAGCAGGAGATGTCTACCGCCTGCAGAAAGTCTTTCTTGATGGTTTCATGGAAGGGCTTGAGACCCTCGCTATAATTGGCGAAAGCGATGGAGTGCACCAGGCCGTGAACCTCCGGGGCAATGGCGCTTACAGCGGCCGGCAATGCGGCCAAATCGGCGTCCTTCTCGACATCGCAGATCACGACTGGCGCGGCCGCGCCGATGAGTGCGCGGTTTTTTTCCAGCAGCGCCTGGTCCTTGAAGACATAGATCGGCTTGGCGCCGACGTCCAAAAGGACCTTGGCGACCGCCCAGGCGACGCTGCGGCGATTGGCCACGCCCATGACGACGATGTTTTTGTTGTGAAGTTGTAAGAAGTCCATGATCGCGCAAATATAAGTTTTCAGGCAGGAAAAACAAGGTGGGGACCGGTTGGCGGCGGCACTGGGGACTGACTGGGGACCTCTTGGACGCCGGGGACCGGTTGGCGGCGGCGCTGGGGCGAGGACTCACGGACTCATGAGGCATGATCCCATGGATTGGACCGTGGGGACTTTCTGGACCGTGGGGATTGACGCTTTGGACGCCGGGGACTGATTGGGGACCTCTTGGACGCGGGGGACTGCTTGGCGGACGCGGGGGACTCCTGGGAGCGCCGCCGTCCCGGCGGCAATGATCTTGGCATGTATGTCGTCAGTCTTGCGCGAGGTGGTAGAGGCGGGTGTCGGGGCCAGAGAAAGTATCGGTGAAGACTGCAGAGTTGGTGGCGATGTGGCGGCCGGTGAAGACTTCGGTGATGGTATTGGCGGCGACTGGCAGAGTGATGCGGGCCTGGCCGGGGTCTTTGCGATGGACCATGAGGAATTCGCGGGATGCCATGACGGCATTGTTCTTGTCGGCGTAGAGATGGACCTTGGCCATGGCAGCGAGCTCGCGGAACTGGTCGCAGCCGAGGGTGCGGCTGTCATAGCAGGACACGGACACGGCGTCGGCGAGGGTGCTGATGGCGCATTTGTCGCTGCTGCTGGCATTGCCGCTGATGGCCTCGGCCATATCGGGTCGGTACTGGCCGTTGAAGATGGTTCCGGGCGGGCAGAGCCAGACGACGACGCGGCCATCGCGGAGCACCTTGTTGCGTAGGAAGGCGAGGCGCTGGTCGTCGAGGCAGGCGGGGTTTTGGAAGAGAATGAGGCGGTACTGGCTGAGGTCCATGTCGGCCAGGTCGGTCCAGGCGGCGGTGTCAAAGGGCACGCCGTAGGTGTAGAGCTCCTGGCGGAATTTCCATGACAGATGCTGGAGATTCGGTGTGCTGGCGTTGATGTGGTAGTTGTTTTCGGGGTCGAAGACCAGCAGGGTCTGCGCAGTGGAGCCGGTGGATTGGGGCATGTAGCGGTTCCAGACTTGGCCGGCATTCTTGAGCGCGGCTTTGGCGGCGTCGCTGTCGTAGGCGTGGCCCCAGATGTTGAACCACCAGATGGAGAAGCGGTTGATGATGCATAGCGCGGTTTCGCGTCGGATCATGGCGCAGTCTTCGGTGCTATTTTCGGTTTTGACCCAGATGCCGCCGCTGAGGGCGATGTGTTCGTTGATCTGGAGATTGCCGGTGCTGGTGATGCGGTCGCATTCATGCATGAAGCCGATGCCGTAGCGCTGGCACATCTTGAGGGTACAGATGTAACCGCTGGAAGAACCCATGGCAGGATTGCTGTTGCAGGCCGCGCCGATGAAGAAGTCCGGCGGAGCGGCTTTGATTACCCGTTCGCAGTCCATTTGGCCGGACGGGTGGACGTGATGGATGTGGCCGTAGAAGAGACCGATGCGCGCTTCGGGGCGGACGTGTTCTCGCGCGCAGCGGATGAAATGGATGGCGAGGTCTGCTGTGAGGTAATTCACGTAGTAGAGCCACTGTGAGATGTGTTTTTCGCTGGCAGGGTCGTAGATCCAGCCGTGGGCGGGCTTTTTGATTTCGTCAGTGCGGGGGATGGGCAGCAGGTCGAGTTGCTGCTGCTGGCACCACTGGGGATAGAAGGCGGTTTTGAGCGTACCGGCGGCGCAGTTGTAGTTTTCGATCCACTCGAGGGTGCGGCCGCAGGCGATGACATAACCGAGCATGCGTTCGGCGTGGTGTTTTTCGCAGTAGTCCAGAAAGGCCTTGAGGTAGTCGGTGGTGGCGTTCTTCCACTCTTTGGAGAGGGAACAGTTGCTGACTTCGTAGAAGGAGTCGAGTGAGAGACGACGGGCCAACCAGTGGGGTGAATTGAGGTCGACGACGGTGATGAAACGCGCCCGGGGATTGACGGCGAGGATGTCGTTGATCTGCTGTTCGAGCACGGCAAAGTCGTAGGTGTCGAACCATTTCCAGATAGTCGGGTAGGGGGAGTAGGGATCGCCCAAGGAATTGGCGGTGTTCATGGGCGACAAGCAGACGATGTCAATGCCGGCGTCGCGCGCAGCGGCAAGCGCCGGCATGTCGTCGAACAGGTGTTTGCCGTAGGGCGGGCGGTAGGCGAATACAGGCAGGTCAGTAATGGGTAGGGACATGGTGACTCCTGGCTGGGAATGCGTTGGGGTGGGAAAATGCCCCAAAAGATAATGGCTGCAGCGGGATTGTCCACGCCGCAAGGGGAGGGGGGGATCAGCGGTGTTTGCGGCTTTGGGTGCTTGCGGGTGTATAATAAAGCCGGTTTGTGGGCGTTAAGCGATTTATGCCTGCGGATGCGCCATACTGGCGCGGACGAGTGCCATGTTATCATAGCAGACAACCTCAAGGAGGCCGGAATGAGCGCATCACAAGGAATTGAAAAGAATGCCGCGTCCATCGCATTGCTGGTTGCCATTATTGCGCTGGTGGTGGCGTTGATTCCACAGTTCAAGACCTACATGGCCAATTGCGGAAGCACCTGTGCGCTGGAAGAAGTCCCGCCGTCGGCCGGTGGGGCTGGCCCTGGCGGCCCTGGCGGACCCGGCATGGGTGGCCCTGGCATGGGTGGCCCTGGCGGTCCTGGCATGGGTGGCCCTGGCGGTCCTGGCATGGGTGGCCCTGGCGGTTTTGGCGGGCCGTCGGAAGAGTATGTCGCGAAATATCGCGAACGGGTGGTGCTGCTGAATGATGCCGCTGCGAAAGAGCCGGGCAATATCGATCTCATTCTGGAGCGCGACAAGGCGTTGCTTATGGTCATGCGTCTGGATGCCGGCGGCCGGCGCGTGGCGGCTGGCGCCAGCGAGGCTTATCTGGCCCAACTTGCCGCCAAGGCAAAAGGAGCGCCGGCGCTGGATATCAATCAGGCCGAGCTGTCGTTCCTCCAGGCCAAGGCGCGCGCGCGCAATCCCGAAGCCTTCGATGCCGCCTGTGAGGCCATCAAGGACTACCCGAAAACACCCGCCACGCCCGAACAACTACAAGCACTCCTCGCCGCCGAACGCGGCGCCTGAGGATACAATGGGGTGAGAAAGAGGTTTTTGCGAGGGGGAAGGGAAGGGGCATTGCCCCTTCCCTTCCCCCTCGCGCTCCCCCTTTCTATCCCATTTCAATGCATGGCCCCGGTTTCGCCGCTGCAGCGGCGAAACCGGGGCCATGCGCTTCATGAGAAAAGAAAAAAGGGTATCGCCCAGGGAAAGTGTAAGGAGAAAAGGCCGAAAATCATGAGGTTTTGCTCGCTGGCGTTTTTGGTCAGTTATCGCGGCCGTAGGTATTGTGGGCGGCGAACGAGCGGAGGCGGGCGAGGTAGTCGTTGATGCTCATCTTGGTATCTTTTTCCTTCATGATGTCCTTGGCGGCGGTGGCTTTACCGTAGAGCATATCGATGGCCATCATGGCGAGGATTTTGGCGGCGCCGACGCAGGCGTTGACGGGGTCGCTGATTTTGTAGTCGATGCCGTGGCCGGTGCCGCTGCAGCCGGGGACGCCGCCGTGAATGGCCGGGACGATCTGGGAGACGTCGCCCATATCGCTGGAGCCGCCGCTGAACTGCGGGGTGGGCAGGATGGCCTCCGGCGCGTGGCGTTTGATGGCGTCGTGGTAGAGCTTGGTCATAGCGGGCGATTCGATCATGGGCAGATAGCCGGGCAGGGTGTTGATTTCGACTTTGGCGCCGAGGGCGATGGCCGCTCCGCGCAGGGCCCAGTCGACGCGGTCGCTGAGCTCGTTGAGCTTTTTGAGATCGTTGGTGCGGACCTGGTATTCGAGGCGGACGGTGTCGGGGATGATATTGGCGGCTTTGCCGCCGTCGGTGATAATGCCGTGGACGCGGATGGTGGCGTCGCCGCTGAAGGTTTCGCGGAGGAGCCCGATGGCGTTGATGGCGAGGGTGGCGGCGTGCATGGCGTTGACGCCGTTGCCGGGGCTGGCGGCGTGGCAGGCCTTGCCGTGGAAGGTGATGTCCTTCATGACAAAGCCGTTGAATTGCGGCAGGTTGTAGCAGCCGACGTGAATCATGGCGGCGAGATCGACGTCGTCAAACACGCCTTCGGCGATGAGCTGCTGTTTGCCGCCGAGGAACTCAATCTTGCCGTCGGCGATGAGTTTTGTGCGGTAATCGAGTTCGATGCATTCTTCGGCGGGCGCGGTGATGAAAGCGATTTTGCCGGCGAGGTCATTGGCGGCGTCAGCCTTGACCAGCCCCATGGCGGCACCGAGCATGCCGGCGATGTGGGTGTTGTGGCCGCAGGCGTGGGCGGCGCCGGTGACCGGGTCGGCTTCCGGGTGGCTGGGGATGACGAGCGCGTCCATTTCGCCCAGCAGGGCCAGGACGGGGCCGGGGCGGCCGCTGTCCAGATCGGCGCGGGCGCCAGTGAGGGCGAGACCATCGCGAGTCGCCAGGCCGAGGCCGCGCAGCGTCTTGACGGCGAGCTTGCCGGTTTTGACTTCGCGGTAGCCGCTTTCCGGATTTTTCCAGACGCTGTCGCCAATGGCGACAATGGCGTCGGCTTGGTCGTCAATGGCTTTGAGAACCTGTTTCTTGAGCGATTCCTTGCTGCGCATGGGCTCGTGTTCCTCAGGGTTGGTGGACGGGTACGGAAACAATGCGGGCCCCGGTGTATGATGCCGGGGCCCGCGCTGATCGGTGATGCCGTATCGGGACTTGTGTTTGCCGCCGTCAGTCCCGGCTGTAACGGCTGCTGTTGGCGATCAGCCGAGCTGGTCGTAGGTGTTTAGGCTGCGGAACCAGATATTGCGGAAGCGGGTGGGGTTGTTGTGGTCCTGGAGTTCCAGGGCGCCGATGCTGTTTTGCGGGACGTACTCGGCCAGTTTGCGATGCTGCGTCGGGCCCTGCAGGGGCTTCATGTGGTGCAGCAGCACGCCGTTGAGGAAGACGGTGATGTATGCCGGGGAAACCAGCTGCGAGCCGGCGAAGCGCGGCGCGATCCACACGAAGTCGTACATGTTCCATTCGCCGGGCTTGCGGCAGACATTGGCCAGTGGCGGGTATTGGCCGTAGATGGCGCCGGTGGTGCCGTCCGGATAGGTCGGATTTTCAAAGCAGTCCAGCACCTGAATCTCGTACTTGCGCATGAAGAAAACGCCGCTGTTGCCACGGCCCTGGCCATCGCCGACGACCACGGACGGCGTCGCAAATTCCAAGTGCAGCTGGCAGTCGCCAAATTCCATGCGGGTGTGGATGTTGCCGCTTTTGGGGACGACTTCCATGTAGCCATTTTCGACCTTCCATGGCGCGTCCTGGTTGTCCTTGCTCAGCCAGTTGCAGAGGCATTTGCCATCAAAGAGCACCACGGCGTCCGACGGTGGTGCGCCAGCAGCTTCCTGGGTGCTGAAGCTGCCCGGGTTTACCACGCGCGGCTGCGGGCGATCGCCGTCATGCACATGCCAGCAGCTGCCGGGAATAATCGGGGTGTCACTATAACCAAGACTCTTTTTAACTGCGTCTGCCATCGTGATGTCCTTTTTGCACTATGCCGAGGAAAGTACGCGGACCAACGCATGTCGCCGGACCGCGTGAAATACCGTTTAGTATAAAGCACGCACCAAGAAGTGCAACGAAGAGAATAAGGTCTACGAGGTAAAATGCGGGGAGGTGGACACGGTGGACCCGGTGGACCCGGTGGACACGGTGGACACGGTGGACCCGGTGGACCCGGTGGACCCGGTGGACACGGTGGACACGGTGGACCTGGGAAAAACAGTCCACACAGTCCACGCTGTCCACACTGTCCACACTGTCCACACTGTCCACACTGTCCACACTGTCCACACTGTCCACAACCGCGCTTATTTTTCTCGCCGGGCCATTGGCAAAATCCTCTCGGCGTGTACAGTAACCCTGTTTTGTATCGGATGTGATATAATGCCGGCCGGTCTCAGCGCAGAGGAGTATTTCGGATGGCTACTGGTGTTTATTTTGAGGAGGTCGGATCTGGCCTTTATTTATTGCGGGCGCCGTTTTCGGGCACTTGGAGTGGTGTTTATTTGGTTCGGCGGTCTGATCGCGTGTATGTGCTTGACAGCGGTGCGAGTGCGGCGGGTGTTGACGACTGTTTGGTGCCGGCGCTAGGCGCGTTGGGTTTGGGTGTTGGCGACGTGACGGCGTTGTTGAACACGCACACGCATGGCGATCATGTTGGTGGCAATTATCGCTTGCGCGAGCTTGGTTTGCGACGTTGCGTGTCGTATGCGGGTTCGGTGGCGAAGCTTCGCGATCCCCTGCGTTACAGCAAGCTGATTCGGGCGGCTTTTCCGGCGCACAGTCCGGCGCCGCCGCCGGTGTTGCGTGGGATAGACGCCGACGTGGTGATGCAGGACGGCGAGAGCCTGGACGGCTTGCGGCTGCTGCATAGTCCGGGTCATGACAGCGACACCGTGTGTTATTTGGACGAGGCCAGCGGCACCCTGTTGACGGGGGATTCCCTCCAGGGCAACGGCACCATATTGCAGGGCAGCGCGTTGTACATGGACCTGCCGGGCTACGTGCGCAGCATTGAGCGGCTGCAGGCTGAGAAGATTGAGCGGGTCGTGATGGGCCACGCCTATCTGCCCTGGGACGAGCCGGTGATTGAGGGCGCGGCCAAGGTGCGGGATTTTTTGGCAGCCAACCTGGCGATCGTGGCGGCGAACGGCCGGCGAGTTGCGTCGTGGTATAGCGAGGGCGTACGCGACCTGCCCGAGTTGTCGCGGCGGCTGATTGCGTCCTGCGACGGTCGGCAGCCGGAGTATTTGTTTCTGACCATGTACACCGTGCGTGAGCATCTGCGGGCGATGGGCGTCATGCCGGCGTGTTAGGTGTTGCGCGTTGGACGGTTGTACCTGTCAAAAAGTAATTCGTACAGCGAGTTGCCATGTTAGCCAATCACATCATTGTGCTGGACGCCGTGCGGGCGAAGAAGAACCAGGCCTTCAAGAAGGACCTGTGTCAGCAGACGGGCTTGTCCTGGGGGACCCTGTGTAAGACTGTTGACAGCCTGCTGGCTGGGGGCTATCTCAATTCCCGCAAAGAGCGGGCATCGCGGCCGGGTCGGCCGATTGTGCCACTGGGCGTCGAAGGCTGGGCGGCCTGTTTTGCGGGCATGGATGTGGGTGCAGAGCATACGCGAGTGCTGTTTGCCGATTTGAATCTCGAGCCGTTGTTCCAGCAGGAAGTGCCCACGCCGCGCTACACCGATCCCGAGCCATTTTATGCGTGGCTGACGGGCGTTTACAATGCCGCCTTGGCGGCCAGCGGTGTGGCGTGCGAGCGGGTGCGGACCTTGGGGCTGTCGGTGTCGGGTAACGTCGATTCCGAGCATGGCGTGATTGTATCCGGGGGCAACTTCGGTATGGCTTTTGGGGCGAATTTGCCGGTGAGCGCGCTGGCGTCGCGGTTGGGGGTGCCGGTATTTGCGATGAGCACGCAGGTCGCGGCGGTGTGGGCCGAGTACCAGTTCGGGATCTGCGCGGGCTATGGCAATCTGGTGAATATTGGTCTGGGGGTGGGCATTGGTTCGGGGATTGTGGCCAATCACGTGCTGCTGTACAGCCATCCCAAGCGGCCGGTGGGCTACATCGGGCATATTCTCATCCCCGGCAATGACCACATCTGCAGCTGTGGTTTCAAGGGCTGCCTGGAGGCGTACTCCGGCGGTGATTACTTGGTGGGCATTGCGCGGGAGCGCTTCCCGCAACGGCTGGAATTGCACGGCGCCGCCGAGCTGGACCGCGCCGCCGCCGCCGGCGATGCCGACGCCCGGGCCGTGCTGGACACCGCTGCCGCGTACAACGCCGTCGGCGTCGCCGCGATGATCCAGCTCTATGCGCCTGACGCGCTGATTTTTTCCGGGCGGCAGAGTCGCGCCGATGGCTATGTGTATCAGCGGACGATTGCGGAACTCAAGGGGATACTCCCGCGTGAACGCCGCAACTGCTACATCGGCATCACCAGCCTGGGCGCATACCAGTCGGCGTTGGGCGCGATGCGCTTGGGCTATGAACACTGGGAGCTGGCGTAGGCACCGGGTGCGCGTGAATGATTTTTTGCAGGCGACAAGCGATATAAAAGGTGTGTTTTCCAACGGCAGGCAGCAAGGTGAAGGAGCATAACGATGGCAGTCACAGGCAAGACAGTGTTGATTACGGGGTCGTCGCATGGCATTGGCGCGGCGACGGCGTTGGCTTTTGCGCGCGAGGGCTGTGCTATCGGCGTCAACTATAACAAGGACCCCGAAGGCGCGGAAAAGACGGCGGCGCAGGTGCGCGAATTGGGTGCGGACGTGGATATTTTCGGTGCCGACGTCAGTGATCCCGACGCCTGCGAGCGGATGGTCCGGGCCTTCATTGCTCGTTTTGGGCGTATTGACGTGCTGATCAACAACGCGGGTGGCGCGCTGAAGATTCCCGATGGCGGCTTTATCGACATGCCGGTGTCGTACTGGAACAACCAGATTGACCTGAATCTCAATGCGGCGGCCTACTGTTCGCGGATCGCGGTGCGGGACATGATTGAGCGCAAGGCGCGCGGGAAGGTCATTAACGTCAGTTCCATTCACAGCCAGATCACTTGGGTGCGACGCAAGATGCTGCCGTATTCGCCGGCGAAGGCGGGCCTGAACATGTTCACCAAGGCGCTCGGCGTGGAAGTGGCCAAGCACGGGATCAATGTCAACTGCATCGCGCCGGGCTTCATCCTCACCAAGCTCTCCAATCGCTATACAGAAGAGGACATGAAGTCCTATCTGCGTAAGATTCCGCTGGGATTTCTGGGCCAGACGTCGGACATCACGCCGATGATGCTCTTTTTGGCCGACGACGAAAAATCGCGTTTCATCACCGGCCAGACTTTCGTGATCGACGGCGGGCAGTCCATTGACGGCGCCATTGACCACATGATTGAGTGATTGCAGCCTGAAATCGCTGACAGCGGCCGCCGGATAGCGGTCAGGAGGACAAGCATGGACGAACGATTTGCAAAACACTGCCGAAGCATGGGCAAGTACGGCGTCGGCAAGGAATGTCGGCGGGGCCTGGTGCGCGGCATGGGCTATAGCGAGGACGAATTTGAGCGGCCGCTGGTGGCGGTGGTCAATTCCTGGAACGAGTACAATCCGGGCCATGTGCATCTGCGGGCTTTGAGTGAGCGGGTGAAGCAGGGCATTCGCGAGTGCGGCGGCCTGCCCTTCGAGGTCATGACGTCGGCGATCTGCGACGGCATGGTCCTCAAGAATCCGCGCTACATCGAGTTGCCGAGCCGCAACCACATTTGCGACGAAGTCGAGCTGATTGTGGAGAGCAATATGTTTGACGCGATGGTGATGCTCTCGACTTGCGATTCGATCGTGCCGGGCCATCTCATGGGCGCGGCGCGGCTGAATATCCCGACGATCATGGTCACGGGCGGCTACATGCCCATGCCCTTCCTGGACGGCCGCAGTGTGAACTACATCGACCTGACTGACAACGTTGGCAAGGTCATGAATGGCGAGTACGAGCGTAGCAAGGCCGACCGCGAAGTCGCCGGTATGTACGGCCCCTGCGGCGCCTGCGGCGTGATGACGACTGCGAACAGCATGTGTCTGGTGGCCGAGGCGCTGGGGCTGTCCTTGCCCGGCAATGGCTGCCTGGCGGCGACGAGCTCGGAGCTGCTGCAATGCGCCTACCAAGCCGGCCGGCAGATCATGACCCTGTTGGAAAAGGGCATTACGGCCCGCAAGGTCATTACCCCTGGCGCCGTCAAGAACGCCATCCGCGTGACTATGGCCATGGCGGGGTCGACCAATCTCTTCATGCACATTCCGGCCGTGGCCTCCGAGGCCGGTCTTCGCGGCAAATGGTGGGCGGAGTTCGATCTGGCGTCGCGGACGGTGCCGCAGATTGTCGGCGCATCGCCCAGCGGCCCTTGGCATTTGCAGGACGTCGATCGCGCGGGCGGGTCGCGAGCGGTGATGAAACGCCTGCTGCCCCTCTTGGACAGCGGCGAGCTCACGGTGACCGGCAAGACTATCGCGGAAAATTACGCCGACGCGACGATTTTTGACAGCGAGGTCATCCGACCGTTGGATCATCCCGTGTCCAGCGAGGGCGCGCTTTATGTGCTCTACGGTAGTCTGGCGCCGGACGGCAGCATCATCAAAGTCGGCGCCTGCGATGAGAAGATGCGGCATTTCCGCGGGCCGGCGCGGACCTTCGACAGCCTGGAAGCGGCCATGGCCGGCCTGGATGCCGGCGAAGTCCAAAAGGGCGATGTCGCCGTGGTGCGCTATCTCGGCCCCAAAGCCGCGTTCGGGACGACGGCCTATGTCTTCCAGAAGGAACTCAAGGGCCGGGGGCTGGACAAGGACGTGGCGATTGTCACCGACGGCCGCTTCTCCGGTGGCTCCAGCGGCCTGAGCATCGGCTATATTTCACCCGAAGCGGGCCTCTGCGGGCCGCTCGCGCTAGTCAAAAACGGCGATATGATCGACATCAATTTGGACGAACGCCGCCTGGACTTGCTGGTGGGCGAGGACGAAATGGCCCGCCGCAAAGGCGAATGGAACTGGCAATTCCCCGGCGGCGACTACCCGCCCTTCCTGCGCCTCTTCAGCAAATGCGCCGGGTCGCTGGCCAACGGCGCGGTATGGGAGCTGTAAACCATGGACAAACCGCAGAGTTGTGACGTGCTCGTCGTCGGCGCGGGTCTCGCTGGCCTCAATGCCGCCGCCGAGATTCGCGAGAAGCAGCCGGGAATGCGGGTGTTGGTGGTCGACGCCGGCGGCTGCGCCTCCACGGAAGTCATGGGCTTTTCGGCCCCGGTCAATCCCCCGGACAGCCCGGATATGCTTTATTTCGACATTCTGCGGGCGGGCGGCGGTTACAGCGCCGCCGCGCTGGCGCGGGTGTTGGCCGACCGGTCTCTGCCGGAACTGCGGCGGCTGGAACGCATGGGACTGGTCTTTGACCGCTGTGCGGACGGCAGCTACGACATGGTCAACGCACTGGGGTCGAGCCATCCCCGGGTGGTGCATCAGGCGACCACGACGGGCCGGCAGGCCATGGAGCTCTTGGCGACGGCGGTCACGCCCCTGCGAGTGAGCAAGTTGCTGCTGGCGGACGGTCGCATTGCCGGCGTCCTGACGGACGCTGGCGAGGCCATCGCCGCGAAGGCCGTGGTGCTCGCCGGCGGCGGTTTTGCCGGTCTTTGGCAGTTCAGCACTTGGAGCAAAACGCTGTGCGGCGATTGTCTCTGTTTGGCGCAGGACGCTGGCGCGGAGCTCATCGACTTGGGTTTTGTGCAGTTTGAGCCGACGGTGACGGTCTATCCCGAGGCCCTACGGGGTTTTTCGGTGCTGACGGCCGTGCTCAATGAGGGCGCGCGCCTGCTGAACTGCCAGGGCGAGTCGATATTGCCGGCGGCCGGCCCCTTGCCCCGCAAGAGCGACCTGGCGCGCATCATCATGCGCGAGATCGAGGCCGGCAATGCCTGCGCCCATGGCGGTATCCGCTTCGACTACACGCAGGTGGACGAGGCGGCTTTCGCCCGCAAGTACCCGGCCTACCACGCCAAGTACCGGCGTTTTGCGCCGAGTCTGGCCGAGTTGGGGCAGGAAGTCGTCCCCGCCGCGCATACGACCCTCGGCGGCATCCGCGTCACGCCGGACTGCGCGACGGCTGTGCCGGGGCTCTTCGCCGCCGGCGAAGCCATGGGCGGCTTGCACGGCGCGGATCGCGTTGGTGGCAACGCCGGCCTGGAAGTCTTCGTCTTCGGCCGCATTGCCGGTGCGTCGGCTGCGGCCTACGCGGCGCGCAGCAGCCAGGCGCGGCTGCCACGGGCGCTGCCGACGCCACTGCGCACGCCAGATGACGTGTACGGGCGCATGGCGGAAATTCTGCAGCGCGGCTTCACGCCCCTGCGGAAGATCGCCGATCTTGAGCGCGCGGCGCAGGAACTCGCCGGGCTGGGCGCCTACGGACCAGTCATGCTGGCGACGGCCGCCGTGGCGGACGCGCTGAGCAAGGAACGGGCGCGGGCGCCGTACCAGCTCGACCACGCGGCCGTGGTCGACGTGCCGGCGCTTCCCGAGGGGCAGCAGCCGGGCGACGACTTTCTCGCGCCGGTCTGGCAGCGCGCCGCGTCGTTGCGCATTGACCGTGTCGCCAGGACGGACTTCTATCCGCCGCATTTCCCCCTGGCGAGTTGTCGGCTGTTTTACGACGACGACTGGCTGTACCTCAATTACGAGGTGACGGACCGCTATGTGCAATGCCTGTCTACCGAATTTGGCCAGATGGTCTTCCGCGATAGCTGCGTGGAATTTTTTGCGGAGCCGTTGCCGGGTTTGGGCTACATCAATTTCGAGTTCAACTGCGGTGGTAATTTGCACGTGGCGCACATTCGCGACTGCACGCTGGTGCCCGGCGGTTTCAAGGACCACCGGGTTTTCCGCGAGGACGAGCTCAGCGGCATTGAGATTGTCCATTCCCTGCCGCGGCGCGTATCGCCGGAGATCACCACGCCGGTGACTTGGCATGTGCTGGTGCGCATTCCCATCGCTTTTTTCGAAAAAGCGCTGGGGCGGCCCCTGCGGCCCCTGGCCGGCACGCAATGGCGGGCTAATTTCAACAAGTGCGCATCGGGCTGTTCCCATCCGCATTGGCTGACCTGGTCGCAGCTGCTGGAGCGGAATATGCACCGCCCGCAGGATTTCGGCATTGTTCGTTTTGTGTGAGGCGCCGGCGCGTGGCATGGCGTCGCGCCTGGTATTGTTTCGGTTATACAAACAGCAGAGGACAAGATCATGGCAGACGAAATCAAGACCCATCCTGGTTATCCCGACACCCCGATGCTTCCCGGTACGCCGTGGCGCGTGCATGACGGCCAGCGGCCCCTGCCGCCGGTGGTGACCGCCGGTCGTTTCCCGACGCAGGAGCAGTCCGGCCTGCCGCCGTCCGATGCGCTGGTGCTTTTTGATGGCAAGAACAGCGACGAGTGGGTCGGCAAGGACGGCCAACCGCACAGCTGGAAGGTCGCCGACGGCTATATCGAGAGTGTGCCCAAGGCCGGCAATATCCACACCCGCAGCGAATTCGGCGACTGCCAGGTCCATGTCGAATATCAGCTACCGATCCTGGCGGCCGGGCAGGAGCAGATTGACCACGGCAACAGCGGCATCTTCATGATGCGGCTCTACGAAATTCAGATCATCGACAACTGGAATTATCCGGTTTACGCTGATGGCATTCCCGGCGCCGTGTACGGCCAGCAGCCGCCCCTGGTCAACGCCGCGCCCCGCCGTGGCCAGTGGAGCGCCTACGACATCATTTGGATCGCGCCGCGTTTCGCTGGCGACAAGCTGCTGGCGCCCGCCTATCTGACTCTGTTCATGGACGGCATTCTCCTCCATCATATGCAGCCCATGCTGGGGCCGACCCAATTCAAGAAGCTGGCCACCTACGCGCAGCCGCATCCCGCTGTCGGCGCACTGGAACTGCAGGACCACAACGACCGCGTCCGCTTCCGCAATATCTGGTGCCGCCCACTGCACCTGTGAGGACGTTGGTATAGTTGGTTTTTGCGAGGGGGAGGAAAATACCCTTCGCTTCGCTCGGGCCGCCGCTGCGCGGCTATCCGACTATCCCTGCGCCTGCGGCGCAGGTCTGTGGCCCATTGCTCCTTTCCTCCCCCTCGCGCTCCCCCACCTATCCATTTTCGGCTCAGCGCATTGCGGCTGTCGCGAAGCGACAGCCGCAATGCGCTGAGCGTCAACAGACGATAGTATGTGCGGAACTTTTCAACGTTGTTTTTCGAAAGGCATACCAAATATGTGGTCAAAAGAACGCCGGGCGAAGGTTGTCTTGACAGGCAAAAGTCGTTTCGGGACTTCTCGGATGATCTCTACCAATGGGTGACCGATTACCTGGTGAATGGGCAAGAATTTCAATTGTATTTGAATAAACCGTTGACTAAGCTATAATTTCAAACGTAGTTGAATGTCCTGTCAGTGCGAGGCTGTGTCGATGTCATTAGTGAAGGGTGATGCGGTATGATCATTAGAGAGCATTACCTGGAAAAAATCCGACCATTTCTTGGAAAGCCGGTGGTAAAAGCGATCACCGGCATGCGTCGCGTGGGGAAGAGCGTCTTTGTCCGGCAGATCATGGAGCTGTTGAGCACCGAGGGTGTAGCCCCGGATGCCATTGTCTACGTGGATATGGAATCGTTGGAGTATGATTTCATACGTGATTACCGCGCCTTGAATGACCATGTCATTGCACGCTCCGCCCATGTTTCCGGCAAGATTCATGTTTTGATCGACGAGGTCCAGGACATCAGTGAATGGGAGCGGGCGGTAGCGTCCTGGTCTGGTCAGCCAGATCGCTATGACGTGACTATAACGGGGTCGAATTCGACCCTGTTTTCCGGTGAACTTGCCTCGAAACTGACCGGTCGCTACGTTGAAATAGTGCTCTATCCCCTTTCTCTGCGTGAATTCAGGGATTTTTATCCGGAAGTATCGACGCCGGAGCAGCTTTTTCAGCTCTACCTTCGTTATGGCGGCATGCCGGGCTTGCGGATACTGGATACGCTGAGTGACGACACGGCTTTGTTGTTCTTGAACGGCATCCATGATTCGATTGTCCTAAAGGACATTGTGCGGCGGCAGAACATTCGCAACGCGGCCTTGCTGGATGCGATCTGCAACTTTGCCTATGACAACATTGCGAATCCCCTGACGGCGTCGCGTATCAGCGCCTATTTGAAAAGTCAGCAGCTTAAGACCAACGTGCAATCGGTCATCAATTACCTGCGTGCGTTGGAAGACGCGCAGTTGTTCAGCAAAGTGCCCCGCTACGATATCAAGGGTAAGAAGTACCTTGAGATCAACAACAAGTTTTATGCGAGCGACGTGGGCCTGCGGCATGCGCGGGTGGGATTTCGGGCTGGGGACATCGCCCAACTGATCGAAAATCTCGTTTATACAGAATTGTGCCGTCGCCATGACAGGGTGTGCAGCGGCGAGATTGACCGTTATGAGGTCGACTTCGTTGCCATAAAATCGTCTGAGCCCCATTATTATCAGGTGACCACAGCCATGGATGATCCGGTGACGCGGGCACGGGAAACCCGTTCATTGCTGGCCATCCCCGACAATTATCCCAAGACGGTGATATCGCTCGCGCCGGTATATGGTGACCGTGTTCAGGGCATAGAGGTTGTTTCGCTATTGGATTTTCTTCTCAATCCCGCGGTTGATCAAGAAAGCGATAGGTATTGAAAATAGGGTGAAGATCCGAGTGCTTACGCTCGATTCCATGCCAGGTCGTGGGTGCACGGCGTCATGGCGAGTTGGGCGTGGCGTGGCCAGGATTTGCGAGCGTGTGATGCAATACAATGGTTGTCAGGTCGCTATGTTGTGTATTGGGTGCTCGTTCTTGCAACGCACCGCCAGGCCGTCGTTAAGGACATGCCGGGTTGCGCGGGCGGGGCAGGGACAACAAAACAAAGGTGGTTGATGATGCTGAGCAAAGGCCGTTTCTCGTGGTTCGCCGGGCGTAGGTCGATGATGTGTCTGGTCGCGGTCGCCCTCCTGATGCAGCTTGCCGGTGCCACTGCCGTTGCGGCGGATTTAGCCGTTTCGGCTCGGGCCGGTGACCGACCGGCGCTGCTTTTTGCCGACAACGAAGCAGTTCAGATCAGTGCCCGGATCGTGGGTGGTTCCGGCCCGGTGCAACTGAACTACGCGGCACGCGAAACCTGCGGGCCGTGGACGGCTGCTGGCTCCGTGGTGATCGCCCGGGACGGCGATGGGACCGTCGAAGCCCCGCTGCCCTTGTCTTTCCCCAACCGCGGCCACTATCAATTGACCCTGACGGCAACATGCGGCGACCTGACCGCGAACGAGACAACGACTGCCGCCGTGGTCTATCCGCCCCAGCCAGCTACGCTCGATTCCCTATGGGGGATCATGTACGGGGTGTATCGAGGCTACCCGTCGCACCTGGACCAGCAGGACCGCCCTGCGCAGATTGCCGCCAGCATGCGCCTGTTGGGAGCGTCCTGGACCAGGTTGAACTTCTGGCTGCACATGTATACGATCTCGGTCAAGGACGGCCAGGTCGTTCTGGACCTCTCACAGGTCCGACGGCAGGTTGATGAATTCCGGAAGCAGGGGATAAACATCCTCGGGGAAATCGTCCAGACCCCGCGAATTCTGTCAAGCAAACCCGACGCAAACGACGCCAAAGGCGATGGCGGTCCGCTTTTCTGCCGGGTCAAGCCGGCGGATTACCGGCTTTGGGACCAAATGGTCGAACAGATCGCCCGTGAGTTCAAAGACGATATACAGGTCTGGGAGGTCTGGAATGAAGTGGCCGGTGGCGGTCATTTCTGGGTTGGGACGGCGGAAGAATTCGTCGAGCTGCTGGAGCATACCAGCGCGGCGCTCCGCCGCGGTAATCCGAACGCCAAGATTGCCGGCCCCGGCTTTACCTCCAGTGTCGCGCTCTGCGAACCGTTTTTCAAGGCTGGTATAGGCAAGTACCTGGACATCCTGAGCGTCCACTACACCGACCGGAAGGATCGGGTCGCGGAGTACCAGGCCCTGCAGGAAAAATACGGCTTGGCCCTGCCCATTGAAAATACCGAGGAATCGACGTTGGTGCCGCTCAACAACCTCGCCCGGGGCATCCGCAGCCACAAATACATCCATTTACACGCTCCCTCCAACAACACCTATCGTCCGCTCATGACAATGGACTGGAAGCCGAATCCGACTGCCGTCACCTACGCTGTCGGGGCACATTTGCTGGCGGCGAGAACGTTTTGTAGCAGCAAGGAATTACCGGGCTTCAAGGTCTATTTCTTCGGCGCTGGCGCGGGTGCCGGCGCGGACCTTGCCGTGGTCGTCGCCCATCGCGGCGAAGGCCCCGCACGGTTTCTGGATAGCCAGAGCATTGACCGCGTCCGGATCAAGGCCGTGCCAGCGCCGGACCAGGACCTGGTCGGCATCGACTCCTTCGGGCGGGAAACGCCCTTTGCCGGTAGCGAAGGCGAACTGCCCTTTTCGCTGTCGGCCTCAATCTTCAAAGAGAACCGCGGCATGCTTTTTGCCGCGCCGGACTGCGTGTTTATACGCGGCTGCCGGGACATCGTGGCCATTGACCGGGTCGGGCAAAGCTCGCTGATCGTCGTGGAGGCGGAAGACGGTGATTATGACCGCGAGGCCTTCGGGGCATCGCAGAACCCGGAGTATTCCGGCGGCAAATATCTCAATATCTGGCAAAAGAACCCACCCGGTGAAAAGGGCTACGGCGTTGACCTGAAAATCGATGTTCCGGCCGATGGCGACTACCGGGTGCTGTTTTCCGGCAACAACCTGTCCAGAATCATCAAGAAGCCCACGTCGCTGTCGCCGTTCTACTGGAGTTTCGACGACGGACCCAGAACCCAAGTTGGGGAACAAGCACTGGATATGTTTGGGGACATCGTGGGCGATGTTGACGGTGCCCCTGAGGGCATGGCCACTCTGGGGACGGTTCACCTGACCAAGGGACAACGCGTTTTTCATCTGCGGCTCACCGCGCCGCGCGAAAGCGATCAACACTGGGCGCTCTGGATCGACGCCATCGCCTTGGTGCCCGTGCGCTGAACCCCAAACGCTGCCGGTACCGGCGACACCCTGCCGCGCCAGCAGCGTTCGGCAAGCACCCCTGAGCAGGAACGCATGCTGTGCTGCGGGTGATCATACTTATCCCGGGCGACGCTGTTTCCCGCGTGGAGCTCCCAGCGCAGAGTTTTTTGTTGCCGGGACGGCGGCGGTCCCAGGGCTGGACGGCGTCTCCCGCCGGGTCATTGGTCAGCCCTGTAGGGGCGACCTAAAAATCGCCGCGCAGAGCGCTAAGGCACTGGAAAGGAAAGACATTACATCGTTCCATTGCCTCTTTTGCTCCAGTCAGCTTCGCCGACTGGAGCAAAAGAGGCCGAGGAACACGAACCATAATGTCGCTCTACCCAGGGCGACGCTCCGCCTTCGGCGTCGCTTGCCCTGGGCTATTATAGATCGCGCTTTCAGCGCTCTAATGCCAACAGGATGAAGGTTTGCGACAGGGCGATCAAAAGGCCGCGGGGACAACAAATATCAATCACTGACCGATTACCTCCCACCGGTGTCTCCCGCCGGCACTCATTTCAGGCATTTGAGGAGATCGGCGGCGAGGCGCAGGGTGGCCTGACCGATGGCGTCTTTGGCGGCGACGACGTATGACGCGCCGGCGACGGTTTCCTTGGTGGCGCCGGTGGCGAGGAGCTGGTTGTCCTTGGCCTGGTAGACCGAGAGCTCGACGCGCGCGGCGGCGCTGCTGAATTTGTGGTAGCTGCCGGCGTTGCTGGCGATGGCTTCGCAGATGATGGCGAAGTCGGCCTCGGCGCGGTTGCTGGTGATGGTGAAATCGAGGGCGATGAGCAGCTTTTTGAGTTCGATTTCGGCGGCGGGGTCGGGTATGGGCATGGCGATGTCCTCGGTGACGCTGAGGAAGACCTGGCGCTGGCGGCCTTTGACGTCGGCAAGGCGGTCGGCGGCGGCGAAGACCGTGGTTTTGCGCGGGAGGAGTTTTTCGGCGTCTTTGTGGAGGACGGCGGCGATTTTGGCGGCCAGTTCGGGCGCCAGGTCGGTGTATTCGCCATGGCCGCTGGCGCTGCAGCCGAGGACGCGGGTGGTTTCGGTGCCGATGATTTTGGCCACGGCGTATTTTTTGCCGCCGGCTTCGAAGAGTGAGCCCGTAATGAGGATTTTGGCACCGACAAGGCGTCCGAGCTGCAGTTGCGAGTCGGGGCTGACCAGACCGACGGCGGACAGATGCAATTCGTCGAGGGCCTTGTCCAGATCGGCGCGTTCGACGAGATTGACGTTATCTTCGAGGAGCTTGACGAAGACCAGATCGGCGACGGACTTGCCGGTTTTCTCCAATTCGGCCTGGCGGCCGCGGCCATCAAAGGGCAGGACAGCGACGACGGGCACGAAGTTCGAGGCGGCGGCCGGGGCGGTGGCGGCATCCTGGCCGCGGGTCGTGGCGACGCCAAAGGTGGCCAGGACGATGACGAGGGCGAGGATGCGGGCGGTGGTGCTGTCGTGGTGTTTTTTCATCATGGTTGTTTCTCCTCAAGGAATGCTTTGACGAGCAGGGCGTTGTCGATATCAGTGAGTGAAAAATCCGGGCTGAAGATGACGCATTGGCTACGGTGTTTTTTGAGGACGACGTAGCTGAGGGCGCCATTGGCATCAATGCTGCGGCTGTGTTTGTCATATATGACGCTGAGCGTGCCGGGTTTCTTAGCGTGGTGGAGGGTGATATCCCGCCAGTCGTCGGCAATGGCGCAGGGGAAAGACCAGCGGTCGGGGAAGACCAGGGTGAGGCCGGGGCTTGGCGTGAATGGGAGGGAACCCTGGATGCGTGCCGGGGGCTTGGCCGCAGGGGAGCTGGCGGATTCGTCGCGGTCGGGTGCATCACGGATGCCGAGTTGTTTGAGGGCGGTGGCGACGTGGCCGGGGGCGTCGGCAAAGACGGCTTGGCATTGGTCAAGCAGTTGCGGCGGCCAGAAAATCAGCTTGGCATGGACCTGGCCGTTGACGGTCAGCACGGCTGTTTCACGGGTGTCTGGCGGCAATGCCGGCAGGGTGATGACGGGCTGTTCGCCGTCAGTTTTGCCGCTGAAGAGTTTGCGGCCGTGGTCGCTGATGACGGCCCAGGCCGCGTCGGCGGGCACGAGGAGGGGCTGCTCGCAGCCTGACCAGAGATTGATGATCGACTTGGTGCTGGCTGTTGCCGGTTCCCGTTCTTGGGCCGTGGCGTTGTCTGGGCAGCACAGCGCGGCGGTGACGACGGCGAGCAGGAACAGCAGCTGATGCCGCTGTAGTGATGGCTGGGCGTGGTGGATCATGGTGAATGCCCTCCGTGGAGTGGCGCGCTGCGGCGCAGGTGGCTCATGGCTGGGGTTTTGGGCTGGCGTTATCTCGTAGGCGGAGTCGGAACCACATGTCACGTCTGAGGAAGAGGACATCGTTGCGCAGGGGGAATGCCCAAGTCGTCCGCGGCAACCAGATCAGGGGCGACTGTTCAGGTGCGGCGAGATTGATGCAGGCGGGGTAGTGGCCGCCGGCCCAGAGGAAATGTTCGTGGAGGACATAGGGGTAGGGATACGGGATATTGACATCGGAAAAGGTGTTGCGCATGTGGCGTGGCGAACTGTATTTGCCTTTTTTGGGGGCTTCGGCCAGCGGCTGCAACGTGCGGGTCGCGTGGTCAAGCTGGTAGATGACATTGCTTTGGCGGTCGAGGGCGAGGACCAGCGGGGCTTGGTTGCCGGGTGCAAGCGCGTAGCAGCGTTTGGGGGGCAACGCCAGAAAAAGTTGCGGGCTGTCGTCCGCCGTTTTCAGTTGCCATATTTCCTGTTTGGCATAGCGTTGTTTGGGGACCTCGTGCGAGACCAGGAAAAAGAGCTCGCCGTTGGCACAGGTGACGAGGTCGCTGGCGAGGCCGCCGCGGTCGAGGTCGTGTTGGGGTTCGAGGCGCTCCTGACTGAAGTAGAGCCGACGTTCTTCGCCTTGCAGATTCATGGCGTGCAGGGCGTTTGTGGTCTGCACAAAGAGGCGGTCGCCCACGAGAGCGAGGCAGGTATTGTTCGGCTGCAAGGGTATGTGGAAGGTGCTGAGCAGCGCGCCGGATTGCCGGTTGAATACCCCCAGGCCATTGTTACTGGCGACCAGAATGAACTGGGAATCGCAGAGCAGGTGGATAAAGCTCGTGTCGTCGTCACCGAAGTAAAGGTGGGTTTTGCGGGCAAACTCTTCGATATCGATGAGCTTGGAGAAACGGCCGTCGGCAGCGATGCGGGCCACCATGGCGCCTTGGCCTTGCTGGCCGTTGGCCTGCCCCAGGAGAAGGATGACGCCGTCGCTGTCCTGGCAGGCATTTTTGCAGACCATGGGCTTGGGGGCGGCCATGGCGTCATGAAAACCGCCGTAGTCGAAAACGACCTGGGCGTTGACGGCGCGCAGCAGCTGGTCTTGGCGGGGGCTGGGGCGGAATTGCTCAATGGTGCGTCGACTCTCGGCAGGAGTCTTTTCCCAGATGACGAAGGCCAGATCGCGGAAGAGATTGGCGACCTTGTATTCGGTCAGATAGCGGTAGTTGAGGGCGTGGATAGCGTCCATGGCGACAAGCAGCGGCGGGAGCAGGTCGTCGTGGCCGTTGCCACGTGCGGCGTTCTCGAGCAGGATAAGCACGTCCAGGGTGCTGTTGCCGAGGTATTCGTGCAGGCAGGTATAGGCAAAATTGGGCGGTACCGCGAAGCACTCTTCGTTAATGATGCTGAAAGGTGCTTCGATGAGCCGGTTTTGCCATTTCGTGAGATCGGCGAAGCATCCGGGGGACAGGGCGGCCAACGCGGCAAAATAGTCGTGATAGTTTTTTTTGATATTTTTAGGCTGGTGTTGCGTGTTGAGTAGGATTTGCACCGTGCGCCAGTCGAGGGCCAGGGCTTTGCCGTCGGGCAGGCTGCACTCTTCGAGGAAGGCAATGAGCGTTTGGTCCTGGTTGAGGAAGCTCCTGGTGGCATTACGAACGGTGGAATCTTGGAGAAGCTTATCCCAGGGCATAAAGGCCTTAGGTGTGGGCGTGGGCTTGGTGGGGTCCAGGCGATAGCTCCGTTCCAGCGCGTGCAGAATTTCCAGATAGACCGCAAAGAAATCGCTGATGCGTTGATCGTGATCGGTATAGAGGGGGGAGGCAAAAAAGGCTTCGCGCAGGAATGTGATCACGTGTTTGATTTCGCTGCTACTGCCCAGGCCGTCGCTGAGGTCGAACTGGTACTGGGGCTGGCGCCGGATATCGGCGTGGACGGCCGGGCGGATTTCCGCAAAGAAGGCTCCATATTGCTGGAGGACCCTTTCGCAATCAGCCGCGAGGTCCATTTGGCCACGATGTCTGTAGCTTTCCATAGACTCTTCAAGACCAAACGCGAAGAGATGCCATTTGCGTCTGGCTTCCACTGGGAAGAACGGCCGCTGCGAGTGAGGAAAGTCGTTTTGGAAGCGCTGGATCCGCGCGTAGGTCTGTCTGGTTTTATCCAGCTGGTCTTGGCGCGATCTATAGGACCTGATATTTGCCATGGCGACGATCTCGGCGTGGCGGTATTCTTCATGGTGTGGATTGAGCGCGACGGCGGCCTGGATGTACTTCAATGCGTCATTGCGGTCCAGATTTTGCTGGTACGCCGCATAGAATTCGGCCGCTTCCCGTGCGGCAGCGGCAGTGACAGCACCAGTGGGTGCTTGTGCCGCGAGAGTGTCAGCGAGTTTGCTGACGAATTGCGCGGTGGCATCGGGTGTCAGCGCGAGGATGTCAAGCTGGCGCAGGCGGGTGATTTCGCGGCCTTGGAGGTCGTGGCAGTAGAGGGTGAGATGGACGTGCGTGCTTTTGTCGCCGGGCTCGAATTCGAGCCTGAGGATGCGTGCGGAGGGCGTCAGGGCAAACTGGGCGGCGCTGAGTTGGCGTTCTTCGCCGACGGCGTCCAGGCGTTCGCGTTCCAGCAGCTGGATGTCGGGATGTCGGGTCAGGGCGGTTTCGAACTGATTGAACCAGGTTTTGATGGCGTCGTGCTGCTGCCAGTCGATGCTGACCAGGCGATATTGGTTTATGGCGATGAGCTGGGAGCCGGGCTTGCGGGCTTTGCTGGCGCCGTCGCGGATGATTTGGGCGAGGCTGTTGATCTGCGCGGCGGGGGCGTCATACGCCCAGGACTGATCGGCCAGTCGGAAGCCATTTTTGGCGTTGATGACGACGATGCGGCCGGACTTTTGATTCCAGGCGGCGGTGAAGACGGCGATGATGTCGGCGTGGGGGAAAAGTCGGGCGAGCTGGCTGCTGTCGCTGGCTGTGAGCTGGTGTTCGCGAAGGATCTGGTCAATTTCCGCGCGGGCGAGCAGGGCGAAGCTGTCGTCGCGGGTTAATTCGACGCTGATGAGGTCGAGCAGCGCAGGCGGCTCGCCCAGCAAGGCCAAGGTGAGGGCGTTGGCGCCATGGAGCTGATTGTGCAGAAGGAGGGCTGCGATCATGAACAGAAGCAGTGTGCGCATGGTGGACCTGGTCGCTTAGGGTGGTGATTTGGAAATAGGGGCTGCCGGGATAGGGCGGGGCTTCAGGACATTTCGGGGGTGAAATCCACCTTGATGATGACATCGTTGGATTGGGCGGCGTTCTTCTGGCGGGAGTCAAGGGCGAAGATGTCGTCAATGACGATTGCCTGCCGTTGCTGGCCCTGGACGCGCAGCGCGAGCTCGACAATGGCGCCGTGCTCGTTACACGGCGAGATGAAGATGGTGCCGGTAATCTGCGTGGCATCCAAGGTGATGAAGTCATTGCGCCCGGCGATGAATTCCAGGGTGGCCAGCAGGTGGGATGACGGGCTGAGTATCTGGATGCGGATGCGGTAGGCGCGCGATAGCATCTCCTGGCGCTCAAAGAGTACGAGGTTGTTGTTGACGAAAAGTGCGCCGATGCCGGCACCGAACTGTCGCTGGGTCTCGGCGAGGTAGTCCAGGCCAACCGGGGCGGCTGCGGCAGAGAGGTCTTCCGGCGAGGCGTCGCTCGGGGCGCTGAGGTGTCGGTTGCGCCAGCACAGGCCGCCGAGAAGTAGCGAGATGCAGGCCGCGATGGCGGCCAGGCGGACCGCTGTGCGTTGGCGCTGTCGCCGTTGGGCGGCGTGGTGGAAGGCGGCGATGAAGGCGTCGTCTGGGCTGTAGTCGCCGGTATGATCTGGTGGCCCTTTCCGGCGTTCGAGAAGTTGTTCGAGTTGTTGGTCATTCATGGCTCATGCTCTTTCGCAGGAGTTCTTTGGCTTTGTGGATGCGCTGATAGAGGGTGTTTGCTGAACAGCCGAGTAGGTCGGCGGCGCTGGCGGTGTCGATGTCGCCGAGTATGGCGATGTGCACAGTTTGGCGATAGAGCTCAGGCAGTTTGGCAATGGCGCGGTCGAGGCGCTGGAGATCGTCGTCGGTCTCCTGAGTGCCGACGCTGTGATCGTTGGCGAAGGCGGTGAGTTTTCGTTGTTCGCGTTGCTGCTGGCGCAGGATGTCGTAGCTCTGATTGATGACGATGCGGGCGACCCAGCTGGCGAGGGCGGCGTCGTCGCGAAACGAGCGGCGGCGCAGCCAAGCTTTGCTGAGGGCAGTCTGGACGGCGTCGTCCACGTCGGCGGCGTTGGTGAGAATGCGCCGCGCCAGACCGCGGAAGAGAGACAGGCGGCTGCGGATCAGCATGTCAAATTGTTCTTCGGCGTGGTGATCGGGAAAAAACATCATGGCCTGCCGTGATAGTCTTCATGATGGCCGGAATGAATCTCGACTATAAGACGCCCGATGAAGCTATTTCTTATTATTCCGGGACAAGTATATTCGTGAGTGCATACACTTTGCCAATTTTGCCCGTGCGGTGCCATTGCGGATTGCGGGCTGGCAGCAACAAGACTATGGATATGGAGCTGTGCTGACATGATGAATAACGCCTTGGCTGTTCTGCATATTCCCCATGCATCCAGCATTATACCGCCGGAAGAGCGAAATAACATCGTGCTGAGCGACGAAGCGCTCCAGCAAGAGCTGTTGCAGATTACGGACTGGTTTACCGACGACTTGTTTACGAGCGGTCGTGATGACTGCGTGGCGCTGCGTTTCCCAGTGAGTCGCCTGGTGCTTGATCCCGAGCGTTTTGAAGACGACGAGAAGGAAGAGATGGCCAAAAAGGGCATGGGCGTTATCTACACCCGGAGCTCGTTGGGGGCGGTGTTGCGGCATAGTAGCGTTGCCGATAGGGAGCGCGAACGGCTTTTGGATTGCTATTATCGGCTGCATCATCGGTGTCTGAACCAGCTCGTCGCCGATATTCTTGAGACCCATCACAAGGCCCTGGTGATCGATTGCCACAGTTTCCCGAAGGCACCTCTGCTCTACGAGAACGACCAGCGGCCGGAACGGGCGGATATTTGTATCGGGACGGACAATTTGCACACGCCGGACTGGCTGTGCGACCTGCTGCTGGCGGCCTTTCAGCAGCGGAAATACACTGTCGCGGTCAACCGGCCCTTTGCCGGTGCGATAATTCCCAGTAATTACTACACGAAAAACGTGGCGGTATCAGGCGTCATGATTGAGCTCCGGCGTGACCTGTACATGGACGAAAAAACCGGCCGGCGGCATGCGGGCTACGCAGCACTCAAACAGGCTCTGGACGGCGTCATCAACGACCTGCTCCAGGCATTCCGGGTGAGGGAGGTAGCCGACGCGTGACCCAAAGGCGTTTCGGCGTCCCTGGCGTCAAGGCGTTCTCCAAGCGGTCCCCTGAGTCCAATGTGTCAATCGCAACGTCGGCGGGAAGTCGAATGCTGGCTTGGTTCTCCAAACGGTCCCCTGAGTCCAATGCGTTAATCCCTGGTGTCTTTTGCGTCCTCTTGGTCCAATCCATGGGAACATGCCTCCATGAGTCGTGAGTCCTCGTCTTAGCGCTGCGCCAAACCGTCTCAGCGGTCCAATTGGTCCCCAAGCGTCCCGGCGACTCTCGGTGATCCCCCTCGGGCGTTTCCGTGCGTCTACTTGTTCCTGATTTGGGTGGCCACTATACTATGCGAGCGATTTGCGACATGATTTGTGGTGTGTAGGCATGAACAGGAGCAGTGAGCATGAGCAAAGGCATATTCACGGGTGAGTTTTGGTATGGTGCGTCGATGGCGCCCTACGCGAAATCGCAGGACTGGCCGATTGCGGACTGGGACAACGATCTGGCAAATATGAAGAAGCTCGGTTTCAGCGTGGCGCGCATTTTTGTGCCCTGGGATCGCATTGAGCGTCGCGAAGGCGAGCTTGATTTCAGTCGTCATGATCACTTTGTGGAGTTGGCGGCGAAGCACGGCGTTGGTGTGATTATGAATGTGGGCGGGGTGTTTGACAGCCTGCAGGGCATTTATCCGCCGCAATGGCTGGTGCGGCGGCATGACGTCACGGCGCCTTGCGGGAGCAATCGGCAGGCGGACAACACGGGGCCGCGGGTTTTTGTGTGCCTGGACGACCCTCTCTATCGCGGCAAGGCGTTGGATTTCATTGCGACGGTGGTGAGCCGTTATGCGCAGCACGACGCGGTGGTTGGTTGGATGAGCTGGAACGAACCGTGGCTGCGGCAGTGCTATTGCCGGCATAGCGTGCAGGCATTCCGGCGCTGGCTGGCGGAGCGTTACGACAATGACATCGCCCGGCTTAACGACGCGTGGGGCACGGAGTTCCCCCTGAGTTATGACGACTGGGGCGAGATCAATCCGCCACAGGGGGCGGGCTTCCGCGAGGGCGGTTTAAATGCCTGGCGGGACTGGGTGACTTTCACGCAGTACCGCCTGAGCAGTGCGATGCAGGCGGTGTACGACTGCATCAAGCAGCACGACCCACGCAATCTGCCGGTGACCTGCAATATCTGCACGAGCCACGCGTACGGCGGGACACTTGGCGCCAATGTGCGCATCAGCGACGTCGCCCGGAGCCTGGACATCACGGGCTTTTCGTACTACACCGTCGCGCACGGCGAAAACATGGGGCCTTTCCACAAAGCGCTGTACACCGACTCCTTCCGCTGGACATCGCGTGATCCGCTGCGGCGGACGCTGGTGCTGGAGAGCGAAGCCGGGCCGAACTACTTTATGATCACGCCGGCGCAGCGCGAGCTGAACAACTGGCTGGCGGTTGGCCATAACGCCAAGGGCATGGTGCTGTGGAATTACCGCAGCCGTTTTTCGGACAACCAGGTGGGCAATTTCAACTTGATGGGCTGGGACGGCTCGCCGACGGCGCGGTCGGTTCTCCATGCCGAGCTGGCCGGCCAGCTCAATCGCCACGCGGACCTGATCAACAGCAGCTGCCCGGCGGCGCAGGCGGCGGTGCTGGTATCGGAGGAACTCAGCGTGCTGTTGCAGTGCACGTACACGGCTGGGGCCGATCCCAGCAAGCTGTGGGGGAGCGTCTCGCAGAGCCGCCTGGGTGCCTTCAAGCTCCTCTGGGACATGAATATACCCTTTGACGGTGTCAACGATGTCAATCTGGACCGGCTGTCACAGTATCGGCTACTCCTGTTGCCGATGATTGAGAACATGACGCCGGCGATCGCGGCGAAGCTGCGGGCCTACGTGGAGCAGGGCGGCACCGTCATCGCCGAATGCCCCTTCGCCTTCAAGGACGGGGACAATCTCCTGCATGGGCATGCGCCGATTTTCGGCTTGGACGAGGTCTTCGGGGCGCGGACGGTCGATCGCGAAGGCGTGGAGACGGCGTCCCCCATTCACTACGCAGACGGCGCCACAGCGCCCGTGCAGTTCCTTTGGCATCATTTCAGCCTGACGACGGCCAAGCCCCTGGCGACCTACGCGGATGGACGCATGGCGGTTTGCGCCAACAGCTTCGGAAAGGGCCGCGCCATCATGGCTGGCACCGAGCTGTTCCGGCAGTACTTCGCCAATCCACAAGCCGCGGCGACGGCTTTCCTGCGACGGGAAGTGCTGGCCAGCGGCGTCAAAGCGAACCTCGACATGCAGCTTGACGGCGAACCGGCGTTGGGCAGCAAGCTGGAAGTCTGCCGGCTAGCTGGCGAACTGGGCGAGCTGCTGATCATTCTCAATCACAATGATGAGGAGAAGCATTTCGTGGTCAAGGACGGCGCCGGCGAAGGCTGGGTGGATATGCGCAATGACCAGCCAGTGACCTTGGCTGGACGGCATGCGCTGCCGCCGCTGGGAGTGCTCCCGCTGGCAAAATACAAGAAATAGTAAATGGCGGCCGCAAGCGGCCGCCCACGGGACGGCCGGGCAGCGAGGGCCGGGAGGGACAGCGGGTGTTTTTGGCGGCCGCAAGCGGCCGCCCACTGGACGGCCCCTGGACGGCTCCGCCGCGCGTTGCGGCCGGGCTGCGGGGGCTGGTAGGGGCTGCGGGGGCTGGTAGGGGCTGCGGGGGCTGGTAGGGGCTGCGGGGGCTGGTAGGGGCTGCGGTGCTGTGGGGGCTGGTCAGCCGAGGAGGGCGTTACCGCCGGAGTTATCGAGCCGGATATAGTTTTCCATGCGGCTGGGGGTAAGTGTGGACAGCGCGTCGATAATGCGTTGGCGGTAGGTGCCGGTGCCTTCGCCGCCGTGGAGGGCGGCGTAGGCGAATTCGCCGGCGAGGCTCATGGCGGCGACGCCGGCGCAGGCGGCGAGCAGGGGTCGATCCGGCGCGGCGCCGGCGCAGGCGGCGCAGAGTGAGGTGGCCATGCAGCCGGTGCCGGTGACCTGCCGCATCAGCATATGGCCGTTGCGCATGGCGACGAGCTGTTCGCCGTCGCTGATGCAATCCACGGCGCCGGTGATGGCGGCGACGCAGCGGTAGTGGCGGGCGACGCGGCGGGCGACATCGGCACTGCTGCTGATATCAGTGGCCATGGAATCAACGCCGCGGGTGGCCTTGGTGTCGTGGTCGCCAGCGAGGCACTGCAGTTCGGCGAGATTGCCGCGAATGATGGCGACTTGCAGTTCACGCAGGAGGGTGCTGACCAGCTCGAGGCGGAAGGGCGTGGCGCCGACGCCGACGGGGTCGAGGACCACGGGGATGCCGCAGGCATTGGCGGCGCGGCCGGCGGCCAGCATGGCCGCCTCGCTGAATTCGTCGGGCGTACCGATATTGAGGACGACGGCGGCGGCGTGCCGGGCCATATCGGCGGCTTCGCGCACGCATGGCGCCATGACAGGTGAGGCGCCGACGGCCAGTACGGCGTTGGCGCAGTCATTGACGGTGACGACGTTGGTCAGGTGGTGGACCAGCGGGTTTTTCTGGCGGATCATGCCGAAGGTCTCAGCGATGTGTTGGGGCAGCTTCATGGCGGCGGCTTTCTGGCTGCTGGCGGCCGGTGAGTGGGTGAAACGCGATTAATACCAGTCGACGAAATGGTGGAGGGGGCCGCAGCCCTCGCCGATAGCCAGGCCGGCGGCCATGGCGCGGCGGACGTAGGCCTTGGCGATTTCGCAGGCAGGCAGCAGCGCTTGGCCTTTGGCGGTTTCGGCGGCAATGGCGGCGGAGAGGGTGCAGCCGGTGCCGTGGGTGTTGCGGCTGGCGATGCGTTCGCCAGGCAGCCAGCGGGCGTCGTGGCCGTCGTAGAGCAGATCGTTGGCGTGGTCGCTGCTATGGCCGCCCTTGATGAGCGCGGCGCGGGCGCCGAGGGCGCAGATGGCCTTGGCAGCGGCGAGCATGTCGTCCTGGCTGACGACGGCGCGGCCGGTGATGACTTCGGCTTCCGGCAGATTTGGCGTCACCAGCTGGACCAGCGGCAGCAGTTCGTCCCGCAGGGCCGACACCGCATCGGGCTGGAGGAGGTGGCTGCCGCTTTTGGAGACCATCACGGGGTCGAGGACGACAAAGGCGGGGCGCCAGTGCCGCAGGCGGTCGGCGACGCTGCGGATGATGTCGGCACTGGAGAGCATGCCGATTTTGACGGCGTCGACGCGGATGTCGCTGAAGACGGCGTCGATCTGGCCGGCGACCATGTCGCAGCTGATATTCAGCACGGCGTTGACGCCGCAGGTATTCTGGGCGGTGATGGCGGTGATGGCGCTCATGCCGAAGACGCCGCGGGCGGAGAAAGTCTTGAGGTCGGCTTGAATGCCGGCGCCGCCGCTGGAGTCGGAGCCGGCGATGGTGAGTGCGCGTGGCAGGTCCATGATGTCATTCTCCCGAAAAGAGACTGTGAGGCGGAAATGGGCGCGGGTGCTGCTCAGAGGCCGAGGAACAGTCCGGCGAGACTGAAATAGATCATGAGGGCGAAAGCGTCAACGATGGTGGTGAGCATGGGGCTGGCCATGAGGGCCGGGTCGAAGCGCAGGCGTTTGGCGAACATCGGCAGCAGGCAGCCGATCAGCTTGGCAAAGACGATGGTGATGAAGAGGGTCAGGGTGACGACGAGGTCCACTCGCGGATTGCTGTCTTTGACAAAGAGCATGATGCGCAGGAGATTGACCGACGCCAGCACCAGGGACACCAAGATGCCGACGCGGAATTCCTTCCAGACGACCTTGAGCCAGTTGCTCAGTTCAATTTCGCCCACGGCCATGCCGCGGATGATGAGGGTGGACGCCTGGGCGCCGCAGTTGCCGCCGGTGTCCATCAGCATGGGGATGAAGGCCGCGAGGATGACCACAGTCTGCAGCAGCTCCTGGTAGTGACTGATGACGGCGCCGGTGAGGGTCGCCGAGATCATCATGAACAACAGCCAGAAAATGCGGTTGCGCGCCAGACGCCAGACGCCGGTTTTGAGATACTCGCTTTCCGACGGGTGCAGCGCGGCCATTTTCTCGATGTCTTCGGTGTTTTCCGCGACAATGACGTCGATGATGTCGTCGATGGTGATGATGCCGACGATGCGCTGCTCGTTGTCGATCACGGGCATGGCGATGAGGTCGTATTCGCGGAATTTCTGGGCGACGTCTTCCTGGTCATCGTGGGTATGGACGGCGATGACGGGCGTGGTCATGAGATCGCGGATGAGGGCATCGTCCTTGCTGAGGAGAATGCGGCGCAGGGACACGGCGCCGGTGAGGACGCGCTGGGGGGAGGTGACGTAGCAGGTGTAGATGGTTTCGCGGTCCATGCCGCGCTTGCGGATGTGGGCGAGGGCCTCGGCGGCGGTCATGGCCTCGAAGAGATAGATGAACTCGATGGTCATGAGGCCGCCGGCGCTGTTGTCGGGATAGCGCAGGGCGGCGTTGATGGCCGCGCGCTTGGTGGGGTCGGCGTGGGCCAGAATGCCGGTGACCATGTTGGCTGGCAACTCTTCGAGAAAGTCTACCGCGTCGTCGACGAAAAGGCGGTTGATCAGGTCGTTGATTTCCTGGTCAGTGATACTTTCGGCGAGGAGGCGGTGCAAGTCCGGGTCGAGGTAGGTGAAGACGGCGGCGGCGAAGTCCTTGGGAAGCAAGCGAAAGACGAGGAGCAGCTTGTCCTTGCCGACTTCGCCGAGGGCGCTGGCGACGTCGGCGGGGTTGAGCGCGACGAGTTTTTCCCGCAGTTCGGGCAGCCGGTTTTTTTCCAGTAGTTCCAGAATTGCTTCCATGGCCGGTCCTTTGGGGGGGCTTTGCCGGCTGCGGCGCGCGGTCTGCGCGCGGTCGGTCGGGCGGGAGGGAAGAGGGGGCGGGCCACGGAGCGCCAGTAGCGGTGGCTCCTGGCGTCATCCGCCCTGGTTGCCGTGCTTGTGGCTGCCGGGGCGGATGGACGGTGTGGCCGGGTTATTTGACCCAGTTCACGTCAACGCTGCGTTGGGTTGGGCCGACGTAGAGTTGGCGTGGGCGGTAGATGCGGTGTTCGGAGCCGTCGCGCATTTCCAGCCATTGGGCGATCCAGCCGGGGAGTCGGCCTATGGCGAACATGACCGTGAACATGTTGGTGGGGATGCCCATGGCGCGGTAAGTGATACCGGTGTAGAAGTCCACGTTGGGGTAGAGGTTCCGTTCCTTGAAATAGCGGTCCGCCAGCGCGGCTTCTTCCAAGCGCTGGGCGATGTCGAGCAGCGGGTCTTTGAATCCGAGGTGGTCGATGACTTTGTGGCAGATGGCCTTAGCGACGCGGGCGCGGGGATCGTAGGTCTTGTAGACCCGATGCCCGAAGCCCATGAGGCGGAAGGGGTCGTCCTTGTCCTTGGCGCGGTCGATGACCCGGGTGATGTCGCCATTGTCTTCCTGCTGGATTTTCTCCAGCATTTCGATGACCTGCTGGTTGGCGCCACCGTGGAGGGGGCCCCACAGGGCGCAGATGCCGGCGGAGATCGACGCGTAGAGATTGGCGCCGGAGGAACCGACGGATTTGACTACGGACGACGAGCAGTTCTGCTCGTGATCGGCATGGAGGATGAGCAGTTGGTTGAGCGCCCGGGTGATGACTGGGTCGGGCTTGTAGCCATTGACTGGCGTGTAGAACATCATGTTGAGGAAGTTCTCGCAGTAGCTCAGGTCCGGCCGCGGGTAGACGATGGGCTGGCCCTTCATCTTCTTGTAGGTGAAGGCCGCGATGGTGCGCACTTTCGAGAGCAGGCGTGTGACCATGATGTCAATGGCCTCATTCGGGTGCGATTCCAGCTCGGGATAGAAGGTTGACAGCGTCACGGCCATGGCCGACAAGGTCGCCATCGGATGCGCGTGGTCGGGGAAGAGATCGTAAAAATGACGCATGCCTTCATGGAGCATGGAATGCTGATTCATCAGCTCGCTGAAGGCCGCGCGTTCGTCCTTTTTGGGCAGGAAGCCGTGCACCAGCAGGTAGGCCACGTCAAGGAAGTTGCAGCGCTCGGCCAGTTCGTCGATGTCGTAACCGCGGTAGCGCAGAATGCCTTTTTCGCCGTCGATGAACGTGATATTGCTGCTGCAGGAGCCGGTGTTGGCATAGCCCGGATCGTAGGTGATCAGGCCGCTTTGGGCGCGCAGCTTCTGGATATCCATGGCGATTTCGCCTTCACTGCCTTCATAGACGGGCAGTTCATAGACCTTGCCATTGAGTTCCAGTTTGGCCTTGGTTATTTCCTTGGCGTACATCATGTAAGGGGTCTCACTTTCTTGGGTGCCCCAAGCGCAGGTTGCTGATTGAGTCCGGGCGTTGACAACGGCTTCCTGTGAAAGCCAAAAAAACGAATATGAAATATAATGTTTTTACTTATATATATCAAGATGGCGGCCGAATAAGCGCCATCGTGCCATTGGGGGCCGTGGTGTTACCTGGCAGCCGGTCGTGGTTTTGCTCAGAGGTCCTGTTCGAAACCGGCCCAGTCGTGCCATTGTCGGGCGAAGTCCTCGACGTAGAGATCGAGGTAGTTGCCGGCGATAGCCGACGCGTGCGGCAGGCGCCAGAGATTGGTGCAGCGTTTGAGGATGGAGTTTGCCGGCAGTGGCTCGGTCTGGAAGACGTCCAGGCAGGCGCCGGCGATGCGGTGGGCTTCGAGGGCGGCGTAGAGGGGCTTTTCTTCGATGGCGTTGCCGCGGCCGACGTTGCAGATGGTGGCGTGTTTTTGCAGCAGGCCGATGCGGCGGGCGTCGATGATGTTGTTGGTGTCGGGTGCGCCGGGCAGTGCAATGACGACGTGGTCGGCGCTGGGGAGGACTTTGTCCAGGTCGCTTTCGGTGAAGATGCGGTCGTGTTGGTCGAACCAGTCTGGCGCGGGTTTGCTGAGGCTGCGGCGCATGCCGCTGATGCGAACGCCGAAGGGCTTGAGGAGTTTGCCGATCCAGTCGCCGATATTGCCCATGCCGAGGATGACGACGTGGCTGCCGCGCAGGGGCCTAAGGATGCCATTGAGTTCCTGCCGTGGCCAGGCCAGGTCGGCGAAGGTGCTGGCGGCCGGGAGGATGCCCCTGGTCATGGCCAAGATCATGCCGACGACGGTTTCGCCGATGATTTCGCCGTGGAAGGCCCCGTACATCAAGCGCAGCTGTGGTGGCGGCGAGACCAGGAGAAGATCGCGGCCGGCGGCGGGGGTGGAGAGGAGGCGCAGTCGTGGCGCCAATTCGAACCACTCCTGTTTGAAGGTCCAGACCATGGCGCAGTCGCAGTCGGGGAGGGCATTGACCAGCGCCTGTTCGCTTTCACAGATGCGCACCCGCAGCTGTGGTAGCAGTCGCTGCAGGTGCTGAGCCTGTGCGGGGCGGAAGTTCCAGCAGTCGACCTGCGGATGTCTGATGTGAACGGCGACGTCAATCAAAGCGGGGTTGTCCATGCTGCGTCTCGGGATAGGTGGCTGCGGGGAAAGGCGAGCGTGGTCGCGCGTCGCGGCGGTACTAAGGCGGTGAAGGCGCTGGCTTTTGCTATACTATAGTGCCGAAATGGCCCGAGGCGGGCGTGGAACGTTCCCGGCGCCAGGGCGCCGCCGACCCGGCGGGGTGATGCGTTTTTTTTTTATCCGCAGATTCCGCAGATTCACGCAGATTATTTTTACGATAGGCTGCATGGAAGTCCAAGGCCCTTCCCGGCCCGGTGCCAGCGAGAGGCATGCCGTGCATCCGTTGTCAACGGCTGGCCGATAATGAAAAAAGGATGAAGTATCTGACGCTGATTTGCAAAGAGGGGTAAGGGGGATACATTTAAGATTCGTTTTCATCCTATTGCTTTGCCAGTTTTGACCTTCAGCTTAAGTGTCAGCTTGAAAACAGGAAGTGAGTCACCATGGGTTCAGTTAAGAAGAAACGCCGTAAGAAGATTGCCAAGCACAAGCGTCGCAAGCAATTGCGCGCACAGCGTCACAAGAAGAAATAAAGCCGCTAGGTTGGCATGAGCTAAGCAAAGGAGGCAGCATTGATGCCTTCGCGCCATAAATCAATTTTACTTGTATTGATTCTGGCGATTGTAGCGAGTGCTGGCGAGTGGCCATTTGACGACGCGAATGAAGGCGCAGGTCTGGTGACAGATCTGCGCCTTTCCGCGTCTTCGGCAACAGAGGCCGCGGCCTGGGCTGAGTACGCCAAGGGGCTGTATGTGCTTGGGGGTGACGGGGCGACCTTCGCTGATGCCGCGCCACATTTCGCCCGTGCTTTGCTGCATCTGCCGGACTCGCCTTATCTGTTGCGGGCGCTAATTGGCCCGCGGCTGGTGGCCAAGGAGTGGGATGCCTGTTTGGCCGATCTGGCGCCGGTGGTCGCGGCCCATCCAGGCGCGGTGATGCCCAATCTCATCTACGCGGATTTGCTGGAGGAGACGGACAAGCGCGACGAGGCCATTGCGCATCTGCAGCGGACGTTGACGACGACGGCCTGGGGCGATGCCCGGGTCGTCAAAGAGCTGGCGCAGAAGCTGTGGGCTGCCAAGCAGGGAAAGGCCGCTGCCGAGCTGTATGCGCAGGCGATGCGGCACGAGTCCCTGCGTGATGACGTGTCGTTTGCCTGCGCGGCCGCGGCTCTATGGCACGCTTACGCTGAAATAGTGCTTGTAGAGGTGCCCGAGCCGGGGTGGGGCTTGCGGCGTCAGGCCGCAGCGTGGCGCAAGCGGGCGCGTCGCCAGGCCGTGGCTTTGGCAAAGCGCCTGGGGGCGGTACCGGAGGCTTCGGCGGCCTCGGAGGCATCAGGACTAGACGAGCGTCTTATGGTTGGCAGCTTGTTGGCTGATGTGGGCGAATGGGATCGCTTGGGTGACTACATCGACAGACTCAGCCCGGTGATGACTGGCGGTTCCGCGCGTTATGCCTGGGCGGACTTGCGGCTTCGCTTGCTGCGCCAGCGAGAAGACCTCGCGGGCATGCGTTCCTTGTATGGCCAGTTGCTTGCGGACATGCTGATACCGCGGCCCTTGCTGTTTGCCGCCGGCGAATTTTATCTTGAGCACGACCAGCTGGCGGAAGCCATTGAGGCCTTTGAGCGTCTGCAGGGCATGGAGCCGGATAATATCGGTCTGCGGCTGCAGCTCGCGCATATCTATTTGCAGGCGAATGACCCCCAGCGAGGCATGGCCCTGCTGGCGCCGGTGTCGGTTCTGCCACCGCGCGGGCTCCTTTTGCGGGCCTATTTGTGGCGGAAGCAGGGGGATCAGGAGCGCGCCTACGCGGACATGAAGAAGGCCGGCGAAGCCGCGCAGACTCGCAAGGACGATGATTTTTTCGACACCGGTTATTATTTCACCCTGGCGATGATCTGCGAAACGACCGGGCGCATTGACGAGGCGATAGAGTTGTGTCGTATCGCCTATAAGCGCGAGCCGGAGAATCCCGCCTGCGCCAATTTCCTTGGCTATTTGCTGGCCGATCACAACCGCGAATTGGCCTATGCTCGTGAGCTGATCGACCAGGCGCTGGCGAAAGAGCCGGATTCCATTGCCTACCTGGACAGCCGCGCCTGGGTGTATTACCGTCAGGGGCTCTTCTACGACGCGATGCTGGTGATGGCTGATCTCCTCCAGCGCGGTGTCGAGCAGGAGGACAGCGACGGCGTCATTGCCGACCACGCTGGCGATATCTTCGCCGCCAATGGCTATGCGCGGCTGGCCGCATTCTACTGGGGCCTGGCGCTGGACAAAAACACCGGGGACGCCGCCGGCAAGATCCGCGCGAAGATGGCGCCGTGAGGCGCTGACGGCACCCTGCCACGCCCATCCATACGGGCGCCGTGAGGCGCGGTTGACAGCCCGTAAATCCATGCCCAAAGGGGCGCCGTGCGGCGTCCAGGCTGATTCCCCGCTGTTTCAGCGGCGGAACATGAAGTACACGGCCCCGAGCATGCACATCCCTGCCCAGAGGAAATTCCAGTTCCATTTTTCCTTGAGGAAGAAGAGTGCGAATGGCACGAAGACGCTGAGGGCGATGACTTCCTGCAGGATTTTGAGGTGGGCGACGGAGACGACTTGCGCGCCAATGCGGTTGGCAGGCACTTGCAGGAGATATTCAAAGAGTGCGATGAACCAGCTCACCAAGGCGGCAATGTACCATTTGCGGTGGTTCATCGTGTGCAGATGGCCGTACCAGGCAAAGGTCATGAAGACGTTGGATGCAGTCAGAAGCAGGATGGTGCGGTACAGGGGAGGCATGACGCGCTGGCCTTTGGTTGTCGAGGTTACTGACTCAGGGGGGGCAAGGCTGATACTATATCCTGCGATTCAGCTATCGCCTGACACGCGTTGACTAGCCTGACGGGCGGCACGTAATGCCTCACTCATTGATACCAACCTTTCCTGCAATCTTTTGTTTTCAGCGCCAAAGGCGCGCCCTAAGATAGCCCAGGGCAAGCGCCCGCAGGGCGCGTCGCCCTGGGTAAGGGCCCTACCAGAAATGCGCCCTGGAGGGGCGACCTAAAAAACGGCGCCGGGGGCGCAAGGAACAAGACGGGGAAGACGTTATATCAGGTTCCATTGCCTCTTTGGCCCCAGTCAGCTTCGCCGACTGGGGCCAAAGAGGCCGAGGAACACGAGCAAAAATGGCGCTTTACCCAGGGCGTCGCGCGCCTTCGGCGCCGCTTGCCCTGGGCTGGTATGCTTTCGCGCTTTCAGCGCTTCTGCCGCTTCGCGGCCTGGGATGCCGGGCGCGCGAGTGGGCGCTTGCTGGCCTCTGGCGACGGCGCGGGCTGAAAGCCCGCACCACGGCCGGAAGACGGGCGCGCCTGGGGCCGCCCTTTGCTCTACCGCTCAATTATCAATGAGTGAGGGATTACGGGCGGCACAAGAAGGACTGACTGCCATTTTCGCGGACGGATCGTCTTTTTATTGTTATCGCGGACGGAGCGGACGGATCGGACGGATCGTCGATTTGATCGGTCTGATCGGTCTGATCGGTCTGATCGGTCTGATCGGTCTGATTATCGCGGCAGGCAACAATGGCTAAGAGGCAGCCAGTGGTAACCTGCGCCTGCGCAAAGCCGCGTAGTTGCATTAAAAAAGAATAAAAATGAAAAAATCGTCTTCTCTTGGTTGAAATGTGCAAATAAAAGCAATAAAATATTGCATTGACTTGCTGTTTAAGCAGGCATTTATTTTCATTTGTTCCAAGAGGAGGTGCATCATGGCCGTATTTAGAAGAGTTTGGCGTGGTGGCGGCTGGTGTCGTTTCGGGGTGTTAGCGTTGGTGCTGGCCTTGTGTTTTCCCGCGGCAGCCGCGGTATGGCATGTCAAGAGCGATGGTGACGATGGCCGCGATGGCCAGAGTTGGGCGCAGGCGTTGGCGTCGGTGCAGGTGGCGCTGTCGCGGGCGGCGGTAGGCGATGCGGTATGGATTGCGGGTGGGGAGTACGAGGCGACCGAGAGTCGGTTGCTGGAGCCGGATGCGGAGTGGGAGTGGTCCTTCCGTCTGCGTGATGGTGTGGACATCTACGGTGGTTTTGCGGGCCACGAGAGATCGCCGGCAGAGCGGGCATTGGCTGCGGCGCATGACGGCATCCCGCCGTGCGCGTGGGATTATGCGTCGGCGACCAGATTGACGATACCCGACCATGCCTTTGGCTCGGTGCTGAAGGCCGATGCTGACGCATTTACCCTGCGCACAGTGGTGGATGGCGTGGTGCTCTGCGGCGGCATGGCTTTTAGCAGCGGTCTGGCCGGCGTTGGCGGTGGGGCGCAGTTGCCGGGTAATGTCGTTCTGCGGCGGAGTGTGGTCACGGGTTGCATGGCGCGTTATGGCGGCGGCGTGGCCATGAGGGGCGACAGCGTGCTGGAGCAGTGCCTGATCTGCGACAATGAGTTGCTGCCCGATGGCTGGGGCGCGGCAGGCGCCGGCGTGTATGTCATAGATGACGAGGGGCGGGTCAGCAATTGCCTGATACGCGACAACGGGGTGGCGGACCGCGGTGTGCAGGAGGGCGGCGGGATCTATCTGCTCGGCGCGGGAACCGTCAACCACTGCACGATCGTTGGCAACTACGCCTTGCATGATGGCTCCGGTGTCTGTGCGCCGGTTGCCGCTGCGCGGTTGCTCAATCTGGTGGTCTGGGGGAACTGTGGCAATGACAAACAGTTGGTTGCGCCAGCCAGCGACTTGTCCTACAGCGCGATAGCCGGCGTGAATGCGCCGGGGCAGGCTGTCATTCCGCTGGCGGCGGGCAATTGCGGGGTCAATGGTCCTGAGGTCAATGACAATGAAAACGATCATTATTTCATCTGCTTTCGTGATCTGGCACGGAATGACTATCGCTTGGGGGCGGGGTCGTATGCGATCAATCGTGGTGTGGATGCCCTGCTTGCTGCTCATGACGCCGCAGGGGCGGCGCGGCTGAGTCGGCTGGTGCCAGATCCAGGTGCCTTTGAAACTGCGTATCGGGGGCAGCTCTGCGGGGATCTTCAAGTGGAGACGCCCTGTGTCTACGGTTGGGAGTCCCTCGTAACGCCGCGCCCGGGCGTTTGTACGCCAGCCATGGCCGAGACGACGTTTCAGGCGCAAGCTGATCGCTTGCGTTGGCGACAAGACGCCGAGTCGCGACATTATGTGCAGTGGCTGCAGGCAGGCCCGGTTCTACTCGAAATGGAGCTGGCAGTGACTGGCGTGCAAGCCGATGCCTGGGAAACAGCGACTCGCCGCCGCCAACTCGTGGTGCAGTCGCAGACCGTGTACATTGCCGCCAACGATGTCGATTATTACTATGGCACGGCCATGCCTGAGTTGGGCTGGGAGCTGCTGGCGGGGCGACTCGCCGGAGAAGACCGCGTCGTCGGCGCGCTGGCCTGCACGCCGGGGACGATGCTTGAGCGCGGTTACCCGATTACGCAGGGCAGCCTGGCGATTGCTGACGGTCGGGACGGCGCCAACTACCACATCGAATTTTTCCCCGGCCAGCTGAACTATCGGAAAGCGGTAGCGACATTGCGGCTGGCGGCTGGCAGTTGCGTGTATAACGGCGAGGCGACGGCGCCGGAACTGGTCAACGATCCTCCGGGGCTGAACATCGACATCGTCTATGCGGGCCGCGACGGCACGGTCTACTCAGCAAGCACCGCGGCACCGCGGGATGTTGGCAGTTACACGTTGACGGCAACCGTCCGGGATGAGCATTACTGCGGCAGTCTGCAGGAGCCCTTTGCCATCACGCCGGCGCCGTTGACGGTGACGGCGGCCAACCAGGAGCGGCCATTTGGGAGCGCCAACCCAGCGCTGACCATGTCGTTCAGTGGTTTCTGCGCACGGGATAGTGTTGCGGACATCGTGCAGCCAATACTGACGACCGCTGCCGGCCCAGACAGTCCAGTCTGTGCTGGCGGCTATGCAATCACCGTTTCAGGCGGTGCGGCGCGCAACTACGCATTTGTCTATGTGCCGGGGGTGCTGATGGTCACTCCGGCTGAGCTGGTGGGCTCTGACGTGGTCAGTCAGGCTATCACCTACGGTGCAAAGCTGGCTACTGCCCCGCTGAGCGGCAGGGTGTGCGCAGTGACCAGCGGCGCAATAGTGCCGGGGCGTTTCGTTTGGAACGGCGGCGATACTATTCTGCCCGTTGGCACACACAACCGAAGTTGGGTGTTCCATGCCGATGACAGTGGTAATTACCGGGCGCTGAGCGGCGCCAGCACTCTGCGGGTGGACTGCCGCCCGGTGGCGGTAAAGGCTCTGTCCCGGAGCAAGATATACGGCGAGGACGACCCGAGTCTGACCTATAGCATTGTCTCGGGGGCGCTGGTGCCGGGGGATTCCTTCAGCGGCGCTTTGGCGCGGCAGCCGGGCGAGAACGTCGGCGTCTACGCCATCAATCAGGGCAGCCTGGCGCTGTCAGCGAATTATGCATTGAGTTATGTGAGTGCAAACTTGCGCATCACTGTGCGCCAAATCACGGTTTCCGCTCAAGATAGTGGCAAAGCGTTCGGAACTGCCGATCCAGTCCTGCCTTACGCCGTCACTTCGACGGCGGGGCTGGTAGCGGGTGACCGTTTTCACGGGGCGCTGTCGCGTGCGCCAGGTGAAGACATTGGCGTGTATGCCATTAGCCTGGGCAGCCTGGCTTTGTCAGCCAACTACGCGATGGTTTTCAATACAGCGCGTTTTACCATCAACGAAGCTGGCTTGGAGCTGGCCGGGCCGCTGGCGCTTGGCGGGATCGTCTACGGACAGACCTTGCGCCGCGCGACGATTGTCGGCGAAGTCCGCCACTTCGCCACGGGCGAAAGGGTGCCAGGGGTGTTTTCCTGGGTGCAGGAGGACGTGGCGCCGCCGGCAGGGACCAGAGATTACGAGTGGCTTTTTGAGCCAGAAGCCGCGGACAGCTATGCGCCTTTGCATGGCTCTGCCACGCTCACAATTGCGCCCGCACCGCTGACAGTCCGTCTGCAGACCCCGGCGCCGGAACGCAGCTATGGCGCGGCGAACCCGCCATTGGGGCTGGCGTACTCGGGCTTTGTCCTCGGCGAAGACCAAGCGGTGCTGGTGAGGGTGCCAACGGCGCAATGCGCGGCGACAGTCGCCAGTCCGGCCGGGGTATATCCGGTGACGATTTCCGGTGGGTTGAGCAGCAATTACACTTTCGTCTATGAGACCGATGTCCTGACGGTGGCACCGGCGCTGCCGCGCGCGCAGGACATAGCAGCCGCGGCGGATGCCGTCTATGGGATGGCTTTGGCAGACCTTGGGTTGACGGGGAGCTTTGCCCATCCGACTGAGGACGTGGCGGTTCCCGGGCGCTTGGTCTGGGAACTGCCCGGCGCCATGGTATTGCCGGCTGGCGAGCATTGGCTGAGCTGGGTGTTCACTCCCGAATCCAGCAATTACAGCGAACTTCGCGGCGAGCAGCCGGTGACTATTGCCAAGGCGGCACTGCAGGTCAGCGCAGACGATCAGTCCAGGTGGTACGGCGACGCCAATCCCGAATTGACGCTGACTTACGCCGGGCTGGTCAACGGCGACACGCTTGCTACGCCTGGACTGTTTACCACCGCACCGCAAGCACAATGCGTTGCCGACGCTACGACTCTCGCCGGAACCTACCCGATTACTGTTGCCGGCGGCATCGCCGATAACTACCATTTCGTGTATGAGCTGGGGATGTTGACCGTCAGAGCCATTGAGCCGGTCGTGGGGAGTTTTACGCCACCAGTGTTCTTTTACGGTGAAAACGTGGCGAGCAAGGCCCCGACGGCGGTTGTGCGCCACCCGGGCAGTGGCGAAGAGATGGGCGGGTACTTTACCATCTGCGGGGAAGAGGACTTTCCGGCGGTCGGGGTGTGGCCGCGCAGCTGGCGCTTCATCCCGTCGTTGCCCGGATCTGTGGCTGAACTTGAAGTGAGCGCCGATCTGGTTATTCTGCCCCGCATTTTACGCATTCAGCCGGCGAACGTCAGTAAAATTTATGGTGAAGCGGAGCCGGCCCTGTCATGGTCTTTTGTTGCGGGGTCCATGTCGCTGTACGAAGGTGACCGAGTCAGCGGTGCGTTGCTCCGGGAGCCCGGCGAGCAGCCCGGTGAATACGCCATCCAACTCGGGACATTGACCGCAGGCAGCAATTACAGCCTTGAACTCTTGCCGGCGGTTATGAGCATCAGCCAGCGATCTTTGACCTTGCAGTGTCTGGCGGCGACAAAGGTCTACGGCGACCCCGATCCGGTTTTCCAATACCACCTTGTCGCGGGCAGCCTGTTAGCGGGCGACATGCCCGTCGGCCAGCTTGGACGCCTTGCCGGCGAAGACGTCGGCAGCTACGCCATGACCCAAGGTAGTTTGACATTTCCGGACTATTACCGCGTGACGCTTCAGTCAGCGCCGCTGATGATTGTGCCGCGGGCGCTGACGGTGACTGCGATGCCGGCCAGCAAGGTGTACGGCAATGCTGATCCCGTGTTCGCGTGGACCTTGAGCGCGGGGGCGCTGCAGGCAGGGGATGAATTGAGCGTGGTGTTGGGGCGCCAGCCAGGCGAAAACATCGGCGCCTATGCGATCATTCCCAGCTTACTGACGGGCGGACCCAATTATGTACTGTCCTTTGTTAGCGCGAATTTGGTCATAGAGCGCCGCCATGTCGGGGTGATAGCGCATGATCAGGCGAAGCTGGTAAGTACGCCGGATCCGGAATTCACCTACGAGCTTGCTCCGGGCAGCGAGTTGCCTTCAGGCGCCCGTTTCAGTGGTGCGTTGACTTGGTCGGGGTATAACATTCCTGGCTACCATGACATTCTCATTGGCACCCTGACCTTGGGCAACAATTGCATCATTGATTATACACCCGGCCGGCTACGAATCGCGTATCCCAATCCCGTGCTGGTCGAGACGGTGACGGCCAGTGTTATCTCGTACGGCGACCCCTTGAGCATGTCCCTGCTCAGCGGTCGTTTTCTGCATCCGCTGACCGGCGAAACGTTGCCAGGCACCTTGAGTTGGGACAACCCTGATCGTCGCTATCTGGCCGGCAGCTATTCAACCCGATTTATCTTCACCCCCGATCCAGCTAGCGGAATTAGCACCATCTACCAGGGCACGGTGATCGTACAGGTACTGCGCCGCCGCCTGAAAATCGTCGGCGACCGGATTGAAAAGGCCCATGCCGCCGCCTTGCCCCCGCTGACTTGGCATATCGCCGAGGGCACCTTGTATTCCGGGGATACCCTGACAGGAAAGCTGGTATGCAGCCTGCTGGATAATGTCGGTGAATATCCTATTCTGCAAGGCAGTTTGGCGGCACCCGCCAGCTATGAAATGGAGTACGTGTCTGGGGTTTTGGTGGTCACGCCCCGGGTTTTGCAGATACAGGCCTATGACTACAGTAAGGTTGCCGGCGGCTACGATCCCGCACTCAGCTATTTCCTGGTCAGCGGTTACTATCTATCGGGTGCGAAGCCTACTGGCCAAGTGGCCAAGGATCCGGGCGAGGCTCCTGGAATCTACGCAATTCGGCAGGGCAGCCTGACGCCGCCGGCCAATCACGTCATTGACTTCAGCAATGGCACGTTTACCATTTATCCCGCAACCCGTGGCGGCGATGACTACGCTGCCGGCAATGGCGGCATGGCTGCGCCTGATGCAGTCGAAAGCTGGGACAGTGATGGCCTCAAGGGATTGGACGCAGTCACCGCAGAAGCGACAGCAAGTTATGCGGTGGTTTCACCGGACTTTGCCGGCGCGGGCACGTCCGGCGCTGAGCTGCCGGCTCTCGGTAGCTTATGCTGTGCCACTCTTGAAGAGGCGATTGCCGGGGTGGCCGCCGGCGGGGTGATTCATGTCATGCCCGGACTCTACCTGGCGCCCGGCGACGGCAACTGGCTGGTCGACAAACCGCTGACGCTGTGCGGCATGTCCGCCAATGGCCCCGATGATGTCGTTTTACACGGGAGTGTGGTGGTTGCCGGCCCTGCTGCCCAGGGTGTGCAGCTGGCAGGCTTGACTGTCCTGTCCCGCCAGGAACGCCCTGCGGTTGTCCTGACGGCAGGCGTTTCGCAAGTCGCCCTGACCGAAAACACGCTGGTCGGCGGTACCTGTGCAGTGAGCGCCGATCAGCCCCGCTATCTCTACCTTGTCGGCAATCAGCTCAGCGGCGCTGCAGCGGTGCAGTCTGGCGACAGCCCCGACGGGCATATCACCGATAGCGACAATGTCTTCGTTGAAAAGCCGGCTGCTGGCTGTGATGCCGCACTGGGTGATGACTGAAATGAAGACTGGACGGGGCAGCCGCGGCGCCGGTGCCAGGGAATTCTAGATCGGACGGATCGGACGGATCGGACGGATCGGACGGATCCGTCTGATTGATCCGTCTGATCCGTCTGATTTGGTAGCGATACAGCCCATTGCTGTAACCGGTCAGTGACCACCCCGGTGGGGAAAACACCGGGGACAATTTGCAGGAAACCCACGGCCAACCGCCGCCCAGCCATCCGACCTTGATTTCCGCCGACCTTTGCGGCAGCGTGTTTCATAGGAGTGACCACCCCGGTGGGGAAAACACCGGGGACAATTTGCAGGAAACCCACGGCCAACCGCCGCCCAGCAATTACACATGGGTGGCCAACTTGGCAGCGGATTTCATGAGAGCAATGCTCTTCACAGAGCATGCGGCAATCGCCTGCGATGAGTTGATTGGTAACCATGCACAAGATCATTCGCCGAGGTTTTGAGCACCGAAGGTGCGCCCTAAGATAGCCCGGGCAAGCGCCCGCAGGGCGCGTCGCCCTGGGTAAGGTGCCCCACCCCAAAAGAGCCCTGAAGGGGCGGCCTAAAAGACCTGCGACGAAGGGTCACAGCGCAAAATTGCCGCAGCAATCAGTGAGTTCCATTGCCTCTTTGGCCCCAGTCAGCTTCGCCGACTGGGGCCAAAGAGGCCGAGGAACACGGACATATATGGCGTTGTACCCAGGGCGTCGCTCCGCCTTCGGCGTCGCTTGCCCTGGGCTACGATGACAGCGCCCTTGCAGGGCGCCTGCCGCTTCGCGGCCTGGGATGCTGGTGGCGCGCTTGTCTCCGCCAGATGGTGTCATCTGACGGGGCTGGCTGAAAGCCCGCCATCGCGATCGGGAGATGAGCGCGCGTGACCACGGCTGGGAGGCGGGGCGCAAAGGGCCGCCTGCTGTGGGATCGGCCGGTATCAATGAGTGAGGCATTACTCGATTGGTAATCCCTCAGCCATTGATATTGGATGCACGACATGCCTCTCGCTGGCGCGGTGGGACGCGGCGTGCCTAGCCAATGTGGCGCCCTCCGGACGCAATTCTATGTTGCTGTCATACCCCGGGTTGCGGCCCTCCGGGCCGAACTTGGCCGATCAGGCGACTTGCTTTGTCCGGTTCGGGCCGAAAACCACCCTTATTCAATATTCATGTTTTTGTGCCGTAGGCGCTCCCAAGAGTCCAAGAGATACTCAAGCAGTCCCTGGCGTCCAAGGCGTCATTCCCCACAGTCCCAAAAGTCCCCACAGTCCAATCCATGGGATCATGCCTCATGAGTCCGTGAGTCCTCGCCCCAGCGCACAGTCGCCAAAAAGTCCCCGGAGTCCAGAAGTCCCCAATCAGTCCCCGGAGTCCAGGAAGTCCCCAATCAGTCCCCGGAGTCCAGGAAGTCCTCAATCAGTCCCAGGAGTCGAATCAGTCCCCAATCAGTCCAAGGCGTCGGGAGTCAATCCCCACGGTCCAATTCGTCCCCACGGTCCAATCCATGGGATCATGCCTTATGAGTCGTGAGTCCTCGTCCCAGCGCTGTGCCAACCGGTCCCACCGGTCTCGGGCGTCCCCACGGTCTCGGCCAATATCCATGGCTGACCGATTGCTGGCGTTTTTGTCTTCCGGCCATTGCTTTTCCAGCTTAGCAAGGTAGATTAAATGACGATTTTTTTCACGACTTGCTTACGAGACGGCCGGCGTCGGGCTCACGGCCAATTGGCCCGTGGCCCGTTTTTTTATTGTCTGCGCACAGCCCATGCAGGAGCGGAGCATGATAGCGGAATATCTCAGTCTGATCATTGGTGCGATACTGGTCAACAACTTCGTGCTCAGTCGCATTCTGGGCATCTGTCCTTTTTTGGGCGTTTCGAAGAAGTTGAGCACGGCCTTGGGGATGGGCGGCGCGGTGATTTTCGTGATGACGCTGGCTGGCTTCGTGACGGCGCTGGTGCATCATTACGTGTTGTTGCCGCATGGCTTGATGTATTTACGGACGATTGTGTTCATCCTGCTGATTGCTGGTCTGGTGCAGATTGTGGAAGTGCTTTTGCAGCGTTTCAGCCCGCCCTTGTACAGCGCCCTGGGCATCTTTCTGCCGCTGATCACGACGAACTGTGCGGTGTTGGGTGCGGCGATCATCTGCGCGGACAACCACTACAGCGTCATCAAATCGACGGTGTTCTGTTCGGCCTCGGCGGTTGGTTTTGCGTTGGCCCTGCTGTTGTTTGCCAGCGTTCGCGAGAAACTTGAATTGGCACGGGTGCCCCGTTGTCTGGAAGGGCCGGCGATTGCCCTGCTGACGGCGGGGATTCTGGCCATGGCCTTCACCGGTTTCTCTGGCCTGGGGGGCTGAGTGCCAAGTTCGTCCGCGCGGTGTGGTGAGTCTAAGCTGAGCATAAAAAGCAGAGAAGCAGAGCTATGACGGCAGTAATCATCTTGACTTTGATCGGTGTCTTGTTGGGTCTGGCCATTGCGTTGACCGTGCGTTATTTTGGCGCACCAGTAGATCCTTTGGCGGAGCAGGTCGCCGAGCTGATGCCTGGCGCGAACTGCGGCGCCTGCGGTTTTGCGGGCTGCAATGACTACGTCCAGGCCTTGGTGTCCGGCAAGGCCAAGCCTGGTCTGTGCCCCTCGCAATCGGCTGACGCTTTGCAGAAAGTGTGCGTGTTACTGGGGGTGGCCAGTGAGGGCCGCGCCGAGAAAGTCGCCGTCGTCTGCTGTAGCGGCACCGACCAGTACGCGATCCGTCGGGCCTTTTACAACGGCGTCAATGACTGTCACAGCGCGATGCTGGTCGCCGGCGGCTCCAAAGGCTGCGTCTATGGCTGCCTGGGCTTGGGCAGCTGCGCACGGGCCTGTCCCTTCGGCGCCATCGAGATGCGGGCTGACCACATCGCCGTGGTGCATCCGGAAATCTGCGTGGGCTGCGGCAAATGCGTGACAGTGTGTCCGCGGCGCATTATCAAACTCGTGCCCAAGAGCGCCCCCGTCCACGTCTTCTGCAGTTCGCCCGAGAAGGCGCCCGTGAAACGCAAGGTGTGCAGTGCGGCGTGCATTGGCTGCCGCAAATGCGTGAAGGCCGCCGGCGAAAACCAGATGTTCATCAATGGCTTCCTGGCATCCGTGAATTACGAGAATCCGCCCAGCGCCGATATCGTCGCCGTCTGCCCCCCGAAAGTGCTGCGGACAGAGGCGCAGCCTGCGGCTTCGGCGGCTTCGGCGGCGCCAGCAGCTCCGGAAGCACCAGCGGCGACAACGGCGCCCTAACAGTGGCGAGAAGAGGTCTGAGAGCATGACGAAAAAACACCTGCATTTTTATGGCGGTGTGCATCCGCAGGAAAGCAAGACGGCCAGTGGCGCGGCGATTGTGTCGGCGCCCTTGCTGGCGACCTACGTCGTGCCGCTGCAGCAGCATATCGGCGTGCCGGCGAAACCCGTGGTGGCCAAGGGCGACAAGGTGTTGCGCGGGCAGCTCATCGGCGAACCCGGCGGTTTCATCTCGGCGGCGATTCATGCGCCGACCAGCGGCACCGTGAAGGAGATCGCCACGTGCCTGGGACCGGCTGGCAACCAACTGCCGGCGGTGATCCTGGAGAGCGACGGCGACGACTTGGCCGCCGAGCCCATGCCGGCGCTGGACTGGCCGAATGCCTCGCCGGACGAGTTGAAGAAGCGCATCGCCGAAGCCGGCATTGTCGGCATGGGCGGCGCGGCTTTCCCGTCGGTGGTGAAACTGTCGCCGCCGCCGAACAAGACGATTGACACCCTGATACTCAATGGCGTGGAGTGCGAGCCCTGCCTGACGGCCGACCACCGCCTGATGCTGGAGAAGCCCGAGCAGGTCATCACTGGCGCGCGCATCACGGCGCGGGTGTTGGGCGTCAAGCGGGTGATCATCGCCATTGAGGAGAATAAACCCGACGCGGTGGCGCTGCTGCAGGAGAAGGCCGCTGGCACGGAGGTTGAAGTGCGCTCGCTGCGGGTACGCTATCCTCAAGGCGCCGAAAAACAGCTGATTTACGCATTGACTGGTCGGAAAGTGCCCAGCGGCGGCCTGCCCATGGACGTCGGCTGCGTAGTGCAGAATGTGGGCACGGCGTCGGCGATCTGCGAGGCGGTCTGTGAAGGCAAGCCGCTGTATGAGCGGGTGACCACGGTCACCGGCTCGCCGCTGGTGGCGCCGGGCAACTGGCGTTTCCGCGTGGGCACGCCTTACGCCGAGGCCATCAAGCTCGCCGGCGGCGTCAAGGTCGATCCAGTTAAGATCATTTCGGGCGGGCCAATGATGGGCATGGCGGTGTACTCGCTGGACATCCCCATCATGAAGAACTGCTCGGGGATTCTACTGTTGGCGGCCGACGAAGTGCGGCAGTACGAGTCCAGCCCCTGCATCCGCTGTGGTCGTTGCAACGACACCTGCCCGATGGGCATGATGCCGGGTATTCTCAGCGTACAGATTGAAAAAGAGCGTTTTGAGCTGGCGGAGCAATGGCACGTACTGGATTGCATCGAGTGCGGTTGTTGCGCCTACGGCTGTCCAGCTGGCCGGCCGCTGGTGCAGCTGATGCGCCGCGCCAAGGGCGAAGTGATGGCCGCGCGCAAAGCCAAGGCCGCCAAGAAAGCCTAAGCCGCGGCAGCGCCGGTGCCGACGAAGCATACGAAGTCAAAATTGACAGAAGTGGCAGACCATGACGGAAACGACCGTAAGATTACCGGATACCACCAGACTGGTGGTCAGCAGTTCGCCGCATTTTCACGAAGACGCCAGCGTGCGCAAGATCATGTTGGTAGTGATTGCCGCGTTGGCACCAGCCTGTCTGGCCGGCGTGTGGACTTTCGGTCTGCGGGCGCTGTGGGTGTTGCTGGTCTGCACGGCCGCCTGCATGCTGGTCGAGGCGCTCTGCGTGAAACTGCAGGGCCGTGCCAGCACCTTGCCTGACGGCAGTGCGGCGCTGACTGGCCTGCTGCTGGGCATGAATCTGCCGGTGACGACGCCGACCTGGATGTGCGTGGTCGGCGCGGTCATGGCAATTGGTATCGGCAAGATGATCTACGGCGGCCTGGGCTACAACCCCTTCAACCCGGCGCTGGTTGGCCGCGTGGCCCTGCTGATGGCTTTCCCGACGGCATTGACTACCTGGGTCGCGCCCTTGGCCTCGCCCCTGCAGTGGGCCGGCGTGGACAGCGTCACCCAGGCGACGCCGCTGGGGACGCCCTGGGCCGGCGAGCAGCTCTTCAGCACTTGGGAGCTCTTTATCGGTCGCACGGGCGGCAGTCTCGGTGAGACCTGCGTGCCGGCGCTGTTGCTTGGCGGCGTGCTGTTGATTGCGCTGAAGATTATCCGCTGGCAGGTGCCGGTGTGTTTCATCGGCACGGTGGCGGTGATCACTGGCATTGCCCATCTGGCCGCGCCTGAGCAGGTCGCGCCGCCCCTGCTGCACATTATGAGCGGCGGACTCATCCTCGGTGCTTTCTTCATGGCGACGGACATGGTGACGACGCCTCTGGGGCGCATGGGCGCGGTGATTTTCGGCGTCGGCTGCGGCGTCATCACGGCGGTGATCCGCCTGTGGGGGAGCTACCCCGAGGGCGTGAGTTTTTCCATCCTCATCATGAACGCCTTTACGCCGCTGATTGACCGCTATACGGCCGGCAAGCCCTTCGGGGTGATCAGCCATCCTGGCCGGGAGGTGAAACTGTGAAAGACATCATCCGTTTATGCTTCAGTCTCGGCGCGGTGTGCTTTTGTGGCGCCGCGGCCCTGGTTTACGTCAACGCTAAGACCTTGGTGCCGCGTCAGCAGGCCCAGCAGGCGACACTGACCAAGAGTCTGTCACTGGTGCTGCCGGCCGAAACCAGCGATACCAAGACGCTGGCTGTGGCAGCTGAAGACGGCCTGAGTTTCTTTTTAGCCTGCGATGCCGCCGGCCGGCCCTTGGCGGTAGCCGGGCAGGGCAGCACCCGCACGGGCTTCGGCGGCGAAGTCGTAGTGCTGGTGGGCTTGGAACGCGATGGCCGCATCCGCGGCGTGATGGTGACCAAGCACAGCGAAACGCCGGGCCTGGGCACCAAGGCCACGGATCGCAAACAGCTCAAGTCCCTGTGGGCGGTTTTGGCCGGCAAGGACGAAGAGGTGGCATTCCCCCCGAATGACTACCTGGATGCCTATAGCGGCCGGCCGGCCGGCGAGTTCGTCCTCGGTGGTGGCAGCAGCGAACAGCGCATTGACGGCGTCAGCGGCGCGACCATCAGCAGCAAGGCCGTGCTCGCCGCCGTGAACCGGGTCTGCGATGCCTACAACAAGAACCACGACGCCATCTGGGCGGCTCAATAAGCGCATTGAGACAACAACGCGGGAGTCAGCCCGCCAACACTTGAACAAGGCAGGAACGAACATGTCAGCGGCGAAAGAATTTCTCAAGGGGCTGTGGAAAGAGAATCCCGTGCTGGTGCTGATGTTGGGCATGTGCCCGACGTTGGCGGTGTCGAGTAGCGCCAAGAACGCGCTTGGCATGGGCGTGGCGACGACTTTCGTGCTTCTCGGGAGCAACGTGGTGATCTCACTGGTGCGCAAGGGCATCCCGGCGAAGGTGCGCATACCCTGCTACATCGTGATCATCGCGGTGTTCGTGACCATCGTCGAGATGCTGATGGCCGCCTACGCGCCGCCGGAACTGAATGCCACCCTGGGCATCTTCATCCCGCTGATCGTGGTGAACTGCATTGTGCTGGGGCGGGCGGAGGCTTTCGCCTCCAAGAATTCCCCGTGGCTGTCCTTTCTCGATGGCCTGGGCATGGGCGTCGGCTTTACCTTGGCGCTGATGGCCCTGGGCGCCGTGCGCGAATTCCTCGGCGCCGGCACCATCTTCGAACTGCAGCTGTTCCCCAAATGGGAGCCGTTTTTGCTGATGAAATTCGCCCCCGGGGCCTTTTTTGTCCTCGGCTTCTTCTTGGCGGGCATGAACATGCTCCGGATTCGCCGTGCACGGCTGGAAGGCCGCACGTACACGCCGCCAGAACTCAATTGCTCGCAGTGCAATCTCTGCGACCTCGGCAAACGCTGAGCATTTTTTTATCCGCAGAACCTCTTGACTGGCGGGACACTGGGCGTTTTTATGGACGCTATGGACGCTATGGACACCACCAGTCAGTTCCCGGCGTCCAAGCAGTACACAACCGGTCCCCGGTGTCCAAAGCGTCCTTCCCCATGGTCCAGAAAGTCCCCACGGTCCAATCCATGGGACCATGCCTCATGAGTCCGTGAGTCCTCGCCCCAGTGCGCGCAGTCGCCAAGTCGTCCCCTTTTTTTTGATTGGCTGCTTGGAAGTCCAAGCAGCCTTTTTTGTTTCCGCAGCATTGATCCTGAGAGCGCCCGTCCGACAGGGACAACCGCGCAACTCATGCACTCTGCTGCTTACGCGTGGCATTTGTCGGCGGCGTATTTGCCGGCGGCTTCGCCCATGGCGACGGCGTTGCCGGTGACGCGGTAGCTGGAGTGGGCCCAGAAGTCGCCGCTGATGCAGCGCCCGGCCATGAGGAGCCCCGCGACGTCCTTGGCGATGAGTGCGCGCATGGGTATGTCGTAGGGCTGGGTTTTGACGGGCGCTTTTTCGATGCTCTTGCCCTGGTGGGGATTGGTGGCGTGGACATCGACGCCGAAATGGACGCGGCAGACGGCGTCGTCAAAGCGGGCGCCGGCGCTCATATCGTCAATGGTGACCGTGTACTGCCCATGCAGGCGGCGGCCTTCGCGGATGCCAATTTGGGCAGCGGTGGCGACAACGCGGGCATCGCGCCAGATGCCACCCTGGGCGCGTAGCCCGGCGATGAGCGCCATGACTTCGCGGCGGCTGCGGATGGTCGCCGCACTGATGTCTTCTGCAGACAGCGCGCTGACTTGGTATTCGTGGTTGGCCATCATGATGAAGAGGTCTTCGCGAACGGGGAACAGCGACGGATGCGCGTAGGACGGCGAATGGCCACCGCGTTCCATGGCGGCGCGCAGGCGTTCTTTGGGTGGCGCCCAGCCGTCCGCGTCCTTGTCGCGGTAGTAGCTTTTGATGTCATGGCGACGGATGCCGGTGACGAGGGCGATCATGGACATGGGCTGGGTCAGGCGCGTTTCGGGGTGGCCGACGTCGAAGCTGTTGCCGGCCAAGGCGCCAAGGGTGCCATCGCCGGTGCAGTCGATGAACTGCCTAGCGGCGAAGGCGCGACGGCCGGAATAGGACTCGGTGATGACGTGGGTGAGGCGCCCGGCAGTGACCTGGGCCGCGCAGATGCGCGTGTGTAAATGCACCCTCACGCCGGCGATGGTACAGAGCTCATCCAGGAGCATCTTGAGCTCTTCTACGTCGTAAGCGGTGTTGGGTGTGCCGTCGCTATTGGCGCCACGGGCGCCACGCATGGCCAGCTCGGTCATGATTTCCCGCATGATGCCATTTTTGTTGTTGACATCCAGAAACCACGGCAGGAGCCCGCTGGTCCAGATGCCGCCGAGGCAGCCGTGCTGTTCGATGAGGACCGTGCTGGCACCAGCGCGGGCCGCGCCCAGTGCGGCGGCAATGCCAGCAGGACCGCCGCCGCAGACGACGACATCGACGTGGTCGGCGACAACGATCTCTCTCGCTGGCTCAAGAATGCTTTGTGTGAGCATGGGGCATGATCCTTCGGCTGGATGTGGTGACAGGCTGCTTGCCGCGCCCGCTGGCGCGGAGGCTGTCCACCCGCGTCAGCGGGTGGACTACGGACTGCGCCTAGTGTAATGTGCCGCGCGGTCACGCGCAAATGACATTGGGCGTGGACAAATGCCGATGCGGCGTTACCTTGCCCTTTCGCGCATTTGCACGGACTTTTATCCCATCTGAGCTGAGGAGTGACATACTATGACCTTGTCCCCCAAGACCCTCTTTCTGGCCTTGCTGTTTGTCGCCGGCGCACTGCGGGCCGAGAATCTCTTTCCCAATTCGGGTTTTGAGACCTGGGACGATGCGTCAAATCTGCCGTGCGAACCGGCGTCGCGCTGGCATTTGCAGCCGAAGGACAAGCAGGCGGCCTGGACGCAGTTCCGGCGCAGCGCCGATGAGAAATTCAGCGGCGGCTACTCGTGGCATCTCAAAGACGACGATCCCGGCCCGACGAACCACACGGCGATGTACTTTGTGCCGCCGGCGGACATGCGCGCCTTGGCGGGCAAGGTCGCCAGTTTTGCCGTGCGAGTGAAGCTCGTCGCCAGTTCGCGGTCGAAGGTCGTGGGCATTATCCTCGCCGGCAGTTGCGACGACGGCAAGACCTTCAGCGGCGCGGACTACGTGGACAGCGCGACCGCCACCGGCTGGCGACAGTTGCTGGTGCGCCTGCCCATACCCGAAAATGCCAACAAGCTGACCCTGAGCTTCTGCTGCGCCAATTTCTTCCATGCCACCGGCGAGGCGTACTTTGACGACGTGCTGCTCACCAGCGACGACGTGCCCCGGGAAACGCCTGATCTGGCGGCGGAACTCGCCGCAGTCAAGACGCCCGAGCCTGCCAGCATCGCGGCCGGTGGCGTCCTGTTCCCAGTGGCGCCGGGGCTGCCACCGACCTGGCATGTCAAACCCACGCCGAACCTGTCTTTCCAGCGCAAGTGGGAGCGCGGCGCGGGCTTGGACCTGGAGATCAAAAAGAGCGGCTATGAGCCCACGCTGAGTTTTCAGACCAGCTACCTGAATCGCCGATTTGACCTGTCGGCCGTGCCTCTGGCCGACCTGCGCTTCAGTCTGCTGTCGTCATTGGATATGCCATTGACGCTGCGTTTGTACAATGGCGACGAGGAGCTCCCGCGCGAGTACCACCTGGCTGCGGGCGTGCCCGATAATGGCCAGTTCCGCTATGTCTTTGAACTGGCTGGCGCGGCCGGGCCGCTGACGGCCTTGCGCAAGATTGATCTGCGCTTGCCGCGGCAGCTGCCGCCGGGCCCCGTGAGCTTTTCCGACCTGGCGATCATCACGGGCGTCGCTGCCGCGGCGCCGGGCTATGCGCCGTCGCCCGCGAGCGACGCGTTCCGCGCGTCCTATGAGGATCCGCGCGTGTACTGCGGCGATGACCGTGCGCGCCCGCAGATCAAGGATGGTACCTGGCATTATCAAGGCCGCTATGAATTCTGGGTCGGGCCGTGGATTTACAACAAGAGCACCACGGACTGGGGCCCCGAGCCACGCAAGAACCCCCTGAACATCGACCACATCGCCTATAAAGTCGGGCCCAGCAAGGAGGTCTTCGATGTCATGGGCTTCAACTCGGGGCAGATGTCCGCCGCGCACAGCTGGCCGGGGCAGGTCCTCTACGGTCTGGGCGTGCCGGATAACTACCAGCAGCTGGAAGCGGCCGCCGCCGCGTACCTGCACGGCTTTGCGGACATGCCCTTCGTCATTGATTTCGCCTTCGGCTACAACCACGTCCTGCGCGAGGAGAACGCGGCCAAATATCGCGATCTGGATCAGCGCTACGACGGCTGGCATGCCTTCATACCCTTCTGCCCGGAGCACCCCGAGGGCGATCGCTACTACCGCGATTATTTCCTGGGCGGCACGCGCATGGCCATGAAAAATGGCAGCAATGTCTTTCTCTACGAGCTTTTCAATGAGTCGCGCTATGGCTGCCAATGCTCATTCAACGCGCGCGAATTCGCTCGCCGCATGGCGCAGAAATACGGCACGATTTCGCGCGCCAACGCGCAGTGGCACACCATCTTCACCAGCTTCGACGACGTGGCCGCCGTCAGCAATTTCCGTGACTATCGCCGGCTCTGGCCCGACTGGTGGCAATTCCTGGCGGCGCGCTACGGCGAAATCCTCCGGCAGTACAGCGATGTCATCCGCAGTGTCGATCAGCGTCCGGATGTCTATTTCACCGAGATGTCCAGCACCTTCACGCTCTGGGACGGCTTCATGGACTACCGGGTGGTGGCCGACTCGCTGGATGTGCTGGCCACCGAGGGCGGCTGGCGCTACGGCCACAGTAGCGACAATCTCAAGGCCAAGGACGAGATGGAAGCCGTGGTGCTCCGTGGCAGTTCCACGCACTGGTACATGTGCGATTTCTACCAGGGCTTGGCAAAGGGCAAGCTGCCGATCGTCAACAACGAGCATTACTGCACGCGGCTGGAATTCGGCCAGCGCGTGCCCAGCAAAAAGGAGGATATGATCACGTCGCTGTGGAACGAGGTCATGCACGGCTCGTCCGGCAATTTCACCTACGTGCTCGACAAGCGTTTCTGGGAATGGGAGACCTACGAGCAGGCCAAGGCGGTGGTGCTCAACCCGTCTTACAAGTCGTCCTCGATGCTCAATCCCTACAACTGGCCGCCCGAGGAGCTGGTGGGCTTCAAGCAGTTCCGCGAGGAGCTGGAACCCTACCGCGACCAAGTCCTGCCATTTCCGCGGACGGGTCTGCCCAGCGTCGCTATCTTTCATTCCTACCCGACGCAGGCCATGGCCGTCTTCGACCGCGACATGGACCTGAAAGGCCGCATGCTCAACTGGTACTCCGCCGTGCTCCACGCGCATTACCCGCTGGCTATCATCTTTGACGAGGAACTCGAAGCCCTGCCGGCACACATCGAAGCGGTGGTCTTTCCCTGCGCGGACTACGCGCGGGTGCAGAGCGTTCCGGCGCTGGCGGCGTTCGTCGCCCGCGGCGGGCTGGTCGTCGCCGATGTCGATGCCTTCCGCTGGGATGAATACAGCAACGAGCTGGCCGGACTGCCGGCCGGCATCGCCCGCCTGGACGCCAAGGACCCCGCCTCCGGCCAGGCGCTGGTGGCCCTGCTGGATCAGCGCGGCGTGAAGCGCTATGGAACGATGCGAGCCGTCGACAACGGTGCGCCCCTCAATGGCACCGACCTGCAGCTGATTGACCGCGGCGATTTCAAAATGCTCTTCGCAGTGAGTATGTTCGAGGTCCAACACCGCATCGCGAGGGTCGCACTCAATGTCCAGGACGCTGGCGAATTCTACCTGCGCGATATCGTCAACAAGCGCCTGCTGGTTCCCGGCGGCAAGCAGACCTGGAATCGCGATGAACTCCGCGAGGGCTTCCTGCTGATCCTCCCGCCGCAGGAACGCGTGCTGCTCACCCTCGAACGCCAAGCGCCGTCCCCCGCCTGGCCCGTCGTCGGGCCCGCGCAACAGCAGGACCTTTTTCACCAGGCACAGGCCGCCGACGCGCCACGGCTGGCGGCCATCCAGGAAAAACTGCGCGCCAGCAGTGACGCCGCTGTCCGCGACCGCAACTACGACGATGTCGCGACGGACAAATGCCGGCCGTTGGATTTGCGCGCGGTCGCTACTATGCACTTCCGCGACGAGCAGGGCGACGACCGCAAAGGCGGCTGGTTCGATCAGGGCAGCAACGACTTCGCATCAATGCCCCTGGGCGAGGTGACGCTGGCCGGCGTGCCCTTCCGTATCATCGACCCCGAGAGCAACGCCGGCCGTGGCGCCGTCATTCTCTACGGCACCGCCCGCGACTATTTCCCGCGGCAGGTCACCGGCGTCGAGGTGGGGCAGAAACTGCGTTATCTCTATTTCCTACACGCCTACGGCTGGGACCCGCAGGCCGGCACGGCCGTACTGAGCTATGTGCTGCATTACGAGGACGGTACACAGGCCGAAATCATCTGCCGCGCCGGTGAGGAAATCGGCAGCTGGTGGTCAAACCGCGCGCCCAAGCAGGGCAAGATCGCGCTCGAAGCCAGTAATCCCGTCCGTAAGCCCATTGCGCTGCATTGCTACCGCTGGACCAATCCCGCCCCCGAAAAGGCCATCGCCCGACTGGATATCCGCTCCGCCCTGAGCCCCGCCGTGCCGGCGGTCGTCGCCATCACCGCCGAAACGCCGTAGGGGCGGACCTATGTGTCCGCCCTCTTTTTTCCCTCACGCGAAGCCGCGAAGCCGCGAAGAAGACAAAGACAATGAATGGCGGCATGTCTTGCCGCTGGCGCGGCAATTCACGCCGCCGATTGAAAGTCGCAAAGACTATTTTCCCTCACGCGAAGCCGCGACGGGGGAATCTTTTTCCTCACGCGAAGCCCGAAGCCGCGAAGAAGACAAAGACAATGAATGGCGGCATGTCTTGCCGCTGCGCGGCAATTCACGCCGCCGATTGAAAGTCGCAAAGACTATTTTCCCTTACGCGAAGCCGCGACGGGGAAATCTTTTTCCTCACGTCTTCGCGTGAGACAAAATAGCCTTTGCGCCGGCGCTGCGCCAAGCGCCGTCAGCGCGGCTACGGGTTGATGATAGCGAAGAGCATGCGTTCGTCGGCGGTTTGGGGGGCGGTGACCACGAGCTGGCGGCCGTCCGTGAAGGCCACGGTGGCTTGGCGCGGCGAGTCCTGGCTGATGGCGCTGACGGGGCAGGGCGTGTCGGCCGCCAGTGGCATGAACAGCGTCAGCATGATTTGCGTGCCGGCGCCTTCGCGTTCGTGGCAGACGGTGGCGGCTGGGCGGTATGGGCCGGCGTCCTTGATCACGTACCAGCCCAGGACTTCCGGTTCGGTCTGGGCGGATACCCAGCGCGAGGTCAGGCCGGCGCTGAGCAGCGGCGCGACCAGCAGATTGCGCTTGCCTGCCCGCTGGGTGATGAGTGCCGGGTGGCCGGCGATGGGTTCGCGCAGGGCGGTGTCATTGACCTGCCAACGGGCCTGGTAGCGGTGGCTTTGGCCGTCCTTGGCTTCGAGGAGATCGCAGACCAGGACGACGTCGGGCTTGATGAACAGCACCTGCCGGGTATGGCGGGCTGGTTCGTGGTCGGTCTTGCCGAAGCCCTGGTCGTAGGTGCCGGCGGCGAAGTCGTAGAGGTCCGAGAAGGTCTTGGGTGCGTCAATGGGCGCGTCTACCACGCGGTTGCCGGGCTCGCGGTGGTTGCGCACTTGCGGCAGGCCGTCCACCAGCACCGTATTGTGACCGAATGCCGACGTGGCGTAACGGCGGAAGGCGGAGTTTTCGTAGCAGCCGCCGCCGTCGTCAAAGAGCAGCTCGTCTTCGCCTGCCCAGATGACCACGTTGAGTTTGTCCTGGTGGACATGGCCATAGCCCAGGGGCCCGACGTCGAAACTGACGTAGTTGGCGTCGCGCTGCCAAGATGAGCGCAGGGCGAAGAAGCCCGACCACGGCAGGAACGCAGACAGCTCTGCCGGTGCCTCGCCTTCTTTCCCATCGGTCGCGACCCAGCGGAAGTCCTGGCGGTCCGGGAAGAAATCCAGGGCGCCGCGCAGGGAGCTGACGACATTGCAATGCCAGCTGTCGTTGTAGCGCGGCAGGTCGCGATTGGGCGTCATCAGCCGCAGGTTGAAATCGTAGGCCTTTTCCATGGTGGGCACGAAGTCGGTGGGCAGTTCGTTTTCGCGCCCCATGAGCTTGGCGATGCGCGGCAGACTGAGGATATTGCCGAGGGCGACTTGGTGATAGCCGGGCGTGAGTTCGAACTGCGCGCCGTCAGCCAGGAATTGCGTTTTCATGTCGTTGTGCAGGCGCTCGATGGCGATCTGCCGGGCGGCGGCGGCTTCGCCGAATTCCGGGAAGAGCGACGCGAAAGTATAGACGCCGTTCATTTCCATGGTCAGCCAATTGCCGCTCTGCGGGTGTTTGACGAGGTGCCGCATTTGTTCGAGGCCCGAGCGGAGGAAGAGCACGAGGTCGTCGTCCGTGAACTCCGGCGCGTGCAGGAAGAGGTGATACGCCTCTGGCCAGCTGCCCAGCAGGCGTATGCCGCATTCGATGGTGCGCCAGGCCGATCCGGCCACATTGCCGGCGCTATTGGCGGGCGCGAAGCACTGGCCAGTCCAGCTGCGCAAGTGCTTGACGAAGGTCTCGGCATAGCGCGGGTCGCCCGTGCTGCGATAGGCCCGGCCGAGGTTGCTCCAGAAGCCCATGCGGTTAAGCTGCCACAGCCACTCGTGATTGCTTGGGAGTTCTTTCACGGCAATGGTGTGATTGTACAGCCAGTCGATGTCGCCACCCGGAAACTGATGTCTGACAGTGACCACCGAGACTTTGCCCGCGACGGTGTCTTCCGCCGCCCCTTTGTTGAAGGACGGCTTGAACTCCGGATCGTGCGGATCAAAACGCCAGGGGACACTCCGACGCTCCCGGAAGTACGTGGCGGTGGCCCGCACGGCAGCCGGCAGGTCGCGCTTGTCCCAGGCCGCGGCGGCGTCGGCCAGTCCCGGCGTGGACCAGTCCAGCGCTGTGAAGAACTCCTCCAGTGAGAGCATCTGCGGTATGACGTCCACGAAGCTGATGGCACCGAAGTTGAGGACGGTGGCGGGATTGGGGGTGTTTTCCCAGCCATCGGCCGTGATGAACACGTTGGTGATTTGGTCTCTGCCGCGTGGTTCGCGGGCGCGGCCGATTTGCTTGATCGGTATGAGCACTTCTTTCCAGCCGCTGAAATCAATGGTCATGCGCGCCATGTAGTAGTCCATGCCTTTGCTGGCGGGGTCGTCGGCTTCCAGGATCAGAACGATGCCGGCATTGGTCGCCTGCTGCGAATGCATCCAGAAATGTACATGGCTGTGCGTAGTCCAGTCCTTCGGCGCTGTCGGCAACGACAGGCGCGTGCTGACGGCGTGGGACCACTGCATTGTCGGCTTGCCGTCACGCAACAGCTCCTGGTCGAGCACGGCGCCGCGCCAGGCCGCCGGGTCGGCGACATCCACAATGGTCTGCCAGTTGCTGCGGGTGCTGTCGGCCGCAAACGCGCTGAGGCCGCTCAAGGCCGCGAAGGCCAGTATGGTCGTCAATCTCATCGAATAAGTCCTTTATGGGCTGAATGTGTGGCATTACCGGGAGGCGATATGGCTGCTGTGGGCTGAAAGTGTGGCATTGCCGGGAGGCGACATGGCTGCTGTGGGCTGAAAGTGTGGCATTACCGGGAGGCGCTACGGCTACGAATACACAGATTCCGTAACGCCTGACCCCGCCCAATTATTGCCGCCCGCAAGAAGTCCGCCCGTATGTAGAAAGACGCGACGTAGGGGCGGACCTATGTGTCCGCCCGTGTCCTTATTTTCCTCACGCTGCCACGGGTCGCTTCATACTGAGCCACTCATGGCTCGCATCTTCCCTTGCCACCTGACAACCGTACAACCCGCGTTTGGGATTGTAACGACGATGTTCCTTTTTTGTTGATATTGTGGATGTTGTGTTCGTTCATTTCTGCCTTTTTCTCTGTTTGGCGGCCTCCTTTCCATTTTGAAACTGAGCCACCCGGTTTGGCATCCCCCCGTGGGTCGCATTGGCTCAGTTTGCCCCGTGGGTCGCATGATTCAAACTGAGCCACTTCAAAGTGAGCCACCCTCGGCATGATCCAGTCGGGCTGCGGCCGCCGCGTCGAGGAGGGCGTCGTTTGCTGTCGGCCCCGCCTGCCCTTGGCGTCCGAAGTGGGGGCGTCCGGTTTTCCCCTTGAAGGGTATGAGCCGTGCCTGTTGCAGGAAGCGATCCAGAATAGCTCCGGCCGTTGGCACATCCCCAATCAGCTTGCCCCAGTCGTCCAGCGGTCGATTGCTGGTCATGATGGTTGACTTGAGCTCATGGCGGCGGAAGATGATCTCGAACAGCAGTTCGCCAGCTTTTTCCGGAAGCTGCTTGAGCCCCATGTCGTCAATGATGAGCAGGTCGGCCTTCAGGTAGCGTTCGAACTCGGGATTGCGGTCGCTGAGGGCGTTGAAGCGTTGCAGATGGCTGACGATGTCAAAGATGGACCGATAGATGATGGTGAAGCCGAGCTTGATGGCCTCAAAACCGATGGCCTGAGCCAGACAGGTCTTTCCCGTGCCTGAAGGCCCGACCATCAAGATGTTTTGAGCTTGGCGGATGAACTCGCCGCCTGCCAGTTCGTAGAAGAGTTTGCGTTCCAGATTCGGGTTGAACTGCCAGTCGAAGTCAGCCAGCGGCTTGAGGTTGCGGAAGCCGGCCGCCTTCAGGGCGGATCTGATTTTGTTGCCGGCGCGGTGGAGAAGCTCGTCCTGCAGGAGCAGTTCGAGAAAATCGCCGTGTTCGAGGCTGTTGCAGCGCGCTTCGCTCAGCCGCAGGTCAAGCTTGACGCCGGCCCCGGGCATGCGCAGATTTTTGAGTTGTTCACGAAGGCGGTTTATGCTCATGGGAAGATGTCCTTGTAGTCAATGAGGTGATTGTATTCTTTCAGCGGCCGGATGAGCTCGTGCTCGCTTTGGAAGGGCAAGGCGGGCTGCCTTTTGTCGCCTCGTTCTTCAAGCAGGGCCTTAAGCGCCTGATAGCAGGTTTCGCCGCGGGTGATGGCCAGATTGCAGACGAACTCGATGGTGGCGGCCGCGTGTGCCTTTCGCAGGTGAAGCAGTCCATGAAGCACCTTGGGGGCCGCCGCCTGCCGGCTGAGGACCACGGTTTCGCCCCATGCCCGGGCGCCGGGACCGATGCTTTTTTCGATCTGTTCGAGCAGCCAGTGCGAACCGCGTTCGGGAAGATAGACTTTCACTGGCGGAACATGGCCGGCGGCGGTCGAGGTCCGTCCCCGTTCCTGTCGCGCGTGCAGGGCGAGTTCTTTCAGGTCCTTTGACATGATGCGCACGTGGCGGCCGTCATGGCAGGCCCAGACTTCCTGAGACGTGTATTCTGGCGGAACCGAGTAGTAGGCGCCCTGGACCTCGACGTGGCCATCGCTGTGGACCTTGCGCAACTCCTCGCTGAAGGCGGCGAAGATGGACGCCGGAAGCGGCTGAAGCGACGCCTTCTCCTCATGGAACATGTCGATCACATGGCGCTTTTCCGTGCCGTGGAAACGATGGTCCGACACCTTGTCCTGCCAGGTCCACAGAAAGGTATTCTGTGCGTTCACAGACGGAAAAGTGCGCCCTGCAAGCGCGTTGTTCTGCACGTAGCCCACGACGTTCTCAACGCGTCCCTTGTGCCAGGGAATGCGGGGGCGGCAAGGAAGGATGCACGTGCCGTAATGCATGGCGAAATCATGACATTTGGGGTTGAGAACGGGATCGAAATTGCAGGGCCGGATGACACCTGCCTTGAGGTTGTCGATGACGACGGTCGCGGTCACTCCGCAAAAATGTCTGAACGCATTCTCCATGCCGCGGATGAAACTCTCGCTGTCCTGACGGTAGCTGACTTCGCAATAGATGCGGCGGCTAAAGGACAGGACGCAGCACAGAAGATGGGTCTTGCGACGGCGGCCACGCTCATCGCGAACCCAAGCACCCTGGCCGTAGTCAACCTGCATTTCCTGCCCTGCCAGCTTGATCAGCCGGCGAAATGGCACTGGCGGCGACGTCTCGCGGTTGCGCTGCAAAAAGCGCTTCACGCTGGCATAGCTGCCTGTAAAACCCGCGTCACCCAGATCCTGGTAGATACGCCGTCCAGAGAGGCCCTGGGCATGCGCGGCGAGTATCTCGGAGGCATACTGAGCACAGCCTGAACGCTTGTCCACAACCGGAGGGCGGCTGGCCGGCGCAACTGCAGACCCGTGGGTCGCTTCAGGCTCGGCGGAGACCGATTCAAACTGAGCCACCCCGTGGGTCGCTTCAGGTTCGGCGGAGTCCGTTTCAAACTGAGCCACCCCGTGGGTCGCTTCAGGTTCGGCGGAGTCCGTTTCAAACTGAGCCACCCCGTGGGTCGCTTCGTCTGACAAAACCGGACAGGTTGTTCCTTTTTCCTTGGTTGCAGCTTGCGTGGAGTGGCACCCTGTCTGACCCGGGGGCTCCGGGTTTGAAGCCAGATATCGCGCCACGGTATTGCGACTGACACCCAGTTCTGCCGCGCTGGCACGCTGGCTTCTCCCTTGTCGGTAAAGTTGTTGTATTCTGTCTATCACGTTCACCTGCTTGTAGTTGGCCATGTTCTATCTCCTTGTTTTCCGATGGGAAAAAAGGAGATAACATAGGGCTGCTTTGTCTCGCAGGTGGCTCAGTTTGGATGCGACCCATCACTGGCTCAGTTTATGCGACCCGTGACACTCACGCGAAGGCGCGAAGCCGCGAAGAAGGCAAATGCAAAGATGAATGGCGGCCTGTCTTGCCGCTGCGCGGCAATTCACGCCGCCGATTTAAGGTCGCAAGGGAGATGCTTTTTTCCTCACGCGAAGGCGCGAAGCCGCGAAGAAGGCAACGACATTGTTATCTCACGCGAAGGCGCGAAGCCGCGAAGAAGGCAAATGCAAAGATGAATGGCGGCATGTCTTGCCGCTGCGCGGCAAGTCAAGCCGCCGGTAAAAAGTCGCGAATACTATTTTCCCTCACGCACGGGGGAATCTTTTCCCTCACGCGAAGCCGCAAAGACGCGAAGATACCTCAACTTTTCATCTCTTGGAAGTAACTACATTATTTTGCCATCGTCTGGCGGTGGCAGTAGCGCTTCCCGGGTCGACGGCGAGTGCCGTGAGCATCCCCGGGGCCACGACCTCGAAGATTTCCCTCGCCTTGAGCGGCACTTCGGCCACGATTCTGGAACCATCGGGGTAGGCTACGGCCCTGAGCTTCCGTGCCTGGTCAAGGGCCTTGTTGACCGAAACGTGCCCTAGCAGATCAGCCTTGCGGAGCGCGTTCTCAAGCAACTTGAACAAGGTCACGGCGATGAAGGCGAGGAAGAGCCGTCCCTCCACGCTGTCATCGCCGGCGGAACGCAGGCGATCATTGCCCGTTGAGTTTTTCAGGATGTCGAAAACCTTTTCCTGGCAGTCCCGGCTGCGGTTGTCCCGTAGCGTCTCTTCGGCGTTGGCTTCGCGATCGCTGTTGAGCACCATGAACATACCGAGGTTTTTCATCGTTGCCGCGTAGGTCTTTTCAGCAACGCAGACCTGGAAATCGCCATCTTTCGAGATGGCCGCGCAATCGCCTTCCTCGCGCGGGCCGCGGGTGGCCTTCCTGACCGAGAAGAGGTCTGCCTTGCTCTTGCCCGCTGTCGCTGTCAGCCACGCCTGGGCGTCCTCAAGCGTGGAGAAGGATGTGCGCGAAAAGTCCGTCATGATACCGTGAAGCAGTTCTGCCAGTTCGCGTTCCTGCCTGGCTCGTTCGCATTTGTTCAGAAAGAGATGGGCCGTGGCGGCGAACCAGCTGTCTTTTTCGCCTTTTCGCCCGCGTTTGGTCACAACGTAGGTATCCGCCGCGTGGTGCAGCGTCGTGTCATCAAAGGTGACTATGCTTTTGAAGGAACGGAACTTCAGCCGGTTTTTATCCAGCAGCCGCTGCGCCTCGCGGTTGTTGCTCACAGGCACCCCGATGGTGAAGCCCAGCTTTTCGTTGTGAAGGTAATGCAGGTTTTCGGCGCTAAAAAAACCTCTGTCCAAGGAGAAGGTATAGGCCGACAGTCCGAGCTTGGAGATGGCTTGCGAGGTGTTTATCAAGGTAGTGACATCAGCGATGCTTCCATGTATAAGCCTGTAGAACAACGGCAGATGCGTCTCTCGCGAATAGACCATATTCAGGTTGACCTGCGGCAAGTGTTCGCCATCACGATTGTGTCCCCATTCGGCCAGGCAGAGCTTTTCCGCGTAACTGGAGATGGACGTGGTGTCACTGATCAGAGCTTTCGGGTTGCCGCTGGCCTTGAACCAGGCACGGAAAAAGTCGTTACGCAGGTCCGAATGCTCGCCGAGGTGCTGAAGCAGCCGAGTCATCGACGACGGCGACAACGACAGGTCTGCGTCGCGCAAAGACGTGTCGTCAGCCCAGTCTTCAAGACGGCAAAGCGCGCCCCCTTCGCAGCACTCAAAAATGGCCGCGGCCAAAATGCGTTGAGCGTCCTGTTCGCCAAAGGCGCGTATCAGGGAGCCATGCAGGCCGCTGTCGCCGGCAAGTCGCGCAAGCAGAGAGACGCGGCCCAGTTCAACGTCGTGACAGGATGTCAGGGTCTTGAGCACAATCTCCCTTTCGCGAAGCAGGCGCTTGCGCCCGGCATGGACGACCTTGCGCCCGCTGTAGCTGATCCCCTTGGCCTGCAGCAGGGCGACAAGCTCCGCCGTGGGCTCGGGGCAGCTCCTGCCCAGTAGCAGGTCCGATGCATCCTGGTCGAGGACGCCAAGATAAACCCGTTTTTGCACGGGATAGGTCCGGCCCTCCACCCGATGGCTGTCAACCAAATAGACATGAACGCGGTCTTTGCCGAAACGTTGCTGGACAATATATGACATGCGCGCCTCCTTGACAGGAGCTGGTGTAGTTACTCCTGTTAACAAGACAAAGTAACTACAGAAAACAAAAAAACAAGCTCAAAAAGCTTGTAGTTACTTTATTTTTTCAAAAATTATGAAAAGTTTAGGAAGATAATTTTTCTCACGCGAAGCCGCGAAGTCGCGAAGAAGGCATTTTCATCCGCAGATTCCGCCGATTTTGGCGACATGTCTTGCCGCTGCGCGGCAAGTCACGCCGCCGGTAAAAAGGCGCTATTTTTTCCTCACGCGAAGCAGCAAAGGCGCGAATTGGTAGGGGAGGAAATATAGGTCCGCCCTGTTTTTTATCTCACGCGAAGGCGCGAAGAAGACACCGTAGGGGCGGGCCTAGGTGTCCGCCCTCTAGGTCACAGTATAGCGGAAGTTTGAGGGGTTTTCAACACAATCGTGCCTAATTTTCTTTTTTTTGCTCGAAATGTAGTCTAGATACTTGACAAAAATTTGTGTTATATTATTTTCTATCTGTACTTAAGTATTGTAGGCTAGTTAAAATGGGGCAGACTATGAAATACCGGGTTCAGCAATTCAAGAAGACGCAGCACGGGAAAATCTACCATTATTCTTGGATCGGGTACAGCTACCGGACAGCGAAGGGCACGCCTACCTTCAAGCGTGTGGCCAGTTTGGCTGGGCTTCCTCCCGAAGCGGTCAAGGCCATCAGCAACTCTCTTTCGTCAAATGGCGAATCCAGTGACACCAATCTCAAGGTCGAGTTTTTGTCGGCCATTCCGCTTGGCGCGGAGGCCGTGGCGCATCACTTTGCTGATGAACTAGGCATCCTTGACGCGCTGGCTTGCCTGCCCGAACGGGATCGAAAAGTGGTTCTCGCCTTGATCCTTGATCGAGTCGTGGAGGCCTTTCCGCATTCCCGGAAGTCGCTGTTTGAAAACCTGCCAGGCAGCGGTCTGTCCCGGGTATGCGGTTTGGACGACGAGGATATCAAGCTGGAGCAGATGTATTATGCTCTGGATCATTTGTTTCCCTGCCAGGATACCATCGAACACTATCTGTTCAAACGGAATCATCCGAACCAATCGCGCATGTTCCTGTACGACATCACCAGCAGTTATTTTGAGGGCAATGCGTGCCCGCTGGAGGCTTTCGGCTACAATCGTGATCACAAGCAAGGCAAGAAGCAAATCGTCATCGGCATGCTCACCGACCAGGCTGGCTGTCCCGTAAGTGTGGAGGTCTTCGAAGGAAACACCAGCGACCAAAGCACCGTCATGGACAGAATTGACTCGATGAGGAAAAAGTTCGGGATCGAGGAAATGGTCTTCATTGGAGATCGGGGCATGCTGACGCGGGCGAGACGCAACGACCTGACTGCCAGGGAATATGAGAAAATCAAGTACATCACGGCCTTGAGTCGCGACGAGTTCACCCGCTTTGTCGAGGATGACGATCACCCGTTGCAGCTGTCTTTGTTTGACCGCACCAGGCTGGTGCAAGTGTCGCATGACGGAATCAACTATGTGCTATCCTACAACCCCGAGTTGGAGGAACGCAACTGCGCCGACCGCGATAGAATGCTCGAAAAAACGGAGGCCGTCCTCAAAGGTATTGAAGCCAGTGTGCAAAAAGGGCGTCTGCGTCAGGAAAAACTCATCGCCAAAAGGTTGTTCTCCAAGTTCGACAAATGGAAATGCGCGCGCTTCTTCGATGTCGACTATGGCGAAGGACGTTTCAGCTATCGCCGCAAGGACGAACTCATTGAGTCCTACCGCGCCATGGACGGCTTCTATGTGTTTACCACCGATATCCTGGACATAAGCGCCGAGCAGACACGGGATGAATACCGTGGACTTCAGCAAGTGGAACAGACCTTTCGAACCATGAAGACGACGGATATCTTCATGCGCCCCATTCGTCTGTGGAATCCGGAGCGGGTCAAGGCGCACATTTTTGTCTGCATGCTGGCATACATGATCATCTGGAAGGCCCGCCACAAACTGGCGGAATTCACGGAGCCGCAAGGAGACCTGCGTGTTTCATTGCAAACGGCCTGGAGCAAGCTGGGCGAGCTGCAAATAGGGAAAATCAAGTTGGGAGACGAAGTCCATGAGCAGTTGAGCCAGCCGGAGGCTCAATGCCGGCAGCTACTCAAGCTGGCCGGATTGAGCGCATCCGCCATCAGCAAAAGTTTCCTACGTGGGTAGAGCGAAATTTCGCTGAAATTTCCCCGACCCACGCAGGAAATCACGGCGAGGCCCTCAAACTTCCGGTATAGTGATTTCGAGTTTGTCTTTTATCTTTTTCCAGCCCGGGATGACTGATTCGAGAAGCCTATAAAAATCTGGACCATGATCATGGTATATCAGGTGACACAGCTCATGCGTAACAACATAGTCAATGCATTCTTTAGGCGCTTTAATCAAGTCAATATTGAGAGTTAGTGTGCACTTGTTTGAAAGACTGCCCCATCTTTTCTGCATTCGCTTGATGGCTAGTTTTGGCTGGGCAATACCGCGACTAGAAAATTTCTGCCAGCAGCGCTCCAGACTTTCGGCGAATTGCATGCGTGCCTTTTCCAAGTACCATTGGTTCAACAGCGTCCTGGCTGCATTTGGCGTCGCTTCGCACTGCAAAGTGAGATGAAAAAAGCCACGGGACAATTTTACCGAGTTTTCCGTCCCGGCGGCTAACTTCAGGCGGTATTGCTTGCCAAGGTACAAATGGTTTTCGCCGTTGACGTAACAACGATCAGGCGTCTTTGGGTTATACTGCTTGAAATAATTCAGCTGTCTGAGAATCCACCGCGCGCGCTTGATGATTTTGGTTTCTATCAATGCGACATCGGCCTGCACGGGCGCTTTGACGACAACCGTACTGTCGGGACACACAGCAATTTCCAAGGTTTTTCGCTTCACTCGCAACAGCTGGTACTCGATTTTTACAGTACCGTAGGTAACCACTGTTGGACACGGTTGAACACGAACAGTGGTATTGCTTAATTCAGCATTCATATCGCATCATTTATCATTCTAAATTTTGCCACTAGCATGACTTTCTCGATGATGTCGTCCATTTGATCAAGCGACAGAGCGATCCCTTTTGCCGTCTTGAGTTCATCATAGAGATAGTCGTCAATTTCATTAACCACATGTTTTTGGGCGTCTTCATCATCCCAGAAGTGGACCTTATTGTGCTTTTCCAATATGCCATGAATAGCTAACGCCGCATCGGCAGTTGCCTCTTCAGCGAATGCAGAGTGCAGAACGCAGAGTGCAGAATTGCTCTGAGCTTCGTCTGGGTTGTTCCGTGTATTCTGTGAGTCCAAGTTCGTCGCGTCCATCGCGGCAGCCAAAAATGGTTTTAGGACACCAAAATAGGCCATGGCATCCTCATTGCCGGAGAGCCTGGCCGGTATATCATCATGTACCTTGCCGACAAGCTTGTTGCGCAAATCCACCACCTGATGAAGATAATCTAGGTCAGATATCCTCTTCGCCCTGAAATCATCAATCGCCCGCTGGATGAGTTTGGAAAATCTTTCGTAAAATGCCGGGTCTTCGGCCATATTTTCGGTAATGACCTTCTTGGTGGCGTGGGCAATCGCATCAGCCCTAGAGGCCGTTGTTTTCTTGGTTTGGTACACGCCTTGTTCTTCTTTGACCTGATCGAACATGCTATCGTCAAAGATATTGACCGGCTTATTCAGTTGGACGACGTCATTGGCCTGAATGTGCGTATCCAGGAGCTTTCTTATTTTTGGCTCATAATCACGGTAGTCAATGGCTTCTGCATAGCGGAATTTTACCGATGCTTTGAGTGACTGGAATTTCTGAAGGTCGGCCTTGTACCTGGACAGGGTCTTTTCATTGGTTTCGGTCAGGAATTTTTCGGAAGAGAGTGCGATGCCGAGGGTTTTGCCGAATTCGGCGAGGCGGGCGTAAAACTCTTCTCTGATGTCAGTATCAGCAAGCAGCCTTTCATAGGCTTCTTCATCGTGGGAGTGCTTAACCGGGTTAAAAAGGTCCCATAGATGGGAATAGCGGCTGGGCAGTTTATCGATTTCGCGGTTAATGGAAGTCAGCGTGCCGACCATATCGGCTTCATCGAAGCCTGCAAAGGCGCTATACATGGTCAGCGCTTTGTCCAGCTCGCCGAGGACGCTGGCGTAGTCGACGATAAAGCCGAACTCCTTACCCTCATGAAGGCGGTTGACCCGGGCAATTGCTTGCAGCAGCGTGTGTTCTCGTAACACCCGGCACAGATAGAGGACTGCGTTTCGCGGAGCGTCAAACCCCGTGAGCAGCTTATCAACCACAATAAGGATTTCGGGTTCGCCACCGTGCTTGAACTGGTTGATAAGCTGTTTGGTGTATTCATCTTCACTGCCATAGCGCTTCATCATTTTTTGCCAGAATTTCACGACCTCATCTGTTGATTCATCATCGGCCTCCTCAAAGCCTTCACGCATATCCGGCGGCGAGATCACAACCTCGGAACAGACGATGCCAATTTCATTCAAGTACGCATGGTACTTAAGCGCCGATGATTTATTCGGGGCCACCAGCTGGGCCTTGAATCCTGTCGCCTGCCAGTTGGCGCGGAAGTGCTCGCTGATGTCAAAAGCTCGCATGTAGATGACCTGATCGGCTTTGTTCAGCATTTCCGCGCGCGCATATTTCCGTTTCAAGTCTGCCTGCTGCTTCTTGGTCAGACCCTGGGTGTGCCGCTCAAACCACAGATCAACCGCCGCCTGATTTTGTGTCATTTCCACATGCCGCCCCTCGTAGAGAAGCGGAACCACCGCGCCATCGGCAACGGCCTGGGTGATGGAATAATGGGGGTCCACCAACTCACCGAATTTGGTGAAGTTGTTCTTTTCCCTTTTCAACAGCGGCGTGCCGGTAAACCCTAAGTAGCAGGCATGGGGAAACATCTGTCTCATGCGAGCAGAAAAAGAACCGAACTGCGTACGGTGGCTCTCATCCACCAGAATGAAGATGTCGGGTGAATCATCTTGATATTTCTTGAAGGTGTAAGCCTTGTCGAATTTGTGAATGAGGGTTGTGATAATGCCGGACTTCTTCTCCGCGACCAATTCCAGCAGGTTCCTGCCTGATGTCGCCCGGTTTGCCTCCAGGCCGCAGGCGGCAAAGGTGTTTCCCAGCTGCTTGTCGAGGTCATCACGGTCTGTGACCAAAACAATGCGCGGGTTCTGAATTTCGGGATCCAGGGCCAGGTTACGGGCCAGCATCACCATGGTCAGGGACTTGCCGGATCCCTGAGTGTGCCAGATCACCCCGCCATTACGCGACTGGGTACTATCGAGGTGCTTAACCCGATTCATGGTGGATTTGATGACGAAATACTGCTGATAACGGGCAATCTTTTTGATGCCGCCATCAAACACCGTGAACTTCCAGGCCAATTCCAAAAGCCTGTCCGGACGGCACAACGCATACAAGGCTTTGTCCTGCGCGGTCACCAGGCGCTCCTGGGCGACCGCAGATTCACCGAGATTGTCGCAGACTATTTTTGTGGAGTCATCAACCAGCTTCTTCAGTTTCTGGTATTCGAGTCCATTTTGGTCCATCTGTGGTTCCTTCCAGATGGACCAGAATTTGGCTGCGGTACCCGTTGTTGCGTACATGGCGCTGTTTTTATTCAGAGCCATGACCAGCTGACTGTAGATGAAGAGCTTTGGGATGTGGTCATCATGCTGATTTCTGATCGACTGCGAGACGGCCTGCTCCACGCCAATCTGCGGCGATTTGCACTCAATCACGCAAAACGGGATGCCATTGACAAAGAGAACAATATCCGGCCGGACGGTCTCTGTTGACCGTGACCGTTCAATGCTGTATTCGACGGTCACCTGAAACGTGTTGCGACCGGGATTGCGCCAGTCGATATAGTTCATGGTGAAGCTTTTCGAGTCGCCCTCAATGGTCTGCTCCAGGGCCGTCCCGAGCGTAAGCAGATCGTAAATCGCCTCGTTGGTCTTCAATAGCCCGTCGTATTTGATGTTTTTCAGCTTCTGAATGGCCGACTGCACATTTTCTTCGCTGAAAAGATACTCGTTGCCACGGTAGCGAATGCGGTTGATCTCTTTGAGCTGGCTGCGCAGGGTGCTCTCCAACAAGACGTTGGCATAACGACCCTGGCGCTCCGACAAGGCGTCCTTCGGAGAGATGTATTCATAACCCATCGCAATCAGCAATTGCAAGGCTGGTATCTGGCTGGTCAGTTTTTCATTTGATGCAAATTCACACATAATTACTCTTTTACCTCCCAGTGTCCGCGGGTGCCACCGATACGCTCAATCAGGCCATCCTCCCGCAGTTTTTTTATGTTTTTCTCAACTGCTGTTGTGCTGATGTCTAATATTTCAGCGATCTGAGCAGCAGAAATCTTGGGCTTGGTTTTCATCTCAGCGAGAATCCGCTCTTTGGTATTACCCAACTGATTACCCAACTGATTACCCAACTGATTACCCAACTGATTACCCAACTCTGCGGAAGTCGTTGCTTTCATTAGCTCAACGACAATACCACCGGAGTTTTCCTCAATGACCGGTTCTGGCAGTCCTCCCGCTTTGCAGGCATCGGTAATCTTTTCAATGCCTCGGCCCCAGGAGTCGATATAGCCCACACGATAACAGACTTCGGCAATGAGCGGGTTGCGGGGAATAGAACGGTGCGTCTGAAACAGCTTTTCAACACTTAATTCGAACGGAAGGGTACCGGCATTCCACAGCGAAAGCCGGTCATCCATCACCCGGAGTTGCGTCATGCTTCCCATATAATTGCGATGCACCAGTGCATTCAGCAGCATTTCACGCAATGCCGGAACCGGATATTCCAATTCCTCAATGCGGCGCAACCCTTCAAAGCGTATAGGTTTGATCAGAAACTTCTTTTCCAGTTGCTCCATTACACTGCGAAGGAGTTGGAAAAGATTTCCCTCGCATACCTCCTGAAAGCGCATATCCACCATGTTGAGGCCAAAGCGGCCAATCTTAACAAACAGGTTGGGATAAAACGCACGGGGATCTTTACCGAAAAGAACGATTGCCGCATGGGTAAGGCCTTTATCGGTGAGCAGATGGAGCTTTTTGAGTAACTCTTTGGTGGAGAGCCCGGAAATATCGGGCAGGCGGCCCGCCGTGATCGCTTCCTTTTTGAATAGAGCAATCGTTGTCTCGTCGATGTCATCCAGCGTCGCTCTTTCCTGAATCACTTGATCCCAGGTCATACCCATTTTCTTGAGTAGAAACTCTGTCAGTGCGTGGCCTTTCAACTCCTGCTTCACCGAGCCGGAGCGCCAGTAGTAGGAGCCGCGCAAGGAGATTGGCACGGTTGATGGTTCGACGATGATTTCCAGATAGGCTTTGCCATCTTCTTCCAGCAAATTGATATGCGGCATCAACCCCAGCTGATCTCGAATCTTGTTCGGCAGGTCTTCCGTCAGCTTCTTGGCCTTTGGCAATCCGGTTACGTTTCCTGCATCATCCTTGCCAATGAAAATCCGCCCGCCTTGCGCATTGGCAAAACCGCAGATCCATTTCAGGTAGTCGTCGTGCCAGGATAGTTTCCATTCGATGTTTTGGGATTCGTTAGTCATGGGAATATCCTCTTTTTAACCGCGAAACACGCGAATGGCGCGGAAAAGGGCTACTCATATTACCCCCAAGCAAGCGCAAACAATGACAGCAACGCCACCAGCTAATAGAATGGAGATAAATACAGTTAAGGATAGTGGAACCTTATCTCGCCAGAATTTGAATTGCTTCTGTTCGTTGATCCAATCTATTTGGTTCTGCCAGAAGAACTTATAATGAGCATACCAGTCGCTGAATAATATTTGCTTATAGATACAAATGCCGTAATAGCTATCAAGAATCCTCTTTAATTCACCTTCCTCACTACTTAAATCGTCTGAATTCGATGATTTCACCCTGAAGTAGAGAGTTTTAAGCTCGTTAAACAACTGGGTTAAGTCTGAGCCTTTTTTTCGCGTACTCATCATTATTCGAATTGTACCGTTCTATGTAAAATATGGCTATACCAAGAACCAAAAAGATCGCCGAAAATAACTTGGTCGAGAGGATATCAATGACTAGCCCAAAGATTCCCACTCCCATCGAAAGGAATGCGACAATCCCTGGTGCTTTCTCAACCATGTCATAGGTCGCAAAATGCTTCTTTGCACCAAATCCTACATTGTATGCTGAATCTGCGATTTGTTTTAATAGATATTCCTTGTTCATATCAATCTCCTGACGCTATTGGCACATCTATTTTGCTCTTTGCCACAACCACACCATTTTTTATGGCGTAACATTCAACTAAATGCTCCCCGCGAAACCGGGTGTGTTCGATTTTCTGTTGCTGTCCATCGTCTCGAACAATTTGCCCTCGAATTTGATTTTTTCTTTGCGCAACGTCGCCGCGATTTAAAACTTTCCATTCAATGGTATATGGAGATGGAACGTCTATTTCTGTCACCCTGAATGTGAGTTTTTTGCTTGGGAATAACGGGATTTTACTAAGAATTATATTACGCAAAGAATTTTCTCTGAATCCATTTTGCAGAACGTCACAATCAGTTCTGAGGATGTAATCACGAATATCAATGCGATATTTATCCTCAATGAATTCTTCAGTGTTATCCCATGAATATGAAAGTGATGCTTGTGCAGCTTCTTTGGTAACCTCAACAGCATCAGGAAATGGTCGTCCAAAAATCTTTTTCCACTTTTTGTTAACACCAGATTCCTTCTCAGACTCTATGGCTTCTAGGCAGAGTTCATATGCCTTTTTTGCTTTTTTCTGAAATTTTCTCTTAACCTTGACGTTTTGACCGCTTCCTAACGCCTTGTAATGATTCTGATTGGGTTGCTCCATGAGATATTTGAAAAAGTCCCGACTCATCCAGTGATAATATAGAAAGCTTTTATCATCATAAGCAGAGGTCGATTTGAGAAAGCTGTAGGCTAAGGAGTCTATCAAAAGCCCCCCTATAGTGACACCATGTTTGTTTTTCCAAGCACGAGTCATTTTGCATAGTCGGCGCAAGTTTTTGTTTTTCTGGTCAACAAACTCCTTCATGGCTGTAATCTCTTGCTTTGGCTTAGTCACTTTCCAACTTCCACCATTATAGGTATCTGGATAATTGAAGTAACTTGCGCCGTTTTCGTCCGACTCTTCAAAAACGGGCTGCACTTCAACATGAAAGTTAGTATACGTCACCGTAACAACCAGTCTATCAACACGAACATCTGTATTTGGATAACGTGACTTAATGGCGTCTTTTACATCAGTCAATAATTGGGACTGTTTACCGTTTTTGTATTCATCCCATTTTCCTTTTGGCATGATATAAAGCATATCTAAATCCGATATGCCCTTAATGGCAGTCCATCGACCATATGAACCAACTTGTAGGTTGTTATCAGTCTTGGATTCGGTCTCTCTGAATTTTTTGTTCAGACAGGCTGTTATTTCTCCGTATCTTAAGCTGATCTGATCAGCGTTATCTACTTTCAGATTATCAAGGAGACCTGAAAACATTTCAGAAACTGTCATTTCGCCTTCTCCATGTATTGATTAACGATTTCTGGTTTGATGCGCCATGCGCCGGTGAGCATCTTCTGCATCAAGCCGCGTTTCTGGGTCTTATATTTTGCTGCAAGCTGTTTCAGTAGGTCGATTTCGTGGTGAAGTGTGGTTAGCGCTTCAGCAATTTCTTCTTGTTCTTTGAGAGGAGGAACAGGAATCTTAATGCTTAGAAAGTCAGGTATGCTTATCTGTTTTCCATCTCGGATGCCGATTACAGCGAGGGTTAAGTACTTCTCAATAAAGAGTTTGGACTTAAAAAACAACCGATAAAAATCACTATTCAGTTCAATTTTCGGTCTCACTACTGTATACGCAGGGCTGATAATCCCTTGATAATTAGAGTACTCAATGCCTCCTTGGAATGAACGAAGACTTATCGCAAAGTCACCTTGCTTGATGAGCTTATAGCTAGCAGTTGTACCCTCTGGTGACATGACCCGTCCTTCTAGCATGTCGCGTGGAATAACGCCATGATCTTGAGTAACAGACAGAAGCTCTTCTTCGGGAAAGTTTTTTTCAGTTATTGTGTCAAACATATTAATCGTTTTAATGTGGAGCCAAGAGTTACACCGCAGGCTAATCAGTATTTGAATATGGGCTCTTAAGTTGGCTTCCTTCGCCCGAATGAGCCGTTCGGTTTTCTCGATGGCGTCATCCCAGGTGGACAGCAGATCGGCAATGGCTTTTTGCTCGGGTAGCGGGGGGAGATGGAAATCATAGTTCTTCAAAAAAATTGTAGGAACACGTTTCTGGCCAGCTGTACCTGTCATGTTTAGCTCGCCTGTTCCCCTAAAATGGTGCGTTCTTGTGAGGATATGTAGATACTCGCCCATTATATTCTTCTTTGGGCGAAGAACATGAAATTCGGTGCTGCCATATCCACGATCATTTTTTAGCTCCCTGCATAGACACCCTTTATTGTTCTCAAAACATGGAGTAATTTTGGCGACCAAGACATCGCCAGTTTCAAAAGAAGTGAAACCCTTCTTTACATCGATGGCTTTTCGAATTTCAGCACCCTGAATTATTCCTGATTCAGATACAGCGGTCATTGGAAGGAATGTAACCAAGCTGTCATCATCAACAGAATTTGATCGAGGATTTACCTGAGCTGCATCCTTTAGTTTGGCTGGTTTCCACCCGTCTGGAACTTGAACGGTTTTATTCATCTCTGGATCTCCTTGAGCTTCTCGGCCATCGTCACCCGCACCGCTGCCAGCTCTTTTTCATTGTTCACTGAACATTGATCACTGATCATTGTTATTCCCTCCCAACTTTTTCTGCACCCGTTTCTCCAGCCTTTTTAAATCTTCCTCTGGCGTCGGCAGATATTCCGGCATGGTTCCGCCCAGTTCCTCGATTGTCTGGCGCACTTTTTTGCCGACCTCAAAATGGGTTGTATTGGCCTTGGTTTTCCCCTGAATGTTCTCGCGGCGAAGTTTTTCTTCGGCCTGCGTGGCACGGAAGAGATTGGCGGCCAGTTCGGTGCTGCCCATGTTGTCTAGAATCTGCTGGCTCTTTTTCAGCCCTTTGCGGGCATGAATGCCCTTAGCATCCAAGCCACCGTAAAGCCCTTTGTAGCCGTGGTTCTGGAAGATGGCGAAATCGAGATTGGACTCCACCCCCGCCTGCTGGGCCGCTTCCACGAGCTTTTTGTTGTGTTCCTTCATTTCATTGCGAAGGAACAGGCGTTTTTCATCCTCTTTCAGGCGTTGAAAGGTTTCGTCATCCGCCAATTCCTGCCGACGTGTCTGAATGGCAAAATAGGTTTGCCCATTGGCAATCACCGGCTTGGAAGGATCGCCGTTCTGGACAATCAGATAACAGGCATAGCGGGAGAGCGCATAGGACTCCATCTGGCGTTCTGCTCCAGAACCAATCGAAACCATCTCGTGCATCTCCACGAAATGGTTTTCGATGGGCTGACCACTGTTGGCACAAGCCTTCTTGGCCTTTTCTATGACCGGAAGGAAGTTTCGGTATTCGGCGTAATCCAATATCTTGCCCAGTTGCCTGGCCAGCCAAAATTCCGAACCATCGTTTCCCTGCTGTTTGATGTTCTCAAATGTCTGGTGGTGCCGTTTTTCAATATCTTTATCGCTCATTTATAAAACCTCCTACATAGGCCATTTTCCCGGCGTCAGTAAAATGGTTCGGCTGTATTCGTGCCTATTTGTGTTCATTCGTGGTTACCTCTGAATTTGCTGAAGTTTTTCAGCCATCTGTTTGCGGACTTCCACGAGTTCCTTTTCGAGCTTGTCAATTTCGGCCTGTACGGCATTGATGTCGATCTCTTCTTCCTCCTCAAAGGTATCCACGTAGCGGGGGATATTGAGATTGAAGTCGTTGTCTTTGATTTCGGTGAACTCGGCCACATGGGCGTACTTGCCGACATCGGCGCGGGTGGCGTAGGTCGCCATGATCTTGCCGATGTTGGTATCTGAGAGGGTGTTCATGTTTTTACCGGAGACATATTCGCGGCTGGCATCGACAAAGAAGACGTTTTTGCGTTCTTCGTTGGCGCCGCCTTTTTCGCGGGAGCGGTCGAAGACCAGGATTGCCACTGGGATGTTGGTGGTTGGGAAGAGGTTTCCCGGCAGGCCGATCACGGCATCGAGCAGGTTTTCCTCGAGCATTTTCTGGCGGATGCGTCCTTCGGCGGCGCCCCGGAAGAGCACGCCATGGGGCACTACCACGGCCACTCGGCCTTCTTTTTCCAGGGCGGTTTCCACCATGTGGCTGATGAAGGCCCAGTCGCCTTTGCTCTTGGGCGGGACGCCGCGCCAGAAGCGGTTGTACTGATCGCTTTCGGCATTTTCGGCCCCCCATTTATCCAGCGAGAACGGCGGATTGGCCACCACGCAGTTGAATTTCATGAGGCGGTCATTTTCCACCAGCAGCGGTCCGTTCAGGGTGTCGCACCATTCTACCCGGGCGCTGTCGAAGCTGTGCAGGAACATATTCATGCGGCAGAGCGCCCAGGTGCTGCCGTTGGACTCCTGGCCAAAGAGGGCAAAGTTGCGTTTCTCTTGAGCATTGGCTGTGTTGCGGGCCACTTCCTTGGCAGCCTGAATCAGCAGGCCGCCGGAGCCGCAGGCCGGGTCACAGATACTATCGCCCGGTTTTGGTCCTGCCAGCCTGGCCACCAGCTCGGTTACCTTCAGTGGGGTAAAGAACTCGCCGGCTTTCTTGCCCGAGTCTGAGGCAAAGCGCTCAATCAGATAGATATAGGTATTACCGATCACATCCTCGGATACGAGGCTGGGTTTCATACTGAGCTGGGGCTTGTTGAAATCCTCCAGCAGTTGTTTCAGACGGCGGTTGCGATCCTTGGTTTTGCCGAGGTTGGCTTCGCTGTTGAAGTCGATATTGCGGAAAACTCCTTCGAGTTTGCTTTTGTTGCTCTCTTCAATATGATCAAGCACGATGTTGATCAGCTCGCCGACGTTGGCGGCGGACCGGCGTTCATACAGGCTGTAATAGGTCGCGGGGAATTCATCCAGAACGGTCTCTTCGCCGGTTGTTTCATTCTTGGCGGTGAGTTTCACCACCGGGAGAACAAAACGTTCGCGATCGAGCTTGCGGCGGATGCGGACGTCGTCGTCGCCATACTGCTGCTGATATTCACCGTAGTGGTCCTGCCAGACATCGGAGATGTATTTTAAGAACAGCATGACGAGGATGTAGTCTTTGTACTGGGCCGGATCAACGACGCCGCGGAAGGTGTCACACGCCGCCCAGGCCGCGTTGTTGATGTCTTTCTGGTCAATCTTGTTCACTTCTGTTCTCCTGTTTGCTGTAGTTTTTTGATCGCTGAACTGTCCAACAAGGACGTCATCTGCTCTATGGCCATTTTATTTAACTCTGTTAGTCTCTGGCTTTGCGGCAGTCTTTGTTTTATCAGTTCAGCGTTCATGCTTTCCAGATTTGCTAGTACGATAAGTTGCTGGATAGTTGCCTCATCTCGTATATTGCCTTTCAGCTCAGGATTTTGCTCCTTCCATTCCCTGGCTGTCTTCCCAAACAAAGCCACATTGAGCATATCTGCCTCGCTGGCATAGGTCAAAGTCTGCTGTTGTTTGGAGACGAGTGAAGGAATCAGATTGTCTTTAATGGCATCGGTATGAATTCTGTAATTTATTTTGGAAATGATTCTATTCACATTCCATGCCAGAGCGATCCGACTGTTTTCATCTGCCTTGAGACGTTGATAATCTTTGATGATGTACAGCTTGAATTCGGCAGAAACCCAGGATGCAAACTCAAAGGCAATATCCTTATGGGCAAAAGTACCGCCACAGCGGCCCGATTTCGAAATCAAGCCAACGGCGTTTGTACCTGAAATCCATTTCTGTGGCGATAACGTAAAGGCATTTGAGCCAGCGTCATGCTTAAAGGAGTCGAATTCGACCCCTTTGAAATTTGGGTTGTTCAGTTGCTCCCATAATCCAAGAAATTCAATAGTGCTGCGATTCCGCAGCCAATTCTTGACTACATCCTTGGGTTCATCGGGGTTCTTATAGCGAGCAATATCGGTTAAAGAAAGGTAATCATTGTCGTCACCCTGCGAGAGAACCGTAATTTCGGTCCCATTGGCATGAATTGTTGCCTTCATTGGCGTCCCCCTATGGCCATTCTCATGAGTGTCGCATTCAGGTATTGTTTTCTGGCATCAGCCAGCTTCTGCAGCAGAGACTGTTCACGAGCTGACAGGACGGCCAGCTCGACGATGTTTTTCTGTGTTTCCAGGCTAGGCAGCGCCACCTCCAGATCTTCTATGGTCTCCTTGCTGATCATTTTCTGAACGGACCCTCTGGCCTGACTGGTCAAAAAAATCTGTGCATCCCGCTGGCTGATGTACCAGTTCAGATACTCGGGCAAAAGTTTGTTTTGCTTGGTCACCCTTATTCTTAGTAACGGGGCGGCGACTACCGCCTTACCCGGATCTTCGAGAAGAAGCGCCGACGTGGTTACCTGGCCGCGAGACCGGAAGACCAGATCGCCTCTCTGGGCGAGGTGGTGCGCTTTCACGGTATCCAAATCAATACTGACCAAATCATCACAGCCGACCGTGTTGTCGTCGAGAAGGTCCTTCATCTGGATAACCGACACACCGCCGCCTTCTGCCGCCTCAAGGCGGGAGCGGAATGAGTACCCCATCTGCACGGTTGCCAGTTCTTTTACTTTCATTCGCATGTAATCACCTCGGGAAGTGCTGTAATGTCGTTGCTGCATATTATAGGAATGTGAGCGATGCTTGTCAAGATCATTATGCAAAAATATCGTTTCTGTAGTAGTCGGTCAGTCGTTGATAGGGGAATCTTTTTCCTCACGCGAAGATGCGAAGGCGCGAATTTGTAGGGGCGGACCTATGTGTTCGCCCTTTTTTTATCCGCAGATTCCGCAGATTATCGCAGATTCTGGCGGCGGGGATTGCCCTTGTGCGGCAATTCACGCCGCCAGAGTAGCAGCGGCTTCCAGCCGCTGTTCGCATGGCCAGGCCAGCGAGAAAAATCAGCGATGGTGGTGGGAGGCGTTGCGGGCTGCGGTGTTTGTCGAGAAGCGGCTGGAAGCCGCTTCTACTTTGGCCGCTCGCATGGCATGGCGTGCGGGGATTTCTGTTTGAGGGGGTTGTTGAGAAGCGGCTGGAAGCCGCTTCTCTGGACTTTGGACAATCTTGCACGGACTCCTACGCAACGTCCGGTGCTGATTTTTTTCCCTCCGCCAGCTCGCTTTGCATTAAACGCACCAGATCGCGCAGGGATGGACGGGTGACCGGGTCGTTTCGCCACCGTTCTCGCGTTGGGAATGCCTCGTTTCGCTTGTCATCGTAGAGTCGTATGCTTGCCAGAAGCAAAGCGGCATAGCAAGCCGAGATGAAAGCGGGCACTTTAGCTACTGAATCTTTGTTCCACACCTGGGCTTTGCCAATGCCAAGTATTGCTTTCTGGTCTCGAAAGCTGACTTCGATCTCCCAGCGAAGCAAGTAAGCCCTTATAGCCTGTTCGATCGTGATCTTGTTTATGGCACCGGTTACGACCAGGAAGGCAGGCTGCCGATAGAGAGTGCGCCCATTCTTGGTCAGACGATAGGGAAAAGGCTTAATGACTATGAGATTACAGGGCTGATCGTGGGTCGCACCCGGCCACCTGACGTTTTGGACGCACTTGTAATGCACGGCAAGTTTACGTCCGTGCTTGAATACCTCCATGGTCCGCGTTTCGTAGTTGTCGCTGGCAAGAATATCCTTGGGTGAAGGCAGACGTTGGCCGTACTTGCGATTGCCTTTGCGTTGTTCGGGGCAAAGAGGCTCGACAAAGACCGTGTCCTTCCTCGCTCGCGCGACGATCACGGTGTTGTGAGGAGGATCAGTCAGGAAACAGCTGTTGGCAAAACTGCCGTCGGCGCTTTGGATAAGGACACGGTCGTAACCGCCAGGTATTGCGTCGATTGCCCCACGAAGGGAAAAAAGCTGCTGGCGACCGCGCACACTCATGTTGTGCTTTTTCTTCTCTTCCTTCAGTATCTGTTCCTCCTCCGGACTTGTCACTTTTCCAGCCTTGACCGGTGGTGCGTGTCTGAACGCCACGGGTACGGCTCGACTGGAGTTGGGATCAGAGCCGTGGCACATGATGGTCGTTTCCAGATAGCGCTGGCCAATGACCAGATTGACATGAAACGGGGGGCTGATAGGGTCCCGGGCGTAAGCAGTACCGGGGATTTTTTTGCCGGTCTTGCGCACGAGCGTATCGTCGATGGCGGAAATGATGGGGTCGTAGACTGGGCAGAGACTGACGGCCTCCTGGATAATGGGCCCGAATATGCCTTCACAGTCCCATTTACTCCGGGAGAAAAGTTTATAGAACGCGCTCCAGTGGAACACCATATCTAGAAAGTTAATGGCGCTGGTTATGGTTTTTGGATGACTGGCGCCCAAAAGGCCGATGCCTATCGTGACAAATCGCTTTCGTGACCGAACATCCTTGATGCCCACGCTCAGAGTCGCCAAAAAAGCACGCAACCACACAAGCAGCGATTTGTTTTCCATGGCTAATCGTCCTCCTCTTGGTCCAGCAGTGCAAATTCGTTGCGTCCTGTACGCCGGAACGTGTGTCCGTCGAGAACCTTCTTGGTCATCGCCGACACGATGGACTCGCGACGCAGCTTCACGCCATGGCGCTTCTGCACGCGGTCAAGGATCTCATTGATGTGAAGAGGCTCCCCCGCTTCTCGGAGTATATCGCTAACTAGTAACATGTTAGATCTTTTTCCGGCTGCCTTTCGGTTCGCTTCCAGGCGACCGTCCAAACCTTTGGCCGAGCGCAATGCCTTTAGTCCGGATTCAAGCATTGTTTCCAAGACATTACAGAGATCATTGCTGCTGATTTCTTTTGCCATACCCGTAGCCCTTCTTTGTTGTGACCAGACACGCCAGCATTCAAGCTACGGGTAGCATAATACGGAGTAGGTAGAATGCAAATTAATTTTTAGATTTATTTTTAAACAAAAAAAATTGTCCAAAGTCCAGAGAAGCGGCTGGAAGCCGCTTCTACTCTGGCCGCCATGCAAAGGGCGGACACATAGGTCCGCCCCTACGGTGTCTTCTTCGCGTCTTTGCGGCTTCGCGTGAGTAAAAAGATACCCCCTTCGCGTCTTCGCGTGAGGCAACTGCCCCACGGCAAGCCGTGGGGCCACGGAACTTTCACGCCTTCTTATTGGCGGCGGGGATTGCCGCGCGGCGGCAAGGCATGCCGCCATGCAAAGGGCGGACACATAGGTCTGCCCCGACGGTGTCTTCTTCGCGTCTTCGCGTGAGTAAAAAGATACCCCCTTCGCGTCTTCGCGTGAGGCAACTGCCCCACGGCAAGCCGTGGGGCCACGGAACTTTCACGCCTTCTTATCGGCGGCGTGGATTGCCGCGCGGCGGCAAGACAGGCCGCCATGCAAAGGGCGGACACATAGGTCCGCCCCGACGGTGTCTTCTTCGCGGCTTCGCGCCTTCGCGTGAGGGAAAAAAACGCCCCTTCGCGGCTTCGCGTGAGGAGGGGGCGTTCTGCGTATTTCAGAAAATCAGGCACACTCGCAATGGCTGAAGCATGACAAAAGCGCCGCGCTAATTGAAAAGAAGGTTTACAAAAAAGCGTACTTGTCAACTGATAGGCTTGTTATTCTGCGCTATGTGGGCATGTTATTGATGATTCACATCTAAAAGAAGCGTACTTTTCAACAGGTAACGGTGCCCTATGGAAGTCCCAAGAGATTTTTACCTTCAGCGGCTGATCCGAGCTCAGTGGGACGGACAAGTCAAAGTCATCACTGGCATTCGTCGTTGCGGGAAATCGTATCTACTGCGAACCTTGTTTCGGAAGTACCTCCTGGCGCAAGGAGTCAAAGACGAGCAGATCATCTCGCTCGAACTTGACCTGACAAGGCATGTTCGCTACCGCAATCCGCTTGAACTCGCTCAGTATGTCCGGGAGCAAGTTGAAGGCAAACCCGGGAAATTCTACCTCTTTATTGACGAGATTCAGATGTCCGAGCCCGTGAAAAATCCTTACCTGCCCGATGGCAAGGAAATCACATTTTACGATGCGCTCAACGATTTTCGAGAGATGGCGAATGTTGATGTCTATGTTACCGGCAGTAATTCCAAGATGCTGTCGAGTGACATCCTGACCGAGTTTCGCGGTCGCAGTAATGAAATCAGGGTTCATCCATTCTCTTTTTCGGAATTTTATGCAGCTGTCGGAGGGGACAAAAACGAGGCATTCGACCACTACTCGTTTTATGGTGGAATGCCGTTGGTTCTTTCCAAGCATGACGACGCAGCCAAGATGGAGTACCTCCAATCCCTGTTCAGCGAAGTATATCTCAAAGACATCAAGGAGCGAAGGAAAATTGAGTATGGGGATGAGCTGGGACAGGTGCTGGACCTGCTTTGTTCGTCAGTTGGTTCGCTGACAAATCCAAGCAAAATATCAGCGACTATCCGCTCCAGAAAAAATGTCACTATATCCGCCAACACGCTGAAAAGTTATATCGGCCATTTGGAGGACGCTTTCCTGTTTGCCGCCAGCAAGCGCTACGACGTCAAAGGCAAGTCCTATTTTGACTTTCCCATGAAATACTATTGCGAAGACGTCGGACTGCGTAACGCGCGAATTGGCTTCAGGCAGATGGAGATGACTCACATCATGGAGAACATCGTCCACAATGAACTGATCGCCAGGGGCTTTGCCGTCGATGTCGGCGTAGTGTATGCCAGGGAAAAGAACAAGAGTGGCAACTTGGTCAAAGTTGCGAAGGAGATCGACTTTGTCGCAGCCAAGGGCAACCGTCGGGTATACATACAATCGGCCTACGCCATGGCGACAGAAGAAAAAGCTGTTTCAGAATTGAGGCCGCTTTCGCTGACGGGTGATTCATTCCCGAAAATCATGGTCAGAAAAGACATCAGCAAGGCGTGGTATGATGACCACGGCATCCTGAATGTGGGCATCATTGAGTTTCTGCTAGACCCATCCGTGCTTGGCTGATTTCTCACGCGAAGGCGCTTCTTTTTTCTCACGCGTAGCCGCTATTTTTTCCTCATGCGAAGTCGCTTTTTTTTCCTCACGCGAAGGCGCTATTTTTTCCTCATGCGAAGGCGCTATTTTTTCCTCACGCGAAGGCGCGAAGGCGCGAAGAAGACAAAGGCAAGGAAGAATGGCGGCATGTCTTGCCGCTGCGCGGCAATTCACGCCGCCGGTAAGAAGTCGCGACGTAGGGGCGGACCTATGTGTCCGCCCGTGTTCTTATTTTCCTCACGCGAAGGCGCGAAGGCGCGAAGAAGACAAAGGCAAGGAAGAATGGCGGCATGTCTTGCCGCCGGTAAGAAGGCGCTATTGTTATCTCACGCGAAGGCGCGAAGGCGCGAATTTGTAGGGGCGGACCTGTGTGTCCGCCCTGTTTTTATCCGCAGATTCCGCAGATTACCGCAGATTCTGGCGGCCTGTCTTGCCGCTGCGCGGCAATTCACGCCGCCATTCTTTGTCTTCTTCGCGGCTTTGCGGCTTCGCGTGAGGAAAAACGAATCTGGTGGGCGGCCGGTCGTCCCTGCGGCGCGCGCGGGCAGAACGGTGTGTGGGTGTGGTGGTGAAAATTCTTATTGTGGGCTATTGAAATTGGCCTTGGGGTGTGTTACAATGTTGACTAAGTAAACATAAGTAAACATGCAAAGGAGTATGTGTTCATATGCAACCTGACACAGCTGATTACATGAAGATTCGGCGTTATGTGGTGAGTCTGATGTATCGATCGGGCGACAGTGCGTCGCGTTTGCCGACGGTACAGGAGTTGACGGAGCGTTTTCGGGTGAGTCGGCCGACGGTATGCAAGGCCTTGCGGGAGTTGCGTGAGCAGGGCATGATTTCGGCGAAGCGCGGCGTGGGGATGTTTGCGAATGTGGGCGTGCGGGTAGTGGAGGGCCGGCGTTTGCCGCGGGTGGGGCTGTTGGTGATGGACGGCATGGGGGTATTTTTGGAGCGCTACACGGGTGGGATCGTTGGCGAGCTGATCAAGCAGCTGGTGCGCGTGCCGGTGTTGGTGCAGCAGCTGAGTTTGGGCACAACGGATTTTGCTCTGGTGCAGCGCGACTTGCTCAGCGAGCAGCTGGATGCGCTGGTGTGGTTCGGTCTGCGCGACTGCAGTGAAGCGCGCGTGGAGGGCTTGCGGCAGGCCGGCTTGCCGCTGATCGCGGTGCAGCCGCGCGGCGATTTATCTGATGCGGTGCAGCTGGATTATCCGGGCTGGGGCTATCGTTGTGGGCAGCAGTTGTTGGTGGAGAAGCGGCACAACGTGGCATTTCTGCAGAATCGCTATCCGTGGAATCTGCCCTACGAGGGCGTTCGCCGGGCCTTTGCCGAGGCGGGCGTGAGATTGGCCGAGGACTTGTATTTCGAGCAGTCCGGCCAGGCTTTGGAGCAGATTGCGGAGCTGATACGCAGTGGTCGGCGCATCGACGCGATTGTCAATCCCCTGCTGAACAACAATGAATTGCCGGAGCTTTTGCGGGAGGTCGATCCCGACAGCGTGCGGTATTGCGCCATTGTCCAATGCGCGTTGTCGGCGACGAATCCCTATGGCTATCGGGAGATTTGTTATGACATCCCGCTAGAGACCATTGCTGCCAAGACCGTCGAGCTGGTTGAACGGAAGCTGGCTGGCGAGGCCGGCTGTGCCGATTGTGTGATGATTGAGTTGCCCATGGTGATTCGGTGAAAGTGAATGAGGAGGCGCGTGATGTTGGCTGCAGAAAAACGGACGAGAGGGCGGAATGAGGCGGTTTCGGAGCTTGCAGGAGGGAAGTCGCGGGGTGCCAATGTTGGCGGTGGCGGTGGTGTTGGTCGCGCGTGCCTGCGGCGGATGCTGCGCTTCACGTTGATTGAGCTGCTGGTGGTGATAGCGATCATCGCGATCTTGGCGGCGATGCTGTTGCCGGCTTTGGCGAAGGCGCGGGAGAAAGCGCGGGCGATCAGCTGCGTGTCGAACATGAAGCAGATTGGCACGGCGGCTGCGATGTATGAGGGTGAGAACACGGGCTATTACACCCAGAAGACGTACTCGACCGAAGCGCCGACGGCGACCAATGGCTGGAAGTACTGGGACTGGCAGTGGCGTTTGTCGTCCTATGTCGGCTGTAATCCGGACACGTCCAATACCCGCGACTGGCGCAAGAAGACCATCTTCTGGTGCCCGACCACGCCGGTGCCGGCGCCGCTGGTTTCTCAGTCCAACAAAGACAATTACCTGCGCACGGATGTCAACACCTACCGTTACTGCCTGAATATCGGTGGTGATAGTGTGAACATCACCAACAAACAGCGCCTGTCGGAGACCTGCTTTGTGATTGAGGGCTTCTTCCCGTCGGAGATCACCGACGCCTGGAACTACCAGTATTGGAACGGTAACATCCCGCACAATGGCGGCACCAACGTGTTGTATTATGATCTCCATGTGAGCTTTTTGAACTACAATCAGGTTCCTAAGAACACGACAGTATTCTGGGCACTCCAGAAATAAGTATGGGAGCCGTCGCCTGGCTGCGGCGTTCCGTCCGCGGCCGATTTTGGGTAATGTGCGAAATCTTGTGATCGAAAGGGATGCTTGACATGCGCCGTAGGAGCTTAACCATGCTTAACCCCAGGCCTGAGCCTGGGGAAAAATGCTCTCCGGCCAATCGTGCCCCGTAGGGGCGACCTAAATGACCATTGGCAAGGCGCAACATGGGATGCAGGAATAAGTTCCATTGCCCCTTTGGCCCCAGTCAGCTTCGCCGACTGGGGCCAAAGGGGCCGAGGAACACGAGTATAGTTACCGTTGTACCCAGGGCGGCGCACGCCTTTGGCGTCGCTTGCCCTGGGCTGGTATGTTTTGCGCTTTCAGCGCTTCTGCCGCTTCGCGGCAATAAATGCCGCGATCATAACAGGCTGTTTTGCTGAAGTTTAAGGTACTATGTAAATTGTTAAGTGAAGAGCATTGGTCCGATCAGTCTGATCAAGAAGGCCCCAAGGGCGGCGCAGCGGCAAGGCTGGGCGCGATGCAAAGGGCGGACACGTATGTCCGCCCCTACAAATTCGCGCCTTCGCGTCTTCGCGTGAGGAAAAATTATACTCGGGGCATCAAGAACACCACGGTGTTTTGGGCTTGTGGCAATAAGTTTGGTAGTGGTCGCTTTGCTGCGGTGTTCCGTCCGCAGCCGATTTTAGCAATTGGCGTGGCGTTGGCCGCCCGTGTGTGTCGCCGAATATGCACCCGTTCATCAAGAGGAAAAACCGTCGTGAAAATGTGTAGCCGCCTAGCGCTGATGTCCTGCCTGTTGCCGTTGTTGCTTGGTGCTGCCGAGCCCAGCTTGTACATGCCTTTGGATGGCTCAGCGGCGGTGCTGGGCGCTGGCGGCGCGGAGTTGCCGCCGGGGGTGGTGCATGGCCGTGGCGACTACCTGCCGGGCGTGAGTGGCCAGGGGCTGCAGGTGACTCGCCATGCCTACGACCAGGTGACGGCCTGTGAGTTCAGCAAACTGCCGGCGTTGGACCTCAATGCCGGCACCTTGTCCTTCTGGTTCAAGCCCAATTGGCAGGAGACGGACGAGGGGGGGCGGCGGATCATCAACCTCGACACCGGCCAGGGCTTTCGCCTGTACATGGTTAAGAGCGGCACGCGGCATATTGACACCAGCGTCTGCGCGCCCACGCAGATACAGATACTGAGCAAGAACATTTTCCGCAAAGACGAATGGGCGCAGGTGGCGCTGAGCTGGGATACCGGCAAGGGCCAGGTGCTGCTGTACGTCAACGGGCGCGAAGTCGGCAACAAGGCGTCGCCGGACCGCTTCCAGGCCATAGCCGACAAGCTGCAGCCGACACTCTGGCTGGGCGACAGCAGCTCCGACCGCTTCAACGCCGTGGTCGGCGACGGCGTCTACGACGAGATCAAAATTTTCACCCGCGTGTTGGGGCCGGAGGAGATCGCGGTGCTGGCCGCCGGTGGCGGTGACATCCAGCTGGAAGAGCGGCCAGTGACGGCGTTGCGGCAGACGACTGCGGGGCTTGAGTTTGTCTTGCAGCATCGCGAGCCGGGTTTTCCCGCGCCGACGACCATGCTGCGGATGGACAACGGCCGGCAGGAATTAACCGTGGTGTCCTTGGGCGCGTCCAACCACCTCGCGTTGTTCGTTAAAGGGGGCGACAAGACCCAGGCGATTGAAGCGAAATATGTGTTGAGCTGGGACCAGCCGCACCAGCTGCGGCTTGAGGTCGCCGACGGTCGGCTGGCGCTGCTGCTTGACGGTGCGTTGCAGGGCGACGTCGCTTTGGCGGAGCCCTTCGCGGCCATCACGGCGTTGAAGGCCACGCCGGGACTGAGCCTGTTGCCGGCAGATGCCTGGCCGGACGGTGCCACCGCCGGCAACCTCGCGGTCGGCGCCACCAGCGAGCTTGAGGCGTCGCTGTGGGATTTGGGCGACGCCGAGCAGCGCGTACGTGGCGTGCGCTGGGGCGTCTGCCTCAATGGCACCTGGCGGGTGCAGCCTGTCGAGCGCTACTCCTACGCGCCGCCGACGGCTCAGTGGGGCTACATGCGCGTGCCGGGCAGCTTCCGCTCGCCGTTGTACGACATCTGGCAGGACGACCATGGGCGCCTTGCCGGCATGGGGTGGCAGTGGCAGGGCAAGGACCTGATCACGTATCGCGCCGCGTGGTATCAGCGTGCGCTGAGCATCCCGGCGGATTTCCCGGCGGGCGGTCGCGTGTATCTGCATTTTACCAATCTCAATGGTGATTCCGGCCGGGTGTATGTCAATGGCCGGCTCATTCACGCCTTCCGCCAGGATTTCAAGACATTCACCACCGTGCCCAATGCCGTGCGGCTGGACCTGACCGACCTGCTGCGTGCTGATGCGGCCAACGATCTGACGCTGTTCATTGATCGCGACTATGTCGGCTTGTGGAATGGCGTGCCGAGCATTGGCGACCACGGCGAAATCGCGCTGGATGACGTCTGGCTGGAGCATGCGCCGTCGCCCCTGTCCATCAAGACCGCGCTGGCGCTGCCGTCCTTCCGGCGCCAGAACGTGACTCTGCGCGCGCGCATCCAGAACCTCGCCGGCCAGCAGGGCCCGGCGGTGCTGCAGTTCGACTTTGTGCGCGACGGCGCCACCACCAGTTTCAAGGCGGACGTCGTGCTCGACGGCAGCGCCGAGCAGCTGCTGAGCTTTACCGCGGCGTGGGCCAATCCCGTGCTGTGGAACGTCGAGTATCCTCGGGTCTATGACATGACGGCGACTTTGACGCCGGCCGGCGGCGTGGTGGCGGACAGCCTCGGACCGCAGACCTTCGGCTTCCGCGAATGCTGGGTTGAGGACGGCGAGATCCGCATCAATGGCCAGAAGGCGCGCTTGCGCATGTGGACCAGCCCGGGGCTAAGCCGCTTGCGCTATTACTACGGCCATCCCGAGGCCATTGACCAGCACGTCGCCCACATCCGCGAAATGAATTACGACAGTGTGCGTTTCGATCCCATCCGCAAGACCTCGCAGGTCGCCTGGACGGACTACCTCGAAGCCTGTAATCGCCAGGGGCTGTATAATCTCTTTCCCATGCCGCCTTACGAGGACGAAGACCTGGCGGTTTACAGCCGTGAGGTCGAACGCTATCTGGAGCGTTACGGCAATCACCCGACTATTATTATGTGGTACACCGACTTCAATACCTGCAGCTACCCATGGAATCAGGACCCGGCCAAGCTCAATGACACCGACTACGATCCGCTGAACAAGCGCCAGCCGCGTCGCCGCGCGCAGACCGCCGAGAAAGTCATGCGGGCGTTGGACGGCTCGCGCGAGCTCTTCCAGCATGCCGGCGGCAATTCCGGCAAGATTTTCACGTCGATGAACTACCAGTCCTTCGGTACGCCTTTGCAGGAGCAGGAGGACTGGCCGCGGCAGTGGTCCGAGAAGCACACCCAGCCGCTGATGGTGGTCGAGTCGGCCTTCCCGTATCCCATGCAGTTCTGGCATTTTGATGATCCGAAGTTCGGGTCGCTGGCGACGGAGCACGCCGCGCGCTACTTTGGCGACGCCGTGTACGAGCGTGAGACGCTGCCTATTCCCAACGCGCACAACTGGCAGGTCACGCCCTACGCCAACTGGGCGCCCAACATGCAGGCGCTCTACACCATGCTCTACAGCCACGTGCCCAAGGCCTGGCGGGCCTACGACATGTCCGCGCTCGGGGATTTCCCCGGTGGGCGCGACATGCACCACGTCGCCCGCACCTACGATGCGCACACCGTCGTCTATAAAATCGACGACGCGGTCAAGACGCCCGGCCTCAAGCCCGAGCGCAAGACCGGGTGGAGCGAAACCCAGCGGCATCTGCTGACCGACTACTCGCAGCCGGATTACCTTCACGACGTGGTGCGCGATGTCTTTGCGCCGCTGCTGGTCTTTCTCGGCGGTGAGCCGGACGACTTCAGCAACAAGGATCATGCGTACTACGCCGGCGAGACATTCCGCAAGAGCGCGGTGGTGGTCAACGACCACGTCGAGGCCAAAACGCTGAGCTTTCGCTGGGAGCTGCGCGTGGACGGCGAGGCGTCGCCGGCGTTGTCGGGCGAATTCACGGCGACCGTGCCCAGCGGCGGCATCGCCAAGCTGCCTATCGCGCTCACGGCGCCGGCGGTGTACAAGCGCACGACGGCCGAGTTGCGGCTGGTCGCGCTGCAGGACGGCGCGCTGCATAAAGAGGACCGCATGACCCTGCAGTTCTTCCCCACGCGCCGCCAGCCGGATTTCCGCGACGCAGTCGCCGGCGTCTACGACCCCGTGGGCAAGACTACGGCGATGCTTAGCAAGGCTGGATTTCCCTTCTCCAGTGTGTGTACGCCCGACGACGTGGAGGCATGCCGGCTGCTGATTATCGGCCAGGACGCGCTGTCGCAGACCAGCCCCGAGCTGCTCAAGCAGATCGAGGACGCCGGGCTCATCGACGATGGCCTGAAGGTGCTGATCTTCGAGCAGCAGCCCTGCAAGCTCGGCAATCTGGTTTTTGAGTCGCCGAGCTACCGCAATGCCTTCGTGCGGCGGGCGGACAGCCCGTATCTGGCGGGTCTGGCCGAGCCCGACTTCAGCAACTGGCGCGGTTGGTCCGACACGGTGCCGGCATTCGTGCTGTCGGCGGAGAACTCGCCGCATTATCCGCGCTCGAAATGGAAATGCGGCAACGGCGGCATTGTCAGCGGCCATGTCATCCGCAAGCCCAGCTACGGCAATTTCAGCACCATTGTCGACTCGGGCTTCAATCTGATGTTCGCGTCGCTGATGGAATTGCGCCGGGGCCACGGATTGATTTTGTTCTGCCAGCTGGACGTGACGTCGCGCTTCGGTGTTGACCCGGCCGCCACGCGCTTGGTGGACAACATGCTCAGCGAAATGGCCAAGCCCTTTGTGCCCATCGGCCCACAACGCGTGCAATACTTGGGCAATGAAGACGGCGAGAAGATTCTCCAGCGCATGGGCATGATCTACCGCCGGGGCAATCCGAATGCACTCTGGGAGCTCAACCACGATCAGGTGATTATCATTGGCAAAGACCCGGTGCCCGCAGAAAAAACCGAGGAACTGCGCAAATTGCTGGCGAGCACCAGTCGCGCCATTATCGCCCTGCCGGACGCGCCGCTGGAGATCCTGCCCGGTGGCATGCAGCGGGGCACGCATCAGCTGTTCAAGGCGCGCGTGCCAAAGAACGACCCGCTCTTTGCGGGCATTCCCGACGCCGATCTGTATTTCCGCGAGGCCCGCGAGCTGCCCGTGCTCGCGGCCGCTCCCGACTGGGTCGTGGCCACCGAGCCGAAGCTCTTTGCCAAGCTGGACCGGCCGACGTCGGCCATCGTCGTGCTCAATCTCGCCCCGGAGGGCATCGACGGGCTCTGGAACCAGGAGAAAGTCGCCCGGGTGTGGTCGGCGATTTTCAACAACATGAATATCGGTCTCGGCAAGGACCTGCAGCTCTTCACCGCCAGCCGCATGCGCCATAACACCATCGCCACCAGCTTTGGCGAACTCAGCCTCGAACAGTGCGGGCTGCGGCTGGACCCCCAAAACAACGGCAAGCACGACGACCCTGAGGGCTTTGCGCCGATCAAGCTCGGGCTGTCATGGGAAGCGCAGGGCGTCCAGCAGGTCAACCCCAATCATGTCTATCCCGAAAATACCCCGGCCGGCCTGAAGACGCCCTACGACGGCTTCGCGTGGTACCGCTGCGTGGTGAACATCCCGGCGTCGTGGGCGAAATACCAGCTGCGGCTGGTCGGCGGGCCCATCGACGACGCCGACTGGACCTACTGCAATGGCGTCAAAATTGGCGAAATGACGCTCGAAAGCAACCCCCGGAGCTACCAGACGAAGCGCGATTACGCTATTCCCGCCGACGCCGTGCGCTGCGGGCAAGACAACACGATCGTCATCCGCGTCTTTGACCGCTGGGGCGACGGCGGAGTCGTCGGGCCGCTCGCCATCGTCGCCGAAGACCCGGACAGCAACGACGCGTGGTCGCCCTATATCGACGCGCTCGACTTCTACGACGGCGACGCCTTCCATAACTGGTAAGGGCCTGTCCCCACGCGAAGGCTATTTATTCTCACGCGAAGGCGCGAAGGCGCGAAGGCGCAAATTTGTCGGGGCGACCGGCTGGTCGCCCCTTTGTTGGCGGCCTGTCTTGCCGCTGCGCGGCAATTCACGCCGCCGGCTTTAAGGCGCTATTTTTGCCTTACGCGAAGGCTATTTATTCTCACGCGAAGGCGCGAAGGCGCGAAGAAGACAAATGCAAATGCAAATGCAAATGCAAGGCAGAATGGCGGCTTGTCTTGCCGCTGCGCGGCAATTCACGCCGCCGGCTTTAAGGCGCTATTTTTGCCTTACGCGTCGTCGGGGGGGGCGTTCCGTGGCCCACGGCTTGCCGTGGGCATTTTGCTTCTCACGCGAAGGCGCGAATTTGTCGGGGCGGACCTGAGTGTCCGCCCTTTCATCAGTAGATAGTTCTGCTGATGACTTCGCGTTGCCATTCGGGTGAGAGGATGACGAAGCGGGCGGAGAAGCCGCACATGCGGACGATGAGGCTCTGATGGCGTTCGGGGTGTTTTTGTGCGTCGAGGAGGTCATCGCGGTTGAAGCAATTGAGTTGCAGGAGGTGCATGCCGCGTTGGGCGAAGGAGCGGAAGAGCGCTTCGATGATATCGGGCGACGCGTGTTGGCGGCCGATGACGAAATTGGTGTTGGAGGCGAAGAAGTGGCTGTGGTCAAGGCGGCTGATGGCGTTGATCATGGTGGTGAGGGTATCGGCGTGGAGGAAGGACGGGTTGAGGCCCTGGGCGAGGTAGTCGCCGTCGCGGCGGCCGTCGGGGAGGGCGCGGGTTTTTTCGCCCCAGAAGCGGAATTCGCGGTAAATCCAGCTGGCGAGCTGGTAGCTGCCGCCGCGGTTGTTCTTGAGTTTACTGACTTCGGCGAAGATACTGTCGAGGAAGAATCGGGCGAGGGCGGTGGTATCGGCGGAGTCATCGCCCCAGTGTGGTGCGTGGAGGGCCTGCTGGCGGAGCTCGTCGGCGTTCTGCCAGTTGCTGCGGACGGCGGCGAGGAATTGTGGCAGTGTGCAGGCGTGGTCATCGAAGCAGATTTTTTTGATGGCCAGCAGCGAATCGAGGAGATTGGCGAAGAAGGCCAGGGTGACCACGCGGAAGTTATAGCGGGCGCCGCCGGCGTAGATGTCCTTGAGGGTGTCGAGGCAGCCGTCTTGACAGGCCGAGAAGAAGGGCGCGGGGGCGATTTTGACGTAGAGCTTGCCGTATTCCGTGTAGTCGGCGAGCATTTTTTTCATGAGGCCGATGACATTGCCGTAGACGGTGTCGCGCAGTTGGGTGAAGGACTGGGCGTCGTCGATGGGCTGGAAGTGGAAGTCGATGGCTTGCTCCACCTCGGGGTCGTGGTAGATGGTGGCTTCGAGGACGCGGGCGAGGCTGAAGTAGTTTGCGGTATCGGTGTCGCCGGCGCTGTCGGCATAGCCATCCCAGCAGCCGGTGCAGACGAAGCGGCGCGCGTCGGCGAGGGACACGCCGCCGCGGGTGAGAGCGGGGATGAACGCGTCATCATTGAAGCCAGAGATGACGCCGCGACCGGCGTAGATGTCCTTGGCGATGAGCTGGAGGTACTCGGAACTGGATTTGGCCGAGTAGCGGCAGTGCAGTTTGGGGAAGACCAGATCGAGTTCGCGGTGGGCCTGGAGGCACATACGGGTGATGTCGTTGAAAATCTCGCGGCCCTGGCTGTCGCAGCCGCCGAGAGTGAGGGGAATTTCCATTTCGTGGTCATTGCCCTTGACGACGGGCGAGAAGCTGTTTTCGTGGCAGTCGGCGTGGATAAGGAATCGGCAGATGAGATCGTAGGCGTCCTCGCGGGTCAGGCGGCCGGCGGCGAGGTCTTGTTGGTAGAGCTCGTAGAGCATATCGTCGGGATGGCCGATGGAGAAGCAGGACAGACCGTCGAGTTCCGCGAAGACCTCGCGGCAGAACCAGAACATGTTCAGGCCCTCGTAGAACGTCGTCGGCGGCAGCCATGGTGAGCGGCGGGCGTGGGTGGCGATCATGGTCAGGAAGCGCCGTTGTTGTGGATCGTCGGTGCTGGCGAGGAGCTCTTCGGCGCGGCGCGCGAAGCGTTCGCAGATGACGGGGATGGCCTCGAAGCCGGCGATGGCGGCGGCGATGAAGTCGCGTTCGTCGTCGGTACGGGCCTTGCTGGCGGCGGCTTTGGCGTCTTCGTAGAGGCCCTTGAAGCCTTTTTGGAGCACGGCGGTGAAGGGCGGCAGGTGGTGAATGGAGTCCACGAAGAAACCGCAGCAGAGTGCGAAACGGTTGCGGTTCATGGCGCTGAGGCGTTGGCGGGCGTTTTCGGGTACTTCCAGTTTGATTTTGTCATTGTGTTCGGCGAGCCATCTGCCGATGCCGCCGGGGGCCCAGCCGCCGTTGATGCCGGTCTCGAAATAGAAAGGCGAATTCTTGAAGACCACCGGGTAGAAATGCTCCGCCGCGACGTGGTAGAGCTTTTTGCGCAGGACGGCGGCATTGGCGCCGGGGTGCTGGTCCGCGAAGTCGTTGAGGATGGCTGCCATGCGGTCGCGGTTGGCGATTTTTTCGGGATCGCGGCAGAGCTGGTGGCATTCTTCGGGGTGGAAAGCCCGGAGTTCTTGCCGGAGATTGTCGTAGTGCTGAGTCATGACAAGGCGTCCTCTTTGTCTTATTCGGCGTTTTTGCAGAGCTTGCGGACGGTGGTGTTGCTGTTGACGGCTTGGGCGGCGGCTTTGCCGGCGCCTTCGCCCATGGCGAGGCAGTCGCCGGTGACGCGGTAGGCGGCGTGGGCCGTGTAGGACCCGGAGATGCAGCGGCCGGCGGTGAGGAGGTTTTCGACCTTGAGCGGCACAAGCGCGCGGTAGGGAATATCGAAACCCGGGTGGCCCCAGCAGGTCTGCTTGGCATTATCCGGCTCGTGGATATCGACGCCGAAGCGGACGTTGCAGACATTGTCGTGGTGCTTCTTGCCATTTTTGACATCGTCGTCGCTGACGACGTATTCGCCGGTGATGCGGCGGGTTTCGCGGACACCGATGACGGCGGGCAGTTCGAGCAGATAGACCTCGCCGAGTACTGGCTTGATCATTGCGAGGTATTTCATGGCGTGTTTGACCTGCAGGCGGCCGTTGAAGGTCGCTTTGGTGAGCTGGTCGCCGTCGCAGCCGAGGCAGTAGCGCACGTGGGTCCACTGGATGAGCGCTTCGCCGGGGCGTGGCAGCTTGATGATCGCCGGGTGATTGAAAGGCACATCTTTGAGCACGCTGTCTTCGGGGGCTTCTTTGCAGATGGCGCGGTAGAAGCCGATGGTGTCGTCGCGGGGATAGTCGTCTTTGACGCCGCCGATCTTGAACATCATGGTCATGGGCTGGAAGACGCCGTTGTCGGGCCGGCCGATGTCGTAGGGGGCGCCGGCGCGGGCGGCGATGTCGCCGTCGCCGCTGCAGTCGATGACGACTTTGGCGAGGATGGCCTGGGTGCCGGATTTGTTGACGACCATGACGCCCTTGATGGCGTCGCCGTCCATGATGGGCTCGGTGGCGATACTGTAGAGCAGCACATCGATATTTTCGGCGAGGACGAGTTCGTCGAGCAACAGCGCCATTTGGGTGGGATCGAAGGAGATATTCCACAGGCCGCCCCAGGCATTGCGCTCCTGCAGGTGCGTGCGCAGTTCTTCGTTCAGGCCCTGGTGGATGCGGTTGTCGAAGAATGGGCTGAGGAGCCCGAGGGTCCACATGCCGCCGAGCTTGCCGCCGTATTCGACGAGGGTGACTTTGGCGCCGGCACGGGCCGCGCTGATGGCCGCGCCAATGCCGGCTGGGCCGGCACCGATGACCAGCACGTCGGTTTCGTTGCGGACGGTAATTTCACAGCTGGGACGAGTGATCTTCATAGACGTGGTCCTGAGAATGGGAAACGGAGTGAATGTTACGGATGTACGGAACGGACGGCACGCAATATAGCCCGGGGTGGCCTCGCGGGCGAACGCGCCGGGGGAATGGGAGCGGACCGTGGGGGGGGGAATCGGTCTGTGATTGATACTAGCTGTCAGGCATGCCTCTCTCTGGCGCTGTGGGACGCGACGTGTCTGGCAAGTGTGGCGCCCTCCGGGCGCAATTCTAAGTTACTGTCATACCCCGGGTTGCGGCGCCCTCCGGGCGCCTCACCCGGGGTTATGCATGGTGCGGCCCTCCGGGCCGAATTTGGCCGATCTGGCATTTTATTGCCGCGAAGCGGCAGAAGCGCTGAAAGCGCGAAACATACCAGCCCAGGGCGATTATGTTCGTATTCCTCGGCCCCTTTGGCCCCAGTCGGCGAAGCTGACTGGGGCCAAAGGGGCAATGGAACTCACTTGCTTACCTGGGGGGTGACGTCGGTGGCATGCCTGGCATCCGTTATCAATGAGTGACCGACTACTTGATATTCGCCGGTCTCAGAGGACCACTGAGACCGTGGGGACACCTTGGCAACTGCGCGCAGGGGTGAGGACTCACGGACTCATGAGGCATGATCCCATGGATTGGACCGTGGGGACATTGGGGACCATGGGGAATGACTACTTGGACTCTGGGGACCGGTTGTGGACTGCTTGGACTCCGGGGACTGCCTAGTGGCAGCCAAGATGGCGTCCATATTGACCAAAGCGTCCATCGAAACGGCCCTGGATTTCGCCAGAAAAGAGGCGGCGCTGGCAGCCGGCTATTCGCAATCGCTGACCGATTACAGAGGAAAGGCCCTGAAGAAAAAAACACGGGAGTGAAGGGGCTGATGTGCCGCTTCACTCCCGTGGTGGAAGGCGTAATACCGTTAGGTGTGGCTGGTGGCCACGGCGCCGGTTTTATTCGAGGTTGGTGCCGACGTCGCCGCCGGTGCTGGTGTAGCCGCCCTGTTTCTGCAGGTATTTTTCCATCTCTTCCTGTTCCAGGGCGCTGACATTGACGGCGTACTTGGCGCGTTTGGTGGGATCGAGGGTGGTGGTGGATTGGCGTCCCGGCACATTGAGGTCGGGGTAGAGGATGTCATCGGGGGAGACCTTGACGGCGGTGCTGGCGTTGCCAGCGCCGTATTTGGGTGGCTCCAGGAGATTGATGCCCATTTCGACCAGGCGTTTACGCAGCTTCTGGGCGTCGAGGGCGCGCGGGGTGACGCCGTCCTTGATGGACAGCGCGGCGGCGGTGCCGGCGGCCTGGCCCATATTGAGGCATTCGAGGACCAGGCGGTTGCCGCTCTGGGCCATGAAGTCGGCGGAGAAATTGCGGCCGGCGACGAGCAGGTTGTCGATTTTGAGAGTGACGAGTGCGCGGTATGGCACTTCGCGCCAGAAGCCGGGATCGACATAGCGCCTGACCATTTCGCCCTTTTCGTTGGGGCGCATGACGTGTTTGACGTGTCCGACGTCGACGGGGTGGTGGGCGTCGAAGGCGTGCATGGCGCGCATGATGGCGTCGTCGAAGCGGGCGCCGTTGATGAGGTCGTCGGCGGTGAGTTTGTATTCGCACATGATACGGCGGGAGTCGCGGACGCCGAGCATGGGCGCGGTGTCAATCAGCCAGGCGCCTTCGAAGCCCGGGATGTTCTTCTTGCAGAATTCCATGGTCCACTGGCACTGCTGGCGTTGTTCGATGAGCTGGCGGGTGAGGTCTTCGCCGTCGAGGCAACGGCAGTTGCGGCTGTGCGCGTAGCAGATGTAGAGTTCCTGGTGCTTGGGATCGCGGCCGGGCACGCGCACCAGCCAGTTGATGCGGCGGTCGATCATGTAGGGATACTCGCCGTTGTCGACGGCGGCTTTGATCTTGTTTTCCCAGAAAGCGATGGTGTCACCCAGCGCGTTGTATTTTTCCATATCGACATTGCCGATGTGCATGACTAGGGACGACGCCTGGTTGTAGTTGTTCATTTCCGGGAAGCCGACTTCGAAGGGCACGCCGGCGTAGGCCGAGACATCGCCGTCGCCGGAGGCATCAATGACGCGTTTGGCTTTGATGGCCTGGAAGCCGCCTTTGTTGAAGATGACGGCGCCGGTGATGGTGTTGTTTTCCACGATGGCGTCGACGACCGACGTGTTGTAGAGAATCTGCACCTTTTCTTTCAGTAGCATCTGTTCGAGGACGACCTTGGTTTTTTCGACGTCGACGAAGCGACCGGTGACGCCGTTGATGGATTTGAGGACGTGGAACAGCTCGTAGGCGACGCCTTCGATGTAGCTGAAGGTCAGGGCGACGTAGCCCATGGTCACCAGGCCGCCTAGCGCGGACTGCTGCTCCACCAACATGGTCTTGGCGCCATTGCGGGCGGCGCACATGGCTGCGCCGAAACCGGCATAGCCGCCACCGACGACGAGGACGTCGACTTCCTTGACTACGGGAATCTCACGGGCGTTCAACATTGCTTTTTCCGACATGACATAGCCTTTCAGGTTTTTGCGGCTCAATCAGGTTTCGGCCAGCATGAGCGCGAGCCGCCGTGCGGCTGCATGCAGGCTCTTCAATACCAGAACACGATGTTGATCTTTAAAGCGGAATGCGGGCATGCAGACGCCGATCGCCACCGGTGCTTCGCCGGCTGGGCGGGCGACCGGCACCGCCAGGTAAATGACCTGGCCGTTGGCGATGACGCGGTCGGCAATGCCGTCGCTGCGGATGCGGTCGAGCGCGGCGATGAGCTGCTCGTGATCGCTGATGCCCGGCCAGTCTTCCTGGATGGGCAGGCCGATCGCCGCGATGATGCGCTCGCGTAACTCCGGTAGCGCATGCGCCAGGAGCACCCGGCCCGTGGCGCTGCGGTAGAAGCGCGTCTGATTGAGCAGATCGTTGTCCACTTTCACCGCCTGCAGGGTGTCGCTGGCGGCGATGCGCGTGTAGGAGATGCCGTCGATGGTGTTGACATTGGCTGCTTCGTCCACGTCGTGCCGCAGCTGCTCGGCAATGTCTTGGGCAAAGAGCCGCAGCCGTTCTGCATAGCGGCGCTTGCCCGTGAGGCGGAAGAGCGCTTGGCCTAGGCTGTAACTGCTGTCGTCGCCCTTGGCCAGAAAACCGACTTCGACCAGCGATTTGAGAATGAGGAACAGCGTGGACTTGTTCATGCCGGTGGCCGCCGTCAAGTCCTTCAAGCTGCAGGGCTCACGCTCGCTGACCAGCTGTAAGATCCGCGCCGTTTTTTCGATGACCAGGCCCATGACGATGTCCTTGAGAAGGGGAGTACGTGGTGATGATGGCATTCACATTAGAGCGGAGAGTGGGAGGACGCAAGGGCGGAAATGCGAAATAATCAAATATAATGATTAGCGTTTGTAATATGCAAACAATATGACAGGGGAGGAGCCGCCGGGAGGAAGGCGTTTTTTTTGTCTCACGCGAAGCCGCGAAGCCGCGAAGAAGACAAAGACAAGGAAGAATGGCGGCATGTCTTGCCGCTGCGCGGCAATTCACGCCGCCGGGAGGAAGGCGCTAATTTTTCTTCTCACGGAGGCACAAAAGCACAGAGAGGAAGGCGTTTTTTTTGTCTCACGCGAAGCCGCGAAGGCGCGAAGAAGACAAAGACAAGGAAGAATGGCGGCATGTCTTGCCGCTGCGCGGCAATTCACGCCGCCGGGAGGAATGCGCTAATTTTTCTTCTCACGGAGGCACAAAAGCACAGAGAAGAAGGCGCTTTTTTTGTCTCACGCGAAGCCGCGAAGGCGCGAAGAAGACAAAGACAAGGAAGAATGGCGGCATGTCTTGCCGCCGGTAGGGCGGCGCGGAAGTTCCGTGGCCCCACGCGAGCGTGGGGCAGCATTTTGTTCTTCGGATGAGGAAACCGGCATGTGCGGCAAAAATGCTGAGAATGAGGAAACTGGCAAGGGCGTGGCGGGTCATAACATATGCTTATTTGGGCGATGCGGATGGCCTCGTGAGGCTGTGTACGGGCTTGAGCGCGGAAATGTTGGCATTTCCGAATGAATAGCGGTGCGTAGCTTGTTGAGGCTGAGAAAGAATGCTATAATTATCTTTTCGCAAGGTTCAGGCGAACGAAAGCGATTGGCAGCGATTTCTTCCCAGAAATGGGATTACAGTTGTACGGCAAGACGACAGCAAGAGAAAGGCGGAGGACGCCCGGTATGAAAGATGTGAGCACCCGGCCACGGAATTTGTGTTTTGCAGTATCCTTTGTTGGCGTGGTACTGCTGATATTGGGGACCTTCATTCTGAAAACGGGCAACAGTTCGGCGATGGTGCCGGGGGTTGCGGCGGCGTTGACCGTGGTGTTGCTGGGGCTGCTTGCCGCTGGGCGTTGCGCCTTTGCCTATCGTCAGGCGGTGGAGGAAACCGCAGCGGCAGCGTTCAGGAAAGAGCATGGCAAGAACGAGTTGTTTGATGACGCGGACGAGACTGTCCGCATGGCGACTCGGGCGAATATGCAGTACGTGAAATACTTTGTGCCGATCTTCACCTTTGTGTTGGGGATCGGCCTGATTATTTTCAGCTTTGGCGTCTGGCGTCACTGGCGCAGTCTGCTGGCCTTTCCGCTGGCGGTGAACCCGATGCCGCTGGCGATTTTGTCGATATGCTGTGCGATCGGCACGTTGATTGCGGGCAGTTACTTTGTGGGCGCGAGCCGCGAGGCTGGCTGTCGCTGGCTGCGGCCGGCGGGCGCGTGGCTGTTTTTCTCTTGCGTGTTGTTTCTGGGCTCAGGCGTATCGTTATTTCTTGAGTACTTCAAGAAGGCCGCGGCGGAGGCTGACATCACGGTCGCACGCGTGGCGTTGTTCATGCTGCTGGTGCTGGCGGTGGAATTGCTGCTGAGTTTCGTGATAGAGTTTTACCGTCCGCGCATGCCTGGTGAGGACGAACGGCCTTTGCCGGAGAGCCGTCTGTTGGCCTTGTTCACGGAACCGGGCGGGGTTGCGCGCAATGTCGCCGCGTCCTTGGATTATCAATTTGGCTTTCAGGTTTCGGAAGTGTGGTTCTACCGTTTTCTGGAGCGTACGGTTGCGCCCCTGCTGGTGATGATGCTGGTGACCCTGTGGTTGCAGACCTGCCTGGTCGTGATCAGCACGGAGGAAAATGGCATTCACGAACGCTTTGGCCGGGTGGTTTCTCAAGAAGCGCTCAAGCCTGGCTTGTACTTCAAGCTGCCGGCGCCGTTTTCACGCATCAACCGTTTTCCGGTGGATCACGTCCAGGAGTTGTCTATCGGCTCGAATCACAAGCATGGTGACGCTCAAGGCGACGCTGCGCATGACGAGCACCAGGACTCTGCCGATAAAAAGAAGGATGAAAAGCACGGCGCGCGCGTGATTCTCTGGAGCAGCTCCCATGTCGATGAAGAAATGAGCTTTATCGTGGCGACGACGCCCGAGGCGGGCGCCGGCGGCGCTGGCGTCGGCCAGAGCGGGCGTGGCGCGCCGACAAGCGTGGGGCTGATCGCGGCGCACATCCCGTTGTATTTCAAGGTCAAGAATCTCTACGACTACATGTATCGCCACCGCGATCCGGGTGGCACGCTGAAGAACATCGCCACCAGGGAGCTGCTGAGTTTCCTGGCTGGCGAAGACTTCTGGCATGTCCTTGGCGCCAAGCGTTTCGAGGGCGGCGAGCTGCTGGAACGGCGCATTCAGGAGGTCGCCGACGACCTGAATCTGGGCATTGAGGTCGTCTTTGTTGGCTTGGCTGGGTTGCATCCGCCGGTAGCGGTTGGTAGCGCCTTTGACAACGTCGTGGCGTCCCGCGAGCAGCAGTACGAACAGGAGTTGAAGGCGCTGGCGTACGCGGTGAGCCGTGAACCGCTGGCCCGCAGCGAGTCGGTCACCATGGTCGATCAGGCCCATGCTTACAAGCAGGAGCGCGTGAGCGTCTCCGAAGCCGAGGCCGAGCGTTTCGGACGGCAGCTCAAGAGCTACGATGCCTCGCCGCAGCTGTTCAAGCTGGACAGTTTTCTCAACGTCCTCAACGAGAGCGGCCGGCAGACGCGCAAGTACGTGCTGACCAACGAGCAGAATCGCGAAGTGGTGATTCTCAATCTGGAGAAGAAACTGCGGTCGAGTCTGCTGGATTTGAATCTCGACAGCACGAAATAGGGCGTGGGCGCGAACGCATGGCATGCGGCATTACAGGTAAAATTACATAACAGGTTGATAACAGCACCCTATCAGGAGGATCAAGACGATGAGCGAGCAGCAGGCGGAACGTGGAATCAAACAGCATTGGCCGGTGGCGTTATTGGCAGTGCTGGTCGTGGTCATTTTCATGGTCGCGTTGATGACTTTCCAGGTCAAAGAGACTGAATATGCCGTGATCAAGACCTTCGGCAAAGCCAAAGTGGATGCTAATGGCAAGATCGTCCAATACGATCCCGGCCTGCATTTCAAATGGCCCTTCGTGGACCAGGTCTGGCGGCATGACAAGCGCCTGCAGTGCTATGAATTGACCGTGGGGCAGGAAGAACAGATCATCACCAAGGACGAATTCCAGATCGTGGTGTCCACTTACGTCCTCTGGCGCATTGGCGATCCCGGGCTGTTCCTGCGCCGCCTGAATTCGACGGAAGAGGCCGAAACGACCTTGGACGCCGTGGTGCGCAACAGCCGCAACAGCATCCTGCCGCAGCATAATTTCTCCGAGCTGGTCAATACGAGCGCCAAGGACAGCAAAATGGAGCAGATTGAAGCGGCCATGCTGGCGTCAGTACAGAAGAAGGCGCTGGAGGAATTTGGCATTGAGGTGACGCGAATTGGCTTCCGCAAACTCAGCTTCCCGGAGATGGTGACGACGAAGGTCTTTGACCGCATGCGGGCGGAGCGCGAGAGCAAGTCCGAGCGTTTTTTGGCCGAAGGCAAGAGCGAGGCCCAGCGGATTCGTTCCGAGGCGGACCGCAAGGCCGCCGAGCTGCTGGCGCAGGCCGAGGCCGAAGCCAAGCGCATTCGCGGCGAAGGCGACGAAGCGGCCGCGCGCTACTACGCGGTGTTCCAGAAGAATCCCGACTTGGCGCTGTTTTTGCGCAATCTCGAGGCATTGAAAGTCAGTCTTGGCGATCAGGACACGCTGATATTGGACACGAATACGCCGCCCTTCACGTTGTTGAAGCCCGGTGCGAGCCAACTGCCGTCCTTGAAAAAAGACTGAACCAGCCGACGTGATGGAGAGTAGCCATGGACGATAAGATGAAACTGAACACCCCCCCGGCGACGCCGCCCATTCCGGCCGCAGCGCCGGTGGATGCCCCGGCCAGTGCCGGCATGCTGGCGTTGATGCGGACCCTGCGCGTGCTGTTTATGGGGCTGCGGGCATTGATCATTGTTATTTTTGTGTATTTGGTTTTCAGCGGGATGTTCCGCGTTGACGAGCAGAACGAAGCGATGCTGTTTCGTTTTGGCAAGTTGCAGACGCGGGTGCTGGACCCTGAGCGCGGCGAGTCGCCGATTTTGACCAGTGGCCGCTGGTACTGGGCCTGGCCTTATCCCGTTGACTGGGTGAAGGAAATTCCCGCCCAGCGCTCGGTGACGGTGTCGACGGAAAGCACCTTCCAGCCCTGGATGAGTGCGAATATGCCCGAGCAGCAAACGAACAACTTTCTGCGGCCGGGTGTAGATGGCTATCTGCTATCGGGCGACACGAATATCATCCACGCCAAGTGGGATGTGAACTTCCGCGTCGTCAATGCCGAGAAGTACTATCTGGACTTTTACGACGAGGAAGAATCCGACGTCGTGCATAACAAGGGCAAGGCAGCGCTCGGTCGGCGCAATCGCGGCACCGAGGCAACCATTCGCAATCTGTTGAGCAACGCCGTGCTGGCGGAGACGGCGACCTGGTCGGTGGAGGATCTGCTGGCAACGACGCGGACGCTGCCTGACGGGCAGATAGAAAGCTTGAAGGACAGGGTAGAGGAACGGCTGGTCAAATTGCTGACGGAGGTCGGTCTGGGCGTGCAGGTGCAGTCGTTGAACCTGGTGGAACTGCAGACGCCGCAGGCGACCAGCGAGGCATTCCGGCGGGTGAACGAGGCGTCTGAGACCGGCCGGGCCGAGATGCTTAAGGCGCGGACCTACGCGGAAAATGTCGTCCTGGCGGCACAAGGCCTTGCCTATCGGATTGTTGACGAAGCCCGCAGCTATCGTACCAGCAATGTCGAGCGGGTGAAGGCCGACAGTTCGTACTTCGAGACCGTGCTCGTGGAATATCAGCGGAATCCCGAGACCATGTTGACGGCGTTGTACACGGATGCGGTTAGCGAGGTGCTGAGCAAAGTGAAGAACAAGTACGTGCTGCATACTCTTCCCGGGGGCTACCAGGAGCTGCGCTTGCAGATCGGCGCGGTGCCTATGAAAGACGGCGACGCCGCTACGACGGGCGAGGAATAAACGCAAGGGCCGTACAACGGGCCGCGATGACAGGGCCATAGTGATAACAGCAGGGGCAGATAGCAATGGTTGATACTGTAAAAGCTGAAGACGCGGCGAAGAAAGCTGAAGACACGGCGAAGAAGTCCGATAACAAAGCCGGGCGCGCTGAGATGACCCGCCTAGGCATCGCTTTGCTCGGCGGCATACTGGTGCTCAATTCCTACTTGTCGAAGCTGCTGTTCAGCTCGGCGGTGGATGTGAACGCCCGCGATCTGAGCGCGTTTATCGGCGCTTTGATGCTCAGTCTGCCGATCTTTTGGGAAGCCGCGCGGGATCTGGTCCGCGGCAAAGTGCACATGAACGAACTGGTTGCCCTGGCGTTGGTGGCGGCTTTTGCCAGTGGCGATTACCGCACGGCTGGCGCCGTGGCGTTCTTTATGCTGATCACCATCACCATTGAAAAACGCACGGCCATCGGCGCCGAGGCAGCCATTGAGGCCGTGGTGCGGCTGACGCCGCGGACGGCGCGACGCATCAAAGACGGCAAGGAAGAGGTAATTGATGCGCTCAATGACCTGCACACTGGTGATGTCTGTCGCGTGCGCCCCGGTGAGAATTTCCCCGCCGACGGCGTGATTTTGAGTGGCGTCAGCACGGTGAACCAGGCGACGATCACCGGCGAGTCGCTGCCGGCGGATAAGAATCCCGGCTCGGAGGTCTTTGCCGGCACGCAGAATCTGACGGGCCTGGTGGACTTCCGGGTGACGCGCATTGGTCGCGATACGACGCTGGGCAAGGTCCGCAACCTGATTGCGGATGCTGAGCGGTCGAAACTGCCGATCATGCGGGCCATTGACAACTACGTGGGCTACTACACGCCGACGATTCTGATGATCGCGGGTTTGGCGTGGTTCATCACCGAGAAGATCGACCGGGTGATCGCGGTGTTGGTAATGGCGGTGCCGGCGGCGCTGGTGATTGCGACGCCATCGGCGGTGATCGCGGCCATTGCGGCGGCATCGCGCCTAGGCATTCTGATCAAGGACGTGTCTTATATTGAACTAGCGGCGCGGATCAAGGCGGTGGTTTTTGACAAGACGGGCACGCTGACCGAGGGCAAGCTCGAAGTCGCCCGCTTGCAACCGCTGGATGGCGTGGAGCTGGCCGATTTGCTGCTGGTGGCGACGACCGTCGAGCATCACAGTAACCACCCGGCCGCCGAAGCGATGCGCAAGCTGGCCAAGGAAGCCGGCATTCAATGGCAGGACCCCGAACACTACCAAGAAGTGGCTGGCAAGGGCGTGCAGGCGACCTTCAGCGGGCAGAAGTGCCTGGTGGGCCGCGCGTCCTGGCTGCGCGAAGAGGGCATTGACACCGCCGCCATGGACAAGACTTTGGGCGAGGCCGAAGAAGAGGGCCTGAGCGTGGTGTCGGTGGCGCGCGATGGCCGTTGCATGGGCTGGATCGGCCTGCGTGACGCGATTCGGCCGGTGAGCGCCGAGGCGATTGCGATGCTGAAAGAGTTGGGCGTCACTCAGTGCTGTATGGTTACGGGTGACAACGACCGCGTGGCCCAGGCTGTGGCTGCGCAGATCGGTATCACCGAAGTGCGTTCCAGCTGCCTGCCGGAAGAGAAGGAACAGTACGTCCGCAAACTCAAGCAGAGCGGCGTGAATGTGGCGGTGGTCGGTGACGGCGTCAACGACGCTCCAGCTTTGGCCGCTGGCGACCTGGGTATTGCCATGGGCGCTTTTGGCAGCGACATTGCGGTGCAGAGCGCATCGGTGGCCCTGATGAATAACGACTTGCGGCGCATACCCTTCCTGATCGGCTTGGCGCGCAAGACGCGCATGCTGATGAATCAGAATCTGGCCATTGGTTTGGGCTTCATTGTTGTCGGTGTATATTTTGCCACCCTTGGTCATGTCACGCCGGTTGGCGCGGCGTTGCTGCATAGTGTGAGTTCGCTGTTTGTGATCTTCAACAGCGCGCGGCTGGTCCGTTCCGGCGAGGCCATGGACCAGCAGGAGACAACGAAGGGCTGAGGCGCCGCCGGCGCCGTTGATGCGAGTACAACAACAGCTTGATGGATGATTTCAGGAGTATATGCCCCATGGCGAATAAGCAAACGGACAACATAGTCGTCGAAGCGGTCGGCCTGACCAAGGTCTTTAAGGATTTCTGGAATCGCCCGAAGGCGCGTGCCGTGAACGGCATTGATTTCACCATCAAGCAAGGGCAGGTCTTTGGGCTGCTGGGGCCGAATGGGTCGGGCAAGTCCACGACCGTCAAGATGATTCTGGGGCTGCTTTATCCGACGCGTGGCGTGCTCAAGGTGTTTGGCGAGGAGCCGCGGAACGTCGATATGAAGAGCCGCATCGGCTATTTGCCGGAAGAGACTTATTTGTATCGTTATCTGACGGCGATGGAGACCCTGGATTTTTTCGGCGCCCTCTTCGGGTTAAGTGAAGAAATGCGGCGCGAGCGCGGCGAACAACTGCTGAACATGGTCGGGCTGGCCCACGCTTTCAACCGGCCCGTGGGCGAATTTTCCAAGGGCATGGCGCGGCGTATTGGCTTGGCGCAGGCTCTGGTGAACGACCCTGATTTGGTGATTTTGGACGAGCCGACTAGTGGGTTGGACCCCATTGGCTGCCGCGAAGTCAAGGACGTCATCCGCCTGTTGGCCAGCCGCGGCAAGACGATTATCCTCTGCAGCCACTTGCTGGCCGATGTGCAGGATGTCTGCGACGACGTGCTGGTGCTCTACGGTGGCAAGGTGCGCGCGTCGGGGCCGCTGAAGAGCATCTTGAGCGAAGAAGACAAGACCCGCATGGTCTGCCCGTCACTAAGCGACAATACCGTGGCTGAGCTGAAGCAGTGGCTGGCCGCCAAAGGCGTGAAAAGCGACGCCGAGCTCAAAATCGACCACCCGATTCGCAATCTGGAAGACTTCTTCCTGGAAGTCGTGCGCCAGGCGCGCGAACAGAGCGTCGATACGGCCGGCGCCCAGGCCGGTGGTGAGATTCCGGACTACTTGGCCGACAAGGGCACGGCAGTGCTCAACGCCCTCCGGCGCTCCGAAATGGCCCAAAAGGCCATGACGGACCAGGAGCCCGTAAAGCCCGCAGAGCCTGCAATCGATATGAGCAAGCTCGAAAAACTTGGTGGCAGTGCGCCGGCACCGACAGCCGCAGAGACTGCTGCGGACGAAGCGCGGGACGCCGCCGCCGAAAAAGAAGCTCAGGCCGAAAAGGCCAACGAGAAGCTGGCTAACCTGCTGGGTAAAAAGTAATAACGTCTTGCCGCCAGCGCGGCGGGGACATAGAACGACGACCACGCGTGCCAGCGGGAGCGTTAAGCTGCCGCTGGCACGCGCTGTATAAGGGGACAGGCATGAGCGCAGAAGTAGCAACGAAAGAGACGCCGGCGGAAGCCGGAGAGGGCCGTGGCGCCGCGCAAGAGGGCGCGGCAAATGGCGCCACGCAAGAGGGCGCGGCCTGTTGTGCGGGGAAGAGCGCGGCAAACGCCAGTTGTTCTTCACCAGCTGCCGGCTCGGGCTGTCCCCTGTGTCGTTGTCTGGGCTGGTTTGCGGGCATGTGGCGGGTGCTGCTGGCCTATTTGCTTGGCGTGGGCCTGCTGGCGCTCCTGATGACGATCATGCGCCGCATGCAGCAGTAAAGGCATGATGGCGACGCGGGCATAAGGCCATGGAGGGCATTTGCAGTCGTCCATAGTGTCCATCGCTCCGTGGGTTGCAGAGCACAGCCACGGGTATGAGTCGCTGCGGGAAATGGCATCATGCGACGCTGCGGGCAAAAGCCCGCTGCACAGCCGCGAGGCGGACGCGTACGGCAGGATGGGGGATCGCGCGGCAGGATGGAAAATGGGCGCGCGGGGGGTGCCATCACAGCGGCAGTTTGTTCATGGCGTCCCACAGTTCATCGACATCCATCGCGCATTGTTTATTGACGGCGAGGTAGTGCTGACTGAGGACGTAGATTTCATCGCTGGTGAGTCGCAGTTCGGTAAAGAGGGTGACGAGGTCGCTGGCGATGGCCTGGCGCATGCTGCGCAGGGGGCGGAAGCGGCCGTGGGCGAGGTCGATGAGGGTGACTTCGGGGTTGTCCTCGTCGCTATTTTTCGGCATGAGGATTTTATGGGCATGGAAGGCGGCGTGGTGGAAGCCGGCGGCGTGGGCTCTGGCGATGTACTCCATGCATTTATGGCAGAAGCCCATGCGGAGGCGTTTGCGGTCGCACCAGTCGCCGGTGGGCAGGAGGATGGAGCCGTCGACCGTGTTGTCAATGAAATCCGTGATGATGAATGAGCTGACCAATTCGCCGAAGTGGCGTTTTTCGCCGCAGGCCAGGACGGTCGGCACGGGTATGCCAAGAGCGCTGAGGGCGGCGAAGTTGGCGGCCTCGAGCACGGCGGTGGAGTGATGAAAAAGCCCGTAGAGCGAACGATTTTCGTCTTCATGGTACTTGCAGACGACTTTGCGCGATTCGAAGCGCTCGGGGAGTTTGACGCACCAGACTTCTTTGCCGGGGGTGTCGGACATGTAGCGGCCGGAGCGTACGCGCAGGGGGTGATCTTCGAGCCAGGCCGAAGCGGTACCGAAGCCGGGGACTGCCCAGGACCAGGAGCGAATGATCGCGGGGTCCATGGTGTCGACCTGGCTTTTGAAGCAGGCCAGGGCGCGGCGGCGGAAGCGCCGGGAATCGAGTGTGGGTGGGATGCTTAGTTCGGTGGTCATGGCGTTGGGTCGGGGCGTGATGCTGGCGGTGGGTCGACTGGCGCTGATCAATCTACCACGCTGGGGCCGTTTTGTCGCTTGAGCGGTGGCAAATCGCCGATGTATTCAACCAGCGGCTGGTCCTGTGAATCCTGGGTGACGAAGATGAAGCCTGTGCCGGGGAAGCGCTCGCAGAGCGCCTTGGCGAGGACTTGGTTGCCGATGAATGCGGCGGTCGAGAAGACATCGGAAAGCAGGCCGCTGGTGGTGACGACGCTGACGCCGTCGAGGTAGGTGCTGGGCTGGCCGCTGCGTGGGTCCATGATGTGGCCAACGCGCTTGCCGTCGATGACGCGATAGCGCTCGTAATTGCCGCTGGTGGCGACGAAGCGACCGCGCAGGGGCATGGTGCCCAGCAGCGCGTTCTCGGCGAGAGGATTGCGGATGCCGATGGTGAAGGCATCGCGTCCGGGCGGCGGCGTTGCGGAGCAGGCGATATTGCCACCGAGATCAAGGAGGAAGATGTTGGCGTCGTGTTGGGCGAGGATTTTCGTGGCCAGATCGAGGGCGTAGCCCTTGGCGATACCGCCGAAGTCGATGCGCATACCCGGGACGCTGAAGAAGACGCTACGCTGCTGCTCATCGAAGTGGACCTTGTCCAAGCCAACTTTTTGGCACGTCGCCTGGATTTCGTTTTGGCTTGGTGCGGCCTGTTGTTTTTCGTGGAATCCCCACAGTTGCATCAAGGGGCCGATGGTGACATCGAAGGCGCCGTCGCTAACCTGCCATGCTTCGCGGGCGCTCATGAGGACGTCCCAGAGCATGGGCGAGCAGGTGACGGGAGCGATGGCGGCATTGCGGTTGAGGGCGCTCAGTTCGCTGTCGGGAGCGTAGGCGTTGATGCAGTCGTGGAGGAGGCGCAGCTGGCGGTTGAGTTCCGCAAAAAGTGTCTCGCTCTGGGCCGGTGGCAGCGACCAGACGCTGAGGCGGCACAGGGTGTTGAAGACCGCGAAGTCCATCTGTCGCGGCGACGCGGAGGCCGGTGGCGCGGCGGCGCGGTCTTGGCGCAAGATGAACAGCGCGATGACGGCGAGGAACAACGAGCTGGTCAGCAGTGCCAGGAGGCGTTGGCGGTGAGTGGTGGTGGTGGTAATGGGCATGAGTTTTGTGTAATCGAGTTGTGTGTCCTGTCAGAGACTATAATGCCTTCATCGCCGGCAAGCGGGCGATGGCTCGAGAACTGTGGTGCCTCTACGAGGCACTGCTTTTGGGAGGCTGTGTCCCCAGGTTAAAGCCTGGGGTTAAGCATGGTTAAGCGCCTACGGCGCAATGATATCCGACTGCAATTGACTGCAATCGACGGCAATCGACGGCAATCGACGGCAATCGACGGCAATCGACGGCAATCGACTGCAATCGACTGCAATCGACGGCAATCGACGGCAATCGACGGCAATCGACGGCAATCGACGGCAATCGACGGCAATCGACGGCAATCGACGGCAATCGACGGGGGCAGACACGTAGGTCCGCCCCCTACGGTCCCGAGTGTCCACCAGAACCGGTCCTTCTCAATCACCGACCGATTACTGTCAGAGCCTAAAAGTATAAGGTTCCGGCGTGGTTGTGCAACAGGCGGCGTGCTACATTGTTGAGGTCGCCGGAGAAAATGACGTCACGCAGGTAACAATAGGGATCACATGGCTGGACAAGTGGCAGGACATCAGCAGGGGGCCAGGCGCGGCGCGTCGTGGCTGAATGTGGGTATTGGCTGCGGCTTGCTGTTTTTGCTGGCCATGGGCGGCGGTCTGTGGTGGCGTCAGCGGCAGTCGCTGGCGCCGTCTGCAAGCGGGGGCAATGCTGCGCTCGTGCCAGCTGGGTGGATGCAGTTGGAGAGCCGTGAGCGGTTGGGAGCGACCTTTGCGGCGACGGCGGCGCTGGCCGGGGCGCCCGGTGCAGACTGTGCGCTGGTGGGTCGGCTGTGGGGGCAGCTTTGCCAGCTTGACGTGGTCATCATGGCGGATGTGGTGCGCATTGTCGAACGCCGTGGCGGTCCCGGTAACGAGCAGGCGCTGGCTGAGGCGGCCTTGTCGCAGCCGTTGGCTGCCGGCGATCGCTTGACGCTGCTGAAGTCGTCGGATGTCGTGGCGTTGTATCGCAATGCCGTGCAACTGGTGGCGGCGCCCCTGCAGCAGCAGGAATGGCGGCGTCTGGCCTGGGGCTGGGCTGGCGAGAGCGCCGCTGACGCCGTGGCGCCGCAGCTGTCTTGCCAACGGATCGCGCCGTTGCTGTTCAGTGACAACTTCATGCATGACGAGGGCGCCTTGGGCGAATGGAAGGTTGCTCATGGCGACTGGCAGGTGCACGCATTGCAGACGCCGGTGCGCAGCGCCAACCCCTTTTCCTTCCTGGGCCGTGGTGAGCGTGGCGAGGCGATTGCCGGCTATTGGTTTTGGCGGAATTACCGCTTCACCTGCGCGGCGCATCCCTTGCCCGGGAGCAGTTTTGGTCTGGGCTTTTGCCGGGTTGACGAGCGCAACGGCTACGAGCTACGCTGGCGACCGGACAGCGGCAAGGCGCCGGCCGCGCTGGTCTTGAGCAAAGTGTGCGATGGCGAACGGCAGGTGCTGGCGGAAAAGACGATGGTTTTTGCGCCGGGCTTCTGGACCGAATTGTCGGCGAGCCAACTCAACGGCCTGTTGGAAGTGCATGTCGACGGACATCGGGTCATGCAGGTCGTGGACAGCACGCCGTTTTTGGGCGGGGGTATCAGTCTGCTCAGCGATGGCGGCGAGGGCACGGTCTTTGATGATGTCGATGTGCGGCCGGTGGACCGGCTGGACTTGGCTGACGCGCCGTGGCCGGACCTCGTCTGGCGGCAGCTCCCGGGCAGCGGCGCGGGCGATGCGGCCTGGCACGATGTCGCCAGCGGCGAAATTGGCGGCATTGAACTGGTGAATAGCAGCGTGTCATGCGTAGTAAGCGGCATGGACGCCGGAACTGCCGTACTGGAACTGCGTTCGCGCATCAGCGATGGCTGTGCGCTGCTGGCGCGCGTCGGCCCCGGCGTGGATGGTGCGCCGGCGGCGCGGATACTGTGGCGGCATCCAGGCGGCGAAGAGCAGCTGGCGAGTATGCCGCTGCCAGCGCTGCCGGCCAGCAGCGAACTGCGTTTTTCCTGCTTGGGCCGTAATGCCTGGGTGGTGCTCGATGGCCAGTCGATCTGCTGGGCGCGGGTGCCGCTGGCGGCCGCGGGGCTCGGTGGCGTGAGCCTGGTCGCCCGGCCGGGCACGGCGCCGTTGCCGGCGTTGACTCGGGTTGGGATAGCGCCGGCGCTGCCCCTGCCGCAGGTCGCCGACCGGGTGGAGACCTTCACCCACGAGGAAAGCATGAGCAACTGGAACAATCCCGTGCTCGAATGGCTGCCCGCTCAAGCCAGCGACGACACGGATTACTGGCATCGCAGCGATTTCTGGAGCGCGTTGGCGGTGGATATGGACGTCATGAGGCTGCGCTCGCTAGCGGCGCAGCCGCGCTGGGGACTGGCCATGGGCAGCGAAGTGGATAACGGTGCGGCGATTAACACCGTCGCGTCGCTGATCGTGGACAGCAAGAGCAACGAACTGCAGTTCCGGCCGGATCGCGGCCAGGAGCCGTTGGTCCTCAAGATGACCCGGCCGCCGCGCTCGCTGGGACTTGAGCGCCGCGATGGCCGCCTGGTCGCCTATGTTGACGGCGAGGCGGCTTGGAATGCGGCGCTGCCGGCGTCCTTGCGGCGCTTGGCCTTTGTCGGTCGCATTGGCAAAGGCGACACGCGGCCCTGGGCGGAAGGAGTGACCCTGCGGGCGGCGGGCGTGAAGACGGACTCGTTCCGCGAGGCGCCGGCGCAGTGGCTGCCGGTTGCAGGTACCTGGGAAGTGACGAACCGCTGGGAATGCGACCCGCGCTGGTCGTTTTTCTCCGGCGTGCAGCCTGACGGCGTCGCCTGCAACTGGCACAAAGTCCGCCATGGCGAGTCGCTCACGGTGGAGTACTTCGTCGGCCCGAAGATGGACACGTCCCGCGGCAAAAAATACGAATACGCCGGCGACTTCAATTTCGTGCTGGGCGCCGATGGCCGGGACATCAGCAGCGGCTACAGCTTCATGTTCGGCGGCTGGGACGATCGCGGCTCGCAGATTCTTCGCAAAAAAAAGGTGCTGGTGGAGAACACATCTGTGATCGTGCCGCGGACGGGCGCGATTCACCGCCGCTGGTTCAGCCTCAAAGTGCGTAAGGACGGCAGCCGGCTGAGTTTCTGGGTCGATGGCGTGCGGGTCGGGACGGTCGTCGACCCGGAGCCACTGACGGGAGACCGGCTGGGGCTGTGGACCTGGCATAACGGCATGATGGTCGCGCAGTTCCGGCTGTCCAGCGACCAGGACGAATTCGCGCTGTTGCCGCCGGGGACACTTCCCGAGGGCGCGCCGAAGACGCCCTACGAATGACGCGGTGTTTTTTCTTCACGGGTGTTGAGCATACGGGACGCAACATTGGTTTGATAACACAGGAGCATGGACATGAAAGTCGGATTGTGTGGATTTGGCGGAATGGGGCGGACGCATGCGCAGCTGTTGCAGAAACATGCCGATGTGCAGCTGGTGGCGGTGGCCGACGCGCAGGCGGAACTGCGGCAGCAGGCCAAGGACGCGTACGGCGTGCAGACCTGGTCCAGCGGTGAAGAGATGATTGCTGCAGGTGGCTTAGACGTGGTTTTTGTTTGCGCACCGACCTATCTGCACGCTCCGCTGGTCATCCAGGCGCTGCGGGCGGGTTGCCATGTTTTTGGTGAAAAGCCCATGGCGCTCAATGAGACGCTTTGCGCAGACATGAGCGCGGTGGCCGACGAATGCGGCAAGGTCCTGATGATCGGCCAGGTCCTGCGCTTCTGGCCGGAATACGTCTTCCTGAAGAAGGTGATTGACTCGGGTGAATACGGCAAGCTGCATACGCTGTCGATGACGCGGGTCGGCGGCGTGTCCACCGGCTGGAATGGCTGGTATTTGGACGAAGAGCGCGGCGGCATGCAGATCTTCGATCGCCATATTCATGATACTGACGCCATTTTGTGGATGCTGGGGCTGCCGCGCGCAGTGTACTCCTACGGCGTGCATCGGGACCCCCACGGCGAAGGCGGCATCTGCCATAGCTTCACGCATTATGACTACGGTGACGGACTGGTGGTCAGCGCCGAGGGCAGCGCCGATGCGCCCAAGGGCTTCCCGTTCACGGCCGCGTACCGGGCCTTTTTCGCCGGCGCCTGCATTGAATTCAACAGCACGGCCAAGCCGACTCTGAAGGTCTATGCCGGCGGCGAGGCGCAGGTGCCCGAGTTGCCGGTGGCGGCGGAGACGCTGAGCAGCGGGCTGAACATCAGTACCGGCGGGCCGTACCTCAACGAGCAGTGCTATTTCTTTGACTGCCTGCGCAAGGGCGTCAAGCCTGTGACGGTGACGCCGGCGTCGGCCAAACAGACCATCCGAGTCGTCAAGGCCGAGATTGAAAGCTGCCGGGCCCGCAAGGCCATTGTTCTGTGAACGGCGCGGAAAACACGGTTGCCGAGCAGTGGCGAGGGCACTCCGGAAAGGGCTGCAGAACCATGCGTAACATGTTTCTGAAATGGTTGCTGTTTTTCATCGTCATTGCTTTCGCGGTGACTTTCGTGGCGACCTACTCGCTACAGACGCATTACGCCAACGAACACGCCGAGCAGCTCATCGGGCTGAATTTGGTCGATGTCAAAAAGCAACTGGCGTTGAATGCGCGCAACGTGGCCATCCTGCGCAAGCACGTGGCCGAAAATGGCCTGGCCAAGGCACGGGCGCTGGCACATATTCTGGCGCTGTCGCCGGCGGCGGCGACCGACGGCGTGCGGCTGGTGGAACTCCTGCGCGTGCTGGGTGTGGACGAGATCAACGTGGCCGATGGCCGTGGTATTCTCGTGGGTAGCACCGAGCCGCGCTTTGTGGGTTACGACATGGGCAGCGCGGCGCAATCGGCTTTTTTCATGCCTCTGTTAACCGATCCCAAGCTTGAGCTCTTGCAGGATCCCCAGCCGATTGGTTTTGACGCGCGGACCCTGATGCAGTACGCTGGGGTGCCCCGCCGAGACGGTCCGGGCTTTGTGCAGGTGGGGTACCGTTCGGAGAGTTTTCGCCAGACCATGAATCTGGTGGATCCGCGCAAAACCATTTTTGGCCTGCGGGTCGGCGCCAAGGGCGTGGTGATGATCTGTGAGAACAATCACATCATCAGCGTGGACGACAGCAGTTGGTTGGGCAGCAATCTGGAGAGTCACGGCATTCCGACGCAACGTCTGAAGGGCGCACAGAAGGGCAAGTTCACAGCCGTGGTGCGCGGTGTGCCGTCGCTATGTCTCTTCGAGCACCTCAACGGCTATACCATCATCGGCACCTTGCCGAAAAACGAGATGTATGTGAACCGCAATGCCATGTGTATGCAGATGATTGTCTTCAACCTGGTTCTTTTCGCCATGGTCTTTGTGCTGATATCGACGCTGGTGCAGCGGGTGGTCATCAGCGGCATCTACAAAGTGAACTCCTCGCTGGAGAAAATTACCCAGGGCGACTTGGAGGAAAAAGTGCGGGTGGACGCCAACGAGGAGTTCGTCATGCTCTCCAATGGCATCAACACCATGGTGTCAGCCATGAAACAGGCAATGGCCGAAGTAGCCCGCCGCCTGGACGCCGAGCTCGAATTCGCCAGCGCCATCCAGCACGCGAGTCTGCCGTCGGTCTTCCCGCCATATCCTGACCGGCGCGACGTGGAAATTTTTGCGGCCATGCACACAGCCAAGGAGGTCGGTGGTGATTTTTATGACTTCTTTTTGATTGATGGCACGCATCTGGCGCTGGTGATGGCTGATGTTTCCGGCAAGGGCATTCCGGCGGCTCTGTTCATGATGACGTCGAAGACCATGCTCAAGAACTACGCCGAGGCGGGCCTGTCGCCGGCGCAGGTGTTCAATGACACCAACCGGCATCTCTGTGCGAACAACGAAGCCGGCATGTTTGTGACGGCCTTCCTGGGAATCCTTGACACCGACACGGGCGTGCTGAGCTACGTGAATGCCGGTCATAACCCGCCGTACCTGCGGCGGGTCGGCGGGCGCTTCGAGGCGCTGGCGCTCACCAGCGGCTTCGTGCTTGCCGGGTTGGACGATCAGATCTACGAGCAGGACGAGGTCCAGTTGCGGCCCGGCGACACGCTGTTCATGTACACCGATGGCGTCACCGAAGCGCAGAATGCCGCGCTGGAGCTGTATTCCGAAGAACGCCTGGAACGCTGTCTGGCGCGCTGGCAGAACGAGCAGGGCGTGGAAGCGCTCATCCACTTGGTCGAGCGGGATATCGAAACCTTTGCGGCGGGCGCCGATCGTGCAGACGACATCACCATGCTTGCTATCACCTACTGCGGCAATGCTGCTGGCAGTGCCGAGGCAACAGAAACTCCGGCAGCCGGGCTTGAGCCGGCCGCGGCGGCGCCGGGTATGTCCGAGTTGGTAGTGCCGGCGGCCCTGTCGGCGTTGCCGGCGGTGCAGGAATTTGTCCTCGGGGTGATGCTTAGCCACGGCGACTGCCCGCCGGTGGTGCAGAATCAGCTTGAGCTGGTGGTTGAGGAGCTCTTTGTGAATATCGCGCACTACGCGTATGCGCCGGGGCAGGGCGAGGCGACTTTGCGCTGCGGAGTGATGGGCGCGCCGCCGGAGCTGGTTATGCAGTTCATTGACAGCGGCCGGCCCTACAATCCCCTGGATAAAGCCGATCCCGATGTGGACGCGTCTTTGGCCGAGCGGGAAATCGGCGGCCTCGGTATATATATTGTCAAGAACACCATGGACGCGGTTGAGTACGAATACCGGGACGGCAGGAACATCCTGACCATCCGCAAGAAGTTGATAACGGCAGAACCGCCAACGTCTGCCGCCGACGGACTGGACGGGAGAGGACAAGCATAGCGCGATAACGGCGTGTTGACCCATGGCGACCACTAACGCAAAGCGATGAAAGGAGAACGACGTATGAAGACATTGCTGACACTGGTTCTTATGGCTATGGTGGCGCTGGCGCTGCCGTCGGTGTGGGCGCAGGCGGACCAATCGCAGCACCGGGCGGTGATTGAAACGCCGGCGCAACGCCGGCATGTTGCCGATCCAACGGCCAAAGTGTACCCGTCGCCGGTATCGACGGCGGGCGTTTTTCCCATCAGCATCGGCTTGATCCCGCCGGCGCAGTTTCCGGCCGAGGACTGGGATGTCATGGGCCTGCGCCTGAACATCTTTGTTGGTCAGCACAACAACGTCGGTTTTATTGATCTCGGCGTGCTGGGCAACCTCAGCCATGGCGATGTCATGGGGCTGGAAATTGCCGGCGTCTGGAACCAGGTCGCCCAAAATGCCCAGGCCATCCAGATTGCCGGTATTGGCAATCACGTGCTGGGGCAGTTCAAGGGCCTGCAGTTTGCCGGCGTGGTGAACTACGGCAATATCTCGGCAGACGTGCTGGGCCTGCAGTTGGCCTGCGCCAATGTCGCCGGCGGGCTGGAAGGCGTCCAGATTGGCCTCTTCAATCGCGCGGAGGAGGTGTCCGGTCTGCAGGTCGGTGTGATCAACATGACTAGAAACATGAGCGGCCTGCAGCTGGGACTGATCAACATCATCAGCGATTCCAATGTGCCTTTCATGATCGTGCTGAACGCGGCATTCTGAATCTGAGCAGCTGAAGACAAGATGACGATGACGATGACATTCGCACACCCACAGCAGTATTTGGCTTGGCGCCGGCGCCTGGCCGCGTGCTGCGCGCTGTGTCTGCTAGCGCTCCTTGCCGGCAGCGGCTGCCAGACGCATCCGCAGGTCGTTGGCAAGATCAAGCTGGAGATGATGCAGGGGCGCCTGGCCAATCCCGAGCAGCTGAGCAGCGCCTTGAACAGCAGTAACGACCAGTTGCTCCTGTATCTCGAACGTGGCCGCCTGCGGCAAATCAACGACGACCTCGACGGCAGCATGGCCGACTACCTGGCGGCGATGAGTTTCTTCGACCAGGAGGACGCGAAGGCCCGCTATACCGCGACTGGCGCGGGCAGTCAGGTCATGGCGACCATGGTGAATGACCGGACGTTGCCCTACAGCGGCCGCAGCTTCGAGCGCATTATGCTCCTGCAGCAACAGGCGCTGAACGTCTTGGCCATGGGTGATTACGAAGGCCTGGGCGTCATGGTGAACAATCTGGCCTATCAGATCGGCCAGGCCGAAAAACGCTACCAGGAAGAACTCGAAGCCGTGGAGAAACAAAGGCAGGACGGACACGAAAAGGCCTATTCGGCTGTGGACAGCATGCCGGCGTTCCAAAACCAGATGGCGGCCATGAACCGAGACGCCGCCAAAGTGCGCAATTCCTTCCAAAATGCCTACGTGTACTACTTCAGCGGCATGTACTATGAAAGCCGACAGGATTGGAGCAATGCCTATTTGGCCTACAAAACCGCGCTGCGCCTGCAACCGACGTGCCGGACGTTTCAAGACGACGTCCGCCGCCTCGCTCGGCGCATGCAGCGCGAGGAGGAACTGAAGGAGTTTGGCCTTGAACCGGCCGCAGCGCCGCCGGTGACACCAGCACCGGGCGCCGGCGTCGTGGTGTTTTTCTATGAGCAGGACTATGTGGACGAGAAGCAGAGCTTTCAGCTGGCGGTGCCCATACCGACGCATGCCGGGGTGACGTTGGTCAATATCACCTTTCCCTATTATCCCGAGGTAACGAACCGCCTGGTGCCTTTGGCGATCCAGAGTCGTCGCGGGCAGGAATTGGCCGTAACTGAACTGGCCTGCGACCTGCAGCGCCTGGCCGTCAAAGATCTCAGTGAGCAGATGCCGGGGATCATCACGCGCATGGTCATCCGGGCGACGCTGAAGGCCGTCGCGGGTCACGAGATGCAACGGCAGATGGGCTTGGCGGCGGGGCTGGCGGCGACATTGGCCATGGCGCTGCTCGAACAGCCGGACCTGCGCAGCTGGCTGCTCTTGCCGCGATACGCTCAGGTGGCGCGCCTGGAATTGCCAGCCGGCGAGCACGAGCTGGCCTTGGTGCCACGCAGCGCCCTGAACATGCAACAATCGATTAGCGTGCCGGTCTCAGCAGGCAAAACCACCGTGGTCCATATCGTTGGCGTGCCTGGTCGCATGATCAGCCGGGTGACGCCACTGCCCTGAGGTGACGCGGGGCGATGGCCACAGCAGTTGGGTCTGAACAAACACACGTGGGCCGCAAACAAAGGAGAGTTGGGCTATGAAAACATGGACGATGCAAATGAAACAAAATGTGCCGATGCTATCACTTGTGCTAGGAGTGCTGTTACTTGCTATTGGCGGGCTGCAGGCGCAGGACGCCGCCGGCCAAGTGACAGTCGGCGCCCAAGGAGTCGTCCTAGAGCCGGGCAAGCCGGTTGAGGTGACCCTGCCGACGCCCGGTACGGTGGTGGTCACGCCGCCGGCGATGGTCGGTGAAGGCGTGCAGACCCAGCGGGTGACGGTCGAGGTGCAGACCGTGGTGCCGCCGCCGCAACCGCCGCTGCTCACCAAGGCGGTCCTGGTCGTGCAAAACCACGCTCAAGCCGAATACCGCGATTTCCTCAGCGGCATGGCGGACTTGTTGACCACGGAGCTGAGCAACCGGAATTTCCAGATCATCAACCCGGCCAATGTCGCCGGCGTGATGCAGAATACGACGCCCGAGGGCGAAGTCATGCCGGCATCCGCCGCTAATCGCCTGGCCCAGACCCTCGGCGCCGACTATCTGATCACCGCATCGCTGCGGCGTATTACGTCCCGTAGACGGGGCGCTGACCCGGCGACGGCCATTACCACGCTGAACATGAGCCTGTCGCTCAATCTGGCCAATGGCCAGGACGGCGCCACCATTGGCGGCGAGACCGTCACGGTGTCCAGTCCGCAATTGACGCCGGCGGGCCTGGCCAACAACTCGGAAGACGTGCTGCATGACATGCTGGAAGAGGCCGTGGTGACGGGTGCCGACTGGCTGTCGACGCGTGTCGCGTCGCGCATTCCCGCGCAGGCTCCCGCCGCCAATCTGGTGGCGGTGCAATTCAGCTGTAACATGCCTGGTGCTGACATACAAATCGACGGCGTGTCCTACGGTACAGTGCCGGCGACCCTGCGGGTCGCACCGGGGCTGCATAACGTCGTGGTGAGTTATCCCTACTGCGTGCCCTATGCCCGTCAGGCCATGCTGACGGAGGGACAGGTCTTCAATGTGGTGCTCGAACTGGATGCGACCGGTCTGGCGCGCTGGAAAGACCAGGAGATGTTCACGACCATCGTTCAGCGTATCAAAGAGTCCGGCGCGACCGATGACTACGTGCGCACGGTCCTGGCCGATGGCAATGCGAAGTTTTTGTCTGAGAGTCATTTCCGTTGGGACGGGGCCTTGCAGACCCTAACCGTCACGCGCGAGGGCGTGCCGCCGGTGGTCTATGGCCCGACGACAGTCTTGCAGAAGTGAAGGGGCCGTTGCCTGCCTGTGCGGGCGATGGCGGAGAGTTCTGATAACAAATGCCTCCTGGCACCAACAAGAAGGACGAGACCATGAAGTTGCTTATGACTCTGATGACTGGACTGGTAGTGATGCTCACTGCGGTGGGCTGTCAATCGCCCAAGACTGCTGGGCAGTCCATCACGGCTACCATTGTCGATGGTGATCCGCAGTTGGCGACGGTGTTGCGCGTTGACGATCAACGCCTGGCTCGCTACGTCTCGGTGAAAAGCGTCAATTCGGCGGTGAAGCACGACGGTTTTCTGCAGGCGCAGGTCGAGGTGCTGAATAACAGCAAGCGCGACTACGCCATCGAGTACCGCTATTTGTGGTTCGATGCCAACGACATGGAAATCTACCCCGGCAAGCGCCCCTGGCAGCAGGCGGTACTGCATGGCGGTGAGAGTATACGGCTGCAGGGTATCTCGCCCTATCCGGAAGCCAAGGCCTTTCGGGTGCAGATTCGGCCGATGCCTTGATGGATTGTTGAGAAACGAGTGCATAGAAAGGACCGATTATGAAGATGAACAAGGTAGTGCTTTGTGGGTTTGGGGCGCTGTGCGTGGGGCTCTTTGCCAGCTGCGTATCGACACAGCCGCAGTATGGCGATGCGTCGGAAGCGCGGGTGCTGGGCATGGGCGTCGGGTCGTATGATTTGCAGCAGAATACCATTGTCATGGTTGATTCCCTGCTGGCCAATCCCGTGCTGGACCGCAAGTTGGCTCAGCAGTTCCCCGGCAAGACGCCGACCATTTCGGTGACGCAGATCAAAAATGAAACCATGCAGCTGGGGCTGAACATGAAGTCGCTGTCGGACGCCATCAGCACCAAGCTGATCAACTCCGGCAAATTCGATTTCATGGACATCAACACCAACCCGGAGTTGCTGGGGGTGCTGACGGGCATGATGGACAGCCCGTTGACGGACGAGAAGAAGATGATCGCTCTGGGCACCCATGATACGCCCGACTACATCCTCAACGGCACGCTGGTGGAGATGCGTGAGTCATCTGACAATGTTCGCGAGACCTACCTGAAGCTGACCCTGCGGCTCTTCAATCTGCGCACGGGCAAGATCGACTGGGCGGACGACCACGAGATTCGCAAGACGCAGCGGCGCTCCTCAGTGGGCTGGTAGCTGGAAGGGCGTATCCTGGCCATAAGTTATGCGAAACGTTCCCCACGCCGCGCCCAACGCCGCGTGGGGAATCTTTTGGCCAGTCACTCACTGGAACGCGAGAAAAGCATGAAGATTGAACGCATTACTGCCTATGTGCTGCGCATTCCTTTGCGCATGCCTTTTCGTATTAGCGCGGGCGAGATTACCGCCAAGGACGGCGTGATTTTTGCCTGCGAGTCAGCAGATGGCCTGGTCGGCTGGGGCGAAGCCGCCGTGGACGCTGTGCCTTTTTACGCCCACGAGACCGTCGGGTCGGTGCTGGATCTGGCTAAAAATGCCTTGGCGCCGATCATGAAAAGCCGCGACTGGGCCAGCGCGGCCGAGCTGACCGACGCCTTCGATCACTACCGCGGCAACAACTTTGCCAAGGCCGGCCTGGAATTGGCGTTCTGGGACTTGCTGGGCAAGCAGCGCGGGCAGTCTTGCGCGGCTATGCTAGGTGGTGTGCGCGGCGAGGTCGAAACCGGCCCGAGCATCGGCATCAAGAAAACGCCGGCGGAGACTGTGGCCGTGGTCGGCGAGCATCTCGCCCTGGGGCGCCGGCGCATCAAACTCAAGGTCAGCCCCGGCAAGGACACGCAATATATTCGGGCTGTGCGCGAGGCCTATCCGGACGTCACGCTGATGGTCGATGCCAACAATGCCTACAGTGAGCAGGATTTCGCCGTCATTGCCAGCTGGGACGCCTTCAATCTGCAGATGATCGAACAGCCCCTGCACGAATTTGACATCTATTTCCATTCGCTGCTCAAGCAGCGGGTGAAGACGCCAATCTGCCTAGACGAGAGTATCCATACCGAGCACGACCTGCGCTGCGCGATTGCCCTGCGCGCAGCCGATATCATCAACATCAAGGTCTGCCGCGTCGGTGGCCTCCACAAGGCCCGCCGCCTGCATGACATCTGCCAGGAATACGGCCTGGCCAACTGGATCGGCAGTCGCGTCGGCATGGGCGTCGCCGTGGCGTCGCGCCTGGCGGCCGCGTCACTGCCTAATTGCACGCTGCCTACCGACGCCGGTCTCTGCAGTATGTACATGAGCGACGACATCGTCGCGCCATTGCCCGTTCTCCAGCAGGGCTGCATGGTCGCCGTGCCAAATAAGCCCGGTTTGGGAGTGGACATCTTGCCCGATAAGCTGGCGAAATACACGGCCCGGAAAGTTGTACTCTGATCTCGCCGAGGGTGGCGCGAGCCGGCGAGACGTGGTTTTCGCGGACCGCCCCTCTGTCTTCTTCGCGGACGGATCGGACCGATCGGATTCGGCCAAGTTCGGCCCTCCGGGCCGAAATTGGCCTGATCTTCTGTCTTCTTCGCGGACCGATCAGGTCGATGATCAGTCGGATCAGTCGGATCTGTCCGATCAGAAAAAGGAAAGAGCAACTGATGGCAAAAGAAGCACGTGAGCAGTGGTCGGGGAACTGGGGTTTTCTGATGTCCTTGGCGGGATCGGCCATTGGCCTGGGCAATATCTGGAAATTTCCGTATATCACGGGCGTGTATGGCGGCGGTGCCTTTGTGCTGCTGTATCTGGGTTGCATTGCGCTGGTGGGCCTGCCGATCACCATTTGCGAGCTGACCCTCGGCCGTGCCAGCGGCAAGAATCCCATTGCGGCCTACGCGACCTTGGCGGCGCCTCGTTCCACGTGGACCGAGGCCATTGCCGGCCTGCTGCTGCTGACCGGCGCGGTCCTAATCACTTTCGAGCACTATGGCGTGGGCTTCCTCACCATTATCCTCGGACTCTTTGCCCTCTGGAAGGGCTGGCGCTTCATCGGCTTTATCTGCGGGGTGCTGCCGCCCTTTCTGATTCTGGCCTACTACGGCGTGGTCGGCGGTTGGACGATTATCTACATCATCCGGGCACTCAGCGGCCAGCTTAATTTTGCTGCCCCGGAAGACGCCATCGCGGCCTTTTCGACGCTTGAATCGCCCCAGGGCCGTTATTGCCTCTACGCGATCGCCGGCCAGCTGGGCTTCATGGTCCTCTGCGGCGCGGTGGTGTGGGCCGGCGTCAAAAAAGGCATTGAGCGCTGGTCAAAAATCCTTATGCCGATGTTGTTTGCGTTGGTCGCCATACTCATTCTCCGTGGCATATCGCTACCCGATGCCGCGCGCGGACTGAAGTTCTTCCTCTATCCCGATTTCAGCAAGCTGAATGCCGAGGCCTTCCTGGTTGCGCTCGGTCACGCCTTTTTTACGCTCAGCCTGGGGATGGGCATCACCATCGTTTACGGGAGTTATCTGAAGAAAGACACGGACATCGTTCGTAGTTCGCTGCAGTTGATTGGTCTTGACACGCTGATCGCTATGATGGCCGGCGTGGCGATTTTCCCGGTGGTCTTTGCTATGGGCTTTGAGCCCGCTGCCGGTCCGGGCCTGACCTTTCATATATTGCCGACAGCCTTCAATCTCCTGCCCGGCGGCCTTGGCGCCATGTGGAACACCATGTTTTTCCTGGCGCTGGCCATTGCGGCACTGACCAGCGGCGTGAGCTTGCTGGAAGTAGTCGTGTCTGCCATCCTGGATAGCAGCGACATGCGCCGGCATCACGCCGTGCTGCTGTCGGTGGCGGCCATATCGCTCGTCGGCATGGTGGTTGCCGTGAGCGTCAGCAACTGGGAGCACGTCCCCGGCGTTGACGCGCTGTTCATGCACATCTTCAGCTTTTCTGGCGCCAGTATGTTCGACTTCCTCGACCAGATCAGCTCCAACTGGCTGCTGCCCCTCAGCGGTTTCGTGTCGGCCGTCTTTGTCGGCTGGGTGTGGGGCATTGACAAGGCCATGGCCGAAATCCGCGAGGGCGCCGGCAGCGAACTGGACGAAAGCGCCATCGTCCTCCTGGCCGGCCTCCATCGCGACGAACGCTACCGCCGCGGCGGCATCTTCCATCTCAGCCCGGCGATACTCTTCGGCATCTTCGTCCGCCTGGTCACGCCCATCCTGGTGCTGGTGACCTTCCTCAACGCCATCGGCGTCATCAAGCTGGTGTAAGGCGCCAGCACGCACCCCGCCATTGGCGTTAGCAAGAGCCTGTCCGAAAAGCATAGTTGGGTTTTGCGAGGGGGAGGAAAGGGCCATTGGCCCTTTCCTCCCCCTCGCGCTCCCCCACCTATCCCTTTTCAGATCAGCATCTTGCGGCAATCGCTTCGCGTTTGCCGCAAGGCGCTGAGCGTCAGCTACAGAGGGCTCGCGCCGAGCTTCTCACCGCTGTTTTCGCACAAGTCATGGCTATTTTATCCTAAAAGTCGGCTAGTTGTCGCACGAAATCGCTGAAAACGCGCGCAGCCCAATTTTTCCACGGGAAAAGTTGGGCTTTTTACTTGCATTTTAACATGTAGCAATCAAAGTAATTATTGCTACACGTTAAGCAAAGGAGAACACGATGCCAAGGCCGTATTCAGGAAAAGTCCACGTCAGTCAGTCTCGCATCAAGCGCAAAAGCGGGATTACCTACGTTTACGAGCGCACCACTCACTACGACCAGAAGACCAGGAAAACCGTGACCAGCGCAAGCAAACTGATTGGCAAAATCCTTCCAGGAAGCGCCGACGTCGTACCGACTCGGCCGCGGAAGTCCAATGGGCTCGGAGCTGCGCAGGCCGTAGCCATCCGTCGGCACGTGGGTCTGACGGACATTCTGGAATGGGCCGGTCGCGGTTCCCTGATCGACCAGGATGTTCGCTCCAGTTTCAGCCATGGCGATGCCGACAAGATTCTGTCCATCGCTCGCTACTGGCTCGGCACGGACGGCAACACCTTGCCGAGACTCGAGAGCTGGCAGGTCATGCATGATCTGCCCTACTCGTATGGCATCAGCGAAGATGTATACGGCGAGCTCTTCAAGTCACTTGGCTGCAACGAGGATGGTATTCAGCGTTACTTTCTGGCACGGGCCTCTCGCCTGTCGAGGAAGCCCGTCATCGCCTATGATTCGACCACCATTTCCACGTACTCTCAGAATCAGAAGGAAGCGCGGCGGGGCTTCAACAAGGATCGTGACGGCCTGGACACCATCAAGTTGTTGACCCTGTATTCTGTCAAGGACAGGGAACCGATAGCCTTCGCCAAACAGCCGGGAAATATTCCGGATGTCATCGCCCTGGACAATGCCATCGAACAGCTCAACTGCTTTGACATTGAAAAGCCGCTGGTGACGACGGACACCGGCTACTACAGCCATGACAACATCCGAGACATGTGCCGTCGCAATATGAAATTCCTCACCCTGATCGACACGGATGTGATCATGGCAAGGGATACCGTGGAGACCTTGCGCGACAAACTGGAGTCGATGAGCGCGGTATGCCCCTTTGACTACGCCGTTTCCGGCGCATCCTTGTCAGTCATGCATACCTTCACGTGGCAGCGCCAGAGGCGGCGGGCGGAGAAACAGGCTGGAGACGAGGAGGTTATGCAGCGCAGGCTGTACTTTCATGTATTCAAATCCAATGATCTAGTCAGCAAGCACGAGGTCAGCTTCCGTCAGCGACTGATGGAACTCAAAAGGCAGGTTGAGGAAGGCGTGGCGGAGTTCACGGAGGCCGCGCAGAAACGGATCGACCGGTATCTCGTGCAGTCACGCGTGGGCCGTGGTGGCAACTTGCACGTGACCTTCAATGAGGAGGAATGCGCTGGAGCCAGGAAATACTTTGGCTACTTCGTCCTGGTCAGCAATAGTGCCATGGATGTTTTCGAAGCCCTTGAGAACTACCGGCTGCGGGAAAAGATCGAGGAGCTTTTCAAGAACGAAAAGGAAAGCGTCGACGGGCGCAGACCACGACTGTGGTATCCGGATGCCCTGCGAGGCCGGCAATTTGTCCAGTTTGTGGCCCTGTGCTACAGGTGCTATATCACCAAGAAGATAAAGGCGGTTGAGGAACAGCTTGGCACCGACGGGGAGAACAAGACCAAGGAGCAGCTGAAGCTGGAGAAAGGTCTGAAAAACTGGCTGGAGCAGCGCTCGCTGGCCCAGATATTCGACTGGTTTGATTGCGTCGAAACCACGTCGGTCAAGACCGATGCCGGGACGCGCCGCTGGACTACTGAATCAGTGGCGAGGGATCGCCTGTTCCTGAAGTTGCTGGGAGTAACTGAATCGTGTAGCAATTAGCCGACTTTTAGGATTTTATGGCCAAAGAAAGGCCGAAAGCACGCTTACGGCAGGCAAATATCGTTTTCGGACGACTTCTAGCAAGCTGGTGTAAAGCGCCGGTGTCCTCACCGCCATCGGCGTGAGCAAAGCCGTGTTGTCGCCAGTTTCCTCACCGCGCCGGCGCTCCTGCCGCCACCGGCGTCGGTAAACTGGTGAAATGCCACCGGCCGCGGTAAAATGCCAACAGGCGTGATTGCGCGCGTGAGGCGGGAGAAATATGCCCCGTGAAGTGACGCCGGAAACGGACGCTCTGCCGCACGTGGTGCTGCGCAAAATCACCCATGATAAAATTGTTTTACCGCCCCTAAGTTTTGGCGTAATTCTACTTGCCTGTGCTTGGCTAGATGCACAAATTGTAGCCAGGAAATTAGCAGAAAATTGGCGATCATTTGTCGCCATAATCGCTGGCCAAAAACGTCAAAAAAAGTTTGCCGAGGCGGGCAATAAAACTTGTCTTCGAAGCCGCCTTTGTCCTGCCGAGAAGTAACACGGAATAGTCACCATTTACGCATCGTTACGCGCAGCCAAGCACACTTCATTTTTTGCCTGGTACGCACAATCATTCTAATATATGAAGTTTCTATTTTAGAATCTTCTTGTAATAAAATGGTTTGTATTTTGTTGGTTAGATCGCGGAAATCACTGGTCGAATTCTTTATTTTTATCCTCTCCTTGATATGTCTGAAATATATTACATATTGAGGTCTTTGTTATACAAAACATGGGTCTAGAAAGGGGTGCTGTAATTTGCTCTTGATCCGAATTAATTGACTTGCGGTTTCTTGTGCAAAGCTGCTGGAAGTCAATTCAAAAGCATCTTAACGACCACTTTGCAAGCGGATTTAGATAGTTCCTTTTCCGCAGGACAGGTGGTTCCATGACGGCATGTACCACTGCTTCAAAACGAATGATCTCCGAGTTTCTGCAAGTCTTGGGCTAATGGTGCCACCTGGCCCCCACATGGCGAGCATGGTGATGGTTGTTTCCTTGCCCTTTCGACTGCCCTCGCAGGCACGCCACCGCCATTTGTGAATAGGTGATGTTGTTTTTTTATAGCTTTAGGGTATTCCGGGCTAAAACAGTATTGCGCTTATGGGATGGACTCAAGAAAAGGGACACGAACATGTCGCATCATGTAGTGCTGGGATGGTTCAGTCGTTTTATTCTCTGCGGCTTTTTCACCCTGGGCTTGTTAGGGGGGCAGCTGATTCATGCGCAGGAGCTCTTGGATGCAGGGCAAATGGCACTCCCCACTGCGCAGACTCCGAAAGCTACCACGAGGGCGGCAGGCTCATCCCTAAGGGGTAGTAACCTTTACTATGGGGACTACGTCTACACCATCAGCAACAACTCAGTTGCGATCGTTGAATACACTGGTAGTGGCGGAGACATTACCATCCCTGCCGAAATCGACGGCATGCCCGTGACAACAATTGCCGAGTTTGCATTTTCAGGCTGTACCGGGCTTACCGGCGTGGTGATCCCGAACAGCGTTACCAGCATCGGGAAAAGGGCGTTTTTTAGTTGTTTTGCCCTCACCGGCGTGGTCATCCCGAGCAGCGTGACTAGCATTGGCGTCTCGGCCTTTTATAGCTGTTCTGCCCTTGCCAGTGTAACGATACCCGCTAGCGTTGCCATCATCGAAGAGTCAACTTTTGCCTATTGCTCCAGCTTAGCCTCTGTGGCCATTCCCCCCGGCGCGACCAGCATTGGGTTTTCTGCGTTTGCCAACTGTACAAAAATGACCAGTGTTAATATTCCTACTACCGTCACGGATATTGGCAACGGGGCGTTTCAGAACTGCAGCAGTCTTGCTGCTGTGACCATTCCCACCAGTATGACCCAAATCAATGAGGCTGTATTTCAGTCATGCTCTAGCCTGGCCAAGGTGACTATTCCCACTAGCGTGACCAGCATCGGGAAAAGCGCGTTTTCGGGCTGCTCCGGGCTCACCAGCGTTGACATACCCGACAGCGTAAGCAGCATCGGGTGGGGCGCGTTTTCGGGCTGCTCCGGCCTCACCAGCGTGAATGTTCCCGCCGCCATGACCAGCATCGGGGATGGTGCTTTTTCAGGCCTTAGCGGCCTCACCAGCATAGAGATACCGGCCAGCGTGACCAGTATCGGGAATTCTGCGTTTGCATACTGTAGCGGCCTCACTAGTGTTGTGATTCCGACCAGCGTGACCAGCATCGGGGGGGCCGCGTTTGCAGGCTGTGGCGGCCTCACCAGCGTAGTCATCCCTTCAGGCGTGACAAGTATCGGGGAAAATGCCTTTGGTGGCTGCACCGGCCTCACCAGCGTCGTCATTCCTACCAGCGTGACTAACATCGGCCCCTGGGCGTTTTCCTGGTGTTATGCCCTTGCCAGTGTGACGATACCCAACAGCGTTTCCATAATTGAAGAGGGGACTTTTTCCGATTGCTATAGCCTAGCGACTGTGACGATTCCCCCCGGGGTGACCAACATCGGCCCATCGGCGTTTTATTATTGTTACAGTCTTGTCAGAGTGGGGCTTCCTGACAGCGTGACCAGCATCGAGAATTCTGCGTTTGCATACTGTAGCGGCCTCACTAGTGTTGTGATTCCGACCAGCGTGACCAGCATGGAGGACAATGCGTTTGCGGGCTGTTCCGGCCTTACCAGCGTGGTGATTCGGGAGGGCCTGACCAGCATCGGGGGGGGCGCATTTTCGGGCTGTGGGAGCCTCACCAACGTGGACATCCCCGACAGCGTGACCAGCATCGGGAACTATGCGTTTGAAGGCTGCTCTAGCCTTACCAGCGTGGACATCTCCGACAGCGTGACCAGCATCGGGGACAATGCGTTTGATGGCTGTACCGGCCTCACCAACGTGGACCTACCCAACAGCTTGATCAGCATCGGGAACTATGCGTTTTCGGGTTGCTCCGGCCTCGCCATCCTTGACATACCCGACAGTGTGACCAGCATTGGGGATAGCGCGCTTTCGGGTTGCTCCGGGCTCACCAGCGTGAAAGTGCCCGCTGCCATGACCGACATTGGGGGGGGCGCTTTTTCAGGCCTTACCGGTATTACCAGCATGGTGATACCGGACAGCGTGACCAGCATCGGGGATTGGGCGTTTTCGGGCTGCACCGGCCTTACCAGCGTGGATTTTGGCAGCGGCCTGACCAGCATCGGGGCCTATGCGTTTTATGGCTGTACCGGCCTCACCAGCATTGACATACCCGACAACGTGACCAGCATCGGGTGGGAGGCGTTTTCTGGCTGCTCCGAGCTCACCAGCATGGTGATTGGCGCCTCCGTAGCGAGCGCCAATGTGGTGGGCATGGGTTTTAGCAACTCCGGCCTCACCAGCGTGGTGATTAGGGCGGGAGTGACCAGCATCGGGGACAATGCGTTTGATGGCTGTACCGGCCTCACCAACGTGGACCTACCCAACAGCTTGATCAGCATCGGGAACTATGCGTTTTCGGGTTGCTCCGGCCTCGCCATCCTTGACATACCCGACAGTGTGACCAGCATTGGGGATAGCGCGCTTTCGGGTTGCTCCGGGCTCACCAGCGTGAAAGTGCCCGCTGCCATGACCGACATTGGGGGGGGCGCTTTTTCAGGCCTTACCGGTATTACCAGCATGGTGATACCGGACAGCGTGACCAGCATCGGGGATTGGGCGTTTTCGGGCTGCACCGGCCTTACCAGCGTGGATTTTGGCAGCGGCCTGACCAGCATCGGGGCCTATGCGTTTTATGGCTGTACCGGCCTCACCAGCATTGACATACCCGACAACGTGACCAGCATCGGGTGGGAGGCGTTTTCTGGCTGCTCCGAGCTCACCAGCATGGTGATTGGCGCCTCCGTAGCGAGCGCCAATGTGGTGGGCATGGGTTTTAGCAACTCCGGCCTCACCAGCGTGGTGATTAGGGCGGGAGTGACCAGCATCGGGGACAATGCGTTTGATGGCTGTACCGGCATCACCAACGTGGACCTACCCAACAGCTTGATCAGCATCGGGAACTATGCGTTTTCGGGTTGCTCCGGCCTCGCCATCCTTGACATACCCGACAGTGTGACCAGCATTGGGGATAGCGCGCTTTCGGGTTGCTCCGGGCTCACCAGCGTGAAAGTGCCCGCTGCCATGACCGACATTGGGGGGGGCGCTTTTTCAGGCCTTACCGGTATTACCAACATGGTGATACCGGACAGCGTGACCAGCATCGGGGATTGGGCGTTTTCGGGCTGCACCGGCCTTACCAGCGTGGATTTTGGCAGCGGCCTGACCAGCATCGGGGCCTATGCGTTTTATGGCTGTACCGGCCTCACCAACGTGGACATACCCGACAGTGTGACCAGCATCTGGTGGGAAGCGTTTGAGGGCTGTTCCGGCCTGACCAGCGTGGAATTTGGCGCCGGCCTGACCAGCATCGGGGATTATGCGTTTGTAGATTGTGTGAGTCTTGCAGGTGTATACTTTACTAGCGAGCCGCCGGAATTGGGTTATGATGTGTTTGTCAACGTTCCTGGTACGGCCTATTACTTGTCCGGTACTGCCGGCTGGGGCGAAGAGTTTGGTGGTCTGCCGACAGCAGTATGGGGCGGCCCTACCACCCCAACCGTGCCCGCCGCCCCGACGGGGCTGGCGGCCAGCGATGGCACGGCAACCGACGCCGTAAGTATCTCCTGGACGGCGGCAACCGGCGCAACGGGCTACAAACTGTACCGGGGCACGTCGGACAACGCAACCGCAGCCACGCTGCTGAGCAGCCCCAGTGGCACGACCTACACGGACAGCGGCGCCAGCCCCGGCGTGCTCTACACCTACTGGGTGGCCGCCAGCAACGCCGCCGGCGACAGCGCCTACAGCGCACCCGACGCCGGCTTCCGCGCACTTGCCGCGCCGCTGAATGTATCCGCGTCGGATAACGACACCGTTGCGGTGACCGTGAGCTGGTCGGCAGTCGATGGTGCGACGCATTACCGCGTTTCGCGGGCGAGTTCCGCCAGCGGCACCAAGACGGCCCTGGGCAGTTGGCAGACAGCCCTGAGCTACGCCGACAATACGGCGGAGGTCGGCACGACCTACACCTATTGGGTCAGCGCCGCAGTAGACGGCAACGGCACGCGCGCCAGCGACTACAGCGCCGCCGATACTGGCGCGCGGATTGCCGCCGCACTTCCTGCCCCGACGGGGCTGGCGGCCAGCGATGGCACAGCAACCGACGCCGTGAGTATCTCCTGGACGGCGGCAACCGGCGCAACGGGCTACAAGCTGTATCGCGGCACGTCGGACAACGCAACTGCGGCCACGCTGCTGAGCAGCCCCAGCGGCACGAGCTATACGGACAGCAGCGCCAGCCCCGGCGTGCTCTACACCTACTGGGTGGCCGCCAGCAACGCCGCCGGCGACAGCGCCTACAGCGCACCCGACACCGGCTATCGCAAGCTCGCGGCGCCGCTGAATGTGGCCGCGACGGATAACGACACCGCTGCAGTGACGGTAAGCTGGTCGGCAGTAACTGGCGCGACGCATTACCGCGTCTGGCGGGCGACGTCCGCCGGCGGCACCAAGACGGCCCTGGGCAGCTGGCAGAGCGCCCTGAGCTACAGTGACAATACGGCGGAGGTCGGCACGACCTACACCTATTGGGTCAGCGCCGCGGTGGATAGCAATGGCACGCGCGCCGGCGACTACAGCGCCGCCGATACTGGCGTGCGGATTGCCGCTGCGCCTGTTGCCCCGACGGGGCTGGCGGCCAGCGACGGCACCTCACTTGACGCGGTGAGTCTCTCCTGGACGGCGTCTGCCGGCGCAACCGGCTACAAGCTGTACCGGGGCACGTCGGACAACGCCGCCACGGCCACGCTGCTGAGCAGCCCCAGCGGCACGAGCTATACGGACAGCAGCGCCAGCCCCGGCGTCATGTACACCTACTGGGTGGCCGCCAGTAACGCCGCCGGCGACAGCGCCTACAGCGCCGCCGACACCGGCTATCGCAAGCTCGCCGCGCCGTTGAATGTGGCCGCGACGGATAACGACACTGTTGCAGTGACCGTGAGCTGGTCGGCGGTCGATGGCGCGACGCATTACCGCGTCTGGCGCGCGACGTCCGCCAGCGGCACCAAGACGGCCCTGGGTAGCTGGCAGAGCGCCCTGAGCTACGCCGACACGACGGCGGAGGTCGGCACGACCTACACCTACTGGGTCAGCGCCGCAGTGGATGGCAACGGCACGCGTGCCAGCGACTACAGCGCACCCGACACCGGCGTGCGGATTGCCGCTACACTCCCTGCCCCGACGGGGCTGGCGGCCAGCGATGGCACGGCAACCGACGCGGTGAGTCTGTCCTGGACGGCGTCTGCCGGCGCAACGGGCTACAAGCTGTATCGCGGCACGTCGGACAATTCGTCTGCGGCCACACTCCTAAGCAGCCCCAGCGGTACGACCTATACGGACAGCGGCGCCAGCCCCGGCGTCATGTACACCTACTGGGTGGCCGCCAGTAACGCCGCCGGCGACAGCGCCTACAGCGCCGCCGACGCCGGCTTCCGCGCACTTGCCGCGCCGTTGAATGTGGCCGCGACGGATAACGACTCCACAGCCGTGACCGTGAGCTGGTCGGCGGTCGATGGCGCGACGCATTACCGCGTCTGGCGCGCGACGTCCGCCAGCGGCACCAAGACGGCCCTGGGTAGCTGGCAGAGCGCCCTGAGCTACGCCGACACGACGGCGGAGGTCGGCACGACCTACACCTACTGGGTCAGCGCCGCAGTGGATGGCAACGGCACGCGCGCCAGCGACTACAGCGCACCCGACACCGGCGTGCGGATTGCCGCTACACTCCCTGCCCCGACGGGTCTGGCGGCCAGCGATGGCACGGCAACCGACGCGGTGAGTCTGTCCTGGACGGCGTCTGCCGGCGCAACGGGCTACAAGCTGTACCGGGGCACGTCGGACAATTCGTCTGCGGCCACACTCCTAAGCAGTCCCAGTGGCACGACCTATACGGACAGCAGCGCCAGCCCCGGCGTCATGTACACCTACTGGGTGGCCGCCAGCAACGCCGCCGGCGACAGCGCCTACAGCGCCGCCGACGCCGGCTTCCGCGCACTTGCCGCGCCGTTGAATGTGGCCGCGACGGATAACGACTCCACAGCCGTGACCGTGAGCTGGTCGGCGGTCGATGGCGCGACGCATTACCGCGTCTGGCGGGCGACGTCCGCCGGCGGCACCAAGACGGCACTGGGCAGCTGGCAGAGCGCCCTGAGCTACGCCGACAATACGGCGGAGGTCGGCACGACCTACACCTACTGGGTCAGCGCCGCAGTGGATGGCAACGGCACGCGCGCCAGCGACTACAGCGCACCCGACACCGGCGTGCGGATTGACGTGGCTTCACCCTGGGGCGATCCCGTAAATTACATGAATGTGCCCATGACCATTATTGCCGATGTGCTTATTGGCAATGGCGAAGTGGTTGCCGCAGGCAGTGTCGTTGCCGTTTTCGTCGGCGAAGAGTTGCGTGGCAAAGAAACGGTGCTGTCTTTTGAAGGGCGTTTCTCGGTCAACCTAACGGTTCAAGTCAATGCTGACAACGAGGTGCTGACTTTCAAACTCTGGCTAGCTGACACAAAGGAAATAATGGATAGCGCGACGACCGTGTCGGCGAAAATTGCCGGTGAGCAGGGAACCGTGGACGATCCGGTGATTTTGTCCTTTGGATCGGTTACGCAGACAGTGTCCCTGTTGGCGGGCTGGAACCACATCTCTTTCTTTGTTGGCTTTGCCGACGATTCACCGGCTGCAGTATTCGCGCCGGTTATGGACAAGCTCAAGAAGATCATCAGCGACAACAAGAACTACGTGCCGGGCTATGGCGCCCTCAACACCTTGAAGCAGATGCGCCCCGGCTTGGGACACTGGGTCAATATGTCAGCCGCCGCTGAACTGACGGTTACGGGAATGCCACTCAATGCGGCAGCTACGCCGATCACCCTGAAAAAAGGCTGGAACAACGTCGGGTACATCCTTTCATCACCCTCGGCTGTCGCTGGGGCCTTGGCGGGCATCTTGCCGCAAGTGGAAAAGGTGATAGGCGAGAACAAAAATTATTCACCCGCTCTTGGGCCTCTCAACACGCTCAAGCAACTTAATCCCGGCCGCGGCTACTGGATCAGAGTCAATGCCGACACCACACTGATCTATCAGGAAGCTGTGGCCACCCGCGCCGCCAGCGCAAAAACCAGGGGCGGAGAGCAAGTTCCAGCCATGCCTTGGGGAGAGCCGGTGATCTACCAAAATGTGCAAATGACCATCCTTGGCGAGCTGCGTCTCGAGGGCGAGAGCACTATCATTCCCGAGGGCAGCGTGGTCGGCGTTTTTGCCGGCCAGGAATTGCGCGGCTGTGAAACGGTAGTGCCGTTTGAAGAACGAATTTTTGTGAATCTGACGGTCAATGTCGCCACCACGGGCGAGGAGCTGACGTTCAAGCTCTGGCTCGCCGGCACGGAGCTGGTGCATGACAGTAGTACGAAGATACCGGCGCAGATTGGCGGTGAAGTGGGCACCCTGGAATCGCCACAAATTCTGGTGTTTGGCGCGACTCTCTATAAGGTGACGTTTGTTCTTGGTGATTACGGCGTGCGTACTGGCGGCGGGGCGCTTCAGCAGAATGTTGAAGCCGGGGGTGGAGCCATCGCACCGGAAGTTTCTCCCATAGTCGGCTGGCAATTCACAGGCTGGGATCAAAGCTTTAGCCAAGTCGACAACGATGTGACCATCACTGCTCAATATGAGGCTGTGCCAATTAGCGTCATGCCTTGGGGAGAGCCGGTGATCTACCAAAATGTGCAAATGACCATCCTTGGCGAGCTGCGTCTCGAGGGCGAGAGCACTATCGTTCCCGAGGGCAGCGTTGTCGGCGTTTTTGCCGGCCAGGAATTGCGCGGCTGTGAAACGGTAGTGCCGTTTGATGAACAAATTTTTGTGAATCTGACGGTCAATGTCGCCACCACGGGCGAGGAGCTGACGTTCAAGCTCTGGCTCGCCGGCACGGAGCTGGTGCATGACAGTAGTACGAAGATACCGGCGCAGATTGGCGGTGAAGTGGGCACCCTGGAATCGCCACAAATTCTGGTGTTTGGCGCGACGCAGCCGGCCGTATCGCTGCTGGCGGGTTGGAATATGATCAGCGTGCCGCTAAACCTGACTGTCGAGTCGCAAGAAAGCCTGCTCAGCTACAGCCCATTTACGCTGGACGGCGATCTTGGCAGTTATATCCTGGCAAACTCCGTGCTCCCTGGCAAGGCCTATTGGATTTTTGCCGCCAGCCCGGACTACTTGCCACTGGCGGGGGACGTGCCCCAAAACGGCAACCTGGAACTCGGCGATGGCTGGAATTTCGTCGGCGTTGTTGAAGAGACCTTCCTGCCTGCCGCAGAATACATTGTGTGGGAGTGGGCCTTGGGCAGCTATCGGCCGCCGGTGGTCATCAATAATGAAATTTGCCTGGAAGTCGGCAAGGGCTATTGGATCATGCCGCGCTAAGCGGTGCCCTGTCGCCTGTTTCCCCGCTGCGGGCTTTTAGCCCGCAGCGGCGCACGATGCCATACTCCGAAGCATCGTGCGCCTGTTTCGCGACCGTACTGCGGGCTTTTAGCCCGCAGCGCCGCACGATGCCATTTCCCGAAGCATAGTGCGCATGTTTCGCGTTGGCGACGGGTGTTAAAGCGTTCCCGCGTCCCTCGGCGCTTCCCGATGGATTTTGCCGTGTGTGGGCGTTAGTCGTCCTTGTCGTTATGGAGAGCGAAGAGTGCGCTGTCCGGGGCATTGGGGTGCCAGTCGAAGGTATTGCTATTACTGGCGACGCATTTGCCGGAGAACAGATCGGTGATGTGCTGGCATGTGTTTGGCAGGCGGATGGTGATGATGCCGTCGTGGGCGCTGTGGATGGCGAGCAGTTGGTGGTCGGCGTAGATGGGCACTTCGGCATCGGTGTAGAGATGGACTCGGGCTTGCCGGGCGAGTTGTTTGAGCATGGCTGGGGTCAGGGCGTCGGGCGTGGGTAGGAATGCTGACGTCCAGCCGTCCATGGCGCAGGCGCTCAGTCCCGTCTCTTCCACAGTGCTGCCACCGGCCTGTTGTGTGGTGCGGGGCGGATCGTGCAACGCCCTATTGCCCAGGTCAGTTTGCTCGGCGGCGGTGGTGCCGGTCCATAGTTTGACGCGGTTTGGGTCGAGAGACATTCCATCGCTGAGTCCGGGTGCGTAGAGCCAGAGGACCACCCGCTTGTCCTTGAGGACATAGCGGCGCAGGACGTCGGCCTTTTCGCTGGTGATTTCCCACTGACAGGCGAAGACGAAGAATTTGATGTCGGCGAGATTGGGGATGCGTGGAATGTCGTTGAAGCAGTAGCATGCGAAGGGCGCGCCGAGGCGGTTGAGCTGCTGACGGGCGTGGGTCTGGAAGCCCTTTTGCCGCGGCGAGCGCTGGGTGAAGTAGTAGAGCGCGTCGGGGTCGACGATGAGTGCGGTTTGTGCGATTGGCCGGGACGGGCAGTCAACCCAGCGCGCGTAGAGGTCCTTCATGCGGCGGAATGCTTCGAAGAGGGCGGGTTCCTGGTAGAAGCCGCCCCACATATCGAACCACCAGAGCGACGCGCGGTTGACTAGCGCCAGGGCGAATTCGCGTTTGATGCCGGCGAGGTCTTCGCGGCTGTCCTGCCAGTGTGGGACTTCCAGCGACACGTATGGGCTGAGACGGCGGTTGTGGGTGTGCGTTCGCTGGTCGCATTCGTGGAGGTGATTTTTGCCGGCGAGTTTCTCGCTGCCGGCGCAGCCGAGCCAGCCGCCGCCGCCGCCCATGGCGCGGTCGCCGTAGGAGCCGGGCGAGATGATGAAATCGATGTCGGGGCACTGTAGCACGCGTTCGTAGCAGAGGTGGCCGCTTTCGGCGGCGCCGAGGCGGGTCATGACATAGCCATAGAAGACGCCGATTTCTGCTTGCGGGCGGATGGCGCGGCGGGCTTCGGCGGCGAATTCGCAGATACTCTTGCCGATCAGCTCGTTGCAGAAGCGCCGGTAGGCGAAGACGCCGGGTGACTGGGCCGGGTCGAAAAGCAGATCGTCGTAATCGGGGCTGTTCAGTGCTTTTGCGCTTGGTGGCGCCTGCGGCGGCAGCTGTTTTTCCTGCCGCCATGCCTGGTAGGCCTGTTCTTTGAGCAGGCCGCAGATTTCACCATTGTGATCAAACCACTCGTCGGTGTGTCCGCAAGCGAGGACGTAGGCGACGATGCGATCGGCGTGGTGTGTTTCGCAGTGGCGGAGGAATTCGCCGAGGTAGCGCTTGACGGCTTGTTGCCAGCGCGGATTGGCGAGGCATTCGCTCAGATGGGTGAAGCTGTCGCCGGATTCATGCGCCAGGCTGAGCTGTCGCGACAGCCATGCCGGCGAGTTCAGATCGACGATGCAGATGAGCGACGCGCCTGGCGACGCCTCCTGCAAATCGGCAATTTGCCGATCCAGTGAGGCGAAGTCGTAGCGCTCATACCAGTGCCAGATGGGCGGGTACGACGAGTAGGGCTGCCCCAGGGAATTGACGGTGTTGGCCGGCAAAAAGCAGATGGTGTCCACCCCGGCCTGCGCAAAACGGCGCATAGCGGCAAATTCCGGCTGGAAAGAACGGGTGCAATTCCCAAAAGTGGGTAGCGCCTATGCAGCCAGGCCATTGAGTAAATCGGCGTAGAACATGCTCCAGTTGTTGGTTTTAAGCTGACACCTCAGGTGGAGTGCCGCCTCCGCGTTCTCCAGCTTCCAGAACGTGCCCGCACCTTTGATTCTCAGGTTCACGATTCTGCGCACGGCGCTTTCAATCGCTCCAGAGCCAATCGGCTGTTTCTCTCTGCTGAGCCTGGCATAGTCAATTGCCGACATGTTGGTTTTGAAATACGCATATTCCCGCCTGATGACCGCGTTGCCACGCCGTCTTGATTTGGCCAGTTCAGCAAGGAACACTGCGGGAGGAGCCTTCTTGAGCAGTTTTTTCATGTTGTCGAGCCACGCGCGCTTCTCGATCTGGCTTGCAAACGTCTTAGCCTCCGCGACGCGTGCAAGATGCTCGACCGCGTGGTAGTAGTCAAGGCAGGTTGACACGCGCGCTCTGTCGATGCCGACTTCTTCGATAATCTGGTCAATCCTGTTCCATATCCATTTTGCGCCGTCGCCCAGGAACGTGATTGATTTCGCGTTCTGCGCGCCCATCGCCCTGAGCTCCGCCACCAGCAGCCGAGTGATGTCCTCCGGGCCGCCGATGGTGCCGTCGCAGCGTTCAAGTCCCTTGCGCATTTTCCGGCCCTCGGCGTCCAGTTCGTAGATGATGAACAGCTTTGGTTCGCGCCAGTCGGCGGCATAGGTATGATAGCCCTTGGCGGTCTTGCGCCCGCGCTTGTTCGTTCGTATGAGGACGCGTCCCCCGTCCATGGCGACCGCGAGTCTTTTTCCCTCGGCCTCGTTGCTCACACGAAGACAAGCGAGCCGTCGTTCCCTCGCTTTCAGGGAAGCATGACCGACAGCCCGGCTGATCGTGCCGACGCGCTTGGCCGAAATGTCCCGGCCCCGTAAGCGCAACGCATTGGACGCCTCTTCGTAGGAGTCTCGCAGCCCTTCCAGCGTGACATCCTCGCACAAAGCAGGCGAAGCGCCGGCAAGGACGCCTAACAAAAGCAAAGCGGGAAACCTGCCTGTGCCCGCCACGCCGCGTCTACCCGTGCCGCGCTTGCGCCCGCGACGCTTCTCTTTTACGGGCAGATAGTAGGCCCCGGTAATCGAGGTATACTTCCCATGCTTGAGCTGAATGCTGGTCAGCCTTTGCCCGTGGTACCGGAGTTTTTTTTAGCGGGCCTTTCTATTCGGACGTCTCCCACCGTCTTTTGCAGCACCTCCGCCACGATGTCGTCCATCGCCTGTCCCAACAGGCGATCCGGTGTGTTTTCCGCTTCCTTGAAGGTCTTCGCCGACGGGCTCCGGTTGAATGTTTTCAGCGCCTGGACGATCTCGGCTTTGCGTTCGAGAAGCTTTTTTTCCACCAGGGCGTTCAGTTCTTCGTCCGTCATTCCCATTTTCCTTGATCTCCTTGATGTTGAGTTCAGACAGTTCCTCGATGATTGCCCATGCGCGCTCATACATGGCCACGGCACGCTCAAACGCTTTTTCCTCGGACGGCTTCACATACTGGATCTTGTTTTTCGAACCAGCTGAAGACCGCGACAGGTAGCAGAACGGATGCTGCTTGCCTTTCGCGCATTCGCATTGTGCGCGCCCGCACTTGCGCGTCGTATGGACAATCGATCCGCGCACCAGACCACACAGCTTCACCAGTTCCTTTGCCAAATCGCGTTGCTTTTCCATCGCCATCGTCGCAACTCCTTGAATATATGCGGTTTAGCATACCATACAACGACAACAAAAAAAAGCAAGTCGAGTACTTGCAAAAAAAATGGGGGGGGGTAGTGTTTACCCCATCGCGCAATGACCCACTTTTGGGAATTGCACCCGGAAAGAACGGTAGGCGAAATAATGACGTTGCGGCATGGGGGGATCTTTGCTGATAGGAGGGTTGGGGCATGCGGTGACTGGAATGGCGGGGCATATGATGACGGCAGGCGGGTAAGTGACGCGGATGATGCATCCGTCCAAGATAATACTGCCGTGACGCAAAAAACAGCTTGAGCAACCAAGTCGCGTGGGTGATTATTGGGCAAGCGTTGTGGCACAGGCTAGGGCGTTGATATCTGGGGGCGTGTTGATCGCGATGGCGATATCGCCTACCGGTGCTGACAATTCTTTTCCTTGGAAATGGATGTGTTGGCCGGGAGGAATAACGTAATGCAGCCTGGCCTGTGAGCCGTTGAGCTGTTCCAGGCGAAAGCTGAAGATGCCGTCGCCAAGCGGGAGTGACCCTTCCATGAAGGCGGGGCCGATGGGCATCGGGTTCAGACACCAGTGATCGCGGTGGTCAGCGTGGGGCCGCAGGCCCAATACGGATGCGAAACCGTGGTGGATGATGTGCGAACTCCAGCCATGGCAGTCGGAGCGGGTGCGGCCAAAATTTTCCGGCAGTGTGGTCAAGCCGCTGGCCGGCAAGGCGTGCCACTTGGCCAGGCGCTTGGCGAAGAGATCGTGCCGGCGCAGTTTTCTGGTGGCTTCGAGGTAGTAGTATGAGAAGCTGACGCTGGTTTCTGCCGCGCCGGGGATGTCCGGGGCGTAATTGGGCAGATGGGGACTGAGTGTTGCCAGCGCTTGCGCGTGTTCGGAGAAGACGGTGCGCTCTTGGTCATCGGCGAAACCGACGCCGGGGACTTCATAGTGGCGGCGGATGGCTGTGCTGAGCACTTGTGCCTGCCGTTCGTAGTCATCGGCGCGTTCCGGGTCGAGGCGCACCATGCTTTCCAAGGCAAGGAGGTGGAAGAGGTTGATGACGCAGTCGCCGGGTGGAACGCCCAGGGGCCATTGTTCAACCCAGTCCACGAAATTCCATGCGGGATCGCCGTCCTGCCATTCCGGGGTGTCGATATGGGTCCAGCCGGGGAAGTGCAGTAGCGCGTCCTGGGCGTGATTGGCGAAGAACCCCATGATTTTTCTGGCGCAGTCGATGTATGGTTGACACTCGTCGCGGCCTCGCCAGTCGGCGACGTCATTGAGCATCAGGATGTAGATCAAGGCGAAGGACGGAATGACCTGCGGCATTTTGGATGGCGTTCGTGAATGAATCATGCCGCTTGGCTGCTGTGAAGCCGCGAAAGTCCGCAGGGATTCGTGGATGAGTGCCGTGTCACGGGTGGTGACCAGCGTGCTCAGCGCTTGCAGGCGGGCATCGCTGACGTAGTGCAGCTGTTCGAAGTACGGGCAGTCCACGAAGCTGTCGTGGGAGCACATGAGGATGGTCTGCCAAGCCATTTCGAGGACCTGGTTGAGTTCGGCGCTGGACGTCTTCAGCTGCCATTCCCGTTGCCATGGGTAGCCGGTGGCATGGAAGGTGGCTTTGACGAGGGTGGCAGAGCCGGTGAATTCCAAGAGCATGTATCGCCCGGCCTGCCACCAGAAATCGTGCCAGTGGCAGCTGCCGCCGTCCAGGTCGATGCGGGTGCCGTTGCCGATCCATTCCTTGCCGGTGCTATCGTCGCGATTGCCCTTTTCGCCGCTGAGGTCGTGTTTGTCGAAGGTGCCGGGGGCGTAGAGGCATTCTGCCCAGCGTATGGTCACGGTGCCTTTGCCGGCGAAGCGAAAATCGCTCCATACGCAGACATAGCGGTCAAAAACAAAGAGCAGGCTGTTGTTCCGGCTGACGATCTTGTAGGCATTTTCGGGCTCGTAGCGCAGTGCCGGCAGAGTGCGTGACTGCATGGGCCGATTGTCTTCGCGGTAGACCACGGGAGCCCACTGGCCGCTTTCGCCGGCGAGAATGTCGTGGTTGGCCGCCGTTGATAGCTGGGGGTGCGGGTACATTGCCCAGTCGGGGAAGGGCTTTTCCCAAGTGACGCCGGTCATTTCCTGCCATTGCCACGCCGAGGTCAACAGTTCCGAGTCGGCGTAGAAGCCCATTGCGAGTGAATGCTGGGCGAAGGCCGTCCACTGCTTGCCGAACATGAGCACGCGCGCGGTGAGAGTGTAATCGCCGGGGCCGAGCGTGCAGCGGTATGTTTCCAGAAACCAGCGCGTGGCGGTGCCGCGCTGGGGGCCGGCGCAAAGCCGTTCGCCGTTCAAGAAGATATCCGCGTGCTCATCCGCCGAATAATGCAGCGTGAAGCCGGTCTGGGCCTTGAGCGTGAAGCGGGTACGAAAAACGACGACCGCCGGCGTCTTGACCGGTCGTGATGGCTGCATCCACAGCATGGGCATGGTGGCGTTCCTTTTGTTGGGCGTGGTCAACCCGATCTTGCATTACTTACATATGATCATGGGTGATGCGTCCATGGTCTGGGCCGAACCGATGCCCGGTGCGAGGCGTAGGTAGCACTTTCTGGTCAAGCCGTCGTCATTGTCGTTGACTAAAAAATTGAAGCGGAAACCTTCTCGCAGGCGGGCAGGTTTCATTCCCAAGCTTGCGATCGGCAAGGCCAGCTGATACATCGTGTTGCTGCCTTCGCGGTTAATGTGGAGTTCCATGGCCTGACGCAATGCGGCAATTGCATACGTCGCCGGGGTAATCCAGACGTCAGGAATTGCCAGGCCCTGGCCGTCGAGAGCGGCACCGAGCTCGAAATGGCCTTGCTGACCAGGAAAGCCCAAGGCCATTTGAATGCTGTCGCCCTTCCAGATGTTTGTCGCTTCTGGTGAAAAGACCTGGCGGTCATCTTGGACCTCGGCTCGAATGTGTAACTTATCCGCATATAGTCCAATCCAGACTTTTGCGCTGAGGTCGTTGGGGCCGCGCCATAGGGTGGCGGCACTGGCTGGATCGAACTCGAAGGAGCTGACCAGTTGTGAATACTGGTCCAAGATAAAATCGGGCGGACGACTGAAGTCGGCGTTTTCGCTGACGAGGGTCGTTTGCAGCGGTGCGGCAATGTCCATTGTCGGGTGGGAAGCAAACTGGCATTGGATATTCAGACTGGTGGCATCTTGTTCACAGCGCAAGGTGAAGGGCAGTGATCGCGTCTCGTTGGCAAGCAGAGTGATATCGCCAGGCAGACCGGAGATGCTTTGTCCCGCTGAGAGGCGAGGTGAAATGCGGCAAGTCACGGTGTCGTTCCACGGATTGCATATCGTGAGTTGTCCGTTGGTATTAGAATTCAGGGACACGGCCTCAGGGATATTCAACACCCCGACAGGTTTCACTTTATCTACCGCCGTGGCCCCCTGGAGGACCAGGGTACTGCCGCTTCCGGTCACGGTAAAGAGTGCCACGCCCTGTCGTGTTGCCCGGTTGCTGCCATTTCCAGCCAAATCCAGCTGGGTTGCGGACGAAGCATTGGCGTATGCCGCATAGATGGCACTGGCTGTAGAGTTCGTCGCCGCCCAATTTGCGAGCAGAACTGCTTTCGGGGTGCAAAATGCGAATAACCAGGGGGCGCCCGGGCATTGTATTTGGCCTTGGTATTTGGCTGTCTGGTATTCCCGGACAATCGCGGCATAAACCGCAAAGATGTATTTTGGGCTCATGAAGCGGTCAAGGATTCCAAAGTTATCCTCGCTGTATTTGAGGTCGTAGCCGTTATTGCAAAGCCCATACCAGGTATAACTAATCGCCCCCCGTGCCCAACTGAACAGCAGTTTTTTGAACAGGCAGTCCGCTTGGGCAAAATCAGTACTGTTGGCCGAATGCATGGCTGTTTCACTGGCCAGCCAGGGCACGGTGACCTCGCAGCGTTCACGCATCGGCAGAAAATACTGGTCCACCATCTGCTGGAAATGAGGGAAATAGCCGTGCTCATGATAGCTATGGAGATCAAAGGTGTCTTTTGCCTGGCGAAGAACTTCTTCATGAAATCTTGCCGGGGCGCCGCCGTCAAGGCTTGGTGACATGGTGGCGAAGCCGCCGCTGGCCAATTTCAGTCTGGGATTGACCTCGTGGGCGATACGTCGCGCCGATCGGCACAACGTGATGTACTCATCCACCGGGAAATCCACAAAACCTTTTAGGTCCGGCTCGTTCCACAATTCAAAGAACTGCACCTTGTCTCCGTAACGTTCGACCATGGCACGCACATATTTTTCCCAGTAGTCTTGGCGCGGTCGGCGATTACGGGGGAAACGCAGTTGTTTGGGATTGTCGATGGCGGCCCATGCCGGAGTAAAGACCAGGGTGTCGCGCATCTTGATGCCGACTGCGCTTAGCGCATCCAACCGTGCGTCAAAATCGCGATAGCTCCAGTCGTTGGGCCCCTTTGGTTGAATACGTTCCCAGCCGACGATGGTGCGCGCGGCTCTGATGCCCAGATAACGCATGGATTCCACGACCGCGGGATTGATCCAATGGTTATCGACCGCAAAGTCGAATTCATCATTGGCTGGTGTCGCGAGGCCATTTTCCGGCGTGATAGCGAACATGACCCGTGGTGCCAAATCCGTGGCCGGGCCGTACCAGACGCCGATGTGTGGTGGCGTTTGGGGCGGCGTCAAACGGATCTCACTGTAGGGAGCCAGATCCACATCGCTGGCAACGTCATAGTGGCTTCCGTACATGTCTGTAAAGGTGATTTTTTCTTGGCGGGTGACCGGTGTATCAGAGCTGTTGCGGAGAATGAAACTGGGGGCATTGGTATAAAACGGTAACATGCCATCGCCTGTATCCATAACCCACTGAACTGCTTCCATAGCTGGCCGGTTGAATATCACGTCCAAGCGTTTAAGCAGCAGTTCGCTATCCGTGACTTCAGTGTCAATAACCATGTTCATCAGGCGGCAGGTTCCCTTGCCCTCAGGCATTCCCTCAAGCGGCACGACTATCCGGTCTTGGCCTGGTGTCAGCTCCTGCCAGCCGGTTGCATACCAGCGTCCGTGGCCATCAACCATGTTGAGCCTGAACTTGGCTTTTCCCCGCAGCGTCTCCGCGCGAAGAACGACTGCGACTGGCCGTGGGCGAATCCATGGGTCATGGGGCAATCGCAATGGTTCCGTTGTCCCTTTTTGCGGTATTTTCACGAGCCAGCCCAATGGCGTACGCGTCAAATCCATTGGGGTGGCGGATAAGGCCATGTTGGGAGGGGACGTGCGACTGAATTCGCAATGCAGTAAATCGACTGGGATGGACCATGACATACTTATGGTTCCCAGAAACAGCGCCAGCGCCAATATTCTCTTCATACGGGTAAAATTCCTTTGAGGGTGCCTAGTGTCATCCAAATAGGGGGCGGGGGGATTCTTGATGTTGCAGAGATCATGCAGACAGCCAGGCCAGTATCCATAGTGGAGATTCGATAACTGCAGCCGGTTCACACTATGGTGTTCACCACCTTCATTTGCCGGAAGGCGCAAGTTGTCTTGGCCTCTGTCTTGGCACCGCGTCTTCTATGGCAATTATCTGCGTCCATCCATTGCCATCAACGCATTGCGTGCTCGGGTCACGAGATCGCTGGTGCTGCTGTTCCACTTGCTATACAGGTGTAATTCGACATGACCGTCGACATGTAGCGCGGGGAGGGCATTGACATGCAGGCCCGACAGGTTGTTGAAATTGTAGTAGCAGGCGCCGCAGACAACCATTGTCATCTGCGTATCCAACGTGTAATAATGCTGGGTGAAGCCAGTCGTGGTTTTGCACATCTGCGGCGACTTGGGGTCATTATAGCTGTAGTATTGTGGTGAAGTGCCATGGCTGTCCCGCAAATAATAGTAGTCGCATCGTTCGCTATTGGCTTTGTAGCCTTCCTTGACCATAAAGCTGCAGTTCAGGCACTTGGGACGAGGCGAACCGAGCCAGTCGGCCTTGCTGTTGCCAGACCCGCCAAGGTAGCCATGGAACATGACCAATCCCAACGCTACCGGATCATTGCCCTTAAACAGCCAGTTTCCCTCATAGGGGGCAACTGAGGATAAGAAATAATTCTGCATCATTGGCATCATGCCGTTGTGGTCGTCAATGTACATAGTCAAGCCTAGGCCGATTTGTTTCATATTGTTGACGCAATTGCTTGTCTGCGCTTTTAGGCGTGCCTTGGCCAAGGCGGGGAGGAGCATGGCGGCCAGGATGGCGATGATGGCAATCACGACCAGCAGTTCGATCAGCGTGAACAGACTTCGGGGACGTTGCGGCATTGGATTCGTCATGATGTGCCTCCGTGGTTGCATATCGGCCAGGAAAAGCGATGGGATGGACGGACTACTATTAGTGTACGCGGAGTGCAGAAATTAAAAAACGATTTTTCTTGACAATCACGCCATGTTTTAGTACTTTCTTGCCATGTACAACGGAGGCCGTCGTGGTAAAAAAAATCATGCAGTGGGTTTTGGAGGAACGAATTGGTTTTGGCCGGCTCCCGCTTTACGTCGAGGGAGTCCCACTGGGCGAGCATCCCGAACGCGAATTTCATGTTCACGACTGTTCGGAGATTGTCTTTGTGCTGCAGGGCAGCGGCACGCATCTGGTCACGGACAGGGACGAACTATCCGTGCGCATCCATGCCGGGGACGTGCTGATCATTCACCCGGGCTTCGTCCACGCCTATGATGACACGGACGACCTGGAAATCGTCAATATCGTTTATGACTGGCGGACGCTGGGGTTGCCCATCCTGGACGGCTACGACCTGCCATTTTTCCGCCAGGTCTTTCCGACGGAGCCTGTTGCGCCGGAGGTCGTCGTCAAGCCAGTCATGACCTTGGCGACCGCTAAGCTTGCGGAGCTGGCACCGCTAATTCAGCGTCTTGAGGGCACCTTGGAGGCAAGCGGGCCGGGAAGTCTCATTGAGTCCCTGAGCATCTTTCTGGATGTCGTCCTGAGGCTTGCTCACGTCGGGCCGCAAAGGAAGCTTGCACCGCAGCGGGGGCAGTTTCTCATCGGCAACGCCTTTCGTTTCATCAAAGGCAATTACATGCGGCCGATCACCCTCGAGCAGATGGCCCGGGCTGTGCACATGTCCAGCAGGAATTTCTGCCGGCATTTTCATATGGCCACTGGCATGACGCCGACAAAGTACCTGACGACCTACCGTCTTGAGCAGGCCAAAGAACTCCTTGTCGATACGATGCTGAGCGTTGACGAGGTCGCTCGTCGCTGTGGCTTCTGCGACGGCAATTACCTGAGCAAGCTGTTCCGTCAGAAGTATCGGACGACACCACGAGCGTACCGCCTGGCAGAAAACAAGCTTAACGACTTAGCGTTGTTGCTCAGCCGCGAACGAGACGGGGACACTACATAAATGCTCGCCGCCGTCACGCGGGGTGCTGCCGGCAAAAGAAAACGCCCTGCGGTAACATGCGTTATTGCAGGGCGTTAAGCTGGAGCCAGCACTCGGATTTGAACCGAGGACCTGCTCATTACGAATGAGCTGCTCTACCACTGAGCTATGCTGGCGACAGGTGAAAAACGTGTAATACTTTAACCGGTCATCGCCGTTCTGCAAGAGCGGCGGAGGGGAAAACTGATTGGTGTGGTATTCGGTCAGCCATTGATAATTGAGCCATAGAGCAACAGGCGGCCCAAGGCGCGCCCCTGTCACAACCGTGGTGCGGGCTTTTAGCCCGCGCCGTCGCCAGCTGTCAGCAGGCGGAGCCTGGCGCGCGCCAGGCATCCCAGGCCGCGAAGCGGCAGAAGCGCTGAAAGCGCGAAGCATACCAGCCCAGGGCAAGCGGCGCCGAAGGCGCGCGCCGCCCTGGGTAGCGCGCCATATTGGTCCGTGTTCCACAGCCTCTTTGGCTTCAGTCGGCGAAGCTGACTGGAGCCAAAGAGGCAATGGAACTCACTTGCTTACCTGGGGTTGACGTCGGCGGCATGCCGTGCGTCCATTCTCAATGGCTGACTGATTACTGGTGTGGCAATCGGTCACGGTGGTCGTTTTCGCTGGTGGCGCCTGTGTGCCGGCTGTTGGTGTGCTATCTTTTGCGCGGTGACAGCGCATGAGCGGGGGGAGTGTGTGTGGGTGATGACTGTGCGTGATGTGTCGGCATTGAGCGAAAGTGACGGCAGGCAACGAATGCGACAGGGTTGAGCGAAAAGGGCTGCGGCGACATGGAAGACAAGGTGTACATCATAGTGCCGAGCTACAACGAAGGCGCGGTATTGGCTGAGACCGTGCGGGCGCTATTGCCGCTGGGACACGAGGTCGTCGTGGTTGATGACGGCTCGCGAGACGATCCGGGTGAGCTGCTGGCGGGCCTGCCGGTGCATCTGCTGCGCCATGCGATCAACCTGGGGCAGGGCGCGGCCTTGCAGACCGGCATGGACTATGCGAAACGCTGTGGTGCGGCGGCCGTCGTGCATTTTGATGCCGATGGCCAACACGATCCGGCTGACATCGCGCGCTTCCTGGCGGCGTTGGCCGACGGCGCCGATGTTGTGCTCGGATCGCGCTTTCTGCCCGGTGCCGAACGGCAGCGGGTGCCCGTGGCGAAACGGCTGCTGCTGCAGGGCGCACGGGTGGTCAACGGCCTGTTTACAGGCATGTGGCTCAGTGACGCCCATAATGGCTTTCGAGCCTTGAACCGACGGGCGCTGGCGGCCATTGAACTGACAGAAAACCGCATGGCCCACGCCAGCGAGATACTGGCGCTGATCCGCAAGCGGCGGTTGCGCGTGCGGGAGATCGCGGTGACTATCGTCTACAGCGCTTATTCGCGGAAAAAAGGACAAAAATGGTACAATTCGCTGAACATAATTGTCGAATTGATCATGAATAAACTGTTTTGAAGCTGGTTGTTGAGGAGTGCCGGAGATGCAGACCTATCCCATTCAATGGATTTTGCTTGGCGGCATTGGCCTGTCGCTGGTGCTGGCGGTGGCGGTATTGAAGAACCAGCTACTGGGGCGGCTGTTTTTCATCTGTCAGTTTGTGCTCGGAATGGTCTTTGTGCTGGTGCCGGATTTGAGTTCGCGGCTGGCGCGGCTGGTGGGCATCGGTCGTGGTACTGACTTGATATTGTACCTGTTCATCGTGTTTTGCTACCTGGGTGGATTGAGCATCCTGGCAAAATTTCGCCGATTGGAGCGCAATCAGACGCTGCTGGTGCGGAAATTGGCGATAGCATCGGTGCAAGTGCCACCGCGGAAGCAGGTTGCGGGTTCTTTCGAGGGTCGCCAGCAATGACGATCACAGTGATTACCATCTGCTGGAATTCGGCCGGGACCTTGCGGCGCTGCATGGACTCGCTGTTGCGGCAGCGTCGTCTGCCCAACGAGTATATACTGGTTGATGGGGGTTCTAGCGACGGCACGCTGGCTTTGGCCGAAGAAGCGCAGGCGGCCTTTGCGGCGGCGGGCATTGCCTTCAAGGTGCTGGCACAGGAAAGGCGCGAAGGCGAAGCGGGCATACCATCGGCGTGGAATCAAGGCATTGCGGCATCGTCCGGCGAGGTGATTGCGTTGTTGAACAGCGATGACTGGTACGAGGAGGACGCGCTTATCGAGATTGAGAAGGCTCTCGCACAAGTGCCAGCAGCGGATATGGTGGTCGTGCCGATACAATTGCGCAAGCAGACCGGCGAAATCTGTGGCGAAATATATCCCAAGTGTTTGTGGTTGAGCGAGTTGATGATGCCATTGCCGCACCCTGGCAGTTTTGTGCGGCGGCGTCTGTATGATCGCCTGGGCTTGTACGATACGCAGTACCGCATAGCGGCGGATTATGATTTTATCTGGCGTTGCCGGAAAGCCGATGTGCCCTATCTGACTTTGTCGTTGCCGCTGGTGAACATGGCTGTTGGCGGGGCGGCGAACAGCAGTCGCGCACTGGCGCGGAATGAGACGCTGGCGATCGCGCGCCGGCACAGCGCCTTTCCGCTCTTGGCCTGGTTGGCGTGGCTGGCACGCTTCCTGCTGAATAAATAAGCGGGGCGCGTGGCACGGGCGTGTCGCGCCAGGACGTTAGTATACAGAAGGAAACAGGCCATGACAGAGTGCGTGTGGGGTGTGGTAGCGATGGTCGGCGACGCCTTGCCGGCCGATGTCATCGCCGCGTTGCCAGGCGCGACGCCGGCGCCAACGCTTTGCTGGCAGTACATGAGTGGTGGCGAACAGTCGGGGGAGGGCGGCGCGCGGGCCTTCTTCAGCGGTCGCGTCAGCAACCACGCCGAACTAGCGGCTGCGACGGGCCTGGCGGGCGATTGTTCCGGGGCGGCCCTGGTCGGCCGGCTGATTGTTGCGCGCGGTGTTGCCGCACTAGCTGAACTCAACGGCCCCTTCGTGGCCGCGATAGTCCAGGAAAAACCCCGGCGCCTGACTTTGCTACGTGACCAGCATGGGCAAAAATTTCTCTATTATGCGCGGCGGAAAGACGGCGTGGTCTTTTTTTCGGACTCGTTGCCATGGCTGCGGGGTTGTCCCGGGGTGGAGGTTGGGATCGACTTTCATGCATTAAGCGACTATTTGTCTTTGGGTTACGTCCCATCGCCGCGGAGCATATATCGCGGCATCGGCAAAGTAAGCGCCGGCACAGCCGTGTCCTGGAATGGGGGCGATAACGCGGTGGCAGAGCGTTATTGGCGGCCGCTGGCGGGTGGGCGCGGCAATTTGAGTTATGGCGAGGCGCTGGAGGAGACGCGGTGCTTGCTCGGACAGTCAATCAGGCGCTGCCTGCAGGCGTATCCCGAGGCGGGAATACTGTTGTCGGGCGGGATCGACTCCAGCGTGATTCTGGGCATGGCGGCGCCGCTGAAGACGGGGCCTTTCCATAGTTTCACCATCGGCTTTGAGCAGGGCAATTACGACGAACGGGTGCTGGCGGCGGAGGCCGCGGCGATGGCCGGGGCAAAGCACACGGAGCGGGTGGTGACGCCGGCCGATTTGTCCCTGCTGCCGGAGTTGCTGGCTGCTGCCGGCGAGCCCTTTGCCGACTCGTCGCTGCTGCCGACGGCCATCGCCATGCGTTTTGCGGCGGCCGGGGGCTCCCAGGCGGTGTTCATGGGCGATGGCGGCGATGAACTTTTCGGTGGCTATCGGCGCTATCAAGTCATGGCCTTGCGTGAACGGCTGCGACTGCTGCCGCGCGGGCTGGTGCGGGCGCTGGCGACAGGCGCACTTGGCTGCTTGCCAGAGCATGCGGAACAGCGGACGGCGTTGTCGAGTCTGCGGCGACTGGCGGCGGCTTGGGCGCAAGAGGCCTTGCCCTGCTATGCGAGTTTCCAGGAGCTGTTTTCGCCGGCAATGCGATTCGAACTGACGGCGCCGGCGGCCCTGCGTGAAGCGCCGAGCTACCTGGACGACTGGGCGGCGGACATCGCCGCGAGCGGCCTGCGCGATCTGGTCGAGCAGATGAATCTGCTGGATTTGTTGCATTATGTGCCGGACGACGGCTGTCGCAAGGACGTGCTGGCGGCCATGGGCACCGACGTGCAGCCTCTGGCGCCCATTCTGGATATGGACGTGACGCGTTTTGCGCTGCAGTTGCCAAGGCAGTACCGCGTGACTTGCCGTGAGCGTAAACGGCTATTGCGCTCGCTGGGCGTGGGGATTATTCCGCCGTCACTGCTGCGGCAGACCAAGCGCGGTTTTGGCGTGCCGGTGGCAGCATGGCTGCGCAGCGAGCTGGCGCCGGCGATGCGTGCATTGGTGGCTGAGCAGCGCCAGTGGGACCGCGATGGCTGGTTCGATGGCGGAGTGCTCGCTCGTTATGTTGACGAACACCTGGCCGCACAATGCGACCACGGCGCCAGACTCTGGGCGCTGTACTGCCTGCGACTCTGGCTGGAGCAGGGACGGTAAGCATTGTTGGGTTCTGCGAGGGGGAGGAAAGGGACGACCTAAAAAAGCACCGCGCCGGGCATTACGGTACAGGACGGGGAAGGCATTGCCTGGTTCCATTGCCTCTTTGGCCCCAGTCAGCTTCGCCGACTGGGGCCAAAGAGGCCGAGGAACACGAACAATGTCGCCGTTGTACCCAGGGCGTCGCTCCGCCTTCGGCGTCGCTTGCCCTGGGCTATCATATATCGCGCTTTCAGCGCTCAAATGCCGCCGAGACGGCGGCGCTTGCCCTGGGCTATCATATCTCGCGCTTTCAGCGCTCAAATGCCGCCGAGACGGCGTCGCTTGCCCTGGGCTATCATATATCGCGCTTTAAGCGCCAAATGCCGCCGGGACGGCGGCGCTTGCCTTGGGCTATCATATATCGCGCTTTCAGTGCTCAAATGCCGCCGGGACGGCGGTTTGCGACAGGGCGCTCAAATGCTGGCCGTGGGTTTCCTGCAAATTGTCCCCGGTGTTTTCCCTACCGGGGTGGTTACTCCTATGAAACACGTTGCCGCAAAGGTCGGCGGAAATCAAGGTCGGATGGCTGGGCGGCGGCGGGCCGTGGGTTTCCTGCAAATTGTCCCAGCGAAGCGCCGGGGTGGTTACTCCTATGAAACACGTTGCCGCAAAGGTCGGCGGAAATCAAGGTCGGATGGCTGGGCGGCGGCGGGCCGTGGGTTTCCTGCAAATTGTCCCAGCGAAGCGCCGGGGTGGTTACTCCTATGAAACTTGCTGCCTGGTTAGTCTCCCATATGGGCGGCGGCTGGCCGTGGGTTTCCTGCAAATTGTCCCCGGTGTTTTCCCCACCGGGGTGGTTACTCCTATGAAACACGTTGCCGCAAAGGTCGGCGGAAATCAAGATCGAATGGCTGGGCGGCGGCGGGCCGTGGGTTTCCTGCAAATTGTCCCAGCGAAGCGCCGGGGTGTACACTGACCGATTACGTCTCGCGGCCGTGGAGTGGGCGTCTCGCCCACTCCGACAAGACGGCTCATAAAACCGTCCTCGTCATCCACGCCGACCGTACCCGGCCCGTCTCCCCCGCCGCACGAGTCGTGCGCACAGCGGCTGGAAGCCGCTGCTACTCTGGGGCCGCTATGACACCGCTGCCGCAAAGGTCGGCGGAAATCAAGGTCGACTGGCTGAGCGGCGGTTGGCCGTGGGTTTCCTGCAAATTGTCCCCGGTGTTTTCCCCACCGGGATGGTTACTGACCGCTTTCTTTGGGATGACCTCAAGCAAAGCTAAACTAAGCAAAGATGAGTTCCACAACAAAACACCGTGCAGCGGTAGTGGGCGCTGCGCGATGGCCGTTGACGCACGCCGCCGCGTGATTTATTCCACGGCTTTGAGGGCGACGTAGTCGAGATTATTGCCGGCGCCGTCGGTGTTTTCCATGACGACGCGTTGTGTGCCGGCCTTGAGTTCGAAGACCATCTTGTGGCCGTTGTGGACAGGGCTGAAGTGATCCCAGTCGAGGGCGGAGCCGCCGAAGCCGCCGGTGGCGGCGAAGGTGCATTCGCCGAGGTCCTGGTCATTGATGACGACGCGTCGTTTGGCGCCGCTGACATTGCAGTAGCGGACGAAGAAGTGGTATTTGCCGGGTTTGGGCACGGTGATTTCCCAGCTGAGCGTGTGTCCCAGGGGGTCCCAATGGGAGATGGACTTGCCGCTGGTGCCGGCCTTGTCATCGCGTATTTGCACGGTGCCGCCCTGTTGCGAACTGATGTCTTCGGCTTCGCGGATGATGGCATTTTTGAGGGTGCCGCGTGGTGCTCGGGCGAAGACCTGTCCTTGGAGGGACGTGCCGTTGCCGAGGTTGAGGCGGGCCTTGATGTGGCCATCGTAGCCGTTGTCCCAGGTGGGTGTGATGGTGGTGACCAGGCGTTCGCCGGGCTGGAGATTGACCGGGAATGACGCTGGTGAGAAAGTCACGCCAGCGATGGGGTCGAGACTTATCTCGCCGGTGATGGCCGCGTGGCGGGAAGCGACCGCGACGATGCGGAGGCTGGCGCCGTCGTCGTTGAGCTGGTAGGTCAGGTTGAGGTTAGGCGATTCGCTTTCGGGGTCGTAAGGCAGCATGGCTTCCGAGGGATAGCCCATGGCGTTGGAGGCGATACGCAGGCGGTAGTTGTGTTCTTGCATCAGGCAGGTCCGGCGGTCCATGGCTGGGATGGTTGTCGTGTAGATGCGCAGCTCGCCGGGGACGGACGCGAAGATTTCTTCGCGCCAGTCGCCGAGGACATCGGCGACCATGATGATTGATCCGCGGCGGGTGGCGGTGCTGACGTCGTAGCCGTCGGGATCGACGATTTTGCCGCGGATGAGTTCTTTTTGCAGATCGGCGTCCCAATAAACCGTCCAGGTGCCGAAGCGGTAGGGCATGTCTTTGCCTTCCTTGAGGAGTTCGCCGTTGGCGGTGAAGAGCCAGCCGGTGACCAGGCCGCGTTTGTTAGTGCCGGGTTCGAGGATGGCCATGTCGGCGCCGGCGAGTTCGACGCCGGGGTAGCGCGGGTCGAGATCGGCGCAGGTGCCTTTGCCGTCGACGTGCGAGGTCGGCGTGTCGAGTTCCCAGAGCATTTTGCCGGTGAGGGCGTCGGCCATGCAGATGCCGCCTTTGCGTTGGCGGCTTTCCATGATGTAGCCGATTTGCAGGCCGGGGAGATCGGGGCGGAGTTTGCCGACGAAGACGCCGTCGGGGTGTCCCTTGCCAGTGGTCCAGAGTGGCTGGCCATTGTCGTCGATGACGGCGCTGCCGAGGATGATTTCGTCGCGGCCGTCGTTATCGATATCGAGTGCGTAGTTGGTGTGCGCGCCCTGTCCCCAGAAGCGGCTGGAGAGTTCTTCGTTGTTGTAGGACCAGAGTTTTTCGAGCTTGCCGTTGTTGAGTTGCCAGGCGTCGGCGAGCATAGCGCCGTAGGTGCCGCGGAGGGCGACGATGCAGGGCGTCTTGCCATCGAGGTAGGCGACCATGATTTGGTTTCGCGAGGCGAGATTGTAGCTTTCGAATGTTTTGCGTTCGGGCCATGGGGCGCGGGCAATTTCTTGGCCGGTCATGCCGTCCCAGATCACGAGCCATTCGTGGCCGGAGGTGACTTTGCCGTCGGCATCGCGCGGGTCGCCTTCGCCGAGTTTGAGGGCGACTTCGGCCTTGCCGTCGCCGGTGAGGTCATGGACGACGAAAGGCGAGTACCAGATGCCGCGTTCGATGGCCCAACCGAGGTCGTTGGTCCACAGGATGGTGCCGTCGCTGAGGATTGCTTCAAGTTTGTAGGTTTCGGGTGACGCGTACCAGACCACGCTCCAGGGGTCGACATTGCCGCTGGGGTGTTTGACGACATAGTCGTAAGCGCCGTCGCCATTGAGATCCCCGACGCCGACTTTCTGCACGCTAGCTTCCGGGTTACTGATCTTGTAGGACAAGTAGGGCAGGTCGCCGGCATCGGCCCGGGCGACGGCGACGGCTTTGCCAGCAGGCGCATTGGGGGCGTTGACGGCAACGACCTCGTAGCTGTCGCCGGGGAGGCCATTGGCATCGAAGAAATCGCCGGTTTGGCGGATGGGCGCGGGGCTGATTACGGTCTGTTGGCCTTGGCGCGTACGGACGACATTGAAGGCGATGTCCTGCGGGTCGTCTTTGCGGAGACGCCAGGACAGATAGACGCCGCCGGCGTCGGGCATGGCGACGAGGCCGCGGTCCATGGCTTCCTGCACGCGGGACGTCGCAAAGCCCCGCACGGGGGGGCGTGGCGGGGTGGCGCCGCGGATGACCTGGGTGATGGCGATATCGTCGATGATGATATCGGCGGCGCCGCTGCCGGCGATGCGCAGGTAGACCTCGTCGAGATCGTCCTCAGCGGTGAACGTGAGGAATCCCTTTGCTTCGTGCCAGTCGCTATTGCTGCGGAGTCTGGCGGCGCCGTGTTGCCAGGTGACGACCTGGCCATTTTTGAGGCCGACGATAGCGAGATTGGCGCCGCCGGTGGCGGTTTTGGCGCGGGCGCTGATGCGGTATTCGGTATCGGGCTTGACGGCCATGCGGAAAGCGTTGTTGCAGTTCCAGTCGCGCCCTGCGGGCGTGGTGATGTGCAGGGCCTGCTTGCCTTCGGGGGCGCTGATGGTGATGACGGCTTGACCGAGGTTTTCGCGGTGCCACCAGGTCCAGCCGGGCGGCGTGGCGCCGGGCTGGCCGGCTTCGAAATCGGGGTTGGCGAGGTTGTTTTTGACATTGGTGATGCGTTCGAGGATGAAATAGTCGAGGTATGCCGCGCCCTGCTGGGCGGGTATTTCGGCGGCGAAGCGGTCATCGAAATGGCAATCGATATGGTCGGCAGTGACGTCCATGGCGCTGGCGAGAGTGCCTTGAGTGAAGCGCTGCCAGGTCGTGCCGCCGTCGAGGGACACGCCTACTGGGCGCTGCGAGCCGAAGAGACTGAGCGAGTAGATGCCGGGTTCGGGAACGGGGATGCGGCAGTGCAGGGGTGGCGCGCCCTCGGCGCTGTCCGTGCGGTCTTGGCGGACGATGGGGCTGCGGATGACGACGGCGGCGGACCATTTTTTGTCGGCGTCCTTGTCGCTGCGCCAGATGCACCAGTGTTTTTCGCTGACGACATCGTCGGTGGTGGCATCGTGATTGACGATGGTTGTTTCGACTTCAATGCGCTGGGCGCGGACGAGCAGGGGCAGGGCCGTGATGGCGCCAGCGATGGCGGCCGTGATGGCGGCGCGGGTGCGAGTGCGTGCGAACATGCTGGATCCTCCGAGGGACTTGGGTTTCGGGGCGCGTCAGTTTGCTGGTTCAAGATTGCAGGTATCGACGACGATGTCGGTGTCGCCGGCGCCGATGATGCGCAGGCGGATGTGGTCAATGTCGTCGCCGATGGTGAAAGTCGTTGTCAGCAGTTGCCAGTCATTGCTGTCGCTGGCTTTGGCGGCAGCGTAGCCGTGTTTGACGACTTTTTTGTCCTTGCTGCCCACGGCCTGCAGGGTGATCGCCGTTGCCGACTTGGCGCTGAGGATTTTGACCCAGACGCTGCCGGTGAATTGCTGGCCCTTGCTGACGGTGATGCCGCCGTCGTTATTGAAAGCCCAGTCTTTGTCGCCGGTGAAGGTGATTTTTGCGGCTTGTTTGCCTGATTTGGCATCGTTGAAGGGCCGAGCCTGGCCGGCGCCGTCCCGCGACCACCACGACCAGCCAGCTGGCGGGGCGTCAGCATTGGTGGTGGTTACGGCTTCGAAGTCGGGATTTTTGACACCATTGACGGTGGGAATGGCGGGGATGATGCTGAAGTAATCCAGGTAGGTGGCGCCGCGGTGCTCTGGTTTGTCATGGGCGAAGGCGTCATCGAAGCAACAGGTGAAGGGCGTGCCGTCGGCGACAACGCCTTCGGCGATGAGTGGTGACGTCTGCCGTATCCAGGTTTTGCCGCCGTCGCGGGACAGGGCGATGGGCCGGTTGATGCCCGTGGCGCGAATGTCCCAGGTGCCCGATTCGGGCATGGGAATGCTCACATAGAGGACGGGCGCGCCTTCTTCGGGGGTGGCGCGGTCTGTTTTGACTTCGGGGCTGCGGATGACCACGCCGCCGGACCATTTTTTGTCCGCGTCCTTGTCGGTGGTCCAGTACGTCCAGAGATCGGGGCGCATTTTGTCTTTGATGACGACTTCCTTGTTGACGATGACTTCTTCGGCTTCGAAGTGCAACAGTGTCTGGGCCATGCCGGTCACAGCGCAGCATACGAGGGCGGGGACGAGGACGAGGCGGGTGGAAAACATGGCGGTGCTCCATCATGCGCGTTGGGGTTCAAGCGAGTCGTGGCGAGGGGCGCTGCTGCAGAGGGCCGCAGGCACGAAGAAACTGTAGGACAGCCGGCGGCGCTTTGCAAGAAAAAGCGCGGTGAATAGCGTGTGGACAGTCGAAAAACAGGTTGCGCGGATTATGGTTAGTCTTTGATCTTTATCTCGTGTGACTTCAGGCAAGGAGGCGACTATGGCTCTGGAACCCAAGATAGCTCCATGGGTTGACGAATTGGCGGACATTTTATTGCGAACTCGCAATCGCGCCGAGTTGGCGGTGGTGCTGCAGGGTTTGCTGACGCCCTCCGAGCTGGAGGGCATTCATCTGCGCTGGCGCTTGCTGCAGTGTCTGGAGGCCGGTTTCACGCAACGGGACATTAGTCAGCGCTTGGGCATTAGTCTGGGCAAGATCGCCCGTGGCTCCCGGCTGATGAAATATGGTGAAGACGATTTCTGCCGCGTGGTTAGGCGGGTTTGGGCTGAATACGAGCAGGAGGGGAAGGGTCTGACCGCGCATTCCCGGACGCGCAAAAGCGCCCGGGAAACAGGGAAGGGCGGCTCTCTATGAGTGGAGTGGAGGTGACGGGCCGCCTGCTCTACGCGTCCAGCGAAGCTTGTGCGGACTTGTGGTACGAGGCGGGTTTTCCGACGACCGACGAATTTTTGTGGTATGCAGTTGGAGAGCAGCGGGGGATTGTGATCAACGTCATGGAACTGGCGCGGGCACAGGCCGAGTGCCGGTCGGGGCTGGACGTTTTGACGCCCAGGGAGGCCGCGGCGCGCTGGGGCGTGGTGGAAGAGCGACCGGGGATCAGTGACCTGATCGTAGCGTTGACGAGGCACTGCGGCGTTACGACCTGGCAGGTGCCGGCCAATTTTCCCTTCGCGTTGGCCAAAATTCTGCTGGATAAGGGGCTTGTGTTGGCGAGCGTGCCGCATTTTTGTCCATCGCGGGCCGTCAAGACGGCTCAAGAGATTGAGTGGTTGCGCGAGGGCGTGCAGCTAGCCGAGGCCGGCCTGCGGCGGGCCGAACAGGTGTTGCGGGAGAGCGTCATTGACGCCGCTGGCATGGTCTGCTGGCAGGGCGCAGTGCTAACGGCCGAGTTGCTGCGCGGCGAGATCAACGCCGAAGTGGCGCGACATGGTGGCACGGCCTCTCACACCATCACGGCACCAGGCACGCAGGGCGCCAGTCCTCACTGTGAGGGTAGCGGCCCGATTGCGGCCAATGCGCCGATCGTGCTGGACATTTTTCCCCGCTGTGACCGCACGGGCTACTATGGTGACTTGACGCGGACCCTGGTCAAGGGGCGCGCGCCTGATTGCGTCCGCCGTGCCTTCGCCAGCGTGCAACGGGCCCAGCGCGAGGCGCTGGCGATGCTGGCCGCGGGCGTGATTGCCAAGGCCGTGCACGAACGCGTCGAGGCCGTTTTTGCCGAAGACGGCTACGTGACTGTGTTTGAACCCGGGCCGGCCCGAGGCTTTTTTCACAGCACGGGGCATGGCGTCGGGCTGGACATCCATGAATACCCCGGCTTGAATCTGCGTAATGACGCGCCGCTGGTGACGGGTAACGTGGTGACCATTGAGCCGGGGCTCTACTACCCCGAATGGGGCGGCATTCGCATCGAAGACGTCGCAGTCATCACCGACGCTGGCGCCGAAAACCTGACGACGGCGCCGGTGTACCTGGAAATACCCTGAAGAGGCTGCGCGGGCGCGCGCGGAGTGGGGCGCGGGTTGCGGTGCGGGTACTGGTCTCCGCCGATGTCGCCGATTTTATCGCGGTCTGATCTTCTGTCTTGTTGTCGCGGACGGATCGGACGGATCGGACGGATCGGGCTAGGGCGGACACATAGGTCCGGCCCCTACGCGGCCTGATCGGTCTGATCATCTTGCTCTTTATCGCGGACGGATCGGACGGATCGGACGGATCGTCGACTTGATCGGTCTGATCGGTCTGATCGGTCTGATCGGTCTGATACGGCCAAATGAATGGCGGTTGGGTCATACTTCGGGTATATTAAGACTTTTTGCCCAGTGCCGATGCCGGTCATGTCTTGGGGAAACATTCTGCTTTAGGAAATGAGCGATTTCTATGGACAGTAAAGATATAGCGTTGTTATTTGCCGATGCTGACGCGGAGAAGATTGCCGCCGGGGTTGCGGCGGTGCAGGCCGATGGTGAGGCGGCGAAGAGCGCGTTGCGCGCTAGCCTAGCTCATTTTGCTCTCGCGCCTGACGATTTGTCGGCTGCGGATAGCCTGGCGAGCTTGCGGGTGACCTTGCTGTGGTTGGCGCATTGGCGTGACGAGCAGTCTTTTGGCGATCTGCTACGGCTGGTTCGCCAACCGCGTTTTGCGGAGTTAATGCCCGAGAAGGACTGGCTGGCGCTGGATCTGCATCGTATTTTCGGCTCTTTGGCGGCGGCTGATGACCTGCCGGTATTTGGCGACCTGGTTCTGGACAGTAGTTTGCAGTTGGTTCTGCGTGAGCAGGCCCTGCTGGCGATTCATTTTCTGTGGCTTGAGGGCCGGGTGAGTGAGCGTGAGGCGGTTGAGCAGTATCGCGTGCTGTTGGACCAGGGGTTGGATGCCAAGGACAACTGGCAGCTGTGGATGGCGCTGGTGGTCAATGCGACGGTGGTTGGCGGCATCAAGCTGAAGCCCCAGGTGATGAACGTGCTGGACAGTGGTCGTCTTGGCGACCAGACCTCGTTTGTGCGCAAGGTGGTCAACGGCCTCTTCGGTGCAGGCAGTCACCATTTCCGCGACATGCTGCGTAAGGAGCACAAAGGGCTTTACGAAGATATGCCAGCGGAAGTGGCGGCGATGCTCAAACCGGCGGGGGATGAGCAGGACGTCAGCATGCCTGAGCGCGGCAAGCCGGTGGTGCGGGAAGCACCGAAGGTCGGCCGCAATGACCCCTGTCCTTGTGGCAGCGCCAAAAAATACAAGAAGTGCTGCGGGACCGGCAACTAAACGCTGGGCGTAGCGTGCCTGTCGACTAGCAGGCGGGGCATGCGAATAAACTTTATCACCCATCACATAGAGCGAAAGGAACAAGACATGGCTGATTCTTATCTGCAGGACATGTTCGCCGAGCGCATTGGCGGCAAGCAGTTTGGCAAGGACACGACGATCTACAAGTTTGAGAAGATCAAGCGCGCGAAGGCCGCCGCCCGCAAGGCGCGTCCCGGTGTCGAGCTCATTGACATGGGCGTCGGCGAGCCCGACGATAAGGCCTTCCCCGAGGTGGTCGCGGCGTTGGCGGAAGAAGCCGATAAGATTGACAACCGTTTTTATGCGGACAATGGCTGCATGGAATTCCGGCAGGCGGTCGTGTCGTATATGCGCGAGCTGTACGGTGTCGAGCTTGATGCCGAGACCGAGGTCGTGCACAGCATCGGCAGCAAGTCGGCGCTGAGCCTCTTGCCGACCTGCTTCATCAATCCTGGCGATATCACCGTGATGACCGTGCCGGGTTACCCGGTCATGGGCACCTGGACGCAATATCTTGGCGGCGAAGTAGTGAATCTGCCCCTGCTCAAGGAGAACGGCTTTCTGCCCTGCCTGGAGAGCCTGACGGCCGACCAGCGCCGGCGCTGCAAGCTGATCTACCTGAACTACCCCAACAACCCCACGGGCGCGTCGGCTACGCCGGAATTCTACGACCGAGCGATCGCCTTTGCCCGCGAGAACAACATTTTGCTGGTGCTTGACGCGCCGTATGCGCCGTTGAATTTCAAGGGCGCGCCGCTGAGCATTCTGTCCCGTCCCGGCGGTAAGGACGTCGCAGTGGAGCTGCACAGCATGTCCAAGGGCTTCAATATGACCGGCTGGCGTCTAGGCTGGGTCTGCGGCAGTGCGGCGGCGGTAAAGGCCTTCGCGACGGTGAAGGATAACGCCGACAGCGGCCAGTTCCTGGCGATTCAGAAGGCCGCCGCGAAGGCCCTGGCCAATCAACGGGCGATTACGCCGAAGATCTGCGAGAAGTACCGCCGGCGTCTGGCGGCACTGGTCGCGACCCTGCGCGAGCTCGGTTTTGACGCGGCCATGCCCGAGGGCTCTTTCTACCTGTACGTGGCCATTCCCAAGGGTGTCGAGGGCGGCGTGCGCTTCGCCAATGCGGAAGAGTTCAGCCGTTGGATGATCATGGAGAAACTCATTAGCACGGTGCCGTGGGACGACGTCGGCCACTTTGTCCGTTTCTCCGCCACGTTTGTGGCGCCGACTCTGGCCGAGGAGCAGCGGGTGCTTGCTGAAGTCAAGACGCGCTTGGCCGACTCGGTCTTTGAATTCTGACGAGCGGCGGGACCATGGCAAACGACAACGACACGCATAGGCCGCCGGCGCCGGAAGCATGGCATCTGTGGCTGGACGGCGCTCACGATCCGGCCTTCAACATGGCGGCGGACGACGTGTTGCTGGCGACGGCGGCGAGCCGCGGGCGGCCGCTGTTGCGCGTGTACGGCTGGGATCGCCTGGCGGTGTCCATTGGCTATATTCAGCGCCGTGATGCCGCGCCGGCCGGCTATGCCGTGGTGCGGCGGCCGACGGGCGGTGGCGTGGTGTATCATGATTATGACTACACCTACACCGTGGTATTGCCGCCGGAACATTGGCTGGCGGGGCTGGATCGGGTCACGAGTTATGACTGGATCAACCGCTCGGTGCAGGCCGGTCTGACGGACTTGGCGGTCTCCGCCGAGCTCGCGGAGCAGGTCATACCACACAATATTGACAGATTATCCATGATTTGCTTTAAAAACCCGACGAAATTTGATATACTTGTTGGTGATCGTAAGATTGCGGGCAGCGCCCAGCGGCGGACGCACGACGGCATACTGCACCAGGGCAGCATACACTTTGGCGGCCCACTGCCGTACGAACGAGCAGCCATGACCCAGGCGCTGATCCGCGGTTTTGCGAGTATTATGGCGGTGACCATGTTGGATTATCACCCGGCGGACGAATTTTTTGCCGCGGTGGCGAGGTGTCGAGCTGAGAAGTACGCAACGGACGAATGGAATGGTCGAAGGTAACACAAGGCAAGGAGATGGCAACATGCGGCAAGCGGTGCGGTTTACGCTGATTGAGCTCTTGGTGGTGATTGCGATCATCGCGATTCTGGCGGCGATGCTGTTGCCGGCCTTGAGCAAGGCTCGTGAGAAGGCGCGGGCGATCTCCTGTACGTCCAACCAGAAGCAGGTGATGCTGGGCTGGGCCATGTATCTGGATGACAATGCGGATACTTTCGTGTACCAGTATAATTTCTGGAATGCGGATACCTATTACGACACGGATACTTTCGTGGTGACGATGTGGGGGCGCTACCAGCCGGCGCTGGTGCCTTATGTGGGTGACAAGAAGACTTTCATGTGCCCGAGCTCACGGCAAACAGTCAAGAAGACTGCTTTCAGCCGCGACTATGCCATGAGCACGGCCTTGCACAGCAAGACCAGGAATGAAGTGCCGGGATATCCGGGTACGGGTTTTTCTGCCTCGCCGTCGGAATGCGGCGTCATCGGTGATACGATTGAGGAGTGGATACAGGGCGACCGGCCGGACCGCTGCTGCGCGCGGCACAACCAGATGATGAATATCGGTTACTTGGACGGCCACGTCGGCTCCGTCAAGGGGCTGGCGGTGCAGGCCAATTATCGCATTTTTGGGCTGACGTGGTGGGCGGCCGGGAAATATGTGACGATTTATTGAGCTAGCGTCGAAAAACTCATTTGCGGTAAGGAGGAGCACCATGACTGACAGAAAACGGCATTTTACCCTGATCGAGCTTTTGGTGGTGATTGCGATCATCGCGATATTGGCGGCGATGCTGTTGCCGGCTTTGAGCAAAGCGCGGGAGAAGGCGCGGGCGATCTCGTGCACGTCTAATGTGAAGCAGATCATGCTGGGGTGGGAAATGTATCTAGACGATAACCTTGACACCTTTCCCAGTCAGCATTTCTTCTGGAATGCCGACACCTACTACGACACGGACACATTTGTCGTGTACGAGTGGGGGCGCTACCAGCCGGCGCTGGTGCCTTATGTTGGTGACAAGAAGACCTTTCTCTGCCCGAGTTCGCGGCAAACGGTCAAGAAGACCGCTTTTGGCAAAGACTACTCGTTGACGACGGCACTGCACGGCAAGGTTCGCCACGCGGTTCCGGGCACGGGGTCGTTTTCCAGTTCACCGTCGGATTGCGGTGTTCTTGGCGATGCGACGGAAGAATGGCTGCAGAGCGACCGGCCCTATCGCTGCTGCGCGCGGCACAATCAGATGATGAACATCGGCTTCCTTGATGGCCATGTTGCCGGGATAAAAGGCCAGGCCGTACAGGCCAATTCGAAAATTCTGGGCATTGGCGCCTGGGGTACGGGGAGCACGGTTACCATTTACTAGACCTTGGTTTGCCTAACGTTACGGGTGGTATACACAAGGAGGTTGCGGACCATGAACAGTGTAAAAAGAGCTTTTACCTTGATCGAGCTTTTGGTGGTGATTGCAATCATCGCGATTCTGGCGGCGATGCTGTTGCCGGCCTTGGCGAAGGCGCGGGAGAAGGCGCGGACGATTTCCTGCACCTCCAACATGAAGCAGCTGGGGCTTGGTCTGCGTATGTACGCCGACGACAACGTGGAGTACATGATGACGACTTCGCAAGGCACGACGACCTACGCCAGCATGACCAAAATCAATGGCGAAGGCCAGTACGCGAGCATGAGCTTTGTCTACCCTTACGTCGGCGACAAGAAGGCCTTCGTCTGCCCATCGGTGGTGGCGACGGTCAATTACGGCATGTTGGGCGGCAGATACCCGACGGGTGTTGCCCGTGACGGCTCGGCGATGAATCTGCCGACCTGGGTGGACAAGTCTGCTGACAAATCGCCTTCGGCCTGCATCGCCATGGCCGATGGCAGCAACTGCATCTTCTGGGACTGGAACGACAGTAATGGCGCCAGTTCGTTGTTCAACCGTATTCGTAAGAACCACAATAACGGCACGATCTGCGGTTTCATGGACGGCCATGCCGAGTGGCGCAGCTTCAGGACGCTGTCCACCCGTGATTTCACCGGGCCGGCGCCGTATTACATGGCACCGCCGATCTGACGCTACCTATTTTTTTGATCTACCAATATATACCCGAGAGCGTGGGAAAGAACAACGGAGACCCTCCATGAGCAACCAGAGACTGAAATTTACGCTGATTGAGTTGTTGGTGGTGATTGCGATCATCGCGATTCTGGCGGCGATGCTGTTGCCGGCTTTGAGCAAGGCGCGTGAGAAGGCGCGGGCGATCAGCTGTGTGAGCAACATGAAGCAGCTGGGCGTGGCGGTGATGATGTACATGCAGGACCACGACGACCGTATGGCGCGTTACTACTGGGATTCGGCGAACAACACTTGGGTGCCGGCAACGGCCGATGGCGGCTATCGCTTTTTGCTGAATCCCTACGTTGGCGACAACAAGATCTGGTTCTGCCCCTCGGCGAGTTCGACGGTGACGGCTGTCAACACCAATTATTTATACAGCGTGACCGGTGCCAATGCAGCGATTAGGCAGACGCCGTCGGAGGGCATTGTCTTTGCCGAGCGGGTTCGCACGGGGACGACGCCTTGGGGCATTGACGGTTTGACCCAAGTCGAGCCCAATTTTGCTAACGTCAATACCAACCTGCGTTTGGCCTTTCCCCACAATGAGATGATTAACCTGACTTTTGCGGATGGCCATGTGGGCACGCAGAAGATCGGCTCGGTGCTATTTAATAAATTCTACCCCACAGGTAATTGACCACGATGAAACCAGAACAGGAACGCGAATACGGCGAACAGCCGATTGACGCTTTGATGCTTGAATTGGATTTGACCAACGACGACTTGGTCTGCGCGTCGACGGAGCAGGTGACGCACAAGATGGTCTCGAAAGCCCGCAAGGGCCGTTGGCTGACCACGGCCATTAGGCAGAAAGTCTTGCGGGCTTTCAACGCCGCTAGCGGCCAGAATGTCGCGCTGGACGCGCTGTTCAACTACCGCTGAGGCGCTGGTGGCTTTTCGCCCGGCACGCCGAGTAAATCACGCCAGTTTCCGGTTTGGAGACTGGCGTTTTCGTTGTCGAGGAGGCCAATATCCCCGCGGAATTTCCATGCTGGGACGATGTTGCAGCTGCGGCCGTCGGGTAGTGTCCAGGCGCTGCCGAGGTGGAAGTGGCCCATGAAGATATGGCGGCAGTCGTCGTTGAGGACAGTCGAGGTCCAGTCGAGAATGGTCTTTTCGGGAATGAAGCTGGCGATGCCGCGGGCCTTGCTACTGAAGCGGTTCTTTGCCCAGTGGGCGATGGCCGGGCCGCATGGCGCATAGCGGAAGATGAGCTCGCCGACGCGGCTTTTGGCGATGCCGTGGAGAACGCGGTGGCCGACCAGATTGCACTGGATGAGGTCGCCGTGCAGGAAGAGGCTGTGCCCCAGGCGAAAGTCGAGCACAGCGCTGTCGCTGAAAGCCTGGCGGTGCAGCTTGGCGACGTGGAATTCGTGATTGCCCTCGATGAAGACCACGCGGCGGCGCTCTTTTTCCCGCCGGCACCAGGCGAGGAATTCTGCGCAGTAGGGGTCTTCATAGCGGGGCATGGCGACCCACAGATCGAGGATATCGCCGAGGAAGAGCACGTCGTGGTCGGTGGTGGCGATGGCCTGGAGCATGGCGCGGAAGTTGTCCGCGCGCGGGGTATGGGAGTGGACGTGGGCGTCGGCGATAAGTATGATCATGCTGGCTGGTCGTTCGGGTGGCGGGCGGAGGTGAAACGGCGTCGGGGCATTACATTATCGCCGTTACGGCAAAAGTGAAGAGGAACAGAGACGGTCTTTTGTCGCGGGCGGGCCTTCATCCTTGTTATCGCGGACGGATCGGACGGATCGGACGGATCGTCTTTCTTGTTATCGCGGACGGATCGGACGGATCGGACGGATCGTCGACTTGGTATCGCGGACGGATCGGACGGATCGGACGGATCGTCTTTCTTGTTATCGCGGCCGGATCGGCCGGATCGGCCGGATCGTCGACTTGATCGGTCCGATCGGTCCGATCGGTCTGATGATCCGACTGATCGGTCTGACCAGCAGAGCATCCTCAGGGAACCACAACACAGGGGTAGCGCGGATGGAAAACGTGTGGATGGCCTTCGGGCTGACTTTTTTTGCGGGTATCACCACGGGTCTGGGCAGTCTCTTTGCCTTCTTTTCGAAGCGGACGAACTATCGCTTTCTGGCGGTCGCCACGGGTTTTTCGGCCGGCGTGATGTTGTTCATATCCTTTGTGGAGCTCTATCCGGAAGCCAGTGCCACATTGGAGGAGATATATGGCGAGACGCGTGGGCAGTGGCTCAACGCCTTGGGCTTTTTTGGGGGCATGCTGCTCATTGGCGTGATTGACGCGTTGATTCCGGCGGCGGAGAATCCCCACGAGATGCACTCGGCGGCCGAGCGGGCGGCGGTGCGCACGGGGGCCGAGGCGCCCGAGCCGGGCGCCAAGGGCAGCGACGGCCACGACCACCAGCATTCGCCGCTCAAACTCATGCGCCTGGGCATGTTTACCGCCCTGGCGGTGACCATCCACAATTTTCCCGAGGGTCTGGCGACATTTATGGCGGCGCTGCATGAGCCCAAGACCGGCTTGGCCATCGCCATCGCCGTGGCACTGCATAATATTCCGGAAGGCATCAGCGTGGCCGTGCCGATCTATTTTGCGTCGGGAAGTCGTCGGCAAGCAATTGTCTATTCATTGCTCAGCGGTTTAGCCGAGCCGGTAGGCGCGGCGGTCGCCTATGTCGTCCTGCTACTGTTTCTGGGTGGCAGGGCCATGCCGCCTCAGGTGATGGGTGCGACCTTTGCGCTGGTGGCGGGCATCATGGTCTATATCAGCCTGGACGAGCTGCTGCCCAGCAGCCGCGCCTACGGCAAAGGCCACGACAGCATTCTTGGGCTGGTTGCGGGCATGCTCATGATGTGCATCAGCCTGCTGCTGCTGAAGTGAGTTAGGCAACCCTGGTGCCGGTGTCGCGCCGCGCTCAACGCCGGCGTCTCTGGCGTGCTTCCTCGTGAGCGCCAGCGCCACTCACGGTGTCGCGTGGTCCCCGCTATCGTCTTCGACCTGCAGGGATATTTTGCCCCGCGAGAGGTCCTGCAGTTGCTGTTCAGCGCTGGCGATGGCACTTTCCCGCATCGTGCCGCGCAGGGTCACCTCGTCGGCAAAGACCTCGTCACTGATTTCGGCTTCATGGGTGAGGAGGATTTTTTTGCTTGGCTCGTAGAGGGTGTATGGCGCCTGCAGGGAAAACGCGCGGGTGGCCACCCATTCCTTCGTCTGGGCGCTGGCCAGCAGTTGCTGGACGCTTTCCGTGTAGGCCTTGACCAGGCCGCCCGTGCCCAGTTTGGTGCCGCCGAAGTAGCGCGTGATGGTCACCATGATATTGCTGATGCCGCTACCTTTGACGACTTCCAGGGCAGGGCGGCCGGAGGTCCCGGCGGGTTCGCCGTCGTCTGAACAGCCCATGATGCTGGCGCCAATGCCGACAATGAAGGCGTGGACGACGTGGCTGGCGTCGGCGTACTCCTCTTTGCGCTGCCGCAGGACGTCCCGGGCTTCTTCCGCGCTGCCGACCGGCACCGCTTCGGCGATGAAGCGGGAATTGCGGACGATGATTTCGTGTTTGGCCGGAGCGCAGAGAACGAGCATGGCGGAGTGTCCTTGGCGACTGTGACAATAATGCGCGGGAACTGTGACAAAATGTAACACCGCAGCGCGCTCGGCGCCGTGCCGGCCGCGCGGAAAAGCGCTGGCGGGAGCTGCGGCGCCCTCTCTCCTGAAATTGGCATGCCTTTTGCTAATGTCCAAATGTCGCGAACAAATGTGACGACAGGCCGCCGCCGACAGCAGGCGGCAAGGACAACCAAGCCAGTGAAAGGAGGCACGCTATGTTCTGGAGACGTTCAAGACAATCGACCTGGAATCCCTGGAGTGATCTGTGGGACCTGCAAGACGAGTTCAGCCGGGCCTTTGGGGCTTCTCCCTGGCAGGGCTTGAGTGGCGAGTTCCCGGCGGTCAATGTGTACGAGAGCGACGATGCTCTTGAATTGAGCATGAAGCTCCCGGGCATTAACCCCAAGGATCTCGACGTGACGGTCAATCAAGACACCCTGACCCTTAAAGGCTCTCGCGAGGTTGACAAGGCGCCCGAGGGCGCAGAGTACTTGCGGCAGGAGCGCGGCGCCGGCAGTTTTGTGCGCAGTTTCGCGCTGCCCTTCCCGGTCAATACCGGTGAGGTCGCCGCCCGCTATCAAGACGGCATTCTGACCGTGCGGCTCCCCAAGGCCGAGAGTGCCCAGCCCCGCAAGATTGCCATCAAAGCTGGTTGATGAACAGGACACTGTCATAACAAACCAGGAAAGGAGTGTGAACTATGTCAACGGAAGTAAGAACAGTCAATAAAGACAACGAAGCCAATGTCCAACGCGTAGAACGGCGCGAGGCCGTTGTGCTGTCGCCGGCAGTAGATATCCTGGAAACTGAAAAGGATGTCCTTTTGCTGGCCGACATGCCGGGCGTGAACGAGAAGAATGTCGATATCGATCTCCACGGCAACAGCCTGACCATCAAGGGGCATCGCGAAACGCCGGTGCCGGCGGGCATGGAGTTGATCCGGACGGAGTACCAGCCCGACTACCGCTATGAGCGGCAATTCACCATGGGTGACACCATTGATCGGGAGAAGATCACGGCGGTGATGAAGGACGGCGTCTTGCGCCTGACGCTGCCGAAGATCAAGGAACTGGCCCCGCGGCGGATCGAGGTGAAAGCCTGCTGATGGCCAAGAGCGATGGGCACGGCGCCGAAGTCGCCGCTGCCGGCCGCAGGCGGACACGCAGGGCGCGGAGAACAGCGAGTTCTCCGCGCCCTTTGCGCGTTTGGGAGCTGTGGTAAAGGGGTGGTGCCGGCATTCTCGCTGGTTTTGTTGATTTGCCTTGTTGGTGTTGGACGTTGTCGTCTGGGCTTCCTATATTGAGCGGTGCCTTTTTCGGCGCGCCGTCTGGCGTTGTCGAGCAGACGTGTGAAATGGAGTCTAAGAGCAAGGAGCGGACACATGGGCAACTACGGCAAGGGCGACACGAGCTGGTTCACGCATGACCGATTCGGCATGTTCATTCACTGGGGCTTGTATGCCATGCTCGGGCGGCACGAGTGGGTGAAACAGCGCGAAGAGATAACCGACAAGGACTACCAGGTGTACTTTGATTTGTTCAACCCCGATCTCTTCGAGCCGAAGGAATGGGCGAAGGCCGCGCGCGAAGCCGGCATGAAGTACTTTGTGATCACCACCAAGCATCACGAGGGCTTCTGTCTCTGGGACAGCAAATACACCGACTACAAAGCGACCAACACGCCGGCCGGCCGCGATCTGCTGCGCGAAGTCGTTGACGCATTTCGGGCCGAGGGTCTGCGGGTGGGCTTCTACTATTCGCTGATTGATTGGCATCATCCGGATTTCACCTGGGACCGCATTCATCCCATGCGCAACAAGATGAAGCCCGAGGAGTTCAACAAGGGCCGCAAGCTGAGCCGTTACGCCAAATACATGCGCGACCAGGTCACCGAGCTCTTGACCAACTACGGCAAGATTGACATCCTGTGGTTCGACTTCAGCTATCCCGGTGAAAACGGCAAGGGCCACGACGAGTGGGAATCCGAGAAGCTGATCAAGCAGGTGCGCAAACTGCAGCCGGATATCATTGTTGACAACCGCCTGGACCTCCCCGGCTCCGGCGACATTGTGACGCCTGAGCAGTACACGCCGGACAAGGGCATGGTGGACGACAAGGGTAATCCGGTGGTCTGGGAAGGCTGCCAGACTTTGTCGGGTTCATGGGGCTATCATCGCGACGAAGCGACTTGGAAGAGCGTAAAGATGTGCATCGAGATGCTGGTGAACCACGTGTCGCGCGGCGGCAACCTGCTGATGAATGTGGGCCCGACGTCCCGTGGCTATCTCGACCAGCGGGCGAAGGACCGTTTGGCGGGCTATGCGGCGTGGATGAAAGTCCACAGCCGGTCAATTTATGGCTGCGGCCAGGCGCCGGCGGAATTCCCGGTGCCCGCCGACTGTCGTTACACCTACAATGCGACGACGAAGTGCCTGTATCTGCACCTGTTTGCCTGGCCCTTCAAGCACATCCACCTGGACAACCTGGCGGGCAAGGTCAAGTACGCGCAGCTGCTGGCTGACGGCAGCGAAATCAAGCGTCGCGAGGCCGGTACGGCCATTCACGCCGCCTTGAACAGCACCTCGCCCGGCAACGCGCTGACTCTCGAACTGCCGGTGTTATTGCCGTCGGCCTGCGGCGACGTGCCAGTAATCGAACTCTTCCTCAAATAAAGCGCACGACGCGCCCCCTCCGTCGCCTCACGGCATGCCGTGAGGCTACGCTGGCCTTTCCTCACGGCATGCCGTGAGGCTACGATTGGTTATGGCGCGGGCACGAGGCCGAGCAGTTGCGCGACGATGTCGCGGGGGGTAATTTTCTGTGCATCGGCTTCGAAGCTGGTGACCAATCGGTGGGCGATGACTGCCGGTGCGCAAGCCTGGATGTCATGGGGGGTGACGTGATTGCGCCCGTTGAGCAGCGCGTGGGCCTTGCTGGCCAGGACCAGCGCGAGGGAGGCGCGCGGTGACGCCCCGCAGTCGATGAGCTCGCCGATGCCGGTCAGCGCGTCGCGGTTGACGAAGCGCAGTTCGGCGTCTTCGCCGGGGCGGGTAGCGATGACCAGGTCGAGCACGTACTCTCGCAGGCGCGGCGCGATATGGACCGCATCGACCTTTTGGCGCAGCGCCAAGACGTCCGCGCAGGACAGCACGGCATGCGCAGCCGTATTGCTGGCTGTTGTCGCCATGCGCTCGAGGATGGCCTGTTCGTCGTCCCGTCGCGGATACGGCAATTCGATTTGCAGCATAAAGCGGTCCTTCTGCGCCTCGGGCAGCTCGTAAGTGCCGCTGTGTTCGATGGGATTCTGGGTGGCGACGACGAAGAAGGGCTGTGGCAGAGGCATGGTCCTGCCAGCGATGGTCACCTGCTGTTCCTGCATGGCTTCGAGAAGCGCGCTTTGCACTTTGGCCGGCGCGCGGTTGATCTCGTCCGCCAAGACCACGTTGGCGGCGATGGGGCCGGGCTGGGCTTCGAAGCGTTTTTCGGCTTGATTGAATAGCGTGCAGCCGCAGATATCGGCGGGGAGCAGGTCCGGGGTGAATTGAATGCGGGCGAAACTGCCGCCGAGGCATTGAGCGAGGGTCTTGACGGCGAGGGTTTTGGCCAGGCCCGGTCGGCCTTCCAGAAGCACGTGGCCGCCGCAGAGCAGGCCGATGATCATGCCGTCAACGAGCTCGCGTTGGCCAACGAGCACGCGGCCGATTTCCTCGCGGAGCGCGGCGATGCGTTGCGAACAGACGGTGTCGGCGCTGTGAGTTGGATTCTGCATGATGCCTGTCAGCGTTTGGCCGGAGCGTTTTCCGGTTTTGCCTCGTCATGCTGGCGCATCTTACGCAGCCAGCGTTTGAGGATGCGTGCGCGGTGGTTGATATGCCGGCGGACTTCGGCCGGGCCATAGGCGACTACCACGGCGACCAGCAGTAGTGCGAAGATGCCGAACGCCTGGCCGCCCTGTCGCCAAGCCATTTCGCCGGCGAAGAGGTAGTACAGCGTGGTGAGCAGCGCCTGGAGCAGGAAGATCAGCGGAATGAGCTTGGGCGCAGCCAGGCGCAGCCACGCCTCGCTCAGGTAGTAAATCGGTACGACGAAAAGCAACCCCCACAGGCAGATGACGGACACACCCATGACGGCGATGCCGGCCAAGCTGACCGTGATGGGCAGAAAAGGCGTGAGGGGATTGCCGGGGGCGCCGCCCAGCATCATCGCGGCCAAAGTCGCCAGACAGATGGTCAGCCAGAGGGAGAAAATACGGTAGAAGGTCGCTTGTTTATCGGGGCGGGATGGCGCGGTGGGAGTGTGCATGATGTCCGTCGTTTGGGGGTGAAAGGCGGCTGGGCGGGTGCTGGCGGGCTTTGGCGCGCCGGCAGTAAACAAAAAACATATTATGTTATGCCCCAATTGCAAAACTGAACACGGCGATCGGTGGCTAGCGCCCCCAGCCGTTATCTTCTTCGAATTGTCCCGGTGTCGGTTGATGAAATGATGGTGCCATGCTTGCAAAAATTGTCTGCGTAGGGTGTTTGTCACTGCTGTTGCTGTCCGACCTCGTCGCTGCCGAGGCGTTGCGGGCCATGGAAAGCCAGGTGCTGCGCTTGGCAGACCTGCAGCGTAGCGAATGGTCGGCCCGCCAGGACTGGCAGAGTCAACGGCAGCTCCTACAGGACCAGCTCGCAATCCTGCAAAAGCAGAGCGCAGTGCTGGCTACGGCCCTGGCGGCACAGCGGCAGGAAACCGCCGCGAGTGCTGCCGGTAATGCGGACCTCGCCGGGGAACTGACGGCGCTGCAAGCGCGCCTCGGCGAGCTCTGTGCGGCAATGCTGACGCAGAACGACGCCTTGTTGGCCCTACGCCGACGTCTGCCGCCGGACCTGCGCCGGCATTTGCAGGACGCTTTTTCCCGCCTGGAGCGCCTGACGGAAGCCGCACCGGCCTTGACGGAACTGCCGGGCATCCTGCAGACGCAGCTGAGTGTGCTGACTGAGATTGAGCAGTATGACCACGGCATTCATCTGGCCAAGGAGGTCCTGCCTAACCCAGACGAGCAGCGCCGTGAATATGACGTGATGTATCTCGGGTTGGCCGTGGCCTACGCGCTGTCAGCCGGCGGCGATCGCGCCGGCATGGGCGTACCGACGGCTGCGGGCTGGGAATGGCGCTGGCAGGACGAGTGGATTCCCGCCGTTGCCCAGGCCATGGCAGTGGCTCGCAAAGAACAGCCCGCGCAACTTCTGCGCCTGCCACTGCCGCCCATCGTCGGGGAGGTGCGGCCGTGACGCGTAAGCTTTTATCCCTGTCGCTGGCTCTGCTGCTGGCGCTATTTGCTCACAGCGCCCCGCTTGCAGGCGCCGACGACACTACGCCGCAGGCAGCGCCTGCGGGCGCTGTCGCCACCCCGCCATCGCTGTCGGTGACGGCCGTTGCCGCGCAGTTGGACACTGAAATCGCGGTGGCCGCCGCCGCTCTGGCGGCCACGCACGATGCCATTCTGGCGGAAAAAAAGCAGTTGGCGGCCGACTTGCAGCGCCTGCGCGATGATCAGCGCGACCTGGACGCCGCGCTGACCGCCGAGGCCACCAAGGCCCAGGCCTTGCAGCGTGAACGCGCGGAGCAGGAACGCGAGCTGCGGCAGTTGCAGGAGATTGCCCGACAGCTTTTGGTCATGAGCCGCGATTTTGCTGCCAACCAGCAGCTTGGCGAGGGCTTCGGCCCCGAGCTGGCGACAACGCAAACCATGGCGGATTGCGCGGAGGGGTTGCGTACGGCCGCCGAGTTATCGCCGGCCGATCTGACTGCGTTGTTGCGCGTGGCCAACGCGCGCGTTGACGAGCGTCTTGGCGGCGTGCGCGGGCCGGGCCTGGCTTACGGCGCCGACGGCATGGAGCTCCAGGGAGAGTATCTGCGTTATGGCCCGCTGCTGTACTTTTGGCCGCCCGGCTCCATGCCGGCAGGGCTGGCGGCGCTGCGCCTGGGCAGTGCCGCACCGACCCTGTTCAGCCGGCTTGAGGCCGCAGATCAAACCGCGCTCGCCAGTCTGCGCGCTGGCGAGGTGGCGCAGGTGCCCATGGATTTGAGCATGGGCCAGGCGATCAGTCTGCGCGAGCAGGAGGACAGTCTGCTGGAGCATTACCTCAAGGGCGGTCCCGTGATGATCCCGATCCTTTTTCTGGCGCTGATGTGCCTGGTGTTGATCCTGTGGCGGGTACCGGTGCTGCTGCGGCTGCCCAGTGCGCGGGCGGTCAAGCGGGTCAGTGAGGTGGTAGCGCTGGTACGTGACGGTCGCATTGCCGAGGCCGAAAAGCTGGCTGACGGTCTGGGACGGCCGCTGTCCACGCTGGTACGCGCGGGTGTTGCCGCGCGCGGCATGGGCCGAGACAGCCTAGAAGAACTTCTTTATGAGCAGACATTGCTGCTGATACCGCCGCTGGGGCGCAGCCTGAGCGCGCTGGCGGTCAGCGCCAGCGCAGCGCCATTGCTGGGGCTGCTGGGCACGGTCACGGGCATCATTCATACCTTCCAGTTGATTACGGTGTACGGCTCGGGCGACGCGCGACTGCTGTCATCGGGCATTTCGGAGGCGTTGATTACGACCGAAGCTGGCCTGCTGGTGGCGATTCCGGCCTTGTTGATTCACGCATGGTGCACGCGACGGGTGCGGCACATGTCCACCCAAGCGCAGGAAGCGGCGATCTGTCTGCTCAATGGCCTAACGCTGAATCTGGACGAGCCAGCATTAGGCGGTCTTGCCGCGGTGCGCAGTTCCGCTAACGGGGGGGGGCCGGTGTCATGAACGCGGCCCTGGCAGAACTGGTGCGGGAAAGCCAAAGCTATCTGCAGGCCGGCGGCTGGCTGATGCTGCCCCTGGGCCTGATCGGATTTTGGATTTGGTGGCAGTACCTGTTGTTGCTCTGCCGTCTGCGTGAGGCGTTGCAGCACGACGATCCCCACACCTTGGGGCTGGATGGTGACCTACGGCCGGTTGGCCGTCTGGATGCCTGCGAACGCCGCTGCGCTGGGCTCGCCGGTGCGGTGCCGCGGATGATTGTGCACGCGATCGCGCGGATGCGTGCGGGACAATCACCGGAAACGGCCTTCGCGCAATGCCGGAGCATTGAGCTGGGCGAGTACCGCATCGCCATGCTCGGTCTGGGCGCGCTGGTGGCGGCGGCGCCGCTGGTGGGACTGTTGGGAACGGTGCTGGGCATGATTCGGACCTTCGCGGCGGTGTCCCAACGCAGCAGCGATGTGACCGGCATGGTCGCCGACGGCGTTAGCATGGCCTTGATCACCACTCAGGCCGGGCTGGTGGCGGCGCTGGCTGGGACTTTTGGGCTGGCGCACCTGTTCTGGCGTTATCAGCACTTGGTGAATCAGGCGCACCTCTGCGGTGCGGGCTTTTTGCGTGGGCTGGGCGCCGGCGAACCGCCGCCTGATGACAGTGGCGCCGGCGGCAGCGACGTGCTGCCAGCAACAGCGGAATGACGGGCTACACGACTGCAGGCGTCATCAGAGCGTCGGCAAGGCATCACTACGAAAACAGGATTAGCGATGAAGCATTTTCGGCAGATGGAAAACATCGGCGGCGAGCCCGCCGAGATCAACATGTCGCCCCTGGTGGACATGGTTTTCCTGCTGCTGATTTTTTTCATGGTGACGACGGTGTTTGTGCAGGAGACCGGCGTGGACGTGAACAAGCCGCAGGCCGCCAGCGCTGAATCGCTGGCGCAGAATAGCATATTGCTGGCATTGACCACGGACGGGCGGGTGGTTCATGGTGGCCAGGAAGTCAGTATGAATCGCCTGCGCTCACTGGTCAGCGGGCTCCTGCAGGCTAAGGATATGCCCGTGATCATTCTGGCTGACGAGCGTTCCCAGACCGGCCTGCTGGTGCAGTTGATCGACCAATGCAAGTTGGCGGGGGCCCGCGACGTCAGTGTCGCGGCGACCAAGGAGTAGTGAGGCGATGAAGCGCGACATTTGGCAGGACAAGCGAGTCGTCTATCAGCACAGTCCGCTGCGCTGGTACTGGCGCGTGTCCGTGCTGTTTACCGCGCTTTGCCTGGGGCTGCTGACGCTGCTGCTGCCTGCGGTGGAACTGGTTAAGCCGCCCGTGGCCACGCCCGTCGTCTATCGCGGAGTGAATACGACGACCTGGACCACGCCGCTGCAGCTACCGCCACCGCCGCCGCCGCCCGAGCCTGAACGCGAGGAGCCCGAGCCCGAGGAGCCACCGGAACTACCCGATCTGGCGTTGCCGGCGCCGCCGGCGCCGCCCGAGCCACTGCGTTTGCCGCTGGAGTACGACTTCCAGCTGGCGACAGCCGCGCCGGACCTCGCACTCAATTTCGTCGTCGATCGGGGGGCACGGGACGTGCCGGCCGAGGGCGGCGCTGTTGTTGCGACAACGGCTGGGGACGCCGGCGGTGCCGCAGCTGACGCAGCCGACGGCGTCTATGCCAGCGAGCGCATTGACCAGCCGCCGGAGCTCCGTGAGCAGGTGCGGCCCTTGTATCCCTACCGGGCGCGAGTGCGCGGCGTGGAAGGCTATGTGGATGTGCGTTTTGTGGTCGACGAGACGGGCCGGGTCGGCGACGAGCAGGTCTTGGCGGACAGTCCGCCGGGCGTCTTTGCCGACGCGGCGCTGCGTGCCTTGCGGCGTTGGCAGTTCAATCCGGGCGTGCATGGCGGCCGGCCGGTGCGGACGCTGATGCGCATCCGCATCCGTTTTGATCTGGAAGATTGAGATAGACGAAGCCCGACGGCGTCTGACGGCATCAGTTTGTCGTCATGGCCAGCCGGAACAGCAAAAAGGAAGATTGCAATGAAATTGTTCCATGGACAGCTGCCGTTGGTTTCCGCCGTACTGCTTAGCTGCAGCGCGGTATTTGCTGGCTACAAGAAGACCGACCTGCTCTACGATTTTAGTTTTGACACGCCTGAGAGTCTGGCTAACTGGTCCGAAGACGCCGCGCAGTTTTACCGCGCGGGGGAGGGCGCCGAGCAGTCAGGTGTCATGTACTTCAAGGCCGACACCGACAAGCACGACCTGTGGATATCTACGAGTCTTGACCCGGCGAAACTCGAAGGCATGATCCAGCTTGAGGCCGTGGTGCGGGGCAAGGGCCTGCTACCGGCCAAGAAATCTTACTGGGGCACGAAGATTATGCTGACGATTACCCGCGGCAAGACGCAGAGTCATCCCGAGCCGCCGCGCAGCACTGGCAGTTATGATTGGCGGACGGTTTTCACGGTGCAGAATATCTTGCCCGGGACCGATATGGTCAGCCTCAGCATCGGCATCCAGCAGGCGATCGGCGAATTCTGGGTTGACAGCGTGCGCATCTACCGCTGCGTCGAGACCGACGAGGCGGCCAACGAGCCGCCACCGGTGAATGAAGAGGCCAAACTCGTGCCCCGTGGCGATCACCGCGGCGCCCGTTATCGCGGTTTCATGTCCGGCCATGACATGAGCGACGAAGCCTTTGCGACGCTGGCAGACTGGCAGGTCAATCTTATCCGTTATCAGCTCCACGCCGGCCGCCGGGATATTTCGACGCCGGAGAAGTACCTTGCCTGGCTGGACGACGCCATGGTCGAGATGGACGTGGTGCTGGCGCGCTGCGCCCGCCATGGCATCAAAGTGGCTATCGACTTGCACACGGGCCCCGGGACGATCCGCACGGCCGAGGCGAGCAATATCCTGGTGGAGAGTGAGGCGAATATGGCGACGCTGGAAGAGGCATGGCGCCAGCTGGCCGGCCATTATCGCGGCAACGCCCACATCTACGGTTACGATCTGCTCAACGAGCCCAAGGTCGGCAACTACGTGCAAGGGGCGGAGAATCCCTGGCAGCTGATCACGGAACGGCTGGTCGCCGTTATTCGCGCCATTGATCCGACGACGCCGATCATCACCGAGCCTAGCTTCCGTACTTTCCGGCCGGTGAATGACCCGTATATGATCTACAGCCCGCACTTCTACTCGCCCCACAGCTTCACCCATCAAGGCGTCGGCGACCGCAAGGTCCGTTGGTCCTACCCCGGCTGGATTGACGGCGTGTACTGGGACAAGGAACAACTCCGGCTGAGCATGGCCGAGGTCATCAATTTCCAACGCCAGCACAATGTGCCCATCTTCGTGGGCGAATTCAGCGCCATCAACTGGGGCAAGGGCGCCGACAAGTACCTGCAGGACTCAATCGAACTCTACGAGGAGTACGGCTGGGACTGGACATACCACGCCTTCCGCGAATGGGACGCCTGGAGTATCGAACACGATGGTTACGAATTCCAAAAAGTCCGCCCGTCCGACGATAACCCGCGCAAACAGGTGCTCCTCAAAGCACTCGAAAAGAACACCAATAGGCCCTGAGCACCACGGCCACTGTTGGCCCGATGGCGCTGCCGGCGCCGTTGGGCGCTAACTGGCCTGCCAGGTCCGCTCGACGGTCTTTTTCGCGGACGGATCGGACCGATCGGACCGATCGGTCGGTGTGGCGTTCGTTTTGTAATCGGTCAGTGTACACCCCGGCGCTTCGCTGGGACAATTTGCAGGAAACCCACGACCCGCCGCCGCCCAGCCATCCGACCTTGATTTCCGCCGACCTTTGCGGCAGCGTGTTTCATAGGAGTAACTATTCATGCGGCGGGGGAGACGGGCCGGGTACGGTCGGCGTGGATGACGAGGACGGTTTATTGAGCCGTCTTGTCGGAGTGGGCGAGACGCCCACTCCACGGCCGCGAGACGTAATCGGTAAGTAACCACCCCGGTGGGGAAAACACCGGGGACAATTTGCAGGAAACCCACGACCATTCGCCGCCCAACCATCCGACCTTGATTTCCGCCGACCTTTGCGGCAGCGTGTTTCATAGGAGTGATTGAGAATGGACGCACGGCATGCCGCTTCTTGACTGGGGGGACACTGGACGTTTTTTGGACACCATGGACGCTATGGACACCGCCGGTCAGTCCACGGCGTCCAAGCAGTCCACAACCGGTCCCCGGTGTCCAAGGCGTCCTTCCCCATGGTCCAGAAAGTCCCCACGGTCCAATCCATGGGACCATGCCTCATGAGTCCGTGAGTCCTCGCCCCAGTGCGCGCAGTCGCCAAGTCGTCCCCATGGTCCCAGTCGTCCTCTGAGACCGGCCATTATCAATGGCTGACCGGTAACTTCGTTTTTAGCGAAAAGGCTGTCAAGTGATTGAAAGTCATCATTGCGCCACTACATTACAGTTTCCTTATTTTGTAACGAATGTATCGTCGTCAGGAGGATTCATTTATGAATGAAGAATATCTGGCCCGCGCCAGAGAAAAAGTGTCGGATGTCCGTATCTTCATCAACGGCGTTTCGAAGCGTGCGGCGCAGCTGGCCAAGGGCGCGCGTCGGTTGGTTCCCTCGCCGCCCAACGACGAGCGTTCGCACTTGGATATAGCGCTGTTGGAAGTTGCCGAGGGCAAGGTGGTTATCACCGCTGGTGATGATGCCGATACTGGCAAGTAAGCGAAAAATACTAGCGTCGGCCGTAATTTTCGGCTGGCAAAAAAATACGGTTTTCGGCCGCAGGTCGAAAGCCGTATTTGTAAGGGCCGTCGGCGCGCTGCGGTGCTGTTTGCGGTCAGACGGTGAAGATTGTCATAGGAGCGCGCTGGTCATGGCGAATGTGTATGTGTTTCTCGGACCTCCCGGAGCAGGCAAGGGTACTCTCGGCGAATTATTTTGCCGTGACAGTGGCGCCATCCACGTGTCGACCGGCCAGTTGCTGCGGGACGAGATGGCGCAGGGTAGCGACTTGGGGCTGCAGGTGAAAGACCTCATCGCTCGCGGTGCTCTGGTTTCTGACGATATCGTTGCTGCTATGGTGGCCAAACGTTTGACCCAGCCCGATATCAAAGCTCACGGTGTGCTGCTGGACGGCTTTCCGCGCACGGTGCCACAGGCAGAAATGCTCAGCACCATCCTGGCCAAAAGTGGCGATGTCATGGCCGCCGTATTGCTGATTGAGGCCGATGACGCCATGCTGATGGGGCGCCTGACCTCCCGCCGCATGTGCCCGAACAAGCAGTGCGAAGCCATCTATAATGTCCAGACCAACCCGCCCCGCCAAGAAGGTATTTGCGACCGCTGTGGCGCCGCGCTCATCCAGCGCTCCGACGATAGCGAGGAAACCGCCCGCGGCCGCTTGAAAGTTTATGATGAACAGACCCGGCCGTTGGTGGATTACTACCAGGGCAAAGGCCAACTCGTGCGCATGCACAGCGGCGACGTCGCCGTCGATGTCAATTACGGCCGGCTGAAAGCCGCCCTGAAACGATAATACAGTGGACTGCAGGATATGACCAGGGGAAAAATTACCATCTATCAGCCGGAGGAAATCGTCGGCGTTCGGGCTGCGGCCCAGGCGTCGGCCATGGTGCTTAAGCGTCTTTGCGACGCGGTGACACCGGGCATGACGACGGCGGATGTGGACCACCTGGCCGAAGAATTTATCCGCGATACTGGTGGGAAGAGCGCGTTTCTTGGTTATCAGGGCTACCCCGGGCAGATTTGCGTGTCCATCAATGACGAAGTTGTGCACGGCATCGGCCGTGCCGATCGCGTCATTGCCCCGGGCGACATCGTCAGTTTGGACGTTGGCGTGACCCTGGGTGGCTACGTCGGCGACAACGCCCGCAGCATCTGCGTCGGCCAAGACGCCACCGGCGTCGCGGCGGACTTGCTGCACGTGACGGAAGAGGCGTTGGCCGCGGGCATTGAGCAAGCCCGTGATGGCAATTGTGTCAATGATATCGGCCGAGCCGTCGAGCAGGTCGCCAAGCGCGCCGGCTTCAGTGTCGTGCGCGATATGGTCGGCCACGGCTGCGGCCGGCACATGCACGAGCCGCCGGAAGTGCCGAACTATCGGCTGCCGGGGCACAGCCCGACCCTGCGGGCGGGAATGATCCTGGCCATTGAGCCGATGGTCAATGTCGGCACCTGGCGGATCACCATCGACCGCCGCGACGGCTGGACGGTGCGCAGCGCCGATGCGTCCTTGTCTGCCCATTTTGAACATCAAGTCCTGATCACCAAGAACCAAGCGGAGATTTTAACGTGGGTAAAGACTGCATAAAAGTCGAAGGTATTGTCAAAGAGCTGCTTCCCAATACGGAATTTATTGTCACTCTGGAAAACGGCCACGAGGTTCGCGCGTACATCAGCGGCAAGATGCGACTGCATTTCATCCGCATCCTGCCCGGTGATCAAGTGACGGTGGAATTGTCTCCCTACGATCTAACCAAGGGGCGCATATCCTACCGGAAACGCTAAGGCCGCGTTCTTGCCGTCGCTTGGCATTCGTTGGGGCGGCAAGCAAATTTGGCGCGTCTCTTGTTGATTTGTCACTAATTGTGCACTATATTCAAATCCTTTGTTTTTTGTCAGTATGAGTGGCGTCAATGTTTCCGGCCGCCGTTCAGGCTGGCATCTGAAGCATGGCCCCCTAAAAAAAGCCGGAAGGATCAGGCGGAAAGAAGGCATTATGAAAGTCAGAGCATCAGTCAAGCGTATGTGCAACAGCTGCCGCGTCGTGAAGCGTGCAGGCGTGATTCGGATCATCTGCAAGAATACCCGTCACAAACAGCGTCAGGGTTAATGCGGCCGCAGGCGACGGCGCCCGGCACTGTGAACAGGAACAGGGAAGCTTCAAGCGTAGGAAGAAAACATGCCCAGAATACTCGGAATAGACATTCCCAACAACAAGCACACGAACATCTCTCTGACCTATTTGTATGGTATTGGGCAGAAGAGTGCGGATGAGATATGCCGTCGTGCCCAGATCGACCCCAGCACCAAGGCTGGCGAACTGACGGAGGCCAACATCTCGGCCATTCTACAGATTCTTCAGGAAAGTTACATGGTCGAGGGTGATTTGCGCCGGCAGGTCGCGCAGAACATCCGTCGTCTGATTGCGATCAACTCGTATCGCGGCCAGCGTCATCGTCGCAACCTGCCTGTTCATGGTCAGCGCACGCGGACCAATGCCCGTACCCGCAAGGGCGGCAAGAAGACCGTCGGCGCGATCCGCGACCGTTCGGAACGCAAGCAGGCCAACACCGGCAGCAAGTAAGCCGCAGTTGGGTTTGGCCGGACTGTCCGGCGAGATCAGGAAGCAAGAGTAACGAAGGCCCCACCAGGGAGAAGATCACGATATGGCAGACGAAAGCATCGATGTGCAAAAGCCGGAGGAAAGCACCACTCCACAGCCAGTTGAAACCAAGCGCGTCAAATCCAAAGGCGGTCGCCAGGTCTTGAGCGGTATTGTTCATATTGACTCGACCTTTAACAACACCCATGTGGCGATATCCGACCAGCAGGGCAATATGCTGTCCTGGTCCACGGGCGGCAAGCTGGGTTACAAGGGTTCGCGCAAGAGCACGGCCTATGTGGCGCAGTTGATTGCGACGGACGCGGCGAAGAAGGCGATGGCGACCTACGGCTTGCGTGAAGTTGAAGTGCAGGTGAAAGGGCCCGGTGCGGGCCGCGAATCGGCAGTACGCGGTATCGCCGCCGCCGGTTTGGATATTACGGTGCTCAAGGATGTCACCCCATTGCCGCACAATGGCTGCCGTCCTCCCAAACGCCGGCGTGTGTGAAGACACACGGTTGTCGGTTTTTGGGTTAAGCGAAGAGTGTATGGACATGAGCACGTAAGGAGAAAAACATGCCAGGCATTGAAGGTTTTGAGCTTCCCAACGCGCTGGTTGTGGACGAGGCGACGGCTACGCCGCGCTACGCCCGTTTTACCGCAGAGCCCTGGGAGAATGGTTTTGGGCATACGATGGGCAACGCGTTGCGTCGGGTATTGTTGTCCTCCATGGAAGGCGTGGCGGTATCAAGTATTCGGATTGATGGAGTTTCGCACGAGTTCAGCTCCATTCCGGATGTTCTTGAGGACGTCATGCTGATCATCCTCAACATCAAAAAATTGAAGTTTTCCTGTGACGGCAGTCTGCCGCGGACGCTTGAGCTGTACGCGGACGAGGCTGGCGAGGTCACGGCGGCGAACATCCGTGAAGACGGCGTGACCACGGTGTTGAATCCCGAGCAGGTGATTTGCACGTTGGACAAGAACCGCCCGTTGCGGATGGAATTGGAACTGGAGCGCGGCCGCGGCTATCGCGCTGCGGAGGAGAACAAGCGCGAGGACCAGCCGATCGGGACCATTCCCGTCGATTGTCTTTTTAGCCCCATTGAGCGCGTTCGTTATGACGTTCAGGCCTGCCGAGTTGGTCAGCACACTGACTACGACCGCCTGGAGCTTGAGGTTTGGACCGACGGTCGCATTGATCCCCGCGATGCGGTGGTTCGCTCGGCGATGATATTGCGCGAGCACCTTGGGGTTTTTGTCAAGAGTGAAGGTGCTGCCATGAGTGGCACGGTATCGGCCCCGGTGGCCGGTCTGACTGATGATGAGAAGGAGCTGGTCGAGAAGCTTTGCACCAACGTAAACAGCCTTGAGCTGTCGGTTCGTGCGGTGAATTGCCTGAATTCCGCGCAGATCAGCTATCTCGGCGAGTTGGTTGAGAAGTCCGAGAGCCAGATGTTGAAGTACCGCAACTTCGGTCGCAAGTCTCTGCAGGAGATCAAGCTGAAGCTTGAGAGCCGGGGCTTGAATCTGGAGATGGTCCTGGCTGACAATGTCAGGGATGAGATGAACCGCCTGTTGGCGTTGAAAACGCAGAATAAAGAGGATTGAGCCGGATGAGACATCGCAAACACACATTTAAGATTGGTCGCACGTCAGCCCATCGGCGTTCCCTTCTGGCCAATGCCGTCTGCAGTCTGATTGAGCATGGTCGGATCACGACGACGCTGGTGAAGGCGAAGGAAGTTCGCCGCTTGGCCGAGAAGATGGTGACCTTGGGCAAGACTGGCACCCTGCACACGCGTCGGCAGGCTATTGCTGAGCTGCAGCAGGTTGACAAAGTCGGCAAGTTGTTCAGCGAGATTGCTCCGGGCTTCAAGGAACGCCAGGGCGGCTACACCCGCATGATGAAGCTCGGGCCACGCATAGGCGACAACGCCGAGATGTGCATCTTGGAATTTGTTGAGAATGACGAGAAGGCTGCTGCGCAGAAGGGCGCAGGCGCTGCGGCTGCTGCGGTAGCGGCACCGGCGGCGGAAACGCCGGCGGCGGAGGATGCTCCGAAGGCCTGATGGTCATTTTGTTTTGCCTGAACGCTGAAACCGGTGACGGGAGAATAACCGTTGCCGGTTTTTTGCGTCATGACCAAATTGCGGCGTGAGCCATTGCCGGCGGGTTGCCGGGTGAGTGGAGCAGACTATGAACGAGCAGGGCTGTGGGGATTTTCAGGAACTGTGGTCACGGGACCTCGCCCGACTGGGGCTGCGTGCCCGGCTTTTCCGTCATGGCTGTGGCATGGAAGTGCTGAGCATGGAAAACGGCGACCGCGAGAACTGGTTTTCCGCCTGCTTTCCCACCATGCCCACGGACGACAGCGGCGTGGCGCACATAATTGAGCACGTGGTGCTCGGCGGTTCCCGGCGTTATCCGGTGAAGGACCCCTTCATGGAGATGGTGAAGTCGAGCATGGCGTCCTTTATCAACGCCATGACCTATCCCGACCACACGGTGTATCCCGTTGCAAGTACCAACCGGCGGGATTTCTTCAACCTCGTCGATGTTTATTGGGACGCGATTTTCTATCCGAATCTGAGTACGGACGGGCTGCGGCAGGAGGGCTGGCACTACGAGCTGTCGCAGCCGGGCGATTTGACGTCGCCGCTCTGCGTCAACGGCATCGTCCTCAATGAAATGCGGGCGGCCACGGCGGAACTCGACACCGTCATTGACCAGGAACTCAACCGGGCGCTGCTGCCTGACTCGCCCCGGGCCTTCGAGGCCGGCGGGCGTCCCGAGGCCATCAGTGCGCTCAACGACGAGGCCTTTCGCGACTTTTATCGCCAGCACTACCACCCATCGCGGGCGCGCATCTGCTTTTGGGGTGACATTCCCACCGCCGAGAAGTTGTCCTACGTATCCCGGCATTTGGTCGCGATGCCCGGGCTCGGCGCGGTGAGTGCGGCGGCGCCCTTGCCGCCGCGGCCGCGGCAGGCGCGCTGGACCTCACCCCGGCGCCAGCGCGTGGCTTTTGCGCCGGAGCTGAGTGATGGGCAGAGCGACCAAGCCGGCGCGTGGGTGATGGCATGTTTTCTGCATGACGGCCTGGAGCCCCTGTTGGACCTGGCTTTCGACCTGCTGGATTACCTTCTGCTGGGCGACGCCGCGGCGCCGCTGCAGAAGGCCCTGCTGGAATCCGGCCTCGGCGATGGCCTGGTTGACAGCGGCTACGACAACGAAAGCATCGAAGCCGTCTTCCGCGTCGGTCTCACGGGCTGTCCGTCGGAGAATTTTCCAGCGTTGGAGCGTCTCGTGCGCGACTGTCTGACTGAGCAGGTCCGCAACGGCTTTCCCCCCGCGAAGCTCCAGACGGCTTTTCGGCAGTTTCGTCTGGAACAGCAGGAGATTGGCGAAGACCACTGTCTGTCTGTGCTTGAGGACGTGTTTTCGTCTTGGATTCACGGCGGCGACCCGTTGTTGTATGTGGACAACGCGGCGGTGCTGGACGAACTGTCGGCGACACTGGCGGCGCAGCCGCGTTTTCTGGAAGAGCTGCTTGCGCGTCACGTGTTGAACAATCCCCATACGCTCTATCTTGAGCTGGTTCCGGACACGACCCTGCAGTCTCGTCGTTTCGCCGACGAGGCCGCGCGCCTGGCGGCTATCCGTGCGGGAATGAGTGACGATGAGTTGCGCCGGATAGACGCCGAGGCCGCCGCCCTGAAGGCGCGACAGGAGGCACCCAACCGGGCTGAGGACCTCGCCTGTCTGCCGCGCTTGCGGCGGGAAGACCTGCCGCGGGAATTGCCGCCATTTCCCTGCCGGCGCGAGGTCCTGCCCACGGGCGTGGTCCTCCTGCAGCCGGAACTGTTCAGCAATGGCGTCAGTTATCTTGATCTGGTCTATCCCCTGTCGGCATTTCCTGTTGAGCTCCTGCCGGCCATGCCCTTTTATTTTCACCTCGCGGGCCGCGTCGGTGTTGCCGGCCGGAGTTACGACACGATGGCCGAGCAGTTGGCGGCGGCGACGGCGTCCATTCAGTACCGGCCTTTTGTTGGCCATGACATTCGCCCGGGAAACGCTGTCCTCGGCGGCTATGTACTCGTTCATCTCAGTGCCCTGGAAGAGTGCCTGCCCGAAGCCTTGGCGCTGCTGCAGGAGCGCCTGCGCCTGACTATCTTCGACGAACGCAAACGCTGCCAGGAACTCCTGCGCCAAAATTGGTCCCACGTACGCGACGAGTTGCTCGAAAATGGCCAGGGCGTGGCGATGACCCGCGCCGCGGCCGGACTGTCGCCCCTGAGCACCCTCGCCGAGAGCTGGCGCGGCGTCGAACACGCCGTGGCCGCGAAGAAGAACGCACGCAACTTCGCTCGTGAATTCGGCGCCTTGCAGGAGCAATGCCGGACCATCCAGGCCTGCCTGGCGGCGCAGTCGCCGCTGGCGGCGGCCTATGTCGGTGGCGACGTCGGTTTGGCCGCCTGCCGCGATTTTCTACGGGGCTTCGGGGTGGTGCCGGCTCCTGCCGGGCTTTCGCTACCGTCTCTGCCAGCCTGGCCTGCGACGGGGCGGCGTGAGGCCTTGCTGGTGAACGGCGGTGTCGGCTTTTGTGCGCGGGTCATGCCGGCGCCATTGGCGACCGCGCCGTCGTCAGTGGCGCTGCATGCCTATGCGCACATGCTCAGCTGCGGGAAACTCTGGGATGAGATTCGCGTCAAGGGCGGCGCCTATGGCGCGCACTGCAGTTACGACGGCAATCTCGGCATGCTGCAGTTCAGCTCCAACAGTGACCCACAGCCCGCCAGGACGTTCGGTGTTTTCGCCGCTCTCGCGCAGGAAGATTTTCGCTGCGACGACGAGGACGTCCAAGCCGCGATCATCGCCGGCATCAAAACCGACGAACGGCCGCTGCGGCCCGCCCGGGCCTGCGCCCAGGCGCTCTGGCGCGAACTCTTCGGCTGGACTGACGAGCGCCGCGGCGAAATCCGTCGCCAGCTCTTTGCCCTCACGCCCGAACACGTGCGACGCGGCGCGGCCGAATTCTGGCAGCATTCCGCCACCCTGGCTAACGACTGCGTGGTTGCACCGGCGGCGTTGGCCAGCTCATTGCACTACCGGACATTGACTGTTTAGCCACGACCCGCATCACCCATGCGCTCGCGAATTATGCCGAGGAATGACATGCAGGTAGAAAACGACATTCTTTTCATAGACGACGGCAGCGTGCCTTCTTTTGGACGCAGCGTTCTGGCGCGGCCTGGCGTTTTCAGCCTCTCGGCGTCAGCGCCGCCGCCGCAGTTGGCGGCCATGCCGGTCCGTCCGCGCTGCGTGCTGCTGCATGTGGCTGGTGAAGCACGCGCGCAGTGGCTACGTGAATTGCTGCGCCTCAAATGGCCTATTGCCTGCGCCTGGCCCGATACGACAGCCGCCGATGGCGCGCCTGACGACGATCCACGCTGGCTCGACCAGCTCGCCGCTGCGACGAGCAAACGGCGCCTGCCGACATGCGTCCTCGGCGCCTGGCGGGTCCTGCCGGCGCTGGCGAGTCTCAAGGAACTGATCAGTGGCGGCTGCCTCGGCGAGATACTTGAAGTCGACTGGACCTGGGGCGACGAAGCGGGGCCGTCTCGCCGCTACCAGTGGTTCGCTGACGATGTCTTGCGCTGGCTGGCGGAGGGCACCGCCACAAACGGTGGACAGGGTGGACAGGGTGGACAGGGTGGACAGGGTGTTTTGTCTGGCACGGGTGGCGTTTGCGGGCAGGGCTTGTCGGCGACGGTTTTGGCGTCGCCGCTGGTCGCCGGCGAAGCGCTGTGCAGTGTGGTTGGCAGCGCTGGCCAGGCCGTCGCGCGGCTACGCCTGCCCGCCGGCGCCGGCTGTGTGGAAAGTGTGCTGGGCGCGCGTCGCCGTCGGCAGGAATACAGCGCCGTCAACGGCCTTGAGCTGGAGCTGACCCTGCTTTGGCGTTTTGCCTGTAGGGAGCTGAAGAACTGGCCCGCACTGGCTATGCTCAATGACGATGGCCGGTAGGGCATCAGGCTTGAGAAAGAGCAAGAACGCTATTCGAGCGGGGCGCACGCCAGGCATCCCAGGCCGCGAAGCGGCAGAAGCGCTGAAAGCGCGAAGCATACCAGCCCAGGGCAAGCGACGCCGAAGGCGGAGCGTCGCCCTGGGTAAAGCGCCAGTATTGTTCGTGTTCCTCGGCCTCTTTGGCCCCAGTCGGCGAAGCTGACTGGGGCCAAAGAGGCAATGGAACTCACTTACTTACCCGGGGTTGACGTCGGCGGCATGCCGTGCGTCCATTATCAATAAGTGAGGGATTACGAAAAAGGCTGTGAAAGGGGTCGCGATGATTTGCAAAACGGCTAATGGCCCTTAAATTATTTGCTCTTTGCATGTCTGCCAAGTGAACGGGAACACATACATAGCTGAGTTGGAATCATGAAGACATTTTTGCCCAAAGTTGACGAAATCGAGCGCAAGTGGTACGTGGTGAATGCTGAAAAACAGGTTCTGGGACGTTTGGCGGTGCAAATTGCCAATGCGTTACGGGGCAAGGACAAGGCTTGCTTCACGCCTCATTTGGATTGTGGTGATTTCATTGTCGTGGTCAATGCCGAAAAGGTCGTCATGACCGGCAAGAAAGACACGCAAAAGATTTACCAGGACTACTCCGGTTACACGGACGGTTTGAAGCGCCAGACGGCTGACGTTGTCCGCGCGAAGAATCCCACCCGTCTGATTCGTGACGCCGTGTGGGGGATGATGCCCAAAGGTCGTTTGGGCCGTGCCCAGTTCTCCAAGCTGAAAGTCTATGCCGGTCCCGAGCATCCGCACGCGGCACAGAAGGTCGAAGCATTCAACGTCAAGTAATGAATTTGTACTTATCATAGTGTCAGGAGCAAAGGATTTCAGCATGTCAGAGAACGAAGTGATTCATGCCATTGGCCGCCGCAAGTCTGCCAGTGCCCGTGTTCATATGAAGCCCGGCACTGGTAAGATCGTCATCAACCGCCGGTCGTTTGAGGATTATTTTCCGACTGAGACTCTTCGTGGCTATGCCACGCAGCCGTACCAGATCACTGGCCTGGGCAGCGAATTTGATTTGACCATCACCCTTGACGGTGGTGGTCAGGCCGGCCAGGCTGGCGCGGTCCGCCACGGCATTGCCCGTGCGCTGGAAATTCACAAACCCGAACTGCGTGCCGTGCTCAAAGCCGCCGGTATGCTTACCCGTGACTCCCGTGAGAAAGAGCGTAAAAAGCCCGGCCAACCCGGAGCCCGCAAGCGCTTCCAGTTCTCCAAGCGCTAATTGTTTTCGGCTAATGTTTTCTTGTGCTCCGGATCCGGCGATCGTGTATCGCCGGTTCCGGTTTTTTTGTTCATGGAGCTGATAGCGCGATGGGCTCTGGCTGGTCGGTGGGCCCCGCAGTCTCGTTTCCGCGTGGCTACTGACGCCACGCAAAGTCGGTTAGTGTTCAGAAAGTGAGAGGTCCGCAATCATGTCGAAGATCCGCGTTGGCATTGTCGGTGCATCGGGCTACGCCGGTGAAGAGTTACTGCGGCTGTTGTTGCAGCATCCAGCGGTTGAGTTGACCTGCATTACGTCGCGGCAATACGCTGGTCAGCCAGTGGGTACGGCCTTTCCCCGCTATCGTGAATGCCCGCTGAATTTCATGGCGCCGGATGTGGCGAGCTTTGCCGAGCTGGTGGACCTTGCCTTTCTGGCGTTGCCACACGGTCTGGCGGCCGAGTTTGCCGCGCCCCTGCTGGCGCATGGCGTGAAGGTGGTTGACATCAGTGCGGACTTCCGGCTGCGGGACACGGCGGTATACGCAAAGTATTACAAGAGCGAGCATCCGGCGCCGGAATTGTTGAGCAAAGCCGTATACGGCTTGCCAGAACGCTATGGCTCGGCGCTGCGGGGCGCCGAGCTGGTTGCCTGCGCGGGCTGTTATCCCACCAGCATTATCCTGCCTGGCTCAGCGCTGTTGGCGTCGGGTCTGGTGGAGACCACTGGCGTTGAGGCGATATCGCTCAGTGGCGTGTCTGGCGCGGGCCGCAAGGTCGATCTGCCCTACATCTTCCCCGAGTGCAACGAGAGCATCCGTCCCTATTCGGTGACGGGTCATCGCCATTTGCCGGAAATAGAGCAGGAACTGGCGGTTGCGGCGGGCGTGCCGGCAATCACCATGAATTTCATCCCGCACCTGATACCGGTGAATCGTGGTATCCACTCGACGATACTGTTCCACGGTCGCACCGGTTGCACGACAGACAAGGCCCTGGCGGCGCTCCACGCCGCCTACGACGGCAAGCCCTTCGTGCGGATTCTGGCGGCGGGCGAGTTGGCTGACACCAAGCATGTGACGATGACGAACATGTGTGAAATCGGCTGCGTCTTCGATCAACGCACTGGCCGCCTGTTGGTCAGCAGCGCGATCGACAATCTCACCAAGGGCGCGTCGGGGCAGGCCATCCAATGCATGAACATCATGTGTGGTCTGGACGAGACGGCCGGCCTGCGTTGATTAGCCAGGCGTTTATTGTATAATGACCTCGGTCATTTACATTACACGCCACTGTTGTCAGTCTTGGCCACACCAACGATTTTTCCTCACTTGGTTGTTTTGTAGCATCCACACCTTTTCGGGAGAAGAGCATGCAGAAAGCAAGAATGTTGTTCCACCGCATGATTTGCGTCGGTCTTATGCTAGCGCTTGCCGAAACGGCCGCCATTGCGGTGCCGGTAAAGAGCATCAGCATCAAGGCCACTACTGCGGAGTTGGTGCAGAGCACCCTGGAGGAGATGGTCTATCAGGTGATCAAAACCAAGGTCGGCGCGGAATTCGATCCGCAGATGCTCAGCGATGACATCCGCGCGCTGGTGAAAGTCGGCGCCTTTGAGGATGTGCGCACGCAGGTCGATCCCCTAGCTGACGGCGCGGTGAACGTGTCCTACCTGCTCAAGCCCAAACCGTTGGTCCGCAACATCGTTATCCAGGGCAACGACATCTACAAGACCAGTAAGCTGCGCAAGCTCATCACCCTCGAACCCGGCCGCTATGTAGACGAAACGGTGCTGGCCAAAGACCGCAATGCCATCCTCAGCAAGTACCGCGATGCCGGTTATTATGGGACGGAAGTCGCCTCCCTGCAGAGCAAGCCGGAAAGCGGCGTTGGCGTTGACGTGACCTACGTGGTCCGCGAAGAGCAGCGTAGCAAGCTTGAGGGCGTGGAGTTTGTCGGTAATACAGTATTTACCGCCGCTGAACTGCAGGAAGCCATGGTCACCAAGCGGCAGTGGTGGCGCTACATCTTCCGCTTTGGCAACTACTACAACGAGCAGCAGCTGGTTTTGGACAAGGATCAGCTCAAGACGCTCTATGGCACCAAGGGCTACATGGACTTCGCCGTCGAGGCCGTCGAACAACGCTACGACGCTAGCAACAAGTGGGTGGTACTGATCTTCAAGTTGCAGGAAGGCAAGCCATACACCGTTCGCAACGTCAGCATTGAGGGCGCTCAGCTGTTTACCGCAGAAAAGCTGCTGGCGTTGACGAAGCTGCGTTCAGGCATGATCCACGACGCCAATCAGGAAACCGCCGACCTCAACATCATGAAGGCCGAATACGAACGCCTTGGCTACATGGACCTGCGCTTCTATCCCGTCCACACCAAGGACAGTGAAAAACAACTGGTCGATATTGCTTACCGCGTCACCGAAGGCAGCCCGAGTCGCATCCGCGACATCGCCATCGTCGGCAATGAAATCACCCAAGACCGCGTTGTCCGCCGCGAGCTGGCCATCCAGCCGGACGAACTTGGCGACCTGGGCAAAATCCGCCTCTCCAAAGCCCGCCTGGACAACCTCGGCTACTTCGAACGGGTGGAGATCGTGCCGGTGGCGACCGAAATGGCGGAACTCAAGGACCTGCGCATTGAATTGTCAGAAAAGCCCACCGGGCATGTGTCCCTCGGTGCGGGCTACTCCACCGAGGATTCGGTGATTGGCTTTATCGAGTTCACCGAGTCGAATTTTGATATTGCGCGTCTTTTCAACTGGCCGCCGAAGGGTGCCGGTCAGCGCCTCCGCCTGCGTCTGCAGGGCGGTGCCGAAGTGTCGAATATCACCATCTCGCATGTCGAGCCCTGGCTCTTCGACCGGCGTCTGGAACTGGGCACCGACCTGTTCCTGCGCAACCGCTTTGAAGACGAATACGACCAGCGCAATGTCGGTGGCGGCATGATGCTGTCCTGGCCGCTGGCCTTCCGCATACCCGGCACGGAGCATATTGAGTCGTGGCGCATGGGCGTGGGCTTTCGCATCGAAAATGTCGACATATCTGACGTTGATGACCTCGACCCGAACGACCTGGTGCCTGGTGACTGGGACTATGTCCGCAACCGCACCATCCAGGACGAAGAGGGCGACGAATGGGCCAATCGCCTGATTCTGCGGTTGAGCCGCGACACTCGCGACGCATTTTACTTCCCCCGCGATGGTTCGCTGGTGACCCTGCAGAGCGAAATGGTGACCGAGGCCTTCGGCAGCTACGAGACCTATGGCCGCTTTAGCCTCGGCGGCGCCATGTACCGCCCACTGGTCCGTGACCTGGTGTTGAAGCTCTCCGCAGAATATTCGTCAACGACCAGCGACGACCCGGCGATCTTCGATCGCTATTTTGCTGGCGGCGTCGGCTCCCTGCGCGGCTTCAAACGCCGCGATGTCAGCCCCATTGATCAGTACGAAAACCCCATGGGCGGCAACAGCATGCTGCTGGGCTCCGTCGAGATTCTCATGCCGGTCAAGGACTTCATGTTCTTCAGCGTCTTTACGGACATCGGCAATGTCTGGTGGGATGAGTTTGACACCGACATCTCCAAGCTGAACATGAGTGTCGGCTTGGGCATCCAGTTCCGGGCGCTGCCCATCAGTCTGTACTATGGCGTGCCGGTGAGTACGGACTACGATCACTTGGACGGCAAGAGCGGCCGCTTCCATTTCAATATCGGTTATACCTACTGACGCTGAACGGCCGCAGCCACCATGGCCGGGCCGCGTAGCTTGAGCCGGCGGCGAGGGAATTGCCTCGGCCGCCGGCTATTTCTTGACAGAGCTTGTTGATTCTATGCGCATATTGAACCGCTACATTGCGAAAAACATGATAGTCAGCATGCTGATGGCCGTCGGCATTCTGACCTTTGTCATGCTGTCGGGGCAGTTCTTCCGCGCCTTTGATCTCATCTCTCGCGGCGTGTCGCCCTGGCTGCTCTGCCGTTACCTGCTCTATCTGGTTCCCGACATGTTGCGCTTCACCCTGCCGCTGGCCATGCTGGTGGCCACCGTGCTGGTGTTCAGCCGCATGTCGGCGGACAACGAGCTCTGCGCGATGAAGGCCAACGGCATTGGCTTGTGGCAGATTGTCGCGCCGGGGCTCGTGCTGAGTTTCGTCTTGAGTGGCCTGTGTGTCTGGCTATCGCTGTGGGTGACGCCGCTCTGCCGGTATCGCGCCGAGCAGCTGCGCTGGTCGGCCTTGGCCAGCTCACCGCTGGCGCTGTTGGAGCCCGGCGGCTTTGTCAACATCTTTCCTCAATGCCCGATCCGGGTCGGTCGACGCGATGGTGACGAGTTGTACGACATCCACATGTTCATGCTGGGCAAGGATGGCGAGAAGGTCCAGGACATCACGGCGCGGCGCGGCCGGGTAGTGGTGCATGCTGAGGAGCGCATGGTGTATCTCGAACTGGATGACGCCACGGTGATGGATTCGCAGTTGGCCCCGGCTGCGGACGCGCCCCGGCGCTTCCTGGCGGCCAAGTCCATCCGTTTGCCCATGGCCTACGGTCTGTCGCAGGACCGCAAAAGCCTGTCGCGAAAAACCAAGTACATGGATGGCAGCATGCTGGTCAGCCAGATCCGTCTGGAGCAGGAGGCCGGCCGTGATGTCACCGAGCACCTATTGGCGCTGCAGTCGCGCCTGTCGCTGGCCCTGTCGCCTTTTTCCTTCCTGCTGCTAGGGCTGCCTTTCGGGATTCGCAGCAAGCGCTCTGAGCTTTCGGTGGGGCTCCTGCTGTGCGTGTTGTTGGCCCTGGGATTCTACGCCTTTGTGCTGTTGGCCGACGCCCTTGCGGACAGCCGTTATCATCCCCAGATCATCATCTGGTTGCCGAATTTCATCTATCAGCTGGGCGGCCTGTGGGTCATCCAGCGCATCAGTCGCCACTAAATCATTCATTGCCGCCATTACGACGCCAGCCGAAGAAAGAACACACGGACCTCCATGCCAGAGAAGCTCACCAATATCCGCAATTTTTCTATCATTGCCCATATCGACCACGGCAAATCGACCCTTGCCGACCGTTTTCTGCTGCACACCAAGACCATTGAAGAACGCACCTTTCATGATCAGGTGCTGGACGCCATGGACCTTGAGCGCGAGCGCGGCATCACCATCAAATCCCATCCTGTGCGGATGCACTACGATGCTGACGACGGGCGCACGTATGTCTTCAATCTGATTGACACTCCCGGGCACGTGGACTTCAGTTACGAAGTCAGCCGCAGTCTGGCGGCCTGCGAAGGCGCGATTCTGCTGATTGACGCCGCGCAGGGCGTGCAAGCGCAGACGCTGGCCAACGCCAACCTGGCCTTGCATCAGAAACTCACCATCATCCCGGTGATCAACAAGATCGACCTCCCGGCGGCCGACGTCGATATGTGCTTGGAACAGGTCGAAGAGCTCTTGGCCATCCCGCGGGACGAAGTCCTCAAAGTGTCGGCCAAGAGCGGTATGGGGGTGAAGGAACTGCTGGAGGCCGTGGTCGCCCGCGTGCCGCCGCCGGAAACCGATCCGGCGCAGCCCTTGCAGGCGCTGGTTTTTGACTCGGTGTACGACGTCTATCGCGGCGTGGTGTCTTTTGTACGGGTGGTCAATGGTAGCGTCAAAGTCGGCGAGTCCATCCGCTTTTTCAATACGGACCTGACCACCGAGGTCAAGGAAGTGGGCTATTTCAGCCCCGGCATGAAGCCGTCGGCGTCGCTGCTGCAGGGGGAAGTCGGCTACATCATCACGACGATCAAGACGCCGGGCGACATTCATGTCGGCGATACCATTACGGGCTATCTGCGGGCCTGCAAGCAGCCGCTGGCGGGTTTCCAGCACGTACGGCCGATGGTTTTCAGCGGCATTTACCCGATCGACACCGCCGACTACGAGGCGCTGAAGGCCAATATCGCCAAGCTGCGCCTGAATGACTCGGCCTTCGTGGCCCAGCCGGAGAGCTCCATCGCCTTGGGCGCGGGCTTCCGCTGCGGTTTTCTGGGCCTGCTGCACATGGAAATCGTCCAGGAGCGCCTGCGCCGCGAATACAACATGGAGTTGCTGCTGACCTATCCCAGCGTCATCTACCACGTGTTCATGCGCGACGGCAGCATGAAGGAAGTGGACAACCCCCTGCATATGCCCGACCCCAGCCACATCAGCCACGTCGAAGAGCCGATGATCAAATCACAGATCATTGCTCCGGCGACCTATCTTGGCGCCATCATGAACCTGGTGATGGACAAGCGTGGCATCTGTCTCAAGACCGACAATGTCGATCACATCCACGTCATGATCACCGCGCGTCTGCCGCTGCATGAAATCGTGCTCGATTTCTACGACAAGCTCAAGACTGTCACCCGTGGCTACGGCAGCATGGACTACGAGCCCGATGGTTACGAGACCAGCCCGACCGTCAAGCTTGAAATCCTGGTCAACAGCGAGCCGGTGGACGCCTTTGCGTCCATTGTTCACGCCGACCGTGCCGTGTACCGGGCCCGCATGATCTGCGAACGCCTGCGTGAGGCCATTCCCCCGCAGATGTTCAAGGTCGCCATCCAAGGCGCCGTCGGCGGTCGCATCATCGCCCGCGAAGACGTGCGGCAGCTGCGCAAGAACGTCTTGGCAAAATGCTACGGTGGTGACATCACCCGCAAACGCAAGCTGCTGGACAAGCAGAAAGAGGGCAAGAAACGCATGAAGGAAGTCGGCAATGTCAATATTCCGCCGGAGGCCTTCGTCGCCGTATTACGAGCCAGTGACGACAAAGGCTGAGAGGAAAAGAGCCGGCCATGCCAGTTTACATCATCGTTCTGTTTGATCTTGCCATTCTCTATTTTCTGTTCGGCAACACCATTGTGCGCTGGCTGTCGCCGCCGTCGTTGCGTCGGCGCGGTCGCTTGAAGGATTTCGAGCGCTACTACCGCCAGCAGTTGCGTCGTCGCCGCGATTTGTTCAAGGCGTCGGAGATCAAGGCCTACCAGACGCTGCTCGACGAGCTGTCCGCGCTGCGCCGTAGTGGCGACAAGGCCGCGCAGGAAGTCGCCCTTGCCCGCTACGAGGCCGGCAAGCCCGGCGTGGCCCTGCCGGCGCCGCTGCCGCTGGGCTGGCTGCGCGAGAATCTGGAAGTGGTTGTGGTGGCGCTGAGTCTGGCCTTCGGCGTTCGCGCGCTCTTTTTGCAGCCCTTCAAGATTCCCACCGGGAGCATGCAGCCGACCCTCTTCGGCATTCACTTCGAGCCAACTGCCGAGCCGCCCGCGACGGCTTTTCCGGTGCGTTTCTTCAACTACCTGAATTATACCCGTCGCAACATGTTCCTGGAAGTCGCCGAGACCGGCGAAATCAATCTTGAACGCTTCCTGCCCACGGGATCGTCGTGGCCATTTTTTCCCGAGACCAATCTGTGGGTCGGTGATCGCATGTACGAATTGCCGGGCGACCCAAATACCGTCCTCAAGACGATCATTGAGGAATACAGCGGCCAGCAGCGCAGCAGCGTCTTCGAGAAGGGCGAGCGGCTGCTCTGCGGTTATTTGTCCCTGGGCGATCACCTCTTCGTCAACCGCACGAGTCTCTGTTTCCGCGAACCCCGGCGCGGCGACGTGATGGTCTTCGTGACCGACAATCTGGTTGATCCCGACGGGCAGGGCTTCGGCGGTCGTTTCTACATCAAACGCCTGGTGGGTCTGCCTGGCGACGAACTCCGCATCGTCAACCATAAGCTCTACGTGAAGGCGCCCGGCGATGCCGATTTCCGCCTGCTGGACGCGTCGGACGATCCCGGTTTCGAACGCATCCACAGCTGCCAGGGCGGCTACCGCGGCTACGCGCACATGCCCGGCAGTCAATTCTTGCGCCATAACCGCGATAGTGTTGTAATCCCCCGTGGTCATTATTTCATGCTCGGCGACAACAGCGAGAACAGCAAGGACAGTCGCTACTGGGGCTTCGTGCCCCGCAAGAACCTCATTGGCACCGCCGCCATTGTCTGGTGGCCCTTCTCCCGCCGTTGGGGCTGGGTTGACCGCGTCGAACCGCTGCCCGTTGACACGCCGCCCAATCGTCCAGCGCGCGAAGGTTGATGAACTGGGGGCGCGGCATTGATGTAGTGGCTGGCGGGGCATTTTCCGGCAATTTCTGCCGCCGTTGATCGATACAACGCGAGATGAGAGTATTCAAACGAAAGCAGGTGGAAGATGCGTTTGCAGTTTTTGGGTACGGCCGCCGCAGAGGCCATACCGGCATTGTGGTGCGATTGCCAGACCTGTGCCACCGCGAAAGCCCGTGGCGGGAAAGAGATTCGTCGCCGTTGCAGCTATCTGATCGACGCCGACACCATGGTGGACTTCGGCCCCGATGCCTTCTGGCAGGTGACGCAATTCAATATCGACTTGGTCAACTTGCGCCGCATCATCTTTACCCACCCCCACGAAGACCACCTCAACCCCGTGGACCTCTACTGGCGCTTCACACCACACTTCAGCCACGTCAGCAATCAACTGACCATCATCGGCTCGCAGCCGGTCTTCGATCGCATTCTCGCCCATTTCCACGGGGTTCGGCCCGACCACAACTTCGAGAGATTCCTGCTGGTGCCCAAGGTGGTCCAGGCCGGCGTACCCAGCAGCGATGGCGATATTGATCTGCTGCCTCTGGCTGCCAACCACGCACCGGGACTGGAGCCGCTGGTCTACGTCATCAGCCGTGGCGGCAAACGCCTCCTCATTGCCAACGACACTGGCTGGTTGCCCGATGCGTCGTGGCAGGCACTGGCCGACATCAAACTTGACGCCGCCGTCATCGAAAGCACTGGCACCCTCAAAAGCGCCGACCTGCGCAATGGCCACCTCGGTCTCAATACCACCGTGGCCTTCCGTGATCGCCTTCGCGATATGGGCTGCATCCAGGCCAATACGCCCGTGGTCACCAACCACTTCTCGCATAACGGCGCCATGAACCACGCCGAAATGGTCGATACCTACGGCAAACATGGCATTACTGTCGCCTGCGACGGCATGATCCTCGACATCTGAAAACCACGTTACGCCGTTTCAGTCAACGCCGCCCCCGTCTATCGTATGCGGGACGGCGTTTTTTTACGCGAAGAGGCGATGGCAATTTTTGCTCACGCGAAGGCGCGAAGAATACGAAGAGGAATGGCGGCATGTCTTGCCGCTGCGCGGCAATTCACGCCACCGATAAGGAGACGCGAACGTTACGGCTTACCGTGAGGCAAAGGCGGCAATTCACGCGGCCGAAAGGCGCGATGGCAATTTTTGCTCACGCGAAGGCGCGAAGGCGCGAAGAATACGAAGAGGAATGGCGGCATGTCTTGCCGCTGCGCGGCAATTCACGCCACCGATAAGAAGACGCGAACGTTACGGCTTACCGTGAGGCAAAGGCGGCAATTCACGCGGCCGAAAGGCGCGATGGCAATTTTTGCTCACGCGAAGGCGCGAAGGCGCGAAGAATACGAAGAGGAATGGCGGCATGTCTTGCCGCTGCGCGGCAATTCACGCCACCGATAAGAAGACGCGAACGTTACGGCTTACCGTGAGGCAAAGGCGGCAATTCGGTTTTGCTCACGCGAGACATGAAGATCGTAGCGGCATGGCCGCTGAGCCGTATATGGCGGCAAGCGAAGCACCTGGCAATTATTCGGTCTGCTGGTGGTAGAGGCGGGCGTAGAAGCCGTTGAGCTTGAGCAATTCGTCGTGGGTGCCGAATTCGGCGACGCGGCCTTCGTCGATGACGCAGATCTTATGGCAGCGCATGGCCATGGACACGCGCATGGAGACCATGATGGCGGTTTTGCCGACGAGGATTTTGGCGAGGGTCTCCTGTATTTTCTGCTCGGTATTGGCGTCGAGGGCGGAGGTACAGTCGTCGAGGATGAGCAACTCGGGGTTGGTGAGAAGCGCGCGGGCAAGCGAGAGGCGTTGGCGTTGGCCGCCGGAGAGACTGGTGCCCTTTTGGCCGATGAGAGTCTCGTACTGGACTTTCATTTCGAGGATGAAATCGTGCAGCTGGGCGGCTTTGGCGGCGTCCATGATCTGTTCGTTGGTGGCGTTGGGGCGGCCGTAGCAGATATTGTCGCGCATGGAGCCGCTGAAGATCTGCGCTTCCTGGGGGACGATGCCGACGGCGCGGCGGAGGGACAGCAGCTGGACCTTGCGGAGATTGACGCCATCGACGAGGACTTCGCCGTAGCTTGGTTCGTAGAGCCTGGACAGCAGGTGGAGGAGGGTGGTTTTGCCGCTGCCGCTGGGGCCCATGATGCAGAGCCAGGTGCCGGCGGGGACGAAGAAGGACACGTCCTTGATGACGCGGTCAGTCAGGTCCTTGGCCGCGCTGTCCTCGATGGTAACTGCGTCGTCTTCGGTTTCTTTTTCGCTGCTGGGGGCGGGGTAGGCGAAGCTGACGTTGTGGACTTCGACGCCTTTGCGCAGGGGGGTGGGGAAGGGCACGGCATCGGGCGCGTCGGCGATTTCGAGCGGGCGGTCCAGCACGCCGGTGACGCGGAGGAGGGCGATGCGCAGGCGTTGGAGAACGAAGCTGAGCTGGGTGAATTCGAGCACGGGCTGGAAGAGGGTCATGGTCGTTGAGTGGAGGAACATCATGCGGCCGAGGGACATCTCGCCGTCGAGGACCAACTTGCCGCCGTAGAGGAAGATGGCGCAGCTGCTGAGGCTGGTGAGGATGCCGGCTTCGCGGCCGAGGGCGGCGCTGATGCGCTGGGTGAGCAGCGCGTCGCGCATGAAACAGGCCGAGATGCGGTGGAAATTGAGCACTTCGCCTTTTTCGCGGGCGTAGGCCTGAATGGCCTTCATGCCGTCGATCTTCTGGGAGACCAGGCCATAGAGACAGGAGTTGGTGTGGCGCTGTTCCTGGTTGAGGTGGCGGATGATCGGCCGTTTGCGCCGGTACATCCACGCGTAGATAGGCGTGATGGCCACGGCGATCAAGCACATGCGCCAGTCCTCGTAAAGCAATACCGTGGTGCCCACCGTGATCATGGCCACGCAGTGGGTCGCGCTCATGAAGAAGCCCATCATCTCGCCGCGGACGGAGTCCACATCGGAGAGGATACGCGACAGCAGGCGGCCAGGGCTCATGGTCTGATGGTAGGACATGGACAGATCGAGGACCTTGCGGTGCATGTCCTCGCGGAGTTTTTCAGTGATGCCCTGCGAGACGATGATTTGCTGGCGGGTGGAGAAGCGCGCCAGGTAGTTTAGGGTGATCTGGGTGAGCATGTAGGCCAGGGCGATGTTGAAGAGCCGGCGGCCGGCGCCGGGGGGGCGGTGGCTGGCGATGATGCCCTGGTCCATTTTTTTGCCCATGCCGACAGTGGGCCGCTGGACGGTGAATTTATTTCGGTCGGGTTCCCAGATGCGCCGTTCGACGGGGGCCTGGCTGGTGTTGGCGGTTTTGATGACGAGGATATTGTCGACCACGATCCGTGAGTAGAAAGACATGAGGTACACGGAGGTGGAATTGATGGCGACCATGGCCACGCAGATCATGAGCGACCAGCGTTTGGGCCAGGCGTATTCGCGGATGAAACGCCAGTAGAGAGGCCAGTCGCTGGCGCCAGCGCGCGACCGTTCCGGCTTAGGAGGCCGGAACAGGTAGTTGCGGTGATGCTCTTTGACTTTGCTGAAAAATCCCATGGCGTGTTTTTTGGGGGTGAACTAGGTGTGTTCTTCTTCGATGACGCCCTTGCCCATGTGCTTGGTGTATAGGTCGTGGTAGCGGCCGTTGGGAACGGCCATGAGTTCTTCGTGGGTGCCCTGTTCCTGGATGACGCCTTTGTCAAGCAGGATGATCAGATTGGAGTTCTTGATGGTGCTTAGGCGGTGGGCGACGACGAAGCTGGTACGGCCCTCGAGGACCTTGGCCATCGCGCGCTGGATGGCCTGTTCGGAGTCGCTGTCCAGCGAGCTGGTCGCCTCGTCCATGATCAGGATGGCCGGGTCGGCGCAGATGGCCCGGGCGATGTTGATGCGCTGTTTCTGGCCAACGGACAGCTCAATGCCGTAGTCGCCGACGAGGGTATCGTAGCCTTCCTTGAGCGTCATGATGAAGTCGTGAATTTCGGCGGTTTTGGCCGCATTGTAGATGTCTTCGTTGGTGGCGCTGGGGCGGCTGTAGCGAATGTTTTCGCGGATGCTGATGCCGAAGAGCAGCGATTCCTGGAGGACGATGCCGAATTGCTTGCGGAGCTGGTGGAGGTCCAGGCGTTTGATGTCATGGCCGTCGATGAGCAGCTCGCCGCCGGTGATGTCATAGAAGCGCAGGAGGAGATTGAGGATGGTGCTTTTGCCGCAGCCGGTGGGGCCGATGAGGGCGATGGTGTCGCCGGGCTTGACGTGGATGGTGATGCCGCGCAGGACCGGCTTGCCTTCTTCGTAGTGGAAGTGGACGTCATTGAAATCGACCTGGCCGCGCATTTTCGGGATGGGGATGGGATTGGGGTCGTTGACGACTTCGGGCAGTTCGTCGAAGATTTCGAAGAGACGTTCGGTGGCGATGGCGACCTGCTGGAGCTGGTTGATAAGCTGCGAGAAGCGCACGGCGGGTCCGAGCAGCTGCATGGCGTAGGCGGTGAAGGCGGTGACGTCGCCGTAGGTGAGTTCGCCTTGCAGGATCATGCCACAGCCCAGGAAGAAGATGAGGGAGCGCCCCAGTGCCTGGATGAGGTTGACGTTCATGGAGAAGGTATTGCCGGCGATGCCCTGTTCCTTCGAGAACTGCAGGGCCAGCTGGGACTGTTCGTGGAAGACCGTGTGCTCGCGGCTTTCCGCCCCAAAAGTCTTCACCGCCATGTTGGCGACCAGGCGGTTTTGCACGCCGCCGGAGAGGCGGTCGTAGGCCGACCGGGCCGCGCGGCTGGCGACGATGATGGGCCGGATGGTGTAGTTGTAATTAAGGACAAAGACGACCAGGACGAGCGCCAGCAATACCGCGAGGCGCCAGTTGATGGTGAAGGTCGCAATGATGGCGAAGGATGAGCAGACCAAGTCCGAAATGATGCCGACGCTCTGGCCGGTGAGCATCTGCTGGACGGTGCCGCTGTCGCCCATCAGGCGGTACACGAGCTTGCCGACGCTGTTCTTGCTGAAGAAACGCAGCGACAGGCTCAGGAAGTGCTTGTAGAGGGCGCTGCGGATGTCGAAGACGAAACGCTGGCCGAGGTAGGCGATGCTCAGCGACTGGATGTAGCCGCAGAGGGAGCTGACAAAGGGCAGCAGGATCATCAGCAGGCCGAGGCCGAAGAACAGTTCGGTTTCGCCGTTGGTGAGGACGCGGTCGACCAGCGCGCGGGTGACCAACGGCGGTGCCATGGCCAGAATCGACAGGATGACCGTCAGCCCAAACAGCGCATAGAGCTGCAGGTAGTAGGGCTCCATGAACACCAGAATCTTGCTGATGTTGCCCAGTCTGCGCTTGTTCTCATCCGGTTTTTTTGCGGTTGCGTCGGCCATGGTCGGTGCTGGAGGGACGGTGCCTTGATGCTGAGGGGAAAGACGCCGGCGCCGGTGCCGCGGGGCTGCCGCAGGACTGGCGTGGTGCTGCGGCGCGCATAGGCCGCGCCGCTGTTAGAGGTCGATGTTGAACAAGTAGAACCACAGGCACGACTGGCCGTAGTAGATGCGCGCTTCGGCGGTCGCGCCGGGGGGAATGAGGCGGTCGCCGGGGTCGAAGCTGCAGTAGATGACGCGGTACGTCGCTTCGCCTTCAGCCTGGATGACGCTGCGCATGTACTGGACTGTGCCGTGGAAGTACACCCGGTTGAGGCTGCGGAAGGAATTGAGGCGGGCTTTGTACTTCTGGCCGACGGCCACCTTGGTCGAATAGCGTTCGTTGATGCGCAGCTTGAGGGTGTTGGTGTCGCCACCGAAGATTTCGTAGATGACGGTCGCCGGCTGCAGCAGCTCGCCGACCACGAATTCATAGCGCACAACCACGCCGTCGATCGGCGCGCGGACCTGTCGGGTGCGCAGGCGCGCTTCGGCGCGGCGCACGGCGTCTTCCATGGCGTTGATCTCTTCGTCGAGGGCGGCCAGCTCGCGGTTGTATTTTTGGCGGTCGCGTTTGAGCAGTTCTTCGTAGACCGTGAAGGACTTCTGCTGGAAGGCGGTGAGATTGACGCGGGCGAGCTGTTCCTTGAGTTTGTCATCTTCGAGGTTGTTGGCGGCCTTGAGGCCCTTGTCCACGAGCTCCTGGGTGAGTGCGAGTTTAGTCTGGGCGTTGCGCAGCTGCAGTTCGGCGACGGCTAGATTGTTGGCGTGGTCGCGCTTCTGCTCATCGAGATCGACGCTGCGGCGTTCGAGGTCGATGTCCATTTCGGCTTTGCGGCGTTCGAGGTTGACCTGCAGGCGCGAGAGACGTGAGCGGGTTTCGGCGAGGGTCGCCTCTTCTTCCTCGGCATTGAGCTGGACGAGCAAGTCGCCGGCCTTGACCTTGTCGCCGCTGAAGACGAAGATTTTGCTGACGGTACCGGTGACAGGCGGGCGCACTTCGGCATATTCGTCGGTCTGCACGTAGCCGGCGGCGAGGGTGTAGCGGTCGATCTTGATGATCGCGCCGATGTAGATGATGCCGCCGATGACGCCTAGCGCCAGAACCGCGTAGAGGATGCGGCGGCGGCGGGCGTCTCGCCTGGGTAGGGGAATGTTTTCGCCGATGGTGGTTCTCAAGTCACCCATGATGTGGTCCTTGGTTATGCCGACAATGCGGGACAGGCCGTGGTGGCGGGCGGGAGCGGCCCGGGTTTACTCTTTTTTCTTGGTAAGGCTCGGGGCGCGCAGCAAGTCTTTGGCGAGCACGCGCATGCCCTCGGCTTCGTCGCCGTAGCGTTTGGTGCACAGATTGCAGTCGGCGCAGTTGCGGTCGTAGCAGTTGCGGTGGACGCGCGCCGGGTACATTTTGCGGAAGGCCTCGTAGCAGTCATCCGAGCAGAAGCAGTAGCGTTCCTGGGTGGTGCCAAAAGCGACGTGGACCAGGTGGAAGCCGTCCTTTTTGGTGTCGCATTTGCCGCCGCACCAGCCGCAGGAAATCTGCAGCATTTCGGTGACGGCTTTGCTGCGCTGGCTGACCTCGTCGTCCGTCCAGGCGTATTCGACCCACGCGTAAGCGCTGGCGGGAATTTTGGCAGTGACGACGTCCTTGCTGATGACCAGGCAGTCGCCGTTGTTGAGCACGTAGGCGCGTTCGCCTTCGACGAGTCCCTCGTTGTTGCGCAGGTGGACTTTGATGCCGCCCTGCTTGGGAATGTCGTACTTATGCCAGCCGCAGGCTTCGCAGATATTGGCGGAGAGGTGCTGGCTGAGGTGTTCGCCGCAGACGGGGCAGCGGCCCATCTTGACGACCTGGAGTTTTTTGAGGGAGTCTTCGGCGGCGCTTTGGACTTCGCGTTCGGCGACTTTCATCAGCCGCTGCTCGTGCGCGCCGTCCTCGTCATCCAGGATGGCGATGTCGTGCTCAAGGTTCTCGCGCTGCTCTTCGGGCAGGAAGATGTTTTTATCTTTATCTTTGTCGACGTATTCGTCGTCTTTACGCCAACCGAAAAAGCTCATCATGGGCATGGCGTCCCCCTTTCGTACGTGGTGTCGGGCCAGTCTGTGGTGTTATTCATTGCCGAGGTAGTATCCGATGGCGTGATAGAAATTCGCTTTGGCGCGCAAGAGGTCAGCGGCGGCGGTGTTTTGCCGCTGTAGGATTGACGTGAGATTTTTCTGTGCGTCGGTGACGTTGCTACTGGTGCTTTCGCCGAGGCGGAAGCGTTCCTGTTCGGCGGCGACGGTTTCTCTGGCGGCGGCGATGCCGTGGTTGACCAGCTCCAGGCGTTGCCGGGCGGTGTTGTAGTTGAGGATGGCGTGCTGCAGTTCGGTGTTGATATCGACTTCGATATTGCCCATTTCGGCCTTGAGTTCCTCGATGCGGGCGCGGTGGCGGGCCATGCGGGCCTTTGGCCCGCGGTAGTCCAGGGTGCGTTTCCAGACCAGGGTGACTTCGCCACCGACGCGGCGGTCGCTGACGATGTCGTCATTGCCGTAGGGCCAGTTTTCATTTTCGCCTTGCCAGTTGACGCCCATGTTGAGGGACAGGTCGTCACGGGTTTCTTCTTTGGCGGTGGCTTGCTGGATTTTGGCGTATTCGACGCTGTTGAGCATTTCGAGGTAGTCGCCGCGGTGCTGGAGGATGATCGCCTCTTCGAGTTGGGGCAGGTCCTGCTGGGCGCTGGCCTGTTCGAACAGTGCGCCGGGGTCGGCGGTGAGGGCGATGGTTTCTTTGTTGCCGACGGCGCCGGCGAGGGTGATGAGATTGAGTTCGTGACGGTTGCGGGCCTTTTCTTCGTCTTCCCGGCCGATTTGCAATTCCAGCTGGGACTGGAAGGTTTGGTACTGCGGGACGACTTTGAGGCGGCTGAGTTCCTGCGCTTCCTCGTAGAGGTTCTGGAAGCGCGCAGTGGCCTGGCGGGTGACCTGGTAGGCGGCCAGGGACTCGTAGGCGCTGATGTAGGCCAGTTCGATTTCCCGGCGCAGGTCCTGGGTGCTGCGCAGGAGGCGACTGACGGCGATGTTGTATTCCATGGCCGCCAGCGAGCGGGAGAGGGTCAGAGTGCGGAAGGCCCGGTCGCGCAGGAGAGGCACGCGCACGCGCACGCCGAAGAGGGTCTGGTACAGGTCATCGAAACCGGCCGGGTCGCGCAGGGAGCGTTCGGCGATGCCGGCGGCGACATAGGCGCCGGGGATGACGGGCGCTTCAATGCCGGCCTGGAAGTCCAGGCTGTTGTTGGTGAGGGCACTGTAGTTGCTGCTGCCGGGGATGGAGCGGCTGCGGTCGGCATAACCGACGGCGCCGTAGAGCGCCGGGTCAAAGAACTCCAGCAGTTCTTCGTGTTTGAGCAGGGTCTGTTCCACTCGCCAGCGGGCGGCCTGGATAGCGGGGTTGTTCTCCTGTGCCGCCAACATGAGATCGGCCAATTCATTGGCATGAATCGGTGCAATCAGAGAAGTCAGAAACACCAGCACAGCACACCCAAAAGAGCGTGAAGATATCATAAGCATTGCTGATATGGGCAGTTGCCCCGCTCCCAATGATGACGTTGACGATAGTGCAGCTCAAAGTCGCTGGGCAATCGAGCCGTCCGGGGTGGTGAACGACGCTGCCACGGTGAATCAATCCCTGTGGAACAGCCTATACTATAAGCTCAGTCGACGATATAAACAGCCCTGCAGGTAGTTTTTTCTCGGCTGGCGGCGATAGCTTTTGGTGGCTGGGGTCAGTGTTTTTGGGTGCGTCGCCAGATGATGTCGCCGGCGATGGCGGGGAGCATGAATAGTGCGGTGCAGACGAAGAGGGTGGCGCTGCCCAGGTGCTGGTAGATTTGACCGCTGAGAACGCTGCCGATGACAGCGCCAGTAGCGAGAACGACTTCGTGGATGGCCATGCGGAAGGTGCGGTCCGGGCAGCCCGAGACGCCGTGGAACATGCTGTTGCTGTAGGCGTGGCCGGCGAGAATGCCGCAGGTGGCAAGGAGGGTCATGTTGATCGTCATGTCCTTGCTGATGCCGAGGCCTAGGACGGCCAGCGCTAGCAGCAGGTGGCCGCCGATGAGCTGGGTGAAGTTGAAATGCCAGTGTTTGACGAAGCCCATCAAGCTCATGGCGCTGGTCATGGCCAAGGCGCGGACGAAGAGCAGGGTGCCGATGGCCGGCTCGGTCAGGCCCAGATCGGTTTTGGCGAAGATCGGGTAGATATTCAGGACCATGCCGGCCGTGGCCCAGGCGCAGAGGCCACCGAGCCAGCAGGGGTAGCGCATGGTTGTCCCGTGGCCGGGCGTGGCGGCGGTGGCGGGTGGTGCGGCTGGCGTGGCCGGGCGGGTTCCCGGCGGGAGTTTCACGCTGGGGGCGTTGTCCTGCCGGCGATTGCCGAACCAGAGGAAGGCTAGGAGAAGCGCGTAGGCGGCGATGCAGTAACGCAGGGGGCGTGCGCTGTCGCCCGCGCCGAGGTGGCCCGCCAGCAGGGGGCCGATAATGGCGCCGCTGCTCCAACACAGATTGTAGAGACCGGTGATGCGGCCGAGGCGGCTGCCCTCATAGCCCTCGGTGAGCCAGCCCATCAGCGGTGGCCAGAATAGCGCGGTGGACAGCCCGCAGATGGCCTGAAAGAAGAACGCCGGCCCGAGGCTAGGCGACAGATAGATACCTACGAGGCCGATCAGCAGGCCGCAGGTCGCGATGATGACGCAGCTCTGCGGTTGCACCCGCTGCAGGACCTTTTTGAACAGCAGGCAGGCCAGCATGTAACAGAGATTGTAGACGCCATAGAGGATGCCGATCTGTGTCGGCGTGGCCTGGAAGTGGTTGCTGGCATAAAACACCAGCCCCAGGTTGATGGCGTTGATGATCATGGCCATCCAGAAGGACGCCGGAAAGATGATTGCGGCCTTGGAAAGCTGAGGGCGCCGGAATGATGTCTGTCGCATGGTTGCGCGTCTCGCTAAGTCGGGTGGACTGGGTGGATGGGGGGGCCTTGGGGCGGAGAAAACGACGTCGCCGGGGCAAAATAAAAAACAATACTATATGCTCTGCGCCGTTATTTGCCGGCAATGGCGCGTCCAGCCGGGAGTATTTTTGTAATAGGTCTGTCATTGATATTGGCCGCCTGGGAGCGGCGCCGTTCCGGCGGCATTTGTGCAGCGCTGTGGCGAGGACTCAGGGACTCATGAGGCATGGTCCCATGGATTGGACTCCGGGGACTTTCTGGACCGTGGGGAATGACGTCATGGACGCCGGGACGCTTGGGGATCGGTTGGACTCGGGGGACCGGTTGGCGGCTCCTGGGAGCGCCGCCGTCCCGGCGGCATTTGTGCAGCGCTAGGGCGAGGACTCAGGGACTCATGAGGCATGGTCCCATGGATTGGACCGTGGGGACTTTCGGGACTGAGGGGAATGACGCATTGGACGCCGGGACGCTTGGGGACCGGTTGGACTCGGGGGACCGGTTGGTGCTGGTGCAGTGGCGAGGACTCAGGGACTCATGAGGCATGGTCCCATGGATTGGACTCCGGGGACTTTCTGGACCGTGGGGAATGACGTCATGGACGCCGGGACGCTTGGGGATCGGTTGGACTCGGGGGACTGACTGGCGGCTCCTGGGAGCGCCGCCGTCCCGGCGGCATTCGGCCAGCCGGGACCGTGGGGACGCCAGGGACCGTGGGGACCAGTTGGCTGCTGCGCACTGGGGCGAGGACTCACGGACTCATGAGGCATGGTCCCATGGATTGGACCGTGGGGACTTTCGGGACTGTGGGGAATGACGCATTGGACGCCGGGGACTGATTGGCCGACTACGGGGACTCTTGGGCGTGATCACGTATTTTTTGCGGTGCTTTTGGGCACGGGGCGTGATATCGGCGGGGTGGTTGTCGTTATTGCTGGAAGTAGCGGTTTGGTGCGGTCGGGCAGCTGTGAGCGATTTGCGCCCGCGATTTGCGGTGTCAGAATGCTGATGGCATGGTCGGCGGCGTAATACCTTATATGCGCTCGTGTTTGTAAGTATTCTTGCGACGGAGTCTTATTTACAGTATGTTACCGGTTATAATTGGCGCGGATTGCCGCACGGGTGGCTGCAAGGCTGCGACATCGTTATCAGGGACAGTGGGTTCCATTGCCTCTTTGGCGCTTTTGCCGCTTCGTGGCGATAAAATGCAGGTGCGGTAGAGGGCCAATCGTGTGGTTATTGCACGAGCCATCGGCCCTGTGGAAATTGAAAACATTAAAGTATTGGATGCCGATGACACATACGATTCGCTGGTTTGGGGTGATGTTTGCGGCGCTGTTGCTGGCGGTGTTGTGCGTCGTGGCGTGGATTGCTGGTGAGGGACGTCTTTTTGGCGGCGATACGGAAGGCACTCTGCGTTTTTCCCGGACGACGCTGCGGGTGTTGCGGGATGCGCGCCATGACCATTATGAGCTGCGCTGCAGCTTGGCGGCAACGCCTGCCAACGCCCTGCATGGCGATGAGCTGTTGCTGGCTTTTGGAGTCAGCGGCGCGGACGACGGTGCCATCTTGCGTTGGAACCGGCGCGGCATTTTTCTGAAGCAGCGTCGTGCCGGTCGCGAGACCATGTTGGTGGAGAAGCCGGATGCCTTGACGGAGTCGCTAGCGTCGTCAGATCTGCTGATTCGAGTCATGAATGATGAGATCGAGGTCGTTTCAGGTGGCCGGCGTTTGCTGCGGGCCTTCGCACCGGGGCTAGGGCGCGGCGCAGTGGCCTGTGGTGACGGCCGCCGGCACGTGGCCGTCAATGATCTGCGCTATCAACGGCTGGAGCCGTTTCGATTTGCTGACGATTTCATGCGCACGGAAGAAGAGGCTAAGGAATGGGGGCAGTGGCGGCCACTGGCCGGCGATTGGAAGATCTACTCCGTGATGGAGCTCATCCACGACAATCCGGCGGCGAACATCCGCAAGGGCCGCGAGCCGTTGGCTGACCGCAGCCCAAATCCCTTCTGTCTGTCGGGTTCGGCGCCGGACGGCCCGGGGATGATCGTGACCGGCTTGCCGTTCTGGTGCGATTATCGCGCGGCGGTGTCGGTCAAGCCCTTTGGTGGCGCTTTCGGGCTGGTCTTTGGCTATCGCGATGCAGGCAACCACTGGCTCCTGCGCTGGTCGGCCAATTCGCTGGCGCCGACGCCGGCGCCGCTGGAGCTCGTGGTGCGCGAGCAGGGCGTGGAACGCGTGGTCGGCAGCGTCATGCTGGCCAGTCGGGCCGAAAACTGGTGGCGGCTGGGCGTAAAACAGCAGGGCGACCGCGTGGACGCCTTGGTGGATGGCGTGGTCGTGCTGAGCTGCCGGGATCAGGCCAGCGTTGGCGGCGCCGTCGGGCTCTACAAGGACGGCGCCCAAGAGGCCTATTTTGATGACTTGGAAGTGGCGTCCGTCAGCGAGATCGCCTGTCGCCGCCTGCTCAGCGAAGCGGGCCGGGCCTTGGCCGGCAAGTGGCGCCTGGCCGACGATGACCCGGTGGCGGCGGCGAGTGCCGACTGCGATGTACTTGCCGTTCTCGACAGCGGCGCCAGCACGACGACTGGCTTGCCCGGCGCGCTCTACCAGATCGGCTGGCCGCACTGGGCGCCGCAGCGCTTTGCCGCGACGGTGCTGCCCGCCGCGCCTGGGCCGTCGCGGGTCGCAGCTGGCCTGGTCTTTGGCCTGCGGGATGAGCAGAACTACTGGTGTGCCGGGTGGTCGCCAGCGGAGAATGGCCGGCTGTTCCTGCAGCAGGTGCGGGCCGGCCGTGCGGATGAGGTGTTGGCGCTGCCCTATGCGTGGTCCGGCGAGGCCCCCCTGTTCTTGGCGGTGGACAGTCGGCAGGACGGCGTGCTGGAACTCTGGGCCAATGACGCGCTGATGCTGCGCCAGCGCCTGCAAACGGCGGCTGCCGGCACCCAAGCTGGCGCTCTTGGTGGCGCGGTCGGACTCTTCGGTGCTGAGGGCGCGCAATTCACGCAAGTCCGCGCTTTTGCGGCGCATGGTCGCGACTGGGAGCAGCCGGTTGACATCGCCCGCTTTGCCGATGATCCATTCATGCAAGGCTGGGCGTCATCACGCTACTCGTGGCTGCGGGACGACGGCGATAGCGCGGACTACCCCCGGCGTTATCGCCACAACGGCGATTTCTACGGCGCTTTTACGTTGATTGCGCCGTTGCGGGGCGGCTTCAAGGTTTTTTGGGGGCTGGACGACCTGCAGCCGGCGGTAGGCTACGCACTGCAGTGCGAGCTGTCGCCGGAGACTGACGCTGGCACGCTGAAGCTCCTGCGTGGTGGCGAGGCGTTGGCCGAGGCGGCTTTCAGCGGCAAGACCCGGAGCGTCCTGCCCGGCAAGCAGATTGTCGATGAGAAGATCGGCGCGCAGCCGCGCACGCCCGACACGGAGACTTGGGGGCAGCTGGAACTGCGTCGCGATGGCCATGCCATTTGGGGCGTTCTGGACGGCGAGGAACTTTTCTGCGTGCACGACCCCGCGCCACTGACGGGCCGTTGTTTTGGGGTGGAAGTACCTGCCGCCATGGACTTCATACACCTTGACATCCGTCGCGAACGCCTGCGTGACTATCTCTTCGAGCGGGCCGAGACCGACTGGAACAGCGTCGGCCGCTGGGAAGTGACCAACCGCTTTGCCTGCGACCCGCGCTGGTCGCACATGAATGGCGAGAGCCGCGGCGTCGCGGCGCTGTGGAGCAAATTTGCGTTGGCAGGCGATTTCACCATTGAGTGTTTTGCCGGCATGCGCATGCGCCAGGGTGAATTGCAGGAGGGCGCGCAGATGTCCTACCCGCGCGTGGGCGATATCAACGTGGCTGTCAATGGCGACGGCCGCGAGCTTTTCTCTGGCTACAATCTCCTGGTCGCAGCCTGGGACGAGCGCTGGTCGGAGACCTGGACGCAATTCTGGCGGCGGGACGCCGTCGTCGCGCAGACGGATCGCGAGCTTATTCCCCGTGGGCGGCATCTCTCGCCCGGCACGCGCGCCGTCGCCCAGGAATGGGATCCCGGCGGCCGACCCGTGCATGGCGCCTGGTACGCATTGAAGATTCGCCGCACGGGCAGCCGCTACGATGTCAGTTTTGACAATACGCCGGTCTTTTCCTACACGGATGACGAGCCCATTTCCGGCGGAAAGTTGTCGCTGTGGACGCAGCATAACAGCATTGTCCTGGCGCGGGTGAAGGTCAGCTATCGCGATCTGCGCCTGCAGGCGCCGCTGCTGGCGGCGTTGCCGGGCGAACAGCAGGGCCGGGCGCAGGGGCCAGACGCCGCCGCCGCCGCCGCAGCCACCGCCGATAGTGGCGAGGCGTTGCCATTGCCGCCCCTGCAGCTGGCGAGTCATCCCACGCGGGTGATTGATTTTGAGGACAGCTTTGGCGGCGTGGAGCCATGGCATGGCGACCAGAGCGCGCAGCTACGCCGGCAGCGCCATGACGGCCGGCCAGGTCAAGTCCTCGCCGCGGAAAACATCAACTCCGGCGGTGATTTCGGGCTGGCGCTGCCCTGGGCGGATGTCGCGCTGCATCGCGTCGCCGATCTGCGCCTGGCCTGCCTGATACCCGCCGGCAGCTTGGTCAATCTCTATTTTACGGTCAAAGACGACCCGGTCGGGCGCTATTTCATTCGCTTGACGGGGCCGGGGCACGACGAGGCCAATCTGCATTGCGTGGGTGCGGTGGACGGCTTGCGCATCGGCGAGTGGTCCGAGCTGAACCTGGCCATTGGCGAACTACTGCGCGCGCGTTTTCCGCGCCGCGATCAGTGGCTGATCGACAGCGCCATGATTGGCATGCTGCACGAGGGCTATCTCAACGCTGGTCTGGGCGGCAACTACGCCGGTGCCAAGTACTACGTTGACGACATCGTCCTGGTTGGTTATGGACCGCAGGCCGTCATCGGCCAGTGGCAGCTCGCCGAGGGCCAGGCGGCGCCGTCCTGCCACGCGTGGATCAGCCAAAGTCCCGACGCTGGCGGCGCCGTGCCTGCCGCTGCCCCGGTTTTCAGCGACGCGTCCTTCACGCTGGTGGCGCCGCAGGCCGGTCCGGCCTGGCTGCTGGTCGAGACGCTGGCTAGCGAAGGCCAGGTTGCCCGACGTCTGCCGGCCATGCCCCTGCTGCTTGCCGCGGCGCCGCCGCCGCTGCCGGTGCTGCCCGCCGCAGGCGAAAGCTGGGGGCTCAATCCCCTGCGCGTGGCGCTGCCGGCGGACAAGCTGTCTTGGCCGTGCGTTGGCAGTATGATCTTGAGCGTCAATGGCCAGGACTTGCCGCTTCACGATGGCAATAGCGTTCTTGATGCCAGTACCGGCGTCCTTGAAATCCAGCCCAGGTTTGGCGAAAAGATAGTGGCCGATGCCGACGGCATGGTCGCGTTCACGCTGAGCTATCTGCCTGTCGCTGCGCCGGAGAAGAGCGAACCGACGCGGCAGTCCTGGCGGCTCCGTTTGAAGCCTGCCGACGATCGGACGCCGCCGGGGCCGCCACAGCTTGCGGGCGCCCATAGCGCTCTCTGTGGGTTGCGGCCGTGGCTGGATGAGGGCAAGGTCGCCAACGCCAAGAGTCAGGCCGACATTCAGCGCTACCGCCTGCCTGACGGCACGCCTGCCGCGCGCGTCACCAATCGCATTTGCGGTTCCGACTTTGGTCTGTCCTTCAATCTGCCGACCTTCGAGCTGGCCCGCTACCCCGTGCTGCTTTTCGACTACAAGATCCATCCCGACAGCCACGTCGATCTGCTGCTGCGGGTATTGGGCAAGATGCACAGCATTGGCCTGACTGACCTGGACCCGTCCCGGGGTCTGAAGCTTGGAGACTGCCCCGGTATTGTCGCCGATGACAGTTGGCGCTCGGCACAGCTTGATTTGCGCGAGTATAGCGGCGATCTCAGCGTGGTCTACGACGGTACGGGCCTGGCGACGACTGACATCGCCTTGGGCAACTGGCACTATAGCGGCGAGGCCGCCGGCAATCACTATGAAGTCTCGCGGGTGATGCTGGCTCCGCTGGTCAACAGCAGCGCCGCGCCGCCAAAGTTGTCCTGGCAGCTGCCCGATCCCGGCGACATCACGGCCTACAGCTACCAGTGGGACCGTGAACGCGACAGCGTTCCGGATACCACCCCCGAAGGTGCTGCGACCAGTACCACCATGCCGGAACTTGCCGACGGGCTTCACTTCTTCCACATCCGTGCCTGCGATCAGGCTGGCAACTGGGGCGCGACCGCGCATTATCCTTTTCTGGTGGAAAATGGCCTGCCGACAATCGCCTCGGTGCTGCCTGAAGACGGCGGCGCTGCCGCCCCCGAGCAGATCGAACTGACCTTTGCTGATGACGGTACGGACTGGCTTGATTTCAGCAAGGTCAAAGTTAAAATCAACGGCGATGAACGACGCCTCGACCGCTACTCGCTGCAATGGGACCGCGCACGACGCACGCTCAGCTGGAATTTGCTCCGAGATTGGGGACTGCTCAATAAAGCCGTGGCCGACGGCACGCTCTTCACCGCTGAAATCAGTGGCATCCGCAGCTTCGCCGGTCGCGAAATTCCCGCGAAGAGCTGGCAGTGGCGCCTGGATTACGCGCAGGACAAGACGCCGCCGCAGCCGCCGATGGTCGTGGGCAATGACAATGTCTTCCAAAATACCGAATCTTTCAGCGGTAGCCATAATTGGCGGGGCCAGCCCCAGACTAATCTGGCTGTGGTTCAGGACGACGCCATTGCCAGCCAGTGCCTCGAAATACGTTATCGCGCCAAGGACGGCGGGCGCTTCCAGGCCAATGCCTGGCTGCGGCGCGATACGCTTAAAGACAGCCCGGCCCTGCGCTTCCGCTATCAGATTGCGCCCGGCACCAAGGTCAATCTGCTCCTGCTGATTGAACGCGAGTGGTACAGCGTGCGCATGACCGGCAGCGATGAAGCGCCCCTCATCGGCGCAATCAGCGATGCGCGCGACGACGGCCAGTGGCGCTGGGCGTGGCTGGACCTCCCCGAACTTATTGCCAAAGCCGTGCCCGATAAGGCCGACGCGCGCTTGCTGCAGGTCGCTTTCGGTGAACGCGGCGCTGCCGCCGCCGAGAATGTCCTGCGCATCGATGACTTCAGCGCCGTCGGCGTCTTCGGACCGCTGCCGCTCATCAATCTCCAACGCACGGACGCCAGCGGCATCGCCGCCCATGAGGCGAAATTGAGCACGATGCCTGACGACGAACCGCAGGTCGCCATGTCGTCCACAGGCGGCCGGCAAACCCTGCAGGCCGTGGACCAGGAAGGCCTGTGGTTCGTGCATGCCCGCTGCCGCGATGGCGCCGGCAACAACAGCGAGACCATACACATTCCCTTCCTGTGCCGCGAGCCGGCCACTGCGCAGCCCGACGGCGATGGCTGGGAAACCGCCACCGAGGGCATCTGGCGCCTCCGCGCCGTCCAGCGCTCGCAATCGGCCAATGCGACGCTGTGGCCCATTCGTGCCGGCGAGAGCAACCGCCTGCTGGGCCTGCAGTTCTATGGCGGCCGCAGTCAGCCTATGGAGCTCTATCGCGAAGTGCCCGACGGCACTGTCGATGCGTGGAAAACAGGCATCGGCGTCGATCTCTTCTTGCAAGGCGCCGGCGAGGTTGAAGTGCGCGCGGCGCTGTACCTTGCGGACCAGACCCGGCCGGTCTTGAGCCAACCGCTGATCATCAAAGGCGGTGACGGCTGGCAACGCGGCCTGCGTCTGCTTTTTACCGCTGCTGACGTACCGGCCAAGGGCGCCGCGCGTCATGTCGCCTTGCGCCTCAAGCGCAATGAACGCACGCAGGCGACGCTGCTCGTCGACGCCTGCCGCTGGCTGACGCCCAACCTGGCCAAAAAGCAGAATAAGGCTCAGCAGAAAGACGAAAAGGGGCAATGATTCATGTCAATGTTCGTTTTTCTTTTGTAACAGGCTTTCATTCAGGTTGTTGGCAAATATATAGTGTGCTGTGTATGTGTCAGAAGAGGGGAAGCCTGGCATTCATCCCGCAAGGAGCCATGACTGGCGCTGGCGACTTTGACGTGGGGCAGGATCGCGAGAGTTTGCGGTGTGGAACCGCGAAAAAACTGCCTTGGGGCTGGCAAAGAAGTGTCGCTGCACTATATTTAATGTTCGCGTCTTACCATCATTCATACAATGATTATGGCATAGGTCCAATTCCGGGAGTAACGACAATGGCAACAAGTACATTCCGCAACAAGAACATGGTCCGCCCGAAAAAGTCGGCGGCAGCGAAGCGTCAGCGCGTCAAGGCCCAGAAGAAGCGTCTGGTTTCTTTGGGCATGACTCAGGACAGCGTGGCGAAACTGCAGAGCGATGACCTGCGCGCGCTCTTGAGCCACCCCAAACGGCTCGTTAAGGCCCTCGAAGTTCAGGCCTGAACCGCCTAGCGGACCACAGTTGTACTTATAACGCCCGGTGATTGCCATAGTGCAGCCACCGGGCGTTTTCCGTTGCTCACGCCAATGCAATCACGCAATCACGCGATGGGTGTCCTTTTTTTTCTCACGCGAAGGCGCTCTCGCAAGGGCACGTGGTTCTTTTTTTCTCACGCGAAGGCGCTCTCGCAAGGGCACGTGGTTCTTTTTTTCTCACGCGAAGGCGCGAAGGCGCGAAGAAAACGAAGATGGCAGCTGGTCGTGCCGCTTGCGCGGCCACGACCGGCTGCCGATAGGAAGGCGCGAAATCTGTAGCCGCGCGGTTTCGGGAGTCCTCTGTAGCCGCACGGCATGCCGTGCGGCTAAAATACCGCAGCTTTGACCGTGTTTTGTGGAAATGGGCGGTACATTATGATTTTTGGACCGGCGTTGTTCACACAGAAGCGAGGAGTGACGAAGATGGCGAAACAATCCATGGTGTCATTCGTGGTGGCTATGGCGGTGGCGGCGTCGGCAATGGCTGCCGAACGCGAGTTGATCATTCACCGTTTTCAGGGCGAGACGGCTACTATCACCCTCGGCAGCGAGTTTCCGGGCGCGGAGGGCAGCTATGCGCGACATCGCGACAGCGACGACGCAGCGTGGCATGGCCGTCTCAACTACAATCTCAGCAAAGGCGCCTATGTTGCCGTGGTGTTGCCGGAGCTGCTCCCGGAGGGCTGTCGGGTCGTGACCTTCCAGCTGCGCTGTTCGGTGCCCAACACCCGCATTCATCTGAAGACCACTGATGACAGCAAGCAGGAGCATATCCGCCGGCAGGTCGTTAAAGACGCCGGCGTCTGGACCACGTTGAGCTTCGAGATCGAGAAATTTGCCTCGGCCTGGCATGGGCCTGAGGACGACAAGCGGATCCATTGGCCGGTGCGGGCGTTGCAGATTGGCGTCGAGCGCAATGAGCAGTCGCCGATTGGCAGCGTGGACCTCGCCGACCTGCGGGTGCTCACTGGCGCGTCGGTGGCGCAGATGCCGTCCCTACGCATGCGTTGTGAAGCGACGCGTTTCGGTGCCTTGTTCTATCCCGATGAAGTGCCCGCGTTGCGCTGTCAACTTGAGAGCCGGCTGGCCGGTGACGCGGGCCGTTACCGCCTGAGCGTAGCGGTCAAGGACTGGCAGGGCCGGGAGGTTTTGCGGCGTGACAGCGTCGAAGCCATCGGCGCCGGCGAGACTCGCGAAATGCATTTTACGCCTGCCGAACTGGGCGATGCCTTCGGGGCCTTCGCGGCCGTGTTGACGCTGACCAATGACGCCGATCCCAAGGACCGCCTGGAACTCACGAGCTGGTTCGGACGCTTGAGCTCGGCGAATCCGCCGCCATGTTCATGGCTGGGCACGGGTATACATGGTTCGCACGGCTGGGCGCATGGCGACTTGCGTTTCATTGATATCTTCAACGCGGTGGGCATCGGCGTCGTGCGCGAGGAATTTCACTGGGCGGGCGTTGAGAAAAAACGCGGCGAGTACGTGGTTAGCCAGCGCATAGAAGATTTTGTCAATCGCCTGAATGAGCGTGGCGTGCGGCTTAATTTGCTGTTGTCCTACGGCAATCCCATATATGACAACCCGCTGGACCCGGCCGCCTACGCGGCGTGGGCGGCGTTCATGGCTGGCCATTTTCGTGGCCGGGTGAACAGCTTCGAGATATGGAATGAGCCTGCTAATTTCGCGTTTCGCAAGCACTACGGCGGCCAGCGTTATGGCGAGGCGCCGTGGATCGGCAAATTTGTCGAATTGAGTCTAGCGGCTGGCGCGGCCATTCGCGAAGTCCAGCCCGAGGCGATTATTGCCGTTTGTGCCGAGGACTACTGGCCGACCCTCAAGCAGATGATTGAGGAGGGCATTGGCCCGGCAGGCAATGTTCTGTCCATTCACCCGTATTGCCATGGTCAGCCGCGGCCGGAACGGGAGATGTTCCTGAAGGACAACGGCAAGGAGCTGCGCGCGCTCAGTCGCAAGCACGGTGGTCCCGAGCGCGTTATCATCACCGAGGTGGGCTGGGCTACCTACGAGGGCAACATGGAGTACCTGGCCATCGCCGGCGGCTACCCCCGTTCGAGCTACGTGCATCAGGCGCAGTACATCATTCGCATGTACCTGAGCTCGCGCGTGGCCGGCGCCGACTACGCTCTGCAGTACGATTTCAAGAATGACGGCCCAAACCGCAGTTACACCGAGCATAATTTTGGGCTGGTTCATGAGGATTACACGCCCAAGCCGTCCATCACCGCCATCGCCTTCCTGACGCGACTGCTTGGCCAGGCGGAGTGCGTGGGCGATCTTGCTGACGACCCGCAGCGTTTCCGCCTCTACCAATTCGATGCCGATGGCACCCCTGTCGTGGCCGCTTACTCCATCGAGGGTAGTATGGACATGGTGCTGCCCAAGGCGGCGTTCCGCCGGCTACGCGTCTTCGATATCCAGGGCAACGACCTGCCGGTGAAGAGGCAGGACGGCGATCTGGCCATCACGCTGACTGAAACGCCTGTGTACATCCGGGGCTTGGATGTGAACAAACTGGCGCGCAAGCTCGCTATGGAACTGGAATCGAGCGCCGCAGGCAAGGAGGTTATCCTGGGAGACGGTGTCGTTGTCACGCCGTCGTTGGTCAACCAGAGTGGCCGCGTTCTGCGGCGCGCCCGGTGCCGCTGGACGTTGCGGGACGTCGTCGCCGACAAGGAGTTGACCGCTGGCGCGCAGGACTACAAGCTACCGAAACGCATCAAGGACGGCGAGGCCTTTACTCTGCCGGCCATTGTGCTGCCGCTGGCGGATCAGCAGTGGCGGGCCTATCGGGACCGCCGCCTAAGACTCAGCGTCAGCATCGAAGCCACCGGCATCACGACCACGCGCAGCATTGAGTTCACGCCTCGCGAACCGCTATATGCCACTGTCGGCAACATCGTCCTCCATGATGGCCGGCCGGCCATACCGCTGAACATCTATTGCCGCGGCGTCGTGCCGCTGCGGCCGCGTATCAGCGCCAGCGCGCCGGGCTTTGCCCTGGCCACAACCGGCGCCGAGCCGCCTGAGTTACCGCCTGGTGAGTGGACGACGCTGTGGCTGCGTGCTGACGATGCTGCCGGCGGGGTTAGCGCGGTTTTGCCGGCGGCGACGAGCGTCGAGGTCGTTATTGCACTGGCCAGCGGCTGGCAGCACCGCGCGACCCACACCGCTTATCTCGGTGTCATCCCGCGCTTGGCGGCGGCGCCGGCGCTTGCGGGCGACTGGTCGCAGTGGCAGCCGGCGTTGCCGGTGTTGCAGGACAAGGGCGATGGTCAGCGGCGACTGATCGCCCTGGACGGCTTCAGCTTTGCCGGCGATGCCGACTTGCAGGCGACCGCGCGGTTGGGTTGGCATGAGCGCGGACTGTACATCGCCGTGATGGTGCGCGACGACCACTTCTTCCAGCCATACAGCAACAGCGACGCCTTGTGGAATGGCGACAGCGTGCAGCTCGGTCTGAGCGCCGCCGGCGCGCGCCGTTTTGTGGAACTGGTGGTGGCGAAAATCGGCGACAACGCGCAGTGCGTCGTCACCGACGCGGCCGGCACGGGCCTCAAGGCCGCTGCTATCGCCGTATCCTGCGTGGCCGCTGGCGAGGGGCGCTGGCTCTATGAACTGTGCGTGCCGTGGCAGGCGCTGGCAACGCTGAAGGCCGCGCCTGGCGCCGATCTGCGCTTGTCGCTGCTGGTCAATGACAATGACGGCCAGGGCCGCAAGGGCTGGGTCGAACTGCACAGCGGTATCGGCTTCAGCAAGGACGTTACCCGGCATGGACTATACAGCCTCGGGCAATGAGGAGCCATGCGGGGATCCAGCTATTACCGCAACCAATCCGTTCACAATGGAGATCGCCCCATGAATCGTCTGAGTGTAGCACTGTTGGTGACGGCGCTGTGCGCCGTGTTCGCTGAGCCGCCGGCCGGCAAGAATTGGCAGCTGGTCTTCGATGATCATTTTGACTATCCCGATGCGCAGCTCGACCAAAATTGGATTGCCCAGAATGGCCCGAATGGCCACATTCTCTGCAGCCGCTGGCGCGAGAATGCCCGCGTTGACGATGGCATTCTCAAGCTGATCAACCGCAAGGAACAGCGCGGCGGCCAGGACTGGACCAGCGCCAGCCTGTGGACCAAGCGCCGTTTCAAGTACGGCTATTTCGAATGCCGCTACAAATATGCTGCCGCTACCGGAACCAACAACTCGTTCTGGCTGACCACGATGCACACCGCTGGCAAGCTTCCCGAGGGCAACAAGCACTTTGAGATCGACATCAATGAGGGCCATTATCCCGACGAGATCAACATCAATATTCACAACTGGAGCGATTTCTGGACGGATGACGCCGGCAAGCGCCGACACCACGCCTGGCCGAAACGCGTCTGCCTGACCCCGGCGTCGCCGAAGACCGGCCAGGCCCCGTGGGAGATCGTGCTGGACGTGCCATTGCGCGCCAGCAAGGTCCGCTTCTCGTCACGCCATCCCGACCGTTTTCACCTGCGCACGCTGCGGGTGTTTCCCAAGCTCGCCGGGGGCGAGTACCCGGCCGTCACGAGCAACGCGCCCCTGCCGGATGGCTTGGTCGATTACGCGCGGGCGGCGACCATCACTGCCTCCAGCGGCAGTAACCCGGACTATGCGCAGTACCGCGTGGAACACGTCATCGACGGCGGCATCGGCACGTCGTGGATCACGCCCTACGACGGCGAGAAATTCATTGAGCTGGATTTAGGCGCTGAACGCGAGGTGGGCTGCGTGCAGTTCCTCACCGGCTGGCGCGATGGCGAACAAGGCTATGTCTTCTACGTGAATTCTTTCAGGGTGGAGCTGTGGGTGGACGGCGCCTGGCGCGAAGTGGCCGCACAGGAGCCCACACCATACGTGCCAGCCATTGACCTCAGTGCGGAATTCCACACCTACGCCATGGAATGGAACGAAAAGGAACTCATTTTCTTCTTCGATGGCAAGGAGATTGACCGCCGCGAAAACGATATTTGCCACTGGGAAGCGCCGGTCTACCTTAGCCTGGCCATCGCCCGTTTTGCCGGGCAGGTGACTGACGCCATCGACGGCACGATCATGGCCGTGGACTACGTCAAGGTCTGGCAGGAAAAGCCTGGGGAGTAAGTACAGTCGCCCCAGGCTTTGCTTGCGCTCAGGCCAGGAGCTTGGCTGCCCCGGCAGCTAGATTCGTCCGAATTGGCAGAATGCCTTGGGGGATATGCCGGCCTGGGTTTTAAAGAAGCGCGAGAAGGCGTATTCGCTGCTGAAATTGAGCTCGTGGGCGACTTCCTTGATGGAGCAGTGTGGGCGGCTCAACAGCGCGGTGGCGCGGTTCATCAGCATGCGCGCAACGAATTTTTTGGGTGTAATGCCGGTGTCGGCGACGAAGTTTCGGCTGAAGGCCTCTCTGGACAGGTGCATGATGGCGGCCAGATCGGCGATGCGGACATCGGCGCGGCAGTTTTTGCTGATGTGGTCGATGACGGGCTGGTAGGCGGCGAAGCGGGCGGCGTTGGTGTAGTCGTTGCCGCCGGTATTTTTGATGACGCGCATGACTACGGCGAAGGCGAGTTGCTGCAGTTCCAGTGCGGCGGGGAGGAGCTCGGCGGCGGTGGCGCGGTGGAGTTCCAGCAGTCGCGGTAGTTCCGACGGGGCGTCTTCGCAGTAGATGAAGTGACGGCCGGCGAAAATGTCGGTGGCGCCGTAAAGTTCGACCTTGCTGTGGATGGACAGGAAGACTAGGCGGCTGTCAAGCCGGAAGGTCGCCTGGTGGAAGGCCGGCACGAAATAGAAGTGATTGGGGCGGAGGGGGTGGACACTGTCGGCGTCGCCGATGTAATTGGCGTCGCCGCCGGGATTATCGAGCACGAAGAACATGCGGTTGACGGGCATGCTGTTAGGCGCGTGGCCGAGGCAGGGATAGATGCCGCGGGCGAAATGCACCAGGCTGAAACGCAGGCGCTGGCTGAGGCGGTAGATATCCGTCCGGTCGTCGAGGAGTTTGGCGGTCATGGCGGGTGCTGGGTGTGTGTGGAAAGTTGCGTAACGATGGTTGGTTACTGCAGGTCACTGATGGCGATGCGACGGAGGCGGAGGCGGTTGAGGACACCGCCGCTGTCGGCGCCGCCGGCGCAATAGGCGAGCAGTACGGCGTCGGACATGGCGTGGATGGCGCAGTAGCAGAAGCCGTGGTCGGGTGAGTCTTCGATGACAATGCCGGTGGTCCATGATCGCGCGTTGTCGCGACTGATGGCGGCAACCAGCGGGGTGCGGCCCCAGCTGTCCTTGCTGCTACCAGCGGGAAGGAGGCGGCCGGAATGGTCGTTCCAGACGGCGATGATGCCTTGCTGGTCAGCGAGGTATTTCATGCTCAATGGTGAGGTCGGCGACTGGAAGGGGCTGGCTTCGGGCGCGGTCCAGGTCTCGCCGCTATCGCCGGACATACTGCGGTATTGGCAGCCGGCGCCGGTACGGAACCACGACAGCAAAGCGCCCTCGCTGAGCTCAATCACGCCGGGCTCCTGCAGTCCGGCCGGATTCTGCACGGGCGCCGCCCACCAATGGCTGGCTTCGCGCCAGCTTTTGCCGTCATCATCGGAGAGATACCACAGGGCGATGCCGCGCCCGTCGATAGCCGTCGCTGAGCGCAGGCGATGGTAGGCCACGGGGACGACGAGACGACCGCTCGCCAGCTGGATCACCCGGTCGTTGTTCAGCACGAAGTAGCCCGGTGCGGCGATGATCGCTATTGGCTCCGACCAAGTCCGGGCCTCGTCGCGGGAAAGCCGCAGGTAGGGCCGGCAGTCGTCAGGGCCATTTTTGCGCAGGTAGAAGAAGGCGATGTCGCCATTGCCGAGGCGCAGCAGCGACACACTCATGACATTCTGGCGGCCCTCGTTGGCCAGGAGCATCTCGTCGCTGTCGCTCCAGGAGCGGCCTTGGTCGGCGGAGCGGCGCAAGACAATGTCGGCGCTGGCGTGGTCGGCCCACTGACCGTGGTAGCGCGTGTAGGCAAAGAGTAGCGTCCCATCGCGCAAGGCCACAAACGCCCCTTCCGAATTGCGCGCGTTGCCAGGCGCTGGGTTGAGCTCAAGAACAATGCTTCCGGGTAACATGACATGGCCTCCTAAATGGCTACTCAAGACACCCCGTAACAGTAAAGCCCCGGCCCGCGTTGTCAACGCCCAGCAGTATACGGAAAGCGAGGTTGACTCGGTGGACCTTTGTGGCGGCTGCGTTGGAGCGAGGACTCACGACTCATAAGGCATGGTCCCATGGATTGAACCGTGGGGACTTTCGGGACTATGGGGAATGACGCATTGGACACCGCAGACTTATTGGCCGACTCTGGGGACTCCTGGGAGCGCCGCCGTCCCGGCGGCATTGATCTTGGGAGCGCCGCCGTCAATCATTTTCACCGGTCCCAGGGGGGCCCTAGGGCCGGCTCGTAGCAACATTGCAAGTAAGCGGTCACCCATTGATAATGACGGCCAAACATGCCGCAGACGTTAACCCAGGTAAGCAAGGGAGTTCCATTGCCCCTTTTGCCCCAGTCAGCTTCGCCGACTGGGGCAAAAGGGGCCGAGGAACACGAACATTGTCGCCGTTGTACCCAGGGCGGCGCGCGCTTTCAGCGCTGCTTGCCCTGGGCTGGTATGTTTCGCGCTTTCAGCGCTTCTGCCGCTTCGCGGCCTGGGAAACGGGCGCGTTTGACTCAGCCAGAAGCTCTATGGCTTCATTATCAATGGGTGACCGATTACCATTGAAACACAAATTGCCGCCTCGGGTAAATTGACTAATCCCTCTTTGCGGCCATATTAAGGGCTCGCTTTTGGCCCGGTAGCTCAACCGGATAGAGCAACTGCCTTCTAAGCAGTAGGTAATGGGTTCGAGTCCCGTCCGGGCTGCCACTTCAACCGCTTTTTGCTGCCATGCCAGCGTAGCTCAGTAGGTAGAGCACTTGACTTGTAATCATGAGGTCACCGGTTCGATTCCGGTCGCTGGCTCCATTGTAAGCTCCTAACTCATAACGAGTTGGGAGTTTTTTGTTTTTATGGCTGTTTTTACTTTTTGTCAACATTTTGCGCCGTTTGTCAATAACACAATGTGACAAAGGGAGAGTCAAGGGGGGAGCAGCCGCGACTTCAGGGGGCATCAGCCACGAAAACGAGTCACCCTGCAGACGCGGGCTGAGCGCGTTGCGGTCATTTGGCATGGCATTTCAGAAGCCACGCATTCAAGTCGTTTTTGCACGTTTCCGTGTCGGTCACCCGATCAAATTCGCAGAGGGCGAATTTTTCCCGGATGGCGATGCCACCCATGGATTCCGGATATGCGTCCGCAATCTTTTTGAGCCGCAGGAAGCCAATGCGGATTGCCGGCAGCTTATCCCGCAGTTCTTTGACCAGATCAATGGTCTGTATCCGCTGTTCGGGGATAGTGTAGTCGTACACTTTCATGGCATCGAACGCGGCGCGGATGAGCCGCATCAGCGGGAAGGCATTGGCAAAAGCCGGGGCAAAATCTCCGGTAATGGCCAGATCCTGATCCTCCGGGAAGATGCGGGCCGGGTCGATATGTTCCTGCTGCCAGTGGTCATGGCGGTATCTGTCACGCAGGGCCTTTTTCCGGAAATCCGGGATATCCATGGGTTGTCCTTCGGCTTCGGCGCTTCTGAGTGCCTGAATACCGGCCAGGGTCACATCGGCGGCGGCATAGATGTCCCAGGGCGCTTTTTCGCCGGTCAGAATTTGTCGGGCGAAGTAATACAGTTCCCAGAAATCGCCGCCGCCGTGGCCGGCTTTGGCCGCCAGTTCGCCGAGGGCGTCCCATTTTGCGTCGATGGTGATCGTATGCGCCGACCCGGTCGCACCGACTTTGAGATTGAACCGTGGATACAGTTCCGCTGCCGCTTTCGTGCCGAACAGCCGCTGATTGTGGCTGTCGGCAGTCGTTCCGCCCATTAAATTGCGCACAATGCCGCCGTTGCTCATGTGAATAAGCGACGGCGCGAAGGCGCCCAAATTGGGCAGTATGCCATCGGTTTTACGGCCCTTGCCGTGCACCGTGCCGATATTGAGCACGTCTTCGGGGAAGGCGACGACTTTTTCCGGGCGGAGGCCGGTAATGACCATCACCGGTCCTAGCGAGTGGGTGCAGTAGTAGTGATAGTTGATCCATCCGCGCCAATGATGAAGCTGATTGCCAGGAGCCAATGGCTGGCCATTCGGGTAGCAGACACAGGGATTCGCGCCACCGTGCACGTACTCGTATTCCGCATAGGTCATTTCCCCGAAAAAGCCCTCGCGGTAGAGTTTTGCCAGATACATGTTCTCCTTGCTGAAAGGATAGTTCTCAGCAAGATTGTAGACTTTACCCGTCGTTTCCACGGCTTCGACGAGTTCCACCCCCTGCGCCGGTGTGAAGAAGGCGGTCACTTCACTCAGCACGTGCTTGCCCGCCTGCAGCGCCTTGATGGCATGCATGGCGTGGTCGGGGCAGAAGGTGGCAATCAGCACCGCGTCAAAATCCCGCGCCAGAAACTCATTCTCGTCACAGGTCACAAACGCGTCCGGACAGCATGCCAGAAAGTTCTTCCACGTCTCCTCGTGAAAATCACAGCCAGCGACCACGTCGATATTGAGTTCCTTGGCTGCCTGGATGAAATTGCTGCCTCGGCCCAGACCCCAAATGCCCAGCCGAATCCGCTTGTCGGTGTTGAAAATGCCGCCCATCGTCGTATCTCCCGCAAATGGTTGCATGTAAGGCCTGCCTGCGTGTCAGGGTCGTTTGGGAACCATCTCCGCGAATCGGGGCCTGTTTACTATCTGAACTGTTATTTCATACTTATCACAAGCACTGGAAGAACTGGTTTTCCTGCTTCGTGGGTAGGGCGAGCGCATAGGTTAGGTCAATGGCCAGTCACGCAGTTCGCCCGCTGCGAGGGTCACGCTGTATTCCTGGCCTTCCCAGGCGAAGCGGAGGGTCTGGGCATTATCGCCCACATTGGCGAGAAAGACCATAGACTTGTCTCCAGCAGCCGAACGCCAGACATATCCGAACCACGCTGGCATGTGTCCTTCTACCGTCGGCGACAATGGCGCATCCTTGACTTTCCACATGAAAAAGGCCTTGCGTCCCAGCCAGGTCAGAGGCATTTCAGGAACCGCATCCAGGAACGACACTTCACCCAGCAGACTGCCATAGGCGAAATAGTCCAGATGTGCCTGACGGAATTCCGCGAGACTCTTCAGCAGCGCGCATTTGTCAGACTGCTCGAGAATCAGCGGATGATACCACCCCAGCGCCTGCCCCCAGAGCAGTTCCCGCGTCTGCGCTGCACGAAAACTTTTGAAGTCGTCATCCTGGTTTTCCGGGGAGCAGAAATAGGTCGTATAGCCGGAATAGACGGCGTGGAAGAACGGGACATCATCCGGGGTGCGGATTGTAACCTGCAGATAGCCGTCGATGACATTCATCCACTGCTCACCCGACCCCTCGGTGGTCACAAAGGCGTTCTTTTGCGCATAGTTGGCGTGAATTTTTCGCAGCAGTGCCTGATAGCCATCATAATACCAGGTTCCGCCGCCAAGCGGATGATTATGCTGTGGGTTAAAGCAGGCTTGGCCGGCGCAAGCTCCGACCTGATCGATGAAAATGGAGCCCGCTCCCAAATCCAGCACGCGGGAGCAGAAATCATTGGCCACATCATCCCATTGTGGTGTATAGGGGCACATCGGCGACATCGGCGGTGTCAGCGTCCCATACCGCTCTACGCGCGCCTCGCCATCGGCATTGGTCACTGCCAAATGTTTTACCAGCTGGTAACTGAGCAGATTGACACTCCACAGCCGCCCATTGACATAGGGCATTGCCTCACAGCCCAGTGAATGGCAATACTCCAGTGTCTCCTTTACGCCCGGCTGTTCGGGGAAGTACTCGGGATAATTCACGTCGTGTCCCGAATGCTGCCATAAATGCCAGTGGATGCCCACGGGTGAATTCGGGAAACACGCATGCGCTTTCGTCATGGTCTCCGAGACTTCCTCGGGATAGGCATGAATATTGAGCCAGAGTGGTATCTGGCATATCCGTTTGGGATAATCCGCGCGTTCGACGATACGCCCTTTGGCAGTCCAGGGCGCCGTCAGTGCCCAGTTGCGATACAGTTTTGCCGCCGACCACCAGTCTCCGGCCAAAGCCGCCACCGTGACTTCGTAACGCGGGCCTTCCGCCGCTTTCCCCGGCAGTCCCGCATTTTCTATCGGTGTCACAAATGACAAGTCATTCTCCCTGGACATATAGAGCTGCTTGATGCGTGCCTGGGAATCATGGGCTGCAAAATACAGGCCCCTCCTGTCCTTGAAGAACGCCGTCATCATCGGGTGGTATCCCATGCAGCCGAAATACGCATCACGTTCGCCCCACGGACGTTTCGGCAACAGTCGCGCTCCCAGATCAGGACGTGGCAGCAGCACATCGGCTTCGCCTGATTCTGCGACCTGTCGAAGCACAGGGTAGCGCGTCTCCGCCAGTGCATACAGCGCGCTTTGGTTTTGGACCTCCAACGACCACTTGCTGGTGTCATCGGCCGCAAAGCGAACCGTCGCCCGAACCGTGACCACGGCCTTTTCGTCACCCAAATCCAGCCCGTCCCAGATGAACGTCGCGCCGGCTTCGCCTTTTTTCTCCAGACGCCGGCCACGGCAAGGTGAAACGTTCGTGAGTTTTACACTGAGCTTTTCCCCCGTAGCCGTTGTGTTCCAGAAAGTCGCCTCCCAGAATGACGCCCCCGCAGTAGAAACGTGCCCAAATGGCGTGTCATTCGCGCCTTTGTTGAGAATCCGCCGGATGCCAAACCCCTCATCCGCGGTTGCGAACTCGATGCGAAGCGACTTGTTTTCCAAACGTTCCATATTGCTCCTTGCCCTTATCCTGAATCCGTGAAAGAGACGGTGTCGAAATTAGCTGCGGTCGAAGACGCGGACGAAGTCGATGACGAAGGCGTCTTTTTCGGCGTCCTTGGTCAATTCGGGGGCGGGTTTGTCGCCGCGGCGGTATCCCTGGCATTCGGTGGAGAGGATGATGAATTGTTCGCAGTGCGAGACGGGAATATCTGATCGCCAGGATTCCTTGCCGTCGATATAGAAGACATAGCCATTGGGGCTCCAGTCCATGCCGTAGTAGTGGAAATCGTCGAGGCTGCCGAGGGTGGGGATATTACCGGAGCCGACGTGCTTGTGGTCTTTGCCGTAGCCGCCCCAGTGGAGATTGTGGCTGACGAGGCCGTCGCGGGTGAAATTTTCCATGATATCGAGTTCAACGCCGGTGGTAGCGGTGTCCATATTAGCGCCGATGATTGGTGACTGCATCCAGAACGCCGACCACCAGCCGGGTTGTTTCTGCAGTTTGCAGCGCACTTCGTAGTAGCCGTATTTGTGGAGGAATTTGGGTTCGGAGAACTGGGCGATGGGCCAAGACAGTGCGGACGAGTAGGGGTTGCCGGGGCGGTCGAGGAAGTTCTCGCCGGTTTGCAGCTGGGTGCTGTAGAAGTGTCCGTCTTTTTCGTAGGTGGTGAGGTGCAGGTTGCTTTCGCCGTCGAGGAAGAAGGCGTCTTCGCAGAAAGTGCGGAAGCGTTGTTGCATAATATGCAATCTGGGGAACCACTTGGCGCGGTCGAGTTCGGTGCCGTCGAATTCGTCGTTCCAAGCCAGCTGCCAGGAATGGCCATCGGGGAGGAGACTTGGTGCGTGTTGCTGGTCGATGGTGATTTTTTGCATGCTAGGTATCTCCCTGGATTCGTGGTGGTGGTGAGGAGTGAATGGTGCGGGCCTGCGTGGGCGACGCAGTTGTCCTTGCAGCCCCGATAGTATAGCTCCGGATTGGCGGTGCTTCCCTCGGCGCGCAGGAAAAGGAAGGATACACGGCAGTGGTGGATGTCTTTGAGCAGAGGGCAGACGCTCCTGGGGCAAGCATGGTCGCGACGTCTTGGCGTTATTTGACAAGGGTTGTTTTGCCCGGTAGAGTAGCCTTTTGTTCCGGCAGGCGGGGCGGCGATTTTTCTGGAGTGACGGTGTTTTTTCACTGTGTTAGCGACTATTTCGGGTGTCGTTGCGGGAAAAGGTCGAGATATCAGCAGGCAGACAGGAGGCGGTAATGGGCGATTTACGGGTGGCAGTAGTCGGTTTGGGGTGGGTAGCCGAAGCGCATATTGGCGCTTATCAGGCCACGACGGGCGCGAAAGTGACGACGGTGTGCAGCAGTCGCAATCCCAGCCCGGCTGAGGTTGAGGCGCGCTATGGCTTGCCGTTGAAGGTTTATTCGCGTTACGAGGAGGTGCTGGCTGATCCCGAGATTGACGTTGTGTCGCTGTGCACGGCGAACATGCTGCATGCCGAGCAGGCGATTGCGGCGGTGCAGGCAGGCAAGCACGTATATGTGGAGAAGCCGGTAGCGTTGAGTTATGCGGATGCCGTACGCATGCGTGACGCGATCCGCGCCAGTGGCAAAAAGGCCTGTGTGGGATTTGAATGCCGCTACAGCAAGCAGTTGTCGCTGCTGTATTCCGTGGTGCGCAAGGGCCTGATTGGCGACATTCATTACGGCGAGGCTGACTACTATCACGGCATAGGTCCCTGGTATGGGCAGTTCCGCTGGAGCGCCAAGAAGGACGGCGGTGGCAGCGCGCTGCTCAGCGGCGGCTGTCATGCGCTTGACGCGTTGCTGTTGCTGATGGGCGAGCCGGTGGAAGAAGTCAGTTGCTTCAGTTCGCGAAGTCGGGCGGAATGCTTTGCTGACTACGAGTTTGACTCCTGTAGCGTTACGATACTCAAATTCGCCAATGGCCGGGTTGGCAAAGTAGCCGCCTGCATTGACTGCCTGCAGCCGTACTATTTCCATTTCCATCTGGTTGGCAGCAAGGGCAGCTTGTTAGACAACAAGTTGTACACGACGGAACTGCCCGGGTTGAACAAGGAGCGCTGGACGACGCTGGAAACGGCCATGCTCGACTCCGGCGAGGTGACTGACCATCCTTATTTGCCGCAGATGCAGGCCTTTGTCGAGAGCATTCAGACTGGCGTGGACGAGCCGCTGACCAATTTCGAGCAGGGCTTCCGCTCGCATCAGGTGATGTTCGCGGCAGAACAATCGGCGCGACTGGGACGCGGCGTGAAGCTCTCCGAACTGGGCTGAGCGGCGCTTGCTGGCGATGCGGGCGCGGCGCTGCCGGGTGGACTCAGTGGACTTGGTGGACTCGGTGGACCTGGTAAGCGCGCGCGCCCAGAGTGGAAGCGGCTTCCAGCCGCTTCTCGCATGGCCCCGCAGGTGGGCGTCTTCGCTCGCCGGGCCATGTACGTCGAAATGGCCGCGGTGGACTGGAAAAATGATCTCGCATGAGAGGTCTGAACAAGAAATGGCTTGATGATGAAAAAGATTGTGTTGATAGATGCTTATGCGCAGATATACCGGTCCTTTTATGCAGTGCGGGGGCTGACCAATCCTCGTGGCGAGATGGTCAATGCGCTGTACGGGGTTGGGCGCTTGCTGTTGAATCTTGAGCGTAGCTTGCCCAGCAGCTACGGCGCGGTGGTTTTTGACAAGGGCAAGCCGGCACGGCGGGTGGAGCTCTGCCCGGAGTACAAGGCGCAGCGTCCGCCGATGCCGGACGATTTACGCGGGCAGCTGCCAGCCATCCGCGAATGGCTGGCGGCATTTGGCTGGCCGATTCTTGAGCAGGACGGCGCGGAGGCCGACGATATCATCGCCGCCGTGGCTGGCGTGCGTGAAGGCCTGCCTGTGGCCATCTTGACGCATGACAAGGACATCGCGCAGTTGGTGTCACCCGAGGTCGAGTTGTTGCAGTCGGTCAAGGGCGATGCTTGGGAAAGCGTCGGCCCGGCCGAAGTCGAGGCGAAATTTGGGGTGCCGGTGGCTTGTTTGGGCGACTATCTCTGTTTGCTGGGGGACAGTTCTGACAACATTCGCGGCGTGGACGGCGTCGGCCCGAAGACCGCCGCGAAGCTCCTGCAGGACTACGGCAGCATTGACGGCATTCTGGCGCACCTTGATGACATCAGCAACGAACGCCTGCGGGGGAAACTGCAGGCCGCAGGAGATTTGTTGGCGCGCAATCGCGAGCTGGTGCGCCTGGATGCGGCGTTACCGGATGGTTGGACGGGGCTAGACGGCATTCGCCGGCGCACGCCGGACTGGGTGCGCATCAAGACCCTGGCGGAGGCCGAGGGCTTCAAATCCATGCTGACAAGCATCAGCGAGAAGCAGCAGAAAGGCCAGCAGCTGAGCCTGTTCTGAACAGGGGCTCAGGGCTTCGCGTCTTTGTCGCTCATGCCGGTTTTGCCGAACTGTTCGCGATAGTAGCAGGGAGCGATGCCGGTGAGGTGTTTGAAGCGGCGGCTGAAGTGGAAAGCGTCAGTGAAGCCCACGCGGTTGGCGATGTCGGCAATAGTGAGTGAGCTCTCGATGAGTAGGGTGGTGGCTTGGTTGACCTTGAGCTTGTCGAGGTATAGTTTTGGCAGCATGCCGGTGCGTTTGGTGAAGGCCTCGCGGAAGCGATTGACGCTCATGTCGCAGAAATGGGCCATTTCCGGTACGGTCCAGTCGCGGGCCGGGTCGTCCTTGAGCTGGTCGATGAGGACAGCCATGGCGGGATATTTGTCCCGGTTGTGCTGATGGAAGCGGTTGTTGTAGAGATCCAAGAAGAGTTTGTTGAGGGCGAAGATGGCATTGAGCTGGGCGTGTTCGGATGGATCGGCGGCCAACTCGATGATGGGGTGGAGAAGGGGGGCGCTGCCCAGCTCGAAGACGCCGTCGCGGAAGATGCCGCTGCGGAACCACAGCTCCGCGAGCGGGCCGCAGAAATTCACCGTGTCCTCCACGAAGCAGTCGTCATCAACGGCGCCATAGCGATGGAGGGTGTTGGGGGATACCAGCACGCAGTCACCGGGGAGCATTGACACGGCAGCGGGAAAGGCCGGTCGGGAGTAGAAGCCGCGGCCACGGCGAAGGTGGGCGATGGCGAAGAATTCGAAGTAGCGGTTGGACTTGCCATCGTCGGGTTGGATGAACTGTACTTCGCGGCCCCAGTTGAAGATCCACAGGCCGGCGCGTCGGTTGATGTCGGCCATTTTGCGCGATGGCAGTTTGTGGATGCAGATATCGGGTCGGACGATAATGGTATTGGGATTGGTGTTTTTATCCATTTCATTAATGTAGCCCACGGGTACATTAGTTTCCACATGGGCGCGGCAGGCTGACATAGAGAAGTGTATGCCGGCATGCCGCGCCTGCGCGTTGTCTGTTTTTCATCTATGTTTGAGGAGTGACGAGACATGGAAGTGATCATCCGTTCCAGCCGTGAAGAAGCCGAGAAAATGACAGCTGCGATGCTGGCGACGGCGGTTGAGACCAAGCCGGATTGCGTGTTGGGGTTGGCGACTGGTCGGACCATGGAGGCGGTCTATGCCGAGCTGGCGCGGCTCCACCGCGACAAGGGGTTGGATTTTTCGCAGGTCTGCACGTTCAACCTGGACGAGTACATCGGCCTGGCGCCGGACGATCCGAACTCCTACCGCTATTACATGCAGGAGAAGTTGTTCGATCATATCAATATCGATCCGCAGCGGACGTATTTGCCTGATGGTCTGAGTAAGGACATCAAGCAGGAAGGGCCGCATTACGAAGCGCAAATACGCTATCGTGGGGGGATTGACCTGCAGTTGCTTGGCATTGGCGAGGACGGTCATATCGGCTTCAATGAGCCGCTGTCGAGTTTCGCGTCGCGGACACGAGACGTGACCTTGACGCCGGAGACAATTGCGCAGAATTCGCCGATGTTTCAGCGGCCGGAGGACATGCCGCGGCGTGCTTTTACCATGGGTGTGGGTACCATCCTGGAGGCCCGGCGGATCGTTATGCTGGTGACTGGCGCAGGCAAGGCGCGGGTGTTGGCGGCGGCAGTGGAGGGGCCTCTGGCGGCAATAGTGCCGGCGTCGGCGCTGCAGTTTCATCAAAACGCGGTGGTGATCGTCGATGCGGCGGCCGCGAGCGAACTGCGCATGCAGGAGTACTATCGCTGGGGATTCGAGAACGACCCGCGCTGGGAAGGCTACCGGTGAATCACGCCCGCTTTCTTGTCATGAACTGAAATGGCCGCATATTAAGCGTGCGGATTGTCCTCCCGACTCACAGGCAGTCGCGGAGGACTTTTTTTATCGTGCGTGGGGCAGTATCAAGCAAGCAGAGGAGCAAGGGGCATGAACGTCGGAGTGAGCACCTACAGTTTTAGCCGTCTGATCCGCAGTGGCGAGATGACGCAGAGCGCCGTGGTGGCCAAGACCAAGGAGATGAGCTTCGATTCTGTGGAGATTTGCGGCATCCAGGCGGATGCGGGCGTTTCCGAGACGGATTATGCACGGCGTCTGCGGGACGAAGCGGCGGCGCTGAACCTACCCATTGCGAGCTATACCTTTGGCGCCAATCTGTTGGGTGCCAACGACCATTATGATCCGCAGGCGGAGATTGCCCGGGTGAAACAGCAGGTGGATATTGCCGCGTTGCTCGGGGCGCCCTTGCTGCGGCATGACGCTTTCGCGTCCTTCCCGGCTGACTACCAAGGCCTGCGTGGTTTTTATGCCGTGCTGCCCGTACTGGCTGACAGCTGCCGGGAAATCACCTGCTATGCGGCCGACAAGGGCATCGTTACCACGGTGGAGAATCACGGGCATATCTGTCAGGACAGCCTGCGCATGGAAGCGCTGGTGACGGCGGTCAATCATGCTAATTTCGGACTGACCATCGATATCGGCAATTTTGTCGGCGTGGACGACGATCCGGCGGTGGCGGTGGGGCGGTTAGCGCCGTATGCGCGGCACTGCCATGCCAAAGACAACCATCTCAAACCGGGGACGGAGATATTTCCCGGTCGCGGGTGGCGTTTGTCGCGTGGCGGCAATTGGCGGCGTTCGGCGATCATTGGGCACGGCAATGTGCCGGTGGCGCAGTGCGTGCGGATATTGGCGGCAAAAGGCTATGCGGGGGCGTTGTCCATCGAATACGAAGGCATTGAGGACGTGTTGATGGGCATCAGCATGGGGCAGGAAAACCTCCGGCGCTATATCGCCATGGCGGCGGGTTGACGGCACTTTGCGCGGTTGTGGCAGGGCGTATCGGGTTGCGGTGATATTATCGGGTGTGTGAACAGTCAGAAAGGAACGACAGGATATGATGAGCAAGCTACTTGGCGGCATACTGAGTGTGATGGCTTTGGCCAGTATGCCGGTGACGGCGCAGCCGGCGGCATGGACGAAGGTGGATGAGCTGAACTACCGGCTGGACTATCCGCTCGGGACCTTTGAGCTTTTTGGCAAGACGGGGGGATTGCGCCTGACGCCGCGGGATGGCCGGGAAGCGAATCTCACTTTCTTCCAGTGGCATGACAGTTATGTGTACGAGACTATGGCTGCCGGCAAGGTGGAGAAAGTGGCGTTGGTCGAGGGCGATCTGCAGATGGAGGGCGTTTGGGGGACACGCGACGAAGCGCCGCCGCTGCGCTACCAGTTGACGCTGACGCCGGGAGAAGCGGGTCTGCGGTTGCGCCTGGTAGTGCGCAAGACCGGCCCGTTGAAGCTGGTCGCTGGTGTGCGGGGGCACCTTTCCGTGGAAGCGCAGGACGACAATGATCGGGCGTTGGTTGAGCCGTGGCTGAACACGTCGTTGCTGGACGCGTTTGTCACGCGCTATAAGCTCATGAAAGTCGGGCGGATCGCTGGTAATGGCATCGCCATCGCGGTGTCTGATTATCGCAGTGCGCGTATTACGGGTGGTGGCAAGGGCCGCAAGAGCCTGGAATTTGCGATGACGGAGGAGAAAGATTTTCCCGACGACGGCAGCCTCGAGGTCAACGTCGACTTGAGTTTTGTGGCGATGCCGACGAGTTATCCGGTTTTTCGGGTGGACATGGCGGCGCCCTTGTCGTTGAGTGCGACGGCACCGGCAGAGGTATCGCAGTACCGCAAGTGCGAGATTGATGTGGATTTGCGTGGTACTTGGGACAATCCTTTTGATCCTCAGGATGTCAGCCTGGACGCCGAAGTGACCTGTTCGTGGGGGCCGAGCTATGTGCTGCCGGGATTTTTCATGCAGCCGTACAAAGCGGAACGCATTGACGGTAAGGACGCCTTTTATCCCGAAGGCGACGGCTGTTGGAAAGTTCGGCTGGTGGGTTTGGGCCTTGGCGAGATGCAGGTGAAGCTGGTGGCGCGCGATCGCAGCGGTCGGGTTGAATTTGCGTTGCCGGCGCCAATACGGGTGGTGGCCGGCAAAGAGCGCGGTTTTGTGCGGCAGAGCCCCATTGATCCCTACTATTTCATTCATGATAATGGCGACAGCTATGTGCCGATTGGCCATAACGTGCCGATCTATCGTTCTGGGCCTTATGGCGAGACGAAGGCGTTGGAGGCCATGGCGGCCAATGGTGAGAATTGGAATCGCTGGTGGATGTCCAGCCACGGTTTTGGCATAGAGTGGGAGCGGCAGCTGGGGCGCTACCGCCAGAAGCAGTCGGCGCAGATCGACTATGTGTTGGATGTGGCTGAAGAGCTGGACATGACCTACATGATGTGCATGGACACGCATCAGGATTTTCGCAATCCGGGTTGGAAGGGCAATCCCTACAACAGCGTCAACGGCGGGCCCTGCGAGAAAGCGGTGGACTGGTTTACCAACGAAGAGGCCAAAAGACTGTACCGCCAGCGCCTGCGTTACACGGTCGCGCGCTGGACCTACAGTCAACGCATCATGTGCTGGGAGTTCGGCAATGAGTTTGAGGGTTGGTCGGGCAGTCCGGCTGAGACGGTGATCGAATGGCACCGTGAAATGGCGCCCGTCCTAGCTGCGCTCGACCCCTACGATCACCTGATCAGCACCAGTTGGTGGGGCAAGACGGGGCCGGTGGCCTGCTGGGAAATCCCCGAGATGGACATTGTGCAGACGCACTGCTACACCAATGACGACATGAATGTGGCCATACCGACGATTCGTTATTGCCAGACGCAGCGGACGAACCACGCCAAGCCGCATGTCTTTGCGGAATTCGGCATTCGCAGCCACGCGTCAACGGCGGACAAGGACCCGGATGGCTGGTACCTGCATAATTCGGGATGGGCGGCCATTCACAGCGGCTGTAATGGCAATCCCATGTCGTGGTGGCATGAAAACTATATCGCTCCCAATAATCTGTATTTCCACTTCCAGGCGCTACGCAATTTTGTCAATGGCCTGCCGTTTGGGCGGGAAGTATGGCGGCCGTTGGCGATTCGCAAGCCGGAAATACCGCCGAGTGAGGCCGGCCCGGGCGCCAATGATGCCCTGATCAAGCCCGTCGCTGGTTTCCGCAAGGCCGCAGTGACGGAGTTCCGCGTTGGTGAGGACGGCACGATCAATGACGATCAGGAGCTGCTCTCGACATTGCAGGGCGAGGGCCATGGGGATAAACGGACCTTCCCGACCTTCCTGGTGAATTATCCCGATGCTGGGCAGTTCAAGCTGAAGGTCGACACGGTGTCCAATTCCGGCCATTTGAAGATTTATATCGACGACGTGCTGGCCTTGGACCGCGAGTTTCCCTGCGGCGACGGCGTTGGCAAGTCATCGAAATGGCAGGAGCAGTGGCAGTTGTGGCAATGCGAGTATGACGAGGAGCTTGCCATACCGGTGCCGGCTGGCGAACGGCGTATTCGGGTGGAGAATCACGGCAAGGACTGGGTGCGCATCCCCTACTTCATCTTCACGGGCTGTCGGCGCATTGTGCATCGCGACGTGATTTGCGCAGGCATGATGTGCGATAGCGTGGGCATTGTCTGGCTGCAGAACGGCATGAGTAGCTGGTTCAACCATGTGCTTAAACAAGTGTCGCCACTGCCGGCGGCTACCTACGGCGTCGAAGTCGCTAAGGACGGTCGCTATCGTGTGGAATGGTGGGAGACCTGGAAGGGAACCGTCAGTCACAGCCAGGAAGTCGAAGCGCGCGATGGTGTGCTGCTGCTCGAACCCGGGCCGCTGGCAACGGACGTCGCCGCGAAAATCTTCCCCATCAGGTAGGACGGTGGGAAGAGAGGGCAAACGACAGCAATCGATGGCATTCGAAGGCAATCGAGGGTAGTCGAAGGCAATCGAGGGCAGTCGAAGGCAATCGAGGGCAGTCGAAGGCAATCGAGGGCAGTCGAAGGCAATCGAGGGCAGTCGAAGGCAATCGAGAGCAGTCGAAGGCAATCGAGAGCAGTCGAAGGCAATCGAGAGCAGTCGAAGGCAATCGCGGGCCAATGCTCTTCCCATGTGTGTCAGCAATGGCTGACGGGAAGTTGATTGATGACCATGCGTGTCCATTGACGAGGTGTACGTTGCAAAAAGCAGCTGCGGGAAGTAAGTTCCATTGCCTCTTTGGCTCCAGTCAGCTTCGCCGACTGGGGCCAAAGAGGCCGAGGAACACGACCATTACTGGCGGTCTACCCAGGGCGGCGCGCGCCTTCGGCGCCGCTTGCCCTGGGCTGGTATGTTTCGCGCTTTCAGCGCTTCTGCTGCTTCGCAGCGATGAGTCGCTGGTGCCGATGTCGGACTGGCGTGTTGCAGGCGCTTAGTCGTTGGTGCCGATGTCGGGTTGGCGTGTCGCAGGCGCTCCGCCTTCGGCGTCGCTTGCCCTGGGCTGGTATGTTTCGCGCTTTCAGCGCTTCTGCCGCTTCGCGGCAATGAGTCGCTGGCGCCGATGTCGGGTTGGCGTGTCGCAGGCGTTTAGTCGCTGGCGCCAAGTATTGGGCAAGTGCGCTGTCGGTGGTTATTCGAGGGCGCTGATATCGAGTTTGCAGACGCGGGTGACTTCGGATTCGGTGGTCAGGCCTTCTTTGACCTTGAGGTCGCCGTCTTCTTTGAGGGTGCGCATGCCGTGTTTTTTGGCGATTTGGGTCAGTTCGGAGCTGTCCTTATGGGCATTGATGGCGAGTCGGAGATCGTCATTGATTTCCATGAGTTCGAAGATGGCGACGCGGCCGCGGTAGCCAGAGCCCAGGCAGTTGCGGCAGCGTTTGTTCGGGTCGTCGGCGGTGCGGCCGCTGCCATGGCACACCGGGCAGATGCGGCGGACGAGGCGCTGGGACGCCACTCCCAGGAGGGAGGACGAGATTAGAAAGCTCTCGACGCCCATTTCCATCATGCGGCTGATGGCGCCGGCCGCGTCGTTGGTGTGCAGGGTGCTGAGGACCAAATGGCCGGTGAGGGCGGCGTGGATGGCGATTTCGGCCGTTTCGCGGTCGCGGATTTCACCGACGAGGATGACGTCGGGGTCCTGGCGGACGATGGCGCGCAGGCCGCTGGCGAAGGTCAGGCCGATTTGGGCGCGCACGTGGATTTGGGTCAGGCCTTCGAGTTGGTATTCGACGGGGTCCTCAATGGTGATGATTTTGCGGTACTCGGCATTGAGGATGTTCATGATGCAGTAGAGCGTGGTGGTTTTGCCGCTACCGGTGGGGCCGACGATGAGGATGATGCCGTGGGGCATGTTGAAGAGCCGCGCGAGTTTCTCCTTGGAATCGGGCAGGAGGCCGACCTTGTCCAGGTCGAAGATAGCCGAGTCCTTCTGGAGGAGTCGCAGGACGATGCTTTCGCCATGCATGCAGGGGACCGTACTGACACGGACATCGATGGGATTCGCGCCGGAAGGCAGGTCAATGCGGCCATCTTGGGGCAGGCGTCGCTCGGCGATATTCATGCCGGCGAGCAGCTTGATACGCGAGGCGATGGCTGCATACTGATTTTTCGGCGGTCTGAGAATGGTCTGGAGCATGCCGTCGATACGAAAGCGAATGACCACGTCATGTTCGGTTGGCTCGACGTGGATATCACTGGCGCCCATTTCTTGAGCGCGGGAGAAGATGTCATTGACCAGGCGGACGATGGGCGCTTCCTTGGCCAGGTCGCGCAGGGCCTGTTCGCTGTCGCCATCGGCGGCCAAGCCGTTGCCGAGCTGGTCGGGATTGTCGTAGAGGGACGTAATGAAGCGTTCGATGAAGGACCGGCGGGCCAGGACGAATTCGGCCTCGGCGTCGTAGAGGCCTTTCCAGACGTGGGCGAGCCGGCCGGCGTCGTAGGGTGATGAGATGGCGATGACGGCCTTCTCGGCGTTCCAGACGATCGGCAGGCAGTTTTCTGCGCTCAGGAAGTCGTAGGTGACGTCGGGATAATAGCTGACATCGCGGACATCTTCTTCGTCCAGCACCGGTAGTCCGGTGAGGTCGGCGTAGATGCGGATCATCGTCATGTCGGCGATTTTGCCGCTGTTGACCAGGTCCCAATCGAGGCTGGCGCTACCGCCGGGGTCGCCGTCGTGATTGACGATTTTGCTGGCGAGGGCCTGGCGGACGCGTTGTCGGAGGTCTCCGGGCTGGCTGGCGTTACCGGGGTGAGCGTTGCCGTTGAGGATGGCTTCGCTGGAGGCTGCGGTCGTGGTGTTATCGGTGGGGCTGGACGGGGTCATGGCTTGAAGACCTTCTGTTTACGGGTCAATACATGACCATGTCGCGTTTTTCGATTTCTTCGAGTGAGGCTTTGTAGCGGCGGATCAGCTCTTCCTGCGGGTTGCTGTTGTCAATGACATTGACGGTGATGAGCACGAGCAATTCCGAGCGGGTGACGGTTTTGTAATTTGAGCCGAAGATGCGGCCGACCCAGGGAATGTCCATTAACAGGGGGATGCCGTAGCGCACTTCGTTGGTTTTGTTCTTGATCATGCCGCCCATCATCAGCGTCGAGTTGTCGGGCACGACGAGTTCGGTGGACATAGTCTTTTTGATGATATCCGGCGGGATGGTGTTGGTGGTGCCGCGGTCTTTGGCGTCGGAGACTTCCTGTTGGACTTCGAGGCGGACGTCGTTGCCGGCGGTGATGTAGGGCGTGACCGTCATGATGACACCGGTTTCGACGTACTCGTAATTGGTGCGGAAATCCGAGCTGCTGGAATAGGACGTGGACTCCGAGGGGACGGATATGGACTCGCCGACCTGCAGTTCGGCGGTGGCGCCGCTGCGGACAATGACCTGGGGTTCGGAGAGCACGCGGGTATTTTCGTCGCCGGCGACGGCTTTGATGAGTGCGAGCGGGTCGTTGTTGTTGTCGCGCAGCAGCAGCCCAATGCCCTCATTGGTGGTCCATTTGGTCAGATCGGCGGGGATGCCGCCGGCGCCGAGGAGCGCGCCCATCAGGGCGTCTTCTTTGCTGTCCACGAGCTTACTGAACGAGTATGACAGACCGTATTCATTGCTTTTATTGAGGGTAATTTCGGTGATGATGGCCTGAATAGCGACCTGGCGCGGGGGCACGTCTTGGCGCGACAGGAAGACCTTGATCATATTCCAGGTACGGGGGGTGGTTTTGACGGTCAGGCGGTTGCTTTCCTCGTCGGTAAAGACCGTGACTTCGGTATCGAAGACAGTTTTGTTGACGGTGCTGGCGTCCTCATCTTTGTCGCGACTGCTGGTGGTGGTGCTGCCGCTGCGGGTATTGCGGGAGTTGCTCGTGTTGCTGGAGCTGCTGCGGGTGGTATTTTGAGTGCTGGTGGTGTTATTGGTGTTGGGGGTGCTGCCGCTGGTGGCGCTGGCGCGGGACGATGTGCTCTTGGTGGTTGACACCGAGCTGGGGCCGGTGGTGGTCACGGTGTTGAAGAAGGCGCCGAGGGCGGCACTGAGGTTTTCGACGGTGCTGTGATGGACGTTGTAGAAGAAAATCTCTTCTTTGTCGAGCATGTCTGAGCGGTCGAGTGTCTTGACCCAGGTGGCGACTTCCTCGAGCACTTCGTCGAGGGCGGCGGAGACCACGACGGTTCTGAGGCGGGGCAGCGGGGTGATTTTGATGGCGCCGCCGGAGGGGCCGGTGGCGGCGGCGACGGGCATGCCGAGGACGGGCAGGAGCGTCTGCAGTTCGGTGGCCAGTTCTTCGGCATCGACTTCCCGGCAGAGGAAGCAGCGCACGGGCCATTCGCGCTCGCCCTTGTTGTCCAGCCGGGCGATCAGTTCTTTGAGCTTGTGCATATTGGCCGGCGCGTCGACGATGACGAGGGTATTGGCGTCAGTCAGGTCAGTGATGCTGGCGCCGTCGGTCATGAAGGGCTTGAGGTTGGTGAGCACGTCGGCGCTCTTTTTATTGCGGATGATGGCGAAATGCACTTCGACATTGGGTTGCACCTCGTGGTCGGCGAAGATACGGCGTTCCTTGGGCATGCGTTCGAAGGGAAGAATGTGGATGAAACCGGGGTTTTGCGACGCGTATGCGCCGGAGAGCCACAGGATGTGCTCGAAGGTTGCCCAGGCATCACGGGCCGTCATTTCGGATTTGACGGTCATGGTCACGGCGCCCTTGACGGCGGGGTCGACCAAATAGCTGAAATTGAGCAGTTCGGGTGCAGCGAAGGCCGCGACGACCTCGTCCACGGTGGCGGCGTCAAAGATCAGCTCGACCTTGAGGTTGGTATCCGGGGCGGTCACGCCCTTGATGAGGTTGTCCGGGTATTCGGAAGTACTGCCGGGGCTGCTGGTGGTCTGCGTCCGCGACGGCAGAGTCATGCTGCGCTCCGGGCCGGTGATTTCGGTGACGGCCTGAGTGTCGACTGCCAGGGGGCTGTCGTCAAGCAATTCAGCTTTTTGTGTTTTCAGGTTTTGAAAGGGCAGGGGTTTCTTTTCGCCAGGAGCCTCGGCTGCGGTGTTGTCTGTGGTTTTACAGCCGGCAGCAAAGAGAGTTAGGGCCACGGCGAGAGCCAGCGATGTCCTGGATAGTGTCTGAGTGAGCAACTTGCGAATCATGGCGGTCCTTTGTTAACGCGAAAATACCAGGTGGTTATTTTTGATTTTGCTGTTGACGTTCGAGTAGTTTTTCCCGAAGAATGCGGGCGCGTTCGATTTGTTTTTGGCGCTCTTCGGCGTTGGTGGTGGTCGTGGTGGCCGTGGTGGGGCGCAATGGACGCGTGGGCCTGCCGACGGGGGCTGCGGGTTGGGCGACGCCAGGGGGCAGGCCGCCCGGGATCGGCGGTGGCGGTGGCGGGGGGGCTGCTGCCTGCGCGGTGGCGGTTCGAGCGGCTTGCGCAGCCTGCGCAGCCTGAGCGGCAGCCTGGGCGGCTTTGGTTTCAGCTTCTTGTGCGGCTTGCAGTTTTTCTCTGGCGGTCAGGGCGTCATTGACGACGCTGTCACGGCGCGCGGAGTCCTGTTTGTCGGCCAGCTGAATCTTCAGGGTGACTTTTTCGCCATTGCGGGATAGAGTCACGGAATTATCCTGGGGATTGATTTCATCGACGACATAGCCGGTGTTCATGAGAGTTTCGCCGACGCGGAAGATTTTTTGCACGGCCTTGCTGCTTTTCTCCTCTTCGGGTTCTGGTGTTGGCGGTGGTGCCGGTCGTCCGCGGAGGGGCCTGGTCATGACGCGGCGATCACGAACGGGCTGAGTTTTTTGTTTGATGATGGCGACGGGTTTGGCATTTTCGGGCGTACCGATGCGGGCTATGCCCACCAGTTCGAATTCGGCGTTGACCTGTTCGGCTTGGGTGTCAGCTTGGGCGTCGGCGGCATCGGGGGCGCGTTCTGTGCGCTGGGGGATAAAGAGGGATTTTTCCCACAGGTCGTCCATGTCGAGCAGATTTTTGGCGGACGGCAGCGCCACGACCTGGCGGCTTTCCTCGGGGGTGTTTTTCGCAACTTTGGCGTCTTTGCCATCGTCGGCTTTGGCCATGGGCGGCAGGGGTTGGGCCAGGTATTTCATTGCCGAGGTGCTCAGTACGGCACCCATGGCCAGGGCGATGATCAGTGACAGCCATGACAAACTATTCATAACGCATCTCCTTTGGGGGCGGTGCTGGCGCTGCCTTGGCGCGCCAGCAGGAAGTCCGTCGCCTCCTGAGTCAGGGTGTAAGCTTTGAGGCGGATCGTCGCGTTGACCGCTTTGGGCTCGCGGGGGTTGTCGGGTTCAATTTTGGCAAAAGACCAGACGAGGAGCCGGCGGCTTTTTTCCACTTCCTGGAAGAGCCGGCTGATCTCCTGCATGCTCACCCCGCGCAGTTCGACGACGATTTCCACTTCACTGACATGGTTGTACTGGGGCAATTTATTGCGTTGTGATTCGACTTTTTGGGGCACGACCTGTGCTGCGCGGAGGATTTTACCGAATTCCTTGGTGACTTCCTGTTCGATGAGTGCCCGTTGGGAGCTTGAGACCCAGAATGTGTTTGACTGGGTGTTAAGTTGTTCGAGTTCCTTGAGCCAGTCTGCTTGCTGCTTTTGCAGGACCATCAGGTCGGTGCGTTTGGATCCCAGAAGTTGTGTCTGTGCGGCGATTCGGCCCATGGTGGGTAGGCTGATCATGCCCATGTACTGCCTGGCGACCAGCAGGGCGATAAGGACCAGGAGGATCATGAGCACGATTTGCCGTGGCTGTATTTTGGGTTTGTTTGGCATGGTGCGGTCTTTCAACTAGTCGTGAGGGGGCGAAGCGGCGCGGCTTTATTCGTTTTCCAGCGGTGGCAGAGCGGGTGGCGGCGGTGGCTGATTGACTGGAGCGGCGGTGTTTTCAGTGGCTTCGCCGTCAGGCATGGCATTGACCTCGTCGTTGATGACTTCGTCTTGGACGGCGGCTTCGGCGGCTTCGGCGGCTTCGGCGGCTGCTCGGGCGCGTGCGGCCTCGGCCTCTTTGAGGCGTCTGGTTGTTTGTGCCTCGGCGTAGGCGAGTGCGGCCTCTTGTTCCTTTTCGGTATCATGGCGGGCGTTCAGGAGGAATTTGCGGGTGCGGCGGTTGTTGCGCGGGTCGAAGGTCGAGCTTTGTTCGCGGACATCGCCGAGGATGGGCGAGTGTTCCAGCCGCGTGGCTAATTCTAGGTCATTTTCCTCTTCTTCGAGCTGGAATGACACCTGCCCGTCTTTCCACTCCAGCCGAGACGACATCCAGCTGGGCGGTTCGATGAGCCTGGTTAGCTCCAGCAGTGCGGCTGGGAAGGCCGGCGCTTCCGAAATGACGTCCGTCAGTTCCTGCTTGATGGCATTGGCGTAGGCGACATTTTCCGGGTTGAGCTGTTTCTGCAGGCTGGTGATTTGCGTTTCCACGGCGCGTAGCTCGCTGTTGATTTCCCGCAGGCGGGCAATGCGGTTTTGGGCGGCGCGGACCAGGCCGAAGAAGAGACCGGCGCAGATATACAGGGCCAGCAGTGTGGCCAGCAGCTGGAAGCCGCGGTAGCGGCGTGGCTGCAGAGACTCAGGCACTCTGATGACCGTGGCCTGATCGCGGTGGGCTTCTCGGGTGAGGCCGTAGACTGCCAGCAGGATGGCGCCGGCATAGTGGAATTGTTCCGTTGCCGGCAGGTCTTTGATACTCCCCAGGTCGAGATTTTCCAGCGGGAGCATCTCGTGGAGAACACCGCTGTCGGCGGCATGGTCGGCCATGTTGCGAGGGGCCATGCTGCGCCCTGGATCGCCGGGCGTGAAGACAAATGAACTCGCGGGGGTGTCGCCTGGGATGGTGACAGTCTGGCCGGCGAGGAGGGGATCGAGGGCCACGGCCGGTGGGAGAATCATATCGACCTGGCCAATGCCGCCGACGGCGTCGGTCCATTGCCGCCAAGTTTCATTACGCACATAGAAGAGGCGCACCAGCTGCCGGTTGTTCTGGGCGTCCGACGGGACCATGCGGTAGCCCCAGGCGAGTTTGTCGGCAGGCACTGGTGTCTGCTTGCGCAGTTCGAAGGCCAGGGCGTTTTTAAGTTCGTCGGACTTGAGTTCGGGCATGAGCACGTCAACCATGCCCCAGCCACCCTCACTACCGCCAGCCAGGGTAAAGTAGGAGTCAATATTACCCAGTGCGCGTTTGGCGCTGCTGAGGGTTTCGGCGGTGGAGGTATTCTTGCCGGCGTTGCCGTGCCAATGCGCGCTGACGATGCAACGGTCGCCTTTGCGGGTGATATGGACAGCGTGGCAGTCACCCGTTTTTGTCCAGGTGAAGGCGCAGCTGTTATTTCTGCTGAAGTGCGGCATCGGGTTCCTTTCGCGAGTCCGGAAGAAGGCGTGGGCGTTACGGGGCGCATTGGCTCCGGGGCCCGTTGTCAGCTAAACAATGCGGTTATTGTACTATAATGCAAGCAGAAAAAAGGGGAATGACAGTAAATTGGGCATTGCTATGACTGACAAGCAGTAGTGCTATGACCTCTTGACAATCAGTGAAGTTTCTTTTCCCAGATTGAAAATGTTTCTTGTTCGCGGTCACTGAAGATGGTGCCGCTGGTGATTTTTACTTCGCGGATGACCTGGACATGCAGGCGGATGCGTGGATCTCCGGGCGCGTGGCTGACGGCCGAGATGGCGGCCAGGTCGGCCTCGTTGAAATCGAAGGCGCCCAGAATGGTCTGATAGAGTGCGGCGTCGAGCGACTCTTCCAGCGGCGTGCCGTTGTTGGCCCACTCCTCGCGTGCCTGTTCGATGGCGTCCCATTCGTTGTCGCCGAGGTCTAGAACCCGTTTGACGTAGTCTTCCGAGGCGGAAAAGAAGGACGGTTTGTTCTTGCCCATGACGTAGTTGATGTTGCGCGGTGGGATGACGGTTACTTCGCCCACGACGCAATTCTGCCAGTTGGGCAGCCAGTAGAGTTCTTCTCGGAATTGCATGGCGTTATTGCGGGGGAGGGTGGGGAAGCCGTCGGCGGCATAATCGTCGACTTCTTTGCCGTAGAGTTTTTTCAAGTCATCGCGGTCGGTATAGTCGTTGAGGACGTCGATGAATTCGCTGATTTCGTCGAGTTTTTCCTGGTCATCGGGATCGACGTTGTCTTTGAGGGTGTCGGGTTTGGTGACGATGAAGGCCTGTTCGGCGGCCTGGAGGTAGACGTAGCAAGAGTCGTTGTCAAAGGCATGGGCGCGGCGATCGACCATCCATGGTTCGAAGTCGCTGACGGCTTCGCGGGCTTCGAGGCTTTGGCCGAGTTTGCGGTTGGCGAAGAGCCGTCGGTCGGTGAGCAGCATCCAGAAACCGGTGTCGGCGGCGGCTTCGGCCTGGTAGCGCATTTCCGAGCGCAGGGCGGCCACCTTGGCTTCTTTGGCGATGACTTCGGCGACGGTCATGAGGTGTGCGACCATGAGCAGCACCGTCGCCAGCACGCCAAGAACGAGCATGAGGGCCATGCCGCGCTGGCGGTCGGCGCCTGTCGGGGCTGGCTTTATGCGGGCGAAGAATTGACGAATAGGCTTCATAGGCTTTTGGGCGGCTCCCATTTTCCGTAGCGTTCGCGGTAGGAATTGCCCATGGTGCGGCGCAGCCACGATTCAATGCGACCATCTTTCCAGACCAGCGTCATCATGATAGCCAGAGGGATGTCCACGCGTTCGGATTCGACGGTTTCCCACTCGTTCTGCCAGAGAAAGCGGTCTGCCCAGAGACCGGTCGAGTCGTCATTCCAGTCGGCGTAGAGGAAAGACACGGATTCGACATCGCGGGCGAGGACGCTGGTCCAGACGCGGTCGCCGGCGTCTTCCCAGAAGAGGAAGGGGCGGTCGGAATAGGTTGCGCAGAGCGCGTCGTCCTTGATGGCGATCTCCACGAAGCGGATAGCGCCTTCATCAAGATCGTTCAGGCGGTGGAGGTAGGCGATGCGGAGGCTGTTGGGCGTGGCGACGACAAAGGGCACTTCCTGGTAGAGATCGGCGTCGGGATCGGGCCAGAGGAAAGGCACGGCGTGGGTGAAGATGCCGTCGATGGTGCGGTCGAGGTCAAGAAGCTCTTGGAAGCGATTGCGTTCAACGATGATGCGCGACCAAGAGCGGGTTGTCTCGGTGGAGAAGGAAAAGAGGGCCACGGCGATCAGCATGAAGATGCTGACCGCAATGAGGAGCTCCAGCAGGGTGAAGGCGGCGCAATGGCGTTGGCGGGCCGGGGAAGACATCAGTCGAAGTCCTCCTCTTTAAGCACTTTTCTAACCCTGGTCTCGGCCATTAGGGCGCCGTTGACGTCATAGACGCAGATGTGGTATTCGCCCAGCAGCCAGCCATTGATCGGCTCTTTGGCTTCCTCGTGGATGGCGTCAACTTCCAACAGTTCGCAGCTGGCGCTGAAGCCCTGGGGGAGGAGATCTTCCGGGAGTGTGGCTTCGTGGCCGGCGAGCAGATACATCTCGGCTACGGATGTCAGCAGGTGCTGGCGGGCCCAGCGTTTCTGGGCGCGCAACAGCGACGAGCGGGCACTGCCGACGACGCCCATGGTCGCCACCGCCGCCAGCGCCAGGATGGTCGCGGCAATCATGACTTCCATAAGGGTGAAATGCTGTTTGCGGGATATCATGGACTGCTCAAAAACACCGTCGTTATGGTTTATCGGGCGGGTTGTGCCCAATAAACGGAATAAAACCTTAAAACATATCCCCGGCCACGGGAAAAAGCGAAAAAAGCTCAGGCTGGCTGGGTAAAAAAAAGGACCTGACAGAAAGTTCTGTCAGGCCACATGGTGCTCGAGGCGGGATTTGAACCCGCACGGGTGTTACCCCACTAGGCCCTCAACCTAGCGCGTCTGCCAATTCCGCCACCCGAGCGAAACGATCTTTACTGTAGCGATGCATTCCGTCAATTCAAGCATCAGACAGCGTTTTCAAAACATCTTTTTGCGGCTTAGCCGGCATGATTGCCGTTGTTTGTTGGCGTGGCGCCGGCCGGTCCGAAAAAGGTGGCAACCCCGCTAGGACTCGAACCTGGACTAACTGGACCAAAACCAGTTGTGCTACCATTACACCACGGGGTTGCGTAAAGCGGCTTTACTATACACAACTCGCGATGATTTGCCATGGCCGGGCCGGCGGAAATCGACAAAAAAGGTGCGTGGTGATGATTACCCCGGGGAGCGAGGGGACACCGGGGAGCGGTTGGACTTCATGGACGCTTTGGTGGTGTGCGCTGGGGCGAGGACTCAGGGACGCATGAGGCATGGTCCCATGGATTGGACTCCGGTGACTTTCTGGACTGTGGGGAATGACGCCTTGGACGCAAGGGACTCCTGGGAGCGCGCCCGGGCATCGTCAGGTGTTGAGGACGGCGCCGTGTCCGGGCTTGTCGGGTGGTATAACGGCGCCGTCGATCATCTGTGCGCCAGTGGCGGGGTCGTTGCTGATATTGAAGTGGGAATCCAGGTCGATATGATCGAAAAGCGCGCTCATGCTGGCGGCGGCGGAGATGGCGACGGTGGATTCGCTCATGCAGCCGATCATGGTTTGCAGGCCGTGGGCACGGGCGGTGGCGACCAGCCGCAGTGCCTCGGTGGGGCCGCCGCATTTCATGAGCTTGAGATTAACGCCGTCGACGCAGTGGGCGAAGGTGGGGATGTCGGTGGCGAACCAGCATGATTCGTCCACAAAAATAGGCAGGGGGCGGGATTTGAAGAGTTCGGGCAGCTGGTCTTCCGCGCCTTTGACCAGGGGCTGCTCGACATAGTCGACGTCGCGTTCAGCCAGCCATTGCAGCATCATTTTGGCGTCAGCGCAGGACCAGCCGCCGTTGGCGTCGACGCGCAAGTGGACGTTGAAGGGCCGGGCGGCCTCGCGAGCCGCGAGAAAATGTGCCTGGTCGGCGGCGATCCCCGCCGGCGATCCGAGTTTGATTTTGAGGTATTTTGCACCCGTGCGCGCGAGAATTTCCGGCACGCGTTCGCGGGTGACTTCAGGCGGGTTGATGCCGATGGTCAGCGAGGTGGGAACCGCGCGCTGGGCCAGACCGAAGACGCGCCAGAGGGGCTGGCCGCAGGATTTGGCGAAAGCGTCCCAGAGGGCCATGTCCAGTGCGGCGAGGGCGCGTGGCCGCACGCCGGCGGCGCGGGCGCGCTGCCAGATGTCGTGGATCGACGGGTGCTTGTCGTCGTCGAGTCCAGCCACAAAGGCGTTCAGCTCGCTGATGCCGGTGTCGCAGTTTTCGCCGTCAGCGTCTTTGGTGCCGGCTAGTTCGCCGAGGCCGGTGGCGCCGAAACAGTGGACGTGGACGAAGAGGTTTTCGGAGTTGCCGCTGGTGCCTCGGCTGATGACCAGCGGGTAGATTTTCTGCATGACCAGACGCTGATAACTGATTTTCATGGTTGGGTTGCCGTTTGGTTCTTGATTGGTGAGCTCGTTGTTGCCGTCGTGGCCGCCGGTCGCAGGTGGACGGCCTTGACGGCGAGGAAGCAGCCGGTGGTGCGGGGATTGCGGGCGACGCTGCGGATCGTCAAGACCAAGTCCGTCGCGGTCAGCTCGACATTACCGCATGGTACCAGGCCACTGTTGTCATAGTCGGGCGCGTAACAGTCGAACGACCGTCCCGGCTGCTGACCGTTGCCCATGACGAGGGCGGTACCGTAATTGGGGTTCAGAACGAATTCCACGTAGAGTTCGTAGCGACCGGCCTTTTTGTTGGGCACTGTCAGCGTCATCGACTCGCCGGGGCGATTGGCGCTGAGAAAAATCGCGTCGAGCTCCTTGATGTATTTGGCTGGCGTGGCGCTCGGCGAGAAGAGCGACAACGACTTGGCCGGGTGGCTGATCAGCCCCGGGATATTTTCCGGAACCTGGCGCAGTAAAAGTGCCACGTCTGGATTTTGCTGGTCAATGGGCACGCTCATGACCAGGCGGGCGTTAGCGAGGTTGGCAGATGCGGCCGGCGAGCCGTCCGCCGCTGGGCGTCTGAAAACCGGCCAGTGGAGCGTGGCATTGGCCGGGAAATCGACCTGGAGGCCGCCCCAGGCGAAGCGGCCACCGGCGTCTTTGCCGCTGATGGTTATTGCCTCGTCGCCCAAGCGAATGATGGTGTTGTTGGCGAGCTGCAGCGGCCCTTTGCGGCGGAGGAAGGGAAGGTGCACTTCACCTTGGACGGGCAGCGGCATGGCGCTGATGGCGTAGCTGAGCTGCAAGGCGCCGTCGGCTTGCGGCGTGGCCGCTATGCGGCATTGGGTTTTGCCGTAATTCAGCTGCAGCAGCGGTCCCGTCGGCGAGTCGATGATCTTGGCCGCGGTGGGGATGCCCGAGTGAGTGTTAGTCGAGGCTTCGTCAAACTTATCTTCGCCCTCACTCAGCGGCGTGAAGACAAAGGACGACCACAACGGCTGGCCCTTGCCGTTGCCACCGCCGGCGACCAGGCCGAGCGCGTCGTGGTAGATGTCCAGCATGTTGTGGCGGTCGAGCAGCCAACGCTGTTTTGCCTGCGGTGCGGTGTAGGCCGAGAAGCAGACGCGCCAAGGCGCCTGGGGGTGGATATGCATGAGACCGTCCTGGGAGCGGAAGGCGCTGCCGGCCGGGGCGCCGTCCTTTTCGCTGACCGGCCCCTTGCCGCCGAAGATGAGCATTGCGGCGGCGTAATCGGCAGCAACGCTCTGGTTGGCTTCAACCAGTGAGCGCAGTTGCTGGTGGAGGAACTGTCGCCCCGGGGTGGTCCAGGAAAAGCCGACATTACCGATGTTTTTGATCTGCTGGTAGGGCTGCCGGTCGTCAATGGCGCTGACGGCGGTGCCGTCGGGCCAAGTGGCGGCGAGGTGAAAAAGCGCACCGCGTTCTAAGGCTTCAATGACGGTAGGGTCTTGGGCAACGGCATAATAGAGACCCAAAGCTTCGAGCAGGCTGTTGTTATGGCTCAACGCTGGCCCCCAGTTGCCCAGCCAGCAGCCGTCGGGGCTCTGCCGGGCGACTAGTCGCGACATGTGCTGCCGGGCGTTGTCCTGCCAGGTGGGCTGGTCCAGTGCCCGGCCGGCGATGAAGAGTGCCGTCGCCAGATGAGCGTGATAGGGGCCGTCCTGGCCTTGGCTTTGCACCAGCAGATGAATTTCGCTGAAAGCGGTGGTTAGTCCTTGCCGCCAGCGTTCCCGTTGCTCTGGTGGCAGTTTCTCTTTGACAAGCAGGTAGCAGCGCGCCCAGCGGCTTATAGTCCACGGCACGTAGCCTGCTTGGCTTTGACCGCGCGCTGGCCGCGCGTAGGGCAGTCGGCCCCGTTCGTCCTGCGCCGCGCAGAGCGCGTCACCGCCTTTGCCGATGACCGCCAGCAGTTGGCGGTCGTGATAAAAGGGATTCTTGGGGTTTTCGAAAGCCCAGGCGGCGGCGAGGGGGAAGATGGCGTGCTGCTCTTGACAGCTCCATTGGGCGGCATTGAAACGACCGCTGTCGTGATCGAAGGTCGCCAGGATGCCGGGGACAGCTTTGACCAGGCAGTTGAGCAGCCAGCTCCGCGGCGGCCAAGTGTCGTCGGCGCCAAGGCAACCGCAGCTGAGCAACAGTGCCGCAAGCAATATTAATGCAGGTAGTGAGGGGATTATTTTGCGCATAAATGTGAGCTGGCAGCCGGCGGATCGATCACATGCCGTTGCCCATCATTATGACGCAGTGCCAGCCGCCCTTATTGGGCAGGCGCCGCTGCTGGGGCTGTGCGCTCCCCACGCAGTACTATGGCTGTAGCCCCCCGGGGACGCGAGCAGAGTGGATATCCGCCGGCAGTGCGCTTGCTGGGTTGGGAAGTACTGTGGGGTGATGTGGCCATTAAGAAAAGGCCAGGACGCCCATGACGATGGCGATGGCGATGAATAACGCGGCCATGGCGATTTTGGTCGTGCCGACATGCTTTCGCCCCCAGTCGGCGACGGCTTTGGTGCCGATGCCAGCGATGGCCATGCCGGTGATGACGACGAGGGGCAGGATGAAGCACAGGTTGTAGAGGATGAGCAGCAGAAAGGCCAGGAGGTTGATCCCGGCGGCGTTGATGGCCGCCAACGTGGGCAGATAAATCTGGCCTGTGCAGGCCAGCTCCATGGATGAGACAATCACGCCAAGGAGGATTGCCGCCGGCAGCATCAGCCACGACCGGTGCTCGGTCAGGTTCTTGATGCGGTCGTGAATCTTGCGGTGCGTGGTGTTAGACAGGCCCAAGGACATGTCGCTGGGTTTGCCGCTCTTGCGGACGCGAAGGGCGTCGCGCAGATGCCCAATGGCCAGGACGAACGCGGCCACGGCGAAGAATCCGTAGATGGCTTTCTTGAGCCAGAGCATGTCGCTGATGGTGTCAAGGAGGAAAGACAAACCAAGGCCAAAGAGGACGTAGGCGAGGAAGACGCCGGCGCAGAAGCTGAAGCCGACCACGGCGATTTCCCGGGGCCGCCGTTTGAGGTACAGGAGGTAGCCAATCAGGAAGACCGAGGTGGCGAAGGCACAGGGGTTGAAGCCGTCAATGAGTCCGGCCAGAATGACTACGCCGACAGTGAATGACTTGAGTAGCCGGCCTTGCTGCTGTTGCTCGTTGCGGCGTTCAGCATCGGTAATGGGGGACGACCAGAAGGCGTCCTGCGTGGAGGCGGCCAGGGCTTGTTGCAGCTCGCTGGCGCTGGCGAGGCGGCCGGTGATGTAGCCCGTTGGCCAGCAGACCATGGGGGCGAGATTTTTGTTGTCGTCAGCAAGGGTGAAGTGCCGTTTGGCGCGACGGAGGAGAATTTGGCCATCGAGGGTCGCGACGTCGTAGCTGGCCAGCTGCAGGGCGGGCAGGGAGACGCGCAGGATGGCGAGCTCTTTGTCCTGCCGTGAGCATTTGGCGCAGCCCTTTTGGTAGAAATACAGCAGCCGCGACGATGATGCGGAGGCGGGCCGCAGGCTGGTCGGCGCGGCGTCGGGCAATGATGGGGCGGCAGCTACGCGCAGCTCGACGACGAGCTGCGCGGCTTTGGCGGCAGCTTGGGCGATTTCGGCCAAGAGCGGCAAGGAGGGCGTGTTTTTGCTCAATGCGGGCAGTTCATCGGCCAGCTCGTAGAAGGCGTCGAGGTCGCCAATGAGCTTGTCGCCGACGAGGAAGATGGGGAAGGACTCGGCCTTTTTCCCCGGCTGTAGCGCGTCTTCGAGGAGGCTTAGCAGGGCGTAATTCGGCGCGTGTTCGATGGGCAGAAAGACTAGCACGGGGCCATCAGCGAGGGCGAAGGCCTCCGGCCATTGCTTTTTGACAGCAGCACAGTCATCGCAGTCGTAACTGCCGAAGAGCGCGACAAAGCCCCGGGCTGGCGCAGCGGCGGCGGCGGCGGCGGGTGTCTGCGCCAACCCCGCATGGGCGAGCAGAAGGCCGACCAGCAGGAGCAACCTGACACAGAAGCGGTCGGGGCGAACGGACCTCTTCCGGCGAGATTCCCTACTGCAAGAAGGCTGGACGGTGCTGAGGGTCATGGCTTCGCGGTGATGGTCAGCATGCCGCAGCTGCTCTTGTTGTATGAAAAAGGAATGACCTGACGCCTTCGCCGCGCAAAAAAGTCGGCCGGGAAGCTCAACGACACCAACAGAGAGTCTGCTTGAGCCGTTTTTGACATAGTCACCGAAGGGGGCAAACGGGCGTCAAGACCACTGGCGATGCCTTCCCAGAAGGCTATTTGTTGGATCGTGCTGTTGGCAAGCTCTTCCTTGGCGATTGTATTGGTGGGCGCCTCTGCATGGTCGTGGTCGTGCCTGAGGGCGGCGAGAGGATTTTTCACTTGCGGTTCTTCGGTCTGTTCTTTCATGACCAAACGGATATCTTTGACGATGGTTTCGCCTGGCTTGTGTTCCGAGAGGGCGACGTTCAGCTGATTGTTCTCTAACACCGGTCGCCAGCCGGTTACGGTGCCATTGACGGCCAGCATAACGGGGCCGTAGTTGTCCATTCCGGTGACCGGCAGGCGCACCAGGTGGTGCAGTTTACCGATGGGCAGGGGAAGCTTCGGTCGGATGCTGAGGCTGAAGACTTGGGGGTTGTCTGAGTGCAACTCATAACTGAAGAGGTCGTCTTCGGCCGGAGCCTGCAACAACACGTTCTGCTTCTCAGAAAAGGCGGACGTGATTTTGATGGACCGCTCCCACGGCACGTCCTTGCCGGCAAAAGTGCCAAGGGCGAGGGCTTGTCCGGGGGTGAAGGTGAGCATAGGCTGGACTGTGCCGTTGATATAGACCAGGGTGATATCGCGCCCCTTCACTTCCACCAGGACCATGCGCGAAAATGGCCCCGGTTTTATTTCCGCGGCATCAAGTTTCGCGGTGAAGGAAATTTCCTCCTGGGGTTTGAGAAGCCCTGCCGGTGGCTCCGGCGCCAGTGTCAGGCAGGTACACGTCACCCGAATGCGTTCGATTTGCAGGGGCTCCGAGTGGACATTCCGGAGGGTAATCCTGATGTCGCGTTTGGCGAAATCCATGATGGTGCCCAGTTGTAGCGCCGCCGGATTCACGACTTGGAATATATCAGGCGTGGATATGATGGTGTTTGGCGTGGCAGCGGTGTCAGCGGTTTGGCCAACTGACTGCGGCGCACACGCCAGGATAAGTACCGCGCCGAGGCCTGCGAGGGGGCTGACAATTCGTCTTGCAAGTTTTTGCATGCGCATGGTTTTTCTATGTATTGGCATGAATCGGATGCTTGAGCCGGGCTGTTCTGTTCACGAACGACAACCCGGCCTTCACTTCCCGTCGCAAGTACTGCGGGAAGTGTGGGCCAGGCACAACACGACCATCAGGGCTGAGTTGGGTTGTAGAGCCAGACGCCTGGTGCGGGGACGTCGCTCGGGGGGGTGAGAGTGAAGGTCCAGCCATTCCAATACCACGTGGTGATATTGCCGAGCAGTGGCGTTGTCGGCAGAGCCAGGAAAGACCAGCCGGGCGTGATGACAACGCCTGGTGCAGGCTGCTCCATTTGGGCAATCGTCGCCGCAAAATCATCGTCAGGAACAAAGACCCAGTAGGCCAGGCCGCCGTTGAGTTCGCTGGTGGTTGTGTAGGCGCTGGCGTCATTATCATAGGCGAGGATGGTGCCCCCGTCGTTATCGAGGACTGTGTAGTGGCGGTCGGCGGGTATGCCAATGAGATTCCAGCCGGGATGTAAAGCCCCTTTGCCGCTGTCCGGATCGGAGCCAAGCGTGGTTTGGCGGGGAATGGCGACAAGGAGGGGGGCGCTGGCCGTTTTGTCCCGTGACAAGGCAACGAACTGCCAGGTCGCAGCAGTCGCCAGCGTCAGCTCAGTGAAGTCCGCTGCCGCAGCTGACCAGTCCGCGAGGAATAGATCGTTGCTGTATTGGCGTTGATAGAGAATGCGCTTGCCGGCGCTTTGGATCTGGACAGCGACCTCCCCCGCGTTGATGGGGCGGACTGGCGTGGTGGGCGCAAGGCCGGCGATGGACTTGAGCACCGGCAGAGAATTTTGCACGGCGCTTTGGGCGCTGAGGCGGAACACATATGGGGTGCCACGCCGGGTGAAATAGCCGTAGCCGAGGAAGAGATCCGCTCCTGCTGAACAGCAGTCGGAGGTGATTGGCGTGAGTATGCCCCGGAGTGGGACGGCCTCGCGCAGCAGGGGCTGGCCGACTTGCGCCGCGAAAAGTACATTCACGTTGCCGCTGATTACACCCGTGGCGGTGTTGATGGCCAGCGAGGACAGTTCCACCGCAAGCGGGTTGTCATTGCGGGGAAGCAAGGCGCTGCCACTACTGTTTTCGGCCAGGAAGATCAGGTCCGGCACGACAGTCTGGCTGTCCTGAGCAGATTGCTGGACTTCATAGAGAAAATCCAGACCCTGTCCTGCAAGGCCGGCCTGGTTGGTAAGCGATACCACGGCTTGATACGTGGTGCCGCAGGGCTGGATGGCATCCTTGTCCGTCGCGGAGCGCGCCCAGATGGCATTTGTGCAATCGTAAACACAGGCGTCGTTGAAACCGGCGCCGGGTTCGTAACGCAGGGGGAGGGGAGTGATGGCCAATTGACCGGCGATGCGGCCCTGGTAGCGGCCAAGGGTGCTGTTCCAGTTCAGGGGCGCAAAGAAAATCATCCGGCCGGAGCCATCGGCTGCCTCGGTGATTGCGGAGGTGCCGGCGAGGGTCGTGCCGTCGATGAGTTCGCCAGAGTAGGTGGCGTTACCCGTGGTGTCAACAGTGAGGCGCAGCCAGCCCAGGGCGAAGCCGTCGTAGGGGTGGGGTGGCGTTGCAGGTTGTGGGCGGAGGGCGACGTTGTAGGTCCCCGCGAAGTTTGCCGGGTTTTGGGTGACTGGCGCGAAAAACACGGTCTGCTCTTCACCGCTGGGCGCGGTGAATGTCCCGCGGCCGTTGCCTTGGGTATCCAACGTGAGGTCGATTCTGGCATTGACTGTCGACCAGGTGAAGCTCAGATAGTATTGATCTTTTGCGGGATCGTAGCCCTGCCAGTTGACCAGTGCGCTCAACGCTTCGGCGGTGCTGGTGGAATGGAGAGTGAGTTGCAGGCCAGTGGCGTTTTTGCTCATGCTGAGGCTGCCCAGGGGCGCCCCAACGCCTGAATTGTCTGGGCAGATACGGCCAGCGTAGACGTTGCGATCGGCGATTGTGCCGGTTAGGTTGATGACATTGAAGGCAACGGGCAGCAGGTCGCAAAGGACGTTGGCCTGGTCACGGATTTCCAGGCTGACCTGGTGGTTGGTGACGGCGTTGGTGGGGGTGCCGGTTATCATCAGCGAGACACTCACGCCACGTGAGGGAGCCGCGTCATTAAGCTGGTAGCTGAGGCCGGCGGGGAGTGCGGGCGTAACGCTCACAATGTGTTTTTGGGCGTCATAATTTCTGATGCCGAAGCTCAGGCGTTCACGACGGCCGACAAAAAGGCCGTACGCGCTCGGGGCGGGGCGGACGAAAAATGCCTGAGAGAAGATTTTGACGCTACTTTCTTCGCCATTGCTACTTACCCGGCAATTGCCGCCAGCGATGGATTGCAGTTCAATGACGACGTCGTGGCTGCCGGTCCAGTATTCACCGGCGGGAACGGCGAGAGGAAGGGACAGTAGCTTGCGTCCAGATTGTTTTTCATCTGCAGTCCATGTGGCTTCCTGCCAGACGTTGGGAGTTGCGAAATAGCTTGCCGGCGCGCCATTCTCAAAGGTGCGGATGCGGTAGGCGAAGCGGACGGCGTTGTCATTTGGAAGTTGGGTTGTCAGTTGCAGGGGCAGGTCGAAGCTGAGGTCAGAGGAAGCTACAGCTACTTCATCATGTTCCAAGGCGATGGTGTAATTGAGTTGCTCGAGCTGGTAGTTCAAGGTGAGAGGCACCGCGCTGGCTTGCGCACTGGGACTTATCGCCAGCCAGTATTGGCCCCCATCGGCACTTGGCGGCACAAACTCCAGGCTGCTGCCGTTTTTCAGGCTGCCCTGGGTCCGGCGCAGCAAGGTCACGCCATCGGCGCTGTACACTGCCAGTTCGACTTGCGCCGCATCAGCCGCCGTGGTGGCTCGGGCATTGAAAAGCCAAGCGAAGCCGCTTTGATCCTGATTGACAGTGAATCTGTACCAGTTGCCGTTGGCGAGACCACCGGTCAGTGCCTCGGCAGCGGTGCCAGGGGCCGGCAACTGCAACTGGCTGGTCTGAGGCGAGGCATTTGCCTCCCGGTGGCCCTTGCTGGCTAGCAGGGCCAATTCGTCAATGAACGCCTTGGCTTTGCTGGCAATGGGCAGTCCGGTGAAATCTTGATAGCTGAAACGGCCGATCGGGTTGACGCCAGTGAGGTCAGCGCGGGTGGTGGCGCTGACGTTGCAGTAGACCAGCGTGGGATAGGAAATGCGGCGGCCATGTGACCAGCCTGCCGTCGAAGCGCCGGGAAGGGCTAAGGCGTTCTGCAGGGTGAGGTTATTGGCCAGTTGCGCTGTGGCGGCAGCGCCACTGATTGAATTGCTCGCCAGATAGCCGTTGGCACGATTGTCAAGCAGGAGCGAGGGTCCCGTGTCATTGCGCTGGCGGTTGTCAATCAGCACCAAATAGGCATTTTTGATGCTGTCCTTGAAGGTGGTGGAGCTGAACACCATGTGGTCCAGGCCGATGCAGTAGGGGCACCAAAGAACACCGGTAAAGTAGAAAAGCAATGGAACACCCTCAGCGGCGGCCCGTTCCCGGGCCTTGTCGGCGTCCATCGTCCATAGGCCTTTTTGGGCGCCGCGCCAGAGCGGGTTGGTCACTGTGCCGACGACGGGATTTTTATGGGTTTCGTGGACTTTGATGCCATAGGGCAGAGCGGTACTGGCAGTGCCGCCGCTATGACTGAGACGGAGATAGAACAGCTGGTTGTTGGCGCCGCCGGTGGGGATGTCCATGAACAAGCCGCGTCCGAGAGCGTCAAAGCCCGTGGATGTTGCGGTGAAGATGGGAGGATCACTTGGCGCACCGCTGGTGTTGCTGGCATACAAGGCGATGGCGATCGGGTTATTGGTATCCTGGAAGTCTTTGGCTACACACAAATAGCGTTTGCCGGCATCGCCCGTGAACTTGTACCAGTGTTCGGAACTGCTACCGATGAACGTGGCGGCCGGCGCGTACTTAATCCAGCCTGGGCCACTGCTGGCCGGATAGTCGGGGTTGGGGATGCGCCCCAGATCAACCGCCTGCTCGTAGCCCGTGGGGCCAACGACAGGCGGGATGATGCTGTTCCAGCCCGGATCACCACTCGGATACTGCTTGTTCGGGAAAAAGGACTCAATGACCTTGAAGAAAGTCGCCAGAGTCCACGATTGTTCTTTTTCCAGCTTAATGCCGTTAATGACCGTTTCGCTGGTGTAATTCACGCCGGATTTTTTCCCGGCATAGGTGCCGCTGCTGATTTCCAGAAGTGTCACGTGTTGGGCCGACATGCTGTTTTCTGCCAGCTGTGCGGCGCTGACCCCGTCCTTGACCTTGAATAGGAAGAGAAAGGGCAGAAGTGATGTCATGCCGCTGGGTACTTTGAAATCGTTGGTGATCTGACTACGCAGCGACGAGTTATTTCGGCAATGGAACAGCACGAGTTTCCTGGCCTTGGCGTATTGCAGCATTGCATCAGTGATAATGACTTTGTCAAGATTGTCACAATGCGGGCAAATAGGCGAACCGACTATGGCCAGGATGGGGCGATTATGCGCATACGCAAGGGCCTTGGCTTCTGCCGGGTCTTCAGTCCAAGTGGCAACCCAGGATTCATCAATGATCGGAACTGGGTCGTCAATGACTGGGTCGTCATCGATCGGGTCGTCATCAATCGGGTCATCATCGATCGGGTCGTCACTGGGGGAGAGGGTGGACCATCCCTGGTTTGGGAAGAAGGAGCGCAGTACTTTGGTGAGAGTGTCAACAGTCCACTTGGATTCATTCTCGAGTTTGATGCCGTTGACAACCGCATCACTGGTGTAATTGACGCCGGCGAGTTTACCTGTGTAAGGGCCGCTACTGATTTTCAATAGTTCAATTTGATCCGGAGCCATGGACATCACGTTATCAGACTGGGTGTCAGCACTTTCTTTGACCTTGAAGAGGAACAGAAAGGGGAGCAGCGAAGTCATTCCGCATTGAGTCTTGAAATCATTCGTCATCTGAGCGCGAAGCGAGGAATTCTCGCGGTTGTGAAACAAAACAAGCTGATTTTGGCGGGCGTAATCCAGAAAGGCCGCGGATTTGAGGATGACGTCAAAATTATCACAATGAGGGCAGATCGGCGACCCAACCACAGCGACGATTGGCCGGTTGAATTGCAGAGCCAGTGCTTTGGCGGCCGCCGGTGAGGTTGTCCATTCGCCAAATTGCGCGGCGAGAGCATGCATGCCGCTGTACATGAGGAGTACCAGGCAGAGTGCAGGGAGAAGCCGTCCGGGATGGTGATAACGATGTGCCATGCGCAATAAATCCTTTATACTGCATACATCACGGGGTTGGGCCTGGGCTCCGGTGTGAGCTGGAACCCGGTACGACTGCATTGATCAAAATCTGTGAAGCCTGACAGTCCCGGGGCGACAGTCAGAGCCCAGCGGCGTCATCACGATTATTCGTCATCGCTTCTGGCCAAAGGCCACCTGGGAAAAAACACAGCTGACGGGGTACTTTTTGGCTAACGACTGGCCGATGGCAGCTACGGCATTCTTCTGCTTGCTGACAAGCAATTGCGCGCGAAGATCGTCACGGCTTTTCTCATCGGCAACAGGCATCTTGCGGAACAGCCACTGGGCAGCGCGAAGTTTTTCGGCATCGCCTTCTTTTTCGGGGGCGACCCGTGAAAGTACCCTCATGACCCGAAAGGCGGTTGGGGTTTCATAGAGCGGGGACGTTTGCCCGACCTGGAGTTCAAATTGTTCGATGTGATTGACAGTAGCCAGTTCAGAACGCGTGAAATCATAATTGAGAACGCCGCCTTGTTTGGCTTCCACGCCATCGGAATACTCTTTGGCAAGGTAGGCGAAGCCCTGATCGGTCAGCGCCTCGGGTTTCTGCAGGAGTCCCAAGGCAAATTGCTTAATACTTTCATTCTGTTTCTGCATCGAGTCGCGGACGGCTTTCATGGCGAGTAGTTGCTGGTCAACTTCGCCATCGGTAATGGTAATTTCAGCAAGAAGCTGGTTACCAAGGGTGACTACGCGCTGGGCGTCTTCTTCGCTAAGACTCAATAAGGTACTTTTGCCTGCGGCCAACGCCTTTTTGACGTCCTCCGTGGTGGCTCCGCGAGAATTGCCCTGCAGTCCCTGTTCAAGTTGTTGTTCGTTTGCTCGGCGCTGTTCTTCACTGACCTGAATGTTCCTGGCATTCGCCTCGTGCAGATATAGACCGCGAAGGGCAATGCGTTGCATCAGGGTACGCAGAATCTTGCTGCTTTCCTCAGATGATTTATTCTGGTTGGGATCAATAAATTGGCGTATTAACGGTTGCAGTTCGTGCCATTGCAGGCTCATGCTGCCGACTTGGATGACAACCGTAGTCGGCTTCATAAACGCCATCAGCATAGCGAGGTCTGGCTCCTCTGCCGGCACCGCCGGAGCGGGTGATGGGCCCACTAGCGCCGGGGCCGGCGTCGGTTGCTGGCCAGCAGTTTCAGCGCCGCCGGGGGGAGTCTGCGCAACGGCAGAAAGGGCGCAAATGCAGAAACATATCACGCCGACATGGCTACTCTTCATGAGTTTGTGGAGAAACATGGCGCTAATTCACTTTCCGGTGGTGGTTCCTGGTTGGCATGCTACCGGCTCACTGCTTGACTGGCAGGCGCCATGGTTACTGGACTTTTCATTGTTGGTCGTTGGCATCGTCATGATTGGTTTTTATAGCCGCAAACCAGTTTACAACCTGCTCGCGATCAAGGATTTCTTCTTGGCCGGTAATAGAGGTCAGAATTTGCCTGACGGCCTCACGCAAGGCCTCGTTGGGATTATCAAAAAGCTCCAGTAGTATGGGCACGGATTGATCAACAGCGTAGGTGGAAAGAATCAACAGCAGCTCTTCACGGGCTTCGGGGCTAGGAGCCTCGGTAAGCGCCAGAATCCATGTTTCCAGGTCGGCATGCTGTTCATCACCAAGGGGATCCTCTTCGTATACCCCCTCGTCAAGAATCACCAGGCCATCGTCAGGGATGTCACTGTCATGGCGATTGCCACCCTGGTTGTTACTTTCGGTAAGAAGATGGGTGAGCACACGGCCTGCTTCGTCAGCGACGGCTAAATAGGCATTGTTGCGGAGGCCGATGAGGGACTTCATGGCCTTTCTGCCACCAAGCCAGCGGAAGGCATCAATGGCGGCCAGCTGCTGAACAGCGCTGCCGTTGCACATAGCCAATGCTTTTTGCAGGGCCTCATCGTGCTTATCTTCGTCGTCGAGGAGATCTTGCAACTCCTGAACAACGAGTTCATCGCCGGAGAAGAGACCGCCGGAGGCGGCTGTTGTTTGAGGGGCGGCAGCGGATGATTCCTCAGGCTGAGCGGCTGTCAACGGCTTATTCGCGTTTGTTGCTGTCCCGGGCGTGTGACGGCTGTTGTTCATTCTGGTGCGCCAGGCCATAAATACAAGGACCAGGGCCATGGTTGCCAGTAGCAGGAAAGTCACACGTTTGGAGGCATGCATAGTAATCTCCGGGAACTCCGAGTTGAAAGAATAAGAAAGGGGAGAGGCCCTTATGACAGGCCCCTCCCCGAGTTGGTTCCAGTTAACTGTTCAACTTGGCTATGTTTTGAACTTTAGCCTTCGCTGGAACAGCAACCTTGTCTGCAAGAATTAGTCAACCATGGTGTTATCAATAACATCGGTGGCAGCAGCCTTGACTTTGAGCTTCTTGTAGATTTCGGCTTCCTGGCTGGCAGGAGCAACCTTGGAGAGGCTGTTGTTGAACTTCAGCGTCCAAGTGCCGCTGATGGGGGCGGAGGTCACCATGCCGGTGGCGTCGGACACGCAGACGTCCCACATGGGGGTATTGCCACAGAGGCCATCATAGCCAAAGAAGCCGATGGTGGAGCCAGAGATGCTCTGGACCATACGGCAGCTCGAGCTGGAGGCGGGAATGCCGCCGCAGAAGCCGAGCGTAGCGGCCTGGCTCTGGGTCAGTACGCGAGCCGAGCCGAAGCCAGCGCCCGTGATGCTGCCGCCGAGGTAGTTGTCAAGGCCCATGAAGCCATACCAAACGTCCTGGCCGGCGGCCTTGGGAATGATGAGGCCGGAGTCAACAACGTCAGCGGCCGTGGGGTTCGGGGTGCTGAAGCTCATGAACATCCAAGCACTCTTCAGATCTTTGAGAGCATGGGGGTCGCCATTGGGGGTGGCGCCACCAATGATGAAGGCGTTGCTGCCAAAGATGGCGGCCTGGGCAAACACGCTGGTCTTCAGCACGTTGGCCAAATCGGCCTTGGCGGAGTACTTGTCACCACTGCGGGTGAGGTAAGCCGTGCCCGGCATGACCAGGGAGGTGGCAGCAGCGCCACCACAGTCCGTGCACAGGGGCAGGATCACATAGCCCTTGATGGAGTCGCTGGTGACGCCGTAGCTTTCGGTGACGACTTCAGCGCCGCTGACCTTGCGGATTTTGTAGATCGGGTTAACGCGTTTGAAGGAGGCCTTGTAATCATAGACGACGGTTTGGGCAACAGCGGTCAGACCGAATGCGCCAGCCAGAATTGCGGCAAGAATTTTCTTCATTGTAATTCCTTTCTTCAACCTCAATACAGTTTCCACTACCACTCCGACCACCAACCATGGTGGCCATTTACCTCTTGGGGAACAAAAAACTAACCTCGAACAAACAACAAAACCTTCGCCAACTGAAGAATTTTTTATCGTTCTAGCAGTCTATCGCCTCCTTTCCTTCATTAGGCCAATCAGCGACGATTCAATGACGTGATCACATTTTGAAAGTGGGCTATTGTTTGTATAGGAGCCACGCAGCCTGTGTCTCTAGCCACGTCTGGAAGCAAACAATACAACCCGTAGAACACATTTCAAGGCCAAAAAATCAACTTTTCTGCCTAAAGGAGGCTAAAAGTTGCGGGTTGCACACCAGAAGCCCAATGTTTAGGACAGAATATACCGGCGTTTCTGTTCAATACAAGCATGTATGCATGCATGCCAGCCGTTTTTGCCTGCGCTGGGCGCCAGCCGGTGTTGATCCGACTCTGCGTAGGCAAGGAAAATATGCTGGGTGTGGCAGTGAACGTCGCATGTCCTATGGGTGAAATGAGCCTACAATCGTCCTTTCACGGAAAAAGCCCGGTATAACCACTATATTTGGCAGTCTGTTCTATTATTGACGTATTGACGCTGGCATGATATGGAACGAAGTCACAGGAGGCAACCAAAAATGAATATTACTGCTTTTTTTTGCAGTCGGAGTGTTTTTTTTCTGGCGTTCCTGGCATTTTCGTCTTTGAGCCGGGCGGGGGCTTCGGCGTCCGATGTCGGTCGGGCTCTTGATCAGCCTGCGGGGGTCACGTTTTCTGCGGCTGGCGGCGACTGGGCTCGGAAGACCGGCTCGGTAGCAAGCGTTGATCTCAGTGGCATCAGCACTGTCAATAGCGACTATCTGGCGGCTGGCGCGCCTGACAAGGCCAATCCTCGGAAAGAGTCATTCTTTACGGCGTCTTTTCAAGGATCGGGTTTTTTGTCCTTTCGCTACAAGGTATCTCTTGACGACTTGAACTGGTCGGAGTTGTGTTTATACGACACGGATTATGTCACCGGCTATCTCTGGAGCGCCAGTGGCTGGTGGGTCAAGGGCGAGGCTGATTTGGATGAAAACGGCAAGTGGGACCCGCTTGAAGACGACGAATGGTGGGTTGACGAAGAGATCTATTTCAACACCGACAAGTATTCACGGACCATCACAATAGCCTTGTTTGGCCCCACCAGCGTGGACTACGAAAAGCCAGTGGTAGACAAAGAGTGGGATGAAGTCTTGTATAACAAAGCGTGGCTGGACAATTTTGTGTGGACGCCGGATGTCTACAACATCTTCTTCCAGATGAATCCCTCGCCTGGTGGCACGGTGACCTTTGCCGACACGCTCAATGTGTTGTGCTACAGTGATTACAGCAATTTTGTCTTATATTACACCACGGACGGCAGTAGGCCGACGAGCGCTTCGCCGTTGTACGACCCGATGAAAGGCATTGTGATCAGCGAGACGGCCATGGTGTCGGTCGTGATCTATGAGAATGGGCAGCCGATCAATGATACGGTGTATACAGGCCTCTACACCAAGAAAGCCGGCACGCCGCAGCTGAATGTTGTGCAGCAGCCGTATAGCGGCGCTGCACAGCTTAGTTTCAGCAGCGAGACGGTGGGCGCAGTTTTTTATTACGCGCTGGGAGGCGCGCAGCCGCAGGTGAATGCCGATGGCACGCCGGGGGCGGGGACTTTTCGTGGGGCGTCATACCCACTGAATGGCGACACGACGATTAGCGTGATGGCGGTGGCGCCTGGCGCCGTCAACAGCGAGGTCGTCACCAGGACCTTCAGCAAGCTGGCGAAGCCGGCTTTGACTTGTCTGCTGGACGGCCATGCCTACAGCGAGCCGCCCGTATTTGATCAGCAGGCGACGGTGACCTTGGCCGGTCCGGCCGGGGCGACGATCTACTACAAGCTTGACGATGGCGCCGAGCAAATTTACACGGCGCCCTTGGTTTTGACTGCAAGCGCGTACCTAACCGCGCAGGCGCGGCGGGAGGGCATGATCAGCAGCGATACAGCGATGTCGCGGGTGATCAGGGCCGCTACCCAGGTGATAGTGCCGGCGTTGGCCAGTGGTGGCTGGCAGGTATTTGCGGTGCCGGGGGAAATCAGCCAAAGCAGCAGTGATGCGATCATTGCGGCCAGGCAACCGGTGGCCTACGACGCGCAGCGGCGGGTGTACGCCAAGGCGTCGCGTATTCGCGGCGGCCAGGCCTACTGGGCCTTCGGAGTGAAGCCGCCGATCAGTGGCATTGCGATGGCGCCCATTGAGGCGATTGGCGGCACCATAGGCAAGTGGCAGTTCACTGGCGCGCCGAGCACGGGGGAATTTATCGTGCCGAATTATTTCCTTGCGTACCGCTGGGATGGCCAGCTCAGGCGCTTTGTCAAGACGGATGTGATTGGCGCCTATGGCGGCCTGTGGCTCTATATCGACGGCGCCGGCGCCAGGTAATTGGCTAGGTGTCGAGGCGGGCCAGCATGCCCGCCTTTTTTTGTCCGCAGATTTCTAGGTGGGGACGGTTTGCCTCGTGGTTGTTTTTTCGCGGACGGATCGGACTGATCGGACCGATCAGACCGATCAATCAAACCGATCAGTCCGATCCGTCGGATCGGTCCGATCGGTCCGAGAAAAGACGAGAAGATAAAACTGACGCGAAGGCGCGAAGAAGACAAATGTGAAGAAGAATGGCGGCATGTCTTGCCGCTTCGCGGCAATTCACGCCGCCGATATAAGGACGCGAGTTGGCATGGGCGGGCCTGTGGGTCTATCCATAGGCTTTATTTCTCACGCGAAGGCCATGTGGCGCAATGGGCTGCGGGCGTTACATTCATTGGCGGTAGTGTTGCGCGCGGCGCCGTGCGTGTTTCTGCGGCGGTGTCGGCGCGCCGAGGCGATGGGCCACTGAGATCAGATGAGGTGTGTGAATGGACGAGAAACTGCTGGAGACGCCGTTGGCTGCGGAGCATCGCGCATTGGGTGCGCGGATGGTGCCTTTTGCGGGCTGGCTGATGCCGGTGCAGTACGCTGAGGGCATATTGGCGGAGCACCATCATTGTCGGCAGCACGCTGCGCTGTTCGATATCTGCCACATGGGCGAGTTTCGGGTCAAGGGCGCGCTGGCGGCGGCGGACCTCGACCGCATACTGGCTCGGCCGGTGGCCGACCAGCCCGTGGGCAGCTGCCGATATAACTTCTCTCTGAATGAGCAGGGCGGCGTGCGCGACGACCTCATTGTCTATCGCCTCGCGGCGGACGAGTTTTATCTTGTGGTCAATGCCGGGCCTTGCGCTGGCGATGCGGCATGGATTGGCGGTCACTTGTCGACGACGACCGCGTTTGCGGACGAATCGGCCGCCACGGCCAAGCTGGACTTGCAGGGGCCGGAAGCGGCCGCCGTGCTGGGGCGGCTGGGGTTGGCGACGGCGTCATTGCCGCGTTACTATCATTTTCAGCAGACGGCCATTGCCGGCGTGCCGGTGCTGTTGAGCCGTACGGGCTACACTGGCGAGCTGGGGTTTGAGCTGTATTTTGCGGCCGCGGCCGCCGTCAAGCTGTGGCGACTGCTATTGGCAGATCCGGCGGTGAAGCCCGCTGATCTGGGCGCACGCGACACTCTGCGGCTGGAAATGGGCTATCCGCTCTATGGTCATGAAATGGACGAAACGACGACGCCGGTAGAAGCCGGCTTTGGCGCCATGCTGAAACTGGGGCAGCCGCGCGAGTTCATCGGCAGTGCCGTTCTGCGTGATCCGGTCGCGGGCAAGCCGCGACGCCGGCTAATCGGCATGGCGTTGGAGAACAAACGGGCCGCGCGCGCTGGCGCACCGATCTACTGCGGCGCCGAGCAGGTGGGCACGGTGAGCTCTGGCGCGGTCGCGCCGAGCCTGGACCGCGCGGTCGCCATGGGCTATGTCCGTGCCGACCTGGAGCTACCGGTGGGCGCGGCGCTGGAGCTGGACAACGGCCGGGTGCGCCTGGCCGGCACGGTGGCGGCGTTGCCCTTCTATGGCGCCGGCAGCGCCCGCATGGAGCTCGCCGGACGGTGAACGATCAGTGATTGATATTGGATGGACGATATGCCTCCGACGTTTATGCCTGCTGCAGGAAGCATCCTGAAAGGGGGCGACATAGCAAGCAAGAAAGTGAGTTCCATTGCCCCTTCGGCCCCAGTCAGCTTCGCCGACTGGGGCCGAAGGGGCCGAGGAACACGAACATAGTTGCCGTTGCACCCAGGGCGGCGCACGCTTTCAGCGTGCTTGCCCTGGGCTAATATGTTTCGCGCTTTCAGCGCTTCTGCCGCTTCGCGGCGATGAAATGCCGCGATGACATAAGGCTGATTTGAAGAAACAACAGGCGCCATGGTAATCGTTACGTGAAGGGCCCCGGTCCCTTGCGTCCCCTGAGACCGACTGATAACAATCACTCCTATGAAACACGCTGCCGCAAAGGTCGGCGGAAATCAAGGTCGGATGGCTGGGCGGCGACTGGCCGTGGGTTTCCTGCAAATTGTCCCAGCGAAGCGCCGGGGTGTACACTGACCGCTTACGGCGAACGGTGAATTAGCCATGCCGGCGCGGTGAACTTGTGCGGCCGCGGCGCTATATTCGTACTTTTGCAGTTGTGAATGACAGAACGGCGCAGGCCATGTGCCAACCCAGGAAGGAGCAGCGAGATGAAATACTACGCAGAAACTCACGAGTGGATTGAGGTCGTTGACGGCATTGCGACCATGGGCATTTCCACGTTCGCGGCTGAGGAGCTCGGCGATCTGACTTACGTGGAGATGCCGGCGGTGGGCAAGGCCTTCGCGGCGGGCGCCGTCATCGGCACGGTTGAGTCCGTCAAGGCCGCATCAGACATCTTTGCGCCCATTGGCGGGACGGTCAGCGAGGTTAACGACGCGCTGGCCGCCGACCCGGCGCTGCTTAATCAAGCGCCCGAGGGCGACGGTTGGATTTGCCGCCTGAAGGACGTCAAGGAAGACGAGCTGAAAACGCTGCTCACGGCCGAGCAGTATCAGAAGACCATCGCCGAGTGATGGTGCTGCCGGCGGCAGTTGTCTCTGAGCATTTTTGCCTTGCGTAGAGAGGAGCGACGACCATGCCATTCATTGCCAATACGGATGCCGACCGGCGGGAAATGCTGGCGGCCATCGGCTGTGCCAGTCTGGATCAGCTGTGGGACAAAGCCAACGTGCCGGCGCCGACGAGCGATTTTTCCATGCTGCCGTCGGGGCGTTCGGAGTACGAAGTCGCCAAGCACCTGACGCATTTGGCCGGTAAGAACGCCACCGAGCTGGTGTGTTTTCTGGGCATGGGCTACTACGATCATTTCATACCGGCGGCGGTGTCGGAAATACTGGGGCGGTCGGGATTTTACACCGCCTACACACCTTACCAGGCAGAGGCATCGCAGGGGACGCTGCAGGCCATCTTCGAATGGCAGACGGCCATCTGCCGCCTGACGGGCATGGACGTGGCCAACGCATCGCTCTACGACGGCGGTACGGCGGTTTTCGAGGCGATGGTGATGGCTCTGCGCAGCACGCAGCGGCGGCACGTGGTGCTTGCCAGTGCGGTTTCGCCGATCTTCCGGGAAATGCTCAAATGCTACAGTGCCAATCTGGACTGTCGTATCACTACGGTGGCTACTGATGACGAACGCAGCAATCAAGACGCGTTGCTGGCGGCCGTGGACGACGATACAGCCTGTGTGATCGTGCAATATCCCAACGCGTTCGGCACCATTGAGGACTGGACGGCGTGCGTGGCGGCCATCAAGGCTCGTGGCGCGCTAGCAGTCTGCGCGTCCTATCCGACGGCGCTGGCCGTGGTGAAGACGCCCGGCGAATGCGGTTTTGACATCGTGGTGGGCGAAGGCCAGCCGCTGGGCATGCCCTTGTCCTTTGGCGGGCCCTACCTGGGTTTCATGTGTACAACCAGCAAGCTGATGCGGAAGATGCCCGGGCGCATTGTCGGCCAGGCGAAGGATGCGTCGGGGCGCACCGGCTACGTGCTGACGCTGCAGGCGCGCGAACAACACATTCGGCGGGCGCAGGCGATGTCCAACATCTGTTCCAACGAGAATCTCTGCGCGCTCTGCGCGCTGTCCTACATGACCCTGATGGGCAAGCAGGGGCTGGTGGAGGTGGCCGAGCTGTGCATGTCCAAGGCGCGCTACGCATTGGATGTACTCAGTTCCATTCGTGGCGTGCGGCGGGTCGGCTCACAGCCTTTTTTCAATGAGTTCGTGGTGGAATTGCCGGTAGACGCGGCGGAGGCTAGCGGTCGCATGGTCGAGAAGGGCTACGCGGCGGGGTTCCCGCTGGGGCGTTACTATTCCCAGCGACAGAATCAGCTGCTGGTGTCGGTGACGGAGAAGCGTACCCGCGAAGAGATCAACGGCTTTGCCAATTCCCTGGAGGCGGTACTATGGAACTGATATTCAATCAAGGCGCGGCTGGTCGTCGCGGCGTCCGCCTGCCCAAATGCGATGTGCGGCCTTTTACGACGAGCGACTTGCCGGCGTCCCTGCGGCGCGGCGCGCCGGCGGCATTGCCGGAGGTGAGCGAGTTGGAGACGGTGCGGCATTACACGCTGCTCAGCCGTTTGAACATGGGCGTGGACACCCATTTTTACCCGCTGGGGTCCTGTACCATGAAGTACAACCCGAAGATCAACGAGCGGATGGCGGCGCTGCCGGGTTTTGCCAATCAGCACCCGCTGCTGTCGCAGCTGCGCAAGGGCGGGTCGCTGTGCCAGGGATCGCTGGAAGTGCTTTATGAAACCGAGCGGATGCTCTCCGCGCTGATGGGCTTTGCGGCGACGACGCTGCAGCCCATGGCCGGCGCCAATGGCGAGCTGACCAGCGTCATGATGTTCGCGGCGTACCACAAGGCGCGCGGCGACCAGCGGCGAACGGTCATGCTCATACCGGATGCCGCGCACGGCACCAACCCGGCATCGGCCGCCATGGCCGGCTTCGATTGCCGGGAAATCGCCAGCGACGCGGACGGCGATGTGGACCTCGACGCGCTGCGGGCCGCGCTGGGCGACGACGTCGCCGGCATCATGCTGACCTGTCCGAACACGTTGGGATTCTTTGACAAGCATGTGGAGAAGGTCGTCGAACTGGTGCATCAGGCCGGTGGGCTGGCCTACTGCGATGGCGCCAATTTCAACGCGATTGTCGGTCGGGTGCGTCCGGGCGATCTGGGGTTCGATGCGATGCACGTGAATGTGCACAAGACCTTTTCGACGCCGCACGGCGGTGGCGGACCCGGCGCCGGGCCGGTGGGCGTGGCGGAGAAGCTGGTGCCCTTTCTGCCGAAATCGCGGGTGGTGAAGCACGCTGACGGCAGTTACAGCCTCGCGTACGACTATCCGCAGTCCATTGGCTACATTGCGCCGTTCTACGGCAATTTCGGGATTTTGTTGCGGACTTATACCTACCTGACGATGTGCGGTCGCGATGGCTGCAAACGCATCAGCGAGAACGCCGTGCTCAACGCCAACTACATCCGGGCGCGTTTGGCGCCGTACTACGAGCAGAAATTTACGCGTTATTGCATGCACGAGTGCGTGCTGTCGGCGCGCCCGCAGACGCGCTTTGGCGTCCACGCGCTGGACATCGCCAAGGCGCTGTTGGACGCGGGTTTTCACGCGCCGACCATTTATTTCCCGTTGATCATTCCTGAAGCGCTGATGATTGAGCCGACGGAGACGGAGTCCAAAGAGATGCTCGACCGCTTCTGCGATGCGATGATCGACATTGCCAAGAAAGCCGAGAGCGACCCCGAGGCAATCAAGCGCTGCCCGTTGACCATGCCGATTGGCCGGCTGGACGAAGTGTCCGCGGCGCGGCAGCCGGTGCTTACTGCCCGGCCCTGCTGCTGACAACCCGAGGAGGAGAGCGAGTTGCCATGGAATTACGCGGCCGGAAGCTGCTGTTCATCTCACAAAAGGCTGGATTTTTCGGCGGCGTTGAGCGCTACATCTTCCAGGTCGGGGCGTTGCTGCGTAAGCAGGGCGTGGAGCTGTGGGGCGCTTTCGCCGAGATGGCCCGGGACAGCGAGCGCTTTCGCGCCGGCTTTGACCGGTTGCTGCCAATCACTGAGTTGCCGGAACTGGACCGGGACTTTGCACTGGTCGGCGTGCACAAGCTAAGCGACAACACGCTGCTGCAGGACCTCCTGGAGCGTTATGGCGAGCGACTGGCCTTGTTTGTCCACGACCATGACGTGTATTGCCCGCGTTCGCACAAGTATTTTCCTTTTACTCGGCGGAACTGCCAGCTGCCGTATGCGCGGTTGCTCTGTGGCTGCTGCGGTATGGCGATATCACCTCGGCGTTGGTCGGGGGGGCTGCGGGGGGAATTGCGGGAGAAATTCTCGCTTTTTCCCGAGCGTTTTGCGTGCTATCGTCACTTCCCCCATTTGGTGGTGCTGTCGCAGTTCATGCGCGACAATCTTGTCGCCAACGGCTTTGCGCCAGAGCGCATCACGTTGATACCGCCGCACATACCCGTCGCGGAGCCCGCACCAGTGCGGTCGGCGGCGACAGCTGACGCGCCGCCACGGATCATCTTCATTGGGCAGCTGATACGCGGTAAGGGCGCCGACATGCTGTTGCGGCTGTTGCCGCTGTTGCGGCAGCCCTATCGCGTTGAGATTATTGGCGACGGCAAGGACCGCGCGATGTTGGAGGCGCTGGCGTTGTCGCTGGGCGTTGCGGACCGGGTAGAGTTCAGCGGCTGGTGCCTGACGCCTGAGGAGAAGATGGCCACGGCCGATCTGGCGGTGTTGCCTTTTCGCTGGCAGGAGCCCTTTGGACTGGTGGTGGCCGAATGCGCGGCGGCGGGCTTGCCGGTGGCGGCGTTTGCGCTGGGCGGCGTGGGCGAATCGCTGATTCACGGCGAAACGGGCCTGATGGCGACGCCCGGCGACCTCGCCGAGTTGGCCCGGCATTGCGACCGCCTGCTAGGCGATGCGGCGCTGCGGCAGCAGATGGGCCAGCGCGGCCGCGAATTGATCAGAACAAAGTTCTGTCAGGAGCGAGTACTGGCCGGCTACGACGCGCTGTTGACACGCATCGCCGTCGCGACGGGTGGCGCCGGGAACACGGGGAACGCTGGGAATGCGTAGGCTGGCGAGTTATGCCTGCTAAGTGGGATAGTTTGAGTCATAGCTGAATGCGGGGTGCCATGCTCTTTATATGGTGTGTTCACAATGGCCTGGGGATGGGTTGGTTAGTCATCCTGCGCGAGACCATATTGCCGATGTATTGAGCGCCGAAGGCGCGACCTAAGATAGCCCAGGGCAAGCGCGCTCAGGGCGCGCCGCCCCGGGTAAGGGGCCCGGCCGAAAAAAGCCCTGAAGGGGCGGCCTAAAAGAGCTTTGACGAGGTACAACAGTGCAAAATGCGGCTGCAGGACATGAGTTCCATTGCCTCTTTGCCCCCAGTCAGCTTCGCCGACTGGGGGCAAAGAGGCCGAGGAACACGAACATAGTCGCCGTTGTACCCAGGGCGGCGCACGCTTTCAGCGTGCTTGCCCTGGGCTGGTATGTTTCGCGCTTTCAGCGCTTCTGCCGCTGCGCGGCGAGGGAAATGTTGACCGACGGCAAGGTATGACATGAAAGAGCGTTTGCGTCGCAAAGGGTAAACGTAATTTGTGAACAGCTCCTAAGCACTTGGAATCGTTAAGTAAATAACATTGACATGTGGGGTGATATGGCGCGACGCATCTGCGAGTACATACTGTGTCTGCTGGCGACGCTGTCCTGGCTGCTGCCGCTTGCCGTGCTGGTGTTGCTGATCCAGTGTTGCCGCCGGCGTCCCTGGCTGGAGCGCGAGCGGGTCGTGGCAAATTTGTCTGGCGGTGAGATGACGGTGTGGTATCTGTCGTCGTCGTGGCCTTTGGTACGCTGGGCGCCCTTGCTGTTGTGGGTGCTGGCGGGGAAGATGTCGCTATGTGGGTGGGGGCTGCGCAAGCCGGGCGAGGCGCTGCCGGCGATTGCGAGCGGGGCGGCGCGGCCGGCGATCTTCAGCCCGTGGCTGCTGCATCAGTCGACGCGCATGGGCATCGCCGACCGTGAAAGCGTCGAAGCCGCATTTTGCGCCTCGCAGAGTTTGCGTGGGGACCTGAGTCTGCTGTTACGGTGTTTATTCGCGCTGCTGTTTTTCTCGCCGCTGGTAGCGCCGCAGCTGTCGGAGCGTCTGGAGTTGTTTGGTATTCCCTTCGCCAACAGCACGCAGGCGGAAGCCACGGCGGCAATTGTGGGCGCGGCCGCCAGCGGCGCTCGCGGGCTGCGCGCAGTTTTTTTTGTCAATCCGCACTGTTTCAACCTCGCCAATGCCCGGGAAGACTACCGCGCGGCGCTGCTGCAGGCGGATCGCATTTATCCCGACGGTAGCGGCGTGGTGTTGGCCTGTCGCATGCTGAACACGCCGCTGAAAGAGAATGTCAACGGCACGGATTTGTTTCCGCGGCTGTGCCGGTCGGCGCAGGAGCAGGGCCGTTCGCTGTATCTGCTTGGCGGCAAGCCCGGCATTGCCGAACGCGTCAAAGAACGCATGACGGGGGAATTTCCCGGCCTGAAGATAGTGGGCACGCAGCACGGTTATTTCAATTTTGAGGAGGACAGCGCTCGGGTCATTGCCGCGGTCAATGCCGCGCAGCCGGACATCCTGCTGGTGGCTTTCGGGGTGCCCCTGCAGGAGCTGTGGCTGATTGAGCACCGCGATGAGCTGCGCGTGCCGGTGCGGCTCGCGGTCGGCGGTCTCTTCGACTTTTATTCCGGGGCGATTCGTCGGGCGCCCTTGTGGTTGCGGGAGATGGGCTTGGAGTGGGTTTTCCGGCTGATGCTGGAGCCGCGGCGGATGTTTCGCCGCTACGTCATCGGCAACCCCAAATTCCTGCTGGCGGTGTGGCGCTATGGGCGTCGGCTAGAGCGGTCGGGGGGCAATGCGGCGGGCTAATGGCGGTTATTTGAAGAATGACCGGATGCCGGTGAAGAGCATTTCGGCGGCCATAGCCGAGAGGAAGAGCCCGGTGAGTTTGCTGATGATGGTGATGCCGCGGAGGCGCAGGACGCGTTCTAAGAAGGACCCCAGCAGCAGGATTCCTGTCAGTCCGGCGATGGCGGCGATGAGCGACGCCGTGGTGATCAGCCGGAGATTTACGTCGGTGGTCTGCGCGCCAATGACGAGCAGCGCGCCGGTGGTGCCGGGGCCGACGGTGATGGGTATGGCCAGCGGCACCACCGCGATGTCACTGGACTCAATGGGGCGGGGTTTGCTGCTCTGGTGATCGCCCTGGACTAGGCCGACAGCCGTCAGGAACAGCAGGGCGCCGCCGCCGATGCGGAAGGCATCGACCGTGATGCCGAAGACGTGGAAGATCCAGTTCCCGAAGTAGAAGAGGATGATGCTAGCCGCGAAGGACGCCACGCCGATGCGGATGGCCAGGCGCCGCCGGTCGCTCTCCGGCCAGCCGATGGTCATGGACAGGAACATCGACAGGACAAAGAAGGGCGTGAGCAGGACGGTGAACTGCAGCCAAGTCGTGAAAAAGGCGGCCATGGTCATGCCTCCGAAGATGCCGGGGCGGCGCTAGTGGTGTCTTTGGTGGGGCTGACGACGCGGTGCAGGGCGAGAAAAAGCCCGGTGCCGAGGATGGCGCCGAGGGTATCGGCGAGCATGTCCTTCTGCGCGTCCCAGACATCGCCTTGGGAGCCGAGAAAGGCCGCGCCGACTTCGCCGCCGTCCATGGCGGCGTAGAGCCACTCGATGATTTCCCAGGCGGCGGCCATGGCCATGATGGCGGCCAGGCCGACAGTAGCGGCCAAAAGCGGCGTGCGCAGCCAGTCTTTGCGGTAGGCAAATTCGGCAAAGAGGAAAGCATTGATGCCGATGACGAAATGGGCGACGCGGTCGTAGTGATTGCGCTCAAAGCCGAAGGCGTTGCTGACCCAGTCGAAAGGCACTTTCTCAAAAGTGTAATGGGCGCCGATGCTGTGCATGATCAGCCACAACGAGACGATGGCGTAGCTGGTATTGGAAAAACGGAACCAGCGACTGCTGACCAGCAGCAGCGCGCTGATGGCGATTACCGACGCCATCTCCACCCACCACACCGCGCGGTCCGCCGGATTGACCGCCGACCAGGCGTAGACGGCCACAAGAAGCAGGATATTGCCGTAACGCCAGTTACGGGAAAAGGCACTCGTTGATGAGGTCATGACCACGGCCTTCCAGGCTTTGGACGAGACTGTCAAGATGGACTGGGTAACGCCGCTGGCGAAGGCGCGGCGACAGGCCAATAGTGTAGCTAACACCAGCTCGAAAACAACCGCCTGACGCAAAAAAGCGGCGCGGACGGACAGGTTGGAGGTGTGGACAGGGTGGACAACGTGGACAGCGTGGACAGGGTGGAGTGCCGCGCTGTGTGTGGCTCTGTAAGAAGGTGTTGGCTACTGCGTGGCGGAGAAATTTCTGTTCTTTGCGCAAATGGCCTTATATTATTGGTTTCACTGGCGGCTCTGCGGGCTACTAGTCACAGTCCGGCCGTGGTTTGGTCGGGCCAGGCAGGCATGTTTGTGGTACGGACTATATAGGCATACGCATGTTGTTATTGGGCATAGTTGTGTGGATCAATCTGGTGTATTCCCTGCGGGTGACTGTGGAGGGACTTTTCACCTACGGGCTGTTGCGGGTGGCAGACGATGGACTGCTTGATCGTGCCAGTGCGGTCTTCTCAGGTGCAGAGATCAAACTGGAGGATAGCGAGTGGCGTTATATGCGGCGTTTGGTCCTTAGCAGTCTCTTTGAGATGCTGGCCTTGCTGTTGGAAATGGTGCTGATGGGCTATTTGCTGTGGCGCGGCACGCAGCGGCCGCTGGCGCTGGCCGTGCTGCTGAAAGATGTCATCTACATCGGGGTGATGCTGCGTATGGCCTGGCGGCAATCGGCGACCGGCGTGGTGAATCTGCTGGACATCAAGGAGATGCCGCCGCGCAGTCTGCTGTTGGAGCGTGCCGGTTATTTATTTTCGGCGGCGGCCATGTGCTGGCTGCTGTACAGCGTGGTGTTGCAGGCATCGGGGCTGCTGGCCTAAGGGTCGCGACGACGGTGCGGGAAAGGTCTTGGAGTTGGCAAAGAAATCGGTCAATGTATTTTTGCTCAGTGGCAACGACGCCAGTCTCATCCATGCTGAGGCGGACAAGCTGGTGCGGTCCATTGCGGGCGAAAATCCCGATCCCTTTGCTTTTGAGCTTTTTCAGGAGGGCGATGCCGGGCCGACGGCGGCGATGCTCTACGGCATGCTGCGGTCACTGAAGTCGCCGCCATTCCTAGGCGGTCAAAAGACGGTATGGCTCAAGCATTTCACGGGGTTTGACGCCGAAGGCGAGAAGAAGGGCGGCGATACTGTTGGCGGTGCGCTGCGCGATTTGGCCGAGCTGATCGGCGCAGGCATCGGGCAGGACATCGTGTTGGTGATGGATGGCGTCGGCATCGACCGGCGCCGGGCGCTGGGCAAGGCCTGCGAGGCCGTGGGCGAATTGCGTCTCTTCAACCAGCCTGACCGGAAAAAGATGGGCTGGGAGCGCACGATGGTGGCCTACATCCAACAGGCAGCCGCCGACAAGGGCCTGACCCTGCGTGATGACGTGTGCAATTTCCTGGTGGACATTGTCGGCACCGACACCTCGCGGATCGACGTCGAGCTGGAGAAGCTGATCTGCTACTGCGGCGGCACGAAGCAGCCGGTGACGATGGCTGATGCCGCGGCCGTCTGCACGGGCCAGGCTGAAGAGATGATCTGGGTGATGGGCAGTGCCCTCGGCAGCCGTAATCTCGCATCCGTGCTGCAGGTGGTGAACAGCCTGGTCGGCCAGGAGAAGGACGACGACCGGGCGGCGCGCTCGCTGATCATCAACGCGGCTAATTATTTTCGCGAGGCGCTGCGCATTAAGGTCTTCATGGCTGAACAGCGTATAAGCAATGCGCCGGGGCTCAAGCGTTTCCTTGAAGGCGCGAGTGCCGAGGAGAAGAATGCCTTGGTGGCCGAAGGCATGACCTTTGTCAACTACCATCCCTACCGGGCGATGAAACTGGCCGAGGAGATTGGCCGTTTTTCGCCGCAGGAGATGATTGAGGCCATCCGGGTGCTGCGCGATGCGTTGTGGCAGTGCATGTCGTCGGCCACGGCGGCGCGAGTGTCCCTGGAAAACGCCTTGATTCGCATCGTCGGCTGTGGCCGCCGTTAAGATAGAGTCCCGCAAGCAATTAGGTGTAGCAACCGCAACAAGCCCAAGCAGGAATAAACGATATGAGCACGAATGACTTTGAAAACAGCCTTGACGTGTTGAAGATTCTTTCGGAAGCCCTGACGGTACCACGTTCGCTGGACGACGGCCTGGATCAGATCACCAGCATGACGCGGAAGCTCATGGGCACTGATCAGGCCGGTTTTCTGTTCCGGGATGAGGGCACGCACAATCTCATCCTGCGTTCTGCCGTGGGCATTGAGGGCGATAAGTTGCGGGTGGGCTTTCCAGTGGATCTGCCGGCGCGGTTGCACAGCATACTGTGGCGGCTGCGTAGCCTCCATCAGATCAACTGGGTTGATTCCGGTATTGAGGGCCTGCGTTTCCCCATGATTGTCATGCCGGTCACGGTCAAGGGCGAGCGGATTGGCCTGCTGGTCGCCAGCGGTGCCAAGTCCGAGAGCAACAAGCCCTACGATCCCATTCGGCGCCGGCTCTTTTCGCTGATCGGCTCTTTTGCGTCACTGGTCATTGAGAACTCGAAAGTGTACGATTACCTGCGGCAGCACTTCGCCATCAAATCGCAGGAGTTTCAGGCGGCGAACTGCGCCGCCGGCAAGAACATCAGCGAAGATGAGCGACTGAAGAATCTGATGGTGCTGTCGCTGAACAACCCCACCAAGGTGGTGCGGCTGCTGGCGGAGTCGTTTTACAAGGAGCTGGTGCGTGCGGGCTTCAATGCCGGTCACATCACTATCGCCGCTGCGCAGATACTCGACTGCCTCACCCGTTGCACGCCGCCAGCCAGCGGTGGCGCGGCCGGCAAGGACTGCACGGCCGGCAACGGCGGCTGCAGCTGCGGCAACGGCAACGGCAACCAGCAGAAAGAAGGTTGAGTCATGGCACTATGGAGTGGCCGCTTTGCGGAAGAGACCGACGCGTTGGTCCGGCGTTTCACCGAGTCGATTTCCTACGACCGGCGTCTGTATCCGTTTGACATCCAGGGCAGCATCGCGCACGCACGCATGCTCGGGCGGCAGGGCATCATCCCCGCGGCAGATGTCGAGGCGATTGTCGCCGGTTTGACTGCCATCAAAGCCGATATTGACGCCGGCACGTTCGAGTTTCGCGAGGATCTCGAAGACATCCACATGAATATCGAGGCGCAGCTGACGGCACGCATCGGCACGGCCGGCGCGCGTTTGCACACGGGCCGCAGTCGCAACGACCAGGTGGCGACGGACGAACGCCTGTATCTGCGGCACGAAGCCGACCAGATGCGTGCCCACTTGGCATCTCTGCAGCGCGTGCTGGTCGGCCTGGCCGATGCGCATGCCGCAGTGATCATGCCGGGTTTTACCCACCTGCAGCATGCGCAGCCGGTGCTTTTTGCACATCATCTGCTGGCCTATGTGGAGATGTTCGCCCGCGATCGCGAGCGGCTGGCGGACTGCCGCAAGCGCATCAACCGCCTACCGCTGGGCGCTGGTGCCATCGCCGGCTGCACGCTGCCGCTGGACCGCGAAGGCGTCGCCCGCGAACTTGGTTTTGATGCTGTCTTGCGCAACAGCATGGACGCCGTCGGCGACCGCGACTGCCTGGTGGAATTTCTCTCGGCGTTGGCCATCTGCGCGATGCACCTATCTCGTCTGGCCGAAGACGTCATCATCTGGTTCAGTCAGGAGTTCGCTTTCATCGAACTCGGTGACGCCTTTACGACGGGTTCCAGCCTCATGCCGCAGAAGAAGAATCCCGATGTGGCCGAGCTGGCCCGCGGCAAGACTGGCCGGGTCTACGGGCATCTGATGGCCCTGCTGACGACGATGAAGGGCCTGCCTCTGACCTATAATCGCGATATGCAGGAGGACAAGGAGGGGCTGTTCGACGCCATTGACACCGTCAGTCTGACTCTGCTGACCATGGCGGCCATGCTCAAGACCCTGCGGCCCAGAGCGCAGCGCATGCGCGAGGCTGCCAGCGATCCGTCGCTGATGGCGACGGACCTGGCCGAGTGGCTGGTGAAGCAGGGCGTGCCTTTCCGTGACGCGCATCACCAGGTGGGACATTTCGTCGGCTTCTGCCAGCAACGGGGCATCGCCTTGAATCAGGCCAGCCTGGATGATATGCGGCAGTTCTTGCCGCTGGCCACTGACGAATGCCTGGCGCTTTTTGACTGCGCCCGCAGCATCGCCGGCCGCAATCTTACCGGCGGGACCGCGCCGGCGCAAGTCGCCACGCAGATCGCCTTTTGGAAAGAGCAACTCAAGGGAGTAAACGCCGAATAATGATTGATCATAGGCCGTCTCCGGAGAGGGAGGGCTTGGCCAGCGCTGCCGCTGCAGCGCCGGCAGTACCGCGTTTGTCCACTGACCCGGCGTTACACCGGCCGGCGACGGGACATCTGGACGTACTGGACGACTGGCGGGCGCTGGCGATGTTTCTGATTGTGGTCTATCATCTGCTGTTTCTAGTCTTTCGCCAGTTGCCCCATGTGTATGGCGGCGTGGGGGCGCTGGCGGACAGCGGGACGGCGCTGTTTGCACTGCTGGCGGGTTTTCTGTGCCAGTACCAGTCGACAAATTTTCGTTTCTTGCCTTTTTTGCGCAAGAAAGCGCTGACGATATTGTGTCCCTACGCGATTGCGACGGTGTTGCTGGAGCTTATGCAGTGCATTCGTGGTGGCAATTATCAGCTGCTGAGTTTCGTTCGTGAGGTACTGGTGAGTCTGCTCGCGGGGCGTGGCGGCGTGCACCTGTGGTTTGTGCCGATGCTCATGATTTTTTTCCTGTTGACGCCGTTGACCTTGTGGCTTATGCGGCAGAGGTGGCACCATGTCGTGATTGCGCTGTTTTTCGTGCTGTCGCTGGTCATTGGCCGGGCGGGCTACCTGCAGGTGTTGCACAATACGCTTTATTTTCTGCCCTTCTACCTGCTGGGCATGGCCGGCGCGTTGGACCACGAACGCTGGCTGCTGTGGCTGCGACGACGGCAGCTTGTTTTGGCGAGCCTGAGTGTGGTACTCTTTTTTGTTGCCTGCGTCCTGCCGGATGAAGCGCATATCCAGACTCTGTGCCGGCTGGTCTTCAGCTTGGCATACATCGGGACGCTGGCTCGCAACGCGGCCACCGCGACGGCGGGGATTGGCAAGTCCATGCGGGAACTACTGCTGCGGATATCGCCGACCAGTTTTGGCATTTATCTCTATCACAACAGCTTCATTGGCGTGATAGTCGCGCCGATTTTCCGTCGCTATGTCACCGTTTTGTCCGAGCCGTTGATCTTGGTGTCGTTGCTGGTGGCGGCAGTGCTGACGACTCTGTTGATGACTGCCGGCGTCGTGGCCGTACAGCTTGGGCTGAAGAAGCTCGGCGTCAAAAACACCCGCTGGATCATTGCCTGAGGGTGCCGTTGTGCGTGCGGGGCGGGTGCGCGTTTATTTGCTGGCGGGGCCTGCACCGGGTTGCGCCTGGGTGTAGCGGCGGTGGAGGGCCTTGTCGCGGTATTTGTCCTGACTGTCGCTGATTTCATCGTTGTTGTATGCCGAGAAGACGTTGAGGACGGTGATGCTGCGCTGCTGAGGGTCGCAGTGGTAAAATGCGCGCCAGGTGCGGTAGGCGAGGATGGCCGAGTCGTCGCAGACGGCTTCCAGGCGATGCCGGCGTGGGTTGAGAGGCTCGTAGCTGAGATGATTGAGGATGAAAGGACGCAGGCAGGTTAGGCCGTTCATCTCCAGCCAGCAGAGCTGCTGGTGGGCGTTGTCGGCGAAGCGGACGGTGAAGCGCGCGTTGTCGTCGTCCCTGGTCCAGCCGGGATCGGCGTCGGGAAAGGCGTCGGCGTAGGGGAGGTAGGGCTTGATGTCGAGGATGGGCGTGCCGTCAAGGAGGTCATGACGGGCGATGATGATGTCGAGACCTTTGATGGCGACGAGCTCGACGCAGCTGAGGCCAATGGGGTTCGGCCGGTAGGGCGCGCGGCTGGCAAAGACGCCGACCTTGCGATTGCGATGGCAGGGCGGTCGCACCACGGGGCGCCAATGCTGGTTGCGATGGAACCAGAACAGCACCCAAATGTGCGAAAAGCCGTCGAGGTCGCGGAGGGCGTCCTGGAAATTGCCGTCAGGGCGGAGGGTGATGACGCCGCGGTTGCTGTCAGCCAGGACGGCTTGGCGGGGCACATCGTAGGCGTATTTGGCATCGGCATGGAAGGTGCCGATGGGCGTGAGAGCCAGAGGGGCGTCGGCTGGGGATGGGGTCGGATGGTTCGGCATGGCGGTTCAGGTGGTGGTTGGCAGACTATGCTTTTGACCAGCGGCGGCAGGTGTTGCCGACAATGGCGACGAGGGTGCCCATGCAGATGCTTGAGCGCAGTAGCGGCGCTAGCCACGCCGGCGCGTGCGTCGCGATGGCCGGGCTGCTTTGGACGCCCAAGCCGATGGCCAGCGCCATGCCGGCGACCATCAATTCGCCATGACTGGGCTGGCCGCTGAATAAAATGCGCAGGCCCACGCTGAGCAGGATGGCCACAGCGACCAGCATGCTGCCGCCCAGCACCGGCGCGGGCATGATCGTCAACGCCGCCGCCAGTTTGGGGAAGAAACTCAGCACGATCAGTAGCGCCGCGACGATGACGCCCACTTTGCGCGAGGTCACGCCGCTTAATTCGGCGATGGCGATGTTGCCGCTGAAACTGGTGTTGGCAACGGTGCCGAAGAGCCCGGCCAGGGCGCTGCCCACGGCGTCGGCCATGAGGCCGCCGCTGAGCCGGCGATTCTCTACCGCGCTCATTTTTTCGCCGCTGACGACGGCGATGGCGTGGATGTCGCCAAAGGTCTCGATGGCGCTAATGACGTAGAGTATGGCAAAGGGCAGGGCGAAATCCAGCGAGAAGGCCAGGCCGGTCCAGCCGGGTTGCGGCAAGGCCAGCCAGGCGGCTTCGCGCAAGTGGCTGACATCGCCCATGCCGAAGAGCGCCGCCAGCGCCGATCCAGCCAGGAGACCGACAATGACGGAGCCGACGCGGACGATGCCCCAGGGGCAGGCATTGGCCAGGAAGGTGCAGACAACAGTGAAGCTGCCCACCGCGAGCATGCGCCAACTGGCCAGGTCGTCGCCGGCGTTGAAGCCGCCCATGAACTGCTGGATGCTAACCGGGACGATGGAGCAGGCCAGCAGGATGACAATGACGCCGATCACCAGCGGCGGCGCCAGGCGTTTGAGAACACGTGCCGCTGGGCTGAGCAGCGCTTCAACCGGCGCCATGGCCAGCGTCATGCCGCAGACCAGCGCTAGGCCGCCGGCCTTGCCCGCCATGATGGACGGCGCGATGAACAGGCTGCTGGAGCCCATCACCAGCAAATAGCCCGACCCTAGCACCCCCCAGCGGCTCACTTGCAGAAAGGTCGTCAGACCCGATACCAGGATGGCGATGCCCACCAGCCGCGTACTGTCCTCGGCGCTGACGCCGATGCCGCGGGCAATGATCAACGGGACCATCACCAGCCCGGCAAACATCGCCATGGTCTGCTGCAGAGCCGCAACTCCGAGGGTGAGCGACGAGGGACTCAAGACGCGCGATATGGTGGGGCGAAGTGACGTGGGCATGGGCGAGATTGTCGAGGAAAGGGGGATGAGGACGAGGAAAAATAGGGGGGCAGATGAAGCGAGGGAAAACGGCCGGCGGTAAACAGAACGATTGGTTGTCGCCGGGGTTTTGCTGGTCGCATAATGTAGGCCAGCCAAGCCGTTTTTCCTGCAAAGAACGCAAAGATCGGCCTGATCGACGTAATCGGTCGGTTGCGAATAGCTGGCCGCCAGCGCCGCCTCTTGCCTGGCGGGACACTGGGCGCTGAAATGGACGCTATGGACATCGTGGACATTGTGGACATTGTGGACATTGTGGACATTGTGGACATTGTGGACATTGTGGACATTGTGGACATTGTGGACATTGTGGACGCTGCCAGTCAGTCCCTGGTGTCCAAGTAGTCCACAACCGGTCCCCAGCGTCCAAGGCGTCATTCCCCATGGTCCAGAAAGTCCCCACGGTCCAATCCATGGGACCATGCCTCATGAGTCCGTGAGTCCTCACCGCAGTGCGCGCAGTCGCCAATAAGTGCCGCCGGGACGGCGGCGCTCCCAGGAGCCAAGGCGTCCTCACGGTCCTAGTGGTCCTCTTTGCGGACGGATCTGACGGATCCGACCGATCGGACCGATCGGACCGATCCGTCGGATTGATCAGTCCGATCAGTCCGATCAGTCCGATCAGTCCGATCGACGATCATTTTTCGCGGTCTGGTCAGTTCTGGTTGTTGTTGCCCAGTGTGGCGAGCAGGTGTTGGCAGTTAAAGATTTTTTCGATGATGCTATTGCGGGTGTAGTAGTAATGGTTGCTGGCTTCGAAGCCGATGCGGGAGTCGCCGTTCATGACGGCTAGGAGGCGCTGGGCAAGAGCTATTTCATCGTGGAGGATGTCGCGCATGGCCGCGTGGTCTTCCGCCTGGCGTCGGCGCACGAAGGCGATTTGCAGATAGCTGCTGCGGAAATGGCAGTAGGCCGCTTCGGCGACATGCCACAGGTCGTCGAAGCACTGGCGTTGCGTCGGGGCGATGGCCGGGGCAACGCGTCGGAGGATGTCCAGGCCGTCTTGCCAGCCGTCGCTGAGGAGGCGGAATTCGTTTTCGAAGACGTCTTCGGGGTAATGCTCGCCGCCGCGCCAGGCTTTGAGGTCGTCGTATGGGCAACCGATCATGGTCGCGCGGTAGTCGGTTGGGCTGTCGTAGAGCAGGTTATGCGGGCCGTAATTCTGTGGTGCGAGGTACAGCTGGCTGGTGCCGTGCAGGGGAAAATGGCGGAAGGCGTCGGAGAAACAGCGGTATGCGCGGAGAATGTCCGGCGCGGCCTTACCGAAGTCCATCTGTGCGAGTTCTTCCTTGCTGTGGTGCAGCAGCCGGATGTTGCCGCCAGGGAAGCCACCGAGGGTCCAGCTGAGCATAAAGTTGCTGATGCCTTTGGCGCGCAGGCCCTGCAGGTGTTCTTCGACGAGGTCGGGCACCGGCAGGTACGGCACGGCGGAGTTCTCCCAGGTGTTATTGAGCTGGGTCTTGGCGACAACGTCGAGGCCCTGGGCTCTGGCGAGGTCCCACAGGCGGCTGGCGACGGGGCCCGGGCCGGGTTTGGAGATGGAGTAGTCGCTGACTACGCCGTCGATGCCGCCGACATGGGTGGGCACGGCGGTTTCACTGACGCTCATCACTTTGACATTTTTGGGGAGTTGGCAGAGCACATCGGCGTCCCAGGCGCTCGGCCAGGCCCAGCTCCAGGCGATGACGTCAGCGTCGGCTTTGCCGCGGCGGGCGCCGTCGTTGATGGCGTTGATGACCTCGGCCACGACATCGGCGGGTGGGCGTTGGGCGCAACGCGGGCAGGCCGTGGGCTTTGCCAATGAGCTGCGGGACCAGCAGTTGGTGAGGTTTTCGGACATGCTGATGCAGAAGAGGCCGCCGAGGTCGGGGACTAGTCGGAAAAGCGTTTCCACGCCCTGGCTGAGTTTCTCGCGGACTTCGGGCAGGCTGGTGCAGAGTGTATAGAGGTCGGTACTGCGGTCTTTGCAGCCGCGCCAGTCCGGGTGGAACTGGAAGAACGGCTCGGGCATGGCGCGGGGCTCGTTGATGTACAGCATGAGCTTGAGGCCGTGCTTGCGTAAGCGCGCGGTGAGCTGGCGAAGATTCGCGATGCGCAGCTCGTGTTGCGCGGAGTACGGCGTGTCGCCAAACCACGGCACCAGCAGATAGAGCACGGCTTGCATCCACAGGGCGTTGACGCCGGCCGCCGCATAATCCGCTAGAAGCTCGTCGGGGAAGGGATCGGCCGCGCTGTCCAGCAACGGATCGCCGTAGAGCGCCGAGTAGGAGTAGATCATGCGCAGGCCGCCGTCGGCCGCCGCCGGCGTGGGTGCGGCGTGGTTCAGGCGCTGATGCAGGAAGGCGAAGGGCGCTGCTGACTGCGGTGGCAGGGGCGCCAGGGCGTCCTCGAGCCAGTGGCGCAGCTGCGCCGTGGCCCGGGCCTGCTCAGCGTTGAGTGGCGTGTAGCGGGGAGAGTCAACAATCGGCTTGAAGTAGCCGAGCTTGTGCCAGAAGAAGTCGTCCTCGCGCAGGATGAAATCGAGTTTTTCTGGCGTCCAAGCGATGGCGACGAGGAGCTGTTCGTAGCTGAGCAGATGCCAGTTTTGGCGGATGATGGTCTGGTAGCCCCGCTGGCACCAGGTGTCGCAGAGATCGTCCTGTGGCTGCAGGCCCATGGCGCCGGCGGCGTGGACGAGCTGGTCCTCGCTGCAGTCAAGAATCTGCGCCAGACGCGCCATGGGCACCATGCCCCAGTTGCGCCAGATTACGGCTTGGTATGGCATGGGGAAATGCTGGCAGGGCAGGGCTGGCTGCGCGTTGCCGACGGGTAGAATGGCGAGGTTGCTCATGACGGTCCTCCGGGGGGGTGTTAGGGGCAGTGAGAACATGTTGCCAAGTTAATCAATGGCCTTTGCGCGGCCGACCTTTTTCTGCCGCAGGCGGCGCTGCAGCATCGGATTTGCGCGGCCGCCCGGGTTTGCGCTTGGCGGCGGTCGCGGAGTTGCCATCGAGAGCGGTTGCGGCTGCTTTCTGCGGTCGCCCGGGTTTGCGCTTGGCGGCGGTCGCGGAGTTGCCATCGAGAGCGGTTGCGGCTGCTTTCTGCGGTCGCCCGGGTTTGCGCTTGGTTGTGGTCGCTGGCGTCGTTTTTACTGTGGTTGCCGGCTCCTTCTTCGGTCGCCCGGGCTTGCGTTTGGCGGCCGTCGCCGTCGTCGTCGTTGTTACGGCCGTTGTCGTCTTCGCTGCAGTCGGCGGCGTGTTTATGCTTGCTGCCGCTGCGGACGCCTTCTTTGGTCGTCCGGGCTTGCGCCTGGCGGCGGTCGCTGGAGTCGTTTCTGCGGACGCCTTCTTCGGTCGTCCGGGCTTGCGCTTGGCGGCGGGGGCAGGCGTTGTCCCCGCTGTGGTCGCCGCAGTCGTATCTGTTGCAGCCTTGCTGGCGGGCGTTTTTTCTTGGACAGGTGTTTGTCCATCGAGCCCATCGAGCCCATCGAGCCCATCGAGATCGATATTGAATATACCCTTTAGGTCACCATCGCTGATTGCGCCTTGCGTCGCGCCTGCGACGGCGGCTTCGACGATGCTGGTAGAGAGCAGCTCTTTCTGATCAACGCCGCGAAGGAGGAAGAACAGTTCGGGTTCGGTGTCCAGGCGGGCGCCGATGCCGTAGAGCACGGCTGCCAGATGCTTGCAAAGACTGGCCCAGTCGGGGCAACTGCAGGTCATTTTGATTTCGCCTGGCGTCGGAAACAGGCCGTCGTTTTTGCGGCAGAGGACGGCCATGATTTCCGGGCTCAGTCGGCCACTAATCAGATCGACTAGCGAACTGATCTTGCCTGCGCAAGCGTGTTTTATTTGTTGCCATTTGCTGCTCGAGAGCTTTTGGATGTCCATTTCAATGCTGTAGCGTGACGATCCCATGACCTTGGCGCTGACATGGCCTTCTTTGATCTGCAGATCAATGACCGCTCCACTGCGGACGTAGGAGCGGCCGCGGGGCAGGCGATTTGAGTAGTCCTGGTAGGACTCGACGTTATCGCACCAGGCCTTGCCCCAGAAGGTGCTGGCGATGGCCCTGCCCTGGATGACAACGGGCGACGGGTTGGCCCCGTCGGCGTGCATGGCGTTGATCTCCTCGCTGGCCTGGTACTGACGCTCCGCAATGGTCACGTAACGGGGATAACCGTAATAGCTTTTGCTGCTGTATCGTCTTCTGGCGGCCATGTGCTGGTGTTCCTTACATCATTGACTTCAGGTCGAGTTCGACAAACTTGAGCAACTCGTCATTGTTCATATCTGTGAGCAATTTTTCGGCGCCCTGGCTGAGCAGCGAATCGGCGAGGTCTTTCTTTTCATCGATGAGCGCGTCAATCTTTTCTTCCACGGTGCCTTTGCAGATGAATTTGTGGGCCAGGACATTGCGGTGCTGACCGATGCGGTAGGCACGGTCGGTGGCCTGGTTTTCCACGGCGGGATTCCACCAGCGGTCGAAATGGACCACGTGGTTGGCGGCGGTGAGATTCAGGCCCGTGCCGGCGGCCTTCACTGATAGCACGAAAAAGGGCGGGCCGGCGTCCCGCTGAAAATCCTCAACCAGCACTTGGCGCTGTTTGATGGCCGTGCCGCCGTGCAGGATCAAGCCGCTGCGGCCAAAACATCGCGTCAAGTGTTCGTGCAGGGGCTCGGTCATCTCCGCAAACTGGGTGAAGACCAGCACCTTTTCCTGCCGCGAGCGAATTTCCTCCGCAATTTCCGCCAGCCGGAGGAATTTGCCGCCGGAAGCCGCGTCGTAGTCGCCATCACCCGTGAATTGGCTGGGGTGGTTGCAAATTTGCTTGAAGATCATCAGATATTTGAAAATCAGCCCGCGGCGCTGGATGCCGTCGCTTTCCTGAAGTTCCCTGGTCATGGCGGTGACGGCCTGTTGGTAGAAGACGGCTTGGGGCTTGGTCAGCTGGCAGAAGACTTTCATTTCCGTTTTGTCGGGGAGGTCGGCAATGATGCGCTTGTCGGTCTTCAATCGCCGCAAAATGTAGGGCCGGGTGAGTCGGCGCAGAGGCCCGAAGTTGGCGTTGCCGCCGGCGTCATTGAGATTTTTGACAAAGGTCTTGAAGGAGCTCGGGCTGCCGAGCAGGCCCGGGCTGATGAAGTCGAAGATGCTCCACAAGTCCGAGAGGCGGTTTTCGACGGGCGTGCCGGTCAGGGCCAGGCGGCGCGGACTCTGCAGGCCGCGGACGGCTTTGCTTTGCTTGGAGGCGGGGTTTTTGATGGCCTGGGCTTCGTCGGCGATGACGGCGGCCCAGGTGATTGTCTGCAACGTGTTGATGCGTGAGAGCATGCCGTAGGTAGTGAGCACGGCGTCGAAGCGCTGCACGTACTGGGCGGCGTTGTCGTTGCAGGCCCGGGTGTCGTCGTCGCTCATCGCCATGGGATGGAGAATGCCAAAGCGCAAATGGGGAGTGAATTGCGCGGATTCCTTGCACCAATTTTGCAGCAGCGACGCGGGTACGACCAGCAAGGCCGGGCTTTGCCGGGTGTCGCCCCGCGCTTGCAGCAAGGTGAGGAGGCAGAGGACTTGCAGAGTCTTGCCCAGCCCCATGTCGTCAGCCAAACAACAGCCCAGACCCAGTTCGGACATGCGCCAGAGCCAGCGGACGCCGTCCAGCTGATAGGGTCGCAACCTGCTTTGCAGAGGCGCCGGCATGGGCGGCAAGGGGATTGCTGAGGGGCTGGCCAGTTCGGCCAGGAGCTGCTGGAGCTGCCCGGTGGCGTGGACTTCGCAGACGTTGGCTTCGTCGGCTGGCCTGTTGGGCGAGCCGGGCAACTGAGCGCCGGCCAGAAGGCGCAGGCCGTCAATAAAACTCATGCCCTGTTGGTTGCTGCGGGCAGCTTGGTCCCACTGTTGCAAAAGCTCGCGGATTTTGTCAGAATCGGCTGCGACCCAATTGCCTTTGATACGGACTAGGCCGTCGTTCGAATTCAGCAAGGCGGCCAACTCTTCCCGTGACAGCTCTTGACCGTCAAGAACCGCTTGGACGGAAAAGTCCAGGAGGGCATTGACGCCGAGTTGCTGGTTCTTGCGCAGGTCCACGGCGACGGACACTTTGACCTTTGGCGGGGCGTTGTTTTTCCAGATGTTCGGGATGCGGACGATGACGCCGGATTCCTCGATGGCGGGCAGGTCGCTGAGAAAATCGAAGGCCTGACGGGCCGTCCACGCCTGGGGGCGGAATATCTCGCGCTTTTCCAACAGGCCGGCGATTAGCTTGCTACGTGCCGCAGCGTCCTGGACGGGTTTGAGCAGGGCCAGCAGGGCGTTGCGATCATTGACGTAGGTCTTGATGGCGGTGCCGAGGGGGAGGTGTCGGGGGACGTCATTTTCGGAGAGCCGATGGATGAATGTCGCCAAAAAGGCAAAGGGATACGCGCCGCTCGTGTCCTGCTTGTTTTCGGCTAGGTGAAAACTGACTTTGCCGACGCTCTTCCACGCCGGATTCAGTTTTCTGACCCATTCGGCAAAGGGCCCGAAGCGGGGTTTGTACTGGTCCGTTACCCAGGTGATGAGCTCGCCATGGAGGGACTGCAGCCAGTCGGCGTTGATGTATTCTGCACCGCGCATGGGCGGTGCAGCCATAATCTCGGCGTCAAGGGCTGACTGTTCTGGGCTGAGCTCAGCCAGGGCCCGGGGAAGCTCGCTGGCGTTGCCGCACTGCACGCGGCATAGCGCGGTGATGATTTCGCGCGTAAACTGGCGGAAATATCTGCAGGCGAGGGGGGCGCTGGCGGAGATGTCCTCATTGACCAAAGCCAGCAGGCCATCGGCATTGCCACGTGCAAAGCCGTCTGTCAGTTTCTGAACGATGGCATCAGGCGCATCCCAACAATCGAATTCGGGCTCCACGGTCGTTTCCAGACGCAGGCGGCCGCCGGGGCTGAGCACCAACTCAATTTTCATACCTATCCCACATGTGAAACTGTAGTCAAAACGCTGTTTCAGCGGCTACGGAGTCGCAAGGCGCTTACTGTAGTTCATGACATAAAAATAGCACTTGGGCTGGTTGCCCATTGACAGGCTTTTGGTAATCGGTCAGTGATTGATAACCAAAACTGTGGTGCCTCTACGAGGCACTGTCTGTTGGCAGGCTGCGTCCCCAGGCTAAAGCCTGGGGTTAAGCATGGCTAAGCGCCTACGGCGCAAAAACATGGATATTAAATGATGGAGGTTTTCGACCCGAATCGGACAAAGCAAGTCGTCAGATCGGCCAAGTTCGGCCCGGAGGGCCGTACCATGCATAACCCCTGGCGAGGCGCCCGGAGGGCGCCGCAACCAGGGGTGTGACAACAACTTGGAATTGCGCCCGGAGGGCGCCACATTGGCTAGCACGCCGCGTCCCACGCGCCAGCGAGAGGCATGCCGTGCATCAGTTATCAATCACTAACCGATTACGGCTTTTCGGCAAGCGGCATGGTTTATCGTCCAGTCGCGGCGCGTGTGTCGCGGCCGGGGTGCATGAGGTCAGCTCGCGTCCCCTCGCACGCGTGTTTTCAGCGTCTCCCTCGCGCACTTGTATCGCGGCCGTGGTGCGGGCTTTCAGCCCGCGCCGGCGAGACGGCTCATAAAACCGTCTTCGTCATCCACGTCGATCGTAGCGCGCCCGTGTCGCCGCCGTCCCGGCGGCAATAGTCCTGGGAGCGCCGCCGTCCCGGCGGCATTTGCCGGTGTATGGCGTTGCAAAGTACCCGTGCTGGGAGTATTCTTGAGGCAATATGCGTTTTCCCGCCGCCCAAGAGGCTCGAGCAGTCTCATGTCCAGCGGCACGGGTTGTTTTCGCGTCGCCAGTGGAGATTGATGCAATGAGCGATTTATTTTTGGTGCTTCAGGCAATTCCGTGGGTTGCAAATTTGAGTGCAAGTGCTAGTTGGCGGCCTCTGGCAGCAGGTTAAGTTTCCCGCAATGAAACAGAATTGCATTGCGTAAAGATTCTTTGTTTTTGAAACCACATGCACTTCTCTTGACAGCCTCAATTTTGCTGTTCAGCCCCTCGGTCAGGGCATTGCTGACCCCATGTTCGATTGCAGCCACTATGCCATAGAAGTGGTTTTTCAGCGTATGGGCGGCTTTTGCCATGTCCGGAATTTGTGAATGCGTCGCCCACCAGTACCAGTGTTTGAAATACTTCGGCGTCTCTTCTTTGTCGGGGCAAGTTGTCCACATGTCGCGAAGGTTTTCCTTGATTGCCCATGCCCGCGCCGTTTTCTTGGCAATCTGTCTAACTTTTTCGAACCTGGCCTTGTTTTTGTCAGGAAGATTCTCCCTGCCATACAGAAAATCATGGCGCGCTCCGAACATGCTTTTCTTGTCCTCATCGCTCATCGTGGCCTGTTCTTGCTTTCGTGTGCTGTCCACTGCCTTTTGGACGACCTGCATCACATGGAAATGATCAAAACACAGTTCGGCATTGGGCATGAAGTTTGACGCAATACGCTCATACCCCGCACTCATGTCCATGGCCGCGATCTGGACGTTTTTCAAACTTTCCTTGCGTTTTTCAAACCAGGGGCTGATGTCATCAATGCGCCGCTTGTCCACCACGTCAAACACGCTCCCATTGCCAATGTCAGTGATAATGGTGAAATAGCGATGTCTGGAAAACACCTGCTTCTCGTCAAGTCCCATGATGACCGGCGTCGTATCGCCACGTCGCTCAAGCCCTCGCTTGACGGCCCGATCGCGGATACTTTCCAACATGTCCCAAGACACCCTCGTTAGTTCGGACGCATCGGTCAAATTGGAGGCCTGGATGGTCTTGATGCACTTGCTTTCCATCTTGTATGTAATTGAGATCTGTGAATCAGCCAGAGGAAAGTCGCTGTTGACGATCCCATGCTTGGGGCATTGAACTCGGGGAATACGGGCATGAAGGTAGGTCTTGCACTCGCAGGTGTCCAGATGTTGCCAGGTTCTTTCCGGAGCATGGTCGTAAGTAGGTGATGGGGTGTGACAGGCATGACACGAAAAGCGATAATGCTCCTGATGGATCAGCCAGACGTCAACACGGGTACTGTCGTCGGAAATTTCGACCTTGGAGACAGTCCAGGGCGATGGCGGATTAATCACGCGTTGATAAAACGACTCCAAGTTCATGGCGGACTCCCATGGCTCAATGTGAATGACGAGGTCAGGTGATTGACTGGGCATTGCGTGGCCATGAGGTAATGAAACACAAAAATGATCGGGTGCAACAAAAGTGAAGGCATTCTTGCAATAACAAGAAACACCGAAGCGGAAGATTGCTCCGACTGCCTTCCATACAAATTGACATGGAAAGCTGGGCGGGCATCATAATTTGAACATTAATTGATCGTTGAATATCAACAAGTTACACTATTTTATGCGTACGATTAGCTGGCTTTTTTCCCCCCATGTGACAAGGCGTTGTCTTGGTTCTGAGCACAAAACGTCGAAAAATCTACCCACTAAGTTTCCTGAAGAGCCTTATTTTTTTCGTGGCAGGACTTGGCCAGGATCACCGAGGGCGCGTGGCTGTTGCCGTCCACATGACCGTTGTCAAACCAAATGTGCAAAGAGGTTTTTCAGTAAATTGCAGGATGGTGATAACTAAGCGTAGGTTACTCAAAAATAGTAAGTTGCGATGAAACAATAGTATGATTTTTGACAGAACTCACACCGCAACCGGGAGAGGTGTTGAAAGCAAACCGTGGAAAGAGCAAAATCAGGAGGCGAAGGATGGAATTCTTCAGACAACTCAGACATTCAGTGGCGATGCGTGACATGAACGCAAAGGCGTTGCGACCAGCACGCAAATCAATCTGTAGAGTGGCCAGAGTCTGTTCATTGACTTTTTTGCTTTTCTTCATGCTGTCTGTGTCTGCAGAGCCATCACGGATGTTGCCTGCCGGCACGAGTAACGCCGTGGACTTTGCATCCAGCGTTGACATGGCACTAGGACTCGCCTCTCGTCGCACAGCTCCGCAACAAGACGGCAATAGCATCCTGCGCAGTGCCGTCAGAAGTGACGACGATTACGAGTATACCATCAGCAATAACGAAGTCACCATAACTCAATATACTGGCGCCGGCGGCGACATCGTCATACCCAACACGATTGACGGCGTGCCGGTGACCGGCATTGGCGAGGAGGCATTCGCTTATTTAGCCTCTATCACCGGCGTGGCCATACCCGACAGCGTTATCAGTATCGGGGATTGGGCCTTTGCCGAATGCGACAATCTGAGCAAGGTGAGTATAGGCGCCGGGGTTGTCACCATGGGTGAATACCCGTTTGATCTCTGCCTGAGGCTGGTTGAATTTGTCGTGTCCCAGGCCAATCCCGCCTACAGCAGCGTAGATGGCGTTCTGTTCGACAAAAACATGACGATTTTATTGTTGTATCCCGCCGCAAAATCCGGCGCCTATCAGATTCCCGATGGCGTTGTCAGCATCAGCGCTTGGGCCTTTGATGAGTGTGGACTGCTTGCAAGCGTGTTGATACCCGACAGCGTCACCAGCATTGGTGAAGGGGCGTTTTCCTATTGCGCACAGCTCGCCAAGGTGATCATTCCCGCCAGCGTGACCAGTATCGGCGGCTGGGCTTTCGATGGGTGTTCGAGTCTCCTGGCAGTCTATTTTGCCGGTGTTCCGCCGCTTACTGAGGGCGATAACCATTTTTTGGGCGTCCCCGGCACGGCCTACCATGTTTTCGGGACTGCCGGCTGGGGTACTCACTACGCAGGCTTGCCTACCGCGTATTACTACTCCTGTAAACTCACTGCCGGCTGGAACCTGATCAGCGCCAGTCTAAATCTTGACCAGGATTCCCAGTCTCTGCTGCTGAATAAAGGGGCGATGACGCTGGATGCAAGCAGCAAGGCCTATGCTCTCAGCGGCAACCTGGCTGCAACCCAGGCATATTGGATCTATTGTCAGGCAGCGGATGAAGTCACACTTTTTGGTACTGCCCTTGAAAGCTTTGATTTCGAGGCGAGCCTGAAATTGGGCTGGAATTTTGTGGGCCCGCTGTGCGACCGCAGCCTGTGGAGCGCCGGTGCCGTCGCCTGGGGGTGGAATGGGCAGCGCTTTTATCCGACGGAAAATCTGCTTGCCGGGAACGGTTATTGGCTATATTGGCCAGGTGGATATGTTGCGCCGCCTGAGGATACCTATCTCGTTATTGACTTGTCAGCAGGGCCTGACGCCGCGAGCTACCCGGTTAGCACTCGCACGACCGCCCCGGCCGGCGGCTGGACTGACGAATACAAGACCACGAAGCTGGTGCTACGAAAAATTCCTGCTGGTACTTTCACCATGGGGTCGCCAGCAAATGAACTGGGGCGAGATCCTGACGAGACCCAGCATCCGGTGACCCTGACCAAGGACTTCTATGTGGGTGTCTTTGAAGTGACCCAGAAGCAATGGGAGCGGGTGATGGGCAACTGGCCAAGTTGGTTTTCCAACGCATCCTATCGCGATGCCCGCCCAGTGGAACAGATCAGTTACGACGACATTCGTGGAAGTAGCGCCGGAGCAGGCTGGCCGGGCAACAATGCTGTTGATGCCGGCTCCTTCCTGGGGCGGCTGCGGACCAAAACCGGCCTGGACTTCGACCTGCCGACGGAAGCACAATGGGAGTATGCCTGCCGGGCAGGGACCACGACCGCCTTGAATTCGGGGAAGAATTTGACCGATGAATATGAATGCCCGAATGTAGCCGAGGTCGGGCGATACTGGTACAATGGCGGATCAGGTTATTCATCTGATGGTGACACATCCGTTGGCTCTGCCAAAGTCGGCAGCTATTTGCCGAATCAGTGGGGGCTTTATGACATGCACGGTAACGTATGGGAATGGTGCCTGGACTGGTATCAGAGCGAACTGGGGAGTGCGGCTCAGACCGATCCCCCAGGCGCTGCCGGCGGGTCCGATCGCGTCGCCCGGGGCGGCGGCTGGGGCCGCTACGCGTACGACTGCCGTTCGGCGGACCGCAACAGGGACTGGCCGTCGCGCCGGGGCATCATTCTGGGCTTCCGCCTCGTGAGGGCGGTTCAGTAGTCCTTGCCGTCCTTTTCGCCGTGTTGCGCGGTCTTGCCGCGTCCCGGCAGGGGCGGCGCAGCCGCAGCGGCAAGCCGCTGCAAGCGGCGTTGGGGTCCAGGGGCGCAGCCCCTGGTCGATTCAATTTTTCGGATTTCTGTTTCAGGAGACATAGGCCGTGAAAACACGTGTCATCACCCTCCGTTATAGCGAAGGCTTGCAGGGATTTCCCGAGGATGATCTTGCCAAGGTTGTCTCGGGGTGCGACGTGCTTGAGGTGCGCGACCACTTTTTCATGCATGGGAATGTGCCGCATTTGGCCCTGGTTTTACTCCTGAACGGCGACAATACGAAGCCGGAGACGAAGTTCCGGCCGGAGAACGATCCCGGCACGGCCCTGTCGGAACACCTTCAGAAGCTCTACCGGGACCTGCGGCAATGGCGGAATGAACGCGCAAAGCAGGATGGCGTTCCCAGCTACGTGATCATGCGCAATGTGCAGATAGCAGAAATCTGCCGCCGCCTGCCGCATAGCTTGGCCGCGCTTAAAGAGATTGAGGGGATTGGCGAGGGGACCTGTCAAAAGTATGGTCAGGATATCCTCAAGTTGATCCCCGACGATCTGCAGCCGGAACCGTCTGCGGCGGCTGGGAAAACACCTGAAGAAGGAGACGAAGGGCGATGAAATCGGTCGGCGGTCTTTTCGATCAGGTTTGCGCGCGGGAGAACCTCCTGTCAGCCATGGATCGTGCCGCTCGCGGCAAGATGGACCGTCCGGGGGTGACGCGTTTCGTGGCGAATGCGGGCAGCGAGTTGTCTGCCCTCGAATACGATCTGCGTAGCGGCGGCTATGAGCCCTCTGGCTACGACCAGTTCCGTGTCATGGACCCCAAGCCTCGACGGATCAGCTGCGCGCCGTTCCGTGACCGGGTGGTGCAGCATGCGGTCTGCAGCGTGATCGGGCCGGTGATCGAACGGCGGTTCATCTACGACTCGTTCGCCTGCCGGGAGGGCAAGGGAACCCATCGTGCGGTGTTGCGGGCGCTCGAGTTTGCGCGTCGGTTCGGATACTTCTGCAAACTGGACGTGAAGCGCTTCTTCGACAGCGTGGACCACGGGATTCTTCTGGGCCTGCTCGGCCGGCTCTTCCGAGAACAAAAGCTGCTCGACCTGCTCACCCGTATTGTCTGTCACCCTTTTCCTGGACAGAACTCCGGCAAAGGGCTGCCCATCGGCAACTTGACCAGTCAGTGGTTTGCCAACTTCTATCTGGATGGAGCGGATCATTTCATCCTGGATGACAGGGGCGTACCGGGTTTTATCCGCTATATGGATGACATGTTGCTGTTCGCTGACAACAAAGCTGCACTTTGGGGGTATTGCGATGCTCTCACCGAGTGGCTTACAAGAGAGAGGGCGCTGTCGATCAAGGCCGAGGCCCGGCTGTTTGCACCGTGTTCAGAGGGGATTCCATACCTCGGTCTCCGGGTGTTTCCCGGCATATTGCGATTTAAACAGCGCAGATACCACCGCATGGAGCGTCAGGCGCGGCACCGTGAGCAGCAGTTTACGGAGGGGGTGATCAGCGAGGCAAAAATGGTTGATTATGTGCGGGCTGTTTGTGCTGACGCGGTTTTTCTGGGCGTGCGCCCAGGCATCGGCAGATAGACGAAGGCATTAATTGACAATTTTCATTTTGGGCTGGCGGAGTCGAGGCGCTGCCGGCGGGTCCAATCGCGTCAACCGGGGCGGCAGCTGGAACAACAACGCGAACAACTGCCGTTCGGCGAACCGCAACAGGAACTGGCCGTCGAACCGGAACAACAATCTGGGCTTCCGCCTCGTGAGCACGATTCACGGCAAGGACATGAACCGTCCCATCCGCTCAGCCCGTGCTCCATCACTATGGAGACGAAATCCAACCGCTGTCCGGCGGCAAGTAGTCCCGTATTGCGGGATCAACGTGGCCGGACAACTTTTCTCTCGCGGAAATAGGTAAGGTGCCGTTCACAAATTACGTATACACTTTGCAGGGCAAACGCTCTTTGATGTCATGCCTTGCCACTGGTCAACATTTCAGTCGCCGCGAAGCGGCAGAAGCGCTGAAAGCGCGAAACATACCAGTCCAGGGCAGGCACGCTGAAAGCGTGCGCCGCCCTGGGTGCAACGGCGACTATGTTCGTGTTCCTCGGCCCCTTTGGCCCCAGTCGGCGAAGCTGACTGGGGCCAAAAGGGGCAATGGAACTCACTTGCATACCTGGGGTTGACGTCGGCGGCATGCCTAGCATCCGTTATCAATGGCTGACCGCTTACGGCTATTCGGCAAGCGGCATGGTCTATCGTCCAGTCGCAGCGCGTGTGTCGCGGCCGGGGTGCTTTCTATCCGCAAATGCCGCAGATTGACGCAGATTATTATTTGGGGGGGGAGAAGCTTGGGTGTCCAATGCGTCGCGCCAGTATTGGCGGCAATCATCCTGGGCGCGCCGCCGTCCCGGCGGCAATAGTCCTGGGAGCGCCGCCGTCCCAGCGGGAATTGCCGGTGTATAGCGTTGCAAAGTGTCCGCACCGGGAGTATTCTTGAGTCTTTATGGTTTTTGTCCGCCGCCAAGCCGGGAGTATTCTTGAGGCAATATGCGTTTTTTCGCCGCCGCAGAGGCACAGGCCGTCTCAAGCTCGGCGGCACGGGTTGTTTTCACATCGCCAGTGGAGATTAGTCAATGAGCGATTTATTTTTTTCGTGGCAGGATCTTGCCAGGATCACCGAGGGCACGTGGCTCTTGCCGCCGTCGTCGTTGCGGACGGGCGTGAATGCCGTCCAGGACAACAGCCGCGAGTTGCGTCCCGGCGCGTTATTTGTGGCGATAGCTGGCGAATTAACCGACGGCCATCGCTATATCTTGCCAGCCGTGCAGGCCGGCGCGGCCGCGCTGTGTGTGCAGCGTGATCTGACGGCCGAAGAGCGGTCGGCCGCAGAGGCCGCCGGCTGCGGCTGTCTGCGGGTTGCAGACGGCCTGGCGGCCTTCCAGGCCCTGGCGCGCGCGCATCGCCTGAAATTTTCTGCGTTGCCAGTGTTGGGTATTACGGGCAGCTGCGGCAAGACCAGCACGAAAGAGCTTTGCGCGGCGGTGTTGGCGCAGCGCTGGCCGGGGCGGGTTCTCAAGACCATCGCCAACACCAACAATCACTTCGGGGTGCCGCGCAATCTGCTGCGGATCACCCGTGAAACGGCCGCCGCAGTCATCGAGATGGGCAGCAACCACCCGGGCGAGATTGTCACGTTGGCCAAGATGGCCATGCCCCAGCACGGACTGATCTGCAGCATCGGCGCTGCACACCTGGAATTCTTCCGGGACCTGCGTGGCGTCGCCGAGGAAAAAGGCGATTTGCTGGCCATGAGCGCGCTGGACGGCGTGGCGATCATTCCCGTGGAAGCCGAGGGCATCGACATCCTGCGCGCGCATGCCGCGCCACGCCGCATCATTACCTTCGGTGCCGCAGCTGAAGCCGATATGCGCTGCGAGTATCTCGGCCAGCGCAAGGGCGGTTACGGGCTGGCGCTGACGCGACGAGACAACGGCGAACGCGTCGAATTGACCTGGCAAATCGGCGGCGAGCACCAGGCCCGCAACGCCGCCGGCGCGGCCGCCGTCGGTATGATTTACGGCCTGAGCCTGGCGGAAGTCGCCCGCGGCCTACAGCAGTGTGTACTGCCGGACAACCGCATGGCCGAATGCGAGCGCCAGGGCATTCACTGGGTCAATGACGCCTATAACGCCGGGCCGGACAGCATGCGCGCCAGCATCACTTGGTTCGCCGAAATCAGCCGGCAGGTGACCACGCGCATTCTCCTCCTTGGCGACATGCTGGAATTGGGCGACCATTGCGAAGCCGCGCATCGCGATCTGCTCCGCTGGGTGCGCGAGAAGATGCCTGACGCCCGTGTGATCACCGTCGGACCGCACATGGCCGCCGCCGCCGCCACGCTGGGCCTGGAGCATTATCCCGATACGGCCATGGCCAAGGCGGCCCTCGCCGGCCACTTCCCCAAAGGCAGCTGGGTGTTCCTCAAGGCCTCACACGGCATACACCTGGAGAAATTCCTCCCCGACGGCGAGTGAACCCCGGTGGGCGAAGTGTTGTCAGGTTTGGGGCAAGGCGGTGATATTTCGCCTGACTTCTGGGCTACTGCTGTTTTGGGCGGTAGTCTCTGAGGCCGCGGTCGTGGGCGAGTTTTTGTCGCCAGCGGTAGGGTGCGGCCATGAGGAGGCCGGTCCAGAGGTGGTTGGCGACGCAGTATTTGAGGTCGCGGGCGCTGTCAGTGGCGGCCTGCAGGCAGGCGCGGAGGGGCTGCGGCTTGTCGCCGAAGATGGCGGCGTCAGCGAGACCCTCGTTGTAGAAGCGTTTGCGTAGTGCCGCTGGCGGGTAGTTGTGTGAGTGTTCGACGCGGGCGCTGGGGGCGTAGCGGATGAGCCAGCCTTGTTTGCGCATGCGCCAGGTCCAGTCGACGTCTTCGGAGTACTGCAGGGATTCGCTGAACGGCGTTGCCAGCAGCAGATCGCGGCGGACGGCGGAGCTGGCCAGCGAAAAGAAATGGCGCCAGCCGGGTCCTTGCGGGTTGTCGCCAAAGGCTTGTTCGTGATCGCGTTGGACCATCGGCCAGGCGTCTGGCCGGGGCAACTGTCGGGCATAGACCGCCGCGACGTGATCGTCGGCCAGGGGGGCGACAAGTTCTTCGAGCCAGCGTTCGTCCTGGATGACCGCATCGGCATTGTTGAAGACGACGATATCGCCGTGGGCGGCGCGGACAGCGCGGTTAAGGACTTTGCCGGGGACGTAGCCGTTCTGTTCGGGCGGGAGCACGACGACGCCCGGCCAGCTGCGCAGGAGATCGGCCGAGCAGTCGCTGGAGCGGTCGTCGCAGGCGATGAGCTCGAAGTCCCTGCGGGTCTGGCGACGGAGACCGGCCAAGACCTGCGGGAGGTAGACAGCGTCATTGTGGGCGCGGATGATAATTGATATGGCGGACATGGTGCGGTGTCTGTCGTGGCTGAATACCACAGCGCCGCGGCGACGACATGCTGTCGGGGCCGCGGCGCGAATGGGGGTGGTTTTCCACGGGGTGGAAAGTGGGGCAGGCAGAATGGTGCCCTTGGCGCATTCGGGTCGAGGGGTGGCCCCGGTACTTATTTGTTCTTGATGGCGGCGGCGGCCTCTTCGACGGTGTCGAAAATATCGAAGATTTTGTAGGCCTTGGTGATATCGAAGACGATGCGTGATTTGCCCTGTAGGCGCGCTAGTTTGAGCTCGCCGCCGTTATCGAGCGTCTGTTGAAGGATATAGACCATGGCGCCCAGGCCGGTACTGTCAATATATTCCAGTTGGGCGAGGTCGATGACCAGGCGATTGTTTTGGGCGACGACGTCCGTCAGCGTCTGCTTGTAGGTTTCCGCGCAGTCGGCGGTGAGGCGGCCTTTGACTTCAATGACTTGCACGCCATTCTGGTTATTCTGGGTAATCTCCATCGTCGTCGTTCCTTCCCTGTTGCGGACCGCGTTTCTGGGCGGTGGTTCAATGTCCGGCAGTCGTGTCTGATTGCCCCTGTTTCTTCAGTTTATGACGAAAAACCCTATGCAAAGCCTGCCAGTCGTCGGGATTGATGCCCAAAGAGACCGCGCAGTAAACCAAGGCGCCTACTGCTATGGTGACGCTCAGCTGTAGCAGCTGTGGCATGGTACCTGCCAAGCCGTGCCTAGTACCGATGACTGCCAGGGTCATCAGCGCCGCAGCCAGCACTGGTCGCAAATACACCTTGTCCAAAAAAGCCAAGGGCGATCTATGTGTAAAGGTCATAATATAAGGCACCAGAACGAGAATGGCGATGATGGCGTTGGGAATAAGTGTACCGATGATAACGCCGGTGACGCCGTAGCGGCGGACCAGCAGCAGGCTGATGAGCAGATTGGCTGCGGCTTCGGAAAAATAGATGCCGGTCAGGAGGCGGTGGCGGCCGGACATCATGAGAAATTTATCGGAAACGCTGCGGACGGCGATGGTGAAAGTGGCGTTGAGGAGCAACCAGCGGCAAGCAGTGATGACATCGGCGTCGTGGACATTGAAGAGGAGGGCGATAAGGTCTTGGCAGACGATATAGGCCAGGGCGATGCCGCCTACGGCCATGAAACTGCTAAAACGCATGGCGAAGAAGATAACGTCGCGCAGGCTCTGCTGTTGATTGTCGGCGTGGAGGGCTGCGCTGATTGGCGCGATGTTTTCCTGGTACTGAGTGGCAAGATTGCCGCAGAGTTCGGGCAGGCGGCTGCCGAGCTGGTAGACGCCAACGGCGTTGAGGCCGGCGAAGGCGCTGAGGACGATGTGGTCGGTTTTGAGGAGAACGAGGCGGCTGATGGAGATGAGGTAGATGAAGCCGCTGAAGTTGGCGAGCTCTTTGAGCGTTGTCGGGTCCCAGCGGAAGCGCAGACGCAGGTGGGGTATTTCCCGCCGGCAGAGCGCGTACATCACCAGATTGGTACTCAAATTAAGGGTTACGGAGAAGATGGCCAGGCCCAGCAGCGAGCCTCCCATGGCCAGGATGACAGCGATGCCGATGGTCTCAGCAATGCGCGTGCCAATGAGGACGTAGTTGCGCAGGTAGATTTTTTGCAGGCCGACGAGTATTTCGGGGAAGATGCCGGTGGGGAAAACCAGTGCACAGCCGATGCCGAAGACGCGCAGTGTGAGCTGGCAGTAGGCGAGTTGCTCTGGCGAGTCGATGCGGGTGAGCGCAGCCAGGAAGTGGCTGGCGATGAAGCTGCCGGCGACGATGGCGGTGGCCATCAGCGTGAGTAGTGAGAAGACCGCCGTCAGGTAGCGATTGTAGGTATCGGGGTTGCTTTTGAACAGGCCGGTGGCGGTGTATTTCTGGGCGGCCTTGCTGAAGCCGAAGTCCAGCAGCAGCGCATAGACCAGAATCATCCAGATCAGTGACCAGAAACCGTAGTATTCTTTGCCGAGGGAGTTGAACAGCCAGCGGGTGACTAGGACGCCTTGCACGATGCGCAGGCCGACGAGAAGGTAGTTGGTCAGGGTGTTTTTGAGAATATGGGCATTGTGTTTCATGGCTGCCTGGGCTGGTCGCGGCGTTCGTCAGGGTTGTTGGCACGTGGTGCCCGGGGGCTTGACGTGCGGACGGCGCTGCGGGTCTCTAGAGGGTGATGTGCTCCAGGGCGTCCAGGCGCATGTCCTGAATGCGTTTCTTCATCAGCGTGAAGAGATCAGCCACTTCCTGCACGGGGCAGTCGTCAAACGGTGTATCGGAGAGGAGGCTAGCGTTGGACAGCTCGTCGTCGGGAGTATAACCGTGCATGCCATTGAGGGGCTTGACGCCCATGTCAGAGGGTGCGATTTGCCAGCCGGGGTCAAGCAGGTGAATGGCATCGCCGTACTTGTGGTCGGGGAAGTCGATGCCGTAGCGGCATTTTTCGTCGTCATTGAGCCAATGACCGGGGGCCTTGGCCATGGCCTGGCGGATTTTTTCTTCAGCGCCGGGACGATGGAACCAGAAGCGGGCCATGGTGGCGTCATAGCAGGCTGTGTAGTCCTTGCCGAAGAGCAGCGGTGTGGCGGCAATCTGGGCTTTGGCATCAAAGACGCCCCGCAGTGGCGTCATGCCGTGGTCGGATATCACGGTGACATGGCAGCGCGGATGGTGGCTCTTGGCGACTTGGATGAGCTTGCGGATATTGAAGTCGAAGAAATCGAGTTTTTGCTGGATGGCCTTGTCGTCGCCGACGTGGTTGTGCAGGTGCGCGTCGAGCGACGCCGTGTAGAGGAAGATGAAGTTCATGTCCTTGCGTGCGGCGGCATCGCCGGCAAGGGCGAAGTTTTGCGCTTCGGGCAGCTGCCAGTCGGTGATGTGGAATTGCAGGCCTGAGCGCAGGAGAAGGTCGAAGAGGTTTGGCACGGGCGCGAGGCCCTCGGGGCCGAAAATGTTCTTTTTTTCGCAGTAGTCGAAGTAGGGTAGGCGGTCGAAGGGCACGGCGTAGAGCTGGAAATAGCCGGTATAGCCGTAGGCGGCGCGAAAGATCTTGGAGAGTTGGTGGCGGACTCGGCCGCGGTCCCATAGTGACGCGGGCTTCAGCACGTGCTTGAGAAAGCGGAAGGCCTTGAAGGGCGAATTTGCCGGATCGAGGTAGAAGAAGCTGAGGTGGCCGTGATCGACGGGTTTTTTGCCACTGAGGATGGTAGGCAGGGCAGTGCAGGAGTAGCCGAACTGCATGGTGACGGGCTGCCGGTAGGGCATCAGGTCTTCGAGAAAATGATGGTGCTGCGCAATACGCCAGCCTAGTGCGTCGATGAAAATGAAAAGCTCCAGAGGCGTATCCATGTGATCCATCTTTTTTTCGGAAGCCAGCGTATGTTAGGGGCCAATATATCTGCTTGTGTTCGCTGCTGCAACAGCTCGTGTCGTGGCTGGCGGCACTTCAGAGCAGTTCGCGCAACTTTTCGATGATGGAATATTGTTCGGTAAGTTGTTCCTGGATTGCGGCGATTTTTTCCTGCAGCTGGCTGATTTGGTCGGCCATGAGGTCCATACGAGTATTGTTGGCTTCAAGTTCGAGGCGCGCCGCTTCGGGTTGGGGCTGTGCGCTGGGCGTTTCGGGCACGACGGGTTCACCGCAGAGGAGGTGTGCGAAGCGTCCCTCGCGCTTGCCGGGCTGTCGGGGCAGTTTGACGATCAGCGGCGTGGGTTGATCGGCCATGCGGCTGAGGATGGCTTCGACTTCTTCGACGCTGGCGAAGGCGTGGTAGCGTTCGGTGCGGGTCTTCAGTTCGCCGGCGGTTTGGGGGCCGCGCAGCATGAGCACGGCGAGCAGGGCGAGCTCCTCGGCCGGCATGGGCAGCGTGTAGTCGCAGTTGTGCTCGTATTTGGGGACGCGAGCTCCGTCCATGCCGATCATCATGGCGAGCTTTTTGTCTCGCAGGCCGTCAAGGCCCTTGACCACGGTGACATCGTCATAGTCGACAACGGGGTCGCGGTTGGATTTCTGGTTGCAGGCCAGCATCAGGCTGTTGAGGGTCAGCGGGTAGCTATCGGGCGTAGTGACTTGTTTTTCGATCAGGCAACCGAGGATACGGGCCTCGATGTCGGTCAGCAGGCAATCCATGGCAGTATTTTCTCCTGGAACGGTACTTGGTTATAAGGCAAACTAGGAATATGTTCCTGATTGGTGATTTTGCCAATTATTGACAAGGTGAGAACTGCTAGGATGTCAGAATAAACAAGGACGGAGGCGGCAATGCAGGTCGGCTGTAACTACTGGGCGTCCCATGCGGGTGTGAAGATGTGGGCGGATTGGCGGGAGGACGTGGTGCGCCAGGACTTCGCACTGATGGCCGCCGCCGGGATGCAGGTCGTGCGGGTTTTTCCGCGCTGGCCGGAATTCCAGCCGTTGGAACTCCTGCGCGGCTTTGGCGGGCAAAAGATTGAGTTGCGCCTGCATGGCGAGCCTTTGCCGGCTACGGCCAGTGGCCAGGCTGGCGTGGACGAGGTGCAGTTGGCGCGCTTCCGCACGCTGGCGGAGATTGCGGCGGAGCACGGCATGGGCTTGATCGTTGGGTTGGTCACAGGCTGGATGAGCGGCGAGCTGTACATGCCGCCGGCCTTTGCGGGGCTTAATCCACTCACCGACCCGCTGGCAATCAAATGGCAGGTGCGCATGGTGCGATGCTTGGTGCGGGCATGGCGGGATTTGCCGGCGATACGCATGTGGGAATTGGGCAACGAATGCAATTGCATGGGGCCGGTGAGCAGCGCCGAGCAGGCCTGGAACTGGACCAACGCCATCACCGCCGCTATTCGCGCGGAGGACAGCAGCCGGCCGGTGGCATCGGGCATGCATGGCTTGCTGCCGGCTGCCGACGCCGAATTCGCCGCCGGGGCAAATTGGGCGATTGAGACGCAGGGCGAGCTCTGCGACCTGCTGACGTCCCATCCCTATCCGCATTCGCCGTCGAAGCTGCCGGCGCGGGTGGACGCGCACACGTCGATCCGGGCGGTCTTTCAGGCGACGGTCGAGACGTGCTTCTATCGCGATTTCGGTCATCGGCCGGCCTTTGTGGAGGAGATCGGCACTTTTGCGCCGAGTTATTGCAATGAAAAGACCAAGGCGGCCTTTGCCCGCAACGCCATGCTCAACGCCTGGGCGCACGGGTCGGACTATTTTGTCTGGTGGTGCGCGTTTGACCAGTCGCAACTCAAACACCCGCCTTACGACTGGAGCAGTTGGGAACGGCAGCTCGGACTCTACACGCCTGACTTCCAGCTCAAGCCCGTCGGGGAGGAAATCCGCGCTTTCGGCGATTTTGTCAGCGCGCTGCCGGTGTCGCCTCTGCCGCCCTGCCGGCAGGACGCCGTGTGCATCATTAGCCGCGACATGAATTTCAACCGCTTCATGGAAAATGGCTGGAGCGCTTTTATGCTGGCTAAGCAGGCCGGCTTCGATATGCGTTTCCAGTATGTGGACGAACCCCTGGTCGACAGCGCACTTTATGTGGTTCCGGGCATTTGCGGCGCCAACTGGTCGCGCAATCACGAAATGCAGGCGCTGCTGGAACGGGTGCGGGCTGGTGCGACGCTGTATCTGTCCATGGACGACGGCGCGCTGAGTCCCTTCGAGGAGGTCTTCGGCGCCAGCGTGGACTATCGCGAGGCGCGCCGTGGGCCGGCGCAATTCACCCGTGGCGGGGTGCAGTACGCCATCGACGCGCCTTTCCGCCTGGCATTGCTCTGCGATGACGCCGAAATACTGGCAACGGAAGCCGACGGCAATCCGGTGTATATTCGCCACGCCTTTGGCCTGGGTGAAGTCTATCTGCTGACCTTGCCTTTGGAGCGTTACCTGGCCGGCCGGGCGGGCGCCTTCCATCGTCCGGGTGAGGCGCCGTGGTTTGAGCTCTACCAGGCCTTTGCTGGGCGCGTGCTGGCGCAACGTGCAGTCCGGTCGAACCACCCGCTGGTCACTCTGACGGAACACCCCGACGGCGATCAGCATCTCTGGGTCGTCGCCGTCAATAATCACACGGAAGAAGTACCGCCGCCGCTGAGCATCGCTCCCGGCTGGACACTCGCCGGTGCCATGCCCGAACGCATCGCCGCGCATAGTGCCATCCTGCTGGAACTCAACGCCACTCGCTGACGCTGGGAGCACGGCACACTACATATGGAGCCCTAAAAGGGCGGCCAAAAGCATGCGGTGGGCGCGACATAGCAAGCAGGAAAAGTAGGTTCCAGTGCCTCTTTGGTCCCAGTCGGCGACGCCGACTGGGACCAAAGAGGCCGAGGAACAAGAACAAAAATGGCGCTTAACCCAGGGCGGCTCGCGCCTTCAGCGCGCTTGCCGTGGGCTGGTATGTTTCGCGCTTTCAGCGCTTCTGTCGCTTCGCGGCGATGGAATGCCCGCCACGCATTCGCATGGTATTTTCCCTGGTGGTGCTTGCCGCTTTGCGGCGATGAAATTGCGCCGGTGTAGAAATGTACATTGTGCTTGTTGCGGAAGCTGAAAGCCCTGCAGAACCGTATCATAAAGAGCATTACACGCATGGGCCAGGCAGCCAGTGGAATGTCCTGGAAGAATCCAACCAAATGAAAATCTGAAATCTGACCGAATGGAAATCTGAAATCTGACCGAATGGAAATCTGAAATCTGACCGAATGGAAATCTGAAATCTGACCGAATGGAAATCTGAAATCTGACCGAATGAAAATCTGAAATCTGACCGAATTTTCTTGTATGAGGAGCTGCCCCGCAGTATCTTACTTTGCGATTGATCAATAAGTTGCGAGGTACTGCCATGAAGAAAGACACTTATCTACCCCGATTGCTCGACGTCGCCGTTGCCGACTATCTGACTGCGTTTGGCGCGGTTGTGATTGAAGGCGCCAAGTGGTGTGGCAAGACTTGGACGTCGCGCCAGCACAGCCAGAGTGAATTTCTGCTTGGCAGTCCAGATGGCAATTTTCAGAACAAGCGGCTAGCGGAACTATCACCTGCTTTGGTTCTGGATGGTGTTGTGCCGCGCCTGCTGGATGAGTGGCAGGAGGTCCCGCTGTTATGGGATGCCGTCCGTGCTGAGGTTGATAAGCGCAACGCCAAAGGTCAATTCATATTGACTGGCTCTGCCACTCCCAACCAGAAGGGAGTCTTGCATAGTGGCGCCGGTCGTATTGGACGGCTGCGGATGCGGCCGATGAGTCTTTTTGAAGCGGGCCTTTCATCAGGCGTGGTATCGTTGGCGGAGTTATGTCGAGGCCGAATGACTCCCGCCTTGACTGGCGAGGTGGAATTACGATCATTGGCAGAGCATATCGTTCGCGGTGGTTGGCCGGGTAATTTGTCTGTACCAGTTGCGAACGCCGGGCTATTGGCGAAAGAGTACCTCGCGGCAATTCTGGAAAATGACATCGCGCGACTGGATGGCAGTAAGAAAAATGTTCAGAAGATGACCTTGTTGCTGAAATCGCTGGCGCGCAACGAAAGCACTACGGCCACGAACAAGGTTTTGAAGAACGACATCAGGGCAATTGATGCGGAAGATATTGATGATGACACCATTGCAGCCTATCTGGAAACGTTTCGCAGGCTGTTCCTGTTGGATAACCAGCTGCCTTTTTCGCCTGCAACCAGGTCGTCCATTCGCATCAAGCAAGCAGAAAAACGCCATTTGGCCGATCCGTCATTGACTTGTGCCCTGCTGAGACTTAACCCCGAGGGCCTGATCAATGATCTGGAAACGTATGGTTTCCTGTTTGAGGCGCTGGCTGAGCGTGATTTGCGGGTGTACGCAAATTCCTTTGGCGGCGAACTCTATCATTATCAGGATTACAAGAACAACGAAATCGACGCCGTAATTGAATTGCCTGATAAAAGCTGGTGCGCTTTCGAGATCAAACTTGGGGCAAATCAAATTGACAGTGCTGCCAACCAGCTGTTGTCGGTCAACGCGAGTATAGAAAAATCAGGCGGTGCGCCAGCATCGGTTCTGGCGGTTGTTTGTGGCTTGACCAACGCCGCCTACCAAAGGCCAGATGGCGTATTTGTCGTGCCCTTGACTGCCTTGAAGAATTGACTTTTGAGCTGTCTTTTGGGGGGCATATGAGGCAATGAGATAATCGTACTAATTACGCGAGGGAGACAACGGTGGGGCAGTGTAATCATCGATGTGTACTCTGTTGGCAGTCGTGAAAACGCCCCGTACTGAGATATCCATTCATGGCGATGGGGCTGCAGAAATACTGGATTGTCTCCAGAAGGGATTCAACGTGGAGATTCTTTCCACGGATGAGGACGATGATAGCGTTGTCAAGGTCCAAGAGTCATGCTATTGGCGGACGGCGGTCACTCCCGGCTCACTGCTGATGGGGTTTCGCTTGAAACATGACCTAACCCAGAATGACTTGGCTGAGCGTTCCGGTATTGCGCAGGTGATGATCAGCGAGTATGAAACCGGCAAGCGCAAGCTGACCATGAAAGCGGCTAGTAAATTCGCCAAGGCCCTGGGTGAAGCACCAGAAAAATTCTTCCCTTGATCCCTTCAATACCCTCATACGCTCTCTTGGTTCAGTATAAGAAATCGCACGACTCCTAAAGACACTCTGCAATTGTTCTATTGAGAATTTCTGGCAATGGAGCTCTTTTTTTCAATAGATCGGCGGTTGAACCTGAAATTTGGGCTGGCAGGGAATGCCGCAAAGGCTCCGCAGTCGGTCGGCTGTTGTGGACTCTCGGGGGCAGCGCCTGGGTGTCGCATGCGGGTAATTGCCCTGCGGCCGTGCTTGAGCCGTGGCAATGTGGTATACAACATATGCTATGTTTTTGCATAGCCAACTTTGCAGAATATAGGGTTTTACGTTTTCTGTAATCGGTCAGTGTACACCCCGGCGCTTCGCTGGGACAATTTGCAGGAAACCCACGGCCAGTCGCCGCCCAGCCATCCGACCTTGATTTCCGCCGACCTTTGCGGCAGCGTGTTTCATAGGAGTAACCACCCCGGCAGGGAATTCACCGGGGACAATTTGCAGGAAACCCACGGCCCGCCGCCGCCCAGCTATTCGACCTTGATTTCCGCCGACCTTTACGGCTGCGAATTCATAGCGGGCCCAGAGTAGCAGCGGCTCGTGCGGGCGGCGGAGACGGGCCGGGTACGGTCGGCGTGGATGACGAGGACGGTTTAATGAGCCGTCTTGTCGGAGTGGGCGAGACGCCCACTCCACGGCCGCGAGACGTAATCGGTAAGTAACTATCTTGGTGGGGATAACACCGGGGACAATTTGCAGGAAACCCACGGCCCGCCGCCGCCCAACCATTCGACCTTGATTTCCGCCGACCTATACGGCAACGGGTTTCATAGGATTAATGCTCTTCACGTGGTGTACTGGCAATGGTTGGCGATGAGTTGATTGGTGACCGTTCGCGTGATCATTCGCCGAGGTTTTGAGCACCGAAGGTGCGCCCTAAGATAGCCCAGGGCAAGCGCCCGCAGGGCGCGTCGCCCTGGGTAAGGTGCCCCATCCCAATAGAGCCCTGAAGGGGCGGCCTAAAAGACCTGCGACGAAGGGTCACAGCGCAAAATTGCTGCAGCAATCAATGAGTTCCATTGCCTCTTTGGCTCCAGTCAGCTTCGCCGACTGAAGCCAAAGAGGCTGAGGAACACGGACCAATATGGCGCGCTACCCAGGGCGGCGCGCGCCTTCGGCGCCGCTTGCCCTGGGCTATCTTAGGCCGCGCTTTCAGCGCTTCTGCCGCTTCGCGGCGGAAATGCACGACGAGAAAAGGCTGCTTGGTTGAAACAACAAGTGCCATGGATACCGTAAAATGCAGAGCATCGGTTTCATAGGAGTAACCACCCCGGCAGGGAATTCACCGGGGACAATTTGCAGGAAACCCACGGCCCGCCGCCGCCCAGCTATTCGACCTTGATTTCCGCCGACCTTTACGGCTGCGAATTCATAGCGGGCCCAGAGTAGCAGCGGCTCGTGCGGGCGGCGGAGACGGGCCGGGTACGGTCGGCGTGGATGACGAGGACGGTTTAATGAGCCGTCTTGTCGGAGTGGGCGAGACGCCCACTCCACGGCCGCGAGACGTAATCGGTAAGTAACTATCTTGGTGGGGATAACACCGGGGACAATTTGCAGGAAACCCACGGCCCGCCGCCGCCCAACCATTCGACCTTGATTTCCGCCGACCTATACGGCAACGGGTTTCATAGGATTAATGCTCTTCACGTGGTGTACTGGCAATGGTTGGCGATGAGTTGATTGGTGACCGTTCGCGTGATCATTCGCCGAGGTTTTGAGCACCGAAGGTGCGCCCTAAGATAGCCCAGGGCAAGCGCCCGCAGGGCGCGTCGCCCTGGGTAAGGTGCCCCATCCCAATAGAGCCCTGAAGGGGCGGCCTAAAAGACCTGCGACGAAGGGTCACAGCGCAAAATTGCTGCAGCAATCAATGAGTTCCATTGCCTCTTTGGCTCCAGTCAGCTTCGCCGACTGAAGCCAAAGAGGCTGAGGAACACGGACCAATATGGCGCGCTACCCAGGGCGGCGCGCGCCTTCGGCGCCGCTTGCCCTGGGCTATCTTAGGCCGCGCTTTCAGCGCTTCTGCCGCTTCGCGGCGGAAATGCACGACGAGAAAAGGCTGCTTGGTTGAAACAACAAGTGCCATGGATACCGTAAAATGCAGAGCATCGGTTTCATAGGAGTAACCACCCCGGCAGGGAATTCACCGGGGTGGTTACTGACCGATTACGTTTTCTCAGCGATGCAGTTAATTGACGCACGGCATTGCTGGGGCGAGTCACGGCAGGACGCCAGAGCCTCTGGGTGACGCCTGCTGGTTGGCTGGCGTGGTGCTGGCGTCGGCCATTGCCGCAACCAACGGGTGGCGTCACTGGCGGAGTGTAGGTGCTCGTTGTTGACATGCAGATTATGGCATGCCGTGCTGACTTACAGCAGGTGCACTTCGCAGAAGGGCTTTGGGGCGGTGGCGTTGTTGGGCGCGTAGGCTTTCAGCCAGGGGTGGGCATGGTCGTCGCTGGTGAATGCTTTTTGGCCGAAGATTTGCCCGCAGGAGCTGTAGCGGATGATTTCGATGTCGGCGCTGGTGCCGGGGGTATCGCTGGGTAAAATCCAGGTGAAGGGGGGCCAGAGCCGTTTGCCGAGCGACTGGCCATTGATGCGCAGTTCGGTGGCCATACCCTGGGGATCGACGTTCAGGCGTAGGGTGTCGGTTGGAATTAGCATCTTGGCGCGCTGAGTGATGGCGCCGGCGTAGCCAGCCAGGCCCAGACCGTCGTTTTGATAGGGTGCGAGGCGGTTCTGGGATTCGCGGGCAAACGTCCCGACTAGCCATGCCAGCGGCAGATAGGGCAGGTCGTCGCAGACATTTTTCAGCTCCAGCATATGCGGCCCGGCGGCGAGTGCCAGGGTTTCGCTGGCCAGGTAGATTTCATTGAAGCCCTGTGGCAGACCGGTGCAGGGCTGCGTCGCTGGCAGTGGCGCGCCGTCGAGCAGCACTTCGGGTAGGTCGGCGCAATGGCGCAGAGCGATATGCAGGTCCGGGCAGGGCGCGAGGAGGTCGAAGGCGAATTGACCGTCCACGAAATCGGCACGCAGGGTATTGGGGTGGCCCAGGGTGACGGCCCAGCCGGGGAAGCAGATCACGCCTTCGGCGGGGAGGCAAAAGACGGTCTGCATGCCGGCGCGGTTGAGGCGGAGTTGGCGGTCCCGGCCGGAAAAATCGAGCACGACCACGCTGCCGTCTTGGAAGCAGCGGATGAACAGTTCGTCGGCGAGTTGGCCATCCGCGTCGCTGATCCATGCCGAACGCAGCGGCATGGTCGCGAGCAGGTCGTGTTCCAGGCAACCGATATCGAAGAAGGCCCGTTGCGTCCGTTCTTCGTAAATGCCCCCGTCCTGGCAGCGGATAACGGCGTCGCAGTCGGTCGTTTCGTCCGGCAGTAGCAGCGTCCAGTCGTACTGGAGTGCGGTGAGGTGTTTGAGAAGGTCGGTGAGTGGCGCGGGCGCGTAGGGATAGCGCACGCCAATGCGGTGTTTGCGGCTCTTGGTGGCGTAGGCGGCCGCTCGTGTTGCCTCGGCGCCCAGTGCGTCATACGCGAGGAACCACGGCTGCGTGCGGGTGAAGGGATGGAAATATGCTTTTCTTTCGGCGCTGCCGCGACTGTCCAGATGGGCCACGGCCATGACATAGCGGTTGATGCCGAACAGTGCCGTTAGCCAGAGCTGCCGGCGGATTTGTGCTGGTGTCAGATCGCAAGGGCCCAGTGCGAATAATTCCGCCAGACCGCCGTGGTTGCCGCGCTGTTCGACAGCGTACATGACTGTACCGAGGGTCAGCCATTCGATGGTGGCGACGCTGCGCTGGGTGAAAATTTCGTCCATGCCGGGTTGTGAGAACGCGCTGAGCACGCGCAGAGGATGGCCGTTGCAGCGCAAGGCCAGGTTGGATGAATATTCGTTCATCAGGTGGCCGGTGAGAACCAGGTTGTGGCGGGCGCACCAGGCGGAGATTCTTTCTGCGAAGTTCGCCCGGAACTTTTCGGCGCAGAGGCGATTACAGACGGGCTGATAGAAGCTGCTGTGGTTGTTCAGGCCGGTGCGGATATCGGCGAAGAGATCGCTGCCGGTTTCGCGCTGGTAGTCTTCCGGCAGTCCGGAATAGAAGGGCATGCGTAGAATATCTTCCTTGTGGTCGTAGGAAAAGAAGGCGATGTCGGGTTCGTCGGTGAAAAAGCCCTTGATCAGTGTCCCCATGTACTTGTTGAAACGGCGGGCGTATTGATCGTGGGTCATGGCAATAAAACAGTCGACAGCGTCTGGATTCATAAGATCAGTCATGCGCGGGTTTTTGCGGACGACGGTCTTGATGTCGCCATTTTCTGGATAGGCGCACAGCTGCTGCGCGGCGAATTCGGGATGCAGTTGTGGTATTTGTTTGTTGCAGGTGCCGCTGGGCCAGTTGTACTCGTCATAAAGCCAGAGCGAAGTGAAGCCCAGGCGCGTGGCTTCGGTGATGATATGTTCGCAGACGCCGAACCAGTCGTCGCTCAGGTACTCCAGTTCGCAGCCCGAACGCGGATAGATCAGAAACTGGGTTATGCCCTGTGCGCGATAGGCCTCCAGCGTCTCGGTCAATATGGCCTTGCTCGGCTTGCCGGTAATGGCGCCCATCGGAATCAGCGGACATTCTTGCATCGGTTTCGCCTCGTGTTTCCTGGATTGGTGGTGATAGTGGCGCCAGAGGACGCCGTGTGCGTAAATGGGGGAAGTTACAACCGTCACTCTGTACTTACTAGCTACCACCGGGCACTTTCTTCGCCCGGCAGCGCGCCAGGGGTGGAACCGGCGGGTGCATTCCGTACACTTTCTCAGTGTTTGTTGATTTCTCGCCGATGTCCGATGCGCGTTATCAGTATGGCGTCGCCGATGATGACGAAGATCACTCGGTAGTCGCCGATTCGGTATTTTCGCAGGCCGGCAAACTTGCCTTTGAGTTCCGGCAATCTATCTGCCATCCCTGGTAAATCGACGGCAATGCCCAGCAGGATGCGGTCAGCTTCGTCCTTACTGAGCTTCTTGAGATCCCGTGATACGGATGCCTTGAATGTGATCCTATAGGCCAAGCTCGGACCTCATCGCTTCCAGTGAAATGACGGCATCGGTGGGATCTTTCAACCGATCAAGGGAAATCTGCAAGTCGGCCTGCTCTTCCAGGTAGGCCTCAAGGGCCTTCTGCAACACAAACGATTTGGAACGCTCCGAGGCAAGCGAAACGTCGGCAAGCGCTTTGGCAAGCTCGTCGGGAAGTCTTACGGATATGGCAACACTCATGGTTAATACTCCTCTTTTTTGTAAACGATTGTAATAGCTTGTAAGACAATGTAATTGGATGTCTGGTTCGTTCAAGTCGCCTTGTGTGGGAGATTTTTCCGCCTGGTATTCCCTCACTCATGCGAAGAAGAGGCGCATTGGGGTGCTTCAGCTTTGCATGTGTAAGGCGTTACCGCGGTCCTGTCATCGGTCCTGGCTAAAAAGTGGCTATGGGTGGTGAAAATAGCCAATATTGGATTACACTTTCGTTTCTGATGTTGTTAGCGCGCAAGGGGCGTCGGAGCTGGCGCGTGGTGTTGGCTGGTTGCTAATGAGCGAGTAAGGAGTTGTGGATGTCGACTTTACGGACGGATGCGATTGTGAAGAACGCCTGGCGTCAGGGCCTGGCAGTGCCTGGTTTCAACATACCCTACCTGCCGATGATGGCGCCGGTGGTGCAGGCACTGCGGGACTGCGACAGTTTTGGGCTGGTGATGGTCGCCAGGCTGGAATGGATCAAATTTTCCTCCGGGAGTCTGCGGGCGATACGCGATGAGTACGAGAAGGTCAAGGACCTTGGGCATACCCGGCTGCATCTGGATCACGTGCCGGTGATTGACGAGGACAATCTGCGGGTTGATTATGCCGCCGTGATCAGTGAGGCGATGGCGCTGGGCTATGAGTCGGTGATGGTCGATGGTTCGCGGCTGCCGCTGGCGGAGAATATCGCCTGCACGGCGAAGGTCGCGGCGCTGGCCAAGGACTACGGCGTGCCGGTGGAAGCCGAACTGGGCGCCGTCATGGGTCACGAGGCCGGGCCGTTGCCGCCATACGAGGAGCTCTTTGCCAGCAAAAAGGGCTTTACTGACGCCGATGAGGCGCGGCGCTTTGTTGCCGAGTCCGGCGCGGATTGGCTGTCGGTGGCTATCGGCAATATCCACGGGGCGATTTCAGCGGCCGGCAAGCAGAAGGAGAAGCCGCGCGCGCGGCTGGATATAGATCATCTGGCGCTGCTGCAGAAGGCCACGGGAATACCGCTGGTGCTGCATGGCGGCACCGGCATCGCCGCGGAGTATGTCCAGCAGGCCATCAAGCGCGGCATCGCCAAGATCAATGTGGCGACGGCTATCCGACAGCCATACGAGCGGACGCTGGCGCAGGGCGGCGATACTGCCGCTGCACAACAGGCGGTCTATGACGCAATGCTCACCATCATCCGCGATGAGTTGCATATCGAAGGGTCGGCCCCGAAACTCCTCGGCACCGACCTCGGCCAAGGTGAATAGGTAGGTTTTGCGGGGGAGGGGAAGGCGCTCGCGCCTTCCCCTCCCCCGCGCCCCCTCCCTATCCATCTTCGGCCCAGTGTGAAATCATTCAAAAACATAGGGGCTGACACCAATAAGCACGCTGAAAGCGTTAGGCATACCAGCCTGGGGTTCCTTCTCAAAATGGCACCCTGGAGGGGTGCGACATGGCAAGCAAGAAAAGTGAGTTCCATTGCCCCTTTGGCCCCAGTCAGCTTCGCCGACTGGGGCCAAAGAGGCCGAGGAACACGAGCGCAATAGGCGCTGTACCCAGGGCGGCGCGCGCTTTCAGCGCGCTTGCCGTGGGCTGGTATGTGTCGCGCTTTCAGCGCTTCTGCCGCTTCGCGGCGATGAAATGCAGCGCCGATAACTAGGTATTTATTGTTGAAGCATAGAAGTACCAGGCGAATCGTTAAGTGAAGAGCGTTGGACATAGTCGCCGTTGTACCCAGGGCGGCGCGCGCTTTCAGCGTTTCTGCCGCTTCGCGGCGATGGAATGCTGCGCCGATAATAGGTATTTATTGTTGAAGCATAGAAGCACCAGGCGAATCGTTGGTAATGTGCGAAATCTTGTGATAGAAAGAGAGACTTGACACAGTGGTTCTGGATCCTTTGTCTGCGCCGTAGGCGCTTAACCATGCTTAACCCCAGGCTTTAGCCTGGGGAAAAATGCTCTCCTGCCAATCGTGCCCCGTAGGGGCACTACTGGATGCCTGACAAACACAATCTGAAAACGATTACAAACAATTTTTAACCACGACTTCGTAACTGTTGTGCCTCTACGAGGCACTAATTTCGATAGGATACCTTACCCCAGGCTGAAGCCTGGGGTTAAGCATGGTAGTGCCCCTACGGGGCAAATTCATGCACAAATGTTTGACAAGCAGGTTATTGTAAAAGTTCTTTATGCAAAAGAAGAGGTTAGATCATATTTGCACCAGGAATCACCGATTGGCAACTACAGGTTTCATCACAAAACTTCGCACATTAACGAATCGTTAAGTGAAGAGCGTTGGGTTTAGATACAGAGTCGAAGTCACATCAACACACGAAAGTGAGGACGGACATGGCAGAAAAAATGACCTTTGCGTTGTACTTCGGCAATCGCGGCTTCTTTCCCGAGAGTTTGATTGCATCGGCTCGTAAAGAGATATCGGCGAAGTTGCGCAAGCTGGGTTACGGCGTGCTGATGCTCGACGCCGCGGCCACCCGTAATGGCGCTATTGAGACGTCAGAAGAAGGCCGCGTCTATGCCAAATTCCTGGAGGAGAACCGTGGCAAGTTCCAGGGTGTCATCCTCAGCCTGCCCAATTTCGGCGACGAAAATGGTGCTATTGCCGCCCTGCGGGACTGCGGTGTGCCCATTTACATCCAGGCCTATCCGGACACCTTTGACAAGATGGGCTTCGAGTCCCGCCGGGACGCCTTCTGCGGCAAGTTCTCGGTCATGGACGTCTTCTACCAGTATGGCCTGCCTTATACGGTCTTTCCGCCGCAGACCCTGCACCCGTCAGCAAAGAAATTCGACGAGCAGATCGGCGATTTTGCGGCGGTATGCCGGGTGGTCAATGGCATGAAGCGCTTTACCGTCGGCGCCATTGGCGCGCGGACCAGCCCTTTCAAAACTGTCCGTTTTGACGAATTGACCCTGCAGAAGTACGGCATCACTACTGAGACCAACGACCTGGCTGAAGTTGTCCTCCGCGTCAACAACATGAAAGACACCACGGCGGCGTGCAAGGCAAAAGCCAAGCGCCTCAAGGCCTACACGGACTTCTCCGGCGTGCCCGCAAAGAATTTTTCTGCGATGGTTCGACTGAGTGTGGTTTTGGATGAGATCATTGCCGAGAATGGCTTGGACGCCCTGGGCCTGCGTTGCTGGCTTGAGTTGGAGAAATCGCTGGGCGTTGCGCCCTGCGTGTTGCTGAGTGAATTGAATGACCGCGGCTTCCCAGCGGCCTGCGAGCTGGACGTCTGCAACGCCGTGGCGATGCGGGCGTTGAACCTGGCCACTGAGAAGACTCCCACCTGCTTGGACTGGAACAACAACTACGGCGACGACGACGACAAGTGCATACTCTTCCACTGCGGGCCGGTGCCGCAGTCGTTGATGACCGCCAAGGGCAAAGTCATTGACCACCCGATGTTCGTGAAGAGCCTCGGCGCCGGCTGCAGTTACGGCTGCAATGTCGGCCGTATCAGCCCCATGCCTTTCTCCTTCGCCAGCGCGACCACCCAGGACGGCAAGTTGCGCTTCTACCTCGGCGAGGGCGAGTTCACCAACGATCCCATTCCGGAGGAATTCTTCGGCTGCGCGGGCGTGGCGCACATTCCCGATCTGCAGCAGAAACTCTACAAGATGGCCTACGCAGGCTATCGGCATCACGTCAGTGTGGCGCCGGGGCGGGTCGCCGTGGCCTTGCGGGAGGCCTTCACGCGCTATCTCAACTACGACATTACCGAGCTGTGATGCCGCACGCGCGGCGCTGACCATTTTCGCATACTGACAGGAGGACCGCCACCATGAGTTACATGGGCGTGGATATTGGTACCAGCGGCTGCAAAGCCGTGGTCTTTTCCGACGCGGGCCGGCAGCTTAGTTCGGCGCGCCGTGCCTACGCTGTACAGACGCCGCGGCCCGGCTGGGCCGAGTTGTCGTCCAGCGAGGTGATGGACGCCTGCTGCGCGGTGATTACCGAGGCGGCGGCGCAGGCGCCGGCCGGCGACCCGCTGCGCGGCTTGGGCATATCTAGTCAAGGCGAGGCCTTTACGCCGGTTGGCGCGCACGGTGAAATGCTGGGCAATGGCCTGGTGTCGTCGGACTGCCGCGCATTGGACTTGGTCGCGCCCTTTGTGGCCAGTTTTGGGCTCGAACAACTCTACCACCTGACCGGGCACACGCCGTCGCCCATGTTCAGCCTCTTCAAGCTGCTGTGGCTGAAGAAGTACCAGCCGGCGGTGTGGTCGTCCGCCCGCGCATTCTTGTGCTACGAGGACCTCTTGGAACTGCGGTTGGGCGTCGACCCGGCCATGGGCTGGCCGATGGCTGGCCGCACCATGCTTTTCGACGTCGAGAAGCATTGCTGGAGCCCGGAGATACTAGGCGCGTTGGCGTTGTCGCCGGACAAACTCGCCCGGCCATTGGCCAGCGGCAGCATCGCCGGGACGGTGAGCGACGCGGTCGCCGCCGAGCTCGGCTTGCCGCGCGGCGTGGCGGTTGTCACGGGGGGGCACGACCAGACGATTGGCGCGTTGGGCGCCGGTGTGATCGAGCAGGGCACGGCCATGTACGCGGCGGGGACGGTCGAATGCCTCTGCCCGGTTGTGCCGGCTTTGACGCGCAGCGAGGCGCTCTGCCGGAACAATCTCTGCAGCTACGACTACAGCATCAAGGGCTGCTACACGTCGGTGGCGTACAGCCTCACCGGCAGCAACCTGCTGCAGTATTGCCACGACCAGTTCGGCTTCGGTCACAGCTACGACGAGATTCTCGCCGAGATGCCGGCCGCGCCCAGCGGCCTGCTGGCCCTGCCGTATTTCACGCCGTCGGGGACGCCGTATTTCGACCCGCATACGCCGGGGTGCATCTGGGGCTGGCGTTTGAGTACGCCGCGCGGCGAAGTGCTCAAGGGCCTGCTTGAAGGCGTGGCGCTGGAGATGAAGCTCAATCTGGCTTTGCTGGAGCAGTCCGGCATGGCGATTACGCGCTTGATTGCCACTGGCGGTGGTTCGCGCAATCGGGCGTTGGTGCAAATGAAGGCCAATGTGTTGAACAAGGCCATTCAGTGCTTGGATGTGGCCGAGGCGGGCTGCCTCGGCGGGGCGCGGCTGGCGCAGAGCGCCGTCGAGGGCCGGCCAGTGCAGGAGCTGGCCAAGCAGAATTTCGATCCCGAGCGGCTGGTAGAGCCCGATGCCGAGCAGGCCGGCCTCTACGATGTCAAATTCAAGCAGTACCAGGACTGGTACGCGTGCGTCCGTGAATTCAGCCGGCGGCAGGTGCTGCCTGGTTGAGGTGATATACCAACAGAAGGAAGCAGCAGATGCTCACAGCAGCAGAAGTGAAGCGCGTAGCCCGGGAGCTCGGAGCGGATTTGTGTGGGATCGCGTCGATGGACCGCTTTGCTGGCGCGCCGAAGCAGCAGGATCCGCGTTACATTTTTCCGGACGCCAAGGCGGCCATCGTGCTGGCCTTCCGGATACCACGCGGCTACATGCGCGGCATTGAGGAAGGCACGTACTTCGCCAGTTATACGGGCATGGGCTACGGCCACATGAACAACGTCTATATGCCTGGCGTCATGCGTGAATTGTGTTGTTTCCTGGAGGACGAGGGCTACGAAGGCGTGCCGATTCCCAATATGTACATCGGTGCCAGCATCAGCTTTCCGCGGCAGGCGGAGACGCCTGAGCGCAGCCGGCCGGTGCGCGAGGGCCTGCCCTTTCCTGACGTCATGCCTGACTTCCGCATCATGGCCTTCGCCGCCGGCATGGGCGAGTTCGGCTACAGCAAGGTCTTTTTGACGCCCGAGTTCGGGCCCATGCAGCGCTTTGTCGCCATTTTGACAGATGCCGAGCTGGAGCCCGATCCGCTTTTCGAGGGCAAAATCTGCGATCGCTGCATGAGCTGCGTGCGCGAGTGTTCCGGCAAGGCCATATCGGCGACGGAGACCGAGTCCATCGTCGTTGCCGGCCGCAAGATTGAATGGGGTAAGCTCGATATCGTCAAGTGCTCCATCGCTTATCGCGGCGGCAATCCTGACTACAATCCCTTCTTCCAGCCCACGCACAAGCCCGAGGATTTCCATGGCTATACGGGCGGTCCGGCCATGGACAAGGCCATGGAATACGGCCGCATCGAAGGGCACAATCCGGCGCTGGAGGGCGCGCGTGGCTGCTTCCGGGCTTGCCTGGCGCACCTGGAGGCCAAGGGCGTGCTCAAAAAGACTTTCAAAAATCCCTTCCGCAAGCGCACGCCGTGGAAGCTGCCGCCGTTGGGCAGCGACGGCTGGCAGGGCGTTCTCGCCAAGGACAGCGCGCGGCTGACGGACAAGGAGTAGCGTCACATGCGTTTTGCCATCGGCTACCAGCTTCCCGGCGACTACGGGTCCATTGTGGACGTCGTCGCCGCCTATCCCGGCGCGGTGGCCGAGGTGTATTTTGCCCTGCCGGCCGAAGCCAGTGGGCGCGCCCCGCTGGGTCTGGACGATGTGTGGAGCGTTGACGACGCCTGGAATGCCATGGGCAGCGACCTCAGTGAGCTGGCGGGGATGGGCGTGCAGGCGGTGCTGCTGCTCAATTCGTCGTGCTACGGCGCGGAGGCGATGTCCTTCGCGCTGGAAGAGCGGGTGCGGCGCGGCGTGGCCCTGGTGGAACAGTTCGTGCCTTTGTCGGCGGTTACGACCACATCGTTGGCGATTGCGCGGCAGTTCAAGCGGGAGTTTCCGCGGATTGAGGTGCGTGCGTCGGTGAATATGCGCGTGGGGTCGGTGGCGGCGATGGCGCATTTGGCTGACAGCTTCGACGGCTATTACCTCAAGCGCGAGCTCAATCGTTCGCCATCACAGATCACCGCGCTGAAGGCCTGGTGTGATGCGCACGGCAAGAGCCTGCATCTGCTGGCCAACAGCGGCTGTCTGTATGACTGTGCGTACCAGACTTTTCACGACAATTTGGTCGCCCATGAGGCCGAGGCGCGGCAGCAGCCGGGACGGCCGCTGGCCTACCCGGCGCCATGCTGGGAGTTCCTGGAGAAGCCCGAGCGCTGGCCGTGGTTGTTGCGCAACTGCTGGATTCGTCCGGAAGACATACATCACTACGAGGCGTGGTTCAGCACGGTGAAACTGGCGACGCGGGTGCATCCGCGGCCGCAGAAGGTCCTCGGCGCCTATGTGCGCGGGCGCTATCATGGCAATGTGCTGGATTTGCTGGAACCGGGCCACTCGGCGTTGCCGGGCATGCCTTATTTGGACAACAGCCGTTTTCCCGCCGACTGGTATGAACGCACGGCCGATTGCGGCCACGATTGCGAGCTCTGCGGCACTTGCGCTGAGGTCTTTCGCCTGATCAGCAGCGAGGGCGGCGCGTCGAACGGGGGAGGCTGATGAAAAAACGGCTACGCCTGCATGAGCTCGCCAGACTGGGGCTGATAGACGACGCCCTGGCTCAGCTGCGGGCTTTGCCGGCGGCGGCCTGGTGCTGGTTTCTAGGTGGCGCGGCGCCTTTCATCCTGGCGCTGATGTATTTTTGGTTGGACATGGGCGTTGGACGGCGCGCGACCTGGCGCTGTATTGCCGGGGCGTTGGTGTTAGCGGGGCTGTACTTGTGGTATCGCGTCTGCCTCGCGAGTGTCTGCCAGTATATGCGCCGGCGCCTGCGTGGCGACGCCGCGCAGGCGTGGTCCTGGCGTTCTTTTCGGGCGCTGGCCGCGGCGCAATGCCGGGTGCAGCCGTGGGTACTCGGGCTAAGCCTGGTGAGCGCCTGTACGCTTGTGCTCTATCCGCTGGGGCATGGCGTTGCGCTGGCTGCGACGGCGCTGGGGCGGGACGACGACGCAAAGGGCGGCATTGGTCAGCGGGCGCTGACTGTCTGTCGACACAGCGTGAAAGACCTGCTGCTGCTCCATGTCATCCTGCTGCCGGCGGCGTTGGTGCTTGCCCTCAACTGCGCCATCGCGGTGAATTTTCTGCCGGAGTTTCTGCGTATGCTGACTGGCCTGGACACCGTTTTCACGAAGAGCGGCTTCCATCTTATCAACAGCAGTTTTGTCATGCTGACTTTGCTGCTGACTCATATTGGCATGGAGCTGCTCTGGCTGGCGCTGCTGAGCGGCATGGCCTTTCGCGTCGAAGCTATCGGCACGGGCGAGGACATTCTTGCGGCGCTGCGGCGGTATCAAGGGCGGCTGCCGCGTGCGCTGGGCGTGTTGCTGGCCGCCGTCGCGCTTGCCGGCGGCGGCGCATCCGCGCTGGCGGCGGATGCCGTGGGCAGTGCCGAGCTTAATGGTCGCATCGACCGCGTCCTGGCCCGTGAAATGTACGCGTGGCGCTTGCCAGCGCCGCCGAGCGAGGCAGAGCGCGAATGGTCGCAACATATTGCGCTTTGGGCGGAAAGCATCGCCGAGGCAATTCGTGATGTTGTTGACGATGTCCGCAACGCTCTGGACCGCATTCGCAACTGGTGGCGGCGCTTTGTGCCGGATTGGGATGACGGGTCGGGAGGTGCCATACCACATCCGGGCTGGTATAGCCGCGATGGCCTGATGGTCATCCTGCATTGGGCGGCATTGCTGCTGGCTGTGCTGCTGATCATCTTGACCGTGCGGCTGCTGCGGCGCACGCTGGCCAAGCGTCGCCGCCGGGCAGCGCAGGCTGCGGGGACGCCAGCTGCTGTTGCGGAGCCGATTGTCGATGCCGTGCTCGCCGCCGAAGAACGCAGCCCCGACGGCTGGGTCGAGCAGGCCGAAGAGCTCGCCCGCAAGGGCCAGTGGCGACAGGCATTGCGTTCGTGGTATCTGGCTCACATCGCCGCGCTCGCCGAACGGGAGCTACTACGTCTTGCCCGCGGCAAGAGCAACCACGACTATTTCCGCGAACTGCGCCAGCGCGGCCGCGTCGCTGGACAGTTTTTTGACGACTTCGTCGCCAATGGCCGGCTCTTTGATGCTGTCTGGTACGGCCGTCTCGTTGCTGATGCCGCGCTGGTCGCCTGCGTGCAAGCGCGGGTGCGCACGGCCGTTGCTGCGCCTGCCTGGAATGTACCGCCGCCGGCCACGCCTGCAGTGAAGCCCCCGCCGCTAGCGCCTCGGGCGCCTCTGGAGCCGGCGATTCCACCTCCCGTGCCTGCTGATAAATCTGCTGATGTATCACAGGGGGCTTCGCCGCCCGTGCCAGCGACCGGGTCGTCCTCGCTGCCGGCACTGCCTGCTTCGCCACCTGATCTGCCTGCGGCCACGTGCACTGCGTCCACCACAGCTCCTCCTGCCGAGCCTGCTGCGCCGGTCTTGCCGCCTACGAACCACGATTGATATAGGGATAACTGTTTTATATGCGTGAGCGTTCGTCCATCTTAGCCAAAGCTGGGCTATGCCTACTGGCGGTAGTGCTGGTTGCGGGGCTGTACGTGCTGCTCTCGTGGCGTTTTGCGCGCGGCGATGCCTACGCCGAGTATTCCAGCCTGCGTGCGGACCCCATGGGCTGCCGCGCTTATTACGACGCCTTGAGCGAAGTGCCCGGCCGTCAGCTCGCGCGCTTCTATCGTCCACCGGTGGAACTGCCGGCGGCGTCCTCGCCGTCCACCGGCACGCGTCTGTTCGTGCTGGGGTTATCGCCGTGGGATATGGACTGCCTTCAGGACGACGCGTTGCTGGACTTTGTTCATGGCGGCGGCGTGCTGCTGGTCGCGTTGGCTAGCGCGGATTTGGCAGACGCAGGCGCGTCGCAGCCGAGCAAATGCGGTGCGGGTTGCGGCACCTGTCCCGCTCCCCGTCCAGCGGCAGTATTGGCTAGCCGGTTGAGCTTGCCGAAGGTGGGCGGTTTGCCGCCGGTCGTTGCGGGATCTGATCGGTGGGCGCGCTTGGCAATGCCGTCGGGTGCTTTGCCGTCCGAGCTACTGTGGCGTGATCGCGGCGGGTTCGGCGCGGTACCGGCGGATTGGTCGGCGCTGTATATTCTTGGCGGTCAGCCGGTGGTCTTGCAGCGCAGCTGGGGTCGTGGCCGCATTGTGCTATGCGCGGGCAGCTACTTGTTCAGCAATGAAGCGCTGAGCATTGCGCGCGAAACGGCCTTCCTCGCCTGGTGTGCCGGCGATGACGAGCGCCTGCTATTTGACGAGTGGCATCTCGGCGTGGCCGAGCGACCTAGCTTGGTGACCCTCATGCGACGGGCGCGGTTGCATGGGTTGGTGATTGGCGTGCTGATCCTCTTCGGCATGGTCATCTGGCGTCAGCAGCACCTGCCCGTGTGCGACGACGACGACGACGAGCCCTTGCCGGCCAGCGCCGCCGCCGGTCTGGCGCGGTTGTTGCAGGCAAACGTACCGCCATCACAGCTGCTCGCCGCCTGTCGCGACGAGTGGGCACGGGACGCCGTCCGGCCCGAGCAAGGGGACGCGCAGGGCGCGCTCGACGAGATCAATGCCGAGCTGGCCGCGAATGCCGCGAGACCGGCAGGCGAACGGCGATCGTTGACGGAGCTCTACAATCACTGGTGTGACAAACTCGGCCGCAGGTGGCAACGTTGAAGCAAGGCCCGGCGGCAGCGCCGGGCAGGAGAGAGAACCATGACCGACATGCGTATTCAAGATGTATTGGCCCAAGTGAAACAGGAGGCCGCGAAGGTGATTATTGGCCAGCAGGACGTGCTGGATCAGGCGTTGATCGCCATCTGCTGCGGTCAGCACGCGCTGATCGAAGGCGTGCCCGGCGTGGCCAAGACCCTGCTGGTGCGGACCCTGGCGAAGCTCCTCGGCTGCGATTTTGGCCGCATTCAATTCACGCCCGATCTCATGCCGTCGGACATCACCGGCACAACGATTTTTGACATGCGCAGCCAGGAATTCAAGGTCATGAAAGGGCCGGTGTTCACGACGTTCCTGCTGGCGGACGAGATCAACCGCGCGCCCGCCAAGACCCAGTCGGCGCTGCTGCAGGCCATGCAGGAACGGCAGGTGACCCTGGATCGCCAGACCCATCCGTTACCGGCGGATTTCACGGTGTTCGCTACCCAGAACCCCGTGGAGTACGAGGGGACGTATCCGCTGCCCGAGGCGCAGAAAGACCGCTTTCTGCTCAAAATCGCCATGGACATGCCTGGCTGGGATGACGAACTCGAGTTGGCCCGGCGCATGGCGAACGACGCCGCGCCGGAGAAGGCTCTTGCCGATGGCGCCATTACGCCGGTGCTTGCGCCCGGCGCGCTCAGTGCGGTACGCGCCCAGTTACCACAGGTGCTGTTACGAGATGAACTACTCGAATACATCGTGCGGTTGGTTCAGGCGACCCGACGGCAGGAGTGCGTACTGGTCGGCGCCGGTCCGCGGGCGACGCAGGCGTTGGTCATGGCCAGCCGCGCTGCCGCTGCCCTCGACGGCCGTGATTTCGTTACGCCCGACGATGTCAAAGGCCTGGCGCGCGCGGTCATGGCCCACCGGTTGCTTCTGCGACCGGAATACGAAATCGAAGGACTGACCTGCGACGAGGTCGTCGCGCGGGTGCTGGAAGACGTCGCGGTGCCGCGCTAAAAGACAATAATCGGGCACGTTCATGCGTTGACCCTCGCTGACTCATTACCCACCATTGCCCACCACCAAATACCCGGCTTGCGGGACGTTTTCGCCAAAGCAGCAGCAGCTCTTGGCGGAACGGCCCGACGGGACTGAACCAAGGAGTATTATGTCGACATTACTGCGCAAATTCACGGTTACTCGCCCGCGCGGCCCTCGTGGCGTGCTGGCTTTGTTGACAACTTCACTGATGACAATGGGAGCTCTGACCATGGCAGACGAACTGGTTCTCTATGACTTCAGCGCGCCAGTGCCCGTCGGCCTGTTGGAGATGCGCGAGACGACGACGCGGTTGACTGAAGAGGGCGCTCTGGAAATCGTCTTCCAGCCTGGTACGGCATGGCCGGGCATTACGCTCAAGGCCCCCGAGGGCAAGTGGGACCTGCGGCCGTATCAGCGTATTGGTCTGGACATCCGCAACACTGGCGCCACAGCCGCCCGCGTGGGCTTCCGCGTGGACAACCCCGGCGCCGATGGCGGCAAGCATTGCCTGCAGCAGATGATTGAGATCATTCCTGGCGGTATGCAGCGCCTAGACATCAGCTACACCAGCACCAGTGGCGAAATGACTGTGGACCTCTTTGGCATGCGCGGCTATCCCGTTGAAGTCAATGGCAGCATGCGCGGCGGCCAGCGCACGATCGACGCCAGTAACGTCATTCAGCTGTTGGTATTCATGGCCAGTCCCAAGGAAAGCTACAGCATTGAGATTGACAACATCAAAGCCGCCGGTACGGCGGCGCCGGTCGCCGATCGGCCGACTTTGACCAAGGACAATTTTTTCCCCTTCATCGACACCTACGGGCAGTTCATTCACCGCGACTGGCCCGGCAAAGTCACCGGCCCTGAGGATCTCGAAGCGCGTCGCGTCGCCGAAGAGCAGGAGCTGGCCGCGAAGCCGGGTCCGGCCGACTGGAACAAATGGGGCGGCTGGGCCGCCGGACCGCAGCTGGCCGCCACGGGCTTTTTCCGCACCGAAAAGTATGCTGACAAGTGGTGGCTGGTCGATCCCGACGGCCGCCTCTTTATCAGTCACGGCTTGGACTGTGTCGGCGAAAGCGGGTCGACGCCGATTGACGACCGCGAGACCTGGTTCCAGGACTTTCCTGGCGACAAAGAGGCATTCAAGAACTGCTTTGGTCGCCAGGGGCACGTGGTCAATGGCTATTATAAGGGTCGGACGCCGAAGCTGTTTGACTTTGGTCGCGCCAACAACATGCGCAAGTACGGCGACAACTGGGAGGCCAAGTCCAGTGATGTCGCCCACCGCCGTCTGCGCAGCTGGGGCATCAACACCATCGCCAACTGGTCCGACTCGGACATTTATTTGCAGAAGCGCACGCCGTACTTTGCCAATGTAGGCACCTGGGGTGCCAAGGTCCTCGAAGGCAGCGTGGGCTATTGGGGAAAATTCAGTGATGTGTATGACCCGAGTTTCCGCCAGGCCATTGAGAAGGGCATCGCGCAGCAGCGCGGCAAGAGCATTGGCGACCCGTGGTGCATCGGCTACTTTGTGCACAACGAGCTGAGCTGGGGCGACGTGACCTCGTTGGCCGTCGGCGCGCTGTTGTCGCCGCCGGAACAAGCCGCGAAGATTGAGTTGCTCAAAGTCCTCCAGGCGCAGTATGCCGACATTCAGGCCCTTAACGCGGCTTGGGAGACAACCTTCGCGTCTTGGGAGGTCATGAGCGCCAATCGCGATGAGGTGAAGCTGAATGACGCCGCTCGCAAGGACCTGCGTGTGTTCAACCGCGCCTTCATTGAGACCTACTTCCGCACCGTCCGCGATGCGCTCAAGGCCGCTGCACCGAACCAGCTATACGCGGGCTGCCGCTTTGCCTGGGTCAACGACGACGCGGCGGACATCGCCGGTGCCTACTGCGACATCGTCTGCTACAATCTCTACCGCCGCGACGTGTCGTCCTTCAAGTATCCTGGCAGTCGCGACGTGCCGTTGATCATCGGCGAATTCCACTTCGGGGCGCTGGATCGCGGCATGTTCCATACCGGACTGGTCCCGGTGGAAAGTCAGGAGGCTCGTGCCGAGGCCTATAAAAATTATGTCTTAGGAATGCTTCGCCATCGGAACTTTGTGGGTTGCCACTGGTTTAAGTACATGGACGAGGCCACGACGGGTCGCGGTCTGGATGAAGAAAACTACCAGATTGGTTTTATCGACATCGCCGACACGCCTTATCCGGAAACGATTGCCGCCAGCCGCGAAGTTGGCTACTCGCTGTACGAGTACCGCCTCAAGGCCGGCAGCAAAGAGAAGTGACGGATTGAGCTGTAAGTAAAGGAGATATCACGCCGGGGTGGACACCGGTGACGACGCAATGAAGAAGCTGGACACTGCGCCGGCGTGACGATTCTCACCGTTTTTTCACAATCACCTGACATAAACAACATTTGGAGATACGACAATGAAAAGCATGACCAAAAAATGTACCATGATGATGGCCGCACTGATGGCAATGGCGCTGATGGCGATGACCGCATCCGCACAGGAAGCGAAAAAGGAAGGCTGTTGCGCCATGAAGGCCGCGAAGAGCGCCTGCACCATGAAGGCCGCCGAAGCTAAAGAAGGCTGCGCCATGAAGGCCGCAAAACCCGCCTGCGCCGAGCAAAAAGGCTGCGCCATGCGTGCCGCCGATGGCACCTGCAAGAACATGGCCGCTTGCCCGAAGAAGGGCGCCGATGGCAAATGCACTTGCACCGAGGCGTGCAAAAAAGGCGCTGAAGCCTGTGCTGCTGCCAAGGAATGCCCTGCCAAAGCCGCTGCGGCTGAAAAGAAACCTTGCTGCAAGGCCGCGCCCGCAGCGAAATAAGGAGTATAGTAACGGAAAGTTTTTTGCCGATTCGTTGACGCGGAAAGACGACTAACAGACGCGGACGACGGGACGTAAGATCCCTAGCCAAGACACTGACACGTCGCACCGGACCACCAGAGGCCGGTAACGGATTTCGACGCACTATGACGTCGGAGGCGAACAGGGCGCAGAGCCCGGCGTAAGCGGATCGGCGGTGACCAGACGGAATAAAGACCGCCTGGCACATTTCAACGAAAAAGCCCACCAGGATGCCTAAAGCGCCTGGTGGGCTTTCCTTTTTTGCAGACGCTTCTGAGAGATCGGCGGTCTTTTTCGCGGAGCGGTCTGGTCTTCTGTCTTTTATGCGGAGCAGTCTGGTCTTCTGTCTTTTTTGCGGAGCAGTCTGGTCTTCTGTCTTTTTCGCGGACAAATCCGACGGATCCGACGGATCGGACCGATCCGATGACGTGATCAGTCCGATCAGTCCGATCAGTCCGATCGACTGTCTTTTTCGCGGACAAATCCGACGGATCGGACCGATCAGAAGACGTGATCAGTCCGATCAGTCCGATCAGTCCGATCGACTGTCTTTTTGGGCTTGTGGGGAGTGCCGGCCGTTGATGGCTGCGCGGATGTGTTGTGAGTGTGGCGCCCTACGGGCGCTTGGTCTTTTGGGTTTCTTCTGCCCTGGGTTGCGGCGCCCTCCGGGCGCCTCACCCAGGGTTATGCATGGTGCGGCCCCCGGGCCGAATTTGGGGTCTTTTTTCGCGGACGGATCCGACGGATCCGACGGATCGGACCGATCCGATGACGTGATCAGTCTGATCAGTCCGATCAGTCCGATCGACTGTCTTTTTGGGCTTGTGGTTACTGCATGGCGTTGATGGCTGCGCGGATGTGTTGTGAGTGTGGCGCCCTTCAGGCGCAATTCCAAGTTGCTGTCACACCCTGGGTTGCGCGCCCTCCGGGCCGAACTTGGCCAATCTGGCGACTTGCTTTGTCTGATCCGGGCTGAAAACCACCTCCATTCAATGGCTATCTTTTTGCGCCGTAGGTGCTTAACTATGCTTAACCCCAGGCTTTGGCCTGGGGACGCAGCCTGCCAACAGGCAGTGCCTCGTAGAGGCACCACCGTTTTGGTTATCAATGGCTGACCGATTACGGAAATATCACCCAAAAAAGATATATCTATTGTATTTAATACACAAATGCTGTATAATGATGGGAATGTGACGAATAGTTCTTAAGTGGTGTCGTGCCTTTAATGGATAGTGATGTGTTGTGATGATTAGGCCAGGGAATTTAGGTAACCGGGTGTTGAGCCAGAACCAAGCTAAGGAGGACGCAATCATGCAATGGGCGAAGCGAAGAAGTACGTGGAACGACTTAGTGCCACAGGCAAAGGAACGCTGTTTCACCTTGATTGAGTTGCTGGTGGTGATAGCGATCATCGCGATATTGGCAGCGATGTTGTTGCCGGCGTTGAGCAAGGCGCGGGAGAAAGCGCGGACGATCTCGTGTACGTCGAATGTGAAGCAGATGGCTTTGGCGAGCAGCATGTATGCGGATGACAACGTGGACATGCTGCCGACGGCGATAGTGGGTGGGCTCTGGTGGCACGATGCGATTGTTGGCTATACGGGTGATACGGCCATCTACAAGTGTCCGTCGCGGACCGGCGATGTGTTTGCTTCGTATGCAGGGAAGACGTCGGTGGTGAACAATCATTATGGTTGGAATTACATGACGTGGGATGGGTCGACCTCATACACCACTCGGGGTGGCCTAGGGCTGGCACCTAGGCTGAATGATCCGCGTGGTGGCCCGGTGACCCGTGGTGAGATTCCCCATCCGTCGAGTATGATCATGCTTGGCGATGGGCGGACCACGTCGATCAGCGGACTAATCGGCAATCCACTGACAAATGCTGGAGCGATGACTGACAATGTCCCCAATCTTCACGGTGGTGGTTGCACGATAGGTCATGTGGATGGACATACCGCGTGGTACAAGAAGGAAGTGCTGCAATCGCGGGGCAATATGTGGTGGTGGACGAAGACCGGCAAGAATGATTGATGGTCTTGCTGTCGTTCGCTGGCTAGCGACCATGCGCTGGCAAACAGAAACAGGTGGTACGGCAACTGCGGTGTGTTGTGTGGTGACGCAGAGCAACGGCTATTTTTATCGTGTTGTGGTTGCTGGCCATATCATGCATCTGTGTGCATAGTCTGTATCAACCGACTGGGATATGAATGTTGGCTGTAAGGAGCGGGTGTTGCGACTGAGGAATTATCTTGTCATGATACTGGCCGTAGGGGCGGTGTTGGTCGCCAGCGCCGCTGCTGACGACGCGGCTATCCCTGCAGCTGACAATGCGTTCACGGTGGCTCCAGATGACTGGCGGGCGATTGAGTATCCGCGTGATATCATTGCGGGGTCGATACTGGATTTTTCCGGCCAGGGTCTGCACGACGCACCGGCGGGGAAATATGGCCGGGTGATTGTTGAGAATGGCAAGTTTGTGTTTGCGGGTCGTGCCGATCGCCCGCAGCGTTTTTACGGGGCCAATCTGTGCATGACGGCGAATTATTTAGACCAGGCGACCTGCGATCGGTTAGCGGATCGTTTTGCAGCTATTGGCTACAATTCGGTGCGACTGCATCACCACGATAATTATTTGGCCTCGCGGCAGTACGGGACTGTATTGCACGCAGAGAACTTGAACAAGCTGGATTACCTCTTTGCGGCCATGAAAAAGCGTGGTATTTATGTCACCACGGATTTGTTTGTGTCGCGGCGGCCGCGATCAGGGGAATTGCCGGGGGTGACCAGGCAGAGCATGAAGGGTCTGATGCCCTTAGCGGACGAGGTGTTGGAGAACCAGATGCAATTCAGCCAGGCGTGGATGGAGCATCTCAACCCGTACACTGGTCTTGCGTGGAAGGACGATCCGGCGTTGGGGTTTATCAGCATCATCAATGAAGATACGGTATATCATCATATCAAGACGCGCAGTATCAGAGAACGCTATCTAGGGCTTTTTGCGGAGTATTTGCAGGCCAACGCTATTGAGCCCGGCAGCGAACTGGAACGGACCCATCATCTCAACGACTTTCTCATCCAGCACACTGTGGATCATTATGGCAAGATGATGGCCCGCCTGCGGGGCTTTGGGTTGCGAGTTCCGCTGACGGGGCAGAATATGTGGATGACGGTGCCGTTGTCGTTGATACGCGACCATTTTGATTATGTGGATACGCACGGCTATTGGGACCACCCGGTCTTTCTGGGGCGTGGCTGGCAGTTGCCCATGCGGTTCTGGGGAATCAGCAGTATGGCGGTGGAGCTGACCGGGGAGCAAGCGACGCGCAAACCGGCGCGATTATTTCCCGCGCGCATTTATGGCAAGCCCTTTGTGACGTCAGAAATCGGCTTTTGCTTTCCCAATCCCTATCGGGCTGAGAGCGGCGCGCTGGTGGGCGCTTATGGCGCTTTGCAGGATTGGGACGGCATTTACAAATTCGCGTATTCTCACTCAGCGGGGCGGCTTACGGAAGAAAGCCGCGTGGACCTCTTTGACGTGGCGACCGACCCGGTGCAATTGTTGGCCGAGAAACTTGCCATTTTGCTCTTTCTCCGTGGCGATGTCCGGGCGGCGGATGAGAAAATTGCCCTGCTGGTCGATGCCCGCAAAAAGATTGAGGAGACGGGCTTGGACGAGGCCGAACACAGCAACAGTCATGTCTTTGCCGGTTTTGTCGGGCAGCTCGGCACGGTCATTGTGCGCGACGACGCTCCGAGCTTGCCGGCGGGCATTAAGGTCAGCTTTGAGGCCCAGAAGAATGACAGCAACGAGGATGTTGCTCTCGCTTTGGCGCGTGGCCAAGCACTTGGCTTGGGGGGCTTGGATATGTCAAGAAAGTGGGCACGCAGCAGCACGGGCGAGCTGGAACTGAATGGCGCCGAACAGCATTTCCTGGTCACGACGGCCAAGACGGAGGCGATAGTCACCGTCCATGGCGGCAGACTGTCTTCCGGGCTCATGACCATCGATAATCAGGCGGGTTTTGCGCTGCTTGCTGTGTCGGCGATGGACTCCCAGCCCGTGAAGGATTCCAAGAGGATGTTGTTTCTGCATGTGACCGACGTCAAGAATTCGGAGATGAAATTCAAGACGCCGACGATTGTTGAAACCTGGGGGACGCCGCCCCTGCTGGCACGGCGCGGGGTGGCGGAAATTCGCCTCCAGCTGACGCCGGGTGATGCCCCGAGCGTCTATGCGGTTGACCTGGCCGGCAAGAGACTGGGACAGGTGAACAGCAACTTTTCTGCGGCGGGCGAGCTTTCTTTTACCAGCGATAGCTTCGCCTTTGCGCAGCCCTGTTTTGCCTACGAGATCAGCAGGTAGTCGCCGTTGTTCGCGGCTTGCGCGCCGGGTGATGGGTCTGTCGCCTTGATCAGCGCACTTGGCGCCAATCGAAAGCGTAGCCCACGTTGGGGTTTTTGCTTTCGATGAGGCCGAGGTAGAAGGCGTGGGCATCGGCGGGTGAGACGACGTCACTGATGATGGGCTTGACCTTGAATTTGCCGTGAGCGAGTAGTTTGAGGATGGCGGCCATTTCGTCGCGTTCGGTCCAGAAGCCGCCGCTGGAGTCCACGCGTGGGCGGGCAGTGGTGTTGGTGCCGACGATGGTCACGCCGCGTTTGTGCACGAGCTGATAGAAGTCGACCGTGCAGTCGGGGATGCGAGTGCAGCCGAGGAGGGACAGCCTACCGAATTTCGCCGTGCACTCGAGGGCCTGGCGCATGGCGATGGCCGCGCCGGTGACTTCGACGACGCAGTCGACGCCCTTGCCGTCGGTGGCGTCAAGGACCTTCTGCACATAGTCGTCTTCGGCTGGCGAGAACGCGTAGTCGGCGCCGAGCTCGCGGGCGAGCTCCAGGCGTTTGGGGTTGAGGTCGGACACAATCACCGGCACCGCGCCGCTGAGGGCCGCGAACTGTAGCGCGAAGAGGCCAAGCAGCCCCTGGCCGATGATCATGGCTGACTCGCCGATTTCCAGCCTGGTGCGGCGGAGCCCGAACATGGGGAAGGTCGCGATCACCACAAAGGACGCCTCAAGCGAGCTGATGCGATCGTCGCTGACCATGGTGAGTTCGTTGGCGTTTTTGACATTGTGGGACATGTGCCGGCCCCAGTTGTCAATCACGCGATCGCCGAGCTGGACGTTCTTCACGCCGTCGCCCAGCTCAATGATCCGCCCGCAGCCGCTGTAGCCCGGAAGGGTGTTGTAGGTGTTGGGCAACATCATGATATTTGCCAGCTCGGTGCCCGCGCTGATCGCCGTGTAGTCATTCTCAATGAGGACCTGGCCGGGACCGGGACGGGGGACGTCGTAGTCAAAAATGTCGACGTTGTTCTTCGACAACAGCTTCAGGCATTTGCCCTTCATGACATGTTCTCCAATGGCTTGCGGGGGGGACGGGGGTGGGAGTTTGGGTTAAGTGGCGTTTAAATGCTCATGGTTACTGCCGGCCGTTGATGGCTGCGCGGATGTGTTGTGAGTGTGGCGCCCTCCGGGCGCTGGTCTTTTGGGTTTCTTCTGCCCTGGGTTGCGTCGCCCTCCGGGCGCCTCACCCAGGGTTATGCATGGTGCGGCCCTCCGGGCCGAATTTGGGGTCTTTTTTCGCGGACGGATCCGACGGATCGGACCGATCCGATGACGTGATCAGTCTGATCAGTCCGATCGACTGTCTTTTTTCGCGGACGGATCCGACGGATCCGACGGATCGGACCGATCCGATGACGTGATCAGTCTGATCAGTCCGATCGACTGTCTTTTTGGGCTTGTGGTTACTGCCGGCCGTTGATGGCTGCGCAGATGTGTTGTGAGTGTGGCGCCCTCCGGGCGCTGGTCTTTAGGGTTTCTTCTGCCCTGGGTTGCGGCGCCCTCCGGGCGCCTCACCCAGGGTTATGCATGGTGCGGCCCTTCGGGCCGAATTTGGGGTCTTTTTTCGCGGACGGATCCGACGGATCGGACGGATCGGACCGATCCGATGACGTGATCAGTCTGATCAGTCCGATCAGTCCGATCGACTGTCTTTTTGGGCTTGTGGTTACTGCCGGGCGTTGATGGCTGCGCGGATGTGTTGTGAGTGTGGCGCCCTCCGGGCGCTGGTCTTTAGGGTTTCTTCTGCCCTGGGTTGCGGCGCCCTCCGGGCGCCTCACCCAGGGTTATGCATGGTGCGGCCCTTCGGGCCGAATTTGGGGTCTTTTTTCGCGGACGGATCCGACGGATCCGACGGATCGGACGGATCGGACCGATCCGATGACGTGATCAGTCTGATCAGTCGGATCAGTCCGATGATCGGTTTGCTTATTCCAGGGTAATGCTGTCGATGGTGACAGTTGCGCCCTTACGGGACATGGGGTCGAGGCGGAAGCTGGTGACTTTGCCGCGCCAGAGGCGGTGTTCGCCGAGGTTAAGGACGAGGTCGGTGAACTGGTCATTGGCGGTGTAAGTGGCTTTGATGGACAGCGGTTCGGTGATGGGTGCAGTGGTGGTGGCCCAGAAGAGCTGCAGACCATCATTGGTGGCGGTGGCGTTTTCGGCGGGTGTGGCCTTGATGCGGATGGTCATGCGTTTGAACTGTTTGGTGTCCAAGCGATTGAGGTAGATAGCCAGTGCCGGGTCGCTGCTGCTTGTGTTAAAGACCAGCTGGTTGTTTTCGACCTTCCAGTCGCCGATGCCCATGGTTGCTTGCCAGCCTTGGGGGTTGTTGTCAGCGAAGTCCCAGCTGCTGCGATTGCTGTCGCTGGCGGTATCGGGTTTGGGGTAGTCGTAGGGGCCGAGGCCGACATCGGCGGGGCCGTAGTTCTTTGGCCAGCCGAAGAGAGGTCTTTTAGCGAAGGTATCCCGCACGGCTTCGTACATGGCGAAGCCGTATTCGCGGTTGGGTTCGATATAGGAGCCCTCGCCCCATTCATTCAGGGGTGACAGCAGGATGCGTTTTTTGAGGCCGGTGCGGTCGGCGAAGGCCTTGGCGTCCTCGCAGATTTGTTTGAAGAGTTCGGGTGTGCGGCCGTAGATGACGGTGCGGTTGTTCCAGGGGCGGTCGTCCCAGCCGGTGGAGATATTGGTGAAGAAGGGCAGGATGCCCGTGTTGTACCATTTTTCCCACAGGTCCTTGTTGGTGGCGGCGACGTGTTCGAAGGAGAAATTGCGTGGGTTGCTGGCTCTGCCGCCGTGGTGCATGTAGTGGTAGATCGACGTCGAGTGCATGCCTTGGTCTTTGAGCCACTGGATATTGGCGGGGTCGACTTCGTGCTCCGGCCATTTCATGACGGAGAAATGAATGCCCTTGTAGCCGGCGTCGCGGGCGACTTTCTGTGAGGCGTCCAGTAGGGCCTTGATGCCACCCTGGTCTTTCATGTCTGCTTCCATGCCGCCCCAGCTCCAGATCATGACGACGGGCATGCCGTCAATGCAGTAATACTCGGGGGTGTTGAAGTAGTTTTCGACCCAGTACTGGGTGGCTTTGATCTGGTCATCGATGGAATGGGAGCCCTTGCCATTGTGGTTGGCCCACATCATGGCCCATTTCATGTGGGACTTATAGCGGGCTTGCTGGAAGGCCTTGATCCAGTGCTCGAGGCGGACGGTGCCGCGATTCCAGTACCAGTCAACCAGCAGGTACTGGATGCCGTTTTCCACCAGCCATTTGATCTGCCAGTCGACGACCTCGGGGTTGGACTCGTCATACCAACCCAGCACCGGTTTGCGAATGGGATCTACACGCCAGATTCTTTGCCATTTCTCGTAGCGTTCCCAGCCCGGGAAATACAGCGCGCCGACTTCGTAGTCGCTTTTGACGGGTTTGGGCTCGGGCACGTAATCAGCTTTGGGCAGATTGAGATTTTTGGTGAAAGCCAGTGGGCCGCGATGAAGCAAGCGTTGGTCGCCATAGGCGATCTCCAGTTCGTATTCGCCCGCAATGGGGGTGGCGGCCTGGATATGGAAAGACTGCGTCACGGGCTCGAAAGGCTTGAGGGGCGGCAGGAGCAGCCAGTTACTGTCCTTTTCCACGACCGTCACGCCAGGAGGCAGAATGAGTTTGTTGATGGTGGCTTTTTCGGCGCTGGCGCCACCGGTGTTGATGACGGTGTAAGTGAACTCGCAGGGCTTGTTCGCGCGGTTGAGCGCCTCAACTAGACCGTCGTCCTTGATGGTGAGCTGCGCGGGGCCCTGGGGATCAGGTGCGACCGACATATCCATGATGGCGGCGCTGGCGCCGGGAGCATCGCTGAGTGTGAGGGTGATGTCGAAAATACGGTCCATCCAGCCGGGGCTGCCGGAGAGATCGACATTGTACATATGGAACTGGTCATCAGCGACGATAGGAAAGCTCTTTGATTTTCTACCCATGATGGAGGAAATCCAGCTTAGGCGCGCCTCGCGGCCAGCGCTGGCGGCCATGGTGAGATTCAGCCAGGTGCCATGTTCGAAACTGTCGACATTGACGGGGCCGCTGCTGATGGCGGGGTGTGATTCCGGGCTGCCGCTGCTGACGCGGAGGCTGTCGGCCTTGCTCGTGAGGGCGCTGTCGGCGTCGGCGCTCCAGCCGGCCGAGCCGTTGCGGAAGCTCCAGCGGGGCGTGGTTGCTGGTGTCGACTCATAGTCGGGCTCCATGATGCGGATGCGCTTGACGACGAAGGACTTCTTGCCCTTGTCGTCGTTGTATACGGCCGGGAAGTCCAGGCGGAGTTTTATGATGTCCTGCTGCGTCCAGCCCGGGGTGACGGTGTAGGTCTGCCACTGGTTATCACCCGTGAAGCGCATACTGACATTGACTTTCGGTGAGAAGCCATCGAAGGCCGTGTCGTTGGTGTTGGTGTAGAAGATGGTGCCGCCGCCGTCGGCGTCAGTCTTGGCGGTGATTTCGACGTACTGCCATGGCTTGGCCTTGATGCGGAATTCGGGGCTGGTGATCCACGGGTCCCAGTCGCTGAGGACGCCGCGCATGCCGTCTTCGCAGAGAGCGACATCCGAAACGTGGTTGGTCTTGGCCGCCCAGGCGGCGACGTCCGCCGGAGTTTTGAACGTCCATTCGACCAGGCATTTGTCGGCAGCCATCAGAGCGGAAGAGCCGAGGGCCAGGCATAGCATGAGCTTGTTAAGCATGAGCGGTCCTTTTGGTTAGTCAGTGGCGGGGTATTGCACGAAAAAACACGGACTGTCAAAGTTAGCCCGGGCATGGCCCCGCTGCAAGCAGTATGCAGGGCATTTACCGTTGAAAACCGCTGCGGCGGGGCCCCCACGCCGCCCCGGAAGAAAATTTCGTTTTTTTCCTTGAAAAGCGTTCTGCGGGCGATTTGCGTGACGTTGCTGACAAGTTATCAACAGGCCTAACGAAAAACTTACAATGGATGGCGGTATTTATATTGTTGTGTTTTCAGGCAAGTTATGCCATCCGTTGTCTTTTGCAGATGCTAATTTTTGACTCGTGAGGTTATGCACATTGACAGTTATGCACAGCGTTCTGTTAATAAATGGAGGCGAGATGTTAGTTTGGCTTTCAGGGCAAGGCAGTTACGCCGTATTGCGAATAATTCGTGCCTAGTGGCTGCTATGGATAGCTGAGTGTGATACGGATTGGGACAAAACCGATGGGGGATTTGTTCTGAAGGGGGGAGATGGGGTTGAGCAATCGCGATCCGTGTACATTGGGGGTGAAAATGACCTTGCCGGGGTATTGTGGACATTGTATGTTTGCCGTTTGTAATCGGTCACCCATTGAGAATTAAGCCACGGAGCATCTGGCTGAGTCAAACGCGCCCGTTTCCCTGGCCGCGAAGCGGCAGAAGCGCTGAAAGCGCGAAACATACCAGCCCAGGGCAAGCAGCGCTGAAAGCGCGCGCCGCCCTGGGTACAACGGCGACTACGTCCGTGTTCCTCGGCCTCTTTGGCCCCAGTCGGCGCAGCTGACTGGGGCCAAAGAGGCAATGGAACTCACTTACTTACCCGGGGGTGACGTCGCGACATGTCTGGGCGTCCGTTCTCAATGGGTGACCGATTACTGCCGTTTTTGATTAAATGCGTTATCTAGCGTGGAAAAGCGTGGTGGACCATGCACATTATAAGGATTCTTTTGGCTGCGGAGCATTAACGTTATTGAGCTGGCCGGCGGCAGGATTGTCGCGGGGATAGCTGGTGAACCCAATCAGGGAGCGTGCTGACATGAAACTGAGTCCTTGTCTGGAGTTGTTTTTCAAGGAACTGCCCTTTCCGGACCGCATTGCGGCGGTGGCCGACTGCGGCTACAGCGCCGGCGAGTTCTGGGGCTATGCAAACAAGGACATCGCGGCGATTGCCGCGGCGGCCGAGAAGCACAAGGTGGCGATCACGAGTTTCGGCAACGGCTGTAACAATTTGCTTGACCGTAGCCAGCATGACAAGTACGTGGCGGATTTTGCCGAAACGGTCGAGGTCGCCAAGCGCTTGAACTGCTGGAAAGTGATTGTGCTGACGGGCAACGTCGTTCCCGGCCGGACGCGCTGTGACATGAGCAAGGCGGTGATTGAGGGGCTGCGCAAATTGGCGCCGCTGGCGGAAAAGGCCGGCATCACGCTGATCCTGGAGCTGCTCAACACGGCGGTGAACCACGCCGGGTATTTCCTCGACAATTCCGAGGACATGGCGGCCGTGTTGCGCGCGGTGAATTCGCCCAACGTGAAGGGGCTGTATGACATTTATCACGCGGGCATCATGGAAGGCAATGTCACCGAGAAGATCATGACCAACCTGGACATCATCGGGCACTTCCACGCGGCAGGCATACCCGGGCGGCATGAGATGAAGGCCGGCGAACAGAATTACCCCTTTATCTGCCGCAAAATTGATGAAGCGGGCTACACGGGCTACCTGGGTCTGGAATATCATCCTCTGAAGGACTCGCGCAGCTCGCTGATCGAGACGCGTGAATGGCTGGCCTGAGCGGGAAAAATCCCGGCGGAAAATAGGATTTGCTGAGCAATAGACTACGGCGGGTGCCTGGTCCGAACAACAGTCAACATGGAGAAGAAAATGGCTAAATCGGCTAAGAAGGTTCGCGTTGGTTTCATTGGTTGTGGCGGCATTGCCAACTTCCATTTCGCGCATTACGACAACAACAAGATTCCCGACGCGCAGATCACGGCGGTGTGTGACCTGTTGGACGACCGGGTGCAGAAGGCGGCGACGCGTTTCGGCGCGACGCCCTACAAAGACTACAAGGAAATGCTGAGCAAAGAGAAGCTCGACGCCGTTTACGTCTGCGTCGAGCCCTGCGCGCACAAGGGCATGGAACTGATGGCCATTGAGAAGGGCTGCCATCTTTTCGTGGAAAAACCGGTGGCGCTGTGCATGGACTACGCCCGCGAAGTGGAGAAGGGCTTGAAAGCCAAGAAGCTGATCAACGGGGCTGGTTTCCAGGATCGCTATCTGGACTTCGTGCCGATGATGAAGAACTGGGTTGCGCAGCAGAAGGTCGGTTTTTTCAATGCGTACTGGGTTGGCGGCATGCCCGGCGTGTGGTGGTGGCGTCGTCGTGACACGTCCGGCGGGCAGGCCGTGGAGCAGACCATCCACACCTTCGATATGTGCCGGCTGCTGTTCGGCGAAGTCGTCGCGGTGCAGGCCTTCGGTCGTCGTGGCATCATCACGGACGTGGAGAACTACGACACGGAAGACGCGTCAGCCGTGAACCTGAAGTTTGAGAACGGCATTATTGGCACGGTCTACAGCGGTTGCTTCGTCCGTGGCGGCGGCGGCAAGAATGGCATCGACTGCTTCACCATGAACGGCCGCATGGAATACACCGAGCGCGCCGGCGTGGTCATCACCGAGCCGACCCGCACCATCAATGCCAAGACGGGCAATGACTACGGCCAGGAAGAAGACAATGTCTTCATTGAGGCCATTCTGAGCAACGACCAGAGCATCATCCTATCGCCCTACAGCGAAGCCGTGAAGAACCTGGAAGTGACCCTGGCGGCCAATGAGTCCATGGACAACGGCGGCAAAGTCGTCGTTCTCAAGGACACGCCGGCCTGCGGCTGTTGCTGCGACAGCAAGAAGAAGGCCACTAGCAAAAAGTGCAAGAAGTAAGACCGCGTCACGCGCCCAGCGCGTAACGTGCAACCGGCGGGTCGCCTGCGTTCCTGGTGAAAACCAACGCCGGCGGCCCGTTTTTTTGCGCGGCAAGTGCGGTCGGAGCGGGCGTCTTTTTCGCGGACGGAGCGGTCGGATCTTCTGTTTTTTATCGCGGACGGATCGGACGGATCGGACGGATCGGACGGATCCGATTACTGATCGGTCTGATCGGTCTGATCGGTCTGATCTTGGTTTTCGTTTTGGTGGGCGCCGCTGTTTTTTTCTGCGACTATATTACGTGCTTGTTCACGCAGGGGACGGGCAGTAACGCGAGCGTACTCAAGCAGCAGGTCAGTACCATGATTATACGGACACGGGCATATCCGCGGGCGGCGGTGATAGGCAATCCCTCGGATGGTTATCACGGCAAGACCATCGCCTTTGTATTTAGCAATTATTCTGCGGACGTGACGCTTTACGAGAGTCCTGAACTGGACTTGCTGCCGTCGCTGCGGGATCACAGCACTTTTGGCAGTGTTGAACAGCTCTGTGACGAGGTCGTCAAATACGGCTATTACGGCGGTATTCGGCTGTTGAAGGCGGCCATCCGCAAATTCCGCGATTATTGCCTGGAGAATGGGATTGAGATGGACAAGCGCAACTTCACGCTGCGCTACAATACGGACATCCCCAACCGCCTGGGCTTGGCCGGGTCGTCGGCGATCATCACGGGGTGTATGCGGGCTCTGGCGCAGTTTTATGGCGTGAAGATCGCGCCGGCATGGCTGGCCAATTTGGTTTTGTCGGTGGAGCGCGAGGAGCTGGGCATCCCGGCGGGTCTGCAGGACCGCGTGGCGCAGGCCTTCAACGAGCCGGTGTTCATGGATTTTGACAAGCGCTATATGGATGCGCACGGCATCGGCCGTTATCGCGTGATTCATATTCCCAGCGAACTCACCTTCTTTGTCGCGTTCCGGACGGATTTGGCCGAGGGGTCGGAGATTCTCCACAGCCATTTGCGTGAAGATTACGACGCCGGGGTGCCGCAGGTGCTTGAAGCCATGAAGGAATGGGCGTCGTTGACTGACCTGGCGCTGGAGGCGATGGATAAACGGCAGTACGAGAAGCTGCCGGCGCTGCTCAACCGCAACTTCGATCTGCGTTGCGAAGTGTGCGGCAACTGCGTCAGCGCGAAGAACCGGCGCATGATTGAATTGGCCCGCTCCGTGGGTGCGCCGGCGAAACTGACCGGATCCGGCGGCGCGATGATTGGCATTTACGACGATGACGCGATGTTTGGCAAGCTCCAACGAGTACTGGGCGAGCATCACATCGAAATCATCAAGCCGCAGATCGTCACCGATCCGCGCATGGCCTACGGCTGAGAACGGCAGCGATGACGGCCCGAGCGCGGATGGCACCAGATACAATCGTCGCCAGCTGGCCTGCGGCTGCGACAGGCAAAGCCAGCCATTGAGCGTGGGGGGCTTGGTGCAAACGGCGGCAGCCGGGTAAAAAGTCCTGGATTACTCCAGCATCTGCTCAGGCGTTGGGGGCGACGAGGCGCAGGGCGCTGCCGATGAGCTCGACGACGTCGTCGGCGATGAGTGCGCGCTGGGCGTCGTGCCAGCATTCGGCGCAGACGCCGTGGACGAATACCGCGCAGCGCGCGGCGTCTTCCATGCTCATGCCTTGGGCGATCATGGCGCCGATCATGCCGGCGAGGACGTCGCCGGTGCCGGCTGTGGCCAGAGCGGCCGTGCCGCTGAGGTTGATGGTCGGCTCTCGGCCATCGGGCGTGGCCACGACGCTATGCTGGCCTTTGAGGACCACCACTGCGTGGCAGCGCGCGGCCAGGGCCTTGGCTTGTTCGCTGCGGCTGGCCGGCATGGCGTCGACCAAGCCCACGCCGCGCAGGAGTGCGGCCATCTCGCCCGGGTGTGGCGTGAGCACCAGCCCGGCCCGAGCGGCGTCCAGGAGTTCGGGATGCGCGGCGAGGAGGCGCAGGCCGTCGGCATCAATGACCATCGGGATGGCTGCCGCCAGGAGCGCGCGCAGGACGTCTGGCGTTGCGGCGGGGCTGCTACCTGGGCCGTAGACCACGGCGTTTTTGTTCAGCAGCGCCTGCTGCAGTTGCGGAACCATGGCATCGCCGAAGACATCGTCGCGCTGGGTATCGCCCAGGGGCGTGCAGATCAGCGCGTGGGGTGATGCCGGTCGGGGCATGGCCGCCGGATGGGCGAGCGTCACCAGGCCGGCGCCGCTGCGCAGAGCTGCGCCGGCGCAGAGTGCCGCCGCGCCGGCGTACTGGCGCGAACCAGCCACGCAGAGGACGTGCCCCAGGCTGTTCTTGTGCGCGGCGCGATCGCGGCGGCGAAGCAGCGCGGCGGCATCGGCCTGGGTAAAAGCCCGGCCGAGGGACTGCGCGGCAGCGGTTACGGCTGGCGGGAAGCCGATGTCGATGACGTGGATGGCGCCGCAAAGGCGCGGGCCGTCGCCGCGGACGAGCCCGGTCTTGGGGAAGGCCATGGTCAGCGTCAGGTCGGCGACAATCGCGCATTCAGCGGCGCCGGAGTCGCCGTCGAGGCCGGAAGGAATGTCCAGGGCGACGACGGGCAGACCGCTGGCGTTGACTTGGTCGATGACGCGCCGGTAGGGATCTCGCGGGGCGCCATGGAGGCCGGTGCCGAGCAGGCCGTCAATGATAACGCCGCCGGGCTGCAGCGCCTCGGCGGGCAGTTCGCTGATCGCTTCGCGGCGAGGAACTGCGGCTGGCAGAAGCGCCGCATGCAGGCGCGCATCGGCGGGCAACTCGTCTCGCCGGCAGCAGCTGTAGAGTTTTACCGTGAGTCCTTGCTGGTGTAGCACGCGGGCGACGACCCATGCGTCGCCGCCGTTGTTGCCTTTGCCCGCCAGGACGACGATGCGCCGGCGTTGCCGGGGCGGCAGGCCCTCCAGATAGCAGAGGATTTCTTCGGCGGCGCCTTTGCCGGCGTGGTCCATGAGTTCAAAGCCGCTGGCGCTGCCGTTGCTGATGGCCAGCGCGTCCAGGCGTCGCATGTCGTCAACGCTGATGATGTCCATGGCGCTTTCCTCGGGCTGAATTGCGCATCAAACAACAACGGGCATGACAGAAAGGGCCGTGTTGGTCCTTCGGTCATGCCCGCGGAGCTGTGGAGAGACGTCCGTTGCCTTAGTCTTCTTCGTCGGCGAGTTGTTGACCAATCTCGTCGCTGATTTCCATATCGGTGTAGACTTCCTGGGCGTCGTCGTAGTCTTCAAGGACATCGATGAACTTGTTGACCTGGCGGGCAGTATTGACGTCATTGACTACCGTGCTGTTCTCGGGGATGAGGGCGACGCTGGATTCGCTGACCTCAATGCCGGCCTTTTCAAAGATGCCGAGGATGCTGCTGAAGGCCTCTGGTGGCGCGAGGATTTCGGCGACATCGTCGTCCACCGAAATGTCTTCGACATCGGCGCCGCCATCGAGCAGGAGTTCGAAGAGCTTTTCTTCGTTGGCGTTTTCGCCTTCGATGACGAAGCGGGCTTTGCGGTGGAATTTCCACGATACGGCACCGCTGCCGGCCATGTTGCAGTTGTACTTGTTGAAGAAGGAGCGGATGTCCGCGGCGGTGCGGTTGCGGTTGTCGGAGAGGCAGTTGATGATGACTGCCACGCCGCCGGCGGCGTAGCCTTCGTAGCTGAGTGATTCCATCTGCACGCCATCGCCACCGCCGCAGCCTTTTTTGATGGCGCGGTCGATGTTGTCGTTGGGCATATTGGCTGCTTTCGCGGCCGCGACGGCCGAACGCAGGCGCGCGTTCAGATCAATATCGCCGCCGCCTTCTTTGGCAGCCATGATGATTTCTTTACTCACGCGCGAGAAAATTTTGCCGCGTTTTGCGTCGGCCGCGCCTTTTTTGTGCTTGATGGAAGACCATTTGTTGTGGCCGGACATAGGCAGCTCCTTTTTGGCTCTGGGGACAGAAATGGGCTACAATAATCACACTATGCACCGATGGGCCATGTCGGCTTTTGCCGCTTGTGCACCCGGTTTGTGGCTTTAGAACAAGCTATAAATGTAATGCGCGGGAGACGACAATTCAACTGTGGAAACTGTCTCCGCGAGCTGGTCGCGGGTGGTTTTCAGCAGGTAAGAACGAAGCTGTCGCGGTGTACGGCCTCTTCCATGTCGGGTTGGTAACCGAGCAATTGGGGTATTTCGCCGGTGCGGGCGCCGCAGAGCAGGGACAGCTCGGCGTTGCTGAAATTGACCACGCCGCGGCCGAGTTCCTGATTTTGGGTGGTGATGATGCGCACCGTATCGCCGGCTTTGAAAACGCCGCGCAGGCCGATGACGCCGCCGGGGAGGAGGCTGCGGCCGTTTTTGCAGAGTGCGGCTTCGGCGCCGGCATCGACGATGAGCGCGCCGCGCGGTTCGGAGAAGAAGGCGAGGAAGCGCTGTTTGGCGTGCATGCGGACTTTGCGTGAGGGCACGAAGAGAGTGCCGAGGTCTTCGCCGGCGAAGAGTTTGCTGAGCACGCCGAAGTCGAAGCCGTCGGCGATCCACAGTGGTTCGCCGCTGCGGGTGACCATGGCGGCGGCGCGGAGTTTGGTGACCATGCCGCCGACGGAGAAGCGGTTGCCATCGGTGCCTTGAGCCATGGCGATGACTTCGGAGTCCAGGGCAGTGACGACGCTGATGCGGCTGCCGAGCTTGCCGCTGTCGGGCAGGCGTTCACAGAGACCGTTGATGGTGGTGAGCAGGATGGTCAGGTCAGCGCGGGACATGCCGGCGACGAGGGCGGCGAGGGTATCGTTGTCACCGACCTTGATTTCGTCCACGCAGACCGAGTCATTTTCGTTGATGACGGGGAGGACCTGTCTGGCCAGGAGTTCGTTGAGGCACTGGGCGACGCAGCGGTGCCGTTCCTGGTCGTGGAGATCGGCGGCGGTGAGCAGCAGCTGGCCGCAGTGGAAACCATGGGCCTTGCAGGCTTCTTCGTAGAGGGTCATCAGCAGGGACTGGCCGACGGCCGCGTGCGCCTGCAGCGCGGCGAGGCTCTTCGGGCGGCGCTTGGTGCCCAGCAGTTCCATGCCGGCGCCGATGGCGCCGGAGGACACCAGGACGACTTCCAGGCCCTTGTCGCGCAGGCCGGCAATGGCCGCAACAAGCTGGTTGACGCGTGCGGCGGCGCTTTGGCCGTCGACGTCCATAAGCAGCCGGGTACCGACTTTGACGACGACCCGGTGGATGCCCGGGAGCAGATTGGCGCGCGTGCCGTTGTCTTCGAATTGATAATGCATGGCGGAATGGGGGTGAGGTGGTGTCGTGAAATACCGGGGGGATGGTTGGAAGCGCCTACAAGCAATGGTCGGAAGCGTTTAAATGTAAGGTGCTTTCAAAGACATGCAATGACTGGACTTGCGAAAAACACGGCGCCGGGGTAATCGGTCAGTGTACACCCCGGTGGGGAAAACACCGGGGACAATTTGCAGGAAACCCACGGCCAGTCGCCGCCCAGCCATTCGACCTTGATTTCCGCCGACCTTTGCGGCAACGGGTTTCATAGGAGTCATTGATACCGTGTGGACCACGGCTTAAGCGCAGCCCGCTTCGTGCGCGCGACCTTATGGGATGGGGGCCCCCTACGGTGGGGGGGCTGATTTCAAGAACCGCAGAAAAAATAGTCAAAAACTCGCCCATTGACAAGCAAAAAAACGCCGAATAACAGCAAATTGTGGATCAGTATGATTTGAGCTGTCTTGTTCGTGTGATTTGGGTATTCATCGTTGTGAGTTCTGGTGAACCGATCGCGCCGCTCGGATGCCCGCTTTATCGCGGCGGCTAGCGATATTCCACCTTAGTCATGTCCCTCTTGTGCGTAGGTGGGCGGCGCTGGCAATAACGGCGTATCAATGACTGCCCGACGACGCGAAAAGGTACTCGGTCAGTGTACACCCCGGCGCATCGCTGGGACAATTTGCAGGAAACCCACGGCCCGCCGCCGCCCAGCCATTACACATAGGTGGCTAACCAGGCAGCGGATTTCATAGGAGCAATGCTCTTCACATAGCATGCGGCAATCGCCGGCCATGAGTTGATTGGTAACCATGCACAAGATCATTCGCCGAGGTTTTGAGCACCGAAGGTGCGCCCTAAGATAGCCCAGGGCAAGCGCCCGCAGGGCGCGTCGCCCTGGGTAAGGTGCCCCATCCCAAGAGAGCCCTGAAGATGGTATGCTTTTGTCAACTCAATCAGCGTCATTTTCGGGTGAAAAACTCCTTTTTTTTCTTTCCCGCTTAATCCGACGTTTGGTTGCTGCCGGTGCTTCATAGGGAACCAACTTCTTGCTTGAAGGCTGATACTCCATGTAATTTTCCGTGCCGCATAGCACCGACCAGCAGATCATCAGCAACTTGCGCATGACGGCGCAGCGCTTCTGCATGGGGGTAAGATTCGTCAAACGCTTGGACAATGCATCCAAGATGGGTATTCTCGCCTGGGCGGTGAGGGTGGCCATGTAGAGCATCTGCCTAATGACCGGCGCTCCTTGCTTGGACAAGCGGGTGGATTTCACAGACGTGCCGGAACACTTGTTCTTCGGGTTCATGCCGGCAAAGCTCACGACCTGCCGGATGTTTTGGAAACGGTCTTCCGGCCCGTATTCGGCGATGAGAGTAGCCGCTATGATCATTCCTATCCCGGGAATCGAATCCAGCTTGGTGACGCGTTCCTGCAGGGCGGCGTGGCTCCGCAGGTATTCCCTTATTTTCACCACGAGACAGTCCAGTTGTTCTTCCACGCTCTTCAAAAGATTTTGAAAGATCTGACGTTCGCCCGGATCATCCAGGTTCGTCAGCTGATTCTTGAGTATCGTGCTTATTTTGGTCAAACTGGCATTCATTCTGGTTAAACGCTTGAGCCCCGCGTAGTCTGCCGGCATTTCATACATGGCGTCCGGCTTTTGCGTGGTACCCAACCTCGCCAGGCATTGGGCGTCCAGCTTGTCCGTCTTGCTTTCGATATCGTTGAACTTCTTGAAGGCAGGCACTTTGGCTGGATTGATGAGCGCAATATAACTATCGGGCTTCGCCGCCTTTAACTGTTTGATCAGACGGTATGAATAACATCCCGTCGATTCCATCACCAGCCGGTACACAACCTTGCGCTGCGGATGCAACCGTTCCTCAATATGCTTTCGATTCGCCTTCAACCAGGTGAAGAAATCTTTCACGCCTTCACGCGTGTTGGTGATGTGCTTGACCGCCAGGGAGGTCAACCCCTTGTTCCTGTTCAATTCCTGGTTATCGTCAAGCCAGTCTATGGCGCAGACGGTATCTTTTTTGCCGACATCAAGACCGACCCAGATTATATGTTCGCTAAGCATGGCTTACTTCTCCGCTTGCTGCTATAGTGTTGGAAGTGTGCGTGCAAGGCCAACCTTGTCTATGCGGGGAGTTTCCCCAAAGATGGTGAATACGGCCATTATTGCACTGCACGGTAACGGTCGTGCCGCCTAATCTTCAGGCTGAGGAACTGAATAGTTACTCATGGGCCACAGGCAGGCACGGCCGTGCTTTTTTGTGTGCGAAACACAAAAAAGCGCCTGATAACACGACTCCAAAGGCGGAACAGAAGAGAAGAGAAGAGAAGAGAAGAGAAGACAACATACACCGGAAAAAAGAAAGAGGTACCACAACCTTCAGGACGCATAGAGACTATGCATAGGGCGCCTCGTGGATAACCTCTTTGATACTTATACGTAGCCATTTGCCGCTCCTTGTTACTTGGTTCTCCCAAGAGAATTACGGGGAAAATCGCAGTGGCTATCGACACACAGGTGTCAATGACGCCACTATACAAGGGGCGGCCTAAAAGACCTGCGACGAAGGGTCACAGCGCAAAATTGCCGCAGCAATTAATGAGTTCCATTGCCTCTTTGGCTCCAGTCAGCTTCGCCGACTGAAGCCAAAGAGGCTGAGGAACACGGACCAATATGGCGCGCTACCCAGGGCGGCGCGCGCCTTCGGCGCCGCTTGCCCTGGGCTATCTTAGGCCGCGCTTTCAGCGCTTCTGCCGCTTCGCGGCGGAAATGCACGACGAGAAAAGGCTGCTTGGTTGAAACAACAAGTGCCATGGATACCGTTAAATGCAGAGCATCGGTTTCATAGGAGTAACCACCTCGTTGGGGAAAACACCGGGGACAATTTGCCGGAAACCCACGGCCAGTCGCCGCCCAGCCATTCGACCTTGATTACCGCTGACCTTCGCGGCAGCGGAGTCATAGCGGGCCCAGAGTAGCAGCGGCTTCCAGCCGCTGTGCGCACGGCTCGTGCGGCGGGGGAGACGGGCCGGGTACGGTCGGCGTGGATGACGAGGACGGTTTATTGAGCCGTCTTGTCAGAGTGGGCGAGACGCCCACTCCACGGCCGCGAGACGTAATCGGTCAGCAACTATTCATGCGGCGGGGGAGACGGGCCGGGTACGGTCGGCGTGGAAGACGAGGACGGTTTTATGAGCCGTCTTGTCGGAGTGGGCGAGACGCCCACTCCACGGCCGCGAGACGTAATCGGTAAGTAACCACTCCGGTGGGGAAAACACCGGGGACAATTTGCAGGAAACCCACGGCCAGTCGCCGCCCAGCCATTCGACCTTGATTTCCGCCGACCTTTGCGGCAACGGGTTTCATAGGCGGCATTACATGCAGGTGCGCTTGGCGGTGGCGGTCATGCCTGGCGCTTGGCGAGGGCGAGGGCGAGTGCCTGGCGCATGGCGTCAACGGGTGCGGCCTGTCCGGTCCAGAGTTCGAGGCTGCGGCAGCCTTGGTGGAGGAGCATGCCGCTGCCGTCGGCGGTGTGGCAGCCGCGGGCGGCGCATTGGGTGCGGAAGGGTGTAAAGCCGTAGACCATGTCCATGACGGCGAGGGCTGGTGGGATGAGTTCTGGCGCAAAGGGCAGCGGGTCGCCGGCGTGGAGGCCCAGTGAGGTGCATTGGATGAGGACATCGCAGGACGGCAGGACGGCGGCGATGGCGTTGTCGTCGGCCAATGGCAGGCAGCGCACGGGGCAGGCTGGTGCGGCTTGGCGGATGGTCTCGGCCAGGGCTTCGGCGCGGCTGGTGGTGCGGTTGACCAGGATGATTTCGGCGGCGCCATGGACGGCCGCGTAAACGGCTGCGGCGCGGGCGGCGCCGCCGGTGCCGAGGAAGAGCTGCCGGGTTTGGGCGGTGGCGATGCCGAAACATTCGTGGATGGCGGCGGCCAGGCCGTAGCCGTCGGTGGAAAAGCCGTGGAGCACGCCGTCGCGGTTGACGATGGTGTTGACGCTGCCGGCGCTGACGGCGTCGCCATCGCGATGATTGAGCATGGCGAAGACCTGCTCCTTATGGGGCACGGTGACATTCCAGCCGCGATAGCCGTCAAGCCGGAGCTGTTCCATGCGTTGGCCGAGTTCTTCGGGCGGCGTTTCGCAGAGTTCGTAGCGCGCGTTTCGCCCCAGGGCGCGGAAGCCGGCTTCCTGCATCTGCGGTGACAACGAGTGGCGGACAGGCCAGCCGATGATGGCGTATTTTTCCATGGTTGTGGACCGTATGAGTAGCGGCGGTGATTGTTTTTGTCAGGCGGGCCATTACTTTTTCAGCTTCGCGGACGGTGTCCGCTGCCGCCCGTCGGCAGTCGGGGTTTTGAGGTGAAGTACTATAGTGGAGAATGGCCATGTTTCCTGCCATCGCGGTCTGGGCGCCGCCGGGTGCAACGGTTGGAGTGCGGCGATGAGTGTAGCCATGCGTGCTGAGACCTTACTAGCGGAAGCCGCCGCGGCGTTGCTGGCGGCCGGCATCAGCAACGGTCGGCAGGAAGCCGGCTGGCTGCTGGCGCAGGTGCTGGGCGAGCAGCCGCTGACGGCGCAGCCGTGCAGCGGTGGGACGCCGTTAGCGCCGGCGGTCGTGGCGCGTTTCAATGCGCTGCTGGCGCGGCGTTTGGCAGGCGAGCCCCTGCAGTACATCCTTGGCGATGTGGATTTTCATTGCGTCAATCTGCTGGTGGGGCCGGGCGTGCTGATACCGCGGCCAGAGACTGAGCAGCTGGTGGATTTCGCACTGGCGCTCTATCCCGGTGCCGGCGCGATCTGCGATCTTTGCACGGGGTCCGGCGCCATTGCGCTGGCGTTGGCGGCGAGACTGCCGGGGGTCGCGGTGACCGGCGTGGATTTGTCGCCGGAAGCGCTGGTATGGGCGCGGCGCAATGGCGAACGGCTGGCGCTGGCCAATGCGCAGTTCTTGTTGGGCGATCTCTTCGCGCCGCTGCCGGCGGCCGCGCGTTTCGCCATGATCACCGCCAATCCGCCCTACGTGACGGCTGCTGAGTACGAGCACCTCGAGGCGGTGGTAAAGGACTACGAGCCGCAGCTGGCACTGGTGGCGCCCGAGCGCGGCCTAGCTGTGATCAGGCGCATCGTCGAGGGGGCCCGCCGGCGACTCCTGTCTGGTGGCTGGCTACTTTGCGAGATCGGTGAAGAGCAGGGCGGTGAAGTCGGTGATATTTTAACGGCTTGCGGCTATGCCGCCGTGGCGATTCGCCAGGATTATGCGGGCAAGGACCGCGTTGCAGTGGCGCGCTGGCCGGGCGGTGCCGAAGATTGAGCAGCGGCGACCAAGTATTGGCGCTGCCGGCGTCGGCGCCGTGATCTGCGCTTGGCTGGGTAATGGCGACGAACCGTCTGTTTCGCGGTTGCGATTGTTTTTAGCGTATGCGTTTGTTTTGACGATGCAAAGCACGAGGAGAGCGAAAACATGCTGTATCTGCTGTTGATTTTTGTGGCTTTAGTCATCCCACTGCGTTACCGGGTGCGGGTGCGTGGCCTGGACGAGTGCATTAAAAAAGGTCGAAAAGGCGTACTGTTTCTGCCCAATCACCCCGCGTTGATTGACCCGGTGATAGTCAACTTGGCGCTGTTCTGGAAGTTTCGTCCGCGGTCGCTGGTGGACATCAAGCAGTTACGTTTCGGGGTGCTGAAGTATTTGGAAAAGACCATCAATATGCTGCCTTTGCCGGACATCGGCATATCGGGCAAGAGCGGTCGCGATGAAGTGCTCAAGCAGATCAACGCCTGCGTCGACTCCCTGAAGGCCGGTGACAATCTGCTTCTTTACCCGGCGGGGCGCATTTATCGCGGTCGCTATGAGAAGCTGCGTGGCAACGGTGGCGTCGCGCGCATCCTGGAGGCGTACCCGGAGGTGCGCGTCGTGCTGGTGCGTACGCGTGGGCTTTGGGGGAGTTCCTTCGGGCGCGCCAAGGGCTACCAGAATACCTTTGGTGAAGTCCTAGTCAGCCACATCAAGCATATTTTGCTCAATGGTATCTTTTTCGGCCCGCGGCGGGACGTCAGCATCGAGTTTGTCGAGCTGCCGGACGACTTTCCCCGGCAGGCCGACAAAGACGAGATGAACCGCTACCTGGAGAAATTTTACAATGAGGATGCGCCGCCGAACACCTACGTTCCTTACGTCTGGTGGGAGCGTGGTGGTTCGCGGGTGGTGCCCGAGCCCGATGCGATCAACGTTGCGGTTGACACCCGGTCGGTGCCTGACGAAGTCCGCCGCAAGGTCTATGAGCGTCTGCATGAAGTGACCAGCAAGAAGATACTGAAGGAGACCGACACTCTTGGTACCGACCTCGGTTTGGACAGCCTGATGGTTGCCGAGCTGCATGGCTGGTTGCAGGAGGAATTCGGCTTCCAGGTGAACAACCCCGAGACCCTGCGCACGGTGGGCAGTCTGTTGCTGGCGGCCATTGGCGAGAGCGACGGCATTGAGCCCTTGCGGCCCATTCCGCCGGAGTGGTTTGCCAAAGAGGACGCTGGCTTGCTGCTCTGCCCGCGTGGCAATCGCATCACCGACGTGTTTTTGCGCAATGCCGCGGAGGCGCCAAACTTTGTGCTGCTGGCCGACCAGAGCAAGGGCGTCTTCACCAATCGCAAGATTGTTCTGGCGATCATGGCCCTGCGCCCGAGCATCATGGCCATACCCGGCGATCGCGTCGGCATCTTGATGCCGGCCTGCGCGATGGCCAATGTCGTTTACTTGGCCGCGTTGTTTGCCGGCAAGATACCCGTGTTGGTCAACTGGACTGTCGGTTTGCGCAATATGCGCTACTGCCTGGACAATGCCGGCGTGAAAACCATCGTCACATCGTCGCAAGTCATTGATCGTTTGGAAGGTCGCGGGACGGATTTCACCGGCGTGAAAGAGCAATTCTGCTATTTGGAGGACATCGCCAAGGGCATTCGTCTGCCGCACAAACTGCGCTGTGTGCTGGCGAGCCATTTCTGCTGGCGGAGTCTGCGGCGAGCGGCGGTGCCGGAGATTGCGGCTGTGCTGTTTACCAGCGGTTCGGAGAGTCGTCCGAAAGCCGTGCCGCTGACGCATACGAATATCCTGACCAACCTCACGGCGGCGATGGCGCCCTTGGGGCTGCGTCGCGACGACTGCGTGCTGGGCATGCTACCGCCTTTCCACTCTTTCGGCCTGCTGATGAACTTCGTCATGCCGGCTTGTGCGAGTTTGCGTGTGGCCTATCACACCAACCCGACTGAGGGCGATATGCTGGCGCGGCTGATCGCGGCCTACCGGGCGACGATGATGGTTGGCACGCCGACCTTTATCGCCAACATCCTGCGCCGGGCGAACAGCGAGCAGGCCCGGACGGTGCGGCTGCTCATCACCGGGGCGGAAAAATGCCCCGAGGCGGCCTTTGCGCTCTTCCGTGAGAAATGCCCAGCGGCGGCATTTTTGGAGGGCTATGGCATTACGGAGTGCTCGCCGGTGGTGGCGATGAACCACCCGGGCGCGGCGAAGGCCGGTTCCATCGGCAAGATCCTTGCCTGCCTGGAATGGCGGGTGCTGGACCGGGAGATGAAGCCGGTGCCAGCGGGCGGCACGGGGATGCTCTATGTGAGCGGCCCGAGCGTTTTTGCTGGCTACATGCACTACGACGGGCCGTCGCCCTTTGTGGACTTTGAGGGTAAGACTTGGTACCGCACGGGCGACCTCGTCAGCGCGGACGAGGAGGGCTTTATCTTTTTCAAGGGCCGCCTCAAGCGTTTTGTCAAGATCGGCGGCGAGATGGTGTCGCTGCCGGCCATCGAGGAGGTGCTGCTGGAGAAATACCGCAGCGAGGACGTGCCGCTGCCGCTGGCCGTCGAGGCCTTGGGCACGGAAGAACAGCCGCTGGTCACGCTCTTCACGGTGCTGGCTATTGATCGCGAGCAGGCCAATACTGCCTTGCGGGAGGCGGGCTTGTCGCCCATCCACAACATCCGGCAGGTCGTCAGCCTCACGGCCATACCGGTGTTGGGCAGCGGCAAGACCGATTATCAGTCCTTGAAAAAATTGACGGAGAATGGTGGCTGAGACGATGACGACTTCATTGCATATCCATAGCGGCGATGCCGCAGCCGACTTGGCGCGGGGCGTCATTGCCGGCACACACATGTCCTGGCACGATCTGCTGATGAATGGGCCGTTGCCGGCGGGCGACGCCAGCGACGCGTGGTACGACGCCCGCGCCGGGGCGCTGGCGCCCTTTGCCGGCAATGCTGACAGAGCCGGGCATTTTCTGCGGCGGAAAGATCGGGAGTTGTCGGCGGCCGTCGCTGCCGCGTCTGAAATCACTCTGTGGTTTGATGCCTGCCTCTACGACCAGTTGCTGCTTTGCGCGCTGCTGGCGCACAATCAGGCGCTGCGTGGCGCGCTGTCCCGCGCCTATCTGCTTTGCCTGGGATCGGTGCCCGGGCGGCCGCGCCTCCTCGGTTTTGGCGAATTGACCAGCGCCGAGATGCCGCCGCTGCTGGCCTGTCGCGTGCCGTTGACAGCCGCGCATCTGGCGGCGGTCGATGACGCCTGGCGGGCCTTCACCGCGCCGACACCCGAGCCGTGGTTGGCGCTGGCGCGTCGCGACAATCCGCTCTTTCCCTACGTCCCGGTGGCGGCGCAGCGGCTGTTGGAGCAGCTGCCCTGCGTGCGCACGGGCCTGAACCGCCTGGAGTACGAGATACTCTCCGGCGTGCTGGACGGCCTGTCGCAGCCCGTAGCCCTCTTCAAACACGTTTCCGCGCAGGAGGCCATCCCGTATTTTGGCGACACCATGCTGTGGTACGAGCTCAATGCCCTCTGCGATGGTCCGACGCCGCTGCTGCAGCTGCGGGGGCCGACGCCGCGTTTGCCGGTGGCCGTGCCTGCTGCCGGCGAGCCTGCGCCGCCGCCCATATCCGCGTACACCATCTTGGGCACGCTCCAGGGCATGCGTAGCCTCTGGGGCTGGGGCGATTGGCGCGCATTGCGCCCAGTTAAGCGCCACGTGGCCAATGTGCTGCTGGCTGGCCCAGGCGGCTGGCGCTGGGATCGCTGGCAACAGCGGCTCTGCCAATTGCCGGCAACGCTGGCGGCGCCGGCAGTTCCGGGGGGAGTTACGCTGGAAGGAACGGCGCGATGACGGCGTTTGGCGCAACGGAACTACTCGCGGACTGCGGTCTTATTGTAGCCGCGGGCGGTTCGTCCAGTCGTTTTGGTCATGGCAATAAGCTCCTCATGGATCTCGCTGGCCTGCCGGTGTTCTGCCACTGCCTGCGGGCCTTTTTGCCGCTGTTGCCGGCTGGCCATGCCGTGCTGGTGGTGCCGGCGGTCAGCGAGCCGCTTTTCGCGGCGGCACTGGCGGCTGCCGGTTGGGGCGAACGGGTCCGGCTGGTACCAGGCGGCGCATCGCGGCAGGCGTCCGTGCAGGCTGGTCTGGCGGCGTTGCCGGCGGCGGCGACGATTGTCGCCGTGCAGGACGCGGCGCGGCCGCTGGCGACGGCCGAGCTCCTGGCGCGTTGTGTGGCCAGCGCGCGCGCCTGCGGTTCAGGCGTGGCGGCGCATCGCGTGGTGGACACCATCAAGGCCGCTACGGCTGAGGGCGCGGTCACGGCCACGCCCGATCGTCGCGCGTTATGGGCGGCGGAAACGCCACAGGTTTTTCGTCGCGACTGGCTTGCCGCCGCATACGAGCTGGTCGCACGCGATGGCTTGGAGGTCACTGACGACGCCCAGGCCGTGCAGTTGGCGGGGCATCCCGTGCAGCTGGTGGAATCCCAGCAGGACAACCTCAAAATCACCCGTGCGGCGGACCTTCCGCTTGCCAATTTCATCCTCGCTCAGCGGCGCGCTGAGGCGAACGACGTGACTTGACTTGAATAGTGAAAGGGCGCAACCATGCGATATGACACGACGACCTTTGCCGGTGCTGGTGGGCAGGCCATCCAATGCGACGTGCTGACTGTCCACACGCTGATTATCGGCGCCGGCGCGGCCGGCCTCAAATGCGCGGACATGCTTCACGCCTATGGCGTGCGTGACGTGGCTATTGTGGTGGATCGCCTGGGCAATGGCACCTCCAATAACTCGGGGTCGGACAAACAGACCTACTACAAGATCGGGCTTTTCGGCGGCGAGCCGGACAGTCCCATGGATTTTGCCCGCAGCCTGTTCCAGGGCGGCATGATGCACGGCGATTTGGCCTACATCGAGGCTCTCGGTTCGGCGCCGGCCTTTTTTGATCTATGCAAGCTCGGGGTGCCCTTTCCGCACAATGCCTACGGCGCCTACGTAGGCTACAAGACCGACCACGACCCGCGACAGCGGGCGACCTCGGCCGGCCCGAAGACCTCTAAGTTCATGTTTGAAAAGCTGCTGGCGCAGGTGCGGCAGGCCGGCACGCCGGTGCTGGACCAGCACGAGGCCATCGCGCTGCTCACTGATGGCGACGGCGAATCGCGGCGGGTGGTTGGCGCGCTATGTCTGAACAAGGCCGATCACTACCGCGCCAATTACGGTCTGACGGTGGTAAACGCCGAGAATGTCGTCATGGCCACGGGTGGGCCGGGCGAACTCTATAAAATCAGCGTCTGGCCACACGGCCAGATCGGCTCGCATGGTTTGGCTCTGGCGGCCGGCGCGGCGGCCAACAACCTCACCGAGCTGCAGTTCGGGCTGGCCTCGCTGGGCTTCCGCTGGAATCTTTCAGGCACCTATCAGCAGGTGATACCGGATTATTACAGCACGGCGGCGGACGGCGTCAGCGAGCGCCGGTATTTCCTGCACGACTACTTTGCGGATATGCCGGCGATGGCCGGGGCGATTTTTCTCAAGGGCTACCAGTGGCCCTTCCACGCGGCGCGGCTGCAGCATGGCGGGTCGTCGTTGGTGGACATCGCCGTCCATCGTGAAATCAGCGCCGGACGCCGCGTGTTCATGGATTTCATGCGCAACCCGACGCCGGGCGAGGGCATGGCGTCCTTTGCCATCGCGGACTTGCCCGACGAGGCGCGGCGCTACCTCGAGCGCTCGGGAGCACTGCAGGCGACGCCCTATGAGCGGTTGCAACACATGAATCAGCAGAGTATTGATCTGTATGCCGAGCACGGTGTGGATTTGCGCAAGCCTTTGGAGGTCGCGGTCTGTGCGCAGCATTGCAATGGTGGCATCAGCGGCAGCACCTGGTGGGAGAGCAACCTCAAGCACTTGTTTGTGATCGGCGAGCTCTGCGGGACGCACGGCGTGCGACCTGGCGGCAGTGCTCTTAATAGCGGCCAGGTCGGCGCTACCCGCGCCGCCCAGCGTATCGCCAATGTCTATCGCGAGACGCCCATGGCACCGGTGGCATGTGTCGCCAAATGTGCCGGGCAGATCAGTGCTCAGTGGCATGAACTGCATCGCTACCTGTCGCCCGGCGCGGAAGCATTGGACCCGGGCGCGGTCCGCCGGGAAATCCAGACGCGGATGTCGGCCGAGGGCGCGTTCATTCGCTCACTGGCCGGCGCCAAACAGGCGCTGGTCGACGCCCGCGCACTCTACGCACGCATTTGCAGTGAGGGCTTCAGCTGCCAGAGTCCCCGGCAATTGCCGCAGGCCGTGGAAAACAAATGGCTGGCTTTGACCAGCGTGGCATTTTTGCAGGCCATCGTGAGCTACATCGAGCAAGGCGGCGGCAGTCGCGGCGCCTATATGGTCCTGGATGGAAAAGGCGCGCTGACGGTCGATAGCAAACGCGGCCGCGAACTCCGACACCGGGAGGAGAATGCCAGCAAACGCCAGGAAATCCTCGAACTGCAGCTGCAGCCGGGCACGCTTTGCGACTTCGCCGTCCGCGTTGACAAGGTCCGGCCGCTACCCAATGACGACAGCTGGTACGAGACCACCTGGGCACAGTGGAACCGCGGCGAGGTCTTCAAAGGCTGACCGGGGGAGACGGAGCAGGCGGATAAGACGGTGCCGCGCGGCAGTGCGCTTTCTGCAATCAGAGTTGCTTCTGGGCTTTGGTGGTAGCCCAGGCATTGCGGAGTGTGGCGCCCTCCGGGCGCTGACCAAGATGTGTCCGGTTACCCCGGGTTGCGGCGCCCTCCGGGCGCCTCACCCGGGGCTATGCATGGTCCGGCCCTCCGGGCCGAACTTGGCCGATTGGTCCGATCTTCTGGCTTTTCTCGCGGACGGATCCGTCCGCGAGAAGAAGTAGTCCGCGAGAGGGGGCAGCCTGCTGGTTTTGCGGAAGCGGCGGTTGGTCTGCTTACATATCGTCGTTTTGTTTGACGAGGACCTGTTTGAGGACGTCGTCACAGCGGCCGCAGTGGTGGCAGTTGGTGGCGCAGTCGCCGGCGATGTCATGCCAGTTGGCGGGGAAGCGGCTATTGTCGACGGCGTAAGGCGAGAAGATGGACGAGAAAGACGGCTCCATCAGGTCGAGGAGATTGCCGCGGAATTGCCTTTCGCTGTAAGCGCCGATGACCATGCGCGGATGCGAGTGCTGGCGCGTGGCCAGCTTGACCACGGGGACGTACATTTCGTAGCGGTGGATATCTTCCGGGCGGATCCACGACGCGCGCAGAAATTCCAGGCGGTTGGCCTCGTTGCCGTAGAGTTTCCAGCAGAGATGGGGCATGAAGCCGCGGGCGTTTTTGATCTCGTCGATTTCGGCGTCGTGGGCGACGAGGTTGTCGTGGAAGCTCTGGTATGGGCAGTTGCGCAGGCAGCCGCTGTTGGCGAGCATGCAGAGAGTCTTGCCGTTGGCCTGGCACCACTGATGGAATCGCTCGACATTGGCCAGGTTGCGCTGCAAATCGCGGCGGATGTGGAAAGAGTCGAAGATGTCCGCCAAGTACTCCATGGCCAGGGTGGAGTCAATTCGCATATTAACTGACGCGCGCAGGTCGATGCTCGCAAAATGTTTTTTCAGGGTCGTGGCGATGAATGGGCTGGTGGTGGTGACGACTTCCGGCAGGAGATCAAGGCTGCCGAGATAGTCGACGATGGAGCACACTTCATTTTCCAGCTTGCAACTGACGGCGTAGGCGCCATAGCAGTTGGCGTTGAACAGCAGGTCGAGCTTGATGCCCATGGCGCGGAATTGCCGCAGCTGCTCTTCGAGCTCCTCCTGTGCCGCCCAGTCGATAGCGCCACGAATATTGCCCAGCGCGGCGCGGCCAGTGGCCATGCCCGTCCAGGGAAAATACACCTCGGCAATATGCTCGCGGTAGTCCCGGACGATGTTGCTGAAAGGCTCGCCATTTTCAGGTTGCTGATAGCCGATGGCAAATTTCATGGTGTGGTCACTACTTTGTTGATGGCTGGGGCCACAGGGCGCTCATGTTGCCGCAGTGGCGCTGCGAATGGCCTGGCGAAACTGCTCAATCTGCTCCTGCAGGCGCGGGAAGAAATCATCCGGCGGCGCTTCCATGCTGAAGCCGATGGCAAAATTTTCTGGCACGGCGAAAGCGACGGCGATGTGGCTGATGTACTGGTTGATGGCGTAGTTGTTTTTGCGGACGCGTTCTTTTTCAGCCAGGAAATTCTCGATATTTTTCCAGCGGGCGACGCCGTGTTCCTGGAAGGGAAAGTGCCGTTCGAATTCGCTGGCATTGCTGCCGGTGGCTTGCAGGCAGACGGCGGTAGCTGACACGTATGGCGTGTAGAGGCATTCGAGGGGATGCTGCACTTCGCCGGGGCGGTCTGCTGACATGCGCAGGCGGCAGTGGATGGCGTTGGGGGCGAGCTCGGAAAAGGTCAGCGTCGCCTTGGGGAAGGCCTTACGCAACAGCCGCAGTTGCTTGGTTGCTTCATTGAGCGCGATGTTGGTGCGGCTGAGCCGGGCCAGTTCCTGAATCGCCACGCCCGGCAAAAAACGGTTCGCGCTGTCTTTGACTAGAAAGCCACGCGCGCATAAAGTTCGGATGAGATTATGCGCGGTGCTTTTTTTGAGGTCCATGGCCTCAGCCAGTTCATTGAGGCGGACGCCGTTGGGGGCCTCGGTGGCGGCCCGGAGGATGTCAAGCGCCTTCAGAACGGACTGGACCATGTCGGAGTTGGGCATAGCTGTGCAGTGTCCTCAATCGACGTCGCTGCTGTGGCCTTTTTGGCCGCGGAAGATGGTGCCGGGGGCGTATTCGGGCTCGGTGCTCCAGTCGACGGTCCATGCTGGGCGACGGCGGAATTTCTGTTTGAAGGTATTTTGCAGGACGCCACGACTTTCGAGGCTGATCATGCATGCACGGGTGCAGCCGCGGGCGCCGCAGACGGCCTGTCCGGTGTTGTAGAGATTGCGGGGCTTTTTGAAGAATGGGCTCCATTCGCCGGGCTTGGAGTTGGCTTTTTCCTGCAGGTAGGGCTTTTCCTGCGGCTGATCGGTGATCTGGGCGCCGCGGAAGGTGACGTCGCATTTGGCGGTGTCGATATTGGCCCATTCGACTTCGTGGCCGGCAAGATTGACCTTCACGGTGTTCTTGGCGTCAAAGCACTGCCCGGGGCAGTTCTTGACGCAGGCCATGCAGCGGTTGCAGAGCTGTGGGCCGTCGTAGATCGGGTCGGGAGCCAGTTCGAGGTCGGTCAGCACGATGCCGAGGCGGTTGCGCGGGCCGAACTGAGGCGACAGGAACATCTTGCTGAAGCCGATTTCGCCCAGGCCACTCAGATAGGCCGCGATGCGCAACTGGATCATAATGTCCGGGGTGGCCTGGCCTGGGCGTACGGGCCGGCTGTAATTCTTCGGTGTGTAGCCATCAGAGTCAATGCCGCGCCAGTCGCTCTGGTGCCCCATGGGAATGGCTTCGTAGCCTTGATCCTCAATGGTCTTCGATAGGTTGATGACCGTCATCGGCATGTACAAATAGGTGATGCCGCCGTAGCCCATCGACGAGTAGTTGCTGAAATACGTGCCTTCTTCAATGCCTCGCAAGCTGCCGCGCTCGACACGGAAGACCATGCCGATGATCGATTTGCACTCCGGCATGATCTGCTTGGGGTCCATTTGCAAAGGCGCCCCGGCCCAACGCTCGATGTTGCCAATGCCAACCGCGTCCGCACCCATCTCCAGGGCCTTGCGCTTGACGTAATCGGCCGCTTTCACCGGATCGCTCAGGTCGATGTCGTTGAATGTCCTGCTCAGTACTGCCATGGTCGCTCCTCGTTTGGCTGGGATTTATGCTGTTGTTCATCATAGATGGACAAACATCCACAAAAGGCAAAATCACGATAATGCCGAGAAGGAAGATTGCAAGCTATTCAGCGCGGAAAAATGACGCGGGGGTAATCGGTCAGTGTACACCCCGGTGGGGAAAACACCGGGGACAATGTGCAGGAAACCCACGGCCCGCCGCCGCCCAGCCATTACCCATGGGTGGCTAACCAGGCAGCGGATTTCATAGGAGCAATGCTCTTCACATAGCATGCGGCAATCGCCGGCCATGAGTTGATTGGTAACCATGCACAAGATCATTCGCCGAAATTTTAAGCACCGAAGGCGCGCCCTAAGATAGCCCAGGGCAAGCGCCCGCAGGGCGCGTCGCCCTGGGTAAGGTGCCCCAACCCAAAAGAGCCCTGAATGGGCGGCCTAAAAGACCTGCGGCGAAGGGTCACAGCGCAAAATTGCGGCAGCAGTCAATGAGTTCCATTGCCTCTTTGGCCCCAGTCAGCTGCGCCGACTGGGGCCAAAGAGGCCGAGGAACACGGCCTTAGTTGGCGCTTTACCCAGGGCGGCGCTCCGCCTTCGGCGTCGCTTGCCCTGGGCTACGATGACAGCGCCCCTCCAGGGCGCTTGCCGCTTCGCGGCCAGGGAAATGTTGGCCGGCGACAAGGTATGACATGAAAGAGCGTTTGCACTGCAATGTGTAAACGTAATTTGTGAACGGCACCTTAGCCCCAGTTGGCGATGGTTTGGGTGACGGCGGGGCTGTTGGAGAGTGCGGCGAGTTCGGTCTGGCGGGCGCGGCGCTGTTCGGGTGACGACTGCACGGCGAAGGCTGCTGCGGCATTGCGTTTGAGCTGGGTGGCGCCGGCGTGATCCAGGGCGGTGCCGGCGATGAGGCGGCTGAGTTCGGCGGAGGGCATGCGGAGGAGTTCTTCGGCATCGACGGCGTAGTCGCCGTGAGGGGCGGCGGGGCGGCGAGCGTCGTATGTGTTATTGGCACTGGCACTGGCACCGGCACTGGCACTGGCACTGGCACCGGCACTGGCACCGGCACTGGCACCGGCACTGGCACCGGCACCGGCACTGGCACTGGCACTGGCACTGGCACTGGCACTGGCACTGGCACTGGCACTGGCACTGGCACTGGCACTGGCACTGTCGTCTGGGCAGCAGCTGGTGCAGGTGGAGCAGGCGAAGAGGGTGGGTCCCAGGGCGAGTTGTTCCAGCCAGGACAGCGGCCCGCGTTTTTCATTGGCGAGCCAGCTGCGGCATTTGCGGACCGTGAGGATGCCGTCCTTGCCGATGGCGTGGGTGGGGCAGTTGGTGATGCAGGCATGGCAGTCGCCGCAGTGGAGAGAGGTCGGCGGGGTGAGGACATGCTGAGCTAGATCAAGGCTTGAGAAGAGCACGGCGAGGTGGGCCTGGCAGGAGTGGCCGGGGGTGCGTAGGAGTCCGTTGCGGCCGCGGACGCCCAGGCCGGCCAGGAGCGCGAGTTCTTTTTCCATCACGGGCTTGCTGTCGACGCAGGCATCGAATTGGGCGTCGGGAGAGTTGTCGCCGGCGATGGCGTATCTGAGCTGGTCGAGGATAGTCTGGCCATGGCGGTGGTAGTCTACGCGGAGGGCGTAGCGGGCAATGGTCGCGGCGGGGTGGCCGGGGCGCGCCGGCGGGAGCTGCAGTAGCGGTGATGCCGGGTCGGGCTGGGGTGAGAAGCTCAGAACCAGCAGACTGCGCGCCCAGGGTCGCGCGGCGAAGGGATCGGTGAGGATAGCCGACCAGCTGTCCAGATACGGCAGGGCGCCGACGTTACCGGCCTGCCGCCATGCGTCCAGGCGCTGCTTAAGCGGCGCCATTGAGCAGCTGTCGGCTTTCAGGCAGGCGATCTGGTTGGCGCCGCAACGGGCGGCAAGGTCGCGATAAACTGACGCCTGCTCGGGTGGGGTGTCGGTCGGCATGGCAAGGCGCCTGTTCACTCAGAGCGTGGCAAAGAGATCGCGGATTTGCTTCTCGCGGGTCTCAATGCTGCGCACGAGATGGAACTGCACTCTGGCGCGATGGAGGTTTTGGCCGTCGTGGTTGACCTTGAAATAGACATCGCCGGCGAGATAGTCGGCAAAGAAGCGCAGACCGAGCTCGAAGGCGATGAGTCTGGTGGCGTCGTAGAGGTAATAACGGTCGGCGTCAGTGAGGAAGTCTTTGGCCTGGGCACGGTAGCCCTTGAGCAGTGCGGCGCAGAGATCGGTGTCGAAATAGATAGTGGAGAAGTCCTTGGCCTCTTCGCCGGCGGGATTGCAGCAGGAACGGAGGCAGTCGCCGATGTCATAGTGTACCAAGCCGGGTTTGACGGTGTCGAGGTCGATCATGCAGGTACCCTTGCCGGTCATGTCGTCAATCATGACATTGGCGGTCTTGGGATCGCCATGGATGGGGCGCAGCGACAATTCGCCGCGCACTTTGGCGTCTTCAAGGATGCTACACCAGTCGCGGCGTTCTTCAATGAATTTGAGTGCGTCGCGGACGACTTGCGAGCCGTTCAGGCGCTCTTTGCCGATGTTGCCCTGGAGGGCCGAGTCGAGCTTCTGCAGGTAGCTCGGGGTGATGTGGAAGCCTTCGAGGGTGTCGTGCAGGCGGTCGCAGGGAAAGTCGCTGATCAGGCGGTGGAACTGCCCGAGCACCGCGCCGATTTCGCGCGCGTGTTCAGGGCTTTGGATGCACTCGTAGGAATGAGCGGAAGCGATGAGGGTGATGGCGCGCCAGTAATTGCCATCGCCGTCAAGTGCGTAGTCTTTGCCGTCTTTGGCGGGGATGACGCGGGGGAGCTGCCAGATGCGGTCGGCGTTGTCCTGCTCTTCCTCCATGCGGTGATGGACATGCTGGGTGATCAGCCGCATGTTGTCCATGACTTTATCAGGCGATTTGAAGACGTTGGTGTTGATGCGCTGGAGGATGAAGCGCTCTTCGGAAAAGATCGTGCGGAAGATGACCAGATAGGTGTCGTTGACATTGCCGGAGCCGGTCGCTTCGGTTGCCACGAGGCGGCCATCGACTTGGAAGCGCTGAGCCATGAAAGCAGATTTCATAGGGGTCCTGGGCTGATATGTGGAGTGTAGGTTCAAATGCGGGTAATGGGCACAACCGGTCGCGACCTGCCAGCGTTCTTTGCTGGCCTGGTTAGGTTGCATGACTCATGATGACATAGCGGCCACTTTCAATCAGAAACGTAGCGCGTTAAGGCAAGGTTCGGAATATAAATCCGAATGGTTCTTTGACAAGGATCGCGCCGAGCGCCAAGACGGGAAGCGTGTAATGCCTCACCCATTGATACTGGATGCACGACATGCCTCTCGCTGGCGCGGTGGGACGCGGCGTGCCTCGCCAATGTGGCGCCCTCCGGGCGCAATTCTATGTTGCTGTCATACCCCGGGTTGCGGCGCCCTCCGGGCGCCTCACCCGGGGTTACGCATGGTGCGGTCCTCCGGGCCGAACTTGGCCGATCAGGCGACTTGCTTTGCCGGTTCGGGCCGAAAACCACCATCATTCAATATTCATGTTATTGTGCCGTAGGCGCTCCCAAGAGGTCCTCAAGCAGTCCCTGGCGTCCAAGGCGTCATTCCACACGGTCCAATTCGTCCCCACGGTCCAATCCATGGGATCATGCCTCATGAGTCCGTGAGTCCTCGCCCCAGTACGCCGCGCCAATTAGTCCCCACGGTTCTAGGCGTTCCTTGGAACCGCCAGTATCAATGGGTGAGGCATTACGGGAAGCGTAATCGGTCATTGCTGCATTCTCAGGCTGAGAGATGGACTTTTCCAGCGTAGGCGGTTTATTAGTTGCTTGATATTTTGATAGCGGTGCGGCGTCGTGCCGGCAGAATTGTCGGTGTGCCTTCGCCAGAACGTGCCGGCGGGCCTGCCGGCGTTTATCGACACAACTGCGACCAACGTGTGCTATGAGGTTACGGGAAAGGAACGAACATGAGCTTTCGCAAGGTGATTTTCGTGCTGGCGTTGATGTTGGCGTGGGTGGGCATGGCCCAGGATTTGGTGTTGCTCCAAGGCATGGCTCGGGGATCGACCAGCCAGTTTGAACGGGACCGTTATTTTGCTGTCTTCCGCCGCAATTACGAGGCACTGGGGGTTAAATTCAAGATACTTCAAGACGACGCGGTGACGGTCGAGGCCTTGGGGGGCGCCAAGTTGGTCGTGTTGCCCTATAACGCGCCGTTGCCGGCGGGATCTCTGGCGGCCTTGACAGCCTTTGTGGCGCAGGGGGGCAAGCTGGCGGTGTTTTATCATTCGGATCCGGCGCTGCTGTCGCTGCTTGGTATAGACCGAGTGACCTATTGTGGCGGTGACAATATGAAGGGGGCCGCCAGCATCCGTTTTACGGTGGGCGCACTGGCTTTTGCGCCGGAAGTCCTGCCGCATCCGTCGTGGAATATCATGGAGCCAATGCTCAAAGCTGGCAGCGCTGCAAAAGTCATCGGCCATTTTATCTCTGCCGATGGCCAAGACATGAAGCGGGCGGCGGTGGTGCTGAGCGGCAGTGGGTTGTACTTCGCGCATGTGTTGCTTACGGAGGACGCCGGCGCTTCGCGGCGTTTTCTGATGGCACTAGCCGGCCATTTTATTCCGGGCCTGTGGGAGCAAGCCGTGCAGGCACGGTTAGACAAGCTGGGCAAAGTCGGCGGCCTGAACGGCATGGACGATCTGCAGGCGCGGCTGCGGCAGCTGAATCACGAGGAGGGCAACCGCCTGCTGGTGCAGGCTCGCAGCTGCCTGGACGGCGCGCAAAACTTCCGCAGTCAGCGGCGCTATGGCGATGCTTTGGCCAAGGCCGAGGAGGCGTTGGCTTTGACGCGGCGTGCCTACGTGGTGAGCAGTCCATCGCGCTCTGGGGAGCTACGTGGCGTGTGGATTCACTCGGCCTACGGCATCGCCGACTGGGGTTGGGACAAAACGGTGAAAGTCCTCGCCGACCAGGGCTTCAACGCCATTTTTCCGAACATGCTTTGGGGCTACGTGGCGGATTATCCCAGTGAGGTGTTGCCCGTGCATCCGCAGGTCGCCACTGCTGGCGACCAGATCCAGCTGTGCCTGGACGCCTGCCGGAAGTACGGCCTGGAAATGCACGTGTGGAAGGTCAACTGGAACATGGGCGGGCATACGCCGGAGGAATTGCGCCAGCAAATGGTCGCCGCCGGACGTACGCAGATGACCAACGACGGCAAGGAAACGCGTTATCTGGCACCGCATATCCAGGAAAATTTCGACCTCGAAGTGGCTGCCATGCTGGAAGTGGCCCGCAAGTACCCGGTTGATGGCATTCATTTCGACTACATCCGCTACCCGGGCGCCGATGCCGATTTCAGCCCGAGTGCGCGCGAGGCTTTCGAGGCCGTGCTGGGTCGCGTGGTGCCCGAGTGGCCCAAGGACTGCATGAGCGGGGGTGCGTTGCGGCGGGAATACAACACCTGGCGGAGCAACAACATCAGCCGGCTGGTGGAAACCGTGTATCGCGAGGCGAAGAAGATTCGCCCGGACGTCATGGTATCGGCGGCGGTGTTTCCGAACTGGGACAGCGCACCACACAGCATTGCCCAGCAGAGCGACGAGTGGGTCGCCAAAGGCTGGCTGGACTTCATCTGCCCCATGAATTACACCGTGAGTAATACGGCTCTGGAGCGTGATCTGCGCCGGCAGTTGGCCAGTGTTGGTCAGCGCATGCCGCTCTATGCCGGCCTGGGCTCCTTCTTGCATGAAGATGCGGCGCTGACGACCGAGCAGATACAGCTGTCGCGTCGTCTAGGCGCCGCCGGTGTCATCTGTTTCCAGCACAGCAGGGGCTTCGCAGAGAATTTTCTGCCGGACCTGGGCAGTGGCCCGACCTCGCAGGCTACTGGCAAATTGTTGCCGCATCGCTGGCCGGCCATACGGTTTACTCGCGTCGGTGTTGCCGCTGGTGCGGAGCGCGACTACGTCGAGGTCGGGGAGCGCGTCGAGTGGCGGGTTGCCCCGGCTGCCGGGGTCGGGCTTGCCCATGGCGTGACGGTGGCCTTGGCGAACGACGGGGAGCACAGCGAGGAACCGGTGACGGTGCGTATGCGTGGTCGCGAGCTGCACTGTTCTTTCACACCGGCGCGCGCGGGCGCTTTTCAAGTGGAGCTGAGCGACAAGCAATGGGGTTTGTTTGCGCGGTCGCCGGCACTGGCTGTGCTGAGTGCTGATGAGTTAGCCGAGCGGCGTCTGCAGGAAGGCCCGCCCGTATTCCGGGGCGAGGGCGGCCTGCGGGTGGGCGTTTGGCATCACGATGCCTATGGCGCTGCGATCATCCTGGCGGCGTTGAACGCCGAGGGTGGCTTTGACGCCGCGCCGCTCTACAACCTCAAGGCCGCGTCGCTGCAGGCATGCCAGGTGGTGATCTTGCCGCAACCGCGGTCAAAGGGCGAACAGTTCCGAGGCGAGGAGTACAAGCTGTTGCTGCGTGACTATGTGTCGGGCGGCGGGCGGCTGCTGGTGACACACGCGTTGGTGGGCATTCGTGGCTACCCCAATGCCTTTCCCGAGCTGGTGGCGGCTGCTCTGGAGCCTGCGCTACCTGGGGCCGAGTGGCGCCTCAAAGGTCGTCACCCGGCAACGGTCGGGCTTGGGCCGGAAACATTCAAGTCCACTTTTGGCGACCGCATCGTCATGACGCCCGGTGCCATGGGGCGGGTGATCGCCGAAGCGCCTGGCGGTGAGGCTGTGATGGTCGTCGGGCAGGTCGGCAAGGGCCGCTATGCGGCTTGCGGACTGGGATTGGCCATTGGTCCGAAGGACAAGGACTGCGAGCTGTCCGCTGCGGAACGGACGTTGTTGCTGAGCACCCTGCGTTGGCTGGGCGAACGCGCGCCCATGCCGAGGGACAAATGACGGCGTTGCATGGAACAACAGGAAACAACGGTGGCGATGTCGTATACCCGTAGATGCCTGCTGGTCATAGTCTTGTTGCTGATCGCCTGTGTGGTGAACGCCGATGAACTTGGCGCGTCCCTGCACCTTGAGGGCCGCATGGCTTGCCAGCGTGGTGTTGCGCGACTCATCACCTGGCAGGATGCCGAAGGCAGCTGGCAACAGGATCCCGGGCTCACTGCTCATGCCGCACTGGCGCTGACCGCTGCCGCTGGCGAGTTCCTAGACGCACAAGCGGCGCGTCAGCGGGCGCTGGCTTTTGTGCAGGAGAGGCTGCTGCGAGCGGCGACACCGCTGTCGCCGTCTGCGAGTGAAAACGAACAACAGGTGGCGGTTGGTGCCGTGGCCATGGCGCTGCGGCTGTTCCTGCGGGAAGGCGCCCTTGTGCCGCCGGAGAGTGTGGGGCGATTACGGGATATCGTTGCGGCGGGCAAGGTACCGGCGGCAGACGCCATGATCGTTCTTGACGCACTGCTGCTCATGCAGCAAACCAATGCGGGGAACGCGGTGTTAGTAGGCGCCAAGGCGGGATCTGAGTCCGTTCATTTGTCGAATCAACTGCTGGCGAACATCATCGCCAATGGTGATGATGCGGTGCCGGCGGGCGTGCGCCTCGCCGCGCGGATGGCTACTGGCGATGTCACCGTTGGCGCCGCGGCCCGGCGGCGCCTGGAAGGGGTATCTGGCGATGGCAACGGAGCGCTTCTCGCTGAGCTGTACTGGCTGGCGCGGGTGCTCTATGCACAAGGTTCTAGCGGAGATGACACCGCTGCCTGGCGTACGCAATTGATGACGGTATTGCTGGAAATGCAGCGTGGCGATGGCGGCTGGGGGCGCGTCGGTGACAGTCCAGCCGCGCGCATTGTTGACAGCGCCTGGGCGCTGCAAGCGCTAGCCGTGTTGCTGGCGGCTGCGCCGCAGGGGGGGGAATGGCATCGCTAGGGACCGGAAGGTGACACAACGTAATCGGTTAGTAGCCGTTCACTAATTACGTTTACACTTTTCAACGCAAACGCTCTATGATGAAATGCCTTGCCACCGGCCAGCATGTACATCGCCGCGAAGCGGCAGAAGCGCTGAAAGCGCGAAACATACCAGCCCAGGGCAAGCACGCTGAAAGCGTGCCTGGAGTTTGGCAAAACTCGACCTTGCGCCGTAGGCGCTTAACCATGCTTAACCCCAGGCTTTAGCCTGGGGAAATGGCTCACTCCCGGAATCCGTGCCTCGTAGAGGCACTACTTTGCCTAACTTTCGCCAAGGACTCTGAAAAATGTTCTTTTTGATCAATCGACTGCGCCAGCAGTACCAACTGGCAGTATAGTCAGAGCCCCATCTTGGAACATCGAAAAAACGGCTTACTATCAGCCATGTTCTCTCTCACCCCATGAACGAAAACTGCAGCGATAGGCAACGTGGACGCCAAAACTGTAGTGCCTCTACGAGGCACCGTCTTTTGGTGGTTGTCCACCCCAGGCTGAAGCCTGGGGTTAAGCATAGTAGTGCGCCTACGGCGCAGCAAAGCCAAGCCAGTTTTTCTTCGTTCCGGCTCAAAACCGACCAGAGCCGGAACGGTTTTCCCGCGCCGCAAAATGCCAAACTCCAGGCACGCTGAAAGCGTGCGCCGCCCTGGGTAGCGCGCCATATTGGTCCGCGTTCCTCAGCCTCTTTGGCTTCAGTCGGCGAAGCTGACTGGAGCCAAAGAGGCAATGGAACTCATTGATTGCTGCGGCAATTTTGCGCTGTGACCCTTCGTCGCAGGTCTTTTAGGCCGCCCCTTCAGGGCTCTTTTGGGTTGGGGCACCTTACCCAGGGCGACGCGCGCCGTGGGCTATCTTAGGGCGCACCTTCGGCGCTCAAAACCTCGGCGAATGATCTTGTGCATGGTTACCAATCAACTCATCGCCGGCGATTGCCGCATGCTATGTGAAGAGCATTGCTCCTATGAAATCCGCTGCCTGGTTAGCCACCCATGTGTAATGGCTGGGCGGCGACTGGCCGTGGGTTTCCTGCAAATTGTCCCCGGTGTTTTCCCCACCGGGGTAGTTACTGGCCGATTACGACACAACACCGTCCCGTGGGGGGGGGACGATGGCGTCAGCCCGAGTGCGCGCTTCTGCTGATCAGAGGCTATAGAAGTCCTTGATGGCCTCCCAGCCTTCCTGGGCGGTTTCGCAGTATCGGAAGAGCTTGAGGTCGTCGGGGCAGATCAATCCCCGTTCGACGAAGGTGTCCCAGTGGATGAGCTCTTCCCAGAATTCTTTTCCGAAGAGCAGGATGGGCATTGGGGGTATTTTGTGGGTCTGCACGAGGGTGAGGGCTTCGAAGAGCTCGTCCATGGTGCCGAAGCCGCCGGGAAAGCAGCTGAGCACCTTTGCCCGTTTGAGGAAATGCATCTTGCGGATGCTGAAATAGTGGAGCAGAAAACTCAGTTCGGGGGTGATGTAGGGATTGGGGTGCTGCTCGAAAGGCAGGGTGATATTGACGGCGGCGGAAATGCCGCCCATATCTGCCGCGCCGCGGTTGCCCGCTTCCATGATGCCGCCGCCGCCGCCGGTGATGACGACGAGTTTGCGCGATTCGCAATCGCGGCTCTGGCATTCGCGGGTGATCAACGCGGCAAAATCGCGAGCGACCTGGTAGAAATGACTTTCCCTGAGCATGCGTTCGGCGCGTTTGACGGCCGTTTGGGCGCTGGCTTCGCCGGGTTTGCGGGTCAACTCATCCTGCGCGTCCTGAAGGTGTTTTTTGGCGACATCCGGCGGGAGGGTGCGGGCGCTACCGAAGATGACAATGGTGGATTCGACCTGATGCAGGTCGAGCATGTAATCGGGTTTGAGGAATTCCAGCTGCAGGCGTACGCCGCGACAGACATCTTTTTTTAGGAAATCCAGATCTTCGTATGCTTTCAAAGGTATGGCTGGGGCGTTGCTGTCAGAGTCATGCATGGTGTTGCTGTCCTGGTGCTATCGTTAACGTCAAGGGCGCCGGCGTTGTGCCGGCGCGGTGGGCGTTTCATTTACATGGGCGGCGGGGGGGGCATGCCATCCGGGGGCATGCCGCCATCCATGGGCATGCCGCCAGCGCCGCGTTGGGCGGCTTCCTGTTTGCGGCGTTCCTCTTCGCGCATTTCTTCAATGATGTAGATGGGCATCCACTCTTTTCTATCGGCGACCCATTCGTACTCCATGGCTTTGAATTTCTTTTCAGTGATGGACTTGCGCAATTTTTCGCCTTCAATTTTGCGCTGCAGCTCATAGAGGATTTCTACGGCTTCCTTGCGGGTAATCCAGGTGTCGAGATTGGGATTTTTCACCGAGGCATTTTTTTTGCGCAGATCGGGCACGTAGTGTGCTTTGAGGAGTTCGCCGGGCAGCCGCATTTGTTTTTCGTCAAAGATGTAGTTGGCAATGCGGGCGTCGTATTTGCTGTTTTCGCGGATGACGTATTCGTCAATTCGCCGGGCATTTTCGTCGGCATAGAAGCGGGCTGAGGTATCTTCGTCCAGATCGCGGTGGTTGATCCAGCGGTTGCCGACACGGATGCGTTCGGGTGAGAGGTTCTTGAAAGTGCCGGAGACTTCCACATTGGCGCCGTAGCCACCGCGGAGGGTGAAAGACACGGAGTCGCCTACTTGGTGGAGCGGGTACTTTTCCTTGGCCTCAACGGTGAATTTTTCGCGCTCCTTGGCGGGGAAACGTTTATCGGCTTCTTTTTTGAGGATTTCGTCAAGGGCTTCCTCAACGGCTTTGCTGGGCTTGTACTTTTCAGGAACTGGCCATGACCAAGGCGGGGTGATTTTCCATTGTTGGGCGAGGATTTTGACGATTCCTTCGTGGGTCACCAGCCGGTCCAGTTCGGCTTGGACTTCCTGTTCGATTTCCTTTTCGATCTGGGTGCGCTCAGCCTTCCAGTCGTCTTCGAGGGCGGCGTCGTCGTCGGCGGCCTCTTGTGCCTGGGTGAGTTGGCTGGCGACCAGCAGAATAGCCACGCAGCATAGACGTCCAAGGTGATAAGTGAAGTGTTTCATGGTCATATTGAGCTTCCTTCTTATGCGACGGGTTGCGCGTCAGGTTGGTATAGACTGCTGGCTTTGATAATACAGGCGAATAATAAAGGGCAAAATGTAGCGCAATGCTGGCATGATGGCAATACGTCAAGTTGGAACAAAATGGGGGGGCGTCCCTAGCGGAGTATCTGAGGCATATGACATCATGCTGGCGCAAAGGTTCAAATGCGGGTCAGAATGGCGGTCTTTAGGCCAGCAGCAGCGCGCCAAGGGCGCCGGCGACGAGCAGGGTCCAGAGCATGTGGATTTTGCCGCTGAGCTCCATGGCGATGGTGATGGCGAAGATCAGCAGGCCCGGCCAGCAGATGCCGAAGGACGCGCCGGCGGTCCACATATTGCGTAGGGGGGCACTGAACACTGACGTGTCAGCGAAAAAGATCACGGCAGCGGCGATGAGGCCAAGGACGGCCGGGCGTACGCCGCTGAGGACGGCTTGCATGGTCGGGTTGTCTTTGAAGACCTTGACAAAGATGGCGGCGAGCACGGCGAGGATGAACGACGGTGTCATCAGGCCGAGGGTGCCGGCTGCGGCGCCGATGATGCCGGCCTGGTTGAAGCCGACGTAGGTGGCGGCATTGAGCCCGACGGGCCCGGGCGTCATTTGGGCGAGGGCGACCATATTGGCGAATTCGGCGTCGGTAAGAAAACCGTTGACCGTTACCAGCTCATTTTGGAAGAGCGGGATCATGGCATAGCCACCGCCGAAGGTGAAGAGGCTAATTTTGGCGAAAAGGAGGTAGAGCTGCAGGGATATGCTCATGACGCGCTCCCTGGTGTTGCTTGTTGGCGGAATCTGGAGATGGTTTGATAGATGTATCCGGCCAGTGCCGACAGGACGATGATCCAGATGGCGTTGATTGGCAGAAAGACCATGACGACAAAGCCGATGACGGCCAGGATTACTGCAAAGCGGCTGACAAGAATTTGTTTGGCCAGCTTGATGGCCGACAGCAGAATCAAGGCGCAGATAGCCGAGCGCACGCCGTGAAAGATGCGTCCCATGGTCGGCGATTGCAGCAGGCCCTGGACGGCGGCGGCGATGACGATGATGGTGATGAAAGGCGGCAGGGCCACCGCGATGGCCGCCGCGCTGGCGCCAGCCAAACCAGCAACGCGGTAGCCGATGAGCGCCGCCATATTGATGGAGATGATGCCGGGCAGGGACTGCATGACGGCGACGGTGTCGATCATGTCGTCATTGCTCAGCCAGTGGCGTTTGTCTACGAACTCCCGTTTCATGATGGGGAGCATGGCCAGGCCGCCGCCGAGGGCGACGGCTGAAATGCCGAAAAAGACGCGGAAGAGGGTCCAGATGCGCTGGTGATGGTCGGTCAGAGGGGTGGTCATGATGATGATCATAGCAAGTGGTCAGTGGTGGTGAACGCATGTTCGCGAAAGAGAGAGCGAGGACATGTTGACGCGTTAGCAAGGGGCTCTCGCCAAACGGGTACTATCATGTCTGAACGGACGATGGCAACTCCATCGGACGATGGTGGCGCCGGGTCTTTTTCTGGAAAAGCGATCCGAATGGCGGTTGTACGGCGTCGTGCGGGTATTATCCTTATTTCCGGCTTGCGACTGACGTATTACAGCTAATGGGCAATGGCAAGGCAAGGAAAGCACAAATGGCCCGCTGGCGGCGGCCCTGGGTGCCGGCAAAGGACGTCGGGCGAGCCACTGTTGTGTGATATCGAAAGGTCTATGAATGGTTTCGCCGGAACTCACGTCATCTTCTCACGCTGAACGCATTGCGGAGCTGCGTGCGCGCTGCCTGGCGCGCAAGCGGCAATGGCAGTTTCCGGATGGCAATACGGCTTTGGCGCGGTCTCTGCAAAGCAGTGCGGATGAGGCGTCCTGGCAGCTGCGTCGGGGGCAGGCGTGTCGCGACAGCCTGTCCGTGCAGTATTTCGAGCTGGACGAGCTCGAATTGCTGGTGGGGCGCTACGCCGCCCATGGCGACGATGACGCGACGCGCACTTGCGCCGCCAATTATCTCAAGCAGCTACCGCCGGCGCCAGGCCAGACCGGTCATTGCGAACTCGACCGCGAGCGGATTTTCACGCGGGGCATCGATGGCATGCTGGCCGATATTGGCGCCATGAACGAGCCGGCGGACGCCGACGCGCGGGACTTCCGGGCGTCGGCGTGCCTGGCGTTGAGTGGCCTGTCGCTACTCATTGAACGCGCGGGTGATTGCGTGGCCGCGGCGTTGGCGCGGGAGCGCAACGCGGCGCGTTGCAGCGAGCTGTTGGCGATGCTGCAGTCCTGCCGGCGCATTGCCCACGAGCCGCCGGCGACCTTTCGCGACGCCATTCAGCTCATCAGCCTGCTGGACAAGGCCGTGGAGTACGCCGACCGGGTGGCCTTGGTGGTGCCGGGCCGTCTCGACCGCACGCTCTGGCCCTACTATGAGCGCGATGTTGCCGCCGGCATACTTACGGCTGACGACGCGCTGGCGCTGATCGAATGCCTGTACATCCTGATCAACGACACCCGCGCGGACGGTCTGGCGATGTCCGTGATGGTCGCCGGCCGCGATGATGACGGCCAGCCAGTGGCCAATGCGCTGAGCTATTTGTGCGTGGAGGCGTTGCGGCGCACGCGTCTGATCTATCCCACGGTGGGCCTCTGCTGGCACGACGATTGCGCCGAGGAGCTCGTTGATCTCGCCGTCGAGCTCACTAGCCGCGGAATTCCCAATCTGGGCTTTTTCGGCGACGAGACGATCTGCAGCGGTCTCCGCGAGCTCGGCGTGCCCGACTCGGATACGACCAATTACATCAACTCGACTTGCGTGGAAATCACGCCGGTTGCTGCCAGTAACGTGTGGGTGGCTTCGCCCTATTTCAACTGCTGCGGTCTTCTCCTTGAGGAGATCGCCGCGCAGGCAGCAAGTGTTGCACCCGCTGCCGATTTTGCGTCCTTCCTGGACGCCTACCAGCGGCGCCTGGCGGCGCGGATTGAGGCGGCTGTCGCCCAGCAAAACGACTGGCGCGAAAAACGCCGACTGTACGGCCGCAAGCCGCTGCAAAGCGTCTTCACCCGCGACTGCCTCGCGCGTGGGCGAGATATCGACGACGACGGTGCCCGCTACAACTGGTGCGAGTGTTCCTTCGTCGGCCTGGCCAATCTCGCGGATTCGCTGCAGGCCTTGCGCGAGCTGCTTTTTACCAGCCGCGAGCTGGATTTCCCGGCCCTGCAGGCAGTGCTGCAGAGCAACTTCGTGGGCCAGGAGGCGCTGCGCCAGCGCTGTCTGAGCTTGCCCAAATACGGCAATGCCGAAGCGGCACCCGATACGCTCTTTGCCGACATGGTGCAGTTTGCGGGTAGCGAATGCCGCAGGCACCGTCTGGCACCCGATGACAGCCCATTCGTGCCTGGTGCTTTCTGCTGGATCATGCACGAACGCCTGGGCCGTGAAACGGCCGCGACGCCCGATGGCCGCCTGCGGGGAACGCCGTTCGCCGATGGCTGCGGGCCCGCTCAAGGCCGCGAAAAACATGGCCCGACTGCGGCCATTCTCTCGACGACCGCCTGGGATCACAGCACGCTCATTGGCGGCGCGGCCTTCAATATGAAATTTCCCGCCGCGCTGTTTGCAAATGCTGACAGCCGGGGCAAGTTGCGCGAGCTGATCAAGGGCTTTCTCATCCGCGGCGGCTTTGAAACGCAGGTCAATGTGGTCGATACCAAGACGCTGAAGCAGGCGCAGAGCCATCCCGATGCGTATCGCGATTTGGTGGTGCGCATCGGTGGCTACACGGACTACTTCACCCGGCTCTCGCCTGAAATGCAGGACGAGGTCATCCAGCGCACGGAATACGTCTAGGTGTCGGGGACGGCTTGCGCGCCAGGCAGCCGCACAAAGAAACACGCCCGGTCGGTTCAGGACTGTCCGGGCGTGTTCAATATAACCTGTTGTCTTGTTTGTCGCCTAGCGTATTTGCGCGCCTTCGACGACGACTTTGGTGGCGCCGTAGGTGCGCAGCTGGCCTTCGTTCATGCTGCCGACATGGCCATCGAAGTAGCCGACGTTGGCATTGCCGCCGTGGTGGACGCTGATGGCGGCGTATTCGACTTCGCAGCGCGGTTCGAATGTCCACTCGCCGCAGTAGGCGTAGGTGGCCGCCGTGGACTTTTTCTGGGTATCGGCGCTAAGAATGATCTCCGATGGTACCTTGATGGCGGCCAGGGCGTAGTGCGATTCGTCCCAGCCGCTGCGTTTTGGGATGTAGAAATCGCCCCAGGTGCTTTTCTTGGCGTTATAGAGCGGAGCCCCACCAAGGTCCACCCGGTAGACGCCCAGGCAGCGCCAGAGGTCGCGGGTGGTGCCGCTTAAGGACGGGCAGTGGAAGACATTCGCATCGAGGTATTTCTGGTTGGAGACCAGCACGGTTGCCGGTGAGCGGCAGCCGAGGTTGGCGGCGCCGAGATGCCCGAACATGAAGCCCTCGAAGTCGCTGGAGTACAAGGCGTAAGCCAGCATGATCTGTTTCTGGTTGCTGGCGCAGGAAATCTGCCGGGCTTTTTCGCGTGCCTTGGATAGGGCCGGTAGGAGCATCGCGGCGAGAATAGCGATAATGGCGATAACGACCAGCAACTCAATCAGCGTAAATGCGCGTTTCATGGTGGTACTGTCCCTTTTTGCTACTGCGATGGTGTTTGTGATGATACGGCAACTACGGAGAAACAGTGATCATTATACTGCTTTCCACAATGCATAACAAGGGGCGACGGCGGGGAATGTGAGGCATTGCAATTACCCATGATAATGCTTGAGTGTGGGCATTGACAAGGCCAGTGAAGCGCTTAGCTTAACAAACCCGTGAATGATCGCTGGGGGGCTGGTGATGACGACAATAGACAACCTGTTGTCAGTGAGGCGATTAATCGGCCACAATCAGGCTGACGGCAGCTGCCGCCATCTTTGACTCTGCTTTTGGAATGCCTTGCTGAGTGAATGAAAGAGAGCGTGATATGGCGGCGCATCAGGACCGTATGGCTGGTAGTGTGGAGGTTTGCAAGCGTTTATTTCTGGGGGTGGCGCTGATTGTCGGTGCGGCGGCGGTGCTGCTGCTGTCGGACCTGCGGCAGCGGCAGGCGACAAAAGATGCTGGCGGCGGGGCTGAGAAGCAGTATCGCGTGGCGATATTTCAGATCGCGAGTCGGCAGATTTTGGATGACTCAGTGCAGGGCACCATTGACGGCCTGGCGGAAGAGGGGCTGGTGCAGGGACGCAATCTCAGCGTCACCCGCTTCAATGCCGAGGGCGACATGGTTACAGCCAACGCCATCGTGCAGAATATCCTGCAGGGCAATTTTGATCTCGTGGCCACGGTGAGCACGCCGTCTTTGCAGACCATGGCCAATGCCAATCGGGCGGGCAAGTTGCGGCACGTCTTTTCGGTGGTGACGGCCCCCTATGGCAGCGGCGTGGGCATTACGGGCGACAAGCCTGGCGAGCATCCCGAGCACCTGCTGGGCATGGGCACCTTCCAGCCGGTGCGACAGGTCGTCCAACTGGCCCGCGAGCTCTACCCCGATCTGAAAGTAGCCGGGACCATCATCAATCCCGGCGAGGCGTGCTCGCAGGCCTGTCTGGCCATGGCGCAGGACGAATGCGGCAAGCTTGGCATCGATCTGCTCGTCGCACAGGTAGAAAACAGCTCTGGGATCTACGAGGCCGCGTCATCGTTGGCGGCGCGCGGCATTGAGGCGTTCTTCATCGGCGGTGACAACACGGTCGAGACCTCAGTTGAGTCGGTGTTCAAGGCTGCCGTAGCGGCGCGCATACCGATTCTGGCCTACGCGCCGGACCACGTGGATGCCGGCGCGCTGGTGGGTATGGGCGCCAATTACTACGAAGTGGGCAAGGCCGGGGGAAAACTCGCTGGTGGCGTGCTTACGGGCCGGGTGAAATCATCGGAGTACGCCATCCGCGACCTGATGCCGAGGAAGCTCGCCTTGAACCAGCAGGCGCTGGCGGGCCTGAAGGCGCCGTGGCGGATTGCGCCGGAGCTCCTGGCGCAGGCAGACATTCTCATTGACGAACAGGGGCACAAGACCGTCCGGGGCGGTGCCGCGCCGGTGAGTACGCCAGCGCTACCTGCTGGTAAGACCTGGCAGCTGCACATGGTGAGCTACTCGCAGTCCATGATGGTCGAGCAGTGGATGCGCGGTTTTGCGGACGCCTGCGAGAAGCTCGGCTTGCGCGCCGGGGAAGACTACCAGCTGACCTATCGCAATGCCCAGGGCGACATGGCCACCGCCAATATGATGATCGATGCCGCCATCGACAGCCAGGCAGATATTCTCATGACCTTGACAACGCCGACGCTACAGGCTGCCGTCCGCAAGAAGCCGCCGATGCCGGTGCTCTTTGGCCTCACCGCCAATCCCTTGTTGGCCGGTGCCGGCAAGAGCGACAGCGAGCATCTGCCGGGCTTCACCGGCATTTCCACCATGAGCGATTACGAGGGCATGGTCGTCGTCATCCGCGAATGCCTGCCCAATGCGCGCAAAATTGGCACGCTCTACAATCCCAGCGAAGACAACTCGGTGTTCAATATGGAACAGATGAAGGAGGCGCTGGCCAAAGCCGGTCTGAGTATGGTGACACGGGCGACCAACGAGGCTACAGAAGTGCCGGCGGCGGCGCTGGCGCTGGCTGGCGAAGACATTGATGCAATCTGCCAGGTCGCTGGCAATCTTCACGATTCCAGTTTTCCGGCGATTGCCCAGGTGGCGCGGCAGCTGCGCAAGCCGCTGTTTGCCTTCGTCAGCGGCCAGGCACTGACGGGCGGCGCCGCCATTGCGGTGGCGCGTGATTACGAGCAGGGCGGTCGCGACCACGCCGCGCTGGCGCTGCGGGTGATGCGCGGCGAGAACCCGACGGCCATACCCTTTGCGGCGATCAGCCGCACGCTGATCATCGTCAATACCACCCATGCCGCTGAGCTCGGTCTGGCGCTGCCGCCGTCGCTGCTGCAGCGCGCGGACCAGGTGGTTGACGGCAAGAACTAAAGCGACGGCAACAAGGAACGGAACAGAACCATGGAAATCGCCATGACTACGGCGGGCGATGCGGCGACAGTGCGGGTCAGCGGCCGCCTCGATGCGCGCAATGCGGACATCCTTAGCCGCGAGCTGGACGAGTGCGTCCGCGGCGGCCAGCGCGTGCTGCGCATGAATCTGCATGATGTCGAGTACATCAGCTCGGCCGGCATTCGCGTTTTGATCAAATTCGCCAAGATGTTGCAGAGCCAGGGCGGCTGGCTAGAGGTGCAGGACCCGTCGATCGCCGTGGCGACGGTGCTGGAAATGACTGGGACCATGCCGCTGTTTGCGCCACGCAAGGAGCCGAGCGCGGCGGCGGCCAGCGCTGGCGGCGCTGCCGGCTGCCGGCAGATCGGCGGCCTGCGTTGCACGGTGGTCGCCAGTGCGGCCGGCGCCAGCATGCGCGGACGGACGCTGGGCAACCCGGCGTTCATGGCCCGTAATGGCAGCTTTGCGCCGGGCGAGGTCCGCCAGCTGCGTCTGGGCGCCAAGGCTGTGGCGCTGGGCATCGGCGCGTTCGCGGCGGACCACGCGAGCGCCAAGGGCCATTACGGCGAGTTCCTCGCCGCCGGCGGTGTGGCGGTGGCCTTGCCGCCGGACAGCAACGGCCAGCCGGATTTCGTGGTCAGCGAGCAACGGCTGGTGCCGGAACTGGCGGTGCTGTCGGCGCTGCACCTTGAGGGCGATTTCGCGGTGCAAGCGCGCTTCGAGAGTAGCCCGCAGCATGACGGTCTGCCCGGTCTCAGTGACCTCGGCGCTGCGGCGCTGGCCTTGAGTGGCGCCTCACAGGCGGTGATGGTTGCTCTGGCGGAAACCAGCGGGCTCGTCGGCGCATCGCTGCTGAGCTCGCCGGAGAACGGCCAGGACGCCGAGTATTTCCATTTTCCGGAAGCGCGCCGGTGGTTCAACCTCACGCCCGAGCGTGTGCATGGCCGGCAGCTGGTGCTGCTGGTCGGCGTCTTTGCGCGGCAGCCCGCTGTGCCTTTGGCCGACCACCTGCGGCCCATGGCAGACAGCGCTGACGCCTTGCGTGGCCACGTGCACGCCGCTGTGTTGTCCTACCGCGCTTTGCCCGGCGGGCCGCTGGCGCTGCCGGCGACTCTCGCGGACATTTTTCAGACGCAGACGCCGCTGGACTTGCTGCATCTGATCAACGATGATCGCGCGATCAGCGGCGCGGGCGACAGTCTGTTTCAACGGGGCGTGTTGTGGGTGTCGCCGCTGGGCGACGTGAACATGGAAGGAGCCGCCCTATGATGCTGCTCATCGGATCATTGACCATCGGGCTGATTTTATCGTTGTTGGCCCTTGGCGTGTACATATCGTTTAAAGTTTTCAGTTTTGCGGACATCACAACGGAGGGCTCGCTGACCCTCGGCGCGGCGGTTGCGGCGGTGCTGATCGTGCGCGGCGTGAATCCCCTGGCGGCGACAATGGCCGGCGGTTTGGCGGGCATGGCTGCTGGCTGCATCACTGGACTGCTGCACACTCGCTGCGGCGTTCATGCGTTGCTCTCGGGCATCCTGGTGATGACGGCGCTCTACTCGGTTAATCTGCGGGTGATGGGCCGCAGCAACATCCCGCTGATGTCTGTCAAGACCCTGCCGCAGCAGGCCGGCGAGCTGGGTGACGCGCTCTTTGGCGCGGGCGGGCCGGTTCCGCTTTGGGGCTGGACCGTGGAACGGGAGGCGCTGGCGGGACTCGCCGGCGCACTGCTGGTCGCCGTGCTAGTGGCGCTGCTGCTCTATCTGTTTTTCAAAACCAATCTCGGTTCGGCGATGCGGGCGACTGGCGACAACGCCCAGATGATGCGGGCGCAGGGCATTCACACCGGCAATATGCTGGTGCTGGGCTTGGCGATTTCCAACGGCCTAGTCGCGCTGGCCGGGGCGTTGTTGGCGCAGTTTCAGGGCTTTGCGGATGTGCAGATGGGCATCGGCATGCTCGTCTGGGGCCTGGCCAGCGTGATCATCGGCCAGGCGCTGGTGGGGCCGTCGCGCTTTGGCCTGGCGATAGTCGGCGCAGTGATGGGCGCGGTGCTGTTCCGCCTGCTGGTGGCCATCGCCCTACGCTGGGGCCTTAATCCCAACGACCTCAAACTCATGACCGCGCTCTTCGTGTTGGCGGCGCTGGTCCTGCCGACGATGCTACGGTCGCTGCGGCAGCGGAAGGCGGTGCGTCATGCTTAATATCAAAGACATCAGCAAGACCTTTAATCCCGGCACGCCGGACGAAGTCCAGGCCATCAAGCACGTGTCGCTGGCGGTTCCCGACGGCGCCTTTGTGGTCGTCATTGGCACCAATGGCTCCGGTAAATCCACGCTGCAGCAGCTTATCGCGGGCGCCTGCGTGCCTGACAGCGGCCGCATTGAGCTGGCCGGGGAAGACATTACCCGTTGGGGCGAGCATCGCCGGGCGGCGCTCATCGGCCGGGTCTTTCAGAATCCCTTCAGCGGTACGGCGCCGACCCTGAGCATCATTGAGAACATGGCCTTGGCGGCGCGGCGCGGCCAGCGCCGGGGGCTGGGCTGGCTGCTGAGCGGCGCTGTCCGCCGTCGCTTGCGCGACCGGGTCGCCGAGTTGGGCATGGGTCTGGAAGATCGCCTGGACAATGCGATTGGCAGTCTTTCCGGTGGCCAGCGCCAGGCGTTGACCCTGTTGATGGCCGTGCTGCAGCGGCCCAGCCTGCTGCTGTTGGACGAGCATACCGCCGCGCTGGACCCGAAGGCCTCCGACCAGGTCATCCGCCTCACCCGCGATATCGTCGCCCGCGAGAAGCTCACGACGGTGATGGTCACCCACTCCATGCACCAGGCGGCGCATCTCGGTGACCGCCTGATCATGATGGTCAACGGCGAAATCCGCCAAGACCTGGCGGATGAACGCAAACGCCGCGTCAATGTTGAGGACCTCCTCGCGCTCTTCGAACAAGTCCGTCGCGCCGATCGCCTCGACGCGTCCGCCGCTGAGCTCCTCCGCAGCCGGTACGTGTAGTGACCGGGGAGGGAGCGTGGGAGGGCTTTTTCTCACGCGAAGAGGCGAAGACGCCAAGGCGAGGGCCGAGTCGGCACCGTGTTCCACCCACCCTTCACAGGAGACTGCGATCATGAAACTGCGTTGTTGGCTCTCGCTGGGAATGATGTCGTTGCTGGCAACGGGCGGGGCATGTGCCCAGGGCAACTTGCAGGCCGGCGCGATGAGTATGGCCTTTGCGGCCGACGGCACCCTGCCGGCCATGCAGCTCCACGGCGACGACCTGCCGCTGCGTGGACCGGGCGGTTTTGACGGCGTGGTCTATGTGGGCTCGGAACAACCCATTGAACCCGAGTTGCTCTATCGCAATGCCTTCGGCGCTGACGATTTGCCGTGGCAGCCTGCGGCTTATGCCAAGCACGACGAAGGCATTGGCGCGGAACGCCTGGAGGAAGATGGCCGGCCGTTTGTGCGCGTCGGCGGTGCGGAACGCTTTGGCCACGGCCTGGAAATGGCCGCGCCACTGCGGGTGGCGCCGGGCAGCAACTGTATCATCCGCTGGCGCGGCCGCGTGCCGGATAGCGCGTCGAGCTACATCGTCTACCTGCGCATATTTGATGTCAACGGTGAGGACATCACCAAGAAGGTGCCGGCGGCGCGCGGCTGGACCTACTCGCCATTTAGCTTCACGCACTACAAGAATCTGATCGTGCCCGATGGCATTGGCGACTGGCGCGAGCTGAGCTACACGTATCAGATGCCGGCCGGAGCCCATGCCCTGTCGGTGGCGATCTGTCTGTGGCGCGGCGCCCATGCCGACGTCGGCGAATTCAGCATTGCGCAAAGCGGCCGGGTGGCGACGGTGCCGCTGCGCTTTGATCAGCGACAGTGCCGGCAGGTCGCAGGCGCCGTGCAGCTGGACTGGTTCAGCAGCGAGCACCAAGTCGCGCTCCAGGCCCAGTTTACCGCGACGGCTGACGACAGCATCCGCGTGCAGGCCGAACTGATCGACCGCGCCACCCCGCCGCGGCCGCGAGCGATTCTGTTGCGCTACACCTTGCCCGTCGCCTTCAGCGACTGGACCTGGCATCGTGACTGGCGGCATGACGAGGTCGTGGCAGCTGACACGACATACGCTAACATCAGCTCCATGAGCGGCCATTCGGTGTCGCTGTATCCCTTTAGCGCCTTGTCGAACAATGGCCGCGGTCTGGCCATGGGCACGGATTTTACGGACGCCGTGCTCGAATGCCGCCGCATCAGCAGTGACGGTATCACGACCGAATGGCCTGTCGGTATGCTGCCCATGGACGGCCGCAGCGCGTCGGCGCAACTGTCCTTCCTGATCTTCCCGTTCGAGGGCCGCTGGGGCTTCCGTTCAGCTGCGCGGCGTTACTACGCCATGTTTGCGGACGCATTCCAGTCGCGGACGACGCCGGAACGCGAGGGACTGTGGCTCTGGCCGGTTCCGCCCAGCCAGCTGCCGGATCGCGCGGAGGACTTCGGTCTGGCCTTTTGGGAGGCGCCGGTGACCCTCGCCGCCAAAGAGAACGAGGCCCAACGCGCCCGCGAACTGGGACTGTACATCCTGCCCTATACTGAGGCGTGGGGCATGCGCCAGAATTTCCCGGCGGCCAGCAGTCCCGCCGAGCTGCCACCGGTGCCCGAGCGCCTCAAGCAGCTGGAGGATTGGGCTGCCGACACGGAGACTGCGGCGACCTGGTTCCACGCGCCGCGGCATATCGCCGCCCGCGCCGCGCTCAATTCCCTGCCGCTGACGCCTGAGGGCGAACATCCTTTCGCCGTCGACAAATACGGCACCTGGAGCCACTGGTGGCGTACGAACGCCGATCCGGCGCTGCCGCAGCCGAACCGCGCCAGTATCTGCTGGGACTACGAGCTGGCACCCGCCATGGCCAACGCCGACGGCGTGTACCTGGACTCGCTGACCTACGGGTTCGCGGTGGATTTTTTCAATGTCCGTCCCGAACACCTGGCGGTGTATCGTGGCAGTCTCTGCTTTGACGCCCTCCATGCTCGTCCAGGCATTGACGGCATGCAGCATCAGCTGGCTTTTGTGCGCTGGCTGGGCAGCCGTCTTCACGCCGAGGGCAAGATCCTCCATGGCAATTTGTTCGGCGTCTCGCATCGTTTTCACGCGCCGTTGGTCGATGTCTTCGGCAGCGAGGTCGGCGGTTTCGGTTCCAACCGCCGGATGGAAAACATCCAGAGCGACGAAGCCTGTGGCCTCAAACGCTTTTACGCGTACCGCCGACCGGTCTGCAATCTCCTGCAGGAGGGCAATTTCGACAAGCCGGTGCCGGCGCTCACCCAGCAGGAAATCGCCTGGTACATTGATCATCAGCTGTTCTATGGCTTCTATCCCGGCGTGTGCACCATTGGCGGCGAAGAAGCGCCCGGCTACGCTAACTGGCGGCGGTACTTCCGGGGCAATTCCCAGTGTGATCGCGATCGCGATCTCTTCAAGGAAGCCGTGCCGCTGATCCGGCGCCTCAACCGGGCCGGCTGGCAGCCCGAAACCGGCATGCGTAGCGACAATCCGGTGCTGCTGATCGAACGCTTCGGGGAGCTGGGCGTGGGTGGCGACGCAAATGCTGGCGAGCTGCTCTTTACGCTGCGCAATCCCGGCACCGAGCCGTTGCGCGCTGCCGTATGGCTCGAAGCGTGCGCGGGCGTGCCGGCCTTGCCGCCCGACACCACGCCGCGCCTGGTGTCGCTCCGCAAAGGGCAGGATGCCGTGCTGGTCGGCGGCGTCACCGCCGGGCCCGGTAAGGTCGCCGTTGAGCTCGCACCATTGCAGACCGTCGTGCTGAAAATGCTCTGGCCCTAATGGCGTGCGGCGCGCGGCAAGGCGCTGCTGGCGCGTAGAGACCGTATGCGCAGATGTAGCAGGAGTGACACTGACGAATTGTCCTGCCGAGATACCCAACCAATCCGAGAGTCAAAAGGAGTGCTGTCATGCTGAAGAAAGCCGTTTTTCCGTCGAAGTATTTGCAGGGCGCCGGGGCATTGACTGAACTGCCGGCGTTGTGCGCGGCGTTGGGCAGCCGCGCCATGATACTGGCTTCGCCGACGGCCGCCAGTCAAGTCCTCGCCAAGGCGCGTGTCGACTGGGCAGCCGAAGGCATCGCCATCGAGGTCTTTCAGGGCGAGTGCTGCGAGGAAGAACTCGCGCGGGTGGCGGAGCTCATCAAGCGCAAGAAGATTACTGTGCTCGTCGGCATGGGCGGGGGCAAGACCATCGATACGGCGAAGATCGCCGCCGACCGCGCCCGCATCGCCGTCGTGGTGGTGCCGACTATCGCTTCCACCGACGCGCCGACCAGCGGCTGCGCCGTCCTCTACAGCAAGGACGGCATATTCGATAAGGTGTTTTACCAACGCAGTAATCCCGACGCCGTGTTGGTCGATACCGCAGTGATTGCGGCGGCGCCGACGCGCTTCCTGGTGTCCGGTATGGGCGACGCCCTGGCGACCTGGTTTGAAGCCCAGTCATGCGTCCGCACAACGTCGGTCAATGAATGCGGCGGTCTCTGCACGGCTGCCGGCCTGAGCATCGCCAGACTTTGCTACGACACGCTCCTCAGCTATGGCGATGCCGCGCGCATCGCCAACGATCAGCACGTGGTGACGCCGGCGCTGGAACGCATCGTCGAGGCCAATATCCTCCTCAGCGGCCTGGGCTTCGAAAGCGCCGGTCTCGCCGCCGCCCACGCTATCCACAATGGCCTCACGGCGCTCCCCGAAACACATGCCTTCTACCACGGCGAAAAAGTCGCGTTCGGCGTCCTCGCCGGGCTGCAACTCAGCGATGCCGCGCCAGCCGATGTCGATGCGGTCTACACCTTCTGCGAAAAAGTTGGTCTGCCGACCACTCTCGCGGCCCTCGGTCTGGCCAAGGTCAGCCCGCAGGCGCTTGCCAAGGCCGCTGCCATGGCTTGTGCGCCGGAGCAGTCCATTCACCATGAGGCGGGGACCATCACCCCCGAAAAAACTCTCGCCGCCATGATCGCCGCCGACGCTATCGGCCGCAGCCGCCAGTAGCGGTAGCTTCGCGAGGGGGAGGAAGGGCCAATGGCCCTTCCTCCCCCTCGCGCTCCCTCTCTATCCCATGTCTGGGCGTCGTGTCTTGCCGCTGCGCGGCAAGACACGACGCCAGCCGGAAGTCGCGAAATTGTCGGGGCGCACCGGCGTGTCCGCTCCTCTTTTTTCGCACGCGAAGGCGCGAAGACGCGAAGAAGAAGAATGGCGTCGTGTCTTACCGCTGCGCGGCAATTCGCGCCGCCGGTAGGAAGGCGCGAGGTCGGGGCGGACCGGCGTGTCCGCTCCTCTTTTTTCCCGCACGCGAAGGCGCGAAGACGCGAAGAAGACAGGGCGCGTTGGGACGATGACAGCAGGAACTTATATCTACTTGATAGGGCAAAGAGTTCTCATTTTGTTGGTTTACTGTGCTATACTGGGTTATGCTTTGCAGTAGGGCGGGATGCCAGACGGCCGATGCGGGCCGGGTATAGTGCCGGTAACAACTGACTTGAGGGAATGACCATATGAGATATGTCTGGATTGGACTATGTCTGCTGTGGAGTGCAGTGGGCGCGCTGCGAGCGCAGGACGTCGCGACAATAGATATTATGCCGGCCGAAAACCTTGAGGTGGTTGCATCCTGGGATATCAATCTCTTCAATCTGACCTTTGTCAGTGGCGACGATGGTGTTTTTGTTGGGGGCGCGGGCAAACTGACTCATGTTGTCTCACACGGCGAAGCAACACCCCCGGCGCCAGTGGTTGTGCCGCGGGCTGGGCTGGTTTTTGCTGGCTGGGATGGCGATCTGCCGACGACGCTCAGCGGCGACCTCAGGCTGACGGCGCTGTACGCGTTGGATGTGGATGACAGCGATGGCGATCTTTTGCCCGACAGTTGGGTGTTGCTGCATTTCGGCCAGGATGGGGCTTCTGCGGACGACGACCCGGATGAGGACGGCTATAGCAACTGGGAGGAATTTATCTCCAACACCGATCCCAATAACTCACAGGACCACCCGGTGGATCGCGCTATCCCAATTTGGCATGATGCGGTGTACAAGCTGCGTACTATCGGCCTGGCGCTCCGGCGCTATAGCGATGAACACGGCTTCAACGTGTTTCCCGGGCGGTTGCAGTTCCTGGTGGATGACGGATACCTCCCCGCCGCGGTGCTGGCAAGCATCGGCGATGAGTCCTTCGGAACCGACCCGCACCCGTATGATGCTGGTCAATTCCCCGAAGCGTATGAACCCGGCGTGAGCTTTTTCTACGAGATGAGCGAGGCGCCATGCAGTTGGTCTCACATAGGCACTTGGTACGAGACAAAGATGCAGCAGTTTCAATCGGGGGCATCTTGGCCTATTACGTGGGATGAAGGGAGGGGGCCATTTGATCCGCGGGCTTTTCCCGTGGTGCGCAATTTCTGGGTGCCGGACGACTTGGGGAAGATAATGACTAATAAGCTGGCCACCAGCCTCAACCTCGCCATGGATTTGAAGACGGTTTTTGCGTCCACCAGCCAATGGGAAGACCAGTCGACGATTATCCAGCCCGATGACGCGCCGGTCTTGCGTCTGGCGGCGAATGATTTTTACTCCTACCCTGTCCGAGTTTCCTATGGTGGTACCATCCGCATTCCCTTGTGGTTTGCGGTCAGGGACCTGTCTTCCGCCTACGGATTGCGTTTGGTGCCACCCGAGGGCGAAAACCAGACCATCTATGGCGAACTGCATGGCTCGTATTATCTCTTAACGCCCGGCAGGGATACGCCCGAGGAATTTACCGTGCGAGTGGAATGGCATGATGGCGAAGCGCTCCGTTCCGCCAGCTTCTCTATCAGGGTGACGGACTGGCCTCCAGTGATCAGCTTTGACAGCTCAGGCGGCACGCCAGTCGAGGATATCTGGGCTATGCCGGGAGAACCCCTGCTGGCACCATCACCGCCAACGCGCTACGGCTATACCTTCCTCGGCTGGGAGCCACCGTTGCCAGAGACCATGCCGAACTACGCTTTGATGGTCAACGCACTCTGGATGCTGAATACCTACACGATGACCTACTTGGCTGGAGAACATGGCAGCGTCAATGGTCAAGATGAATATCGGCAACCCTGCGATCACGGCAGCGATGCCCTGCTGGTGACAGCCCAACCGGCAGACGGTTATCGCTTCGTCCGCTGGAGCGACGGCATCCAGTCAGCGACCCGTACCGACACCAATGTGCAAAGCGATCAGACTATCACTGCCGAATTTGCAGTGAAATTCACGCCGGTGGTCTCTTGGGCGGCGCCGGCGGCGATGGTGTATGGCGAGGTCCTCTCGGCCGAGCAGCTTGTTGCCACGGCAGACACGCCGGGCGTGTTCGTCTACGATCCGCCAGCGGGGACGCAACTCGCCGCAGGCACGCATACGCTGCACGTCACCTTCACCCCCGATGACGCCGTGAACTGGTCGCCGGCAGAAGCGACGGTCGAGATCAGCGTCGCGCGCGCCGCGCTCACCGTAACAGCTGACGATATGACAAGGCGGGTTGGTCAGCGCAATCCTACATTTACGGCGACGGCTAGCGGACTGGTTGCCGACGACAGTTTGGCCGGCATCGGCCTGGAACTCGTCTATGCTTGCATCGCGGATGAACAGAGCGCGCCCGGCGACTACGCGATCACGCTGTCGGGACCGGCCGAGACCGCGAACTACACAGTGACCTACGTTCCCGCTGTGCTGAAGGTCGTGGCCCGGGATGTGCCAACACTTACCTGGGCGGCGCCGGCGGCGATGGTGTATGGCGAGGTGCTCTCGGCCGAGCAGCTTGTTGCTACGGCGGACACGCCGGGCGGCTTCGTCTACGATCCGCCAGCGGGGACAACACTCGCCGCAGGCACGCATACGCTGCGCGTGACATTTACCCCCGATGACGCCGTGAACTGGTCGCCGGCAGAAGCGACGGTGGCGGTCGACGTGGTTGCAGGCGTGTCCATGGCGCTGTCGGTGGCTGTCCCAGGCGCTGCCGCGCCGGACTTGCTGGTATTTGGTGAAATTGCGACCGCTGCGAACGGGTTGGATGCGTGGGATGAATTCGCTGAGCCCGGACTGAGCGCCCATTTGCTTTGCTACGATGACTTGGTGAATCCGCCGCGTGTCCTTCAGCGCGACTTCCGGTCTGTGCCTGCTGATGGCATCAGCCGTTGGCGTGTACAGATTGGCGGTGGCGGCGCCGAGGCCGGTGCGGGCGGCGCTGCTGTTGACTTGACGTGGGACATCAGGGTGGCCGATGTGGGGCGAGGGGTGTTTGTTCAGCAGATCGTTGACGAGCAGCCGGTTGGAACCATGTACGATCTGCGCGAGTTGGAAAACGGCGTCTTGACTGTTTCGGCCAACAGCGAATGGGAGATAGTCTCTGCAGCCGTGGCTGAGGCGGGGTATTTCCTGCGCTGCAAATCTGGGTGGAACCTAGTGGGAATGCCGATGATGAGTACGGCTGCCGATGCTGAAGAATTGGCAAAGGCTCTGGAGGTGGCGGGCGCTAACGGAATCTGGTATTGGGAAAACGGGCGTTACAGGCTGCAGCGTCGCGTCGCGGCTGTTAGTCCTGAACGGGGTTACTGGCTGTATTCGGCCGTTGACACCGAGCTTGGGCCGATTCGTGGTGTGCGCGCTGATGGCGTGGTGCTGCTCAAGCTGGGCTGGAATCTGGTAAGCCCCGTCAACGAGTGCAAACTGCAGTTGCCAGTCGGGGCGAGTGCAACGACATGGCAGGGCGATAACGCCGGATATATGCAGCTGCGAACGGGCATGGTCTTGCAGGAGGGCAGGGGCTATTGGGTCTTTTGCAGCCAGGGCGAGGTGCGTGTTCAGTTCGCCAGTGAATAGGCAAGGTGTCAGTTGCCAGATAATTTGGTAATGTGCGAAATCTTGTGATAGAAAGAGAGACTTGACACAGTAGTTCCGAACCCTTTGTCTGCGTCGTGGGCTCTATCCCTGGGCTGGTATGCGTCGCGCGCCCGTCTCCTGGCCGTGGTGCGGGCGTCCCGCCCGCACCGTCGCCTGGGATCATGACCTTACCCGACCTCCAAACAGCCACACGCAAACGTGCCCGCCGCAGCAATCAATGGGTTCCATTGCCCATTCGGCTCCAGTCAGCTGCGCCGACTGGGGCCGAATGGGCCGAGGAACACGGGCATAATGGGCGCGCTACCCAGGGCGGCGCGCGCTTTCAGCGCTGCTTGCCCTGGGCTGGTATGTTTCGCGCTTTCAGCGCTGCTGCCGCTTCGCGGCGAGGGAAACTGGCGCGCGCGGGTGTGGGCGTCCTGGCGGGGGCCAGGCATTTCTATGGACAATATGGACAATATGGACAATATGGACATAAGCATGCACCGAGTGTCCCGGCCCTAGGAGCGCCGCCGTCCCGGCAGCATTTCAGCGTCAAAGGCGCGGCCTAAGACAGCCCAGGGCAAGCGCCCGCAGGGCGCGTCGCCCTGGGTAGGAGTCCCATCCGCCAGGAGCCCTGTAGGGGCGACCTGCATTGAGCGCCAAAGGCGCGGCCTGTAGGGGCGACCTGCATTGAGCGCCAAAGGCGCGGCCTAAGACAGCTGGTGATTGAGGACCGCTTGGACGCCGGGGACTGCTTGACGGCGGCGTTGGGACGAGGACTCACTGACTCATGAGGCATGATCCCATGGATTGGACCGTGGGGACTTTCTGGACCGTGGGGATTGACGCATTGGACTTAGGGGACTGATTGGGGACTTCTTGGACTCCTGGGAGCGCCGCCGTCCCGGCGGCAGTCGAGAGCAGTCGAGAGCAGTCGAGAGCGGTCGATTGCAGTCGAGAGCAGTCGAGAGCAGTCGAGAGCAGTCGAGAGCGGTCGATTGCAGTCGAGAGCAGTCGAGAGCAGTCGAGAGCTGGCGCCAGTCATGCGCACGAGCAATGGTGCCTGGTTGGCGATGGGGAGCATTTGTGTTGGGGCGGCAAAAAGCCGGGCCCGGTCGGGGTGGAGAGTCCGACGTAGGCCCGGCTTGGTTGGGGGCGTTTGCCGCGTTACGCGTTGAGCGCGGCGTGCTTCGTTGGTGCCGCCGCGGCGACATTGGCGTCACGCCGTGTTGAGCGCGCTGCGGTTATTTTGCGACGGCGCTGCGGAGGCGTTTGACGACTTCGGCGCGGAGGGCTTCGAAGCTGCATTTTTCCATGATGGTGCCATCGACGTTGGCGGTAGGTCCGCGGTCGCAGCGTTCATGGCAGAAGGTCGCTTTGATGGCGACTTGGTCCTGCAGGTTGTTTTCCTTGAGGAAGTCAGTGAGTTCCTGGAGGAGTTGCTGCGAGCCGCGTTTGAAGCAGCTGGTGCCGACGCAGATGGTGACGGGCAGTTTCTCCTGCGCTTCGTCGCTGCCGCTGACCAGGACGTCTTCGTCCTGGATGCGTTTGCGGCTCTGGTAATGGGTGTGGAGCAGCTCGTGGGCCTTGTGGCTGTTGGGAGTGCCGAGGATGTTCTGGTAGGCCTCTTTGACGTAGGGGTTGTCTTCCGAGCTGTGCAGCTGCATGTTGCGGTCGACGCGGTAGAGGCCGGCGGCGCGCTGTTTGCGGGTTTCCATGCCGACATAGACGGGCTGGCCGGCGCCACCGACGCAACCGCCGGGGCAGGCCATGACCTCGATCAGATCGACATCGGCTTTGCCGGCCTTGACCTCTTCGCAGATCTTGTGGGCGTTGCTGAGACTGTGGACAACGACAACGCGGACCTTGTTGTCGCCGATGGTGATTTCGGCGCGGCGGTAGCCGTCGTCGCCGCGGACTTCCTTGAACTCGACGTTGGCGAGGTTTTTGCCGGTGAGCTTCTTGTAAGCGTAGCGGAGGGCGGCTTCGCTGACGCCGCCGGTGACGCCGAAGATGACGCCGGCGCCGGTTTTGAAGCCGAGGGGCAGGTCCATGGCCTCGGGCTCAATGGCATTGAAGTCGATGCCGGCGCCCTTGATCATCTGGATGAGCTCCTGGGTGGTGAGGACCACTTCGGTTTCGCGGTCGCCGTCGCGGCTGAATTCGGGGCGCTGGGCTTCGAATTTCTTGGCGGTGCAGGGCATGATGGAGACGATCTTGACCTTTTCGCGGGGCACATCGAAGAGCTTGGGCAGCATTTCTTTGGCCATGGCGCCGAACATTGCCTGGGGCGAGCGGCAGGATGACAGATTGGGCAGCAGTTCGGGATAGAACTGCTCTGCGTATTTGACCCACGCGGGGCAGCATGAGGTGAACTGGGGCAGGGTGCCGCCGGCGGTGACGCGACGCAGGAATTCCTCGGCCTCCTCGACGACAGTGAGGTCGGCGGCGAAGGTCGTGTCGAAGACTGCGACGAAGCCGAGCTGCTTGAGGGCGGCCGTGATCTTGCCGGTGACGTCGGTGCCGACGGGCATGCCGAAAGCCTCGCCGAAGCCGACGCGGACGGCTGGGGCGATGGTGGCGACAGTTTTGTACTCGGGATTATCCAGCAGCTCCCAAGCCTTGCTCACTTCATTCTTGGGAATGATGGCGCCGGTGGGGCAGATGCGGGCGCATTGGCCGCAGTAGATGCACTCGACGTTTTTGAGGTCTTTGCCGAAGGCCGGGACGACGCGGGAGTGCGAGCCGCGGCCGGCAAAATCGAGTACGCCGATGCCCTGTACTTCCTGGCACATGCGTACGCAATCGCCGCAGAGGATGCATTTATTGTTGTCGCGTTGGAGGGACGGGTTGCTGTTGTCCAGCGGCATGCGTTCGAAGCCGGGTTTGAAGCGCACCTTGGTGACGCCGAGCTTGTTGGCCAGGTCGAGCAGTTTGCAGGACGTACTCTTGTAGCAGGTGGTGCAGGACTGGTCGTGGGCGGCCAGCAGGAGCTCGACCGCGATCTTGCGCATGGCGCGGATCTGCTTGGTGGAGGTCTTGACGACCATGCCGGGTTCAGGTGCGGTTGAGCAGCTGGCGACGCCGCCGCGGCCCGCGATGTCGACCAGGCAGAGACGGCAGGCGCCGTAGACACTGAGGTCCGAATGATAGCAGAAAGTGGGGATTTCGATGCCGGCCTTGCGGGCGACTTCAAGGACGTTGCGTTCGCCTTCGATGGCGATCTGACGGCCGTCGATGGTCAGGTATTTTTTCTCATCCATGGGTAAATTCCTCCGAGTTGGTCGTCAGCTTAGATCACGGCGTTGAATTTGCAGGCTTCGGCGCAGGCGCCGCATTTGATGCAGAGTGCTTCGTTGATGACGTGCGGTTTTTTGCGTTCGCCGCTGATGGCGCCGACGGGGCATTTGCGGGCGCAGGCGCCGCAGCCGACGCATTTTTTGGCGTCGATGGTGGGCTTGAGCAGATTTTTGCACTGTTTAGCCGGGCAGGTCTTATGGAAGACGTGGGCTTCGTATTCATCGCGGAAGTATTTGAGGGTTGAGAGCACGGGGCTCGGGGCGGTCTTGCCGAGGGCGCAGAGCGAGCCGACGCTGACGGCGTGGGCGAGGTCTTCGAGCAGGGTGAGGGTTTCGGCGGTGGCATTGCCTTCGATGATATCATCGAGCAGTGCGAGCATCTGTTTGGTGCCTTCGCGGCAGAGCACGCATTTGCCGCAGGATTCGTTCTGGGTGAACTGCATGAAGAAGTGGGCGATACGGACCATGCAGGTGTGGTCGTTCATGACGACCAGGCCGCCGGAGCCGACCATCGCGCCGACTTTGCGCAGCGACTCGTAGTCCAAGGGCGTGTCGAGCATTTCAGCGGTGAGGCAGCCACCGGAGGGGCCGCCAATCTGCACGGCCTTGAAGGTGCCGCCGGGGTCGCCGTTGTCGTGGGTGACGCCGCCGCCGACGCTTTCGACCACATGGCGGAGGGTGGTGCCCATGGGCACTTCGATGAGGCCGGTGTTGAGCACGTGGCCGGTGAGAGCGAAGGTCTTGGTGCCGGGGGCCTGTTCGGTGCCGTCGGCGCGGAAGGCCGCGACGCCGTCGCGAATGACCAGCGGGACGGTGGCCAGTGTTTCGACGTTGTTGATGATGGTGGGTTTGCCCCAGAGGCCGGACTGCGCCGGGAACGGCGGTTTGGGCGTGGGCATGCCGCGCTTGCCTTCGATGGAGGCGATCAAGGCGGTTTCTTCGCCGCAGACGAAGGCGCCGGCGCCTTCCATCACATGGAGGGTCAGGCAGTGTTCGGTGCCGAAGATGTTCTTGCCGAGGATGCCCTTGGCCATGGCGTCTTCGACGGCTTTGCGCAGGCGTTTGACGGCCAGGGGATATTCGGTGCGGACGTAGAAGTAGCCTTCGTCGGCGCCGATGGCGCGGGCGGCGATCATCAGGCCTTCGATGACACAGTGGGGGTTGCCTTCCATGAGACTGCGGTCCATAAAGGCTCCGGGATCGCCCTCGTCACCATTGCAGATGACGAATTTTTTCGGTCCGGGCTGAATGCGGGCCATTTCCCATTTGCGGCCGGTGGGGAAGCCCCCGCCGCCGCGGCCGCGGAGGCCGGATTCGAGCATTTGCTTGCAGACCTCGGCGGGGGTCATGTCGCAGAACGCCTTGCGGGCGGCATCGTAGCCGTTTTCCTTGAGGTATTCGGGGAGGCTTTCGGGGTCGATCAGGCCGCAGTTGGCCAGGACGGTACGTTTTTGGCGGGTGTAGAAGGGAATATCGTCGGTGCCGTGGCAGTGTTTGCCGGTGCTTTTGTCGAGGTAGAGATATTTTTCGAGGATATTGCCTTTGACGAGCGTTTCGGCGACGATTTCGGGCACGTCGACGGCTTGGACCTTGCAGTAGAGGATATTTTGGGGCAGGATGGTGACCAGCGGTCCCATTTGGCAGAAGCCCTGGCAGCCGCTTTTGGTGAGGTGCAGGCCCTGCTGGTCGCCGTCGAGGGGGGTGCGGTGATCGGGGGTGTCGATGAGATGGATGCCGGCCTTGGTCATTTCGTCTTGGAAGGCCTTGTAGACTTCGAGAGAGCCGTTGGCCACGCAGCCGGTGCCGGCGCAGATGATGACGCGGTGGCCCAGGTCTTTGCTCAGTTCGCTGATGTTGCTCATTATTTTCATGCCTCCGCGTTGATCAGTTCTTCCACCAGGGCGACAGCTTTTTCAGGGGTAACCTGACCGTGCACCTTGTCGTCAATGACGACTGCCGGGGCCAGCCCGCAGGCACCCAGGCAGGACACGGTTTCGACGGTGAAGAGCAGGTCCGGGGTGGACTGCTGTTTGCCAGTAAGACCGAGGCGCTTGCGGATGGCGTCAAGCAGTGCGGTGGAGCCTTTGACGTGGCAGGCCGTGCCATCGCAGAGACGGATGATGTGCTTGCCCTTGGGAGTCAGGGTAAAATGGGAATAGAAGGTCGCCACGCCGTAGACCTTGGCTGGCGGCAGATTCAGCGACGTTGCCACCAGGGTGAGGATTTCCTCGGGCAGGTAGCGGTATTCTTCCTGTACAGCTTGGAGGATGGGAATCAGCTTGGCCGGGTCGCGATCGTAGCGGTCAAGGATTTCACAGACCTTGCCAAACTGCGTCGCGCTGGAGAGTTCTTTTTCCATTGTTCTGCAATCCTTTGCTTAGCGTGAAGACATTGGGGGGGGACGATATCGGGAAAGACAAAATTGGCACTGAGGATTATTAGTCGTCGTGTTGTTTGAGTTCGGCGAAGCGAGTCAGCAGCACGGCGATGGACGAAGCCAAGTCGACATTTTCAACGATGATGCCTTCCGGCACCTGCAGGTGCGTCTGCGTGAAGTTCCAAATGGCGCGCATGCCGCTGTTGACCATCAGTTCGGCGACGCTTTGGGCGGCGGCGGCCGGGCAGGTGATCACGCCGATGTCGATGTGCATGCGCCGGGCGAGGTCCGGCAACTTGTTCAGCGGCAGGATCATCTTGCCGCGCACTTCCGTTGACAGCTTATCGGGATCAATATCAAAGCCGCAGATGATGTTAAGACCATGGAGGGACGGTTCGAGGTGGCCGAGCAGGGCCCGACCGAGATTGCCGACGCCCACCAGGAAGGCGTCCTGCCGATTGTCCCAACCGATGAGGCGCTCTATCGCCTGGGTCAACAGCCCGATCTCGTAACCGACTTTCGGGCGGCCGCTGACGCCGGTGTAGGCCAAGTCCTTGCGTACCAGGCTGGATTCCATCTTCAGATAGTCCGCCAAGTACGTGCAGGAGACCCAGGTTTCATGCTCCTTGTGCAAGGCGTGCAGGCAACGCAAATACCCCGGAAGACGCCGCAGAGCGGGCTTCGGAATGCATAACGCGGTGTTGTCGTCTCGCTGGCTGGCCATGGCATCCTCAACGCTGAAAGAAAAGCAGGGGGGATGATGAATCAAGAAATTTTTCTTGATTGTAAGATAACTCCTCTCAGCCAGCTTGCAACGCAGGTTATGACAAAATAAGACTTTTTTTCTTGATTAAAACGCGGGAAGGCGGGGAGAAGCCTCGTGGACGGGGTGGACAGCGTGGACAGCGTGGACGGGGTGGACAGCGTGGACAGCGTGGACAGCGTGGACAGCGTGGACAGCGTGGACAGCGTGGACGGGGTGGACAGCGTGGACAGCGTGGACAGCGTGGACAGCGTGGACAGCGTGGACAGCGTGGACAGCGTGGACAGCGTGGACGGGGTGGACAGCGTGGACAGCGTGGACGGGGTGGATAGCGTGGACGGGGTGAAAATTCACGAAAGCCGGGAGTGTTTGTCCCGGCTTTCGTGGGTTGGCCGGCTTTCGTGGTTTGCGTCGTGTCAGTCGGCGTTTTTTATGGCGACGGCTCAGTGGATATTGGCGTGGTATTCCTGGAGGGACATGACGCCGCCGTCGCCGTTGCGGAAGGCGGCGATGCCATAAGCGGCGGCGTTGGCGGCGGCGACGGTGGTGATGTAGGGCACGCCGTGGCGGATGGCGGTCTTGCGGATGTACGAGTCGTCAGTGGCGCTTTCCTTGCCGATGGGGGTATTGATCACCAATTGGATTTCGCCGTTTTTGATGACATCGACGATATTAGGGCGGCCTTCGGTGATCTTGGCGATGGTTTCGGCTTTGACGCCGTGGCCGTTGAGGTATTTGCAGGTGCCATCGGTAGCGAGGATACGGAAGCCGAGTTCGGCGAATTGGCGTGCGGGCGCCAGGACGCCTTCGCGGTCAGCGGGATGGACGGTGATGAGGACGGTTCCGGAGCTGGGCAGCGGCGGTTTGGCGGCCTCTTCGGCCTTATAGAAGGCCAGACCGAAGGATGAGGCCAGGCCGAGTACTTCGCCGGTGGAGCGCATTTCGGGGCCGAGGATCGGGTCGACTTCCGGGAGCATGGCGAAGGGGAAGACGGCTTCTTTGACGCCGAAGTGCGGGAAGTGCTTGAGGGTCAGTTTCATGTCGGCGATTTTGGTTCCCATCATGGCCTGCGTTGCCAGTTTAGCCATGGAGATGCCGCAGACCTTGGAGACCAGGGGGACCGTCCGGGACGCGCGGGGGTTGGCTTCGAGGACGTACACGGTGTCCTGGCAGATGGCGTACTGGATGTTCATGAGGCCGACGACGCCCATTTCGCGGGCGATGCGGGCCGTGTAATCACGGATGGTGGCCAGGTGCGCGGGGGTGATGCTGATGGGCGGGATCACGCAGGCGGAGTCGCCGGAGTGGATGCCGGCCAGCTCGATGTGCTCCATGACGGAGGGCACGAAGGCCTCGTGGCCATCGGCGATGGCGTCGGCCTCGCATTCGAGGGCGTTTTCGAGGAACTTGTCAATGAGGATGGGGCGTTCGGGGGTGACATCGACGGCGGCGGCCATGTACTGGCGGAGGGAGCTGTCGTCCCGGACCACTTCCATGCCGCGGCCACCGAGGACGAATGAGGGGCGGACCATCAGGGGGTAGCCGATGCGGGGGGCGATGGCCATGGCTTCTTCGGTGGTGCTGGCCATGTCGGAGGTCGGCATGGGGATGGCGAGCTTGTCCATCATCTTGCGGAAGAGATCGCGGTCTTCGGCCATGTCGATGACGGCGGGGGGGGTGCCGAGGATGTTGACGCCGTTGCGTTCGAGGTCGGCGGCGAGGTTCAGAGGCGTCTGACCGCCGAACTGGACGATGACGCCGAGGGGCTTTTCCTGCTGGTAGATGCTGAGGACATCTTCGAGAGTCAGCGGTTCGAAGTAGAGCCGGTCGGAGGTATCGTAGTCGGTAGAGACGGTTTCGGGATTACAGTTGACGATGATGGTCTCGTAACCCATTTCGCGCATGGCGAAGGCGGCGTGGACGCAGCAGTAGTCGAATTCAATGCCCTGGCCGATGCGGTTGGGGCCGCCACCAAGGACCATGACTTTCTTGGGATTGCTGGTTACTGCGACCTTGTTTTCGCCGTTGTAGGTCGAGTAGCAGTAATAGGCATTTTCGACGCCGCTGACGGGCACCTTGTCCCAGGCCTGGCAGAGACCGAGGGCCAAGCGTTGCTTGCGGATCACAGCCTCAGGCGTCTTGAGCAATTTGGCCAGATAGAGGTCGGAGAAGCCGTCCTTCTTGGCGCGGACCAGCAGTTCGTCCGGCAGGACTTGATCGCGGTAGGCCAGAATCTGGGTTTCGAGTTCGACGAGCTCCTGCATTTGTTCCAAGAACCACGCTTTGATGTAGGTCTTGGCATTGATGTCAGCGATGGTAGCGCCCTTGCGTAGCGCTTCGTAAATCAGGAAATGGCGGACACTGCTGGGCTCGTTGAGGCGGTCCATGATCTCATCAAGGCTGAGCTGGTTGAAATTTTTGACGAAGCCCAGGCCGGGATTGCCACTTTCCAGTGAGCGGATAGCCTTGAGGAAGGCCTCTTTGTAGGTCTTGCCGATGCTCATGACTTCGCCGACGGCGCGCATCTGGGTGCCGAGTTTGTCCTGCACGCCCTTGAATTTTTCGAAGGCCCAGCGGGCGAATTTGACCACGACGTAGTCGCCGGAGGGGGTGTACTTGTCGAGGCTACCGTCGCGCCAGTAGGGCAGTTCGTCGAGGGTGATGCCGGCGGCGAGCAGCGCCGACACGTAGGCGATGGGGAAGCCGGTGGCCTTGGAGGCCAGTGCCGAGGACCGCGAAGTCCGGGGGTTGATTTCGATGACCACGGTGCGGTCAGTTTTTGGGTTGTGGGCGAATTGGACGTTGGTGCCGCCGATGACGCCGATGCCTTCGACGATACGGTAGGACCATTCCTGCATTTTGGCCTGCAGCTCCTGGCTGATGGTCAGCATGGGCGCCGTGCAGAAGGAATCGCCGGTGTGTACGCCGACGGCGTCGACGTTTTCGATGAAGCAGACGGTGATCATGTGGCCGGTGGTATCGCGGACCACTTCGAGTTCGAGTTCTTCCCAGCCCAGGAGGGATTCTTCGATGAGGATCTGATGGACCATGCTGGCCTGGAGGCCGCGAGCGGCGATAGTGCGCAGTTCATCGACGTTGTAGCAGAAGCCGCCGCCAGTGCCGCCCATGGTGTAGGCCGGGCGGACGACGACGGGGAAGCCGATGTTTTTGGCGACGGCTTCGGCGTCTTCGACGGTGTTGACGGCCTGGCTGCGGGCCATGTCAATGCCGAGGGCGTCCATGGTATTTTTGAAGGCGGTGCGGTCTTCGCCGCGCTCAATGGCGTCGATCTGGACGCCGATGACCTTGACGTTGTATTTCTCGAACACGCCGTTTTTGGCCAGTTCGGAGGCCAGGTTCAGGGCGGACTGGCCGCCGAGGTTGGGCAGGAGGGCGTCGGGCCGTTCTTTATCAATGATTTCTTCCATGCGGGCGACATTGAGGGGCTCGATGTAGGTGGCATCAGCGATGCCGGGGTCGGTCATGATGGTGGCGGGGTTGGAATTGACCAGCACGATGGAGTAGCCAAGGCTGCGCAGGGCCTTGCAGGCCTGGGTGCCGGAGTAGTCGAACTCGCAGGCCTGGCCAATAATAATCGGTCCCGAGCCTATGATCATCACTTTATGAATGTCGTTGCGTTTCGGCATTGCGTTCTCCTCGTGGCTGATGGGCATAAAGAAGGCTGAGAGGGCAATCCCCCTCAGCACTACAGAAATCATTGGCTTGGCTGGTCGGCGGCAGGCGCTGGCGAACTGCGTAGGCCGAGAAAATAATGTATTGGAACGGGTGGAAAAAACAAGGTGTCAGCGCGTTTTTTGTGGAAGAGTTTTCCGTAGGTGACCTGATTTGTCATGACAATAACTGAAAAACGCTGCTTTTTGCTGGTCTGTCTTAGTGTTTGTCGGCGGGGTTAAAAGGGGGTGGCGCCAAGTGGCGGAAGTTGGGGATGCGATGAAGGGTGATGAGATTGGTGTCGTGGCAGTTTTTGGCATCGAGGTCGCCGGAGCGACTGAGCACGAGCATGTCGTCAGCGACGATGAGCAGTGACGCGTAGTGCCGCGACGCGTGTTCGGCGGGGCCGATGGCGACCATGCCGGCGGAGCCCCAGTCGAAGAGGTTCTGGGAGTAGTAGAGTTCGAGTCGGCGGCGTTCGCGGAAAGGCACATTTTTTTTGCTCATGCCGGTGTAGGCCGACTGGGTGGCGATCAGCCAGTACAGTTTGTCCTGCGGGTCGTAGGTGAGCTGGAATTTCATGCCGCCGCCGGGGAAGGGCACGTAGAGGAGGGGCGTGCCATCGGGCTGCTTGACGGTATCGAGGGTGAGGCTGCCGTCGGCCGCTTCGTAGCCTTTGAGGAGAGCGGCGTAGTTGTCGAGCATGCTGTTGAGGCGGAGGAAGAGGAGGACCGTGCGGTCGTCAGGATCGTAGAGCAGGTGGTTCTGATCGTAGATGCGGACGACGTTTGACTCCAGCCAGCAGGTCGGATTGGCGCCGCAGACGTCTTTGCTGCGGGGCGTCAAGGCGAGGAATTCGGCCTTGTTGGAGAATGTCCAGCTTGCCAGTTGGCAGAGATCGTCGTTTTCGCGGGCGGCCATGAGGATGGGGTCGCCGCCGCCCCAGCGGTCTTTGAATGGGCTGTGTTCCATGCTGACATAGACTTTGCCGTGGCGATAGTCGATGCTGCCGGCGCTCTGGTGCCAGTTGAGTGGGCCTTCATTGAGGACGACCGGATTACTCCAGGTTTCGCCGTTGTCGTCGCTACGGGAGATGATGAGCCGGCCGCTGTGGCCGATGCTGTAGAGGGCCTTGCCGGCCTTGAAGATGCGGGCGTGGAGCATGGCCATGGTGGCACTTGGGCGCCAGCTGTGGCCGCGGTCGTCGGAGACGTAGATGTGTAGTTGGTTGGAGCCGTAGTCGCCGATGTCGGTCTTGGGGCCGGGGAGATTTTTGAGGCCGGGGCCGGCGAGGTCGAAGCTAAGGAGCAAGCGGTCAGCGAAGCCCTCGGCGAGGCTGGGGGTGTAGCAGTAGAGGTCCTGAGGCCAGGGCGAGCGGTAGATGATATCTTCGCGGTCACTGATGAGTTGCATGGATGGTTTTTTCTATGCTGGTGGCGGTGGCGGTGATGCCGCTGATTGGTTTTGGGCCAGGTAAAGAAAAGCCCCCAGAGCCGGCCATTGCGGGCAGGTGAGGGGGCTGAAGATCACGTGGTATTTTGCGGGGGAAGAACCGCCATGGGTCATTAGGCTTTCAATTTGCGCTCGAGTTGCGCTATTTCCCGGCGGAAGTCCGGATTGCGTTCCAGTTTGCTTTCGACGGTGCTGATGGCATGGAGTACGGTGGCGTGATTGCGGTTGAATTGCTCGGCGATGGATGGCAGGGACAGCTCCGTCAGGCGGCGGCAGAAGAACATGGCGACCTGACGCGGGAAGGCGATGTTTGCGGGTCGGCGCTTGCTGGTCATGTCGGAGAAACGGATGTCGTAGTAGTCGGCGATGGTCCGTTGGATGTGCTCGATAGTGACCTGGGCGCTGGCTTCCTCGTTGAAAAGCGTGCTGAGGAGGTCCTCGGTGGTTTCAATGGTGATTTTTTTACCGGTGACGGATGAGTAGGACACCAGGTGCACCAGCGCGCCTTCGAGGCGGCGGACGTTTGATTTGAGGCGGGCGGCGAGGTACTGCAGCACGTCTTCGTCGAGTTTGATCTGGTGTTCGTCCTGCTTGCGGTGGAGAATGGCGATGCGGGTTTCCAAGTCCGGCGGCTGAATGTCGGTGATCAAGCCCCATTCGAAGCGCGAAACCAGGCGTTTTTCCAGTCCACCGATCTCATGCGGCGGGCGATCAGATGCCAGGACGATCTGCTTGTGGCCGTTGTAGAGGGCGTTGAAGGTGTGGAAGAACTCTTCCTGCAGGCCTTCCTTACCGCCGAAGAAGTGCACGTCGTCAATCAAGAGCACGTCGACGGTGCGGAAGCGGTTACGGAAGGCCGGAAGAGCCTTGCGGGACAAGGCGTCGATGTACTGATTGCAGAAATCCTCGCTGTAGAGATACTCGACCTTCGCTCGGCGATTGACCTTAAGGACTTCCTGAGCAACGGCTTGGAGGAGGTGAGTCTTGCCTAGGCCAGTGGGGCTGTGGACAAAGAGCGGGTTGTAAGCAGTGCCCGGCGCCGACGCCACGGCCCGGCAGGCGCCGTGGGCGAAACGGTTGTTCTCGCCGACCACGAAGGAGTCGAAGATAAACCGGCCATTGAAGGGCTGACCGTAAGTGCCGCGCTGATCGGCGCCGGCGTTGTGGTGGCCATGGTGCTCAGTGCTCGGCATGACCGACAGCTGCTCGTTTGTTGCCGGCACTGTGCCAGGGCCAGCGGCCACTGGCTCTGGCGCTGCGGCTTCATGGCCACTCTCAAAGACGATCTTAAGTTTGCAGCCGCAACTTTGCAGCATGCATTCGGCAATCAAGTCCTTGTAGTTGGCACTCAGCCACAGATTGAACAGGTCGTTGGACACACCAAGGATGATGTTCTTGGCTTCAATCCGCACGGGGACGATGTTCGCTATCCAGCGCTCATAGGTGTCCGCATTCAATCTTTGGCGCAAGGCAAGGGAGGTTTTCTCCCAAATATCATTGATAGTGCTTACGTCTGACATGGTATCCATATTTCAAGGGTCCAAGGCAAAATGGACCTGTGCAGTCAATTTCTCGTTCTCTCCGGGGTATTTTTGTTCTCGCTAGATAGCTTAATGACCTTGCAGGACTTGGCAAGCCACATTCCCCAAAAATAATCGCCGGTGACAAGGCCAAACGACCTAAGTGGCTGATTTTGCCCATCGATAAAAAAGCAAAGAAAAAAAAGCGGGGCAGAGGCTGGTTGGAAAAGCACAAAATGGGCAAAAAACAAGAGCCGTCTCTCAGTGTCGTCATAACCCTCTGGAGCATCGTGGGGAAACAGCAGATGGGTATTTTTCTACCGAAGAATGCCAATAAAAAAGAAGCTAAAAAATAGTAGTGTCTTTTTGTTTCGCCGGTGTCTCGGTTGTGGCATCGGGGTTGGTGCTGGCGGGCGCCATGGCGTTGTTGTTGGCGGCGGTCCCGTGGTGAGATCAGACACGGCAAGGCCCACCATTGATCAAGAAGCGCTGTTGACGCCTGGCGATCTGGCGGGCCTGCTGGACCGGGTGTTTGTGCGCCCGGTGTTACTTCTTGGCTTTTTTTGTGCCCTTGCTGCCTTTGCCGGCTTTGCCGGCCTTGGCGTTCATTTTTTCGATTTCCTCAGCCACTTCTTCCTCGCCCTTGGCGTAGAATTTTTGTTCGTCGGGTTCGAGTTCATGGAGGAGTCGGAGGAATTCGCCGGCGTGGACGCGTTCTTCGTCGGCGATGTCTTTGAGGACATCGATGGCCAGTTTGTTGTCGGTGGATTCAGCCAGCTGCATATAGAGCTGGATGGCTTCGTACTCGGCGGCGACCATGAAACGAATGGCTCGCACCAGTTCGGCGTGGCTGAGTTTTTTGTCGCTGGCCATTCCTGAGAAGGGTGATCCGAATTCTGGCATAGTGAGTCCTTTCCTGATGAGAGTGACTGTGGAATAACGTGGGTGTCGTTTCGGCGGCGGGGCGTTCGTGCTTGCTACCGCCGACTGCTGAAGACGAAAATAGGCCGGAATCGTGTTTGTGCAAGGTCGTGTGCAACATCGGTAGCCGTGCGGCATGCCGTGCGGCTGAAAAAGAAGGGAGGTTTACTTATTGCTGAGGGTCGAGTCGCTGTCAAGGCCGGTGATGCGCTGGTATTCGGCGAAGGTGATGCCGCCCTTGTCGATGCCGGGCCAGCGGAAGAGTTTGGCTTCGGCGGGGTTTTCGCCGGGTTGGATATAGCGGTTGTTATTGATCTTGAATTCGGCGACGCGGTCATTTGAGAACCAGAGGATGGCGTCTTTGGCGTTGATCATGACGTTGTTTTCGTAGCGGAGGTCGACGATTTTGCATTTCATGCCGTAGGAGAGCAGATGACAGCCGCGGATATCGGGGCGTTGTTCGTGGCTCCAGCCGAAGCCGGAGTCAATGAAAGTGCTGTTTCTGACGATGATGCTCTCGACGGTCATCTCTTCGTGGCTGAGCCATATTTCGTATGCCTGCTCGCAACGGACAGTCTTGTTGTTCTGCCAGACGACATTGACGATGCGGCCGGCGTCGGGCCCCTGGTTGGTCATGGCCGTGTCGTAAACGTCTTCGAAGGTGTTGTGCTCGACGACGATGTTTTTGCAGCTGGACCAGAATTCGACGCCGTTGCCGTAGCGGGTGGGGCGGCCGTTGCGGGTGTAGAGGAGACTACCGCCAATCCAGCGGAAATCGCAGTTGCGGATGACGCAGTCTTCCGGGGCGCCATTGGCGCCGTGGGCGCCAGTGTAGGCGATGGTGAAGCCGTCGACGATGAAGTGCTTGTTTTTGCCGAGGGCGACAATGTTGCGGCGGCGGGCGGCTTCCATGGCCGAGTAGAGCGTGGTCGGCTCTTTTTCCGAGTAGAAATAGACTCGTGAGTCGCTGAGATCGTGGTAGAAATCGCCTTGTTTTTTGAGGCTTTCGGTGTTCCAGCGTTTCCAGGCGGCGATTTGATTGGTCTCGCCGATGGGGGTGAGCACGATATTGCCGACGTCTTGCTTTAGGTCGAGGCCGTGGAGGTCGAAGAGTTCGGCGCCCAGTGGCACAAATTCGAAGGAGCAGCCTTCGGGGATGGCGTCACCGATGAAGAAGGACAGGCGGCCGTCGGCCTTGTTATCCGGGATGGTGGTGGTCATGAGCACCTCGTGCTCCTGCCATTCCGTGCCGATGTCGGTGTTGCGGGCGATGACTTTGCCGTAGTCACCCCATGGTGTGTGCGAGCGCATGAGGGCGATGTTTTTGATGCTGAAGGGCTTGCTAGCGCGGGCGCGGAAACGGAAGCGGATGTTCTGGTCGGGCGCGAGGGGAATGCCGAAATAATTCAGCTGGATATTCGTGGCGACTTTGCCGGGCTTGATGCAGTCGATAGTGAAGACTTTTGGCGGCTCACCATGTTTGGAGGCCGCGAGAGTGGCGCGGGCGTCGCCATCGCAGAAGATATTCCAGTCGCCGGGAGCGAAGGTGGCGTGCGGGCGATAATTATCCCAGCTGTCAGCCTTGGTCGCCCAGATGTTGTTGCCCAGGTCGGTCCAGATGTCGGGCGCGGCCAGGTCGACGCTGGCGTACAGGGCGGGTTTGGGGCCTTCGCCGTAGCTGGTAAAAGTGATGGGCTGGCCGGGCGCGCCGCTTTTGGCTTGGAGAGACTCGCGCCAGATTTCGCCGGCCTTGAAACGGACGACGTCTCCGGGCTTGAGTGCGGTGCTGTTGACCTGCCTGACGCTCTGCCAGGCTTCGGCAGGCGACAAACCAGAATTGCTGTCACGGCCATTGCTGGCATCGACAAAGTACTCGGCGGCGCAGGCGTTGGTGATGGACATGACGACTCCGATGGTTGCAGCTTTGCTCCAATGACTCATGAGAAACGGTCCTTTACGGGGCTGATTTCTGTGTTGATGACGGCCAAATAAAGCAGTGGCGCCTATAGTATTGCAGGTCGTGAGGCGCCAGTGGTTACGCTAAATAACGCCTCGCAACCAAGGCATTATTGGTTACAAGCGGAATTTTGCCGTTGTGGTGCGCGCACCATATTCCGTAATACAACATTTACAGCAGGCAGGACTGACCATGCAGGTGGATTGCAAACGTTTTTTTCTCGGCGCCGTGGATGTTCTGGACGACCCGCGCGGGCTTCTGCCCAGCCGCTTCACGCCGGCCATGCGGGCGTTCTATGGCGATACCGAAGCGCGGGTGATCCGCGCCAACAGCCCCACGGGCGTGCGCATTGCCATGATGACGGACTCACCGAGCGTGCGCATCCGTGTCGCGTACGGCCGGGCGGCGCGGGAAAAGTTTGCATTGTCCATTCGCATTGATGACGACAGCGCCTGGCTCTGCGCGCCGGCGCAGCCGCGCGCGGCGTCTGGTGATTTTCGCATTGGCCTGCCGGCGGGGCGCCACCGGGTGGAGATTGGTCTGCCGCATTTGGTGGAGACCTTCGTGGAGAGTGTCGACATTGTTGACGGTGCACATGCCGAGCCCGTACCGGCGGCCGGCGGCCGCATGCTTTTCGTGGGCGATTCGATCATGCAGGGCATGACGACCGAGGCGCTCTGCCGCAGTTATTTCGACATCGTGGCCCGTGGTTTGTCCTGTGACTACGTCAATATCAGCGTCGGCGGCGCCACGGCGGTGGCTGGCTTGGGAGAATGCCTGAGTGGCTACAGCGACTGGGACATGGCGCTGGTCTCCTTTGGGACCAACGACTGTTCCCAAAACCGTCCGTTGGCGGAGTATGTGGCCGGCCTAGCCGCCATCTTCGGCGCACTGCATCGCCACGGCCGCGGCAAACTCTGCCTGTTGACGACGGTGCCGCGTCCGGCTCAGGAGGGCAAACCGAACGCCATTGGCCTGACTCTCGATGACTACCGCCAGGTCGCCAAGGCGCTCCAAGGTCAGTTCCCCGCGCTGATAGTCCTGGACGGCCCGGCCGTGCTGCCCGCCGAGGAACGCCTGCTGGCCGACGGCATTCACCCCAATGACGCCGGGTCGGCCGTCATGGCACGGAACATCCTCGCGGCATTGGCGGTGGCGCGGGAGGCACAGCAGGCGTAAGCAATGCGCAATGACGGTCTTTTTATCGCGGACGGATCGTATTGCTGATCGGTCTTTGGTCGCGTGTTCAGCACTCAAAGTTACAGCAGTCCGGTGTTGGTTGCTCTGACCTTGTGTTCATGTGGCGCCCTCCGGGCGCTGGCCTTTTATGTTTCTTCCACCCTGGGTTGCGGCGCCCTTCGGGCACCTCACCCAGGGTTATGCATGGTGCGGCCCTCTGGGCCGAATCTGGCTGATCGGTCCGCGAAATAAGGCAAGAGACAGCTGATCGGTCTGATCGGACGGATCGTAAATTCGGTTGGCTGGCGGTTGTAAATGCGAGCTTGCGGGGTAGCTTTTCGACCATTGTTTTTGTTTTCTGGTGATCATTTTTGTTTGTGTTACCCGGCACTATTTGTCGGGTTTAGGAGAACATTCTAGGAGTATTATCATGTTGAATCTAAAACTGGATTTCACGGGCAAAGTGGCCATCGTCACGGGTGCGGCATCGGGCATGGGCCTGTTAACGGCGCAGAATCTGGCTGTTGGCGGTGCCAAGGTGGTGTTGACGGACGTCAATAACGAGGCACTGCAGGCGGCGGTGGCGGGCATCTGCGCCAAGGGTGGCGAGGCGGTTGGCCAGCTGGTCGACGTGCGTGACTACAGCCAAGTCGAGGCCGCCGCGACGTTCACCGTCGAGCACTACGGCCGCATCGACATCCTCATCAACTGTGCCGGTGGTTTTGCCGGGCGCATCTTCCAGCGCAAAGAGAGTTTCAAGGACATGCCGTTGGAGGTGCTAGACTGGGGTATGGATGTCAATTTCAAGGGCCCGATCTATTTTTGCCGGGCGGTGCTCAATCAGATGTTTGCGCAAAAGAGCGGCGTGATCATCAATCTTGGGTCGGTGGACGGCGTCACCGGCAGCAGTTCCATGGAATACAGTGCGGCGAAGGGCGGGATGATCAGCCTGACCAAGTCGCTGGCAGTCTATGCTTCACCCTACGGCGTGCGCGCCTGCTGCGTGTCGCCAGGGCCGGTGTTGACTCGCGCCAGCATGGCGAATATGCCTACGCGCCTTGGCCGCGCTGCCGAGCCACAGGAACTCGTCGACATGATTGTCTTCCTCTGCTCGGACAAGGCGGCATTTACCACCGGCAGCAACTTTGTGGTTGACGGCGGTCGCAGCAGCGGCGGCTATAAGGCGTAGACCGCTTACAGTCTGATGTCGTCAGAATTGGAAGCCGACGCGCCGCGCAGCACGTCGGTTCCCGGCTGGATCGGCAGCGGCACGCGCCAGCGCCACTCGGCTCGAAACAATCAGTGAAGGAGAATTTCCTTGATGAAGATTGGACTGCTCAGTATCTGCACGCTGGCGCTGCCCTTGGTGGTGTTGGCTGCTGAATTTCATGTTGCCAGTACGGGTAACGACGCTAACGCCGGGAGCGCTGACCAGCCCTTTGCCACGCTGGCGGCCGCGCGTGACGCTGCGCGGCAGGCGCCGGCGGGGCCGCATCGCATCGTCGTTCACACCGGCGATTATTTCCTGGATGAGCCGCTGGTCCTCGACGCGCGCGACAAGGGCCTGAGCATCGTCGGTGAAGATCGTGACGCGGTGCGCATTTTCGGTGGCCGGAAGCTGACGGGCTGGACGCGGGATGGCGAGCATTTCTGGCAGGTGCCCCTGCCGGGCGTGAAGGAACGCGAGTGGGACTTTCGCGCCTTGCTGGTAAATGGCCGTCTGGCGACCAAGGCGACATGGCCGAACAGCACGGACACGCTTGAACATCTGGGCCAGTGGGACTTGCCGCTGTTGCCGATGCTCGCCGGGTTCTGGGCCCGCCAGCCGACCCGCGAGGAACTTACGGTCATGCCCTACAAAGAGGGCGATGTCCCAGCTGATATCGACGTCAACAACGCCGAAGTGCGGCTTTATCACATGTGGGCCGAGTCGTTGGTTGGCGTGGAAAGCCACGATATAGAGAAGCGCGTGCTGGTGATGTCATCGCCGGCGGTGTGGCCGATGGGTGCCTGCAATCGCCGCAAGTACGTTATATACAATATACGTGAGGGCATGACCGAGCCGGGGCAGTGGTATCTTGACCGCAGCAACGGCCGACTCGTGTACTGGCCGCTGCCGGACGAGGACATGGCCAGCATCGAGGTCATTGCGCCACTGATGGACCGCATCGTCGTCGTCGAGGGCGACAAGGATCAGCCGGTCAAGGACGTGACGCTGCAGAATCTGAGCATTCATTGCAGCTCCAGCGCGCTCAAATCGCCGGGTTTTGGCTCGTCGGACCTTGATGGCGCCGTGGAACTGCGCTACGCACATGATTGCGTGCTGGACAAGCTGCGCGTGACTCAAGTCGGCGGCCTTGGCGTGTCGGTGAGAAACAGCCGTGGCGGCGCTTTGCGCGATAGCGAGGTGGGGCAGACTGGCGCCTGTGGCGTTAGGATTGGTGCCAATGGCATGAGGGTGGAAAACAACCACATCCACCACCTTGGGCAGTACTATCCAGGCGCGGCCGGGCTGCTCATGGGCGGCGACGGCATCGAACTCGTGCGCAACGTGATCCACGACGTGCCGTATTCGGGCGTCATCGGTGGCGGCGGCAAAGAGTGCCTCATTGAGGACAATCTGGTGTACCACGCCATGATGGTCATGCATGACGGCGCGGCCATCTACGGCAATCTTCGCCAGAGTGTCATCCGTGGCAATGTGGTGCGGGATATCCGGCCGAATGGCGCGGGCTTTGGCGCCTCGGGCTATTATCTGGACGAGGGGTCTTACGACTGCGTCATTGAAAACAACGTGTCGTACAATGTCGCCCGGCCGACGCATAACCACATCACGCGCGGGACGATCGTGCGCAACAACGTCTTCATCTCCGAGGAGGACATGACGGTGTCCTTTCAGCGTTCGGAAAACATGACTTTCAGCGGCAACACGCTCTACGTCAAGGGCACATTGCGCGTGGCGGACCGCAATGCCGCGAAAGTCTGGGAAGACAACCGCATTTTCAGCGGCGACGGCAAGGACGGCTTCCGCATCGAGTCGTGGGTGCCGCTGACGCCGCCGGAAGCGCCCAAGGACCGTCCGGTCTATGCCAAGGCCATGAGCGCACCGGCTCTTGACGCTTCTGTGACGGCCGAAGAATGGCCGGTGCCGGCCATTACTCTTGACCGCGACGACACGTCCTTTGTGCCGGGCGGGCCGCCGAGCCGCGCCCAGGTTGGTTTCGACGCCACCAATCTCTATGTGAACCTGCAGGTGAGTCGCTTCCGCGGCACGGCCATCAGCGAAGGCGACGCGTGGGAGAAAGACGACGGCGCGGAAATTGTCATCCAGGGGCAGATGCCAGATGGGCGCGCAGTGCTGCTGCGCATTCGCGGCTTCGCCGGCGGGGCGGTCAGTTGCGTTGCGGACGACAGCGCTGGCGCTGCCATGGCTAAGGCCCTGCAGCGTGGCGTGGTCTTCAGCGGCAAGGTGAGTCGTACCAGCTGGGGCGCGGCCATGGGCTGGAAGGGCGAATGGGCCATACCCTTCGCGGCATTGGGCATCAGCCCGGACATCGGCCGCGAACTGCCGTTCAATATCCGTTTATTTATATCGGAAACCGGCGAGTGGCGCGGCTGGGAAGCGCAGATGGGCAGTCTGAAATTCGTGGAGTGACGCCGGCGGTAGTGGTGGAGGGACAGAACCAAGATCGGAGCAAGAAAAACATATGGCCAAGAACGTCCTTTTCATTACCTCTGACCAGCAGCACTGGTGCACGCTGGGTTATCTGAACCCAGAAGTATACACGCCCAACCTCGACCGCCTGGCGGCGCGGGGGACGAATTTCAGCCGGGCCTACACGGTCAATCCGACTTGCACGCCGACGCGTTGCAGTTGGCTCACAGGCAACTACCCCAGCCAGCATGGCGCCTACAGCCTGGGCACCAAGCTGGCGGAAGACACGCCGACGGCGAATGACGAGTACCGCGAGGCGAATGTCCGCACGGCACTGGTGGGCAAGGCCCATTTCCAGCCGCTGGTGACGACGCCGGAGTTCCCGTCGCTGGAAGCCTACCCCGTTCTGCATGACATGGAATTCTGGCGGAACTACCAGGGCCGTTTTTACGGTTTTGACCACGTGGAGCTGGCGCGCAATCACACTGACGAGAGCCACGTCGGCCAGCATTACGCCCTGTGGATGGAAGAGAAGGGCTACGCGAACTGGCGGGAGTACTTCCTGCCTAACGACCCGCATCGCTGTCTGCCTGGTGATCGCTACACCAGTTCGGAGCATGCGCAGCGCCAGGCCGGCCAGGCGTGGGAGATACCCGAGGAAATCCATTACGACGCGTGGATCGCCGAGCGGACCAACGCGCTGATGGACGGCTTTCACGCCAAGGGCGAGCGTTTCTTCCTCTGGGCGAGCTTTTTCGATCCGCATCCGCAGTACATGGTGCCCGAGCCCTACGCGAGTATGTACGATCCGGCGAAAGTCACGGTGCCCGAGTTCACGCCCGGCGAGTTTGCTGACAAGCCGCCGCATTTCGCCCTGACGCAGCAGCTGAAACCCGACTTTTCGGCCTATCGCACGGACGAGGGCTGCAACGTCCTCCACGGCGCCGGGTCGCATCTGCTCAGCCGGGAGGTCAAGGCCAAACACATCGCCACCATGTACGGCATGGTCACCATGATGGACGCTTACATCGGCAAGATCCTCGACCACCTTGACGAACTCGGGCTTACCGACGACACGCTGGTAGTGTTTACTTCCGACCACGGTGATTTCTGGGGACAGCACGGCTTGACCATGAAAGCGCTGCATCACTACGAGGACCTCCTGCGCGTGCCGCTGATTGTCGCTCTGCCTGGGGTGATTCCGGCTGGCAAGGACTGCGCTGACCTGCAGTGCACGGTGGACCTGGCGCCGACCATGCTGGGCTTCATGGGGCTGGACATTCCGCGCTACATGACTGGCCGCGATCAGGGCCGCAACTGGTGCGGCGACCACGCGGCCGCACGGCGGCATGTCGTGGTGGAAAATCACCACAATCCTACCACTTTTCACCTCCGCAGCTTGATTACTGACCGCTATAAGATCACCGTGTATCGCAATGCGGACCACGGCGAGCTCTTCGATCTTCAGGCCGACCCGGGCGAAATCGTCAATCTCTGGGACCACGCCGACTCTCGGGACCTCAAAATGCGCCTGCTGCTCGAATTCATGCAGGCCGACATGGAAATCGAAGCGATGCCCATGCCGCGTATCGCTCCGGCATAGTCGGCGTCACGCCAGTCGGCGGGCAGTTCGGGCGGGTCGTTCTCAGTCAGCACGGGAGATCGTTAGATGCAGGGCCAAAAGCGGGCGCTGGGCTTGTCTGTGACGTTGGTCACAGTTTGATCCAGGCGACGAGTACGGCGTCGGCGCCATTGCAGCCGTATTCGTAGACGGCGAGCTGCTCATCATCGGCGGCGACGCCGTAGCAGCGCTCGTTGTCCGTTCGTTCCACCTGGGTGGCGCTGTAGGACTTGCTGTCGTCGAGGATTTTCGCCGTCTGGCCATTGGGCAGGCGGCATGCCAAGTTGATGTAGCTGCCGGGCAGAGCATTGAGGGCCTGCACCGTCGTCAGCTCCGGGATGCCGAGAGTATGCAGTCGCCGCAGAATTTTCTCGCTGTCGTGCATGATCGTGTCGCTCCTCTGGATGGCGTAACATTCATGGTGGGCGGTGTGGTCCGCTTTTCGGGCAGTACTGTAGCGTGTCCAGCGGCGTGTGACACATGGTCCGGGCCGGGTGCCGCTGGCGACTAGTAATCGGTCAGTGTACACCCCGGCGCTTCGCTGGGACAATTTGCAGCAAACCCACGGCCCGCCGCCGCCCAGCCATCCGACCTTGATTTCCGCCGACCTTTGCCCAAAAAATGAACGTTTTTGGGGTGGTGGTGAACCATACATATGGGAGGCTAACCAGGCAGCGGGTTTCACAGGAGTGATTGATGCCAGCCGGCCCTGCGGCCTTTTGTTTTCAGCGCCAAAGGCGCGGCCTAAGATAGCCCAGGGCAAGCGCCCGCAGGGCGCGCCGCCCTGGGTAGAGCCCCCCACCCGAAAAGAGCCATGAAAGGGCGACCTAAAAGACCTGCGATGAAGGGTCACAGCGCAAAATTGCCGCAGCAATCAATGAGTTCCATTGCCTCTTTGGCTTCAGTCAGCTTCGCCGACTGAAGCCAAAGAGGCTGAGGAACACGGACCAATATGGCGCGCTACCCAGGGCGTCGCTCCGCCTTCGGCGTCGCTTGCCCTGGGCTATCTTAGTTCGCGCTTTCAGCGCTTCTGCCGCTTCGCGGCGGAAATGCACGACGAGAAAAGGCTGCTTGGTTGAAACAACTCGCGCCAGGGAAATCGTTAAGTGAAGATCATCGGACGGATCGGACGGATCGGACGGATCGGACGGATCGGACGGATCGGACGGATCGTCGATTTGATCGGTCTGATCGGTCTGATCGGTCTGATCGGTCTGATCGGTCTGATCGGACGGATCGGTCTGATCGGACGGATCGGACGGATCGGACGGATCGTCGATTTGATCGGTCTGATCGGTCTGATTATTTTATGCTATGCCGGCAGAATGGCGTCGCCGATGCTAAATTCATCCACTGCGTTGTTACTTGATGGAAAAGACTGAGGACGTTGCGCTCTGTTGCGTGGCAGCAGGAAAAGACGGGACGGCATGGAAAAGCATTATCTGGGGCATTTGCCCAAAAATGATCCCTTGTATGGCTATCTGCGTAACGATATTCAGCCACTACTCGCAGGGGGGACGGAGGACATCGACTACCGCGTGTACATGATGCCGGGGTCGAACGACGTCTATGTCTACGAGGATGCCAGCAGCGGCCGGCGGGTGGTCGGGAAGTTCTTTCTGTCGCCGCGGCAACCGGATTACGAGCGCGCGGCGCGGCGACTTGGGCGCGAGTTCCGCAATTTGGCTTTAATGCGGGAACATGGCTTTGATCATTCGCCGCATTATATCGCGCGGCCGCTCGGGGCGAATTATCTGCTCAATTGCCTGCTGGTGGTGGAGTTCTGTTATGGCGAGCAGCTCAGTGCCGTGATTTTGCGCGCGATGGAGCAGAATGACGAGCAGCTGCTGTACGACAAGCTGGGCGCACTGGCGTTTTTTCTGGCGGAATTTCACAACCGCACGGTTTCTGACGGCACGGTGGATTTCGCGGTGACCTGCGCGTACATGGATCGCCTGACGGCGCGGCTGCGGGAAATCAACGCGATCAACGCTGACGAGCTCAATGAACTGAACTGGCTGCGCGATCGCTGGCGTGACCAGCCGCGCATGTGGGCGGACCGGCAGGTCTATGTTCATGGCGATGCCACGCCTGGCAATTTTCTGTTCGGTGATGGCCTCAATGTCATCTCCTTCGACCTGGAACGGTTGCATTACGCCGACCGCATTTTTGATACCGGGCGGATAGCCGGCGAGCTGAGTTATTTTTACATGCGCCATCGTGGCAACAAGACCGCCGCCGAGCGTTTCATCGGCCATTTCCTCTGGGAGTACGCCTGCCATTTTCCGGATCGCGAACGGGCGTTTGCGACCATGAATGCTCGCGTGCCCTTCTACATGGGCATTACCTTCCTGCGGATTGCGCGCAATGAATGGATCGCGCCAGACTTCAAAGCGTGGCTGATTGCTGAGGCCAAGCAATGCTTGAGGAGCTTCTGAATGGATGTGCAGGGCCTTATTTTTGACCTCAACGGGACCTTGATTGACATCCTCACCGACGAGGGTAATGACGACGTCTATCGCACCCTGAGCAACTTCCTCAGCTACCAGGGCGTGCAGTTGCCGGCCGAGGAATTAAAGCGGGAGTTTTTCGAGCGTTGCCGTGATCAGCGCCGCAACAGCCCCGAGGCGTATCCCGAGATCGACGTCGTGGCGGTGTTTCGGGCCATATTGCGCGCCCACGGTCGGCGGGCGCTCCCGGCGTTGCCGGAGGAGAAGCGGGCCTGCCTGCCGCAGGTGCTGGCGGAGTTGTTTCGCGCGGCGTCGCGTTTCCGGCTGGAGCTCTATCCGGGCGTGCAGTCTGTTCTGGAACGCCTGCATGGCAAGTATCCCATGGCGGCAGTGTCCGATGGCCAGAGTGTCTGGGCGCTGCCGGAGCTGCGCGCGGTGAAGCTGGAGCGTTTCTTTTCGCCTATTGTCATCTCGGAAAGCCACGGCTTCCGCAAACCCGATCCGCGCTTGTACCAAGTCGCTCTGGACGCGATGCAGCTGCCGCCGGAGAACGTGATCTTCGTGGGCAATGACATGTATCGCGATGTCTATGGCGCGCAGAAAATGGGCATGCAGACTGTCTTTTTCCGCAGCAACCAGGGCGAGCAAAGCCGTGACGGCGTGGAGCCCGATTATATCATCTACGACTTCGCGGAGCTGCCGACGGCGATAGACTTCCTGCGCAAGAAACCCATGCGTCGCAATGGCGGCGTAACTGACTGATCTTCTCATCGCGCCGGCTATAGTCCGGCGTGGCGTTGGTGTTAAGTCTTGTTTTGCGTACAAAAGGAGAACGAGCCATGGCTTTGATGTTCGACATGCCCCTGGAACGCCTGCTGCAATACCAGGGACGGAATCCGAAACCGGCGGATTTTGACCCGTTTTGGGACCGTAGCCTTGCCGAGATGGACGCCATTGATAGCCAGGTCGAGCTGACGCCGGCGGCCTTCCAGGCGCCCTACGCGGAGTGTTATGACCTGCGCTTTACGGGCGTCGGCGGCGCACGCATTTATGCCAAGCTGCTCAAGCCGCGCGGCGTCAGCGGCAAACGACCGGCACTGCTGCAGTTTCACGGCTATTCCGGCGATTGCGGCCAGTGGCAGGACAAGCTGGCCTACGCTGCAGCGGGCTTTGTGGTCGCGGCGCTGGATTGCCGGGGGCAGGGCGGCCTCTCCGAAGACGTCGGCGGCACTACGGGCAACACTCTTCATGGCCATATCATCCGCGGTCTTGACGATGCGCCCGAGAAATTGCTCTTCCGGCGGATTTTCCTCGACTGCGCGCAACTGGCGAAGATTGTGATGGCCATGCCGGAGGTCGATCCCGATCGGGTGGGCTGCACGGGGGGTAGCCAGGGCGGTGGACTGACGCTGGCCTGCGCATCGCTGGTGCCGCGCATCAAGAAGGCCGCGCCGAGCTATCCCTTCCTCAGCGACTATCAGCGCATCTGGGAAATGGAGCAGGACAAGGCCGCCTACGCCGAACTACGCGAGTATTTTCGCCATACGGATCCCACCCACGAACGGCAGGCCGAGACCTTCACCAAGTTGGGCTATATCGATATCCAGCACCTCTGCCCGCGCATCCGCGCCGAGGTGATGCTGGGCGTCGGCTTCGCCGACACGGTGTGCCCGCCGTCTACCCAGTTTGCTGCCTACAACAAGATCAGCTCGCCCAAGAGCTTCGTGTCCTACCCCGACTTCGGCCACGAGGGCCTGCCCGGCCACAGCGACCGGGTCTTCCAATTCATGCTGGGACTGCTCTGAAACGCGACGGTTTTTAGCGCGCTCGAAGGCGCTTGCAGCGCACCCCGTGCGACGACGGCTGGTCGCCGCACGGGACGCGTGTCAGTAAAGTAAGGCAAAAAAAGAAAAGTTGATACTATTTCGTACCTTCTTTGTTTGATTTTTTCCGGCTAAGACGTATAATCTTGAGAAAAGGTATACGTAAGGAGGTACATATGACAAGCAAACTGACATTGAGTATGGATGCGGCTGTCATTGCCAAGGCTCGCCGAATATCCAAGTATCGCAAAACCAGCGTTTCGGCAATGGTTGCGAACTTCATTTCGGCACTGAACGACATCGAGCCGCCTATGCCGGACCTGCCACCGATAACGCGCCGCGTTCTTGAAATGGGCGCGGCCTTGCCGGTGACCCCGAAAGATTGGGATTACCACGATGAACTCACAGATGGCATGGGTGAGAAATACGGTGTCAAATGAAAATAGTTTTTCTTGACACGAATATTCTGCTTGATGTGATGTTGCATCGGGAAGAATTTTTGCCCGATGCGGTACGCCTTTGGGCCGACTGTGAGGAGGGGCGGATTCGAGGCGTGATTTCAGCCATCACGCTGAACAATATGCATTTCATAATGCGAAAACGGGTTGGCAGCATCAAGGCACTTGATTATGTGCGTCATGCTCTGAATGTCTTTGCCGTTGAACCGCTTGACGATACGATTCTCCGATTGGCAGTCGATATGCCATGTAAAGACTTTGAAGACGCTATTCAGACTTTCTCGGCAGTGCATGCCAAAGCGCAATGCATTGTGACTCGCAATCCATCGCACTTTTCGCATCATTACCTGCCAATTATTACTCCGCGAGAGTACTGGGATATTCACCATTAAGCCACGCTGTCAGTTTATTTCGTACGCTACTACGCGGGCAATATCACGCGCGGGCGCTGAAGCGGGATGAGCCATCGGCGAGGCAGCCCTCTTGTATGTGCGGCTGCCGGGGCTGCAGGTCAGACCTTTTTGTGCTTCCAGCGGCCCAGGTTGAACCACCAGCCGACGATGATGGCGTGGATGACCTGCGTGCCAGCCATGGCGGACCAAATGCCGATGGTACCATAGCGCTGGGAGAGGAAAACCGCGGCGGGAACCTGCACGCCCCAGAGCGTGAAGGCGTTGATGACAAAGGGCGCGACGCTGGCACCGGCGCCGCCCAGCGCGCGGCTGAGGATGATGCTGAGCGCACTACAGATGTAAAATGGCGCCTCGATGCGGAAGTATTCGGCACCGATCCGGATGGCTTCGGGGTCTTCCGAGGCGAAGAAGGCGATGAACTGCGGTGCGAAGAAGACCAGTAGCAGACTGGCGACAACCATGATGATCGCTTCGACGCCCACGGCCAGCCACGCGGCCTTGACGGCCCGGTCGGGCTTCTGAGCGCCGAGATTTTGCCCGACCATGGCTGCGGCGGCATTACCGAAGGCAAAAGCCGGCATGAGGATCATCATGTTGATGCGCGTGCCGACACTGTAGCCTGCGAGCACGGAGGTGCCAAAGGGCGCGACAATGCTGTAGAGGGTCGCATTCATGAGGCTGCGCAAGAGCATCTGACCGGAGCTGGGTACGCCAATGCGGGTAATACGCCAGCACAGATGGGGATCAGGAAGCCAGTCGCGAAAGCGGATGTTCAAGTGGACTTTGCCGCTGACCAGCAGATGCAGAGAGGTTACGGCGGCGACGGCCTGGGAGATCGCCGTCGCCCAGGCGGCGCCGTTGACGCCCATTGTCGGGAACGGGCCGATGCCGTAGATGAGCAGCGGATCCAGTACGGCGTTGAGCACGTTGGCTAGCGCCATGATCTTCATGGGCGTCCAAGCGTCGCCGGCGCCCTGCATGGCGGCGTTGCCCAGGAAAAGCACGAACATGGTGAAACTAGTGAAGAGCAGAATGCGCAGGTAGGGCAGGCCAAGCGCGGTGACGTCGTCTGGGATGCTCATCCAGCGGAAAAAGTCCGGCGCGAAAAACTGCCCGATGATGCCGATGATGATGCCGAAGATGATGGCGATGGGCACGCTTTGTCCGGCAGTCTGCGCCGCCAGGCGGTGATTGCCTTCGCCCGTGAAGCGCGATACCAGCGCGATCGTGCCCATGGAGGCACCCATGAGCACCGGCGTCAACACAAAGAGAATATTGCCGGAGGCACTGACCGCCGCGACTGCCGGGCTGCCCAACTTGCCCACAAAATAGAGGTCGATCATATTTTGCAGATTCTGCAAAAAAGCCTGGACGAGCATCGGCGTCGCCAGGCTGAAGAGGGCACGCAAGAGGTGCCCGGAGGTCAGATTCACTTTGGTGGGGGGCATATAGAACGTATCCGCAGATTGCTTTTTTGGGGAGGGGAAAATTCTATCCGCAGATGGCGCCGATTGCCGCAGATTGTTTTTTGGGGAGGGCTATCCGCAGATGGCGCCGATGGACGCAGATCATTATAAGGGCAATATTCTATCCGCAGATATCGCTGAGTTATGTTGGCGCGAAAGCGCCTAATGTAATGACTGTGCAGGCTCTGTCAATGACCGGGCGGGTGGCTAAGCGAGTCGTTGGGTAATCGGTTAGCCATTGATAACAGATGCACGGCATGCCTCTGGCTGGCGCGTGGGACGCGGCGTGCCTCGCCAATGTGGCGCCCTCCGGGCGCAATTCTAACGTGCTATCATACCCCGGGTTGCGGCGCCCTCCGGGCGCCTCATCCGGGGCTATGCATGGTACGGCCCTCCGGGCCGAACTTGGCCGATCTGACGACTTGCTTGGTCAGGTTCGGGCCCAAAACCACCATCATTCAATATCCATGTTTTTGCGCCGTAGGCGCTTAACCATGCTTAACCCCAGGCTTTAGCCTGGGGACGTAGCCTGCCAACAGGCAGTGCCTCGTAGAGGCACCACAGTTTTGGTTATCAATGACTCCTATGAAATCCGCTGCCTGGTTAGCTACCTATGTGCAATGGCTGGGCGGCGGCGGGCCGTGGGTTTCCTGCAAATTGTCCCCGGTGTTTTCCCCACGGGGTGGTTACTCCTATGAAACACGCTGCCGCAAAGGTCGGCGGAAATCAAGGTCGAATGGCTGGGCGGCGGCGGGCCGTGGGTTTCCTGCAAATTGTCCCAGCGAAGCGCCGGGGTGTACACTGACCCATTACCATCTCTGGCGCTGAGTGTTGGTCTGAGTCGGAACATGAACTACATTATCGGTTTGTTTATGCATAATACAGTCCTGCCTGAGGGCGCGACGCGCTGACGAGGTGTTGGCCCGGCAGGTATTTTTTCCCCCAGATCGCGGGTGTATCAGTGGTGACAACAGGCATAACGAGGGCGCTATGGGCGCTGGTGGCTCTGCAGGTGGCAGCGGCCCTATGGGCTCAGGCGCCGGCAGGAAACGCCGCTGGCACGGTGTCGCCGACGGCTGACGATCCGGTCTTTTTTCAGTTTGAAGACGGCGCGTCGGCGGCCGAGGGGGGGCAAGTCAGTCGTTCGCGTGGCGTACACGCCATGGCCGAGGGCGTTTTTTCGGTGGCGAAGGCCTTTTTTGAGCGCTATCGGGAGAGCGTTGGCACTCGCGAGCCGGATTTTGCCGACGCCAGTGCCTACTTGGCGGAGGCCCATGTGGGCATGGCGCAGCTTGCCGAAGCCGAGGCGGTGCTACTGGATCATGAACGGCGTTCGCCGGGTTTACGTGATCGCGAACAGCAGGCGCGGTTGGCTTACCTACGCGCCCAGATTTATTTCAAACAGGGGCGAGTGGCTGACAGCCAGAAATGGGTCGAGCCTCTCACCAGCGCGGATGCTGCCGAGAGCTACCAGGGCCGGGCGGTGATTTTGCTGATGGATATCCACGCCCGGCAGGAAACGTGGTCAGAGGTGATTCGCGTGGGGGTGGACTATCTGGTCCGCCGTCCTTCCGGCACTGACAACTACGAGATACAGCGGCGGCTGGCGAACGCATATTTGCTCACTGGCCGGCAGGGAGCGGCGATTGCGTTGCTGGGCAATATCGGTCGTCTGGACGACCCCGCCCGCGACCTCGCCTTGGACTTGCTGCGCATTGTCGCCATGGTACAGCATGGCGATCTGCCGGGCGCCCGCGCGGTGTTTCAGGCGATACAGCCGCGTTGTCCGGCGACGGCCGATAATGACTGGTGGCTGACGCTGACCCAACTGGCGGTAGCCGAGAAGTCTGCCGGCAACAACGAAGAAGCACTGCGGCTCTTCCCTTTGGTCCTGCAGGTCGCGACGACGACGGAGCAGAAGATCCAGGCGCTCCTGCAGCTGGCCGATGTGCAACTGGCGTTGCAGCGCGTGACTCTTGCTCGCGATACCCTGGAGGGCATTCGCAAGACCTACCCGGATTGTCCAGAGTTGCCGACAGTGACTATGCGGCTGGCGCAACTCCAGCATGACATGGGCAATTACTTGACGGCGGCTGAGCTCTTTGCCGAGCTGGTGAACAATGCCAAGGCGACGCCGGAAATGCGCTATCAGGCGTGGATTGGCCGCGCTCGCAGTCTGGTTTTGGCCGGGCAGCTCGACCTGGCTATTGATGCCTATCTGGCTGGCGAGCAATTCGGCAGCAACGAGGAGGAACAGTCGCAGTCGCTCTTTTGGGCGGCCGTTACCGCCAACGACGCCAAACGCTTTGAGCAGGCCGAAGGGCTGTACCGGAAAGTCGCCGAACGCTACGGCAAAAGTGCTCTGGGGCCGGACGCGCGCTTGCGGCAGGCGGCAGTGCTCTTTGGCCTCGCCCGTTATGTCGAAGCTGCGAAGGCCTACGAGTTGTTTGCGGAAGAACATCCCGCTCACGAACAGTTCGAGACCGCGCTGCTGCAGCGTGGCATCGCTCTGCGTATGGGCGCTCGCACGCCCCAGGACGCTTTGGCGGCGGCCACGATACTGGCAGACTTTGCCCGGACATGCAAAAACGAGACTACGGCTGTTGCTGCTTACCTGGAGGCTTTTCAGTCTGCCCGGGCCGCCAGCGCCTACGATCAGGCCGTGTCGTATCTGACGGCAATCATCAACGGCTATCCCGGGACGGACAGCGTCGCGTTGGCGCTGTATCATCGAGTGCTGACGCGTTTCCATCAAAAGCGCAATGAGGAGGCTCTGCGCGACGCGGCGAGTTTCTTTGAGAGTTTTCCGCTATTGCCGCAGGCCGCCGAGTTGTACATCCTGGTTGGCGACTACCATGCCAATCAGCAGAATGGCGAATTGGCCAAGGATTTTTACTTGCGTCTGGTGAACAACCACGACTCGTCGCCGTTGGTGCCCCTGGCCCTCTATGAGGCTGCTTACTGCGCGTATCATCTTCAGCAGTTTGACAGCGCGATGGCGCTGCTGGATCAGCTGCTGGAGCGCTTCAAGAAGACGGATGAAGCAGTGCTCGTGGCGGCCGATGTGCGCCAGGCTCTGGCGAAGGCCGAATTGCTCAAGGGGGACATACTTAGCGAGCAGGAACGCTACGCTGAGGCGCGCGCGTGTTTTGTACGGGCTCGGAACTGGGGCGAAGATAGCGATTTGGGCCTGCAGGCGCTTGGCCGGCAAGGCGAGATGTGCCTGGCTCTGGCCAGCGAGAATCCCACTATGCTTGATGAGGCCAGTCAGTGCTTCCAGGCCATTCTGGCCGTGCCGCAGGCCGCCATGGTCATGCGGGAAATGGCCAGTTACCGGCTGGCAAAAAGCTTGGAACGGCAGCAGAAGAACGACGAGGCGCTGGATTTGTACCTGCGCCTGTACTTCGCGTTTACCGCCGACCAGGCCAATGGCCGCCAGCGCAACTGGGTGTACTTTGTGCGCAGTGTCTATGACGCCGCCAGAATCCTCGAAATGCGTGGCGGTGTCGACGATATGCGACAAGCCGCGAGGCTCTACGAGGGCCTGGCTCGCGCTGGCCTGCCGGCATCAGCCGAAGCCAAACAGCGCGCGGAAGGCATCCGCGCCAGCTATGGCCTGGACCGCTAAGGGGCCACGTTACGCCGTTGGGCCACTATAGCATCATGCGCCGCAGGCTGCGGCGTCTTTCCCCCTGCGGGTTCTGCAACCCCATGACTTCCTCTGTCGCCCCACGGCGTGCCGTGGGGCGACGAGAAGTCGGTACGGGGGTTATTTAATGATATCGGTTTTGGCGGGGCTGCTGCGGCCCTGGAGGACGGGCTGGCGGCGTTCGATGGCGGCGCGGGCGATTTCGGCGTCTTCGTGGACTTCATCGGGGGTGAGGCAGCCGCAGGTGACCATGTCGATGTCGCGGAGAACGGAAAAATTGAAGGACAGGCCGACAAAGGGCGTGCAGCGGCCGGCGGCCATGGGCTTGATGGTCATCACGGGCTTTTTGGCGGCGCGGATGGTTCGATAAACCGACTCGACTTCAATTTGCATGAGGAAGCCCATGCAGTTGAAAATCTGGATGTAGGTTTCGACGTCGTAGTTGTTGGCGTCGCTGTAGATGATCAGTTCGGGCATATGCGCGGACAGTCCCGGCAGCAGACCTTCGCTGCGGATCATGGACAGGTAGTCCGGCAAGCGCGGCATAGCGCGGAGGTTCTTGTTGACCAGCTGCTCGGCGGATGCATGGTGAATCAGGCAGAAGGTCGCACCCAATTTGCGCGAGGCCTTGATGATTTGCTCGGCTTCACGGCGAGCATCGGCGCTGTCATTGACATTCATGGGCGGCGTGTCGATGATGATCATCTTCTTGCCAACGCGGTCTTCGGCGATCTTGACGGCGTCCTGCATGAGGGCGTTGCCAGTGAAAGGGCCCATGACGGCATCAATGCCTTCAAAGAGGAACGCCTCCATGACGGTGGCGATGGACTCGGGGCCAGTGTGGAGGGAGCGGATCAGCTTGTCAGCGGCGCCGCCAGTATGGGAGTATCCGAGGACCCAGTTTGTGCCCGCGAGCATTCGGGGCAGGGACACGCCGGCAACTGTCGTCCTAGGAAATGTCTTGGTCTCCATGAAGCTCTCCATTGAATGGGGTTTCTCGCTGGGTCGGCCCGCCCCGGCAGATCCGGATTGCCGCCCGTGTCTAAGACCCCAATAATGTACTAATAGTTACTGTTTTGCATAGCCCCCGCGAGAAGGAAATTATTGGAAATCGGTCAGCTATTGATACTGGATGCGCGACATGCCTCTGGCTGGCGCGGTGGGACGCGACGTGCCAGGCCAATGTGGCGCCCTCCGGGCGCTATTCTTGGTTGCTGTTATACCCTGGGTTGCGGCGCCCTCCGGGCGCCTCACCCAGGGTTATGCATGGTGCGGCCCTTCGGGCCGAATTTGGCTATCTTATATCGCGGACGGATCGGACGGATCGGACGGATCGGACCGATCGGATTTGGGCGGACACATAGGTCCGCCCCTACGCGGTCTGATCGGTCTGATCGTCTTTCTTGTTATCGCGGACGGATCGGACGGATCGGACGGATCAGACCGATCGTCGACTTGATCGGTCTGATCGGTCTGATCGGTCCGATCCGTCCGATGATTAGTCCCAAGATCGGTCTTGTCGCCGTGCTGTCATTCGCGGCAGAGGTAGTCTTTGGGTGGGATGACGGTTTTGTCGTCGAGGGTGTATGGCTCAGCGGAGAAATTGGCGATGACGGTGACGCCGTTGGCGAAGCGTGTTTGTTGGATCATGCCGTCTGGGCTAATCCATGCGAATGACGTCATTCGGCTGAGGGCGGTTTTGCGGGCGGTGGCGGTGGCCCGGTGGTACGACTTGGCGATGTCTTTTTTGAGCGTGTCCCACTGGCTCATGTTGAGGCTATAGAGTGGTGGCAGGCCGTAGAGGGCGTTGAAGAGATCGCGGACGGGCATGAGTTCGGGGCAGCAGTTTGAGCTGTCGCCCCAGTACCAGGTGCTGACGGTGCAGTCGTGGTAGATCAAGTCCCAGAGGGGCACCCGGTAGAAGGGGTTGAGCATATATCGGTGAATCTGCGCGGGGATGTCGTCGCCGTAGTAGAGCGTGTTCATGCGACGGCCGGCGTCTTCGGCGCGGTAGCAGCCCGGGCTGAGTAGTCCTTCGGAGAAATGGAAGGCGCGGCCGGCCGCTTCGCTGCCGACTTCGACGCCGGCGGTCAGACCGATGTCAGCCAGGAAGTCGAGCTGGGCGTTGATGTAGCGCTGGGCGGTGGTGCGGGTCTGGGGATGCAGCGGGTGGTAGCACTCCGTCAGGGCCGCGCCGGCCTGGACGTCGATGAAGCGCGAGTCGTAGCCGATGGCAGCGATGTCCGGCGGCACATTTTCCATGGTGAGGCGCAAGGCGCAGATATCGCAGACGGCATGCTGGTAGTGCATTTGGCCGTCCGTGCCGTGGATGGCCCAGGCCTTGGCGTAGTCGCCATCAGCGGTGGTGCGGACGATGTCCGGCCAGTGCCGGGTGTTGACGCTGCGCTTTTTGCGGTAGGGGATGACCAGGTCGGCGATGGGCTTGGGGAGCACATCGCGGTACACTTCGTATTTGCCGACAAGGAAGCCCCGGCTTTTTAACCAAGCGCAGTCGTCGGCGTTTTCGCCTTCGAAGGACTGCCAGAGGACGCGGGTCATGCCGAGGCCGATCATCTCGCTGGCGACGCGGTGGACATCGCGGGGGGTGACGTCGCTGACCTCCGGGCGGCCGTAGAGGCGGTTCATGTTGTTGTCGTCCCAGAGCCAGATGTCGGCGGCGCCGATGAGCCTGGCGACGCTGGGCGTGTGGCGGATTTTGTCCTTGAGGGTAACGACCCAGCCCATGTTTTCGCGCCAGCGGCGGTAGGCGGCGGCGACATCGTCGAGACTGCTGGCGAAGAACCAGCGGCTTTGGCGTGGGTAGCCGAACTGGCCTTTTTCGTTGCGCCAGTGGACTTGGGTGTAGAGTAGCCCGTCGTCTTTGCGCTCGTGTTTCATGACGGCGTCGAAGCCCTTTTCGATGCCGGTGAAGACGTGGTGGCCATCGCGGATGAAGCCGAAGAGCGCCAGGCCGGTGGAGCCGGAAAAGAAGGGCATTTCGGGTGGGACGCGAATGGACGGGTCGTTGACGGGGAAGGCGAAGCCGGTGCCGATGGGGTAGACGCCGGCGTCATTGGCGGCCATCTGCCACGCGGGTGGGTAGGCGATGTCACCGGTCATGGGGCCTGCGGCCTCGAGGTCGAGGGTGATTTCGCCTTCGCCGGCGAAGGCCAGACGGGCCCTGATGGGCAGGCCGCCGGCATGGACCGTGTAGCTGATGGACTGTTCGTCTGCGGCGGCGTCGCTGATCGTGTAGGGGCAGGGCACTTGTGTAAAGACGGCGCCGCTGGCCTTGTCGCTGACGCTGATGCCGGCCTCGGCGCTGAAGGAAATCCGCAGCTGCTGGTTGTCGATATGGAACATCGTCTTCTCCTGTGGACGGTCGCTGGTGAGCATATACTGGTGAACGGGTGTCGCTGGTGGCTACTGCAGGTAATCGAAATCGCAGCCGAGATCGGCTTGCTGCACCGAGTCGATATAGTGGCGGATGAAACCGCGCTTGAATTCTTCTTTGGGCGCGAAGGTCATGGCTTGCAGGCGCCGCTGTATTTCGTCGTCGCTGAGATTGACATTGAGGGTGCCGGCGTCGACGTCCATGCTGATGATATCGCCGTTGCGGATGGCGCCGAGGGGCCCGCCAGCGCAGGCCTCCGGGCAGACGTGGAGGACGACGGTGCCGAAGGCGCCGCCGCTCATGCGCGCGTCGGTGATGCGGACGAAGTCGGTGACGCCGCGTTTGTACATCTTGGGGGGTATGGGCAGGTAATTGCCGAACTCGGGCATGCCGGGCGCGCCTTTGGGGCCGTAGCCGCGGAGAATGATCGCCTTGTTCTCGTCCATGTCGGAGTCGTCGTCGAGGAGGTACTTTTCCGCCTCGGCGAGGGTGTCGAAGACCCGTGCTTCGCCACGGAAGCGGGTGATGGACGAGGCGGAGCGCTTGATGACTGCGCCGCGCGGGGCGAGATTGCCGTGGAGGACGGCGATGCCACCGTTGGGGCGGAAGGGCTTGTCGAAAGGCACGATCACGTCCGGCCGGTAGGGCGGCGGCACGGCGGCGAGATTTTCCTTGAGGGTCTTGCCGGTGACCGTCATGACATCGGTGTGCAGTAGCGCTTCGAGCTCCTTCATCAGCACGGGCACGCCGCCGGCCTGGTGGAATTCAATGCCGACGGTGCCTTTGCCGGACGGCTTGACGTCAACGAGCACGCGGGTGCGGTCGCTGAGGCGCTGGAATTCGCTCAGGGGCAGGTCGATGCCGGCGCGGCGCGCGATGGCGGTAAGGTGAATGATGAGGTTGGTGGAGCCGCCCGAAGACATGAGGACGGTGATGGCGTTCTCAATGGCCTCGCGGGTGACGATGTCCCTGGGGGTGATGCTGCGCTCGATGAGGGTCATGATCTGCCGGCCGCTTTCTTCGGCGTAGCGCATTTTTTCCGCGGACACGGCCAGCGCCGAGGCGCTGCCGGGCAGGGCCAGCCCGAGGGATTCCGACGCGCACTGCATGCTGTTGGCGGTGCCCATGATGGGACAGGCGCCGACGCTGCCATAGAGGCAGCCTTCGACGTTCTTGAGCTCCTCCTCGTCGATTTCACCGGCCTGGTATTGGGTCCACAGCTTGAAGCTGTCGGTGCCGCAGGCGAGGCTTTCGCCCTTGTAGTTGCCGGGAAGCATGGGGCCGCCGGGGAGGAATAGCATGGGCTTGTTGGCGGAAACCGCCGCCATGAGCTGGGCCGGGACATTTTTGTCGCAGGAGCCCAGGAGGATCACGCCGTCGAAGGGATGCCGGCTGATGAGCTCCTCGGTGGTCATGGCCAGCAGATTGCGGAAGATCATGCTGGAGATGTCAAAGAAGACCTCGCAGATGGACATGGTGTTGACTTCGAGGGGGAAGCCGCCGGCGGCCCAGACGCCGCGCTTGACGGCGTCGGCCAACTGCCGGAAGTTGTAGTGGCCGGGGTTGGTTTCTGCCCAGGTGTTGATGACGCCGACGATGGGCCGCGCCAAATCGGCGTCGGTGTAGCCCATACTTTTGACCAGGGCGCGACGCAGTAGGCATTGGCGGCTGCCGGGCTTGAGCCAGGCTTGCGAACAGGAATTCTTCATGGTTTCTCCAGAGAGTGGCAGGGGGAGAGGCAGGGGTGGTGTTTTTGTAGGCGGAGCGGTCTGATCCGTCGGATCGTCTGTCTTCTGTTTTCTTCGCGGACGGATCGGACGGATCGGACGGATCGGACGGATCGTCGATTTGATCGGACGGATCGGTCGGATCGGTCGGATCGGTCGGATCGTCTGTCTTTTGTCTTCTGTCTTCTTCGCGGACGGATCGGACGGATCGGACGGATCGGACGGATCGTCGATTTGATCGGTCGGATCGGTCGGATCGGTCGGATCGTCTGTCTTTTGTCTTCTGTCTTCTTCGCGGACTGATCGGACGGATCGGACGGATCGGACGGATCGTCGATTTGATCGGTCGGATCGGTCGGATCGGTCGGATCGTCTGTCTTTTGTCTTCTGTCTTCTTCGCGGACGGATCGGACGGATCGGACGGATCGGACGGATCGTCGATTTGATCGGTCGGATCGGTCGGATCGGTCGGATCGTCTGTCTTTTGTCTTCTGTCTTCTTCGCGGACTGATCGGACGGATCGGACGGATCGGACGGATCGTCGATTTGATCGGTCGGATCGGTCGGATCGGTCGGATCGTCTGTCTTTTGTCTTCTGTCTTCTTCGCGGACTGATCGGACGGATCGGACGGATCGGACGGATCGTCGATTTGATCGGTCGGATCGGTCTGATCCGTCGGATCGTCGATTTGATCGGTCTGATCGGTCTGATCGGTCGGATGATCCGTCAGACAATCCGTCGGATGATTGGTCTGATCAGAGTTTTTGGGTGCAGGTGATGAAGGCGGCGGCGATGTACTTATTGTCATCGCTGGTCATGCTGGGGTGGAGGGAAATGCTGATCATTTTTGCGGCGTATGCTTCAGAGAGTGGCGTGGTCTTGCCGAAGTTTTCGGCGAGGATACGCCGCGCCAAGTATGCTGGTGGGTTAGCGACGACGCAGCCGACGCCGTAGTCCTGGTCCATCATCTTGATGAGTTGGTTGCGTTTTTCGCCGGCCCAGTCGTCCTTGAGAGTGAGGGTGTAAAGGTAGTAGCTGTGCTCGCAGTCGGCGGGTTCGTGAGGCAGGGTGACGCCGGGCAGGCCCTGCAGGAGGCGATTGCGCTCCTGGGCGACGCGGCGGCGACCGGCGATGAAGCTGTCGAGTTTGCTCAGCTGGACGAGCCCGACGGCGGCCTGCACTTTGGTCATGACATTGGAGGTGCCCCAGGCTTCGACGCCACTGCCGTACATGCGTACCGAGCGGGCGTAGGCGGCCAGTTCGAGATCATCGGTGGCAATCATGCCGCCCTCGCCGAGGGTGGTCATGTTCTTCATGGTGTGGAAGGAGTAGATGGTCGCCCAGCCTTTTTTGCCGATCTTGGTGCCGCGATAGGAGCCACCACAGGCACGGGCGGCGTCGCCGATGACTTTTGGCGGGCCGTAGACGGGGTGGGGATGTTTTGCGGCGATGGCCAGATAGTCGTCCATCGGTGCGCAGAGCCCGTGGATGTGCACGGGGAAGATGGCGCGGGTGCGATTGGTGATTTTGCGTTCGACGTCGGCGGGGTCGAGCATGTACGTGACGGGGTCGGCTTCGCCCCAGACGACTTTGCCACCGGCGCCCAGCACGGCCAGCGGCGCGGCCTGGTAGTTGATGGAGGGCACGATGACTTCGTCGCCCGGTTGCAGCTTGAGTGCCCGCATGACGATGTCAATGCCCGGGCCGGCGCTGTTGACGGCGACGGCGTCGGCTGTGCCGGTGTAATCGGCGAAAGCGCGTTCAAACTCGGGAATGGGCGATGCGGAGAAGCCGAAGCCCTTGCTGACATCCATGGCCTCGCGGATGGCGGCAACGGCCGCGTCAATTTCCTCCTGGCCGTAGATGCTGCCGAGCAACGGCTCGGCGCGCCAGGGAAGTGCGGGGCGTTTCTGCAATGCCTGCTGGATTTCGGCTTGGGTCATCATGGTGTCAGTCCTTGATGTGGGGTGAAGGTGCAATTACCAAAACGATGAAAAAGATGAGGTGTCTGGGGGCTTGTCGCGGCAAGTGACGCACCGCGGCGTTGGTGGTGCATAGTCGCCCATAACCATAGGCGCTTTTCAGGTGGATGCAAGCTTCGCAGAGGCGTTGCTGAACGTGAAATGTGTATGCTTGGCGTGCGTTGCTGTCGTTGCCGCCGCGATCATCCCGTCGCCGTCGGGGTGCCTATCGCACGCGTGCACGCGTAAAAGTGGTGAAGAGTCATTGCATTAGCCAGCCATACTATTATGGTTACATGACAATGATACGAAACGCCTGCCGGACTGAGGGAATGACGTTATAATAGTTGCAGCCGCAATGACTTCTCGACCGGCTACACCCAGGCGCTATCTTACAGAAAAGAGACACATCCATGGCACGTACACTTCTGCCCACCCCGTTGCAGCTGGCCTATCAGGATTGGGAATGGGGCGTTTTCCTCCATTTCGGGATTCGGACTTTCTACGAAGGCCATAAGGACTGGGATGGCAAGGCTATGTCGCCCAGTCAGTTCCTGCCTACTGAGCTGGATTGCGACCAGTGGGCGGCCGTCGCCGAAGCTGCCGGTGCCAAGTACATGGTTATGACCGCCAAGCACCACGATGGTTTTGCCAACTGGCCATCCAAGTACACCGACTTCTCCGTGGCCAACTCCAGTTGGCGGGGCGGCAAGGGCGATGTCGTGCGCGAATACGTCGATGCCTGTCGCCGTCATAATCTCAAGGTGGGTATTTACTACTCGCCGCGGGATTGGAGCAATCCCAACTACGAGAATGAAAAGGCCTATGACGACTACTTCATCAACCAGATCAGTGAGCTGCTCATTCCCTACGGCAAGATCGATATTCTGTGGTTTGACGGCTGCGGCTCGGCAGGCCATCGCTACGACTGGGAACGCATCTGCGGGGCGATCCGTGGCATGCAGCCCGAGATACTGATTTTTGGCATTGGCGACCCGGATTTTCGCTGGGTCGGCAATGAGCTGGGGCTGGCGCCGGTGCCACTGTGGAATACGGTCAGCCGCGCTCCGTTCGCCATGGACAGCAATGACAGTGCCGAGTTGGCCGTGCCGACCTGGCTGCCGGCCGAATGCGACTGCCGCATGCGTCTGACCAACTGGTTTTACAGCGATGCTGATGAACGCACGGTCAAGAGCCCCGAAGAGCTCATGGGGCTCTACTACTACAGCGTCGGGCGCGGCTGCAATTTTCTGATCAACATCGGTCCCGACCGTCGTGGGCTGTTACCGGACAAGGACGTGCGCAATTTGCTGGCGTGGGCCCGCGAACGCGACCGGCGTTTCCGCCAGCCCCTGCGCAGTCTGGCCGACTGGTCGGTCGGCGCCGACGGCCTGAGCTGGGAGCTCAATTTTGCGGAACCGACGCTGATCGACCACGTCGTGTTGCAGGAAGACCTCAACGCCGGCGAGCACGCCCGGGCTTTCTGCATCGACTGCAATCCCAATCATCTGAAGACGTGGATACGCCTGTGGCAGGGCGAGAACATCGGCCACAAGGCTATTTGCTCCTTCCCGCCCCTGGCTGTCCGTCGTCTGCGCGTACGGGTGACCGACTGTGACGGTGCCCTGGCCATGCGGGCCATGGACGTATTCAAGGTCTGACCGGTGTCAATCCGCGCGCTACACGGTGGCTGTGCGGTATGCGAAAAACGAGGACAACCATGAAATACCCCCGCATCATCACCTTCCTGGTCGGGCTGATCATCACTGCGCTGCTGTGTATTGGCCTGACCATGGTGTATTCGACGACCTACGATCTGCACGGCAATGCGTACATGATTAGGCAGGCGCTGTGGATACTGATCGGCCTGAGCGGTCTTGCCCTGGTGGCATTCTGTCCGCTGGAGTACCTGTGCAAAGCCGCACCGTACATCCTGGTTGCGGTTGTCGCCAGCTTGGCCTATCTCTTCGCCGCCAACGTTGCGGCGCGTTTGGTTTCCAGGGATATCCTGCGGTTTTTTCCGCTGGTGCCGGGTGAAATCAAGGGCGCAATGCGTTGGTTGCGGCTGGGGCCGATATCCATTCAGCCATCGGAATTCGCCAAGTTTGCGTTGATCCTGTTTTTGGCGGCCTATTATGGCACGCGGAGCAAGACGCAGGTTGAACGCTTTGTCGAAGGGGTGGCAGTGCCGGTGCTGGTCATTGGCGTGGTGTTGGGGCTGATCCTGCTTGGCGGTGATTTGAGCACCACGGTGATCACCGGCGTGACGGCCTATTCCATCCTTTTCCTGGCGGGCGTGCGTTTGCGCTATCTGGTGCTGCTGGCCTCTCTGGGCGTGGCGTTGGGGGTGACGGCGATCAACCTCAGCCCAGAACGGCTGAGTCGCATCACGTCATACAAAGCCGCCGAAGAGCAGAAAATGGGCGACGGCTACCAGCTGTGGCGTTCACAACTCACGCTGGGCTCCGGCGGGCTGTGGGGACGCGGTTTCACCCGCAGCGTCATGAAGCAATTCTACCTGCCCGATGCCCGCACGGATTTTATTATGGCGGTGCTCGGGGAGGAATTTGGCTACGTTGGTTTCTGTGTTGTGCTGCTGCTGCATGTTGGCCTGCTGGTCTGCGTTGTGGAGATCAGCAAGATGTGCCGGGATCGCGTTGGCGTGCTCATGACCATGGGCACGGGCATACTGATTGCGTCGCAGGCACTGACCAACTTCAGCGTGGTCAGCGGCTGGTGCCCGACCACGGGGCTGACGGCGCCCTTCCTAAGCTACGGCGGCTCCAGCATGATCGCCATGCTACTCTGCGTGGGGCTGCTCTTTAATACCTGCCGCCGCAATCTCGACCGCATGTGGCAGGAACTGCTCAGCATGCGCGTCGTGCCCACCTACAAGGCCTTCGCCATGAAGACCCATAGCACGCAGTAGGCCTGGTGCGGGTGCGTTCGGGGACGCTCTGGCACGTCACCATTGAAACTTTTTCGGGCACCAATCCTGCGGCCTATTTGGGTCTTTCTCGTAGCCTTCGCTGAGCCCAGCTTTGCGATTAGCTTCTGCGTAGCGTGCAAAACGGTCCATGTCGAGTTCCACACCCAAGCCGGGCTTATCGGGAGCGATCATGGTGCCGTCTTGGTATGTCATCTTGCCGCCGTCGATGATGTCGTCAGCGAGGTGTGGGTAATGGGTGTCGATGGCGTAGCTGAGGTTGGGCGTGCAGGTCGCCATGTGTAATTTGGCCACTTCCGAAATACCCAGTTCCGCGCCGGAGTGGATGCACATGCCCCACATGAGCGTGTCACAGACCGCCGCAAGTTTTTTGGTGGCCAAGATGCCGCCCCATTTATGAACGTCGCCGAGGATGACGTCGACGGCATTCAGGCGGAAAGCCGTGGGAATCTGATCGAAATCGACCACGCACATATTGGTTGACAGCGGTATGCTGATATCGCGGCGGAGTCGTGCCATAGCCTCAATGCCCCAGGTGGGGTCTTCAATGTACTCGAGATTGTATGGCGCGAGTTGTTTGCAGATATATAGGGCTGTTTGTGGGGACCACGTGCCATTGGGGTCAATGCGCAGGCCCATGTTGGGGCCGAAGGCCTCGCGGAACATGGCGATTGTCGCAATGTCCACGTCGGGGTGCGAGGCGCCAACCTTCAGTTTGAGGTTTTTGAAACCGTGTTCCTGCACGAGCCGGCGGCTGTAGGCGAGTAGTTGCTCGGGGGTGGTTTCGCCGCCTTCGCCGGTCTCTTCATTTCTGGCACGGGTGAAGACATAACCAGATATGGCAATTTTCTCGCGGAAGCGCCCGCCAAGGAGCGCCCACAGGGGCTTGCCACAGGCTTTGCCGATGATGTCCCAGCAGGCCATTTCAATGCCGGCAATAAGGCCGTGTCCGGCATAGCCGAAGAAATACGGTCGTGGTCGCAGAAAAGCCAGAATGCGCTCGATGTTGAAGGGATTTTGGCCGATGAGTTTGCGGGACTCGTAGTGAACGTTGTCAGCGCCCACGCGGCCCATGGTCTCGCCGATGCCGCGGATACCTTCGTCGGTATCGATTTGGATAATGAGCCGGGTTGTTTCCTTGCGGATGCCCCATGACCAGCGAATAGGCGCGGTCAGCGGCACATTGACGGCAGTAGCGGTGATGGCAGTGATTTTCATGCTGTGCGGTCCTCTTGCCCTTGGTGGGGTAGTTGTCAGGCGAGTTGCAGAGTGACAGGCTTTTGTTCCTTTCCTACAGTGAACATGAATTCCTGATTGTTGAACTGTGCGTTATAGCTGCCGCGGAAGCCGCGGAAAGACACGGCGCCCTGGTCGTCGGCATGCAATGTGCAGGCCGTGAGCCACTGCCGGCGGATGAGTTGTTTCAGTGTCTGGTAGGCGGGTTTTTCGCGAAAATATTCGTCAGTGAGGCCGCCATTGCAATCGCCTTCCTTGCGCCAGGCGGGGCCATCGCAGAGGTTCCAGTAGATAATGCCGTCGACGCTCTTGATGCTGAAGAACAGCTGGTAGAAATGGCGCAGGATGTCGGCCTGGATGTCTTCGCCCTCCGGCGCGGGTGCCATGGTAGATGGCATGGTGATTTCACTGATGTAGATTGGCAGGCCGAGAGTGGCGAAAGCTTCGATGGTCGCGTGGACTTTTTCTGGGCAGTATGGGCCGATGCCCTGGAGATGCTGGTCGATGACGGGCGACCAGAGGTGGAATTGCATGCCGATGGCGTCAATCGGTGTGCCCTTGTCCAGCAGTCGTTGGACGAGATTGAAGAAGCGGTTATTGCCGCTTTTGGGGTCTGTATTGAAGACGTGGGGCGTGGCTTCATTGAGTTCCAGGCGAACATGGCCCGGAAACAGCGGCCGGGCGCATTTGAAGGCCCATTCGACGTAGTCCAGTTTGTCGGTATACAGGGGGAAATTCGTGTGGCAGAGCGACTCGTTAACCAGATCGAAAAGATCGAATGAATGGCTGTAGCGTTCAGCGACCCGACGGAAATAGTCTTCGTAAAGAGCACGGATTTGGTCGTGGGATAGCTGGCCGGCCCATTTGGGGAACCACGAGCCGGCCAGCAGTGGTTGGCCTTTGAGCCGCAAGCCGTGCTTTTTACCAAAGGCGACGACGCGGTCTGGCGGCGGCCGCCGGAAAATCTCGTCGCTGCCTTCGGCAAAACGCCAGCGGCCGGGTTCGGGCTGGATGTCACTGAGGCAGAACGTCGTGGTAACCAGATTAAAGAGTTCGGCCAGCTTATTTTCGTAGCGGGTGTTGTTGCAGCCGAGCTGTCCCAGCCACAGGCAGTTGCAGCCGAAATCGAAGTCATGTTGTTGCTGGACAATGCGCACCCGCGCTTGTGGTACGGGGTTGCCGGCGGCGTCGATGATACGCAGAATGGCGTCTCCCTGGCGGTGGTTGCGAATGGCTGACGCGCAGCTGCCTTGGATGTCCGACCATTGTTGGTGACAGCTTTCCGAGATCAAGGTGATACCTCCTGGGTTGGATTCGTGGAATTGTAACGCTGTGGTGTTTTTGTTTCATCGTCCAGATATACGATGAGCAACCAGCCATTATTATATAACCACACGCAGATACATCCTATGGTGAAAAATAGTTCATTTTTGTCTAATGGTATCATCATGGCGTCAAGCAATGATATGTCTCGGGATCAAGAAATTGATGTTGTTTTTCGGGTGTTGGTACGCCAGCAGCTGCCTTGTGCGCCAACGCGTGGGTGGATTATGCAGCCATTTCCGGTGCTGATTTGGAATATCCGTGGCCACGGCGAAACTCTGTACCGTGATTCGCGTCTTGGGCGGGTGCCGCGGGCAGAGAATAGCGTTGCCTACATTATGGCCAATGAAGTGCGCCAGTCCGCGACCTATAGTTCAGATGGCTTGGATTACCTTATGGTCAGCTACTCCTTCGAATACCGTGGGGGATTCAATTTGCTTAATCTCTACGAAGTGCCCAATGTCCTGCCCGAAGATGCCCAGGAGGCGCTGCGCGAGGCCATGGGGCGTCTCGAGCAGAGTGAGAATGCCATGGTGGGCGACGCCACCGCGCAGGCAGTCCAGCGCAAACTCTGTGGTTACGCGCTGTTGGACGCCCTGTTGCGTTGTGCTACTCGGCGACAGGATAGCGTGCCGCAATGGCGGCGCCTGCTGACTGTCGTTCAGTATCTCAACGACTATTTTGCGGAGCCGATTGATGTCGATAAGTTGATTGCGCTGACGCCGTATTCGCGGGCGCATTTTTTTCGCATTTTTCAGGCGCAGCTGCATAGTACGCCGTTAGCTTATGTCCAACGCCTGCGGGTGCGAGCGGCGGCCATCCGGCTGTTGCATAGTGCGGATAGCGTTGCCGCCGTCGGCGCCGCCGTGGGTTGGCATGACGCCTTTTATTTCAGCAAGGTCTTCAAGCAGCTGACGGGCATGTCGCCACTGGCATATCGCAAAAGTCGCGGTGACGAGCTGGGCATGGGCACAAGCAAGGTCGGTGATGAACGCCCGGAAATTGACAATGAGTTGTCATCAGGAGGCATGTGATGCACGATAAGGGCCCGGGACAGAATGCGTCTGATGGCGCCGACGTGACGGGGACTTTCTGCGGCCGCGAAGCCTGTGCGCTTATGCGTAGCTGGTGCGCTTGCATCAGGGGCTTGCGCGGGTATTTGCGCCATCGCTGGCTGCCGCTGCTGGTGCCGGTCGTGTTGGCACTGTGCCTTGGCGCACTCGTGGAGATCGCCTTACACGGCGTGGTTTTCAAGGTGGGGCCAGACGCCGGCGGGCTGCACGAATGGCTGTATTTCTGGTTTATGGGGTTGCTGTTTGTGTTCTTGGTCTTGTCGTCCACTGCGCTGCTGGTTGCCATGTTTTGGCAGCTGTGCCGTCGCCGCTTCTGGCTGGCGCTCGGTCGGCTGCTGGCGCTGCTGCTGACGGCTTTTTTGTGCCTGTTCATTCTTGCCCGAGTGGTCTTGTACAATTTTTTGGGGCCCTCGGAGGATCATTTTGCGGACGACCTGGTGATTCCCGCCGGAATAGTTTGTGCGGACCCCATTGTGGAAAGTGGCATGGGGCCTTTTGCTGACGACATATATTTTGAGGCGCCGGAGTCATTTCAGCTGCAGGTGCTGCGGGCACCGCAGGACGGCTGGCGTCTGGACGAAGCGCAGCCTCTGGCCGTGCCGGCATTGGCAGCACTCACAAGCACGGATACTGGCCGGCAGTTGCTGGGGAGCTACTTGGCGGCGCATCCCGAATGGCTGGTGATCGATGAGCCCCAGGGGCGTTTTGCCTGGCGTTGTTTTCGGGCCAAGGGCCGGCCCATGACGACGCTGAATCGCTATTACTCGCGCTTTCACAGCGCCATGGCGGGCACCGGGACGCCCAGCCATTTTCAGTATCGCCTTGGGCTCAGCTTGAACGGCGAGTCCTACTGGCCAAGAGGCAGGAAAATGATGGAACGCGGGGCCGACAAACACGGTGTCATGCGCAAATGGACGTCGTTTATGACTGGCGCCGTCCGGGTGGAAATTTACGACGAAAGCAATGTGCCGGGCTACGCTATGACCGCTCGGACGCTCGCCCTGCTGGACGACGAAATGGCCCGGCTGGCGACACTGGGACCGGACAACTGGCGGCAGGCGTTGCCGGCGGACGCCGTGGTTGCCGGCGACGAACCCGACCTGCAGTTGTATCGAGGCAGTCAAGGCGGGATTTACCATGCAACCTGGTTGTGCAACCCCGGCGAGGCCGGCTTGACCTACCTGCGTGCCTACGAGGCCAGTCGCGGCACCCGCCTTTCCGCACGGCGTCTGGACCAGGCCAGCGCCTGCCGAATGGGGTGGTCCGACCAGCCTGGCGAGCTTTTTTTCGCTCCGGCGGAGTTCACCATCTACGAGGGCGACTGGGACAAATACTATGCCGCGCGTTTTGAGCTGTGGTTCCGTCCCGACGCCGGTGGCGAAGAACGCCTGATCATGGCGAAGCATTTCAGGATTGAGGGTTGGATGCGCTAAGCGCGGCGAGTTTGTCGCGGAGTTCGTCGAAGACGGCTTCGGAGCAGAGCTCATCGAGGGTGAGCAGTTTGAGGCGTTGGCGCAGTGTGTCCGGGAAGGGCTTGGGGTAGGGTAGGACGGGCGGCGGCTGGAAATCCGGGCGCCGGAAATAGATGGGCGACGCGGCGGCTTTGATGCGGGGGCAGCCGTCGTCCGTCATGATCACCAAGTACCAGGCGTTGTCATGCTCGTCAATGTCCTCCTCGATATGGAGCGGTCCCTGGCCGGGCAGGCATTCATGGCGTTCGCTGACGACGCGGCCGTTGCGAACGAGGCGGATGTGTACGGCGGCGCCCGGCTGGTAGAAGGCGTCGATGACGACGCGATGGCGCCCGGCCTGCTCAACGGTGTCGCCGCAGGTGGCGTCGTCGATGTGGAAAGCCAGTGCCGCGCCGTGCCAGCTGACCATGGTTCGGCCTTGTTTGATGGCTTGGACGACGGCTTGTTCGCTGAGCTGTGCGAGCTTGACGTAGGTGGCGCCGCGGCGGCTGCCGGGGCTGCGGCCGACATCGAACGCCGCGTCGCTGGTGGCGCAGCAGCCGATGCGGTAGCCGCGATTGAGGAGCATGAACCAGAAGGCCTCGGCGCGGGGCGTGTCGGAGTCGTGGTAGAAGAGGTCCAGGCAGGGCACCATGTCGGGCGCGCAGAGCAGCCACAGGAACACTTCCTTGTTGGTCATCCACGAAAATGGCCGGCCGCTGACGGGGTCTTCGCGAATGACGTCGTGATACAGCGGATGCACCGGCACGGTGACGCCACCGCGGTCGACAATGGCCGCTTTTGCCTGCTCAAGATTGCTCAGTATTTCCGGGTCAAAGGGCTGGAAGATTGGCTCGACGCCGAAGTTGCCGACATGGCCGAAGTAGTTCTTGGGATACTCCAGGTTGAGGCGCAACAGAAATTCGTCATCGGAGAGATATTCGGCGAGGCCGAGGACGTCCGCCGGGTAGTCGTCATTGGCGAAATTGCCGCTGAGGCCGATCCAGTCGTAGTGCTCGGCACGGGCGATGAACGCCGAAAATTGCAGGTTGCCCCGGTAGGTATTCTCGCCGTGGATGATGTGGGCGTGAAAATCGCCCTTGTACCAGCCGCGCGCGCGCAGCTCCGGCCGCCATGGCACCTCGTTGATGACCACGTCGCCCCGCGCAGAAAAGGCGTACTCGTCCTTGCACCAGAAATTTTCTGATTTTTGATGCCATATGGGCTGTTGTGGTTGCATGCCGCCGATGGGATTGCCGGCCAGATCGAAGCTGCGAACGGGCTGGCCGTCGTCGCGGATATGCAGATGCCGGTAGCCGTCGCAGCGGCCATGGATCACGCGCCGTCCGGCTTCGGGCTGCATGTCCATGGTGACGGCGTGTTCGCTGGGGACGCTGAGCATGGGCGCGAAGGCGTCGGCCATGCCATCGGCGACGGCCTTCAGGCAGTACACCCCTGGCGCCGGCAGCAGCAGTTGGAAGTGGCCCGAGGCGTTTGCGCGAGTGATTTCGCCGGTGTTGGCCATGACGTAGGCGCCAGGAACAGCGCGGCCGGTGACGCGGACCGGCGCCATGCGGAAATGGTGAACAAAGGGCTGCTCTTCGCCAATCGCTTCCAGGACAATACGGTCGCTGTAGATGTTGGCGATGCAGGCAGTGGGCACGGTGGCGTTGCAGATGGCGCGGACTGTTTTGTGCAGGACGCCTTTGCGTGCAGCGCAGCCGCCGGGGTGGTAGTGCCCGGCGAAGAAAGCGCGCAGGCGCGGGCAGCCGTCGAGGATATCGAGAACGTCCTGCCGGTCCCACATGGCGACATTGGGGCCGCTGGCCAGGTGCCAGACGGGCACATGGCTGAGCACGATGACGTCTTCCTGCGCGGCAACGGCGGTGGCCAGCTTGGTGCGCAGCCACGCCTTGCCGTCTTGGGAGAGCATGCCGTCCCATTCGCGCAAGATCAGGCCGGGATTGGCTTCGCGGAAGGCCGCGGCGTTGCGCCGGCGTTGCGAGTCAGGCGGAGAAAAACGGCTTTCGTCGAGGCTGTTGATGACCACGATGCGCAGGCCATTGACCGCGAAGTCGTAGTAGAGACTGTCAAGGCCGAAGAGTGCCATGACTTCCTCTTCGGAGTTCTGCACGCGGTCGTGATTGCCCATGACGTAGCGGACGGGGAAGCGGCTCTGCGCGTAGCTTTCCAGCAGCAGCGGCACTTCGTATTTGTGCATGCCGTCGCCGAGATCGCCAAGACTGACGATGAAATCAAGGCGCTCTTCGTCGTTCAGTCGCTGGATGAGCTGCTGGTGCAGAGTGAGCGCTTCCCGATACTGGCGGCCGTTCCACGGATCGCGATCCGCGTATTGCGGGTCGCCAATCAGCGCGAGGCGGACAAGAGGAGATGAGATGGGGGGGATGGACATGGTGGACATAGTGGACAAGGTGGACAAGGTGGACAAGGTGGACAAGGTGGACAAGGTGGACAAGGTGGACAAGGTGGACAAGGTGGACAAGGTGGACTGCTTGGAGCAAGGCGTGTCGGGCGGGTATGAACGGGTGGGACGGAAGCTTGGGAAATATCATCAGCGGTGGGGCATTTGCCAGCACGCCGGCCTATATTTCTGGCGTTGTTCGTAATCGGTTACTCATTGATATTCGCAGTCACGGCAAGCTGCACCAAGAGCGTCTGCCACTTTGGCCGCGAAGCGGCAGAAGCGCTGAAAGCGCGACACATACCAGCCCAGGGCAAGCACGCTGAAAGCGTGCGCCGCCCTGGGTTACGTGCCCTCTGCGCTCGTGTTCCTCGGCCCCTTTGGCCCCAGTCGGCGAAGCTGACTGGGGCCAAAGGGGCAATGGAACCCATGCCGGCGTGGCCTGGCACACAGATGGTCAAATCGCGAAAGGATGATCCTATGGACGGACGCGTGAAGACGCTGAAAAAAGAAGCCGCAGGCGCCGAGTTGAGGCTATCCGCGACTAGCGGCGTTTTACTGGGAATGACTTGGCGCGGGCGCGAGATGCTGCGGGCCGCATCGGCGCTCTTCAGCCTGGGCATGCTCGCCGAAGATGGCGTTATGACAGTATTGGACAGCCGGCGTTTCGAGGATTGGCGGGTACAAACGCGGCCGTCGGGGGTACGGATTGAAGCCGGTGGCTGTGCGGACTATCCGTCGCTGCGGGTGCGGGTCGATGTGCGTGGCGCCGATGGCGGCGTCTTTCGTTTTCGGCCGCGGGTGACGGGAGTGCCAACAACGGCGCGGCTGTGCTGGCTGGCGGCGCCGATCGTGGAACTTCCTGGTGACGGCGAGCTGTTTTGGCCGCGCACCAGCGGCACCTTGGTGAAGGGCGCAGCCTTGCAGAAGCCCATGCGGACTTATGGTTGGCCCAATAACCAGGGCGGCGGGCAGTATCCCGGTTTGGCACCCATGCAATTTATGGCCTACATGCGCGATGGACTGGGACTCTACGTGGCGGCGGAAGACCGTCAGCACGGCCCCAAGCAGCTCGAATACGGCTGCGGCGCCGAGCCGACGGCGCTGCAATTGCAGGTGCAGGCGTTTACCGGTTGCGCCGCCGGGGAAGACTACGCGCCGGATTGGGACGTGGTACTGCGGCCCTTCGGCGGCGACTGGATGGATGCCGCCGCGCTGTACCGCGGCTGGCTGAAACGGGACCGGACGCTGCCGGTGCTGCCACGGAACTACCCGTCCTGGCTGGCGACATCGCCGATTGTCATGTGCACGATGGTCCGTGGCGACCACCGGATCACCGAGGAGCCCAACGAGTTCTTCCCGCTGGCGCGGATACTGCCGCCGCTGCGGCGTTATCGTGCTCTTCTGGACAGCCGCGTGATGGTCCTGCTGATGCGCTGGGAGGGTACGTCGCCCTGGGCGCCGCCCTACATCTGGCCGCCTCTTGGCTGCGCCGAGGCCTTCGCCGAGTTTTCGCAGACGGTGCATGACGAGGGCGATCTTATGGGCGTCTATGCTTCCGGCGTGGCGTGGACGCAGTACAGCAAAATCGGCCGCTACGACCGCCAGCAAGACTGCGATGAGGCGCTGCTGTCTCACATGGTGCGCGGCCCCAAAGGCGAACTTGAGGCCGCCTGCTGTTCGAGCATTCGTTTCGGCTATGACCTGTGTGTCGCCGAAAACTGGCCACGACGGGTCGTTAAGGACGAAATCCGCAAGGTCGCCGACGCCGGTGTGGATTTCTGTCAATTCTTCGACCAGAATCAGGGCGGCGATGCCCGTTACTGCTTTGCGGCGCATCACCAGCACCCGCCGACGCCTGGTGCGTGGTCGACCCAGGCGATGCAATCCTTGCAGGCAGAATGTTGCGACACGCTTTGTGGCATGTCCTCGCCGATGCTATTGGGCACGGAAGCCGAAGCCGCCGAGCCATACCTGGCGGGGCTGGCTCTCAATGACTCGCGCTTCACCTACGGCTACAACGTCGGCATGCCCGTGCCGGCCTACTCCTTTGTTTTTCACGAATACGTGGCGACCTTCATGGGCAACCAATGCGGTGTGGATCGGCAATTCGATTTTCAGCGCTGCCCTGACAATTTGCTCTACCGCACGGCCTGGGGCTTTACGGCGGGCTATCTGCTGTCCATGAATCTCGGACCGGGCGGTCTGCTGCATTGGGGCGCGGCATCGCCTTGGGACGAGCCCTTGCCGGAACAGGAGCCGGCCGTGACGCTGCTCAAAAATCTCAATCAGGTGCGGCGGCACTATCCCGATTTTCTCCTGCATGGTCGCATGGAAAAGCCCTGTCTTCATTGTGAATGCGGGGAATTCAGCGTATACTTTTTAGGTGGCCGCTGTGAACAAGTGCCGGCGGTGATGCTGTCGGCTTGGCGCAACCGCGCCGGCGCCCGCCTGGAGCTGCTGGTGAATTACACTCGCCAGGCACAGCGTGTGGTGATGCACTGCCCGCAGGGCTGGCGGTTGCATTCGTCAGCGCCGGCGGCGCTTCGCGAAAACGGCGCGTTTGAACTGCCGGCCTTGACGGCGCTGGCACTGAAGGTGGTCAGGACAAAAACAACGCAATAGCGGAATGGATAACTCTATGGTGAAATGGCTTCACTTCACGCTGATTGAACTGCTGGTGGTCATCGGCATCATTGCCATTCTGGCGGCGATGCTGATGCCGGCATTGGGCAAGGCGCGGGAAAAAGCCCGTCAGGCCGAGTGTGTCAACAACGTCAAGCAGCTGAACACGGCATTCATGATGTACATGAGTGACAACAAGGGATTCTTTCCGTTCTACACGGATGGCGGCTGGGGGGCGCGCGCCGAGGGCGGCTGGGTCTATTACGATGGCTTTCCCGTGCCCGTGAGCGGCAATTTCGACGTTAAACGCGGGACGCTATACAGCTATGTCGGCAATGCGCGCGTGTACATGTGCCCGAATGACCACACCGGCTCACTCTGCAGCTACGGCGTTAACTCCGATACCCAGGGAGCGTCAATTACCATGATTGGCAATAGCAGCGAAACGCCCTTGCTCTTGGAAGAGGGGTCGACCCGTAAAACCACCAACGACGGCTTTTTTAATATAGACTACACACCTAGAGACTATGTCGTCAACCGCCATCAGAAGGCCAGCGTCTATGGCTTCTGCGATGGCCACGTCAGCTGGGAAAAGTGGGAAGACCCCGAAGTGTGGTACCGCTGCGATTGCATTGAGCCGCGAACAAATTTCTGAACCCGCAGGCAACAAAAAGAGCCGGCAGAGTGCCTGCCGGCTCATCATGTTATTCGTGGCTGTCCTGCGCCGGCGGCGATCGCCGCTGCGCCGGCGCGGCGCATTTTACCAGTGCATGACTTCTGCGATGTGTGGGAAGCTGGGCGCCAAGAGCGTTTTGATGGCGATGGCGTACTCGCGGATTTCCTGCTGGGCGTGCGCGCTATCGCGCAATTCGAGGAATTTGAGCAGGTTATTGAGATCGACGGTGGCCCAGAAGGTCGTCATCATATTCTGAGGGAGGACGCCTCGGGCCTGCTCGCGGCAGACGCCGGCAGCCAAGAGTTCCTCGTAGAGGGCCAGGGATGACTCGTGGTGCTTCTGGATTAGGCCGCGGCAGCGGTTTTGATCGACGTGTTCGGCTTTGCGAGACGCCTGGCGGTCGCTTTCGGCCTGCTCACGCAATTCCGCCGGCAGGAAGAAACTGATGTCTTCCTCGGTGTAGCGGCGAGAAATCTCGTTGTAGGACCACGTGCGATGCCGGTGCCATTGCGAGCGCACGAAGAGCGGGCAGTGCACCAGGAAAGTGAAGACGACGTGCTCCAGCGGGCTGCTGTGGTGATTGGCGATGAGGTACTTGACCAGTACCGCGTCGCGCTGGTCCATCTCCTGGCGGATTTTGCCAAAGGACACGCGCGCGGCGTTGACGATGCTGGTTTCGGTGCCCATCTGGTCAACCAATCCAATCCAGCCTTGGCCGTCGAGGACCATCACGTGGTTCGGCGGAGGCACATTGACATTGTCGTTAGCCATGAGTGGTTTTCCTTTCCGGGCCGAGATGACGGAGTGCCCGCGGCGGTATGGGCCGGCCACGGGCCGCGTCACACGTTTTACTTGCTTGCCAGCGACGGCTCCAGGTAGTCGGCGCAGCCCTTCAGGGTCGCAAAATGGCCGTAGTCCTTCTCGGGGACTTCGACGCCGTACTGCTTGCGCAACTCCATGATGACATCCAGGAAGTCCATGGACTCCAGTTTGCCCCGCAGATTCTCCTCCGGCGTCAGCGCGGACCAGTCTTCATCAGGGACAATGTCGTTCAAGATGTCAATGATGGCCTGGGAAATTTCTTCACGTGTCATGTCGCTGTTTTCTCCGTGTGTTGACTGTTTTTTTGTTGCTATTGATACAGGATGATGCCTGTTTATGCAAATTTGCTGAGGACGAGCACGCAGTTGATGCCGAGCATGCCGAAGGAGTTGTTGAGGATGCTGTCCACGCGGCCGGCGGTTGCGGGCGTGTTGAGTACGAGGTTGTTCAGCATGCAGAGCGGGTCGAGCTCGTCGACATTGATGGTCGGGTGCACAATGTGGTCTTGGAAGCTGGCCAGATTGCCGGCCAGTTCCAGCGCGGCGGCGGCGCCCATGCAGTGGCCGATGAAGCTCTTGGTGTTGTTGAAATAGGTATCCGGGCAGTTTTCGCCGAAGACATCGCGGAGCGCTTCGCATTCCTTGATGTCGCCGGCGGGCGTACCAGTGGCGTGGGTGTTGACGATGTGGATGTCGGCGGGTGTCAGGCCGGCGCGTTCAATGGCCTGGCGCATGCAGGCGGCCTGGCGTACGGGGTTGGGCAGGACCATGTCGGTCGCGTCGGAGTTGTAGCTGTAGCCCGTGACTTCGCCGTAGATTTTGGCGCCGCGGGCTTTGGCGCGGTCGAGGCGCTCCAGCACGTAAATGGCGCCGCCTTCGGAGACGACGATGCCGTTGCGGGTTTTGTCAAAAGGCCGGCTGGCCTTGGTTGGGTCGTCATGGTGAGCGAGGGCATTCTGGCTGTTGAAGGCCGCGAAGATGCCGAAGGTGCCGGGGCTTTCGGACACGCCGCCGGCGAGGGCGACGTCCACTTCGCCGAGCAGTATCTGCTGCACGCCGTTGACGCAGCCGAGGTTGCCGGCCGCGCAGGCTGCGCCGATGGTGTAGTGTGGGCCGGTGATGCCGACGTTCACGGTCACTTCCCCGGCAGGATTGTTCGCCACCGTGCGGGGATTGTGGTAGTGCGACCAGTACTTGGTCTGGTACCCGTATTTGCTGATCTCGTAGATCTCGTTTTCAGTCTCGACATTGCCGTGCTCGGTGAGGCCGATGAACACACCGGCGCGGTCGCTGGTGACGTCCTGACCAATGCGGATGCCAGCGTCCGCTAGCGCCTCGTGGACGCAGTAGATCGAGATGGAGCCCGCGCGAGTGCCAATGCGCAACTCTTTGCGTTTTTGATATTTGAGTGGGTCAAAACTGCAGATGCCGGCAATCGTTGGCCCAAAATAGCGCGTTTCAAAGGCCTTGACGCCGGATACGCCGTTAAGGAGGTTCTGGCGGAATTCGCCTAAGCTGTTGCCGTTGGGAGCAGTCAGGCCGACGCCCGTGATGACAACGCGTTCTTTGTCTGGCTTGTTCATACGTTTGTTGCTGGCTAAGGTCGCCAATTCAGGGTGTAAATACAGGCAGGGACACGCAGTCCACAGAATGGATCAAGGTACAATGAGGAACACGTAATATAAGGCGATGGCCGCAATATGCGAAAACTTCTGCTGGGAAAAGTGTCCGCGCCGGGGGGAGGCGGCACCGGTGAGCGGTTGTCTTTTCCGCGGTCGGATCGGACGGATCAGTCGGATCATGCCTTAGTCGTAATCCTCCAGGAGAGTCACTGGACCGAAGAGACCGCTTTCGTGGTGTTCGTTTTCGAATGGCCGTTGTTTGTCTTCGTATTGGAGGGGCCATTTTTCAGCCCATTGTTTGAGCACGGCGTCTGGTGCGAGCGCGTTGGCGAGAGTATTGGCGACGGTGACATCCAAGTCGTTGCGGCCCGCTCGCACGACGGCGCTGATATCAAAACAGTATGGCGGCAGGAATTTTGGCGGCAGGGCCTTGCCGTTGACGGCGACCTTGCACGCATAGCCGACATCGCCGAGATCGAGGATAATGCGCTGTGCCTGAGCGAGGGTGAAGGTGCAGCGATAGGTCGCCTCGCCGCTGAAGTCGTTGCCGAGGACAGGCCGCCAATCGCCGAGCGCGCATGGGCGTGGCGCTTCGTGCAGGTCTTCGCAGACAAAGTCGTCGGTGCCAGGATAGATGCGCCGGCGGGCCTGGATGGTCCAGGCGCCGTCCAGGCGCTGTAAGACAGACGGGGCTACTTCCGCTGGTGTTGGGTGGCGGGGCTTGCCGACGCCGGCGATGGCGCCGGTGATGAAGAAGGTCGCCGAATACGCAGGCAAGTGCCAGGAGAAGCGGCCCTGGTCGCTGGTCAGCGCGGTGACGCGGTTGTCTTCGGGGCTGTAGTGGCTCACGGCCTTTTTCTCGGGCAGCGTGATGGCGAACGACTGGGCTTCCGCGCTTTCATTGACCACAAAATAGATGGCGTTGCTGCCAACGACGCGCTTGCAGACGCGGATGGCGGGATTGTCGGGACTGATGATCGCGCTGCGTTCGGCCTTGTCGGCGCTGGCGGCGTCGAGGACGGTCCCGCCGGCCTGGGTGAATGCCTGAAGCGTGTTTTTCGCCGCATCGCTCATATGGCCTGCCGTGGGGATGACTAGGCAGCGGTAGCGCATCTTGCCGACCAGCAGCGAGCCGTTTTTGACGCGGGCCTTGGCGAGGGCGTCGTCGTCGAGGTAGTCGAAGTCGCACTGTTTTTCGCTCATGGCTTTGGCGACGTCTTCGTGTCGGCGGATGGCCTCGGCCATGGCTGTGCCGCCGGCCCAGATGGAGCGGATGTCGAAATAGACGGCGCTGGGGCAATGTGGTTTGCCGAGGGACAAGAGATGGCAGCTGCGTTCAATGTACTGATGGTATTCTTTCATGTAGGGCCACAGGGGGTTGACCCGACCAAAATGCGGACGGATGCCCGACATGAAATGCTCGCGATGGCAGGTGGAGATCTTGCTCGGGACTATCAGGTTGATGCCGCGCACGAGCATGTAGTCCACCAGCCAGCGCATCTCCGCCGGCGACAGCGCATTGCCGTACACGGCGAAAATTTCGGCGAGGGCGAAGCGATTGCCATTTTGATGCGCCGCGCTGGATGCGTATTTGGGGAAGGGATGGACCCGCTGGCCGGGAAAGAGCTGCCGCCAGATGGCGTCCACGCCGGGGACGTCGAGCATGCGCAGGGACTGCATGATGTTGCCGTAGGTGCCAAAGCGGTTGCCGGCGGGGGTGTCCTCGCCGGAAAAGTGGCCGCCTGAGAGGAGCCCGTGGCGCCGGCACCAGCGGCGGATGGGCGCCAGAAAGCGCCGGGCAAAGAGGGTCGAGAGCACGTCGTGGTAGTCCATGCGCGCAGTCGTGACCTCGCTGGGCTCGTCGCCTTTCTCCACGGCGAGCAACGCGGGCAAAAAAGGCGTGACGTCGTAGCCCTTGAGTTTGCGGAATTGCGCGATGAAGTCGGCGGTGCTGCCCAGCGTCCCCGGCGAACAATGGGCGGTGCCGGGCTCGTCGGTGAAGACAAAGGTGATTTCGCGGCCGAAAAATTCGCCGAGGTACTTTGCGTATTGCTCGTGGGTGATGCGCAGAAATTCGCGGGTGACGGCCGGGTTGAGCACGTCGGGGTAGGGCGCGGCGACCTGCGGGTTGGCACCGAGGATTTTGAGGACGGCCTGGCCATTTTCCAGCTTGTACACGCGCTGCTGCACGGCTTCTTTGTCTTTGGCGTTTTGCCACACTTGCCCGCCGGCGCCGCCTGACGGCCAGCCGCCTTCGTCGTACAGCCAGTAGTTCATGCCCAGGCGCCGGCATTCTTCGCAGAGGGCACGCGTCATCGCCAACCACTCGGGAGACAAGTAGGGGATGCTCACTCGTGCGGGCATCATCTTCGGGCGAAATTCGTCAGGAAAGGGATGCAGACAGACCGCGTTGAGGCCATTGGCGTGCATGGCCCGCAGTTCGTCAATGAGCATGGGTATGTCCACCTGGCCGTTGATCTGCCAGAAATAGGCTGGCGAGCATTCCGGCGGTGGTGTGGTAAGCTGGGATACGCTGAGCATGGCAAGGAGTCCTCACATGGCGGGTGGCAGAGCGGAGTAATGTGGCTGAGATAGGAGTATTGCGGCCAAGGCCGCTTGGCGATACATGAATTTGCCATTGCCGCGCCAATATGCCAGCTGTTACCGCGCCGGATGTAATCGGTCAGTGATTGGTAACGGATGCACGGCATGCCTCTGGCTGGCGCGTGAGACGCGCGTGCCTCGCCAATGTGGCGCCCTCCGGGCGCAATTCCAAGTTGCTGTCACACCCCGGGTTGCGGCGCCCTCCGGGCGCCTCACCCGGGGCTATGCATGGTGCGGCCCTCCGGGCCGAACTTGGCCGATCTGACGACTTGCCTTGTCCGATCTGGGCCAAAAACAACCATCATTCAATATCCATGTATTTGCGCCGTAGGCGCATAACCATGCTTAACCCCAGGCTTTAGCCTGGGGACGCAGCCTGTCAACAGACAGTGCCTCGTAGAGGCACCACAGTTTTGGTTATCAATCACTGACTGATTACCGCCGGATAACGCTGCATTGGTAAGAAGACTTGACAGCGGTTCAGCGCGTCGCGTGGGGGCGGTGGGCCATTGCCAAGGAAGACGAAAGAGAATCCGCTGGGAGGGCGCAAAAAGGGTGTTGCTCCGAGACTCAGAGAAGACAGGAGATGCCTTTGGGGGGCAGAGGACACTTGCCGCTGGGTTGGGTTGCGGCGTGGCGTCAGCCGGTCACGGCTCCGACCATGGCGAAGTAGTTTTCCATGGGGACGTACTCCGGGATGCTATTGCCCGAGCCCAGGGCGTAGCCGCCGCGCGCTGCTGCTCGTTCGAGCATGGCCAGCGAGCGCTGGCGGATTTTCGCGGGCGAGCTTCGGCAGAGAAAATCCAGGTCGATGCCGCCGAGGGTGGCGATGCGTTGGTGGTAGCGTTCATAGGCTTCTTCCACCGGCAGGATTTTGTCCTCGAAGGAATGGCGCGCGTCGAAATGACAGATATCGATGACGTCGTCAATCAGGCCGCAGGTGAATGCGTTGCCACAGGAATGGAGGATGGCTGGGAGCCCGGCCGCATGGATCGTGTTGACAATTTTGACGTGCCAGGGGATGATGTACGCGCGCATGTCGTTTGGACTCAACATGGGCTGCTGCTGAAAACCCCAGTCGTCATTCGAGATGCAGGCGCCGACCTGCGGAAATTCCAGGCAGCGTTCATAATGCAGGAGCAGAATGGCTCCGATTCGATCCGTCACGGCCTTGACTAAACTGGGGTCATCCGCCAGCAGCAGACACAGCCGGTCGTAGCCGACCAGGCGAATGAGATTTTCCAGCACGCCGCAGGGGCCGTGGGCGATGATCTTCATGCCGTCGCGGAGCTTGGTCGTCGCCAGCGGCGAGTAGTTCGCGACGGCGACGTCCGGCCAGGGATAGCGGTCGAAGTCCTCCCAGCTGCCGATCATCGCTCCTTCATTCAACGAAATGGATTTTTCGCGGTGAAACTCGCCACGGGGAAAATCGATGCCATAGCCGGTGAGGGTGCAATAGTCGTAACCGGCGGCGGCGAAAGCGTCGGCCAGGGACTGGGCGGCATTGCCGGCAGTGAGTTTGTAACCGCAGTAATGCTCGTACAACGGCCCGTTCAGAAAAAATTCGAAGAGGGTCGGTCGGTCGGGCACTTCACGGGCCAGGACTTTCAGCAACTGGTCAAAATCGGGTTGGCGCATGGTCGTGGTCCTTTTCTGCTTATGGTGACGAAGGTGTGATTGCCCAGTCGATACTGTCAGGGTTCTCCCGGCGCTTGTCAATACGCCAGCGGAAATCACGTCATGCCGCGTGTTGTCGCGGCGACCTGAATGCGCATACAACAAGTGTCGCCGCTGGGCAGGTACACTGAGTTCACACATGAGGCCTACGCCAATGCGGGCGGCGCCCGGCGTTTTTTTGTCATCAGAGTCCCGGGCGTTTAGTTGTCTTCCGGCAGAAAAGTTTTACTGCAGACGACTTGGTAGTTGTCGCCGTTGGAGACGATTTCGATATTCCCGTGGGCGCCGGTGGCATAGACGCAGGCGCCGGCTTCGCCGTAGAGTTTGTTGGCCGGTATTTTAGCGGCCCAGGGCATCCAGAGGGAGGCGATGGCGACTTGCGGGCGGGTGGCGGCGACTTCCTCGGCAGAGCTGTGGATGCCGTGGGCAGGAAGCACGCAGATGCTGCATTTTTTCTGCTCGGGCGTCAGGCGTGGCCAGAGATAGTGGAGGAGATAGTCCTTCTGGATGTCACCGACAATAAAGACGCTGATTTTGCCATGGGTGATGCGCAGGGCCGTGGCGTTGGCGTTGAGGAGGTGATGCCAGGGCTTGTCCTGCGCAATCCGGCCGGGGGCGGCCTCGTCCGGGATTTCGTCGTAGTATGCTGCTGGCGGCGAGAGAATGTCGACCTTGAGCTCGTCGTCCCAGGCGAGGGTGTCGCCCGCGAGGATTTTGCGGTAGGCGTGTCCGGGGGCGGCGCAATAGGCGGCGCGTAATTCGTCGTAGAACTGCAGTTCTTGAGTGTAGTTGGCATTGAGGCGCGCCGGCAGCGTGTATCCCGGGTCCATGAGTTCGTCAATGGGGAAGTGATTCCACATCCAGACGAAGCCGCCGAAGTGGTCGGCGTGCGCATGGCTGACAATGAGCCCGTCCAGCTTGGTGATTCCGCGCGCGGCCAGGAAGGGCGCGATGGCGTCGCGACCGCAATTGTACTGCTGCGCCCAGGTATCCTTGTCCCAGCCGCCAAGACCCGTGTCGACCATGTAGGTCTTGCCATTGGGACATTGGATGACGATCGCAGTGCCGGCACCGCCGCCGATGTTCTCCATCGCCAGGGTCGTAAAACGCATAACACCCATGGTGTACTTTCCTTTTAAGCTATCCGATCAGGTTGGGTCTGTCCGCAATTATATCCGCCACGTCGTTGCTGAGTTCGTAATCGGTCAGCGGTGGGTACTGTATGCCAGTCAGGTAGCCAATGTCAAGGGCTGACCGATTACGTCGTCACGTTATTGGTCTGTGATTGCTACTGGATACTAGGCATGCCTCTCTCCGGCGCGGTGGGAAGGGACGTGCCTAGCCAATGTGGCGCCCTCCGGGCGCAACTCTATGTTGTTGTCATACCCCGGGTTGCGTCGCCCTCCGGGCGCCTCACCCGGGGTTACGCATGGTCCGGCCCTTCGGGCCGAACTTGGCCGATCTGTCTGATCGACTGTCTTTTATCGCGGACGGATCGGACGGATCGGACGGATCGGACATATCCGGTTGATTGATCGGTCGGATCGGTCTGATCGGTCTGATCGGTCGGATCGGTCGGATCGGTCGGATTGGTCTGCGACAACCTGCCGCAAAACGTCGTTTTCAGGAGTCCCAGATATTGGCAATCAGTCCCTGAAGTCCAAGAGGTCCTCAATCAGTCCCTTGCGTCCACTGCGTCATTCCCCGCGGTCCCGGAAGTCCCCACGGTCCAATTCATGGGACCATGCCTCATGAGTCCGTGAGTCCTCGCCCCAGCGCAGCACCAATCAGTTTACGTCGTCGCCGGGTTTTGTGTTTTGGCGATTATGCGGGAGGTCGTGTGGGAGATATGTTGATGATTTGCCGCCGTGAGAAGGTCGTCAACAGGCGTTTGTGCGGCTGGGCGAGGTGTTGTTTGGGAGTCATCGCGCGTATTGCGAAGGAGTAGTGTCATGTTGTTGGATTTTACGGAAAATGGCCTCCATGTGGTGATAGATAAGGACGAGGCGACGGGCACGCTGTACCTGCGGCACTGTTCGGCGGCGCCATTCACCGGCGACGCGTCGCTAAGCGAGGGCTTCAGGAAGAACTGCCGGCTGGTGGAGGTTCATCGTTCGGGCGAGAACCGCGGGGCGCACCGTGGTGGCAAGCAGCTGGGGACCAATCCGGGCGGGCCGGTCGGTGCGCCGCAGTATGAACGTCATGAGGATACGCGGAACGAACACGGTCGGCTGCTCACGCTGGTGCAGGGTGCCGGCGATCTTGAGATCAGCACGCAGCTGCAGTTTTTTGACGGCGTGCCGGTGTTGCGCAGCGAGACCGTGCTGCGCAATCGCGGCAGCCAGGACATACCGATTGAGTTTGTGTCGAGTTTTGCCCTGCACGGCCTCTGCAAGGCCAGCACGACGCCCTGGGGCGCCTGTGGGCGCGTGCACATTGCCTACAACAGCTGGATGGAAGAGCTGCAGTGGCGGTCTTACAGCATGTCGGATCTCGGCATGACGCAGATGAGCCCGGTGCGTTTTTCCATGCAGCGGATACTGGCCAGCAACACCGGCAGCTTCTCGTCCAAGGAGAAGTCGCCGCTGGGTTGTTTTGAGAACAGCGAGACCGGCGAGTGTTATGCCTGGCAGATAGAGCACCACGGGTCGTGGTCGTGGGAGATCGGCGAGCATGGCGGCCAGCTCTATCTGCGGGCGTCCGGTCCAAGCGAGGCCGAGAACCAGTGGTTCAAGCAGCTCGCGCCAGGCGAAGAGTTTCGTTCCGTGCCGGCGGCCGTCGCAGTCGTTTCTGGCGGGCCGGACGAGGCCTTCCGCGCGCTCAATCGCTATCGTCGGCGCATTCGCCGGGACAATCCCGACAATCGTCAGCTGCCGGTGATATTCAACGACTACATGAACTGCCTGAATGCCGATCCGACCACTGAGAAAGTCATGCCGCTGATTGATCGGGCAGCGGCTCTCGGGGTGGAGTACTACGTCATGGACGCCGGCTGGTATGCCGACGGCGCCTGGTGGGACTCGGTGGGCGAATGGCTGCCATCGGCGAAGCGTTTCCCGGGCGGGCTCCAGCAGGTGCTGGACCATATGGTCGCCAAGGGCCTCAAACCCGGTTTGTGGCTTGAGCTGGAACGCATGGGCATGAACTGCCCACTGGTCAAGCAATGGCCCGACGAATGCTTCTTCTGCCGCCATGGCCGGCGGGTCATTGAACGGTCGTCGCTGCAGCTGGATTTCCGTTCGGACATCGTCCGGCGGCATGCCAACGCCGTGGTGGACCGGCTGGTCGGTGACATGGGCGTGCGCTTCATCAAAATGGATTACAATTTCGACATCGGCGTCGGCACCGAAATCGCGGCGGACAGTTTTGGCGACGGCCTGCTGCAGCATCAGCGCGCGTACATGTCCTGGCTGGACGAGGTGCTTGCGCGTTATCCCGACCTGGTGATTGAAAACTGCAGTTCCGGCGGTATGCGCAACAGCTACAGCCTGCTGTCGCGTCTGAGCATTTGTTCGACGACGGACAACACCAACTATCTGCGCAACGCGCTGATATCGATCAATAGCGCGACGACCTTCTGCATGGAGCAGGCGGGCGTTTGGGCCTATCCGCTGGCGACGGCCAGCGACGAAGAAGTGGTGATGAACATGGTGTCGGCTTTGTGCTGGCGGCCCTACGTGAGCGGACAGATATGGGCTCTAGCGGAGGACAAGTTGGCGCTGATGCGCGAGGCCATTACGCTGTACAAGACGACTCTGCGGTCGATCATTCCGGCCGCCGATCCGTACTGGCCGCTGGGCCTGGTCAGCAATGGCGATGCCTGGAGCGCCTTCATGCTGCGCAGCGCCGACCGGGTCGTGCTGGCCGTGTGGCACTTCAATGGCGGCCCCACCGAGATGGACATTCCCTTGCCCGGCGGTGCCTTGCGGGAACTGCGTTGCGTCTATCCGACGACGCTGCCTTGCGACTGGCGTTTCACGGCCGACGGCGAGGCGATCCACGTCGCCCTGCCGGAAAAAAGCGCCCGGCTGTTCATGGGCCGTTGCGGCTGAATGGCCCAACGCTTTGTATGCAACCGTTACTTTCCTGCCTTGATGGGGGGACTGCATTAAAGGAATGTGAGTTCCATTGCCCCTTCGGTCCCAGTCAGCTTCGCCGACTGGGACCGAAGGGGCTGAGGAACACAGACATCTATGGCGTTTTACCCAGGGCTGCGCTCCGCCTTCGGCGTCGCTTACCCTGGGCTATCTTAGGTCGCGCTTTCAGCGCTAAAATGGCAACGGGATGACGGTTTGTGCGGCAGGGCGGTCAAAAAGGCCGCAAGGACAACGAGTATCAATGAATGAGGGAATGCAAATTCACTTGGAATCGTCAACATACAGTATTGAGTTGGACGGCCCGTCGGGTGATATAGTAACGCGCGTTTGTGAGTTGGTTCGGAATAGGCATTGATTGGCGCGCCGAGAGAACGGCCAGATAGGAAAGGCACGAGTTGAGCATGGAAACGTTGGCATTTACAGAAACGATACCGGTTCGTGGCAGTTACGACGTCATTGTCGCTGGTGGTGGTGTTGCTGGTGTGGCTGCGGCTCTGGCGGCGCGGCGGTCAGGCAAGAGCGTGTTGTTGGTAGAGAAGACGGTGCTGCTGGGCGGTTTGGCGACCATCGGTCTGATCAACTATTTTGTGCCGATGTGCAATGGCCGCGGCACCAAGATCATCTACGGCATGGCCGACGAGCTCCTGGAGCTGTCGATCAAATACGGCTATGACAGCATTCCCAAGGAATGGCGCGAGGGCGAGCCTGGGCAGGGCAAGACCAACGTGCGCTACGTCACGCGTTATTCGCCGTACATTTTTGCGCTGGCAATGACGGACCTGCTGGCGCGCGAGGGCATCACCATGCTCTTCGACTGCATCGTCGCCAATGTGGTGATGGACGGCACGCACTGCCGCGGCCTCATCATGGAAAGCAAGTCCGGCCGGGAATTCTATGGTGCCGGCATGGTCGTCGATACCACGGGCGATGCTGATGTGCTGTATCGCGCCGGGGTGCCCACCGTGCAGGGCCACAATTACTTCACCTACGTCGGCAAGACGGTGACGCTGGAGAGCTGCAAGGCGGCGGTTGAAGCGCAGAATATCCAGAAGGCCTTTGGCGGCTGCAGTGGTGGCGGCGCCAATCTCTATGGCGGCAATCATCCCGAGGGCATGCCCTTTTTCACGGGCACGACAGTGGAAAGCGTCAACGACTATCTGATCAAGAATCAGCTACTGTTGTTCTCGAAGCTCAAGGATCAGTCACGCATCAGTCGCGACGTGGCGATGTTGCCGACCATGGCGCAGTTCCGCACGACGCGGCGCATTGACGGCGACTACACCCTGACGGTCGCGGACCAGTATCGGCATTTTGACGACTCGGTCGGTGCCATTTGCGATTTTGAGCAGCGCGACTTCCTCTACGAAGTGCCGTATCGCGTGCTGATCCGCAAGAACTACGACAACATCATCACGGCGGGCCGCTCAGCGTCGGGCGATGGCTATGGCTGGGATCTTTTGCGGGTCATTCCGCCGGCCATCCTCACCGGCCAGGCCGCCGGCCTGGCGGCCGCGATGGCCTTGGATGGCAAACAGGCCATCAGCGACATCTGCGTGCCGACCCTGCAGCAGCAGATGGCCGCGTCGAAGGTCATGATTCACTTCGATGACGCGCTGATTCCCCAGCCCGGCACCGACTCAAGCGTGGCCGACAACAACGGCCATATCTGAGAGGCGGTCGTTTGCCGCCTACGGCGTCGGGTGCCGATTGGGCGTCCCCACGCGGCTGGCAAGATAGCGTGGCCCGGTAGCAGGCAGAATTCGCAGCCGCGACCGGGCGTTTTTTATGCTGGTGGTGCAGGCGTATGGGGGTAATTGTTGTTGGCCGGCCTGGTGTTGTCGCCGGTGATCATGCGCTGGTGATCGCCGCGCCTATTTCTGGCGCAGTTTTTCCAGCAGTGACGCGACCTTGTGGCGCTGATTGCGGATGATCTGCGGGTCCCTGGTGTACTCGCTGGACCCCTTGACGATGATGTCGGGGACTGCCAGGGCGGCTTTGGCTTCAGCGAGGAGCGTCTCGTCCACGTCGTTCGCGTGGTTGGCGATTGCGCGCGCGAGGAGTTCGTAGTACCAGTGATCTTCGCAGCCGTCGCGGTAATTTTCGACGCGGATAGTTGGCAGCAGGGTGTAGTTCAGGCCGGGACCGAAGAGATTGCCTTCTTCGCTGTCGCCGGCGACAGTTTCGGAGTCCCAGTTGGTGCGTGGCCCGTAGCTGATGATATCGTGCTGCTTGCCCCGCCAAGCGATGACGCCCCAGTAGAGGAAGCCGTCCGGACGGTATTTTTGGGTCATCATGCCCATGAGGAGCCGGGGCATGATGGCGGGGACGTCAAGCATCAAGGTGGGGTGTGGCGGGCGCGGGAAATTGCAGACGTACCACCACACCTGTCGGCCCGCCGCCCGGTTTGCCGCGACCAGCTCTGGGCGGGCGATAAAGCGTGGGGTGATGGGCACCCAGATGTCCACGTCCTTGACTGCTGGCGCATCGGGGCTGCCTAAGCGTCCGCAGGTCATGACCGGAATGTCTGGGTAGCTCTGCTTGATTTCCGCCAGAATGCGCGCGGTCACCGCGTTGAGACTTCCTTCATCGAAGGCGTAGATGTAGCCCTTGTCGGCGAAGCCGAATTCCCGGCAGAGCGGCAGCCACTTATCCAGGTGTTCTTTGACACTGGTGATGAAACGATCGACCTCTGGGTCGTCGGGGTCCATCCAGTAACTGGTATTGAAGCGGCTGTGTCCGGGAGTGCTGGTCAGCTGCAGGGTGCACCAGGCGAAGCTGGTGAGCAGGCCCTTGTCGTGGAGGTACTTGAGTTTGTCGAAATAGTTGCGGCGTGAATCGGCGGTGGTCTGTTCCCAGTAGAGGTGATTGAAGGGGATTTTGTAGTCGGCGCAGACGTCGATGAGATTGCGGGCGAGCGCCTGCGACTTTTCCGGCTCGTCATTCGCCTTGTAGAAGCCAGTCATGCGGGGCTCCAGGACGTGGAATGCCGTTGGCAGGACCGTGCCGTCAGGCAGGGAGAAGTTGAAGACATTGACCAGCAGGGGAAAACTGTAGGGCGCGACGGAGTCGGCGCTGACGCGCAGCGTGGCGCGGTAGGTGCCGGGAGGTGCGTCGCGCGGGGTCTTGAGGCGCGCCCAGAAAGCGACGGTTTCGTGCTCGGCGACATCGCAGCTCTGCTGGTAGGGGATGATGAAATTGGGATAGTGGCCGATGTGTTCCTGCGGGTAATTGTGGCGCTTGTTCAGCGCGTGGCCGACCACCGCGACGTCTGCCGCGATGGCATTGCCCCGCGCGTCAAGAGGCGTTTCGACTTCGACGCGGACGTTTAGCAGGGCGCTGTCGGTTGCGGCGACGACCACTTGGAAGCTCTCGTATTCATTGCCGGCCATATCCAGCGTGTGCGCCGTCGCCGGGACTATTTCCGATCCCGGGCCTTCCAGGAATACGGACGTCATGCTGTCGGCGATGCCGACGCCGAATTGTTTGGCGGTCATTGCTGGCAGAATGCGGGCGTTGTGGCGGCGCAGGAGGGTCAGCGCGTTTTGTTTCGTGTCGCTGGCGCGGCGATTGAAGTCCATGGCGTCGCCATATCTGAAGGTGCCGCCTTTTACCTTGGCGTAGGCGGTGGTTAGGGCTTGGGCCATGGCGTCGAGCTGGGCTCTTTCCGCCTGGTCGAGGGCCTGGCGGGAGACGAGGGCCAGGGTGGCATTCACTTGATCAAGCAGGGCTTCCGGTCGGAATTCAAATTGGAGTTGGTTGATTCTGAAGGTGTGGGCGTTGAAGGAGCCGACGGAAGTGATGACCAGGGACTCGGCGTTGCCCAGGTCGAGCGCCGATTCCCACAGCTGTTGTGAGTCATTGCTTGGGAAGCCCTCGCCGAGAGTGCCGATGCCGTGCCACATACGCTTGCCCCCGGCAGCGATCATCATGCCCAGGTAGTTTCCATAGCCGGCGACCTGTTCGAGGTTGTAAGCGATATGGGTCATGTAGCCCAGATCGCCTTGGCCGAGGGCGCCGCCTTGGTCGGCGCGGAGAGTCAACGACGGATAGCGCGGGGCGCCGTCTAGCCAGGCGTCATTGCTCACTTTGATGTCAGCAAAGTCGTTTGCGCTGATGCGCAGGCCCTGCGTGATTGTTGCGCCGCGCATGATATCGCCGCGCAGATCGTAAAGCCTTGTGACAATACGGTTGGGGTCTGTTGCCGTAGCTGCGCCGGCGCCGGCGCCGGCGGTGGCCGATGGCATGGCGTCCTTGGTGAGGGCGAGCGATATGAGTTTGACGCGGGTTGCTGTCGTGGGCTTGGCCAGGGCGAAATCAATGCGGCTGATCTGAGCGAGCTGGATTTTGTCGGCCAGTTTTGTCAGGTCAATACCAACATCACTGGTGGCGTTTGCCGGCAGGGCGACACTTTCCGTGTGTCTTTTACCCGTCTTGTCACGGAGAGTCACTTTGAAGTCCGTGATGGCCGGGCCGGGGTTTTCGCTTTTGATGACGAGGGTGATATAGCCGCTCCAGTCGCTGCCGCGCATGGCTGAGGCTTTGATATCGACGTATGGCCAGGTTGCGTTGCCAACCGCGTATTTATCGTAGTGAATGAGCAGGCCTTGGGCGCCTTCTTCCGGGCGAATGACTGTGACGCCACGTTTTTCGGGCGGCAGAGTTTCGTTGAAGCCGACATCGCCATAGCTGAAGTCGTATATGGTTTCGTTGGCGAACGCCGTTAGGCTGAGGCACAGTATGGGAAGGTGTAGGAGGTATTTACGTGAGGCTGTCATGTGTGATACCCTGCGTGTTCTCAACTCATTCAGTGTTTGTCGGCACCGGCGTTGAGATGCCTTGGTTATTTTTTGGGGTTCCAGAACTGATGGTACCACGGGCTGGTGGTTTCGGCGACCACTATCACATTGAGCTGCTGCTGTTTGATGGACTCGGTATGCCCGTCGGCGAAACAGGCATTGGCCTGGCCGTTATGCCTGCAGACGGTCTGCTGCCTGGTTATGGTGTTCACGCTGTAGCCCGAGGCGACGCGTGGGGAAGAGCCCACGGAAGCCCAGTCCATGAAGACCATGTTCTCGCTGGGTTTTTGCGCCATGGTGAGCTTGTGCGGGGTGGCGCCGCTGGTGAAGTAGGTGTTGAGGCCGTAGCTGGTGTGGTAATAGAGCGTGAAGCCGCTGGTTTCCATGCTTGGGCAGTAGGCGATCTTCGGTGGCGGGATGGATGAGCTGCTTTGTTTGGGAATGCCCAAGCCGACTTCGTAGAACGACGTCGTCCAAGTGAGGGTACCGCTTAGCTGATTGGGTGCGAAGCCATCGGAGTCGTCTGCGTAGGTGGTAACAGCCAGCCCGTACTGTTTCAAATTGGAGATGCAGGAGGCCGCACGGGCTTTTTCGCGGGCCTTGGCCAGTGCCGGAAGCAGCATCGCCGCCAGGATCGCGATGATGGCAATCACAACCAGGAGCTCAATCAGCGTGAAAGCCCGGCGGGGGCTGCTTGGTTGCAGCTCATGACGCATGTTGCTCTCACCGTTGTGTGACCGTTCGCCGTAGTTTGTTGTCGTGCTCATGCTTGTGACTCCCGGGCTGATTTCATTTTTCATGTTGTGGATTCACGGTACGGAAGGACTCTTTATTCAACGACGGCATGGACAATGCGCGTGTGCTTCGCTGTCGCTTTATGGCGCAAAAGCGGTATCGCGGATGACCAGTGCGGACGGCAGCCTGACAATGATGTGTTCATCGGCGGGCTTTTGCAGGATTTGCAGCATGAGTTCTGCCGCGCGTTGGGCGACCGGCAGCGTCAGGCTGTTGACAGTAGTGAGCAGTGGCGTTGCGAAGGGCGAGTAGCCGGCACCCTCGATGTTGTCCACGCTGAGCAGCTGGAAGTCCTTGCCCGGGTTCAGCCCGGCGTCGAAGAACGCTTCAAGCATGGAGAGACTGACGACGTCCGAGGTCGAGAAGACGAATTTGACCTTGAGGTCCTTGCTGAGCTTCATGCCGAGGCGGTAGCTGGCGACGCCGGAGCGCACGCCCCATTCATCGACGGCGATGTCATGACAGCGCTCCATGGGGTAGCCGGCCGCGGCCAGTTCTTCCCGGAACGTACTCAGGCGCAGGACGCCGTGTTTGTGTTGTTCATAGACGGCGATGATGTCCGGCGGGGCCAGGGCGGTGATTTTTGCGGCTGCTTGTTGCAGGCCGCGGCGGCAGTCCATTACGACTTGGTGGTATGGCAAATCCAGAACGGTTTCCGTTTCGATGACTAGCACGGGCAGCTGGGGTACGGTTGCCAGATTCGCCATGGTTTTCGCGTCGAGGTAGGCACGGGAAAGAATGAACGCATCGAGGGTGGCGGCTATTTTGGCGAAGCGGTCGCGGTTTTCGATTTCCTGGTATTCCAGCAGTGACGGCTCGCAATGCTGCTCTCTGAGCGTCATGGAGAGGGTCTTTGGAATGGCGTCAAGGGCGTCTTTTAGAGCGGGCGTCAGGGGGAAGTGATTAACATCGCCGATGCCGATGCGGTAGGTCCTGGTGCCGGTCTTGCTTGGCAGTTCGCTGACGAAGGTGCCGCGGCCTTGCTCGCGATAGACCAGGCCTTCGACAACCAACTGGCGTACCGCGCGGTCGGCGGTAAGAACCGACACGCCGAATTCCTCGGCCAATTCCTTGTTGGAAGCCAATGCGGTGCCGCTGCGGTACTGACCGGCCATGATTTTGTTGTAGAGTTGATTGCGGATGCTTTGAGCCAGATTCTTTCGCTTAGACGTGATGTTCATAGCTCATATCCTCATTAATAACATACCGTTATCATACTCTTCCTAAACTGTTATGCTAAATGTTACAATATCTTTGGTGCCAAGTCAAGACTTTCGGCAAAAAAAGATAAAAAAAGATTGTTTGTGGCTTGCCGGCGTTGGCGGTGCGCTGCGAGTGAGGGTCGGGGCGCTGGCAAATACGGAGAATTCGGTCACCCATTGATAATTGAGCCGTAGAGATTCAGGCGGAGCCAAACGTGTGTGTTTCCCTGGCCGCGAAGCGACAGCAGCGCTGAAAGCGCGAAACATGCCAGCCCAGGGCAAGCACGCTGTAGGCGTGCGCCGCCCTGGGTACAACGGCGACTCTGTTCGTGTTGCTCGGCCCCTTTGGCCCCAGTCGGCGAAGCTGACTGGGGCCAAAGGGGCAATGGAACACGCTTGCTAACTTGGGGGTGATATTGGATGCCCGACATGTCGCCGTCTAGCGCGGTTGGCCACGACGTGCCTGGCCAATGTGGCGCCCTCCGGGCGCAATTCTAAATTGCTGTCATACCCCTGGTTGCGGCGCCCTCCGGGCGCCTCACCAGGGGTTATGCATGGTGCGGCCCTCCGGGCCGAACGTGGCCAATCTGTCTGATCGATCGTCTTTTATCGCGGACGGATCGGACGGATCGGACGGATCGGACGGATCGGACGGATCGGACGGATCGGACGGATCGGACGGATCGGACGGATCGGACGGATCCGGTTGATTGATCGGTCTGATCTGTCTGATCGGTCGGATCCGGTTGATTGATCGGTCTGATCTGTCTGATCGGTCGGATCCGGCTGCGAAAACCTGCCGCAAAACGTGGTTCCTAGGAGTCCCAGGCGTCGGCCATCAGTCCCCTGAGTCCAATGTGTCATTCCCCATGGTCCCTAGCGTCCCCACAGTCCAATCCATGGGACCATGCCTCATGAATCGTGAGTCCTCGTCCCTGCGCCGCCGTCAAGTAGTCCCAGCGGTCCAAGGCGTCCCCCAGGACCGGCTGGTATCAATGGTTGACCGATTACATACGGATGGAGTGTGTGTCGGCGGGCCTTGTCAGTCGTGCGTTCGGGAGCATATTGAAGGTGCGCGCGGAGCCGGCCGCGAGTGCGGGCGGGGCTGGGCGTTGCGTGATTGAGCATAGCGAGGCAGTTAACACGAAAGGGAAGACATGAAGAAGATATACGCGATCAACGGCAGTCCCCGGCGTAGTGGCAACACGGCGACGGTATTGGAGCATGCGCTCAAGGGGGCGGCCGAGGCTGGAGCCACGACGGCGCTGATTCATCTTGCCGACCTGCGTTTCAGTGGCTGCGTCAGCTGTTTTGCCTGTAAGGTCAAGGGTGGCCCGAGTTATGGCCGCTGCGCCGTAAGGGACGATCTGCGGGCGGTTTTTGACCAGCTGGCGGATGCCGACGGGCTGATTCTGGGCACGCCGGTGTATCTGGGCGGCGAAAGCAGCCTGATGCGGGCGTTCATGGAGCGCTTCTTTTTCCCAGTCATTCGTTACGATGCCGAGCGCACGTCGCTGGTGAACAAGAAATATCCGATTTCTTTCGTCTACACCATGAATGTGCCCCGAGAGCAGATGGGCGCTTTTGGCTACGAAGAGCGTTTTGGGATGTCGCGCTTTTTCGTGAAAATGCTGTATGGGTCGGAGGCGAAGACGCTATATGTCTGCGACACCAAGCAATTTCAGGACTACAGCAAGTACGACGCGCCGCGTTTTGATCCCGCGCACAAAGAGGACGTGCACCGCCAGCAGTTCCCCAAGGACTGCCAGGACGCCTACGCCATGGGCAAGGCCATGGCGTAGGGCTGAGCATGGCGCGGCGTGGGCGCCTGGTCGCGTTCAGGGCCGCAGTTCGTGGCAGCGGAGGGCGGCTGGGCCGATGAGGCCGGCGGGGACGAGTTGGTCGTCTTTCTGCCAGCCTTTCCAGGTCGAGTAGGAGAAGTGTCCCTTGCCGGAGTTGGGCTGATCGTCGAGCACCCACTGTGGCCAGCCATTGACAGTGGGGACGGGCTCGTCATTGCGGGCGTCGCCGATGAGGCGGTTGACCCACAGCGTGGTGACGCGGATGACCAGGCGGTTCGGGCCCTCCCGGAGGTCCTTGGTGACATCGCAGGCGAAGGGCTGTTTCCAGAGCAGCTCGACGACGCGGCCATTGAGTTCGACTTCGGCGAGATTGCGGACCTTGCCGAGGTCGAGCAGCCAGCGCCGAGAGTCCTGCCGGGCGCCGGCGGGCAGGTCGAAACTGCGGGCGTAGGTGACGGTGCCGGCGAAATACTTGACGCCGTCGAGGTCGTGAACGCTGAGGGATATGAGGCGGGGCAGGGCGACGGCTGGCGGGGCGCCGAGATCCGGTGGGAAGCTCAGCTGCCAGTCGTTGCTCAGATCAATGGGCGCTGGGATGGCGTCGACGCTGAGCTCACGGCGCTGGCCAAGCTGGTCGATGACGGCGGCGGTGCCGGGAGCCGTGAAGCAGACGCGCGGCACGCCGTCGACCACGCGTACATACTGCGTTGGCGAAGCCGCTGACAAAGACCGGTCGAAGGCGATCTCGGCGTGCTCGGCATAGACGCGCTGAATTAACCGGCCGTAGACCATGGCGTCAAGCACGAGCTCCTTGAAGCGGTTCGACGCCGGATCGCGCCCGAAGGTCTGGTTGTTGGCGGTGAAGAAGAGCCCGTTGGGGGTGATGAGCTTGCGGATGGTGTCGCTGACGTCCATGCCGTCCTGGTCGCCGCGGGCGCGGTACATGGCGCGGGTGATGACGATGCTGGCGTCCTCCGCGGTGGCACCGGCGGCGGCTTGGCTGACGAGGTCGCGGAAGTGGGCGGTGGTGTTGCCGTCGGTGCTGGCGGGGGCGAAGACCACGAAGAGCGAACCGTGGGGCGGGAGCGCAAGGCGCACGGCTGTGTGAGACTCCAGGCGTTGCCAGAGTGCGGCGGGCTCGTCCAGGCCGCTGTCGGGATACCACAGCGACGGCACGCGGTCGGCGGGGACGCGAAAAGCCATGTCCTTGGTGAGGAAGGCGTCGCTGCTCTGGTTGACGATGAAGAAGATGTCGAGCTGGCCGCGGCGGCGATGGACGGTGCTGAGGCCGCGGGGGACGACAGCGCTGGCGCCACTGCGGGGGACGACGATGGCTGGGGGGACGGCGCATGCCTGCAGGGCGGCGAGGGGCTTGTCGCTGCAAATGATGCTGCCGGCGCCGACTTGCCGGCGTTGGCCGGCGGCGAGATCGCCCCAGAGTTCCTGGCGCAGGGTGCTATGTTCGTCGGGCGTGTCGGTTAGCGATGGCGAGGCGGCGGGCGCGATGCCGGCGATAGTGGCGCCGGCGTGGAGTAGATCGCGCAGGGTGCGGAGGGTTTTGCAGCTCAGATAGCGGTCGGGGCCGAGGAAGAGCAGGGCGTAGCTGGCGCCGGATGGCGCGACCACGCGGCCGTTGCTGACCTTGAGGGAGTCGTAGAGATCATCGACGCAGCAGTAATCGAAGGCGTAGCCGGCATTGGTGAGCTCGGTGATGGCCGGGTAGTGATTGGGGCGGCTTTCGCCGGCGAGGACGAGGACATCGCGGACGGCGTGGCCCTGCTGAAGGAGGAACTGGCTGCGGTTGATGTAATCGACCCACGCGTGACCGTATGGCCACCAAGTGTTGCTGCGCGAGAGATGGGCGCCGTGGCGGCCGAGGGTCATGCCGGGGCGCACATTGAGCCACGGCTGGTGGACGAAGCTGTGCATGATCAGCTGTGAGATGCCGTTGCACCACGCGCGGTCGCCGTATTCCTTGAGCTGGCGCGGGTCTTGTTGCCAGCGGCCGGGGAGGGCCTCGGTGGTGAAGGCCTCGGCGCCAACGCGCGCGCGGCCGTGGACGTTGGCGGCGGAGCCGGGGAAGATGGCCGGCAGCTCTCTTTCGATCCAGAATTCGCCGGTGGGGATGTCGGCATGGCGGGCGCAACGGAGGTAGTTGAAGGGCCCGCCGTAGCTTTCGGTGATGGCGACCAGGCCGTGCTGGTGGCAGAGTTCGCTGAAGACATCGAAGTACTCTTCGGCGAAAAGTTCGGCGACGCTGCGTTGGAAATCGAAGAGGAAGCGGGCGCTGTCCTCGGCCGCGCCGACCTGGTAGCCGAGGACGGCCGGGAGGTAGCGCAGGAGGTCGTAGCCACGGCGGCGGGCGAATTGCTGGTCGAAGCCGCTAGTCCAGTTTTGGCCGCCGACTTCATAGCTGTCGATGGTGACGTATTTGAGGGCGCCCTGCAGGTCTTGCTGGAAGACATCGACCATGTGCGGCCAGTGGGCTTCGAGGCCGCGGCGGTTGAGTTTATCGCATTCGAGACCACGGAGAAAGGCCGGGGCATTCATTTTGCCGGTGGGGGTGTGGCCAATGCGCAGAATGGTCCAGCGGCCGGGCGGCGGCGCCCAGGTGATGCTGCCGTCGGGCTGGAGTTTTGCCGTCAAATCAATGATCGCCTCGGGGCTGATGCCGCTGTCCTGTGGCGCTGGTGGCGCTGGGCGGTAGGCGAAGCTGCTGCCGGCGGAATTGACGGCATCGACATTGGCGATCATGGGCGCCGTCAACAGCCGAATGCCATTGAGGCGGACATCGACTGGCCGGATGAACACCGGCGGCACGAGGTGCTGGAAGCTCAGGCGGAAGACGCGGGCGCTGACGGCCGGGCTGATGCTGCTGTACTTGGGGCCGCGCTGGTCGTTGTGGAGCCCGTAGTTGAAACGGCAGGCGGGCTGGAAGCTGGTGCCGTCCTGAGAGACCTCAAGTTGACCGCTGATGTAGAGGTGGGTTTCGCTGAAGGTCAGTTCCAGGGCGCGGACCGTCATGGGCTCGTCATAACTGAGGGTGATGACGGCGCTGGTGTCCTTCTCCTTGACGGGGAGGGCGACGGCGCTGGCGCGGTCGTTGTCAAGGAGGACTTCCGGGTGATCGGTGGTGAAATCGCAGGTGATGGTCGGTGGCGCGTGGTGATTGAGGTCGGGGAAAGCCAGCACGGCGATATCGCGATAGAAGTCGTGGCGGGTTTCGGGCTGGGGGAGGACGACGCGTTGTTCGTCGGGGCCACTGACGCTGGTTTCGGAGGCGACGACGAATTGCATGGCCACATCGGGGGTGATCCAGGGTCCGCCGGAGCTCGACCAGCCGGGGCAGTTGTGCATGCCGAGGTCGATGCCGAGGCGGCGCGCTTCGGCGCCAGTGTGGCGGAGGAGTTCGCGCCATTCGTCGCTGAGGACTTGCGGGTACTCGCCGGGCGGGTTGGGGCTCATGGATGCGGAGAAGATATGGGCGGCTTCGTAGCCGATGTCACGCATGGACTCCAGGTCGGCGCTGATGCCCTCTTTGGTCACCATGCGGCTGGACCAGTGCCACCAGGTCTGGGCGCGGCCGCCCGAGGGGGGCGAGCGGAAGCCGGCGCGGAGTTCATCCAACGCCAGACAGGGAAGGACAGCGGTCAACAGGGCGGCAGCCAACACAGTGAAGCGGAAGGACATAACGGCGGGCCTTTCTCCTGCGGGTGGACGATGGTTGGCGGCAATGACGCGGTGAGTGTGGTCGGGAGCCCGGCTGGGGCGCACAGCGGTTTGCGCCCGGCCGGCTATCCGGGTGCAGATGTTACTGCATGATGATCAGGTTGTAGCCACTGGGGTCTTTGCTGCGGCCGATGCCCTTGCCCCAGGTCATGAAGCCCTTGCGGCCATTGCCGTCGTTGTCGTTGACGAGGATGCTGGCGGCGAGGGTCGCGCCGGGTTCGAAGGCTTTGGTGCCGAGGACCTGCGCTGGTATGATCAGCGTGTACACGCGGGTGGTGGCGCTTTCGGCGATGGTGCAGCGGACCTCGCTGATGACGCCGGGCGTCCGGCCGGTCTGGCTTTCGCGGAGGAAGACCTCCGGGCCGCGTGGCGTGAGGGCGACGTCGAGTTCGGTGCGCCGGGGGATGTTCTGCTGATTGTCGTCAAGGATTTGCAGGCCGAGCTGGATGCCGTCTTGTCCCCAGGCGTTTTCGGCGTTGTCGGAGTTGAGGAGGACATCGTCCTTGACGGTGATGGTCAGTTGGAGCTGATCGCGGTCGTAGTTGACGGTGAAGCTGGTATCGAGGTCATCGGGGCCGCCGTAGGGCGTGTCGCCCAGGCGGTCGTAGTTGTTGATTTGGGCGAAGTGCACTGGCATGGCCGGCTGGCCCATCGGGGCGGCGATGGCGCTGCGGTGGGGGATGCGCAGGATGCTGCGCAGTGGGCGGGCGTTTTCCGGGTAGGGGCGTGGCGTGCAGCTGTCGATGCGGACTTGACTGAGATCGCCGCTGATAATGGTGGGCATCTGGCTGAGGGTGCAGCTGTAGAGCTGCGGGTCGGGCTTGGCGCTGCGATCGACTCGGCGCTCGGCGGTGGCCCAGGGGCGGTGGCCCCAGGTGCCACGACGGGCAATTTCGCCGGCGCGGCGGACGGCGAGGGACGTGGGCTTGGCGGCGTCGCTGCGCAGGACCAGCTGGACTTCCTCCTCGCTGCTGGTCGTCCAGGCGGCCAGGACATCGTCCTGCCCGAGCTTGAAACGGAGGATCCACAGGTCTTCGCGGCCGGCATCGACCTGTTCGACGAACTGGCCGTCTTTGATGAGGGTGCTGATATCGCGGAGGACATTGAAGGACGGCTTGGGAGTGAGGTCCGGGCGGACCAGCCCGAAGTTGTTTTCGTTGTAGTTGTAGGCCCAGCCGTCGTCCTGGAAGTCGTACCACCAGATGCCTTTGATGTAGGGGATGGTCTTGGCCAGCAGGTACACCCTGGCGAGGTTTTGGGCGCTGGTCTCGTAGCTGCTGCCGCGGGCGCCGATATGCGTCGGCCAGCCCATTTCAGTGATGACCAGGGGCTTTTCCTGGCCGTTGTTGTAGCTTTTGATCATTTCGCGGATGTTGTGCATGCGTTCGAGCCACGCCTGCTCGGGCTTGCTGTCCGCGCGGCCGTAGACGTAGGTGTGCAGGCAGAGAATGTCGCAGTAATTGGCCAGGCCCTGCTTGAGAGTCTCTTCGAAGAACTCGTCGCCGGTGCAGACGGAGTTGCTGATGACGGCGGCATTGGGGTCGATTTTCTTGATACGGGGATAGACGGTGCGGATGACTTTCATGTAGCTGTCCACATCGCCGCGGCCGAATTTATCGCGGTTCATACCGCAGCCGCCGTCCCATTCATTCCAGATCTGGTAGAGTTGGACGCGGCCCTTGCCGTGGCTGACCATGGTTTCGCAGTAACGGGCGTAGCCTTCGACGGCTTCGTCGCTGCGGGGGTAGCTGCCGCCGTCGTAGAAGCGGTTGGCGTAATTGAGGATGATGAGCGGCAGGATGCCGCGGTCACGGGCGCCGTTGATGTACTGGTCGTAGATTGAGGGCACCACCAGCTTGTCTTTCTCGCCCTCGACAATGCCCCAGGTGCATTCGTCGCGCAGGGCCATGATGCCGGCTTCCTGGAGGAGATCGAGGTTGTTGGGAATGCTGCCCTTGCCCTGGATGAAGTGGGTCTGCGCGCCGATGATGAAATTCGGCAGACCGAATTTTTCGTATGGGTCGGTTTGGGCGTTGGCGGTGAGGGTGGCGATGACGGCGACGATGCTGACGACAAGGAAGGCGAGATGGCGTGACATGGGAGTAGTCCTTTCGGGGTGGGTGGCGGCTATATGTTGGATTTATTGCGCGGGTGTTGGCGGGGTGACGGTGGCGGCGTCTGCGGCTGGCGTCCAGGTGAATAGGTCGAAGAGCATGCGTGTTTGGCCGATGAAGCCGCGAGTGTAGTCGATGGTCACTGCGTAGAACGACACGGGGTAGTCGATGACGCCGTCCTTGTTGCCGCCCCAGTTGCTGCGGTGCTTGTATGGCGTGCCGACGGGCACGGCCACGGTGGACCACTGGCCCGTGCGGAGCCGCGTGGTTTCGGGCTGGTGGTACTGGAAGAACTCGCCCGTGCGGTCTTGGATGCGCACGCAGACCGCGAGCATGGCGTCTGCCGGGTCCGAGAAGATGTCCAGCTGTAACACGCCGTTGAATTCGGCGGCGTTGTTGGCGATCAAGACCGGCTTGTTTGGGCGCAGTTCGGAGTATTGGAAGACCGTCGGCGTGGCCGTGACCTGTAGGACCTTGCCGATGACCGGCGAGTAGTCGATCAGTGAGATGCTCTGGCGCCACGGTTCGGCGTTGGTGAGCAGCCAGTTGCAGGCGCCGTCGGCGCTGGCCAGGGGAATGACGCCACGCAGAGGCGCGTCGCCCGCGCGCGACGTTGTCGCGATGGCGAGGAAGGCGAGGAAGACGAGGACCAGGGCGGCAAGCGCGGCGCGCCGGGCAGGGCGCGCGTGGCGTAGGCGTGCGGCGGGTTGGTTGGACATGGCGTGGCTCCTGTTGCGGGGCTTGGGGAATGACGGGGGTTGGCCGGACTGCTTTGGCCGGGGCGGCGACAGATTTGGGTGGGCTTATGCGAGTGCCAGCGTGCACGTGTCGTTGTCGATGAGAATCTTCTGGCCTTTGGCGTCGGCACTTTTGCGGATGGCCAGGCAGGCGAGGTGGGCGTTGACGGCGTCGCGCAGATTGTGTGGCGATTCGCGGTCTTCGCGGATGCAGTCGATGAAGTGGCCGACCATGGCAGGGAAGGGATGGTCATAGACATTGCCGGAGTTTTTGCTGCCGGTGTCGATGGTGAAATAGTCCGCCTGACCGGCGAAGCGGCGCAGGTAGAAACGGTCGTTCATGATGGTGCCTTTTTCGCCCAGGACGTGGATGTTCGCGGTGTAGGGATTGCAGCCGACCAGCGAGCAGGTGAAGACGCCGAGGGCGCCATTGCTGAAGCGGACCTGCGCGGTTTCTACCGGCGGATACTCGTAGTAATCGCCGACCATGGCGGCATCGCCGCGTACCTCGCAGATATCGGCGCCGACGATGTAGCGGGCCATGTCCACGGAATGGCAGCCGGCGAGGATGAAGGCGCCGCCGCAGTCGTCGCGGTGTTTCATCCAGCCGGGGCGTTCGCGGCCGAACCAGTAATCGACATTGGCCATGAAGACCCGCCCGAGTTCGCCCTCTTGAACGAGTCGGCGCTGCATGGCGACCAGCGGTTTGAAGCGCAAAATGAAGCCCACCATGGATTTCACGCCAGCGCCCTCGACCGCCGCGATCATGGCCGGGAGGTCCTCTTCGCGGATGGCGATGGGCTTTTCGATGAAGACGTGCTTGCCGGCCTTGGCCGCCATGATACACTCCTGCGCGTGCTGGTTGTTGGGCGTGCAGATGGAAACGATGTCCACTCGTTCGTCAGCCAGCAGCGCGGCGAAGTCGGTATAGGCGGCAGTCGCAATGCCGAATTCCTTCTGTTTGGCCTCAATGCTGCTGCTGGAACGGCTGCCGAGGGCGACGACCTCGCAGGCCGGATGGCGCAGATAGGCGTTGATGTGGCCGCTGGCGACCCAGCCGCAACCCCATACCGCACAACCGTATTTGCCTTGTCGCATTGCTGTACCTCCTGAACAAATAAAACGTGGAAAGGATTCCGCTACCGATGACCGGCGTGTCTGCCGGGCGTGGGCGGCGGTTCTGATCGGCCTAATATACACAGCCGACCCGGCAGCGAAAGCACACGTATGGGGAAGGGGGAGTCTGGGAGTAATCGGTCAGCCATTGATAATTGAGCCATAGAGCAACAGGCGGCCCAAGGCGCGCCCCTGTCACAACCGTGGTGCGGGCTTTTAGCCCGCGCCGTCGCCAGCTGTCAGCAGGCGGAGCCTGGCGCGCGCCAGGCATCCCAGGCCGCGAAGCGGCAGAAGCGCTGAAAGCGCGAAGCATACCAGCCCAGGGCAAGCGACGCCAAAGGCGGAGCGTCGCCCTGGGTAAAGCGCCAGTATTGTTCGTGTTCCTCGGCCTCTTTGTCCCCAGTCGGCGAAGCTGACTGGGGACAAAGAGGCAATGGAACTCACTTGCTTACCTGGGGTTGACGTCGGCGGCATGCCGTGCGTCCATTCTCAATGGCTCCTATGAAACCTGTTGCCGCAATCGGTCAGCCATTGCTATTGGATGCACGACATGCCCCCTCCGACGCGGTAAGACGGGACGTGCCTAACCAATGTGGCGCCCTCCAGGCGCAATTTTAAGTTGTCGCCTCACCCCTGGTTGCGGCGCCCTCCGGGCGCCTCACCAGGGGTTATGCATGGTACGGCCCTCCGGGCCGAACTTGGCCGATCAGACGACTTGCTTTGTCCGAATCGGGCCGAAAACCACCATCATTAAATATCCATGTTTTTGCGCCGTAGGCGCATAACCATGCTTAACCCCAGGCTTTAGCCTGGGGACGCCGCCTGCCAACAGACAGTGCCTCGTAGAGGCACCACAGTTTTGGTAATCAATCACTCCTATGAAACCTGCTGCCGTAAAGGTCGGCGGAAATCAAGATCGAATGGTTGAGCGGCGACTGGCCGTGGGTTTCCAGCAAATTGTCCCCGGTGTTTTCCGCACCGGGGGGGGCACTGACCGATTACGTCTGGGAGTCCTGGGAGCGCCGCTGGGACGGCGGCAAAGGCGTTTGCTATCCGCTGATTCCGCTGATTTTCGCAGATTTTTTTATTGAAGATGTGCTGCTTGGCCGTCCAATTTGCGCGACAGCAGTTGAGCAGTCGCCTGGGGTGTTCAATCAAGGAGAAAATGGTCAAAATAGTCTGGAGTGAGAATGTTGGTTACGGCGTTTGGGTAGGCTTTGAGGAAAGCTTGTGGAATACGCGCTTTGCTATTTTGGCGCAACTTAATTTCCCAAGCATACAGTTGCCCCTGCGCTTCTTCGAGATAGTCGATCTCGTGGCTTTGTGGAGCAAGGGTTCGCCAAAAGAACGTGCGGGGAGGGAATGGCAGATTCCGGATTTTCTTGAAGCGTTCAATGATGAGATAATTTTCCCACATTCCACCCGCATCGGTTCGTGAGTCTAACGACGTGAAGTTGTTGATAACGGCATTGCGGATGCCGAGATCACAGAAATAGATTTTTCGGCTCTTTTTGATCTCGTTACGGAGATTCGTGCTATAGGCGCCAAGGGGAAAGAGGATGTAGCATTTCACCAGCAGGTCGATGTAACGTTCAATGGTTTTGCAGTCTGTCCCGGTCAAGCCCGCTAGCTCCTGGTAGTTGACCTCCGAGCCGATTTGCATAGCGAGTGCACGAATGAGCTTGTCAAGAATGCTCGTGCGGCGGAGTCCTTCCAGGGCGAAAATGTCTTTGAATAAATAACTCCCGGCAAGTTCGCTTAAGCGTTGTTGTTCGTCGCCGGGATGCGTCACGACATCGGGATAGCTCCCGTAGAGCATGCGCCGCTCCCTTTCTCGTTTTTCCGCAAACAGCCCATGCTCCTCACAGAGTTCTGCGAAAGAAAACGGGAACAACTGGTATTCAAACTTGCGGCCAGTGAGTGTCTCGGCCGTACGGTTCATCAACTCAAAAGACGACGAACCACTAGCGATGACCTGTACGTCTGGCAATTCGTCTACCACTAATTTCAGGGCTAAGCCGACGTTTTCAATGCGTTGAGCTTCGTCGAGCACCAGAATCGACCGCTTGCCCAGCAGGCGTTTCCAGCTGGCAGTTGTAATGCCACTCAAGGTCTGACGAGTATCTGGATCATCGCCATTCAGCCAAAGCACCTGGTCGCTATAGCTGGCGACCAGGTGCTTAATCATGGTGGTTTTACCACACTGGCGTGGGCCGTACAAGATGATGGCTTTGCCAGTGAAAAGGCGGCCAGATATCTCATCACTCAATGCTCTTTTGATGTAGTTCATCGCGATAGTATCCTTAACAGGTTGATCGTGTGAAATCCTATAATACTTGAGTAATTTCGGAATACAAACCAATAAAACTATATCCTGGGGTTTTGTAATCGTTCAGGGATTGATAAACACTGGCTCTACGGCCTTGGACTTTTTCGCGGACGGATCGGGCGGATCAATCAGACTGATCCGTCCGATCCGTCCGATCCGTCCGATAAAGGAGGCTCCCCCAGCGCCGCGCGCCGCTAAGGGGGTACCGCCGGTCCTCGGCGTCGCAGGGACGTGGCTGGAATCCCTGTGCGGGGCACTACGCCGTTGCGCTTTATCGCCATGTGGGCCTTGTTAATTGTCGTCAACGGGTTATTATTGTGGTGCTGCCGGCAGTGCATGCCGCTGTGCCTAGCCGCGCTAATTTTTTTCCCTAGAGTGGTGATTCCAAGAAAGTGAGGATGGCGATGTTGGACTTGTTTGAGAAGAGTTTGCTTTTCAGTTTGGGTGCTGCGGCCATGACCAAGAACAAGGCCGAAGACGTGTTTGGCGAGTTGGTCAAGCAGGCCAAGTTGAGCCCGGACGAAGGCCGCAAAGTCCTGGACAACATTCTTGAGCAGGGCAAGAAGACCAACGAGGAGCTGACGGAACGCATTGAGGAAGTCATCAAGACCCGTGGCCATTCGCTGTTGCCCTGCAATGCGACCATCAAGCAACTGCAGGCGAAGATCGACGATCTGGAAGCGCGCCTGGCGAAACTCGAAACCCCCGACAAATGACGGCGTGGGCACGCGCGGCGACGCTGGCGGCGTTGTCGCAGCGGGGCTATGCGGCTTGTTTGACACGTTGATTTTGTATCAAAGGACGCGCTTCTGGCGCGTCCTTTGATATTCCGGCCGGTTGCAGCTGGTCGCAAGAGGAGCACGGAGCACGGGCGTATGCGTGGTTACGACAAACAATGTGAGAATGCGTTTTTCGCGCTTTTCCGGCCTTATTTTGATGCGGAGAAAGACGCTGCCAAGCAGCACGATCCGGCGAACTACTCGTTGGCGCGGATGGAGCCGCTGTTGGCGTTGGCGGGCCATCCGGAGTTGCGCTTGCGGGTGGTGCATGTTGCTGGTACGAAGGGCAAGGGCTCGACCTGCCATTTTATCGCCAATCTGCTGATTTCGGCGGGTCGGCGGGTGGGCCTGTTTACGAGTCCGCATCTAGTGACGGTCCGCGAGCGTTTTGAGATTGATGGCGCTCTGCTCAGTTATGAGCGGCTGACGGCTTTCGGACGCGAGTTCGAGGGCAAGGTCGCGGCGGCGGGTTTGGAACCGAGCCTGTTTGAGCTGTTCACGGTGATGGCCATGGCGCTGTTCGTGGACGAGGGCGTGGAATACGCAGTGCTGGAAACGGGCATTGGCGGCCGGCTCGACGCCACCAATGTCGTGTCCACGCCTTGCTGCACAGTGATTACGCCGGTCAGCTACGACCACATGGCGCTCTTGGGCAATACCATTGAGGCGATTGCCGGCGAAAAGGCCGGTATCATCAAGGCCGGCGTGCCGGTGGTGATGGGCAAGCAGCCCTACGCTGCAGCGGCGGCGGTGATCAGGGCGCGGGCGGTCGCACTGGGCTGCGAGGTGATCAGCCCCCGTGCACTCAGTTCTGACGAACGCGCCTTGCTGCCGACGCCGTGCGCGCCATTTTTGCTGGACAATTTTGCGTTGGCGTTGACGGCCCTGGACTGCCTTGGCGTGGTGTCCTCGCCGACGGCGTTTCGGCTGCCGGAGCTGCGTGCGCGTTGTGAGAAGATCAGCGACGAGCCGCTGGTGCTGCTGGATGCGGCGCACAACGCTGATTCCATGGAGAAACTCTGCGCAGCGCTGCTGGCCTTGTATCCGGGCGTGCACTGGACGGTGGTGCTCGGCGTGGTGAAGGGCAAAGACAGCAAAGGGATGGTTCAGGCTTTGCGCTCCTTGCCGGCAGAGTATATACTTACCAATCCCCATACGGGCAAGGGCTCGGGTCTTGACGAACTGATCGGCGAGGCGGCCCAGGCCGGTCTGACCGTGCGTGCGGTGATTCGCGACCTGCAGAGCGCAGCCGAGCTGCCAAAGGATCGGCCCTTGCTATTCACCGGCTCATTCTTCACGGCGTTGATTGGCGAACAGCTTTTCAATCCCTGAGCAGCGCCGCGACTGGCGCAACGATATCACCGGCATTGCAGCGGCTCGGCGCGAGTGCGGACCGACCTATAATTACACGAGGACACGACCATGGCGCAAGTATCCGTACCGTACGCCAAAAGCGCGGTGACATTTACGATTCCCGATGAAAATCTGGTTGGCATCTACGAGTCGTCGGTGCATCATTGCCAGCCGGCGGCCGACGGCCTGGCGCTGGTCGAAGAGGCACTGGCGCATCCCATCGGCTCCGCGCCGCTGGCGACGCTGGCGCGTGGCAAGCGCCGCGCGGTGATCATCGTCAGCGACCATACGCGGCCGGTGCCGAGCCGGGCGATCTTGCCGCCCATGCTGCGGCAGTTGCGCGAGGGCAATCCCGCCATTGACATCACGCTGCTGGTGGCCACGGGGTTGCACCGGGCAACATCGGCGGACGAATTGCGCCAGAAGCTCGGCGATGACATCTACGACCACGAGAAGATCGTGATGCACGATTCCCGGGATGCGGCGAGCCTGTGTTTTTTGGGCATACTGCCTTCCGGCGGCGAGTTGTGGATCAACAAGCTGGCGGTGGATTGCGATCTGCTGTTGGCCGAGGGCTTTATTGAGCCGCATTTTTTTGCGGGTTTTTCTGGCGGTCGCAAGAGCGTGCTGCCGGGCATAGCGGGCACTGCGACGGTGCTGGCCAATCACTGTTCGGAATTCATCCAGTCGCCGCTGGCGCGCACGGGCAATCTCGACGGCAATCCCTTGCATCGCGACATGCTGTGGGCGGCGCGGCAGGCGCGTTTGGCCTTCATTGTGAATGTGGTGATCAACGGCGCCAAGGAGGTCATCAAGGCCTTTGCGGGCGACAGCGTGGCGGCGCATGACGCCGGCTGCGAGTATCTGCGGGGGCTCTGCCAGATTGAAGTGCCGGCGGCGGACATTGTCATCACCAGCAATGGCGGCTATCCGTTGGACCAGAATATCTACCAGGCCGTGAAAGGCATGACTGCCGGCGAATTCGGCAGCGCGCCGGGCACGGTGATCATCCTGGCGGCGGCCTGCAACGACGGCCACGGCGGCGAGCAGTTCTACCGTTTCTTGGCGGATGCCGCCAACCCGGCAGAGCTGTTGGCGCGCCTGGCGAAAGTGCCGCAGGCCGAGACCTTGCCAGACCAGTGGGAAAGCCAAGTGCTGGCGCGCATCCTCAGCCAGCATCAGGTGATATTGCTGAGTGACCAGTGCGATCCGGCCATTATCCGTGGATTGCACCTAGAGGTAGCGCGGACGCCGGCGGAGGCTCTCGCCAAGGCCTTCGCCATTAAGGGCGCCGGCGCGCGCGTGGCCGTGATTCCCGATGGCGTGTCGGTGATAGCCACCTATAAAACAGGGGGATAAAACAGATGATAAAACTGAACAGACGATATGTGTTGTTGGCCACGCTGTTGCTGCTTGGCGCCTCCGTGAGTCGCGCGGAGACTGCCGCGACGCCGCCGGCCGGCGCTGGCGCCATGGTGGAGCCCGGCGCAGTGCTGCCACCGCGGGTCTTTGTGTTGCCGGTGGATGGACCCATTGACAAGAGCATGCTCTATGTCTTTCGCCGGGCGTTCCGGGATGCAGCGAGCATCAAGCCCAGTGCGGTGATCATGGAGCTGAACACGCCGGGCGGCGCGTTGACCGAAACGCGGGAGATCATCGACTGGATCCGCAGCCTGCAGCGCCAGGGCTGTCCGGTGTACGCCTATGTCAATCCCGACGCCTTGAGCGCCGGGGCGATGATTAGCCTGGCGACCAAGGGCATTTTCATGAGCGGCGCGGCCACCATCGGTAGCGCCATGCCCATTGCGATGTCGCCTGTGGGCGGCGTGCAGGAGCTGCCAGCCGATATCAACGAGAAGATGCTGTCGGCAGTGCGGGCGATGGTGATCGGTCTCTGCCAGGAGAATGGGCACCGCGAGGACATCGCCGTGGCCATGGTGGACATTAATCATCCGGACGTGATCATTGACGGCGAGGTCATCTGTCCCAAAGGGCAGATACTCAACCTGACGGCGCGTGATGCGACGAGGGTGTCTGAGGACGACGGCCGGCCAATTTTGGCCAAAGGCATGACCGATGATCTCGCGGGCGTGCTGGCGATGATCGGCATGCCCGACGCCTATGTGCAGCGCTTCAGCCAGACGCGGTCTGAGCGGCTGGCGCGCTGGATCACGGCGATCGGGCCGCTGCTGTTCAGTCTGGCCGTGCTGGCCTTTGTGATTGAATACCACACGCCGGGCTTCGGCGTCTTTGGCTTTTCAGGCATCACGCTGCTGGCGGTGTATTTCTTTGGGCACTACGTGGCGGGCCTGGCTGGCATGGAAGAGCTCGCGCTTATTCTGTTGGGGCTGATCCTGCTGTCCGTCGAGATTTTCCTTATACCGGGTTTTGGGGTGACGGGCATAGCGGGCATTGCCCTGCTGATCCTCGGTGGCGGCATGGCGATCATCCCGCACATACCTGACGCGCCGCCATTGTCGGGGCTCGATCCGGTGACGTGGGATAGCTTTCTGCCCAGCGTGTTTCGGCAGCTGCTGATCAGCATGGTGATCATCGCCGGTGGGATTTTCATGCTGCATAAGTACTTGCCGCGGACAAAGCTGTATCGGGCTTTCGTCCTAGACAGCGACATGGCGGCCAGCAAGGGCTTTGTCAGCGTCGATGTCGAGGCGCAACAGGCACTGCTGGGGCAGGTCGGCGTGGCCTACACGTTGCTGCGACCGGCCGGCACCGCCGTGATTGGCGGCCGGCGGGTGGACGTGATCAGCAACGGCGATTTCATCGCCAAAGGTAGCCGCGTGCGCGTCATCGCCTGCCAAGGCACGGCCGTCGTGGTGGAGAAGAGCGACAGCGACGGCGCTGATAAAAGCGTTGGTGGCGGGGAGAAAAACGAGGACGGCTAATGTTTTTTGCGGAGCCCCTATTTACGGGCCATTTTTTGCGGCGGCGGCTGCGTTTTATCATGGACGCGCGGCTGGACAGTGGCGAGCTGGTGTCGGCCCACTGTACGAATACCGGGTCGATGCGGAGTTGCTTTACGCCTGAATGCCGAGTGGCCTTGAGTCGGGCGGCGAATCCGGCGCGGAAGCTGGCCTACACCTGGGAGTTGTCGCATAGCGGTGCGGCGTGGATTGGCGTGAATACCCACCGGGCCAACGAGTTGGCGGTGGAGGCCGTGCAGTCGGGGCGCTTTCCGCTGCTCAATGGCTACGCGGGCCTGCGGCGGGAAGTGCCATACGGGCAAAACAGCCGGGTGGACATCCTGCTCGAAGACGGCGAGCGGCGCTGTTATGTCGAAGTCAAAAATGTCAGTATGCTCGCCGAGGATGGCGCCTGTTGTTTTCCGGACGCGGTGACAGTGCGGGGCCTGAAGCATATTCGCGAACTGCAGGCGATGCGTGCTGCCGGTTATCGCGCGCTGATGCTCTTCGTGGTGCAACGGGACGACGGGGCGTACTTCCGGCCGGCCGACGAGATTGATCCGGCCTACGGCGCGGCGTTGCGCGAGGCCGTCGCCGGCGGTGTCGAGGCCTTGGTTTTACAGGCGGAGCTCTCGCCCGCGGCGATCAGCCTGGTGCGGGAACTGCCACTGCGGCTGTAGGTGCCGCGATGGGTGGAGACTGGTGTGCTGCCCCAGGCATTGTGGCGTGAGTTTGTCATGCACTATTTTTCAGATGATTCTGGTTGGTACAAAGAAAGAGGAGAGACGAGGCATGCTACCTGGTGGACGTGTTGTCAGAGCCTTTGCCGGAGTGTGTGCGTTGCTGATGTCGGTGGCGTTTGCGGATGAATGCGTTGAGCCGGCTTATCCGCCGGGCACGCTGATGTACGCCGAGCCCCTGCCGGACCCGCTGGAGGGCTTTAATCGCGGCGTGCATGTGTTCAATAAAGTGTTGTCGCAGCAAGTGATTTATCCCATTGGCACGAGCGTGGATTTTCTGGTGCCGGATCCTCTGCAACGCGGCTTGCGCAATGCCGGTCACAACACGCTGTATCCCTTGCGGTTGGTGAACACCTGCCTGCAGGGCAAGTGGTCGCAGGCATGGAGTGAGACCAAGCGCTTCGGCGTCAACACCACCGTCGGCGTGCTGGGCTTTCGTGACCAGGCCACGAAGTGGGACATGCCGCGCTACGACGAGGATTTCGGGCAGACCTTCGGCTATTACGGCCTGGGCCCGGGCTTCTTCCTCAACCTGCCGTTCCTTGGGCCGTCAACGGGGCGCGATACCGTCGGGCTGGTGCTGGATTACCCCTTTGATCTGGTGAAGTGGATCTTTTCGGGCGGCACGGCAACAGCGATCAACGCCACGCGGACCGTGAATATGTTCAGCATGCACTCGGCGACGCTGCGGCAGTTCTTTGATGCCCAAGAGGACAGTTACGCCGTGGTGCGCGCGGGCTATACGGTGTATCGGGAGACGCAGATCGCGGATTACCAGCCGCCGGCGGACTTTGTCGGCAACGACCCGGACCAGTCCCTGGGCTACGTCATGTTGCGGCCAACACGCAAGGACTACGCGTTACAGGGCTACACGCGGCGGGTGCAGATCGCCGGCGCGGTGGAGAAGCTGCCTTACACCAGCTGGCATTGCCCGCAGGATCGTGGCGTGCTGGTGATCCTGCCCGGCATTGGCGGCCATCGTCTGTCGGCGGGTGTCGCGGCCTTGGCGGAGCAGTTCGTGGCCGATGGCTGGTCGGTGATCGCCGTCAGTTCGAGCTTCACGCCGGATTTCTTTCTCGGTGCGGCGCCGGCGGGATACCTCCCCGGCAACTTCCGCGCGGACGCGGCGTTGCTCAACGATGCCCTGCAGACGGTGCTGGCGGACTACCGCCGCCGTTATCCTGACAGTTCGTCGACACAGGCGCTGCTGGGCTTTTCCCTGGGCGGTCTGAATGCACTCTACCTGGCTGAACGCGAGGCACGTGGCGATGTGGGGACCGTGGCCTTTGCGCAGTATCTGGCGATCAACCCGCCCGTGGACCCGCTCTATGCCTTGCAGCGCGTGGATGAATTTTTTGCGATACCGTCGTCATGGCCGGCGACAGAGCGCGAGGAGCGGTCGCGGGAGCTGTTTCATCGCGTGGCGGCCTTCCTGGCCTTTAATGGCCGGCAACAACGTCCGCCGTTCCGGATGCCCCCGTTGACTCTGGATGAGTCCCGCTTTCTGATTGGCATGAATATGCGTCTGGCCTTGGTGGAGACGCTGATAGCGAGCCAGCAGGCCGCGAACGCGGGCGTGCTGCGCAATGACCCCGACAAGCGCAACAGCGCGCTGGAAGTCGAGGCGCTGAGCACGAGTTACGAAGATTACGTCCGCTATTATCTGCTGCCCTATCTAGCCCGGCGGAAGCCAGCCGCGCCGACGCGGAGCCTGGAGGAAATTGCTGCTGGGCTCTCACTGCGTTCACTGGACGCGCGCTTGCGCGATTTAGGCAAGGTGGCGGTCTTCCAGAATCGCAATGACTTCCTGTTGCATGACGACGATGCGGCCTGGTACGGTGAGTTTTTCGGCGACCGCGCGGTGCTCCACCCGGAGGGCGGGCATCTGGGCAACATGTCGCGGCCGGACTACCAGCAGGCGATGCGGGACGTGCTGGACCGCGCGCGGCAGTGAGGGCCGCGGCGTTGGCCCGGGCGAGTAAATAAGCGGCGCGATGGCACCAGAATGAGGAAGCAATGAGCGACTCTTTTTCCAGACAGTATGATGTTCTCGTCTGTGGCGGTGGCCCGGCCGGTATCGGTGCGGCCTACGGCGCGGCCAGCGCTGGTGCGCGGACGCTGCTTTTGGAGGGCAGTGGTCGTCTTGGTGGCATGGCAGTGCAGGCGATGGTCGGGCCGTTCATGGGCGGCGTGCGGAGCCGAGTGGTGGACGCCGTGATGGCCGCCGTTGGTGGCCGGACCATCGATTTCTGCCAGTTGGACCTGCTGCTGTACGACTTGCTTGCCGGTCTTGGTGTGCAGGTCCTTTTGCATGCGCCAGTGTTGGCTCCAGTGATGGACGGCCAGCGTCTGCGCGGTGTGGACATTATGACGAAGACGGGACCACGGCGCTTCACGGCCGCGTTGTTCATTGATGCTACCGGTGATGGCGATCTGGCCTACATGGCAGGCGTGCCCTTTGAGATGGGACGCGCTGGCGATGGGCTGGTGCAGCCGGCCAGCATCATGTTCACCATTCGGGGCATTGATCCGCAACGCCGTTTTGTCTGTGGCTCTGAAGAAGAGGCGCGGCGGCGTGTGGTCAATGGCCGCACCTGGGAAGAGTGGGTCACCGACGCCCAGCGTAAAGGCGAGTTGCCGGCGCCTGTCGGCGTCGTTCGACTCTATGCGACCAGACAAGCCGACGAGAATGGCGTCAACGCCACACAGATCAATGGTGTTAACGGGCTGGACCCGGTGGACTTGACCAGGGCGGAAGTCGAGGGGCGGCGTCAGGCTTGCCAAATCGTGGCTTTTCTGCGCCGCAGTCTGCCCGGCTATGAAAATGCCACAATGGCAATGATGCCCGCCGTTGTCGGTGTGCGTGAAACGCGGCGTTTCTGTGGCCTTGCGCGATTGGAAAAAGAGGATTGCCTGCGTGGCGCCAATTTTGCCGACGCGGTGGTTTTTGCCGCGTCGTTTCCCATCGACATTCATAATCCAGCCGGAAGTGGCCAGGCGGCGGGCCTTGGTGATTATATGCAGGGCGAAGCCGAGCGGGGCAAGCCCTACGAGATTCCCTATGGCTGTCTGGTGCCCAAGGATGTCGAGGGTCTCTTGCTGGCCGGCCGCTGCATCAGCGCCAGCCATGAAGCCCACGCGTCGCTGCGCGTGATGTGCATCGCCATGGCCACCGGCGCGGCCGCCGGCGCGGCCGCCGCCTGGGCGGCGCAACACGGCGTGTCAACTCGGGCCGTGCCTGTCGCCGAACTGCAGCCGCGGTTGCGGCCGGAATGAGCGTTAAACTCCTTCCGCCACGGCGGGCTACCACAGGCTTGTGGGGACGACACTCTCGAGCTGTGTCTGGATGTCTTCCGGCAGCTCGGGGAAGAAGTCCAGGCCGGTGGCGGCCTCAATGGCGTCCACGCTGCAGAGGCCGTCAGCGGCCGCCGTTTTGTTGTTGCTGTTCTGGCTGAAGATGAATGCCAGGACACGCAGGGCGCCGTGCTGTTCGTCGATGACGATTTTGTAGAATGAGTCGGGAATGGGCACGCCGGATGGCAGCTCGCGGAGGCGGGTCGGGGAGAAGATGGTGCCGCAGTATATCCATATTTCCTCAAGATTTTGCGCGTAGTCATTGGCTTCGCGCATTTCGATTTCTTTCCAGACGCCGGCGTTGAGGGCGTGTCGTTGCGGGGCGATGTTGGTCATGAGGAAGGTATGGACCTGTGCGGCGGGTCCGTAGCAGCGCGCGATGCCGTAATTGGGCGCCAGGTGGCCGCGGTCGAAGCCGCTGCCCGTGTAATCTTCCGAGCGTACTTGCGCGGTGCTGCGGAAGTCCACATTGAATTGGCCGGGGCGCTCGCCGACGGTCGTGTCACTGGCCACGGCGAAAAGCCGGTAGGCGACCCAGGCGGGGTTCTTGCGGGCGTCGTCATAGCCGACGCTGTAGCCGAGGTTGTGCAGGACGCTGAGGTCTCGGTCGCTGGCGGTGTCGACGGGGATGCCGCCGAAGAGGTGGCGGAGACTGTCTTCGGTGTCGGCGAGGTCGCCCTGGTCGTATTTGACGGCGTCGCGATGGAAAAGCAGCCAAAGTTCGCGGGTGAGCTCAGCCACGTTGAAACGTTTGGGGCGCGCGAGCTGTTTGCGCACCACGCGGCTGATGTCGTCTTTGCGCTCGGGCGTCTGCAGGGCATAGAAAATGCCGGCGGCGGCGATGGCCAGGGCCAACAATAACAGCATGGTCGGCACGCGCCGGCTGCTGGTTTTCGTTTTGCGGGATGATGCGGCTGTCTTGCGTCGTCGTGCGGCCATGAAAGTCGGTTCCGGGGAGAGCTGGGGGGGTGATGGTTATTTGGTACCAGGTGACGGCCGCGGCCACGCCTTAGCGGCGGCTGACGTTCAAGGCAGCGCCGCGAAGGCGGAACGTGCGGCACAAGCGACGCTTCAGAGCAGGGTCTGCAGGAAATCGAAGGCGTCCTGGGTGTCCTGCTTGGCATTGGCCGGGCGGTTGGCCGGGCAGTCGGTGATTTCAACCATGCGGACGCCCTGGTAGCCGACGTCGTTCAGCGCCTGCCAGGTTTCCTGCCAGTTGATGCTTGAGCCGCGGCCGGGTGGGAGGTGGTCGTCGTGCTGACCATGATTGTCCTGGATGTGGGTGCTGAAGAGCTTGGCCCCCATGATGTGAATGGCTTCGGCGGGCGTCATGCCGCGGAGAATGGCGTGGCCGGTGTCGACGACGAAACCGATTTCCGGCAGGTCAAGGCTGTGGATGACCTCGGCCATGCCCAGCAGGTCCTCGCGGGGATAGCAGTTCTCCACGCCGATGCGCATATTATGCCGCCCGGCAATGGGCGCCAGGCGGATCAGGGCTTCGCGGAAAACCGCCCAGCGCGCGGCCGACAGCGGGTCGGGTCCTTGCGCGGCGTGGACAACGACGAGGGACACGCCGAGCTGAGCGGCGTTCTCCAGGCAGGCAGTGAGATCGGCAACGCCTGCGTCGAGCTTGTCAGTCTCGGCCGGGATGGACTTCCACGCATGCGCCGACCAGGGACGCACACCCTGCGCCCGGGCGTAGTCGCCGGCGGCGCGACGGTCGTCGTCATTCAGCTGCGAATAGTGGGAAAATTCGCAGGCGGAGAACCCGGCGTTTTTGATGGTGTCGATGGCCGTTTTGAGTTCCGGCAGTCCGAAGTGTCGTTCGTTGGTCAACTTGGTGTCGTGCGGATATAAGGTATTGCAGCCGAGTATGATTGCCATGGTTCTCCTGCAGTGCGTTTGTCGTGGGCGATGTAAGCGCGGATGGCGGCGGACGACGCCCCCGAAGCGGCGCCGCGTGTACTCGAATATAACGGCCAGGAATGCCGATGCAACCAGCACACGATGCCGAAAACTGCCCGCCCGGTAATCGGTCAGCCATTGCTATATTTGTTGTCCCTGCGGCCTTTTGTCTTCAGCGCCGAAGGCGCGGCCTAAGAAAGCCCAGGGCAAGCGCCCGCAGGGCGCGTCGCCCTGGGTAAGAGACCGATCCGATAGGAGCCCTATAGGGGCGACCTAAAAAACACCGTGCCGGGCGCTTAGGTACAGGCAGGGGAAGACATGACCTAGTTCCATTGCCTCTTTGGCCCCGGTCAGCTTCGCCGACCGGGGCCAAAGAGGCCGAGGAACACGAACAATATTGGCGCTCTACCCAGGGCGACGCTCCGCCTTCGGCGTCGCTTGCCCTGGGCTATCATAGATCGCGCTTTCAGCGCTCAAATATCACCGGGATGACGGTATGCGGCGGGACGGTCAAAAAGGCCGCAGAGACAACAGATATCAACGACTCCTATGAAACCCGCTGCCGCAAAGGTCGGCGGAAATCAAGGCCGGATGGTTGGGCGGCGGTTGGCCGTGGGTTTCCGGCAAATTGTCCCCGGTGTTTTCCCCACCGGGGTGGTTACTGACCGATGACGTCTCGCGGCCGTGGAGTGGGCGTCTCGCCCACTCCGACAAGACGGCTCATTAAACCGTCCTCGTCATCCACGCCGACCGTACCCGATCCGTCTCCCCCGCCGCACGAGCCGTGCGCACAGCGGCTGGAAGCCGCTGCTACTCTGGGCCCGCTATGACTCCGCTGCCGCAAAGGTCGGCGGAAATCAAGGCCGGATGGTTGGGCGGCGGTTGGCCGTGGGTTTCCGGCAAATTGTCCCCGGTGTTTTCCCCACCGGGGTGGTTACTGACCGATGACGTCTCGCGGCCGTGGAGTGGGCGTCTCGCCCACTCCGACAAGACGGCTCATTAAACCGTCCTCGTCATCCACGCCGACCGTACCCGATCCGTCTCCCCCGCCGCACGAGCCGTGCGCACAGCGGCTGGAAGCCGCTGCTACTCTGGGCCCGCTATGACTCCGCTGCCGCAAAGGTCGGCGGAAATCAAGGCCGGATGGTTGGGCGGCGGTTGGCCGTGGGTTTCCGGCAAATTGTCCCCGGTGTTTTCCCCACCGGGGTGGTTACTCCTATGAAACACGCTGCCGCAAAGGTCGGCGGAAATCAAGGCCGGATGGTTGGGCGGCGGTTGGCCGTGGGTTTCCGGCAAATTGTCCCCGGTGTTTTCCCCACCGGGGTGGTTACTGACCGATGACGTCTCGCGGCCGTGGAGTGGGCGTCTCGCCCACTCCGACAAGACGGCTCATTAAACCGTCCTCGTCATCCACGCCGACCGTACCCGATCCGTCTCCCCCGCCGCACGAGCCGTGCGCACAGCGGCTGGAAGCCGCTGCTACTCTGGGCGCCGCCGCCGGGACGGCGGCGCGTCGTGGGTGACAACAGACCGGCCCCGACAGCGGGTGAGTGCTGCGGGGCCGGTGTTGCTGAACGGCTGTTTGGGTTCGGCGTCAGCCGTCGATTTCGTTGGGATAGCGGTAGGTATTGCCGAGGAAATTCTTCATGACGATTTCCTTGCTGTTGAGCTCCTGGATGTACTCGGGGCCGATGGGAATCTTGCCGCCGCCGCCAGGGGCGTCGATGACGAAAGTGGGGACGGCGAAACCGGAGATGAAGCCGCGGATTTTGGCGATGATGTCAATGCCCTCGTTCACCGAGGTGCGGAAGTGGCCGATGCCGGTTGAGAGGTCGCACTGATAGAGGTAGTAGGGCCGGACACGGATGCGGATGAGTCGTGTGAATAGCGTCTTGAGGGTTTCGGCGTCGTTGTTGATACCGCGCAGCAGTACGCTCTGGTTGCCCAGGGGAATGCCGGCGTTGGCGATGCGTTCGCAGGCCGCGGATGACTCCGGCGTGATTTCCTGCGGGTGATTGAAGTGCGTGTTGATCCAGATGGGATGGTACTTCTTGAGCATGGTCAACAGCTCGTCGGTGATGCGCATGGGCATGACCACGGGCGTGCGCGTGCCGATGCGGATGACGTCCACGTGCGGAATGTCCCGCAGGCGGCGGATGATGTCTTCGAGGCGGTCGTCGCTGAGCGTCAACGGGTCGCCGCCGGAGATGAGCACGTCGTGGATTTCGGGGTGACTGCGGATGTAGGCGAGGCACTCGTCGGTCCGCGCTTTGCTCAGCAGGCCGTCGTTGCAGCCGACCAGACGGCGGCGGGTACAATGCCGGCAGTACATGGCGCAATGATGCGTCACCAGCATGAGCACCCGGTCAGGATAGCGGTGGACGATGCCCGGGCAGGGGGAAAACTCGTCTTCGGACAGCGGGTCTTCCAGGTCGTGCTTGCCGACCTGCAGTTCCTGCGCGGAGGGCACGGCCTGCATTTTAACCGGGTCGTGCGGATTCGTCGGGTCGATGAGCATGGCGTAGTAGGGCGTGACCGCCATGCGGAATTTGCACAGGCACATCTTGACTTCTTCCTCGGCATCTTCCGGAAGTGACAAAATGCGCCTCAGTGACGCGGCGTCCTTGATGCGATTCTGCATCTGCCAGCGCCAGTCGTCCCATTGTTCGGGACGGACATTTTTCCAAGTCTTGACTTGGCTGTAATGGCGTGTGTTGGTTGTGGTCATGATTTCCCGATAATGGTTAAAGTTGTGGATGTGCGTGGGGAGGGACCGGTGGTTAAGGCGGAGGCTATGGGCCCGCGGGCGCGGGCCGGGCAAATGGCGGCCAAACAGCGCTGAATTAAGCAGTCGCTTGGAGGAAACGCGCTGTGGGCAGGCCATGTCGTTGCAGGGCAGCATTAAGAACAGCCAGGACCAGCTGCTCGTAGTCGACGCCGTTGGCGGCTGCGAGCATGGGATAATCGCTGTAGCCTGGCGCCAGGCCGGGCAGGGGATTGATCTCAATGAAGTGGAAGGTGCCGTCTGCACCAAGCCGGAAGTCCGCGCGCGCGAAGTCGCGGCAATGCAGGGCGTTGAAAGCCGTGGCAGCGTATCTCTTTAGAGTGCTGTTGGCTTTCTTGTCCAGTTTGGCCGGGCATTCGTAGCGGACATACTGCTGGTAGTTCTTCTTGACGTTGAAGCTGTAAATGCTGTTCTCGCGGTTAATCTGGTCGAGATAGCAAATCTCCATGGGCTCGAAGACGCGGAGGTCTTCGCCATTGCCCAGGAGGCCCACGGTGAATTCGCGACCGGCGATGTACTCTTCGACCAACATGGTCTGGCCATAGAGGCGGAAGTTCCGCTCCAGAAGCCCTTGCAGCTCCATATCGTTGTCGGCAATGGCCAGGTCGGAAATGCCCTTGCTGGAACCTTCGCAGCTGGGCTTGGTGATGACGGGAAAACGCAGGCGGTGCCGCGGATGGCTGGTGACGGGGCGCGGCAGCAGCTCCAGATAGGCCGGCGTGGGCACGCGATAACCCCGGAGAATGCGTTTGGTCAACGCCTTGTCCAGCGCCACGCAGAGAGTGGTGGTGTCTGAACCAGAATAGGGGATGCCCAGGATGTCCAGCATGGCCGGCACTTGGCCTTCACGGCTCCGGCCACCAATGCCTTCAGCGATGTTGAAAACGAAATCAGGACGCGCGTCCATGACCTTGGTCATGAAGTGGGCATCCTGCTCAAGGCGGACTGTCTTGAGTCCAGCCTTCCCAAATACGCTCTCGAGAGCTTCAATCGTCTCGATATTGTCGTATTCCGCTTCGGCGTCTTCCGTCGCTGCCGCAATACCTTTTTTGAGATTGTACGCGAGGCCAACGGTAAACGCCGTGGCTGCCGGCAAAGGGTCGTCTGTGTCCATCCTGCTGAATTCTCCCATGGTGATTGGTCGGTGGCTTGAAATGAGGTCAATTTGACCTCAGAATGATAAGAAAGTGAAAACAGAACGATATAATCTGAAATGAATCTTTCGCCGTAACCTGCTCTGTCACCTGTGACTCATAAGACACTTGCACTAATTTGCCGGGCCTTGCGAGTCCCTTTTTTCATGCCGGAGAACCCATCACGCGGCGGCGAGAAAAGCGTTTCTCGAAACGCCGATTACAATATCGGGACATCATGCAAATTCCAGCAGAAAATTTGTTTTTTTTTGCCCTCTGGCACTTTTTTTAGCAGGAGTTTTGGACAACGCCTGACGATAGGCAGGACGCGTCCGCAAGCAGTCGCTGTGACGCAAATAAATGCAAGTGAAAAATGCGTTTTTAGTGGTACATAAATGCAATCTTCAAGAGCATTCATCAATGCATTTTATGCATGATTTTTTTGCCTTGTTGGCAAATGATTTTTTTTTTGTGCTCAAAGTGGTTTTGGTGGTCGCCGCGATGGCCTTTCCGAAATCGCAACACGTCTTTTGCGGATTGCTGCGCGGACGGCGCGGTCTAATCTTCTTTTTTGTTATCGCGGACGGATCGGACTGATCGGACGGATCTGACGGATCATCGACTTGATCGGTCTGATCGGTCTGATCGGACGGATCGTCGATTTGATCGGTCTGATCGGTCTGATCGGTCTGATCGGTCTGATCGGTCTGATCGGTCGGATCGGTCGGATGTAAGGCGTGTTGGTGCGGGGTGTTTTGCCGTTGATCGTATGGTGTTATTCGTTGCAGAACGCGGTGTGTGGGTTACTGTGTGAGGTGTTTTTCCCGCAACAAGGCATTTACGTGGCACAAGGAGGACGGCGCGATGACGATTTTGTCCAGTGAACGAGTCGGGTCTTTACCAGAGAAGCTGACCATCTCTTTTTGGATTTGGGGTTTCATGTGCGGCAAGCCGGGCAATGTCTATAGTGACCTGGATCGCCGGATGCTCGAATTGAAGGAGCGGGGCTTCAACTGTGTTCGCCTGGACAGCGGTGCGGGCTTTTGCCATGACTTGTCCGGGCGGCGTTTGGGTGACGTGCGGCTGCTGGACCCCTTTGCGGGACACAGCCAGTTGATCCGGCAGATGTCGGTGTTGACGGGCGGGGCCCGCTTTGACGTGATGGAGGCGATCCTGGCGCTTTTTGAGGCGGCGCGCCGGCATGGCGTCGTCGTCATTCTGTCCAGCTGGTATTATCTGCACACCTACTGGGTGGCGACGGAGTCGCGCAATGAACTGCTGCTGGGGCTGCCCTACGAAGAGCGCTACATGGCCTTTGCCAAGCTGCTGGGCTTTATCATTGACGAATTGACGGCACGCGGCTTGGACTCACAGCTGGCCTTTGCCGAAATCTTCAATGAGGCCGATGGCTTGCCGCCGCTGGGCTACGGCTGCCAGGACAAGGCGTTGCTCGCGCAGCAGCGCGGTTTCCACGAGGACGCGCTGACATTCCTGCGGGAGAAGTACCCCAAGCTGCTTTTTGCGCTCGACACCTGCACGCCGAATGTCCAGCCGGAGTTCTTCCCCAGGAATATGCAGGTGTGGAATGCCCACAGCTACTACATTTGGCCGCGTAGCTACGCGCAGTTCGAGCAGGATATGTTTTCGGCAAAGCTGGACAATCCCGAGTACAGTGAGTCTTTTGCGAAAATCAGCCGTTTCCTGAAAACGCCCTTAAATACCCTTGACGACATTGAGGGGAGTCGCGCAGGCATGGCTCAGGCCGGCTTGAACTGGACGCGGCGCGTGTGGCTCTACAGCAACCTGAATGACGCCGCCCTGCCGGAGCTTGAAGCAATGCTCAGCAAGCAGCTGGACGCCGATGTGGCGGTCTATAAGGCCCGCGTGGACGACTGGGCGCGGCGTTTTACCGAGTTGCGGCAGTCAGTCATTGGCGATGTGCCGCTGGTCATGGGCGAGGCCGCATCTTACTGCGCCGCCAACAGCATGCGCTGGGAAGAGAAATCGGACGCCTACTGGGAAATCATCGAGTACGCCGTGCTGACCTTGAAGAAACTGGGTTTCTGGGGCTGCATGCCGCGCACGACATCCGGCCCCGAAGACCCCAGCTGGACAGAATGCCCCGAGCGCCTGCGGCACCTCAACGAGCTGTTCCTGGCGCCATGACCAAGCACTCCCGCCTCGCCGCTGCAACAGTTCATTATAGAGTCAAGGAGCGATAAGATGCATTGCGCCGCGTTGTTTCGTCGTTTTGCCGCACTGGGGTTGTTCGTTCTTTTGCTGCCGCTGGGCGCCCAGGAGGCCCCGCCAGCAAAGCCGCCACCGCCAGTGGTGACCACTGAGGTGGCGCTTCGGGACGGCCGCAGCGGCGAGGCCTTCAGTTGTGCGCTGGTGGCCAAGGGCGAGCAGGATGGCTGCCTGGCTTACGACTTCCGTTTTCCCTCGTCGGTGGTGACGGAGGTGGCGGCGAACAACACGGTCACGGGCGAGCTGTTCCGGCCGCTGGGCGTGCCGGCGACGCGTGAATACCCCGGCGTGGTGATTTTCCACATCATTGGCCCGGGGAGCTTCCAGTTTGAGCGGATGGTCTGCAAGTTGCTGGCGCAGAACGGCATCACGGCATTGTTCTTCCACCTGCCTTATTATGCCGGGCGCAATGGCGGGCAGGGCCGCTCGGCCATGATGGCGTCGCCGGAGCGATTTTTCAAGGCGCTGGCACAGTGCCCGGCGGATGCGCTGCGGGCGGTCGATCTGCTGCAGAGTTTTCCCGAGGTCGATCCCCAGAAGATTGGCGCGGCGGGCGTGAGCCTCGGGGCGATCATGACGGCGAATGCCTGCGGGCACGATCCGCGCATCCAGCGCGCGATGCTCATCCTCGGCGGCGGTAATCTGCCGGCAATTATCGACACCAACGTGCGTGAAACCAGGGACCTCTATCGTTTTCTCGAGCAGAGCACTCCTGAGAACCGTGAGCAGCTATTGGCTGAATTGCGGCGCTACGACCCCCTGACGCACGCGCCGGCCATGGCGAAGCTGGCGGCGGCGGGGAAGTTCGCCATGATCAATGCGGCAGCAGACAATGTCATTCCCCCGGCTTGTTCGCAGGAGCTGGCGGCGGCCGTGGGCTGTGACATCCGCTGGTTCCCGGGCGTCGACCACTACACGGTGGTGTCGCAGCTGCCGGAGATGCTCCTGGCACTGCAGCAGTTCTTTGTGCAGGACCGGCCGGCGAGCTGGGTGCAACCGGCGGCCGCCAAGGGCGTGGAAAATCTCTCCATGCGGCTGCTAGGACGCGTTTTTGGCGGCATGAGCAGTTTTCTTGGCGTGCCGCCGGCAGCCGGCCGGGCACATGTCCTGAAAGGGACGCTGACCATGGCGACACCGGGGCAGAGCACAAAGCAGCAGTTTCGCTTCAGCTATGCCCTGGGCAGCAGCGGCCGCTTCCGGTTGGAGGGCGAGTTTCCCAAGATCGGCCCATTGGCCATCGGCGTGGGCAGCTACCCGTGGCTGACAGGCGCGAAGGATACGCTCTTTGTGGGCAGCCTGAATGCCGATCCGCAGCGGCGCCTGTCGACCTTCATTGAGCCGCAGCTGCTCTTGCAGTACGAGATGATACGCGGGTCCCTGGCCGGCGTCGGCATGGCGCCAGATCTGGCGCGACAGTACTGCACGGTTACCGCCATGCCGGCATTGGGCGATAAATACGTGCTCAGCGTCAAAAGCAAGCAGCGCAGTGTCCCCGGCGAAATGCTCATTTCCTATAAACGGGATGAAACGCCGTTCAATATCGCCGCAGACATCATGGGCTTCGCCGGCACCCTGGACATCAACGAGTGGAAAATCAACCACGAGGTCGGCGACGACTTCTTCGAGCCGCCGCCGGGGCGCGCCGCGCAGGCCGTCGAGCAACGCGACGCGCTGATGATGCTGGCTAGCATGGGCAATCGCCTGCTGGAAGAAATCGCCCCGCAGAAATAGCCCGAGCACGCAGCCCAGGACGTCGCGCGCCCGTCTCCCGATGCGGCGCGCGCCCGTCTCCCGATGCGGCGCGCGCCCGTCTCCCGATGCGTCGCGCGCCCGTCTCCCGGCCTGGGCGTCTCGCCCACTCCGTCGCGCGCCACGGCATGCCGTGGCGCTACTGAGTTTGGCGCCCTGCGCCCCGTGCCCGTCTCCCGGCCGTGGTGCGGGCGTCCCGCCCGCACCATCGCCTGAGGCCAGCCCCCGTCCCGTCGCGTGCCCGTCTCCCGGCCGTGGAGTGGGCGTCTCGCCCACTCCGTCGAGACGGCTCATTAAACCGCACTCGTCATCCAGGCCGACCGTCGCGCGCCCGTCTCCCGGCCGTGGAGTGGGTTTTCAGCCCGCGCCGTCGCGCGCCACGGCATGCCAGGCCGCGAAGCGGCAGAAGCGCTGAAAGCGCGAAACATACCAGCCCAGGGCAAGCGGCGCCGAAGGCGCGCGCCGCCCTGGGTAGCGCGCCATATTGGTCCGTGTTCCTCAGCCTCTTTGGCTTCAGTCGGCGAAGCTGACTGGAGCCAAAGAGGCAATGGAACTCATTGATTGCTGCGGCAATTTTGCGCTGTGACCCTTCGTCGCAGGTCTTTTAGGCCGCCCCTTCAGAGCTCTTTTGGGATGGGGCACCTTACCCAGGGCGACGCGCCCTGGGCTATCTTAGGGCGCACCTTCGGTGCTCAAAACCTCGGCGAATGATCTTGTGCATGGTTACCAATCAACTCATCGCCGGCGATTGCCGCATGCTATGTGAAGAGCATTGCTCCTATGAAATCCGCTGCCTGGTTAGCCACCTATGGGTAATGGCTGGACGGCGACTGGCCGTGGGTTTCCTGCAAATTGTCCCCGGTGTTTTCCCCACCGGGGTGGTTACTGACCGACTACCTGGCAGCGCTGAATCTGTCTCGCTGCCGCTTGCGCTTCAGTAAAGTGGCTCAATATTGTCATGCCACGCGCTGTCAGCTCCTGCGCCGCGACGAGGTGGGAACGAGGGAACAACAACGGCGCCGTTTGCCCCGATTGGGACACGCCGCGCCGCCATGGGCTGTCAATTGTCCAGCCGGCTGCCCTCCCTTCTCGCATCATGGACGCCCCGCGCTCCAGCTCGGCGACAATGACGTCATTCCTGCCACCGCGTAGCGCCCATGCCCCCGGCATCAGCGCTGCCGTGCCTTCGAGGGCCTTTGCGAGAGGGAAACATGCCAGTAACCAAGAACCAACACGAGCGCCTTAAGTGCATCATCGCTATGCTGCGGCTCAAGCAGTACCCCAACCACCGGCGCTTTCTGCATAATGTCCAACAACAGGATCCGGCCGGGGCCCCGCCCAGCCTCAGCCGCAAGACCTTCCAACGCGATCTCCTCTGTCTCCGCGATACCTTCGGCGCCCCCATCCGCTACGATGCTTCGCAAAAAGGCTTCTATCTCCTCGATCCGGCCTGGAGTAACGACTGCTTCCTCGTTGAACCGCCACACCTGCGCAGCACCCTCATCAGTCAGCAGTTCGTCTCAACCCTCATGCCCGAGCCAGTCCGCGAGGAATGCCTCCAGGCCCTCCATACCATCCTGGCACATCACGAAAGCGGCCTGGACCCCGAAGCACTCCTCAGTAACCTGCAGGTCTTCTACAAAAATGCCATCCCCGTCAACCCAGCACACTTCTACACCGTCCTCAAAGCCTGGGAAAGACGCAAGGAACTCGAAATCGACTACTGCGACGCCAGTGGCAAGTCAAGCCACAAAATCTTCGAACCACACCTCATCGCCTGGGCCAATGGCGCCTGGTACCTCAAGGGCATCGTTCAAGATCAAACACCTCAACAACGTCCTGCCGGTCGCCACAAGGTCCGTGTCCTCGCTATCCACCGCATCCAAAGCGCCCGCGAAACACCACGCCATTTCGACGACCACTCACCAGCCGCCCGCAACCTCAATAAAACCCCGCTCTTTACCTTCGATACCATCCCAAACGTCATAATTCGCTACGCACCCGCCTTCGCCCGACAAGTCCATGAACGCTTCGCAACCACCCCACAGCTCATCACCCGACAACCCGACGGCGCCGCCGTCCTCGCCCTCGCCAATATCCCCCTCTACGAAGCCGTCGAATACGTCCTCTGGGCCAAAGGCGACGCAACCGCACTCGAACCACCCGAACTCTTCTCCGCTATCACCACCATCGGCCAAAAAATACTCCAAAATCACCCACAACCACAAAAAGACGCAAACCTGGGACACTAGATGGCCCAGGTACGCCGCCACATTGTCATCATTGACGCCAAATTACCCGCATAAAGTTTTGAATAGAGTCTGAACATGGCTTTCAATTTCCAATCTTATGCTCAAAAGTCCCAGCAGCCCCCTATTGCTGTGCAGCCACTTGCCGACTGCCTTGCTAAAACCATAAGGAGGCCTGATGGTAGCCAGCATATGGGCTGTACTGTCGAAGCTCACTTGCAAGCAGTGTGCTATGTTCTGCGTGAGCTCAAGAAGAGTTTTGCGCATACCTCACTCGTTGACTTCTTACCACCTATTGCCGAATGGCTTGCCGCTTTGCATGACATTGGCAAATTAACGCCGGTATTCCAAGAAAAAATTTATGCTGCGTTGGGGATCAAGAAGAATTTCGGAGTATCCTATCCCTTTGAGAAGGAAAACCACGGGTTAAGCACCCAACTTGTTTTGCGCCGACGATTTGGCGATCGCTTTTCTCAAGTCGCTGCCGCACACCACGGTTTTGGTTTTCTTTCAACAACCTTCCACAGCGAAGATTCACAATGGCTTGGCGGGGCAGAGTGGGATACGCTTCGGGATCAGATGATTACGAATCTAGAAAACGAATTGGCCTTGCCAGCCTTCGATCCTGATCAACTTGATGAGCAAACAATTTCGGCCGTCCTAGGTGCTGTGATTCTCGCCGATTGGCTCGGTTCGTCTATGGAAATACCATACGGAGTGCAGCCGACTCCAGAATGGGCGGCTAGGACGGTGGCTGAGGCAGGGTTCAGGCCCTGTGAAGTTCGACAAGGTCTTCGCTTTGAAGATGTTTTTCCTTTCTCACCAAACGCATTGCAGGACAGACTGTTGCGGGAGATTCACCCCGGAGCCTGCTACGTCATCGAAGCAGAGATGGGCTGCGGCAAAACGGAGGCCGCACTATTCGTAGCATATAAGCTTCTTGAAGATCATTCCGCGACCGGCATTTATTTTGCGCTGCCAACTCAACTCACCTCGGAAAAAATTCATGTCCGCATGGATGATTTTCTCTCCAAGATCATCTCTGACTCGACCCGCAAGGAATCCCTGCTAATCCATGGCGAGGCTTGGCTGAACTGGAGCACATACTGCGACAATGAAGATGGAGTCGCTACTGCTAAGCCTGATTCATGGTTTTATGCGCCAAAACGAGCGTTGCTCGCTCCCTTCGCGGTAGGAACCGTGGATCAGGCCCTTATGTCCGTCATTAACGTCAGACATAGGGATTTGCGTGCGTTTGGATTAGCGGGGAAAGTCGTCATCATTGATGAAATCCACAGCTATGACACCTATACCGGAACCTTGATTAATGAGCTCGTGCGGCACTTGAAAGACTGGGGCTGCACAGTCATTATCCTCAGCGCAACGTTATCAGCCGCTGCCCAAAAAAAGCTCATTGGCAGTCCTAACAGCGGAAGCACTACCATCCCCCAGGCCTATCCCTTGGTCAGTGTGCAGGATAGCATTGGTCAGAGACTTTCTATTCCTATTAACCCCCTCTGTCGAAAATCAGTGAAAATAATAAATTCGACTGATGAGCTTGCTTGTATAAACGAGGCGTTATGCGCGGCAGCTGGCGGGCAACAGGTGTTGTGGATTGAGAACACGGTCCAAAATGCCCAAAGACTATATCAAACGTTATCTGGAGCCGCCGTCGGAACGACCATTGAGATTGGCTTAATACATTCCAGGTATCCCCATGAAGCTCGCGCTGCCAATGAGTCGCGTTGGGTTTCCATGTACGGAAAGGATGGTTCTCAGGAACGGTCACTTCGTGGAAGAATCCTCCTCGGCACGCAAATTTTAGAACAATCCATCGATATTGATGCCGATTTTCTGATTACACGCCTGGCGCCGAGTGACATGCTTTTACAGCGCATTGGTCGTCTGTGGCGTCATGGCTCTTTGTTGCAACGTCCAAAAGACGCCCAGTGCAAAACAATAGTTCTCCACACTGCTTTCTTTGATCCTGCGGTCGACTTGTATGTCTCGCGATATGACGATTTGCCATACGAAAGATACGTCATGGTGCGTAGTCAGGAAATCTGGTGGCAAAAAGAGACCATTCAGATACCTGAAGACATCAGACCAATTATCGAAGGAACATATGCAGAACGTCTGGAACAAGGATCCATCAGCAAACTTAAGGCGGAACTGGACAATCGCGTCCGCTCCATGCGCCAGCAGGCATTGGTTAGTGCCTCGTCAACGATGAATGTCATGGACGACGATGCGGCTCGAACCCGCCTTAATGATCAGCCACAAATCCGGCTGTTACTTATCGCAAAAAATAATCACGGTGATGATCTGTCCGATAAAATCTGGATGCCTTTTTCTGATGCACCGGTCATCCTTCCCCTACCTCAGGCAACCATTGAAGAAAAGAAGGCGGTGCTGAAAAAACTTTACGCACAAATGATCAAAACAAGTGAGTACTGTGCGCCGAGCTATGACTCATTCACCTTGGATGAGGCGCTGGGTAGCCTGATGTACCTTGGTGATCGCAATTTCCGGCCCATCAGGGCAGCATATCTAGATCATTCAGGCTTTCTGCTTGACAAGGCGTCAAACTACTCCGGACATAAAGGCGTAAGACTCAAATACGGCAAGAAACTCGGCCTCCAAACAGTTAGGGACGAACCATGACAGAGCACACTTTTAATCTCATTGACAATGGCTGGATTCACGTCCAGAGCGGGAATGATCTGCAAAGTCTGCGACAAATCTTTACACGGCTTGAGCTCCGGCGCCTAAGTGGAAATCCAGTTGAAAAAATAGCCATCTTGCGACTTCTATTGGCAATTACGCATGCGGCTGTTTCTCTTCCCAATCGTAAAGCATGGCTGCAGCTCTCGTTACAGGATTTGTCTGATATAGTCTGTTCATACCTGGACAGCTGGCACGACCGTTTCTTTTTGCATGGTGAGCAACCCTTCATGCAGTTTCGCCAACTCGACCAAGGAAAGACATCGCCATTTTCAGTGGCGCAGCTTAACGTGGCAACAGGGAATAAGGTTGTTCTCAATTCCTGGAATATGCCAACCCCAATCGATCCACCAGGAAAAGTCATGGCACTCCTCCGGCAGAGCTTTTTTGCCTGTAGCGGCAAGAAATTTGACAACGATATTGCATTGTCGCCTGGCCACGCGAAAAAACCTTCTGGGACATACGGAACTCTAACCGGATTCTGTGGCTATCTCCATACTTATCTTCTTGGCGAAACACTGTTGGATACCGTGAAAAATAATCTCCTTACAGATGACGACCTGAAACAACTGCCTTTCGCCGGGTTGGGACGGCCCTTCTGGGAAGACATGCCAGATGGAGAGCTCTCGAAGAGGGCTCAAGGCTACAAATCATCCTATCAAGGTCAGTTACTGCCCATGGATAAATTTGTTTTTCTCAAAGAGGATGGCATGGTCATGACTGAGGGTATTACTTACGATACGTATAAAACTGGCTTGGTTGATCCGGCAATCACCATGCGCCAAGATGGCAAAGATATCAAGACCGTATGGGCAAAAACAGATAAAAAACCATGGCGCGAGCTGACGGCCCTTTTGGCTTTCCTCAAGCTGGACGCAATCAATAAATCGCCCCATTTTCTTTCCATGGGACTGGAGAAGCTTGCGTACTCCCAGGGGATAGTCATGCGGTTCTGGACCGGCGGCATGCAACTAAGCTCCAATGCCGGAGAACAATACATCTCCGGAATGGACGACTATGTGGAATCCGAGTTTCATATACCCATATCTGTGTCGACACAAGGCGGGTTCGATTTTTTTCAGCAGATGATAACCGAACTTGAGCGCCTAGCCAAAATAACTTACTCGTCCGTGGTGAATTACTATGACATCCTGAACACTGAACAAAAGGTCGCAAACGCTTTAGTTGCCGCAAGTAAATTTTGGGAGGCCATGGAGCCTCGCGCCCAACTTATTCTTGACTTGGCTTTTTCTTGCAGTGCAGACAAGCAACCCAAAATTGAGGAGGAAATGAATGTCTGGCGAAAAACAGTTCTGCGGGTGTACAACCAATCCTGTGCCAAAGACAGCGCCCGGCAAATGACTGCGTGGGTGAAGGCGTCGCCAAAGTTCTCAGCACAAACGAAAAAAGGGAAATAAGGATGGACAACTCACAATCCGCTGCGCATAGATTTGTTTCAACAATGATTGATAAGGTCAAAAAGGACACGGCCTGTCGTGCCGCTTTTCGACACGCCGACACTCCGTCAATGGAAAGCCGGGCATGGGAGTACATTCTCCATTTCTGCAAGCTTGAATCCCATACGGAAAGGCGGGTCTTTTGTCTCATCGGCGCAGCCATCGCCAGAACAATGCCCGATCATGACGGCCACATGTCTGTCGGCAGTGCCTTGCGAAGCCTGTGTTCAGGTGGCACAGAAGCTGACCTGAGTACCGAGCTATCCCGTTTGAGACGGCTTCTTGCTTGCGATGACTCCTTTGAGTTGCTTGACGTCATCAGGCATGTCCTTCGCTATATCCAGGCGCAAGGCGCCCTAATCTGTTATGAGCAGCTTTTGCACGATACGATCTATTGGGGGGAATACACCCGCATCAAATGGACAAAGGATTTTTTCAAGGTCAGCGAATCAGCAACAAAGGATTGAGTCAATGTACCTCACGAAACTTATGCTCAATGCGAGGGACTGCACCCATTTCCAGATCAGAGATGCGTATGCCGTTCACAAATTGGTCTATTCGCTGTTCCCCGTTATTCATGATACGAATAGACAACGAATCTTGTATGCTGACAAGGGGACCGATCAGGGATACCGTTTCTTGCTCATTCAGTCACAGGCCCAACCCCATGCGCCAGTGTCCCTTGCCATGACAACGTTGTGCATTGGGGACTCCTTCTGGGCGTCGGACCGTTATTACTTTGAGGCTGTCCTCAATCCAGTGAAACGAAACCCGGCTACCGGAAAGCGTCAACCGGTAAAGGGCCTTTTTCCTGTCATGAAATGGCTGGTTGAAAATTCACTCGAATGGGGGTTTTCTGCGGATGAACAAACCCTGCAGGCATTCATCCAAAATACCCTCACCTTTGAAAAGGGGGGCAAAGAATACTGCTTTAATCGAGTCCTCTTCCGCGGATCATTAACCGTCACCGAGCGGGCACCCTTTCGATCTGCTGTCGAAAAGGGACTTGGACATGGAAAAGCTTTTGGTTTTGGTCTTCTCCAGCTTTCGCCAATAGTGTGATGCAACGCAACCACGGTAACGAAAAAGGAACAACAGTCATGTCGAACAAGTACATCAACACTCGCATCGAATTTCACATCCTGCAGTCATTCCCGGTATCCTGCCTCAATCGTGATGACGTTGGCTCACCCAAGACAGCCATGGTTGGTGGTGTTCAACGCGCCCGAGTAAGTAGTCAGTGCTGGAAACGCGCCGTTCGGCTTGCCATGCATGACCTCGGCGTCACGATAGCTAATCGGACGCGTTACGTCGCAGCAAAAGTTCAGGAGCATTGTGCGCGTCTTGGGGCACTGGAGGAACAGGCCCGGCTTTGTGGCGAGGCGACCGCTGCCGCATTTACGAAAAAAGTTGACTCGGGTGTCAGCGATACGCTCTTTTTTATCTCGGATAGTGAAACCGCTGCCTTGGCAGCAGCTTTTGCCGCAAAGGGCTTTGTGGCTGACTCCTTTGCTGCCAAAGACCTGCAAAAATTGTGCAAAAATGCCATTAATCCTATCCATGATGGTCTTGACATAGCCTTGTTTGGCCGCATGGTCGCATCAGCGCCCGAGATGAATATCGAAGCTGCCGCGGCATTCGCTCATGCAATCTCAACCCATAAAGTGACTACAGAAGTCGATTTTTTTACTGCAGTGGATGATTGCCGCCAAGACGATCAAACTGGTTCTGCTCATATGGGCACTGTTGAATTTAACTCAGCAACATACTATCGCTATGTATCATGCGATCTTGGACAGCTTGCTGAAAACTTACAGGGAGAAGATGTTGCAAGCGCAGTCGCTGTTTTCGTCAAGGCGCTCTTCATCGCTGTGCCAGCAGCCCGCCAGGCGACTATGGCAGCGGCTTGCCCGTGGGATTACGCCAGCATCGTCTTGCGCAAAGGCCAACGGTTGCAAATGCCTTTTACAACTGCAGTCCGGACCTCAAAAGAGTGTCCCGACCTTATGTCGGCTAGTCAGGCCGCTCTTCAGGATCAGCTTGTGGCCAAGGAAAAAATGTTCGGCTCCATGTACGGTAAACTGGCTACTCTTACAATAGGTGCCGGTTCTCAGGCTTCCATAGATGACATTATTTCCAGTCTTCAGCAGGCAATCACCCAAATCTAAATGAGGGCTGTGGTATGAAATACCTGACCTTGTGGTTGGAAGCACCCCTGCAGGCATGGGGCTTTGACTCAAAATTCGATCTCAGGGCGACTTTCGAATTCCCGACCAAATCTGGTGTTATTGGGCTCTTGCTGGCGGCTTCAGGCGACTCTGGCCCCCAAGAGGCATTGCTTGCAAGACTTGGTGACTCTCCTCTGCTAGTGGTGGCTTTTGTCCCAGAGGATGGGGAGAGTGAACCTCAGTTGCGAGATTACCACATGGTCGGTAACGGCTACGACGAAAAAGACAAATGGCAGTCACAACTGATTCCACGCAAGCTGGATGGTACAAAAGCCGTGGGTGGTGGAGCGAAACGCACCTACAGATTTTTTCTGCAGAATAGCTTTTTCGCCGTCATTGTTGGTCTGCCAGACGACTTGGCAGATAAATTTGCAGCCGCCTTGCAGGCACCCGTCTTCGATCTCTATCTTGGACGCAAATGCTGTGTTCCCACCGATATCATTTTTCGCGGTTCATATGAGTCACATGACCTTGCCTGGAAAAATGCGATGACCATTGGTGACCAGAAAAAGCTTAAGGCGTGGCGCCATCTTGTTGAGGTGCCGATGGAAACGCCGGGCGCTTTCGCTATTTATGACGTGCCGCTGCGATTCGGAATTCATAAGTTGTATCGGGACAGAACGGTTACCGTTACCTCGTCAAAAGAGGAGGGTAATCTCGGTGGCTGATCGCATCATCATCAAGGCCACTTTGGCCGATTTGCCAAAGATTCGTGACCGGTACCCCTTCATCTACTTGGAACACGGGCGTCTGGAAATAGACGACTCAAGCGTTAAGTGGATTTCGGCGGACAGAGAAGTGTTCCGACTCCCGGCCGCCCTAATTTCCACCATTCTCCTTGGGCCTGGAACTTCTGTCACTCATGAAGCCATCAAGGTCCTGGCGACTATCAATACAACTGTTTGCTGGGTCGGTGAGGACTCCCTCAATTTCTACGCCGTCGGTCAATCGCCGACGGCAAATTCTTACAACCTCAAGAAACAAGTCGCCATGGCTTCGGATCCTGAGTTGTCACTCTCTGTCGCACGCAAGATGTTTCTGCGGCGTTTCACCGATGTTGATGTTTCATCAAAAAGCCTCAGCGAACTTATGGCCTTGGAAGGAAAACGTGTGCAAAAATGTTATGCGAATTTGGCAACCAAGTATTTCGTCGCTTGGGGAGGACGGTCCTATAAGCCAGGCGAATTCGCTTTGTCTGATCTCACGAACAAGATAATCACTGCGGGTAATGCCGCCTTATACGCATTGGTGTCCTCAATTGTGCACGCACTTGGACTTTCGCCCCGAATTGGTTTTGTCCATTCGGGATCACCCTTGCCTCTCGTGTACGATATCGCTGACCTTTATAAAGAGGAGCTGGTCTTTGATATGGCCTTCTCACTGACAGTCAAAATGGCTGACGAATATAACCGCTATACTGCACTTGATGAATTCAAAAACAGGGTCATTGATATGAAGCTTCTCGACAAGTGCCCCGCCGATATTATCTCACTGCTGGAGCTGAAATCATGATCGTTCTCTTCGCAAATTATTTGCCCGATGCCGTCAGGGGAAAAATTAAATTGTGGTTTGTTGAGCCACATCCTAATGTATTCGTCTCTGGTGTTAAAGACTCCTTGTCCATGTCAGTGGTCGATTTGCTCCTGGAACATTGCACAGCTGAATCCGGTATCATTATCTTCCAATCAATCTCGTTGCCACCTTTTTTCAAAATCTACACGAAAGGACAAACTTCACGAAAAATCTCTGATATTTCCGGGCTACAACTTGTCGTCGAAAAAACAATCCAAAATGCACAGAAGTCCTCGCCAGGCTCTTTGATAACCTAACTTATTGCGTGCCATTTCTGTAACCTATTGATACAACGGCGGTCTTCCCCACGCATGTGGGGGTGTTTCTGGACGACTTGCCCTGTTTGTTTCGCCCGCCGAGTCTTCCCCACGCATGTGGGGGTGTTTCTGTGGCGAGCGCCTGAGCGTGCCCCCGGCGTCGGTCTTCCCCACGCATGTGGGGGTGTTTCCGAGGCATACGCAACGCTGACGATGATTTTTCAGTCTTCCCCACGCATGTGGGGGTGTTTCTCTCACGCAAGCGCAATGTGATCTTGCGCTATGGTCTTCCCCACGCATGTGGGGGTGTTTCTACAACACGTTGCTCTCTGGCAACTTTAACTCCGTCTTCCCCACGCATGTGGGGGTGTTTCCAAAGTTGCGCCGTGTAGAAAAATTGCTTAAGAGTCTTCCCCACGCATGTGGGGGTGTTTCCAACCGCACAATTTTCCGCGCTTATACAATAGGGTCTTCCCCACGCATGTGGGGGTGTTTCCATCACCCGCATCTACCGCGGCCGACATGAGCGGTCTTCCCCACGCATGTGGGGGTGTTTCCCTACACAGCAGGCGTGGGCGACGGCGCACGAAGTCTTCCCCACGCATGTGGGGGTGTTTCTCATCTAAAGGCCGTGGAAAGACATAATCATAAGTCTTCCCCACGCATGTGGGGGTGTTTCCGACTCGCTAGGCGTTGGGTTTAACAAGTGGGTGTCTTCCCCACGCATGTGGGGGTGTTTCTTAAGCTACCTCTTCAATAATTACACAAACTTAGTCTTCCCCACGCATGTGGGGGTGTTTCTCAAAGTTGGTTTCATATTGCTCGAAAAACCAAGTCTTCCCCACGCATGTGGGGGTGTTTCCCAGTGATGCGTTGCTTAGATTGTTGCCGGAAAGTCTTCCCCACGCATGTGGGGGTGTTTCCCTTCCAAAACAGTCTTGTCGTAACCACTGCCGGTCTTCCCCACGCATGTGGGGGTGTTTCCTAGGAGCCACCATGTACCACCTCTACCACGACGTCTTCCCCACGCATGTGGGGGTGTTTCTCGGGCTGTGTCGCGGTCTGTATTTGCAGGTGGGTCTTCCCCACGCATGTGGGGGTGTTTCTAAGGCAATGAAGATCAAGTATTACGCTCCGGCGTCTTCCCCACGCATGTGGGGGTGTTTCCCATCTGGAACAACGATCTGATTGCACGCGTCGGTCTTCCCCACGCATGTGGGGGTGTTTCTCAGCTTGCGCGAGGCGGCGACGTCGGGAATTAGTCTTCCCCACGCATGTGGGGGTGTTTCTATCAAAGTAGTCTTTCGGCGGACGGTCTTTCGGTCTTCCCCACGCATGTGGGGGTGTTTCTATGGAAGAATGGTTATATGCGCCATGGTGATTGTCTTCCCCACGCATGTGGGGGTGTTTCCCTTAGTGCTATAGGCGCGTCAATTGTGTGTGTGTCTTCCCCACGCATGTGGGGGTGTTTCCCGTATCGTCGTCCTGGATGGCGCCGCCGGCCTGTCTTCCCCACGCATGTGGGGGTGTTTCTATAATGCATATGACATATTTGCAAGCGTATTTGTCTTCCCCACGCATGTGGGGGTGTTTCCGCCACGATTATCGATGTGGCTCACGCAAATAGGTCTTCCCCACGCATGTGGGGGTGTTTCTATGACCAGTTCGGCACCGTCTGGGCACGCATCGTCTTCCCCACGCATGTGGGGGTGTTTCTCGCCACCAGTATCAGCCTCCACGCCAGGTAAAGTCTTCCCCACGCATGTGGGGGTGTTTCTACAGCAAATTAGGCGAGTCTAACTCTTAAAGCGTCTTCCCCACGCATGTGGGGGTGTTTCCAACTCAAATCATGGCTGGACCGCGAGCCAGGTGTCTTCCCCACGCATGTGGGGGTGTTTCTTGCAGCCAAACGTGCCCTGCTGCGCGTTATATGTCTTCCCCACGCATGTGGGGGTGTTTCCCACTGAAATGTCCATTCCCCGGCCACATATACGTCTTCCCCACGCATGTGGGGGTGTTTCCACGGTGTACTGCCCAGGCGCTAGGCTGATGGAGTCTTCCCCACGCATGTGGGGGTGTTTCTTCGTGTTTGGGATGATCGCGCGGAGGTATGTAGTCTTCCCCACGCATGTGGGGGTGTTTCCATTATCCCGCCTGGTATATACCGCATAGCTTTGTCTTCCCCACGCATGTGGGGGTGTTTCTAGGCATGCCCAGTAAAGGGTCAGCCGCCAAACGTCTTCCCCACGCATGTGGGGGTGTTTCCTAGCTTTGTCACCTGCCACATAAAGTGGCCGTAGCGCTGCCACTGGCAATGGCCGCGGCTTGACAAGCCGTTGGCCACTTTACCTGGCAGGGGGGATTTTCTCTTCGCGTACGCCGTTGTTTTCTTCCCGGCTGGTTTGGTTTTTCTTGCGACTTCCGAGAGCGCAACGTCTTCTTCTCTGGGTCTTCTTCCCAACCCTATTCAAGGCGATTTTTCTTTTGGCCGTGGGCTGGGAACAAAAAAGGTGTTTTTGACGCGGTACATTTTGGTAACTTACCCCCAAAACAACCGCAGCCAAAAACACCAAATATGTGCAATACTATACCCCTTCGTTGCGCCAATCCCCGCTGTCCGCAGATTGTTTTTTATCGGCCGGCCACTTTGTCCAAGTGTTACTGCGATCACGCCGACTGCCAGCGTCTGCGTGCGGCGGAACGTCAGCGACGTCACTACCGCGAGGTAGCCACGACGCCGTCCCGGCGTCCCGAGCACGAGGCGATGTTGGCCCGCAAGAAGGCGGAGCGCCTGCGTCGCAAGTATTGCGGCGCGGTGGTCGAAGCGTTGCCAAGCTCGCCTGCCACACGGCTGCGCGCCAAAGCCCCCGTTCGCGCATCCAGGCATGACGCGCGGGAAAGCTCCCTGAGCGTCATCATGCTTCTGGTCTTCATTCTGCAGACGCTGATTGGCTTGCTGGCCATGTTGTTTCAGACCAAGGACACGGCGTCCATGCTGGTCATGCTGGCCAGGGCGCAGGCGGTCGGCCGCGATCTGACGGGCCCCCGCCTTGAGAATCTTCCTCTGCGCCAGCTTTTCCTCACCGGCTTTTTGAGCATGAAATCCTCACAAAATCCTCCTTCTCCAGGCTAGCGACGCTATCCTCACAGACCAGTCGCCATCCGACTTGCCCGGAGCATTGTAGATGGCGTTCCGGCATGTCGCCGGGGCCTTGCAACACATGTCGAACGGAGGCAATCATGGTCATCAAGACTCACCTGCGGCCGCCCCGCGTCCTGGCGAAGGGATACGGCTGGGCGGATCATCGTCTGCTGCGTGACGGGCATCTGCGCCTGTGCACGGCGCATGCTCTGGCGCTGTACCTTTTCCTCGTTTTGGCCGCAGACGGCGACGGCCTGTCCTTCTATGGGGACCGGCTCACCTGTCATCTCCTCGGGATGAGCCACGCCGAGCTCGAAGAAGCCCGGAACAATCTGTTGGGCAACGGCCTGATCGCCTGGGGCGCTCCCCTGTACCAGGTTCTGGACGTGCCGGGGCAACCGGGGAAGGGAGACTGGGCATGATCAGTCGTGAACTCTTCTGGGAGATCGTGCGTCTGCACAAGGTCGAGAAACTGAACAGCACGCAGATCGGCGCCAGGCTGGCCATGGCACCGCGCAGCGTCCGCCGCTTCATGCGGCTGAGCGACTACCCCGTCAAGGCGGCGGAGCGGGAAAGACCGTGTCTGCTTGAGCAGCACGCGACGCGAATCCGCAGCCTTCTGGACTCCTTTGCCTACACCGTCTCGCAGCTTCACGCCCGCCTGGCCGAGGATGGCATCTCCTGCAGCTACCGCAGCCTGGCCCGCTACGTGAAGACGATCCACCCGAAGCAGCCCCCCGCCGTGATGAAGCTATGCTTCGAGCCAGGCGAGGCGGCGGAGGTGGACTTCGGTTCCTGCGGCATGATTTACTGCGGCCAGACGCAGCGGCGTCTTTCCGTGTGCGCGGTGGTCCTGTGCCACTCTCGGATGCTCTACGCGGAGTTCATCCCCTGTGAACGCCTGGAGCACTTTCTCGCCTGCCAGCAGAACGCCCTGCATTACTTCGGCGGCTCGCCACGACGCATGATCGTGGACAACTGCCGCTGCGCGGTGCTGCGTCACCCGGGCGCCGGCGACGTCAGCTACAACCCCGCCTTCCTGGACTTCTGCGGGCATTACGGGATGAAACCCACCGCGTGCAGCCCGCGCCACCCGCAGAGCAAAGGCATCGTCGAAAGGGCCGTCGGCTACATCAAGCACCACTTCGTCGACGGGCGGACCTTCGTCAGCCTCGACCAGGCCAACGCGGCCCTGCGCGTCTGGCTGGACGAGGTCGCCAACGTTCGTTCACACGGCACGACCGAGCAGCGCCCCTGCGACATGCTCGCCGAAGAACGGCTGCGGCTTCTGCCGCTGGCGGCCGAACCCTACGAATGCGTGCGCATTGACTCGCGCACCGTCGACCGCTTCGGGCGCATCCACTTCGATCAGAACGACTACAGCGTGCCGCATCGCCTCGTCGGCAGCATCCTCACCGTGAAGGCCTATCCGCACAAGGTGGCCATCTACAACGGCGACATGCTGGTGGCCACCCACCCGCGGTCCTACGACCGGCGCCAGGAAATCATCATGAGCGAACACCACGAGGACGTGATGAAACGGACAAAGGCCGCGCGCCTGCAAAACCTCCGCAGCGACTTTCTGCGCCTGGCGCCGGCGGCGGCCGACTTCCTGCGACAGCTGGAGGAAACCACCCTGGATGCCACCGCGCACCTGACCCGCATCACCGCCCTAGGCGAAATCTATGGGCGGGAAGCCCTCAAAAAGGCGTTGGACACGGCGTTGCACTTCCAGGTGTGCAAGGCCGAATACATCGAGCACATCCTCAGCACCGCCTCACGCCAACAGCCCGAGCAGCGAGGCGTTCTGCACGTGCCCAACGCCAATGGACAGCTGGACCTGCGCGTGCCGACGCCTGATCTGAGCCGCTTCAAAACCATCAAAACAACGGAACGAAACAACCATGGATAAAATCCTCGACGACAACCTGGCCTATCTTGGCCTGACGCAAATACAAAAGCAATACGACGCGCTTGAAAAGGCCGCCGCCACCAAGAGACTGGCGCCGGCGGCCTTCTTCGCGGAGCTCGTCGCCTGCGAAGTGGCCACGCGCAGGGAACGCGCGGCGCAGAGAAGAGTCAGGGCCGCCCACTTCCCGGTCATCAAAACCCTTGATACCTTCAAATGGTCCATCCCCACGTTGATCAATCGAGAGCTCATCCAGTATCTCTTCACCCTGAAGTTCATCGATGAACGCCGCAACGTCGGTCTCCTGGGCAAAAGCGGCGTCGGCAAGACCCACTTGCTCACTGCGCTGGGCTATAATGCCTGCCTGAAGGGTTACAATGTCCGTTTCGAGTCGGCCATCGCCATCATCAACAATCTGAAAAACGCCCAGACCAACGGCTCCTTCCTGCGCATCCTCAGAAACTACACCGCGCCCGAACTGCTCTGCATCGACGAAATAGGCTTCCTACCCATCGACCAGGAGGGCGGCAATCTCCTCTTTCAGGTGATCTCGCAACGCTACGAAACCGGCAGCACCGCCATCACCAGCAACCTCGACTACGACCAATGGACATCGGTCTTCAACAACGACGCCGCAATGGTCAGCGCCTTGCTCGATAGGCTGCTTCACCACTGTGACAGCATCCTCATCGATGGACCAAGCGTCAGAACGGGACTGGATGAAAAGCGCTAACCCATCAACACCAATACCAACAACGAAAGCATAGACATGACGTTGCCAGCCTGAGCCTTCACCGCCAATGCCATGCCGTCCCTGCCGGTTGAACGGACCTGAACATGATCAGCGGCCCGCCCCCGGACATATGCGCATGACAGCCCCGGTGAAGTCAACCCAGGCTGGCTCTTTCAACTCAAAAATGGACATACACCTCCAGTCCGCTCCTACGGTTGCAGGACCAGGCAACCGCCTGCCTGCGACCCGGCTACGGCCAGCTTATCTGGCAAAATCACGGCCATTTTATCTGGCAGGTAACACCTAGCTTAACGTGTTTCCTATTTGTTGCGGTAAGTCTTCCCCACGCATGTGGGGGTGTTTCCGCCGAGGGCAGCATAGCCATTGCCATGGCGTCGTCTTCCCCACGCATGTGGGGGTGTTTCCCACCATTGCGCGCTGGTGGTCGCTTGCGGTGAGTCTTCCCCACGCATGTGGGGGTGTTTCCAAAGCGTTGCCATTGAGCGTTCCCTTCAATGTGTCTTCCCCACGCATGTGGGGGTGTTTCTGGTCGAAAGACGCGCCGCCAGACGGCTGGTTTGTCTTCCCCACGCATGTGGGGGTGTTTCTCCGGGTCGTCGCTTGTCAGCTCCTGCGCGAGTGTCTTCCCCACGCATGTGGGGGTGTTTCTGCTCCTTGATAACCTAGACTTGTACGGCAGGAGTCTTCCCCACGCATGTGGGGGTGTTTCCGTCAGCGTGTAGTCGCCAAGCAAATTGACCTCGTCTTCCCCACGCATGTGGGGGTGTTTCCAAGGACCGGCCCTGGTCGCCCGCCATCAGTGAGTCTTCCCCACGCATGTGGGGGTGTTTCCGGCGGCGTAGCGGCTTGCCACACCATGCCCGAGTCTTCCCCACGCATGTGGGGGTGTTTCTGCTGCAATCGATGCTGCCCGTGATATTGGCACGTCTTCCCCACGCATGTGGGGGTGTTTCCATCGGTTTCAGCCTGCAAGCGTGGGCTGTTAAGTCTTCCCCACGCATGTGGGGGTGTTTCCATGACTATTTTGCGGCGCTCACCGGCGGCAAGGTCTTCCCCACGCATGTGGGGGTGTTTCTACCTAGTTGTATAGGCGCGTCAATTGTGTGTGGTCTTCCCCACGCATGTGGGGGTGTTTCCGCCTCAATCACGCTAAACTCTGCTGACATGGTGTCTTCCCCACGCATGTGGGGGTGTTTCCAACAGCTCGATGCAACGCGATGGCAGGCTTTGGTCTTCCCCACGCATGTGGGGGTGTTTCTACGTCCAGACGCTGGAGCGCATTATTGATGAGGTCTTCCCCACGCATGTGGGGGTGTTTCTGTTGATGCTGTCGGGCGTGAGCGCGGAAGAGGGTCTTCCCCACGCATGTGGGGGTGTTTCTATGACGCGTCTGAGCTCGCCGCCGACAGCTATGTCTTCCCCACGCATGTGGGGGTGTTTCTTACAAAAAAGACGCTTGCAAATATGTCATATGGTCTTCCCCACGCATGTGGGGGTGTTTCTCAGGCGGTATCCTCACACTATTAGAATAACGTGTCTTCCCCACGCATGTGGGGGTGTTTCCCTTGGAGCAACGCCGTCCCTCGCATTGATCCCGTCTTCCCCACGCATGTGGGGGTGTTTCTACTACGTCACAGTCACGGCAGGCCAGACGCATGTCTTCCCCACGCATGTGGGGGTGTTTCCACCCCCGCCACGCTGATCACGGTCGCCACGGGGTCTTCCCCACGCATGTGGGGGTGTTTCTCGGGATGGTCGCTCGATAGGTCTTGCGCCAAAGTCTTCCCCACGCATGTGGGGGTGTTTCCCTCACCAGCGCCTCAATCACGCTCAACTCTGCGTCTTCCCCACGCATGTGGGGGTGTTTCCTCTGCTGACATGGTGGATTGGCGACCAAGCAAGTCTTCCCCACGCATGTGGGGGTGTTTCCCTATGAAGATCACCCTCACGCAGCAACTCACGGTCTTCCCCACGCATGTGGGGGTGTTTCCCTCACCAGCGCCTCAATCACGCTCAACTCTGCGTCTTCCCCACGCATGTGGGGGTGTTTCGCCGACGGCATCCCGGATCGCGTGGACTCGGCAGTCTTCCCCACGCATGTGGGGGTGTTTCTACAACCGCCCAGGCATCCCACCCGGCGCAGGCAGTCTTCCCCACGCATGTGGGGGTGTTTCTAACGGACCGCCTAGGAGCACGTGTATATATGGGTCTTCCCCACGCATGTGGGGGTGTTTCTATAGCCGTGTATGCTATTTGCAAGCGCTTTTTGTCTTCCCCACGCATGTGGGGGTGTTTCCGGCATCCAGCCCCGACAGCAACGCGCTGAGGGTCTTCCCCACGCATGTGGGGGTGTTTCGTATGGGATGGATCATCGAGGACATTAGCAAGGTCTTCCCCACGCATGTGGGGGTGTTTCCAGAGTGAGACAGGCCAAGGAGGCGCGTAGTGAGTCTTCCCCACGCATGTGGGGGTGTTTCTATTCAAGCGCGTACTGGAAGCTCAATGCTTGCGTCTTCCCCACGCATGTGGGGGTGTTTCTCTTCCCGGCCGAGAGACAGTCACCGTGGCGCAGTCTTCCCCACGCATGTGGGGGTGTTTCAATGGTGGCGGCTACGATATGAGGGGAACCGTAGTCTTCCCCACGCATGTGGGGGTGTTTCTGCCGTGTCCGTGATCCCACGCTACCGCCTGGAGTCTTCCCCACGCATGTGGGGGTGTTTCCAGCGGAATTGCCATTTACAACGGCGTGTACTAGTCTTCCCCACGCATGTGGGGGTGTTTCTACCGTCAATTTAATCATGGCGGGCTGGTGCGGGTCTTCCCCACGCATGTGGGGGTGTTTCCGATCCCCACCGGCCGCCTCTCGCGGGGAACTGGTCTTCCCCACGCATGTGGGGGTGTTTCTGTTAGACCGTGGTTTTCTGCGGCGTGCCGGTGGTCTTCCCCACGCATGTGGGGGTGTTTCCAACTAGGTCATAGGCGCACGTAGAAGAACACAGTCTTCCCCACGCATGTGGGGGTGTTTCACCCGGTCCGGTCCGGGCGCGGTGATGATACCAGTCTTCCCCACGCATGTGGGGGTGTTTCTAAAGGAGTATCGTACAACGGAAGAGGCGAGTAGTCTTCCCCACGCATGTGGGGGTGTTTCTCCAAGCCCGGGAAACCCTGATGGAAGCCCTGGGTCTTCCCCACGCATGTGGGGGTGTTTCTCTGCCCGGCCGGGAAACAATAACCGTAGCGCAGTCTTCCCCATGTTACCTGCCAGATAAAATGGCCGTGATTTTGCCAGATAAGCTGGCCGTAGCCGGGTCGCAGGCAGGCGGTTGCCTGGTCCTGCAACCGTAGGAGCGGACTGGAGGTGTATGTCCATTTTTGAGTTGAAAGAGCCAGCCTGGGTTGACTTCACCGGGGCTGTCATGCGCATATGTCCGGGGGCGGGCCGCTGATCATGTTCAGGTCCGTTCAACCGGCAGGGACGGCATGGCATTGGCGGTGAAGGCTCAGGCTGGCAACGTCATGTCTATGCTTTCGTTGTTGGTATTGGTGTTGATGGGTTAGCGCTTTTCATCCAGTCCCGTTCTGACGCTTGGTCCATCGATGAGGATGCTGTCACAGTGGTGAAGCAGCCTATCGAGCAAGGCGCTGACCATTGCGGCGTCGTTGTTGAAGACCGATGTCCATTGGTCGTAGTCGAGGTTGCTGGTGATGGCGGTGCTGCCGGTTTCGTAGCGTTGCGAGATCACCTGAAAGAGGAGATTGCCGCCCTCCTGGTCGATGGGTAGGAAGCCTATTTCGTCGATGCAGAGCAGTTCGGGCGCGGTGTAGTTTCTGAGGATGCGCAGGAAGGAGCCGTTGGTCTGGGCGTTTTTCAGATTGTTGATGATGGCGATGGCCGACTCGAAACGGACATTGTAACCCTTCAGGCAGGCATTATAGCCCAGCGCGGTGAGCAAGTGGGTCTTGCCGACGCCGCTTTTGCCCAGGAGACCGACGTTGCGGCGTTCATCGATGAACTTCAGGGTGAAGAGATACTGGATGAGCTCTCGATTGATCAACGTGGGGATGGACCATTTGAAGGTATCAAGGGTTTTGATGACCGGGAAGTGGGCGGCCCTGACTCTTCTCTGCGCCGCGCGTTCCCTGCGCGTGGCCACTTCGCAGGCGACGAGCTCCGCGAAGAAGGCCGCCGGCGCCAGTCTCTTGGTGGCGGCGGCCTTTTCAAGCGCGTCGTATTGCTTTTGTATTTGCGTCAGGCCAAGATAGGCCAGGTTGTCGTCGAGGATTTTATCCATGGTTGTTTCGTTCCGTTGTTTTGATGGTTTTGAAGCGGCTCAGATCAGGCGTCGGCACGCGCAGGTCCAGCTGTCCATTGGCGTTGGGCACGTGCAGAACGCCTCGCTGCTCGGGCTGTTGGCGTGAGGCGGTGCTGAGGATGTGCTCGATGTATTCGGCCTTGCACACCTGGAAGTGCAACGCCGTGTCCAACGCCTTTTTGAGGGCTTCCCGCCCATAGATTTCGCCTAGGGCGGTGATGCGGGTCAGGTGCGCGGTGGCATCCAGGGTGGTTTCCTCCAGCTGTCGCAGGAAGTCGGCCGCCGCCGGCGCCAGGCGCAGAAAGTCGCTGCGGAGGTTTTGCAGGCGCGCGGCCTTTGTCCGTTTCATCACGTCCTCGTGGTGTTCGCTCATGATGATTTCCTGGCGCCGGTCGTAGGACCGCGGGTGGGTGGCCACCAGCATGTCGCCGTTGTAGATGGCCACCTTGTGCGGATAGGCCTTCACGGTGAGGATGCTGCCGACGAGGCGATGCGGCACGCTGTAGTCGTTCTGATCGAAGTGGATGCGCCCGAAGCGGTCGACGGTGCGCGAGTCAATGCGCACGCATTCGTAGGGTTCGGCCGCCAGCGGCAGAAGCCGCAGCCGTTCTTCGGCGAGCATGTCGCAGGGGCGCTGCTCGGTCGTGCCGTGTGAACGAACGTTGGCGACCTCGTCCAGCCAGACGCGCAGGGCCGCGTTGGCCTGGTCGAGGCTGACGAAGGTCCGCCCGTCGACGAAGTGGTGCTTGATGTAGCCGACGGCCCTTTCGACGATGCCTTTGCTCTGCGGGTGGCGCGGGCTGCACGCGGTGGGTTTCATCCCGTAATGCCCGCAGAAGTCCAGGAAGGCGGGGTTGTAGCTGACCTCGCCGGCGCCCGGGTGACGCAACACCGCGCAGCGGCAGTTGTCCACGATCATGCGCCGTGGCGAGCCGCCGAAGTAATGCAGGGCGTTCTGCTGGCAGGCGAGAAAGTGCTCCAGGCGTTCACAGGGGATGAACTCCGCGTAGAGCATCCGAGAGTGGCACAGGACCACCGCGCACACGGAAAGACGCCGCTGCGTCTGGCCGCAGTAAATCATGCCGCAGGAACCGAAGTCCACCTCCGCCGCCTCGCCTGGCTCGAAGCATAGCTTCATCACGGCGGGGGGCTGCTTCGGGTGGATCGTCTTCACGTAGCGGGCCAGGCTGCGGTAGCTGCAGGAGATGCCATCCTCGGCCAGGCGGGCGTGAAGCTGCGAGACGGTGTAGGCAAAGGAGTCCAGAAGGCTGCGGATTCGCGTCGCGTGCTGCTCAAGCAGACACGGTCTTTCCCGCTCCGCCGCCTTGACGGGGTAGTCGCTCAGCCGCATGAAGCGGCGGACGCTGCGCGGTGCCATGGCCAGCCTGGCGCCGATCTGCGTGCTGTTCAGTTTCTCGACCTTGTGCAGACGCACGATCTCCCAGAAGAGTTCACGACTGATCATGCCCAGTCTCCCTTCCCCGGTTGCCCCGGCACGTCCAGAACCTGGTACAGGGGAGCGCCCCAGGCGATCAGGCCGTTGCCCAACAGATTGTTCCGGGCTTCTTCGAGCTCGGCGTGGCTCATCCCGAGGAGATGACAGGTGAGCCGGTCCCCATAGAAGGACAGGCCGTCGCCGTCTGCGGCCAAAACGAGGAAAAGGTACAGCGCCAGAGCATGCGCCGTGCACAGGCGCAGATGCCCGTCACGCAGCAGACGATGATCCGCCCAGCCGTATCCCTTCGCCAGGACGCGGGGCGGCCGCAGGTGAGTCTTGATGACCATGATTGCCTCCGTTCGACATGTGTTGCAAGGCCCCGGCGACATGCCGGAACGCCATCTACAATGCTCCGGGCAAGTCGGATGGCGACTGGTCTGTGAGGATAGCGTCGCTAGCCTGGAGAAGGAGGATTTTGTGAGGATTTCATGCTCAAAAAGCCGGTGAGGAAAAGCTGGCGCAGAGGAAGATTCTCAAGGCGGGGGCCCGTCAGATCGCGGCCGACCGCCTGCGCCCTGGCCAGCATGACCAGCATGGACGCCGTGTCCTTGGTCTGAAACAACATGGCCAGCAAGCCAATCAGCGTCTGCAGAATGAAGACCAGAAGCATGATGACGCTCAGGGAGCTTTCCCGCGCGTCATGCCTGGATGCGCGAACGGGGGCTTTGGCGCGCAGCCGTGTGGCAGGCGAGCTTGGCAACGCTTCGACCACCGCGCCGCAATACTTGCGACGCAGGCGCTCCGCCTTCTTGCGGGCCAACATCGCCTCGTGCTCGGGACGCCGGGACGGCGTCGTGGCTACCTCGCGGTAGTGACGTCGCTGACGTTCCGCCGCACGCAGACGCTGGCAGTCGGCGTGATCGCAGTAACACTTGGACAAAGTGGCCGGCCGATAAAAAACAATCTGCGGACAGCGGGGATTGGCGCAACGAAGGGGTATAGTATTGCACATATTTGGTGTTTTTGGCTGCGGTTGTTTTGGGGGTAAGTTACCAAAATGTACCGCGTCAAAAACACCTTTTTTGTTCCCAGCCCACGGCCAAAAGAAAAATCGCCTTGAATAGGGTTGGGAAGAAGACCCAGAGAAGAAGACGTTGCGCTCTCGGAAGTCGCAAGAAAAACCAAACCAGCCGGGAAGAAAACAACGGCGTACGCGAAGAGAAAATCCCCCCTGCCAGGTAAAGTGGCCAACGGCTTGTCAAGCCGCGGCCATTGCCAGTGGCAGCGCTACGGCCACTTTATGTGGCAGGTGACACCGGGTACGGTCGGCGGGGACGGCGAGGACGGGGAAATGAACCGTCTTGCCGGAGTGGGCGAGACGCCCACTCCACGTCGGGAGACGGTCGGGAGACGGGCGCGCGACAGGACGGGAGACGGGCCGAGTACGGTCGGCGGGGACGGCGAGGACGGGGAAATGAACCGTCTTGCCGGAGTGGGCGAGACGCCCACTCCACGTCGGGAGACGGTCGGGAGACGGGCGCGCGACAGGACGGGAGACGGGCGCGCGACAAGACGGGAGATGGGCGCGCGACATTAGCGGGCACGTTTACGTGTGGCTGTTTGGAGGTCGTGTGAGGTCCTGATCCCATGCGACGGTGCGGGCGGGACGCCCGCACCACGGCCGGGAGAGGAGCGCGCAGGACGGCTGGGAGAGGGGCGCGCAGGACGGCCGGGAGAGGAGCGCGCAGGACGGCTGGGAGAGGAGCGCGCAGGACGGCTGGGAGAGGGGCCGGCGATGTAATCGGGCACGTTTACGTGTGGCTGTTTGGAGGTCGTGTGAGGTCCTGATCCCATGCGACGGTGCGGGCGGGACGCCCGCACCACTGTCGGGAGAGGAGCGCGCAGGACGGCTGGGAGAGGGGCCGGCGATGTAATCGGGCACGTTTACGTGTGGCTGTTTGGAGGTCGGGTGAGGTCCTGATCCCATGCGACGGTGCGGGCGGGACGCCCGCACCACGGCCGGGAGACGGGCGCGCAGGACGGCCGGGGGAGGGGCGCGCAGGACGGCCGGGAGAGGAGCGCGCAGGACGGCTGGGAGAGGAGCGCGCAGGACGGCTGGGAGAGGGGCCGGCGATGTAATCGGGCACGTTTACGTGTGGCTGTTTGGAGGTCGTGTGAGGTCCTGATCCCATGCGACGGTGCGGGCGGGACGCCCGCACCCTGGACTTTGGACAATTTTTTTTGTTTAAAAATAAATCTAAAAATTAATTTGCATTCTACCTACTCCGTATTATGCTACCCGTAGCTTGAATGCTGGCGTGTCTGGTCACAACAAAGAAGGGCTACGGGTATGGCAAAAGAAATCAGCAGCAATGATCTCTGTAATGTCTTGGAAACAATGCTTGAATCCGGACTAAAGGCATTGCGCTCGGCCAAAGGTTTGGACGGTCGCCTGGAAGCGAACCGAAAGGCAGCCGGAAAAAGATCTAACATGTTACTAGTTAGCGATATACTCCGAGAAGCGGGGGAGCCTCTTCACATCAATGAGATCCTTGACCGCGTGCAGAAGCGCCATGGCGTGAAGCTGCGTCGCGAGTCCATCGTGTCGGCGATGACCAAGAAGGTTCTCGACGGACACACGTTCCGGCGTACAGGACGCAACGAATTTGCACTGCTGGACCAAGAGGAGGACGATTAGCCATGGAAAACAAATCGCTGCTTGTGTGGTTGCGTGCTTTTTTGGCGACTCTGAGCGTGGGCATCAAGGATGTTCGGTCACGAAAGCGATTTGTCACGATAGGCATCGGCCTTTTGGGCGCCAGTCATCCAAAAACCATAACCAGCGCCATTAACTTTCTAGATATGGTGTTCCACTGGAGCGCGTTCTATAAACTTTTCTCCCGGAGTAAATGGGACTGTGAAGGCATATTCGGGCCCATTATCCAGGAGGCCGTCAGTCTCTGCCCAGTCTACGACCCCATCATTTCCGCCATCGACGATACGCTCGTGCGCAAGACCGGCAAAAAAATCCCCGGTACTGCTTACGCCCGGGACCCTATCAGCCCCCCGTTTCATGTCAATCTGGTCATTGGCCAGCGCTATCTGGAAACGACCATCATGTGCCACGGCTCTGATCCCAACTCCAGTCGAGCCGTACCCGTGGCGTTCAGACACGCACCACCGGTCAAGGCTGGAAAAGTGACAAGTCCGGAGGAGGAACAGATACTGAAGGAAGAGAAGAAAAAGCACAACATGAGTGTGCGCGGTCGCCAGCAGCTTTTTTCCCTTCGTGGGGCAATCGACGCAATACCTGGCGGTTACGACCGTGTCCTTATCCAAAGCGCCGACGGCAGTTTTGCCAACAGCTGTTTCCTGACTGATCCTCCTCACAACACCGTGATCGTCGCGCGAGCGAGGAAGGACACGGTCTTTGTCGAGCCTCTTTGCCCCGAACAACGCAAAGGCAATCGCAAGTACGGCCAACGTCTGCCTTCACCCAAGGATATTCTTGCCAGCGACAACTACGAAACGCGGACCATGGAGGTATTCAAGCACGGACGTAAACTTGCCGTGCATTACAAGTGCGTCCAAAACGTCAGGTGGCCGGGTGCGACCCACGATCAGCCCTGTAATCTCATAGTCATTAAGCCTTTTCCCTATCGTCTGACCAAGAATGGGCGCACTCTCTATCGGCAGCCTGCCTTCCTGGTCGTAACCGGTGCCATAAACAAGATCACGATCGAACAGGCTATAAGGGCTTACTTGCTTCGCTGGGAGATCGAAGTCAGCTTTCGAGACCAGAAAGCAATACTTGGCATTGGCAAAGCCCAGGTGTGGAACAAAGATTCAGTAGCTAAAGTGCCCGCTTTCATCTCGGCTTGCTATGCCGCTTTGCTTCTGGCAAGCATACGACTCTACGATGACAAGCGAAACGAGGCATTCCCAACGCGAGAACGGTGGCGAAACGACCCGGTCACCCGTCCATCCCTGCGCGATCTGGTGCGTTTAATGCAAAGCGAGCTGGCGGAGGGAAAAAAATCAGCACCGGACGTTGCGTAGGAGTCCGTGCAAGATTGTCCAAAGTCCAGGGTGCGGGCGGGACGCCCGCACCACTGTCGGGAGAGGAGCGCGCAGGACGGCCGGGGGAGGGGCGCGCAGGACGGCCGGGAGAGGAGCGCGCAGGACGGCCGGGAGAGGAGCGCGCAGGACGGCCGGGAGAGGAGCGCGCAGGACGGCTGGGAGAGGGGCCGGCGATGTAATCGGGCACGTTTACGTGTGGCTGTTTGGAGGTCGGGTGAGGTCCTGATCCCATGCGACGGTGCGGGCGGGACGCCCGCACCACGGCCGGGAGACGGGCGCGCAGGACGGCCGGGAGAGGAGCGCGCAGGACTGCCGGGGGAGGGGCGCGCAGGACGGCCGGGAGAGGAGCGCGCAGGACGGCTGGGAGAGGGGCCGGCGATGTAATCGGGCACGTTTACGTGTGGCTGTTTGGAGGTCGTGTGAGGTCCTGATCCCATGCGACGGTGCGGGCGGGACGCCCGCACCACTGTCGGGCGAGACGCCCACTCCACGGCCGGGAGACGGGCCGGGTGCGGTCGGCGTGGATGATCGGGACGGTTTAATGAGCCGTCTTGTCGGAGTGGGCGAGACGCCCACTCCACTGCCGGGAGACGGGGCGGGTGCGGTCGGCGTGGATGATCGGGACGGTTTAATGAGCCGTCTCGCCGGAGTGGGCGCGACGCCCACTCCACGGCCGGGAGACGGGGCGGGTGCGGTCGGCGTGGATGATCGGGACGGTTTAATGAGCCGTCTTGTCGGAGTGGGCGAGACGCCCACTCCACGGCCGGGAGAGGAGCGCGCAGGACGGCCGGGAGAGGACCGCGCAGGACGGCCGGGGGAGGGGCCGGCGATGTAATCGGGCACGTTTGTGTGTGGCTGTTAGGATGTCGTGTGAGGTCCTGGCCCCATATCAGTACTGCGCCTGGATGGTGTTTGGGCCTGGTTGGAGTGGCAGCGGCATGGTGTCGGTGACGGGCACGGTGTGGCTGCGGCCATTGACGCTGAGGGTTTTGGGCGTGGGGATGATGGCGCGGGACTGGGCGTCGGCCTGGATGCTGAGCTTAAGTTGGCGTAGCTGGACATCGTAGGTGGCTTCTGTGAGCTGTAGACACTGGCATTGTTCGAGTACGGGCGCGTGGTATTTGCGCGCCATGACCAGCCCGACGGGGTAGGGCACGGTAATGCCCGGCCAGTCTTTGGCGGACTGATCGCTGAGGCGGGAGAAGAGCTCGTCGGTCCACTGGTTGAGCTGGTCGTTGTCGGCTTGGAACCAGGCGAGGGGCTGGAGGTAGCGGAAGCCGGCCTGGAAACCGTCGGGGCTGGTGAAGGCCGGGATGGTGTAGGCGCGCATGTAGGCGAGCAGTTCGGGTTTGGCGTAGCGGTCGTAGAGGCGGTAGAGTGAGCCGGGCGCGCCCTGGGAGAAATCGAAGAGGTCCATGGCCCAGATGATATTGCTATTGAGGCGGAGGGGCAGGCGGTAGGATTGGGCGCCGGCGAATTCATTGAAGCCGGTGACGACGGCAAGGCTGCGCTTGGGGTCGCCGAAGGGCACGGGCTCGCCGAGGTAGCGGTGGAAGCGCAGGCGGGCGATGGTCGGCACGGCTTTTTTGGCGGCGCGGTAGAGCGCGTGTTCGTGTGCGGGTTGGTCGCCGGCGATGGCGGCGAGTCGCGCGTAGCTGAGCATGCCGGCGTATTCGCCATTGAGCATGTCGATCCAGGCGCCGGCGCCGTCTTCGCGGCATGAACCGGCGTGGTATGCCCAGTCGTCGATGACCATCTGGTGGCGCATGACGTACTTGAAGTACGCCCAGTTGGTTTCGACCAGCGGGCGGAGACCGCAGCGGTCGGCGAGTTGTTCGCCGAGCCAGGTGATGATGGAGCAGGCTTCGTTGACATCGCCGTACTGGTAGCTGGTGCCGAAGCCGTCGGCGTAGTTGACGCCGAGGGCGTAGGTGCTGCGGAAGGTCACCGGGTATTCCAAGCCGGAGAAAGGCTCGCGGCGATGGCGCGCGTGGTTTTTGTACTGAAAGAGGTCCAGGGGTTCAATGAAACGGCGCTGCACGCGCTGGCGCAGCTTGGCGCGGTTTTCCTGGGTGAGCAGGTGGTAGCCCTGCAGGGAGGTGGTGAGACCGAACTGCCAGGTGAAGGGGCTGATGTTGTCGCCGCCGCGGCCGCCGCCGGGGAGGGCGGGTGAGACATTGTTCGCCGGGGCGCCGCCGCCCCAGGACCAGCGCACGCCGCCGGCGAAGAGTGCGTTGAACTGTTCGCGCCAGGGATCGGCGGTGTCGATATCGGGGAGGATGATGTCGCGCGCAACGGGCAGGTCGATGGCGTAGCGCAGGACGGCGCTATCCATGACGGCTTTGCCGGGGCCGTATTTGCTGGGCAGGTCCAGGTCTTGCAGGGGCGATTCCGGGTGCACGAGCAGATTTTCCTCCGCGGCGAAGGCCATGAGTGGCGGCATGACCGCGAGGTCGCGGGGGGCGGAATTCCAGGCCGTGGCGATGGGGTGGAAGCGGGTCATTTGCACGATGTGCACGCGTTGGCTTTGCGGGTCGATGCGGAAGATTTCATCGCAGCCAGTGGGGTAGTTGACGGCGATGGGGGTGAAGAGATCAAGGCGCGTGAGGGTGTCCGTGGGCAGTGTGTCGACCCATGGTGCGGCATTGACGTCTTTGGCGCCCCATGGCCAGCCGCAGAGGATATCGCCGAGGGGCTGGTCGGGGGTGCCGTGGAAGCGGATGTCTTCGATGGCGCCATCGCGGACAGTGGCCGTGATGGCTTGCGGCTGGTGGCTGAAGACCACATGGAGGGGCCGGCAGTCGCCATTGCGGAAGAGGAGCAGCCAGGGCTGGGCGAGGTCGCCGTCGCGTTGGCGGTCGTAGAGGACGTCCTGCTGGGCGATATGGCAGTGGCGGGCGCCCTTGGCGGTGATGACCACGGCGTGTGTGGCGAGGTTTTCGGGCAGCATCAACGCCTGTTGGTTTGAAGCGAAGCCGTAGCGGATGTATGGCGTGAGCAGTGAGAATTGCAGATCGTAGGACAGACTGCCGCAGGTGATGCGGTAGGTCTTGCCGACCCAGTCGATGGCGGTCACGGCGAGGGCGCGTTGGCCTTCCTGTTCGGGGACGGTCAGCAGATAGTTCTGGCGGCCATTGCTGACCATGGTGTTGCTGCTGATATTGGCGACAGTGAGGCCCTCGCCAACGCTGTAGCCAAAGCGGCCGAAGTTGTCTTTGGACATGCCGACGCGGTAGGCGTCGTGCTGGTTGGCGGGGATGCCGGCGGCGGTGGCCACGCGGCTGACCAGGGCGCGCGCGGAGCGTTGTTGCTGGTCGCGGAGGGCCTGTGAGCGATTTTCGAGCAGGGCGAGGGCGTCCTTGCCGCGCGCCAAGTAGAGAATGGCCTGGAGGAGAAAGCGGTCGTAGAACTGGCCATCGGGGATGATGCCGGTGCCGATGCCGGCGGCGACGTACATGGTGTCTGCGGAGCGCAGCACGCAGGGCGACTGATCGGCGAAATCAATGAGGCGGCGGGCGTCGCTGGCTGGCGTGAGGTCGAAATAACGGGCGAAGGCGCTGGGGGAGAGCGTGGCGTCGGCAAGGAGCTCCTGGCCGGCGGGGGTGGCTAGCAGCGGCAAGCGTTCGACGTAGTCGTCGCCATCGCGGCGCTGCCAGCTCAAGGGCAGCTTGGCGAGGACATCGGCGTCGGCGACCTGGCCATAGACGAGCAGTTTTTTGCCGTGGTGGACGTGGGCGACGTCGGGCGCGGCAGCGGCGCGAGAATAGACGACGACCTCGGCTAGGTCGGGTTTCGCGACGAGTTCGACGAGACCTTCAGCGCCTTTGAGCAGATAGCCGCGGAAGCCGTCGTGATGATTGCGCTCTGGTGGTTGTACGCCGGACTGCTTGAGGGTGATGAAGGCGTCGACGTCCTCGTTGTCCAGATCGAAGAAAACCGTCACGGGTTTTGGCAGGCCGGGCGAGGGCAGGGCGGCTGGTGCTGGCGCTGGGCGGTTGCGTGGCGGGATTTGCTCGGGGGTGGGAATGACGACGAAATCGCCGGTGACGCCGAGTTCGTCGGGCGCGGCGATGCGCAGATCGCGGACGTCCAGGGCAGAGAAGCCGTTGGGGTTTTCGCGGCCGTTGAGGTGTATTTTGATTTGGCGGAGGTCCCATTGGGCATCGGCGAGGTGGAAATCGCTATCGAGGCCGAGGATGAGGGTGCGGTCGTCGGTACCATCGCCGGAGACGGATTTAGAGTAGTGGGTGACGAGTTTGTCGCTGCCGTCCTGGGCGGTAAGAATGTGCACGGCGACGCTGGTGTTTTTGTTTTTGGCGTGGCCGCGGAGTTTCATGACGAGCTTGTGCTGGGCGGGCACGATCATACCGCCGGTGCTGGCGATGGCGATGGCATAGTTGTCTTTGCCCTCCTGGTTATTGAAGGACAGTCGGAAGCCGCGGTGGATCGGGGTCAGTTCGGCTGTTGGCAGGTGTTCGGCTTGGTAGGGCGCGAAGGGCAGGTCGGCGGCGATGGTCGCGCCGGTGATGAGCAACAGGGCCAGGCATGCGCATTTCATGAGGACCTCCTGTACTGGAGCCAGTGTTGGAACTTGCCGGACGATGTGGAACTGGGCCTATTCGGCGGCTTCCGCGTCGCGGCTTTTTGCCGTCATGACGCGATCGCACCTGAGCATGAGGGGGATGAAGAGCAGGAAGATGACTGCTGACACCCAGAACACGGCGCGGGTAGCGATCACGCGGGCGATGATGCCGCCGATGCCCGGGCCGATGGTCATGCCGCAGGACTTGGCCATCTGCGCCAGGCCGAAGATCGCGCCCTTGCGGTTGGTCGGGGTGATTTTTGACAGCCAGGTGTTGAGGACGGGGTCGAAGCCGGCGGCGAAGAACATGTAGGCGAAGCGCAGTGGCAGCAAGAATTCGAGGGACTGCACCAGGCCGGCGCCGATCATGCCCAGGGCGGCGCCGGTGGCGATCCAGCGGGCCAGGACCACGGGGCGGTAGCGGTCCATGATGACACTGCCGCAGAGACCAACAAGGACCGCGCCGACGCTGCCGGCGCCGCTGATGAGGCCCGACCAGATGGCCGCGCCGTCGAGTTGGCCATGCAGCTCCTGGACGAAAATGGGCAGGATCGCGCCGTCCATGCGGCGGCCGACGCTCATCCAGATGACCAGCAGCAGCAGCGGCGTGCCCGGGCCGAGCGCGGCCCATTTTTCCCGCCAGCTGACGCGGGAGGCGGGCTTGGCGGCGGGGGTGAATTTTTCTTGAACGCCGAAGAGGACGAGGATGCTCGATACCATCAGGAGCGCGCCTGAGAGCAGGAAAGTGTTCTGGTAGCCGATCATTTCGGCGAGGAAGCCGCCGATGAAGAGTCCGAACATGTTTCCGGAGAATAGGGACGAGCTGAGGCAGCCGAGGGCGAAGCCCTGGCGTTTTTCCGGCGTATTGCAGGCGACGAGGGTGACGGCGGCGGAGGCCACGCCGGAGAACATGCCCTGGATGATGCGCAGCAGGACGAAGATGAGGACATTGGGGGAGAAGGCCATGCTGCCGATGATGATGCTGGCGCCGCAGGTCGCGCGCAGGAGCATGGGCTTGCGGCCGAAGCGGTCGGAGAGCAGGCCCCAGATGGGCGCCATGATGGCCATGCTCAGGGGCGCGCCGGCGGCGGCCAGCGTCGCCCAGAGTTTGACGGCATCGAGGTCGGTGACGCCGAGGGTTTGGATGTAGTAGGGCGCGAAGGGCATGCTCAGGGCGAAGCCCGCCGAGGCGCAGAATTGGGTGACCCAGAGGATAATGAGATTGATCTGCCAGACTTGCATTCCGGAGAGCCTTTTCACGATTCCAGTCGGCTGCGTATTTTCCGCAGCACCCAGCCGATCATCGGCACCAGCGCCAGGAAGAAGAATGGGCCGACGACATAGATGGCTTCGACGCCCCAGAGCATGGATATGGTTCCACCGGCGAGGGGGCCGAAGATCCAGCCGATGGAGCGCCAGGTCACCGCGAAGCCGAAGACGATGCCCTTTTGGCTGGCTGGGGTGATTTTAGAGAGCCAGACATTCATGACGGGCTCAAGGCCTGCCGAGAAGAAAATCATCATGAAGCGCAGCGGAACGAGTGCCAGTACGGCCGGCGCGGCCTGGTCATGAAAGTACAGGCCGAAGGCGCCGATGTCCAGCGCGACGCGTTCCATGCCCAGCATGTGTACGGGCACGATCGCGATGAGGGCCATGGCCAGCATGGCGCCGAGAGCGGCGGTGCGCGCGACCCGCGATGGTCGGAAGTAGTCGAGCAGGCGGCCGATGAGCAGTCCTGACAGCATGGCGCCGATGCAGCCGGCGGCGGCGGCGCGGCCGGTCCAGCGGGCGGCCCCGGCTTCGTTGACGCCGCCATTGAGGAATTCGACGAAGAGGGCGAACTGCGAGCCGTCCACGCTGCGGGCGAAGGCGGACATCATGAGCAGGATGTACAATGGCAAGCAGGACAGGACGATGCCGAGTTTGAAATGCCAGTTGCGGGCGGTTTCGGCGGTTTTGATGACTGGCGCTGGCCGTTGGAAGTCTTCGCGTACGAGGAGGAGGACGAGGAGGCCGGACATGCCGATGGCCATGCCGGAGTAGAGGAATGCCTGGCGGAAGCCGTACCATTCAACGAGCAGGCCGCCGATGAACTGCCCGGTCATGTCGCCTGAATAGACGGCGGCGCTGAGGGCGCCGAGGGTCAGTCCCTGGCGGTTGCGTGGTGCGCAGCAGGCCATGAGGGTCATGGCGGCGCTCATGGTGCCGGTGAAGAGGCCCTGCAGCATGCGCAGGGCGATGAAGGCTGTGATGTTCGGGGACATGCCCATGAGAGCGACAATGATCGCACCGGCAAAATTGGCGCGTAGCAACATCGGCTTGCGACCATAGCGGTCGGCCAAAATGCCCCAAAGTGGCGACATCACCGCCAGCGCCAGTGCGGAACTGGCCGTGGCTAGCGCCGCGTACATTTTTACCTGCGAATCGGCAGAAACCCCGAGGGCGTCGCGGATAAAAAACGGGCTGAAGGGCAGGGAGAAGGAAAAGCCCATCAGCGACAGGAACTGCGAGATCCAGACGATCAGTAGATTCCGCCGCCAGTAGCTTGCACCGTCTTCTACCATGTATGCACCAAATTCCTTGTGCCGTCGTTGCCTGTCTGCCGGACGCAAAGCGAAAAAGTCAATGTAATGCCGGGCGGCAGGCTGGCAACCCACGACGGGGAAGCGGGGGAGATTTATGGTAATCGGTCAGTGATTGAGAATGGATGTACGACATGCCGCCGACGTCAACCCCAGGTAAGCAAGTGAGTTCCATTGCCTCTTTGGCCCCAGTCAGCTTCGCCGACTGGGGCCAAAGAGGCCGAGGAACACGAACAATACTGGCGCTTTACCCAGGGCGACGCTCCGCCTTTGGCGTCGCTTGCCCTGGGCTGGTATGCTTCGCGCTTTCAGCGCTTCTGCCGCTTCGCGGCCTGGGATGCCTGGCGCGCGCCAGGCTCCGCCTGCTGACATCTGGCGACGGCGCGGGCTACAAGCCCGCACCACGGTTGTGACAGGGGCGCGCCTTGGGCCGCCTGTTGCTCTATGGCTCAATTATCAATGGCTGACCGATTACGATTTATGGTAAGGCTCCCAGGATGAATGCCGCCGGGACGGCGGGATTCCTGGTTTCGGCGTAGTGGTGTGGGATTCTGCTGGCATCGCGGTGCCCAAAACCGCGCTGTGGTGGTATCGTATAGTTTTTGGCGCTGATGGTGTAGCCCGGTGTTGGCGCAGGTGTTTTCGGGGTTATGCCGGTGTTGCCAGTGGATATGGCGCTAATTTGGACAGCAGCAAAGGAATGAGCACATGGACCAGACGACATTGCCGAGACTCGGGCGTGATCGCGACTGCACGTTGCCGGTTCGCGCGGTGCAATTTGGCGAGGGCAATTTTTTGCGTGCTTTCATCGACTGGATGATCCAGCAGATGAACAAGCAGGGCAAATTCAATGGCATGGTGCGTATCGTGCAGCCCTTGCCGACGGGCATGGGCGAGGCGTTGAATGAGCAGGGCGGGCGCTATACGCTGATATTGCGCGGGCTGGAGAATGGCCAGCCGGTGGAGAAGCGCGAGATCATCGACTGCGTGAAGGACTGCCTTAATCCCTATACGCGCTGGGACGACGTGGTGGATTGTTTTCGCGGGCGTGACCTGCGTTTTGTGTTTTCCAACACGACTGAAGCGGGCATCGAATACAAGGCTGAGGCTTACACGCCGGGGCAATGCCAACGGACCTTTCCGGCAAAACTGACGAGTTTGCTTTACGAGCGTTATCAGACTTTTGGCGGCGTGCATGACCGGGCGCTGGTGATAATACCCTGCGAGCTGATTGACAAAAATGGGACGACCCTGCGGGACTGCATGCTGCGTTATGCCAAGGACTGGGGACTGCCACCCGGTTTTGCGACCTGGCTGAGCGAGGCGAACGTCTTTGTGAATACGCTGGTGGACCGCATTGTCGCGGGCTATCCCCGTGAAGACGCAGCAAAGCTGGAGGCGGAACTGGGCTATCGCGATGCGCTCCTGGACTGCGGCGAGCTTTTCCATTTTCTGGTTCTGGAAGGCCCGCAGGCGCTGGCACGGGAATTGCCGCTGGCCAAATGCGGTCTGCAGGTGGTGATCACGGACGATCAGACGCCCTACCGCACGCGCAAAGTCCGTTTTCTCAATGGCGCGCATACCAGCTCGGTGCTGGCGGCCAGCCTGAGCGGACTGACTCTGGTCGACGAGATGATGAACGACGCCGATTTCGGGCCCTTCGTGCACGGAGTGATTTTCGACGAAGTGTTCCACACCGTGGATTTGCCAGACGACGAGAAGCGTTTTTTTGCTCAGTCGGTTATGGAGCGTTTTCAGAATCCCTACGCGCGGCACCGTCTGTTGTCGATCGCGCTCAATTCGGTGTCCAAGTGGAAAGTGCGGGTGCTGCCCAGTCTTCTGGACTATCGGAAGTTGCGCGGGGCGCTGCCGTCGCGCCTGATTTTTTCGCTGGCGGCGCTGTTGCGCTTTTACGAGGTAGAAAGCGTCGGTGCCGGCGGTGAGGGCGTTGGCCGGGTTGACGACCGGGACTATCCGATTGCGGATTCGCCGGAAATCCTGGCCTTTTTTGCGGGTGAAACGGCGAAATTGCGTGCCGGTGGTGACGACGCTCATTATGTGCGCGCAGTGCTGGGGCGGCAGGACTTCTGGGGCGGCGATCTGAACCGCGTATCGGGCCTGGCCGCGGCTGTGACTGCGGCGCTGGCGGCCATACACCGTGACGGTTGTCGGGCGGCGCTGAGAGCCTGCAAGCCATGACTGCGCACCCGAGGTTGACGCCGGAACGCGTTGCCGGTGCATAATTGCGGCCCGTAACGGGCGCCGTCTTGATGGTTGTGAAAGAGAAGGTTGAGCCATGCGCTATATCGTGATCAATGCTCTGGACAATGTCGCCGTCGCGCTGACTGATTTGCGTTGTGGCGAGAGCGAGCCCGTATCATTGCTGGAGGACGTCCCTCGCGGGCACAAGATCGCCCTACGGGACATTGCCGCCGGGGCTGCGGTCATCAAGTATGGCATGCCCATTGGCATGGCGACGCGCGCGATACGTACCGGTGAGCGGGTGCATACGCATAACGTACGCACGGGGCTGGACAGTCTGCTGAGCTATCAGTACGACGGCCCGCCAGCGGCGGACCAGGCCGCGGTTCCCGCAGCGCATTTCATGGGCTTCCGGCGCGAGAATGGCGCGGTGGGCATCCGCAATCATATTTTCATCATACCGACGGTCGGTTGTGTGAACAAGCTGGCCGAGCGCCTGGCGGCGATGGGCAACCGCGAGCTTGTGCATGGCAGCATCGACCGATTTTTGGCTTTGACGCATCCCTACGGCTGTTCGCAGATGGGCCGCGACCACGAGATGACGCGTTCGGTGCTGGCGGCTCTCGCGCGGCACGGCAACGCCGGCGCGGTGCTGGTGGTCGGCCTTGGCTGCGAGAACAACACGTTGGCGTCGTTCCGGGAACTGCTTGGGCCGGTGGACGAGCGCCGCGTGCGCTTTCTGCTGGCGCAGGACTATGGCGACGAAGTGGCGGCGGGTTTCGCCGAACTTGTGCGGCTGGCGGCAGTCGCGGCCACGGATCAGCGTGAAGAACTGCCGAGTTCCGAGCTGATTGTGGGCTTGAAGTGCGGCGGCTCGGACGGGCTCAGCGGGATTACCGCCAATGCGCTGGTGGGGCGTTTCTCCGACCGCCTGCTGGGCCAAGGCGGCAGCACGCTGCTCAGCGAAGTGCCCGAGATGTTCGGCGCCGAAACCCTGCTGATGCGGCGCTGCCGCAGCCGGAAGATATTCGACCAGTGCGTGGGCATGATCAACGACTTCAAACGCTATTTTGCGCGCTATGGTCAGGTCATTTATGAAAACCCCTCGCCGGGCAACAAGGACGGGGGCATATCTACCCTGGAAGACAAATCCCTGGGCTGCACGCAGAAAGGCGGCTGTGGATTGGTCAGTGGCGTTCTGGATATTGGCGAGCCCCTGCAGGCAAAGGGCCTGAATCTGCTGACGGGACCGGGCAATGACATGGTGGCTACGACGCTGCTGACTGCCGCTGGCGCCCAGCTGGTGCTGTTTACTACCGGTCGCGGCACGCCCTTTGGCGGCGTGGTGCCGACCATCAAAATCGCCTCAAACAGCGCTCTCGCTCAGCGCAAGCCGCGGTGGATTGATTTTGACGCCGGGCGGCTGGTCGAAGCCGGCGCCGACAGCGCCGCGCTTGACGACGAGTTTTTCGCCCAGGTGCTGGCGGTGGCATCCGGCGCCCCCGCGCGCAACGAGCAGGAAGGCTACGAAGAAATTGCGCTCTTCAAGGACGGCGTGACGCTGTGAGCATATCGTCGTCATGGTGATGGCGCAAGATGACAGGGGCGGCCTAAAAAAACACCGCCGGGGACGCTTAGGTACAGCAAAGGGAAGACACATCGTTCCATTGCCTCTTTGGCTTCAGTCAGCTTCGCCGACTGGAGCCAAAGAGGCCGAGGAACACGAACATAGTCGCCGTCGTACCCAGGGCGGCGCGCGCTTTCAGCGCGGCTTGCCCTGGGCTGGTATGTTTCGCGCTTTCAGCGCTTGTATGCCACCGGGATTGCGGTTTGCGGTTCGCCAGACGGAAACGTTTTGGGACAAAGGTTATCCATGGCCGACCGATTACAACATATTGGCAATCAACAGCAATCGAGAGCAATCGACAGCAATCGACAGCAATCGACAGCAATCGAGAGCAATCGACAGCAATCGACAGCAATCGACAGCAATCGAGAGCAATCGACAGCAATCGAGAGTGGCCATTGCCAACCAGTCCCTGCGGTTCCAAGCGTCCCCGGTGATCGGTCAGCATCCGTGGTCGGCTGATGACGAAATAAATCACGTCGTGCTTAAGAATGTTCTTGCAAGCAGACAAGTGCAGGTTACTTTAATTGCACTTATTTTCCAGAATCTGCCCTGATGAAGTAGTTAAGGCCTCTGTCCAGCCAGGAGATACTGCTTATGGCGAAGAAGAAGACACAGACTGCAGAGAAACCGGTCTACACGCTTGAAGAGATTGAGTTGTTTCGCAACCGACTCAAGCAAGAGCGTCAGCAGATTTATCAGCGTATCCGCAGTGCCTCGTCGTCGCTGACCACGAGTCGCCAGGCTGGTGAAGAGGCTGCGGACATAGGCAGTGACGACTTTATTCGCGAGACGGGCCTGTCCATCATGTCCGATGACGCGGAGAAGTTGCAGATGATTGACGAAGCCCTGATAAATCTGGAGAAGGGCGTTTACGGCGTGTGCTTTGACTGCGGGAAGCTCATTGGCAAGCCACGTCTGGAAGCCAAGCCCTATGCGCGGTTGTGCATTGACTGCAAAGGAGCTCGCGAAGCCAACGGTGGCATGCCCTCTGATCCGGAGCGGTCTCGTTACTTGGACCGCAGTCGCTTGTGAAGACGACGGTTGGCATGGCCGGAGCGACAGACAAACGTGGCTTGGCGCGAGTGAACTTTACGAGTTTTTGGCGCTTGCCGGGTTTGCTGTCGTTGTTGCTGGTGGTGCTTGATCAGTTAAGCAAAATTATTGTGGTGAGCCAGTACCCGATAGGTTGGCAGAAGCCGGTGATAGCCGGCTTTTTCAATTTGGTGCATGTGCGCAATACTGGGGCGGCTTGGGGGATCATGGCTGAGCACACGTGGGTACTGGGGCTGTTATCGGTCCTGGCGGCGGTGCTGATGGTCGTTTTTTTTCGGCGTCTGAGTGGCGACCAGCCTTTTATGGCGTTGGTGCTTGGGGGTATCCACGGCGGCATTGTCGGTAATATGATTGACCGGTTGTTTCGCGGCTCCGTGGTGGATTTTCTTGATTTTGAGTTTGGTGGCTGGCATTGGCCGGCCTTCAACGTTGCTGATAGCGCCATATCGGTGGGGGTGGTGCTGGTGTTACTGGCCAGTTTTTTTCTGCCGGCGCCTGGCGAAGGCCGTGCTGGCAAGGCGTGAATCGCGCGGCTGGCAGGAGCAGTTGCGGAACTCGGCTGGAGAATGGCGCCGTGAACGGTGTGAAGATGGCATGTCCATGTGTGGTTCTACTGGGCCCGACTTGTGCTTGGAAGAGCGAGGCAGCGGAGCGGCTGGCCGCTGAGCTGTCGGCCGAGATCATCTCCTGCGATTCCATGCAGATCTACCGGGGACTGGACATTGGCACCGCCAAGCCCGATGCGGCGTCCCGCCGGCGTTTTGCCTATCATCTGGTGGACTGCCTGGACATCAATGAACCTTACGACGCCAATCGCTTTGTGACCCGTGCGCAAGACGCCCTGGCGGCGATTCATGGCCGGGGCAACCGCGCGGTGATGGTCGGTGGCACTGGCCTGTACGCACGGGCACTCATCTACGGTTTTGAACTGCTGCCGGCTTCGCCGGAGCTCTTTGCCGAGCTCACCGCGCGCTGTGAGCAGCCCGGCGGCCGCGAGGAGCTGCTCGCGCAGATTGAGGCCGCGGCGGCATCGCCAGCGGCGATTCACGAAGAAGTCTATCGCAATCCCCGGCGGCTGGTTCGCGCCTGCGAAGTACTGGCATTGACGGGACGTCTGCCCTGGGAGTTGCAGAAAAAACACAACGCCCCGGGGGCGAATTTCCGGCAACTGTGTGTGATACCCGATTTTGCCATGCTCAAGGAGCGAATTCGCCGGCGCACGGTGTTGATGCTGGAGCGTGGGTGGGTGGAGGAGGCGTCACGCCTGGCTGCGGCGGGGCTGATGGAGACGCCGACGGCTCGGCAGGCGCTGGGCTATCGCGAGATCATCGACTGCTTGGCCGGGAAGATTCCGGGCGGTGTGGGCGTTCTGCCCGAGCTGCTGGCCAATCGGACGATACAGTACGCGCGGCGGCAGCTGACCTGGTTCCGGCATCAGCATCCCGGCGCGCAATTGCTGGCAATCAACGATGCCGACGGCGCTGCCGACAAGATTCTGGCCGCGCTGCGCGGTCTGGCCGCTGCGCTGCGGTGAGAGAGCGCTGTTGCTCTGCGCCACGCCTTGGCGCGGGGTGTGGCGCGGTATTTGTTTTGGCGTAGACATGAAGAAAGGGCGCAAACATGGACGGAATTGAGATCAGGGCTTCGCGGGATCCGCAGCCGATGTGTGATTTCGCGCGTCAGGCGGGTTGGAATCAGACCCTTGAAGAGTGCCGGCAGCTGGTGGAAGCGCCGGAGGCCATTACGCTCTATGCCATGAAGGGCGCTGAGACGATTGGTTCGGCGGCGGCGCAAGTGTATGGCGGGGGCCGCATGGGCTTTGTCAATATGGTTTTTGTGCTGCCGGAAATGCGCGGACACGGCCTGGCGACGGCATTGCTCAAAGCGGTGATGGCCGCGCGGCCGGACGTGGCGACCTGGCGGCTGTACGCGACGGAGGCCGGCAGCAAGGTCTATGAGAAAATTGGCTACCGGCAGGCATTCACCATGGCCAAGTACTTTGTCGCGCCGGACGTGGTGCGCGACTGGCCGCGCGAGGGCGCCGAGGCGATGACGGCCGAGGACATCCCGGCGGCGGCGGCCTGCGACGCGGCTGCTTTCGGCTTCAGCCGGTCGGGGGTGGTGGACTTCCTGTATCGGGCGCAGCCCGCGCTGGCCTTCAAGCTGTGCCGTGGTGGGCGACTGGCGGGCTTCAGTCTGGGGCGGGTGGGTGCGAATGCCCGACATGTAGCCATCAATGCCGCGTCTTTTGCGGATGCCTGTGCGCTCTTGCGGCGTTCGGCCGCCGAGGAGCATGCCGGCCGGCCAGTGCAGGTGATGGCCTATGAAACTCAGAAGGAATTCACGGCCTTTCTGGTGGACAGTGGTTTCAAGGCGACGGTGACCATGTACGTGATGGACTTCGGGGAGCCTTGTTCGCAGCCCGCCGCCAATTACTTCGGCGCCTTTGGCGGTGAATTCGCCTGAGGGCGCGGGAGGGGTCACTCATGCCCGCACGGTGCTTTCGATGCGGATGTCGCGGAAGCCGACCAGACCATTGCTGAAGAGGAGGCCGGTGGCGCCGTCGCGGAGATCGTTGTCGATGGCGTGCAGGACGGGCTGGCCGTCGAGGTAGGCCGTGATGGCGTTGTCGACGCAGTGGAGGCGGAGCTCGCGGACCTGATCAAGTGGCCAGTCGCAGGGCATATCAGCCAGGATGCTGTCGCCGTAGAAACGTTTGCAGATGGCGAGGCGGTCTTGGCGACGGACGAGGGCGAGGTAGCGATTCAGGCCCTGGTAGCGGGCCACCAAGCCGCCTTCGTCGGCCAAGTGGACTTTGACCCGGGCCTGGATGGACTGATCGCGCCAGAAGCGATTGCCAGTGATGGCCAGGCCACGGCCGGTATTTTTACCGAAGTGCTGGACGGGCTCCTGGTCGTCGGAAAAGGCGCCGCGGATGACATCGGCATCGACAATCCAGCCGGGGACGTTGAGGCGATTGACGACCGGCAGGGTGTCGGTGTATAGGCTCGCCGTGCCACCGAGGCGGACGGCGAGGCAGCGGACGCTGCCGGTCGCAGGGCTCTGGCAGCGGATGTCGATGCCGAGCTGGGTGACGGGCATGAGGGCGGTGTCGGGGATGGTGATGGCGAGGGATCGGGGCGTGCCGTCGCAGGGCTGTGACGGTCCGTAGATGACGCGCGGTGGCGTATGTGGATCAGCGGTGGCGATGGCGATGAAGAGCCGCATGTGGGCGTGGCTCGCTGTTGAGCAGTCCATGTCGGCGTGGACAGTCATGCCGCTGTAGAGTTTGCTGACGCCGACGGTCTGGTAGGCGCTGTCGGTTGCGCCGGGATAGACGGGCAGGGCCATGCGGGCGACGCGGCCGGGATTGACGCTATAGTGGGCGTGGAGGGCCTCGCCGTCGGGATTGCTGAGCAGGAGTGCGCCGCGGCTGTCTTGGCTCTGTTCATCGCTGAGGAAGCCCTGCTGGGCGAGAGGCTGCGAAAAGTGCAGCCAGGCGCCGCCTTTGGGTGCGGGCAGTTGCGGCCAGTGCATGACCTGCCGGCCGATGCGGGCGATGGCGGTGGCTTCGCTGAGGCAGTCGGTGGCGGCGCGGGTGCCCTCGGCCGTGGGCAAGATGATGCGGCCGCCCATGGGGCTGATGAAGTCATATTTTTCGCCGATGCGCTCAAGGCCGACCACGAGTCCCATGAGGGCGCCGACATTGCCGGCGTTGCAGTCGGTGTCCCAGCCGGCGGTATTGACGATGGCCTGCGCTTCGTGGAAATCATTGCCGGCGTATGCCCAAGCCATGATCATGACGGCGTGGTTGGGGACGACGTGGCAGTTGCCGCCATAGCGGTGATAGCCGTACTTCTCGCCAATCCGTTCGAAAGTCTGGCGCCAGTGGCCGTCTTCGCGGCACCACTGGCGGACATCGCGGTGGACTTGGGCGATGAGCGAGGCGGCGGGGATCTGCGCGACGCCGATGTCGAGCAGCTTCGCCATGTCTTTTTCCACGAAGGCGGCGGCGATCATGCTGGCGACGACGACGGCGGCGTTGAGGGCCTCGCCGTCGTGCGAGACGGCGGCGGCGTGGCGGGCCAGTTTGGCTGCCAGTACGGGCTGGCCGGGCGCGACCATGCCGAAGGCGTCAATGAAGATTTGCGCGCCGATCTGTTCGGCGACGACCTGGCCGTTGGTGCTGATGGCGCCACTCGATGGCGCGGGGATGCCCTGTTTGAGGCGGAGGAAAGCGGTATGTTCGGTGGAGACGCCCATGCCGCCCCACCAGAGGATGGTGCGGCCTTCGAGCAGGTAATTCAGCCAGGTGTCGCCAAAGAAAGCGGGTGGCGTCTGCTCGTAGCGCCCGGAGTCTTCCAGGGCGCGGATGAAGGTGAAGGTGCCGGAGATGTCGTCGTCGGCGACGACCAGCGGTACCTGTCGGTCTTCGTTGACGTAGCGGTCGATACGCCCCCAGGTCGCCTCGATTTTCGCTTTTGACCATCCTTCGAAAGGACGTCCCAGGTAGACGCCGATGACTTTGCCGAGGACTGCCGCATAGACCTGTTGTTCGTAATTGGGGATGTGCTGCATGCGATGGTTATTCCTCACTGCAAAAGTGGCTGATTGACGGCGCGCGGCTGTTGGTATCTGCAGGTGACGCCGTATAGTAACGGGCTGGTATTTGAGGCTGCAGAAGCTCGTTTGGGGTAACTATATCATGGCGTCGAGGACATTCATCCGGTCGATGAAAACATTGGGTACAGAACGTTTGCTATTGCGGCGTTGGGCGCGCGGGGATGTGGATGACCTCTATGAGTACGCGCGCCTGCCGGATGTCGGGCCGCATGCGGGGTGGCTGCCGCATGCGAATCGTGAAGAGAGCCTGAACGTGATCGTCTACGGGCTGATGCCCAGCGACTACCAGTGGGCGATCGTGCTCAGAGAAAATCAGCGGGTGATCGGATCCATCGGCTTGGGAGAGGACAAAAAACGGTCCGTGGCCAACGCGCGGGCGCTGGGCTACTCCTTGTCAAAACACTACTGGCATCGCGGTCTGATGACCGAGGCGGCATTGCGGGTGCTGCATTACGCGTTCGTGGACCTACAGTTTGCACAGCTGGCCTGCTACCACTACGAGGACAACGTCGCCTCGCGGCGAGTCATCGAAAAATGCGGCTTCAGCTTCGAGGGCGTGCTGCGGCGCTGTAGCCAGCTGGCGAACGGCGTCGTGCACGACGACTGGTGCTATTCCATGACCCGAGACGAATACTTGCACCTGCACGGGGGATAAAGCTTTTTTTATCCGCAGATGACGCAGGTTAACACAGATTTTTTCTATCCACAGATTACGCAGATTAACACAGATTATTTTTTTAGATATGTATGGCTAGTTTTGCAGTTTGCGGTTGTCTTGCGTGCAATCAAGACAGGTTTTTATCCGCAGATGACGCAGATTAATGCAGATTTTTTCTATCCACAGATTACGCAGATTAACACAGATTTTTTCTATCCACAGATTACGCAGATTAACACAGATTTTTTTTTAGATCTGTATGGCTAGTTTTGCAGTTTGCGGTTGTCTTGCGTGCAATCAAGACAGGTTTTTATCCGCAGATGACGCAGATTAATGCAGATTTTTTCCATCCACAGATTACGCAGGTTAACACAGATTTTTTCTATCCACAGATTACGCAGATTAACACAGATTATTTTTTTAGATATGTATGGCTAGTTTTGCAGTTTGCGGTTGTCATGCGTGCAATCAAGACAGGTTTTTATCCGCAGATGACACAGATTAATGCAGATTTTTTCTATCCACAGATTACGCAGATTAACACAGATTTTTTCTATCCACAGATTACGCAGATTAACACAGATTTTTTTTAGATCTGTATGGCTAGTTTTGCAGTTTGCGGTTGTCTTGCGTGCAATCAAGACAGGTTTTTATCCGCAGATGACGCAGATTAATGCAGATTTTTCTATCCACAGATTACGCAGATTAACACAGATTTTTTCTATCCACAGATTACGCAGATTAACACAGATTTTTTTTAGATCTGTATGGCTAGTATTGCAGTTTGCGGTTGTCTTGCGTGCAATCAAGACAGGATAGTGCAGATTTCGGGATAGCATGGAGGGAAAAAGCTTTTCTGGCATTGAAGTCATGTTAGCGCTAGTTGTAGACGAGCCGTTGGTGTTGAAGGCTCTTACTGCCAAAGTTCAAAAGCAGTGCTCGGCGCATGCCGGATGCCTTGAGATAGTTGATGACCTGAGCGTTTTCTTTGCAGGTAAGGCCATCAAGCGCTTTCAGCTCAACAATGACCTCACCAAAGCAGACGTAATCTACTTTGTAGAAAGTCTTTAGCGGCTGACCATGATAGTGTATAGGTAACGTTTTCTCTCGTTCATACGGAATGCCGCGTAACTGAAATTCCAGTTCCAATGCTTCTTGATAGACAGCCTCCAGAAAACCGTTGCCCAATTCTGCATGGACTGCCATAGCCGCGCCGATAATGGCATAGGTCTGTTCGTCTCTTTGCGGTACGTTTTCCCCCGGCAGCATCATGGGCAAATCACTTCCAGCATCAACACAGATTGCGCACACTCCACTTTGTTATTGTTTGCAATAATATTGCATTAGATTGCAAATAATGCAAGCTGTTAACTGCAAACAAAAACAATATCTAAAAAAAATCTGTGTTAATCTGCGAAATCTGTGGATAGAAAAAATCTGCGGGATCTGCGGATAGACAGAGCTTATGCTTGTGGGAAGCCGTGTTCTTCGATGCGTTGGCTGACGGGTAGCAGTGCGTCGATGTCTTCCAGGTCCAGGGAGCCGTCGGGCATGAGGGCGGTGTTCAGGAGGAGATTTGTCTGGTGTTGGGCGGTTTGTTCGAGCATGGCCCAGATTTGTTTATCGCGGAGGTGTTTACCGGCCTGTTCGGCGTGGAATCCCCATGATTCCGGGGTGAGGCTGGTGTGCAGTTCCTGGGGGCGGTCGCTGTGGGTGAAGAAGAAGCCGCAGTCGGTGGCGTTTTCGGTAGGGAGTTGGTGATTGGCGCTGAAGAAGTCTTCGCTGCCGACGAGTCCATGCTGGTAGGAGACGAGCGTCTGTGGCTGCAGGTGGTGGATGAGATCATAGAGCTCCTGGCAGCGGTAGTCCTGGCTGTTGCCGGCCAGTGGCGCGGCGATGCCGTCGAGGCGGATGGCGGCGATAGGGCCGTATTGGGTGAGCAGCTCGTGCATTTGGCCGGACATATATTCCAGGTACGCATCGAGGTCCATGGCGGCCTTGTCGGCTTTGGAGCCGGGTGCGTTGGGGTGATGCCAGGCCTGGCCGTGGGAGTACTGGAGACAGAGACCGATGCCGTGGTATTCGCAGATGGACGCCATTTCGCCGACGAGGTCGCGGCCGGCGGCGGCCTTGGCGCTGGTGAAGTCGCTGAGCTGCGAGTTGAAGAGGCAGAAGCCGTCGCTGCTGCGGGCGGTGAAGGACACGTAGCGCATGCCGCTGGCAATGGCGAATTCGACGATTTCATTGGCCTCAAAACGGCTGGCGGTGAAGCGGTCAGCGAGGCGGCGGTAGTCGCTGGCGCTGATGTCGTCGGTGAGCTGGACATTCTCGCCGCGGCCGAGGAGGGCATGCAGGCCGTAGGTGACCCCGAGGCCGTAGCGGGCTTCGCGGAACCAGGTCAAACCGGCCTCGCGGGCGTTGCTGCGGTAGAGTTCGGCGTGGTCGAAGAGGTAGGTCGGCGTCGCATCGTAGACGCCGTCGTCATTTTGGAACATGGTCGGGTGGGGCACTGATCCCATCGTTGACTACCTTTTCTTTCCGCTGATGCAGGAGTTATTCTATCCGCAGATTCCGCAGATTAACGCAGATTGTTAAAACCGCAGATTTTTGGCGACCGGTCTTGCCGGTGGGCGGTAAGACTGGACGCCGGATGAAGATTTTATTATCCGCAGATTCCGCAGATTAGCGCAGATTGTTATATCCGCAGATTTTTGGCGACTGGTCTTGCCGGTGAGCGGCAAGACTGGACGTCGGATGAAGATTTTATTATCCGCAGATTAGCGCAGATTAGCGCAGATTATTCCTGTGTTGATCGTGCGCGTTGCTGTCAGTCATCCCATTCGGAGACGAATTCGGGCATTGGGAAGCGGGCGGTGAGAAGTGCGACTTCTTCGCGGACGGCGCCGTAGATGGCCTCGTCGTTGATATTGTCGATGACTTTTGCGATAAGGCGGGCGATATCGCGCATTTCGGGTTCTTTCATGCCGCGGGTGGTGACGGCGGGGGTGCCGATGCGGACGCCGCTGGTGATGAAGGGCTTCTCGGGGTCGAAGGGAATGAGATTCATGTTGACGGTGATGTCGGCCTTGTCGAGAGCGGTGGCGCTGGCTTTGCCGGTGACGCCTTTGGGGCGCAGATCGACGAGCATGAGGTGGTTGTCGGTGCCGCCGGAGACGATGCGGAAGCCGCGGTTCTGGAGCTCGCTGGCGAGACAGGCGGCGTTTTTGACCAGCTGGCGCTGATAGGCGGCGAAAGACGGCTGCAGGGCTTCGTGGAAGCACACGGCCTTGGCGGCGATGATGTGCATCAGCGGGCCGCCCTGGATGCCGGGGAAGATCTGCGAGTTGATCTTTTTCATCAAGTCGGCTTTGGCGAGGATCAGGCCGCCGCGGGGGCCGCGGAGAGTCTTGTGGGTGGTCGAAGTGACGATATCGCAGTAGGGCACTGGGCTGGGGTGGATGCCGGCGGCGACGAGACCGGCGATGTGGGCCATGTCGACCATGAGCAGCGCGCCGACTTCATCGGCGATGGCGCGGAGCCGCGCGAAGTCGATGGTGCGGGGGTAGGCGCTGGCACCAGCGAGAATGAGGCGGGGCTTGTTTTCATAGGCGAGGCGGGCGATCTCGTCGTAGTCGAGCATTTCGGTTTCAGGAGAGACGCCGTAGCCGACGAAATTGTAGGTCCTGCCGCTGAAATTGACGCCGTGGCCGTGGGTGAGGTGGCCGCCGTGGTCGAGGCGCATGGCCAGGACCGTATCGCCGGGGTTGAGGACTGCGAAGTACGCGCCCATGTTGGCCTGGCTGCCGGAGTGGGCTTGGACGTTGGCGGCCTCGGCGCCGAACAGTTTGCAGGCGCGGGCAATGGCGAGGCTTTCGGCTTCATCGACATGGACGCAGCCATTGTAGTAGCGTTTGCCGGGGTAGCCCTCGGCGTATTTGTTGGTCATGACGGAGCCGGCGGCGGCGCGGACGGCGGCGCTGGCGAAGTTTTCGGAGGCGATGAGCTCGAGGCTGCGGTTTTGGCGATCTTGCTCGCGGGCCATGATAGCGGCGATTTCGGGATCGACGGCGCTCAGCGCGGCGTTGGGATCGTAAGTGAGGGTTTCGGCCTTACGCAGGCGGCGGATGTGGCGTTCCTCGTAGGAGAATGGCGTTGCCAGCCAGGCGTCGACGGTGGCCATGAAGTCGGTGTCGCTCATATTGTCGCCGCCGGTGACGAGGATATTGGAGGCGTTGTGGCTGCGGCTAAGCTGGGCCTTTTTGGGCGTGTCGCAGAGTGCGGCGCGGATGCCGTGGAAGCGGTTGGCGGCAATGGACATGCCGACGCCGCTGCGGCAGATGAGGATGCCGCAGGTGATGGATTGCTGGCGCAGGGCCTGGACGGTTTTGACGGCGAAGTCGGTGTAGTCGTCTTCGGGATCGAGGGTGCAGGGGCCGAGGTCGACGACCTTGATGCCTTTTTTCTGCAGGGCGGGAAGCAGGAGTTGTTTTTTGGGCAGGCCGCCGTGATCCGAGGCTACGCCGATGATGATGTCGTTCGCTTTGCCCTGCCAGTCAGAAAATGCACTCATGGTCACACACGCCCTTTCGCTCCATGTCGTCACAAGCCAGTCCAAGCCGCGAGTGGGTGGCCTGGGCTGCGGGGATAAAATGCCGCCGTGCTAGTCAAAAACGGTGGCAAAAATGAAGCAGTAAATGTAACCCCTCAAGGGCAAAAAACAACGCTCGCCGGGCTCTTTGCGGGTTGGCCTGGCGGGCGTTGGTGGTTGCTGACACGGCCGCTAACGGCGGGGCTTTATGGGGCGTCGCTTAGAGGTATCCTGACGCATCGGGTTTGACCAGGATATTGGTGAAATCGGCACCGGGGCCCATTGCGGCTTTGAAAGTGCCGATGGTGGCACTGAGGACGTGGCCGTCAAGGAATAGTGAGTTGGTGGCGCCGTTATGGCGGAAGACGATGCCGCGGTTGCCGGAGTAGACGCAGTAGGCGGATGCGCCACCGTTGGGTGCGGCCAGGCTAGTGAAGAAGATCGAGTCGAAGACATGCGGGTAGCTGCTGGGCTGGGTGGCCTTGATCTGGCTGAGGCAAGCCGCGGTCTGAGCGGAGCCGCCGACGGTGACGGAACTGGTTATACTGGGGTTACCCTGGGTGCTTTCCCAGGCGCTGCCGAAGAGGGTGGTGTTATAGCGCTGGCCGTAAGAATTGGTGGTGCTTAGGGTTGGTGGCATGGCGCTGGGGCAGAAGAAGGTTTTGTCCAGCGTCGTTTTGCCGGTAAGGCCGTACATGAGGCAGACGCCCCAGTGGTTGACGTTTTGGCCGTAAGTGAATTTGACGGGAATGTTGTCGTCATTGTCGCTGGCGTAGAGGGCGCACTGCACGCCGATTTGCTTTAGGTTGTTGACACAGGCGATGGCGCGGGATTTCTCGCGGGCTTTGGAGAGTGCCGGGAGGAGCATGGCGGCCAGGATGGCGATGATCGCAATCACAACGAGCAGTTCGATGAGGGTGAAGCAACGTTTCATGACTAAGATCCCTTCGCAGACGTGTGGTGGGGTTATATCACATGGTCGCAAACGATAGGCACGAGTCATTATACCACCTTGTCAGTATAGCAACAAGGGGCAGCAGCTGTCGGGCAAAAAAAAAAACGTGATCGGTCAGTCATTGAGAATAGCCGGTTGCCAGTGCCGCCTCTTGACTGGCGGGACCCTGTGGGCGTTTTTATGGACACCATGGACGCTATGGACACCGCCATTCAGTTCCCGGCGTCCAAGTAGTCCACAACCGGTCCCCGGTGTCCAGGGCGTCCTTCCCCATGGTCCAGAAAGTCCCTACGGTCCAATCCATGGGACCATGCCTCATGAGTCCGTGAGTCCTCGCCCCAGTGCGCGCCGTCGCCAAGTCGTCCCCATGGTCCCAGTCGTCCTCTGAGACCGGCCATTATCAATCGCTCCTATGAAACCCGCTGCCGCAAAGGTCGGCGGAAATCAAGGTCGGATGGTTGGGCGGCGGTTGGCCGTGGGTTTCCTGCAAATTGTCCCCGGTGTATTCCCCGCCGGGGTGGTCACTGATCGATTACAAAAAAGCCGGCGAGAGGGCGCTTGCCGGCGGGGCTGGGTGCTGTTATTTGCGGATGGGGTCAGCGTGGGAAGTAGCGGTATGATTTGGGCTGATCGCCGGTGACGAAGAAGAATATGGCGCCGGCGATCATGAAGATGAGGGCACCGACGATGTCAGCGGCGATGACGCCGACGGCCAGCGGTTTGAGTTGGAGGACGAGGCGGTTGCCGCCGAAGCGCACGCAGAGTTTTTTGATGAGCCAGCCGAAGAGGATGGCGTGCGACATGACGGTGATGGGGTAGGTCGCCCAGATGAGGAACATGCATGGATGCAGGGGCCACCAGCGCAGGCGCAGGCGGAGGATGCTGAAGAGGAGGACGCCGATGAAGCCCATGCCGGCGGCCCAGAGGAAGGTCGAACTGGGCTGGATGGCGAGGAGGCGCTGCCAGCCGGTCAGGGCTTCGGATGCCTCGAGGGTGCCGGTGGCCTTGAGCTGGAGGAGAACCGGTTCGGCGGCGCGGAAGGGCAGGGTCGGCAGACGTTGGTAGGACCAGTGGTATTGGACAGGGGTGCCGAAGTCGTAGGAGACAATGATGACCGTGAAGACGGCGACGATGATGCCGATGAGGTAGGTGCCCAGGACGGCGCGGGTCATGGCGACGGGGCTGATGCGGGTCCGATCGCCCAGTTTGAGGCCGTTGATGAAGTAGGGCAGCAGCGCCTGGCATTGGTCGACACAGAGCACCGCGCAGAAGAGCGAGGAGATGACGATTGCTGTCGGCCCGATGGCGAAGCCGCCGAAGAGGGCCATGAGGGCGCCGAAGGGCTGCCAGCCGGGCTGGATGAAGAACATGCCGGTTTCGGCGCTGATGCGCGCGACGACGAGGAAGATCATGAGCATGAGCGCGATGACGCCGATGGCGATGGGCCAGGTCAGGCCGAGGCGGACGGTGAGGAGGAAAAGTCCCAGGCAGCTGATCATGAGGATGCGCATGGCGGTGGCAGCGCCGGGGGCGCTGCGGCCCGCGCTGGAGACGGCAGCGGCATGCCGTCGCAGCGTGAGTTTGCTGAGGAAGAGCGCTTCTTTGAGGACGCCGAGGTAGTAGTGCCGGCCGGAGTAGAGCAGCATGATGGTGAAGGCGGTGTAGCTGCCGGCGCGGTGCCAGCCTTGCCAACCGCCGATTTCGTAGTCGGTGTTCATGCTGATGCCGAGGCCGACGACGGGTATGCAGAAGCAGGCCCAGAGGATTTGCGAGACACCGAGGGTGAAGGATATTTCCGAGCTGAGGAAGAAAGCGAAGGCGGTGACTAGGGGGAAGAATTCGATGCGCATGAGGCCGTAGGCCCAGGGGTTGCGGTGTAGTGCGGGCCATTTGGCGGCGAAGGGCCAGAGCGAGTGGGTCATTTTCACGGGGATCATCTCTTCGGGGAACCACTGGTAGAGGCCGTTGTTGACGCGGATGGCCAAGACGATGGCGAAGCCGAGCCAGAAGCGCTTGTTGAGGAAGAGCTGGTTGTAGATCTTGCCCTCGTCTTGGGCGAGGATGGCGTTGGTGAAATCGGCGATGGGGTATTGGAGATGCTCGTGGTCGGCCCATTGCCGGTGGACGACGAGGCCCATGCAGGCCATGGCGATGGTGGTCAGGAAGATGAGCGGCAGCCAGGTGAACAGCGGTGGCCGCCATTGTTGCCAGGGCACTTGCCTGAGCTTGATGCCGAGCCACTCGTGGAAGGACTCGGCGGGCCGGACCGCCTTGTCGGAGCCGGTGACGAAGCGGTTGACGACTTCGTCCTGCGGCTCGGGATCGACGAGGGAGCCGGCGGGGAAGTACTCGAGCATATTTTTGCTTTGCCAGCCCGGGGTGATGCGTTCCCAGTGGTAGGGCATGACGACGATCTGGGCGAACTGCTCCATGAGGGCGCGGCCGGGGATGCCGCAGGAGCAGGCGCTGAGGGTGACGATCAGGGCGAGTTCGGCGCTGCGCAGGCGTCGCCGTCCCAGCAGGGGATTGATGGCGAGGACGACCAGCATGAGAATGCCGATGACGAGAATGGGCAGCTGGTGGCCGTTGCTGATGCTTTCGAGGTTGAGAACCCGGTCATTGATATAGCCGGTGCCGCAGATGAAGAGCACGGCGAGCAAGCCTAACAGCATGGCGCGCTTGGTCATGAGTGGCATTCCCCCGGTTGAGCAGGCGAGGACGTTGCGGAAACATACGGGGAGCGGACGATGTCATCCGCTCCCCGGGCGATCAGGTGTTGGCGGAGCAGCGGCTCACAGAGTGATTTTGCCGGCTTCGTAGAGACCGTTGAGGGCGACCGAGGCGCCAGCCAGCTCGCCGACTTTGGGGCCGAGGCCGGTGATGCAGACCTCGCAGCTGTCACGGAATTCCTTCCACGCGAAGCGCGGGAGTTGGGCGAGGACGGGCTGGAGCATGAAGTCGCCGGCGTAGAAGGCGGCGGTGCCGAGGACGATCATCTGCGGGTTGAAGGTGACCATGCAGATGCCGATGCCCTGGGCGAGGCGCAGGCAGATTTCGTTCCACATTTCGACGGCGAGCGGAATGCCGAGTTTGGCGCCTTCGCGGACCGCCTGGAAGTTGAGGTTTTCGAGCTTGCCCTGGACATCGGGCAGGCGGTACATGGCGTGGTCGGGGCGGAAGCGGAGTTTGTCCTGCAACTGCAGGGCGACGCTGCGGCCGCCGCAGAACGCTTCGAGGCAGCCGAGTTGGCCGCAGCCGCAGAGGGGGCCGTTGGGGTCGAGGACGATATGACCGAGCTCGCCGGCAATGCCGGTGGTGCCGGCGAGGAGTTTGCCGCCGGCGACAATGCCGCCGCCGACGCCGGTGCTCATGGTGAGGTAGATGACATCGGTTTTGCCTTTGGCGCAGCCGAAAAACCACTCGGCGAGGACACCGGCGTTGGCGTCGTTGTCCATGAAGACGGGCATGCTGAGGCCGGCGACGAGGTCGTCGCGGATGGGCACGGCGTCCCACGACATATTGGGGGACTTCATGATGCGGCCGCCGGCCATGTCGAGGGGGCCGGGGGCGCAGATGCCGCAGCCGCTGATGTCGTCGTGCTTGAGACCGGCCTTTTTGATCAGCGCCTGGGCGAGGTAGACGACCTGTGGCAGGGCTTCTTCGTAGGGTGCGGCAGCACCGCTGGCGATGCGGTCGCTGGCCAGGATATTGCCTTTTGCGTCAGTGATGCAGACGGCAATTTTGGTTCCGCCGATATCAATGCCGAGGACGTTGGTGTTATCGCTGCTCATGGTACTTCCTTGCTTGGTTGGTTCAGGGAAAAGAGAGGCTTTTGTTAGTGTATGGGAACGAATGCCGGATAATGTACTAGCCGATGGCTTTCCCGCAACCGTCAGGAGGTGAAAAGAGCGAGGGGACCTGGTACTGTGGGGACGCCCGGGACCGGTGGGACTGATTGGCGGCGGCAGCGCAGGGGCGAGGACTCACGACTCATGAGGCATGGTCCCATGGATTGGACCATGGGGACGCTGGGGACTTGTGGGGATTGACGCATTGGATGCTGGGGGCTGCTTGGCGGACGTCGGGGACTTCGGGGGCTGCTTGGCGGACGTCGGGGACTTCGGGGGCTGCTTGGCCGACGTCGGGGACTTCGGGGAGCGCCGCCGTCCCGGCGGCATTATTTGCGTTGGGCGCGTTTGAGGAGACGTTCGGCCTGTTTATCATCGCCGTTGTTGATATATGCCTGGTAGAGGAACTGATCGAAGATATTGGTGAAACGTGGGTCGCGGTCGATGTTTTGGTCGGAGTGTCGTTGCAGGCTGGGGAGGTATCGTTTGAGGAAGCGCACGGCTTCGTTGGTTTGGTCGGTATCGCGGGTGAGATTGAGGTAGGTTTCGACGAGGCCGAAGGTTTTTGCGCCCTGGTTTTTCTGTTGGGTGAGGAGTTTTTCGAGGATTTTGCGGGCTTCCTCGGGCTTGTTTTGGGCCAGTGCGGCATCGACTTGGTCGATGCCGACGGCACGGGCGAGGTCGTCGCGGCGGCCGACTTTGGCGGGGAGGGTTTTGAGGAGTCGATCGGCTTGTTGGTGTTGGTTTTGGGCGCGGAGGATGGCGGCCTGGCGGATGCGGACGCTGGCGACGACATCGGGGTATTGCCTGAGGGCGCTGGCGCATTGGTCGAGGACGGCGAGTCGTTCCTTGCTGTTGGGTTCTGCCCATTGTTCGCGGAGGTTCCAGGCGGCGAGGTGGGTTGGCAGGGTCTGGGTCGCCATTTCGGCGGCGACGATGGCGGCCTGGCGGTAGTGGGCGCTGTCGAGGACGACGGCGCTGCGGGTGAGTTCATCGGCCTTGCTGCTGCGGTTGGCTTGCAAAGTGCGGCTGCAGGTGTACGCGAGCATGTGGTCGCTGATGCTGCTGCCGGTTTGCGGGTCGGTGGCATGGCCAGTGGTGAAGCCACCGGTGCGGAATCTGCCGATGTCCATTTCCCAGTTGCCATTGCGCTCCATGATCGCGAGCCAGGCGTGGCCGCCGCTGTTGCCGCTGCCGGCGAAGAAGATGGCGGGCACGCCGTGGGCGCGGGCGGCCAGGGTGGTGAAGTACGCCTGATCGACACAGATGCCGCCGCGTTGCTGGATGGCGGCGACGCTGTAGGGGCCGTTGTTCCACGAGTACTGACCGAGCTGGGCGCGGGCGTCGTCGTAGCGGATGGCCGCGAAGATGTCGTCCCAGCGCCGTGGGCGGACGTTTTCCTGGAGCCAAGCGAGCTCGGAAATGGGCACGGGCGTATCGACGACGTAGGTGAGGGCGCTGACGGTGAGGTTGCGCAGTGGCATGGCTGTGCGCGGCGACGCGTAGGTATCGCGGAAGAAGGTGTAGAGATTGCCGATGACTGCTTCGGGGCTGAGCAGTGACGGGCTGGCGATTTGGGCGTGGAGAGGCGGCCGTGGGCTGTCCCAGACTACGCTGATGGCCAGCATGAGGGGGAAGAAGGCATCTGGGTCGCGTGTTTCCAGCCGGTGGAGTTCGGCGAGAATGGCGATGACTCTGGGCAGATTATCGTGTTGCGGGTCGACTTGTTCGAGGAAGGCCGTGCTGCGGTGGTCGTCACCGAAGAGCCAGGTGACGAAAGACTCCGATAGTGGCGCGGCGGTATTGGCCATGGCGCTTTGCAGGAGCTGGAAGAGGATGATGTTGTCGCAGAGGCCGTGGAGCGGCGCGAGATTTCTGGTCGGGAGGCGGCCGTTGTTGCGTTTCATGAGTTTGGCGAGTTGTTCGCCGTGGGCGACAGTGCCGTCTGCCCAGGCGCCGGCGCTGATGACCTGGCAGCGGGCGGCGCGCAACTCGTTGCTTTTTGGCGGCGAGCTGAGTTTGATGGCAAGGGTGTCGTTGGCGTGGCCGCTGCCGGCGCCGGTGGCGACAAACAGGGCCAGCAGCAGCGTGGCCGGCCACGGGTGGCGCGGTCGGACATGTCTGGGGGTGGCCGGTTTTGTGCAGGTCAATGGCATCATGTTGTCACCGTTGTTTGGTGGTGGCGGTCTTGGGGGTAATCATTGTGATGTTTGACGGCAATTCCGGGCGTTTGTTTGCAATATAAGCAGCGATTGGTCGTTTTATTGCCAGAGGTGCGCACTGATGGGCAAATTGGCCGAACTAAATGACATGGACTTGGTAACGAAGAGCCGTGCGGGCGACGAGGACGCCTTTGCGGTGTTGTACCAGCGCTATCGCCTGCCCCTGTATTCGTACATTCACAAGCTGATGCCGACGGAGTCATCGCAGGTTGATGACATATTTCAGCAGGTGTGGGTGAAGGCGGTAAGCAACTGGTCGCGTTACACGGATCAGCAGAAATTGCTGGCCTGGCTGTGTCGCATTGCGCACAATTTGGTGATGGACTACTATCGCAGCCGTTCCCGGGCGCCGATGACCGAGTTGCCGGAGACATTGGCCTCGGAAGCCGCCCCGGTGCATGCCGAGATGGATCGCGAGGCCTTTGACGAAGCGCTGGCGGCGGCGACGGAACGTCTGTCGGCGGAACAGCGCGAGGTGCTGATGCTGCGGAAACGCGGCGTGAGTTTCAAGGAAATAGCCGAGATGCAACAGACCAACCTGAATACCGTGTTGGGGCGAATGCACTACGCGATCAAGAACCTGCGCGGGATGCTGGCGGAGTATTTGTGATATTTAGATGCAACGGCGACAAACAGCCGAGGAGGTGCACGATGAAATGCGATGATGTGGAAGTAGAAGTGATCGGCAATACCGGCGAACTGAGCGCGGCAGCGCGCGAGCACCTTGGCCAGTGTGCGGCCTGCGAGCGCTTTGCGCGGATGCAGGCCTTAGCCCTGGGTGAGGCAGCGGATGCGGTGCACCCGAGCACGGCGCTTGACCAGCGGGTATTGGCGGCGGTGCATGAGCGCATGGCGGGTCAGCGGCGTTGGCGGCGGCTGTTGCGCGTTGGCGGCGGTGTGCTGGCACCCCTGGCCGTTGCGGCGTTGGTGCTGCTGGGCATGTGGTTGCGCCTGCCGCCGGAAACGCCGACGCCAGGCGGCATGACAATCGCCGCCGGCGGCGAACAGACCTTCGCGGTGCCGGTCGTGGCTGCGGCTGCTGGTGAAGCGTTGCCGGTGGCGAGTGACGACGATCTGTGGCTGCTTGGCGTGGCCATGACGGACGTGGAAATGGATGATCTCGAAGAAGGCATTGCGCAGCTGATTGCGGGTGTCAGGGAGTCGTTGGAGGCGCCGGCAACGTCATCGTCCCAGCTTGATCCGGGGATGACGGAGCGCCGTCTGGAGGACTTTCGGGAGAAGCTGATGGCATTGGAATTCGAGTTGTTAGGTGATATGTAAGGCAAAGAAACGGAGGTCACTATGTACACGATAACCAGGACCTGGCTGCTGGCAGTCGCAATGAGCGCCGCATGCTGGCTGACGACGGCCGAGCTGGCAGCGCAAGAGCCGCCACCGCCGCCAGAGGCGCCGGGGGCAATGCAGGACGTCGAGAAGGACGGCCCTGGCGATGGGCGCGAAGGACGGCATTGGCGCCGCCCCGGCGAACGCTGGGGACGCGGCGCGGACATCCGCGAACTGATGGAAAAGCTGAAGAAGGATGACCCGAAGGAATACGAGCGGTTGGAAGCGCTGGGCAAAAGCGACCGTATGGCCTACTATAAGGAAATTGGCAAGATGCTGCCGCAAGGGCCTATGCGCAACAGCAAGCTCGGCGCCTTGGAGCAGAAATGCCGCGATCTGGGTAAGCAGTACCGCGAAGCCGCCACTGACGAGGAGAAGGCCAAGCTGAAAGTCGAGCTGGAAGCGGCTGTCAAAGAGAGCTTTGATGTCATGCTGGCGGACTCCAAGAAGCGCCTGGAGGCCCTGCAGGAACGCCTGACCGCCATGGAAGCCAAGGAAAGCGAGATTCTGGCCCAGCGCCTGGAGTATTTCCTCAGCGGCAGCGGCCGTATGCCCGGCCCGCCCAGTGACGATGCCCCGCCGCCGCCGCCGCAGGGTCGCGATGATGCGCCGCCGCCGCCGCCGCCGCCACCGGGTGAATAGCTTTTATACCACGCGATGTAGAGCCTGTCCGAAAAGCATAGTTGGGTTTTGCGAGGGGGAGGAAAATACCCTTCGCTTCGCTCGGGCCGCCGCTGCGCGGCTATCAGACTATCCCTGCACCTGCGGTGCAGGTCTGCGGCCCATTGGCCCTTTCCTCCCCCTCGCGCTCCCCCACCTATCCCTTTTCGGCTCAGCGCCTTGCGGCAATCGCTTCGCGTTTGCCGCAAGGCGCTGAGCGTCAGCAGCTGAGGGGTCGGACCGGGCTTTTCACGCTGTTTTCGCAGAAGTCATGGCTATTTTATGGCTAAAGAAAGACGGAAAGCACGCTTACGGCAGGCAAATATAGTTTTCGGATGACCTCGATGTAGGGGCGGGCCGGTGTGCCCGCCCTTTGTTTTTGTCCGCAGATTGCGCCGAATAGTAATCGGTCAGTAACCACCCCGGTGAGGAAAACACCGGGGACAATTTGCAGGAAACCCACGGCCAACCGCCGCCCAGCAATTGGACCATGATTTCCGCCGACCTTTGCGGCAGCGGGTTTCATAGGAGACTTTTACAACCAACGCCGCCTGCACGAGGCCCTCGGCTACCAGACGCCGGACGAATGGCACACTTCCGCCCCCTGCGGGGCGGACTTCAATTTAGGGCTGCTCAGCCGCTCTCCTGCGGAGATGCGGCCTGCGGCTTCGCAGCCAAATGCCTGCGTGAATCCATGAGCCCACTGATAATTCGTTCGTTTTTGTCCTTGACTTGGGGTCCACTTCAGTTTGGCTTGCTGGTCAAGGAGAGCAAAATAACGACGCCAAAGGATGTCGAGTTCATGGTTGCCGGGCTGGTGCCAGGCCAGTGATGGCTGACTGGCGGCCCTATCTGCGAAAGAGTCCATGACAAGCCGGTAAACATCCTCGGGATTGGCATAGTTGGCCAGGGCAGCCTCCAGGGCCTTGACCCCATGAACAGGCATTCCGGTCAAACGCAGGAGTTGGGAAATCATCCAGTGCCGCGCGGTGCTTTCTGGCGACACGCCCGCTGTTGTTGCGGAAAGAGAGTCCAGCAACGCGTCGCTTTCCGCAAGCAACGCTGGAAAGTCCGTTGGCGTGGCGGATGCGAGGGCAAGTCTCAGAGATGCGTAGCGAGTCGCCAAAGTCTCGTTCTGTCCGGCAGCAGATAAACAAGCAGGCGGATCAGGCAGGGACGGGGTATCCAGAAACACTCCCGACAGAAGCACATTGATGCTCATGTTTCGCCATATCCGAAATTGAAGACTGGCGGGCCCGCTGACTGCGAAGCGCTTATACAATCCACCGCCAAAGTTGCGGACATGCGTTACGCAAAGAAGCCGCTGCTCGGCATCGGCGACAGTGACGGTGTAAGCTCTGTTTTGTTCGTAGTAGTGGTAGTCATTGACGAAATACAGTGAGAGGAGATGAACGCCTTCCGGGATGCGGCAGGTGAGCAGCAAGTCGGGACCCGTCCCCAGTGGGTTTTGCTCGCCGTGGTCGTCGCGGTTGGCGGCCATTCGCGTCCGGCGCTGCGGATTCCACAGCGCGGCGGCATCGTTCACCGACTTGCTGGTCACCCACAGCCTGCCTTTTTCCGAAGGATTTCCAGTTCTGAAACGGCATGTCAGTTTGTCGCCGAGCCCGCCGCTATAATCCGTGCGAAAATTATGGGCGGCGAGGAGATGGAAAATCATGCCATAGCCGAGCGGCCAGTTTCCTCGGGTGGATCGGTCATCATGCAGCGGAACAATCGGCCTTTGTTCCTGTGGGGCACGTTCCATGTTCCTCAATACCGCCAATCTCTTTAGGGCATATTCGGCTTCTTTCCGGTGCCAGAGAACGGGGGTATTGGTGAGTTTGCGAAAAGCCTCTCCTGCCTGGATCAGCTCAAGGGAAGCCTCCAGGCTTTCGGCCAGGGCCAGCAGCACTGTTGAGGCCAAGACTGGGCAGGCGGAGGGATGGCAATTTTGCAGGCGCGAGGCGGCTTCGCGAAAATTTCCTTCATCCATGCAAGCCAGACCATCAATGTAGGAAAAATACTCGGCAAGAGGAATTGTGTTGACTGGCGGCAACGCACGGATGAGCCCTTTTGCTTCACGGAAATTTCCTTCGCGGAGCAAGGCGCTGGCCGTCTGCCAATGACATAGTAGACGCCAGGAAGCGGGCAGACCTGACTCGCTTAACGCGATGAAAGGCGCTGCCGTGCCGATGTCTGGGCGGTAGGTGGCGGCCAGGGCTTGGTTCCAGGCGGCGCTCAGCGACTCGAGTTTTTCGGGCGGCAGGGCGTCGGCGGGAACGAGCGAAACGAGGCATTGGTTGACGCCGGCCAACGCGCGCCGGGTGATGTCCGGCGATGGCGGCCTGGCGACCAGATTGAGCTGGCGCTGATTTTCCGCTAGGCGGGCGGTGGTGGAAAAGCAGCGGTCGAGACCGCTGTCGAGAGCGCGGAGAAAAAGTGCGAAAGCCTCGCGCGGCTGCTTCTCGGCGAGCAGCAGATCGGCGGTTTGCACTGCGGTTTCACGCATGCCGGGAAAATCCACGGCCAGATTGAGCCGTCGCCGGTTTGCGGCGATGACCTCGGCCGGTTTTCCCGCGGCGGCCTGCGCGGCGGCCAATTTTTCTCACGCGGAGCCGCGAAGGCGCGAATTTGTAGGGGCGACCGGCCGGTCGCCCCTTTGTTGGCGGCATGTCTTGCCGCTGCGCGGCAAGTCACGCTGCCGATAAGAAGGCGCGAAGGTTCCGTGGGCGCCCGGCACGCCGTGCGGTTCTTTTTTCTCACGCGAAGGCGCGAAGGCGCGAAGAAGGCAGGAAAGAGGCGGCATGTCTTGCCGCTGCGCGGCAATTCACGCTGCCGATATGAAGCCGCGAAGGTTCCGTGGGCGCACGGCACGCCGTGCGGTTTGGTCAGCCGTTGACGTCGATGGGTTCGGGTAGTGCCTGTTTATGGCCGTTGCGGTCGATAGCGACCATGGTGACGGCGATATTGAAGACATCGTACCAGTCGTGTTCCTGGAGATTGCGGGCGTGGACGTCGACCTTGTAGGTGACGGAGGTATTGCCCATGTGAGCGCGGTTGATATGGAAGGCGAGGAGGGCGCCGTTGTTGACGCTTTGGGTGAAGGACGCGGTGTCCATGGCGCGGGTGACGAAGCGGCAGCTGGGGAATTCGCGCAGGGCGGCGATGTAGGCATATTCATCGACCCACTTGAGCATGTTGCCGCCGAAGAGATAGCCGTACTGGTTGAGGTGTTCGGGGCGAACGATGGTGTAGAAGTCCATGGCAGATACTCCGGAGGACGGGGGCAATTTGGTGCGGTTTGGCGGCTACTTGGGCGGTGTGGGGCTATCTGGGGCGGTTTGGCGGTTGCTTGGGCGGTTTGGCGGTTGCTTGGGCGGTTTGGCGGTTGCTTGGGCGGTTTGGCGGCTGCTTGGGCAGTGTGGGGCTATCTGGGCGGTGTGGGGCTATCTGGGCGGTTGGCGGACACTGGTGGCGTTGGGAGGGTGACTTAGTGGGCGAGGTGTTGGTGGAGGAGGGCGAGTTCATTTTCCAAGTTGGGGGTGAAGACGCCGGTGCCGTTGGCGGCGTTGATATCCGGCCAGGACCAGAAGCGCAGTTCGTCGATTTCGTCAGCTGGCGCGGTGAATGGCCCATCGCAGGTGATGGCGAAGACTCGGGCGACTTCGCTTTCGAGCTGGTTGCAGATGCTCATATCGAAGAGCTGTTCGAGCTGGCCGGCTTCGGCGTTAACGCCGATTTCCTCGGCCATTTCGCGGAGGGCGGCGGCGTGGAAATCTTCGCCGGGCTGGAGGTGGCCGCCGACGGCGCTGTCCCATTTGCCGGGCTGGATGTCCTTGTGGGGGGAGCGTTTTTGGAGGAGGACGCGGCCATCGCTGGCCATGACGACGACGTGTGCGGCGCGGTGTCGGAGAGCGGGGTTGCCATGGCAGCAGCGACGAGGGGCGATGCCAATGACCTCGCCGGCGTCATTGATGATCTCGAACATTTCGCCGTGGGTGGTAGGCACTACGGGTTATTTCCAGTCCTGGTTTTGGCGGGTGGTGAGCAGGACGCTCTGCCAGAGTTGGCCGCGCGGGTCGATTTTGCGGCGGGCCATGGTTGCCAGCGGTATGGGCACGTAGGTGAAATAGCCCTGCCAGTTGCCGACGACGAGGTCGGTCATGCCAGCCATAGCGGCGTGCACCGCGTGCTGGGCGAGGTTGAGGCAGAAAATGGAGTCCATGCCGCAGGTCGGCGTGGAGCGAATGATGTAGCTGGGGTCGAAGTACTTCATGGAGATCTCGATCTTGCGTTCCTTGAAGTATTTGATGATCATGTCTTTGAGGAAGAGCCCGATGTCTTTGTGGAGGATATTGCCGGATTTGTCCTTTTGCGGTGCGCTGTCGTCGGTAATGAGGTTCTGGCCGGCGCCTTCGGCGACGACGATGACCGCGTGGTGTTTGCGCAGGAGCCGGTGTTCGAGCGCTTCAAGAAAGCCGTGTTCGCCGCGGAGCTGGAATTCGACTTCGGGGATGAGGCAGAAGTTGACCAACGAGTTGGCGAGGCTGGCATTGGCGGCGATGAAGCCGGAGTCGCGGCCCATGAGGCGGACAAGACCGATGCCATTGAAGGCGCCTTTGGCCTCATTGTGGGCGCAGCTGATGATGGGACCGGTTTCCTGCACGGCAGTTTCAAAGCCGAACGTCTTGTCCATGAAATTCAGGTCATTATCAATGGTCTTGGGGATGCCGACGACCGAAATGGGCAGGTTGCGTTTTTTGAGTTCGACGGCGATGTCGTGGGCGCCGCGCTGGGTGCCGTCGCCACCGATGGTGAAGAGGATGTTGATGTTGAGACGGTCGAGGGTGCGGACGATTTCCTCGGTGGATTGCTCGCCGCGGGATGAGCCAAGGATGGTGCCGCCGGTGGTGTGGATGGCGTCGACGACGTCGGGGGTGAGACTGATCGGCTTGAGGCCGAAAGACGGCACCAGGCCGCTGTAGCCGTACTGGATGCCGAAGATATTGTCGACGCCATAGACGTAATAGAGGGTATTGACGAGGGATTTGATGACGTCGTTGAGGCCGGGGCAGAGGCCGCCGCAGGTGACGATGGCGGCACGGGTCCAGGCGGCATCGTGGTAAAGCAGACGGCGGGGGCCGGCGGCGATGAATGCCGGTATGGGCATGCCCTTGGCGCGGAGGCAGTCATTGGCGGTAGGGTCGGCGCAGTAGCTGATGCGTTCGCTGTCTTCGACGAAAATGACGTCCTTGAGGGGTGATTCCAGCGTGGGGGTGCCGACGCGGGGGATGGAGAAATCAAGGTTGAACATATCCTCGATGGCGACACTCATATTTTGTGGATCCATGGTCACGGTACCTGCTTTTGCTGTGTGGTCGATGAGCGGTTTTGGGCAACGCCTTAAGATCGTCGGCGAACGGGATTTTTCCAATCGCCGGGGGGTACGGCATGGGTGATAAAGCAGGCTCGGCAGCTATAGTAGAGGGTTGTCGCGGCGCGGACGGGTCCCGGCCTAGCGACGGGGGAAGCGCGATTGGTCCGGAGTCCAGCGTTCACGAGCAGCCAGCCAAGAGAAACATGACCACAGCAGCAACGACCAGATCAGCCACGGTGCTGGACATCAACGGGAAGCGTTTATCGCCGGTAGCGATCCGTCGTGGCATGGTGGTGAACATGGCTGCCGGTGCTTTGGGGCAGTCGTGGTTTGCGCTGGCCTTGGGCATGCCGCTGATCATGTTTATGGAGCGCGTTGGCGCCGCCGGCGTGGTCATTGGCCTGATGGCGATGGTGCAGAGCCTGGCGATGGTGATGCAGATACCATCGGCACTGGTTGCCGAGCGGGTGGCGAGCCGGAAGAAATTCTGGTTTTGGGTTCTGATACCGCATCGCTTGTTGTGGTTTGCGCCGGTATTTCTGGCGTTGCATTTTGGTCGTGATCCGCGGGTTGGCTGGTTTTTGTTGGCGGTGGTGACGATCAGTTCCATGCTGGCGTCGGCGGGGACGGCGTCGTGGTACAGCTGGATGATGGACCTAATTCCCGAACGGGTGCGGGGGCGATTTTGGTCCATACGGCAGAGCGTGGTGATGCTGGCGAATTTGTTGAGCATGGTGATTGCGGGTTGGCTTCTGGATGCGGAGTGGGGTGGAAAAGACTCCAGTGAGACCATGGTGGGTTTTGCCCTGGTGTACCTGTTGGCGGCGACCTTCGGCTGCGCCGATATCCTGTTGCACACGACCGTGCCGGAGCCGCAGCGGCGCCGAGTGAATCTGACGGGGAAGGTGTTGGCGAGTTTGCGCGAGCCGTTCCGCAATCGCGATTTTTTGTGGGTGACGCTGGCCTTTGGGATGTGGAATTTCAGTTTGGGCTTTGCGCGATTTGGCGAGGTGTATCTGAAGCGTGAGTGCGGGGCGAAATACAGTGATTTATCGGCCTTGTTCATCAGCACGGCTTTGGGCTGTGTGGTTGCCAGCTATGTGTGGAGCCGGATCATGGATCGCATTGGCAATCGCACGGCGTGCATGTTGATGTTCGTGGTGGCGCCGGTGTTTGCGTTGGCGTGGTGGCTGGCACCGGCGGGTGACGTGGCGCTGGCCTTTTTGCCGGGGCAGCCGGTGGTGCCGAAGATCATCGTGGTGCTGTTTGCGGGCAACTTTTTTGCGGCGGCGTTTTACTCGTGTACGGGCCTGGTTCAGATCACCCTATGCAGTGCGACGACGACTCCCGAGAATCGTACTTTGGCGATGGCCTTGCACTGGACGGTGGTGGGCCTAATGGGAGCGCTTGGGCCGGTGTTGGGCGGCGTGGTGATGGACCTGTGGGAGCAGACGGATTTTGGGTTGTTGCTGCCTTTCGGGCTGCCGTTTTCGTATCAGCACGTTTTGGTCCTGCTGCACATGTTGATTTGTTGGCTCATTGCCTTGCCGCTGTTGCGCAAGGTCCAAAAGGGCCACGGCGAGTTGCCGGTGAGCACCTTCATGGGCAATCCCCTGCGGGTGATGGGGGTCATTCAGAACATCATGTTATTCAGCGGCGCAGTGAGTGCGAAGGAGCGCGCCCGGGCGGTTACGCAGGCCGGCACCCTGCGTTTGTCCTACGCGGTGGATGATTTGCGCGAGAAGCTGGACGATCCGTCCATGCTGGTGCGCCAGAACGCGGTGGCGGCGTTGGGGCGCATTGGCACGGACGCGGCCGTGCAGGTGTTGCTGGACAAACTGGCGGATCCGGACAGCGATTTGGCACCGGCAATAGCGCGGGCCTTGCGGAGCAGTCGCCAGCCCGGCGTGGTTGACGCGCTGTTGGCCAAGATGAAGGTCGGGGACCAGGAGACCATCCGCGAGATCGCCTTGACGCTGGGCTGCCTTGGCGACCGTCGGGCGGCGGACGCGCTGCTGGAGACCCTGCGCAGCAGTGACAACCCCCAGTTGCTGTCCAGTTCCGGCGAGGCTCTGGCCAGTCTGGATGAAGAGACGGCGGTGTTTGAGATCCTGGCGCGCATGCGCAGTTCGGGCAATCCGGTGTTGCGGCGTTCGCTGGCGGTTGCCGCGGGTGATTTGCTTGGCGGCCGTGGGCGTTTTTACGCATTGTTGGTTCAGGAAGAGAAAGAGCCCAGCGGGTCGGCCTTTGCCGAGTGCCTCAGCGACCTGCGCAGCTTTCTCAAGAAGGCCGGGACGGATGCCGCGGCGCGGCGCCGTTGTGCGGAATGCCTGGAACAGTTTGAGGACGCCTATGCCAATGGCGAGCTGCGGCAGGCGGGTGAAATGCTAATTTCGGGTGGCATTCTGTTGGCCAGTCTGCATCTGGGGCTGACGGCGGTGACTGATCGCGATGTGCTGTTGGACATGCTGATCTGCCGTGACTCGCATTTGGGCGTGGGCGTGTGGTTGTGCAACATGCTGGTCATTGACGGCGGGGCGCTTGATGTCGTGTATATTCTTTTGGTTCTGCATTTTTTCCGCCAGTGGTGCCTTCGCCGACAGGGCCTGCTTCGCGGCGGGTGAAAGATGGGCGTTGCCACATAGCAGAGGAGGCAGCACCGACGGCGAGTTGGGAGAACGGCGATGAAAGTGAGTCACACTCACGACGACTGGCGTGAAATCATCTACTGCGGTCTTGAGAATCAGCAGATTGACTTCAAGGGGCCTCAGGATTGGAATGGGATTGGGCGTGTCGGCAGAGCCAAATTTGCCCGCCATGCGATGGCCTTGGCCAACACCATTGGCGGCTATGTCGTCGTCGGTGTCGGGGAGGACAGTAGTGGTAACCCGACCGTGTATAGCGGTCTTGACGAGAAGCAGGCCAGCTCCTTCGACCCGAGCAATGTCGGTCAGACGATTAATCGCTATGCCGATCCGGCGGTGGAATTTGACCTCGTGCGGCCGGAGTTGGACGGCAAGCGTTACGTGGTGCTGGTGGTCTATCCTTTCAAGGACATTCCGCACGTCTGTGGTGACGCCTGTGACGACGAGTTGCAGCGCGGGGTTTTTTACGTGCGCACGCCGGATGCGCGGAGTCGCGCGGCGTATCGCGCCTCGGAGCTGCAGGGCCTGATTCAGCGCGCCTTGCGCAACCAGCGGCAGCTGCTGGGGCGGATGCTGCGGGGCATTCTGTATGAAGACCGCCAGGCAGTGGAGCCCAATGACGACGACGTGTTTGCGTCACTGGTCAGTCGCAGTCGTGCGCAGGCGACCCAGCGTTTGGGCGTTGCGGCCATGCGTAATCAGCCGTTGTTTGAGGCGATCATCTACCCGCGTCGCGCTTTGGCGGCGCGCAGCCTAACGGACGTGCGCCGGGCTCTGGAGAGTCTTGATCGTCCCCGGTTGCAGGATTTTCCGCGCAATGGTCGTCAGCAGCCGGCGACGATCTACGCGGCCAACGAGTCCTTGCGTGGTCATCAACTGCGGGCGGACGGCAGTCCCGCCAGTTACTGGGAGGTCTATCAGGCCGGTATGCTGTACTGCGCGGTGCCGCTGGAGCAGCGCGACGGCGGGATTCTGGCGGATGACATACTTCGGCTGACGCTGGTGACGATTGTGCTTGCCGGCCAGTTTTATTCGAGCCTGAATTATGCCGAGGAGATATTGAATTTGGTCTTTCGTCTGGGTAACACCAATGAGGCGTGTATGACGGGGATCGTGAACGGCTCGATCAATGGCGAGCATCGCTGTTACATCCCTGATGTGGACGTGCAGAAGGAGCGCAGCGCGGGTGATTTGGAGGCAGGAGCGGCGGTGGACGTGACTGCGAAGGTCTTCCAGGAGCTTTGTGAGCGTTTCAATGTGACTATGGACAAGGCCGATATAACCCGCCTGAAAAAGCACCTCGACCAGTTTTTGCGGCATGGCCTGCTGCCCAGCAGCGAGTAAAATGATGTGCGGGTAAACGACGGGGTGCCGCCGGCGAAAAAGGCAGGCTCGGGGCCAATTCGTGCGCTTGTGCTGACGTTGTGCAGATGGTGGTTTTGCGGCGACCGGCCGCGATCCGGTGTGTCTGTGAGGCGGTGATAGGGCCGCGCGAAAGGGGTGTTCGGGGGTAGTGTGGAAAAAGTTCACGTGGTTGCTGGCGGCACTGTTGTTGCTGTTGCTTTCTGTGACTGTTTATTTTGGGTTTGGTTCGCCGGCGTTGTGGCCGCTCATTCTGGCTGCTGCGGCCCTGGTGTTAGTGCGAAGTGACGAGTGAGCGCGGTGAAGACTAAGTTTGGGGGTGTGGCGTGAAGAAGAAGCAGTGGTTATGGGCGGCAGCGCTGCTGTTGTCGTTGGCGGTCAATGTCTATTTGGGGCTTGGTTACAGCGTGTCGTGGCCGCTTTTTCAGCAACGCGGAGCTGAGGCGGCTGGGGTCGTGCCTGGTGGAGAAGAGTACCTTGGCCGGCTGATGGAGTGTATTGAGACTCTGGCTGGTGATCGGCCGGAGAAATGGCAGCTGGTCAACGAGATCTTGGCTGGCCGGTCGCCGTCGTCGCCGGCCGTGGCGGGTTCGCCAGCCACCGTGTCCGCAGGGGGAGCAGCGACCAGTGAGGTGGTGGCGGCTTCGCAGCCTGGTCGACTGCTGGTGCTGGAGCTGGAGGCCATGGCTTACAGCGACAACCTCAGGGTGATGTTCAGTGGCGAGGGCAGCGTGCCGGTGCCGGAGGATGTATCGACCGCGGTGGCGATTGAGCCGCCGGTGGCCAATCTGGCCATACGTGGCGGCTATGGCCCCTACTGGCATATTTATGGCGATTTGTTGCCCGAGACGAATTACGTGGTGACCTTTCGGCAGGGTCTGCTTAGCAGCAAAGGTGACATTTTGTCGGCGGATGCGGTTTTCAACGTTCGCACGGCGAAGAGCAATCCCGTATGTCGTTTTCTGAGCAAGGGCCCCTATTATCCGTTGGTGGACGCGTCTGGCGAGGTCGGCATTTGCACCTTGCCGATCAAAGTGCGTAACATCTCGTCGTTGTGGGTGAGCCTGTATCGGTACCATCCGGGTAATTTGAGTCCTTTTGGTGGCGACAGCTGGCAGGGGCGCTGGAATACGAGCAAGGTGGGAGAGGCTGAAAAGAAGCTGACCCTGCCTGCCAATGAATACGTCACCATGGATTTGAACGTCTCCGAGCTGTTTCCTGGTCTTGGCGCCGGGATTTATCAGCTTGAGATTGCTGATAGTCAGGACGGTGGAGATGGTAATGACATCCATCTGGTGATCAGCGATCTGGCAATCATGGTGGCGCGCGACGACCTGGGGCGTCAGACGCGCGTCGTGGTCCGACGCCTCAGTGATGGCGGTGCGGTCGCCGGAGCCGAGGTCCGGCTCTTCAGCCAGAAAAATGTGCCCATGGCGGAAGGGCGCACGGACGCCCAGGGCATCGCGTTGCTGGACTACGCGGCGGACTTTGTTGATGCGGACGACGAAGCGGCCATGGTGCTGGTCCAGAAGGACAAGGAGGTCAGCTATGTGGCGCTGGATAGGGACAGCGGGCATGGCTTGTCGGAGTTTGACAATCGCGGTCGGCGTTTTCAGCGTGGCCCGTCGGCCTTTGTGTATGCGGAGCGTGGCGTCTGCCGTCCAGGCGAGACGGTGACGGCGTCGGCTTGGCTGCGCGATTTTCAAGGCGGGGCGCTGCAGGTCATGGCAGAGGTGCCGGTGCTGCTGACGGTTTTGGATCCCATGGGGGCGGCCATCAGTACCGAGCGGCTGAGCAGTGACAAATATGGTTTTGTGACTTGCCCGGTGCGAGTTCCCCGCAATGCGCGGACGGGGGCCTACACCCTACGCTTCGGGCTTGACGGCAAGAGCGTGTGGGGGCAGTGCCAGATGCTGGTTTCCGAATACGTGCCCGATCGCGTGCAAGTGACGTTGACGCCGCAGGAGGAGCTGGCGACGACGGCGGCAGCGGTGTCGTTCAAGGCTGAGGCCCGCTATTACTTTGGTACCGAACTGCCCAGGGCACTCTACTCATTTTCTGTCGTCGCCGAGCGGTCACGCCCCCCGGCCCACTGGGAGGGCTTCACCGTTGGCGATGCGGACAATTTCCGCGCCGGCAAGATGTTTGCCGAGGAAGGCTTGCCCCTGCCGGCAGATGGCGTACTGCATTACCCCGGTTTTGAGGCGATGGGCGGTCACGGCAATGAGCCGGTGACATTGGTGGCGACGGTGAGTGTGATGGAGCCTGGCGGCCGTGGGGTGAGTGCACGGGCGCTGCAACGCTGCGAGCCCAGTGCGACCTATCTCGGGCTGCGCTACGACGGCAAGGCGCCGGAAACCGGGCAGGCACGGATTTCCTGCCGGGTGCTGGCGTGGGACAAAAACAGCGAGCCCGTAGCCAAAGAGCGCAGCTACACGCTGAAATTGTGGCGGCGGGACTGGCATTATGCCCAGAAACTCAGCGACAACGCCATCAGCTATGAATGGGAGCTACAGCGGACGGGAGTGCCCTGTCCAGAAACGGCGAGCCTGGCCCGCCTGCAGGGTGAATTCATGTTGCCGGTGCTGGACAGCGGCCAATATGAGCTTGAAGCCAGTTCTACCAACGGAATTCAGACCCGTCTGGTTTACTGGCATGACGCCGGCGAGGGCGGCGCTCGCAGCGCCAATCCGCATGTGCTCAGTTTTGTCACGGACAAATCGCTGTACCTTCCCGGCGACCGCGCGGTGGTGACCGTGGACAGCCCCGCTGCGGGCGAAATTTTCGTTGTTGCCGGCGAGCACGCTTTGCGGCAGAGCGAGGCTTTGCCGGTCCGGGCTGGTGCCAATACGCTGGTCATACCGATTCCGGCGGACTGCGTTGGCAGTCAGTATTTTGCCGGCATTACGCTGGTATATCGGGAACAAGCGACTCCGCTGCGTTCTTTCGGCTTGCTGAAACTGCCGCTGGATCAGAGCCGTCACCGGCTGCAGGTGACCTTGGTCGCGCCGGATCAGGCCTTGCCGGGGGAGATGATCGCCATCACCGCCAGCCTGCAGGGGCAGGATGCTGCGCCCTGCGCCGGCCTGGTTCAGCTTTTTGCCGTCGATGAGGGCATCCTGGCGTTGACCGACTACGACACGCCGGACATCTTTGACTTCTTCCACGGGCGTTTCTATTGCGGCTTCCAGTTCTATGACCTTTATAGCCGGGTTTTTCCGCGGGTGAAAATCGGCAACGACGGCAAGATCGGCGGCGATGGCGCCATGAGGCAGCTGTTGAAGCGCCTAGGCGATGTCAAGAGCGCGGCGCCGGCGTTGATTGTTCTGCCGGCGCTGGAGGTACCCGAGAGCGGTACCGTGCAGACCAGCATGAGCCTGCCGCGGCATCTCGGGGCGCTGCGCTTGATGGCTGTGGCGGCGGCTGGTGACGCCTTTGGTTCCAGTGATCGTCAGATCACATTGCGCGACGTGATCAGCGTGGTGCCCAGTGCGCCGCGGGCGCTGGCGACCGGCGACGAATGCGAGCTGAGCTTCAGCGTTGTTAATCACGACTGTCCGGACGGCGACTACACCCTTGAGGTCGCCTTGCCGACGGCGCTGACGGCATTGACGCCGGTGGCGTTTTCGGGCCGACTGGCGCGGGGTGCCTCGCAGGTGCAGACCTTGCGTTGCCGGGCGTCGGAGCAGATCGGTTCGTTTGAGATCGTGAGTGTCTTGCGCCTCGGTGCGGCGCAGAGCGCGGCGCGGACGCCGGTGACGATTCGTGCGGCCAATCCGCCGGTCAGCCGGGTGACGCTGCGCACTCTTCGGCCTGGCGAGAGCATGCAGGTGGCGCCGGTGGCCGAAGAGTGGCTGGCCTTGCCGGCGCTGCGGGTGCGGGTGTCGGCGTCAGCGGCGATCGCTTTGCCGCAGGCGATGAACTGGCTCAATCGCTACCCCTATGGCTGTCTGGAACAGAGTACGGCGATGGCCTTTCCATTTTTGGCAGTGGACAACCTGGTGAAATCCGGGGCGATCCCTGCCGCGTTGGCGCAGACGGCCGGGGAAAAAGTGTCGGGCACGGCGGGCTACATCTTGTCGATGCTGCTCAGTGATGGCAGTTTTGCGGGGTGGCCGGGCGCGACGAGCGGCTGGTCGGAGACGACGGTCTTTGCGCAGCATTTCCTGGTGGCGGCGGCGCAGCGGCAGCTCTATGAGCTAGATCCTTTTGTGCGGAACCGGATCATGCGTTATTTGCGCGGTCTGGCAAGCAAGGGCGACGTTGCGCGGGTCGTGCGTGGCCATGCCAGCTACGTCCTGGCTTTGGCTGGTGACGGTGGCTTCGTGTCAGGCGCCCGGAATGTGCTGGCCAGCGACAAGACTGACTATGGGACCTTGTGGGCGGCGGCGGCGCTGATCAAGGGCGGCTATGCTGCCGAGGGCATGCCCCACTTGGAACGGGCGCTGGCAGCGGAAGTCTGGCGCGAAAGCGATGCGAAGGCATCTTTCAGCAGTGCCGCGAGCCGTCATGGCTGCGCGCTGACGCTGCTGATGGACCTTGTCCCCAAGCATCCGACGGCGGTGAAGATCGCCTTGGCCATGCCGGGTATGATCAAGCAGGACGATTCGGGCTGGGGAACGACTCAGGCGAATGCGTGGGTGTGCATGGGCCTGGCGGCTTACGCCGTCGAGTACGGCTTTGGCCGGGCCGTGGGCACGCTCAGTCTGGCCAGTGGCAAGGAAGTGCCCATCAATAGCGACCGGTGCTTTGACATGGAATTGGCCGCCGGGGAAACGGGCACACTGGTCAATACGGGAGCGCAGTCCTTCCTGGTACAGATCAGCGCCGATGGCGTACCGCGCAAGCTGGAAAGTCAGAGTGGCGCCATGAAAATTCGCCGGACGTATGTCGATGCCGATGGCAAGGAGGTCACGCGGGCAAAGCATGGCCAGCTGCTCACGGTCACGCTGACGATTGAGAGTACTGGCAAGATCGACAATTTGGCGCTGGTCGATCTCCTGCCGGGCGGCCTGGAGATCGAGGATCCGCGGCTGGCGACCCGTAGCGCCGCGCTGCCGCCGCTGACGCATGATCACACGGAGTTACTGCTGCCGGAGTTTATGGAACGCCGTGACGATCGTTTTCTCCTCTTCGGGTCCATGATTGCCAATGGCACGGGCAGCGCCCGCTACGTCGTTCGTGCCGTGAGTCGTGGCAAGTTTGTGATACCGCCGTTGCGCGCCGAGGCGATGTATGATCCCGACGTGGCGGCGACCTTCGTGCCCGGAGGCGTCTTCGAGGTGGAATGATAACATCGCAGAGCAAGGGGGCTAGCATGTCGACTGGTAATCGCAGTGTGCTGGTGATGGTGGACAGCCGCGAGGCGGCGGCACGCCGGGATCTGATTCACGGACTCTTTGCCGCCTTGCGCTTCTGGGGTGTGCCCCACGAAGTGTGGGACGCTGCGGATGGCTTCCCCTCGCCGCCGGCGCATTTTCGCTCGCGCGCTCTCTATGTGCTTGGACACGATGGCGTTGGTCAGCGGCTGCAGGAGACGTTGGCGCAGCAGATTGCGGCGGCGGTGCAGGGTGGTGCGGGCTGGTTGTCTTTTGATCGCAGGGTGGACAGCTGGCCAGTGGCTTTGCGTGAGCTGGCGCCACCGACGCGTCGTGACGGCCTGGCGACGCGGCTGAGCCTGCCAACCGAAGCCGGCGGGGCGCATTTCATCAACTCCGGCCATGATGCCACTGCGGCGTGGGAGCTCATGGCGGCGCTGCCGGTGACACAGTTGCCGGGGCTGGTGCAGGCCGGCTGGCAGCCGCTGCTGCTGGCTGGTGGCGAGCCCGTGCTGGCTTGCCGGCAGCTCGGCGCTGGGCGGGCGGTTTTCTGGGGCCTGAGCCTGATGTTGTACCGCGAAGACGTGTGGGGGCACGGCCGTTTTCTCGACGGCCTGCTGTGGCGTTCGCTGGTATGGGCGGCGGCGAAACCCTTTGCCATGCGGGCGATACCGCCTTATGTCACTGCTCGGGTGGACGACTGCCACGGCGCCTACAGCGCCTTTGGCTATGTCGACGCCTTCAAACGCCATGGGATCGCACCCAATCTCGGCTTGTTCATTGATGAGCTGGGCCCGACGGACTGGGCGGCGGTGTCACAGCGTTATCGCGCCCACGAGGCGGATTTTTCCATGCACGCTTTCCGGGACGACTTTTACAAGGCGCGGCCGGACTGGCGTCCTTACGCGGTGCTGGCGGACAAGCCGGATCTGTCCCATGGCGGCCGCGAGACGCTGTTTGCTGGGCTGAGTCTGGATCATGACAGCGGCGAGGCTTTGCCGTTAGCGCAGATCGCGGAAAATGTGGTGCGCATGGACAAGGCCTTTGCGGCGGCGGGAATTCGTCACAGCAAGATCATCAACGCGCATTATGGCGAAGTGGGCTATCCGGTGATACCGGCATTTTTGGCGCGCGGCGCCTGTTTTTTGTGCAACAACACCGTGCCGGGGCAGTTGTACGCGAATCAGCCGATGTGGAGTCCGGCGCCCTACGGCCTGCGCGGGAACAACGGCCGGCCGGGGGTGATCATCGACCGCTCGCCGGCGCATCCGGAGCTGTTTTTTTCGTCGGTGGGCTATCCGCCCTACGCGGGACAGTCGGGTGGCGCGGACATTCTTAATGGGCACGTGCCATTTTTGGGCGAAGCGGCGGCCGTGCGCAAGGACGCGGCCATCGCGCGCGGGGTGTCCAATGTGCTGCGTTCGTTGGACATGATGTGCTGGGCGGTGATCATGACGCACGAAGAGCGCATTGACGTGATCAGCCTGGAAGATTGGGATGAGATCATTGCCGGCGTGGTGGCCGGCGCGCGTCGGGGCTGGGATCTGATTCCGGCCAGCCGCGAGCAGGTCAGTGTCATTGCCCGGCGCTTGAGCACGACGGCGCTGAACCGCGTGGACGTGCTGTCCGATGGCCGGTTGCAGTGCGAGCTGACCGGGCAGAGCGACGGGCCGTCGCCGCTGATGGTGTGGCTCAATGAGGGCGAGGACTGTCGCCGTGTCTACCTGGACCTGCCGGCGCTTGACGGCTTCTTCCGCAGCGAACCGATGCCAGTCCCCAGTTGCTGAAGGTTATTCCTTGACGGCGCCGGCGGTGAGGCCGCGGATGATGTGCTTCTGGGCAAAGACATAGACGATCAGCAGGGGGACGACCACCAGGCTGAGGGCAGCGCTGACCAGGGTGATCTGCACGTCGTGTTCGCCTTTGAACTGAGATAACGCCAGGGGAATGGTGGTCTGGCCTGGCCCGAGCAGGGTCAGGGCGAAGGCGAATTCATTCCACATGGTGAGGAAGTTGAAGATGACGACGGTGGCCAGCGCGGGGCGGGCGATGGGCATGGCAATGTGGCGGAAGATGCCCCAGGTGGAACAGCCGTCGATGCGGCCGGCGTCGAGGAGATCGCGGGGCAGGGCGGCGAAGGCGCCGCGCAGAATCAGCATGGTGATGGGCAGAGCAAAGCCGACGTAGGGTCCGACCAGCGCCCAGAGGCTGCCTTTGAGGTTCAGGGCACCGCTGCCGAGGAGGCGATTGAGGGGAATAAGGGTCACGTGTACGGGGATCATCATGCCCAGCAGAAAGAGCATGAAGAGCGCATGGCGGCCTCGAAAGCGACATTGGGCAAAGGCGAAGGCCGCCGGTGCCGCCAGCGCAATGCTCAGTAGCACGCTGCCACTGCAGAGCATGAGGCTGTTCAGATAGGCGTCGCCAAAGCTGCCATTCCTGCAGACCTGGGCAAAATTCTGCCAAGTCCAGGGCGTGGGTAGCGCCAGGGGGCGCATTTGCGCATCGCCTTCCAGGCGGAAGGCGGCGAGGACCATCCACAGCAGCGGATAGGCCGTGATGACCAGGAAGGTCAGCAGCAGCAGATGCCGCAGGAGGAAGGAGCCGGATGTGCGGGTGCGGTGTTTCTTCATGATGCTGTGCGCAGCTGGCGGGCCTGCAGGGGGATGACTACGGCGAGGGCGAGGACGAAGAGGCAGACGGCCGCTGCCGAGCCATAGCCGTAACGGCCCTGGTTTTGTTCAAAGGCCAGGCGGTAGATGTAGGTCGCCATGACTTCGCGGGATTTTTCCGGCAGGCCGCCGCCCATAAGGTAGATGAGATCGAAGTATTTGAGCGAGCCGATGATGGACAGCGTGGCGGAGATGGCGATGGTGGGCCTGATGGCGGGCAGGGCGATGTGCCAGCAGATTTGCCATTCGTTGGCGCCGTCGATGCGGGCGGCCTCGTAGTAGTCGTTGGGGATGGTGCTGAGGCCGGCCAGGTACAGCACCATGTGGAAGCCCGTGTATTGCCAGCAGATGGTCACGAAGATCCACAACAGCGCGCTGCCGGGATCGGAGAGCCAGGGGAAGACGAAGTCGCTCTGCCAGCAGCGGATGACGCTGCTGAGCAGGCCGCTCTCGGGCTCATAGAGGTATTGCCACAGGACGGCAATGGCGGCGGTGGGCATCATCATCGGGGCGAAAAAGGCCGTGCGGAAAAGTCCGCGGGCGATGGTGCGTTGATGCAGGAGCAAGGCGATGGCCATGGCCAGGGGCAGCTGCAGCAGTAGCGACCCGGCCAGGAGCAGCAGGTTGTGCCAGGCTGCATGCCAGAAGACGCTGTCGCTCATGAGCCGCCGGAAATTGTCCAGCCCGCAGAATTCCGGTGGCAGCAGTGGGCTGGACCAGTGCAGGAGGGACATGCGCAGGGAATCGGCGATGGGCAGGACGACGAAGAGGGCGTACATGGCCAGCGCCGGCAGAATGAAGAGATATGGGGTGTAGCGGCGATGGGACATGACGAGGTGGCATTTACTCCGGCTGGGCGTCGCGGCTGCTATGGGGCCTGGATGGGCGCGATGGTGATGGGCTGGCCACCGAGCTTGGCGGATTCGACGGCGGCCATGGCGGCCGCGACCGTCCGGGCGCCTTCGTAGATGTTGGTGGCGATGGGCAGGTTGTTTTCGATGCCGTGGATGAAGTCGCTGATTTCGGCGGCGACGTTGTGGTTGGCGATGTTCACGGGCATGGTGGCGAAGTCGAGCTTGCCCTGCATGAGGCGCTTGCTGCAGATTTTGATGTCGGCGCTGGTGTTGTCGCAGATGATGGTGCCGGCGGTGCCGTAGAAGACGCTGCGCATGGTGTAGGGCCTGGTGCAGCCGATGGAGACCATGACTTTGCCGATGACGTCGTTGGCGAAGCGGAAGATGGCCACGCTGCAGTCATTGACGGGCCAGTCCGGCAGGCATTTGTGGTTGGCGAAAGCGGAGACTGTCAGCGCCTCGCCGGCAATCCAGCGCAGGAGATCGACGGCATGGCAGCCGCCGCCGATAAAGGGCTCGCGGCGGGGATCGACGCGCCAGGAGTTGATGCCGCGGGAGCTGCCGTAGTTGTGGGCGTATTCGCTTTCGACCAGGTAGAGTTCGCCGATCATGCCGTCGTCAATCAGGCGTTTGGCGAGGACGAAGCCGGGCGCGTAACGGCAGACCTGGCCGATCATGAATTTGGCCGGGCCCTTTTCCACTTCGGCGATGATGGCCCGGGCTTCTTCCAGACTGAGGGTCAGTGGTTTTTCGCAGAGGACATGTTTGCCGGCGCGGAGCGCGGCGATGCAGTGTTCGGCGTGGAAATAGTCTGGCGAGGCCACGGAGATGATATTGACGCCGTCGTGGGCGATGAGGTCGCGGAAGTCGCTGTAGGCGGCAACGGGCGCATACTCGCGCTGGCGCTGCTGGAGGATGGCATGGTCGGTGTCGCAGATGGCCACCAGTTTGCAGTGCGGGTGGGCGTTGTAGCCTTGGCAATGGCTGTTGCCCATGCGCAGACCAATGACACCGGCCTGAAAGCGTGCTTCGTCCATGGACTGTGACTCCTAGTTGCGTAGTGACGAATGATCTGAAGGCGGACGCAGAATGCCACGCCACGCCGCGCAGGCGGCTGGACTGGCTGATTATTTTGCCGGGATAGTCAGAGAGAGGTCTTGTCTTTTTTCGGGAATGGCGCCAATAATATCCCAAAAGGCGATGCTCAGATGGAGCGGTTGACCGGCATTGACCGCTGTGGGGATGGTGACATAGCGGACGAAGCGAGCGGGACGGTCGGTAACGGGCAGCCAGACATAAAAGAGTTGGTCCTTGCGCCAGGGATGGCGGGAAAGGCCGGCGAAGGCCTTGTAGAAGGGGCTTGTGCCGTCGACGCCGGGGGGGAGGGTGAGATGGCGGCGGGATTGAACGGGCTGGTTGGCAGTGACCAGCCCGAAATAAAAGAGCTTGCCATTCAGTTCCTGATGGCGGGAAAAGCTGCGGGCGATGAGATTGCTGACTGGTTTCGAATCCGAGTTGGTGACGTCAACGACAATCGCCACGCGTTTTCCGGCTGTGATCTCGCCGTAGGTGGTGACTTTGACCTTGAGGCCATCCCGTCCACACTGCATTTGTTGCGTGAAATTGAGTCCGAAGGCCTCCAGAATATCGTATTGCGAAGCCGCGTTGTTGCCGGGTATTACCGGGTTTTGGCGGCTGATCAGATTGCGGGTGAGAGTGATGACTTGCTCGCCGAGGGTGGCGTGGGATATGGCCAGCTCGAATGAGCGGGTGTCCATGGTGTCAAAGAGGTCCAGGATGCTTTGTCCGAGGTCATAGATCCTGCCCTTATTGTCAGTGACATACTCTTTGCCCAAGATAGAGAATTTTTCGTTGGCCAGGAGACCTTTGATTTGGATTTCTTGCCTTGGGATTTCATCGTTATCTTTGATGAATTGGCCGGGAATGGGGGCGAAATCTTTGACGACGTCAAGCCCGTCTGCGTTTTTTTCTCGGACGACTTCCTGCATGGCTTGATAGATGTTGACTTCGAAATAAGTGATTTCGTGTTGTTCCCAGAATTCGAAAGCGACGAAGGGGGATGCGCCCTTGGTGAGAGTGCAGATGAAGGTGGGTTTGATGATGGTGCGGCGGATTTCTTTGCGCACGAATTTGCCGCGGTACATAGCCGGGGTGGGCTGGGCAAGTAGTGTGGGCATTGCTGTCCAGGCTGTCAGGATGAGCGTGAAAAGGAAAAGGGAGCGGTAAATCTGCTTCATGGCGTGGGCGTTCCTTGTTGCTCGTTGATAGCTGGAGCGGGTTGCAGCAACTTGTGGGGGATATAACGATGGCAGATGGTTGAGCACTGAGATGGCTACTGTTTCGGTCATTCCGGGGTGTTGAGGGGCTGTTCGGCGTTCGCGGCATCCATTTTATCCAAGAGGTGTTGCCAACGCAGATACCAGCCGGTATTTCGGTGCGTCACGATGACGAAACCGAGTTGGGGATAGCGCGCGAATGGCAGTTCGCCAAAAGTCGTGCTTTCGGCGAACAGCCTTCGGGGGTCCCACACGATGTTGAAGGACACGGCGAAGCGCTCCAAGGCGCGTTCAGTATCCGAGTCGTTAGGGAGCCACGGGCTGTTGATCCAGATGGCGCAGGATGGGGTGTAGCTGGTCAAGCTGAGAATATTCAGCTGATTGTTATCGGGAAGGACGTACGTGTGATTTTCATTTCCCGCCTTGGGGATAGGGGGGTAGCGGTTTGCGCGACTGATATTGGGTAGGAGGAGGTTTCGTTGTTCGAGTCTAGTTAACATGCCGCAGAAGCGTATGGCATTGGTGAGGCTGACATCCGTTTTTGCCGGTGAAGGGCTGTCTGTTGCTGGTGCCTTGGCGCTGTCGCCCGCCTGCGGTTGGATGACAGCCTGGTACTGTGCCTCGGTGATGGGTTGCTCGCTGACATAGAACCATTCTTTGCCTTGGCCGCAAAGCCGCATGGTAATGCCAGAATGGGTGATGAATGACCTTGGTGGCGGGACATTGCAGATAGCCATGATGATAGGCTGCCCGAAGGAGAGGAGATGTTCTTGCTGTTTTTTTTGATTGTCGCCCAACTGGGTGGTTTGTTTTTCCGCGTCGAGGAGGAAGGACGCCACCTGCGGCAGCATTCCTGCCGATAGCTTGGCATTACCAATGAGGGTAATGAGCTCCAGTTGCCGATAGTTGGCTCTTTTGACTTCGTCGTAGAGGCTATTCGCGTCTTGCCACAGAGTCACCAGGCCGGCAAGTTTCTGGGTGTCGTCAGGATTCATCAAGGTGCCCTGCAGGGCGTTGCGGAGTCCGGCGATGGCCCGTTCGCGTTTGTCTTTTTCACTTCGCTCGAAAAGGAGTTGATCACGGATTTTCAGTACGGCGCCGCGTTGTTCGTGCTCTTCGAGGGCTCTGAAGCGCACATCGGGATTGGCGTTGGCCGCAGCCGCTGCCGGTGTTGCAGCCGGTGTTGGTGTCTGTGCCTGGAGCGGGAGAACGCCGCAGTACATGCAGCCTAACAAGGCATAAATGGCTAAGGATCGCATGAAGTCTCCTCGTACTGAAAAAAGCGCAATGCTGGTTTGCCCTAGTCGCCAAGTCGTCATGGCCGAGCCTGCCTCCATGCTGGACTCATACTCGGAACAGCACGCGAAGACTATAGACAAAATAGGCGTATTTTGCAACCGCCCACGAAGCAATTCCGGTGAGGGCGCATGGATTTATGGGCAAGAACTGAGGGTTGGCGAAGGATGGCCACAGCGGCTGGGGCTGTTGGCCACCTGCGCTCCTAATTGTACGGTGTAAGTGGTGGGCGGCGGCGCTTCAGTTTTTGGCGGTGACGACGCTGACGCCGGGGATGATGGCGTGGGGCTGGCGGTTCTGGGGGTCGAGGTCGCTACTGAATTCGATGTCGCCTTTGAGAAGACTGAGGATATTGCCGGCGATCATGGCGTTTTTGACGCGGCCGACGATTTCGCCGTTTTCGATAAGATAGGCTAGGGCGGCATTGCAGGAGAAGTCGCCGTTGGCCAGATTGCTTTGGCCGAAGCCGAGCAGCTGTTTGATGTAGAGGCCTTTCGGGATGCTCTTGAGCATTGCGTCGGCGCTGCGTTGGCCGGGCTGCACGAACATGGTGTAGGGCGAGCTGCCGCTGTGGCCGGTGGGCGTGGCCTGGGCCAGGCAGGCGCTGTCGTAGTCATAGAGGAAGGTCTTGAGGACGCCTTGGTCGACGAGAGTCATGGGGCGAGTGGCGATGCCGGCGCCATCGAAGGCGGCGGAGGCTGGCGAAAAGTCGATGTGGGGATTGTCAATGATGGTCAAGGCCGGTGAGAAACACTGTTTGCCGAGTTCGTCCTTGAGTGGCGACGTGCCCTTGAAGACATCGCGGCCATTGATGCCCATGCTGATGGGCGCCAGGAAGCTGCCGAGCATGCGCGGGGGCAGGTAGATGGGGTAGACGCCGTCGCTGATTGTGGCGCTACGGGCGGCGTGGCGCAGATCAAAGGCGATCGCGCTCTTGAGCGCGTCGAGATCGTAGAGCTCATTGAGGTCCAGCCAGGAGCGGTAGTCGTAGGAAAAGAGCATGTCGGTGCCACTGGTTTTCTGAATGCCCAAGTTGAGGTCCCAAGAGGTCTCCATGTCTGTTTCATTGAGACCGGCGGAGTTGGCCACGGCGCTCTCGCCTTCGCTGCGGCCGGCGCTGGCGCTGATGTCGAGACTGTCGTCGAGACTCTTGACGTAATCGACCATTTCCTGGCAGTCGCTGATCATTTTTTCGCGGCTGAGGGTGAGAACGCGTGGCGAGTGGCTTTTGAGGTCCACGTAGGTGGTTGGTGCCGGGTAGTGGCTGAAGTGGGCCACGGCGCCAATCTGGGCGAAGCTGATGGCGCGTTCGACCAGCTCGTCCATGGCGGCGGGGATATTGCCGCCGGCGACGCCGGAGCGGCCATTGCGGATGACGGCGATGTTGTAGCCGAGGGACTCGGCACTGTCGGCGTATTTGAGCCTGCCGGCTTCGAAACTGCAGGAGAGACTTTCGCCGTGACTGAAGCTGACTTTGGCGGCGCTGGCGCCCTGTTTGGTGGCGTTGGCGATGACGCGGGTGAAGCGGTCTTGCATGTCGTGTAAATATGTACTGCGCATGGGCTGCGGTCCTTTATGCTGGTGGTCGTGAACGCTGCGGTTTTACTGTTGGCCGCCGATAACGGCGTCACGGAGGCGGATGTGTGGGCCGCCGAAAGTGACAGGCAGGGGCGACTGACCGCCTTTGCCGCAGCCGCCGCCGAGCTCGAACATGGTCAGGTCATTGGCAATGCCGTCGATGTTGTGGAGGGTTTCGAAGACATTGCCGGTGAGGACGATGTCCCGCAGCAGGTCGGTGACCTGGCCGTTTTTGATGCGGTAGCCGTAGGCGGCGGAGAAGGTGAACATCTCCATCATGGTCTGGCCGCCCTGCATGCCGCAGGCGTAGATGCCGTCGTCGACGCCGGCGAAGAGTTCATCTTTGGAGAGTGTACCGGCATCGACATAGGTGTTGGTCATGCGCACGATGGGGGGGCGGCCGCGGCCAATGGCGCGGGCGTTGCCGGTGGGCTTGGCGCCCATTTTACCGGCGGTTTCCAGCGAGTGGAGATGGCCGGCGAGGACACCGTTGGCGATAAGCATGGTCTTTTGCGTGGGTGTGCCTTCGTCGTCCACGTGGTGGGTGCCAATGAGCTGGCCGAGGCTGCCGTCGTCAATGATGTTGAGGTCGTTATTGCCCATCTGGCGGCCGATGGTCATCAGCTCGCGCATTTGCGGATTTTCGTAGAGAAAGTCGGCTTCGCTGAGGTGGCCGAAGGCTTCGTGGGCGAAGACGCCGGTGAAGTCGGGGCGGAGGATGACGTGGTGTCGGCCGCCGGGGCACTGCGGTGCCTTGAGAAGGGCGACGGCGCGTTCGGCGACCTCGCGCGCCTTGTCTTCGCGATTGAGCACCACGGTGAAGTCGGTGGCCGACGAGAAGCTCTCGCTGCCGCGCTGCACCTGCGAGCCATTGCGGGCGATGGCCACCAGGTAGAGGAGAATCCGCGGGCGCTCTTCCATGAAGTAGTTGCCGCGGGTTGAAGCGAAGTGCACGGTGCGGAAGTTCTCGCCGTACATGACCGTGCTTGATTCGACGCCGGGAACGGCATTGAGGACGATGTCATTGTATTTGCCGACGAGGGCGACCTTTTCGTCCAAGCTGACGCCGCGGAAGTCGTTTTTGAGCTGGGCGGTGAAGACCTGATCCGCTGGTACGGCGATTTCAGCGAGAGCGGTTTTTTCCTTGCCGACGGTAGTGGCGGCGGCGCAGGCGTCGGCGACCTTGCTTTTGAGTTCGTCGAGGGTGTCGAAGACGCAGCTGCCCCAGCCGCCATTTTTGCAGGCGCGGACAATGCCGCCGGTGAACTGGCCGGTGCTGGCGTTGTCGAGTTCCTTGCCACGGTAGGCAAAGCCGGTGTTATCGGTGGTTTCGAAGCGAATTTCCGCGTAGTCGGCGGGGCAATTGTTCAATGCGTCAAGCAGTCGTTGTTTCACGATGGGTCATTCCTTGGCTGGGATTGCGGGCTGCGGGCAGAAAGGGCCATGGCCACCTTGGACACGCTGCAGGTGGGGCGGGTTCAGGGGGCGGGGCGTTTTGCGCCGCTAAAGTATCCTTTGCAGCTGAAATTGCCAAGTGGTGTGATGCGTAAATATCGTGTTGTTACGTTGGGCTGAAGGCCAACGGGAGGGTATGTTATAAGGTCTGTCGCCAAGCGACATGAGTGATTCCCACGGCGTTATGGAAAGGACGACGATGACTGCGAATGGCATTGACAGTAACGACCCGCTTTTGGCCGTACCGGTGAGCACGCCGGGCCCGCAGCAGGCGACGGCGGCGAGGCAGTTCCAGGGCATACCGGGCTTGACCATTGCGCCCGGCGGGCGTTTCTTCGCCTGCTGGTACGCCGGCGGCGTTGGTGAAGGCCCGAACAACTATGTCGTGGTCGTGACTAGCGACGATGGCGGCTTGAGCTGGGGCGAGCCGGTGGCCGTGGTGGATCCGCCCGGTGCCAATGTGCGTGCGTTTGATCCCACGTTATGGACCGACCCGCTGGGCCGCGTCTGGCTGTTCTGGGCGCAATCGACATCGCCCAAGGACGGCACGATCGCCGATGGCGTCAATGGCGTCTGGGGGGCGCTGCTGGAGGAGCCCGATGCGGCCGAGTTGCGTTGGTCGGCGCCGCGGCGACTCTACGATGGCATCATGCTCAACAAACCCTGCGTTCTGCCGGATGGCAGCTGGGGTTTTCCGGTGTCCATCTGGGCCGAAGGCGTTGGTGGCGGTCAGCCGCCGGAACGCCTGCGCGACGAGATTGGCGCCAATCTCGTGGTCAGTTATGACAAGGGCCGGAGTTTCCGGCGTCGTGGCGGTTTTCGCCTGGCGCGTTCGATCTTTGATGAGCACCACATTGTGCCGTTGCGAGATGGCCGGCTCTGGTGTTTGGTGCGGACGCTGTATGGCGTGGGGCAGGGCTTTTCTAGCGACGGCGGCCGCAACTGGTACGACTGCGGACCGGCGTCGCTGGTTGGGCCGAATTCGCGGTTTCATCTCATGCGGCTGCAATCCGGCCGGTTGCTGCTGGTCAATCACGAGGTCGTCAAGGGCGAAAACAAGGACTGGCGCACCCGCTGTAAGCTCACGGCGTATCTATCGGACGACGATGGCCGCAGCTGGAACGACGGTCTGCTGCTGGACGAACGCGCCGGCGTATCGTATCCCGACGGCGTGCAGGACGGCGCTGGCCGGCTGTGGATCATCTACGACTACGGCCGCTACACCGCCGGCGACATACTCCTGGCTAGTGTAACGGAGGACGAAGTGCTCGCTGGAATAATCAGTACGCCCGAGTCTTTCCTGCAGCGGGTTGTCAATCACAGTGGCGGCGTCAAGAAAGACTGATCGCGGCGCCGGGCCGGCGCCGTTATTTGCGTTATTTTCCATGGATTGAAGCAGAAAAAGACAGGAGGACACGATGTCACGGACAAGCTGGCTGGCGGGTATTTTTACGGCGTTGCTCGGTGGTGCTATCGGCGCCCAGGCGATTACCATTGAGGCGGGAAAACTGCCGGTGGATTTTGATCCGCAGAAGGTGGACATTCGCCCGCTGGTGGAGTCGGTGCCGCGGCAGGGGCTGCCGAATTTCTATGGCAAACTCGCCACTGGTGGTGAGGTGACTATCGCCTATTTTGGCGGCAGCATCACGGCGCAAGCCGGCTATCGCATTCACAGCCGCGAGTACTTCCAGAAGGAGTATCCCAATTGCCAGGTGAAGGAAATCCATGCGGCGATTGGCGGCACGGGGTCCAATCTGGGCGCGTTGCGCCTGGAGCACGACGTGCTGCGCCACAACCCCGACCTGGTCATGGTGGAATTTGCGGTTAATGACAGTGGCGCGCATCCCTACTCCATTCGCAAGAGCATGGAGGGCATCGTCCGGCATATCTGGCGGGAATTGCCGGCGACGGACATTCTGTTCGTTTACACCCTCACTGCTGCGCATGTGAAGGAGATGCAGGACGGCAAGATGCAACGCTCCGCCAGCGTGATGGAAGACATCGCGGACTACTATGGCATACCGTCCATCCACATGGGTGTCGAAATCGTCAAGCTCGAAGCCGCTGGCAAGCTCGTCATGAAGGCCAGCGATAAGGAACTCACCAGGGTGTCCGGTGACGAACTCAATATCAGCGCGGACAATTTTGTCAACGCCGAGGGCAAAATTCCCTTCGCTGGCGACGGTGTACATCCCTACGCCAACACGGGCCATCAGCTGTACATGGACGCGATCCGGCGCTCACTGCCGGCGATCAAGGCGGCGGGCACGGCCGGCGCGCGCGCGGCGTTGCCGTTGCCGATGGTGAAGGAATGCTGGGAGAATGTCATCACGGTGCCGCTGGATCATCCGCTGGTGAAAATCACCGGCACCTGGGAGAAAAATCCCGGCGACCACGCCGTGACCAAGGGCTTCATCGGGCGCATGGACCCGTTCTTCACTTTCTCGCCCGGTGCGGAAATCCGCTTCAAATTTAAGGGCACGACCGCCGCGCTCTATAATCTTCTCGGGCCACACGGCTGCATCTTCGAAAAGAGCGTTGCTGGCGGCAAGAGCAGCGAAGTGCGCACCTTCGATCCCTATTGCACCTACCACCGGCTGGCACTGAGCACGCTCGCCGACCAGATGAATCCCGACGCCGTTCACGAAGTGACCCTGAAGGTCCTTGACAAGGACTTCGATAAGCGGATTATTCTTTTTGATCACAATAAGGGCGATTTCGATAAGAACCCCGCCAAGTACGATCCGAAGCTGCTCTACGCGGCGTGCATCTTCATCATCGGCGAAATCTGCGAATAGGTTGTTCCCCGTAGAGGGTAACAGTGTAGAATACAGCCGCAGTCAATGAGTTCCATTGCCTCTTTGGCCCCAGTCAGCTTCGCCGACTGGGGCCAAAGAGGCCGAGGAACACGGCCAGAGTTGTCGTTTTACCCAGGGCGGCGCGCGCTTTCAGCGCTGCTTGCCCTGGGCTGTCATGTTTCGCGCTTTCAGCGCTGCTGCCGCTTCGCGGCGATGAAATGCCGGGATGAAATAAGGTTGTTTGGTTGAAACAATAAGCGTTTTGGAAATCGTTAAGTAAGAGCTTCAGACGGATCGGACGGATCGGACTGATCCGATTTCTGATCGGTCTGATCGGTCTGATCGGTCTGATCTTCGGTCTTTTATCGCGGACGGATCGGTCCGATCGGTCAGCTCGGTCTGAAAAAGCGAAGAAGAACAGGTGATAGCTATGGAATTTTATGTTACGGCCGGTCCGGGAACTGAGAGTGCGTTACGCGACGAGTTGTCCGAGCTGGGATTTCGTTCAGCGCGTTTGAATCGCGGCGGCATACCCTTCTTTGGCGAATGGGAGGACGGCTGGCGTGCCTGCCTGGAGACGCGTTTGGGCCAGCGGGTGATGGTGGTCCTGGGGCGTTTTCCGGCGCGTGATCTGCAGCAGCTCTACGACGGTGCTCACGAATTGCCGTGGCTAGACGTCATCACCCCGCAACATACCTTTGCGGTGGCGGCTTACGCCCATGAAAGCTGCGGCGAGAACCCCAATTTCGTCGCCCTGAAAGTCAAGGACGCGATTGTGGACAGCATGCGTGATCAGCTTGGACAGCGATCGAGCGTATCAAAGGACGACCCCGATTTGCGGGTTTTTGTCTACTGGGCGCGCGAGAAGGCGACCGTGTATCTCGATCTGTCCGGCGAGCCGTTGTTCAAGCGCGGCTATCGGCAGGCTGGCGGTGAAGCGCCCATCAAGGAAACCCTGGCGGCGGCAGTGCTAAGAATGTCCGGCTGGGATCGCAAGACGCCGCTGGTCGACCCGATGTGCGGCTCGGGCACGTTGGTGATCGAAGCGGCGCTGTGGGCCGCTAATGTCGCGCCCGGACTATGGCGGCAGCGTTTCGGTTTTGAACGCTGGGCCAATTTCAGCGAGGACGACGCGCGGCGGCTTGCTGAGCTGCGCGGGCAATTGCGCGGGCAGGGCCATGGCCAGCCACCGCGGATTACTGGCTTTGACTTGGACGACGCGGTGCTGGCGACGGCGCAGGACAACGCCCGTGCGGCTGGCCTGCGGCTGAGTTTCCGGAAAATGCCCCTGCGTGAATTGCAGCCCGATGGCACCCGGCGCCTACTGGTGGCCAATCCGCCCTATGGCGTGCGGCTTGACGCGGACAATCAGCTCTACCAGGAGCTCTGTGCGGCCGTGCAGCGGCTCCATGGCTGGCGTGTGGCGTTGATCGTGGGCAACCCTCGTGCCATCGCCGGTATTCGCCTGCGCCCCGAGGCCGAATATCCCCTCACCAATGGCAGCATCGAATGCCGGTTGGTGATCTACGAAGTGCCATAAGGCGCGGACACGAAAAAGCCCGGGGACTTGCGCGCCAGTGGCGTCCGGCTCCCGGGCTCGGCTTTGGCACCCCTCGGCGGGGTGCCTTTTTGTTTTATGGTCTATGCTCAGCCCAAGTAGGCGATGGCGTGCTCGGCAACGGCTTCGGCACTGAAGCCGTATTCCTTGGCGAGCAGATCGCAGGGTGCGGAAGCGCCGAAGTGGTCAATGCCCAGGGCCAGGCCGCAGGAACCGATGTAGCGCTGCCAGCCGAAGGTCGAGCCAGCTTCCACCGAAATGCGTTTCTTGCAGGTGGCGGGCAGGACGGACTCTTTGTATTCGGCGCTTTGCTTGTCGAAGAGCTCCCAGCTGGGCATGGATACCACGCGGACTTTTTTGCCCTTGCCGCGGAGGATGTCCGCTGCGCCCATGATCACCTGCAGTTCGGAGCCGCTGGCGATGAGGATGATCTCGAAGTCCTTTTCGCAGCTGACGACGTAGGCGCCCTTGGCGACGTCCATGCGTTTGCTGACGATGTCGGCAGGGAGGTTCGGGAGATTCTGGCGGGTGAGGCAGAGTGCGACGGGGCCCTTGGCCTGTAGCGCGGCGGCCCAGGCGTGCGCGGTCTCGTTGGCCTCGGCGGGGCGGATGGTGGTCATGCCGGGGATGGCGCGGAGCATGGCGAGCTGTTCAATGGGCTGGTGAGTCGGGCCGTCTTCGCCGACGAAGATGGAGTCGTGAGTGAAGACGTAGATTTCATGCAGCTGCTGCAGGGCGGCGAGGCGCAGGGCGGGTTTCATGTAGTCAGAGAAGACCATGAAGGTCGAGCTGAAAGGAATGGCCGAGCCGCAGAGCGCCAGGCCATTGCTGATCATGCCCATGCCCAGTTCGCGCACGCCGTAGTGGACATTGCGGCCGGCCCAGTCGGCGGGGCCGAAGTCGCCAGCGCCTTTGAGGTAGGTCTTGGTGCTGGGATTCAAGTCGGCAGAGCCGCCGCAGAGCGCCGGCACCAGCGCGGCGGCCTTCTGCATGATCTCGCCGCCGGAATTACGCGTCGCCGTGGCCTTGGCAGGCACGGCCTTGAGGAGCTCTTCGAGGATGTTCGCGGGGACTTTGCGGGTCAGCAGCGCGTCCATCAGGGCGAGTTTCTCGCTGTCAAGCGTCGCCTTGAAGGCGACAAAGCGCTGGTTCCACTCGGCGGCGGCGGCCTTCTTTTCAGCAATCAGTTTGTTGCACAGCTCGCGGACATCGGCGGGGACGACGAAGGACTGTTCGGGATCGAAGCCCAAGGCCTTCTTGGTTGCGGCCAGTTCGTCGGCGCCGAGTGGTGCGCCATGGCATTCGGCGTTGCCGGCGAGCTTGGGCGAGCCCTTGCCGATGACGGTTTTGCCGATGATGATGGTGGGCTTGCCGCTGGTCTTGCGGGCCAGCTGCAGGGCGCCGCTGATCTGCTCGATGTCTTGGCCGTCGATACGCAGGACATTCCAGCCGTAGGCGGCAAAGCGGGCACCGACGTCTTCGGTGTGAGCGATGGCCGTGGAGCCCTCGATGGTGATGCTGTTGTCGTCGTAGAAGAGCACGAGGTTGTCGAGCTTCAGGTGGCCGGCGAGGGCGCAGGCCTCGTGGGAGGTGCCTTCCATGATGCAGCCGTCGCCACTAATGGCATAGACCTTCTGGTTGAAGAGCGATGCGTCGGCGCCGATGCGGGCCTGGAACTGCTTCATGCCGATGGCCATGCCGATGGCGGACGCCAGACCGGAGGCCAGCGGGCCGGTGGTGACTTCCACGCCCTTGGTGTGGCCGTATTCCGGGTGGCCAGGGCATTTGCTGCCCCATTGCCGGAACTGCTTGAGGTCGTCCAATTCCAGGCCGTAGCCGAAGAGGTGGAGCAGCGAGTAGATCAGCATGGAGCCATGGCCGGCGGAGAGGACGAAGCGGTCGCGGCCCAGCCACTCGGGCTGCGCGGGGTCAAAACGCATGAAGCGGCTCCACAGCGTGAAGGCGAAATCAGCGCAGCCCATGGGCATGCCCGGATGGCCGGAGTTGGCCTTCTGCACGCCATCGGCGGCGAGGACGCGGACAGTATCAACGGCTTTCTTGAACACCTGGCAGTTGCACGACATGATTCTACTCTCCTGACATGTTGACTGATGCTAAGGAATACGGACGTGTTTTATCCGTTAACGTGACATGGGTTGGCCGGCGCGCAACCACGCATTGATAAAGAGGTCGATGTCTCCATCAAGGACGGCGCTGACATTGCTGGTCTCGACGTCGGTGCGCAGGTCTTTGACCAGCTGGTAGGGCTGGAGGACGTAGGAGCGGATCTGGTTGCCCCAGGCGTTGTCGCCCTTGGCGGCGGACTCAGCGGCGTGCTCGGCGCGGCGTTTGTCATCCTCCAGCTGGAAGAGCCTGGATTTGAGGATGCGCATGGCGTTGGCCTTGTTCTTGTGCTGGGAGCGTTCGCTCTGGCAGGTGACGACGATGTTGGTCTCCAGGTGGGTGAGGCGGACGGCGCTGTCCGTCCGGTTGACGTGCTGGCCGCCGGCGCCGGAGGCGCGGAAGGTGTCGATGCGTAGATCGGCATCGGTAACCACGATATTGATGTCGTCGTCGATTTCGGGGAGGACGTCCACGGAAGCGAAGGACGTGTGGCGGCGCTTGTTGGCGTCAAAGGGCGAGATGCGCACCAGGCGGTGCACGCCTTTTTCGGCCTTGAGGTAGCCGTAGGCGAATTCGCCCTGGACGGTGAGCGTGGCGTACTTGGTGCCGGCTTCTTCCCCGGGCTGGATATCGACGATTTCGTACTTGAAATTATGTTCGTCCAGCCAGTGGGTGTACATGCGGTAGAGCATGCCGCACCAGTCGCAGGACTCGGTGCCGCCGGCACCGGCATGCACCGTCAGGATGGCGTTGTTGGCGTCGAGCTTGCCAGAGAGGAAGCTGACCAGTTCCAGGCGGTCCAGTTCCTTGCTCAGGTCAGGCCAGGCCAATTCGGCTTCGCGATAGAACGCCGAGTCTTCGCCTTCGAGTTCGGCCAGTTCACACATGGCGGCAAAATCGCCGACACGGCTTTCCAATCCCCGGAAAGGAACGAGCACGTTTTTGATGGTTCTGACTTCGGCGACGGTCTCCTGGGCGCTTTCACGGCGGTCCCAGAAATCCGGACGGGTCATTTTCGCTTCGAGGAGGTCGAGTTTTTCGGTTTTGGTAGCGACGTCAAAGAAACCCCCTCAAGTGTTCGAGGCGCTCACGGGCCTCGTCCACTTTACGTTGCAGCTCTTCACGAGTCATGATGATAGTCCTTGGCTGAAAACAGGTTGAATGCGGCCTGGCGAAAAGTCGTAATATACACCCCTTTGGCGGCTACGGTCGCGCGTAGCGGCGCTTTTTGCGAAAAGCCGAGTAATCCCTCAGCCATTGATATTGGATGCACGACATGCCTCTCGCTGGCGCGGTGGGACGCGGCGTGCCTAGCCAATGTGGCGCCCTCCGGGCGCAATTCTATGTTGCTGTCATACCCCGGGTTGCGGCGCCCTCCGGGCGCCTCACCCGGGGTTACGCATGGTGCGGCCCTCCGGGCCGAACTTGGCCGATCAGGCGACTTGCTTTGTCCGGTTCGGGCCGAAAACCACCCTTATTCACTATTCTTGTTTTTGTGCCGTAGGCGCTCCCAAGAGTCCAAGAGATACTCAAGCAGTCCCTGGCGTCCAAGGCGTCATTCCCCACAGTCCCAAAAGTCCCCACAGTCCAATCCATGGGATCATGCCTCATGAGTCCGTGAGTCCTCGCCCCAGCGCACAGTCGCCAAAAAGTCCCCGGAGTCCAGGAAGTCCCCAATCAGTCCCAGGAGTCGAATCAGTCCCCAATCAGTCCCAAGCGTCGGGAGTCAATCCCCACGGTCCAATCCATGGGATCATGCCTCATGAGTCCGTGAGTCCTCGCCCCAGTGCGCCACCGCCAACTGGTCTCCACGGTCCCTGGCGTCCCTTGGACCGGCCAGTATCAATGAGTGAGGCATTACAAAGCCGATGCAGGTGCCGCGGCCTTTTTTTTCACGCGAAGGCTTTTGTTTCTCACGCGAAGGCGCGAAGAAGAGGGCGGACCTGTGTGTCCGCCCTTTGTTGGCGGCCTGTCTTGCCGCTGCGCGGCAATCCACGCCGCCGCTAGGAAGACGCGACAGTTCCGTGGCCGACGGCCTGCCGTGGTTTTGTTTTGCCTCACGCGAAGGCGAAACGCGACGCGGCGGCCGCGCTGAGTGCGTGGCCGCCGCGAGGAGGGGGCTGCAGATGCTGGTTTGGTTGTTCCGGAAACGACTTGGGAAAACGTGGTTCAGCGGGACTTTTTGGTTTGCGTCACTTATTATCCCAGGCATTTTTTTCGCTGCCGTAGGCGTGGCCGGCGGGAATCGGGCCAATGAAGTCATTGATGCCGCGGGTTTCGACGTGGCCGTCGATGTACTGCACATTGATGTTGCCGTTGTGGCGGCCGACGGGGCGGCGGGGATAATCGCCGGTGTTTTGTGTGTATCTATAGCCCGATGAGCTGGTCAGCTCACCCGGTGGCAACCATTGCCAGTCGGTGTTGTTGGTGGCGTAATAAAACCACTGGTCAGGTTGTAGGCCGACGACGTTCGGACAGATATTGGTGTCGACAAAATAAGCGGTGCCGGAGGGGGCTGGCACATGGGTGATTAGCGACGCGCTAAAGTCCCAGCCGCTGAGGTTGTTTTGGCAGCCGTAGCTGCCGGTGCCGGTAGTGGGCTTGATGGTCGTATTTGAGGGGCAGAAGCGCACGTTGTCGTCGCCGTAGTAGTTCTTGTTGAGCAGATCGTACCAGCGGCGGGTGCCAGTAGTACCGTTCCATTTTTGAGTCATGCCCATGGGGAAGCGTGCATCGCCGTCGTCGAGATACTGCAGGAGTCCCAACCCCATCTGTTTGAGGTTTGACGAGCAGCTGATGCTGCGGGCTTTTTCCCGCGCCTTGCTCAAAGCCGGCAAGAGCATGGCTGCCAGGATGGCGATGATGGCGATGACGACGAGCAGCTCAATCAAGGTGAAGGCGGTGATTCGTTTGAACATGACTGGCCCCTGCATTTCTTTGTACTTCTCTTTATACTTGTTGTGTAAATGCGCTTCGAAACCCTAAAAAATCTACGGATGACTCAATTATAGTAATATTTCCTCATAATTACAACAGGTGTCAGACTATTTCCATCGTGTTGGTTCGCTGAGCGTTGTGGGTTAGAAGTGAAGCGGCGGCCACGCTTGGTGCGCAGTCGCCACTGGGGAGGAATGCTGATGGTGGTCTGGGCGTTAAGTGAATGTCGTCTTAAGGGCGTTTCGGTAGCGCTGTATAACCTAGATCACTTGTTATCCCAGTGATTTTTTTCGTTGCCGTAGGCGTGGCCGATGGGGATGGGGCCGACAAAATCGGCGGCGATGCGGTTTTCGACGTGACCGTCTATGTACTGCACATTGATGGTGCCATTATGGCGGGCGACGGGTCGACGGAGGTAGTCGCCTGAGGTCTGGATGTAGTCATTGCCGTTTGAGTAGGTGAGGCGTCCCGGCGGCATCCACTGCCAGTCGGAGTTGCCGGTTACGTGCTGGTACCACTTGTCAGGGAGGAGGCCTACCACGGTGCTACTGCAGGAGTTGGTGTCGACGAAATAGACCGTGCCGCTTGGGGTGGGCACGTCGGCAATCAGCGATCTGGCGGAATCCCAGCCGCTGAGGTTGTTCTGGCATGCGTAGCTGCCGGTCCAGCCGCTTACCTTGTAGGTGTTTGATGGGCACTGGCGGACATTGTCATCGCCATAGTATTCCTTGGTGAGCAGTTGGAACCAGCGGCGGGAGACACTGGGTCCGGCGAAATTTGGCGCACAGCCGGGGGGGAAGCGGTTGTCGCTGCCGTCCAAGTACAAGGTGAGCCCCAAACCCAGCTGCTTGAGATTCGACGCGCAACTGATGCTGCGGGCTTTTTCCCGCGCCTTGCTCAAGGCCGGCAGCAGCATTGCCGCCAGGATGGCGATGATGGCGATGACTACCAGCAGTTCAATCAAGGTAAAGGCGGTGATTCGTTTTAACATTGGTTTTTCTCCTCATGTCAATGCCAAACTAGGCCAGGCTATTACAACGGAAAAGACAACGTTGCATAGATTATAGTAACGTTTCGAAATAAATGCAACATAATTTTTTTTATCTATTGATGTGACCAATGGCTTGGCAAAAACGTGCTGCAATAGTGGCAAGAGTTATCGTGTCGTTGGCCTATGTGTCGTTGGATGCCACCGTGCTGGTTAAGGATGCTGGGGTAAGTGGCTGACGTGATGGCAGGTGCTGAGGGCTGTCATTGGGGGGGGGCGAGCTCGTGATTGATTTTGGCCCCTGCCGAGCTTACTTTGACGCTTTTGGTCGCACAAGAAATATCTCTTCACTTTTTATCACTGGAGACAATACCATGTTCAAGACCTGCTGTGCTTGTGTTGTGTTGTTGAGTTTGACCTTGGGCGCGGCGGTGGAATTGCGGCCGGGCGAGATGGGGCCGCAGCTGCGGGCTGATGGCGTTGATTTGCTGGTGCTGAGCAGTCCGTGGGTGACCAACGCGGCATGGGAGGGCCTGTACCAGTATCCCGGGGATTGGCAGATGACGAACATGCTTTCCGAGGCGGATGGGACGACGTTGCGGGAGCATCGCGGCGAGCATGGCGTGGTGTTGCAGAAATGCACGCTGTCTGAAAATGCGGTGACGCTGCGTTACGAATTTGATTTTGCGGACATCGCTGACGCGCGGAATCTGCAGTGGGTATTGCAGTTGCGCCCGGAGCTGTATGACGGCATTATGGTTAGCGCCGAGACTGAGCAGAGTGTATCGCCGAGGTCGATTGAGCGGCTGAGCCTGGGCAAATTGCGGCAGGCGCGGCTGTATTTACCGACCATGGACCTCGTGGTGGAGGTCAGTAGCGCGGATGGCGAGTGGCGACTGTCGGATCAGCGCGATGCGGCCTGGGCGAAGTGCTATCGCTTGGAGTACAATCGGAAGTTCGTTGTTGACGACTCGCGCAAGACTTGGGTGGAAGTGACCTTGCGGACGCAACCCGTGGTCGACATGTTCGTGCCGTTGACTGCCGGTGCTGAGCAGGAGCTACGGGCGCTGCCATTCCGGCTTGGGGCGCCAGTAGACATCACGCCGGCGCGGCTGTCGACCATCGCGCTTTGGCATCGCGCTGAAGGCCCGGCAGATAAAGTTCTTGAACGGGGCACCCGCGTGGGCGCGATGACTGTGCAATACGCCGACCGCGAGGCGGAAACCGTGCCCATCTGCTGGGAAGAGCAGGTCAGCGCTGCCGGCGACGACCCGCGCGATTTGCCGGACGGGCTGCTGGCGCCCGGGCCCGATGGCCGCGCTGCGTGGCTGACCATGTGGCGCAATCCCTATCCGGAGTCGCCCGTGAAGGGCATTACTCTGCAACGCGAGCTGGTCGGCTGGCGTGCCTTGGCGGTGACGGGGATGGCTGCGGGCAAGGCTCCCGAGCGCCAGGAGGCCATTTTGGCGGCGTTGCGCCAGACGTCATCGCCGGGCGAGGCTTTTGAGCTGACGCTCAATGGCACCTGGGAATTCGATCCAGAGGGTGACAAGCCGGCGCAAGACGTGCCAGTGCCCATGGTTTTAGAGGAAGTCAAAGGCATGGGCGGCGTCCATGCCGGCACCTATCGGCGCAGTTTCGACGTTCCGGCGAGTTTCGCGGGGCAGCGGGTGCTGATCCATTTCGATGCGGTTGGCGATTACTGCGAAGTACGCGTGAATGGCCGCAGCGCGGGCTCGCAGCTGGTCGGGCCGCTGCCGGCGGCATTCGACATTACGGGACTGGTGACGGCGCCCTCCGAGAACAACAACCTGGAGGTGCTGATCAAGGACGATACGCATTTTGGTGTGCCGAAGCCCAGCAAGGATTGGCGCAACATTCGCCATTGGGTGCCGCGTGGCATTGGCACGAACGCCCGCAAGGGGCTGTTTCAGAGCGTGAGTCTGAGATCGCGGCCGCAGCTTCATATCGCCGATGTGCGCGTGCAGACGTCGGTTCGCGAACAGCGCCTGACGGTTATTTACGAGCTGTTCAATACACAGCGCGAAGACGCGACGGTCGTTCTCGGCGGCTATGTCCGGCCTTGGGACGGCGTTGTGAAGGCGCTGGAGCTGCCGGAGCAGGAGGTGCTCCTGCCTGGTCTCATGCTCACCCGTGCTGAAATCACAGTGCCGTGGACGGACGCGGTGTACTGGCAGCCCAATCAGCCGCAGCTCTACCAGCTGCGCAGCATTATCCGCAGTCCCGAGGGCCAACGCCTGCATTGGACCGACACCCGCTTCGGATTCCGCGAAGTGTGGTTTGAGGGCATTCATTTCTATCTCAATGGCATCCGCTGCAATTTGCGTGGCGAGAGCCCGAGCTACCATCATCCACGGCCACCGCTGGACACGCGTGAGGATTTCACGGCACACGTCAAGCGGGCATTGGCGGCGAATTTCAACGTCTTGCGTTTTCACGCCGTGCCGGCACCGCCGCACGTCTATGACGTCTGCGATGAACTGGGCATGATGGTGATCGACGAAAGCGGTATTTATGCGAGCTGGGGGATGATACTGCCCTCGCATCCCCGCTGGTTGCCCGAGTGCCGCGAGCACTTGGCGCGCTGGGTGCGCCGGGACCGCAATCATCCGTCAGTGCTGATCTGGTCGGCGTGCAACGAGGCGCTCAATTGCAAACAGCTGTCGCCCGCGCAGTTGGCCGAATTTGCCCGGGTGATTGACAGCCATGACGGCACCCGGCCGGTGATATTCGACGGCGACGGCTCGGCCTACGGCGCGGTGTTGGCCTGCAATAAGCACTACGTGCGCACCATTGCCGATCTGGAGGATCACGGCGGCAAGGCGTCGGGCTATGGCAACGACTTGCGTGACGACATCTACTGGGTGGCCGAGTACAAGCAGGAGGTGCCCATGGGCATCGGCGAATTCCTCTTCCCGGCCAATGACGCATTGCGTGCCCGCTCTCCAGAGTTGTATGCCTGCATGGGTCTGCAGACGCGTGGGTATCGCTACGCCGACTGGTTTGACATCCGGCCCTACAATCCCAACTACACGGGTGGCCTGCGCGAAGAGGGGCCGGCGGAGAAATTTGCTGCGGCGTGGGACATCATTGTGAAGTCTTTTGCGCCGGTGGCGGTTTTTGACAAGGCCTATGACGAGCTGGGCGCCTATCCAGCGCCGCCGGCGCTGGCAGTCGGCGCCGAAGAAGTCCGCACGCTGATTGTGTACAACGACTGTTTTAGCGACGAGCAGGTGACGGTGGCGTGGTCGGCGTTGCTGGCTGGCGAGAAGATCGCTGGAGGGGAGCTGCCTCTGCGCATTGAGCTCGGCTTTCACACGGAAGTGCCCATCAGCTTCACGCCGCCACGCGCCGGCGATCTTGAGCTGCGGCTGGTGTCGCGCAAAGGCGGCCAGGAGCAGTTCCGGGACAGCCGGCGTTTCGTCGTCAAAGCCGCGGAATAACGTGGCGACAGAAATGATGGGGCACGCCGCGAAACCATGCGTAGCCACGCATGGTTTCGCGGCGTGTGCTTATTTTGCGGGTTTGATGAAGACCTCGCCCCAGCCGTTTTCGTCTTTCCAGCAGCTGGGTGAGAAGCCCTGCCAGTAGAGGGCGTGGTCGCGGTTGCCGCCGTCGTCGTCGTCCTGGACGCCGATGGTGAAACCGATGCGGCTGTCCGGGCCGGCGATGCCGCCCATGACGCGCCAGGTCAGGCGGTACTCGTAGGTGAGGACGACCGAGCCATCGGCCTGCGGGTGGATGGCGGTGGCGCCTTGCCAGTGATCGGGCTTGCCGAAGCTGTCGGGCCAGCCGGTGCAGTTGCTGGTGGCGGCGCCATTGGCGACCAAGGAAAATTCGCCGCCGCTGGAGTATTCGGCGCGGTCGGCGCTACGGGCGTGCGGGGCGCGATTGAGATTGCCGTCGATGAAGACCTCGATGGCGTCGTCCATCCAGGCCTTGGCGTGGGTTTCGCCGGCGGCGGTGTCGTCGAGCTGGAGCACGTCGTCGACGACGCGTACGGCGACGTACAGCGCGTCGTTGTCATGACAGAGCGCGAAGCGGTAGCTGAGGTCTTTTGGGCAGTCGGTGGATTGGGATTCGCCATCGAAGACGCCCGTTTGCGGCGTGACGTCGATAAAGGGAACGCCTTCCCAGTCGGCGAGATCGCCGTCGAGGGTGATGGGGCGGTACTCGGCGATGATGAGTGGCCGTGGCGTGCTATCGGGGAAGGGCACGCTCGCAAAGCGCTGGCGGGACGTGCTTGCGCAGGACGCCAGCAGCAGAGCGCCGGCGGACGCGGCGACGGCGGCAAGGAGGCGTAAAGAGGGACGGTGTGTCATGGTGGGGGCCTGTCGGTATGTTGGGTAGGGTGTGGATCAAGGCGGGATAGGTCAGCGGGGAATGTATTGCCGGCCGGCGCTGCTGACAAATCGCCCGGTTGCCGGTGGAGTGCCCGCTGTTCGGCTGGGGAACGTTTGCGGGTGGCTGTTCGGATGTCCTGTGAGCTGCTTGGCCCATGCGACGGTGCGGGCGAGACGCCCGCACCACGGCCGCGAGAAACGCCCGCACCACGGCCGCGAGAGACGCCCGCACCACGGTCGGGAAACGTTTGACTCGTGCTGCTCTGATGTCGTGCAAGGAGCTGACCTCAGGCGACGGTGCGGGCGAGACGCCCGCACCACGGTCGGGAAAGGGGCGTGTGAAGGTTCCACAAAGGGTCTTTGTGCCTTGCATGGGGCGGCGGCCGGCTGTATTGTCAGCGGTGTATTGTATTTGGTGCGGTTTGGATGTTGTTACAGATGCCGGCAGCACCTTGTTGTTCCCCCCGGGTGACGAAAGCGAAAAGGAGAAACGACGATGCGAGAACGGCTGTTGATGTGTGTGCTGATGACGGTTATGGCTTGTTGTCAGGCGCAGGACGCCATGGATCGTGGGGTGATTTTTCACGCGACCTTCGATGACGGTGTTGAGGCGACGTCTGCCGCCGGTGCGCGTGCGCCGTTGCGGGCCAATGGCTATGAGCTGGTGCCGGGGCTAGGTGGCCAGGCGGTGAAAGTGCCGGCTGGCGGGGTGCTGTCCTACGACACGGCGGGCAATCTCGACCTGAGCAAAGGCACGCTTAGCTTCTGGCTGCAACGGCCGGTGTTGTCGGCGGAGCGTCTGGAGGAATTGCGCAGCAAATGGAGTGCGCGGCAGCTCTTTGGCTTGTTTTTGCAGCGCGGCGGCGGCATCAATGTGCGCGTGGGTTTTGCGGACACGCTGGTGGTTGAGCAGAGTGGCCAGAAGTTGTCGAGTGGAATTTATGGCAGTTGGCGTGCTGGCACTTGGCATCATGTGGCGGTGACTTGGGACTGCCAGAACGTCACGTCGTTGTATATGGACGGACAGTTTCTGCCGCAGGGCGGCGAGACCTTCGGCGGCATGCCCATGCGCTTGCCATTCGAGCCGGAGAGCCCCACCGAGATGTTCATTGGCTGTCTCGGCGAGAGTCGGCAGTCGGATATCGCCATGGACGAGATCAGAATCTACAACCGGGTGCTGTCGGCGGAAGAGATTGCCGCTACGGTGAAGGCCTACTGGCCCTTGCACGTGCTGGTGTTGCCGCAGGTGCTGATGCCCGGTAGCAATCGTCTACAGGCGACGGTGACCAACATGGGGCGAGAGGATCTCGCGGCAAAGCAATTGACCTGGGAGCTGCGGGACGCCGCCGGGACAATCTTGCGCCAGGGTGCCCACGACGCTCCGGCCATGCCGCACGGTGCCGAGACGGCCTTTGCCATCGATTTCACGCCGCCGGCGTCAGGTGAATACAGCCTGAGCATCCGCAGCGGCGATGATGCGCGTTTCGACAATCGCCTGCCGCTGTATTTGCCGACGCCAGCGCCTGCGCGGGTGATCGCGCCGGAACCGCAGCCGCAGCTGGAGCGGGTGGACTACATCGACTGCAGCCAGGAGCTGCCGCCGGGGCGCTTTATGGCGCGTGGCGAATCGCGGCTGGTTGACAGTCCGCTGGGGCGCTATCGCGAGGCGTCCTTGGAGAAGTGGTCGCGGCTGGTGTACACGGTCAACGTCAAAGCCGTACAGGAGCCGCATTTGGTGACGGTGCGCTATCCCGATGACCGCGCGCGGTGTGTCTTCGTGCAGGTGCGCAACGAGAAGAAGAAGACGGGCTTTACGTTGCAGGCCGGCTGGTCCGTGGGCAACGAATTTCCCAACACGCATCAGGTGCAGACGGCGCGATATCTGTGGTGGCCGATGGAAGAACGCAACGCGTTGATGTTCTGTAGCTGGTTTGCGGACCAGCCGGCGGCCGTGCTGGACATCACGGTCGAGCGCATTGTCGGCGGCAATGCCGGCGTACCGGCCTTGCGGGTGAATGAGCCGGCGGGTGAGCCCGGGCGGATGATGGCCATTGAGTGGGAAGACGCGTCCTTGGCCAGCAATTTCGGCTTTGACCGTGTGCCGGAGTTCACGCTCGCGCGTTTTGAAAACCTTACTGATCGGCTGATTGCCTACATGGGCTTTGCCGGCATGGACACCCTGGTGTATCCGGCGACCTTTTACTTCGGGCCGATGTGCCGGCATCCCAAAACAACGGGCCTGGGCAATCGCCTGGAGCAGCATCCCGAGGGCTGGTTGGAGTTGCTGATGGACCGCTTTGCCGGAGCCGGTTTGACATGCTATCCCGCGCTCAATTTTCATTCGACGCCGACGCTGGTTGCCGAGAACTGCGACGACCCGTTGGCGATTGCGGCGGGGCAGGATACCTATTTCCAGGTTCCCTATGACGGCGTGATACCGCGCTATAGTCGTGGCGACAGCACCCTCAATCCCCTGCATCCGCGGGTTCAGCAGCAGACCTTGGAGATTATCGAGGGCATAGTGGCGCGTTGCGAGACGCGTTCGTCCTACGCCGGCATTCAGCTGTGCTTTTGGCCGCACCGGCAGATCCCCTTCTGTTTCATCAGCGCCCGTCATGGCTATGGTGACACGACCATCCGGCAGTTCACGCAGGACACCGGCATTGCCGTGCCGGGAGCCGACAATGATCCGGAGCGTTTCTACAAACGCTACCGCTTTCTGTTGAGCGAGCACCGCGATGCGTGGCTGGACTGGCGCTGTCAGAAGATCGCCGACTATGTTCGGCAAATTGCGGCGCTGGCGCGGCGGACGAATCCGGACGCGCAGGTGCTCATACCGCTTTTGCAGGAAGCCTGGCCGTCGCCCAACGAATTTCCCTTCTACCGCAAGCTGCTGCATGGCCGCAGTACGGTCGAGGAGGAGTGGCGTGAACGCGGTGTGGACCTGAGGCTATTGGCGTCGATTCCGGGCGTGCTGCTCAAACGGCAGACGCGGGATGCCATGCGGCGCTACTGGGACCGCCCGGAAGCCCGCACGTCGCGCGACAACGCATCGAGTTGGGACAACGCGCGGCCCTTCCGGGAGATTCCTTCGGGCGCCTATCCCTTCAATCACTACTACGAGCACAGCTGGGAGAAGGTGCCGGTTGATGGCGCTTGGTGGGAGGACGGCTGGTCGGCCGGCACCGCCAATGGCGGCGGCCGCTATTACCTCGAACGCTCGGCGTGGTCGCTGTTTTTGCAGGACGCGCAGGCGCTGAGTCGCGGCGCCTGCTCAGTGGAAGCGCAGGCCAGCATCTGGGAATCGCGCGAATTCGGTCGCGCTTATCGGACTTTGCCAGCGCGGCCCTTCACGAGCTGGACGGCGACGCCGACCGAGCCCGCCGCCGTGCGCGAATACGCCGGCAAGGACGGCCATTACGTCTATGCCGTCAACGCGATGTACTGCCCGCTGGCTGTCAGCCTGACGCTGAAGGGCGCCACGTCGGTGCTTGACCTGGTGACGGGCGAGAGCATTGCCGCGGCGGATGGCGTCCTGCGCCTGGAACTGCGGCCCTACGAGTTGCGGACTTTCCGGGCGGCCCACGGCGCGGCGCTGACAGCCGTCGAGGTGGACGTACCGGCAGACGTTTTGGCGGGGCTCAGTGCGGGGCTGGCCAAGCTGCGCGAGGACAACGCATCCAATCAAGCCGGCTGGCTGGAGGAAAGCCGCCAGGCGCATCAGCAGCTGATTGCTGACATTGATGGCCATCTGCAGGCCAGGCGTTACTACCAGGCGTGGCGATTGCTGGAAAGCGAGCGGGCCACGCGCGTAGCGCAGCCGGCCAGCGCCGCGCCGGAGCACGCGCTGGTGCTGCCAGCGGCGACACAGGAGCCAGCGGCGGGCGCGGTGGTTGCCAGGCTTAATTTTGATGACCAGGACGGCGCGGCAGACTTGGCGTCGCGGGGCTTCAGTATGAACGAGCGTGGCAGCGAGCTCTTTGTGCTGCGAGAAGGCGTTGGTCGCGGAGGGTCGCGTTGCCTAGCCTTGGCGGCGGGCAACAAGGACTACGTGTCGTTGGCGACGGAGTTGACGCCAGCGCTGGCGCCCGGTTACGATTTCGTGCTGCGTTTTTGGCTGCGGGCGGACGCGCCGCGGGTCGCGCCATTCATGCTGCGCTTGGAACATGGTAGCGGCGCGCATTGGAACTACCGCCTGAATCCGACCTTGAGTACGGAGTGGCAGCAGCTGCAGGTGGTCATCACGGTCCCGCCATGGTTGCCCGGCGAGCCCGTGCCGGAAAATAACGCGCTGCGTTTGATCTTGCGCAGTAACAGCTACAAAGGCGTGATCTTCCCAACGACTTTCCTGCTCGACGACTTGGAACTGCAGGCGCTGGGACCACAACTGGACGACTGATCCGACGGATCGGACGGATCCGACGGATCTGACTGATCGTCGTCTGATCGGTCTGATCGGTCCGATCGGTCCGATCGGTCTGATCGGTCCGCGAAAAAGAAATAAAACAGGAAAGCAAGGCGACATGAAAGCATTCACGGGCTTTGAGCATGGCATGGGTATTGGCGGCTGGCTGACCAACTACAAGCGCTTCAATGTGTTGCCGGACAAATGGCGCGGGCCGCTGTCGCCGGGTGATTTCGAGCATTTTGAGACCTACATTGGCGAAGATGACGTGCGCAACATCGCGTCCTTCGGCATGGACCACATACGCCTGGGCTTCGACCAGATTGTGTTGGAAGAACAGCCCGGCAGCTATCGCGAGCGGACCTTTGCGCTCATTGACGCCTTTGTTGAGTGGTGCGAGCGCGCAGGCGTGAATGTGGTGCTCAATCTGCACAAGGCCGTCGGCAATTACTGCGATATTCAGGAGCCGGTGCAGCTTCTGGACGACCAGGGCCTGCAGGATCGCTTCATTGCGTTGTGGCTCGAATTTGAACGGCGCTACCATCACAAGCCGGCGGTGGCGTTCGAGTTGCTCAACGAAGTGCGCAATGTCAATCCCGAGCAGTGGAACGACCTCGCCGGGCGGGCGGTGGCGGCGTTGCGCGCAGCGAATCCAACGCGTAAGATCGTCATTGGCAGCACCTGCTGGAACAGCGCGGACACGCTCAAGCACCTGCGGCTCTATGACGACGATGCGATCATCTATACCTTCCACACTTACGCGCCCTTTGCCTTCACGCATCAGCAGGGCGTGCTCCAGGCGGGGCCGCTGTATTACAATCGCAAGATGGCCTATCCGTCCGCCATCGAGCCGTACCGGGATTTCGAACGCTTTGTCAATGGCAATGACAAAGCCTACCCGGGCGTGGAACGTATGGACAAGGCGTGGATGCGGGGCAGTCTACAGCCGGCATTCGACTTTGCGGCCGCGCATCCGGACAAGATACTCTGGTGCGGCGAGTTCGGCACCATTCGCCATTGCCGTACGGCGTACCGCGAAAACTGGATGGGCGACGTTATTTCGCTACTCAAGGAGCACGACATCCCCTACTGCGTGTGGAATTACCTCAGCACGCCCAATGACGGCAACCGCTTCAGCCTCGTTGATGACGACCGGCGGCAAATCCTGTCACCACGGCTGTTGGATATCATCCAGGGGAAAGGCCCATAAAGGGGACGGTGCAGGCTTGCGAAAGAAAGCACAGGGCGCACAGGGCGCACAGGCGCAACCATTGGGGCGTTTCCTCCACATCCTGGCACCCTGAAGGGGGACGCCAGTGCAAGCCAGAAAGGTGGGTTCCATTGCCCATTCGGCCCCAGTCAGCTGCGCCGACTGGAGCCGAATGGGCCGAGGAACACGGCCATAAAGGGTGGGTTCCCCAGGGCGGCGCGCGCTTTCAGCGCCGCTTGCCCTGGGCTGGTATGTTTCGCGCCTTCAGCGCTTCTGCCGCTTTGCGGCGAGGTGCATGCCGGCCGGTGGCGAGGTACGAAAGAACGTATTTCCGGCCATCGTGGTTGGCAGAATCGCGGCCATGTATCGTGGCAGGCAACACACCGGGTCCACCGGGTCCACCGGGTCCACCGGGTCCACCGGGTCCACCGGGTCCACCGGGTCCACCGGGTCCACCGGGTCCACCGGGTCCACCGGGTCCACCGGGTCCACCGGGTCTTGGGCCTGCGCCAGGTTCTGCCGCCCGCGCGGCATTGTCGTGCGGGCGGATGTTTGGGTTATTTGGCGAGATTGGCGATTTCGTCGGCGCTAAGGACGCGTCTATAGACGCTGACGTCATCGAGCAGCCCTTGGAAAGCATAGCGGTCTGCGTTGGTGCTATAGCCGCCGACAACGAATTCGCCGCCGGGGCGGATGAAACCCTGTCGTTCGCGGGTTGCGACTTCCTTGCCATTGATGTAGAGGCGCATGGTCTGGTTGTCGAAGGTGGCGGCGACGTGCGTCCACTGGCCGACGGGGAGGGGCTGCGGGTCGTGCAGGCTGTGGCTCCAGGGTTCGCGGGGAATCTGCCAGGCAATCTTGCCGCTGCCGAGGCCGATGCGGTAGCCGTGGGTGGTGCCGGCGGTATTGATCATCCAGCGGTTGCCTTGGTCGGGTTCGGAGGGATTGCACCACAGGGCGATGCTGATGCCGCCGGGGTGGAAGAATGCCTGTGGCGCTTCGAAGCTGGCGCCGCCGGTGCCGCAGAGCAACGCCTGGCCTTTGCGGCCGGGGGCGAGGCTGACGCCGTCGGCTTTGAGATCGCAGCCATTGATGGATGAGTCGGGGAAGACACCATTGTCTTCGCTGTCGAACTCCCAGTGGGCGATGAGGTCGCCACGGATGCGCAGGGGCTGCCATGGCATGCGCTTGCCGTAGCTGGCGCGGACGGCTTCATAGCGCCGTTGTGGCGGGTCCATGCCGAGGTCCTCGGGGATGACGTCGGTGATGCTTTCGTCGGCCCAGCTGTCGCAGAAGACCTTCTTGATAGCGTTGACGAAACTGAAGCCGGTGCCGGTAGTGGGTTCGATGTAATGGCCTTCGCCGAATTCGGTCCAGTTGTCGAAGACGACCATTTTGCTGTCCCAGCGGCCGGCGGGCTTGGCGTCGACGAGTTCCTTGGCATCGCGGCAGGCGGCTGCAAAATTGTCGGCTTGTGGGTTGGCGATATAGAGTCCTTTGCCGCGTTTGATGCGGCCCCAGGCGCGGTCATCGCGGCCCATGACGACGTTTGGGATGTCGGGCAGGTCGCCGGTGGTGGCATCGCGGTCAATCCAAGTCTGCTTATAGCGGCTGAGGACTTCGGCGTGGTCCTTGTAGGCGAGGCCGGCGGGGTCGTAGCCGGCGATGGGCACGCCGGATGGCTGGAGGTTGTAGCCGGTGAGGGCGTCCCAGCCACTTTCGGCGATGAGCTTGCCGTGGGCCTGGTTGGCGGTGGGCATGCAGGCGATGATGCGCAGGCCGGTGAAGCCGTGCTGCCGGCACTGCTCGCGCATTTTGTCAAAAGCGATTTTGGTTTTTTCGGTGCCGCCGAGTTGTTCGATCAGTGGCTTGGGCTGCCAGACGAAGAGCACGGGCTGGTTGTCGATTTTGAGGTAAGATGGGTGGGTGAAGTAGTTTTTGATCCAGAAGGGCAGGACATTGTCGAGCAGGTCGGCCTCGTCCTTGACGCCTTTGGCGCAGCCATTTTCCCACATGATGGTGAAATTGAACATATCCCGGTATTTGGCGTTGAAGAGACCTTCGTGGATAGCATGGCCGAGGCTATGGGTGATTTCTGGTTCGTAGGTGGCGCGGTACCAGCAGTAGATAAAGCCGTTGATGCCGTGTTCGAGGGCGTATTTGATATGCCAGTCGGCGACCTCGGGGGTGCCTTCGTCGTACCAGCCGATGGCCGGTCGGCGTTCTGGATAGGGCTCGATGCGTTTCCAGCCGTAGTGGGTGCCTTCCTTCCAGAGGGCGCAGTAGTGCATGAGATTGATATAGTCGGTCTTGGCGGGGATGGGCGTAGGCACGTAGTCCTGTGGTGGCAGGTCGGGCATGGGCTCGACGAGCAGAGTGATGTCCTGGCTGCTGCTGGCCTTGTTGGTTTTGGCGGTAAGCGTGGCGGTGTAGCTGCCGGGTTTCTTGGCGACGAAGTGCCAGGTGGCCATGTCAAAGTCGTCCATGCCCAGATAGGGTATGGTCTGTTTGGCCTTGCCGATGAGTTTGATGCCGCGGGGAACACGCAGGGTGACCGCAATATCTTCGGCTTCGCCGCCGACATTCTGCAGGCCGAGGACGACGCTTTCTTGGCGTCCCGGGCGGAGTTTGGCGCGGCCAGGAACCAGGCTGCGGATATATAGCGACGGGCTACCGATGGGCCGGTCGGCAAGCGTCGCCTGCGTGAGAACGACTGGGTTGGGATCGGCAAAGGACAGCGCCAGGCGGCGGATGCTGCCCGTCCATGCCTGTGATTGAATGCCCGTGATAATGGTCGGCGTGCCGGGACTGGCCACTTCAAAGCTGATGGTGCCGCGGCCGGCGTCGCTGATGAAGTCCAGATAGCCGATTTGGCCGGCGACGGCTTCGGTGAAATCCAGGCAGAGGTAGGGCATGGCGGCAATGGGGACGTTCAGCGACGGGCTGACCAGCATGGCGCCGGGTGACGACGGCTGGCAGCTGACGCGATCCCGGTGGAAGCTGGCGTTCATGCCGTTTTTGGCCTGCCAGGGGTTCCAGAGCTTGTCCCCGCCGATGGCGAGGGTGTTCGAGTCGTGGTCCTTGCCCCAGGTCCAGGGCAGCAGGATGTCCCAGCGGCTGCCGGCGCTGAACGGCGTGTCGTCATCCTGCTCGACGCTGCTGCTGAGGACGTCCAGGCGTTCGATGGCGGGATTGCGGATGGCGATGGCGTCGATGACGCCGGCGACGGGGCCGATGACGAGCGGGTTATCCGTCGTGGTATAGGTTCCCAGACGGTTGCCGTGGAATGACTCGCCGTTGACGGTCATGTTGAGAGCCTGGCCCGTCCAGCCGACGCGGACGTCGTACCAGGTCTGCGCTTTGATGACTGGACCGCGGACGCGCGTTTCCCAGCTGCCGCCGAGATTGACAAAGAAAGAGAGATTGCCGCCTTCTTTTTCCCAATCGACGCGGAGGAGGTATTCGCCGTCCTTGATGGCGAGAGTTTGCACGCCTTGGCGGAGTTCATGCAGGTAGAATTGGCAGGCGATTTCGATGCCGGGCTGGATTTGCAGTTCGGGTACGCTGGACCAGCTGAGCTCCGTGTTGGGGGCCAGGCCGGTGGCGCCGTCCTGTTGAGCGAAGGCCGGCGTGCCGGAGAGCAGCGTGGTGGCGCTGCCCTTGGGCGTGGCGGATTGGTTGAAGTCCCAGATGACGGCGGCACCGGCGAGGTGCAGGCAGGACAGCGCGGTCAGCAGGGTGGTGGTCAGTTGACTAACTAGTCGCATGGGTGCTCCTTTTCTAGGGCTGGAGAGGTCAGCTCGGAGGCGTGGATTGATAAACAGGCGGCGATTCGCGTGATCCTATTGTTTTGCGGGCGTGGCTTTGATGACTTTAGTTTCGCCGAGGCGCAGGTCCAGGGTGATGGACGTTGCGGCCGGTGTCGCCTGGACGTCATTGTTCATCACGTCGGTGACGATGCGGGCATCGGGGAAGCGCAGGGTGACTGGGCCTTCGTGATTGGCGTGGACGACGAAATAGGGGTCGCGGGCGAAGAGCACGCAGTCGTCACTGGTATAGCTGGTAATGCCGGCGCAGGTGGCCGCATAGCGGAGCAGTTCCGGTGGCAGTGCGGGCATGGCGTTGAAGATGGCTTGGCCGCGGCGAACGACGGCGGCGCTGCCGTCCGGCCAGGTCGCCAGGATGTCATCGCCGGGGGCGGTGACCACGCTGAAGAGCAGAGCGGGCTTGCTGCCGTTGGTCCAGTTTTCGGGCAGACCCTGTGCGCGGCCGGCGGTGGAGGCGTTGACCACGCAGGGGTCTGGCGTGGCCATCGCCTGGAGCTGGAAGCCGGTGAGGGCCGCGCTGGCCTGGATGTCCAAGCCCTTGACGGGGTCGATGATGCCCGGCGCGTGGCACCACAGGACGGTGCGGCCGGTGACGGCCTGGCGCAGCGCCTGGCGTTGCGCGTCGTCAAGCACCCATGCATTGAGCATGACCAGCAGGCGGCTGGAGACCTTGCCAGCGACGACGTCGTCAAGCAGGTACTGGCCGAAGGTGCTGCCGGTGCGGGGGAAGGACGCGCGGTCGGTGTAGATCATCGGTCTGGTGATGCCGCCGCCGTCAATGGTGTAGTTGGCGGAGAATTCGTCGAGGACGGAAGCGATGTCCGGTTGGAAGGGCTGCGGATTCTGGATCAGCTGCCAGTCCATGGCTGCGAGCTGCTTCATGTCCTCCCAGAAGGTCGGGTCGTTGAACCAGCCGGCGGAGCGCAGGTCCATCCACCAGCAGGCAAAATTTCGGCAGATTTCCTGTGCGGTATTGCGGACGAGTTTTTGGCGGGATTCCCATTGGTTATTGGCGCGTTGCTTCCAGCCGGGCGGGGTGCCGGTGCTCAGGTGGGTGGAGGTGTCGTCCTCATAGAGCCAGAGCTTGCCGGCGAGCATGACGGACTCCGCGGCGGACATGGCGTGGGCGGCGCCGCCGAGCTGCCGGTCGGTGTAGGAGATGGGCGAGCAGAGAATGTCGATGTCCGGACTGTCCAGCAGGGCGCGCAGCTTGTAGTGCCCGGAGGCGCTCATGCGGGCCATGGCGGCGAATTCGTAGCCGTAGCCGTAGAAATGCACGGAGAGTTTCTTGCCTTTACTGGCGCTGCGGACGGTTTTGGCGATGGCCAGCACGGCGTCAGTCATGGCGTCCTGGAGGAAGAGATTGTAGTCGATGACGTCCTGAGCCAGTCCAGGGGTGAGGAGCATGCCGTTGCGTTCGGCATCGCGTCGGCGTTGTGGTTCTGGCGCGACGACGTCCTGGCGGCTGATGGCTGGCTGCTGCCAGGCCAAGCGGAGCGCGTTGTCGGATGGATAGCGTTTCATGATCCAGTTGCGGAAGGCGTCTTGTTCGGCCTTGCCGTAGCCGTGATAGTCCTGTGACCAGCTGTCCTGGTAGAACCACTCGCCAGTATTCTGGCCGCAGGGGTGGTAACCGGCCATGTTGTCGGGGTACTTGGCGTCAAGGAATTCGATAAGTGCGGCCATGCGTTCGGTGGCTTCGCGGAGCCATTTTTGCGACGACACGCTGTGGATGGGGCGGTGTTGGTGTGCGTTGTCCTTCCAGACCATGAGTTCATCGGGATTTTCTTGCATCCACCATGTCGGCGGGGCCATGCCGAAGCGGGGGACGAGTTTGGCCTTGGGGTTGGCCTGCAGGACCCGTTCGACGGCGGCGATGGGTCCACGCCAGTCGGGCTCGCTGCCCGGTTTTGGCCAGGGCATGGGCACGGGCATGGAAACGAAGTCGATGTCGGCGCCGGCGGCAAGTTTGATCTGCGACTGGAATTGGCCGTCGCTGAGGAGCTTGGTGAAACTGTTGCCGATCTGTCCGGGCGGCGCGTAGCCGGCGAAGTTGAGTTCGCTGGGGGCGGAGGCGCTGAGCCACACCTGCACTTGGTAGGTTCTGCCTGCCACGAAGGCTAGGTTTTGCGAACGGCTGTAGAGGTGGAAGTCCGGCCAGGAGCCGCCGGTGGGGGGAGTCGTCAGGGTGAGTTTCAAGCAGTTTTTGCCGTCGTGCTCTTCGGCGGCGATGCTGCCGACGGTGTTCTGCTCGTCGGTGGGCCAGTAGTTCCAGCCGGCCTTGAAGTCGTCCATGCCTTTGGCGAAAGTGAAGGGCGTCAGGAGCTCCTGGCCGGTCACCGTGTCAATGACGGCAATTTTTTCGATCCACAGGGTCGCCGGGGAGTCTTTGAAGCGCAGGTGGAAGGTGACGGGGCCCTGGTAGTCGGCGTCGCTGATGTAGCGCATGTCCAGCAGCTGGCTACCAGTTTTGATTTCGTAATGGGTGCTGGTGGGGCCGCCCCAGAACCAGCGTGGCCGTACGGGTTGGCCGTCGAGCGTGATTTGCGGGACGTCGTTGCGGGGCTCAACCCGCACGTCGAGAGCCAAAGCGGCAGTAGCACAGGCGAAGAGCAGGGACGACAACACTTTCATCGCAGAGCCTCCAGGGATTGGGTTTCGCTAGGGATTGGCAGTCGCAGGGGAAGGGCCATACACTAGTCAAACGAGTTTCGCAGTGCAAGGCGGGGGCCATAAAACAACGCCCCGGCAAAGCGCTTATTGGCTTTGCCGGGGCGGGCGAGGAAAATCTGCGGAATGGGCGAAGAGTTACGGTGCCCAGCCGGGATTGAGGCAGCTGGGGACGACGGAGCCGACGCGGTAACTGGCCACATGGCCATCAACATGGCTGATGTTTTGTTGCTGGCCGCCGCCGTGGGTGAAATTTGTTCGCCGCATATTGGTCCAGCCCATGGCACCGGTATTGGGCCAGAGGTGGGTGATTGAATCCAGGCCGGCGCGTTCATAGGCAAAATGTTCGAGCATCACGTAGATTTTGGACGATTCCTTGACGATTGCCAGGGACTTGCCGCCCAGGTAGCTGTTGTTGTAGCCGTAGTGAGTGTAGGCCAAGCTCGTCCATGGGCTGGAAATGTTGAGCTCACCGGTGTTGCTTGACGGCCGGCTTGGGCACTTCCAGGTGGTGTTGTTGCCGACGTAATCCGCATAGAGTGACTTGTAGGCGTAGGGCAGGGGCTGCCAGGCACTGTCGCCCCAGAAGGTCGGGGCAAAATAGTCGTTGTTGTCATTCAGATACATGCCGACGCCGAGGGCGATCTGTTTGGCGTTGCTCGCGCAGGAGATGGCTCGCGCTTTCTCCCGCGCCTTGCTCAATGCCGGCAAAAGCATCGCCGCGAGAATGGCGATGATGGCAATGACGACCAGCAGCTCAATGAGCGTAAACATGACTAGCGATGGCTGGCGACGTGAGGCGTGCATGAGTGTCTCCTCCATTTGGGGGGGGCGGGATCGTAAATTCTTCCTAACGGGGCCATGATGAAAAATACTGGGCGCATGACGTCATGACAGAATACCTTCAGTATACAAAACATTCGCAGCTATTGCAAGGATTTTGGTGAAGAAATAAACACGAACGGCGCGGCGATCGGCTCGCGAAGGCTTGCGACACTCTTCTTCGCGCCTTGGCGTCTTCGCGTGAGGAAAAAATACCCGCGCGGCAAGCCGCCCGGCACTGGCCGCCCGGCCCTTCGCGTGAGCTCAAACCATCTTCGCGTCTTGGCGTCTTCGCGTGAGTAACAAATACCCGCGCGGCACTGGCCGCCCGGCCCTTCGCGTGAGCTCAAACCATCTTCGCGTCTTCGCGTGAGAGTAATTGATTTCCGGGGAAGAACGGTTACGTTTTTCTTTTCATTTTCGCTCCTCATCCTCTGTATGGAAACCACGCATTCATGCCTGACGCCCCCCTGAGTGAATTATTGTCGCCGGCGCTGTTGTCCCGCATCGCGGATTACGGTTTGTTGTCCCGTCTGGCGGTAGATGGCTACATGTCGGGTTTGCATCGCAGTACGGCGAAGGGCTACGGCAGCGAGTTTGTGCAGTATCGCGGCTATAGTTCTGGTGACGACCCGAAGTACATTGACTGGAAGCTCTATGCCCGTCGTGGCAAGCTTTATACGAAAGTCTTCCAGGAAGAGACCACCATGCGTTGCGCGTTGCTGATTGACGCGAGCGCATCGATGGCCTATCGGGGAAAAGACGCCGTCTGCAGCAAGTATCGCTATGCGGCGATGGTCGCGGCCTGCTTTGCGTACCTCGCCCAGCGCCAGGGCGACCGGCTCGGGCTCTTCGTTTACGCTGACGACATGCTTTACGCCACGGCCCGAGGTCAGCGCGAAGGGCAATTGCGCCGGGTGACGGAGCAACTGTCGCGGGTGAAACCAGCTGGTGTGGCCTACCACGATGCCGCGCTGGTCCAGGTCGAAGAATTCCTCGGCCGGCGCGGTCTGCTGGTCTGGTTCTCGGATTTCCACGGTGCGGACGACGGTCTTGCCCGGCAAGTCCGCCGTTTACGGGCGGCGCATCGCGATTGCCTGGTCTGCCAGGTTCTCGATCGCGATGAAATTGATCTGCCTTTTGCTGACACCCTGCGGTTTGTGGACAGCGAGAATGGCGACGAGATCACGACGGCGCCGGGGGAAGTCTGCGCTGATTATCAGGAGCGCATGCAGGCATTCATGGCCGGTATCCGCCAGGACTGCCTTAATAACAACACGGATTATTTGTTGACGGCCACGGACGAAAATCTCGCGGATGTGCTCGGTGCCTATCTGCATCGGCGGGAGGCGTTGCTCTGATGCTGACGTTTGCCTACCCGTGGTTATTGTGGGGGCTGCTGGCCTTGGCTGGTCCGCTGGTGCTGCATTTGCTCAATCGCCGGCGGCCACGACAGCTGGTCTTTCCCAGCATCCGTTTTTTGCGGCGTTCGCAGTTGCCGCGGGAGGGCCGGCGGCGCCTTCGCGACCTGCTGCTCTTGCTGCTGCGATTGCTGCTGCTGGCGGCGGCGGTGCTGCTGCTGGCCCGGCCACGCTGGCAGGCCGAGGCCGAGCCGGTGCCGGACAACGCTGCGCGCCACGCGGTTTTCGTGTTGGACAGCTCCGCCAGCATGGGCGGCTGGGACAAACTGCCGCGAGGCCGAGAACTCGTGACTGAGGCCCTGGCGGATTTGTCGGGCTGGCAGGTTTCATTCATGAGTTATGCGCAGGGCGTTCTGCGCGAGGACCCTTTGGCGACCGCACCCGGCGCGCATGATGCCGCCATGGCTGCGTGGTCAGTGACGGCGTTGCCCGGCAATCCCGACCCAGCCTTGCGGCGGGCCGTGGCCTTGCTTGCGGGTGCATCGACGGGGCGCCTCTACATCGTCAGCGATTTTCAGCAGGGCGACTGGTCCCGGGTCTACGACCTCGTGCCTAGTGAGGTTGGGTTGCACATGCTTGATGTCGGCCGCGATGGGGTCGAGAACGCCGGCGTGACCATGGTTCGTGGCGTAGAACTGCCCAATGGGAGCAGCCGCTTTTTGGTGACCGTGCGTAATTTCAGCAATGTGACATTGAAGCGGACCTTGACGGTCCGAGTCGGCCAGGAACGCCAAACCAAGGAACTGGACGTGCCGCCGCTGCGGAGTCAGCGGGTGCCAGTGGTCTTTAGTGCGGCACCGGAAGGCAGCCAGGCTGTCGCCGAGCTCGACGCCGATGGCTACGAGCTCGATGATCGCTATCTGTTCTGGGTCGGCCGCACACCGCCAGCCAAGGCACTGGTCGTTCTCCCACCCGACGACAGCGCCGACAGCCGACTGGACGATTTCTTCGTGCGCCAGGCCATGCTCGCCGAGCAGGACGACGGGCTGGCCCGCTTCGAGGTCGAGACCGTCACGACCGATCTGCTCTTCGGCGTGGATTTCAAGGCCGTGCAGGTCATTTTCCTCCTGGGCTCCGTGGAGATGCTGACGGTTGACGACGTAGATAACTTGCGGGCCTTCCTGGAGCGCGGTGGCGTCGCCATGGCCACACCAGGGCGTTCGCCGGCTCTTGCCATGCGCGCGCTGCGCCAAACGTCGTTATATTCCGGCCAGCTGCAGGGCATGATCAATGGCGAGGGCCTGGGCATCGGCAAGGTCGAGCCCGACAGCGTGCTCGGCGAGCTCTTTGCGGCGGGCGAAGAAAGCGACCTCTACACCTTCGTCATCTTCCGCCACCACCGCCTGGTGCCTGACCCCTCGGCGCAGACTGTCATCAGTTCTCTGGCAGAGCAGCCGCTGCTGCAGGAGAAAAACGTGGGCGCCGGCAGGCTTTACGTCTTTGCCATGGGCTTCAGTCCGTCCTGGAGCGACATCGCCTTGAGCAATTCGTTCCTGCCGCTATTGCGCGAACTCTGCCTCAGCGCGGTTCCGGCAGATTACGGCGTGCTCCGGTTGAGCTGTGGCGACGCCCTGCCACAGCTGACGACACTTCTGGGTGAGGCCATCGCCTCATCGCGTCCCATTGATAGTAGCGTTCCTGGCCTGCATCGCCTCGGCGACTGGCCGCTGGAAATCAATGCGCCGGTGCGCGAGTCCATGACGGAACGGCGCTATGCGGCTGACGTGCGCACGGCGCTGCAACGCGATAGCGCCGATGCGGCCGGCGTTGGGCGTGCAACGCCCGGCAGCGGCGGGATGCCTGCCCGGCAGCCGTTGGCGCTCTGGCGCTGGCTTGCCATCGTCATGGCCGCCGTCATGCTCGTCGAGCTGCTGTTGCGGACTGCCTTGAAAGTCTAGGAGCGCCGTTGCCATGTGGGACAAGACCGACCAGAACAGCTCCCGCCATGGGCAGACACAACGTGGCGACGTGCCGGAAAGCAACGGCGACGGCGCTGCCGCCGCCGATGCGCAGCCGGGTTCGACGCCTCCAGTGAATATGCCTCTGGCCGGCGACAGTTCTGCTGCCAGCGCTTCCTCGGCCCGGTCTGCCACTGGCGATGGCAATTCATCCACCCGTGCTGCTTCTGGCAATACCAGTGGCGAGGCCTCTGCGGTAGCGGCGGGTTGTGGCGACGCGGTGGATTTGCGGGTGGGTCGTGAGCTGATTGGCCGCGACGATCGCGTGCGTGGTTTCATGCTATATCTTCGCCAGGAACGGCAGTGCTCCGAGCACACGGCGAAGAACTATTTTCTTGACTTGGCTCAATGTGTACAGATGACGCCATTGCTGGTTGCCGATGGCCAGTGCTGCTGGTCGAAGCTGACGGCGGCGACGGCACGCCGTTTTGCGATGAGTCTGGCGGCGGCGGGTCTGCAGCACAGCAGCGTCAATCGCAAGGTGGCCAGTCTGCGCTCCTTCTACCGCTTTTTGTTGCGCGAGGGTGTGGTCAGCAGCAGCCCCTTCCGGCAAGTGCGGCGCGGCAAGACCGCTCGGCGCTTGCCGACCGTACTGGATGTGGCTGAGGTCAGCAAACTCCTCGATGCGCCCGCTGCGTACTGGGCCGGCCAGGTGGCCACCCGCAGTGATCTACGCAGCGACGCGGAGTTTTCCGCGACGCGTGATGCGGCGTTGCTGGAGGTGATCTACAGCGCCGGCTTGCGTGTTAGCGAAGCGGTCGGCATTGACGGTGCTGACATCGACTTTCTTGGCTCGGTGTTCAAAGTGCGGGGAAAGGGCCACAAGGAGCGCCTCTGCATGCTGGGCCGGCCGGCGGCGAAGGCCCTCCGGGACTACCTGCGGGTGCGCGAGGAACGCGGCCTGGCGGGGCGGCGCGATCCCGGGCCGGTTTTCCTCAATCAGCACGGCAAGCGCCTGACCACGCGCTCGGTGGAACGCATGTACAAGGTGTACATTCTGTCGGCGGGCTTGCCGGTGGACAGCACGCCGCACAAGCTGCGCCATTCCTTTGCTACGCACATGCTCGCGGCTGGCGCAGACCTGCGCGTCGTCCAGGAAATGCTTGGTCACGCCAATCTGACTAGTACGCAGATTTATACGCATATCGACATCGGCCGTCTGCAGGAGGTCTATGCCAAGGCCCACCCGAAGGCATGATGGCGCCATGCAATACGCGAGGAATGCCTCACTTATTAATCCCAGCCGTTTACGCTGCAATTACAGTCTTTCCCGCAGTCTTTTGTTTTCAGCGCCAAAGCGGCGACCTAATAAACACCGCGTAGGGCTCAAGGAACAAGACAAGGAAGACGTCCTATCGGGTTCCATTGCCTCTTTGGCCCCAGTCAGCTTCGCCGACTGGGGCCAAAGAGGCCGAGGAACACGAACAAAAATGGCGATTTGCCCAGGGCGTCGCTCCGCCCTGGGCTTTCATAGATCGCGCTTTCAGCGCTCAAATGCCAACGGAATGACGGTTATGCGGTTCGCCTGACAAGAAGGCTGCAGGAACTACCAGTATTATTGGGTGACCGATTACACACGCAAGTGCATTCGCCGTCGTGGAACTTGGCAAATGCCTCCCGGGCGGGTATTTTTGTGTTTTTGTGTTAACGCACGAACGTTACGACGTTATGACCATCGGTATTTTATGAACGGGAGCGACAACGGGTGAAATGGCTGCATAAGATCATCAAGGCGGGGCTCGGCAGGCCCCTGTTGCTGTTCTTGGTGCTGCTGTTGTCGCTCAATGGCTGGCTAGAGCTACGCGGCCTGCCGGCTGCCCGTTGCCCGCTGCTTCGGAACTTGTTGGCTAACAGTGGCCTTGACGGTGAGTTCAGCTGGCTGCGCATAGGCGTGGTCCGCGGCATGGTCCTCAATGATCTCGGGGTGACCGTGATGACGCCGGCTGGCCCGGCCGTGATTCACAGCGAAACGGCGGCGTTGCGTCTGCGTCTGGGGGCGCTTTGCCGCGGCAAGATCGTTCCCGACATGGTGATTCTCACCGATGCCAGGGTGAATCTGCTTGACGAGGCACGCCGCAGCATGCTCTTTTGTCGGCTTGACAAGGTGGCTCTCCGCCTGGGCGTTGATGACGGTCTGCAAGTGGACCTGCTGGGGCGCCTCCACGGTTTCGAATTACACGGCTCGGCCCAGCTGGCTAGTGGCCGTCAGTGGTTTGAACAACAGCAGGCGGCGAATTCCGGCGCGCCAGTACGCCGCCAGCAGCAGCTGGTCGCCGGCATCAATGGCGCGGCAGCAGCGCTTAACCGCTGTGATTTTGGCCACGGTGATGCCCGCCTGGACGTACGCCTGACGGGCGATTGCCTTGATGCCCAGTCGTTAAGCGCGCGCGGACGTTTCAGCCTCAATGACGCCGAGCTTGACGAGGTCTTCATCGGCAAATTGCGCGGTGTATTCCAGGTGACGGCTAAGGAAGTGCTAGTCGATCGTTTGCTGCTGTTCATGGGTCGCGATGAACGGTTGCAGGGCAGCGTGCGTTTGGACCGACGGCGTCAGCAGCTCAGCGCGGAATTGTGGGGGCGGCTGTTTCCGGCCAGCGTGGCCCAGGTTCTTGGCCGTCATGGCAGCGAGCTGCCGACATGGCTGCGGGACCTGCCTACAGTTCAGTTCCGCGGCACGCTGCCACCAGCGCCGTTGGCTCTGGCGGCGATGCGGCCTGAAGTGCAATGTCATTTCGGCGCCTCGTCATTGCGGCAGCTGCATATCCAGCGTGGCCAGTTTATGCTCGCACTGGCGGAAAATGCGGTGATTTTGCGTGATGTGCGTCTGGATATCAATGATCTTGAGGGTGAATGGCTCAGCGGCGAAGCGCGTTGGGATTACGCCAAAGACATGCTTTCCGGCACATTCAGCGGCCAGCTGCAGCTGCTCACACAGTTACGACGCCTGGGCTTGCGCGTGCCGGAGAAGGTGTTCAGCGTTGAGGACCGCAAGCTATCCCTGTCGGTAGACTTGCAGCCGTCGCCCTTGGCCTGGCGGCAATGGCAACTGGCGGCGACCTTGACGCAACCGCAGCCCCTGATCTGCCAGCGCGAAGTGAACGAACTGACGGCGCGATTGCGTCTGGTCGACGGGCGGCTCAGCCTTGACGGCCTTGGCATGGTGCTGCCGGACTTGCCGGCGGAAGTCCTTGATGTCACGGCCGCGACCGATCTGGGCGAGTTCCTCGACCGGGGGGCAGGCGAGCTGCGCTTCGCTCTGCAGCTTCAGGCCAAAGGCGCGAATGGCGATCCCTGGACGCCGGGAATGACCATGTCCGGCCAGCTGCAGTACCGTCGGGACAAGGGGCAACTTCACGTCGCCCTGCAGAGCGCCGGCGACATCTATCCCGATCGCGTTTATCGCAGTTACAGAGAGCCGCTGCGGATTCCCCCGGTTGATATCCTGGCCTTGATATACTGTACGGAACAACCGGTGGCTTTCACCCTGGAGCTGCCGGCCTGGAACGTCGGCCGGGAACCGTGGCGCTTCGGCGGCACCCTGCGCGGTGAAAATGGCGGCTTTGATACGTTGGCATTGAGCGTGGCCGAAGGCGAGTACGCCGTCAGCGCCCGCGAAACCACCTTCAATAATCTTCGGGCGACGACATCGATGGGCGAGAGCCTCGCCCTGAATATGCGTATTCAGTACGCCCCTTTCGTCTTTGAACTCAGCGATATCGACGTGGTCGGCAATCCCCGGGTGGCCGATCCCTTCATCATGCACGGCTATGGCCGCGAGATTTATAACCAGATATGGGAGCACGTGCTGTGGGATCCTGAACATCCCGCGCACATCCAGGCGCCGTCCCTGATCTACACCAGTAACAGCGAGAGTGATTGGCGTCTGACCATGTCCTCCACGCTGACGGTGGAAAAAGTGACCTACCGCGATGCGGTCATCCCGGCGCTGCAAGTTGCTGTCGGTCTGGACTTGCCCAGCCAGGTGATGATCCGACCGATTACGGTGACGGTGCCGAACGGCGTTCTTCGCGCGGAATTTGACATTTTTTTGCAGGGCGTGCCCCAATGCGAGTTCCGCATTCTGCCTTCCGAGGGCACACTTAATCCGAAAAAACTGCTGCAGGCCATTGATCCAAGTTGGGGCAATCTGCTTGCGGACGTGAGTTTTTCCGACGCGTCGCACCTGCATTGCGACGGCTCGTTCTTTCTCAGCGGCGAATCTCGTCTGCAGATCGGCGGCCGCTTGCAAAGTCCCCATTGCACCTATGGAGTGCTGGCGGTGGAGGATGTCGTCGCCGACTGGTCGCTGACGGCTAGCACCCTGCATTGGCAGGTCAAGGACGCCAAATACCTCGGCGGCAGCTTGGCCAGCAGCGGCTTTTACGACACCCGGACCAGTCGTGGCGAAACGCTACTGATTGCCAACAAGATGTCTCTTGACCGTTTTCTGGCGCAACTGGGCATTGACGAAAAGAGCACGGAAGGCTTGCCTGGCCATGTCAATGCCGAAAGCCACGTGCAGATCCTGCGTGGTTGGGCTGGTCGGCCCTATCACTTGGAGGGGACGGGCCACGTGGCCATCCGTGATTCCGAGCTGTGGCAGGTGCCGCTGTTGACCAAGCTAGGCGGATTGCTCGAAGTGACGACTCTCAGCTGGCTCACTCAGCGCCGCTTGGCCGGACTGGGCCGCATTTCGTCTTTGGACGCCGATTTGGAATTCCTTGGCCAGCGCCTGGTCGTGCCGACCCTGTCAACCAACGGCACCATCATCGCCCTTAATGGCTCCGGCGAGTACAACTGGGACACGGACAAGATGTACTTCCAAGTCAGTGGCGAGGCGCTCAAGGAAGTCAGCATCCTCTCCATGGTGCTCAAGCCGCTCACGTGGGCCTTCCACGCCGAATTGACCGGCACCCGAGCGAAAAACGAATGGACCTTGCGGACGGCTCTGCGCAAAATCTTCTCACTGGACTGACCTTTGCGCCCGCGTAATCGGCCAGTCGTTGACACTTGTTATCACCGCCTTTTGTTTTCAGCACTCACATGCCGCCGGGACGGCGGCGCTCCCAGGCCTCCCAGACGTCGGCTAATCAGTCCCTTGAGTCCAATGCGTCATTCCCCGCGGTCCCGAAAGTCCCCACGGTCCAATCCATGGGATCATGCCTCATGAGTCCGTGAGTCCTCGCCACAGTGCGCGCCGCCGCCAACTGGTCCCCACGGTCCTTGGCGTCCCTTGGAACCGCCAGTATCAATGAGTGTGGCATTACCGCGGCCGTGGGGTTTTTGGCTTGGCCGGTGTTGTCTTATTTTCATGGTAAAGCATATTATGAGCTTGCGGTGTGCACATTATGCCGAGCAGAGCGACGCCGGGCGCCGCTGACATGGAGTCAGCCTGCGCTGGTTGGAGCATGAATGGCTGAGAGACGACGGGTTTCCGCGCGGGGTCACCCGTGAAAGGGGTACCATGTTTTTTGATAAAATCAAGTCCTTGCTGTCGAACGATATTGGCATCGACCTCGGTACTATGAACACGCTGGTCTATGTGGTTGATCGCGGCGTGGTTCTGCAGGAGCCGTCGGTGGTGGCGATCAATGCCGACACTGGCAAGGTCCTTGCTGTCGGCAGCCAGGCCAAGATTATGATTGGCCGTACGCCGGGCAATATCCGCGCTATTCGTCCCATGCGGGAGGGCGTCATTGCCGACGCCGAGGTGACTGACGAAATGCTGCGCTATTTCATCCGTCGCGCCAGTGGCCGTTTCAAGATCATGCAGCCGCGGGTGCTCATTGCCGTTCCGACGGGCATCACCGGCGTGGAAACGCGCGCTGTTCAGGACAGCGCGCGTCGTGCCGGCGCCCGTGATGTGCGGTTGGTGCAGGAGCCGCTGGCCTCGGCGATTGGCGTTGGTCTGCCGGTTGAAGAGCCTACGGGTAGCATGGTCGTGGATATAGGCGGCGGCACGACGGAGGTGGCAATCATCTCCCTGGCGAACATCGTCCACTCCGCCAGCGTCAAATGCGCCGGCGACGCGATGGACGAGTCGATTGTCAAGCACATGAAAAAAGTCCACAATCTACTGATTGGCGAACGCACTGCCGAAGAAATTAAGATACAGATAGGCAGCGCCTACAAGATGGACGAAGAGAAGCAGATGGAAGTCAAGGGCCGTGACATTGGTCAGCATGGCAGCTGTCTTCCCCGCATGGTGACCATCACCAGCGAAGAAATCCGTGAAGCGCTGTCTGAGCCGGTGTCGCGCATTGTTTATGCCGTACGGACGGCGCTGGACACCTGCAAGCCCGAGTTGTCTGCTGACTTGATTGACAACGGCATTGTGTTGGCTGGCGGTGGTGCGTTGCTGCGGGGGCTTGACCGGCTGCTGTCTGAGGAAACGGGTTTGGCGGTGAGCGTTGCATCTGATGCGTTGCGGGCGGTCGTCAATGGTACCGGCGTGATGCTTGAGAGCCCGCATTCGGTGTTCAGCCAGCCGATCGACTCGTCCATTGGCCGCGGTGACCGCGGCGGCGCGGAGGGCTAAGCGTGGCAGCCGTAGCTGGTCCGCTGTCGTCAGCTGTTTATCAGCCCTACGAATGGGCATGTCTAGCATAACTACCGAGAGAGCAAAGCAAGGAGAAAAGCATGGCACGTCCAGTCACAATTTTCACTGGCCAATGGGCCGACCTCCCGTTGCAGGACCTGGCGACGAAGATCAAGTCGTTCGGTTATGACGGCTTGGAATTGGCTTGTTGGGGCGATCATTTCGATGTCTTTAAAGCCGCGGAAAGTGCCGCGTACTGCAAGAGCAAAAAAGCCATGCTGAAGAAGGCCGGCCTGAATTGCTGGGCAATCAGCAACCACCTGGCTGGGCAGTTGGTCTGCGATCCCAATGATGACTGCCGGTCGGACAACTTTGGCATGCTGCCTAAAAACTGCAATGGCAATGCCGAAAAGAAGCGCGCCTGGGCTGTCGAGGCCATGAAGGCGTCGGCCCGCGCTGCCAAGAATATGGGCATCGGCGTTGTCAATGGCTTCACCGGCTCGCCGATCTGGCACATGCTCTACAGCTTTCCGCCCGTGTCCGATAAGATGATTGACGACGGCTATAAGTTCTTCGCCAAGATGTGGAATCCCATCCTGGACGAATTTGACGCCTGCGGCGTGAAATTCGCGTTGGAAGTCCACCCGACGGAGATCGCCTTCGATCTATATTCGGCGAAGCGGGCCTTGGCAGCCATCAAAAACCGCCCGGCCTTTGGGTTTAACTTCGACCCGAGCCATCTGCTGTGGCAGGGCGTGGACCCCGTGGCATTTCTGCGGGAATTCCCGGATCGCATCTACCACGTGCATGTCAAGGACGCCAGCGTGACCCTCGATGGCCGCAGTGGCATCCTGTCGTCGCACCTGAATTTTGGTCAGCCCAACCGCGGCTGGGATTTCCGCAGCCCGGGACATGGCGATGTGAACTTCGAGGAGATCATCCGCGAACTCAATCGCATCGGCTACAATGGCCCGCTGTCCGTGGAATGGGAAGATTGCGGCATGGACCGTGATTACGGCGCCAAAGACGCCTGCGCTTTCGTGCGCAGCACCGACTTCGCGCCGTCAACTATCGCCTTCGACGCCGCCTTCGAACACTAGGCCGTTACTGTTCCTTCACTGGTGCCGGCTGGATGACGATCACGCATCCAGCCGGCACTTTTTTTATCCGCAGAGTAGGTTTCTTTTTTCATCGGCCGGATCGGTCGGATCGGTCGGATCGGACGGGTCCGTCCGCGAAAGACAGTCGAATCGTTTATTGTGGTGGTGTTTACTGCTTGAGGGGGAGGGCGACGCGGCGTTTTTCGCGGTCGGAGATCAGACCGGCGGTCATGATTTCCATGGCATCGCGGGAGATGGCCGGGCTGCACATATCGTCGGGTTCGCAGTTATTTTCCAGGCAGAAGATGAAGTGATTGGCGGCGTTCTGCTTGTGTGGGGGCAGGACGTCGTTGTCGATGGGCTGGGGCTGTTTTTTGGCGTCGTTGGAGATGAGCACGCGGTTGTTTTCGGTGACGATGGTGCCGGTGGAGCCCAGGAAGATTGAGTCGTAGTAGGGCGGCAGTTCGGTCCAGGATGCTTCGGAGCGGCCCAGGGCCTTGTCGTAGATCATCAGCATGGTGCCATTGTCATCGACCGTGATGTCATTTTTGACCAGGCGCTGGCGCCAGCCGATGACTTCTTTGGGGTATCCCAGCAGGAGCCGGCAGATATTCGCGCCGTAGCAGCCGAGGTCGACGAAGGCGCCGGCGCCGTTGCGTTTTTCGTCATAGAGCCATTCGTAGAAATGCCTGGTGCAACCGACTTCGCGGGGGCCGAGGTGGGCGCGGCGGATGCGGATGTCATAGACTTGGCCGATGGCGCCTTCGCGGACCAGTCGGAACGACGTCTGCATGGCCGGGTACCAGTTGGGATGCCAGTTGATCAGCAGTTTGACGCCATGCTGTTTCACGCTCTGGAGGATCTGCTCCGCCTGTTCGAGGGTGGCCGCCATGGGCTTCTCAATGAGCAGGTGGACATGGCGCGCGGCAGCGTACTCGGCGATTTCCGCCGTGAGGCAGTTTTCGGTGGTGACAATGAGGATATCGAGTTTCTCGCGGTCGATCATCTCCCGCCAATTCGTATAGCAGGTGGTATCGGGGTACTTATTGAGGAATTGCGCCTGGAGGTCCTCGGCCGGTTCGGCAAAGGCGACCACGCGGCACTGGGGATTGGCGGCAAAGCCGTCGATGATGCGCCAGATGTGGTCGTGAACAAGACAGGCCACGCCGATGTTATAGGTGCGGGTACTCATAGTGGGTCCTTTTTTCTGATAGTGTTAGTGGGATCATTGCTGGGCGGCGCGCGTTATGTCCCCGGCCGGTGGGTATGGTTGCAGCCTGGATCGTCAGTCGATGGCGACTTCGCGGCCGCCGTTGGCTGCTGAGCGGTAGATGCCATCGAGCATCTTCTGGATGGCCATGCCGGCTTCGCCGGGGGCGCGCAGGGGCGTGCCATAGAGGATGCCGCTGGCGAAGTTTTTCATCTTGGCGGTGAACCAGTTGATCATCTGGTCTTCGGGAGTAAATGCCGGCGTGGACGTCAGCATGGTCCCGGCGCGGTCGGTGAAGAGCGACGACGTTTCCCAGTCGAAGCCGCCTTTGCTGCCCATGATCTGGATGTCGTAGCGGTTGCGTTCGATATGGGCGGCGTAGGACGCCTCGACCTGCAGGATGGCGCCGTTTTCGAAGCGGACATGGCCGATGGCCAGGTCTTCGACCGTGTAGGTCTTGTAGTCCCAGTTTGGCCACTGGCATTGCGTGTCGCAGGGCTTGTCGCCCAGGTAAGTCCAGACATTGCCGACGGCGGCGACGGGCTTTGGCGAGCCCATGCAGTAATGTGCCGCTTCCATTAGGTGCACGCCGAGGTCGATTAGCGGCCCGCCGCCCTGCAGCTCCTTTTGGCCGAAGACGCCCCAGTTGGGGATGCCGCGACGGCGCAGCGCCTGGCATTTGACGTACATGATGTCGCCGATATCGCCGGCGTCGCGGGCGCGCACGAACATCTCGGTGGCTGCGCGGTAGCGGAATTGCAGACCGACGGCGAGGAGCTTGCCGGCTTTCTTGCTGGCGTCGATCATCAGCTGGCATTCGGCGGGCGTCATGGCCATGGGCTTGGCCGTCATCACATGGCAGCCGGCGTTAGCGGCGGCGACGCTGGCGGGCATGTGCACGCCGTTGGGCGTGGCCACTACCACCGCGTCGGGCTGGACTTCCCGCAGCATGTCGTCCCACTTTTCAAAGACGGCGGTTACGCCGGTCTTCTTGGTGAACCAGTCCAGGCGCTCCTTGCGGATGTCGCAGCCGCCGACGATCTCGAATTCGGGGATGCGCTTCATGGCGTCGATATAGACATTGCTGATCATGCCGCAGCCGATGACTGCGGTGCGGATTTTCTTGCCGCTGTTCGACGTTTCCTGGGTCGCAAATGACTGGGTGCCAACGCTGTTGTCTGCCATAATCACGTCTCTCCATGTTGCGGGTGCGCGTCGTTACGGCTGCGAAAGCCGCAGCCAGCGAAAAAACCTGCCACTACCATACCGAGCCATGCCACGCGACGCTTTGCACAAAATGTCTTTTCTATGGCCCAGTCTTTCTAAAATGCGCGCGGCAAAGGCACTGAGGGTGGGCGGCAGCGCCGTCCGCATTTTTTACCCGTCTGATTTGCCGTTGTTGGCCTTGCGGGCATGCAGGTAGAGTTGTAGGGCGTTCCAGGCGTTGTGCCAGAAGACGTAGAAGGTCGGCCCCAGCGCGGCCAAGGGATTGGCGTAGGTGAGGGCGAGGTAGATGGTCAGCGACGTGTTTTTCTGCCCGAGCGTCTGACTGGATTCACGGCGGAGGCCCTTGTGGCCGATGGCGTAACCGATGCTGAAATTGAGCATGCAGATGACCAAGGACACGGCGGCAATGGCCCAGATGGCGCCGGCAGTGCCGGCGGCATCCTGGCTGTGGATGAATCGCGACGCGTCGGCGGCGATGTAGAAAAGCATGACGACCCACAGCGCGAAAGACAGGCCCTTGAGGCGTTTGGCGAAGCCGATGGCGCGCGGCTGGGCCATACGGACGATGCGGGCCAGGTAGAGCGGTACGCCGATGAGCTGGACGATGTTCCAGGCGATGGGCAGGAAGCTCGACCAGCTGAAATGGCCGGACAGTGCCACGAGCAGCAGTGGCAGCGACAGAGGTATGAATGCGTTCGTGAGCACGAAGCCAGTGAGGACATAGCTGACCTGGCCGCCAAGAAAGCCCATAACGACCGGTGCGGCCGTCGCCGTCGGTGCAATGCCAGTCCAGAAGGCGGCGAGAGCGAGGTCGCGTCGGCCCGCGGCCTGGAACAGCGCATAAGGCAGCAAGGCCATGACAAAATTGAGCGCCAGCACGCGGAGGTGCGTACGCTGTATTTTGATGTCGCCGAAGTGCATGGGAATGAACATGATGAACAGCATGGTCATCAGGCAATAGCGGATGACGATGGTGTTGCTGCAACCGGGCAGGGTGGCGCCGGAGACCATGGCGGCGAGCATGGCGCCGGGTTTGAGGAGGGCTTTGAGGGTCTTGGGCATGGGAGAGAGAGGGTGCAAACGTTGTAATGGGGGCACAGCAGCCGTCGCGAGTGGGTTATTTTTTGATGAGGAGGATCATGGGCTGGAGGGGTGGCAGGGTGATGGACGATGTCTGTGGCTGGTTTGCCAGGAGGTCGTGGCTGTCGCAGGGCTTGACCAGGTGGCGCAGCGACACGGTGACCGGGGTGAGGCGTTGATTGCACAGGGCGGTGTAGGTCTGGCCGGCGTGTTCGACGCTGCGGAATTCCAGGCCGTAGAGCGGACGGCCATCAGTATCACTGGCCATGACGGCAGGCGTCACGCCCCAGGCGCCGAGGCGCGGCAGCAGAGCGGCGGGTTGATCGTCGTAGGCTTTCGTTAGCGGCAGGCGCTCGTATTGCGGCGGCTGGGGTAGGGGCTGGTCGTATTCATCGCGGTCCAGGGCGCTATCGCCGAAGAGGACCACAGCGATGCCCTGTTTGCGAATCATGTCCAGGGCCGGCAAGGCTGCCGCAGGCAGGTGGCTGACGGCCGGCAGGACCAGCAGCCGAGCCTGGCGCAGCACCGGCGGGAGCTTGCCGGACGTGCCGATGTCGTTGAGCTGTCGCTCGGTGAGGAAACCCTGGGTCTGCCCGAGGGCACAGAAGCTGGTCCAGAGGGTGTCCATGGCCGACAGGTGCAAGGACTGACCGTGGAGGACGGTGCTAAGCGACCACAGGTGGACGACGCTGGGCGGCTCCTGCTGGAAGGTTGTGACGACTGGCGCATGGCGGTTGAGGTCCATGGCGGCGGCGGATACGGCCAGGACGTGGTTTGGGCGGTGGAGAATGCTGCCGGCGAGGTCGGAAAGGGGGTCGTTGCTGCGTTCCCAAACCCAGAAGGTCGTGGCGCTTTGGCCGTGTAGCGCGCCCTGGATGAGGGCGGAGTAGCTGTGGATAGGCCAACGGGAGGAGAAATCGCGGTCGCTGATGATGTGGTTTTCCGAGTTGAAGACCGGCAGATCGCGCATACTGCGCTGGAAATCGTAGCCCATTTCGTAGCGTTGCCAGCCGTTGTACCACTGCGGATGGCCGTGGCGTGGGAAATTGCAGGCGTCATTGCCATTGATCTGGCTGAGTTGCGCGAATAGTTCTGGGGAGACGCTCCAGATACCGGCGGGATTTTTGTTGAAATGGGCGGCCATCATGATCTTCGCGTGCACGGGTATGGCGGGCGCCATGTCGTGGATGACATCGGCCAGCCATTGATGGAAGGCGGCGAAAGTCTCCTGGTTGAATTGCACGAAATCGTAGGCAATGGCGCCGTCCGGGAAGGGCTTTGGTACTGGGATGTCGGCAAAGGACGCGTAGGCGCTGTGCCAGCGCTGATTGAGCTGATCGATGCTGCCATGCCTGCGTTCAAGCCACTGCGGCCACTGGGTGCGGATGTGCGGGCATTGGTCCAGCTTGGTGCTCAGGGGCTCGTTGCTCAGGCAGAACGAGTGCAGCGCCGGCGAGTCTTTCAACGCGGGGACGATGGCCCGCAAATAGCGCTCAATGATCGCGCGGGCTTCCGGGGCGTGCACGCAGTACTTGAAGAAGCCGCCCTGGCACTCGGCCAGGTCGGGCCATTTCTTCAGCGCCCAGTCGGGGAAATAATGCGGGCTGAGCAGGAGATTGATGCTGATATTTGCCTTTTCAGCACGAGCGAAGACGGCGATGAGGTTTTCGATGGGCTTGGGGTTGATCTTGCCGTCGTCCTCGACGACGCCACGGGGGCCCTGCTCGATTTGGATCATGTTGATGCCGTAGCTGGGGAAGAGCTCGATGTCTTTGCGGACCTGGGCAAAATGACCGTAGCCGGTAAAAAAGGTCGGGGTCTGTTCGAGTAGACGGCCATCGGGGAAACGCTGGGTAGCGAGGAAAGAGGATTTGGCGATGGTGATGGGGCTGGTGACATAACTGGGCACCGGCGTCGGCGGTGGCAGAGCGCCGGTTTTGATGGCCTGGGCTTCGCGGAGGCCGTCCTCAATCATCGTCAGCAGATCCTGGTAGGTCACCCAGGCGCGATCGGTGTTGCCCAGTTTACAGTCCTGGCGGGTATCGGCGCTGAAACGGTCGTAGAGCGCCAGGCGCAGGCGGAGGGTGCAGACGGCGGGAATGCGGTCGCCCAGGCCGTCAAGGACCACGGCGAGCAGCTGGCGCTGGGTGTCGAGCTGGGACAGCAGGGACGCAATCAGTGCCGGGGTGACCAGGCGGTAGCGGCGCTCGTAACGGGCCAACTCGGTGCCCTGGTCGCTGACGGTGGCGCTGATGACAATCTGCGCGGCGTTCGCTGCGGCCAAATTGCAGCGGGCGTGGAGTAGCCAGCAGCGACCGCCGGCACCGCCGTCGCGCAGGACTGTGCTGGCCGTGGCCAGGACGCGGCCGCTGTCGGCATCGCGGAATTCGACGTGGGCCTGGGCGTTGGCGGGCGCCGTTGTCAGGCCGACGACGCCGTCGAAGTCGGCAGCGTCGTTGACGAAGAGCCACTGATCGCGGGGGTAGAGTCGGGGGTCCCAACGCGGGTCGATGAGCTGGTCGCGGCGGGACAGGGGCTTGGGCTGGCGGGGGCTGATTTCGACCGTGTTTTCGGGATTATTTTCGTTCCATGCCGGTGGTGGGGCGTCGCCCTCGAAGAAGCCGGCGTTGTCTATCCAGATGCCGTCGCTGGGGTGTTCGACGACGACCATGAAGGGGAAGGCGGTGGTGTCTGGGTCGGTTTCGAAGCTATGGCTGATGCGTTGCCATTTGCCGCTGGTGTTGGGGAGAGTCTTGCGCACACGCCAGCCTTTGCCGCCGCCAAACCAGGCAGAGGGGCTGGAGTTTGTTTTGGCGCTGAGGCAGATGGTATAGCGGGTATTGGGCTTCACGGGCACGTCGCCAATATGGCCGAACCAGTTGTAGACGTGGGCACCAAAGGGAGTTTTATTGGTGAGGCGGATGGCGATGCGGCCATCGTCGGCATCCTGGTCATCGAGAGCGAAAGTGGCGTCGGTATTGCGCTGATCCCAGGTCCAATTCTGCGGTCGCACGGCGCTGATGGTTTCGAAAGACGGGTTGCTCAGCAGGTTTGGCGCCGGCGCGTAGGGCTCGGCGCTGAGCTCGGCAATACCGGCGGCTGGCGCCGGCTTGGCGGGCTGGGCGATAAGGGCCGGCGACGCGGCCACAAGAGCGACCAAAAGCAGGTGGTGACGCATGGCGATTCCTCCGTGGGGTGGGGGGCTGAGGGCGCGAGCATGTGAAAACAAGTGCTTACTGTATTGCCTGCACGACGAATGGCCACGCAGGCCGCCGAAATCGCCGGGCCGCGGGCGGGGATTATTTTCAGCCGCGCCTTGAGAGGGCATTCATGGCCGTTACAGTATGCGGTCATGCTTTGTCTGTAGGTAGTTCTGATCGCTGAATAAGGTGTCAACACGGAAGCAAGACAACGAGGCGACAATGAACAGTGGACATTTCGGCTGGGGACGGACGGCTATGGCGGGCGCAATAGGGTGCGGTGGCTGGCGGCGTTTGACTCTGCTGGCCTTGCTGGTGCTGCCCGTGACGGCTCTACGCGCGGAAGTCGTTTTACCGGCGACCTTTGCGGACAACATGCTGTTGCAGCGCGACAAGCCCTTGCCGGTGTATGGCCTCGCCAAGCCCGGCGAGAAGGTCGTTGTGGCCTTTGCGGGACAGCGCCATGAGAGCGCGGCCGATGCCGCTGGCGCCTGGCGGGTGACGCTGGCGCCCATGGCGGCGTCCGCCAAGGGGCGGGAGATGACCGTGACGGGCGAGAACAGCATCGTGCTGAAAAATGTCCTGGTGGGCGACCTGTGGCTGGCCTCCGGGCAGTCGAATATGCAAGTGTCTGTGCGCGATGCTATGAATGCCAAGGAGGAGATCGCTGCCGCCAAGTACGACAACATTCGTTTCTTCATGGTCAAGAGCGCGCTGGCATCCACACCGCAGCAGGACCCGGCCGGCGAATGGCAGCTGTGCACGCCAGAGAATGCACCGAAATTTTCTGCCGCGGGCTACTTTTTTGCGCGGGAGTTGGCGACGACGCAGGACGTGCCGATTGGTATTGTCAACTGCGCGATTGGGTCGAGTTCCTGTCAGGCGTGGGTGGCCGCCGATGTGCTGCGTTCGGATCCGGCCCTGCCGCAGCCTTTGGCCATTCCCGCCGAGGAATACCAGGACTGGGCGACCTACGACGCACTGCGGAGGAAGATTTATGCCGATGCGGCCTACAAGGACCCGGGTATGCTCCCGGAATGCGCAGCGTGGGCCCAGCCGGATTTTGACGACAGCGATTGGCGGGACATGACGGTGCCTGGCAGCATTGAATCGCAGGGCCTCAAGATTGATGGTGCGATGTGGTATCGGGCGGCGATCACAGTGCCGGAAAGCTGGGCGGGCAAAAACGCGTCGCTCTACCTTGGCATCATCGCTCAGAACAGCGTGGCATATTTCAACGGCGTCGAGATCGGCCGGCGTGATAACAACGGCGGCATCTGGGTGTTCCGTACGCACCCGGTGCCGGGCGAGGCCGTCAAGGCCGGCCGCAACGTCATTGCTGTGCGAGTCTTCAACGAGAATGGCTCCGGGGGCTTCCATCCGACCTATCCGCGGCCGCAGTACCTCGGTTTGGGCGACGAGAAGGTCATGCTCCCGGCAGTTTGGCGTTTCAAGGTTGAGACGGCCTATGAGCCGCGGGCGCTGTCGCGAAACTTGCCCGAGCCCTATCATCTGCCGACGGGCTTTTACAATGCGATGATCGCGCCGTTGGCGTCCATGCCGCTGCGCGGTTTCATCTGGTATCAAGGTGAAAGCAACTCCGGCAATCCCAAGCAGCACGACGTGTTATTTCCTGCGCTGATCCGCTCATGGCGTGAGCTCTGGCAGGACGACCAATTGCCCTTCTACTACGTGCAGCTGGCTGCCTATCAGAAGCCGCAGGAACAACCGGTGGAAGCCGGCTGGCCGGATTTCCGTGAATCACAGACCAAAGCCTTGGCCGTGCCGCTGACGGGCATGGCGTCGGCCATCGATATTGGCGATGCCCATGATGTGCATCCAAAGAACAAACAGGAAGTCGGTCGCCGGCTGGCCCTTTGGGCCCGCCGGGACTGCTACGGCGAAAAGGACCTCGCCGTCAGCGGCCCACTCTATAGCGGCTTCGCGCGGGAAGGCGCCGCCATTCGCGTGCGCTTCAGCTATTGCTACGACGGGCTAGCTGTCAAGGGCGACAAACTCAAGGGCTTCGCCATCGCCGGCGCTGACATGAAATTCGTTTGGGCCGACGCGCGCATCGACGGGCAGGACAGCGTCTTGGTCTGGAGCAAGGATGTACCCGAGCCGGCGCACGTGCGCTACGCCTGGGCCAACAATCCCGATTGCACGCTTTTCAACCAGGCCGGATTGCCGGCAGGGCCTTTCCGCACCGACCAGTAAGGGCAGAACAGGCAGAGCGGACGGTCTTTTTTATCGCAGAGGGTCGTTTTCGCGGACGGATCCGACGGATCGGACGGATCCGACGGATCGGACGGATCCGACGACTTGATCGGTCCGATCGGTCCGATCGGTCCGATCAAATCATCTTTTTTTCGGGGGCGTCCGCCGGCTTATCAGCAACGGGTTATATTTTAGGCCATTTATGCTGAAGACGCGAGTTGCGTTGTTTCGGCGAAATACAACAGAAAAAGGGAGAACGGCATGTCGAACAATGCAGTAGGCACGGAATCATTTGCGACGGAAGAGAAACGGGAAGTCGGCAAGAAATTGCGCTGGGCGATTGTGGGCTGCGGTGGCATCAGCACGACACATCTTGACGCCATCAAGCAGATACCGGAGATCGAAGTCGTCGCCGGTTGTGATATCAAGCCCGATCGCCTGAAGCTGATGAACGAGAAATACGGCATTCAGGCCACCTACGAGAAGTGGGACGACCTGCTGGCTGAGATCAAGCCGGATGTGGTTGACGTCTGCACTCCGAATGGCGTGCACATGCCTGCTGCCGTGGCCGCGTTAAACGCCGGCTGTAACGTCATTACCGAGAAGCCCATGGCCATGTCTCCGGCCGAGTGCCAGATGATGGTCGATGCCGCCAAGAAGAATGGCAAGCTGCTTTGCACGGGCTTCCAGTACCGCTATCATCCGTCCTGCGAGATGTTCAAGCGGGCGATGGCCGCCGGCGACATCGGCGACATTCTTTTTGTGAAGTGTCGCGCGCTGCGTCGCCGCGGTATTCCGAACTGGGGCGTCTTCGGTCAGAAAGAGCTCCAGGGCGGCGGCCCGATGATTGACATCGGTGTGCACGTGATGGAGTCCGCGCACTACTGCATGGGCGAGCCCAAGCCGGTGTCGGCGTCCGGCAACTGCTGGACCTACATTGGCGACAAGCCGTCGGAAGTGACCAGCATGTGGCCCAACTGGGACTGGAAGACCTTCACGGTCGAAGACCTGGCGATCGGCCAGATCCGCTTTGACACCGGCGCGTTGATGCAGGTCGAGGCGTCCTTCAGCGCCCACATTGAAAAAGACGTGTGGAATTTTGAGATCATGGGCACCAAGGGCGGTTTCAACTGGGAAACGTCGACTCTCTTTACGGACCACGCCGGGACGATGATCAACTCCAAGGCCGCGTTCCTGCCCGGCACGCAGTTCAACTCGTTGTTTGTGGCCAAGTTGAAGAACTTCGCCGACGCCTGTCTGACCGGCTCGCCCCTGCGCGCCCCCGGCGAATCCGGCATGGCGGTGCAGAAGATGATCGACGGTATCTACCGCTCGGCCGCCGCCGGCAAGGAAGTCACCATCGATTGATGACACGCACGCAAAGCTGAATGGATGCGGGGCGGACTTCGAGCCGCCCCGTATTTTTGCGGCATGACGACGGCATTGTGAAAGGACGGCATGGACGACAGCAGGATACTGGCTGGTGATGAATATCTGTTGCGCTTGAGCCAGGAGGCCCACGCGGCCATCCCGGTTGACATGAGCTTTATGGCTCCCGACGGCTGGCAGCCGCAGCCCTACGAGACGACGCTGGGCGGGCGCTTTCATGTGACCGGCCCGGCGACCTACAGCAAAGGCATCAGCAGCACGCTGTTCTTCGAGCCCAGCGCTCGTCGTGGCTGGTGGCTGGAACGGCTGGACCTCAATGAGCAGTTGCCGATCCGCGTATCGGTCCGCAATGTCTGGACCGCGCAACGAAATGTCGTTCTGCGTAGCGGTAATCCCCACAATTACGTGCGTATGACCGAACACATCGTCGCCCATCGCCTTGGCTTGGGGCTGGACAATGTGCGCATCGGCATGGATAGCGGTGACCCGCCGCTCTTCGAGGTCGGCAGCATGCCGATCGTCGAGGGCATCCGCAAAGCCGGCATCGTTGTTGACAAAGCACGGCCGGTGACCTTTTTGACCGTCAAGGAGCCGGCGACCATCGTCGGTCCCAATGGCGGTTTCCTGACCTATTATCCAGCTGCTGCGGGCGATCGCAAGCTGACTCTGGATGTGGCCATTGATTTTCCGACGGCCATCGGCAAGCAGCGCGTGGTTTTCGATGTCTGGGACGACGCCTTTGTGCACGGCGCGCACGCGCGCACCAACTGCTCTCAGGCGGTGATGTTCTACATGAAGACCATCGGCAAACTTTTTGCCGACACACGCAACCTGGGCTACACGAAAGACAACATTTTGGTCGCGGGCAAGCGCGCCTATGTCAACACCCCCAAGCTGCTGCACGACGGCAAGTCACTGGAGGCCGTCTGGCATCGCGCTTGCCTGGATCTCATCGCGGCATTGTCGCTTTTGGACAAAGGCCGGCTCTGCGGCAAGATCGTGTCCTACAAGGCCGGTCATACGCTCGACACGCGCTTCATGACCTTGCTCTATCGCCAGGGCGTGCTGACCAAGATCTGACGCACCCCGCCCGCATTCTGTTTGCGCCCTGTCGCGGCGCAGTAACGCAACCCGAGGATGGTGGCTATGAGCGCATTAGGTGATCGCAGCCAGTATTATGACACTCTGGCCACCTTGCTTGGCGCTGGCCTGCCCATCTTGCGCGCCTTGGAACAGCATTATCCCGGACGTTTCAATCGCGTGGCTCGGCAGCTGCGGGAAAGTCTGCAGGGCGGTTCGACGCTGGCCGAAGCTATGCGGGGCATGAGCTGTTTCAGCAGCTTCGAGTGCAATGTCGCCGCCGCCGGCGAATACAGCGGGCAGCTGGACCGCTGTTTTCGCTCGCTGAGCGACTGGTTTGCGCTGCGGCAGCGCCTCCGCCAGAAAGTCATCAGCGGGATGTTGTATCCGCTGCTGATGTATCATGTGGCGGGGCCGATACTCTGCGTGGTGGATGTCGCCATCGGCCAGCTGACGATGCCCCAGGTCGTCTCTCGCCTGATTTTGTGGTATGCCGTGCCTTGGGTGATCTTCATCTTGCTGCGGGCCTTGGCGCCGGGGCTGTTTCGCAGTCGCCTGGTTGGAACCCTGTTGGACGCCGTGCCGGTGCTGGGCGCCGTGCAGTTCAATCTCGAAAATGCCAGCTTTTTCCGCGCCTTGTCGCTCTGTCTTAATGCCGGCATCGGCATGGTCAACGCCATCAAACTGGCGGCGGAAAGTTGCAGCAACCGGGCTTACCAGCTGCGCTTCCTGCGCATCGCCAAGCGTATCGACCAACACGGCGAGGCCTTTGCCGCCGCTTACCACAAAACCAGCAGCGGCCGAGAACGGCAGTCGAGTATCCCGGCGCTGATTGATACCGGCGAAATGAGCGGCACCCTCGACGCCAGCGCCGAACGCATCGCCACCTTCTGCGCCAACGACGGCGAACGCCAGCTCGAAATCGCCGCCCTCATGGCGCCGAAAGCACTCTACGGCTGCCTCGTCCTCTACATCGGCTACCGCATCATCAGCTTCTACGCCGGCTATATCGGACAGATCAACGAGCTGCTGCAATAAGCGTCGGCAATCGGCGCCAAGTCGGTCCCAGCAGTCCCAGGCGTCCCCAGGGACCGGCCGGTAGCAATGGCTGAGCCGTTGCGTTGTTTCGCTTGATAAATGCGCGGCGGTGCTTTGCGCGTGGCAAAGCGTGCTATATTAGCGGCCGTTTTTCCCGGATTTTGTTGGTGTGACAGTGTTGAAAAGTGAAGGACGGCGTTCATGTCGCGATTCAAAATAGGCGTGATGGTTGATTCATTTCGGCTGCCGATACCGGCTGGTGTGCGCAAGGCCCGTGAGGTGGGTGCGGACGGCATTCAGGTCTATGTGGTCGACGGCGCGATGAGTGCCGAGGCGTTGAGTGCGGCGGATCGTCGCGCGTTTCGCGCGTTGGTTGCGGACAATGGCCTGGAGATCTCGGCCTTATGCGGTGATCTTGGCGGCCACGGCTTTCAGATTGCCGCCGAGAACGCGGTGAAGACGCGGCGTTCCAAGGCGATCGTCGATCTGGCGGTGGATTTGGGCACGACGGTGGTGACCACGCATATCGGCGTGGTGCCAGAGGACAGCAGCTCGCCCGTGTACCGCAACCAGCTGGTCGTGTGCAAGGACATCGGCGCCTATGCAGCGGATCGCGGCGTGGCTTTTGCGATAGAGACCGGTCCCGAGCCGGCGGCGCGCCTGGCGGCTTTTCTGGACGAGGTCGATTCGTGCGGCGTGGGCGTCAATCTCGACCCGGCCAATCTGATCATGGTCTTGAATGACGATCCGGTGGAGGCGGTGTACGCCTTGCGCCGGCACATCAAGCACACGCACGCCAAGGACGGCGTGCAATACCGTCCCTGTGACCCGGTGAAGGTCTATGCGGCTTTTGCCGAAGGGGGCGTCGAGGGACTCAATATCGGCGAGCTTTTCAATGAGCTGCCGCTTGGAGAAGGAAAAGTGGACTGGGATCGCTATTTAGCGGCCCTTTCCGAAGTGGGTTATGCGGGCTATCTGACCGTTGAGCGTGAGGTCGGAGCCAACCCCGAAGCGGATATACGCCGCGCCGTGGAATTCCTGCGGCAGAAAATCTGACTGCGCCCGAGGCCGGCGATCCAGCCGGCGCAGACGCAGCAGCGGACAGCACACCGGCCATCATGACGCGCGACGGTCATGATTCCGGTGTTTTTTTGTTTGCAGCCCTCAAAGTTCGAAGAGAAGAAAGAGAGTGCACTATGAGAACGACGACATGGTCAGCGCAGTGGTGGCGGCGTGGTGGCCGATTGCTGTTGCTGACGGCCTTGTGTCTGCTGGGATTGTCCTGCGGACGGGAGAAAGGCGCGGAGTACCGCCTGGCCTACAGCGTCTTTTTCCCGGCTTCGCACATTCACAGCCTGCTGGCTCGGGAATGGGCCGACGAAGTGTACCGCCGCACGGATGGTCGGGTACAGATCGATATCTTTCCCGGCGGGGCGTTGACTGGCGCGGCGGAGAATTTCGATTGCGTAATCAATCGGGTGTCGGATGTGGGCATGAGTTGTTTCGCCTACACGCGCGGGCTGTTTCCCTTGCTGGAAGCCCTGGATTTGCCCCTGGGCTATCCGGACGGCATGGCGGCGACGCGCATTGCCAACGACTTCATTGCGCGCTTTCAGCCCAAGGAGCTGTCCGATGTGCATGTGCTCTACGTGCATGCGCATGGTCCGGGGATCTTGGCGACGACGGAGCCGGTGGCGTCCCTGGGCGACCTCAAAGGCCGGAGCATTCGCGGCACGGGCATTACCGCGCAGATGGTCAAGGCCATGGGCGCGAATGCCGTGGGCATGAGCCAGCCGGACACCTACGAGGCGCTGCGGCGTGGCGTGGTCGATGGCACCTTCTGCCCGATGGAGACCCTCAAGGGCTGGCGGCAGGGGGAAGTGATCAACCATGTTACCAGAGTGCCGGCGGCCGGTTACACCACGGCGATGTTCGTGGTCATGAACAAACAGGTGTGGGAACGCTTCCCGGAGGACATCAAGACTGCTATCAGCGAGGTCAATAGCGAATGGATCGACCAGCATGGCAACGCCTGGGACCAGGTGGATCGCGATGGGCTCGAATTCGTCAAGGGACTGGGCAAGACCATCACTGACATGTCAGCTGAAGACGACGCCATCGCGGCGGCGGCGATGGTGCCGTTGCTGGAAAACTGGGTGAAGAAGACCGACGCGGCGGGATTGCCGGGCACGGAGGCCATGGCCTTCCTCAAGGCTGCGGTCGCTGACGCACGGCGGAACCGAGCGGCAGCCGCGGCTGCGCAGACAACGGGTGACAGCACGAAACAAGGAGAACAGCCATGATGTGGAACGTGTATCAGCGAAGCGTGTCGGCGCTGGTGATGACGCTGGCTGGCGTGTCGGCGTTGGGCGTGTTGCTGATGATGATCATCACCTGCGTGGACATCATCATGCGGCGCCTGGGCCATCCCTTGCCGGGCGTGGTGGACATCGTCAGCATCGCCGGCTGTATCAGCGTGGTGACGGCATTGCCCTACACCACGGCCGTCAAGGGCCATGTTGCCGTGGAGTATTTCTTTCACAAAATGCCGCGGGTCGGCCGGGTTTTGGCGGATAGCGTGTGTCGAACGCTGGTGTTGCTGCTGTTCTGCTTCATGTCGTGGCGTTGCGTGGTCTATGGCGGGACGCTGTTGCGGCGTGGCAGTGTGACGTTGACTTTGCAGATACCCATTTTCTGGGTGTGGTGGCTGATGGCCTTCTCGCTGGCCGTGGTCGTGCTGGTCAAATTCTACAACTTGATGCATCCAGGACAGGAGATGATGAAGCCATGAGCCTATTTACCCTTGGAGTTCTGGGCATATTTTTGTTGTTGCTGTTGTTGATGCTGAGCATGCCGGTGGGCTTTGCGCTGGCGGTGGTGGGTTGCATGGGCTTTGCCATGATCATCCACAACCCGGTCGGGGCCTTTCACATGCTGGTAAGCGTGAGCTACGAGACCTTCAGCAAGTACGACTTGAGCGTGATACCGCTCTTCATTCTCATGGGCCAGGTGTCTTTTCACGCGGGCATCAGCCGCCGGCTTTTTGACGCGGCCTATCGCTGGCTCGGGCGGCTTCCCGGCGGCCTGGGCGTGGCGACCATCGGCGCTTGCGCGGCGTTTGGCGCCATCTGCGGGTCGGGACCGGCGACGGCGGCGACCATCGCCTCGGTGGCCCTGCCGGAGATGCGCCGGCACAACTACCACCTCGGCATGGGCGCCGGCCTGGTCGCTGCCGGTGGCAGCCTGGGCATGCTCATACCGCCCAGCGTAGTATTCATTGTGTACGGCATCATGACCGAGCTGTCGCCGGCCACGCTGTTCATGGCCGGCGTGGTACCGGGGTTGATCCTCACGGGACTGTTCGCATTCTTCTGCCTGGCACTCTGCGCCTTCCGGCCTGAGCTGGGGCCGCCGGCGGAGCCCTGCAGCTGGGGTGTGCGTTTCCGCTCGCTCCTTGGCGTGATTGAGACCGCGCTGCTGTTCCTGCTGGTGATGGGCGGCATGTTTATCGGCTGGTTCACGCCGACGGAGGCCGCCGCTGTCGGCGCCGCCGGCAGCATTGTCGTGGCACTCTGCCGGCGCGCGCTGAGCTGGAAGACCCTTGTTCGGTCGCTGATGGAAACCATTCGGGTGTCGACCATGGTGCTGATCATCATCGCCGGTGCGATGGTCTTCGGGCGTTTCCTGGCCCTGACGCGTCTGCCCAGCGAGCTGGCCAACGCGTTGACGACCTTGGCGGTCCCCGCTTGGGTGACCCTGGCGCTCATCCTGCTGTTCTACCTCGTGGCCGGTTGCATGGTTGATGCCCTGGCGCTGGTGCTGTTGACCATACCGATCTTTTTCCCCGTGATCAAAGCGCTGCAGTACGACCCTGTGTGGTTTGGCGTCATGGTGGTGCTGGTGGTGCAGATGGGCGTGATCACACCGCCGGTCGGCGTCAATGTCTACGTGGTCAGTGGTATTGATCGCCGAATACCGCTGCAGGACATCTTCCGCGGCGCTTGGCCCTACGTGGTCATCCTCGTGCTGATGTCCGCATTGATGCTGGTCTTTCCCGACCTGGCCCTGGCCTTGCCGCGCTATCTGGCGCGGTGACCGCGCCGGCGCGGTCTCGGCAATTATTTCAACTATTCCTGCGTTGTAGAGGTACCACGGCGGCTTAGCCGCGGAGATTGGCACTGGAGGTGGCAGCATGACAGCGGAATACACTCAGATGAAGCGGGTTCTGTTTTGCACGGATTTTTCGGCCAACGCCCACTACGCCTTCGATTTCGCGGTGGACGCGGCCGCCAAGCGCGATGGCTGCGAGCTCATTCTGCTTCATGTCATCCCCGAGCCCGACGCGCAGTTCTGGAAGACCTACATTTACGAATTGGATACCGACGTGGATAAAAATGCGCGGGAGGCGCTCGACGCCAAGATTGCCGGCGAGTACCGTCCCCGCGTGCCCGCTGGCGTGCCCTTCCGGGCGGAGTTCCGCATTGGCAAAGATTACGCGAAGATCATTGATGTGGCCCGTGAGCTTGAAGCCGACCTGATTGTCCTTGGTCGGCAGGGCCGTGGCGCCTTGCAGTCCATCTTCTTCGGCACGGTTGCCGAAAAGGTGGTGAAACGTTCGACTTGCCCGGTGTTGGTCATTCCCCTGCCGCGAAATGACCACGCTTCGCCGGGTGCAGAATAACCCGACCACGCAGAGGAGCGCAACATGGCTGAAGGATTGGAACAGCAACTCAAAGAGCTGATCGTCGAAAGACTTTTTTTGGATATCGCGCCGGCGGAAATCGCCACGGATGTCGAGCTTTCCGAATACGGCGTGGATTCGTTCCTGCTGCTGGAGCTCATTGTGGCCATGGAAGAAATCTTCGAGGTCAAATTTGAGCCGTCGGATATAACTGCCGACGTCTTGAAATCCGTCGCGACGCTGACGGAGCTGATCCGGTCCAAGCAGTAAAGCCGGCGTAGCCATGTCGCCAGCCTATGATGTCGTGGTTGTTGGTGGTGGCAGCGCGGGCTTTGGCGCAGCGCTGGCGGCCGCTCGTGCCGGTGCGCACACGGCGCTGCTGGAATGCGAGGCGATGCTCGGCGGTAACTCCACGCTGGCTGGCGTCTGCTGCTGGGAGCCCGAATGCGATGGCTCCGGCGCGCCGCGGCAGCTCTACGAGCGCATGCGTCGCCTGCCCAACGCCTGCGGCATCTACCGCTACCTCAAACACCGCTATTTTCTGCAGGGCGACGACGCGGCTTTTCCCGGCTGCGAACTCGGCCTGGATAGCAGCATGAGTTACAGCGATACCGAGGCGCTGGACTGGACGGTGCCGCCCGATGTACGTAATCCTGTTGGCGGCGTCATCTTCGAGCCGGCGGCGTGGGATCAGTGTGCGCGCGATATGCTGCGTGAGAGCGGCCGTTGCGAGGTCGGCGACGGCCGGGAAGTCGTCGCCGTCGAGCACGGCGACCGCGCAATCACGGCGCTGCGGACACGCGCCGGCGAAGAATTTCGCGCGCGCTACTTCGTGGATTGCTGCGGCGTCCTGGCGCGTCTTGCCGGTTGCGAGCTCTTGCAGGGCGAGGACTCCCGGGCGGCCTTTGGCGAACCCGATGCGCCGGAGGAAGCCACGGGCCGCCTTAATGGCGCGACCAGGATGTTCCGGGTCACGCCGGTGGCCTCGCCGGCGGTAGAGGCGCTGCGGGGGGACATCCCCGCGCGGTGCTGGTGGGCGGAGCAGTTTCCTGCGATGGTCGCGGCGCATTTTCCCAATGGCGATCTGAATTGCAATATGCTGTCGACGATGAGCGGCGCTGAGCTGCAGGCGCTGTCGCCGGCGGTGGCGCTGGCCGAGAGTGAGCGGCGTGTGCGTTGCTATTGGCATCATGTGCAGGACGCCTGGCCGCAGCTGCGCGGCTATCGACTGCTGCATCTCTATTCAGCAATGGGGGTTCGCGAGTCGTATCGGGTGCGCTGCCGTTACATGTTGCGTGAGCAGGATCTGCTGTCGCCGCCGGGGTATCCCGATGTGATTGCCATTGCCGGTCACGGCCTGGATCGCCATGGCGCGCGGCATGCCAGCGGCAGGATCAGCGGCCCCTACGGCGTGCCTTATCGTTGTTTGCAGCCGCTGGCCTTTGACAATATGTTGGTAGCTGGCCGTGTGGCCGGCTTTTCGAGCCTGGCGGCATCAAGCTGCCGGCTATCCCGTAAGATGATGCAATTGGGCACGGCCGCCGGCACGGCGGCGGCGTTGGCGATGCGGTTTGGCGTGTCGCCGGCGGCGTTGCCGGCCGAGTTTTTGCGTGATGAAAGCAAGCGTCAAGGAGGTCGATGATGGACTGCAAAGGTAAGAAAGTGATTGTCACCGGCGGTTCGCAGGGCTATGGCAAGGGCATTGCCGCAGCACTGAAGGCCCGCGGCGCCCAGGTGTGGATCACTGGCCGCCGGCAGGACGTCCTAGCGCAGAGCGCCGCCGAGATCGGCGTGCAGGCCGTCGCCGGCGATGTCGGCAAACCGGCGGACTGGGATCGCATCTTCGCCGCCTGCGGTGACGACATCGATGTGCTGATAAACAACGCGGGCAGCGGCGTGCATATCGCGCCACTGCAAGAGCAGAGCGACGACGACATCCGCCGCTCCATCGAGACCAATCTGCTGGGCGTAATTTATGGCTGCCGGCGGGCTGCGGCGCTGATGACGGCGCGCAAGTCGGGCCTGATCATCAACATCACCAGCGTCTGCGCGCACTATGGCTGGCCGGGTTTTGCGACCTACACGGCCGCCAAGGCTGGCGTGGACATGTTCAGCCGCGCACTCTACACCGAGCTGCGCCCGCATAATGTGCGCGTGACCGTGCTGACGCCGTCTTGGGGCGAGACGGAATTCTCCGTGGCGGCGGGGCTCGGGCCCATGGCTGAGGCGCGCCGCGGCCGGGTGATGACCGGCGAGCAGATGGGCGACCTCGTGGTGAAAATCTGCGAATTCCCCGACCACTTGGTCTTCCCGGAAATCATGGTCCAGCCCGTAATGCAGGAGATCGTGCCCTTCTAGGCCGCCTGCAGGCATTTTTGACGACGACGAACGAAGACAAAAAAACCAGTTGCGGCGGCGGAGACCGCCGCGGCGCAAGACATGACGCGCTGACGGAGAACTGAATGACCTGGAAAGACTTGTATCCTTTTGCATCGCATCGTTATCAGACCCCCGACGGCCCATCGTTGCATTATGTGGACGAAGGGCAGGGCGAGGCGGTGGTGATGCTTCACGGCAATCCCACCTGGTCGTTCATGTATCGCGACCTCATTCGTCGCGTGGCCGCCGGTGGCCAGCGCGCACTGGCTGCCGACCTCATTGGCTGTGGTTTGTCAGACAAGCCGCAGGACTGGCCCTATCATTTGGAGGACCACATCCGCTGCATTGAGCACTGGCTGAATGACGAGCTCAAGCTCAAGCGCCTGACCTTGGTACTCCATGACTGGGGCGGCGGCGTCGGCATGGGCTATGCGACAAGGCATCCCGAGCGGATCGACCGCATCGTACTGATGAACACGGCGGCATTTCTGTCGGACGACTGTCCGCGGCGGATCGCGCTCTGCCGTTGCCCGGGGCTGGGTGCCGTGCTCGTGCGCGGCCTGAATGGCTTTGTCGAGGCAGCCATTCGCATGGCGCCGGCGAAGCCACTGCCAGCGGCGGTCCAAGAAGGCTATCGTCATCCCTACGGCAACTGGCACGACCGCATTGCCACGCAGCGTTTTGTGCAGGACATTCCTCTCAAGCCCAGCCATCCGACTTGGACGACCCTGAAGACCATCGGTGAGAAACTACCCTTGCTGGCAGACAAGCCCATACTGATGTGCTGGGGCGAGCAGGACTTCTGCTTCCATCTGGGCTTTTTGGCGCGTTTGCGGGAAATCTACCCTAAGGCCGCGGTCCATACTTACCCGAACGCGTCCCATTACCTGCTGGAAGACGCCGGCGCGGAAATCATTCCCGTCATTGAGCAGTTCCTGCAACAACCCGTCAGCAAATAAGTACCCATCAGGGACCTCGCGTCCGAGCATTTTGAATTAAGAAACAGCCAACCAAGGAGCATCATTTCATGCCTGCCAAGAAAACCGCCAAGGACGACCCGAAGAGTCGCCAGACCGTGACGCCCTGGAAGCAGGAATCCGTTTGGGAGAAGCTCAGTGCCGCCGAGCTCAAACAGGTGGAGAATTACTGCGCGGACTACATTCGTTTCATCAGCGACGCCAAGACCGAACGGCTGGCCCACGACATCGCGCTGAAGCTGGCCAAAGACGCTGGTTTTGCGGACCTGGACGCGCTCGCCACCGCCGGCAAGAAGCTCAAGCCCGGCACGAAGGTCTATCGCTCTTGTCATGGCAAGACCTTGTTCCTGGCGCAGATCGGCAAGGAGCCGTTGGAAAATGGTCTGTCGCTGATTGGCGCGCATATCGACTCGCCGCGGCTGGACGCCAAGCCCAATCCGCTCTATCAGGACGACTGCATGGCCATGCTTGACACCCACTACTACGGCGGCATCAAAAAATACCAGTGGGTGACCATTCCCCTGGCGCTGCATGGCGTGGTGATCCGCCGCGACGGCACCAGCGTGACGCTGAATATCGGCGAAGACCCCGGTGATCCCGTGCTGACTATCACGGACCTCCTGCCCCACCTCGGTGCCGATCAGGCCAAGAAGACCCTCGCTGAGGCGTTTTCCGGCGAGGCCCTCAATGTCCTCCTCGCCAGCCGGCCGGTGCCCAAGGACGATGGCGACAAGGACTTCAAGGACCGCACCAAACTCCGCGTCCTGCGCCTGCTCAAGGACAAGTACGGCATCGAGGAAGAAGACTTCGCCAGCGCTGAACTGGAACTGGTGCCGGCCGGCCCCGCGCGCGAACTCGGTCTTGACCGCTCCATGGTTCTCGGCTATGGCCAGGACGACCGCGTTTGCGCCTACGGCGCCATTCGCGCTATCCTCGACGCCAAGGGCGTGCCTACTCGCACTCGCGCTGCCGTTATCTGCGACAAGGAGGAAATCGGCTCCTATGGTTCCACCGGCATGGATTCGATGTTCATGGAAAACACCGTCGCCGAATTGTCCGCGCTTATGGGCGATGGCTACAACGAGCTGACGGTGCGGCGTGCGCTGGCGCGCTCGCGCATGTTGTCCGCCGACGTCAATGCGCTGCACGACCCGGCCTTTCCGGAGGTGAGTTCGCCGAACAACATGGGTAAGATGGGCTGTGGCGTGGTGATCAGCAAGTACACGGGCGCCCGCGGCAAGTCCGGCTCCAGCGATGCCAGCGCGGAGTTCATGGGCGACGTGCGGCGCATCTTCAATGACGCCGGCGTCGCCTGGCAGATGGGCGAGTTGGGCAAAGTCGATGTCGGCGGCGGCGGCACCATCGCGTTATACCTGGCTCGCTATGGCATGGACGTGGTGGACTGCGGCGTGGGTCTCCTGAGCATGCACGCCCCGCAGGAATGTGCCAGCAAGGTCGATATCTATATGGGTTACAAGGCGTACAAGGCCTTTTTTGAGGCAAAATAACGCGCTGGCCGGCGCCTTGATGGCGCCGGTCGGCCGTGGTAACGGCGTTTTTCGGGAATGCCCGGGGGAAACAGTCCCCTCCGGGCTTGTCAGCAGAAGGAGTGTCGCACATGTCGGATTTGGGTATGACCCGCCGCAGTTTTTTGGGTACGAGCGCGCTGGCTGGGACGGCGCTGACCATCATTCCGCGGTCGGTGTTGGCGGCGCCGGGACGGCCCGGCGCCAATGACCGCATCAATCACGCGATAATCGGTGTCGGCGGCATGGGCAACGCCCACATTGGCTATGTACTCAAGGACCCGCAGGCCAAGCTGGTCGCCGTCTGCGATGTGCGAAAGTCCCGGCGGGACGCCGCTGTCCAGCGCGCCGGCGCGGATTGCCACGCCTATCTGGATTTCCGTGAGATGCTCGACCGCGAGTCCATTGACGTCGTGCACGTGGTGACGCCGCCGCACTGGCACGCCCTGCAGAATATCGCCGCGCTGAATGCCGGCTGCGATGTCTGGGCGGAAAAGCCCATGACGCGCACCATTGCCGAGGGTACGCACGTTGCTGACGCCGTGCGCCGCAATGGCCGCGTGTTTCGGCTCAATACCTGGTTTCGGCTTTACGGCAGTTTCTACGGCCTGGGCACGACCGTCGCGCCGCTGAAGAAGCTCGTGCAAAGCGGCGCTCTGGGTTGGCCCTTGACCGTGCGTGTCAGCGCGTTGACGGGCTTTTCCTGGAAAGCGTCCATGTGGACCGGCAAACTCGGCTTGCCGCCGGAGCCGGTGCCGGCGGACATTGACTACGACCGCTGGTTGGGTCCGGCGCCCTGGAAGCCTTACACCACGCATCGCACGTCGGGCTCTTTCCGCGGCTACTGGGACTACGACGGCGGCGGCTTGGCCGACATGGGCCAGCACTATCTCGATCCGGTGCAGTACATCCTCGACAAGGACGACACCAGCCCGGTGGAGATTGAGGCGACGGCGCCATGGCCGCAGCATCCCGACGTGGTGGGGCTGTGGGGACAGGTGTACATGAAGTACGCCGACGGCTGCAAAATCATCCTCGAATCCTGCGAATGGGGCGCGCGTGAAACTGCCGGCAAGCCCTTTATCGAGGGGCCGAATGGCAAGGTCTTTCAGAACTTCCGCACGGAGCCGGCCAATCTCGCCCAGCTGGTTAAGGAACTGCCCGAGCCGGCACCGCAGGTCAGTGACTTCAATGTGTCCGTGCGCACCCGCCGCACGTTCGGCCTGAATGAACTCAACGGTAACCGCAGCAATATCCTGGTGCACCTGGCCAACTGCGCGATCCGCAGCGGCCGGAAGCTGCATTTTGATCCGGCGACCCTCCGGTTTGTGAATGATCCCGAGGCCAATCGGCTGGCCGAACAGCCCATGCGCGCACCATGGCGCATCGGCTGAACCAGCGACTGCCGGTAGCCTCAGTACAGCCCATCACTACGAGAAGGCAGGGGATCATGAAGAGCGGCATTAATCACATTGTTCTGACAGCATGCGCAATAGGAGCGGCCATGACAGCCTTGGCGGAAAATGTCAACGATCTCATCACAAAATTGACCTGGGCCGAGCCCGCAGCGGGCAAGGCCATGGTGCAGCAACTGCAGAGCGGCGGCGAGGAGACATTGCGCGTGCTGGCGGCGCTGCTTAAGGAAGACAACGACCAGGGCACCGTCCAGGCGTCCTTCGCCATTGAGGCGCTGGTGATGCACGCGATGCGACCCGGTGCCGACGCCGAACGGGAGGCTCTGGCGGCCTCGCTGGCGAAGCTGCTGCCGACGGCCGCCGATGACGTCGCTCGCGGCGTGCTGCTCAAGGCGCTGCAACTCGTGGGCGGGCCGGCGGAAGTGCCGGCCATCGCCGTGGCATTGACCAGCGAACGTGCGGCGGATTACGCCGTCCTGGCGCTGGTGCAGATTGGCGACGACGGCGCTAAAGCGGCCCTGCGAGCTGCTGCGGTTGCTGCGACCACGCCGCCGGCGCGCCGCCTGGCGTGTTGTCATGCGTTGGGCGCCCTGCGGGATCGCGACGCGCTGCCCGTTATGCGCACGACATTGGCCGATGCCGCCGAGGTGGATAAGCCCGTGCTGTGGCGCGCCATGGCCGAATGTGCCGACGAGGGGATTCTCCCCGAGCTGCTGGACGCGATCGTCGCCGGCCCAGCCGGCCGCCGCAGCGCCGCGCTGGACGCCTTGGCGACGCTGGCCGCGCGGCTGCCGACGCCGGAGCGCGCGGCGGCAGTGGCGCGCGCCTTGCATGTGCGCTATCCGGGCGAAGCGTCCCGGGCGTTGCTGCTGGATTACGCCGGTCTAGGCGAGGCCCTGCCGCTGCTGTCGCAACAGCTGCGCGAGGGCGATCTGGTGGCGCGGGAAGCGGCCCTGGCGCTGTTGGAACGCCATCCGGACGTCGCCGTGGTCGATCACTGCGTTGCCGTTGCTGGCGCCGCACCGCCGGAGCTCGCGGCAGCCATCATTGCTATGCTCGGCCGCCGCGGCGCCACCGCCGCCCGGCCTTACATCGAAGCGCAGCTGCGCGCAGAGGACGCGGTGCTGCGCCAGTCCGCCTACGCTGCGCTGCCCGGCGTCGCGCCGGTGGACTGCACCGCACTCTTGGCCGCGGCCATGGCCACGGCGCCCAAAGACGACTTGTCGGCCATTCGCGCGGTGCTGATTCAGCAGCGCAACGACGATTTTGCCGCGCTGATTGCCGCCGCCATTGACAACGCCACTCCGGATGGCAAGGCCGCGTTGATGGACATCCTGGCCTTGCGCCGGGCCGTCGCGCAGCGGCGGGCCATCTTCGCGCAGCTGGATGATGGCGATAGCGGCGTCCGCCGTGCCGCTTGGAAGGCCCTGGCGAATCTGGCGCAGGCGGCAGACTGCGATGAAATCATCGGCCGCGTGCAAGCCATTGATGATGCCGCCGAGCGTCGCGCTGCGCAGACCGCGCTGGTCAATCTCGCGCGCGGCAATGGCGATTGCGCCACAAAAGTGCTTGCGGCACTGGCCACGGCGACCGGGGCGACCCGCGCGGCATTCCTGCAGCTCGCGCCCGAGATTGCTTCGGCGGCGGCCCTGCAGGCCGTGCAGGCCGATCTGGCCAATGACGACGCGGCGGTGCGCGATGCCGCCGTGCGCGCATTGGCCGCTTGGCCGACGGTCGACGCCATGGACGCGCTCTTCACCCTGGCCGCACAGCCGGAGCCGCCGACGGCGCGGGTGCTGGCGCTGCGGGGGCTGTCACGCCTCCTTGGGCAGGACCTCGGGCTGGCTGCCGCTGATCGCCTGACGAAGCTTGGGCAGCTCATGGCGCTCTGTCAGCGCGCTGACGAGCGCAAACTGGTGCTCGCCGCCGCAGCGGCGCTGCGGCAGGACGCGGTCCTGACCGGTATTGTCCTGCCGGCTTTTGCTGATCCCGAACTGGCTGACGAGGCCGCTGCGGCAGCCGTCAAGCTCGTCTGCGCGCGGGACGCCAAAGACCCCGGCATGACTACCAGCGCCGCTGGGGAGGCGCTGCGAAAAGTCCTCGCCGTCAGCACGAACGACGCGCTGAAAGAGCAGGCCATGGCCCAGCTGGCGCGTTTTCCCTCCCAGGGCGTGAATATCGCCATGGGCAAGCCAGTGACGACGACTTGCCCGCAGCAGGGCAATCACTCGCCCGACAAGGCCGTGGACGGCCGCATCACCCGCGATGACGCGTGGTTCGGCGCCCGTTGGCCGAGCTCGCTGACGCTTGATCTGGAACAGGTCGAGGACATCTTTTCGGTCCGGCCGATTTTCTACTGGGACGGCCGTCGTTTCTACACCTACACCATCGAGGTCTCCGAGGATAATCAGACCTGGCAGCAGGTCGTCGATCACAGCAAAAATAACCGCGCCGCTGACGAGAAGGGCGTCAATCACCTCCTGCCGGCGGCTTGCCGTGCGCGCTATGTGCGCCTGAACATCCTGAAGAACAGCGTCAATGAGGCCGTGCATCTGGTGGAACTGGAGGTCTATTCGCTGACGGGGAAGACGCCGAAGGCCCCCGGCCCCAATCTGCTATTCAAACAGCCGGTGCAGGCCGGCAGTCAGCAGGAGCAGGACCACTCGCCGGACCGCGTCAACGACGGCCGCATCGGCAAGAATGACGGATGGCATACGGATAAATGCCCCACCTGGATTATGGTGGATATGCAGCACAAGGCCAGTATCGACGCCGTGCGGGTCATTTTCTACTGGGATGGCAAACGCAGCTACGCCTACACCGTCGAGGTCTCCGCCGACGGCGAAACCTGGGAGCAGGTGGCCGACAATGCCGCCAATGACACGCCTGCGGATGCCCAGGGCATCGTGCACCGTTTCCCAGCGCGGACGGTGCGCTACGTGCGCTTGAACATCACGCGCGGTGTCGGCCCCTATGTGCACGTGGTGGAACTCGAAGCCTATGCGGCCGGGAAGACCCCGGAGCGCTTCGCCGCCGCTGAGGAGCCCGCGCCGCCGCCCGCGCCGCCATTGCCCGCGGCCGATGCTGAGGGCTTTGTCCCGCTTTTCAATGGCAAGGACCTCGACGGCTGGATCGGCAGCACCGGCGGCTACGGCGTCAATGCCGATGGCAATCTCTTCTGCGATCCCAAGAAGGGCGGACAGCTGCTGACGGCGTGGGAGTTCGGCGATTTTGTGCTGCGATTTGAGTTCAAACTCGGCCCCGGTGCCAACAATGGCCTGGCGATACGCTCGCCGATCAGCGGCAATCCGGCTTACGACGGCATGGAACTGCAGATCATTGATGACGCCGGTTACCAGGCCGTGCACGGCTATGCGCTCCAGTCCTGGCAGCATCATGGTTCCATCTACGGCGTGGTGCCGGCGAAAGTCGGCGCGCAGAAGCCCGCCGGCGAATGGAATACGCAGGAAGTCGTCGCTAAGGGTTCGCAGATCACGGTGACGCTCAACGGCCAGATCATTGTCGACGCCGATCTGAGCACGATCACGGAAACGGCAGATGGGCAGGGGCTGGCCAAGCACCCGGGCCTCAAGCGCCGCCGCGGACACCTCGGCTGGCTCGGCCATGGCGCGCTGGTGGAATTCCGCAACATTCGTATCAAGCCGCTGGCGCCCTACGTGGACGGTCCGCACAACGTGCCGCCGGAGGGCTTCACCGCGCTGTTCAACGGGCGCGACCTCAGCGGCTGGAAGGGCCTGGTCGCCAATCCCGAAAAACGCGCCCAGATGACTCCCGACGAACTCGCCGCCGCGCAACAGGCCGCCGACGAGCAGATGCGCCAGCATTGGAAAGTCGTCGGCGATATGCTTGAATTCGACGGCAAGGGCAAGGCGCTCTGCACGGCGAAGGACTACGCCGATTTCGAAATGTACGTCGATTGGCGCATCGGCCCGCGTGGCGATACCGGCATTTATCTGCGAGGATCGCCGCAGGTGCAGATATGGGATCACACCCAGTGGAAGATCGGCTCCGGCGGACTCTACAACAACAAGCAGCACCCGAGCAATCCGACCCACATCATGGACAATGCCATCGGTGAGTGGAACCGTTTCCGCATCCGCATGGTCGGAGAGATCGTGTCGGTATGGCTCAATGGCGAGCTGGTCGTGGACGAGGTCGTCATGGAGAACTACTGGAACCGCGCCAAGCCCATCTACCCGAGCGGCCAGATCGAATTGCAGGATCACGGCAATCCCATCTGGTTCCGAAATATCTATATCAAGGAGCTGTGACGCCGCCCTGCGCCGGGGCGGCATCTGGAAGGAACGCGTTATGTCTGAAATGATGGACCAACTGCAAAGCACCATTACCGGGCGTAGCCCGCTGGTGTACATCTACAGTCCCGAGGAAGAACGCATTATCCGTGGTATTCGCGAGCTCGCCGCCGGCGAAAGCACGCCGGTACGGCTGTGGTCAAGCGTCATGGGCCTGGAAGGCGCCGCCGCGGAGACCACTGACCCCGTCAAGGCCATCCTGAGCATCATCAGCCAAGACCTGCGCGGCATGATCGTGCTGCGCGACTTGGCGCCCTTCATGAGCGACCCGCACGTCGTCCGCGCGCTACGCGAGGCCTACAATGACGGTCGACTTAAACACGACCGCGTGGTTTTCCTCCTCTGCGCGGACATGAATGTCCCCGAAGCACTCAAAAAAGAAGTCCATCTGCTGGAGGTCGCCCCGCCGGACGAAAGCGATATTGCCGCGCAGATCCATGCGCTGGTCGCGGAAAATCCCGACTACGTCATTCCCGAAGATGTCATCCGCCAGGTCATTCTGGCCCTCAAGGGCCTCACCGAAAACGAAATCAGCTACGTGCTACACCGCGCCTGTAGACTCAAAAACGCCGATAAAGATCAGCTGCTGGACGAAATCTTCGCCGAGAAGAAAAACGTGGTCAAAAAATCCGGCTTTCTGGAATTTTCGCCGCCGCGTTGGCGCGTGGATGGCATTGGCGGTCTGGACAATTTGAAGGACTGGCTGCTCAAACGCCAGCACATGTTCACCCGCGAGGCCCTGGATGCCGGCGTGCCCATTCCCAAAGGGCTTTTGATGATGGGTGTCAGTGGCTGTGGAAAGAGTCTAGCGGTAAAGACCATCTCGTCCTTGTGGAATATCCCCATGTTCCGCCTGGACATGAATCTGGTGTTCTCCGGCATGTACGGCACGCCGGAAGAGGCCTTCCACCGCGCGCTCAAAACGATCGAGTCCGTCGCCCCGGCCGTGCTGTGGATCGATGAAATCGAAAACGCCCTGGGGTTGGACGAATCCGGCGACCGCATCGCCTCGCATATCTTCTCAAGCTTCCTCACTTGGATGCAGGAAAAGCCGCCGCTGATTTTCATCGCCGCCACCGCCAACAAAATCCAGGCGCTGCCGGCCGAAGTCCTGCGCAAAGGCCGCTTTGACGAAGTGTTCTTCTGCGACCTGCCGTCGAAGGAAGAACGTGAAGACATCATGCGCATCCACCTCAAAGCCAATGGCGCCAATCCTGATGACTTCGATTTCAAGATGCTGCAGATCATGACCGAGGGCTGGAACGGCGCCGAAATCGAGCAGGCGGTGATTTCTGCCCGTACCGACGCCTTCTACGAAAAACGGCCCTTCAACCAGCGCGATCTGAGCAATGTCATCGGCCGCATCGTGCCGTTGTCCGATACCATGGAGCAGCAGATCAAGGCCATTCGCAGCTGGGCCTTTTCACGGGCGACGCCGGCATCCAAATACGGCAAGTCCGCCGCGAAGCGAGGGTGATAGTGCGCCAGCGAGCCGCGTCACTTGCCTCGGCATTTCCCATCACGCGACCCAACGACAGGAGACCCCGCGATGTTGAAACTTATCAAAGACCGCCGTACTATCCGTTTTTTTGAGCAGAAGGCCGTGCCGGAAGAGGTCCTGCGGCAGATGATTGACGGCGCCCGCGTGACGTCTTGCGCCGGCAATATGCAGCAGCTGCGCTACGTCGTGGTGGCCTCAGCCGATATGGCCGAAAAAGTCTTCGCGCAGACGGCTTGGGGCGCCATGGTGCGCCCCAAGCGCAATCCCGAATGGGGCAAGAACGCCGCCATGGCCTACATCGCCGTGCTTGGCCCCAGCGACGCCGCGCCCATGGCTCACGCTGATGCTGGCGCCGCCATCCAGAGCATGCAGCTCGTTGCCCAGGCCAATGGCCTGGGCTGCTGCTGGCTGGGTGCCATCCAGCGCGAACCCCTGCGCAAACTCCTGCAAGTCTCCCCTAGCCAGCAGGTCATGTACCTCCTCGCCGTCGGCTACCCCGCCGAAAAACCCGCCAGCGAAGACGTCCCCGCCGGCGCTTCGCTGCGCTACTACCTCGATGACCAGGACGTCATCCACGTCCCCAAACTCGCCCCCGTCGACGTCGCCCGTTGGTGCTGACCGAAGATTTTTCTATCCACAGATTCCGCAGATTAACACAGATTTCTTTTTGAGGGTGGGGGCGGCGATAACCAGCGGTATGGCGACTGTCGGCGGTTTGTAGGTCTGCTGGTCTGTTGTCGGGCTGGGCTCGGCGGGCGTTGGTCGCTGGTTTGTGGTCCTGCAGGTCGTCCGGTGGCGCCGCGCATGTGCGTGTCGGTGGTCGGTGGTCGTCCTGTGGCGCGGCGCTTGCGCGGGCTGCGTGCCTACTCCCTCCTGGTTTCGATGGCAACGATGATTTCGCTGCGGGTGTTTGCCGACAGCTTGGTGAGGTCCGCCAGGTAGTTATCGCCCAGCTTCTGGCGGATCATCTCGACCTGTTCGAGGAATTTCTGCAGTTGCGCATCGCTTTTGAGTTCGAAGCGCCCAAGGCGGCGCAGGGTAAATTCCGACAATGCGCCGAAGCGCTCAATGGCCTGTCGCAGGGTCGGCAGGAAGGCCCCGGCGGGCGATGCGTCGTTTTGCAGGCGCGATAGTGCGGCAGCGATGTTGCTGAGCGCCCGGACGCGCATGGACCTGGAGTCGCCGCCGCCGGCCTGATGTCGGGGGCCGAATTGATCCAGTCCGGCCTTGGCTTCGTCATAGGCGTCCCAGAAGTCTTCGCTCAGGCCCAGGCGCGGCTCGGCGAAGTCGCATTGGATGGCAGCGAAGGCCTCTTCCATGGTTGTGGATTCGGCGCGGAGGCGTTCGGCACCATCAATTTCGGGCACGTAGATCGTGAACAGCCCCAGTCCCTTGCGTTTGAACAGATAGAGCGCATTACTGTCGCCGGTGCGGGCGGTTTTAATGCGGTGCGGCAGGTGTTGCAGGCGCTGGGCCATGTCCGGGTGTTGTTCCAGCATGGCCAGGTAGGCCTTTTTCACGCTGGTCAGGAAGCTTTCTTCCTCGCTGTCTTCGGGGTTCTGCTGGAGTTTGCGGAAGAGACTGGACGCCTCGGGGGTCTCGTCGATGTCAAAGATTTGTGCGTCTTCGCCGATGGTGTTGTGGATCATGAACATCTTCGCGGCGGCGATTTCGCGGCTGCGGTTGATGTCCGCTCCGCGTTCGGTTGGGAAGAAGTTGAAGATGTAGAGATTCTGAAAGACCTTGTTGCCGATGCGGTTGATGCGTCCGACGCGTTGGATGACGCGCGTGGGGTTCCATGGTATGTCGTAATTGATGACCAGGCCGGCGCGATTGAGATTATGGCCTTCCGACATCTTGTCGGTGGCGACCAGGATGTCGTACTGGTCCAGGGGCTTGCCCTTTTTGCCAAAGCCGGCGTCAAAATTGGCGGCGAGGGTTTGTTTGAGTTGTTTGGACGTATTGCCGCTGACGCTCAGCACCCGGCCGGGGAAATGCGTTTCGAGGTAGTCAGCCAGGTGCTTCACGGTGTCGGCGTATTCCGAGAAGACGATCACCTTGCGTTTGGGCTCGCCTTTTTTGTGCGCAATGTCGGGGTGTTTGCTGGCGAGCACGGCCTTGACGACGTCGGTCAGGCGGGCGGCTTTGGGATCGTTCTGCGTCAGATCAAGTTGCTTGAGCTTGTCTTGCACCTCGTGGAAGAGCGCGATGTCGTGATCGAGATCGGCCAGGAATTGGTCCTTTTGCGCGAAAGCAGCGACCTCATAGACCCGCTTGTTGCGCGGGGTCAAGTCCACATCACTTTCGCTGGCGAAGTCTTCCAGGGCGGCTTCGACGTCGTCAGCGTCCTTGGCGTAGAGTCGCTCCAGGAGCGTACGGTTCATGATGTAGCGGTTATGTTTGCGGATAAAATCCCGTGCTTGTTCATGGCTGACGATGAATTTGTCAATGCTGCGGGCAAAGGCCCCGAATGAGCTTTCGAAGCGTCGCACGAGCAGCCTGCACATGAAGCTGTACAAGTTTTGCTGCTGGATGCTCTCGCGGTGCAGGTCTTGCCCGCCGCGGCCGGCGCCGGTTTTGCCTTCATAGAGGAATGGCTGATACAGACAGCCACGGAAACTGCCGCCTTCACCGAAGTAGGTGCCGATGATGTCGTCGTAAAAGCGCGATTGTTCCGGCGTCAGTTCGAAGTATTGCTCTGCCGGCGGCTGCATGTCGGACAGTTCGCTGACCTCGTTGCGGTAGTCCGGGTCATTGCGCAGGTCAATGCGATTGCGGCGGATGATGATCGGCTCGAGGATTTTGCGTATCTCCCGAGCCATTTTCCGTGACCATTTTTTGATCAGGCGGGGATCGATGTCACCGTCGGGAGCGTGGCGTTCGAATTGCCAGTGCAGCTTTTCGTAGGCGCTGCGGACGCGCTTGACGGTTTCGTCGTCTTCCTTCTTCAGGTTTTTCTGAATGAATGACAGCTGGCTGAAGACATTGTCGTAGGTCGCGAAGCGGTGTTCCAGGCGGTCATCAAGAGTGATGTTGGAGCAGCCAGGGACGACGAAGAGCTTGAGCAGGGCGAAGATGTCAGCAGGGCGGTTGTTGAAGGGCGTGGCGGTCAGCAGAATGACTTTGCGGCCGCGGCAGATGTCCGAGAGGGTCTCGTAGTCTTCGGTTTCCTGATTCTTGAAACGGTGCGCCTCGTCAATAAGCACGACTTCGATGTCGGGACGGTCCTTGACGTAGTTCCAGGCGTCCTCCAACAGACCACACGAAAAAATTTCCCAGTCGTAGAAGCGGAAATCGCTCTTGTAGTCCTGCCAGCCGGACTCGCGTTTTTGGGCGTCGCCGATGAGTCCCGGCGGCGCGATGATGATTCCGCGTTTCTTGATGCCGTTGATGATCAGACTGGCAACGACCGACTTGCCGAGGCCGACGACGTCGGCGATGATGACGCCGTTGTATTCCTGGAGGATGGTGAGGGCCTGGTCCACCGCGTCAAGCTGGTAGCGGTATTTGGTGTAATCATGGTCCTCAAGAATCTGGCTGAGGTAGGCCGATGCGTTCACCTGCTTTTGCAAGTCGAGATAAATCTTCAGCAGCAGGCCATAGGCTTCGTAGGGCGTGACTGCCGCGGCGATGGACTCGTGCTCGAGGATGGCCAGAATGCGTTTCAGCGTGTCGGGGTCTTCGGTCAGCACCACGCCGTCGTCCCACAGTTGCTCGAACTGCTCGGCCAATTCATCGACACCAAAGTCGCGGCTGCCGACCTGCACCTGGTTCTGCACGGTCAGCTTTGGCTGGGATAGGTCAATACTTCCGGTCAGCCAGTCGACCTGGGAAAAGAGCTCGCCGGAATCGCGATCGAAGAGACAAGCACGGGCGTAGGTGAGATTGCGGCTGCGGCGGATATGCAGGCGGCCGTTTTTCAGCAGGTCGATGAAAAGCGGCAGGCGCTCGTGGAACGTCGCGATGTCCAGTTCAGGGGCGCCCATTGCCGTGCGCAGGCTCTCCAGGTACGCCTCAATCAGCTCGCGATCGCCCGGTAGCGCCGTGATGTTGGACTCGTTGGGTTCGCGGCGGTTGATCTCCACCAGATGGGAGTAATGCAGCTCAACGTCCATGCCGACGATGATGCGCAGGGCGACACGGGGATTGGCCGCCAAGGCGTCATGGAAGGACTTTAGAGCCGAGAAGTAAAAAAAGCCGCCCATCACTCGGATGAGCGTGCTGTCGCTGGCCAGTTCGCGCAGCTTTTCGCCGAGCGCGGCGGCCTGTTTGATGGTATATAGATGACTCATGGTGTCGGTTCTCCATAATTTCTTGTTGCGTGTCATGCCCAGTGGGCTGGCTGGCGGCTGCCGTGACAGTCCGGCCGGCCACGGCCGGTGGGTGTGGCAGTTCTCTCCCACGCCAGCGGCCATTTTCTGGCTGGTAGATAGGCGTGTGGAGCTTGTTCGGGGCTGCGGGGCATTCATCTGATAGGGTCACCGCCACTGCGTGGTGGCGGGGTGGTCACCTGGGGCTATGGCCCGGCTCAGCTGCGGCATCGCGGTCTTCGCGGAGGTAAATTTTCATGGCTGAGAGAGGAATGTCGTACGACGCAAGCAGCTTCTTGATGTTCTTGACCATGTCGTTAGCACACAAATTGACCTCGGCGTGGAGGTCGCCGGGAATTGGCGCGGCCACGCGCAGGTCACTTGGATTGGCTGAAAAAGTCGGGTTGTCCCGGCGTGAAATCCATTTTTTTTCTTGCGTGACGGTGACAAAGCGTGACGGGTTGCTCTCATAGAGATAGTTCAGCACGTGCAGGTAGAGATTTTTCCAGGTCTTCAAGCCTTTGTAAGCGCGGTCGTTCAAGATAAAGCCGTAGGGTCGTTTGAAGGTAAAGGGTTCATCCAAGCTGTGTGATTCGTTGCGATCGAGCTCTTGCACAATACGGTCGCGGTGGGTGTTTTCGCCGATGCTGCTTTCTTCGTCTTCTTGTTCCGGGTCCACGTCAAAAAAGTTCTTCAATAGGGTTGTGATGCGGGTGACACTGGCTGAATATTGTTCGAGCTGGATATTGTAGTCTTTGAGAAAGGCGCTGCGGGTGGTAATGGACTCGTTGTCGCGCGGGTCGATACTCAGTAACATATCCTCGGGTAAGGCCAAGAGCTCTTCACCGACTTCGTTCAGGGTGTCCAGGATGCTTTTTATTTTGGCTTCGTTCGTCATGGTTTCGAGCTCCAAGATGAGTCTATTGCCGGAATGATCACGGTGACACCGGCCATCGGCGTAAGCGGTTAGCCATTGATAATGGATGCACGACATGCCTCTCGCTGGCGCAGTGAGATGGGACGGGAAAAACCAATGTGGCGCCCTCCGGGCGCAGTTCTAGATTGTTGTCATACCCCGGGTTGCGGCGCCCTCCGGGCACCTCGCCCGGGGTTATGCATGGTGCGGCCCTCCGGGCCGAATTTGGGCTTTTCTTGTTCCTTCTTTCATCCCTGGACATGGCGCCCTTCGGAGCCGAAAACCGATGGAATATCGGTGTCTCAGAAGTCCCCAGAGCTGGTATCAATGACTCCTATGAAACCCGCTGCTGTAAAGGTCGGCGGAAATCAAGGTCGAATGGCTGGGCGGCGACTGGCCGTGGGTTTCCTGCAAATTGTCCCCGGTGGGGAAAACACCGGGGTGGTTACTCCTATGAAACCGATGCTCTTCATTTAACGGTATCTATGGCACTTGTTCAACCAAGCAGCCTTTTCTCGTCGTGCATTTCCGCCGCGAAGCGGCAGAAGCGCTGAAAGCGCGAAACATACTAGCCCAGGGCAAGCGGCGCCGAAGGCGCGCGCCGCCCTGGGTAGCGCGTCCTTTACGCCCGTGTTCCTCGGCCCCTTTGGCCCCAGTCGGCGAAGCTGACTGGGACCAAAGGGGCAATGGAACTCACTAGCTTGCCTAGGGTTGACGTCGGCGGCATATCGGGCATCCAATATCACTGACTCCTATGAAACCCGCTGCTGTAAAGGTCGGCGGAAATCAAGGTCGAATGGCTGGGCGGCGACTGGCCGTGGGTTTCCTGCAAATTGTCCCAGCGAAGCGCCGGGGTGTACACTGACCGCTGACGCTTCGCAGCGTCAGCGTCACATTGACAGTCCGGCACACCTGCGCGGCACAGTGGCTATGAACCTCGCGGATCGCCGACACCAGCGCGGCAAAGTCCATGCCAGCAGCGCCGCAGGCGCCTTGCGCAGACTCCTTGCGGCTGGCTGTTTGCTGCGATGCAGGTCTCTTCATCTCCGCTCCCGTGGCATCAAATATCCGTTACCGGTGTCCCCGGCGCTTGATGATCACCACGCTTCGACGTAGACGCTGCCGGGGGCGCGGTGGGCTGCTGCCGCCGCGGTGGACGACCACGACGCTTCGGCTCGGCAGTGGCTGGCGGCTCGGCAGTCTGCGCAACGGAGGACGCTCCAGCCGGCTCGGCAGCCGGCGCAACGGTGGGCGCTCCAGGCGCATCGTCAGCGTCATCGTCGGTAGCCGCGCTCCTAGCCTGATCAGTGCCTTTGCCGCCCTTCTTGTCGGCGTCCGCCGGGACCTTCGCCGTGGCAGCCTCGACTATCGCAATTTCCTCCGGCGTTAGGCCGTAGAGCTCATAGACCTTCTGGTCAATCTTGGCCTCCAACTCCGATGTGTCTGCAGAGGGGTTGGCCTCTTTTGCAGTGAGGATACGGTCGACAAGAGAAATGATAGGCTGTTGCTCTTCATACAATATGGCAGGAATAGGACATTTGGATAGATAGTGATCATCCATAACCCGGGCGGTCTCTGTAATGTCACTAAATAATGTCTTCTGAATATACCATGAGCAGAAAGTTGAGTTCAAACAACCAGCTATAAACTTTGGAGAAAAATTGCTATCTTTGATTACAAGATTAACTAGCTTTTCAGTTGCCAGTAAACACTTGTCAATATAAGTACAAACAAGTCGATTTCCACGTAGAACTTTGATTATAATTCGATCAATTGAATTATGCTTGATTTTATCATCATATTTCTTGTCAGATAGATCAATTTTATATATTTTCTTAACAGCATATCTACTGACGTCAGGAACTTTGTTAATGAAATTATAATTTCCCTTATGTAATAGTCTTGCTTTATCATTATCACTTACATATATACCTCGAAATACTTGCCGTTTAATATCTCCAAGATAGTGGTTACGTAGCTTAATTTTATCAATAATGTTAATTGATTGATCTGAAAGACAAGATAGAATGAAAGCGTCTGATTGTCTCATAGTATCTTGTGGCAGTGGTAATAACGAGCACAATGTTTTATTAGGTGTGCATTTTTTGATAGGATCAAAATAACTTCTTTTCACAATATTATTCTTAGTTAAATGTTTTTTCCGAAGGACAAAAATAAAAGTCTCTAGGTTAACATTTTCAAACATTAGTCCTGGGTCAGATATCGCAACAAGAGTATTATCTAAAATGACGTTCCTAGAGAACCTCCACTTTTTTGAAAAAACAATTGATTTTGGAACAATGAACGAAATGATAGAATGTTGCTTTAAATAATAAAGAAACTTGTAAATGAAATATTCGGATGAATCAAGAGAGTTTGATACTTCAACTTGTTGTTTGGCATCGGAATCTATTTCCGCGCCATACGGCGGATTACCGATGACGACATCGAAACCGTTGTTGACATTGAACATCCATTCGGGGTCGAAGTAAGGTGAGCTGGCATTTTGGTCGTAGGGGTTCCAGTCGGTGAGTTGCCGGGTCATGGCGTCGATCAGCGTGGCGGGAGTGCTTTGTTTTTTCTTTTCGGTGGCGATATCGGCGTCCAGGAGCTTACGTTTACGGGCGTTGGCGTCGTACTTGTTGGGGGTGTTTTCCTTGACTTCGGGAGCGAGGTCAGTAATGAGGTAGTTGTTGTCCTGGGGCTTATCGCGCACCTGCCAGTTCGGGTCAGCGACTTTGGCGCGTTCCGCTTCGAGCAGTGTCAGTTTTTCAAGGTTGGGCGCGATGGCTTGCGTGATAGCCGCTTTGATTTCCTGGCGTTTGGCCTCGTCTTCCTGGCGCAGTTTTTTCTTTTCGCGGTAGGTGCGGGCTTGGAAATGGCGGTGGCGGATATCCCAGAGTTCGGTTTTGAGCTGGCCGATGTTGGCGGTGTCGAAGCCGGGTAGCTCCGTCTTCATGTCCGGCAGGCCGATCAGGGAGTCGGCGGCGACGAATTTGGTTTCGAGGTTTGGGAGCGGGTTGATGCCGTAGTTGGTGGCGGTGTCGTCGCTTCGCGTCTGTTCGCAGACGAGAGAGATAAAGAAGCGCAGTTTGCTGATTTGGACGGCGATGCATTGAATGTCCACGCCGTAGATGCAGTTTTCGATCAGCTGGAGTTTGAGGTCATAGAGCGATTCACCGGCGGGTATCTGGCGCAGGATGCGCAGGAGTTCGACCATGCGCAGGAGCATGCCCATGGGGAAAGCGCCGGAACCGCAGGCGGGGTCGAGAATCTTCGCCGACGTCAGGGCTGCGTCCAGGCGATGGCAGAGCGCCTCGTCAGCCGGGCGGACGCCGTCGGCGAAGAGCTCTCGCAGGAGTTTTTCATGTTCGGCGCGCTGGGCTTCGGCCTGGTCGCCGTCGTTTGGCTGCAGTTTGGTCTGCAGATAGGCGATGAGACTTTCGTCCACCATGTAGTTGACGATTTCGCGGGGGGTATAGAAGCTGCCGGTGGCATTGCGGGCGGTGGTGCTGGTTTCTGGATTGAAGGCACCGAGCAAGTTTTCAAAGACCTTGCCCAGGAGCTCGGGATCGAGGGCAATGTCCTGGTCATCGTGTGCATTTTCGTCGATGGTGAAATTGTAGCGTTGCAGCAGCGGGATCAGGCCGGGCGCCTTTTCGTCGTCGGCAAAGAAGAAGGCATTGGGGACATGGGCCACCTTGTCTTTGTTTCGGGAAAAGCCGTCAAAGTAGTCGCGGCCGCGATCCAGGCATTCAAAAAGACCGCCGTTGAGAAAGGGGATGCTGCAGAAGAGCTTGAGGACTTCATCCTTGGGAATGGCAAAGTCGCCGCTGTAGCGATAGAGCGTCTTGATGTCGAAGTGCTCGCGATTTTCATCCCGCGAGCCGTCGGCTGCAAAAGCCCGGCAGTCAATTTCCGAGTTGAGGGTGGCGAAGAACAAATTCTGCAATATGGCCCGGTAGTAGTTGTCGCCCTTTGTGAGTTCGAACGACTTGAGGATTTCCTCCAGGCGCCAGCGATCGAACAGGTCATTGGGCACCAGATTCTTCTGTTTGATGAACCACACGAAGAGCAGCCGGGTGATGAGGCGGATGACCTGCTCGGATTTGACGCGGGCGCGGAAGACATCCTCATTTTCGCCTTCTTTTGGCTTGGCGGTCTCGCAGGGGAAAATCACTTCCGGTGAGGCCACTGCCCGCTCATACCAGGCGAAGAGCTCCTTGTAGAATTCCTTCGTCAGCTCTTCGACGCTGAAGGCCCTTTCGACGTCGTGAAAGCTCTTCCATCTTTCGACTTCACCGCTGGCGGCCTTGTCATTGGCGCTGTTGGTCATGCGATAGCGGAAGCTGCGGTTCTTGGTTCCCGTGGAGTCCTTCTCGACGAAGTAGGTGAAGCGGCGAAAGCGCTTTTCTGTGGTAAAGATCAGACTCAGACGGAAATTGCCCTCCTCGTCGTGGAAGAAGAAGAGGCCAGTATGATATCGAGTTGACCAGCCAGGGTTGTACTTGGCGATATAGTCAATAGCTTCATTCAGCACATACTTGGCGAATTCCGCCTGCTTCCCTTTGGATGAACGGCTGGTGATAGACCCTTTCATGGGCACGGAATAGACCAGCATGGGAATGGCGTCTGGGGTACTGCCAAAAACTCGGCCGATGACCTTGACTACGCCGTCTCTTAAAACATCGGAAAACTGACGCAGGGCGCGGGCATGATTAGGGTTCGCCTTGTCGACTGAGCACTTAACGCCAAAATACCCACCTGATCCTGTGCGGCAGCGTTCAAAGCCGTAATCGCCGAACTTCAAACGGCAGAACTTTTCAATGTTTTCCGGCGAAATGGCGCTGATCAGGTTGGTGATTTCTACAGGTGTGGACATGGCTTCTCATCCTTATTTGTCATTGACGAAGGTCAATATGGTGTCGTGTTCGTGAAAGGTCGCTGCCTTTGACTCTGTGACCGGCAGTAACTCCGGCGCTGGCGTCGGTTGCAGTTGCGAGATGAGTTCGTTAATCTCAGCGATGGAAGCATTATTTCCCAAGTCGATGATGTCTTCCATTTGCTTTTTGGATAGCCGGCCCTGCTGGCAGGCGGAATACAGCGCGGTACTGTTGCCGTCAGAGTACCTTCTCTGCCATTCAAAAAGAATATTTTCTGCTTTTTGGGTCAAGCGACTGCGTGTTCTGCTACCCGGGCTGATCATGGTTAGGTCGGGTGGCGTATCCATGCGCTTTTCGATGGTTTCGTAGTCGTCTGGGAAGCGGTCGGGTTCGGGGCAGGGATCCGTTTTGGTGGCGGCGATTTTGTCGAGCGCCTCGATGAAGTCGATGGGCGCCATGCGCTTATTGGCGTCGGACGGATGGAGTTCCTCGAGGATTTCGGCTTGAACGAGGGCGCCTTTTTGACTGAAGCGCAGCATGTTGGCTTCGGGTGCCTTGAGCCGCACGGTCTTCATGCCAAGGCCGTAGGCCAGCAGGTCTTTTTCGAGGTTCGCGATGTCCTGGGCATTGACATAGCCGTTATGGTCGAGGGCCTCTCGATAGCGTTTTTGCACTTCGGTTTCTTCGCTGGCGGGTTCGGAGCCTTTGGCGGCCTCGAGCTCAATTTGTTCGAAGGGTAGTCCCGTGCCGGCGGTGTCGTCGCCGAGAATGGTCGCGTCCTCGAAGAAGAGCTGGTGGATCATGATGAGCTTTTGGGCGGCGATGTCCTGCGGCGAGGCCCAGTCGGCCCCAGCGGGCTTGCCGTGGCTGTCAGCCCGCTGGTATTCCGGGTAGAGATTATAGGCGTGGATGGTCTTGAACCAGCAGGCGTTGATGCGATTGAACCGCCCCAGGCGCTGGATGATGCGCACCGGATTCCAGGGAATGTCATAGTTGACCATCAGGCCGGCGCGATTAAGGTTGACCCCCTCAGAAAATTTATCCGTGGTGACCAGAATGCGCGGCGCGGTCCAGAGGTTTTTGGTGTCGGCCTTGACATCAAAACAGGCATTGACATTACTGGTGGCGTGGACGAGTTTGACCTTTCTGAGGTCGAGGTTGTCCTTGATGTCGCCCTGCTGTTTGTCAATAGCCAGCATGACGGCGTTGTCGCCAAATTCCTTTGCCAGTTCCTGGGCGAGGAATCGGGCGCTGTCAATGAACATGGTAAAGATGACCACACGGCGCGGGGCGCCCTCTGATGGCAAATCGCCGGCGGCTTCGTCTGCCAGCAAGGGATCGGGTTCGTCGGGCTGCTGTTTGACCGCCGGGGCGATTTTCTCTTTGAGCAGGGCCAGTTTGGAGTCTTTCTGGACCAGCGTTACGGCGTGATCCTGTAAGCACCGCAGAACCTTCAGATCTGCCTGCAGGCCCGCAATGAAAACCTCGTCTTGGCCGGGAAGAAAGGGGATGCCCGGGATTTTCGCACCTGGCCGGCAATAGCGAAGGTTTTTCAGGTCGGCGGCGGGGAGGTCGTCGTCATCGGTGTCATCGCCGGCATCAAGCCCTTGGGGGAAATAGTAGAGCTTCTCGGGGTCTTGCAAGTCTTTGATTGCTTGCGTGTAACGGTCGAGCAGTTTTTGCACCGAGCGTTGGAAGGCGTAGGGGCTGCTTTCGAAGCGCCGCAGCAGATGCCGCAGCGTCATGCTGCGATAGTTGTCCAGATAGTTCCCGGTTTCTTCGTTGCCCTCGGCAGCAACGAATTCGGCGACGCGGTAGATGGTGCAGGCGAAACCCGCCCCGGCCGTGCCGGTTGCGGCGTGGTTTGCGGCGCCGCTGATCTGGTTAGGGGTGGCCTGTTCGCGGTCGGCGCTGTGCTGGAAGACGCTGAGCACTGCCATGAACGCTTGGTTCTGCGCGGGGGCCAAGGCGTAGTACTCGCCATGGACCTCCTGCTTCGGCATGGTAATCGGCCCACCATTTTCAAAATAAACGGGATTCTCTTTGAGGTCGGAGCGATTGCGGCGGACGACATAGGGATGGAGCGTGGCAAAGAGCCCCTTGCCGATGTCTTCAAGCGCGGGACGGATGTCTTTTTTGTCTTTTATTGCGGGCCGGCTAACTTTTTCCTCTTCTATTATGGGCTTCTCGTATTTTGCTTTCAGCGTTTGAAAGCTCGTTTTGACCGTGCGTGGCCGGGACAGGCGATTCCAGTTGCGTTCCAGAAAGACCAGCTCCTGGTATTTCTTGTCTTGCTCGCAGATGTAGTCGTAGATCGATAATTGCGGCTGTTCGGGCAATTTGTCGTTGCGGGCGGCGAAGAGGTCCACCAGCGAGGCCAGGTCGGCCGGCCGATTGTTAAATGGCGTAGCAGTCAGAAGAACCACCCGGCGATTTTGACAGAGTTGCTTCAGCTTTTCATAGTCCTCAATCTTTGGATTGCGAAAGCGGTGGGCTTCGTCCACGATGACCATGCCGATGGGGTTCTTCTCACAATACGCCGCGGCCTTGACCAAGTCGGTCATGGGAAAAACTTTCCAAGGCCGCCCGGGAGCATCGAGCTTAAATTTTTTCAGATACTCTGTTTCCCAATCGTCCACCAGTGTTGGCGGGACGATAATTATGCCGCCGCCGGGATGGGCCTGCGTCGCAATCAGGGCGGCAGTGACGGATTTGCCGAGGCCGACGGCGTCGGCGATGATGACGCCACCGTGATCGCGGATGATCCGGATGGCATGCGCCGCGCCCTTGAGCTGGTACTGAAAAGACGTGTACCTTGCCTTTTCAATGGCGTCCAGGAAAGACTTTTTCAGGTCGCCATCAAGGGCGGAGTTGCCCAGATAGTGCTTCATCAGGGCCATGTAGCCTTCGAAGGGCGTTGGCCGGCGATAGGGTGAATCCCTCTTCAAACCATCGGGCGTCGTACCAGACGTATCTTCCGGCGAGCCCTTCTTCGGGTTCACCTCGATAATATCATCGCTGCCGTCATTCCATAGCGCATTGAAGAGGCGTGCGAGTTCAGCGGCGTGGTCGCCGTCTTTGTGCACCTGCACGTTCAGTTCCTGGCGTTCTGCCAGGCCCTGCTTGGAAAAGTTGCTGCTGCCGATGATGTACGATGCGGGTGACTGGTTCGTTTGCGGATAGAAGAGATAGAGTTTGCCGTGATTGGGCACCCTGGTCTGTTTGAGTTGCAGGCGCAAGGTCTGGTGCGTAAGCATCTCCACAAAAAGATTGTAGAGACCTGCGTCGGTATTTGTCTTGTCCTTGCTGGGGACTTTACTAAGGGCAGCCAGGAGATTTTCTTTGTAGCGCTTTTTGCGCTCCTCTGGCGACTGATTGGGCGGAGGCTCCACTTCCACGAGCGCATGGGCAAAATCCTTCGCGCCGATTTGTGCTTCCATGCCGACCAGGATGCGCAGGGTGAAGGGCTTGTCAGCTTTGTTTTTGGCCTTCAGTGCCGCGTAGAGTTCCGGGATGCCATTGAAATAGAAGTAGCCCGTCAGCACATCCATTTGCTCGGCGGCGGTAAGTTGCTCCGAGAGTATCTTGCCCATGCGGTTGGGGCATGGCGGGTTTTGATTATCCCAATGCAGCAAGGACAACTGCGGGTCGGCGTTAGCGGCACATGGCGTTTCATCGGCGCGGCTCATGGCATCATTTTTCCCCGACATACTCTCTCCCTCCACGTGCTTGGCGCGGGGCCATAGGCAGAAGCAGCACGTATCCGCGACCCCACGCTGACAGTAGGCTAAGTGTAGCGCCAATTTTCCTTTTTGCACCTTTTTTATCCGCAGACTCCGCAGATTTTCGCAGGTTTTTTTTCTATCCACAGATTACGCAGATTTTCGCAGATTTCTTTTCTATCCACAGATTCCGCAGATTAGCGCAGATTTCATTTTTTGGGAGGGGCGTCTTCGGTTGTCCTGTGTCTCGGCGCTGGCGCGGCGCCGGCTCGGCGCGGCGCCTTTTCGCCCGGCTATAGATACTTTTTTCTCTATATCAGCGGCTGAAAAAAGCAGGTATCGGCGTTATATTACGGGCTTCTCTCAGAGAGTTCTTCCATGCCGCTGGTGGCTCATGCAACGAGTAGCGCCAGTGATGTGCACAATCCAACCCGAGACGGAGGCAGAGTGTATTTATGAACAAGAAAACGATCAAAGACATTGAGCTCAAGGGCAAGAAAGTGGTGATGCGCGTTGATTTCAACGTGCCGATGAACGACGCGCTTGAGATCACGGACGACACGCGTATTCGTGCGGCATTGCCGAGCATCACGTACGTTCTTGAGCAGGGCGCGGCGTTGGTTCTGATGAGTCATCTTGGCCGTCCGAAGGGCAAGGGTTTTGAGGCCGAGTTCAGTCTTAAGCCGGCGGCGGCGCATTTGGCGAAGCTGTTGGGTCGTGAGGTGAAGGTCGCCGCGGACTGTTTGGCGGCGGACGCCGACGTTGCCGCGCTGAAGTGCGGCGAGGTGCTGATGCTGGAGAACACCCGTTTCTACAAGGCCGAAGAAGGCAAAGCGAAGACGGAAGGCATGAGCGACGCCGAGGCCGCCGAGGCCAAGGCCGCGATGAAGGCCAAGAAGGCCGCGATGGCCGAGAAGCTGGCCAGCTACGGCGATGTCTATGTCAATGACGCCTTTGGCACGGCGCACCGCGACCACGCGTCGACGGCGTCCATCTGCAAGTTCATGAAGAAAAAGGGCGGTCCTTGCGTGGCCGGCTTCCTAATGCAGAAAGAGCTGGACTACTTGGGGTCGGCGGTTGAGGCGCCCCAGCGGCCTTTCGTGGCCATCATTGGTGGTGCGAAGGTCTCAGGCAAGCTGGAAGTACTGCAAAGCCTGATGAAGAAAGTCAACACCATTCTGATCGGTGGCGGCATGGCCTACACCTTCTTGAAGGCCCAGGGCCATTGCATTGGCAAGTCGCTCTGCGAAGACGATCTACTGGATACTGCCAAGGCGACGCTGGCAGCCGCCAAGGCCGCCGGCGTTAAGTTGATGCTGCCGCTGGACAACATCGCGGCGGACAAATTTGACGCCAACGCCAACACGCAGATAGTCGGCAATGACATGCCGGAAGGCTGGATGTCGCTGGACATCGGCCCGAAGACGATTGATGCGTACACAGCCGAAATCAAAGGCGCGAAGACGATTGTCTGGAATGGCCCCATGGGCTGCTTTGAGATGCCGGCCTTTGCCAAGGGCACGACGGCGATCTGCAAAGCCGTAGCCGAATCCGGCGCCATCAGCATCATCGGCGGCGGCGACTCCGTCAGTGCGGTGAATCAGAGCGGCTTGGCCGACAAGATGACGCACATTTCCACTGGTGGCGGTGCCAGCCTCGAATTCCTCGAAGGCAAAGAGCTGCCCGGCTGCACTGCTTTGGACGACAAATAAGCGTCTTTGGCGCTTTCCGACGACGCGCCCGGCGCGCTTGCCTGGCCAAGGCGGCCAGTGTCTCGCCGGGTGTTGAATAAAGCCCGACTATGAATGCAATGTGAAGGAGATACCCGATGGCCCGTCAAATACTGATTGCCGGTAACTGGAAAATGAATAAGGGCGCCGCTGACGGTGCGCAGCTAATCAAGGACCTCAAAGCGCAGTTTGGCAGCGGCTGCTCCTGCTGCTGCAGCGGCGCTAAGAAGCCCGAAGTGCTGGTTTGCCCGACGTTTACGACGCTGTCGGCCGTGGTTGCCGAAGCGCAGGGCAGCTGCCTGTTGGTCGGCGCGCAGAACATCCACTGGGCGGACCAGGGCGCTTTCACTGGTGAGATTTCCGGCGCCATGCTCAAAGAATGCGGCGTGACGCATGTCATCATCGGCCACAGCGAGCGCCGCCAGTACTTTGGCGAGACCGACGCGACCGTGAATCAGCGGCTCAAAGCGGCTCTGAAGAATGGTTTGACGGCGGTGGTCTGCGTGGGTGAGACCCTCGCGGAACGCGAAGCCGGCACCACGAACGTCGTGGTGGAACGGCAAGTGCGTGGCGCTCTGGCTGACATCAGCGCCGACGACATGAAAAAGGTCGTGATCGCCTACGAGCCGGTGTGGGCTATTGGCACGGGCAAAGTCGCTAGCGACGAGCAGGCGCAGGAAGTGCATGCTTTCATTCGTGGGCTGCTCAAGGTGATGTTCAGCTGCCCATGCGTGGCGGACAGCACCCGCATTCTCTACGGCGGCAGCATGAACGCGGCTAATGCGGCTGGTTTGCTGGCACAGCCGGATATTGACGGCGGTCTGATTGGCGGCGCGTCCCTCAAGCCTGCCGATTTCGCCACCATCGTCAAGGCTGCGGCTCAGGCCTGACGCGTGTTGGCATGGCAACGCCATGGCGCGTCAGGCAATGCCGTCGCCGTGGCGCACCAGCTAGCTTTTCATTGCTCGCCGGGGCCGTTTCCTGGCTATGCGGCAGCGGGCATGGGGGTCAGTGTTCACGCTGATTTGCCTCCCGGCGGGTGTTCGGGTGATGAGTGCCAGCAGTTGTCTGTTGAGTCTGCCGCGACGAGGTCGCAGGCTGGACAATAGACTGCTGTTGGTTTTTTTGCAGTTAGTGACTTTGTGCTTGGCAAAAGTCTTTGGGGGGCGCATGTTAAGGCGCGGTCCGAAGGCGGGTACGGAGTCATAGTGAAGATAGCAAAGGGCACGATGAGCGACGATAGCACACTGATAGAGCGTTTCAAGGCTGGCGACCAGGCGGCTTTCAACCAGCTGGTGGAACGTCATTCCGGCAAGGCCTACCAGATTGCCTATGGAATCCTGGGCAACCGCGAAGATGCGGAGGAAGTGGCCCAGGACGTCTTTGTCAGAATCTATCGGGCCCTGCACAATTTCCGCGGTGACGCCGAGTTCACGACATGGATGTACCGCATTGCCACCAATTTGGCCAAGAACAAGTACCGCTGGAACAAAAGCCGGGGCAGTCAGAAGAACATGAGTATTGACGCGCCGTTGAATGGCAGTGAAGACGGCGATGAACGTTACATGGACTTGCCGGACCAGGAGATGGCGCCCGATGCCAAATCGGTGTACGAGGAGCTCGAGCGCACTACCATGAAGGAATTGCAGAAGCTGCCGGAGCTCTACCGGCAGGCGCTTATCCTCCGTAATATCAAAGATATGAGCTATGAGGACATCGCGCAGACCCTGAATTGCAAACTGGGGACCATAAAATCGCGGATTGCGCGTGGTCGTGAGGAACTCCGGCAAAAACTAGGGCTCTAAGTCAGTAGCGGCTGCAGGTATGCCATTACGACATTTACGGCGTTCTGCAGCGGCTGTGGTCCGTGGGCTCATGACGAGCTCAGCGCCTGACTGGCTTGGCTGCTGGCCCTGGTGACGGATGTCTGATTGAGTCGTTGTCAAGGAAAATGAGTATGATTACTGCCTCGTCGAAGAGCACCTGTCCGAGTGTTGAACAGCTAAGCCAGTTTTTGGATTTGACGGTGGCCGACCTAAGTCAGCCCCAATGGGACTTGGTGGCCAGTCACTTGAAGGAATGCGCAGCGTGCCGCAACAAGGTGGCGGCTTACCAGCGGCTTGATCAGGCGATTGAAGTTGCGGTTGCGCCCCCTGCGGGTTTGGCAGATCGCATCATTGCCGCCTGCCAGGATGCCAACGCCCACGAGACCATACGGCCTTTCCCGTGGTGGCGTAGTGGCTGGGGCAAGGCGGGAATTGCCGCAGCTGTGCTGGCTTTTGCCGGCCTGACTGCGGTCAATGTCAGCACCTCCGGCAGTGGCGACAGCTTTGTGGCTAGCGCGCCGCAGGACTCGGCTACCCCGGCCATGCTTCCCGCTGCAGCCGGGCCCTTGTTTGCTGAAGCCGCAACGGCTGTTCCCGTATCGCCGCCCGCTGAAGACGGTGCCAGTGCTACGGGGGCGCTCTACGAACGGGGCAAGTTGTCGGGGAGTGTTAATTCGCAAGATCTGCGCACGGTGAGTCGCATGGCCCAAAAAGCCCAGGCGGCGCCGGCCGCTGCGGTGAAATATCTGCTTCCTGACACGGTTCGCCATGTGTGGACAGTGGACGATTTGGCCCGGAGCCGCAAGCGCCTGGCTGATGCCAGCACGGCCATGCAAGCACCCGTGGCCTGGTCAAATGACGACGAACGGGGTCGGCTGAAGGCCGTGTTGCTCTTGACGGATGGCGAGTTACAGCAGTTGGTTGACAGACTTGGCGATGGCCATTGGGCCTTGGTGTCGCCGTACCTGCCCCAGCCCAATGCGCCCGATCTGGTTCATGTCACGGGCAAGCGGCTGCAGTATGAGATCATTCTGGTGCAGCGCGAAAAATAAGCGCAGGACAGGGCGATGGGTTCGGCATGATTGCTGAACCCCGGCTCGTGGTGAAAGTAAGGCTGCCGGTGGGGAAGGGGCTGCAGTGAAAGTTTTTACGTACTGGTGCCAGGAAACTCGCAGGATTGACCGCGTGGCCATCACGAGCCGCGCTGGTTCGGATATCTCAGTCGATGACGCCAAGCAAAAACTGGACCAGCGCTTTCTCTATTTGGCGGAAATGCGTCGCCATGCTGATTCGCTCAGCGACGCGCGCCGTCAGCAGATCAAGGCGTTTTTCGCGGAAGGCGCCACTGCCGGCGATGAGTACCAGCGGCCGATTTGCGAAGAAGTCGTCAAAGTGCTTGACGAGCACAACGTCATTACCCGCAATCGCTATGGCGCGCTGGTGTTGAATTCCGAAGACCACGTTTTTCTGGACATTGATTTCAGTGCGCCCTTGCCGTTGCCATCCATTTTTTCGCGTTTTTTTTTGGCCATTGCGTATTCGGGGAAAGCCTCCGGCGATGCCGCGACGTTGCGCCAGAAAGCGCTAGATCGTGTATTGTTGGCGGCGCGGCTGTCGGCCTTCTCGCATTTGCGCTACCGCATTTATGAGACCAAGCAGGGTTTGCGGGTGGTGGTTGGTGGCGCCAAGATACCGCCGCAATCGGCGTATATGGACGAGTTATGCAAGGCTTTTGCGGTGGATGAACGCTACGCCTTGCTGTGTCATCAGCAGAATTGCTTTCGGGCGCGCTTGACGCCGAAGCCCGCGCGCCTGCGGCTGGCGTATCCGGCTGGCGTGCGTTTCCCCTATAGCGCCGCTGATGCGGCGCGCATGGCCACGTGGATACAGACCTACAACGAGCGCAGTGCCAAGTATTCGGTCTGCCGTCTGGTGACGGAGCTTGGCGGCGCGCAGTCGTCGCCCATATTGGACATTCACGACAAACTGTGCAAGGTCGACGCGGCCTTGCCCTTGGCCTAGGCATGGCAGACAGTCTCATCAAACTGAGTTTTCAGGACGGCACGCTGATTGTGGCGGCACCTGCAGACACTGATCTTCCCCTCTCCGACCACTGTCAGTACGACGAGCGCATACATGCGTGGCGCGCGGAGGCCATGGCCTACGCGACGGTGGTGCGTTTGCTTCACACCCGGCAGGTTGCCTATGATGACCAGGCTCGGGGCTATGACAAACTCGCGCTGCAGCTGAATGCTGGTCCCGAGCCGCGGGATTATCAGCGCGACGCGTTGCACGCGTGGGTGCAGGCAGACTGCCGCGGCGTGGTGGTACTGCCGACGGGCACGGGCAAATCCTTTGTTGCCCAGCTGGCCATTGCGCGCGCGTCGCGTACGACGCTGGTGGTGGTGCCGACGCTTGATCTCATGGAGCAGTGGGCGTCGCAGTTGGCGGCGGCTTTCGGGCAGGACATTGGCCTGCTTGGCGGCGGCAGCAAGGACATCCGCGACCTCACCGTGAGCACTTACGACTCAGCGGCCATAATGATGGAGTTTATTGGCAAGCGTTTTGGGCTGTTGGTCGTAGACGAATGCCACCATCTTCCCGGGCCGGCCTACCAGTTGCTGGCGCGCTTCACGATTGCCCCTTTCCGACTGGGGCTGACCGCGACGCCCGAGCGCAACGACGGCGCAGATGAGGTCCTCGACGAGCTCCTTGGCACGATTTGTTTTCGGCGCGACATCGATGAAATGGAGGGCGCCGTCCTGTCGCCGTACCGCACGGAGCGGGTGGGCGTCACGTTGGACCCCGACGAGGCGGAGGAATACGCCGCGACCCGCGCCGTCTATGTGAATTTTCTTCGTGCGCAGCGGATCAACTTGGCCAGTGCGCAAGGGTGGAGTCAATTCTTGATTGCCTGTGCGCGCCAGCGCGGCGGCCGTGAGGCCCTGCGGGCTTTTCTGCGGCAGCGGCACATCGCGCAGGCTGGCCGGGCCAAGTTGCGGCAGATCTGGGAGTTGCTGCAGGAACACCACGGCGAGCGGGTACTCATCTTCACTGCTGACAACCAGACGGCTTACGAGATTGGCCAGCGCTTCGTTCTGCCGGTGATCACCCACCACACCAAGATCGCCGAACGGCGGGAGTTGTTGGGGGCTTTTCGTGCTGGCGAATTGCCGGTGCTGGTCACCAGCAAGGTCCTCAACGAAGGCGTGGATGTGCCCGAGGCCAGTGTTGGCATCGTGGTGTCCGGCAGCGGCAGCATCCGCGAGCACGTGCAGCGCCTCGGGCGTATTCTGCGCCCAGTGGCGGGCAAACAAGCCGTGCTTTATGAACTGATCAGTGCTGACACCGCTGAATGCTACGTCAGCAACCGGAGACGCCAACACCGTGCTTACGAAAGACCTGATTCGCTGTCGCATTGATCGCGGCCGCCTGAAACCGCAGTTCGTGCCCGTCGACGACCCCGAAGCGCTGGCCCTGGCCGGCGATCTGCTGGAGCCGTATCGGCTGCCGGACGGGCCGCGCCGCTGCGATATCGACGAGATGACCGACCCCATTTGCAAAGGCGCCAGGGATGTCATTCTGGCCAAAGGCCTGAAGAAAATCATCGATGACCAGGCGGAATTTGCCACCGGCGACGACTACGACTACCCGGCGGCCCGCCGTCGGCTCTTCGCCCAGGCCGCGCAGTTACTGCGCAGCTCGGAGCGCCTAACGGAGGACGAGTATCGCCGACGTCTGGCCCTGGTCGCTGCGGCAGAGCCGCTGCTGGCCGAAGACCGGCTCTACGCGGATTTGCCGGAGAACGATCGCTTGCGCGCGTTCAAGGACCTGACGGCGCGGCAGCTGCTGGAGCGTTACAATTGCGGGCTGGTGCAGGGCCTGCTGGTGCGGGCGTCGGCGATGGAACTCGGCGTCGATGCCAGCGACGCGAGCAAGCTCCGTCGCCTTTTCAAGTACCTCAAATTCTTCCGCCTCCTCTGCCGCTTGTATGGCGATGACGCCGCCAAGGAATCGCCGCTGACGGACGACGGCGCAACGGACTCTGCCGCAGCGGGCATTTTCGCCAAGGGCGCGCTGTTGCGGGCGCGGATTGAGGGCCCGGCGAGTATCGTCACGGAGAGCAAGCGCTATGGCCTGCAGCTGGCCTGTTTTTTTCCGGCGGTTTGTGCCTTGGCCCGCTGGCAGCTGCGGACGGAAGTCGAGTGGAAAGACCGAACGCGCGAGCTGGTCCTGGACGAAAGCAGCGGCTTGGTCAACCACTACCATAATTTTACGGCCTACGTGCCGGATGAGATCAAGCTCTTTCACCGTCATTTTGCCGACACGGTCAACGCCTGGACGATTGTCACGCACACGCCATTTCTGGCCGGTCCGGGCAACGAGCTGATTTTTCCCGACCTGAGTTTTGCCAACAGCGACGGTTTGCTGATGCATCTGGAGTTGTTCCACCGCTGGCATTCCGGGCCGCTGCGGGAACGCCTGGACTATCTGCGCCGGCAGCCGGCCCTGCCGCTGCTGTTGGGCGTGGACCGGTCGCTCTGTCGGCAGGACCCAACCATGGAGGAGGAGCTGAAGACAGAACCAGCATTCGCCGACCGCGTTTTTCTCTTCCGCGATTATCCCACCGTCGACAAGACTCTAAAATGCCTGGAGAAAGCCCAGGCGCGGATGCACTAGAAGGGCGCCCGAATTGGTCTTTGCCGGTGAGAAACAGTGCAAAGAACAGCGGTGGTTGCTGAGTTCCATTGCCTCTTTGGCTCCAGTCTGCTTCGCCGACTGGGGCCAAAGAGGCCGAGGAACACGACCGTGAGTGGCGTCTAACCCAGGGCGACGCTCCGCCTTCGGCGTCGCTTGCCCTGGGCTATCATAGATCGTGCTTTCAGCGCTTCTGCCGCTTCGCGGCGAAGAAATGCCCACTTCCTAGCGGCTGCTTGGCTAAAGCGGCCATCGCCAGGCATACCTGCAGAGCATGGGGCGCATTTCCTTTAGCGCAGCCAGCGTTCGAGGATGGCGCGGATTTGTTCCGGCGTGATGGGTTTGGTGACGTAGTCGTTCATGCCCGAGCCCAGGCAGCTTTCGCGGTAGCCCTGGACGGCGTGGGCTGTCATGGCGATGATGACCACGTCGTGGTCAAGCACGGTGGTGTTGGGGTTGCGGATCAGCCGCGTGGCCTCCAGGCCGTCCATTTCGGGCATTTGGATATCCATGAATACCAAGCGGTAGTGCTGGCGTTTGAGGCAGTTGATGGCGTCAAGGCCGTTGGCGGCTACGTCAGCGGCATAGCCAAGTTTTTTCATGATGGCCAAGGCGACCTTCTGATTGACGACGTTGTCCTCAACCAGCAGGATGTCTGCTGCGCTGGCGGCTGCTGTTTCCGTCGACAGCGTGCAGCATGGCGCCGATGTGGCTGCTGGCTCCGCCGACAGCGTGCAGCATGGCGCCGGTGCGGTTGCGGCAGATGACGCCGAGCAGCCGGCGTTGGCGCCGCGTTTCGCGTTTTGCTGCCCGATGGCATTGAGCAGTGCCTGCCAGAGCTCGCCACAGCGCACGGGTTTGGCCAGAACCTGTCGTGGGCCAGGCCCGAAGAAGTGCTGGATTTTATGACGTTCCTGGAGCCGGCAGAGGACGACGAGGGCGACGTCACCCCATGGGGGCGAGTCTACAGGGGCATGGTCACCGTCGTCATGATTGGCCAGAAACTGGTAGTCGACGATGGCGAGGTGGCAGGTTTGGCCGTCTTGCCGGGCTTGGTCGAGTGCGGCGGTGGCCGCGGCCATGTCGGCGACGGCGTTTGTGGTCAGCCCCCTGGCGATCAAGCAATCATGAAGCGCTTGGCGCGCGTGGACATTGGCGACGACGATGAGCACGGACTGGTCCGCCAGTATGGGCGGCAGGGGTTCGCGCGGCGGTACTGCCGGCTGCTGCTTTTTCATGCAGATACTGACGACGAAGCGCGCGCCGTGGCCAGGTTCGCTGGTGAAGCTGATGCTGCCTCCCAGCAGATCGACCAGTGTTTTGACGATGCTCAGGCCCAGTCCGGCGCCGCCGTGGCGCCGTTTCATGGACGAGTCGCCCTGGAAGAACATATCGAAGATGCGTTGTTGGTGTTTTTTCTCAATGCCCACGCCGGTGTCGCTGATCGCGAACTCCAGCGTGGCCTCGTCGTCATTTTCCTGCAGGACCTTGACGCTGATGACGACTTCGCCGCGTTCCGTGAATTTGAGGGCGTTGTTGACCAGGTTCATGATGATCTGCTGCAGGTGGAAGGCGTCGCCTTGCAGGAGCACGGGTAGGTCATGGGGAATGGTGCAGGCCAGTTCCACGGCGTTGTTGTTGATGGCCAGGGCCAGATTGCTGCACAGCTCTTCCAGCATGGCCCGCAGATTGAAATTTTCCTCCTGCAAGATCAGGTGGCCGGTTTCAATGCGGGAAAAATCCAGAATTTCATTAACGAGCATGAGCAGCTGTTGACTGCTGGCGCTGATGATGTCGGTGTAGTCATGTTGTTCGTCATTGAGCCCGGAGGATTTGAGCAGTTCACTGCAGCCGACGATCCCGTTGATGGGCGTGCGGATTTCGTGGCTCATGTTGATGAGAAATTCGCTTTTGGCGCGGTTGGCGGCCTCGGCGGCCAGCTGGCTCTTCTTGAGTTGTTCGGAGATTTTCACCCGTTCGGTGACATTGTGGTCCCAGCCGTAGTAGCCGGTGAGATCGCCGTGGTCATTGAACAAGGGCATGCCGCAGGTCGAGACCATAATGATGTCGCCACTGGGTTTGAGGATGGGATTGACGATGTCGAAGAAGGGCTTCTTGCTGGCGAAGAGCTCTTGTGATTGCGCCTTGAAGCGTTCGTAGCCAGCGGGTGGGTGGAGACTGTAGAAGAAGTGCTTGCCGACCAGTTCTTCGGGGGAGCGGCCGTAGATGGCGCGGGCCACGGGGCTGATGTAGGTGAAGCGGCCGTCGGCATCGCATTCCCAGAGCACGGTGTTGCTTTGTGCCAGCAGTTGGTTGAAGCGCAGTTCGGTGATGCCGAGTCTCTGGGTGCGGTCGGCGACCATGCTTTCGAGCTCATGACGGCGGTGGCAGAGCATGCGGACGATTACGGCGATGCTGCTGGTGAAGGCGAGGCCGGTGAACCATACCAGCCAGGCTTTCCAGATGGGATGGGCGGCCATGTAGGCGGCAGAGGGTCGGGCGGTGATGGTGTACACCCTGCCGAAAACTAGCATTGTGCGTACCTGCAAGTAATCGTCGCTGACTGTTGCCGCCTCGCCGCGGCTGAGCACGAGTTCCGGCGTGGCATCGGGGTGGAGGTAGGCGAGGGTAAGCTGCATCAGTTCGTGTTTCTGGCGATCGTGCCCGAAGAGTGCTTCGACCCGGATGGCCGCTGCAGCGAAGCCCTGGAGGCGCTGGCCGTTGTCAGCAGCGAAAACCGGGTGGAAGATGGTGAAGCCCTTGATGGCATCGGGCTTGAAGCCGTGATAAACGGGTGCGGAGGCCGTCGGCAGCTGGCTGCGGCCCGCCTCTTCAATGGCTGCGCGTCGCCGCGGCTCGTATCCCATGTCAAAGCCCAGCGCCAGTTCGTTGCCCGCTTGAGGCATAAAATAGACAATGGGATAATAGTAGTCGCGTGTTTGTGCGGCCAGGATTTGCCGGCCTGGGCCAGGCTCGACAATGGCGAAGTCCTTGTGCCCATCCTGTTGTCGTTGCCTTTCGTAGGGTAGGCGTTGGTCCTGTTTGACGACATCGACCCATCCCCACAGCCGCACCATGGACCGTTTGACGAGATGGCTGGTGAAGGTTTCGTATTCGTCCTTGCTGATCTTTTCGCTGCTGGCGAAGAAATCGGCCATGCCTGCAAGTTCCGTGAAGTCGTCATAGCTGAGTTTTCGGGCGAAGGCGTTGGTGTAGCTTGCGGCGAGTTGGCGGAAAGACTGCCTGCGTCGTTGCTCTTCCAGATCGCGCACATGCCAGGCGATGAAGGACGATAGCGTGATACCCATGGCGATGCTGAGGATGCACTCCAGCTCCTTGAGCCATAGCGGGCAATGGGGGGCGTTATGCCGGCGTCTGGCCTGCAGTTGCCAGGCGCCGAGGAGCATGGCGATGAGCAGTACGCAAACCAGGGCGCCGGGCAGGGCTGCGCGCAGGATAGTCAGGTGCCAGGTCAGGGTTTTGATTTCCACGCCGAGCGTGCAGACGGTCAGGCCATCTTGTGGGTCGAGGATGGGGACCAGGCAGCCGAGCCAGGTTTTGTCCTGGCCATTGTGCGGGCCAGTTACCAGCTCGGCGCCGTTTTGGCAGGCGTTGACGACGGCTCGGTCGGGATCGGTCAGGACTGTCCCAGGCGGGCAATGTTGTGGCGAGTCGTCGTCGCGGTTGTCGAGGTAATAAAAGAGCTCGCCGTTGTCACGGTGGCCAATGAGGTAGATAGCGCGCAGTTTGGGAAAGGCCTGTCCGATGATCTGCAATTCTTCGCGCAGGCGGTGGTATTCCGGCAGGAGCAGGTCACTACTGTTCCCCTTGAGAGCCATGACGACTTCGGGGTTGACGGCGGCGGCAAGCTGTCGTGACCGTTGCAGGTGGAGGTCCCTCCCGCGTCGGTCGTGTTCGCCAGCGGCCCAGGTGCTGTACATGACGCCGGCGAGCAGGATTAGTGCGGAGAGCAACGCATAGATGCCAATATGGCTTTTTTGTCCATGTTGCATGCCGTGTTTTCCAAGGCCGATATGGTACCATAATCGATCGCTTGACATAACACCTTTCCGCTTGCTTATCGCAGTCAATGCTGCCCGCGTGACTAAGGCGTGGCGACAAGAAAGCCCGGGAGATCCCATATGGCTTATAGCAGGCATGTAAGCATAACAGTATAGGGCCGTATAGCTTTCTGCTAGTGCGCAAGAAGTAAAAACGCGGGAGAAAGATTGCTCGTCCCCTGCGTTGCAGGACATTGGCATTATAGTGGCGACGGGAGCTGAACGCACTACTGGCCCCTGTAGAACTTCCCGACGGAGGTAATGGCTCACTCATTGATACCAGCCGGAGCGCAGGGGACGCCTGGGACCGGTTGGCGCTGCACTAGGGCGAGGACTCACGACTCATAAGGCATGTTCCCATGGATTGGACCGTGGGGACTTTCGGGACCGTGGCGAATGACGCATTGGACTCAAGGGACTGATTGACCGACGACTGGGATGCCTGGGAGCGTCGCCGTCCCGGCGGCATGTGAGCGCTGAAAAACAAGCTGTGGCAACGCTGGTATCAATGAGTGACCGATTGCCGATGGCGGTTCATGCGTCGTGTCAGCAATAACGAAGAGGATGCTGGTAATATGAGTTACAAGGACAAAATCGTGGTCGTTACAGGCGGCGCCAACGGCATTGGTCGTTGTGTGGCCGAGGCGTTTCTGGCTGCTGGCGCACAGGTACTGGTGCTTGACCGTGATGAGAAGGCCGGCCGACGGCTGGCAGAACAATGCGGGCCGGGCCTGGTTTTCATGCCCTGCGACCTCTGCGAGCGTAGCAGCATCGACGCCTGCGTCGACGCGATCAGGGATCGCTTTGGCGCGGTGGACATCCTGATCAACAACGCCTGTGTGAGTGCCGGCGGCATTGCTTCGGGGTGCGGCTGGGACGACTTCATGGCGGTGCTGGCCGTAGGCGTGGTGGCGCCGTACTATCTGTGCCTGCGGCTGCGGGAGCTTTTTCGCGCTGGCGCCAGCGTCATCAACCTCTCGTCCACGCGCGCGTTTCAGTCGCAGCGCAATACCGAGAGCTACAGCGCAGCCAAGGGCGGCATCACGGCATTGACCCACGCGCTGGCCATGAGCTTCGCCGGCACCGCCAGGGTGAACAGTGTTGCGCCGGGCTGGATCGACACCCGGGAGTATCGCGAGGCCCCGCCGGCGGGCTTGCCCGACGCGGCCGACTGCCAGCAGCATCCTAGTGGTCGCATCGGCCGGCCGGAGGATATCGCCGGGCTGATCCTTTATCTCTGCGGTGACGACGCGTCTTTCATCAACGGCCAGTGCATCGTGGCTGACGGCGGCATATCTCGTCGTATGATTTACCACGCTGACGAAGGGTGGGTTTTCACGCCGCCGGGCGCACAGCCGGCTGGCGGCTGCCCGGCCTCGGGTTGATGTCGGCCGTGATTACCGGTATGTTTTTGCCTTGGCGGGTGTTTGTTGTGGTCAGAGCAAGCGGTCGGCTGGTGCGTGGCAGCTATGATCGGAGATGAACGATGAAAAAGTTTCTTGTGTTTTGGGTATGTTTGATCGTCTTGCCGGCCATGGCGCAGGACTTGCGGCTTTGGCCCTTGTTTTACCACAAGGCCGATGTTACTGCCAAGAGCAGCAAGACGGAGGTCTTTTGGCCGCTCTATGCGCGCACGGCGACCGATGCCTACACGGCCCATCAGATTGTCAGTTTTCAGCGGCGCTTTCCCTCGCAGTTTCGTAGTCAGGCGTATGTCTTCTGGCCCTTTTCGGGCTGGTGCTATGACGGCGATGCCGGCCACGACGCCTGGCTTTTTCCGTTTTTTTGGTCAGCTTCGGATGAGCGTCACTTTGTCAATGCGCTGCTCCCCGCGTGGTATTACAGACGCAGGGGTTCTCAGCACCATTTGAACATAGCTTTGCTGAACCACAACTACTGGACCACGAATAAGCATCGGCACTTTTTCTTGCCATTGGCCTGGGGGATGTGGGATGACGCTCCGCCCGAAAGCAACTTTTACAGCTGGGGGCTATTTCCGGCTATTTCCGTTTATCACGACAGTCGGCATTGGCATCGCTGGGGCAATATGGCCTTGTTCTATTATCGGCATCGGCGCAGCGTTTTTCGTGATGGCGAATTGCCTCGGGACAGCTGCCGCCGCTACGGCCTTTTCCCTGTGGCCGACCGCCATTACCACTGCACGTTACAGCATCGTGATGACACGTTGCTGCACAGCACGACGACCTATTTGTTTCCCTATTGGCAGAAATACCGTCGGGTGGAAAAGGCCATTGCCAGCCAGGACGTTGGCACAGTGGCTGGCGCCGCTACAACCATCGAGGAGCATTTTCGGGCAGCGCTGCCGCCGGTTTATTACCGCCAGCGCCGAAGCGAAGTCGCCGGCGACGTCAGCTCGTCCCGGACCTGGTTGTTGCCCTACTATGGCTGCCGACGGCATGAAGAGACGGAATCCGGGTTGCGTGTCAGCTATGATCTTGACAGCGTCCTGCCGTTGTATTGGCATGGCCGCAGAACCGAAATGGCGCTGGCTGACAGCCGCATAGCGCTTACCGACCGGTCGTTGCTGGTTTTGCCCTATTATGAGCGGTGCTTCATCGGTGATGGCAGTCAACGGCGCAGCCACAATCTGCTTCTGGCGGGCTGGGGCGATAGCCAAGTCGAAAAACGCGAGCCGGAGCGTCCGGCCGCCAGGTATTCGTGGTATCGCTATCTGCTGCCCTGCTACTTCCACAGCAAGCAGGGCACGGTGGCTACCACACCCGGCAGCGACGGGGATGACTACGATCATACGCTGTGGCTCGCGCCATACTGGTATCATGCCGAGCGGGAAGGGGCATTGTCCGGCCGGACAGACTTTCTGGCGCCGCTCTATTATCGCAGCGACGTTGAGCATATTCGCCATGGCTGGTGGACGCCCTTGTACGGCAATTGGCAGCGCCAGGCAAGTCCGCGCAGCAAGGCCGCGCTTGCGGATCTTGGCGAGATGGACTGGGGCCGGGATAATTGCCGTAGCCGCTGGATTTTTCCCTGCTGGTATGAGAGTGCCGACTATAGCCAGCAGAGCTGGTGGCTTATCCCTTTGTTGGGCCGGAAAAGCGACTGGCTAGTGTATGAGGACGATCGGGCGCCGACGTGGCGGGGAACAACGTGGTTACCGCTGCTGCTGGCAAGCCATGTGACTCTAAGAGGGGACAGGCTCCAGCATCGGAATCTCAACGTTCTGTGCGGACTCTATCGGCAAGAAAAGCGCAGCAATGCTGAGGCAGTACAATGGCGGATGAATCAGCTTTTCCCCCTGTGGCATTACAGCGGTGGCGAGCAGGACATGGAGTTGCGTCTTCTCTGTCCGCCCTTCAGCTATGCCCATTGGGAATACAAGGCGGGCCCCTTGCAGACGCATACTGAGCAAACGCGCTTGAGCATCCCGGCACGTTGGTTGCCGCTCTATCGCTGGCGACATCGTTCCGCACAGCGGGGCTCGGATGAGCCGCCAGCCGAGCAGCTGAGCTGTTCGCTTTGGCCCTTCTTCAACTATGAGCGCATGACAGCTGACGATTTTCATCGCTTGTCCATTTTGGCCTGGCTCTACCAGCGGGAAGAACGCCATGGCGAAGTGCATGCGTGGGGTCTCGGTGGCGGTCTGAGTAACAGTTATGATCGTGATATCAATGGCTTCAGCAGCCGGTCGGTGCTCTATCGCCTCTACCGGCGGGAAGAGCACAGCTGGTCCCGCGAGTGGGAACTCATGCCCTTTATCTCGGCGACGAACATTGAGAATGGCGATGGCGGCTGGTCGATCCTCGGTGGACTCTTTGGCAGCTGGCGGCAAGGAGCAACGCGGACCAACAGAGTGCTTTTTGTGCCGTGGCGCACGCGTTGCGCTGACAGTGCCGGGGCAGGCAACGGCGATGACGCTCTGGCAAAACGCGCCGCCGAGCATGTGGGTTACGCCCTCAACTACCTCCAGTCCCGGCGCTTTGAACTGGCCGCAGTGGAATTCATGCTGGCCAAGGGCGCCTTTGAGCACGATTCGGCCATATTGCTACAGGCGGGTGACGCCTATGCGATGGCCAAGAGCGACGGTTTTTACGAGTTTTTCCGCAAGGACACGGGCAGCAGCGTGGCCTATGTCGCCAACAAGGGCGAGCAATTCCGTCAAGCGCGTTCGGTGAAAGTCCTGCGCCAGACCGCGATCGACTTTTATGAACAGGCCATCGCCGCCGGCGCCGACCGTGATTTGACCGAGCTCAAAATCGCTCTTTGCCACTGGCTGTGTCAGCAGCGTGCCGAGGCATGCGTCCGGATGCGGGCGCGCTATGAACGCACGGGCCGCAGCGAGCATGCGGTGGAGTACCTCGGTTTCGTGCTTGCCGACGGCGATCTGCCCGCCCACGCAGATGACATCCGCGCCTTGGCCCGGCGTTTTCCGGACAGCGTGCAGCTGGCCTTTATATGCTATCAGCTAGACTGCAAGGAGGAAAAATTGGACAGCGCCAGCAGCTTGCAGCGCTTGCGGGCGATGCTGGCCATGCCGGCGTATACCCTGCCGGAGTATCCGCCGTTGCCGGCGCCCATTCCCTGGTATGTATGGAAGAAGCGGGCCTATGCGATTTACGGCCCGCTGTGGCAGGGACGGGCCTTTGCGGATTACGGCCGGCTCCTGAACACCATTTATGATGCCTTGGCCGACCAGATTGCACGCCTGCCTGCGGCTGAGTCCTCACGCGTTGCCGAGCAGCAGCGCCTGAAGGCGGAGCTGTGGTCGCTCATTGAACGCAGCCACGGCGAACTGCAGCTGCTGCGCGTCTATCTGCGGCGCGACCTTTGGCCTGATGATCACGAGTACCTGCAGGAACTGCAGCTTTGCCAGACGCGGTTGGCGGCGTGGCCGGCGCCCAAAGAGAGCATTGCCGAGGTAGAGGCTTTGTTTCGCCGGCAGCAATGGCGTCTGTCCTGGCTGCGCGACTGGGAGCTGCGCCTGGTTGAGGGCCGCGCGGGGCGGACCGGCGTCGGCCCGCTGCGCAGCGCCGGCGGAGTCTATGTCGATCTTGACCAGCTCTTTGGCCAGGTCGATCATTGTCTGGTGGAAGCACGCTGCGTGCTGAGAAGCGCGCAAGCCCAGGAGGTCATTCTGCATCTGGGCTTTGACCACGAGGCCAGCGTCGAACTCAATGGCCAGCGGCTTTTCGGACCCGTCAAAAACAGCATTGCTCGTATTGACCAACACACGCTGACTTTGCCACTTCAGGCGGGGGCCAATTCGTTGCGCATTCTGCTGCGGGACGACACCCTCAGCTTCGGTTTCTACGCCCGCTGCACGGATGCGGCCGGCACGCCCATAGTCTTCGCCGAGCTCTATCCCGCTGTGGCCGGGGAATAGCCTGTGTCGCCCGAGCGCAGCAGTAGCGGCAGCGAACCGCGTCGGCAAGGCTGCTCATTGATTCGTCACTCCCCCGCCTTTCCCGGAATGTGTGAACCCATTTCAGGGAACTGTCACCGGCTCTTGTTACGCCGGCATACTTTTGCTATACTGTAGCGCAGATGTTTCCAGAAGAGGGCCGCCCTGCGTCGGTGGCTGATGTTTGGTTTTTCCCAAAGGAGAGATGTGATGTCACGGAAAGTCTTCACGCTGATTGAGTTGCTGGTTGTGATTGCGATTATTGCCATTTTGGCCGCCATGCTGTTGCCGGCATTGAGCAAGGCCCGTGAAAAGGCGCGGAGCATCGCCTGCGTGTCGAACTTCAAACAAATCGGCTTGGCGGCGGATATGTACTCCAATGACCACGACGACCAAGTGGTCAATGTTTATTTCAATTTCAGCGAGACCATCGGCGGTACGGCCTACGCCGGGCGTGGCACCTGGCGCTATGCGATGAAAACATATGCCGGCGACAAAAAGATGCTGCAGTGCCCTAGTGACTCCCGCAACGCCCACGAGGGCAATGTCGGCGGCAGCTGGATCATCTTGACTTCGGGTACCGACATGTCGCATTTCTACATGCCCGTGTCCTACGCGTCGAATTATCGTATCACCAATCAGTACGGCTATATCCGCAGCAGCATCATCCGGCCGTCGGAAATATGCTTTCTGGCCGAAAACTCACACACGACCCTGAGTAACTCGACGACGTCGCTGTCCTTTGGCGAGACGGATATATCACCGACCAGCAATGTCAAGATCGGCGTCAATTGCCGCCACAATAAGGGCACGAATATCCTCTATATGGACGGCCATGTCGGCTGGATGACGCCCGCCCAGATGCTGGCGGACAGGAATAAGCTGATTGTTGATGTGCTGAAGTAGGACGGCGCGCGCTCGTGGCTGTAGATCAAATTGTGTTCTGTCGGTACGTTCTGAAGACCATAGCGGCCCGGTATCTGTCGATTCGCTCGACAAACACCGGGCCGTTTTAGTTTTTGCGGGCACCGTGCCCGCGAAGGAGCGCGCGTGCTCGCATGGCTATTTGGGGCTCAGTGGTTGAGCCGCAGACCGCAGTTCTGGCAGGCCTTTTGGGGCGGGAAGCTCCAGGCGCTGTCCGGCGTGTAGCTGGTGCGGGTTACCGTTTGGACAAAAAAGAGCTCGCCGCAGCGCGGACAGCGCCTGCCGTGTAGGATCTTCTGCACGACCATGCCGGCCACAAAGAGCAGTAGCGGCACGGCCAGGGCGTGCCAATGGCCGCTGCGGCGGATGTGGGCCATGCACAGCACCAGAATGGGAAAGTAGCCAAAAAGGATGCCCAGAAAAAGCCGGCGGAGCGCCCGTATCCGGGCTAGACCACGGCGAACCTCTGCTTTGTCGGGAGAGTCAGTCATATGAGGGCCTCCAGTTTGATCCACGGTATTATACAGTTTATGGTCGTTGCGGTCCAGTGTCGGTAGTCGGTCACTCATTGATACCAGGCTTTCCTGAGCCTTTTCTTTTCAGCGCTCAAATGCCGCCGGGACGGCGGCGCTCCCAGGGAGTTCCCAGCGTCCGCCAAGCAGTTCCCAGCGTCCGCCAAGCAGTCCCCAGCGTCCGCCAAGCAGTCCCCAGCGTCCGCCAAGCAGTTCCCAACGTCCGCCAAGCAGTCCCCAGCGTCCGCCAAGCAGTCCCCAGCGTCCGCCAAGCAGTTCCCAGCATCCAAGGCGTCATTCCCCACAGTCCCGAAAGTCCCCACAGTCCAATCCATGGGATCATGCCTCATGAGTCGTGAGTCCTCGCCACCGCGCCGCTGCCAACCGGTCCCCACGGTCCCGGGCTTCCTCACGGTCCCGGCCAGTATCAATGGCTGGCCGATTACAGCGTAGGTATAAACTGCGTCTGGGCGGCTGGTCATGGGCCGTGGGCACTTTATATTAGGCGTTTTGTGTTTATGCCTGTACACGTTGTTGCGAACTGCCATGTGACTGAAATCAGATAAGGAGAACCCATGCTGGAAAAACTACCGAAGGCCCCCTGGATGAAAGAGCGCAAAGGCCCCGTCGTGCTGGTGATCATGGACGGCGTGGGTTTTGGCAAATTCAGCGAGGGCGATGCGGTGGCGTCGGCCTATAAGCCCACGCTGGACTGGTTTCTGGCCAATTGCCCCAACACGCGTCTGAAGGCCCATGGCCAGGCGGTGGGGCTGCCGAGTGACGCGGATATGGGCAACTCCGAAGTCGGGCATAACGCCATTGGTTCCGGTCGGGTTTTCGACCAGGGCGCCAAGCTGGTCAGCGCGTCGCTTGACAGCGGCCAGATGTTTGTTGGCCAGGCGTGGCAGGACGTCGCCGGCAACGCGGCGGCGAAGAAGAGCGCGCTGCATTTTATCGGCCTGTTTTCCGACGGCAACGTCCATTCCCACATCGACCACCTCAAGGCCATGATTGGCCAGGCGGTCAAGGACGGCGTGAAGAAGGTCCGCGTACACATCCTGCTGGATGGCCGCGATGTCGGTGAGACATCTGCGCTGGACTACGTGCGGCCCTTCGAGGAGTTTCTGGCGCAGCAGCGCGGCGTTGGCTGCGATGCCCGAATTGCTTCCGGTGGCGGGCGTATGTTCATCACCATGGACCGCTACGGCGCAGATTGGTCGATGGTTGAGCGCGGCTGGCAGACGCATGTACTCGGTGAAGGCCGCCAATTCGCCAACGCGGAAGAGGCCATCACTACTTTGCGCAAGGATACCGGCGCCATTGACCAGGATCTCGGCGCTTTTGTCATCGCTGAAAATGGCAAGCCCGTGGGGACTATCGAAGACGGCGACAGCGTGGTCTTCTTCAATTTCCGCGGCGACCGCGCCACTGAGATCACGGCGGCGTTTGAGGAGGACAACTTCACGCGCTTCGATCGCAAGCGCCGGCCGGCCGTGGTCTATGCCGGCATGATGGAATACGACGGCGATTTGCATGTGCCGAAGCGCTATCTGACCAACCCGCCCGTTATTGACCGTACCTCCGGGCAGTTCCTCTGTGCGTTGGGAGTGCGGACGCTGGCTTGTTCCGAAACGCAGAAGTACGGCCACGTCACCTATTTCTACAACGGCAATCGCTCGGGTAAGATCAATGACCAGCTCGAAGAGTACGTCGAAGTGCCGTCGGACATTGTGCCTTTTGAGCAGCGGCCGTGGATGAAGGGCGCCGAAATCACCGACGTGGTCGTCAAGGGCATCGCCAGCGGCAAATACGATTTCATCCGCTGTAATTACCCCAATGGCGACATGGTCGGCCACACCGGCGTCTATCAGGCCGCGCAAATTGGCGTGGAATGCGTTGATCTCTGCCTGGCGCGCATCAAGAAGGCCGTGGACAAAGCCGGCGGCGTGCTGGTCATCACCGCCGATCACGGCAATGCCGACGATATGTTCGAGCACAAGAAGGACGGCAGCGTCCTAATGGAGAATGGCATCACCAAGGTGAAGACCGCCCATTCACTGAACCCCGTGCCGTGCATCGTGTATGATCCGGCCGGGCAGGGCGAGTACAAAGCTGAGTTGCGTGAGGGCCTGGGCATCAGCTCCATTGCCGCCACCTGCATCAACCTGCTGGGTTATGAGGCGCCAGCTGACTACGACCCCAGCGTCCTCATCCCACGCTAAAATACGAACCACGAATGGCCACGAATTAACACGAATAAAGACAAATAATTGCTAATAAACGAGTTGCGCCAGCCACGGCTGCGCAACTCGTTTGATTTTTTTATTGGTGTGTATTGGTGTTCATTGGTGGTTCTGATTCGTCGGGGAGTGGCTGGCGGTGGAAATGCAGCTGGCTGTCGTTCCAGAGTTGGCGGAAGCCGTCTTCGCGGACCATCTGTTGCCAGGGGCGGAACGCGTATGGGCCGGCGCTGGCGAGCTTCTGGTGCAGGGCGTTTTGGCGGTCGCGGATAACGCCGGCCATGGCGGGCTGGTCAACGAGGTTGATCAGTTGCATGGGATCGGCGGCGTTGTCGAAGAGGACCTGAGGTTTGCCGTGGCCATCCTGGCTATACGTCCACTGCGTGGTCCGCAGGCCGATCCACTCGCTGGCGCCGCGATCTTCGGCCTGATGGCATGGCACGAGATCGTAGATGAGCGCGGCGTCGAGGCCGTTGTCGTTGTTCAGCCACATGGCGCTGAGGTCCTGGCCATCGCAGTTAGGCCATGGCGTGGCGCCAGCCAAGGCAGCGAGGGTGACGGGTAGGTCGGTGAGGCTGCAGAGCTGTTCGCGCACGCCGCAGGGGATATGCCCCGGCCAGCGCGCCAGCAGCGGCACGGCGATGGACTCCTCGTGCGGCAGCTGCTTATTGCGCAGGCCGTGACTGCCGAGCATATCGCCGTGGTCGGACGTGTAGATGACGATCGTATTGTCGGCGACTCCCAGTTGGTCAAGGCGCGCGAGCAGCCGCCTGAACTGGTCGTCGAGGAGAGTGATCAGCGCGTAGTAGGCGCGCAGCCAGACGCGGGCCTGGTCCTGCAGCTCTATGGGGACGTTGGGTCGCAAGGCGAGCGACTGCGGGTCGTAGAGCCGGAGGTACTCTTCGGGCACGGCGTTGAATGGCTCGTGTGGGGGGCTCCAGGACAGGAACAGCGCCCAGGGTTGTTGCCTGGCGTTGTTGCGGTCGATGAATTCCAGGGCGAGGTTGGTTTCGCCGACGGATTGGAAACCCGGGATGTCGTGTCGTTGCTCGGCTTCGTCGAAATAGTAGCCTTTGTTGTAGGCGTGGTTGCAGTTTGCGCCTTTCCATTCGTGAAAGCCGAGGCGTTCGCCGGCGGGGATGGCCTTGGTGCGCGGGATGCCGCCGAGGTGCCATTTGCCGATGTAGCCGGTGTGATAGCCGGCGTTTGCGAGGTGCCGGGCGATACTGTCGCATTGCGGGTCCACGGGCAGGTCGTTGGTGATGGCGCGGTGTTTCCAGGCGTGGCAGCCGGTGAGCAGCGATCCGCGCATGGGCACGCACACCGGTGCGTTTGAGATGCAGTGCTCAAAGCGCAGGCCGTCTCGGGCCAAGCCGTCCAGGTTCGGCGTGCGCACTTGCGCGTCGCCGTAGCAGCCGAGATTTTGCTTGCGGTGTTGGTCCGAGAAGACGAAGAGGATATTCGGTTGGGGCATGGGGCGCCTTCGTGTTTGTCCAGTGCCTATTTTTCTTCCGGGTGGCGTTCGCGTAGCAGTGGAATGGCCCATTCACGGCCGGACTCTTCCAGGCGCTGGCAGTATTTGGCGAGGTGGTTATGGGCGTGGCATGGTCCGCCATTGGCCAGCTCTTCCCAGAGTGGGTCGTGGTAGTAGCCTTCCGGCTGGGTGGCCATCATGGCGTCGTGCCAGTTCAGGTAGCGGTAGGCGGCTTCCCGGCAGATGTCCGGCCGTTCGGCGGCCAGATCGCGTTGTTCGTGCGGGTCTGCCGACAGATCGAAGAGCATTTCGCGCGGGAAGAGGTGGAAGAAATCGTGATAGGTGCGGATGTACAGCCAGTTGTCCCAGCGTACTGAGCGCTGGCAGCCATGGCAGCACTGCGATAGAATCAGTTCGTCGTGACCAGTGGCCGCGCCTTTGTCCACGGCGGCGGCGAAACTCTGGCCTTCCCAAGATTTGCGTGGGGGCTTGCCGATGAGATCGGCCAGCGTGGGCAGCAGGTCAATGTTGTAATGCAGGCCGTCTTCGGCGGTGCCGGCTTGTTTGCCGGGCCAGCGGATGATCATGGGAATGCGGCAGGTGATGTGGTCGGCGGTGCCGTGTTCGCTCCACATGCCGATTTCGCCGAGGTTTTCGCCGTGGTCGGAGCTCACGATGATGACCAGGTCGTCGAGTACGCCCAGCGCTGCGAGCTTGTCCAGCAGCTGGCCGACGTGTCCGTCCACGTAGCGCACGCCGCAGTCATAGCCGTCTATTACTCGGCGCGCGTCGGCCATGTTTTCGACTTTGCCGGGCTGTCGCGGGAAGCGCGGATTTTCCTTGTCGTCGTACATATTGATGTCGAGAATGCCGTGCGGTCCGACCTGGGTCTGGCGCTGTTGGGCGATGAGCTCGGGGGTGATCCATGCGGGCAGTGGCTGATCGGCGAAGGGATTGCCGAATTCCTCGGGCGCGCGGTAGGGCGTATGCGGGTCCCAGTAGTTTACGTGGAGATACCAGTTGTCATTGGCGCCATTGTCGTCGAGCCATTTCATGACGCTGGGCGTCACATGCTCGGCCGACTCCATACCGCCCATGCCAGTGTCGATGATTTCCCGGAAGCCAGCGTAGTAGGGGAAGGACGAATGGCGCTCGGCAAAACCGCCGATGTACACTGTGCGCAGGCCACCAGCGGTTTTCAGATAGGCGGGCAGGGTATCGAAGCTCAGCTGACTGCGGAAGCCGCGGGAGCGGCCTTGGGGGCGGAAGTCGGCATTGAAACCGTCGTGGTTGATGACGCCATTGTGGATGCCGAAGGTGCCGGTCATCAGCGCCGAACGCGAGGGCAGGCAGGGCGCGTCCGATGTGTAGCAGTTGTCAAAACGCACGCCTTCGGCGGCAATGCGGTCGAGATTGGGCGAGGTGTCGCGGTGATAGCCGTAGCAACCGAGGTGATCAGGCCGCAAAGTGTCGATGTCGAGATAGAGAATGCGCATGGCAGATGGACCTTTTTGCTGCGGGGAAACTGATAGGTTGTGAGGGGGATGAGTGTGTGGTAAGGGCCATTTCCTACATTAGCACCGGATGCAAGACCGCTCCAGCGCCTGACATGAATATTGCACATGCGCAGATACTGACGCTGGCGGCTGGGGCCGCATGTTCTGACGGATCGTCTGTCTTTTATCGCGGACGGATCGGACGGATTGGACGGATCGGACGGATCGTCGATTTGATCGGTCTGATCGGTCTGATTGGTCTGATCGGTCTGATTGAGGAATTCTGAGCCGGCGTGCTTGACCGGGTTATTGCGGCTGGTTTTGTGCGGCCCAGTCTTGGGCGACAGCAATATCGCTGAAGGGGTGTTTGACGCCCATGATTTCCTGGTAGTCTTCGTGGCCTTTACCGGCGATGAGGACGACGTCGCCGGGGGCGGCGTCGTCCAGCGCCTGGAAAATGGCTTCACGGCGGTCGCAGATGGCGCGGACCTTCTCATGGTTGGTGATGCCGGCGAGAATTTGGTCGATGATGTCTTGGGGTGGTTCGCCGCGCGGGTTGTCACTGGTGACGACGATGCGGTCGGCGCAGTCGTTGGCGACTTTGCCCATCTGCGGTCTTTTGCTGCGGTCGCGATTGCCGCCGCAGCCGAAGACGACCGTGAGGCGTTTTGGGCGCAGGGCGCGGAGGGTTGCGAGGGCGTTGGCGAGGGCATCGTCGGTGTGCGCATAATCGATGAAAACGGCACAGCGGGTGATGTCTTTGACGCGTTGCATACGGCCCGGGGCGCCGTGGCAGTTGGCGAGGGCGCGGGTGATGACGTCCAGCGGCACTCCCATGGCTTTGGCGAGGATGGCGGCACCGGCGGCGTTGTAGACGTTGAAGAGTCCGGGGAGAGGCGTGCGGAGGCGCCAGACGCCCGCGATGTCGCTGCCGCAGATGCAGAAGCTGCTGCCCTCGGGCGCGAGCACGACGTTTTCGACCTGCAATTTTGCCTGGGCAGCTTGGTGCAGGCTATAGGTAAGCAGTGCGTCCTTGTCGTCGAGTTCTGTTGCCAGCCGTCGTCCGTAGGGATCATCGGTGTTGATGATGATGGGCGTGTCGGGTTTTCTACCCGTAGTGAAGAGGATTTTTTTGGCCTGGTAGTACTGCTCAAAATCGTGGTGATAGTCAAGATGATCACGGGTGAGATTAGTGAAGAGCGTGGCAGCGCAGGCCGCAGTGCCGAGGCGATGTTGTGCCAGGGCGTGGCTGGATATCTCCACTACGACCGGGTCAGCGCCGGCTCTCTTGATCTTGGTGAAGAGGTCCTGGAGCTCGAAGGGGGTAGGGGTTGTCCGGTCGGCGTTGCGGGTATTGCCGTCGCCAAGATCGTAGACCACGGTGCCAATCATAGCGGGGCGATAGGACGCCTGGCGAAAGATGTCCCGGAGAAGATACGCCGAAGTCGTTTTGCCGTTGGTGCCGGTGATGCCGACGATGCGCAAGGCGTGCCCGGGACAGCCGGCGGCGGCTTCGGCGAGGACGGCCATGGCGCGATAGGGCTCTTTGACCTGAAAAGAAACGATGTCCGGCGGCAGCGCGCAGGGGCGCTCCAGCATGATGGCGGTGGCGCCGGCGGTCAGTGCGGCGGGAATGAAGTCGTGCCCGTCTGCCTTTTCACCCTTGATGGCGCAGAAAAGGGCGCCGGGCTGCAGCTGGCGTGAGTCGGCACTGACGCTGCTGATGACGCAGTCCATGGGGCCTGTGCTGCTTAGGAGCATATCAGCCAGGGCGTCGCGGTAATAGGCTGCGGGATGACATGTCATGGTTATGAAACGACCCGGGTGAGGGTTGGGAAGGGACATGCAAAGACTTCAGAACTGATCTCGCTCAGCAGGCTGCTGCGTCTTGGCGGTGGCGTCGTTGGCGCCTTCGCGACGCTGTTGCTGGGCCGTCGTCGTGTCCGAGGACTGGGGCGAAATCTGCAGGAGACTCAGGGTGCGCTCAGCGATGCGCGAGAAGGTCGGCCCGCAGACAGTACCGCCGTAGGTGCGGTTTTTCGGTGTGTCGGCCACGACGATCAGGGTGAAGGCCGGCGCCTCAGCCGGCACGAAGCCAATGAAGGACGCGACGTATTCGCTGTGTGAGTAATGTCCCTTGACTCCTTCCGATGCAGGAATCCACTTTTGTGCGGTGCCGGTTTTGCCGGCTACGGTGAAGCCTTCGACGGCGGCCTTGGTGCCCGTGCCGCCGGCCTCGGTGACCAGCGCCATCGCCTTGGTGATTTCCCTTGCCGCTTCGGGCATGATCGGCCGTGATTTGATGCGGGGGACATGGTGGGTGATGACGTTGCCTTTGACGATGCGGTCGACGACGTAGAGTTGCATCATGACACCGGAGTTGGCCAGGACATTGTATGCCTCGAGCATTTGCAACGGCGTCGTGAGGACGCCTTGGCCGATGGGGAAGCGGGTGACCGACAGCTTATCCCAGTTTTCCAAAGGACGGAGCGAACCGCTTGCTTCCTTGGCAAAAGTGATGGGGTCGCCTTGCGCGGGATAGAAGCCGACGCCGGTTCGGCGGCCGAAGCCGAAGGAGCTCAGCCCCTGGTAAAGGCCGCCTTCACCGAGGTCCAGGGCGATTTTGGCGGTGCCGATATTGCTGGATTTCTTGACGATTTCGGCCACGCTGATGTCTTCGTAGCGGCTGCCGCTGCTGTCCTTCAGGCTGCGGCCGCCGTAGATCCAGTAGCCGCGTTCACAGTAGTAGACGCTGTCAAGTCGGCAGACGCCGGCGTTGAGCGCGCAGGCGATGCTGGGGCCTTTCATGATCGACCCTGGTTCGAAACCGAGGGTGAGCGCGTGCAGCTGTACGGCCATGGGGTCGGCCATGGTGCTGCGGTCGTTAGGATTGAAGCTGGGATAGTGGGCGATGCCCATGATAGCGCCGGTTCGCGGATCGGTCATGATGGCGTAGGCGCGCAGGGGCTGATAATCCTGTACCAGCGAGGACAGCTCTTCCTCCATGATCTGTTGGATGGGCGCGAAGGTGGTCAGATAAATATCGGCGCCGTTTTCTGCCGGGATGATGATTTCCTTGCCGTTGGGGCGTTTGCGGCCGGGGGCGATTCTTTCGAAGATGACTTCGCCTTTTCGTGGCTGCAGCCATTTGTCCATCATTTCCTCAATGCCGCTGACGCCGCGGTCGTTGTAATCCATAAAGCCGATCAAGTTGGCCATAAGTGCTTCGCCGGGGTAGCTGCGGTAGGCGGCATCGCTCAAGCGTAGGCCATGATAGCGTTTCTCTCTGATGGTTTGTTGCAGTCTAGTGGCGGTACTGATGTCCACATGCTGTTGCACGACAATCTCGCGGGAGCGGTTGAGTGCCTTGTCGATGCCGGCTTCGAGTGCAACGGGCAGGACATTGAGTTTTTGGGCCAGGAAGGCGACGACTTCGCCGCGTCGTTCCGGGGGGATTTGCCGTGGTTTGATGCTGATCTGATAGCTGTCGGGCACAGCCGGCGGCGCGGCGGCGGTGATGAAGACGCCGGGGAGGCGTTTTTCGCTGATTGCTGCCGCGGTGGCCGGACCGACGCAGCTTTCCACGAAGTACTGGAAGTCTGTGGTGGCTGCTTCGTACAGTTTTCGCGCCAGCGGCGTCGGGGGGGCATTGAGTTCTTGCGCGAGCAGGCTGATGATGGCCGGGCGGGTTCCCTTTTTGAAGCGCAGGGGTTCGGCGTACAGCGTCTTGGTGACGATGTTGCCGGCGAGAAGATTGCCGGCGACGTCGTAGATTCGTCCCCGCTGGCCGTTCTGCGTTTGCCGGCCGGTGTAGATGCTTTCGGCTTTCTGGGTCAGTTCGGCGTTGCGTTTGATTTGGAGGCCGAAGAGATGATGGGCAAGGCCGAGAAAAGCGGCAATAATGACGACGGCGACGAGGAAGAATCGTGAACGGTAGTGAAAGTGCTCATCATCGTCGTAGCAGCAGGTGTTGCGATCGTAGGTTGCGTGTAGAAAGGACCAGCTCAGGCGGAGGAGCTTGCTGAGCCGCCGCCAGTGGCGGGGCAAGGCGTGCGTAAGCGTGCGGGGAGCAATCGGAGTGCTGGCGGCACGTGCCCCAGGCGTTGCGGCAGCGCCCTGGTTGGCGTTCTCCGGTACTGACAGCGGCAGGGACGCCGGCGCCCCGGGGGTGTCAGCGGCGACGACGCGAGTGGCACGTCGCAACGCAATCCATATTTTTGTTATGTTGGCTTTTATCATGGCAGTGCCGGTCCGACTTGAGAGTGGTTAGGGTATGTTGCTGACGCCGGGTTGGCCGTTGCTCGTCTGGTTGAGAGCGGTGGCGCTGGCAACGCTGCCGACGCTGTGGTTGCTGCCGCGGAATTGGCTGAGGCGGGTGACCTGTCCAAGCGCGGGCGGCACGAGTCCCAAGCGGGGGGCAAAACGCATGACCTCCCGGCCTTTGAGGTGTTCAAGCCGCACCTGCAGATTGTCTATTTCTTTGCTGCGGATGGCCATGTTGCCGGTGATGGTATTAATTTCTGCATTAAGCTTGTTTTGTTCGACGTGGAGGCGTATATAGGTCAAGGCCATGCTGGTGCCGGCGATGATCAGAAAGATGACGACGGCGATGCTGGTCGCGGTGGCAGTCTTGCTGCTGCTGTTGTCGTCATAGCGGGTTGATTTGCTGCGGTCATTCCATAGTGCACAACTAGTCATGGCGTGTTCCTTATGCGAAGGTTGAGGAAGCGACGGCAGCTTCGGTAATTTTTTCTGCCACGCGCAGTTTAGCTGACGCGGCGCGGGGATTTTCCGCCAGTTCGGCGGCCGCCGCGGTGATGGGTTTTTTAGTGATAAGCGCCAGGGTGGCTTTTTTATTGCAGGCGCAGATTGGCATGCCGGGCGGGCAGATGCAGGTCGCGGCTTCGTGTCGCATGAAGTGTTTGACGATGCGGTCTTCAAGCGAGTGGAAGGAAATGACGGCCAGGCGGCCGCCTGGGCGGAGCAGGGATAGCGCGGCCTGGAGGCCGTCGCGCAGTTCGTCTAGCTCGTGGTTGACGGCTATGCGCAGGGCTTGGAAACAGCGGGTTGCCGGCGGCAGGCCGTGCTGATGTGCGCGGCCGATGATGCGCTCCAGCAGCTCGGCGAAGTCTTCGGTGCGTTCCCATGGCTGGTCGGCGCGGCGGGCAACCACGGCGCGGGCAACCCGGCGGGCCATGCGCTCTTCGCCGTAGTGGTAGAAGATGTCCGCGAGTTCTGCTTCGGAGTATTCGTTGAGGATGGTGGCGGCGCTGACTGGGTCGTCGGGATTCATGCGCATGTCGAGCGGGCCCGCGAAGCGGAAAGAGAAGCCACGCTGCGGATCGTCAATTTGCGGTGACGAGACGCCGATGTCCAGGAGCACGCCGTCGATGCTGCCCCAGCCGAGTTCGGCAGCGATGGTGGCCATATCTGAATAGCGGCCTTGTACGCAGTGGGCGCGTTCGGCGAAGGGCGCAAGGCGCTGGCGGGCGGCCTGGATGGCGCGCGGGTCGCGATCAATACCGATGAGATGACAAAGAGGCAGTTCTGTCAAGAGAGCCGACGCATGACCGGCAGCGCCGAGCGTGCCGTCGATGAAGCGCTGGCCGTTGGTGACGGCCAGGCTGGCGACGACCTCCGCGAGGAGGACGCTCTGGTGTTTGAAGCTGTTGTCAGATTGTGTGGTCATGCAGTGGTGTCAGAGCAGTGTGTTGGTTGGGGCGAGACTTTTTTCGATGATGGCCAGGCCTTTGAGGCAGTCGTCCATGGGTGGCTTGATGAGGTCCCAGGTTTCGGGGGTCATGATGCGGCCGAAAGTCAGCGCTCCAACCATGACGGCCTTGTCTTTGAGGCCGGCGTATTGAAAGAGCACCGGGCTGATGGCGAAACGGCCGTGCTTGTCAGGGATGATTTCCTGGGCATGGGAAGCCAGGCCGGAAATGCGGTTGGATTCTTCCGGGTCGCTGATGGCGACGGCGCGGGCGCGAATCATCAGGCGCTGGAAGTGCTCACTGGTTACAAGTTGAATGGTCCGTTGCGGGCCGGGAATGAGGAAGAAATGCGTGTCTTCGGTATCGGAAGCGAGGCGCCAGTTTTTGGGCATGGCCACACGGCGCTGGGCGTCGACCGCGCAAGGGGCCTCGCCAAGAAAGGAGCGCTCAAATGTGGGGGCAAACTCTGTCATGATCGGGCTGGGCCCTGTTAAAAATCCCTAAATCTTACTAAAGCCACCTAAAATCCCCTATCTTTCCCTAAGATACGGGAAAAAGGGGGTTGTGCAAACGTCTCTGGTGATTTTTCTTGCCAAGACGTGTTTTTTATTGTCTTTGACTGTCCTGCCGTGGCTGGGTGGGGCGACGTCGTCTTCGGGTCATGCCGCAGTCATGGATACCGGCCGTTTTCAGTGGACGCCTGGGACTGTGGGGAATGACGCTTTGGACTCAGTGGGCTGATTGACCGACGTCTGGGGCACCTGGGTCCCAGGGGACGTCTTGGACCGTGGGGACCGGTTGGCACTGCGCTGGGGCGAGGACTCACTGACTCATGAGGCATGATCCCATGGATTGGACCGTGGGGAATGACGCATTGGACTCAGTGGACTGATTGGCCGACGTCTGGGACACCTGGGATCAGCGCCGCCGTCCCGGCGGCATTTGGGTGCCGACGGCGCGACCTGGGATGCCGGGCGCGCGCGTGGACGCTTGCTGGCCTCTGGCGACGGCGCGGGCTGGCGCGGGCTGAAGGCCCGTACCACGGCTGGGAGACGGGCCGGGTACGGTCGGCGTGGATGACGAGGACGGTTTAATGAGCCGTCTTGTCGGAGTGGGCGAGACGCCCACTCCACGACCGCGAGACGTAATCGGTCAGCGACCACCCCGGTGGGAAAAACACCGGAGTGGTTACTGACCGATTATAGAAAAGGTCTGTGGTGTCGGGGATATTCTTGCCGTGTGTTTTTCGCAGATTATACTGCATGGGTCACACGGTGATGCAGGTAATGGGCCGCAGTCATATATAAGGAATGAACACAGAGGTTGTCAATGGGTGATAGTTACGACGTGGTGGTGGTGGGCGGCGGTACGGCGGGCGTAGTGGCGGCTTTGCAGAGTGCGCGGGCGGGGGCGCGGACGGCGCTGCTGGAGATTGCCGGGCAGCTGGGGGGGACGATGACGGCCGGGGGGGTGAATTTCCCGGGCATTTTTCATGCTTGGGGGCGACAGATCATCGCCGGCATCGGCTGGGAATTGGTTGCGCGGGCGGTGGCCATGAACAGCGACGTCATGCCGGACTTCAGCGTCTATCCGGGCAGTGCGGGCTGGACCTGGCCGTTGGGCCAGCACTGGCGGCACCAGATTGCGATCAACGCGCCGCTCTATGCCGCGTTGGCCGAAGAGGCCTGCGTGGACGCCGGTGTTGAGCTGCGCTATTATGAGGTGCCGATCGGGGTGAAGCGGCTGGACGATGGTCTTTGGGCTTTGCGCAGCTGCGCGGCCGGCGAGGAGCGCGTGGCGCATTGTCGCCAGCTAATTGATTGCACGGGTGACGCCAGCCTCTGCGGGCTGCTCGGGCTTGAGCGCTTGCGTGAGGACAGTACGCAGCCCGGTACGCTGTGGTACCGCCTGGAGAATTTTGACCTAGCCGGTCAGGACCACGCGCAGTTGCAGGCGCGACTGAACGCGGCTGTGGCATCTGGTCAGTTGTTACCGACGGATTTGGGGACACCGGGGATCGCTTTCCGCGAGTTGCTGCGGCTTTGCGGCAACCACATCATGGGTGCGGACAGCTCGACGGCTGCAGGCCGTACGCAGGCGAACATTGCCGGTCGGCAGTGCATGCTGCGGGTGTTGCGTTTCGTGCGCAGCATGCCGGGCTGCGAAAATGCGCGCATCAAGGCGATGCAATGGCAGACGGCTGTACGGGAGACCTGGCGCGTCAAGGGTGAGGTGGTCATTGGCGTTGACGACTATGTTCGCGGCATGTTCTGGCCAGACGCAGTTTGTCACGCGTATTATCCTGTCGATCTGCATGATTGCCACGGTGTGAAGCCTGAGCAGCTGCGCCCTGGGGTGGTGCCGACGGTGCCGTTCCGGGCCCTGATACCGGCTGGGAGCAGCGACATATTGGTTGGCGGTCGCTGTCTCAGCAGCGACCGCCTGGCCAATTCGGCGTTGCGGGTGCAGGCGCCATGCATGGCGACGGGTCAGGCGGCGGGTGCCGCCGCCGCGTTGGCGGCGCGGCGCGGCTGCACACCCGCGCAGGTGCCTTTTGCCGAGCTCACGGCGCTTTTGCGTGAGCACGGCGCCATTGTGCCGGAGCCGCTGGCAGCCGCGGGTGCCTGATGGGGGTGAGGCGCTGGCCGCCTGGTGGGCAACGGCGAGGAGCCAGTCCCCGCTCTCGGAGCCAGTAGGACGGTTACGATCACGAAAGATAAGGTAATTAGCCCGCGTGAAAAAGTTGTTACGATACATGGCGCCCTATCGCCGGCAGATTGCCATGGCGCCCATATTCATGATTATTGAGGTCGCCCTGGAGTTGCTCCAGCCGCGTTTTATGGCGCGGATTATTGACGACGGCGTGGGCAAGGGCGACCTCCGATTGATCTGGGTGACCTGCCTGCTCATGCTGGGCACGTCGGCGTTAGCCGTGATCGGCGGCGCCGGCTGCACCTACTTTTCCAGTTTGGCTGGGCAGAATTTCGGCGCTGATCTGCGCCAGGCGCTGTTTCGCAAGGTCATGTCGTTATCTTTTGCGGAGACTGACCGTTTCACGACGGCGTCGCTGATCACGCGTCTGACGCAGGACGTCGGCCAGGTGCAGCATATGCTGGTGATGAGTCTGCGGATGCTGGTGCGGCAACCGCTGATGTGCCTGGGCGGCGTGGTGATGGCACTGCTCATCGACATTCGCCTGGCGGGCATTCTGCTGCTGCTGGTGCCGCCAATTCTCTTCATGAGCCTGCTGACCTATCGCTACAGCCGGCCGATGTTCAGCCTGATCCAGGAGAAGGTCGACCGCCTAAACGCTGCTTTGCAGGAAAATCTCGCCGGCATTCGGGTTGTGAAGGCCTATGGTCGCAGCGACTACGAAAAGAAGCGCTTCGAGCGGGAAAACCGCGGCCTGTCAGCCCAGCATCTGCGGACAGCGCGTTTTATGTCCGGGATGATGCCTCTGACCATGCTGATCATGAACATGGGCATTCTGGCGGTGCTCTATACCGGCGGCTGGACGGTGCGCAGCGGCGAGCTCAGCGTTGGCGAGGTGATGGCGATGGTCAATTACATCACCCAGATTCTCTTCTCGTTCATGTTCGCGGCGTTTGTGTTGACGGATTTTTCCCGTGCCAAGGCCTCGGCGGACCGCATTACGGCGGTGATGGATACCCAGCCGTCCGTTGTTGATCCCGAGGGCGCCGCGCCCGTCGCGGCGGGCGGGCGCGGCGCTTGTCGCGGTGCGGCGGTCGAATTCCGCGACGTGAGTTTTCGCTATCCGGGCGCGGCTGGCGCGCCGGTTTTGCAGGGTGTGAGTTTTGCGATTCGCCCTGGTGAGACGGTGGCGGTGCTGGGCTCCACGGGGTCGGGCAAGAGCACGCTAGCGCATTTGCTGCCACGTTTCTACGATGCGACTGGCGGCGCGGTGGTCATTGATGGCCGTGATGTGCGCGACTATCATCTGAGCGATTTGCGGGACAAGATGAGCATGGTGCTGCAGGAATCGGTGCTGTTCAGCGGCACGGTGGCGGAAAATATCCGCTGGGGCGAAGCGTCGGCGTCACAGGACGAGGTCGAAGCAGCGGCGCGGGCGGCACAGGTACATGACTTTGTGCTGTCGTTCAAGGACGGCTATGAGACACTGGTTGGGCAGCGGGGCATCACGCTTTCCGGCGGTCAGAAGCAACGGCTGGCGATTGCCAGGGCCCTGCTGAAGAAGCCGTCGCTGCTGATTCTGGATGACAGTACGTCGGCGATTGACGGCGAGACGGAGGGGCGCCTCCATGCGAGTATGAAAGAGGCATGCGGCGACATGAGCATTCTCCAGATCGCCCAACGAATATCGTCGGTGTGCAATGCCGATAGGATTGTCGTGTTGCAAGATGGCGTCATTGTTGGTCAGGGACGGCATGCCGACCTGCTGCGGTCCTGCCGGGTTTACCAGGAAATTGTCGAGTCACAGACGGGCGAGGACTTGTCGGCGAAGGGCCAGAACGGGGGGCTGAACCATGACTGAGCCGAAGAAGCCCGCTCTGGAACTACAATTGCCACCGCGCTGGCAGGCGCTGGTGGAACGTACCATGGCCGCCGATGCCAAGGGCGGCGGGTCGCGCCAGGGACGCCATATGGGCGGGGGGGGACACCATGGCATGCACCGGCAAGTTGTCCGCGCCAGGGATGCTCGCGGCAGTTTTCTGCGTTTGCTGCGGGCGTTGCGCGGGCGGACGCTGTGGCTTCTGGTGATGTTCGCGCTGGTGATTTCCGGCACTTGCCTGTCCTTGCTGAGTCCCTTGTTTCTGGGGCGGGCCATTGACGCATTGAAGGTGGTGAAGAATGAGGTGCCGGTGGACATGGACGTGCTGTGGCGCATGTTGCTGTTCCTCCTGTTGGTCTATGTGGGCAATACAGTGGTGTCCTTTTTGCAGGGATGGCTGTCGGCCAAGATATCGCAAGACACCGTGTGCGAATTGCGCCGGGATCTGTTTGCCAAGTTGCAGACCTTGCCACTGACCTTTTTTGACGGCCGGACGCACGGCGAGATACTCAGCCGCATGACCAACGACATTGAGATAGTGGCGCAGGTGCTGTCTCGTGGCGTGGTGCATTTTTTCGGCAGCGTGATCACGCTGTTTGGGGCGCTGGCGTCCATGCTGCTGCTCAGCGGCCGACTGACCCTGACGGCGATGGTGACAGTTCCCTTCTGCTTTCTGCTGACCAAGCTGGTCGCCAAGCGCATCCGCGCCTACTTTTTGGCTCAGCAGACCATGTTGGGACTGCTCAACGGCCATATTGAAGAAATCATCAGCGCGCAAAAGACTGTCAAGGCCTTCAATCACGAGGAACAGGCCATCGCCGACTTTGCTATTCTCAATCAGGAGTTGCGCCGCACGGGCATCCGGGCGCGGATATTGTCCGGCATCGTACCGCCCCTAATGAATCTGCTCAACAACATCGGTTATGCGCTGCTGGCGGGTTACGGCGGCTGGCTGGCCATGCAGGGCGATATCACCATCGGCGTCATTGCGGCCTTCATCCAGTACACGCGGCAGTTCTCCCGGCCGGTGAATGAGATTGCCAATCAGTACAATGACATTCAGTCGGCGCTGGCCGGCGCGGAGCGGGTCTTTGCCATGATGGACGAAGAGCCCGAGCCGGCCGATGCGCCTGATGTGCAGTCGCTGGCGACCGTGCGTGGCGAGCTCAGCTTCGACAATGTGTGTTTTTCCTATAAGGATGGCGAGCCCGTCCTGCGGGACTTTACGCTGCAGGTCCAGCCGGGGCAGAAAATAGCTCTCGTTGGCAGTACGGGTGCTGGTAAGACCACCGTGGTCAGTCTGCTGATGCGCTTTTACGAGCCACGCCAAGGCCGCATCTGTCTTGATGGCGTGCCCATTACCCAGCTTCCGCGGCAGTGCCTTCGCCAGGCCATGGCGATGGTGCTGCAAGATACACAGCTGTTTTCGGGAACCGTGCGGGATAACATCCGCTATGGCCGTCTGGAAAGCAGCGACGCCGAGGTCGAGGCAGCGGCACGCACAGCCGGAGCCGACGCCTTCATATCCCGCCTGCCGCAGGGCTACGACACCATACTGAGCGAGAATGGCGGCAACTTGAGCCAAGGCCAACGGCAGCTGTTGTCCATCGCCCGGGCAGTGCTGGCGGATCCGCCGGTGCTGATTCTTGACGAAGCGACCTCTAATGTGGACACCCGGACGGAAATGTGCGTGCAGCGGGCGATGATTCACTTGATGAAGGGGCGGACCTGCCTGGTCATTGCCCACCGGCTGTCGACCATCCGAGATGCGGACGTCATTCTGGTCATGGCTGGCGGCCGCATCGTCGAGCGCGGCGCGCGCCGCGAGCTGCTGGCACTACGTGGCGCCTACTGGCAGCTGGAACAGAGCCAAGCGGCGTTGCTGAGCGCCGAATAATCACTTTTCCAGGGGATTTAGGCGGTGATCTCTTGCCTTGCGCGGGAAAAAATTGCATAATGTCATTTTAAGATCATATTTGGAAGATATTTCGAAGAAAAAAGTCGCGGCCAAGATGACTAATTGCATGTCCAGCTGGGATATAGGGGGGCGTCTATGACAGTATGTTTTGGCGCAACATCGCCAACGAACAGGGTGTCTGGACAACATCAGAGGAAGCAGTGGGGGTAGACTGATGATTTTATTTAAATGTGCGTGCGGTCTGCCCGGCATGGCACCAGACGGCAGCGGCGGGAGGCAATGCAATTGTGGTGGCTGCGGCGCGCTGCTGACTGTGCCGGCTGAATCTGATCCCGACTGTGTGCTGATCTATCGCAACGGTCTGCCGGAAGAGGGCCAGGTTCTGACGGTTGAGCAATTCCAGGGGATGGTTGATGCTGGCGAGCTCAAGGCCAACGATCTGATCTGGTACCAGGACATCTGGATGCCGTTGGGTGAAGTGTTTGAAATGCCCGAGGCGGGCGCGTTGGCGCCGGTGTCTGGTGATGATCTAGCCATGCACTTGGCGGAGCTGCCACCCATGCCCCTCGACGGTGTGACTCCCGCGCCGCTACCGGTGCCGAAAAACAAGCCCAAGAAGGCCCGCCGTATCCGCCCGCGCAAGAAGATCAAGTTCACGCTGTTCCGGCAATTTGACCAGCCCGGAGCCAAGAAGCGTACTGTGCTGGTCCAGGTCGCCTACTACGCGGCAGTGGTTGTGGTGTTGATACTCGGCTACAACCTCGGCCTGGGCAAGATTCTCAACTATGCGTTGCATCGTCCGGCTTACGTGCTGGTCTGCAATGGCGGTACCGAGGATTATGATGTGCGGCTGCTGGGGCAGGAGAAGTGGGTTAGTGCAGGAGGCAGCACGGTATTCCAGGACCTCTACGTGTCCGGCACTCGCCACAAGACGCTAGAAGTTGCCAAGTCTGGCGGCGGCGAGGTGCTCAAGCGAGTGAAAGTGCCGATCAAACCGGGCATGGACGTCGTGGTCAATCTGGACTCCAAACAGGAATTTGCGGTCTATGACCTGGCGGCGGTGGGCAAGCTGCGTTTGCCCGGCAAGGACATTGCGAGCCTGGAAGAGGAACTCAGCACGGGAAAAGATCCCAGCTCAATCTTCTCCTTGTCCAGCAAAATTCGCGGCATGGCGGCGCCGCTGCTGCTGGAGCGCAAGACGGACGAAATTATCACCAGCCACCAGTACGACTTGAGCAAGATGCCCATATACCGTTCCTCGGATTACCTGGCCAGGACCACTGCCAAGGCGGAAAAAGCCGCCGAAAAGGCCAAGCAGGATACCGAAAAGGCCAAGGACGCCGGGGCGGCAGTACCGGCCGCCAAGAAAGCCGAAGCCGGAACGCCGAAGCGCATGCTCCTGCCGAAAGTCCAGCAGGAACTCAAGTTCCAAAACGTCACGCTGCAGTACGATCCCGACAAGCCCCGCAATGACTTTTCTTTGAACCTGGACTTCAAAAAGGCCTTTCACCCGATGAATGCCAAAACCTACGTGGAAACGAGAGACGAGACGGTAGAGAAGAAGATAGGGAAGAAGACAACCAAGACCACAGTCAAAACGACAGTCAAGACAACAATCAATCCGATCAAGGGCAAGACGGTGGCCAAGGTGACTTTTGCGCAGGACAAGCTGGAGGTGAGCTTTTCGCTGCCAGGGAAAGTGGATGAGGAAGGCAGGATGTCTTATAATGGCAACTGGAGTTACTACGCCAGCATGGCGCTGGCGGGCAAGGACAAGGACAACTGGCGCTGGAATTGGAAATTTACGGACACCGGCAAGAAGAAAGAACTGACGGTTGATCAGTCTGGAAAAGTCAAGTCAACAGCGAAGTAAGCAAATGCCTCGGGAGATGTGTCAGCAGCGATTGCCACGCTTACGGGGCAGGTGCCAGGAGTATGGACAGTCGTGTCCGTGCTCCTCTTTTTTGTATGTATAGCATGGAAGTGGAGAGATTTGTCCGATGTCAGTAAAAAAACTGCAGGTAATTGGCCATCGTGGCCTGCCGTCGCTGTATCCGGAGAATACCATCCCGTCCTTTGTGGCGGCGGCAGAGCTCGGTGTTGACGCCATCGAGTTTGATGTCCATCCCACGCGCGATGGCCAGCTGGTCCTCACTCACGACGACACGCTGGAGCGCTGCAGCAATGGCCATGGCCGCGTGTGCGACATGACCTTGGCCGAGCTGCGCGAATTAGATTTTGGCAGCTGGAAAAATCCCGCTTTCGCCGGCACCCGCATACCCACGCTGGCGGAGGCTATTGAGGCCATTCTCGCGGTGCGCTCGGACATGTTTTTGCTGGTGGAGCTTAAGGAAGCCGGCGAGGAGTATTCCCTACTGGTCCTGGACTACTTGCGCCGCCGTGGATTGTTGTCGCAGGTTCTGGCGTTGTCCTTCCACACTCGGCTGATGAAGTTGTATCGCGGGCTGGAGCCGTCGCTGCCGCTGCAAGGCTTCCCTGACCGCTATGTGAAGGAGCCCCTGCCGGACGCCTACGACATCATCAACAAGACCTGCATCTGGACGCGCGAGATTACAGCCGAAGAAGTGGCCTTTTTCCACGCTCGCGGCATTGCTGTGGATGTCTGCCCGGTTGATAATGCGGCGGCGCTGGACAAGGTGCTGCCTTGTGGCGTGGATTCCATTACCACCAATGCTGCCGATGTGATGCTGCCCATACTCAAGGAACGCGGTCTGCGCTGAGGGCAAACATTGTGCCGGCCGTAGCGCGGCCTGCTACCAACGGGTAAAACGACAACGGGCGATGGCCGGAGAATGGCCATCGCCCGAATTGTGTTTGCTGTGGTCGTCGCAGCGTCTGGTCGCGCTGGCGGTGTTCAGATGATGCTGGCGGTGGTATCGACGTCGAACACGTGACCGTTGGCCATGATGACGGCCAGGTTGAGCTGATCGCCGACTTCGCAGCTGCGGTGGGGATCAACTCGCGCGATGAAGCCGGTCGCGCCAGTCTTCATGTACAGGTAGGTTTCGGAGCCCATGGGCTCAATGACCTCGACGACGGCCGGGATGGTTGGCGCGTGCTCAATGCCCTCGGCCGAAGGCGAGCCGACGTGTTCTGGCCGCAGGCCGAAGACGACCTTCTTGTCGATGTAGGGTTCCAGCTTGGCCTGCCAGGCCGCCGGCACGTCTAGCGCAAAGGACTCTTCCTTGATCTGCAGTTTGCCGTCGACTTTGGCAATGCGGGCGTCAAAGAAATTCATGGGCGGGGTGCCGATGAAGCCAGCCACGAAGATGTTTTTTGGCGAATCGTAGAGGTCGGCCGGGGTGGCGACCTGCTGAATGAGGCCGTCTTTCATGACGACGATGCGGTCGCCCATGGTCATGGCCTCAGTTTGGTCGTGGGTGACGTAGATCATGGTAGTTTCGAGGCGGTTGTGCAGGCGGCTGATCTCGGTGCGCATCTGTACGCGCATCTTGGCGTCGAGATTAGACAGCGGCTCGTCAAAGAGGAACACGGCCGGATTGCGGACAATGCAGCGGCCGACGGCGACGCGCTGGCGCTGGCCACCGGAGAGGGCCTTTGGCCGGCGGTTGAGCAGTTCGTTGATGCCCAGGATGTCAGCTGCCTCGCGGACTCGCCGGTCGATTTCCGCACGCTTGATCTGGCGGTTCTTCCACCACGAAGTAAGACTGCCGAGGAAGCCGGCGTCGTCATTGTTTGCCGGGGGCATGAAATTACGCTTTTTCAGGCAGAAAGCCATGTTCTCGTACACGGTCTTGTCCGGATAGAGGGCGTAATTCTGGAAGACCATGGCGATATCGCGGTCCTTTGGCAGCACGTCGTTGACGACGCGGTCACCAATGGTTACTGTGCCCTCGGAGATTTCCTCCAGACCGGCAACCATACGCAGGGTGGTGGACTTGCCGCAGCCGGAAGGACCTACCATGACCATGAATTCACCATCGTTGATGGTGAGGTTGAAATCGTTTACCGCCCGGACATTGCCGGGGTAAACCTTGCCGACATGCTCAAGTCTCACTTGCGCCATAGCTGATGCAACTCCTTAAGTCGCGTGATGGAGATAAAATGTATCGTTCTCGGAGCGTGTCTGGGAACGCAGGCATAAAACGTGTGACTATACCCGCAAAAAGCTAATACACAAATTCACGAGTGGGAAAAAGAGGCGGGGGGCGTAATCGGTCAGTGTACACCCCGGCGAAGCGCCGGGGTGTACACTGACCGATTACCGGAGTGCTGGCAGGTTTCCGGGAAGAAAAAACCTCAAATTGGCGCAGTCGGGCATCATGTCGGCTGACAAACGCCCGTTGTGTCGTGGTTGCGCGCGGTGAAGAACTCTTTGTGCTGCCGTCGTAGGGGGGGCCTGGGTAGCCGAAGCCGTTCATGGCCTGAGTGACAGCTGCTTGGCGCGCCAGATCAGCGCCGGCGCTTTCTTGATCATGAGCAGCAGCACCCCCAGAGTGAGTAGTCCGAGAACGACGAAGACGGCGCTGGCCGAGAGCCCGAGGGGCTTGATCAGCAGCCAGTGGAAGGCCGCGGCCAGGAGCATGGCCAGGCAGTCGACGGCATTGACCGCGCCCATGAATTGCCCGCGGCGGTCGGCGGGACTGCGCTTCTGGATGGCGGTGACCAGCGGCAGCTGGAAGAAGCCGCTGCAGAAACCCATGAGGGAGACACAAAGGATGGCCGGAGCCAGCCAGCGACCGAAGAGGCCGAGGCTAATGGCAAAGAGCGCCATGAAGAAGCCCCCGGGCAACACTAGACCGTACTCGATCTTGCCGCGGGACAGAAAACCGGCCGCGCTGCTGCCGATGCCGATGCCCAGAGCGACGGCTGCCAGCAACAGGCCGACGGTCTGATCGGAGGCCCCGATGTCGTTTTTCACCAGCAGGGGCAGGTTGCTCTGGAAGAGCACGCCGATAAACCAAAAGAAAGCATTGCCGAATAGGCAGAGAATGAGCAGGTGGTCTTTGCGCATGGCGCGGATGGTCTGCCAGTGCGTGCTGAGTGGATTCCAAGTGAACGCCGCGCCACGGTGCCCAGGTGGCGTGGGCATGATCAGCAGGCTGGCGATGAAACCGATGACGGCAATGCCCACGCAGTAGATCGCGGCCAGGTGAACGGTCGCCGGCGGCGCCGTGGTTACTGACAGTTCAGTTGTGCCCGCGCTAGTGCCGGTGACTGAGACGGGAATAGCGCCCAGGTCGGTGCTGGCGGTGCTGGCTGGCGCGCTTGGGGGGTGAGCGTATTTGCGGTCTTGGGGGAGCACGTTTGGCGCCGTCGCTGTGTCGGTGACGAGGGCGCTGGCCGGCGTCGAGGTGGCGGTGCTGCCCGTGAGTTTTTCGCCGGCTGTTGCGGCCTGTTCGACCATTGCGGCTGGTGGCGGGGGTTCGATGTACATGGTTGCCAGGCGGCCAGCAGCGGCGCCGCCGAGGATGATGGCCAGGAACGTGAAGAGCTGCACGGCGCCATTGCCGCGGGACAGCGCGTTTGCCGGCAGCACTTCAGGCAGAAAGCCGTATTTGGCCGGTCCGAAGAAAGCGCTTTGGGCGCCCATGGCGAAAAGAACGAGCAGCAGCGGCGTGGTGGCATGCACACGGAAGAAATAATAACCGCAGCCCATGATGGCGATTTCGGCCGCTTTGGTGGCGATCATCACCGCCCGTTTGGAAAAACGGTCGGCGAGGAAGCCGGCGTAGCTGGAGAAGAGGATATAGGGCAGCGTGAAGAGCGCGGTGGCCAGCGGGATGTAGTTGTTCTGCTGTTCCCGGCTCAGCAGGTTCATGGCAAAGCAGACCAGCAGCAGCTTGAAGAGATTGTCGTTGAAAGCACCCAGGAACTGCGTGGCCAGGAAGGCCCGAAAGCCGATGCTCTTGAGGATTCGCAGGTCCGTTGTTGAATGAGCCGCCGCGGCCATGGGCTATCTCGTGTTAGGTGGCCGGTGCCCGCAACCACACTCTTGATTCATGCTGACCGATTGGGCAAAACGGTTCCGGCGACTGCGGGGGCAGTCGCCGGCTGAGAAATACTGCGCTGCGCTGTGGGGATCGCTTAGCGGGCCGCGCAGGCCTGCAGGCATGCCTGCATGTGTCCGCGCGCTTCCGCGGCGATGGCGATGCAGTTCGGCAACTCGTAGTCCTTGGCGCCGATGACTTCGAGGTCGACGGGGCCTGTGTAGTTGTACTTGCGCAGCACGCGCAGATAGCCTGCCAGATCGATATCGCCGCGGCCGTTGGCCTGCATTTCTGGCTTGCCGGGGTTGGTCTGGCGGCCCTTGCAGTCGCGGATATGGACGTGCTTGATGCGGTCGATGACGGCGGTGATGGCGTCCACCGGGTTTTCGCCGGAGCGGTAGACGTGGCTGGGATCCATATCGAGTCCGAAGTTCGGATGTTTGATGGCCTCGAGCATGCGCAGTGAGGTCGGGGTGTTCCAGATGGCCGCGTTGACATGGGCCTTGCAGCACAAGGTCACGCCGTATTTGCCGGCCATATCAGCGAGCTTGCCGAGGCTGTCGATGCGCTCCTGCAGACTGCTCTCGTCATTCATCTTGCCGCCCGGGCCGCAGTTGACGATGGGAATGCCGATTTCGACGGCGGCCTGGAACGCCGCTTCCATGATGGCCGGGTCTTGATTGGGCTGTTCCATGGCCTGAATGGGCAGTTCGTACTTAGCGATTAGCTCTTTGATGGACGGGGCGAGCTCTCGCCATTGGCTGATGACCAGATGCTGGCTCATGCCGTCAATCGCCGATACTTCAATGGCGTCGTAGCCGCAGATTTTCGTCCACTTGAACGCGGTTTCGAGGTCGTACTTACCGAAGAGAACGGAGTTTGCGCCGAGTTTCATGCTGGATATGTCCTTCTCGTGTTGCTCTTGTGTTGGCCAAAGACAAGATAGCGGCGGCGCGGGCGTGTCGACCGGGCCGCCGCAGGTGGATCAACGTGGCTGGTCTTAGAGATTGTTGGGGTCGGGCTTGAAGAAGGGCAGGGCCGCTGGCAGGACCGTTACGCCGCCCTGTTCGTAGGACTGGATGGCCGCGAAGGTGTATTCGAGGGTCGCCAAGGCGTCTCGGCCAGAAGCGCGCAGCTTGGGTTTGGGTACCTTGTTGGTGACGTCTTCCAGGAAGCAGTGGATGCGGCGCGGGAAGGTCGAGCCAAAGTCCTTTTCGCCGGTGTCAGTGATGATCGGTGCCGGAGCCTGGCCGAGGCCCTTGGGCGTTTCACCGGCTTCGGGATTACCGTGTGCGGGCTGGTAGATCAGGCGCTCGGTGCAGTTTTCGATGACGAAGGTGCCCTTGGTGCCGCCCACTTCAATGCTCCACCAGCCGCCGAGGGACATAGTGGTGTCGCCGCGGGAGCTGAACATGTAGCCCGTCGCGCCGCTCTTGAAGCGCATGTGGATGCTGTTGACGGAAACCATCGGGTCGGCTTCCTTGATGCGGAAGCTGGGCTTGCCCATGAAAGCTTGTACTTGGGCGACGTCACCGCAGAAATAGCGCATGAGACTGAAGGGGTGGGCCAGGAAGGCCTTGACGTGGAAATAGGGCTGGCCTTCCATGTTCGGGCCGGCGGTGCGAGCGTAGGTCCATTCGCTGCCGGGGAAGCCCATGCGGTGATGGCAGTAGATGATCTCGCCGATCTTGCCATCTTTGATCAGCTGCATGGCTTGGTCGGCCGGCGCCGTGAAGTAGTGATTGAGATTGACGCCCAAGTAGAGGTCTTTTTTCGCCGCCAGGCGCACCATTTCCCGCGCTTCGTTGATGTCGTTGGAAATCGGTTTTTCGCAGAGGACGTGCTTGCCGGCTTCCAGGGCCATGATAGTCGGCTCGAAGTGCCAGCCGCCATTTTCCGGGCCGCCGGTGCAGACGTCGACGATGTCGAGGTCTTCATTGGCGAGCATTTCCCGCTGTGAATAGTACGCTTTGACATTCAGCTTGGCGGCCAGGTCATCTGCGCGCTGTTTGACGACATCGCAGACGGCGACCAGCTCGGCCAACTCGTCATTTTTGTGACTGGTTGCGTGGGTGGTACCAATGCCCCGGCAGCCGACAACACCAACTCGTAATGCCATGGTTCATCTCCTCGACAGCTTATTGAGTGAAAAAACACGGGCGCGCCCGGCGTCCATCCGAGCGACATGACACATGGAAACAGAACCAAGAAAGTAATGGACGATCACTAAATTGCCAATGTCGGGTGGCGGAAAACGCGCGGGATGTAATCTGCCAGTGTACAACCCGGCGCTTCGCTGGGACAATTTGCAGGAAACCCACGGCCAGTCGCCGCCCAGCCATTCGACCTTGACTTCCGCCGACCTTTGCGGCAGCGTGTTTCATAGGAGTGATTAATAACGGATGCACGTCATGCCTCGTTCTGGCATCGTGGGAAGCGGCGTGCCTCGCCAATGTGGCGCCCTCCGGGCGCAATTCCAAGTTGCTGTCACACCCCGGGTTGCGGCGCCCTCCGGGCGCCTCACCCGGGGTTATGCATGGTGCGGCCCTGCGGGCCGAACTTGGCCGAACTGACGACGTGATTTGTCCGATCCGAGCCGAAAACCACCATCATTCAATGGCTATGTTTCTTCGCCGTAGGCGCTTAACCATGCCCGGGGTTATGCATGGTACGGCCCTGCGGGCCGAACTTGGCCGAACTTGGCCGACCTGACGACGTGATTTGTCCGATCCGAGCCGAAAACCACCATCATTCAATGGCTATGTTTCTGCGCCGTAGGCGCTTAACCATGCCCGGGGTTATGCATGGTACGGCCCTCCGGGCCGAACTTGGCCGACCTGACGACTTACTTTGTCAGGTTCGGGCCGAAAACCACCATCATTCAATATCCATGTTTTTGCGCCGTAGGCGCTTAACCATGCTTAACCCCAGGCTTTAGCCTGGGGACGCGGCCTGCCAACAGGTAGTGCCTCGTAGAGGCACCACAGTTTTGGTTATCAATCACTAACCGATTGCGAAAACGCGCGGGAAAAAATGCCGTCAGCGCTGATTCCCGGCCATGTGTGGTGTATGTTAGGCGTCATCTTGCTCAGCAGGACGCCGCGGGGACTGTTCTCGCGGTGCCGTGCCCGCAACCAGAAGCACCAACGAACGTAGGAGTAAAGCAATGACGACGGCATGCAGCAAAATCGCCATAGTGATGGCGTTGGCGGCGGCGATTCTGCCGCTGGCCGCTTGGAACGGACATGAACAGCGCGTGGGCGATTTCACGTTGCTCATCCACGAGATTCCCGACGTGCCGGCGCCCGCAGAGCCGACGAGCGCCGTAGTGACCTTGACCAACGCTGGTGCGACGGCCGTCAGCGGCGAATTGCGCGTGCACAAACTAGTTGATGACTGGCGTGCTGTTGGCCCGGCCGTGCAGCGCGTGACCGTGCCTGCTGGCGAAAGCACCAGCGTCACGTTCCAGATTGCGAGCGGTCCCTTTGTGTTCTCGGCGCTCTATCCCCTGCACATCCAGGCGACCCTGCAGCAGGGTGATGAGGCCATTGTGATAGACGCGGTGCGCATCTTCACCGTCAACGCCAAGCGCGGTATCGCTGACGCGACGCTGACTGCGCCGCCCGAGCTGCCGGCCTTGCTTCTGCCTGCCAACGGCATGCTGCGGCTTCTTGGCCAGACGAATGTGCGCGTGGCGTGGAATTACTACGACCAGCCGCTGCAGTATAAACCCATTGGCTGGTTGGGTAGCGACAGCACCAGCCGCGCCCATGTGAGCTACAGCCGCACGACCCGCGGCGACACTCGCAGTTGCCTGAACATGCATCCGACCTGGTATCCCGGCGGCGGCACAGTCCTTTGCGACTACCGGGTGCAATTGCCTGCGGTTACGCCGATTCGCTTCACCTTCGCCAATGCGTTGCGTGACAGCAGTGCCACCGAGCCCCTCAGCGATGGCGTTGATTTCCGCGTGTGGGTCCTTGACGGCGATGCCGAGCCGGCCACGCTCTTCAGTCAGTTCACCGACAGCAAAACTTGGCTGCCCGGCGAAGTTGATTTGAGTGCCTATGCGGGCAAGGACGTCATTTTGCGCTTGGAGAGCCACCCGGGCCCCAATCGTGACACTCAGGTCGATAGTTGTTTCTGGGCTGAGCCGACGCTCAGCGCCGGCACGCCGCCGGTCTTTGCGCCTGCCAGCGAGCCGCCGGCGGCGTTGAAGCTGGCTGCGGCTCGGCTTCTGGGCGGCAGCGCCCAGGCCATTCCCGGCGCGACGGCGCTGCCGCTTGCAGGCGATAGCGGCGTGCGCGCGGCGGTGGTTGCCGCTGGTGATTATGGCCTGCTTGATGGCTGGTTCCTTTTCGTGGGACCCGAGGGCATTTCGGCCTGCCGTGGTCTGGAACTCGAGCTCAATGGCGAGTCCCTCACCAACTCAAATTGGCGTTTTCTGCGTTGCGAGACGTTCGAGGCCGAAGGCCGGCCGCAGTGGTTGCACCGCTTTGTGGACGGAAACGGCCAGGAAGCGACTGTGCGCGTGGGCTGCTGGGCCGATGGAGCGGGCATGCGGGTGAAAATCGAGGCCAGTCAGCGCTTGACGCTGGCGCAGCCCGGTCCCTGGCATGACCAGGCCACCAGCGTCTTTTACGGTCACGGCTACGCTATTCGCAATCCCAAACCCTTCCGAGCCAGCTACGGCGGGCACAATCTGGCTTCCAGCCATGTCGGCATGGAATTCGCCAAATCGCCGGCGCTACTGGTCGCGGTAGACAATCCGCCAAATCATTTTGAGGTTAATCCCGCGCGACGGGTCTATGCCTTGGCCACTCATGAGAATTGCGTGATGACTTTTGTGCCTGAGGCTACGGCCATGGCTGCGGCGGTCGCCTACCGGTCGCTGTTTGACAAGAAGCCCGCCGGCGCCGTCAGCAAACTCGCCGGCCGCATGCTTTTCGATATTTGGGGTGGTGAGTACCGCAGCATTGCCGATCACATGCGCGAGATGCTCCGCTACGGCGTCAGCGACGCCATCCTCACGGTCCATAACTGGCAGCGCTGGGGCTATGACTACCGCCTGCCGGACATCTGGCCGCCCAGTCCCCGCTGGGGGACGCTGGACGACCTCAAGGACGTAGGACGGGTCTGTGATCCGGCTGGCATCCCCTGGGGACTTCATGACAACTACATCGACTTCTATCCCGACGCCGACGACTTCAGCTATCGCAAGATCTATTTCTCGAAGAATGGCGAGCCGGTCAAGGCCTGGTACAATCGCGGTCGGGACGCCTTATCCTACAAGTGGCGTCCGGATCAGATCATGCCCTACGTGCAGCGCAATCTGCGGCTGGTGAAAGAGGGCCTGGGCACGTCCCACTGCTTTATTGACGTCTTTACTTCCGCGACCTGTACGGACTGGTATGACCACGACGGCGTCTATCACTCCAGCCTGGAAACCCGCCGGCATTGGGGCGAGGCCTTCGCCTGGATCCGCGATTATCTCGGTGATGCACCGACGACGTCCGAGGCCGGCCACGACCAGCTCATCGGTTACCTCGATGGCGCCGACTGCCAGTGGATGACCATCAGCAGCGATCCCGGTCGCTTCATGATCAAGCTCGATTGCGACGAGTGGAATCGCGTGCCTTGGTATTCCGCCGTCAATCACAGTAACTTCGTGCTGATGGGCGCGGGCTACTCCACGCGTTATGAAGGGCAGCGTTCGCGCCTGCTGCATGGCATCGTCAGCGATGACTATCTGTCGGCAGAACTGCTGGCCGGGCACAGCTTGATGGTGGATGCTGGCTGCTGGGGCTACAACGCCCTGCGCAAGTACTACCTGGCGCAGGATTTCATCCGCCATGTCGCGCTGCGCCATATCAGCCGGCATGAATTTGTCGGCGGGAACATCCACCGCCAGTACGTCGAGTGGGATAATGGCGCGCGGGTGTGGGTGAATCGCGGCGAAAACGACTGGCTGCTTGCGGACGGCCGCTGCCTGCCGCCCTTCGGCTTCGCCATCAACTACGGCGCCAATCAGCTGACGCTGGAAAAACTTGCCGACGGCACGTTCCGCGAGCATTCGCGCGGCCCGTCCGGCTGGTTTTTCAATGCCCGCCAGAGCGCAATCAGCCAGCGGCAGTTGGTGCCGGCGGTTCCGAGCATTGAGGACTTTTTGGACCTCGGCGAGGGTCGCTTCAGCTGGACTCTGCGCTGGGACGCCAAGGGGCCGGGGCCGTCGGGTCTGCGCACTTTCGTCCATTACATGGAAGACAAGAACGAGCCCTTGAGCATCCGTTTCCAGGCGGACCATGGGTCAAGTGTGCCGCCGGAACAATGGCAGGGCGTTATTCGCGACAACATCGTGAGCACGATTCCGGAGACCTGCACGGACGCGCGTTTTCCGATCTTCGTTGGCCTCTACAAATCCGACCTTGGCCGGGTGGCTACCGAGGGCCGGCAGACCGGGGGAACCTCTGCCTGGATCGGAACCCTCGTGGTCACCCGCAATGACGATGGCGTGGTCACCGCGCTGAAGCTTGAACCAGCACCGGCGCCCCAGAATCCAAGCAAAACCACCCTGCAACGCAACCCGATTGGCACCATGGTCGATTTCGAACTGGCCACTACCGACGGCGCTTTCAGATTGCGCGAAACCAGCATGAATGTCTGGGAGCTGACACCCCTCCCTGGCCAGCCGGCCTTTACCGCGCGACTGCACCTCAATAAGCTCTTCGCCCGCTGGGATGGCGTCAGCGTTAGCGCCGAAGCCCGTGAGGCTGGAGCCGAGGCGCCGGCGGTGAAATACGAGCTGCAGGACCGCGATATGGTGTTGGCCATCGACCCCGAGGCGGTCTTCAAGATCGTCATCAAGCGCTGATCCGGCTGCGTCGTCGTGTAATCGGTCAGTGTACACCCCGGCGAAGCGCCGGGGTGTACACTGACCGATTACGGCGTCGTGGGGTGACGATGGCCCTGCGCGTTGTGCAATGGCTGCGACTGGTTTATATTACAGAATTCTCGCGGTTCAATGAATGGGGTGGGGGAAAAATGCTTCCCAGAGGTCAAGAGGAATGACGATGCGAATAACAAAACTACTTCTGCCAATAGCCGTCATGAGCCTGTGGTTCTGCGGTATGAAGGCTTCTGCTGATGCGTTTTTGTACGAAATAAGCTTCGATCAGAAAATAGGCACGCGGACGTTTGGCCGGCTTGCCGGGGGGCGGGACGGTTACGGAGACTTGGCGAACGGCGACAGCCCGGTGCAGCAGGTGTTCATGCCGGATATCATCGTCGGCTACGACCGAGTGTACTTCCAGGGCTCGGGGATGATTGAAGCCGGCACCGATTTTCTGCAGCTGTATCAGTGGCTGCAGTTGGGCCGGGATGTCAAAAATTCCGACGGTGCCGCCAGTACCTGGGTGCTGGTCATTGACCCGCGTTTTTTTACGGAATCTGCCCAGGCATCGTTGAGCATGACCTGGGCTCTGAAGGACAGCAGTAGTCCGGCCGGGACCCTGCAACTGGTCAAGCCAGATGGCACAATCGCCGTCAGCAACATGAAAAGCGGCTCGGGTCCCGTGGTTTTTGCGAAAACGCCCATCGGCAGCCAGCTGGGGCCGGGGCGTTACGAGATCCGTTATCGCAAAGCGAACGTGACGTCGTCGGCGCCGGCGACACCCGAGCCCATCGCTACAGAAATGCCCTGGGCTCAGAACGACCAGAAGGACGTCGTGGTCTGTCCCATAGAGGCAGGCAAGTCGGTGCAGCTTATCGCCGGTCAAGTTCGCACCTTCAATGGTGGCATTGCCACGACTGCAGCGGCAGGCCCGGCCAGCGTTGTCTCCGCAGACGGCCAGTGGCAGATCAGCTACACCCTTCCCGATGAAGAGCAAATAAAGTTGTTCGATCAAGTTGTGATCGGTTATCGCATCACGACCTTATATGGTTCGGCTGACTCCTTGGTCACCATTATCAAGTCGGGCATACCCGAAACGTTTGAGTACAAGGGAGCGAATACGGGTATAGTGCAGGGCTGGAATCTCTTGGCGGCGCCGCCGCTGGTGCTGCTGCCTAATGACCCTGGTTTTGACGCTCTCGTGGCTCTGCGCCCGTTGATCATGAACGGCTCGTCTCGCACTTACACGGAGCTGCGCCTAGGCGCGCAGATGACGCAATGCCGGGCCTTCTGGCTTTTCAATGCCAGCCAGTCGTCACCACAGATTGCCCTTGGTGGGCTCAATACCGGCGCCGTCAGCCCAAGCCTGCATAGCGGCTGGAATTTTACCGGCGTGGCAGATGACACGAAGAGCGTGGCCGACCTCAATATTGTCAGTGCCTGGCGTTGGAATGGCAAGCATTTCGTTATGCTGACACAGGAGACCAATCTCCAGCCTGGTATCGGCTATTGGCTCTACCGCGAATAAGCGGCCGTCTGCCCATATCGCCCCCCCCAGCCGTCGCCGCTTCTTTTTATCGCGGTCCGATCCGTCCGATCAATCAGTCCAATGCTCTTAACTTAACGATTTCCCTGGCGCGAGTTGTTTCAACCAACACAGCCTTTTGTCATCGCGGCATTTCATCGCCGCGAAGCGGCAGAAGCGCTGAAAGCGCTCAAAACCTCGGCGAATGATCTTGCGCATGGTTACCAATCAACTCCTCGCCAACCATTGCCAGTACACTAAGTGAAGAGCATTGGTCCGATCGGTCCGATCGGTCCGATCCGTCCGCGATAAAAGACAATAGATCCGTTCGATCAGCTGTCTGCATCCGCGTCTTCTTCTTCTACTTGGTCGTCCTCATGACTTGCAGTGAATTTTGGGTTATTGCCGGCGATGACGATGACGGCTTCGCCCTTGACTTTGCGGTCGGCGAATTCGGCGGCGAGGGCGGCAAGAGAGCCGCGGTGGACGCGTTCGAACTGCTTGGTCAATTCCATGCAGACGGCGGCCTGGCGGTCGCCATAGACGTCCAGGGCGTCGGCGAGGAGCTTGCCGATGCGGAAGGGCGATTCGTAGAAGACGAGGGTATGTGGCAGTTCGCTGTCCATGGCCAGGAATGAGCGACGGCGGCCGGGTTTGCGTGGGGGAAAGCCCTTGAAGGTGTAGCTGGAGGAGGGCAGGCCGGAGCTGATCAGGGCCAGGGGGACAGCGCTGGCGCCGGGAATGGCTACGACGTCATGGCCGGCGGCGATGGCGGCGACTACGGCCGGGTAGCCCGGGTCACTGATGACGGGATAGCCCGCGTCGCTGCAGATGCCGACCTTCTTGCCCTCGTCCAGCCACGACACGATTTTGGCTGCCATGTGCCGTTCGTTGTGCTCGTGATTGGAAACGACCACTGGCGGGCGGGGGATATCGAGCAAGGTCAGCAGCTGGCCGGTATGACGCGTGTCTTCGCAGGCCAGCACGTCCAGTTCCCGGAGTGTCGTCATGGCGCGTGGGGTCATGTCCTGCAGATTTCCGATTGGTGTGGCGATGATGAACAGACAGCCCATGGGCAACTCGTTTCTTTATGCTGGTGTTAACCGGCGTGGGTGCCGGCGTATATATTGAAGCGCTGTCACGGCGGCATAATTGCTGGCGTTTTTTCCGGCCCTCACTATATCCGTTCGAGCCCATTTGATCTATTCATGGCCTACCACTTCTTTACTCGTCAAGCGAATGTGAGCATATCAGCGACCGATGCCGGCGCCATGCTGCTGGCGTTTTTGGCGGGGCGGTTTCCGTACCACAGTGAGGCGCAATGGCGTGATCTGATCGTCGCTGGCCGGGTCAGCAACAACGGCCGCGCCGTGTCGCCAAACGACGTCTTGAGCCCGGATGACTGCCTGCAGTACCTGCCGCTGCCGGTAGATGAGCCGGCCATCGACGACCGCGTCGGGGTACTCTATGACAGCCCGGAGTTGATTGTGCTCAACAAGTCCGGCAATCTCCCCTGCCATCCCGCCGGCTGCTTCTTCAACCACACCCTGTGGGCTCTGCTCAAGACTCACGAACGGGAGTCCTTGCCCGAACCGTTGCGGCAGCTCGCCGCCATTGAGCAGCCGCATTTTGTCAACCGGCTGGACCGCGAAACCTCTGGCGTCGTGATGGTTGCCAAAGAGTCGCGGGCGGCCAAGCGCTATGCGAAAGCGCTGCAGCGGCTACAGAGTCGCAAACGCTACCTGGTGATGGTCGAAGGGCAGTTCCCGGACAGCCTCAGCGCCGATGGCTGGCTCAGCGCTGATGCACAGAGCCGCGTGCGCAAAAAAAGGCGATTCACGCCAGCGCCGCCGCCGGATGACGCGCGCGCCGAAACGGCGCACACCGACTTTTGTTGCCTGTTGCGCGGCCAGGGTCTGTCCCTGCTCAGCGCCGAACTCTTCACCGGTCGCACACACCAGATACGGGCGACACTCGCCAGCGTCGGCTACCCCGTCGTCGGCGATAAACTCTACGGCGTCGATGACGAGATTTACTTGCGCTTCATTGCGGACGAACTTCACGAGGACGATCGGCAACGCCTGCGCCTGCCGCGCCAGGCGCTCCATGCCTGGACAATCAGTCTGGACGGCCCGCCCGGTCCGCAGGAATTCCGCGCGCCCATGCCGGAAGATATGCGGCAGCTCATCATCGCCGCCAACATGGCGCCGGTGCAAGGCGCCGGTGCTGGCAACGAGGCAGACGAGTTATTTTTAGCCGGCGGTAGCGCGTTGTCTTAGGCCAACGTGCGCAAAAGCTGTACATTGACTTGGCAGCACTTGTTTTGCTTGAAAAACACGCGTAACCTGAGAGCGGCGGAGATGCCAACTAGGGAAAGGCTGGACTATGACCATTCGTTTGGAAAACCAATACTGCCAGTGGCTGATTGCTGAAAACGGCCGCAATCTGCGTTTTGCGGACAAGGTGACGGGGCGCGATTGGTTGCAGGCCCAGCCGGCATCGTCCTGCGCCTACGTGCGCAAGGGCGGCTGGCGCGGCGATGCCAGCGCGGCGACCTTCGACGGCTGCCGCCTGCAGCTGACCTTCGCCGCCGGCGCGGCTTCGGCGCGGGTGGCGGTGACGTTGCATGACGCGTTTATGGTCTTCACTGTTGAGGACGTCACTGGCGACGTCGACGAATTGGCCTTTGTGAATATCCCGACGACGTTGCGGGTGGTGGCGGATGAGCCATTTTCCGCGTCGATGATCGCCCTGGGCCTGCAGGCGAATGTGGAGCTATTGCCTGGCCCGCAGGATCATTTGTGGACGGCGGCCTATCGGCGTTTTGGCTTCGCGGGCGCGCAGAGCGGCCTGGTGACGGCGCCGTTTGCCGCTATGCGCACGCACATGCAGGACATGGTCAGCCATGCGCCGGGCGTGCCCCACTCGCCCTTTTGCGGACCGTGGGCGCTCGACGCCGAGGAACCGCGGCGCAGCAACGTGTTCGGCAGCCCATCGGAAGCCAATGTGGACGCGTGGATTGCGTTCTGCCAGGAGCTGGGCATACGCGCCATTGAGTTCGACGGGGCCATCAACTACGGCAATTACCAGCCGCGGCCGGCGGTATATCCGCGCGGCTACGCCAGCGTGAAGGCAGTGACGGACCGCTTGCACGCGGCGGGCATTTTGGCCGGTTTGCATACCATGTCCTTTTCCATTGCCAAGGACTGCGCTTGGGTCACGCCGGTGCCCGATCCGCGCCTGGCGAAAGAATGCAGCTACACTTTGGCAGTGGATTGCCCGGCCGACGCCACGGACATCGTTCTGCAGGAGGGCTGCGCAGAGCTCCCGGAACGCATCAACTACTATATTCGCCGTAGCATGACGCTGCAGATTGACGACGAGCTTATTCAATACGGCGTGCTGGACAAGGCGGCCGGGGCCGTGCGGGAATGCCGTCGCGGCCTCCATGGCACCACCCCGGCGCTGCATCGCGCGGGCGCCAAGGTGCATCACCTCAAGGAGTGCTGGGGCTGCTATGCGCCTGACGGCGATTCGACGCTTTTTGACGAGGTCGCCGGGCGCATCGCCGACTGCATCGACCAATGCGGTTTTGACTTCTGCTACCTGGACGGGCTGGATGGCGCCCATATCATCGGCGGCGAAGACGCGCGCTGGCATTATGGCGCCAAATTCACCTTCTCGGTTTTTCGGCAGCTGCGCAAGCCGATCATGATGGAAATGGCGACGTTCCATCATCACCTGTGGTACGTGCGTACGCGCATGCAGGCATGGGATCACTGCAAACGCGGCCACAAGCGCTTCCTGGGGCTGCATGTGCGCTCCAACGAGCAGGCGCGGCGTTTGCTGTTGCCCATGCACTTGGGCTGGTCGGGGCTTTTTCCCTGGTGCAATTCCGAGCAGGACCCCACCTACTGGGACGACGTCGAGTACATGTGGAGCAAGGCCCTGGCCACCGACGCCAATTTTACCCTGCAGTGCGTCTCGCCGGCGTCGTTGCAGCAGGGCGCCTGGCTGAAGACGCTCGCGCCGACTATTCGCACCTATGAGGAACTGCGGCAACAGCGCTATTTCCCGGAAGCCGTACTGTCGCGGCTGCGGGTTCTCGAAGACGAGTTTCAGCTGCAACGGCAGGCCGATGGCGAGTGGGCGTTCCGGCCCCTGCAGAGCGCCCGGCATAAGATTGAGGATTGCGACGGCCGCAGCAATCGCTGGTGCTACCGCAATCGTTTTGGCGCACAACCGGTGGCCTTGCGCATTACCGCGTTACCGGCGGTGGCGCCATACGATTCGGAGGACGGCGTCACCTTGGTGGATTTCAGCAGCGCTGGCCAGTTCCGCGACCCGGGCGAAACCATCACGATTCTAAATAGCGGCAAGCTCTATGTGTATCCTTCCGCCGCGCCCGGTCTGAGCAGCGCGGTGACGCCGGCCATGGCGAAGGATGGCCCCGTTCGCGCCTGCGCCTGCTGGTCGGCCCGCAACGTGGGCAGCCGGGACCTCGTCTGCAGCTCGGCGCCGGACGATCACTATTCCCTGTTCGATCACTGCGAACGCGAGTACCGCCTGCGGCGGGCAGCGTGGACGAGCCTCTGGTACGGCTTCGGCGAGCCGAAGGACCTCAGCGCACAGCGGGCCCTGGGCCTGTGGGTGAAGGGCGACGGCAAGGGCGAGCTGCTCAACATCATCCTCAACTCGCGTTCTTACGGCGAGACCTACGTCCAGCATTACATCAGCATCGACTTTACCGGCTGGCGCTACGTGGAGCTGGTCGAGCCCGAAACGGAATGCTTCGATGACCATTCCTGGCCAATCCTGCGCGGGCAGTACGGTGTCTATCGCACAACGACGAATTTTCCCAACTGCCGGGGTATCTTCCTCTGGGGCAATGACATCCCTGACGGCGAGGGTGTTTCCTGCCTGCTTAGCCCCATCAGGGCCTTGCCCTTGCGGGACCAGCCGCTGTCGCGACCGCAAGTCGTCATCAATGGCCGGCGGGTGATCTTCCCAGTGGACATGCTTCCAGGGCAGTACCTCGAATATCGCGCGGCCGCGCCCTGCCGGCTTTTCGCCGGCAATGGCGATGATCTTGGCGAGGTCGTGCCGGAAGAAACCGACGGCCATCCCGAGTTGGCAGCGGCCGACAACACGCTGGAGTTCGCCGCGCGGCCGGGCCCATGCCGCACCCGCGCCGACGTGACGCTGTTCTCCTGGGGCGATGAGCTGCTGCGGCGATAGGGGGGGGGGGGCGACCGGCGTGTCCGCCCTTTTTTTCTCACGCGAAGGCGCGAAGGCGCGAAGAAGACAAATACAAAGACGACTGGCGGCCTGTCTTGCCGCTGCGCGGCAATTCACGCCGCCGGTATGAAGGCGCGAAGACGCGCGGGCGTTCGGTGCCGCGCGGCTTGCCGCGCGGTTTTTTTGCCTCACGCGAAGGCGCGAAGGCGCGAAGAAGACAAATACAATGACGAATGGCGGCCTGTCTTGCCGCTGCGCGGCAATTCACGCCGCCGGTATGAAGGCGCGAAGACGCGCGGGCGTTCGGTGCCGCGCGGTTTTTTTGCCCTCACGCGAAGACGCGAAGACGCGAAGAAGTCAAATACAAAGACGAAGACGACTGGCGGCCTGTCTTGCCGCTGCGCGGCAATTCACGCCGCCGGTATGAAGGTGCGAAGGCGAGGCGAACCGGCGTGTCCGCCCTTTTTTTCTCACGCGAAGACGCGAAGACGCGAAGAAGTCAAATACAAAGACGAAGACGACTGGCGGCCTGTCTTGCCGCTGCGCGGCAATTCACGCCGCCGGTATGAAGGTGCGAAGGCGAGGCGAACCGGCGTGTCCGCCCGAAACAATTGCATATTCTGGTGGGAGTTTTTTGTGTCTTGGGGCTGACTCTGTGGCGTCGGCCGTGTATATTCAGCCCCTGTTTTGCCCCGGGCGGTGCCTGGTAGCAGCGGCTGTTCTTGCGGCTGGCTCTAGCTTTCGTAGTGATTTCAGGAAAGGACGGCGTGACGATGGACAAGAGTTTGACGGTTGCAGTTATTGGTTGCGGGGATTTCAGCCCGCACTTTGTGCCGTTGTTCAAGGCGCATCCGCTGGTGAACAAAGTCTATGTCTGTGATTTATTGCGTGAGCGCGCAGATGCCGTCGCGGCGAAGCACGGCGTGGAGGTCATTGAATCTTTTGCGGAGGTACTGAAACGCCGTGATATCAACGCCGTGGCGATCTTTACGCAACGGCATTTGCATGGGCCGCAGGTTCTGGAAGCCTTGGCGGCCGGCAAGCACGTGTATTCGGCGGTGCCGATGGCCAGCGAGGTCGAGCAGTGCCAGCAGATTGTGGAGTTGGTCAAGAAGACTGGCCAGACCTACATGATGGGCGAGACCTGTTATTACTATCCCTGCGCCATGTATTGTCGCGAGGCCTATAACGCCGGCATCTTTGGTAAATTCGTCTTTGGTGAAGCGCAATACCACCACGACATCGAGCATTTTCCCAAGCATTTCCGTGAGGATCTCCCTAACGCCGGCCTGCCGCCGTTTTACTACCCGACGCATTCCACGGCGATGATCCTATCGGCGGTGGACTCGTACGCGCTGAAGGTCGTCGCTTTTGGCTATGAGGACCAGGAAGATGACCAAATTTACAAAAAGGGCGTCAACCAGTGGGACAATGTCTTCTCCAACTCCTATTCCATGATGAAGTTGGCCAACGGCGGCACGGCTCGCATCAACGAATGTCGGCGGATTGGTTACAAGGCACCGAGTTCCTACGTGTCGGCATTCTACGGCACCGAAGGTGCTTATCAGTTCAATAATGCGCAGCATCTGGTGACGGTAAAGACGCCCCAGGGCGTGGCCCTCAGCGACGTCAGCGCGCGGGTCAATCCGGCGGCGATGACGGAAAATCTTGGCGACCCCGAGTTCAAGCAGAAAGTCGCCAATCACCAATGGCAGTGGAACAATTTTGCGCCTATTCAACAGGCCGATGTGGATCGCCTGCCGGCGAGCTTCAAAGTGCCGGGTTTCCCCAATGGCCACATGGCTTCGCATCAGCTGCTGATCGACGATTTCTGCAAAGCCGCCGCTTATGGCATGCTGCCGCCGGTCAATGCCTGGCAAGCCGCGCGCTGGACCATTCCGGGCCTGGTCGCTCACGAGTCCGTTTTGCGCGACGGCGAAGCGCTGGCGGTGCCGGATTGCGGCGACGCGCCAAAGGCCTGAGAACTCTCTTGCGTTGTGTCGTGAAAAAGAAGTGAAAAGCCCGTAACCCAAGGATTGCATCATGAAGAAGTTGTCTGCCCTATTTGTCATCGTGGCTCTGCTGGTCAGCAGCGGCCTGCGCGCCGATGTGAAGTTGGGAGAGATTTTTACCGACCACGCAGTGTTGCAGCGCGGTGCAGCCACGGCGGTATTTGGCACAGCCGATGCGGGCGAAGCCGTGACGGTGCGCGTGGGCGCGGCTGCTGCTGACGCCGTTGCCGATGCTGACGGCCGTTGGCTGGCGCGGATCAACCTCAACGACGTCGGTCCTGGCCCACACAGCCTAACGGTCAAGGGCAAGAACGAGATTGTCCTACAGGACATTCTGGTTGGGCAGGTGTGGCTGTGCAGCGGCCAGTCGAACATGCAGTTCGGGCTGGTGTCGGCATTGGGCGGCCGTGATGAAATAAAGAACGTGACCAATGACCACCTACGCACGTTCAACGTCAGTTGCGTCGGCGCCCCCCAGCCGGCTACGGTGCTCAAGGGCAGTGGCTGGCAGCAGACTATTCCGGCCAACGGCTCACGCACGGCTGTGGGCTATTATTTCGCACGGGAACTGCAGCGCGAACTGAATGAGCCGGTGGGTTACATCAACTCGTCCTGGGGCGGCTCAAGCATCGAGTCGTGGCTGGAGCCAGCTACTGCCACCAGGCTGTCGGCCGATGCGCGTGCCGATTGGGAGAAGATCCTCGACAATCTGGCGCAGTACCCCACGCGGCTGGAGCAGTTCCAGCAGGACGTCGCCGCCTGGGAGAAGCAGTATGACCGGGCGGATCGCGAGTCAACGGGCATGCCGGCGGATGACGCCTGGAAGGCCGTCAATTTGAACAAGCTGCCGGGTAATGGCGCCGGCTGGCTGCGGGCGGTTCTGGACCTGAGCGAGAAGGACGTCGCCGGCAGCGGTTCTCTGAACATGCGTTACAGCGGTGTTCCCGGCAAGTTGTACTGCAATGGCCAGCTGGTTAGGGAACACAGCCTGGCGACGATTGCGACCAACGTCAGCACTTGGGCGGGAATTGACAAGAAGTACCTCCAGCCCGGCAAGAATGTGATTGCCTATCGGTATTTCCGGCCGGCGGGTGACTTCCGGCTGCTTCTGGAGTTGCGCACGGCGGGTGGCACAGTCAAGCCTACGTGGGAGCACTGCATGGAATACACGTTTGCGGCCAACGCCGAGGCGGAGAAAAGCTATCCGAAGATCTCGACGCGGCCTGAGCCGAACAAGACGCCGACCTTTCTGTACAACGGCATGATTGCGCCGATGAAGCCCTATTCGCTGGCTGGCGTAATTTGGTATCAAGGCGAGACCAACGCCGGCAAGGCCCGCTGGTACCTTGAACATACCGAGCAGCTGGTCTCGCAGTGGCGCGACCATTTCAAGCACGCCGAGCTGCCGTTCTACTGGTGCCAGCTGGCCAACTACATGGCAAAAGTCGACAAGCCGTCCGCGTCCTGCGCTTGGGCGGACTTGCGCGGTGCCCAGACGGCCGCGCAACGCATACCCCACACGGGGCAGGCCGTGCTGATCGACGTCGGTGAATCCGGTGATATTCATCCGCTGGACAAGGAAACGCCCGGCAAGCGCCTGGTGGCGATGGCGCTCAATGACGTCTATGGCAAGGCGCGGCCGAGCCGGGGACCGCAGGCCTCTGGCGCAGTGCTCGTCGACGGGAAGATTGCCGTGAGCTTTGAGAACCTCGAAGGGGGGCTGGTGGCTAAGGAACTGCCGGCACAGTATCCCGTGGCCCTGGTCGACAAGCGTTTTGCAGAACTCAAGCGCAATGCACCTGGTGGGACCCTGGAGGGCTTTGCCGTGCAGGGCGGTGATGACCAGTGGCAGTGGGCTGACGCCGTGATCGCGGGCGACAAGGTCATCGTCGACGCCAGCAAGGTCGATGCGCCCAAGGCGCTGGCCTACGGCTGGGAGAACAATCCGACCTGCAACTTGTACAACCAGGAGGGCTTCCCGGCCGTGCCTTTCAAGGTGACGCTGCCCTAAGCGGCGACGCATGAGCCGCAAAGAGCCGCTGACGGCATCTGCCGCCGCCGGCTTTTTTGTATATGCGGCCATTATTCCGCTGGCGTGGGCGTTATCAGTCCAGTTCGAGTTATGGTGCAAACAGGAAAGGGCCTTGTCATGCATACGTTCAGGAATACGCTGTTGTTGCTGGGTGGAGTCGCGGCTGCCGGGGTCGCTGCTGCTGAGATGAAGACACCGGAGACCTCGTCGCTGTTTCGGCGTCATGTCGAGCCGTCGTCGGGAGTGGTGTCGTACATTCTTGATACCCGCATAGCCGAAAATCAGCAGAGTCTCTATTTCACGCAGCAGTCGATGAGCGATGACGGGCGTTTTGTGGTCTTCGATATTTCCGGCGGCGAGCGTGGCAACCGCAAGAGCTTCGCGCTGCTTGATTTCCTGACGGACACGCTGACACCGCTTGAGATTCGCGGCAGCATACCGTTTTTGGACACGGTGACGGCCGATCTCTACTGGTTTCAGTCCGATGGTCTCTACCGCATGGCTCTGCGCGCGGAAACGCGTAAAAGCGAGAAGCTCTGCGACGTGCCGGCGGCGTTGCGCGAGGCCGGCAGCAAGGTCCATCGGCTGGTGACGCACACGACCCTCACGAGTGACCGCAAAAAGGCCTTTTTGGACGCGCGCGTCGATGATCGGTTTATCCAGGGCATGCTGACGATTGCGACCGGCGAATTCGAAAAATGGGGCGAGGCGGATTTCCATATCAATCACGGCCAGGTCAATCCCACGAACGACCGCATGGCGCTCTGTGCGTATGAAGTGAGCTGGACGGACAAGGACGGCGTGCTGCACCGCATCGAAAATATCGACGGCGTCTATCCGCGCCTGCAATTGCTTGAGCCGGGCCAGCGGCGCATGATCCCGCCGCTGTTCAACTACGCGACCCATGAGTACTGGGCGCCGGACGGTAAGGGCTTCTACTACTGCGGCCAGGGCGTGATCTATCATGATTTGGCCACGGACAAGGCCGAGCGGCTCGCGGCCGTGAAAGCCGCGCACGCCACCATGACCGGCGACAAGCGCTTCTTCACCTACGATTACAGTGTGGGGCCCTGGTATCGCGGCTGCGCCTGGCAAGTCGGCTTCTACAATCGCGAGAGCGGCAAGGAAGTCTTTATCTACCAGTCGTTGCCGGCCTTCAACACCAAGGAGAATCCCAGCACGCTGCATCCCGATCCCCACCCCCAGTTTGTCTGTGGCGAGAAGTACATCATCTGTACCATCAACCACGGCGACGGGCGCATGGACCTGTCCATCACGCCAGTGGCACAGCTGGCCGAGATGACGCGCTGAACAAGGGGTAGGGGGGGCGAAGACTCATGTAATCGGTCAGTGTACACCCCGGCGCTTCGCTGGGACAATTTGCAGGAAACCCACGGCCAACCGCCGCCCAACCATCCGACCTTGATTTCCGCCGACCTTTGCGGCAGCGTGTTTCATAGGAGTGTACACCCCGGCGCTTCGCTGGGACAATTTGCAGGAAACCCACGGCCAGTCGCCGCCCAGCGATTACACATGGGTGGCTAACCAGGCAGCGGATTTCATAGGAGCAATGCTCTTCACATAGCATGCGGCAATCGCCGGCGATGAGTTGTTTGGTAACCATGCACAAGATCATTCGCCGAGGTTTTGAGCACCGAAGGTGCGCTCTAAGATAGCCCAGGGCAAGCGCCCGCAGGGGGCGTCGCCCTGGGTAAGGTGCCCCAACCCAAAAGAGCCCTGAAGGGGCGGCCTAAAAGACCTGCGACGAAGGGTCACAGCGCAAAATTGCCGCAGCAATCAATGAGTTCCATTGCCTCTTCGGCCCCAGTCAGCTTCGCCGACTGGGGCCGAAGAGGCCGAGGAACACGAACAAATATGGCGCGTTACCCAGGGCGTCGCTCCGCCTTCGGCGTCGCTTGCCCTGGGCTGGTATGTATCGCGCTTTCAGCGCGCAAATACCAACGGGATGACGGTTTGCAGCAGGGCGATCACCAAGGCGCAGGGACAACCAAAATCAATGGCTGACCGCTTACAAGGTTTCTGTGCTGAAATAGTACGAGGTAGTTGAGGAAACAGCTTGGCTTTGTTATAATACCCGACGAATGCAAAGAAAGCCCGGCACTGGCAGTGATGACGACGGCAGGTGCCCCTGTGAAGCCGCCTTGCAAAACGCATGGATGTGGTCCGAAAAAGGAGGAAAGCCAATGAAAGCCCGCAAGTGTTTTACGCTGATCGAACTTCTCGTCGTGATTGCCATCATTGCCATCCTGGCGGCCATGCTGCTGCCGGCCCTGAGCAAGGCGCGGGAGAAAGCGCGCAGTATTAGCTGCACCAGCAATCTCAAGCAGATCATGCTGGCGGCTGATATGTACCTTGGTGACAATGCCGACACCTTTATGACCCAGGGATCAATCAACAGCATTTCACAGGGCTACAATCCCCAGAAGTACTACGAGAACGACCTCTACGAGCTGGAGCAATACGGCAATTACCAGGTCCATTTCGCCTCGTATGTCGGCGACAAAAAGACCTGGCTTTGCCCGACTTCGACGAACTACACCACGCCTTGGCAGCGTTTCGCGTACGACTATCCCATGACTACCGCCTTGCACGCCAAGGTGCGTTTTGCGGTTCCCGGTTCCGGGAGTTTTCCCACGTCCATCTCGGACTGTGCGCTGACGGGTGACGGTTACTATGAATGGATTCAGTCAGATCAAGCTGGCCGTGTGCATGCCCGGCACAACCGCGGTTTGAATGCGGGCTATCTGGATGGCCATGTTGGTTGGGTACAGGGCGCTGCAGTGCAGGCAAAACCGACCTTGTTTGGTATCAGCGCGTGGTCGGCCCAGACCATCCGTTATTGATGTGTGTGGTGGCCCGTTGCCGGCTGTACGAGTCACTTGTGGGGCCGGTACGGTTGCACGTTGCTTGCGAGGAAAAGACGACATGATCAATTTTACGGGGATTGCCACCTGCTGGCACGACCACGATGCCTTCAAGCCCGTACAGCTGGGGCGCTTGCGCTTGCCCGGGCGCATCGTTCGATCAGCGACCGAGATGTTCAAGGCCCATGCCGACGGACATTTGGATGATGCCGAACTGGCATGGATGAACGACCTGGCCACGCAGCCCCTGGGTATGATCATCAGCGGGCACACGGCGGTCGCTGCGGCCGGCCGGTCGCATCTGGGCCAAAATGCATTTTGGAGCGACGAGTTCATCCCTGATCAGCAGCGGCTCTGCCGGGCGATGCAGGCGGGCGGCGCCAAGGCCATCCTGCAAATCGGTCATGGCGGCATGAAGGCCAAGGGCTGCAACGGCGGTCGGCCAGTCTACACGCCCGACAACATGACTGTCGCTGACATTCAGCAGACCGTGCGGGATTTCGCCGCCGCCGCGCAGCGCGCGCAGCGCTGTGGCTTTGACGGCGTGCAGATCCACGCTGCGCACCTGTACCTGCTGTCAGAGTTTTTCTACCCGCAGTACAATCACCGGCAGGATGCCTACGGCGGCGATGGCGAGCGCCGCTTCCGGATTATTCGTGAGGTGCTCGAAGCCGTTCGGGCCGCCTGCGGCGACGACTTTCCGCTGCTAATCAAGATCAACGGTGACAACATGGCTGAGGGCGAAGACCGCGAAGCCTATTTCAATGACATGTGCCAGGTTTTGCGCACCTGCGAGAGCTGTGGCGTTGACGCCTTGGAACTCAGCGGCTATCATCCCAATCCCCCAGAGCCGGCCGGCGGCGCCGAGCCCTATTTTCTCGCTAACGCGATTCGCCTGCGGGCGTGTAGCGGCAGTTCTTTGCCGATGATTTTGGTCGGCGGCATTCGTCGTCGCGAGCATATTGAGCGGGCCTTTGCGGCGGGCATGGCGGCGGTGTCGCTCTGCCGGCCTTTTATGGCCCGGCCGGACTGCATCGCGGCGATTTTCGCGCCATAGCGCCGGGCGCGCGCTGGGTTGCGGGGGAAGGGCATCGGTAGAACGCAGCTTACGGACGGCATTCTTTTCGGCGCCGTGCGCGCCGCGATCGCATAGCCGAGTGAACGTGTTGTCGCCGAGGACCGAGGAGGCCCCGTCATGGACCAGCCCTATCTGCTGAAACAGTGTCGTGAGTTGCTGATTGACGATTTTCACACCGAGACGCGTATCGGCGACCTGCGTTTTCGACTGCATTCGCCACAGGCGCTGCCCGAGGAACCCACGCAGCCGCGAGGCCATTACCAGACGGTGATCTTCGCGGATGGTCTCTACCGGCTGTACTATCGCGGGCAGCTGCCGGTGCCGGAAGCCACACCGCAGGACGGCAATCCCGGCGAATACACCGCTTATGCGGAAAGCGCTGACGGACGCACCTGGCGCAGCCCGGAGCTGGGGCTCTTCCCTGGCAGGCCCGCGAATGCCGTCTGGGCGGGCAGCATGGCTACCCATAACTTTGCGCCATTCCTGGACGAGAGGCCGGGCTGCCCGCCGGAGGAGCGCTTCAAGGCGCTGGGCGGCGTGCAGCACGGCGGCGGGCTCTACGCCTTTACCTCGCCGGATGGTATACACTGGCGCTCCTGTGCGGAAACGCCGGCGATGCTGCCGCCAAAGGACAAGCCCTGGTCTTTCGATTCGCAGAACGTGGCTTTCTGGTCCGCGGCCGAGCAGTGCTATGTGCTCTATTACCGGGTGTTTCAGCCCGTGCAAGGCAAAAATCTCCGGGCGATCTGCAAGACGACGAGCGACGACTTCCGCCATTGGCAGCCCGGCGAATTCATGGCGCTCAACCGCGACGGCGAGCATCTCTATGTCAGCCAGATGGCGCCGTACTGTCGCGCGCCGCAGCTCTATATCGGCACGCCAACGCGCTTTTTTGAGGATCGTGGCTGCGCGACGGACATCAGCCTGTGTTTTTCCCGCGCTGGCGGCCCCTTGTTCCGGCCTTTCCCCGGTGCGTGGATTACTCCCGGGCCGGACCCGGCGCGCTGGGGCAACCGCTCAAACTACCTGGCGCGGAACATCGTCCCGACCGGCCCGACTGAACTGTCGCTGTATCATGCGCAAAGCGGCCGTCGCTACGTCATGCGGCCCGATGGCTTTGTGTCGTTACAAGGCGGGCTAGTCGGCGGCGAATGGACATCACGGGCGCTGACCTACGGCGGCGGCACGCTGTCCTTCAATGTCGCCACCAGCGCCGGCGGTGGCATGGCCGTGGAGTTGCTCGATAGCGATGGCCGGGCACTGCCCGGCGCGACCTTCGCCGAACACGATCTGTTCTACGGCGATACGCTTCGCTATGTCCCGACCTGGCGCGGCCGCGAGGAATTGCCCCTCCGCCCCGGCGATGTCTTCCGAATGCGCTGCCGCCTACAGGAGGCCGATCTCTTCAGCTTCGCCGTCGAGTGAACGCCGCGCGGAGGAGCGGCGGAGCGCGTCGGCCGGGCATCACGCGGGGAAAATAAAAGGACGGATGGAGTTTTGGGCTCTATCCGTCCTTATGCTATTCAGCCTGTGGCGTGCTTGCGCGCGGCGCTTTTGTGCTCAGTTGTGCACGACGCGGTAGAAGCGGTCGTAAGGGGACTGGTGGTAGTACCAGGCGTTGGTTTTGAGACTGGAAGCATGGCCATCGACCCAGCCGACATTGCAGAGGCCGTTGTGCGCGGCGCGCGGGCGGCCGGACCAGTTGGGATCGCCGGACTCGGCCATGTCAGACGAGTCGTTGCCGATGGAGCCAGTCATGATGGTTTCGGAACGGACGATCTGCTCATCCCAGTGCCCCGAGGCCGAGCTGCCGTTGGTCTTGCGGGCGTCGCCAAACAAGAAGGTCTCGCTAGGGCGGTTGAAAGACGACTGGATGACGCCGCCATAGATGGTTGAATAACCGAAGGTGCGGGTGCCCTGGGGGACTGCATAGGACGGGCAGGTCAGCATCTTCCTGTCGGGGATGTACTCTTTCATGGTCCAGGTGAAGATATTGGCGTTGCTGCCGTTGATCAGCTGGTTGCGAGGCGGAAAGACGCCATTGTGGTCGTCAATGTACATCGCAAAACACAGGCCGAGCTGCTTGCAGTTGCTGATACAGGAGGTCTGCCGGGCCTTTTCCCGAGCCTTGCTCAACGCCGGCAAGAGCATCGCCGCTAATATCGCAATTATGGCAATGACGACCAACAGCTCAATCAGGGTAAAACGCAGCTTGTTCATCCTTCGACTCCATGGTTGTTGACGTACAATGGGCAAAACATTGTTTCTGAAAACGAAAGATTGCCCCGCCATATTGGCCAAGGTTGCCCAAGAATGACAATAAATAAGAATCGGACAAGCCAGGCATGCATCGGTTTTCCTTGTGGCATTTGTTGGGTGTCGCCCTCGGGGTGTGCTTGGACTATTCTGAGGTCATCCGAAAAGCCCCTCTCGGCTTCGCAGATAATTCGTGCGTGAAGTTTTTGGATGACCTCTGGTTACGCACAGTAGTGCCTATACGAGGCACTGATTCAGGGTAGGGGTATCCCTCAGGCTGAAGCCTGGGGTTAAGCATAATTGAGCGCCTACGGCGCAATGATTCCGTAGGCGTTTTTCCAGCTCATTTTTACGTCACCAGAAAAACTTGTCTCGGGTGCGCGCACAATTCGCGGGTGATGTTATTCGGATGACCTCCACTCTGGGGGCCAAATTCGTGAATGGGCTTGGTCTGCCGTGGAAATTGGGGAGAGGATTACTGTAGTCATAAATATGTATGTTTTTCCGTGGCGTCGTGCATGTTTATTGCTGTTGTTGCGAGGTATAATGTATGCCGTCAGGGAAATTGGCTTGCTATAGGCTTGGTGTTCGCAGAGGAGTTCGGCATGAGCGTAAGTGAACTGCAACAGGAGTACGACGAGTATTATTCCGCGCGTTACTGGCGCAAGTGGCCGAAGGGCTATCGCAGTCCCCTGTGGGACGTCATGGACGCCGAGGCTGCCGCGCACCCGGAGTGGTCGGTGCTTGAACTCAAGGCCATGCAGTATGAGGTCATTGCGGCCAATTTCACGCCGGTGCTGTTCCGGAATTCGCCGTTCTTTTTTGAGATGGGTCTGCGACCCTCTGAGCATCGCGGCACGCCTGATTACGGCCTGCCGGGGTCGTGGCTGACCCATCGCAATGGCTATGTGGTCGGCGAAAGTGCGCCCGAGGAAGTGCGGCAGTACCGGCAGTGCTCGGCCCACGCTATTCATCTGTCGTATAATTTCTGGGATTCGCATCATCATTCTACCAATTCGACCAACATCATCCAGCATGGCCTGGTCAGCTTCTACCGCCAGGCGGAAGAGGAACTCGCGGCCAGTACGGATGAGGACGAGCGCGTCTTTTTGCGCTGCGCTATGCGCGGCATGCTGGCCATGAAGACGATCGCCGAGCAGTTCGCCGTCGCTGCCGAAAAGCGGCTGGCGCAGGCGACCGACGAGCGCGAACGCAAGTTTATGGCGATGATTGCCCAGGCCGCGCGGCGGGTGCCATGGCAGCCCGCAGAGCATTTCTACGACGGGCTGGCGGTTTTTCCCTTCCTGTATGAAGTCGTCGGCGCCTTGGAAGGCAATGGCCTGTCGGCCTATGGTCGGCCGGATTACGTGCTCGGGCCCCTGTACGAACGGGACCTGGCCGCCGGGCTGATTACTCCCGAAGACGCCTACGACCTGATTGGTCGTATGCTCTGTTTTACGGATTGCCGCGCCGACAAATATGCCGACTGGTCGCAGGCCTACAACACCGGCGAGAATGGCACTGCCATGAGTCTCGGTGGCTATGACGAGGAGGGGCGGACGGTCGGCAACGACGTCACCATGATGATCCTGCGCGCACACCGCGAACTCAATCTGATTTTCCCGAAGATACAGATGCGGGTGACCAAGGACACATCGCAGGCCGTGCAGAGCGAATTGAACCGGAACTGGCTGGTCGGACGCAATGTCATCGCCCTGCAGAATGACGAGGCGGTGATACCGGCACAGGTGCGCGCGGGCAAGAGCTTTGCGGACGCGTCCCATTATACCATCGGCGCCTGCTGGGAAACGATCGTCGAGGGCTACGAGCATTCCGCCGGGGCGAATTGCTATTTCAACCTGCTGCGGATCCTGGACCTGTCGATCCATGACGAGCCGGAAACCGTCGCCGCCACCGGCATCATCTGCGACAAACTGGACGGCTGCCACAGCTTCGAGGAACTCTACGGCATCTATTACGGCAATGTCATCCGCGAAATTCGCCGCATGTGCAACGCGATCGGCAAATTCGGGGCGTACTGGCCGCAGGTGAATCCGTCGCCGGGTTATTCGGCGGCGCTGTTTGATTGCATTAAGAACCGCCGCGATTACACGGCCGGCGGCGGCCGCTACAATCCGCATGCGCTGCCGCTGGGCGGTTTTGCCAACACCATCGACTCGCTGTTGGCCATCAAAAAACTCTGCTTTGAGCGGGACGTGTGCAGCTGGTCGGAAATGCTGGCGGCGTTGCGCGCCGACTGGGAGGGCCACGAGGATCTCCGCCAGGCCGCCGCCGACTGCGGGGCTTTTTTCGGCGACAACGGCGAGGAAAGCCTGGCGCTCGCCCGGCGGCTGTTCAGCGATATCTACCGCGACACCCGCGATCTCAAGAATGAACGCGGCGGGCCCTTTCAGCTGGGCTTTTACATGGCCTGGGAATACATCAAATGGGGCGAGAAGACCAACGCCACGCCGGACGGCCGCCGCAAGGGCGATGTCATCGCCAATGGCATCACGCCGACACGCACGCACCAGCGCATGGCGCTGACCGACGTGCTGAATAGCGTCGGCGCCATTGATCCGACCATGGCCGCGGCCAACGCCAGCCTGGACGTGTCGTTGCCCCTGGGCAAACTGGACGACAAGATTCTCAGTGCGTTGGTCCGGGCTTTCGTGGCCACCGGCAATATGCAGATGCAGCTCAACTGCGTCTCCAAGGACGTGCTCGCCGATGCACAATGCCATCCCGAAAAACACCGCGATCTCTTCGTTCGCGTCTTCGGGTTCTCCGCCCGCTTCGTCCTGCTGCCGGAAAAATGGCAGAACGAGATCATCAACCGCTATTCCTACGAGCTGTGAAGCCGGGCGCGGCTGAGCTGCGGTAATGATGTGGTTTCGCGAAACTCCTAAGGTTCTATGCGTATGGAAAAAACAAAGCCTCCGCGTGACCTTTTTATACCCGAATACAAGGATGTTTTTCAGTGTATATGATGGATAGCGACCGAACGTCAAGTAAAAAGGAGGAGTGAGATGTCAGCAGGGCTACAAAACAAGTCGGTTTTTTCGTGGCAGCTTCCGGGTTCTTCTTCGAGAAATGGCAAGTTTACATTGATTGAGTTGTTGGTGGTGATAGCGATTATCGCCATATTGGCGGCGATGCTGTTGCCGGCGCTCAGCAAGGCCCGCAGCAAGGCGCGGTCCATCACCTGCGTGAACAACCTCAAGCAGATCGGCACTGCCGGACTCATGTACGTCAGTGATTACGACGACTTTCTGCTACCGCCGGTGGACAACAATAAGGTCTACGGAAAACATATCTATACCGGCCTCTACCACTGGGACTATGTCTTTGCCACCCACTACATGGGCATTGTCAGGTCAACCAGCGCCAAGCATCAAAATACGCCTTTCCGCTGCCCGGAAGACGCCAACCGCGCGGATGTCAATGCTGTTCAGCAGCGCAGCTACGCGGTGCCATACTGCCTCGGTCTGCCGGACACAGCAGGCGAAAACCGTTACGCCAAAATCAGCGACTACCTCAATCCCAGCCGTTGTATGTTCGTCACCGAGATCGACTCCGTTGCTGCCAATGTCCGCTTCTATCCAACCATGCCGGCTAATGATATGATCCGCTTCAAAAAAGCGGCCATTGGCAGTTCGGGGTCGGATTGCGAAACCTTCTTTTGGAACGTGCGCGGCATCGGCTATCTCAATCACGCCGACGAAATGCTCAATATCCTCTGCATGGACGGCCATGTTGACCGCCGCAAAGAGTGGAAAGGCAAGCGCACGTACTTTTATTTAGGCAATTGCTGCAGCGTTGAGTACAATAGCGGCCTTGTTGATATCGGCGACTGAGCCCGGACCGGCAACTTGACATCCGTGTCGTGTCGTGCCGCGCCGACGGCAAGTGAGGCCAACAGGCTGCTGCACTGCGGTCGTTGTGCAGCAGTCATCTCCCCCAAGAGTGGTTTTGATTGGGCCAGGCAGTTTTTCTCTTCTGCGCCCCAGGCACTGCATTGTGTCAGATATGCCATGCTGCCGTCAATGCAATTAATCGACATAATCAACAAGCGAAACAATGTATAAACTGGTTAAAAAAAGTGCCTGGGTCTTAGCTACTGCGATATCGGTGGTTTATGCAATGGCGGCACCCGGGATCGACTTCTCGGCGGTGGAGGATTTCCGGGTGACGCAGGTCGATTCCAGCATCACCTTGTTTGCTGGGAAACGACTGCTTGCCATTTTGTCTTCCAAAGAAGACGTGGATTTGCGTCTGGTAAAGATTGACCTGGCCGACGGCGAGCTTAAACTTGATACCCGAGCCTATTATGAGCAGTACCCGAAGGCCAACATTATCATGCGCCTGTACTGCGTTCCGCAAGAGGCAATTCAGACTGGCAAGAATGCCGTGCTCAGCGTGGAGATGCGTTCGGTCAAAGCGGGCGTGGAGGGCAACTTTTCTCTCACGGGTGCGTTCAGTCTTGAAGCGGCGGTCACGAGTCGTTCCTACTGGGCGCAGCCTGCGCCAGTTCTCCTGTTGGACCATTACCAGACGTTTACCTACCAGAGATTTATTCCCACTGGCATCAATGCGCTGTCAGCGCTGTTCTACCTGAACAAGTCCGGTGTATTTTACCTTCGTTCCGCCTCGGTCAGCTATCCTGCGGAAAAACGTAGTGCCGCCATCGACCCCGATCGCAATCTGATGATTAACGGTGGCGCCGAACGCGGCTTTTATATGGCTGTGCCGACTGACAAGGATGCCATCGCTCCCAAAGGATATAACGGCGTTCATTTCAGCAAGTTCGGCGAGTGGCATAACGGCTCCGAGTACACGATCGACAGCGAAGAGGTGCATTCCGGCAACTATTCTTTCAAGATCCGCAGCTATGAAAGCAGCTATTTTGACCGTCTGACACTGGCTCCAGTACCGACCATTACCGGCAAGCCGCTCGCATTTTCCGCATGGATGAAGGCGGACCGCCCAGTCGATGTGCTGCTGTGGTTCGTTAACAGCAGTGGCAACCGTTATGCGACGACGGTCACAGTGTCGGAAACATGGCAGAAGTACACTCTTCAGGTCAAACGCTTCGGCGAACAGCAGGACGGGACTAGCGGGACTCCCGGCAATACGGCAGGCTACAATCTGGTTTTTCCGGCCATTCTGGTCTGGGGCGAAGGCACGGTCTACGTGGATGACCTGCGCTGCCAGTACAATCTGGTGACTGCCGACGTCGGGGAGACGGCACCGGTTCGCATCATGGGCGATCTTGATCGCGATACGACCTATTATTTTGCCGATGAACCGATCGGGGCCACTATGCACATTGAGGCCGATCAGCCCACAGAAGCAATGCTTGGCTGGAAACTTTACGACTTCTTCGGCGACGTCATTGCTCAGGCAGCGCCCGAAAAGGTGACACTGCCTCTCGATCGCAAGATCACGGCCACGGTTCCGGCGGATAAACGCGGCGCCATGAGGCTTGTTGTCACGGTGACCCCGAAGGGCGCGGAGGCGATTGATCATGGCTTTTACTGCGGCGTCATCGACCGGGCGACCACGCTTGACAAGCGCTTTGGCCAAAATATGAACTCGTACTTGAAGCCCGAGCCGCTGATCCGGATCATGCAGGATTTTGGTATCGGCGCGATCCGACTATGGCGCGATGCGTCCTTCGCGCTCCCGAAAGCAGACTGTGCCGCGACATTCCATGACGCGGGCTTCTTCGTGTTTTACAGTTTTTCCCGAGCCAATTATCCTCATCAATTTTTTCTGCCGAAGTATCCGACCAATTATCTGAGCCAGATGGAAAACTGGATCAACACCGTGACTCGGGGCAAGGTTGATGCCTACGACCTTCTGAACGAGCCGAATGCCTGGGGTGGCGCGAATCCCGATCCGGCAACGCTGCTCTCGCCGACGATCGAAAACGTGGTCGAACTGGAAGCCCAGATGGCGGCGGTGATTCATCGCAGCGACCCCGGCGTGCCGATTGCCGCCCCTTCGGTCTGCCACACCCGCCTTGACTATATGAATCGGTTCTTGGAACTTGGCGGAGACAAGTTTACGGACATTCTGACGGAGCATCCCTACCGTGCTCAAGCGGAATTGCCCGATTATTACGCTGACATTCAGTCCATCAAGGCGTTTTCCGCGAAATTCAGTAAAGACTTCCGGATGTTATCCACGGAGCGTGGCATTCGTCGTCCCCTGTTTACTCGCGATGGCGAGATTACAGATCAGGAACAGACCATCGGTCAGCTTCGTCTGCTGCTGACCGCGCTGGCGGGCGGCATGGAGCAGTTCTATACCTTCAATAGTTATGGCGTCAATCCCGGACTCGATTTTACTGACACGATGATCTCCGCGACATCGCATTGCAATACGGTGCTTCCGAGTACGACGACTTATGCGATGCGTGCCGCTATGGTCGCCTTGCAGGATGCGGCCCCCTGTCTCCAAGTTCCGTTTAGCTTTGAACTGCGCTGCCATATTTTCAAGCGTAGCGACGGGACATCTGCCGCCATGATCTGGAAATGGCACGGCGACCAGGCAAAGATCCGTTTTGCGGAAATGATGAACGGCTATGATATGATGGGATCAAGGATCAGTGGTCAAGAGTTTATGCTTACACCTGCTCCGCTCTACTTTGTGTCACAGGAGTCTCCCGAAGCATTTGCGGAGACCTTCCGCATGGCTGAACTCGCCGTAACCGGCGATGTCGCTTCGGCGAAACTGATCGGCTCCGGGAAACAGAGTTTCCTCGTCAGGGTCAGCAATCTTGGCGCCAAATCGCTCTCCGGCAGTGTTGAGATCACCCGGGGCGGCGTCCCAGGGGAGAATAGCAAACGTTTTTCCGAACTTGCGCCACTGCATGACACCGCGCTGAATTTTCAGGCAGCGCAGCCCCTCTCGCTGGCAAAGCAGATCATCGCGGGGAAGATCATACCTGACCAAGGCAAACCGGTCGTGTTTTCTCTAGAGCTTTCCGGTTTGGTTTGTCCGAAGACGCCGCAGGCGATCACGATTGACGGCGATCTTGCCGACTGGCCAGCCGCTGCCGCCACCTTCGAGCTTGACAGCGCCAATGCTGCCAGCAAACGCGGAACGTGGGTCATGACGCCAGCCGAAAAAAGTATTCGTGCCGAGGGCCGCATCACCTGGGATGCCGACCATCTTTACATGGCGGTGACCGTCCTCAACAAGGATTTTCAGACTTCGGCGACGATAACTGCCGTCAACGACATCTGGCAGAACGACTCGGTACAGGTTGCGTTTGACCCCCTCGCCAATGCCGTCAGGTCGGGCGTTGGTTACGATAACGACGACTTTGAATACTCGTTTTCCATGTTTCGCGGCACGCCCGTTGTTTGGCGCGAGTATGCCTCCGACGCCATCTACGACAGTCTGATGAAGCGACTCGGGCTGATCGACGAGGTTCCATTTGCAATGAAATGCGAGCAGGGCAGAACGACCTATGAAATGGCCTTCCCGACCTTCACGGTCAGCCCGTTTACACTGCAGGCCGGCTCGACTATGCGTTTCAATGTGCTCATCAATGTCTCCGACGGCAAGGCCCGCCGTGGTTTTCTGGAGCTGGCTCCCGGGATTGGCGGGGCGAAGTCGCCCTTTGAATTCATCAGCATCGCACTTACAGAAAATCACGCGCACTCCCAGCGGCCTTGATCCTGGCGCGCCGCCGTCCCGGCGGCCTGTGGTCGATGACAACAAAAGGCTGCGGGAGCAACGGGCATCAATGGCTCCTATGAAACACGCTGCCGCAAAGGTCGGCGGAAATCAAGGTCGAATAGCTGGGCGGCGGCGGGCCGTGGGTTTCCTGCAAATTGTCCCAGCGAAGCGCCGGGGTGTACACTCCTATGAAACACGCTGCCGCAAAGGTCAGCCATTGATATTGGATGCACGGCATGCCCTCTCCGACGCGGTGAGACGGGACGCGCCTAACCAATGTGGCGCCCTCCAGGCGCAATTCCAAGTTATTGTCACACCCCTGGTTGCGGCGCCCTTCGGGCGCCTCACCAGGGGTTATGCATGGTACGGCCCTCCGGGCCGAACTTGGCCGATCAGTCTCCTATGAAACACGCTGACGCAAAGGCCGGCGGAAATCAAGGTCGAATGGCTGGACGGCGACTGGCCGTGGGTTTCCTGCAAATTGTCCCAGCGAAGCGCCGGGGTGTACACTGACCGATTCCTTACGAAGGGCTGTGAGACCACGGAGTGCGCGTGACTTGCCTGACAGCCGGCGCTATCTTGAAGGCACGCCGGCCGGTGCGCGCTGGCGGCGAAGGACGAGATGGACGAGATGGACGAGATGGGCAGCACTGCGGAATGGTAGTGCTTTCCAGTCACCAGGTTCTGTTGCGCCAGGTAGCATAGCGGGTATTCACACGCATGATCATACGACAGTTATTTTTTGTTTTTGCCTGGGCGTTGGTGTCTTTGGGCGTGGTGGGCATTTTTCTGCCGGTATTGCCGACCACGCCTTTTCTGTTGGCCGCAGCGTATTTTTTTGCTCGCAGTTCGCCGCGTTTTTATCGCTGGCTGACCACCAGTTCATATCTACGGGCCTACATTGACAACTACCGCTCGGGTACGGGCGTGCCGTGGCGGATGATTCGCCGCAGCCTGATCTTTCTGTGGGTGAGCCTGGCCTTGTCGTCGCTGCTGTGGAGCAATGGCTGGTACTGGTTGCTGCTGGCCACGGTCGGCGTCGGCGTGTCGGCTCATCTGCTCATGCTCAGAAGGGCTGAGGAGAAGCGACCGCTAACGGAGGATAATGCCTGAGGTGCGGGGCTGCTGCTAGCGAACGCCGCCGGTGCTGGCGCTGTTTTGTGTGCGGGTGATAGTCACCACGGCGGCGGCGGCTTCGGCGGGTACGCCCGGCTTGCGCAGTTGCACGGTGACGGCCTGGGCGTCGCTTTCGCGGAGGCAGAGACTGGCGATGTCTTCGGCGAGGGCCTCCAGCAACTGCCGCTGTTTCTGCGCAGCCATGGCGCGAATCTTCTGCGACAGCGCATCGTAGTCGATGGCATCTGCGAGCTGGTCGGAGGCGGCGGCGCGGCGGGTGTCGCAGAACAGGGTCAGTGTCAGGCTGAGGGTCTGGGGGTTGACCCGTTCTTCCGGATAGCAGCCGATGATGCAGGTCAGGCGGAGGTTTTCGATGGTGATGCTGTCCATGGTCACTCCGTGGGTAGGGTGTGAGGGGCGGGCGCTTGGAAGAGTTCTTCCGGGCAGTGTTCAGGGCGGGCTTCCGCATAGTAGGGGAAGCGCCCGGCGACTTCGGCGGGCGTATTGCCGGGAATGCGTCGCCAGCGGCGGTAGAGCCAGATGTACTGTTCCGGGTGACGTTTGACGAGTGCTTCGGTGGCGTGGAGAATGTCCTGGGTGAGACTGGCGTCATCGGCATAGTCGGCGACGGCTTTGGCCAGCGGCTCGCTGTCAAAGTGTAGCAGGCCGTCGTCACCGCGGACGCAGGTGCCGATGAGAACGGGCAGGTCCAGGCGCCGAGCGAGCATGGCCGGCAGGCGGCTGGTGGGCGCGGGCAGGCCGAAGAAGCTGGCGTAAATGCCGCCCCGGGAAGGGCTGACATTCTGGTCGATCAACAGGCCGATGTTGCGGCCATTGCGCAGAGCCGCGAGCACGCCGCGGGCCGCGCCCTGGTGGGGGATGATTTCCAACCCGTTGCTCTCGCGGGCCTTGAACACCAGCTCGGTCAGTTTGCGATTGGAAAAGGTCTTGGCGACAGCGGCAGACTTGATGCCGAACAGTGGCGCGGCCTGGCCGAAAAGCTCCCAGTTGCCCAAATGCGGCAGGCAGAGGATGAAAGGCTTGCCGCTGTCATTGGCGTAGAGCTGGGGATCGGGCGCGACAACTCGCGACCGGAGGCGCTCCGGGTGACTCAGGTTGCTGATCACGTCCAGGCCCATCCAGAGGGTGTGCAGAAGATTGTCGACAGCGAGGCGCCGCCGTGCCGGCGCCGTGAGTTCCGAGAGGGCGATTGCCAGATTCGCTTCGATGAGGCGCAGACCGCCGGGGTAGAAGACTCGCGCCAGATTCGCACCAAGGGCGGCGATGCGTCGCAGGGTCCGTTCCGAGCAGCAACCGATGACCCACAGCAGCGGTGGCAGCAGGGCGTTCATCATTGCGTCGCGGATCTTGCCGCCGGTCTTGCGCTTGCGCCGCCGTCCTGCTGCCATGGCTGAAGCCGTCCTGTGTTTTGCGCCGGCCTTCACCGCCGGCCGCCGTCAGTCGATGTAGTACATCTCGCCGGGTTGGAAAGCTGGCAGGCGTGATTTGGCGCTCTGGACGTCTTTGGCGTCGACGAAGGATCGCGGTGACAGTTCAACGACGGCGGCGGGCTTGCCATCGCCGTCCGTGGGGAATGGCACGCCGGCCTGGCCGAGCCAGCTGGCGGCGCGCTTGAGCATGGCATCCCGGCAGGACTGCGGCGAGTCGTCGCCACTGGCGTTTTTCACCGGTGCGAACTGCTCGTCGCGATCGCCTTCGAGCACCAGCGGATGCTGGGCGAGGGGTAGGGCGTCGAACAAGAAGAATTCGAGCTTGATGGCGTTGGGTTCGCTGGGATTGACGATTTCGCCGGCGTCGTTGACGTAGGGGATTTTTTTGAACGCGCGGTGCGGCTGGAAGTCCAGTTCGCCGTTAGTGAGGCGCTCAACAAATTGCCTGCTGAGTACGTGGATGGCCGGGCTGCCGGCGCGGTAGAGCAGGCGGCCCTTGTCGTCCTTCTGGTAGAGCAGATCGTCGGGCATATCGCTGTATTCGACGATAATGAGGCGGTTGTTCAGCAGGCAGAAGTGGCCGAGTTTTTCCAGCGGCTCGCGTTTGATAAGGGCGCGGCTGCTCATGTCGGACTGGGTCAAGTCGTGCATGCCGATGAAGAGCGGGTCGATGACGTGGACCATGGGATTGTCCACCTGCCAGTAGGAGAGGGCGGTGACGCCGCGGGCGGCCATGTCGGCCAGGGCGCCGGAGTCGCGCAGGGCGACAAAGCTGCCGCCGTGGCCATTGGGGGAGAGAGCCAAGCTTGAGCGGGTTGCTAGCAGGGCCTTGCCCTGGAGGTCGAGGGCCGGCAGCGTGCCCTGGGCGAAGAACATGATATTGGCCGGGTCTAGGCCGAAGTAGTTGTGCTCACTGAAAAAGGCCCGGGTGGCGTCATCGTTGATCGTGCTGGTCATGATGTACCAGGGGATGATCGTCTGGTACCGGTCCTGGTTGCGGGCGATGCCTTCGGCGAAGACCTGGAAGAGGCTTTTCTGCCGGATGGGGGTGACGGGGAAGGTGCCCTTAGGCGCATCGTAGCCTAGGCGGGTGCCTTGGCCGCCGGCGACCGTGAAGGTCGCCACTTTGCCGGCGCGTAGCAGCGTTTCGCCGTGGGCGATGCTGGCTTTCTGCAGGGTGATCTCCTTGGGTGACTCCGCGCGCAGGGGCTGGTATGGCGCCGGTTGCAGCTGGTCAAAGGGAATGTCGAGCTTGCCGCCGCTGGCGGCTTTGGCGCCCCATTGGCTGATGCGGGCCCAGTTGATGTTACGCACTTGCGCTGCTAGTTCCTGTCGTTCACCGGGGTTGAGCAGGTCCCAGAAGCGCAGGATATGCTCCTGGTGGTGAGGCGCTAACAAGGCGGTTAATTCCTGCTTGGTGGCATCAACGGACATGGTCGATCTTCTCCTGTTGATTCGCTAATACAGAACACAAGAACCGGCTGCGCTCCAACAGGCAACAATTGCCCTGGCGGCTGCCTGCGGCCGGCGAGACCAGCGTTATATTGGGGACTGTCGTAAATGCAGAGCAGGCACGGCTTGAAATACTTTAGCGTGGCATCGTGCCGCCAGAGAAACCAATAACATAACCTTCATCCCGTATTTGGCTATGTGTCACGGGCGGCCGCGGGGAGGAGCACCCGTAATCGGTCAGCCATTGATACCAGGTTTTCTGGCGGCCTTTTGTTTTCAGCGCCAAAGGCGCGGCCTAAGAAAGCCCAGGGCAAGCGCCCGCGTTGCCCTGGGTAAGGGCCCCACAGAAATGAGCCGTGAAAGGGCGACCTAAAAAAACACCGCGCAAGGCGCAAGGATCAATACGGTGAAGACGTTACAATGGGTTCCTCGGCCTCTTTGGCCCCAGTCAGCTTCGCCGACTGGGGCCAAAGAGGCCGAGGAACACGAACAAAAATGGCGCTTTACCCAGGGCGACGCTCTGCCTTCGGCGTCGCTTGCCCTGGGCTATTATAGATCGCGCTTTCAGCGCTTCTGCCGCTTTGTGGCCTGGGAAGCCGGGCGCGCGAGTGGACGCTTGCTGGCCTCTTGAGACGGCGCGGGCTGAAAGCCCGCACCACGGCTGGGAAACGGGCGCGCCTAGGGCCGCCTGTTGCTCAACCGCTCAAGTATCAATCACTGACCGATTACGGAGCACCCCCAGGATAAGGAGGACACGAATATGGCGTTACCAGAGCAAGACGCATCCAGTCAACAGGCATTCAAGGCATACATGGCACAGGTCGCCGATCAGGTCGCCTCGTTTCTGTGTGATGACATGGCGGCTCGTGCCAAAAGCGTCCCGGAACACCTTCGCGATACTGCTGACAGTTACCTGCGGCAGCCCGGCAAGTGCCTCCGCCCGGCACTGTTGCAGCTTTGCTGCGCGGCGGCGGGTGGCGATGCCCAGGCAGTACTGCCGGCGGCCGCTGCGGTCGAAGTCTATCATACCTGGACGCTGGTGCATGACGACATCATCGACCACGATGCTTTCCGCCGGGGGCAGCCGACGGCACACATCTCAGGTGCCGCGCTCGGACGGCGGCGCTGGCGGCTCTCGGAAGCGGCCGCGGCCGACTACGGCGTGAGCCTGGCTATTTTGGCTGGCGATCTCCTGCAGGGCCGGGCGCTGTCGTTACTGGCGTCTGTGCCGGCGCGACCGGCGTTGGCGCTGGCTTTGGCGCGGCGCATGAGCGACTGGCTGACGCCCGAGCTGCTGGCTGGTGAGCAACTGGATGTCGAGCTCAGCCATTGTTCATGGGAGGAGATCAGCGAGGAAAGCATTATGACCATGATGCGGCAGAAGACTGGCGCGCTGCTGGCATTCTGTGCGACCACGGGCGTTGCGCTCGCCGAGGACTGTCCCCCGCAGGACAGTCCCGTGGCCCAGGCCATGGGCCGCTGCGCAGAACTTTGCGGCCTGGCGTTTCAGATTCAGGACGACCTGCTCGGGCTCAGTGGCGAGGAAGTCAGCTTCGGCAAGCCCATCGGCTCGGATATTCGCGAGGGCAAACGCACCATGGTGATGCGCCACGCCATGGCGTACTGCAGCGCTGCGGAACGGCGTCTGCTGACGGGCATTCTGGGGCATGCCACTGCATCTGCTGACGACATCGCCGCCGTGCGGGAGGTCGTTACGCGCACCGGCAGCGATGTCTACGCACGGAAATGCTCCGAGCGCTTCCTTGCCGAAGCCCTGCAGCTGCTGGAGAGTACCCTGCGCCCAACGCCGCAACGGGAACTGCTGCGCAGCTGGATCATGGCGATGGTTCGCAGAAACCGCTGATAAACCGCTGCCCTGGTGATACCCCTGGGCAGTTTTTCTTCCTTCACTTTCGTCCATCGCGCCCGTCGTGTTCATCGCGCTCATCGCGTCCATGGTTATTCACGGATCGTTTTCTTTTCCGAAAAGCAGCAAAAAAGTCATCCATCTGGTGGACAGATGACGTTTTTGTCCTATATTAGAGCACGTTTTTCATATGGCGCGGTAGCCAAGTGGTAAGGCAGAGGTCTGCAAAACCTCCATTCACCGGTCCGAATCCGGTCCGCGCCTCCATTTTTCACCCTGTTATTTACCTGCTTTTATATCTACTAGCGTTGTGCCGTGATGGCTGAGCGCATGGAAGTGGGTTCTTGGAGTTTTGCCTCTCGATGGCGAAAAAGAGTTTAAAAGAAATTGACGACAGCGCCCCTGATACCTTGACCAGTAGAAAGGTCAAGCGTAAGGCTGCCAAGGCAAAAGAGCAACGGCAGCAGGATGGCGGTGACGACACCATGAGCAGGGTGGCTTTGCTGTGCCAGGAAATGTGCTGGCGCGATGCCGTGCTGTTATGCCGCAAGGCGCATGCCCAGGCCATGGCTGATGGTAAAGAGGACACGGCTATGAGTCTGTCCATGGCATTACAGAAAATCGAGCGTTCGCTGCGCCGGCAAATGGCGGCGTCCTATATCGCCGCCGCAAAAGACATGTTGCAGAAGGAGTATCTCCTGGATGTTGGGCAATAACGAAAAAATACCGGGCGTGAATCTCGCCGATGTGTTCACCAAGATGCTCGCCGAGCTGCCTTGGTCGAGTCTGCGGAATTACGTCCAGGCTAATGCCCCTCTGGCGAAGCTCTGCACAATTGGCGGTCATCGCCTCGAGCCCAACAAGCGCGAGCGCATCGAGAAGTTGATCTTCCGCGAAGCGCAAAAAGCCGAGTTTTCTGACAGCTGGTGCAACGGCGTTTTTGCTTCCTGGTATCCCGTGCACGAAGTGCTGCACGGCTCGCTGGAGAACTATTTTCACTCTGATGAGTACAAGGCATATCGCGAGGCCGAGAAGCTTGGCGAAGACGACTACGTCCTGCCTGACGCGAAATTCGCCGAGTACTTCGTCGTTGATGACTTGGACAAGTGGCGCATTCTTCTCTGCTTCAGTCCCCTGAAGTTCAGTAAAGAGCAGGCCGCAAAGATACTTGACGATTCCCAGGGCAATGCGCAGCTGCTGACGAAGCTCAAGGACGTCGAGAATGAGCGCGAGGAGCTGAGCCGCAAGGCCGCACAACTCGCCGCCGAGGCGGAAAAACTCCGCGCCAAGCAGAGCGAAGCCGGCAATGAGATCCAGGAGCTGAAGAAGCAAAACCGGCAGCTTAGGCAGGATCAAGACCAGGCGCAGCAGAAGCTGGAGAGCGTCCAGGCCGAGATGCGCCGTCTGGCCCAGGAGTTGTCTCAAGCCGATGGCGTTCGTGCTGAGCGCGAGAAGGCCCTGCGTGACGAGATGGCCCGGACGACGGCCCGCCTGCAAAGCGATTGCGACCGCGTCAACAAAGAGCTCAGCAGCTGGCAGTCGCGCTACGAAGAACAGCGCCTTGCCAATCGTCGGTTGGAAGAACAGGCGCAGGATGCCAGCCGTCAGGCCGCTCAGGCTGATCAGCAACGGGCCGCGGTAGAGAAACGCGAGAGCGAAAAAGACAAGTTTGCCGATCTGGTGCTCAGCCGTATTGACTGGGCGAAGGTCGGTGGTGCCATGAAGATGACGCCGACTGTCCGTCGCAACTTCAACAGCCTAATCAAACGCCTGAATTACGAAGAAGACCGCAGCCTCACCATTGAGGGCACCCTCCCGGAATTCTGGTCGAAGCTGGTCAAGGATGAGAAGGACCTCGTTGACAATATTGCCAAGAGCAACACCCGCGAAGTGCAGACCGGCGATATGGACGATTACTGGCGCACGCTCAATGATATGTTCGCCGATGTGCTCATCAATCTTGAAGCCCGCATGGCCATGATCGGCATGCTCCAGGAAATATTCTTCCAGCAGCTCGCAGACGAGGACCTGGCAGAACCGGCTCTGGGCAAAAGCAAGGCGAAAAAAAGCGACAAAGCAGGCGAAAATTAAGGATTCTACGCTTGCTTAAGCCACAGACGGCGGTATAGTAAGCACTGTTCAAAACGGGCGACTAGCTCAGTTGGTTAGAGCGCTACCTCGACACGGTAGAGGTCACAGATTCGAGTTCTGTGTCGCCCACCATTATAACCACAAACGCATCAAGGCAATAGCCCTGATGCGTTTGTGGTTTTCTGGCGCGACGAAGGCGCCCCCCGTTCGTTTGGGCAGGTTTTCCTCCGGCGAGCCGTTGCGTGAGGCGCTATACTATTTACTGCGGGTTTTCGGGGCCAGAACTGTCGTTCTGGCATGGGTGGTAATCCACCAAACTACCAGGAGGGCCGAGAAATGCACACAAGCCGTTGTTTATCTACTCGTTCTCGGGCGGGCCTTTTCGGGCTGGCGCCGTCGTTGGCGCTGTTGTTGTTGCTGTTGGCGTCGTGTCGGATAGTGGCGCCGACGGAGGCAGATGTGTTGCGGCGTCAGGTCCTGCGTGGTTACGAGCACATGATGGCGTCTGATTACGCGTCATTGGTGGCGATGCTGGCCCCGTTGGCCGAGTTGCATGGCGTGGATGGCCAGGTCGTCGACCGCGCCAAGCTGGACAAACTCGCGGCGAGGGTTGCTGCCATGCGTCGTGGCGATCTCACGGCCACGGAGAGCGCCGAGCTTCAGGCGTTTCTGGCCATACGTCAGGCGTGGGCCAAGCGCGCCCACGCCAGTGCGCGCTTTGAGGCCATTGTCGTCGATGGTGACAGTGCGATCGTGACTACCTACGATCGCGGCACGCCTGGCAAGTTGGAGAAATCCGTGTATAGCTTTCGGCGCATGAGTGGCGAGTGGCTTCTGGAGAAAGAGCTGTCCACGCATGTCGCCGAGGGCGACTGACAGGGCGCCAGCGTGAGCGAGTAATCGGTCAGTGTACACCCCGGCGCTTCGCTGGGACAATTTGCAGGAAACCCACGGCCAACCGCCGCCCAGCCATCCGACCCTGATTTTCGCCGATCTTTGCGGCAGCGGGTTTCATAGGAGCAATGCTCTTCACATAGCCCATCTTTCTCACTTGATTTTATTCAAAAAAAGTTTTCCTGCGTGAGACCGACCTCCGGCCCGACGACGCTGTGCGTAGGGGTAGGCGGAAACGCTTTTGTTGTGCCTTTTTAATGTGCTGTTATCGCTTGAACTTTTTAATCTTATTGCTAGTCTATTTGCTAATACATACTAGAAACCTTCACTGCAAAGGCACAAAATGTATTTTCGCGAAAAGACAAGCACCAACGGCACTCTCCTTCTTCAGTTGGTCCGCGGTAGTCGCGGACTTGACGGCAAGGTGCGCCAGCAGGTTCTCTTGTCTCTTGGGGGATGCGTCATACCCGACGTGTTCCGTCGCGAGATCGCCCATAACATCGAAGCCATTGTTTCCGGTCAGCAGTCGCTTCTGCCAATGAAGCCAGAAGTGGCGTCCTGGTCGGACCTGATCATTGACAAGATGAAATCCGAAGGCAAGCTTGATCTTGTCAGGAGCAGCGTCACAAGGAATGTACCGGTCGGCGGCATCGCCGACGGCGTACTTCTTGATGAGGTCAGCCACGAGGACACCAGGCAGATTGGCGTTCTGCTGCCGCTCAAGCGGGCGTGGGAAAGCCTTGGCCTGTCGGACTTCCTTGCGTCGCGAGGCATGCCAGCCCGACGCATACACGCCGCGCAGGCATGCGTTTTCAACCGCCTTGTCGAGCCATGCAGCGAGCACGAACTTCCGTCGTGGCTGCAGACCGTGGCCATGGACGAACTTCTCAATGACACGTTTGGCTTTTACGGCAAGGAAATTTTCTACAGAGCTGGCGATGATCTGCTTGAGCATAGTGTTGAGCTCACCAGGCACTTGCGGGCGCGCGAGGAAAACCTGTTCAACTTGGGAAACACAATTTTTCTGTATGACCTGACCAATAGCTATTTTGAGGGCGGCTGCACGGAAAATCCCAAGGCCAAGCGAAGTGCCAACAGCAAGGAGAAGCGAACGGACTGTCCCTTGCTTTCGGTTGGTCTTGTCCTCAACGCGGAGGGTTTTCCTGTCGTGCACAAGGTCTTTCCCGGAAACACCAGTGATAGCAAGACCATTCTGGACATCGTGTCTTCGCTGCAAAGGGAGACTGGTGACACAAGACGTCCGACCGTGGTGTTGGATGGCGGCATTGCCACTCAAGCCAACCTCAAGACCCTGCTGGAGAACAACTACGACTATGTGGTGAATGGCAAACGAACGACACGCCAGAATTTTGCCGAGGACTTCAAGCGGCGGAAGGCCTTCCAAACCGTCAAGGGGCGCGACGACAAAAAGCCGGTCTTCGTGAAGCGCATATGGGGCGAGGGGGAGGTTGTCCTGCTTTGCCGAAGCGAAGACCGAAAGGCAAAAGAAGACGCGATAGTCAGCAAGACGGAAGAACGATACCTTGAGGCGCTGCGAAAGCTGGCCGGAAGAATTGAGAAGAAGGACGGGAAACTGCACTTGGACAGCAGCGGAGGGCGGGCAAACGTGGACAGGTGCATTGGGAAAATAGCGTCGCGATATACCAGAGCCTCCAAGTTTTATGCCGTCAGATACAATGATGATCAGCAGCTTCTATCCTGGACCAGGGACGAGGATAAATACCAGGAAGACGCCAGCCTGCATGGATGCTATCACCTGAGGACAAGCCGCAAAGACCTGTCAAATGACGAAATATGGCTCATCTACATCATGCTGACGCGGGTTGAAACGGCCTTCCACCTCCTCAAGGGGGAACTGGGGTTACGTCCGTTTTATCACTGGAAAGAAGACCGGTGCGATGCACACATCTGGATCACCGTGCTCGCCTATCACCTATTGCGTTGGATAGAGTATTCCCTGAAGCTGGCTGGCGTGGACTGCACGTACCAGGAAGTCCGCAGGCTGCTGCAGACCCATTGCTACTCGACCATCAACCTTCCTTGCCGCAATGGAAGGAAATATCACGTCCGGCGCCCAGGAAAGCCCGACGAAAGGCAGAAAATGATCTACAGCGCTCTCGGCATAGACGTGAGCGCGCTGCCAGTACGGAAAGTGGTCGTGGAGTCGTCGCCGGCTGGTGAGGACTGAACGCCCCGTTCATTCATGACTCAAGGGGGAGATGTGAAAATTTTGTTGTGCCTGCTTAGCCTCAAAAAGGGGCAAAAGTGAGAAAGATGGGATAGCATGCGGCAATCGCCGGCGATGAGTTGATTGGTAACCATGCACAAGATCATTCGCCGAGGTTTTGAGCACCGAAGGTGCGCCCTAAGATAGCCCAGGGCAAGCGCCCGCAGGGCGCGTCGCCCTGGGTAAGGTGCCCCATCCCAAAAGAGCCCTGAAGGGGCGGCCTAAAAGACCTGCGACGAAGGGTCACAGCGCAAAATTGCCGCAGCAATCAATGAGTTCCATTGCCTCTTTGGCTCCAGTCAGCTTCGCCGACTGAAGCCAAAGAGGCCGCGGAACACGAGCGCCGAAGGCGCGCTACCCAGGGCGACGCTCCGCCTTCGGCGTCGCTTGCCCTGGGCTATCTTAGTCCGCGCTTTCAGCGCTTCTGCCGCTTCGCGGCCTGGGATGCCGGGCGCGCGAGTGGACGCCCGCTGGCCTCTGGCGACGGCGCGGGCTGAAAGCCCGCACCACGGCAGGGAGACGGGCGCGCCTAGGGCCGCCTGTTGCTCTAGGGCTCAATTATCAATGGGTGACCGATTACGTGAGCGATTCGTCGCTACGGCGCCGTGCCTGCGTCTTGCTTCACAGCATTTTCCGCACTGGTGCGATGTTGGTGCGGAATTCCCGGGGTGAAATGCCGAAGTGCTGGCTGAAATAGCGCGACAGGTAGAATTCGGAGCAGAAACGCATTTTGGTGGCTATTTCCTTTAGAGTGAGATCGCTGTAGAGGTAGTCCACGATCTGGCGGAGCAGGGTCTGGCGGATTAGCGCGTGCGGCGACTGGCCGACGGCGCGTTTGAAGGACCGGGAAAAGACATCTTGGCGCATGTCAATGAGTTTGGCCAAATCGCGCACGGTCATTTTGGCGTCGCAGTGGTTGCGAATGTGGTCAAGGACCTTGAGATAGGCGTCTGGCATCGCCTCGCTCATACTCATGCGGACTGGCGGATGGCGGGCGCAGAAGCGGAAGACTTCCGCGCGAATCTGCAGAGCCGCCGTGGCAGGGGGCATCTCGAGGCAGGCGCGCATGCGTTCGACGGCATCTGGAGCGTATTCCATCAGACAGGGATCTGCGGCTGAATACAGATCGACGCCGGGCAGCAGCGACAGCCCGAAGTGCAGGGTGACGGTCAGCGTGGAAAGGCTACGTGTAAAGTGCAGGGTGTTGCCGGTGGGGAGGAAATAGAGATGCCCGGGACGGACGTCTAAGCTCTTGCCGTGCGTCAGGTCGCCGTAGAAGTCGCCTGGGCTGGCTTCAAGGGCGAAGGAGAGGATATTGCGAGGATGCACCAGCGTCTGGTGAAAATCATGCGCGAGCAGCTCGACGTGGTCGATGTCGAGCATGAACAGATTGTTCACCTGTTTCAAGACAGTGAAGCGTTGATGCCGTGCAGTCATGAATGTGTATGTCTTTGCGCTTTTCCATACATGTTTCAATGGGTGCCAAATAGTATAGTGTATGTTTATGAATCGCCATCGATTGGCGGCAACTATTGTTGCCAGGGGGGCGGAAGAGGGGAGTGCCAGCGTGGCGCCTGGTTTCCATTTTGCCTTTGGCCTGATGTGGCCGTGCTGGGTGCAGGTGTTGCCCACGGCTGGTGCGGTGCTGCCGTCTGGTGGTGAGCTCAGACTTTGCGGTCCTGCTCAGGTCCTGCTGGCATGTTATCTGCTGTAGACGCTGGCGCGAAGGCGCCTGCGGCGCAACGCCGCAAGCCAGGTGATCAAACCATGCAGTGAGAGCGAGCAGTGACAGAACGCGAGAATAATCTTGAGAGGGTAACGTGTGGTCGGCGCTTTACGCTGATTGAGCTTTTGGTGGTGGTTGCGATCATCGCCATCCTGGCGGCGATGTTACTGCCTGCCTTGAGCAAGGCCCGGGCGAAAGCCGGCGCCATCGCCTGCAAGAATCTGCACAAGCAGTACGCGTTGGGCTCGCAGATGTACAGCAATGACAACGCGGACTACCTGGTGGATTCATTGGCTTATCTGGACAGCTCGCGAGGGATTGTCGCCTATTTAGGCAGCGGGGTGCTGGCTGATCAGCTTGGGCGCTGTCCGGCTGACGGCGAGACGGCCAGTCTTGGCCGGGTGGGGAAGATAGACGCCTTTGGCGGCGTGCGGGTCAGCATTGGCTGCAATGAGAATGTGCTGTCCTGCAGTGCTCGGGCGACCAGCGTGGGCCCCCAGGCGTTCTGGTATCTGCTGAGTGATTTTCCGCGCAGTCCAGCGGAGTTGCTGACCTTTGCCGACTGGCAGCAGCATCCAGGATTGGGCGAGGTGGTGACGCCGGTGGTCAAGCCTCTGGCCGGGAGTATGGGCGGTTTGGTTTTCCGGCACAACGGGCGTTGTTCAGCGGCTTATCTGGATGGCCATGTCGGCGAGATAGCTTGTCATCTGCGTATGGCGCAGAACGGGCATGAGCTGGCGGACGGCGTTGCCTGGCCGGTCTCGGAAGTCGGGAAGCTCTATAAGACCTACATGCCCTTCGGCGGCTATGGCGCTTCGGCGGCGGCCGGCTCCAGCGGCAATGGCGCCTGGCCGGGCCTGAGCTACCAGTGATGCACGTCAGCTGGCCAACGGCGACGGCTAGCTGTGACCAGAACATGACTGCTGCAGCGACCAAGGGGCTCTGGTCAATGACGCGTGGGGAAGGGCACTACGCCCAGTTTTAGCTTGCCGCCGTCCCATTCGACATACCAGGGCGCTTCGTCGCTGGGGCAGGGCGCGGAGAGAAAGATATCTAGAAGCAGTCCCTGTACATGGCCGTCGACAAAGACGGTGTTGACCCGGCCCTGATGGCGGTTCGGGCCTTCGCAGCGGCTGTCCCAGTCCAAGTCGAGTTCTTCCATGAGATTTTCCCAATTATTGGCTCCGTAAATGACGCAGGGATCGCCGCTATCGAAGAGCAGGTAGGCGCTGGCGGGTTGGTCGATATGGGCGGAGAGCTTGCCGCGGTTGCCCTGGGTGCCGTCGTAATTCCAGCCGTAGTTGCCGTCGTAGAGGTGCAGGCCTTCTTGGGTGGCCTCGGGTGCTTCCTGCGGGCTGGTCGGGCAATCCAGAAGACGAGCGTCGTTGTGGTACTCGAACGTGTAGCGGGCCCAGTTTGTGCCGCCATGACCGTAGATGCTGTTATTGACGTAGGGTGGCAGGCGTCCCCGGGAATCGCTCGCGTAAAGCAGGAAAGCCGCGCCCAGCTGCTTGAGGTTGCTGCTGCAGTTCAGCTGATCGGCCTTGTTCTCGGCTTTGCTGATCGCCGGCAACAACAACGCTGTCAGCACGCTGCAGATGCCGATGACGACCAGGAGCTCAATCAGAGTGAAACAGGGGGGGATTGTCCTTCGCATCGTGGCCTCCAATCTGTGTATGTTTTTATTGCCTTAAGAGAAACTAAATGCCATTTTAATGCAATAAAAATACTTTTCAAGTGAAAATAAAAGCAATAATTTCTTTCTCTGTAATCGGCCAGCCATTGATAATGGCCGGTCCTGCGGCCTTTTGTTTTCAGCGCCAAAGGCGCGATACCAGCCGGTCCTGCGGCCTTTTGTTTTCAGCGCCAAAGGCGCGGTACCAGCCGGTCCTGCGGCCTTTTGTTTTCAGCGCCAAAGGCGCGGCCTAAGATAGCCCAGGGCAAGCGCCTGCAGGGCGCGCCGCCCTGGGTAAGGTGCCCCATCCCAAAAGAGCCCTGAAGGGGCGGCCTAAAAGACCTGCGACGAAGGGTCACAGCGCAAAAATGCCGTCGCAATCAATGAGTTCCATTGCCTCTTTGGCTCCAGTCAGCTTCGCCGACTGAAGCCAAAGAGGCTGAGGGACACGGACCAATATGGCGCGCTACCCAGGGCGGCGCGCGCCTTCGGCGTCGCTTGCCCTGGGCTGGTATGCTTCGCGCTTTCAGCGCTCAAATGCCGCCGGGACGGCGGCGCTCCCAGGATACTTGCCGCCGGGACGGCGGCGCTCCCAGGAGTCGAATCAGTCCCCAATCAGTCCAAGGCGTCGGGAGTCAATCCCCACGGTCCAATTCGTCTCCACGGTCCAATCCATGGGATCATGCCTCATGAGTCCGTGAGTCCTCGCCCCAGTGCGCCGCGCCAATTAGTCCGCACGGTCCCTGGCGTTCCTTGGAACTGCCAGTATCAATGGGTGAGGCATTACGGCAACTTGTTGGCCTCTGCGGTTGTGCTGTTGCTTTGCGGCGACTTTGCCGGTATATTTCTTAGTTTGGCGCGGGCCCCCGTCCGGGGAGTCCCCGATGCGTACATAGAAGCACAACGTAGGAGAACGACACGATGACTGCACTAGTTGCCGTACTCATGGGCAGCGCTTCCGACCTGCCGAAAATACAGCCCTGTATTGACACTCTCAAGAGCCTAGCCATTCCGGTTGAGGTGCGTATCATGTCCGCTCACCGCACGCCTGATGTGGTGGCGGCTTTTGCCAGCAATGCCGAAAAGAACGGCATGGAAGTCATCATCGCCGCGGCTGGCGGCGCCGCGCATCTAGCTGGGGTCGTGGCTGCCCATACGATCTTGCCGGTCATCGGCATACCCGTAGAGGGCGGCGCTCTGAATGGCCTGGACTCGCTGCTCTCGACGGTGCAGATGCCCGGTGGCATTCCCGTGGCGACAGTGGGCATCGGCAGCGGTGGCGCCATGAATGCCGCGCTGCTGGCGGCGCAGATCATCGCCCGCAAAGACCCGGCTGTGCGTGAGCGCTTCAGCGCCGATCGTGCCAAACGCCGGGAAAAAGTCATCGCCGCCGACAAGGAGTTCACGCTCTAATGAGCAACTACGGTCACTGCTGGACGTCCCTGCCGCCGTTTCTGGTTGCCTGCTGCATGATGGTGCAGCTGTGCCCGACGCGCGCTGCGGAAGCCGGCGGGGACGCCGTGCCGGTCAAGCCGGTGCCGGTTGTAGCTCCCGCTCTTGCTCCGGCCGAGGGTGCTCCTGCAGCGGCTCCAGTTACAGTGGCCGAGGGTGCTCCCGCAGCGGCTCCAGTTACAACGGCCGAGGGTGCGCCCGTGCCGGTTACGCCCTTGCCCGTCATTCCTGCCGGTGACGGCCCGGCTCACAGTGGCTTGGCGTTGTTGCAGTTATTACAGCGTGAGGGGGCGTTGCCGGTGCTTCCAGCTGGAGAAGAACAGCTAGTGCTTGACGACATGTTGTTGCTGACGCGGGCTCCGGCCGTGCTGATGACGTCGCCGACGATTCCCAGCGTGGCTGCCGAGTGGCTGGTGGACATTGGTGGTACGGTTGATCACACCCTGGCCCGGTTGCGTATAAGCAGTCTGGACTGCGCTTATCCGGAGGAGTTGGCAGCCTTTCAGTTGGCATTGCAGCAGGGCGACTATCACGGCGTGATTCTTGACCTGCGCAGTGTTGATGGGCAGGACAAAGCAGTCGCTGACGCGCTGGGGGCGACGCTTGGCGCTGCCGCGGTGCCGGTGATTGTTTTGATTGACGCTGATACCTGCGGGATGGCCGAAAGTCTCGCCCAAAGTCTGCAGCAGCAGGGCGCGTTTGTGATGGGCGAGCCCAGTCGGGGCATTCCCGGCCCCGGTCGCGTGGTGCCGTTTCGCGATGGTCTTTATTTGCGTCTGCCGCTGGCGTTGCGGGCGGCTGAAAAGGCGTCGGCTGTTCGCGCTGTGTTTCCCGATCGCGATTTGAGCGCCGTGGAACCTGCTGGTGATGGTGATCCCTGGGTGAAGCAGGCCAGCGACACACTGGTGGCAATCATGGTGCTCAAGCGGAAGCCCAATGAATAGACTTATCTGCTATTTGCCGCTGTTGCTGATGCTGACTGCGACGCCTTTGCTCGCTGAGCCAGCCGTGCCGCCCGCCGAGGCGGCGCCGCCGCCGGCGACGCCGAAAGTAGCGACTGAGACCATGCGGGCCAAGCAGCTGCAGGTCAAAGCGTGGTCGGCGGCGCGGGCAAGAAACGTCGCCCTCTATGCCGCAAACTGCGCATCGCTGGTTGATGATTTCCTTCGCTGTCCCGAACAGCCCAAGGCGTTGCTGCATATCAGTGAACGGGGTGTGGCCAAGTCAGACGACCTGCTCTATGCGTTGGAGTTTACGGCTGATGAACGCATGGACGCCGTTACTTGGCGGCTGATGCAGGCGTTGCTGCTGCGGCGGGCGCGGGAAATGGGCTACAAAGTGCCGATTGAAGCGCCCGTGCTGCGCTGGCTGGCGGCGGCTTTGACCAACCGCATGGTCATGGGCGGCCGCGGCATCCGCGGTATTTACGAGCTGGATTATCAGGTGGCCAACCGACAATTCGTCCGCAGACATTTTCCCCGGGTTGATGAGCTGCTGCTGAGCCGGCTCACCCCAGACTATTCGGAGCTGTTCCAGCTGCACATGTTGCATTGCGATTTGCTCGCGGGCTGTTTTGAACTGCTACCGGCAGCGCATGGTCAGATATTCCGCGAGCTACTGGAGCTAACGGCGCACGGCCGGCCGCTGGTGGAAGCTGTCGGCTATGTTCTCCAGAATCACCAGCCGGGGGTGATATCCTTGCAGGCGTGGTACGAACGGCAGGTGCTTGTCGTCTGCGATCGCGGCATCCGCCATCAGTCGCTGGCTATGATTGTCGACTGCGTGGAGGTCCTTGAGTCCGTCCAGATGGTCAAGGCCGGCCAGGGCCTCGAACTCGTCGAGCGAGTCCGTTTGGACGAGGTTCCCGACGTCGTCAAGGATCTGAAGCTGGACCTCAACGCCATTGGCCAGCTGCAACTGCGCTTCTACGAAGTGAAAAAGGACGCGCCGGTGCTTCTGCAGCCGGCGTTGGACATGTACAGCGAGGCGCTGGCATCTCTCGCCACCGGCAATACGGCGCGCTTTCGCCACGAATTTCGCGCGGCGCGTTCGGAGTTTGCGCGCGTTGTGGCCAGGCATCGCCGCATCGCCGCCGTGTTGGACGAGGCTGAACGCGAGTACGTCACCGTACCAGACCGTTTCGGGGTGTATATGCGGGTGCAGGAACGCTACGATGACCTGAGAGCACAGTTGCTGCCCGTCTGGCAGGACGCGGGCCCCGGGCAGAAAAAAGACCCCTCGGCGGTGGCGGCGCCGTAGCGCCGGCAGCGCCGGGCGAGGTCGCGGCAAGAGTTGTACGACAGGAGAAGTCATGGACATCCAAGGCCAAGTCTTTCGGCTGAAGTTTCCCTTGCGGCGGGTTCATTGCGGCGTGCCCATGGGCAACAGCGATCTGGGTGTGCTGGTGTTTGGCTCGGGCCGGCGCCTGCAGCTTGAGTTCAGCCTGAGTTCCTGCTGGGACCATCGTGGCGCCACCACCTTGGGACGGCCCTGTTCCTATCGCGATCTGGTCAAGGCCTACGATCCCTACGATGTCAGCGAGGAAAGTCGCCTGTTGCAGGCTGCCAGCGTCACCGCGCAGCCCATGCCGCGCTATCCCGTCTGGTGGCCGGCGACTCGGGTGCCCGGCGGGCGCTTCGTACTCACCCTCAAGGCGCCCCTGAAGGCCGCCACCTTGGACTACGCCAGCGGCATTGTCCGCGTGGACACCGCCGCTGGGGCGCTGGAGCTGCTCATGGACATGACGCGCAACCGCCTGTACCTGCGCGATGCCGATGCGCTGGTCGTGGCGACGGCCGCCGAGCCGATGTGGCAGCGGCTAGGCGAGCTCTTCGCGTCCGTGGACTTTGCGCCGCCGAGCCGGTTTGAGGACGGCGCTGGCTGCGGCTGGTATCAGCCCCATCCCGCCGATCCGGGCATGATCGCGCAATGGCAGCAGACACCCTTTGGCTTCTGCCTGGCGGCTGAGCTCAGCGAGGACGGCGACCGCTCCTGCCTCCAGCCTTGCGCTGGCGACTGGTCGGAGCCGCTGCGGGCCGCACAGGCCTGGTGGGGGGCCTACTGGCAACGCCAGCCGACGATTGCGGTACCGGATCCGTTCTACGAGCGCTTCTGGCTCCTGGCGCTCTACAAATTTGCTTGTGCGACGACGCCCGGCGGCGTCCCCAGCGGCCTGCAGGGGCCCTGGCTGGAAGACTACCAGCGGCCGCCATGGAGCTGCGATTACCATTTCAATGTCAATGTCCAGCAGGTGTACACGTTGGCCTTTGCGACCGGCAATGCCGAGCATCTGCTGCCGCTGTTTGACCTGCTGGAAAGCCCGGCCTCCCAGGCGGCGATGCGTGGCAATGCCCGCAGTCTTTTCGGCATTGACGACGGCTTGCTGTTGACCCACGCGGTGGACGACCGCTGTGGCCAATGCGGCGGCATGGGCGTCGGTGCGGTGCTGGATTTCGCCTGCGGCGGCTGGATGGGCCTGCTGTATTGGCAGTACTACCGGATGACTGGCGACCGTCGTTTCCTGGCCGAGCGGGCGCTGCCTTTCATGCGTGGCGTGATGCGGGTCTTTGAAGAAACGCTTGAAGAGCACGATGGCCGGCTGTCCATTCCGCTGAGCATCTCGGCCGAGTATGGTTGTACCTTTGCGGTGAAGGTCAATGGCCGGGTCTGCCGGCAGAATTCCGGCCGCGATCCATCTAATCAGCTGACCTGCGCTCATGCGTTGCTCAATGCGCTCCTAGCGGCAGCGCAGGAATTGGGCGAGAGTCCCAAACCCCTTTGGCTGGACATGAAGTGCCGCCTGCCGCATTTCTGCACGGTCGGCGAAGGCGATGACGCGCATATCGGCATCTGGGAAGGACAGGATCTCGACGTCTGCCACCGCCATCATTCACATCTGGCTATGATCTACCCATTCGACATCTGCGCTGAGCTGAGCGACGACGAGCAACTCCAGCTCGATCGCAGTATCGACTTGTGGATTCTGCGTGGCATGGGCCAGTGGAGTGAGTGGTGCTACCCCTGGGCTATTCAGCTCCAGATCCGCCGCAATTTCCGGGAATCGCCGCGGCTGCTCTTCAGTTTCTGGCGAGAGCTATTCATCAACGAGAGCATGGCGACAGTGTATCTGCCGCGCTTCCAGGGGCTGACCATGCACCGCAAGGCCGACATGCTCAAACCCCGGGAAACCCACGAGGTCATGCAGCTTGATGGCACCATGGCCGGCGCCACCGCCATGCTCGAAATGCTTATCTGCGAACACGCTGGTACGGCGATGCTTTTTGCTGGCGTACCGGACGCCTGGCGACGGGCGGCATTCAGCGATGTGCGCTTCCCCGGCGGTTTCCGCATCAGCGCCGAACGCGCCGGCGGCCGCACTCGCTTCTGCGAGGTCAAAGCCGAACGCGCCGGGGCATTGCGGCTTCAGCTTGCGCCCGGCGAAGAGCCCATCGACATCACCCTCGCCGCCGGCGAACGCTGGCAGTGGGGCGCGAAAAGTCGCTGAGGATAGGGATGCGCGGGCTGATGGTTAGATCTGCGGGATTTTCACCGGCTGGGGGTTGACAAAGACCGGCGGGCGCACGTACAGCGGCTCGCAGCTCGCCATGAGCTCCTGCGGGTTCTGCGGCCAGGGCCAGAGCCCGGCGGGCGCGTTGAGCAGGGCGCGGGCGTCGATGCCCGCGCAGGACAAGAGCCGCGCGGCTACCGCTTCTGGCAATGCCGGTAAAGCCGCCGTCTGGGCGCTGACGTAGTGGTCGCAGCGGTGTTGCTCGACCAGCAATTCCTCCGGCGTGAGCACAACGGCTTCGCCTGAAAGCTGCAGGGTCGCGTCGGTACCGCGTGCAAAACGGACCAGGATGATTTGGCCGCAGCGGGCGTCGTGGAGGACGCCGATGCGTCGCGCGTCCTGGGCATCGGCGAGTGCGGCGTGGGCCAAGGCCAGGCAGCTGGGGACGCCGCGCATGGTGGCGCCGCTGATGGCGCAGAAGCCCTTGACCAACGCGATGCCGTAACGCAGACCGGCAAAGCTGCCCGGGCCGGTGCCGACCGTCCAGCGGCAGACATCGTTGAGGCGCAGGCTCAAGCCGTCCAGTGTGGCCTTAAGCCACGGCGCCAGCTCGCGGTCGCTCTCCCGGCCCGTGCCTGCCAGATGGTCGTTGAAAAGCACGCGGTCGCCGTCGGCGACAACCAGCGCGCTGCCCAGAGAGGTGTCTAGAGCGGCATGGATCATGATGGAGCCTCCACGGCGATGCCGGCCTGGCGTGGCGCCGGCGGCCGTTGTGCCAGGATTATGCGTTCGTATCGCGGAAAAGATTGGCGGTCCAGGCGTTGCTGTCCGCCTCGTCGAGCTGGAGTTTGCGCCAGATGTCGAGTACGGCGGTTGGCGCGTAGTCCCGCCAGAGGAAGTCGGCGCGGAAACGGCCAGCGCCCTGGCGGCGCAGTTCGTGGAGATGGCCGCTGAGATCGAGTGGCCGTTCCGAGATGATGACGGACTGGCAGTGGTCGTTGATGGCGACGAGCTTCTCGTCACGTCGCGATGTCAAGGACAGCGTGGTGAAATCGCAGTTTTTCTTGCCTGGGCAGAAGCCCTTTAGGCTGTTCATGACGCAGGTCGCTGACAGTGCTAGCGGCGTGTCCTGGTACACCGGCACGTCAACGCAAGGGCCGAGCTTTTTCACCAGCGCCAGCCAGTTGTCCCAGCGGTCTTCCGGCGACAGCGTGACGCGCCGGAGATTCAGGTCCAGCAAGGTCTTGGCCGCCAGGTGATTGCACACATGCATCGGCCAGTCCGCGCTGAGATTGAGGTTGCGCGGGCTCGCCCCGGCCTCGCTGAACAGCTGCCAGGCGCCGATATTGGACAACTCCCAGCGGCGCCAGCCACTGCGGAAGAGATTGGCGATCAACGCCACCCAGTTGGTGCTGCCGTTGTCACGGCTGATGGCCGGCAGCGCCAGACGAATGCGGTTGCGGCCGCCAAGCTGGCGTTCGAGCTCCGCCAGGGCGTCTGGGACGTCGTTGGCCGGCGTGCGCCCGATGGCGAAGATGACTTCGTCGAGCCGCGCGAGGTCTTTGTCGCTGAAGAGATTGAGAAAGAAGACGCGGTCGATTTTGATTGCCCAGGCCGGCGCGGCGCCGGTTGTTGTCTCCGGCGGCTGCCAGCTGTCAACGGCCTCGGTGACGGTGTCAGTGAGCTCGCGGAGGTCTTTGTCGAGGGCGTCTTGGACGTCCTGCGCGGCGCGGCGGCGGATCTCATTGAGCAGGGACGTGGGCACAAAGAGTCCGTCAGGGTTGCTGACGCGGAGATCGGCGAGGGTGAAGGTGGTATCGCCGAGCTTGGCGAAGCAGCTCTGGGCGGTGTCGGCGATTTTTTCCGGCTGGCGGGCCGGCGCGAGCGGCTCGTCCAGGATCATGTTGGTGCGGATGTCGGTGAGCTCGCGGGGGCCGGCGCAGGGCTGGGATATGACCACGAGTTCGCGCGGCGAAATCTGCAGTTCGAAATAGACCGGATAACGCGAGCGGCAGAGGCTCGGCCGCGGTGTCGGCCAGTCGTAACTGCGTTTGACGGCTTGGGACGACGAACAGCTGATCCGGGCGCCGACCGGAATGGGCGGGTGCTCCGGCGGCAGAGCCACTTCGACGGTGCTTTCCGGTTCGGCGCTGAAGGCGGCTACGCCGCTTTCGTTGCTGCGCTGGCTGAAGATACGCAGGTCGTCAATACCGAAACCGAAAGGCTTTTCGCGCTCGGGCACCTCGATCTGCAGGCCGTCATGGCGTTCGATGCCTTGGTTTTTGACGACGAAGCGGATGCGGTCGGGTTCGCCGGGGCAGAAGGCCGCCACGGTGCCTACCTCGGCGCCGCGGGGGCCGACGGTATGTGGGTCGGTGACGGCGGCCATGTGGGCATTGCGTGCGTACAGCGTTGTCCACGGCCGGCTGAAGATGGTCTTGATGTCACGCTCGCAACAGGCCTGCTCGCCCGGGGCGAACGAGCCGTCGATGAGCTTGCGGTAGTAGTTGGTCACGGCGGCGACATACAACGGCGTCTTTTTGCGGCCTTCGATCTTCAGCGACGCCACGCCGCTTTGCCGCAGGGCCGTAATCAGCTCCGGCAGGGCCAGGTCCTTCATTGACATCGGCGCGCTCTGGTCGATGAGAGCGCCGGTGGCATCGTGGATTTTGAAGCTGTTGCGGCAGACGTAGGCGCAGTCGCCGCGATTGCCGCTGCCGCCACGCAAACAGGCGGAGAGCAGGCACAGGCCGCTGTAGGCGTAGCATAGCGCGCCGTGCACAAAGACCTCCAGTTCCAGGTTGGGGATGTCGGTCATTTCGCCCAATTCAGCCAGAGTCAATTCCCGGGCGGCGATGACGCGCTTGAAGCCCATTTCGTGCGCTTGTTTGGCGCCCGCCAGATTGTGGATGGCCATTTGCGTGCTGGCGTGCAGCTCGAACTCCGGAAAATGCTCCTGGACGATGTCGTACACTGCCAAGTCCTGGATGATCAATGCGTCCACTTCGAGATCCCGCAGCTGCGCCAGCAAGGCGATCAGCCCCGGCAGCTCCGCCTCTTCAACCAGCGTGTTGACGGCGACATAGACCTTCCGCGGCCGCTCGCTGTCCTGGTGGGCGATGCCCAGGAGCACGCCGAGATCGTCAAGCGTGAAATTGTCCGCGTCGGCGCGGGCCGAGAAATCGCGCATGCCGAGGTATACCGCGTCGGCGCCGTAGTGAAAGGCGGCGACGCCGGCCTCGAGATTGCCAGCAGGTGCAAGAAGTTCCATGGAGCCTTTTTCGCTTCAGTATCGTAGATGGTCAGGGCGGTGGAATGAAAGCAGGGCGTAAAAGGCATAATATAACCGGCGGAATCGCCCTTTGACGACGCCACAGCGCCTTTTGTGCGAAAAAAAGGTAATCGGTCAGTGATTGATATTGGCCGGTGCCCGAGGACGCCTTGGACCGTGGGGACGCTTGGACTCCTGGGAGCGCCGCCGTCCCGACGGCACTTATTGGCGGCAGCGCACTGGGACGAGGACTCACGGACTCATGAGGCATGGTCCCATGGCTTGGACCGTGGGGACGCCTGGACCATGGGGAATGACGCCTTGGACGCCGGGGACCGGTTGTGGACTGCTGGGACACCGGGGACTGACTGGCGGCAACCAAGATGGCGTCCATAGCGTCCATAGAAACGCCCAGTGTCCCGCCAGCGGAGAGGCGGCGCTGGCGTGGGGCGGTTCGCCTTGGCGATGGTCATTTTCGCGGACGGATCGGACGGATCGGACCGATCGGACCGATCGGACCGATCGTCGATTTGATCAGTCGGATCAGTCGGATCAGTCGGATCAGTCGGATCAGTCGGATCAGTCGGATCAGTCGGATCAGTCGGATCAGTCGGATCAGTCGGATCAGTCTGCTCGGTTGGTTCATTTGCTTCGCGCGCCTGTAAAAGTAGGTTTTGTTGCTTATATTAAGCAGTTTGCCTATTGTTTGCTGATTGTCAGGTCACCTTGCGAGAATTGAGGACAGAATTCATGAGTGTGCGTGTTCGTTTTGCGCCGTCGCCGACGGGCCAGGTCCACATCGGCAATATTCGTGCGGCGATTTTCAACTGGTTGTTTGCCCGGCATGAAGGCGGGTCATTTCTGCTGCGCATTGAGGACACGGATCTAGAGCGTTCGACGCCGGAGGCCATTGCGACCCTGCTGGAGGTCATGGAATGGCTTGGCTTGGCTTTTGATGAGAAGCCGCCGTTGTACCAGACGTCGCAGGTGCAGAAGCATCTGGCGGCGGCGGAGCGTCTATTGGCTGCCGGCGATGCCTATCGCGATGCCAAGGGCGGCGGTGGCGAGGCGATTGTCTTCCGCATTCCCTTTGCGGCCGAGCGCATTCCCGGCGTGTCGTCGGTAGGCACGGTTGACGTGCCGGTGCACCCGGAGATCCCGGTGCAGGTCAACGGCAAGGGCGTGGACTACGCCGGCATCTCCAAAAAAGGCACGCCAGCGCCGGGCGGCTGCTGTCTGGCGGGCTGCCTGGACCTGCAGGTCCTCGACGCGGCGGAACAGGTGCTCTTCACTCTCGCCGGCAAAGAGGACGCGATCCTGCGCGACGGCGCGGAATTCAGCGTTCCCGGTGCCGCCATACTGCGCTTTACGCGACGCGTGATCAGCTACCACGACGAGGTCAAGGGCGATATGAGCAAGCCGCTGGACAGTATGCGCGACGTGGTGATCGTGCGCAGCGACGGCTCGCCGGTCTTCCATCTGGCCAATGTGGTTGACGACATCACCCAGGGCATCACCCACATCATCCGTGGCGATGACCACGTGGAGAACACCTTCCGGCATATCATGCTTTTCAGTTGCCTGGGCGCGGTGGTGCCGACCTACGCGCACCTGCCCATGATCGTCAACGCCGCTGGCAAGCCCTACAGCAAACGCGATGGCGATGCCTTCGTGGGCGATTTCCGCGACAACGGCTTTGTCGCCGACGCGCTGTTCAACTATCTGAGCCTGCTGGGCTGGTCCCCCGGCGACGACCGCGAAAAGATGAGCCGCCAGGAGCTTACCGCGGCGTTCTCGCTGTCGCGGGTCCTCCACGCATCCGCGCAGATGGACATCCAGAAACTGACCAATCTCAACGGCCAGTACATCGCCGAAATGCCGGCGGACGAATTTCTGGCCGTGAGCCGCGACTGGCTCAAGCGCTACCCATGGGTGAGCGCCGTCAGCGACAGTCAGCTGCAGGCGGTCTGCGCCCTCATGCAGAGCCGCGTGAAGCGCTTTGCCGACCTGGAGCAGTGGTCGTACTTCTTCGTCGACGTGCCGGAATACGACGAAAAAGTCTGCGTCAAGCAGCTCAAAGACCCGGCCGTGCGCGCCGCGCTGCAGGCCATATCGGCGCTCTTCGCGGCCCTGCCGGACTTTGCTGCCGCGGGCATTGAAAGCGCCATCCAGGCGGCCTGCGACCAGGCCGGTCTCGCCCACGGCAAATTGAATCAGCCCTTGCGCGCGGCGGTCACCGGCAGCGGCGTTGGCGCAGGCATCTACGAGACCGTCGAGCTTCTGGGCCGCGAACGCTCGCTGGCCCGCCTGAAAATTGCTTTGGAGAGATACTGACGCAGCCGCTGCGGCAGCGGCTGCATGGGGTGTGTGCGACAGTCCATGGCCAGGCGCGAATGATTGATTAGTGACGACAAAACCAGAGAGAAAGACCCGCACCATGGCATCATCACGTCCTGTTATTGCGATTGTCGGCCGCCCGAATGTCGGGAAGTCCGCGTTATTCAACAACATCCTCGGCCGGCGGGTGTCGATTGTTCACGAGCAAAGCGGGGTCACCCGTGATCGCGTGGCGGCGCCCTGCGAGCATTTTGGCCAGCGTTTTCTGCTGGTTGACACCGGCGGTCTCGGCATTCACAGCCGGGAAAAGGCCACGGATCTCTTTGACGGCATGATCCGCGAGCAGGTCGCCGAGGTCGTCGCCGAAGCATCGGTGCTGATCTGGGTGCTGAATTGCCAGGACGGCATCACCCCGCAGGACCAAGAGGTCAGCGATTTCCTACGCCGCACCGGCAAGCCGGTGGTCATCGCGGCCAACAAGGCCGACAACGACATGGTTCGTGCGGAAGCCGAAGGCGCCTTTGCCGCACTGGGTTACGAGCACATCGTGCCCACGAGTTGCACGCATCGCCTGGGCATCTCCGACTTGGTTGATCGCGCCATGCAGCTGCTGCCGGCAAGCGATGCCGCGGCGGAAGCCCCCGAGGAGCGTTTGCAGATTGCCGTGGTTGGCCGCCCGAATGTGGGCAAGTCGTCGCTGGTGAATCGCCTGCTGGGGACCAATCGCGTGATGGTCAGCGACATTCCCGGCACGACGCGCGACGCCATTGAGATACCTTTCTCCCTTACCGTCGATGGCACGGAGCTGCCGCTGACGCTGATCGACACGGCCGGCATGCGCCGCAAGAAGCAGGTTGACACCGTGGTCGAATTCTTCAGTCTGTCCCGCTCGGAAGCGGCGATTCGCCGTTGCGACATCGTGCTGTTCATGATTGACGGTACCGACCCCTGCACCACCCAGGAACGCCGCATCGGCCGGGTCATTGTCGAAGCGCGCAAGCCCTGCGTGCTGCTGGCCAACAAGTGGGACTTGGTCAGCGCCGAGGGCGTGAAAGCACGCGATTTTCAGGCGCAGGTGCGGGCGGAAATGTCCTTCATGAACCACGCGCCGATTCTGCTGATATCCGCACTGAGCGGTCACAACTGCCAGCAGATCGCGGCGCAGCTCCTGCATGTCCGCGAGCAAATGCGGGTGAGCGTGCCCACGGCAGTCTTCAACCAGTTTCTGCAGGACACCCTCGCGCGCAATCCGCCGCCGAGCAATGGCCTCAAGCGTTTCAAGATTTTCTACGGGACCATGCGGGGCTGTCCGCCGCCGAGTTTCCTCCTCTTCGTCAACAAGAAGTCGCTCTGTCCGCGCAACTACCTGCAGTTTTTGGAGAATCAGATTCGCGATGCCTTCTACCCCGAGGCGGGCATGCCCATCTTCATTGACTTGCGCGAGCGCGAATCGCTCGACAATGCCAACGCCACGCGACGCTCGGCCGCCGGTGCCAAACGTTCGCGTGAAAGTGAATACCAGGCGACCAAACGGCGCATCCAGCGCGGTAAGGGCATGCGGAAATCCTGATGGCAGCAGCAACGGCGATTACACCCATTAGCGCCTTGCGCCTGGCTGGCGATGAAACGCTGGTGCTGGCATCGGCATCGCCACGGCGCCGCGAACTGCTGGTGCGTGCGGGCGTGCCTTTGGAGATCCGCACGGCAGACATCCCCGAAGCCCCCCAGGCGGGCGAGAGCCCCGAGGCGCTGGTGCTGCGATTGGCCAGCGCCAAGGCCCGGGCCGTTGCCGCGGCCATGCCCGGCCGGCTCGTGCTGGGCGCGGACACCGTCATCGCCTTCGCCGGACAGATCTTCGGCAAGCCGGCGGACCTGCCGGCGGCCCGGGCGATGTTGCGGGCCTTTGCCGGCCGGGAGCACACTGTGCTCACCGGCGTATGCCTCTTGCGTGACTGCGCCGAGCACTGCTGGCTGGCGCGGACGACGGTGCGCTTCCGCGCCTTGGACGACGCGGTCATCGACGGCTATTTTGCCCTGGTCAATCCGCTGGATAAGGCCGGCGCCTACGGCATTCAGGAGCACGGCGAGATGATCGTGGCGGGTATTGACGGGCTGCTGAGCAACGTCATCGGCCTGCCGGTGGAAGAGGTCCTGGCCTTGGTCGGACGCTAAGAAGCGGAGAACTGCGATGCGGGCGTTGATTCAGAGAGTGTCGGAGGCATCAGTGACCATCGCTGGGGAGGTCGTCGGCCAGATTGGCCGGGGCCTGCTCATCTTCCTGGGGGTGCGCCTGGGCGATACGCTCGCCGAGGCAGAATTTCTCGCGGACAAGTGCCTCAATCTGCGCGTGTTCGAAGACGCCGCCGGCAAAATGAATCTGTCTCTGCTGGATGGCGACGGCGAGATGCTGGTTGTCAGTCAGTTCACCCTTTATGGCGACACTCGCCGGGGGCGCCGGCCCAGTTTTGTTGACGCAGCGCCGCCGGAGATATCGGAACCGCTCTACGAACATTTTGTCGAACGCCTTGCCTGTGGCGGTCTGCCTGTGGCGACGGGCCGTTTTGGTGCGAACATGGCGGTCCGTCTAGTGAACGACGGCCCTGTGACCATCATGCTGGAAAAAGAACACGAGGACGCGCCTGAGCGGTCCAACCCTGGGAGTAAATGACCATGAGCGAAGAACTGAATCTGGGAACTGTCGATTGCCGTCGCTGCCAGGAAGACAGCTTGTGGAACGACGATTTGGCCAAAGGCGTTGTTGATGGCCTGTGCGCCAGCTATGAGCGTGCTGGTGGCGTCAGCTACATGGAGCGTTGCGGCATCCCCCAGCAGGAGGTGATTCTGCGCCTGTTGCAACAGCTGCTGGAGTTGCTGTTTCCAGGCTACACCGGCCGGCATCAGTTCCATGCTGAGGGGCAGTTCTTTGCCTTGGGTGAAATGCTCAATCAGGTCCAGAACGGCCTGACTGACCAGGTCGCCAAAGCCTATGCTTTCCGTTGTGACAAAGACAGCTGCGACAAGCCCTGCCGGACTCGCGCGCAGGAAACCGTCATTGCCCTCTTGCAGAAACTGCCCGCGATTCGCGAAGTGCTGCTGACCGACGCGCAGGCCGCGCTGGATGGCGATCCCGCCGCCCGCACCCTGGACGAGATCATCCTGGCCTACCCGGGTTTCAAGTGCATCAGCATTCATCGCCTCGCCCACGAACTCTACGTGCAGAAAGTGCCGCTGATTCCCCGAGTGATGAGCGAGTACGCCCACGCCGTCACCGGCATTGACATCAATCCCGGCGCGACCATTGGGGCGCATTTCTTCATCGACCACGGCACCGGCGTGGTCATCGGCGAAACGGCGATCATCGGCGAACACGTGAAGCTCTACCAGGGCGTCACCCTGGGGGCACTGAGTTTTCCCAAGGACGCCTGCGGCAAGCTCATCAAGGGCACCAAGCGCCACCCCAATATCGAGGACCACGTCACGATCTACGCCGAGGCGACCATTCTGGGCGACATCACCATCGGCCACCACTCGGTGGTTGGCGGCAACGTGTGGCTCACCGAAGCCATGCCGCCACATTCCAAAGTCACTGTGTCGCCATCAAAACTGGCCGTGCAGACGCGCAATTCCACCCCGCGCTGAACATGAGCCGCCGCGTCAGCCCAGGCCGGCGAATTTGCCGGTGGCGCTGACCGCTGCGGTCTTCTGCAGGTCATCATTGCTGAGGAGCAGCAGCACGGAGAATGGCGGCAGGCTGAAGTCGGCGGTGAAATCCACGCGGTCGAGTGCGTGCTTGCTGCTGATGAGGAATGCCTGCATGGCGGCGGGGGCGTTTTTGATGTCCCAGACGACCTTTTTGCCCTTCTTGCTGTTGTTGACCGCGAGCACGGCGCCCTTGGTGCCGGCGGCAGCAGCCAGGACGTAGGCGTTCTTGCCGTCGCAGCTAGCGGCGCATTCGTCGCCCAGCTTATAGAGCTGATTGAAGGCCAGGAAGGAACAGTAGGTCTTCGTGGTCTTGCCGCTGGGGAAATAATACAGCCCGCAGTAGCGGCGGGTGGGTAGGGCGTCGTAATACATGGCCTTGTCGATGCTGTCCCGCTGCATCAGCGCGAACGCGGCGGCGACGAAAGCCGCGCCCGGCGCTTCCTTCATCAGGTCCCAGCGGCGCTCTTCATCCGGCGACACAAAATTCCACTCGTTGAAAATGCTTTCGACCTGCTGGAAACCGTACTCGTCCAGTTTTTGGCGGACGTAGCGGGCGTGGAGGATGATTTCCTCCGGGTCGGTCGTGTAGAGGTGCCAGGAGTAGAAGTCCAGTGGCAGCTTGTTTTTACGCACGAGCTGCAGGAATTCATCAAACCAGGTGATGAAGCTCTTGAAGAATTCCGTGGGTTTTGGGCGGTTGATGGCGTAAAAACCGCAGGAAGCGTAGCCGCCGATCTTGATGTGCGGGAAGCATTCGCGCAAATGCGTGGCGGTGACCTGATAGAGCTCAAAGAATTGATCGCGGGTGCCGCTCCACATGGGCGGATTTTCCGGCTCGTTCCAGATTTCCCAGTACTCGATGCCGTAGTGGCAGCCGTTTGCCCAGCCTTCGTTGTAGTGCCGGACGACGTGTTCACAGATGCGCGCCCATTTCGCCGGGTCCGCGGGCGGCGCAATGCGGTAGGCGTGAAGCCGGAAGTTGTTCTCGATGGTCACGCCCAGGCGGTAGAAGATCTTCATGCCCGACGCGACCAGCTGCTTGAAGTACGCGTCGGTGAACTCAAAACGGTAAGACGCCGGGTCATTTTCGTCGGCGTTGAAATCCGGGAAGACGTTGGGTATGTCCACGTAGCAGTTGCCGCCGTAGGCGCCGCCGGTGTCGTGCAGGCGAATGTAGGGTATGCCGGCCTGCAGCAGCTCGGGCAGGGGCTTGTACAGGGCGATGGGGCTGTTGTTGATCCCGTGCAAGGGCTTGATCTTCCTCCCGCATGCGGCGGCAAAGTCAACGGCGATTTTCATGACAATTCTCTCCCTGGGGCGTTCAGTTGACAGATAATGGCGGCGCCTGTGGCCGTGTCGGCGGCAGCGACGGTGTTGGCGGCAGCGACGGTGTTGGCGGCAGCGATGGTGTTGGCGTGGTCAAGCGCCCACACCGGTGACGGCACGGGCAGCAATATAGCCGTGAATTGCGCAGCCGTTCCGGCGGCGGCATTGGTTGTATTTTTGTCCGCAGATTCCGCAGATTGACGCAGATTTATTAAGATAGGTTGCTTGGCAGTCCCAGACCTCTGCTTCTTTGTCGTTGCGACCGCCAGCTGCGGAAAACTGCTGGGCGTGGTGCTTGCGTGAAGCGGGGGTGGTATTACGTTGAAGAATGTGTTAAGCAAAAGCGGCCATCACGCGTGGCCCGCAAGGGATATGCGTGTGTGTTGACCAGTTCAGCGGGCAAATTTATGGGGCGATGTCTTTTATCGTTAATGTGCGAAGTTTTGTGATGAAACCTGTAGTTGCCAATCAATGATTCCTGGTGCAAATATGATCAAAACTCTTCTTATGCAAAAAGAATTTTTTACAATAACCTGCTTGTCAAGCATTTGTGCGTGAATTTGCCCCGTAGGCGCAGGCAAAGGATTCAGAACCACTGAGTCAAGTTTTTCTTTCTATCACAAGATTTCGCACATTACCCTTTTATCACTCAGGCTCACAACTAGGGACAGGACAATGAAACGCACATGGCATGGTTACTGGATCAATGGCAGCAATGGGACCTGCAACTACAACGCGCCGGTCGGGCCGGCGCCCTATTTGCGCAAGACCTTCGCGTGCGCCACGGTCCCCAAAAAGGCCGTGGTGTATCTGTGTGGCCTGGGCTGGCATGAGTTGTACGTCAATGGCCAGAAGGTCGATGATCGCGTGTTGGCGCCCGTGGTGACGCAGTACGATCGGCGCGCCAGCTTTATCGACTACGACGTCACGGCGCTACTGCGGCCTGGCAAGAACGCCTTGGTGGTACTCCTCGGCAATGGCTGGTATAATTGCCATACCCACGAAGTGTGGTGTTTTGACAAGGCGCCCTGGCGCGATTTCCCCAAATTGCTCTGCGATGTCGAAATCGACGGCCGCGTCGCCGTGTCCAGCAATGCGAGCTGGAAAACCATCGCCAGTCCCGTGACTTTCGATGGCCTGCGCAACGGCGAATTCTATGACGCCGCCAAGGAAATACCCGGCTTCGCCGATCCCGATTTTGACGACAGCGCCTGGCGCGCCGCCCGGCAATGCAATCCGCCTGGCGGGCTGATTGTACGCGAAGACCTTGAGCCCTGCAAGGTCATGCGGCGCATCGATGCGGCCGGGAGCACGACGCTCGCCGACGGCGCGGTGGTCTATGACTTTGCGCTCAATATGGCCGGGCACTGCGACATCACGGTGTCGGGCCCTGCCGGCGCCGAAGTCGCGCTGCAGTATAGCGAACGCGTCGCCGACAATGGCGACATTGATCGCGAGAACATCGCCAAATTTGTCAAGGAAGGCGTCTTTCAGGAAGACCACTACCGACTGAAAGGGCAGGGCGAGGAAAGCTGGTCGCCGCGTTTTACTTACCACGGTTTTCGCTATGTGAAGGTCATCCTCAGCGGTGGCGCCAAACTCAGCGCCATCCGCGCCTGCATGGTGCATAACGCTTTTGCCGGCGCCGGCGCTTTCGCCTGTTCGCATGACGTCGCCAACCAGCTCCAGGCGATGACGCAACAGAGCTTTCTCTCGAATTTCGTGGGCATTCCCACTGACTGCCCGCACCGCGAAAAGAACGGCTGGACCGGTGATGCCCAGCTGGCCACCGAGACCGGCCTGTGGAATTATGACGTGCGGCGGGCTTTCACCCACTTCGTGCAGCTGCTGGCAGATACGCAGCGGCCCAGCGGCCAACTGCCCGGCATCGCCCCGACCGGCGGCTGGGGCTTCAACTGGGGTAGCGGACCGGCCTGGGACACTCTGCTCTTCGAATACCCATGGCGCTTGTATCTGTTCTGCGGCGACACGGCGACCATCAGCCGCCATTACGGCGCCATGAAGCTCTATCTGGACTACTGCCAAGGCATGTCCGAAGGCAATCTCGTGCGCTTCGGCCTGGGCGACTGGTGTCCTTTTGACAAGGATCACATGGCGCCCGTGGAACTGACCTCCAGCGCCTATTACTTCTATGACGCGACGCTTATGGCCGAATTCGCCCGCATCCTTGGTCGTGGTGACGAGGCCACGCAGTACCAGACCCTCGCCGGCCGCATTCGCAGTGCTATCAACGCCAAGTTCCATCGCGGCGACGGCATCTACGCCGGTGGCGAGTGGACTTCGCTGGCCACGGCCCTGTATTTTGGGCTGGCGCCCGATGCCGAGCGTGGCAAGATCGCCGCAGCGCTGGCCGAGAAAGTCCGCGCCAACGCCCACAAAGTCGATTTCGGCATCCTCGGTGCCAAGTACGTGCCGCGGGTGTTGGCGGATAACGGCTATGCCGACGACGCCTTCAAGCTCCTCACCCAGACGGACTTTCCCGGCTGGGGCCACTGGGCAAAGCTGGGCGAAACGACGCTGTGGGAAAGCTGGGCAGGCGGCAGTTCGCGTAATCACATCATGTTCGGCGATCTCTCTGCGTGGTTCTACCAGTACCTCGGCGGCATCTCCCCGACCAAGGAAGGCCCGGGCTGCAAGCACGTGCTCATCCGCCCGTGCTTTGTACGCGATCTCGATTGGGTGAAGGTCAGCCACGAATGCCTGCGCGGGACTTTCCATAGCGAGTGGAAACGCGAACACGGCATCATCCGCTGCCGCTTCGTCATCCCCGCGTCATGCACCGCCGATATCGTCCTCCCCGGTCTTGAGGCGATGCACAATGTCTCCGGCGAACAGGCCGTGGACTTGCCCGAAAACCAGGAGTGACGGGGGAAGAGCAGTACGAGCAACTGTTTTTTCGCGGACCGATCGGACTGATCGGACGGATCGGACCGATCAGGTCGATGATCAGTCGGATCAGTCGGATCGGTCGGATCGGTCGGATTTCTGGGAGAAAATCAGAGCACCAGTTCCTTGTGTCCGTTTTGGTGGTAGATGACGGTTTTGATGGCGTGCCATTTATCGCCGATGAGGTACATGAGCTGGTCATTTTCGGCCATGCCGAAACGTCCTTCAGCATAGTCGATGACGACTCTGGGGAAGACCACCCAGTCGCCACCGCGTTTGAGGTTTTCCTGATTCTTTTTGGCGACGGCTTCCAGGCGGTCGCCGAAGCCGCCGCGCGGCCGCAGTGACGGGCGTTTACGCATGTCCGCCAGCAGTGTCGCGTGGCTCACGCCGTCCAGGTCGACGGGGACTTCGCCGGAGATGCCCAGCACGGGGCCGTTGTCCATCTCGGCGCCTTTGCCGGTGTAGGGCAGAGCGATGATCACGCTGCTGCGCAGGGAGTGCAGGCCCTCCAGGATGGCCCGTTCGATCGGCACGGTGTGCAGACCGACCAGCAGCCGCTCGCCATTTTTGAGGTAGGTCAGATCGCCGGGGTGGACATTGAGGCAGGGGAAGTCCTCGGTGAGATTGGTTAGCGGCACGAAGCCGGCAAAGATGGCAAAGTCGAGCTGCAGGGGTGCGATCTGGCGGCGGACTTCGTCGGTCCAGGCCTTGCGCACCGCCTGGCCCTTGGGGGTGGCGATGGACACGCGCGATTCGCCGTGCTGGGCGTAGAATTCGCGGATGTCGACGCCAATCACCGGCAGTTTGTAGTTTTTGCCTAGCTCGACGGCGCGGCTGGTTTTGGGCGCATCGGTGACCAGGGCTTTGAGTTCCAGCGGGGCGCTGTCCAAGGCCTGCAGAACCTTGATGATCTCTTCGGCATTGCTGCCGCTGCCACTGAGAAAAATGGCCGTGTGCGGCTTGCGATTCTGGGATGGCGGGAGGAGGGGAGTGATGTCAGGCATGTCGTGGTGTTTTTCCTGCAAAGATTCGGCTACATTTGGAGAGGAGCGCGGCTCAAATATAGCTCACAGGAAAAAGAGTTAAAGACAGGAATGGACAAAAGCCGCCGGGGGTCGCAAGAAAGGCGACAAGTCAGGATTGCGCCTGCGCGGCGCTGTCGTCTTCTGTGCGGCGGGCGTAGAATGCCGCGCGTTCGAGTGACGCGCTGATATCCATGTCTTCGACGTAGATATCATTGGGCAGATTGAGTCGGGTCGGCGCGAAGTTGAGGATACTGCGGATACCGCAGGCGACCAGCCGTTCGGCCACCGTCTGGGCTGTTCCTGCCGGCACCGCCAGGATTGCCGTGCGGATGTTGTAGTTGGCCAGGACGGTTTCCATGTCCTCAGGCCGGTAGCAGGGGCAGCCGTAGATGGCTAGGCCCTGCAGGGCGGGGTTAGCGTCAAACGCTGCCCGGATGGTGAGGTTTGGACGTCGTCCGACCAGGTAGGACAGCAGGGCATGGCCGAGATTGCCCACGCCCACCAGGGCGACGGACTCCACCTCCGGCGCGTCAAGTAGCTCGCCGATGCTGGCCAGGAGGTCGTGCACCCGGTAGCCCTTGCTGGGGAGGCCGGCGTAGCCCAGCGACATGATGTCACGCCGCACCTGCGCCGAACTGCCGCGCGCCAGCGTCGCTAGCTCCTGTGAGCGGACATAGTCGCGGCCCTCTGGCAACAGCATGAGCAGAATGCGCCGATACAAACACAGCCGGGTGACGGTGCGCTCGGGTATGCTGATCTTTTTATTCATGCTTCGCTCTCCTGCAAAAAACAGGACCTATGCACAGCAGCGCCTCTTTTCTGGTGCCACATCAACATAAGCCCTGTTTCACGTTCTGCCGCCCGGGCTGGTTACAGCGTCGGGCGGCAGCGTTTTTGGACCCGCGGCTACTGCCGGGGCGTGTAAGTCGTGTGCAACAGATGGTGGGACTTGTGCCCGAGAGGTTCGCCCAGGAATTCAGCGTAAATCCGCTTGATCTCGGGGTTCTCGTGCGATTTGCGCAAGGTGCGGCTCTCGTCTTCCGAATATATTGCCGCGATGCGGGCGCGCCGCACATTGTCGTCGGTCATGCGTGGCTGGCCGCCACCGCCGATGCAGCCGCCGGGGCAGGTCATAATTTCCACGAACTGGTACTCGGCAAGATCACCGGCTTCGAGTTTTTTGCAGACCTTGTGGGCATTGCCCAGGCCGTGGGCGACCAGGACTTTGACCGTCACGCCTTCCAGGAAGCTGAACTCGGGCTTACAGCCGTCGAGCTTGAAGGCCGCCTCTTTGATGCCGTCCAGGCCTTGGATGGAAGCCACGTGCAAGCTGGGGAAGGGCAGCTCGCGACCAGTGATGACCTCGTAGGCCGTGCGCAGGGCCGCTTCCATCACGCCGCCGCTGTTGGCGAAGATGTCCGCGGCGCCGGTGCTCTCGCCGGCCAGTTCGTCGGCGCGGCCGTCGGGCAGGTTGACGAAGTCAATGCCGGCGGCGGTGACCATCTTGCCGAGCTCGCGGGTGGTCAGTACATAGTCGGTGTCCTTGAAGCCGGAGTCGACCATTTCGGGGCGGTTTGCCTCGTGCTTTTTGGCGGTGCAGGGCATGACTGAGACGACGACGATGTCTTTCGGGTCAATGCCGGCTTTCTGGGCGTACCACGTCTTGATCAGTGGGCCTTCCATCTGCATGGGCGATTTGCAGCTCGACAGATAGGGCAGGGACTTGGGATAGAAGGTCTCGGCGAAGTTGATCCAGCCCGGGCAGCAGCTGGTGAACTGCGGCAGGGCCACGGCCTTCTTGTCGCGGACAGCGTCGGTCAGGCGCTTGATCAGCTCGAAGCCCTCTTCCATAATGGTCAGATCGGCCGCGAAATTGGTGTCGAAGACTTTGTCAAAGCCGAGGCGACGCAGCGCGGTGACCATCTTGCCGGTGACGCGGCTGCCGGCGGGCATGCCGAAGCACTCGCCCAGGGCCGCGCGAATCGCCGGCGCGGTGTGGACCACGACGTGCTTCTTGGGATCGTCCAGGGCGGCCCAGACGTCCGCGATGGCATCCTTCTCGGTGATGGCGCCGACGGGGCACACCGCCGCGCACTGGCCGCACTGCACGCAGGTCGTCTCGGCCAAGTTGGCTTTAGCGCCGCCGCCGATGATGGTCGCGAAACCGCGCTTCTGGGCGGCGAGGACGCCGACCTGCTGGATGTTCTGGCAGGCCGTCACGCAACGCCGGCAGAGGATGCATTTGCTCATGTCACGGGTCAGTCCGGAAGTGGACAGGTCCAGCGGGTGCTCTTGCACCAGGCGCGGGAAGCGCGAGGCGGTGATCCCCATGTCGCTGGCGATGGTCTGTAGTTCGCAGTTGTTGTTGCGCGAGCAGTTGTTGCAGTCCAGCGGGTGGTTGGCCAGGATGAGCTCCACTGAGGTGCGCCGGGCCGTCCGCGCGGTCTTGCTATTGACGTGGACGATCATGCCCTCGCCGACCTGCGCGATGCAGGACGGCAGCAGGGTGCGCGCGCCTTCGACTTCCACCAGGCAGACGCGGCAGGAACCGGGGGAGACGACGCCTTCCATGTGGCAGAGCGTGGGAATCTTGATGCCGATGGACCGTGCGGCATTGAGGATGGTCGTCCCCTTTGGCACCGTCACCGGCTGGTTGTCGATGGTCAGATTGACTGTCATTGCCGTATTCCTCTGTGGTTATTTCACTTCAATTGCAGTAAAGGGGCACGCTTCCATGCAGGCGCCGCAGCGGATGCACTTGTCGGCGGCGATGCTGTGCGGGGCCTTGCGTTCGCCACTGATGGCGTCTGCCGGACAGGCTTTCTTGCACAGACCACAGCCTTTGCAGGCCGCCGCATCGATGGTGTAGCGCAGCATGGAACGGCAGACTTTGCTCCGGCAATGCTTGTCCTTGATGTGCTCGACATATTCGTGGCGGAAGTAGCGCAGGGTGGACAGCACCGGATTCGGGGCAGTCTGGCCGAGGCCGCACAAGGCGGATTTGCCGATCTGGCCGGCCAGAAACTCCAGCTGTTCGAGGTCCTGCTCAGTGCCTTCGCCGTGGGTGATCTTGTTGAGGAGGTCCAGCATGATCTTGGTGCCGATACGGCAGGGCGTGCACTTGCCGCAGGATTCGTCCTGGATGAAATCCATGAAGTAGCGGGCGACGTCGACCATGCAGGCGTCTTCATTCATGACAATTAGTCCGCCGGAGCCCATGATGGCGCCCAGCGTGGGCAGGGTCTCGTAGGTGACGGGCGTGTCGAGATATTCTTTGGGGATACAGCCGCCGGAGGGGCCGCCGATCTGCACGGCCTTGAAGTCCTTGCCGCCGCGGATGCCGCCGCCGATGTCATAGACGATCTCGCGCAGGGTGATGCCCATGGGCACTTCCACCAGGCCGGAGTTGTTCACGTGGCCGGCCAGCGCAAAGACTTTCGTGCCCGTGCTCTTGCCCGAACCGATCTTCGCAAATTCGGCGCCGCCATGCATGATGATATACGGGATATTCGCGTAGGTCTCGACATTGTTGAGCACCGTCGGCTTCTCAAAGAGGCCCTTCTGCGCCGGAAACGGCGGCTTCGGCCGCGGTTCACCGCGGTAGCCTTCGATGGAACGCATCAGCGCGGTCTCTTCGCCGCAGACAAAGGCGCCGGCGCCCATCCGGATCTGCAGATCGAAAGAGAAATCGGAGTTGAAGATATTCTCGCCGAGGAGGCCCTTGGCGCGTGCTTGGTCGAGCGCGTTGCTCAGGCGTTGGATGGCCAGCGGGTATTCGGCGCGGACATAGACATAGCCCTTGCTGGCGCCGATCGCGTAGCCGGCGATGGCCATGGCCTCGATGATCGAATGGGGATCGCCCTCGAGCTGGCTGCGGTCCATGAAGGCACCGGGGTCGCCCTCGTCCGCATTGCACAGCACGTACTTCTGATCGGCGCTTTCCTTCGCCGTGAATTTCCATTTGAGGCCGGTGGGGAAGCCCGCGCCGCCGCGGCCGCGGAGGCCGGAGGTCAGCACTTCCTCAATGACCTGCTCGGGCGTCATGCTGGTGAGCGCCTTGCCCAGTGCTTCGTAACCGCCGACGGCAATGTACTCTTCGATCTTCTCGGGATTGATCTTGCCGCAGTTGCGCAAGACGATCTTCTTCTGCAGCTTGAAGAAGGGAATGTCCTCCATGAAACGCAGCAGCTCGTCGTTATCGGCGCGCTTGTACAGCAGCCGTTCAACCACGCAACCCTTCACCAGGTGCTCGCGGACGACGTCGGCCATGTCTTCGGGTTTGACCTTCTGATAGAAAATGCCTTCGGGGCTGACCACCATCATCGGGCCGATCTCGCACATGCCCATGCAGCCCGTGGTGATGACTTCGATCTCGCTCTCCAGGCCGTTTGCCTTGATCTCGCGCAACAGCGCGTCGCGCACACTCTCGCAGCCGGATGAAATACAGGCGCCGCCTGCACAAAGCAGTATCTGAGTTCTATAGTGATTCATTGCCTTGCCTCTATTTGTACTGTTCCAGTAATTCGGCCACCTTTTTCGGATTCACCCGGCCGTGGACATCTTGGTTGATCATCACCGCCGGCGCCAGCCCGCAGGCGCCAAAGCAGCGCTGCGCGGTGAGGGTGAAACGACGGTCCGGCGTGGTCTCGCCAATCTTGATCCCCAGCAGCTCCGAGAAGGCCTCGACGACCTGCTTGGCTCCGCGCACGTAGCAGGCCGTGCCCAAGCACACGTTGATCGTGTGCCGACCGCGCGGCTGCATGGTGAAGTAGGTGTAGAAGGTCACTACGCCATACACTTCGCTGGCTGGAACGTCCAGCGCCTTCGCGATGTATTCCTGCAGGTCAACCGGCAAGTAACCGAATAGCGCCTGCGCCTTGTGCAAGACCGGTATCAATGAATCACGGGTGCGCGGCACGCTCGCAATAAATGCGTTGAGTTCCTGATACAACGCGTTGTCACAGCCGCAGGTGTGCTCTTTCTCTGACATCGTCATTCTCCTTATTTCAACAGCGCCGCCGACAGCTGCCGGCCCTGCATGATGTGCTCTTCGACAATCTGCCGAGCGAGCTCGACACCGACCTTCGCGTAGGTCACCGCGGCCTTCCCCGGCTCCTCAATGGTCACCGTCGGCGCCTGCGACTCCGGCGCACAGCAACAACCACAGGCAAGCACCGCGACGTCCTGCACGCCCGCCGCCGCCAAGGCCGCACTGAACGCCTTCAACGTCTCACGAGCACCTGTAGCAAGACCAATATCGCCCATGCCGACCTTCACCGTCAGACGCGGCGGACCAAGACGCAACGCCATCGCCAGACGCGCGCTCTCACGCTCACTCTTGAGTTCTTCCAGGGTTTTCATGCCAGATCAGAACACTCCTTTCTATACCAACTAGCAAGTACAGCCACGACGATAGCAATCTGCCGACCCGTGGTGACGAAATCAACCGGCCTTGAATATATTGGCCATACGCCAGGCTGGCAAGCTCGCTTGTGAAATAATTCACAAGAAAAGTGTGGGTCTTTTGTCAGAACTTGTCGTTATTCGGCATGATTATTGAGGGCTCTTCGCCGGAAGTGCCGATTTCTTCTTCCGCTCAAATTTCACAAATAGCGCCGCGTGCGAGCATGGCGGGGGAGGCGGGGGGACATTCGTCCCAGGGGATAATGCCATCCACGCTAGCCGTCGAGAGCAGTCGATGGCCGTCGAGAGCAGTCGAGAGCAGTCGAGAGCAGTCGAGAGCAGCCCCCTGGGAGCGCCGCCGTCCCGGCGGCAGTCGATAGCAGTCGAGAGCAGTCGATAGCAGTCGATAGCAGTCGATAGCAGTCGATAGCAGTCGATAGCAGTCGAGAGCAGTCGATAGCAGTCGATAGCAGTCGATAGCAGTCGATAGCAGTCGATAGCAGTCGATAGCAGTCGATAGCAGCCCCCTGGGAGCGCCGCCGTCCCGGCGGCAGTCGAGAGCAGTCGAGAGCAGTCGAGAGCAGTCGATGGCAGTCGAGAGCAGCCCCCTGGGAGCGCCGCCGTCCCGGCGGCAGTCGAGAGCAGTCGAGAGCAGTCGAGAGCAGTCGAGAGCAGCCCCTTGGGAGCGCCGCCGTCCCGGCGGCAGTCGATGGCAGTCGAGAGCAGCCCCTTGGGAGCGCCGCCGTCCCGGCGGCAGTCGATGGCAGTCGAGAGCAGCCCCCTGGGAGCGCCGCCGTCCCGGCGGCAGTCGATAGCAGTCGATGGCAGTCACTAGCGTCAACGCGTCCCCGAGGTGGCCAATGGGCGGTATATTAAGAGCTGAGCAGACTAGTGGTGGCAAGACGCAATGCATAGCGAGGAGCGACATGGGCTCGGGATTTGAGCGAGACAATTCATCAGGCAAGGGCGCCGGGCGTTTTGAGCGCAAACAACGCCGGCCCGACTCGTCCGTCCGCCGGCCAGGTGGCGGAACTCCCGATTCATCTGCCCGCCGGCCAGGTGGCGGAACCCCCGATTCATCTGTCCGCCGGCCCGCTTCTGCCGCACAGCGTTCCGCCGCCGCGCCTGCTTCTTGCCGCCCCGTCGCCGCTGGCGGGTTGGGTTTGTCATCGCGGTTATTTTTGCCGACGACGGTGGCTGAGATGTCTGCGTTGGGGTGGTCGGAGTTGGACATTTTGCTGGTGAGTGGCGATGCCTATGTGGATCATCCGTCTTTTGGCATTCCGTTGTTGGGCAGACTGTTGCTCAAGGCGGGCTATCGGGTCGGGATCATTGCGCAGCCGCGTTGGGACAGTCCGGAGGACATTCGGCGTCTGGGGCGGCCGCGCCTGTTTTGTGGCATTGGCGCCGGCTGTCTGGATTCCATGCTAAGTCACTACACGGCGTTTCGCAAAATACGCCGTGACGATGCGTATACGCCGGGCGGCGTTTCTGGTGCGCGGCCGAACCGCGCGAGCATCGTCTATACGAACCTCGTGCGCGCGGCCTTTCCGGGCCTCTTTGTGGTCCTTGGCGGCATTGAGGCGTCCTTACGGCGGGCGGCGCACTATGATTTTTGGAGTGACAGCCTGCGGCGGTCGCTGTTGTTCGACAGCAAGGCCGATCTGCTCATGTACGGCATGGGCGAGCGCGGGATTGTGGAACTGGCGCGGCGCCTGGCCGCCGGCGAAGACGTCGTCGGCATCGCGGGCACGGCCTCCATCAGCAAAGAGCCGGGTGACGCCGAGTTGCTGCCGTCCTACGAAGCCATGCAGAGCGACAAGACGCTGTTGCTGACGGCGACGCTGGCCATTGAGGCGCAGGTCCATCGTGGCACTGGCCGCCTGGCGCAGGATCATGGCGGCCGCTATGTCGTCATGGAACCGCCGCCGGCGCCCTTGAGCGAAAGCGAAATGGACGATCTTTACAGCCTGCCTTTCACGCGTGCCGCGCATCCGTCCTATCGCGAGCCCATACCGGCGCTGGAGATGGTCCGCTGGAGCGTGACGGCCGTGCGGGGCTGTGGTGGCGGCTGTTCATTTTGCTCGTTGGCTCTGCACCAGGGACGGCGCCTCAGCTCGCGCTCGGCGGCGTCCATCATTCGCGAAGTCACGGGCATGACGAAGCAGCCGGGCTGGTCGGGTACCGTGTCGGATATCGGCGGGCCGACCGCGAATCTCTGGCAGGGCGCTTGCGCCATCGACGCCAAGGGCTGTCGGCGCGCCAGCTGCCTGGCGCCGGCGCTTTGTCCGCAGCTGCGGCTGCAGCAGCGCGAGTACCTGTCTCTGCTGCGTGATGTGCGGGCCTTGCCTGGCGTGCGCCATGTCGGCATCGGCAGCGGCATCCGTTACGATGCGGCCCTGAGCGACCCGGTTTTTGTGGACGGCCTCATCGGCGAATTCGTCAGCGGCCACCTCAAATTGGCGCCCGAGCACACGGTCGGGCACGTCCTGGCGGCCATGCGCAAATCGGATTTCCGGCTCTTTGAGCGCTTCTGCGACATTTTTACTGCGCGGAGCAAGGCGCTGGGTAAGGAGCAGTATATAGTGCCCTACATCATCAGCGCGTTTCCGGGCTGCACCATGGACGACATGCAGCAGCTCGCCGCGTGGTTTCAACGACAGGGCTGGCGTCCGCAGCAGGTGCAATGTTTCATTCCCACTCCTGGCACGGTGGCTACGGCGATGTTTTACGCCGGCTGCGATCTCGATGGCCGGCCACTCTATGTCGCTCGCAGCGACCGCGAACGCGAAGACCAGCACGCCGTGCTGTTCCCACGCGACGCCGGCCGCCGGCCCGGTCCACCACCGCCGCCTGCGAACAACAAAAATCCCCGGCGCCGCCGTTAGTTTTATCCCCACCAAGCCCCCTTGATAAGGAGCGACAACATGCAGATCAGAGCCCTGGTAGGAATAGGCGCGGCCCTTTGTCTGGCCGCCCATGGCGCCGGCAGCACCGTCACCCGTGATTACGCGGATGTGGATGGCGACGGCGTGCCGGAAGTCGTCCTGAGCAACGAATTCCTGCGCGTGGAAATCATGACGGGCGAAGCCGCGCCGCCGGTCGAGCCGGCTCTGGATGCCGAGGGCAATCCCGTCAAGGTCGTTTACAAATACGGCAGTCGTTTCAATTGGGGCGGCTGGATTTACAATATCAGCTATCTGCCCAGCGGTCGTAGCTGGCTGGCCAGTGTCAATGACAAGAATCAGAACTGGTACGGCATTCCGGAGGAATTTGAGGAGACGGTGCCCATGGCCGAGCTGGAGCCCGGCCGTTACGTCTTCATGCTCCCCGGTATCGGCGTCGCCGAGGGCACGGGCCGGGGCTTTCGCGGCAGTCTGAAGGAGGTGCAGCACGCGCCTTGGACCATGCTGGAGGAATGGCGCAACAGTGAGGACGACGTCTGGCAGGCGCTCGCCGAGGACGACCGCGAAGGCCCACGCAGCGCCACCGGTGCCTGGCGCCTCACGTTTACCCAGACCATTGCCACCGACTTCGGCTACGCCTGCGAGTACCGCAAGGAAATGACCCTCTACGCCGGCGAATCGCGCCTGCATACACGGCGCAGTCTGCGCAATACCGGCGAGAAGGCCTTTCAGACCACTTGGTTCACCCACGGCTTCTGGGGGCAGGGCGTCGACAACGGCTACGACCAGGACAGCTGGAGCAGCATTCCCGTGACGCCACCCGCTGCGGCGGGCCTGGGGCCGCTGCGCGTGGACAGCGAGGCCAGCGATGTCGTCAGCATGACCCCCGGCTACCACTGGGGCGCCATCAGCATCGACCAGATCAGCGAGGCCTGGCACGCTCTGGGCAATCGCGCCACCGGCGATGTCTTTATGAACAGCTTCGACGGCAAGCTCGCGTGGTGGCGCGTCTGGACCGACGCCAAGACCTACTCCTGCGAGCCCTTCATGATCATCAATCTCTTCCCTGGGCAGGCCCGCGAATGGCGCAGCTGGCGCGGCGCGGGGCAGGGCCTCAGCGGTGTCAAGGGCGAGGGCCCCGGCGGAATGGTCGACTGGGCACTTACTGCGCCGGCACTGGATGGCGAGCAGCAGCTGGAGATCGCCTTTCTGCCTTATCGCGTCTGGCAGGACCTGTCGCTGTCGCTGACCATCGAAGACCTCGCCAATCGCGACCGCCGTCAGCAGCAGTTCCAGGGGCGCGCCGCCGCGCCAGGCGAGCCGCTGCGAGTGCAGTTCGGCCCGGTACCGGCTGGCCGCGACTACCGCCTCCAGGTACAGGTGCGCAATGGCGACGAGCTGCTCCTGGATGTCAGCCGCGAGGAAATCCTGCGCGACAAACCCCGCACCGCCTGGGACGGCGATGCCAAAGGCGCCGGCGCGCTGATTTTTGCGCACCTGCGGCGCAATGACGCCGGCGAGCTCCAACCCACGCGGGTATCGCAGTTCTGGCAGCACGGCCTGCAGGCGGCGGGCTTCGCCGTCAGCGCTCACGATGTCAATGATGAGCTGGATGACGCGCTGTGGCAAAACGCCCGCCTGGTCGTCATCGCTGCCGGACGCATCTCGCCGGCGAATCTGCGCCAAGTGGAAAAGCTCGTTCAGGCCGGCGCGGGGCTCTTGGTGCAGGGCACGATCGACTTCCGGGCCTTCGAGTTGTCCGATATCCTGCCCATCAGTATGGTGCAGGGCGAGCTGAACCTGCGGGCGAGTTCGCCGCGGGACGGCACGCGCGAGTTCACCACGGTCAATGACCGCCTCTACCACCTGATCGCGGCGGATACCGCCGCGCTGGCGCACCCAGTGCTGGCGGGGCTGCCGCTGTATCCGGAGAGCTATCAGGGCATCGGCCAGCTGCAGTTGGTTGTACCGCGGGTAGATGCGCAGGTGCTACTGCGCTATACAGGCGGCGCGCAGGTCGTCGCCCCCTTGTCCTCGCCGGCGCTGGTCGTGCGGCCTTATGGCGCTGGCCGCGTGGTCTATTTCGCCAGTCCCATCGACTGGGGCGCGGCGACGCCGTGGAGCATCTGGAGCCGCCTCGGCGAGTATCACCGCAAATTCATGGCGCAGCTGGCCCTGTGGGCGGCGGATTGCCCTTGAAAGGCCGGTCGGCGCTGAAGTCCGGCAGGAAATTGTCATCGCCGAATTCCGGCTGAATGAAGACCTTGGTGAAGCCGAGGTCGTCAAGGTGCTGGCAGACCTGCCGGTATTCGTCTATGGCGACCATGCGGTCGAGGAAGCCGCGTCGGCCGCATTCCGGCACGGGCCGGAACTGGCTCATGAGGGAAATGGGCAGCTGCGGGCCGATCTCGCGGGCGAGATTGTCGAGCACGCGCAGGCTGTTTTCGACCTGACCGGGCAGCACCAGATGGCGCACCATCAGGCCGCGGCTGGCGCAGATGTCGCCGCTGTCATCCCAGGGCCGCAGAAAGCCCACGCGCTCGGCCAGCCGGCAGATGCCCGCCAGCGCCAGATCGGGATAGCGGCTGTCACCCATGCAGGCATGCGCCAGCGCCGCGTCGGCAAATTTGTAGTCGGGCAAAAAGATGTCGATGAGGGCGCACTGCTGGTCGAGCCATTCGGTGAGGAAGTAGCCCGAGCTGTTCCACACGAAGGGCAGAAAGACGCCTTCGGCGCGCAGCCTGCGGCACAGCACGCTGATATGCGGCCACCAATGCTCCGGGGTGACGAAGTTGAGGTTGTGTACGCCGCGCGCAATCAGCGCTTGGACCTCGTTGTAGAGCTCGTCGTGGCTCAGTGTGCGGCCGAGGTGCTCCTGCGAGATCTGGTAATTCTGACAGAAGAAGCAGCCGCTTGAACAGCCGCTGAAGAAGATGGTGCCGGAGCCATTGCGGCCGCTGATGGGCGGCTCTTCGCCGAAATGCGCCGTGATGGCTGCGACGCGACAGTCGCTGGTTTCGCCGCAGACGCCGCGTTCGCCGGCATTGCGGTTGACGCCGCATTGCCGCGGGCAGAGCCCGCAGGCGTCGTAGTGCGCCATGGCCTCGCGGCCGGCGGCGGCCGCAGCGTCGCCGTGTTGTTGGTCAGTAGTTGCCACGGTCGGACTCCAAGCCTTGCAGGTGCGCGGTGTCATTCCAGCAGGCGAGCTGCCAGACGCCCTTGTCAAAGACAAAGCGGCTGATGGACGCGTTGGCCACCTGCGGCTGTCGCGGCCATGGCCCGGACACCGCCATGACCTCCTTGAGCAGCGCGCGGATCAGCCCGCAGTGGCTGACAACCAGCACATGCTGGCCGGCGTGCTTCGCCGGTAGCGCGCGCAGAAAGCCCGCGGCGCGCTCATAGACTTCGCTCTTGGTCTCGCCGCCGGTGACACAGAGGCCCGGCCGGTCGTTGAGAAAGGCCTCCAGTTCGCCGGGAAACCGCTCGCGGACCTCCTGGGCGCTCATGCCCTGCCAGGCGCCGAGGTTCCATTCGCGCAGGCCTGGCGTGGGTATGGGCTCCTGCTCGGGGGCGATGATGCGGGCGGTGTCCATCGCCCGGGACAGATCGCTGCTGTATACCGCCGCAAAGGCGACGCCCTGCAGCCGTTTGGCTACGCAATGCGCCTGCTTGATGCCGAGGGGATTTAACGCGGTGTCGCTTTGGCCCTGGATGGTGTTGGTTTCATTGGCGACGGTCTGGCCGTGCCGCACTACGGTCACTATCATGGAAGTCCTCGGGTGAAATTAGCCGCGGCGGCGGCCTCGCGCGGAACGGCCGTGGCGGCCGGGGCCGATATGGCGAACGCGCCCCGGACTTACGCCCGCAAGCGGCTCGCCGCCGCTGATCATGTCGTTGGGATAGATGTCGCTGTTGCTGCTGTCCGGAGCCAGCCAGCTGGGCTCCTCGGATACGGCCGCCGGCGCGGACGGGTCGCCGGCGGCGCTATTGGCGTCATCATCATCATCGTCATCGGTGTCGTCGTCGTTTTTGGCCGCGACTTTTTGCCGCTGGGCGTATTTGGCGACGGCGAAGAGACTGATTTCGAAGAGCAGCCAGGTGGGCAGGCCCATGCAGAGCTGGCTGACGATATCCGGCGGGGTGAGTACCGCCGCCAGCACGAAGATGACCAGCACGATGAAAGGCCGGGCCTTGCGCATGGCATCGAGTGAAATCATGCCGCTGATGACACAGAAAAAGACGACAATGGGCAGTTGGAACATGATGCCGAAACCCAGTGATAGCAGCGTGGCCATGTTGACCACGCTGCCGACCTGGAGCATCGGTGCGATGTCAGCCGTCGACATGCCGTAGGCAAAACGCATCAGCGCTGGAAAGACCCCGAACAGCGAAAAGGCCACGCCCACCAAAAACAAGAGGGTGCTGACGCCACTCAGACGGGTAATGTAGTAGCGCTCTTTCTGAAACAGCCCCGGCGCCACGAAGCGCCAAGACTGGTAGGCAATGACCGGAAATGCAAACAGGCACGCATAGACCAGCCCGAGCTTCATGCGGGTGAAAAACAACGCCATCGGCTCCAGGTAGTAAAACATGACTCCCGGCGGCGCCGCATAGCGCTTGAGAGCCTCAATCGACGGCTGCGCCAGAAAATACCCCGGCGCGAAAAAAAGGACTACGCAAATGAGCGACTTGAGTATTCGCAGGCGCAGTTCTTCAAGGTGGTCGATGATGGATTGCTTGCGGTCGTCCATGGCTCCGAATGTACTTTTCTGAATTAGTGCTGCGCTGGGGGGGGAGGACTCGCGACCCATGGCTGTTCGATAATTACATTTACTGCTATACCTAGGCACGCTGAAAGCGTGCAACACACCTGCCACGAGTTGCGCTGTGTGGCAACCCCTGGAACACGTCTTCCACATCGATGCAATATGAAGGGGTGCGACAGTGCATGCAAGAAAAGTGAGTTCCATTGCCCCTTTGGTCCCAGTCAGCTTCGCCGACTGGGACCAAAGGGGCCGAGGAACACGAGTGTAGTAGCCGTTGTACCCAGGGCGGCGCACGCTTTCAGCGTGCTTGCCCTGGGCTGGTATGCTTCGCGCTTTCAGCGCTTCTGCCGCTTCGCGGCGAGTGACATGGTGGCCGGTGACGAGGCATTTTATCAAAGCACGTTTGTGTTGAAAAGTGTAAACATAATTTGTGAACAACTCATAAGGCATGATCCCATGGATTGGACGCCAGGGACCGGCGGGACGCTGAGCAATGACGCCTTGACGCCGGGGACCGTTGACGCAGGGTCACACAAGCCCCCCCTTGGTTTGCAGCGGTGTAGCGGGTGCTGCGCCCAGGGTGAAACGTATAAGGGGGCGGCGCCGGGGTGTGCTACCATGTGGCAGGTCAGACTCCGAGAGGGCGCCGCGCTTCCTCAGGCGCCCTGCTTGGGTGGCTGGTCGCCATCTTTGGCGGGTGCTTCGGCGCTCTTGGCCGTGTCGTCGTCGGGCTTGGCTGCGGGCTTGGCGGCGTTGGCGCTTTCGTCGACGCTGTTGACGATTTCATTTTTGGCTTTGCGGAATTCCTGCGTGGCTTTGCCCAGCGAGCGGGCGATTTCGGGCAGCCGTTTGGCGCCGAAAAGCAGCAGCACGATCAGGAAGATAAGCAGCCATTCCATTGCTCCGATACCCATGCTATTTCTCCTGTTGGCGGTGGTTTTTTGATCCGATTGGCAAACTAACAATATGTTTTCACGGCCGGCGGAATACAACGCGGCTACGGCGATAATTTGGGTATGAGGTCGTAGGCTTCTCTGGGCGTGAGTTCGAAGAGGATGTAACCGCGGGCGTTGGCGGCGCGGGCGGCGGCAATTTGTCGTTGCAGTTCGCTGAGTTCCAGGCGTTCGGAAGACACGCCGATGCCGGCGATGATTTTGTCGCCGTTGCCGAGCAGGTGCGTCTGGCGGTCGAGATCGCCGGCGAAGAGCGCGGTGCTGGCGCGATAGTTCATGGGGCAGATGAAGTCCACCCAGCCTTTATTGAGCCACAGGTGCCAGTTTTGGCCGACCATGGTTTTGGCGCTGGCCTGGTCGGGATAGACTGCCGCCGAGACAGCGATGCCAGGGCGGGCGGTCCGCGCGGCCTTGGCCAGGTCGGCCACCAGCGCGTTGATCACGTCCTGCCGGAAGGTCTCCCATGCCCTCCGGTCGCTGCCGGAGCTCTGGACCGCCGCTGGCCAGGACGACACCGGCCGCCGCAGATAGGTCTCGAAGGACTTGCGGCAGCTGGGGCAGAAGCAGGAGTTGGTCTCGGGATAGCGGATGAGGTCAAACTGTACGCCGTCCAGCGCGTAGCGGCCGGCCAGTTCGGTGACGATGCTTAGCAGCAGATCGCGATTGGCCACTTGCGTCGGGCAGAGCCAGTTGCGGGTGGCGCCGGCGTCATTCTGCTGCAGGCGGCCCTGACGCTTCAGGGTCTGCAGGGTGTTGTCACTGGCGTCTTCGACACCCAGGCAGGACACCCATGCGTGAATCGCCAGGCGGTGGCGGCGGCACGCGCTGATGGCGTCGGCAAGCGCATCGCCGCGACTGCTCTGCGACACGAGTGCGCTGGGGTAGGCCGTCGAGTAGGCGCTGGCCACGTTAGGGAACACCGCGTTGAAGCGGCCTTTGGCCAGGATGGCCGCCGTGTCCTCCCAGCTCCGCCCGGGTAGGCCGTCGGGCCGCCGGCTCCACACCGCGCGGATTTCGTCCCGTCGCGGCGCGCGCGTCACGGCGCCGTCGGCGTTGCCGCCGCTGGCGTTGGCGAGGGCGTCCTGGCATTGCCGGGCGAGGTCGATGGCCGTGCTGAACTGGCCTTTCTTGTAGGCCGCGGCGGCGTCATTGAGCAGCCGTTGGCTGGCCTGCTGGCTGGATGGCGCGGCGTCAAGGTAGAGTTGTCGGGTCTGGTAGTAGAGGAATTTCGCGGCCTTTTGGAAGAGCTCCGGCGTGTGTTGGGCGAGCATGGCGGCGATAGTCATAGCGCCCGGGCCGGGATCTTGGTTGAGATAGACGTGGGTCATCCAGAAGCCCTTGGGGCATTCGATGATGGCCGGCCACGAGGTCGTCCGGCCGTTGCTGTCCGCCCACCACGCCGCCACCTGCAGTTGCGGCGGCAGCTGCTGCACCGCCAGAAAAGCCGTGGATTGCTGCCGGAAAGGCCGAGCTTCCGGCAGTTGCGTCGGCGAGGGAATGACGCCGCCCAAGGCCAGGCCGGTCGCGCTGGCGGTGGTGAATTTTCCGGCGGGCAGCTCCATTTCGGTCGCCAAGATGGGCGACAGCGTGTGAAAAGCGCAGAGTTTGCTGCCGCGTTTCAACGCGTAGATCAGCGCGCTGTTCTGCGCGGGCGACGCCGCCGGCGGATAGGCCAAAATGGACATCGCAAAGGGCCTGATTGCCGTGCCGGCGCAATCGGGCTCTTCGAGGACGGCGGGCAGGATGCCAATCTGATATAACGCTTCGCCGAAGTGTCGGGCGTAACGGTAGGACTCTTTCAGGTTCTTGCCGCTGCTACGCAGCAAGGCGGCATTGACATTGGCCGGCAGGAAATGCAGATCGGCTAGGTGGATAGCCAGCTGGCCGCTGCTGCCTTGCCAGGCAGCCAGCCGGATGAAACTGCAGTGCTGCCAGGAATCTGCCGCGCCCTCCGGCACGAAGCGAGTCTTAGGAATGACGATTTCTTCCCAAGTGCCCTTGCCGGCCGGCGCGAATGCCGCGCTATACCAGGTCTCACCGGCCTTGATATAGACGTTGAACTGCCGGGCCAGCGCGGGGCGGGGGCAGTACAGCTTCAGCTGCACCGCCGCCAGATTGGCCAGGTTGGCGTTGATGGGGAAATCCCAGCTGGCCCGCGCCGGTCCGCCCTGGGTGAAATGGGCGTTGAGCTCCAGGCCGTTGACGGCGCCATAGCTGCGCAGGGTCGCCGCGCGGGCGCTGCCGCTGGTGATGCTATTGGTCGCGGCGCGCGCCATGTTGATGCCCGGCGGCGGCCGGTCGTAGGCCTGCGTCACCTGTGCCCGCACCGGCAACGCGACAGTGATAACCACGGCCAGCAACGCCAGGTGTGCGTAACGGCGCGCGGGCCCGCTTGCAGGCAATGCCGGGGTGGTCTGGATGGATATCATGAACCCGCCTTGCCAGTTTGCAGCACCTGCTTGAGCACGTCGGCAGCACTCTCGCCCCAGCGGTGCCAGCTGAAAGACGCGGCGCGTTGCCGGCCGGCGGCGCGCAGATCGTCCTGCAGTGCTGTGCTTTGCTGTAGCGTGCGGAGTTTCTGGGCCAGGTCCAGCGGCGCGCCGACGGCGAAGCCCAGGCCGGCGCTGCCGGTGGCCTCGCAGAGCGCCGGATGGGCGCTGTGAACGACAGGCGTGCCGGCCGCCATGGCCTCCAGCACTGGCATGCCGAAGCCCTCGGTGATGGATGGCATGACCAGCGCCGCGGCATGCTGGTACAGACCTGGCAGCATCGTGGCCGACACGCGCCCCAGCCAGTGAATTGTCCCCGGGCCGCGCCAGCGTCGGATGCGCCGGACCACGGTGGCGGATTTCCACGCTGCCCGGCCGGCAATGACCAGAGGCAGGCCGCCAATGGCGTCTGCGCAGGCCGCATAGGCGTCCAGCAGGGTGTCCAGGCCCTTTTTGGGCTCGATGTTGCCCACGAAGAGCAGGTAGGGGCGATCCGCCAGTGGCGCCAGCTCTGCCGGCCGCGGCGCTGCTGTGCTGAAGCGCGCCGCATCCACGCCGAGCGGTGCGACCACGATGCGCTCACGAGGGACGCCCAGCATGCTCATGAGCTGCCCGGCGACATGCTCAGTGGAAACGATGTTCATGGCCGCCCGTCGAGCACTGCCCGGCAACAGGGCCCGCATGTGCCAGACGTTGGTCGTCGCACAGAGCTCGGGATGCTCAAGCGCAATCAGGTCGTGGACATTCAAGACGTAGGGCACCGGACAGCGCAGCGGCGCCGTGTACGCGAACGCGTGAAGAACACCGATGTCACGCCGTCGCAGCGCGCCCGGCAAAAGCAGCTGCTGCCAGAGGGCACGGCCGGCCGGCCGGCCCGTCCACATTGGTGGCGCAATCCGCGCGATGTGGCGCTCCGCAGCAAAGGCCGCCAGGCCGTCGTCACGGCTGAACAGGCAGAGCTGCTCCGCTGGGAAAAACTCCGCTAACGCCTTGATTTCGTGGCTGACTGACAATTGCACGCCGGAATACGGCGGGCGAACGACGCTGCCATCAAGCGCGATGCCGTTGCTGCTCATCGGCCGGCCCTCCGCGTCTGCGGTGGAACCGCGGCGGGCACGGGCGCAGCAGCGGCTGCGGCTGCGGGCACTGTGGGCAGGGCGTCATTGACGCGCCAGTAGGCGAAGGCCGGCGTTTCGTAGGGATGAGCCGCACGCAAGGCGGCTATGGCCGCGGCGATGCAGGCGTCAGCGCACACCATCTCGACCTGCAGTTCCTCCAGGCGCGTGATGTCGCCGTGGCTGCCGATGGTCGGATTGCTGCCGGCAAGCGGCCGGAACTGGCCCTGGCCCAGGCATTGCCAGCAGCAGCAGTCGTAACAGCCGATGCGGCCGGCACCGGCCGCGAACATCGCCTGTTTTACCGCCTCGGCGGCATCGCTGGGGACATAGAACGTTATTTTGTACATGCTGATGATGGTGCGTTGGCCATGGCCGGCAAGCGCCACGCCGCTGGGGAAAATGGCGCCGCGGCGCGCGTACGGGCTGTTGTTCTCTTTACCATACGATTCCGCGCGGCGATGCGCAACCGCTTGGGAGACCGATTGGATGCATCCTGGGAGCGCCGCCGTCCCGGCGGCATTGATCCTGGGAGCGCCGCCGTCCCGGCGGCATAGAACCTGGGAGCGCCGCCGTCCCGGCGGCATAGAACCTGGGAGCGCCGCCGTCCCGGCGGCATAGACCCTGGGAGCGCCGCCGTCCCGGCGGCATAGAACCTGGGAGCGCCGCCGTCCCGGCGGCATTGACCCTGGGAGCGCCGCCGTCCCGGCGGCATAGAACCTGGGAGCGCCGCCGTCCCGGCGGCATAGAACCTGGGAGCGCCGCCGTCCCGGCGGCATAGAACCTGGGGGCCCCGCCGGTGATGCGGGGTTGTTTTCTACTGGCGGCTGGGTATCTTTTACGGCACAGATAATTCGTTCTGCCAACAAGACCGCTGCAAGGAGCCCGCCATGCAAAAAATCGCTATTGCCCGTGATGACAAGTGGTATCTGGCCTGGCCGGATGTGACGTTGTGCCCATCTGGCAAACTCGTCTGCATTTTTTCGGAGTGCACGCACCATCGCGACCGTTCCTACACGCGCATCATGCTCAGCGACTCCTGTGACCGCGGTCGCAGCTGGTCGTCGCCACGGCCGCTCACCGAAGGCACTGCCGACTGCGATTACTACTACAACTGCGCCCGCATCACCCGCCTCAGCGACGGCCGGCTTTGCGCCAATGTGGACAAAATTCCGCGGCGCGCCCCCGCCGGCGGTAGCGGCGAAAAGAATACCAGTCACCTCGCCGAAAACGTCCTCTATTTCTCCAGCGACGACGGCGCCTCCTGGGGCGAACAGGTGACCACGCCGGTGCGCGGCATTGTGCCGGACAAGGTACTGGAGCTGCCGTCGGGGCGCTGGCTTTTGTCCTGCCATCATCTGCAGGACGGCTTTCTCGCTCAATTTGTGAGTTATTCCGACGACCAGGGGCGCAGCTGGCAGGGGCCGATTCCCGCCGGCAAATGCGCCGGCCTGAATCTCTGCGAGGGCAGCGTTTTGTGCGTGCGGGACAAGCTGGTGTGTTTTCTGCGGGAAAACTCCGGCCAGGGCTGGGATTGCTTCAAGACCATATCTGAGGACGACGGCCTGAGTTGGTCCGAGCCCATTCATTTTCCGCTGCCGGGTTGCCACCGGCCCGTTGCCGGCCATCTGCAGGACGGCCGCATCATGATCACCTACCGCTTCATGCAGGGCGGTAAGGGCTGGCTCGGTTCCTGGACGCAGAACTTCTTCGCCGCCGTGACTGACGATGACTCGGCACTCGCGCACGAACGGCGTGGCGCCGCCACTCGCATCATGCCCATCGACTACGATCGCTCAGCCAATAGCGACCTGGGCTACTCGGGATGGGTGCAGTTCCCCGATGGCGAGATCTTCGTGGTCAATTATATCGTCGATGACGCGCCGCGCGGCCAGATCCGCGGCTACGCCTTCATGCCGGACGAATTTGGTGGCGCGCCCGCCTGAGCGGGCCCGCGCCGGCCAGCCGGCGGTTATGGCTGACTACGCATCCCGCCGGCGTGGCATCCATCAGCCTTCTTTGTAGAAGGTGAAGCTGCTGTCGTAGTCGCCCTTGAGGGTGATAGCGATACCGACGTTCATGAGTTCGGCGCCGCTGTGGCGGCTGCCATCCGGAGCGCAGTAGATGGCGTCGGCAATGAGTCCACGCATGCGGAAGCGCGGGAGGTTGCGATCCCAGTGCCGCATGCCGTGGGCGAACGCGAAGAGTCCGAAGGTCTTACGGTCGCGCCGCAGGTACTGCCAGACGGCGTAGGGCTTTTCCGTGGCGGACGCCAGGTGATAGACGTAGGCGTTCTGCAGGTCGGCGCGCACCAGCTTGAAGGCCGCCGTGGCCTGACGCAGCTGCTCGATGGTTTCGTCCGTGGCCTTGAGGAGATTGATGCCCACGCTCATGGAGCCAGTCATGCCCAGGTGAATGCGGAAAGGCAGCGGCGTGCTCGCATCTGACGAGATATTGCCCGCGCCGCCGGCCGTCTTGGGCACGAAGAGCGTCGTGAAACCCTCGTGGAGGATCATGACATCGCTGGGCCGTGCGTTGTCACTGCGGTTGATGCGGTCGGCGTAGGGCACCATGCCGAAATCGGCGCGGCCGCCGCCGCTGGCGCAATTTTCAAAGAGGACCTTTGGATGACGCTCGTTGAGATGCGCCCAGATGGCATAGAGATTCTGGATGAAGCGGATGGACAGATCGCGCTTGGGGCCGTTCTCGCTGAGGTAGCGGTTCATGTCCCATTTGAGATAGTCGAGCTGGTAGTCGTCAATGAGCTTGTCCAGCCAGTCGATGGCCCAGTCGCGGATATCGTCACGGGACAGATCCAGGACGAGCTGGCGGCGCTGCTCGCTGCGCGGGCGGGTGGGATCGGCGATGACCCAGTCTGGGTGGGCACGGTAGAGATCGCTGTCGGGATTGACCATTTCGGGTTCGACCCACAGGCCGAAGAGCAATCCGCGCTGGTGGCAGGCTTCGGTGATCGGGGTGAAGCCGCGCGGGAAGCGCTGGGGATCGACGACCCAGTCGCCGAGGCCGGCCTTCTCGTTCACGCGCTTGGGCATCCAGCCGTCGTCAATCACAAAGAGCTCGGCGCCGATGTGTGCGGCCTTGTCGATCAGGCCGAGGATATTGTCCTCGCGGACATCAAACTCGTAGGGGTACCACGAGTTGTAAATGATGGGGCGCACATCGTGGGCTTTGGGGCGGGGGCTGATCCAGTCAAACTGCCAATCGTAGAGGATCTCGCTTATGCGGTCAAAGCCGGTGTCCGAAAAACCAATGGCCAGCGCCGGTGTCGTGAAAGTGCCCGCTGCCGGCAGATCGACCTGGCAGTCGAAGTCGTTGACGCCGGCGGAAATGGACACGTCGCCGTAATAGCTTTTTTCGACGCAGAGCTTGAAATTGCCGCTCCAGCACAGCGCCGCGAAGAAAACCTCGCCGCAGTTCTGAGTGCTTTCGCCGCGGGGATCCAGCGCGATGAAGGGCTGCTGCTGATGCGCGGCGCAGGTGCCGCGGTGATTCTCTAGCAAGAATTGCGCTTGGGTCAGCATGCACTGATTGCGGCCCAACTCGGCGCCCCAATTACCAGCGAAATGCGTGATGCGGTAGTCCTGGCGGGGCGGTAGATTGACCGTCGCGCTGCGGATGACGTCAAGCGTAACCGCTGTGTCGCCGTTGTTGCGGATCACCGCGTGGCGGCTGATGAGGTCGAGATCGCCAAAGAGATCGTAGTGCAGATCGACGGCCAAAGCATAATGTTCATCACGCAGACTGACCACCAACGCGTGCTCGCTGATGTCGTGATGATCGTACACCAGCCGGGCGTTGCGGACACCGTCGGCGAAAATCGGCAAGAGAGCAATATCGCCATAGACAAAGGGGTCTTGCGTGCGGTACTCGTAGGGCCGCGAACCGGCGTTGACGCCGCCGACGGCCGTGTCGGCCTGCAGCCCCGCCAGCATGCCGTCAAAACAGCCGCTGTCAGGCACTTTCGCCCCCCAATAGACGTGGACCAGCTTGCCGTTGCTGCTGATGGTGAAGGCGTAGGACATCCGCGCAGTCTGTAGCAAAAACAGCTTGCGGACGCTGTCGTAAGTAATGGAATTCATGGCGCTTCCTCTGGGATGGTGACGAGAATACAGGCGGGAATAACCAGGCCGATAAAAAACAGGCCAGTAATATGCTCCGTGTCACCGCAAATGTCCCGCTATACGCGCAAAATTGCTCGGGGGCAATAATAGGTCAGTGATTGATAATGGATGCCAGGCATGCCGCCGACGTCAACCTCAGGCAAGCAAGTGAGTTCCATTGCCTCTTTGGCCCCAGTCAGCTTCGCCGACTGTGGCCAAAGAGGCCGAGGAATACGAACATAGTCGCCGTTGTACCCAGGGCGGCGCGCGCCTTCGGCGCTGCTTGCCCTGGGCTGGTATGTTTCGCGCTTTCAGCGCTTCTGCCGCTTCGCGGCCAAGGAAACGGGCACGCTTGGCTCCGCACGAAGCTCTACGGTTCAATTGTTCATGACTCCTATGAAACCCGCTGCCGCAAAGGTCGGCGGAAATCAAGGCCGGATGGTTGGGCGGCGACTGACCGTGGGTTTCCTGCAAATTGTACCCGGTGTTTCCCCACCAGGGTGGTTATTTACCGATTACGTCTCGCGGCCGTGGAGTGGGCGTCTCGCCCACTCCGACAAGACGGCTTATTACACCGTCCTCGTCATCCACGCCGACCGTACCCGGCCCGTCTTCGCCGCCCGCACGAGCCGTGCGCACAGCGGCTGGAAGCCGCTGCTACTCTGGGCCCGCTATGACTCCTATGAAACCTGCTGCCGCAAAGGTCGGCGGCAATCAAGGTCGGATGGTTGGACGGCGGCTGGCCGTGGGTTTCCGGAAAATTGTCCCCGGTGTTGTCCCCACCGGGGTAGTTACTCCTAAGAAACTTGCTGCCTGGTTAGCCTTCCATATGTGCGGCGGCTGGCCGTGGGTTTCCTGGAAATTGTCCCAGCGGAGCGCCGGGTTGTGCACTGACCGATTGCCAGGATGCATGCCGCCGGGCCGGCGGCGGTCCCTCTTCCTTCCGCTCGCAAAAAAAATCCCCGCTGGTCATTATCTGACTAGCGGGGATTTAGGGGTTTGAGCGTCAATCGCTTAGTGCGAGTGGCGACTCTGACGCCGGCGGACTTCGCTGGGCTTTTCGTAATGGCGGCGATTGCGGAGCTCCTTCATCGTGCCTTCTTTGTCCATCTTCTTTTTCAAGCGACGGAGTGCGCGTTCTACGGGCTCGCCTTTGCGGCATTTGACATCTGACATTGCGTTGTCACCCCCTTTGGCGTCAGTTAGGGTTTTCTAGTATTATTGAGCGGGACAGTCCCGTTCTGAAAAATGAAGCGGGGAAATATAGTATTCTGCGGTGTGTTTGCAAGCCTGTCAGCCTGAAATGCCAAATTGTCGTGTAATCGGACAGTGATTGATATTGGATGGACACCTTGCCACTCTGGTGCGGTGGGAGGCGACATGGCTGGCCAATGTGGCGCCCTCCGGGCGCAATTCTAGGTTGCTGTCCTACCCCGGGTTGCGGCGCCCTCCGGGCGCCTCACCCGGGGTTATGCATGGTGCGGCCCTTCGGGCCGAACTTGGCCGGCCAGACGACTTCGTCCATGTGATCTGGGCCGAAACCCGCTGGGACGTCGGCTTTCAGCGGAAGTTTGAGGGCCTCGCCGTGATTTCCTGCGTGGGTCGGGGAAATTTCAGCGAAATTTCGCTCTACCCACGTAGGAAACTTTTGCTGATGGCGGATGCGCTCAATCCGGCCAGCTTGAGTAGCTGCCGGCATTGAGCCTCCGGCTGGCTCAACTGCTCATGGACTTCGTCTCCCAACTTGATTTTCCCTATTTGCAGCTCGCCCAGCTTGCTCCAGGCCGTTTGCAATGAAACACGCAGGTCTCCTTGCGGCTCCGTGAATTCCGCCAGTTTGTGGCGGGCCTTCCAGATGATCATGTATGCCAGCATGCAGACAAAAATGTGCGCCTTGACCCGCTCCGGATTCCACAGACGAATGGGGCGCATGAAGATATCCGTCGTCTTCATGGTTCGAAAGGTCTGTTCCACTTGCTGAAGTCCACGGTATTCATCCCGTGTCTGCTCGGCGCTTATGTCCAGGATATCGGTGGTAAACACATAGAAGCCGTCCATGGCGCGGTAGGACTCAATGAGTTCGTCCTTGCGGCGATAGCTGAAACGTCCTTCGCCATAGTCGACATCGAAGAAGCGCGCGCATTTCCATTTGTCGAACTTGGAGAACAACCTTTTGGCGATGAGTTTTTCCTGACGCAGACGCCCTTTTTGCACACTGGCTTCAATACCTTTGAGGACGGCCTCCGTTTTTTCGAGCATTCTATCGCGGTCGGCGCAGTTGCGTTCCTCCAACTCGGGGTTGTAGGATAGCACATAGTTGATTCCGTCATGCGACACTTGCACCAGCCTGGTGCGGTCAAACAAAGACAGCTGCAACGGGTGATCGTCATCCTCGACAAAGCGGGTGAACTCGTCGCGACTCAAGGCCGTGATGTACTTGATTTTCTCATATTCCCTGGCAGTCAGGTCGTTGCGTCTCGCCCGCGTCAGCATGCCCCGATCTCCAATGAAGACCATTTCCTCGATCCCGAACTTTTTCCTCATCGAGTCAATTCTGTCCATGACGGTGCTTTGGTCGCTGGTGTTTCCTTCGAAGACCTCCACACTTACGGGACAGCCAGCCTGGTCGGTGAGCATGCCGATGACGATTTGCTTCTTGCCTTGCTTGTGATCACGATTGTAGCCGAAAGCCTCCAGCGGGCACGCATTGCCCTCAAAATAACTGCTGGTGATGTCGTACAGGAACATGCGCGATTGGTTCGGATGATTCCGTTTGAACAGATAGTGTTCGATGGTATCCTGGCAGGGAAACAAATGATCCAGAGCATAATACATCTGCTCCAGCTTGATATCCTCGTCGTCCAAACCGCATACCCGGGACAGACCGCTGCCTGGCAGGTTTTCAAACAGCGACTTCCGGGAATGCGGAAAGGCCTCCACGACTCGATCAAGGATCAAGGCGAGAACCACTTTTCGATCCCGTTCGGGCAGGCAAGCCAGCGCGTCAAGGATGCCTAGTTCATCAGCAAAGTGATGCGCCACGGCCTCCGCGCCAAGCGGAATGGCCGACAAAAACTCGACCTTGAGATTGGTGTCACTGGATTCGCCATTTGACGAAAGAGAGTTGCTGATGGCCTTGACCGCTTCGGGAGGAAGCCCAGCCAAACTGGCCACACGCTTGAAGGTAGGCGTGCCCTTCGCTGTCCGGTAGCTGTACCCGATCCAAGAATAATGGTAGATTTTCCCGTGCTGCGTCTTCTTGAATTGCTGAACCCGGTATTTCATAGTCTGCCCCATTTTAACTAGCCTACAATACTTAAGTACAGATAGAAAATAATATAACACAAATTTTTGTCAAGTATCTAGACTACATTTCGAGCAAAAAAAAGAAAATTAGGCACGATTGTGTTGAAAACCCCTCAAACTTCCGTTTCAGGAGTCCCCTGAGTCGGCCAACCAGTCCCCTGAGTCGGCCAACCTGTCCCCGGAGTCCACTGCGTCAATCCCCACGGTCCCAGGCGTCCCCTCAGTCCAATCCATGGGACCATGCCTCATGAGTCTGTGAGTCCTCGCCCCAGCGCCGCTGCCAGCCGGTCCCCTGAGTCGGCCAACCTGTCCCCGGAGTCCACTGCCTAAACTTTTCATAATTTTTGAAAAAATAAAGTAACTACAAGCTTTTTGAGCTTGTTTTTTTGTTTTCTGTAGTTACTTTGTCTTGTTAACAGGAGTAACTACACCAGCTCCTGTCAAGGAGGCGCGCATGTCATATATTGTCCAGCAACGTTTCGGCAAAGACCGCGTTCATGTCTATTTGGTTGACAGCCATCGGGTGGAGGGCCGGACCTATCCCGTGCAAAAACGGGTTTATCTTGGCGTCCTCGACCAGGATGCATCGGACCTGCTACTGGGCAGGAGCTGCCCCGAGCCCACGGCGGAGCTTGTCGCCCTGCTGCAGGCCAAGGGGATCAGCTACAGCGGGCGCAAGGTCGTCCATGCCGGGCGCAAGCGCCTGCTTCGCGAAAGGGAGATTGTGCTCAAGACCCTGACATCCTGTCACGACGTTGAACTGGGCCGCGTCTCTCTGCTTGCGCGACTTGCCGGCGACAGCGGCCTGCATGGCTCCCTGATACGCGCCTTTGGCGAACAGGACGCTCAACGCATTTTGGCCGCGGCCATTTTTGAGTGCTGCGAAGGGGGCGCGCTTTGCCGTCTTGAAGACTGGGCTGACGACACGTCTTTGCGCGACGCAGACCTGTCGTTGTCGCCGTCGTCGATGACTCGGCTGCTTCAGCACCTCGGCGAGCATTCGGACCTGCGTAACGACTTTTTCCGTGCCTGGTTCAAGGCCAGCGGCAACCCGAAAGCTCTGATCAGTGACACCACGTCCATCTCCAGTTACGCGGAAAAGCTCTGCCTGGCCGAATGGGGACACAATCGTGATGGCGAACACTTGCCGCAGGTCAACCTGAATATGGTCTATTCGCGAGAGACGCATCTGCCGTTGTTCTACAGGCTTATACATGGAAGCATCGCTGATGTCACTACCTTGATAAACACCTCGCAAGCCATCTCCAAGCTCGGACTGTCGGCCTATACCTTCTCCTTGGACAGAGGTTTTTTTAGCGCCGAAAACCTGCATTACCTTCACAACGAAAAGCTGGGCTTCACCATCGGGGTGCCTGTGAGCAACAACCGCGAGGCGCAGCGGCTGCTGGATAAAAACCGGCTGAAGTTCCGTTCCTTCAAAAGCATAGTCACCTTTGATGACACGACGCTGCACCACGCGGCGGATACCTACGTTGTGACCAAACGCGGGCGAAAAGGCGAAAAAGACAGCTGGTTCGCCGCCACGGCCCATCTCTTTCTGAACAAATGCGAACGAGCCAGGCAGGAACGCGAACTGGCAGAACTGCTTCACGGTATCATGACGGACTTTTCGCGCACATCCTTCTCCACGCTTGAGGACGCCCAGGCGTGGCTGACAGCGACAGCGGGCAAGAGCAAGGCAGACCTCTTCTCGGTCAGGAAGGCCACCCGCGGCCCGCGCGAGGAAGGCGATTGCGCGGCCATCTCGAAAGATGGCGATTTCCAGGTCTGCGTTGCTGAAAAGACCTACGCGGCAACGATGAAAAACCTCGGTATGTTCATGGTGCTCAACAGCGATCGCGAAGCCAACGCCGAAGAGACGCTACGGGACAACCGCAGCCGGGACTGCCAGGAAAAGGTTTTCGACATCCTGAAAAACTCAACGGGCAATGATCGCCTGCGTTCCGCCGGCGATGACAGCGTGGAGGGACGGCTCTTCCTCGCCTTCATCGCCGTGACCTTGTTCAAGTTGCTTGAGAACGCGCTCCGCAAGGCTGATCTGCTAGGGCACGTTTCGGTCAACAAGGCCCTTGACCAGGCACGGAAGCTCAGGGCCGTAGCCTACCCCGATGGTTCCAGAATCGTGGCCGAAGTGCCGCTCAAGGCGAGGGAAATCTTCGAGGTCGTGGCCCCGGGGATGCTCACGGCACTCGCCGTCGACCCGGGAAGCGCTACTGCCACCGCCAGACGATGGCAAAATAATGTAGTTACTTCCAAGAGATGAAAAGTTGAGGCCACTGCGTCAATCCCCACGGTCCCAGGCGTCCCCTCAGTCCAATCCATGGGACCATGCCTCATGAGTCTGTGAGTCCTCGCCCCAGCGCCGCGCCAACCGGTCCCCGGAGTCGGCCAATCAGTCCCCAGCGTCCACTGCGTCAATCCCCACGGTCCCAGGCGTCCCCTCAGTCCAATCCATGGGACCATGCCTCATGAGTCTGTGAGTCCTCGCCCCAGAGCCGCTGCCAGCCGGTCCCAGCAGTCCCAAGCGTCCCCGGGGCCGCTTGGGTTTACAACGCCGCTTTGCGGGTCATTTGACGTTTTTGCGGACCCACTGGCGGGCGAACTCGAGGATAGCGAGGTTCAGGGGGATGAGCTTGGGCTTTTTGGCGAAGTTTGCTTCGAGGGCGCGGGCGAAGGCTGCTTCGGGCAGCTGGGTGATGCCCAGTTCGAGCATGACGCCGAACATGATGGTGTTGGCGGCCTTGTCCGACCCGGCTTCTTCGGCCAGCGCCTGCGCGGGCACGGCGACGCCTTTGACGCCGACCGGCAGTTCCACGTCGCCCATATTGGCGTCGTACATGATGGTGCCGCCGGGCTTGACGTCGTTTTTGAAGCGTTCCAGCGACGGCCGGTTCATGGCGACCAGCAGGTCCGGGTGGTAGACCACGGGCGAGCCGATGGGCTTGGCCGACACGATCACCGAGCAGTTCGACGTGCCGCCGCGCTGCTCCGGCCCGTAGGACGGATACCACGACACTTTCATGTCTGCGGCCTGCGCGGCCTGGGTCAGCATGATGCCGAGGCTCAAGACGCCTTGGCCGCCGAAGCCGGCGATTTTCACCTGGGCTTCCTCGAAATTGGCGGTGTTGTGGGCGATGGCCGCGGGAATGTCCGCCAACTCAAACATTGCATCGAGCTTCTCTTTGCTGAAGTCGCTCGTGCTGCGGACGACGTGCTCCGCCGTGGCGCTGTTGTCCCGGAAATTCTGGATGGGGAATTCCTTGGCCATTTCGTTGTTGATGAAGTCGTTGTTTTTGACCGAGGTGGTGCCGAGGTTGGTGGGGCAGGGCGAGAGCACTTCGACGAAAGTGTAGCCCTTGCCGTCGCGCTGGATTTCCAGCGCTTTGCGCACGGCCCGGCGCGCATTGCGGATGTTCTTCGCGTCCGACACGGCGACGCGTTCCACGTACACGGGCGCTTTGAGGCTGTTGATCAGCTCGCACATGTGCAGCGGGTAGCCCTGGGTCAGTGGATCGCGGCCATTGAGGCAGGTGATCGTCTTTTCGCCGATCAGCGTGGTCGGGGCCATTTGGCCGCCCGTCATGCCGTAGACGGTGTTGTTCACGAAGAACACGGCGATCTTCTCGCCGCGGTTTGCGGCCTGCAGGGTTTCGTTCAGGCCGATGGATGCCAGATCGCCGTCGCCTTGGTAGGCGATCACGACTTTGTCCGTGGCGCGCGATACACCGGTGGCCACGGCCGGCGCCCGACCGTGGGCGACCTGGATGTTACCGGCGTCAAAATAGTAGTACGCGAAGACCGCGCAGCCGACTGGGCTGATCATGACGGTCTGATCCTGCAGGCCGAGGTCGGCCAGCGCCTCGCCAATGAGCTTGTGCAGGACGCCGTGGCCGCAGCCCGGGCAGTAATGCGTCGCCGCCGGCGCCGCGCTCGGGCCCTTGCGGGGAAATTCTGGATAGATGCCTTTGGTGCAAATAACTTTTTCGCTCATGATGACCACCCCTTTATTTGCCAGCGATGTGATTGATTTTGTCCATCACCTGATCGAGGGTGATGAGATTGCCGCCGAGGCGGTTGACCAGCTCGACCGGGCGCTGGCAGGATATGGCCAGGCGAATGTCGTCAAGCAGTTGGCCATTGCTCATTTCCACGCTGACAAACGTCACGGGCTTGCTCGCCAGCCGCTGCAACGCGGCCTTGGGGAAGGGGAAGAGCGTCTTGGGACGGAAAAGACCGACTTTCAGGCCGGTCTTGCGGGCGACGTCCATCGCGGTCTTGGCAATGCGCGAGCTGATGCCGTAGGCGACCAGAATGATGTCGGCGTCTTCAGTTTGCTGCTCTTCGCAACGGGCTTCTTCGGCCTCAATGCGGGCATACTTATCCTGCAGGCGCGTATTGAATTCCTCCAGCTGGGTGAAATCCAGGAAGATGCTGGAGATGAGGTTCTTGCGCGTTTCGGCCGTGCCGCAGACGGCCCAGCTGTTGTCACCTTTTGGCGTGACGGCTTTCTCCGGGAAAGTGAAGGGCTCGATCATCTGCCCGAGGACGCCGTCGGCGAGGACGTATGCCGGCGTGCGCCATTTCTCAGCCAGTTCAAAGCCCAGCATGGTCATGTCGCACATCTCCTGCACGCAGTTCGGCGCCAGCACGATGCACTTGTAGTTGCCATGGCCGCCGCCTTTGACCACCTGGTTGTAGTCGGACTGCTCCGGGCCGATGTTGCCCAGGCCCGGGCCCGCCCGCATAATATCTACAATCACCGTCGGCAACTCGGCGCCGGCCAAGTACGAGATGCCTTCCTGCATCAGGCTGATGCCCGGGCCGGACGATGCCGTGAAGACGCGATGGCCCGCCGAAGCCGCGCCGTAGCACATGTTGATCGACGCCTCTTCGGACTCGGCCTGCACGAATTGCCGGCCCATTTGGGGATAGTAGCGCGATGCCTCATGCAGCACCTCGCTGGCTGGGGTGATGGGATAACCGAAGAAGCAATCGGAACCCGCGTACAACGCGCCGATGACTACCGCGGTGTTGCCTTTAACAAGTTTTGTTGCCATGATATTCCTTGCTGATGAACTTTACAATATTACAGTGCTGTCGGTGCCGAAAAGAGCCGGGGTCACTCTTTGCCCGGGATGTGCACTTCAATCGCGTGCGGTTCCGGGCAGGTGTAAAAGCAGGTACCGCAGCCAATGCAGCCGCTGCCCACATACACCGCCGCGTGGTAGCCGCGCGGATTCATGACCGTGCCAATGGCCAGGACCTTCTTCGGACAGGCGTCCACACAACGCCCACAGGATTTGCACTCTAAGCTGTTGATCAGCGGATACGGTTTCGTCTTGTCAATGTCCATTGCGCCGGATGCCTCCTCTGAATATTGCGCGAAGTGATGCAATTACGCTTCGCAGGGTGGAAAACAAAACTTTCTAATATAGCATAATACGACAGCTTGGCTACGAAACCGGACAACAATGACCAGTCCTGACGTGGATTTATTCCTATTTCCAAATGATTTACAACTAGGAGAAAACTGACATGGCGCGCAAACCAACACCCACCGGCGGCCGCAGCCGCGACAAGAAGCCGGCGACCAGCGAGGCGAGGGTCAATAAGCCGGCCACCGGCATGGCGAGGGGCAGCAAGCCGGCGACCAACAGCAAGGCCGCGTCACCACGCGCCGTTTTTGGCCAGCGCCAGGTCGCGCCGCGGATGGACGCCGAAGAGGGCAACACCCCCCGGCGCCGTCGCGGCGATAGCGACTGGGAGATACGCAAGCGGCAGTGGAAGCCCAGCACGCTGCTGGCGCCGGTGCCGGCCATCATGGTCAGCTGCGGCGGTAACGAGGACTTTGCGCCCAACATCATCACGCTGGCCTGGGCCGGGACGGTCTGCTCCGAACCGCCCATGCTGGGCATTTCCATTCGCCCCGAACGCCATTCCTACAAGATCATCCAGGCGACCAAGGAATTCGTCGTCAATGTGCCGACGGCGGCCCTGGCGCGCGCCACGGACTACTGCGGCGTCAAATCCGGCCGTGATGGGGACAAATTCGCCGGCGCGGGCCTGACGCCGGTGGCGGCGGAAAAGGTCGCCGCGCCGCTGATCGCCGAATGCCCCATTAACCTGGAATGCAAGGTCAAGAAGGTCATCAAACTGGGCTCACACGATCTCTTCCTGGCCGAAATCGTGTCCGTGCAGGTCTCGGAGGACATCCTCGACAAGAAGGGCAAGCTGCGTATCGACAAGGCCGAGCTGCTGGCCTACGCGCACGGCGAGTACTACGTCCTCGGCAAACGCCTGGGCTTCTTCGGTTTCTCCATCAAGAAAGCCACCACCAAGACCCGCCGCTGACCGGCGCTAAAGAAATCCTTTTTTATCCACAGATTACGCAGATTACCGCAGATTTCTTTTTAGGGATGATTTTTCCACTGCTTATACTGCGATCAAAAAAGCTGCGTCATTTGTGCCGTCTGTGGATAAAAAGAACCAGGGGATCAATTTTCCCCCCTCCCCAAAATAGAAATCTGCGTTTATCTGCGTAATCTGTGGATAGAATTTTCACAATTTTAGGAGTTTCGCAATGGATGTGATATCGCGTGAGTTGCAGCGCAGTGCGCCGGATTATGTCGTGTACGTGCCCAAGAGCGTCGATGGCAGCACCTTCGATACCGGCAACGAGCACTTCCTGGTCTTTCCCGGGCCGGATGGGTCGCTGTTGTCCGTGTGGACGCAGAGCAGCTATGAGGGCGCCGGCGACCACCGCATCATGTTCACCCGCAGTGACGACGGCGGTCAAAGCTGGTCTACGCCCGTGCATGTGGTTGGGCCGCGGCGGCCGGGCGATGGCCGCATGGCCAGCTGGGGTTTCCCGCTGCTTTCCCGCAGCGGCCGCATCTACGTGCTCTACAACCAGTACCAGGGCATTGACGACGTCATCCACCAGCACACCGGCACCATGGACGGCGTCTATAGCGACGACTGCGGGCAGACCTGGTCCAAGCCCGAAACCGTGCCCATGCCGCGCAGCGCTTTCGATCATCCCAATCCGGCGGTGCCGTCCAACTGGATCATCTGGCAGATACCCATGCGCGACCTCACCGGCAAGTACTTCTACGGTGTTAGCCGCTGGGTGAGCAAGGCCGTGCGTACGCCGCCCCTGACCTCGTCGTGGACGCAGTGGGAGACCGTCATCGAATTCTGCCGTTTTGAGAATATTGACGACGACCCGGCGGTGTCGGCCATTCAGACCACCTGGTCGCCGGCTTCACAGGCGCTACGGGTGCCGCACTATCAGCAGCCGCTGCTCAGCGTGGCGCAGGAGCCCAGCATTGTCCGCCTGCCCGATCAACGGTTGTTCCTAGTGATGCGGACCATGGCCGGCTGCATCTGGTACTCGGTGTCAGCAGACGACGGCGTGACCTGGAGCAATCCCTCGCCGCTGTTGCGCCAGGACCACGGCCTGCCCATTCTCGAGCCGCTGTGCTGCTGCCCGATCTACCAGCTGCACGACGGCCGCTACGTCCTCCTCCACCACAACAACAACGGCCGCGTCAATGGCTGCTCGCCGGAAGACACTCACTGTAACCGCCGGCCGGCATTCATCGCCCTCGGCGAATACCGGCCAGACGCCCAGCAGCCCATCTGGTTCAGCGACTCGAAGGTCCTCATGGACAACGACGGCGAACGCCTCGGGCCACTCAAACGCATTGACATCGGCGTCTACCCGAGCCTCACCACCCGCAATGGCGAAGACGTGCTCTGGCACCCCGAACGTAAATTCTTCCTCCTGGGCAAAAAAATCACCGCGGAATTCCTGGCGGACCTGTCCGTGCCCAAGGCATGATGCCGGACGCACGGGGCCAGCCCCGGCGGCAATAACACAATGAATCACCACGCAACGTGAAGGACGACTGACTGTGACGACACCCGCAAGTGCCAAACCCGCCATGAGTTATACCATCAATGCCACGACGGCCGCGCCAGCGCTCTCAGCCGACTGGTCGGCGCTGGCGTGGTCGGCCGCCGCGACCGCCGAGCTCACCAATCTCCGGCCGGAAAGCAGCGACCATCGGCCGCGCGTGGCTGTGCGGCTCCTCCACGACGACCTGGCCATCTACGGCATCTACCAGGTCCACGATCGCTATGTGCGCGTGGTCCAGGAGGGCTATCAGGTGCCGGTGTGCACGGACTCCTGCGTGGAATTCTTCTTCAAACCGCCAGTGGGGCCGGGGTACTTCAACCTCGAAATGAATGCCGGCGGCGCGTACCTCTTCACCTACGTGCGCAATTCCCGCCGTTGCGAGGACGGCTTTGTGGATTTCACCAAGGTGGCACCCGAACACGGCCGCATGGTGCAGCTGCGCAGCACCATGCCCGCACGCGTCGAACCCGAGATCAAGACGCCAGTCACCTGGTGCATTCAGTTCGCACTGCCATTCGCCGCCCTGGAGCCCTACTGCGGTCCGCTCGCCGGCCATACCGGGGGCGGCGCTGCCTGGACGGGCAATTTCTTCAAGTGCGGCGACAACACCTCCCACCCGCACTGGCTGACCTGGTCGCCTCTGCCGCTGCTCAACTACCACCTGCCAGCACTCTTCGCGCCCATCAAACTGGCGTGATTTAGGTCAGGTTTTGCGAGGGGGAGGAAAGGGCCATTAGCCCTTTCCTCCCCCTCGCGCTCCCCTACCTATCCCGTCTCGGCCCAGCGCCCAGCGGCTGTCGCAAAGCGACAGCCGCTGGGCGCTGGGCCGAGACATGTTAGGCATAGAATGGGCTTTTCCCCACATCTGCGGAGAAAACCTTCCCCAAAAAGAAATCTGTGAAAATCTGCGTAATCTGCGGAGAAAAAACCGAACCTATACACCGCGTTCGTCGATTTCGCGGATGGTTGAGCGGTAGCTGACCTCGCTGCCGGGCGCGAGGTCGGTAAAGCCGGTGGTTTCCGGTGGCAGGGCCAGGTTCGGCGCATTGACCATGCAGGACATCGGTTCCGGACAGATGAAGCCGCTGTTGGGCTCGGGCGTCCACAGGAACCACTGGTGGAATTTGTCGTCGATTTCGTAGGCGAAAGCGCGTTCGCCGTAGTCGAGGACGGCGCCGCGGAAAGGCCGGCCTGCGAGTTGGCCGACGCCGACCGGCGTGTGCACCGAAATGCGTCCCAGGCTGGGATCGAGCCATTCGTTGGGGTCGAAATCGCCCCAGGGGAGGCGGCGTTCGCTGGGGAGGTGTCGCGGCAGGAGCATTTCCCAGCGCCATGGCTCGGTGGTAATGCGCAGGCGCTTAGGCGCGTTGAAGGCGCTGTGGAAGCCGAGGCCGTAGGGCAGGGGCGTGTCGCCGCAATTTTGTACGACGAGTTCCTGCGTCAGACAGTCGTCATCCAGGCGATAGCTCAGGCGCAGGCAGAACGGGTAGGGAAAGCCATCGAAGGCGTCGTGGTGCTGGCCATAGCGGTATTCCATGACCACGACGTCATCACCCTGGTCGGCGATGGTCCACGCCTGGCGCAACACCAACCCGTGGATGTGGTTGTTGCGCGGCCGCCCTTCGTTCAGCGGCAATTCGCAACGCCGGCCATTCCAGGTGAAATGACCGTCCGCAATGCGGTTTGGCGGGAATAGCACCGGCAGGCCATAATGCTCGGGTTTTTCCACGAGGATATCCGGCGGTTCCGGCGCCCGCAGCAGCTCCAGGCCTTTCCAATTCAAGCTGGCGAGATTCCCACCGTATTGCGGATATGCCGTGGCCGTGAGCTGGCCCTTGCTGATGCTGATCATCGTGTGCTCCAGTAATGCGTGTGGCCCAATGCGCGCCTGTGGGACCGGCCATTGCCGCCCCGGCATGGCGCGGTATAGGATACGCCCCCGAAGCACAGGCGTCAAGACCCACAACACGCGTAAAGCCGCACGGGAGTGTCGCCGCATGCAAGCGTGCGGCCACGGGACTTTCCAGAGGGCGGACACGTAGGTCTGCGCCTACCGCCCACCCCCCCCAAAAAAATCTGTGGTAATCTGCGTAATCTGCGGATAAAAGAAAGGGGCGGACACACCGGTCCGCCCCCCAATATTCACCTTCAAAAAATAATCTGTGTTAATCTACGTAATCTGCGGATAAAAAACGATCAATCGACCTGCGAACGGGTGTATGGGCAGGCCATGGCGCACATTTCCGCCACGCAGGGGCGGATGCGCAGGATCGGGTCGCGCTTGGCGAGTGCTTCGGCGAGCGCTTCCTTGGTGATGGTTTCCGGCGGCTGGACGTCGGTTTTCGAGCCGGTCCACTTCTGGCCTTCGTCGGCGATCAGACCGTAGCGCAGTGCCCAGTCGCAGCGCGCCTGTTCGACGATACCGAACTTGAGGCGATGGCCATCGACCTGCACGGCTGCTTCGCCCTTATAGGCCTTGACTGTGCAGTGCGTCAGGCAGCGGTCGCAGCCTTCGCATTTGCTGCGCAGGCCGTGGATGTCCGCCAGCGCGTCTTCGGGCAGTTCGGCATCAGTGATGATGGCCACGTAGCGCAGATTGGTGCCGAATTGCGGGTTGTTGACGAAGCCGCCCTTGGTGATGGTGCCCAGGCCGGCGCAGAGCGCCGCGACGCGGTTGGCGAAGATATTCGGGAATGCCCCGCGCGGATTGGAGATCACCGACCCGGTGTTGGCCAAGTCGTTTACTGCCACGCAGGTCATGCCCCAGCCCTGCAGGACCTTGTTCAGCGTGAGAATGGCGTTGCCCAGCGTCCGATGGCTCTGGTGCTGCGCAAACGCGTAGGGCCCGATGGCCTCGGCGCCGTGGCGGCCCAGGCAGTCGCTGCTTTCCTTGGGAATGCGCACGCCCAGGACGATGACGCTCTTGGCGCTGGCCAAGTAGTCGGCCGGGACATGGACTTGCCGCTGGCTCTCAGTGATCTCTGCCAGGGAGTTCAGCCAGAGTGAGCCGGTCTCGCGGGCATTGAGGATGCGTTCGCCATCCAAGGCGCCGCGGACGCTGTTGATGGCGTCGGTGAGGCGTTTGGCGGAGCTGAAGCCGACGACGTCCGCGCCCAATTCCAGAGCGAGCTTGCGGATGGTGTCTTTGCTGTTCAGCGCGGCGGGTTTGGCGCCATAGACCGAGCGGCGCTCGGTGGGCGTGAGTTCGGCGCTGGTGAGGGTGAAGCCCAAGGCGGCCGACGGGTCGTTGACGGCAGCGGTCCACACCTTCTTGACGTTTTCAATGGCAGTTTTGCCGGGATCCTGCTTCAGGCCGCCCATGAAATAGGGTGCGCCGCTGTAGCCGAGTTTCTCGAGGGCAGCAGCGGTGTAGAAGGCGCACTTGTTCATCACGTAGCCCGTGCTGTGCGATAGCCCGGTGAGCTTCTCGCCCGTGCCGCCGGCCGGTGCCGGGGCCGGCGTCTTCACTGCAAAGAGCACGATGGATTTGACGTCGGGCAGCAGTGGCTTGAGGTCGTAGCCCATGGCCGCCCAGTCTGCCGCGCTCTGCACGCTGACAATATCCGCGCCGTTGCTCAGGGCGTTGCTGAGGATGCTCTCCTGCACGCCACGGTCGGGATTGGGCCGCGCCGGCACGGCGCCCTTCTTGCGAATGGGTGCGCTGGAGTATTCCTTGTCCCAGGAGCGCTTGTCGCGGGGCAGGCAGAACTTCAGACAGCAGCCCATGGTGCCACCGCGCATGCCCAGCTCTTTGATCTTATCCAAGATGACTGGCTCATCGACTTTCTCAGGAATATCCGCTTCGCAGTCCAGGCCGAAGTGCTCGGACCAGGCGCAGCGCCAGAGATTCTTGTCACAACGGCTGTATTTATGGCCTTCGATTTCAATGGCGACTTCGCCCTGGACTTCCTTGGTGAACGCCTCGGTGGCGCAGTGTTTCTTGCACTGGCCGCAGTTGTCGCAGAGGGTCCCGCCGGGTAGCAGCGGGTCGGGCACCAACGGCGCGTCGGTGATGATGGACACAAAGCGGTTGCGGGGGCCAAACTCGGGCGACATCGCCAGGCCGCTGAAGCCCAGCTCGGTCAGGCCGGCAGCGACCGACGCGTAGATGTGGGACATATCCGGCGCGAAAGTGGCCTTGAGGTCTTTGTACTCGCGGTAGCGCCAGATGTTGCTCGCGGTGATGGGCACTGCGCGGTAGCCCATGTCCTCAAAGAACTTGCTCATGGTGTAGGAAATGACATCGAGGTGGCTGTTCATGAAGTACTGGTAGGAGTAGGTGCCCTGCTCGTGGGGCGAGCCCTCGCCGCCAACCTCGATCATCGCGTCGGTGTGGTGTATCGCGCAGACCAGTACGGCCCGGCCGTCCGGCATGATGCCCAACGGGCTCATCAGGGGCGGCGCCGCCGACCAGCGCTCAATGTTGCCGACACCGACGAGGTCCGCTCCCAACTCAAACGCTTTTTGCTTCGCTAATGCAGTAAGACGCTGGTCCATCATGCTCTCCTTGTACTGATTCACTACTACCCGGCCGACGGCCAGACGCCTACGGCCATACCAATCTGTTGATTTCTTCTGGTCTCTATCTAAACACGAAAACGTTTGTTGACAACGTGTTAGCCGCCGCCATCCATGGCGGCGGGCGGTGGTTCTTCCTCGTCATGCCGCATGGCCTCGGCCAGTCCTGCCGCGCCGCGCTGCAGAGTCTCCAGCAGCTGCGGCGTCGAACTGTGGCGGAACAGCGGCATGAAAATGCCCACGGCCGCCAGCAGCTGCCCACGCCGGTCCAGCACCGGCACCGCCAGCGCAAAAACTTCGCCAATGACCTCGCTGCTATGGCCCGCCGCGCGAATCGCGGTCAGTGCGGCAGCGACGGCCTGCTCATTGTCCATGCCGCCCCAGTTGCGCAAGGGCAGGCTATTCTGCGCAAAGACCTGCACCAGGTCGTCCGCGCTCGCATAAGCCGCCAGCACCCGGCCAGTCACATTCCGCCAAATGCACAGGGTGTCGCTCTCCATCAACTCCGTGCTCACGCGAACCGTCTGATTGCCCAAAGCCCGCGCCAATACCCGCCGCCGGCCATTCACCAGCGCCGTCAACACCAGCGCTTCTCCGACCTGATTCGATAGCGCCGCCAGCGCCGCCAGCACCCCACGGGCCTGGCCGCGACTGATGCGATTCAAGACCTGCTCGTGCGCCATGCGCCGCAATTTCCCACTCAGGCGATAACGGCCTTCACCTACGTTCTCCGCATAGCCACACATCACCAACGTCTTCAATAAGTTGTGAACCGTGCTGCGATTCAAACCCATCTGACGCGAGATCTCCATCAGCGAGATGCCGCTGCCGCCGCCAAAGCTATGCAGGATCTCAATGATCTGCAGGCCGCGATGCAAGGCCTCGACCGGCGTCTTGCCAGTCGCGATGCCACTATGTCGCACGGGGAGGTCCAAAGGGGAATCTCTTCTCTTTCATTATTATTGAACGTCATCCATTATTCTGAAATTCGTGGCTAATATAGCGATGGGCGGCGCCTGTGCAAGCGGCAAGACGTGAAAAAAATCGCCGCGGGGGGAATCGGTCTTCGGTCTTCTTCGCGGACGGATCGGACGGATCGGACGGATCGTCGGTCTTATCATTGGTCTTCTTCGCGGACGGATCGGACGGATCGGACGGATCGTCGGTCTTTTCTTTGGTCTTCTTCGCGGACGGATCGGACGGATCGGACGGATCCGACGGATCCGACTGACTGATCGGTCTGATCGGTCCGATCCGTCCGATCCGTCCGATGATCCGTCGGATCAAGCGGCCGTAAATGTCACCGGCGAAGCTAATGGCAAAGGCCTGTTGTGCGGGTACATTAGCGGGTTGCGTTATTATGTTGTAAGCATTGCCTCAGCAACGAGAAGGCATGACCAGGCATCACCTTGTTTTCATTTTAGTCTTGGCGCTGTTGGCGTCTGGTTGCGTCGTGGTTGCCTACGATCCTGCCGACCTGCATGTGACGGGGGCTTTGCCGGCGTCATTCACCGGGTCGGAGCAGCGCGAACACACCTTGGTATTCACGGGCGACATCATGCCTTGGGAGCGCATGGCCGACCTGTTGCAGTTGCATGGTGTCGGTTATCCCTATGAGAATGTCCTGCCCTTGCTGCGCGCTGCCGATATTACGATTGGCAATCTGGAAGGGCCGGTGGCGGTGAAGGCCCGGCGTAAGGACTACGACTACAGTTACAAAGTGCCGCCGCAGGTGCTCGCGGGCCTCAGTGACGCCGGCTTCGACCTCCTGAATCTGGCTAACAACCACAGCCTGGATTGTGGCCAGGAGGGCCTTAGCGAGACCATCGCGAATCTGCAGGCGGCTGGCATCAGGCATTTTGGGGCCGGGGAGGACATTCTGGCAGCTGCCGAACCGGCAGTATTTGTGCTCAATGACACGCGCATTGCCTTCGTGGCCGCCATTTGTCCCGAGACCTATTATGACGACTGGGATGACGCCCAACAGCCTGGCGACTACGAGCGGCTGATGACGATTATGCGCGAACGCCTGGGCGCCGCCGATCAGCGGCCGGGCATGGTGATCGCCACGCCGTGGACCGTGCGGCGGCTGGTACAGCGCGCGGCCCAGCAGGCGGACCTCGTCGTAGCCAATATCCACTGCGGCATCCGCTATAATCGCGCCCCTACCGCGCGACAGCGCCAGCTGGCGCAGTGCGCGGTCGACGCCGGTGCCGACCTGGTCGTGTGCCACCACGCGCATATCTGGCAGCCCGTGGAACTCTATCACGGCGTGCCCATCGTGTACGGCTTGGGCAATTTCGCCTTCGGGTCCGGCAATTCCCAGGCCGACGAGGGCATGCTCCTTCGCGTCGTCCTCGATAAGGGCGTCTTCACTCGCCTGGACTTCTTCCCGCTTTACACGCGCAATCGCGACAGCGCTGTGAATTATCAACCCCGGGCCCTCGCTGGCGCTGCCGCCGCGAGCGTGATCGCCAATCTCGGCGCCCTGTCGCGCGAACTCGGCGCGAACGTCGTCTTCGAAGAAGGCTACGGGCGCCTAGACCTGCGCAAGCGCAAACCCGCGCTGGCGACGCCGCTGATTCCGACCAAGCCCTGAATGGGCTCCCGCCTCAGGCACCCACCACGATGAGCATGAAACAGACTACCGCAACCGAATCCTCCCTGCCCGCCGCGCCGCGTCCTGCCGCCGCGCCGCGCCCTGCCGCCGTGCCGCGTCCTGCCGCCGCGCCAGCGTCGTCTGCGAATTTGGCGATTGCGGGCCGCAGCTTCCTGCTGTTGCGGGTGGCGGCGGCCTTGCTCAGCGGCCTATTTTTGGGTCTGGCCTATCCGCCGGCGCGCCTGGATTTACTGGCGTGGCTGGCCTTGCTGCCGTTGTTGCTGGTCCCACAACCGCGGCGCTGGGGCGAGCGGCTGGCCATCGGCTATCTCTTTGGCTACGTGTATTTTGCCTGGTCGCTGTTCTGGCTGAACCAGGTCGGCTTCGGCGCCGGCTTCTTGCTGGCCATCTGGTGCGCGCTGTTCCCCATGGCCTGGTACGTCTTTCTCAGCGCCCTCATGTGGCACTGTAAAAGCGCGACCGACAAAGAGCGACAGCTGCCTGGCGCTGGCCTGCTCCTGCTGCGACAACCCGCGCTGGTCGCGTTGCTGGCCGTGTTGTCCGCCTGCGCCTGGGTGTCTTGCGAGTGGCTGCGCGGCTGGCTGCTTACGGGCATCCCCTGGAACGAACTGGGCATCAGCCAATATCGCCGCATTGGCGTCATTCAGCTGGCCGAGTACACGGGCGTGCATGGCTTGAGCTTTCTCATTGTGCTCATCAACGGCGTGCTGGCCGGGGAGGGCGCCTACGTCATCCGCCACTGGCTGGGTGCCGCTGAGAAACGCGGCATGCCCTGGCATGTCGTCATGGCCATGGCTTTGACCCTGCCGCTCTGCTGGCTGGGCACGCGCCCCGAGGCACTGCCTGATGCCGACACCCCGAGCCTCCGCGTCCTCGCCGTCCAGGGCAATCTCCCTCAATGCCGTTACTGGACCGAAGAGCAATGCCGGGACGCCCAGCTGGTCTATGGCGACGAAACCCGCAAGGGCGTGGCCAACAGCGCCACGCCACCCGATATGGTCCTCTGGCCCGAATGCGCCGTGCCTGCCTCCCTGGACTACCCGCCGTATCGCTATGCCCGGCAGCGGCTCCTGGAGGACATCAATCTGCCCTTGCTCGTCGGCGCTACCCAATTTCGAGAAAATCCCCTGGACAAAGAGAATCCGCTGCTTTTCAACAGCGCCTTTCTCCTGACGCCAACCGACGTCATAGCCGAGTACTATGACAAGGTCCATCGCGTGCCTTTCGGCGAGTTCACGCCCTTCGGCGACCAGCTGCCCTGGCTGCGCGACCTCATCGGCATGGGCCGCGATCTCACGCCCGGCTTGGCCTACCACGTCTTCCAGCTCCCCCGGGGCGCCAAAGCCGGCGTCAATATCTGCTTTGAGGACGTCTTTCCCTATCTCAGCCGCGAGTTCACCCGCCGCGGCGCAAATATGCTCATGACTATCACCAACGACTCGTGGTACAATGAGAGCAGCGGCGCCGAGCAGCACCTCAGCCACGTGGTCTTCCGCGCCATCGAGAACCGCCGGCCGCTCCTGCGCTCTGGCAACAACAGCCATAGCTGCCTCATCACCCCCAATGGCCGCGTCCTCGGACAGCTGGTCGATGAGCAAACCGGCGCCATTTTCGCCCGCGGTGCGCAGCTCTACGACGTGCCCGTCAGCGACGACTGGGGCACGACCTTCTTTACCCGCCACGGGCCGCTCTTCGCGCGCCTCTGCGTCCTGGTGACGCTGGCCTGCTGGCTGTGGCTGCTCAAAGCCTGGCACGCGCGCAAACGCCGCCAGTACCAGGCCATCAAGGGCATCGCGCCAGAAGCGGCGCCAGCGCCATAACGAGGGCCTTTTTTATCCACAGATTCCGCAGATTGCCGCAGATTTTTTTTGAGAATGGTTGCTTGGATGCCCAAGGCTCCGCACCCATGACCGCGCGCCTTTTTTATCCACAGATTCCGCAGATTGCCGCAGATTTTTTTTGAGAATGGTGCTTGGATGCCCAAGGCTCCGCACCCATGACCGCGCGCCTTTTTTATCCACAGATTCCGCAGATTGCCGCAGATTTTTTTTGAGAATGGTGCTTGGATGCCCAAAGCCGCTTTCCGGCCCCATTGCTCACCTGTTGTCCGTTTCCTCAAACATAAATGACTGGCCGCTTACGCAGCGATGCAACTCTGGCGCTGCGCCGTTGTTTAATAACGAATGTGACCTACTGTAGAACCGCAACACGAAGCAGGCCGGCGGTGCGTGGGAAGTCTGCGCCGTCATCAGTGCCGGCTTGGTTTGCGATGTGAATTGGGCAGAGTTCTGCCCCGTGGAGACAAGAAACACTGTATCACCCACCAGAAGGAGAAACACACCATGAGTACTGCCAAAGCCATTTTCAAGACCGAATGCGGCGCCTTGGTTGAAGTCATTAGCGGCGACCTCTGCTGCCTCAGCAGCAAGGGCAAGGACCTAGCCAAGGTCGAAGCCAAGACGGCCGATTTCAAGACCGAGAAACACGTCCCCGTGGTCGAGAAGGTCGCCGGCGGCTGGAAAGTCACCGTGGGCAGCACCCTCCATCCCATGACCGAAGAACACTACATCACCTGGATTGAACTCTTTGGCGATAATTTCTGCTACCGCCAGTACCTCAAACCCGGCCAGGCCCCCGAAGCATTCTTCGCCACCGACGCCATGAATGTCAAAGCCCGCGAATACTGCAATATCCACGGCCTCTGGGCAAACTGAGATCAGCAGATATAACCTAGTCGCCATGTGTTGGCAATGTATTTGCGCCGTAGGCGCTTAACCATGCTTAACCCCAGGCTTTAGCTTGGGGAGCGGCACCCATAAAAGACGGTGCCTCGTAGAGGCACTACACTTTTCCAGTCTCCGTGGTGTTCACACCGTTTTGCCCAAATGCATTTCGGCCCAGAGGGCCGTACCATGCATAGTCCCGGGTGAGGCGCCTGAAAGGCGCCGTAAACCGGGGTGCCAAAACCACTGAGGAACCGCGCCCGGAGGGCGCCACACTAGAAAACGTCTCATATATTCGCACGACATACTTGCATTCACCACGCGGTGAAAGCACCTTACGCCCGAGCAGAAATGCCCGGGCGTTTTGACTTCCCGGCGCCTCAGTCCCCGTCCCCGTCCCCGTCGCCGTTTCGCCCTCACCCTCATCCTGGAAGGTCCATAGCCATGTCGTGGAATCGCCTCGTCGCGTTGCTTGCCGTGCTATTGAGTTGCTGGGCATTGGCTGATTTCGTCTGTCTGTCCCCAGAGGGCGCGCCATTTCCCGCTGGGCTCCAGGTTGACGACCACGCGCAGTGGGCCGATGGCGATTTCGGTCGCGCCCTCTATTGCTCGGGCAGCGACGCCGACACCGTGGTCATTCCCGATCACGACGCCATTCAGTTCGGCACCGGCGATTTCACTATCGCGGTCTGGCTCTGCCCGGATACCCTCGCCACCGCCAAAAAAGGCGAATACCGGCGCCTGCTCAGCAAAGACCGCTGGCCAGCGGATTTCTGGACGGTCGATATTTACGACGACGGCCGCGTCATGCTCGCCATGGCCGACGCCGACAAACACAGCGCGACGACGACCTCGGCGCCCGCCATCAAGGAAAAAGTCTGGCAGGCGCTGGTGATTAGCGTCGATCGCGCCAACTGCAAGACCAGCACCTACGTTAATGGCGAGTTGATCAGCGAGCGGTCCTTCCCGGCGGCCTTCACCGGCAGCCTCGACGTCGCCGGCCGGCCGCTGTCCATCTCGACATTCCGGAAATACGCCGGCCTCGTCGCCGATCTGCGGCTGAGCAAGTCGCTGTGGGACGCCGCACAGTGCCAAGAGTTTTACACCATGAATAAAAACCGCTACCAGAGCAACGCCTACCACCTGCGGCCACGGCAGCAGCGCGTCTACAGCCCGCCACTGCCCAGCGGCGACCAGCAGAGGATGTGGGACACCACGCAGCTCTTCCAGGCGCCAGCCACCTATGCCGTCGCGGACGAGCCTTTCAACACGATGGCCAACGACCCCGTCCGGCCACTGCTGTACGACGGCCTGTCCTACGAGGGCAAGCCCACCCGCGTCTTCGCCTGGTACGGCGCGCCGGCCAATGCGTCCGCCGACCGGCCCGTGCCCGCCATGGTGCTCGTTCACGGCGGCGGTGGCACGGCCTTCCGCAAGTGGGTCAAACTCTGGAATGACCGCGGCTACGCCGCCATCGCCATGGATACCTGCGGGCACCTGCCCATTCCCCTCGACAGCGACTCCAAACCCTGGCCCAAGCACGCTTTCAGTGGCCCCGCTGGCTGGGGCGACTACGGCAATATGGACAAGCCCATCGGCGACCACTGGGCGTACCACGCCGTCGCCGCCGTCGTCCTCGGCCACTCGCTTATCCGCTCTTTCCCCGAAGTGGACGCTTCCCGCATCGGCGTGACGGGCATCTCTTGGGGCGGCTATCTGACCTGCATTGTCGCCGGCGTGGACGACCGTTTCCGTTTCGCCGCGCCGGTCTATGGCTGTGGCTTTCTCGGCGAGGGCTCCGCCTGGCTCGGCCGCATGCGCGGCATGGGCACCGAAAAAGCCATGCGCCTCAGCACGCTGTGGGACCCCTCGCAGTACCTCGTTTACGCTCGCATGCCCATGCTTTTTTGCAATGGCACCAACGACAATTTCTTCTGGCCGCCCGCATGGATGAAAAGCACCAGCATCACCAAGGGACCCGTCAATCGCTACTACAAACCACGCATGCCACACGGCCACGCACCATCCGGCGACCCGAAGGAAATCACCGCTTTCGCCGACGCTGTCCTCAAAGGCGCCCAGCCCTTGCCCAATTTCACGGTCTTTTCCCACGACAACCGGCGCATCCAAGCACAAGTCGCCAGCCCTACCGACATCGCCAGCGCCGAAATCATCTACACCGCCACCAATTCCGGCGAGTGGAAAAGCCGCCAGTGGCTGAGCATACCCATCGCGATCACCAAAGATAACGCCGCCGGAGTAGAGGGAGTGAATGGGACGAATGGGACGGATGGGACCAAGGGGACCGATGGGACGGCTGTTGTGGTTGGCAGTATCCGCCTCGACGTCACGGCCCCCGCTGACGCCATTGCCGCCTACCTCGCCGTCACCGACTCCCGCGGCTTCTTCGTGTCCTCACCCGTCATCTTCTGGCTGGAGTAATGCGCCGGCAAAGGCCTTTTTAGCTCGCGCCCTCAGCGCTCAAATGTGGCAATCGACGGCACCCGTTTGAGGATGGATGGGGCGGACACATAGGTCCGCCCCTACATAATTCGACGGCACCACCCGAGTCGGTATTTGTTGCCTGCTACGAAAAGTGGTCACCTTTCTGCTAACCACGATGGACGGCAATACGTTCTTTTGGACTTCGCCACCGGCCACCATGTCCCTCGCCGCGAAGCGGCAGAAGCGCTGAAAGCGCGAAACATACCAGCCCAGGGCAAGCGCGCTGAAAGCGCGCGCCGCCCTGGGTAAAGCGCCCCATATGTCTGTTTTCCTCGGCCGCCTCGGTCCCAGTCAGCGAAGCAGACTGGGACCGAGGCGGCAAAGGAACCCCCTCGCATGAGGTACCACCACCTCAAGGCGCTGGACTGAAGAGGGATAGGTGGGGGGAGCGCGAGGGGGGAGGAAAGGGCCAACGGCCCTTTCCTCCCCCCTCGCAAAAACCTCTTCCCTCGCAAAACCCTCCTCCCCCTATTCTTTCAGGGCGGCGAAGGGCATCGTGATGCATGCGGCGAAGACCGGATTTTGTCGTGCTTCGCCGTTCCAGCCGATGCATTCCCATGGTGCGCCGAATGCCTCGCCCTTGGTGAAAGCATTGTCCCGCATGTGCTTCACGAATCGCGTTGCTAGTGCGTTTGCCAGTTCGGGCTGACTTTGCGCAAGCACTGCGACGAGCCACCCCGTCGGCATATGCCAGAATGCGCCATTTTGGTAGCGATTATGCGGCGTCTGCGTGCGCTCCCATGCGGATTTTTCCGACGCATCGCAGCCGATGGGCACATGCCTGATCGCGCCGTCTTCTTCGATGCGGCCATTCTGCAAAGCCGCCGCCAGCTCCGTGCGCACGGCCGCCGCCACATCTATGGGCAGCACATCCATATACACGGCGTATATACTCCCCCACACATCCGGCTGTGCCGATACGCCCGTGCATGCCCGCAGCCACACGCCCGTCTCGCCCGGACACACAAAAGTCTCCGGAATATGCCGCGCTATCCGCGCGGCTTCCCCGCCGAAGAAAACCGCATCCCCGGCGCAGCCCAGGCATCGTGCCAGCTCGGCCAGCTGCCGCGACGCCCGGTAGCGCAGCAGCGACGCCATCAGCAGCTTCCCCGTCATGTATATGGAGTCGCAAAAGATAAATCCCACGGCGCGCTTGTCGGGCGTCGTGACCACCAGCCCCGTTTGCGCGTCCGTGCTTGGCGCGCCGTAGGCCAGCGTGAGCCGCTCGTACAGCGACAGGCCATTTACTTCTTCCCGCAGAAATGCGCCGTCGCCGCATCGCGACCACAGCATATGCGCCAGCCAGATCACATCATAGTGGTTGTTGACTGGCGGTACAATTCCCCACGGCTCGCCACCCTGGTCCTCGCCCGCCGAGTAAGTGCCTGGATAAAACACCGGCCGGCCATCCAGCAGAATATGATCGGCAATGGCGTGCGGCGGTATCCACGCCCCGCTGCGCAAGGCCCGGCCTTCCGGGCCATTCTGGCAGCCCAGAAACAGCCGCAGGTGATTCAGCCCGTCGGCGTCGCTCACATAGCCGCCACTGAAGATCATCGTGAAGTCCTGCACCCATATTGCCGGATAACACCCGCGCCCGCCCGGACGAAATACGCTGTACCCGAGATCATTTCGCACCCCGGGCACCGCCTCCCCGCCCGGCGCCACCCGACATGCCGCCGTCGTGGCCGCAACCAGCTCTGCTAAAAAACTCAGATCGTCCGTTGTCATCGCTCCACCTCGGCTAATCAGTGTCCACGTCATTCGGCATACCCGCCAACCCAACCCAACCCAACCCAACCCAACCCAACCCCAGTCGTCCGGCAGTCCTCCTGCGTCCTCCCGGCAGTCGCCCGGCCAAGCCAATTATCCCAAAACCCGCCAATACCTTAGCCCGCCTCGGCGACCTTGCCGCCGTCCCGACCGAAAAACACCCGGCAACATTACAGCTTGGCAAAACCTCCGTCTGGGGCCACATAATACACGCTATCTTGCCACCTATCCTCACGCCCCCGTCCCGGCGGCAATGACCCTGGGACCGCCGCCGTCCCGGCGGCAATGACCCTGGGACCGCCGCCGTCCCGGCGGCAAATACGCCCGCACAGTCGCCTGAGGCCGGTCCCCGTCCCGGCGGCATTGACCATGGGACCGCCGCCGTCCCGGCGGCAAAGACGCCCGCACAGTCGCCTGAGGTCGGTCCCCGTCCTATTGCGCACCACGTCTCGCGGCCGTGGTGCGGGCGTCCCGCCCGCACCCTCACTGGGACCAGCCGCTCACAAGACACCCGAACGGCCACCCGCAAACGTTCCTTGGTCGTACTGCGCGCCACGGCCGCGAACGGGTGCGTTCCCACGGTCCAAGCGGATCCCAATCAGTCCCCTGCGTCCACTGCGTCATTCCCCACGGTCCCCAACGTCCCCACGGTCCAATCCATGGGACCATGCCTCGTGAGTCGTGAGTCCTCGCACCAGCGCCGCCGCCAATCAGTCCCACCGGTCCCAAACGCCTCCCGTCCTTCCTCGCGGCGCCCGTATCCCGGCTGTGGAGTGTGCGTCTCGTTTGCAGCTTCGCAGAAAGAATTAACATGGATTTCCATCGTTATTTTTAGCATCTCTCCGCGCCGCCGCCGTCCCAGCGGCAACAACGCCTGTGCCATCGCTCAAGGTCGACATGCGTCCCGGCGGCAAACACGCCCGCGCCGACGCCTGAGGTCAGCTCCGCGCATGACGTCCGAGCGGCCTCGCGCAAACGTCCACCATCCTGCCGCGCGTCCACATCTCGCGGCCGTGGAGTGGGCGTCCCGCCCACTCCGACGCGACGGCTCATTTACCCGCCCCAGCCATCCACGCCGATCATAGCGCGTCTGTTTGCCGGCGGCAAACCCGCCCGCACCGTCGCATGTGGGCAGTCCGTGCGGGGCAGTGGACATAGTGGACAGAGTGGACTTGGTGGACTTGGTGGACTTGGTGGACTTGGTGGACAGGCCCGTCTCCTCGCGGCGCCCGTTTCCCGTCTCCTCGCGGCGCCCGTTTCCCGTCTCCTCGCGGCGCCCGTTTCCCGTCCCCTCGCGGCGCCCGTTTCCCGTCCCCTCGCGGCGCCCGTTTCCCGTCCCCTCGCGGCGCCCGTTTCCCGGCCGTGGTGCGGGCGTCCCGCCCGCACCGTCGCATGGGACCTGCCGCTCACAAGACACCCGAACGGCCACTCGCAAACGTTCCTTGGTCGTACTGCGCGCCACGGCCGCGAACGGGTGCGGTCCCTGAAGTCCCAGGCGTCGGCCAATCGGTCCCCTGCGTCCAATGCGTCAATCCCCATGGTCCCCAACGTCCCCACGGTCCAATCCATGGGACCATGCCACATGGGTCGTGAGTCCTCGCCCCAGCGCCGCGCCGCCGCCAACCGGTCCCCAGCGTCCAAGCGGACCCCAACCAGTCCCCGGAGTCCAATTGGTCGCCAACCAGTCCCCTGCGTCCAATGCGTCAATCCCCACGGTCCCCAACGTCCCCACAGTCCAATCCATGGGACCATGCCTCATGGGTCGTGAGTCCTCGCCCCAGCGCCGCCGCCAACCGGTCCCACCGGTCGCAAACGCCTCCCGTCCTGCCTCGCGGCGCCCATATCCCGGCCGTGGAGTGGGCGTCTCGCCCACTCCGGCGAGACGGCTCATTAGCCCGCACTCGCCATCCCCACCAACCGTACCTGGCCCGTTTCCCGTCTCCTCGCTGCGCCCGTATCGCGGCCGTGGAGTGGGCGTCTCGCCCACTCCGGCGAGACGGCTCATTAGCCCGCACTCGCCATCCCCACCAACCGTACCTGGTCCGTTCCCCGTCTCCTCGCTGCGCCCGTATCGCGGCCGTGGAGTGGGCGTCTCGCCCACTCCGGCGAGACGGCTCATTTCCCCGCCCCAGCCATCCCCGCCGATCATAGCGCGTCCGTTTGCCGGCATATGTGCGGGGCGCTCGCGAGCAGGCGCCCTAGAGGGGCGCCGTCAACGTAGCCCCGGGCGCAGCCCGGGGCAAGGGCCACCACACGAGCATGCCCTGGAAGGGCATCTCAACAAATCCGCCAGTTAGTCCTAGCAGAATGACTGTTGAGGTGCCCCTCCAGGGCACTTTTCAAATCATCAACTCTTCCCCGGGCGTTGCCCGGGGCTACGATGACGACGCCCCTGCCGGGGCTTTTGTGGGCGTCTCGCCCCTGCCACCGCCTGAGGTCCTGGACCACCTGCGCGACGCCTTGGCCCCAACCTGGGAGCGCCGCCGTCCCGGCGGCAAATATGCCCGCACCGTCGCCTGAGGTCGGCTCCGTGCAGGCCGTCCGAGCAGCCTTGCGCAAATTACACCCGATTGGGGCGCGGGCGTTTCTCGCGGCCGTGGTGCGGGCGTCCCGCCCGCACCGTCACTGGGACCAGCCGCTCACAAGACACTCGAACGGCCATCCGCAAACGTTCCCCCCGATTGCGACGCGGGCGTTTCTCCCGGCCGTGGTGCGGGCGTCTCGCCCGCACCCTCACTGGGACCAGCCGCTCACAAGACACTCGAACGGCCATCCGCAAACGTTTCCCCCGATTGCGGCGCGGGCGTTTCTCGCGGCCGTGGTGCGGGCGTCTCGCCCGCACCCTCACTGGGACCAGCCGCTCACAAGACACTCGAACGGCCATCCGCAAACGTTCCCCCCGATTGCGACGCGGGCGTTTCTCCCGGCCGTGGTGCGGGCGTCCCGCCCACTCCGACGCGACGGCTCATTTACCCGCCCCAGCCATCCACGCCGAGCGTAGCGCGGTCGTCTCCCTGCGTATGTGCGGGGCGATTGCACGCAGGCGCCCTGGAGGGGCGCCGTCAACGTAGCCCCGGGCGCAGCCCGGGGAAAGGGCCACCACATGAGCATGCCCTGGAGGGGCATCTCAACAAATTCGCTAGTAAGTCCTAGCAGAATGACTGTTGAGGTGCCCCTCCAGGGCACTTTTCAAATCATCATATCTTCCCCGGGCGTTGCCCGGGGCTACGATGACGACGCCCCTGCCGGGGCTTTTGTGGGCGTCTCGCCCCTGCCACCGCCTGAGGTCCTGGACCACCTGCGCGACGCCTTGGCCCCAACCTGGGAGCGCCGCCGTCCCGGCGGCAATAACGCCCGCACCGACGCATGAGGTCGGCTCCGTGCAGGCCGTCCGAGCAGCCTTGCGCAAATTACACCCGATTGGGGCGCGGGCGTTTCTCGCGGCCGTGGTGCGGGCGTCCCGCCCGCACCGTCGCATGGGACCTGCCGCTCACAAGACACCCGAACGGCCACATGCAAACGTCCCTTGGTCGTACTGCGCGCCACGGCCGCGAACGGGTGCGTTCCCTGAAGTCCCAGGCGTCGGCCAACCGGTCCCCGGAGTCCAATGCGTCATTCCCCATGGTCCCCAACGTCCCCACGGTCCAATCCATGGGACCATGCCTCATGGGTCGTGAGTCCTCGCCCCAGCACCGCCGCCAACCGGTCCCACCGGTCCCAAACGCCTCCCGTCCTGCCTCGCGGCGCCCGTATCCCGGCCGTGGAGTGGGCGTCTCGCCCACTCCGGCGCGACGGCTCATTAGCCCGCACTCGCCATCCTCACCAACCGTACCTGGCCCGTTCCCCGTCTCCTCGCGGCGCCTGTATCGCGGCCGTGGAGTGGGCGTCTCGCCCACTCCGACGCGACGGCTCATTAGCCCGCACTCGCCATCCTCACCAACCGTACCTGGCCCGTTCCCCGTCTCCTCGCGGCGCCTGTATCGCGGCCGTGGAGTGGGCGTCTCGCCCACTCCGACGCGACGGCTCATTAGCCCGCACTCGCCATCCCCACCAACCGTACCTGGCCCGTTCCCCGTCTCCTCGCGGCGCCTGTATCGCGGCCGTGATGCGGGCGTCTCGCCCACTCCGACGCGACGGCTCATTTACCCGCCCCAGCCATCCACGCCGAGCGTAGCGCGGTCGTCTCCCTGCGTATGTGCGGGGCGATTGCACGCAGGCGCCCTGGAGGGGCGCCGTCAACGTAGCCCCGGGCGCAGCCCGGGGAAAGGGCCACCACATGAGCATGCCCTGGAAGGGCATCTCAACAAATTCGCCAGTTATTCCTAGCAGAATGACTGTTGAGGTGCCCCTCCAGGGCACTTTTCAAATCATCATATCTTCCCCGGGCGTTGCCCGGGGCTACGATGACGACGCCCCTGCCGGGGCTTTTGTGGGCGTCTCGCCCCTGCCACCGCCTGAGGTCCTGGACCACCTGCGCGACGCCTTGGCCCCAACCTGGGAGCGCCGCCGTCCCGGCGGCAAATATGCCCGCACCGTCGCCTGAGGTCCGCTCAGCGCATGACGTCCGAGCAGCCTTGCGCAAATTACACCCGATTGCGGCGCGGGCGTTTCTCGCGGCCGTGGTGCGGGCGTCTCGCCCGCACCGTCGCATGGGACCTGCCGCTCACAAGACACCCGAATGGCCACCCGCAAACGTTGCCCGGTCATGTTGCGCGCCACGGCCGCGAACGGGTGCGTTCCCTGAAGTCCCAGGCGTCGGCCAATCGGTCCCCTGCGTCCAATGCGTCAATCCCCACGGTCCCCAACGTCCCCACAGTCCAATCCATGAGACCATGCCTCATGGGTCGTGAGTCCTCGCCCCGGCGCCGCGCCGCCGCCAATCAGTCCCCAGCGTCCAAGCGGACCCCAACCAGTCCCCGGAGTCCAATTGGTCGCCAACCAGTCCCCTGCGTCCAATGCGTCAATCCCCACGGTCCCCAACGTCCCCACAGTCCAATCCATGGGACCATGCCTCATGGGTCGTGAGTCCTCGCCCCAGCGCCGCCGCCAACCGGTCCCACCGGTCGCAAACGCCTCCCGTCCTGCCTCGCGGCGCCCATATCCCGGCCGTGGAGTGGGCGTCTCGCCCACTCCGGCGAGACGGCTCATTTCCCCGCCCCAGCCATCCCCGCCGATCATAGCGCGTCCGTTTGCCGGCATATGTGCGGGGCGCTCGCGAGCAGGCGCCCTAGAGGGGCGCCGTCAACGTAGCCCCGGGCGCAGCCCGGGGCAAGGGCCACCACACGAGCATGCCCTGGAGGGGCATCTCAACAAATCCGCCAGTTAGTCCTAGCAGAATGACTGTTGAGGTGCCCCTCCAGGGCACTTTTTAAATCATCAACTCTTCCCCGGGCGTTGCCCGGGGCTACGATGATGACGCCCCTAACGGGGCTTTTGTGGACGTCTCGCCCCTGCCACCGCCTGAGGTCCTGGACCACCTGCGCGACGCCTTGGCCCCAACCTGGGAGCGCCGCCGTCCCGGCGGCAACTACGCCCGCACCGTCGCATGACGCTTTGCCCCAGGTGTGATTGCCTTTGATACGACACACAGTATGTTTTGTCAGTTGGATTTGGACTACGATCTGGGGACGAGGCCAAATTCAGACCTTGTGTGCCGCACCGTGGCCCATACCTTCCGCTAGTGCATGCCGCGTGGGTGTTTCATCGGTTGGGACTTCAGACTGCATGCCTGTAGGCTTTGAGGCGGCGGAGCGGATGGTGGAGCTGGCGGAGAGGGTTAAGGGGACGGGTGCCAGGGAAAAATCGGGAGACAAACTGCCCATTCAATGCAACTGGTGGTGACTTCGGCTCAAAATCACTCCCATTTCTTGCCAAGAAATCGTCGGTGGGCTTCGGGCATTTTCAGTCGCAGAATTAACCATGGATGTCACGGATACATTCGAAGGGATGCGTTCTATATGAGAAAAAACGGTTTCAGGGAAAAAATCATCGGCAAAAAAAGCGATCAGGATTTATCCTCGACTAAAATGCAATCCACACGCTCTTGCGTTGTCCGTTCATCGTCGTCTTCGGCTCAATCAGTGTCAATCATATCATCTGATGCTCATGCTGACACCCAAGCCGAGCCGCTCATCCGTCAGGCTCTATCGACCCAAGAGCAGGGGCTGGGGCCGGAGCATCCAGACACGCTCATGAGCGTACACAGTTTGGCCAGATTGCTGGCGAAGAAAGGCGACTATGCGGGTGCGCAGTCCTTGTATGAGCGGGCGCTTGAAGCCCAAGAGCGGGTGTTGGGCCCGAAGCATCCAGCTACACTCATGAGCGTAGCCGATCTGGCCGCATTACTGGAGAAGAAAGGCGACTATGCGAGGGCGCAACCCCTGTGTGAACGGGCGCTTGAGGTCCGCAAGCGAATGCTGGGGGCGAAGCATCCCGACACGCTCATGAGCGTGGCCAATCTGGCCTTATTGCTGGTAAAGAAAGGCGACTATGCGGGGGCACAACCCCTATTTGAGCGGGCGCTTATAGCCCGCGAGCAGGCGCTGGGGCCGGAGCATCCAGCCACACTCATGAGCGTGGCTACTCTGGCCTTACTGCTGGAGAAGATAGGCAACTATGCAGGCGCGCAGTCTTTGTGTGAGCGGGCGCTTAAAGCCCGCAAGCGGGTGCTGGGGCCGGAGCATCCAGACACACTCATGAGCATGGCCAATCTGGCCGCATTGCTGGAGAAGAAAGGCGACTATGCGGGGGCGCGCCCCCTGTGTGAGCAGGCGCTTAAAGCCCGCGAGCAGGCTCTGGGGCCAGAGTATCCAGATACACTCATGAGCGTACACAATCTGGCCTTATTGCAGGCGAAGAAGGGCGACTATGCGCGCGCGCAGTCCTTGTATGAGCGGGCGCTTGAAGCCCAAGAGCGAGTGTTGGGGCCGGAGCATCCAGACACACTTATGAGCGTGGCCAATCTGGCCGCATTGCTGCATGAGAAAGGCGACTATGTTGGTGCGCAGCCTCTGTGCGAGCGGGCGCTTGAAGTCCGTAAGAAGGTGCTGGGGCCGGAACATCCAGACACACTCATGAGCATGGCCAATATGGCCTTATTGCTGGAGAAGAATCGTGACTATGCGGGGGCGCAGTCCCTGTGTGAGCGGGCGCTTAAAGCCCGCGAACGGGTGCTGGGGCCGGAGCATCCAGACACGCTCACAAGTGTACACAATCTAGCCGAATTGCTGTATAGCAACGGCGACTATGTGAACGCGCAGCATCTGTGCGATCGGGCGTTTGAAGACTGCAAGCGGGTGCTTGAAGTCCGCAAACGGGTGCTGAGGCCGAAGCATCCAGACACGCTTGCAAGTATGAGCGGTTTGGCCAGATTGCTGTATCGTAAAAGGCAATATGGGGGTGCGCGGCGCTTGTGTGAGCAGGCGCTTAAAGCTTACGAACGAGTGTTGGGGGCGGAGCATCCCAAGACGCTTCAAAACATGAACTTGCTGGCCTTATTGCTGGAGAAGAAAGGCGACTATGCGGGTGCACTGTCCTTGTATGAGCGGGTGCTGGGGCTGGAGCATCCAGACACACTCATGCGTGTGGACAATCTGGCCGCATCGCTGGAGAAGAAGGGGAACTATGCGGGCGCGCAGTCCTTGTATGAGCGGGCGCTTAAAGTCCGCGAGCGTGCGTTGGGGCCGGAACATCCAGACACACTCATGAGCATGGCCAATATGGCCTTATTGCTGGAGAAGAATCGTGACTATGCGGGCGCGCAGTCCTTGTATGAGCGGGTGCTTGAAGTCCGTAAGCGGGTGCTGGGGCCGGAGCATTCAGACACACTCATGAGCGTGGACCATTTGGCCCTATTGCTGGCGAAAAAAGGCGACTATGCGGGCGCGAAGTCCTTGTATGAGCAGGCGCTTGAAGCTTGTGAGCGAGCGTTTGGGCCGGAGCATCCCAAAACGCTTCAAGAAGTAAACAATCTGGCCTTTTTGCTGGAGAAGAATCGCGACTATACGGGGGCGCAGTCCATGTATGAGCGGGTATTGGCAGGACTGTTGCATGCCTCTGTTGTCAGCGGAAAACAGCATCCCATGCTACAGCGCTGTATTACAAATTACGATTCTTGCCTCATGAAGATGTGCCTGAGCGACGCCGAAATCCGTACTAAGCTTAATGTTCTGTTGCGCCCCTACTTGATGCATATCTGATTTGCATCAAGTGCCGCCAGACTTGTTGTTGAGTTCAGTAAAGGCTCCTCGAGTTTGTGAAAGGCATTATCCGCTGGGATGAGTGTGTTTCTTATATTAAAACAGAACGCCAAGCGATATGCGCAATAAAGAGGTAACACATGTCAATTGAACGATTACTATCTGAATTAAATGAAAGCCAAAAAATAGCAGCAACACACTTGAATAGTCATGTTCTTGTTTTGGCTGGTGCTGGTTGTGGAAAAACTAAAACCATAATTGCAAGGGCTGCTTATTTAATCGCACAGGGTATTTCCCCTGATAGAATTCAAATTCTCACTTTTACCCGACGATCTGCATCAGAAATAGTTGAAAGAGTAAAAATGAACTTGGATGATAATTGCAATGGATTAAGATCATCTACTTTTCATACTTGGTGTAGTTCAATTATTCGAAGTGCACCATCTATATTTGGCTATGCAAATTTTACAGTTATCGACAAAGAAGACCAAGTCCAAATATTCAAAATTGCGCGTGGCAAGAAAGAAACAGGATGTTTTCCATTAGCCGCCGAGCTTAGTGATTTGTATTCTTTTGCACGAAATACTCTATCATCTTTGGATACAGCGTTACAAAAAAAAATGCATCGATTTTATGACCAGAAAAGTAATATAGCCAATATCATGAAAGAATATGAGTCAAGAAAGCGTAGTAGAAATTATTTTGATTATGATGATATCCTCGATATAGTTGCAACAGGTATAAATCAGGATGAAGAACTATGCAAATGGATTGGCACTAATTATGATCATATTTTAGTAGACGAAATGCAAGATACCAACCCATTGCAGTGGAAGTTGTTAGAGCCATTGGTAAAATATGTTCAATTATTTTGCGTTGGTGATGACGCACAATCTATATATGGTTTTCGTGGTGCAGATTTTTGAAATGTTCATAATTTCAAACAGCGAATACCCAACTCAACAATATTAAAACTCGAAGATAATTATCGATCAACTCAAGAAATTCTTGATGTGTCCAACTGGTTGATATCTAAAAGTCCACTTAATTATGATAAAAAATTAAAGGCTGTAAGAGGCAATGGATTGGCCCCAAGTATCCATACATTTGATAACGAATGGGAAGAAGCTCGCTGGATAGCTGAAGACCTAATTAAAAGAAAAAAATCTGGGAGCTCATGGAATGAGCATATGATATTAGTGCGAACGAATTATTCTGGACGAAAACTTGAAGCTTCATTATTATCAAAAGAGATTCCATATCAATTTATTGGTGGCACTAAATTACTTGAGTCTGCCCATGTAAAAGATGTGCTTTCTGTTTTAAGAATATTGGGGAACAATCAAGATGAAATAGGGTGGATGAGATATCTTACATTATGGCCTGGTATAGGTGAAGTTAAGGCAGTAAAAATTATAAGTAAGATACTGGATTTAAATAACATCCAAGACTCACTAAAATTATTAGATAACGAGGGATTTGGTGCATCAGAATTTACATTAATCATTAAAGAATTGAGCGAAGTTAAAGGTGCTGTTTCTCAACTAATATCTCAAGCTGTTAACTTAATGATTCAAATGCTTGAGAAAAAATATAAAAATCAAGACTGGGACAAACGGAAACGAGATTATGATTTTGTTGAAAAGCTCGCAGTTAAGCATACTTCTGTTCTTGATTTTATTGAAGATTACATACTTAATCCAATTTTCGTTTCTCAAAGAAAAGAAATAGATGATGTGGATAAAGTGACTCTTATTACCATTCATTCTGCTAAGGGTACTGAACGGGATGTATGCTATATATCTAATGTTTCACCACGTTCATATCCTTCTTCATATGCGATAAATAATCTAGACCTAATTGAAGAAGAACGAAGAGTGCTTTATGTCGCATTAACAAGAGCAAAAAATGAACTAATTGTTACAAGAAACTTTCGTACTACATGGGCACGTCAAGATGCAAGATCAAGTGAGCCTCAAACAGAAGAAGAAAAAGAAGAAGAAGGAAAACTTGAACCAGTGGATCGCAATAATCCTGATGATTCATTAATTGAATCATACTTTTTTAATGGGTTACCCATTCAATTAGTAAGTGAGGATGTTCATACAACAGAAACACAGCAGTTGCGACAAGCTTTGATCGAACGCCAACTAACAATAAAGTTTGGAATTGATATAAGCTAACCTAAAAGTCAGCTAATTGCTACACTATTTGGTTACTATCTGAAACTGCTAGGAAAAAGTGATCATTCGCCACCCAAAGGAGTGACTAATGTTGGAAACTGTTGAAGAAAAAATCGAACGTTTCAGAAAATACTATACAAAGATGATAGATAACGCTGTCGCAAAATCAAATATTCAATATGAAGGAGTGCCAGCAAAACTGTTGCTATGTTCGATTATAGACTCGCTTTCAATCGCAGCCTTTCCAGACGAAAAAAATCCGAAACAAAATCGTATTCGTTTCGCTCAGACAATTAAAAGGCACTCAAAATGGCAAGATCATGATAGAGTAAGTATGTTACAAATTTGGAAAGCTATAAATTCAATGTGTGATGTCCCACAAGAATTTGAAAGCTTCAAGTTATGGTTAGAAAAAGAATGTAATGCAAAATTTTATCCTTCCCGATCGCCATTTCAGAATAGTTATTCATTACAAAACGACCCTTTATATAAAGAAATTAGTCAAGAATGGCCGAAAAAAGAGCCAAAAAAACTTGAAAAGTTAAACAATAAATATCTTGAACAATTCACACATCGAAATTTGTTGTGGATATATCGAAACAGACTAACACATGCATTTCGTCCTCCAGGAAAAGGTTATCAATCTCCTTTCAAAATCGAGGATGATCCATACTATAAAATGGTAATCGATGTAAAAGAATTAATTGATCAAAATGGTGAAAAACGTTGGGAATTAGTATATCCAACTGGATTTTTTAAAAACATCGCAAATAACTGTTTAGAAAGTATTTGTTGTGAATGTTTGAAAAAAAAGAGGAGTCCATTTTTAGAATATTCAGAAGATAGTTTTTGGCTAATTAATTAGTTCTTTCTTGGTATAGTATAAAGGTTGTGTTTCGGGCATGGCATACTCGGAGTCACCTCTTGCCTTTTCCATTTAGTAAAAAATTCGGGTGCGTTCAAGTTAATTGCCTGTCCTTAAATCAACCTAGTAAACTGCCCAATGACCGATTGTGAATCTGTCTGGTGTGACGTCTTGTCTGCCCATTCGTCGTTCGGAATCTCTTTTCATCGTTAATGTTGCGACAATGCAAAAGAAGCTTCTCAGGCAACCACAATCAGCAATCAGCATGGGCATGACGACAGGCAGTGCTGGTCATCTCTGGGCAAAGTGCAATCAGCAATAGGAATAGATATGGCGAATTGCAGTGTGAATGATTTTTCTGGTGATATGCAAGCAGCCAAGGCTATACACTCAGCCGATGTTCGGACCGTGCGTTACTACTCGGAGAACGCCCGGGATGTAGCTCTGAGGTACGAAGGCGCGGAGTTTGATGAATCCCGGTTTGCCGTGCTCAAAAGATTCATTTTTGCGCCGGGCGCCGGTTTGTCGCCGGTGCTGCTTGATGTGGGCTGCGGTTCTGGGCGGGATCTGTCCTGCTGGCAGAAAGCCGGCTGCGACTGTTATGGCGTTGATGCTTGTCCGGACATGGTTTTGCAAGCGCAGGCGCTGCATCCCGAGCTCGGCGACCGCATCACCTGCGATGCGTTGCCCCTGCTGCCTCGAACTCCCTCGGGCGCTTTTGATGCGGTGCTCTGTTCAGCGGTATTGATGCACCTGGATAAAGCCGCCATCGCCGAGAGTGCGCGCACCTTCAAGAGACTGTTAAGGCCATCGGGGAGACTCGTGATTTCTATACCATTGCGTGGCCCCGAGGTCGATAGTGAACAGCGCAGTCGCAAAGACGGACGACTTTTCACCGACATCACGGCAGCGGAACTGGAGGCATGTCTCGTCCCCTGTGGTTTCGCATGCCATGGCCGTTATGACTCTGGGGACTCTTTGGGAAGGGACGAACGGAGCTGGACGACTCTGCTCTACTCATTGACATGAATCACACCCGGCATTTTTATGAAGTCAGCCCCACCTTGGAGAATTATTGGCGGGCTATCATCCTGTTTGGGCGTAATACGGCGTCGTACAAATTTGCCCTGGCAAAAAGCCTGTATCACTTCAAACAGGCCAATGATCTGATCCGACTCGATGAATTGGCGCCGGTCTTTTCCCGCTATCTGGTCGAGCACCTCAAGAAATACGACAAGCAATGCACAGTGGAAAACAGTCGATTTCTGGATGCCTGCCGGGCCTTCAATAACAATGAATTGTCGCAATCACAGCTGATTGAGCAAACCGTCAGCCTGGGTTTCCAAAATGTGATTGACGCCTTTCACAATGTCCATGGCGACGAAATACCACACCGGTTTTTTAACGATGAACGAAAACAAAACAAGGGCATTCGCCTCACCGAGGATTTTTACCGGCTGAGCGAATCGCCGATGTTCACGGATTTATATAACGAGACCGAATCGCGCTGGCGGCTGGTGGAAACAGCCTGGAACTTGCAGCTGCCGGCCAAAGTGCTCAGTGTCCAGCACGACCCCGACAGTCAGTTCCTGCAGGTGCTGTCAAACTCGCTGGAGAGAGTCCCTGTCACGTCGGCCCGAACCGCCCTGAATGGCTACCAAAAGGGCAAATGCTTCTATTGCTTCCGCGATATCATGATCAGCAATGACCAAGTCAACGAGGTCGATGTGGACCACTTCTTCCCGCATAAGCTGAAGTATTGTGCCGAAGGCAAGGCCATTGACGGCGTGGCCAATCTGGTCCTGGCCTGCAAAGAATGCAACCGCGGCCAAGCCGGTAAATTCGACCGCCTGCCAGCTATTGAGCTTCTGGAAAGACTCCACCGGCGCAATGAATACCTCATCCAAAGCCACCACCCACTCCGGGAAACACTGATTGCACAAACGGGTTTTTCCGAAAAGGCCCGCATTGATTACTTGCAGGCCGTCTACTCGTGCGCAACAGTGACCATCGCCGCCAAATGGCTCCCAAAAGCCTGCGGAGTATCGACATTTTGACAGTAAACTACCTACCCCGGCGCAATGAGGCCGGAAAAGTTGACGTGGCCCCCAAGAGAAGGGCGCATAGCCCGACATTATCAGTGGGCACATGGATTCGCGCAGATTTTCGGCTGTGAAGCTGCAGGCAACTTCTCCGAAGGCGAGCGGCAAAGCGGCCCCAAGTCGGAGTTGGTTTCGTGCGAAAACGGTTCGTGAGGGAGGACGTGAGTTGATGGATAAGCAGAAGCTTGAGCATGGTCTTTACGAAAGCGTCATCACCCGCGCTTTGGCGGAACAGTTGGCGGCATTGCCGCCGAATTTTGAGGTGGAGAGGAAGGAGCTTGATTCCGAAGAAAGCGCCTTTACGCTGGCGCTGCATGTGACGAAAGTGCTCGCGGGAACGCTGGTTGGCATGTCGGGTGCGGGCAAATTTCAGCAGCAGGCGCGTCTATGCAATCAGCTGCTGGCGCTGCTGGCGAAAGAGGGTACCGGTGATTCTGTTGGGGCCGATCAGCTCATCGACAATCTGATGTACTTGCTGATGATTCGTGATCCGGCCAGGCGCCGACTAAGCCGGCCGGACACGCCTTTGGCCAATGCTGCGCTGTTTACGGGTACGAGTTCGGACCTGACGTTGGAGTCCGAGCTCAAGAAAGAGATCCAATCTGCGGACAGCATTGACATCCTGTGTTCCTTCATCAAATGGACTGGTTTGCGGCTGTTGCTGCCTGTTTTGCGGGAGGCGACGCAAGACGGCAAGCGCCTGAGGGTCATCACCACGAGTTATCTCGGTGCCACGGACCTGGCGGCGATTGACGCGCTGCAGGCGTTGCCCAACACGGAGTTGCGTGTGTCCTATGACAGCAAGCGGACGCGTTTGCACGCCAAGTCCTATATTTTTCACCGTCGCAGTGGTTTTGGCGCGGCGTATATCGGCTCTTCGAATATCTCGAATCCGGCTTTGACCAGCGGATTAGAGTGGAACCTGAAGATCAGCCAATATGAATCGCCGTATTTGTGGGAGAAAATAGAGGCGACCTTTGAGACCTACCAGCACAGCCATGAATTCGACTGCTACGACGTCCGTTCGCGAGATAAGTTGTCGCAGGCGCTGGAGTCGGAGCGCGGCGGTGGCAATCAGGCCCGTGATGGCGTGTTGCCAATGCTTGATCTGGATATCTACGCTCATCAACAGGAGATATTGGATCAGCTTATGGCGGAGCGCCTCTTGCACCATCGTACCCGCAATCTGGTCGTGGCTGCCACGGGCACGGGCAAGACCATGATCGCGGCGTTTGACTTCCGGCGCCTGCGGCAGGAGACTCCTGCGGCCAGATTTCTCTACGTGGCTCACCGCGAAGAAATCCTGGAGCAGAGCCAGGCGAAATTCCGCATGGTGTTGCGCGACCTGAATTTTGGTGGATTACTGGTGGGTCAGGCGAAGACCACGGAGTACGAGCAGCTGTTTGTGTCCATTCAGAGCCTCAATTCGCAGGGCCTTTGCGAGAAACTGCCGGCGGATTACTACGACTACATCGTCGTGGATGAATTTCATCATGCAGCGGCGGCCAGCTACCAGCGCCTGCTGACGCATTTCCAGCCGAAAGTCCTGCTGGGACTGACGGCGACTCCGGAACGGCATGACGGCTTGGATATTTTGAGCTACTTTGACCACCACATCGCCGCCGAAATCCGCCTGCCGGATGCCATCAACCGGAAATTGCTGGTGCCCTTTCATTATTTTGGCATCACTGATTTGGCCGACTTGAGTCGCCTGAAGTGGAGCAGGGGCGGCTACGACAAGGCCGAGCTGGAGAATATGTTCTGCGGCAACACCCAACGGGCCGCGCTGGTGCTGGGCAAAATGCGCGAACTGTTGTTGAACATCGCCACCTCGCGCTGCCTGTGTTTTTGTGTCAGCCAAGGGCACGCCAGATTCATGCATGAGTATTTTGTCAGCCAGGGCCTACGGTCGGAGGTTTTGGACGCGGATAGCCCCCAGGCAGTCCGCGGCACAGCGATTCAGCGGTTGGAGGGGCGCGAGATCAACATCATCTGCGTGGTTGATCTCTACAACGAAGGGGTCGATATTCCGTCCATAGACACCGTGCTGTTTCTCCGTCCGACCGAAAGTCTGACCGTCTTCTTGCAGCAGCTCGGCCGTGGTTTGCGGACCCACGAGGAATGGGACCCAGCCAGGAAAAGCACGGTCTATAAAGAATGCCTGACCGTGCTGGACTTCGTCGGCAACGCCCACCGTAATTTCAATTTTGAGTCGCGTTTCCGGGCCTTGCTGGGGACAACAGGCAATGGAGTCGCGGACGAGATTAAGCGGGGTTTTCCGCAGCTCCCGGCGGGGTGCCATATTTCCCTGGAAAAAGAGGCACAGGGATACATACTTGAGAACATCAAGAACAATATTGCCCATGCGCGGCAGGCCATGCTGATCCAGCGCATCGGTCACTTTGAGGACGAGACAGGCCAGCAGCTCAGCCTGGCTCACTTCATTGACTATCACCAGCTCGGGCTCAATGCCGTCTATAAAAGGGGCTTTTTTGCGCGGCTGTGCCAGCTTGCGGGGCGTCGGGACGACTTTCAGGCGCCGGATGAAGACATCCTGCGCCGGGGCATTTTGCGCCTTCTTCACATGAATTCGGCGACGCAGCTGCGCAGCCTGCGGGAGCTCCTGATGGCGCCGGCCGAGCGACTTTCGCGACTGAGCACTGACGAGACGCGTCTTCTGACCATGCTTCATTTCAGTCTTTGGACCACGCAATCGGGCATCGGCAGCTTGTCGGAGAGCGTCACCCGCCTGAAAGCCAACGGGGCCTGTTTCAGTGAGTTGCTTGAGGTCCTCGACATCCTCGATGAGCGCACGGACCTGGTGACTGCTAAGCCAGTCCTGCCCTATTCGTGCCCACTTGAACTACACGCGAATTACAGCCGCAATGACATCCTCGTGGCACTTGGCAACTGGAGTATGAGCGCCACACCGGATATGCGCGAAGGCGTGAAGTACCTGCCGGACATCAACACGGATATTCTGCTGGTGACACTGAACAAATCTGAAAAGCATTATTCGCCCACGACGATGTATCAGGACTACGCCATCAGCGATGACCTGTTCCACTGGCAATCCCAAAGCACCACCAGCGCGGAGTCGCCCACTGGCCAGCGCTATCTCCAGGGGAGCAGCACGGTGCTGCTTTTTGTACGCGAAAATAGAAAAACCGACGACGGGACTGCTAGCTATTGTTTTTTGGGCCCTGCCGACGTCCTCAGCCACGAGGGATCGCGGCCCATTAGCATTGTCTGGCGCTTGCGCACTCCCATGCCCGCACGGCTCTGCCGCATCACCGAACGCATGGCCACGGCCTGATGTCGCCCAGCAGGAAGGGTGAGGATTTGTGGCTGACGAGTAATCAGCAGGCTTTGCGGTAAGTGCGGATTGCACAGCTTCGGGCCCTGCAAAAAACGGGTCCGGACTACGCGAAAAGACTCAAGCAGCTTGCAGCCAGCGTGGACTTGCCCGATTTGCCGCCGTTGCGAGGTAAGTTGTCGGGCTTTCTTGACGCTGTTGAAGTGGAAATGGAAAAGGTCGACAAACGCGCCAGTGCCCTATGGCAAAACGTGATAGCGTCTTATGATGACCTGGAACAAATCAACAATGAAGTCAATGAGCTTTTCGCGATTTACGAGGGTTGTCCGGCCGACCTCGAGGATTTTCAGGCCATGCGGCAAGCACTGCGTGTATTCATGAATGCGTACCGCGATCTTGAGAACGACCAGCTGACCCCAGACGAGTATGTTGCCCACGCGGCCAAAATCAGCGCCGATGTCCAGGAGCAACTCGCGGACGCAGAGCTGCCATGGGACCCAGTGGAGACCATGGCGAAATTCTGCCAGCAGCAGCTAGCCGAACGGGAGCGCAAGGCTGCGGCATGGCTCGCTGAGCTGGAAGGACGCACGGCGAAACTGGCGGAGCTCAGCGCGGCCGAGGTCAGCACGCTGCACGCGCGCGTTGCCGCCGCGCCGGCAGTGTTGTCGGCGTCGGGACAGGAACGGCAGCGCGCCATGTTGGCGGAGATTGAGGGCCATTTGAGCAAGCTGGCGATCGAATGGCTCGTGGAACGTTTCCGACTACTCAGCCCCGAACAACAACAGGTGTTTTTGGCAACGGTCGGTAGGGGGATGGGGTAACTAGGTGGTGGGCGCGATGGGCGCCGATATTGCGATGCGGGACGCCGCGAGACGGGCCAGGTACGGTCGGTGGGGATGGCCGGGGCGGGTAAATAAGCCGTCGCGTCGGAGTGGGCGGGACGCCCACTCCACGGCCGGGAGAAACGCCGGCGGCAAGGCTGGGGAACGTTTGCGCGTGGCTGTTTGGAGGTCAGTGAGGTCCTGGTCCCATGCGACGGTGCGGGCGGGACGCCCGCACCACGGCCGGGAGAAACGCCGGCGGCAAGGCAGGGAGAAACGCCGGCGACAAGGCCGGGAGAGACGCCAGCGACAAGGCTGGGGAACGTTTGCGCGTGGCTGTTTGGAGGTCAGTGAGGTCCTGAACCGATGCGACGGTGCGGGCGGGACGCCCGCACCACGGCCGGGAGAAACGCCGGCGATACCGCCAGCGCGGGACGCCCGCACCACGGCCGGGAGAAACGCCGGCGATACCGCCAGCGCGGGACGGCAACGGGAGAAGGGCACGTCCGGCCGCGGCTGGAAGCCGCGGCTACGCTGGTGCCGTGGCCGTGTATGTCAGGCTTTGGTGATGGCGTTGAATTTGCAGACTTGCTGGCACATGGCGCAGCCGGTGCAGAGTTGGGGATTGATGGCGGGTTTGGTTTTTTTGTCGGCGGACTCAATGGCTGGGCAGCCGAGTTTGAGGCATGAGCGGCAGTTTTTGCAGGCGTCGGGGTTGATATGGAGGGGGGCTCTGACAGCGCTTTTGTCGTTGAGGACGCATGGCGCCTGGGTGATGATCAGCGACGGCTCGTCGACGTAGAGTTCTTCTTTGAAGACGGCGATGGTGTTGTCGATGTCATTGGGGTCGATGACGCGGATGCGTTTCATGCCGCAGGCGCGGGCGATGTCGGGTATTGACGCGGCGATGGTTGGGTCGCCCATGAGGGTCTTGCCAGTACCGGGGTGGTCTTGGTGGCCGGTCATAGCGGTGGTGCGGTTGTCGGCGACGATGAGGGTGGCGTTGCCGCGGTTGTAGACCATGTTGAGCAGGCCGGTGATGCCGGAGTGGAAGAAGGTCGAGTCGCCGACGATGCCGACGACGGGGCGGGTTTCGCCGGCCTTGGACATGCCGTGGGCGAGGGTGAAGCCGCCGCCCATGCAGAGAATGACGTCGGTGCGCGAGAGTGGCGGGAAGACGCCGAGGCTGTAGCAGCCGATATCGCCGGTGACCACGACGTCGAATTTGCTCAGGGCGTAGAAGAGGCCGCGGTGCGGGCAACCGGCGCAGAGGATGGGCGGGCGCGCGGGGAGGTCGGCGGCGTCGGCGATGGCGGTGGGCACGGGGTGCGGCTGGCCATCGATGGCGCTTTTGACCTGCATGAGCCGGGCGGGGGTGAGTTCGCCGGTGCGGGGGACGATATTTTTGCCGTCGCAGGCGATGCCCAAGGCCTTGATGTGCTCTTCCAGGATGGGGTCGCCTTCTTCGATGACCACCAGGCGCTGGACCTTGCCGGCGAAGGCGCGGATGAGGTCGTCGGGGAAAGGCCAGGCCCAGCCGAGCTTGAGGACGCTGGCGTCGGGGAAGATGTCCAGGCAATGCAGGGCGGCCACGCCGGAGGAGATGATGCCGAGGGCCGGGGCGCGCAGGAATTCGCGATTGAGGTCGGCAGCGGCGGCGGCGGCGGTGCTTTGGCGGTCGAGGCGTTCTTCGACCTTGACGCGGAGTTTGCGGCCCCATAGGGGCAGCGGTACGAACTGCGAGGGATTGCGTTCGAAGGGCATGCGCTCGCGGGCCTGGCGGTCCTTGGTTTCGCAGAGAAAGCGCGAGTGGCTGACGCAGGTGGTGGAGCGGAGAATGACGGGGCAGCGGTACGCCTCGGAGAGCTCGAAGGCGCGGATCATGAAGTCGCGGCAGTCGACGGCGTTGCCGGGTTCGAGAATGGGCACCTTGGCGAGGCGGGCGTAATGGCGGGTGTCCTGTTCGGTCTGGGACGAGTGCATGCCGGGGTCGTCGGCGACGACCACGACCATGCCGGCGACCACGCCGATGTAGGACAGGGTCATGAGCGGGTCGGCGGCGACATTGAGGCCGACGTGCTTCATGGTGACCATGCTGCGGGTGCCGGCGATGGCGGCGCCAGCGGCGGCTTCAAGGGCGACCTTTTCATTGGGCGACCACTCGCAATAGACGTCCGGCAATTTCACCAGTGCTTCGAGGATTTCGGTGGACGGCGTGCCGGGGTAGCCGAAGGCGGCATGGACGCCGGCTTCCCAGGCGCCGCGGGCGATGGCTTCGTTGCCAGAGAGCAGCTGCTTCATTGAATCTCCACTCCATTTTTCATATAGAAGACGCGCTTGGCCTTGCCGTCCTGGCGGGGCAGGGTGCCGGCCGGGAAGACATCGCCGTCGGGGGAGAAGCCGAGGTCTTCGCGCAGTTGTTTGACGATCTGGTGGCCGGTGACGCCTTTTTCGGCTTCGACCTTGATGTAGAGTTCCTTGACACCATTGACGTCGTTGACGAAAATCTGGTACTGCGGCAGCACGCCGGGGATTTTCATGAGGGACTGTTCGACCTGGCTGGGGAAGAAATTGACGCCCTTGATGATGAGCATGTCGTCTACGCGGCCGCTGATGGGCGCGAGGCGGACGTGGCTGCGGCCGCAGACGCATTTTTCGCGGGAGAGGACGCTGGTGAGATCGCCGGTGCGGAAACGGATGACGGGCAGTGCTTCGCGGGTGAGTGAGGTGACGATGAGCTCGCCGAGCTGGCCGTCGGCGACGGGCTGGTGGGTCGTCGCGTCGAGGACTTCGACGATGTAGTGGTCTTCCCAGACGTGGGTGCCATTGTGGGCGCAGCAGTCTTGGCCGAGGGTGCCGATGCCGCCGGTTTCGGTCATGCCGTAGATGTCGTAGGCGTCGATGCCCATGCCGTCGCGCAGCTTGGCCTTCATCGCGTCGGAGAAGGCTTCGGCGCCGAAGATGCCGATTTCGAGGTCGGGTAGTGACACCTTCATCTCCTGCATCATTTCCATGATGCGGGTGCCGTAGGATACCACACCGACGAGCACCCTGGTTTTGAAGTCGCGGGCGAGGTGTATCTGGCGCTGGGTGTTGCCGGGGCCGGCGGGGATGATGAACATGCCATTGGCGCGGGCGCCGTGGAAGCAGCCGAAGCCGCCGTTGAAGAGACCGAGGCCGGGGGTGATTTGCACCACGTCGCCGGGTTTGGCGCCGGCCATGCAGTAGCAACGCGCCATGCATTCGGCCCACTGATCGACATCGTGCTGAGTGTAGAGCATGACCACCGGCGTGCCAGTGGAGCCGCTGGACATGTGCATTTCGACAATGCGGTCTTTGGGCACGCAGCACATGCCGTCGGGGTACTGTTCGCGGAAGTCGATCTTGCTCATGAAGGGCAGCGCGTGGAGGTCGTCGAGGCCGCGGAAGCCGGCGCTGTCAATGCCGGCGGCCTGATAGCGCTCGTGGAAATAACGGCTGTTGAGGTCGGTGTGGCGGACGACCTGGCGCAGACGCTGGTCCTGCACCGCGCGCAGTTCATCGACTGAATAGCATTCTTCGACGGGGTTGAAAAAGTTGTTGCTCATGGAGCGCTCTTCCTTCGGTAATGGTCACTCACGAGGCCGCGGCTATAGGATAAAATGACAACTCAGAGTGCGCGGCCCCTGTGGAAGGCCGTGGTGTTCATGGCGACAAAGGCCGGCTTGACGCAGACGGCAATGGCCTTCTCCCAGGTCGCCGGCGGGATTTCGTCCAAGCCGGTCGAAAGCGCGCCAAGCAGCACCGTGTTGCTCATGCGGGCATTGCCCAGCGACTCGGCAATGCTGCAGAAATCGAGATATTTGTAGCGCGGGAAGGCCCGGGCCAGCATCGGCTCGATGTCGGCGGGATACTGGGCCTGGCCCGTGGAGACGGTAACCGGTATCAGCTGCTGCTGCGAGATCACTGCCAGGCCGCCCGGAAGCAAGTAATGCGCGTAGCGAATGGCCTCGATGGCCTCCAACGACGCCAAGATGTCGGCCTCGCCTTCCAGTATCAGCGGCGAATGCACTTCTTCGCCATAACGGATCTGTGCCGTTACCGACCCGCCACGCTGGGCCATGCCGTGAATCTCATGCGTCGTAACTTGGTAGCCCTGCAACTCGGCGGCCTCGGCAATGATCTTCGCCGCCAGGAGGATGCCCTGGCCACCGACGCCGCTTAATACGATGTTTCGCTTCATTGACTCGCAGCCCTCAAAAAAAACGCCCAGCGGTACGCCGGGCCGGCAGTGATGATAAGACCCATTCTTCCATAAACACAAGAATTAGTAATGTAAATTACTCGCAGTAAAATACAAAAAGAACGAGGGGGAATATTGGCAGTGGGGAGTAATCGGTCAGTAACCACCCCGGAGGGGAAAACACCGGGGACAATTTGCAGGAAACCCACGGCCAGTCGCCGCCCAGCCATTCGATCTTGACTTCCGCCGACCTTTACGGCAGCGGGTTTCATAGGAGTCATTGATATTGGATGCCCGATATGCCGCCGACGTCACCCCTAGGCAAGCTAGTGAGTTCCATTGCCCCTTTGGCTCCAGTCAGCTTCGCCGACTGGGGCCAAAGGGGCCGAGGAACACGAGCGTAGAGGGCGCGCTACCCAGGGCGGCGCGCGCCTTCGGCGCCGCTTGCCCTGGGCTGGTATGTTTCGCGCTTTCAGCGCTTCTGCCGCTTTGCGGCGGAAATGCACGACGAGAAAAGGTTGCTTGGTTGAACAAGTGCCATGGATACCGTTAAATGAAGAGCATCGGTTTCATAGGAGTAACCACCCCGGTGGGGAAAACACCGGGGACAATTTGCAGGAAACCCATGGCCAGTCGCCGCCCAGCCATTCGACCTTGATTTCCGCCGACCTTTGCGGCAGCGGGTTTCCTAGGAGTGATTGATAATGTCGGCACGTCTGCCTTACTCTGGCGCGTGGGACGCGGCGTGCCTCGCCAATGTGGCGCCCTCCGGGCGCAATTCTAACTTGCTATCATACCCCGGGTTGCGGCGCCCTCCGGGCGCCTCACCCGGGGCTATGCATGGTGCGGTCCTCCGGGCCGAACTTGGCCGATCAGGCGACTTGCTTTGTCCGGTTCGGGCCGAAAACCACCATCATTCAATTTCCATGTTTTTGCGCCGTAGGCGCTTAACCATGCTTAACCCCAGGCTTTAGCCTGGGGACGCAGCCTGCCAACCGACAGTGCCTCGTAGAGGCACCACAGTTTTGGTTATCAATCACTGACCGATTATTGCAGTGGGTGGGCATGCCATTGTGGTAGTTGCCATTATTTTATGGCGCGAGTGGTGGAGTGATGGCAGCCTGTGAATGATCGCGAAAGATGGAGAATGGCGGATGACGCCTGATGAATTACGTCGGGACAAGGAATTTAAGCAGCTGTGCCGGGTGGTGTCGGAGGCGGTGAATCGCTATGCGATGCTCGCCGAGGGCGATCGGGTGCTGGTGGGACTCAGCGGCGGCGAGGACAGTATGACGCTGATGCACGCCATGGGGCAGCTGCAACGTCGCGCGCCAATTCGGTTTGAGGTCGTGGCGGCGACGGTCGATATGGGCTTCGCGAGTTTCGACGCGGAGGCACTCAGGGAGTACTGCCAGGCGTGGCAATGGCCGTGGGAATACGTACAAATGCCCGGTGCGGAGCTGCTGCGGGAAAAAGGCGCCGAGGAACGGCCATGCGCGATGTGCTCGCGGCTGAGACGCGGGCAGCTGCACGCCGTGGCAGATCGGCTGGGATGCAATAAAATCGCGCTGGGACAACAGCTGGATGATCTCTGCGTGAGTATGCTGATGGCGCTGTTCCGCGGCGGCGGGCTGAAGACGATGGGCCCAAATGTGGCCGCCGATGCCGGCACAAAACGGCTGATCCGGCCGCTGTGTATGCTCAGTAAGGAACGAATACGCAAATTTAGCGCAAAAATGGCATACCCGCGCGTGAGGTCGTGCCCATTCCACGAGCGGCTTCTCGCTGAAGGAGATAGGCATTATCTGGAAAAGCTGCTGGAACAACTCGAAGGGCGATTCCAAAATGTCCGCAGCGCTATGCTGAAAGGCATGGGCGATGTGAGGCTGGCGCATCTGCTCGATAAACGATACCTGGACTTCACCGATACCACCGACCCCGACGACGGTAAGCTCTAGGAGAGGCGGGGACGGTTTTGCGAGGGGCGGGGTGAGGGTGGTTGGTGGTTGGGAAGAGGTTCTGCGAGGGGGCGAGGAAGGGACGTTGTCCCTTCCTCGCCCCCTCGCGCTCCCCCACTCTATCCCATGTCAGGCGCTTGTCGTCGCCGCTGTCGCGGCTGCCGCCAAGCGCCAGGAATGGAAAGCGGTGAGTGCGGGTGGTGGGTTGGTGGTTGGTGGTTGGGAAGAGGTTCTGCGAGGGGGCGAGGAAGGGACGTTGTCCCTTCCTCGCCCCCTCGCGCTCCCCCACTCTATCCCATGTCTGGCGCTTGTCGTCGCCGCTGTCGCGGCTGCCGCCAAGCGCCGGGATAGAGTAGCAGCGGCTGGAAGCCGCTGCTACTTTGGGCGTTGCTCGCGGGCTGGAGAGCGTGCCGGCTCAGAGGCGGACCTGGGTGTTGTTGGCGGCGGTGGTTTGGGCTTTTTCGAGTTCTTTGTCCCAGGTGAGATGCTGGTATGGTTTGGCCTGCGGGTCGTTGTTGAACCAGGCGATGAAGTCCTGCCACATGGGGAGGGTCCAGGCGGTGTCGATTTGGGCGGTGGTGTAGGTTTTTTCGGCGAGGCGGATGAAGCCGAAGATATCGCGGACGTGCGATTTTTCGGCCTGGGTAGCGACGGCTTCGGCGAGTTGCGGGGGGATGAAGATGACGCCGGAGATAGTGCCGAGGACGACATCGCCAGGCATACAGATGGCCTTGCCGATGCGGCAGGGTACGTTCATGCCGGTCATGGTGACATCGCCGATGCCGGTGGGATCGACGCCGCGGTAGAAGGTCTGGGTTTCCTTGATTTTGACTACTTGTTCGAGGTCGCGGATGCCGCCCCAGATGACGGCGCCGCCGCGTTTGGTGCGGGTGGCGATGGCGGTGGAGAGATTGCCGCCGACGTAAGTGCCCTGGGCGATTTTATCGAAGAGATCGACGACGACGACGTCGTCTTCGGCGAGCTGGTCGATGACCCACTGATTGAAGAAGCCGCGGCGGTTTTCGCTTTGGTGGCCGTAGTCGAGGAGGGTTTTGTGCAGATCGGGTCGCATGGGCACCATGACGGCGGTGACGGCGCGGCCGACGAGTTTGGCGTCGGGGTGCACCAGCTTGAAGTCGCATTCCCACTGGTATTTATAGCCCTGGCCCCAGAGGGGGCCCCATGCTTCTTCGAAGGTGACCTTGCGGAGGCGATTGAGGACTGCATCGGGCACGCGCGGGCGGCCATTGGGGAAGCGTTCGCCTTTCCACTCCGGGGTCAGTTGGATGATGTCGTCTTTGCAGTCGAATCTCATGACAGGGCCTTTCGGATGCGTGGGTGGTGGTGGTTTCAGACGAGGACGGCGCCGCCGTCGATGCGGATGCCGGCGCCGGTGATTTGGGCCGCATTGGCGGAGGCGAGGAAGAGCGCGAGCTGGCCGACGTCTTCGGGGGTGGTGAGTTTGTGGAGGGGATGCCGGGGCTGCTGCATGGTGCCGGGCACGTGCACGAGCCGGAAGGGATAATTGCCGGTTTTGAACTCGATTTTGCAGGCGCCGAGATCGACGGTGTTGACGGTGATGGCGCGGTCCTTGAATTCGAGGGCGGCTTCGCGGGTGAACAGGCGGATGGCGGCTTTGGTCATGGCGTAGCCCACGTCGAAGACGGCAGGCCGTTTGCCATGGATGGACGAGATGTTGATGATGCGTGGGCAGGGGCTCTGCGCCAGATACGGCAGGCATTCCTGGGTGCAACGCAGATAGCCACCGATGTTGATCTCCCAGATGTCGCGGAGGGTCTTGGCGTCGTACTCACGGATGTACAGATTGGGCTGTAGCGCCGCGTTGTTGACGAGGACGTCGACGCCGCCATAGCGCCGGACGCATTCGGCGACCATGGCCTGGACGGCGTCGCGGCGGGCGATGTCGGCCTGGAAGATGAAGGCGTCACCGCCGGCGGCGGTGATGTCGGCGAGGGTTTTCTGGGCGAGATCGCGATTGGCATTGAAGCCGATGCAGACGCGATAGCCGGCCTGGCAAAAGACCTTGGCGATGCCGGCGCCGACGCCTTTGCCGCCGCCGGTGATGATGGCTGTGGGGGGGCGGCCGGTGGCGGCGACGGGCGCTAGGACGGGCGGTGGTGGCGGCGCGTGGTGGTGTTTGTGGAACAGGTGCCGGAGGCCGTCCCAGCTAGGCGGCGCGCTGTTTTCGGGTATTTGCCAGCCGTAGAACATGGTCATACCGAAATCCGCGCGCAGGTCGCTGCCGCTGAGGGGCGTGGCGGCGGGAGTGAGGAGGAACTGGATAAGGCCGTTGAGGCAGTCTTCGCCGGGGTAGCTTCGCGCGGGATACTGCAGGTCGGGTGCGCTGTACACGTTGGTCAGCGGCGTGCCGTCGGGCTCATCGGCGGGAAAGACGCCGCGCTGGACGTAGAAGCAGCCGATGCCGCGGGTGCCGAAGTCGAGCGCGGCTTCGCGGCAGAGCATCTGGCAGGCGGCGGCATTTTCGGCGTGGAGGTGGTCGAAGCCGGTGGGTTTTTCGGCGTGGATGGAGCCGAGGAAAATCAGGGCGCCGTGGCCTTGGCGGGTGAGGGTCTTGCCGGCGCGTTGGGTAAGGAGGAATGCCGGCAGGACGGTGTCGGCGAAGGACTGCTCCCAGCGTTCCTCGCTGGTATTGGCGATGCTGGCGCCGAGCGGCGGCGGCGGGACGATGATGACGCCGGCGAGGGTGTTTTCAGGACCGTTGTCGAACTGGTCAAAGAAGGCACTGACGGCGGCGCTGTCGTCGAGGGCGATGTTGCTGCGGGTGGCATTGTGGGGGCATGCCTCGCCATTGACCACGACGCTGTAGCCGTGGTCGGCCAGGTGGCTGGCGATGGACTGGGTGCAGGGGCCGCGGCTGCCGGAGATGAAGACGGTTGGCATAGAGTGTGTTGCTGTTGCTGCTTGGTGGGTTAAAGGGGAGGGGTGGTGTTCAGCTCCAGAGGCGGTCGTGCGACCACTCGCCGTCCCATTCGCTGGTTGGCGCCCAGAGGGTCGGGAATGCCGGGTGGAGGTGCTCTTTGAGGACCTCGTCGTTGAAGTCGTCGATGCCGAGGCCGGGTTTGTCAGGCACGTCGATATAGCCATTCTGGACGATTTTGGCGGGGGTGCCGGTGGTGATGGCGTCCCACCAGTCCACATCGACGGAGTGATTTTCGCAGACCAGGAAGTTCTCGGTTGCGGCGGCGGAGTGGACGGCGGCCATGGCGGCGACGGGCGATTCGGCCATGTGCATGGCCATGGCGACGCCGTAGTCCTGGGCCATGTCGCCAATCTTTTTGTTCTCGTAGATGCCGCCGCTGGAGAGGATGTCGGGGTGGATGACGGCGAGGGCGCCGCTGGCTAGCAGGGGCTGGAAGTTCTCTTTGAGGTAGATGTCCTCGCCCGTGCAGAGCGGCACGGTGGTGTGATTGTGGAGGTGCTGATATTGGCCGGTGAGCTGCCAGGGGAGCATGTCCTCGGCCCAGGCGAGGTTGTATTTTTCAATGCGGCGGCAGAGTTTGATGCAGTCGTCGACGCCGATGTGGCCGAAGTGGTCGATGGCCAGGGGGATGTCGTCGCCAATGACCTGACGGACGTCGTGGACGTATTGTTCGAGGCGGTCGAAGCCCTTTTCGGTGAGGTGGATGCCCGTGAAGGGATGGGCGATGTTGTTGGCGTCGTAACTGCGATTGCGGGCAAGAAGGCGGTGATGCGGATCGCTGCGGTCAGGGAGGTCGCGCAGGTCCGGCGAGACAATGCCCGTCGGCGAGCAGATGGTGCCGGCTTCGCCAAAAAGCTGGTTGATGCCCAAGTCCATCTTCAGAAAGGTGAAGCCCATGGCCATGCGCTCTTTGAGGGCACGGCCCATGTCGCTGCCGCTGTGCTTGCCGCGGACGTCGGTGTCGCAGTAGATGCGGACGCGGTCGCGGAATTTGCCACCGAGGAGCTGATAGACCGGCACGCCATAGGCCTTGCCAGCTAAATCCCATAGCGCAATCTCAATGCCGCAAACGCCGCCGGCCTGCCGCGACTGGCCGCCAAATTGCTTGAGGCGACGAAAGATCTTGTCGATGTTGCAGGGGTTCTCGCCAATGATGCGGCTTTTTAGCATCGCCGCGTAGGTCCTGCTGGCCGCATCACGCACTTCGCCGAGACCAACCAGGCCCTGGTTCGTCGTGATCTTCATTAGCGTGCAGTGCATCGGCGCGCCAATGATGTCCGTGAAAAACATGTCCGTGATCCGAAGTTTGCTCGGCGAGGAATTCGTGTTGACTGTGTTGCTGATGGTCGTCATGCTCTACCAGGGGCTGTGGGTGAGGTGTTGGTGGTTGGGAGGATGGTTTTGCGAGGGGGCGAGGAAGGGCCATTGGCCCTTCCCTTCCCCTCGCGCTCCCTTACCTATCCCATGTCAGGCGCTTGTCGTCGCCGCTGTCGCGGCTGCCGCCAAGCGCCGGGATGGAGGCGAGGTGAGGGTGGTTGGTTGGTTGGTGGCTGGTGGCTGGTGGCTGGTGGTTGGTGGTTGGTGGTTGGGAAGAGGTTCTGCGAGGGGGCGAGGAAGGGCCGTGGGCCCTTCCTCGCCCCCTCGCGCTCCCCCACTCTATCCCATGTCAGGCGCTTGTCGTCGCCGCTGTCGCGGCGTCTGCCAAGCGCCGGTTAAGGGAGGAGGGATGGGATGAATAAGGTGTAAAAGAGGCGTGGGTGTTTCCGGCCACGCGCCGTCGGCTCGTGGCCGGAAACGCGGTCACTACTTTACCTCATGTTGGACGCTTTGCGCAGGCACCAGACAGGAAGTTTCGCACGGGCGGTAATCGGTCAGCAGTCCCCGGCGTCGCTCCCAGGAGTCCCCGGCGTCCGTCAAGCAGTCCCCGGCGTCCGTCAAGCAGTCCCCGGCGTCCAATGCGTCATTCCCCATAGTCCCGAAAGTCCCCACAGTCCAATCCATGGGATCATGCCTTATGAGTCGTGAGTCCTCGCCACAGCGCCGCCGCCAACCGGTCCCCACGGTCCCGGCCAATAGCCATCACTGACCGATTACCACGCGCGCGCGTCGCCCTTCCGGGACGCCTCCGAGAGTAGCAGCGGCTTCCAGCCGCTGCTTGCGGGACTTGTTATGAAGCGGCTGGGAGCCGCTTCCAGTTTGGGCGCTGCTTGTGGGAGCCACCGGGTCGTCGGTGGTCACTTATTTTGTTTGAGCCAGTTTTCGAGGATAGCGATGGCGTGTTGGTGGGGGAGGCGTTTTTTGCGGGTGATGGTGGTTTTTTGTTTGAAGTCGAGCCAGCCGACGTGTTTGAAGAGCCCGATCATCACTGCGGCGCAGATTGCCATGAGTGCCAGGCAGGTGGCGTATCCCCAGCGCCATTGCAGTTCGGGCATGGTTGCGAAGTTCATGCCGTAGATGCCGGCGATGAAGGTGAGGGGGATGAAGATCGTCGAGATGATGGTGAGGACCTTCATGATTTCGTTCATGCGGTTGGAGAGGGTGCTGAGGTAGATGTCCATAAGACTATTGGCGAATTCGCGGCAGTTTTCGATGGAGTCGAAGAGGAGGATGGCGTGGTCCTGGCAGTCGCGGAGGAATGGTCGGATGGCCTTGCTGACGTTTGGGAGTTCGTCGCGATAGAGTGCGCCGATGGCATCGCGCAGCGGCCAGATGGCGCGGCGGACTTCCTGGATGTCGCGTTTGAGGCGGTGGATGTACTCGATGCTGTCTTTGTGGGCCTGGTTGCGGATGATTTTTTCCTCCAGGGCCTCCATGAGGTCGTTGATCTGTTCCAGGCAGGGGAAGTAGTTGTCGATGACCGTATCGATAATGGAGTACATGAGGTAGTCGGCGCCCATTTGGCGGATGCGGCCACTGCCGTGGCGGATGCGCAGGCGGACGGCGTCAAGGACATCGCCAGTTTGTTCCTGGAAGGTGACGACGAGATTATTGAGGAGGAAAATGCTGAGCTGGTTGAAGGTGAGGGCGTTGTCGTCCTGCTGGAGAATCTTCAGGGGGATGTAGAGATGGCTGTCGTAGTTGTCCACGCGTGGGCGTTGGCGGAGACTGACGACGTCTTCCATGGCGAGGGGGTGGAGGGTGAGCGCTTCGCCGATTTTTTTGAGCAGCTGGGCGTCGGCCAGGCCGGAGACATTGAGCCAGAGGACCTGCGGCGGGGTGGCCGGCGCTTGCGTGACAGCACGAATGGCGGCGAGGGCATCGTCGACGGCAAGGCCCGGGCGTTCGTCGACGGCATCGGCGGAGTAGGTGAGCAGATCGACGCCGCGGGGATGCTGGGCGGAGTCGCTGGGGATGATGATCCCCGGGGGCATGCCGGGGATGATGTGCTGCGCCGGTCGTTTTTTCACGTTGCGGGTCTTCTGGCTGCGGGGGGGGCTGCCTAGGCGAATTTATCGAAGAAGATGGCTGATTCGGGCATGCCTTTGTCAGCGAGGACCTTCATGCAGGCGTCGAGCATGCCAGGCGAGCCGCAGAGGTAGGCTTCTTTGTCCTGGGCATTCTGGAGGTGCTTGGCGACGACATCGGTGATTAAGCCGGTTTCGCCCTGCCAATTGTCGTCGGGTTCGGGGGCGCTGAGCGCGGGGATGAAGGAGAAGCCGGGGAGGTCCTTCGCGAGTGCCTGGAGTTCGTCAAGCAGGTACAGATCGCGGCGGCTGACGGCGCCGAAGAAAAGCGTGGCCTTCTTGGGGATTTTTTTGTTTTTGATTTCGAGGAGGATGCTGCGGATGGCCGAGAGGCCGCTGCCGCCGGCGATGAAGATGGCGTCCTTGGTGGTATTTTGCAGGCGGAAGTCGCCGTGTGGCCCTTCGAGGGTGATTTCGTTGCCGACCTGCAGTTGTTCGAAGATCCACTTGGTGCAGATGCCCTTGGGGGTTCTGCGGATGATGAATTCGATGACCTGTTTGTTGCGGGTGTCGGAGGCGATGGAGAAAGAGCGCTTGACGCCGTCGGGGCAGATGCACGACGGCGGCGCGTGGAAGAGCATCCAGGCGCCGGGCTCGAGGTGAATGAATTTGGGCTCGACGGCCTGGCAGCGGAGCATGACGATGTCGTGGGTCAGGTGGGTGATCTTGCTGACTTTGACGCGGTACTGGCTGGCCTGATAGTACGCCTCGGGAATCTCAATGGCCAAGTCGCGGTTGACGATGGTCTGACAGGCCAGGCGCATGCCGGCCTGGAGATCGTCGTCCTTGAGGTGTTTTTTTTCGGTGTCGTTGGGCTGGTGGGCGCTGGTGGTGATTTTGAGCCGGCAGAGTCCACAGACGCCGCGGCCGCCGCAGGCGGTGGGGATGAAGACGCGGTTGCGGGCCAGCGCCTGGAAGAGCGACTCGCCAGGTTGGGCGCTGATGGTTTTGGCGCCGTTGTTGATCGAAACGCTGTAGCTGTCTGACATGTATGTGTATCCTCCGCTGGAAGATGGAATGGCGGTTTGCGGTAAGGCAGTTCCAAGATGAAGAAGTTTTCAGCGGCAGTTCGGGCAGCCGCCTTCGCGGTGCGGCCAGGTGAGCTTCAGGCCGCGATTGAAAAGGCGGTCGTCGTAATCAAGAGTGGCGCTGGCAAAGACGTCACGATAATCGTCGGGGATGAAAAAAGCAATGCCGTCCACGATGACCGCATGAAAGGCGGCGGGGGGCGTCGCGACGGGCTTGAGCAACGGCACGCTGCCGCGACAGTTGCCCACAGAGCCATCAAAACGATAGCCTATCATGCTGCGGCCACTCTTCTTGAGCAACGCGGTCAGCTTGGCATGGGCAGGGGGACTGATGGTCATGGCTGGTCTGGCTAGTGGTTGGTGGTTGGGAAGAGGTTCTGCGAGGGGGCGAGGAAGGGCCGTGGGCCCTTCCTCGCCCCCTCGCGCTCCCCCACTCTATCCCATGTCTGGCGCTTGTCGTCGCCGCTGTCGCGGCTGCCGCCAAGCGCCGGGAGTGTGAGGCGAGTTGGTGGTGTGTGTTGGATGTGTTGGGGTGTTGGGGTGTTGGGGTGTTGGGGATGGTTCTGCGAGGGGGCGAGGAAGGGCCGTGGGCCCTTCCTCGCCCCCTCGCGCTCCCCCACTCTATCCCATGTCAGGCGCTTGTCGTCGCCGCTGTCGCGGCTGCCGCCAAGCGCCGGGAGTGTGAGGCGAGTTGGTGGTGTGGTGTGTGTTGGATGTGTTGGGGTGTTGGGGTGTTGGGGATGGTTCTGCGAGGGGGCGAGGAAGGGCCGTGGGCCCTTCCTCGCCCCCTCGCGCTCCCCCACTCTATCCCATGTCTGGCGCTTGGCGGCAGCCGCTGTCGCGGCTGCCGCCAAGCGCCGGGAGTGAGGGTTTTTCACCGCGTGTGTCGCGCGGTGTATTCATCCAGCAAGTGTCGAATCATTCGCTGGTATGGCGTGTTGTGGATTTGGGCCTCTTTCTTAAAGAAGTCAACACTGCTGCGACTGAGTTGCAGGGTGACTTTGATCGTTTCTTCCTGAAAGGCCAATTCTTCAGGCGGGGGAAGAAAATCGTGAACCACCCTTACGTCCCCCATTGGTTCGTCAGTATAAGTGATTTTCTTTTTCATAAATGTTTTTTCCTCTGCGCCAGTAGCCCGCACCAATGCAGAGCGAGTGATTGATTCGGTTGCGGTGTTTCTGCCATCAAGCAAAAAAACCGACTGCCGTTTTTTAGTCGGCAGTCGGCGCGGTTGGCTATCACTTACTCGTCGCAGGGCTCAAAATCTTCTTTTGTGGCTCCGCATTCCGGGCAAGTCCAGTCATCTGGCAGTTTGTCAAAAGGGGTTCCGGGTTTGATATCATTGTCCGGGTCGCCCTTAGCCGGGTCGTATATCCAACCGCACAATGTACATTTATACTTTTTCACATTACCTCCTTATGGTTTCGGGTTGATAATCCGTGGACACCGCGGCGATATCAGCCGCCCTCGAAAGCAGTTCATAAGATATACGGCATAGGAGTAAAGGCCAAACGATTCTTATAAGAAAGCGCGTATTGAAAAAAAGCGCGTTGGTAGCAGACTAATGAATATGGTGTTGGCGGGTCGTGATGTTTGGCGTCTGGCGCGGGGCCAGAGTTCCGGGCGGGTTTGGAGACAGGAGAAGACGGCCATGAACAGAACAACAGGCGGGCGTTTTTTCACGCTGATTGAGCTGCTGGTGGTGATTGGCATCATTGCGATTTTGGCGGCGCTATTGTTGCCGGCGCTGAACAAGGCCCGCGAGAAGGCCTGGCAGGCGAATTGCCTGAGCAACCAGCGGCAGATGGGCATGGCCTTTACGATGTACAGCCAAGACAATCGGGGGATGTTCCCGCATTTGGTTCACGGACATAGCGGTGCCTCGGCAACGGGCGGCTGGGTGTATTTTCAGAGTTTTCCGGTGCCTACGGAAGGGCCGTTCATTGTGCAGGTGGGGACCATCTATCCCTATGTGGGCAGTGAGAAGGTCTATGTGTGCCCGGCGGATCACACCGGCACTACCAACAGCTACGCGGTTAATTCGGATCTTAAGGATGCGCATACGGGCGACGTGAGCAAGCCGGCGGAGTGTCCGCTGCTGCTGGAAGAGGGCATGGGCGGTAATCGGCCCAATACGACGGACGATGGGTATTTTCTGCTGTCGGGGAATACCCCCGCGAACCGCCACGGCAAGGGCAATGTATTTACGTATTGCGACGGCCATGCCGATTGGCAGAAGTGGGCTATCGACGAGATACGCTATAATTGCGACGGCGTCGAGCCGCGGGAATTCTTTTGAGCTTGCAGAGAGGATTGGGGCACAGGGGCATGACGGAAGTGAAGACAGGACAGGGCAGCGATGGCGGCGGCCGTTTTTTGCGCGTGGGGCCGACCCTGCAGATTGCGCTGGATGAGATTGAGTTTGAATTCACGCGGGCGTCGGGACCCGGCGGCCAGCACGTGAACCGCACGGAGTCGGCCGTGCAATTGCGCTTTCCGGTGATGACGTCGCCGAGTCTGCCCGAGGGGGTACGGGAACGGCTCCTGAAGCAGATCGGCTCGCGGCTGTCGGGCGATGGTGTGCTGGTGATTACTGCGCAGGAATACCGTAGCCAAAAACGCAATCGTGAAGCCGCGATTGACCGACTGGTGGAAATGCTGCTGGCCGCCGCAACGCCCCCCAAACCGCGCCGCGCAACCAAGCCGACCCGCGCCAGCAAGGAACGACGACTCGCTACAAAACGCGTCCGCGGCGAAACCAAGCGACTGCGGCAAGGCGGCGACGCGTAGGCGGGGGCGTCCGAAATGCATAAGCAGGTTTTGCGAGGGGGCGGAAAGGGCTGTTAGCCCTTTCCGCCCCCTCGCGCTCCCCCACCTATCCCATCTCGGCTCTCTGCGGCGCGGCTGTCGCCAAGCGACAGCCGCGCCGCAGAGAGCGTTGGGCAGGGAAGGCAGGGTAGGAGAGCGGATAGCGTTTTTGGTTGCGCGGGATGGGCTATCCGGCGAGGACGGTGAAGTCGGCGAAGATGGCGTAGATCAGGAAGACGAGGACGAGCAGGGTGATGCCAGCGGGGGTGGCGTATTTCCATGGTTTGAGTTCGACGGCGCTGGTATCTTGCTGTGTCCAGGCGGTGGGCGTGGGTTTGAGGGCGCCGATGGCGAGCATCATGACGACGAGCAAGGCGAAGACAATGCCGAGGAAATGGAAGTCGTTGATTTTGGCGACGGCCTGCGGGAAGGCGAAGAAGCCGACGCTGAGGGTGACGACGCCGATGACGAGGGCGGCGTTGGCGGCGATGGCCGGGACGCGTTTGGCGAGCATGCCGACGACGACGACGGCGAAGATGGGTATGAAGTAAATGCCGTTCATTTTCTGCAGGTAGTTGAAGATGCTGTCCTGGCCGTCGAGGAAGGGCGCGACAAGCATGGCGAGGATGGCGACGACGTAGCCGAAGCGCTTGCCGGACTGGACGACGGCGCCGTCGCCGGCGTCTTTTTTCCACATGGCCTTGTAGATGCCGAGGCTGAAGAGGGTGCAGGTGCTGTTGAGGGCGGAGTTGAAGGAGGAGAGGATGGCGCCGACCATGACGGCGGCGAAGAAGCCGGCGAGGGGCGCGGGCAGGACATTGCGGACGAGGGTGCCGTAGGCGTCAACCGGGCGCAGGCCATTGCCAGCACCGTACAGGTAGAATGCCATGATGCCGGGGAGGACGAGGTACAAGGGGCCGAGCAGCTTGAGGGCGCCCGTGAGGAAGATGCCCTTTTGGCCTTCGGACAGACTACGCGCGGCGAGGGTGCGCTGGATGATCTGCTGGTTGGTGCACCAGTAGAAGAGATTATTGAGGAGCACGCCGGTGAAGATGGTGTAGAAGGGCACGTTGGTTTTGGGCCCGCCGATGGAGTTGAAACGGTCGGGAATGGTCTCGCTGAGGGTATTCAGGCCATTCAAGGCATTGCCGTCGCCGATGAGCGAGAGGCCCAGGTAGGTGATCAGCAGGCCGCCGCTGAGCAGGCCAATACCGTTGAGGGTGTCGGAGACGGCGACCGAACGCAGGCCCCCGAAGAGTGCGTAGATCGACCCGACGATGCCGACGAACCACACGGTCAGCCATAGCAACGTGCTGCGGTTCTCAATGCCGGTGAGTTCGGAGAGATTGAGGATGCCGGCCAGGCCGCTGGCACCGGTGTAGAGGATGATCGGCAAGAGAATGAGCGCGTAGGCGAGCAGGAAGATCAGATTGCAAATCAGCTGCGTGGTGGCGTCATAGCGCAGTGCCAAAAACTGCGGGAGGGTGGCAATGCCGCTTTTTAGGAAGCGCGGGAGGAAGAACAGGCCCATGGCGACCAAGGCGACGACGGCCAGCACTTCCCAGACCATGACCGACAACCCGAAGGTGAAGGCGTCGCCATTGAGCCCGACGAGCTGCTCGGTGGACAGATTGGTGAGCAGAAGCGACCCGGCGATGATGGGAAAGGTGAGATTTCTGCCGGCGAGGAAGTAGCCGTCGTTGCTGGCGACGTCTTCCTTGCGGGTGATGAAGTAAGTGACGACGGCGACCAGGCCGGTGAAAAAGACGAAGGACAGCAGGGTGAAGAGATGTGACATGGAGTGGGCATTTCCTCGGGTTGTGGTGCTGTGGAGGGTGAGTGAAAAAAAGGTCGTGACAATAGCTCTGAGGCTGTTCGATAATTATTTGTTAAGCTATACCCAGGCACGCTGAAAGCGTGCGACATAGCAAACAAAAAAGGTGAGGTTCCATTGCCTCTTTGGCCCCGGTCAGCTTCGCCGACCGGGGCCAAAGAGGCCGAGGAACACGAACGTAGTCGCCGTTATACCCAGGGCAGCGCGCGCTTTCAGCGCCTGCTTGTCCTGGGCTGGTATGTTTCGCGCTTTCAGCGCTTCTGCCGCTTCGCGGCGAGTGACATGGTGGTCGGTGACGATGCATTTCAGCAAAGAGCGTTCGCGTTGAAAAGAATAGACGTAATTAATGAACAACTCCTTTGCTTTAGTCGGGCACGCGGACGCCAATGGACTGGCTGCCGCTGGTTTTGCAGGAGCGCAGGTCGTAGGGCGCGAGGGAGAGGGTGCCGTGGTTGTCGCGGAAGCCATCAAGAGCCTTGCCGGTGACGAGGTCAATGACGCCGTCGCCGGAGATGGCGAGGTCGACGGTGGCGGGGGTGTCGCCGGTGTTGGCAATGTAGAACCAGGTGTCGCCATTGAGTTCGAGGACGCGGGCGACGACGGTTTCGGAGTGGGTGTCGAGGTCGGCGAAGGGCTGCGCCGGGAGGGCGCGGAAGGCCTGAGCGAAGGGCCGGAGGAACTCGTCCATGCCGTGGGTGCCGATGAGGAAACCGCCTTTGGTGATGGCGAGGAGATCGTGGTAGCGCAGCGGGAGGACGAAGTGCTTCATGGCGTGTCTACCAGCGGGGTTGATGGTGCTGACGCGCCAGCCGCTTTCGTGGAACCACGGCGAGGCGATGTAGGATGGCGTGTCGCTCCAATGGTCGGCCTTCTGAGAGCCGATGGCCGATTCCCAGTAGCGGTCATGCTGATGCAGCCAGGGCGTTTTGGCGTCATTGAGCAAATCGTAGCAGCCAGGGAGGGAGTCGAAGACGCGGAGGTGCTCGTAGGCATCGGCTGGGGTGTTGCGGCCGTCGTCCCGCCAGCGGTAGTCGGCGGGGTAGATCGTCTGGGTGATGACGATGTTGTCGCAGTCGTGATAGTACTCTGGGTTGAGGCCGGCGCGGCGTGCCATCATGGCGTTGAAGTCGGGCTGGGCGTAGTCGGGGTGAGCGATATCGGGCATGGCGAGGAATGAGCAGAGATTGAGGCGGAGGTCCGGCCGGGCGTCGCGGAGGCGCTGAGCGATGGATTTGTAGAAAGCGGCGAGTTCGCGGCAGCGCCAGTCGACCCATTCTGCGAAGGCGTTGGCCTGCAGCCAATCGGCGTAGGCTTTGCCGCGGAGGGGGTCTTTGCGGTTGACGGGGACGGCGATGCCGGTGTCCTTGGTGAAGGCGTCGATGGCGTAGTCGTTATAGCCGGCTTCGATGTCGCCGAACCAGAGGAAGACGTGTTTGGTGAGGTGGAAAGTGATGCCCTTGAAGGACGGGTGGGCGACCCCTTCGGCGATGATCTGGTCCACGTTCTGGATCACGTGCTGTTGCACATCGGGGTGGAGGATATTGAAGTTCGGCGAGGTGCCATGCCAGCCGCCGGGGTTTGGCCGGCCGGTATTCCAGATACTGACGGGGCTTGCGTGGAGAGAGCCGTCGTTGATGGTCTGGCTGGTGATTATGAGCTGGCCGATGGGCATATTGTGCTGATTGCAGGAGGCCATGAAGCCGAGGCCCTCGCGGTCAAATTTACTGAGGAAGGCGCCCATGAAATCTTCGGGGTGGTTTCTGGGGTTGTAGGTGTCGCCGATGCGTCCCTGATACCAGACGACGGGGTAGGTGAGGATGTCCTGGCCGCTGTATTTCATGTAGGCGGCGCAGCGCTCAACGGTGGTTTCCAGTGTGGTCATGCTGCTGGCGAGGACGCCAAAGTCGTAGAGAATGGCCGGGTCCTCGAAGTAGAGGCCGAGGCTGCGCTGCCAGTCGTTGACCGGCGGCGGCGCGGTGATGGCGACCGGCGGCAGGCCAGCGAGGACTTTGTGGATGCGGATTTCGGCGACGGCGGCCGGGGCGTCTTTTCGGGCGGTCATGAAGATGATGGCGATGTCTTCGCTGCGGGGGAAGTACAGGCATTTCTGGGTGATGAAGTCGTTGCTGTTGGCGTATTCATCGCCGGCGGCGTAGCCAGTCTGGAGTTCGTATTCGTTGGCCTGAGCGATAGCCGATTGGGCGATGATGTCGGCGCTGCGCCGTTTGTCGTCGGGGTAGTCCCATTCGAGGAGGTAGATGGCGTCTTTGTCGGGGAGGGCGGCGCGGACGACGAAGCGGCTGCCGCGGGCGCTGTCGGCTTCGAGGTATGTGCGGCCGTTGAGGGAGCGGGTGTGAAGCGGGCCGACGTGGAGGAGCTGCTGGTCGTTCATGTCGGGGGTGGGGACGATGGTGGCGACGTGGCTGAGAGTGAGTTCGTCGTCACTGCTGAGCCAGGGATTTTTGTCCCTGAGGACGAGTATATCGGTTTGGCGTTCACGGAGGCCCTGGTGATTGCCGCTGACTTCGCTGACGACAAGCTGGTATTTGCCGGGGGCGAGGTCCTTGCTGGCGATGGCGAGAGGGAAAGCGCGGACGCCATCTTGGCGTGGTGGCGGGGTGATGGCCGCGCTGCTTTGCTGGTGGACCTGCTGTTGAGCGTCGAGGAGTTTCCAGGCGAAGGCCATGGGGCCGTCTCTGACGATGCTAACCGTGGCGTTGATGGGCTTGTCGGTGCCTGGGTGGACGTACTTGCTCGGCACGTCGAGGGTGAAGTACTGCACGTCGCTGGCTAGTGCATAGATTTCGTCATTGGTGAGCGGCGCGGAGTAGATGCGGAGATCGTCCAGCCAGGCGTTGGCGTATTCGCCCTGCTGGTGCGAGCCAACGAAGAAGAAGGGGATGTTCTGGTCTTTGAGGATGAGGTGGGCATTTTTGTCGGTGGCCAGCGGCGAATGGCCGTCGCTGGCGGTTTTGGCGGGGCGGCCATTGATGAAGAGCGCGCTGCCATTTTCGTCCCAGGTCATGGCGACGTGTGCCCACTGGTCGGAGGCGAGGCTTTTGGTGCCGGTTTTATAGCTGTCGCTCATATCGCTGGTGTCGGCTCGGGGGACGGCTCCCCATGACCACAGCCAGATGGCGCCGGAGCCATTGCGGGGCGACGGGCGGTCCATGCAGAAGAAACTGTGGTAGTCTTTTTTCGTGTAGCTGACGCCGGCGAGATCGTCCCAATCGGGTTTGACCCACAGGGCGATGGTGCCGCAGTTGGGGACGATATTGCCAGTCGTGGCATAACGCAGGTCGGCCTGGTTGTCTTTGGTGACGTAAAGGGCCTGGCCAAGCAGGCCGGGCTGGAAGTCAAGGCGTTCGGCCGCGAGGGGCTGGGCATTGCCCTTGGCGATGGCCGGCTGGGCATTGCCGTCGAAGGGCGCGTGGAAGATGAGTTCGGGGCTGCGCCGCGGCGCGTCGGGGCTGCGGCTGTAGCTGCTGACGCCAGCGAAGGCGATGTCGTGGATGCGGTAGATGCCCGGGGTGGTGAAATCGAAGCGGAGGTGGAAATGCTGGAAATTAGCAGGGAGGGTCGAGATGGCGCTGAGGATGCTGCGTTGGCCATTGCTGCGCACGTGGGTGGGTTTGTAGAAATGCTTGCCGTCGTCGGTCCGTCCTTCGAAATAGATGCTGATGACGCCTTTTTCGGGACCGGTGACCTCGAGCTTGATTTGGTGGGATTCGTCGTTGAACTGGCGCTGGTCGAGAGTTTCCCAGCCGGTGACGACCTTGCGGAAGTCCTGGCCGGCGAGCGCGCTGGAGTCAAGGACGATGCCGTCGTCGGCAACGCTGAGTTTTACGAGGTGATTGAGGGTGGGGGGCTCGACGTGGACCTTGAAGACAAGGGCGTTGCCGCGCTTGATCAGGGGGCCGCCGCCTTCGTCGCCGCTGTGCGCGCTGAGCTCGGCGAGTGGCGGGAAGAGCGATGTGGCGTAGGCACTGAGGGTCAGGAGGCAGCCGATGGCGGCTAATTTCGTTGAGGCATGGAGCATCATCTTCTCCTTGGCTGAGAGAGGGCAAAAAGACGTCGTCGGCACAGTGTTTTCAAATGTAACCGCACCAGGGCGATAGTCTATTGCTACGTGTCGGAAAAACAGCGGTGCGGGCGTTCTGTGCCTCGCGGCTTGCCGCGGGGGTATTTTTCCTCACGCGAAGGCGCGAAGGCGCGAAGAAGACAAGAAAGAGGCGGCATGTCTTGCCGCTGCGCGTCAATCCACGCCGCCGATAGAAAGGCGCGAATTGTAGGGGTGGCGTTCTGTGCCTCACGGCTTGCCGCGGGGGTATTTTTCCTCACGCGAAGGCGCGAAGAAGACAAGAAAGAGGCGGCATGTCTTGCCGCTGCGCGTCAATCCACGCCGCCGATAGAAAGGCGCGAAGATTGTTCCTCACGCGAAGGCGCGAAGGCGCGAAGAAGACAAGAAAGAGGCGGCATGTCTTGCCGCTGCGCGTCAATCCACGCCGCCGATAGGAAGGCGCGATGGCGCGAAGAAGACAAGGCGTCGGGAGAAAGGCCGGGAAATGGTATTATAAAGCGAGCACGTACTGCGTTTTATAGGTGGCAGGTCGCCAGGCGCGTAGTGGGCTGCCGCTGTTGCCTGGCGGCCAATTTATTGCGGTGAGCATCGTTTTGAGCATGACTGAGGTCGCCGTGACCCGGCAGGTGATTTTAGCAGCGCGGCCGCCAGGCTGCGTCAGGAAGCAACGAGCACAGAGCAAGGTAGATCATGACTGATACGTCCATATTCACCGGCAAGAGTGGTTTGACAGAGCGTTTTTTTGCTGGCACGGCGCGGCCGGGAAAGAGTTTTCGGGACGAGTGTGAGGAGCTGCTGGCGCGCTGTCGGGAGTCGTTGGGGGGCGGGCCGGCGGTGATGCGTCTGCATGTGAGTGACATTGCGAACCAGACGGCGGTGGTGGAAATGCTGACGGCGGCCATGGGTGTTTCGGTGGCGGTAGTGGGGCAGGCGCCGGTGTGCGGCAGCCGGGTGGCCATGGAGGCCTACACAATGGATTTGCCGTCGTCGCCGTCGTTGACGGACGGCGTTTTGAGCCTTCGCCTGCGCAATTACGAGCTGCTGTTCATGGGCAGCGCGCTGACGTCCGAGCGGGGCAGCGGTCCGCAGATGGCCGCCGAGCTGCGGGCGGTAGCTGAGGTGCTGGCGCGTCGCGGTGGCACGATTGCGAACAACTTGCAGCGGACCTGGATTTACTGCCGTGACATCGACAACAACTACGCGGGTCTGGTGGAGTCGCGCCGCCGTTATTTCACCGAACAGGGTCTGACGGCTGACACGCATTACATTGCGAGCACGGGCATTGAGGGCCAGTCGCATCCGCATGATCGGCTGGTGCGCATGGACTCCTTTGCGCTGTTCGGGCATGACCCGGCGCAGATTGAGTACATGCAGGCCCTGGATAACCTCTCGCCGACGCATGTGTATGGCGTAACCTTTGAGCGCGGCACGCGCATCATCTACGGCGATCGTTCGCATTACCTGCTGTCGGGCACGGCCAGCATCGACCGCCATGGCAAGACGCTGTACGAGTGCGATGTGGTCGCCCAGGCGGAGCGGGTGATCGACAATGTCACGGCGTTGCTGGAAAACCACGGCGGGACGCTGGCCGATATGCGGCAGGCGGTGGTGTATTTACGCGATCCGGCGGACGCGGGGCTGGTCGAGGCGGTGATGTCCCGGCGTTTGTCTGCGGAAATGCCGCGGATTATGGTAAAGGGTTCGGTCTGTCGGCCGGGATGGCTGGTCGAGCTGGATGGCATGGCGGTGAACGCTAACGGCGACCCGCGTTTCAAAGAGTTCTGCTGATATGGACCACACATTGTTGACACAGCACTGTTCGCGGGAGGTCCGCATTGGCCGGGAGGTCTTTGGCGGCGGGGAGGTCGGCTGGATTGCCGGCCCCTGCGCAGCCGAGTCCTACGAGCAGATGCGCGATGCCGCTGCGGCGCTAAAGGCCTGTGGCATTGCGGTGATGCGCGGGGGGCTGTACAAGCCGCGGACCTCGCCGCATTCCTTCCAGGGCCTGCAGGCCGGTGGGGTGGACATTATCCGGCGCATCAAGGCCGAGTTCGGCCTGGCCTACGTGTCCGAAGTCGTGGATGGTGCCTCGCTGGAGCTGCTGCTGCCGTATTTGGACGCCGTGCAGGTCGGTTCCCGCAACTGCATGAACTACGCGTTGCTGAAGCTGGTCGGGCGGGCCGGGAAGCCGGTGATTCTCAAGCGCGGTTTTGCGATGACGGTGGATGAGTGGCTCTGCGCCGCCGAATATCTGGCGCTGGCCGGCGCAAGGGACATCGTGCTCTGCGAACGGGGTATACGCACCGTGACCGAAGTGACGCGCTTCACGCTCGATCTCGGGGCGCTGGCCTGGCTGAAGAGCCAGGGCGTGCTGCCGGTGATCGCCGATCCCAGCCACGCTACCGGCGACAGCAGTCTGGTGGTGCCTCTGGCGCGTGCGGCTTTGGCTGCGGGCGCCGATGGCCTGATGCTCGAAGTGGCGCCATGCCCCGAGCAGGCCCAGTGCGATGCCCGCCAACAGCTGTCCTTCGACCAACTGCGAGCCCTGCGCGGGACATCGTAGCCTCACGGCATGCCGTGAGGCTACAGAGCGGGGGCATGCCGTGAGGCGCAGAACGGGGCGGACACATAGGTCCGCCCCTACGCCTTCGCGCCTTCCTATCGGCGGCGTGGCTTGCCGCGCAGCGGCAAGACATGCCGCCTCTTTCTTGTCTTCTTCGCGTCCTCGCGCCTTCGCGTGAGGATAAAATACCCTCGCGCCTTCGCGTGAGGATAAAATACCCTCGCGCCTTCGCGTGAGGATAAAATACCCTCACGGCGAGCAGCGAGGCACAGAACGGAGCGGACACATAGGTCCGCCCCAACGAATTCGCGTCTTCCTATCGGCGGCGTGGCTTGCCGCGCAGCGGCGAGACATGCCGCCTCTTTCTTGTCTTCTTCGCGTCCTCGCGCCTTCGCGTGAGGAAAAATACCCTCACGGCAAGCCGTGAGGCACAGAACGGAGCGGACACATAGGTCCGCCCCTACGCCTTCGCGCTTTCGCGCCCTTGCGGAGCCGTCCGCAACAAAGGCGGTTCAGGGCAGGTCGACGCGGTATTGGATGTCGGGGATTGGCTTGTCTTGGGCGACGGCCATAGCGGCGACAGTGCCGGCGGCTTCACCGCATTGATTGAGATTGACCATGACGCGGAGAGCGCCAAAGGCGCCGCTTTCGGCGTCGATCATGCGCCCGGCGGTGATGATATTGTCGACGCCGGCGGGGATCATACTGCGCAGGGGAATCTGGTAGAAAGGCGGCGTGGGCAGGGCCGGGTCGCGCCAGTGGCCACTTTCGTTTTTCTTGTGTGGTGAGATGAATACCTCGCGGCCGTCGAGGTAGAGGAAGCGCGATCCGGGGGGATTTTGGCTATGGACATCGACGCGGTAGGTGCCGCGGCCGATGACGTCGGGGAATTCGCGTCCGTAGAGAATGTCGTCAGTGGTGACGCGGTATAGGGCCTGGATGTGCTTGGTGTCGCGGATACCGATGAGCGACGGCAGTGCTTCGAGGATGGGGCGGGGGTAGCCGGCGTCGGCGACGAGGTCCTGGATGGCGCGGAGCTGGCGGCGGCCTTCGATTTCGGCGACCGTAAGCGAGACGCCGTCGGAGAGGTCCAGTTCGGGGATTTTGGTGCCGGCGAGCATGTAGGTGTTTTTGGCTGGCGAGAAGGCGCCCCAGACCATGCCTTCTGGGAGATTGTAGCGTGCGGCGGCATTGTGGATGAGGGTACCGATGCCTTCCTTGAACTGTGGCCAGGCGCTGAACTTAGCGCAGGCGGTGGGCGGCTGCACTTCCTGGTTGCGCCAGAGCGCGAGGCCGGCGGCGGCGCAGAGATCGGCATCGCCGGTGGCATCGACAAATGCCCGGGCCTTGATAGCGAAGAGACCGCCTTTGCCGGCGACGATGACGCCGGCGACGCGGCCGTCGTCGTCTCGCCAGACATTGACGACGCGGCTGTGAAGGAAGGGGGTGATGTGGTTTTCGAGGACCATTTCGTCCAGTTCAATGGCCAATTCCTCGGTATTGAGAATGGCGTAGATGGACGGGTTGGGTTTGGTTTCGAGGGTAATGGCATTGCGTTTGCCCAGGCGGTCAATGACCTCCTGGGTGAGGCCGCCGATGATGCGGGTGTGGTTATCCATGGCGAAGAGACTGTGCCAGATGGAGACTTGCGAGGCGGCGGCGGTGCCGCCGAAGCGGTTCTGGGCCTCGATGATGGCGACGCTGCAGCCGGCCTGTGCGGCGCGGATGGCGGCGAAGACGCCGGTGCAGCTGCCGCCGGCGACGCAGACATCGACGCTAGTGAGCACGGGTACGGACTGTGACGGAATGCTGATGGGTTCCATGATGATTCCTCTCTGCCGGTGCCACCGGCGTTTCAGCAGGCGCTTTGCGGGATGGCGTTGTCCAGTAGGGCCAAATCGTCGTTGATGACGCCGTGTTTTCTGACGACGGCGAGTATCTTATCTTCCAGTTGGCTGCTGGGGATGTTGATGCCGGGCTGGAGGCGGTGTTGGAGCAGCTCGATGACGCCGGCGTTGTCCAGCGCCATGGTGGGATCGATGTACTTGAGCTGCGTGGGTTCTGGCAGGATGAAATTGATTGGCGCCTTGCGGTTGAGGACGCGCTCGGCGGGTATGCCCGGGCCGTATTCGTCAACCACGCCCATGTTGACCAGCAGTGTCGCCGAGGCGCAGACTTCGCGCTGGTCGAAGCTGTTGGCAAGGGCGTGTTTCACGCCGGTGGTGGACACCGTGCAGAAGGCGTTGGCCATGGCGTGGTCGATGGCGGCGCGGTCGTGCATGTCAATAGCTTTGGTGCCCGGGAGCGGCTGGGCGCGTTGGAAGTCGTCCACGACGATGACCTTGGCGTCGGCATTGAGCGCGTACAGGGCGATGCCGCGGCCGACTTTGCCGCAGCCGAAGATGACGATGTTTTTGCCGCGGAGGTCGCCGTAGCCCAGTGCGGCCATGGCGCGGAAAAAGCCATCGCCGGTACCGAGGCCGGTTTCGATGACCTTGATTTTACCGGCGTCGACTAAGAATACCGGGTAGGGCGCGTACTGGTAGTGGTAGACGCCCGAGCGGGTCAGTTCGACCACGCCGTAGTTGTTTGGGACCTGCGCGAGAGCGCCGGCGCAATCGCAGACGACGTCGTAGCGCTGGGTGAGGTCGCTGGCGGTGGCCAGGCGGATGCCGTAGTTGTGGAGGCTGTCGCGGACCTCCTGGTCGCAGGGGATGTCCGGGTGGGCATAAACGCTGAGCTGGGCACCGCCGGCAAGGAGCGCCAGGTATTTGCAGAGGGTATTGCGGAAGACCGGCGTGGCATCGAGTACGGACTTGCCGGCAAGCGGCCGGCTTTGCCGCCAGGCGGTCATTTGTGTGTGAAGGGCGGGAAAGTGGCTTGGCTGATAATGCCGAAGAATATCGGCGAGGAGCTTATCTGATATGGTCATTACAATGGAGCTTTCGTGATGGGTTGGCGGTGGCCTCTCTACGTAAATTTGCCGGTACTATAATCCTGCCGGCGGGAACTGGGCCAGCGCCGCGCATTTTTGTAATCGATCAGTCATTGATACCAGCCATTCCTGCGGTCTTATGTTTTCAGCGCCAACGGCGCGGCCTAAGATAGCCCAGGGCAAGCGCCCGCAGGGCGCGTCGCCCTGGGTAAGGGCCCGACCAGAAATGAGCCCTGTAGGGGCGACCTTAAAAAACACCATGCGGGGCGTCTTGGTACAGGAAAGGGAAGACACATCGTTCCATTGCCTCTTTGGTCCCAGTCAGCTTTGCCGACTGGGGCCAAAGAGGCCGAGGAACACGGACATATTGGGCGTCTTACCCAGGGCGACGCTCCGCCTTTGGCGTCGCTTGCCCTGGGCTATCATAGATCGCGCTTTCAGCGCTTAAATGCCAAGAGGATGATAGTTTGCGACAGCGCGATGGAAAAGGCTGCCGGGACTACATATATCAATCACTCCTATGAAACACGCTGCCGCAAAGGTCGGCGGAAATCAAGGTCGGATGGTTGGGCGGCGACTGGCCGTGGGTTTCCTGCAAATTGTCCCAGCGAAGCGCCGGGGTGTACACTGACCGGTTACGGCATTTTTCACAAATATGCACCGGGTGTCTTTCCCGGGCGGGATGCGGGGTCATATTATGATGCGCGCAGGAAGTCGCAGTGGCTGATAGTAATTTACGTGAGGTGTCGGATGCGTGGTGTGTTGGTGGTATTCATTTGCGGCATATTGAGTGTGGCGGCGTTGGCGGACAGTTTGCGGGCCGGCGGCAAGAGCTACTCGGGGATGTTTGCTGGCTATGCAAAAGGGCGGGTGCAGTTTCAGGAATGGACGGCGACCGAGCCGTTGCAGATGGAGTTGCGGCGGGTCGAACGGCTGAAGATCGCGAAGCCATCGCCGGTGAAGTACACGCTGAGCGGCGCGCCGAAGAAAGTCTTGACGGCGCCGTTTCTGGGGATCAAAAATGGTGCGTTTTTGTTTGCGGCCGGCGACGACGAGTTGCGCTACTTTTCGCGGCAGATCGGGCGCATTGACGTGAAGATAGACTATCGGGCATTCATGGCCGAGGCGCAGCGAGCGGCGGCGGGCAAGGGCGATGATGACGATGACCAGGACGGGCCGTTGCGAGCCAGGGACATGGTGGTGGACAATCAGGTGACGGTGGTTCATTTTCATCACGACGGGTCGGCGGCCAGCACGCGTCAGGGCAATCTGGCGCAGCGGCTTTGTGATGACAGTCGCGGCGGCGCTGCCTATGTGCGGGTGCTGGTCAAGGACGGCGACGACCCGGTGGCGCAGGCAAACAAGCTGCGCAGTCTCCCGCAATTCTGGTTTTATGACCGCCGGGGTGAGTTGAGCGGCAAGCTCGCCGAGCGTTTTACGGAAGAAGACATCAGCAAGGCATTTGAGGCAGCCCACAAGGGCCGCTAAGCTCAGAGGCCGCAGATATTGCCACGCCATGCGTGGCAAGAAGGAGCATGACTATGCGTCGACCCATTGGCTGGATCGATAAGAAGTGGGAGGGCGGCAAGCGCGAGGTGCGCGTGTCTTTCCACGCCGAAAATATCAAATGGCAGTTTTTGCCTGCGGGCGAGGTCGACTGGGACTACGACAGCAAGCCGACGGAAGAGAACTGGCTGGAGCTCGAAGAGAAAATTGAAAACCTCTGTCAGCGCGGCCATCTGTTTGAGAAGGAATTGGCGCTGGTGAAGGCTCGTGGCGTGCCCAAACGCAAGCGCGGCTAAGGGCTGGCGACGGAATGAGCGGACAGCCCATGCACGTGATGGTAAATCTGAGTCTTGACGCCCGCAGGTTGCCGGCGGCGATTGACACTGAGCTGCACGAAGCGGTATCGGTGGCTTGTGGTGTGACTGCGGACGAGTTGCTCTCGTACCGGATTTTGCGGCGGAGCATTGACGCGCGGCAGAAGCCACTGGTGAAGGTGCTGTATCAGGTTATGGCGGAGCTGCGCGATGGCGCGCGCCCGCGGGCGGATCTGGCGGCAGCCGCCGAGGACGACGTGCCGTGGAGCCCGCCGGCGGGGCGTTGCGAGCTACGCGAGCCAGTGGTGGTCGGTGCCGGTCCCGCGGGCCTGTTCGCGGCGCTGGTTTTGGCACGGGCGGGCTGTCGACCGCTGGTGCTTGACCGCGGACGCGATGTGGAGCGCCGTCGGCTGGACATCGAGCGCTTCCTGGCCGAACGCAGTGTGAACCCTGACAGCAACTACCTCTATGGCGAAGGCGGCGCGGGCACCTGGTCGGACGGCAAGCTATTCACGCGGGTGCGCGATCCCCGCAGCCGTTATGTGTTGGAGAGCTTTGTGGCGGCGGGTGCTGACCCGGCGATACTGTACTACAGCCATCCGCATGTGGGGTCGGATCGCCTGCCGGGGATTGTCGCGGGACTGCGGCAGGAAATCTGCGCGCTGGGCGGGCGTTTTGCGTGGGACTGCCGGGTGGCGGATGTGGCTGCCGATGCGTCCGGGCGGGCATTTTCGCACTTGCTGTTGGCTGACGGCAGCCGTTTGGCGGCGCCAGCGGCCTTGATTGCTTGTGGGCACAGCGCGCGGGAGTTCATACTGGCTGTGAGCAAGCGGGTGAGCGCGACATTGAAGGGCTTCCAGATCGGCTGCCGGATTGAGCACGAGCAGAGTTTCATCAACGAGTTGCGCTACGGCCGGCCGGAAGCGCTGCCGGCGCTGGGGCCGGCGGAGTACCTCTACTCATCGCGGCCACCGGAGCCGGCGCCGGGGGCGACGACTTTCTGCATGTGTCCGGGCGGCATCATTATCCCGGCGGTCTGCGAGCACGAACGCCTGTCTACCAACGGCATGAGCAATGCCGCGCGCGATGGCCATTTTGCCAATTCGGCCATTGTATCCACCATTGCCGGCGAAGAGTTTGCGACGGCGGCGGCGGCCTTTGCGTTTTTGGGCGAGCTGGAGCGACGGGGCTTTGTCGACGGCGGCAGTGACTACGACTGCCCGGCGCAGCGCGCGGAGGACTTTCTGGCGCGACGCGGCGGCCGTTTGCCGGCCGGCAGCAGCTACCAGCTGGGGCTGCGGCCACAGCGGCTGGACACTCTGTTGCCGGCGCGGACTTACGACGCCCTGGCGCTGGCGCTGCGGCACTTCGAACGGCAGGCGCGGGGCTTTGCCACGCGGGGCGTGCTGGTCGGGGTGGAGACGCATGTATCCAGTCCGCTGCGCTTTACGCGGCGGCCGGACAGCCTTGAAAGCAGCATGGACAAACTCTACATTGGCGGCGAGGGCGGTGGCGCGGCGGGCGGCATTATGTCGGCGGCGATTGACGGCGTGAAATTAGCCGAGGCGATGATCCAGAATCACCGGTGAGCGTGAGCTCCCTGGGCCATTGCCGTCCATTGCGTGCGTCGGCAAGAACGAATGCGTAGAGCGAAAGGAGTGGCGATGAAAAGCTCATGGGTGATGATGTCGATCCTGGCGGTCATGGGTCAGCTGTGCCTGGGCGAGCCTGTTCTCTGGAAGACCACGGACGTGCAGATGACGCATCCGACGGTGACCACGGTGGTCCCCGAGGGCGTCAATGACGCGGTGATCACCCTGGATACCGTGGTGCCCTGGCCGAGTATCCGACTTCTGCCGGCGACTGGCGCGACGTGGGATTTTTCCGCCTATCGCTATCTGTCGTTCGAGATGGAGAATATGTGCCCGGACAGCAGTGCGATGATTCAGGTCAATCTGGAGAGCAGCGCCTGCAATATCGGGGTGGCCAGTGTGGCGCCCGGGGCGACAAAGGCTTTTACGTTCCGTCTCCGGCATGGCGGCGATCACGGTTTTGATCCCTTGTTCAAGGGCCGGCGCATGCCCGACGGCTTTCCCGGCGGGACCAATGGCAATACCACTGCGGTGGCGTCCATCCAGTTCATCGTACCCTTTCCGGTGTACATCAAGGTCCGTCTGCGCAATCTGCGGGTGCATGGCGAGAGAGTGATCAACCCGGCAGTGAAGAGCGCCGAGGCATTCTTCCCGTTGGTGGACGAATTTGGCCAGTATGTGCACGGCGAGTGGCCGACAAAAGTGCGCACGCTGGACGAACTGCAGCAGCGTCATCAGGCCGAAGCCGCAGCCTTGCGCGAGCCCGTGTCGGCGTGGAATCGCTGGGGCGGCTGGGCGGCGGGGCCGCAGCTTGAGGCGACGGGGCACTTCCGGACGGAAAAGCACGCCGGGAAGTGGTACCTGGTAGATCCGGACGGGCGGCTCTTTTTCTCCCGGGGGACCAACGCACTGCGTGCGCACGAGTACTGGCTCAACGACGGCGAACGGGCGAGGCTGTTCCAGCGCCAGCGCCCGGCAGACGGCAAGACCTTCAACTTTTACGGCGACAACGTGCTGGCCAAGTACGGTTCACCCGCGGCCTGGAATGATTTTCAGCTGCGCCGGCTGCAGAGCTGGGGTTTCAATACCGTCGCCAACTGGAGTGAGCCGGCGTTGTACCAGGCGCAGAAAATGCCCTACGTGCTCAATCTGCCCCTGCCGAAATGCCCCAAGGTCGGCGATATCATTGATGTCTATGCCGACGAATTTGCAGCGGGAATGGCCGATGTCTTCGGCGACGAGTTTGCCTTTGCGCGGGAGGATCCGTACTGCGTCGGCTTTTTCATCGGCAACGAGCTCAAATTCGGGACGGCGACGCACATTGGCGAGCAGGCGCTGGCGGCCAAGGCCGACCAGCCGGCCAAACGCGAGCTGCTGCGGCAGCTGCAGGCAAAATACGCCGATGTGGCGGCCTGCAATGCGGCGTGGATGACAAGCTTCGGCGGCTGGGACGAGTGGCTTGCCGCTGAACAGCCGCCGCCGACGGCCGCGGCCGCGCTGGCCGACCTGGCGCAGTTCAGCCGGGCCTTCGCCGAGCGCTTCCTGCGAATGTCGCGGGACGCGGTGAAGCGCGGGGCGCCGAATCACCTCTATCTGGGATCACGGCTGATGAGTCCGGATTATTTCCGCGAGTACATCAACGAGCTGTCGGCGCAATACTGCGACGTGGTGTCCTACAATATGTACATTCTGCATTTCGACCATTTTCGGCCGCGGGGCTTGCCGCGGGACATCCCGGTGATGATCACGGAGAACACGGTCGGCACCGAAGAACGTGGGTCATTCGGCGGGCTGACCATCGCCGGCGCCATGCCGGGCGACCGCGAGACCGCGCTGCGGGAGCTCTTCACCAGCGTCCTGCGCCACCCGCAGCTCGTGGGCCTGCACCATTTTGCCTTCAAGGACCAGACTCTGCTCGGTCGCTGGGACGGCGAAAACTACGGATTCGGGCTGGTCGATGTCACCGACACGCCTTACCAGGACTTCGTCGACGCCAACCGCGCCGTCGCCGAAACCATGTACGACACGCGCCGGACTGCCCCGCCGGCAAAATTCCCCGAAGGCCGCTGAGCATGTCGCACGTATAAAGACATCGTAACTGGTCAGTAACCACCCCGGTGGAGAAAACACCGGGGACAATTTGCCGGAAACCTACGGCCAACCGCCGCCCAGCAATAGGACCATGATTTCCGCCGACCTTTGCGGCAGCCGGTTTCATAGGAGTCATGGATGATTGAGCCGTAGAGCTTCAGGTGGAGCCAAACGTGCCCGTGCCCCTGGCCGCTTTGCGGCGGCCCGAGCGAAGCGAAGGGTATTTCCCTCCCCCTCGCAAAAACCAACTATGCTTGTCGAATGGCCTCTTGCTAAGGAGTCGTCATGGATACGTTTGACTGGCAGTGACAGGATCAGGCAGGCTCAAGGAATCATCGCGCCATCAGCTTGTTCGGCCCAGCCGGCAAGCGTAACGGCCACGGGCGACTGCCCGGCCGGTTCTTCCAGACCGAACAACACCGTCCGCTGAAACGCACCCGTCTTCTGCGGCGTCAGCATCAGTTCGACGACCATCACCTCGTCCGCCGCCAGGCGGCGTTTGGGCATGGCCAGGGTCATGTCCGAAGCTGTCTCGGGCTCGCGCAGGACAACGGGAACCAGCCCTCCACGCAGGGAAATACGACACCGTGCCGCTTGTCCAACCGGGATCGACCCCATATTTTGCTTGCCGCCTGACGTGACCATCAGTGGCGGTACAGCCTCCCCCCGTATGCTGAGCCGGGTCATGCCATTGGCATCGCCATTGGCCGTCTGCCACTCGGCAAAGAGGTACAGGGTGTAACTGCCGGTTTTCGTGCCGCCCCGAACGTATGCCTTGATGGCGACTGCCCCATTCGCAGGCAAGAGGTCATCTTGAGGAGGCGTTTCCACCCGCAAGCAGCCGCAGGAACTGCGCAGGGATACCAGCCGGACAGCGTGCGCATGACCATTGACCAGGCTCACCACGACCGTCTGGTCCTCCCAGGCGTTATGACGCCCAGACGTCATGACCGACGGGCTGAAAATTACGCCCGCCGAATCCCCGAAAACACGGCCACCAAAAATGAGCAGCAGAAGCACCACGATCCCCACCGCCCGACTATCAAAAATAAGTGTCATCGCGCAATGCTCCGGCGGAAGATGAAAAAGAACGGTAATGTGCGAAATCTTGTGATAGAAAGAGAGACTTGACACAGTAGTTCCGAACCCTTTGTCTGCGCCGTGGGCTCTATCCCTGGGCTGGTATGCGTCGCGCGCCCGTCTCCCGGCCGTGGTGCGGGCGTCCCGCCCGCACCGTCACCTGGGATCATGACCTTACCCGACCTCCAAACAGCCACACGCAAACGTGCCCGCCGCAGCAATCAATGAGTTCCATTGCCTCTTTGGCCCCAGTCAGCTGCGCCGACTGGGGCCAAAGAGGCCGAGGAACACGGACCAATAGGGCGCGCCACCCAGGGCGGCGCGCGCCTTCGGCGCCGCTTGCCCTGGGCTGGTATGCGTCGCGCTTTCAGCGCTTCTGCCGCTTCGCGGCGGAAATGCGCGACGAGAAAAGGCTGTCTGGCTGAACAAGTGCCATGGATACCGTAAAGTGAAGAGCATCGGTTTCATGGGAGCAGGTTAGTGTAAAAAGTTTTCTCCATAAGAAGAGAATAGTTCTTATTTACACATGGAATCATTGGTTGGCAACTACAAGTGTTCATCACAAGATTTCGCACATTAACAAAAGAACACATCGTCATGGTTGTTCGATGATTATTTTGCAGGAAAAATGGGCATTGGAGAGGAAGATGATGTGTAACTAAATATACATGAATTGCCTATATGGAAATAAAGACATACTGTCCAGTTCCTGCTCGTAGGCATGGTCATATTTTGCATAGCCTGTTTGTCATATCTCTAACAAAGTCATAAAATTTTAGGCGCCTTGTTATCTACATCTCTTTCACAATTTGACAACAAAGATTGAGCTTGCTCTTCGCTCAATAACCTTGAAAAAACTTCTATAATTTCTATTTTATTTTTTGGGGTATAAAGTTGGGGTGACCAATTTTTAGTCACCACTACATATAGTATAGTAGTGTCATGGCTGATTATCCCAACACATCAAAAGAGTTTCAAGTGCAGTTTGTTACAGAAGACGATTGCGTAAAGTATCTGTTACGGATACGCTGGCCAGACGGGTTTGTCTGCCCTTTTTGCCATGCAAAAGCTGATGCTTGGATATCCGAACGGTACAAACTGAAATGTCCCAAATGTCGCAAGGTTCACTCTGTTCTTTCCGGGACAATTTTTCAGGGTACCCATACTCCACTTCTCACCTGGTTCAGAATTATGTGGCACATCTGCCTCCAAAAGAACGGATATAGTGCCCTGAGCGTCCAGAGGTCGCTCGAATTGTCATATCCTACGGCTTGGCTGTGCCTTCACAAATTGCGTCGCGCGATGGTTCGCAATGACCAGGACAGACTTTCCGGAGAGGTAGAGGTTGACGAATGCTACGTGGGCGGAGTCCGCGAGGGGAAACGCGGTCGAGGAGCGGACAGAAAATCAATTGTTTTGGTGGCCGCAGAGCGAAAACTTTCTGAGAAGACAGGCAGGACAATCTTTGGCCGCATTAGGCTCAAATGCATCCCAAATGTGTCAGGCGAAACGCTTTCCAAGGAAATCAAGGCACTGATTGAGCCCGGAACGACAATTCACAGTGACGGATGGTCAGGTTACAACGGAGTTGAGGTAGCAGGCTATCCTCATGTTGCCCATAAGCAGAAAGCCATCAAACAGACAACCCCATTCAGCGGGGAGTGTGCGTGATTTTCTGTAAATACGCGGAACGGTCGCTCTGCAGGCGACTGGTCGCGCGTAACGCCTTTTGACGCTCATGCGGGCCATGGTGCGCCTGTGGCGACCCGACGAGAATGGGACACCATCTCGTCGGAGTCGGGTCGCCACCAGTGCCTGACCGGCTTGCCTGGGCAAAAAAAAGTGGTAAGTTTCCCGAGTCGTCTAAGCTACCAACAAACACGCCTCGGAAAGGACTTACCACAATGTCTGAATGTACCACTGAAAATCCCATTCTGCAATCCATTTTGGAGCACGGCCTCGACGGCATTGCCGAATCGCTTCGCGTCATGCTCAACGAGGCCATGAGGCTCGAGCGCGAGAACCACCTTCACGCCTCCAGCTATCAGCGTTCAGCCGAACGTTCCGGCTACGCCAATGGCTACAAAAACAAGACGGTTCATACCAGAGTTGGCAGCATCACTCTGGATGTCCCTCAGACGCGGGATTCTGATTTCTATCCCTCTTGCCTGGAGCGCGGACTCCGTAGTGAGCGAGCCCTTACGGTGGCTATGGCGGAGATGTACGTGCAAGGCGTCGCAACCAGGAATGTCACCGAGATATTGGAGAAAATGTGTGGTCTGGAGGTCAGTGCATCCCAGGTCAGCAAAGCCACGGCGACGTTGGATGCGACCCTGACCGCCTGGCGGGAACGCCCGTTGTCCGAACCGGTGGATGTCCTTCTGGTTGACGCCCGCTACGAAAAGGTGCGCCGGGATGGCAATGTGCTGGATACGGCCCTGCTGACCGCCTATGGCATACTTCCCAATGGCCGGCGCAGGGTGCTCGGAGTCAGTGTCGAGCACTCGGAGGCAGAGATCCATTGGCGGAAGTTCTTCGAATCGCTTGCCGCGCGTGGCCTGCATGGCCTGAAGATGATCGTAAGTGACTCGCACGCCGGCTTGCAGGCGGCGAGAAAAAGCGTCTTTCCCTCCGTGCCATGGCAACGCTGCCAGTTCCACATCCAGAAAAACGCCACGGCCTACATCCCGAAAAAGACGATGGAGACGGAGGTGCATCGCGATATTCGCACGATCTTCTCCATGCCGTCCCGGGAGGAGGCGGAAAGTCTGCTCAAACGCACCGCCACGCGCTACAGAGAGGCCAAATTCAAGGACTTGGCCGACTGGATGGAGTCAAACATCCCCGAAGGCTTCACGGTCTACAGTGTGGCTAAAAACGACTTCGCCAGAAAAAGGTTGCGCACTACCAACATGGTCGAATTCCAAAACAAGGAGTTGAAAAAAAGGACTCGCAACATTAGGGTCTTCCCAAACAAGGGGGCGCTCCTGAGAATCGCCTCCGCAATGCTCATTGAACTGGATGAACAATGGCTTTCCGAAGAGAAGGCCTATATCTGATTTTTCCGTTGACGAAACGGGGAATTTACAGAAAAATGCGTACGTAGCCATTCAGCGAAGAAGGCAATCTGACGGAGGACTCCTCACTTCCCTTGTGCCATCGAGCTATCAGTCTCCTTAAACGATGGATTCTCGGAACGTTGCAGGGTTCAGTTGGCAAAGACCATCTTCAGGATTACCTGAATGAATTCACCTTTCGATTTAACAGAAGATCCTCAAAGTATAGGGGGATGCTTTTTTGGCGGCTCATCCAAATGGCAACAACTCACCAAGCATCTTCCCAGAAAGAAATTGTCAACCACAAGATGTAGTGGGTAAGAAAAGTTGGTCACCCCAAGTTTATACCCCAATATAGATAATAGGGGTATAAACTTTACGTAACCGATTTCACATTTAGTGTACGTGCCTAGACACATACCCAAAAAAGACGAAGATGATCGACGAGATTTTCAAAGAAAGCGCATCCTGCCTGGAGTACCTGTTCAGGTTCAATCGGCGAAGTTCAAAAGCGCGCGGAATGCTCTTCTGGAGACTGATGCAGCTGGCGGTGGCCTGTGATCCGACGACAAGGGCTGCCATCATACAACCTCATATATAGTGTCCTAGGAAAATCGGTTACGTAAAGTTTATACCCCCATCCATGAATTACCTTCAATAAATATTAAAAATAAACTAATTCGTTTCAACTGGTAAATATACCAGTTTTTCATAAAATATGGAAAGGAACAAAATAAAAAAAGTATGCTATATGCGTCATATTAAATATCGATTATTGGATATAGTCTACTTTAATATCTGATTTCTCAATCTTAATTAATATATTTTCAACAATTTTTGGAAATGAAGATAGATTAAACTTTTGATCAAACTGTGAATCAACACGTAAACATGAAACTTGAAATTTCAAAGCGGTTGTAATATCAGAAACAATATTCTTATATTCTGGATATTTTGCATCAACATGGTATAAATACCGATAGAGTCTTAACGCATGTTCAGCTTTATTAAGGCAAGAAATATTTGCATATGATGTGACTATTTCGCTCTGAATATTAATGAAAATTATTAACAAAAAAATGTTTATTGGTATAATGAAATATAGATATTTTATCATAGTAATAACACTCATAATATTCTTTAAAAACACATCCTGATATAATTAATTGATATTATTACAGAAATTCAACAGAATTATTTCTGATTCTGAATTAAAGAGAGACTTGTCGCTCATATACTTGTGATTGAGGTAAATAAGGTCACTTTTTATGTCATTGTAAATCAATGATCGTACAATCTTATCATTATTATCAATTTTGTCGATCCTTGTCAAAAATCGTTTTAATTCTACGACGCGAACTGCATGTGAAAAAACATCATTTATTTGATAGTTTTTTGCAGTATCATATTTAATTATGATTTCTATACAAAACACCACAATAAGCACGAAAAAAACCAAAAAAATAAAAATATGAATTGCTTTTTTGATATGCATATTTATATCCTTATTACTTCAAAAGACATTTACCGTAATTATATTTGCAGTCTTCATTACACTTGTTCAATTCATCCTTTTGATTTTCCTGATCAAAATCCATTTGACACAACCATATACAACTTTGAAAAGCATAAACACATTTCGATACTCTTGCTTCGGGAAGTTTCATAACAAGTTTTATCGCGCATTTACACAACGCTTTCGCTATTCCGTCTAAGCCATCACAGAGAAGCTCTTCTGGCTCTTTCCAACGAGATGTCAACCCTAGTTTATCAAAGCGATTAATACAGTCATTCATGTTTACTAATGTAAAATTATTATACGAATCATTTTCGAAGCTATATGTTTTTTTGAAGGAAATTTCATCTATTGGATCATGTGAAAGCCATCGACCTAATAAACTGTAATAACGATAATTATAATAAACTAAGTTTGTTTCTATGTCTTTTTTTTCAGAACTGAAACCAAATTGATGCGGTGGAATGATATTGTTTATCCCGTATGGCGAAAAACTATTACTGCTTGCAATAAGGCCATTACCGTCGGTCACTTGCATCACATTCTTGTTGGCGTCGTGGAGGTGGAAGGAGTGTGCGGCGTTGGGCACGTCCGTCATCTGCAGGACCACATCCAAGCCCACATCATCAGGTTGCCAGGCGTAGCGGCGCAGGGGAACGCCGCCGTTAAGGCCGTCGAGTTCCTCGACGAGCTTGAAGCCGTCGTAGACGAACTTGAGGTGGGTGGTCAGAGTCTGGTCGTCATAGACCTTCTTCTCCACCCTTCGGCCCATGTAGTCATACTTAAACTCCAGACGGTCAGTGCCCTTGGTGGTCTCGACCATGCGGTTTTCGCCGTTCCAGATTTGTACCCAACCGGATGTCGCATCCACGGGCCGGTAGGTCATGGAGCCGTCGAGGTCATAGGTGGGGACCATCTGGGCTTGCCCCTCGGTCATGGCGGTGTACTGGTTGAGCTGGTTGGCGGTGTAGGTCCAGGGTACGCCGGCCTCGTTGGCGGAGATGCGGTTGCCGATGGGGTCGTAGGCGTAGGCGTAGGTGTAAGATGCGTCCACGTTGGACACCGCGCCCGTGACTTCGGAGCGGTCGTTGTAGGTGTAGGTGATGATGTCGGGCGTCGGGTGGGCGGAGCCGGCGCGGGACATGGAGGTTCGGCGGCCGATAGCGTCATTCGTATAGCCGTAGGTGGAGATCGCACCATTCTGCACCTGGGTGATGAGGTCGCGGCTCTGCTCATAGGTCCAGGTCGTGGTGACGCCGTTGGGGCGGGTCATCTGCGAGACCAGGTCGCTGTTGGCCAGGCGGGTGTAGTCGAAATCCCCGGCGGGAGTGCTGATCTGGTTCAGGCGGCCATGCATGTCGTAACCATAGCTGTAGTTGGGAACGCCGTCAATGGCCAGGCCGAGTTTCCGGCCCTTCATGCCGGTAGTCGTAGTGCTGCGGGTCAGCGTTTTGTTGTACAGGCCCACGATGGTCTCGGAGACGTCCTGGAGCTGGGCATCGTAGGCGAAGGTGCGGGTGCCGACGACATCCGTGACCGTGGCCGGCTGACCCGTGCGGGTGTAGGTATAAGAGATATCCGGCGTATTATCGGCATAGTCGATGCTGATGAGTTCGCCGGTGGCGGAGTCGTAGGAATAGGTCGTTGTCAGCGGGTTGGCGTTGGCGTCAGTGCGCGCCCAGGTGCGGGTCGCGAGCTTCCCGTCCAGCGTATAGGTATAGGTCGGACCATGGCCGTCGGCAAACCGTAGCGTATAACGTCGTTTGGGTGCATTCATCATCCAGCCCTCTGATGCCATGAGACGGGACTACTATCCTCCACCTTGTTGACTATGTCCAATTGCCGACGGCACACAATAGCTCCCCGTGCATAGCCAATTGCGAAGATCTTCTTCATGTATTGCCTGATCCAATTTTTGGGGTCCACTATAAAGGGCATTTTCAAAGTACGGCAGAGGTTGACTGCATTTTTTCTGGAAGGCCTTGTTCACCTCTCAGAAAAGTTAAATATTATTCTATTCGCAAACCCCGGAAAAACCCATTTTTCGGATGACCTCTACCTAATGTCATTCTTTGTCTTTCGAAACAGTATCAATTAGTGTATTCGTCACTGAATAGGCTTCTTTCAAATCTGTCTTGAGTTTATTAATTTCCTTTATCGGTAGAGGAACAATATTCCCATTTGAAAGTCTTCGAAATGAACTGAATAGTTCATTGAGATCTTTAACTATAGTAATATTTTCAAAAATTCCATCACCATCTTCATCATGCTCAATAAGAGAATAATCATTAATATGATAAACACGTTGAATTATCTTATCGTTTTTCATAATAATTGTTAGAAGACGTACGCCATTGAGCCACGTTTCTTGAACACTGGTTCCTGCTTTATCATATGAGTATTTTTTAATTACATAATCACTTTCAATATTTATCTCTTGTTTATCTTCTGATAAAACGACATGCGACGAAATAAAAAAAATAAACAATAAAAAGATATATATGGTTAATAAACATTTCCTCATTGTATTACCTTTGCTTAGATGTTAAAATTCACTGCAAATGTTATGACAAACAAAATATCCAATCCCGCCTATTTCATTTCCATAACTATTGTAAATTCCCATACAACAATTATAACATGTATCTTGAGCGATATCTGAGGCAAAGTTCATACAAGTATTGGCAACACCACTCATGCCGCTACATGCATCACCGACATCCTTTATTTTTTTAAAAAATTGACAAGTCGACTTATTTCTCCTGCCTTGCCTGGCAATTCCTCCACGTTGGTCAAGCCGTCCTCGTCGGGATCAAGCAGAGCGTCGTCAACGGCGGGATTCAAGCCGTTGGCCTGCTCCCAGGCATCGTCCATCCCGTCCATATCGGCGTCGGCCGCGAGAAGCTGCATGGGAAGGAGAATGGCAACAATTAGTACAGGTACGGCACGCCAGCGCAACAAAAAACGGAGGTCAGACGACGAGTTTCTAGTCATGATCACTGTCTCCCTCTAGTCGCGCCTGCTCTTTTCACAGGGGGCCTACCGCAGCCTCGTCATACCGGCGCCATCTGTTTCTGATCTCGGGTTCCGGACGCCTTCCCCTGGTGAAAAACTCAATATCTTGTCGTGATTGGCTCACCGTAATTTATCGGATAGCTTAGCTCACGTTATTGCACATGCAACCAGCAAAACAATAATTATTCATTGACTGAGAAATCGGTCACCCATTGAGAACGGACGCCCAGACATGTCGCGACGTCAACCCCGGGTAAGTAAGTGAGTTCCATTGCCTCTTTGGCCCCAGTCAGCTGCGCCGACTGGGGCCAAAGAGGCCGAGGAACACGGACGTAGTCGCCGTTGTACCCAGGGCGGCGCGCGCTTTCAGCGCTGCTTGCCCTGGGCTGGACTGTTTCGCGCTTTCAGCGCTTCTGCCGCTTCGCGGCCAGGGAAACGGGCGCGTTTGACTCAGCCAGAAGCTCTGTGGCTTAATTATCAATGGGTGACCGATTACTTGACTGAGGTAAGCGGTCAGCCATTGAGAATGGATGCACACCTTGCCTCTCTGGCGTGGTAGGACGAGACGTGCCTAGCTCATGTGGCGCCCTTCAGGCGCAATTTGCTGTTGCTGTTACACCCCTGGTTGCGGCGCCCTCCGGGCGCCGCAACCAGGGGTTATGCATGGTCCGGCCCTCCGGGCCGAACTTGGCCGAGCTGACGACGTGATTTGTCCGATCCGAGCCGAAAACCACCATTATTTGTGAACGGCAAGGTGAAAAGTGCCCATAAGTGGCATTTGCCTGGCTCCGGCCGCGAAAGCATTGGAAGAAGAGGAAGAAACGGCTTTTTCTCCTCAGAAAGCCGAAAAGAAGAGGGGTCAAGGTGGGGCCAGAATACATGTCGATAGTGGTACACTTTCAACTTGGCGTTGACATTATTCAATGGTTATGTTTTTGCGCCGTAGGGTCAAATTCATGCATAACAAATTGATAATGAGGCTATTGTAAAAAAACTTTCGTAAAAGAAGAGTTTTGGTCACATTGGCGCAAATTCAAGTGTTCATCACAAGATTTCGCACATTAACAATTAGTGAACGGTCCCTTATCGGGTTCAGTTTTTTTGCCAAGGGGAGACGTGTGTGCAGGTTTGGCGGTAGTTGTCGTCCAGTGATACATGGAGATCGACGAGTGCGGCGATGCGTCGGGCCATGTCGGTGACATAGCGGACTTCATCGATTGTGAGCCCGCGTCCGAGGAGTGTTTTTTCGCGGTACGACAGCCATTTTTTGATGACTTGATAGCCGCCGATGCAGTATTCCCAGACGGCGGTGGGGATGTTTTGCCAGCAGGTGACGTCGTTAAGGAAGACATCGCAGGTTCCGTCGTCGTTGTTGTGGAGCTTGCCTTTACCGGGCATGGTGACGCCGCCTTTGCCGGCGTGGCCCCAGCCAGCACTGAGGTCGAGATCGCCGGCGGCGAGATTTACCGGCTTACCGTCCGGGCGGGTGAAGACCGCGATCGTCTTGAGCTTTTCGGGTATTTTGCCGGCGGTGACGCCGGGGGCGGGCGCTTCGGTGTCCAGCAATGCCGCGATTTGTCGTCCCAGCGCGGCGGAGGCGGCGAGGATTTCCCGCGTGTGGGGCAGGGGTATTCGCGGCCAGTCCTGGCGGACGCCGTCGGCATGCTCGCGGAGATAGGCCGGCGAATAACCGATGGCCAACGCGTGGTACCAGATCAGCTCTGCCACCGCCGGGTCGCCGTCGGCATCGCCATAGCCCAATGAGGACAGATAGGCCCGCGCCGACGGTGATAAATTCGCCGTGATCTTGTTCGAAGCCTCATCGGCCATGCCGGGCAAAAACTTGCCGCCGCCGCTGGTCTTGGGCACGGATCGAAGGCGAAGGGGGAAGTGGCGGGCATGTCCGGAAATACAATCATAATCGCAGACCAGGGGCGCAAAGAAAAAGGGCGGTCCTTCAGGATTCTTGTCGGCGGTGTCGCGGGTGATGAAAAATTTGTTTCCGGGAAAACGCTGTTGTAGCAATGTTGGCGATGGGCGTGAAAATAATGGTGCAATATCGGAGGAAAGATATGCAAGTCTGACGTCGAAAGGTTTGAATGGATATTTAACGATATTGTCGGCGTTATATGGACGCCCTTTGAGAAGAGCACGAGCCTTTTCGGCGTTGAACTCACCGGAGGACGTCATGAATGGTGAAGCGATCCTTGTTATGTCATCGTTGGATACGCTGGAATCCAAATAGTCTTTGACCAAAGCCAATCGGTCTTTTTCGTCAGGAAAAACGATGAGCGAATTAGCACGACGCTCAATGGGGCCGTTGCTGGGCGGTTCGGCGCAGAGGTCCGTCAGTTTTGGCCAAACCAGGTAAGCGTCTGCGACATCGGAAGGTCGGAAGCTCCAGCGGTTGTCTTTGCTGGGGTTGGCCACGTCGTATTGGCCGTCGAAATCGTCGGCGTCGAGACTGGCGAGGAGCTCGCCTCGTTTGTTTGTGCCCCAGAAGTGTCGGAAGCGAATCGTCGTGTCCGTTGTTTGTTCTCGTTCGCGGTTTCGCTTGACCAGGAGTCCGATGGCGGTGCCGACGCGAATGCCCTCGCGGTTCCATTCCGTCGAAAAGACCGATGGATCGGGATTGCCGTCGGGGGTCAACTTGCCGGTTTCGCGACTATCGCCGTTGAGGCAGTCAAACCACATCGCGTCAAATTCATCCAAAAATCGTCGTCGAGCGACCACGAAGGACGGGTCGCCCAAGTAGGAGAAATTCGATATAAACGACACGACCCCTCTGCCGCCGTGTTCGGCGACGCGTTTTTCGGCGAGTCGGAAGAAGCGAATATAGAGGTCATCGAGGTTGAATTTTTTGATACCCCATTCGGTGTATAGGCCATCTTTGTATGGTTGGACGAGGTCATTTTCTTCTTCGGGGCTGACTCCGGCGTAGGCGTTGTAGGGCGGATTGCCGATGATGACGAGGATGGGCTTTTCCTGTTTGACCTTGTTGGCGGCGTCGCGTTCGTTGTCGAAGCCGGGGAAGGCGATTTGTTTGGCTTTTTCCTTCGGTGGTTCCCAGCCGGTGAGAGCGTTGGTGAGGTAGACGCCGACGCGTTCGGGTTGGCCTACGTGGTCCCCCAGGGGGGCGCCGAGGGTTTCGAGTTCCAGGCCGAGTTGCAGGTGGGCGATGACAAAAGGCGCCGGGAGAATTTCGAAACCGAAGACTCGGTTCATGGCGGCGCGCTTGAGGTCGTTGGCCATGAGTGCGTCGCCGCCCTTGTCCTGCAGGGTGGTGGCGATGCGTCTGAGTACGGCGCGGAGGTAGGCGCCGGTGCCGCAGCAGGGGTCGAGGACCACGACCTTGGGGTCGGCCAGGCCATCGGCGATGCCCAGCTCGCTGCGCAGTACGGCATCCACTCGTTCCACCTGATAGCGCACGATTTCCTCGGGAGTGTACCAGACACCGAGTTCCTTGCGCAGCACTGGGTCGAATGCATGCAGGAATGGCTCGTAGAAATACTGCACGGCGTGGCCTTCATCGAAGGATTTGAAGAACTCGTGGTGGTCCACGCGATTGAGTGCGGCTGCCGTCCAGTCGAGGACTTCGATGAGCCCCAGGGAGCCGACAGGCCCCGGAGCGGCCACTTGCGCGAAAAGCCCCTGCAACATGGGCACCCGCAGTAAATATTGAGCCGTGCGCCAGTCGAAATACGCCTGTGCGCCGTAGGACGCCGAGCTGTCATGCAGCGCCTGTTGAAATCCCGGCAGGGTGGCGATCTTGGCGGGTCGGTTGCGGGCCCAGAGGACCCATGCGGAAAAGACGCCGTAGAAGAGGGTCTGGATCAATGTCGAGCGGAAGAAGTGCTCGCCGCGTTCGCCCTCAAAATGGAGACCGAGGGCTTGTTCCAGCGCGTCGCGAAGGCTTTGCAGAGCCGGCAATTCGGTGTTTTGTATGCGCAGTCGGGCGTCATGAGCGTATGAGGCGAGGATGGCGGCGACGTCCTCGGGTCTGGCCAATGGCGCGTTGCACAGCAGCACGCGTTTGAGATATTCCAGCAATCGCTCGCTTTGCTCGGCAGCGGCTTTTCGGGGGTGCCCCACCAGACGCCAGAACTCGTCAGCGCTGTCGGCCAGTGAAAACGCCTCCAGCATGCAGGGTTGGCCGGCGGGATTGCTGCCGATGAGGACAAAGGCGCGGAAGTTCGTCACCAGCACCACCCGGTAGTGCTCCCAGTAACGCCGCACTTGCTCGGTGGCGGCAACGGCGTTGACGTCTTCATGGGGCGCTTTTGCCTCAATGACCCCGCGCGCCGGCGGTTGACTCTTGAGGAAGTCCCCGGCGACAAACTGCTCAGAGCCATGGTGCCGAAACTGGTCGGCGGTGAATAAACCGCCATCGGGGATGCCCCCGCCGCTGTTCTTGAGGTTGATGACGCAACGCACCTTGGGCGTCAGCGTCGAGCCGATATCCGTGAGCAGACGCTCCAAGGCGGGATAAAACGAGGTCTCGGCAACATGCGCGCCGGTGTTGTGAATTCCCCCAATGTCACTTAAATAACGCTCAATGATGTTCTCGGACATTGTCCCCGCTCCATGGTGATGTCACGGCCCGTGTCGCGCCAGCGATTGGCATGCTTCGGGCAGCCGGCAGAATAGCCAGTAAGATGACCCGCATTGGCCATTTTGCGAACGGCGCAGGGGGAAAAAATCGGTCGCGATCAGTCCGAACGCCATTGGGACGGCGCTTGCCCTGGGCTGGTATGTTTCGCGCTTTCAGCGCTCAAATGCCATCATGGCGCGCCACCCAGGGCGGCGCTCCGCCTTCGGCGTCGCTTGCCCTGGGCTGGTATGTTTCGCGCTTTCAGCGCTCAAATGCCATCATGGCGCGCTACCCAGGGCGGCGCTCCGCCTTCGGCGTCGCTTGCCCTGGGCTGGTATGTTTCGCGCTTTCAGCGCTCAAATGCCATCATGGCGCGCCACCCAGGGCGGCGCTCCGCCTTCGGCGTCGCTTGCCCTGGGCTGGTATGTTTCGCGCTTTCAGCGCTTCTGCCGCTTCGCGGCCAGCGATACCGGTGGCGCGCTTGGGTCCGCCTGATGGTGTCATCTGACGGGGCCGGCTGAAAGCCCGCCCTCGCGATCGGGAGACGCGCGCGCGTGACCACGGCCGGGAGACAGGCGAGACGCCCACTCCACGGCCGGGAAACGGGCCAGGTACGGTCGGCGTGGATGACGAGGACGGTCTAATGAGCCGTCTTGTCGGAGTGGGCGAGACGCCCACTCCACGGCCGGGAAACGGGCCAGGTACGGTCGGCGTGGATGACGAGGACGGTCTAATGAGCCGTCTTGTCGGAGTGGGCGAGACGCCCACTCCACGGCCGGGAAACGGGCGAGGTACGGTCGGCGTGGATGGCGAGGACGGTCTAATGAGCCGTCTTGTCGGAGTGGGCGAGACGCCCACTCCACGGCCGGGAAACGGGCCAGGTACGGTCGGGAGACGGGCGAGGTACGGTCGGCGTGGATGGCGAGGACGGTCTAATGAGCCGTCTTGGCGGAGTGGGCGAGACGCCCACTCCACGGCCGGGAGACGGGCGAGGTACGGTCGGGAGACGGGCGAGGTACGGTCGGCGTGGATGGCGAGGACGGTCTAATGAGCCGTCTTGTCGGAGTGGGCGAGACGCCCACTCCACGGCCGGGAGACAGGCGAGACGCCCGCGCCACGGCCGGGAAACAGGCGAGACGCCCGCGCCACGGCCGTGGACTGCCAAACAACCAATCTCAAAAAAAATCTGCGGTAATCTGTGTAATCTGTGGATAAAAAAAGCTCTCCGCGCCACGGCCGGGAGACAGGCGAGACGCCCGCGCCACGGCCGGGAAACAGGCCAGGTACGGTCGGCGTGGATGACGAGGACGGTCTAATGAGCCGTCTTGTCGGAGTGGGCGAGACGCCCACTCCACGGCCGGGAGACGGGCGAGACGCTCGCGCCACGGCCGGGAGACGGGTGTGTGATCGGTGCGGGCGAGACGCCCGCGCCACACCCGTCTCCCGGCCGTGGACTGCCAAACAACCAATCTAAAAAAAATCTGTGGTAATCTGTGTAATCTGTGGATAAAAAAAGCTCTTCGCAGCGGCTTGGCCGCGTTGTGGTTACATTGCGGCGACGACTTCGGGCATGACGCCGACGGAGCCGAGGAGGAGGATGGCGAAAGCCATGACGAAGATGGCGATGGTTTCGATAATGCCGAGGACGATGAGGTAATTGACGAAGCCCTGGCTGGTTTCGACGAAGGCGTCGCAGGCGCCGGCGGCGGCGCGGCCCTGGTAGGCTGCGGAGAGGGCGATGGCGATGCCGCCAAGGACGCCCATGACCAGGCAAGTGGCCCAGCAGGCCGGGTTACTTGCCTTGCCGTTGATCATCAGCATGAGGATCAGGCCGTAGATGGTCTGGGACATGGGCACGCCGGTGAGAATGGACAGCTGGAAGGGCGCCATTTTGCCTTGGATGTAGCATTTTTTCCAGGCGCCGATGGCGGACGCGGCGGCGACGCCGCAGCCGTAGGCCGAGCCGAGGGCGGCGAAGCCGATTGCACAGAAAGCCCCGGCCTGCTGCAATGCGAGTTGTGTGGATTCAATCATGGTGCTGTTCTCCTTGGATGTGGGTCAGTGGTTGGAACTAAACGTTGGTGTGAAAATGGGTTAGCGTGGCCGGGTGGCCGTTCAGGACAGGTCCTGTTTGCTGAGGGGACGGTAGGGTTTGCCGGACCAGGTGAGGTCCATGTGGCCGGAAAATTCCAGGGTGTTGAGGCGGATGCCGTGCACGAGCACGCCCATGCCCGCTAGGGCGATGTTGAGCAGGTGGCCACCGGCAAGCACCAGCAAGGCCGCCGGGATTAGCCAAGGCGACAGCCGGTAGAGCGACGCGGTCATGTTGTTGAAGCTGTCGGCGATATAAAAGCTGGACATGCCGACCGCGAAGAGACGGATGTAGGAGAGAACGTCGACGAAGCTGTTGATGAAGCTGAAGGGCATGTAGATGACCGCGCCCATATCGCGCCAGTTGACGCCGCAGCAGAGAATAAGCAGGAAGCCGACGACGTACAGGGCTTTTGCAGTTACGCCGAGCTCGGACACGCTGCCGCCGTCAACAATGAGCAGCTTGGTCACCAGGAAGTTTGCCCAGAGGAAGAGCCCCCAGCCGATGTGGCCGAACGCGTCGCGGATCTTCGTGCTCAAGTAGGCGCGCCAGGCGCGGGCCAGGGACATGTGGAAGGCACCGAGGAAGAAACAAAGCAGCTTGACGTGGTTGCTGGCCGCTTCGCCGCCTTCGGAGAGCCAAGCGATGCCGGAGAGGATGCGCGGTAGCTTGTCATTGGGAATGGCGAACCAGTTGCCAGAGAGCCAGCCGAAGCCGAGGATGCACAGGCTCATGATCAGCAGGAGATTGAGGGTATCGCGCTTCTTCGCATCGGTATTTTTGGCCCGCAGGACCAGCATGATGATGGTGAAAAACAGGCCGTAGCCGGCGTCGCCGACGAGCATGCCGCAGAAGAGCGAGAGGAAGACGAGCATGGCGATGCTGACGTCGGTTTCGCGGTAGCCGGGGAGGATGCCGACAAAGTCGAAGATGACCTTGGCCATGCTGAAGCGCGGGGGGATGTTGAGCAGCGTGGGCACGTCGTTGTCGTCCTCGGGGATGTCCTCGTAGCGGATGGCCCAGCCCTGTTGGCGGACGCTCGTGCGCAGTTCGTCAAGGCGTTTTTCGGGCACGTAGCCATTGATGAAAGCGAGGGTATCGCCGCTGTTCATGCCGTCGCGGGCTTTGGCGAAGGCGATGCGTTCTTGGAGGACGTTGCTGAAGGCCTCAATGGCGGCGGTGGCGTGCGCGGCGATGTTGCGCAGCTGCTGATCCTGGGCCTGCTGATCCTGGACGAGCTCGTGGATTTTCTGCTCCCAGGCGAGGCGGTCGGTATTGTCCGGCAGGGTGACGCGCGGGAGATTGAGGTCGTCGAGGGGCGTGAGCGAGATGATGGCGAAGTAGGCCATGGCGGGCGTTTTGCTGACCATGTGGATGACGGCGCCGTCGGGCAGTTCGGGCAGACGCGTTGGCGCCGCCGCGCAGAGGGCGATATGGAGGCCCTGCTGCCGCATGGCGTCGAGCTCTTCTTTGTTGAAAGATCCCCAGGGTTCGAGCTGGGCGTAGGCCTTGCGGGCCAGAGCGAGATCCTCGTCAATGCGCTTGCCTTCGGCGATGACCCGGTTGGCGTCTTGGACGGCCCGTTCGGGGTCGGTGTCCGTGGGATCGAGTTCGACCTTGAGGCTTTTGCAGGCGGCGAGGACGCGGTTGAGCTGTTCCTGCTGACGGAGGAGCGCGTCGAGCTCGTCGGAAGCCGGTGGCACGCATGGCAGCACATGCAGCGAACCGAGCCGCTGCATGGCGGCGACGGTGCGTTGCCGTTCGTCAGCCAGGCAGGCGATGGTCACTTTTTTCATCGGTTCAATCACGGCAGGACTCCAGATGGCGATGCCGACGACGGCGTCTGAGTGGCGCGGTCGCGGCGCTCGCTGAGGCTACTATGCTTCCAGGGCGGCGTCACGTTGCGCGCATTTGCCCTTGGCTATTTTGGAGCGGCCGACCGAGTTGGTCTGCTGGTCGCCCAGGTAGATATTGATCATGCGGATATTTTCTTTGGCTTCGGGAATTTTGACCTTCTCGAAGAGATTGACGCGCTGGGTGACGACGCGCAGTTCCTGTTCGAGGAGGGCGAGCATTTCTTCGACCAGTTGTCGGTGTAGGTGTAATTCGATGTGCTTGCGGGCCATGGCCAGCGCGTCGTCGAACCACGGGGCGGTAGCGAAGAGATCGTAGTCCACGTCGGCGAAATCGACGCCGCGGAAGATGGGCACGTCAATGCCGGCGACATTGCGTTCGCCGACGTGCCAGGCGCTGACGCTGAGGAGTTCGGCGAGGCCGCCGGCGTCGGGGCCGGCGAGGAGCTCGATGGTGGCGGCGCCCTTTTCGGTGAGCTCGCTCATCTGCTGGCTGAGGTCGGCGATTTCCTCGCGGACATGGCGGACTTCCATCTGCAGCTGTTGTTTTTTGAGCTGCAAAGTCGGCAGGTAGCGCTGGAAGCGCTTGAGGGCGTCCCGCTGGAATTTAAGTTCATTTTTTGTCAGTTTAATTTTGGCCATAGGTCAGGGCAGTCTGGACTGGGGGGGGCGTCAGTCCTTTTTATCCGCGTTGTCAGATTTCGGCCAGAATTGTTTGACCAGGTCTGATTTGATGCCGGTTTCGGCTGGCTCGAAGCACTGTGCGAGCGTTTTCCAGCCGAGATCGAGGGCTTCTTCGAGGGGGATATTGACGCTGAGGTCCATCATGCGCTGTTCGAACATGGCGCCGTATTTGAGCAGTTTGTCGTCCCAGTTGCTCATGCGGAAGCCCATGGACTGTTTTTCGACGGACTCTTTGTACTCAGCGTAGAGTCGGATCATGTTGTCCATGAGGGCGCGGTGGTCGGCGCGGGTTTCGCTGTTGACCTGCTGTTTGAGGCGGCTGAGCGAGCCGAAGGGCTCGATGCGGCCGTTGACGAGGTAGAACTGGCCCTCGGTGATATAGCCGGTGTTGTCCGGCACGGGGTGGGTGACATCGTCGCCGGGCATGGTGGTGACGGCGAGGATGGTGATGGAGCCGGCGGTTTCGAAGTCGACGGCCTTTTCGTAGCGCGCGGCGAGCTGGCTGTAGAGATCGCCGGGGTAGCCGCGATTGGAGGGGATCTGTTCCATGGTGATGGCGATTTCCTTGAGCGCATCACAGAAATTGGTCATGTCGGTGAGCAGCACCAGCACGCGTTTGCCCTCATTGGTGGCGAAGTGCTCGGCGGCGGCGAGCGCCATGTCCGGCACCAGCAGGCATTCGACGATGGGGTCCGAGGCGGTATGGATAAACATAACCGTGCGGGACAGCGCGCCGTGCTCGTCGAGGGTCTCCTTGAAGTAGAGATAGTCGTCGTATTTGAGGCCCATGCCGCCGAGAATGATCAGGTCGACTTCGGCCTGCATGGCGATACGGGCGAGCAGCTCATTGTATGGCTCGCCGGCGACGGAGAAGATCGGCAGCTTCTGGCTCTCGACGAGGGTGTTGAAGATGTCGATCATGGGCAGGCCCGTGCGGATCATATTGCGCGGGATGATGCGGTTGGCGGGATTGACCGACGGGCCGCCGATGTCGATGAGGTTTTCCTGCAGCGCCGGGCCCTTGTCGCGAGGTTGGCCATTGCCGGAGAAGATGCGGCCGAGGAGGGCGTCAGCGGCGGCTACGCGCATGGCATGGCCCAGGAAGCGCACTTCGCTGTCGGTGGAAATGCCGCGGCTGCCGGCGAAGACCTGGAGGAAGACGCGGCCCTTGTCCAGGCGGATGACCTGGGCCAGGGAGGTGCCGCGGCCGCTTTTGACTTCAGCGAGTTCGCCGTTGGCGACATTGTCGGCCTCGACGGTGATAACGTTGCCGCTGATCTGAATGATACGGTGGTAGATTTTTCTCATGCTCGGCCCTGCTGGCCGGTGACAGCTGCTGTCGTGCCGGCGCTGGATGGTGATGTCAAGTGGTCAGAAAAAGGTCGTGGCCGCCATGAGCGGCCGTTCGGGCGGCTCATTTGCCGTTTTTGATCAGCGAGTCGATTTTTTCTTCGCCGGCTTTGAAGGTGTCGCTTTCCCAGGGGCAGTAATTCCAGTCGATGAAATCCTGGCGGAGGCGCTGGAAGAAGGAGCGGGCGGCATCTTTGTCGGGGAAGGTGAATTTGTGGCGGATGATGTCCAAGAGTTTATCGAAGACATGCTGTTGGCGTTCGGCGCCGCAGCCGCTATCGACTTTATCGAAGGTATTTTGCTGGAGATAGACGGCGTCGATGAATTCGCTTTTGAGGTACTGTACGAAGTCGCTGGTGGGCGTGCCTTCTTCGCCGACGACTTTCATCATCTGGTTGACTTCATTGCCGGTGCGGAGCATGGCGCGGGCTTCGTTGATCTTGTCTTTGGGGACGATGCTGTGGTATTTGCTCCAGCTATCGAGGGGGTGGATGGCCGGGTAGCGGCGAGCGTTGGCGCGGTCACGGGAGAGGGCCAGGAAAGAGCCGACGACTTTCAGGGTTGCCTGGGTGACGGGTTCTTCGAAGTTGCCGCCGGCGGGGCTGACGGAGCCGCAGATGGTGATGGAGCCCTGGCCGCCATCGCGGAGGCGGACCAGGCCGGCGCGTTCGTAGAAGCTGGCCACGAGGGATTCGAGGTAGGCTGGGAAGGCTTCTTCGCCGGGGATTTCTTCCAGGCGGCCGGACATTTCGCGCAGCGCCTGCGCCCAGCGCGAGGTCGAGTCCGCCAGGAGGAGTACGCTGAGGCCCATTTGCCGGTAATATTCAGCCAGAGTCACGCTGGTGTAGATGGACGCTTCACGGGCGGCGACGGGCATTGAGCTGGTGTTGCAGATGATGATGGTGCGGTCGATCAGGTGCCGGCCGGTGCGGGGGTCTTCGAGGTGCGGGAATTCGCGCAGGATTTCCACCACCTCGCCGGCGCGCTCACCGCAGGCGGCGACGATGACGATGTCCACTTCCGAGCGCTGGGAGAGTGCGTGCTGGAGGACGGTCTTGCCGGCGCCAAAGGGTCCGGGGGTGCAGAAGGTGCCGCCTTTGGCGACGGGGAAGAAGGTGTCAATGATGCGCACCTGGGTGACCAGGGGCTCGCGAGGCATGAGTTTTTCGTCGTAGCAGGAAATGGGAATCTTCACCGGCCAAGTCTGGACCATGGTGATGTTGCGCTCTTCGTCGCCGTTCTTGGCCTTGGCGACAACGGTGTCGATGTTGTAGGCGCCGGCCTCGGCGGTCCAGGTGATTTCCCATTCGCCGGCCCAGGCGAAGGGCAGCATGACGCGGTGGGTGAAGATGCCCTCGGGGACGCTGCCAATGGTGTCGCCGGCCTTGAGGCAGTCGCCAACTTTGGCTGCGGGGCTGTAGTCCCAGGTCTTTTCGCGGTCCAGCGGATAGATGTACAGGCCACGCTTGAGGAAGTAGCCGGCTTCTTTGGCCAATTCGGGGAGGGGATTTTGCAGGCCGTCGTAGACCTGCGTGAGCAGCCCGGGGCCGAGTTCGACGGAGAGCAGCTGGCCGCTAAATTCGACCTTGTTGCCGACCTTGATGCCGGTGGTGCTTTCGAAGACCTGGATATCGGCTTCGCGGCCACGCACGCGGATGACCTCGCCCTTGAGGCGGTCGTTGCCATCGGTGAGGACGAAGGCGACTTCGTTTTGGGTGACGCGGTCATCGAAGGCCACGCTGACCATGTTGCCATTGACGCCAGTTACTTTGCCGGTTAGGAGCATATCACTCATGTTCTTTTCCAAATTGGGGCGCTGCTGCCCGTCGTTGATCGGTTGACGTACGGCGGGTTCCGCCTGTCTGGGTTATGCTGAGGTCGATCCCTGTTGTTCTTTAGCCTGGTTGAGGCCCTGTTCCACCAGCTGCTGGTAGGCCTTTTTGCCGGCGTCAAGATTGCGTCCGGCGTGTTTTTCGCTCAGGAGGAGTTTCAGGGTATAGAGTTCAAGCGCGGCGACGTCGAATTGGTGCATGGCGGCGAGGTGTTCGAGCTGCTGCCAGCGCAGGAGGTCGATGGCGTGTTCGCGGTCGCGCGGGGTGGGCTGATTGAGGGCGTCTTCAAGGCGCTTGCGGTCGCCGGGGTAGAGGCCGTTGCCGGCGCGAAGCCAGGCCGCGGCGTTTTTGCGCAGTTTGGCGGCGCGGGATTCGGCGATGGCGTTGCGCAGGTAGGTCTCCCAGTCTTCCCAGGCTGCCAGAGTCGTACTGGCGGGCTGGCCGCCGGGGATGAGGCTGATGGCCTTGAGCTGCGCGGTCAGTTCGGGGCCGAGCTGCTCCTGGCAGGCGGCGAGGAAGGCGTCATAGCACAGCGGGGGCTTTTCGCCCCAGCGCAGGGCTGGCAATGAACTGATAAAATAAAACAGGTCGGCGGGCATGAGCGGCATTCCTGACGTGGTGACCGGAGTGACCGGCGGCCGGAGAACTAGTTGTCTTTGGCGGCCTTGTCGGTGATGATGGCGGCAAGACGCGGGCTGACATAGGCCGCGACGGCTTCGGCGAGCGCCTGGTCGCTGAAGTCGTACATCACGTCATTGTCTTTGAATACCAGCTTGAAGCCGCCGCTGAGGCTGCTTGAGGGCGCCAGCTCACAGTGCTGGCGCAAGTCGTCGCCCAGTGCGGCTTTGACGGCCGTTTCGAGCTCGTCGAGCTGGGCCTTGGGGAGGAGCACCTGCAGGTCGGCGTTGTCGCCGGACTGGGTCAGGTAGGCGCTGACGACCTGGCTGATGATGGTGGCAAACTGCGTGCTGTCACCCAGGGTGGTTTTCAAGACGTCCAGAGCGGCCTTGCGAACGCGTTTTTCAAGTTCGCCACGGAGGGCGAGGAGGACATCGCGGGCCGCCTGGCGGAGCGCTTCTTCGCCTTTGACGGCGAGGAGGGACGACTCCTTTTCAGCGTCGCTGACGATCTGGCTGGCCTTGTTTTTGGCTTCTTTGATGATGTCATCGGCTTCTTTTTTGGCCTGCGCGATGATATCCTGCCGTTGAGTGTCGACTTTTTTGAGTTCCTGCTCAGAGAGCCGGTCCAGCAAGGCCTGCAATTCGTCTGCCATAGTTGACTGCGCCCTTATTTTTGGAAAAAAGCAAGCGGCGGCTGGCGGTGCTATCCGACCAACCGAACGGGTGTTGCCTAGATGTCTTAGGAGATGGCCCCGGCGACCGGCGATACGGACGCTCTTTGGGGGCGAAAATAGGCGCATAAGATATTGCCCGCTATCCGAAAAAACAAATGCGGCTGATGCAGATATTGTTTCGGGCTTTATTGTACTGAAAGCAGCGCGTGCTGCCTGTTTATTTTGTGCGCGTGACAGTATTGTGGCGCGGTCTGTCAGCATTGCAGGAAGAAGAGACGACGAACTCATGGAATTATATCTGACCAATCGCCAACGCGCGGCCTTTCCCGACAGCATGGCGTTGAGCCCCGAAGACATGCCGGTCAATGTGGCGATCAAGGCGCTGGACCTTGCCGCCTCCAGCAAGAGCGGCATGGTGGTGCTCAAGGGGAACGAGCCGGCCATCTACCCGGATCTGGACGCGCTGCTGGCGGCCTGCGCCAAACGCAGCATGAACATATTTTTGGAAACGAGCGGGCTGATGCCCGATGGCGCCAAGACGCTGCTGGTGAAGTCGTCGGTCAACGTGCTGTGGCGGGTGTATCGGCCGGAATTCTACTCGCCGGCGGACATGGTTGAGATGCGCGCCAATCTGCAGGAGCTGCTGGCGGCGCAGCTGTCGGTGCAGTTCATCGGCGTGGCCGATGACGTCGCCGCCAACTACGATTTTCTGTTGGCGCTCATGGCAGAGTGTGGCATCAAGAAGCTGGTCATGCGCGTGGACTGCCGGACGCCGTTGGAGCGACTGCGGCCTCTGGCGGCGTGGTGCGCGGCGAAAGCGACGGCGTTGCTCAAGGATGGCGCGGTGTTGAAGATTGACTGTGGCATGCCGTCATGCGTGTTTTCGGACGAGGACTACGGCCGACTGGCGAAAGTCGGCATGACCTACGGCCAATGCCTGCCCTACATGGGCGTGCTGCCCGATGGCCGTGTCTGCCACTGCCGACACATGACGCAGCTGCCCGGCCCGCAGGTCGGCACTTTCAAGGATGAAAATGCCCTCCGGCAGTACTACTTCACGGTGTTCCGCGAGTTGCAGTGGTACTTGCAGCCATTCACGGGCTGCCAGCAGTGCCTGAGCCTGGCCACCAGCCAGTGCACGGGCGTGAGCATGGCCACCAAGGCTACCGCAGTCCAACAAAACTACGAGCGGCTTAAGGCCGAAATCGAGCAGGAAGGCGAAAACGCCAATGCGGAAGAACACCAACGCCGCCTCTGGCATATGACTGAGGCCGCGATGCTGCTGGCATTCTATGCCGACGCCATTGAATGCCTCGAAGAACTCCGGCGACTCGAACCCGCCAACGGCAATGTCCATTATCTCCTTGCCTGCGCATACTGGGAAAATGGCCAGCTCAGCGAGGGCGAAGAGGAATTCCGCAAGGCGTCCCGTCTGGTGGACAATCCGCTCATGCCCCTCGGCGAACTGCACCGCCGTCTCTACGCCAACGGCAACCTCATCAAGGCACGCATCCTCCAGGAGGAAATGCGCCGCGTCAAACAGGGCATGGACGAAAAAAAAGCCGCCGCCGATAAAACAGCGGCCAACGATAAAACGCCTGAATAAATGCCATCAAGCCCCACGCCACGGCAAGCCCCGTGGGACCACGGAAAACGCCAGGTTACCGCAACGCGGGGCTAGCGAAACGAAGCTCTTGCCGGTGGGCCCAAAAAGAGGGCTGAAGAGTTGGTTCCCTTTTGGTTCCCTTTGGCGGCATAAAAGGCCGTGAAACGGGGTAAAAACTGGGAAAACGGGCAATAAAAAAGGACTCACGGCCGGAGCTGTAAGTCCTTGATTATTAAGGTGGTGGTAGGGAGTGGATTCGAACCACTGAAAGCATAGCTAGCAGATTTACAGTCTGCCCCGCTATACTTAATTTTTGTAAGTTGGTACAAAAAAGGTACAACAATTTTCGACTTTTGGGCTTGTACCGCCCTTTTTATGGCGTAACTTGTCGCATGACATTCCAGCATGAAACAAGGCCATAAAGAAGGACGGGAAGCCATGGGAAGAAAAACTAATGGGACGCTGATACAGCGCGGGAACCGGGAAACCTATTATCTGCGATACATGGCGCAAGGGATCGCGCGGCGTGTCCGTTTGCTGACACCGGACGGCAAGCCGATACACGGCACCGGTCCCGACGGCAAGCCATTGAGCCGCGCCGCTGCCATCGAAGCGCGGAAGGCCGCCGAAGCTGCCGCCGACCGCCATTTAATGCGCATCCGGGAAACCGATAAAGTGGAGCGACTGCGCCAACTGCAAAACGATTTGCGGGACGCTGAGACCGCCGCCGCCGAAGCAGAAGCCGACACGCTGAACGACCGCGCCACCATCGCGGACGGCTGGGGCCTATTCATGAGCTGCCCAAAAAGGCCGACAAGCTGCCGCCGCTACAAGGCCGGCGACACCATACCGCTGCACACTACCGCCAGCAATTACCGGGGATATTACGACCGCTTCACCGCCTGGCTGAATGAAAACCACCCAAAAGCGCGCCTGCTGTCGGAAGTCTCGCCGGACATGGCCGCCCGATTTACGGACGACATCGGCCGCGCTGGCGCCAGTGGGACGGTGAACAAGTATCTGCAATTCCTGAAATGCTTTTATGACACCTTGACCGAAGCCGGCAAAGTCACCGCGCCAAACCCGTTTCGGGACATCGAGCCGCAAGACGGCGAAACGCACAGCAAGCGCCCGCTGAGCCGCCAGCAAATCGCCGCCCTGCTGGACACGTCCACTGGCGAGCTGCAAGCGCTGATCGCCCTGGGCTACTTCTCCGGCTTGCGTTTCGGTGACTGCTGCACCCTGCGCTGGGACGAAGTGGACCTGGGGCGCGGCATCATTGAGCGCGTCCCGAGCAAGACTAAAAACACCGTGAAGGACAAGGCCAAGGCCATTGTCAAGATCGGCATCCCGCCCTACCTGGCCGACCTGCTGGCCGCGCTGCCAAGGGCCGGCGAGTACGTTTTGCCGGGCATGGCCGCCAAGCTGCTGGAGGGGCGACATTCCAGCGCACACCGCGCGGTAACAAGTCTATTTGAGCGCTGCGGCATCGCCACCCGCGCCGAGGGCACCGGTGCCGCCTACCACTACGAAGGCAAGCGAAAAGTCTATGAGACGGGCCGCCCGCGCGCTGTCGTCCAATACGGCTTTCATTCGCTGCGATATTCCTACATATCACACAACGCCGAAAGCGGCGTCCCTGCCGCCATTATCCAGCGCAACGCCGGGCACAGCAACCCCGCCATGACTGAGCATTACACGCGCATATCAGACGCCGCCGCCGTGAAGTATGCTGCCGCCCTGGACATGCCAGCCGCGCCGGCCGCGCGGGATATGGTCATCGACGCCACGCCGGCCGACCCGGACAACGCCAGCGACGCGCCGACCGGGGCAAGGGCGCAACTTCGCCGCATCATCGACACCATGACCGAAGAGCAAGCCGCCGCGTTGCTGGCGACAACGAAAGAAGGGGGCAAGGCATGAACAAGGAAACAAAGACACCGCAAAGCACCCCGGAACCTATACAAGCCTTGCCGACCGCGCGGGTTTTTCGGGAGCGGGTTACGGCTTTACTTAAAAGTAGGGGGTATGACGAAAAACAGATTGCCAATTTCTTCGCCGCACAGGAAAAACTTGCGCGTTTTGCCAAAGGCGGGGACAAGCGGGAAGCTATCTATCTACAGGCAAGCCGAGCCGGGATAATTGAGGCCGTCAAATATGAATATATTGCCGAGCCGCTAACCGTGGAGAGATTGAAAAAAGTGCTTTGTTCTTTCATATCGAAGGCCGGGCAAGTTGCCGAACTCAAAGCCGAGCTATGCAGGCAAGAAAAAGACACGGCCGACGCTGAAACAAAGGCTAAAGCAGTATCATTCTACAAACAACAGTGTGATAGCTGCATCGAGATCGCGAATAATCTGGGCCAAGGTGACGTTAACACGCTCGTCCTAGCAAATAGCTGCATTTTATTGGGTGGATTTATGCAGCTAATGGAGCTTGCCGACGTGCTGACAAAGGAGCAACTTGAACGGCAGTTACTCGCCAGCATGGACGGACTTTTAGCCGGGCAACAAGAGCACGGCGCCAAGATTGACGGCATGGCCGCGACCGTGGAAGCAAAAAGAGCGAGCGAGCTTCGCGCGGGCCTGGGCTATACCCGGGCCGACCTGCTGATCCTTCTGGACGTGCTGGGGCTGCCGGAAGATCGCGCCGGCAAGCTGCCACTGTTTCCACTGCCGGCCGACTACAAGAGCCGCAAGCGCATCTATGAGTTTACCAATTCTGCCAGTATGTACGCGCCACTTTTTGCGTGGTGTAGGAGCCACGAAATAACCGCCGGGCATGACGGCAAGAGAACGACTGAGCTATACGCTGACGACGCCGCTGCCAAGGGGCGCCACTGGAAGCTAGCCAATGCCCAGGAGCAGCTATATAACGCCATACGGGCCAACGAAGCTTTTATTGCCAGCGAGACGCCGCAAAACATGACGCTCGCAAATAGCGAAAAATCGGTCTTTTATGAGCTGCTGGCCGACCTGGGCAAGACCGTAACCAGTGGACAGTGGGGAGAGACCCCGCCGCCGGACGTGCTGGGCATCATTCCGCGCGACCCGCTGGCCGACGTGGCCGCCAAGCTGGCCGACCATGACGCCAGAACGACGGCCGAACATCGGGAGCATGATACCAAGCTGGAAGGCATGGCCACAGTCGTTAAGAAGCAACGCCGCGACGTGGCCGCTATTTTCGCGGAAAAGAAGCTCACACTGTTGCACTACTTGACCGCCGGCATGATTGCCGATGCACTGCAAGAAGCTCTTGGGAGCTACCGGGTACCGAACTCCGCATCGGTGAAGACGGTCATGATCCGACGCCTTGCCAAAGCGGAAGCGCAAGGGCGACTGCACCCGCGCATTGAAGGCAAGAATAAAGCCAAGTATTATCTGAACGACGGCAAGCTATTTGACGAAATACTGAGCTATTGCGCGGCGTCAAATATCGGTAAAATTACGACCGATAAAGACAAAGAGGCGCTGGCGCAAGTTCTCTTATCAACCTCAAAGGAATTGAGTAGCACAATGAATAGCAGACCATAGCGAATTGTTACGACTTTCCGCGAATCCGTAACCGTCGAAAAAAAAATGAAAAAAATATCCGTGGCCGGCAGGGGCAAAAAGCCTTTGCCGGTCTTTTTTTGTACCGTAACCACCCCGTAACCGAGCATGAAAATATGCGCAGTTTCCCGCCCTTAGTATTCACGTCGAAAGAGCAAAGGAGCTGCACACATGGAAGTCAAAGGAACGTCACCGCGCATTATCGAGGCCGCCACGGGGCTACTGCAACCGCTGGCGCCGGAGCTGACAGCACAGAACCTTGTTGAGGCGCTGCGCCAGTACGAACCCGGACAACGGAAGCAATACATGACCCGTGCCGAAGCTGCCGCGCGCATGCGGATCAGCCTTGTCACCCTGCACCGCCTTATCAATGACGGCAAGGTGAAATCGGTCCGCGTCACCCCGAAGGCCGTTCGCATCGACGCCGCAAGCGTCGAGGCGCTGCTGTCGGGAAACGCAACGGGCAACGAAGGGAGGGCCGAATAATGCAACTCAGAGACAACATCACCCCAAGCGTTTTGACCGCCGCCGTGGGACTGCTCGCGCCGTTCGCGCCGGACTTGTCACCCCGGAGCCTGGTAGCAGCAATCAAAGCCTACAAGGCCGACCCCACCGCCGACCCGACCGGGCTGGCCGCGCGCCCGCTGACCCGCCGCCAAGTGGCCGAAACGCTGGGGATTAGCCTGCAAAGTGTTTCCCGCATGATGAACGACGGCAGGCTGCGCCGGATAGTGCTATCAGCTAAGAGCGTCCGCATCGACCCCGACAGCCTGCGCGCCTTGCTCGCCGGCAACGCCACGGAAAGCGAGGGCTGAGCTATGCCAGAAGCAATCGCATCATTGGCGCGGCTATTCCAGATCATCGCGCGGCTTGTCACCCGGAAGGAGGGCTGAGCCATGGAAACAACTATTATCCGCATCGGGGCATCGGCGGACTATCCGCGCCACAAAAAAACCCGCCGGGGGCAAGCCGACGGGCAAGGCATGGCGAGCTTTGACGCTGCCGACATAAGATACACGCCGCTAAACACTTCTGCAAGGGCCTGGAAGGCCGGCCGACGCCCTGCCGGAAAACGGGGAGGGGGGGCGCGGAAATGAACAACAAAAAAAACGACATCGACACCGCCCGGGAAGCGCTGCGCCAGATTGACCCCGCCGCGCTGGATTATGAAACCTGGCTAAAAGTCGGCATGGCGCTGAAAAGTGCTGGCGCCACCTTGGACGACTGGGACGCCTGGAGCCGCAAGGATACAGAGCGTTACGACGGGAAGGTTATGGCGTCCAAGTGGCAAAGCTTCCACGGGGGCAAAGTAGGCATCGGAACCCTTGTCCACTTGTGCAAAGAGCAAGGGGGCCGCATCGACACCGCGCCACAAGACCCCGGGCATGGGCTGGACTGGGACGCGGAAATAGGTCCGCGCCGTACCGCCACGCCGGAAGCGACGACTGCGCCCGCGCCAGAACCCACGCCGGAACCCGTAGCGACGCCACCGCCCGCCAAGGTCAAAGGGCGCTGGCAAACCCAAGCCATAACGGTTTACCTCTACCGCAACGCCGCCGGCGAGCTAGTAAAGACGCAAGTCCGAATCCCGATTGTTTACAGTGAAGCCGAGCTGGCGCAAGCCGGCGAAGGGGCCGAGCTAAAGCGCAAGACGTTTCTGAAGTTTTATGCCGCGTGTCCCGACGCCGATACCGCGCCGCTGACATGGGAAGGCCTGCATAACCGGAGCTGCTGGGCCGAGGGGGAAAAAAACCTCAGAGCCGGCGACTTCGCTTTTGATTTGGGTTATGGCAAGGGCCGCCGGCCGGACCCGCTGTATAATGAAAGCGCGCTTGCCGGCATGGACCCCGACGCCGTTCTGTATTGCGTCGAGGGCGAGAAGGACGCCGATAACGCCGCCGCACTGGGGCTTTTTGTAACCTGCCACAAAGCCGCCGGGGGAGCCGTGAAGGACGCGAAACAGTGGGAACCCTTCACCGCTGGCCGCCGCGTCGTCATCGTCCAGGACAACGACAAGGACGGGCACAACTTCGCCATCGAAGCCGCCGCCGCCATGAGAGAAGCCGGGGCGCGGGTCCGCGTCGTTACCCCGCCCGGAGTGCCGGACAAAGGCGACTTTTCCGACTGGCTGGAAGAGCTGCGGCGCCGGGAGCCGACCATCGACGACGCCGAAATCCGCAAGCGCATAGAAGCATGGGAGCCGGAGCCGCTAAAAATAATCGGCAATAGTACCGGCGACATACTCAAAAAAGTGCAAGCCGAAGGACCCGACGACCCGAACGAGCTTATACGGCACCGGTTTTTGTGCAGGGGGGGCGTTTGTCTATTTGCCGCCGAAACCGGCGTGGGCAAATCTAGCCTAATAAACCAGCTGGCGCATTACTTCGCGCTGGGGCTGCCGACGCTGGGCTTTGTACCTAAAAGGCCGCTGCGGACGCTGATTATCCAGGCAGAAAACGACGAGCGCGATATAGCCGAAGAGCTGAGCGGCATAACGACGCTAATGGACCAAAAGAGCCACCTAGCAGAATCAGATATTGCCGCCGCGCTGAGCAGAGTAACCATTGTTTCCGACTGCTATAATGCAGGGGGCTTGTTTTCCGCCTGGCTAAATGACCAACTTTCCGCCTGCGAAGTGAGGCCGGACCTTGTTTTTATCGACCCGCTCTTTGCTTTTGCGGGGGGGGACGTAATTAAAGCCGCCGATATGTCACAGTTTCTTCGCGAGTGCGTAAACCCCGTAATCAGAAAGCACAAGGTGGGGGTTATACTCGTTCACCATGTAAACAAGCCGAAGAACGAGAGACCCGGCAACCTGGAAAGCGCGACGGCCTACAAATACTCCGGGTCCATTGAAATTATTAACATGGCGCGCGCATCTTTTATCCTAGAGGCCGACCCGGCCGCCGGGAGGGGCTGTTTCATTCTCCGCGCGGGCAAGCGTGGGCAACGCCTGGGCTGGAATGAAAAGCGCGTCAAGTGGGGCGACGACGGCATATACTGGGAAGAGAACCGCGACCCGCTGCCGGAACGCCTGGACAAAGCCGCGCAAGACAAGCGCAAGCGTGAAGAGAACGAAGGCATCATGGCCGACCGTGCGCGGGCCGTTGCCGAGCTTCTTCTTCCAGGGGAAGCATTGACGCAAACGCTTCTACAATCGAGAATGACCGGCAAGGGCTTTCCGGGGACAACAAAAACGCAACTTGCCATCATTCAGAAAGGGATTGACCTGGGGCTGATTATCCAGAGACCGCCGGACCCGGAAAAGGGCGAAGGGGGAAGGGGCATCAGCACAGTGCTGGCAAGGGGGCCGGAACCGACGACAACCGACCCGCTATAACTTTTTCGACGACCGAAAAAGAAAGCCGAAAAAGAACGAAAAAGAAAACCGGAATCACATTTATTCTTTTTCGACACTCCCCCCCTTATTATAGGGGGAGTCGAAAGAAAAAGATTAAATGGCTGGGGACAAAAAAAAAGAGGCTCTTCAGGAAACTTAGTGGGTAGATTTTTCGACGTTTTGTGCTCAGAACCAAGACAACGCCTTGTCACATGGGGGGAAAAAAGCCAGCTAATCGTACGCATAAAATAGTGTAACTTGTTGATATTCAACGATCAATTAATGTTCAAATTATGATGCCCGCCCAGCTTTCCATGTCAATTTGTATGGAAGGCAGTCGGAGCAATCTTCCGCTTCGGTGTTTCTTGTTATTGCAAGAATGCCTTCACTTTTGTTGCACCCGATCATTTTTGTGTTTCATTACCTCATGGCCACGCAATGCCCAGTCAATCACCTGACCTCGTCATTCACATTGAGCCATGGGAGTCCGCCATGAACTTGGAGTCGTTTTATCAACGCGTGATTAATCCGCCATCGCCCTGGACTGTCTCCAAGGTCGAAATTTCCGACGACAGTACCCGTGTTGACGTCTGGCTGATCCATCAGGAGCATTATCGCTTTTCGTGTCATGCCTGTCACACCCCATCACCTACTTACGACCATGCTCCGGAAAGAACCTGGCAACATCTGGACACCTGCGAGTGCAAGACCTACCTTCATGCCCGTATTCCCCGAGTTCAATGCCCCAAGCATGGGATCGTCAACAGCGACTTTCCTCTGGCTGATTCACAGATCTCAATTACATACAAGATGGAAAGCAAGTGCATCAAGACCATCCAGGCCTCCAATTTGACCGATGCGTCCGAACTAACGAGGGTGTCTTGGGACATGTTGGAAAGTATCCGCGATCGGGCCGTCAAGCGAGGGCTTGAGCGACGTGGCGATACGACGCCGGTCATCATGGGACTTGACGAGAAGCAGGTGTTTTCCAGACATCGCTATTTCACCATTATCACTGACATTGGCAATGGGAGCGTGTTTGACGTGGTGGACAAGCGGCGCATTGATGACATCAGCCCCTGGTTTGAAAAACGCAAGGAAAGTTTGAAAAACGTCCAGATCGCGGCCATGGACATGAGTGCGGGGTATGAGCGTATTGCGTCAAACTTCATGCCCAATGCCGAACTGTGTTTTGATCATTTCCATGTGATGCAGGTCGTCCAAAAGGCAGTGGACAGCACACGAAAGCAAGAACAGGCCACGATGAGCGATGAGGACAAGAAAAGCATGTTCGGAGCGCGCCATGATTTTCTGTATGGCAGGGAGAATCTTCCTGACAAAAACAAGGCCAGGTTCGAAAAAGTTAGACAGATTGCCAAGAAAACGGCGCGGGCATGGGCAATCAAGGAAAACCTTCGCGACATGTGGACAACTTGCCCCGACAAAGAAGAGACGCCGAAGTATTTCAAACACTGGTACTGGTGGGCGACGCATTCACAAATTCCGGACATGGCAAAAGCCGCCCATACGCTGAAAAACCACTTCTATGGCATAGTGGCTGCAATCGAACATGGGGTCAGCAATGCCCTGACCGAGGGGCTGAACAGCAAAATTGAGGCTGTCAAGAGAAGTGCATGTGGTTTCAAAAACAAAGAATCTTTACGCAATGCAATTCTGTTTCATTGCGGGAAACTTAACCTGCTGCCAGAGGCCGCCAACTAGCACTTGCACTCAAATTTGCAACCCACGGAATTGCCTGAAGCACCAAAAAAGACAACCGAAAAAGAAAGAACCCCGCCCGCCCTGCTGCCACCATCGGCAACTGAGGCGGGCTTTTTTCGTGGCGAGGGCCGCCCAGGAAAAAGGGGATGGGCCGGCATCGTGGACGGCGTGACCTTCGCCAGATACCACCGCCAGCCACCATCGGATCATCGCCCAGGTCGGCACCGGCAGGAGCGCAGACGGCGCGGTCATCATCGCGGTGGACGTGGACAGCGCGGTGATCGACGACGCGCCCTTCTGCTGCTAGTGGACGCCCCAGGTCATCGAGGCGTCGAGGGCATGCCGTCCAGGTCATCGTTGACGCCAAGGAAACAAAGAAACAGTGTGTCGGGCCGGGGGTCTTTCCGCAAAACCGTGATGCTGGGAAATGACCCCGGAAGGACCCGTGGACGCCTTCGCCGGAGCCACCTGGGACCGCCTAGACGTGCTGGTCCTGGCCGCTGACGACGGCGTGATCCGGCAGGTCATCGGCGTGGTGGTCATCCTCGCAACGATGGCGCCGTGGTCATCATCGCCGTGGTCATCATCGCCATGAGCGCCAATTCTCAGTTATGAGAAATAGACGTAAGCTCAATTCTGAGCCCACGCGCTGCGCGCCACTGCTCGCGTTCTGCGGCGTCGAGGGCGTCGAGGGCTACGCTGGCACCTGGCAAGCGCCAGAGGCCGCCAGATTGCGCCAGATCGCGCGGAATAGGGCATGACGTGGGGGCCGTGGCCGCCGGGAAGCGCGCGGGTCCTACCCCGACCTTTCGACCATCGGCCGTGACCTCTTCGGAAAGACGCCAAAAGACACACTTACTTTCACTATTCCGAAAGCGCCAAACAAACTTAGCCGCGCCTAACCTCAGCCGCCGATGGCTGCACAGAACGCGCTACAAGCGCCGCATCCCGCCGACCCGACCCGACACCCGCCCGGAGCATCGAATGCCGGCAGAACAACGCGCCACGCGCCTGCATGGCCAGCGCCGTCGTCACAACGCCCGCCCGCAGGCAAGGCACCGCCCGCCCGCCGTGGTCCTCGTTCGTGTCGGCTTATGGCCGGACCGCGCCATACCGCGCGCTGCCAGTTCGGCAAGGTCCTCAGCGCGAGCCCGCACCCGTTCGGCCGCATCCGCGACCTCTGCATCATCGGCAAGCCGGAGCTGCCACAACCCCGCCCAGCATGACGCCGGAGCCGCCGACCGTCCGCAGGTCCAATTCTCAATTCGGCTTGCCGGAATACCGAGCTTCTCGCCTGCCGCGCGGGCTGAGAGGCCAAGACTTTTCAGCACCGCCTTCAATAGTTCACTTTCCGCTGTCTTTGCCATGGAAACACCTCTTTTTCTTCCTTGTAACACGCTGATAATCAATCACTTACGAGCCGATTAGGGAAGCGATTATACATAATACATGTTATGCGACACTACCTCTATAACTAGCTTATTCGCAATGATTTGCGAAAATGGCCGTTTGCAGATTGTCATGTTTTTGACCATGGAAGCGCCGACTTTCACTAAATGCAACACCGTTTATTCACTATTGGCGACTACTGAAAACATCGAAAATATGCCACGTTTTGCCGTAGTGTCAAACATACGGCGCCGCGCTTGCAAACATCGCCGGCCTGGGCTACAGTTCCAACGCTGCCGCCGAAACGACAGCCGCCAGTAACGAGGCATACCAAGCCACGGCGTCACAACGTTACACCGCCTTTGTTGTTCCAGGGACCTTTGCCGTTTTCCGTGAAGCAAGTAACGCGTGGTGGCGACTTGCAAGGCTTTTCGGGGCCGACCGGGGGACGGCTTTTGTGTTCCTGGGAGAAGGGACCGTCACCATGGAAAAGCAACGCCAACACCGCGCCAACCGCAAGACCGAAGCCATGATTCAGATTGCCGACGACTGGCACTTTGCCAACGAGGCCGCACTGGCCAAAGAGGCCGCAGAGCATCCAGAAGCGCTATTTGAAAGCCTGCGGTGTGTGATCGGGAAGATGTTATTCCACACCGGGCCTGCCGTGGACAAAGAGGTCGTCCTTCGGGGCTATATAATTGCCGATTATCACAGATTTTCATATTCCGAAAATACCCCTAATTGTCTAGGAGTTCGACGCCCCGAGGAATTCCAGCTTGCGACCACCGAGCCACGCAATTGGCTTCCCTTCCAGGCTCTTTGAAACTTTTAGCAGAAGAGGCAGGTCACGTTTCTTCTTGAGGCGGACGGTGACTTTCGCGTCAGCGAATTCGACGTCGGCGCCGTTGTCCACGAACTTGTTGAAGAGCGTTTCGGCCTCGCAATGTTCGTAGCCCGGCATCTCCATAGCCAGGAGCCGATAGAGGTTGTGCGCCATGATTGACATGGTCAGATCGAAATCGACCTTGACGACGATGGAGGATGAGGGTTTGTTGAGGTGGAAAAAGTAGATTTGCTCCGCGATTTCCTTCTCTATCAGCCAGCGCCGAGTGTAGGTGCGGATAAGCTGAGCGGCTGGAGACACGACGTCATTGGTGATAATCAACGCGGGTTTGATTTTGCCGTGGCCGGTGATGGCGATCTGCCTGATTTCGCCTTCGTAGTCTTTCAAGGTGACCTTGGCGTCATGCACTTTCAGATTTCTGAAGCCATCGGCGCTTTCCACCCGCATGGACTGCCACTGCGATTGGGCAAGGGCGGCAATCTCCTCCAGCATGTTCTTGCCACGCCTGCGGATGGTCAGGAACTGGATGCCCTCCTTGTTCAGCCGGTCCAGATTCTGGTAGGTGGTGAAACGGCTGTCGAAAACCAAATAGGTCGGATCCGGACCCCCGGCCTTGCGTCGAAAGTCAAGGAACTCCAGGACGACCTGTGATTCGCCCGAATGCCTTACCGTGCTGTCTGCGTAGAAGATGATCCCGGTGTCGGGGGAATGCGCCAGCGCGGCCTGTATGCTCTTGATGGCTTCGTGGCGTTTCCCGGACCAATTGTTTTCCAGATGACTGCCGTCTCCCCAGCAGGGGATGGCGGTGAAATCCAAGCTTTGCGGCCCATCCGCAAGGCCATGTTCCCGCCAAAGTTTGTTCATGGAGGCCAGCAACGCCATGTTCATGTCATGCGACACGCGAAAGGAGTAGCTGGAAAGCCACCCGGTCTTGGGCAACACGTTCAATCCGGCGAAGAGGCCCAGACCGGCGTCCATGCACCATTGGTCATCATGGCTGTAGCGCTTGCAGCCCGACAGTTTCAACGCGATGAATGCCAGCAGGGAGTTGACGCTCGGAATGACCCTGGTTCCAGGAAAGTCAGCCGTTTCCAACACCTTGTCGATGCCGTACTTGGACATCAACATCAGGAAAACGAGGATGCCGCCGCAGGACGTGGAAAAGTTGGCGGGAACGTCATCAAGCAAGGCCGAAACGGGAGCTTCCAGAACGTTTTCGGCCTCCTGCCCCGCTTCCCTCATGGACCTACGCCGCGGTAGACGATTAAACCCGTTTTGGTGAAGAACTTGCCAGATATACGACTGGGAAAGATGAGTTCCGAGGGCGTCCAGCTTCACTTTGATTTCCGGGACGGAAAGGTACTGCTTGCGCAGTGCGACGATCTGCTGGTCGCACTCACGTGAATCCTGCCTGGCCGGACGACCACGTCCGGCCGCCGCGAAGAAGAACTTTTCAGGATTGCCGCCCATACAGTCTTTTTTGAAATCCCTGATCAGCGAGTAGACGCTCATGACTGTATAGCCGAAGCGCCGGGCAATGGCATCGGCCGGCAGGTTATCCAAATAATAGGCGCGGAGAGCCTCGTACTTGCGTTGCAGAGGCAGGACGGGTGTCTTGAAAAAGGCTTCGGGCGTAAGCTTGGAAAAAGTGTCGACGTCGTTCATAGCCCATCCTGAATTAGGGTTAATTAGAATAATTAACACCAATAACATATAAGCTAAAAACAGGCCGTCAAGCGCAAACGCTTCAAGAAATCGCTGTTTTTCAGGCAAAAACAAGGCCTTTCATACGGTTATTGCCACTCGTCTTATATTTTTGGCTGACACTGAATACATTCTATAAACCCTAATACGGATGGCGTTACAAAGCCTCAGACACAGGCTTTGAACAAGGCGAGTAAAAAACATTAGGGGTAATTAGCGATGTGAAAATCTGTGATTATTTCATCCAGGCATACAACAGGGGCGTACTGGGAGACGTTCTCAGTGGAGGGATCACCGGCATGACAGACGCCGCGAACAAGGCACTGGCTGGCCAATGCGGCTACTGGGATGCCAAGGGCCGACTAGTGGCGACCGTTACCCGCGCCCAAGGCTAACTAGCGGTCCTTCTGATCCGGCACCAGCGCGGACCATCGGCCGGCTGAGGGCATGACGTGACAACGTGGCCGGCATGACCGCGCACCTGGCAACGGCATGACCGCCCAAATCTGGATCATCATTGGCGCGGTGGTCGCCTGGGAGACCATCGAGCTGCGCCTGCCCAAACCTGGGCAAGCGCCGGCATGAACGCGTCTCCACAAATCTGTGGAGACACCGCCGACACCAGGTCGACATGGACGCGCTTCCTCAAAACAGTGGAGCCGCCAGCATGGCCGGCATGAGCGACACGGTGTTACCCCGCTGCTGGCGTTGCTCGCCGTCCTGCGCCAGCCGTGGACAGTTCGCCCGCAGTTGACGCGCTGGCGTGGTCATGGCCGAGAAGCTGCGCGTGGCATCGGACGGCGTGGACAGTTCGCCGTCCTGGGCAATCCCTAGATCATCGAGACGCCGCACACAGCGCGCTAAATCGGGCCGAAGCGCCGCCGGGGGGGGGCATCGACACCACCAGCGCGGAATAACCGCACCAGCGCCACGCCATGACGCGCTGCGCGGTCATCATCGCCGGGGGCTGGGCATCGGGGCGCCGGTCATCGCCGTGGACATCGCCGCCGCACCGGCCGGATCATAGCCGGAGCCATCGCCAGCGCTGCACCTGGGAAAGATCGCCACCGCACTGCACCGGCCGCCGGCATCGAGGGGCGCAAGGCATGACTAGCCGCTGGCGTCACACTGGGGCCGTGGTACAAGAATTCCCGGATTTGGTACAAGAATTCCCGGATTTGGTACAAGAAAAAGCGCCGGAGCTGACCCGACCCGCCGCGCTGGCGACGCTGAAAGCCGGGACCGTTCTGCTGAAAAGCGCTGTTTTCGGGGGAAAAAAGTTGGTACAAGAATGGTACAAGAATTCACTAAAAACAGCATAAAACAAGGCAAAAAACCATGAAACACGGGCAACAAAAAAGGACTTGCGGTTTTATCCGTAAGTCCTTGATTATGAAGGTGGTGGTAGGGAGTGGATTCGAACCACTGAAAGCATAGCTAGCAGATTTACAGTCTGCCCCGGTTGACCACTTCGGTACCCTACCAGCCGGGTGTTCGCAGGTGACGTAATGTTTCCTGTGAACGGGTCATTACAATAGTCGCCGTTGGGCGTTGTGCAAGCAGAGAATGGCGAAAAAAGAGGAAAAGTCGGGAAAAAGTGCCAAGGGCCGAGATTAGCGGGGTAATTTGGGGCTCGCGCGCTTTGTGTGTGGCTGGGGGGGGGGAAACTGCTGGTGTCGGGCGTTTTTTGGGGTATGGTCGGTACGTCTTGTAAGCAGGCGCTGGCTTCGGGGCAAATTCTCTCATGTGGTTACGGGTGTGACTGCAAGTCAGTGAACACCTTGATGTAGTTGCCGGCATCAGCGGGTGAGATGGATTTTCCCTGATTGTCGAGCATCGTGCCCGTGGCGTTGACGTATTTGAGCAAATGAACGAGGGGGGTATTACCCTCGTTGTCTTTGGCGTTGATATCCATGCCGAGACCGACGAGTTCTTTCACCATAACAGGCCTGATATGGAGGAGGGTTCGGCCTTGCGCGTCTTTGGCATTGAGGTCCAGTCCTTGATTGACCAGGCTTTGGATGTTGTCAATATTGCGAGCGTAGGCAAGCAGGCGATGGCCTGGGGTGTTGGCTGCAGACAAGGTCGTGTTGTTGTAGTTGAGGAGGCGGGGCAGAACGGCGTCCATGTCCTTCACTTGCATGGCGACGGCGTAGTCCAGGTAGCGTTTGCCCTCGGCGTCAGCCAGGGACCAGTTTACGCTGTAGCTATTGAAGCGTTCAAGTACCCGTTGCCAGTCCAGCGGTGAGTGTTTTCTCCTGGCGGCGTGTTGCATTAACCGCATGAGGGGCGTGCGGCCAAAGGCGTCCTGCTGGTTTGGGGAGAAGCGGCAGCGGACAAAAAACAGATCGAGAATAGCATCGGTTGTATTGGCCAGACTCATGTCATCCGGGTCATTAAACAGCTTGTCAAGGAGTTCGGGGTGCTGGGCGAGCATATCCGGGGTGGTGATGCCTTGTTCTTTGAGGAGCAGGTGGATGTTGCGGAAGGTGTCCGGGCAATCGTATACGAATTCGGAGAAGAGTGTTTGCCAGGCGAGGGTGACATAGGCTGGCTCATTGCCGCCTTCGGCAGCGATCTTGGCCATCATGCTTTGCTGATAGTCCCTCATCCAGAAGAAGGCGCTACGGTCATCGAGAAGCGCGCGGAGTTTGTCGGGTAGGTCGTGCCATGCGATCAATTTGTGGTAGGAGTCCAGGACGATATCTCGATCGGCCTCACTGGTGCGTTTGATGATGTTGCTGAAGAGCTTGAGCTCGTGGTGTGACACCCTGGTAATGCGGGTCATGTCGCCATGTTGATCGTATTCGGTAATAGACTGAATGAGATGGATTGGTTGTGGCTGTCCGAGCTGGTGTTTGCTGAAGTGTTCCGTTCCGGCGACATCACCGAAGCGCCTGTCCGGGATGGCCTCGTAGGTGACATCTGATACAGATTGAGAGGGCGAGTCGAGTCCGCTGATGGTGTAGGAAAAGGTGGTCCAGGTGGCCAGGTCCAGGCCGGAAACCGTCATACGCTGACTGATGGATTTTCTGGGCCGGGAGAAGTTGAACAATGGCGAGTAGGGCAGCCACGAGTAGGGGTTGCGGTTCAAGATGCCGATTTGCAGCCCGTCATTGGCCGAATTGAAAATGCCGATTTGGGCGGTGTTGCCGGGTATGGTAACCACCGATGATTGGACATAGTGCAGGGTATCCTTGGCGATCTTGCCGTAGATACTGGCTGGAATGAGATCAGCGAATGGGGCTTCTCGGTGATAGGGGGTGGCGATGACGGTGTTGACCAGCCCGAGCTGCACGCCCTTGTTTTCGAGATGGCATTCTTGCCAGAGGGCCACGGTCAGGGCCGGGCTGTTGATTTCGTCGATAGTCTGCCAGACGGCGACAGAAAGGCCTTGGCAGCGGTCAAAGGTGTTTTTGCCGCTGAGGGAAATGCCCTTCATGTCCCTGGCCTTGCAGAAGAGAAGGGGGCAGGACAGGCCATATATCTTGTTTGCCATCGGGGTGGCGATGCCGGTGTTGAGTCCATACACGGAGGCGCGACGATTGACCAGGGCGACAGGTAATAAGTACGGCGGGATCCATAAGGAGGGCACAAAGAGAACCGGGTCGATTTGCAGGACGGTCCTGTAGCCGCGGAACAGTCCGGCCGCCTTAATGCCTGCGAAGGGATCATGTGCGCGCAAGGCGGACGTAAGCAGAAGTAGCGACGCAAGAAGTCCCGCGAAAAATCGTTTTGTCATGAGGCCGCTCCAGGTTATCTGGATACCGTAGGCGAAAGTTGGGCGTGTTGACAGCCGCTTGCCGGGAAACACGATACCCGATGAAGGAGCGTGAGTCAAGCCTCCTTGGAGGGGGACGGGGATAAGCGGTCAGGCCGGGTGGGAGATGGCGCTTTCAGCGCTTCTGCCGCTTCGCGGCAATAAAATGCCAAGTTCGGCCAAGTTCGGCCCTCTGGGCCGAACTTGGCTGCTCAGATGGCGTGATTTGTACGATCCGTACCGAAAGCCGCCGTTTATAGCTCGCGAAGTTTTTGCGCCGTAGGCGCTTAACCGCAGGCTTCAGCCTGGGGACACAGCCAGCCAACAGGCAGTGCCTCGTCGAGGCACGACAGTTTTGGTATCATCGCCTGGCTGCAGTTACAGGTGTCATGAAAAATCAGGCAACCTCGCGCTCGCTTGTGTCCCAAAAACAGGTAATTTATGTGACTATGGGCCGGCTGTGTTCATTGATGGCCATGTGGCCAATTTCAAGTATTCGTCCGGCCCCTCGCATTTCAACGACGACTCCATCCCCTTGAAATAGCAGGAGAAGGTTCATTTCATGAAGAATTTTCTGTATGCAATTATGCTGTCCTATGTGGCAACGCTCCTCGGGGACGAATACTTCTCTGGCGACAGATCGTTATTTCCTGACGGCTGGAGCAAATACATCCAAGTCTCTGCGGCGAGCGGACTCACGGACGACTTCAGCTTCGAAAGCTCCAAGCAGGTGATGCGTCTGGGCATGGCGGAGGACGGCAAGGCCGGGTGCATGCGGTCGCAGCCACAGCCATTTCCGGCGAACGGGGAAAGCATCGACCTATCCTTCTGGCTCCGCTCCGAGAACGGCCCGGCCACGGCAAGGATCCTCGTCGTTGGAACCAAATACAAATGGCACGTGGCAAAGGAGTTTGAAGTCGACGGTACCTGGCGCAAATACAGCATCACGGCAGTTCCGCCGGCTATCCCTGAAGACTCTGGTTTCTGGAGGAGGATAGATGTCAAGAAAGGGGTTCTGCTGATTGGCAAGACCGACTTGAAATTCCTTTCACGCAACCTGGATTCCGTGGGGAAAAACCTTCTTGTCAATCCCGACTTTTTCCAAGGAAGTTCCGGCTGGAGCGCATATCACGGGGGATTTTCAAGTCCAGAACGACTTGAGACTCTCAGCCGGATGCAAGAGCCAAGACTCAATGCCGAAGGCGCCATGCGCCTCTCCGAAGGCACTTGCATTACAAGCTTCACCTTCCCGGTTCAAGAAGGCATGCCGTATACAGCCTCCCTCTGGCTGAAGAAGGCCGATGCCACCGCGAAGGCAAGCTGCCGGGCCTACCTCCTGGCAACCAACTGGCAGGTGGCTGCCAGGCATGACATCGAACTGTCCAACGAATGGAAACGCTACGATTTCAGCGGCATTGCGCCGAAGACGCCACGAAACTCACTCTACCTGAGAATCGACGTCAAAGACGGTGCCGTCCTTCTGCAAAAGGCGCAGGTGTCGGCAGGAGAAAAGCCCTCAGATTTCTATGTTTCTGAGAAAAGAGCTGCTCTGCGAGGACAGACTCTGATCAGTTCCTCTGACAGTAATGCCGTCTTGCTGCTTCATTCGACCTGTACTGGAGAGATGGTCGTACAAAACATCTTCGGTGCTACCGTCAGGAAGGAAAGCTTTAAGGCCGGAACAAGCGTTGTGAAGGTGAATCCCGATGGAAAGCGCGGCCTCTTCACAGCGGAATTCGTCTCTGACGGCAAGAAGATCGGCGAGTCGCGCTACGTCATCATGGATGATCTCTCCAAAGCGGAATTGCCGGACAATCCCTTGGCTGGACATGTCGTTCCATTCCTGCTCTATCCATCGGACGAGGCGCACTATGCGAAATACTTGCCATTCGAAAACACCTTCAACCGTTTTTTCTTGCAGGTTAACAAGGCAGGACGGCAAAGTCAGATTTTCAAAAACACCTTGAAGGCGTCGAAATACAGGAACATTATCGTATTTGCAGAAGGTGGCGACTACTGCTTTCCACAAGAGCTGAAAACCAAGATTGTGGAAGCCGCAAGCATGACGCCTGAGCTGGCGGAAGAATACAGCGAGTGGCTGAAGCAGATCATTATGGAGCTTAAAGGCTTGGTTGCAGGCGTTGAGCTTTTTAACGAGCCCAATCTCTGGACAATGAAGGACGGGCCGCGAAAAGGCGAAAAGACCATGTCGCCGGAGAAAGTCGCCAAATTTTACGAAATAGCCCGCCCGATCATCAAAACGATTGCGTCGGAGATGCTGCTTGTCGGCCCATGCATCTGCACCGCCAACATGAACTACGCCGAACGCTTCTTGAAGGCGGGAGGCGGCAAGCAAATTGATGTCTTCAGTTTCCATAACTACACCCATAACCCCGACCTGACCGACACCTTCGGAAGCGTTGTCCGCTTCCATGAATTGCTCAAGCAATATACTGGAAAGGACTTGCCAGTCTGGAACACCGAGCAGTTCTTTGGCGTTCAGATGCCAGAGCTTGACGATCAAGACTCTGATTATCTTGCCAATAGTTCCCTGCCGACGGAGTTTGAGCATGCAACGGCAATGGCCGTAAACCTGATACATCATGCAGCCGCAGGCACGAAGTTCGCGGCATTTACACCGCAGCATTTCTGGCGCGGCTTCATGAATGAAAAATTCGCCTTTGCGGCTGCTCCGGCGTCAAACGTAGCAGTTGGGTTCCTCGGCTCGGTAGGAACAGGCGAACCTCTTCAGCTTGGCGAGGCCTTGAAGTGCTTCGTCTTCCCCAAGGGACAGCTAGCTACAATTCATACCATCAGCGCTGAAACTTTTGGGGAAATGCAGCTTCCCGGCAAAGCCAAGGCCTTTGACATGATGGGCAACCCGCTACCTGAAGGCAAGGTCAAATTATCGCGGGCGCCGGTCTACCTGCGCTTTCCGGCGAGCATGAGCAAGAATGCCATCGTAACAGCCATATCAAGCACGGCGTTTTTCAACCTAGGCGAGCCATTCAGCATACGTCCGGTGCTTGGGGGGCTTGACAAGCTGAACGTGATTGTCGTAAACCGGACCAATCAGAAGGCTGATTTGAAGCTCTCGCTTCTGGATATACCCTCGCGCTGGAGTTTCGAGCAGAGCGTCAGCAGCCTTGCTCTTGGCCCCGGCGAAAAACGGGTTGCAGTCTTTACGATGAAGGAATCCGATATCAAGCCGCTTGGCGACTACCGTTTCAAAATCGGACTGGACAGTGGGAATGAGCGTTCAAGCCTTCATGCTCAATTGGCGCCTCCGCTCTTCGCCAGGGAATGCAAAGGGTTCGATCAGTGGCGGAACTCAGACTGGGTCGAACTGGGAGGGGAAAACCTCTCTCCTGACTTTCATATCTCCGAACGCTGGCAAGGGGTGGAAGACATTTCGGCAAGATTCGCCTGCGGCTGGAACGCCGACGGACTTGCTCTGAGCGTGATAACCCGTGATGACAAGGAATGCTTGCCGGACAATGCTCCTGGAGCCTGGCAGGACGATTCCCTGCAAATCTATTTCGACATGCGCTTTGACGCCACCGCCGAAGCTTCCGCTAAAAAACGCAACCTCGACGATGATCTGGAATATGTCATCTCCTGGGTAAAAGGGACGGAGCCGACCGCCTACTTGTTCAAGGCTTGCGCCAAGCGATATATCGGCGAGGCCAACCAGGAGACCGGAGTTGACAAGGCCGTCAAGGTGAACTGTGCCCGGCTGCCAGACGGCTTGCGCTACGACATCTTCTTGCCGGCGGAATGCCTGCCCGACGTCAAGTTCAAAGCCGGGGAGACTTTCGGTTTCTCTATGCTTGTCAACGACAACGACGGCAAAGGCCGCAAGACCGGGCTGACCCTGACACCCAAAGGCACTCAGCCCTTCCAGCATCCGGAAAGATATTGCAGCATAGCCCTGACCTCGGAATAGAACGCTGCCCAACACCTGAATGGGGTGGGTTCAACTCTTATTAAGCCTGGTTTGGCTAGAGAAGCCAAACCATGGGGCTTGCGTGCCTGCAAACCGGCCAGCCGACGGGCTGCTCAGCCGCTCTTCTGCGGACTGCGGCTTTGCAGCCAAATGCCGGCGCGAAATCATGACCCCACTGATAATTCGTTCGTTTTTGTCCTTGACTTGGGGGGCCACTTCACGTTACCTGGTTCCATTGCCTCTTTGGCTCCAGTCGGCGAAGCCGACTGGGGGCAAAGGGGCCGAGGAACACGAACAATACTGGCTCTCTATTCAGGGCGGCGCGCGCTTTCAGCGCTTTTGCCGCTTCGCGGCTAGGGAAACGGGCACGTCTAGGGCCGCCTGTTGCTCTTCTGCTCAATTATCAATCACTGACTGATTACAAAAAAGCGTAATTGGTTAGTAACCACCCCGGTGGGGAAAACACCGGGGACAATTTGCAGGTTACATGCTCCTTGGGTAGGCGGCGGCGTATGGTGTTCAGGCTTTAGCCTGCTCCCCATTCCCCGGTTATCCGGTCATGTAACATAGGAGTGATTGATAATGTCGGCACGATATGCCTCGTTCTGGCATCGTGGGAAGCGACTAGCCATGCCAATGTGGCGCCCTCCGGGCGCAATTCCAAGTTGCTGTCACACCCCTCCGGGCCGAACTTGGCCGACCTGACGACGTGATTTGTCCGAGGTTATCCGGTCATGTAACATAGGAGTCCTTTGTCTTCTTCGCGGACGGATCGGACGGATCGGACGGATCGGACGGATCGGATTTTTGATCGGTCGGATCGGTCGGATCGGCAGTCTTTTGTCTTCTTCGCGGACGGATCGGACGGATCGGACGGATCGGACGGATCGGATTTTTGATCGGTCTGATCGGTCTGATCGGTCTGATCGGCAGTCTTTTGTCTTCTTCGCGGACGGATCGGACGGATCGGACGGATCGGACGGATCGGACGGATCGGACGGATCGGACGGATCGGACGGATCGGACGGATCGGACGGATCGGACGGATCGGATTTTTGATCGGTCTGATCGGTCTGATCGGCGGTCTTTTGTCTTCTTCGCGGACGGATCGGACGGATCGGATTTTTGATCGGTCGGATCGGTCTGATCGGTCTGATCGGTCGGATCGGTCTGATCGGCAGTCTTTTGTCTTCTTCGCGGACTGATCGGACTGATCGGACGGATCGGATTTTTGATCGGTCTGATCGGTCTGATCGGGCTGATCGGTCTGATCGGCGGTCTTTTGTCTTCTTCGCGGACTGATCGGACTGATCGGACGGATCGGACTGATCTGACGGATCGGATTTCTGATCGGTCTGATCGGTCTGATCGGTTATGGTGGGGGCTCAGGCGTTTTGCCAGGCGGCGAAGCTGCCGGAGGGGATGGGGAGGGATCCGGGTTGGGGGTCGATGCGCATTTCGCCGGTGTTGATTTGGCCGCCTTTGGCGCATTGGCTGACGACGTTTTGAAGGACGATGGGGGTGTAGCCGGGGGTGTGGCAGCTGAGGAAGACGAAAGCGGGGTTGGGGGCGAGGACCTGCCAGCAGAGATCGAGGAGCTCAATGAGGTCGTTGTCGATTTTGAAGAGCTCTTGGTTGGTGCCGCGGCCGAAGCTGGGGGGATCGAGGACGATGCCGTCGTAGCGGCGGCCGCGGCGGATTTCGCGGTGGAGGAATTTTTGGACATCGTCGACGATCCAGCGGATGGGGGCGTTGGCGAGTTGGTTAAGGGCGGCGTTTTGCCGTGCCCAGTCGACCATTTTTTTGGACGCATCGAGGTGGCAGACCTCGCAGCCGGCCTTAGCGAGGGCGAGGGTGGCGCCGCCGGAGTAGGCGAAGAGATTGAGGATATTGAGTGGTTGTTTGGCTTCTGTGGCACGTTGTTGCAGCCATTGCCAGCCGAAGGCGTGTTCGGGGAAGACGCCCAGGTGGCCGAAGTCGGTTGGGCGGACGGTGAAGAGCACGCCGCCGACTTCGCAGGTCCATTCGCTGGGGATTTTGCGGCGGAATGACCAGCCGCTTTGCTGTTCGCGGGTGAAGGAGGCGTCGGCCTGGTCCCAGACGCTTTGCGGGCGTGATGGGCGCCAGACGGCCTGGGCGCAGGGGCGGCTGATGAGGACATCGGCGAAACGTTCGAGTTTGCGGCCGGCGCCGGCGTCGACGAGCTGGTATGAGCGGTTGGGTTCTGCCATGAGCGGGTACTTTGGGCGTGGTTGTGGTCGGGATGGGTGGTTGGGGAGCCGGCGGCGCCGCTGCCCGCTGCGGGCAGCAGTGATTAGTGGCGGCTACGGGCTGCGTTTGTGGTTATTGCAGTGGCCAGTGCGGGCCGCGGTAGTGGTCGGTGATGGGGAATTTGACGGGCCAGGAGGCGCGCAGATCGTCTTGGTAGAGACCGATTTCGCGGAAGGGAATTGGTCGGAAGGCCGAGTGCTGTTGGGCCCAGGAGTTGGGGCGGAGGGTGAAGTCCTGTTGGGAAGTAAAACCGGGGTCGTTCTGGACGCTGAGGTTGTCGACGGCATCGCTGTAGCGGTTTGGCCGCATAAAGAAACTGTCGCAGTCGACGGCGAGGTTACGCCAGATGAAATTGCGGTCGTGGTTTTCGTGGAGTGAGGCGAGCCACGGGTAGCGCGACGCGTAGGGATCCTGGTCGATGGCGATGTCGCCGTAGAGACGCTGTTTCATATTGTCGCGCTTGAGCACGTCGAGCCAGCGTTTTTCGCCCCAGGGCGAGAAACTCAGCGCGGCTTTGCAGGAGATGAAGAGATTGTTTTCGGCGACATTGTCTTTGCCGCCGTGGATTTGAATGCCACCGAAGTGGCCGTCGGCGGCGTTAAGGAAGACATTGCCGACCATGACGACGTTGCAGATGGCGTCGTCGAGGCGGATGCCGGATTGGCCGGCGACATTCATGCCGCTGCCGATGTGGTGCCAGAAGTTATAGCTGATGACATTGCCTTGATAGGTAGGGTTGTACCACATATCGATGCCGCTTTGGTCGTCGGATTCATAGACGACGCTGTGTACTTCATTGAAGACGATGGCGTGGTCGTTGCCTTCGACACGGATGGCGTGGTGCGGCGAGTCGCAGAAGAGATTGTGGGCGACGCGGGTGCCGACGCCTTCGAGGTGCAGCGCTGGCGTGTAGGTGCGGTCGAGGCGGGAGAAGTTGTTGACGACATTGTTTTCGATGACGATGCCGCTGGGGCTGAGATCGCGGCGTTTGCCGCCGCTGACGCGCATGCCGCCGCGACCGAGGGTCAGGAAGTCATTCCCGTAGATACTGAGGTGGCTGCCATTTTCGCAGACAAGGGCGTCTCTGGCGATATTTTTGATGCTGCAGCCGATGATGGCGCCGTTGCTGACGTTTGTCATTTCGATGGCGTTGGCCTGGTTGAAGGCGAAGTGGAGACCGCTGATGACGACGTGGCTGACATCGTTGAGCTTGAGGAATGGCGCGTTCAAGCGGGAGAGCGTGTAGGTATTATTGGCGACGGGCTGAGCCGGGAAGAGGTAGAGCATGGCGTTTTGGCGGTCGAGGAACCACTCGCCGGGCTGGTCGAGTTCTTCCAGGAGATTGAAGGCGAAGAAGTGCTGCTTGCTGCGGAGGCCGTAGCCGGGCATTTTGGCGAGGGTGACGGTGCCGGCGGCCAGGTCGATGGTCTTGACCTTGACGGTGTCGGCGGCCCAATGGTGCACCCAGTAGCCGGTGAGCCAGATGTCATCGGCGGCGGTCCAGCGTGCGGGGCGCTGGTCGGCAAAAATGAAAGCCGGGGTCTTTTTTTCGGCGTAGTCGGGGAGGAGCGCGTCGATAGTGACGAAGCCGCTGTTGGGCCAGCGGGCGACGGTGAGTGGGCGGTCATCGCAGAAGAGCTCGGCGAGGGGGCGCTGCTGCAAATCGAGGGGAAGATTGAGGTCGCGCAGATCGTGTTGGAGGACCAGTGCGCGTGCTTCGGCGGGGATGCGGGCAAGGACGGCCGGATCGGTGACGGGTTGGAAGTGACGGAGGATGACGCCGCCGGTGAGGACGGGCTTTTCGCCGGTGGCGGCGCGGATGTGCAGCGGGGCTTCAGCGCTGCCGCAGTCTGCGCTGGTGAGTTCGGTTGTTTGGGGGACGTCGTAGCTGCCGCCGGCGAGAGTGACGACGAGACTGCCCTTGCTGGCGGGCTGGGTGGTGCGGTATTGCCTGATGGCGGCGCAGGCAGCGTGGATGCTGGCGAATGGGCGCTGGGCGCTGCCGTCGTTCTGGTCGCTGCCCTCTGGGGCGACGAACCACTCTTTGGTCGGCGGCGGCGGCGGTGTCGGGCGCTGGCGGGTCGCATCGGGAGCGAGCGGAGGCAGTCCTTGCTGCTGGCGGCGGCATTCGCTGGCGCATTCAGCGGCCTCCTGGCGGTGGTGCGGCATAAGGGCGGCGTTGGCGCTGATGGTTGTAAAGGCCGCGGCGGCCTGGGCGTAATCGCCGGCGAGGGCGTAGGTCTGGGCGCTAGCCAGGGCGGCAATGGCTTGGTGGGCGGCGGGCTTGGCTTGGTCCTGGCTGATGCGTTGATAGTACTGCCGGGCCTGGTCGTAGTGGCCTTGGCCGCGGAAAGCGTGAGCGATGCTGAGCGTGATGTCGCTGTGGGCGGCGGGACTGATATCGGGCCGGGCCAGGTGGCGGTCGAAGGTCTGTTGAGCCTGGTCGATCTGACCCTTGGCGATGAGCTGGAAGGCGCGGCTGAGAGCGACGGCATTGCGGGTGTCGGCGTCGAGGTCGTCGTTGGCCAGGAGGGTGTCGTAGACTGAGTCGGGCAGGGCCATTTTGGGGTTGTCGCGGATGGCGGCGATGACGGCGTCGGTGGCCTGTGCGGCGAGCAATGGTGGCAGTTGCGGATCAGTCATGATGGGGAGGACGTTCTGGGCGCGAGGGCTTTTTAGTTCGCTGGCGAGTTGGGCCCAGAGGCGCCAGGTTGCGGGGAGGGAAGCGGCCAGCAGGGGCGCCATGGCCGTGCGGGCGTCGTCGTCGCCGCGTGCTTTGACGTAGGAGTCCTGGGCCTGGTCGATAAGTGCGGCGAGGTCGTCGGCGGGGAGGGCGCTGGCGAGGGCGTGGGTGGCGATCTCGGCGGGGCGGAGGGCGCGGGAGAAGACGGCGACCTGCTCGACGTCCATGACGACCGAGCCGAAGCCGAAGCCGGCGAAGCCGATTTTGAAGCGCGCGTCGGCGGCTGGTTGGGTATATGGGTCGGAGTAGGGCGCCTGGGCGCTGAGCAGACCATTGACGTAGAGCCGCATGGTGCTGCCGTCCCAGGAGACGGCGGCGTGCTGCCAGGCGCGATTGGCGACGGTGAGAGGGCTGCCGATGCCGAAGGCGTTGATACCCCGTGGTCTACCGAGTTCGAAGGCGAGCTTTCGTCCGGGGTATGAGGTGGTTAGGCGCCAGCCGTCCCAGTAGCCGATGCCGATGGACATGATGGTGCCGCTGGTGCTGCCGCCGTTGCCGCGCTGTGAACCGACGTCCATGAGCTTGAACCAAATTTCGGCGGTGAAGTGCTGGCTGTCGAGCGGGAAGGGATCGGCATGGAGGGCCTGGTCGTCAATGCGGACGGCGGTTTTGCCGGCGTCGCGGCCGGGGACAATGGTGAAGGGGATGCTGCACTGCAGTGGTGTCTGGTCGCTGCCGGTGGAGGCGACGCTGCTGACGTCGCCTTGGAGGGCGCTGAAATCGTAGAAGCGGAGCAGGCCCGGGGTGTTGTTGACGAGGCCGTTGCTGGCGGTCTGTGCGTCGGCGTAGCTGTGGACCAGGAGGAAGGCTGAGAGGACGGAGAGGGCCAGGGGGTGTCGCATGCTGAGCTCCTTGTCTGTGTGGTGGTGAAGACTCATGGTGATGCGGATTGGCGGAAATGGCTTCGTCCTTGGCGAGGGGAAACGTCGTCCCGGCCTGGCGACCAGCCCGGCGAGGCGTGCTTGGCGTCGCTGGTCGTTTGTCGGCGCGCAGGTCGGGTCAGTTGTTTTGCAGGGGCATGACCAGGGCGACTTCGTCGCAGCAGTGGCGTTTTGGGCAGGCGAGGCAGTCGCTCCAGACTTTTTCGGGAAAATCCGACACGGGCGCGGAGACGAAGCCAAGGCGGAGAAAGAGACGGGGGCGCACGGTGAGGGTGAAGACCTTCTTGGCCTTTCTTTCGCGGGCCATGGCGACGGCGGCTTCGATGAGCATGGTGCCGAGGCCTTTGCCGGCGTAGTCTTTACGGACGACGAGGGAGCGGATTTCCTGGAGCCCGTCGCTGAAATCGCGGAGGGCGATGGAGCCGATGACTTCGTCGTCATTGACTCTGGCGACGAGGAAGTTAGGGAGGAATTGGCGGATGTCCTCAGGCGAGCGGGGCAGGACGATTTTGAGCTCGACGTAGGGAATGAGCAGTGCGGCGATGGCTTCGGGGTCCTGATCCTTGGCCGGGCCGACGGTGATGATGGGTTCGGTGTCAATGGACATGTGCAGAGATCTCGCGCTATGGGTGGTTGCCGGTGACTTAGCCTTCGCTGAACTGGCCGAGTTTACGGAATCGTTCGTAGCGTTCGGCGCGGAGTTCATCGTCGCTTTTGGCAGCGAGCATGGCGAGATTGTTGCAGAGGGCGTCGCGGAGGAGTTGGGCGGCGGTTTTGGGGTCGCGGTGAGCGCCGCCGACAGGTTCGGGGACGATTTCGTCCACGATGCCGAGTTTGAGCAGGTCGGTGCTGGTGAGCTTGAGGGCGTCAGCGGCTTTGGGGACGGCATCGGTTGCGCGCCAGAGGATGGCGGCGCAGCCTTCGGGGGTGATGACGGAGTAGTAGCCGCATTGCATGATCAGGACGCGGTTGCCGACGCAGAGTCCGAGGGCGCCGCCGCTGCCGCCTTCGCCGGTGATGGCGCAGACGACGGGGACCTTCAGCCGGAACATTTCGCGGAGGTTGATGGCGATGGCTTCGCCGATATGCCGTTCTTCGGCGGCGATGCCGGGGTAGGCGCCGGGGGTGTCGATGAGGCAGATGATGGGGCAGCCGACCTTGTCGGCCAGCTTCATCAGGCGGAGGGCCTTGCGGTAACCTTCGGGCTGGGCGCTGCCGAAGTTGACGTCGATATTTTGCTTGAGATTGCGGCCCTTCTGGGTGGCGATGACCATGACTTTGCGGCCGTTGAGTTTGGCGAAGCCGCCGACGATGGCGTGGTCGTCAGCGTAGGTGCGGTCGCCGTGCAGCTCGAGGTAATCGCTGAAGATGGCCTGGATGTAGTCTTGGGGGTAGGGCCGCTGGGGGTGGCGGGCGAGCTGGACTTTTTCCCAGGCGGTGAGTCCCGAGAAGAGTTTTTCGCGGGTTGCTGCGAGTTGTTGTTCAAGCAGCTCCATGCCCTGAGCGAGATCGACAGCGTGGGTTTTGCTGTAGCGATGGAGGGCGACGATTTTTTCTTCGAGTTCGATGATGGGGTATTCGAATTCCAGGTGTACTGCCATTGTCTTTGGGTTCTATCGTTAGGGGCTGATATTGCGGGGGGCGAGCGCTGCGGGGGTCATTCGAAGATGGTCACGGGTACCTGCGGGGCGTTGGTGAGGGGCATGGGAATGAAGTCGTAGAGCTCTTCGACTTCTTCATTGCGCATGCGGACACAGCCGGCGCTGGCGGCGGTGCCGATGCTGTCAGGTTCCCACGTGCCGTGGATGCCGTAGCCGCGGAGGGCCTGGTTGGTGCTGCCGGTGGGAGTTAGGCCCATCCAGTGGCTGCCGAGGATGTTTTCGGGGTCGCCGTAGGGGATGTTTTTGCCGGGCGGTGTCCATGCCGGGTGGACGATTTTCGAGGTTATGACGAAGGTCCCGACGGGTGTGCGGTCTTGGCGGCCGATGCCGACGCGGAAGACCCGGAAGAGATCGTTGTTGAAGTAGAGTAGGAGCGCGAACTGGCTTTTGGACACGCGGATGGCCCAGTTGCCGGTGAGCAGCTGCAGGGAGTTACCGGGGTGGATGATGGGGTTGGTGCGCGAGAGTTCGTTGAGGCGCTGGATGGCGCCGACTGAGCTGTGGAATTGGGTGCCGATGCGGCTGAGGCTGTCGCCGCTGCGGATGACGTAGGGCTGTTTTTCCGGGCAGGGTGCGGCGGAGTTCATGAAGATGGTGTTGGCTTGGTTGATGATGGTTGCGGCACGCCACCAGGTCTGGTCGAACTCGACAACGCTGGGGCTGGAGAGCGCGCGGCGGGCCAGTTCGCGGGCGGCGAGGGGCTTGTCGGCGAGCATCTGGCCGTCGGCGGCATTGAGCAGCTGCGTAACGCCGACGCTGACGGGTGATCCGGGCGTGGTAACTGCGGTCGGCGTGGTAACTGCTGGCTGGGTATAGGGCGCCGTCGCGGGGGTTTCCAAGCCAGACAAGGGGGTGGTGGCTGGGTTTTCAGGCGCGGTGGTATCGCTGTTGCTCACTTGTTCGGTATTGGCGCTGCTGGTTGTGCTATCGGTGAAGAAGACCGGGGCGACGCATGAGCGCCAAAGGAACGAGCAGATGCCCACGCCGAGAAGCAGCAGGATGATGATTAGGGGCCACTTATAATACCAGTACATAGCACGATCCAGTTGTTTTTGCCAAGACATGACACGGATTCTTGCTGGCCGACAAATTAGCCGGTGGGGAATATATAAGTTCATTGAAACCTATTCAAACCTGTTTATACTTATTGGCCTGCTGCGGCGAAGTGGTCAGCCATGGGGCTGGGGCGGATACGGGGGACGCCTGGGACTGGTGGGGCTCATTGGCGGCGGCGCTGGGGTGTGGGGCTGGGAACTCTGGGTAGCTTGATAGGACGTAAGGGACGTATGGGACGGATCAATCAGATAGATCCGATCCGTCCGATCCGTCCGATCCGTCCGATCCGTCCCAAGCAAGCATTGAAGAAACCACTACGGAACAGGAGTTGACAATAACTATGAGCGGTGTGTGTTGCGCTGAATTGACTGATGGGCTGCTGGTGCTGAGCACCGGGCGGATGACGAGGACTTACGATTGGCAGAGCGGGCTGTTGTCGGCGCTGGCGCTGGCGTTGGGTGATGGCGGAGGCAGCTTGGCTCTAGCCGGCGGTGCGTCCTGTGCCCTGCCTGGGCAGACGAATGCGCCGGTGGCGGCGGATTTGACGGTTGCTGAGGTGTCGGGGACGCCGTCTCGGCACGGGTATTTGGCGGCGACAGTGACCTGCGTGTTTGCCTCTGGACTGGAGCTGCGGCGGGTCTTCCGGCTGTATGAGCATTGTCCCGCCATTGCCTGTGACTACTACGTGCGGCGGGCGGGGCGCGGAAGCTGGACGACGGCGGCGGCGCTGCAGGTGGCGGATATGGCGAATGTGGAGCAGTCTGAGCGTTTGGCGGAGGGTGCCGGCGACCACGTGGTGACGGAGCGTCTGCGTCTACCGGGGGTGCATTGGCGGGCTCGGGCGGTGGATTTTGCGGATGTGACGGATCGCTGCAACAACCTGGTCAGTGAGCGGGAGGTCTTGCCCTATCGCGGCGACAGCATGCTGACGGGCAACATCCTGCTGATGCGGCCGAGTTTTGGCGATACGGCGGTGTTTGTGCTCAAGGAGGCGCCTTGCGCGCCAGTGCAGCTGGGGCGACCGCCGGCGGATTTTGTGCTGCGGATCGGCGATCTGTCGGTGCTTGGCCTGGGTCTGCGGGCGACGGCTGCCGCCGGTGACGAGTGGGTGCGCGGCTACAGCGTGGTGGTGGGCTTGAGCGCGAATGACGAGCTGTCGCAGCTGTCGGCGCTGCGGGACTACCAGAGTCGGCTGCGGGTTTTCGACGCGGCTCGGGACGAGATGGTGATGATGAACACCTGGGGCGATCGCAACCAGGACACGCGTATGGGCGAGGCCTTTGCGTTGCGCGAGATCGACGCAGCGAAGCGCCTGGGCATAACGCATCTACAGCTTGATGACGGCTGGCAGACAGGCGTGTCCTGCAATACCGGCCGCGGCATTTCGGGATCGCTGGACGGCATTTGGCAGCGCGCGGACTACTGGGAGCCACGCGCGGAGGTCTTTCCCCGCGGTCTGCGGCCGGTGGTCGAGTATGGCCGCGAGCAGGGTGTTGAATTGTGTCTGTGGTTCAATCCCAGCAAGGACGACAGCTACGCGCACTGGCGGGACGATGCCGACACGCTGATACGGCTGCATAGCGACTACGGCATACGGATTTTCAAGATTGATGGCGTGTTCATTGGCGACAAGCGGGCCGAAGTTAACCTCCGGCGCATGTTCGATGCAGTGACTGAGGCGACGGACGGCGCGGCGGTGTTCAATCTTGACTGCACGGCCGGCCGGCGCTACGGCTACCACTTTTTCTACGAGTACGGGAATATCTTTCTGGAGAATCGTTACACGGACTGGGGCAACTACTACCCGCATTGGACCTTGCGGAATCTATGGCACTTGTCCAAGTACGTGCCGACGCGGCGCTTGCAGATTGAGTTTTTGAATACGTGGCGGAATGGCGACAAGTACGGCGATGACCCGCTGGCGCCCGGGCGCTACTCATTCGAGTACTGCTTTGCGATAACGATGATGGCGCAGCCGCTGGCGTGGTTCGAGGGCACGGGCTTGCCTGAGGAGGCCTTTGCCCTGAAGGATGTGTTGCGGTGCTACCGCGAGCACGCCCTGGCCATGCATTCCGGGCTGGTGCTGCCGTTGGGCGATGAGCCGTCGGGGCTGGGCTGGACGGGTTTCCAGTCCATCGCCGACGCGCGCAGCGGCTACGTCCTGATCTTCCGCGAGGACAACCCGCGAGGCCAGCGGCGCCTGGCGCTGTATGGCGGGGAGGGGGGATGTCGCTATCGCCTGACGCACATCGTTGGCGCGGGCGCGGACCACGTTGTCGTCGCCGATGCTGACGGCCGGGTGGACTTTGCCCTCCCGCAGCCGCGCAGCTATGCGTTGTATCGCTATGAGATGGCGGGCGGGGCACGGTAACCAGGCAGATTGCGGCTGCGTAGCCTACTGTGTTTTCGGGCCGTAGAGGGTTTGTGAGATTTTGATTGTTGGTTCGGGGAGGGGCTGTTTATTGATCCAGAGCTGGGCCAGGGCTTTGGCTTGTTCGATGGGCTGGTCGTCGAGCCAGTGGATGTCGGTACCTTCGCGTTCGAGTTTGCGGAACCAGATGTCCTGGCGTTTGCAAAATTGGCGGATGTGGATGAGGAGCTGGTCGCGCATGTCGACGCGGCTGAGCTTGTTTTGGAGGAAGAGGGCGACGTAGCGGTATTCGAGGCCGAACCAGTCAAGGCGTTCCCAAGGCAGGCCTTGGTCGTGGAGGCGCTGGACTTCATCGATGAGGCCATGGGCGAGGCGCTCGTCGAGTCGCGCGGCGATGCGTTCGTGGACGACGTGGCGGGGGAAGAACGGGGCGATGACCAGGGGTTGTTGTAGGCGCTGTGAGGGCGCGAAGGCAGTGGCGTGGCGGGCGATTTCGATGGCGCGGATAACGCGTCGTGGCTGGCCGAGGTCGGTACGGGCGACGAGATCGGGCGGGGCGCATTGCCTGAGGATGGCGACGAGCTCAGCGAGCGGCTTATCAGCCAGTTCTTGGCGCAGGGCGTGGTCTGGTTGGCCGCCGACGAGGTCGTAGCCGTTGAGCATGGCATTGATGTAGAGGGGGGTACCGCCGCAGATGATGGGCAGGCGGCCACGGCGTTGGCAGTCGGCGAGGGCGTTCCAGGCGAGTTTTAGGTAAAGGAAGAGGTGGAAGTCGTCTTGTGGGGCGACCACATCAATGAGGTGGTGCTTGACGGCATTGGGGCCGCGGCCGTAGTCGCCGAGGTCCTTGCCGGTGCCGATGTCCATGCCGGTGTAGACCTGGCGTGAGTCGGCGCTGATGATTTCGCCGTTGAAGATGCGGGCGAGGGCGACGGCGAGTTGGGTTTTGCCGGTCGCGGTCGGGCCGGTGACCACGATGGTGCGTGGGATAGTATCGCTATGGAGTGACTGCATATGGGGGGCGGGGCGACGGTGCAAGGTTGCGCAGGGGGGGTGGGGCTGCGATGCGGCCTCATGGTTTATTCGGGGCGGGGGGCGGGGCGGTCTTGTCGCCGGCGGTGGGCGTGGTGGGCAGGTCGGGTATGGGGACCAGTTCGACGTCGATGCTGGCGGGGGTGATTTCCTCGGTTTCGATACCCAGGGGGAGGCTTGAGATGCGTACCTCGGCTTGGTATTTGCCTGGTTGGGTGGCGTTGCTTAGATCAAGAAAAGGCCGGAGTTGCTTGCCATCGATGTCATTGAGACTGCGTGAGAGACCGCGGAGACGAATACTGATGAGCTGTTCGGGCAGTGCCGCCAGCCGCAGATTGTTTTTCAGTGGCAGCATGACCCCGGGGCTAAGGCTGGTGAATGACTGCGAGACGGTGCGGAGGGTATTTTCGACCACGACATTGACCGTGACCTGGCTGGGGAGAACGCGGACGGCAGGGTGGGGGGGAAGGAGGTCGAGGGGGACGCTGAAGCTCTTGGTGATGTCGGGGTTGAGCTGCAGGGATTCGGTGCTGATTTCGCGGAGATTGCGGACCACTTGGGATGGGCCGAGAACGCGTACTATATCGGGTTGGGCAGTGGCGCTAAGTTCAAAGCCGCTTTTGACTTTGCCCTGGGTGTTGACGTGGACTTTGAGTTTTTCCTGCTCAATGACATCGAAGGGTATGGCCAAGTTATTGGGCTGGAATGTTTTGATGTTCACACGCAGGGGTTTTTTTACCAAGTGGCGGTTGCGTAGCTTGAGATAGTAGATGCCGGAGTGCTCGTAGGTTGTGGGCAGGGCGACTTCGATCTGGAAGAGCTCGGGGGCCAGCTGGGTCATTTTACTGGGGGTGCTGGCTTCGAGATCAACCAGGAAGCTGTCTTCCTTGAGGTAGAATTTACGCGTGTCGTATTTGACTTTGACGCGGACTTGCTGGACTGGCACGACGCTGCGGAGCTGGACGTCGACGAGTTTCCAGACGAGCAAGGCGAGGCCAAGCGCGACCAGTTTGCGCCAGAAGTCGCGGATGAAGAAGCGGTGATGTCGATGTATGCTCGCCATGGGCCTTACTCTTTCGAGTCGTCAGTGACGGTTTTGTTTTTTTTGATGGCCAGGGCTCCGAGCCATTGCATGGGCGACCACGAGGCGATGCGTGGTGCCAGTGCTGGTTCGGGGGGCAGCAGCACCTTGAGTTGCTGGTGGAATTGATCGATGTTGCCCATGGTGCGCAGATGGCCATTGAAGGCAATGCTGATGGCGCCAGTTTCTTCGGAAACGACGATGACGATGGCGTCGGTTTGTTCAGAGAGGCCGACGGCGGCCTGGTGGCGCATGCCGTGGGCGGAGCGGAAGTCCTCCTTCTCGCAGAGGGGGAAGACGCAGCCAGCGGCGTAGATGCTGTCTTTGCGGATGACAATGCCGCCATCGTGGAGGGGCGTGCCGCTGTAGAAGATGGTTTCGACGAGGGAGTTGTCAGGAAGCAGAGGCGCGTTGATGATCTTGCCAGTTTCGGCGTGGCTGTTGAGGCTGATTTTCTGTTCGATGGCGATGAGGGCGCCGGTGCTGTTCTGGGACAGGTTGTCGCAGATGTCGCAGAGTATTTTGACCAATGGGTTTTCGAGCATTTGGCCGCGCTTCTGCCAGTGTTGCATGCGGAGATACTGGATGCTGATGACAGTGAGGATACGGCGGATTTCATTCTGAAAGATGATGAGGACGATGAAGGGCATGAAATAGAGCATTTTCTGCAGGATCCAGCTGAGGACAGACAGGTCCAGGATGAAGGTGGCGGTCTGGAGGAGTGCGAAGAGCATGAAGATGGAGGAGAGCATGACCAGTCCGCGGGTACCGCGCAGTAGCCGCAGAAGCAGGTAGAAGAGCGCGGCGAGGATGCCGATCTCGAAGAGGTTTCGGATGATGACGAAGAGTTGGTCACGCATGGCGGGGCTTTCGGGGCGCTAATCGGCTGTGGCGATGGCTTCGGCGACGAGGAGGACATCGCGCATTTCGCAGAGGTCGTGGACGCGGATGACATCGGCGCCGAGGACGACGCAGGCGGCGGCGGCGGCGGCGGTGGCCCAGATGCGGTCCTGGGGATTATCGTGGCCGGTGATGCGGCCGAGGAAGGATTTGCGGGAAGGTCCCATGAGGACGGGACAGCCCAGGGCGCGGAAGTCGCCGAGGTGTTTGATGACGGCGAGGTTCTGGGCGAGATCTTTGCGGAAGCCGATGCCGGGGTCGAGCATGAAGAAGACTTTGTCGAGGCCGGTGGCGGTGCAGAGTGAGTCCAGACGCTGTTGGAAGTAGGCGGCGATGGCGTGTGCGGCCAGGTCGCCGCGCTGGGCGTCCGGCGGGAGTGGCTGGCTGTGCATGAGGATGGTGCCGACGCGGTATTTTTTGATGACTGCGATCATGCCGTCGGGGTCATTTTCGCCGGCGCTGACGTCGTTGATGATACTGGCACCGGCGCGGATGGCGGCTTCGGCGACGGCGGCTTTGCTGGTATCGACACTGATGGGTACGCTGATTTTGCGGCTGAGTTCGCGGATGACGGGGACGACGCGGCGGATTTCCTCCTCGGTGCTGACGGGGATGTGTCCGGGTCGGGTGGATTCGCCGCCGACGTCGATGATGTGGGCGCCGTTGCGGGCGAGATCGTGGCCGTGGGCGATAGCCTGGTCAAGACTGATGAATTGGCCGCCATCGGAGAAAGAGTCTGGAGTGACATTTAGGATGCCCATGAGGTAGGCCTTGCCATCGCAGGGGATATGGCGGTCTTGGAAACGGAAGGCGAGGGGGGCGATGGGCATTATGGATCAGCTCCGACCAGATTGTCTATTGGGAATGGGAGATTATCTTCTCGCTCTGCTTGGCAGCGCAGTAACGAAATAAACTTAATACTCGGTAGCGGATAAGAAAAGCATAGAGGTGTTTTTTTATCAGCAATGCATGCATTTGGATGACTAAGCCTGGTTGAGGCCAGCGCGATGACAGAGAAGGGCGCTATGCCGGAAACGTATATTCTGGACACGAATGTGTTTTTGTTTGACCCTCAGGCGCTGGAGCATTTTCCTGGTAGCCAGTTGCTGATACCCCTTGAGGTCGTTGAGGAAATCGACCATTTCAAGCACGACAGCACCGAGACGGGACATAATGCGCGGCAAGTCGCGCATCTGATTGACCGCATGCGTGGGAAGGGCTCATTGCGTGATGGGGTTCGTTTGGCCAATGGTTCCACCCTGCGCATTGTGGCTGACGAGAGCGCGGTGGTAACGGGCGGCGATGGCCAGGCGGCGGCGGCGATACTGCGCCTGGGAAAGCAGTTTCAGGAGGCCGGCTTGGCGCCGGTGATCATTACCCAAAATGTCAATTTGCGGGTGAAGGCCGACGCGCTGGGGCTTGATGCGCGGGACTACGAGCAGGCGCCGGCGCGGGATACCAACACCTTGCGTGGCTGGCAAGTAATGGAGATGGATGTGGCGCAGCTGGAGATGCTGCGTTCTGGGCAGCCGCTGCGGCAGTTCCAGGGGGTCCTGCAGCCCAACGAGTACGTCTATGCCAAGCTCAAGGGGCAGGCGAAAGTCGCCTGTTGTGCGCGTTACTACGCCGAGAACAACGAGTTGTGGCCGCTGGCGGACACGACGCGGGTGGTTTGCGGTATCCGCAGCCTGAATGTTGAACAGACCTTCACGCTGGACGCATTGCTGGACGAGTCGATCAAGTTGGTGACGCTGGCCGGCAAGGCCGGCACGGGCAAGACCTTGCTGGCCATGGCGGCCGGCCTGCAGCAGATTTTTGCCGACAACCGTTACCAGCGGCTGCTGGTTTTTCGCCCGACCATGCCGGTGAGCCGCGATCTGGGCTATCTGCCGGGCGATTTGAGTGAGAAGATGCGGCCGTGGATGCAGCCGGTGTTCGATGCTTTGGATTTCATCCGCTCGCAGGACAAGAAATGCCCGGCGCGGACCTTGCCCAATGACGTGATGAGCTGCCCGGAGATCAGCGTCGAGCCACTGACGTACATACGCGGCCGCAGCATTCCCAATCAGTATATCATCATAGACGAGGCGCAGAATCTGACACCGCTGGAAGTCAAGACGGTGATTACTCGCGTGGGCGCCGGCAGCAAGATCATTCTCACGGGCGACCCTGAGCAGATCGACAATCCTTACGTCAATGCTTACTCCAATGGCCTGACCCGGCTGGTGGACAAATTTTTGGCCAGTCCGTTGTCGGCGCATGTGACGCTAATGCGTGGCGAGCGCAGTGAGCTGGCCGAGACTGCAGCCATGCTGCTGTGAGGGATATGGGGGCAATGCTCTTCACTTAGTGTTCTGGCAATGGTTGGCGAGGAGTTGATTGGTAACCATGCGCACGATCATTCGCCGAGGTTTTGAGCGCCGAAGACGCGACCTAAGATAGCCCAGGGCAAGCGACGCCGAAGGCGGCGCGACGCCCTGGGTAAGAGGCATCAATCATTATGAGCCCTGTCGGGGCGACCTAAAAGACCAGCGACGATGGGGTGCAGCACGCAATACTGCTGCAGTCAATAAGTTCCATTGCCTCTTTGGCCTCAGTCAGCTGCGCCGACTGAGGCCAAAGAGGCCGAGGAACACGGCCTTAGTTGGCGCTTTACCCAGGGCGGCGCTCCGCCTGCGGCGTCGCTTGCCCTGGGCTGGTATGCTTTCGCGCTTTCAGCGCTTCTGCCGCTTCGCGGCGATGAAATGCCGCGATGACAAAAGGCTGTTTTGGTTGAAACAACTCGCGACAGGGAAATCGTTACGTGAAGAGTATTGGGGATATGTGGAGGTTAGCCGGTCACTGTCCTTACGGCGTGGTGGCTTTGGTGGTGAGCGATTTTTCGATGGCTATGGCGGCAATGTCAGCGCGGGCGTAGAAGTCGTGGTTTTTGGTGTAGGCGCGGGCGTTTGCGGCGCAGGACTGCAGCCAAGCGTGGTCTGCCAGCAGTGATGCAAGCTGTTGATTGAGCTGGTGCTGCTGGAATGGCTCGGGGATGACGGCGCCGGCGCCGGCGTTGTGGACGTGCTCGGCATAGCCACAGATGCCGCTGGTGATCACGGGCAGACCGGCGGCGAGGGCCTCGACCAGGACGGCGCCGGCGGATTCCTGTCGGGCGGGATGGACCATGGCATCGGCGGCGGCGAGGATGGCCGGGACGTCATTGCGGCCGCCGCAGAAGGTAATCCGGGGGGCGATGCCGAGTTTTCGGGCCAGGCGTTGCATGCCTCCGGGATGTTTTTCGGCGCCGACGACCCACAGGCGTGGCCGGATGGAGTCGGGCAGGGCGGCGATGGCGCGGAGGGTGCGGTCAACGCCTTTGGTGTGGTAGCTGGAGGCGACCTGGGCCAGGATGAGGTCCTTCTCCCCTGCTCCCAGTTCCTGGCGCAGCGCGTTGCGTTTGGCTTGTAGGGCGGCAAGATCGCGGAACGCGTCGGGCACGAGTGGCGGCAGGCGGAAGAAACGCCTGGGGGCGCAGGAGTAATGTCGTTGGAAGTCGTCTTCCTGGCGGCGGGTGAGAGTCAAAATCATTTTTGCGCCGGCGGGGCTGATGGCGGCTCTTTCCATGACGGCGAAGGAGCGGGCGCGGGGGAGCATGCGGGTGAGGAGGCTGCGTGTTGCCAATTGGGCGGCCAGGCAGTCATCGGCGGCAAAATAGACATCCAGGCCGGCCATGCGGCTGAAGCCGATGACGCCATCAAAGCGATCGGCGGCGATGGCGGTCAGGGCGAGTTCTTGGAAGTGCATGGCGCGGCGGTGGTTGCTGCGACCTTTGGCCGGGAGAAGGCGTAGGTCCAGCCAGGCTGGCTGTTCACCCTGGAACTCATAGCAGAAGAGCGTGATGTCGTGCCCGCGTTGTTTGCAGGCGTGGGCAATAGCCAGCATGTCCTTTTGGGCGCCGCCGTGGGGGAAGTATTTGAAGATGGTGAATGCCAGGCGCATGGGGGTTACTCAGAGCGGGGAGTTGCTGGTGGCTTGGCCGGGGGCGTCGGGCGGGAGCTGTTTCCAGGAAGCGATGCGTTCTGGCCATTGCGGACCGTAGATGGCCTTGATGTACGCCATGCTTTCGGGGTCGTTGTCGCTGCCGTGCATGAAATTGATGGCGTCGGGGAAACGCCGTTCCAGGTCCTTGCGGATGGCATGTTTGTAAAAGACGTTGGCGTTGCCGACGAAATGGTGAATGCTGCCCAGGCCGGAGCTGTTATCGACGGGTTGCGGCGACGGGTCGTGGCAGACGACGGCGATGACGGGTGCGACAATGACGACGTCCTTGTGTTTGGTCCAATCGCCGCCGCGGGTTTGTCGCATGACCCGTTGCTGTTGCTGCTGATCGAGCTGGACGACGTCCAGAACGGTGAATTTCTTGGCCAGAGCCTGGACGATGGGCTGATCGGCGCCGGTGCTGACGGCGTCTTCGCGGATGAGGAACACCAGCAGGTCCTTGAGGCCGGCGAGGGCCTTGTTGAGCTCGGCGGTTTCGCGTTTGAGCAGTTCGTCATGCCAAGCGTTACGGGCGGGCCATCTGGGGATGAGGTCGTAAGGCATGGCCCATTGTCGTTGCTGCAGCCACTGGTGGATGGCCAAGAGGGTCAGTGGCTGCGGCAGGGTTTCGGCGCAGGCGGCGGCGGTCAGAGTGAGTTCACGTTTGAGGTCGTGGGAGTACGTTTCCGGGTTGTCCAGGGCGGTGCCGGTGGGCAGGCCGCAGAGCAGGCCTTTCTGGTAGCAGCAGTGGTAGAGCAGCGAGTAGAGATAGGGACGGGGCGCGGGGCGGTAGAAGCGGCCATCGTGCCGGCAGCGGTCATGGAGGATTTCACTGCCGAGGACGGGCGGGAAGTAGGCGATGCGTTTGCAGTCCGTGCCGAGGCGAATGCCATTGGAGTAGAGATCAATCTTGATGTGGCCGGGAAATGCGGCGACGATGCGGCAGAAATCCTCCAGCTGTGCGGATTCGACGAGCAGATCGATGTCGCCCTGGAAGCTCTTTTCCGCGCTGCGGTCGGCGGGTAGTTCGTCGAACCAGCGGAGGACGACGTAGCTGATTTGACACTTCGCGAGTTCAGCGAAGAAATCGTTGAGGTTGCCGACCATGACATTTGCGCGGCGTTTTTTCTTTGCGCGGCGTTGCCATTTTGCGAGCAGCCAGCGGTAGCGGAGGTAGTTGATGATTTTTTTCATTGTGGGCAGTATTGGCGCAGTTTAGACATGACGTCGTCGGGTACGACGAGTCCGACGCGTTCACGGGTGCTAAGGTGACTGGAGTTGAGCATGGCAAGCAATTCCGCGAAAGCGTCGCGGCTGCATGGCGGGTTGGCGAGACCCGCGTAAGCCAGGTTGATCATAGCCTGGTTGTCGGGGTGCAGCAATGGCCGTTCATTGTATTCAATGTAGCGTGCAAGATTCATGACCAGGATGCGCAGATCGCGTGGTGAGTGAAAAGAACTGCGTTCGAGGTCGATGAGCACGTGTTCCTGCGTATCGTCGTTGACCATGATGTTATTGCGCATGAAATCAGGATGGCTGATGCCTTTTTCGTAGAGAGCGAGCAACAGCGGGACAGCGCGGTTATTTTCGTCGATGCTGAGATTGCGGTAATGTTCGAGGAAAGCGATGACGAGGCCATTGCGGCGGGTGATGCCGCAGCGTTTTTCTGCAAAAAAGCCCCACAGGGCGGGCACGGGAATGCCCAGCTGGGCGATGCGGTGATGGCACTGACATTCTTCTGGCGCGAATTGCTTGGCGCGCAGGCGGTCTTTCCAGCGTGGCAGGAGGTTGATTTTGACGACGAAGCGTTTTACCTCTTGCTTGCCGGCGACGAAGAGCAGGCGTTTGCCGTCATTTTTTAGGATTGCCGCTGCGGGCGCCTGGGCGCTGCTGACTTGGGCCATGGCTTCGTCGACGACGGGGCATTCCGGACTGAACCAGAAGTCGATGCCGTTATGTTTGCCGGCGTACTGAAATGTCGGGCACGGGCTTTGCATGAGGTGAGGGGGATCAGCTGGGGAGGGTTGTTATGTCGGGTTGGTACGCTTGGAGACGTTTGGCGAGGAGACTGACGATTGGGTGGTTGAGGTGGTGACGTTCGGGATAGAGCGCGGCTATGGCGTCGGCTATGGCGGGAAACTGCGCCACGAGTACAGTTGCTGTGGTTGGGTAATACTGCATGTAGCCATTGAGGAAGGCTGTGAGTGCTGCGAGATAGGCCTCGCCGGGAATATCTTCGCGGGTGCAGCCCATGAACTGGGCGAGGTTTTTGAGTCGTCGGCGAGTGCTCAGATGCCAGTAGCAGCGGACATCGTCGGTGTCGATCAGATGAAGAGTTGAGTTGGTGGTGGGGCTGTCCATATAGACGAAATTGCCGGGCTTGGTGTCGGCGTGGAAGATATTCTGGCGGTGCAGCGCGGCGAGGATGCCCCCGGCCTGGCGGAAAAGGGCTGTGGTGGTAGTGTCGGGGTTATGTGACCATTCCGGCATGTAAAGGTCGCGATTGCCGGCGTCGCCGTAGATGATAGTAGCCGAGCTGCGATCATGTTTTCGGAACCATGCGTAACAGGGCACGTTATTGTTCAAGCGATGGGCGCCAAGCCAGCTCTTGCGGTCTGGTGAGACTGCGAGCCAGCGATGCAGGTGGTGGTAGGTCTTAAGGACAAAGGACTGGTCACGCAGCCACACCCGGTGAATGCTGCGTTTGCGGTCGATCTTGATGGTAGCTTGGGGGAGTGCATTGGCCTCGGCATTGAGGATGCTGATGACATCTTCGCGAGACAGCTGCGCGGTGTAGCGCAGGATCCCATCGGGCAGCTTTTCCACCCGGCAGTTGCCGTCAGGACTGCCCTGGAGCAAAGCCCGGCGCAACTGGCGCCAGGCTTTGCCGGTGAAGGCGCTGATTGTTGGATTAGGGGCGAGCACTGGTTGGGGGGGCTGGCCAGGTGATGTAGTGGGGCTTGCTGACATGGCGTGTCAACTGTCACGCGAACAATTGGTGCAAAAGGCGGCACCGTGTGCAGTTGCGTGCGGATGGTCTTGGTGTGGGGGCCGGAATGTTTCAGGCAGGAGCGAGCGGAAGCGCCGGAGTTGCCTGTCGCGGTAGTCTTGTGTCAGGGGCCTTTTGCGTTGCCTGAGTCGTTCCAGGTCAATGAGAGCGATGGAGCCGTCTGGGCGGATGAAGAAATGCTCCGGTTTGCAGTCGGTTTTCCAGTCGAGGCGGCAGTCCTGGAGGCGTGCGAGGGTATGTTCGGCTTTGGCGATGGCAGCGTGGGCCTGATCTTTGTTTTTGGGATCGGCGGCGAAGCGGTCGACGGGGATGCCGTCGACGGGGAGCATGATCATGACGCCGGTATGTGGTAGGCCCAGCCGGCGCTGTTCGCCCCAGGCGATGACTTCCGGGACGGCAAAGCCGTGTTGAGCGGCCAGGGCGAAGGCGCGGCGTTCTTTTTCCATGTTGCAGAGGGGCTTTTTGCCACGCAGGAGGTAGCGGCAGGCGACGGCGATTTTAGTGAAGTAATCTTGTTTGATAAAGATTGTACGACCATCACTAAGGGTATGTCGCCAAGTGGCGCCGCGGGTGTGGCTGGACATACAGCAGTCGTTGGTGAAAGAAAGCAGAGCCTGGTAGTTGTCGAGGCCGTTTTGTTTGAGGACGACTTGCCATTCTGGTTGAATGTGGAGAAACATGGGGCATTCCTCTGCGGGTGATCGTATGGGCGATCAGTTGTTGTCACTCATGTGGTGATTAGCGATGTGGAGCGGTAATATACTCCAGGCTGACGGCCTGCTCAGCTGAAGCCGTTCAATGCCTTCCATTTTGGGCCTGCGCTTGGACGCGGTTTTTGCGGGCGCGTTTTGCGGCGAGGAGAGCCAGGCGGTGTTGGAGTTTTTGGGCCAGACGCGACAGGCTGTCGGAGCTGATTGGACAGGTCGCAGCGCACTCGCGCCGGTATGTGTTCAGGAAGAGCGTGAAGACATCGCCTTGTTGCGTGCTTTGCGGCAGTCGTGAGAGGAATTGGACGACGTTGTTGAGTCGGGCGCGGCGTCTAAGCATGAGCGGCATCGGTTGGGTGCGGTCGTTGTCCAGGAAGACGATGGACTGATCCGGTGCCAGGCAGAGATTGCCGGGGAGACAATCGCCGTGGACGAAGCCTTGGTTGTGGAGGGCGGCGATGCCATGGGCGGCGTTGGCGATCAGGGCATCGCGGGCGGGGATCTTGTCTGCGGTGTAAAACAGTGAGAGCAGCGTCGGGTATGGCACTTCGCGGCAGATGAAGACGTCTTCGGGCCAGCCGATGGCGTTGCGGCGGCGGGCGGCGAGGACGGGCTCGGGGCAGCCGATGCCCTTGTCCAGCATGGCGCTGGTGATCTTGAAGACGGCGATGGCCCGGGACGGGCGGAGGAACCACTTGCTGCCCGTGAGCAGCATTTTCCAGGCCGGGCCTTTTTCCTGCAGGCGGTGGAGGACTTTCACGTAGAGGACGCCGTTGGGCGTTTCCACGCGGGAGACCGTGCGGGCTTTTTTCGCGATGACGGTTGTGCCGGGATTATCACGCAGCCACTGGTCGAGGTTCTGCAGAGGCTCTTGCCATTGGTGGTGGACGACGCCACGCCAGTTACCGCTGCGGTATGGATGGAAAACAGTCATGCTGAACGATGTTCCTGAGGTGAAAAAGGTGAAAGAGTAATATAGTTGGCGATGGCTTGAAAGCCATGGCCGGGGGAACAGACTGAGCCTCGGGGCTGTCCAAAGCGCGCATTGCCCTGTTCGTGTGTTGAGCGGGCGAGTGAAGAGTGACGTGCTCACATATTTGCGCGGGTGCGGGTGTTTTTTTCGGAAAAAGACAGGATACTACACGAGCGAGCCGGAATGTCCGTGCTTGCGAATGAGATGGCTACGGCTGTCGGAAGGGAGATCATGCTCAAGAAGAAACGACTGATTTATCTGCTAAGTGGGTTGCTGCTGTGGTGTGGCCTGAGTGGCGTTTGGGGGCAGACTGCGCCGGCGAAGGCCTTTGGGGTGACAGCGGCGTTGCTGCGCGATGGCGGTAGCCAGGCCATGCTTGAGCTGCAGTTTACGATTGCTGCCGATGCGTATCTGTATGAGGATGCCATGGACCTGACTCTGCCGGAGGGCCTGGCGGCGAAATTGGTTGCGGGGCCGGAGCCGGTGGTGAAAGAGGGCGAAGAGTCGCGTGTTTTTCTGCAGAGTTTCAGCCAGCGGTATAGCTTGACGGGCGCCGTGCCCGAACCCCTGGGGCTCAGCGTGCACTATCAAGGCTGTAGCAAAGGCGTGTGTTTCATGCCGGAGACGGTGGCTTTTGCCCTGACCTTTGCGGGCGCGTCGGCCCGAGTTGAAGCGAAGCCGACGGAACTGCCGGCAGACGACCGGGTGCTAGCCTGGCAGCGGCAGGCCGAGGGCTTTGCGGTGCTGGGCACGGCGACGGGCTACATGGATAAAGACGCGTTTCTGGGCTGGTTGCGGCAGGCCGAGTCTGGCGAGGCCGCTGAGGAGCAGCTGCTTGACCGGGTGTTGGCGCGCTACGGCTTGCTGGTGGCGGCGCTGTTGATCATTCCATTGGGTTTCATGCTCAACCTGACGCCTTGCGTGCTGCCGATGATACCGATCAATCTGGCGATCATCGGTGCCGGCGCCGCTGCCGGCGACAAGAAGAGCCGTGGATTCATGCTTGGCGGCATGTACGGCTTGGGCATGACCATTGTGTACGGTGCCATTGGCGTGGTGGCGGTGCTCACCGGTGCGCGTTTTGGCGCGATCAACTCCTCGCCGTGGTTTAATTTTGGGGTGGCGGTGATCTTTGCGGTCCTGGCGCTGTCGATGTTCGACGTGTTCGTTGTGGACTTTTCGCGTTGGCGGGCGGGTCGTTTTGGCGATGTCGAGGGCGGTCGGGCTTTTGGCGCCTTCCTGCTGGGCGCGCTGGCGGCCCTGTTGGCCGGTGCTTGCGTGGCACCGGTGCTGATTTGGGTGCTGTTGCTGGCGGCGGACCTCTTTGCTCGCGGTAATTGGGTTGGTTTGTTTCTGCCTTTCCTGCTGGGTATTGGCATGGCCTTGCCGTGGCCGATATTGGGTGCGGGCATGGGCAAGATGCCCAAGCCGGGTGCGTGGATGGAGCATGTCAAGCACGTATTTGGCGTCTTGATTATTGGCGCTGCCTTGTACTACGGCTGGCTTGGCGTGGCGCTGTTACGGACAGGTGCAGGTGCAGGTGATGCGGTGCAGACGTCGGCATCCGCGCCTGCGGGTTGGCTGAGCGACTTACCGGCGGCGATGACGGTCGCCGAGATGGAGAACAAGCTGCTCTTTCTGGATTTCTGGGGCGTGAGTTGCAAGAGTTGCGCGGCGATGAAGCGCACGACTTTCAAAGAGCCTGAGGTGATTGCGCACATGGGCGACTGGGTGAAGGTGGCGGTGCAGGCGGACGACATGAATGACCCGTTGTTGCAGGCCATCTTGAAGCGTTACGAGGTCATTGGCCTGCCTACTTACGTGCTGATGCGGCGGGAGTGACTGCGGATGCTTGATGATGTGACCAGAGTGAAGCGGCTGCCAGTGGCTATGCCGGTGGCGGCCAGTAATCGCCGGCTTGGGCGGCGAAAAGACGCCCAGGCTGAGTCGGTTGTTCAGGAGGCGCTGCTTGCGCAATGGATGACGGAAGCGTTTGCGCGCTGTCGTCCGGAGGGCGTCTTTGGTAGTCTGGCGATTGTGGACAACGATGGGCATAAGGTTACATTAAGCGACGCGTCGGTCATCGAGAATGACGGCGTGGCGCGGCTACTGGCCAAGTGCCAGCACGCGTGGCTGGCGGTGGCCACCATTGGCCCGGAGCTGGCGGCATGGGTCAATCAGGCGATGGCGGCCGGCGATGGCGCGAAAGCCGTGGTGGCCGATGCGGTTGGCAGTGAGACAGTCGAAGCCGCCATGGATGTCCTGCAAAGCTATGCCGGGACCACGTTGCGGCGACGCGGCTGGCAGCTGTCCAGCAAGCGTTTTTCCGTGGGTTATGGCGGCTGGGACTTGTCTGCGCAGGCGTTGTTTTTTTCGTGGCTGCCGCTGACTGACATGGGCTTGCGGCTGACGCCGAGCGCGATTATTGAACCGGAGAAGACGATTACGGCTATTGCCGGCATTCGCAACTCCTGAAAAATACGGCAGCGGGCGTCAAAACCGCCGCGACACTGCCTTGAAACCCGAGAAATGGAGAGAGTATGACCGGTGACGCATTCAAGGCATTGGTGGCAGAGCAGGTGTTGATACTTGACGGCGCGACCGGCACGGAGCTGAGCAAGCGCGGCATGCCGGCGGGCGTCTGTCCGGAGTTGTGGGTGCTGGAGCATCCCGAGGCCATCCGGGGGGTGCAAAGCGACTACGCGGCGGCGGGTTCGCGCTGCGTGTACGCGCCGACTTTTGGCGGCAACCGCTGTAAGCTGGCTGAATTTGGCCGCGAGAAGGACGTCGTGGCGATCAATCGCGATCTGGCGCGGCTGTCCCGCGCGGCGGCGCCGGGCTGCCTTATTTTCGGCGACATGGCGCCGACGGGGCAGTTCATTGAGCCGGTCGGCGATCTGGCGTTTGAGGACGCCGTGGCGATCTATCGCGAGCAGGCCGAGGGTTTGCTCGCAGGTGGTGTGGACGGCTTTGCGATTGAAACGATGATGGACATCCAGGAAACCCGTGCGGCGGTGCTGGCCGTGCGCGAGCTCTGCGACCTGCCCATTATGGTGACCATGACGTTCGAGAAAGGCCAGCGGACCTTGACGGGCAACGACCCCGTGTCGGCCTTGATCACCCTGCAGGCTCTCGGCGTCAGCGCCTTTGGCTGTAACTGTTCTATGGGGCCGGAGGGCATGCTAGATATTATCCGCCTGCTCAAGCCTTACGCACGCGTCCCCTTGATTGCCAAACCCAATGCCGGTTTGCCGCAATGGCAGGACGGGCGGACGGTGTTCAGCATGGGCGCGGCGGCATTCGGGGTGTTCGGGCCGGAATTTGTGGCGGCTGGGGCCGGCATTCTCGGCGGCTGTTGCGGCACGACGCCGGAGCATATTCGCAGCCTGGCCAATGGCCTGGCCGGATTGCGCCCGCCGCAGATTGGTGCCGCGCATGGCGCTTGCGTGAGCCACGCTCGCGGCTATCGCGAAGTGAGTCGCCAGGCGCCTTTTGCGGTGATTGGTGAGCGCATCAATCCGACTGGCAAGAAGGCGTTGCAGGCGGAGTTGCGCGAGGGTAAATTCGATCTGGTTTCACGCTATGCGGACGAGCAGATTGCTGCCGGTGCGGCGTTGCTGGACGTCAATTTCGGCCTGTCGGGCATAGATGAGTTGGCGATGATGCGCGAGGGCGTGGCCATGCTTGCGCGGGATTATGCGGCGCCTTTGTGCGTCGATACCACGCGCGCCGATGTCGCCGAGGCGGCTCTGCGTTGCTATCCCGGCCGCGCACTCTTTAATTCCATCTCAGCCGAAAAGGACCGGCTGGAGAAAGTCTTGCCGGTGGCCGCCAAGTACGGCGCCATGCTGGTACTGCTGCCCATAACCGACGAGGGTATTCCGGCGACGCTGGCGGAACGCATTGCCGTCATCAAGCGCATTTTTGCTGAGGCGAAGAAGTACGGCTACAGCAAGGACGACGTCTGTGTGGACGGGCTAGTGATGACGGTGTCGGCCAGTCCCGATGCCGCCGAATTGACACTGGGGCTCGTTGAGTGGTGCGCCCGCGAATGGGGCGTGAACTGCGTCTGCGGGCTGTCCAACGTGAGTTTCGGGTTGCCGCGTCGCGATTTGATCAACCGTGCTTTTCTGGGCATGGCCATCGGCCGCGGGCTGAACATGGCTATTGCCAATCCCATGCTGGTGGACATCATGGAGACCGTTGCGGCGGGCGACGTCCTCTGCGGTCGCGATGTGCGCATGCAGGGATTCCTTGGCCGCTACGGGAACAGCGATGGTGGCGGTGTGGCGACGTCTGCTGCGGCTGCGGGTTCGGCGGCGGCCTTGACGCCAGAGGACGCGGTGCGCAAGGCGTTGTTGGCTGGCGATGTCGCCGGCATTGCCGGGGCGATCAGCGCCTGTATCCAGGCCGGTAGCAGCGCCGACCGCATAGTCAACGACATACTAATTCCGGGTATATCCGATGTCGGCGATCGCTTTGAGCGCAAGGACTTCTTTCTGCCGCAGCTGATCATGAGCGCTGACGCCATGCGCGCGGGCATGGACTTCCTGACGCCCTTGCTGCAGCAGGATGGCGTCGCAGCCAAGCCGCTGGGACGGATGATCCTGGCGACGGTCAAGGGCGATATCCACGACATCGGCAAGAATATCGTGGCGCTGATGCTGCGCAATTACAACATCGACGTGCTGGATTTGGGCAAGGACGTCCCCGCCGAGCTGATACTGGACACGGCGGCGAGGGAGGACATCACCCTCATTGGTTTGTCAGCCCTGATGACCACGACCATGGGCGAGATGAAGCAGGTCGTTGAGCTGGCGGCTAAGCGGGGCATGGATAAACTGCGCTTCGTCGTTGGCGGCGCCGTCGTCGACGAGAATTTTGCCCAGAGTATCGGCGCGCACTACGCGAGTGACGCCCTGGCGACGGTGAAGATCGTCAAGAAGCTCCTGCAATAAACGCTTTTTTTCTATCCACAGATTCCGCAGATTGACGCAGATTTTTTTTGGGGGGGGTGGTGTAGGGGGACTGTGCCTTTGATCTTTTGTCGGCGGGTAGATGCAGGACGGCGCTTTTTTTCTATCCACAGATTCCGCAGATTGACGCAGATTTTTTGTGAGGGTGGGTGGTGTAGGGGGACTGTGCCTTTGATCTTTTGTCGGCGGGTAGATGCAGGACGGCGCTTTTTTTCTATCCGCAGATTCCGCAGATTGACGCAGATTTTTTTTGGGGGGGGTGGGGTGGTAGGGGCGGACCTATGTGTCCGCCCTTTTTAGCCGCAGATTTTTTTCTATCCGCAGATTCCGCAGATTGACGCAGATTTTTTTGGGGGGTGGGGTGGTAGGGGCGGACCTATGTGTCCGCCCCCATTTATTCGCAGATGTCGCAGATTGGCGCGGAATCTCGCCGGTAGTGGTTAGAAGAATCGCCATTCGGTGTGCAGGTCCAGGTCGTGAACGGCTTGGACTTTTTTTTTGACAGCGTCGATGAGCGTCTGGCAGTCCTGGGCGCTGCCGGGTTGGCGGCTGGCGTTGACGATCCAGTTTGCGTGTTGTTCGCTGACGGCGAATGCTCCGCGCGACCAGCCTTTACAGCCGGCGCTTTCGATGAGCTTGCCGGCGCTGAGTTCTGGTGTTGGATTGAGGAAGACGCTGCCGGCGCTGGCGCCGGGGGGGGTGACGCGTTGGCGGCGCTGGCGTTCGGCGTGAATGAGGGCGATTTCGGCGGCGGGGTTGACGGGCTGCAGGCTGAGCGTGACGCTGGTGACGATCAGCCAGTCTGGTCGTGGTGAGTGCCGGTATGACCATTCATCGGGACGACAGGGCAGTACCTGTGGCGTGCCGTCGCGGCGGTCGATGCCCTCCATGGCTACGACGGCCTGGCCGAAGTCCTGGCCATTGGCGCCGGCGTTCATGGCGGCGGCGCCGCCGATGCCACCGGGGATGCCACTCAGGCCGGCGAAGCCGCCCGCGCCCAGGCGCGCCAGTGCGGCCAGCGCCGGGCCGAGCAATGCTGCCGCACCGACGCGGTAACGGCCATCGCCCAGGGGCGCAATGTCCGCGAAATGGCCGTTTTTAGCGAGGCGGATGATGATCGCGGCGGGGTCGTCGTCATCGCTGCCGACGGCGTTGCTGCCGGCACCAAGGATGGCGGTGGCAACGCCGATGCTCCTGCAGGCGCTGAGGGATTGCGTCAGCTCGGTGGCGTTGCGGGGCGTGAGGATGACGACGTGGCCCAGACCGGCCTTCAGGCTGCAGCAGTCGGCCCAGCGCCGACGGGCGATGGTGTCGACAGGCAGGCCGGTGGCGGCGAGTGAGTCCAGCAAAGCGGTTTGCGTAGCTGCGGTCATAATGGCTAGTGCTCCTGGAGCTCGCCGCCGAGAAAGCTCGGCAGGGCGCATTGAGCGGTGGAAGTCGCAGCGGTTATTGCTCCTGGAACTCGCTGCCGAGAGTGTTCTGCGAGGCGCATTGAGTGGTGGAAGTCACGACGGTTACTGTTCCTGGAGGTCCACGCCGATGGCGCGGAGTTTGCCGGCGAGGTCTTCGTAGCCCCGCTGGATGACGTCGGCGTTGTTGATGACCGAGCGGCCTTTGGCGCAGCAGGCGGCAGTGACCATGGCCATGCCGGCGCGGATGTCCGGACTGGACATGGCGACGCCGTGCAGGCGGGTCGGGCCGGTGATGACCACGCGATGGGGATCGCAGGCAACTGCGTTGGCGCCCATGGCAATCAGCTTGTCAACGAAGTACATACGACTCTCGAACATTTTTTCGAAGAACAGCACGGTGCCCTGGCATTGGGTGGCCATGGCGATCATGCCGCTGAGCATATCGCTGGGGAACTGTGGCCACGGGCCATCGGCGATGACGGGGATGGCGTTGCCAATGTCGGGGCGGATTTTGAGCTCGGCGTTTTTCATGGCGATGAAGTCGGGCTTGAGGGTGAAATTGGCGCCGAAGCGTTCGAAGACGCGGCGGGTCATCCAGTAGTCGTGTGGGGCGATGCGGCCGTGGATTTCGAGCTCGCCGCGGGTGGCGGCGCAGAGCGCGAGGTAGCTGGCGGCTTCGACGTGGTCACCGGCGATAGTGATTTCTGCGCCGTGGAGATTGTCAACGCCCTCAATGCAGATGCGGTTGGTGTCCATGCCGCAGATTTTGGCGCCCATGGCGTTGAGGAGGTCAGCGAGCTGGGTGACATGGGGTTCGCAGGCGGCGTTGCGGATGATGGTGGAGCCTGGGGCGAGGCAGGCGGTCATCATGATGTGCTCGGTGGCGGTGACGCTGGCCTCGTCCAGGAACATATCGGAGCCGTGGAGGGCGCCCGAGCGCGAGAAGGTGTAGGGATTGTCTTCCATGCGGGACTGGATGCCGAGCTTTTTGAGGCCGTAGCAATGGGTGTCAAGGCGTCGCCGGCCGATGACGTCGCCACCGGGCGCGAAGAGGGTGGCGCTGCCGAAGCGCGCGCAGAGCGGCCCGGCGAAAAGCAGCGACGCGCGGATGGCGGTGCAGAGCTTTTCGGGGACATCGCCGTGGCGGACGTGGGCGCTGTTGATACGCAAGGTGCTATTTTCATAATGCACGCTGGCGCCGAGGGACTGGGCGATGGCCAGCATGTTGCGTACGTCAAGGATGTCCGGGACGTTGTGGAGGACGACGTCGTCGGGGCAGAGCATGGCTGCGGCAATCATGGGCAATGCGGCGTTCTTGTTGCCGCTGAGGCGGATGCTGCCCTGGACGCGGGCGGGGCCGTTAATGATGAGGCTGTTCATAGACGGGCGCGGGGCCTAACTTGGCTGCGGGTTGAAGGTTGCTTCAGATGATGTCGTGCGTTTTCAGCTTCATGGACAGCAGCGCCAAGCCGCCAGCAATGACTTCCCGCTGGACGACGACGTTGGGAGGCACCTGCAGGCAGAGGTTGGAGAAATTCCAAAAAGCGCGTACGCCGCAGGCGATCATGTCGTCGACTACGGCTTGTGCGTGTATGGCGGGCACGCAGATAATGCCGATGTCCGGCCGGGCCTGACGCAGGCGCGGCGTCATCTGGCGGACGTCGCGGACGAGATGGCCGTGGATGCGGGTGTCAATTTTTTCGGGATCGGCGTCAAAGACATCGGTGAAAAGCATGCCGTATTCGCTGAATTCCTGGTAGCCGAGCAGCGCGCTGCCGAGCGAACCAGCGCCGACCAGGCAGGCTTTTTTGCAGGCATCCCAGCCGAGGTAGCTGCGGATGGCTTCGATAAGTTCGTGAGTTTTGTAGCCGATGCCGGGCTGGCCTTTGACGCCGGTCAATTCAAAGTCTTTGCGGACGATGATGGGCTCCAGGCCCATGTACTTGGCCAGGACGGTCGTGGAGACGACTTCTTCGTGCGCCTGCTGCATGAGCACGAGCTTGTGGAAGTAGGTCGGCATGCGCCGAATTGCCGGGGTGTTGAGGACTTTGTGCCGTCCCATGGTGACAGGCTCCTGAGCGATGGACTGGATTGCGGTATCGTTGCGCGGGGGGCAGCGCCGCGGTGTTGTTGGCGGGCGCTTCACGTGCGGGGAATTTTGGGCGTCCAAGAGCTGGTGTCAGGCAGGACAAAATCTGCCGGGAAGTCCTTGTCCTCGGCGCGCAGCCAGAACTGATTGCGGCCGAAGGGGCCAATTTTACTGCGGACGACCAGCTGTTGTTTTTTGGCGTCCCAGCTGATGTGACTGCTGTACACCTTGCCTTTTTTGGGGTCGAGGATTTTGCCTTTGTCCCAGCGCTGCTTGTTGCCGTCCCAGCGGAGGTCCCAGACAATGTCGAGACCAGCGAAGAAGGGTTGGTCCGGGAGGGCGGTAGCGCGTTCCACGGGGGCGTAGATGGTATTTTTGACCGTTTCATCTTCGTGGAAGGTGACGACCAGGCGACCGTAGAGTTTGTCCTGGTGTTGGTATAAAGCGATGATGGAGCGGAGGCGGCCGGTTTCGTCATCAATAATTTTCCAGAAGCCGGTGATGTCGGTGTCAGCGGCTTTCAGTGCGCTGGCGGCGGCGAAGAGAAGCAGGGAGCAGAGGGCGCGGATAAGTGATTTTTGCATGGGGGGTCCTGTTTGGGATGGGGTGGCAAGCATGAGGTAAAGATGCAATTGCTGCGGGCCGTTAACATAATGGACTTTCGGGTGGCGTCGAGTCAGTGCTGAGTTTGTGTCTGGGCGATGACCCGGCTGCAGCAAAAAAGCGCCCGCAGTCATTGCAAGGGCGTCGCTGAGGCATGATATTTGACGTTCTTTGCCATAGCGGGATGCATCCGTAAAAAAATAGCAACAAGCAAGCTCATGGAGTGTGTGATGCCGGTTAACTACAATGTCGAGAAAATTGGTGCGGGAATTCAGGTCAAGATGGCGTTGATGACGGGTTGGTTTGGCGGTTTGAGCCACGTGGAGATGGTCGAGCAGGTCGCTGCCTACGGTTTCCCGGCCTTTGAAAATCTTGGTGCGGGCAAGTGGGAAGACAAGGAAGCCGTGCGCGCGAAATGCGACGAGTTGGGCATCAGCGTCGGCGCAATCGCCTGTGGCGGTACGATCAATGGCGAGGGCCCGGTGAATCCGGCGTATCACGACACTTTCGAGAACGAAGTGCGCGCGGCGATCGTCAACGCCAAAGCGCTGGGGACCAAGACGCTTTTGGCCTTGACTGGTGCTGAGCGCAGCGACATGAGCATGGCGCAGCAGATGGACAACGTCGTGGTGGCCAGCAAACGTCTGGCACCGATGTTGGAGGATGCGGGCATGGTGATGGTTTACGAGACGTTGAACATCCGCAAGGACCACAAAGGCTACGCGTTGGTGTATTCCAAGCAAGCGGCAGACATGGTGCGGCAGGTGGGCAGTCCGGCGGTCAAATTCCTTTTTGACGTCTATCATCAGCAGATCAGCGAAGGCGATGTCATTCGCAATCTGACGGATTTCAAGGATGAGATTGGTCACTTTCACTTTGGCGATAATCCCGGCCGCCGCGAGCCCGGCACGGGCGAGTTGAACTACAAGAACATCTTCAAGGCGATTGCGGCCAGCGGTTACACCGGCTGCGTGTCAGCCGAGTTCAGCAAGAGCAAGGACCTCGAGGTCGAGGCGCTGCTGCGGATTCTGGCAGACTGCGCTCGCTGGTAATTGTTGCTGCTCCGTTGCGGCAGCTGGGGACACGCAGAAAGCATTCTGGGCAAAGCCGTCGAATCCGGTTATGAAAGAGGACGCGATATGGACTATGTGAGCATCATTCCCTGTCTGGACATGAAGGACGGGCGGGTTGTCAAGGGCGTACATTTTGTCGAGCTGCAGGATGCGGCTGATCCCGTCGCGGCCGCGAAGGCCTATTGCGCCAGCGGGGCGGACGAGCTGGCGTTTTTGGACATTACGGCGACGGTTGAGAAGCGCCGCACGATGTTCGATGTGTTGCAGAAGGTGTCAGCGGTGGTGACCGTGCCCTTGACAGTCGGCGGCGGCATTCGTCGGCTGCAGGACATTGACGACGCCTTGGCCGCCGGGGCCAGCGCGGTGAGCATCTCCAGCGCGGCGTATCGCGATCCGCAGTTTGTGCGTGAGGCGGTGAAGACCTTTGGCGCCCAGCGGATTTGCATTGCCATCGATGTCGACCGCAATGACGCCATGCCCTCCAAACGCGAGGTCTACATTGACGGCGGGCGGACGCCGACGGGCAAGGACGCCGTGGCCTTTGCCATGGAGATGAAGGACACGGGCGCCGGGCGGATTTTGCCGACCAGCAAAGCCTGCGACGGCAGTTGCGGCGGCTATGACCTGGCGGTGACCAGGGCCATCGCCGAAAAGACCGGCCTGCCGGTGATTGCCAGTGGCGGCGCTGGCACCCTGGAGCATTTTTACGCTGCGGCGACCGAAGGCAAAGCCGCTGCCCTGCTGGCGGCTTCAGTGTTTCATTTTGGCACTTTCACGGTTGCCCAGGTGAAGGACTACCTACGCGGCCGTGGTGTGAAAGTTCGCTGACAGCGAGAGGACGTGCCGCCGGTGGCAACGCCAGCCGGCGCCTGGGAAAAACTGCATGCTTGCCACTGATCTAGAGCCCATTTTGCTCCCGCTGCACGCCATGGTATTTTTCTTTGGCTGCGTGGTGGGCAGTTTTCTCAATGTGGTGGTGTGGCGAGTTCCGCGTGGCGAGTCATTGTTGCACCCGCCGAGTCACTGCCCGCTCTGCGGGCATGGCATCCGGGCCTGGGAGAACATCCCGATTGTCAGCTGGCTGTGTCTGGGTGGGCGTTGCAGCGCCTGCAAGGCGCGTATATCAATCCGCTATCCGCTGGGTGAGGCGGCGACGGGGCTTTTGTTCTGGCTGATTTGGATTAGCGCCCTGATGCGGCACTTGCCGTTGGCGGTGCTACCCGGCTATTTTTACTTGACGGGTTCCTTGCTGGCGGCGGCGTTGATTGACCGGGGGCATAGGATAATACCCGATGCCATCACCCTACCGGGACTGCTTCTGGCCTTCTGCTGGTCGCTGGCCCTGCCGGCTAGTCGACTAGCCCTGGTGGCGCCGGATGATCCGCACAGCGGCGCTATGTTGTACAGTGGGCTGCTGGATGTCATGGGTGAGGCTGGCGCTGCGCTTGGTCGGGTGCCGATTGCAGCAGCAGCAGTGGATTGTCTATTGGGCGCCGCAGTCGGTTTTACGCTGCTGGCGGCTTTGAGCTATGCGGGGCGGCGACTCCTGCCTGGCCGCATGGGTAGGGACGTCATGGGTTTTGGCGACGTGAAATTGCTGGCGCTGATCGGTGCCTTTTTAGGCGCGGATGCCTGCATTTATGTGCTGCTGGCGGCGGCCTTTGCCGGCTTCCTGTGTGGGGCCTGCCGGCGCCTGCTTGGTCATGGTGGCCTGATGTCGGCGTGGCCTTTTGGCCCCTATTTAGCGGTGGCCGCCTATGCGTGGATGGCTGCTGGTAATTATTTCTTCATTCTGATGCGTGGATTACATTGATGGAGTCGGGTTGATGATTTACAGTACGCGTCGCTTGCAGGTTTTTGGAAAATAGCCTTGGCTGCGCTTGTAAAGTGGCTGTTGAGCCAATAATTTGAGGCGCTATTGTGTAGTAAGCGGCAAGTCTAGGCGGTATTTCGGCTGAAATTGCTGTTGGTTGGTTGTGTAATAACTAAATGATAGCTTGGCGGGACGACCGTCACGTGCTCAAGGGGAGTTGTGATACATGGCAAAGCTGGGTAAGATCTTGGCACCCATAGTCGCCGTTTTGGCTGTCGCCGCAGCGGTATTAAGCTTCCTGGTGTCAAACCGCCGGGCGGATTTTGTCGGCCGGGCGGCAATTCTTTCAAGTGGCGTGGCGGCGGTTGCCCAGAAGTTGGATGTGCAGAGTGGCAGTGGCGTTTCGTCCCAGGTGACCTTTACTCCTGCGGCGCCTGGCACCAAAGAAAGTGGCAGTCTGGCCTGGGCGAGTTACAAGACTGACAAAGGCGGCTTTCAGAAGACGGTTGATAGCGCGGTGAACCTAGCCGCATCGCTGAATGCTCAGCGCAACCTGCTTGCCCAGACCATGGTTGAGATGGCCATTGAACTGCGCTTGCCCGAGAGTGAATTGGCGACCGAGAAACTGACCGACCTCAACAGTTATGAGAAGGGCGCTGCTCAGGCCAAGGCCCACGCCGCGGCGATTCGTGAGCGAGATGACTTGATGCTGGCTACCCTGGAGGCGTCCTCGGCCACAGTCGGTTTTGGCTTTGCCAACAATAAAGATGTCTTTTTGGCGCGAGCCAAACGCATTGACGAGAACGGCGAGGAGAGCCTGGGCAGTTTTGATTGCCAAGGCGTTCTTGAAGGCTATGCCAGTGCCGTCACTTTGGTGAAAAAACGCCAGGACGACTTTGCCAGTACTCTTCGCGAGGGCGTTGCAGCGGTCAATAGCTATGACTGGTCAGCGGACGTATCTGCGCTCGACAGCACCCGCTATGGGAGTGCGCTGAACGATATGAAGAATGATTTTTCGGGTATCAACAGCAAGTTGGTGTTGTTGAAGACGACGCAGGAAGAGCTCAAGAGTGTCCAGGCGGAGAAAGAGAAGCTTGAGGAGGGCAACGCCGAGTTGATTGCGTCTGCTGAAAAGGCCGAGAAGGAGATCGCGGCCTTGCGCAAGAAGATGACTGATTTGGGTATTTCGGACGATGGTGCTGGAGTGGTTGAGGCCAAAGCCGTGAGCAGTTATGACGATTTGGACAAGACCTTGCAGGGCCGGGTGCTGTTGAGCAACGAGGAATGGAATTACGTGATTGTTGATTTGGGCAACACCTCCTTGATGAAAGGCGTTCGTCTGGCCATTTCCTCCCAGGGTAAATTTCTTGGTACTGCCGAGGTGACCGAAGTTCAGGACAAAGTTTCTTTGGCGGAGCTGATCCGCGGTTCGATTGAGACAATTCCCGTCGGTGCCCAAGTAATTATTTCGAGTCAGCAGAAGGGTGACGAGGCCGCTGCAGGCAGGGTCCGTCCTCAGGGTGACAACAGTTCGACAGACGGCGAATGATGACCAAGGGGATTTGTTGAATCATGAAACACCTCGTGCCCATATCGATGATAGTAGGACTTTTGGCGATGGTGGCCGTGCTGGTCTGCCAATTTTTGGAAATGCAGGCTTTTTATTTCTTCTAGTGACGGCGAGGCGAGCAATGCGGTTTTCAATCGTAATTTCACTGTTATGTGCTTTGGCGTTGCTGGCCGGTTGTGTTAGCGAAAAAGAGGTTAACGCACAAGGGCGCCTGCCTTGGAATGCTCCAGCGGCCTGGGAAGGCCAGACCTTGGGCGTGCCTTTCTGAACTGAGATGGCGCGGGTGGTTTCCGTTGTGATATGGGATCCCCAGGCGGCACGCCCCCCAGTGGGGATTATTGGTAGAGCCGGCACCTTGCCGGCTTTTTTTGTTGGTTGGAGGTTTTAGCGCTGCCTGGCTATGGTATTCAGGCGTGGCTGAGCAGAAGCGGCCGCTGACGTGGAAAAGGGTACCGGGCGTTTTTTGTGCAGTAAAGTTGTTAGGCAAGGCCATAGACCATGGTTGCTAGCCTTCTTTTGTCATTTGTGGGGTCTGAAACGCTAAGACAGCAGGGAACGTGTTCTATGGCTGAAACACACGACGAGCGTTGCGGCGACAGCTGCCATCTGGCCATTGCCTGCGGCGGTACGGGTGGCCATTTTTACCCGACCTTGGCCGTGGCGGGCAAGTTCACTGCGATGGGGCATCGGGTGACACTGTTGGTTGCCGGCAAGCATGCGGGCGAGCAGGCGGCCATTGCGGCCAAGTACGGCTTTGCCTCGCGGGAAGTGCCGGCGGTGCGGCTGGAGGCCGGCTTGCTGGCGACGTTGAGTTTTCCCTTTCAGCTGCTGGGTTGCGTCTGGGCGGCACGGCGGATTTTGACGGACACTCGGCCGGATCTGCTGCTGGGCATGGGAAGTTTTGCGGCGGTGCCGGCCTGCCTGGCTTTACCGCGGCGGACGCCGCTGGTTCTGCATGAGGGCAATGCCTTGATGGGCAAGACCAATCGTTTTTTCATGCGCAAGGCCCGGTCGGTCGGCCTGTCTTTGCCCTTAGCCGACGAACGGCAGTTGCGTGGGGCTCGGGCGGCGATGTGTGGCATGCCTTTACGCGAGGCGCTGGTGGAGGTCGCAACGGGCAAGGCAGCGGCGCCAGCCGACTATCTGCAGCAGCTTGGGCTACAGGCGGGGCGGCGGACGGTGCTGGTATTTGGCGGCAGCCAGGGCGCGCGTTTCATCAACGGCTTGATCAGTGAGAGCCAGGCGCTGCTGCACGATGTTGCCGACCGGGTCCAGTTCATCCATTTGACGGGCAGCGACGACAACTCTGACGTGATTGCAGCCTATGCCGCGGCCGGCATTGCCGCAGCGGTGAAAAGATCCGAGAGTGCCATTGAGAATTGCTATGCAGTGGCGGATCTGGTCATCTGCCGTGCGGGCGCGTCGAGCATTTGTGAACTGGCCTTATTTGGCAAGCCGGCCATCTTGATACCCCTGCCGACGGCGGCAGACGATCACCAGACGGTCAATGCGCAGAGCATGGCGGCGGCCGGTGCGGCGCGGTTTTTGGCGCAGCGAGACGCGTCCCCGGCCTTGCTCAGCGACTGGCTGCGGAACTGGCTGGACGAGCCAGCGCCTTGGCAAGCGATGGGCGAGGCCGTTCGGCGCTTTGCCCGGCCTGACGCGGCGACGGCCATGGCAAGGCTGCTTGCCGACGTGTGGCAGGAGCGCAACACGCAGCAGTAGGCGGGTGCGTCTGCCGGTCGGTCGCTCCAGGCGTCTTGCCGGACGACGGCGTGAATATCTGAGCGGAGCCCTCGGCGTGCGGCTCTTGGTGCCAGTTGTGAGTGTTGGCCGGGACACCGTCGGTACCGGCGGGACGCGATGCAGAAATGGAGTGTGCGAGCATGGCAAAGAGACCGAACATCGTCGTCTTTCTAGCAGATGATCACGGCGCGTGGGCGATGGGCTGTGCCGGCAATCGCGATGTCATGACGCCGAATCTCGACGCCTTGGCGCAACAGGGGACGCGCTTCGCGAATTTCTTCTGTGTGTCGCCCGTGTGTTCGCCGGCACGGGCGTCGTTGTTGACGGGGCGCATTCCCTCCGATCACGGCGTACATGACTGGATCCGCCGGGGCTGCATTGAGGACGCGGCTGGGGTTTTTCGCGGCAAGGACCGCGCGATCGGCTATCTGGATGGTCGTGAGGGCTTTACGGATTACTTGGCGGGGGCGGGCTACTGCTGCGCCTTGTCTGGCAAATGGCATTTAGGCGACAGTCCTCGGCCCCAGAAGGGCTACGAGTATTGGCAGGCCTACGCTTTTGGAGGCGGCCAGTATTACAACTACGAGTGGATTGAGGGCGGGACGATCAGTCGCAAGACGCGCTATGTGACGGATGAAATCACCGATCAGGCTTTGCGTTTTTTGCGTGAGCGACCGGCGACGGCCGAGCGGCCATTTATGCTCAGTGTGCATTACACGGCACCGCATTCGCCATGGGAAGAGCATCAGCATCCGGCAGAAATATGGGCGCGCTATGGCGACTGTCCTTTTACGGCGACGCCGGATTTGCCGCGGCATCCCTGGCAGAGCCCGACCGCGCCATATGGTTACACGCCGGAAACGCGTCACGTCAATTTGCGGGGCTATTACAGCGCGATCACGGCGATGGACGCCGGCATTGGCCGGGTGCTTGATGAACTGGGTCAGCAGGGCCTGCTGGATGACACTCTGGTAATCTTCACCAGCGATAACGGCATGAACATGGGCCATCACGGGGTCTGGGGCAAAGGTAACGGCACTTTTCCGATGAACATGTATGACACATCGGTAAAGGTGCCGTGTATCGCGAGCTGGCCCGGGCGGGTACCCGCTGGGCGGGTCTTGCAGGGCCTATACAGCCACTATGACGTCTTCCCGACCTTGTTGGAGATTGCTGGCGTGGACAATCCGCTGGCAGCAGAACTGCCTGGCCGCAGCTTTGCCGAGGCGCTGCTGGGTGGTGGTGATCGTGCGGACGCCGACGTCGTTGTTTTTGACGAGTATGGGCCGGTGCGGATGATCCGCAATCGTGCCTGGAAGTATGTGCATCGCATACCCTACGGGCCACATGAACTCTATGATCTGGTGAACGATCCGGGCGAGACGCGCAATCTCATTGATCAGCCAGAGCAGCAGGAGCGCGTTGCTGCCATGGGGGCCGCGCTGCGGCGCTGGTTCAGCACCTATGTGGTTCCGGCGCGTGATGGCGCCTATGAGGGCGTGACGGGCTTCGGGCAGGTCGCGCGCTGTGGGCTGGATAATGACGGCGAGTGCCCCTGGCATTCCCGGCCGGTGTTCTGAGTAACTGCGTCGGGTGGCCGGCGCTGGCGTCGGCCACTGTCAGCCCAGTTCGAAGGTGGTGACGCCGAAAATTTTGCTGACGGGGAGGGCTGGCGCGGTGCCGCGGTACATGCGGGCGGTCTCGAAGCACTTTTTCAGCTGGTATTTTTCCGCCAGTGCCAGGCCCGTCTGGTTTGGTTCGGGCACGTCAAGGAACAGGTCGTCATTCTGGCTGACGCGAGTTTTGAAGGCGTTGAAGAGCCTCTCGGCCTGTTCGCTGGACTGGGCAAAGAGCGGGCCGATTTTGTAGCCTTTGCGGCAGGTGCGCATGACGCCGTAGGCGGCCAGGGCGTTATTTTCGCGGATGGCCAGCGCCCAGCTGTGCGACTGGTTGACCCAGTTTTTGAGGAAGGTGCTGCGGTCGGCGGGGAAGTAACGGCGGTCGAACTCGCACAGTTCGTTGAAGGGGATGGACCAGAGGGGCACGATGCCCTTGTCGACGGTGGCGTTGCCGCCGCCGGGGCCCTGGAAGCGAATATTGCGGTAGAGGAGAGTGAAGCCGCTGCGTTTGTAATTGACCTGCTGGGAGATGACGCCGTCGAGGCCGATGACGCAATCGGAGAGGTGGGCGAGGCCGGCGGTCCAGGTCTGGAAGCCGTAGCCGCGGCCGCGGCATTCGGGTTTGACGATATAGAGGCCGAGGAAGCCGAATTCGCGGCTGTATTTGACGACGGCGATGGAGGCGACGGGCTGATTGTTGAGCAGTCCGATGTAGAAGCCCTTGGGGTCGACGGCATAGAAGCTGTGCGCGTCGTGTAGTCCGGGGTTCCAACCTTCGGCGGCGGCCCAGTCGATCACGAGGTCCAGTTCTTGCCGGGTCATGATACGAATGCTGAAGTTGTCTGACATGGCCGGGCCCTCCTTGTGAAACGTTCTGTGGTCGCAGGACTGAGTGTGCTTCGGGAGATACTGCGTTAAGTCATGGGTGTCAGCGGGGCAGCAGTTTTGGTGCGAAACAGCCTGGTGTCATGGGCGGTAGCGGGGCGCTGCGAGTGGCGGTTGGAGAGACTCTTCTAGCGACGTCGTTCTGCGGCATGCAATAGCTTGCCACGGCCGGCAAAAAAAGTCAAGGCCCACTCCTTTGAGATTGCGGCCATGGTCAGTGCAGGCCATTCTTAAGACATTGCCTGCCAGTCAGTTGCTATTCGAGATGTTTTTTTGTCGATGCAACTGGTGACAGCTGGGGTGATGTGGCATATATTCAGGCAGAGGCTGTGGAAGCGTGCCTCAGCCGGGAGTTGGAGGGACAGAGCAGGAGGGAATGGCTATGGATTCAGGCAGCAAATACATGATTCGCCGCAAGATTTTCACCTTGTTTGGGGCGGCGTTTCATATTTACGACGCGTCGGGACAGCTGATAGGCTATAGCCGTCAGAAGGCTTTTCGGCTCCGGGAGGACATCAGGGTGTACCGCGATGAGTTGCGGCAGGACGAGATTTTGCTGATCAAAGCGCGGAACATTTTGGATGGCTGGGGGATTTATGACGTCATTGATTCGGCGTCCGGGGTTCTGCTGGGTACTTGGAAGCGCCAGCTATGGAAGTCGATGTTGCGTGATCAGTACAGCCTGCAGGACGCTGCCGGCACGCCGATCGGCGTGCTGGCTGAGGACAACATGACTCTGGCCCTGTTGCGCCGTTTTATCTTTGGCGCTTTGCTGCCGCAGGGCTACCGGGTGATGCTAGGCGACCGCGCCGTGGCCGAGATTCAGCAGCGCTTCAATCCCTTCGTGATGAAAGTCGATGTGGCCACTAACGCCGCCTGCAACCTGGACTCGCGGTTGATTCTCGCCGCGGGGATACTGCTGGTGGCGCTGGAGGGCCGGCAGGGCTAGTGGCCTCCTACTGGTTCCCGAGGCCGCGCGGCTCTGTTTTCGGGGTACTCCCTGTTGAAGCGAGCGAGGCAAAACTCAGTATGCTGACCTGCCAATGCCAGCTGTCTTATGGGAAGTCTTCGGCGCTGGCGCAGTTGCCCCGGATGCCTCTGTGCTGTCAGCCGGTGATGCTTTTTTCCAGGGCAGCGTAGCGGTTTATGAGTTCGTTGTAGATGGCGATGTTGGCTGGGATGGGCTTACGGGTTTTGCTGGCGTCGCAGGCGCAGAAGATGCGACTGAGGGTTGCCCAGTCCATGGCGCCGGCGCCTTGGGCGGCACGCATGGCGGCACCCTGTGCGCCGGAGTCGCTGACCTGCAGGCGTTCGACGCTGGCGTCAAAGACATCGGCGAGGACCTGGCAGACGCCATCGCTTCTTGAGGCACCGCCGGTGACGCGGACTTTTTTGGTCTTCTGCTGTTGCCACGCCGAGTGCAAGCGCATGGTCATGGCTTGTGCTTCGACCAGGGCGCGCACGGCCGCCGCGGCATCCTTTTGGGCTTTGAACATGCTATTGCCTTCGAAGACCGGGCCGGAATTGAGGACCAGCGGGGTGATTTCAGGCGTGAAATAGGGTAGCATGATATTGCCGGCATTCCCGGGCTGGGTGAGCTCGAAGGCGCAGGAATCGAATTCTTGCCAGCTGAGGTCGTATTGTTTGCGGACCTGTTCGCGGGCCAGCGAGCCATTTTTGAAGCAGATGAGCGACATGAAGCCGCCGGCGGGATTGCCGAAGACGTGGCCGTAGCCGTCGGGGTCGGTGGCGACGCGGTCCATGGCGGCGAAGAAGGTGTCGCTGGTGCCCAGGGAGATCACGGCAGTGCCAGGCTTCCAGCCGCCGACGCCGATGAGGCTGTTGGGGTTGTCGCCGCTCCAGGCGACGATTGGCACGCCCTCGCGGAAGCCGTAGCGGTGGAAGTAGGGATGAATTTCGCCGACGATGTGGCTGGAGGGCACGAGCAGGGGGAGTTTTTCGCCGAGTTGTGGTGCCGTGGCGGCCAGAAGGTCGGCGTCCCACTGCAGGGTGCTGAGATTGAGCAGGTTCATGCCCGCGCCATCGCCGTAGTCGATGGGGGCTGAAGCGCCGATAAGCAGGGACGCCATGAAGGAGCTGACCAGTTGGATGACGGCCGTGTCGGCATAGGCTTTGGCGTCTTCGCGGGCAAAGCGGCTGATTTGGGGACCGGCGAAGCGTTCGGTGGCGGATGAGCCACTGCGGAGGCGGACCTGTTCCGGGCCGCCGAGGGCGGCGTCGATGCGGCGGCAGTCGGCGAAGGTCGAGCTGTCCATCCAAATGGGCGAGGTTGCGCGGGTGAGGAGGGGTTTGACGGCGCCAGCCAGTGACTTGGCCTTGAGTAGCCAGTCTTCCCTGAGGAAGTCCTTGTTGAGATAGACGGTGCCATGTTGTTGGCCGCTGCCGCTGATGCCGGCGATTTCGGCCAAATTGACGCCATCGTCCTGCATCGTTTTGCAGATCAGGTCGAGGGCGTTGGCCCACATGAGTGGATTGCTGTGCTTGACCAAGGGGTCGGGGTGGAGAAGAAAGCCGTCGGGGCAGTTGTACTGCGGCAGGGCTTTGCCGAAATTAAGGCTCTTCTCATAGACGACGGTCTTTTTGCTGCTGTCAAGGATGACGGCGGTGATGCTCTGGGTGCTGCAGTCTAAGCCGAGAAATTTTGCCATGGTGCCTGTCCTCTTGCTGCTGGTGCATCGTGTCGCTGGGCATCGCTGAAAGTGTGAGAGAAAAAAACGGCGTAATGTAATGGTTTTGTACAGGTTTGACGACGTCTGGCAGGAATTTTCTTGTTAACATGGGTAATGCCTCAGTCATTGATACTGGCCTTTCCTGCAGTCTTTTGTTTTCAGCGCCGAAGGCGCGACCTAAGATAGCCCAGGGCAAGCGCCCGCAGGGCGCGTCGCCCTGGGTAAAAGTCCCACCCGAAAAGAGCCCTGAAGATGGTATGCTTTTGTCAACTCAATCAGCGTCATTTTCGGGTGAAAAACTCCTTTTTTTTCTTTCCCGCTTAATCCGACGTTTGGTTGTTGCCGGTGCTTCATAGGGAACCAACTTCTTGCTTGAAGGCTGATACTCCTTGTAATTTTCCGTGCCGCATAGCACCGACCAGCAGATCATCAGCAACTTGCGCATGACGGCGCAGCGCTTCTGCATGGGGGTAAGATTCGTCAAACGCTTGGACAATGCATCCAAGATGGGTATTCTCGCTTGGGCGGTGAGGGTGGCCATGTAGAGCATCTGCCTAATGACCGGCGCTCCTTGCTTGGACAAGCGGGTGGATTTCACAGACGTGCCGGAACACTTGTTCTTCGGGTTCATGCCGGCAAAGCTCACGACCTGCCGGATGTTTTGGAAACGGTCTTCCGGCCCGTATTCGGCGATGAGAGTAGCCGCTATGATCATTCCTATCCCGGGAATCGAATCCAGCTTGGTGACGCGTTCCTGCAGGGCGGCGTGGCTCCGCAGGTATTCCCTTATTTTCACCACGAGACCGTCCAGTTGTTCTTCCACGCTCTTCAACAGATTTTGAAAAATCTGACGTTCGCCCGGATCATCCAGGTTCGTCAGCTGATTCTTGAGTATCGTGCTTATTTTGGTCAAACTGGCATTCATTCTGGTTAAACGTTTGAGCCCCGCGTAGTCTGCCGGCATTTCATACATGGCGTCCGGCTTTTGCGTGGTACCCAACCTCGCCAGGCATTGGGCGTCCAGCTTGTCCGTCTTGCTTTCGATATCGTTGAACTTCTTGAAGGCAGGCACTTTGGCTGGATTGATGAGCGCAATATAACTATCGGGCTTCGCCGCCTTTAACTGTTTGATCAGACGGTATGAATAACATCCCGTCGATTCCATCACCAGCCGGTACACAACCTTGCGCTGCGGATGCAGCCGTTCCTCAATATGCTTTTGATTCGCCTTCAACCAGGTGAAGAAATCTTTCACGCCTTCACGCGTGTTGGTGATGTGCTTGACCGCCAGGGAGGTCAACCCCTTGTTCCTGTTCAATTCCTGGTTATCGTCAAGCCAGTCTATGGCGCAGACGGTATCTCTTTTGCCGACATCAAGACCGACCCAGATTATATGTTCGCTAAGCATGGCTTACTTCTCCGCTTGCTGCTATAGTGTTGGAAGTGTGCGTGCAAGGCCAACCTTGTCTATGCGGGGAGTTTCCCCAAAGATGGTGAATACGGCCATTATTGCACTGCACGGTAACGGTCGTGCCGCCTAATCTTCAGGCTGAGGAACTGAATAGTTACTCATGGGCCACAGGCAGGCACGGCCGTGCTTTTTTGTGTGCGAAACACAAAAAAGCGCCTGATAACACGACTCCAAAGGCGGAACAGAAGAGAAGAGAAGAGAAGAGAAGACAACATACACCGGAAAAAAGAAAGAGGTACCACAACCTTCAGGACGCATAGAGACTATGCATAGGGCGTCTCGTGGATAACCTCTTTGATACTTATACGTAGCCATTTGCCGCTCCTTGTTACTTGGTTCTCCCAAGAGAATTACGGGGAAAATCGCAGTGGCTATCGACACACAGGTGTCAATGACGCCACTATACAAAGGGCGACCTAAAAGCGGCGCCGGGGGCGCAAGGGAAACGACGGGGAAGACGTTACATCGGGTTCCATTGCCTCTTTGGCCCCAGTCAGCTTCGCCGACTGGGGCCAAAGAGGCCGAGGAACACGAGCAAAAATGGCGCTCCACCCAGGGCGGCGCTCCGCCTTCGGCGTCGCTTGCCCTGGGCTATCATAGATCGCGCTTTCAGCGCTCAAATGCCGCCGGGACGGCGGCGCTCCTAGGATACTTGCCGCCGGGACGGCGGCGCTCCCAGGAGTCGAATCAGTCCCCAATCAGTCCAAGGCGTCGGGAGTCAATCCCCACGGTCCAATCCATGGGATCATGCCTCACGAGTCCGTGAGTCCTCGCCCCAGTGCGCCGCGCCAATTAGTCCGCACGGTCCCTGGCGTTCCTTGGAACCGCCAGTATCAATGAGTGAGGCATTACAAACAATCTTGCCTTAGTCGTTGTGCGCTGAGGAAAGTGGCCGTGGTGGCCGTGGTGGCCGTGGTGGCCGTGGTGGCCGTGGTGGACGTGGTGGCCGTGGTGGACGTGGTGGACGTGGTGGACGTGGTGGACGTGGTGGACGTGGTGGACGTGGTGGACGTGGTGGACGTGGTGGACGTGGTGGACGTGGTGGACGTGGTGGACGTGGTGGACGTGGTGGAGGCGGTACACGAGTTATTGACGCTGGTGAGCGAAGTGGCAGTCCGGCCTTGCGGTGTCAGTCGTAAATTGCGTAGGTCATCCTAGTGGGGATTATTTTCGTTGCTTGTCACGTTGGTGCTGAGAGTCCTGATGATGCGGAAGCCGAGCATATTGCCGACTGAGGCTCCGGGGAGTCGGCAGCGGTTAGCGGAGCGGCATTCGGGTGCGGCGACGTGCCAGTTGCCGCCGCGGATGGTCGGCCACTGGTGGTATTCGGCTTCGGGTGTTTCATCGCCGGGGTAATTGGTGTATTTATTGAGGCACCACTCCCAGACATTGCCGTGCATGTCGTAGAGGCCGAGAGCATTGGGGCGGCGCTGGCCGACCGAGCGGGTGCTTTGGTAGTTGTTGTCGGCGTAGTCGGCCCAGAGATCAAGGTGTTTCGGGTTGTTGCCGAAGCAGTAGGCGGTGCTGGTGCCGGCGCGGCAGGCGTATTCCCATTCCGTTTCGCTGGGGAGCCGGTAGGTGCCCAGGGGCAGGCCCTCGTGTTCGCAGAGGGCGTTGGTGAAGCGCAGGGCGTCGTACCAGGAGACTTCTTCGACGGGGCGGCTGTCGCCGAAGTAATGCGACGGGTTGTTTTTTTCGCCCATGACCTGTCGCCATTGCGCCTGGGTGACTTCGTACTTGCCCATGTAGAAATGGTGTGGGAAGATCATGACGTGCTGCATTTCGATGCTGCCGCGGCCCTGCTCGTCGGGTGGGCTGCCGATGAGGCCGGTGCCGGCGGGTACCAGGCGGAAGGCCATGCCGATGCTGTTGACCACTTCAACGGGCAGGCCCTCCTGCTCGGAAACGCTCAGCTGGGTGTCACGCATGTTCTTGCTGCCATCGGCGAGGCCGGTGAGTGGCGCCAGATAGGCCGGAAAGACTTCACTGAGCCCAGGCAGGACGCGCGCGCGCTCCGCCAGGGGGCGGATGACCTCCTTGACCTCCTGCTCCTGCTTGGCCGTCCGCGCGGCCTGATCTTTTTCAGCGCGGCTGCGCGCAAGACGGGGCTTGAGGATGAAATGCTCGGTCGCCGCCAGCAGGACAACGAGCTCAATGAGCCAGATGACAATGCGGCGACGGGAGAGACGCGGGCGGGACGCGGTCGCGGTTATGGTGCCAGCAGCGCCTGCGGCGGCATTTCTGGGCGCAGCGATGGTATTGTTTTCGGGCAGTGCGCTGGCGGGGCGGTCTTGCGGGCTGTGATCGCCAACGGGCGAGGCTTCGGTGCCTGCTTGTGCGGGCGGGGCCGCGCTTGCGGTATTGGCGCTTGTCGTGCTTGGCGTGAGGTCGTTTTTTGGGGTCGGCTGCTGTTGTTCGCGCGCGTTTTTTTTCACCAGATCATCGGTATTGGTGTCGGGTTGTTCTGGCAGTTTGTTCATGGTCTGCGTGGTCCTGTGGTGGCGTTGGCGTTCATTGTTTTCGCCACATGGTGAAGATGCCGCCGGCGGTGAAAGCCAGGCTGGGCAGGGCACCGGCAGCGAAGGCCGGCAGCCAGCCGTTTTTGCCCATGACCATGGTAAATTGGCCGACCAGGTAGAAGAGCACGAGCATGCCGACGGCGGTGGCGAAGCCCTTCATGACGCCGCTGCGTTCCTGGGCGATGGTGAGGGCGATGCCGAAGAGGGCGCCGACCAGGCTGGCCAGGGGAAAGCACAGGTGGTGCCAGAACATGACCTTGAGCAGGCGCTGGATTTGGCTGGCCGGCAGGATGTTGCCATTGAGGACCGCACGCAGCTCGCGGATGGTCAGCAGATCCCAGGCCTTGCTGTGGCCACGGATGTCGCTGGGTGCTTCCGCGAAGCTTTCCTGGTGCTGGTGGAAGAATTCGGGTTCGCCGACGACGAGGGCGCCGCGTTCGTCGTAGCGTTTGATATCGCCGGCGACGAAAGTCCAGGTGTCGGCGTGGTACTCGGCATTGAGGGCGTTAAGGACCCAATCGGTGCTGCCGTCGGGGCGGTATTGGCGGACGATGACGTTCTGGGCGGTGTCATTCTGCTGTAGTTCTTCGATGAACCAGTCACGGCGTTGCTGGGCGTTGGCGAAGGCGATATGGGTGAGGCGGTCGTCGTCCTTATCCACCCATTGTCGACGGATGTCATGAGCGGCCTTGGCGCCGGCTGGTCCCCATGATTCGCCGATGGCGAAAACAGTCAGGCACATGATGCTGGCGACGAGCCATACCGGCCAGGCGCAGGAGCCGAGTGATAGGCCGGCGGCACGCATGGCGGTTAGCTCACTGTTCTTGCCCATCATCATGACCATAAAGCTTGCTGCGAGCAGTACCGAGATGGGTATGACATTGATGAGGTTGGCGGGCTGCTTGGCAAGAAAATAGCGCATGACGACGCTGCCGGGGATATCCTGGTTGAGGAAGTCCGGCAGGTCGTCAAAAACATCGTTGATGAGGAAGAGGACGGCGAAAGCAAGCAGCGCGCAAAAAAGCGGCAAGATGAATTCGCGGCAGAAATAGGCCGAGAGGATGGTGGAAAGACGCCGGCGGGATGATACGTCTCGCGTTGTTGCTTGTGCGGGGGCGTGATGTGCAGATGGCATGACTAGCGTTGTTTTTTGCTGATGAGCTTGAGTTTGACCATGCGCGTGCCGGTGAGATACTCCTGGGCGCTGAGTTTGTTCTCGCTGGTCAAGGCGAAGAGGGCGCTGAAAATTCCCAGCGGAATCATGAAGATAGTGTAGAAAAAGGCCCGCCCGACCCAGAAGGACTGGCCGTCCTGTTTGATGAGGAAGATACCCCAGTAGCGCTGGCCGAGGGTCTGGGTGCGGTAGGCGATGGAGAGTGTGAAGTACAGTAGGCAGAGGACCCAGAAGAGGCCGAAGCCGACGTAGAATATCTGCTCCTTGCCGAAAACGCCATGCTGGAAGAGGAGCGTGCAGAGGTAGGCGATGCCGGCAGCGAGCAGAGCCATGATCACGGTGTCAGTCAGCCCGGCCATATAGCGCACCAGGAGATTGGCGCGAGGATAACTTTCCATGCGGACTTTGACCAGGCCGCTGTCGGCCATGATGTCTTCGGCCCGCAAAAAGATCCGCCGCTTGATGATGTTGACGATGCTGTTTTGCTTTTTCCTGACGGCGGCTTCCTGTTGGGCGAGGATGAATGGCTTAAGGAAATCGACACCGCCGGCTGCTTCCCATTGGGGGATGAGCGTCGAGCGGACTTTGCAGCCGGGGGTGATTTTGCCATCTTTGGCCCAAATGACGAGTGCATCCTGATCGGCCGGGCCCATTTCTTCGCCGGCCTCATTTTTGACTAGATATAAGCGTTCGCTTGCCATCGGCGCGACCTTTCTTTCGGTGGATACGGCTCCTGGGCGGGGGTGCGGCAAGAGACTATAACAGAAGCGCCGGCCCATGGTACGCCATGGCTGCCGCTGGTTGAGTGACTGCGGTCACCGGCGTCTGCATTGCCCGGCTCTTTCTGCGTGGCATGCAGAGGCATAAAAGTAAGCACGAAATGGCAGAAATCAACTACCTAGGCATGGAGTCAACGGCGATTGTGGTTGCAAGTTGGCGTGCAGACAGTACATTTCTCGTTTCGTATTTTTCCCCCCTGCGGTCCCGTTGGGCCTGTGGGAGCAAACGTGTTGTTAGGCATGGTTTAGAATCAAACAGAAGTATGGAGCAGAGTGTGGAACAGATGATGCAACAGGCCATTGGTGTTTTTGCGCAGGCCCAGCCGTCGGCGGGCGGCGGTATGGCCTTTCAATTTTTGATGATGGTGCCCCTGCTGGGCATCCTTTATTTTCTGATGATCCGGCCGCAGCAGAAAAAGCAAAAGGAGCATCAAGAGTTGCTCAAGAAGCTTACCGTCGGCACCCGCGTGATGACCAGCGGCGGCGTGATCGGCACGATCTCCCGGGTGGACGAAAAAACAGTGAAGATTACCGTGGCCGAGCGCGTTGACATCGAGGTCATTCGCAGTGCGGTGGCGACGGTGTTGCACGACGACGACAAAAAAGACTGATCGGTGCGCCCCAGGCGCCCGCCATACTATTTTCGTATTCGACAAAGCACTATTTGGAAGAAACCCTAAGAGCACGAGGAGTTTATGAAAAAATCCCTGATCATTCGCTGGATCATCATCGCCCTGGTGGTCATTGGCTGGTTGTCGGCCATGTTTCCCATCCGGGACAAGGACTATCTGGGCGAATTTGACCGTATCAGTGCCAAGCAGTTGGCGGCTTTGCAGGCGCGGTCTCAGAATGTGCTGAAGGTGGGCAATCCCGATGAGCTGAAGGCGAAGCTGGACGCTATGGAGGCCAAGGACAGCGACGAGTACAAGGCCTTGCAGAAGAGCTACTCGGAGCTGCAGGCATCGCCGGATTACGAAGCGTGGGTGAAGGTCAAGGATTTTGCTGAGCTGATGCGTCGTGTGGCGGCTGTCCGCAGCGATGATGCGAGCATCTCGGGGTATAAGGCCTTGGAGCGCGCGGCGCAGGGCAATGCCGATCTGTATCGCATCAATCTGAGTGACTTTGTGAACGTGCCTTTTCAGGCGAAGGCGTCGAACAAGACTATTTTGCGCTACGTGCGGGTGAAGTCTGCCGGCAAGTTGCGCCTGGGCTTGGACTTGCAGGGCGGCACGGAATTTGTGCTGGGATTCAATGAAAAGGACGTGCCCAAGGACGAGAAAGTCGAAGACATCCGTGATCGGATTTTGGTGATCATGGACAATCGGCTCAATTCCATGGGCGTTACCGAGCCGGAGATCAAGGCGACGGGCAAAAACACCATATCAGTGCGCATGCCCAGCGTTGACGAGGCGGACAAGTCGGACATTCGTTCGACGATCAAGCAGGCTGCGAAACTTGAATTTCACCTGGTTGCCGAGAACAGCGATGAATTGGTTAGCCAGTACATGGCCGACCGTCAGAATTTCCGCACGCCGCCGGGACTGATCCGCAAAGAGATTGAGAGCGAGCGCAATGGCGAGTTGATCACCCAGGTTGTTTTCATTGAGAAGACGCCGCAGCGGATTCGCGGTGAAGATGTGGACAAGGCGTTTCCGAACGTGGACGAATTTGGCAACTGGTCGATCAGTCTGCGTTTCAAGAGCCGCGGAGCGCGGGCTTTTGCGGACGTGACGGGCAAGAACGTCGGCCGGCAGCTGGCGATTGTGCTGGATGGCGTGGTGTACAGCGCGCCGAATATCCGCGAAGCGATTTCCGGCGGTCAGGCTGAGATCAGCGGCAGTTTCACGTTTGAGGAAGCCCGGCGGCTGTCTGGCGTGATTGCCTCTGGTAACGTGCCGGTGACGGTGAATATCGACAGCGAGTTTGGCACGGACCCGACGCTGGGTGCGGACTCGGTGCGCAGCGGTAGCTGGGCCGGCCTGCTGGGCATGGCCCTAGTGATACTGTTCATGATGTGGTATTATCGCGTGGCGGGCTTGATTGCCGTCAGTGCGCTGGTGGTGAATACGGTCCTGGTTTTGGGCACGATGGCTCTGACCAAGGCGACGATCACCATGCCGGGCATTGCCGGTATGGTTTTGACCATTGGTATGGCGGTTGATGCCAACGTGCTGATTTTCGAGCGTATCCGTGAGGAACTCAAGCGTGGCAAGACCATTGGCAATGCGATTGTGGCCGGCTACCAGCGGGCATTCAGCAGTATTTTTGACTCCAACTTGACGACCTTGGTCACGGCCTTCTTCATGTATCAGTTTGGTAGTGGCTCGGTGAAGGGCTTTGCGGTCACCCTGAGCTTTGGTATTTTCGCCAGTATGTTCACGGCGATCTTCATGACGCGAGCCATTTTCGACCTGCTGGTGCTGCGTGACATCATCAAGGGCCTGCCTATGCGGACCTTCAAGTTCCTCGAGAACCTGAATGTGGACTATCTGAAGTATCGCAAGAATGCTATTCGTGGCTCGCTTGTCCTCTGCGTTGTTTCACTGGCGTGCTTTGGCGTCCGTTACTTTGGCACCAAGGATGCGCTTGGTCTTGATTTCGCCGGCGGCACCGAGTTGGCCTACACCTGCGACGGTCAGGCGCCGGATGTAGACGAAGTGCGCAAATTCCTCGGCACTCAAGGCTATGGCGACAACCTGCGCGTAGGTTACAAGCGTGGGCAAGGCGGCGAACGGCTGCTGGAAATCGTGCTGCCCATCATCAAGGTGAAGGATCAGGTTCAGGAAGTGGACTATACGGCGTTCAGCATGGCCCTGGACCAGGCCTTCCCGGAAGTGAAGATCGGCTTGAAACAGACGAATACGGTTGGTGGCAATGTTGGCGCGAAGTTCCGCAATGACGCCATCTGGGCGGCCGTGCTGTCCACCTTGGGCATTATTGTCTACCTTGCTTTCCGTTTCGAGCTGATGTTCGGCCTCGCGGCGGTGCTCGCAGTTGCCCACGACGCGCTGGTTTCTGCTGGCCTGTTCATGCTCTGTGGCGGGCAGTTGTCCTTGACGGCGATGGCGGCTTTGATGACCATCTTCGGTTATTCGCTGAATGACACGATCGTTATTTTCGACCGTATTCGCGAGACGCGTGAACTCAACAAGGACAAGAGCTACTACGAGCTGATCAACCAAGCGGTGAATGAAAGCATGAGCCGGACCTTACTGACGTCTTTGACGACCTTGCTGGTCGTGGTGTCGTTGCTGGTCTTTGGCGGTGGCGCGATCTTCGACTTCGCCCTGATCATGTTCTTCGGTATCTTCACCGGTACTTACTCGACGATTTTCATCGCCAGCGCCTTCATTAACACGTGGCATAAGCGCGCGGTGCGCCGGGAACGGGTCAATGCCGAGGCACTGAAAAATGCGGCTCGGGATGCCGAGGCGACCGCCAAGGCGTAAGCATTCGGAGGCTAGTTCCTAACGCTACGCACTGAGGCAGTGCGATAAATGCCAGGCCGTGGTTTCTCGTAAGGGACCACGGCCTGATTGTTCTCGGGAAGGGCAGAGGGTGAACAAATGAGACGAATGGGGACGAATGGGACGCCGAAGCGCAGAAGACGCAGCAGCGGCGCAGCAGTCGCCAGCAGTCGAATTTTCGGGGCGCACAACTGTGTGCCCCAGTGACAGCAGCCGGGAGCAGCCGGGGCGGGGAACTTGCCTGGTCTCGTCAAGCGAGCGGGAAAGTGAGGGGAGCCCGTTTACTTGCGGATTTTGAATTCGCGGATGCTGGTCCATGGTCCCTGGTTGCTGCCGTAGCCGAGGAAGCGGACGAATTGGGCGGCGGTTTTTTCCGGGAAGAGATATGTCTGCGCGGCGGTGTTGAGGTTGCTGTTGCCTTTATAGGCGGTGGTGAAGGACTGACCGTCGCGAGAGGTTTGGATTTCGAAGGTGAATGAGCGTTCGTTGCCGCGGTGCCAGGCGATTTCAACGCCGGCGATGGTTTCGGGTTTGGCGAGGATGGCGGTGAACATCGCTGGTTTGGCATTTTGTGCCCAGTAGCTGTTGGGATTGCCGTCAAGCGCGCGGCTGACGGGTTCGCGATTGGGCTGGTCTTCATAGGCGGCGACGAGCCATGCGTAGCGGCTGTCGTCATCTTTGTCGAGACGGAGTCCGCCGACGTCGTTGTGTTGGGCACGGAAACGGAGAAGTCGCGCCAGTTCAGCGAGGGGGGCGTGGAGAACGCCGTCGATATCGCGTGCCGGGGCGCTGATGGGCAAATCGCGCAGGCCTTGGCAGCGGATGATGTCGCTGTCGGGCTGAAATTGGCAACTCAGATCGCCGAGCTGCAGCAGGTTGTTTTGCCAAGTGGCGCCAGCGAGATTGGCCATGGTGGCGATAGGCATGTAGGGTTGGCCGTCGCGGCTGACAATTCCTGATGGCTGCTGAATGAGCTGGTCGTTGAGAAACAGCGCGTTGTCATCGCCGCCGGGGATGGCGCGCAGGTGGTCGTAAGCGGGCAGTGGCGGTGCTTCGGGGCCGTTGGGGACCAGCTCGTAGGATGCTTTGTCGGCATGGAAAAACAGACAGTGATTGCCCTTGGCGATCTGGCATTTTGCCCATGGTTGTTGATTTTTGCGGATGGTCCACGGTCCTTCTGCCAGGTCGGTGACCAACACGAGGCGTTCGCCGGGGAGGTCCAGGCGCAAAGGATTGCGGATGAGCTTGCCGTCGCGGGCGAAAGTAGCCAGGTACCGCTCCTGGACGTCGACGCCAACCGCGCCATTGAGTTCAAGCAGACGAGCCTGCCAGCCATCGGGATGTTTGCCGATGGGGAGGACATTGAGGAAGAGGTCTTCGCTTTGTGCGGTTGTCGGGCTGATGCTGGTGCGGACGCTGTTGGTGGAGGGCAACTCTGGACGCGGGGGAGTGAAGGACTGTTCGCCGACTACGACGCTGGGGGAACTGGTTATTGTTCGTTGCGCAGCGGTCGGCAGGAGCGGGATGACCTCCATGGTGCCGTCGAAGGTGTCGTCGCGATAGGCGATGCGGAAGCGGTCGCTGGCGATGTCGGGCTGTTGGCAGGAATTGACGGTCCATTCCTTGCGAAAATTTGGGCTGCTGGCCAGGACGCGATCGAAGACCAGCAGAATGCCGGGGGCGTTGGTCTGGTTGGTGTTGAAATAGACGAAGCTGCGGGTGTATTCGCGGAGCTTGTCGCTGTAGGCTTTGGCGATATCGCATTTGAGGTGGCTGTAGATGGGCAGGGCTTGGTCGGGGCCCAAGGCGTGGGCAGCGACGGCGCCGTTCTGGTAGTCATTGTTGAGGAGGGTATCGAGGCTGCCGGGCTCACGGCGCTGGTTGGGGAGGCGCTGGCCGCCGTCGTTGATGCTGCGGGTGGGGCGCTTCTCGTCGGGGTCATGAATGAGCAAGACGTTATGGGCGATGGACTGTTTGTTGAAGAGCATGTCGTAGTCCGTGCCGTATTTGCCGTACTGGCCGGGGTCGATGGCGAGGGGAGCGCGGTGGTAGATTTGGAAGGCGCCGGCGTCGGGATGCTGGTGGTTGCCGAAGAGAAAGCCGGCGCCGCGCATATCGACGATGGCGACGTCAGCGCGGGCGCCCATGCCCCAGCCGGAGCGGGCGATCATGCCGCCGAGGGGCTCGCTGAAGAACGTGGTGAGGGGCAATTCCCGGCGTTCGGCGGCGGCCAATTCCGGGGCGTTGAAGAGGAGGAAGGTGACGGGGTCGCGGCGGAACGAGTCCAGGCCTTTCTGGCGGATGAACTCGCCCTTGGCCATGGGGTCATGGCAATAGGCGGCAATAGCCAGCAGGGTAGGCGTACAGGTCCTGCCGCGGTAACAGTCGCCGTTGGTGAAGTGCCAGTCGTCGGGCAGGAGATTGTAGATGATGCCATTGAGCTGGCTGCGGACGGCTTCTCGTGGGAAGACTTCAAGCCCGGCCAGGCGTTGGACGAGCACGGCGGCGAAGATTTCCCAATGGAGGCGGTACGGGCCGTAACAGCAGCCCTGGTGGTGGCGGCCAGAGGCCATGAAGAGCAGGCGGGAGGGCACCATGTGGTGGAAGAAACGGCCCGCGCAGACTTGGTACAACGTGGATTTTTCGTCGTAGCAGGCGATGCCGAAGGACAGCAGATCCCGGAAAAGTTGAGCTTCACCGGCATGGCCGGTGATATCGCCCTGGCGCGTGGGCGGGCAGCCGATTTCCATCAAGGCGGCGATTTCCTCGGCGCGGCTGATGAAATGCCGCTTGTTCTCGGCGCTCATGAGCGGATAGCACCAGTCATACACCAGGGCGGCCGTATAGATGGTCTGGCCCATCTGCCGGGTGACGTCCTGAAAATCCAGCTGAAAATCGACCTTGTTGAGGAAGATCGTCATGGTGGCAATGGCGCGTTTGCCGGTCGTGTCGTCCTGATTGATCAAGGCGAGGAAGGCCAGGCATTGGATGTCGGTGAGGACATTGGCGTCGAAGAGGCCGGCTTTGCCGCGGTGTTTGGTGGGGTCGAGGATACCGCTGTTTTCCGCGTCGGCGCGTTGTTGGACGAGCTGCCAGAAGGGTAGGTTTTGCGGGTGGACCAGGTTTTGGCGGAGGGCGGGGATGTCCGCGCTGCGGATCAGGACACGTGGGTGTTCGGCGGGCGGAGTGACCGGTGGCGGGGGATACAGCGTTGCTGCGCTGGCGGGGAGAAGCTCTTGTTGGACAAGATACAGGCAGTCGACGGCGCAGCCACTCTCACGGACGGTGAGAGTGAGACGATGTTCGCCGGGGCGGAGTGTCGGCAGTGGCAGTGCCAGGTCCGCCCATTGACCAAGCGGGGTGACGATGAGTTGGCGGAAGGGGTGGTTGTCCAGCGCGTACCAGAGCGAGTCATTGCCCTGCGAGGTTGCTTTGACGCGGAGGCGCAGCTGGGAGTGGGCGGTGGCAGGAGCCGTGAGGGTGAATACTGCGGAGGCCGGGATGGTGCTGGGATCATCGACACGGGTGGAATGGACGAGGGTGATGTGGGCGCCGCCGGACGAGTCGGCGGCGGCAACGCGTTGGGCGTTGCTGCTGAGTTGGGCGTCTTCGGCTTCGAAACGCGTTGCGGCTGAGCAGGTGCACGCGGCGGTCAAGATGACCAACAGAGCGGATTTCATGGCGTCGTCCTTGGTTGGGATTGAGTAGACTTAGGGTGAGCAAGTAGTGTATAGACGCAAGATGAGTGTGGCAAGGTGGACAATCGCGAAAAGATAGCACATTTCACTGAGAAAAGACGTGGGGCGGTCGTAGGGGGTTGCAGCGTTGGCTTGCCCGCCTAGAGTAAACGAGCAATTCATTGGCGGCGCCAGATGGTGTCTGCCGACACGGTGTGTAAACGCATGGTGATGACAAGGAGGTCGGTGATGGAATGGAAAGCGAGCGCGCCTGATACAGTCAAGCCGCCGGTGTTTAGTCAGGAAGACGGTTCTCTTAGCATTGAGCTCCCTGTTGCCGAGAGCGTGGGCATGTGGACGGGTGAATGCGGGGTGAGACCGGGTCGGGGGTGTCGGGTCAGCGCTTGGGCCGATGTGCCGGCGGAGGTTAAGAACAACGCCAGCCTGGTGTTGTCGTGGTGTCGTGCCGATCGGTCGTTGCCGCCGGAGCAGCGTGATTATGTTGAATGCCGTGATGACACGCCGGTTCTGCGGCGTTTTGACGAAACGTTTACCGTGCCTGATGGCTGCGTACGTCTGGAGATCATGTGCATGTTCAAGTGGCGGGCGGGACGGACGGTCTTTCGGGACATCCGGGTGGATGAGTGCGCGCCGTTGCCCAAGCGCATGGTACGGTTGGCGGCGGCGAATATCAAACCGGCGCCGGCGGCGACGCTGGAGAAGAATCTGCAGATATTTGAGGACGCCCTGGCGCACATCTGCCGGTCGGTGAACGATCTTGATCTGATCGTGTTTCCGGAATGTCACACCTTCCGCGGGGTCAACGCAAGCATGCATGAGCGCGCCGAGGCGTTGCCGGGCGGCGTGACCTATTCGCTGTGCAGTCGCTATGCGGCGCAGTATCGGACCTGGATAGTGGCGAACATCCACGAGAAGGAGCCCAATGGGCAGATTCACAACACGGCCTTTATCGTGAATCGCGAGGGGAAGTTGCACGGCTGTTACCGCAAGGTCCATCTGACCACTGGTGAGATGGCCAGCGGCATTATTCCGGGCACCGGCTTTCCCGTGTTTGAGCTGGACTTCGGGCGCATTGGCATCGCCGTCTGCTGGGACAACTGGTTTTGCGAAAGCGCCCGGCAGTTGCGTCTCAATGGTGCGGAGCTGCTGGTGTTTCCGCTGGCTGGAGATGCCAAGGAGTCGCACTGGAGCAAGACCTGGTCCACGCGCTGTATTGACAACAGCCTGCCGATGGTGGTGTCCATCTGTGATCCGAAGGTGCCGTCGGCCATTCTTGACCGTGATGGCAGCTGGCTGGCAGCGACGACGGAGCGCGGCGGCTTTGCCTTTGCCGAGATCGACCTCAACGAGCGTAAGCGCAGTTTCTGGTTGTCGGTCGGGCCGTCGTTCGGCGATCCCTACCAGCTCTACATCAAGGAACGCCGTCCGGAGGCTTACAGCTGGTAGATAGAGCTTGTTCGAAAAGCACCGTTTGTTTTTGCGAGGGGGCGGGAAGGGGCATTGCCTTTTCCCGTCCCCTTGCGCTCCCCCCTATCCCTCTTCGGCTCAGCGCCTGGGATTTATCGGCTCAGCTCTAGATTTTGCACTCGGGGTGCATGATGCCACGTGGTGCAGAGCCGTCGCTTGGGGTAAAGCGCCAGCCCAGCGGGCGCTGGTGTGGGGACATGAAGACCTGCAAGTCGCCCTTGCCATCGCAGTGATCATAGAAGGCCTGCTGGAAACTGGGGAAGGGGTCGGGCAGCAGGCCTTTGTGGATCAGGGTGAATTTGAGGACGCAGTCGATTTCGTGGCGGTACTCCATAGTGCCAGGAATGGCCAGGGCGCGCTCAGTGCATTGCCCGCGGTAGAAGTTGTCAGTGAACTCAGCGAAGGTCTCGGGTTGCCCGGGCTTTGGGCAGTAAAGCGGGCCACAGCCGGCCTTGGGGGCGATGGTGCGGAAGCCTCCGGCGCGGTAGATATTGGCGACCCATTCGGAGCCGGTGGTGCAGAACGCCGCGATAGGCGGGCTGTTGTCAAAGAAGTGCTTTGAGAACGCGGCGAAGAGCCGTTCGGCGATGCCCTTCTTGCGGTGGCGGGCGGCGACGAAGACCTGGCCGAAGTTGGCGGCGGGCTGATCGTGGCGTCCCCAGCCGTACCACATCTGGCCGACGATTTCGCCGTCGATTTCCGCAAAGAAATAGCGGTCGTCGCTGACATCGTGAAAGAGACCCGCCAGGCGCGACGTGATGCTGCGGAAGTTCTCGGCGTCGATCCAGGCGAGGAAACTGCGGATGTCTTTGGCGTAGGTCGGCGCCGGGGGGATGATCAGCTTGATGGTGACCACTTCGCCGCAATGAGTGGTGAATTGATCGACGACGGTCATGGTCATGTTGTTCTGCCTAGTTGGTTGAGGAATTTATACTTCCCAGTGGATGGCGTCATCGCGGTAGCGGCTGCGTTTGGGCGGGTGTTCGGCCGGCCAGCCGATGGCGATGACGGCGATGGGGATGATCTCAGCGGGCTGTTTGAGGAGCTGCCGGATGGCGTCAACGCGGTCCTGGCGGGGATGGACGCCGAGCCAGCAGGCGCCAAGACCGAGCTGGCTGACTGCCAGTAAGAGATTTTCAATGGCGGCGGCACAGTCCTGGATGAGGTAGGACAGCTCGGCGCCATGGGCGCGGCGGAGGTCGCCGCAGACGACGATGCCCGTGGGGGCTTGGGCCAGAAAGCGGCCGTTGGGGAGGACGGCGGCGATGTCAGTGCGCAGGCCGTCATTTTTCAGCACATGAAATTGCCATGGGTCTTTGGCGCAGGCTGATGGCGCTGCCATGGCCGCCTGGAGGATGGCGACGAGGTGTTCGTCGGCCACCGGTCGGAGTTGATAATGGCGGACGCTGCGGCGGCAGAAGATTGTGTCGAGGGCGTTGTTGAGGGCCGGTCCGGCGGTGCCGTGGCTGGCCGCTGGGGCGCTGCCGCCGTCGCGGAGGCGGCGGACGATGCTGGTGGTGGAAAAGCCAGCGACGAAAGGAATGAAGACAAAGCGCGCGCCAGCCCTTTTGAGCAGGGCGTGTTCTTCGCGGTCGAGGCTGTCTTCGGTGTAGTCGCCGCCTTTGACGTAGACATCGGGATGGATGACCGAGAAGACGTCCACGGGTTTGGGGCCGTTGAAGATGACGACGGCGCTCACGGCTTGGAGGCTGGCCAGGAGCATGGCGCGGTCCTGTTCGCCGACCAGCGGCCGCTCGGGGCCTTTGAGTTGCTTGACGGACGCGTCGCTATTGACGGCGACGAGGAGTGCATCGGCCTCTGCTGCGGCCTGGTTAAGGTATTCGACGTGGCCGCGGTGAAGGAGGTCGAAGGCGCCGTTGGTGACGGCGAGGGTTTTGTGTTCGCGGCGGATCGCGGTTTGCCAGGCGACTGCCTGGTCGAGGGTCATGATTTTCAGTTCAGGCGCAGTCATGGTGTTTTGTTGGTTGGGCTTGGACGGGCGGTGGCGTCTGGCTTGGGGCTCAGAGCGGGTGCAGGGTGCGGGCGGCGGCAAGTCGTTTCAACATTTCATCGATGACGCGTTTGCGTTCCTCCGCGTGTACTGGCATGCTGCATTTGCCAAGACGGTTGAGCATGCCGAGTAGCTCGTTGGTCTGCAGTTTTTTGGCGACGGTGGCGATGTTGTCGTATGCGAGCAGGTACTTAGTCGTTGCGGGTTGGTCGGCATTTTTGGCCAGCACGCCGGCTTCTTCTTCAAGGCAGCCGAGAAGATCGCTGACAATGGGCAGGGCCTCTTTGCTGGTAAGATCGAAGAAAGCAATGGCGGCCTGGCAGATTTCGTCATAGAAATGTTGTGCATCAAACAATGACATCGAGCGCTTATCCCTGGGTGTCGGTGTCGACAACGGAGACGTCAGGTACAAGGGGCCGCTTGAGCATTTGTTCGTAGAGAGCGATGTATGCCTGGGCGGTGTTGGGGTGAATGAAGGTCTTGGCGGCATCGGTCATGATGCGGGCAATCTCGGCTTCCTTGACGGGGGTGATCTGCTCGTAGAAGCTCATGGCCTGGTCGATGGCCCAGCGCAGGCCGGCGCTGTCGTAGTATTTGAAGACGAAGCCGTTGCCACTTTTGTGACCGGCTTCCATGTGGGTGATGGTGTCGTGCAGGCCGCCGGTGTCGTGGACGACGGGCAGACTGCCGTAGAGGGGGCCGATCATTTGCGGGAGACCGCAGGGCTCGAAGAGCGATGGCATCAGCACGAAGTCTGACGCAGCGTAGCCCAGGCGCGAGAGCTTTTCATTGAAATGACAAACGGCGACGCGGTCCTGGAGGCCATGGAAGGCGACGATGTCCTTAAAACACTGGTGATAGGGCCCATCGGCGACGAAGGCGACCTGGAGTTGGCGCGGCCAGTAGTCGTGGACGACCTGGTAGAGGATTTCGGAGAGCAGTTGCGGCCCTTTCTGGATAGGATCAAGGCGCGACGGCCAGAAAAAGAGCGGTGCGTTGGGATTGACCTTAAGACCGACGGCTTTCTGGAAGGCCGTTTTGTTCAGGCGTTTTTTGGCGACGTGGTCGGCGGCATCGTAAGTCGCGGCCAGGGCGTCGTCGCTACTGGGATTGTAGTCTGGGTCGGGAGCATTGAGGATGCCCTTAGCGCAGCCGGCGTGGTATTTGTTGGCCATTTCACGGCGGATTTGCGGGGGTACGAAATCATGCATGCCGTTGACGACTTCCCGGAGGAACGTTGGGCTGACGGTATTGATGAAGTGGGCGCCGAAGATACCGCTGGCGAGCAGGTCGATGCGGTTGTTCGCGCGGCTTTCCTCGTAGTTGAGGGGTGGGCGTTGGTAGTAGATGTTCTGCCAGAAGATGGCGGTGTCGATGCCGTAATTTTCAATCGCTTCGAGCGTCGTTTCCTGGGTGTGGATATTATGGACGGTGAAGAGGCTGGGGATGCCGAGGCGGCGGGCGTAACCGGGGATGAGGCCGGTCATCCAGTCGTTGCAATGAATGAGGTCGGGGCGGACAGCGGGGATGATGTTGTTGATGACTTCGCGCTGGAAGGCCAGGCTCATTTTCAGGCAGTCTTCGGTGTAGTTGCTGTAGACATGTTCGCGGTAGTAGAACATGCGGTCTTCAGCGAGGTGAATGCGCTGGGTTTCCTCGCCTTCGGGGTGGAGGGTCTGCTGGTATTGGGCGAGCTTGGCGTCAAGCAGATCGGCGATTTCCACGTGGAACATGCGACGGTAATGGGGCAGGGCGACGTGGACATCGACGCCTTTGTTGTAGAGGGCCGCGACCAAGGACGCCGAAACGTCGGCCATGCCACCGGCTTTCGCCGACAGCTTGTTGGCAATATTGCCCATGCCGGCCGGCAGGTAGGTAATCTCCGGGGTGACAATCAGAACCTTGATTTTTTTGTTTGTTTGCTTCTTAAGCGGCATTGCCTCTCCCTAATTCTCGATCACGAAACAACCTATTGCCGGTTGGCGAGGGCCTGTCGGCACTTCCCCGTCCCCATGGTGTATGACGACGTTTTGGTGCGGCTGCGAACTGCGGCCAGAGCTACGCAGCAGCTGCCGCGGATGGTCAAGGCAAGCACAGGACCTTGCCCGTATTAGCGTAGTGCCATCCCCTGCCAAGGCGTCCTGACTGCCACTGGGCTGTAAATTTGCAGGGCTTGGCATACGGTGAGATGGCGAGGGGCTGAGACGAAATAATGGTCGGTTACTTGACTTCGATGATGCTGTTTAGCGTGTTGAGCGGGGTGCTGACGACATTGGGGTTTGTTGTGTCGGTGCACCAGACGCCATCAATAAAAAACTTGTATTCGTAGGTGCCTGCGGGCAGGTAACAGATGGCAGTGAAAAGGCCGTTGCCCTGCTTGTCCTTCATTTCCTTGTCGCTGTTGTTCCAGTCATTGAAACTGCCGGCGAGAAAAACCGTGGCGCCGGGGCGAGCCTTGGCAGTGAAAATCACGCGTTTGCGCGCCAGACGGACGGTCGTCGTCGCCGTGTTTTCGGGCTTGAGCGTCTTTTTCATGGTGAGGTCCTCCTATGCTGGGGAAATGAATAGTTTTTTCTCTAATGACTTGAACTTTAATATATTAGTGGAAGTGCAAATAGCAATTACTTGCGGGTTAGCATGCAGTTAGGATTGGGTGAGGGGAAAAGAACGCAATCGGTCAGTGTACACCCCGGCGCTTCGCTGGGACAATTTGCAGGAAACCCACGGCCCGCCGCCGCCCAACCATCCGACCTTGATTTCCGCCGACCTTTGTGGCAGCGGGTTTCATAGGAGCGATTGATATTGGATGCCCGATATGCCGCCGACGTCAACCCTAGGCAAGCTAGTGAGTTCCATTGCCCCTTTGGTCCCAGTCAGCTTCGCCGACTGGGACCAAAGGGGCCGAGGAACACGGGCGTAAAGGACACGCTACCCAGGGCGGCGCGCGCCTTCGGCGCCGCTTGCCCTGGGCTAGTATGTTTCGCGCTTTCAGCGCTTCTGCCGCTTCGCGGCGGAAATGCACGACGAGAAAAGGCTGCTTGGTTGAACAAGTGCCATGGATACCGTTAAATGAAGAGCATCGGGTTTCATAGGAGTCCACCGCGTCCACTGCGTCCACCGCGTCCACCGCGTCCACCGCGTCCACCGAGATCACTGTGTCCACCGAGTCCACTGCGTCCACCGCGTCCACTGCGTCCACTGCGTCCACCGCGTCCACCGCGTCCACCGAGATCACCGAGATCACTGTGTTATTTTCAGGTCAAATTGGCGACGAATTTGAGGACGCGGAAGAATTCGGTCGAGCTCCAGGCTTGGGCGACGCAGCCTTTGGGTGCATGTGGCGCATCGCCGTCGCAGATTTCGGGTAGGAAGCCGACGCAGCCCTGAGTCATGGTGCGGGCGGCGGTTCCGAGCCATGCTTTGGCGGCTGGCGTCGCGTTTTTGCCGTAGCAGATGGTGAGTGCTTCACAGAAGCTGGGCATGACCCAAGCCCAGCCGGTGCCGTTATGGTAGGCGGGTTTGCGGTGGCTGTCTTCGGGGCCCTGGTAGTGGCCCTGGTATGGTCGTTTGGGGTTGTTGAGGGGGGTGCCGTCGGGTGCGTGGAGGGGCAGTGGGCAGTGGACGGGTGCGTCGTCGAGGCTGCGGATGGCGGCGGGGAGCATGAGGGGTTGGCAGGCGTCAAGGATGCTGCGGCGGAGGGCGTCGTCGTTGATAGCGCCGAGAGTGATAGCGAAGAGCTGGTTGGGGCGGCAGGCGTCATCGGGCTGGGCGCTGGCGGCAGCTGTGCCGGGAGTGGCGTTGAGGCAGTCGTAGAGCCCCGGGGCGTCTTTTTTGCGGAATAGGGTCATGACGCTTGCGCGGGCCAGGTCGCGTCGCTGGCTGTAGATGGTTTTATTGGTGAGGGATGCGAGCAGGTCCAGGGCGTTGATCCACAGTGCCTGGATTTCGATGGGGTAGCCCATGCGTGGGGTGCAGGCGGGGTAGTTGGTGTCCATCCAAGTGAAGTGGGCGGGGCTGAAGATCAGGGCACTTTGGTGGTCGGCGTGGATGCCGTTGGCGATGCCGCGCCAGTAGTTTTGGGCGATGCTTTCCATGACGGCGAGCAGTGGTCGGCCGCCGCAATCGAGTTTAAGGATGTCCTTTCCGGCGGGTGCTTGGGCGATGAAATCGCGGACGGCGGCGAAGAGCCAGAGGGGCGCATCGGAGGTGTCGCGGTTCGAGTGGTCGTTGCCGCGGATCATGTTTGGGATTGTTCCATCTTGTTCGAAGAGAGCGAATTGGTTGATGATTGAGCGGCTTTCTGCGAACATGCCGGTGGCGATGATGCCGCGGAGGCAGATGAGAGTGTCGCGGCCCCAGTCGAGGAACCACGGGTAGCCGGCGATGACCGTGTGGCCGTTGTCGCGCCGGGTCATGAAATGGGGTATGGAGTGGCGGAGGGCTTCCAGCAGTGGCAGGGGACGGTCAGGGAAGGCCGGTGGCGCTGTTGGTGCCATTGGTGCCGTTGCCGGCGGGTTCTCCTCCGTGCTGATGCGAAAGCTGAGGGTGATGGGTGTGGTGCTGCTGAGATCGCCGCTGAAGTATCCGGGGCTGAAGAGATCGCCGCTGTCGCCCAGGCCGCGCTCTTTTTCGACGGGGTATGGTACCACGTAGGACCATTCGGGCTTGGCGTGGAAGACTGCGTGGTCGGCTGTGGCCTGGAGGCGGTGACCGTGTCCGGGATTGAAGACGAAGTGGCGTTGGGCGGCGCTGATGGCTTGCGGGAAGAGCTGTTCCGGGCCGGTGTAGGCCTTGGTGGCGTGGTGATTGCTGCGGTCTTCGATGTCTGGGCGGACGACGAGGGTGACGGCCTGTGCGGGATCGAGGCTGTTGTCGTCTTCGGCGGGCGCTGGTGGTCGGGAGAAGCGGATACTGACGGCGTTGTCGTGGCGATCGAGGGTGAGGACGGCATCGACCCAGACCGTCTGACCCATACCGGAGGGCACGGCGAATTGCCAGTGGAGGCAGTTGTTATAGCTGGCGCGGAAGAGGGTCTGGCAGTCCAGGTTGAGTTCTTGGGAGAAATCGCGGCAGATGACCCAGGCACGGCAGCGGCTGAGCATGACGACGCGGTCGACGGGTACCTTCTGGTCGAGGTTGGCGGCCAGGAGTGCATCGTACTGGCTGGCGATGGCGCCCCAGGAGGCACGAGCGAGGGTGTAGGCGCCGAGGTCGCTGCAGCAGAGGCCGGCGTGGGCCGGGGTGATGGCAGCGGCGGGGAGAGAGAGAGAGACGCGCTGGCGGTCGCCATCGGCGGCCAGCAGGAGTTGAGCGTGGAGGTTCTGGCAGGGAGCGGCGGCTTTTGCCTGGCTCTGGTGGCAGAAAAGCTCCAGTTTGAGGTCGACGATTTCATCCTGCCGGGCCTGGCGGGTCGTGTTGAGCGGCTGGAGGAGGGCGAAGAAGCCGCCGTGTTTGCGTGACAGCGCGGTTTTGCGCTGGATGCAGGTATCCCCGCGCCAGGCGCTGACGCGGAAGGGCTTGTCATGATGGACGTAGAGGAGATGGGCGGGTGGGACGGTGACCAGCCGGCGTTCGTCGTGACCGGGACGCCATTCGATGACGGGTTGATAGCTGGCGGCGGTTAGGGCCTGGCGCACGAAGGCGGGTGGGTTTTCCCACAGCAGATCGGCGAGCTGGTCGACATCGACATCGGCCATATTGCCGAAGCCGTGGAAGTCGACGAAGAAATCCAGCACGCGGTCGCGATAGCATTGCCAGTTGCTGGGGCGGCGTTGCGGCGCTGGGGCGGCGGCGGCGAGGCAGAAGGCGGCGGCGGGCTGGATGATGAGCGCGGCGCGGTCGCCGTGTTTGTCCACCTGGACATGGCGGCCGCTGACGAGATCGACGGGCGCTTTGCCCGGATCGAAGCTGCTGACCGGCCATTGCAGGGTGGCGTGTTCCTGTTCGTGAGGATTGACGACGACGAGCACGGGCGCGGCGCTGTCATCGGCTGGGGTGCGCAGGAGGGCGATGGCGTTGCCGCTGCTGTCGTGGTTGAGGACGCGGAGGGTGGCGTGGGCCTCGAAGGCCGGGTGGTTGAGTAGCAGCAGATTGAGGCTGCGGATGAGCTCGACGAGGTTGTCCTGGGCGCCCCAGTTGAGACTGGCGGCCTGGTGGACGTCGATTTTTTCGCTGGCCAGCCATTCGACGCCGTTGGCGATGGCGAAGCCGCCGCCGGGGGCGAGGAGTGCCGCGGTCATGCTGCGTAGGGCGGCCCAGGCAGGCGAGGTGGCGGCGAGGCGGCTGTTGTCGTGGGTTTCGGCGAAATTGATGAGCATGCCGACCTGATCGGAGAAATCGATGGCGAACTGGGTGTAGTTTTTCAGTGCGTCGAAGCCGAATTGCTGGAATTGTTCGGAGTAGGCCCAGTTGAGGCCGCCGTCCTGGAGGAGCAGCGCCGTGCTGGCGAGGGTGCCGCCAAGGCCTTCGAGGAAGAAGATGGTGTCGGGGTATTCCTGGCGGACTTTGGCGCTGATGTAGGTCCAGACGGGTTGGGGGATCATGTAGCCGGCATCGCAGCGGAAGCCGTCGACGCCGAGTCGGCACCAGTGGAGGAAGACCTCGGCGAGGCTTTTCCAGAGTGCTTGGTTCTGGAAGTTCATTTTGCAGAGGTCTTCCCAGGTGACGCCCCAGGCGCCGGGGCTTTGGAAGCTGCCATCGGGATTGCGGCTGAACCACTCGGGGCTGTGGACCTGGAAGGTGGAGCCCCAGCCCGTGTGGGCGGCGGGCAGGTCGATGATGACTTTGGCGTCGTGGGCGTGAATGGCGTCGACGAGCTCGACGAATTGTTCCAGGGGCGTACGGTGGCGGTTGAAAATGGCCATGGAGGAATCGACGGTGAAGAAGTCCAGTGGGGCGAAGGGGCTGCCGAAGCGGCCCATGCGGGCGAAAGTCGTCGGCGTCGGGTGAATGGGCAGTAGCTGGATGATGCGGAAGCCGAGGGTGTCGATGATGAAGTGCAGTTCCTGCGCCAGGTCGTTGAAGCTGCCGGATGGGGGGATGACCGTGTAGCCGTCCTTATCCAGCAAGGCCTCGGCGTCGTGGTGTTTTTGTGTCCAGGCGCCGCCGGAGCGGTTTTTGCCGAACTGGCGGATGAAGGCGTTGTAGATGGTGTTGCCGCCGGCGCAGCGGGACGGTTCAATTTTGACGCGGGTATTATCGCCGCGGCACCAGATGGTTTCGCCGCCATCGTCGGGTATGAAGAAGGACTTGAGGTCGAAGACGCCGACGTCATTGAGAGGTAGGGTGATGGAGAACTGGCCGTTGCCGTCGTCGTGCATGGGCAGATCGCGCCAATCGCGGCCGAGGATGGCCTTGTGTTCTTCGATATTGGCGATGATTTCCGCGCGGCGGATAGCGGCCTGCCCGAGATTGCTGCGGACGAATGCCCGGCCCGGCCGGGAGTCCGGCAACGTGAGGAGTACATCAAGGCAGTCGCCGGCGAAACGGACGAGTTTGGCGCCAGGCGCCGGTATTTGGGTTAGGGGCATAGGCTGGCCAATCTCTTTGCGGGTCTGTGAGCGAGCCTTGGGCGCGCTGGTGTCCCGGGCTGCATGGTTGTTGCTGCGATTGGGAGCTGCAGAAAAAGCCCGGGGAGACGTTTGTTTAACTGTAACGGGATATATGTTAAAAAACCAGGGAGTCCCATAGCGAAATAAGGATAAAAGATCTATGTGCAGAGAAGATGGACACGCGCCGCGTCTGGTTGTGGTCGGCTATGGCCGTTGGGGTCGCGAATGTCACAGCTATCTGATCAGCACGACGCCCGGCCTGGAGCTCTACGGCGTTGCCAGCCGCGATCCAGAGAAACGGGTGCGTGCCGAGGCCGACCGGCAGTGCCGGACCTTCGCGAGTTTTGATGACGTACTGAGCGACCCGGCGGTGGACGCCGTGGTGCTGGCCACACCCAACTGGAGCCATGCCGATTTGGCCATCAAGGCTCTGCGTGCCGGCAAGCATGTGGTGACGGACAAGGTGATGTGCCTGTCCCTGCGGGATTGCGAGGCGATGATCCGCGCCAGTGAAGAGAGCGGACGGCTGCTGACGGTCTTTCAGAACCGCCGGCTTGACGGTGATTTTCTGACGGTGCGGCACTTGCAGCAGACGGGCCGGCTGGGCGACGTCCGCTGGGTTGAATTGGCCTGGCAGGGTTTTGGCGCCTGGGGCGGCTGGCGCGGCAAGCGCGAGCTGGGTGGCGGGAAGATTTTTGATTTGGGGCCGCACTTGCTGGATCAGGTCCTGGTGTTGTTTCCGGAGCCCGTGCGCAGCGTCTATTGCCGCCTGCACTACGACTTGCCTGGCGTGGATGTGGAGAGCGAAGCGCTGGTCGTGCTGGGTTTTGCCGGCGGGCGGACAGCGGTGATTGACATGTCGAGCATGGCGGCTATTCACAAGCCGCATTTCTACGTGCGTGGCACGGAGGGGACCTTCCAGAAATTTGGTTTGGACCCCCAGGAGAAGGCCCAGACCGCCGGGAATATTGACGCAGCGGTGGAACCCGCCAGCAACTACGGCGTACTGAAAACGCGCACGGACGAGCAGGTTGTGCCGACCCTGCCCGGGCGCTGGCGCAGCTACTACGAGAACTTGCGCGATTGCCTGTTGGGCAAGGCCGAGCCCATGGTCACCCTGGCGGAGGAGCGGCGGTTGCTGCGGGTGATTGACGCCATCTGGGAATCGGGTTCATCGGGCCAGGTGGTGCATTTTGACGACGGCGAGGGACTGAACTGAGGAGTGTCATGCTGACAATGCGTAAATATCACGGCCTGGGCAATGACTACCTGGTGCTGTCTCCCGCCGAACTGGCTGGGCCATTGGGCGTCGCTGACATCCGGCTGATCTGTCATCGCAACTACGGCGTGGGCAGCGACGGCATTCTCCTGGGGCCGATCATGCCTGGCAGTGAGGATTTTGCGGCTTTTTGCGCCGAGGCCGGTCTGAATGCCGCCGACTGCGCGGGGGTGTGCTGCGCGCTGCGCATCTACAACCCCGACGGCTCGGAGGCGGAGAAGAGCGGCAATGGCCTGCGGATTTTTTCCCGCTGGCTGCATGATCGCAGCCTTGTCGGTTCGGCGCCATTCCGTTTAGCGACGCTTGGTGGCGTGGTGGAGGTGACTATTGCGGATCCCCAGCAGTCCATCACCGTGGCCATGGGGCGGGCGACTTTCTGGAGTGACCAGATACCTGTAACGGGACCGCGACGCGAGGTACTCAACGAAGAACTGGTGCTGGGTGGACGGACCTTGCGTTATTGTGCGGCGTCGGTGGGCAATCCTCACTGCGTGGTGCTGTGGGACGGCGAGCTGAGCCCGGCGGTGGCCCGGGAATATGGTCCGCAGCTGGAATGCGCGCCGTGTTTTCCCCGACGCACGAATGTGCAGTTCATGCGCGTTGAGGACGCCCATCGCGTCCGTATTGAGATATGGGAGCGTGGTGCGGGCTACACGCTGGCGTCGGGCAGCAGCGCCACAGCGGTGGCGGCCGTAGCCATGCGTTTGGGTTATTGTCAGTCGCCGGTGACGGTGTCCATGCCTGGCGGCGACTTGACTGTGACCGCCGCTGCAGACATGATGTTGCGGCAGACTGGCCCGACGGCGCTGGTCTGCGAATGCAGGTGGTTTGGCCGCGATGGCGACCAGGCGTTTTGAGGAAAAACAACTGAGGGTTCAGGAGAGCATGACAACATGATAAAATACTCTGGGAGCACAAGCCGGCAGGTCGTGATAGTCGGCGCAGGTGCGGTGGGCGTGTCCTTCGCGTATGCGCTGATGATCAAGGGCTTGGCGGAGGAAATTGTTCTCGTCGACGTCAATCGGGCGCGGGTGGAAGGCGAGGTGATGGACCTGTCCCACGGCAGCGCTTTCGCGCCGATGCAGTCCATCCGTGCGGGCGATGCTGGCGACTATGGCAACGCGGCGCTGATCGTGATTACCGCCGGCGCGGCGCAGAAGCCCGGCGAGTCCCGGCTGAATCTGCTTGAGCGCAATGCGCGGATTATGCGGGCGATTATGGGTGATATCAAGGCGTCGGGTGGGACGGCGCCGGTCATTGTGGTGTCCAATCCGGTAGACATTTTAACGCAGATCGCCATTGCGGAGCTCGGGAATGATCGCCGGCGGGTCTTCGGTTCCGGGACGGTGTTGGACAGCGCTCGTTTCCGGCATATCCTGTCGCGGAAATGCCAGGTGGATATCCACAACGTGCATGCGTACATCCTTGGCGAGCACGGTGACAGCGAGGTGGCGGCGTGGAGCCTGTCCCACGTCGGCGGCACGCCGGTGGCGGACATTTGCGCTGGCTGCGGTTGTTGTGACACGCCTTTGGCGTCGGCGGTCAATCGCGAAGCGGTGTTGGAGCAGGTGCGTCACTCGGCCTATCATATCATTGACGCCAAGGGTGCGACCTGTTACGGCGTCGGCATGGCTCTGGTGGAAATCAGTGCCGCGGTCTTGCGCGACCAGCACAGCGTGCTGACAGTATCGACGCTGCTGCAGGGGGAATACGGCCAGCGGGACATCTGCCTGAGCGTGCCCTGCGTCGTGGGGCGCGAGGGTATTGTGCGCGTCATTACGGGCTCTCTCAGCGGGGATGAGCAACGCGGCCTGGACGCCTCGGCGGCAATCCTGCGTGGACGCCTGCAGGCGCTGCTGGACCTTGAGCAGCAAAAGCAATGAGGGACGCATGCTGGCGCAATGACGCGTCGACATGGACCATAGCAGGAAATACCAGCGAAGTGTATTTGGAAAGGACGACGATCATGACCTTGATTCAGGATGGCGCGACGGTGCTTTTTCAGGGCGACAGCGTGACGGACTGCGGCCGCTCCCGCGAGAACGACACGATGCTCGGCGGCGGCTATGCCGCGCAGATCGCAGCGCGCTTTACGGCGGCGTACCCGGAAAAGGGCGTGCGTTTTCTTAATCGCGGCATCAGCGGCAATCGTTCGAAGGATCTGGTGGCGCGTTGGCAGCTGGATTGCATCGATCTCAAGCCCGACTGGGTGTCCATACTGATCGGTATCAACGACACCTGGCGGCGCTATGATCGCGATGACCCGACCGGCGTCGAGGCGTACACGGCTAATTGCCGCGAGTTGTTGCGTTTGACCCGCGAGAACACCAAGGCGCGCATCATTCTGCTGGAGCCCTTTGTGCTGCCCTACCCGGAGGACCGCAAGGCCTGGCGGGCTGATCTTGATCTGAAGATCAACGCTCTGCGGCTGCTTGCGCTGGAATTCAAGACGATATACGTGCCTCTGGACGGGCTGTTGGCGGCGGCAGCCTGCCGCGCTTGTCCGGCGCAATGGGCGGCCGACGGCGTGCATCCGACGCCAGCCGGCCACGCCTTGATTGCACGCCATTGGCTGACGGCGCTGGGAGCCTGGGCCTGATGGGCAACAGCGCTATGAATTCCGCGCCTGGTGGCCATGGCCGCAGCTGGGACGCCGCAGCCATGGCCGAGATACTCCTGGATTGCGCGCGGCGGGCTTTGGCCCATCGCGCCGCCAGCAGCTGGACTTTGAAGAGCGACGGCAGTCTCGTCACCGAGGTCGATCGCGACATCGAAGCGCTGCTGAGCGCGGCCTTGCCAGGCCCGGGCGAGTATTTCATCGGTGAAGAGACGATTGCGCAACGCGGCGCGGACTATGCGCGCGAGGCGTTGCGCGGGTCCTGCTGGGTGGTCGATCCGATTGACGGCACGTCGTCTTTTGCGCATGGCTTTCCGCTCTGGGGCATTTCCATTGGCCACATGGTCGGCGGCGTTCTGCGCCATGGCGCGGTGATGGTGCCGGAATGCGGCGATATCTTGGTGAGCGAGGGCGAGGGCGTTGTGCATTACCGCTTGGCGGGATTGTCGGCGCCCTTGACGGCGGCGACGCGGCGCGAGTTGGCGCCGGCAGCGGGCGCGTGGCAGGCGGGTGGCGTGCTGATGCTCGGACAGCGTTTTTGCAAAAGCGGGCAGCTGCGCATGCCGAATCCGGTTGTGGCCAGCGGCAGTGCGGTGGAGGCGTTGGCAGCAGTGCTGACGGGGCAGGCCCAAGCCTACGTCGGCCACATGAAGCTTTGGGATATTGCGGGGCTGTTGCCCATGATGGCCCGCCTCGGCATCGTTGGCCGCCTCGCTGATGGTGGCCAGATCAGTTGTGAGGTCACCAATGGGGCATTCGTATTGGACATGAACTCGGCGGCGTGCTGGGCACTACGTGACAACTGCGTCATTTGCGCCGACGCCTGGCAGCCCGTGGTGAGTAGCGCGGTAACGTGGAGGGCAGAGGGATGAAAACGTGCTTGGCGTTGTTGCTGCTGCTGCTGGGGGCAATGTGCTGCGGTGTGTCCTGCCGACCAGTGACTGAGCAGTCGTATTACCATCAGGGTATGGCCCTGCTGGACAACAAGGACTACGGTGCCGCGGCAGACGCGTTCCAGCGGGCACTGCTCAACAATGACAATGCTCTCAGCGCCCACCTGCAGCTCGGCATGATGTTCGAGCGCCAGGACGAGCAGCTGCCCCTTGCTGTCTGGCATTACCGGGCTTACCTGGCCATGGCGCCCTTGGACGACAGCCAGATCGACGCCGTCAAGCAGTGGCTCGAACGCGCTGAACGGACCCTGGTCGCGTCATTGCGCCTGAAATTGGACAACGCCAGCGACGAAGAACGCGTCATGCGCGTGAAATTGCTCGAGGAACACGCCCAGCGACAGAAAAACTGGATCAGCGCCCTGGAGCAGGAAAACCGCCAGCTCCGACAAAGCCTCGCCGAGGCCAAGAGCAGCGGGAAGTAATGGCCACCGCTGCGACGCATCAGCGCCTGCGGCAGCAAGCATCGGCAGGGGAATGCTGGCTAGGGGGCTGTGGTGCCTCTACGAGGCACTGCCTCAGGGAAAGGCGGCATCCCCAGGCTAAAGCCTGGGGTTAAGCATGGTTAAGCGCCTACGGCGCAAAAAATCCGCCGGCACTCGTCGGCACTAGTCGGCACCGCCGGCACTAGTCGGCACTCGGTCAGTAATTGATAACAGCCGTTCCTGCGGCCTTTAGTTTTCAGCGCCAAAGGCGCGGTCTAAGAAAGCCCAGGGCAAGCGCCCGCAGGGCGCGTCGCCTTGGGTAGAGCCCCCACATGAACTGAGCCCTGAAGGGGCGACCTAAAAAACAGCGCGGAGGGTACAGGGGGCAAGACGGGGAAGGCGTTCACCAGGTTCCATTGCCTCATTGGCCCCAGTCAGCTTCGCCGACTGGGGCCAATGAGGCCGAGGAACACGGACAGATATGGCGTTTTACCCAGGGCGTCGCTCCGCCTTCGGCGTCGCTTGCCCTGGGCTGTCATAGATCGCGCTTTCAGCGCTTCTGCCGCTTCGCGGCAATAAAACGCCGCGAAGTCGGCAGGCTCTGAGCACTAGTTGGGGCGCCCCCCGGTCGCCCCAACTCATTCGTTATTCGTGGCAAAGTGCTTGGCACCATGGTCTGAGGGAGCTGTCGCGGGCGCCCATGACGACGACGGCTTTGGCGCGGCTGCCGCTATTGCGGACGGCTGCTGCTGCGGCCTGGCGGTCGGCGACGGCGGCGACGGGCAGGCCGGCGGCGACCAGTGCGTCGGCGACTTCGGCGGCGCTGGGGCGGAATGACGCACTGCCGCCGGCGTAGAAGACCGGCAGGAGCAGCAGGCGATCGCCACTATGGAGGCTGTTTTTCAGTGCGTCTTTGAGAGCCTCGCGCATGAATTCCAGTGGCTTGAAGCCGTGTGGCTGGAAGAAAAGCAGCAACGGCGAGCCAAAGCGCTCGCGGGCAGTGGCAATGGCAGCGGCAATTTTTTCAGGGTTGTGCGCGTAGTCATTGATGACTGGCGTGCCGCTGGGGAGGCAGCCCATCACTTCAAAGCGCTGGCGTACGCCATGGAAAGCGGCGATGGCGCGGCAGATGTCGTCGTTACTAGATGTTAGCGGCAACAGCTTGAGGGCGCTGATGACGGCGCAGGCATTGACAGCGCTGTGATGGCCGGACTGGCCGCTGTGGACGGCGCCGATGCCGGCGGCCGAGAAGTGAATGCCGTCGGGGCGGGCTTGGTAGTCGCCAGGGGCGATGACGGCCGGCTCGGCGGGATCGGGATCGGGTTCGGCGGCGAAACAGGTGACCGCGGCCTTGGAGCCGGCGGCCAGTGGCGCGAGTTCTTTGAGGCAGGCGATGCCCTGCTGGCAGTTTTGGAGGAATTCGCCGAAGACCTTGCGCAGTTCATCTTGGCTATAGTGGTCGTTGCCGACATTGAGAAGCAGTCCGACGTCGGGTTTGAAGGTGGTGAGTGAGCGGTCACTTTCGTCGACTTCGATGACCAGCCAGTGCGGGTCGAAATCGCTGTAGAAATTGCCTGGCGCGGTGTCGTTTACGAAATTGAGCGCGTAGCCGCCATTGACCATCAATATCTGTTCGCCGAGGGCTTTGAGGGCGCTGGCCAGCCAGGCGGTAACGGTGGTTTTACCGCAGGAGCCGGCGACGGCGATGAGCGGGGCGGGGACACGCTGCAACGCCTGGGCGAGGGCGCTGGCGCGGTGGATGACGGGCCGCGCGGGCATGGCCAGGAGGTCGGGATTGTTGTCTTCGACGGCGCTGGAGATGATGATGGCGTCGGGTTTTTCGGTTTTGACGCCGCTGCCGTCTTGCGGGTATAGCCTCACGCCTTGTTGTTCGAGGGCGTGGTAGAGTTCGGCCTTGCCGGGTTCGTCGGCGCTGCGGTCGCTGCCGGCGACGCGGTAGCCCTGCCAGGCGAGGAGTTGGGCGAGGGCGCTCATGCCGATGCCGCCGATGCCGACGAGGAAGAGGCTGGCCGGAGGGAAGGGTAGGGTGGGGGCTTTGATGTCCATGGCGCTGTTGTTCTGCCGTGATGACGGCCTGGTGGGGACGCTATTGATCAGGCTAATTCCTCAGCGACCTGCTTGAGGACGGCGGGGATGTCGATGTGCTGGGGGCAGAGAGGCAGACAGCGGCCACAGTTGCGGCACTGCGAGGCGTCCTTCTCTTTGCCGACAAAGATGCCGTAGTGGAATTTGGCGGTGGCGGGGTTGTTGAAGACCGAGCTTTTATTGAAGTGCTCAAAGCAGCCGGGGATATTCACGCCGTGAGGGCATGGCATGCAGTAACCGCAGCGGGTGCAGGGCACGCGGGTGCGGGCCAGCAGGGCCGCGCGCGCCTCGGCAAGGGCCTGCTTTTCGGCGTCGGACAAGGGCGTGCAGAGCGCCTGGTCGTTGGCCAAAGCGAGATTTTCCTGCAGCTGGGCCATGGTACTCATGCCGCTGAGGACGACGCTGACGCTGGATTGACTCCAGAGATAGCGCAGGGCCCAGGCGACCGGCGACCGCCGCTGCGGGAAGGCGTCCCAGATGGGCTGTGTCGCGGGATTTTCCCGGGCGAGATCGCCACCGTGGAGGGGCTCCATGACGACAATACCGAGGCCGCGTTCGGCCGCGTAGGCGATGCCTTCGCTGCCGGCTTGGTAGTCGGTCTGGATAAAATTGTGCTGGACCTGCGCGAAAGCCCAGGGAAAGGCAGCGACGATCTGCTTGAAGGTCGCCAGGTCGTCATGGAAGGAAAAGGCCGCGTGGCGGATGCGGCCGTCGGCGAGGGCGCGGTTGAGAAAATCCGTGACCTTGAGTTCATCCAGGCGTTGCCAGGAGTTTTTGTTGAGGGCGTGGAGTAGATAGAAGTCGATGTGATCGGTTTGCAGGCGCTGGAGCTGAGTGTCGAGAAAGCGTTCCATGTCGTCCTGTGACTGCGAGCGGTTGGGCGGGAGCTTGGTGGCGATGTTGACCTTGTCACGGAAGTCCCGTACACCCTGGCCGAGAGCGACTTCGCTGGTTTCGCCGTGGTAGACGTAGGCGGTGTCGAAGTAATTGACGCCTTGGTCGTAGGCGTGGCGGAAGAGCTCGCCGGTCTTATCCATGTCGATCTGGTTGCTTTTGCCGTCGACGACGGGCAGGCGCATGCAGCCAAAGCCGAGGATGGACGCGTTAACGCCGGTGTTGCCGATCTGTCGGTATTGCATGGTGTTGACTCCAGTATGAGTGCTTATTTTGGGGCAGTGTTGGCAGCGGTCGCCTTGGCGGCGTAGAGTTTTTCCAGGCTGGTGTCTTGCCATGACGGCCTGCTGAGGAGGAATTGGAGGAGAAAGCCGCAGGCGACGGCGTCAAAGAAGGCGTCGTGGGGCTGTCGGTCGGGGCAGACCTCGGCGACCTTGCGGTCGATGCCAAATTCGGAGAGGAGGTCTTCGAGCTGGAAACTGCTCAGGCCCGGGTAAGCGATACGGGCGAGAGTGAGGGTGTCAATCCACGGCCCGAAGTGGTGGAGGGGGAATGCTTGCTGGAGGAGGCAGCGTTCGGTAGGGGCGTGATGGGCGCCCAGAGGGTGGCCGAGAAGCCACGGCTGCAGCTGTGGCCAGAGCTCCGGGAGCGACGGCGCCGCCGCCAGCTCATCGCGCAAAGACGCCCAGCGGCCTGGTGTGTAGGGGTTGAATGGGTGGTCGTCAGGCACCCGCAGGTATACCGAAAAGCCGTGGTCGGGCTGGACTTTGCCACCGCTGAAACACACCGCGCCAAGCTGCCAGGGCAGATTCGGCTTGCCGGGACTGCTGCCCGTGCTCTCAAAATCCAGGATGACGATGTCGGCTTCGCGTGCCAGCATGGCGGGTTATCTCTGCTCGGTCATAAAACACTTCGTTCTTGGCGGCGGCGGTCAAGCTAAGGTAATGGCGCCAAGGCGAAAAACAAGGACGCGGGGGGGAGCGCGGACGGGGCGGACGGATCGGACGGATCGCTCGAACATAGCCGCCGTTGTACCCAGGGCGACGCTCCGCCTCCGGCGTCGCTTGCCCTGGGCTATCATTGATCGCGCTTTCAGCGCTTCTGCCGCTTCGCGGCCTGGGGTGTCGGGCGCGCGAGTGGCCGCTTGTAGGCCTCTTGCGACGGCGCGGGCTAAAAGCCCGCACCACGGCTGGGAGACGGGCGCGCCTAGAGCCGCCTGTTGCTCTATGGCTCAATTATCAATGGCTGACCGATTACCCGTCTGATGTAAGCGGTCAGTGATTGAGAATAGCCGGCTGCCAGCGCCGCCTCTTGACTGGCGGGACACTGGGCGTTTTATGGACACCATGGACGCCATGGACGCGATGGACGCCGCCAGTCAGTCCCCAGCGTCCAAGCAGTCCACAACCGGTCCCCGGTGTCCAAGGCGTCAATCCCAATGGTCCAGAAAGTCCCCACGGTCCAATCCATGGGATCATGCCTCATGAGTCCGTGAGTCCTCGCCCCAGTGCGCAGCAGCCAATAAGTGCCGCCGGGACGGCGGCGCTCCCAGGAGTCCCCAGCGTCCCAGTCGTCCTCTGATATCGGCCATTATCAATCACTGACCGATTACTCGGTCTCTGGACTTTGGACAATTTTTTTTGTTTAAAAATAAATCTAAAAATTAATTTGCATTCTACCTACTCCGTATTATGCTACCCGTAGCTTGAATGCTGGCGTGTCTGGTCACAACAAGGAAGGGCTACGGGTATGGCAAAAGAAATCAGCAGCAACGATCTCTGTAATGTCTTGGAAACAATGCTTGAATCCGGACTAAAGGCATTGCGCTCGGCCAAAGGTTTGGACGGTCGCCTGGAAGCGAACCGAAAGGCAGCCGGAAAAAGATCTAACATGTTACTAGTTAGCGATATACTCCGAGAAGCGGGGGAGCCTCTTCACATCAATGAGATCCTTGACCGCGTGCAGAAGCGCCATGGCGTGAAGCTGCGTCGCGAGTCCATCGTGTCGGCGATGACCAAGAAGGTTCTCGACGGACACACGTTCCGGCGTACAGGACGCAACGAATTTGCACTGCTGGACCAAGAGGAGGACGATTAGCCATGGAAAACAAATCGCTGCTTGTGTGGTTGCGTGCTTTTTTGGCGACTCTGAGCGTGGGCATCAAGGATGTTCGGTCACGAAAGCGATTTGTCACGATAGGCATCGGCCTTTTGGGCGCCAGTCATCCAAAAACCATAACCAGCGCCATTAACTTTCTAGATATGGTGTTCCACTGGAGCGCGTTCTATAAACTTTTCTCCCGGAGTAAATGGGACTGTGAAGGCATATTCGGGCCCATTATCCAGGAGGCCGTCAGTCTCTGCCCAGTCTACGACCCCATCATTTCCGCCATCGACGATACGCTCGTGCGCAAGACCGGCAAAAAAATCCCCGGTACTGCTTACGCCCGGGACCCTATCAGCCCCCCGTTTCATGTCAATCTGGTCATTGGCCAGCGCTATCTGGAAACGACCATCATGTGCCACGGCTCTGATCCCAACTCCAGTCGAGCCGTACCCGTGGCGTTCAGACACGCACCACCGGTCAAGGCTGGAAAAGTGACAAGTCCGGAGGAGGAACAGATACTGAAGGAAGAGAAGAAAAAGCACAACATGAGTGTGCGCGGTCGCCAGCAGCTTTTTTCCCTTCGTGGGGCAATCGACGCAATACCTGGCGGTTACGACCGTGTCCTTATCCAAAGCGCCGACGGCAGTTTTGCCAACAGCTGTTTCCTGACTGATCCTCCTCACAACACCGTGATCGTCGCGCGAGCGAGGAAGGACACGGTCTTTGTCGAGCCTCTTTGCCCCGAACAACGCAAAGGCAATCGCAAGTACGGCCAACGTCTGCCTTCACCCAAGGATATTCTTGCCAGCGACAACTACGAAACGCGGACCATGGAGGTATTCAAGCACGGACGTAAACTTGCCGTGCATTACAAGTGCGTCCAAAACGTCAGGTGGCCGGGTGCGACCCACGATCAGCCCTGTAATCTCATAGTCATTAAGCCTTTTCCCTATCGTCTGACCAAGAATGGGCGCACTCTCTATCGGCAGCCTGCCTTCCTGGTCGTAACCGGTGCCATAAACAAGATCACGATCGAACAGGCTATAAGGGCTTACTTGCTTCGCTGGGAGATCGAAGTCAGCTTTCGAGACCAGAAAGCAATACTTGGCATTGGCAAAGCCCAGGTGTGGAACAAAGATTCAGTAGCTAAAGTGCCCGCTTTCATCTCGGCTTGCTATGCCGCTTTGCTTCTGGCAAGCATACGACTCTACGATGACAAGCGAAACGAGGCATTCCCAACGCGAGAACGGTGGCGAAACGACCCGGTCACCCGTCCATCCCTGCGCGATCTGGTGCGTTTAATGCAAAGCGAGCTGGCGGAGGGAAAAAAATCAGCACCGGACGTTGCGTAGGAGTCCGTGCAAGATTGTCCAAAGTCCAGTGACCGATTACTCGGTCTGAGTAATCGGTCACCCATTGAGAATGGATGCACGGCATGCCTCTCGCTGGCGCGGTGGGACGCGACGTGCCTCGCCAATGTGGCGCCCTCCAAGCGCCGCCCCGGGGCGATGCTCTCATCACGGCCGGAACATGGAAGCAGGAGGGGGCTGTTCGGGAACGTCAGCGTGGGGCTGTTCGGGTGTCGTGCGAGGAGCTAACCTCTCGTGACGGTGCGGGCGGGACGCCCGCACCACGGCTGGGAGACGGGCGCGCGACGGGACGCGGGCTGACCTCTGGCGACGGCGCGGGCTGAAAGCCCGCACCACGGGCTGGGAGACGGGCGCGCGACGGGACGCGGGCTGACCTCTGGCGACGGCGCGGGCTGAAAGCCCGCACCACGGGCTGGGAGATGAGCGCGCGGGGCCACGGCTGGGAGGCGGGCGCGCCTATGGCCGCCTGCTGCTCTACGGCTCAATTATCAATGGCTGACCGCTTACTCGGTCTGATCTAGTAATTCATCGAAAGTGCTGTTATATCGTCATTCAGCCATTACATTTGGGTGTTTTTTGTTGTTTTTTCAATTAAAAAGAAGAAGCGGTGACAGCCATGCTTGATTTATATGGTCGGGTACTACCGACATTCAAGGGTGCATTTCACACTCATACGACGCTGTCGGACGGCATTTTTGCACCGGCGGAGGTTGTGCGGCTTTATCGCGAGGCCGGTTATGACATCTTGGCGCTGACCGACCATCGCAAGACGAACCGGGTGTCGGAGTTGGACAGTATGGGGTTGACCCTAATATCCGGCATGGAGATGCATCCGGCAGGGCCGCGTGGAATCCCCTGGCATATTGTGGCCTTGAATGTGCCCGAGTCCTTCGAGTATCCGGAGGGGCTGGCGGCGCAGGACATGATCGACCTGGTCAACAAGCTTGGTGGTGCCTGTGTCTGCGCGCATCCGCACTGGTGTGGCTTCACCTCGGCAGAGGTGATGACGCTCAAGGGCTTTATCGGCCTGGAAGTCTTCAACACGGCGACGCGTTACATCGGCAAGGAATACAACATGCAGTTGTGGGACGAGATGCTCGACGCCGGCGTCATGCTCCCGGCCTTGGCGGTGGACGACATGCACCGGCCGCGTGATCTCTTCCGTGGCTGGACGGTGGTGGCCGCGCCTGACGCGTCGCCAGCAGCGGTGATGACGGCGCTCAGGCAGGGCGACTTCTATGCCACGCAGGGGCCGGAATTCCATTTTCTGCATTTTGCCGACGGCGTCTTTTCGGCCGAGTTCAGCCCTTGCACGGAGGTGATTGGCCTGACCAATTTCAGTGGCGGCTACTGCGTGCAGGTGCCGGATGCGGACGGGCCGGGCAGTGGTGCGAATGACTGTGGTGCGTTCACAGCGACACTGCAGGCGAAGCGCCCCGGCACCTGGTTCCGCCTGCAAATACGGGACAGCCAGGGCCGATATGCCTGGAGCAACCCCATTGCGGTGCCCGTGGTCAATGCCTGAGAACGGCGCGTCACCGGCTTTGGTGAGCGAACAACACGAATCATTGGGGACAGCGACAGTGACTTTATCGGCATTGGAAAAATGGGAACGGCGCCTGCGGCAGGCGCTGGACAAAGTCGATGCGGCGCTTGAGGACAAGTACGGCGCGCATTTTCGCCTGAAGCCGAACCGGCCGGAGCGCGGCAGCACGGCCAACGCCAAGTACGATGGTCTCTTTAGCGTGGACGCCAAATTCACCATGGGTTATACCAGCGAATTTGGCGCGGGCTACGTGGTGGAGATGCGCACAGCGTCAGCGCAGCCCATCAGTGGCATGCAGCGCGAGGCGATGCTGAATGACGCCGGCGAACTGCTGGCGGCGGCGCTGGCGGAGGCCTTTCCGGATCGCCAGCTGGCGGTGAATCGGGACGGCTCGCACTACCGCCTGACCGGCGATCTCGGGCTGGACAGCTAGGGGCCCCGAAAGCGGAAGAGGGTGTATATTACTCGTTTGCCATTTTTCTGCTTTGAGAACCAAAGACGGGATATTTTTGCATGCGATATCGCGATGTGTGTATTGAAGCGGTCAGCTACGCCTTGCCTGAGCGCGTAGTGAGCTCGCTGGAGATAGAAGGCTGGCTCCGACCGCTCTACGAGCGCATCGGTTTGCACGAAGGTCGCCTGGAGCTCATGAGTGGCATCCGTGAACGGCGTTTTTGGCCGGCGGGGACCTTGCCGAGCGAGGCGTCGGCGCAAGCGGGCCGGCGGGCGCTGGCGGCGGCCGGGCTAGTGGCTGGCGATGTGGATTGCCTGATTAACTGCTCGGTGTCGCGGGACTTTGTTGAGCCGGCGACTTCGACGGCGGTGCATCGGCTTTTGGCCCTGGGCCATCACGTGATGAATTTTGACATATCGAATGCGTGTTTGGGCATGGTCAGTGGCATATTGATGCTGGCGAACATGGTCGAGCTTGGGCAGATTGAGACGGGCCTGGCGGTTTGTGGCGAGAATGGCGTGCCACTGGTTGAGAACACCATCAAGCGCTTGAATGCCGATACGAGCCAGACGCGGCGGAGCATCAAGGATCAGTTTGCCTCGCTGACCATCGGTTCGGCTGCGGCGGCGGTGGTGGTGCGGCGCCTGTCCAAGAGTCGTCTTGGCCATCGTCTGCTGGCGGCGGCGCATTATGCGGACTGTTCCGGGAACCACCTTTGTCAGGGTGATGCCGGTGGCGGCATGACGGATGGCAGCGCGCCGGTGATGGCGACGAATTCGCATGAGCTGATGGTCCGTGGCATCGCAGTTGCCGGCCACATGTGGCGGAAGCTCAAGGACGTGGCGGCGTGGACGGAGTCGACGCCAGATGTGATTTGCACGCATCAGGTGGGCAAGACCCACAGCGAGTTGCTCTATCAGTCGCTCGGCTTGGATCGGGCGAAGGACTTTTCAACCTTTGAACGGCTTGGCAATTGCGGTTCGGCGTCTCTGCCGGCGACCTGTGCCATGGCGGCAGAAGCCGGCCGGCTGCGGCCTGGTGCCAAGCTGGCCTTGCTCGGCATTGGCAGCGGTATCAACTGCTGTGGCCTGGCTGTGCAGTGGTAGGCATGACGGCCGCGTCGTCGCGTCTGAAATAGAGATGACAGCAGCCAAGGAAAGGGCACGATCATGACAGCAATCAAAGAACTTTGCGCGCGTGAAATTCTCGATTCACGGGGCACCCCGACGGTCGAAGTGGACGTGGAGCTGGAATGTGGGGTGATTGGCCGGGCGTCGGTGCCATCGGGCGCCTCCACCGGCGAGAATGAGGCGCTGGAATTGCGTGATGGCGATGCCAAGCGTTATTTCGGCAAAGGCGTCGGCCAGGCCGTCGCCAATGTGCAGAACAGCATTGCGCCGGCGTTGCGCGGCATGGACGCGCTGGATCAAAGCGGCGTTGACCGGGTGATGATCAACCTCGACGGCACGGAGACGAAGAGCGGGCTTGGCGCCAATGCCATGCTGGCGGTGTCGCTGGCGACGGCGCAGGCGGCGGCGTTGGCTCTGGACTTGCCCCTGTTCCGCTATCTGGGGGGCGTCAATGCGAAGATACTGCCGGTACCGATGATGAATGTGCTCAATGGCGGTTCGCATTCCAGCGCGCCGCTGGCTTTCCAGGAATTCATGATCCGTCCTGTCGGCGCGCATAGTTTTCGTGAAGCGCTGCGCATGGGCGCGGAGATTTTTCACTGTTTGAAGAAGGACCTGAAAGAGCGCGGTCTGAGTGTGGGCATTGGCGACGAGGGCGGTTTTGCGCCGGAATTGCAGGGCGTTGAAGACGCGCTGGACACGCTGATGCACGCGGTCGAGAAGGCCGGCTATGTGATCAGCAAGGACGTGACGCTGGCGATGGACTGCGCCGCTTCCGAATTTTACATCGATGGCATTTATGACGCGACGAAGTTCGAGGGCAGCAAGGGCGCCAAGCGCAACAGCGAGCAGCAGATTGCGTATTTGCAGGGCCTGATCAGGCAGTATCCGCTGGATTCCATTGAAGACGGCCTTTCCGAGCACGACTGGGACGGCTGGAAGGCCTTGACGGCAGTGGTTGGCGACAAATGCCAGCTGGTGGGCGACGATCTGTTCGTGACCAACGCCAAGTACCTGCGGAAAGGCATTGAGACGGGTTGCGGCAACGCAATTCTGGTGAAGCTCAATCAGATTGGCACGCTTACCGAGACGCTTGATACTGTCCGCATGGCCCAGCGCGCGGGCTACGCGACGGTGATCAGCCATCGTTCCGGCGAGACCGAGGACAGTTTCATCGCCGACCTGGCGGTGGCTACCGGCGCCGGCCAGATCAAGACTGGGTCGCTCTGCCGCGGCGAGCGCACGGCCAAGTACAACCAGCTGCTGCGCATTGAAGAACAGCTGGGCCCCAATGCAATTTACCAGGGCTGATGGCATCAGCCACAAAGCACATAACAGCGGTCGGTCGCCACAGCGCGGCCGGCTGTGAGAACGCCATCGCGAAGGATACGAGGAGAACACATGTCGGGACAGACCCTCATTGAAAAAATCATCCGTGCTCACGTTGTCGAGGGCGACTGCGTGCCAGGCAAGGAAGTGAAGATACGCATTGACCAGACGTTGTGTCAGGACGCGACGGGCACCATGGCTTTTCTGGAATTGGAAGCGATGGGCGTTGACCGCGTGAAAACTGAGTTGTCAGTGCAGTATATCGATCACAACACGAGCCAATTTGGGCCGGAGAATCCCAACGACCATCTGTATCTGCAGAGTGTCTGCGCGGCCAAGGGCGTGCTGTACTCGCGACCTGGTAATGGCATCTGCCACCAGGTGCATCTGGAGCGCTATGGCGTGCCTGGCAAGACCCTGCTGGGATCGGATTCGCATACGCCCACCGGCGGTGGTATCGGCATGGTCGCCATGGGCGCTGGCGGGCTCGACGTGGCGTTGGCCATGGCGGGTAAGCCCTTCAAACTGAGTTTTCCGCGCGTGATTGGCATCCGCCTCAGCGGCGCGCTGCCGGCTTGGGTCGCGGCCAAGGACGTGATCTTGCAGGTGCTGGCCATACTGGGCAGCAAGGGCAATGTTGGCACCGCAGTGGAGTATTTTGGGCCGGGCGTGAAGAGCCTGAGCGTACCCGAGCGCGCGACGATTACCAACATGGGCGCCGAGCTGGGGGTGACCACGTCGGTCTTCCCGTCTGACGAAAACACCCGGGCGTTTCTGGTTGCTGAGGGCCGTGGCGATGCCTGGCAGTCCCTGACGGCGGATGCCGACGCCGTGTACGACCGGGTGATCGAGCTGGATTTGTCACAGCTGGTGCCGATGGCGGCCTGTCCGTCCAATCCGGGCAATGTGCGGCCGGTGTCGGAAATTGCTGGCTTGCCGGTGTCGCAGGTGCTGATTGGGTCCTGCACGAACAGCTCACTGAAGGATTTGCGCATGGCCGCAGCGGTGCTGAAAGGCCGGCAGGTGTCGCCAGCGGTATCGCTGGGCATTGCGCCCGGCAGTCGCCAGGTGATGCAGATGATGAGCTTGGACGGCAGTTTGGGCGACTTGATCGGTGCGGGCTGCCGGATACTGGAGTCAGCCTGCGGGCCCTGTATTGGTCAGGGTTTCAGTCCGGCCAGCGGCACCATCAGCGTGCGGACCTTTAATCGTAATTTTCTTAACCGCACGGGGACGAAAAATGACCAGTGCTATCTGGTGAGCCCCGAGACGGCGGTGGCCACGGCGCTAACGGGCAAGCTGACGGATCCGCGCAGCCTCGGCATCGCTTATCCGAGCTGGGCGATGCCTGGGCAGTTCCTGGTGGACGACAGCATGGTCTTGCAGCCGGCACCGGCTGGCGACGCGGTGGAGATCGTGCGCAAGGAGACCATTGGCGAGCCGCCGTGCTGCTCGCCGTTGCCCGACTGTGTCGAGGGCGAAGTGTTGCTGCGGGTGGGCGACAAGATTACGACGGATCACATCATGCCTGCCGGCACCTACCTGAAGTACCGCAGCAATATTCCGCGCTATGCCCAATACGTCTTTGAGTGTTTCAACGAAGAAGGCAAGGCGAGCTTTGCCGAGCGGGCCGGCAAGGTTCGCGATGCTGGGCGCATTGGCGTGGTGGTTGCCGGCGAGAGCTTTGGTCAGGGCTCGTCCCGCGAGCATGCGGCGATCTGCCCAATGCACCTTGGCGTGCGGGTGGTCCTCGCCATTTCGGTTGAGCGCATACTGGCGGCCAATCTAGTCAATTTTGGCATTCTGCCATTATTATTCAAAGACGCTTCGTTGTTGGAGACGATTTCGGCTGGTGACAGCTTCTGCATTGAGAATCTGCATGCGCAGCTCAAGCCGGGAGCCGATGTCCAGGCGCGCTTGCGGCGGGGCGATGGTAGTGAGCAGCAGTTGTCACTGACCCACGCACTTTCCGCAGAGGATATTGCCTTGGTTCTTGCCGGCGGCCGTCTGGCTGCAAACTGATTGCGTGGTAGGGAATGGCTGGGAAAAAACTGTCATATCATATGCTGGGGCATTTCATGTCCGGGGGCGTGGCTGATCTGTACTCGGCGGTGCTCAGTGACGGCCGTCGGGTGCTGATACGCTCCCTGCAGCCGACGAAAGTCCTCTCGCTCAATTCACATCTGCGTTTTCGCTACGGTCTGAAGATCCGCGAAGTGCTGACGCCGCACCCGAATATCATCGGGTCGATGGAGTGGGGCTACCATGGGCTGCAGCCGTATGAGATCATCGAGTGGTTTGAAGGCCACAGCATCAAGAACTACATCACCAGTCGCAACGAGCAGCTGTACCGCGACTTGGTGTACGTCCTCAGCGAAGCCGCCGAGGGCCTGGCGTGGATACATGCCAGCGGCTTCATGCATCTGGACGTCAAGCCGGAGAACTTCCTGCTGCGGCTGTCGCCGACGGCTCGGCCGGTGGTGAAGATAACCGACTTCGATCTGGTTCGTCGCGCCAACGATCAGGGGCCGCGTCGGCAGGTCGGCACACCGGCCTACATGGCTCCGGAGCAGTTTGTGCAGAAGATATCGACGCCGGCGTCGGACGTTTTTGCCTTCAGCATCATGGCTTACCAGCTGGCCACGGGCCGCATGCCTTTTGCCGGTAAGAGCGAGAAGGACACCTGGCGTAACCAGTCTAGCGAGTCGGTGGAGGCACGGCCAATTTATGAGTTGAATCCGAATATTGCCGGCCAGCTGGCGGACGCCATCATGGCCGGCATGGAAAAACGGCTGGACAAGCGTCCGCCAACCATGAAAGAATGGCTGGAGATCCTCCGGGCGCACTGACACGCCCGCAATCCGGCACGAATGGCCGGCCAAGGCGGCAGGGGGGCCGTCGCAGAACGAACGTGAGCCGTGCGCGGCATATCGGAGTAACCATGGACTGGAAAACACTGCTGTTGAGCTTTTCGATTGTCTTTCTTGCCGAGCTTGGTGACAAAACCCAGCTGACGGCGCTGACCCTGACGACTTCGCGTGGTGGCGGCACCTGGGCAGTCTTCATCGGTGCCAGCATGGCGTTGGTGACGACCACAGCACTGGCGGTGCTCTGCGGAAACTTTTTGTCGCGCTACTTGCCCGAGAAGTACCTGCATCTGGGTTCGGCGCTGCTGTTCATTCTCATGGGCGTGGCGCTGCTGGTCGGGATGGTGTGGAAAAGCAGTGCGAAGCCTGCGGCTACGGCGGAACCGACGCCGGCCAGTGCGGCGGCGGCCGTGAGCCAAACGAGCGGCGCGGCGCGGCGGCCGTCGTTCCGTGAGGGCCTGCTGATTCGGCAGCTAGCGGCCTTTGAGCGGCGTTTGGTGGCGGATATCGACAAGCAGATCGCGCGCATGCCCGACTGCGATTGTCGGCAGGCGCTGGTGACGATGGCTGCGGCGCATCGCGGTCATGGCCAGTCTATTGTCGCCATGCGTGATCAGGCCCGCCAAGAAGAGCCCAGCAGCCAACGCGCGGGCACAATCTCCGGCATGGTCGACAAGCTCTGCCAGTGCACCGAGGAGATTCACGAGCCCATTGAGGCAATCATCCGCAAGCAGGAGGCCGCAGCGGAATTCTACGTGGCCATGGCACAGTTGGTCAGCCAGCACCAGTTGCGCGACGAGCTGCGGCGGCTGGCCGGCGAAGAACTGCGCATGGCCGAGCAGCTGTGCACCCTGGTGAACCACCAGGTCGCGTGAGGGACAGGTGCGGCGCGTAATCGGTTCGTTGTTGGGAACGGGCGCCCGATGTGCCTCGTTACGGCGTCGTGGGAAGATACAAGCCTTGCCAATGTGGCGCCCTCCGGGCGCAATTTCAACTTGCTGTCACACCCCGGGTTGCGGCGCCCTGCGGGCGCCTCACCCGGGGTTATGCATGGTGCGGCCCTCCGGGCCGAACTTGGCCGCTCGGGCGACATGATTCGTCCGCTCTGGGCCGAAAACCATTGTCAACGCCAATGTGGCGCCCTCCGGGCCGAACTTGGCCGCTCGGGCGACATGATTCGTCTGCTCCAAGCCGAAAACCATTGTCAACGCCAATGTGGCGCCCTCCAGGCGCAATTTCGAGTTTTTCCGGAAGTTTGAGGGGTTTTCAACACAATCGTGCCTAATTTTCTTTTTTTTGCTCGAAATGTAGTCTAGATACTTGACAAAAATTTGTGTTATATTATTTTCTATCTGTACTTAAGTATTGTAGGCTAGTTAAAATGGGGCAGACTATGAAATACCGGGTTCAGCAATTCAAGAAGACGCAGCACGGGAAAATCTACCATTATTCTTGGATCGGGTACAGCTACCGGACAGCGAAGGGCACGCCTACCTTCAAGCGTGTGGCCAGTTTGGCTGGGCTTCCTCCCGAAGCGGTCAAGGCCATCAGCAACTCTCTTTCGTCAAATGGCGAATCCAGTGACACCAATCTCAAGGTCGAGTTTTTGTCGGCCATTCCGCTTGGCGCGGAGGCCGTGGCGCATCACTTTGCTGATGAACTAGGCATCCTTGACGCGCTGGCTTGCCTGCCCGAACGGGATCGAAAAGTGGTTCTCGCCTTGATCCTTGATCGAGTCGTGGAGGCCTTTCCGCATTCCCGGAAGTCGCTGTTTGAAAACCTGCCAGGCAGCGGTCTGTCCCGGGTATGCGGTTTGGACGACGAGGATATCAAGCTGGAGCAGATGTATTATGCTCTGGATCATTTGTTTCCCTGCCAGGATACCATCGAACACTATCTGTTCAAACGGAATCATCCGAACCAATCGCGCATGTTCCTGTACGACATCACCAGCAGTTATTTTGAGGGCAATGCGTGCCCGCTGGAGGCTTTCGGCTACAATCGTGATCACAAGCAAGGCAAGAAGCAAATCGTCATCGGCATGCTCACCGACCAGGCTGGCTGTCCCGTAAGTGTGGAGGTCTTCGAAGGAAACACCAGCGACCAAAGCACCGTCATGGACAGAATTGACTCGATGAGGAAAAAGTTCGGGATCGAGGAAATGGTCTTCATTGGAGATCGGGGCATGCTGACGCGGGCGAGACGCAACGACCTGACTGCCAGGGAATATGAGAAAATCAAGTACATCACGGCCTTGAGTCGCGACGAGTTCACCCGCTTTGTCGAGGATGACGATCACCCGTTGCAGCTGTCTTTGTTTGACCGCACCAGGCTGGTGCAAGTGTCGCATGACGGAATCAACTATGTGCTATCCTACAACCCCGAGTTGGAGGAACGCAACTGCGCCGACCGCGATAGAATGCTCGAAAAAACGGAGGCCGTCCTCAAAGGTATTGAAGCCAGTGTGCAAAAAGGGCGTCTGCGTCAGGAAAAACTCATCGCCAAAAGGTTGTTCTCCAAGTTCGACAAATGGAAATGCGCGCGCTTCTTCGATGTCGACTATGGCGAAGGACGTTTCAGCTATCGCCGCAAGGACGAACTCATTGAGTCCTACCGCGCCATGGACGGCTTCTATGTGTTTACCACCGATATCCTGGACATAAGCGCCGAGCAGACACGGGATGAATACCGTGGACTTCAGCAAGTGGAACAGACCTTTCGAACCATGAAGACGACGGATATCTTCATGCGCCCCATTCGTCTGTGGAATCCGGAGCGGGTCAAGGCGCACATTTTTGTCTGCATGCTGGCATACATGATCATCTGGAAGGCCCGCCACAAACTGGCGGAATTCACGGAGCCGCAAGGAGACCTGCGTGTTTCATTGCAAACGGCCTGGAGCAAGCTGGGCGAGCTGCAAATAGGGAAAATCAAGTTGGGAGACGAAGTCCATGAGCAGTTGAGCCAGCCGGAGGCTCAATGCCGGCAGCTACTCAAGCTGGCCGGATTGAGCGCATCCGCCATCAGCAAAAGTTTCCTACGTGGGTAGAGCGAAATTTCGCTGAAATTTCCCCGACCCACGCAGGAAATCACGGCGAGGCCCTCAAACTTCCGTTTTTCCAAACTCCAGGCGCCCTCCGGGCCGAACTTGGCCGCTCGGGCGACGTGATTTGTCCGCTCCAGGCCGAACTTGCTGGCATACCCGTGGTTGTGGTGCTCTGCGGGTACCGCAACAATGGCGTTTGCTCCTCTTCATCCCAGGCGGTTGGCGAGCATGGTCTGTCGTTGCATGGGCGTGTTGTTGTTGACGGCGGTGGCCAGGGCTCTGCGTGAGCCGACGAGGATGAGCAGTTTTTTGGCGCGGGTCATGCCAGTGTAGAGCAGATTGCGTTGGAGCATAACGTAATGCTGGCTGAGGAGCGGCATGATCACCACCGGGAATTCGCTGCCCTGTGATTTATGGACGGTGACGGCGTAGGCCAGGAGGAGCTGGTCGGCTTCCTGCTGCTGGTATTCGACGACGCCGATATCGAATTGCACGGTGAAGCGCTTGGCCTCGTTGTCCACGAGGATGATCTGGCCCATTTCGCCGTTGAAGACGCCCTTGTCGTAGTTGTTTGAGGTCTGCATGACCTTGTCGCCGGCGCGGAAGAGCTTGCTGCCGTACTGGAAGGACGACTTGTTGACGTCAGGCGGGTTGAGCGCCTGCTGCAGATTGGTGTTGAGGGCGATGGTGCCACATTCACCTTTGCGCATGGGCGTGAGAATCTGCACGTCGTTGCAGGGATCGTAGCCGAAGACCTGGGGGATGCGTTCGACCACCAGGCGGCTGATCATTGCGGCGACCTGCACTGGATCGTCCTGTTCGACCCAGTAGAAGTCGCTGCGGGTATTCTGGGGCACGCTGCGCAGATCGGGCAGGTGGCCCTGGTTGACCGCGTGGGCGTTGGTGATGATGCGGCTGCCTTCTTGTTGCCGGTAGATTTCCGTCAGGTAGGTGACCGGCATTTTTCCGCAATGAATCAGATCGTGCAGCACCGCGCCGGGACCGACCGATGGCAGCTGGTCCTTGTCGCCCACGAGAATGACGTGCGTGCCGGGAGCGACCGCTTGAAAGAGATTGCTGGCTAATAAAGTATCGAGCATGGACGCCTCGTCGACGACCAGAATGTCGCCGCTGAGGGGCTTGTCCGGCCCGTGGACGAACGCGCGTTCCTGCGGGTCCCATTTGAGCAGGCGATGAATGGTGCTGGCCTCGCAGTCAGTGGCCTCGCTGAGGCGCTTGGATGCGCGGCCCGTGGGCGCCGCGAGCAAGATTCGCTTGCGCAGAATGGCCGCGCCGGCGACGATTTGGCTGACGACGGTGGTTTTGCCAACGCCGGGGCCGCCGGTGATGATGCTGAAGCCGTAGTTGAAGGCGTACTCGACGGCTTGGCGCTGGGCCTGGTTGAGGCGTACGAAGCCCTGACCAAGCCGTTCTTGGGGCAAGCGCAGGCCGCGGGCGGGGTTGCTGAGCAGCACGCGGATGGCGCGGGCGAGATCGATTTCGGCGGCGTAGAGCCGGCGGGGGAAGAACATCGGCGTGGGCTGGGGGCCGCTGACGATGTCCATGACGATTTTGTTTTCCTGCACGGCAGTCGCGAGGCCCTGTTCGAGGTCGGCGGCATCGGCGTCGAGCAGTCGCTGGGCGGCAGTGAGGAGCGTGTCTTTGCTGCAACAGGTATGCCCCTGCTGGCTGAGTTCGTCCAGGGCGAAAACCACCCCGGCACAGAGTCGCAAGGGGCTGTTGGCGGCGATGCCCAGGCGCATGGCGATGCGGTCGGCGGTGAGGAAGCCCACGCCGTCGAGCTCATAGGCCAGGCGGTAGGGATTGCGCTGCACGACCTCGGCGGCGATTTTGTCGCCGTAGAGCGAGACAATGCGCCCGCAGAGCGAGGGGCTCAGTCCCAGGCCCTGCAGGAATACCAACGTCGAACGCAGGGCATTGCTGTCGCGCCAAGCCTGGCGAATCTCCGCGATGCGTTTTTTGCCGATGCCGGGGACTTCCTTGAGGCGTTCGGAGGCCTTGTCGAGGACGTCGAGGGTGTCGGCGCCGAAGTGTTCGACAATGCGCTCGGCGTATTTTTCGCCGATGCCGGGGAGGACGCCGGAGGCCAGGTAGCGGCGGATGCCCTCTTCGGAGCTGGGGAGGATGGCGGCGAAGCTGTTCACGTGGAATTGCCGGCCGTGTTCCTTGTGCAGTTCCCAGCGGCCGGTGGCTTCGATGCGCTGGCCCTCGAGGACGCCGGGGAGCAGCCCGACGAGGGTCAGCTCCTTGTCGTCATCATCGCGCAGGCGGACGACGCTGTAGTGGCTGTCGGGATTGGTGTAGACCACGCGCATGATCTCGCCGCGGACGGTGTAATCCAGTGGCAGGAAGGCGTCTTCGGCGTTCTGGTTAATGGCCGGCAGATTGTCGTCGGATGGTTCAAAGACACTGTCCACGATATGGTGTTATTCCTTGTGCTGATCAGGGCTCACGGTGTTCATTCTGGTGTGTGAGGGCTCGGGCGTAGTAGTCGTCCCAGGTCTCGATAGCGAATTCGCGGATCATGTCCATGACGCTGAGCGCGTCGTGTTCGGAGCTGACCAGGACGCAGCCGAGCTGCCCGGGGTCGTTGATGATGACGTCGCGGCGGTACTTGCGTTTGAGCGCGCGGAGTTTCTCCCAGTTGTAATCGAGATGGACGACGCGGCAATCGAGGTTGACCAGCGCGCTGGTGAAGGGGAAGTAATTCGTGCTGGCGGCGATCTTCTGCCCGATGGGGTTGATGATGGCGCATTCGTTATTGCAGATTGCGCCGACAAAATGCGCCTGGCAGCTGTAGGCCCAAGTGGCCTGCATCAGGCCGCCGTGATACATGGAGGAAAAGAGGATCAGGTCTGGCCGCGAGGCCATGTACTGCTTACGGATTGGCTCGAAATTGAGGTCGAAGCAGATGGCGCAGCCGACGCTGCCGAAGTCGGTGGTGATGACTGGCGCGTCTTTGCCATTGAGGATGCCGAAGCCGGTGTATTCTTCGACCACGAGGTGATTTTTGTTGTAGATGCCGGCGATCTGGCCTTGGCGGTCGATGATCTGGGTGGAGTTGCGCCAGCTGCCGTCGGGGAGTTCACGGGCGGCCGAGTAGGCGATGTAGCAGTGGTTTTCCCGCGCGGTTTCGCACCAGAAATCCCTGACCTGTTCTTTGCGGACGCGGTAGTACTCCCGGCGTTTGTCGGCGGTGAGGTTGCTGTAGCGGTCGCTGGCCTCGGGGATGACGATGAGGTCGGGCTGCGTGGGCAGCACGGGGTCGATCTGGCGTTTCCAGAAGGCGATCATGCGTTCGACGCCCTGCTGGTAACTGAGGGTCGCATCGAGATGTTGTGCGGCCGGTCCCAGGGTCGCAATCATGCAGCGTCTGGCCATGGTAGATTTTCTCCGCGTGGTGGTTAGAGGGCACGTTGTTGTACAAGGTAACTCGGCGCGCTGGCGGCTGCAACAGCCAGGCATGCATTTACCTGTATTTGCATGGCGAATCTTGTAGAATCATCTGGACGGGCGATATTTTCCAGGCAACAGCGCGCGCGGCGGTTCCGCGCGTTTTTTTTGAGCTTCATATTCAGGAGAATGAATTATGGCCATGACCTACACTCCCGTGGGTGACTTGCGCAGCAACGACAAGATCGTCCGTTGTCCGCAGAACCCGATTTTGTCTGCCAAGGACGTGCCATACGATGCGTCGCTGATCTTCAATGCCGGCGTGGCCAAGTATCAGGGCCGCTATGTGATGGTGTTTCGCAACGACTACGGCCAGCGGCCGAATTCGGTGCATCCGGCGGCGACCAACATGGGTCTGGCCTACAGCGACGATGGTGTGCACTGGCAGGTCCAGCCCAAGCCGTGTTTTGATCTGCACAACCAGGAGATCAGCCGTGGTTACGATCCGCGTTTGACCGTGATCGACGGCAAGTGCTACGTCTGCTTCGCCATTGACACGCGCCACGGCATCTGCGGTGGCATCGCGGTCACCGAGGACTTCGACCACTTCGATATCCTCTGCACCACGGCGCCCGACAACCGCAATATGGTGCTTTTCCCGGAGCGCTGCCAGGGTCGTTACGTCCGTCTGGAGCGGCCGTTCCCGGTGTACAGCCGTGGCGGCGGCAGCCGTTTTGACATCTGGTCGGCTGACTCGCCGGATTTGGTTTACTGGGGACACAACCAGCTGGTGCTGGGCGTCGAAGACGTCCCCTACGCCAATGACAAGATCGGGCCGGCGGCACCGCCGATCAAGACTGCCAAGGGCTGGCTGACCCTCATTCACACGGTGGATATCGACAGCAGCCGCGGCAAGAATGGCTGGGAAAACAGCTGGCAGAAGCGCTATTGCGCCGGCGTGATGCTGCTGGACCTGGATGACCCCACAAAGGTCATCGCCATGAGCAAGAAGCCACTGATAGCGCCCGAGGCGCCTTACGAGACCGACGGCGGTTTCCGCAACAACGTGATCTTTCCCGGCGGCATGATTCTCGAAGACAGCGGCGAGATAAAAATCTACTACGGCGCCGCCGATACGGTCGAATGCCTGGCGAGTATCCATGTGGACGATTTGCTCGCGCTTTGCGACTCGCCACGCTGAATGCCTATGCCGAAGTAACTGTGTTTCGGCCAGCGCGACGCTGGCCGAAAGGCATCTGTTTGCTACCGACGTCGTGTAGCCACCAGCAAAAACACGCGGCGATCGCTTTCGCTACCAGCAGCAGGCCCCTCTACCGGTCGTGGAAGCAGAGCTATCAGTTGGTCCATGCCAGATGAGCTCAGCAGGACAAGTTCCTCGCCGGGGCGCGGCTTGAGTTGGGAACTACTGCTTGAATTTCTTGCCACCGCTGGTTCTATCTGCTGGCAGCATGCCGCAGATTCCGCAGATTGACGCAGATTATTTTTGAGATTGGCGGCTTGGAAGACCACGGCCCCGCCCGCACCCTCGCATCGCCTGTCTCGCGACTGTGGAGTGGGCGTCTCGCCCACTCCGGCGAGACGGCTTATTTCCCCGTCCTCGCCAGCCACGCCGACCGTAGCGCGCCCGTAGCGCCGCCGTCCCAGCGGCTCGTGGTTGGGGTACCTCATGGACTTCGGGGATGCAATGGCGGCGGCTGCGTTGGGGCGAGGACTCACGACTCATGAGGCATGGTCCCATGGATTGGACGGTGGGGACTTTCGGGACCGTGGGGAATGACTCCTTGGACGCTGGGGACCGGTTTTGGACTACTGGGACGCCGGGGACTGACTGGCGGCTACCAGGATAGCGTCCATAGCGTCCATAGCGTCCATGGCGTCTATAGCGTCCATACAAACGCTCAGTGTCCCGTCAGGAAAGAGGTGGCGCTGGCAGACGACTATGCGGCAGGTGCGGAAACGCGCCGCTGGTCCGGCTGTGAAATTGGGGTAAACGTGGGGGAGTGGTGTTATACACCGGCATATTGCTGGTATAGTAGGGGGCTGACGGGAAAGCGGCGGGTGGAAAGAACGTTCACGCACTGCAGAAGTTGGAACTACCATGAAGACAACGACGCCGGACGCCGCTGAGAAGGGCAGAAAGTGGAAGCAGCAGAGCAGCTGGAAGACCACGGACGACTATGAGATTGAGCTGCGCCGGCAGCGGATGCTGGCCGAGCCAATGCAGGTGCGGCCGGTGGGCGAGCGACGGGGGCGTTTTCGGGACTATGTGGTCTGCCGCTGCGACCAGGATCACGTTCAGGAATACGTCGTCGAATTACGTTCCTTGACGGAGAACATCAACACCTGTAGTTGTCCGGATTTCACCAAGAATTTTCTTGGCACCTGCAAGCACATTGAGCGTGTGAAGGCCGCACAGAAGGGCGTTGGCGCGCTGGAGTCGCCGTATGTGGAGCTGTACATGGAACGCAGCCCCTGGCGGCCGGTGCTGCGTTACGCTGGTCGTGGCGAGTTGCCGGCGCTTTGTCGGCGTTATGTGAAAGTGAATGGCGAGCTGAAAGAGCCGGCGGCGACGACACTGCTGGCTCTGCAGCAGGACTTGGCCAGCGCCGACGCCGCGACGCGCGCGATGGTGCGGGTGTCGTCGGAGATTGAGGCTTATTTGCAGTCCGAGCGGCTGAAGACTCAGCAGGCGCACTGGCGTCGTGCCTACGAGGAGCGTTTCAAGGAGAACCAGGGACAACTGCCGATGCTGCGTTGTCCGTTGTACGACTACCAGATAGCGGGCACGCTGCATTTGGCTTTCAAGGGGCGTGCCTTGCTGGCCGACGAGATGGGCTTGGGCAAGACGGTGCAGGCCATCGCGGCCGCGGCGATCCAGCAGGAGTGCCTCGGCGTCAAGCGAGTGCTGGTGGTGACGCCGGCGTCGCTGAAGTGCGAGTGGGAAGATCAAATCCGGCAGTTCACGGCCTTGCCGCTGGAGATCGTCTATGGTCTGCGTAAGGCCCGGCTTGACACCTATCGCAACAGCCAGGCTTTTTTTCTGATTGTGAATTACGAGCAGGTGCTCAAAGACGTGGCGGAGATCAACGAGTACTTCCACCCCGACCTGGTGATTTTGGACGAGGCCCAGCGGATCAAGAATTGGAAGACCTTGACTGCGAACCACCTGAAACGCCTGCAGTCGCGTTTTGCCTTTGTGCTGACGGGCACGCCGTTGGAGAATCGCATTGACGAGCTCTACTCGCTGGTGGAGTTTGTCGACCCGACCTTGTTGGGCAGTCTGTTTCGTTTCAACCGGCGTTTTTATGCTTTTGACGACAGTGGCAAAGTCTGTGGCATGCAGAACCTCCGCGAATTGCACGCATTGGTGCAACCGGTGATGCTGCGGCGGCGCAAGGACGAGATCAAGGAGGATCTGCCGGAGCGCGTCGACAACAACTATTTTGTCAAGATGACCAGCGAGCAGTCGAAGCGCTATGACGACTACGCCGATCAAGTCACGCGTTTGGCGGCCAAGGCCCGGCGCTATCCGCTGACGCCCGACGAATTTAAGCATTTGCAGCTGGCGCTGTCCTGCATGCGGATGCTCTGCGACAGCGTGTACATTTTGGACCAGAAGATACGCGAGTCGCCCAAGGTCCTTGAGTTGCAGGGGATTCTGAAGGATATCTGGGAGGCCGAGCCGGAACGCAAAGTCTTGATCTTTTCGGAATGGACGCGCATGCTTGAGCTGGTGCAGGAGGCGCTGGCAACGGCCGATGTTAAGTACGCCTTGCATACCGGCGCGCTTGACCAGCAGCGACGACGGGACGAGATTCGGCGTTTCAAGAACGACCCGGCGTGTCGGGTGATGCTGTCGAGTGATTCGGGCAGCGTCGGTCTGAACCTGCAGGCCGCCAGCGTGGTGATCAATCTGGACTTGCCCTGGAATCCCGCCCGGCACGAGCAGAGGATTGCGCGCGCCTGGCGCAAGCACCAGCGCAATCGCGTGCATGTCATCAACTTGGTGTCGGAAGCCACTCTAGAGCAGCGCATGCTGGTGACGCTGAATTACAAGCGGGCATTGTCAGACGCGGTGCTGGATGGCCGTGGGGATTTTGCGGACTTCGAGCAGGAGAGCAGCCGCACGGCCTTCATGGAGCGTCTGAGCACGATCATGTCGGGCACGCCCGGGGTGCCGTCGCCGGACACTTCAGCCGCTGCCGAGGCGCCACCGGTGGCGGCGGAGGCGTTGTCGCCCTTTGCGCAATTGTCCACGGAGTTGAGTTTGGAAGAGGACGCGGCGAGCTTATGTCAGGCGGCATACGACCGCGAGACGGGTCAGTTGCAGTCCGTGCTGGCGGTCGCGCCGCCCCGGAAGGCGCCGGCGGTGTTGGCGGCCGTGGCCAAGACGCATGGGAAAGAGAGTGCCGAGAGTCGCACGGCGATCTTGAGTCCGGACGACTATGCGCTGCTGCAAAAACTGCTGAAGCTCGGCATCGTCACGCTCAATCCCGAGCTGAAGACGGCCTTTGCGACGCCGGCAGCCAGTGCGCCGCGGCCATCGGACCGCGAGCAGCGCATGCAGCTGAGCGCGCTGCCATTGGCCGCTGCCGAACGGCACCTGCGGATGGCACGAGTGTTGCGTGACAGCGGTTTTGCGGACGAATGTCGGGCGCCGGCGCTACAGGCGGTCCTGCAGGCTGGCGCGGCGCTGTTTGTACAAGTGTGCGATGCGCTCCCGGATGCCGCGCCGAAAGATTTCAGCATGGAGATGCTGCCCTCGTTGCAAAAGGCCCGGCCGGTGGAGGGGCAGTTGCTAGCGTTGTTGCCGCTTTGCCTGAAAAGCCCTGGGGACCTTGGCGAGGATTTTGCCGAGTGCGCCGAGGCATTTCTGGCGGCGACAACGGATTTCATCAACCGGCGGGGACTGGCGGCCGGAAATTGACCGCAGAAGATGTGGCAGTAGCACATATCGTAATCGGTTAGTAACCACCCCGGTGCTTCGCTGGGACAATTTGCAGGAAACCCACGGCCAGTCGCCGCCCAGCCATTCGACCTTGATTTCCGCCGACCTTTGCGGCAGCGGAGTCAAAGCGGGCCCAGAGTAGCAGCGGCTTCCAGCCGCTGTGCGAACGGCTCGTGCGGCGGGGGAGACGGACCGGGTACGGTCGGCGTGGATGACGAGGACGGTTTTATGAGCCGTCTTGTCGGAGTGGGCGAGACGCCCACTCCACGGCCGCGAGGCGTAATCGGTAATTAACCATCCCGGTGGGGAAAACACCGGGGACAATTTGCAGGAAACCCACGGCCCGCCGCCGCCCAACCATCCGACCTTGATTTCCGCCGACCTTTGCGGCAGCGTGTTTCATAGGAGTGTACATCCCGGCAGGGAATTCACCGGGGACAATTTGCAGGTAACCCACGGCCAGTCGTCGCCCAGCTATTCGACCTTGATTCCGCCGACCTTTGCGGCAGCGGGTTTCATAGGAGCTATTGATACCAATTTTTCCTGCAGCCTTTTGTTTTCAGCGCCAAAGGCGCGGCCTAAGATAGCCCAGGGCAAGCGCCCCCAGGGCGCGCCGCCCTGGGTAGGGGGCCCACCCGAAATGAGCCCCGAAGGGCGACCTAAAAAAACGGTAATGTGCGAAATCTTGTGATAAAAAGAGAGACTTGACACAGTAGTTCTGAAGCCTTTCTCAGCGCCGTAGTGGCAAATTCATGCATAACTATCTGATAAGGAGTCTATTGTACAAAATTCTTTAGCAAAAGAAGAGTTTCGGTCACATTGGCGCAAATACAAGTGTTCATCACAAGATTTCGCACATTAACAAAAAACACTGCGAGAGTCGCAGGGCACAAAACGGGGTAAACGTTACATGGTTCCATTGCGCCTTTGGCCCCAGTCAGCTGCGCCGACTGGGGCCAAAGGCGCCGAGGAACACGAACACAAATGACGCGTTACCCAGGGCGGCGCGCGCCTTCGGCGCTGCTTGCCCTGGGCTGGTATGTTTCGCGCTTTCAGCGCTTCTGTCGCTTTGCGGCCTTGGATGTCGGGCGCGCGAGTGGACGTTTACTGGCCTCTGGCGACGGCGCGGGCTGAAAGCCCACACCACGGTCGGTAAATGGGCGCGCGAGGCTCCGCATTATTGCGGTAATCGGTTAGCGATTGATAATGTCGGCACGTCTGCCTTACTCTGGAGCGGTGAGACGTAACGTGTTAAGCCAATGTGGCGCCCTCCAGGCGCAATTTGCTGTTGCTGTTCCCCCCCCCTGGTTGCGGCGCCCTCCGGGCGCCTCGCCAGGGGTTATGCATGGTCCGGCCCTCCGGGCCGAACTTGGCCGATCAGATGACGTGCTTTGTCCGATCCGAGCCGAAAACCACCATTATTCAATCGTCATGTCTTTGCGCCGTAGGCGCTTAACCATGCTTAACCCCAGGCTTTAGCCTGGGGACGCTGCCTGCCAACAGGCAGTGCCTCGTAGAGGCACCACAGTTTTGGTTATCAATGGGTGACCGATTACTTGTTGCGTGAGATTTCGGGTCGTTGTTGGTGGCAATGGTGCTTTGTGGTACGTACATTATTGGTGCGTGCGACGCGCGACTGCGAGTGCGACTGCCGAAGTGGTGCGTGCGACGCGCGACTGCGAGTGCCGATATGTTATGGCCGGTTCACGAGAACCGGTTTTTTGTTGCCGACGGAGTGACCAACGTGTTTTTGCGCCTCAATCCCATTACGAGAAAGCGCTGGCGGCGTTTCCGCGAGATTCGCCGTGCGTGGTACGCGCTGCTGGCGCTGCTATTGCTTTACGGCCTGACGTTGGGGTCGGAGTTGATCTGCAACGACGTGCCGCTGGTGGTTCGGCACCAAGGGCGACTGTTTTTCCCCGTGTGGCGTTTTTATCCCGACGACGCTTTCACCGGCAGTGGCCTGGGCACGCGTACGGACTACCGTCGGCTGGCCGAGCGGCGCGAGTTTCAGTACGGATCGGCGTGGATGTTGTGGCCGCCGTTGCGTTCCGGTCCGAACGAGCCGGTGCCCATTGCCGACCTCGAGCCCCATCTGCGGGTGAGTTGCCGGTTGGAACCGCAGCCGGCGTTGGCGGGCGCCAGCGTGGACGCGTTTGGCAGGCTGGTCCGCTTCGTTGGTGCCAAGGCGCTGTTTGGTGGCGTCGAGCCCGAGTGGCGCGGGCTCAATTTAGACGACTTCTGGGCGCTGCCACCGGAGTTGTCGGCGGCCATGACGCAGCGTTTCAACAACCAGGCGGCGGCAGCCGTCAGTGTACGTTGCCTAGGGCAGGGTGATAATCCGGATATTGACGTGAGTTTGCCGGCGTACAGTCCGCGGGCAAGTGCGCCGCCACTGCTGCGACTGACGTTGAGCGGTCAGGGCGCGCTTGCCGCGCCGCGCTACGCCTGGCATTTTCTTGCCGCGCGGCCTGAGCCCGAGCGCGACCGTGAGCGTTTTGGGGCCTTGCCGGCGGCTTTACGCGAGCAGATCCGCGAGCAGGTCGGCCGGGCCTTTGCCGGCGAGGCCGTTCGTGCTGAGGTCAGCCTGCATGACACGACTTACGTGTTGAGCAGCGAGAAGGAGCTGGTGCGTTTTCCGTTCCGGCCGGTGCCGCGGCACTGGTTTGGGCTGGACGATGCGGGGCGGGACGTGCTGGCGCGCATATTGTACGGCCTGCGCACCTCGTTGAGTTTCGGGCTGATATTGGTGCTATGCTCACTGAGCATTGGCACCGCGCTGGGGGCCTTGCAGGGCTATTTGGGTGGCTGGGTGGACGTCACGGGGCAGCGCCTGGTGGAGATCTGGAGCGCCTTGCCCTTCTTGTACATTGTCATCCTCATGGGTTCCATTTATGGGCCGGGATTCTGGCTGATGATCTTCTGCTATGCGCTGTTCAACTGGATTGGCATATCCTACTACATGCGTGCGGAGATGCTGCGTCTGCGGCGCCAGCCCTTTGTGGAAGCCGCGCGCTGTCTGGGGCTGCCGGGCTGGCGCATCGTGCTGAAGCACCTGTTGCCCAATGCCGTGGTGCCGCTGATCACCTTTTTTCCCTTTTCGCTGGTAGGCGCCATTGGTTCTTTGGCCGCGCTGGATTATCTTGGCTTCGGTTTGCCGCCGCCGACGCCGAGCCTGGGGCAGCTCCTGCAGCAGGCACAGAGCCAGCGCTGGGCGTGGTGGCTGATTTTGTATCCGTCCCTGGCGTTATTTGTGGTGATGTTGATGGGCGTGCTGGTAGGCGAGGGTGTGCGTGAGGCCTTCGATCCCAAACGCCAGAGCCGATATGAATGAAACAATGGCGCCGGCGATACGTCGTGCCGGCCAAAATAGTGTCCTTGCAGGAAGTTCACAGGTGGGTGTATGAAAGTTACCATTGCCGGCGTCAGCAAATTCTTTGGGCAAGTCCGGGCACTGCATGACGTCAATTTGGAGATAGCCGACGGCGAGTTGTTTTTTCTGCTGGGGCCGTCGGGCTGCGGCAAGACGACCTTGTTGCGTTGCATCGGCGGTTTCGAGAGCGTCAGTAGCGGCCAGATCATGCTCAATGGCGAGGATGTCGCCAGTCGGCCGGCTAACGAGCGCAATACGGCGATGGTCTTTCAGGGCTACGCGTTGTGGCCGCACATGACCGTGGCGGAGAATGTCGCCTTCGGTCTGGAAATGCGCAAAGTGCCCAAGGACGAGCGCGAGCGGCGGGTGCGTGAGGCGTTGCAGCGGGTGCAGATTGAACATCTGCGGCAGCGTAAGCCCAATGAACTGTCCGGCGGTCAGCAGCAGCGCGTCGCGCTGGCGCGGACGCTGGTGGTGGAGCCGGGCTGCCTGCTGCTTGACGAGCCGCTGGCGAACCTGGACGCGAAACTGCGGCGGGATATGCGGCGGGAAATCCGCCGCTTGTGCAAGGACAGTGGCCTGACCGGCATCTACGTCACCCATGATCGGCAGGAAGCGCTGAGCATGGCCGATCGCGTGGCGGTGCTCAAGGACGGCGTGGTCGAGCAGGTCGCTACGCCGCAGGACCTGTATCGGCGCCCAGCCAGCGCCTTCATCGCCAATTTCATTGGCGAGACCAATTTTGTCAGTGGCACGATCAAAGAGCGGTCGGCGACGGGCGTGCTGGTGGAGACGCCCTGCGGGCTGATCCGGTCGTCGTTGTCGCCGGAGTGGGCGCGCGAGGGCCAGGACGTGCTGCTGTCGTTGCGGCCGGAGGCCTTGAGCATCGGCGAGGGCGGCGACAACACGCTGTCGGCGGTATTGCGCGAGAGCACGTATCTGGGCGAGATCGCCAACCACGTTGCGGAGGTCGCTGGCGGGGTTGAATTGTCTTTTTGCGAGCTCAATCCAGTCAGTGGCGGCCGCGCGGGCGAGCAGGTGACTCTGAGCGTGCGTGCGAGCGACGTGGTGGTCTTGCCGCCATCGGCTGAGCGCTGAACCGCGTCATTGATTGCTGGGATTATGAGCAAACGTAAGTTGACTTACACAACAACAGAAGGCACGCATCATTTTGAAAACACCGAGTGTAAAAGCATCCGTTAGCATGCGTCGTTTGAGCCGACTGATGTTGTTGGCGTGGTTATGCGCGCCGTGGGTAGCGTGTGCCGAGGCCGATGCCACGGGTGACCCCTTGCCGGAGTTGCGGGTGACATCCACGCGCAGCGACGAGTTGCTGTTGGAGGCGCCGTTGGCGATCACGGTCATCAGCCGCGCTGAATTGGAAGCGTCGCCGAAACGCACGGTGGCCGATGTGCTCCGCGATGTACCTGGCTTGACAGTCGAGACCCTGTCGACGCCGGGCATGCCGCGCATCACCATCCGGGGCGAAAGTGCGAACCGCGTGCTGATATTGCAGGACGGCCAGCGGCTGTCCGAGCAGAAATCCATGAATGGCCCGCCGGTGCTGTTCACCTGCGCGGGCGTGGAGCGCATTGAGGTTATCCGCGGGCCGGCGTCGGTGTTGTATGGCTCCGAGGCGGTGGGTGGCGTGGTCAACATTATTACCCGCCGCAAGGTGGAGGTGCCGCTGACCGGCACCGTGGAATTATCTGCGGACAGCGCGACGCGCGGCTGGGGCACGGCGGTGACGCTCGACGGCTTCAGCGAGGGCTGGGAGTACGGCCTGTCGGGCCTGCGCCTGGAGCATGACGATCGCCGCACGCCGGAGGGCACTGTCAAACCCACGAGTTACGACATGGATGACATCGCCACCTACGTCGGCTGGCGCAATGAAACCCTGTCCATCCGGGCGCGTTATGAGCGCTTCACCAGCAGCGTGTCGTCGGCGCCACCGCCGACTTTACCGGCTGGTCTGACGAGTTTCTACGCACACATACCGGACTGGAACCGCGAGAAGCTCAGCATTCACGCCGAGCTGCATGAGCTCAGCGAGCATCTTACGCGCTTGTCTATGGATTTGTATGCGCAGGAAAGCGTGAAGAATTTTGATCAGCGCATCGGCGCCAGCGCGCCGGCGGGGCCCTTCACCATGAAAGTGCTGGTAGACAGCACGGTGTGGAACCGCCTGCGGACCTACGGCGGCAGCATTCAGACGGATTGGACCTTGCCGGGCGGGCACTATCTCATTGGTGGCTTTGACTTCATGGTGGACCAGCTGGATGACAAGGACCGGGCGACCAGCACCATCAGTGGCCTGCCCGTGCCGCGGCCACCAACGCATAGCCTCAATGAAGACGACGCCCTGCAGACCCAGCTGGCGCTGTTTTTGCGTGACGAATGGGCCATGAATTCTGACTGGACCATGGATTTTGGCATGCGCCACACGTGGGTCTATTCGCGTTTGGACGAGACGACGCGCGCTTATCCGGAGGAGACCCAGCGCGACGACGCGTCGGTGTTCAGCGCGACCCTGTTGAACCGCAGTTTTGAGAACCTTACCCTGCGCCTGGGTTTTGGCCAGGGTTATCGTTTCCCCTCACTGCTGGAGCTGTATACCGGCACGCGTCACAGCGATAATGGCAGCGACGTGCTGCCCAATGCCGACTTGGACGCCGAGCGGACCAACAGCTTTGAGCTCGGCGGGCGTTACGAAAATGGCCGTCTGAGTGTTGATTCAGCCTTGTTTTTCAGCGACGCGCGGGATTACATCACCATGCCCCGCGTGAATCCGACGACCTACCAATATGCGAATGTGGACGAGTCGCAGGCTTTTGGCTGGGAATGGCAGATTGCCTACGTGATCAATCCGGACGACGCGCTGCGCCTGACGCCATACGCCCAGGGGCTGTTCCTGCGACGCAGCTACGAGAACAAGCAGCTGCGGACCTACGAG